>NZ_JAFIBO010000001.1:0-2357500 GCF_017833055.1 Pseudomonas sp. PvP100
ACCGCTGTATGAAAGTAGAAGGGATCGGCTTTCTGACTGCAGCTCGCTTGGTCACTTCTTTTCAGCGAGGCGAGTTCAGCGGAGCGAACGCCTTTATCGCGTTTCTTGGGCTGGACCTGAGAGTATCCAAATCAGGGCAAAGTGATGGACCTCGTCGATTGACCAAACGCGGCGATCCAGAAGCCCGACGGTTGCTGCACAACGCGGCTATGTCCGGGAGCCGTACGCCGGCCTGGAAGCCTTTTTATGAAGAGCAGAGAAAGCGTGGCTTTAGTACAACTCAAGCGCTGGTCATGCTCTCCCGAAAGTTGGCTCGAGTAGTCTTCGCTCTGTTAAAGAACCAGAGCGAATATCAAACAAAAGTGGCTTGAGGGCTTTCCCAAAACCATAGAATCTCCTACAGGGGGTATCCGCGAGCTTTTGTAGGAGCGAACTTGTTCGCGAAGAGGGTGGTGCAGTCGATGCATTTCCTGCGTCAGAAATAATGCTTTCGTTTTCGCTTGGGCGCGGCTCTTGTCCGCGTTTGCTATCATTGCCGCTCGCTTGCACAGGCCCAAACCCTCTATGCTTTTCCTGATCGCCTACATCAGCAGTGTCGTGCTGATCAACTTCGCCTTTTCCAGTGCGCCGCATCTGGACATGATCTGGTCTGCCTGGGGCGGGTTGGTGTTCGTGTTGCGGGACATGGTGCAGATTCGCTTTGGCCACGGCGCGATCATTGCCATGCTGGTGGCGCTGGTTCTGTCATATGTCACCAGCGACCCCACCATCGCCCTGGCCAGCGCTACGGCGTTCGCGGTTTCCGAATGCATTGACTGGCTGGTGTTCAGCATTACCAGACGCCCGTTACGTGATCGGTTGTGGATCAGCTCGGCACTCAGCATTCCACTGGATACCTTTATCTTCTTCGGCATGATCGACGCCCTGACGGCGCCGGTCGTGCTCACCGCGCTGGCATCGAAGTTCGCCGGCGTTACCATTGTCTGGATGATCATGGCCTGGCGGGCGCGCAACAGTGCCTGTCCAGGCTGAGCGCCCATTTGCCGGGGCTTCGTGGTAAATTGCGCGCCTTTCTTCACAGCGGTTGCTTGCATACGGCGGGCAGCCCTCGACATCTGCTTCACGAGGACCTGAGATGACTCAAATCGGAACTCCACTGTCGCCCACCGCGACGCGCGTACTGTTCTGCGGCAGCGGCGAACTGGGCAAGGAAGTCGTGATCGAGCTGCAGCGCCTCGGCGTTGAAGTGATCGCTGTTGACCGTTACGAGAACGCGCCGGCCATGCAGGTCGCTCATCGCAGCCATGTGATCAACATGCTCGACGGTGCGGCACTGCGCGCAGTCATCGAGGCCGAGAAGCCGCATTTCATCGTTCCGGAAATCGAAGCCATCGCCACCTCGACGCTGGTCGAGCTTGAGGCCGAAGGTTTCACCGTGATCCCGACCGCACGTGCCGCGCAGTTGACCATGAACCGCGAAGGCATTCGTCGTCTGGCAGCCGAAGAGCTGAAGCTGCCGACCTCGCCTTACCACTTTGCCGACACCTTCGAGGCGTACAGCAAGGCGGTCGAAGACCTCGGTTTCCCGTGTGTGGTCAAGCCGGTCATGAGTTCTTCGGGCAAAGGGCAGAGCCTGCTCAAGAGCACCGATGACGTACAGAAAGCCTGGGATTACGCGCAAGAGGGCGGTCGCGCTGGCAAGGGGCGCGTCATCGTCGAAGGGTTCATCGACTTCGATTACGAAATCACCCTGCTGACCGTGCGTCACATCGGTGGCACCACGTTCTGCGCGCCGGTTGGGCATCGTCAGGAAAAGGGCGACTATCAGGAATCCTGGCAGCCGCAGGCCATGAGCCCGGTTGCACTGGCAGAGTCCGAGCGGGTTGCCAAGGCGGTGACCGAGGCATTGGGTGGGCGCGGGATGTTTGGCGTCGAACTGTTTATCAAGGGCGATCAGGTGTGGTTCAGCGAAGTCTCGCCGCGCCCGCACGACACCGGTCTGGTGACACTGATTTCTCAGGACCTGTCGCAGTTTGCTCTGCACGCGCGCGCGATTCTTGGCCTGCCGATTCCGTTGATCCGCCAGTTCGGCCCGTCGGCTTCGGCAGTGATTCTGGTCGAAGGCCACTCCACGCAAACCGCTTTCGCCAACCTCGGCGCTGCACTGGCCGAGCCTGATACTGCATTGCGTTTGTTTGGCAAGCCGGAAGTCAACGGTCAACGGCGCATGGGCGTTGCCCTGGCGCGTGACGAGTCCATCGAAGAGGCCCGGGCCAAAGCGACCAGGGCATCGCAGGCGGTAAACGTAGAACTGTAGGGGCGCAGCGGTAAGCCTCAAGCCTCAAGCTACAAGAAAGAGCACCACGCTTTTTCTTGAGGCTTGCAGCTTGCAGCTTGCAGCTCAAAGCTCTCTATCTCTCGTCTCTTTCAGGCTCAACACCGCCAGCACGCTGATCAGCGCTGCTGCAGACACATACCCGCCCACCCAACTCAGGCCACCCATCGCCACCAGTTTCTGGGCGAAGAAGGGGGCGACCGACGCTCCGACGATTCCACCCAGGTTGTAGGCCGCCGATGCCCCGGTGTAGCGGACCTGCGTTGGGAACAGCTCCGGTAGCAGCGCGCCCATCGGGGCGAACGTGATGCCCATCAGAAACAGTTCGATGCACAGAAACAGCGCCACAGCCCAGGTGCTGCCGTGGGTCAACAGCGGCTCCATGGTGAAACCTGACAGGATCGCCAGCACACCACCCGCAATTAACACTGGCTTGCGCCCGAAGCGATCACTCGCCAGTGCGGCCAGTGGTGTTGCCGCCGCCATGAAAAGCACCGCAAAGCACAGCAGCCCCAGGAATGTCTCACGGGTATAGCCCAGAGTGGCCACGCCGTAGCTCAACGAAAACACCGTTGAGATATAAAACAGCGCGTAGCAGACCACCATCGACGCTGCACCGAGCAGCATGGGTTTCCAGTGCTGGCTGAAGGTCTCCACGATTGGCAGGCTGACCCGTTGGTGACGAGCCATGGCCTTGGCGAACACGGGTGTTTCTTCCAGCTTCAGGCGCACGTAAAGCCCGACCATGACCAGTACGGCACTGAGCAGAAATGGAATCCGCCAGCCCCACGAACGGAACTGCTCGTCATCCAGGGTCATGGCCAGCGCCAGAAACAGGCCGTTGGCGGCGAGGAAGCCGATCGAAGGGCCCAGTTGCGGAAACATGCCGAACCAGGCGCGCTTGCCTTTCGGGGCATTCTCGGTCGCCAGCAGCGCCGCGCCACCCCATTCGCCACCCAGGCCAAGTCCCTGACCGAAACGCAGCACACATAACAGAATCGGCGCCCATGCCCCGATCGTCGCGTAACCGGGTAATACGCCGATCAGCGTGGTGCAGATACCCATCAACAGCAGCGAGGCCACCAGCGTCGACTTGCGTCCGATCCGGTCGCCGAAGTGACCGAACAGCGCCGACCCCAGGGGGCGAGCGAGAAAGGCGATGCCGAAGGTCAGAAATGACGACAGCATCTGGGCGGTGCCCGAGGTCTGTGGGAAAAATACCGGACCGATCACCAGAGCGGCGGCGGTGGCATAAACGTAAAAGTCGTAGAACTCGATGGCTGTGCCGATGAAGCTGGCCGTAGCGACGCGGGTTGTCGAATTCACCGGATTTGCGGGCGCGTCTTGGTCTTCGCGAGAGAGCAGGGTGCTGGTCATGCGGATTTCCTGACAGTCGACTCGCCGGTCGGCAACGACCGTACTCCGGCAAGCGTGCATTTATTGTGATTGTGGTTACAGCGTCGAGCAGATTAACCCGAATGGGTCGAGAGGCAAGGGCGGTGCAGGAATCTATTTGAAGGCAGACAGCTATTTAGCTATTTGAAGGTGCGGACCAGCGTGTTCTGCCACATGGCGACACGCTTGACGCGGTTGTCCTCGGTCTCGAGGATTTCCAGTCGGTAAGGTCCTATCTTCAAGCACACCGGAGCGTCCGGGATGGTCTCGAGTGCTTCGGTAACCAGCCCGTTGACAGTTTTCGGACCGTCTGAGGGCAGGTGCCAGCCAAGGCTCTTGTTCAAATCGCGGATGGACGCTGCGCCTTCGACTTCCAGACGCCCGTCGTCCTGTTGTTTGACGTGCGGGTTATCCAGTCGCTGCTCGCTTTCGAACTCGCCGACAATCTCTTCGAGAATATCCTCGAGGGTGACGATGCCCAGCACTTCGCCGTATTCATCGACCACCACGCCGAGACGCCGTTGCTGTTTGTGGAAATTCAGCAACTGCAACTGCAACGGGGTGCTTTCCGGCACGAAATAAGGCTCGTAGCAGACCGCCAGCAACTGCTCCTTGGTCAAGGTGCCCTTGGGCAGCAGGTGGCTGATGTCACGGGTATTGATGACGCCTTGCACCTGATTGATGTCGTTGTGATAAACCGGCAGGCGCGTGTGCCGTGAAATGATCAGGCGCTCGATGATCATTTCCATGGGGTCATCAAGGTTGACGCCGTCCACTTCGTTGCGCGGGATCAGTATGTCATTGACCGTAATGCTGTCCAGCGCACGAATCCCTGAGAGCACGCTGGCGCGTGGCGAATATTCCTGGGCAGCATCGTTGCGTGGAGTGTTTTGCGTATCGTCTTCGAAGGCCTGATCCTGCTGCTGTACAGCACGTGACAGGAAGGGGCGCAGCAGCGTCTTGGCCAGAACATTGAACACGTAGGCCAGCGGCCAGACGATCTTCATCGGAATGCGCAGCACACTGTTGCCCAGCAGCAGTGTCGAGACGGGGTGGCGGTTCGCCAAGCGACGCGGCATGTATTCAGCGAAGACCAGCATGACGCTCATGGTAGCGAGCCAGGCCACGGTCGGACCGTTGTAGAACCAGTAATTGGCGGCGATAAGCGTCGCGATGACGGTGATCAGTACCCTGATCAGGGTATTGCCCAGAATCAGACTGTTCAGGTTGAACGCCAGCTCGGGGAGCGGCGCCGACTTTTCCGGGCGGCTGGCGGCGCGCATCGCCTTGACCTGATGATGAGCGGCCTCGACCGCGGTCAGCAGGCCGGCCCACAGCAGCAGTAGAGCGAGGACACCGAGCAACGGGCCCAGGGGCAGATTATCCATGATCAGGGCCCGTCAGATGTGCAGGATGAATTCGCGTACCAGCTTGCTGCCGAAATAGGCGAGCATCAGCAGGCAGAAGCCGCCCAGGGTCCAGCGAATAGCCTTGTGCCCACGCCATCCAAGGCGGTTACGGCCCCATAGCAGCACACTGAACACGATCCAGGCCAGGCAGGCCAGCAGGGTCTTGTGCACCAGATGCTGGGCAAACAGGTTTTCGACGAACAGCCAGCCGGAAATCAGCGACAGCGAGAGCAACGACCAGCCAGCCCACAGGAAGCCGAACAGCAGGCTTTCCATGGTTTGCAACGGCGGGAAGTTCTTGATCAGCCCGGAAGGGTGCTTGTGCTTGAGGCGATAGTCCTGCAACAGCAGCAGCAATGCCTGGAATGCAGCAATGGTAAACATCCCGTAAGCCAGCAGCGACAGCAGGATGTGGCTGAGTATGCCGGGCTCTTCCATAATCGGCTGCACGGTGCCGCTAGGGGCGAACTGGGCGAGCAATACAGTAACCATGCCCAGCGGGAACAACAGCACCAGCAGGTTTTCCACCGGGATGCGCGACGTGGCGATCAGGGTGACGACGATCACCGAAGCCGCGATAAGGCTGGCGGAGTTGAAAAAGTCCAGGCCAAGGCCGACCGAGTGCGTCAGTTGGGAAAACAGACCAATGGCATGTGCGATGACCGCCAGCGTACCGAGCAGGCAAAGCAGCCGCTTGTCGGGCTTGACGGCCTGGCTCAGGCGCAGGCTCTGATAGACGGTCGCAGCGGCATAAATGATGGCGGCGGCGAGGCTGGGAAGCAGGCTGGGTGGCAAAGGGGACATAGATCCTGATGGACGGGCCTGAAAAGACGCTGAGTTTGGCATAGAACCGGTAAATCACGAAAGACCACAGAAGCAGTCTGCGTGGTGTCCGTGCGACGGAGTCTTCGCTATAATCTGCGACCTGCTCAAGCCGCAGGCTCGCCGAGCGCCATTTCTGCATTACGGGCCGGGCCGCATCAACCGGGGTTCGACGAGAGCCTGAAAGGATCGCGCATGTTTGAAAATCTGACTGACCGCCTCTCGCAGACGCTGCGCCATGTTACTGGCAAGGCCAAGCTGAACGAGGACAACATCAAAGATACCTTGCGCGAAGTGCGTATGGCGTTGCTCGAAGCCGACGTCGCCTTGCCGGTGGTCAAAGACTTCGTCAACAACGTCAAGGAACGCGCCGTCGGCACTGAGGTGTCGCGCAGCCTGACCCCGGGTCAGGCGTTCGTGAAGATCGTCCAGGCCGAACTCGAAAGCCTGATGGGTGCGGCCAACGAAGACCTGGTGCTCAACGTCACGCCGCCTGCCGTCATCCTGATGGCGGGTTTGCAGGGGGCGGGCAAGACCACCACTGCCGGCAAGCTGGCGCGCTTCCTTAAAGAGCGCAAGAAGAAAACCGTGATGGTGGTGTCGGTCGACGTTTATCGTCCCGCGGCCATCAAGCAGCTCGAAACCCTGGCCAACGACATCGGCGTGACGTTCTTCGCCTCCGACATCAGCCAGAAGCCGGTGGACATCGCCCAGGCGGCCATTAAAGAAGCCAGGCTCAAGTTCATTGACGTGGTCATCGTCGACACTGCCGGTCGTTTGCACGTCGATGTCGAGATGATGGGCGAGATTCAGGCGCTGCACGCGGCGGTCAAACCGGCCGAGACGCTGTTCGTGGTCGATGCCATGACCGGCCAGGATGCTGCCAACACCGCCAAGGCCTTCGGTGACGCACTGCCGCTGACCGGCGTGATCCTCACCAAGGTCGACGGTGATGCGCGCGGTGGTGCGGCGTTGTCGGTGCGTGCCATTACCGGCAAGCCGATCAAGTTCATCGGTATGGGCGAGAAGAGCGACGCGCTGGAGCCGTTTCACCCGGACCGCATCGCGTCGCGCATCCTCGGCATGGGCGATGTGCTCAGCCTTATCGAGCAGGCCGAACAGACCCTCGACAAGGACAAGGCCGACAAGCTGGCGAAAAAGCTCAAGAAGGGCAAGGGCTTCGACCTCGAAGACTTCCGCGACCAGCTGCAGCAGATGAAGAACATGGGTGGCCTTGGCGGCCTGATGGACAAACTGCCGAGCATCGGCGGCGTCAACCTGTCGCAGATGGGCAACGCCCAGGGCGCAGCGGAAAAACAGTTCAAGCAGATGGAAGCCATCATCAACTCGATGACCCCTGCCGAGCGCCGTGATCCGGATCTGGTCAGTGGTTCGCGCAAGCGCCGCATTGCGATGGGTTCGGGCACTCAGGTTCAGGACATCGGGCGTCTGATCAAGCAGCACAAGCAGATGCAGAAGATGATGAAGAAATTCTCCGCTAAGGGCGGAATGGCCAAAATGATGCGCGGCATGGGTGGAATGTTCCCCGGCGGCGGCATGCCAAAAATGTAATTGCGTCGCGTGCAAGAGGCTTTGCACGCGTCCCATCTGGGGGGTGACCCCCAGTCAGCCCGCACTATGCGGGCTTTTGCCGGCTGTCATACCGACAGCTCCCTCGCAAATCTGGAAGGCATGCCGATAGGCGCCGGAAAAAGACATTTGCAAAAGTCGGGATATTCCTTAGAATATGCGGCCTTTCGGGCACCTATGCCCGCTGTGCATCTTAGATTTGCAGCACCGACTACAGGAACGATGTTCAATGCTAACCATCCGTCTTGCCCTTGGCGGCTCCAAAAAGCGCCCGTTTTACCACCTGACCGTAACCGACAGCCGCAACGCTCGTGACGGTTCCCACAAGGAACAGGTTGGTTTCTTCAACCCGGTTGCCCGTGGTCAGGAAATCCGTTTGTCCGTTAACGAAGAACGCGTCAACTACTGGTTGAGCGTGGGTGCACAAACTTCCGAGCGCGTTGCCCAGCTGCTCAAAGAGCACAACAAGACCAAGGCCGCGGCCTGAGTCTTATGAGCGCGACGCCTGCATCTGCCGACGATCTGATCGTCATTGGCAAGATTTACTCGGTTCATGGCGTTCGCGGCGAAGTGAAGGTTTATTCCTTTACTGATCCGATTGGAAACCTGTTGGACTACAAAACCTGGACGCTTCGGCGCGAAGGCAGCGTTGATAAACAGGTGGAGCTGGTCAGCGGACGCTTGCAAAGCAAGTTTCTGGTCACAAAGCTCAAGGGTCTCGATGATCGTGAAGAAGCACGTCTTCTGTCCGGTTACGAAATCTGCGTGCCGCGTAACCTGTTCCCTGATCTGGACGATGGCGAGTACTACTGGTACCAGCTTGAAGGCCTGAAGGTCATCGACCAACTCGGGCAATTGCTCGGGAAAATCGATCACCTGCTCGAAACCGGTTCGAACGATGTAATGGTTGTAAAGCCCTGCGCGGGTAGCCTGGATGATCGTGAACGCCTGTTGCCCTATACAGAGCAATGCGTGTTGGCAATCGATCTGGCTGCTGGCGAGATGAAGGTGGATTGGGACGCGGACTTCTGAATGCCATGGCCAGCCTGCGCATAGAAGTCATCAGTCTGTTTCCCGAGATGTTTTCCGCCATCAGCGAATACGGCATTACCAGCCGTGCGGTGAAACAAGGGCTGTTGCAGCTCACTTGTTGGAATCCGCGGGATTACACCACTGATCGCCATCACACTGTGGATGATCGCCCATTTGGCGGTGGTCCGGGCATGGTGATGAAGATCAAGCCCCTTGAAGATGCTCTGGTTCAGGCCAGGCAAGCGGCAGGGGATGCGGCGAAGGTGATTTACCTGTCGCCACAAGGCCGCCAGCTGAATCAGTCTGCGGTACGCGAACTGGCGCAGGAGGAAGCGATTATCCTCATCGCCGGTCGTTATGAAGGCATTGACGAGCGTTTTATTGATGCTCATGTCGATGAAGAGTGGTCGATTGGTGACTATGTTCTTTCCGGTGGCGAGCTGCCGGCGATGGTCCTGATTGACGCGGTTACGCGGCTGCTGCCTGGAGCTTTAGGGCATGTGGACTCCGCGGAGGAAGATTCCTTCACGGACGGTCTGCTGGATTGCCCGCATTACACCCGACCTGAGGTGTATGCGGATCAGCGTGTTCCCGACGTGTTGCTAAGTGGCAATCACGCGCACATCCGGCGTTGGCGTTTACAGCAGTCCCTTGGGCGGACCTATGAACGACGCGCTGATCTTCTGGAAAGCCGCTCGCTTTCTGGAGAAGAGAAGAAGCTGCTGGCGGAATACATCCGCGAGCGGGACGATAGTTAACGTATCGATGGTCGATCCAGACGGATTACCTTAGGAGCACCAGCATGACTAACAAAATCATTCTTGCCCTCGAAGCAGAGCAGATGACCAAAGAGATCCCTACCTTTGCACCAGGCGACACCATCGTCGTCCAGGTTAAAGTGAAGGAAGGCGACCGCGCTCGTCTGCAAGCATTCGAAGGCGTTGTAATTGCCAAGCGTAACCGTGGCGTGAACAGTGCTTTCACTGTTCGTAAAATCTCCAACGGCGTTGGCGTTGAGCGTACTTTCCAGACTTACAGCCCGCAAATCGACAGCATGGCTGTGAAACGTCGCGGTGACGTTCGCAAGGCCAAACTGTACTACCTGCGTGACCTGTCCGGTAAAGCAGCGCGCATCAAGGAAAAACTGTCCTGATACAGTTTTTCGATGCATAAAAAAGGCAGCCTCAGGGCTGCCTTTTTGCTGTCTGTTGTTTGATGATTCATCCCTTGTCTACCGACACATGCACTGAGTGAACATGGCTGCCATCGACCACCCGCTGATTGACCGGTTTCTGGACGCGCTCTGGCTTGAGAAGGGGCTGTCCGACAATACCCGGGATTCTTACCGCAGTGATCTGGCGCTGTTCAACGGCTGGCTGCAGGAGCGCAACGTTGACCTGATCAGTGCCGGGCGCGAAGTCATCCTCGATCATCTTGCCTGGCGCGTTGAGAATGCCTACAAGCCTCGCTCCACGGCGCGTTTCCTGTCCGGCGCACGTGGCTTCTACCGCTATCTGCTGCGCGAAAAGCTGATTTCCGTCGATCCTACCCTGCAGATCGACATGCCTCAGTTGGGCAAACCGTTGCCCAAATCGCTTTCCGAAGCCGATGTCGAAGCATTGCTTGCTGCTCCCGACCTGAGCGAACCCATCGGCGAACGTGACCGCGCCATGCTTGAGGTGCTGTATGCCTGCGGTCTGCGCGTGACCGAACTGATCAGCCTGACCCTGGAGCAGGTCAATCTGCGTCAGGGCGTGCTGCGCGTGATGGGCAAAGGCAGCAAGGAGCGACTGGTGCCCATGGGCGAAGAGTCCATCGTCTGGGTCGAGCGTTACCTGCGCGGTGCCCGCGACGAGTTGCTGGGCGGAAAGCCCAGCGACGTACTGTTCCCCAGCACCCGCGGCGACCAGATGACCCGCCAGACTTTCTGGCACCGTATCAAGCATCAGGCGACGGTTGCCGGCATCGGCAAATCCCTGTCACCGCACACCCTGCGCCATGCCTTCGCCACCCATCTGCTCAATCACGGCGCTGACTTGCGTGTCGTGCAGATGTTGCTCGGGCACAGCGATCTGTCGACGACCCAGATCTACACCCATGTGGCGCGGGCGCGGTTGCAGGAATTGCATGCCAAGCATCATCCGCGCGGTTGATTCACGACGTATTTTGCGAAGCTTCTTACGTCGCTCCGAGTCGGCCCCGCGAGCCTTATGTGGTAGGCTTTGCCGGTTTCGCCTATCAAGGCTGGCACGCCTTTTTTCGACAGTTGCCAGCCTGTCCGCCGTCATAGGAGTTTTCATGCGTTTGCCACAGATTTTCGCTGCCGCCGCTTTGATGCTGGCCGGCACCTTCAGTATCTCTGCCCTGGCGGATGCAGCCCCCGATCAGGCCATCCGCAAGACGCTCGACTCGCTGGAATTGCAGCTGCCGGTCGAGAGTATTTCGCCGAGCCCGCTCAATGGCCTCTATGAAGTGAAGCTCAAGGGCGGCCGCGTCCTGTACGCCAGCGCCGACGGTCAGTTCGTGGTGCAGGGTTACCTGTTTCAGGTGCAGAACGGCAAGCCGGTCAACCTGACCGAGAAGACCGAGCGTCTGGCCATTTCCAAGACCATCAATGCCATTCCTGCTTCCGAGATGGTGATCTATCCGGCGGTGGGCGAGACCAAGTCGCACATCACGGTATTCACCGACACCACCTGCCCGTATTGCCACAAGCTGCATCAGGAAGTCGCTCAGTTGAACAAGATGGGTGTCGAAGTCCGTTACCTGGCCTTCCCGCGTCAGGGGCTTGGCTCTCCGGGTGACGAGCAGTTGCAGGCCGTCTGGTGCTCCAAGGACCGCAAAGGCGCGATGGACCGCATGGTCGATGGCAAGGACATCAAGGCCGCCAAATGCGACAATCCGGTCAGCAAGCAATATGAGCTCGGCCAGTCGATCGGCGTCAACGGCACGCCTGCGATTGTCCTGGCCGACGGTCAGGTGATTCCGGGCTATCAGCCTGCGGCGCAGGTTGCCAAGCTGGCACTGGGCGCCAAATAAGCCGGTGTTTTCAGACGCGCCTTGTGCAGACAGGGCGCAAGCAGCCGGAGTGTCGTCAAAATTTCAGCCGCATGGCGCCATGCGGCCGTTTTTCCACAGCCGATTCAGGTTCGGCTGTTTTTCGGGGAGTTCATCAGTGAAACCGGTCAAAGTAGGCATATGTGGGCTGGGTACTGTCGGTGGCGGTACTTTCAACGTACTTCAGCGTAACGCCGAGGAGATTGCCCGCCGTGCCGGGCGTGGAATCGAAGTTGCGCAAATTGCGGTTCGTACACCAAACCCCAATTGCCAGATTACCGGTACGCCGACCACCAGCGATGTGTTTGCCATTGCGACCAACCCTGAAATCGACATCGTCGTGGAACTGATCGGCGGCTATACCGTTGCCCGCGACCTGGTGCTCAAGGCCATCGAAAACGGCAAGCACGTGGTGACCGCCAACAAGGCGCTGATCGCTGTGCATGGCAACGAAATCTTCGCCAAGGCGCGTGAGAAGGGCGTTATCGTCGCTTTTGAAGCAGCTGTTGCAGGTGGTATTCCGGTCATCAAGGCCATCCGCGAAGGCCTGTCGGCAAACCGCATCAACTGGGTTGCCGGCATCATCAACGGCACTGGCAACTTTATCCTCACCGAAATGCGCGAGAAGGGCCGTACGTTCCCGGATGTGCTGGCTGAAGCTCAGGCGCTGGGTTATGCCGAGGCCGACCCGACATTCGACGTCGAAGGTATCGACGCAGCGCATAAGCTGACCATCCTTGCCTCCATTGCCTTCGGCATTCCGCTGCAGTTCGACAAGGCCTACACCGAAGGCATCACCAAGCTGACGACTGCAGACGTCAATTATGCCGAAGCGCTGGGCTATCGCATCAAGCACCTGGGCGTTGCACGCAGCACGTCTCAAGGCATCGAACTGCGCGTACACCCGACGTTGATCCCGGCCGATCGCCTGATCGCCAACGTCAACGGCGTCATGAACGCTGTGATGGTCAATGGCGATGCGTCTGGCTCGACGCTGTTCTACGGTGCAGGTGCCGGCATGGAGCCCACTGCATCTTCGGTGGTGGCCGATCTGGTCGATGTGGTTCGTGCGATGACCTCCGACCCCGAAAATCGCGTGCCTCATCTGGCCTTCCAGCCAGATTCGTTGTCCGCCCACCCGATCCTGCCGATCGAAGCCTGCGAGAGCGCCTATTACCTGCGCATTCAGGCCAAGGATCACCCGGGCGTGCTGGCTCAGGTCGCGAGCATCCTGTCCGAGCGTGGTATCAACATCGAATCGATCATGCAAAAGGATGTCGAAGAACACGATGGCCTGGTGCCGATGATCCTGTTGACACACCGGGTAGTGGAGCAGCGTATCAATGACGCCATTCAAGCCCTGGAAGCCCTGCAGGACGTGGTTGGCCCGGTGGTTCGTATCCGCGTCGAGCACCTTAATTAACATCAACTGCAAGCTCTCAGCTCCAGGCTGCAAGCCGGTCGTTTCGACCTTGCAGCCTTGGAGCCCTGGCTTTCAGCACAGACCAAAGGTTTGATCCCATGCGCTATATCAGTACTCGCGGCCAGGCGCCGGCCCTGAATTTCGAAGACGTGCTGTTGACTGGTCTGGCCAGCGATGGCGGCCTCTACGTGCCGGAAAACCTGCCGCGCTTCACACAGGAAGAGATCGCTTCGTGGGCAGGTCTGCCTTATCACGAACTCGCCTTCCGGGTGATGCGCCCCTTCGTGGCTGGCAGCATCCCGGATGCCGACTTCAAAAAGATTCTCGAAGAGACCTATGGCGTGTTTGCCCACAGTGCTGTTGCGCCGCTGCGCCAGCTGCAAGGCAACGAGTGGGTGCTCGAACTGTTCCATGGTCCGACACTGGCCTTCAAGGACTTCGCACTGCAACTGCTTGGCCGCCTGCTCGACTACATTCTGGCCAAGCGTGGCCAGCGTGTCGTGATCATCGGCGCGACCTCGGGCGACACCGGTTCTGCGGCAATCGAAGGCTGCCGTCGCTGCGATAACGTCGACATTTTCATCCTGCACCCGAACAACCGGGTATCGGATGTACAACGTCGGCAGATGACCACCATCTTCGGCGACAACATTCATAACATTGCAGTCGAAGGCAACTTCGACGACTGCCAGGAAATGGTCAAGGCCAGCTTCGCTGACCAAAGCTTCCTGAAGGGCACACCGCTGGTCGCGGTCAACTCGATCAACTGGGCGCGGATCATGGCCCAGATCGTTTACTACTTCCACGCGTCGCTGCAGCTGGGCGGACCTGCGCGTTCGGTATCGTTCTCGGTACCGACCGGTAACTTCGGCGATATCTTTGCCGGTTATCTGGCGCGCAACATGGGGCTGCCGATCAACCAGTTGATCGTCGCCACCAACCGCAACGACATCCTGCACCGCTTCATGAGCGGCAATCAGTACGTCAAGGAAACGCTGCACGCCACGCTGTCGCCTTCCATGGACATCATGGTGTCGTCCAACTTCGAGCGCCTGCTGTTCGACATGCACGGTCGTAACGGCGCTGCCATTGCCGAGTTGATGAGCACGTTCCGCCAGGGCGGCGGTTTCAGCGTCGAAGAAGAGCGCTGGACCGAGACCCGCAAACTGTTCGATTCGCTGGCGGTCAGTGATGAAGACACCTGCACGACCATCGCCGAAGTGTTCGCCAGCACCGGCGAGTTGCTCGACCCGCATACTGCTATCGGGGTGAAGGCTGCGCGCGAATGCCGCCGCAGTCTGGACACGCCGATGGTGATTCTGGGCACGGCGCATCCGGTCAAGTTTCCGGAGGCGGTGGAGAAAGCCGGTGTAGGAAAAGCGCTTGAACTGCCTGCACATTTGTCTGATTTGTTCGAGCGGGACGAGCGCTGTACGGTTCTGCCAAATGACCTGAAAGCCATACAGGCGTTTGTCAGCCAGCATGGTAATCGCGGTAAACCGCTCTGACAGAAGCGTCGTGTAACAACTTTAGGCCCGCCATCTGGCGGGCCTTTCTGTTTCTACGTGCCAAACTTCGCTGGTTTTTCGAACCATAGAGTTGAGTCATTCGTAGTGAAGCAGGCAAGTATGCAGAGCGTAGTCAGGGAGGCAGGCAGTACATCGGGATGCAGCGCATGGCGCAAGGTATGGGTATTGCTGGCGCTGATTTTTGCCGGAGCAGCCAATGCGGCGCAAAGCTTGCCGTTTTCACTGACAGCCCCTTTTGTGGTTTCCGCGGATCTGGCGCTCAAAGATCAGGACCGTGCCTGGCTCGACCAGCGCAAGGTACTTCGGGTCGGCATTGCGATCGCAGACTACGAGCCGATCGATATCACCAGTGATCGCAACCGTTATCAGGGCATCAGTGCCGATTACCTGGGGTTGGTCAGCGACCAGTTGAACCTCCCGGTGCAGGTCACCGGGTACGCCAAGCGTGACGAGGCTATCGAAGCGCTTCGCGGCGGCAAGATAGACCTGCTGACCAGTGCCAATGGTTTCGAGCGGGGTGTGAAGGGGCTGTCCTTCTCAACCGAATACATGCCCGATCGATCGGTAGTCGTTGGCCGCGGTAACGATCTGAGCCCGCCGTCGAGCCTGGCTGGCAAGAAGGTCGTGCTGCTTGACGGCTATGCCGATTCGGAGGTGCTGCACCGCGTTTATCCCGACAGCCAGATCATTATTGCGCCTAACCTCTACAGTGCTCTGGAAGCCTTGAGTCAGGGTGAAGTGGACGTTTTCATCGGCAACGAAGTCATAGTCCGTGCCTACACCGCCCTGCGGCCCTACCTCGGTTTGCAGATCAAATTCGAAAGTCGTTTGCCCCCGGTGGGGTTTTCCTTTGCGGTGCGGGGTGACGAGCAGCGCTTGCTGACCTTCATCAATCGCGCCCTGGACAGCATTGCACCCTCGACCAGTCGTGAAGTGCTCGGCCGCTGGACTATGGGGCTGGGCGCTGACGTTGAAGGACAACGCATTCGCCTCACCAGTGCCGAGCGACGCTGGCTGCTCAAGCATCCGAGTGTGACCATCGCGACCGTGCAGCACCCACCGTATATCTACAAAGACAAGAACGGCCACTGGGTGGGGTTGAACGCAGATGTGCTGTCACGTATCTCGCGTATGACCGGCTTGCAGTTCGTCCATCAGGAACTGCCCTCCACGCAGCTGAGTATCGACATGCTGCGCGCCGGTCAGGCCGACATGAACACGACGCTCGCGGAAAATACCGAGCGCCGACGGTTCCTGGATTTTACCTATTCGTTCGGCGGCAATAGCTGGATGTTCGTAGTGCGCTCCGACCGCTCGTCGCACATATCGCTCGACAGTCTGACCGGGAAAGTACTGGCACTGCCGGCCAGGCATGCGCTCGAGGACCTGATCAGGCGCGAGCACCCCTTGATCCAGCTGCGTCTGGTGGACACCTACGATCAGGCCCGTGCGCTGGTGGAAAGTGGTGCCGCCGACGCGACCATTCAGAATGAAGTGGGGGCTTACCTGTTTCCGTCCGGACAACTGAAAGTTGCCAGAAGTGTCGAAGGCCAGTGGTCGCCCGACAGATTTTCAGTGATCAAGACTCAGCCCGAACTGCTGGGGATTCTGAACAAGGCGCTGGAGGAGTTTCCGGTGGCCGAGTTGCGCTCGATCCGTCTGAAGTGGCTGGGCTCGGCGCTGCCTCAGCCGTCGCTCTGGGGGCGCATACCGCCGTGGGTGTTCTGGGTCGTGTCTCTGGCTTTGCTGATCGGGCTGGTGTCGCTGACCTGGAGCAGTCGCCTCAAGGTACAGATTCGCCAGCGCCAAAGGGTGCAAAGGCAGCTCAATGATCAACTGGCCTTTAAACACGCTCTGCTCGACGGTATCCCCAATCCGATTTATGTGCGCGATCTCAAAGGGCGCCTGATTTCCTGTAACCGTAGCTACGAGCAGAGCCTGGGCATCAGTTTCGAACAGATGAATGGCCGACGCCTCACGGATGTCAATCTGATCCCGCGTGCGTTGGCCGAGCAGATGCATACCGATTACCTCACTCTGCTGGAGAATCATCAGCCGGTCTTTTCTGATCGCACCATCGAACTGCCGGGCAAACGTATGGACGTCTGGCAATGGACGGTGCCTTTCTTCGCTGCCGATGGACAGTTGCAGGGGCTGCTCGGCGGCTGGATCGATATCACAGAGCGCAAGCAACTGGAACAGCAGCTTCAGGAAGCCATGCGCCTGGCCGATCAGGCCAATGAGGCAAAAAGTGCTTTTCTGGCCAGCATGAGCCATGAAATTCGCACGCCGATGGGGGCAATCATTGGTTTGCTGGAACTGGAATGCGAACAAGCCTTGCGCCTGGGCAAGATTCCATCGCAGGGCCTGCAAGTGGCTCACCGCTCGGCTACGGAACTGGTCGCGCTGATTGGCGAAAGTCTTGATCTGGCCAGAATCGAAGCGGGCGGCATGCAGTTGTCACTGGCTGTGACGTCCCTGCAAGAACTTTTCGACGGCGTGATTGAGCTTTTTTCCGCGCAGGCTGGGGAAAAGGGCGTGGAACTGCGCCTGGAATTCTCCGGGCAGGCGCGCGGCGACTACTGGCTGGATCCCTTTAGATTGCGTCAGGTGCTGCATAACGTGCTGGGCAACGCCTTGAAGTTCACCCGGCAAGGTGCGGTAGTCGTGACGCTCGACGTGACCCATGACTCGCCTGAGTCCACGCGTGTGCGCATTGTTATTCAGGACAGCGGCGAAGGTATCGATCCGCAGCGTCAGCAGCAGGTATTTCAACCTTTCACCCAGGCAAGCGATGACACGGCCGCACACTACGGAGGCAGCGGGCTGGGGTTGAGTATTACCCGGCAACTGGTGGAGCTGATGAAGGGCGACATCAGCCTGCACAGCGAGCCGGGCAAGGGGACCCTGGTCACCATCGATCTGCCGTTGACCAGGGTGAGCGAGCCGGTTTTGCCCGCGGACGATGTAACGGATGTGCTTGTCGACACGCGTAGCCTTCATCTGTTGGTGGTTGATGACATGTCCGCCAATCGTCTGGTGTTGACCCGGCAGCTGGAGTTTCTTGGCCATCAGGTAACGGCTATCGAAGACGGCAAGGCGGCGTTGTCGAGCTGGTGCGAAGGTGTGTTCGACGCGGTCATCACCGACTGCAATATGCCGGGTATCAGCGGCTATGCATTGACCCAGGCCATTCGCCAGATCGAAGAGAAAGAGCAACGTCAGCGCTGCCCGGTGATCGGCTGTACCGCCAACGCAATGAGTGACGAGGCGGCACGTTGCGAGCAGGCAGGCATGGATGGCCTGCTGATCAAGCCGCTGTCACTGGCGCGTCTGGCCCATGAGTTGGCGGATCGGGTACGTGAACCGACGTTCGACATCGGCACGCTACAAACCATGACTCAGGCCAACCCGCAACAGATGCAACGGTTGCTAAGCGAATTATGGAAGAACCTCAGGCATGAGCACGCGTTGCTGGAGCCCGCGGTGTCGGCCAGTGACTGGGAGACCCTGAGCGCCTGTCTGCATCGGCTCAAGGGCGCTGCGAGTCTGGTTGACGCAGTGCCGCTTGCCAAGGCCTGTGCCGCGCTGGACGACAGTGTTCGGCTGCAGAGCACGGCCAGCCTGGCCGAACGCTGGCAGGCACTGGAAGTGGCCATGACCGGTCTGCGCGCGGATATCGAATTGCAACTGGTGGCCGTGCCCGAGCCCGCAGGGCCAGGCAATTGAATCCAGCGACACAGTGTGGCGGGTTTAGGACATGTCCTATGGGGCGGATGTCCGGGACGAGCTACAGTTGGCGTTATCCCGGGCCGATGGCTCTGACTCCGCAGGCGTGATCGTGCACTCACTCAAGGTTCTCATTCTCGAAGACCATCCTTTCCAACTGATGGCTCTGCATCAGATGCTCAACGCCAATCAGGTGTTCGATGTGCTGGCGGCCGACAGCGTCGAGGTCGCCAGGCTTTCCCTGCAAAGCCGCGGCCCTGTCGACATCGCGATCTGTGACTTGCAGATGGAAGGGCCTGATGGTCTGGAGCTGATCCGCTTCATGGCTGAGAACGGCCTGGCGCGCGCGCTGATCATTGTCAGCTGTTCTGCCGCCTGCGTGTTGGAAGGGGTGGCGCAACTGGCGCTCGCCCAAGGCCTGAACGTTCTGGGCTACATGCAGAAACCGGCCTCCGCGGGGGCGTTGTACGAGCTGCTCGAGGCGTATGGACCCGGCCGCTCAGACTGTATAGAGCAGGCAGCGTCGGGCAGCACGTTCAGCGCTCTTTGCGCCATCGAATTGTTTGACCCGACCGGCAGCGGACCGATAGACGTGGCGTCCATCGCCGAACAATGGATCACCTATTTTCAACCCAAGGTCAGTCTGCAGGGCGAGTTGCTGGGCGCCGAAGCGTTGGTTCGCTGGCAGCATCCGGTGTACGGCCTGCTGGCACCCGGGCGATTTATCGAGGCCATCGAGGCTGAAGGACTCACCGTTGCGTTGACCTGGCGGGTGCTTGATCAGGCGCTGCAGTTTTCTGCGCAGGCCATGCGCGAGCAGGGTAAGGCGCTGTCGGTTGCCGTCAACATTGACCCACAAGTGCTGCAACAGCTGGATTTCGCCGAGCAGATCACGCAAGCGCTTGCCCGTCATGGCGTGCCGGCCACCGCGCTGACCCTGGAAATTCTCGAGCAGGACGCCGCGCGCCCGGAAACCTGGCAGCTCGAAGGCCTGCTGAGGTTATGCATGCAGGGCTGCAAGTTGTCTATCGATGACTTTGGTATGGGCGCCTCGAATATCGACCGTCTTCTGCAATTACCTTTCAGCGAGCTGAAAATACCGACCGAGTTCGTGCGCGGCATGGCCGACGACGCGCGTAAATCGGCGGTGGTGGCCGGTGCCTTGCTGATGGCGCAGAGGCTGTCGATGTCGGTCGTGGTTGAAGGTGTCGAGACGATTGAAGACGTCCACAGTCTGCTGGCGTTGGGCGACCCCGCCATTCAAGGGTATTTCATCGCTCGCCCGATGTCGGCCTCGGCGTTCATGCGCTGGGTCGCCGAGCGTGACAGCGGCCACCTGCACGCCGTTTGCAGAGACGACCCGCTTCAGGACATGCCGCTTTCCTGCAAATAAATGAACAGGGCTGCGTCATTGGCCAGTCCGAGCTTGCGCATGGCGGCGACTTTCTGAGCGCTGACGGTCTGTTTGCTGCGATTGAGTTGCGCAGCGATCTGGCCAACCGTATGGCCCGCCGAGAGCAGGCGTAACACTTCCAGCTCCCTTGGCGACAAGCGATCTGCCGGCAGTAGCGCATCGGGGCCATGCTGACGGGCTTCGCTCAGCACGCTGCGTACCGAATCGGCGACAAAAAGCTCACCGCGCCTGACCCCCTTGATGGCAGCAGGCAGCTCTCCGGCAAGGCTGGCCTTGCTCAACAGACCTCGGACATCCAGGTCGAGCATGGACTGAAACAGTCCGGCATTGCTCAGGGTTGTGACAACGATCACCGGCAGCGTCGGAAAGTCCCGGCGGATGCGCTGCAGCAGACGCAGGCCATCGTTCTGCCGTTCGACGGGCATCATGAAGTCGGTCACCAGCACATCGCATGCGTGGCGTTCGAGTGCCTGGAGCAGTTCGTCCGGATTGCAGGCCTCGGCGACGACGCTGGCCAGATTGTCCTGCTCCAGGACGACGCGCAGGCCGATGAGAAAAATCGGGTGGTCATCAGCCACGATGACCCGCAGCGGGCGATCAGCGGACTCGCTCAAGAGGTGGCTCCGTGAAAAAGGCTATACGGGTATTGCACGCGCTGGAGGTGTTTAGCGCAGTGATCAAGAGCATAGGCACCTTGTAGGACGCGTAGCGAAATTATGTTGGATTCTTCCTACAAGCTCGCTTTCTGTTGTCATTGGCGTCCGGTTTTTTCCTTGTCACATTCAACAGGCATGCTCGAAATGACAGACAGGTGCTGCGATTCGGCGATAGAAAGAACTTTCTGCTGTCGCCGATGGTCATTGGTTAGCACCTTTGCATTCAAACTGTTGAGTGGTGATCCGGATGGAAAATATCAGCTTACTGCTAAGCGAAGCGCTGGCTCCCTATCAGGCCAGTATTGGCCCGGCCGGCTCTCGGGGCGAACGTCTGGTGACTCTGAAAGACAAATCGGGCACCAGTGTGATCGAACGCGCATTTGGCGCTGATCAACTGAGCGACAAGCGTCAGCTCACCGACGTGGTAGACGGTCTGCGCCGCGATCTGATGGTTGCGGAGGGTCGAATCGAACCCTGCGTCATTGCCGCCATGCGCAATGCTGCAATCAGCCGCACGTTTGTCGGCACTCCATCATTTGCTTAACAGTTGCTTAACCGACGTCTCCGATACCGGAACCTGACGGGTTCGCTGCACTCCTATCGATTACGTCAGGTTTGATCATTGTGCTCCGGTGATCAAGGGCTGACGTACTGACCACAATGGTCATGTTTACCCCGAGCAGGTCCCCCTCTGCCCGGGGTTTCTTTTGTCTGATCATTCCTTGTCCAGCAGTGCCTTGACGTCCTCCAGGTAGCCGGCCCGTTGCGCAGGCTCCAGCCACTGCGCATAAAAGCCCATCAGGCTGGTTTCGCGCAGCACGCGCATCACGCGGTTGACCAGTGCGATGGCCTGCTCGCCCTCGGGCGAGCTGCTGCAGCTGACGTAGACGAACTGGTATGCAGGATTGCCCTTGATCGGCAAGAAGGCCAGTTCCTCCGGCCTTATGCCTTGTTGCATGGCATGATAGCGCGCCTCCGGCCAGAAGCTGATAAAGGCTTGCAGACGCTCCAGACGCTCCATTTGCAGCAGGCTGCCGACGGCATCGTTACCGTAGTGCGGGACGAGGGTGCCCTCATCGACGTCGTGCAACGTGTGGTCGATCATCTCTCCGTAGCTGCGTTCGGCAACGATGCCCAATTTGATCGTCCGGCTGGCCATCAAGGCCGCGACGTCGATTTTTCCGTCCTCGACGTAGGGCTCGAACTTCGACATTTCCTCCTTGCGCACAATCAGACCGCTGCTGAGGATGGCGCCGATCGGTATGGAAAAAAGCAGGGTTCTGGCTCTTTCTGCCGTCCACAGCATGGTGGGATCACAACTGAGAGACGTGTCGTCGCTCAGCATTTGCAGAGCCCTGGCGCGGTTGACCCGCATCAGCACATGATCGTATTCGGGCATTTGCGCGGTCAGCAAGGGCATCAGCTGATCAATTGCTCCTTGCCCGCGCATGGATCCGGAAAAAATCGTCGAAGGAGGGATGTCGCGCATCAGCCAGGTCAGCGTCTCCCTGGCCTGGCTGACACACGGCATGGCAGCCAGCGACAGGGCGAGCATCAATCGAGCCGTTGTACAGTACGAGGCAGGAAGGGGCATTCGCGGGTGTCATCCTCGAAAAGGGTTCAACAGTCTGAGGTGGGGTTGGCAGCTCTTTGAATGGCGCTGCGCCAGTGGCGTCACATTCAGGTGCCCCGGTTGGGAGTCCGGGTGCTCGCCGCATATCGTCAATAGCACAGATATGTATCAGAAATTTGTTTCAAACTATCGATTTTTGTTCGTCCTGCAAATGGGGGGCAAACACATCCTTGCGCGAGCAAGTTCGTTCACAGGCCCGGCATCGGGTAGACTTGCCGTCTTCCCTCCAGACTCTAGAAGCCCGTTCATGGCCCAGCCGTCCACGACCTACAAATTCGAACTCAACCTCACCGACCTTGATCGCGGCGTGTACGAGAGCGTCAAGCAGACCATCGCCCGCCATCCTTCGGAAACCGAAGAGCGCATGACCGTGCGTCTGCTGGCCTATGCCTTCTGGTACAACGAACAGTTGTCGTTCGGTCGCGGCCTGTCTGATGTCGACGAGCCCGCTCTGTGGGAAAAAAGCCTGGATGACCGGGTTCTGCACTGGATCGAAGTGGGCCAGCCGGACGCCGACCGACTGACCTGGTGCTCGCGCCGTACCGAACGCACCAGCCTGCTGGCCTACGGCAGCCTGCGCGTCTGGGAAGGCAAGGTCATCCCGGCGATCAAGAACCTGAAAAACGTCAATATCGCCGCCGTCCCGCAGGAAGTGCTGGAAGTGCTGGCCAAGGATATGCCGCGGGTCATCAAGTGGGATGTGATGATCAGTGAAGGGACGGTGTTCGTCACTGACGACCGCGGCCAGCATGAAGTCCAGTTGCAATGGCTTGCGGGCGAGCGCGGCTGACAGCCGCCGGTTCCGATCGAAATCACATTCATCGACACTGCAAAGAGAATCAGCTGACCCGCATGCGCATCGAACCTCGTCTATTGCCCGACACCTTGCCGTTCCTTGGCGACCTGCCGCCCCTGCTCACACGTCTGTACGCAGCACGAGGTGTGGCCTGCGAGGCCGAACTGGACAAAAGCCTGGCGCGGCTGATCCCCTATCAGCAACTCAAGGGGATCGATGCGGCAGTAGACCTGCTGGTCACTGCGCTGCGCGAGGGCCAGCGTATGCTGATCGTCGGCGATTTCGACGCCGATGGCGCGACTGCCAGCACCGTGGGTGTTCTGGGTCTGCGTCTGCTGGGCGCGGCGCATGTGGATTATCTGGTGCCCAACCGGTTCGAATATGGCTACGGCCTGACGCCGGAAATCGTCGAAGTGGCGTTGCAACGCGAACCTCAGCTGTTGATCACCGTGGATAACGGTATTTCGAGCGTCGAGGGCGTGGCGGCGGCCAAGGCGGCCGGCTTGCAAGTACTGGTGACCGATCACCATTTGCCTGGCCACGAGCTTCCGGCTGCAGACGCCATCGTCAACCCGAACCAGCCAGGCTGCACCTTTCCCAGCAAATCGCTGGCCGGTGTCGGGGTCATTTTCTATGTACTGATGGCCTTGCGTGCGCGTCTGCGCGAGACCGGCTGGTTCGAGAGCAATCAGCGTGCCCAGCCCAATCTGGGCGAGCTTCTGGATTTGGTCGCGCTCGGCAGTGCGGCCGATGTGGTGCCGCTGGATGCCAACAACCGCATTCTGGTTCACCAGGGGCTGATGCGCATCCGTGCCGGCCGTGCCCGACCGGGGCTGCGCGCCATTCTGGAAGTGGCCCGGCGTGAACCTTCGCGCATCACCTCCACCGACCTGGGGTTCATTCTCGGGCCACGGCTGAACGCGGCAGGGCGCTTGGATGACATGAGCCTGGGCATCGAATGCCTGCTTTGCGACGACCCGACCCTGGCGCGGGAAATGGCCGTGCAACTGGACGAGTTGAACCAGGATCGCAAATCCATCGAGCAGGGCATGCAGCGTGAGGCGCTCGCCCAGCTCAAGGACCTGCCGCTGGAGTCGATGCCGTTCGGCCTCTGCCTGTTCGACGCCGAGTGGCATCAGGGTGTCATTGGCATCCTTGCTTCGCGGCTCAAGGAACGTTACCACCGTCCCACCATCGCGTTCGCCAGCGCCGGGGAGGGCGTGCTCAAAGGTTCGGCCCGTTCGGTACCGGGGTTTCACATTCGCGATGCGCTGGACGCCGTGGCGGCCAGTCATCCGCATCTGATCAGCAAGTTCGGTGGTCACGCCATGGCGGCAGGCCTCTCGCTGCCTGAAGAGAACTTTCCGGCGTTTGCCGAAGCATTCGACCAGGAGGTACGTCGTCAGCTCGACGAGCAGGACCTGACCGGGCGTCTGCTGTCCGACGGCTCGCTGGCCGTCGAGGAATTTCATCTGGAACTGGCCCGCGCGCTGCGCAATGCCGGTCCCTGGGGGCAGCACTTCCCCGAGCCCTTGTTCCATGGCGTGTTTCAGCTGGTCGAGCAGCGAGTGGTGGGCGAGCGTCACTTGAAGATGGTGCTCAAGACCGAGTGCGGCAGCGTCAAACTCGATGGCATTGCGTTTGGCGTCGACCGGGATATCTGGCCCAACCCTAATATTCGCTGGGTCGAGCTGGCCTACAAACTCGACCTCAACGAGTTTCGCGGCAACGAAACCGTGCAACTGATGGTGGTGCATATCGCGCCACGCTGACGATAGCAGGAACCCCTCTCGCTACCGGGTTGTCGACACTACACAGTCTGCCAAACCTGTTCTTTGAATGAACGGAACTTGGACACCTGAATTTTCATTACGAGAGGTTGCCATGAGCCTGCTGCTTGAACCCTATACCCTGCGCCAATTGACCCTTCGCAATCGCATCGCAGTGTCGCCGATGTGCCAGTATTCCAGTGTTGACGGCCTGGCCAATGACTGGCACCTGGTTCACTTGGGAAGCCGTGCCGTTGGCGGCGCCGGCCTGGTCATCACCGAAGCGATGGCGGTGACGCCGGACGGGCGCATCACTCCCGAAGACCTCGGGTTGTGGAACGACGAACAGATCGAACCGCTGCAACGCATCACCCGTTTTATCAACGCTCAGGGTGCGGTTGCAGGCGTCCAGCTGGCGCACGCCGGCCGCAAGGCCAGCACCTGGCGCCCGTGGCTTGGCAAGCACGGCAGTATTTCCCTGAATGAAGGCGGCTGGACCCCGGTCGGACCTTCGGCAATTGCTTTCGATCCGCAGCACACCACCCCTGTGCAACTGAGCGAAACGCAGATTCAGGAGTTGATCAAGGCGTTTGTCGATTCCGCACGGCGTGCCTTGGAGGCGGGCTTCAAAGTGGTGGAAATTCACGCCGCCCATGGTTATTTGCTGCATCAGTTCCTCTCGCCTTTGAGCAACCAGCGTACCGACGAGTATGGCGGTTCATTCGAGAACCGCATTCGCTTTACGCTGCAAGTCACCGAAGCCGTACGCGCGGTGTGGCCTGCAGAGCTGCCGGTGTTCGTTCGTGTGTCCGCCACCGACTGGGTGGAAGACGGCTGGAACGCCGATGAAACGGTCGAGCTGGCGCGTCGATTGAAAGCCATCGGGACCGATCTGATCGATGTATCGTCGGGCGGTACGTCAGCCAACGCGGAAATTCCGGTCGGTCCGGGCTACCAGACGCGCTTCGCCGAGCGGGTTCGCAAGGAGTCCGACATCGCGACAGGCACGGTGGGCATGATTACCGATCCGGCGCAGGCAGAGCACATTCTGCGTACCGGGCAGGCCGATATCATCCTGCTGGCGCGTGAGCTACTGCGTGATCCGTACTGGCCTCTGCGCGCCGATGAAGACCTGGGTGGCCGCCTGGCAACCTGGCCTGCGCAGTATCAACGCGCGACGCACCGTGATCAGCCGATTCATGAGTCTGACCTGCGCGACTGATCGCCAATCGCTTCGCTGCTGGCAATACCGACAAACGAGCGCCGCACGGCGCTCATTTTTGTTACTCGCCTTCCAGCAGCTCGGTGACACGGCTGATCAGTTCGGCAATCGCAAACGGCTTGGGCAGCACATGCATGCCCGGCTCAAGCGTGTCATGCGCCAATACAGCGTTTTCAGCATAACCGGTCACGAACAGGATTTTCAGGTCGGGCCGGACGTCACGAGCCGCGTCTGCGACCTGACGACCGTTCATGCCGCCCGGCAGACCGACGTCGGTAATCAGCAGGTCGATGGCCGCTTTGGACTGCAGTATGGTCAGCGCATCGGCGCCTCGTTCAGCCTGCAAAACGATATAACCAAGGTCTTCAAGCAACTCTGCAATGAGCAAGCGCACTGCGGGTTCGTCATCGACAACCAGAATGGTTTCGTCGCCGGTGCTTGAGGCAGGGACTTGCAACGGGCTGTCATCGAAGGCCACCGTTTCAGCTTCACCTTCGTGCATCGGTAGCAGAACGCAGACCTTCGAACCCTCACCCAGCTTCGAGGTAATGTGCACGCCGCCGCCTGACTGCCGTGCAAACCCGTAAATCATCGACAGCCCCAGCCCGGTGCCCATGCCTAACGGTTTGGTGGTAAAGAACGGGTCGAAGGCCCGCGCCATGACGTCGTTGCTCATGCCCGTGCCGGTGTCGCTGACGGAGAGTTCCACATAGCGGCCTGCGGGCAACTGATACCTGGTCGCAGTGGCGGCAGTCAGGTGACGGTTGCCCGTCTGGATCAGCAGTTTTCCACCATCGGGCATGGCGTCCTTGGCGTTGATGCACAGGTTGAGCAGCGAGTTTTCCAGTTGATGCGGATCAACCAGGGTCGCCCACAGCCCGTGCGAGGCATTGACCTGCATGTCGATCGCCGGGCCCACGGTGCGCCGGATCAGCTCGTCCATGCCCGCGACCAGCAGGTCGATATCCGTAGCCTTGGGCGCCAGTGTCTGACGGCGCGAGAATGCCAGCAATCGGTGTGTCAGGGATGCCGCGCGTCTCGAGCCTTCCAGGGCTGCGTTGATATAGCGATCCAGTTCAGTGAAGCGCTCCTGTCTGATCCTCGACAGCAGCAGCTCCATGTTGCCGGTGACGCCCATCAGCAGGTTGTTGAAGTCATGGGCCAGCCCGCCGGTCAATTGCCCGACCGCTTCCATTTTCTGCGATTGAATCAAGGCCTCCTCGGCAATACGCAGGGCCTTGATGCGGTCCTTCTCGTGGGTCAGGTGCTTGCCCAGCGCAAAAATGATTCCATTGCCAGGCGCAGCGGTCCAGCCGAACCAGTGGTAGCTGCCGTCGACATGCTGGTAACGATTTTCAAACAGCGGCAGTACGTGGTTGATGGTGTGTTTCAAGGCGTTCTGGGTGCTGCTGACATCATCCGGATGCAGCAGGGTCATGATTGACGTGCCCAGCAGCTCGTGTTCCGGGTGGCCCAGCAGCGCTGTCCAGGCCGGGTTTACCCGCAGAAAAATACCGTTGAAATCGAGTATCGCCAGCGGGTCAGGAGAAATCTCCCAAAACGTGTCCAGCTCCAGTGTGCGTTGTTCAAGTCTGGCGGTCTGCTGTCGTTCCAGGTTGACCAGGTCATCGATCAGTTTCAGGCGTTTGCGCTCGCTTTCCTGCAGCGCTTGCTGATTGAGGACATGCGCGGTGGTTTCGTTGGTGATACAGAACATGCCAACCACCACGCCGTGCTCATCGATTACCGGTGAAAACGAGAATGACCACCATGTCTGTTCGATCTCGCCGTAGCGCGCCATGCTCAGCGGCATATCCGTGTAGCGGCAGGGCTTGCCGGCGAACGCATCGATCACCAGCGGCGCGACCTGATCCCATACGTCCGCCCACAGATCCGGGATCAGCGCACCGATGGCGTGGTCCTTGCGCGGTCCGAGGATCGGGGTGTAAGCGTCATTGTGGAAAAACACCAGCTCCGGCCCCCAGAGCAGGTACATGGATTCCGGGGAATTGAGGATCAGATTCAGGGTGTTTTTCAGCGACACCGGCCAGTGCTCGATCGGTCCGAGTAGTGTCTGGCTCCAGTCCCTGGATCGGATAATCCCGGCAGCCTTGCCGTTGGCGGTCGGGAAACCAGTGGGCGATGTCACGTCAGACAAACTCCTGAAAATCTGAATCGGAGTGCAATGGCATTCATATGAATGTAAGTGTGTATTGGGTCAATTCAGAAAAGGGACTGTATACCTGCTTTTACCTGCAGCTTGTACATTATTGACTCTTTGCTACAGGTGCGGGTTTCAAGCATTTCGCTGTCGCGCAGGGCAGATTGACGAACGGGTAGTGCTTTTAGCCGTAACATCCGGAAGCAAACCGGTAATAGCCAGGCAGTGACTTCTCTTCAACTTGTGGGTCAATGAACTATCTGACAAACCTTGTAGGAGGCTTCCTGTGAATACGCGTGGTTTACTCGATCAATTGCTCAAGTCCGGACAAAGCATGTTGCAGGACAAGAACAAAGGCAAATCCGGCAAGCAATCGTCGGGCGGCGATTCACTGATCAACGGTCTCGGCAGCCTGCTTGGCGGTGGCAAAGGGCAGGGCGTTTCCCAGAATGGATTGGGCAGTCTGCTATCTGGCGCCGGTGGTGGTGCGCTGGCCGCAGGTGCCATGAGCCTTCTGCGCGGCAAACGCTCACGCGGGATGGGCGGCAAGGTGTTGACCTACGGAGGTCTGGCGGCGCTGGGGGTACTGGCTTACAAGGCGTACAACAACTGGCAGGCCAGTCAGGGACTCACCGCTCAGCGCGAACCGCAAACCATCGACCGGCTGCCCGAGGCTGAAGCCGAGCAGCACAGCCAGGCGATCCTGCGCGCACTGGTCGCCGCCGCAAAGGCCGATGGCCATGTCGATGAGCGCGAGCGCGAACTGATCGAGGGAGAGTTCACCAAGCTGAACAACGATCAGACGCTTCAGCAGTGGCTTCATGCCGAGTTGAACAAGCCGCTGGACCCGGCCGAGGTGGCCCGGGCCGCGACCACGCCGGAAATGGCCGCGGAGATGTACATTGCCAGTGTGATGCTGGTGGATGAAGAGCACTTCATGGAACGCGCCTACCTTGATGAGTTGGCGCGTGAGTTGAAACTTGAACCCGGCCTCAAGACCGAGCTTGAGGGCCAGGTGCGGAACGCTCAGTAAACTGGCGCTCCGGCCGCCGGCTGCCCGGCACGCCTTGCGTGCCAGGCAACTCGATCAATCAATGATGTTCCATTCCTTCGGCGTTGGTCAGCTCCCTGATCAGCGCTGTCTGCTGCTCTTTGAATGTGGCTTCGAATTCTAGAATCCGTCCTTCGTATTCCGGGTCGTCAAGGCTGATATTGCGTTGCTCGAACTCGTCGGTGAGTCGATGCAGTTCAGTCCTGTAGTTACGTTCGAGTGCTTCGAAGCGTCCAGAGTGGGTTTCGCGCAGGTAGTTGATCCAGTAATCCTGCTGCCCGGCAAAGCGCAGGAAGGGCTCGCCGCGTTCACCGATTTGCACGCGAAGCAGTGCCGTCTCGAACTCCCCCGGCCTGATGGCGGCGTGGGCCGGGTACATCATGCCTTCCGGCGGCACGGGCAAGTCCAGCGTGCTGGCCCAGTGCGTGCGATACGCCAGACGTACCTCGGCTTCATCACGGTTTCCGGCCTGTTCGCGGGCTGCGACATCCAGCTCCGACAGGCGATACAGCCGCACGGTCAGTCGATACAACAGGGCTCCACGCTGCTCCGTTACGACGTCCTGCAACGACTGGCGGATGAACACCAGCACCTCCATCTGGTTAAATTCCAGAAGGATGCCGTCCGAGCAAGTGTCGTTGTGATGAAACAGCCTGAGCGGTTCCTCGGCGATGGCGTTGAGGGTCAGTGCCAGTTGAGGGTCCTCACTCACGGTCGCCAGTACTCGCCAGACGCGTTCGCGCAGCGCTGCACGGCTGGCGATGTTGCGATAATCGGCGCTGTGACGCAGCGAATCGATCAGGTCGAGCAGGTGGCGGGTGTGCTCTCTCGCTTCCAGCTGCTCCCAAATCTCGCGCCGTCCGGTGCTCAACGGGTTGCTGTCGTCCAGCCAGGGCTCTACCGTGACGGGTTCCGGAGTCGCTGCCCGGCTGTCCTCTGATGACTCGTAATCTGATATCGATGAGTCCGAATCATGGTGTTCCGTCCAGTCCATTGCGCTGAGTTCGGGCGGCAGGTCCATGTCGAAAGTGAATGAGCGTCCATAACGCTCCGACAAATGCGCCCGCCGCATGGTGTCTTCGGAAAGCGGATTGCTCAGCAGGCTTATTTCCGTGTGCGCAAACTCGCTGCCGGGATTGGCGAGTATGTGCTCTGGCAATTCGCTGATCAGATTGCCCTCCAGCAACAGTGTCCTGATTTGCGCCGGCACCATGCTCTCCACCCAGGTTGGCCATTCGACCAGCCCTGCATTGTTCAGTGACAGCCAGTTGAGCGCTGTGCCACCGAGGCTGTTCAGGTTGTTGATGGCGCCTATCCGGTTGCCATCCAGCTCCAGCCGCTCAAGCGTGGCAATCCGGCCGAAGAAATCGATGTGCTGTTGATCGACCAGCATTCCCTGATCCATCAGCGATAGCGAACGAAGTGATCGAAGCTCGAGCAGTGCCGGTGGCAGTTGCAGCAGGGGCGCGACATGCCCGTTCAATTCCAGCGAGGTCAGGTCAGTCATGCGGCGCAACAGTTGATCAAGATCAGCGGCCGTGCCGGTGATTCTGCTCAGATGCAGATAGCGTACCTGGCGATAAAAGAAATCCGGCAGTTGGCGCGGAAAGTCGGTCAACGCAATGTCTGCAAGGCGCAGGGGGCTGTGGATTTGTCCCAGGCTGAAGGTTCGCCAGTGATTGATCAGGATCCTGCCGATCTGACGGCGCGATTCGATGAGCTGCTCGCTCGGTGCGGCCATTGAGCTGGAGGCATGCGTCCACTGATCAACGGCGGCAAATAGTTCGGCGCCTTGTGTCAATTGCCTGTTTACAGCGGCCCTCACGGCAAGCGGAGTGTCCATGACAAAACTGAAGGAACTGCCAGCGACCGCTTCGTTGATACGTGCGTGTATTGCGGTGTGTCGGGACAAGGCGTTGCCGCGCAAGTCAATCACGGTTCGATGCTCTGCGCTGGGGGGATTGTCGAGGATCCACCCGGGCAGTTCCGTCAGGTTGTTGTGGGCCACCGACAGTTCGCGGATGTTGTTGGGGATCATGTCGGTCAACCAGGACGGCCAGCGGTGCATGCCGACCCGCTCCAGCACCAGCCGATCGAGGTGCAGCCAGCTCAGGTCCATGGGCAATACGCTTATCAGTCGATTGCCACTGAGGTCCAGCATCCTCAGTCCGGGCATGTTGCGTAAATGATTCATCTGCGCCTGATCCAGAAAAATCCCCTGGTTGATCAACCCCAGTTCGGTCAGTTGTGGCAGCACACGGGACACTTGTTGAGGCAGGTTGAAAAAGACCGAGGTCTCGGGGGCGAGCCCGGCAGATGGCTCACTGACCAGGTTCAGTGCCCGGGTATGCGGGAAGCGTTGCAGGAAGACTCCCAGTTCGGCGCTGTTGTTCAGTTGCCGGGGCAGGTTCATGCCGGCAGGCGCCAGGTCAATTGCATCCGGCTCGACCGCTATGTTTTCCAGATGCAGCGCGGTAACGCGGCTGAAGAAGAAATCCGGCAGATGTCGCGGAAAGTCACTCAACGAGACCTGCTGCAGGCGCAGCGGCTCAAGCGTGCGTCCTATCTCGGGGAGATTGTTGAGGCGCCAGTGGCTCCAGATCGCGTCGTTGAGACGCCTGCGACTGTCTATATGAGTCTGACTCATAGCGGGCATTGCCACGGATTCATAAGCCCAGGCATCGAGACTTGCGCGCAACAGCATTTGCTCGCCCAGCAGGTCGTTGAGGCGCGCATCAATGGTTCTGTTGTCCCAGCCGGTGTGGCGCAGGCGGTTGAGAATGTCGTCGGGAAAGGCGTCTTCCAGTTCAAGCATGCGGATCTTGTCCAGCAGGCTCTCGTCGGTCATGTGCCAGTCGACCCTGGCGCCGCCGCTTAACGGATAGCCAAGGCGACCGTCGGCCAGGCGCATGGGAGATTTCGTGCCTGGCTTGATCGCCTGCATGTTCAGCAATGGCGCGAGGTGCCGGCGGGGCAGGGGGTTTTCCTGGATCAGCGCTGCCAGCGCCTGACCCTGGCCGGGGTGGGCAAAGCCCAATTGGTTGCGCTCGGCATCGGGCAGGGCGTGCAGCACGGACGAGTAAAGATCGTCGAGCCCGTGCAGGTGCCGGTCGTCGGCGTCACGGGTTTCGTAGCGATTGCCGTCCTTGATCAGCACTTTGCGTACCGGCGCATCCGTCGGGCCAATGCTGTCGATCAAACGGCCACCGAAATACCGGTTATGGACCTCAAGCCTGACCTGTGCAGGCCATTGCGGCAGGGCTTCAAGGCTGTGCAACGCTAGACAGTCGCTGTCGGCGCTGGAGACCGAGGTCAGATAAAGCCCCTCATAGGCCCGCGCCAGCCTCACTTGTTGTAAATAGACGCTGGCCTCTTCGGCAATGGGCAGTGGCACACGGCGTTCCGTCGTCAGTTGCAGTCGCTCTGCCGACGAGGCGTGGCTGGCCAGCTCCTGAGCGACCAAAGGTGGCAGGCCGGGAAATGCCTTCTGCAAGGTTTGCGCTCCGTCCGCCTCGGCGACGTTCAATGCGCGGTAACGGGACTCGAACAGCCAGCCTCTGGTGGCGCGGGCGCGTGCCGCCAATTGCGCCCGTAGCGTGATCAGTCGCGGTGACATGCCAAGCTGACCTGCGCCGAACTCTTCATTGAGCAGGGTGCGGATTTCGTTGTTGCTGAGCTTTTCCAGCACCTGACGCAGGGCATCCGGCTGATCGGCATGTACAGTGATGTCGAGGGTGTCAGCCGCGACCGGCTGGTACGCCGGGGCGAATGTCTGGAGCTTTTGGCCCTCGGCATCCACCAGCACCAGCGCGCGATTGCCAGGCCAGCCACGGTCCTGGCTCAGCAGTTCAAGTTGAAGCGGTGCCGCCGCGTTTACATCGTTGGCTTCCAGTTGCTCTATGCAACCCTCGATCTCCTGGTCCAGTTGGAACCGGCACGCAGTGTCCTCAAGCAATGCGGGAGGGCGACGCTGATCGGTCAGTGCCTCGCGCATCACCGATTCAGGCGTGTTGCTGACATTGACGATGCGCCTGGCGGTGCTGTCGGAAAACGTATCGCTGGAATAGCCCAGCCGTCGAAACAGGTTCAGTCCTTCCATCGCCAGCGGCTGATCGAGCTCATGCAGCCATGCTCCGGCGCCGTTGTGTCGCAAGGCGGGCCGGTAGCTGTCCGCGCGGGTCGGATGCTCGATCAGGTAACCGTCGCCGTTGGCGGCAGAGCTGACCGAATAGGTGCGTCCTTCAAGTGGCAACCATTGTTTACCCTGCCATGTGTACAGGCCTGTAGCGTCGGGCTGCAGACCCTTGGGCAGGACGATGTCATGGGCAAAGGGGGTCAGATCAGGCTTCCACAGGCGGGTCATGCCGCCCGGCAAATCCACGGGCTTGAGGCTGTTCACGAATTCGGGCGCCTGTACCGCCGGGATGCCTGCTGCGCTCGTCGCCGCAGCGCCAAGCGCCGATATCAGCGCAACGTTCTCGACCACATCGAACAGGTAGGCGAACGCCTGCTGCTTCTCGTCCCTGGCCCAGCTCTCCACGCCCTCATACACTTCGTGAGCCAGCTGGATAGCGGTGACCGCCATCATCACCTCGCCCAATACCGGAACCACGAAGCCTGCAATATTCAGAACATTGAAGGCGGTGTCCATGAAGTACTGCACGCGCTCATCGAAGGTCTTCTGGTCCTGTGCCGCAGTAGGCACACCATGAAACAGTGCGTCGTCGCGCAAGGCTGCGCGTTTGCGCTCGTACAGGTTGTCCAGCAGCGGACCTTGCAGCACGGTTTCTCTCAGGTCGAGTCGGGCGTTTCTATCCGCCTCACGCTCCAGCCACTGACGCTCGAAAATGCCGCCTTTCTTGACTTTGGGGTGCAGGCGCTCGGACAACTTTTCAAACAAGGCACTTCGATGGCGCGCAGGTATGAAGCGTATGAAGAAGTTCAGGTAGCCGTTAATGAACATCCGGTCGCGCAATGCGTTTATAAACACTTCGACCGAGTCGTACTCCTTCAGCGGCGCAACCGGATCATCCGGTATATACACCACAATCCGTTCTGTCTGCGTGGCCATCTCCCGGTCTTTGCCAATCACCAGAATACCGGTTAGTTCGATATCGCCCAGGCACAGTACGCTGCAACTGACCGGCCGGTTATCGAGTCGGACATGCTGTTTGCCGTCGAGAAGCTCCAGTAAGGCGCCTTGCAAACCCCGGCTGATCAGCTGTTGCAATGACGCAATCTGCAACTGTAGCCGGATCGACGATGCTTCCAGTTGCATGAAGCTCTGGCGCAGTCTCGATGCCGCAGCGTCTGCCGTTTCGTCGGGTGTCGAAGGCCTGCTGAAGGCGGCCTGAATATGCGCCTGATATTGGCCGCCCAGATCCAGCTCACGGCACAGCGCCGCAAAGCCGGTCGGGGGAATCGGCAAGGACGTGCCGCTGATCTGTTGGCCGATGATTTCGAACGAAGAGAACACCTGGGCCTTGATCCCGGTGCTGGAGTCCATTGCGCCCGGAGCTGTTTCCCAGGCTTCGAAATTCTGCAACGCGGCCTTTAGCAGGCTCTGGGTCGACGCCCTCAGGGCAATGTTTGCCTGCGTTATCGGGTCTCTGGATGCCGTATTGAATGATTGGTCGACCCGTGCACGGCTGGCGTGGAACAGCCAGGTGTTGGCGACGTCCACTTCCAGCCCGAAGCGATCCTTGATGGCAGCTGTCAGCAGGGGCCTTGCGAAGTTCTCCAGCGTCGACAGACTGTCCAGCGTCGGACGAACCTGTTGTTCGTACTCGCGATGCTCGGCATACAGGCGCTGCAGCTCGGCGAGCTGATCAGGGCTGGACTTGCGTGCGCCTGCCAGCCATCGCAACGGGCGCCGAAGGGCTTTGCGCAAGGTTGCATGGGTTGCCGGCGCTGCGTGAAGCAGCCACTCGGGGGATTTGTCTTTTATCAGTTGCAGATGCGGGGGCTCAGGAGCCTTGCCCGTCAGAGATAGATCCAGCATTTAAGTGCCTTGTCGTGAATGAACAGGCGACAAAGCTTACGGCCGCGACTTGCCGTGCAAGTGCTAACTATCTATGTACTCTCGCTGTTTCTGAAGGCCATTGCTCAAGTAGTGGTCGCGATGGCCGACAAGACATGAAGAAGGGTGAAAGAGCGGCGTTCGATAGCGGCCGTGACTTCATTTTGTATTACCCATGTAACGTTTGACGGCTGGGCTATACTCACGCCGTTTGGACCGTCCGTCGGTCCGCTTCTTGAACACGGCCCGACGCCGTCGTTGAACTCTTGAGGGCTGACTGTGAAGAACTGGACCTTGCGCCAACGGATTCTGGCGAGTTTCGCCGTCATCATCGCAATCATGCTACTGATGGTCGTTGTATCTTATTCACGGTTGTTGTCCATCGAGTCCAGCGAGGAAGATGTACGTCTCGATGCGTTGCCCGGTGTCTACTACAGCACCTTGGTGCGCAGTGCCTGGGGCGAGAGTTACATCCGCACGCTTGAGCTGATTGCCGAAGGGCAGGGGCGGCCGCTGACCAAGCAGGAACGAGACCAGTTTCAGGGCTTTGACGAAAACCTGCAGGCCCAGATGGACGGCTACAAGAAGTCCATTTTCGATGATGCAGACAGAGACAGCTTCGCGCTTTTCGAAAAGCGCCGCGAAGCTTATTCGCGCATGCTCGCCGAGGTTCACGCCAAGTACGATCGCGGCGACTACGCAGGCGCGCGTGCCGAGTTCTATGGCGATGTCAACCCGGTCTGGCTCGCCGGCCGCAAGCAGCTCAATGAGCTTATCGTGGCCAACAAACAGCTGGCTGATCAGGCCACCACCAACATTGTCAACGCCGTGCTGGCTGCCAAGATCAGCATGATCCTGTCGCTGTTGGTTGCTGTGCTGGCGGCTGCGGCCTGCGGTCTGTTACTGATGCGTTCGATCATGGCGCCAATGCAATTGATCGTGAGTATCCTGGACGTCATGCGCAAGGGGGATTTGAGCACCCGTCTGAGCCTGTCGCGCAAGGACGAGTTCAATGCGGTCGAGACCGGTTTCAACGACATGGTCACCGAGCTCACCGCGCTGGTTGCGCAGGCGCAGCGCTCCTCGGTACAGGTCACTACCTCGGTCACCGAGATCGCTGCAACGTCACGTCAGCAGCAGGCCACCGCCACCGAAACCGCTGCAACCACCACCGAGATCGGCGCTACGTCGCGGGAAATCGCCGCTACCTCGCGGGACCTGGTGCGGACCATGACCGAAGTCACTTCGGCGGCAGACCAGGCGTCGATTCTCGCCGGCTCCGGTCAGCAGGGCCTGGCACGCATGGAAGACACCATGCATCAGGTGATGGGCGCTGCCAATCTGGTCAACGCCAAGCTGGCGATCCTCAACGAGAAGGCCGGCAACATCAATCAGGTCGTCGTCACTATCGTCAAGGTCGCCGACCAGACCAACCTGCTGTCGCTCAATGCCGCCATCGAGGCCGAGAAGGCCGGTGAGTACGGTCGCGGTTTTGCAGTGGTGGCCACCGAGGTGCGTCGCCTGGCCGACCAGACTGCCGTTGCCACGTATGACATCGAGCAGATGGTGCGGGAAATCCAGTCGGCGGTGTCTGCTGGCGTGATGGGTATGGACAAGTTTTCCGAAGAGGTGCGCCGCGGCATGTTCGAGGTCACTCAGGTCGGCGAGCAATTGTCGCAGATCATTCATCAGGTTCAGGCGTTGGCACCCCGTGTGCTGATGGTCAACGAAGGCATGCAGGCCCAGGCCACCGGCGCCGAACAGATCAACCAGGCGCTGGTGCAACTGGCGGATGCCAGCAGCCAGACCGTCGACTCACTGCGTCAAGCCAGTTTCGCCATCGACGAGTTGAGTCAGGTCGCGGTCGGGCTGCGCAGTGGCGTTTCGCGTTTCAAGGTCTGAAGGATCAATGAGCGATCAATCGCCGAGGCGCAATGGCACGCCACTGACCGCCAGCAAGCTCTTTCTGCTGTTTTGTATCGGCGAAGACCGCTATGCACTGGACGCGACCGAGATCGCTGAAATTCTGCCGCGGGTAAAACTCAAGGCGATTGCCCAGGCACCACACTGGGTGGCGGGAATCTTTGCCCACCGCGGCGAGATCGTCCCGGTGATCGACATCAGTGCGCTGAATTCCGGTCAACCGGCCCGCTCGCGGACCAGTACGCGCATGGTGCTGGTGCATTATCGCTACGACGACGCGCACCCGGCGCAGTTGCTGGGGCTGATTCTGGAACAGGCCACCGAGACGCTGCGCTGCCCTGTTGCGCAGTTCAAGGCGTACGGGCTGGACAATCGCCTGTCACCTTACTTGGGGCCGGTGCGTGAGGATGAGCAGGGCCTGTTGCAGTGGATTCATGTCCACGAGCTGTTGAGCGAGCCGGTCCGCGAGTTGTTGTACCCGGTGCCGCCGATTGACCTCGAATTGCTTGAGGACGCGCAATGAAGGTGGATGATTCGCGCTTTTTCAGCTTTCTCAAGGAGCGTATCGGCCTGGATGTGACGTCCGTCGGCGAGGCTATTATCGAGCGTGCCTTGCGTCAGCGGGCGGCGGCCGCCCACTGCGCTGACAGCGATGCCTACTGGCATCTTCTGGTCTCGTCGCCACAGGAGCAGCAGGCGCTGATCGAGGCGGTGATCGTTCCCGAGACCTGGTTCTTTCGTTATCCCGAATCGTTTCTCAGCCTGGGCATGCTGGCCCGTGAGCGTATCGCCAGCCTTGCCGGTGCGCGCCCCTTGCGCATTCTCAGCCTGCCGTGCTCGACCGGTGAGGAACCGTATTCCATCGCCATGGCGTTATTCGACGCCGGGGTCGACGCCAGGCAATTCAAGGTCGATGCCATCGATATCAGCCCTGTTTCGATTGCCAAGGCCGAGCACGGCGTTTACGGGAAAAACTCCTTCCGTGGTAGCGACATCAGTTATCGCGAGCGGTATTTCCATCCGGTCGCTGACGGCTTTGAAATCGCTGACAGTGTGCGCGCCTGTGTGAGTTTTCAGCCGGGCAACCTGCTCGACCCAAAACTCGCCTCGCACGTGGCCTATGACATCGTTTTCTGCCGCAATCTGGTGATCTATTTCGATCGACAGACCCAGCAACATGTGTTCAAGGTGCTCAAACAACTGACCCGTGAAGACGGCCTGCTGTTTATCGGTCCGGCGGAGGGCAATCTGCTGGCCGCTATCGGCATGCGCTCGACGGGGATCGCTCAGTCATTCGCTTTTCGGCACGCGTCCGTCGATGCTGCGGTGCCGGCCCCAGCGCCAAAACAGGTCGCTGCACCCGTTGCCCCGCGTCCTGTCGTCGAGGCGCCTGCCAGAGCGGTCGCGCCACGACCTGCGCCGCGCACATCAGCTGCATTTGCGCCTATTGCAAAACCAGTCGCTGCGCAGGCCAATAGCGAGGTGTCGGCAGTGCTCGACAAGATTGCGGGGCTGGCCAACGAAGGCAAAACTGCCGAAGCGCGGGCTGCATGCGAGCGTTACCTGCAACAGCATGAGCCGGTCGCGCAGGTGTTTTACTGGCTGGGTCTGCTCAGTGAAGTGGAGGGCCGTGTGCCACAGGCGCAGGGCTTCTACCGCAAGGCGCTGTATCTGCAACCGCAGCACTCCGAGTCGCTGGCCCAACTGGCGGCATTGTTGGCGGCCCAGGGTGACACTGCCGGCGCGCGCCGCTTGCAGGACCGCGCTGCGCGTGGCGCGAATAAACAAGGAAACCACTGATGACGGGCGTGTCCGGTTTTTCCAGTCTGACCCATGATCAGGCCCAGGATATCGATGATTGCTGGAACCGCATCGGCATTCATGGCGATCGCTCCTGCCCGCTGCTTGCAGAGCACATCCACTGCCGCAACTGCGCGGTTTATTCTGCCGCCGCCACCCGACTGCTGGACCGCTATTCGCTGGCCCAGGAGTCGCATGAACATTTTCAGGGCTCGGTGTTGCTGCGCGACCTCGAGACCCGCTCGATTCTGGTATTCCGTCTTGGCGAAGAGTGGCTGGGGCTGGCGTCGCGCTGCCTCTCGGAAGTCGCCCCCAGCCAGACCATCCATTCACTGCCACACCAGCGCTCGCGTGCGTTGCTGGGTGTCGCCAATGTACGCGGCGCTCTGGTAGCGTGCATCTCACTGGTCGAGCTGCTCGGCCTGGACAGCACAGCGGTGAGCACCCCGTCTACGCGTGTTGTGCCGCGCATGCTGATCTTAAGCGCCGAAGGCGGCCCTGTGGTGGTGCCGGTCGACGAGGTGGACGGCATTCACGCCATTGACGAGCGCGAGCTGGAAGCCGCTTCGGCGTCCGGCTCGCACGCCAATGCCCGTTTCACTCGTGGCGTTCTGCAATGGAAGGGCCGCAGCCTGCGCTGGCTGGACGAAGATGAGTTGTTGTCGGCGGTGTATCGGAGCCTCACATGACGCCAGATCAAATGCGTGACGCCTCGCTGTTCGAACTGTTCACGCTGGAAGCCGACGCGCAGACTCAGGTACTGAGTGCGGGCCTGCTGGCACTCGAACGTAACCCGACCCAGGCGGATCAGCTGGAAGCCTGCATGCGGGCCGCTCATTCGCTCAAGGGCGCAGCGCGTATTGTCGGCGTCGATTTCGGCGTGAGCGTCGCGCATGTCATGGAAGACTGCCTGGTCAGCGCCCAGGAAGGCCGTCTGCTGCTTCAGGCCGAGCACATCGACGCGCTGCTGTCGGGGACCGATCTGTTGATGCGTATCGCCACGCCAGGCAGCGACAGTATTGGTCAGCCTGATATCGACAGTTATGTCGAAAGGCTCAATACGTTGCTGACTTCCGGCGCTGGCGCAGCACGCACGGTGAGCACGCCGCTGCCAGACCCGGCCTCGGACGCTTTGCTCGCCAGCGCGATGCTTCAGCTTGAGACTTCCAGCGGTGCGGCTGTGCCCGAGCCCTTGGTCGCAGCATCGCCTGCGCCCGCTCATCCAGCCGTCATGCCGGAACCTGAAGCGCCGTTCACGCCATTGCGTGAACGGCGTGTGGCCGAAGGTGGCGAGCGCGTGTTGCGAGTCACTGCCGAGCGCCTCAACGGGTTGCTGGACATGTCCAGCAAATCGCTGGTCGAGACTCAGCGCCTCAAACCGCTGCTGGCCGGTATGCAGCGGCTCAAGCGTCTGCAAAGCAGCAGCGACCGTGCGCTGGAAGTGCTGGGCGCCAGTTTTGGCGAGGAAGGCCCTTCGGCCGATGTGCAAAAAGCCCTGGAAGACGCACGCAATCTCTTGTCCCAGGCGCAGCAGGTGTTGGCCCGGCACACTGCCGAGCTGGATGAATTCGGCTGGCAGTCGGCACAACGTGCGCAACTGTTATACGACACAGCACTGGCCTGCCGCATGCGGCCTTTCGCCGATGTGCTGAACGGCCAGGCGCGCATGGTCCGCGACCTCGGGCGTGAGCTGGGCAAACAGGTCCGCTTGCAGATCGAAGGCGAGAAGACGCAGGTCGATCGCGATGTGCTGGAAAAGCTCGATGCACCACTGACCCATTTATTGCGCAACGCCGTGGACCATGGCATCGAATCGCCCGAGCAGCGCGTGGCGTCCGGTAAGGATCCGGAAGGCCTGATTCGTCTGCAGGCCTCGCATCAGGCCGGCTTGCTGGTCGTTGAGTTGAGCGATGACGGTGGCGGCGTGGACCTTGAACGTGTGCGCCAGAGTATCGTCGACCGCAAGCTTTCGCCTGCCGAGACCGCTGCGCAGTTGAGCGAGGAAGAACTGCTGAGTTTTCTGTTCCTGCCGGGCTTCAGCATGCGCGACAAGGTCACGCAGATTTCCGGCCGTGGTGTCGGCCTCGATGCCGTGCAGCATATGGTTCGCCAGATGCACGGCAGCGTCGAGCTGCAGCAATGGGCGGGCGAGGGCAGTCGCTTCAGAATTGAAATGCCGCTGACGCTTTCAGTGGTGCGCAGCCTGGTCGTGGAAGTGGGCGGTGAAGCCTACGCCTTTCCGCTGGCTCATATCGAACGTATGCGCGACCTGCAGCCTGACGACATTCTGCAGTTGGAAGGGCGTCAGCATTTCTGGGATGAAGAGCGCCATGTAGGCCTGGTCTCGGCCAGTCAATTGCTGAACCGGCCGCCTGCGCAGAAGGCCGGAGAGACGCTCAAGGTCGTGGTGATTCGCGAGCGCGATGCGGTTTATGGCGTCGCCGTCGAACGCTTCATTGGTGAGCGTACGCTGGTGGTGATGCCGCTCGATACGCGCCTGGGCAAGGTGCAGGACGTGTCGGCAGGGGCTTTGCTCGACGACGGTTCGGTGGTGCTGATCATCGATGTCGAAGACATGCTGCGCTCGGTGGAAAAACTGCTGAATACCGGCCGCCTGGAACGCATTGATCGACGCAATCGCCAGGTAGACCAGGTATCACGCAAGCGCGTGCTGGTGGTCGATGATTCGTTGACCGTGCGCGAACTGGAACGCAAGCTGCTGCTCAGTCGCGGCTACCAGGTGTCGGTGGCCGTGGACGGAATGGACGGCTGGAACGCCCTGCGCGCCGAGGACTTCGACCTGCTGATTACCGACATCGACATGCCGCGTATGGACGGTATCGAGCTGGTGACCCTGTTGCGCCGCGATACCCGCTTGCAGTCCTTGCCGGTCATGGTCGTGTCCTACAAGGACCGCGAAGAAGACCGGCGTCGCGGTCTGGACGCCGGCGCCGATTATTACCTGGCCAAGGCCAGTTTTCACGATGATGCCTTGCTCGACGCTGTCGTCGAATTGATAGGAGACGCGCAAGGATGAAGATTGCCATCGTCAACGATATGCCCATGGCCATCGAAGCCCTGCGCCGTGCGCTGGCTTTCGAGCCCGCACATCAGATCATCTGGGTGGCGTCCAATGGTGCCGACGCCGTGCAGCGTTGCGTCGAGCAGACCCCGGATCTGATCCTGATGGACCTGATCATGCCGGTGATGGATGGTGTGGAAGCCACGCGCCGGATCATGGCCGAAACACCTTGCGCTATCGTAATCGTGACCGTCGACCGCGAGCAGAACATGCGCCGCGTGTTCGAAGCGATGGGGCACGGCGCGCTGGATGTGGTGGACACACCGGCCATTGGCGGTCCCAATCCAAAAGAGGCGGCGGCGCCCCTGCTGCGCAAGATCCTCAATATCGACTGGCTGATCGGCCAGCGTGTCGGCTTTGAACGGGGCGCGGCTGCACCGGTTTCCGCGCCGTCGAGACGTGACCGGCTCGTCGCGATCGGCTCCTCGGCAGGCGGGCCTGCGGCGCTGGAGATTCTGCTCAAGGGGCTTCCGGTGAGCTTCCCGGCGGCGATCGTCCTTGTGCAGCATGTCGATCAGGTCTTCGCCGCCGGTATGGCCGACTGGTTGAGCTCTGCCTCCGGCCTGCCGGTGCGTCTGGCACGGGAAGGTGAAACGCCACAGCCGGGTGTGGTGTTGCTGGCGGGCACCAATCATCATATTCGATTGCTCAAGGACGGCACGCTGGCGTACACGGCGGAGCCGGTGAATGAAGTTTACAGGCCCTCGATCGATGTGTTTTTCGAGAGCGTTACCCGTTATTGGAATGGCGAGGCGGTCGGCGTTCTGCTGACCGGGATGGGGCGCGACGGTGCACAGGGACTCAAGGCCATGCGAGAGCGGGGGTTTCTGACCATCGCTCAGGATCAGGCCAGTTCTGCTGTGTATGGCATGCCCAAGGCTGCCGCAGCCATTGATGCTGCCGTGGAAATCTGCCCGTTGCCCGCCATAGCACCTCGCTTGATCGAGGTATTTACTCAATGACTGCAGTGCTGAACTCAGCGGCAGTCGGCGATCAGGAGAAAGATCATGAATGACCTGCAAACGGATGAGCTCAAGACACCGGATGAAAACAGCGCAATGGTGCTTCTGGTGGATGATCAGGCCATGATTGGTGAAGCCGTACGGCGCGGCCTGGCTGGCCATGAGTCTATCGACTTTCATTTTTGTGCCGACCCGCATCAGGCAATTGCCCAGGCCGTGCAGCTTAAGCCGACGGTGATTCTGCAGGACCTGGTGATGCCGGGCCTCGACGGGTTGACGCTGGTTCGTGAGTACCGCAGCAACCCGTTGACCCGCGATATCCCGATCATCGTGCTGTCCACCAAGGAAGACCCGCTGATCAAGAGCGCGGCGTTTACGGCGGGGGCCAACGACTATCTGGTCAAGCTGCCGGACAACATCGAGCTGATTGCGCGTATTCGCTATCACTCGCGCTCGTACATGACCCTGTTGCAGCGCGACGAGGCCTATCGGGCCCTGCGCGTCAGCCAGCAACAATTGCTCGATACCAACCTGGTGTTGCAGCGCCTGATGAATTCCGATGGCCTCACAGGGCTGTCGAACCGTCGTCATTTCGATGAGTATCTGGAGCTGGAGTGGCGCCGGGCAATTCGCGAGCAATCCCAGTTGTCGATGCTGATGATCGATGTCGACTACTTCAAACCCTACAACGATAACTTCGGCCACCTGGAGGGCGACGAGGCCCTGCGTCAGGTCGCCAAGGCCATCCGTAACAGTTGCAGTCGTCCATCTGATTTGCCAGCACGCTACGGTGGTGAAGAATTCGCCATGGTCCTGCCCAATACCTCGCCCGGCGGCGCACGTCTGCTGGCAGAGAAGCTGCGCCAAAGCGTGGCGGGCATGAACATCCCGCACATTGCGCCAGTGCCCGGCTCCAGCCTGACGGTGAGTATCGGTGTAGCAACCATGACGCCACAGGTCGGGATGCAAAGCCGTCAGCTTATTCTGGATGCCGACAAAGGGCTTTATCAGGCCAAGAACAACGGACGCAACCAGGTCGCGGCTGGCTGACGCCGGCAGCGGCCGATAAAATAGGCTTCACAACGCCTGCCCGACGGGCTGCTTTCGTGGCCCGGCCTGGGGTATACTCGTCGGCTTTGAAAATTTCGCCTGCGAGTGCTGCCTACCATGGAAATCAACCCGATCCTAAACAGCATCAAGGATTTGTCCGAGCGCTCCGAAACCATTCGGGGGTATCTTTGACTACGATCACAAACATGATCGTCTGACCGAAGTCAACCGCGAGCTCGAAGATCCAAACGTCTGGAACAACCCGGCCTACGCCCAGGAACTGGGGCGCGAGCGCTCCCTGCTGGCGCAGATCGTAGAAACCCTGGACGAAATGTCCTCGGGGCTGACCGATGCCAAAGACCTGTTGCTGATGTCTGCCGAAGAAGAAGACCAGGCTGCCGTCGATGACGTCGCAGCCGAAGTCGAGCGCCTGCGCGAATCGCTGGAAAAGCTCGAGTTCCGCCGCATGTTCAGCGGCGACATGGACCCCAACAATGCTTACCTGGACATCCAGGCCGGCTCCGGCGGTACCGAAGCGCAGGACTGGGCCAATATCCTGCTGCGCATGTACCTGCGCTGGGCTGACAAGCGCGGTTTCGACGCCACCATCATGGAACTGTCCGCCGGTGAAGTCGCCGGTATCAAGGGCGCTACCGTGCACATCAAGGGCGAATACGCCTTTGGCTGGCTGCGTACCGAGATCGGCGTTCACCGTCTGGTGCGCAAGAGCCCGTTCGACTCCGGCAACCGTCGCCACACCTCGTTCTCGGCTGTATTCGTTTCGCCGGAAATCGATGACAACATCGAAATCGACATCAACCCGGCGGACCTGCGTATCGACACTTACCGTTCCTCCGGGGCCGGTGGTCAGCACGTAAACACCACTGACTCGGCGGTGCGTATCACCCACGTTCCGACCAATACCGTGGTCAGTTGCCAGAACGAGCGTTCCCAGCATGCGAACAAGGACACCGCCATGAAAATGCTGCGGGCCCGTTTGTATGAGCAGGAAGTGCAGAAGCGTAACGCGGCGTCCCAGGCGCTCGAAGACACCAAGTCCGATATCGGCTGGGGTCACCAGATTCGTTCCTACGTACTGGACGCCTCGCGTATCAAGGACCTGCGGACCAACATCGAACGCAGCGACTGCGACAAGGTGCTTGATGGCGATATCGACGAATACCTGATCGCGAGCCTCAAGCAAGGGCTGTAAACCGTCAGCCGACACCTCAAGTCCCTCGTCGCAAGGCGAGGGCGAACCTGTGATGGAATATTTAAAGACATGAGCGACCAACAACTCGACCCGCAAGCCCTGCAACAGGAAGAAAACACCCTGATCGCCTTGCGCAAGGAAAAGCTTGCTGCAGGCCGTGCCAAGGGTCAGGCCTTCCCCAACGACTTCCGCCGCGACAGCTACTGCAACGACCTGCAGAAGCAGTACGTCGACAAGACCAAGGAAGAACTGGCAGAGGCAGCGATTCCGGTCAAGGTTGCCGGTCGCATCATGCTCAACCGTGGCTCGTTCATGGTGATCCAGGACATGACCGGGCGCATCCAGGTCTACGTCAACCGCAAGACCCTGCCTGAAGAAACCCTGGCCGAGGTGAAAACCTGGGACCTGGGCGACATCATCGCTGCCGAAGGTACGCTGGCACGCTCCGGCAAGGGCGACCTGTACGTCGAGATGACCAGCGTTCGCCTGCTGACCAAGTCATTGCGTCCGCTGCCCGACAAGCACCACGGCCTGACCGACACCGAACAGCGCTACCGTCAGCGTTACGTCGACCTGATCGTCAACGAGGAAGTGCGCGAGACCTTCCGCGTGCGCTCGCAGGTCATCGCCCACATCCGCAGCTTCCTGATGAAGCGCGACTTCCTCGAAGTCGAAACGCCGATGCTGCAGACCATTCCCGGCGGCGCGGCGGCCAAGCCGTTCGAAACCCACCACAACGCGCTGGACATGGAAATGTTCCTGCGTATCGCCCCGGAGCTGTACCTCAAGCGTCTGGTGGTCGGTGGTTTCGAGAAGGTCTTCGAGATCAATCGCAACTTCCGTAACGAAGGTGTTTCGACCCGGCACAACCCCGAGTTCACCATGCTCGAGTTCTACCAGGCCTACGCCGATTACGAAGACAATATGGACCTCACCGAGGAACTGTTCCGCGAACTGGCGCAACTGGTGCTGGGTACCACCGACGTGCCTTATGGTGACAAAGTGTTCCACTTTGGCGAACCGTTCGTGCGCCTGTCGGTGTTCGACTCGATCCTCAAGTACAACCCCGAGCTGACCGCTGCCGACCTGCAGGACATCGACAAGGCGCGCGCCATTGCGAAAAAGGCCGGTGCCAAGGTGCTGGGCTTCGAAGGCCTGGGCAAATTGCAGGTGATGATTTTCGAAGAGCTGGTCGAGCACAAGCTGGAACAGCCGCACTTCATTACCCAGTACCCGTTCGAAGTGTCGCCGCTGGCGCGTCGCAATGATGAAAACCCGAACGTCACCGACCGTTTCGAGCTGTTCATCGGCGGTCGCGAAATTGCCAACGCCTACTCCGAGCTCAACGACGCCGAAGACCAGGCCGAACGCTTCCAGGCTCAGGTGGCCGACAAGGATGCCGGTGACGACGAAGCCATGCACTACGACGCCGACTTCGTCCGTGCGCTGGAGTACGGCATGCCGCCGACGGCAGGCGAGGGGATCGGTATCGACCGGTTGGTGATGCTGCTCACCGACTCGCCGTCGATCCGCGACGTGATTCTCTTCCCGCATATGCGCCCGCAAGCGTAATCAGTGTTAAAACAGCCGCCTTCAATGGGCGGCTTTTTTTTAGGTGTTTTTCAGATCGACTCATTTCAGAGCGACTTATAAGGAAGCTGTCGTGACGATTGCCAGAGAAGGGGCCGCCGGAGTAGCGAGCGCGGTGGCCAAAAGTGTCAAGTATCAGGGCCGCAAGGCTGCGCGCGAGGGCAGTGAGCAGCGCAGGCAGGTCATTCTCGATGCCGCCATGCGTATCGTGGTGCGTGACGGCGTACGCGCCGTGCGCCATCGCGCAGTGGCCGCTGAAGCCAGTGTGCCGCTGTCGGCAACCACCTATTACTTCAAGGACATTGATGATCTGCTGACCGATGCCTTCGCCCAGTATGTACAGCGCAGCGCTGACTATCTGGCGCGGCTGTGGCAGAACACCGAAGGCATTCTGCGCGAAATGATGAGCCGCAGTTCCGGTAGTCCGACCGACCGTTTTCGTCTGGCGGACGACATCGCGCGTATGGTGATGGAGCACATCCGCCATCAACTGCTGACCCGGCGTGACTATCTGATCGCCGAGCAGGCGTTCTACCACGAAGCACTGATCAACCCGCGCCTGACGCCATTGGTCATGGCCCACCAGGAAATTTTGCTGCAAGGCAGTTGTCAGTTTTTCCAGGTGCTCGGTTCCCTGCAGCCCTATCAGGATGCTCAGGTGTTGACGGGGCTTATCCGTCGCATTGAGTATCAAGGCCTGCTGCATGGGCCGCAGCGTCAAGCCGACGAAGAAATGCTCTGTATCCTGACCCGGCAGATGCGTCTGGTCCTGGGGACCCCGCAGCCGCTTCGAGGGTGACTATACTGCTGCGCGAGTGCCCCGGATCGGCTGTTCAGACGGTTTGACGATCCTGCCAGTTTCGATATTTTCCAGCGGTGGCGTGTTGTTCCGCGCCGCCAAGCAGTAGCGTGACAGCCAGCCAAGGAGTACCGGTGGACGAGTATCAACAGACTATTCGTGCTTTATCGGATCGGATCGTCGTTGCACAGACGCCGATTCGCATTCTGGATGCAGTTAAATGGGATGAGAACGTCCGCAAGGAGTTTCTGGCCGCCAAGGGCAAGGCGCTGCCTGCCGTGGACCGCGCCTATTACGAAAACCGACCGCTGGGTTTCGACTCTTCCGCCTTGAAGCAAGAGTTTCAGAACATCGAGCGCGACGTTACGCGTCAACTGGGGCAGTTCAACCCGGTCGGGCAGATCATGCGCCGCATGTGCCGTGAGTACCGCATGGTGGTGCGTATGCTTGAGGCACGCGGTACGTCTGACTTCGGGCTGATTTCTCAGGAATTGTACGGCGCGGCATCCGACGCTTTTCATGCGGGTGATCCGACGCTGGCCGATCTCGGCTTGATGCTCTCGGATTACCTGAACAACATTGCCGGGCGCGGTGACCTGAAGGACGAGCCGAAAACGCTCACCGCCAAGGACGCTGTTTCGCTGCTGCAATCGCGTTTGAACCGCGTGTTCGGTGAGGCCGAGGAGACCATCCGGGTTTTCGAATCCGACGGGATCGTCGCCGATGCGGCTGCCGGTGCCGACTACATCAAGATCCGCACCGACGCGATGTTCAACGAACGCGATGTACGCGCGCTGGAAGTGCACGAAGGGCTGGTGCACGTGGGCACCACGCTGAACGGGCAAAACCAGCCGATCTGTACGTTCTTGTCCAAAGGCCCGCCATCCTCGACGGTGACGCAGGAAGGCCTGGCGATTCTCATGGAAGTCATCGCCTTTGCATCCTATCCGAGCCGCCTGCGCAAGCTGACCAATCGCACGCGCGCCATTCACATGGCCGAGCAGGGTGCCGATTTTCTGCAGGTGTTCGAGTTTTACCAGGAGCAGGGCTTTGGCATGTCGGAGAGCTACGGCAATGCCAGTCGCGTCTTCCGCGGTTCGGTGCCCAACGGCCTGCCGTTCACCAAGGACCTGTCCTACCTGAAGGGCTTCATCATGGTCTACAACTACATTCAGCTCGCCGTGCGCAAGGGCAAGCTCGAACAGGTGCCGCTGCTGTTCTGCGGCAAGACCACGCTGGAAGATATGCGTACCCTGCGCCAACTGGTGGACGAAGGGTTGGTGGTCGCACCCAAGTACTTGCCCGAGCAGTTCCGTGACATGAACGCCCTGTCAGCCTGGATGTGCTTCTCCAACTTCCTCAACCACCTGAGCCTGGACCGTATCGAAGCGGATTACTCGAATATTTTGTAGGCAGCGATCTTCGCTGTACGCCAGCCTGTTTTTGACTCTGGCCGAAGGCCGTAGGAGCGAACTTGTTCGCGAAGGAGAGGTACATTCTCCGAAAGCTCATGACTATGCCTATCGGCCAATGCTCGCGGAACATGGGAACGAGAATCTGAGTCTCGCACCAGCTCGGCAGTGATGTGGCGATGAAAACAACAAGGAAAGCTCATTTGAAACTGCTCGGCATCTTCACCCTGGTCCTTGCGCTCACCGGTTGCAGTTCGATGTTGTTCTACCCCGAGCAGGGTGTTCCGTTCACCCCTGACAAGGCGCGCCTGCAGTATCAGGACGTGAACCTCACGGCTGCCGACGGGACGCGCCTGCATGGCTGGTGGCTGCCCGCCAAGGAAGGCGTGCCGGTGAAGGGGACGGTGCTGCATCTGCACGGTAACGGTGGCAACCTGTCCTGGCATCTGGGTGGCGTCTGGTGGTTGCCCGAGCAGGGTTATCAAGTGTTGATGCTGGATTACCGGGGCTATGGTGAGTCGCAGGGCGAGCCGAGCCTGCCGGCGGTCTACGAGGACGTTCAGGCCGCTTTCGACTGGTTGAACACTGCGCCGCAAGTGCAAGGCAAACCGCTTGTGGTGCTGGGGCAAAGCATTGGTGGGGCGCTGGCGGTGCATTACCTGTCCGAACACCCGCAAGAGCGCTCGCGGATCAAGGCATTGGTGCTGGACAGCGTGCCGGCCAGCTACCGCAGTGTCGCGCGAAACTCGCTGAGCAAGTCGTGGCTGACCTGGCCATTGAAAGCGCCCTTGTCCTGGCTGATCCCGGAGGCCGACAGCGCGGTCAACGGCCTGCCAAAACTGGCTGGCACACCGATGCTGATCTTTCACAGCATGGACGACACGCTGGTGCCGCTCGCCAACGGCATCGAGCTGTACAAGGCCGCGCCGCCACCGCGCGTATTGCAATTGACCCGCGGCGAACACGTACAGACGTTCGCAGACCCTCTCTGGCGTCAGGTCATGCTGCGCTATCTGGACGACCCGACGCATTTCAACGGCCTGCGCCGCCTCGCGGAAGTGCCCAACTACCCGACCCCTGCAACACCGCCAGCGCCATGAGCCGCGAGCGTAACCTCAACGGCATGATCCTCAGCGCGGTGGGTGCCGTCATCGGCACGGTGGGCTGTCTGTGGTTTTACGGCTACCTGCACTTCGCAAAGCCCGAGGATGCACTGCTGCTCGGTGAATTCACCCTGCTCAAAACCGTCCCCGGCGAGGATTACAAGGTCGCTGCCACGCCAGCCGCCGAGGTCGCGCAGTGCGTTGATGGCGTACTGGTGTTGTTCGATACGTCGCGGAAAGGTCTGTCGGGCGTATTGATCGATGATCGCAGGCAGGCAGTGCGTTGCCTCGGCCAGCAAACGCCTCGGCAATAACGACAGCCGTAAAAAACCTCGCCCATGAAAAAGCCCCGCCTGTATGCGCAGGCGGGGCTTCGGTGCAGCAGCTCAGTCGCTTATTTCATCGAAGAGCGTGGTGCAACAGGCTGGTTGTCGTTGGAAATGGTGACTTCCACACGACGATTCATGGCGCGGCCCGAGTTGCTGGAGTTGTCAGCAACCGGGTATTCCTTGCCATAACCCATGGTCACAATGCGTGCTGGGTCTACACCCATGCGTACCAGAGCCATACGCACCGAGTTGGCGCGACGCTCGGACAACGACTGGTTGTAGGAAGCCGAACCAGTGCTGTCGGTGTAGCCTTCGACAATCACTTTACGGTCCGGGTTTTCCTGCAGGAAACCAGCCAGCTTGCCAATGTCGCCCTGGGCGGTTGGCTTCAGTTCGGCCTTGTTGTAGTCGAACAGCACGTCACCGAAAGTTACCAGCGTACCGCGTTCGGTCTGCTTGGCGTTCAGGCTGTTTTTCAATGCGGCGATCTGTGCGTCACGTGCTTCCAGGCGTGCTTTTGCACGGTCGGCAGAAGCGTTTTGCAGCGCTGCTTCAGAAGTCCGCAGGGCGATGGTCTGCTTGGCCAGTTCGATACGCTGGTTGGTCAGGTACGACAGTTGGTCGACTTTCTGTACGTCGTCATCGTTGCGGAAGGCTTGTTCTGCCTTGGTCAGCCATTCGCTGGCGTCCTTGGTTTCAAGGGCGGCGACTTGGGTGGCCTGAGGATTGGTCTGCAGCGCGGTGAAGTTGCTGCGAGCCTGTTCCAGGTTAGGGTTTGGCTTGGTTGCACAGGCTGCCAGGGCAACGCTCATGGCCAGCAGAGCAGGGATCATCAATTGTTTGCGCATAATAAGGTCGTCCTTTAATCAGTTACGAATTCATGAAAACGGAAGGGTGTGCGGGGCAATCACTGCACCTGACGCAGGCCTTCTTCACGGAGTTCGTTGACGCCTTGACGAGCGTCCTGCACGGCCTTGGCAGCTTTGGCGGCCTGAGATTTACGTTCTGCTACACGAGCGTCCCACTCGGCCTGTTCAGACAGTCGGCGTGCTTCTTCGTATTTATGATCCTGCATGGCCAGATCAGCAGCTTTGAGCTTGTCCTGAGCCGACTTCATTTCCACCGCCGCGAACTCGGTACCGCCAGCGCTGACAGCGCTGTTGACGGCCGATTGCGAAACCGCGTACTGCTCGGAAGGCGGGTTACCGGCACAACCGGCCAGGATAAAGGTGCTACCGAGTGCCAGCGCAGCTAACTTGAGGCCGCGCAGGCCTTTGAATTTGGTTTTGGCAGTTAAGGTGTTCATGTTGATCAACTCCAATGTCTGACTCCAACGTGGTTATCCATGACAGTCGTTGCATCAAGTCCGGGCATCAGGTTCTACAACCGCCTACTGCCTTTCGGGCTTTCCTGTAATGGTTAAATGTTCCGACCTTCACGGTTTTTGAATAGTTCAGATAAATATCTACTGGCCGGTCAGGAATTTTCAGAAGCCTTCAGATGAATGCCAATATGTTGGTCATCATATTAAGGGGTGTGGAGCCACGATCAATGACCCTGATGGCGTTCAGGTTTTTGCTGAAGCATTTGTCCAATTGCAGGCTTTTGGTGCACTGTTGGCACAGCGGATTTGAATTCACGTACGCCCGTGCTGCCGAGCGGGTACGCAACTGAGCCCAGATAAAAAACGGGAGAGGAACGATGGCCGATATCGATGCGCGTCTGCGCGAAGACGTTCACCTGTTGGGTGAGCTGTTGGGGAATACGATTCGTGAGCAGCGAGGCGCTGAATTTCTCGACAAGATCGAGCGTATTCGCAAAGGCGCCAAAGCGGGCAGACGTGGTTCGGCGGAAGGGGCTGAACAGCTCAGTTCCAGCGTCGACGGGCTGGGTGATGACGAACTGCTGCCGGTTGCGCGTGCCTTCAACCAGTTTCTCAACCTGGCCAATATTGCCGAGCAGTATCAGCTCATGCACCGCCGCGACGATAAACAGCCGCTGCCATTCGAATCGCGAGTACTGCCCGAGCTGCTTGATCGTCTCAAAGTCGAAGGTCATTCACCGGACGCTCTGGCACGCCAGCTGAGCAAGCTGGAAATCGAGCTGGTGCTGACTGCGCACCCGACCGAGGTAGCACGTCGCACGCTGATCCAGAAATACGATGCCATCGCTGCGCAGCTCGCCGCACTGGATCATCGCGATCTCAACAGTATCGAGCGCACACAGATTACTTCGCGCCTGCAGCGGCTGATTGCCGAGGCCTGGCACACCGAAGAGATCCGGCGCATCCGACCCACCCCGGTCGATGAAGCCAAATGGGGTTTCGCGGTCATTGAACACTCGCTCTGGCACGCCATTCCAAACTACCTGCGCAAGGCTGACCATGCGCTGCATGCAGCCACCGGCCTGCATCTGCCCCTGGAAGCCGCGCCGATCCGTTTTGCTTCATGGATGGGCGGCGATCGTGACGGCAACCCGAATGTCACGGCTGCGGTCACCCGCGAAGTGCTGTTGCTGGCGCGCTGGATGGCGGCTGACCTGTATTTGCGTGACGTGGACAATCTCGCCGCAGAACTGTCGATGCAGCAGGCTAGCGACGCTCTGCGTGCCAGCGTGGGTGACAGCGCCGAGCCTTATCGAGCGGAACTCAAACGCCTGCGCGAGCGCTTGCGTGCGACGCGCAACTGGGCCAATGCCTCACTAAGCGAAACCCTGCCTGCGCCGGAAGCGGTGCTGCAAGACAACCGTGAACTGCTCGACCCGCTGATGCTGTGCTTCCAGTCGCTGCACGAATGCGGCATGGGTGTGATCGCCGACGGGCCGCTTCTGGATTGCTTGCGTCGGGCCGTCACATTCGGTCTGTTCCTGGTGCGTCTGGATGTTCGCCAGGATTCCAGCCGTCACTGCGCAGCGATGACCGAAATCACTGATTATCTGGGGCTGGGTCGCTACGAAGAGTGGGATGAGCAGACCCGTATCGACTTTCTGTTGCGTGAATTGAATAACCGCAGGCCGCTGCTGCCGAGCTACTTCAAGCCGGCAGCCGATACCGCAGAGGTGCTGGCAACCTGTCGGGAGGTGGCGGCCGCTCCGGCGGCGTCGCTGGGGTCTTATGTGATCTCGATGGCCGGTTCGGCCTCGGATGTGCTGGCCGTGCAACTGCTGCTCAAGGAATCCGGGCTGCAGCGGCCCATGCGTGTGGTACCGCTGTTCGAGACCCTGGCCGACCTGGATAACGCCGGTCCGGTGATCGAGACACTGCTCGGGCTGCCGGGCTATCGCTCGCGTCTGCACGGCCCGCAAGAGGTGATGATCGGCTATTCCGACTCGGCCAAGGATGCCGGCACGACGGCGGCGGCCTGGGCGCAGTATCGTGCCCAGGAAAGACTGGTGGAGATCTGCCGCGAGCAGCAGGTTGAATTACTGCTGTTCCACGGCCGCGGCGGTACAGTCGGTCGTGGCGGCGGTCCGGCGCACGCGGCGATTCTGTCGCAGCCGCCGGGTTCTGTGGCCGGGCGCTTCCGGACCACCGAGCAAGGGGAAATGATTCGTTTCAAATTCGGTCTGCCGGACATCGCCGAGCAGAACCTCAATCTCTATCTGGCCGCCGTGCTGGAAGCGACCCTGTTGCCGCCGCCACCTCCACAACCGGCGTGGCGGACGATGATGGACCAGATGGCCGGCGACGGGGTCAGCGCCTATCGCGCCGTGGTGCGCGAGAACCCGGAATTCGTCGAGTATTTCCGTCAGGCGACACCCGAGCAGGAACTGGGGCGTTTGCCACTTGGCAGCCGTCCGGCCAAGCGCCGCGAGGGCGGTGTAGAGAGTCTTCGTGCCATTCCGTGGATCTTCGCCTGGACGCAGACGCGTCTGATGCTGCCCGCCTGGCTGGGCTGGGAGGCTGCGCTGAGCAAGGCACTGGAGCGCGGGGAGGGCGAGGTACTGGCGCAGATGCGTGAGCAGTGGCCGTTCTTCAGAACGCGCATCGACATGCTGGAAATGGTCCTCGCCAAAGCCGATGCGGACATCGCCCGACTCTATGACGAACGTCTGGTCAGCGCCGAGCTGCAACATTTGGGCGCACATTTACGTGACCTATTGTCGCAGGCGTGCAATGTGGTTCTGGGGCTGACCGGGCAGACGCAACTGCTGGCCCACAGCCCTGAAACGCTGGAATTCATCAGCCTGCGCAACACCTACCTTGACCCGTTGCATTTGCTTCAGGCAGAGCTGTTGTCGCGCTCGCGTAATCGTGAAGCCAGTCTGGACAGTCCTCTGGAACTGGCGCTGCTGGTGTCTGTAGCGGGGATTGCTGCCGGTCTGCGGAATACGGGCTGATGGATCAGGCCGATGCCATCGTCGGGCCTTTTTGGTCCGGCGATGGCCAGCGCGGGATTTGCAGGCTGGCCTGCCGTAAACCTTGATACAGGTCATGTCACTCTGAAATCAAGGCTGACAAGCCGGTGCGCCTGCGGTTACTGCGACTTTCGGCGGCTTGTGCGGCCTCGGTCTGCTGTGTATCTTGATCAGCCTTTCGGCCTATTGGCCTGATTCATTTTTTAGATTGGCCCCCGAGGCGAATCCGATGATTTCACTATAAAAAATTTGAGGAGCATGACGATGCGCGTGATTCTGCTGGGAGCTCCCGGGGCCGGTAAAGGTACTCAGGCAAAATTCATCACTGAAAAGTTCGGCATCCCGCAGGTTTCGACAGGCGACATGCTGCGCGCTGCAGTCAAGGCTGAAACCGAGCTGGGCCTTAAGGCCAAAAGCGTTATGGACTCTGGCGGTCTGGTTTCCGATGACCTGATCATCGGCCTGATCAAGGACCGTCTGGCCGAGCCGGACTGCGCGAACGGCGTGCTGTTCGATGGTTTCCCGCGCACCATTCCACAGGCCGAAGCCCTGTTGAAAGCCGGTCTGGAAATCGACCATGTGCTGGAAATCGCCGTCGATGACGAAGAAATCGTCAAGCGCATGTCCGGCCGCCGGGTTCACGAAGGTTCCGGGCGCATTTACCACACCATCTTCAATCCACCGAAGGTTGAAGGTATCGATGATGTGACTGGTGAGCCGCTGCTGCAGCGCAAGGACGACGTCGAAGAGACCGTGCGTCATCGCCTGTCGGTGTACCACGCCCAGACCAAGCCGCTGGTCGAGTTCTACAGCAAGCTGGAAGCGAAGAACGGCAAGCCCAAGTGCAGCCATATTCCGGGCGTCGGTTCGGTTGAGGACATCACTGCAAAAGTACTGGAAGCTCTTAAGTAAGGCTCTCGGTCTGAACAATAAATGGCCCGCTTGCGGGCCATTTGTCATTTATACTGCTGCACTTTTTCACATTGACCACGACGGAAACACCGATGACCACCTTGCTGGCCCTGGACACCGCCACTGAAGCCTGCTCGGTCGCTTTGCTGCATGACGGCAAGGTGCTGAGCCACTACGAGGTGATTCCGCGCCTGCACGCCCAGCGGCTGCTGCCCATGATCAAAACCCTGATGGCTGAGGCGGGCATTGCCATGTCGGCGCTGGACGCCATCGCTTTCGGACGCGGGCCTGGTGCATTCACCGGTGTACGTATTGCCATCGGCGTCGTGCAAGGCTTGGCATTCGCCCTGGAACGTCCGGTACTGCCTGTTTCGAACCTCGCCGTACTGGCGCAGCGCGCCTGGCGCGAGCACGGCGTGTCGCAAGTGGCATCGGCCATCGATGCGCGCATGGACGAGGTGTACTGGGGCTGCTATCACGAGACCGCTGGCGAGATGCGTCTGTTGGGCGACGAAGCTGTGATGGCGCCCGAACTGGCCACGCTGCCTGCGCAGGCCAGCGGTCAATGGTTTGGTGCCGGTACGGGCTGGGGCTACGCAGAGCGTATTCCGGTCAGCCTGGCAGGTCATGATGCAGCCATGCTGCCGCACGCGCAGGATCTGTTGACGCTGGCGACCTTTGCCTGGCACCGCGGCGAGGCCCTGCCTGCAGATGACGCTCAGCCGGTTTACCTGCGTGACAAGGTGGCTACGCCGAAGGCGCGTTGAATGAACGGGGGGCGGGGATTGCACGGCAGCCTGCCGCTTTCATGAGGATGTCTTTTCGATACCCGCCAACCAGTCAGCCAGTTTTTGAAAAATATCAGTTTGCCATCTACCGTTTATCGTGCAAATGGTCTTTAATCTCATTTGGCGATAACAGTTTGCAATATATGTGGTCTAGTTATCGTTACGCAATTTGCGAACTACAAGGCAGTAACGCTAAATTGCCACTATCGACGCCGAGTACATAATCGATGCGCATAGACGGAACCTCATCACGCTCGTATCCCATCAAGCGAAAGCCGCAGAAAACGCCTTCGACCGTCGAAGGTTCTTTTGAGGAAGTCGTAGTTGATGCCGAGCTGCCGCCGCCTCCAGCGCGCGCTCGCCGTGAAACGGGTGATTCAACGATTGGCAGCACTGCCAACGTGCCTGCGCGTCCGCAAGACATCATTTTCCCGCGCTCCATGAGCTCTCGTGTCGCCCATGCGCTGGCCAGTTATATGGCCACTGCCAGTTTTGTCGATTGGGACCTTGAAGTATCGGGGCTCGATCTGCACGTCTGATTGTGTCTCTTCTGCCTTACTACGTCGGTTGTCCGTCATGGAGTGAAAACGCCTGGCGAGATTCGCTGTACCCCGCAGATGCCCGCCCCAATGATTTCCTGAATCTCTACACTCAGGTATTCAACGCTGTCGAAGGCAATACCACGTTCTATGCCCGTCCCGCCGCCACCACGGTGCAGCGTTGGGCAGAAACAATGCCCGACGATTTTCGCTTCACCGCCAAATTCCATAAAGACATCAGCCACAATGGCGATCTTCGTGAGCAGGTGGGCGCCGCTGAAGAGTTTATTCGCCTGCTTGCGCCGCTGGGCGGGCGTATCGCGCCGTTCTGGCTGCAGTTGCCCGCCAGCTTCACGCCGCAGCGTCTGGCCGAGCTGGCCGGCTTTCTCGACGAGCTCAACGTGCCGCTGGCCGTGGAAGTGCGCAATATGGCGTTTTTCATGAAGGGTGACGAAGAGCGCATGCTCAATCGCCTGTTGCTGGATCGAGGCGTCGAGCGCATCTGCCTCGATTCCCGGGCATTGTTCAGCTGTGTATCGACTGACCCTGCAGTCCTGCACGCCCAATCGAAAAAGCCCAAGGTGCCGCCTCGTCCGGCTGCGCTGACCCTGTTTCCCCAAGTGCGCTTCATCGGCGGTCCGGACCTGGAGGCCAACGATCAGTTTCTGCTGCAGTGGGTTGAGAAGGTCGCCGTGTGGATCGAAGAGGGGCGCACGCCGTATGTGTTCCTGCACACCCCTGACAACATCAGGGCTGCCGAGCAGGCCATGCGCTTTCATCAGCAACTGATGGCGCGATTGCCTGGCTTGCCGGCATTGTTCGAGCTGGATCGCGGGCCTCAGGTGGAACAGTTGGGCTTGCTCTGAGGTCTTCCAGGTGTGGGCTGATGAAGTCCGACCTTGTGGAGAGCCCGCTTATGGATTCGCAACTGCGCTGTTTTGCCCCTGTTTGTAAACGCTTCATCCGATTCGCATCTGTTGCCCAGTCCAAGGGTTGAGCATGCGCGTGCTGCTGGTATTCCTGCTGCTCTGTGCAACGGCTGCATTCGCAGTCTGGCGTGGCTGGGTCGATGTCCCCGAGCGCTGGAACCCATGGGCACCGCTGGATGTGCGGGCCGAGCCCAACTTTCTGACGTCTTACAAGCTGTCGCGACTGCGCAACGATCCCGCACTGTGCGATCAGGTACTGAGTTCGTCGGGGTTGCATTTCAGTCGCCAGGCCGACAGTGATCCTTCTGCTCGTTGCCCTCTGCAAAATACACTGCGTATTCAGGGTGGCGACGTGGCGCTGAGCAGTAGCTTTCTGGCCAGTTGCCCGTTGGCGGTCGCCTATGCGCTGTTTGATATCCACACATTGCAACCTGCGGCTCAGGCCGTTTTCGGCCAGCGGGTAGCGCGGATCGATCACTTAGGCAGCTTTGCCTGCCGCAACATCTACAACCGCGCCAATGCTCGGCTCAGCCAGCACGCCACGGCCAATGCGCTGGACATGGCAGGTTTTCGCCTGGCAGACGGTCAGCGCATCGGTGTTCTCAAGGATTGGGGCGATGAGGGGGACAAGGGGCGTTTTCTAAGGCTGTTACGTGACGGTGCCTGCAAAAACTTCAGTACGGTGCTCGGGCCGGATTACAACGCGGCGCATCGCGATCATTTTCACGTCGACATGGGGCGCTGGTCGGTGTGTAAGTAAGCGTTCGGGGCTTATGCCGCCATCCGCAGGTTCTGCAGGATCAGCGGACGTGCCCAGCCGTTCTCGTAGTCGAACTGACGCTGTTGGGCGGCAATGGTCTGCTCATCCAGCGGCTGGGCAGGCTTGTCGGCCAGTTCCCATTCGAATTCGGCAATCGGCAGATGCAGCGGGCGTGGCTGCGGGCCAGGGCCTGGTTTGACGCTATCGTCATAAGGGTTCAGAACGGTAGGGCGTACCCAATGGCTCTCGAATTCCAGATGGCGTTGCTGTTCGATCATTTCAGCCATGCTGAACGGCTCGGCAGGCGGAGGCAGCAGATCAAGGTCGAATTCGGCAATCGGCAGGAACAGCGGCTCTGGAGGCTTGACCTCGGTGTCGGTGACCGGGCAGGTACGTTGCTCGACGATCTTGCTCAGGGTTTTTGCACCAGCGACCGGTTCGCCCGTCTCTACATCCACCTCAACAGCCGTCGGATGCACGGGTACTGAAGGGCTTTCACTGACCTGATCCGCCATCGCCCGGGCAAATGCATCCGACCACAGCTGCGTCACACCACCCAGTGTGCGGCTGTTGCGTACGCTAAAGTCGCCTGAGTGCGACAAATAGCCGATGGATGATTGAACAATCTCTGACATAGCGATCAGTACTGGCCTTGGGTCTGGCAAAATGCCGGATACTTGGTTATCGGCAGATTTTGCCGATCATTAACAATTTTTGAGTGTGTAAGCGCAATGATTGATCAGCAAGCAGGCAGTCGTATCCGGGTCGAAGCCCTGGCCGTTGGCGAACAGGAGCAGGCGGCGCAGTGGGCGCAGCGCCTAGGCCTGCCGTTGAGCGATGCGTGCGCTGATTTTGCGCTGCAATTAACTGACCACGGGCTGCAATTGCAGCAGTTGGGCGATGATGCGCCGGGCGCCGTACGTGTCGATTTTGTCGAGGGCGCGGTGGCTCATCGGCGGTTGTTCGGTGGCGGGACCGGGCAGATGATTGCCAAGGCGGTCGGTATTCAGCCGGGCATTCGCCCCAGCGTGCTGGACGCAACGGCAGGTCTTGGCAAGGATGCATTCGTGCTGGCAAGTCTGGGCTGCGACATGAGCCTGATCGAGCGTCAGCCGATCATCGCTGCATTGCTGGAGGACGGTCTGGCTCGCGGGCGCGGTGATCGTGATGTCGGCTCCATCATTGTCCGTATGCGCCTGTTGACCGGCAACTCGATCGACATCATCCGCGCCTGGACAGGGGAGCCGCCCCAGGTGATCTACCTGGACCCGATGTTCCCGCACCGGGAAAAGACCGCGCTGGTGAAAAAGGAAATGCGTCTGTTCCGGCCGCTGGTCGGTGATGACATGGACGCGCCTGCGTTGCTGGAGGCCGCACTGGCGCTTGCCACCCACCGCGTGGTGGTCAAACGCCCGCGCAAGGCCCCCTGCATCGACGGCGTCAAGCCGGGCTATGCGCTGGACGGCAAATCCAGCCGCTACGACATCTACCCGAAGAAGGCTTTGAAGCCCAAGGCAGCCACAGACGAGAGCGGTACATAGCGCCTATCGTCGACAGCCCGAGTCAAACGCAGATGCGCCTGTGAATACAGGCGCAAACACCGCACTCAAAGCGCGCCAAAGACCTTCTTCGCCAGGCCCGTAGCTGCAGCAGCAGGGTTGGCGCGAATGCTTTCTTCCTGTTTGGCGATCATTTCGAACAGCCCGTTCAGCGCCTGTTCGGTCACGTAGCCTTCAAGATTTGCGCTTTTGCTGTCAAGCGCGCCAAGCGCCGCCGCCTTGCCGGCAAAGGCGTTGTACTTCTGCGCCAGACCGACCTGATCGGTGGACTTCTTGACGATAGGCAGGAACTTGGCGCGTATCTGCTCGCGGCTGGTGCTGCTCAGGTACTGGGTGGCCGAGTCCTTGCCGCCGCTGAGAATGGCCTTGGCGTCGGTTACGCTCATCTTTTTCACTGCATCTACAAGCAGTGCCTGAGCTTGAGGCACGGCGGCTTCGGCGGCCTGGTTCATGCTGGTTTCCAGCTGATCGACTTGAGCGCCCATGCCGAGCATTTTCATCTTTTTCGCGATCTGGCCGAGTTTGCCCGGCAGCTCGATACGCACCTCTTCATTTTTGCTGAAACCGCCGGGAACGCCGAGTTGTTTGACGGCGACCTGTGCGCCTTGAGTCAAGGCATCCTTGAGCCCACCGGTCGCGTCTGATTGCGAGAGGTCGCCCAGCGATAGAGCGAAGACGTTGGCCGACAGCAGAAGGCCTGCGCACAGGCCGGCCAGGGTGAACGAAAAACGAGGCATGAGAGCGTCCTTGTTGAAGTGGGTTCTGACCTGAACCCGGATCGATAATGGTGCGGTGCGTGATCAAGCGTATCAGGAAGTCGCGACAGGCACTTGCACCTGTGAGCGATGGACGTCAATCGATGTCGAGGGGGAGGAAGCCTTGTGAAACGACAACGGCGCGCCGAGGCGCACCGTTGAAGGGAGCAATCAGCGCTGAACGGATCAGCCGGCTGCTTGAATGACCTTGATCAGCAGGCCTTTCTGGTCTTCGTTGGTCAGCTCGACCGAGTGAACGGTATCGTTGATCCATACCAGAGTGCCGTTGTGTTCGATTCGTGCCGACAGGGAGTAGCTGTGGCCCTGCACGGGGTAGCGATCTGCGGCATAGCCCAGTTCAAACGGCAGCGGCACCTGGTGAGTAATCTCTGTTTCGCTGACATCAATCACATGGGCCGGTGCGTCAGCAAGGCTGATGTCATTCAGCGCAACAATCAGCTTGCAGCCCGTTGGCAATGCGATGCGTGGCAGGTAATAAACTTCACCCTGAAGGCGTACTAGGGGTTCGCTGGACATTTCAATTTCCTTATTTGATTAAGTACCAGTCATTGGTACCCACCAAACCCTAGCAGGGGCCAGAGAGCAGAAAACAGCTGTCTAAAAATCCCTGCCAGGTTACGGAAAAGCCCTACGTTTTCTCTTGATCGCTTCCCACATCCTGCTCCTCTTCATTGCTGTGCAAGGCCACTTGCCGTATCGAAAGACGGATTTCGGCAGGCAACACTCGCTTGGCCGCACCTTCCGCCAGTTCTCCCAGCATCGGGTGATAGCTCAGCTTGCCGGCACTGTCCTTGCGCAGCACACCCAGGTCCAGCAGGGTCTGGATGAAGTGCCGGAACAGGCTCTTGTCGAAGAACTCCGGCGCATTGAGGCCATGCAGAATCGACAGGCGCTGAGCCATCACCGTGCACAGGTCCTCGAGCTGCTCGGGGCTCAGCGTGTTCTGCCCGCTGTTGAGCAACAAGGCAATCGCCATGTAGAAGCGCTGCAGGGTCTGGGCGATGGCGCGGGACAACAGGGTCAGCAAGACGAACTCGCGTGAACTGGGCTCCGGGCGCACGTAGGCGTCTTTTTTGAAGCGCAACAGACCTTGTTCCACGAACGCAGCCAGCCATTGATCGACCACTTCATCCAGCTCGTTCAGCGGCCAGCGAATGAACAGTTCCGATTGCAGGAATGGGTACAGCGCACGTGTGTAGCGCAGGATCTGTTCGCGGGTCATGCGCGACGAGCTCTGGAAAAAGCTCGCCAGCAGCGAGGGCAGGGCGAATATGTGCAGGACGTTGTTGCGGTAGTAGGTCATCAACACCGCATTCTGTTCGTTCAGGTACAGAATTTTGCCCAGCGCGTCTTTTTGTTCGGCGAGCAGGTCCATGCCTTTTACGTGCTCGATCAGCGAACGGCCATCACCTTCCGGCAGTGTCGTGTGCGGGGAGTACGGAACGGCGCGTAGCAAGGTCAGGTACAGGTCGAGAACCCGCTCCATGGCCTGATCGTCCAGCGCCAGTCTTTGCGTCGACAATAACGCCACGGCAACCAGGTTCATCGGGTTGACGGCAGCGGCTTCGTTCAGATGCTGGGCCACACGCTCACCCAGGCGGTGCGTGGTCTCGCTCAGCCATTCGGGGCGAAATTGCGGGGCCAGCTGCTGTTCGCGCCAGTCCGGTTGTTCGCCATCGAGAAACTCGGCCAGTTTGATCGGCGCACCGAAGTTCACCGAGACCTGACCGAAGCGCTGCTTCAGCGCGCCGATGACTTTGAAGATATCGAAGATCGACTCTTTCTTCTTGGTTGCGCCGCGCAGTTCGCCCAGATAAGTACGGCCTTCCAGCACACGCTCGTAGCCGATGTACACCGGGATGAAGACGATGGGCATCCGCGAGTTGCGCAGGAAGCTGCGCAGGGTGATGGCGAGCATGCCGGTTTTCGGTTGTAGCATGCGCCCGGTGCGTGAACGGCCGCCTTCGACAAAGTATTCGACCGGAAAGCCCTTGATGAACAGCGTGTGCAGGTACTCGGTGAACACCGCCGTATACAGCGGGTTACCCTTGAACGTGCGGCGCATGAAAAATGCCCCACCACGTCGCAGCAGGCCGCCGACCACAGGCATATTCAGGTTGATGCCGGCGGCGATGTGCGGCGGCGTGAGGCCGTTGCGAAATAGCAGGTAAGACAGCAGCAGATAATCGATATGGCTTCGGTGGCAAGGCACATAAATGACCTCATGTCCCGGTGCGACTTCCTGAACGCCTTCGATGTGGCTGACCTTGATGCCGTCGTAGATCTTGTTCCAGAACCAGCTGAGCACCACCTCCATGAAACGGATCACCGAATAGGTGTAGTCCGAGGCGATCTCGTTGCCGTAGCTCAGCGCCCGTTCCCGGGCCTTTTCCTGGGTGATGTGTTCACGCTCGGCCTCTTCGATGATCGCCTGCTTGACCAGCGGTTCGTCCAGCAGACCTTTGACCACCGTGCGCCGGTGCGACACGTCCGGGCCGATCACGGCGCTTTTCAGGTTGCGAAAGTGCACGCGCAGCAGACGTTGGGTCATGCGCAGCGTCAGCTCGTAACCTTTGTTTTCACCCACCAGTTCGCGCATGTGAATTGGCGCGGAAAACTGCACGCGGGTCTTGCGGCCCAGAATCAGAATGCTGACCAGACGGCGCAACCGGCCGGTCACCGCCCAGCTGTCGGCAAACAGCAGCTTCCAGGCACTGGATTCGCGGTCAGGTGACTGGCCCCAGAACACGCTGACCGGGATGATCTGCGCGTCTTCGCCGGGGTTCTGGCTGACGGCTGCGACCACACGCTCCAGCGTCGGGGGCGCACCACGCTTGTCCTGGCGACCGAGCCAGTCGGGGGAGGGGGTCAGGTAAAAGAATGCGGCGGGCTCGATCAGGTTGCCAACCGCTACCGACAGCACCGGACGAGGTAGACCGGCTTTACGGCATTCTGTATCGATCACTGCCAGGTCGCTGATTGAAGGCGATTGCAGTGCATAGAACACCGGGCGACTGCGGTCCAGATTCAGCGTAAAAGACGATTGATTGATGGTTTCCGAGCGAACCCAGAGATACAACAACCGGCGTAGGGTGCCGAACACAAGACGACGGAATGGAGAGCGGGTCATACGGCTTCTGCTGAGTGAGGGGCGGGCGGCTGCCCTGGATGGGCGCCAGTGTGACGTATCCCGAAGCGATCGGCAAAAGCGCCGGTGTGCCCGCTGAACGGATCAAGTCCGAATGACCGCTTGCCGAGCCGGGCTCACCTGACGACGGCACGTATCAGGAACGTCGCGGCGAAAAGTCTTACGCGGTTCGCCAGGTAATCTCTTCCTCACCGTCGGCACTGACGCGTATCCAGCGGTCAGCAGTTTCGTCGCTTTCTTCTTCAACCCAGGTGCCCGGTGCGCAACGTACTTCGACGTTCAAGGCCTTGAATGCGGCGCGTGCGCAGGCGATGTCGTCTTCCCACGGGGTCTGATCGCTGTCCAGATGCAGGCTGTTCCATTTGCCGACTGCTCTGGGCAACCAGGTCACGGCTACAGTGCCCGCTGTGCATTTCCAGGTCTGGCCTTTCTGCTTCCAGTCGCTGCAGGAGCCCAGCGCGTCGCCGAGCCACTGGGCGATTGCCTTGTGATCGACGTCTTCGTCTTTCAGGTAAATCTCGATATCGGGTTGGCGCATGGGGGCCTCTGTTGAATGCTTATTGCAGTACGAAATAATCGTAGCGCATGGAAACGGTGACCTTGAAAGGTCCTGGTTGCTCGATGACCGCTGCCCGACGTTCGGCGCTGGCGCGCCAGCCGTGCGGTGTCATGGCCAGCAGATCGGCGCGGGACTGGCTGTCGATCAGCTTCAGCGTATAGCGCAGGGTTTCGCTGTGTTGCAGCTGCATGCCTTGCGGCACCAGCGACAGGTGCTTGTCGTCGGCGTAATCGCGCACTTCATTATAGAGCCGCTGACGCAGCTCCATCAGATGCTCATTGGTCGGGCCGACCCGCATCAGTCCGCCGCCCGGGGTCAGCAAGCGCTTGGCTTCCTGCCAGTCCAGCGGGCTGAACACACTGGCCAGAAACTGGCAACTGGCATCCGGAAGTGGCACACGGGCCATGCTGGCGACCATCCAGGTCAGCGTCGGGTCACGACGGCAGGCGCGCTTGACCGCTTCGCGGGAGATGTCCAGCGCATAGCCATCGGCATGGGGCAAGGCTTCGGCAATCTGCGCGGTGTAATAACCTTCGCCACAGCCGATGTCCAGCCAGCGCGCCGGGGATCGCTCGGCGGCCAGTTCAGCCAGACGCCGGGCTACCGGAGCGTAGTGCCCGGCATTGAGAAAGTCGCGTCGCGCCTCGACCATGGCCTGATTGTCGCCAGGGTCGCGGCTGTTCTTGTGCTGCACCGGCAACAGGTTCAGATAGCCCTGACGGGCTCGGTCGAAACGGTGATTGGCCGGGCACACCACGCCGTTGTCGGCAGTGCTGAGCGGCGCTGAGCAGATCGGGCAGGTCAGCATCAGGCGAGCAACTTGACCAGAGTCTGGTAGTAGATCTCGGTCAGCACATCGAGGTCGCTGGCCAGAATACGTTCGTTGACCTGATGGATCGTTGCGTTGACCGGACCCAGCTCGACCACTTGGGTGCCGAGGGTGGCGATGAAACGACCATCGGAGGTTCCGCCGCTGGTCGAGGCTTTAGTCTCACGACCCGTTACGCTTTTGATGCTGGAAGACACGGCGTCCAGCAACGCGCCCGGCTCGGTGAGGAACGGCAGGCCGGACAATGCCCAGTCCACGTGCCAGTCGAGTTCATGCCTGTCGAGGATATCGGCCACGCGCTGTTGCAGGCCTTCGACGGTCGACTCGGTGGAAAAACGGAAGTTGAAGACCGCCACCAGATCGCCGGGGATGACGTTGGTGGCGCCGGTGCCAGCGTTCAGGTTAGAGATCTGGAAGCTGGTCGGCGGGAAGAAATCGTTGCCGTGGTCCCAGTGCTCGGCGGCCAGTTCGGCCAAGGCCGGAGCGGCCAGGTGAATCGGGTTCTTCGCCAGATGCGGGTAAGCCACATGGCCCTGCTTGCCGCGCACCGTCAGCGTGGCCCCCAGCGAACCGCGCCGACCGTTCTTGACCACATCGCCGACCAGCGTGGTGCTCGACGGCTCGCCGACGATGCACCAGTCCAGGCGTTCCTTGCGTGCTGCGAGGCGCTCGACCACGGCTTTGGTGCCGTGATGCGCCGGGCCTTCTTCGTCGCTGGTGATCAGGAATGCCACCGAGCCCTTGTGATCAGGGTGATCGGCGACAAAGCGTTCGGCCGCCACCAGCATGGCCGCCAGACTGCCTTTCATGTCTGCCGCGCCACGTCCGCAAAGCATGCCGTGCTCGTCGATCAACGCATCGAACGGGTCGTTCTGCCAATTCTGCAGCGGCCCGGTCGGAACCACGTCGGTATGACCGGCGAAACACAGTACCGGGCCGTCGGTGGTGCCGTGGGTGGCCCAGAAGTTGTCGACGTCTTCGATGCGCATCGGCTCCAGCTTGAAGCCGGCATCGCCCAGGCGCTGCATCATCACGGTCTGGCAATCGGCATCGACCGGCGTCACTGACGGACGGCGGATCAGATCGCAGGCGAGTTGGAGGGTGGGCGAGAGGTCGGCTGGGGCCGTCATGTACAGAACTCCGGTAGCAAGACTTTGGGCGCGAAAAGGCGGATATCTTAAAGCAAAAAGACGACTTGAGGCCGTCGTTTATCGCGCCCGGTGGATATGTCAGGCAGTGGATGTGGCGGGGCCGCTTCCATTCACGTTCGTGATCCACGCTCGCCACCCTTGGCTTTCGATGCCTGGCGTCCTTTCTTCGCAGGGCTTCGAAAAGGGGCGCTGTCGAGCCGTCAGCGTGGATCGCGTCAAGTCAGGTGTCTTGTCGTCGACAAACCCCTATAATGCGCGCCGGTTTTTGAGGTATTGGTCATGAGCGCAGAAGATCCACGTTTCGCTGGCATCGCCCGTCTTTATGGCGTCGAGGGGCTGGCACGCCTGCGCGCGGCTCATGTGGCCGTGGTCGGTATCGGCGGCGTGGGCTCCTGGGCGGCGGAAGCGATGGCGCGCAGTGGCGTGGGTGAGATTTCGCTGTTCGACATGGACGATGTCTGTGTCAGTAACAGCAACCGCCAGTTGCATGCACTGGACAGCACGGTTGGTCGGCCGAAGGTCGATGTAATGGCTGAGCGTATCCGCGCGATCAACCCCGATTGCATCGTGCACGCGGTGTCTGATTTCGTGACCCGCGACACAATGGCCGAGTGCATTACCCCGGACATGGACTTCGTGATCGATTGCATCGACAGCGTCAACGCCAAGGCTGCGCTGATTTCATGGTGCAAACGACGCAAGATTCAGATGGTCACCACCGGGGGCGCCGGCGGGCAGATCGATCCGACCCTGATTCAGATCGCCGACCTCAACCGCACCTTCAATGACCCGCTGGCCTCCAAAGTGCGTTCGACCCTGCGTCGGGATTATGGCTTTTCACGCACGCCTAACCGTCACTACAGCGTGCCTTGCGTGTTTTCTACTGAACAACTGCGCTACCCCAAGCCGGATGGCAGCATTTGTCTGGAAAAGAAATTCGTCGGCGAGGGCGTAAAGCTCGATTGCGCCGGTGGTTTCGGTGCAGTGATGATGGTGACCGCAACCTTTGGCATGGTTGCCGCCACCCGTGCGGTGGACAAACTGGTGGCGGGCACGCGACGGCCTTCGGAGCGGGTCAAGCCAGCGGCTGCAACGCCCGATCAGGCTTGAGTCAGCTGGCGCATCTTCTGCAGTACGGCATTCAGGCCGTTGCTGCGCGAGGGTGAGAGCTGGCGGGCGAGGCCCAACTGATGGAACCAGTCAGGTAAATCCACGGCTGCCAGCTCCCGTTCCGACAGGCCGTTGACACGCGCCAGTAGCAGCGCCACCAGGCCGCGAATCAGTCGCGCGTCGCTGCCGGCCCGAAACAGCCAGGCGTCGTCGCTGACTTCGCCGGTCAGCCAGACCTTGCTTTCACAACCGTGTACCAGATTGTCGTCGGTCCTTTCTTCGTCACTCAGCGGCGCAAGTTGATCCCCCCATTGCATCAGCAGGCGTGCGCGCTGTTCCCAGCCTTGCGGCCGGGAAAAACTGTCGAGTGCAGTTTGCGCCAGCGGGGGCAGGCTCATCGAAGCAGCTCCAGTGCCTGATCCAGTGCGCTGAAGAACTGCAGCAGATCGTCCGAATCATTGTACAGCGCCAGTGACACTCGAATCGCGCCGGGCAGGCCAAGGGTCTTGAACAGCGGCATCGCGCAGTGATGGCCGGCGCGTACGGCAATGCCCTGCTCGGTCAGCAGGTGGGCCACATCAGCATTGTGAACGCCATCGACGACGAAGCTGACCAGTGCCAGATCCGGTGAGCCCAGAACTTGAATGCCGTCCCGCTGCTGCAGACCCTCGAGCAGGCGACGGTGCAGTCTGGCTTCATGTTCTGCAACCGCCTGATGGTCGAGACTGTCCAGGTAACTCAGGGTAGCGCCCAGACCGATCACACTGGCAATGGGCGGGGTGCCCGCCTCGAAACCCAGTGGTGCCGGACGAAATTTCGCGTGCTGATAATCGGCTGTCAGCACCATCTCGCCGCCGAACTGCCAATGCGCGAGGCTGGGCAGCGCCTCGTTGCGTCCGTAGAGCACGCCGAGTCCTTCCGGGCCATACAGTTTGTGGCTGGAAAACACATAAAAATCGCAGCCCAGCGCCTGCACATCATGGCGTCCGTGCACCACGCCCTGCGAGCCGTCCACGACGGTGAGTGCGCCTTGGCTCTTGGCCAGGGCGATGAGGCGGGCAAGGGGTTGCCAGGTGCCGAGCACGTTGGAGAGCTGGGTGACTGCGAGCAGGCGTGTGCGCGGTCCGATCAGGCTGGCTGCCGCGTCGCAGTCGATCACGCCGTCGATGTCCAGCGGCAGAACCACCAGTTTCAGGCCTCGACGCTGAGCCAGTTGCTGCCATGGCAGCAGATTGGCGTGATGTTCCAGCGCGCTGATGGCGATCTCGTCGCCCGCCGCGAATTCATGTTCCAGCCCGTAGGCCAGCAGGTTCAGCGCAGACGTTGCGCCGTGGGTGAAGATGATCTGGCCGTTCTCGCCGGCATTCAGCCAGCGGGCGACCTTGCCACGGCTGGCCTCGAACGCTTGAGTGGCATGTGCGCCGGGCAGATGCTGGGCGCGATGCACATTGGCGGCACCGTTGGCGTAGTAATGAGTCAGGGCGTCGAGGAGTGCCTGAGGCTTTTGCGTCGTGGCGGCGTTGTCCAGATAGGTCTGGCCTTGCCGTTGCAGCGCAGCGATGGCGGGGAAGTCGCCGCGCCAGGGAGAGAAGAGGGGCATTGTTCGTCCAGCGTGTGGAGGCGGGTTCAAAGCCGTCGGCCTTGAACCCGCACACAGCATCAGTTATGAGCGTGCAGTGCTTCGTTCAACTCGACGGCCGACTTGTGGGTTTTGCATTCCACTGCGCCGGTCTGAGAGTTGCGACGGAACAGCAGGTCGGTCTGACCCGCCAGCTCGCGGGCCTTGACGATCTTGACCAGCTCATTGTTTTCGTCGAGCAGCGCGACCTTGGTACCCGCGGTCACGTACAGGCCCGACTCCACGGTGTTGCGATCACCCAGCGGGATGCCAATGCCGGCGTTGGCGCCGATCAGGCAGCCTTCACCGACCTTGATGATGATGTTGCCACCGCCGGACAGCGTACCCATGGTCGAGCAGCCGCCGCCCAGATCCGAGCCCTTGCCGACGAATACGCCAGCGGAAACGCGGCCTTCGATCATGCCCGGGCCTTCGGTACCGCCATTGAAGTTGACGAAGCCTTCGTGCATGACGGTCGTGCCTTCACCGATATAGGCGCCCAGACGCACGCGAGCGCTGTCAGCGATACGAACGCCGCTCGGCACAACGTAATCGGTCATCTTCGGGAATTTGTCGACCGAGAATACTTCCAGCAGCTCGCCCTTGAGGCGTGCTTCGAGCTGACGCTCGGCCAGTTCGACCAGGTCGACCGCGCCCTGGCTGGTCCAGGCCACGTTTGGCAGCAGAGGGAAGATACCTGCCAGGTTAAGACCGTGCGGCTTGACCAGGCGGTGCGACAGCAGATGCAGCTTGAGGTACGCCTCGGGAGTCGACGTCAGTGTGGCGTCTTCAGCCAGCAGGGTCGCGACCAGCGGCTTCTGGCTTTCGGCCAGACGAGTCAGCAGTGCGGCTTGAGTCGCGTCCACGGATTTGGCCGCTTCGGCCAGCTTGTAGGCCAGGTCGACATTGAAGGTGATTGCCTGGTTGCCGCCGGTGTAACCCAGAACCGGTGCGATAGCCGCGACCAGTTCCGCAGAAGGATTGATCAGAGGCTGAGCATAAAATACTTCAAGCCATGCGCCTTGACGATTTTGGGTGCCGACGCCGAAGGCCAGGCTGAACAGGGTGGTGGACATGTAAATACCTCGTGGCTTTATCAAGGGGCTTTCAGTAGCGCTCTGGCTTACTGTAAAGCCGCTGCATACAGGTCAGGCTTGAAGCCGATCAGGGTTTTATCGCCCAGATCAAGCACTGGACGCTTGATCATGGACGGCTGCGCGAGCATCAGTTCTATGGCTTTCGCCTGGTCGAGATCGGCCTTTTGTCCGTCTTCGAGCTTGCGAAAGGTCGTGCCTGCGCGGTTCAGCACAACCTGCCATCCGTGTTCATTGCACCACTGCTCGAGGTGCTCACGGTCGATGCCCTGGGTCTTGTAGTCGTGAAATTCGTAGCTCGCCGAATGCTCGTCGAGCCAGGTACGAGCCTTCTTCATCGTGTCGCAGGCTTTGATGCCAAATAGAGTGTAAGTCATTGTTTAAGGTGGGGTGGCTGATCTTGCTCGATACTCCCCACGTCCTCTCCTCGCAATTTAGCCGGCTATTATGCCACGTCAGTCCGTTCAGTGTCGTGACAGCGCCAGTACGGTGGCTGAACGAAAATTAGATAATAAGGCTAACCATCATTAAGAAAACTTCACCCGCTCACGCTTGAGTCGCTGGCTGCTGCGCGCAATTATTACCCGTCATTTGAAGTTTGGGTGCGTTATGTCTGAGCAAGAGAAGAAGCGTCAGGAAGCGCTTGTACGGCAACGTTATTACAGGGAGCGTCAGCGTGCCGAGGGATTCAAGCAGAGTACCCTCTGGATTCACGGTGAAGCTGAAGCCCAGGGCCGCCTGGCTGCCCGCGAAGGAAAGCCGTTGTTGCCCATGCAGTCCCATGATCCGGTCAGTTGGGCGGTCGGCTGGGTGGCGGAAAAGCTGCGAACCCGAGAGTAATCAGCACTTTTTTCGGGCGGTCACGCCACACGTTGGAAACGTATGGCGCTGTTGATTGCCGCATGATCAGCACGTGCCCGGACGCTTTCCGTCAGTGCGTTTCAAATTTCGAGTTGCCACGGTCCGCATAGATAGCGCCCATCACGGCGATGTCATTGCTGCTGAGCGTCTTGCCCACATTGATGATCTCGAAGTCACCGAGGGTCAGGCCGTTGGGGATATCGAAATGCATGATCGAGTCACGGTCGTAAGCCGAGTGGTGGAAGTCGGCGGCCTCGTACCTGTCGAAAAAATTGGTGTTGATCTCTTCGTCACTCAATCCGGTTTGCGAAAGCAGTGAGCGCACGAGCGGTTCGTTCCAGGGGATGTTTGCCTGCGGATGCTGATGCTCGTGAACCGCGCCCAAGGCGTGACCGAATTCATGCAGCACGATGCGCGTCAGTTCCGGCATGGGTTTCAGATCCGCCGTGTACAGCTCTTTGAGGTTGAACTCCATGGTAGCCTCATCAGGCTCGGCCAGCAGGGTATCGGTGCCTATGGCGCTCCAGTTCAGGTGTTCATTGAAGCCGATTCTGATATCGCTTGCCCCGTCCGTAACGAACTCGAATTTCAGATTTATATGAGGCAGCCATTTGCTTGCCGCTTCTACGATGGGCGCTGTGAGGGTGGCTGGAGGGTTCTTGAGGAAAAGAACTTTCAGGGTTCGCCCGCGAGCCCAGTATTTGCTGAACGAAACCAGCAGGCGCGCCTGGTGCCTTGACTGGCCGGTGTTGTTGCCGGTTTCCGATGGGTAAGCAGGGGTGGTTTCCGCGTTAGCGGGGTTTTCGCGAATCGCCGCTTCATACGAAGCCTGGTGATTTCCAGCGCTGCGCATGCAGCAGGATGCGGGCAGTTTTACGCCTTTTGGAGCAGTGGATGCGGGCATGAGATTGGCCTTCATGGTTGTTCGCTTCGTGTCTGGAAGCATGAAAAATGAAGGTTGAGAGTACGTTCACGCACGGGGCGGGAGGTGGTAATTAATTACCCCGCCGCACATTGCATGCGGCGGGGCGATCTTTTTGGGTTTGGCTTTTACTTGCTCAGGAAGGCGCGGATACGTTCGGCCGCTTCGATGCATTCCGCCAGCGGTGCCACGAGCGCCAGACGCACCCGGCCTGCGCCAGGGTTGACGCCATCCACTTCGCGGGAAAGGTACGAGCCCGGTACTGCGGTGACATGCTGATCGACGAACAGATCGCGGCAAAATGCAGCGTCATCGGTACCGACATTCGGCCACAGGTAAAAACCACCGTCCGGGCGCTGAACGTCGAGCACCGGGCTCAGGATGTCGAGCACCGCAGCGAATTTTTCGCGGTACAGATCACGGTTGGCGCGTACGTGCTCCTCATCATTCCAGGCCGCGATGCTGGCCAGTTGAGTCTGAACCGGCATGGCGCAGCCGTGATAAGTCCGATACAACAGGAAGGCCTTGAGGATCTCCGCGTCACCCGCCACAAAACCGGAGCGCAGGCCCGGCAGATTGGAGCGTTTGGACAGGCTGTGGAAGACCACGCAGCGTTTGAAATCCTTGCGGCCCAGCTCGACGCAGGCGCTGAGCAGGCCCGGCGGCGGGGTTTGTTCGTCGAAGTACAGTTCGCTGTAGCACTCGTCCGCAGCAATGACAAAGTCATGTTCGTCAGCCAGGGCAATGAGCTTTTTCAGGGTTTCAACCGGAATCAGTGCCCCGGTAGGGTTGCCCGGCGAGCACAGAAAGAGGATCTGACAACGCTTCCAGATGTCCGGGCTGACGGCATCGAAATCGGGATTGAAACCGTTCTCGCTCAGGCATGGCAGGTAGTGTGGATGGGCTCCGGCCAGAAACGCAGCGCCTTCATAGATCTGGTAGAACGGATTCGGGCTGATCACCAGGCCGTCATCGCTGCGATTGACCACGGTCTGGGTGAAGGCGAACAGCGCTTCGCGCGTGCCGTTGACCGGTAGTACATTGCGCGCCGGATCGATCCAGCCCTGTGGTACGCCGAATCGACGGCTGCACCAGCCGGCAATGGCTTCGCGCAGTGCCGGAATACCCAGCGTGGTCGGGTAAACCGCCATCTGATCGAGATTGTCTGCCAGCGCCTTGGCGACGAAATCGGGGGAGCGGTGCTTAGGCTCGCCAATCGACAGCGCTACCGGACGCTTTTCCGGGTTGGGCGTTACGCCGGCCAGCAGAGCGCGCAGCTTCTCGAAAGGGTAAGGCTGAAGCAGTTGCATGGCGTTATTCATGGAACGTGTTCCTCAATGAGCTGCGTTGAGTCGATTCGTAGGAGCGAATGTTCATATGCTGATCCGCAAATCGCCGCCTTGCTCTGAGTTGACACTCAGTTGCTTGACGATTGCATCCTGCAACTGGCGGCACAATTGTGGATCGGACAGCGGGTGATTGTTGGCGTCGGTGATGAAGAACACGTCTTCCACGCGTTCGCCCAGCGTTGCAATCTTGGCGTTCTGCAGGGACAGGTCGAACTCCAGGAAGATCTTGCCGACGCGCGCCAGCAGCCCGGGACGATCCGGTGCCAGCAACTCGAGTACCGTCACTGGGCGCTGGGCGTCGTTGTGGATGGTGACTTGCGGGGCGAAGGCAAAGTGCTTGAGCTGACGCGGCACGCGGCGCTTGATTATTGTCGGGTAATCATCCGGGTTGCGCAGGGCTTCGGTCAGGCCTTCGCGGATGTCCTGAATGCGCTCCGGATTATTGCCGATCGAACCACCCTCATGGTCGAGGACGATGTAGGTGTCGAGTGTGAATTTGCTGCTGGAAGTGATAATGCGCGCGTCGTGAATGTTCAGGTTCAACTGGTCCATCGCCGCCACGGTCACCGCGAAGAAGTCATGCTGATCCGGGGCGTAAATGAAAATCTGCGTCCCACCCTCGAATTCACGCTGCGTGGTCTCCTTGATCAGCACCAGCGGTCCGCCGTCGGCCGGTTGCTGCAGGATTGCATCGCTATGCCAGGCCACGTCGCCGGCGGTGTGACGCAGGAAATAATCGTCGCCCAGTGCTGACCAGAGTTGCTCGACGTCATCAGGATCAGTGCCGTTGCGTACCAGAATATCCAGCGCGGCAGTCTGTGTGCGACGAATCTGCTCTTCGCGGTCGACCGGGTTTTCCAGGCCGCGGCGCAGGGCACGCTTGGTCTCGGTGTACAGCTGGCGCAGCAGGCTGGCACGCCATGAGTTCCAGAGCGTCGGGTTGGTCGCGTTGATGTCGGCGACAGTCAGTACATACATGTAGTCCAGATGCACTTCGTCGCCCACGAACTGGGCAAAGTCGTGGATGACCTGCGGGTCGGAGAGATCCTTGCGCTGGGCGGTGGTCGACATCACTAGGTGGTTGCTCACCAGCCAGACGATGAGCCGGGTGTCCCAGGCAGGCAGATGATGGCGCGTACCGAAGGCCTGCGCGTCGACGGCGCCGAGCTCCGAGTGATCACCGCCACGACCCTTGCCGATGTCGTGATAAAGCCCGGCCAGGTAGATCAGCTCCGGCTTGGGCAGGCGCCCCATGATCTTGCTGGCCAGCGGGAATTTCTCGGACACTTCGGTGTACTGCAGCTTGCGCAGGTGCTTGATCAGATTCAGCGTGTGCGCATCGACCGTATAGATGTGAAACAGGTCATGCTGCATCTGGCCAACGATATGGCCGAACTCCGGCAGGTACAGGCCGAGAATGCCGTAGCGATTCATTCGGCGCAGGTTGCGATGAATGCCTATTTCGCACTTGAACAGTTCGATGAACAGGCTGGTGTTACGAATATCGTTGCGGAACTCGTCGTTGATCAGATGCCGATGTTCACGCAGCAGGCGAATGGTGTCGGCGCGCACACCTTTTATCTCCGGGTGCTGGGCCATGAGCACGAAGATTTCGATCATGGCAAACGGGGTGCGCTTGAAGACGTGCGGATGGGTGGCTTCTATATAGCCGTCGTGCAGTTGAAAGCGTGAATTGATCGGCTGTGGTGTACCGCTGTCGTCGGAAAGAATCACTTCTTCGAAATGCTGGATGATCAGATCGCTGAGTTCGGCGATGCTCATGACCACTCGGTAGTACTTCTGCATGAAGCGCTCTATGGCCAGTTTGGCATCATTGTCTTCATAGCCCAGCAATCCGGCGATGCGCACCTGATAATCGAACAGAAGCCGGTCCTCTGAGCGCCCGGCCAGCATGTGCAACGCATAACGCACTTTCCACAAAAACTCCTGGGAGGAGGCGAGCAGGGCGTTTTCGCTGCCCAGCAGGAAGCCTTCGCCTGCCAGCGCATGCAGGTTAAGCGTGCCGTACTGACGTCGCGCGACCCAGAGAATGGTCTGAATATCGCGCAGGCCGCCCGGAGAACCCTTGACGTTGGGTTCCAGGTTGTATTCGGTGTCGTTGTACTTGTGGTGGCGTTTTTTCTGCTCAGCGTGCTTGGCGAGGAAGAACTCCTTGCTCGGCCACATATGCTCGGTGCTGGTGACCTCCAGCATGCGCTGGCGCAGGCGCTCGGGGCCGGCGATGGTGCGGCTTTCCATCAGATTGGTGATGACGGTCAGGTCGGCGCGGCCTTCCTGTGCGCATTCGTTGACCGAGCGTACGCTTTGCCCGACTTCCAGGCCGATGTCCCACAGCAGCGTCAGAAACCGCTCGATGGGTTCGCGGAAAACTTCGTGGTCGTCGCTGTCCAGCAGGATCAGCAGATCGATGTCCGAGTAAGGATGCAGCTCGCCGCGCCCGTAGCCACCCACTGCCAGAAGCGCGATGTCGGCGTCTTCACTCCATTCGAACTGATCCCAGGCCTTTTGCAGAATGTTATCGACAAACCATGCCCGGTCCTCGATCAGTCGTCGAATGTCACGGCCCGACCTGAAGCGCTCATCAAGGACGTCTCTCGCTCTGCGGATGGCCTTCTTGAACGCAGCGATGGGGCTGGCTTTCAAGGCCAGTTCGGCCTGGAACTGGCCACGATCGAACAAGTCTGGATCTACTTGCGGCATTGAGCAGTATTCCTCGTGTCGGGCTGTGCAAGCGACGGGCGGGTGTTCAGCCGGGCATGATCGGGTCAGGGAGCCTTTTGGGCAATGGTGTCATCGCTGCGCAAGGTGAAGATTTCGTAACCGTCGGCGGTCACCAGCAGCGTGTGCTCCCATTGCGCCGAGAGCTTGCGGTCCTTGGTGATCGCCGTCCAGCCATCGCCGAGAATCTTGGTCTCAGGGCGACCCTGGTTGATCATCGGTTCGATGGTGAAGGTCATGCCTTCCTGCAGCTCGATACCGGTTCCGGCCTCGCCAAAGTGCATGACCTGTGGCTCTTCATGAAACACCTTGCCGATGCCATGACCGCAGAACTCGCGAACCACGGAGAAACCGTTCTTTTCAGCGTGTTTCTGGATGACGGCACCGATGTCACCCAGGCGAGTGCCGGGTTTGACGATTTCGATGGCCTTGTACAGGCACTCCTGAGTCACCTTCGACAGGCGCTCGGCCCATACCGGAACGGTGCCGACATGGAACATCCTGCTGGTGTCGCCATGGTAGCCGTCCTTGATGACGGTGACGTCGATATTCAGCGAGTCGCCGTCTTTCAGCTTCTTGTCGCTCGGGATGCCGTGGCAGACCACCTGGTTGATCGAGGTGCAGATCGATTTTGGGAAGCCCTTGTAGTTCAGCGGGGCCGGGATCGCCTTCTGTTCGTTGACGATATAGTCGTGGCAGAGGCGGTCCAGCTCTTCGGTGGTCACACCGGGCTTGACGTGCGGCGCTATCATTTCCAGAACATCGGCGGCCAGGCGACCGGCGATGCGCATCTTTTCGATGTCTTCCGGGGTTTTGAGGGTGATGGTCATACGAATTCTCTCGGCGTGGCAGGCACGCGGTGGGTGCGCAAAGGCGCAATTCTATCAGACCACCGGTGCCGGGTAATCATCGCTTCCTTCTATAGGCTGTCCGTGAAGCTGCAAAGTCGCCGCAAAACAAGCACTTGATGGGAGTTCCGTTCTCTTCCCTTTTGTGATATAAAATGCGCCGCTTTGCAAGGTCCGTCCTTGGAAGCACAAACCCACACACGTGTCGACACGATGACCTGGGTGCCCTTGGCAGATGCCATTGGTTGGTCATTGGGATACGTGGAGGCCTAACCCGACTTATCAAGGAACTATTTATGTCCCAAGTCAATATGCGCGATATGCTCAAGGCTGGTTGCCACTTCGGTCACCAGACCCGTTACTGGAATCCGAAAATGGGTAAATACATTTTCGGCGCGCGCAACAAGATTCACATCATCAACCTTGAAAAAACCCTGCCTATGTTCAACGAAGCGCTGACTTTCGTTGAGCGCCTGGCTTCGGGCAAAAACAAGATTCTGTTCGTCGGCACCAAGCGTTCCGCTGGCAAGATCGTTGCTGAAGAAGCAGCACGTTGCGGTTCGCCGTACGTCGACCATCGCTGGTTGGGCGGCATGCTGACCAACTTCAAGACCATCCGTCAGTCGATCAAACGTCTGCGCGAGCTGGAAGTACAGGCTGAAGACGGTACTTTCGCCAAGCTGACCAAGAAAGAAGCCCTGATGCGTACCCGTGATCTGGAAAAACTGGATCGCAGCCTGGGTGGTATCAAGGACATGGGCGGTCTGCCAGACGCTCTGTTCGTTATCGACGTTGATCACGAGCGCATCGCGATCACCGAAGCCAACAAGCTGGGCATCCCGGTTATCGGCGTCGTCGATACCAACAGCAGCCCGGAAGGCGTTGACTACATCATCCCGGGCAACGATGACGCAATCCGCGCCATCCAGCTGTACATGGGTTCGATGGCTGATGCTGTTATCCGTGGTCGTAACAATGTTGCTGGCGGCACCGACGTTTTCGTCGAAGAAGCTCCAGCTGCAGCCGCTGTAGAAGGCTGAGTACAAACGCCTGGCGTTTACTCAGTACGCGAAAAGGGGGCTTAGCCCCCTTTTTGCCACCTAGGAAATGATTTGTCGGTCTGTAACCATGACCTCTCTGTCATGTGTTGCTGCCACCCTGATTTTTCAAGAATTGCACGCCCGGCCTGCCGGGTGGAATGGTTGAAGACCTATCCAAGAGGATTTTGAAATGGCAGAGATTACTGCAGCGTTGGTCAAAGAACTGCGCGAGCGTACCGGCGAAGGCATGATGGATTGCAAAAAGGCCTTGACCAAGGCTGGCGGCGACATCGAAAAAGCAATCGACGATATGCGTGCTTCCGGCGCCATCAAGGCCGCCAAGAAAGCAGGTAACGTGGCTGCTGAAGGCGCTATCGCCATCAAGGACGACGGCAAAGCCGCTGTCATCATCGAAGTCAACTCGCAGACCGACTTCCTGGCCCTGCAAGACGACTTCAAGGCTTTCGTTGCTGCAAGCGTCGAAAAAGCCTTCGCTGACAAGCTGACTGATGTCGCTCCGTTGATCGAAGCTCAGGAAGCTGCACGTCTGGTACTGGTCGGCAAGGTTGGCGAAAACGTCAACATCCGTCGCCTGAAGCGTATCGAAGGTGACGTGGTAGGGACTTACCTGCACGGCAACAAGATCGGCGTGGTTGTTACCCTCAAGGGTGGCAACGTCGAACTGGCCAAAGATATCGCCATGCACGTAGCAGCAAGCAACCCCGAGTTCCTGTTCCCTTCGGAAGTTTCTGCCGAAGCGATCGAGCGCGAGAAGAACGTCTTCCTGCAATTGAACGAAGACAAGATCAAAGGCAAGCCAGCTGAAATCGTTGAGAAGATGGTTGGCGGTCGTATCACCAAGTTCCTGGCAGAAGCCAGCCTGGTCGAGCAAGCCTTCGTCAAGAACCCGGAAGTCAAGGTCGGTGATCTGGCCAAGAAAGCCGGCGCTGAAATCGTTTCCTTCACCTACTTCAAAGTAGGCGAAGGCATCGAGAAGCCAGTTGATAACTTCGCTGACGAAGTGGCTGCTCAACTGGCTGCCGCCAAGCAGTAAGACGGTTTTTCAACTGTCGCCCCAAAGAGGCTGCCCGCTCACGCGTGCGGCCTCTTTGTCGAAAGAGAAAAGGAAATTTTCCTTGGAGATTGTGCTCACAAGGCTGCATTCTCCCGACGCGCGCATAGCGTCAAGCTAAAGTAAGCGCAGGCTTGAAATAGCCCGCACAGATTTTTTTCAGAAAACGCCGCAGGAGAGATTCGCAATGGCTCAGCAGGGCAGTGGTTATCAGGCTCGCTATAAACGCATTCTACTCAAGCTTAGCGGTGAGGCCCTCATGGGCTCAGAAGAGTTCGGCATTGATCCCAAGGTGCTGGACCGCATGGCGCTGGAAGTCGGCCAGCTGGTCGGTATCGGCGTTCAGGTCGGTCTGGTGATCGGTGGCGGCAACCTGTTCCGTGGCGCGGCCCTGAGTGCTGCGGGCATGGATCGGGTGACAGGCGACCACATGGGCATGCTGGCCACTGTGATGAACGCCCTGGCAATGCGCGATGCGCTGGAGCGCGCTAATATCACCGCCATCGTGATGTCGGCCATTTCCATGGTGGGTGTGACCGATCATTACGATCGTCGCAAGGCGATGCGCCATCTCAGCGCCAAGGAAGTGGTGATTTTTGCTGCCGGTACCGGTAATCCGTTCTTTACGACCGATTCTGCTGCCTGTCTGCGCGCGATCGAGATTGACGCCGATGTGGTGCTTAAGGCCACCAAGGTGGACGGTGTGTACACCGCAGATCCGTTCAAAGACCCGAATGCCGAGAAGTTCGATCATCTGACGTACGATGAAGTGCTGGATCGCAAGCTGGGTGTGATGGATCTGACCGCAATCTGCCTGTGTCGCGATCACAAGATGCCGTTGCGCGTCTTCAACATGAACAAGCCGGGTGCTCTTCTGAATATCGTCCATGGTGGCGCCGAAGGGACCCTGATCGAGGAAGCACAATAATGATCAACGAAATCAAGAAAGATGCTCAGACCCGCATGCAGAAGAGTCTGGAGTCGCTGACCCATGCCTTCACCCGTATCCGTACCGGCAAGGCGCATCCAAGCATCCTGGGTGGCGTCATGGTTCCTTACTACGGTGCTGATACCCCGCTGGCCCAAGTGGCCAACGTGACCGTCAAGGACTCGCGTACCCTTCAGGTCGTGGCGTTCGAGCGCAACATGCTGGCGGCTGTCGACAAGGCTATCCAGAGCTCCGGTCTGGGTTTCAACCCGACCAACCTGGGTGAGCTGCTGCTGATCTCCATGCCGGCGCTGACCGAAGAAACCCGCAAGGGCTTCACCAAGCAGGCGCGCGATGCCGCAGAAGATGCCCGTGTGGCGGTCCGTAACATTCGCCGTGACGCCTTGAGCCAGTTGAAAGACCTGGTCAAGGAGAAGGAAATCAGCGAAGACGAAGAGCGCCGTGCGGCTGACGACGTACAGAAGCTGACTGACAAGTTCGTTGCGGAAATCGAAGTTGCGGTCAAGCAGAAAGAAGCCGATCTGATGGCTGTTTAAGGTTTCGGACGCTTTCATGGAAAAGATAAAACCGGCCGTGCCGTCTTCGGTGCCGCGCCATGTCGCGATTATCATGGATGGTAATAATCGCTGGGCGAAGAAACGCCTGCTGCCAGGCGTTGCAGGCCATAAGGCGGGTGTCGATGCTGTGCGGGCCGTTATCGAGGTCTGCGCTGAAGCTCGGGTCGAAGTACTGACACTGTTCGCGTTCTCCAGTGAAAACTGGCAGCGCCCGGCCGAAGAGGTTGGCGCGCTGATGGAGCTGTTTTTCACGGCGTTGCGCCGTGAAACCAAGCGCCTGAACGAGAACGAGATCAGCCTGCGGATCATCGGCGACCGCTCGCGCTTTCATCCTGAGCTTCAGGCTGCCATGCGCGAGGCGGAAGTGCGCACCTCAGGCAACAGCCGCTTCGTACTACAGATCGCTGCCAACTACGGTGGGCAGTGGGACATTGCGCAGGCTGCGCAACGGTTGGCGCGTGAGGTTCAGGCCGGACACCTGCAGCCGGAGGACATTACTCCCCAGTTGTTGCAGACCTGCCTGGCCACCGGCGACTTGCCGTTGCCGGATCTGTGCATACGCACCGGCGGCGAGCATCGCATCAGCAACTTCCTGCTTTGGCAGCTGGCCTACGCCGAGCTGTACTTCTCCGACCTGTTCTGGCCGGACTTCAAACACGATGCCATGCGCGCTGCGCTGGCAGATTTCGCTTCTCGCCAACGTCGCTTCGGTAAAACCAGCGAACAGGTAGAAGCTGGAGCCCGGGCTTAATGCTGAAACAACGGATCATCACGGCACTCATTCTGTTGCCGATCGCCTTGTGCGGGTTTTTCCTGCTGACCGGCATGTACTTCGCCCTGTTCATCGGGGTGGTTGTCGTTCTGGGTGCCTGGGAATGGGCGCGGCTCGCTGGTTTCGCCGCGCAGTCGATGCGTATCGGTTATGCGGCTGTGGTCGCCGTTCTGCTATTTCTCATGTACCTGCTGCCGGGGCTGGAGCCCTGGGTGCTGGTTGCTGCGGTCATCTGGTGGAGTGTTGCGACCTTTCTGGTCCTTACCTATCCGGACTCGAGCAGCCACTGGGCGAGTGCAGCGTGCAAGCTGGTTATCGGCCTTCTGATTCTGCTGCCTGCATGGCAGGGTCTGGTCCTGATCAAGCAATGGCCGCTGGGTAACTGGCTGATTCTGTCGGTGATGGTGCTGGTCTGGGCCGCCGACATCGGCGCTTATTTCTCCGGCAAGGCTTTTGGCAAGCGCAAGCTGGCACCCAAGGTAAGCCCTGGCAAGAGCTGGGAGGGCGTATATGGCGGTCTGGTGGTCAGTCTGGGCATCACGGCAGCAGTGGGCGTTTCCCGCGACTGGACGGTTGCGCAGTTCATAGCAGCGCTCTTTGGTGCCGCGGTGATCGTATTCATCTCGGTGATTGGCGACCTGACCGAAAGCATGTTCAAGCGCCAGTCCGGGGTCAAGGACAGCAGCAATCTGCTGCCTGGCCACGGCGGGGTGCTCGACCGTATCGACAGCCTGACGGCGGCCATCCCGGTATTTGCGGTGCTGCTCTGGGCCGCTGACTGGGGTGTCATGTGAGTGGGCCGCAACAAATCACCATTCTGGGTGCAACCGGTTCCATCGGGCTGAGTACTCTGGATGTCGTTGCCCGTCATCCAGCGCTTTATCAAGTGTTCGCGCTTACCGGCTTCAGTCGCCTGGACGAATTGCTGGCCTTGTGCATCAGGCACACGCCGCAGTACGCCGTAGTGCCTGATCAGATGGTCGCCCGCAAGCTGCAGGATGACCTCGCGGCGGCCGGGCTCGATACCCGGGTGCTGGTCGGCGAAGGCGGTCTGTGCGAAGTAGCCGCAGACCCTCGGGTAGACGCAGTCATGGCCGCCATTGTCGGAGCTGCCGGCTTGCGTCCGACGCTGGCTGCGGTGGAGGCGGGCAAGAAGGTATTGCTGGCCAACAAGGAAGCGCTGGTCATGTCCGGCGCCTTGTTCATGCAGGCCGTTCGGCAAAGTGGCGCTGTGCTGTTGCCGATCGACAGCGAGCACAATGCGATCTTCCAGTGCCTGCCCGGCGACTTCGCTCGCGGGCTGGGTGCCGTCGGTGTTCGGCGGATCATGTTGACTGCCTCGGGCGGGCCGTTTCGCGAAACGCCGCTGGAGCAGTTGCACAATGTCACGCCTGAGCAGGCCTGTGCCCATCCGGTCTGGTCGATGGGGCGCAAGATCTCCGTCGATTCGGCAACCATGATGAACAAGGGGCTCGAGCTGATCGAAGCCTGCTGGCTGTTCGATGCGCGCCCGGATCAGGTCGAGGTGGTCATTCACCCGCAAAGCGTGATCCACTCGCTGGTCGATTATGTCGATGGCTCAGTGCTGGCTCAATTGGGCAATCCCGACATGCGTACGCCCATCGCCAATGCGCTGGCATGGCCTGCACGTGTAGACTCTGGCGTTGCGCCACTGGACCTGTTTCGTATCGGCCAGCTTGATTTTCAGGCGCCGGACGAGGAACGATTCCCTTGCCTGCGGCTGGCCCGACAGGCGGCAGAGGCTGGAGGTAGTGCGCCTGCCATGCTCAACGCGGCCAATGAAGTGGCCGTTGCGGCATTCCTCGACGGGCGTATCCGCTACCTGGAAATCGCCGGTATTATCGAAGAGGTTCTGGATCATGAGCCTGTCACCGCGGTCGAAGGGCTTGATGCGGTGTTTGCCGCCGATGCCAAAGCGCGTTTGTTGGCGGGCCAATGGCTTGAAAGAAACGGGCGATAGCGATCTGACAACCCGACAAGATGTGAGTGAAAGGGTTGATGTGGTGCGTCAAGGGCGGGCCTGGAGGTCTGCAATGATTAACACACTGGCCGACCAGTCGGTACCCGGAGAAGGCTGATGAGCGCTTTATACATGATTCTCGGCACCCTGATTGCGTTGGGCGTGCTGGTGACCTTCCACGAATTCGGCCACTTTTGGGTGGCTCGTCGCTGTGGCGTCAAAGTGCTGCGTTTTTCAGTAGGCTTCGGTACGCCTCTTCTGCGCTGGCATGACCGTCAGGGCACCGAGTACGTCGTCGCTGCCATTCCTCTGGGCGGCTATGTGAAAATGCTCGACGAGCGCGAAGGCAATGTGCCGCCCGAGCTCGCCGACCAGTCGTTCAACCGCAAGACAGTAGGCCAGCGCATCGCGATCGTGATCGCCGGCCCGACAGCCAATTTCCTTCTCGCCATCGCCTTTTTCTGGGTGCTGGCGATGATGGGCAGCGAACAGGTGCGCCCGGTGATCGGCGCAGTCGAGTCCGGAAGTATCGCCCAGCAGGCTGGCCTGACGGCCGGACAGGAAATCGTCGCTGTCGATGGCGAGCCTACTTCTGGGTGGTCCGGGGTCAACCTGCAGCTGGTCCGTCGCCTGGGTGAAAGCGGTACCATCGCTTTCAAGGTCAGGGATCAGGGGTCTACGGTCGATACATCTCGTGAGCTGGTACTCAATGACTGGCTGAGAGGGGCAGAAGAGCCTGATCCGATAAAATCGCTGGGTATTCGCCCGTGGCGTCCGGCGCTGCTGCCGTTGCTGGCAGAAATCGATCCGAAAGGTCCGGCGCAGAGCGCAGGACTTAAATCGGGTGATCGTCTCGTTTCGATGGACGGCCAGCCGCTCGAGGAGTGGCAACAGGTTGTCGATCGGGTGCGCGAGCGCCCCGAAGCGAAGATTTCGCTGCGCATCGAGCGCGACGGCGTGCAAATGGACGTGCCGGTGACGCTCGCGGCCAAAGGCGAGGGCAAGGCTGCCGCAGGTTACCTCGGCGCTGGTGTGAAAGCTGTCGATTGGCCACCGGAAATGCTGCGCGAGGTCAGCTACGGGCCTTTCGCGGCGATGACCGAGGGCGTGAAGCGCACCTGGAACATGAGTGTGCTGACCCTGGACTCGCTGAAGAAAATGTTGTTCGGCGAGCTCTCGGTAAAAAACTTGAGTGGACCGATAACCATTGCTAAAGTGGCGGGCGCTTCGGCCCAGTCGGGCATCGGAGATTTTCTGAACTTCCTCGCTTATCTGAGTATTAGCCTGGGTGTTCTGAATCTGCTGCCCATTCCCGTCCTGGACGGGGGGCATTTGCTGTTTTATCTGATCGAGTGGGCGCGTGGTCGTCCCCTTTCGGAAAAGGTTCAAGGTTGGGGGGCGCAGATCGGTATCAGTCTGGTAGTGGGCGTAATGTTGCTCGCGCTGGTCAACGATCTGGGCCGACTGTAAAGCGTTGCCGAGTTGCGAATCTGCCGCATTTTGCGGCAGTTTGTTTATTGCCAGTTGGAATAAGAAAGGACTTCATGAAACGTCTGCTGCTAACTGCGGTTCTTTCCGCACTGATGATCGCTGAAGTTCACGCCGAGTCCTTCACCATCTCCGATATCCGTGTCAACGGCCTGCAGCGGGTTTCCGCCGGCAGCGTCTTTGGTGCACTGCCGCTGAACGTAGGCGAGCAGGCGGACGATGGTCGTTTGGTCGATGCTACCCGTTCGCTGTTTAAAACCGGTTTCTTTCAAGATATCCAGCTGGGTCGCGACGGCAACGTGCTCGTCATCAACGTCGTCGAGCGTCCTTCGGTTGCGAGTATCGAAATCGAGGGTAACAAGGCCATTTCCACCGAGGACCTGATGAAGGGGCTGAAACAGTCCGGTCTGGCCGAAGGTGAGATTTTCCAGCGTGCCACCCTCGAAGGCGTGCGTAACGAGCTGCAACGTCAATACGTTGCCCAGGGCCGTTACTCTGCCGAGGTTGACGCCGAGGTTGTTCCTCAGCCGCGCAACCGCGTCGGCCTGAAGATCAACATCAATGAAGGCACCGTAGCCTCCATTCAGCACATCAACGTGGTGGGCAACAAGGTCTTCTCCGACGAAGACCTGACCGACCTGTTCGAGCTCAAGACCAGCAACTGGCTGTCGTTCTTCAAGAATGACGACAAGTACGCCCGTGAAAAGCTGTCCGGTGACCTTGAGCGTCTGCGTTCGTACTACCTCGATCGCGGCTATATCAACATGGATATCGCCTCGACCCAGGTGTCGATCACGCCCGACAAGAAGAACGTGTACATCACGGTCAACATCAACGAAGGCGAGAAGTACAGCGTCAAGTCGGTCAAGCTCAGCGGTGACCTGAAGGTCCCTGAAGACCAGGTCAAATCCCTGCTGCTGGTGCAACCGGGTCAGGTATTCTCGCGCAAGGTCATGACCACGACGTCCGAACTGATCACCCGCCGTCTGGGTAACGAAGGCTATACCTTCGCCAACGTCAACGGCGTACCGACACCGAACAATGAAGACCACACGGTCGATATCACATTCGTCGTCGATCCGGGCAAGCGTGCCTATGTCAACCGTATCAACTACCGCGGCAACACCAAGTCGGAAGACGAAGTGCTGCGTCGCGAAATGCGCCAGATGGAAGGCGGCTGGGCATCGACCTACCTGATCGACCAGTCGAAAACCCGTCTGGACCGTCTGGGCTTCTTCAAGGAAGTCAACGTCGAAACGCCACCTGTTCCTGGCACCGACGATCAGGTCGATGTGAACTACGCCGTTGAAGAGCAGGCGTCCGGTTCGATCACCGCCAGCGTGGGCTTTGCGCAAAGCGCCGGTCTGATCCTCGGTGGTTCGATCAGCCAGAACAACTTCCTCGGTACCGGTAACAAGGTCAGCATCGGCCTGACCCGCAGCGAATACCAGAGCCGTTACAACTTTAGCTACGTCGATCCGTACTACACGCCGGACGGTGTCAGCCTGGGTTACAGCGCGTTCTATCGCACCACCAACTACGATGACCTCGACGTTGATGTTGCAAGCTATGCGGTTGACAGCCTGGGTGCCGGTATCAACCTTGGCTACCCGATCAGCGAGACCTCGCGCCTGACTTACGGCCTTTCTGTGCAGCAGGACGAGATCAAGACCGGCAAGTACACCGTTGACGAGATTTTCGACTTCGTCGAGAAGGAAGGCGACAAGTACCTGAACTTCAAGGGCTCGGTTGGCTGGTCTGAATCGACCCTGAACAAGGGTGTATTGGCGACCCGTGGTCACTCGCAAAGCCTGGTGTTCGAATCCACCTTGCCGGGTAGCGACCTGTCGTTCTTCAAGCTGGATTACCGTGCTCAGTACTTCCACCCGATCACCGATAACTACACCCTGCGTTTCCACACCGAGCTGGGTTATGGTGACGGATACGGTTCGACCTCGGGTCTGCCGTTCTACGAGAACTACTATGCGGGCGGTTTCAACTCGGTACGTGGCTTCAAGGACAGCACCCTTGGTCCGCGCAGTACGCCAAGTAACGGTTCCAAGCCGGGCACACTGGCGGACCCGGATCAGGATCCACTGCCGTTCGGCGGCAACGCCCTGGTTCAGGGTGGCGTAGAAGTCATGTTCCCGCTGCCATTCGTCAAGGATCAGCGCTCGCTGCGGACGTCTGTTTTCTGGGACGTGGGTAATGTCTTCGATACCAAGTGCGACTCGACCAGAACAAGCGCGTCAGGCAAGAAAGTCGAATGCAACGACATCGACCTTTCCGGCATGGCCAGCTCTGTGGGTATCGGCGTCACCTGGATCACCGCACTCGGCCCGCTGAGCTTCGCTCTGGCGATGCCGATCAAGAAGCCGGACGACGAAGCCGAAACGCAGGTTTTCCAATTCTCCCTGGGTCAGACCTTCTAAGCGTCTGATCTTTGATAACGCAACGAATTTTGTAGGAGTTGTATTGTGCGTAAGTTGACTCAACTGGTAATGCTGGCAACCGTACTGGTCGCAAGCCCTGCATTCGCCGACATGAAAATTGCGGTACTGAACTATCAGATGGCCTTGCTGGAATCGGACGCTGCCAAGCGTTACGCAGTGGACGCCGAGAAGAAATTCGGCCCGCAACTGACCAAGCTGAAAAGCCTGGAAAGCAGCGCCAAGGGCATTCAGGATCGTCTGGTCAGCGGTGGCGACAAGATGGCTCAGCCTGAGCGCGAGCGTCTGGAGCTTGAATTCAAGCAAAAGGCCCGTGATTTCCAGTTCCAGTCCAAGGAACTGAACGAAGCCAAGGCCGTTGCTGACCGCGAAATGCTCAAGCAGTTGAAGCCTAAGCTGGATCAGGCTGTAGAAGAAGTCATCAAGAAAGGTGGTTTCGACCTGGTTTTCGAGCGCGGTGCGGTGATCGACGTCAAGCCACAGTATGACGTGACTCGCCAGGTCATCGAGCGCATGAACCAGCTGAAGTAACCATGAGCATAACCATCAAGCTCGGCCAGTTGGCCGAGTTCCTTGGTGCTACGTTACGTGGCGACAAGGATATCGAAATCACCGGGCTGGCCACTTTGCAAGAGGCCGGCCCTGGTCAAGTCAGTTTCCTGGCAAATCCCAAGTATCGTAAATTGCTGGTCGATACCCAGGCCACTGCCGTGCTGCTCAAGCCGGCAGACGCCGAAGGTTATACCGGTAATGCGCTGGTGGTTCCTAATACTTATCTGGCCTATGCGCGCATTTCGCATTTTTTCGATCCCAAGCCTAAAAGTAGCGCAGGCGTTCATCCGACGGCAGTGATTGCCGCAGATGCACTGATTGATCCTGCTGCCAGCATTGGCGCTTTTGCTGTGATCGAGAGCGGTGTGCGCATTGCAGCAGGTGTCACCATCGGTGCTCACTGCTTCATCGGCGCTCGCTGCGAGATCGGTGAAGGCGGCTGGCTGGCCCCGCGGGTAACGCTTTACCACGATGTGCGCATTGGCAAGCGCGTGGTCATCCAGTCGGGTGCTGTGCTGGGTGGCGAAGGCTTTGGCTTTGCCCAGGATAAAGGTATCTACCACAAGGTTGCACAGATCGGTGGCGTCACCCTTGGTGATGACGTCGAGGTTGGCGTCAATACGGCAATCGATCGGGGTGCGCTGGCTGATACGCGAATTGGCAATGGCGTCAAACTGGACAACCAGATTCAGATTGCCCACAACGTGCAGGTCGGCGATCACACGGCGATGGCTGCGTGTGTTGGTATCTCTGGAAGCACCAAAATCGGCAAGCATTGCATGCTGGCGGGCGGGGTTGGTCTGGTGGGGCATATCGATATTTGCGATGGTGTTTACATCACGGGTATGACCATGGTCACGCACTCCATCACCGAGCCTGGTTCTTACTCCTCGGGTACGGCTATGCAACCAGCGGACGAATGGCGCAAGAGCGCAGCTCGTCTGCGCAAGATCGACGACATGGCGCGACGTCTGCAAAAGCTCGAAAAGGTTGTAGAGACGGTGACCTCCTCGGGTAATCGCTCATCTGATGGCTGATACCTTTTTAATATCAAGCGTGCTCAGTCGATAAACTGCCTCCTTGATGTAGAGGGGTGCTGCGCAGTCGCGACGCACTCCTAATCTTTACTACAGGCTTCCCCTCGAAATGATGGACATCAAAGAAATTCGCGAATACCTGCCTCATCGTTACCCGTTCCTGCTGGTGGATCGCGTGACCGAGCTGGATATCGAGAACAAGAACATTCGCGCCTACAAGAATGTCAGCGTCAATGAGCCTTTTTTCAACGGTCATTTCCCTGAGCATCCCATCATGCCGGGTGTGCTGATCATCGAAGCGATGGCGCAGGCTGCCGGTATTCTTGCGTTCAAGATGCTCGACTCCAAGCCGTCGGACGGCACGCTCTATTATTTCGTCGGTTCGGACAAACTGCGTTTCCGTCAGCCGGTTCTGCCGGGCGACCAACTGGTTCTCGAGGCGAAATTTCTGAGCAGCAAGCGCCAGATCTGGAAGTTCGAATGTAAGGCTACAGTTGATGGCAAGGCAGTCTGCTCTGCTGAAATCATCTGTGCGGAACGCAAACTATGAGTTTGATTGACCCTCGCGCAATCATCGATCCGACGGCCGTTCTGGCCGACAATGTTGAGGTCGGCCCTTGGTCGATCATCGGACCCGGTGTGGAAATTGGCGAGGGTACAGTCGTCGGTCCTCACGTTGTCCTCAAGGGGCCAACCAGAATCGGCAAGCACAACCGCATCTACCAGTTTTCATCGGTGGGTGAGGACACGCCTGATCTGAAATACAAGGGCGAGGAAACCCGCCTTGTCATCGGCGATCACAATGTGATCCGCGAAGGCGTGACCATTCACCGCGGAACCGTTCAGGACCGTGCCGAAACCACGCTGGGCGATCACAACCTGATCATGGCCTATGCCCATATCGGGCATGACAGCGTGATCGGCAACCACGTGATTCTGGTCAACAATACCGCCCTGGCAGGCCACGTTCACGTGGATGACTGGGCTATCCTGTCCGGCTTTACCCTGGTGCATCAGTTCTGCCACATCGGTGCGCACAGCTTCTCCGGCATGGGGACGGCGATCGGCAAGGATGTACCCGCGTTCGTCACGGTCTTTGGCAACCCGGCCGAGGCGCGCAGCATGAACTTCGAGGGCATGCGCCGTCGCGGCTTCTCCGAAGAAGCCATTCATGCGTTGCGCAGAGCCTACAAGACGGTTTATCGCCAGGGTCTGACCATCGGTCAGGCGCTGGCCGATCTGGCAGAGCCTGCAGCGCAGTTTCCTGAAGTGGCGGTATTTCTTCAGTCCATTCAGACGTCGACTCGCGGCATCATTCGCTAATCATGACCAGTCCACTCTGTGTCGCTCTGGTCGCGGGTGAAGCATCCGGCGATATCCTCGGATCCGGTCTGATGCGTGCCCTCAAGGTGCGCCATCCTGATATCCGCTTCATCGGTGTCGGCGGTCCGTTGATGGAAGCCGAAGGCATGCAGTCCTCCTTCCCGATGGAACGCCTGTCGGTGATGGGGCTGGTTGAAGTGCTCGGGCGACTGCGCGAGCTGCTGGCCCGGCGCAAGTTGCTGGTCCAGACCCTGATCAATGAAAAGCCGGATGTCTTCATCGGCATCGACGCCCCTGACTTCACGCTCAACATCGAACTTCAACTGCGTCGCGCCGGCATCAAGACCGTGCACTACGTCAGCCCGTCAGTCTGGGCCTGGCGTCAGAAGCGTGTGCTGAAGATTCGTGAAGGCTGTGATCTGATGCTGACCCTGTTGCCGTTCGAAGCGCGTTTCTACGAAGAGCAGGGCGTACCGGTGCGTTTTGTCGGTCACCCACTGGCAGATACCATCCCCCTGGAGTCCGATCGTGCAGGTGCTCGCGCTGGCCTGGGATTCGCGCAGGATACGCCGGTTGTCGCGCTGATGCCGGGCAGCCGGGGCGGTGAGGTGGGGCGTCTGGGCGGGTTGTTTTTCGACACGGCCGAGCTGCTGCTTGCCCGGCGCCCTGACTTGCGTTTCGTGCTGCCCTGCGCCAGCCCACAGCGGCGAGCTCAGGTGGAGCAATTGCTGCAGGGTCGTGATCTGCCCGTCACGCTGCTCGACGGCCAGTCGCACGTTGCCCTGGCCGCGTGCGATGCGGTACTGATCGCCTCCGGCACCGCGACCTTGGAAGCCCTGCTGTACAAGCGCCCCATGGTGGTTGCCTACCGCCTGGCGCCGCTGACCTTCTGGATCCTCAAGCGAATGGTCAAAAGCCCTTACGTGTCGCTGCCGAACCTGCTGGCCCAGCGTCTGCTGGTGCCTGAACTGCTGCAGGACGACGCTACGCCAGAAGCCCTGGCGCGTACGCTGCTGCCATTGATCGAAGACGGTCGCGAGCAAACCGCCGGTTTTGATGCCATTCACCGGATCCTGCGCCGCGATGCGTCCAATCAGGCCGCCGATGCGGTATTGAGCCTGCTCGGACGGTCGCCTTCACTGTGAGGTCGCCCATGATGCAAACAGGTCTGGATTTTACCCTCGTCGAGGACCTGGTGGCGGGTGTTGATGAAGTGGGTCGCGGTCCGCTGTGCGGTGCAGTGGTAACCGCCGCCGTCATTCTCGACCCGACCAGGCCCATTCTCGGTCTCAATGACTCGAAGAAACTGACCGAAGCCAAGCGCGAAAAGCTCTACGTCGAAATTCAGGAGAAGGCCCTGTGCTGGTTCATCGCCAGGGCTGAAGTCGAAGAGATCGACCAGTTGAATATCCTGCACGCCACGATGCTGGCCATGCAGCGCGCAGTCGAAGGCTTGAGTATCACGCCCAGACTGGCGCTTATCGACGGCAACCGCTGCCCGCAGTTGTCGGTGCCCTCGGCGCCGGTGGTAAAGGGTGACTCCAAGGTACCTGCCATCGCCGCCGCCTCGATTCTTGCCAAGGTAAGCCGGGATCGGGAAATGGCGGCGCTTGAACTCATCTATCCGGGTTATGGCATCGGCGGGCACAAGGGTTATCCTACGCCGGTGCATCTGGAAGCACTGGCCCGGCTCGGGCCTACGCCCATTCATCGGCGTTCCTTTGCACCGGTGCGTGCAGCCCACGAAGCGCGTGCAACGATAATGATGGGCGGCTCGCTTGCGCCGTCAGTCGGTTTGCTGCAGGACTGACGTTTCACTCCGGGCCAGCTACAATCCTGCCCTTCGTTTTTTGTATTTTCGCGTTTTATAGGATCACCATGCCGGCTTCTTTCGTTCATCTACGCCTGCACACCGAATATTCGCTGGTTGACGGCCTGGTCCGGGTCAAACCGTTGATCAAGGCGCTGACCGGCATGAACATGCCCGCCGTGGCGGTGACTGACCAGAACAACATGTGTTCGCTGGTCAAGTTCTACAAGGCCGCTCAGGGCTCCGGCATCAAGCCGATCTGTGGTGTCGATCTGTGGCTGGCGGGCAGGGACGAAGATGCCGCGCTCAGCCGCATCAGCCTGCTGGCCATGAATGCCCAGGGCTACCGCAACCTGACCGAGCTGATTTCCCGAGGCTTTATCGAAGGCCAGCGTAACGGTCAGATCGTTATTCAGCGCCAGTGGGTCGCGCAGGCCAGTGAAGGCGTGATTGCGCTTTCTGCGGCCAAGGAAGGCGAAATCGGCATGGCCTTGCTTGGCGGCAATCCGGGGGAGGCCGACGAACTGTTGCGCGAGTGGCTGGAAGTCTTTCCTGACCGCTTCTATATCGAAGTGCAGCGTACCAACCGCGCCAATGACGAAGAGCATCTGCACGCTGCGGTGGCCCTGGCCGAGCGTCACGGCGCCCCGCTGGTGGCGACCAACGATGTGCGCTTCATCAAGCAGGCCGATTTCGAAGCCCATGAAACCCGCGTATGCATCGGTGAAGGGCGTGCGCTGGACGACCCGCGTCGCTCGCACAATTACAGCGATCAGCAATACCTGAAAAGCCCGGAAGAAATGGCCGAGCTGTTCAGCGATCTGCCGGAAGCGCTGGAAAACACCGTCGAGATTGCCAAGCGCTGCAACATCGACGTCAAGCTGGGCACGCACTTCCTGCCCAACTTCCCGATTCCCGATGGTATGACCATCGATGAGTATTTCCGCAAGGTCTCCTTCGATGGCCTGGAAGAGCGTCTTGCAGTCCTGTTGCCCAAGGACGCGACCGAAGATTACGAAGCCAAGCGTCAGGTGTATGTCGACCGGCTGAATTTCGAGCTGGATATCATCATCCAGATGGGCTTCCCCGGTTACTTCCTGATCGTGATGGACTTCATCCAGTGGGCCAAGAGCAACGGCGTACCGGTGGGGCCGGGTCGTGGTTCGGGTGCCGGATCGCTGGTTGCCTATGTACAGAAGATCACCGACCTCGACCCGCTGGAATACGACCTGCTGTTCGAACGCTTCCTGAACCCGGAGCGGGTTTCCATGCCTGACTTCGACGTCGACTTCTGCATGGATGGTCGTGACCGGGTGATCGAATATGTGGCCGAGAAGTACGGTCGCAACGCGGTCAGCCAGATCATCACCTTCGGTTCCATGGCCGCCAAGGCGGTGGTGCGTGACGTGGCGCGGGTGCAGGGCAAGTCTTACGGGCTGGCCGATCGTCTGTCGAAGATGATCCCGTTCGAAGTCGGCATGACCCTCGAAAAGGCCTACGAGCAGGAAGAGATTCTTCGCGATTTCCTCAAGGTGGATGAGGAAGCGGCGGAAATCTGGGAGATGGCGCTCAAGCTCGAAGGCATCGTGCGTAACGTCGGCAAGCACGCCGGTGGTGTGGTTATTGCCCCGACCAAGCTGACTGACTTCTCGCCGATCTATTGCGACGAGGCCGGTGACGGTCTGGTGACCCAGTTCGACAAGGACGATGTCGAGGCTGCGGGGCTGGTGAAGTTCGACTTCCTCGGTCTGCGTACCCTGACCATCATCGACTGGGCGCTCAAGACCATCAACCGCGACCGCGCCAAGGTCAACGAAGAACCGCTGGACATCGCGTTCATTCCGCTCGACGACATGCCGACCTATCAGTTGCTGCAGCGCGCCGAGACCACGGCGGTGTTCCAGCTCGAGTCGCGCGGCATGAAAGAGCTGATCAAAAAGCTCAAGCCCGACTGTCTGGAAGACTTGATCGCACTGGTGGCCCTGTTCCGTCCCGGCCCGCTGCAATCGGGCATGGTCGACGACTTCATCAACCGTAAACACGGTCGCGCCGAGCTGTCCTATCCGCACGTCGATTACCAGTACGAAGGCCTCAAGCCGGTACTGGCACCGACCTACGGCATCATCCTGTATCAGGAACAGGTGATGCAGATCGCCCAGGTCATGGCCGGTTACACCCTTGGCGGTGCGGACATGCTGCGTCGTGCCATGGGTAAGAAAAAGCCCGAGGAAATGGCCAAGCAGCGCGGTGGTTTCATCGATGGCTGCAAGACCAATAACATCGACCCGGACCTTGCCGGTAACATCTTCGACCTGGTGGAAAAGTTCGCCGGTTACGGTTTCAACAAGTCCCACTCCGCAGCCTACGGGCTGGTGTCGTACCAGACTGCCTGGCTGAAGACTCACTACCCGGCGCCGTTCATGGCGGCGGTGTTGTCGGCGGATATGCACAACACCGACAAGGTCGTGACCTTGATCGAAGAAGTGCGCACGATGAAGCTGCGCCTAGACGCGCCGGACGTGAACACCTCGGAGTTCAAGTTCACGGTAAGCGACGATGGCCGTATTCTTTATGGCCTTGGCGCGATCAAGGGCGTAGGCGAGGGGCCGGTCGAGGCGATTACCGATGCGCGCCAGGGCGGGCCGTTCAAGGACTTGTTCGACTTCTGCGCTCGCGTCGACCTCAAACGGGTCAACAAGCGCACTCTGGATGGTCTGATTCGCAGCGGTGCGCTGGATCGTCTCGGGCCGTACTTCGAACTGGAGCCCAAGGCCTATCAGGCCAATATCGACCGTAACCGTTCGGTGCTGCTTGCCGCGCTGGAAGAAGCCATTCAGGCGGCAGAGCAGACTGCACGCAGTCATGACAGTGGTCACGCCGACCTGTTCGGCGGTCTGTTCGTCGAAGCGGATGCCGATGTCTACGCCAACCATCGCAAGACCCGCGAGCTGAGCCTCAAGGATCGTCTGCGTGGTGAAAAGGAAACCCTGGGGCTGTACCTGACCGGGCACCCGATCGATGAGTATGAAGGTGAGATCCGCCGTTTCGCTCGTCAGCGCATCATTGATCTCAAGCCGGCAAGAGACACCCAGACAGTCGCGGGCCTGATCATTGCCCTGCGCGTCATGAAGAACAAGAAGGGCGACAAGATGGGGTTCATTACCCTGGACGATCGCTCGGCGCGCATCGAGGCGTCGCTATTTGCCGAAGCGTTCCATTCGGCTCAGTCACTGTTGCAGACCGATGCTATGGTGGTAGTCGAGGGCGAAGTCAGTAATGATGACTTCTCCGGTGGGCTGCGCTTGCGGGCTAAGCGTGTCATGAGTATCGAGGATGCCCGCACCAATCTGGCCGAGAGCCTGCGTGTGACGGTGCGTGCCGAGGCGCTCAAGGGCGACCGGCTGCGCTGGCTGGGCGATCTGTGCAAGCGCCATCGCGGTGCCTGTCCGATCACGGTGGACTACACGGGGCAGGACGCCCGCGCATTGCTGCAATTGGGAGAAGCATGGCGGATTGATCCTGCGGACAGCTTGATTCAAGCTCTGCGTGACCAGTTCGGACGTGAGAACGTCTTTCTCCAGTATCGTTGAACGTCGCAGGCTCGACTTGCGCTCAACCCTGAATTTTAATTTCGACCTGAACGCGCCGGTTCCGAACAGGAACGGCGCAGACGGATCAACCGGCCGGCCTCTTGGCCGTCGACCCAAGACGGATGCCTATGAACCCGAATTTTCTTGATTTCGAACAGCCTATCGCTGACTTGCAGGCCAAAATCGAAGAACTGCGCTTGGTGGGTAACGACAACTCGCTGAACATCGGCGACGAGATCTCCCGGCTGCAAGACAAGAGCAAGACGCTCACCGAAAGCATCTTCGGCAACCTGACCAGCTGGCAGATCGCGCGCATGGCGCGCCATCCGCGTCGTCCTTACACGCTGGACTACATCGAAAACATCTTTACCGAGTTCGATGAGCTGCACGGCGATCGGCATTTCTCCGATGATGCGGCGATCGTCGGCGGTATTGCCCGTCTGGACAACCAGCCAGTCATGGTCATCGGCCATCAGAAAGGCCGGGAAGTGCGCGAGAAGGTTCGCCGCAACTTCGGCATGCCGCGCCCCGAAGGCTATCGCAAGGCCTGCCGTCTGATGGAAATGGCCGAGCGCTTCAAGATGCCGATCCTGACCTTTATCGATACGCCGGGCGCCTATCCGGGTATCGACGCGGAAGAGCGCAACCAGAGCGAGGCGATTGCCTGGAACCTGCGCGTGATGGCCCGTCTCAAGACCCCGATCATCGCTACCGTTATCGGTGAAGGCGGTTCCGGTGGTGCGCTGGCGATTGGTGTCTGTGACCAGTTGAACATGCTGCAGTACTCGACTTACGCGGTGATCTCTCCGGAAGGCTGCGCGTCGATCCTTTGGAAAACCGCCGAGAAGGCTCCGGATGCTGCTGAAGCCATGGGCATCACCGCTGACCGCCTAAAAGGTCTGGGTATCGTCGATAAGGTCATCGCCGAGCCACTGGGTGGCGCGCATCGTGATCCGGTCGCTGCCGCTGCCTTGATTCGCGAAGAGCTGAGCAGTCAGCTGGCGATGCTCAAGGAGTTCGATAACGACGAGCTGCTGGCGCGCCGTTATGACCGCTTGATGAGCTACGGTCTGTAAGCTGCGTCGCCCCGATTGTTTCCACGTCTTGCGGGCTTCTGCCCGAAAGGCGTGGGAGCGAACCTGTTCGCGAAAGGGTGGGTTTGAGCACTGCAGCCGTTAGTGTGCGAACCCGCCAGGCCGATGAAAAACATCCATGACCACCCCCTCACGCACCGGTCATGATCTTTCTGCCAGGCTTCTTCAAGTTCTGGCCCCATGGCGCAATGCGCCTGTCTGGCATGTCGGTTTCTCCGGCGGCCTCGACTCAACCGTGCTTTTGCATCTTCTGGCTGAACTCGCCAGTCGCGAAACCCTGCCTGCGCTCAACGCCATCCATGTGCACCACGGTCTGCAGACTGCTGCCGATGGCTGGCCAGAGCATTGTCAGCAGGTCTGCAAGACGCTCGGGGTGGCATTCGAGTCTGTTCGCGTTCAGGTCGAGCCCGCTGCAAGTCTCGAGCAGGCTGCCCGGCAGGCGCGTTACAGCGCCTTCAGTGAGCGGCTGGTTGAGGGCGAGGTGCTGCTGACGGGGCAGCATCGCGATGATCAGGCCGAAACCCTGTTGTTCCGTCTGCTGCGCGGCGCAGGCGTACGCGGTCTGGCTGCCATGCCCGATCAGCGCGTGCTGGGGCGTGGGCATCTGCTGAGGCCGCTACTGGATGTGTCGCGAAAGCAGCTGGAAGACTACGCGCATCGGCACGGCCTGAACTGGATCGAAGATCCCAGCAATGACGATCAGCAGTTCTCGCGCAATTTTTTGCGCAGTCAGGTATTGCCGTTGCTGACCTCCAGATGGCCGCAGGCAGCGGCCAGTCTGGCGCGTACTGCGCGCCACCTCGGCGAAGCGCAGCAATTGCTCTACGAGCTCGCGCTGCAGGATATTGCCAACGCGCAGACTGCAACGTCGTTCGCTTGGGTTGACCTGCCGGTGTTGAGTCTTGGGCCGATTGCCGCATTGTCCGCAGCTCGGCAGCGCAATGCACTGCGTCACTGGCTCGCGCCGCTGACGCGCCTGCCGGACACCGATCACTGGGCTGGCTGGGAGGCGTTGCGCGATGCCGCGCAGGACGCGGGTCCGTTGTGGCGGCTTGCTGATGGGACGCTGCACAGGGCGCAGAATTGTATCTGGTGGGTGCCCGCTGACTGGGAGCCGCTCTGTCGTCAGGCAATGGACTGGCCGGACCCTGGTGTGCCGCTGGACTTGCCGGGTAATGGCTGCGTGGTTCTGGAAGGCGACGCGCCGTCGGGGTGTCTGCAAATCCGCTATCGGCAGGGCGGTGAAGTGTTACGCCTGGACGGGCGCGGCAGCCGTGATCTCAAGCGTCTGCTCAACGAGCAGTCAGTGCCGGCGTTTCTGCGCGGCAGATTGCCGCTGCTGTACCTCGATAACGTGCTGCTGGCCGTCGCCAACCTGCCTGGACTGGACGGTTCGCCCAATGAAAACTGGCGTTTGCGCTGGGTTATGCCGACCGGCGACCAAAGTTTGAGCTGAAAGGCCCTTTCAGGTAGACTACGCTCCCTTCTTGATACAGCTTCTGTCGGCTCTTTTGAAACGACACGAGTTGCCGGTTACCAACCAGTATTTACTGGGTAATTCTTAAAATGTAGCGCACACCACACGGGCTTCGGCCGGTCGGTTTCAACGCAGCAGTTTCGGGAGTGCACCGTGAATTTTGTCGGTAATCGGGGGCTTCGGCCTTCCTTCGCTATCCCCGGCGGCTCTGACCGCTTTAACGCAGACTTCTAGGGTTTTTCATGACGCGCTACATCTTCGTCACGGGCGGTGTTGTTTCTTCATTGGGGAAAGGCATTGCCTCGGCTTCATTGGCGGCCATCCTGGAGGCGCGGGGACTCAAGGTCACCATGCTCAAACTGGATCCGTACATCAACGTGGACCCAGGCACCATGAGCCCGTTCCAGCACGGTGAGGTATTCGTCACTCACGACGGCGCCGAGACCGACCTGGACCTTGGTCACTATGAGCGGTTCATCCGCACCACCATGACCCAGAACAACAACTTCACCACCGGTCGTGTGTACGAGCACGTCCTGCGCAAAGAGCGCCGTGGTGATTACCTGGGCGCGACCATTCAGGTCATCCCGCACATCACCGATGAAATCAAGCGCCGCATCATCAAGGGTGCTGGCGATGCCGACGTGGCGCTGGTCGAGATCGGCGGCACGGTGGGCGACATCGAGTCGCAACCTTTCCTTGAAGCCATCCGCCAGTTGCGCTTCGAAGTCGGCGCACGCCGCGCGATGCTGATGCACCTGACGCTGGTGCCGTACATCGCCACTGCCGGCGAGACCAAGACCAAGCCGACCCAGCATTCGGTGAAGGAATTGCGCTCCATCGGCCTGCAGCCTGATGTGCTGGTCTGCCGTTCCGACCACCCGATCGACGTTTCCTCGCGTCGCAAGATCGCTCAGTTCACCAACGTCGAAGAGCGTGCGGTCATCGCCCTCGAAGACGCGGACACCATCTACAAGATCCCGGGCATTCTGCATTCGCAAGGCCTGGACGATTTTGTGGTCGAGCGCTTCGGCCTGCAATGTGGTGGTGCCGACCTGTCCGAGTGGGACAAGGTCGTCGACGCCAAGCTCAACCCGGAACACGAAGTGACCATCGCGATGGTCGGCAAGTACATGGAGCTGCTCGACGCCTACAAGTCGTTGATCGAAGCCATGAGCCACGCCGGTATCACCAATCGCACCAAGGTCAACCTGCGTTACATCGACTCTGAAGACATTGAAAACCAGGGCACCGGCCTGCTGGAAGGTGTGGACGCGATCCTGGTTCCCGGTGGCTTCGGTCTGCGCGGCGTCGAAGGCAAGATCACTGCCGTTCAGTTCGCCCGTGAGAACAAGGTTCCGTACCTGGGCATCTGCCTGGGCATGCAGGTCGCGGTCATCGAGTTCGCCCGTAACGTGCTGGGCTGGAAAGACGCCAACTCCACCGAGTTCGATCGCACCAGCGCGCACGCTGTAGTGGGTCTGATCACCGAGTGGGAAGACGCCACCGGCGCAGTCGAAACCCGTACCGAAAGCTCCGATCTGGGCGGCACCATGCGTCTGGGCGCGCAAGAGTGCCAGCTTGAAGCCGGTTCGCTGGTCCACGACTGCTACACCAAGGACGTGATCGTCGAACGTCATCGTCATCGCTATGAAGTGAACAACAACCTGTTGCCGCAACTGATCGAGGCGGGCCTGAAGATTTCCGGCCGCTCCGGCGACGGCGCGCTGGTTGAGGTGGTCGAAGCGCCGGATCATCCATGGTTCGTCGCTTGCCAGTTCCACCCGGAATTCACCTCCACGCCCCGTGACGGTCATCCGCTGTTCAGCGGCTTCGTCAAGGCGGCACTGGCTCAACATCAGAAAAATTCCTGACAGGGACTGCAGACATGGCTCAGAAAATCATCCGCGTAGGTTCGATCGAGATCGCCAACGACAAGCCAATGGTGCTGTTCGGCGGCATGAACGTACTCGAATCCCGGGATATGGCCATGCAGGTCTGTGAAGAATACGTAAAGGTCACCGAAAAGCTCGGTATCCCTTACGTGTTCAAGGCCAGCTTCGACAAGGCCAACCGCTCTTCGGTGAACTCCTACCGTGGGCCGGGCCTTGAAGAAGGCATGCGTATTTTCGAAGAGATCAAGCGCACCTTCAACGTGCCGCTGATCACCGATGTTCACGAGCCGCATCAGGCCGCCGTGGTGGCTGAAGTCTGCGACATCATTCAGCTGCCGGCTTTCCTTTCGAGACAGACCGATCTGGTCGTCGCGATGGCGAAAACCGGCGCAGTCATCAACATCAAGAAAGCCCAGTTCCTTGCACCCCAGGAAATGAAACACATCCTGACCAAGTGCGAAGAGGCCGGTAACGATCAGTTGATTCTCTGTGAGCGTGGCTCCAGCTTCGGTTACAACAATCTGGTCGTGGACATGCTTGGCTTCGGCATCATGAAGCAGTTCGAATATCCGATTCTGTTCGACGTGACCCACGCCCTGCAGATGCCGGGCGGTCGTTCCGATTCTGCTGGCGGGCGCCGCGCTCAGGTGCTGGATCTGGCGAAGGCCGGTATCAGTCAGAATCTGGCCGGCCTGTTCCTTGAAGCCCATCCGGATCCTGACAACGCCAAATGCGACGGGCCATGTGCCCTGCGTCTGGACAAGCTCGAGCCGTTCCTGGCCCAGCTCAAGTCCCTGGATGAACTTGTAAAGAGTTTTCCGATCGTAGAGACCGCTTGAACAGGGTTCTCCGGTAAAGTGCCGTTCCCCGTCATTCGTGACGGGGTTGTCGCATTCAGACCTGCCTTTTTCTGCGTCTGATTGCGAGCATTGTTTCCCCAGCTGCGTCGTTTTCGTCAATCTTGGAGTGTTTACAACAATGGCAAAAATCGTCGACATCAAAGGTCGTGAAGTTCTCGACTCCCGTGGCAATCCCACCGTAGAAGCAGATGTGCTCCTCGATAACGGCATCATCGGCAGCGCCTGTGCGCCGTCCGGGGCCTCAACCGGCTCGCGCGAAGCGCTGGAGCTGCGTGATGGCGACAAGAGCCGTTACATGGGCAAGGGCGTTCTGAAAGCTGTGGCCAACATCAATGGCCCTATCCGTGACCTGCTTCTGGGCAAGGACCCGGTTGACCAGAAGGCGCTGGATCACGCGATGATCGAGCTGGACGGCACCGAAAACAAGGCAAGCCTGGGCGCAAACGCCATCCTCGCGGTCTCTCTGGCAGCTGCCAAGGCCGCGGCGCAGGATCAGGACCTGCCGCTGTACGCGCACATCGCCAACCTCAATGGCACACCGGGCGTGTATTCCATGCCGGTGCCGATGATGAACATCATCAACGGTGGCGAGCATGCCGATAACAACATCGACATCCAGGAATTCATGATTCAGCCTGTCGGCGCCAAATCCTTCGCTGAAGGCCTGCGCTGGGGCACCGAGATTTTCCATCACCTCAAGGCTGTACTCAAAGCGCGTGGCCTGAACACCGCAGTGGGTGACGAAGGTGGCTTCGCGCCTAACCTGGCATCCAACAAGGAAGCGCTCGACGCTATCGCCGAGGCGGTTGCCAATGCGGGTTACACGCTGGGCACCGACGTGACCCTGGCGCTGGACTGCGCAGCGAGCGAGTTCTACAAGAACGGCAAGTACAAGCTGAGCGAAGAGGGCGAATACAGCTCTGCCGAGTTCGCCGAATACCTTGCCGAGCTGACTCGCAAGCACCCGATCATTTCCATCGAAGACGGTCTGGACGAGTCCGATTGGGATGGCTGGAAAATCCTCACCGACAAGATCGGCGAGAAAACCCAGCTGGTAGGTGACGACCTGTTCGTGACCAACACCAAGATCCTCAAGGAAGGCATCGACAAGAAGATCGCCAACTCGATCCTGATCAAGTTCAACCAGATCGGTACGCTGACCGAAACCCTGGAAGCCATTCAGATGGCCAAGGCTGCCGGTTACACGGCAATCATCTCTCACCGTTCCGGCGAGACCGAAGATTCGACCATTGCTGACCTGGCTGTGGGCACCTCTGCCGGTCAGATCAAAACCGGTTCGCTGTGCCGCTCCGACCGCGTGTCCAAGTACAACCAATTGCTGCGCATCGAGGAGCAATTGGGCTCCAAGGCTGTGTATCGTGGTCGTGCCGAGTTTCGCGGCTGAGCCATAGATGGTAAAAAGACGCAGAGTGCTGCACGGATTCGGGTTCCCTGACTCGCCTGTGCAGCTCCGATGCTGACGCTCCGCGGTAATCTGGAGTGATTGAGCCTGGCTTATGTCAGGCTCAATGCTCTCAGTCGTTTGTTGTTCACGTTGGCTCTGCTGTCTTTTTTACTGGGTACCTGATATTTCAATGCGCAGTCCTAACTGGTTGTTCCTCGTCCTGCTCCTGTTGCTGGCTGGCTTGCAGTACCGCCTTTGGGTCGGTAACGGAAGCCTCGCGCAAGTGGCCAGCCTGACTCAGCAGATTGCCGACCAGCACGCTGAAAATCAGGTGCTGCTCGAGCGCAATCGCGTGCTCGATGCCGAGGTCATGGAGTTGAAAAAAGGTCTGGAAACCGTCGAAGAGCGTGCCCGACATGAATTGGGCATGGTCAAGGACGGCGAAACCCTTTACCAGCTCGCGCAATAATCAAGTTGGTGCGATGAAAGACTCTCTTCCTGCCTTCTGGGCAGTGATACCTGCAGCGGGCATTGGTGCTCGCATGGCAGCCGACCGTCCCAAGCAGTACCTGCCACTGGGCGGCCTGACAATTCTGGAACACAGCCTGCTTTGCTTTCTCGATCACCCCCGGCTCAAGGGGCTGGTGATCAGTCTGGCTGTGGACGACCCTTACTGGGCTGCATTGCCCTGCGCGCATGACACCCGCATTCAGCGCGTGGACGGCGGCAGCGAGCGCTCAGGCTCGGTGCTCAATGCGCTGCTGCACCTGCATGCGCAGGGCGCCAGTGACAATGACTGGGTGCTGGTTCATGACGCTGCGCGTCCGAACCTGGCGCGCAGTGATCTGGATAATCTGCTCGGCGAACTGGCCGATGATCCTGTTGGCGGCCTGCTGGCCGTGCCGGCCCGCGATACGCTCAAGCGTGCCGACAGCAGCGGTCGTGTGCTGGAAACAGTGGATCGCAGCCTGATCTGGCAAGCCTTCACGCCGCAGATGTTTCGTCTTGGGGCCCTGCATCGCGCCCTGGCGGACAGCCTGGTCTCTAACGTCAGCATCACCGATGAGGCATCGGCCATCGAGTGGGCGGGGCAATCTCCACGCCTGATCGAGGGACGCTCAGACAACATCAAGGTCACGCGCCCGGAAGACCTGGAGTGGCTGCGCCAGCGCCGCAGCGAGTTCGGGCGCTAGGCCCCGCTACTGGCGGTACTCATCCCTCATCGCCAAGCCTTCCTTGAGATAATCCACCAGCTTGCGCACCTTGGGTGACAGATGCCTTTGCTGCGGATAGAGCCCCCACACGGCCGTGTTGGGCGGCTGATGCGCCTCCAGCAATGAGACCAGCGTGCCGTCGTTGAGATGTTTCTGCACGTAGTAATCGGGCAACTGACACAAACCGACGCCGTGCAACGCGGCATCCAGCACGGCCTGGCCGCTGTTACAGCGCCAGTTGCCTTGCACGCGCTGGGAAAATTCACGCCCGTTCTGCTGTAGCTGCCAGGTATCGCTGCCTCCGATCAGGCAATTATGGCGATTGAGTTCCGAAAGGCTGTGCGGCCTGCCGTAACGCTCGATGTAGGACGGCGAGGCGCACAGGTACATCTGCCGTGGCGCGAGGCGGGTTGCGACCAGACGCGAGTCCTGCAGCCGACCCAGACGAATCGCCAGGTCCATGCCTTCATGAACCAGGTCCAGCGTTTCATTGCTCAGCTCGATATCGACCCGCAGGTGCGGGTACAGGTCCATGAAGCGTGTGACCAGCGGCGTGATGAAGCGCTCGCCATAGGCCACGGCGCAGGTCATGCGCAACAACCCCTTGGGTTCGCTGGCCAGATCGCCCACCGCGCGCAGTGCTTCTTCGCGGCCGTCCTGCAGGCGCTGGCAGTGATGCAGAAAGGTCTGACCGGCTTCGGTGAGCGCGACCTTGCGGGTACTGCGGTAGAGCAGACGAGTCTGCAGGCGTTCTTCAAGGCGCACGATCTGACGGCTGACATGCGACGAGGAGACCCCGAGCCGCAGAGCCGCGGCGGTGAACTGCCCGCATTCCGCGACGGCAACGAACTCATCCAGACCTTCCCAGCGATTGGTGTACATCGATTATCCCTGTACAGCATTAATGTTTTGCTTTTAGCCGTATTACTCGTCAATTGGCACTGTACTACACTGCAATCCTTGTTTTTACCCGTCGGAGAAGATTGATGATCAAGTCGCGCGCTGCTGTCGCTTTTGAAGCCAAAAAGCCATTGGAGATCGTTGAAGTCGATGTGGCCATGCCCAAGGCGGGAGAAGTGCTGCTCAGAGTAGTGGCCTCCGGCGTCTGCCACACCGATGCCTACACACTGTCCGGGGCTGACCCTGAAGGGATCTTTCCATCGATCCTCGGCCACGAAGGTGGTGCGATTGTCGAGGCGGTGGGTGAGGGCGTGACCTCGGTGGTGGTCGGCGATCACGTGATTCCGCTGTACACCCCGGAATGCCGTCAGTGCAAGTTCTGCCGCTCGGGCAAGACCAACCTGTGCCAGGCGATTCGTACCACTCAGGGTAAAGGCCTGATGCCGGATGGCACTACGCGTTTTTCCTACAAGGGCGAGCCGATTTTCCACTACATGGGCACCTCGACCTTCTCCGAATACACCGTACTGCCGGAAATCTCGGTGGCCAAAATCGACAAGCAGGCACCGCTGGAAAAAGTCTGCCTGCTGGGTTGCGGTGTCACCACCGGCATCGGTGCGGTGCTCAACACCGCCAAGGTCAAGCCTGGCGATACCGTGGCCATCTTCGGTCTGGGCGGTATTGGCCTATCGGCATTGATCGGTGCGGTCAAAGCCAAGGCGGCTCGCATCATCGCCATCGACATCAACCCGGCCAAGTTCGAGATCGCCAAACAGCTGGGCGCGACTGATTGCGTCAATCCGAAAGATTTCGACCGTCCGATCCAGGAAGTCATCGTCGACATGACCGATGGCGGCGTCGACTTCTCGTTTGAGTGCATCGGTAATGTGCAACTGATGCGTGCTGCGCTGGAATCCTGCCACAAGGGCTGGGGCGAGTCGGTCATCATCGGCGTGGCCGGTGCCGGTCAGGAAATCGCTACCCGTCCGTTCCAGCTGGTGACCGGGCGCGTCTGGCGCGGTTCGGCGTTTGGCGGCGTGCGTGGCCGTACCGAATTGCCGAGCTATGTGGACATGGCGCAGACCGGTGAAATCCCGCTGGACACGTTCATCACCCACACCATGGGCCTGGAAGACATCAACAAGGCGTTCGACCTGATGCATGAAGGCAAAAGCATCCGCACGGTCATCCATTTTTAAGGAGCAGCAGCAAGCTGTCAGCTCCAAGCGGCAAGCACGAAGGTCTCTTACATGCTTGTAGCTTGCGGCTTGCGGCTTGTAGCTAGAGGACACGATATGCCTTTGGAAAATATTTCCTGCCAAAAGAGCTTCGGCGGCTGGCACAAGCGCTACAAGCACCATTCTCAGGTGCTCGGTTGTGACATGGTGTTTGCCGTCTATCTGCCGCCACAGGCGGAGCAGGGCGGCAAGCTGCCGGTGTTGTACTGGCTGTCCGGCCTGACCTGCACGGATGAAAACTTCATGCAGAAAGCTGCCGCCCATCGACTGGCGGCCGAGCTGGGCATCATCATCGTGGCGCCTGATACCAGTCCGCGCGGTACTGACGTGGCAGATGACCCTGACGGCGCCTGGGACTTCGGTCAAGGCGCGGGCTTCTACCTCAACGCCACCGAGCAGCCTTACGCGCGGCATTACCAAATGCATGATTACGTGGTCAAGGAACTGCCGGCGCTGATCGAGGGGCATTTCCCGGCGTCACAGGTGCGCAGCATCAGCGGGCACTCGATGGGCGGTCACGGCGCGCTGGTCTGCGCATTGCGCAATCCAGGTCGCTATCGGTCGGTATCCGCGTTCTCGCCGATCAGTAATCCGATCGATTGCCCGTGGGGGCAAAAGGCATTTTCCCGTTATCTGGGCGAAGATCGTTCTCGCTGGCGCGAGTGGGATGCCAGCGTGCTGATTGCGCAGGCGTCCGAAAAGCTGCCGACCCTGGTCGATCAGGGCGATCGTGATGATTTTCTGGTCAACCAGCTCAAACCCGAGGTGCTGGTTCAGGCGGCCAAGACTGCGGACTATCCGCTGACCCTGCGCATGCAGCCAGGTTACGACCACAGCTATTTCTTCATCGCCAGCTTCATTGAAGACCATCTCAGGCATCACGCAGCAGCCTTGAACAGCTAACGCGCGCCAAAGCAGGTAGAATCACGCCCTGACTTTTTTCAGGGCGTTTTTTTATGCGTATTGGCCATGGCTTTGATGTGCACCGTTTCGCTGAAGGCGACTTCATTACCTTGGGCGGCGTGCGGATTGCACACGGGTTCGGTCTGCTGGCCCATTCCGATGGCGATGTCCTGCTGCATGCCTTGAGCGACGCGCTTCTGGGTGCCGCAGCGCTGGGCGATATCGGCAAGCACTTTCCCGACACGGATCCGCAGTTCAAGGGCGCCGACAGTCGCGTGCTGCTGCGTCATGTCCTCACGCTGATCCATGGCAAAGGCTGGAAGGTCGGTAATGTAGACGCCACCATCGTCGCTCAGGCACCGAAAATGTCGCCGCATATCGATGCCATGCGTGCATTGATCGCTGCAGACCTTCAGGTTGAGCTGGATCAGGTCAACGTCAAGGCCACGACGACTGAAAAGCTTGGCTTTACCGGGCGTGAAGAAGGCATCGCGGTGCATGCCGTTGCGTTGTTGCTACGCGCATGAATGAACGTGAACTGCTGGGCCCGCGAGCTTACGGCGAGGCATTGGGGAGTGCAGTCCTCAAAGCGACTGCCGAAGACTTTCAGGTCGACGAAGTGCTGGACATTCCGCTTTCCGGGGATGGGGAGCACTTGTGGCTATGGGTCGAGAAACGCGGTCTGAACACGGAAGAGGCGGCCCGCCGACTGGCCAGGGCTGCGGGCGTCCAACTGCGCACAGTCAGCTATGCCGGGCTCAAGGATCGTCAGGCACTGACCCGCCAGTGGTTCAGCATTCAATTGCCTGGCAAGGCCGATTCTGACCTGTCCGCTGCGCAGGACGACACGCTGCAGATTCTCAAGAGCGGCCGCCACAAACGCAAACTGCAACGCGGCGCCCATGCGGCCAATGGCTTCACGCTGCGTCTGACCCAGCTGGATGCAGACAAGGGCGCCTTGAATCAGCGTCTTGAAACCATTGCCCTGCAGGGCATCCCTAATTATTTCGGCACGCAGCGTTTCGGCTATCAGGGTGGAAATCTTGGCGAGGCACGCGATTACGCCGCCCGCAAGGCGCTGCCTGAGCAACGCGCGGTGCGTTCGCGACTCTTGTCCACGGCGCGCAGTTACCTGTTCAATCGGGTGCTGGCCGCTCGGGTTGTCGATGGCAGCTGGCAGAAGGCTCAGGTCGGTGATTTGCTCGCGTTCACCGACAGCCGCAGCTTTTTCCCGGCCGGGGTGGATGAATGCAGCGATCCTCGTCTGGCGATCCTCGATCTGCACCCCACCGGACCTCAATGGGGTGAAGGCCCTTCGCCAGCTGGCGGTGCGACGGCAGCGCTGGAAAATACCGTTGCCGACGACGAATCTGTATTGCGTGACTGGCTGGTCAGAGCGGGCATGGAGCACGAACGTCGCATCCTGCGACTGCCCATTGGGCGGCTGACGTGGCATTATCCCGAGTCTGACATTCTGCAACTGGAATTCGTCCTTCCGCCCGGATGTTTCGCGACCGTTTTGGTCCGCGAACTCATCGATCTGGTGCCGGTTGGGCAGACGGACAGCTCATGCGTATTCTGATATCAAATGATGACGGGGTGAATGCGCCCGGTCTTGTCGCGCTCCATGCGGCGTTGGCGAACTACGCCGACTGCGTGGTGATTGCGCCTGATCAGGACAAAAGTGGTGCCAGCAGTTCTCTGACACTCGACCGGCCCTTGCATCCGCACACCCTGGAAAATGGCTTCATCAGTGTCAACGGTACGCCCACCGACTGCGTGCATCTGGGCATTCACGGGCTACTGGAACGTCAACCGGACATGGTGGTTTCAGGCATCAATCTGGGGGCCAATCTGGGCGACGATGTACTGTATTCCGGAACGGTCGCTGCAGCCCTTGAAGGGCGTTTTCTGCAGCGCCCGTCGTTTGCCTTTTCGTTTCTGTCACGTCAGCCGGATAATCTGGCGACGGCGGCGCATTACGCGCGCTTGCTGGTCGAGGCCCATGAGCAACTCGACCTGCCACCCCGCACGGTATTGAACGTGAATATTCCCAACCTGCCGCTCGAGCATATCCGCGGCATTCAATTGACCCGATTGGGGCATCGTGCCCGCGCTGCGGCACCGATCAGAGTCGTCGATCCGCGTGGCCGCGCCGGCTACTGGATCGCTGCTGCAGGCGACGTCGAGGACGGCGGTGCCGGGACCGACTTTCATGCGGTCGTACAAGGCTACGTATCGATTACGCCGTTGCAGCTGGATAGAACCTATCAGGACGGATTCAGCAGCCTGAACACTTGGCTGGAGGGACTTCGTTGATGTCACGCGAGCAGGATGATCTATTGCGTCGAGGGATCGGTATGACGTCGCAGCGTACCCGCGAGCGTCTGATTCAACGCCTCTGCGAAGAGGGCATTTCCAACCAGCGGGTACTGGACGTCATTCGCAAGACGCCCCGGCATCTGTTTGTCGATGAAGCGCTGGCGCATCGCGCCTACGAAGACACCGCATTGCCCATCGGCCACAACCAGACGATTTCCCAGCCTTACATGGTCGCGCGGATGAGCGAGTTGCTGTTGGCAGCCGGGCCGCTGGACAAGGTCATGGAGATCGGTACAGGGTCCGGCTATCAGACTGCTGTGCTGGCGCAGCTGGTAGAGCGAGTGTTTTCGGTAGAGCGCATCAAGGTGCTTCAGGATCGTGCCAAGGAGCGTCTGGTCGAGCTCAATCTGCGCAACGTGGTGTTCCGTTGGGGTGACGGTTGGGAGGGCTGGCCAGCCCTGGCGCCGTATAACGGCATCATCGTTACGGCGGTGGCCACCGATGTGCCGCAGGCATTGCTCGATCAACTGGCACCGGGAGGCCGATTGGTCATCCCCGTGGGCTCGGGAGAGGTTCAGCAGTTGATGCTGATCATTCGTGAAGAAAACGGTTTTTCCCGACATGTGCTGGGGGCTGTGCGCTTCGTGCCACTGCTCAATGGACCCATCGCTTGAAGATTGTCTGCGGTAAACAATGAATTCTGGCGTCAGTCATCGGTCTACAGCGCGCGGCCACAACTGTTAAATGGCCTGATGGCATCATTTCCATGCAGCTGATTGATACTTAACAGCGTTTTTCAGCGGATATCACTGGCTGCCCGTCGCTATTACGGCACAATAGGCATCTTTTTTGAATTCAGTCACCAGTAAAGGGAGTGGCGGGTGAGTCTCACAGTCATTCAGCAGCTCAGGTCTTCAAGAAGTTATCAGCGTCTGGTGATTGGCATTGCTCTCAGTGTCCTTTTGGTCGGCTGCTCCAGCTCGCCTTCAGGCGGCGTTCGCGTCGTTGATCGCAACGGCAACGCCGTGGCCCAGCGCCCGACAGTGACCACTGGCCAATATGTGGTCAGGCGCGGCGATACGCTTTTTTCCATTGCATTTCGTTACGGCTGGGACTGGAAGGCGCTGGCTGCCCGCAACCAGATCCCTGAGCCGTTTACCATCAAGCCAGGTCAGACAATTCGCTTTGACGGGCGCTCCTCGTCAACGCCGAGCGTGGCTTCAACGTCGGGCGCCGGGCGTCCAGTGACGTCCACATCGACCACCACCAGCAGCTCCGGATCCGTCAAAACCACGGTCATGTCCAAACCTGTTGCGGTTGTACCTGTGGTTATACCGCCGTCGGCGACCACCGGGACAGGCCCGGCCGGCAAGTCTCCGACGGGTTGGACCTGGCCTTCGAGTGGCATTTTGATAGGAAAATTTTCCTCAAACGGCAGTTTGAATAAAGGAATTGATATCGCTGGTGATTTGGGACAGCCTGTTTTGGCAGCGTCTGATGGTTCAGTTGTTTACGCCGGAAGTGGATTACGGGGCTACGGCGAATTGATCATCATCAAACACAGCGATACCTACGTCAGTGCCTACGGTCATAACCGCAGGCTTTTGGTACGGGAAGGACAACAGGTCAAGGCAGGGCAGACGATTGCCGAAATGGGGTCAACAGGAACTGACCGGGTGAAACTGCATTTTGAGATTCGCCGCCAAGGGAAACCTGTAGATCCGTTAGGATTCTTGCCACGTCGTTGATAGTTGTCAGCCTGTTCCTGGCGTAGTAGGAACAGGCTCAAGCGTTGCCATGGAATCAGGCGATGCTGGAGCTTGAGGTCGAACTCACCAAAGGACTAAAACAATGGCTCTTGGCAACGAAGCGCCGGAGTTTGACATCGATGATGAAGTGCTCCTTATGGAAGCCGGCATTGTCCTGAAGGAAGCGTCAAACGAGAAGCAGCCAGCCGCTGTCTCGGGACGTACCAAGGTCAAGCATTCAACATCGCTCAAACAACACAAGTACATTGACTACACGCGGGCGCTCGATGCTACCCAGCTGTACCTCAATGAAATCGGTTTTTCTCCTCTATTGTCCCCGGAAGAAGAAGTTCATTTTGCGCGTCTATCGCAAAGTGGAGACCCGGCCGGGCGTAAACGCATGATTGAAAGCAATCTGCGGCTGGTAGTGAAAATTGCCAGACGCTATGTCAATCGTGGACTGTCATTGCTTGATCTGATCGAGGAGGGCAACCTGGGGTTGATCAGGGCGGTCGAGAAGTTCGACCCGGAGCGCGGCTTTCGTTTCTCTACCTACGCCACCTGGTGGATTCGTCAGACCATCGAACGCGCGATCATGAATCAGACGCGGACCATCCGACTGCCGATTCATGTGGTCAAGGAGCTGAACGTTTATCTGCGTGCGGCCAGAGAGCTGACCCAGAAGCTGGATCACGAACCTTCTCCTGAAGAGATCGCCAACCTGCTGGAAAAACCGGTAGGCGAGGTCAAGCGCATGCTGGGCCTCAACGAGCGTGTCTCGTCAGTGGACGTTTCGCTAGGACCGGATTCGGACAAGACGCTGCTTGATACGTTGACCGACGACCGTCCGACAGACCCCTGTGAGCTGCTGCAGGACGACGATCTCTCACAGAGCATCGATCAATGGTTGTCTGAACTGACCGAGAAGCAGCGCGAGGTAGTGATTCGCCGCTTTGGCTTGCGCGGGCATGAAAGCAGCACGCTTGAAGATGTAGGGCTTGAAATCGGTCTGACGCGTGAGCGTGTAAGGCAGATTCAGGTCGAAGGACTCAAGCGCCTGCGCGAGATCCTCGAGAAAAACGGTCTGTCCAGCGAGTCTCTCTTCCAGTAGTCCCCTTCCTCAGCATCCATCCAGGGCCGATATAACACAGTGCGTGTATATCGGCCTTTTTATATGTCTTTCGTCATCTCAACTTTACTGAGCACCCTGCCAGCCAACGCAGTTCTGCTTGGACGGCAGCGGCATGCTTGTACTCAGAGAGCTCAAAGCCTGTAAGTCATTGCGCACGCTTGCTGTAAGTCATTCAGGTAACCGGAGTGAGGCTTGTCGCCAATTCATCGGTTTTTTTATCGCAAGATGTTGTTTTAGAATGAGTTTTAATTCTGAAAGGCAATTGTCCAGGAAATATTCTGGAGCGTTTCGGGTGTTGCTCTCCCGCGTGATATCTCTAATATCGGAGCTGTGCCAACGGACCGGCACAGGCTATCAAGGATGACGGCCAAGGACATCGCGGGATGCGATTCATCAGGATGATGACAAGGGAATACAGGGATCAAGGAAAAATGTGGGCGGGTCACACCGCCCCTTTTTTTGTCTGCAGAAAATCGTATCCGACAAAAAAGGCCCTCTTGAGGGCCTTTTGTCTGTATGGAATCTAGCGTTCCAGATCAGCGATCTTGCCTGTTTTGCCGTCCCACTCTGCCGCATCCGGCATCGCATCTTTCTTCTCGGTGATGTTGGGCCAGATTTCGGCAAGCTCGGCATTCAGCTCGATGAAGTTTTCCATGCCGGCAGGGATCTCGTCTTCCGAGTAGATGGCTACGGCAGGGCACTCTGGCTCGCAAAGCGCGCAGTCGATGCACTCGTCCGGGTGGATCACCAGGAAATTCGGGCCTTCGTAAAAGCAGTCCACCGGACAGACTTCTACGCAGTCGGTGTACTTGCACTTGATGCAGTTGTCGGTGACGACGAAGGTCATTTCTAATTTTCTCCTCAGGCGGCTGCGGCAGAGCCCTTCCAGACAGGGGTGCCAGGTTCGGGAGGTTTCCCGGCCCTATGAAAACACGTGCTTTTGGTGGGTGGCCTTGAGGCAGTAAGACTGCGTCGTCTACTACCTGTCCCTGCTACCTACCGGCGGTTCGCTGCATTTTCACGCGGCTCGAAAAACGCCTCGACCAGGCTAAAAGCCGAGAGCGTCCCAAACCGCGCGGGATTCTAACAGTATGTAACGCTTCGCGTCACAGGCGAGTTTGCAATGTGTATAGCAAATCCAGCGCCTGCCGCGGGGTCATATCGTCGACCTTGACCTTCGACAGCTCGTCGAGCACCGGGTGCGGCAGACTTGCGAACATATCGCTCTGTTGCGGGACTGCGGGCTTGCCGGGTTTGGCGCGCGGCTGCTCGTGCGGCAGGCTGGTGGTTTCCAGACGCTGCAAGTGCTCCTTGGCGCGGCTGATGACCTTGCCCGGCACGCCGGCCAGTTGCGCCACGGCCAGACCGTAACTCTGGCTCGCAGGCCCTGGCAGGACGCGGTGCAGGAACACGATGCGCTCATTATGCTCGGTGGCGTTGAGGTGCACATTGGTCACCAGCGGCTCGCTTTCCGGCAACACCGTCAGTTCGAAATAGTGCGTGGCGAACAGTGTGTAGGCGCGCAGTTGTGCGAGGCACTCAGCCGCCGCCCAGGCCAGCGAAAGGCCGTCGAAAGTACTGGTGCCGCGCCCGACTTCGTCCATCAGCACCAGACTTTTATCGGTCGCGTTGTGCAGAATGTTTGCCGTTTCGCTCATTTCCACCATGAATGTCGAGCGTCCGCCCGCCAGGTCGTCGCTGGAGCCGATGCGGGTGAAGATCCGGTCGACCAGCGACAGTTCGCAGCTGGCAGCGGGGACGAAGCTGCCGATATGGGCCAGCAGCACGATCAGCGCCGTCTGACGCATATAGGTCGATTTACCGCCCATGTTCGGGCCGGTGATGACCAGCATGCGCGTGCTGTCGTCCAGCGCCAGGTCGTTGGCAACGAAAGGCGTACTCAGCACCTGTTCCACGACCGGATGGCGGCCCTGCTCGATGCGCATGCAAGGTTCGGCGACAAAGCGTGGGCAATTGAGGTCCAGGTTCAGCGCGCGCTCCGCAAGGTTGCTCAGCACGTCCAGTTCGGCCAGCGCCGCCGCTGTGTCCTGAAGCGGCGCAAGATGACCGATCAGGTCTTCGAGCAGTGTTTCGTAGAGCATCTTTTCCCGAGCCAGCGCGCGGCTCTTGGCCGACAACGCCTTGTCTTCGAACTCCTTGAGCTCGGGTGTGATAAAGCGTTCGGCACCCTTCAGGGTCTGGCGGCGTATGTAATCAGCCGGCGCCTGCTCAGCCTGCTTGCTTGGCAGCTCGATAAAATAGCCATGCACGCGGTTGTAGCCAACTTTCAGGTTGCCGAGGCCGGTGCGGGCTTTTTCGCGGGCTTCCAGGTCGATCAGGAACTGACCGGCGTTTTCACTCAGCGACTGCAGATCATCCAGTTCAGCGTCGTAGCCGGTCTTCAAGACACCGCCGTCACGGATGACCGCAGGCGGATTGTCGATGATCGCGCGCTGCAGCAGGTCGGCCAGCTCGGGATAGGTGCTGGCAGTCTGCGCAAGTTGCTGCAGGTGCGGCGCGTCCAGATCGGTCATCGCCTGTTGCAGTTCGGGCAGGGCGCTCAGGGCGTCGCGCAGGCGGGCGAGGTCACGTGGCCGCGCGTTACGCAGGCCGATACGCGCCAGAATCCGCTCGATGTCGCCGATTTCCTTGAGCTGTGGTTGCAGGTTTTCGAAGCGATAGCGTTCCAGAAAGCAGGTGATTGACGTCTGGCGTGCCTGAAGGATGGTCAGGTCGCGCAATGGCCGGTTCAGCCAGCGGGTCAGCAGCCTTGTTCCCATTGCGGTCTGGCAGCGGTCCATCACCGATTGCAGGGTGTTGTCACGGCCCCCGGACAGGTTGGTGTCCAGTTCCAGGTTACGGCGACTGGCTGCATCGAGGATCACGGTATCGTCGAGACGTTCGTGACGCAGGCTGCGTAAATGGGGCAGGGCGGTGCGCTGGGTTTCCTTGGCATAGCTGAGCAGGCAGCCGGCAGCACCGATGGCCAGCGTCAGGTTTTCGCAACCGAAACCCTTGAGGTCCTGGGTTGCAAACTGCTGACACAGACTTTTATGGGCTGAGTCGCGCTCGAAATCCCAGGGCGCGCGACGTCGAGAACCGCGGCGCTTCTCGGCAGGCAGACCTTGTGGCCAGTCATCCGGAATCAGCAACTCGACCGGGTTGATGCGCTCGAGCTCGGCCAGCAGGTTCTCCCAGCCCTTGATCTCCAGCACACTGAAGTTGCCACTGGTGATATCCAGTACCGCCAGGCCGAACAGGCGTTCGTCACCCAGCACGGCGGCGATCAGGTTATCGCGGCGCTCGTCGAGCAGGGCCTCATCGCTGATGGTCCCTGGCGTGATGATCCGTACCACCTGACGATCCACCGGCCCCTTGCTGGTGGCGGGGTCGCCGATCTGCTCGCAGATCACCACCGATTCGCCCAGTTTCACCAGCTTGGCCAGATAACCCTCGGCTGCGTGGTAGGGAATCCCGCACATGGGAATGCTCTGACCTGCCGACTGGCCGCGTGCGGTCAGGGTTATATCCAGCAGCTTGGCGGCTTTCTTCGCGTCTTCGTAGAAGATCTCGTAGAAATCGCCCATGCGATAAAACATCAGTTGATCCAGGTGCTGGTTTTTGAGTTTCCAGTACTGCTGCATCATCGGAGTGTGTGCGGAGAGGTCGGAAATTGCTTTATTCATCAGTGGCTTAGGCAAGTTCTTGAGAGGAGTGAGGCAACCTTGAGACGCGACGGGTGGCCCTTGTCTGAAACAAGGGGCGTCTGCCGGGTATGTGCGATGGCGGCAAGGTTATCACGCTCGACCGGGTGGTGCAGTGACAGCGTGGCTTCCCGCGTATTGGTGACCGGGCGTTTCCAGACAGCCATGCATCCCGATTTGCCGTATAGACTTTCATCGCTGCCACTCGATCACCGGGCGGTAACTTATAAAAAAGGACTTTTATATGAAGAACAAACGAGCAAGGGATTCTGTGAGCGGGCGCTTCATCCCTTTGGAAGAAGCCAGAAAAAGGCCGAGAGAAACCACGGTGGAAACGGTCAAAAAGCCCGGGCGCAGGAAAAATGACAAGTAAAGCAGCATGCTCAGCCCTGTTGCGCGGCAGATGCGCCGCCTCAGGATTCACCTTTACAGGCTTTCCAGCATGAATGATTACATCGTGAATGAGATAACCGGGCTTGCCGATACGCTTGGCAGGCTTCTGGGTGCAATGAACGCGCAGGCGACTACTGCCGAATCCTGTACGGGGGGCGGAATCGCTGAAGCGATCACGCGCATTGCCGGCAGCTCGGCGTGGTTCGAAGCGGGCTACGTGACCTATTCGAATGTCCAGAAGACCCGCCAGCTGGGAGTGCCCGAGATGTTGTTCGAACAGGTCGGGGCGGTCAGCCAGGCGGTTGTCGAAGCCATGGTGCGAGGCGCACAGCGTGAAAGTGGTGCGCGATTCGCCGTTGCGGTCAGCGGTGTCGCAGGGCCCGGCGGCGGTTCGCCGGACAAACCGGTCGGTACCGTGTGGCTGTGCTGGGGCAAGGATGATGCGCTGATCGCCCGGCGTTGCCACTTCGATGGCGACCGTGATCAGGTCCGTCGACAGACGGTTGAAGCTGCGCTGGACGGGCTGATACAGCTTGCACGCGGAGAAATGCCAAAACAGGGGTAGGCGCGCGCTCACTGCTGTGGAATAATACTGTCTACTTATACAGGTGTTGTGGCCATCAAGGCCCTAATTGAATTTGATTACGTGAGGACTTCAATGGACGACAACAAGAAGAAAGCCTTGGCTGCGGCCTTGGGTCAGATCGAGCGTCAGTTCGGTAAAGGTGCCGTGATGCGCATGGGCGATCATGATCGCCAGGCGATTCCTGCCATCTCCACCGGTTCGCTGGGTCTGGATATCGCTCTCGGTATTGGTGGTCTGCCGAAAGGCCGAATCGTGGAAATCTACGGTCCTGAGTCTTCCGGTAAAACCACGCTGACACTGTCGGTCATCGCTCAGGCCCAGAAAATGGGTGCTACCTGCGCCTTTGTCGACGCCGAGCACGCACTGGATCCGGAATACGCCGGCAAGTTGGGCGTCAACGTCGACGACCTGCTGGTTTCGCAGCCGGACACCGGTGAGCAGGCGCTGGAAATCACCGACATGCTGGTGCGCTCCAACGCCATTGACGTGATCGTGGTCGACTCCGTTGCTGCGCTGGTGCCCAAGGCAGAGATCGAAGGCGAAATGGGTGACATGCACGTGGGTCTGCAGGCACGTCTGATGTCGCAGGCGCTGCGCAAGATCACCGGCAACATCAAGAACGCCAACTGCCTGGTGATCTTCATCAACCAGATCCGTATGAAGATCGGCGTGATGTTCGGCAGCCCTGAAACCACCACCGGTGGTAACGCGCTGAAATTCTACGCTTCGGTACGTCTGGACATCCGCCGTACAGGCGCGGTCAAGGAAGGCGATGAAGTTGTCGGCAGCGAAACCCGCGTCAAGGTCGTGAAGAACAAGGTAGCTCCGCCGTTCCGTCAGGCCGAGTTCCAGATTCTTTATGGTAAGGGTATCTACCTGAACGGTGAAATCGTCGATCTGGCCGTTCTGCATGGTTTTGTCGAGAAGTCCGGCGCCTGGTACAGCTACCAGGGCAGCAAGATTGGTCAGGGTAAGGCCAACTCGGCCAAGTTCCTGGCAGATAACCCGGAAATCTGTAAAGCGCTCGAGAAGCAGATCCGCGACAAGCTGCTGACCCCTGGCGTCGATACCAAGGCTGTCGGCTCCCGTGAAGCAGTGGCTGCCGATGACATGTCTGAAGCAGATGTCGATATCTGATAGCCATGCCTGCCGTGCTCGATACACCGGTCGCCGTCAGGCGCACTGCAATGGACCTGCTCGCACGTCGCGAGCACGGTCGAGTCGAGCTGACGCGTAAACTGCGTCAGCGCGGCGCTCCCCCCGAGCTTATCGATGCAGCCCTTGATCGTCTGGTCGAGGAAGGACTGCTCTCTGAATCCCGTTACCTCGAAAGCTTCGTTTCTTACCGGGCACGTTCGGGCTACGGTCCTGTTCGTATTCGCGAAGAGCTTGGTCAGCGTGGCTTGCAACGTGCCGACATTGAGCAGGCGCTCAGAGAGTGCGGCGTTGATTGGCAGGAAAAGCTTCACGAGCTCTGGCAGCGCAAGTTTGCCGGTACTTTGCCTGTCGATGCGCGCGAGCGAGCCAAGCAGGGGCGTTTTCTGAGTTATCGCGGCTATCCGCTGGAAATGATCGGCCGCTTGTTAAGCGGCCGTGGCGGAGATGACTGATATATCCGGGGGCTTACTGTGGCGTCCGGTTCCGAGCTGCGTCCCTTGTCGCTGAAGCGTCTTCCCAGTTTTCCTGTTGATTGATGTAATCCACCAGTTCCCGAAGTCTGCCCTGATTGCGCCCTGTGAAGGTGAACGCCAGTCGTGTCAGGTGACTGAATTGCGCTTCATCGTGCTCTTCGCCCTGATAACTGTGCTGATGAAAGTTTTCATTGATGCACAGGTCAGCGAACGCTTCCTGCATGTGCTCCAGGGCCTGTTCGTTCAGCGCATGATGCATACGGATCACGAACTTGTTTTTCAACCAGCGGCTGGAATGGAAGTTCGCATAAAACCGGTTGATCTCTTCCACCGCCTCGTCGGCGCTGTAAACCAGCCTCATCAGCTTCATGTCGGCTGGCAGAATGTAGTGATTGTCCTGCAACTGATGCTTGATGAAGTCCAGCGCACCTTGCCAGAAACTCCCGCCAGGCGTATCCAGCAATACAACAGGCACCAACGGGCTTTTGCCGGTTTGTATCAGCGTCAGCACTTCCAGGGCTTCATCCAGAGTTCCGAACCCGCCTGGGCATAGCACCAGCGCGTCGGCTTCCTTGACGAAGAACAGCTTGCGCGTGAAGAAGAAGTGGAAGGGCAGCAGGTTTTCGCTGCCTTCTACCGTCGGGTTGGCGTGCTGTTCGAAAGGCAGGGTAATGTTGAACCCGAGGCTGTGTTTCAAGCCTGCACCGGCATGGGCTGCCGCCATGATGCCGCCGCCTGCGCCGGTGATGACCATCATGTCGGCGCGGGCCAGTTTTTCACCCAGCTCTGTGGCTTGTGCGTACAGCGGATGTTCCATTGGTGTACGGGCGGAGCCGAACACAGTGACTTTGCGGCGGCCCTTGAAGCGTTCGAGCACCCGAAAGGCTTTGTCCAGTTCGCGCAGGGTTTGCAGCGTTATCTTGACGTCCCAGCGGTTGCGGTCATCCTGGGCCATGCGCAGCACCGTGAGCATCATGTCGCGGTACAGCGGCAGGTTTTTCGTGCCCGGAGCCACCTCATTGATGTGCTCTTCAATCTTGCTGGTCAGGTCGAGGCCGTCGCTTTGAAAGTGTCGGGATAGAAGATCGTCAGGTACATACGGCATTCGGGATTTTTCCTCCTGCAGGATCAATGGCCCAGTGGGGCGTGTTGAACCGATGATGTCCCGGTTTGCAGAGAAAGGCTACCCATTGCCTGTTCATTGCCAGGGTGGATTAGTTGCAGGATGTCTTGAGTATTGCTCGACTGACGCGCCTGAGGGACAGGCGCGCGGGGGGCGGCTACATGTCGGGCGTGGCTTATTGCTTGGGCTTTACAGTGCAGTCGGAAGCCTGAAAGGTCTGCGTCACAACCGGGCGGTTGGTCTTGTACTCGGTGAACTGATACTTGAGTACGGCCCCCTTGGTCATCAACTGGCGGAAACCATTGTTGTGGCAAACGCTATTACCCAACTGGTTGCGCATCACGTCCGGATTAGCGCGCATCTGCTGAGCCTGGCCTTCACGAACGCTCAGGTGGTTGATCAACTGGTTGCCGCTGACGGTATAGCCCTGATCGAGGATGTCTTCGTTGATCGCTCGCGGCGTGCCGACACTGCTTTCCTTAGCGACTTTTTCCAGCATCTTGCTGAGTTCGAACTCCTGTTTCGACGCCGCTTGGGCGCACAGTGGAGCAACGAGCAAAAGCGTAAGGGTGGGTACGATAAGGCGCAGCATTAAACTCTCCTGATTAAGTCACTGGCCGTTGGACCAGCGACTTCAAAGTGCGTTCCGGGCAGCCCACCGATAGCGCGGGGTGCTGTGGCGCAGCAGTATAGAGCAGGAGCCTTGATCGGGCCTAGGCTCTGTGCGAAAAGAGGCCTCCGTACCGAAAGCGCGTTGAAGTGCCGGGCCTCTGATAAACTGCGCGGACTTTAATCCTGCCGAGTCTTTGTGGTGTCGATGTATTTCCCCCGCAGGCATGTCCTGTAATGAGCCATGCCGTTTCCCGCCTGCGCGATGAGCGTCTGGCCCGCAGTACCAGGCCTTTTATTGCCCGTGGCTCGCGCGCGCCGCGCTGTCCGGAATGTCGGGTTATCTCCAGCTATTGTCTGTGCGAATGGCGACCCAGCGTCGCTGCCGACTCAGGCATCTGCCTGCTGATGTATGACACTGAGCCCTTGAAGCCGACCAACACCGGTTGGCTGATTGCCGATGTCATCCAGGACACTCATGCCTTCCTCTGGTCGCGGATAGAGGTCGATGAGCAATTGCTCGCCTTGCTGGACGACCCGCAGTGGCAGCCCTACATCGTCTTTCCCGGAGAATTTGTCGCCGAGGAGCGCGTGGTCAATAAGGTCTCGCGCCTGGATGGCAGGCGCCCGTTGTTCATTCTGCTGGATGCTACCTGGACCGAAGCGCGCAAGATGTTTCGCAAGAGTCCTTATCTGGAGCGGTTTCCGGTCTTGAGTCTGGAACCCGAGCAGATCTCGCGCTACCGTTTGCGTCGATCCAGGCGCGACGACCACTTCTGCACGGCGGAAGTGGCCGCCCTCTGTCTGGAACTGGCTGGTGATGCCAGTGCCAGCGGCGTGCTGGATGCTTATCTGGACGTGTTCAGCGCTCATTATCTGGGCGCCAAGTATCAGAACCCGATTGATCCCGACGACGTGGCGCATACCCATTTGAAGGCCTTCATTTGAAGGCTGTTCATAACCAGTGGCGGTCGAACTGCGCGGGTTTGGCTAATTGCCATCTATGTTCCCGGGTATCGACGCTTCGCGCTTGACCGTCATGGCCATGCTGGGCATGCTTGGCGCCGCCTGGAAGCCGATTCATCTGGTCTGGCAGTGCGCCGGAGCCCGCTACGGGTTTCGCGCCGAGCGTTCGCCAGCCTCGCTGGGCGGCCGATTCTTCGGCCCCTCACTATAAAAACAGGATCATTACATGACCTACGACATCCTGATCGCTGATGATCATCCCCTGTTTCGCAGTGCGCTGCATCAGGCGCTGAGCATCGGCCTGGGGCCTGACGCAAGGCTGGTCGAGGCAGAAAGCATTGCCCAGCTTGAGTCGCGGCTGGGGGAAAAGGCTGATTGGGATCTGGTTCTGCTGGACCTGAACATGCCTGGTGCCTATGGTTTCTCCGGGCTGGTCCTGTTGCGTGGCCAGTACCCGCAGATACCGGTGGTGATGGTCTCGGCGCAGGAAGAGGCTTCTATCGTGGTGCGCTCCAGAGAGTTTGGTGCCAGTGGCTTCATTCCCAAATCCAGCTCGCTGGAAGTCATTCAGCAGGCGGTACGCACGGTGCTTGACGGTGACGTCTGGTGGCCGCCGCAGGTCAATGAAGTGATCAGTGTTTCAGACGAAGCAAAGGCTGCCAGCGCAGGCCTTGCCAGCCTGACGCCGCAGCAGTTTCGAGTGTTGACGATGGTCTGTGAAGGCTTGCTGAACAAGCAGATCGCTTCCGAGCTCAGCGTGTCCGAAGCCACCATCAAGGCACATGTCACGGCGATTTTCCGCAAGCTTGGCGTACGCACGCGTACCCAGGCAGCATTGTTGTTACAGCAGCTTGAGTCCATTTCGTCCAGCTGACGGCTTTCAGGTTGCGAGCATTCACGCTTTTTTGACCTTTATTGCCTTAGCTTTCCTCATCTTTTTTACACAGCAGCCTCTCTATGTCGCCCTTCAAAGGCCAAACCGGTCTGAAACGTATTCTTAACGCCGCTGGTTACTCACTGGACGGTATGCGCGCAGCCTTCAAAGGTGAAGCGGCCTTCCGCCAGTTGGTGCTGCTCAACGTGGTCCTGATTCCGCTGTCGTTTTTCCTGCACGTAAGCAAGGGCGAGCATGCCCTGCTGGTTGCCGTGTGCCTGCTGGCGCTGATCGTCGAGTTGCTTAACTCGGCCGTAGAGGCGGCCATTGACCGTATCTCCCTGGACTTGCACCCGCTGTCCAAGAACGCCAAGGACATGGGCAGTGCTGCCCAGTTCATCGCCTTGAGCATGATCGGTCTGGTGTGGGCGATCATTCTGCTGGGCTGACGCCTTTCATACAGACTCGTCAATACAGGCTGGGCAGCACGATCTCGTCGCTGCGCTGCACCCCGGCGGTGAACGCGCGGCACAGCTCGAGAAACTCGCGCATGGCCGAGGTCTGGTATTTCTGTTTGTGCCAAATGAAGTAGAACTGCCTGGCCAGGTCCAGCTCCGGCGTGGCCAGTTCGACCAGATTGCCGCGACGAAAGGCGTCGCGCAGCGCCAGTCTGGAAATGCAGCCAATGCCCAGCCCGGATTCGACTGCGCGCTTGATGGCTTCGGTGTGCTCGAGCTCCAGTCGGACATTCAGCCCGTTACGATGATGACGCATCGCCTGGTCGAAGGTCAGGCGTGTGCCTGAGCCCTGTTCCCGGAGAATCCAGGCTTCATGGGTCAGCTCTTCCAGGGTTACCTGGGCGCGCTTGGCCAGCGGATGCTGCGGGGCGCAGAACACCACAAGTTCGTCTTCGACCCAGGATTGCACTTCGATGTCCGGGTGGCTGTAATCGCCTTCGATGAGGCCCAGATCGATCTCGTAGTGCGCAACCTGTTGCACGATATGCGCGGTGTTCTGGACATGCAGCTTGACCTGGCTTTCCGGGTGGCGCTGCATGTAGCCGCCGATCAGCAGCGTCGCCAGGTAATTGCCGATCGTCAGCGTCGCCCCGACCGCCAGTGAGCCGAAGCCTGACTTGCCATTGAGCAGGTCTTCGATTTCCTTGGCCTGATCGAGCAGCGCGACGGCTTGCGGCAGCAATTGCCTGCCGGTGGCGTTAAGGCTGAGGCGCTTGCCGGCGCGGTCAAACAGCTGGCAGCTCGATTGGCGCTCCAGCTCGGTGATGGAGGTGCTGGCAGCCGACTGCGAAAGCGAAAGCAGTACCGCGGCTTTGGAGACGCTTTCCTGCCGGGCGACGGCTACAAATACCTGGAGCTGACGGAGAGTAAATCGCATATCTATATAACCGATAACCTATATCTTGATAATTCATTTAACAGATATTGTGTCTGCCACTAGAATGTCGCGCAATAGCGCAGTGCTTCTGCGCGCACTATTTTTTCAGGAGTCCTCACGTACATGAGCAACATGAACCACGAGCGTGTCCTCAGCGTCCACCACTGGAACGACACCCTCTTCAGTTTCAAGTGCACCCGCGACCCTGGTTTGCGTTTCGAGAACGGTCAGTTCGTAATGATCGGTCTGCAGCAGCCAAACGGTCGTCCGCTCATGCGTGCCTATTCGATTGCCAGCCCGAACTGGGAAGAGCATCTGGAATTCTTCAGCATCAAGGTGCCTGACGGCCCGCTGACTTCCCAGCTGCAGCACCTCAAGGAAGGTGACGAGATCATCATCAGCAAGAAGCCTACGGGTACGCTGGTGCTGGACGATCTCAAGCCGGGCAAGCATCTTTACCTGCTGAGCACCGGTACCGGCCTTGCGCCGTTCATGAGTGTCATCCAGGATCCCGAAACCTACGAGCGTTTCGAGAAAGTCATCCTCTGCCACGGCGTGCGTTACGTGAACGAAGTCGCCTATCGCGAGTTCATCACCGAGCATCTGCCGCAGAATGAGTTCTTCGGTGAAGCGCTGCGTGACAAGCTGATCTACTACCCGACGGTCACCCGCGAGCCCTTCGAGAACGAAGGTCGTCTGACCGACCTGATGCGCAGCGGCAAGCTGTTCAGCGACATCGGCCTGCCGCCGATCAACCCGCAGGACGACCGTGCCATGTTGTGCGGCAGCCCGAGCATGCTCGACGAGACCAGCGAAGTGCTTAACAGCTTCGGCCTGACCGTTTCGCCGCGTATGCGTGAGCCGGGCGACTATCTGATCGAGCGTGCGTTCGTCGAGAAGTAAGCCGGCTGCACAAGACCCGCCTCGTCCTTGAGTGGATCAGGCGGGTTTTTGTTGCGCGGATTTTTTCGCCCCAATCAGTTCAGACCAGCAGCAGCTTCAGGCGAGCAGTACTTCCAGCACGCAAATCACGCCGGCCTGCGGGTAGTGCCAGCGCACGTCCAGATCCCAGAACTGAGCGCCATAGCGACGTTCCGGCGTGGGTAGCTGGTAGGCCGGGCGCGGGTCCTGGGCCAGACACTGCTCGATCAGTTCGACCAGCGGCTCATTCAGGCGCAGCGCGTGTTCACGAGCCTGTTGCAGCGCGGCGTTTTGCCAGTGCACCGGTATCAGGGCTGGGGCAGCACTGGCGATGTGGTTGGTCGCATCGCCAATTGCATCGGCGTAGGGTACGTAGGGCTTGATGTCCAGCACCGGCGTGCCATCCAGCAGGTCGATGCCGGACAGCCAGAGTCGCCCGGCCTCGACCTTGTCCAGCTTGACCACCGACTGGCCGATGCCGTTGGGGCGATGGGTTGCGCGGGTAGCGAACACGCCCATCGACTGGTTGCCACCCAGGCGCGGCGGGCGCACCTTCAGGCGGGGCTTGTCTTCCAGCGCCAGGTGGAACAGAAACAGCAGCCAGACGTGACTGACCTGTTCCAGCCCCTGAACGGCTTCACCCTGATCGAACGGTGCCACCAGCTCCAGCACTCCGCGTGCCGCCGGGGCCAGCTGTGGCTGGCGCGGGATGGCGAATTTCTCCTTGAAGCAGGAGCGCACGAAGCCGACAGGGGAGACGTTGTAGCTCATCGAGGCTGGTTCAGCCGCGCACGCGCAGGATCAGGCCCTTGAGGAAATTGCGCAGCAGTTGATCGCCACAGGCGCGATAGTTGGTGTGTCCGACCTTGCGGAACAGAGCGCTCAGTTCTGGTTTGGAAACCGGGAAGTCGACCGATTTGAGGATGGCGTGCATATCGTCTTCTTTCAGTTCGAACGCCACGCGCAGTTTTTTCAGCACGATATTGTTGGTGATCGGCAAATCGATCGCCTGTGGCGGACGGCTTTCGTCCTTGCCACGCTTGAAGTAGACCAGGCCATCAAGGAAGTGCGCCATGATTTCATCGCTGCAATCCAGGTAGCCTTCTTCTTCGTCTTTTTTCATGAAAGCGATGACATCGCTCTTCGACACTTCAAAACCGGTCAGTGCGGTGATCTCGACAACCTTGCTGTCGCTGATATCGAGCATGTAGCGCACGCTGCGCAGTACATCGTTGTTCATCATGAGGCGTATTTCCTGATAAGTCGTAGGGCAGCGCATGACGGTGGTCATGCGCGCTGTAATAAGGTGGTTGGCGCGAGGGTCAGAACTTTTCCTTGGCCGTCATGTAGCGCCACTGGCCCTCGGGCAGTTTGCCCATGGACACGCCGCCGATGCGGATGCGGCGAATGGCGACGATCTTCAGGCCGACGGCCTCGCACAGCAGGGCGATGATGCCGGGCTGCGGATTTTTCATCGCAAAACGCAGGCGGTTCTCGTTCTGCCAGCTGGCTTTCACGGCTGGCAGCTCCTTGCCTTTGTAGGTCAGACCGTGGTTCAGCCGGTTGAGGCCATGAGCAACCATCTCGCCCGAGATCTCCACCACGTATTCCTGCTCGATCTTGCTGCGGTCATCGGTGAGCTTGCGCAGGATCTTCCAGTCCTGGCTGAACACCATCAAGCCGCTGGCATTGGCCTGAAGGCTTGAAATCGCCTCAAGGCGCATGAAATGACCCTTGAGCGGACGCTTGCTGTAGCTGTGCTCTACGGAAAGCGTGCCCGGCGTAATCATCTGCAAAGCCTCTTCGGCGCTTGCCGAGGCGGGTTTGTGCAGGATGATCGTCACAGGCTCCGGGGAGTCGGCCTTGGCGTCCGGGCTGAGCTCGATTTTCTGGGTGCTGACCTTGAAGTGCGGCTCTTCGATGACCTCGCCGTCCACAGTGACCCAGCCACCCTCGATAAACAGTTCGGCCTCCCGGCGGGAGCAACCGACCAGCTCGATAAGGCGTTTGGAAAGGCGAATGGGGTCTGTCATGACAAAAAAGCCGTTTGCTAAAATAAAGTCGCCATTGTAACCGCCCGGCGACGGTTAATCGCGGCAACATTGCATTTGCGCTGCAATCGGTGTCAGTGACGGCCGGTCAGGCGCATTCTGAGCATGGGGTAAGGCTGGCCCAGACCATCGACTTCAGAGCGGCTGACAACCTCGAAACCATGCCTGCGGTAAAATCCCAACGCCTGCGTATTCTGCTCGTTGACGTCCAGTTCACGGATATTGAACTGCTCGATTGCATGATTCAGCAGCTGTGTGCCCAGCTTCTGGCCGCGATGGTCAGGTTCGATGAACAGAATATCCAGACGGCTGTTACGCGTGCCTGCAAAGCCGGTGATGTTGAGCTGCTCATCCCGGGTACAGAACAGGGTCACACTGCCTAGATATTGCGGCAGCAGCACCTTGAGCCGGGTGATGTAGGCGTCTGGCAGAAAGTCATGGGTCGCGCGCACCGAGCGTTCCCATACCTCGGTCAATTCCGGGTAATCGTGGGTATCCGGCGTATACAACGGCATCTCGTGTCCTCCTTTCAGCTTGTCCTGGATAGACAGCAGCCAGAGACGAAAAAGCCCTGCCGGTTAAAGGGCAGGGCTTTCGCTTGCGACCAGGGAGAGCGCTTAGAGCATTTCGGCCCACAGGTCGTATTCGTCGGCATCGGTCACTCGGCACATGAGCTTGTCGCCGGGCTGAACGGTGCTGCCGTCTTCCAGGCCGATGAACACGTTGCCGTCGATTTCCGGGGCGTCGAAGAAGCAGCGGCCCACGGCTCCACGATCGTCGACTTCGTCGATCAGCACTTCGATTTCCTTGCCGATCTTCATCTGCAGGCGCGCAGCGCTGATTGCCTGTTGATGAGCCATGAAACGATCCCAGCGATCCTGTTTGACGTCGTCCGGCACGATGGCCGCGTCCAGCAGATTGGCAGGCGCGCCCTCAACCGGCGAGTACTGGAAGCAGCCAACCCGGTCCAGCTGCGCTTCGGTCAACCAGTCCAGCAGGTACTGGAAGTCTTCTTCGGTTTCGCCGGGAAAGCCGACGATGAAGGTCGAACGGATGATCAGGTCAGGGCACTGCTCACGCCAGTTCTTGATGCGTGCCAGGGTCTTGTCTTCGAAGGCCGGACGTTTCATAAGCTTGAGGATTTTCGGGCTGGCGTGCTGGAACGGGATGTCCAGGTACGGCAGGATCTTGCCAGCGGCCATCAACGGGATCAGTTCGTCCACGTGCGGGTACGGGTAGACATAGTGCAGGCGCACCCAGACACCCATCGAGCCCAGCGCCTGGCACAGCTCGGTCATGCGGGTTTTGACCGGCTGGCCGTCCCAGAAACCGGTGCGGTATTTGACGTCAACGCCATAGGCACTGGTGTCCTGGGAAATAACCAGCAGTTCCTTCACACCGGATTTGACCAGGCGCTTGGCCTCGTCCAGCACATCACCCACCGGGCGGCTGACCAGTTTGCCGCGCATCGACGGGATGATGCAGAAGCTGCAACTGTGGTTGCAGCCTTCGGAAATTTTCAGATACGCGTAGTGACGCGGGGTCAGCTTGACGCCTTGTGGCGGCACCAGGTCGATCAACGGATTGTGATCCTTGCGGGGCGGCACTACGTCGTGCACCGCGTTGACCACCTGCTCGTACTGCTGCGGGCCGGTCACCGACAGGACGCTCGGATGCACATTGCGAATGACACTCGCATCGACGCCCATGCAGCCGGTCACGATGACCTTGCCGTTTTCCTTTATGGCTTCGCCGATCACTTCCAGCGACTCGGCCTTGGCCGTATCGATGAAGCCACAGGTGTTGACCACCACTACGTCGGCGTCCTCGTAGGTCGCAACGACTTCGTAACCTTCCATGCGCAGTTGGGTCAGGATGCGTTCAGAGTCAACGAGTGCCTTTGGGCAACCCAGTGAAACGAATCCAACCTTGGGGGCGGACGGCGTGGTGACGGTGGACATGGCAAACCTCGGCGTGAAGGGCGCCCGGGCGCGAAGCGCAGGCGCTGACTGGGCGCTTGCTGCGCCTCTGATCAAAAAGTGCGCAATTCTAGCGGCGAGTGGGCAGGATGACCAGCGTTTGCATGAGAATTACGACGTACGCGAGACACAGCCGGGGCCAGCGCGTGCTTGGCCGATTGCTTCACCACCGACAGTAAGTCGGTTACACGCAGTGTATCGAGGAGGATGGCCGATGTTGCAACGGGTGACGGTGACATTTTGAATGAAGTCCAGGCCCACCTGTGCAGGCCTGAACTGACTTTCACATGCTCTTAGCGCCGCGGTTCATGCATCGGGCAGCCATTGTGCTGACTGCGAAAGCCCGCCGAGTGTTCATAGGCCGGTTTGCGCACGCGCATGACGCCGCCCAACGGACGATGCGCCTCAAGGCCATGCCATGGGCTGAATGCCATGGCTTCGTCGATTTCCTGGATGTTTTGCTCGGACCACGAAGACTGGCAGGGCACATCGATTCGAGCGACGGTTACGTAAGGGCTGAGGTCTTCCGGCCAGATCGCCGAGGCGTCCTCGATCGGCATTTTCTCCAAGTCCGTGGCCAACTGGACGCGGACTTCCCAGCTGGCATCGTGTTCAAGAAAGAACGCCTTGACCGCTTCGCGCAGACCGTCCGGGTTGTCTTTCAGGTCCACAGCCTTGTCGGTCAGCGCAATCAGCTCGGCGGAGACGGGCACGACGCTGAGCTTGGCGTAGTAGGGGCCGTATAGAAACGGTACGACGGTGTAGAACGTCTCGCCCAGGATGTGGGTCATCGGGTGCCCGCCGAGACTTCTCAGTGTGCCACTTTCGCCCCCGGCAGACTCGATCACCGACTCGATGCCGCGCAGGACGGCAGACAGCGCGCGTTTCATGCTCGGCGCCTTGTCGGTCGTCTTGGCCAGCAGCTTCAAGGTCTTCAGGAAGGCCTTGGGGTCCTTGGCGGTAAAGGCCTTGGCGTTTTGCATGACGAAATCCTGAGTGGTTGCCTCTGCGCTGCCAGGCAAGCGCGGGCCTTCGACGCCGACCAGTTTGATGGCCAGGCCTCTGGGCGTGGACACCTTGTCGTCGAGAATGTCGCCCGGGTTGGTCGAGAAGCGCATGACGACCGGGAAGTTGCCGGGCCTGGCAAAGGCACCCTGGGCCAACGGCTCGGGCAGGTCGTCGTAAACCTGAATCTGACCGTGGAGCAAGCCATGGGCCTTGGCGTGCACACTGCGAATGGCGTGCCCTGTGTCTTGATACGTGGTCTCCAGGATGGAGTGCATGGCTTCGACCAGCTCTTTGCTGGTCTGCGCTTCATCGTCCGGGACGACTTCAAATGAGGGCTGGAAGGGCAGCGGCTGGACAGTCAGGTTTTGTGTGGTCATCAGGGCATCTCGGTCAGAGGTAATCAGGGTGCCCGGGCGTCGATGCGGTTCTTGTAGACCCCTGATGCGGCAGGCTTAACTAATGACCGGCCGATATTTTTGTCGTTCCATGAGAAATATTGCCTCGAAAAACTCCCTCAACAGGCAGTGATCAAGGCAGGGAGGCAAGCCGGATCGTTGCGATGATCTGCGTTTCACCAAGAATTACGACGAGTGCTGCGTTATGCTTCGCGCCATCGCGCCGAGGCATGTCAATGCCTGGCTGAATCTGAATTGTTACGCCTTGTGATGTTCTCAGTGTTGAACCTCATGTCTGGTTTCCGGGAGTAGTGGATGAGTCAAGCAAACAGTCATGCGGAGGCCGGCGGCGCTGCCAAGCCCATCGGGTTGCTGATCGCCGCGGTAGGGGTGGTTTATGGCGATATCGGCACCAGTCCGCTGTACACCCTCAAGGAGGTGTTTCAGGGTGGTTACGGTGTGGACGTGACCCATGACGCGATTCTCGGCGTGCTGTCGCTGATCTTCTGGTCGCTGATCTGGGTGGTTTCCTTCAAATACATGGCGTTCGTACTGCGTGCCGATAACCAGGGCGAGGGCGGCATCATGGCGCTGATGGCCCTGGCGCGGCGAGCGTCGGCCAAACATCCCCGGCTGCAAATGATGATGGTGGTGTTCGGACTGTTCGGTGCCGCGTTGTTCTACGGTGACAGCATGATCACCCCGGCAGTTTCGGTCTTGTCGGCGATGGAAGGGCTGGAGCTGGCGTTCGATGGTCTCGATCACTGGATCGTGCCCATGGCGCTGGTTGTGCTGGTGGGCCTGTTTCTGATTCAGCGTCATGGCACCGCGCGCATCGGCGTGCTGTTCGGCCCGGTGATGGTGATCTGGTTTCTGGTGCTCGGCGCGCTGGGTGTCTACGGCATCATGCAGTCGCCGGAAGTGCTGAAAGCGGTCAACCCGGCATGGGGTGTGAATTTTTTCATCATCCATCCGGGCATCGGTGTGGCCATTCTGGGTGCTGTGGTGCTTGCCCTGACAGGGGCCGAGGCGCTGTACGCCGACATGGGCCACTTCGGTCGCAAGCCGATTTCCCGTGCCTGGTTCATCCTCGTGCTGCCTGCGCTGCTGCTCAACTATTTCGGTCAGGGTGCGCTGGTGCTGGGCAACCCTGAAGCGGTTCGTAACCCGTTCTACCTGCTGGCGCCGGGTTGGGCGCTGCTGCCACTGATCGGTCTGTCGACGATGGCGACCATCATTGCCTCGCAAGCGGTGATCTCCGGCGCCTTCTCGATGACACTGCAGGCGATCCAGCTGGGCTACATTCCGCGCATGCACATCCAGCACACCTCCAGCGACGCGCAAGGTCAGATCTACATCGGTGCCGTCAACTGGGCGCTGATGGCGGGCGTGATTCTGCTGGTAATCGGCTTCGAATCGTCTGGCGCGCTGGCGTCTGCCTACGGCGTCGCGGTGACCGGGACCATGCTCTGCACCACCATTCTGGTGTCCACGGTCATGCTGATGCTCTGGAAATGGCCGCCGTTGCTGGCCGTTCCGCTGCTGATCTGCCTGCTGCTGGTGGACGGTCTGTTCTTCGCGGCCAACGTGCCGAAGATCTTCCAGGGCGGGGCTTTCCCGGTACTGGCGGGCGCGGTGCTGTTTATCCTCATGACCACCTGGAAGCGCGGCAAGCAATTGCTCGCGGAGCGAATCGACGAGGGCGGCCTGCCATTGCCGATCTTCATCGGCAGTATTCGCGTCCAGCCGCCGCATCGGGTACAGGGCACGGCAGTGTTCCTGACTGCACGTTCGGACGCCGTGCCCCATGCGTTGCTGCACAACATGCTGCACAACCAGGTGTTGCACGAGCAAGTGGTGCTGTTGACGGTGGTGTATGAAGATTCGCCGCGTGTGCCGTCCGCTCAGCGCTTCGAAGTCGAATCCTATGGCGAAGGCTTCTATCGGGTGATCCTGCACTTCGGCTTTATCGATGAGCCCGATGTACCGGCTGCGCTAGCCCTGTGTCACTTGCCGGAGCTGGACTTCAGTCCGATGCGCACCACGTACTTTCTCAGCCGCGAGACGGTGATCCCGTCCAAGATGGATGGCATGGCGCGCTGGCGTGAAGCGTTGTTCGCCTTCATGCTCAAGAACGCCAACGGCAACCTGCGCTTCTTCAAGCTGCCGTTCAATCGGGTGATCGAGCTGGGTACCCAAGTGGAGATGTAAACGTTGACCGGGCTGTCCGGCAGCGCAGATAAAAAAATCCCGGCAACCTCACGGTGCCGGGATTTTTTTTGGTAGCAAACTGCAGCGTTACTGAGCGGCAGTCTTGCCCTGACGCTTGTTGATCGCGTCGATCAGGCGTTTGGCCAGCGCCGGATAGTCCTCATCGAAGTGATGACCGCCTGGCAACTGAACCGCTTCGCCGACGGCGGTAGTGTCAGTGCAACCGCTGTCTTTCTTCTCTTCGACGCCGTAAACGCAGAACACCTTGGCGGCTGGCAGCTTGGCCATTTCCTGTCCTGTGGTGGCTTCCTTGCCCGCGTTGCCGAGCCAGCCGTCAACGTGAATCTCGAAGCTGCCGGTGCGCGCAAAGGCCAGCAGAATGATCGCGTCCACCCGGTTCTGATCGTCTGCGGCCAGGCGATTGTAGATCGCCGGCATGACGTCCGCACCGAACGAGTAGCCCGCCAGGATGAAGCGCTTGGTGCCCCATTTCTGACGGTAGTGGTTCATCAGGTCGGTGAGGTCGACGGCGGTCTGTTCCGGCGTCTTGTGTTCCCAGTAGTAGCGCAGTACGTCAATGCCTACCACCGGGTAACCCATCTTGGCCATGTCGCCGGCCACGACTTTGTCCAGGTCGCGCCATCCGCCGTCACCGGACATGAACAGCGTCACGGTGTCGGAAGGCTGGCTGGCCGGGACTTCGACCGTCGGTATGCCCAGTCCGCCACTGTCATTTTCGCCGAGCAGCAGATGACGAAGTTCGGTGTTGAGCACCTGGGGCAGCGGGATGTCGTAGTCGCTGATGCTGGTGTCGGCGTTGGTCTGGTCGCGCACGAACGCTGCGCTCGGATCATCCGGCGCGTCGTTCCAGGCGGCCAGCCAGTGCCCGTGCTCAGCCTTTTGCGGCAGGGGGACGTCGCAGATCTGTGGCGGCTTCTCGTCTTCTTCCAAAACGGGCGGCGGATTCGAGGCATGCTCAAGCGCAAAACCTACCGAAATGGCCTGCGCCTTGTCATCGGTCTGTCCGGCCAGCCAGCGCCAGGCCAGTGTCGCGCCAGGGCCTATGCCACCGACGACCTTTGCAGGGCCGTCGAGCTTCGTCAGAGCGTCCTGAAAGGTCTTCTGTTGCAGGACGCAGTCGTCTTTGGGCAACACCACCTGAATGATGCGTGCCGACGCATCCTTGCTGATCGCCAGCAATTGCTTGTCGCTCAGCATGTCTTCAGCAGTAACGGCCAGTGCGATACGGGTTTTGATGCTGGTGGCCGGCGTTACGCTGGTCAGCGGCGCGCCACCGTCAAGGTTAGAGTGTTCCAGTGATGCGGGCGGAGCGGGGCGGGTCCAGACCCAGACTCCCAGCGCCACGATTAAAAGAACAATTACCAGAGCTGCGAGCAAAAGGCGCCAGGAGCGTCGAATCATCAGCGTTTCACCAATCCAGTCAGGCCGCCCGCAATCAGGGCGGCGGTGTCAGCCAGTGCCACAAGCGGATCGAGTCCGGCAGGCACGGCCATATAACGAGGTTCCCAATCGGGCTGAAACTTGTCCTTGAAGCGACGCAGCCCCTGGAAGTTGTACAGCTGTTCGCCACGGCGGAAGATCATCGAACCCAGACGCTGGGTGATGGGCGCGCCGCGTCGTGGCTGCAGGCCCGACAAAGGCACCATGCCCAGGCTGAAGCGCGCGTAGCCCTGGGCTTTGTAATGCAGAATCAGGCCGACCATCATGAACTCCATGGTCAGCTTGGGTGCATCCGGGTGAGAGCGCATCAGGTCCAGGCTGGCCAGTTCCGGGCTGGTGGTTTCCAACAGGTTGGAGAACGCGACCGGCTTGCCCTGGAAGTGCACGATGGCAATGCGGAAGTACTTCAGGTACTCAGTACTGAAGCGGCCCAGCGAGAAGCCTTTTTCACGGACATTCTTGCCCGTCAGCCAAGCGTCGGAAATCACTTTCAGCTCGTCGATCGGCGCCTGGCCCGGTTCGTAGATTTCCAGTGAAAGACCGTCGCGGCCACCCCGGTTCCAGGTGTAACGCAGGTCTTTCATCTCCTTGCCCTTGGCGTCGATGTCGAAGCGACGCAGGTCGACGCGCGCTTCTTCACCCAGCTTGATGGCCGTGAGACCGATGTCCATGTAGAACGGCAGATTTTCTGCACGTACCTGGTAGAACACCGGACGCGCATGGTGCACGTCGCACAGGTCGCGGAATTGCCAGATCAGCTCGGCACGCTGCTGTGTGGGGCCGATCGGGTCGTAAAGCGCTACCAGGCTGCGGCCGCGATGCGAGTACATCAGGAACGCATTGCCGGCCGGATGGAACAGGATTGCCTTGTCGCCGGTCAGCACCAGGCCGCCATCCGGCTGTTTGGATGCTTTGAGGATCTCGGCTGCCTTGTCCAGGTCTGCCGCGTCGGGCAGCTTGATGACCGGTCTGGCGGTACGCAGCAACCAGGTCAGCGAAACCACGACCAGCAGCACTGCGCTGCCCAGCGCCGAACGCAGGCCGCGCGGGGCGTCTGCATCAAGGGTGAACTGCCACCACAACTGATGACTGTAGGGCACGTCCTGATAGGCGAACAGCAGCAGCCAGATCGAGGCACCGACCACACAGATGCTGGCAATCAGGTAGACCGGCGAGAACGGCAGTTCCAGCAGGCGACTTGGACGGTAGAACGAACGGCGGAAGGTCAGCAGCAGGCAGGCGGTCAGCAGCAGCATGCTGGCTTCTTCCCAGTCGAAGCCCTTGAGTATCGACAGCACTGCACCAACCAGCAGCAAAATAGAGGTCAGCATCCATGCAGCCGACAGTCGACGACGCAGGCCTTGGGCGAGCAGCAGGCACAGCACACCCACCAGACTGGCCCCGAAGTGCGACGCATCGATCAGCCGATGCGGGATCATGAAGCCGACGTTTTCCAGACGGGTGTCGATTTCAGGGGTGGCACCAGAGAAGAGCAGCACCACCCCCGACAAGAAAACCAGTAGTGCCAGAATCGGTGCCGCCAGCCCTGAAGCGACGCGCATGGCCTGCCGGGTCGGCAGCAGGCGCTGGGCCTCGGTAAACAGCAGGGTAAGGCAGGCCAGCAGCAGCGGCAGGATCACGTAGATCAGGCGATATAGCAGCAGCGCAGCGGCGAGCGGGGCGGCACCCAGCTCGTTGGCAAAGGCCGCAAGCAGAATCGCTTCGAACACGCCGACGCCGCCAGGCACATGGCTGAGCACGCCAGCCGCGAGCGCCAGCAGGTAGATAAGGATGAATGCACCCAGCGGCGGCGCATGCGGCAGCAGCAGGTACAGCACCATCGCTGCGGCGGCGACGTCCAGCGCGGTGATCACCAATTGAATCAGCGTCAGCTTCAAATCCGGAAGGCGCAAGGTGCGACGACCCAGACGAACCAGAATATTGTGCGGGATGTCCTGTTCCGGCAGGCGCCGACGGTAGACGAACACCGCCAGCAACAGACTGCCGATTAACACCGCTGTAGCGACTACAGCCAGCACGTCCACGGGAAGTTTGAGTGCCAGTGACGCGCCTGACAGGTTGCTCAGCGTGGCCAGTGCAGCCAGCGGCGGCAGCGCACAACCCAGTGACAGGCTGGCGAACACGGTCATGCGGGCGATTTCGATTGCGCCTACGCCGTGGCGTGAATAAAGCCTGTAGCGCACCGAGCCACCGGACAGCATCGACAGGCCGACCGCATTGCCGATGGCAAATGAGGTGAAGCCGCCTAGAAGCAGCGTCTTGATTGGCAGGTCGACATTGGCGTACCGACTGGCGGACAGTTCATAGCCCATCAGGATGATATAGCCGACGATTGCCGCGAGCAGCGCACCGCCCAGGGCGGGCAGGGGGACTGCGAACAGCGAATCGTGCAGCGCATACCAGTCCATTTCGACCAGCATGTGGCGGCAGGCTATAAGGGCCAGGCTGAACAACAGCAGCATCACCGCCAGCCCTATGGGCTGTCGGTATTTGCTCAGCAGCTCCCGCCAGTTATGGCGCGGTGGGCTGACGGGTTGCTCTGCATCAATGGTTTCATTGGAATCGGACATGTTGTCGCGCATCAATCACTCCTTGGATCGTGCGCGACAGGATGGAGGTATGCAGCCAAGTTACCAATCCCTACGCAGAAAATATTTCAGGATGTTAGCGCGTCAACGTCTAACGAGCGAATGGCGAATCGAGCCGGGTGATGCTGTTCAGCTACGGTTCAGTCGTGATTCAGCTTAGTAACACCTATCGGCAGCGCACGCAAAAACTGTCGTAAATGCACGTATTACGTTACAGATGTGATGATAGGGTTTCAAAGGGCTTTGGAAATAGTCTTTTTTGTCAGACAGTTAGCCGTTGCCCGCGCTGCTTTTCTACCGGAAACAAAAAAGGCCACTCTTTCGAGTAGCCTTTCTTGATGTTTGGTTGCGGGAGCCGGATTTGAACCGACGACCTTCGGGTTATGAGCCCGACGAGCTACCAGACTGCTCCATCCCGCGTCTGTGTGGCGGCATTCTACAGCCGAACGCTGAAGTGTCAACCCTTAATCCGCAAAGCATGCAAATGAGTAGCGGATTGTGCAGATTTTGCACGTTTGGGGTCGGGTGACCGGTTTTCAGAGCAGCATGCCTGCGTGGAGCATTATCAGGAAAGCGTACGGCCAGGCCGTCAGGATTCGCCGCAGGGTGCCGGAGAGCGCTGTATATCTGCGCGAGGCATGGCCCGATGTCCGGGCTTGGGAAGGGTGCTTTTCAGGCGCGCACAAAAAAGGCCACTCTTTCGAGTAGCCTTTTTTGATGTTTGGTTGCGGGAGCCGGATTTGAACCGACGACCTTCGGGTTATGAGCCCGACGAGCTACCAGACTGCTCCATCCCGCGTCTGTGTGGCGGCATTCTACAGAGAGATGACTAGGTGTCAATGGTTAGTTTCAAAAAAGTGCTTTTTCTTCAAACGCTTAGCGGATCCAGATGATCGGTCTGCATGGTATTGGCGCTTGCATGACGGGGCTTTGCAGCTGTTTCGGTCATGCATGATGGGCGTTTGACTACTTTTCATGGCGACCTTTCGCATCATTGGATGTTACTTGGCGGTACGAATGAGATACTGCGCGGCCATTGATTGCAAAATCCCATCAGGTCATGACGCAGCGCAAAATCATCCACATCGACTGTGACTGCTTTTATGCAGCCATTGAAATGCGTGACGAGCCCGACCTCGCTGGCAAGCCGCTGGCGGTAGGCGGCTCTGCGGAGCGACGCGGGGTGATTGCGACCTGTAATTACGAGGCGCGCGCGTATGGCGTGCGGTCGGCCATGTCCTCCCGGCATGCGCTCAAGCTCTGCCCGGACCTGACCATCGTCAAGCCGCGCATGGATGCTTATAAAGAAGCGTCTCGGGAAATTCACACGATCTTTCGGGATTACACCGACCTTATAGAGCCGTTGTCTCTGGATGAGGCCTTTCTGGACGTGTCCGAGGCCGGGCACTTTTCCGGCAGCGCCACGCGCATCGCGCAGGACATCCGTCGTCGGGTCTCGAATCAGTTGCACATCACCGTGTCGGCGGGCGTTGCGCCCAACAAGTTTCTCGCCAAGATCGCCAGCGACTGGAAAAAGCCCAACGGGTTGTTCGTCATCACGCCGGATCAGGTCGAGGATTTCGTCGCTTCCTTGTCGGTCACCAAGCTTCATGGCGTAGGAAAGGTCACCGCAGACAAGCTCGGCCGGCTGGGTATCGTCGACTGTGCCGACCTGCGAAGCCGCAGCAAGCTCGCGCTGGTTCGGGAATTCGGCAGCTTTGGCGAGCGCCTCTGGAGTCTGGCGCACGGGATCGATGACCGACCGGTGCAGAATGACAGCCGACGTCAGTCAGTCAGCGTTGAAAATACTTACGACACGGATCTGCCCGATCTGGCGGCCTGCCTGGAAAAACTGCCCGACCTGCTGGAAACCCTGAGTGGCCGTATGGCCAGAATGGAAGGGCAGTACCGGCCCGGCAAGCCGTTCGTCAAAGTGAAGTTTCACGACTTTACGCAGACGACTCTCGAACAATCCGGAGCCGGAAGGGATCTGGGCAGTTATGAGCAGCTGCTGGCTCAGGCGTTCGCCCGCGGTGGCAAGCCGGTGCGATTGCTGGGCATAGGCGTGCGTCTGCACGATCTGCGTGCAGCCCATGAACAGCTGGAATTGTTCTCTCGATAATGACTGGCCGCGGTTATACGCCGCGGCCTTTCATGTTACAGGCACTTGTTACTGGCTCTGGGCAGGAACGGCGACCAGGCGGCCAGCGTCTCTGGCGAGTGACTTGAGAAATTCACCCTGCAACTGTGGATCGTTGCGCGTCAGTTCGATCAGGTTCTGTTCCAGCTCGCTGGCTTCTTCTTCCAGCCCCATATCAGAAAGACGCTTGACCCGATGCACCCACTGGCTGACCTCATCATCTTCAAGGTCGTCGTAGATCAGGGCGTGCGCCTCCAGAAGCTTGCCGCGTAGCGAATGGCTGATGGGCAAACTGGCGCTCGTGTGCGCGCTGTCCTGATCGTCTTCGACGTTGATATAAATGCGAGTGATGCGGCTGAGGTCCTGTTCGGCAAACGGACTGTCCAGCAGGTTCAGGCGCAGGATGCCGTTGCGGTCAGTGCTCATTTCATGAGTTTCATTGCCGGCCTTGACCATCACCGGGCGTTCATTCCAGGGCAGGGTGGAGTTCTCGATTCGCTTGTCTTTCTGAACCTCGTCGATGCTCGCCAGATTCTGCTCGGCGCGACCGTGGGACGGGGCATTCATGAACGGGTTGAGACCTGCCACGCCATAGTGAATCCAGTCCTTGGTCATGCTTTCCGGCAAATTGCCCAGCGCAAACACGTTGACCACGTTGGCCCCGACACCTGCGACAACAGCGACTGCGCCGAGCGGGATCTCGTAGACCTCCCGCCACGGTTGGTAAGGCGTGTAGCGGTCATAGTGGCGGGTGACTTCAAAGTCGGTGACCTCGAACGATTTGTGCTCGTGAATCCGCACGCGGCGTTGCGGCAACTCCAGTGTCTTGGGTTCGCCGATATCGACTTGCAGGGTATGTTCGAGCAGTTTGCGTTCGACTCGCTCCTCGTGCTCGCTGCGCTGAGAGAGCTGGTTGGCACAGCCGCCGACGAGAAATGAGCCGCACAGAACGGCGCTGCCGAGGCTTAAGGTGCTTCGTTTGAGCATGGGATCTCTGATGCGGATTGGGCGAGTGAAGAGCGGCGCACCTGCGAGCAGGTGCGCCTTTTGACTCAGCGGTTCACTTTGCCCTGGATGAACGACAGCACGTCCGCGACTGCAATGGCTTGCGGTTGCGATTCGGTACGGCTCTTGTATTCCAGATTGCCTTCGGCCAAGCCTCGGTCGCTCACCACGATGCGGTGCGGGATACCGATCAGTTCCATGTCGGCGAACTTGATGCCCGGGCTGGTCTTCTTGTCGCGGTCGTCGAGCAATACTTCAAAACCGGCAGCCGTCAGGTCGGCGTACAGTTTGTCCGTCGCTTCACGAACGGCGTCTGTCTCGTAGCGCAGCGGGACCAGCGCAATCTGGAACGGCGCGAGGGTATCGTTCCAGATGATGCCGTTTTCGTCGCTGTTCTGTTCGATGGCAGCTGCAACCACTCGGGAAACACCGATGCCATAGCAACCCATCGCCAGATTGACCGGCTTGCCGTTTTCACCCAGCACCTGGCACTTCATCGCTTCGCTGTACTTGGTGCCCAGCTGGAAGATGTGACCCACTTCGATGCCGCGCTTGATTTCCAGCGTGCCCTTGCCATCCGGGCTCGGGTCGCCCGCAACCACATTGCGCAGGTCGGCAACGGTCGGAACCGGCAGATCGCGCTCCCAGTTGACGCCGAAATAATGCTTGTCGTCGATGTTGGCACCGACGCTGAAGTCGCTCATCAGCTCGACAGAGCGGTCGATGATGCACGGCAGGGGCAGGTTCAATGGGCCCAGTGAGCCCGCGCCTGCGCCGATGGCGTCGCGCAGTTCGGCTTCGGACGCCATGACCAGCGGGTTGGCGACCTGTTCCAGCTGACTGGCCTTGATTTCATTGAGCTCGTGATCGCCGCGGATGATCAGGGCGATCAGCTTGCCTTCTTCGGCAGCATGCACCACCAGCGTCTTGACGGTTTTCTCGATTGGCAGACCGAAACCTTCGACCAGTTGGGCGATGGTCTTGGTGTTCGGCGTGTCGATCAGACGCAGCTCTTCGGTAGCGGCAGGGCGCGTCTTCTCGCGAGGAATCGCCTCGGCCTTTTCGATGTTGGCTGCGTAATCGGAGCCGTCGCTGAACACGATATCGTCTTCGCCGGATTCGGCCAGTACGTGGAATTCGTGCGAGCCGGCGCCACCAATCGAGCCGTTATCCGCTTCGACCGGGCGGAACTTCAGGCCCAGTCGGGTGAAGATGTTGCTGTACGCCAGATGCATGCGGTCGTAGGTGACCTGCAGCGATTCGTGATCGGCGTGGAACGAGTAGGCGTCTTTCATGACGAACTCGCGTCCACGCATCAGGCCGAAGCGTGGGCGGATCTCGTCACGGAATTTGGTCTGGATCTGGTACATATTGATCGGCAGCTGTTTATAGCTGTTGAGCTCATTGCGTGCCAGATCGGTGATGACTTCTTCGTGGGTCGGGCCCAGGCAGAACTCACGGTTGTGGCGGTCGACCAGACGCATCAGCTCCGGGCCATACTGCTCCCAGCGTCCGGATTCCTGCCACAGTTCTGCGGGTTGAATGCCGGGCATCAGAATTTCGAGTGCGCCTGCGGCGTCCATTTCTTCACGAACGATGGCTTCGACCTTGCGCAGCACGCGCAGGCCCATGGGCAGCCAGGTGTAGAGGCCGGAGGCCAGCTTGCGAATCATGCCGGCGCGCAGCATCAGCTGATGGCTGACCACGACCGCATCGGAAGGGGTTTCTTTCTGTGTGGCGAGCAAAAATTGACTGGTGCGCATGGTTGGCCGTTGTCGGTTGCTGAGACAGGAAATGACCTGGCATTGTACGGCGCTGTGCCGGTCGCGTACAGGGCGCGGCTGGCTTGCAGGTGGCGTTGAAGCGCTTTCATGGGCTCATGAAAAAGCCCGGCATATGCCGGGCTTCTTCTATTAACGAGTGCTGAGCGGTGATTACAGGATCGAGATCGGGTAATCGACAATCAGGCGGAACTCGTTGACGTCGCCTTCGCCCTGGTCGGCGTTGGCGCGGTGCCATGCCTGACGCATACGGAAGGACAGGTCTTTGGCCGGGCCAGTCTGTACGACGTATTTGGCTTCAAGGTTGGTTTCGTGGTGCTCGCCGTCTGCACCGTACAGGCCAGCATAAGCGCTGCCGGTAGGTGTTTTGGTGCCGTCGATGTCAGTACCCTTGATGTAACGGGTCATGAAGCTCAGGCCTGGAACGCCGTACGGAGTCATGTTCAGGTCGTAGCGGACCTGCCAGGATTTTTCACCCGGACCGTTGAAGTCGGAGTACTGGATCGAGTTGTTCAGGAAGATCGAGTCGCCACCGCGGTTGTTGTCACCGATACCGATGTAGTCGAACGGAGTGTCACCGTTGATCTTCTGGAGCGCGAGGGTAACGGTATGCGCAGCAAGGAACGAGTAGGCTGCGGAACCGGAGAACGCGGTGTTGCTGATCGAGCCGGCTTTGGCGCTGCCTTCGTCAACGGTGCGATAGATGTTCGCATCGAATGCCAGAGACTGATCTCCACCCAGTGGCAGGGCGTAGTTCACGTTGGCGTAGTATTGATCCCAGATGTCTTCCAGCTTGGCGGCATAGAATGCAACGCCCAGGCTGTCGGTAATTGCGTATTTGCCACCAGCGAAGTCCGCGCTATTGGCTTCAACGCCAGCATAGTTGGCAAAAATTCCGCCGTCATGGCTAGTATCGTTCTGGCTGGTGCCGGAGTAGAAGTGGCCAGCCTCAAGGTCGAGGCCTGAGATTTCACTACTTTGCAGGCTCAAACCACTTGCGGTTTGTGGAAGCAAGCGAGAGCCGCCAACTGCGAATACCGGGCTGGTAGGCTGCATGTCGCCAATTTTCAGCTCTGTTTTCGAGATGCGAAATTTGACAGCGCCACCGAGCTTGCCAAGAGAGTTTTCATTTTCACCGGTGTTGCGGTTGAACGCCAGGTTAGTGGAGCCCGAGTATGCGTCCGGAGCCCAGAGCTGCATGCCGAAATAGCCAAAAGCTTCAGCGCCGACACCGACGGTGCCTTGAGTGTAACCGGTGCTGAAATTCGCCCAGAGACCTTGGGTCCAGTCTCTCAAATCACTATTGCCGTTTTTGTTGTCACGGTTGAAATAATAGTTGCGCAACTTCAGGTCAAGCGTGCTGCCTTCCACAAAGCCCTTGGCATCAGCCTGATCGCTGACGAAAGGTGCGGCTGTTGCCATTTGGGCGCTGGCTGCCGTAACGGCCAGTGCGATTGCGCTCCACTTCATCACTCTCATCGTGATTGCTCCTTTGGTTTTTAGAAGATTTGTCTGCCGTCCCACCTGTTTTTTTATCTGGGCGGCTCTTTCTATTTTTGTCGGCGGAATCTATATCACGCTGACTTGGGTTGCTATAGCTACAGCCTTATCCTTTCAGAATCTTTACGACGCGCAGCCGAGCTAGCCTGTAGTGGCATTCTGAACCTTGCCGGATCGGTCAAGGTGCGGTCTGTCACAGCGTCCCTCAGGGTCGCAAGCCTTGTTTCCCTTGATTCTGTCACCCCTGTTTTCCGCCAGGGATGTCGTGATCATATGGGTGATAAAGCAACAAGCGTGCACAAAGTTTCCGGAAATGAAAAAATTTTGTGAAAAATCAGAATCAAGATCGCATTTTTGCTCCATCTATCTGTTTTAAATGACTATTTTTATTTTTTTAAAATACCTCTGGTTTTTCTGCGCCAAGGGTGTTCTCTGCCCCTCTCGCCCAAAAACGTTACCGGTACAGGCTTACATTGAGTAGAAAACGAATCCGTTGTGTTGCTGACGCAACAGCAGTGTGTGATTTTGGTGCATTCCCCATCGGGTTCGCCTGAACCTGGAGCATTGCTCTGGCTGGCGGTCATGGTGAGGCAATGAATGTTTCATTTTCATGTAGGTCAGGCAGGCAATCGTAAGGCAGTCTTTCAAGGTGCGGCTGCTCACAGTGGGATCTGCCTCCAGTCAGCGGCGTCAAATCGGTGCGGCGACCTTTATGGTGGGTGCATTCTGGTGCACAGGTGAAGCCTTACGCGAAGCCTAGTATCCTGACTGCCTATCGCAGCACCCTGTTACCGACAGGGCAGGTGCATTCACCTGGCAGTCAGGAGCTATTTATCGTGTTCGTTCTGGATTCTCGTCTTCAACAAGACACCTTGCCGATTGGCGACTTTCCGCTGTGCCGGTTGCTGCTCTCCAACGACAGCCACTACCCTTGGTTCATTCTGGTGCCGCGCCGCGCAGATATCACCGAAGTCTTTCAGCTGAGTGCAGCAGACCAGATGCAGTTTTGGCAGGAGACGAGTGCGTTGGCCAAGGTGCTGAACGAGCTCTTCGATGCGGATAAAATCAACGTTGCCGCGTTGGGTAACGTGGTGAGCCAGCTGCATATGCACGTCATCGTGCGCAAACGTGACGATGCCGCCTGGCCTGCGCCTGTGTGGGGCAAGCATGCTGCCATCGCTTATACTGACGAACAGCTCTCGGCAATCCGTCGACAACTGAAGCCGGTACTGACAAATGATTTTCGATTTGAGGAGGAGCAATCATGAGCCTTGAAGAGCGAGTCATGGAGCTTGAAAGCCGTATGGCCTTTCAGGACGATACGATTCAGGCACTCAATGACGTGCTGGTAAAGCAGCAGCGCGAGCTTGATCATCTGCAACTGCAGATGGCTGCGATGCTCAAGCGTCAGGAGGAAATGGGCAGTCAGTTCGAGACCTTCGAGGAAGATGCGCCGCCACCTCATTATTGATGGGCTGCCATAAAAAAACCGCGACCTCCGTCAGGAGGTCGCGGTTTTTTTGTTGCTTGAAACAATCAGCGGCGGGGCAGGGCTGCAATGACATCTTCGGCCTGCAGGCCTTTGTCACGGTTCATTACGGAAAACTCGACGCGCTGTCCTTCGACCAGTACGCGATGACCCTCACCGCGAATGGCTCGGAAATGCACAAAAATATCGTCGCCGGAATCCCGGGAGATGAAGCCGAAGCCCTTGGAGGTGTTGAACCACTTTACGGTGCCAGTATCACGATTTCCCATGTCGTGGCTTTGTGGCGCGGACGAAGGGGTGTAAGACCTGTAGAAGCTGACGCTCAGGTGCAGGGCGACGGCTACGATGGCGACAGCCAGACTCACCAGAATAGCCGGTTGACCGGCGATGCCGGGTAGAGGAACAAGCAAGGTTAGCGTTTGTACGATTACCGCAATGACAAGCAATGCACTGACCAGATTTTGCAGATTATGACGCGGACCTCTATTCCAGTAAGGAATGACCGGAGCGAGTATCAAGTTAAGCAGCCCTAGAAAAGCCAGGCAGATCGCGTCAGGATTTTGCAGGTAGAGAGATGCCGCTTCACTACGCAGGCTCGGTATGAAAGAAAGCAACAGGGCTGCTGCTCCCGTTACCAGATGGACAATTTTCAACATTTTAAAAAGCTCACATGCAAGAAGGATTACAAGAAATAGCTGGTAACGCCCGGTACGCTTCTGAAAAAGATGAGGCGTGATGCACGGACGCTGGGCCGGCCTATGTGCCAGCGCTGGATCACAACTCGTTGGCGACACGGCGTGTATTTAACAGCAAAGCCTGATCCTACTCAAATCAGCAATCGATAATGGTGCGCGTGCCTGTCCGGCGCTGGCAGCCCGCTGTCCTTTAGTGGCTCTGTAGATGCGCGAAACAGAGCGTCTCACGGATTTTGCTGACGACTCCTTCAGGCGCGCAGGTATTTTCTGGTCCGGACGCCCGCTGCAGCCCCGTGTGAATAGCCCTGGCAGAGGCGTAGTTCGCTGCCAGCAGATAGCATCCTGCCAACGGAAAGCTGCGCCATTCGGGTTCTCTTGATAGAGTAGTCGTCTTTACTGCTTTTCAATCCTCACCAAAAGGGCATGAAACATGGCAATCGATATCGGTATCAGTGAAGAGGATCGCAAATCGATCGTGGACGGTCTGTCGCATCTGCTGTCGGATACTTATGTGCTTTACCTCAAGACTCACAACTTTCACTGGAATGTCAGCGGGCCGATGTTTCGCACGCTGCATTTGATGTTCGAAGAACAATATAACGAGCTGGCACTGGCGGTTGATTCCATTGCCGAGCGTATTCGTGCTCTGGGCTTTCCGGCGCCGGGTACTTATTCGACATATGCGCGCCTGTCTTCCATCAAGGAAGAAGAAGGCGTGCCCAGTGCTGAAGATATGATCAAAAGTCTGGTGCAGGGTCAAGAGGCTGTTGTCCGTACTGCTCGTAGTATCTTTCCTCTTCTGGATAAGGTTAGTGATGAGCCGACGGCTGACCTACTGACGCAACGCATGCAGGTGCACGAAAAAACCGCCTGGATGCTGCGCTCGATGCTCGAGTCCAAGTAACGGCCAGGGACGAGTGGCTTCAAGTGCCACTCGTCCCGTTCCTGAGTTGTTCTTCGCCCGTCACACCTGTCACTTCCTGCACCTGCTTTCATCGCGCAATTGCTCGGGCAAGCCGAGGCCCAACAGTCGCGCGCTGCTCTGCAGTTTTCCTCGCTTTTATTGGCGCCCCCTTCAAGGTTAATAACGATATTCCGTTGTTTCCTGTAGCCATCTCCTACAGTGACAACGTGTAGGGGCTTCTGGCTATAAAATCGCCAATCATGTTTTATACATCGGGACATTTATTTGTTTTTGAATATTTCTTTTGATGCTTAAAATTCAATGATTCGAAGGTGGCGGTTATGATGTTACGAAGTGCTGAGCGAGAGCTTAAGTTGCTCCGCCGAGAGGTGGAAATACGCCATGATCCTTTTGTCGAGGATTTCAATATGACGCTGGCGCAGCCGCACTCAAAATCCGTTCGACTTAACGGCCTGGCGACGTGCCTGCGTCTGGAGAAAGTGTACTGGAACATTCTTTCAGGTATCGCCAGTAGTAATGAGTGCTCCGTCAATGCGGTGCTGTCCTACATTGATCGGGAGGTTCACTTACGGTACGGGGGCGTGAAGAATTTCAGTGGTTTGATTCGTGTTGTCTGTGTGGCGCATCTTTTGAAGGGCGATTGCCTGGAAAATTCTCACGTCTAGCGTGGGCTTATCCTCATTTCTGTGGGCTCGCTCAGGTGGGCCTGCGCTTTCCCCCGCAGCGCGAGCGAACGGCTCGGCTGCGCGGGGTGATCATGAGCTTATCCGGTCGTTAATAGGTTCGTCCGGCTGCACGGTGCCAATTAACTCTATATAATCCTCCGTCTTGCTAGCGGGCGTGACTCTGCGTGGGCCAGGGCTGGATTTAGTCTTGTGCCAGTGCCTTGTACCTCTGAGCGCAAGCCAGGAGCGAAATCGCCACCGAATTCGAATTACGAGAAGTGAAAACACCATCATGATGCGCAGCCATTATTGCGGCCAACTGAACGAGAGTCTGGAAGGCCAGGAAATTACCCTTTGCGGATGGGTCCACCGTCGTCGTGACCACGGGGGCGTTATCTTCCTCGATATCCGCGACCGTGAAGGCATGGCTCAAGTCGTGTTCGACCCGGATCGTGCCGACAGCTTCGCTGCCGCTGATCGCGTGCGTAGCGAGTACGTGGTCAAGGTCGTGGGCAAGGTTCGTGCTCGCCCGGCAGGTGCCGTGAATGCGAACATGGCGTCAGGCGCCATCGAAGTTCTGGGTTACGAACTCGAGGTGTTGAACGAGTCCGAAACGCCGCCGTTCCCGCTGAATGAGTATTCCGACGTCGGCGAGGAAACACGTCTGCGTTATCGCTTCATCGACCTGCGCCGTCCGGAAATGGCCGAGAAGCTGCGTCTGCGTTCGCGCATCACTACCAGTATCCGTCGCTATCTGGATGACAACGGCTTCCTCGACGTCGAGACGCCGATCCTGACCCGCGCCACCCCGGAAGGCGCTCGCGACTATCTGGTGCCAAGCCGCACACACCCGGGCAGCTTCTTCGCCCTGCCGCAATCGCCTCAGCTGTTCAAGCAACTGCTGATGGTGGCTGGCTTCGACCGTTACTACCAGATCGCCAAATGCTTCCGCGACGAAGACCTGCGTGCTGACCGTCAGCCGGAATTCACCCAGATCGACATCGAAACCAGCTTCCTCAACGAAGAGGACATCATCGGTCTGACCGAGAAGATGGTTCGTCAGCTGTTCAAGGAAGTTCTGGACCTGGAGTTCGGTGATTTCCCGCACATGACTTTCGAAGAGGCCATGCGCCGCTACGGTTCCGACAAGCCGGACCTGCGCAACCCGCTGGAACTGGTGGATGTTGCCGATCAGCTCACCGGCGTGGAATTCAAGGTGTTCAGCGGCCCGGCCAACGATCCCAAGGGGCGCGTTGCCGCACTGCGTGTACCGGGCGCCGCCAGTATGGCGCGCAGCCAGATCGACGACTACACCAAGTTCGTCAGCATCTATGGTGCCAAGGGTCTGGCCTACATCAAGGTCAACGAGCGTGCGAAGGGGCCGGAAGGCTTGCAGTCGCCGATCGTCAAGTTCATTCCGGAAGACAACCTGAACGTCATCCTCGATCGCGTTGGTGCGGTTGATGGCGACATCGTTTTCTTCGGTGCGGACAAGTTCAAGATCGTCAGCGAGGCCCTTGGCGCGCTGCGCATCAAGATCGGCAATGACCTCAAGCTGCACACGTGCGAGTGGGCACCGATGTGGGTCGTTGACTTCCCGATGTTCGAAGAAAACGACGACGGCAGCTTCACCGCATTGCACCACCCCTTCACGGCACCCAAGTGCACGCCTGAAGAGCTGGAAGCCAACCCGGCGACCGCGCTGTCCCGTGCATACGACATGGTGCTCAACGGCACCGAGCTGGGCGGCGGTTCGATCCGTATCCATCGCAAGGAAATGCAACAGGCGGTCTTCCGTCTGCTGGGCATTGCCGAAGACGAGCAGCAGGAGAAGTTCGGCTTCCTGCTCGATGCCTTGAAATACGGCGCGCCACCGCACGGTGGTCTGGCTTTCGGTCTGGACCGTCTGGTGATGCTGATGACCGGCGCGCAATCGATTCGTGAAGTGATTGCGTTCCCGAAAACCCAGAGCGCGGCCGATGTCATGACCCAGGCGCCTGGCGTTGTCGATGCCAAAGCGTTGCGCGAGCTGCACATCCGTCTGCGCGAGCAGCCGAAGGCCGAGTGATGCCGGGCAGGGCGTATCGTCGATACGCCCTGTATCTGCCCTTATTGAGTGAAGCTTTTTGCCCGGTTTTTCAGGGCGAAAGGTGAAGGTGTTTCAAAAAGAATCTGGAGCGAAAAATGGCAGGTCATTCTAAGTGGGCGAACATCAAGCACCGCAAAGAGCGTCAGGATGCCAAGAAAGGCAAGATTTTCACCAAGTGGATCCGTGAGCTGACCGTTGCTGCGCGTCAGGGTGGCGGTGATCCCGGTTCCAACCCGCGTCTGCGGTTGGCGCTGGACAAGGCGCTTGGTGCGAACATGACCCGTGACACCATTGATCGTGCGGTGGCGCGAGGAGTAGGGGCCTCCGACGGTGATGATGTCGAAGAGCTGGGTTACGAGGGCTATGGTCCGGGCGGCGTGGCGGTCATGGTTGAAACCATGACCGACAACCGCAATCGTACTGCGGCGGCTGTACGCCATGCGTTCACCAAGTGCGGCGGCAATCTCGGCACCGACGGTTCTGTTGCGTACCTGTTCGATCGCAAGGGCCAGATCTCCTTCGCCGGTGTCGATGAGGATTCGCTGATCGAGGCTGCCATGGAGGCCGATGCTGACGATGTCGTGACCAACGAAGACGGCTCGATCGATGTGTTCACCTCGTTCTCCGGGTTTTATGCGGTGCGTAACGCATTGGAGGCAGCAGGCTTCAAGGCAGCAGATGCAGAGATCGTCATGCTGCCGACCACCAGCGCTGTGCTTGATCTGGAAACCGCTGAAAAGGTACTCAAGCTGATTGATATGCTCGAAGACCTGGATGACGTGCAGAACGTCTATTCAAACGCGGAAATCCCGGACGAAGTGATGGAACAGCTGGGCTGATCGCTCACAGGCAACACCAGGTCGGAAGCCGGGGGAACGAAGCTGTGAGCAACACGCAGCTATCGGCCCCCGGCTTCTGCCTTTATGCTGCACCTATTGTTTTGCGTGACCTCCTCAAGCTGCAGGCGTTATGACTCTTATTCTTGGTATCGATCCCGGTTCGCGAATCACCGGCTATGGCGTGGTACGCGACACCGGACGCGGCTGTGTCTATGTTGCGTCGGGCTGCATCCGCACTGGCAGCGGCGAGCTGCACGAGCGTTTGCAGATCGTTTATCGCGGTGTGCGGGAGGTCATCAAGACCTACGGACCGGTGACGATGGGCATCGAGAAGGTTTTCATGGCGCGTAACGCCGATTCGGCATTGAAGCTGGGGCAGGCCAGGGGCGCAGCCATCGTGGCGGGTGCCGAAGAAGCGCTGGAAATTGCCGAATACACCGCAACCCAGGTCAAGCAGGCCGTTGCAGGAACCGGCGGTGCCAATAAAGAACAGGTGATGATGATGGTCATGCATCTGCTCAAGCTGACCCAAAAGCCGCAAATCGATGCGTCCGATGCCCTTGCCATCGCCCTGTGCCACGCGCATACGCGCTCCAGTCTGATTCCTCACGGGTTGGCCACTGCGCGCAGTCGCGGCGGCCGCTTGCGGCTCTGACTGGCATTATGTGTCCGCATATTTTCTATGATGACGGTGTTCAACTTCTTCGCGCGAGCGACAGGCAACACGAAAGGATCTGAAACGTGATTGGACGTTTACGCGGCTCTCTCGCCGAAAAGCAGCCTCCGCATCTGGTGCTGGATGTCAACGGCGTCGGCTATGAGGTGGAAGTGCCGATGACCACCCTGTACCGGTTGCCGCATGTCGGCGAGACGGTGACGTTGCACACCCACCTGGTGGTCCGTGAGGACGCGCACCTTTTGTACGGCTTCTACGAAAAGCGCGAGCGCGAGCTGTTTCGTGAGCTGATCCGGCTCAATGGCGTCGGCCCCAAGCTGGCACTGGCGCTGATGTCCGGTCTGGAAGTCGATGAGCTGGTGCGTTGCGTGCAGGCGCAGGACACGTCGGCGCTGACGCGCATTCCCGGCGTGGGCAAGAAGACCGCCGAGCGTCTGCTGGTCGAGCTCAAGGATCGTTTCAAGGCCTGGGAGTCCTTGCCAGGCACCTTTACGCTGGTTTCCAATGGCCCCAATCAGGCTGAGCCTGTAGCGTCGGCAGAATCCGATGCGGTCAGCGCACTGATTTCGCTGGGCTACAAACCTCAGGAGGCGAGCAAGGCTGTCTCCGCCATCAAGGAAAAAGATTTGAGCAGTGCGGATCTGATTCGCCGTGCGTTGAAGGGGATGGGTTAAGTGATAGACGCCGACCGCCTGATAACCGCCACGGGTGGCCGTGATCGTGATGAACAGATGGACCGCGCGATTCGGCCACTGAGCCTCGCGGACTATATCGGCCAGCCGACCGTGCGCGAGCAGATGGAGTTGTTCATCCAGGCTGCCCGTGGTCGCAGCGAAGCGCTGGACCACACGCTGATCTTCGGTCCGCCCGGCCTGGGCAAGACCACGCTCGCCAATATCATCGCCCAGGAAATGGGCGTGTCGATCAAGAGTACGTCCGGCCCGGTCCTCGAGCGGCCTGGCGATCTGGCAGCGATCCTGACCAATCTCGAACCCAATGACGTGCTGTTCATCGACGAGATCCATCGTCTGTCGCCAATCGTCGAGGAAGTGCTGTACCCGGCAATGGAAGACTTCCAGCTCGACATCATGATCGGTGAGGGTCCGGCAGCGCGTTCGATCAAGCTTGATCTGCCGCCGTTCACGCTGGTCGGCGCGACCACTCGTGCCGGCATGCTGACCAATCCGTTGCGCGACCGTTTCGGCATCGTGCAGCGACTCGAGTTTTACAACATCGCCGATCTTTCGACGATTGTCTCGCGCTCGGCAGGCATTCTGGGTTTGGTCATTGAGCCGCAGGGCGCTTTCGAGATTGCCAGGCGCGCCCGTGGCACGCCGCGTATCGCCAACCGCCTGTTGCGTCGCGTACGGGATTTTGCCGAGGTTCGTGGCAATGGGCAGATTACCCGGCAGACAGCCGACAAGGCCCTCAACCTGCTGGACGTCGACGAGCACGGCTTCGATCATCAGGACAGGCGTTTGCTGCTGACCATGATCGAGAAGTTCGACGGTGGTCCGGTGGGCGTGGACAGCCTGGCGGCGGCCATCAGCGAGGAGCGTCATACAATCGAAGACGTACTCGAGCCCTATTTGATCCAGCAAGGCTATATCATGCGCACACCTCGCGGGCGTGTGGTGACCCGGCATGCTTATCTGCATTTCGGCCTGAATATCCCGTCGAGGATGGGCGAGATACCGGTACCGGACGATTTTGGCGATGGGCCTGTGGATTTATAGCGATGGCTTGCAATTTATTTGCGGTCTCTGTGGTCACATTGCCAGTCCTGCCGCCGATACCTGTAACTAAGTGGCAAAACGTTGAAAAACAGTTGCCTGACCCGATTGGCAACCTGAGGAGTAAGCTCTAGAGTATGCGCGCGCAAAACGGGGTTCAGTCGTTCGCACATCGCTGTCGCGTTTATTACGAGGACACCGATGCCGGCGGCATCGTCTACTACGTCAATTATCTGAAATTCATGGAGCGGGCTCGTACCGAGCGGCTACGGGAATTGGGTTTTGCCCAATCCGAACTGGCGCAGGAAAACCTTTTATTTGTCGTGCACTCCAGTGAGGCTCGTTATCACAAGCCGGCGCGGCTGGATGACGAGCTGCTCGTCAGTGCAGAAGTAACCGAATTGAATCGCGTCAGCCTGCGCTTTAAACAGCAGATCAGGCGGGCGTCGGATGCAACGCTGCTCTGTGAAGGGCAGTTTCTGGTGGCGTGTGTACGCGCCGATAGTTTTAAACCCCGGGCCATTCCCGAAGCTCTGCGAGCGGCCTTCGCCGACCAGGGCGGCGCGGGCATACATTCAGAGCAGGAGATAAAGCGTGGAAGCTAACGTCGTCGACCATTCCTCCATGTGGAGTTTGGTCAGCAATGCCAGCATTGTTGTTCAGTTGGTAATGCTGATTCTGGTAGCTGCTTCGGTCACTTCGTGGATCGTGATTTTTCAGCGCAGCAATATGCTGCGCGCAGGTCGACGTGCATTGGACAGCTTTGAAGAGCGTTTCTGGTCGGGTATCGATCTGTCCAAACTGTACCGTCAGGCGGGCAGCAATCCCGATCCGGACTCGGGCGTCGAGCAGATCTTCCGTGCCGGTTTCAAGGAGTTCTCGCGTCTGCGTCAGCAGTCCGGCGTCGATCCTGATGCGGTCATGGAAGGTGTGGCGCGCGCCATGCGTGTTGCCATATCCCGCGAGGAAGAGAAACTCGAAGCCGGTCTGCCGTATCTGGCGACCGTCGGTTCTACCAGTCCTTATGTCGGTCTGTTCGGTACTGTCTGGGGGATCATGAACTCCTTCCGCGGTCTGGCGACTGCGCAGCAGGCAACGCTGGCTACCGTGGCACCGGGCATTGCCGAAGCACTGATTGCAACGGCCATCGGCCTGTTTGCAGCCATTCCGGCCGTTATTGCCTACAACCGTTTCGCCGCGCGCAGTGAGACCTTGATCAGCCGTTATTACACGTTTGCTGACGAGTTCCAGGCCATCCTGCACCGTAAAGTGCACACCAGCGAAGAGTGAGCAGGTAATTCCCCATGGCTTTAATCGCTCGAGATCGTCGCAGAAAACGCAAGCCGGTCGCCGAAATGAACGTAGTGCCCTACATCGACGTGATGCTGGTGTTGCTCGTGATTTTCATGGTCACGGCTCCCATGATCAACCAGGGCGTGAAAGTCGACTTGCCCAAGGTCTCCAGCGAGGCTTTGCCGCAAGACAACAACAATCAGGTCCTGACCATTTCGATCAAGGCTGACAAGACCTATTACTGGAACCTTGGCAGCGAAGTCGATACCGACAAGCAGATGGACAAGGCAATGACCCTGCCACAGCTGACCGCCGCAGTGACCAAGATCGTCGCCGCCGGTCGTGACGCAGGCAAGCAGACGCAGGTTTTCATTCGTGGTGACAAGACCGTCGATTACGGCTCGGTCATGGGCACGATGGGCGGGCTGCAGAAGGCTGGGGTCGGGAATGTTGGCTTGATTACCGAGGCACCCTGATGCAGCCGATTCGAGAGCCGTCCGCCTCGGAAAGCTACTTCTGGCCCAGTGTCTGGGCCGTGGCATTGCATATTCTGATTTTCGGCATGCTGTTCGTCAGCTTTGCCATGACTCCGGATTTGCCCGAAGCCAAGCCTATCGTTCAGGCAACGCTCTATCAGCTCAAGTCCAAGAGCCAGGCCACTACCCAGACCAACCAGAAGATTGCCGGTGAGGCGAAGAAAACCGCTGCGCGACAAACAGAAGTCGAACAGCTGGAGCAGAAAAAGATCGAGCAGCAAAAACAGGAAGCTGTAAAAGCTGCGGAACAAAAGAAAGAAGAGTCTGCTCAAAAAGCCGAAGAGCAGAAAGCTGCCGACGAAGCCAAAAAGGCCGAACAGAAAGCAGAGGAGGCCAAAAAGGCTGACGATGCCAAGAAAGCCGATGAAGCCAAGAAGGTCGCCGACGCCAAAAAGCTTGAAGATAAGCAACAGGCTGATATAGCCAAGAAAAAGGCCGAAGAAGAGGCGAAGAAAAAAGCCGAAGAAGACGCCAAGAAAGCTGCTGCCGAGGAAGCCAAGAAACAGGCTGCTGATGAGGCCAAGAAAAAGGCCGCAGAAGACGCCAAGAAAAAGGCTGCCGAGGACGCGAAGAAAAAAGCCGCTGCCGATTCCGCCAAGAAGGCGCAGGAAGCAGCTCGTAAATCCGCTGAAGACAAGAAGGCGCAGGCACTGGCCGATTTGCTGTCCGACAAACCGGAGCGGCAACAGGCTTTGGCTGACGAGCGGGGCGATGAAACGGCTGGCAGTTTTGATGACCTGATTCGTGTCAGGGCTTCCGAAGGCTGGAGTCGTCCACCATCGGCACGTAACAACATGTCGGTAACGTTGCAGATCGGGATGTTGCCCGACGGTACGATTGCCTCTGTATCGATTGCCAAATCCAGTGGCGATGGACCGTTTGACAGCTCTGCGGTTGCTGCGGTGAAGAACATTGGACGTTTGACAGAAATGCAGGGTCTGAAGCCGGCTGACTTCGCGCCCTATCGTTCATTCAAGATGACATTCACACCTGGAGATCTAGCCTTGTGATCAACCTTTTTCGAGGACTGCTGGTCGTTCTCTGTTTCGCATCCGCAATGGTGTCGGCAGAAGAAAAGAACATTCTGGTCACCAGCGGCAGTGACCGTGCAGCGCCCATCGCTGTTGTGCCTTTCGGATGGCAGGGCGGTAACGTCCTGCCTGAGGACATGGCCGAAATCATAAGCAACGATCTGCGCAACTCCGGCTACTACGCGCCGATCCCGAAGCAGAACATGATCAGCTTGCCGACCCAGGCCAGTGAAGTCATTTTCCGTGACTGGAAAGCGCTGGGTGCCCAGTACGTCATGGTCGGCAACATCACGCCTGCCGGCGGACGTCTGCAGATCCAGTACGCACTGTTCAACGTGGCCACCGAGCAGCAAGTGCTGACCGGCAACGTGTCGGGTACCAATGATCAGCTGCGCGACATGGCGCACTACATTGCAGACCAGTCGTTCGAGAAGCTCACCGGTATCAAGGGTGCGTTTTCCACTCGTATGCTTTACGTGACGGCCGAACGCTTCTCGGAGAACAACACGCGTTACACCCTGCAGCGTTCGGATTACGACGGTGCTCGTGCGGTAACCCTGTTGCAATCCCGTGAGCCAATCCTGTCGCCGCGTTTTGCGCCGGACGGCAAGCGTATTGCGTATGTCTCGTTCGAACAGAAGCGTCCACGCATCTTTGTTCAGCACATCGACACCGGTCGTCGCGAACAGATCACCAACTTCGAAGGCCTGAACGGCGCGCCTGCCTGGTCGCCGGATGGCAGCAAGCTGGCGTTCGTGCTGTCCAAGGATGGCAACCCGGAGATCTATGTGATCAATCTGGCGTCGCGTCAATTGAGCCGCGTCACCAACGATTCTTCGATTGATACTGAACCTTTCTTCGGCAAGGACGGGTCTACGCTATACTTCACGTCGGACCGTGGCGGCAAGCCACAGATCTACAAGACCAATATCAATGGCGGCGGTGCCGAACGCGTAACGTTCGTGGGTAACTACAACGCCAACCCGAAATTGTCAGCCGATGAAAAGACGCTGGTAATGATTCACCGGCAGGACGGCTTCACTAATTTCAAGGTAGCAGTGCAGGATTTGGCCCGCGGTAGCGTAAAAATCCTCACAGATAGCAACCTTGATGAGTCGCCTACTGTTGCGCCCAACGGCACCATGGTAATCTACGCCACCCGCCAGCAGGGCCGGGGAGTCTTGATGCTCGTGTCCATTAACGGACGCGTAAGGCTCCCGCTTCCTACCGCTCAAGGCGAAGTCAGAGAACCTTCCTGGTCCCCTTACCTGAACTGACGCGGCGCTACACGATTTGCTTAACACACTGGGGTTCATTAGGAGTTTCAAGATGGAAATGCTGAAGTTTGGTAAATTTGCTGCGCTGGCTCTGGCCATGGCTGTAGCTGTAGGTTGCTCGTCCAAAGGCGGCGACAATGCCGGTGCAGGCGGTGCTGCTGTTGATCCTAACGCTGGTTACGGCGCCAACTCGGGTGCTGTTGACGGCTCCCTGAGCGAAGAAGCTGCTCTGCGCGCAATCACCACCTTCTACTTCGAATACGACAGTTCGGACCTGAAGCCAGAAGCCATGCGCTCCCTGGACGTGCACGCCAAAGACCTGAAAGCTAACGGCGCTCGCGTTGTTCTGGAAGGCAACACCGACGAACGTGGTACTCGCGAGTACAACATGGCACTGGGCGAGCGTCGTGCGAAAGCCGTTCAGCGCTACCTGGTACTGCAAGGTGTTTCCCCAGCTCAGCTGGAACTGGTTTCCTACGGCGAAGAGCGTCCAGTTGCTACCGGCAACGACGAGCAGTCCTGGGCTCAAAACCGTCGCGTCGAACTGCGTAAGTAATTTGACATGCGAACGTGCCGACGTGCTCTAACCGTTTTGGCCCTCGCCCTTCCGCTTTCAGCGTTGGGTGCGGCACCTGTGGTCGATAACAATTCTGGCTCTGGCAGCAGCAGTTATCCGCCAGCGGGTTATGGCACGTCCGGCGCCTATGCCGGGGGAGGGGTTACGGCCCCTGCCTCGGCACAAGGTCAGCTGTTCATGCAGCTGCAGCAAATGCAGGACGAAATCGCGCGTTTGCGCGGTGTTGTCGAGGTCCAGCAAAATGACATCCAGCGCATGAAGCAGGAAGCTCTGGAGCGTTATCAGGAACTCGATCAACGTATAGCCAGTGGCGCAGCCGCTCCGGCTACCAATAATTCCCAACCTGCTGGTGGCGCTATCGACGCCGGCGGGACGCCTTCGGCCTCAGCGGCTCAGCAGGCACCGGCAGCAGGCACCGAGCCTCCTGATCCGGCGAAGGAAAAGCTTTATTACGAAGCAGCCTTCGATTTGATCAAGGCAAAGGATTTCGACAAGGCTAGTCAGGCCTTCACCGCTTTCCTGCGCAAATACCCAAACAGCTCTTATGCGGGCAACGCCCAATACTGGCTGGGTGAAGTAAACCTGGCCAAAGGCGACCTTCAGGGCGCTGGTCAGGCGTTCGCCAAAGTCAGTCAGCAGTATCCGAAGCATGCCAAGGTGCCTGATTCGCTGTACAAGCTGGCTGATGTCGAACGCCGTCTGGGTCATACCGATAAGGTAAAAGGCATATTGCAGCAGGTCGTTGCCCAGTATCCGGGCACTTCAGCTGCACAATTGGCGCAACGAGATCTCCAGCGCCTTTGATGTTCTGACCCGCTGATCAAGAAAGCCGCGCTAGTCGCGGCTTTTTTCGTTAGAATCTCGCACCCGAAATTCCGGTACACCTTACGCTTTTCTGGATTCCGCGATTGCCGAGTCCCTTGAAGTGCCTGACGGAGGCGGACGGCCTGTTTAGCTGTTACGCCCGTGGCTGATATGCAAGACACATTACGCATCACCGAAATCTTTCACTCGTTGCAGGGTGAAACCCGTACGGCTGGCCTGCCCACCGTATTCGTTCGCCTTACCGGCTGCCCTTTGCGCTGTCAGTACTGCGACAGTGCCTACGCGTTCAGCGGCGGCACCATTCAGACGCTGGACGACATTCTTGGGCAAGTGGCCTCCTATCGCCCTCGCTACGTCTGCGTCACCGGCGGCGAGCCGCTCGCCCAGCCCAATGCCATTGCGTTGCTGAAGCGTCTTTGCGACGCGGGCTATGAAGTGTCTCTGGAGACCAGTGGTGCTTTGGATATCTCGGCGGTGGATCCTCGTGTCAGTCGCGTAGTCGACCTCAAGAGCCCAGGGTCAAAAGAAGTCTCGCGTAACCGCTACGAGAACATGGAGCTGCTGACGGCCAACGATCAGGTCAAATTCGTGATCTGCTCGCGTGAAGATTACGACTGGGCCGTTTCCAAGCTGATTCAGTACGGCCTCGATCGTCGTGCGGGCGAAGTTCTGTTCTCGGCCAGTCACCACGAGCTCAAGGGTCGCGATCTGGCGGACTGGATCGTGGCTGACAACCTGCCGGTACGCCTGCAGATGCAGTTGCATAAAATTCTTTGGGATGACGAGCCGGGGCGCTGATATGAGTGAATTGACCAAGACTGAAAAAAGAGCCGTGATCCTCCTGTCTGGTGGCCTGGACTCTGCGACCGTCGTAGCCATGGCACGCGCCGAGGGTTACGTCTGTTACACCATGAGCTTCGATTACGGCCAGCGTCATCGCGCCGAACTGGATGCCGCTGCACGCATTGCTGGTGATCTCGGTGCCGTGGAGCACAAGGTCATCGGCCTGAACCTCAACGGTATTGGCGGCTCGGCATTGACCGACAGCTCCATTGCGGTGCCTGAGTCGCCTTCTGAAGGCATTCCGGTCACCTACGTACCGGCACGCAACACCGTCTTCCTCTCACTCGCCCTGGGCTGGGCAGAGGTCCTGGGGGCGCGGGATATCTTCATTGGCGTCAATGCCGTGGATTACTCCGGCTACCCGGATTGCCGTCCCGAGTTTGTCGAGTCATTCGAGCGCATGGCCAATCTGGCTACCAAGGCCGGTGTGGAAGGGCAGGGCTTCACCATCAGGGCGCCGCTGCAGAATTTGAGCAAGTCGGACATCGTCAAGGCAGGCACCGCGTTGGGGGTCGATTACTCGCTGACGGTCTCCTGCTACCAGGCTGACGACCACGGCCGTGCCTGTGGCAAATGCGACAGCTGTCGCTTGCGCGCAGAGGGCTTTACTGCCGCCGGTATCGCAGACCCGACTCGTTATTTTTAAAGTTTTTTAAAAAAGGTGTTGAATTACTGATAAAAATCAGTAGTATACGCGCCACACAACAGAGGGTCGTTAGCTCAGTTGGTAGAGCAGTTGGCTTTTAACCAATTGGTCGTAGGTTCGAATCCCACACGACCCACCATTTCGAAAATCTGGAAGGCCCATGAAAATGCGGATTTCCAGATTTTTTTTTGCCTTGCAGATTATCCGGCCTGAGGTGGGGTAGCTGATTGGGCTTCCGTCACGGCATTGAGGCAACGATCTGTAAGGCAGCTGGCTAGTCTTTCGAAGCTGAAGGCAGGCGATACCGTTTGAGCGCGATGCGCACCCAGACAAGCAGCCGTCTGTCGCGAAACATAGCGCCGGCAAGCCGTGATGTCAAATTGCAAGGCGGAGTGCAGCTTCAGAGCTACTGGAGGCCACGCATATTTTTTCATCCTGACGCAGTGCGTGGCTGTTATCGGCTATCTTGCACGTTTACTGAAACTGAATACATGCTCTGGCGAGCGCTCATGATGATGGCATTTAGGGATCCGCCGCACCGTCGACTCACTTTACAGATCCACTGCTCCAAGGGATCCTGTAATAGCCGTCGGGCGATTGAATAGATGCCTTGCCTTCGCTGATTGTGCCTATGTCTTCTCCGGCTGCAATCTGAACAACCATCTCGCCAGCAGCATTTTCCCTGATCCAGCGAGCAATATCCTCCAATTCGCCGAACTCATATTCCATCTCCGGTGCGTCCGATATCAAACTCAATGCCTGCGCTTTGGCCTCGTTTGAGGTGACGGGCTCGCTATGAACAGAAACTGGTGTGGATTTTAATACATTGACCAAAGGTGCGGTCGACATCAGTTCGAGACGCTCCGCTACAGGGGGATTGGAGGCCGTATCGTCGGCTTTTTTGGCCTCACTCGATTCGGTCGTCGCCGGTTGCAGCTCTGTCCCGGATACCAAGCTCACCCCCGGTACTGCGCTGCCAGCCGCAGGGCCTGAACTTTTGGGGATTATCGGTCTAACTAGATAATTGATTTTGGCCTGTTGTTGACCTCTTTCATTCATAACTTCTCGCATCAGATCGTAGTCTGGTTCTATGTACTCCATCGTCGTTGCTATATTTGAATGATTCAGCAGATTCTTTGTGATGTGAATATTGCGCTCTGGCTGCCTCATCAGTTCGCTGGCTATCGTGTGCCTGAAGCGGTGCGGTGTCATGCGCGTGCCAGTCATATTGGTCAGCTTTTTGTACATGGCCTCCACCTGATCAGAGTTCATATGCTCCCGCTTGTAATGACCAGAGAATCTGTTGATATTGAAAACCTGGTCAGTACTAGAAAAGCCAACCTTCTTGGCTGTGTCCATCACCAGCACTAGATGCGGCATCAGTCCATCAGGTATCGGAATCATAAACTCCCGGTGCGTTTTCTCTGTTTCTCCCCTCACTCTTATCAGTCTCTGTCCCAGATCTACGTTTTGGTACCTTAAGCACAGCAACGCGTTGAGTCTTATGCCTGTGTAATAGAAGGTTTCAAACACTGCCAGCCAGAACCATGCCGGAGTGATCTCTGATCGTTTTCCAGTCGATAGTTCCTCTTGTACGAGAAACCTTAGCCAGTTGCGTGCCCGAACAATGACGTCGTTGCCAATCGTCTTCTTCGGACGTTTGGTAGGCATGACACGGGTATCCTTTAGCGGATTCACTTTCAGCTCGACAAGCCCGTGCTCCATTGCGTACCTGTACACCGTACGCAGATGGCTTGAGTAAGTATTCCAGCTCCGCTTGGAGATCCGTGCCAGTTCTGATCGGCGCCATTCGAGCATGTCTCGATGAGTGGTTTCGCAGGCTAGGCATTCGCCAAAAAAGTTCACGTACGCTTTTGTAGCCGCTCTGTAAATCTTTACTGTGTCAGGACGAAGGTCATGGGTGAGGATGTACTCCTGGGTCAGTTCCGGAAGCGTCATCGGTTTCATTCAGATGTGTCCTTGTCTACCAATTCTGCCAAGCTGATGACCGGGTTGTCATAGGGCACCTCGCTGAAAACGTCGGTAGGCTCTATGAGCAGATAGCCCCGCAGTTGCTTGCTTTTTCGTGGTCCTTTGACCAGGCATGTCCAGATGTTCAGGCCTGCGCCAGTCTTGCGATGTTTTTTCAGTTTCTCAAAAGAACGCTGAACGACCTGCCAAGCTTCCAGATCCCGCTCTTTAGCCTCACGCTCTATGTCTGGGTGCTCAAGTGCGTAACGTTTGAATATGTCCGGGCTAACCAGGAACGCAGTGCCATCCACGGTATGCACACGAGCCTTGGCGTCATTGATGATGATCCTGTGGGAGATCACGCCCCCCTTCAGCCAGGTGAGGAAATTCAAGCCGTGGCTTGAGCTACCTTCCGGCGAGACTTTTGCCGGCTCTTCGACCGGAGCTTTGTCGTTCGTTGCCTTGATACCCACTAGCTGCCGAGGTTGGCTAAGACTGGTAGCTGCCGGAGGAGGGGGCAAAAAGGGAATCTGATCATCATCGTCTAACGGCTCGGGTGCTGGTTGAGTCGGTGCTGTCGCTACCGGGTCGGGGAACAGATCGAGCAGCTCGTCCAGTGCATCAAAATCTTTTGCTGCAGCAGGCGCTTGCTTAGGTGTCGGGGGCGCTGCTGATACTGCAGGCGTATTTTTGCTGTTCACGGGTTGAGACTCTTCGCCTCCAGCAGGAGCTGGCTCGTTTTCATCTGCCGCTGGTGCAGATTCCACTGTCAGAGTGCCGGTATAGGTCTCAGGCCTATCAGTGGTGTTCGGCCAAATCAGCGCCGGCGCTATTTTCAGTACCGTGAACGTGTTCTTCCAGCCGCGACCATTGTCGATGCTGGCCTTCCAAATGGCTTTTCCCTCTCCGTTGGGCTGAATGATCGCCTGATCCTGGAGCAGGTTGAACATCGGGGCGTTGGATGAGGGGATGTGTTCGATACCCTGAGACAGTAGAAGAGCTCTGAGCTGATCTACGGCCGGCTTGCTGACAAGCCACAAGCCTTCCTGGGTCAGCCATCCGTCTGAGGGACCGTCGGGCTGGTTCAACTTGAATTTATCCGCAATGAGCATTCTCAGGCCTTCAGCCAGCTGCCGTTGGATAGACTGCTTGGGCGCTGACATAGCTCGGCCTGGATTGCCTCCGAGTTCCTGTGCCACGGAAGCCTGGTCAGCTTGGGAGACAATTTCACCAAGGATATCGGCATGCTCATATTGACCTGCGAACGCGAACACGAGTTGAGACCAGAGCTCGGGAAACCCGCTGAGCCAGTCCAATGCCTTCGCCGGAATCACATTGGAGTAGATCAGCGACGAAGCGGCTCCATGCAACCGATAGTCTCGACCTTTCACGTACTTGAATCGGTATGGCTGATCCAGAGGCCCGTGCCATGGATGCCAGATAGTGCCATCTGCGAGTTCAACCTTGACGTCTACCGCAATCTTGCCCAGGTCGTGGACGAGCGCACCATAGGCGGATGCTGCAGACCATGCTTCTGACTGGGCCGCCTGCGACTCGGGCGGTGCTCCGATGGGGAGCAGATACATTTGCCGTATCTTCAGCGCGTAGGCGACGATCTCAAGACCGTGATCCAGCATGCCACCATGATATGCATGGTGATGATTCTCAGAGGCAGGGAGATGCTGCACCAAGGCTGCGTAGCTCTTGAATGCCTGCATGTAAAGCGTCTCGAACTGCTCACGGGGCAGAGAGGTCCGCTGCCAGATGTTTTCAATCAACTGGCGCCGTCGGGAAGTCGACAGCAACGCGTCGGGAGATTCTGGTTTGAAAAAGCCTGCAGCAGTATTGGACGAGATCGGAGACACTTTTCTTCGCGTGAAGAAACTAAGCATGTAGGCACCCATGATGAAGTCATTGGTGGGCCTTTTGCTTTATATGGCTCAGCGTGACAAGTCGAAACCTATATCCATCCTGGAAAGGTTATATACACAAGCTGTCACTTGATTGGTTGGGATCCAAACAGTGCCAGTAATCGGATGTTGCCACGCTTGCGTCGAAAAATGTAGTCTCCAAGTACCTGTTAAGTAACATTTTTTTGAAATACATTTTTATGGAGGCCGCTTTCGAACCCTTTCGTCATCCATTTCCGGCGGACTCGCCGGCCTTTTCGGGTAAGGCACTTACCCTTATTCCCCCATTCCATTCAAACCCTTCGCTTTGCCATTTGCTTCAGTCCATTTCGCCCTTTCGGTGCGGACTACAGGGGGCAGACGAATACGGACAGCCGTTGGTCGGGTCGAAGTCAAAGGCGTGGGGCAGTCAAAGCTCAACGGGCTGGATGAGCTCCGGTCCTTGATTCCGCACGTTCCCCACTGCGCGATCAACCGGGAACCATTCAAAATCGTCAACAATCCTGCAGTGCTCTTTTGCCAAAGCTTCGGCTTTCTGCGGTGTAGTTTCGGAATCAAGCCATGCCCGCGCATCTTCTGCCGTCAGTACCACCGGGCGGCGATCATGAATGTCGACCATTCCCGAGTCGCTTGCCGACGTGATGATGACAAACCCGTCGCCATCATGGGGCTCAAGCCCTCTGTGGACCTGAGCCAATGCCGCGAAGAACATAGGCTTTTTACTCTTGAGACGGATGAAGTAGGGCTGCTTTTTCTTGGGGTCATCCGGGTCCTTCACCCATTCAAACCAACCGTTCGCTGGGGCAACTGCCCGTCCGGTAGGCCAGAGCTCTTTGAAGAACTTTCCCGTCATTACGGTTTCGACTCGAGCGTTGATTGGGGCTGGTCGCTTGTCTTTCGCCCAGAAAGGCTCCCACCCCCAACGAACCTTGTCGACACTCAGACCCTCCTCGGTGGGACGGATGATCTCAACCCGAGTGCTAGGAGCCACGTTGTAGCGCTCTATGGGCAGGAGGTCGTACCCATTGATCACGATCTGCTCTGGTGCAAGCTCCTTGAGGTAGTGGTCCATGGATTCGTAGATCGAGTAGCGTCCGCACATGATGTCGCCCCTAATGTCACTCGTCGAAAATGCCTTTCAGTACGATTGACCGCGCGCGGGCCGAAGAGTTAACTGTATATCTATACAGATAACTTATCGAAAGGTCTTCATCATGAGCGTAGTCATTCTTGGTCCGTTGTCTGAAGGGGGTATCAAGCTACCGCTCTACTCATTTCAGGTGCCAGCTGGGTTTGCTTCTCCCGCTGTCGATTACATCGAGAAGCACGTGTCCCTGGACGAGCTGGCCGAGGTACGGGCACCGCATGTGTATCTGGCGAAAATTCTCGGAGACAGCATGATTGGGGCAGGTATTTTTGATAAGGATCTGATCGTCGTAGACCGCAGCCGCACTGCCGAGCATGGTGAGATTGTCGTTGCAGCCCTCAATAATTCGGACCCTATTTGCAAGCGGCTCTTCATGATGGATGGGGTTGTCAAACTTCAATCCGAAAATAGTGCCTACCCGTCCAAGCACATCCTTGAGGGTGACAACCTCGTCATCTGGGGCGTAGTGAACTACAGCATGCGCCGTCATGGAAAAGCGTGAGCCCATTTTCGCGCTTATCGATTGCAACTGCTTCTATGCCAGCTGCGAGCGTGTTTTTCGTCCAGATCTGGAGAAGACGCCCATCGTGGTACTCAGCAATAACGACGGTTGTGTCATCGCTCGAAGTTACGATGCCAAGCCGTTTGTAAAAATGGGGGCTCCCTATTTTCAGATCAAAGAGGTGTTGCGCCGCAACGGCATAAAGGTGTTCAGCAGCAACTACGCGCTCTATGGCGACATGAGCGAGCGTGTCATGTCGATCATCGAGTCGATGGTGCCAGCCTCCGAGGTCTACAGCATCGATGAGGCGTTTGCAGACCTAACCGGGGTCCCTGGCGATCTCACAGCGTTCGGTCGACGCATCCGGGCGAACATTCTCAAATGCACTGGCATTCCTGTGGGTGTTGGCATCGGTCCTACGAAAACGCTAGCCAAGCTGGCCAATCATACTGCGAAGAGACTGCTATCCCATACAGGCGGTGTCGTAGACATTTGCGACCTGCATAACCGCAACTGGGTACTGCGTAATACGGCGGTCTCAGAGGTCTGGGGGGTAGGGAAGAAGATGAATGCCCACCTGGAGGCTATGAACATCCGCACCGCAATGGACCTTACAACCGCCGACCCGCGTACTCTGCGCGACCGGTTCAGCGTGGTCATTGAAAAGACCGCACGTGAGCTGGCAGGTACTTCGTGCCTGGAGCTGGGCGAAGCTGCACCACCCAAGCAGGAGATCTGTTGCAGCCGAATGTTCGGCAAACGGCTAACCACCATTCAGCCTATCAAAGAGGCGGTGGCCACCTACACTCAGCGTGCGGCCGAGAAGCTCCGTTCTCAAAACTCGCTGTGCAAGAAGATCCGCGTCAGCATCCGTACCGGCATGTTCAATCCGGAAGAAGCCAAGTACGCCAACGGCGCTTTGGTTGAATTGCCATACCCCACCAACGACGTGCGCTTGATGACCAGGGCGGCGACTGAGGCAGTGAATAGTTTGTTTCGACCAGGGTTCAAGTACAGCAAAGCTGAGGTTCTGTTGCTGGATCTGAGACAGCCTGGCGAATTTACGGATGACATGTTCGCAGCTTCGCAGCCGGCATCTTCAGAGAAGGTGATGGGAGTCCTGGACGAGATCAATACACGCTGGGGCAGAGGGACTTTACGAGCTGGGAGTGTTCCTTCCAATCCGGAGTGGGCTATGCGTCGCGTACTGATGAGTCAAAGTTATACGACCAGGCTCGATCAGCTGTGGGAGGTGAAAAGTCTCTAGTAGCTCTGTAACGTGCGTAATCGCATGGACTTGACCACCCATTTGCATTCGACTTGACCAATTGTTTGCATCGGATCTGACCCGCGCAATGGGCGCGCCTTGACCGGCAGGAGTCGACCCAAAGCGGACACCAGTTGCTGGAAGCAGTCGGCCCAAAGCGGCTTCAGATCAACAATGGGATTTCAGCTTCTGCGATTCACACCTACAAGCCGCATAGAATTTCGCGTCTCATCTGGAGAGCAATTGCTGCGAAGCCCTTTCCAGTGCCACGCTTGCGGGGCGCGTAGTCTTGATTAGCAGAAACATCCTCCCACTGAATCACCGATTCCACGTACCTATGAGAGCTATCGGTTTCAATTTCAAACTCTAGGAACCGCTCTGTGTGAGTGAGCAAAAGACCATAAAGGCTTGGCATTCCGGGAAAGTCGACTTCAAGGTCGAGTACGACGGTTTCTGACCATATAATGCCTTTTGACTCGCCATAGTTTTTTAAGGCGAGTGGAATACCTCTGGCCAACCAAACTTTGGCGGTTAGCATGAGCCTGTGGGCCACAAGAGCATTTTGCTCTTGCACGTTCACTTGCCGCTTTTTTAACAGACGGTCAATGTCCACTTCAATCTCCCCTAAAATGGTCGCTTCCAGAATGGCGATGACCTGCCAAACGCGCAACGACTCAGGCGATTCCCATCTCCACGCTGCTACCCAGTCCGCGCGCGGCGTAGCGAGGTCCCAATGTCGTTACCGAAAGACGCCTTTCGACCCAAAGCTTTCATCAAATTGAGGTAACGAAGCGCGTTTCGAGGCCCACGTTTACTGGCGGTAGGGCATTAATCAACACGACGGCATCGTCGCCTTGGTTAAGGTAAATCAAGAAGTCACCAGTCTCGAACGTAACTCTGAATCCGGCCAACCAAGGCTCGTGTCCGCTGAAAGAGTCAAGAATTCCCTCGACTGCGCAAATTTTTGTGTTCCCAAGGTGCGTTGCTGATAAACCTGCGAGCAGGTTCTCCCTTTTCCAAGAGCAGGTCGCGTTCGGCTCTATCTCGAAAGCCGTTGGCGTATCGGACGGCAACCAGTCCGCGCCTACTCTCTCGCCGTCACTCAAGAGATACATTGATAAAACTTCTCGCTCGCCAAAATGCCACTCTAGAGAACCTATGTCTCCCAGTTCTTTCTCGTCGTTGAAATAATACTGGTCGTGCAGCAGCTCGCTCAGGCGCTTTCCCAAAAGCGAGCGTGCGTTTTGAAGGTCTTGTACAGCCCTTGATGGGGACGGAGAGTAGCGGCCAGACATCGTGTATCTCATACAGGTGGGAAGAGTGGCAGATACTACACAAACGCCATCACGTCTGCTTTTGGCCGGTTTCTGCCTATGCTGGCGGCGGGAGGGATACCGTCGCTATGCGACCCATAGCTGCCATCACTGACCTCATCGCCTAAGGGAACTGCTTACCTGCCTTTAGTAAAAATCATAATAAAGCGCCCACTTCCCCGTTTCGACATGCTTCCAGAACATCAGGCTGCCGCTGTCGATTACGTTCAGGTTGATCTTCGCATCCGACGAAATCTGGAACACAAATTTGAAGCCTTCACCGGGATCAACCCCTGATTGGCAAAACGAGGGGTAGCCGCCGATTTTATGTTCGTAGGTGTGGGTGATAAGGTCGTAATAGCTTTGTATCGCGCCCTTGCTTTCCAGCTTCAATATCTCTTGCTCAAGGTCCGCCGGGACACCACCGCCATCCCACAGCGGAAAGTCCTCCGCCACCAACTCTGCGTTTAGTGGGAAGGGTTTGAGGAACGACCCTTCCACGGGCAATGCCTTGCGTACCAACACGTCCTCTGGCCCATATTCACGGATGACCCAGTTTTGTCCCATCGGCTCAAAATGCTCGGGAAACGGGTTTGAAATAAACACCGTCAGTACACTGATTCCTGTCAGTAACGGGCTGGTAAAGGGCAGGCTGGGCAGATAGAACTGTGCATAGGGAAGCATCGGTTGCCCGGCTTGATTGGTCGGTACATCTTCATCAGGACGAAACAGAAAGATGCGACCTAGCCAGCTTTCTTCGTCAGTACCGGCAGGGCGGAAGCCACCGGCGCTGAACTTTACAGCGGGACGGGCCAAGAGCTGCTTTATTTGCTGAATTTCCATGGCGGTATAAAGCTCCTTTGCGACTCAGGCGTTCTGTACCGGGCCTCACAGAGGGCTTCGGCCAAGAGCAGACTTCAGCTATCTACCAGGCGATATAGCGCTTGAGCGTGGGATGTCGCTAGCCCTGTAAGCTGCAAATTTCGGCGACTTTGCGAGCTGGGAAGCGCGGTTGCGGCGATCACAAGACTGCCGTGTTTTTTTGCTTGCTCTATCCGATGAGATATCAGGGCTCCATGGTAGCCTTGGCCTCGTGCATTTTTTCGGGTGGCAGCCGTCCCTAGGTAGGCAACTCCATTGCAGGCCAAGTACATCAACGCTCCTGACACGACCTTTCCATCAACTTTAAGGACGTAGATTTTCAGACGATCATTTGACATCAGTCCTGCGAACGAAGCCTGGCTCAACTGAAGATGCTCTGGCTTGGTATGAAATCCACTCGCATGCACGGCTGCGAACTCAGGAAGCGTTTGTGAGGTGGCTTCTTCGATTTCGAATGAGTGGTGATTCAAGACCACATTTTCGATGGTGCACGCGAGTTGCAGATGCGTCCACCCCCTCAGACGCTCCAGCCGCTTCTCACCCACCAAAGCGTACTGTTCCAAAGTCGAGGCCTTTCCGATAAGAGGCGTTACTGTCGAATAGGCTGCTGATTCCTTGAGCAAGCTCAATAGTGACTTGGGGCTGTCGGTACTATCGCCGTAGATGCGATTGAGCATCGGGCTAGGTGATGCCTTCACCTGAAAGCATGGAAAAGCTTCGTTGAAAAACACACGAGCACCAAAAGGGTTTCCACTTATCCGAGACAAACTCTCGACGCGGGCACACAAATACTCGCTTTCTGCGGCCTCAATCGCATGAGCCATTCCGACATTCATGTGCAAGTCCTTATTGCGTGATGTCCAAAAGGGTAACGGCAAATTCAACAATACACACCTCCAAACCCACTGCTGGTAGAAAACCTGCTCCGGTGTCCCTTTGAGATCGATAACTGCCTGTCGCGAAGGGCTGCAATCGACCCAAAGCGGACGTTATCCGCAGGCAGAAATTGGCGGAAATCTCCAGTAAAGTTAGGGATCAAGGCGCGGATGCACTTGGATTACTGTGACAGTATTTCATTCGAAAACACTGTCGAACCGAACATCTGAACGGTTTGTATCAGTTGGTCGGCTATTCGCCGGGAGGTTGATTTCTAAGGGGAAGTAGGTTGAATATAAGATGGGATAGGTCTATAAATGATGTCAGAACGATATGTTCTATGACTGGTTCAAGGGGTGGGCTATGACCACAAACGCTGGCAAAAACGGTAGTGCTGCAATGCGCGTAGGGCATGTGCTCGGCCGAGGCGTGGGTGGGATTCTTCATACTGAAAAAGCTATATGGACCACATTGGTTCGAGCCGGTGTACCTAATGCAATCTTGACTCCAGTAAAGTGGGCCGCTCGCGCTTCAGCAATGGTGCTCACTGTAGGATTCGCAGCATGGGGGCTTCTTTACGCCGCAGGATTGCTTGCAATGGTGTCTGTTGCATTCGCTTTGCTCTCTGGCAGTAGAGGATCTATCTCAGGGTCCGGATCCTTGCAGACGAAGTCTTCCAACGCTGAGCTGCAGGATGGGTATGAAGGGTGCGGTCTATACGTAGACGATGTCCGCGTAGATTGATCCCGGTGTTGATCATTGGACCTGATCAACACCAGTCTCACGTCCAAGATTTTAAATCCTTCCCTTCGCGATTCCAATTGCGACATCAGCGCCTTTACCTCCTGCATCTTTAGCCCCGTTGGTGCCGATGGTAAGTCCTGTCATGAGTGAACCAAGTTGCATCCCGCTCCAGCCCAGCGCGACTACCCAAAACCCCGGAAGTGCTATAAACATTGCGCCCATCACAAAGTCCAGCAGTAAGTCTCCTTGGGCATTGCTGGCCCCAAACACTGGGTCAAAATTGGAGTGGGGGACGTTGCTGCCGATCCCGTTTCCATAAAGGGCGTCTAGAATCGTGCTGTCCACCCAGCGGGCCAGCTGGAACCAGAAGTCGACAAAGATCAAAGCGAACGCCGCAAAAGTAATCGTCATCACGACCTTCAGATCAAACATTCCGATTACCATGACAAATGGAATGCTGATGATGAGAGCCATCTTTAGGAAGGCCATCACCATGGGCGCTGCTTGCCTTACACTGTCCATGGCTGGATACATCACAAGAGATCCTGCTGCCTGACCAGCTGTAGCTGCAAGGCGTGTGAAGTCATTTAGCACAGAGCCACCGACTTGACCGCCATAGTCTGAATAAACCTGACCCTGGGTCAGTTGCTGCTTCCTCGGAGAGACCAGATCCCGGATGACCGAGTCGCTCACTTCGGTCTGGGTCATGAATTTTGCCCACTGAGCAAGCTTGCTCAGCAGATCTGGACTGACCTGTTCCAGCAGCCTGGTTCTGAGCCCGACGCTTTCATCCGACCACCATTGAGTGCATGTAGGAAACCCACCACCACCAGTGGTTTGTGGCAGGCCCGCGTCCCGGGTTGCGTCATAGGGCCATTTGGTTCGGGGAGTGTGTGACCTGAACCCAGAGAAACCATCGCTGTAATAGCCGGATGTTTGCAGAAAGAAGTGCGAACCGATCCAGTTGACGTCGTTGAGTTGATCATTGCTGAGGGTAGGCTGGGTCATGAACAGCTTTGCGCGCGCACGTGCGTAGCAATTGTTCGTGAAGTCAGCGACCTCCTGGGCAAGCAGCGGGTCGTTAATACGAGCCTTGTTGACGTCCATCCGGACCTGTTGCAAGTCCACTCCACAGGGAATAGCTGCAACTGAGGCTGCAGTTGCTGCCTTGGACATCGCATGCACAAATAGCCACCAGACGGGCACGGTGGCGCTTTTGCCGTTCAGCGTACTGAAGGAGGTTTCCCAGCCTGTGTCAGCTGGATTAGGTATCGAGTATTGGCATTGATCAGAGCGGCTTCGGTCGAACTGGATGGTATCGATGCTGACGTTCACCAGAGGCATGCAAGCCAGGATGATGACTAGGATTGCCGTGTAGAACCGGTTTTCTACTCGGGCCAACGAGAGGACGCCCTTGTTGCCCTCATCAGCTCCCTCACCGCGGGCTCTGAGCCATTCGCTGATGACAATGGCGGCAAAGGGGGCTGCGAAGAGTCCGCTGTCCTCGATCATGTTCCAGATGCCGCCGTTGATGAGCCATCCGACCAGCGTCAGGTAATACTCAAGGTAGTCATTCGTGTGCAAGATCATGGCAGGTCAACTCCCGCTACATTGGCGGCGCGCCGAAGCTCGAAAAGGAGGATGACGAAGATGGCCATGACCTCGCAGCGACGAAGTCCCGAGGGGAATAGATTAGTGTCTAATGCTCGCTGTTTAAGGGTGCGCCTTAGCATGTACCAGCCGAGCCCTATCGCCGCATAAAGCGACAGCCGCCAGGCCAGCATGTAGTTGTAGTGCGCTTTTTGCCATTCCCTGAACTGCTCAATATCTCCAAAGAAATGTACGATGGCTGTCATGAAAATCACAGCCAGAACAATGGTCAGCAAGACCGGCCAGGTGAACGACACTAGCGCCTTTGCGCCCCTACGTAGCCATCCCTTGGCAACCGGCAATGAACTCATGATCAGTTACCTTTCTCAGGGTTCTGCAGCTGATCGAGGCGGTCGGGCGTTGGATCCCCTTGAAAGATGCCTTTGGAGCTGTCCTTGCGGCTCTGAGCCCTCTGTAGGATGGCTGTCGGTGAGTTGCTGGCCAAGCTGCGACGCATATCCAACTCGGTCTTGAGGTTATCAATTTCCTGTTGCAGGCTGCTGTTCTGCTGACTGACCGCCTGCAGGGCCACATCGTTGGCGGCAATGTTCGGTTCTTTGCTGCCGGTGAACATAGTGCGCTGAAGCAGTAGCGCTTTGCCGAGAACCTCAGATAACGCTACCTCTGAAGCAAGACGTTTTGCGAGAATGTCCTGGTCATGCTCAGTCCTGAGTGCCTCGACCACTCCACGGGTAACAGGCAGAGAATCGCTGCTCGCTGCAGTCAAGTTTTCTGAAGTGAGGGCCTTGCTGCCCGAGATCAATTCCTGCAGCGCCTTGAGCTTGGAGTCGTAGGATTCCTGTATGAGAGGTGTGAGGCCAACGCCGGCAGTGGAGGTTGTTTTGGTGCAATCCTCACAAGTGCGTTGTTGTTGCTCTCCCAGTACCCGGTTGGCGAACGTGGTAGCTGCCTGAGGTGAGGACCAGGTGGAACACACCATGCCGTTGTTGCAGGCCGAAGGACTAATGGAGGATGTATCGGCAGCACTGCGTCCGTTCAGCAAGTTGTATCCCGCGCGAGTAACGTCGCCTACGACCTTAATAGGTTGCTGGCCAGATCCGCCGGCCTTATTTCCTCCGAGCCACGTGATCCCGTCATTCCCTCCTTGTTTTTCGACCTGCGCAACGGCTGAGACAGCATCTGTGTTCCCGTTTTTCACCGCCTGACTCATAGCCTGGCCTTCGGCGATCTTGTTCCAGCCCATCTGACCTCCAGCGACATCGAGCATCTTGTCGGCAATGGCGCGGCATGTGCCTTTGGAGCGGTCGAAGTCAAGACGACCTTGCAGAATGCCGTTTGTGAGGAGGTTGTACAAAGCCGGGTTAGCACGCTGAATAATCAGTCCTGGCAGTGATGAAACGGCGCTGGTTGCGTTAGAAATCATCGACCCCATGATCGTCTGAAATCCAGAAGTTGCTCCATTCAACTGATTCTGGAGCGTGTTGTTCATGCTCATGTTTCCGCAGACCAGGTTGCTGTTCCAACCTCCGCCGATGTTGATGCTATCCATATTCCCCGCCGTACCCATCGTCACTGCGTTGCCGCCGCCAACGCTGTACAGCACATCGTCACCGATCACACTGCCTGACGAGCTTGCATTGATTCCCGGGGTCTCAGCGAAAGCACTGTGGGCTGTCAGAGTGCTCATGAATGCAATAGTCAGAAAGGCAGCGCGGCGCATAGTTGAAGTCCTCTTGATCATCATTGAAAGTCCGTACTGCCAAGAAAGGTTTGTCCTTCCCGCTTGCAGCAGGAATACGGGCGCCATAACGCCCAGGCGTAACCACCATCGGTTGCCTGCACACGGGGTTGGGAGTTTGGAAATACCGCGCAGCTTTGACTGAGGGTCGGCGTGAGCTCTTGCCACTTACCGGTGGTAGCGTCGGTCTCGATCAATTCTCCTGCCGGCCAGTAGCCTGGCTGCGGCTGTGCCAGAAGCGGTTGATAGACGTGGACCTGACCGCTGCGAGTGACCACATCACCGGCACGCTGCGCGATCACGGATGCTGCCTTATAATCGTCGGCTTGATGGATAAAGCCACTGCGAGGGTAGACGCTTCCCCACATGTCCCCTGAGGTGAGGCCACCCACCTCTCGCCGGCCGGGAATCAGAGCTTCCGGATACGCAGATTCTGGAACGCCGTAACGCCAGGCGACAGTGTCCAAAGTGCTCAGCAGGTAGGGCATGTAGGGCGTGGCAGCACCCTGGCAGGCATAGCCCGAGGCGCTGGCAAACTTACTGAATGTTGCTCCTCCGGGGTGGCCTATGACGTCAGCGTTTTTGAATTTAGCCAGGCTATCTTCATTGTTGTGATTGGTGGTTCCGTCACCGCCGTCCTGGGCAAACGAAGTTGATGAGCTCAACGAAGAGACCTCAATCCACGGGTTTTCACCGGTATTCGAGTAGCTTGAGACCACGGCGTCTGGAACGAAGTGACGAACCTTGGTCGACGTCTTTACCTTGCATCCAAACGGGGTGCAGAGCAGCCAGTAGCAGATTCCGACCACCTTATACTCCAGGCAGTCAGGCGACAGGGTTGAGGCGACCAGGGTGGCAGATGTCACCGTGCCCGCTGCTGCCGGCCAGGTTGAGATCGACAAGGCCAAGGCTGCCCAGGCTGGAGGCTTTCGCAGGTTCATCGCGGGGCGTCTCCCTGGCCAGATGCGTTCTGAGGTTTGGCGGCGGCGCGCCAATGGGCAATGCGATTTTCGGCTGCCGTAGCGTTGGTTTCCCCGTACACAACAAACTTGCGGTCGACCACCACTGCAGGCACCTTAGTTACCCCCATGCTCCAAGCGTCTACGAGGTCTTGTTGAGCTAAAGCCAGATCTCGTTGCAAGCGCTGCGCGTCATTGCTTTTGAGGCGTTTATGCATGATCGATATGGCTTGTTGCTGATTTGCCGGCAGTCCTTCAGATAGCTTGGCCTCAAGTCGTTCTGATTCGTCCAGGAGGATCACCCGGACATGTGCAGGTGCCTGAACTGGGTGGTTCCGGTCAGTAATGATCCACGTTTCCGCGTTCGCGAGGGGCACCTGTGGGGCCGCAATCAAGATCAGGAAGGCCACGCGGTTTTTGCAACTGAAGCTATAGGGTCTGGATGGGGGCATGAGGCAGTACCTGCAGGTGGTGTCAGGTACAGAAAACGCGATTAATCAACGGTCTTCATTAAGCAACCGTTATCGGAACGGTTGGGGTTTGCGTACGTGCGATTTGACCTCACACGCGCCAGTGATCTATTACCCCAGTCCCTAGAACTCAGATGGATAGGTCACCCATTGTGATTAGCGTTCTATCTGACTATTTCTATTGGGATGGACATGGCATAGGATACAAAAAACACAGGGAGTGGCATTTTGCTGATACTTCATCTATCCGACATCCATTTCCGCAAGCAAGAAGTCGGAACCGTGCAAGACCCGAATTTCCATCTTCGGCATGAGCTGGTCCTTGACGTGGTTGAACAATGTGATCGTCTCGGTCCCCCTGACGCCATCGTTATTTCTGGGGACGTCGCCTTTGCAGGGGATCCAGATGAGTTCACCTTCGCCACCAACTGGCTTCGGGACCTTTGTAATGCCTGCGGGTGCCCGACGTCAGCTGTTTTCGTCGTCCCTGGAAATCATGATGTGGTTCGTTCATCTGCAGATCACAATCTTGTTCAGATGGTTCACGAAAGCATTAAGCGTTCTGACAACCCTGCGGCTGAAATCACTAGGCAGCTCAGAGATCCGGAAGCATGCAACTTGCTTTATCGGAGTCTGGATAATTACAACCAGTTCGCAGGTCAGTTTTTTTGCAGCCTGCTTCCACCTGAGAGAACTCGCGCTAAACGCGACTTGAAGATGAATGATGGTTCTACCCTTCGCCTCTGGGGGCTGAATACCTCGTTCGTATCAAGCAGCCGGGATCAACCTAGAAGTTTGTTCGTAGACACAGCTTCGATGCAGATTCCCCGTGAGACGGGTGTAGTCAACCTAGTAATCGCGCATCATCATTTATCTTGGCTGGCTCAGGCGAGGGAGCTGGAAGATCATCTAAATCATGTGGCTTGCCTGCAAATGTTCGGTCATGTTCATACCAATCGAGTAGAGATGAACCGTGACTACTTCAGGCTAACCGCAAGCGCTGCCAACCCTGACCGACACGAGCAAGGCTGGGAGCCGGGCTACAATCTAGTCGAATTAGCCGTTCAGACAAGGGCGACAGGCAGAATGCTGGACATCAAAGCGCACGTCAGAGTTTGGCAGACTGGTCCAGATGGTTTTTTTGCTAAAAGAGACAAGATGGGCGTTGATTATTTTGCCCATACCCTAACACTAGGGAGTTGGCGACCGCCTGCCGCTCCAGCGAGCGTTCCTGACATGCGAACTCCCTCCACGATCGAATCGGAGGCAATTCCAGTGGGGGAAGGTGACGTCATGGATACTCTCCGAGACCTGGGACTGCGTTTTTATCGCCTGTCTTTCAACAAAAAGTCTGAAATTGCTGGTCGGCTTGACCTTTTGCAAGAAAGTGATATGCGTCTTCCGGACCATGAACGATTCCGGCTTGTCATTATTCGCGCGCACGAGCGTTGTCAGCTTGACGCCCTTCGTGACGCAGTATACTCCGCCGAACAAGGATGAAATAAAGGAATATGAGTCAACCTACACTTGCGGACCGGTACGCCGAGGCTGGTTTGGTAACAACTGGCCCGATCATTAATGCTCGGGGCGAGTCAATCAAACGCATTGTGGCTGGCACGACACCAGCACGTATTTTTGACCTGGTCGGAGCTTATTATGAAATACCGGATATAGATTTGAGCTGGTTCCGGGACGAAGTAGCCCAGGACGATCCGACATTTAGCCTTATGACTGGGGCGCGTGAAGCTTGCATTCTTGCGGCAATTGCACTCGACCAATTGATTAGCAAAGGCAACGCTCGAGCAATTTTAGCTGTAAACACCACACATGTAGCTGGGAAGTTTCGTCCGGCTCAAGCTGACTGGTTGATTACGGTCGCGAAGGACGCCCTCGCAAAATTTTCAGTTGCCAATCGTACTCCGAAAAAAATTACCACTGCTATCACCGCTCCTACACCCGCTAAAGCGTTAGGGGAGCAATTGGAGGGGGTGGCAATAAATGATTGGGCTGGACTGTTGTCTGTGCTGAGCGACATGAGGTCTGAGACGCAGTTACTTGTAAAATCTAACGCTACTCAGACAACTAGTGCCCTTGTTGAACTTGATAGGCATGTAAAGCTCATGCGCGAAGAATCCCAAATGCTGTGGTGGATTTTTGGTGGTCATAGTAGGTCTCTTTGTCGAGGATTTAGCTGCCTAGATTCTTATCAAGCAGCGCTAGTGGGCGCGGTAGATCTAGCTAACCTGACAACCTTTACGCTACTCGGCCCAATTGCGGCGCCTGCGATGCTTGAGCGAGTCATCGCATCTTCAAAAAAACAAAAAGCGCCATCGGCGAAGTCGTTGCTGGCGACGCTTGAAAGCTTCGATCAGAGCGACCTAAATAACCTTGAGATCAGTACTGAACTCCCGGCAAGAATTACCCCCGTTTCAAGTGCCATCGATTTGGCTCGAACTCTTGGGAAGGGGGCATGGCATCAAAGATTCAAAACCTTGACAGGCGTTGATGCGTCTATCGAGCTCGAGCCAATTTCGCTCGCCGTCCAGCTGTACCATGAACATCTCTTAGGACAATTACTGTAATGGACCAACATGACGAGGTCGATGCGCTGGAGGATGTGGACGAGGACATTGATGTTTTTGAGCAGTCTCAAGGCAACGAACCGTCTGACACCGATAGCGATTGGATACAGCTTCCTTCTTCTGAGCTGTTGACAGCTGAAACCGCCAACGAATTTCTGAGGTGGCGTGCTGCTTCGATTGTCGCGGTGGTCGGTGAGCGCAATGGCGGAAAGACCACGTTAATCTCTGAGATTTATGAAAGGTTTCTTCGTGGAACCTTTGCAGGCACATGCTTCTCCGGAAGTTGGAGTTTGTCTGGCTTTGAGATGAAAAATTTCCAATCCCGTGCCGAATCGGGCGCAGAGCGTCCGGATACTCCTCGGACTTCTGCCCGCGATGGTCTCAGATTCTTCCACCTTGCAGTAGCGGACCTAGAAAATCTTCAAAGTCGTACAGACTTGCTCATCTCAGAGCGCGCTGGCGAAACTTATCGTGACGTTAGAGATATTCCTGCTCGCGCCACAGAGATGTTGGAGTTACAACTAGCCAAAGCAATCGCGTTCGTAGTAGACGGGGAACGAATATTAAACGACCGGAAACGAACCGAAGTGTTTGCGTCCGCGCGAAGTATCGTGCGTGCTCTTATCGAGACCGGCACAATCAGGCCAGGTGTTAAACTTCAATTTGTGACCACGAAATACGATTTATTAGATGGGGATGATGCTGTCGACGCGCGTGCTGCTCTAGATGGCTTTGAGAATCAAATGCGGACTCTGTTTGGGGAAATATACAGAGTTGAGTCTTTTCGTACAGCTGCTCGCGATCCTTCTGGAGGGCTACCCGCAGGAACTGGAATTGCACCGTTGTTTCGCAGCTGGCTAGAGCCGTCCCCCATAGTCGAACTGGTCGAACCGGCTCTACCTGAGTTAACTGATGAGTTTGATCGCTTGATATTACGAAGAGCTCTGTAATGAACGCAAAATTTGTTGTGATGGGGCTACCTGAGTCGGGAAAAACTACCTTTCTAGCTGCTCTTTGGCACCTGGTTGAGGCTGGAGACACCGACTGCAATTTAGCGCTTGATGGTTACAGAGGTAATCTGAAATACCTTAACAAAATATCGGAGGCATGGCGTACATTTCAACACGTGCCCCGAACTACCTACGGAGAAGAGGTCGATGTCTCTATCGGCCTTCGCAACCAAAAAACCGGAGAACGTGGCATTGCATTCTTCCCTGATGTTGCTGGCGAGGTGTTTGATAGGCAGGTGATTGAGCGTCGTTGTCGGTCTGAGTTTGTTGATGCTGTGTCGGCAGATGATGGCGTTTTGTTCTTCATCACTGCAAATACGTATGAGGATTTTCTTTCGCTTGCAGAGTTAAATGCACGACTGGGGTTTGCAGGGACTGAGACACCCATAGATGCTGATCAAACTCAAACTGCGGAAAGAAATGATGAGAGCGGAAATTCTGGAGCTAGCCCAGCAGGCCATGGGCGTGCTTGGCGGCGAGAAGATCTGCCAAGGCAGGTAAAGATTGTACAAATACTAAGCGATCTACAGCGCAGTCCCTTTACTCAGCGCCGCAGGCGTGTCGCAATTATGATTTCAGCGTGGGATTTGGCTAGGGGCATGAATATGACTCCGCGTGATTGGCTTGCCTGTCACATGCCATTAGTCAACCAATATTTGAAAACTAATAATGTATATTTTGAGCATGAGATTTACGGAGTCTCGGCCCAAGGAGTTGATCTCCGAAATGCTGATGCCGTTGATGCAGCGGCTAAGCTTCCCCAGTCAAGCAGACGAATCTCTATCGTCGGTCCAGAGGGTGATGGGCACGATCTTACCTTACCCTTGGTCTGGTTGATGTCGGCTATAAAATGAAAATTGATCAATGTCTCTTTGGCTACGACGATGGGCATAAACTCCTGTCATCTTCGCTTTCATTGGGAGGGGAGTTATCCCTGCTCACCGAGCTCAGCGATCTTGCGCCCAACACCATGTTTGGGGTATCTGAAGGTTATTGGACAGGGATTCCGGCGCCTAGCATAGGACGCTATGTGCTTATGCGCACATGGACAGCGCCTGAGATGTCACGGCCGGGATGTGTGTGGACACATGCCTTGTTAATTGAGCCCTCACTTCTTGAATCATTAGATCATTTGTCCAAACTGCAGCGATTGTTCTCACGGCCACGGGGAAGTATAGATTTCGGTCGATATAACGACGCGCTTCATAGCCGCGATATTCCAATTTGTGAACTTACGAATCTCCCCAGCGATAATATGGTCAAAAAATTAATCAATGCGCTGTATGGCCGGGGAGACTCATCAATTCATGTAGCAGCGCCCGATGATCTGGATATACCACTTTTTGCCGTTTGGTCACAACAGTGGCCGCGACTGAGGAGGAATTTCCGTTTTCAGACTGCTGCAGTCCGCAGCACCTCTTCTATCGGTAGTGCTCGTTTTGATATAACGGCCTCAATCGAGAGCCCGCTAGAATCACTAGGTGCTCTTAGCGATCGCTATCCAGAGTGGGTGACCGCAGCATGTAAAGATTTAGTGGAGTTCTCAAGAGGAGAGCTACGTAAGTTTCTTTGGCATTATGGGCTGGACGTCAGACGGCAGAAAAGCTCTTTCAAACCCCTTGTTGAGTTGTGGCTCGATTCCACTCGAATGTCTAGTGTAGATGGGGAGAAAATAGGTGAGCTGTTGAAGAGGAATTTTCCGAACCTGGAAGATGCACTTGATCTTAAATTGGACCTTTTAAATGGTGTTTTGATGCCTGCAGCGCAACCTGCGCTAATACGTCGATGGGTTCAGCAAAACAAGATTCCATCTTTGCCAGATCCTTCTATTGAAGGTGTCAGGCGTATTAAAGAGCTTTGGGCTAGTTGTTCTCAACAATTGCTTGAGCTCGCGGAGCTATCTGCCAGTAAAAACGGTCCCATCGAAAGCGAGATATTAAAATCCGTGACTGATAATATATCTTCTGCAGAGTTTTGGGAGTTGACTCGACACTTTGCAGATCTGCAGGGCCGTATGCTTGATGAGCGGCCAGAACTGTTATTTGAAACTGGTGCGCTTGAGCTAGAAGATGAAAACTTAGCTAGCAAGCTATCCCTCTTCGATGAACGGGATTCCAGGCTGGATGACTTTATTCAATCCCTGATACATAGGGGGAGTGAGAAGCTGATTGTACCCATATTCAATTACTTCCCACTGCGTGCAGCGAAGCAGGTTATAAAGGCTGAGAATAAAAACAGCGCTGCATGCGCAAAAGCGTGGCGTGCAGAATTGGTCCGTCGCCCAGAGCTACTCTTGACAAGCGAAGTCTTGGGGGCTGTCTCGCATAAAAGCACGTTGTATGATTTTCTTCAGCTTCTGGGGTTGTCTTCCCAAGCGGTTCTGTCAGTAGGCTCAGAGCCATGGGTTGTTGCTCTTTCAAGGGCTACCATCGACTTAAATGGCGAGCGTGATGACATTTTCAACAGTTCATTATTGGTTCTTTCCCTAGTTTCGAGTGCCACTGGACAGAAAGGAGTCGAGTTGCTTTTTGAATCAGTTCATGAAAAACTCATGGACAACTGTCTACACGGAAAAGCCTGCGAAATTTTGGATTCTTGGTTACCTAAGTCAGGTTGGTTTTCCAACTGGGACTTAGGGCTGCGATTAAGATTGATGGTTCTAAATGCATATATTAAAAATCATTGGCCTATCGAAAGTTTTATTGCCCTGTCCCACGACCCTCAAACTCGGGTAATGCTTTCTGAAACAGCATCTGATGTTCCCGGCGGTAAAAACTTTGCACGGGCGCTTAAGGGTTAGTCTCCCGGTTGTAGTTTGGATTTTCGTCTGTAACGCTTTAGGTTTGCACTGGCGTATCTGAGAGATCGAATTCACTATAGCGACAACGCATAAAATTTAAAAAGCGGTTACCTCCTACCCTCCTAGCCACTTAAACTGCCCGAGAATCGGATTATAAGCGCTCACTCAGTGACGCCGCTTGATCTCGTGGTGGCCAGCCAGTCCATTGCGGAAAGAAGCACGTCACCGTCAGGTGCTCCCTGCAGCTTGATCGAGCGGCCAGATTGTTTGTCCTTGATGACTAGCGTAGGTGTGGCCGTGATGCCGTCCTGGCTTGCCTTGTGAGCCTGGCTAATGACTGCCTGTTGCACGGACGGGTTGCTCGCAGCACAGGTATCGATGAAGTGCTGTCGATCTTCGAGCCCAGGGATCTGCGGATTGCCAGCAGTTCCAGCACCGTTCGACCGAGTACGCTGATAAATGAGCTCGACTGCGAGCCAAAAAGCGTCATTGCCTCTCTCAATCCCCGCGCACTCAGCCCACCGGGCCTCATAGCCCGCTGCAGGCTCATGCATAGGTAGGGGCAGATGGTGCCACTGAAGATTCACGTCTGGATGCTGATCAACCCAGGCTTTGAGATGTGGGAAGTAATCCTTGCAGTAGGGGCATTCCAGATCTGCATATTCGACGATGGTGAAACGGGCGCCACGGCTCCCGTATACCCATCCGCCACTATGTCTCTTCTGATCGGCTGCCGGCGCCACGGGGCCACCTGTGACGCCAGGCTTATTCTGCAGCTCGGTCAGCAGAAAAGCTGAGATAGCCAAGGCGACCGCACCGATGCAGTAGAGGATTTGCCGGCGCGTCGGTCGCTTCATGCGGAGGCCTCTTTGTCGAAAATCTGTTTTGCCAGCAGCTCCTGATCCAGCAGCGTCAGAAGAGCTTTCTGAGCGCTTTCAGGCTGAGGGTGATGCTCAAGCCACTGATCCAGTGCTTTGTGCAGTTGGGTTTGGATCTCTCGACGATCAACCGCTACATGTTTCACGACTTGCAAGTGCTCAATCAGTACCGGCGCGCAGATCTTCAATGCAATCAGGGATTCTTCCTGCGGGTTCGTAAGAATTTGAGTCAGACTGTCGATCAGGTTCTGAGTCAGGGCATCCATGGCTCTCATGCCAGGTTCTCCAATGCAGGGGGGGGTGGGAATGTAATGTTCAGGGGTTCAATACCTCGTTTCCGGTCGAGATCTGCAGCTACTTCCAAGGCAGCTCCCAACTCGTCGACACCCATGGACTGCATCAGGTCGTAACGTTGTTTTTTCTCTTCCGGCTCGGTCATGGCCAATGCCAGGTACAGGCTCGGCGGAACAGCGCGAAACAGGACTTCCATCGATTTCGAAAGAACCACGCCTTCGGTGTATTTACCGCTCTCTTTGCGTGCTGACAGCATCAAGCCCTTCTGTGCAGGTGTGAGCTCACGGAAACGGGAGATCTTTTCCACTTCGTCAGGCGGCATGTTCAAGCAGATCCACCACTCGATCATGTTGAGCATTGGTGCAGTCGAGGGAGGAAAGTCATCCATGTTCTGTGTTGCCAGCCAGAACCAGGCCCCGAGCTTTCGCCACATTTTGGTGATCTTCATAATGTAAGGGGCGAGGAGGGGGTTTTTGGTAATGATGTGGCCTTCGTCTGTCACGTTGACCAGAGGACGGCCCTTGTACTGATCACGCTCCGCTATGTTGTTCACGGTGTTGATCAGCGAGATGTAAGCGATCGACAACTGGGCGTTGTAGCCCTCACGTGCGTAGGTGGCCAAGTCGACGATGGTCAGATCTGCCTCAGGCCAAGGCGTACCGGTACGGTTGAACATCTCCCCGTCGGCGCCCATGCAAAACATGTCCATGGCTTCGGCCATTTCAAGCATCCGATTGCGTCTGCCCTCCGGGATGGAGGTGTCTTCCCCGGCCGCGCGCAACGCATTACGGACATCTTCCGTCAGGACGGTGCGATCGGCGTCGGAGCAAATTCTGGCCGCTGCAAGGATGCACTGTCGGATTACGCTGCGGTCAGCCCGGGTCAGCCGAGCTTCCTCTTTTTCCTCACCGCCGGTGATCATCAAACGGGCTACGATTTCCATCTCGCCGAGGACATCCCGTTCATCATCGTCTTCATCGGGCTTGGCATTCATGTCCTCGTCAGAGCTCTCTAAGTCATCAGCGTCCAAGGTCTTGACCTGGCTCGGTGTGTTTACCAAGCGAATAGCGTCGGCGAACGGAGCCAGGCTAACGCCTGAGTTCGGGGCCAGCTTGATCCTGTTGACTGTCAGCCCAAGCTTTTTCGCGAAATCCCCGAGTAGACCGAAACTGTTACCCGCCTCGACGATGAACAGGCGCGGTGCGTAAACCGCAATGAGCTGGTTGAGCAGGTTATTCAACGTGGCGGACTTACCTGCACCTGTGGGGCCGAACAGAAACATGTGGGCATTCATCTGACGATCCAGCTTGTTGAATGGATCAAATGTCAGTGGAGCCCCACCACGGTTGAATAGCGTGATGCCAGGATGCCCAGTACCACTGGAGCGACCCCACACCGGGCACAGGTTTGCAACATGCTGGGCGAGCATCATCTGCACGTACCAGTCCATGGCTCGCTTTTGATTGACGTCGAAATTCCCGGGAAGCCAACGCAGGTAGCTGTTGAGCGGGGCCACCTCGTCGTCAGATGCTACGGGTTCCATACCGGCACCCAGCAATGCGTTGGTCAACTGCATGCTGCGCGCGGTGAGCTGTGCTTCGTCATTTCCCTTGAGGTAAAAGGCGATGCTGCCTCGGTACAGCTTGTGCTCACGACCGATCAGTTTCCTGGCATCGTTTACCGCTTCGCGGGTCAGTAGTGAAGCCTGGTTGTCACCCACCGACTTGCGTGCCAGCTTTTCAAGATGAGCCTCCAGCACGTCTTGAGGTGTGATGACCAGGGTGATGGCCAACACAGTGTCCTCAGGCAACTTGTCGAACAGGGCATGCAAGGCATCACCGCCTTTACGTGTTTCGCCAGTCAGGTGGCCGGTCTTCGGGGCTTCGCGCAGCCGATCCAGCATGATGACTCTGTGAGGCTGGCCATCGAAGTACCACAAGCCTTTTTGACTGTCGGATTTTGGCTCTCGATAAAAGAGTCCCTGGGCGAAGTCGTCGCCAGTGACCAGTGGGAGATCCTCGCCTGCATCCTCTGTGCGTTTGTTCACCAGTTGAAAGAAGCGATCAAAGTCTTTGAGCGTCGTGCCCAGGTGATCAGGGTGAGGGTTGAACCACTGCAGGAGCCAATGTCGGATGTCGTAACCGTCCATCCGTTTGCTTTCAATGCCGGCGTTGGCCAGACCTCCTGTGAAACGCTGACAAATGTTGTCCAGGTGCATGGCAGGGGTTTGGCCACGGAACGCTGCATCACCGACTACCCGGCGATATACGACTACCCGCACTCGGCGCTGCTGGCCACGCCAAGGCAATTTTGAAACTGTGGTGTCTTCAAAAAGACCACCAGGTTTGGCGATTGCATCGAGGTGATGCTTGAAAAGATCCAGATACAGCTCCGAGAACGGGCTGCCTTTAGCCTGTGGTCGGATGTATTCACGCAGGTTACGAAGGTAGTCATCCCAGCTGGTTTCGTCCTTCGCGTAGAACTGCACAACCCAAGGTGAAGTATCGAGCTCGTCAAAACTGTTTTGCAGCGCGTTCTCCAGGGCATCGCGCACCTTGCGAAGCCATTCGGGATCACGGCCTTCAGTGCCGATCGGAGTCAGTTCGAAGAATGCTGCCAAGGATTTGCCATCCTCAAGCAGCATCGCTTGCTCAGCTGGCAGGTACTCAATCCATGGAAGGAGGTCGACAAAGCTCGGCTTGACGTCGTACAGCGCGGCGACGTCGCCAACTGTGGCAGGCTTCTGCTTCGGGTTTCTCCAATCGCCCGGCGCGGGTATGCCCTGATCCTCCAGTCGCTTCAGGTAACGTTCAAGGGCAGCATCCACATCGTTTTGATCTGAAGCTTTCAAATCCCCAACCAGATCATCCTCAGGCTGTTCAAGTTCGACCGCTGGAGGCTCGCTCAGCAGAGGGTCGCCCGCTATATCCGTCTGCGTAGCTGAATTGAGGGACGCGCGGCTTTTGAGCCGTTGAAAAAGAGTCATCAGTAGTCCTCGACCCGCTCGCCAGGCATGGCGTACTGCACACGCTGATAGAGAGGGAACACAGTGGTGTAGCCAGGGACTGGTGCTGGATCGGAGCCCGCAAGGTGCGGAAACACATACATGACAAGATCCGGATTGGGCAGTCGTTTGAACTGGCTGTAGATCTCGTTTTGAGCGGTACGGGTGTAGGCCGCGCTGTCCTGCAAGGGCTGGGTTGCGCGTACATCGATTGGACGGCGCAACTCCGAACGCGCATCGAGCAGCTGCCGGCCACTAGCGCTGCCGGCCGAACCGGTCGTGCCTTGATTCCAGACGTCCATCATGGTGTTTTGACCATGCGGCAGCATTTGCTCTTTGTTTGTCGAGCATCCAGCCAGCAATCCCGCCGTGAGAACGCAATACAACAGCGCGCTGCGCGCTGAGCCCAAGTGATCAATCCAGGTTGGCATTGGCATGGTTCGCTCCTGAGGCGTACTTGACCTTGCGGCCTTTGAGTTCGTAGTCAATTTCCAGCTCTTGATCGATGTGCAGTGAGACTTGCGCACCAGGCAGGACATAAATGGCCGCGAACGCTTGTCCGTAGAGTTTGTTAACCCAGCTCGAAACGTCCGTGACTCCTTGGGTCAGGATCTTCCCCATCGCCTCGTTACCAGACAAACCGGTGCTACCCAGCGTCCCAGATGCGTTCGAGACGTATGAGGAGGTGCTTCCCTCGGTCTTGATCAACGATGCTGCTCCAGCGCCTGCTGCGGTGATGAGGGCTTGTGAACCGATGTACTGCTGCGCATTGCTGCGTCGCTCGCCCGCAATACAGGGAATGCCATATGGATCACTGATCCAGCCAAGACCACCCTGGATGGGTTGTTGGTCTCCAGAGTTGTTCTGGTTGTTGTTCTGTTGATTGCCACCCTGAACCGGTGCCGGCAACGTGCGGACAGTGCCGTCGGTAAACACGAAGGTCAGACTTTTGATCTGCCCCCGCACGCATGAGAGGGTCCAGTCGCCGGACGCTGTACCGCTGGCCACCGCACCGGCTACGTCAGGAAGGTCGATGCCATTGGCAGTCAGGTTGTCCGGACCGATCAGAACCTTGAACGGGTAGGGGTCATTAACCGTCCCATCAACAGGAACCCGGCCGATCAATGCGGACATGGCCACCGAGCCCATCAACGTCGAGTTTTGAGGGAGGGTGTAGGCACGTCTTACCTTCTTACGCTCCTGTTGCTGGCCACCCATGTCATCGCGGACAGACTGAGCACCTGTCGTGAGCGCTTTCTGTCCTCGGTCTACGGACTCGCCGAAGGCTGTAGGAAAGCTGTAGGCGCTGGCTGGGACGCTATTGCCGGCAGTGATCGGTTTACCGTTACTGTCCAGGGCCGTCGCGTCCTGTGGATCAATCCACACGATGTCTGAACCGCTTGTTTCCGATTTGAACTGTTGGCCATCACCAGGCTGAACACCCAAACCAATCGGTAGGTCCGAATTGGAATTACTGTTTTGTCCCATTCGGGTCAGTTCATCCATCTGTTTGCGCAAGCCCTCCAACACGCTCTGCTGTTGCTGCTGACTATCCAGCTTGAACTGCTCCTGGGCGTTTTTAAGGCGCTGGTCGACGGTCTGATCAATGTTTGCCAGTCGTTGTTTGAGTGTCTCGTTATCCTGTTTGACCGCAGTGTTCTGTGCGATGACGTCGGTGATCTGTTGCTTGAGCTCGCGTCCTTCAGCGACGACCGTGCGCAGCGTGTCGCTCGGCGTGTCGCCTTCCACACCCAGGGCTTTGGCTTGCTCAGCCGTCAGTTTTGGAGCAGGGGTTTCGGTACTTGGTGCGGGGGCACTTCCCAGTGATTTGATGCCGACGAAAATCACAAGCAGGAGGAATGGAATCACCAGGTACTTGAGCAGCGGATTACCTTTCATGCTTCGCTCCTTGCGCTGCACGCGGATCTGTTTGGGTCGCCGAGAATACGGCCGCCTGTGTCAGCCCGTGTCCCCGCGTGACCAGGTACAAGGTCGTGGTGTCACTGGCATCGCCGCGTGATCCAAGATAAGGATGTTGGAACGCTGCAGTGACGAATTCACCCATGAGCTCTCGAGGATCAAGCGTGATCCGCTGCGCCGTCTGATTCTGCAGCTTCACGGCAGTCACCCAAAAATCATCCAGACGCCATGCGCCTAAGGGTGTGGACTTCACAGGTAGAGTGGGAAGCAAGGTCGCCAGATCAAGGCTGCGCTCAACCTTCACCTGGGCGATGCCGTCTACAGGCTCAACGGTGCGCAACGGCGCATAGAGCATCTGGGCTGCATAGCGGGTGAGGACGACTGGGACGGGCGTTTCTCGCTTGACCACTTCCTCTGGTTCATCGTCTTCATCGCTTGAACGGCTGGTTGAGTCCGTGTTCTTCGTAGTGGCGTTGGCTGAGCGTGCTGTAGCAGCCCCTCCATAGCGTGCTGATGATGTTTCACCTTCGACTATCTTCACCGGCTCGAGCGGCGTTTGATCCGTAGATGCCTCTGTAGCAGCGATGTCGACTAGAATGATCTCACCGGTCTTGGCGTTTTGCAGCTGAAGTCGAGTTGGCTCTATCGCTTCCTTCGCATATAGGTAGATCGCGCCCCCCGTACTCTGCACCCGCAGCTTTTCAGTCAGCGAACGCGGGAGTCCAACACGAACATTCTGATCAACGAAGACGATGCGTTCCTGATTGATGCGCAGAGGAATGGCCAGCGGCAACCGCTCCCAGCGCAGAATCTCGACCGCTGAGGCGACTTGGGCGTTGCCAGCCAACACCGCCAGTAATGTCGAGCATGTGATTACTCGCAAAACACTCATTTGAAGACTCCTTTTGACGGAGTTGCAGGAGCTTCAACGTTGCCCTCGATGCGTTGTGGTGCGCCGTTGTAGCAGTCCCAGGCCAAACCGAAGGGATTGGTTTCGGGGTCGACGTCCATACGTACAACGTGGAGCGGATATCTCGCGAGGGCACGCTTGACCAACTGCCCGCCGTAATACTCGTCTGCTGTGATATCCAGCGTCACGGTCCAATCGTCGATAGAGTTGGTCACCGTCCTAATCTCTGGCGAATCTCCATAGCCTCGGCCTGGAATTTCGTACACGCCCCGGACGCGCTTGCGTAGCTCACCGCTGGACCTGCGCAGTTCAAAATCACTCTGCAGGTAATGCTTGCAAGATGGCGTGATGTAAGCATCCAGACGGGTGATATTGGCTTGGTAGTCCTGCTCGCCGTCGACCGGCCACCGGTTCATTTGCTGAAAGATGTACAGGCCGAATGTGTATACCGATTGGGGAGGGACATCCCACCACATTCGCGTGCTTCCAGACCTCAGATCTGGCGGAACGTGAACGGTCAATTGCTTGGGGGCGCTCCACCAGCCGACACCGAGCCCGGCATTAATAAGCGCGAGCAATACAATGGCTATTCTCAAGCTTGTGATGTGGGCGCGTTGTGAGTCGGCCAACTTCAAGAAACGGCTCATCGGTGCTCGCTCCGGCGGCAAGTCCAGTTGCCTGATCGAAGGACCAGGTTGGCTTTGTTGAATGAGGTCGGGCCGAGCATCGCCGTTTGTAGCTGCAACCTGCGGTAGACCCATGTCTCTGGTCTACCGCGTTTAAGGCGTCGCAAGACCCTAGATGCGATGAGCATTCCCAATACTCCTCCTATGAGGGCGCATACCACCGGCATGGATGGAGTCACCATGAAGGCCAGCGGCAGACCAATCACAAAGCCAAACCCACCACAGCCAAATACAGTGACCCACATCTCGTCCGCCGTAAGACCGCCAATCACCACTGGCTGATTGTTCAATCGACTTGGCAGAAAACGCAGGGTGCCGTCTTCATGCTGATCTTGCTGGAGCTCAGTCATGGAAGCCTCTGCGACTCAAAGGATGTTGGAAGCTGTAGTGACCAGGTAGATCGTGACGCCAATCAAGCACACACCGACTATGGCAGTGCTGCCCAAGTCAGCCCATTTGGCTTTGCCCATATGGATTTCGTGGAAGACGCCAAGCGCATGGCGTCCGACCATCACGATGCCGTAAGCGCAGAGACACAACCCCAGTAGTGTGAAGCCATCAAACGCGTAGTTTTGAATCGTCTGTATGAAGCTGGTCCCCGTGCCGCGCGTCGGAGCCTGTGCGCCTGGTAGCGCTGCAAAAGCACTACCTGGGGTTACCGCCATCAGGACGATCGAGCGGCGGGACTGAAAAAGGGCAAATGCCTGGGAAAGTAATCGATACAGCGTCATCTTTGTCTCCTTGGAAAAATCAACTCAACAGCATGAAAGTCATAATCATGAACAGCACCGCCCAGCGAGTAGCTGCTACTGCAGCCGCTGGAGCTGCAAGATTTCTTGTCGCCCAACCGCGATAAATGCTTGTAAACACCCAGACGCCCCACAGAATCAGGATGCCCATAGCAAGCCCGGTCCACAGCGTGTTGCTGTTGGCCGGTGAAAAGCCGGCAGCGGCCTGAAAGGCACTGATCTGGGTGGAGGACATCGTCATCGCGTGTGATCACCGCTGACGTTGTATTGGCCTGATATCTCGACTGGGTCGCGGGGCTGTGCCCGAGAGGGAGTCAGATAATCCTGCAGGCCTTGGCGAATGCGTGCGATATCGCTGACTAATCTGGAGTAGTCCAGGTGATAGCGCTGGGCCGATTCACTGGGTAGGTCAGCGCTGCGCTGTGCTACGGCCTCAAGCGCATTGAGCTGGCGAATCATTACTTCCACGTTGGCCTGTTCAGAAGCCGTGCCGGCCGCCCGGGCATACGTGGAGAGCATCGGCGTGCACAGGAGGACTGCGGTCAAGCAGATCTGCACGTGTGAAGACGTTGATCTGATCGCGGGGAGTTTGATTTTCACGTCGCGGGCCTTGGAAGCTGTAGGAATCTATGTCCACAGCATGCCCATCGGCCCGGATGGAATCAGTACGAAACCCTTTTTAGGTCTGAGGGGGTTTGTCCAATGAAGTTAACGGTGTGGTGCAGCGTTTGAAGAAGAACAAAAAACCGGTGCTGATCGCGTAGCCAAACGCCCAGCCCTGCGCGTTTTGGTTGCCGATCTGTTCATGGCCGCGGTTGATCTGCTGAACGCTCACCAGATCCCATCCTTCTTTGCCATGGCGATTCAATACGGCCAGAGTTTCAGGGTTGCTCAGATACCTCTCAACATCCGGTTGAGTTGTCTCATCTGTCGACTTGAACATAAACACGCCGCTGGTCACGGTTTTGTAAGGGAGGGGGACGAAGGTCTGGGTGTATTCAAAAGTGCTCATGGGTCAGCCTCACGCTATGGCCGCGATTACGGATCGGTTGTCTTTGAAGCGTTGCATGATGTCGATGACCAGCGAGTTGACGGCCAGAATCTTCATGGCCCGTGTGACAGCGACGTATAGAAGGTTCAGCTCATCGTCGCGCTTGCCGGCATCGATGTCAGGCGAGAGCGGATCCGCAGAAAAATCCTCATAAAGCCCAACGAAGTCCCACTCCAAACCTTTGGCTCTATGCGCGGTGCTGAGGGTCACGGTTGCATCGAGCTCCGACGTGACTGAAGCAGCACGCAGCTGCTCGATTCGGTGAGGTAGGTCTGGGTAGTTTTCGATGATTTTGATCGAACGCAGCATCTCAGGATCCTGCGTGGCCTTCGCGATCACGACATACTGGTCGTAATCGGCATAATCAGTGAGCAGTTTTCGCTGCTGAATCTGGTCATTCATGTGCCGGCTGAAATAGAACAGGTCCTCCAGATCGCGCAAGGAATAGCTGTCGATCCCTCCGATCCACTGCATGCGGTGGTTTTGGTTGACCAGGCGCAGCGCGTTCTCGATCACACCGCTCACAGTGCGGTGCAGGTAGGTTCGGTGAGGTAGATCCTCCGGTAGGGCTCGTTTTACCAATGTTGGCTGTCCCAGGCCTTGCAGGGGGATCTTTTCACCCTTGAAGGACAGGATGACGTTGGCCACGTAGGCAACTGCCGGCCCAAATCTGAAGCTCTGGGTCAGAAAGTGTTTCTCAGCGTCCTTCATTGCGGGGCTGTTTAACGCATCAACAGCGCCCCTGAACCGATAGAGCTGCTGATGTCGATCACCGACGGTGACTTGCGTGATTTTTTGGATCTGGACCAGATTCGCAATGACCGGGTTCACGTCTTGCCCTTCGTCGAGCAGGATCGCACCGAAGCGCTGGCTCAGATCTGGTTGGCTCATCTGGTAGAGCTTCAGATAGCCATCGTGCGTCATGGGGACTGAGCGATCGTTGATATCGACCATCTTCTCCCAAACGTCTCTGGTCAGGTTGAGCGCTTTACTCATGTACTGCTGCTGGACCGAGGTCAGTGTGCGGTTGCTCTGGAATCGCACAAAGTGGTCTTCAAGCAGCTCCAGATCCTTGCTGGCCATGAAGGCATTGAGGGTAGAAACGATGTCTTTGGCCAGCTCCCAATCCTGGGTATTGATCGTCCTCGCGACGTCGGTCAAACGCAGATTGCCTGCCTGCTTGTGTTTGTACTGGCTGCCATAGACAGCGTAGGCGAGGCCGTGAGCTGTTTTGCAGGTCACATTGCGTGGAAAACGGTTCTTTGCCGCGATCTCAACGGCTTTGTTGTAGCAGAGGTACAGCATTTTGACCGACGAGTTATGTGTGGCGTAACCGACGAGTGTCGTTGTCTTCCCGGTACCGGCAAACGCCTGGACCAGTAGCTTCTTTGCGAAGGAGTGAATAGCTGGCAGTTGTTCTTCTGTCCATTGCATGGAGGGCACCTAAAGGTATTTTTTGAAGCTGGACGCCGTAATGCTGACCGCCAGGCCGAGCAGTGCTGCGCATGGCAGGAGCACCAACAATGGGCTCACGCTGAATGGCAGAGCCAGGTAGAGGCTCCAGGGGATGATCACCAGCGGCACCATCGTTGCTCGAGCTTTGTGATACAGGTAGCTGGACTCACGGCCGGCACCGAACCGCCGCAAGTCTCTGCGCACCAGTCCGTCCACAAAACCAACAAACGCCGTCATCACAAATAACGGGATTGCGAGGGTCAGGATCACCAGGCGCACGCAAAACACCAGTGTCGTGTAGAGCGCCGCAAGGCCGTAATCTTGAAACTTGCTGACTCCCACGCCGAGCATGTAGCGCATATCGACACCGCGTGATCGTTGTCCTGTCGCAGCATAATCAGCGGTATGTTGAACCCAGTCCTGAAGCCCAGTCTTGACCACTAGCCAGTCATATGTGGTTTGGACCAGCCATGTCGCTGTTCGGCCTGGCTCTTGAACAACCACACTCTGCAGGAACCCCTTGGAGAGCCAACTGAGTTCATGATTGAGCATCGCACGAGCATGCTGCCAACCGGCCTCCGGCCAGAAGAAGTACATGCAGATCCATTCGACGATAATGGCTCCCCCCAGAGAGAGGAACATAACTGCAGCGAATCGGAATGGCAGGGTGAAGAGAGATCCTATGAACGACTGTTCGTGGTCTTGTTGCTGTTTCGCGCGATCGGCAACGTCAGCCATATCAGATGCCCCCTTGCCGATCGCTCAAACCGCCGAGAGTCATGCCACATCCTCAGGTGCAACAGCGATTTTTTTGAAGTCGTCGAGCAGATCTGCAGGCAGCGACTCGTTGAGCGTCTGATAACCAGGCGCTGACCACCAGCCAGTGTCGTCGACCTTGCCCACCTGATACGTCTGACGCATGCTTTCCGCCAAGGCCTGCAGATCTGCCGGCATTACTTCATCAGGATCATGGCCAGGCAAAGGCATTCTGATTTTCCACAGATTGCCGCCTTCCATGAGCGCAAAGCATTGGCCCTTGGGGAGGCCGACGACATGCGCTGGCTCAATCATTGGCACGCTGACCTGCTGCACCTGGTCATGACTGGAGGATGTGAACGCGGTATTGCCCGTTGCACTGTCATTCGCCGAGCTGGCCGGGGTGGATGTGAAAACCTGAACCTTAGGCAACTGGTTTGTCAGCAGCTCGGCAGTGGACGTTTCGCGGACGCGCAGCATGAACACGTTGTTGAAGTTACCGATCACTTGGCCAGCCTTGGCCTTGTTGCCGATCTTCGCTTCGATATCGCTCATTGTCTGGGTGTAGGCAGTCACCTGCATGCCGGCACCGCCACCCTTGTTGATCATCGGAATGAATTCCTCACCCATCAGCTCGTTGAACTCATCGGCATGGAGGTTGATAGGCACTTTGGTGCCAGGGACGCTGTCCGGTAGTCCGTCGTCGACACCGAACTTGTAGATATGGCCAGCGACCGAGACCAGGTCGGAGAACATAGAGTTGCCGACGGCAGCGGCGACCTCTGTGTCCGACAAGGCGTCCAGGCCGATATAAACCACGGCCTTTTTGCGGACCACTTGCATCCAGTCAAAGATCGGTCGAGGATCGTTCACGTCCTGATAGTCGGGCGAGATCAGTTCCGCCATGCGGCCTGTTGTCAGCTTCTCAAGCAGTGGCAGCAGCGAGGCGACGATCTTGTCGAAATAGGTCTTGTCGTAGCGGACCGCGCTGCGCAGTCCATCCATCACTGGATCTGCCACGCGCGTCTGAGACAGGTATTGATCGATGGCCACCACACGGAACGGCCGGCCCTTCATGTTGAACGGTACGTTTTTTTCGTTGAGCTTGCCTTCAATAGCGACGATCGCCTCCCAGGCCTTTGGATCATATTCATCAAAGTATTTAGAGGCATACTCCTGGAAGATCCCTTCGATGTTGATCACGTGCTGCTGGATCTGCAGGTAGTCAGGTCGACGGCCCAGCGCGACGAGGGCTCTTGCGATGATGTTCACGAATCGCCAAGCGAATTCACGGAATGCTGCTGAGTTACCTTCCCCGGAGAGTTGCCCAGCGATCCTGGTGGCCACCTCTGAAATCCGCCCAAAACGCCCAACGGCGTTGTAGCGTGCCGAGTGATCTGGCCAGCCCAGGTGGAACACATAAAATTCGTTCAGGCGGCCGGCGCGTTTGGCTTCGAGATACATGCGCTTGAGCAAATCTGCATCGCCCTTTGGATCAAAGACGATGACGACCTCGTGCTTGCCGTGCTTTTTCCGCCGAATGTCCTGAGTGATGAACAATTCAGCCAGGCGCGTTTTTCCGACACGGGTGGTGCCCAGAACAATCGAATGGCCTACTCGCTCGCCCAACGGGAGAGAGACGTTCTCCTCGTATGGCTCGATGCCGTGCAGCCTTGGCAAGCCGCCTACGGGTGGCAGAGGTCGCACAGGATTGATGGGCACGTCCCATGATGTTGCTCTGGCCAGAAGCCGGACAGGGTATGGAGCGAACTCAGCTCTCTCCTCAAAGCGACGCGCTGCGCGGAACAGTGAGGTGGCCTCAACGTAGCTGGCGTACTTCGGCAGGTAAGTGTCCATCAGCCGCTGGGTATGGCGCTGCTGCCAACGGAAGCCAAGACCGATGAAGAGACGTTGATTGCTCACCGGCACTTCTTTACTGGTCATCGTGTAATGAGGCAGTCGACGGATGTTTAGACGATAGCGCAGCACCTGCCAAGCTTGTTTCAGACGCACTAAGCCCAAAGCGAGAAAGCCCGCGGAGGTCACGATGCCGAACAGCGGAGTAAGCGCAAACGCCCAGGGAGCGAACACGCACAGGAATGCACCTGCAGCGCACACGTACACGGTGTACAGCTCTACAGCGGGTCTGAGAAGTGATTCAATGGCGTAATCGTGAGCCATAACCCGACCTCCTATTGCTCGATGGCGGTTGGGGTGATCAACACCGGATAGTGATTCAGGCCGAGTCGTTGAGAAAGCTCGTCACCTGATGCGGGGGACACCAGCGCGTCGGGCAACCAACTCCTGACTACGGCAAGTCGTTCTTGTGTGGCCACGTTGACCACCAGTCCTACGGCCTGCATCTGCTTCAGCACCGCACCGCGTTCTTGTAGCCATCGGCGTGAAGTTTCATCGTCCCCGACCAGGAACAAAGGCTGCAGGCCTGGCGCGTTGATGATTCGGCCCTGAACTGTCCCCGGAGTCATTCGAGTGGTGCGTACCGGCAAACCCTGTGCTGCTACAGGATCCAGTTGCGAGGTCAGGTCATTTGAGACAGAAGAGGACGGCTCGGGATTGAGAGATCGATAGTAAGGCAGCGCTGAGTCACCACCTTTGTCTTCAACCACGGTGAGCTCTGCAGCTTGGCAGATCACAAATGGCAGGCAGAGCGCTGCGCCGAGGATCACTGATCGGGTCATGGATTGGTCACCAGCATTTGGATGCCGGTTACCCGACTGAGATGTTTGGCAAAGGCCTTGCGGTAATTGGCTGCTGGAGCGCCGCCGGCAGGGCGGTGATAGCGTCCGGCTACGGTGATCCAGTCACCGCCAAGCGCGCGCAGTTCGGCGAGCATTTGTGCAGCTACATCGAGGTTCTTGTAGGGATTGAGCGCGTCGCACGGATTGCTTGATTTAAATCTCTGGCCGTTCCAGCCCATGTTGACCTGACCTAATCCGACGTCGACCCGCTTGGGACCCGCCTGCGCGAGTGCGATGATAAGTGCGGTGCAGGCATCGGCACGGGTTGCAAAACGATAACTAGCGCCGGCAACGTTCAGCGTCCAAGGCCACGGGACCAGTTGGCCCCGCAGTGGGGTCCCACTTTCCTGCAGTGCCACCGAGTAGAGCACTTCCGACGGAATGTTCGCTGCGCGGGCAGCCAACTGATAAGCCGGCGGGGGAAGCTCGGCTGCATGGCTTGTCAACACGAAGCACAGCAGGGCAAGGCCTGCCCACGTCACTGACGCAGCCATTGCCCATTCACCTCTCGCACAACGGCCGGTAACTCGCCACCCAAGCTCAGGCCAAGCCAACGTCCACCGTCATGGTTGAGGGTGATTTGTCGGGTTCTGACATTCGCAGGGTCGATCCCCGAGACAATCGCCCAGTTGCGAATTCGCTCATCGTCGTTCTGGCTACCCACCATGTACACGTCAAACGGCTGCTTCTGAGCTTGAAGGGCCTTAACCCGAACTGAGCACTCCGGGCAATCGTCCTTGACGAACACTGCCAATCGGCCATTGCCCTGGTTAGCAGGGCTTGCGGTCGCCCCTTGGGGCGCCGAACTGGCGATGGGCATCAGATTGGGATAGAGGCGTTTAAAGGCATCGTCATATGCGCGTTGATACGCCAATTCTTTTGCCGTGCGCTGCGCCTCGGCTTTGACCTGGAGCTCTGCATACCGCCGGCGCTCTTCATCATTGCGGGCTTCGATACCCAATGCAGTCAGCGGATCCAGCCCGGGGGAATACACACCTCGTGAACTCTGCATCAGCGTTTGATAGCGCTGCCATTCCTGAGGACTCAGGTTCCAGTCTCGTGCCAGCATCTCGTCGCTCGATTGCGACTGGCTGTCCAGCAAAGCGCTCTGGTGCTCTCTACTGGTGGACTGTGCGGAGGTGTTGGTTGCAGCGTTGGCCATGCCAGCTGCTGTGATCAGGATGACTCCCGTCATTGTGAACATTCGCAGGTTGTAAACGGTCATGTGAACCTCTAAAGGCGCAGGGGCAGAATGCGGGTTGAGCCGTTGATGCTGAACAGGGCGCGCGAATCATCCAGGCTGTTGAGCTGCCAGTTGCTCCCCGCGACCATGTCGCCCGGGCGTATCAGGTTCAGTTGACTCAGTTGAGTGCTGCCAGGCGGGGCAACTGACAAGAAACGTTCGCCTCCGCGATACTCCACACCCACTACCGAAAACGGTGGAGGAGCCTCCGGAACTTTGCTTTGTGCTGTTGATTTGCGGGAGGGGGGTGGAGTCTTTGGCTTGGCTGCCGAGATTTGAACAGATGCTGGTTTAGCCGCACGCAGGTCCTGAAGTTTCACCTGCAGCTCCTCGATCCGAGCGTTCATGACCACAACTTCTTGCATTGAGGCACCCTGTTGGGCAGCGTCCTTCGCCGCCTCCTGCACCTGCTTCAGGAGGGCTTGAACGGCATCGATGCGGTTGGAAAGAGCCTGCTGGCCAGCCCTGAAATCATCGATGGTCACGGACTTCAGCTGGCTGGCAGCATCGAGCCGGTCATCCACGCCATTGATGCGTTGGGTAATGGCGTTGACGGTTTCCAGGTTCGCAGCTGATTCAAAACCTGTCTTCAGGTGGAGAATCTGCCACTGCTGGTAGACCAGCATGCCGATCAGGACGATCAGGGCCAGGATTTGCAGTACGGTGGCGCGGGAAAGAGAAGGGCGCAGTGGCAGCTTCATGGAGGACCTCACTCAAGATGTGAGGTACGTTCGCAAAAACCATGATTTGAAGCATTAGGAAACCCTTTTCCTATCGGATGGGGTTTCATGAGGGGCAGGTCTGGCTTTGAGCATTGACACCGTTTTGATGTATAGCCGAAGAGTGTTTGCTATGAATCGCGGACTCGTCAAAGCCATCTTCAGAAGACTCCAATGGATGAGTTTTCCCCTGATAGCACCTCGTAAGGTCCCGCGGAGAGCCGTCACACTTAATCGCCAAGTCTGGCAGTCAAAACCATCACCTACAACGGATTGGAAGAAGCACAATGGACTGCAATTCAAATTGTAACATTTTGTAAAGAAAACAGACATCAGTAAAAGGTATTCTGAAGTTCTTGAATCGCTCATTTTCTTAGAGGCTTAATAGCAGATGAGTGTTTTCAAGAACAACCAATCAATCAATCGATAGAGGGATTATCTATGAACGCTGATATGGATGCAAAAAAACTGACACTCGTGCCTGAAGACACTTTGACAGCCGATACGGTCTCCTACCCTTCAGAGGAAGAGATGGAATTATTCCAGCACGCTACAACCATGATGATTGATCGTGGTGACAACGACTGGATGGGTAACGGCATACAGAAAGCTGCATAATTTCATATGCAGGCGCGTCACCCCACCGGGTGACGCGTTGGAGATAAATATGAATAATGCAGAATTAATAGCTACTGCTTTTTGTGACGAAATAATACGTACGCTACACGGTTTGCGTTTTTCAATATATGTAGGTGGGTCGATAGCTTTAAATAAACATGACAAGTTTTCGGATATAGATATCTGCATCATACATGATGGGGATATTAGCATTGCGGATATTCCAAATGCAGAAAGGATTTTAAAAACGCCACAGGGGATTCAATCAAGCGTTAATTTTAAAGGTGAGAAAATTGATTTAAGGCTGGATTGTTTAAAAACCTTGACTAATAGCGTTGAGGATTTTATATCCCGAAATGACCTAACGCCCCGAGGTCAGCTCTATTTGTCTGCATTGAAAGCAGGGCGTTATTGCAAAGACGATCTGAACGTTAAAGGGCTAACCAGAAACTTGAGTATTGACGAAGAAGCCAGATCTAAGGTTATCGAAGATAATTGTCGATTTATTAGAGATTACGGATTTTTAATATATCTTGAGCGAGGGGATTACGCAACATTGGCAGATACGTTGCTGTTTACTTACCGTGCTTTCATTCATGTGTATTATGCTCTTGATTTCAGTCTGTTTCGAGGTTACAAACACGCAGCAGCCTTCGAGACGAATAAAAACAAAGGTGGGCAAGCAGTTATAGAAGCGTTTCAAAGTATATTTATGCAGCCAGAGGCAGGCAAGCTTAAAACTCTTTCACGCCATTTAAATTCTTTTTTTCAGCTTCACTTGCCTCAGTTGGAAATGAATTTTGACTTCCAAATCGGTCGATAACTATGATGGACAAGGAAACGCCAATAGTAGTAATAAATAGAGCCGAATGGAGTATTCCATGTATTTCCATAGATTGGCTTAAATTGATTCTTCAGCGAGACTGGGACTTAAGGGATTTTTTAGTTATAAAGAAAGGCAGCACATGTAAAGAGTCTGTTTATATCAGGCCTTGTAAAAAAGAAATGCTTTCCTTGATAGATAGACTTTACCTTGCCGAAGGATGTACGCTTTACTTGAGGAAAATTGAAAATTACGACCCTTCTTTCTTTAAATTCAAAACAGAGCTGGAAAAAGAATTTCCAAACTGTGCAATACAACTAAATGCATTCTTCACACCCCCTTGGTCGTGTGCATTAACTGCCCACGCAGATGACCATGATCTTCTAGCAATACAAATCGCAGGCAAGAAAAAATGGTCTTTCTGGCGACCTCTGTCTGAGGTAGCTTGTAAGGGGCTAGATGCTCATCAAATAAGTGTGCTTTCCATGGAGCATGCAGGCAATTTTTCAGAAGAGCAAGAGCATGTTTTAGAAGCCGGCTCGTACTTTTTTATGGGTAAGGGCACCATTCACAAGGCTCAATGCTTCGATGAGCCATCTATTCATGTAAGTGTATGGCTTGAATATGATTAACTTTTATTTGTCTCGAGCAAGATTTGCAAATGAGAGGCTAGATTTTATCAGCCACATGAAAGTCTCCTCGCCGTTACTGTTCGCAAACTTGATTTCTAGCACTCAAGCATTTGTGCTACTTGCAATATCCATATCACTACTTTCACACCAAGCAATTATTTTTACTTATGCTGCAAGCATCGGGTTATTTTACACCTCGATGGTGCTAGCGGTCACTAATCCTGTAGGATACCGAGTAAGCTCGCATGTCGCTAAAAAAGACCATAGAGCTGCATTGATAACAATTGCGCGAGCTTACCCTTACTTGTTAATACTTATAGGTATTCTATGGCTTGCATTGGTGTATTGTCACGCATACACTATAAAGCCCATATCGGCTAGTGTTGATTTGGCTGTTTCAGCACAGTACATGAAGATTTACTGGGCTGACTCTGCTATCCTTACACTTTCTGTACCACTATACTTACTAGCACTTGCGCTCAAGAAAAATTTACTGATTTTGATGATTGCTATCTTTGGTGCGGTGGTAACATTAGTATATGCCTTTTACCAGGTATTCATCTTGCACGCACAGATACCCAGCCTGGCTGCTGCATCGCTTTATGGGAGAATCGTAATGGCTTTGGCTTACGCCATTATTTTTCTTACATATCTGAAAAGTGTTTGGCATGACCTAACGGTCGACGCAAATAGAAGTGATGAGAAAAGCAAAGACTTATTTTCGGACATAGTTGATTATGTTTCTGCTTCTCTCGCTAGTAATGGCTTGAGCCTTACTCAAGCTCTGGTGCTCTCTTTGACGCCTACGATACTTATTGTTAACGCAGCAGTTAGTAGCGTGTCCAATATTTTCAACTCGCTGGGACTTGCTTTGGGAACATCCGGCGGCATAGCTTTGGCGAGAGCAAATGCAATCGGCGAACCGTATTGTCTAGAAGTTTCAGAAGCGATAAAGATATATGCAAAAATATTTACTATAATTGTTTTTCTTTGTGGCCTTGTCATCTTAATTGTTCAACTTGGCCTGACAAAGTATTTTGATGGTCTTAAGTTGATTTATATAAGCGTTGTAACTTCGCTTATCGTATGTACGGCTTTTTTTACTAGCTACACTTCCAAAGCTATTTTAAGGGGGGACGCTCGCTTTCAAAAGAACCTGACTTTTCGATTTGTTAAATTCAGAGCCGTGGCGCTCGTTTTTTTCTATGCACTAACGCTCAGCGACATGCTTACTGAAGTTGTTTATTTCAGTTTGATGCTGCTTATGGCATTCTACTATGCACTAGCTATTTCAAAACGTATTGACAGTGGCTTGTGGGTGGAGAAATTCAAAAGGATATAAAAATGAATATATTACGGCCTACGCTAACTACACCTAGATTGAAGATTCGAGCGTTCCGTCCAGAAGATTTTGAATCGTTTTACACTGCGATCAATGAACCGAAAATAGCAACCAGTATGGGGGCCTTAAGCTACCCCTACCCAAAAGAAGAGGCTATTAAATGGTTTGAATCTCACGAGGAGATGGAAGTGTCAGGGCGGTCGTTGGTAATGGCTATTACCTTTGAAGAAAAAGTTATTGGCGCAGTGAGTTTGGTAGGTATTTCTTATCAACATTCGAGGTGCGCAGTGACATATTGGATTTCTACGCCGTACTGGGGGAACGGATATTGCACTGAAGCTCTGGAAGCCGTAATCCAATTTGCGGCTAATGAACTGTCGATTCACCGGATATTTGCACAATGCTTTGAAAGAAATTATTCATCGAGAAGAGTGCTCGAAAAAGCTGGCATGACTTTTGATGGGCTTTTTGTCGACGACTATAAAAAAGACGGTGTATTTGAAAATATTGTGCAAATGTCATTGATTAATAAAAAAGACTGACGCATTCATTAGCTGGCAGTCCGGCTAAGGCGTCTCGTAAAGCCTATAACGCAAATAGATGTGTCATACGCACGATGAACTTGGAGCCACCTGAAGGTTGATCCATCTACATATATACCAAAAAATGTAGGAGGTAGTGCGTTCAAAAAGCACATCAGGTCGTCGATGCGGTACCTTGCACAGCGCGGTGTGAAAAGGCCACCCGAAGGTGGCCATGTTCAAGCGTTGATGAGTTGTCTGGCGAGTGCCATCTCTACGGAATCGCCATCCTGGTTCAGTGAATCCAATCCAGACTCTGGAACATCCCCTGAAGTGCTCTGCGATACGGCGATCTTCTTGGCCATCAGCTGCAGGCAGGTGATCTGAGAGCTGCCGATGTAGCCGAAAAAGATCACTCGGACGTCCTGCTTCTGTCCGATCCTCCATGAGCGCCTTGCCGCCTGTTGCACCGTGTAGACGTTGTAACCAGTCTGCATGAAGGCAATGGTCGGAAAGTCGAGCAGATCCAGACCTGTTTTTACGAGCTCCGGGTTGGTGATCAGTACGTCGACACCTCGATCAACCTGGTCGAGGATCCAGTCCTCGCGCCTGGCGGTGTCCACTGATGCACGCAGCACTGCCACCTTCAGCCCCGATTGCTCGAGCACCCGCTTCATGCGGCTCGTGGTGTCTCTGGTACCCGTGTAAACCGAGTAGGCCAGAACCTTGCGGTTCCGGGCGTTTTCAGCAAGACATAGGTCCAGAAGGGCCTGTTCCTTCGGCATGAGCTCGTCGTCATCGAAGACCGACGGCACGAAAGCCAACGTGTCTCTGGATCGAGGATGTTTTACCACCTCAGGTCGAAAGCAGCAGTCCGGCCATGCCAACAGCACGTTCAACACCACCCCTAACAGCGTTGTATCTCTTCGGGCCAGCGCCTGCCGAAGCTCGACGGTCAATGTCTGGGCAAGCTTACGGTGAGCCGCCTCCTGGTCTGGAGACATCGGTACGTCAATGAACTCCTCCCGGTAACCAGGTAGCACGTTGCCGCCGATATCCTTGAGTTTCAGGAACACAGTGAAGGGTAGAACGAAGCGGTGAATGCCTTTCGGGCCGAACCCCGGAGCTTTGACCGTCCGCACTGAGAGTTTCTTGCCTTTGGCAGTCTTGTGAGAACTGCCATCACGCTCGGTGTAGATATCCTTCAATACCCCATGATCTCGCATAAAAGACATCGCCGCCGGCGCCATGCTTCCTCGCACGTTGGGCTGATAGCCGTCCTCGATCATACGTCTGGTGAGGATCCGGAACAGTAGGTAGAACAGATCGTCCGCATAGCCGCCCATGAGAGTGCCGGTCAGCAGCACAGTCTTTCGTGCTTTGGCTGCGAGCACGCCCATAGCCTGACCTTGTGCCGATCCACTGTTTTTGTACTCATGCCCCTCGTCCACGACCAGTAGGTCGAAGCACCCATCAGGCAGGTAGCGCTTGATGAACTCGGTGGGTTGGTAACCCCCCTCGCCGAACCCGAACTCGATGTTGGCCATCGCACGCTCCATGCGCTTGGCTTGGCGGTCGCTGAAGATGAAATTGCCTTTGGCGTCCATCAGGTTGATGAACTCAGAGACATTGTCCAGAAGCATCGAGGCGAGAAAGTCTTCGCCGAAGTCAGATAAAAGCCGTTCTGCACGAACAGGTCCGATTGTAGGGATGCGACACATCGACTTTAGGATCGTGTTACGGCGGCTGCCGCCATCCGATTTGCCCGGACGCATCAGCGTCCATAAAGCGGCATCACAGTGGTCGCAGCGTCGACGTCGCTCTTCACGCTGAAATTCCTCAGCAGTGATCAGATTGCCTTCCTGGTCCTGGAGCAGACGTCCACAATCTGGACACGCTGCCAGGCTCCTTCCACCGCCGGCACGTCGCTGCCAAAAGGCAAGACGCCAGTGAAACCCCATCCGCATTCGCACGCGGCCGAGAATAAAGAACTCCTGACGTCCGTCGTAGGTATCACCCAGTTGATCGCGCAGCTTCAGCAGCTTGACCAGGGTATCCGGTCCGTTGAGCACCCAGACGCGAGCGTCAGGGATGGTTTCGAGGATCTCGCGCCGCCACTTGTAGACCAGGTGCGGAGGCGCGATGACCATCGTCCTGCGATAACCAGCTCCATGCATGACTGCAGCGAGAGCGATGGCCATCATTGTTTTGCCTGTCCCCATCTCGGCATTGATGATGCCAGCCTGCTCATTCTGATCGAGCAAAAGCGCGGCAATTGCCTGGACCACTTGAGCCTGGGCAGGGAAGGGCTGTCGTTTGAGGCCGTCCAGCACCCACTGCCGAGCCGGATTGTCGATGCCGGCGTAGAGCGGTGGGTTGGAGCGGTTGAGTGACTCCAGGAGTTCGTCGCCAAACTCTTCGATAAACTCAGTGAGCCCGATGTTCAAAGTTGGCACACAAGGGTGGCCTGCAGGCGCAGCCAAAGGCAGGTCGTTCATGATGTTTCTCCACTATAGGGTTAAACAGGGCATGCACGACACCACCAAGGGTATTGTTCATACCCTGAGGTGCGGTTAGATGATTGAAAGGTCTTGGTAAAGTTTCTTAGTAGTGAGATGGCAACATGACTGTTGTTGCTGAGCGATCAGACTCGGTAATGATCCAGAGTCTGGTCTCATCCTCTGCGTCGATGTCATACCCTGAAAACAATCGACCTTCAGCACTCAGTGCTTGCTGATTGCTGTCCCAGTCGTCGTTTGAAATCTCGCCCCAATCGCCCGTCGCGTGACGCTTTAGGTACTGCATCACGTCGAGAGAGTTGTTTTCGAGCAGACTTTGAACGCTATGCGTGAGCACCACACGGCCCAGTTCAAATAAAGCGTCCTGGCTACGTGCTTCAGTGTTTGAGGTGGTTTCGTGTGCCGCTGGTGTTGTCGCATCCGAGCTGATGGTCAGTGCGCACCCGAGATAGGATGAGCCTGGCGTCATGTCCCATGCCCGGATTCTGGGCACAAAACGATCAGTCAAGATCCGAGTCTCAAAAACGTTGCCGTCCTCGTCCTCAGTGAATTCGGTCTTGGGAACCTTATCCTTGTAAGTGTCGCCCTTGAGCACCAGGACACGCCCGGAACGAGAGGTCACTACACCAGTTATGGCTCCAGCAGCGAGTGCCAGTGCCAAGTGCCACCGTGAAAGTGCCTTCACCGGGGCCCGCGGTTGAGCGCCAGTCTGGCCAAAGTGCAGCGTGAAATCAGGCCATAGGCCTCTCAGACGAAGAACCTCTTCACTGAATTGCTCGGGTTCAAGAGTGATTCGGTAGAAGTGTTCCAAGTCATTAGCGATCGGTAGGACAGCGTATTGCTCCCATGGCCAACTGGCGGGTAGCAGATCAGCAGCTTCTTCCCCGGATCCGATTGCCCGCAGATACTCACGCATCGCCGCCAGTTCCCGGGATCTTGCCAGATCCTGACGCCGTACCCTGATTCCGAATATCACGACCTGTTTGAACGTCCGGTCTACCGCGGCGCAGATCCGCAGCCCGGTAAAGTGATTGGTGAGCCAGCCACACAGCTCGTCGTCCAGCACGTAGTGAGGAACGATGAATACCATCACTCCTCCGTACTGAAGCAACGGCAATGACCGTTGGTAAAATGCCTTCTCCAGCCTTTTGCGGCCGCTACCCTGGTACTGTGAAGCGCCAGAGTGATCAGCGACCAGATCCCCGTAAGGAGGGTTGAGCCAGAGCAGTCCGAAGGACTGTCGAGAGATCATGGTGTCCATCAAGTCACCCTGCAGCACTCGGTCCAGCAACGTTTTCGAGTGATCAGCGCGCTCTTTGTCGTACTCAACTGCATACGTCTCTGTTCGGTCTCGCTCCAGTCGGTGTGCGACCTCAGCCAAAGCCACTCCTTCTCCCGAGCACGGATCAAGAATCCGCATCCGTCCGGAGGTCGCCGGCAACAATGCCTGCAGAGTGCGCTCCAGAGTCAGTTCGTCAGTCGGGTAATAGCCGTTGCGTGCAAAATTACGGGCAAGCCGTGAGAACATCAAAGCCATGGTTGGATCCTTGGACTGGTGGGCGTGAACTACGCCGTAACGTCAGTGGTGAGTTTCCCTGCGCGAATGAGTTCGCCGAGAGCTTTTTCGAGCACGTCCAGCTGCAGCGACAAACGCCAGGCTGTCACCGAGCCAATAGCTCCCGGTAGCGGGTGCAACATGTTGTGCGCAGTAAGGACCTCCATCACCGGCTCACGCCAATGTGGAAGGAACGGAAGAGGGCAAGTGTCTACGATCAGCGGCCACAACCTATCGAACGGGTCTTGGGCTTGATTGATGAGCGCGTAAGCAGAATGGTTTGCTCTATCCGGCTGCGAGCAACGCTGATCGAACAGCCATAAGTGCAGCAGGCTGCCGAAGAGCGTTCCGCGAAGCTGGCGAGTGGTGCGTTTTTCCAACAGATCCGTATCAGGGAACACCGGGATGCGTTGGTCATTCATGACGATGTGGAACTGGCCCAGGCCGTTCTCGGTGGTACCGAGTGTGAGTCTGGCCAGAAACTCCTGCATGGCCGTGTCGCGGCCCCAGGCTGATAGAAATATCAGGTTTCGCTGCTCGTCACAGACGCACGCGTCGACGTACAGATCCGGGCATTCTTCGATGTGAAAGAGTTGAGTGCGGTTCGGCATTAGGTCCTCCAAAACAGGAGGGGAACCGCCCTGAGGGGCGGTGATGCCCCTCGGGATTCAATGTGTTTAGCGGATAAATTCGGGTTTATAGATTGCCGCCCGAGTTTGTTCTTCTGTCTCGTACTGCCAGCGACCATCAACGAATGCATCGCGGTCGAAGTCGTAAACTTCAAACATGACGTTTTTGTCGCATGGGTTTAGATGGGTGCAATACAGCTCACCCTCTGAATTCAAACCGGCTGCCCAGTGAGCCCCCAGTTTGAGTCGGTAACCCGGTCGACTCTTCAGCAGCATCGTGTATATCTCTAAGATCTGATCGAAACTCAAAGGCTCAGCAGCCACGAGTTTTTTCTCAAGCGGATCGAAGGTTACGGTGTTTGTTTGATACAACGGGCTTTGCCCAGCAATGAATATCTCGCATCGGAAGCGCGGTCGCATTGCTATGGCCGCGTCTGCCTGTTCTACGGTCAAGTCAAGTTCGTCGACCAGAATGTTCCAGATTTCTGAGTCAGGCGCTTCTTCGTTGTTGGTGAGTTGATCCTCAATGATATCCAGGATCGCTTTCTTGATATTTATGAAAAGCGGATGCATGTGATGCTCCTTCAGTTAGTAATGAGGAGCACCCATGAGGGAGCCCTCAGGGGATGTAAAAGTAGAAAACGCTCAGTTCTGAGCAAGGTCAATAAGTGCTGAGATTCCAAATCTGCAGCTTGAAGTCAAGCTCATACCCGAGCTCGCCAAGGCGAACACATTGTTGCCGCAGACGCTTACGGTCTACAGTTGTGTCCAGCTTGACTGAAGGTCCAATCTGCCAGATCGTGCCGAACAGCTCTGCATCAGCCTCATGTGCGGTGACCTGTTTCTCAGGCTCGGATCTCGTCATCCCGAACGGTGCGTCACTTCCAGCAGAAACTGATCTTCTCGGAGTTGTTTGAATAGTCGGGCGAGGTTTGGTTGACGACGAGCCTCCCGAGGCTTCTTCGTCGAGTGGGTCAGTTTCGTTGTTGGACAGCCTCTCAGCCTCGTCTGCGCTCAGGTTGGCCACATCGTCCAAAGACATGCTGTCCAGCCTGGCGCGGACTTCGACCACCAATCTGCCGCCGTTTGTGTAGTAGGAGGGACGAATTTCGGTGATAACAAAATCACCTCGATATTTGCCCTCGTGGTACTGGTCCAGCAGCGCGTCCTTGATAACGAACTCACCGATGGACGTCGAAAGTCGCCCAACGTTGAAAGCGCCGTTGCGACCGCTGATGGTGCGTATGGCCAAATAGCCGGGCAGGTTGATCATGACTACTCCGGATTATCGGGCAGGCCACTAATATGGGAGCCCGAAAAAAAAGCCCGAATATTCGGGCTTGTTCGTGGTTGCAGGTTGCTAACTGGGTCAGCAAAGATAGAGCGGCTTTTCATCCCTCAGCGAAATACACAGGTACGAATTACCGTGTGCATCAATGCGATGGAGTTTTAGCTCCAGCCATTCACGCCCTGAGCGGTCACCGTTAGGTGGGAAACGATAGATACCGAAGTCTATCTGGGTTTCATCGGGTTGCAGGTGGAGTTCGCGATACGCTTCGAGTACGACGTCGCCTAGGCGAGTGCCGACTTCTGCAATATGTGATGGGGCTTCCAGGTGAACAGATTCATTCCATGCGGAAGGCGTCAGCACAACTGGCAATTTCAGCAAAGTGGATGGCAAGTGGTTTATGGCGGTGGACATAGTAGTTCTCCAGGTGCGGGTAACCACCTGGCCCGACCGGGTGGTGAATTACCCGGTCAGGTTGGTTTTCGTTCTTGAGAACGTTTGGTTAGAGTCTTTCTGTTACAGCGGATGGGCTATCAGGATATATATCTATCCCGCACCATTCCCGAAGAGTCCAGTAAGACCTGAGGAGTGCAGCATCTTCAATATACGAGCTGTGGTCCGGTGTGAAATTCTCAACGTGGTCCAATAGGGCCAAGTCTTCGAGCTTGTCCAGGACATCCTCCCAATACAAACTGGAAAAGCGATCCGGCGGCGTATCTTTGTTCAAAACCTGTTGATAGATACTATCTTGAGTGTGTGCTTTTGAGATCAGCAAAGCGAGCTCAAGTCGCAAGGTAAGTCTATTAGTATTACTGTCCATAGGAGCTCCAATATAAGGGCCCCGGTCCCTTAAGGGTGGGGGCCTTAAGGGTAAAGTAGAAGGTTTAGTGTCAAGAAGTGATCACCATACCTGCCATTGCAAGAAAAGTGGCGACCAGTCCTCCTGCGCCGATCTGTGTCAGTAGTTGAGCGGAGAGCTGTTGTCCAAATTCCAGAAAAAATATGCTTAGCACTGTAAGCACGAGTGTAGCGATAGCGAATTTCATGAAGTCGTTACCTACTTTGTGGAGAAAAGAAAAGGCGCCTGCAGGGCGCCTTGAGGTTGTAAAAATCTATCAAGCGGCTTGTTTCTCTCCTCGTCCTGCGCGAGCTGGTTTTGCTCGTGTTGGCTTAGGGGGAGTAGCAGCTGGAGTAGCCACGTCAGTTGGTTCGCTGGAGGCAGACGCCTCGGATTGAACGACTGGGGTAGCTTCGGACTCTGAACTTTCAGAAGAGGCAGGTGCTTCTTCTTTCTGCGGAGCCTGATAGACGTATTCACCTTCAACTTTGATCCAGGCAAGGTACAAGAGACGGCCTTTGAGGCTGACACCTGCTTGGCCCTGCTTAGCACCACTGCTGTAAGTAAAAACATCAGCCCAGATATCGCCGATCCGGAAAGAGACAAGAACCTTCTTCTCGGCAGCAACAGCTTCCTGGCAACGGCGAATCAGCTTGTCAGCTTCAGCACCAACCACGTTGCAGTCGATGTAGGCGTACTCAGGTTTCTCAGATGTGCCTTTGAGGGCAGCTACTGTCACAGCCATGAAAGGAGCGCCCTTACGAGGCTTCACTTCACGAATGCGGTTGAGATAGCCAATGCCGACGGTGTGCAGGTCGAAGTATTTGGTTTCGTTGGTAGAATTGCTCATGATGTATCTCCAGTTTTGAGTGTTCAAAGCGGAGATACACTTCGCCCAGGGGGAAGGTATTCCCCGCATGGGTGGTAAAGCGAAATTTTACGACAATCAATGCATGAATCTGAACGCAGTAAGCATAACGCCTACAGCAGCAGTCAGCATGACGGCCATACGAATGGTGAGTTTCAGTTCGAGTCTAGACTCGAGAGTGTCGATGTCGGCTTTTGTCGCGAGTTGCGTTTGCATATCCGACTCCAGAGCATCGACGACTGCAGCGGCGCGGTCTTCCGGAACATCGATTGAAATCAATGCTTGGTACAGCGCAATACTGCTTTTCATGAAGGTCTCCTGCTGGGCACGAGACCAACCCTACGGGAAAGGTCCCGATGGGGTGAGAGAATCATTGTGCATCCATCAACCAGATAAACTGGTCAACCGTTCGCGCTTCCGAATGCTTTGCGAACTGGGGGTTGGATTAATGCGAAAAACGCATCGTAGTCATGAAATCCAGACTACCTCGGGCATGTTGCTGACAACGTCAGCAGTACATGGCTTTAGAATCCTTTAAGGGCGATTAGTTTGTCAACCCTCCAAATGAAAAAAGCCCCTCAATACATGAGGGGCTTGCCAAGGGTGGGGAGTATTAGGCAATGAGCTGGTCCAAAGGACCCATGACAGGGGCCTTGACTGGTGGTTCAGCATCCTGCTTTTGGGATGTTTCAAGCGCCTTCGATGCGCGAGATTTCCGGGGTTTCTTTACGGGTTTGGCTTGAATTTCTTGCATGTGGTGATCATACCAGCCAGCAAGATCGACGTGTTTGCATCGAGCCAATGCCGGCAGGCGGTATTGTTCCCACTGTTCGTTGGACATCACAGGTTCAGGCATTGTCCTGACTTGCTGTGGTGCGACTTGCACTGGTTCAGGATTAGGCTTATGAGTGACTGCACGGATGCATTCACGCAATGCTGTACCAACCATAACGCCAAAACGAAAGCTTGCTGTACTCATGATGTTTCTCCAGGGAAAATTACGGAGAACACCGCCCGAGAGGGGAGTGATTCCCCGCTGGGTGAGTGACGCGTTTAATGTGCATCCATCGGCGTTTGAAACACCGATCGTTCGCGCCTCCGGAAGCTTTGCGAACTTTAGGTTGGATCAATGCGTAGAACGCATCGTAGTCGTGAGATCCAGACTACCTTCGACGAATAGTTGATAACTTCAACGCCTTAATCCACAAAGCTTTGAGGAAGTTACGGATAGGTCTTCTTGCGTATAACATTTCTTGTTGACGCCATTGTTCATTCATAAGCTCCCATTCCTCATCACTCATCGCGAGGGCTGGATCACTTATTTCAAAGACTTCAGCATCAGTAAGGTCACAATCTTCAGGTCCATAGTGCTCATAAACCTCTGGCCCAGTGAACTCAAAACAACCGCATGGGCAGGTGTCTTCAGTAAGGCCGTGACTGCAGATTCCATGGCTTCGATTAGCTTCCCTTGCCGCCTTGATTTCTGACGGGGAAAGATAATCATAGTCCAAGCGTGCATAGCTAAACGCATCTGCTGCTTCAAGCGCCAGTTCGTCATCGCCGAAAGTCTCAATCATCTGAGAGCAGAAATGCTCAAAGACCATTGTTTCGTATGTCGGAAATTGACGGCATGCCTCGCCATAAAGCATATCAACGCGTTTCGTGATTTCAGCATTCTGAGATGCTGAGTGCATAGCCGTGCGATTCGACATGGTCAGTCTCCGTTCAAATAGTAGAAAACGGAGACACTTGTCCCTAGGGGAAAGTATTCCCCGAGGGCAGGTGAGTTGTGTGACATGACTCAGCCAAGCCGAGTGCAGCGTTGCGGGCGATGTGAAATATGCATCCATCGGTAACCAATACCGATCGTACGCGCCTCCGGAAGCTTTGCGAACTTTGGGCGGGATCAATGCGTGGGACGCATCGTAGTCGTGAGATCCTGACTACCCGGGCATGTTGCTGACAACGTCAGCGGTACATGTCTTGAGAATGTGAATTCTTTGAAGGCTTGTCAAGCACGAGCTGTCGGGTTTGGCCACGACCAGCGTGAGATGCTTGTTTCAGAGCTCTCTACGACAGTATCTTCCTTCTGCTTGACTTGGTTCGCAGGCAGCAACCACGGCATTTGTCGCATCAATCACGGACTGCAGTCGACGTGTGATCATCGGGATCTCATCATGCTCCAAGGCTCCCCCAACTCTCAGAATCGCAGCGAGTTCTAAGGCTGCCTGAGCCGCTTGGTTCTCAACTGTTTCTGGTCTTACTGGAGACTGCTTAGACGCAAGTTTAGTGATCATCCAGTCAAGCACTCCCTTCAGCACACTCATGTTAATTCCTAATATTGATGAACGCAAAATACAGCGTTCCTTACTGACTCAGCCCCGCAAAAGCGAGGCGTAATTAGAGCTTGTTTTATTCACGCGAAAGAACAACCTGTTGGATGAATTTCACGCGAACAGACGCTTTATCTGGCTGGAGAAACAATGTTGTTCTAACGCTGACTCACTGGGAATCGTGCTGAGAGCTATCTCATTGAAGACGCTAGCTCTCAGCCGATGTGTACTTTGCAACAACTTGTAAAGTTTGCCACCTGTGAGCGCTAGCTCAGCGAGGATCCCTGGGCATTGATCGCACGCATTGCTACATCGACATCACCCGGCCCGTTGTCGTGGCTTGGGCCAGTTATCAAAAGGCACGCATTCGCGCACAAAGGGAACCCGTTTTTTCACCGGTGGGCGCCGGCAGCGAAAAGTGGCTACCTCGGAAGGTAACCTGGTCATCCAGCGTTGCGAGATGACCAGGTTACCTGCCGAGAGAGTCGGAAGCGTTTTTAAAAAAAAGTGGACCGCAACACCAGTGCGGCCCTGAGACGACTATGCATCGAACCTTCTGTGAACTCTGTGTGCCTATGAACCCGCTTTCACGAGTTAGACGGCTGCGTGTCTGCTACTGAACAGGGAGACACAGGGAGAATTCACAACAAGATCTGTACGCCCCTCCCGATGCTTTGCGTACTTTGGGGGAGGAGAATGAAGGCAAGGCCGACTTCTCCAGGGTGTCACTGATGACCGTCAGTGACCAGCGGGGTGGAACTGGTAATAGCCCCATTGTGGCACATCATTTGTAACCCCGCTATCACCAGCCTCTCAGCTGCTCTTGACATTAGCGGCTCGGGGCTTGGCTGACTTGCCAGGTGATTTTTTCTTCCCTGTACCAATGTTCACCGTACCTTTGCATTCGGGGTAGCGGGAACACGCCCAGAAAACGCCTGAGGATCCTTTACGCTGCGAGGTTTTCGCACTGCACAAAGGGCACTTGGGACCTTCGGGCACTTTGATCGACAAGGTGGTGCCTTTGTATTGTTCGACGAGCCTGGTGATCCAGCTCGATTGTCTGGCGATAAAATCATCGAGCGTCAGCGTGCCTTGCTCGATCATCGTAAGCGCTTGCTCCCATATCGCAGTTGTGCCGGGATCGGCCACAGCAGGAGGGACCGCATCAATTAGCGAGAATGCTGCTTCAGTTGCTCGCAGCGCGCTACCTTTCTTGATGAGTGACCCTCGGTCTATCAAGCCCTGAATCGTGCCTGCGCGAGTTGCTTCAGTACCAATCCCGGTGGTTTCCTTGAGCTTTTGAGCCAGTCGTGGATCCTTCACCAGCTTGGCAATGGTTTTCATCGCTTTGATCAATGTACCTTCGGTGTAAGCCTTGGGCGGCTCGGTTTTCAGCGATTTGAGATGCAGGTCCTGAACGTCACACCGAGTGCCAATTTGCAGCACTGGCAGGATCTGAGAGCGGCCGCCACTGTCATCAGCCTCTTCTTCGGACGATGCAGAAAAAAGAACCTTCCAGCCTGGGACCACGATTCGCTTGCCCACTGCTTGCAGTAGAACTGCATGGCATTCGAAGGTGGCCACGGTCCGGTCGTACTCATGGGTAGGCAGGAACTGCGCAAGGAAGTGGGCGCGGATCAATTCATAGACCTTGCGTTCCTTCTCAGACATTGCTGAAAGGTTTGCAGGTTCAAGCGTGGGGATTATCCCGTGGTGGGGACCAGTGATTTTTTTGTCATTCCATGCCCGGGAACGTTGTTCCGGGTCGATCAGTTGCAGCGTCTTGCCGATGGATGGATCAGTTCGGTTCAGAGCATCGAGGACCATCGGCACTTCATCGAACATGCTCTCCGGCAGATACCCGCAATCGGTCCTTGGGTAGGTCGTCGCCTTGTGAGTTTCGTAAAGTGACTGTGCTACGTCCAGCGTCTCTTGCACACCCATCCCAAACTTTGCAGAGCACACCTCCTGCAGGGTGCTCAGATCGAACGGGAGCGGAGCTGGATCCTTGCCACGCTTTGTATCAACAGAAACAGTTGTTGCAGCCTGACTATTTTTCAGCGCGGCCAGTGCTGCAGCTGCAGCGGCTTGATCAAGGCAACGGCCTTCCTCATCTACCACGTACTCGTCTGCGACCCATTTCGCCAGGAACGATTGTCCTGCCGTCCAGAGCTGAACCTCGACACTCCAGAACGGTTTGGGTATGAAGTTTGAGATCTCCCGGTCGCGGTCGACCACCAGGCGAAGGGTCGGCGTTTGAACACGGCCCACCGAGAGCACACCGTTGTACCCTGCTTGTCGGCCAAGCAAGGTGAATAGCCGCGAAAAATTCATACCGATGAGCCAGTCCGCTCTGGACCGAGCGAGCGCCGAGAGATACAACGGGTAGGTTTCAGAGCCTTGTTTGACGGTGTTGAGCGCCTGGCGGATGGATGCTTCATTGAGCGCAGACAGCCATAGCCTTTGAATCGGTCCGCGGTACCCACAATACTCGATCAGTTCGCGCGCGATCATCTCCCCCTCGCGGTCAGCGTCTGTCGCAATGACGAGCTCGGTAGCCTGCTTGAGAAGCTGCTTGACGATCTTGAACTGACTGGAGGTTTTCGGCTTTACGAGCACTTTCCATTCAGCAGGCAGGATTGGAAGTGTGTCCAGGCTCCAGTTTTTCAGGTGATCGCCATAGGCATCCGGTGGAGCCGTTTCCAGCAAGTGCCCAATTCCCCAGGTCACGGCCACACCATTGCCCTTGATGCAGCCGTCACCTCGAGTCTTGGCCCCGAGTACGGCGGCGATGTCTTTACCCTGGCTGGGCTTCTCGCACAGATACAAACGCATAATGACTCCGATGAGGGCTTGTACTCAAAGGAGAAACATTGCCTGCTTGAGAAGGAACGCGCCTTAGAAAACCCTACATTGATGCAACTGGGTTATCGAAACCGCCTTTTGTGGGCAGTAGGAGGCCATCATTTAGCCGATTATGCTAATTTGAACCTGCTCCAGTTCAACTCTATAAAATTTTGACACCGCCAGCTTCGCTTCGCTCAACGACATGGAGCTTCTCAACACTCCTTCAAAATATGGACGCGGTGGAGCTTGAGTACCTTCTAATAATAGATCTTTCAATCTTTTGACGAATGTAGGTGTTAGGTCTTGGCCGCTGGCATAGTCCTTCATCAAAATTTCGAAATCGGGTTTGTGTAAACAGGCGTTGATACCCAGCTGCAAAGTCCATTTGCTCTTCACGCTTTTAGTTTCAACCGTGCGTACCCATCCTGTGACACCGTAAAGTTCAGCGCCACCATGTTCATCACGAACTACAACATATTCAATCCTCCGTACATCATCGCCTTGAATCTTCTCAGGTAGTCTCAAAGTCCAATCCGCTTTCGAAAACAATCCATCTGGATTCTCTCCTTCTTCTACAAATTCAATTACCTGAACTCTAGCTGACATTTCGGCAGTCCCTTTTATGATGAAAAATGATCGTAGCAGTTATGTGTGGGTTAGCAATTCGAGATTCAGCGGCTGGCAGGTAATGACTGGGTTTGTCCATTGGCAGCAGCCATTCGTTGGAAAAAAAGCATCTCGGGCCATTTTCGATAAAGGGGTGATAAAATAGGTTATCACCACTTATTGCCGTTTATCGGTTTTAGCAACGGCGGACTGATATAGCGATGATTTTGTGACCGAAAGCTTTGAGAGCGATTGCAGGATAGCCAATGATGAGAACGATATGCAGGAACTGACGAAAAACCATACGAATGATCAGCGTCGGCTCACGGCGGTCGAATTTCAGACGCTGGCCAAGGTTCCAGCCGCGGTCGAGTGGTTTGCCAACCTGGACAACCCTCGAACACGACGTGCTTACCAAAACGACCTGGAAGACTTCTGTAGTTTTATCGGCTTGGCTTCGGCCGATGAATTTCGGGTCGTGACCCGATCGCATGTTTTAGCCTGGCGAGCCCACCTCGAGCATCGCGGTTTGGCCGGAGCCACGATCCGGCGCAAATTGGCCGCGCTGGCCAGCCTCTTTGATCACCTCCTGGAGAACAATGCGATCGCCGGCGGCAATCCAGTGCATGGGGTAAAACGTCCCAGGATAGAAAGCAATGAAGGCAAGACGCCGGCGTTGGGTGACCACCAGGCGAAGGCGCTGCTCGAGGCGCCGGATGAAACAACACTTAAAGGGCAGCGCGACCGGGCGCTATTGGCTGTTCTTCTCTATCACGGACTGCGCCGTGAAGAAGCGGCGCTGCTGCAGGTGAGCGACATTCAGGAGCGCCGCGGTATTCAGCATCTGAAGGTTCACGGCAAGGGCGGCAAGGTGCGATACCTCCCGTTGCACCCGATCGCAGCCGGGCGTATTCATCAGTACCTGGAAAACTCAGAGCATCATCTGGCCGAACGGAAGGTGCCACTGTTCATGCCGCTGCGAGGTAAATTGACCGGCGCCGGTATCACGGCAAACGGCATCTATGCCGTCGTCACGGCCTACGCGAAAAAGGCCGGGATTGAGGTCGACGGCCTTGGGGTTCATGGACTCCGAGCAACGGCAGCCACCAACGCCTTGGAGCATGAAGCCGATATCGCCAAGGTCCAGGCCTGGCTGGGTCATGCCAACATCAGCACGACCAAGATCTACGATCGGCGGGAGAACCGGCCGGAGGATTCACCCACCTATAAAGTGAAGTATTAATTGAAGTGATCGAGGCCTAAGCGGCAGCTCACCCACGCGCACTGCCAAGGATGTGGTGCAACGCTGCCCATGGATGATGACCTTCCACATCGCTGGCTGGACAGGTGTCGGCATGTAGAAAGGGGCTTTCGCAGTCTTCCAGCGCTTGGCTTTCCATGCAGCCAGTGCATACAGCACGTCCGGCAACGATCGACCATCGACCGTTCCGTTCCTCAACACCTCGTTCAGTCTCCACTGTTTCGACTCCTCAGCGTACGTTTGTTAGATGCTGAAGGTAGCGCTGTGCGGGCCGATTTGATACGCCCAAAACCATACCCTTGTTTGAGTTGTAAGCCATGCGCACCAACCAACAAAGCGACGCCTGTTGGTCGGCTTATTAACGGCAGCTTTCGGCCATAAGCAGACCTTCGCCCGCATATTTACGATGCCCTACCGTTCTAATTGGCGTTGCCTCAGAATATCGGTCCACTAGCGGCTGGATGGAACCACCATGCGCATCGTCACAGACTCCCGGCCAAACGAAATCCTCAGGCTGGCGTTACGGGAATACGTCCAAGGTGTACCGTACCTCGGCCCCATTTTTCGTTGAAATGATCCATCAAAGATTTATGAGGCGCGGCGGCTGTATGTTGGCGAAAATATCAGGTGTGTATTCTTCTGGTTTGCGCCACTGACAAAGCCAGTGGCGTAAGCCAGCCTATTAATTATTTGACGTTACGGCTTGGCAACGTGCCAGACTTGGTTGACGCCGTCACCGGTTGTATCCCCTGGCTTGGTATCTTTGACCCAGCTGTAAAGTGGCATGCCTTTGTATGCCCATTGTTTTGTGCCATCGTCTCGAGTGATGACAGAGTAATCATGACCCGCTTTCGCGTCTGCGGATACCGGTAGAGGTGGCCAGTTTGAAGCGCATGGCCCATTGCAGACCGACTTGCCCGAGGTGTCCTTACCGAAGGTATAAAGAGTCATACCTTTTGCGTCTACGAGTACTTTTCCCTTGTCCGTTTCAGCAAGCTTGACTGGCGCATCGGCGAGCGCCAAACCCGACATGCAGCTGGCGGCAACAGCGACGGTGAGAATCATCTTTTTGAACATATGTATTTCCTTTGGTCATTTTTAATTTTTAGAAGACCCACCTGCCTCTGAAACGGCAAGCGATCAGACAATAGACGAGCCACAAACAGGTTAATTCGACTCCATAGAAAAAACGTCCCGATATCATTTTTTGCTGGAATGCTGGGCTCTCCCCCCCCCCGGACCCTGTGCCTTCCTCAATTGAGCAAAGCGACGCTCACGGTCAAGCATCATTGGCTCATCTCAATGAGCGACGGCGATCCATCATCCAGGACTCATCATTTTCACTCATTATTATTCACTTGGTCGTGGAGTATCAGCAGGCCCCCATGAAGGCCTGCGCTGTTCAATCAGTCGGCCTTGAGCGTCGACACCACCTTGTTGCTGGCGAGATCGACTGTGGAGATACTCAAGTCCTCATTGAGGACATACGCCTTCGACTTGTCTTTGGTGAAGACAATGGCCTGGCGGGGTGCCTTCAAACCGGTCACAGTGGTGGTCACTTTCAGCGTTTTGGTGTCGATCACTGAAAGGCTGTTGTCACCGAGGTTACCCGAGTAGACGTGCAGCCCGTCTGGAGTGAGGGCTGCGCCGTAGGGGTCTTTGCCAACAATGACGGTGGTTGTGATGGCGCGTTTTTGAGTGTCGACAACTGCGATGCTGTTACTGCCGCTGTTAGCCGCGTACAGCGTATTGCCGTCCGCCGATATGGAGATGGCGCGCAACTTGTTGAAGCCAGTGATCTCACCTTCAATCGTATTGGTCTTGCTGTCGACCAAGGTAATTTTGTCCCCAAGAAAGTTGGTGACATAGACGGTTTTGCCGTCAGGACTTACTCGGATGCCCTGGCGCGGTTGGGAGAAGCCAGGTACCACAGCTACTGGCCGCTGGTGATCAAGGTCAATGACCGACAGCGTGCTGGCCGCTTCATTGTTGACGTAGAGCAGGCTTCCGTCCTTGCTGAGTGTGGTACCAAAAGCACCTGCGCCCAACGGAATATCTGCGATCACTTTTAAAGTCTTGGTGTCAATCTTGCGCACGACCCCCAAACTGCTGTCGGAGAGGTAGAACACATCGCCAGTTGGCGAAAACACAATATTTCGCGGCGTGACGTAGCCGGTGAGAACCTGGCGAACCTTACCGGTTTTCAAATCATAAACCACTACATCTGGACGCTGACTGTAAGAGACCACCGCCGTCGTTTCATCAGGGCTGACGGCCAGCGAGTTGTTGTGAATATCGCCGTCAAACGTCCAGCGATCTTGCGCGGCCCACGCGCTCATCGATGCGGCCAACGCAACACCCAACGTCAGGGCTGTGACGGTTTTCTTTATCACATTCATCAGAATTTCCTCATAGGGTAAGCAAGGCACCCAGTCGCGCCTTGGCATATACAACTCGTTCATCGCTGCAGGGCAATGAGTTGACTTTATGCGTCGTTGATAAATTCCGCAAACAACTTGTTTTGGTAGCTCTTACCTGTTTTATAAATAGGTCTAGCTACTCCTGGCTCACGAATTGACTGCATTTTTCCCAGAATCGCTCAAGCCCAGGCGAGATGTATTTGTCCCGGTGACGGATCAGAAAAAAACGTCGGGTCAGTGCAGGCAACGCGTGCGGCAGTTCAACCAAGACTTCAGAGGCCAGTAGATCCCGAACGACCCAGCGGGACAGGCAACTGATGCCGATGCCTTGTGCGAGGGTATGCTTGATGGCCTCTGAACTGCCGATCTGGCGCGTTTCGGCGAGATCGTGCAAATGACGCAGCAGCAATTGTTCGACTTCTTCACGGGTACCAGAACCTGGCTCGCGCAGTAGCCATTCAGCGGTACGAAGATCATCAAGTGTGACCTGCTGCTTTAGTGCCAAGGGGTGCCGTTGGCCTGCGGCAATAAGCAACTCATCAATTAGCCAAGGCTCGGCACTGAGTTCGGGCAGGTGGCAAGGCCCCTCGATCAGGCCCATATCAATCTCGAAATCAGCGACTCTTCTTGCGATAGCCATGCTGTTGGCCATGTCGACATCGACCCTCAAATGTGGTGTTGATTGACGTAGCTCACCGAGAATCAATGGCAGAACATAATTGCCTATCGTGGTACTGCATCCTACCCGCAAGCGTGTCTTCAGCCCGGCATGGCCGGGTAAGAAACTGGCCTCTATCTGTTGTGCATTCTCAAGCATCCTTCTGGCTTGAGGCAGTAAGGCATGGCCGTTATCGTTCAGCACTAAACGCTTGCCTACACGGTCGAACAGCCTGGTATCCAAGGCGCTTTCCAACTCGTTCAGTGCGGCGCTGGTTGCAGATTGGGACAGTGACACCGAAATGGCGGCGCTGGTGGTGCTACCGTGCTGCGCGACGGCGCAGAAAATTTGTAGCTGGCGTAGGCTTAGCTTCATGTAATCTACCTTCTTTATAGGTCATATAAACCTATACTATCCGTTTTTACCGCTATTCCCATCAAGCTATACTTCAACCATGTCATATCGAAGGCACACTGAAGCGGGAGCGCGAAAATGAGTGAGACACGACTCGCAGCTATAATGGGCGGCAGCCATCCACTGGCGGCTTTGTCCAATCCACGAGAAGCGATCCGGCAGTTCACACCCAACTGGTTCGCCGCCACGATGGGCACCGGGATTCTGGCGCTGGCTCTGGGCCAACTGCCCTTTGTTGCGCAGTGGCCCAAAGCGTTAGGGGAAGCCTTGTGGTTTTTTAATATCGTGCTGTTTTGCCTGTTTACGCTGATGTACGCGAGCCGTTGGGTATTGTTCTTCGATGAGGCCAAACAGATCTTCGGCCACTCCACTGTATCGATGTTTTTTGGAACTATCCCCATGGGATTGGCGACCATCATCAACGGTTTTCTCCTTTATGGTTTGCCACGCTGGGGGGGTGGGGTAGTCGCTTTAGCCGAAGTGTTGTGGTGGATCGATGTCACCATGGCATTGGCCTGCGGGGTGCTGATCCCGTATATGATGTTTACTCGCCAGCAGCACAGCATTGATCAGATGACAGCGGTATGGCTGCTGCCAGTAGTTGCGGCTGAGGTGGCTGCCGCCAGTGGCGGTCTATTGGCTCCGCACCTCGCTGATGCGAGCGCACAGTTCACCATGCTCATCACCAGCTACGTGCTGTGGGCCTACTCGGTGCCCGTCGCCTTGAGCATACTGGTGATCCTGTTACTGCGCATGGCTCTGCACAAACTACCTCATGAAAGCATGGCAGCATCGAGCTGGCTGTCTTTAGGGCCGATCGGTACCGGGGCTTTGGGGATGTTGCTGCTGGGCAACGATGCTCCAGCAATCTTTGCTGCCCATGGAATGGCAAGCATCGGCGGCGTAGCCGAGGGCATTGGCTTGATCGGTGGTGTGCTGTTCTGGGGGCTGGGATTGTGGTGGATGGTATTGGCGCTGCTAATTACCGGGCGCTACTTCAGGGAGGGCATTCCCTTCAACCTCGGCTGGTGGGGCTTCACCTTTCCGCTGGGAGTGTACGCCGTAACAACCCTCAAATTGGGCTCTATGCTGCACCTCACGTTCTTTAGCTTCTTTGGCGTGGTGCTGGTGTTGATGCTGACTGTCATGTGGATGATCGTCGCGGCTAAAACCCTGGCTGGTGCCTATCGCGGCAACTTGTTCGTCTCGCCGTGTATCCACTCGCTGAGCAAGGCGAGCAAAACCTGAGCCTTTGGCTACTTGATCGACTGTTTGGCGTGACGCAGTGTGGACAAAATGCGCTGCCTAACATTCGGGTGAGTGCAAACGGAAAGGGGGCTTGGGTGTGGCATTTCCAGCAATGAAAAATTAGGGAAGGCGAGCCGAACACGCGGTATGGCTTTCTGGGCAACACGTCCGGCAAACACGATAGTGACGAGATCAGGGAAAAGCGTCAGTAGCGTGATCAGCATCTCGATACCTTCCTCAATTTGCGCTCTGCGGAGCGGACCCTTGGGCTTATCGAGATCTGGTAACCAAGGGTACAAATTCCAAAGGACGGTTTTGTGACGTGCCAGTCCAACCTGCTCAATGAAACCTTTCAGGTTGCGTTGTGCAGGCCCCGGATTGTCTCTTGAGACATACCGTGGAAGACTGACCGTTCGAGCGGGCGATTCCAACAAGATCAATACCCTTGCGAAGACGCCGCCATCCAGTGGATCGAAATACGGTAATGTTCTTTCGCCCGTGGACTGGGCCATTACCCAGCGCGTCAATTCAGCAGTTTTCGGCAGCAGCAAAAAGTCTTCTCTTACCTTAAGAGAAATTTCCTGCTCTGCGCTTTTCTGATTGAGTAACACTACTTGGAAGCCTCCTTCTTCAGGTTATAGGCCGCTACCGATTTACGAATATCTTCCCGCGCTTCGTCTGCGCTCCCCCAGCGGCCCATTTTCACCCACTTACCCGGCTCTAACGCTTTGTAGTTTTCGAAGAAGTGCTGAATCTGTGCGAGGAGTAACGCAGGGAGGTCAGAGCATTCCTTTACATTGCTGTACATAGAGCTGAGTTTTTCATGAGGCACTGCGATTACCTTGGCATCCGCACCAGCTTCGTCCGTCATGTACATCACACCTACTGGGCGACTGCGGATGACAACGCCAGGTGATACCGGGTAAGGGCAAATCACGAGGACGTCCAAAGGATCGCCGTCATCGCTCAAGGTATTTGGAATGAACCCGTAGTTAGCCGGGTAGAACATCGGCGTGCTGAGGAAGCGATCAACGAAGATCTGTCCACTTGGCTTGTCCACCTCGTACTTGATCGGCGAGTGGTTTGCAGGAATCTCGATAACGGTGAAGAAGTCATCGGGGATCGCGTTACCAGCTGGAATATCCGTGTAGCTCATGCTCATATCTCCAAGCGTCTAGGAAAGGCCAATGCCACTGACGTTTTTGCCAACAGCTATACGTGGTTCGTTTTTTTACGGTAACCAGTCCAACAGGTTTACCGGCGATAGGCCGTCAGCGCACGAATGCATCATGTCCTGCATAAAACGCACGGCTGCCAAGATCCTCTTCTATTCGCAGAAACTGATTGTATTTCTCGACCCGCTCCCCCCGGCATGGAGCTCCTGTCTTGAGATGGCCAGTCCCCATCGCGACAGTCAGATCAGCGATGGAGCTGTCCACCGTCTCCCCGCTACGATGAGAAACCATCGCCCCCCAATTTGCCCCATAGGCCATTTCGATGGCGGCTTTGGTCTCAGTCAGCGTTCCGATTTGATTAGGTTTGATCAATACGGCATTGGCGACGTTTTCTGTGATGCCTCGCTGAATCCGTTCGACATTGGTGACAAATAGGTCATCTCCAACCAACTCGATCCGGTCACCCAGAGCTGCATTCAATAGCTTCCAGCCTGACCAATCGTCTTCCGCGAGTCCATCTTCCAGTACCGCAATCGGATACTTGTCGACCCAGGAGGAATAGAGATTAATCAGCTCTTGAGCATCGACCTTACGACCCTCAGAGCGCAGATGGTAAAGGCCGTTTTCATAGAAGCCGCTGGATGCTGGATCGATAGCGATCTCGATCTGAGATCCAGGGGTGTAACCAGCCCTCTCGATTGCCTTGATGATCAGCTCAATGGCGTCTGAGTTTTTCTTGAGGGCCGGCGCAAAGCCGCCCTCATCTCCGACCGCTGTTGAATAGCCGGCGTCCTTAAGCACCGCTTTCAGCTCGTGGTACACCTCGGAGCCCCATCGCAAGGCTTCCTTGAAACTGCCAGCCCCTGTAGGTGCAATCATGAATTCCTGAAAGTCAGGGCCTTGCCAGTTGGCGTGAACACCGCCATTGAGAATATTGAACATCGGGACGGGCATTCTTGCTGCTTGCTCGCCGCCCAGATATTGGAACAAGGGCAAGTTCAGCGCAGAAGCCGCCGCTCTGGCAACGGCGAGGCTCACGCCCAAGATCGCGTTTCCTCCAAGCCTGGATTTATCAGAGGTTCCATCCAGCTTAATCATCAAATGATCAATTTGTTCCTGGTCAATCGCATTCATGCCCCTCAGAGACTCAAGTATTTCGGTATTCACATTGCTAACGGCCTTTAACACTCCCTTGCCGGAGTACCGCTGTGTATCTTTGTCACGCAACTCAACTGCTTCGTGAGCGCCTGTAGAGGCACCGGACGGTACTGAAGCCCGGCCCATGGCGCCGCACTCCAAGGTGACGTCGACTTCAACGGTAGGGTTACCGCGTGAATCGAGAATTTCACGTGCATGAATGGCCTGGATTTGCGTTTTCATTGATCTTCTCCAAGTAACGATTCGGGAGCGTCATTAACCATTTGAATCCGTTGAGAGGCCTCTATGTCGGACGTCAGCTCTCCATGAGTATCCTGAACAGCTGCACTGCCGACACCGCAATTGCGGGAACCAAGAAGCCTCCAATAATTAGTTCAGGAATCTCTCCCACCAAGGGCATGAACTGCCCTCTTTTTGCCATCTGGAAAAGCTCCATCATTTGGTTTGAAGCAACCATTACAGAGCAGCAATACGCCGTCTGGGCTTGTAGCCTGACGCGCCTTTGATTTAGCAGATGAAAGGTCAGCAAGGACACTCCAACGCTTACGATGAAAAGCGCGGCGAACTCATAGACGGATCCTGTGAAAAACCTGCCCATCACAAGCCCGAATACGATGCTCAGCGTCACTGCGCTCATGTGGTCTCCCAATTCTCTAAAATGATTTTGATGAGCCGACGTCGGTGAGCTCCATTTCGCGATCTCATCTTTGGATTGCCAACCGCCATCGCGCTCAATGTTGCTGTGCTCTCAGCTCGTAGCCCGGTACGCAGGTCTGGGCTACGTCGGCCTTGCAGGACTTTTCACTGGGCATACGCATCGTGACTAATGCGCCTTCGAGCGGGGTGACGACGTACCACCCCTCGCTCGAAATCTTTTGATTGTCTGCGATGCCCGCCAGAAAAAGCGACCAAAAAACCAGTCCTACGAGGAGCTGCCTGTTGTCATGAGCCCAGTTAGCGGGGGCTGGCTGTGGACGTAGGTTATAAACTCGGTACATGGCGTTTATCCTTTTTATCGGTTGTCCAACAAGGTGCGTTTTTTAGTTTTTCGCCTGGCCCACTCGACCGTATTCGATGGGCAATTTGATATAGCTCAGTGAAAACGACTCCTTGGCCAATGCCTCCAGCAACCTGTCGCACCCAATTTCATCAGTGGATATAGTCACCGTGACGGGATGGTCGGCACCGCCGAGGAAATGCGCCGTATGCAAATGCCCCAAATGATCTAGCCCCTCTGTACCGCTCACCAACGTCGCACCCAACGCGCCCTCTCGCTTGGCGAACTCGACCAACCACTCTCCCAGTGGAAGGTGCTGGTAGTTGGTACTCTGTTCGGTGAAAAACGTCAGTTGAAAGCCGTTCATAGCTACATCCTCTAATGTCGCGAGTGACCGACGCTTCGGTCGGCCTTACCTCTTCATTTCCGAGCTGTTTTCAAACTGAATTACGACGCGTCAGTGAGCGGTAACTCACATAAGAGAAGAACTGCTCGCACCTTGCGTAACTCGTCAGCGTGGTCGCGCAGGTATGCGCGCAGCTTGTCCTCTGTATCTAGCAATTCCAGACACTGGGGATGACGCATATCGCCAAGCTCCGGGTGATGATGGGAGATGCGATGGCCTGGCAAATAACCTGCAGAAATCGTCTTGAGCATGACCTGCTCAATTCTTGCTTTTTGAGCAACTTTAAGGAGGTGCTGGGCTAGTGCAGGTGCGCTTAGGTGGTGCCAGAAGCTGGTCACGCGAGCCCGGCTAGCGCCAGGAAAATAGAGTTGCAAAGCTGTCAGGCGATCTTGGTGATGTTCAATCATTTCTCTTCCCCCGCAAGAGTCACTTTCCGCTCGCTGGCGGATTCACTTTGAGCATGAAATTGCTTGATATCAGAGAGCCGGATTTCCTCCGGAAGAGGACGGTGATGCTTGCTGTGGCCGACGCGCTGGGCGTGATAGATCCCGGTGTGTCCGGATACGAGGTAACTTGCGATACAGGCAATGGCTGCAAGCGGAGCAATTTCGGGCCCGAAGAGCTCCATGGCCATAACGATGGTTGCCAGTGGCGTATTAGCTGCACCGGCAAAGACGGCGACAAAGCCGATACCAGCCAGCATGCCGAAGGGAAGGTGCAAGAGGGGAGCCAGCGCATTCCCCAAGGTGGCACCGATGTAAAACAGCGGTGTGACTTCGCCGCCCTTGAATCCAGTCCCCAGGGAGACAACGGTGAACACCATCTTTCCAAGCCAGTCCCAAGGGGCCATTGGCATTTGAAAGGATTGGACGATGCTCGGAATGCCTAGCCCGATGTACTTATCAACGTCGATGTAATGGTTACTACCGAGCGCCCACACTGCGACTGCGATCAGCAGGCCGCCGGCGAAGGGTCTTAATGGTGAATAGGTGATAAGCCGCTTAACGAAGGCTCCGAGCTTGTGGGTCGCAGTCGCGAATAGCAGGCCGGTAAGGCCAAAGACAATCCCAGCTGCCACCACAGCCATGACGCTCCACAGCTGCACCGGAACCACTTCGCCAATGACGTAATGCGTGTGAACCACGCCCCAGGCTTGCCCCACCTGGTCAGCAACGATTGCCGCAACCACGCAAGGGAAAAGCGCGTCGTAACGCATACGTCCAATGGCCAATACTTCAAGTCCGAATAAAGCCCCGGCAAGAGGGGTGCCGAAGACGGACGCAAAGCCAGCACTGATACCGGCCATGAGAATCACCCGACGGTCTTCGCGGCGCAGACGGAAGACATGCGTCAGTTGATCGGCAAGGGCACCGCCCATTTGCACCGCCGTCCCCTCACGTCCCACAGATGCACCAAAAAGGTGGGAAACCACGGTTCCGATCAGCACCATCGGCACCATGCGCAAAGGCACGATCTTCTTAGGATCATGGATCTCATCGATGATCAGGTTGTTTCCGGCATCAACGGGTTTGCCTATCAAGTGATATGCAAGTCCCACAGCAAAGCCGGCCACTGGCAGGAGCCAGATTACCCAGGGATGGGTTTCTCGCCACTGGGTGGCATGATCCAAAGAAAGCAGGAATAACGCAGAAGCAGAGCCTGCCAAAAGAGCTACAAGACCAGCAAGCGCAAGCCATTTCGCTATATAGGGCAGTAAGTCGAGTTGTTCAGGTCGTCGAAATTTAGACATTTGGCCAGCCACAAAAAATAAGTGGGCCTGACCAAAGAAGGGATTCTAAGCGCGAACGCCTACAGACCTGGTTTGATCAGGTTTCTGTAGGCATCATCAGCTGCTACGGGCGCAGCGGTTTGTTAATGGAGGAATGCCATCTCCAATGCGCCGATCTTAGCTAGGTCTGTCCAAAATGTAAAATCGTGTTTCGGAGTACGAGGCAAGCGAAGGCGTCTTCGAGTCACCGCTTACGAAAGAGGGCCAAACTAGGTGACCTCTGTTCCGACGAAGCCCAGCTCAACTGGGGTTTTTATGTAAAACAACGAGATATCTTCAAGCTCCAATCGCTTGAATAACTGTTCAGATTCGTCCTCGGTAATGGCCATACGAATTTCGGTAGGCTGATCCGCTAGTTCAAAAAAATGCGAGGAATGCAGCCGGCCGGTATGCCCAAAGCCTTCGATACCTGTGGACAGAGTCGCACCCCGCAGTCCCATTTCTTTCGCCTAATCAACGACCCAGTCGCCGAGCATCTTTCCCTGATAGCGACGATTCTGTTGAGTAAAGAAGGTCACCAGAAAAGCTTTCATGTTCCTCTCCTCAGCGCGTGTTGATTATTTGATAGGACAGAAGCCCGGCAGCCGTCATTACCAGCGAGCCCACGACGTGTAGTGAAACTGAGCCTAGCGCCCAGGGCAGCCTACCCATCACGACCAATACAGCCGCCATAGCCGGTACAGGCATCCAGGCCCATGCGTTGTTCCAGCTTTCAACGATGCGTGATCTCTTTGCCCCGGCAGCTGTTGCTACCGCTAAGACCAAAGGCAAAGCGATCAGCATCACAAAGGCCTCAACAAATGGGCCTATAGAAATGACCACTGTTGAGTCGTTACCCAGCATGAAGGTCAGGTACACCGGCAGCAGTACAAGCTGCATCAAAAGAAGCAATGGGGTGGCCGCCAGAGTGAGTTTGGAGTCGCCTTTACCGATATGGGTAAAAACCACCACATAGTCGATACAAGGCGTCAGCAAGACCAACAGGGCACCCACCAAAATCGCCGGGTGATTGGTTATCCCCATCGTCAATGCCCAAACCAGCAAGGGGATGGCCACGAAGTTGGCTGTGAGCAGCGCCGCCATGAAACGCTTATTTGCGAGGCCATTACGGAGATCCAAGAACGGGATCTGTAGAAACATGGCGTACATCAGCACTGCGATGGTGGGTGTCACCGTCGACCCTAATGCTTCAGACGCATTGGGGGCGAGCAGGCCTCCGAGGGCCGCGACAATGACCGCGACGAAGTAAATGGGAATCTGGTTAGTCTCTAGCTGTTCTCTGTCCACAAAATGCCCTTCAAGCGCGTGAAATTATTTTCTGAAGACAGGTTAATATCTGTAGCTGCTACAGGTTCAAGAAAATGCTTGGGGAGTTTGCATGTCAGGAATCGGGGCGCTGTCGAAATCAACGGGTTGCCACATTGAAACGATTCGCTACTACGAGAAAATAGGCCTTTTACCTCCCGCCCTGCGGTCGACTGGGCGTCATCGAATCTATACTGAAAAGCATCGATCAAGACTCGTCTTCATCCGGCAGAATCGTGAATTGGGTTTCCCGCTCGAAGATATCCGAGAACTCATCGCGCTCGCAGCAGATGCTGATCGTCCGTGCGCTGACGCGCTTTCGGTGGTCAAGAAGCACCTAGCGGAAGTAGAGTCGAAGGTAGCAAAGCTTCAGCAAATCCGGGTAGAGCTGCTCTCAATGGCAGGTATGTGTGAGTCAACATGCTTAGGTTCGAACACTCCAGACTGCACGATTGTTGAGTCACTTTTTGAACCTGCTGCTGGGGTTCGCTCTGGTTGCTGCTCCTAGACGAGTCAAGAGCATAGGGGGAGCAAGCTGCCATCGAAACCGAATAGCGCGATAGCCTCGACAGGGTGTTTCGAGCGTCCGTCTACACCAAACGGGCTGGTACAAGATGTGTTCGGCAGACGCTTACGACCTGATCAATTCCTGGTGGAATGAAAGGCGTGACGCTGGCCCGGGAAGCCAAGCGCTTTTACCCCACTCCAAAGGTGTCGCTGAAAACTGGTTATTCCGAAAACTCGCTAGAGCCTACGGATGCGGGGGGATTTTGATGTTATCCAAATCTTACGTGCCCATCGATCTGGCTAAGAAGGTGAGGCAAGTGCTGGAGGGGCCCAACGGGGTCAGATGACTATTCGTTCTTGTTCAGTGCAGCCGTCAAAGCCCGCCAGCTTGCTCTAATGGTGCATTGATACACCATGCGAGACTGAGCTGACTACTAAGCGTGCGACCACTGCACCTGGACAATACCGTGCCGCTTGGCGAGTGGCTTGCTAACGATCTGGACCCTGTCTCGGCGATATTTCGGGATCTGCGCTACCCCCGAATCCACTGCAGCCCAGTGCCAGGCCTCAGCATTGCTCATGATTTCCGCGCTGACGTAAAAGCTCTTGTCGGCACCATTGTGCACGTACTCGATTCGATAATGAGCGGAGTGTGGCATGGGCAATTCCTTTCCCGGAATGTGACGAAGTTCCCTTATTCGGAAAATCCCCAAGTTCCTAAGTTCCGTCTCTTTGAATCACCTCACCAGCTCCGGCAATGGCGGCATAGTGTTTAGTCCACACTGAGGCCTAAAGGCAAGTGGCGAATCCCCGATCTGTTATCAACCAATCTTCAGGCCATGAAGCTCAATTGCTGTGGAGTCACTCAGATTGCTGACCGGGTGGAGCGACTGGCTCATACCCATGGCAAGACGTGGCACACCTGGCACACCGATCAAGACAAAACACTTCCCCTAGGTGTTCCACAACTGATGATGGGGTTCACAGCTGACGGCCAGGCTGATCCCGCAATGCAGCAACAACGCAACCAACGCTTGGGAATCGTCAAGTCGGCAATCAAAGCTCAACGAGCCGATATTCAGATCCCCAAAGCAGATCCAGGTGCGGATGGATGGCAGCATGGGAAGACAATTCAGATCAACGATCCTACGGGACATCTTCACGGGCCCGCAACGTCACCCACCCCACAAAACACAAACAGCCGATCAACCCAATAGCCAATAGACTGTGCAATCCCTGCAGGCTCACGCTCAGGGAGGACGGTATATCGCCAAGGCACAGTCGACAGTCTAGGTCCGATATCCAAGGACATCGGACGAGTCCGCTGACGTACGTGAATACCTTAAACCTTGAAACGATTGACCAGCTGATTCAGACTAACCGCAAGCTTCGACATCTCGTTGCAAGCGCTTGCAGTCTGGCTTGCACCTGCAGAACTTTGGGAGGCCAGCTCGCGAATGCTAACCAGATTGCGATCGACTTCCCGGGCGACGTGCGCCTGTTCTTCCGAAGCGGTGGCGATGAGAATGTTACGCTCGTTGATGCCCGTAATAGCTGTCGCGATCTGGTCAAGCGAACTGCTGGCATCGCCTGCGACGCTTAGGGATTCTGCAGCCAGTTCTCTGCTGGTGGCCATCGCCTTCACGGCCTGGTCAGAATCGTTCTGAATGGCCTGAATCATCTGCTCAATTTCTTGCGTAGACACTTGCGTGCGGTGAGCGAGGGCTCGAACTTCGTCAGCAACGACTGCGAAGCCTCGGCCTTGTTCACCCGCCCTAGCGGCCTCGATCGCGGCATTGAGCGCAAGCAGATTGGTCTGCTCAGCAATGGCTCTGATCACCTCAACCACTTTGGAAATGTTCTGTGCACGATTGGACAAGCCAGTGATCTGCTCGCTGGTGTCGCGCACGTTGCTCGACAGCTTTTCGATGGACTTAAGCGTCTGCGATACACGCTCCAAACCAACCTCCGTATAGCCCTGACCTTTCCTGGACTCTTCGGAAGCTGATTCGGCATTGCGTGCTACCTCGTCCACTGCAGCGCTCATCTCGGTGACAGCAGTTGCAGCCTGATTTACTTCATCATTCTGCGACACCAGGCCAAGGCTGGATTGCTCAGTCACCGCGGTCATTTCTTCCGAGGCGGCAGCCAGTTGGGATGAGGAGTCAGCGATCTGCATGATCGTGCTTCGAAGGTTCTGCTGCATCGTGGCCAACGCGCTCAAAAGCCTGCCTGCCTCGTCGGTACCGCTTACCTCAACCTCCTTCGTCAGATCGCTTGAGGCAATGCGTTCGGCGACGCTAAGGGCGCTCCCGATGGGCGACGTAATCGTTTTGGTTAGAAGAGTTGCCAAACAAAGAGTCAGGAGCGCGACGAAGATAATCAGGCCGATGACGATGTAAAGACCTGAATCATAAACTTGCGTCGCTTGAACACCGGCAAGCGCAGCGCCTTTGTTATTGAATTGTGTTAATTCCTCGACCTGAGTTTCCATTTGGTTCGTGAGGGGACGTATACCGGTAGCGACGAGTTTGACAATCGAAGCGGTGTCGCCTGCCTTCAACAAAGGTTCCAGCAGATCCAGTTGGCTTGCGTAATCGTCGTAGGACTTTTTCACGGCCAAGAACAACTGTCGCTCCTGGTCACTCGCAATGAGGGTCTCATAGTTATAGACCGCATCCTTCATGGCTTTCCGGTAGGCAGGAAATTTGACGATGGTCTGCTGAACGGTTTGAGGATCGGCAACGGCCCGCTGGGTCTCCAACCGGACGCGAAGGACGGTGGAGTTCATCATCGCGGTTTGCCGAATACTGGGTAGCCAATTCAGTTCGACATCCTTTTCCGTATCGCGAAGCTTGCCCATCTGCAGTATGGCGATGACGCCCAAGACCACGACCAGCAAAATGATGGCCGAAAAAAACAAGGTGGCGCGTGGAGCGAGGTTTATATTTCTGAGCCGCATAGGACTTCCCACTGCAAGATGGCCAGAGGCCTGGTCTTGAAGCTATCGGCTAGAAATCGTGAAGGATTATGGCTGTTCGTCAGCTCGTTGACACCACGTCCCCCGGCGGCGCATGCGTACCATTGTCGGTTATGGCCGTTACTTACCAATGTAAGAAATACGTTATCACGCTAATTCAGGAGGGCTGACCGTATGTCTATCATTGAGCCAGTTCGGCATTATTTTCATAGACGCGAAGCTGAAATGATGATTCAGGTGGCGCACAAGTTGAGTTTGTTGGTTCAGGAGCAAGCAGCGCCACGAGGCAACTTCGTTTTCCCTGGGATGGACTATTTGGCCAGGCTGGAGGTCGAGGGCAAGCGAGTGGGCCACATTGATTACTGCATCAACCCGCTGCAGGACCGGCTCTACATCGACAAGATCGAAATCGACGCAGATTATCGACGACGCGGGTTCGCCTTAAGCGCGCTCTGGCAACTCTGGCAAAAGCACCACCTGCCCATAGTGCCCCTGTATCAATTTGGCACATCAGATGGATTCTGGCACAAGGCGCGGATACGTTTTGCGGCGGTGGGAGCCGTAATCGGAGATGAGATTCGTAGCATGGAAATGATCGCCGAAATGGATCGCTGGCAGCACCTAGTGCCTGAGCCGATCCATGAGCGCTTGCAGCGTGAGCTCATGGCATCGGATGAGTGGCCTGCTATTAAGGCTAAATGGGACGCGGAGTACGGTCCATGCCGGGAGAATTGATCTCAATTGAGGATGGCGGACGTCGGCTTACGGCGGCGGAGTTCCAGCAACTGACGGCTGTACCCTCAGCCGTGGAGTGGTTTGCCAATATCGATAATCCACGTACCCGCCGGGCGTATCAGATCGACCTACAAGACTTCTGCAGTTTCGTCGGCTTGGCCGGGGCCGAAGAGTTTCGGGCCGTGACGCGCGCACATGTCCTGGCCTGGCGCGCTCGGTTGGAGCAGCGTGGTCTGGCCGGAGCAACGATCCGGCGTAAACTCGCCGCGCTTGCCAGCCTGTTTGATCATCTGCTCGAGAACAATGCAGTGGCAGGGGGCAATCCGGTCCACGGCGTCAAGCGGCCCCGGATCGAAAGCAACGAAGGGAAGACGCCCGCGCTCGCGGACCACCAGGCCAAGGCGCTTCTCGATGCGCCGCCGGCTGACAGCCTCAAGGGACTACGAGATCGTGCTGTGCTGGCCGTGCTGCTGTACCACGGCCTGCGCCGGGAGGAGGGCGCGCAGTTGAAAACCAGCGACTTGCAGGAGCGACGGGGCATTAAGCACCTGCGGGTGAACGGCAAAGGCGGCAAGCTGCGCTGGCTACCGCTGCACCCCGTGGCCGCCGAACGTATCTACGCATATATGGAAAAGGATCTTGAGCGAGGAGCAGGGAATGGGTCGCTGTTTAGGTCACTACGAGGTCGCGCCTCTGGTACCGGGCTGAGCGCCGATGGCATTTATAAGATCGTGTGTCATTGGGCGATGTCTGCCGGCATCAAGGTTGATGGTCTGGGCGTCCATGGTTTGCGGGCCACGGCGGCGACAAACGCGCTTGAGCATGACGCGGACATTGCCAAGGTGCAGATCTGGCTGGGGCACGCAAACATCAGCACGACGCGTTTGTATGATCGGCGCGGCCAGCGACCGGAAGACTCTCCGACGTTTAAAGTCAAATACTGAGAACCGCGGATTGTGGGCCACCCTTCAACCACTACCACTCGTCGGAGAATTAAGGTTGGTAATTACTGCTCACTCCAAATCTCGAAATTTGACGGAAAGGCTCGTAGAGGTCTCCCGGATGCTTCCAGATACCTCAAAACACCATTTCTACGAAAATCGCGTAGTCATAAAAACCCCCGCGCGAGGCGGGGGCAGAGTGCATCACTGTCTTTATCAGGTGGCAATGCAATTTTCTTGCGTTTAACATCGGTGCAACACATGACGCATACAACGGGACCTAGGAAGTCTCAGAGTATTGCTGGTAACCCTCTGCGTCAACTCCTCTAGGGGGTTTACTCGCTGTCGTGTGGATATGTCAGGAGCCTAATCCTGATCCCATTCACTCTGCGAGGACATCGCCATGCTGCGATTCATACCTGAAGAGTTGATTAGAGCGCTGCAGACCGTTTACTGGTCTATTCGTCTGATTCGACTAATTCAACAAGTCTAAGCAACACCAGCAGGGGCATGCGCCCCTGCTGCCTTTCTGTTCGCATCTGTGACGATCCGTCAATTGACTCATTGGTACGCCACGGCTGCGCCGTTGGGTACTGTCGCCGGCAGTGCGACCCCCACGTTACCAGATGACGGGGTGACAAGGCTGCCAGACGACGCCGTTCCGATGGCCAGCGACCCCCCAGTCAAATTGATCATCTCTGAAACAAGACCGGGAGGAGGGGATCCGACGAACGCGTAACTTCGTCCAGCATCGATCACTCCCTCCACCCCAGGGTAACGCGCGTACCAGGTGGGCAGTGCCAACTGGTTATCGGCCACCGTTCCTGATGCAGCTTTGTGAGCGTAGGCATACTCGGCCAAGGCATTTCTGTAGACGAGGACGTTATGAGCAATCAAGGAGATTTCTACGGTCTGGGAGCTCTGTTCTGCCTGGTGTGACTTCTCATAAACCATTCCGAGCACTGCTGTAATCACCACCATTGCAAGCCAGTAAATGTTCACTCTACGTCCTCGATGACAGTTATGAGCCTGGTCAGAACTGACAACAGAAAATGGTGGCGTAATCGTTCTGGCCGACCACGATTCCTGGGGTACTGCTGAATCGTTGGCCTGAGCCGGCCGTGTCCCAACCAACTTTTGTGTAGCCGACTGGGCAAGCGTAGGTAGTGACGTCGTTTGCGTCGTAGCCGGGGATGGTTTTTGCCGTGCAGGTAGGGGCACTGGAACCGTTCACCACCCAGACCTGGTTATCACAAGAAAGGGATCGACCCGTACTGGTTCGACCAACCATACCGTTTGCAGCACAGGCAGTGCCGGCAGTTGCAACGCCATTCAGCTGCAGGTATTCACCGACGGTCGCGCGACCTTCCGAAGTCACTGTCCCACCCCGGATGTTCCCGGCTGTGTAGAGGTTCTTGTCGCCGTAGACCCGAACCCAGTCCGAGTCACTCATGTACCAGCCACCACCCCATTTTTCGCTGTACCAGCCGGTGTCGCCCTGAGTGCGAAACCAACCGCCTGTGACAGTCTCGCCTGATATGCGGGCAGCCGCCCCCGTGAGGTTGGCCGAGGCATTCACCGACTGCGCGTATACATCACCTGCAGCGATGACGTTGCTCTGGGCTGTGACGCTCCCCGACGCACTCACATTCCCCTGGGCTGTGACAGATCCCGAGGCACTCACATTGCCAACGGCGTTGACTGACCCAGCAGTGTCGACATTACCTCCAACCGTCACTGTTCCAGAGGCGTTCAATGCAGCCACATCGTTGACATTGTTTCCTCCCATACTGAGCGCCGTGTTCATGCGATTGAGTTCAGGCTTTCCTGGGATGGCGTTGCGGTACAGGTAGTCGTTGGAGAGCGTGCCATCCTGGAGAAACAAGGCACTCGCAGTGTGGCCAACGCCTGGGTTGATCCCATAGTTGCTCAGCGCAAGTTGCCAGCCGCCTCGTACTCCTTGGATAACGCCGGTGTTGTTGAACGGGATGAAGCCACCCGGCGCACCCATATTTTCCGCAATCGTCCGGGTACCGATCTCATCGATAGCCTGGCCACCGGTAGTGATCACGATGGATTCGAGCTGGTTGACGTTGACCCTTCGAGCAAGCACCACGAAGCTTTGACCGAATGCATTTGTGTCACTGAAGCTGGCTGGCAGATAGTTGGTGTTGCGTAGCATCTGAGGGGTAATCGTCGCAGGCGTGGTTGTGCCCGCCGATCCATAGACCGTTGCGAAATTGTCCTTCAAGTATTTAGAAGCGGCCTCTGCGATCTGCTGCTGTTGCTGAGCTGCGATTTGATAGTTCTGCGCATCCATCCTGTCGGCCATCAGCGAGACGCCTATGGCCGACGCAATGGCGAAAATGATCAGGCCGAAGAGCAGCTCGATCACCACAAAACCATTCTTTCTGGTCTGGCCATGCTTGAGAACATTCATCCCCAGAGGCTCCTGTTCGATTGTTGATCCACATCCTGGCTAAGCATCGCGATCTGATTCGAACGGATCTTCTCGCGAATACCAGGGCCGTCAGGTCCAGTCAGTGAAAGGCTCTGGATCTTCAGATGTCGCATTTCGCCTTCACCTTCGAGGGCAAGCGCAGCTACAGCTACCAAACCCTGTGACAGAATTGATCGGACGTTGCTGATGGCCGGCTCCGCAAGAGTCGCTACTCGCTCGATCGCCTGCGGTACTGTTCCCGCGTGAACTGTGGTGATGATGAACAGGCCATTGATTGCCGCTCGCACTGCCTGAACTGCCGTGGGGGTGTCTCTGATCTCACCGATAAGCATCATGTCCGCGCCAGAGCGGAGGCCTCTCATCAAAGCCTCCTCATACCCGCCATTGCGTCTCGAAACCTGCATCTGGATGCAACGACCAGGTCCGTGACGACCGTTCAAATCTGTCTCAGCTGGATCCTCTGCAGCCAACGCGATTCCACCGCACGCATTTAGCCTGGCGATGATCAGCGAAGCTGCGCTTGACGTCTTACCGGTGCAAATCTCGCCGCAAAAAATCACCAGGCCGCGCACCTGCTTCGTAAGCAGCGATTCGACAAGGTCTTCAGGAAAACCCAATTGGTCGAACTGCCGGACCTGCGCATTTGATCTGCGCAGTACGAACACGGCCTGGCCAAAGGCATCGGGTATCTGAGTGACGCGAAGCACCGTTCCTTCTTTGATCAACGAGAACTCAGGATCCTGATGCACTTCAAAATGCTTTGCGCATTCCTCCCGTAATAGCAGGGCGCTTTCTTTCCAGTTTTCCGGAGCCTCGACACGTCCGCTCTGGCCATCCAGGCCTTTTACGTCCGTAAAATCCGGCCCCAAGTAGAGGTCACTAAAAGGCGTGTCGATAATTGGGTTCATGCTCAGTAGGCCGTCCAAGCCAACGTGTTGCTATCAGTAGAGCAGCCACTGGTGGCAGCAGCTGAACTCACCTCGCCGTTCACAGCTGTGCCGCCATTGATAGAGGTGGTGACCTTCTGCCCGCGTCCAATCTTCGTGGCCAGTGTCACACAGGCATCTTGGGGCAAACCGGCCTCGGTCACGGTGAATGTCATCCCGTTGGCAACCACAGTGACCTGGCCACTCCAGGCGTTGTAGAGCTTGCCGCTGGAGAACGACATATTGGGCAGGCCACGTATCGAGCTGAGCTGGGCGATCAGATCGGTCCCTGACGCTCCGTAACCGGTACTGCCTTTGAGCTTGCGAGTGTTCGCGATCAATTGACCGACGTTACCCTGTTCGTTGTTGACGTCCGAACTGCCCATCGCGCCCCAACCGTTGTAAAGGGCGTAGCCCATCCCGATCAGGATAACGATGAGAACGAAGAGCAATTCAATCGAGATATAACCGATCTGGTTCGCCCGAGCGGAGTGAGTGGTGTTTTGCATGTGTGTGGTCCTGGGTATGTGGGTAACGGGTGTAGTGCTCAGTGCGTCATGCCTTGTGTGGCATTGCCGGTCATGCTGTAGGCCCCGACCATGACCAGAATCATCAACAGGCCGATCAGAACCATGGATACGAGGGACAGTGTCTTTGCGTAACGCTCGACCTGTTTCAGTGATATCTCCAACCAGCGAAGGCTGTAGCGGTGCACTGCAGCCGAGAAGCTCTGCGTAGTGGAGAGAACAATCAGAAATTGAATCGCTTCGTGGTCTGGGAATTCATGCCCGGAAAGATCTAAAGCCTCCCCAAAGTTTTTACCCATCCGAACCCCGTAGTGGGCGGCTTCCAGGCGTTCACGCAGCCACGGATTTGCCCCACGCTTTAACGTGTCCAACGCTCCGAGCGGATCGATGTTTGCTCGCAGCATGACCGCGATATTGAGGAGGAACGTTGAGCCGTGGAGCGCTTTGTAGATTGACCAGGGAGGCAAGATCTCCAGCCTTGTCCGCCAAGGGCCACGGAAGTAAGGCAGAGTGACGACACTGGTGACAACCAGGACTACCACAAGGCACAAAGTCAGAAGTCCCCAGTTAGTCACAAAGGTGGCGATCATGTGCAGAACCATGGGTGCGCCGGACCAGGCTTCTGGGTTGGATGAGCGGCTCATGGCCGGCACCACCCGGGTGGCGATTACGTTCAGCAAGTAGGCCATCAGGCTCCAGACAAAAACCGGGTACGAGGCCGTTGAGACCACCAGCTTCATCACTTTTTGCCGAGCTTCGATGATCCGCACGCAGTCGCTGAATGCCTGGATCAAGTTCCCTGATTTCTCGCCGGCGCTGATAACGGCGTGCTCCTGATAAGGCACCCAGTTAAGGCAGGCCTGGGCCAGCGTCTTGCCGCCGTCCACAGCTTTGCCTATGCCATAGCTGGCAAGCGCGATCGGATGTCGAGCACGTCGTCCTCCATCACTGTAGATCGATCCAATACGATCAAGGGCCAGGTCGAGCGGCACCCCGTTCTCGAGCAGAGCGGTCATGCTCTCGTAAAGCCGGATCCGCTCATTGCCTCCAAACTGGTTCCTGTAAAAGCCATCTACAAGCCCAGACCAGGCATCCATCACCTTACTGAGCATGGACTTCTGCCTCAGGCGCTTCGGCATCCAGCATGTAGCTGTCAAAATCCAATGGACCGACTACGGCCTCTGCCATGCGCGGGTCAATCAGTCCTGTATTTATCTTGATGAGCGTGTGGGCAACCTTCGTGATACCACCCATGTGCTTGACCCAATACTGGCGCGCAGCGCTTGGGCCATTTTTTCGGATCTCCTCCATGAACCGGTGGGTCGGGAGAAGAATCTCGGCGACAGCGGCCCTGCCGTTTACCCCGTCACGGCATAGAGAGCAACCCGGCCCAGCCAGATAGACCTGATCCAGCACGGTCATCTTTTCGAGCCGCTCGACCAGCTGCGGATCCAAGGTACTGATCTGGCTGCGCGCAGGCACGCGACACTTCTTGCACAGCGTTGGCAGCAGTGACTGGTTGATAAGGCCGACAATGAGTGTTGGGTCGGTGACCAGGCTTGTATCAGCCCCCATGTCGATCAGGCGAGGAATTGCTGCTACAGCGTTGTTGGTGTGCAGAGTCGATAAAACCAGGTGGCCGGTCATCCCCCCTCGCAGTGCCCCCTGAGCTGATTCAAGGTCTCGAATCTCCCCATACATCAGTATGTCGGGGTCGAGTCGCACGGAGTTTGTAATGGATTCTCCCCATGACTCATTGCTGCCAAGAGGGGACTGATTTGCACGCATCGGATATTCGGGCGGGTCCTCAACGGTCAGGATATGTTTTGTGCCTTTGCACTCTTCAGCCAGAAGGTTGATCTGCACCTGGAGCGACTTCGATTTCCCTGATCCAGTCGGACCGGTCAATATGATCACGCCGTAAGGAAGACTTCTCAGCCGCTTGAACAGCAAATTCTGTTCTGGCAGAAACCCCAGATCGTCGACGGACTGTTTCTCCTGATCGTCATAAATCAGTCGCAGCACCATTAAAGGCCCTTCGACGAGAGGGCGGGTTGCTACACGGGCCCCTGACAGTCCCAATTGATCGAGGAAGGTGCGAGCCATGCGCGCATCTTGTTTCAGTTCCGGTTGATAGTAGCCCTCAGATTTGACGTCACACATTGAGTTGAAAAGTGAAGAACAGAGCTCGTTTCCTACGGCGCTCTGGATCTGCCCGTACTCCCGCAAGAGACCGTCCTCACGAAACTTGATGTAGGTGATTTCGTGGCCAACGATGAAGTGAACGTCGGAAGCACGTCGTGCATGGGCCGCGCCGATGATACGAATCACCTCTTGTTGACGCTGGGTACTGTCTATAGATCCGGCGAAAGCTTTACCCGCATTCTGATACAGAGACTTGATGTCGCTGAGCGTGCTGCTGATGGTCTGAAACGGCACGCCGGCTCGGTCCAGGCGGTCCATAAATGCCATCACATAAGGGTCGTGCATGTGCTGAGACGACACGAGCAATTCTGCTTCTTCAGCCTCTGGGGCAGGTGCTAACAAGGCAACGAGCTGACGCAACTCGCTGGTGATGTCCCCCCACCGATTTCCCTCCGCAGTCAGGACGGTTCCGACCACGTCAGATTGCATGGCAATGGTGATCGGTTGCACGACTGCGGTCGGCCGGGCGACCTGGCGTGCCAACGGATCAGCCTCAATGTCTGGCTCAATTCGTACCGCGCCGCTCATCGCTGAAACTCCTGCGACATGCTGGACAGCGGACTCATAGCCGAGGGCTGCCCCGGAGCTACAGGCTTGAGTGTCTGCAGTGACATTTGGGGCGCGTCAACCGAGCCACTTGGTGCCCGGGTCGAGAAACCTAATGGATATCGGCGTCCGTCATGGCCCAGTACCACGCTGTCGAGTGACACGCTGATTACCTTGAATCCTCCTGGCAGCTCAGCATTACCAACAGATGCATCGACCTCGAAACCACTTCCGTACAGTAACGTTGCATACAGAGCGTTATTCATCCTGAACACGGTCTTGACCACCGGCAACTGCGGTGTGCTGTTGCTGGCCGGGGCGGGCGTCGTGTAAGCGTTCTGCGTAGTCTGAACCGGCACAGACGTGGTTGTTTTGGCTCCGTTTACGATGTCTTCCTTGGCACGAGCCCGCGCCGCCTGTGCTGTGAAGAGCAGGGTTTCACTCTGCACCTGGGACAACTCACCAATGTTGATCCGGCTCAGGTCGGTGGGAGATGGGTCGGCAGCGACGGCCATGTTGCCGGCAGCCACGCAGGACAATAGAAACGTCATCAGAATGGAGGCGCGAGGGTTAATGCACATAGAGGTCACCTATGACGTTCCAGGTTAATTTGCCGTCTTGAAAGTCGGTTTTGATTTCACGCAGGCGCATGCCCGTGCTTTCCACGCCTTGAAGAACAGTCGCTGGCGGTAACAGGCTCGTGTAGCGGATCTCGAAGTGTCGATAATCCGGAGGCGGTGGTGGTGGAGGGGCTGGCTGGCCAGGCAAAGCTGGTGGCTGGACAACCGTCACAGGTACTTCCGTGATCTTGGGCTGGACGTTCTGGGCTTGCAGCCATGAAGTGATGCTGTCCAAGGCCTGCGTTGCCGGGTTCAGAACGTCATCACCCGCCAGCGGCAGCTCGAAGGTGAGCTTCACCGCGGCCATGTTGCCTTCGTCGTAGAACGCGGGCGTATCTGCAAAGTAGCCCGCCGTAGCGGCGCTGAAAGCGAGCGTGGTGCTGTTGCCGGTCCGGTTGTAGTTGGCTGACATCAGCGTTCCGTCGCATTTAGCTGAGACGAATAGCCATCCTTCGATTGCCGGTGGTAACTGGTCAATTGCGCCGTTACAGCCTCTAAGAAATACTGGGACAGAAGGCTGTTTTACCCACGGATGTACAAGCGCCTCGATCACAACTGGGGAGTTTGTTCGCTGGTTCAGGGCATCCAATTCGGCTTGCCTTGCAGCTTCTGCCGCTTGCTGCGCCTGACGAGCAAGTTGCAGCTTATGTTCATTCCACTGGTGCCACCCAATCAGGCCGGCCACGACCAAGGCACCAATCACCCCGGCTTTCAGCAGTTCCTGTCTGGACAGGCCGAATGCCAGCGGTGTCAGTTTGTATTCGCGCTTGAGATTTGATGGCTGCAACAATGCTTCAGGGTCGAATTGTTCGCCACCGCGACCAAACTCCGGGGGGAGAAAAATCTTGTCGAAGCTCATCGAGCGGCTCAGTTGCTGAGCCACCTTCTTTTTTATTTCCTCACTGCTGCCTACCAGGTCTGCACCGGGTATGACCGCACCTCGGTACACTGCGACCAAGGCGTATCTATCCTCGGCGTCCTCGATCTTCCAGGCAGCCAGCCACGATGCGCCCAGCTGCCCGGCGAGTGCAGCTGCAAGGGAATACATACCTTTGACTGCACCGTCATTCTGCGAAACAAATCCAGCCTGAATCACCGACTCGGTATGCCTGATGGCCACGATGTCCATTTGCTGGGTGCGACCAAACTGGCGTGCTTCCTTCATGTAGCCGGTAAGGCTACCCAACGGGTGCCACAGCAGGCCTGTAACGAAAGATCGTCCGTGATAAGTCAGAATCTGAACTTTGCCATCGCTGGGCGTTGGGGGGCGAGTAGCGCGCTTTCGTATCAGAGAGAACAGGTTCGCCATGTCAGTTGGTCACAATCGGGGTGATCAGCACTACCAGAACGCTTTTTGACGAGGTGCGCTTACGCCCACCTCCAAGCCCGAAGAATCCGGGGGAACCTGTGCCGATCTTGTCCGTGTTGTCGCTGAGCTCCTCAAAGCCCGACAGGATCAATGTCTGACCGCTGCGCAGCTTCACCTTCGGTGACAAACTTTTCGCATCGTAGTTGGGGATCTGGACGCTGGAGCCGTTGCTCGTGAATGGCTCGAAGGTAGGTTTGGAGCTCATATTGATCGATACCATGAGCAACATCTCGTCATCGTCCATCAAGCGAGGCTGCAGTGTCATGTTGAAGCCAGAGGTGATAGTGCCCGGAGTAATTGCCGTGCTGGAGCCCACTGACGCCGTGGTGTTGGTCTGAACCGATGGGATGTAGCCTTGGACGTTGCCGATCTGCAGCGGAGCAGGCTGCAGATTCAATGTGGTCACAGACGGCGATCGAACATTCGAGATCCGGGCCTGCTCTGCGATTGCCTGGATGATCGCGTTCGAACCTGCCCAGGCAGAGTTGGCCGTATCGACAATGCCAACAGAGCCCGAGATTGCGCTGGAGCTGATGCCTGGCACAGTATTCGAGAGAGACAGGCCCCACTTTGTGCTCAGCGAGTTGTAGACGGCCGCCCAGTTCAAAGCCAGCTGATCGGTGTCGGTCAGCGTCGCCTCAAACACCTTCACATTGAACAGCACTTGTTGGGTGATCGCGTGGTTGGTCTTGGCCAGATAGGTCTCAACGTTCGAAAGCACGTCGGGCCGGTCAGTCACGGTCAACGTCCCGGTCGACGGTGACAGATACATGCGACCAGGCGGCGAGGTACTCAGCATTGCCCTCACGTTGCTCTGGATGTCAGTCAGGATCGATGTGTTGAGAGTGACTGTAGTGCTCTGGTTGCTGCCCGAGTCACCCGAAACGCCTGAGGAACTGCTACCTGACGATGATCCGCTCGACGAACCACTTCCCGAACCTGAGGAGGTGGTCATACCGGATCTGACGGTGCTTTTGATTTCCTGCACGTCTCCAAATGCGTAGACGTCAAACACCTTGGTGTCGAAATAGCTGACCTGCACTGACCGTGAGGTGGGATTGAATCGATAGGTGAGTCCCAGCCGCGCGGTGACCTCATCCAGCAGACCCGAGGCTTTCCCTGTGAAGCGCAACCCACTGACGAGGTTCGGTGTCAGCATGGATGCGAAGTCAGAACTTCTCCCCTGAGAGGCCTGCGCCAGGTTGGAGCCGCCCGTAATACCTGCAGGCAGCAACCCGGCCAGGCTATCAGGGTTGGGGGCCGTGCTGATTGGAGGCGCATTGTTGCCCTGTGCAGGTGCATTAGCGTTCAGCAGGCCAGGATTGAGCGCATCCGGCGAGACCAGGACAGGGATCCCGCACTGTCTGGAAATGTACTGGGCAATTTCAGCAATTCCGACACTGCCAGCAGGCCTATATGCGACCTCACAGTCATACTTGGTGGGGATGCCTCGTCTCGCAACAACTGGCTGCGTTGAAACCCAGGGTTTGTCGCTGAATATCACTGTGTCCCGACGTTCCTGTTGCTGCTTGTTACGCTGGATAGCCGCGTAACGGCCGGCAGAATCGGCGGTAGCCTCTGCCCGTGCAGCGGCTTCATCCACCCGTTGCACTGAGCATGCTGATGCCGTTAGAACAGCGAGACTCAGAGCGGTCTGACGCATGAAGGGCATGCTCATTTTTTCCTCTCCGATACGTGCAGAACCTGCTGACCATTGCCCTCATTACCGTCCACCACAAAGGACCGTTTGGCGTTGTCGTACAGAGGGAATATCTGCCTGACCGCCGAGCTGAAAGAGCCTGTAAAACTCAACGGTGCTTCGATGGGGTAGTCCAGGTCTTCCGGCACCCAGATCACCTGCCAGCCGGCCCGTTTGGCCCAATCCTCGACCGATTGACGCAAGGTACTGCCCACAGGCGCATTCCACGTTTGCTGTGGCGCAACGGTTGCTACGGGTTTCGCTGCTGGTTCAGGTTTCATCGGAGCCTGGCTGGTCGAAGCGATGCTCTTGGTGACGGTGGTCTGAGATATGGCCTTCGCCGGAGCCGCGCTCACAGGAGTCGGCTTTTGCTGTGTAGGGGTGCCTTCCTTGGCTGGGGTGCTGATGGATGCAGCTGGTTGCGCTTTTGCCTGCGTGACGACCGTGGTTTGCGGTTGCCCTGCAGGCGATGTGTCCTTGCTGAATGGGGTTCCGGTTGCCGGGGCAGTTACAACGGTAACGGCAGGGGAGGTGCTGGCTACCGAGGTTGATCCAGTGCTGGCCGGTTGCGCAGGTTGAGCCAGTGCCACGGGCTTAGACGTCTCCGGCAGTTGGTAACCTGGCCGCAGTACAAAACACACACCGCGCGTTACTTCGTTGACCTTGACCTGCCATGCCGGACCGGCCAGTACCTGCAGAGTGTTGCGCAGGCTCATTGGCCCTAGCTTGTACTGGGCAGCAGGAAGAGGGCGTGTGAACAAGATGTTTACGTGACCGGTGCTCGGTGGGCACAAGGTGTAGCCTGAGCGGCTGACCACGTACTGCATCGCATCCTGGACGGACGGGTGCATATTGGCCGGAATGCTGACATCGATGATCTGGGCCATCAGGTCCCGCTGTTCGGCCTCTGGAGCAGTATTCACCAGGGCGTATCGACCGTAGCGGACCATCGGCTCCTGACCGGACTTTGCGCCACTTGAATACAGGTCTGGCGACAGCAGTTCAGGATTCTGACTGCTGTCGAAAGCTGGTCCAACCGGTTTGTCCGCAACAGACGTGCATCCGGCGAACAGCGCGAGTATGGAAAGTGTGGAAAGCTGCCTGATCATGTGTGCCTTGACCCCATTTCTTGATGGTGGCCAAGGTGCCAGCGCTCAGGTTGCAAAGCACTGCTAAACCCTTAACGGATCGATTCAGGTTATCCATGGTAGAGATGCATGAGGACGGAAGCGGTCCTCAATTACGCGACAACTCCACAGCTCAATGCATGCCGGTAACCATGCAGCACTTTTTGTATTTTTTCTTCGATCCACACGGACACGGGTCATTACGTCCGAGATCCGCGCCAGAGTTGGATGTTTGGATCACTCTTTCTGAAACGTGATCGAGGATGTGTAAGGTCTTCATTGCATGCTGAGCCATCTTTCGGCCCTCGCTTGTGAGGGGAACACTCGCATCAACGGCGATGATTGTCTCAGATGCAACTTGGCTGCCTTTTGTGTCAGCTCCGAAAATCAATATTTCCTTCGCCTTCTGATATTTGTACATCGCCACGCTTGCGTACAATTGCATGCAATCCCTCCGTGCCTCACGGTATTCCTGATATGACGCAAAGCTGTCATCCCAAGGGAAGAACAGGAATATGTACAAACGGTCTGGCTTGGCAGTGGACGGTGCTGTTCGCGCAGAGCGCATGCCTTTGGGCACCTGGTTGAACTTCTCGAACAAGGAAGATGCTAGAAAGCTGCTTGAATACAGGTTCTCAGAAGCCAGGATTTGAAGAGCATCTGAATGCCCAAGCAAAGGAACATCCTTGGCCTCTCCCACACATGCATCAGTAATGGCATCAGCGAACCGAGAAATGATCTGGTTCCAGAGCTTTGCGTTTTTCTTGTGGGCATGGCGGAGCGCGTATGCAACAGTCTGCCTGTAATATTTCCATTCCCCTTCTGGGATCCTGAAGCAGTGGCCTTCATAGCCAGCTGTTACCCTGAGATCGCCGAAGCCGTGTTCACTTTCTTCTTGCAAATACGACGCGAGCGTCTCCTCCTCCCCAGCGCTGGATAAGAAGGCTCCTCTTCTGATAACCCGTTCCTTTGTGTCTAGGAAGTGGATGAAATCTTCCGGTGTACAGAGCTCCTCAAACAGGAGCTTCAGACCGCTTTCATCGAGTACGTGGACGAATGTTTTTCGTGGATCGACATCCCCTACTAGAAACGGCTTCTCCAGCAAATAATCTTCAGCTGCCTCGTAGCTATACACAAGTGTTCCTCTACTACCGGCCCCTTGTGAATCATAGTACCGCTGGGCGTGCTGACCAATCCCGCCAGTGACCGCTACCAGATGGATCTTCAACCCTGGTTTAGTCAAATCGAACGGGAACGGATCCTCCAGCTTACTGTTGAGAAAGAGCTTGTCGGGATGGTTTCTGACCAAACTCTCAGCCCCATGCAGCTGCTTTGCAGACTCCTTGACTGCAGCCCGGTACCAGCGGCTCCAGGCCAACTGGATATCATTGTGCTCCTGAAAGTTGACATGGCCTTTGTCCGAGAAAATGACGAGAGTGTTGTTGAAATAGATCGTCAGGTCGGCGAACTCCTTACCCTTGCCTGTTGAGCGGAACAGGCTCGGATAACACCAGAGACTGAAGAACGTGTTTGACACGATGGCAGACAGGACCCTCTCACTCTCGTTGACACTGGGTTCTTTCAGAATTGGTTTCAGCACTCAGATCGTCCTTTTTCTTTGGCGCGCTTTGAAGGGGCATGGCATGTATCGACTCCATGCGGCTTGGCTAAGCAACATAGCTCGAAGTCATGGCCTCCTGCCACAGCCGGTTAAAGAATCTCGGCAAGGGCTTTTTTGCTCGACTCCTCCGCTTCCGGATCGATCAGATCGCTGGCCAGGGCGCACTTGTCCATGAGCATCTGCCACAGCTGCTGGTCGATGGTGTCCTCAGCTAGAGGGATTTTGACGACAACCATGCGCAACTGCCCGTTGCGATAGGCTCGATCCTCAGCTTGGTCCTGCAGCCCCGGTGTCCATGGAAGCCCCAGAAAAAAGACATAGTTCGCAGCAGTCAGGTTGTAACCTGTTCCGGCGGCCGATCTGGTCCCGATGAACACCCTGCAGTCCGGGTCCTGCTGGAAAGCATCAATCGCCTTCTGGCGCTTCTTGGGCGAGTCACTTCCCACCAACGTCACGCACCCGACGCCCAACTTGAGGCAGTGCTCGCGCAACGTGGCGACGGATTCCTGATACTCGCAGAAGAGGATCACCTTGTCGTCGACGTCCAGCTCGGCCATCAGATCCGCAAGGATCCGTACCTTCACGCGCTCGAGCAGCTGACGCAGTGCGCCCAGCCTTGCGAATCGGTGCTGGTCGCTGCGCATGATCTGATTGTACTCGTCACGTTCTGTCTGGCTGAGTATCACCGGCACAGTCTGCCGCTGCTTCCCCTTCAGGTTGGGCAGCACATCCTTGCGGCGACGAAGCATCCAGTCGGATATCTCATCTCTAAGCGTCTTGCGAAACTCAGGACTGCCGGCGAATCGCTCGCAGAACTCATTGAGGGGCAGTTGTCCGATTGGATGGCCTGAAAGCCTGAGGAGTGTGTGCAGCTCGGCTTCGCGATTGAGCACAGGCGTGCCCGTCAACAAGTAGCGGTTTTGTACCTGAGCCGCGATGTCGAAGCCGTGGCGTGTCCATGCAGCAGTGGGTTCCTTGAGTCGGTGAGCCTCGTCAATGACCATCACCGCGAAACGATTCGCGTGCATGACAAAATCACCCAGCCTCTCGTAGTTCACGATGATCCAGCCAGCGTTCGCATCAAAAGTTTGCATTGCGATTTGAGCCTGAGGAAACACCATCAGGATCTCACGCTGCCAGTTGATGATCAGGCTGTTGAGCACAATCACCAGAACCGGTTTACCTTGCGCGCGTATACCAGCGGCGATCACAGCCTGGCGAGTTTTACCCAGTCCCATGTCGTCGGCCAAAAGCGCGCTCGTGCGCTGCAGCAGGTGCTTGATTCCTGCTGGCTGATGATCCATCAGCGAGAATCCTTCCAGCGCCTTATCGATATCGGCACTGGTCAACTCGGTGTTTCTGATGGATGGGACAGATGCCAGGTAGATACCTGAATCTGAAACTTCCTCTTCGCTTTTGGTCGACTCCGGAGAGTGGCCACCCAGACTGATACTGGTGACCTCATTCACCGCCTTGACCGACCCGTCAGCGAGCAACTCCTGCAGCGTGTCCAGAATTTCGAACTGATCTTCGTCCAATCCCAGTTCCAGAATCAGGTTACTGCGAACCAATTCTGGTGTGCCCTGCACTCGCCAGGCTTTGCCCGCCGAGAGGAACACCCCACGCATGCGCTTGGCGATCGCTACAGCACCAGGATGAAAATCTCCCGACAGGATCACACCGCCTTCCGCCAGCGGCGCGAGCCTGAACTTCATCCCCCAGGTGAATGCGTCACGGTGCACGTCGGACTGGGCAGAGGTAATCCTGTCTCTGAATGCTTGCCAGCTTTCGATGTGTTTGCCATCTGCGAGCTCTGCCAGCTCCCGATAGAGCACATCGAGGTCATCGAGTAGCTTGTCTTTGGGCACACGCCAAAACTGGTTCAGTGGGTGATCAGACCTGCGTATGAAAAAGCCCCTCCGGCGAAGCAAAAGCTTGTTTGCACCCTGTAGGTAACTCAGGGACAGCCCGAAGTCGTAGCCATCGAAAATGGCTTTGCGAAGCAATACCGGACGCTTGTTCATCAATTGGGCCGATGCCATCTTCAGAGCCCCTTGTCCAACAAACTGTTAGCCCAGCCCACGATCTCTTCCCCAAAGCGGATGTTGAACATCGATTTTTCATCAGCGTAACGCGCCATCTTCATCGCCATATTTGGCCATTCCAGGAGCACGGGCATACGACCGCTTCTGACTGCGGCCATGAATAACTCAAAAGCGTTCATCACTGCCGAGTGAGCATCTGGGGTTTTGTTTTCGTGTTCTCTAATCTGAGCGATATGCAAATGCTGAGGTGTAAAATCGCCAGTCACTCGCTCATTGCGGCCTGTTCTGAGTGTGAGCTCGACCGATGCCAGCGGCAGCCCTTCAGATCGGATGGATAAGAGTCGGCAGTTGCCCGAATATGCACGGAAGTCGTATGTGTCGATGCAGTGACCCAGAGAGCGATGCTCCTGGTCTAAGTCTGCTGGGCAGCGTAATTCGACGATCTGCAAACCGGTCGTACTGCAGGTGATTGGATCACTGCCCAGCAGCAGCCCCGGCCACCTTGTGAAACAGTCAGATGGCTCAGGCGGGAAATCCCGCTCCAGCCCCGCTCTGATGTCTGCGAGTGCGCCATGGAACGCATCGACTACATTGGATATTTGGCGGAAGTTTAAACCGCTTAAGAACGCGTACAGCCGGCGCTTGGTGTTACGAGCCTCGCAACTTCCAGCGCGGTCTAGATTGTCGAACAGCTCTCTGAAATCAACAAGTTTGGTCGCTATGCCTGACCAGGCGGGGTCCGCCCAGTCAGTAGGGCAGCCCGCCAAAAGATTGTTCATATCACGCAATGGTCGGAGTAATTCCCATGGAATCGCTGATCTGAACGAATAGAAAAAACGCCATTCTGCTTTGGTTCTCGGGCGACGATTGCCTAGCAGAGAGCCCGCGATCAAATGCTCCCAGCCTGCCTCAAGGCCCTCAGAATTCAAACGACTGAGCGCGCTGCCGGTGTCGTAGACCCGCTGCTGGCCAAGGAAACGGATCGAGGACGTCGGTACCGAGAACAGCCATGCCAGAACCCTGTTAAGCGGCAAGCCAGTGTCGGCTGCCTTTCCCACGAACCCGGCCCCGTCCATGATGGTTTCACCCTCCCAGGAGCAGCAAAACCCCTGAAGTTCGAACCATGGGCATTCCACCAGCAGTCCACCTGCGATCATGGGCCACGGCATTCCAACCCCAACGATCAACACCGGCACCAACACCGGTTGTGCTTTCAAGGCCTGTAGTCGACGTGTGCGATCGCCTTGAGCGAGCCAGTTGTAAAGTTTGGCAGAAGGGCACTGCACAGAACGCACTGCATGCAACAGCTCCTGGTCGAGGTTCTGACAAAACCTCTTCAGTGCCGCGCCGATACAGGTGATGTAAAAGCGGCCGCGTGGCGCGTAGAAACGTTTGTTCCGGCCCTCTGAACTAAGCGCGCCCATATTGTATTTCACCAGCGGTCTTATACTAAGTTCCGCTTCACCCCGCGCCAGGTCCCGTGCTGGTTTGCAGAATGAGGTCAGAAGTGCATCCGCGCTGTCATGATTAATCAACTGATGAGCCAGCTTCAAAGCTTGGCTCGGACTTGGTGCGTGCCCGGGGACTTTTCTCTTCTCATCAAATCGCACAGCTGAAATCAGCTGGCCATCGAAATATTGCAGCTGCCTGCCGAGCCGCGCCACAGTTGGACGTGCAACCGAGTCATCGTTATGGAGAGCAACGCACCAGCATCGAGTTGATGAGGTGTGAGTCAGGTAGTGCAGTATGAACTCGTCACGTCCTTCCGCCGGTACGTCGAAATGATCAGCCCAAGTGTTGGCAACAGCCCGGTGCCGCTCTGGGAATTTCGCAATGTCGAGAAGAGTTTTGACGAAAGTTGTTTCGCAAATAGGCTCGGCAGTCATGAATCAATGAGCTCAAAGTGACTTGAGGCAGCACTGTCCTAGACCTGATGTGCGCTCGCCATGCGTAACCGTAAATGTGGGGGGAGTGGGTTAATCGCCCTGAGTCAAAACTTGAAGCTTTGCTGTTGCTCCTGGGCAAACCCCTTTAGCCACGATGCGCGCATGGCTGGATGCCGGTAGGGGCATTCGTGTAAGGGGACGCCTTTACGCGCCGCGTCAGCACCCGCGAGCATTACGGCATGATGAGGGTTGTTGAAACGACGCCGATCGGAAGTCTCATGCGTCGCTGCAGGGGCTGCTCTCACAACTGAGGATTCCCGTGGAGTAGATCGGATACATCCAAGGCTTCACGAACGAGGCGAATTTTTCAATCTTCAAGGTATTCAGCTGCCGCCAGCTCCCTAGCTTCCCGCCGGGCTTCTTGGACATCCAGGTCGTTCATACGTGCTTCAAACAGCTCATTGAGCGTGATTTCATCCTCTAGTGATGTTCCGGTCAACTCCCCACCATTCCTGATAACCGCCTCATTCAATTCAGTAGTCAGGGCGGTCCTTGATGCGGTGTCGTCCGGCATGCGGATGACATAGGTAACGAAGTTGTTGATGTCACTCATTGGATTCGACCTGTAAGAGAATAGTCGTGAAGTTAGCTTCCCGATTCGTAGATTCATTTCACCAGTAGATCCACGAGAAGGGCGTTTTTTGCTCCAGCGGTTGAGCAATTCAGAATTACCCGCCTGCTGATGGAGAACAACGTAGATCAGTGTCGTTTCCACCAGCAGCATCACGCAGAGGGCGCGATTTTTCAGAGGGTTTGGCTACACAGGAATGTCGTCGTCAAAATCCAGAGCAGGATCACTCTGGGTTGATCCCTGGTAGCTCTGACTTGAACCCTGATCGCTCTGCTGCTGGTTGGTCACCCTAGATGGGGCCAATTGGACCATTTCCACCCTGTGCGGAAGAATGGCCACCCGCGATGCCTGCACCTTTAACGCAGAGAACTCTTTTTCGTCCTTGGTCCAGTTATCAATGATCGCTCGACCTTGGATCATGACCCGCATGCCTTTTTGGAATAAGTTGGCATAGTGTTCTGCATCGCGGTGCCAATATTCTACGTTGGCCCAGAAACCGCCTCTGTCCTCAAAGCCTGATCCATCGGCTTTCGGAATTGAATTGTCAAAGTAAACGTTCAGCTTTAGCAAGCGGCGCGGATCTTTGTTGCCGTTGGGGAATTCCTTGAATTCTGGAGCAGAGCCAAGGTTACCTTCCCAGTCTACTGATGTGCCCATGTTAGGACTCCTTCTACGTGTGCGGTGAAATGCCGCTGGATTGTGAGATCTGTTGCAGCCGTCCTGAGTAAACGGCATCTGCCTGGGCCATCTTTTCGGCACATTCGGCGGCCTGCCGGCCGATGGTATGGACCAGACTTATTTGCATATTCAAAGCGACGCGTTGCTGTTCCATGGAGTGCAGATCCTGGAGCAGTGATTCGGGTGTTCTGGGGTCGGCCAGCAAGCTGGACCAAACATTGACGCCCATCTGCCGCGTTCCCATTTCCTGCCAGCGGAGAAAAACTGTGCCAGCGCTTGTTCTTTGCCGGACCATCCGAACAGGCAGAAGAGTGAAGGGATGTCTGTTGGCCTGGGCAAGCACTTGATCCTCGGCCAGCGCGTTCAGATCACCTTCAAGGGACCGGCATAACTCTGCCAACTGGAGCATCCCCCCCTTACCTTTAAAAGGTTTTAAAAGGCCTTTTAGGAAGGGCGCATGTTGCAGTGCTACGAAGGCATCCTGTTGCAGGGGTTGGAAGGCACCCTGTTGCAGGCTCTGGCGCTCTTGATTCTGGTGCGCGGGGTTGGCCGTCACGTTAGTCACTCTGCGGACTCAGGTTCAGGCTTGTCAGGGTGCGGCTGGCCCAGCGTGATGGTCTCCTCGAAGCCGTCGTCATCACCGTCTTCACTGACCGCGGCATTTGATGCCGAAGAGGGGGACGGCGCGAAGCTTGATTTGCGAGTTCCTTCCAAAATGTCTTGGGGGATTTCACCAAACGATGCGTACATCTCACGAGCCTGCTCGGAACGTGCGTTCTTGGCCGCAAAATCATCTCGGCTTGCTCCCGAGAACTTCCAGCGCTGACTCAAACCGAAAAGACGACGCAGGATTGCAGCCCCCTCATCGAGCCACTGGCCTTTGGCGTTGTTGTCTATAAGGCCGACGTGGCTGGCCAGAAGAATGCGCCGCACGAGCTCGTCGTAGGCAGTGAGCAAAAAGACCGCTTTGAACGCCAGCGGCGTGGACAGGAACAGCGGCAGTGTCACCGGCTGCACGGATAGGTTTTGACCTATTGAAAGCATCGGCGGCAGTGAGGCCATAACTTCGTCCAGCCTGGCGTCGATATCTTTCATTTCCTGTTCAGAGGCTTCGATCTTTTCTTCTATAAGGATCAGAAACCAGTCTGAATAAGGATCGTCCTGTTCACAGCCACGCTTGATGCGATTGAGGATGTTGGCAAAGCCGCTCAGGCCGATCATGCCAGGCTTGCCTTCGGTGCGTTGACGCCCAAACCAGAGGCGCGAAGCATGGTGGGTGTGCAGGGTCAGGTTGACGCTGCTTCGCAATGAACCGAGGTTGAGCTGAAAGTTGTCAGCCATGCTGAGCGCTTCCTTTATAAGAAATGATTGATAGGGCGAGGCAAGACTGCCTGCGCGTATAACTCAGGGTCAGTAACAAACCGTTTCTTGATCGGAATGGTTTTTTGGCGGAGACCCTGATTTTCGTGGGCTTGCGTGTGGAATGACTCAGAGCGGTGCTGGAAGTGATTCCCGGGGAATCACCCTGATCGGCGCTGAAAGTGATGCCAGTGGCATCACCCAGACTGGAGCTGGAAGTGATTCCCGGGGAATCACCGTGGTCGGTGCTCAAAGTGATTCCAGTGGAATCACCCTGATCGGCGCTGAAAGTGATGCCAGTGGCATCACCCAGACTGGAGCTGGAAGTGATTCCCGGGGAATCACCGTGGTCGGTGCTCAAAGTGATTCCAGTGGAATCACCCTGATCGGCGCTGAAAGTGATGCCAGTGGCATCACCCAGACTGGAGCTGGAAGTGATTCCCGGGAAATCACTGTGGTCGGTGCTCAAAGTGATTCCAGTGGAATCACAGTGCTTGCATTGATTGCAGCATTCAGCTGATCTGTTCAACCCTGTGATCTCGGTCGAATTATCCGCTTGATGTCCATCATTGAGCTGCGCCCGGCAGCCAGTGAAGACTCGTCACGATCTTGCGGCGAGACTTTTTTGACGGGAGGCGGGGGAGTTGGCTTTGGTTGATCAGGCGCGTTGCTGAGATGTTTCGGCTGGGGGGAGTGCGCCTGTGGATTTTGAGCTGACGCTCTAGGAGCCTGCCACTGGGCATTGAATTCCCCACTCAGGGCTTTCTGCATGCAGCTCAATAGATAACCGAATGGGTTCTTCACGGAACCGCTATTGCAACGATGGCGCCATTGATCAAGTAACGGTTCTCGCAGTGTCGGCTCGACGCTCTGCAATGCGGTCATCGCCCTGAAGCGTTGATCCTCTGTAAACCTTTCAAACCCTGGAGGTAGATCGACTGGAGCGCTCACAGCCTCGCGCGGTACAGAGCTTTTACATACAGATGTATTTGTATTCGTATACGTACTATATGAGTTCGGAATCCGAACTGTGCCGTATGACGCTGATTTTAGACTGAGTTCGGATTCCGAACTCGGTCTATCGAGATTCGCTTTCTCGCTGATTTTACTGAGTTCGGAATCCGAACTCAGTGCTGAGGGCCGGCTTTCTTGCTGAGTTCGGATTCCGAACTCAGGCTGGTTTTCTTCGCGATCCACGGCATTCGGTGCATCATGCCAACCCTGACTACGCCATCTACCCTCAATGACATCAAGTCGCGTGGGCAGCACACCTGTCGATTGATTAGGGTCGGCTGCGAATTCTTTGAATGCCAAATCTGCCACGGTCCTGACAGCTTTATTTGCATGCTCGAGGGAATGGCCTACAAGCAACAGGTAGTCGCGATCAAGCTCCATAGCCTCAACACACCCGACCGGTTCGTCATGCAGGATGTAGACGTTTCCCTGCATTCGACCGCTCAGAGAGTCTCTTACTCGGCGTCCAAGACTAAGCCAGCGCGTCAAGCGAAGCACTGTCAGAGCCTTCGCTACAGTCTCTCTGGATGCGAATTTTCCTGGGACGGAGCCAAGGTAGGGACGAAGTTGTTCATAAGTCGGAAAGGCTGTGATGCCATCTGCGTTAATAAGCAATCTGAAGACTTGCCAAGCATTGCGCTCAAGCGGTGAAAGTCGATCATCAAGCAGGAGGCTTCGCGGCACCGTCTCATGTGGATTTCCACTGAAAACGATACCGTCGAGTGTCTCCTCAGTATCTGAGCCAGCAACCGACTTTCTATTATCTGAGCCAGAGCTCTGCTGTTGGGCCAGCTTTAATTGCTGGAGCAGCAGATGATTTTGTAGAGCCCCGGCAGCGGCATTAATGGCTCCCCCCAGAGAAGGGCGCCGGTTCATCCTTATCACATCCGGTCGCCTTCTACCTTGCCCACGGGCTTGTTCGCCTGGCTTTGACCCGGCCGGCTCCGATTAGCGTTTGCTTTCGACTGTTGCCGAGACTCCCCCAGCATTACGAGGCTTGCCGATTTACGCTTCTTGCCAGTCGGGTATAGGTCCTGAGCCAGCCATCCTTGAATCTTGTTCCAGACGAGGCCCAGGGTGATCTGATCCGGAGGCACGATGTGGGGCTCTTCAGGAGGGACGTTTACCTCCTCCGTCAGCATCATCGCGATATCAAGTAATGCGACACCATCCGTATGATCCACGTTGTACTCTTCCATCAACTGCACAAACCTATGCCACAGAGGTGCGTCATCGGGAATGTCTCTGAATCGCCCAGGGCGTCCAGGAACACCTACCAGTACCCGTTGCAAGGAAACTTCTTGGGGGGACATGCCGAAGAACTCCTGCAGCATTGGGGTCGTCGCCCCCAAACGAAGCGCGCGCTGCACGATTCGGTTTTCCTGATCAGTGCGCTCCTTGTTCGCCAGCAGACGCTTCACCATGTCCGGATCAACTGCCACGCGGCACCAGATAACTGCAGAGTTCAGCAACACACTTTGTGATGAGGGATGCTGGAGCAGTGCCAGAATTTCTGGGTCCAGTCCCATATCAAGGCAACGCCTCACTTCACCGTTGCGCAAGTGATGCAGAATTTGCGCGACCATGGCTTCGTTGAGGGGGTTATGTTTTTTCGACATGACCAAACTCCTGTCTCACAACGTCGGAAAAAAACCTCATGGGGTCTGAACCACGCTGACGCTTCCCATCTCCAGCTCCACCAGCCGTCGGCCGAGGCGAATGAGTCGGAAAAGCTTCACGATGCAGGTATCGTCCAAGCGTCCCTGGAGAATTGCTTCACGGTCTTCGTATCTCGGGCTACCTAACAGCAACTGGGCCAGCGCTGCGGTGAACTGAAACTCGGACACATCCAGTGGTTGCTCTGGGGACTCTTTGATCAAGGCAATTGCGTATACGCCACTAATCGACTGGAGAAGGGTCAGTACGTTATTGGCCAGATCGCTGAGGTCTACATCCTCAGGAGGGTCTTGGCAGAGGAAGCCCAAACCACCTGGTACATCAATCACGCTGTCAGGATTGATGCCTGACAGGTGGGCGATTTCCCGGGCGAGCTGAGCGATTACCGGCCGCAATTCATCCGGCTGATCGAGGATACGTTCGATGTACCAGACGTCAGAGATAGGATGTAACCCACCCGCTTGGACGGGTATCGAAATCAGTGCATTTGTCTTGAAGTCGGGCAGATTTTCCCCATCGAGGGCTGCCAACTGCCGCTTTACATCCTGCACACGTTCAGTGGTGGATATCGGGCTAACGATATGCCCGGCAACCCTTGCTGCGCGCTCCTCCTCTGTGAGTTCAGGAGCCTGAGGCGGCTTGTCAGCTTCGTTTTTTGAGGACTTCGGTGAGACGTCCTGTTTGCCCTTGGTTTTGTCAGCCTCAGATGGGGGAGCCTGAATGCCTGGTTCCTGTTGCTGATCGATACCCGGAACGTCACCCTCAGGCGGAAGACCGTCAGGTCGAGGCTGTTGAGCTGGCGTCAAACTCACTGGCGTGTCGATCACAGATGAACGCCGTGCTTGGTTCTGATTTTCACTCAGTGTGAGCAGGAGCTGCTCGTAAGATAGCCCCGTTCCCGACTGCATGTGACTGATCAGCTCATCCTGAACCCGCTCGTATACAAACTCGCTTGCATCTCCATCGAACAGCGAAAGTACGTCCTGGAACAAACCTTCGAAGTCAGGGATGTGTTCTTTCCCCTCTGTATGCGTGAGCCAGGTCTGGCCAGCAGCCTTGCGTAGCGAAAGGAGACGCTCGATCTGAGGTTTTCCTAACCCTGAATAAAGCGCACTGGGTATTACTGGAAGAAGGCAGCGAACCGTATCCTGCATCTTGCTGATATGTGACTGGGAAACCGGATAGCCGTCGGCACTTAGCCTTCGAACCAGCTCCCTTTGAGATATGGACTCACCGGCTTCTTTCTCATAAATGGCGCGGGCACTTTCTATGCCCACAGCCCTTTCTATGAACATTAGAGAACCGCGAAGATCGTTCTCCGAAAGGTGACCTGTGAGAGCGATAATCTCCCCACGTGCTGAGTCCCAGGGCCGAAACAGAACATTGTGTCGATAGAAACGGTCTTCGCCGGTTTCGCTGTATAGCTCCCGGAGAATCTGCAGGCGTGTGTTGCCACCGTTGTTGATTGTGAATTTAATTTCGCCAGGTCGACGCGTAACTGTAGGGCGATGATCCAGGCCGCGCTGCCTGATGGAATCTTTGATCTCTTTGTACTTCGCATTGGTCACGGTGCGCGGGTTTTGCTCGAAAGCTTTCATCTCGTCCAGGGTGAGAACCATGGGCGTATCTACAATCGGATCCGGCAGCTGATCGACCGCGGGGCCAGATCGACTGAATGAGCCTTGTAACAACTTGCCCGAGATGTCATCTGCAGTCAGTTTGCTTGCCATGATTATTGGCCCGCCTCAGGAAGTTGGATGACGTTGCTGGTGGGTGTTCCGCCTTTGAGCAGCACATCGATCACAGCCGTAAGCCTCGCAATCTCCTGCTCGTGACGAAGCGTCGCTTCAATACGGCTTATGATTTCTGAGTTCATTGAGCGATGGTTTGCTTTTGCAGCCCCACGGACCCGGCCCCTCATTCCGGTAGGTAGGCGGATGACGAACTTCTCGTCTTTGTCGTCCTCACGAATATTCACAGCTTCGTTATTCAGCATGGCGATCTCCAATCTGGCTTTGGTTTTGTGCGCGGCGCAATTGAGCGCGAGCATTGAGGCCGGCCCTGTGGTCGCTGGGTGTGAAAGAAGTGAAGATGGGTGAACACCCACCTTTGGTGAACTTGATATGCCCACCATGAGTGCGATGCACTGCCCATCCCTGTGAGATGGCGAAGTCAGCCAAGTCCTGCAGAGACTTTTTCCTGCCTCGAAGAGACGTAGATGTATTGCTCATGACCGCGCCCTCGCTTTTGTAAAAGCAGCAGAGCGGAAGGGGATCTGATAGCGACGAGCTATGGCTTCACAACGCTTCCGCGTTTGATTGAGCGTCGCAGCGGCGGACGCCAGTGATGCCCCTGCTGTGCAGTGGGCTTTCAGCAGTCGCGCCAGCTCTGTGTCGGTCAGATCGTTTGTTTTTTTCCGCCCACGAGCGCTGGTATCCGCCTTCAACTGTGCGGTTTTTTCAGAGTTGATAATGAATGAGCTGTCATTCGAGCGCTGGCTCGCTTCAACCTGGTTGATAGCGCCCCCACGACTTAAGTAATCAGCCATCGCCTTCTCGATATCGCTCCGGAGGCGCTCTTTTTCCCGGTCCGACTGGACCGGCAGATCTTCTTCAGTAGTGTGATATAGCTGCATGTCACTGGCCTCCCAATCCGCCGAGCTTGTCACCCGACTGGATCTCTAGGATTTCAACCTCGTGGTCGACAAAGGTGTCAGTGAGTTTTTTCATGAAGGCTTTTCTGGAAGTACCTGGGCTCATGCGGAACACGACGGTGTACTCCTTGCTGTCTGGTGCCTTACTGGAGGCCACAACGCTCCACTGTGGGTGCACCAGCTCCAGTTCTACGACTTCACCGCTATGGCACGAAGGGCACTCGGGCGCACGTTTTCCTGCTGGCATGACCGCGGTGAAAGGGTGGTGGTGGCCGCACGTGCGGCACTCATGAGTTATGCAAAGAGGTTTATTGCGCGCGCTCATGATCGAGCTCCTTGCCATGCGGCGGCCGAGAGGTTTTCGAAACGGGTGTGTTGGGGGATGAAGGCCGTTCGGACGGTGCCGAGCGCGCCGTTTCGGTGCTTGCTGAGAATGAGTTCGGCGACCCCTTTTTGCTCGCTGTCGGGGTTGTAAACCTCGTCCCGATATACGAACAGAATCAGGTCAGCGTCTTGCTCAAGCGCGCCCGACTCACGGAGGTCTGCATTGATAGGTCGCTTGTTCGGACGCCGCTCAAGTTCTCTGTTGAGCTGAGAGAGCGCCACGACAGGACAGTCGAACTCTTTGGCCAAAGCCTTGAGTGACCGAGATATCTCACTGATTTCATTGGTCCGATTTTCTTTACCTGGACATTTCATCATTTGCAGATAATCGATCAATATCAGGACTGGCTTTCCGAAACGCCGTGCGCCTCTGCGAGCCCGCGCACGAATTGCCGAGGGAGTGAGGTCAGCTTGATCATCAATTACAAGGCGATCGCCATACGAGTTGATCTTTTGCACTGCCATCGCGAGCTTCGGCCAGTCCTCATCCTCCAACTGCCCGCGTATCAACTTCTCCAGGTTCAGGTGCCCCAGGATCGAGATGAGCCTGTAAATGATCGCCTCTGCCGGCATCTCGAGGCTGTAGACCTGAACAGTGGCCTGAGTATCTTTTTGAAGCGCAGCGTCTACCAAGTTGAGCGCCAGGCTGGTTTTGCCCATGGAGGGTCTGGCCGCAATAATGATCAGATCGGCTGGTTGTAGTCCGCCCGTCAATTCATCAAGATCGGAAAGCCCTGTGGGCAATCCAACGACCGACTCCCCAGCGTTGAAGCGAAGATCGATCTTGTCGACCACCTGCATAAGCATCTGGTTGACGTCCACAAAGTCGGAAGTCTGCCGTCCTTGCCCCAAAGCAAAAAGTTGCTGCTCGATGACGTCCTGAACCTCAGACGCATTCGCTTGAGGATCTGAAGCCTCCCGGGTACATGCATAGCCGTGTGAAATAATCCGGCGTAGATGAGCTCGGTTACTCACTGTTTCTGCATAAGCCTTGATGTTGGCCACAGAAGGCGTGTTTTTGGCGAGCTCACTGAGATAAGCCAAGCCCCCAGCAGCATCTATTGCTGTAATGGAGTCGGAAACCGTGACCACGTCAAATGGCCTATTCGATTCAGCCAGCCCAGCAATGCTCTGGAATATCAGACGGTGCTCGGCCCGGTAGAAATCATCGGCTTTAATACGGTCTGCGATCAGGTCCCAGGACTCGTTATCAAGCATCAGTCCGCCAAGCACAGCTTGTTCGGCTTCCACGGAGTGGGGAGGTGACATATGAGAAATGTCCATCAAGCCCTCCCGATTCTTGCCGGGGACTGGGAGTGCTGATCGACGCCTCTGTGCAACGCTGCTCTAGAACCTTGCGTCCAGCCCTGATGTTGAGATTTCAGGTCGTGGCCCTTAACAGAGGTGGGCTCAAGCTCTTTTTCGACTACGGTGGGGTGGTGCAGGCTGAGGTAAGCGCTTATCGCTTGCTGAGCTTCAGCATTTTGTCGACCGGCGAATTTGTAAACGTTGGTGGCCACCGCATTGATCCATGCTTCGGCAAAAATCCGTCCACGCCGTCTTTTGGTGGTTGGATTGCAGCGTTTGAGCTGCGAAACGTGCTGACGACGCGCCGAAACAAGCTGCAGATGAAGCGCGGAATAGGCATAGCACGCCAGATCGGGCGATACACCTAACCCGACGAACTTGAAATGCCAGTCTCCAGGCCGTGAGGGGAAAGCAAAACAATCGCAGTCGAAAGCGCTCGCGCACGTGCCTGCCAGGCTGTGCAGCCAACTCGCTGGCGCTCGCTTTGTGCCGGCAGATACTGACGCCTCACGTGCGAGGTGGGCGTCCACCTCAAGCTCTTCGAGCTGGTACTGCTCCATAAGCTTGCGGCCTTGCCGCAGGGCTGTCTCAGCCTCATTAGGAGAGGCACCCGCAGAACGTGCCAGTGCGAAGCATTTGATGACTTTGTCGATTATCCGTTGGCGGTCAATGCTCATGGCCGTACCTCCGGTACTGCCTCAACTGCCAGAGCCTCTTTCCAGAGTCTGAGGGTTTCATGTTCTTCAGCTGTGAGCGCGGCTTTAGCATTCGCATCACGGACTTTTGACTGCAGAGCGGCTAGCCGATCCTCGACCTCAGATCCATCGTCGTAAGAGATGTCATTAGTCAATGCCTCAACGAGCCGGATACGAAGCGAGCCTAGGCAACTGAGTCGGTAAGCGGTCAGGCTTCCCCAACCTATCAGTCTGCTGAACGGCGTCAGTAAGGTGCTTCGGATCTCGCTATTAAGCTCGACTGCGGAGTAGAAACTGTCATATGCGCCGATGCGGTTGAATAACAGCGCCGTTTTCAGGAGCTCAAGTTTCTGGTCCAGGCTCTCAGTGGGTAGGGGATATGTGGCCGCAATCAGTAGTTTCGCTCTTGCGTTCCGAGCCTCCTGCCGACGTTTAACCGCTTTCTCGTCGCGTACACGTTTTTCCTTGGCATGCTCGACATGAGAGTTCACTGATTCAAGGAGCTGCGCGGCCTGTGAGAGCAGTTCACGCTGTTCCACGCTCAAGTAATCACCCAGTCGACTAATCAAGCCGCGGCCCATCTTATGGCCGGAGCTTAAATTGCGGAGCTCACGTGACGTGTTCGTAAGCTTGGTCTGAGCGGCGCGCAGTTGTGATGAGTCGTACTGCTCGTTGAGCTTCTGCATCAACTGAGGAGTAATGCCGGAAGCTTCCGTGAGATTTGTCTTTGCCATCTCATTGACCCCCTTTTACCAGGGCCTCTACAGCGGATTCAGTCATCGCCTCGAAACGGTCGGTCCACTGCGGAAAAAGCTCAACCACAAGCTCTCGAATGACCTGTAGCGCGCTCGGCGCGCGTCGATTGGAAGGTTTTTTGTATTCGAGCCGATGTGCCGACATGCCTGCTGTAGATCCCTCGCGGAAAATTACTGAAGCAGGAACTGTGCTGTTGAGGACATCGACTTCCATGTTGTCTGCGAAGGTCTTTCTGATGGCGTCATGAATCCCGCGAGCGTCAACGGTCTGGTCGAGGCAGTTGACTACAACCTTGATTGGAGGGACGTGCAGTCCAAGCCTCGAGTAAGGACGCAGTCCTTCAAGCATTTGCAACGTCCCACGGTTAAACTCGCGGGCGCTGAGCATGTTCGGTGGCAACGGGGATACAGCAAGATCTGACGCTAAAACCACCATCTCCAACATGACGCTTCGTGCGCCCTGGGTATCAATGAGAATCAGGTCGAATTGACCCTCGAAAGCTTTCAGCAGAGAAGCCAATCGCAGACGACCATCCGCAGCCTGAAGCAGGAGGCTAATCAACTGGTTGTTGGGGTCGTTCGACAAGATCAAGGACAGGTTCGGGATGCTTGTCCTCGATATGATTCGCTCTGGATCAGTCAGGTTATGTGCGATGAGGTCGAATATGCCGCCGCTGACTTCCTGTGCCATTGGGTAATAGGAGGACAGTGAAGGCTGGACAGGGTCCATGTCGAGGAGGAGGACCCTCAAGCCGGCGTCGGCGCAGAAGCCGCCGATGTTGGCAGCCAAAGTGGTTTTACCGACACCACCTTTGGTGGACAAAAGCGAGGTTATATACATGATTTAAAGCCTCTAATGGGGACATTAGAGACTGCGGTTTGGGATACTGAACGATCTCAAGCGGGGTCCTGCCTCAGCGTTACGACCAATTGGCTTTTAACCAATTGGTCGTAGGTTCGAATCCCACACGACCCACCATTTCGAAAATCTGGAAGGCCCATGAAAATGCGGATTTCCAGGTTTTTTTTTGCGTTGCGGATTGTCATGCTCGGATAGCTACTCTGGGCTTCCGTCATGGGGTTGATGCAGCGATCTGTGAAGCAGTTGGCAGGTCTTTCGAAGAAGACCGTTCAAATGTCGCGCACCCAGACCCGCAGTCACCTATCGCGACACATGCGCCGGCAAGCGGTGATGTCAACTGCCATTTCTGATCCGTCCGATATCAAACTCAATGCCCGAGCTTTGGTGTCGTGGGCGCTGATAGTCTTGCCAAAGCCAACGGCGAGCGTGCCAAACGACAGCAGCGTTCCTTACGTCTTTTTAAAATGAGTGCGCCAGCGATGGCAATAATGCAAACGGTTTGTTTGATAATAAAGTTAATTGTCGCTGCCTCTCTGTGTAACTCATTATTATCATGAGCTGTGGCTTTCAGCATTGAGATGCATGTGCCGAGACGAATTTTATTCGTCCGTTCGTCGACATGCCTCAAAAAAATTATAGAAAATGAAAAGAGTGACGACATAATGGCTTATAGCCATGGACCGGCCTTTCATCTTTAATTCGAGATCCTCGGTTATGAACAGGTTTATCCTGCCTCGGCACCTCTTTGTCCAGAAAACACATACAGTTCGAGTATTTACTCAAGTACTTCAATGGCCCTCCGGATGACGCCGCAGTGACTTCAGATCTGTGACGTGACCTTTTTACCGAGCGTGTCGAGGGTTTCAGCAGATTCACATTATCAATTCATCCTGATGCGTATCGGACTCTATGTTCCGCTACCTGTCCGGCGGACTTTTGTTTTCGAAAAAATCAATGAGTAAAGATATATGTCCAGCGCAACATCTGGTGTGTTAAGTAATATGACGGTTCGGGCGAAGCTATTGGTGGGTTTCGGACTGTTGATTTTAATGATTCTGTTAATGGCTTACACGGGAAAGGACGCCACCGATACATTGAAGCGTCGAGCTGATTTGTCTGGAGACATTGCTCAGTTCAGTTCAATCGCCCGAGACATGCGTATCGAGCGTTTGGTTTATTTTTTAAAAGCGGATGATGCACAGGCTTCAAAGTGGTTGGAGGCACTCGAGCGGACGGAGCGTCAGCTGGTGAGCATCTCGCCACGTTTCAAAACAGCCAATAACATCGCGCTGCTCAAAGAAGCCCAAACGACGATGCAGCTTTACCGTGGGTTCTATACTCGATCAGTCGAGGCTACTCGAGAGCGTGAGCAACTGCGGACCCTTGCCGGCGCTTCGGGCGAAACGATTAACGGTTTGTTGCTGAAGATCGCAGACGCTGCCAACGACGAGAGCGGGAATGCAGCGGATCGTCAGAAACTGCCGGCACTGTTTATCTCGGTCCAGAAGATGCGTACCGCGTTTCGCTCTTATACGGCATCCCCGAGTAAAAGCGGGGAAGACACTGTTCGTCAGGCGATAGCGCAGGTCGTGGCCAGTATCGATACGCTCAAAAATACCCGTTTGCCCAGTGCTGACGTTCAAGCGTTGGCGGCAGGAATGGCCACCTATAGCGGGCAACTGGAAACATTAGTCGCCGCTCAAGCCAAAGTTGATGAGGCTCAAGGCGGTATCACAACGTCGATCGCTACCATTCTTGGCATTACGGACAAGATGACCTCTATCCAGAACGAGCTTCGTGCCTCCGATGCAGAGAAAGCACAGGAGAAGATTTTGCTCTGGCTGGCCCTCTCTGCCCTGTTGGGTGTTCTTGCTGCCTGGTTGATCACCCGATCAATTGTTCATCCTCTCAAAGAGACTGTTGAAATCGTTGAAGTCGTTGCAGAGGGAGACTTTACGTACAGAACAGAAGTGACTCGAAACGATGAACTTGGCGCGTTGCAGGGCAGCATGTTGCGCATGACGTCCGGGCTTCGAAGCTTGATTGGGGAAATGAAAGACGGAATCGTGCAGGTGGCAAGCGCGGCAGAGCAGCTTTCAGCCGTAACGGAGCAGACCAGTGCGGGCGTGAACGCGCAGAAACTGGAGACTGAGCAGATTGCCACTGCGATGCAGCAGATGACAGCCACTACTCATGAGGTATCTCGTAATGCAGCTCAAGCCGTAAATACTGCGCAAATCGCCAGTCAGCTGGCCCAAAAAGGTGGGCAAGTCGTTGACAGGACTCGTACCCAGATAGAGACCCTGGCGCGTGAGATGAACATGACCAGGACGGCGATGGCGGCGCTTAGAGGGAATACTCAGAGCATCGGTGGCGTACTGGATGTGATAAAGACGGTGGCTGATCAGACGAACCTTCTGGCGTTGAACGCGGCCATTGAAGCTGCGCGTGCCGGGGAGGCAGGACGTGGTTTCGCTGTCGTCGCGGACGAGGTAAGAGGCCTGGCCGTGCGCACCCGCACGTCGACAGACGAGATCGCGCTGCTTATAAACGAACTGCAAACCAGTACCGATCATATGGGCCAGGTTCTAGAGCAAAATCTGGCACTGACGGACAGCAGTGTCGAACTGTCCACGCAAGCCAGTGAGGTGCTGCAGAGTATTACCGCATCTGTTCATGAGATTGAGGTGATGAACGAACAGATCGCCGTTGCTACTGAGCAGCAAACTAACGTCGGTGAAGAAATAGGCAGGGGCGTCACAAATGTCAGGGACATTTCAGACCAAACGGCTTCCGCCAGTGAAGAGACAGCGACATCAAGCGTTGAATTGGCCAGAGTCAGCGCCAGGCTGCAGGAGATGACCAACCGATTTAAAGTCTAGCCTGAAGGTCTGGCCCAATGCGTTTGCAGCTTGGGTCAGGCCTCAAATTCAATGATCCAACGACCGCTTCATTGCCCCCGCTGTCCTCGTAAACGCTCACTTCTATTCAACAACCATGACATCAGCAGCCCTGGAATCAGGAAGCCTGACGAGACCAGAACCCCGTGAAGTATATGCGTCAGAGGTTCATCGAGAGTGGCAACAAACTTCATGGGCGAAGCGAACGGGGATAGCTGCAAGAACAAGACAAGCAGCACCACACAAGGCCAGGTCAAACTCACGCCACGTTGCCTACTTAGCCGCCATGCATAGGCTGCCAGCACGGCTGAAAAAGCGCCTTCGAGAATCCAGGAGGCAGTCCCCAGCTTGCCCCATAGGCCATAACCGTAATGCTCAACTGCGCGGGGATAAAGCGCCAGATCGCTGTTGTGCATCGGCCAGTCCGCGATGAAGTGAGAGAAAGCTGCCAGCGCTGCCACAATGGCTACTGGTCGATGCTTTACGAAAAGCAGTCCCCAAAGCACTGACCAGAACACAGCGGCAAGCAATGAGTGATCCCAGTCGATAAAGGTCAGATCAAAGAACAGATACGGCCCGCTGTTTAAATTCGGGGTGACGGTGTTGAAGCCAAGAATGATGAATATCCCATCCAGCAGATCCAGGAAGCCGACTCCCATCATGATGGGGAGCGCGGGGATCCTTGGATAGCGTGCCTTGATTGCCAGGCCTATGGCGAAGTGACCTACGTACATTCTACGTTCCTGATTCAGGTATGCCTGTCGTCTACAGGCCAGATGCGTCTGATACTATCCGAGCCTTCAAACCAAGATTGTCGGGTTTTGGCAATGTCTGAGTTGTCTGCTAAAGCTATTCCCTCATCCTTTTCCCTCCCCCCGGATGTGGACGCGATTTTGCTTGAGGCCTCGCGGGTCAGGACGTTGGTAAAATCAGAGGCAGTCTTCCCTCAAGGCTCTGAACCACTGGGAATGTTTCGTCTGATTCAAGGCACTTTGCGAGTGAGTAGCCTGGGCGCTAACGGACGCCAACTCTTTCTTACTCAATTGGTGTCCGGAGATTGGTTCGGAGAAGTGCCACTTTTAGATGGCTTACCCAGGACGTATGACGTTCGAGCCGCCTCGCAAGCGCGTATTGCAGTTCTTCCGGCAAGCGCATTCTGGCAAATCATTGAGCACCGACCGGATGTTCTGCTAGCCATTACTCGTTTGGTGTGTGGCAGATTTCGAATGGCGCTCGAGTGGGCCGGGAACACGATCCTGAATCCTCTGCCTGTCAGATTGGCTAACCGACTCATTGCCTTGGTCAAACGTCCAGGTATCGAAGAAGCGGCATACCTGAAGATAAGCCAGGAAAATATCGCCCAACACCTGGGTGTTTCTCGTCAGAGCGTCAACCGCCAGCTGAAAATGTGGGAAGCCGAAGGCGTTTTGGTCGTTCGATACGGTGCCGTCACAATTCTCGATCTGCAAAAACTCAGCAATGCAGCACGAGGGGATTAGCCTGGCGGCAAAGACTAATTACCGGCGGGTTACCCCAGCGACAGGGCAGGTTGGGCTGATCTTAGGCACGTGTTCCAAGCGCTGGAAAACTTATTGAATGTTGTTCTCAAGGGGGGATCTATAGGGGCGGCGTTTTTGAATGTTGCGAGGCTGTATTCATTGTCGTAGTGGGTGGTCACGGCGCCGCCATTCCGGGTGCCAATTGGGTTCACCACCCCATCAAAAGATTCAGGAAAAGTGGAAATGGAAAAAGAGGCTTTTTTGCAACTGCTTGCTGCCGAAGGGTTCGGCACCGTTGTTGAAGTTGAGCGCGAAGCGTTTGGTACGCTCGATTCGCACGCCCATAACTTCGAGGCGATGGCGCTGGTTCTGCACGGTAGTCTGGTCATCCGTAAATCCGATGGCGATTTCACCTACAACTCAGGAGATATTTTTCACCTGGAATGTAACCAACCCCATTCGGAAGTGTTTGGTGAGCATGGCGTACGGTACCTGGTGGGAAGAAAGTGACGAAGCTGGCATTTCAGCCTGGATTCAAGTGATGTCAGACGTACAGGAAAGACCATGTTCGAACATCTCGACCTCAACGCGCTGATCGCCGCCTACGGCTATTGGGTGATTTTCCTGGGCTGTTTGCTGGAAGGCGAAACAGTGTTGATCCTTGGCGGTATGGCGGCGCACCAAGGTGCTCTGCAGTTGCTGCAAGTGATCGGCTTGGCCACGTTGGGCGGTATGCTCGGCGATCAGTTGCTATTCTGGACCGGACGTTATTCCGGGGAGCGTCTGCTGCCCAAGCTCAAGCGTCACCAATCTGCCATTAAGCGGGTCGAGGGTCTTATCCAGCGTTACCCCACGACCTCGGTATTCGCTGTTCGCTTTCTCTACGGCATGCGCCTGGTGGGGCCTATGGTGATAGGTGCAAGTCGCCTGTCGCCTTGGCGTTTCGCGCTGATCAATGTGCTTAGCGCGGCAGTCTGGGCGACCCTGTTTGTCTGCGCCGGCTATTGGGCCGGAGAAGCGTTACAGCATTTATTCGGCGACCTGAAGCCCTATCGCCTGCCGATCTTCCTCGCGGTGGTAGCACTGGTGACTGTTGCGGCGTTGGTACGGTATGTGCGTCGCCGATCCAGGGCGACGCATGATTGAGGTGGTGGAGTCGGTGTAACAGCAAGACATCCTTCAGTGACGGACAGAGGCTTGCCTGCATTGGAACCGCGGTCTGCGTCGGGTCCACCAAGGGGGGTTAGCCATGAGACCCGCCATGAACCCGATTCGTAATTCTCCGTCTTTCATCCCGCCCGCTCATTCGACAGCAACTCAAGCGCCATCGTCTGGCACTGCGCTGCATTCTGCAGTGGCCAGTCGCGACAGCAAGGCCGTAGCGCGCCTGCGCAATGAGGGCGCGCGCGCCAATAAACTGGACGCACAAGGGCACTCGCCTCTGGACGTCCTCGACACCATGCGCGATATCGACGAGCGCAGCCGTTCCAGTCTGCGCATGGCATTACTGCAGTCACTCAACCCCACCGCGCCACTGGGCTATACCAAGCCCGAGGCTCTGCACGGAACGCCCTGGGGGCTGGAAATCCTGCAATCGGGAGCGCTCAGGGGCGGTGTCAATGATGCAAAGGGTGGAACCCAGTCTCTTGAAGGCAAGGTGTTTTTCTCTGATCGAACGCGGGAAAGTGCGAGCGCTGAAACCACTCGTGCAGACTTGCGCAGCAAGCCCCGAGTCTATGCGAAAGGTGAGGGATGCATCCCAGCAACGCGTACTCGCGCGCTCAGCAACACCGCATGGCACAAGTGATCCTGCATGCGCTGGACAACGGCCGATCGCTCTCCACCAATGAACTCGCGCCATCGATTGAAGTGAGCAGCCCAGAGACGCTGCATATCGAAGGTGCTGCGTGGCTGCAGCGTTTACTGCATGCCGGGTATATCAATAAATTAGGCGGGCTCCCATTCATCAATGCCCCACTGGGCGAGCATCTGGACACGCTGAAGTTACCGGGCTCGATTGAGTTGAGAGTCGATGGGCAGGTAAAGAAGTTACGGGGCGAAGAGCTGAATCGCTTTTATCATCAGGCAGCGAGTGAACTGCAGCGTTCTCTGGAAAATGGCAAGGCCCCCTACCTGGGTTTGTTGAACAAGGGGGCTATTGTTCCACTGGTGTTCGGTTTCGAGAAAATCAACAACCTGTCTACGCATGAAATCAAATTACGCTCAAAAACCACACAGCACTCTTATCAGGATACCGAGCACCCACTTGCCGGAAGTCCGGAGAATGGTGGAAAACTGAAAGAAGTGGAGGTGCGTAGCCTGGGTGATTTCGCCACATTGTGCCTGGGGTGCGCAGCCAAGGGCTTTGAATTGCCTGCCAATATAGTCGTGCGTGTTAAAGGCCAAAAAAGCGAAAAAGCTCAGTATCTGGACGCGCAACAAATACAGGCATTTCGGCAAAACCTGGTAGCTCAAGTGGCCGAGCAGGCAAAGGGGAAGCCTCTGGGAGCACTTCCTTTGCATCAGTTGCAGGACATCAATTCTCAACTGCGGGCTGGCGATTTAAGGGCCTGGACCAAAGTTTGAGAACGGGCAGGCGATGCGTGCCTGACAGCATCATCGTCCCTGCCTGGCAGCCGTGCAGTGCTCAGCACCTCACTCTTTCGGAAAGTCCGCGCCGGTGCTGATGTCACGAACCTGCTCGATCTGCTTCAAGCGTGCCTGACGATCAGCCACCACGGCGTCATATCCCCAGCTGCCCAATACAAGATGACGCGGCACATTGGCTTTTTGGGTCAGGGCGATCATCGCCTCTGCGGCGCGTACCGGGTCCCCGGCCTGATTGCCGCTCGATTGCCTGGTCGACTGCAGACGCTTGGTGGCAGTGTCCTTGTAGTCGTCGATGCGCGATGGCGTCTGGCGTAGTGAGCGTCCCGCCCAGTCGGTGCGAAACGGCCCCGGCTCTACGCACGTGACGGAAATCCCCAGTGGCTTGACCTCCGCGAGCAGCGCGTCGGAAAAACCTTCGACGGCGTGCTTGGAGGCTGCGTAGTAGCCTGATCCCGGAAAGCCGATCAGGCCGGCAACCGAAGTGATATTGATGATGTGGCCGCTGCGTTGCTCACGCATGATCGGCAGCACGGCGCGGGTGATGGCGAACAGACCAAACACGTTGGCATCGAACTGGGCACGGATTTCAGCGTCTTCGCCTTCTTCGATCGAGCTCTGATAACCGTAACCTGCGTTGTTGACCAGCACGTCGATTTTGCCGAACTGCGACTTCGCGGCGGCCACGGCGGCTTCTATCTGGTCTGCCTTGCTGACGTCGAGGTCGACAGCCAGTACCTGGCCTTGCGTGCCTCGGCCAGGTCAGCGACTCGCGACTTGTCCCTGGCCGTTGCGACGAGACGCCAGCCGCGAGCGATGACGAGTTTGGCCAGTTCGCGGCCGAAGCCGGTGGAGCAGCCGGTGATGAGCCACACCGGGGTATTGGTCGATTCGCTTGCCATGTCATTTTCTCCTTCATAAGGGGGACTGATGCTTGTGACAGGGCATAACGGGTGTCGTTTCATTGAGTCGCCGGTCGGAATCACGCCTCGGCAAGCGGGTTTTCAGGAACGCTTCTCATCGCTGCCTGCTGAGCCAGAAACAGCTGTTAAATCAGTTTTTTGGCGCTAGAATCGGCGCGCCTTAAGAAGTCTGGCCGATATCCACCGGATATCAGCCATAAGCCTTGGTGCAGATGGCGCAGCCTCTGTCAGGCTTTTTTTATTGCCTGTATTTCGGGTGTAAACTTGCCTTTCGCGCACTGGCGCTTTCAGGTCCCGTGAACATGACACAGATCTCCGAACGTTTCCTGGTGCAGGCGCATCTTGATGCCAAACAGCCCAGGACGTTGAGCCCGGCAGAGCAGGCGCGTTACCGTGCCGACATTGCTGAGGAACTCAAGAAGCAGGACGCCGTGCTGGTCGCTCACTATTATTGTGATCCGGTTATCCAGGCGCTGGCCGAGGAAACCGGTGGTTGCGTGGCCGACTCTCTGGAAATGGCGCGCTTCAGCAATAACCATGCGGCCAGCACTGTGCTGGTGGCGGGTGTACGTTTCATGGGCGAAACCGCGAAAATTCTCAACCCGGAAAAACGCGTGTTCATGCCGACGCTCGAAGCCACCTGCTCGCTCGATGTGGGGTGCCCGGTCGACGAGTTCTCCGCTTTTTGCGATCAGCACCCGGAGCGTACCGTGGTGGTGTATGCCAACACCTCGGCAGCCGTCAAAGCCCGTGCGGACTGGGTGGTAACCTCTGGCTGCGCGCTGGAGATCGTCGAGAGCCTGATGGACAACGGTGAGAAAATCATCTGGGCGCCAGACAAGCACCTGGGTCGTTACATTCAGCGTGAAACCGGTGCCGACATGCTGCTGTGGGACGGTGCCTGCATCGTCCACGAAGAGTTCAAATCCAAGCAGCTCGAAGACATGAAAGCCCTGTACCCCGAGGCGGCGATTCTGGTTCACCCGGAGTCGCCGGAAGCAGTCATCGAGCTGGCTGACGTGGTCGGCTCCACCAGTCAGATGATTGCCGCAGCGCAACGCTTGCCCAACAAGACGTTCATCGTCGCCACTGACCGGGGCATCTTCTACAAGATGCAGCAGCTGTGCCCGGACAAGATCTTCATCGAGGCGCCTACGGCCGGCAACGGCGCGGCGTGCCGGAGCTGTGCACATTGCCCGTGGATGGCGATGAATACGCTTGAGCGTACCTTGCAGTGCCTGCGTGAGGGCAGTAACGAGATAGTCGTCGACCCGGCGCTGATCCCCAATGCCGTGCGTCCATTGCAGCGCATGCTGGACTTCACCCAGGCTGCGCGCTTGCGACAGGCAGGCAACGCCTGACAGCAGTGATGAAAAAGCCCGACTAAAGTGTCGGGCTTTTTCATTGCCGGTCGTATCGGGCGCCTCGCGGCGCCGGACGATCAGTTCATCATGTCCTTGACCATCCGCTCCTGCTCGATCAAATCCTTTTGCCGCGCATCGATACGTGATGCCAGCTGAAAATTATTGGCCGCACGGCGTTTAGCGAAGTCCAGTTGCTGGATCGCCTGACGGAAATCGCCGACCAGCGCAAAGTATTCGGCGCGCGCCTGATGCAGGCCGATGGTGTTGCCGTTCAGGCCACGCGTTTCCGCCACGACGTACCAGATGTCCGGATCATCCGGGCGGGTCTTGAGCAGCGCTTCAAGGCTTTTCTCGGCTTCGGCGGTGCGGTTCTGCTTGAGCAGCACGTCGATACGCACGTCATTGAGCGGATAATTGCCGGGGTACAGCGTCAGCATGCGATCGACACGCTGCTGCGCATCGGCCAGCCGGTTATTGGTGATGTCCAGGTCGATCTGCGTCAGGTTATAGGTAATGTCGTTCGGCGCTTTTTCGAGCAGTGGCTTGAGGGTTTCCCTGGCCTCGTTCAGTTGTCCGCCCTTGATCTGCGCGATGGCCAGGCCATAGCGCGCCGGATCGGATTTCGGGTTTTCAACCAGTTGCGCACGGAAGCGTTTGGCGGCGATGCCTGGGGTTTCTTCATAGATCAGTGCCACACGGGCGCGCATCAGTTGATACAGCAGGCTGTCTTCCTTGCCGCCCGGTTTGGCCTGCTCGGCACGGTTGCGTGTATCGGCGATCCGCGACTCGCTGACCGGGTGAGTCAGCAAAAACTCCGGAGGCCTGGCGTCGAATCGATATTGGCGCATGAGGCGTTCGAACATGGTTGGCATGTTGCGCGGGTCATAACCGGCCTTCTCCAGGTTGAGAATGCCGATGCGGTCAGCCTCCTGCTCGTTCTGGCGCGAAAAGCGCCGTTGTTCCTGGATCGCGGCAGCCTGTGAGCCGGCGATGGTGGCGATACCCGCATCACCGGCACCTGCGGCTGCCATGACGATACCCGCCAGCATCGCGGCCATGACCGGCACTTGCATGCGCTGCTGGGCCTCGATGCCCCTGGCGAAGTGGCGCTGCGACAAGTGAGCCAGTTCGTGAGCCAGTACCGAGGCATACTCGCCCTCGGTCTGAGCATTGAGAAACAGACCACCGTTGACGCCGATGATGCCGCCGGGTGCGGCAAAGGCGTTGAGTTGCGGGCTGTTGATCAGGATGAATTCAAGCCGCCGGTCCTGAACCTGACTGGTCTCGGCCAGGCTGTAGACCGAAGTTTCGACGTAGTCCTTGAGCTGCGGGTCCGACAGCTGCGCCACTTGGCCGCGCAGCAACCCCAGCCACGCACGGCCCAGACGGTGCTCTTGTTCGGGGGAGACAATCGAGGAGCTGGCGTCACCAAGCGAGGGGAGGTCATCCGCCATGCCGTGTGTAGCGAACAGGCAGGCTAGGGTGAGCAGTGTAGGACGCAAAAAATTCATGCACGAAGCTCTGGTCAGAAGAACCTGTACTGTAGCTGGCTCGATGGCGTGCTGACCAGAGTGAGGTATTCTTGCCGCCTTGTTCGTCCTGCCTTTTCGGACCTGCTTTGTAATTCGATGTGTCCGCCTGGAGATAAACGATGTCTGACGCTGTAGAGCGCCCCGAGGCCTGTGACGCCGAACTGGATGCCAGTGGTCTCAACTGTCCGCTGCCCCTGCTGAAAGCCAAGATGGAGCTCAACCGCCTGGCCAGCGGCGCGGTGCTGAAAGTAATTGCCACCGATGCCGGTTCGCAGCGCGATTTTCGAACCTTTGCCAGGCTCGCCGGGCATGAGTTGCTGCATGAAGAGGTCGATGTCGGCATTTATCGTTACTGGCTGCGTAAGGCCTGACCCACTGCCGCGTTTTTTCTGAAAAGGATGTTTGATGTTCAATGTGCTTCGCAATTGGGTGCAACGCTACTTCTCTGACGAGGAGGCGGTGGTCCTGGCGGTTTTGCTGTTTCTGGCGTTCACCCTTGTCCTGACGCTGGGCGGCATGCTGGCGCCGGTCATCGCCGGTCTGGTGCTGGCATTTCTGATGCACGGCCTGGTCAGTGTTCTGGAACGCCTGCGCATGCCCGAAATGGCCGCCGTCGGTCTGGTGTTCACCCTGTTCATCGGCGTATTGCTGGTGTTCCTGCTGGTATTGGTGCCGCTGCTCTGGCACCAGCTGATCACCTTGTTCAACGAAGCCCCGGGCATGCTTGCCAAATGGCAATCGGTGCTGCTGTTGCTGCCCGAGCGTTACCCGCATCTGGTGTCCGACGAGCAAGTGCTGCTGGCCATCGAGGTTGCCCGTGGTGAAGTGGGCAAGATCGGCCAGTTGGCGCTGACGTTCTCGATTTCCAGCCTGCCGTTGCTGGTTAACCTGATGATCTATCTGGTGCTGGTGCCGATTCTGGTGTTCTTCTTCCTCAAGGATCGGCACATGATCGGCCGCTGGGCGCGCGGCTATTTACCCCGTGAGCGTGCCCTGATCAACCGGGTGGCGGATGAGATGAAGCGCCAGATTGCCAATTACATTCGCGGCAAGGTCATCGAGATTTTCATCTGTGGCGGCGTGACCTACATCGCTTTTGCCGCGCTAGGACTCAATTACGCGGCGCTGCTGGCAATGCTGGTCGGTATATCGGTGGTCGTGCCTTATGTCGGCGCGGTAGTGGTCACCGTGCCTGTGGCGTTGATCGGTCTGTTCCAGTGGGGCTGGGGCGATCAGTTCATCTACCTGATGATCGCTCACGGCATCATTCAGGCGCTGGATGGCAACGTACTGGTGCCGCTGCTGTTTTCCGAGGCCGTCAATCTGCACCCGGTCGCAATCATCTGCGCCGTGCTGCTGTTCGGTGGGCTGTGGGGGTTTTGGGGGATTTTCTTTGCGATTCCGCTGGCCACGCTGTTCAAGGCCGTGCTCGACGCCTGGCCACGCAATGAGCCGACGGTGGCTCCGCTGCTTTGACGCGATAGTCACAGCCGCAGCGCTGAATCGCTGCGGCACCTTGCGCGCCGCAGCGGGGCACGTTGCTCAGCCTTTGTTCAGGGCTTCGGCCTGTGCCAATACTTCAGCCACATGGCCAGGCACTTTCACGCCGCGCCATTCCTGACGCAGTACGCCTTCCTTGTCGATCAGGAAGGTGCTGCGGTCGACGCCCAGGTATTCCTTGCCGTAGAGCTTCTTGAGCTTGATGACGTCGAACAGCTGGCAGACGGCTTCGTCCTTGTCCGATATCAGCTCGAACGGGAAAGACTGCTTGGCCTTGAAGTTTTCGTGGGTCTTCAGGCTGTCGCGGGAAACACCGAGGACAACCGTGTTGGCTGCCTGAAACTGCGCGATATGGTCACGAAAGTCCTGGCCCTGCGTGGTGCAGCCGGGCGTGTTGTCTTTCGGGTAAAAATAAATGACGACCTGCTGACCCTTGAGCGCAGACAGTTCGACAGTTTGTCCGCTGGTAGCGGGTGCCTGAAAATCGGGAACCGGATGATCTACTGTGACAGTCATGAGGACTCCTTACATTGGGGCTTGTGGGCGCCAGGGTTCGATCAGTGCGTCCAGATTCAACGCGTCGGCGAAATCGAGGAATTGATCACGCAACCAGCTGATCTGTGTCCCGGCAGGCAGTGTCACCGTAAACGTGGCATTGAGCATGGTGCCGCCGGTCTGCGGGGCCTGATAGGTGTCGCAGATCAGGTTCTCCAGCTCGACGTTGTGGTCGATGAAGAACTGGCACAGCTCATTGATGATGTCCGGGCGGTACGCCGAGCTGACGTACGCCACGTAGGGCAGGGCTTCAGGGCGGTTCTCCAGAGTGGCGCTGCGCACGACGCTGGTCGTGAACGCATGCTTCTTGGAGAGGCTCGACAGACCGGTTTCAAGGCGCGCCAGAGCGTCCCAACTGCCCGACACCTGAAGAATCAGCGCACTGCACTCGCCGTGGCGGGTGAGACGCGAGGTGACGACCGAGCAGCGGTTTTCATGGCTGGCGCGGCACAGGACGTTGGTCAGCTCCATGGGGTTTGCGCCAAGGGCACTGATGACAAGGAATTGTTCGCGAACTGTGGGGGTGGACGACATGCAGCATTCCTAGACGATGAGCGGTCGGTACTTTTTCGGACTTGCGGGGCTGTTTCGACAATCGATGGCGCAAGATTACTTGCCGGGTCCCTCGGCGCCTGGCTCGCATGGATATACCATGACTGGGCTGGAGTGCGCTGGGGCGGGGCTTCTGGCGACAAATTCGACCGATTGAGCGAGGTGCGCAGGTGACCAGTACCGATCAAAGGACGAAGGGTAGCGAAAACCATCGCTCAGGGGAATGCTCAGAGCGCGGTACTTCGCTTGTACAAGGCTGATAGCGCCAGTACCATTACGGCTCTCTTTTTCCGGCAGGAGCGGTTGCATGATTGCGGGCAGTATGGTGGCACTGGTCACACCAATGGATGCACAAGGTCGTCTGGACTGGGACAGCCTGAGCAAACTGGTTGACTTCCACTTGCAAGAGGGCACCCACGCCATTGTTGCCGTAGGCACCACCGGTGAATCGGCGACGCTGGATGTGAACGAACACATCGAAGTCATCCGCCGGGTGGTCACTCAGGTTGCAGGTCGCATTCCGGTCATCGCCGGTACAGGCGCCAATTCGACGCGTGAAGCCGTCGAACTGACCACCAACGCCAAAAATGCGGGTGCCGACGCGTGCCTGCTGGTGACGCCTTACTACAACAAGCCGACTCAGGAAGGCCTGTTCCAGCATTTCAGCCACATCGCCAATGCCGTCGACATTCCGCAGATCCTCTACAACGTGCCGGGCCGTACGGCCTGCGACATGCTGCCAGAGACCGTTGCGCGTCTGTCGACGGTAAAAAACATCGTCGGCATCAAGGAAGCCACCGGCAACCTGCAACGCGCCAAGGACATCCTGGCCAGCGTCAGCAGCGATTTTCTGGTGTACTCCGGCGACGACGCTACAGCAGTCGAATTGATGCTGCTGGGCGGCAAGGGCAATATTTCCGTGACCGCCAACGTTGCACCGCGCGCCATGAGCGATCTGTGCGCAGCGGCCATGCGTGGCGATGCGCAAACGGCCCGGGCGATTCACGAAAAGCTCATGCCGCTCAACAACACCCTGTTCATCGAATCCAACCCTATCCCCGTGAAGTGGGCATTGCATGAAATGGGTTTGATGCCAGACGGTATCCGTCTGCCGCTTACCTGGCTCAGCGAAGCCTGTCATGAACCGCTGCGTCAGGCCATGCGCCAGTCCGGCGTCCTGGTTTAATTGAGGAAGTATCACGCAATGAAGCGATTGGCCGGACTTTCCGCACTTGCTCTTATTATCTCCAGCACCAGCGGTTGCGGTTGGCTCTGGGGCGAAGATGGTTACTTCCGTGATCGCGGCAGTGATTACCTCCAGGCGACCCAGACCCCACCCATGCAGTTGCCTGCCGATGTTACCGGCGTCAAGCGTCTGGATCCTTTGCTGCCGATCCCGCGTAACGTGGCTGACAGCACCCAGAAAGACGGCGAGTACATCGTGCCGCGTCCTCAGCCGCTGGGCACAACTTCCGAGTCGAGCGACTTCAGCCTGCAGAAGAGTGGTGATGCGCACTGGATCCTGGCTCAGCGTCAGCCAGCCGAAGTCTGGCCGGTGGCCCACCAGTATTTCGAAGACAACGGTTTCCGTATCGCCGAAGAGCGTCCACAGACGGGCGAATTCAGCTCCTCGTGGCAGCGCCTCGATGAGCTGTCCGCTTCGGTGGCCAAGCGTCTGAGCGCTGCCGGCGTATCGGCCGACTCGGAAACCCGTGTACGGGTTCGCATCGAGCCGGGCGTGCAGCGCAATACCAGTGAAGTCTACGTGGTCAGCGTCGAGCGTCCTGCCGGCAGCACTGCCGACGTGGCCTTCCCGACACGCACCACCAACCTGGGCCTTGACGCCGCACTGACCGACGATCTGCTGGCCAGCATGGGCCGCAACGCCGAGAAGGGCGGTTCGATTTCCCTGCTGGCGGCACGTGACTACGACACCCCAAGCCGTGTCGCCTTGAGCGAAGACGGCAGCGGCAACCCGGTCTTGAACCTCGGTGCCGATCTGGACCGCGCATGGTCGAGCGTTGGTCGTGCGCTGGATCAGGGCGACTGGCGTGTCGAGGACATCAACCGCAGCCTGGGTCTGTACTACATCAACCTGGCTGAAAAAGCCAAGACGCCTGAAAACGAGCCTGGTTTCTTCGGCCGCATGTTTGGCAGCAAGTCGACCAAGGAAGAGATCGATGCCCGCGCCGAGCGCTATCAGGTCCGCCTGAGCAAGGTCGGTGACAACGTTCAAGTGACCGTCGAGAAGAACATCAACACCGTCGCACCTGCGGATATCGCACGTCGGGTGTTGAGCGTTATTCAAGACAACCTGGGTTAAGTGCGTTTCGCGGTTCTCGGCAGCGGCAGTCGTGGCAACGGCACGCTGGTCGCAAGCAACGATACGTACATACTGGTCGATTGCGGTTTCTCCCTGCGGGAAACCGAGCGGCGCCTGGCTCGTCTGGGCGTCTCGGCAAGCCAGCTGAGCGCCATACTGGTGACCCACGAACATGCCGATCATGTGCATGGCGTGGGTTTGCTGTCGCGGCGCTACAATGTGCCGGTCTACCTCAGCAGCGGGACATTGCGCGGAATGCGCAAGCCGGTGGAGATTACTGGCCTGCTGGCAGGCGGGGAGAGTCTGCAGATCGGCGCACTGGACATCGATGTGGTGTCGGTCGCTCACGATGCACTGGAACCGACGCAGTTCGTCTTCAGTGACGGCAAGCGCCGCTTTGGCCTGCTGACCGACCTTGGCTCTTACTGCTCCAACGTATTACAGCGTTATCAAGGCCTGGATGCCTTGATGATCGAGGCCAATCACTGTCGCGACATGCTTGCCCGAGGCCAGTATCCGGTCTTTCTCAAGCAACGCGTTGGCTGTGAAACCGGTCATTTGAACAACCATCAGGCTGCCAGCCTGGTGAGCGAACTGGGATGGCAGGACCTTCAGCACCTGGTGCTGGCGCATCTCAGCAGCAAGAACAACCTGCCGCACCTGGCCCGGCAATGTTTCGTCGACACCCTCGGGTGCGACCCGGACTGGCTGCAACTGGCCGATCAAGATTCAGGGCTCGACTGGCGACATATCGCCTAGCCCAACTACTTAGCAAGCGGAGCCCATCATGGAAAAACGTGAAGAACTCTACCGCGGCAAAGCCAAATCGGTTTACAAGACCGACGACGCTGACCGCTTGATCCTGCTGTTCCGCAACGACACCTCGGCGTTCGACGGCAAGCGCATCGAACAGCTCGACCGTAAAGGCATGGTGAACAACAAGTTCAACGCCTTCATCATGCAGAAGCTCGAAGAAGCGGGTATTCCCACCCAGTTCGACAAGCTGCTGGGCGACAACGAGTGCCTGGTCAAGAAGCTCGACATGATCCCGGTCGAATGCGTTGTGCGTAACTACGCGGCTGGCAGCCTGGTCAAGCGTCTGGGCATCGAAGAGGGCACCAGGCTCAACCCGTACACCTTCGAACTGTTCCTCAAGGACGACGCCAAGGGCGACCCGTTCATCAACGAATCCCACGTTGTGGCGTTCGGCTGGGGCACTGCCGAGCAACTGGTTCGCATGAAAGAGCTGTCGATCAAGGTCAATGACGTGCTGACCAGACTGTTTGACGACGCCGGCCTGCTGCTGGTCGACTTCAAACTCGAATTCGGCGTATTCCACGGTGAAATCGTCCTCGGCGACGAATTCAGCCCGGACGGCTGCCGCCTCTGGGACAAGGACACCCGCAAGAAAATGGACAAGGACCGCTTCCGCCAGGGTCTGGGCGACGTCATCGAAGCCTACGAAGAAGTCGCAAACCGTCTGGGCGTGCCGCTGTAAGCGGAAAAAACACGCAAGCGCTTGATAGCACGAAAAAAAACAGCAGAAGGGCTTCGCCTTCTGCGTTGATGCTGTTATGATGCGCGCCGTTGGAGAGATGCCAGAGTGGCCGAATGGGACGGATTCGAAATCCGTTGTACCTTCACCGGTACCTAGGGTTCGAATCCCTATCTCTCCGCCATACAAATAAAGACCCGTAGCTGATTCAGCTACGGGTTTTTTTGTGGCCAAAATAACCATCATTCCAGGGCTTCTGGAAATTGGTCCCGCATCCCTGCCTCATTCGGTCGGATTTACGACCTCTTCCGCACGCGATACACGTGCTGCGTAAGTCTTTCTTTCATGTCCCTGCAGCCCGCTGACAGGATTCAGATTGTCGTTCTTGCTCGCAGTCTGGGTCGTATGTCTCTCAATTGGAACGCATTGGTCCGGGCGTTTGGTTGAATGTCACCTTGCTTTCTGGCCGACTCGACTGCAGATGCCTGCAGCGACCACGTCCGCACTGACGGTAACTGGAGCCGGTCGCACTCTCTGGTCTTCGGTCTGACTGAAGCTGCCTGTTTGCGTGTGCTTGCACTGCTGGGTTTGGTCGCCTTAATGGGGATTGGCCTCGCTAGGTGAATGCCGCGCAGATGATCAGTTCAGTGGTCCCGCCTTCCGGTAAATGCGCCCGTAGTCGATAGGCAATGCAGTGGTATTAGATGACCACAGGTGCGTCGGTGCAGACCCGCTCTTTCGCCGTTGGCCGGGAGCGCATCGCAGTAAATGCCAGTAATGACCGAAGCGGATGAGGTTTTTCTATCAGGCTGGCGAGGGTCATCAAGTCGTTCATGCGGCCTTTGGCGCGGTGGTACGGGCATAAACGCAGCTGATGGGGGATGTAAATGGCAGGGCTACAGGCGCGGGGCCTAGCGGAATTGATCCGGGATTTTTGCAGTGTTCAGGCGCTCGTTCCGCTCATGCAGTACGCGAACAATGAATACGACCTGGGTGCGAACCACATAGCTCACTACGAAGGGGTAGCGGGTAAGCACCAGCTCGCGCACGTCCGGGGTTTGGGAAGGGCGTCCCATCCCCGTAAACGTTGCAAGCTGCTCAATGGATTCCAGAATGGTATTTACGGCTTCGTCAGCTCTCTGGTGGCCCATCAGCCCCGCGTAATGCTCATGAATCGCTTCCAGATCGCTATCGGCTTTTTCACTTAGCTCGATTTGCGGCACGTGCTACCCACTTGGCTTTAACGGTTTCCAGATCGATCGTCTTCCCTGCATCGATGTCGGCCAAGCCTTCATCAATGGCTTTCAAATGCCACGCTTCTGCTTCAACGTAGCGAGACAGAGCACGTTTCAGGTGGTACTGACGATCACGGTCCGTGGCAAGGGCAAGCTGGTCGAGCATTTCGACCAAGCCTTCTTCTACTCGGAATGACAGAACAGGCGATGCCATATTGGCCTCCACGGCTGCTAGCTGTAAACAATGTATACAAAAAATTAAACGGTATACTCAGTGTACTTGCTCACGCACGGGGTCTGTCAATGTTCAGTCAAAACAGATTTTACTGAGAGTTTACTTTTATCGGCTTCTCATCCGTCTAGCGGTTCAGTCAGATGCCGTACAAGCCTATCCCTGAGGACTTCCAACTCGTCGTCATTCAGACCCAACTGCTCACGGCAAGGATATGGCTGCGCTGACACAGTTGCCCGTGCCCGGCTGAAAGGCAGCTTTCACCGCGAGACCAGCCGAGACACCGCTCGAACGCGGCGTCCCGGCCAGTAGATCAAGCGCGGTAGGGCGCGTAGTCGATGTAGCCGTGCGCATCGCCACCGTAGTAGGTGTCACGGTCCGGGGTCGTCAGTGGCCAGCCGTTTTTCAGGCGGGCGACCAGGTCGGGGTTGCCGATGAAAGGCTGGCCAAACGCAGCAAGGTCGATCAGGTTTTCTTCCAGCAGCGCATCAGCGCGTTCACGGGTCATGTCGCCGGCGAGGATCAGCGCGGTGTTGCCCAGTTCGGCCTTGCAGTGCTTGAGCAGTTTGCGTAATGCCTGCTCCTGCGCGGCGGAGCTTTCGCCGGCCATGAAGAAGTGCGTCTGGTCCATGACGTGTACATAGGCGATGCCGCGTTCGCGCATGCCTGCACACAGCGCCGAGTAGGTTTCGTCGATCTCCGGGTAGAGCGGCATATCGAACAACTGACCATAGGGCGAGATGCGAATCCCAACGCGGTCGGCACCGATTCTGGCACAGGCGGCATCGACCACTTCGAAGACGAAGCGCAGGCGATCTTGCAGGTTGCTCGCGCCGTACTGGTCGGTGCGATCGTTGACCAGCGGGTTGAGGAACTGCTCCAGCAGGTAACCATTGGCGCCGTGAATTTCCACGCCGTCGAAACCGGCGTCGATCGCATTCTGCGCGGCCTGGGCGAAATCCTCGACGACTCGCGCCACTTCTTCGGTGGTGAGTGGGCGCGGCACGGAGGTAGGCACGAAGCCGGGTTCGCCGTCTTCGTCATAAGCGAATGCGACTGCGCCCTGTGCTTGTTTGGTGGTGGCGCTGACCGGTGCTTGGCCGTCGATCTGGATCGAGGTATGGGACACGCGGCCAACATGCCAGAGCTGCGCGAACATGTGACCACCGACGCTGTGGACCGAGTCCGTCACCAGCTTCCAACCCTGGATCTGCTCCGGTGTATAGATGCCTGGATTGAACAGGTAGCCCTGGCCTTCACGGGAGATCGGCGTACCTTCCGACACGATCAGGCCGGCGGTGCCGCGCTGGGTGTAATGCAGCGCGATCTGTTCGGTGGCGATGTCCTCGGGGGCACGCGAGCGGGTCATGGGCGCCATGACGACGCGGTTGCTGAGGGTCGTGTTGCCGAGTTTGAATTCGTTGAACAGAGTCAAGGCAGTCTCTCCTGTGGAGGGGGAATTAAAAGGACAATGACGGCAGCAGCCTTGGGGAAGGCGGCTGTCAGGGGATGACTGGCGACGCGTCAGCAGCAGCGCAACGATCACTCCGAAGCCCATTAGCCACCCGCCAACTTGCCCAGCAGGGATGTTGCGAACGCCATCATCAGGACTGATAGTCCGAGCGTTAGGTGTTGTCCGGGGCCAGTGCAGCGCTGTATGAGGCTTAACTCCGAACAGGTTTTGACATAGTCTATTGGAGAAATGGCGTTTTATTTTTGCTGGTTTCTATCAAGTGAGTGGAATGGAATTCAATAATCGGAGCGTTTATGTTTTCCTCTGAGCGACTCAAGGGTATCGATGTGTTCGTCATCGTCGCCGACATGGGCAGCTTCACGGCCGCAGCTGAACGGTTGAACCTGACCAACTCGGCGATCAGCAAGAGCATTGCGCGATTGGAAGGGCGTCTGCGCACCCGGTTGTTTCAGCGCACCACGCGTCGGCTGTCGCTCACCGAGGCAGGGGAAACCTTTTACCGTACCTGCACAACGGTCCTTTCGGATCTGGAGGAAGTCGAGATTGCGCTGACCTCAACCCAGACCGAGCCACAGGGCAAGGTGCGTATTGATTTGCCAGCTTCGTATGGGCGTTTACATGTCCTGCCGTTGATTCTTGATTTCATGAAGCAGCACCCCAGGTTGCAGCCCCATGTGTCTTTTTCCGATCGCTACGTCGACCCGGTGCACGAGGGCATCGATATCGTCGTCAGGATCGGTGGTTCAGATGCCTGGCCAGCCGCCATGGCTCACCAGTTTTTTGGAACGCAGAAGCTGATTTTCTGCGCGTCACCCGAGTATGTGAACCAACACGGCGAGCCCAAAACGGTGTCGGACCTCGATGACCACCAGTGCATCGGCTATGGGCAAAATGACGGTATGGCGATCCCCTGGTATTTCAAGGGCCGCCAAGCGGGGGACATGGAGCGCAGGATCATGCATCCGCACATTGCCGTGGGAGACGGAGAGGGTGAGGTAATGGCAGTGTTGGCGGGGCTTGGCATCGCTCAGCTACCGACCTGGCTGGTCCAGTGTCATCTCAATAGCGGCAGACTGGTGGAGGTGCTGCCGGATCTTGCTACCGAAGGCCTTCCGATGAATCTTGTCTGGCTTCGAAGTCGCGAGGCGCTGCCAAAAGTCAGCGCGCTGGTCGCCTACCTGGGAGCCAATCTCACGCCTGCCGGGCGTGTTGAGCGGGCTTGAATAATCATCGAATCGGGGATGATCGCAAAGCCGCTTACAACACAGAAGCGCGAAGCTGTCCCTGTCTCCTCAGCCTGACGTAATGGAAAACTGGGGGAGGATGTGCTCCTGGAGTTCATCGATCACCTCCACAGAGGGACGCCGCGTGGGCTTGAGGTTCAATGCGACATGATTGATCCCGGCTTCGCGTTGCCGTGAGAAGAAGTCTTTCAACGCCTTTCGACCGCCCTTCAGCACTCGACCCGTTTGTAGCGGCGCGTCAGGATTGGCGTCGAGATCGAACATCGCGCCGTAGCCGAAAGGGACGAATCCCCTGGAAGCGGTTGCCTCACGCCAATGCGGCACAGCCTCCGGCATGCGCAGCGCGTCGCCATGCCAGATCCAGGCATCTACATTGGCCGCGAGCCACTCCAGGCTCTGTCCAGCGCGACCGATAGCAATGATAGGGACCCGTTGAGCTGCGGGTTTGGGTACCAGATCGATATCGCCCCGCAACTGGCCGAAATGCTGTGTCTTCAGGCGCGGAAATGACTCTGAAATCAGCGTTTTGATCAGCGTTAGCGCTTCCCGATAGCGTTCCGCTCGGCTGGCAAAGTCGACCCCGAAAGCCGGGTACTCTGTTGCCCGGTCACCCGAAGCCATGCCAGCGAGAAAGCGGCCTCCCAAGAGTTGGTCCGCCGTAGCGATCTGCTTGGCAGTGATGACCGGCTCTCGCAACGGGCTGACGATGCCGGCAGTGCCGATGGCGATTCTATGAGTGAGCGCTGCCAGCCAGCCTGCGTACACCAGCGGATCGAGGACCTGGCCGGTATCGCCGAATGACGGGTCGTAAAACGGCACATCGCGCAGCCACAGTGCCGCAGCATCGCTCTGATCGAGGCGCTGCACGATCTCGGCCTGGTCCTCCAGGCTGGGAAAAGGGCCGTCAGGATAGCCGCGCGCGGGCGAGATGAATCCGATGGTCAACTGATCGGGCTGGAATGTACCGCTGAACACCGTATGGTTCTCCAGGCCGAGCGATTGATTGTTCTGAGTCATCGTTTTACTCCGTTTCGGAAATCGATCATTCGATTCTATAGATGACCTTTAGGCGGATCTCCGATCTTTTGGATCAGTCATTGTGAAAAAAAATCACCAATATTCGGTCTGCAACACTTAACCGAGCCACTGGCATCCCGCGCAGATTAGAAACACTGTCATCATCCTCCTGCGAAATCGTCTGGTTTCACACGTCCCCCTTGGCGATTCGCAAACTAATCCTGCCTCCCGGTTTCGCTTTCGCCCGATCTGATCTATACCTTGGGTTCAACGTTTTGTGAGGCGAGGAGCTTTCAGATGTCAGACGCAGATCAGGTACAAAAGTCGCAACCTTCTCCCAGCCAGAGCCACGATGACGTGATTGCTCAGTTCAAGTGGCAGGGCAAGCAGATCGACTGGTTGCTGCAATGGCTGGTCAAGTTTGTTGCCAACACCAAGGTTGAGATGGGCGTGACGCTGTCGGTGGGCGGGAATCTGGTTTCCGGGCATCTGATTTCTCACGATGCGTATTTCGAGCAGTTGGCCGACGATATCTCGGCACCGTTCAGCTCGTTCGCCAACGGTACTGACGCGACCATGAAAGAGATGATCCTGTCCTTCAAGCCCGGTGAGTCGTCTGAAGACACTCCGGCCTTCCATTTCCTTCACCTGAAGGACTGCCGCACCTACTCTACTGACGGCAACCCGATTTGTGATGCCGGTGTGCTGTGGCGGGGCCGGATCTCGGCCGTCGATGGGTTCACCATCGGGCTTATCGCCGAAAAGCCTGACGCAGCCTGACCCTTTGAAGCCTCGACGTCCGTCGGGGCTTTTTCACTCAGTCTCATGATCGCTTCCGGAGTGCTGAATGCACTGGCTGGTCATGGGACGCTGCGTCTGTAATAGCGTCACTTAGCCACTCTTTGCGCGACAAAATGTCGCAAGCCAAGGTCAGGCGAGTAATATGTTCGCCCTGACCTTATCTGCCGAATGGTTTTCGGCATGGCCTGATAGAGAGCTGGCGACAAGAAAAAACAACAAGAACTGAGCCAGGCTGCCCGCCCCGGTCGACATAAAGAATTAATGAGTAGACGAAAAAGGCGATTAGAGAAAATGACCAAAACTTCGCGACCTTTGTACATTTCCTACGCAGGACCCTCACTGCTGGAAATGCCCCTGCTGAACAAAGGCAGTGCCTTCACCCCGCAAGAGCGGGTCGAATTCAATCTGATCGGGCTCCTGCCGCAGAACGTAGAGACGATCGAAGAGCAAGTCACCCGGGTCTATAGTCAGTACAAACAGTGTGCCAGCGACCTGGACAAGCATATTTACCTGCGCTCCATCCAGGACAACAACGAAACCCTGTTTTTCCGCCTGCTCGACTCCCACCTGGACGAGATGCTGCCGATCATCTACACGCCGACGGTGGGGCAGGCCTGTCAGGAATTCTCCAAGATCTACCGCACGCATCGCGGCCTGTTCATTTCCTACCCTGAGCGCGACCGCATCGATGACATTTTGCGCAGCGCGACCAAGGACCGGATCAAGATCATTGTCGTGACCGACAGCGAGCGAATTCTCGGTCTGGGCGATCAGGGCATCGGCGGCATGGGCATCCCGATCGGCAAACTGTCGCTGTACACCGCGTGTGGCGGGATCAGCCCGGCGTACACGTTACCGATCGTGCTGGATGTCGGCACCAACAACCGTGAGCTGCTGGACGACCCGATGTACATGGGCTGGCGTCACGAGCGGGTATCGGGCAAGGAATACGAAGACTTCATCGCGCTGTTCATCGACGCGGTGCAGCGTCGCTGGCCGGACGTGCTGCTGCAGTTCGAAGATTTTGCCCAGTCCAACGCCATGCCGCTGCTCGAAAAGTACCGCGACGAACTGTGCTGCTTCAACGATGACATCCAGGGCACCGCGTCGGTTGCCGTGGGGACGTTGCTGGCAGCCTGCAAGGCCAAAAATGAAACCCTCGGCCAGCAGAAGGTGGTGTTTGTCGGTGCCGGTTCGGCAGGCTGCGGGATTGCCGAGCACATCATCGCAGCGATGCGCATCGAAGGTCTGAGCGAAAGCGAAGCGCGCAAACGTATCTTCATGGTTGATCGTTTCGGCCTGTTGATCGAAGGCATGGACAATTTGCTCGACTTCCAGAAACGACTGGCGCAAAAGACTGCCGACGTGTCTGGCTGGACTGCCGGCTCGGAAGCCTTCCCGCAATTGCTCGATGTAGTCACCCACGCCGGGGCCACCGTGATGATCGGTGTGTCCGGGCAGCGCGGTCTGTTCACCGAGCAAGTGATTCGCGAACTGCACAAGCATTGCGCCAAACCCCTGGTAATGCCACTGTCCAATCCGACGTCCAAAGTGGAAGCCACTCCGGAAGAAATCCTGCGCTGGACCGACGGCAATGCACTGGTAGCCACCGGGAGTCCGTTTGCGCCAGTGGAAATCAACGGTCGCACGGTGCACATCGCGCAGTGCAACAACTCCTACATCTTTCCGGGCATCGGCCTCGGCGTGGTGGCCTGCAAGGCATCGCGCATCACTGACCGGATGCTCATGGCGGCGTCCAATGCGCTGGCCGAGTGCTCGCCGATGGTGACAGGGAAGGGTGATGCGGTGTTGCCGCCGCTCAAGGAAATCCAGCAGGTCAGCCGCAAGATCGCCCTGGCTGTGGCCAGGGAAGCGCAAGCCGAAGGGCTGGCACTGGAAACCACCGAAGAGGCGCTGCTTGAGGCCATCGAGCGCAATTTCTGGTTGCCGGGCTATCGGGCCTATCGTCGTCGCTCGGTCTGATCAGGCGCGTTTGAACGGCTGATGTCTCCGCAAGCTTGCTTGCGGAGACACGCTGCTCGCAAATGCGTTAATGCTGCAACGCATTTCTTTACAGTGAAATAAGCTTCATTCAACCCAATCCTCTCACCGTTTTCACATAAAATTGATGATGCGCTGCCTACAGTGCGCGCCATTGGGGCGTTCACTGGCTCCTGAATGCCCGATGCATATTAATTCGATAAGCAGACCACGATGCCGACACCCAGAACTGTTCGTCCAGAGGTTGTAACCCTACTTGCCAGTGCGTTTCTGTTACTGGGTTTCAATATCAATCTCTGGCAGCATCTTTTCTCGATTACCAGCGCCGATAGCAAAGGGTTGGCCATGCGCTTTGCGTTTGGCTTGATGATTTTCTGCGTGTTCAATATCGTTTTGACGCTGTTGGCATTCCGTCGTGTGTTTAAACCGGTGTTGATCAGTCTGTTTATGATCAGCGCGGGGGTGGTTTATTTCATGACCGAATACGGGGTCATGATCGACGCCGGCATGTTTCGAAACTTCGCCGAAACCAACGTGACGGAAGTGCAGGGGCTGCTGTCTTTAAAACTGGCCTTGTATATCCTTCTGCTGGGCGTAGTGCCCTCGTTGATCCTCTGGAAACTGCCGATCAGCTACCGTCGCTGGCACCTTGAACTGTTCAGCAAACTGTTGGTGACGGTGGCGTGCTGCGTGGCAATCGGCGGCGTTGCACTGGCCAATTACCAAGGACTGTCGTCATTGTTCCGCAATCACCATGAATTGCGCCTGATGGTCGTGCCAAGCAATTACATTGGTGCGTCGCTGGGCTACCTGAGTGAGCAGGTGATCTCCGCAAGGCGCCCGTTCGTGAAGATCGGCGAGGACGCCAAACGCTCCGCGGACTGGGCCACGCATGCCCGCAAATCCTTGACCGTGCTGGTGGTGGGCGAAAGTGCCCGGGCCGAGAACTTCGGAATCCTTGGCTACGGTCGTAACACCACGCCCAACCTGAACAAGGAAAGCGGGCTGGTGGCGTTTACCGATGTGTATTCCTGCGGCACCGAAACCGCCGTGTCGGTGCCTTGCATGTTTTCCAATATGGGACGCAAGAATTACAACGCTACCCAGGCGCGCAATCAGGAAGGCTTGCTGGATGTACTGAAGCGCGCGGGCATAGACGTGATATGGCGTGACAATCAGGCTGGCTGCAAAGGCACCTGCGATCGAGTGACCTTCCAGGACGTGAGCAATCTCAAGGACCCGCTGTTGTGCAACAACCATGAATGCCGGGACGAGATACTCTTGCAACACCTGCAGACCTTTATCGACAGCCTCGATAAGGACACCGTGCTTGTTCTGCACCAGATGGGCAGCCACGGGCCTGAATACTACAAACGTTACCCAAAAGAGTTTGAAAAGTTTACCCCGGTGTGTGAAAGCAATGCGTTGAACAATTGCAGCCGGGACAGCATCGTCAATGCGTACGACAATACGTTGTTGTACACCGACCATGTACTGGCCACGCTGATTGATCTTTTACGCGCCAATCAAAACAAGGTCGATACCGCCATGGTGTATCTGTCGGACCATGGCGAGTCGCTGGGCGAGTACAATCTGTTCCTGCACGGCACGCCTTATGTGCTGGCGCCTGATCAGCAAAAGCATGTGCCGATGATGGTCTGGTTGTCCGATAACTATCAGAAGTCCTTTGCCGTCACGCCGGAGTGTCTGGCCAAACAACGTAATGCCCCCTTGAGCCAGGACAACCTTTTCCATTCCATGCTCGGCCTGTTAAAAGTCGATACCAAGGTTTATGACCCCAGCCTCGATATGTTTGCCGGGTGCCGCAGCGAGTCGGCGGCCACCGACAAGTAACCACGTGCGCGGCGTTCCGGGTATTGATCGTCCTCTCACGTTATGGGGACGATCATCGGCAGCGCGTCTGCCCGGCAATAGCTCCTCCTGTCCGTCATTTGCATGAAGATGCGCCAGACCCGGACGACAGACGCGCGATAATCTCCCATGACGATATATACTGCGCGCCATTGTTGAAGGGAGAGCCGTGTGGCCATCGATATTCACTGGATTCGCGACGACGACAGCCTCGCCCGGCATTGCGCACAATGGCAGTCACTGCCTTTTGTGGCGCTCGACACCGAGTTCATGCGGGTCGACACTTTTTATCCGATCGCTGCGCTGCTGCAGATCGGCGACGGGCAGAGCGCCTGGCTGATTGATCCGTTGCTGATCAACGACTGGCGGCCGCTGTCTGCGTTGCTCGAAAACCCCGACGTCATCAAGGTGGTGCATGCGTGCAGCGAAGACCTCGAGGTGTTGCTGCGCCTGACCGGCAGCCTGCCGGTTCCGCTGTTCGATACTCAGTTGGCAGCTGCCTACCTGAACCTGGGTTTTTCCATGGGCTACTCGCGTCTGGTGCAGGAGGTCCTCGACATCGACCTGCCCAAGGGCGAAACCCGCTCCGACTGGCTGCAACGCCCGCTGTCGGAAACGCAGATCAGCTACGCGGCCGAAGATGCCGTGCACCTGGCCGAGCTGTTCACCATCCTGCGCCCGCGCTTGTCCGACGACAAATACGCCTGGCTGCTGGATGACGGCGCCGAACTGGTCGCCAACCTGCGCCGTGAGGTGGACCCGTACGAGGTGTATCGCGACGCCAAGCTGGCCTGGAAGTTGTCCCGCGCCCAGCTGGCCGTGCTGCGCGAGTTGTGTGCCTGGCGCGAGCGCGAGGCGCGTGCCCGCAACCTGCCGCGCAACCGTATAGTGCGTGAGCACTCGCTCTGGCCATTGGCCAAAACCCAGCCGGACAACCTCGGCGCACTGGCACGGATCGAAGACATGCACCCGCGGACGGTCCGTCATGACGGCGAGTTTCTGCTCGAGCTGATCAAGACCGCGAGCGTGCTGCCGCCGGAAGAATGGCCACCTGCGTTGCCCGAGCCGTTGCCCATCGATGCGGCCGGGTCGATCAAGCGTCTGCGTGCCATCGGTCAGCAGTACGCCGAGCAACTGGACATGGCCCCGGAGCTGATGCTGCGCAAGAAGACCCTCGAAGCCCTGCTCAAGAGCGGCTACCCCGACGGTCCTTACCAATTACCCGACTCGCTGCGTGGCTGGCGTCGCGAGTTGATGGGTCAGGCGCTGCTGGACAGCCTGGCCACCCCCGGAGAACCGTCTTGAAGCGCATCTGCTCGATTTATCGCAGCCCGAAAAGAAACGAGATGTACCTTTACGTCCTGAAGAGCGACGTCCTCAAGCGTGTGCCGCCCGAGCTGATGGTGGCCTTCGGCAAGCCGGTTCATGCGTTCGATCTGGTGCTGAGTCCCGAGCGGGCGCTGTCGCGCGAAGATATCAATGTGGTGCTGGAGAACCTCGACAGCCAGGGCTATCACTTGCAGATGCCGCCGGCTGAAGACGATTACATCGAGCACTTGCCCGAAGAGCTGCTGCGCCGCAACGATCCCATGTAATCGTTGCTCACGTTGTAAAGCGGCCCACATCGACGTGGGTTGCCTGTCCTGTTTTTAAGGTTTTTGAAACATGCGCGTTCTGATTGCCGAGCACGATTACCACGTTTACACCCAATTGTTGCGCAAGGCTGCGCCTGATCTGGAAGTTTTCAGCACTGGCGATTCTGCCGAGTTGTCGCGCATGGCCAGCGACTGCCCGGTTTGGCTGGGACAGCCCGACCTGATGGCCAATCTGCTGCGGCAGGGGCACACGCCGCAATGGCTGCAATCCACCTGGGCGGGCATCACACCGCTGCTGGCTGACAGCCTGTCACGAGACTATCGCCTGACCCGTGCAGTCGGGATTTTCGGTCAGGTCATGGCTGAGTTCGTTTTGACCTATATGCTCGGCCATGAGCGTGAGGTGTTGGCGCGCCTGATGAGTCAGGTCGAGCGCAAGTGGGACAACCGGACCGGGCAGAGCCTGTCGGGCCGCAAGGCATTGATCGTCGGTGCCGGCGATATCGGTCAGCGCGTTGCCGAGTTCCTCCTGCCGTTCGGCGTGCAGGTGTACGGTGTGGCCTCCAGTGCGCGCACTCAGGAACCGTTCATTGAAGTGACAGCGTTGTCAGACATGACGCGCCTGCTCGGCGACATGGATTACGTCATCAACCTGCTGCCCAATACGCCCGAGACGCACGACCTGTACGACGCCAAGTTGTTCGCCAGCTTCAAGCCCACGGCGCTGTTCATCAACGTCGGACGCGGGGTGGCTGTTGTCGATGCAGATCTGGTCGAGGCGTTGAAGGAAGGGCATCTGGCTGGCGCGGTGATTGACGTCTGCCGTCAGGAGCCTTTGCCGCAGCGCCATCCGTTCTGGACTGCCTACGGTCTGCTGTTGACCGGTCACAGCTCGGCGCCTACCTCGCCAGTGGCCATGACCGAGCTTTTCGTGCATAACCTGAACGCTTTTCAGGCGGGAGAAGCGCTGCGCGGAGAGGTCGATTTTTCGCGAGGTTACTGACGCCCTTACCAACGAGCCGACGTTTCAGGCGTCGGCTCGCAGACATTGATTACAGCAGACAGTCGGTTATAGCGAAAAATCACCTTCGGCGGCCAGTTCTGCCAGCGGCTTGCGCGGGCTTGGCACTTCGCGGCCTTGCAGGTAGTCCGGCAAGGTCGATTTGTCCCCCAGCTTGCCAATCGCGATGGCCGCATGCACTGCGTAGCCTTCGGGAATATTTAACTCCTTGCGGGTCAGATCCTGATCGAAACCGGCCATGCCGTGGGTGTGCCAGCCGCTCAGGCTGGCCTGCAGTGCCAGGTAACCCCATGCCGAACCCGTGTCGAAGGTGTGCCACAGGGCAGGGCTCTCTTCGCTTGCGCCGGGGGCGACGAAGGTGGTCTTGGAAATGACGATCACCAAGGCCGCTGCGTGTTGTGCCCAACTGCGGTTGAACTCGTTCAGCAAGCCGAGGTAACGCTCCCAGTTCGGCGTATCGCGACGTGCATAGAGAAAGCGCCAGGGCTGCGAGTTATACGCTGAGGGCGCCCAGCGTGCGGCTTCGAAAAAGCTCAGCAGGGTTTCCTGGTCGATGCTTTCGCCGCTGAAGGCACGTGGCGACCAGCGTTCGGTGAATTGCGGGTCGATAGGGTGATCGGCGATGCGAGGGTTCGTGCTCATGAGAGTCCTTGATAGCGAAGGTTGAAAACGAGCGTGGCTTGATGGGCCGTGGTCGGCAGGCATCGCTTGAACGCACTGAAAACCCGTTAACGCTACTGTTTTGCCCCGTCGCTGACAAGTCCCGGCTACCGGCAGTCGCAAGTGCTTGGCCCGCACCCCGTGTACCTCTAGACTGGCGGCCTTTTCATTCTCGATACCGTTGTCCGAACCATGGCCGCTAAAGTTGAACCCTTCTGGATTCGCAAGACCCTTGACCAGCTCGACACCCAGGAGTGGGAGTCGTTGTGCGATGGCTGTGGCTTGTGCTGCCTGCAGAAGCTTGAGGATGAGGAAGACAACGCGGTTTATTACACGCGAATTGCCTGCAAGCTGCTGGATCTGAAAACCTGCCAGTGCTCCGACTACGCAAACCGTCGTGCCTCGGTGCCCGATTGCATTCAACTGACGCCTGGTCAGGCCGATGAATTCAAATGGCTGCCGCCAACCTGCGGCTATCGTCTGGTCAGTGAGGGCAAGGATTTGCCGCTCTGGCACCATCTGGTGTGCGGTGATCGCACGGCCGTGCATCACGAACGCATCTCCCAGTCAGGCCGCATGCTCAGCGAGAACAATGTGGCCGAGGACGACTGGGAGGATTACCTGATTTTTCGCGCGGGTTGAACGCTTAAATGACCGGCTTTGGCTCGGTCAGCGCTTCCACGCCTTTGGCAGCCGCCGTCTTCACGGCATCTTCAGCGTCGTCCTTGAGGTTATTCAGTTGCGCACCGGCACGTTCGATGGTCGAGCGTGCGCTTTGCAGATCGCTGCGGCCTTTTTCCATCAGGCTCTTGGCCGAGCAGTGGCCACTGATGCCGCGCGCCAGGGCCGCGCCGCCGATGGCCAATTGGATCAGGCCCAGAAAGCCGCCACGACGGACGCCTTTACCCATCAGCAGTACGCCGCCAGCCAGCGAGCCAATGCGCTCCCAGCCGTTTACGTTCTGCTCGGGGTTGCGTTGAAGCAGTTCAGGTGTGTCGATGCGTTCGATGATTGGGGTGTCGCGCATGATGGCTCTCCATGAGGTAGTAGGTCGGAGTTGGCAAATTGGAAGCAGTTGCTCGATTCAGAGAAACTGACTGCCCGTGCGCGACACAGGTTCAATGCTTTTCCGTCAGCGGTCGCTGGCCGGATCAATTTTCTCGCGACCGAACTGCGGGCCCGAACGGGTATTGATACCTTTGGCCATGCGGTCATAGAGGACGACGTTGACGGTCGCCGCCAGATTCATGCAGCCCTCGGTCGGGATATAGACCACGTCTTCACACCAGTCGCGAATCTCCTGATCCAGCGAGCCATCTTCCGGGCCGAAGATATACAGCGCGCGATCAGGGTGGGTGTATTCGGGCAGTGCGCGGGCGCCGTCGACCAGTTCGACAGCCACCGGAATGCAACCCAGCGGCAGAATGCTTTTGAGGTCTTCGATGCCGATCAGCGGGATGTCCTGATGGATTTTCTTGGTGTCGGTGATGAAGTCCCGCGCGCGCTCATAGCGTTTACCGGTATAGAACACCGACGCCACGCCGTAACAGCCGGCGGCACGCATGACGGAGCCGACGTTTTCCGGGGACTTGGGGTTGTAAAGACCGATGCAGGCGTACCGTTTGTTGGCCACGGGGAGGGTGCTCTGAAGAAAACCGGGGATTATACGGCAGCCTCAGAGCAATGCCATTGACTGTGTTCAGAACCACATGCGCACGCCGACCACCAGTCGCGCGTCCTGGGTGTCCTCGTCGTCCTCGCGCGCGTAATCGGCGGTCTTGCCGTAGGAGCGGTCCCAGCTCACGCCGATATAAGGTGCGAATTGCGGGGTGATTTCGTAGCGCAGCCTGAGGCCGAACTCGCTGGTCGACAGGCCCGAACCGTTGCCGCGTTGCGGGTCGTTCTTGCCGTAGAAGTTCAGCTCCGCGGTGGGCTGCAGCACCAGATTGCTGGTCAGCTGGAGGTCGTAGTCGGCTTCCAGGCGAGCGGCGGTCTGCCCGGCTTCGCCGATGAACGCGGTGGCCTCGATATCCAGATCCGAAATGGCTTGGCCCTGCAGGCCGAAGGCGGCCCAGGTTTGCGGTGCGCCCGGCTTGAAATCCTGACGTGCTCCGGCGACCATGTCCCACCAAGGGCTGATCGAGTGGCCCCACAACGCCTGGATTTCCGCTTCTTCGGTCTTGCCGTTGGTTCGCTCACCTTCGGAGCGCAGCAGCAGGCGGTCGATATCACCGCCAATCCAGCCGGACAGGTCCCAGGCCAGCGCGCTGCCGTCATTGGCGTCCTGCCATTCCAGCTTGTCGGCCAGAAAGTAACTGTTGATGGCGCTGTCATGGACCTGATGGCCCGCGTGGCTGGTGTACACCGCAGCCCGGTCCGCATCGGTGATCGGCGGGATCGGGGTTCGGCTCTGGGTGGGCGCAGTCTGCGTCGAGGTCGCGTCCTCGCTGTCGCTGGCGTCCATGTGCATCGCATGACTGCCGTGGTCCATGCCTTCCATTCCGGCGGCCATGCTCGAGGTCCACGGTGTAGCAATCAGCCCGGCGGCCAGCAGCAGCATCGGCAGGCGGGGCGAATTCAGCGTTCTGCTCAACATCAAGGTCCTCATTCTTCCACCCGAACTTCGCGGAACATGCCCATTTCCATGTGGTACAGCATGTGGCAGTGATAAGCCCAACGGCCCAGCGCATCGGCGGTCACGCGGTAGCTGCGGCGTGACCCCGGTGGCATGTCGATGGTGTGTTTGCGCACCATGAACCGGCCGTTTTCATCTTCGAGGTCGCTCCACATGCCATGCAGATGGATGGGGTGGGTCATCATCGTGTCGTTGACCAGCACGACACGCACCCGCTCACCGTATTTGAGCATCAACGGTTTGGCGTCCGAGAACTTCACACCGTCGAACGACCAGGCGTATTTTTCCATATGCCCGGTCAGGTGCAGCTCGATCGTGCGGCTCGGCTCGCGGCCGTCCGGGTCTTCGAAGGTGCTGCGCAGGTCGGCGTAGGTCAGGACTCTGCGGCCATTGCCCCGGAGGCCGATGCCCGGATCATCGAGCTTGGGCGAGGTGCTCATGGCTTGCATGTCGACCAGTGGGTTGTTGTTTTCGCTTTCTGGGTGCGATTGCGGGGTCGGCGTTTTCCTGGCCGGCATCTGCGCGTGGTCCATTGCGGGCATCGCGTCGTGGCCCATCTTGCTGTGGTCCATGCCTGACATGTCGTGCGTTGCCGGGGCTGCGGCGTGGTTCATGCTGCCATGCTCCATGCCCGCCATACCCATATCATCCATGCTCAACAGCGGGCGTGGATCGAGAGGCGGCACGACAGCCTGCAGGCCGGGCCTGCTGGCCAGGGTGCCACGGGCGTAACCGGTGCGGTCCATCGACTGGGCGAACAGGGTATAGGCACCTTCCGCCGGTTCGACAATCACGTCGAAGGTTTCCGCCACTGCGATGCGCAACTCGTCGACGGTCACCGGCTTGACGTGCTGGCCGTCGCTGGCCACCACGGTCATCTTCAGGCCCGGGATGCGCACGTCGAAGTACGTCATTGCCGAGCCGTTGATCAGCCGCAGTCGGATCCGTTCGCCAGGCTTGAACAGCCCGGTCCAGTTCATGTTCGGCGCCTGACCGTTCATCAGGTAGGTGTAGGTTGCGCCGCTGACATCCGCGAGATCGGTCGGGTCCATTCTCATCTTCGCCCACATCCACCGATCCCTGGTGGTCTCGCTCCAGCCTTTTTCACCCACGTCGTTAATGAAGTCGCCGACGGTGCGCTGGTTATTGTTGTAGTAATCGGACTGTTTCTTCAGCGTTTTCATCAGTTGGACCGGCTCTTCGTCGGTCCAGTCGCTGAGCATGATCACGTGTTCGCGATCGTACTCGAACGGCTCCGGCTCTTTTGCGTCGATCACCAGCGGCCCGTAGACCCCCGACTGTTCCTGGAAGCCAGAGTGGCTGTGATACCAGTAGGTGCCGTGCTGCCTGACCTTGAAGCGGTAGACATACAGGCCATCCGGCGCAATGCCGTCAAAGCTCAGCCCCGGCACGCCGTCCATGTTGGCCGGCAGGATGATGCCGTGCCAGTGGATGGATGTGGCTTCGTCGAGCCTGTTCTTGACCCTCAGGGTCACGGTGTCGCCTTCGCGCCAGCGCAGCAGCGGGCCAGGGATGCCACCGTTGATGGTCTGCGCTGTCCTGGCACTGCCGGTGATGTTGACCTGGGTTTCGCCGATATACAGATCGAACTCGGTGCCGGACAACCCGTTGGGCTGCCCCGGATTGGCAACCGCCCACGCCGGGCTGCGCCACAGCCCCAGGCCGCCGAGCAGGCCACTGGCGGCCAGCCCTTTCACAAAGGTTCGTCTTGAGGTTCGGGTGGGCATGACAAAGTATCCGGTCGGTCGGGTGGCCGCAGGCCAGGGGAAGTGCGGGTAGGGCGGGGAGCGTGGCTGGTCGGTCGTACCGAAGGTCACTCGTCCTTTTTCATCAGCCCGGCCAGTGCTGCGAACGGGTTGTGGGTGGCCTTGGCGGTTTTCGGACTGCCCAGGGAGCCATCGGCGAAGTACTGCTGATCGGTGTAGCGCGAGTGCTCGTTATCGTGGCAATACAGGCACAGCAGCTCCCAGTTGGAGCCGTCCTGCGGGTTGTTGTCATGGTTGTGGTCGCGGTGGTGTACGGTCAGTTCGCTGAGGCGTTTGCCTGCGAACTCGCGCGCGCAGCGGCCGCAAACATGCGGGTACATGCGCAGCGCCTTGTCGCGGTAGCCCATCTCGCGGTCGCGCTGGGCGTCGGCCAGGATGCGGTCCAGCTTGGCAGTATGGGAAGGGGGATTGGCCGTGCTCATGGTGTCACCTGTGCGTGTGCGCATTGAAAGCGGAATGTCGGCAAGTTTAGCGCCAGATGGGCAAACTCACACCTGCTGGGAGAGTAATTGACCATCGACCATGCGCAGGCGCTTGGACAACGAGATGGCCAAGGCGCGAATGATCTTGGCGGCGATTTTCGGCGCGTCCTCGAGCATCTTGTCCAGTGAATCACGGCCCAGGTTCAATAGCTGGCAACTGGTGGCAGCGATACAACTGGCCGAACGGCGCTCGCCATCCAGCACTGCCATTTCTCCAAAAGCGCGTCCGCGCCGCAGAACGGCGATTTCCACCTGTTGACCGTCTGCAGCAAGCTTCTGCACAGACACGGTGCCTTGATGGATGATGCACATGAAGGTTCCGGCATCGCCCTCGGCGAAAATAGTCTCGCCCTTATCGATATCGGTAATGCTGAAATAGCCGGCTACGGTAAAGAAATCGCCCGGCAGCAGGGTGTCGAACAGGCCGCAATCCAGCAGCATGTCGCGTATGGCGTTGTTCAGGTTGGACAGTGGTTCTGACATGTGAGGTCTGGTAATCCTGACAAAGGGGCAACTCCGCTGCCCCCGATCCTAGTAAGACAGGTGTTTCACACCAAGTTCATTCAGCGATCTGCAATACCTTGAAGATAAACGCGTACTCCAGCGCCACATCACGCAAGCCCTGATAGCGACCGCTCATGCCACCGTGCCCTGCACCCAGTTCGGTCTTGAGCAGCAATGGATTGTCGTCGGTCTTGGTGGCGCGCAACTTCGCGACCCATTTGGCGGCTTCCCAATACTGCACGCGGCTGTCGTTGTAACCGGCGATGACCAGCATGGCCGGGTAGGCCTGGGCCGTGACGTTTTCGTAGGGCGCATAAGCCTTGATGCGCGCGTAGACCTCGGGCTCCTGCGGGTTGCCCCATTCGTCGTATTCGGTGACGGTCAGCGGCAGGTCCGGGTCGAGCATGGTGTTCAGCACGTCGACGAACGGCACTTCGGCAATCGCTGCCTTGAACAGCTCGGGCCGCTGGTTGAGTACTGCACCGATCAGCAGGCCACCGGCGCTGCCACCGCTGATCACCAGCTGTTCGGCGCTGGTCAGACCTTGGGCGACAAGGTGTTCGGCGCAGGCAATGAAATCGCCGAAGGTGTTCTGTTTGTGTTCCTGCTTGCCGTTGCGATACCAGGCCTCGCCCAGCTCGCCGCCGCCGCGCACATGGGCAATGGCGAACGCCACGCCACGGTCGAGCAGGCTCAGACGGGCGTGGGAAAACCACGGGTCGAGGCTCTCGCCATAGGCGCCGTAGCCGTACAGATACAGCGGGGTGGCCTGTCCGGCCAGTTCGCGCTTGACCACCAGGCTGATCGGCACCTGGGTGCCATCGCTGGCCGTGGCCCACAAACGCTGGCTGACGTAGGCATCGGCGTCGAAGGTGCCCAGTACCGGGGTTTCCTTGAGCACCACCTGCTCGCCGCTGGCCAGGGTCAGTTGACGGACCTGGGCTGGCCGGTTCAACGACTGGTAGCGCAGGCGGATTTTGTCGCTGTCGAATTCCAGCGTGTCCTGCACATACAGGCTGTAGGCGGCATCAGGCAGCTGGACGCGATAGGTCGGCAGCGCCTGAGGACGTACTTCGATGATCGGCAGGCCACCCTCGCGCAGGCTCAGGCTGATGCCTTTGGCGTTGAGGCTGACGCCTTCGAGCATGACCTTGTCGTCGTGCGCGACCAGCGTCTGCCAGTCCTCGCGCACCGGTACGCCACTGGCTTGTTGCGCTGCTTGATACAGCGCGAAGTTGATGCCGCTCTGATTGCTGCGGATGAACCAGGTCCAGACGCCATCGAGCAGTCCGTGGTCCGGGTAGTATTCGTGACCTTCGCTGCGCGGTGCGAGGCAGGTGAAGGCCTGTTGCGGATGATCGGCGTCCAGCACCCAGGCTTCGCTGGTGGTTTTGCTGTTGAGCAGAATGATCAGTTGGCGCTCGGAACTGCTGCGGAAACAGTGCAGGAAGAAGCGGCCGTCCGGCTCGTCGAACACCAACTCGGCCGATGCCGTTCCCAAGGTATGGCGATGCAGCTTGCCCGGGCGATGGGTTTCGTCCAGCTCGCCGAAAAACAGGGTCTGGCTGTCGTTGGCCCAGGTCATGCTGCCGTCGCAGTTTTCGAAGGGCAGGCTGCTGATCTGACCGGTGCTCAGTTCCTTGACGTAAAGCTCGTACACCTCGTCGCCACTGGTGTCCAGGCTGTAGGCCAGACGCTGGTGGTCAGGGCTGATGCTGAATGCACCCAGCGAGAAAAAGCCGCCATCGGCCATCTCGTTAGGGTCGAGCAACAATTCCTCGGCGCTTTCATCCACCGTGTTGCTGTCGTCGGCCGGGCGCGGGCAGCGGTAGTGACGGGCGTATTCGTCGCCTTGTGTGGTGCGGGTGTAATAAAGGTACGGGCCCCAGGGGGAGGGCAGCGACAGGTCGGTTTCGAGGATGCGGCCCTTGATTTCCTCGAACAGGCTTTCGCGCAACCCGGCCTGCTCTGCCAGTTGCTGCTCCTGCCAGGCGTTTTCGGCGTTGAGGTAGTCGAGCACTTCGTCGGTGTCGCGGTTCTGCAGCCAGGCATAAGGGTCGGGACCGTCGGCCTTGCGAGCGATCGGGGCGCTGGAGGTTGCATTCGAGAAGGACATGCTGGGCTCTCTGTTAAGGCATCAATCAGGAAAATATCGGTACACGCTGAACCGAATACTGAAGCGAGGCAAGCCGCGTCAGGCAAAAGCCGTTATCATAAGCGCCTCTTTACCTGGCTTACCACGGACGTCATGACCGAAAACGACTATCTGATCGCCTGGAGCGTCTACGCCTTCGCCGCGTTGGGTTGCCTGCTGGTATGGTTTCTGATGACCCGCTGGATGTGGCGGTATCTCAAGGAGCCTTTGCTGGTGGCGGTCGCGGTGCTGCTGTTTACGCCGACCATGGTCGACCCTGCCAAGGATGCGATGGCGCCAGCCGTGGCGATCACCGCGCTTGACCTGATGTTCAAGGTCGGCAGCAACGTCTGGACCGCCGTGTCGGACCTGGCCATGTATGGCATGTTCGCCTTCGCCGCGTACCTGCTGTTCGTGCTGATCCGTTGGCCGATCGAACGCAGCCGCAAGGCTCGCCAGCCCAAGCCTGCGGCCCAGCCCGTCGAAACAGACCCTGCTGACGAACCTTTCGCCGAAGACGATCACTACGCTCGCAAGAACGCTGCGCCTCTTGCGCCGACCAGGGCTGCGCGGGTCGAGCCGCGTTTGTAGATCCCGCTTCGTTGGTAAGCGCCGCGACCTGCGGCGCATGACCTGCTGCAAAACGTCTTGAAGCGAGAACCTGAGCATGTGTGAACTACTGGGCATGAGCGCCAATGTCCCGACCGACATAGTCTTCAGCTTTACCGGGCTGATGCAGCGTGGCGGCCGCACCGGTCCGCATCGCGATGGCTGGGGCATTGCCTTCTACGAGGGCCGTGGCCTGCGCCTGTTTCAGGACCCGGCAGCCAGCAGTGAATCGGAAGTCGCCCAACTGGTGCAGCGTTATCCCATCAAGAGCGAAGTCGTGATCGGCCATATTCGTCAGGCCAACGTCGGCAAGGTCTGCCTGTCCAATACCCATCCTTTCGTGCGTGAGCTCTGGGGCCGTAACTGGTGCTTTGCCCATAACGGCCAATTGGCGGATTTCACCCCGGGCGTTACTTTTTACCGGCCGGTGGGCGATACCGACAGCGAAGCGGCATTCTGCGACTTGCTCAATCGCGTCCGCGAAGCCTTTCCCGAGCCCGTCGACGTCGAGGAATTGCTGCCCACGTTGATCCAGGCGTGTGCTGAATACCGCAGTAAGGGCGTGTTCAACTGCCTGTTGAGCGACGGTGACTGGCTGTTTTGCTTTTGCAGTACCAAACTGGTTCAGATCACCCGCCGAGCTCCGTTCGGTCCGGCAAGGTTGAAAGATGTCGACGTGATTGTCGATTTTCAGGCTGAAACCACACCGCACGACGTGGTCACGGTCATCGCGACCGAACCCTTGACCGAGAACGAAAACTGGAACCGCTATGAACCGGGCCAGTGGAGCCTGTGGCGCAAGGGCGAGAGCGTGGCGCAAGGTTCGGTCGGCACCGTCACCGAGACGGCCAGGTCGTAAGACACCATCACATCGGCTTAATGGACAAAAAAGAAGAGGGATATTAATGCTGCGAAGTTATCTGCGATTGGTCCTGTTCACCATGGGCCTGCTGTTCGGGGTACAGATTCCCGGTTTCATCAGTGATTACAGCAAGCGTGTCGAAGCGCATCTGATCGAGGCGCAGCAAGCCGTCAAGGGCTATACCGCTACTGCGCAGCAGTTCTTCAAGGGCGATATCCAGGCGCTGATCCAGCACTATCGCAGCAGTGAGGACCCGGTTTTCCGCAGCGATGCGGACACCATCGACACCCTGATGAACCGCACGCACATCCTTGAGCGTCAGTGGCTCGGGCTTCAGGGACCTTGGTATTCCAAAGCCATCTTCGTGGCTACCTCTTCCGATCCGGATATCCGTCGCGAGACCTTCAATGGTTATACGTGGCAAGTTCTGCTGGCCCCGGAAGTGATTGCCTGGGGCATCATCAGCGCATTGCTGCTGGCGCTGGTGATCGAAAGCTTCGTGCTGTTGCTTGGCTGGGTGGTCCACGGCGGACGACGCAAGCCTCAGCTCGAACGCGACTGGAATTGACTCTGGGTCGGGGCGTAGCGAAACATTGGTGGGCAGTTCATATGACTGCCCGTGTTTCATTGCGTAGATAGGTGAGTACTGTTTCAGGTGCGTTCCACATCAGCACGTCGATGATTGAAAGGTTTTCGACGAAATTCATAGGTCCCGTGGAATAACTGAATGAAGCGGGCTCGAGAAACCTCAGTTCTATGCCTCTTTCCTGCCACTCGCCGGGTATGAAGATTTCGCGTCCACCTGTGGCATTGATGTACTGGCGCGCTTTCAGCACGGTGCTTATTTCCAGCGCCCATTGGCCCGCATGTTCAATGGGCGGCAGATCAAGGTTCATCGCTGCACAGCTTTCCCAGTTAAAGCTTATGCCTAAATACTCGCAGACCACTTTCAGCGCGCGTGTGTTGAGTTCACACAGGTGGGTGGCAGGTGTGCCGAATGTCTGTTCGACCACCTGCAAGGTTTCCCGAAAGTAGGGTGCCTTGCTTCGATAGTGTTCGAGCTGATTCGTGATTCGTCGGTGGGCACAGGCAAGGTCGATGATGGTCGCGTCCTTGATCAGTGCGCCCTCGCTGACACAGACCGGAACATTGATGTATTGCCAGTCGCCTTTGCTGCCCAGTACCCGATTGCGGTTCATCCAGCTTTTGCGTTTGTATTTGACGATGTCGAAGACCAGCCCGCGCTGGACCGCCGCAATGAGCTGGAAGTAACCGATGTAGGGGAAAAAGTAAGGCTGCATGATCCCGAGCGTTTCGTTCATAAGTAACCCGCGACGTCGCGACGGCTGCTCAGGCAAAACGATGGAGTAACTGCAAAACGACCTACTCAATCAGCACTTTTGCGTCTGATTGGTTGTGTGGAACTGTCAGCGTAGTTCGGGTGTTCAAAATGATCATGCTGCTGGTCGGGTGGTACAGGCCGGTCGATGACCGGCTTGTACAGCATTGGCAGCAGCCTTATTTCATTTCGCCAGGTAACGCATGCCTTCTTCCAGACCGCTAAGGGTTAGCGGATACATCTGCCCCTCGATCAAATCACGCACGATATGCGTCGAGGTGGTGTAGTCCCAGGCATCTTTCGGGTAGGGGTTGATCCAGATGATCTTCTTGAATTTGGCCATGAAGCGCTGCATCCATACATAGCCCGCCTCTTCATTCCAGTGTTCGACACTGCCGCCGGGCTGGGTGATTTCATAGGGCGCCATTGAGGCGTCGCCAATGAAAATCACTTTGTAGTCCTCGCCATACTTGTGCAATAGGTCCTGGGTGGCAGTCCGCTCCGAGCTTCTGCGCTGATTGTTCTTCCACACCGATTCATAGATGAAGTTATGGAAATAGAAATACTCCATATGCTTGAACTCGGTCTTGCACGCGGAGAACAGCTCTTCACAGACCTTGATGTGCGAATCCATCGAGCCGCCGATGTCGAACAACAGCAATAACTTGATGGTGTTGCGCCGCTCCGGGCGCATCTGAATGTTCAGCAGGCCCGCATCGCGTGCGGTGTGATCGATGGTGCTGTCGATGTCCAGTTCATCCGCAGCACCCTGACGAGCGAACTTGCGCAGGCGACGCAGGGCCACCTTGATATTGCGTGTCCCCAGTTCAACCTGATCGTCCAGGTTTTTATATTCGCGCTGGTCCCAGACTTTGACGGCCTTGCCTTTGCGCTCGCCTGCATCGCCGACGCGGATGCCCTCCGGGTTATAGCCACCCGAACCGAACGGGCTGGTGCCACCGGTGCCGATCCATTTGTTGCCACCGGCATGGCGTTCCTTCTGTTCTTCCAGGCGTTTCTTGAACTCCTCGATCAGTTTGTCGAGGCCGCCCAGCGACTGAATCTGCGCGCGTTCCTCGTCCGTCAGCGAACGCTCGAACTCTTTGCGCAGCCAGTCTTCCGGGATCAACGCCTGCAAATGCTCGTCGAGATTTTCCAGGCCATTGAAATATGCGCCGAAGGCCCGGTCGAACTTGTCGAAATGGCGCTCGTCCTTGACCAGAATCGTGCGCGCCAGAAAATAGAACTCATCGATGTCGGCGAAGACGACCCGCTGTTTCAGCGCATTGATCAGGTCCAGCAGTTCACGCAGAGACACCGGCACTTTGGCCGCGCGCATTTCGTTGAACAGGTTGAGCAGCATGGCTGTTGCCCTTTTACATGGCAGGTTGGATAGACACGATCAGCGATTGCCGCGACGGCTCATGAACGCCAGACGTTCCAGTAAGTGCACGTCCTGCTCGTTCTTGACCAGCGCGCCGGCCAGTGGCGGAATCGCCTTGGTCGGATCGCGTTCGCGCAGCACGGCTTCATCGATGTTGTCGGCCATCAGCAGCTTCAGCCAGTCGACCAGCTCGGATGTGGAGGGCTTCTTCTTCAGCCCCGGCACCTTGCGCACGTCAAAGAATACATCCAGCGCTTCGCTCACCAGGTCTTTCTTGATGTCCGGGTAATGCACATCGACGATGCGTTGCAGCGTGGCCCGATCCGGAAAGGCAATGTAGTGAAAGAAGCAGCGACGCAGAAAGGCATCCGGCAGCTCCTTCTCGTTGTTGGAGGTAATGATGATGATCGGTCGCTTTTTGGCCTTGATGGTTTCATCGATCTCGTAAACGTAGAACTCCATCTTGTCGAGCTCCTGCAACAGGTCGTTGGGGAACTCGATATCGGCCTTGTCGATTTCGTCGATCAGCAGAATCACACGCTCCTCGGACTCGAAGGCTTCCCAGAGCTTGCCCTTTTTCAGGTAATTGCGTACGTCGTGGACCTTGTCGACGCCCAGTTGCGAGTCGCGCAGACGACTCACCGCATCGTATTCGTACAGGCCCTGATGGGCCTTGGTCGTGGACTTGATATGCCAGGTAATCAGTTTCGCGCCGAAGGACTCGGCCAGTTGCTCGGCGAGCATGGTCTTACCGGTGCCGGGCTCGCCCTTGACCAGCAGTGGACGTTCCAGCGTGATGGCCGCGTTGACCGCCAGCTTGAGATCGTCGGTGGCAACGTAGGCCGGCGTACCTTCGAACTTCATTGATCCATCCTTTTCGCGTGGGCGCGCGTAACCGGTCGGCACGCACGCCGTAAGAGGGGCAAGCAATGCCCTGACTATAACGTGGCTGCCCGAGTGCTGTGAACGAAGACGCCTCATTCAGTTCTTGAATGGCGCGTCACGCTGTGACCGGGTCTAAATTGTAACGCTGCTTCTGGTATGGCTAATTTGGCGATACCATGCGTGCCATGTCGACCAAATACAGATTCAGGGATAAATACAGGATTCAGCTGAGAGAAAAAGACCACCTGCCGCCGCATGTTCACCTGACCGGTGGAGGGCTGGACGTGCTGATTTGCCTTGAGCTTGTAGAGCCCATGCGCGGAACCGCACCGGCTGTTGTGTTAAGGGAAGCTCTTGAATGGATACGAACTCACCGTAACGAACTGATGGAGGAATGGAAACGATGGCATCCATGAAACGCCCACGGCTCAAGGAGGTTCAGGCCCAGTCCGGATATCGACTAGCCTTGACGTTCATCGACGATCAGCAATTCGTGCTCGACATGAGCGCGGATGTGCAGACTTTTCCTGGGTTACGGCCTTTGATCGCTGCCGATGCCTTTGCCCAGGCCCAGGTGGGCGATGATGGCTGGACGGTTGAATGGCCGGAGCCGGATATCCAGATCGGTGCCGATACCTTGTACCTTGACGCTCAGGCTCAAGCGGCCACCGATGAAAACACGCGTATTTTCATCGGGTGGCGGGCCCGCACGGGTTTGCCCCTGGCTCAGGCCGCAAAAGCATTGGGTGTGAGCCCGCGCAGCATCACCCGCTACAGCAACTCCCGCGAGCCGACACCACGCACCCTAGCGCTGGCTTGCCTGGGCTGGGATGCTTTGCAGCAACAGGCACAGGCCGCCGAAGAGCGGGGCGTCTACGGCAAAGACAAAAAAGCACGCTAGGAACCCTTGCTGCTCTCATAGCGCGCATTGAATGCCTGCACGAACGCATTGCGCAGGATCTGCAGAAACGCCTGGAAGCCGCTGATGTCCTGCTGATGAACGCTGCCGCTGAGGTCGACGCGTGTGGCGAACTGGTTTTCCCGCTGGTTTTTCAACACGGTTTCGCTGGTACCGACCAGCGCTTCCCAGATCGAACGGAAAACGCCCTTGTCCTTGTTTTCGACATCCTGCTGCCAGTTGAATACGTCCACATTGCGCAACAGCGGCTTTATGTAGCCCTTGAGCTGGCCTTTGTCGGCCTGCGCTTCAATCACCACGTCGCCATCGCCGGCGTTGAAATCGAACTTGCCGTAGGCCGACGAGAAGTCGTTGAGTTTCTTGAGCTGGATACCGGTAGCGCGCAGTTTGAAGTCGAAGTCTTCAAAGTTGCTGAACGGGTCGAATCTGGCTGTGCTCTCCAGATCGGCGTGGCCCAGCAGGCGCGCCTTGCCCTTGAACTCGGCATCGCGATTGCCTTCCACGTCGACCACGTTAGTCAGGTTATAGATGCTGGCATTGACCTGATCCGCCTCGATTTTTACCTTGGGCGTGGAGTTGAAGTTATTGAACGTGATACGCCCGTCGTCGATGCGCAATTCGTTGAGGGTGATAGGCAGCAACTTGTTCATCTGGGTACGCCAGTCGGTGCCCTGACCGGTCTGCGAGTCCTGCTTGCTGCCGCCGTCCACGAAGTTGATCTGCGGGCCAGTGAACAGGGCTTTCGCGACCACTGCATGGTCATACCAGAGTGAGTGCCAGCTGACTGCCAGTTCGATCATCGGCGCGTCAAAGAAGGGCACCGGGACCTTGCCATCGGTCTTGACGATCTTCAAGCCCTTGATCCGGTACGCCCCTCGCCACAGTGCCAGGTCCACATCGGTGATTTCGCCGCGGTAGTCACCCATATCGGCCAGTTTGTCGTTCAGATAGTCACGCACCAGATACGGCAGAGCGATATTGACAGCGATCAGCAGGACTACCAAAGCGGCCAGGGTCCGTAGCGGCCAGCTGTAGCGACGTTTCATGACATGAGTCTCCTGTTTCAATGAAGGATTGACTGCTTGCGCCGTCATCCGTTCGGTCAGACTGGACGCCCCACAGTTGGCGGCATAGGCTTTGGGTCTTTAACCGATGTGCACAAGGACACCCTCATGAGCCGTATCTACGCTGATAACGCCCATTCCATCGGTAATACACCGTTGGTGCAGATCAACCGTATTGCGCCGCGCGGTGTCACCATTCTGGCCAAGATAGAAGGGCGTAATCCGGGTTATTCCGTCAAATGCCGTATCGGCGCCAACATGATCTGGGACGCCGAAAGCAGCGGCAGGCTCAAGCCGGGGATGACCATCGTCGAGCCGACCTCGGGCAACACCGGCATCGGTCTGGCCTTCGTTGCCGCTGCCCGTGGCTACAAGCTGATGCTCACCATGCCCGCTTCCATGAGCATAGAACGTCGCAAGGTACTCAAGGCACTGGGCGCAGAACTGGTGCTGACCGAAGCGGCCAAGGGCATGAAAGGCGCGATTGCCAAGGCCGAAGAACTGCTGGCAGGCAACCCCGGGAAATATTTCATGCCGGCGCAATTCGAAAACCCGGCCAACCCGGCCATTCATGAAAAAACCACTGGCCCGGAAATCTGGGCAGACACCGACGGTGCCATCGATGTCCTGGTGGCAGGCGTAGGAACTGGCGGGACTATCACCGGTATCTCCCGGTATATCAAGCACACCGAAGGCAAACCGATCCTGTCGGTCGCGGTCGAGCCGGACGGTTCGCCGATCATCACCCAGGCGATGGCCGGTGAAACGATCACGCCCAGCCAGCACAAGATTCAGGGCATCGGTGCCGGCTTCATCCCGAAAAACCTCGACCTGTCGATTGTTGACCGGGTGGAGCGTGTCACCGATGAAGAGTCCAAGGCCATGGCGCGGCGTCTGATGCAGGAGGAGGGCATTCTCTGCGGTATCTCCTGCGGCGCGGCAATGGCGGCTGCCGTCCGTCTGGCTGAAAAGCCGGAGATGCAGGGCAAGACGATCGTGGTGGTCCTGCCGGACTCCGGCGAACGTTACCTGTCGAGCATGCTGTTCAGCGATCTGTTTACCGATCAGGAGCTTTCCCAGTAACACATCTTCGCAAGCGCGCACTTCATGCGGGCAACGCAAGGGTTTATGATGGCCAGCTTACGACTCGCCGGACGATCAGCGCTGTCCGCCCGGCGCTCCAGTCATTATTCAGAATCATGCATCAGCACTGCCCGCGTGACGTTTGGCGTTATCTGCCCGCTTCAAGGAGAGCTTCATGACCCTTTCATTTGTTGCCAAGGCATCGATCCTGATGCTGTTTCTGGGCAGCACGCTGTACGTTCATTTGCGCGGTCGGGCCCGATTGCCACTGTTGCGGCAGTTCGTCAACCATTCGGCATTGTTCGCACCGTACAACGCACTGATGTACCTGTTTTCCCGCGTGCCGTCCGAGCCGTATCTGGACCGCAGCAAATTCCCTGAACTGGACGTCCTCAAGGACAACTGGGAAACCATTCGCGACGAAGCCATGCACCTGTTCGACGAAGGCTATATTCGGGCGGCGGAGAAAAACAACGACGCCGGTTTTGGCTCGTTCTTCAAAAAGGGCTGGAAGCGCTTTTACCTGAAGTGGTACGACAAGGCCTTGCCGTCTGCCGAGGCGCTGTGCCCGAAAACAGTCGAACTGGTCAACAGCATTCCCAACGTCAAGGGCGCGATGTTCGCGCTGTTGCCGGGTGGCAGTCACCTCAATCCGCACCGCGATCCGTTTGCCGGCTCGCTGCGCTATCACCTGGGCCTGTCCACGCCCAACTCCGATGACTGCCGGATCTTCGTCGATGGCAAGGAATACGCCTGGCGTGACGGTCAGGACGTCATGTTCGATGAGACCTACGTTCACTGGGTCAAGAACGAGACCGACCAGACTCGTGTGATTCTGTTCTGTGACATCGAGCGTCCGCTGACCAACCGCTTCATGACCCGTATGAACCGCAGTGTCAGCGCGTTTCTGGGGCGCGCCACCGCTCCGCAGAACCTCGACGACGAGCGCGTCGGCGGAATCAACCAGGCGTATGCGTTCAGCAAGCGTTTCAGTGATGGCTTCAGTGGCAAGGTCAAGCAGTTCAAGCGCGCCAACCCTAAGGCTTATCGCATATTGCGCCCTGTTCTGGCCGTGGCGGTACTGACGCTGCTGGGCTACTGGTTGTTTGGTTAAGCGACAGTGTTTCCGGTTTTCCCCTGATCCGGTTGTTCGAGGCCTCTGCGAACAACCGGCATTCCGTTACCCGTCCAGACTCACATGCCGGCTCAACAGTGCGCGCAGCGCTGCAGGCTTGACCGGCTTGGGCAGGTAATCGAGCCCCGCCGCGTGCACCTGAGCGATCAACTCCGCACGCCCATCGGCACTGATAAGCACGCCCGGCACCGGTTGACCCAGTCGGGTACGCAGCCAGACCATGAGTTCAGTACCGGTTTCGCCTTCATCCAGGTGGTAATCCACCAGGGCAATCTGCGGTCGAACGCCATTGTTCAACAGCGCTTCGCATTCCTGGCGATTGCGCGCGGTCCAGACCTGACAGCCCCAGCGTGACAGCAGGCTGTGCATACCGATCAGGATGCTGTCTTCGTTGTCGACACACAGCACCTGTGTGCCGTTCAGCGCGGGGCGGCTGACTTCAGGCAGTGTTGCGGGGAGTGCAGCCTGGGGCGCGGCCAGCGGTACCCGGACGCTGAATACGCTGCCTTTGCCGGTCCATGAGCGCACCTGCAAAGGATGCTCGAGGATGCGGCACAAACCATCGGCGATCGCCAGCCCCAAGCCCAGCCCCTTGGCCGCGTGAGTCTTGTGGCTGTCGAGGCGTTTGAATTCTTCGAAGATCACCTTGCGCTTGTCTTCGGGAATGCCCGGCCCCCGGTCCCAGACTTCCAGGCTCAGGCTGTCACCGTAGCGCCTGACACCCAGCAGAATAGGACCTTTGGCATAGCGGAAAGCGTTGGTCAAAAAGTTCTGCAACACCCGGCGCAACAGCTTGATATCGCTGTCGACGCGCAGTGAACTGCCGCGCACACGAAAACTCAGGCCTTGCTCCTGAGCCAGCGCCTTGAATTCGGCACCGAGGGTGTCAAACAGCGCGCTGAGCGGGAACGGCTGGCGATCCGGGGTGATCTTGCCGTTTTCGATGCGGGAAATATCCAGCAGGTCGCTGATCAGGTCTTCGGCAGAGCGCAGCGAGCTGTCCAGGTGCCGAACCAGTTGCTGGGCGTCGCTGGAAATCCCTTCCTGCTGATGTGACAGCGCGGCGGAGAACAGTCGTGCAGCGTTCAACGGCTGCATCAGGTCGTGGCTCACCGCGGCCAGGAAACGGGTCTTCGATTCGTTGGCGGCTTCAGCGGTGCCCTTGGCTTCGGTCAGCGCCTGGTTGAGCTGGGACAATTCGTGGGTACGTGCGGCTACCCGTTGCTCAAGACTTTCATTGACGCCTTTGAGGGCGTGCTCGGCGGCGCGGAACTCGGTGATGTCGGTGAAACTCATGACGAAGCCGCCGCCCGGCATCGGGTTGCCAATCAGCTCGATCACCTGCCCATTGGGAAACAACCGTTCCGAGGTGTGAGCGCGGCCCTGGCGCATCCAGTGCAGACGCCGCGCAACGTGAACTTCTGCCTCGCCCGGCCCGCAGAGTCCGCGCTCGGCGTTGTAACGGATGATGTCGGCAATCGGCCGGCCAACGCCGATCAGGCCTTCAGGGTAATTGAACAGCTCAAGGTAGCGACGATTCCAGGCGACTAGACGCAAGGACTGGTCGACCACGCTGATGCCCTGGGTAATGTTTTCGATAGCACCCTGCAGCAGCGCGCGGTTGAACTGCAGTACTTCGGAGGCTTCGTCGGCGATGCGTACGACGTCTTCCAGCTGCATGTCGCGACCTTCGATAGCAGCCTTGACCACCGCGCGGGTCGAAGAGGTGCCGAGCACGCCGGCCAGCAGTCGCTCGGTATGCGCGATCCATTCTCCGTCGGCATTCAGGCTGGGGTTGAAACCCTTGCCCTGCCGTTGGGCGAAGCGGATGAAACTCTGCCGCGCGCGGTCCTCACCGACGAAGCGTGCCGACAGGCTGAGCAGGTCCTCGATCTGTACCGCAAGCAGCGGGCGGCTGAAGTCGCGTCCCTGGGTTTCCTGGCCGATGAAACGACCCGCCTGCCAGTGCTCGGCCACTCGCGTGCGCGACAGCATCGACACCCAGGCGAACAACGTGCAGTTGCCGGCCATCGACAGCACCACGCCCTGGGTCATCGGCGAGATAGGCAGGTCGAACGGGTTGCTGTGCAGCCAGGAGAGCAGTGGGAAAGTGCTCAAAGACCAGCCCATGCCATGCGCCGCCACCGGCAGCACGAGGGTGTAGAACCAAATGAAGATACCGGCCGCCAGGCCTGCAAATACACCACGCCGATTGGCCTGCTTCCAGTACAACGCACCAAACATGGCGGGAGCCAGCTGGGTGATCGCGGCAAAGGCGATCTGGCCGATGGTCGCCAGACTGGCCGTCGACCCGAGCATCCGGTAGCTGACGTAGGCCAGCAGAAGAATCATCACGATGCTGATGCGTCTGACGGAAAGCATCCAGTGACGAAACGCTTCGAACGGCCGTTCGGTGTTTTTGCGTCTTAACAGCCACGGCAGCAGCATGTCGTTGGAAATCATCGTCGACAGCGCTACGCAGGCGACGATCACCATGCCGGTTGCCGCCGATGCTCCGCCAATGAAGGCCAGCAGCGCGAGTGAAGGGTGAGCGTGAGCCAGCGGCAGGCTGATCACGAACGAGTCGGGCAGCATGGAGCCCGGCAGGAGCATTTGTCCGGCCAGTGCAATCGGCACCACGAACAGTGCAGCCAGCGCCAGATACGCCGGGAACACCCATTTGGCGAGATTCAGGTCCTGAGGCTCGATGTTCTCGACCACCGTCACGTGGAACTGGCGGGGCAGGCAGACAATCGCCATCATCGCCACGCCGGTCTGCACGAACATCGACGGCCAGTTGATCGTGTCTTTCCAGTATTCCTCGAGACGTGGCGCGAGTTTGGCCTGATTGAACAGGTCGTCGAATCCGTCATACAGGCCGAACGTGACGAATACGCCGACCGCCATGAACGCAAACAGCTTGACCAGCGCCTCGAAGGCAATGGCCAGCACCATGCCGCGATGGTGTTCGGTGACATCCAGATTGCGTGCGCCGAAGACGATGGTGAACAGCGCGAGAATCAGCGACACCACCAACGCGGTGTCCTGCGCGCGGGTGCCGGTGGAGTCAGCCACGGCACCGATCAGGATATTCACCCCCAGCACGATGCCTTTGAGCTGCAACGCGATGTACGGCAGCATGCCGATCAGGCAGATCAGCGCCACCATCACCGCCAGGGACTGGGACTTGCCATAGCGAGCCGCGATGAAGTCGGCTATCGAGGTGATGTTTTCCTGCTTGCTGATCAGCACCATTTTTTGCAGCACCCAGGGTGCCAGTACCATCAGCACGATGGGCCCCAGATAAATCGGCAGAAACGACCACAACTGCTCGGCGGCCTGACCCACTGCGCCGAAAAACGTCCAGCTGGTGCAGTACACCGCCAGCGACAGGCTGTAGACCCAGGCACGCATGGTCGGGCGCAGCGACGCGCTGTAGCGGTCGCCGTAGAAGGCGATGGCGAACATGATGGCCATATAGGTAAGAGCAACGGCCGCAATCAGCCCGCTGGACAGCGACATATCAAATTCCACACTGTATCGATAACGCGCAGTCTCGCACGATGGCCGCGCTTCGTCTTTGTCGACCAAGGTCGAGCGTGGCGCGGTGTCGCAGCGGTCCCGGCCAAGCCCGAAGTGATAAAAATAGCGACACAGGTTTTGTAAAAGAAAATGTCCTATCGACATTCGGCGGCGTTACGTCTTCAATGTGCCTCGGATTGGCCGCTGCGTCAGTTCTCCCCAGCCTCTCAGGACCACGGACGATGAGCCAACAGTCACAATTCAGCCTGCTCGGGAAACGCCGTTTCCTGCCGTTTTTCATCACGCAGTCCCTCGGGGCATTCAATGACAACATCTTCAAGCAGTCATTGATCCTTGCCATCCTTTACAAGCTGAGCATCGACGGGGATCGCTCGATCTACGTCAATCTGTGCGCCTTGCTGTTCATCCTGCCGTTCTTTCTGTTCTCGGCGCTGGCCGGGCAGTTCGGCGAGAAGTACCCCAAGGACAAGTTGATCCGGATCATCAAGTTCGGCGAGATTGTCATCATGGTGGTCGGCGCCGCAGGCTTTCTGTTCAATCATCTGGAGTTGATGCTGGCCGCGCTGTTCGCCATGGGTACGCACTCGGCGCTGTTCGGGCCAGTCAAGTATTCGATCCTGCCCCAGCACCTGCGCGAGAGCGAACTGGTCGGTGGCAACGCGCTGGTCGAGATGGGCACCTTTCTGGCAATTCTGGCCGGCACCATCAGCGCGGGTGTGATGATGTCTTCTTCGCACTATGCCTGGGTGGTGGCGGCTGCCATCGTGCTGGTTGCCTGCCTGGGGTTCCTGGCCAGCTTCGGTATCCCGCGCGCCGATGCTGCCTCGCCGGAGATGAAGCTCAACTGGAACATTTTTACCCAGTCATGGGCCACCTTGCGCATGGGGCTTGGGCAGACGCCCGCGGTTTCGCGCTCGATTGTCGGCAACTCGTGGTTCTGGTTCGTGGGCGCTATCTACCTGACGCAGATCCCGGCCTATGCCAAGGAATGGATGTACGGCGACGAAACGGTCGTTACGCTGATTCTGGCCGTATTCTCCATCGGCATCGCGCTGGGCTCGTTGCTCTGCGAGCGCTTGTCCGGGCATAAGGTCGAGATCGGGCTGGTGCCGTTCGGCTCGATGGGTCTGACGATTTTTGGCCTGCTGCTGTGGTGGCATTCGGGCGGTTTCCCGCAGAACGTGCAGGCCAACGACTGGCTGGCGGTGCTGTCCTCAGGGCAGGGCTGGCTGGTGCTGTTCGATATTCTGGGTATCGGCGTATTCGGTGGCTTTTACATAGTGCCGCTGTACGCCTTGATCCAGTCGCGCACGCCGCGGAAAGAGCGCTCGCGCGTCATCGCCGCCAACAACATTCTCAACGCGCTGTTCATGGTGGTCTCGGCGATTGTCTCGATCCTGCTGCTGAGCGTTGCCAAGCTGTCGATTCCGCAGCTGTTTCTGGCCGTGTCGGTGATGAACATCGCGGTCAACATCTACATCTTCAAGATCGTCCCCGAGTTCACGATGCGCTTCATGATCTGGCTGCTTGGCCATTCCATGTACCGCGTCGAACACCGCAATCTGGATCGGATCCCGGACGAAGGCGCGGCGCTGCTGGTCTGCAACCATGTGTCCTTTGTCGATGCATTGCTGATTGCCGGTGCAGTGAGGCGCCCGATCCGCTTTGTCATGTACTACAAGATCTACCAGCTGCCCGTGCTCAACTTCATCTTTCGCACGGCCGGGACCATCCCCATTGCCGGGCGTAACGAAGACATGGACATCTACGAGAAATCGTTCAAGCGCATCGCCCAGTACCTCGCGGAAGGCGAACTGGTGTGCATCTTCCCGGAAGGCAAACTGACCACCGACGGCGAAATCAATGGCTTCAAGAACGGCATGAGCCGCATCATCCAGGAAACCCCGGTACCGGTCATTCCACTGGCACTGCAAGGCCTGTGGGGCAGCTTCTTCAGCCGCGACCCGAGCAAGACCCTGTTTCGCCGCCTCTGGTCGCGCGTCGTGCTGGTTGCCGGTTCGCCCATTGCCGCCGACGTGGCAACCCCCGTGGACGTGCGCGAAGAAGTGAAAGCGCTGAGAGGGAAAGTGCAGTAGCGTTTACGCTCTGTACAACTGACGTGCCAATCACTTCGGATTGGCACGATGGCCAAAGGTGACCTGAGCTGGAACCCACATCCACCTGACCTCGCAGAACCGCCGTGTGACGCAGAGCGTCACGAACTGCATTCCCACGCGGAGCATGGGAACGATAGTCAACCGTCCAACTTTTTGGGGTCAGTTCACTGGAGCGTGGGAACGACAGTCAACTGGCATCAACGGACGGACGTATTCTCTTCCTCCGGCATCTTCCTGAAATACGTCGACAGCAACGCCCCGGAAATATTGTGCCAGACACTGAACAGCGCACTTGGCACCGCCGCCAGCGGCGAGAAATGCGCACTGGCCAGCGCAGCGCCCAGCCCCGAATTCTGCATACCGACCTCCAGCGCCAGCGACTTGCGTTGTGCTAATGGCAGCTTGAAAACCTTGCCAGTGAAATAACCCAACAGAAAACCGAACGTGTTATGCAGAATCACCACCGCCATGATCAGCAGGCCGGATTCAGCGATTTTCGCCTGACTGGCCGCGACCACAGCGCAGACGATCATCACAATACTGACCACCGACACCAGCGGCAGCACGTCCACCGCATAGCTGACCCGCGCGCCCAACAGACGCTGGGCAACCACGCCCAACACAATCGGCAGCATGACCAGTTGCAGGATCGACCAGAACATATCGAGGAAAGACACCGGCAGCCACGCCGAAGCGAGGAACCAGATCAAGGTCGGGGTCAGCAGCGGGGCGAGCAGGGTAGTGACCGCAGCGATCGCCACCGCCAGCGCCAGATCACCCTTTGCCAGCCAGGCCATGACGTTGGATGAAGTGCCGCTCGGACAGCAGCCGACCAGAATCACGCCCACGGCGATCTCCGGCGGCAGTTGAAACACCTGACACAGCAACCAGGCCACACCGGGCATGATCACGAAGTGCGCAACCACACCCAGCGCCACTCGCCACGGGTTACGCGCCACTTCGGAAAAATCGTCGAGTTTCAGGGTCAGGCCCATACCGAACATGACCAGGCCGAGTAGCGGCACGATCCAGCTCTTAAGGCCAATGAATGCCTGCGGAAAAAGGAACGCCAGAATGGCGAACAACAACACCCAGTAGGCAAACGTGTTGCCGACAAAACGACTCAAGGCTGCCAACGCACGCATGGCCTGTTCCTTCTTGTTGAATAACCGGGATGAAATGAATGCGCCGTCTGACGAGACGGCGCGGTGTTTCGAGCGGCAGTGTTGCAAAAGCGCGTATCAGATGCCTTGCGGAATCTCTTCGCCGCCCAATGCCTCGAACAGCTCCGGCAGAAACTCGCCGAAGGTCAGCATCATCAGCGTGAAGCTGGCGTCCAGTTGCCCCAACGCTTCGTCACCACCGTCCTGTTCGGCCTGATCCTGCAGCAGGTCCTCGAACTTCAGACGCTTGACCACCAGCTTATCGTCCAGCACGAACGACAGCTTGTCCTGCCAGGCCAGCGACAGCTGGGTCACGACCTTACCTGTGCTCAGGTGCAGCTGGATTTCGTCGCCGGTCAGGTCCTGACGTTTGCAGCGCACGATGCCGCCATCTTCGTGGGTGTCGCGCAACTCGCACTCGTCCAGCACGAAGAAGTTGTCGGCTGCTTTCTGAGTCTTGACCCAGTCAGTCATGGTCGCACTCGGTGAAACCTTGACCGTCAGCGGACGTACCGGCAGCGAGCCGATGACCTCGCGCAGGGTGGACAACAGGTCCTCGGCGCGTTTAGGGCTGGAGGCATTGACCAGGATCAGGCCCTGCTTCGGCGCGATGGCGGCGAAGGTGGCGGAGCGGCGGATAAAGGCGCGCGGCAGGAAGGCCTGGATGATTTCATCCTTGAGCTGATCGCGTTCCTTCTTGTAGACCTTGCGCATCTGCTCGGCTTCAATCTCGTCGACCTTTTCCTTGAGCGCGTCACGCACGACGCTGCCCGGCAGAATGCGTTCTTCCTTGCGTGCAGCGATCAGCATGAAGTCCTGACTGATGTGTACCAATGGAGCGTCTTCGCCCTTGCCGAAAGGAGCGACGAAACCATAGGTGGCTACCTCCTGGCTGGCGCAGGCGCGCGCCGGCTTGGTCGCCAGTGCTGTCTCCAGCGCTTCGGCATCAAAAGGCACGTCCTGGGTCAGGCGATAGACAAGCAGGTTTTTGAACCACATGAGGTGAATCTCTCTTTCTATACAAAGGCGGGCATTATTCGCTCCTCAGCCGCTGGGGCCAACCCTGTACAGAGCGTTTGTAAGCCTTTGGAAGGATTATAAAAATTATTTAAAAAAGTGCTTGCCAGAGTACAGGTCGCTCCGTAGAATGCGCGCCACACCGAGAGTGAAGGGTGATTAGCTCAGCTGGGAGAGCAGCTGCCTTACAAGCAGCGGGTCGGCGGTTCGATCCCGTCATCACCCACCAAACTCGCTTTTAGTGTTACGCGCAGCGGTAGTTCAGTCGGTTAGAATACCGGCCTGTCACGCCGGGGGTCGCGGGTTCGAGTCCCGTCCGCTGCGCCATATTCCGCTTCAAGGCCCTTGAACTCCTTGAAGCAAACAGAAAGCCCGCCTAGTGCGGGCTTTTTGCTTTCTGTCGTCTGGAAATCCCGCCCCCCTCGTGCAACGTGCAACGTGCAATGCCCCGCTGCAGTTCTATTGAAGTTTTGTAAGAATTATTCTGCGCGGATGTCAGTAACATCCTTAATTGTTGAAGTTTAAACCAGGCCTGTTAGTTAGCCTTGGTGAACGCTTGATTTATTCTCTTTGCTGGTATTAGCTGAATGGGTTGATGGGGTATTCAGTCATCAGAAGTTCTCTTGATGACCCCAAATAATTAATCCAGACCGACCGCAGAATCGAGGCGGTCTGATACTTCAGTGAGTAAAGGGATGACTATGAAAAATCGTTTTAAACTGTTTATAGGCACTACGGCCTTGATCCTGTCTGCGAGCGCGCTGGCCAAGCCAGTGCTGCACACCGCGACCATCGACCAGCACGGTAATGTTGTTGCTCAGTCGTCCCCTTGGATCAAGTCTGTAAGTTACAGCAGCCAGAAAGACTACTTCGCAACCTATAAAGTGTTCTTCAAGGAAGGACAGTTTAAGAACTCTCCAGGTTTCTGCTCGGTGTCTTCCATTGATACCAGTGATCATGAACGGCTGTTCTATGGGCACGCCAAGTTGGGCGGCGCGGCAACTACGGAGCAGGTCAATGTATTGGGGCTTATGGTCGGTAAACGGGGGGCCTCGGGTGATTCCTCGATGAGTTTCCAGTTAGCCTGCAGCAATTGATTCAATGAACCCCGCCTGGTGCGGGGTTTTTACGGCGGTCTGGTCTGGCAGCGCACCGTCCGGCTTTCCATCCAGCGCATTTGCGCAGATCATTCCTCCACCTCCCAAACAAGAAAGGACGTGTCATGAGCCTACCTCTTCAGGGCATCAAGGTGGTGGAGCTGGGTCAGCTCATTGCCGGTCCGTTCGCGGCGAAGATCCTCGCCGAGTTCGGTGCCGAGGTCATCAAGGTCGAGCCGCCGCTGACCGGGGATCCCCTGCGCAAATGGCGTTTGCTGCATAACGGCACGTCCGTCTGGTGGGCGGTGCAGTCCCGCAACAAACAGTCGGTGACCCTTGATCTGCGCCAGCCTCAAGCGCAGGAAATGGCACGACGGTTGATCCGGGATGCCGATGTACTGGTCGAGAACTTTCGCCCCGGCACGCTTGAAGGCTGGGGGTTGAGCTGGGAAGCGCTGCACGCCCTCAATCCGAAACTGATCATGCTGCGTGTCTCTGGCTACGGGCAGACCGGGCCGTATCGCGACCGGCCGGGGTTTGGCGTGATCGGTGAGGCCATGGGCGGTTTGCGTCATCTGTCGGGCGAGGCAGGGCGCACGCCAGTGCGTGTCGGCGTATCGATTGGCGATTCGCTGTCTGCGTTGCACGGTGTGATCGGCGTTCTACTGGCGCTTCGTCACCGTGAGCAGAATGGCGGCGAGGGGCAGCAAATAGATGTCGCGTTGTACGAGTCAGTGTTCAACATGATGGAAAGCCTGATTCCCGAGTATTCGGTGTTCGACACTGTCCGCGAGCCGGCTGGCAGCAGTCTGCCTGGCATCGCTCCTAGCAATGCCTACCGCTGCAATGACGGCAAGTACGCGCTGATCGCGGGCAATGGCGACAGTATCTTCCGGCGCCTGATGGAAAAGATCGGTCGCATGGACCTGGCCAGCGACCCCGAGCTTCAGCACAACGACGGGCGGGTCCGGCATGTGGCGCGCATCGATGCGGCCATTTCGACCTGGACCGCCGAGCGCTCGATGGACGAAGTCCTTGCGGCGCTCAACGAAGCACGTATCCCGGCAGGCAAGATCTACGACGCTGCCGACATCGCCAGTGACCCGCATTATCAGGCGCGAGACATGCTGTTGCAGGGCACGCTGGACGACGGAACACCCGTCACCCTTCCGGGGATTGTGCCTAAACTTCAAGACACGCCGGGTCAGGTACGATCGTCTGCGCCGACACTCGGCCAACACACCGATGCCGTGCTTGAAGCCCATGGCATCGATGCTGGCACACGTGCCGAGTGGCGTCGGCTTGGCATTATCTGATCCGAAACGTGGCCGTTGTCGTAAACAGAACTCTATTCCAAACGGAGCTGATCCCGTGATTGATCATCTGGACCACCTGGTACTGACCACTGCCGATATCGACGCCTGCAAGGACTTTTACGTACGCGTCCTGGGTATGACCCCTGAACGCTTTCGTCAGGGACGTCTGGCATTCCGCTTCGGCAATCAGAAAATCAACGTCCATGAACGCGGCAAGGAATTCGAGCCCAAGGCTCATTTGCCAGTGCCGGGTGCGCTGGATCTGTGTTTCATCGCCACCATCCCGCTCGAGCAGGTGATTGTGCACCTGCAGGAGCAGGACTGGCCGATCGTCGAAGGTCCAGTCGAGCGCACCGGTGCTACCGGGCCGATCTGGTCGGTATATGTGCGTGATCCGGATCTGAACCTGATCGAAATTTCCGAGCCAGCGGCTGATGCGTCGATGTAATCACGGTCGATGAAGGCGGCTGAATCACTGCATCAGCAGCCCTTCGCAGACGCTCCGTCCTTCGGCACGAACGCGCCCTTGTCGCCTGGCTTGGTGATGACGTACGCACGTCGCCAAGGCTGATCGTCGATCAGCTTCCAGCGATGGCCGGGGCCTGTGGTGTCCTGCGCCAGCAACACTTCCCCGGGGTGCAGGACAAAGTTTTCGCCGCCAGTGGTGGAAAATTCCAGCGTGCCGGACAGGGTGATCACGTACTGCTCTTCGGGTGCCGGATGCCAGTCAAAGGTCGAGTGCGCCGGGGTCTCCTTGAAGTGCAGGGCGCTGACATCGGTCATGGCCTGTTGATCGATCGAGCCTTCGATGACGTGTGAAAGCTTGTCGGAGCCTGTGCACAGGCGGTAGGCCTTGATGCCCTCAGTGACAACCAGAGGCGGTTTCTTGGCGGCATAGGCTGCGCTGACCGGCAACATGGCTGCTGCGGCGATCACGGCCAGGCTTGCCAACTGGCGGGCTGTCGTGCGCTTTGAACGAAAACGAGTGGTCGATTGCATAAAACGTTCCTGAACACGACAAACTGCATGAGCCCTGATCGCCAGTCGCGATGGTCGACGCAGGGGCTGGGCAGACTCGCCCACGCCGCGGATCGAAGCACATCCCGAAATGCTTAAAAATTATCTTTAATTTCATGTTGTCCGGCGCCGGCAGACTTACGTAAGGTCATATTCATCTATGTCACTTGCCGTGTCGGGTTTCCTTACGCTCATGACTCAATCAGTCAGGCTTTCAAGGAGCCCCGGATGTACCCCAGAAAAAGACTCTACAAACGATCCATCGATCAGCACCCCGACATGCCGACGCTCAGCGCGCCGTTCGATCATCCTGACGATGCCGCGCGTTATGCCCATGAGCGGATCGGCGACCGGCGTGATCGCGAATACGGCGGTTTCATCCTGGTTCGCAAGGATGGCAAGTACATTGCGACCGAGCCCATGAACGGCAGCCAGTTCAGCTTCGATCCCAACGAGGTTTTCCCGCGCAACGAGCAGGAAGGTTATGTGCTCTACCCGCAAGGGCATGAGGACTATGCGGTCTACCATTCTCACCCGTCACTGCCGGCCGGGCTCGACGAGTGGCCGGACAGTGAAAAGGTCACTTACCCGAACAGTTTTTCTGTCGGCGACATTTACGCGGTGATCGACGATCAGGAGGTGTGTGCGGCGACCTATCTTTCCGGGCCTGACGGCTCCCTGATCAAATACACGCTGTCCCGCTCTGCTGCCGAAGACGCTTTGTTTGCGCGCGTTTCTGGTCCGCGGAGCATGCCGCACTTGTGTGAACTCAGCCAGATCCACAAGGCGTTGCAGAACCTCAGCATGATGCCCAGTGATGTGGTCCGCCTGCTGGCCGGAGCCGGGGATCTGCATGTGATAGTGCCCAGCCGACTGTGGGGGCGGTCAGGCAAAGTGCCGGCCGACTGGCAGCCTTACCCGGACGACGCTGCCGCTCGTACACCTCCCGCCAAATCGCCTGCAAGCTGCGACGCGCAATGGCCACCCCGACCCCTGAGTCTCAGCGCGCCGTTCGACAGCGCCGATGAGGCTGCACGTTACGCACATGGCCGTATCGGCAGTCGTATTCATTCGCAGATCATCGGTTTTCTTCTGTTCAATCCGGTCGAGCGAGCCTATCTGATTGCCGAGCCGATTCTCGATGACGGCATGCCAGTGTATGCGCCGTGTTCGGCGTTCCATCCCGATGCGTATTACCGGCCTGCATTGCCTGACGGCTATCGTGTGGACGGTATGTATTTCTGTTCAGCCAATCTGGCCGTCGAGGGTGGGCGTGAAGTGATGAACGATTTCTTCGAGCCGGATGACCTGCATCGGATGTTCAGCTATCGGCACAAACCGGCACAGCGCCGCAAAGGCTTGCCGATTCGCTATGGTTTCGAGATGTCCGCCGTCTATTTCTCGGCAGCCGACGGCGCGCTGCTCTGTTACACCCCCAGCCAGTCCGCCGAGGAGTTTCAACTGTTGCAAAGCGTATCGCGCGTGTACTCCGGGGCCGAGTCCATTCAGGCGCAACTCGAAGCCGGTACCCTCAGCGTGCAGGATTTCGTCCGTCGGGTGGCGCGGGCCGGGCTTCTGCGCGTGCTACAGACCAGTGCGCGCTGGCCGGATGCCGGTGTGATCAGTCCCGTAGCCTGAGCCCTGTGCAGCGAGCCAGCGCCTTGCCTGTGCGAATCACAAACTGAACTGCAACTGAACAATGCGGTACAGATCCGGGAAAACCTTTGGATACCTGAACTTATCGGCGTTTTCTGCCTCTCATGCCGGTAGCCATTGATCGCGGCGGCCTGATAAGCTCGCGGCTTTACTCGTTTGCCCTTTTGGCGCATGAACAAGGAATTAGCATGAAACAGCATCGGTTGGCAGCGGCGATTGCCCTGGTCGGTCTGGTACTCGCAGGTTGTGACAAGCAAGCCAGCACCGTAGAGCTGAAAACCCCAGCACAAAAAGCGTCTTATGGCATCGGTCTGAACATGGGCAAAAGCCTGGCTCAGGAAGGTATGGATGATCTGGATTCCAAGGCTGTAGCCCTGGGTATCGAAGACGCTGTTGGCAAGAAAGATCAGAAACTCAAGGACGAAGAGCTGGTTGAAGCCTTCTCCGCGCTGCAAAAGCGTTCCGAAGAGCGTCTGGCGAAGATGAGCGAAGAAGCTTCTGCCGCTGGCAAGAAATTCCTCGAAGAGAACGGTAAAAAGGACGGCGTGGTCACCACCGCTTCCGGCCTGCAGTATCAGATCATCAAGAAAGCCGATGGCGCTCAGCCCAAGCCTACCGATGTTGTGACTGTTCACTACGAAGGCAAGCTGATCGATGGCAAGGTCTTCGACAGTTCCGTTGAGCGCGGCAGCCCGATCGACCTGCCTGTTGGCGGTGTGATTCCGGGTTGGGTCGAAGGTCTGCAACTGATGCACGTCGGCGAGAAGATCAAACTCTTCATCCCGAGCGATCTCGCTTACGGCGCACAGAGCCCGAGCCCGGCGATCCCGGCCAACTCGGTACTGGTGTTCGATCTTGAACTGCTGGGTATCAAGGACCCTGCAGCGGCACCAACGCCTGGTGCTGATGCCGACGAAGAAGAGGCAGCTCCTGCCGCTTCGGCTCCGGCCAAGAAGTAACGCACCACCTGGCTACAGAAAACGCCCTGTCTCGACAGGGCGTTTTTGTGTCCGGCTTATTTCCCGAACGCTTGGCCATTCGGGCAGTCCCACTATCATGGATGCATGCAAAAGCATTGTCCGACAGTCCGGCAAGATCAAGGCACTCGTTTCATCGAGGGTGGCGGGTTCACACGTTTGTAGTTTTTTTGTGAGTAAAAAACGCCCGATCTGACTATGGTCCCCCGAAAACGGGGTGTTGAGGCTGGAAAAAAGCCACTGTTCACAAGGTTATCCACAATTATTGTGGATAACCTTATGGCGCTGGCCAGGCAGGTTCAGCGAATCTGCTTTATCGAACGACATTTTGCTGAACGGGAGTGGGTATGAAAGCACCGTGGAACTTTATCCGTTATCTGCCCGGAGCCCGGCGTCTGCTGGCCGCTGGACGATTGCCAGGATTGCTGTTCGCTGTCGCGCGTAAAGGCAACAGTGAAGGCAGTCGTCTGGGCAAACTCAAGGAAGACCTGCGTTTGCTGCAGGCCTTGTGCCTGGCTTACTGGCGGGGCGAGTACCGCGCCATCAGCCCTAAAGCGATCCTGTCCATCGTCGCCGGTCTGATGTACTTCCTCAGCCCGCTGGATGCGATCCCCGACTGGATACCCGGCCTCGGCATGCTCGATGACATCGCCGTGCTGGCGTGGGTTACCAAGCACCTGAGCAATGAACTGGACGCCTTTCGTGCATGGCGCGCGCAGCAATCGCCCGAGAAACTCATCGTGGTCGAGCAACTGCCGAAGACTCAGGCACTGCTGGAGCAAGAGCGAGGCAAGGTGTAAGTCTCACGGATTGAACACAAGCCCTGGCGTTCCGCTGTTAAGATGCCTGCCTATGGATCAAGCCTGATCAGTCTGCAGTCGTGTAGTACAAGGTGATTCTATGGATCTTCAAGTGATATCCCGTGACGGGGAGCCTGAATACGCAGTGCTGCCCTGGGCGCAGTATCAAGCCCTGCTCAAGGCTGCCGGACTGGCCGGCAAGCCTTCCAGCGAGCCGGCTGCATCGACTTCCGGCACCACCGCCAGTGAGCTTCCCGGCTTCGATGAATTGCGTGCCCTGCGCGAGGCCAAAGGCCTTGAAGCGGCGAGCCTGGCGCGTACCGTCGGCATCAGCCCGTCCTACCTGGAGCTGATCGAGAACGGTACTCGTGAGCCGGACGGTGCCATCAAGCGCAGCCTGGCGTGGGAGCTTGGGGTGTCGGGCTGGCGAGGTGAGTCGTGAGCGTGCGCATCAGTCGTCAGCATTGGGATGGGCTGCTCAATGAGCTCGATCTGGCCCGTCGCCAACGGCATCTGCTGACCTATCGCGCGCTGGTGGAACGCCTGCAACTGCCCAGCCCGGCCATGCAGACCCTGACCGCCGCCCTTGAGCACCTCGCCGCCATGGATGCCCGCGCTGAACAGCCCTTGCGCAGTTCGCTGGTCATCAGCCAGGGCGCAAGCCGCCTGCCACGTCCCGGTTTTTTCGAGTGCGCTGAACGGCTGGGCCGCTTCACCGGACCTTCGGACGGCGTCGCGGCAGCCTCATGGCACGCCTCGGAAGTGGTTCGGGTGTTTGAGTACAGTTATCCTGAAGCTGAAACGCAGTAGGCGTATGGCGCCGGCCCTCACGCCTGCATCAACAAATCCAGCCGCGTCGAATCGATGACGTGAATGCTGGCGCCGGCGACATCCTTGGCGAAGTGCTTGGCCTGTGAAGCGAGGTCGGCCAACTGGCTGGCATCGACCAGCGTGCAGCTTTCTTCATGCAGGTGCACCACGCCAATCGACAGCGACAGCAGGGGGAATTCCTGGCGTTGGCCCTGTCGGTTGAGGGCGATGAAGCAACCGGCTTCCAGGTGTTCTGCGCGGTAGAAACGGCGGCATTGATTCTGAAAATCATCCAGCAGGGTTTTCAGGCGTCTTTCCCAGTCCTCAAAGCCCAGCACCATCAGAAAATCATCCCCGCCGATGTGCCCGACAAAGTCTCTGGCCGGATCGATGCGGTCGTTCAGGCATTGCGCCAGACACAGCAGCACCTCGTCGCCACGCGCATAACCGTAGATGTCGTTGAAGGGCTTGAAGCTGTCGATATCCACGTAGCAGATCATCGACGCACGGCCTTGCTGCAGCAGCCGAGTCAGGCATTGCTGAATCGGAACGTTGCCGGGCAACAGGGTCAGCGGGTTGGCGTAACGTGCCTGCTGGATCTTCATTTCGGTAATCAGCTTGAGCACGTCGATCACCCGGCCCAGCCCCAGATAGGTGCCGTTCGAGGTGATGATGAAATCCTCCTCGATGCGCTGCCGGGCACGGCTGGTCAACAGCCGGCTGACCTGTTGCAGCGACTGGCTGATTTCCACGGCCAAAAAGTCACTGCTCATCAGGCGGCTGATTGGTTTGCGGGCAAACAGCTCGGTGCCGAAGGGCTTGAGCAGCGCCTCGGACAACGAGTGCCGGTGGACGATGCCACACGGTCGGGCGTCGTCATCCAGCACCGCCAGCGAGTTGAGGTTGGCCTGCCTGCGAAACGCTTCCAGCACTTCAGCCGTGGGGGTGGACTGGCTGACCGATGGCTGTGGGTTGAGCAGCGCAGACAGATCGGCCGCTTCTTCGTTGAGCGGCACCACGGTGATCTCTGTTCTGGGCAGCATGGCGCGGGTGTCGCGCGGCGGGCGCTCCTGAGGACGCGCCAGCAGATAGCCTTGAACCAGGTTCACGCCCATGTCTTTCAGGGTCGCCAGCTCTTCCGGCAATTCGATGCCTTCGGCAATCACCGTCGCCCTGGAGGCCTTGGCCATCTGCAGCATGGAGCCGACGAACTCGCGCTTCACCGCATCCTGGTGAATGCCGTCGATGAAGTGCCGATCGATTTTCACGTAGTCCGGACGCAGCTCCGACCAGAGTCGCAAGCTCGAATAACCGGCACCCAGATCGTCCAGCGCGATGGAAAAACCCATGTCGCGATAGTGGTGCAAGGCGTTGTATAGCAGGTCGAAATCATCGGTGGGCATCTGCTCGGTCAGTTCGATGACTACGTCCTTGGGCGCGATCTGGTAGCGACGCAGCATTTCCAGGGTCCGGCCCGGAGGGTGAGAGGTTTCGAGCAGCGATTCGGGGGAAACGTTGAGAAACAGCTTGCCCGGTAACTTCTGCTGACTGAAACGTCGGCAGGCGCTGTCCCGGCAACTCAACTCCAGCTCGCTCAGGCGACCGGCCTGGCGGGCGATGGCGAACAGGTTCAAGGGTGAGTGCAGGGCGCTGTTGGAGGGGCCGCGGGTCAGGGCTTCATAGCCCAGAATCCGGTGCTCCGACAGCGAGACGATGGGCTGGAACAAACTGTGCAAATCACCACGAGCCAGAATGGAACTCAGTGCGCTCAGCTGCTCTGTTATGGTCATGGTCGTCTCGGAGAGAATGAAAAAGGGCTGAACGATTTCGCGTTCAGCCCCGTATTTCACGACAGCTTCATGACTGTTTGATGACGTTGAAGCTAAATAGCCATCAATGAGCCTGCGTTACTTTTTCGCTACAGCGGCACTCAGGCCCAGGTAGTCGATGAGAATGCGCCCGGTCTCTGCCAGATAGGCATCGTCCTCGGGTTTGGTCTTCTCGTCTTCCACCGGCAGCGCGTCTTCGTCTTCCTTCTTCAGCTCTTTGAGCGGCTCCTCACCCTTGGCCTTGCGGCGGGTGTTTTCCAGCGCAAGTTGCTTGCTTTCGATCGAGGCATGCTCGGCACGACGGTCGGCTTCATTGAGGCTGACGGTCTTCTCGTTCATCAGCTTCTTGGCCAATGCCAGACGATCCTCGATGAACACGAACTCGGCGTCTTTGGCCGAGCGTGCTTCGTGACGTGCCTGCAGCTGGGCAAGGAACGGCTTGAACGGATCAATGGCCGGCTTGATCGCCGGTTTGATGCTGTCCCACGGCATGGCCTCGGGCAGCGCGCTCTCGCCGATTTCCTTGGTGTCGATCAGCGACGGGTAAGTGATGTCCGGTACCACGCCCTGATGCTGGGTGCTCTGACCGGAAACCCTGTAGAACTTGGCCAGCGTCAGTTTCAGTTCGCCGTGATTGAGCGGCTGAATGGTCTGCACGGTGCCTTTACCGAAGGTCTGACCACCGATCACCAGCGCGCGGTGATAGTCCTGCATCGCCCCGGCGAAAATCTCCGAAGCCGACGCAGACAGACGGTTGACCAGCAATGCCATCGGGCCTTTGTAGAACGCGCCCTTGGCTTCGTCTTCAAGCACATCGACCTTGCCGTCGGCATTACGCACCAGCACAGTCGGGCCCTTGTCGATGAACAGGCTGGTCAGTTCGGTGGCTTCCTGCAACGAACCGCCACCGTTGTTGCGCAGATCCAGTACCACACCGTCGACCTTCTCGGCCTGCAATTCGGTGAGCAGTTTCTTCACGTCACGGGTGGTGCTCTTGTATTCCGGATCGCCGGCACGGTAGGCCTTGAAGTCCAGATAAAAGGCCGGAATGTCGATGACGCCGAGCTTGTAGTCCTTGCCATCCTGCTTGATGTGCAGGATCGACTTCTTGGCCGCCTGTTCTTCAAGTTTCACCGCTTCACGGGTGATGGCAACGATCTTGCTGGTCTTGTCATTCGGCGCATTGCTGGCCGGGATGATCTCCAGGCGTACCACCGAGCCTTTCGGACCGCGGATCAGCTTGACCACTTCATCCAGGCGCCAGCCGATCACGTCGACCATTTCCTTGTCGCCCTGGGCAACGGCCACGATCTTGTCGGCCGGCGCGACCTGTTTGGTCTTGGCCGCCGGACCTGCCGGGACCAGGCGCACGATCTTGACGTTGTCGTTATCGCTCTGCAACACGGCGCCTATGCCTTCCAGCGACAGGCTCATGTTGATGTCGAAGTTCTCCGCGCTGTCAGGTGACAGGTAGTTGGTGTGCGGGTCGTAGGACATGGCGAATGTGTTGATGTAGGCCTGGAAGATATCTTCGGCACGGGTCTGGTTCAGACGCGCCTGCTGATTCTTGTAGCGCTTGGTCAGGGTTTCCTGAATCTTCGCCGGGTCCTTGCCTGCAATCTTCAAACGCAGGACTTCATCCTTGATGCGCTTGCGCCACAGTTCGTCGAGCTCGGCTGTATCCTTGGGCCATGCGGCGTCCTTGCGGTCGACCAGCAGGGTTTCCTTGGTGTTGAAGTCGAGCTTGTCGACACCCTTGCCCAACTCGCCCAGCGCAAAGTTCAGACGCGCGTTGACGCGGTCCAGATAGCGCTTGTAGATGATGAAGCCGGCGTTCAGGTCGCCACTTTTCAGAAAGTCGTCGAACTGGAACTGCCATTTGTCGAAATCGGCAATGTCGCTGGCCATGAAATAGCTGCGCGAGGGGTCCAGTTGCTTGATGTAGCTCTGGTAAATAATCGCCGAACGCTTGTCGTCAAGGGGCGGCTTGCTGTAGTGATGTCGTTTGAGCAGCTCAACCACGTTGAGGCTGGCAATCACTTCGTCGCGGTCCGGCTGAAGATTATCCCAGCTGTTGGCGGCAAAGGTACTGGCTGACATCGGCAAAACGCTAAGGCCGACAAACAGTGCGAGGGCAGTGCTGGGGAATAATTGCTTCATGCTGATTCGACGCGAGGACAATTGATAACGCATATTAGGCCGTCTTTGAGGTCGCCGGTTCCTTTGGACCCGGCCGCATAATGCAAAAGCCCGGGCAAAACAGCCACGGGCTCAGTCTGGACTCACTATGGAGGCACCGTGAAGGCATTGCAAGGCGTTGAAGGACATGTGGAATGGGTCGAGGAGCCGAGTCCGGCCCTTGATGTGGGGCAGGTACGTATCAAAGTGGCAGCTGCAGGTTTGAATCGTGCCGATCTGTTGCAGCGCGAAGGCAAGTATCCGCCGCCGCCTGGAGTCACTCAGACACTGGGTCTGGAGTGCTCCGGCGTGATCGCCGAAGTCGGTCCGGGTTCGTCCTGGGTGGTCGGAGACCGCGTCTGTGCGCTGTTGGCGGGCGGGGCGATGGCCGAAGAAGTGGTGGTCGATGGGCGACACGTGCTGCCGGTCCCGGAAGGTCTTTCGCTGCACGAGGCGGCGGCCATTCCTGAGGTCTATGCCACGGCGTGGTTGAACCTGTTCGAACTCGCCGGGCTCAAGCCTGGCGAGAAGGTTTTGCTGCACGCTGGCGCAAGTGGGGTTGGTTCAGCCGGGATTCAGCTTTGCAAGGCGTTTGGCAACCCGGTGTGGGTCAGCGTCGGCTCGGCCGAACGGCTGGCCTATTGCGTCGAACTGGGTGCGCAGGGCGGTGTGGTACGCAGCGAAAGTCTTGAAGGGCTGAGCGACTTTGCACCGTTCAACGTCATTCTCGACCCGGTGGGGGCGAGCTACGCCGAGCTCAACGTCAAACTGCTGGCCCTGGACGGTCGCTGGGTGCTGATCGGCATCATGAGCGGCCGCGAGGCGCAGGTGGACCTGGCTCACGTACTGGGCAAACGTATCCAGTTGATGGGTTCGACCTTGCGCAGCCGCGACGACACGTTCAAGGCCGACCTGCTCAGCGATCTGGGTCAGCACGTCTGGCCGCTGTTCACCGAAGGTCGCCTCAAGCCGCAACTTGCGAAATCCTTTGCGATCAAGGATGCCGAAGCGGCGTTCGAAGAGCTGGCGACCAACACGGTGTCCGGCAAGATCGTGCTGGTCATCGACGAAAGCCTGGTCTGATCAGGCGGTGCCTCTGGACTCAGCTCCAGTCGTGCACCGGCCAGCCAGCTTTCTGCGCGTGTTCCAGTAACACGGCATCGGGGTTGACCACGTTAGGGTGGTCAACCTTGAGCAGCAGCGGCAGGTCATTGCGCGAATCCGAATAGAAACTCGCACCCTCGAGATTTTCCCCCTCGGCATCCAGCCACTCCATCAGGCGCGTGATCTTGCCTTCCCGATAAGTCAGCACGCCGACGGTGGCCCCGCTGTAGACGCCATGCTGCACGTCCAGCTCGATACCCAGCACCTCGTCGATGCCGAGGCGTTCGGCGATCGGCTTGACCAGATGCACACCGGACGCCGAGATCACCAGAATGCGGTCACCCTTGGCGCGGTGCTTTGCAATGCACGTGCAGGCGTCGCTGTAGATAATCGGCTCGATGACGTCCTCGACCCAAGGGCCGACCAGATGATCGATTTCTTCGGGGGTACGGCCAGCCATGGGTTCCAGGCTGAAGGCCATGTAGTCTTCCATCGCGAGCTCGCCCGCGCTGTAGGCGGCCATCAGTTCGTCGTTGCGTTGCATGAACGACGTCGAGTCAACCCAGCCCAGGCGACCCATCTGCTCGCTCCAGAGCGTGGCGCAGTCACCACCGATCAGGGTCTCGTCCAGGTCGAAAATTGCCAGGGGCATGTGTGCTTATCCTCAGTGTTGGTTACGTTAGCTTCAAGCTTCAAGCTTCAAGCTTCAAGCTTCAAGCGAAAGCTCGGCGGTTGCGTCAGTCAAGCGCGCACAGCGCCGATGGTTCGATGTTCAGTGTTACACGCCTTCCGTCCGGGTGCAGGTCGTCGGCGCTGCGGTTCAGTACGTCGACCACAAGGTCTACGCCACGGGCCTGCACCCGATAGCGGATGACGTTGCCGAGCAGACTGTGACTGCGTACTTCGCCTTCCAGTTCGCCCGTCAGGCTCAATTGGATCGACTCAGGGCGGATCGCCACGCGGCTGTTGATCGGGCGCTGCATCAGGCGAGTGGCGTCGTCGGCTTCCAGCAGGTTGTAGTTGCCGATGAAGCCTGCGGCGAAGACGTCCACAGGCGCGGTATAGAGGGTTTCGGCGTCGCCGCTCTGCACTATGCGGCCCTGGTTCATCAGGAAGATACGGTCTGACATGGTCAGCGCTTCTTCCTGGTCGTGGGTCACGAAAATAGTGGTCAGGCTCAGCTCGCGCTGAATGGCGCGGATCTGTTCGCGCAGGTTCTTGCGAATCCGCGCATCCAGCGCTGACAGCGGCTCATCGAGCAGCAGTAGACGCGGGCGAGTGACCAGTGAGCGCGCCAGCGCCACCCGCTGGCATTGCCCGCCGGACAGTTGATGTGGGTAACGCGTGGCAAAATCGTGCAGCTCGACCATGCGCAGAATCTCGGCAACGCGCCTTGCGCTCTCGTCGGTACTGACTTTCTGAATGCGCAGCCCGAAGGCAACGTTTTGCTCGACGGTCATGTTGGGAAACAGCGCATAGCTCTGGAACACCATGCCGATGTTGCGCTTTTGCGGCGTGAGCGGCACCAGGTCGCTGCCATCGAGCAGAATGCGCCCGCTGTTGACCAGGGTCAGCCCGGCGATGCAGCGCAATAAGGTGGATTTGCCGCAGCCCGACGGGCCCAGCAAGGTAACGAATTCGCCCTTCGCGATGCTGCAGTTGATGTCGCTGAACACTGACGTGCTGGCATAGCTTTTCTGCAGGTTTTCAATGCTGACAAAACTCATCTCAGTCTTTGTCCTTGTTCAGTCGATTGGCGGCCCAGGTCAGCACCAGCACGAAGAGGAAATAGGAAATCACCAGCGCACTGTTGAAGTGACCGCTGCTGTTGCGCATGTTGTTGAGGTAGACCTGCAGGGTTTCATAACGCGTACCGACCAGCAGGTTGGCGAACACGAATTCGCCGAACAGGAACGAGAACGACAGCAGCAGGGCAATCATCAGACCTTTGCGCAGGTTGGGCAGCACGACCATGAACGCCGCCTGCCAGGTGCTGGCGCCGAGCAACTGGGCGGCGTCCATCAGGTCTGTCAGGTTGATGGCCTGCAGGTTGTTGGTGATGGCGCGGTACATGAAGGGCAGGGCGACCGTGAAGTAACAGCCGATCAGAATCCACGGTGTGCCGACCATCGCCATGGGACCTGAGCCATATAGCTGTAGCAGGCCGACCGAGGAGACCACAGGCGGCACGGCGAACGGCAGCAGGATGAGGATGTTCATCAGCCCGTCGAGGCGCGGAAAGTAGTAATGCACGACGAACAGCAGGGGCAGAATCAGCACCACCGAAAGAACCAGTGCGCCGATGCAGACCAGCAATGACTGGCCGAATGCTGTCAGAAAGCGTGGGTCGCTCCACAGCGCCACGTACCATTTGAAGGTCAGGCCGCTGGGCAGAATGGTCGCCGACCAACTGGTCGCGATCGAGTACAGGAAAGTGCCGGCCAGCGGCAGCAACAGGATCAGGAACAGCAGGTAGACCACCGTCTTGTGATAAATGCTCGCAGGCCCTCGTTCAACGCGTGACATGGTAGCTCCTTCTCAACAACCACTGATGGACCACGGTGACCAGGGTCATGAGCCCCACCAGAATCATCGCCAGCGCGCTGGCCATGTTCGGGTCCAGCGTGATATCGCCCGCGACCATCGCCGCGATGCGGATGGGCAATACGTTGAAATTGCCGGTGGTCAGCGCGTAGACCGTGGCATAGGCGCCGAGCGCATTGGCCAGCAGAATGACGAAAGTGCCGAGCAGCGCCGGGGTCAGCACCGGCAGGCCGATGTAGCGCCAGAACTGATAGCTGCTGGCCCCCAGCAGCGCTGCCGACTCGTTCCAGTCTTCGCGGACGGCATCGAATGCGGGGTAGAGCAGCAGCACGCCGAGGGGGATCTGGAAGTAGGTATAAAGGATGATCAGTCCGGTCTTGGAATACAGGTTGAAGTCATCGATGATCCCGGTCTGCTTGAGGATCAGGGTCAGCGCGCCGTTGAACCCCAGCAGGATGATGAACGCGAACGCCAGTGGAACGCCGGCAAAATTGCTGGTCATGTTGGCGAACGAGTTGACGAAATCGCGCAGCCGCGAATCCACCTTGCGCAGTGAATAGGCGCCCAGAACGGAGATGATGATGCCGAACAGGCTCGACCAGAAGCTGATCTCCAGGCTGTACTGAATGGCCTGCCGATAGAACTTCGAGCTGAACGCCCGGGTGAAGTTTTCCCAGCCCCAGCCGGCATCGCTTTGCAGGCTGTGGATCGCGACCCACAACAGCGGTGCGATCTGAAACACGATGAAAAATACGGCGAACGGCAGCAGGCACAACAGCCCCAGCCACTTGCCTCGGGAAAAGGTCGTCAATTGAAGATCTCCCGGCAGACCGGTTTGTCGTGAGGGATACCCAGCAGCTCGCAAACGGTGCCGCACAGATCGGTCTGGCGCGGCGCAGCGTCGACATTCAGGCTGAAGGCATCGCCGATGACGAACAGCGGTACTTCACGCTCTTCCGGCAGCAGCCCGTTGTGCGAGCGGTCATTGTTCATGCCGTGGTCGGCCGTCACCAGCACTTGATAACCCGCGTCCAGCCAGCGTTGCAGGTAGTCAGCCAGAATGATGTCGGCGCTGCGGGCGCTGTTGCGGTACTGCGCAGTGTCGAGGCCGTGCTTGTGCCCGGCGTCGTCAATGTTCATGGGGTGGATCAGTAGAAAGTTCGGGGCGTGCCTGAGGCGCAGACTCTCGGCGTCGGCGAACAGGTGCGAGTCAGGGTAGTGATCGGCCCAGTAGAACAGCCCGTGCTGAATCGGCAGATCCGCTGCCTCGGTGTGGCGATCGCGTGACGGGTCGAACGGCGTGCGGTTGTACAGCTCGCTGACCCAATGATAGGCCGCCGCTGCCGTGCTCAGCCCGGCGTCGCGAGCATAGTGAAAGATGCTGCGCTGATTCGACAGGCGCGAGACGTTGTTGTGCACGATGCCGCTGTCGATGGGCGCGACACCGGTCAGTATGCATTCGTAAAGGGGGCGGGAGAGGGCGGGCAGTTCGCATTCCATCTTGTAGAGCGCGGCCCGGCCTGCAGCGTGCCAGGCTTGAAGGTGGCCCATCGCATGGCGGGCGACTTCGTAATTGAGGCCGTCTAGCACGATCAGGATGACGTTGTGTTTCATGGGCGACTCGCTTTGAAAGAACGGGCGAGACTGGCTCGCCCGGTGTACACGACTTCATCCCTGAGCCGCAGGAGAGAATCAGTTCATCTCGATGATGACCTGCTCGTTCCACATCTGCGGCAGCGCTTTGGAGGTTTTCTCCCACGCGTCTGCTTTCTCGATCGGCTTGGCATTTTTGTACTGGTCTTGCGGCAGCAGTTTGGCTTGAACGTCTTCAGGCAGTTTGATGTGCTCTACGCGAATCGGGCGTGCATTGCCTTCTGCCAGCCTGATCTGACCCGCATCGCTGAAGGTGTATTCACGCGCCAGCTTGGCGGCGTTCGGGTGCTTGGCGTATTTGTTGATGATGGTGGTATAGCCGGAAATCACCGAGCCGTCCGACGGGATCAGCACCACGTAATCATCGGGCTTGGTCATCTTGGCTTTGTAACTCAGGCCATTGAAGTCCCAGACCACACCGACTTCGATTTCGCCTTTCTCGATGGTCTGAATGGTCGGGTTGGCCAGTGACAGACGCTTCTGTTTGGCCAGATCGGTGAACAGTGCCAGGCCTGGTGCGATGTTGGTTTCATCCCCTTTCATGGCGATGGCGGCTGCCAGTACACCATTGGCAGCCTGAGCCGCAGTGCTCACGTCGCCGATGGAAACCTTGTATTTGCCGGTTTTCAGGTCAGCCCAGCTTTTCGGGATTTCAGAGCCGTGTAGCAGGTTTTTGTTGACGATGAAGGCGATGGTGCCGGTGTAGGCCAGCGCCCAGTGGCCGTCCTTGTCCTTGGCCCAGGTCGGGATTTGCTCCCAGGTGGTTGGCTTGTAAGGCTGGGTAACGCCTTTTGCTGTGGCGATAGGGCCGAACGCTGCGCCTACGTCGCCAATGTCACCGCTGGCGTTGTCTTTTTCCGCCTCGAACTTGGCGATCTCCTGGGCCGAACTCATGTCGGTGTCCATGTGCTTGAGGCCATATTTGGCTTCCAGGTCTTTCCAGATGCCGCCCCAGTTTGCCCAGTCATCCGGCATGCCGAGGCTGTTGACCGCGCCTTCAGCCTTGGCAGCAGCCTCCAGCGTTTTAAGATCTGTGTCCGCAGCCATGACCAGAGAACTCATTGCCATGGCTGAACCGAGGAGTGATGCCAACAAAAGATGTTTCATTCGGAGCTCCTAGTGCACTTCTTGAGAGAAGTGTTCGTTGCGGATTGTTTGGTCTAGATCAGCAATACCTGAGCCAAGTTAGGCGTTTTGCATGACATTTTCGTGTCGTGTTACGCGGACAAAACCGTTTTTCACGGGCTCCGGCAGTGCCTGGCGCTAAGCGTAGACCATCGCAACGTCCCCGCTGAGCAAGGGTTTCAGGGCTGTTCTCGGCACAGTTGGCATGGAACGTGATTTGTCCTGTAACAGGACAGTCATCTACCCGGCCTAGGCTCATCGCAAAGGAGCCAACGGCGTTGGCCGCACTGATGTACGCCTCGTAACAGGGCTGGTCTAGTCCAGATGGATACCGGAATGCGCGAAGATGTGCCACGGGCGGTAACAACGATTTGCCATGCGCTGCAGGAGCAGATCGAACATGGCCTGTTGCCGCATGGCAGCAAGTTGCCTGCAGAGCGCAAGCTCAGCGAGGTATTCGCAACCACCCGCATCACCTTGCGTGAAGCGCTGTTGCAGCTCGAGGCGCAGGGGCTGATCTATCGGGAAGAGCGGCGTGGCTGGTTCATTTCCCCGCCGCGACTGGCCTATGACCTGATCAGGCGCAGCCATTTCCACGCGATGGTCTGTGCCCAGGGAAGGGTGCCGCACACCCAGCTTCTGTCAGCACGCCTGCAACCTGCTTCAGCGCTGATCTGCGAAATGCTGGAACTGCCGGCGCTGTCGAGCGTGATCCAGATCTGCCGTGCGCGTCGTATCGATCAGCGCCTGGTGCTCTACGTGGAGCATTACCTGAGACCGGAGTTGTTCCCCGGCATTCTCGAGCATGATCTGAACGAATCACTCACCGAGCTTTATGCTCGCAGTTATGACGTGCATTACGGGCAAGTGCGTTTCGACATGGTGCCGACCGCGTTGCATGCCGACGCGGCTGCCGCCCTGAAGGTTTCGCTTGGCAGCCCGGGCCTGCGCATTGCACGTGTCAATTATGATCGCAAAGATCGGTTGATCGACTGTGACCTCGAATACTGGCGTCATGATGCTATTCATGTGCGCGCCGAGGTGCATGGAGACTGAATGCCGGGGTGGCAAACCGGCTTTGTAGGCACTGACCTGCAACTCGTTAGTTGACTGTTTTTTATAAGTAAATACTCGTCTCGTTGATAAAAATTTGTGCAGTCCACCGCCGCTTTAATAGGTTTTGTATAAAGCCTGCGTTTGATTAACAAAAAAAATCAATGAGCGTTATTCTATTGCTGCTGGCGGCGCAGGGTTAAATTAGTTGGTTTTTTTTCATGAGATTTTCCAGAGTAATTATTCTAATTTTTAGCGGGCTGTAAGAAAAATCTCAATCTTAATTAATACTTCTTAATAGGGTGTGGTAGGTTTTTAGTGTGGAAGGGGGTGCACTGCTTAGTTGGTGTTATGTGCACCATCGTTCCACTTTAGGATTAAGGCTGACATGGCGGTTGTCCTGTAAAGCAATGCTTGATAAGTGCAGCTGCTTTTATTTAAAGGATCTATGAGGATGCTGTAATGAATCTCGACAAGGCGTTGGTGCTGCGTACCTGTGCAAATAACATGGCCGATCATTGCGGCCTTATATGGCCCGCTTCTGGCACGGTGGAATCCAAATACTGGCAGTCAACCAGGCGGCATGAGAATGGTCTGGTCGGTTTACTGTGGGGCGCTGGAACCAGCGCTTTTCTAAGCGTGCATGCCGATGCGCGATGGATTGTCTGTGAAGTCGCCGTTGCCGACATCATCAGTCTGGAAGAACCGGGAATGGTCAAGTTTCCGCGGGCCGAGGTGGTTCATGTCGGCGACAGGATCAGCGCGTCACACTTTATTTCGGCACGTCAGGCCGATCCTGCATCAACGCCAACGCCAACGCCAACGCCAATGACCGCGGCCATGCCCCCACCCACGCCCGCGACAGCAAATGTCACGTTACCGGTCGCCGAACAGGCCGGTCATGAAGTGTTCGATGTGGCGTTGGTCAGCGCGGCTGCCCCCCCGGTAAATACCCTGCCGGTGACGACGCCGCAGAATTTGCAGACCGCCACTTACGGCAGCACGTTGAGCGGCGACAACCACAGTCGACTCATTGCCGGTTATGGCAGTAACGAGACTGCTGGCAACCACAGTGATCTGATTGCCGGTTATGGAAGTACGGGCACCGCCGGCTCCGACAGCTCGCTGGTAGCAGGCTATGGAAGCACCCAGACCGCCGGTGGGGACAGCGCGTTGACGGCGGGTTACGGCAGCACCCAGACCGCCCGCGAAGGCAGCAACCTGACGGCAGGGTATGGCAGTACGGGAACAGCTGGCTCGGATAGTTCGTTGATCGCCGGTTACGGCAGTACTCAGACTTCCGGAGAAGACAGCTCGCTCACAGCGGGTTACGGCAGCACGCAAACGGCTCAGGAAGGCAGCAACCTGACGGCCGGGTACGGCAGCACCGGCACGGCGGGCTCCGATAGCTCGCTGATCGCCGGTTATGGCAGTACACAGACCTCTGGAGGTGACAGCTCGCTGACGGCGGGTTACGGCAGCACGCAGACGGCCCAGGAAGGCAGTAACCTGACGGCCGGGTACGGCAGCACCGGCACGGCGGGCTCGGACAGTTCGTTGATCGCCGGTTACGGCAGTACTCAGACTTCCGGAGAAGACAGCTCGCTCACGGCGGGTTACGGCAGCACGCAAACGGCTCAGGAAGGCAGCAATCTCACCGCAGGGTATGGCAGTACCGGCACTGCGGGCTCGGATAGCTCGTTGATCGCCGGTTACGGCAGTACCCAAACTTCGGGCGGCGACAGTTCGCTGACCGCAGGCTACGGCAGCACGCAGACGGCTCAGGAAGGCAGCAACCTGACCTCCGGGTACGGCAGCACTGGTACCGCAGGTGCCGACAGCTCGTTGATCGCCGGCTATGGCAGCACGCAGACTTCGGGAAGCGACAGCGCCCTGACCGCAGGTTACGGCAGCACGCAAACGGCTCAGGAAGGCAGCAATCTCACTGCTGGGTATGGCAGCACCGGCACGGCAGGTTCCGACAGCTCGCTGATCGCCGGTTACGGCAGCACGCAAACCTCGGGCAGCGACAGTTCGCTCACGGCGGGTTACGGCAGTACGCAGACGGCCCAGGAGGGCAGCAATCTGACGGCGGGGTACGGCAGCACGCAGACCTCGGGAAGTGACAGTGCGCTGACAGCAGGTTACGGCAGTACACAGACGGCTCAGGAAGGCAGCAACCTGACTGCGGGCTACGGCAGCACTGGCACAGCAGGTGCCGACAGTTCGCTGATCGCGGGATACGGCAGCACGCAGACCTCGGGAAGTGACAGTGCGCTGACAGCAGGTTACGGCAGTACACAGACCGCCCAGGAGGGCAGCAACCTGACTGCGGGCTACGGCAGTACTGGAACGGCAGGTGCCGACAGTTCGCTGATCGCAGGATATGGCAGCACGCAGACATCAGGCAGCGAAAGTTCGCTCACCGCAGGCTATGGCAGTACCCAGACTGCCCGTGAAGGCAGCACCCTGACGGCCGGGTATGGCAGTACGGGAACAGCTGGCGCTGACAGCTCGTTGATCGCCGGTTACGGCAGCACACAAACCTCGGGCAGTGAAAGCTCGCTCACGGCAGGTTATGGCAGTACCCAGACCGCACAGCAGGGCAGCGTACTCACCTCAGGCTATGGCAGTACGCAAACGGCCGGGGCTGCCAGTAACCTCACCACCGGCTACGGAAGTACAGGCACCGCAGGGCATGAAAGCTTCATCATCGCGGGTTACGGGAGTACACAGACAGCGGGCCACAAAAGTATCCTGACCGCTGGTTATGGCAGTACCCAGACGGCCAGGGACGGTAGCGACCTGATTGCGGGCTATGGCAGTACGGGGACCGCAGGCTCAGGCAGTTCGCTGATCGCAGGTTATGGCAGCACCCAGACCGCGAGCTACAGAAGCATGCTGACCGCCGGTTATGGCAGTACCCAGACCGCCAGAGAACACAGTGACCTTGTCACAGGCTATGGCAGCACTTCGACGGCAGGGTCAAACAGTTCGCTGATCGCCGGCTACGGCAGCACTCAGACGGCGGGTTTCAAAAGCATACTGACCGCAGGCTATGGCAGTACACAGACAGCACAGGAGCGCAGCGACCTGGTCGCAGGCTACGGCAGCACGTCGACTGCGGGCTATTCCAGTTCCTTGATCGCCGGCTATGGCAGCACGCAGACGGCAGGCTACGGGAGCACCTTGACGACCGGTTATGGCAGTACGCAAACCGCTCAGGAAAACAGCTCGCTCACCACAGGTTACGGAAGTACCTCTACTGCGGGCTATTCCAGCTCGCTGATCGCAGGTTACGGCAGTACCCAGACGGCAGGCTACGAGAGCACGTTGACCGCCGGTTACGGCAGTACGCAAACCGCGCAGGAGCGCAGTGACCTGGTGACAGGTTATGGCAGTACTTCCACTGCTGGCTACGCGAGTTCGTTGATTGCGGGTTATGGCAGTACGCAGACTGCGGGGTACGAGAGCACCTTGACCGCCGGTTACGGCAGTACGCAAACCGCGCAGGAAAACAGCTCGCTCACCACCGGCTACGGAAGTACTTCCACTGCCGGCTATTCCAGCTCGCTGATCGCAGGTTACGGCAGTACCCAGACGGCAGGCTACGAGAGCACGTTGACCGCCGGTTACGGCAGTACTCAGACCGCAGAGTACGGAAGCTCGCTTACTGCGGGCTACGGCAGCACTGCAACGGCCGGGCAGGACAGTTCATTGATAGCCGGTTATGGCAGCTCCCTGACCAGCGGAATCAGGAGTTTTCTGACCGCAGGCTATGGCAGCACGCTGATCGCCGGACTTCGCAGCGTTTTGATCGCCGGTTATGGCAGTAGTCTTACATCGGGCATTCGCAGCACATTGACTGCGGGTTATGGCAGTAACCAGATTGCAAGTTACGGCAGCTCGTTGATTGCAGGCCATGAAAGCATTCAGGTCGCCGGAAATAAAAGCATGCTGATCGCCGGCAAGGGCAGCTCGCAGACAGCAGGTTTTCGCAGCACGCTGATTGCCGGTGCGGGCAGCGTACAACTGGCGGGTGATCGCAGCAGGTTGATTGCCGGTGCAGACAGTAATCAGACCGCGGGTGACCGCAGCAAACTACTGGCCGGTAATAACAGTTATCTGACTGCCGGCGATCGAAGCAAACTGACCGGCGGACATGACTGCACCTTGATGGCGGGAGACCAAAGCAGATTGACCGCTGGAAAGAACAGTATCTTGACGGCAGGCGCGCGTAGCAAGCTTATTGGCAGTGAAGGCTCGACGCTCTCGGCGGGAGAAGACTCCACCCTTATTTTCAGGCTCTGGGACGGGAAGAGGTACAGGCAATTGGTTGCCAGAACGGGTGAGAACGGTGTTGAAGCCGACATACCGTATTACGTGAACGAAGATGACGATATTGTCGATAAACCCGACGAGGACGATGACTGGATAGAGGTCGAGTAGCCCGCGTTATTCCAGCACTCCACGACTGAATCATCGACAGGGTGCGTCGATGGAATTCGGGACATGAAGTCCCTTTATAAACTAACGACTTGTTGTTGCGTACCAGGTGGGTATGCCTGACGCAGGCAAACGCATCTTTTTTATCGTTGTGATTAGAGAACGTTTTATTTCTTTCCATGGGCATTTTAGCGGGCGTCAACACCAACATGCGGGAGCAGCAGGCCGCTCCCACGTTATCGGTGATCGCCTCAGCCGTTATGGCAACTCGTGGCTGGCATAGAACGCGCTCAGTACCTTGACCAGGTGCGCCAGGTCATGGCTGCCGGCCAGTTCGCGAATAGAGTGCATGGCGAACGTCGGCAAGCCGATGTCTACCGTGCGAATACCCAGATGACTGGCAGTGATCGGTCCGATTGTCGAACCGCAACCCATGTCGCTGCGCACCACAAAGCTCTGCACCGGGACTTCTTCGGCCATGCACAGATGGCGGAAGAAACCGGCGGTTTCGCTGTTGGTGGCGTAACGCTGGTTGCTATTGACCTTGATCACCGGCCCGGCGTTGAGCTTGGGACCATGATTGGCGTCGTGCTTGTCAGCGTAGTTGGGATGAATGCCGTGGGCGTTATCGGCAGAGATCAGCAGCGACTTCTGAATCGTGCGCACGTAGTCTTCGCTGCTTGGCAACAGGCGCTGGACGATCTGCTCGAGCATCGCACCGTCTGCGCCACAAGCGGAAGACGAGCCGACCTCTTCGTGATCTGTGCACACCAGCAGGGCGGTTTCGTCGCTCTCGGTGTTGAGCAGTGCCTGCATCCCGGCGAAACACGACAACAGGTTGTCCAGGCGTGCACCTGCCAGGAAGTCCCCGTTGAGGCCGACCACGGCGGCGCCCTGAGTGTCGTAGAAACTCAGCTCGTAATCGAGTACCACATCGGCATTGAGTCCGTGTTCGCGGGCCAGTTGGTCGGTCAGCAGCGCCCGGAAGTCCGCTCGCTCGTCACCGGCAACCTGCGCCAGAATGGGGGGCAGTTCGTTTTGCGCGTTGATCGCCCAGCCTTCGTTGGCCGTGCGGTTCAGGTGAATCGCCAGATTGGGAATCACGGCGATCGGCAGCTTGAAGTCGATCAGTTGGCTTTCCACCTTGCCATCACGGCGGAAAGTGACACGACCGGCCAGCGACAGATCACGATCGAACCAGGGAGCCAGCAAGGCGCCGCCGTAGACTTCGACGCCCAATTGCCAAAAACCCTGACGTTGCAGTTCCGGTTGCGGCTTGACCCGCAGGCACGGGCTGTCGGTGTGTGCGCCGACCATGCGGATGCCGCCAGTGAGTGGCGACTGACGACCCATCCGGAAAGCGACGATAGAAGAGTCATTACGGGTAACGAAGTAACGACCGCCGGTTTCTACCGCCCACGTGTCACGTTCGTCCAGCCGCTGAAAACCTGCGGCTTCGAAGTGTTGCACGAGTGTGGCAGTGGCGTGGAAGGGGGTAGGAGAGGCCTTCAGGAAATCAATGAGGCCTTTGTTCAACTCTGCGCGCATAAATAGCTCCAGACAACAATGGCGCGAGTTTACCGTATTGGATGATGTGCTGCCTTGGGTTGCGCTCATCGCGATACACAAGCCCGACGGGCTCTCGTGCCGACGCTCTATGTTGCATGCATTTCGTGACGCGGAGCATCTGCAAGATAGTCAGCGCATCATTCAGATCAGAACGGCGCAGCACACTCGAAGGTCATTCGCTCGCCAGTCCCAGGATGCGTGAAGCTCAGCATACTGGCATGCAGACACAGACGCGGATAGGCCGCCAGCGCTTCCGGATGCGCGTACAGACCATCACCCAACAGCGGATGCCCGATCGACAGCATATGCACCCGCAACTGATGCGAGCGGCCGGTGATCGGTGTGAGCTCGACACGACAGTGAGCATCATGCCGCTCGACAACCTTCCAGAACGTCAGCGCGTGTTTTCCACCCTCGTGATCCACCACATGCCGGGGCTTGGTAGGCGGGTCATAGCGCAATGGCAGATCGATACTGCCACTGTCCAGTGACGGTTGGCCCCAGCACAGCGCGGTGTAGGCTTTCTCGGTTTCTCGGTCATGAAACTGACGCGACAGCTCGCGATGCGTATCGGCATCACGGGCCAGCAGAATGATGCCCGAGGTTTCCCAGTCCAGGCGATGGACGATACGCGCTTCGGGGTAACCGTTTTCCTGCAGGCGGGTAATCAGGCAATCCTTGTTATCGTCGGCACGGCCGGGAACGGAAAGCAGCAGGGTAGGCTTATCGATCACCAGAACGGCGGCGTCCTGATGAATGATGCGGATGTTCGACAACGGCATGCAACGGCCTCGAAACGCTAGAAACGCCAACGGCGGCAAGGGCACAGCTTCCGTAGAAGTGCGCCGATACCGCCGCGAGCGACTGCCTGATCAGCGATCGGGCAGGGTGATATTGAGTTCCAGAATCGAACAGCTGCCCTGGCTTTCCAGAGCGACCTGTACCTGGTCAGACTCGATATTGACGTATTTACGGATCACTTCCACCAGCTCTTTCTGCAGCGCAGGAAGGTAGTCCGGAGTACTGCGTTGGCCGCGTTCGTGAGCAACGATGATCTGTAGACGCTCTTTCGCTACCGAGGCCGTGCTTCCTTTTTTGCGGTCACGAAAGAAGTCAAAAATATTCATTAATTACCCCCGAACAGGCGTTCAAAGAATCCTTTCTTATGCACATCCAGAAACCGGTGCTCAAGTGTTTTGCCCAGCAGGCGGTCAACCGCATCGCTGTAGGCCTGACCCGCGTCGCTCTGGTCATCGAGAATGACCGGCACGCCCTGGTTGGAAGCTTTCAGTACAGCCTGGGATTCGGGAATCACGCCGAGCAGGGTGACGGCAAGGATTTCCTTGACGTCTTCCACACCGAGCATTTCGCCCTTGCTGACGCGCTCAGGGTTGTAGCGGGTCAGCAGCAAGTGTTCCTTGATCGGGTCTTCGCCACGTTCGGCGCGACGCGATTTGCTGGCCAGCAGGCCCAGCATGCGGTCGGAGTCGCGCACCGACGAGACTTCAGGGTTGGTCACGACGATGGCTTCGTCGGCGAAGTACATGGCCAGGTGAGCACCGGTTTCGATACCGGCCGGCGAATCGCAGACGATGTATTCGAAGGATTCCTTCAGTTCCATGAGGACTTTTTCGACGCCCTCCTTGGTCAGTGCTTCCTTGTCGCGGGTCTGGCTGGCGGCCAGCACGAACAGGCCTTCGATCTTCTTGTCCTTGATCAGCGCCTGTTGCAGGTTGGCTTCGCCATTGACCACGTTGACGAAGTCATACACGACACGACGTTCGCAACCCATGATCAGGTCGAGGTTACGCAGGCCGACGTCGAAGTCGACGATGACTGTCTTGTGGCCGCGCAGTGCGAGACCGGTACCGATGGCGGCGCTGGTGGTGGTCTTGCCCACACCACCCTTGCCGGATGTAACAACGAGAATCTTGGCCAAGGTGTATCACCCCTAGAGGAAAAGGACATTGAGTCCCTGAAAGGCATCTCTTGACGCCGCGCCCGCCGAAGCATTCTGGAAATCCTGGGGTCTGATTCCGGAAAGCTAGCACTAAGCTATTACTTTCGACTCATATACCCGCTGAAAAGCAGTGCTTTCTAGAACTTCCTGCCGCCTTCACGACAATTTCGCGACGAATCAGAGATGCTTTGAAAATTGCGGCAGTATCCGTTAAAGACGAATGATGTTCAACACATCACCTGACAAGCTGATCTGGACCGGCGAGCCCCATAACGGGTCCCTGCGCAAGTCCTCGGACACCTTGTATTGCCCGGCAATCGAAATCAGCTCGGCACTCAACTGCTGACAGAAGATCCGTGCCTTGGTATCGCCCTTTATTCCCGCCAGTGCCCTGCCACGCATCGGGCCGTAGACATGGATGTTTCCATCAGCGAGAAGTTCCGCACCGGGACTGACCGGAGCGACTACCACCAGGTCGCCGCCCTGGGCGTATATCTGCTGACCGCCGCGTACTGGAGCGGTTATCACGCGGGTCGGCTTGATCAGGGGTTCGGGCGGTTTTTCCGGAATTTTTTTCGGTGCTTCGGCTTCAACCGGTTCGATCACGCGTTCACGTGCGCCGGACGGTGGCAGGACCGGGAGGTCGACGGCAATCGCCGCAGCAATGTCTTCGATACGGTTGGCGCGGATCGCCAGGGTTCGCAGGCCGTGCTGGCGACAGATACGCACCAGGCCCGGGAGGTCCACCGGACCCTCGTGCGGTGCGAGTTTGTCCAGAGCCAGGATCAACGGCGTGTTGCTGAAGAAGTTGGGGGCTTGTGCAACCTTGGCCGCCAACTGCCTGTCGAGCGCTTCAAGGTTGGTTCGGGCCAGCTCCATCACGGTGATGGCGAGCATGCTGCCCTTGAGCTGAAATACAGGTTCCGGGTTTTGCGATTCAATCTGGCTCATGGTTGATATACACAACAGCTTGTCGCTAAAAGTGCCGAGACTTATAGCGAGAACGCCCGCGAGCCGCAAGCGGCTAGAACCGTTGTAGAATGCGCGGCCTTTGTTCTGACGGAAGCCCAAATGGATCGCCCGCGCTTTAAAGCCAGTTTCCTTCACCCCCGTTTCTGGCCGCTATGGCTGGGGCTGGGGCTCTTGTGGCTGATTGTCCAATTGCCATTTCGCGTTCTGCTGGTCATCGGTCGGGCACTGGGCGCCATCATGTACCGTGTGGCCACTGATCGAAAAAAAATCGCGTCACGCAATCTGGAGCTGTGCTTCCCGCATTTTTCCGCGGCCGAGCGCAAGCGTCTGCTCAAGGAAAACTTCGCCTCCACCGGGATTGCCTTCTTCGAGATGGCCATGAGCTGGTGGTGGTCGAAAAAACGTCTGGCCAGGCTTGCCCACGTCGAAGGGCTCGAGCATTTGCAGAATGCCCAGGAAAAAGGCGAGGGCGTGATTCTGATGGCGCTGCATTTCACCACGCTGGAAATCGGCGCGGCGCTTTTGGGCCAGCAGCACACCATCGACGGCATGTATCGCGAACACAAGAGCCCGTTGTTCGACTTCGTCCAGCGTCGCGGGCGTGAGCGCCATAACCTTGATTCGCTGGCTGTGGAGCGCGATGACGTGCGCGGCATGCTCAAGTTACTGCGTGCCGGCCGGGCGATCTGGTACGCGCCGGATCAGGACTATGGCGTCAAGCAGAGTATTTTTGTGCCGCTGTTCGGCATTCAGGCCGCGACGGTGACCGCCACCAGCAAGTTCGCCCGTCTGGGCCGTGCGCAGGTCGTGCCCTTCACTCAGCGGCGTCTGGCAGACGGCAGTGGTTACCGGCTGGTGATTCATCCGCCGCTGGACAACTTTCCGGGTGAGAGCGACGAAGCCGATTGCCTGCGCATCAATCAATGGGTAGAAAAGGCTGTCACTGAATGCCCGGAACAGTATCTTTGGGCCCATCGACGCTTTAAAAGTCGACCAGCCGGTGAACAGAAGCTATACGAGAAGCATAGATAAAAAGCGTCGTTGATCACCGAGGTCAGTTGTAGATGCAGGATCGCGCAGTAACGAGCAGTGCAGTAAGTGGTGTCGAGCCTGTAACCGGGCTGATTTTGTCAGGTGGCGGGGCGCGTGCGGCCTATCAGGTCGGCGTGCTGGCAGGCATTGCCGATCTGCTGCCGCCCGGTTCGCCCAATCCCTTTCCGGTCATCGTCGGTACGTCGGCTGGCGCGATCAATGCCGTCAAGCTGGCCAGTGGCGCGCTGCATTTTCGAATCGCCATCCATCAATTGACCGAGTTCTGGCAGTCATTTCGCAGCCATCAGGTGCTGCGCAGCGACTGGTCCGGGGTGATTCATCAGGCCAGCCGTTTTTTCGGTCGCAGCCTGTTGGGTTTCGGACGCAATATCCCGGTCGCCTTGCTCAACAGTTCGCCCCTGCGTGACCTGCTCAATGATCGGCTGGACCTGTCCGGAATCGAAGCGGCCATCGATGCTCATCATCTGCGTGCAGTGGCGGTGACGGCCTTCGGTTACGAATCGGGTCAGGCGGTCACGTTCTATCAGGGCCGCGGTACGATTGAACCCTGGCTGAGACATCGCCGCATCGGCCGTCCGACGCAACTGACCGTGGATCACTTGCTCGCCAGCTCAGCCATTCCCTTGCTGTTCGCCCCCGTGATGCTGGACGAGGAATACTTTGGCGACGGGGCCGTGCGCCAGTCGGCACCGATCAGCCCAGCGCTGCATCTGGGCGCCAATCGTGTGCTGGTGGTCGGCGTCAGCGGCAACCCGCGCGGCCTCAAGGCCGAAAGACCGGCACCCCGCGCGCCACGCGGCGCTCAGCCAAGCTTGGCGCAGATCAGCGGCCACATGCTCAACAGCACCTTCATCGACAATCTGGAAAGCGATATCGAACTGCTGGAACGCTTGAACACCGCCAGTGCGTTGCTGCCCGAGGATCAGGCCCGGCAGCCGGGCATGGAGCCGGTGGAAGTGCTGGTGATTTCGCCGAGCCGTCCGCTGGATGAAATCGCCGCCCGTCACCGCCGCGAGCTGCCCCCCGCGCTGCGCACCTTTCTGCGCGGGCCGGGTGCGACCAAGAGCAGCGGGGCCAGTGTGCTGAGCTATCTGCTGTTCGAGTCAGGTTATTGCAGCGAATTGATCGAACTGGGGCGTCACGATGCGATTGCTCAGGGTGCCGAACTTAAGCGCTTTTTGCGTCTGGATTAACGCGGCCAGACAGAGGCGGGGCCCCTGTCTGTTGATCGGCGGGCGCAGGGCCCAGTGACCGACGTCGTCACGCCGTCAGACGATCTTCCCGGAAGTCACGAATCGCCTGCTCGATCTCTTCCTTGGTGTTCATCACGAAGGGGCCGTATTGCACGATCGGCTCACGTAACGGCTTGCCTGCAATCAGTAACAGCCGCGCACCGGCGGCGCTGCTGATCTGCACTTCACCGCTTTCTGACAGGCGTGCCATTTGGCGTTTACCGATCGGCTGGGTGCTGCCTTCCAGCTCGACACTGCCTTCATAGACGTACAGCAGCACAAGGTGCCCTTCGGGTACGTGCGGGCTGATACAGCTGCCGGCAGGCATGTCAAAGTCAAAGTACAACGGCTCGGTGTCCGGGCGCTGTACCGCCCCGGCCTGGCGAACCTGGCCATCGTCGAAATGACCGGCCAATACCACCACCTGCACACCGGCCTGAGTGGTGACACTCGGAACGTTTTCCGGCTGGATGTCCTGGTAGCTGGCATCGCTCAGCTTGTTCTTGCCCGGCAGGTTCAGCCAAAGCTGAAAGCCGCGCATGGTGCCTTCTTCCTGTTCAGGCATTTCGCTGTGAATGATCCCGCGTGCCGCAGTCATCCACTGCACACCGCCGCCCTGCAGAAGGCCGACATTGCCCATATGGTCTTCGTGACGCATACGGCCCTCAAGCATGTAGGTCACCGTTTCGAAGCCCCGGTGCGGGTGAGGTGGAAAGCCGGCGATGTAGTCATCCGGCTTGTCCGATCCGAACTCGTCCAGCATCAGAAACGGATCGAACTGCTCCACGCCACGCCCGCCGAAGACACGCGTCAGTTTGACGCCCGCGCCATCGGACGCTGGTTGACCCGCTTGAATGGACAGGACTTTACGAAATTGAGTCATGGGAGAGAGGGCACTCCTTATCAGGTGATACGAAGTGTCATGGTATACCTGTTTATTCGATAAATTTATTCGAATGCCGGGACTTGATGATCGTTTAAGTCGATGGGTTGCGCTGGATAGCGCATTGACGCGGTGTGACAGGCCACCTGCCCGGAATGATCTCCGGGGCAGGCTTGGAGCCAGGGATGCTCAGTGCTTGCTGCCCTGTGTCGACATGCTCAGCAGCTGTTTCTCCTGATTCCAGTCGAACGGTTCTTCGTTCTGCTCGGCTTCGTAACGGCGTTCTTCCAGCGCCTGATACAGCTCGATTTCATCATCCGGCATGAAATGCAGGCAGTCACCGGCGAAGAACCACAGCAGGTCGCGCGGTACCAGGTGCGCGATTTGCGGGTAGCGCTGGATGACCTGACAGAGGATGTCCTGACCCAGGTACTGGCTTTCGATGGGATCCTGCGGCAACAGCTCGACCAGTTCGTCGAAACGCTCCATGAACAGCGCGTGGCTTTCTTCCGGAACCTGCTCGGCCTCGCCCAGCGCGACCAGAATGCTGCGCAGGTGTGCCAGCAGGCCAAGTTGGTGATCGAGAGTGGCGTCGGCCATTGGGTAATCCTCAAATACAAAAACAGGCGCGAGAGTATAAAGCTCTACGCGCCTGCTGTGTGGTGCGACCTGACTATCAGCGAATCTTGCCGGCTGCCAGGGTCAGTTCTTCCTTGTCGAAATCATCCACATCGATCACCTTGCGGCGCGCTGCCTCGGCGGTACGCAGGGTCTGCGCTTCGTCGGCCTGCAACACACCGATGCGCAGCGCGGCGTCAATGACCGGCTCGCCGGCGTCCGGCTTGACCTGACCACTCTTGATGGCCACTTGCAGCTTCTTGTGCAGCGGATACGCAGCGCTGAGCAGATCGATGGCTTGTTGCAGCGCGCCGACCGGATCGTCTGCCGATTGCGGGCGATAGCAGCCTGCCAGCAGCTCTTCCAGCGTCGGATCGCCCTTGGCGCGGCCCAGTACCTGAGCAACTTCGGCATCCAGTTTGTCCGACGGCCCCTTGTGCCGGCGACCGAACGGGAACACTACGGCACGCAGCACCCCGCCCAGTATGCGGTTGGGGAAGTTGCTGAGGATCTCGTCCATCGCACGTTCCGAATGCCCCAGGCTTTCTTCCATCGCCCAACGGAACAACGGGCTCATGTGGTCCGGCGATCCGAGGTCGTGATAACGCTTGAGCGCTGCCGAGGCCAGGTACATATGGCTGAGCACGTCACCCAGGCGCGCCGACAGGCGTTCGCGGCGTTTCAGTTCGCCACCCAGCAGCATCATGCTCAAGTCAGCGAGCATTGCGAACGCGGCTGCCTGACGGTTAAGCGCGCGGAAGTAGCTCTGGCTGAGGCCGTTGCCCGGCGCTCTTTCGAAATGACCGAAGCCCAGGTTGAGGATGAAGGTGCTGGCGGCATTGCTCACCGCAAAACCGATGTGTTTGAGCAGCAGGCTGTCAAACTCGATCAGCGCCTGCTGTTTGTCCTCACGCCCGGCCAAGGCCATTTCCTTGAGCACGAACGGATGGCAGCGAATCGCGCCCTGGCCGAAGATCATCAGGTTGCGCGAAAGGATGTTGGCGCCCTCGACAGTGATGAAGATCGGCGCACCTTGCCAGTTGCGACCCAGGTAATTGTTCGGGCCCATGATGATGCCCTTGCCGCCATGCACGTCCATGGCGTGACCGATACACTCGCGGCCACGCTCGGTCAGGTGGTACTTGAGAATCGCCGAGAGCACCGATGGCTTCTCGCCCAGGTCGACCGCATTGGCCGTCAGCATGCGCGCACTGTCCATCAGCCAGGCGTTGCCGCCGATACGCGCCAACGCTTCCTGGATGCCTTCGAATGCGGAGATAGGCACATTGAATTGCTCACGCACCTTCGCGTACTGGCCGGTGACCAGGCTTGTGTACTTCGCAGCGCCGGTGCCGACGGCCGGCAGCGAGATCGAACGACCCACCGACAGGCAGTTCATCAGCATCATCCAGCCCTTGCCCAGCATCGGTTGACCACCGATCAGGTAGCTCAGCGGGATGAAAACGTCCTTGCCCGAGTTGGGGCCGTTCATGAACGCCGCGCCCAGAGGCAGGTGACGGCGGCCGATTTCCACGCCGGGCGTCTCGGTCGGAATCAGCGCGAGGCTGATGCCCAGATCTTCTTTTTCGCCGAGCAGGTGCTCAGGGTCGTGAGCCTTGAAGGCCAGGCCGAGCAGAGTGGCGACCGGGCCGAGGGTGATGTAGCGTTTTTCCCAGGTCAGGCGCAGGCCGATGACTTCTTCACCCTGCCACTGGCCTTTGCAGATGATCCCGGTGTCGGTCATCGCACCTGCATCGGAACCGGCCAGCGGACCGGTCAGCGCGAAGCAGGGAATGTCTTCACCGCGTGCCAGACGTGGCAGGTAATGATTGCGTTGCTCGTCGGTGCCGTAGTGCAGCAGTAGTTCAGCCGGGCCGAGGGAGTTGGGCACCATCACCGTGGAGGCCAGGTCGCCGCTGCGGGTGGCCAGCTTCATGGCCACTTGAGAGTGGGCATAGGCAGAGAAGCCCTTGCCACCGAACTCCTTGGGGATGATCAGCGCGAAGAAGCCGTGCGCTTTCATGTGCGCCCAGGCTTGCGGCGGCAGGTCCATGGCCTGGCCGATTTCCCAGTCGCTGACCATCGCGCAGAGTTCTTCGGTCGGCCCGTCGATAAAGGCCTGTTCCTCTTCGGTCAGCTGGACTTTCGGGTAGGCCAGCAGCTTGTCCCAGTCCGGGCGACCGCTGAACAGCTCGCCATCCCACCAGACCGTGCCGGCATCGATCGCATCACGCTCGGTTTGCGACATCGGCGGCAGGACTTTTTGAAACCAGCTGAACATCGGCGCAGTGAAATGCTTACGGCGCAGATCGGGCAGCATTACCGGTATGAACACTGCCAGCCAGAGCAACCAGAACACCGTCAGCAGCCATCCTGGCGCGTGACTGAAAATACCCATGGCCAGCAGGTAGACAGCTACCACACCAAGCGCCGGGAGCGGGGCGGTTCGCCGATGAGCCAGCCAGGCAATGCCGACGACCAGCACAACAATCCACAACAACAGCATAAGTATTCCTCCGTGATGACCGCCGCCGTGGCAGCGATCAAGAACTGGTCGCCAGGCAGTGGTGGGGCGACATCGATAGTGACCCCTGGTTGACGAGTAAGTTGCCGCCGCTTCGGGGTAGACTGTGAGCCTGTATTTATCAGCGACTGCGAGGGGAACGCAATGCTCAAGATCTGGGGGCGGAAGAATTCCAGCAATGTGCGCAAGGCACTCTGGATTGCCGAGGAAGTGGGCGTGCCCTACGAGACGCAGGACGCCGGTGGTGCATTCGGCCTGGTCAACGAAGCGGCCTATCGCGCGAAAAACCCCAACGGCCGGATTCCGATGATCGAAGACGGCGACTTCGTGATGTGGGAGTCCAACGCCATCGTGCGCTATCTGGCCGCCCGCCATGCCCCCGATTCTGATTTATACCCCGCAGATCTGCAGGCCCGCGCCAATGCAGACAAGTGGATGGACTGGACCACCTCGACCATCGCCGCGCCGTTTAGCCCGGTGTTCTGGGGCGTAGTACGCACGCCGGCCGAGAAACAGGATTGGCCGGCCATCGAGCAAGGCATCAAGACGCTGCACAGCCTGCTGCTGGTGGCCGACGAGGCGCTGTCGCGACAGCCCTATCTGTCTGGCAATGCGTTCGGTATGGGCGATATTCCCTTGGGATGCTTCGCCTACGGCTGGTTTGAAATGCCGATTGAACGTCCGCCGCTGCCTCACCTCCAAGCCTGGTATGAGCGTCTCAAGATGCGCCCGGCTTATCGCAATGCGGTCATGACCCCTTTGACCTGAGCATGTGATGTGAGCAGGAGAAAGGGCTGGTCGGGTGCATGTCCGGTGCTCGATATTTACTATTAACAGATGTGTCTGTACTTGAACGGCGCAGCCGAGCACCATTGCGCGGCTGGGTCGTCACGGCAGGCGGCTGGTGACAGTCATCTTCAATTCCTTTTTCTGATGAGTACCTTTCCCGATATGTCTTCCGCTCTGTCCATTCGGCAGTTAACCAAAACCTACGGCAACGGTTTCCAGGCCTTGAATGGCATCGATCTGGACGTCGCCGAAGGTGATTTCTTCGCCTTGCTGGGCCCCAACGGCGCTGGCAAATCCACCACCATCGGCATCATCTCGACACTGGTCAACAAGACCAGCGGTACGGTGAACATCTTTGGTCACGACCTGGATCGCGAGCCTGCTGCGCTCAAGCGTTGCATCGGTGTCGTGCCGCAGGAGTTCAACTTCAACCAGTTCGAGAAGACCCTGGACATCGTCGTCACTCAGGCGGGCTACTACGGCATCCCGGCGAAAATCGCCAAGGAGCGAGCTGAGCAGTACCTGACGCAGCTGGGACTGTGGGAAAAGCGTGATGTGCCTTCACGTTCGCTGTCCGGCGGCATGAAGCGGCGTCTGATGATCGCCCGTGCGCTGATTCACGAGCCGCGCCTGCTGATCCTCGACGAACCCACCGCAGGCGTGGACATCGAGTTGCGCCGTTCGATGTGGACCTTTCTGACCGAGCTGAACAGCAAAGGCATCACCATCATCCTCACCACGCACTACCTGGAAGAAGCCGAACAGCTGTGCCGCAACATCGGCATCATCGACCACGGGGTGATCGTTCAGAACACCGGCATGAAGCAGCTGCTCAGCACGTTGACCGTCGAGACGTTCGTGCTTGATCTCAAGGCGTCCTGGCAGACCGCGCCACAATTGCCCGGTTTCCCTTGCCGCCTGCTCGACAGCCACACGCTGGAAGTGCAGGTCGACAAGAACGTCGGCATCACTGCGTTGTTCAGCCAATTGGCCTTCCAGAACATCGAAGTCTTGAGCCTGCGTAACAAATCCAATCGCCTTGAGGAGTTGTTTGTGTCCCTGGTGGAAAAAAACCTCGCGAAGGTGGCGGTATGACCGTACCCAACGGCGAGTTGCGCCCCAACCTGATTGCCCTGAAAACCATCGTCTACCGTGAAGTGCACCGCTTCATGCGGATCTGGCCGCAGACCCTGCTGCCGCCAGCCATCACCATGGTTCTGTACTTCGTCATCTTCGGTAACCTGATCGGTCGCCAGATCGGTGACATGGGCGGCTTTACCTATATGCAGTACATCGTGCCGGGCCTGATCATGATGTCGGTGATCACCAACTCCTACGGCAACGTGGTCTCGAGCTTCTTCGGTGCCAAGTTTCAGCACTCCATCGAAGAGCTGATGGTGTCGCCAGTCTCGCCGCACACCATTCTGGTCGGCTACACCCTGGGCGGTGTGTTGCGTGGGCTGATGGTCGGTTTCATCGTCACCATGCTGTCGATGTTTTTCACCGACCTGCAAGTGCACCACTTGGGCGTGACCATCATCGTGGTCGTGCTGACGGCGACGATCTTCTCGTTGCTGGGTTTCATCAACGCAGTGTTTGCGCGTAACTTCGACGATATCTCGATCATCCCGACGTTCGTGCTCACCCCGCTGACCTACCTGGGCGGCGTGTTCTACTCGATCAACCTGCTGCCGCCGTTCTGGCAGACCGTGTCGCTGGCCAACCCGGTCCTGCACATGGTCAATGCCTTCCGTTACGGCATTCTGGGCGTCTCCGACATCAAGATCAGCATCGCCCTGGCGTTCATGATCGTGGCGACCTTCGTGCTGTATATCGGCTGCGCAAGGTTGCTGGTGAGCGGTCGCGGTATGCGTCAGTAACATATTGGCTTCGACCCGCCAGGCTGGCGGGTCGAACGCTGGCCGGCACCGACCGTTCAGATTCTGCAACACACCATCACTTCCGACATTTCCCCTGTACGCTGATTCTTGAGGCTTTCCGCTGTAGGGAACCGTCATGCGCACAGGGATGATCGCGCTCGCGCTCGGGCTGCTTGCCCTGCGTTTTCTACCGGCGCTGCCGCCGACCTGGCTATTGCTGCTGATGCCGATACTGGCGTTGATGCTGCTGCCGTTTCGCACCTACCCACTGGCGCTGTTCCTGCTCGGCTTCACGTGGGCGTGCGTTTCGGCGCAGTGGGCGCTGAGTGACCGGTTGGCACCGCGTCTCGATGGTCAGACGCTGTGGGTACAGGGCAAGGTGGTCGGTTTGCCGAGTGTCGCCGAAGGTGTGGTGCGTTTCGAGCTGGAAGGCGCCTGGTCACGACGTGCCAAACTGCCCGCGCGAATCCGGGTGGCCTGGTATGGCGGCCAGCCCGTTAACAGCGGGGAGCGCTGGCGCATGGCGGTCAAACTCAAGCGGCCGGCCGGGCTGGTCAATCCCAATGCTTTTGACTATGAGGCCTGGCTGCTGGCGCAGCGCATCGGTGCGACCGGCACGGTGGTGGATGGTCAGCTATTGGCACCCGCGCGTGCCGCCTGGCGCGATGCCCTTCGTCAGCGCCTGCTGGCGGTCGATGCGCAGGGCCGGGAGGGCGGTCTGGCAGCGCTGGTGCTGGGCGATGGCTCAGGGCTATCGAGCACCGACTGGCAGGTGTTGCAGGATACCGGCACTGTGCATCTGCTGGTCATTTCCGGCCAGCACATCGGTTTGCTGGCCGGGGTGATTTACGCTTTGGTCGCAGGCTTGGCGCGCTGGGGGCTGTGGCCACGCTCTTTGCCCTGGCTGCCGTGGGCGTGTGCGCTGGCGTTCAGCGCTGCACTGGGCTACGGGCTGCTGGCCGGTTTCGAGGTGCCAGTCCGGCGCGCCTGTGTGATGGTCGCGATGGTGCTGCTGTGGCGCTTGCGTTTTCGTCATCTGGGCGTGGTCTGGCCCTTGTTGCTGTCCTTCAACGCGGTGCTGATCTTCGAGCCGCTGGTGACGCTGCAGCCGGGTTTCTGGCTGTCCTTCGCGGCGGTCGGCATTCTGATCCTGATTTTCAGTGGGCGTCTCGGCGCCTGGCGCTGGTGGCAAAGCTGGACACGGGCGCAGTGGCTGATCGCCGTTGGCTTGTTGCCGATCTTGCTGGCGCTGAACTTGCCGATCAGCCTCAGTGGGCCGTTCGCCAACTTGCTTGCCGTGCCTTGGGTCAGCGTGATCGTCCTGCCTCCGGCATTGCTCGGAACGCTGTTGCTGCCAGTCCCTGTAGTCGGGGAAGGTCTGCTGTGGCTGGCGGGCGGGGCGCTGCAGTGGCTGTTCGTGTTCCTCGACGCGGTGGCGGCAGCGTTGCCGGCCTGGCTGCCCAGTGCGGTGCCGGTCTGGGCATGGTGGTTGAGTCTGCTCGGGGCCTTGCTCTTGTTACTGCCCAAGGGCGTGCCCATGCGTCCGCTGGGCTGGCCGTTGCTGTTGCTGTGCGTTTTTCCGCCGCTCGAATCAGTGCCTGAAGGCCAGGTAGACGTGTTGCAACTGGATGTGGGGCAGGGCCTGGCGATTCTCCTGCGCACTCGCAATCACACACTTCTGTATGACGCAGGTCCGCGTTTCGGTGAGTTCGATATCGGTCAGCGCGTGGTCGTGCCCGCCATGCGCAAGGCAGGTGTCCGCCATCTTGACCTGATGTTGATCAGCCATTCCGACGCAGACCATGCCGGCGGTGCAGCAGCGGTTCATCAGGCTTTTCCGGTAAGCCGGGTGCTGGGTGGCGAGCTGGCCAGACTTGCGCCGCAACTCGACGCCCGATTGTGCGAGAGCGGTGCGCGCTGGGAGTGGGATGGCGTGGTGTTTTCCACGTGGCGCTGGGAGCAGGGGCCTGACGGCAACCCCGCCTCCTGCATCCTCAGCGTCGACGCCGGGGGCGAGCGTCTGCTGCTGGCGGGCGATATCGACGTGAGCGCCGAGCGCGCGGCAATCGACAGCGGGTTCGACCTGCGTGCCCACTGGTTGCAGTCGCCGCATCACGGCAGCCGGACCTCATCGTCCAAAGCGTTTCTTCGCGCCGTCGCACCGGTCGGCGTGCTGATTTCCCGTGGTCGCAACAATGCGTTCGGTCACCCACACCCGTTGGTCATGGCGCGCTATCGAGGCTTGGGCATCGCCAGTTACGACAGTGCCGAGCTGGGCGCTGTGCGTCTGCAACTGGGTACGTTCGGGGTGCCACAGGCCGAGCGCGCACAACGACGCTTCTGGCGTGATTGAGTGAATGGATATCGATCTCGGCGTTCGGCACTTGGCGACCCTATGGTAGAGTGGCGCCAATTTTTCGAGGGAGTGATCACTGTGTGGGAACTGGTCAAATCTGGCGGCTGGATGATGCTGCCGATTATTCTGAGCTCCATCGCCGCCGCCGGCATCATCATCGAGCGCCTGTGGACGTTGCGTGCCAGCCGTATCACGCCACCGCACCTGCTCGGGCAGGTCTGGCAGTGGATTCAGGAAAAGAAGCTGGACGGCGAAAAACTCAAGCAGCTGCGCGCTGACTCGCCGCTGGGCGAAATCCTTGCCGCAGGTCTGGCCAATTCCAGGCATGGTCGCGAGATCATGAAGGAGTGCATTGAAGAAGCCGCTGCCCGGGTCATTCATGAGCTGGAGCGCTACCTCAGCGCACTGGGCTCGATCGCTGCCATGGCGCCGCTGCTTGGTTTGCTGGGCACCGTGCTGGGCATGATCGATATCTTCGGCTCGTTCAACAGTTCCGGGGCCACCGCCAATGCCGGCGTGCTGGCAGGTGGTATTTCCAAGGCGCTGATCTGTACGGCGTCGGGTCTTATCGTCGCGATCCCGGCGATTTTCTTTCATCGCTTCCTGCAGAGCCGCGTCGATGAGTTGGTGGTCGGCATGGAACAACAGGCCATTCGTCTGGTTGAAGTGGTGCAGGGCGACCGCGATGTCGATCTGATCGACGCCAAGATCGATCTCAAGTCGCTGGCCAGAGCGGGCGGGGGCAAGAAGAAGTGAAATTTCGCCGTCGCAGACCCCGGGAAAACATCGACATCAATCTGGTCTCTCTGATTGACGTGGTGTTCATCCTGCTGCTGTTCTTCATTGTGACGACCACCTTCACTCGCGAAACCCAGTTGCGGGTCGATCTGCCACAGGCCGTTACCGGAACGCCGGACGTGGACGCCAGCGCCAAACAGCTGGACATTGCCATCAACGCCGACGGGATTTTCTCGCTGAACAATCAGTTGTTGCCGAAAAACGACCTGGCGACGCTGATCGAGGCGCTTCAGCGCGAGTCGGGGGGCGATACCAGCCTGCCGCTGTCGATCAGCGCCGACGGCAAGACCCCGCACCAGTCGGTCATCACGGCCATGGATGCGGCGGGCAAGCTGGGCTTCAGTCATTTGCGCATGACCACCGTCGAGGCCACACCGGCTAACTGATGGCATTCACTGACCGTTTGCTCGATGCCTGGTACAAGGGCCACCCTGCGCTGGCGCTATTGCGCCCGCTCGAAGGTCTTTACCGGCGTGTCGTAGAGCGCAAACGGGCACGGTTTCTGGCGAGCGAGGGTGATATCTATCGAGCGCCGGTGCCGGTCATCGTGGTGGGGAATATCACCGTCGGTGGCACTGGCAAGACGCCGTTGATTCTCTGGATGATCGAGCACTGCCGCCGTCGCGGCCTGCGTGTCGGTGTGGTCAGCCGCGGTTACGGCGCCACGCCGCCAAGCCTGCCGTGGCGCGTCCTGCCTGAACAAAGTGCCAGCGAGGCGGGGGACGAGCCCCTGCTCATCGTGCAGCGCTGCGGCGTGCCGCTGATGATCGATCCGGATCGCAGTCGCGCCGTACAGGCCTTGCTCGCTGCCGAACCGCTGGATGTGATTCTTTCCGACGACGGCTTGCAGCATTACCGGCTGGCCCGCGACCTGGAGCTGGTGCTGATCGATGCCGCCCGTGGTCTGGGCAATCGCCGTTGTCTGCCTGCCGGGCCGTTACGCGAACCGGTCGAGCGGCTGAGCAGTGTCGACGCCTTGCTTTATAACGGCGCGACAGCTGACAGGGACGACGGCTATGCCTTCAGGCTCAAGCCTTCGGCACTGATCAATCTGCGCAGTGGCGAACGTCAGCCGGTGGATTATTTCCCTGCCGGTCAGGCGCTGCATGCGGTCGCCGGAATCGGCAATCCCCAACGTTTCTTCAATACCCTCGAAGGATTACACTGGCGGCCGGTGACTCACGCATTCGCCGATCATGCTGTCTACAGTGCCGAGGCGCTGACATTTACACCCGCGCTGCCTTTGGTCATGACCGAGAAGGATGCGGTGAAATGCCGTGCCTTTGCCGCTGATGACTGGTGGTATCTGGCAGTGGATGCACTACCTTCCGATGCCTTTGTCGGTTGGTTCGACCAGCAACTGCTACGTCTTTCTCCATGATTGCTTCAGGATCTCCTATGGACACCAAACTACTCGATATCCTCGCTTGCCCCGTCTGCAAGGGACCATTGAAGCTCAGCGCCGACAAGACCGAGCTGATCAGCAAGGGCGCAGGTCTTGCCTATCCGGTGCGCGACGGCATCCCGGTGATGCTCGAAAGCGAAGCTCGCACCCTGAGCACCGACGAGCGGCTGGAAAAATGACCGCAGCGTTTACCGTTGTCATTCCCGCGCGCTACGGCTCCAGCCGCTTTCCGGGCAAGCCGCTGAAAACCATTGCCGGCAAACCCATGGTTCAGCTGGTCTGGGAGCAGGCGTGCAAGAGCAGCGCCGAGCGTGTGGTGATTGCCACCGACGATGCACGCATTGTCGAAGCCTGTCAGGCTTTTGGTGCCGAAGTGCTGCTGACGCGCGACGATCACAACTCCGGCACCGATCGTCTGGCCGAGGTGGCCGCGCAACTTGGCCTGGCGGCTGACGCGATTGTCGTCAATGTGCAGGGCGACGAGCCGATGATCCCGCCAGCGGTGATCGACCAGGTGGCGTCCAATCTGGCCGCCCATCCCGAAGCCGGCATGTCTACGCTGGCCGAGCCTATCGACGACGTGGCCGCGTTGTTCAACCCCAACATCGTCAAGGTGGCTACGGACATCAACGGCCTGGCGCTGACGTTCAGCCGGGCTCCCTTGCCGTGGGCGCGCGATGCGCTCGCAGCAAACCGCGACCAGTTGCCTGCCGGCGTGCCTTATCGTCGGCACATCGGTATCTACGCCTACCGTGCGGGCTTCCTGCATGACTTCGTCAGTTGGGGGCCGTGCTGGCTGGAAAACACCGAAAGCCTGGAACAATTGCGTGCGCTGTGGAATGGCGTGCGGATTCACGTTGCCGATGCCCTTGAGGCGCCACCTGGTGGCGTCGATACGCCTGAAGACCTGGAGCGCGTCAGGCGCTTGCTGGAGGGTTGATGCGCTTCGTCCAGTGGTTCGGGAAGGCGAGGGTATGACCTTGCAGGTGCAGTCCGCGATTTCCCTCAAGCCGTTCAATACGTTCGGTGTTGATGTGCAAGCCCGGTTATTTGCCGAAGCGCATAGCGATGATGACGTTCGCGAGGCGCTGGCCTATTCGGCCGAGCACGATGTGCCACTGCTGGTGATTGGCGGTGGCAGCAACCTGCTGCTCAGCGCTGACGTGCAGTCACTGGTGGTGCGCATGGCCAGCCGCGGCATTCGCATCGTGCACGAGGACTGTCTCGAGTCGATTGTCGAGGCAGAGGCCGGCGAGCCCTGGCATCCGTTTGTGCAGTCCTGTCTGGAGCTGGGGCTGGCGGGGTTGGAAAACCTCAGTCTGATTCCAGGTACCGTTGGCGCGGCACCCATGCAGAACATCGGCGCTTATGGCGTCGAGATCAAGGATGTTTTCCATAGCCTGACGGCGCTGGATCGTGAAACGGGCGAATTGCGCGAGTTTTCTCTGCAGGATTGTGCGTTCGGCTACCGCGACAGCGTGTTCAAGCATCAGGTCGCGCGCTGGTTAATCCTGCGTGTACGTTTCAAGCTCAGTCGCGTCGCTCGCCTGCACCTCGAATATGGCCCGGTTCGTCAGCGTCTCGACGAGCAGGGTATCGATCAGCCGACGCCGTTCGATGTCAGTCGTGCGATCTGCGCCATTCGCAGTGAAAAGCTGCCTGACCCCGCTGTGCTGGGCAATGCCGGCAGTTTCTTCAAAAACCCGATAATCGCTGCCGAATTGTACGCAACGATCAAACAGCAGCACCCAGGCGTGGTCGGCTACCCGCAGGACGATGGCCAAGTGAAGCTGGCGGCCGGGTGGCTGATCGAGCAGGCGGGCTGGAAGGGGTATCGCGATGGTGATGCTGGCGTGCACAAGCTGCAGTCGCTGGTGCTGGTCAACTATGGGCAGGCCAGTGGCTTGCAGTTGCTAAGTCTGGCGCGCCGTATCCAGACCGATATCGCCGAACGTTTCGGTATCGAGCTGGAGATGGAGCCGAACCTCTACTGATAGCCTGGAAAGGGGCTCTTGTGGAGGCTCGCTCGCGAAGAGATCAGATCAAGCGCCGCGTATTGAAGATGAACGCGGTGCAATCCTCAACCAACGGACATGAAAAAGCCCCGCCTGTTTGCACAGGCGGGGCTTTTTCATGTGCCGGGGTTAGACGAGGGGTTTATGCTCGTTTTCTTTCTCGGCTTCATGTTGCGGTTTAACTGCTGGTTGCTCAGTTGCCGCTTCTTCGGTCTTTTCCTCGGCTGCCGGTGAAGGCTGGGCCGATTCTGCTTCAGTGGCAGCAGGCGCTGCTTCGACGACTGGAGCGCTGGCAGCAGCGGCTTCCTGTTGACGACGTGCTTCTTCTTCACGCTTGCGACGACGAACTTCACGAGGATCGTTCGGTGCGCGGCCCGTGCTGCTGACCACTGGTGCAGGCGCTGCTTCTTCAGCCGCAGGTGCCTGCTCTTGTGGGGCAGGTGCCTGTTCTTCAACGACCGGCTGAGGCGCGACGTAAGGAGCAGGCTCTTCTTTCAGCGCTACCGGCTCGACGACAGCAGCAGGTGCAGGCGTTGGCAGTTCGGATGATTCAGTGGCTGGCACTTCCTCATGAGCCGCTGCTTCGACCGGCGCCTGTGGTGCTGGCTCTGGCGTCGGCTTGAACGGCACTACGCGTTCTGCGTGAGGTGCTTCGAACAGTTCGGACTGTGCAGCAATGGCAGGTGCTTCGACCGCTGCCGGCTGAACTTCAACCTCTGGAGCAGGCTGTGCTACAGGAGCATCGTCTGCCACAGGGGCTTCAACGGCAGGTGCTTCGACAGCCGGCTCGGCAACGGTCGGTGCTTTTTCGGCAACCGGTGCTTCGGTGGCTGGCGTTTCAGTCACAGGCGCTTCGGCAGCAGTTTCCTGATGCACAGGCTCGGCGTCTGCAGCGGCTGCGTTGCTGTTGGCACGTTCGGCCTGCTGATGCGCGTCGGCTTCGGCAGGCGCGCTGATCACGCTGCTGGCAGCGGAAGCTGCGGCGGTGAAGCCTAGACCCGCCGACAGGTCGGTGGCGCTGCCTTCTTCTTCGTTGCCGTTCTCTTCGGAGCCTTCGATCACGTTGCCATTGGCATCGCGCTGACGCTCACGACGATTGCTGCGACGACGCTGGCCACGCGAGCGGCGGCGAGGGCGGTCGCCTTCGCTACCGTCGTTGCCTTCCTGGTTCTCGTCATGTGTCTGCTCTTCGTTGAGCAGCACTTCCTCTTCTTCGCTCACGGCAGCCGCGGCCTGTTCGGCGCGTGGTTGACGTTCTTCACGAGGTGCGCGCGGCTGGCGCTCTTCGCGTGGTGCGCGTTCAGGGCGCTCCTCACGAGCGAGGCTCACCGCCGGGGCTGCATCCAGAGGCTCGCGCAGTTCGCGAACCGGGCGATCTTCGCGCGCTTCACGTGGCTTGCGCTCGCGGGTGGTGCGGGCTGGACGCTCTTCGCGCGGAGCCGACTCCTCGCGGGCTTCACGCGGTTCGCGAACGGTGCGCTCTTCACGAGGTGCACGTTCCTCACGTGGAGCGCGCTCTGCACGTTCCTCACGTGGAGCGCGCTCTGCACGTTCTTCGCGCGGGGCGCGTTCTTCACGAGGCTTGCGCTCTTCGTCGCGGCGATTGTTGCGGCCACGGCTCTGCTGGCGGCCGTTGCGGCGTTCCTCGTTGCGGGCTGGACGCTGTTCTGCAACAGGCTTTTCAACCACGACCGGAGCGACAGGCTCTTCCTTGGTCGCGAACAGGCTGACCAGGGATTTCACCAGACCCTTGAACAGGCTTGGCTCGTGAGCGACGGGTACCGGTGCAGGCGTTGGCGCAGGGGCAGCGGCTTCTACCGGGACCGGCGCATTGGCACGGGCCGGGGCAGTCTTGACGGCTGCTTCCTGACGAACCAGGGTGCGGGTTGCGGCGGCCAGTGGTGCAATTTCTTCCACTTCGGCAGCGGCAGCAGCGATTTCGTAGCTGGTCTGGCTGCTGTGCGCTTCAGGGCTGTCATCACGCAGGCGCTGAACTTCGAAGTGCGGAGTTTCCAGCTGATCGTTCGGCAGAATGATGATGCGGGCACGGGTGCGCAGTTCGATCTTGGTGATCGAGTTGCGTTTTTCGTTGAGCAGGAAGGCCGCGACCGGAATCGGCACCTGAGCGCGCACTTCGGCAGTGCGGTCTTTCAGGGCTTCTTCTTCGATCAGGCGCAGGATGGCCAGCGACAGGGATTCAACATCACGGATGATGCCGGTGCCGTTGCAGCGAGGGCAGACGATGCCGCTGCTTTCGCCCAGCGATGGACGCAGGCGCTGACGGGACATTTCCAGCAGGCCGAAGCGCGAAATACGACCGATCTGCACGCGGGCACGGTCGGCTTCCAGGCTTTCGCGGACTTTTTCTTCCACGGCGCGCTGGTTCTTGGCCGGCGTCATGTCGATGAAGTCGATGACGATCAGGCCGCCGATGTCACGCAGACGCAATTGACGGGCGATTTCCTCAGCCGCTTCAAGGTTGGTCTGCAGGGCGGTTTCTTCGATGTCGCTGCCTTTGGTGGCGCGCGCCGAGTTGATGTCGATGGACACCAGGGCTTCGGTCGGATCGATGACGATGGAGCCGCCGGAAGGCAGTTCGACAACACGCTGAAAGGCGGTTTCGATCTGGCTTTCGATCTGGAAGCGGTTGAACAGCGGAACGCTGTCTTCGTACAGCTTGATCTTGCTGGCGTACTGCGGCATCACCTGACGGATGAAGGTCAGTGCTTCTTCCTGGGCTTCGATGCTGTCGATCAGGACTTCACCGATATCCTGGCGCAGGTAGTCACGGATGGCGCGGATGATGACGTTGCTTTCCTGGTAGATCAGGAAAGGGGCGGAGCGATCGAGGGACGCTTCCTTGATGGCGGTCCACAGTTGCAGCAGGTAATCGAGGTCCCACTGCATTTCTTCGCTGCTGCGGCCCAGGCCGGCAGTACGAACGATCAGACCCATGTCGGCTGGCGCGATCAGGCCGTTGAGGGCTTCACGCAGTTCGTTGCGCTCTTCACCTTCAATACGACGCGAGATGCCGCCGGCACGAGGGTTGTTGGGCATCAGAACCAGATAGCGGCCAGCGAGGCTGATGAAGGTGGTCAGGGCTGCGCCCTTGTTGCCACGTTCTTCTTTCTCTACCTGAACGATGACTTCCTGGCCTTCGCTCAGGACGTCCTTGATGTTGACGCGGCCTTCGGGGGCTTTCTTGAAGTACTCGCGGGAGATTTCCTTGAGTGGCAGGAAGCCGTGGCGCTCAGAGCCGAAATCGACAAAGGCAGCCTCGAGGCTGGGTTCGATGCGAGTGATTCGGCCTTTATAGATGTTGGCCTTCTTCTGCTCGCGTGCACCTGACTCGATGTCCAGGTCGTAGAGGCGCTGGCCGTCTACCAGTGCAACACGCAACTCTTCGGGTTGAGTTGCGTTAATCAGCATTCTTTTCATGTAGTACCGTCGGTTTCCGGGCTGCCGGAAACGGCGTTCGGCACACACGACTTCTCACGGTCGGTGTCAGGGCACGTCAGGAGTGGTTGGACACTCCAGTGTCTAGCGAGGTCCTCGCCCAGAGGGGGCGGAGGGTCGCGACGACGTTTCCTGCTTGCTGTGGTGGCATAAGACACCCCTTTCAGCAAAAGCTTTGTCAGGAGGAGGAATCGACCATCGGTAGCGGACGAGATGAAGCGTCTAGAACAAGCCTTGTGCTACACAGTCCGATGGTTGTGCGTCTCCACCCTACACGTATCCCTGATAATTCGGGTGCTGCCGCGCGCAGAATCCGCAGCGGGTTGGCATTTACCGCGACCTTCGATAGGGAAGGTCGCGCATCATGGCTTGAGGCGTTGTTCCCGAAGCATTCGCTCGTAGCGTCTGAAAGCGACTGCACTTTGTGAACTGGCCATGAACTGTCCGCACTGGCCGCGAGCTGTCTGCTCTGCTGTCAGGCGTGTTTCCGGCCTCATGTCACCTGCGCTTGTTACGTTTTCAGCGTGCTCCGTTGTCACCGAACACTGCGTAGGACGGCCTCCCGTCCTTGTGAATTGCGTTGGTCAGGGCCGGTTGTCAACCGTTGGTCCGCTGTCCGGCCGCTTTTGGCGGCGTTCGCGACTATAGCAGCAATCATTAAGTGCTTCAAATCCATAAAAAATTGTTATCATTTGCGGCATGACGAATATTGCCCCTCCAACCCCCGGCGTCCAGCTGGTTGAGGTTGCCCCGGAACTTGCCGGTCAACGCATCGATAACTTTCTGATCACTTATCTCAAGGGTGTGCCCAAAACCTTGATTTACCGCATTTTGCGCAAAGGCGAAGTGCGTGTGAACAAGGGGCGGATCAAGCCGGAGTACAAGTTGCAGGCAGGCGATATCGTGCGCATTCCTCCTGTGCGCGTGCCTGAGCGCGACGAGCCTGTGCCGGTCGCGCAGGCATTGTTGCAGCGTCTCGAAGCTGCGATCGTCTACGAAGACAAGGCGCTTATCGTGCTCAACAAGCCTGCAGGTATCGCCGTGCATGGCGGCAGTGGCCTGAGCTTTGGCGTGATCGAAGCGTTCCGCCAGTTGCGCCCTGATGCCAAGGAGCTCGAGCTGGTTCACCGTCTCGATCGCGATACATCCGGTTTGCTGATGATCGCCAAGAAACGCAGCATGCTGCGTCATCTGCATGAAGCCCTGCGCGGCGACGGCGTAGACAAGCGCTACATGGCGTTGGTCCGCGGTAACTGGGCAACAGCGTTGAAGCAGGTTCGTGCACCGCTGATGAAAAGCAACCTGCGCTCCGGCGAACGCATGGTCGAAGTGAATGAAGAGGGCAAGGAGGCCCTGACGATTTTCAAGGTGCTGCGTCGTTTCGGCGATTTTGCCACCATGGTCGAAGCCAAGCCGGTCACCGGGCGTACTCACCAGATCCGTGTGCACACCTTGCACGCAGGGCATGCCATTGCAGGTGACACCAAGTACGGTGACGAGAATTTCAGTCGCGAAATTCGCGATCTGGGCGGCAAGCGTCTGTTTTTGCACGCCTACATGCTCACGGTGCCGATGCCCGATGGCAGCAAACTTAATGTGCAGGCGCCTGTCGATGACATGTGGGCCAAAACAGTGGAGCGTTTGAGTGCGCCGTGATTACGACCTGTTGATTTTCGACTGGGACGGCACGCTGGCCGACTCGATCGGGCGCATCATCCTGTCCATGCGTACGGCGGCCATCGAGACTGACCTTGAAATTCGCGACGATACCGCGATCAAGGGGATTATCGGCCTGGGGCTGCCTGAGGCGATTCGAACCCTGTATCCGCAGATCAGCGGCAATCAGCTAATCGATTTTCGCCAGCGCTACGCAGACAGTTATATGGCAATGGATAACGTGCCGTCGCCGCTGTTCGACGGTGTTGTAGAGTCGATGCAGGCGTTTCGCGAGGATGGTTATCGTCTGGCGGTCGCTACCGGCAAGGCGCGTCGCGGGCTCGATCGTGTGCTGAAGGCCAATGGCTGGCAGGATTACTTCGATGCCACCCGGGCGGCCGACGAGACCGCCAGCAAGCCTGATCCGCTGATGTTGAACGAGATCATGGCGCACTGTGAGGTTACCCCGCAGCGTTCGCTGATGATTGGCGATGCTTCGTTCGATCTGCTGATGGCTCGCAATGCGGGTATGGATTCGGTTGCGGTGGGCTATGGCGCTCAGCCGCTGGAGTCGCTGCGTCAGTTCGAGCCGCGGCTGGCTATCGAGCATTTTTCCGAGCTGCGCACCTGGTTGAACGGGCGCGGCGTCTAGTTTTCGGGTTGGAGTGATTGGAACATGTCTGACGAATGGAAGGCACCCGTTTCGCAAAGCGCGGACGAGGGCATCAATGGCAGGGAAGAGGCAAAAAGCTGGAAGCTTCTTGAAAAGACGCTGCTGGCCAGTGTTCAGGAGCAGCGCCGGGCGCGTCGCTGGGGAATCTTTTTCAAGCTGCTGACGTTCGCGTTCCTGTTTGTTGCAGTGATCGTACCGATGCTGGATTTCGAGGGCGGCACTTCGCGCCGTTCCAGCCACACTGCGCTGATCGATGTGCAGGGCGTGATTGCCGACAAGGAAGCGGCCAGTGCCGAGAACATTGTCACTGCGCTGCAGAAGGCCTTCGAGGATGAAAAGACCAAGGGTGTGATTCTGCGTATCAACAGCCCGGGCGGCAGTCCGGTGCAGTCGGGCTATGTCTACGACGAAATTCGACGTTTGCGCGCGACGAAGCCGGACATCAAGGTGTATGCGGTCATTACCGATCTCGGTGCTTCGGGTGCTTATTACATCGCCAGCGCCGCTGACCAGATCTATGCCGACAAAGCCAGTCTGGTGGGGTCGATCGGTGTCACGGCGGCAGGTTTCGGTTTTGTCGGTGCCATGGACAAGCTCGGTGTTGATCGTCGTACCTATACCTCCGGCGAGCACAAGGCCTTCCTTGACCCGTTCCAGCCGCAGAAGGCTGATGAAACGCAGTTCTGGCAGGGCGTGCTGGACACGACTCATCGTCAGTTCATCGCCAGTGTCAAACAGGGTCGTGGCGACCGGCTGAAGGACAAGGAGCACCCAGAGCTGTTCTCCGGGCTGATCTGGACCGGCGAGCAGGCTGTTGCGCTGGGTCTGGTGGATGGGCTGGGCAGTGCAAGTTATGTTGCGCGTGACGTGATCAAGGAAAAGGACATCGTCGAGTACACCGTCGAAGAGTCGCCTTTCGATCGCTTTTCGAAAAAGCTGGGCACCAGTATCGCCGAGCGAATTGCCATGCTGGTCGGTTTCAACGGCCCAAGCCTGCGTTGATGGCTTGATGTAGGCATAAAGAACCCGGCCAATGGCCGGGTTCTTTGTATGTAAGGGTCAGGGTACGCTGACGCCTTCCTTTATAAGCATGTCCACCAGGCGTATCAGCGGCAGGCCGATCAGGCTGGTCGCGTCACTGCCTTCGGTGCTGCGAAACAGGCTGACGCCAAGGCCTTCTGCCTTGAAGCTGCCAGCGCAGTCATAGGGCTGTTCGGCATGCAGATAGCGTTCGATGCTGGCCCGGTCGAGTTCGCGCATGTGCACTGAAAAAGGCACGCAGTCGACCTGGCACTCGCCGGTCGAGCTATTGAGCAGGGCCAGGCCGGTCAGGAAGGTCACGCTTTTGCCGCTCGCTGCCGTCAGCTGTTCCAGTGCGCGCTCGAAGCTGTGTGGCTTGCCCAGGACCTGTTCGTCAAGGACGGCGACCTGGTCGGAGCCGATGATCAGGTGCTGTGGATGCTCGGCGGCGAGCGCTTGGGCTTTCTCTCGGGCAAGGCGCTGTACGAGGTCGAATGCGGCCTCGTTCGGTCGCCGGCTTTCATCGATATCCGGAGACCTGCAGGTGAATGGCAGGCGCAGGCGGGCGAGCAGTTCGCGGCGGTATGAGGAGCTGGAAGCGAGGAGCAGGGATGGCATGCGGTTCTCCGTAGGCTGAGCGTTGATTCTAAAGAGTGGCCGGAGTGACGAACAGGCCTGAATTTCCTTTGACATGCCCGGGGGGCATCCCTAGAATGCTGCGCCTATGTTGAATGACCCGATTCCATCTCACGTTGACCCGCGCAAATTGTCCGATCGCGGCACTACCCTTCAGGGTGAAGTGCTGCTGGGCGATCTGAAGAGACTCTGCGACCCGCTTGCCGACACTGTCGGTACGGTGCAGGCGAAATTCGTTTTTGAGCGTGACGAACGTCGTTCTGTGGTTATCCACAGTTCGATAGACGTCCCGGTCAAGATGGTTTGCCAGCGTTGTCTTGAGCTGGTGACCCTGCCGATCCACAGCGAATGCAGTTACGTTGTGGTGAAGGAGGGTGCGAATACCCAGTCGTTACCGAAAGGTTATGACGTGCTGGAACTGGGCGAAGATCCTTTGGATCTGCTGGCATTGATCGAGGAGGAGCTATTGCTCGCCTTGCCCATTGTGCCTGCTCATCATCCTGAAGAATGCCAGCAACCGGCGGGTCTCGATGAGCCCGAACCGAGCGTGGACGAGGTAACGCGGTCCAACCCGTTCAGTGTATTGGCGCAGTTAAAGCGTGACCCAAACGTTTAGGAGTTAATCAATTATGGCTGTTCAGCAGAACAAAAAATCCCGCTCTGCCCGTGACATGCGTCGTTCGCACGACGCTCTTGAGGCAAGCACTCTGTCGGTAGAAAAGACCACTGGTGAAATTCACCTGCGTCACCACGTATCGCCAGAAGGCGTATACCGTGGTCGTAAAGTGATCGACAAGGGCGCTGACGAGTAATTTCTTGTCCGCTCCGATCATCGCGATCGACGCAATGGGCGGGGACTTCGGTCCCCGCAACATTGTTCAGGCAAGCCTCGCGTGCCTGACAGCTACTCCCTCGCTTCACCTGGCCCTTGTCGGTCAAGCCTCCCTTATTGAAGAACTCGTCTCTGCTCATGAAGCTGTGGACCGTTCGCGCCTGCGTGTCATTCATGCCAGTGAAGCGATTGCGATGGACGAGCGTCCGTCTCAGGCGTTGCGTGGCAAGCCTGACTCCTCCATGCGCGTAGCTCTCGAGCTGGTGGCCAGCGGTCAGGCCCAGGCATGTGTCAGTGCCGGCAATACCGGTGCGCTGATGGCGCTTTCCCGGTTTGTGCTCAAGACCTTGCCAGGGATTGATCGCCCGGCAATGATCGCAGCCATTCCCACTCGCTCAGGTCATTGCCAGTTGCTGGACCTGGGGGCGAACGTCGATTGCAGCGCCGAGGCGCTCTATCAGTTTGCAGTGATGGGCTCGGTGCTTGCCGAGATCCTCGGTGTCGCAACGCCCAGAGTGGCCTTGCTCAATGTGGGCACTGAGGACATCAAGGGCAATCAGCAGGTCAAGCGTGCTGCCGGTCTTTTGCAGTCTGCCTCGGGGCTTAACTACATTGGCTATGTCGAAGGTGACGGGTTGTACAGGGGGGAAGCTGACGTAGTGGTGTGTGATGGTTTCGTCGGCAACGTATTGCTCAAGTCGAGTGAGGGGCTGGCGACGATGATTGCGGCCAGAATCGAGACGCTGTTCCAGCGCAATCTGCTCAGCAGGGCGGTCGGCGCGCTGGCGTTGCCCTTGCTGAAGCGCTTGCAGACCGACCTGGCGCCCGCCCGTCATAATGGCGCGAGCCTGCTCGGGTTGCAGGGGGTCGTGGTGAAAAGCCACGGTTCTGCCAGTGTTTCAGGTTTTCAGAGTGCGATTCAGCGAGCGCTCGTCGAGTCCCGTGAAAACCTGCCACAGCGCTTGAAGGGGCGGCTTGAAACGATGTTTCAGGACGACCGAAGCTGAAAATGTGACGCATCAGACTGGTCAGTCATCCAACCGATCAGTCATATACATTAGAATTCCCGCGTTCGGCCTGTCCGGACGCCCATTTTGGCGACAATAATTCAGAGGCTTGTCAAATGTCTGCATCCCTCGCATTCGTCTTTCCGGGTCAAGGATCGCAATCGCTCGGTATGCTCGCCGAACAAGGCGCGCAACATCCGCTGATCCTCGACACTTTCGAGCAGGCTTCCGAAGCCCTCGGCTATGACCTGTGGGCATTGACTCAGAACGGTCCTGCCGAGTTGCTCAATCAGACCGACAAGACCCAGCCGGCCATTTTGACCGCTTCGGTTGCCTTGTGGCATGTGTGGCTGGCCGAGGGCGGTGCGGTTCCTGCGTTCGTCGCTGGTCACAGTCTGGGTGAATACAGTGCACTGGTAGCCGCGCAAAGCCTGAGCCTGGCCGACGCCGTGAAGCTTGTCGAGCGTCGCGGCCAGTTGATGCAGGAAGCGGTACCAGCGGGTCAGGGTGGCATGGCCGCCATTCTGGGGCTCGATGATGCCGACGTTATCGCAGCCTGCGCCGAAGCGGCACAGGGTGAGGTCGTCAGTGCTGTGAATTTCAACTCGCCGGGCCAGGTGGTGATCGCCGGTTCCGCCGAGGCTGTCAAGCGTGCCATGGAGCTGTGCAAGGCCCGTGGCGCCAAGCGCGCTTTGCCATTGCCGGTCAGCGTGCCATCGCACTGCGAACTGATGCGCCCGGCCGCCGAGCGTTTCGCCGAGGCCGTTGAAGCCATCGAATGGCAAGCGCCGGAAATTGCGCTGGTACAGAACGTCAGCGCCAGTGCCGTCAGTGATCTGGCGACGCTCAAGCGTGATTTGCTGGAGCAGTTGTACAAGCCGGTACGCTGGGTCGAATCCATTCAATGCCTGGCCAGTCGAGGTGCGACCCAGCTTGTGGAGTGCGGTCCGGGCAAAGTGCTGGCCGGTCTGAACAAGCGTTGCGCCGACGGCGTGATGACCTACAACCTTGATACCCCGGACGCCTTTGCCGCCGCGCGCGCGGCACTGGCCTGATTAGGAGAAGCCTGCATGAGCCTTCAAGGTAAAGTGGCACTGGTAACCGGTGCAAGTCGCGGCATTGGTCAAGCCATTGCTCTGGAATTAGGACGCAACGGTGCTGTTGTCGTGGGTACCGCGACGTCAGAGTCCGGTGCCGAGCGCATCAGCGCGACGTTCAAGGAAAACGGCATCGAAGGCTTTGGCCTGATGCTGGATGTCTGCGATGCCGAGTCTGTGAATTCGGTTCTGTCCACCATTCAGGAGCGCGTCGGCGCACCGTTGATTCTGGTCAATAACGCCGGTATCACCCGTGATAACCTGATGATGCGCATGAAAGATGACGAATGGTATGACGTCGTCAACACCAATCTGAACAGCCTTTTCCGTCTTTCCAAGGGCGTTCTGCGTGGCATGACCAAAGCGCGTTGGGGGCGTATTATCAGCATTGGTTCGGTTGTGGGTGCCATGGGCAACGCCGGTCAAGTAAACTATGCTTCCGCGAAGGCCGGTCTGGAAGGCTTCAGTCGGGCTCTGGCCCGTGAAGTGGGCTCGCGGGCGGTCACCGTGAATTCGGTGGCACCGGGTTTTATCGATACCGACATGACGCGTGAGCTGCCTGAGGCTCAGCGTGAGTCACTGATTACCCAGATACCCCTGGGCCGTTTGGGACAAGCCGAAGAGATTGCGCACGTAGTCGCTTTTCTTGCGTCCGAAGGCGCAGGCTACGTTACCGGGGCCACAATCCCTGTTAACGGCGGCATGTACATGAGCTAATGTGACGACCTGTTTCAAAAAAATGTCATACGAGCTGTCTAAAATCCGTTATAAAGCTGCAATCTATGAATGGGCAAAGGTACGGTTGGGCATAAGGGGAGAGCGTTAAGCTTGAAATTCGCAAAACCTCTTCTATACACTTACCCACTGGCCAGATGCCTGAACATTTCCACTAGGAGTTAAAACTAGGTATGAGCACCATCGAAGAGCGCGTCAAGAAAATCGTTGCAGAGCAACTTGGCGTCAAACAAGAAGAGGTTGTCAACACTGCTTCTTTCGTTGAGGACCTGGGCGCTGACTCCCTGGACACCGTCGAGCTGGTAATGGCTCTGGAAGAGGAATTCGAGACCGAAATCCCGGACGAAGAAGCGGAAAAGATCACTACCGTTCAAGCAGCAATCGACTACGTCACTAGCCATCAGGCTTAAGATTTGTAATCGCTGACTGCTGTCACGGGAAAACCGCACTGCTTTAACCGGCGTGCGGTTTTTTCTTTAAAAAACGCTGTGATTGTTCCGTAAACAAGAGAGAAGGAGAGTCCTGTGTCGCGTAGACGCGTCGTGGTCACCGGGATGGGCATGCTTTCGCCACTGGGCAATGACGTGCCCAGCAGTTGGCAAGGCATTCTGGCGGGCCGCAGTGGCATTGGCCTTATCGAGCACACGGACTTGTCAGCCTTCACCACCCGCTTCGGCGGCTCGGTCAAGGGTTTCAACGTCGAAGAATACCTCGCGCCCAAAGAAGCGCGTCGCCTCGATCTCTTTATTCAGTATGGCCTCGCGGCCAGCTTTCAGGCCGTGCGTAATGCAGGCCTTGAAGTCACTGATGCAAACCGTGAGCGCATCGGCGTTGCCATGGGTTCGGGCATCGGTGGTCTGACCAATATCGAAAACAGCAGTCGCCTGCTGCACGAGCAGGGTCCGGGGCGGATATCACCGTTCTTCGTTCCTGGCTCGATCATCAATATGATTTCCGGTTTCCTGTCGATCCATCTGGGTGCACAGGGACCCAATTACTCCATCGCGACGGCTTGCACGACTGCAACCCACTGCATCGGCATGGCGGCTCGCAACATCGCCTATGACGAAGCGGACGTGATGATCGCCGGCGGCGCTGAAATGGCCGCCTGTGGGCTCGGTCTGGGTGGCTTCGGTGCAGCGCGTGCACTGTCGACCCGCAACGATTACCCGACCCGCGCCAGTCGCCCCTGGGACAAGGGCCGTGATGGCTTCGTCCTGTCCGACGGTGCCGGTGCCATGGTGCTCGAAGAGCTCGAGCACGCAAAGGCGCGTGGTGCGACCATTTATGCAGAGCTGGTCGGGTTCGGTATGAGCGGCGATGCTTATCACATGACTTCGCCTCCTGATGACGGCGCCGGTGCTGCACGCTGCATCGTCAATGCGTTGCGTGATGCCAAGGTCAATCCCGATCAGGTGCAGTACATCAACGCACACGGTACGTCGACGCCTGCAGGCGATCTGGCCGAAGCTTCTGCGATCAAGTCGGTATTCGGTGATCACGCCTACAAGCTGGCAGTCAGTTCGACCAAGTCGATGACCGGCCACCTGCTGGGCGCCGCTGGTGCTGTCGAAGCGATCTTCAGCGTCCTGGCAATGGTTGATCAGGTGGCTCCACCGACCATCAACCTGGATGAGCCAAGCGAAGGCTGCGATCTGGACTTCGTGCCTCACGAAGCGCGGCGCATGCCGATCGACGTTGTTCTGTCGAACTCCTTCGGCTTCGGTGGCACCAACGGCTCGCTGGTATTCCGTCGGTTCGCCGAGTAATGCCCGACTGGGTCGATGGCTGCCCCGCAGACGCCTTGTCCCTCAAGGATCGAGGGCTGGCTTACGGCGATGGACTGTTTGAAACAATCGTCGTCAAGGCCGGGCAGCCTTTGCTCCTGGAGCGCCATCTGCAGCGTCTCGAAAGCGGCTGCGCACGCTTGTCGATCGCAACCGATCACGCGCTGATCCGTGCAGAAATGACCCGCTTCGCTGCAGAGCTTGGTGATGGGGTCATGAAACTCATCCTTACCCGTGGCGACAGCCAGCGCGGCTACGCCCCGGCCCCCAATGCCCAATCGCGTCGAATCCTGCAGGGCGGCCATGCGCCAGCCTATCCCGGTGCGCATGCCGAGCAGGGCGTGCGCCTGTTTGCCTGCCAGACGCGACTGGCGGAACAGCCGCTTCTGGCCGGACTCAAACATCTCAATCGTCTGGAGCAGGTACTGGCCCGCTCCGAGTGGAGTGACAGCGAGCACGCCGAGGGTTTGATGCGTGATATGTCCGGGCGACTGATAGAGGGTGTCTACAGCAACCTGTTTCTGGTCAGTCAGGGCCGTTTGCTGACTGCTGATCTCAGCCGCTGCGGGGTCGCAGGTGTGATGCGTGCCGAGCTGCTGGACCAAGCACCAAAGCTGGGGTTGGCTGTCGATATCCGTGACCTGCACATGTCTGACCTGGAATCGGCAGACGAAGTGTTTCTATGCAATAGCGTGTACGGCGTCTGGCCGGTTCGCAGCTTTGCAGCGTTGAACTGGCCGGTCGGGCCGCTGACCCGTAAACTGCAAGGTATTGCCCGCAGCCTTCTGGATATCTGATTTTGATCCGAAAAATATTGGTGTTGCTGGAAACAGCGGTTGTCCTGGCAGGTTTGCTGCTCGGCTTTGCGTTCTGGCAGCAGTATCAGGCACTGAACCAACCGCTTGAGGTGGCTCAGGAGCAACTGCTGGACGTTCCGGCCGGTTCGACGCCGACCGGCGTACTCAATCGATTGCAGGCCGATGGCGTGATCAAGGACGCTTTCTGGCTGCGTCTTTACTGGCGTTTCAACCTGTCCGGACAGGCGCTGCACAGCGGTGAATACCGCATGATGCCGGGCATGAACGTCAAGGGCCTGTTCGACGTCTGGAAGCGCAAGGAAGTCGTGCAATACAGCCTGACGCTGGTCGAAGGCTGGAATTTCCGCCAGGTGCGTGCCGCGCTTGCCAAACAGCCCAAGCTCGATCAAACGCTGGCAGGTCTGTCCGACAGCGAGCTGATGGCGAAAATTGGCCACCCCGACGTGTTTCCTGAAGGCCGTTTCTTTCCGGACACTTACCGCTACGTGCGCGGCATGACCGACGTCGAATTGCTCAAGCAGGCCTACAGCCGCCTGGAAGAAGTACTCGACGAGGAATGGAATGCGCGTTCGTCAGAGGCTCCCTACTCAAATCCTTACCAGGCGCTGATCATGGCGTCTTTGGTCGAGAAGGAGACCGGTGTACCTCAGGAGCGCGGCCAGATAGCCGGCGTGTTCGTGCGTCGCCTGAAGCTGGGCATGCAGTTGCAGACCGATCCGACCGTGATCTACGGCATGGGCGAGCGCTACAACGGCAAGCTGACCCGCGCCAACCTCAAGGAAGCGACGCCCTATAACACCTACGTGATCGCCGGCCTGCCGCCGACGCCTATTTCGCTGGTGGGGCGCGAAGCGATTCACGCTGCGCTCAATCCAGTAGACGGCAGCAGCCTGTATTTCGTGGCCAAGGGTGACGGCAGCCATGTGTTCTCGGACGATCTGGATGCCCATAACGCGGCCGTGCGTGACTATCAGCTCAAGCGCCGCGCGGATTATCGCTCCAGCCCGGCACCTGCCACACCGGCACCGGCAACTGACTCGCCCTCTTCGGAAGCCGTGCCTGCGGATGTTCCAGATGCCCCGCAGTCCGAGCCGAGTGCGCAATGATGACGATTAAGGATGACCTGTGACTGGCTTGTTTATCACTCTTGAAGGCCCGGAAGGTGCAGGCAAAAGCACCAACCGCGACTACCTGGCGGCACAGTTGCGTGCGCAGGGGGTTCAGGTACTGCTGACCCGCGAGCCAGGTGGCACTCCGCTGGCCGAGCGTATTCGCGAGTTGTTGCTGGCGCCCAGCGACGAGGCCATGAGCGCCGACACCGAATTGCTGCTGGTGTTTGCCGCGCGTGCCCAGCATTTGGCCGAAGTCATTCGTCCCGCGCTGGCGCGTGGCGAGGTGGTGCTCTGTGATCGGTTTACCGATGCCACCTACGCCTATCAGGGCGGCGGTCGCGGCCTGTCCCATGAGCGTATCGCAGCGCTGGAGCAGTTCGTTCAAGGCGACCTGCGCCCTGACCTGACGCTGGTGTTCGACCTGCCGGTAGAGATCGGCCTGTCACGCGCCGCTGCACGCGGTCGGCTGGATCGGTTCGAGCAGGAAGGGCGGGCTTTCTTCGACGCCGTGCGTAGCACCTATCTGGAGCGCGCCAAGGCTGAACCTGCGCGCTATCGCCTGGTAGACGCCGGACAGACCCTGGCCGATGTGCAGGATTCCCTCGACACCTTGCTGCCTCAGTTGCTGGAGCTGCAACGTGGCTGAAGCCTATCCCTGGCAGGCTTCGCTCTGGCAGCAGATGGCCGGTCGCGCCCAGCACGCTCACGCTTATCTGCTGCACGGGCCTGCGGGTATCGGTAAGCGCGCCCTGGCTGAACGGCTGATGGCCAGCTTGTTGTGCAAGACGCCTGACGGGCTTGATGCCTGCGGGCACTGCAAGTCCTGTCTGCTGTTGGCGGCTGGCAGCCATCCCGACAATTACGTGCTCGAGCCGGAAGAGGCGGACAAGCCGATCAAGGTCGATCAGGTGCGTGATCTGGTCAGTTTCGTGGTGCAGACCGCCCAGATGGGCGGGCGCAAGGTGGTGCTCGTCGAGCCGGTGGAAGCGATGAATACCAACGCGGCCAATGCCTTGCTGAAAAGTCTGGAAGAGCCTTCAGGCAATACCGTTCTGTTGTTGGTCAGCCATCAACCGAGCCGCTTGCTGCCAACGGTCAAGAGCCGCTGTGTGCAGCAGGCCTGCCCGTTGCCCGGCGAGCAGATGAGTCTCGACTGGCTGAGCGGCGCATTGCCCGATTGCACGCAGGACGAGCGCTTCGAGTTGCTGACGCTGGCCGCCGGGTCACCGCTGGCTGCGGTGGCGCTGCACGCGCAGGGTGTTCGCGAACAGCGCGCGCTGGTGGTCGACGGCGTCAAGAAGCTGCTCAAGCAACAACAGTCGGCTACCCAGCTGGCCGAGGGCTGGAAGGATATTCCGCTGTTATTGCTGTTCGACTGGTTCTGTGACTGGTCGCACTTGATCCTGCGCTATCAGATGACGCAGGACGAGGAGGGCCTTGGCCTGGGTGACATGCGCAAGGTGATTCAATACCTGGCGCAGAAGTCTTCTCGCGCCAAAGTGCTGGATATTCAGGACTGGATTCTGGCGCAGCGCCAGAAAGTCATGTCCAAGGCCAACCTCAATCGGGTTTTGCTGCTTGAAGCGTTGTTGGTGCAGTGGGCAGGTCTGCCGGGACAGGCGTAGACTCTGCGTTATCCGGAACCGTTGAGGTGTTGTCATGAATCTGCCGCCGAGCACAGGTCCACGTAATGGCATTCTGTCCCTGACCATCAAGGACAAGTCCGTTCTTTACGCTGCTTATATGCCGTTCATCAGAAACGGCGGGCTGTTCATTCCGACCAGCAAAAGCTACAAGCTGGGCGATGAAGTGTTCATGCTTCTTAATCTGATGGACGAACCGGAGAAGGTTCCGGTGGCCGGTCGTGTTGCCTGGATCACGCCGAAAGGCGCGCAGGGCAATCGCACTGCCGGCGTTGGCGTGCAGTTCAATGACGGCGACAACACCGCCCGCAATCTGATCGAAACTCACCTGGTCGGCGCTCTCAAGTCCGATCGTCCAACCCATACGATGTAGTTGTGTTTTAACCCATGCTTGTAGATTCCCATTGTCACCTCGATCGCCTTGACCTTGCCCAGCACGACGGCTCTCTGGATGCCGCACTCGACGCCGCCCGCGGCAGAGGGGTCGGGCATTTTCTCTGCATCGGTGTCAGCGCCGACAATGCGGGTGCGGTCAAGGCACTCGCCGAACGCTACGCGGATGTCGATTGCTCGGTGGGCATTCATCCGCTGGACGTGAAGCCCGGCGAAATGCCGCCTCTGGACTGGTTGCTCAAGGAGCTGGATCACCCGCGGGTGGTAGCGATTGGTGAGACCGGTCTGGACTATCACTACGAACCTGAAGCGGCCGAGCTGCAACAGGCGTCTTTCCGGGTTCACCTCGAGGCGGCCAGAATCACTGAAAAACCAGTGGTCATCCACACTCGGGGCGCACGTGCCGATACCCTCAGCCTGCTGCGTGAAGCGGCCTTGCCCCACGCCGGTGTCCTGCACTGTTTCACCGAAGACTGGGAGATGGCCAAGGCCGCGCTGGACCTGGGTTACTACATTTCGCTGTCCGGTATCGTGACGTTTCGCAACGCCGATGCCCTGCGCGACGTTGCAAGGCAGGTGCCCGCCGATCGTCTGCTGGTCGAGACCGACTCCCCGTACCTCGCGCCCATCCCGTATCGGGGCAAGCCGAATCTGCCCCAGTACGTACGTGAGGTGGCCGAGTTTCTGGCAATGCTGCGAGGCGAGTCCTACGAGCGCTTTGCCGAGCAGACCACGGCCAATTTCGCTCGCCTGTTTCCGCTGGCGCACGTTCAGCGCTGACGGATGCACACGTTCACGGGCAGACAAATCGCAGGCAAAAAAAACCCGGATTCTGGGGGGTGAAGCCGGGTTAAGACCATTAGGAGTAAAACAAAGGCGCGCTAGTCCTTTGGCGCCTCTACTGCCGAGTCATTTGGGGAATGATGACGCGGCAGCAGCTTAAGTATTGTTCAGGACGGCGTAGCGTCCAGTGTCTTTTGATCGTTTTTTAAACAGTTTTGGAATACTAAAGCGCTCCTTGAGTGCTCGATGAACACTTTTATCGGGCTAAATACCTGGGCGCTGCAGTAATGGAGTGGTGGGGTGGAGTTTTCCAACGGTTTTCTGCTGAGTCTGTCCTTGTGCCTGGACATTGGTCTGGCAAACATCGCCATGATCACGCTGTCCATGCAGCGCGGTTTTTCCAGAGGGCTGTGGCTCGGGCTGGGAACCTGCGTCGGTGATCTGGCCTATGCAATCCTGGCGATGCTCGGCATGGCCGTGCTGCTGCAATATGAAGCCGTGCGCTACGTGCTCTGGATTGGCGGCACGGCGGTGCTGGCCTGGTTCTGCTTCAGAATGATCATGAGTGCTACCACCGTCAGCAACGGTCTCGACAGTCAGGCGGTTGAATCGGAAAAATCCAGCCTGGCGCTGTTCCTGCGCGGGATCTTTCTGGCGATGTCCTCACCCAGCGCCATCCTCTGGTTTGCCGCAGTCGGCGGAGCGCTGATTGCCCGGCAAGGCTCTGATCTTGTCAGTGCTTCGACCTTTCTCGCCGGGTTTGTCGCTGCGGGCGTGGTCTGGTCGATCTCGCTGTGCGCGCTGGCTCATCAGGGTGGGCGTTTCATGGGCGAACGAATGTTGCGCTGGTCGTACATTGCCTCGGCGCTGATCTTTGCCTACTTCACGTTGTATGTGGTGATCACGGGTTATCTGGAGTTTGTCGTTGCCTCTCCAGCGTTGCCAGCGCACTAGGTTGCCACCGCACTGGAACGGTATCGGGCGCCCGGGCTGACCGGTGCGAATCGTTCATGCAGGTCGACAAGTATGGATGAACCGTGCAATTTAGCGCCGATTGGGCATAATACCCGGCTTCGATTTCGATCCTGACAGACCTCTCTATGCAGAAAGAACCTCGTAAGGTCCGTGAATTTCGCCGCCGTGAGCAGGAAATTCTCGACACCGCGCTAAAGCTGTTTCTCGAGCAAGGCGAAGACAGCGTCACTGTCGAGATGATCGCGGACGCCGTCGGCATTGGCAAAGGCACCATCTACAAGCACTTCAAGTCCAAGGCGGAAATCTACCTGCGCCTGATGCTCGACTACGAGCGGGATCTGAACGAGCTGCTGCATTCGGCCGATGTCGACAAGGACAAGGAATCGCTCTCGCGCGCCTACTTCGAATTCCGCATGCGTGACCCGCAGCGCTATCGCCTGTTCGACCGCCTGGAAGAGAAGGTGGTCAAGGGCAACCAGGTGCCTGAACTGGTCGAAGAACTGCACAAGATTCGCGCTTCGAACTTCGAACACCTGACGCTGCTGATCAAAGGCCGCATCAGCGAAGGCAAGCTCGAAGATGTCCCGCCTTACTATCATTACTGCGCTGCCTGGGCGCTGGTGCATGGCGCCGTTGCGCTGTATCACTCGCCATTCTGGAGCAACGTGCTGGAAGACCAGGAGGGCTTCTTCCACTTCCTCATGGACATCGGCGTACGCATGGGCAACAAGCGCAAGCGCGACGGCGAAGTCAACGCCGAACCCACGCCAGATCCTGCCGCCGAATAACGCGCAGGCCTGGCCTTGAGCATCAGCTTCAAGGCTTTGGTGCCGGCTGCGCCAGAGATGGCGCGGAAGCTGCATCCGACGACCATTCGCCGGTTTTCCGTCACCGGTATTTGGGAGGGGATAATGCGTAGCCTGGTTATGCTGCTCGCGCTTCTGGCGTTGAGTGGCTGCATGAAAGTCAGTGACATGGGCGAGGGTGTTCGCGAGCAATTCAGCGACGCAGGTCTGCTCGACCATAGCGAAACCCGGCGTACTGCCAACTGGCGCGTGCAGCCTGACTCGTTCATTTACATCGCTCAGGGCGCCTTTGTGCCGCCAGGCAACGCCTATCCGCGGCCCAACGTGGTGGCTGAAGAAGCTTTCAAGGGCTTTATCGAGTACTTCCCGATGGTCCGTCGTGCCCGAGGCCCATTGGGGCTGGATGAAGCCATGGTCGAGGCGCGTGCTGCGGGCGCACATTATTTGCTCTATGCGCGTTTCGCCAAGGCTGACGACCGCATTGGCAATGGCGATCAATGGGCCGATCAGGAAGCGGTGGATCGTCTGGGCGTCGACAGCGGCGTCATTCAGCTGATGCTGATCGAGACCGGCACCCGCTACCTCATCGACAGCGCACGCATTCGCAGCCGTGGCGGATTGCTGACGCTTTACGACAAAAGCCCCGAGGATTTGCTGGGTCCGCCTCTTGAGGACTACGCTCGTACCTTATTGGGTGTCGAACGCTAGAAGCCGTGTCAGGAGAGTTGAGTGACCGATTCAAACAAGGCGGGTGATCTGTTCGCGCAGATCCCCAAAACCAAAGGGCTACCGCCTGTTCATTTGTGGAATCCGGACTTCTGCGGCGATATCGACATGCGTATCGCTCGCGACGGTACCTGGTATTACCTGGGCACGCCGATTGGCCGCAAACCGATGGTCCGGCTGTTCTCTACCATCATGCGCCGCGATGGCGATGACTATTTCCTGGTCACGCCCGTCGAGAAGGTCGGCATCACAGTTGATGACGCGCCTTTTGTCGCTGTCAGCCTCGAGGTGCTTGGGGAGGGCGAGGGCCAGGTATTGCGCTTTCTGACCAATGTCGAGGATCAAAGCGAAGCGGGACCGGAACACCTTTTGCGGGTTGTAACCGACCCTGACACCCAGGAACCGGCGCCGTACATTCACGTGCGAACCAATCTTGAGGCGCTGATTCACCGCAATGTTTTCTATCAGTTGGTCGAGCTGGCCGTCTCCCGCGACATAGACGGACAGCGCTGGCTGGGCGTCTGGAGCCATGGCGTGTTCTTCCCGATAGGGCTCGAGCCTTGAAATGCACACCTGATTGCCGGCTTGAATTGCCTGTCGGCAGTGCGGCGGTTAAAGTGCCGCTCCCTGATTTTCCTGAGGTTTTTGCATGAGCCAGTCCTTTGATATCGCCGTAGTCGGCGCAACCGGTACTGTCGGCGAAACCGTTGTGCAGGTTCTGGAGGAGCGCAATTTTCCGGTGGGCAATCTGTACCTGCTGGCCAGCATCGAGTCCGCAGGCCACTCGGTGCCGTTTCGAGGCAAGAATGTGCGCGTACGCGAAGTCGACGAATTCGATTTCAGCACGGTGCGCATGGCGTTTTTCGCTGCGGGGCCTGCGGTCAGTCGCAGTCACGCCGAAAAAGCGGTAGCAGCGGGGTGCACGGTCATCGACTTGTCGGGCGCATTTACGTCAGCCCAGGCGCCGAATGTGGTGCCGGAAATAAATGCTACGCTTTTGCACAGCCGTGGTATCGCGCCTTGTCTGGTTGCCAGCCCCAGCGCTTCTGCCACTGCGGTTGCCCTGGCTCTGGCGCCGTTGCGCGGCCTGATCGATATTCAGTCGGTGATGGTAACGGCGTGTCTGGCGGTATCGGCACTGGGGCGTGAAGGCGTCAGCGAGCTGGCACGGCAGACCACCGAACTGTTGAATGTCCGCCCGCTGGAAGCACGTTTTTTTGATCGCCAGATGGCGTTCAACCTGCTGGCGCAAGTGGGTACACCAGACGCGTCGGGGCACCTGCCGCTGGAAAGGCGTCTGGTCGAAGAATTGCGCGAACTGCTTGCGCTGCCATCGCTCAAAGTGTCTGCGACTTGCATTCAGGTACCGGTGTTCTTTGGTGACAGCTTCACTGTCGCGCTGCGCACGGCCGGGGCGGTCGACGTGGCGGCGGTCAATGCTGCACTCGAGTCTGCAGAGGGGATCGAGCTGGTCGATGCGGGTGATTACCCTACACCGGTGGGCGATGCGGTGGGTCAGGACGTGGTTTATGTGGGACGCGTCAGGGCGGGAACCGACGATTCCGAGCAGCTCAATCTGTGGCTGACCTCGGATAATGTGCGCAAAGGCGCGGCGCTCAACGCTGTGCAGGTTGGCGAATTGTTGATAAAAGACTATGTGTAAAAGATACTTGGCAACAATTTGAATAATTGTTTTAGCGGCGATACGCCTTACACCCAAATGCAGGACTACCTCCCCGGATCTCGGGGAATCTTTAAACAAGGGATGGGCTATGGTTCAGGTTCGTAAACTGGTATTAGCAATCGCTGCGGCATCAGCGCTGTCATCGGGTATGGCGCAGGCGCTGGGGCTCGGGGAATTGTCGGTCAAGTCGACCCTGAATCAGCCATTGGTAGCGGAAATCGAGTTGACCGAGGCTCAGGGACTCAACGCAACGCAAGTTGTGCCCAGCCTGGCCACCACGGCCGACTTCGCGCAGGCGGGCGTGACCCGTCAGGCATTTCTCAACGATCTCACCTTTACCCCGGTTATCAATGCCAGCGGTAAAAGTGTCTTGCGCATTACATCTAGCAAGCCGGTGCGCGAGCCTTATGTGAAGTTCCTGGTTCAGGTGCTCTGGCCCAATGGCCGGTTGCTGCGTGAATACAGCCTTCTGCTCGATCCGCCGAAATTCTCTCCCGAGGCAGCCGCTGCGGCTGCTGCCCCGGCCCCCGCTGCAGCGCCCGCGGCGCCTGCGCAACTGGCAACGGTAGCCCCGTCGGCTGAAGCGCCAGCAGCCGAGGCACCAGCACCGGCACCGTCTGCCAACCCAGCCGCAGTGCCGCCGCCAGCCGCGGACAAGCAGTCGCAGTACGTCACCGCCAATAACGACACCCTGTGGGAAATCGCTGCGAAGGTGCGCACTGGCGGGACTGTCCAGCAAACCATGCTGGCGATTCAGGCGTTGAATCCGGATGCGTTCATTGGTGGCAACATCAACCGCCTGAAGAAAGGGCAGGTGCTGCGCCTTCCAACGCCGCAACAGACCACCGCGCTGCCGCAATCACAGGCAGTGGCAGAAGTTTCCCGGCAATACAGCGCCTGGCGTGAAGGTCGCCGTCTGCCGGCCGGTACACGTCAGGTCGATGCTACCCGTCGTGACCGTGCGGGCGCGGCGCCCTCCAAAGTCGATACCTCCGATAACCTCAGTCTGGTGTCGGCAAGTGGCAAGCCTGCGGCTAAAGGTGCGGCGGGCGACAGCGATGTCGGCAACAAGCTGGCCGTGGCTCAGGAAGCCCTGGACACTACGCGTCGCGACAATGCCGAGCTGAAAAGCCGCATGAACGACCTGCAAAGCCAGCTCGACAAGTTGCAGCGTCTGGTCGAGCTGAAAAACGGTCAACTGGCCAAGATGCAGGCCGCTGGCGCAGCTGTGCCTCCTCCTGCCGCCACCCCGGAAGCGGCGACGCCTGCCAACGCGGCGGTGCCTGCCTCGCTGGTCGACGCCAACGGTGCCCCGGTCAAACCGGCCGGCGAGATCGCGCCTGAAGATGCGCTGCCTGCCGGAGCTGCCGAAGTTGCAACGCCGGCGCCAGAGCAGCCGCTGGCGGTAGAGCCGGTTGCTGCAGCGGACGAAGACGAGGACGCGCTGCAGAAAATCATCAACAACCCTGTGTTGCTTGGTCTGATCGGCGGTGCGGTATTGCTGATTCTGGCCTTGCTGCTGTTGTTCCTGGCGCGTCGTCGCGCGGCGAAGGCCGAGGCCGAGAAGCACAAGCGCATGGCGCGTGCGCTGGCCGAGGAGTCGGATTTCGTCTCGGACATGGACATGAATGCACCGCCTGCCAGCTTCGACGGGCTTGATGTGCCGCCGCCCAACGTGCGCATGGGAGGCGCAGCAGCAGCTGCTGCCGGTCGTGAACGTCCTGCCGATCCGCTGGTTCAGGCCGAGATCCATATCGCTTACGGCCGTATGAATCAGGCGATTGAATTGCTGGAAGAAGCCGTCAACGAAGACCCTAAACGCGACGATATCCGTCTGAAACTGATGGAAATCTACGCCGAGCAGGGTAATAACAAAGCCTATGCCGCCCACGAACGTAAACTGGTGGCAGCGGGAAAGCTTGAAGCTGAGGTCGAGCAGCGGGAAGAACTTAACTCGACCCTGAAGCCGGTGGCACCTGTTGCTGCGCCGCTGGCTTCTGAACCCTCCACTGCATCGGCTGCCCCAGTGGTAGCTGCAGCCGCCGCAGCGGCCACGACAGCTGCGCTGGTTGCAGAGCTTGATGCCAAATATCTCGAAGAACTGCTGGCCGATGATGCGGCAGAGCAGGAGGCCGAGCCAGAGCCTGAGCCCGAAATTGTTGCTACACCTGAACCTGAGCCGGAAGTAGTCGCGCCGCTGGTCGCAGAGCCTGTTGAAGAGGCAGACCCGTTCGATAACGATTTCGACTTGAGCCTGGACGAGTTCGAAGAACCGTCTGTGCCCGAAGTCTCTACTGTTAACGATCTCGATGACCTGATGCTCGACGAGCCCAAGGTATCGGCGGTAGCGGATGACGAAGAGCTGAGCTTCGAGTCGGTCATGCAGCAGCAGGAAGAGGCCCGTGCAGCGACAACGCCGCAGGACCTCGCCGACTTCGATCTGGACTTGTCCGAGGAAGACCCGGCCCTCAAGAGCGAAGATGACTTCCTGCTTGGGCTTGGCGAGGATCCGCTGGATTTGGGTGAAACCTCGGCTGTGCCGCCGGTCAGTGATGATCTGGAGCTTCCAGAGGATTTCGACCTGTCGCTGGCGGACGAGATTGAAACTGATCAGGCAAGTCAGGCGTTCGCGACTGAAATCGATGACGTCAATGCCGAGCTTGAGCGTCTTTCGCAAAATCTCGAGCATCCGCCGCTCGATGAGCCGAGATTCACCGCGGAGGACGCGGCAGCGCTGGATGACGAGCCGGACTTCGACTTCATGTCCGGTACTGACGAGGCGGCGACCAAGCTTGATCTGGCGCGTGCCTACATCGACATGGGCGATGCGGACGGCGCTCGGGATATTCTTGATGAGGTCGTCACCGAGGGCGATGACGGTCAGAAAAGCGAAGCGCGGGAAATGCTTTCGCGGCTGGCCTGATCAACCCCGGCAACCTGCACACGGCCGCTTATGCGGCCGTTTGCATTTCAGATGTCCGGCTTGAGTAGCGTGTTTTTTTTGCGGCCGTATAATGGCCGACTTTTCGCGAACCGACAGGCTGTACCACTTTGGCGAATATAGATAACCCGGCCGCCGAGATGGCGGCCGAGGGCTTTTCCCGAATCGCGCTGGGCGTTGAATACAAGGGCTCGCGCTATTGCGGCTGGCAACGTCAGGCGTCCGGCGTGCTGACCGTGCAGGAGACCCTTGAAGACGCGTTGTCAAAAGTGGCCGCGTCACCGGTTTCACTGATGTGTGCCGGTCGCACGGACGCCGGCGTGCATGCCTGCGGTCAGGTGGTGCATTTCGACACCCAGGCCGAACGCACCCTGAAGGCCTGGGTCATGGGCGCCAATATCAATCTGCCCCACGATGTCAGCGTCACTTGGGCCAGGGTCATGCCAGCCACCTTTCATGCACGCTTTAAGGCCATTGCCCGGCGTTATCGTTACGTGATCTACAACGATCAGATCCGCCCGGCGCACCTGAACCAGGAAATTACCTGGAACCACCGCCCGCTGGATGTCGAGCGCATGGCGCAGGCTGCCGAATATCTGGTGGGTACTCACGATTTCAGCGCGTTTCGCGCCGGTCAGTGTCAGGCCAAGTCGCCGGTCAAGCAGTTGCACCATCTGCGCGTGACCCGTCACGGCAAGATGATCGTGATCGATGTACGCGCCAATGCCTTTCTTCATCATATGGTGCGCAATATCGCCGGTGTGCTGATGACCATCGGTACCGGCGAGCGTCCTGTGGAGTGGGCGCGCGAGGTGCTGGAAAGCCGGATTCGGCGCACCGGCGGTGTCACGGCCCATCCTTATGGGCTTTACCTGGTCGGCGTCGAGTACCGTGATGAATTCCCGTTGCCAGAGCGTTATATCGGTCCTCATTTTCTTACGGGCTTTGCGGAATTGGACGGCTGACGATCCTGGCAGCATTTGCTAACATCCGGGACTTTCCGAAAAACCGGAGGTTACTCACGACATGTCAGCCGTTCGCAGCAAGATCTGCGGGATTACCCGCATAGAAGATGCACTGGCTGCCGCCGAGGCGGGTGCCGACGCTATTGGCCTGGTGTTCTACCCGAAAAGCCCGCGCGCGGTGACGGTATTGCAGGCGCGTGCCATTATTGCCGCGCTGCCGCCGTTCATCACCACGGTGGGCCTGTTCGTCAACGCCAGTCGCTGCGAGCTCAACGAGACGCTGGATGCGGTCGCGCTGGACATGCTGCAGTTTCATGGCGATGAAACACCCGAGGAATGCGACGGGTATCATCGTCCTTACATCAAGGCGCTGAGGGTCAAGGCCGGTGATGACATTGCCGGGGTCTGCCGGACCTATCGCAATGCACGCGGCGTGCTGCTCGATACCTACGTCGAAGGTGTGCCGGGCGGTACCGGAGAAACCTTCGATTGGGCATTGATTCCGGACGACCTGGACAAGCCGGTCATTCTGGCGGGCGGGCTGACGTCGGCCAACGTGGCGCAGGCCATCGCTCAGGTCCGGCCCTATGCCGTGGATGTCAGCGGCGGCGTTGAAAAGAGCAAGGGTATCAAGGATCGGGAGAAGATCCGGGCGTTCATGAGTGCGGTGCACGGCACCTGATGTGACGGCTATTGATCGGCCGCCGTCCATAAGCCTGTCCGCGCCAAGAGGCACGCGGGTCGAATCGAGTAAGCGGTGGGGCCACTGTGCAACGCCGTCGTTGTGAAAAATCGGGGTGAGGGGTGTGCAGGTCCGGCCGTGAGTCGATCGCTATCCTTTCATCGTCGTCCATATACGAATTTATCTGAGGGCATGCGACTGGTGTTTGATTTGTCAGTCGTTCGAGCCACACCGGTACTGGAGATATAAAGCATGAGCAACTGGTTGGTAGACAAACTGATCCCATCGATCATGCGTTCCGAGGTCAAGAAGAGCTCGGTTCCCGAAGGCCTCTGGCATAAATGCCCGTCCTGTGAGGCGGTGCTGTATCGCCCTGAGCTGGAAAAGACCCTGGACGTCTGCCCCAAGTGCAACCACCACATGCGTATCGGTGCACGTGCACGCCTGAACATTTTTCTGGACGTCGAAGGGCGCGAAGAGCTGGGTGCCGACCTTGAGCCGGTCGACCGTCTGAAATTCCGCGACGGCAAGAAGTACAAGGATCGCCTGACCGCTGCGCAGAAGCAGACCGGTGAAAAGGATGCGCTGATTTCCATGAGTGGCACTTTGCTGGGTATGCCGGTGGTGGCCTCGGCATTCGAATTCTCGTTCATGGGTGGTTCGATGGGTGCCATTGTCGGCGAGCGTTTCGTACGTGCCGCCAACTACGCGCTGGAAAATCGCTGCCCGTTCGTCTGCTTCGCCGCTTCCGGCGGTGCGCGCATGCAGGAAGCGCTGATCTCGCTGATGCAGATGGCCAAGACGTCCGCCGTTCTGGCGCGCCTTCGCGAAGAAGGGCTGCCGTTCATCTCGGTGCTGACCGACCCGGTCTACGGTGGCGTTTCCGCCAGCCTGGCCATGCTGGGTGACGTCATCGTCGCAGAGCCAAAAGCACTGATCGGTTTCGCTGGTCCGCGGGTCATCGAGCAAACCGTTCGTGAGAAGCTGCCTGAAGGCTTCCAGCGCAGCGAATTCCTGCTGGATCACGGCGCTATCGACATGATCGTCTCGCGCAGCGAACTTCGTCCGCGCCTGGGTAACCTGCTGGCACAGATGATGAACCTGCCAACCCCTCGCTTTGTCGCACCCGTTATCGAGCCAATCGTCGTCCCGCCGGCACCTGCGACGATATGACCCCTACGTCCCTGAGCGACTGGCTCGCCTACCTGGAGCAACTGCATCCGTCGGCCATCGATATGGGCCTGGACCGGTCTCGACAGGTGGCGCTGCAACTGGGGCTTACACGCCCGGCGCGCCAGGTGATCACGGTGACGGGCACCAACGGCAAGGGCTCGACCTGCGCCTTTGTCGCCGCCTTGTTGCAGGCTCAGGGCTTGAAGGTCGGTGTCTACAGCTCCCCGCATCTGCTTCGCTATAACGAGCGGGTGAAAGTGCAGGGCGTCGAGGCAACCGATCTGGAACTGTGCGATGCCTTCGCTGCGGTCGAAGCGGCGCGCGGCGATGTCACCCTGACTTATTTCGAAATGGGCACGCTGGCGGCGTTCTGGTTGTTCGAGCAGGCCCGGCTCGATGCGGTGGTGCTGGAAGTCGGTCTGGGCGGTCGTCTGGACGCGGTCAATCTCGTGGATGCGGACCTGGCGCTGGTCACCAGTATCGGGGTCGATCACGCCGAGTACCTGGGTGACACCCGTGAGTCGGTCGCTTTCGAGAAAGCCGGGATCTTTCGCGCTGGCTGTCCTGCACTGTGCGGTGACCCGGCGCCCCCTGAGCCGCTGCTGGCCAAAGCTCGCGAGCTGGGCTGTCCGTTGTTGTTGCGTGGCCGAGATTTCGATCTTTCCATAGGTGATGACAGCTGGGACTGGCGCGGTATCGCTCACGGCGAACGGATCGAGCTGCGCGGTCTGCCGCTGCTCGACCTGCCCATGCAGAATGCAGCGCTGGCGCTTCAGGCCTTCGCCCTGCTGGGGTATATATTGCAACCGGATGCGACAGGCAAGGTGCTTGCCGAGACCCGGCTCGCCGGTCGTCTCGATCGCAGGGTCGTCAAGTGGCACGGCAAGTCGCTCAACCTGCTTCTGGATGTAGGCCATAACCCCCACGCCGCCCGGTTTCTGGGGCAACGCCTGGCGCGGCAGCCACTCGGCGGCAAGCGTCGTGCAGTGTTTGGCCTGCTCAGTGACAAGGATCTCGACGGTGTGGTCGCGCACTTGGCGCCGGTCATTGAAGAGTGGGCCGTTGCGCCGCTTCCGACCTCGCGCAGCCGGCCGGCAGAAGAGTTGCAGGCGGCCTTGCAGAACCTTGGGGCCCGCGTGACGTCCTATCAGAGTATCGCGTTGGCGCTGGAAGCTCAGTGCGCGCATGCCACGCCCGATGACGAGATTCTGCTGTTCGGTTCATTTTACTGTGTTGCCGAGGCCCTTGAATGGTTGGCCCGGTACACCGATGAGGACGCTGCAAATGGCTTTGCTGGATAACGTATTCAAGCAGCGAATGGTTGGAGCACTGGTGCTGATCGCCGTGGCGGTCATTTTCCTGCCCATGCTTTTCACGCGTGAAGATGAAACACGTCAGGTGCAGGTCGAAGCGCCAGCCGCGCCTCAGGCGCCTGCAGCTGCGCAGGTGCGGGTCGATCCGGTACCTGTTCCGGAGCCTCAGGTTCTGCCTCAGGAGCCTGTGCCAGGTGATGATGACATGAGCAGCAACCAGCCGCCTGCCATGCCGATAGCGCCTGCGCCGATCGCTCAGACCGCACCTGCCGCTCCGGCCTCCAAACCTGCTGCCAAGCCGGCACCTGCTCCGGCGCCAGCGACAGCTGCTGCACCAGCAGCGACACCGGCGCCTGCCAAACCTGCGGCACCTGCTGGCGTCGACGCCAACGGCCTGTCGATCAGTTGGTCGGTGCAATTGGCGAGTATGTCCAATCGTGCCAATGCCGACAATCTGCAAAAGACGCTGCGCACCCAGGGCTACAACGCCTACATTCGCACCGCTGATGGCGTGAACCGGGTGTTTGTCGGCCCGCTCATCGAGCGCGCCGAGGCCGATCGCCTGCGCGATCAGCTCGACAAACAGCAAAAGCTCAAGGGCATTGTGGTGCGCTTTCAGCCCCAGGGTGGCTGACCGTTCGGCACCTCGTGCCCCTGGCACAAAGGAAAATGCCTCGCGCCGGTAATCGCTGCTTACCGGCAGGCGGGCGCTCTGCTAAAATGCGCCGCCTTATCCGTCTGCAGGCTGCAACGTGCCATTTACTCCGGTTGACTGGGCAATTCTCGGAATTGTCGCCATCTCCGCCCTGATCAGTCTGAAGCGCGGCTTCGTAAAAGAAGCACTGTCGTTGACGACGTGGATCATTGCAGGTGTTGTGGCCTGGATGTTTGGCGCAGGGCTGTCGCAGTATCTGGTCAACTACATAGAAACACCTTCGGCCCGCGTGATCGCGAGCTGTACCATTCTTTTTGTCGCCACCCTGCTGGTAGGCGCCATGGTCAATTTTCTGATAGGCGAGCTGATTCGCGTCACCGGGCTTTCCGGGACCGATCGTTTTCTCGGCATGGTCTTCGGCGCAGCGCGTGGAGGCCTGCTTGTCGTTGTGGCGGTAGGGCTGTTGAGCCTGGGGCCGGTGCAACAGGATCAATGGTGGCAGCAGTCCAGGCTGGTGCCGCAATTTCTCATGGTCGCTGACTGGTCGAAAAACCTGATTCTCGGGATGTCCAGCAAGTGGCTCGCCAGCGGCATCAGCGTACCCGCTGACATGCCGTTCAAGGAACAGATCCTGCCGTCTACAATGCCGCAGGATGTGCTCGGTAAATCCAGTTCCACTAAGTAGGGGTTGTGTCGCATGTGTGGCATCGTCGGTATCGTCGGCAAGTCGAACGTCAATCAGGCGCTGTATGACGCGCTTACCGTCCTCCAGCACCGCGGCCAGGACGCTGCCGGTATCGTAACCAGCCATGATGGCCGGTTATTCCTGCGCAAGGACAATGGATTGGTGCGCGATGTGTTTCATCAACGTCATATGCAGCGTCTGGTCGGGCATATGGGCATCGGTCACGTGCGTTACCCCACCGCGGGCAGCTCGACGTCGGCCGAGGCTCAGCCGTTCTACGTCAACTCGCCTTACGGCATCACGCTGGCGCACAACGGCAACCTCACCAACGTCGAGCAGTTGGCCAAGGAAATTTACGAATCCGACCTGCGCCATGTGAACACCAATTCCGATTCGGAAGTGCTGCTCAACGTGTTCGCCCATGAGCTGGCGGTGCGTGGCAAGTTGCAGCCGACCGAAGAGGATATCTTCGCGGCAGTGACCGACGTGCACAATCGCTGCCGTGGTGGTTACGCGGTCGTGGCCATGATCACTGGCTACGGTATCGTCGGCTTCCGTGACCCGGACGCCATTCGTCCTATCGTGTTCGGCCAGCGTCACACCGACGAAGGCGTCGAGTACATGATCGCCTCGGAAAGCGTATCGCTGGACGTGCTGGGCTTTACCCTGATTCGCGACCTGGCGCCGGGCGAAGCGGTCTACATCACTGAAGACGGCAAGCTGCATACCCGTCAGTGCGCGGCCAACCCCAAATACGCACCATGCATCTTCGAACACGTCTATCTGGCGCGTCCGGACTCGATCATCGACGGCATCTCGGTCTACAAGGCGCGCCTGCGCATGGGTGAGAAGCTGGCCGACAAGATCCTGCGCGAGCGCCCTGATCACGATATCGACGTGGTCATCCCGATTCCGGACACCAGCCGTACTGCGGCGCTGGAGCTGGCCAACCATCTGGGCGTCAAGTTCCGCGAAGGCTTCGTCAAGAACCGTTACATCGGCCGGACCTTCATCATGCCGGGCCAGGCTGCGCGCAAGAAATCCGTACGCCAGAAGCTCAACGCCATCGAGCTGGAGTTCCGCGGCAAGAACGTGATGCTGGTGGATGACTCCATCGTACGTGGCACGACCTGCAAGCAGATCATCCAGATGGCCCGCGAAGCCGGTGCCAAGAATGTCTACTTCTGTTCTGCAGCCCCGGCTGTGCGCTACCCCAACGTCTACGGCATCGACATGCCGAGTGCTCACGAACTGATTGCCCACAACCGCACCACTCAGGACGTGGCCGACCTCATCGGTGCCGACTGGCTGGTCTATCAGGATCTGAATGACCTGATCGAAGCGGTCAGCGGCAGCAAGAAAATCAAGATCGACAACTTCGATTGCTCGGTTTTCGACGGCAAGTACGTGACCGGCGACATCGACGAGCATTATTTGAACCGGATCGAGAGCGCGCGTAATGACGCCTCCAAGATCAAGACTCAGGCAGTGAGCGCGATCATCGATCTGTACAACAACTAATTGGGCAAGGAGTGGGCGGCATGACTCAGGAATGGGATGCAGGTCGGCTGGACAGCGACCTTGAAGGCGTAGGTTTCGATACCCTAGCCGTACGTGCCGGGCATCACCGCACACCGGAAGGAGAGCATGGCGAACCCATGTTCTTTACCTCCAGTTACGTATTTCGCACAGCCGCCGACGCGGCTGCGCGTTTCTCCGGTGAAGTGCCGGGCAACGTCTACTCGCGTTACACCAACCCGACGGTGCGTTCGTTCGAAGAGCGCATTGCCGCACTGGAAGGTGCCGAGCAGGCCGTCGCTACGGCGACCGGCATGGCGGCAACCCTGGCAGTGGTGATGAGCCTGTGCAGCGCCGGTGATCATGTGCTGGTGTCACGCAGCGTTTTCGGCTCGACCATCAGCCTGTTCGACAAGTACTTCAAGCGCTTTGGTGTCGAGGTGGATTACGTTCCTCTCGCCGATCTGAGCGGCTGGGACGCGGCTATCAAGCCCAACACCAAAATGCTCTTCGTCGAATCGCCGTCCAATCCCCTGGCTGAACTGGTCGACATCACGGCGCTGGCCGAGATCGCCCACGCCAAGGGCGCGATGTTGATCGTCGACAACTGTTTCTGTACGCCGGCCTTGCAGCAGCCGCTGTTGCTGGGCGCTGACATTGTCGTGCATTCGGCCACCAAGTTCATCGACGGCCAGGGCCGTTGCATGGGCGGCGTGGTTGCCGGGCGCAGCGAGCAGATGAAAGAAGTGGTCGGTTTCCTGCGTACTGCCGGGCCGACACTCAGCCCGTTCAACGCGTGGATATTCCTCAAGGGCCTCGAAACCCTGAACCTGCGGATGCGCGCTCACTGTGCCAATGCTCAGGCACTGGCCGAGTGGCTCGAGCAGCAGGACGGCATTGAAAAGGTCTATTACGCCGGACTGAAAAGTCACCCGCAGCACGAGTTGGCCCAGCGTCAGCAAAAGGGTTTTGGCGCTGTAGTGAGCTTCGAGGTCAAGGGTGGCAAGGACGGCGCATGGCGCTTCATCGATGCCACGCGACTGATTTCGATCACTGCCAACCTGGGCGACAGCAAAACCACGATCACTCACCCGAGCACCACCTCTCACGGTCGCCTGGCACCTCAGGAGCGTGAAGCCGCAGGTATTCGCGACAGCTTGATTCGGGTTGCAGTGGGGCTGGAAGACGTGGCTGACCTGCAGGCTGACCTGGCTCGTGGTCTGGCGGCGTTGTGAGTAGCGAGGCCAGCAATCCGGCCAGTGGCAAGCCGGGCGAGGAGTGGGCGTTGAAATTTGCCAGCGTCCACAATGGTCGTGTCGCCCTGGTGACCGGTGCCGCTCGGGGTATCGGGCTCGGCATCGCAGCGTGGCTGATTGCCGAAGGCTGGCAAGTGGTGTTGACCGATCTGGACCGTACGCGTGGCTCGAAAGTGGCCAGTGCGCTGGGTGAAAATGCCCTGTTCATTGCCATGGACGTTGCCAGTGAAGAACAAGTCGCAGCGGGCGTGGCCGAGGTGCTTCGGCAGTTCGGTCGTCTCGATGCGCTGGTGTGCAACGCGGCGGTCGCCGATCCGCACAACACTACGCTGGAAAGCCTTGAGCTGTCGCACTGGAACCGTGTGCTGGCAGTCAACCTCGGCGGTCCGATGCTGCTGGCCAAGCATTGCGCGCCTTATCTGCGTGCGCATTGCGGCAGCATCGTCAACCTGACCTCCACACGCGCCCGTCAGTCTGAGGCCGACACCGAGGCTTATGCAGCCAGCAAGGGTGGCCTGATGGCGCTGACGCATGCGCTGGCGATCAGCCTGGGGCCGGAGATTCGTGTCAACGCTGTCAGCCCTGGCTGGATCGACGCTCGCGACCCCTCGTTGCGCAGAGCCGAGCCGTTGTCCGAGACCGATCATGCCCAGCACCCGGCGGGCAGGGTAGGGACGGTGGAGGATGTTGCGGCGATGGTTGCCTGGCTGTTGTCCAGAAACGCCGGTTTCGTGACCGGGCAGGAGTTCGTGGTCGACGGTGGCATGACACGCAAGATGGTGTACGCCGAGTAGTTTGTGCGGGCGAGCTTCGATTGAGCTATTGCTTGTGCTTTTGGTGTGTGGTGAGGGTTTTGTGATTGAGGCGGTTTTTAAAAAAACTTCAATCAGGCTATTGACTTAGGTTCGTTAGGTGCGTAAATTTCGCGGCCTCAACGAAGCAAAGGGTGATTAGCTCAGCTGGGAGAGCAGCTGCCTTACAAGCAGCGGGTCGGCGGTTCGATCCCGTCATCACCCACCATCGTTGAGTTTGAAAGCTGAAGTACGAGGGCTTTCAAAAGTGATTTTAAAAAGCTTATACGGACGCAAGTCCACAATGCGCAGCGGTAGTTCAGTCGGTTAGAATACCGGCCTGTCACGCCGGGGGTCGCGGGTTCGAGTCCCGTCCGCTGCGCCATATTTGTACAGATCGGGTTCGCCGGGTCTGCGATTGAAAAGCCCAAGGGTCTTTCAGTCACGTGTACAGGAAGCAGGCTACCAAAAGTTTGTTTCAAACAGGTTTACAGCGATACGCAGCGGTAGTTCAGTCGGTTAGAATACCGGCCTGTCACGCCGGGGGTCGCGGGTTCGAGTCCCGTCCGCTGCGCCATACACCGCTTCAAGGCCCTTGAACTCCTTGAAGCAAACAAGAAAGCGGCCTTAGGGTCGCTTTTTTGTTGTCTGCGTTTTTGTGTGCCTGCGGGGAGATCTGGTTCGCTTGAGCATGGACTGTATCCAAATCCTTTTGAACTGTACGTTGATCCAGCGTCGGCCTTGTTGCAGACTTACCGCCATTTCCCAGTTCGCAGTCTTGCTGGCAGTCTTTTCCTTCCTCAGGATTTTCGATGTTTAAGCTACTGAACGTTCGTACCGCCTTCTGGATCTCTGCCGTGCTGATGGCAGCCGGCTGCTCATCGTCGCCCAAGCAGGCGGTGTATGACCATGAACACTTCGACGACGCCGGGACCTTCTCCCGAAGCTACCCTGCGACCGATATGGCTTACTGCGAGGCGGGGCGGCGTGCCTTGCTGAGTCAGGGCTATATCATCACCAGCAGCGACCCGAAGATGATTGCAGGCCGCAAGAGCTTCCAGCAGACCGGCGATACGCATATCGAGATCAGCTTCAATCTGGTGTGTGCCGCCGATGCGAAGGATGGCAATTCCACCATGTTTGCCAACGCCCTGCAGGACCGTTACGCGCTGAAGAAAACCAACAACTCGGCCAGCCTCGGCGTAGGCGTGCTGGGCTCCGTGTCGATGCCGATAGGCTCGACTGACGACTCGATGGTCAAGGTCGCCAGCGAGACCGTCTCGTCAGCGAAGTTCTACGAGCGCTTTTTCGGTCTGGTGGAAAACTTCCTGCCGCCTGAAGTGAAAAAGGCTGCGCATATTGTCGAGAAGCCCAAGGCCGATCTCGGTGTGCCTGACATAGCTCCCGTAGCCCCGGCGGCTCCCGCCAAGGCTGCCGAGCCTGCGAAATTGGCGCCTGCGTCGTCAGAAAACACGCCGAAGGCCGAGCATGCTGCCGAACCGGTCACGCCTGCTGCAAGCGAACCTGTGCCTGCGCCGTCCGAACCTGCTTCATTCAAGGCAGAAACGGTCGAAACACCGGCCGCAGAACCTGCAGAAAGCACCGCGCCCACGCCAGTCGAGCCCGCCCCGGCGCAGTAAGGAGTGGCGCGGAGCGTCGGTAACGAAGCCTATCGTGCCCATGCTCCGCGTGGGCATGCCGGTCTGGACGCTCTGCGTCCTCTTGCGACGCAGAGCGTGAGGAACGAGAGATATCCACGGCCTCAGCCTAGAAACAGTCTGTACGCCGGGTTCTCGCTTTCGTCCCAATACCGGTAACCAATCTCATCCAGCGCAGCGCCGACCAGATGCCGCTCATCCTCCGGCACGATCAGCCCGGCAACCACCCTGCCATCGGCTGCGCCGTGGTTGCGGTAGTGGAACATCGAGATGGTCCAGCGACCGCCTAGGCGGTTGAGGAAGTTGAACAGCGCGCCCGGTCGTTCCGGGAACTCGAAGCGCAGCACCACTTCATCATTGACCCGCTCGGCATGCCCGCCAACCATGTGGCGGATGTGCAGTTTGGCCAGTTCGTTGTCGGTCAGGTCCAGCACCGGGAAGCCCTGTTCGGTCAGGCTGGCGATCAGGGCGCTGCGCGGGTCGTTCTCGGGATGGGTCTGCACGCCGACGAAGATGTGCGCCTCGCGGTCGGTGTGGTAGCGGTAGTTGAATTCGGTGATCTGCCGCTTGCCGATAGCCTCGCAGAATGCCTTGAAGCTGCCCGGTTGCTCGGGGATGGTCACGGCAATGATCGCCTCGCGACCTTCGCCCAGCTCTGCACGTTCGGCCACGTGGCGCAAACGGTCGAAGTTGACGTTGGCCCCTGAATCGATCGCCACCAGCGTCTGGCCGCTGACGCCGCGTTGCTCGACATACTTCTTGATCCCGGCCACGCCCAGCGCGCCGGACGGCTCGGTGATCGAACGGGTGTCGTCGTAGATGTCCTTGATCGCCGCGCAGATTTCGTCGGTGCTGACGGTGATCACTTCATCGACATAATGGCGGCACACTTCAAAGGTGTGATGGCCGATCTGCGCGACCGCCACGCCATCGGCAAACAGCCCGACCTGGCTCAGCACCACGCGCTCACCAGCAGCCATCGCCGCCTGCAGGCAGTTGGAATCGTCCGGTTCGACGCCAATGATCTTGATCTCCGGGCGCAGGTATTTCACATAGGCCGCGATACCGGCAATCAGACCGCCGCCACCGACCGGAACAAAGATCGCATCCAGCTGGCCCGGCTGCTGACGAAGAATCTCCATCGCCACGGTGCCTTGCCCTGCGATGGTGTCGGGGTCGTCATACGGATGGATGTAGACGAAGCCCTGTTCGTCGACCAGCTTCAGCGAGTAGGCCAGCGCTTCCGGGAAGGAATCGCCGTGCAGCACCACAGTGGCACCCCGCGAGCGCACACCCTCGACCTTGATCTCCGGCGTGGTGCGCGGCATGACGATGGTCGCCTTGATCCCAAGCTCACGTGCCGCCAGCGCCAGGCCCTGGGCATGATTACCTGCCGATGCCGTCACCACGCCCCGTGCGGTCTGCTCTGCGGGCAATTGCGCGAGCTTGTTGTACGCGCCACGAATCTTGAACGAAAACACCGGCTGCAGATCTTCGCGCTTGAGCAGCACCTGATTGCCCAGCCGTTCGGACAGCTGGCGAGCGCCTTGCAGCGGCGTTTCAATGGCAACGTCGTAGACGCGCGAGGTGAGGATTTTGCGCGCGTAGTCGTTGAGCAGAGCGTGCGGGTCCTGGCTCATCGCATCGCCTCTTCGTACGTCGTGCCTGGATACCTGGCGAACGCGCGCGGCAGATCGATAATCAGGTCCAGAGCGGCGAGAAGGGCGATAGAGCGAGGGATGGCGATCATGTCTGACTCCTGATTCGGCAATTGTTGCCCGGGAGACAGAAGAAACCCGCCTCCAGGGCGGGTTTTTTGCAAACGTCGGCTAACCCGCCATGACTGGAATGACGGTAATAATAATCTGGCCGAAGTTGTGCTTGATGAGGTTCATGAGCACGAGATTAGGTCGACACTGGCATGCAAGTCAATAGCACCCGTCCGCTACAGGGGTGAAGGGGATACTGAATCAGCCACGGTCTTTTTCGTCTGTTTGACAGGAATCAACATTTTTATTTCACATTGGCACTTTAATGTTGATCTTGCGGTCAGTTATTTCAGCTTTGATTATCACCCCCACTCACTCAGCCAAGAGGGCGAAGAAATGGACGAATACCAGGAAGAACTACTTGAATACCGCGCATCGGAACTGGACCCGGTAGAGCCTGCCGACGACGCTACCGAACTGTGAACGGCTTCAAGCGCTTTGACGCTGGCTGCGGCGGAACTCTCCCGGAGTCTGACCGTTCCAGCGTTTGAAGGCGCGTTGAAAGGCTTCGGCAGAAGCGAATCCCAGCAGGTAGGCGATCTCCCCGAACGCCAGTTCAGTGTCGCGAATATAAGTCATCGCCAAGTCGCGCCGCGTGTCATTGAGCACTGCGCGAAAGCAGGTGCCTTCCTCGGCCAGCTTGCGGCGTAACGTCCAGGTCGGCAGTTTGAGCCTTGCCGACACTTCCTCCAGATCCGGTTCACTTCCGCCGTTCAACAGCGGTCCCAGCAATTTAATGATGCGTTCACGCAGGCTGCGGGTGCGGGTCTGTTGCTCCAGTTCACCTTCGCACAACTGCAACAGGTGCCGCCAGGTACTTGGGCAATGGTCCGGGTTGCGTAATGCCAGGCTGGTCTGATCCAGACGCAGTTGATTGGTCGCCGCGCCAAACACCACCGGGTTATCACTCAAAGCGGCGTACTGCGCGGCATAGTCAGGTGCTTCGAATTCGATCTCGACGCGTTGTGCGCGCAGCTCTGTACCTGCCAGCGTCGAAAGCTGAGCCAGCCAGCCAGCTAAAATCGAGTCCACCACAAACCTGTTGTAAGCGTTATAGGGGCTGATTGAATAGAAGCGCATCCAGGCGCCGGCCGCGTCCTCGTGGAAGCTCGACTGACCGCGATAATTGGAGCCATACAAGGGTTCGAAGCGGATCAGGGTACGTGCCGCCTCGCGCACGTTGGGTGCCTGGGCCGCGGTGATACCGGCCAGACCTGCCTGCGCGAAACGACTGAGCTGGCCCATGCGCAAACCCAGCCCTGGCTGGCCGGTCAGCTGGATGGCAGCATGCCCCAAGCGCATGTAGCGCGGGATCGACAGCCGCCCTCGCGCCTGGCTCAGGCGAATCGGGTCAAGACCGTACTGCTCCAGCAGCGCGTCAGGGTTCCTGTCGAAGCTGTTGACTGCATCGGTCAGGCTCTGGATGAAACCCACCGACAGATCACCGAGGCGCAGCGTCAGGTTCGGCATCGTCAAAGCCAGAGGTTGATCATGCGCGCACCGCCAGCAGCATTTTCCTGCTGCGGCTCGGCGATCGTTTGTCCTGCGTGGCTGGCAAAACTTTGTCCGGCCACACCCTGATTCCAGAACTGCCCGCGCATGAACACACTGATCCCTGCCTGCGCAGTGCTTTGCGGAGCACGTCCGGTCAACGTCAGGTGATGCCAGGCTTCGCCCTCGCTAGGCGTGTCAGTCGGCACGTCGATGTCTGAATGCCGGGGCTTGCGCCACGCTTCGGACCAGGCGGCCTTGCCGATCACAAAGGCCGGCACCGCGATCAGTTGCGCACCTTTCTGGTTCAGGCGTGCGTAATTCTCCGGGTACCAGCTGTCGCTACCGATCAGCACTCCCAGACGCCCGGCCGGGGTGTCGATCACATTCAACGGCGCGTCGCTTGCCGTGCGCACATAACGCTTCTGATAGCGCTCGGGGTACAACTGACGTTGCGGCTGACCCAGCGGCAGGCCATCGCTGCCAAATGTCAGGCTGCTGTTATACAGGGCGCCGCTGCCGACTTTCAGCTGACCGCCTTCAACGCTGGGATCGGGCAGCACAATCGAGCCTGCCACCAGTGTGACGCCGAACTCTCTGGCGAGGCCGCCAAACAGTGTCTGATAGTCCCGCGCCATCGATTGTGCCTTGATCCGCAGGTGGGCATCATCCAGACGGCCTCTGCCTTCAGCCTCGAGCATCGCCTTGATGAATTGCAGCGGATTGCTCCACGACAGCCAGTCCATGGCGTCATCCAGCGTGGCAGCCTGATAGAGTTGATCCTTCTCGCCACTTGCGAACAGCCAGGTGCCGATATGTTCCGGCAGTACCACCACCGTGCGTGGGTTGATCAGCCCTTTGTCACGGGCCTGTTGCAGATAAGCGGCGAGCTTGCGGTGCAGTCGCTCGATGTTCTGGTAATCAGTCGGAAACAGTTCGGGCTCGATCCCCAGCAGGTTGCCGCGTTCACCGGGCTGGCCTTCATTGATGGCCAGACGAATGCGCAGATCGGACAGGTAGTGACCCGCCGGACGTTGATCGGTCCAGATTGCGTAGCTGACGAGGCTGGCGACGCTGAGCAGAACCAGGCAGATGGCGAAGAGTTTGCGCATAAAAAGGATCGAATGACGGCCATCGGGAAATTGTCGACTAGGGTAGGGCTGCGTCGGGCGCTTGCCAAGTGCCACTGCGCGTTTGGATCAATAACTTGTCACTTTCGGTCATTGAGTGTGTGGCGGGATGCGTCTTTACTGGTGCCCAATGAACCAGAGGACCCGCAGAGGTCCTTGCTATTGCGTGATTGACTCGATGGAGCTTTGCCATGACTGCTGCTCATTATCCGCACCTGCTGGCCCCGCTGGACCTGGGCTTTACGACCTTGCGCAACCGCACCCTGATGGGCTCGATGCACACCGGTCTTGAAGAGCGGCCGGGCGGTTTCGAGCGCATGGCGACCTACTTTGCCGAGCGCGCCCGTGGTGGTGTCGGGCTGATGGTCACCGGCGGCATCGCGCCCAATGAAGAGGGCGGTGTGTATGACGGCGCGGCAAAGCTCACCAACGTCGAAGAAGCGGATCGCCATCGCCTCGTGACGCGCGCGGTTCACGAGGCTGGTGGCAAGATTTGCCTGCAGATCCTCCACGCCGGTCGCTACGCCTACAGCCGCAAGCAGGTCGCGCCGAGCGCCATTCAGGCGCCGATCAACCCGTTCATGCCGCGAGAGCTGGACGAAGAAGGCATCGAAAAGCAGATCGCTGACTTCGTGAACTGTTCGGCACTGGCCCGCAGCGCCGGTTATGACGGTGTCGAAATCATGGGTTCGGAAGGCTACTTCATCAATCAGTTCCTGGCCGCGCATACCAACCACCGGACCGACCGTTGGGGCGGCAGCTATGAAAACCGCATGCGTCTGGCGGTCGAGATCGTCAGGCGCGTGCGTGAGGCAGTCGGTGCGCAGTTCATCATCATCTTTCGCCTGTCGATGCTCGACCTTGTGGAAGGCGGCAGCAGTTGGGAAGAAATCGTCGAGCTGGCCAAGGCGGTCGAACAGGCCGGTGCGACGCTGATCAACACCGGCATCGGCTGGCATGAAGCGCGCATTCCGACCATCGCCACCAAGGTGCCGCGCGCCGCGTTCAGCAAGGTCACTGCCAAACTGCGAGGCTCGGTGAGCATCCCGCTGATTACCACCAACCGGATCAACACCCCGGAAGTCGCCGAGCGCATTCTCAGCGAAGGTGATGCAGACATGGTCTCGATGGCTCGTCCGTTTCTGGCCGATCCCGAGTTCGTCAACAAGGCTGCTGCGGGCCATGCCGAACGCATCAACACCTGCATCGGCTGCAATCAGGCCTGCCTCGACCACACCTTCGGCGGCAAGCTGACCAGCTGTCTGGTCAATCCGCGTGCCTGCCACGAGACCGAGCTCAATTACCTGCCCACCCTGCAGGTCAGGAAAATTGCCGTAGTGGGTGCCGGTCCTGCCGGTCTGGCCGCGGCAACCGTTGCCGCACAGCGCGGGCATGAGGTGACGCTGTTCGATTCGGCCAGCGAAATCGGCGGCCAGTTCAATATCGCCAAGCGCGTGCCGGGCAAGGAGGAGTTCGCCGAAACCCTGCGTTACTTCCGCAACAAAGTGCAGGAGACGGGTGTTCAGTTACGTCTTGGCAATCGGGTAAAGGCCGCAGACTTGCTGGGCGCAGGCTTTGACGAGGTGATTCTGGCGACCGGCATCGCGCCGCGCACGCCGGCCATCCCCGGCATCGATAACCCCATGGTGTTGAGCTATCTGGACGTCATATTGCAGCGCAAGCCGGTCGGGCGCCGGGTGGCAGTAATAGGCGCGGGTGGCATCGGTTTCGATGTGTCTGAATTTCTTGTGCATCAGGGCGTGGCCACCAGTCTGGATCGCGAGGCTTTCTGGAAAGAGTGGGGCATCGACACGACCTTGCAGGCTCGCGGCGGTGTCGCCGGGGTCAAGCCCGAAGTCCACGCGCCGGCACGCCAGGTGTTTCTGTTGCAGCGCAAGAGTTCCAAGGTCGGCGACGGCCTGGGCAAAACCACCGGCTGGATTCACCGCACGGGGCTCAAGAACAAACAGGTGCAAATGCTCAATGCTGTGCAGTACCTGAAAATCGACGACGCAGGGCTGCATATTCGCATTGGCGAAGATGGCGAGGAAAAGCTGCTGGCGGTGGATAACGTGGTGATCTGTGCCGGGCAGGACCCGTTACGCGAACTGTATGACGATCTGCTCAATGCCGGGCAAAGCGTGCACCTGATCGGCGGCGCGGATGTTGCCGCAGAGCTGGACGCCAAACGGGCCATCGACCAAGGCTCACGTCTGGCCGCCACCCTGTGACAGACAACGCCTGATCAAGGGTTTCGCAACGCAGCCTGCTGACCGGCGAAGACCCGGAAACGGCTTGGCTGTAAACTGCGGCGCATGATGCTCGACGCCCTTGGCTGGCAACCCTCTGCTCCCCTGGAACGCTTGAACCTGCCCTGGCTGCAAAAAGCCGGGGTCGAGGTTGCGATTCTGCGCCTGGACCTCATCGACGCGCTGATCAGCGGCAACAAATGGTTCAAACTCAGCGAGCACCTGAGCCTGGCTGTCGACGCGGGTGCCGAGGGATTGATCAGCCTCGGTGGTGCGCACTCCAATCATCTGCATGCTCTTGCCGCAGCAGGCAAGCGCTTCGGTTTCCCGACGGTCGGCCTGTTGCGCGGTCATGCGCAGCAGACGCCGACGGTGCTCGATCTGCAGGCTTTCGGCATGCAACTGCACTGGCTGGGTTACGCCGGTTATCGTGAGCGGCATGCTACGGGCTTCTGGTTGCCGTGGCAGGCCCGCTATCCCGGTCTTTATCCGATTGCCGAAGGCGGTGGCGGGCTTGCCGGTGCGTTGGGGTGCGGTCGGCTGCGGGCAATGCTCGACGCGCAGCTCGCGCATCTGGGCTGGGACGATTACCACGGATGGTGGCTGGCGGCAGGCACCGGCACCACGCTGGCCGGCTTGCTGTTGGCTGAGGCGGGCGCCCGTCCGGTGTACGGAGCGATGGCTGTGCCCGAGGATCACGGGGTCGCGCCAAACATTATCGCGGTGCTGAATGACGCTGCGCAGGCTCAGGCCGATGTCAAGCCGTGCTTGCCCCCCGGTTGTATTCTGCTCGATGCCAGCCGCGGCGGTTTCGCCAGAACCGACGCGGCGCTGCTCGATTTCATTGCCGACAGCGAGGCTCAGAGCGGTGTACCTCTAGAGCCGCTGTACACCGGCAAGGCGTTGCTGGCCCTGCATGATCAGGTGCTGGCCGGTCGTTTCGCGCCCGGCACGCGCCTGGTCTTCGTTCACACCGGAGGCCTCCAGGGACGACGCGCCATGTGCCTGTAAGCCACGTGGCAGAGCCTTTGGCATGAATCCTGCGCAGTTCGATGACAAGACGTCGGCCCTGACTACGCGGATGACACTTCTGGAGAGGGGCATCCGGGTCGCTGTCTCGATAATCGATCCATTCCAGATCAAGACGCCGAGGCCCGCCATGACAACTACTACCGTAGAGCAAGTCGATCCTGCCACGCTGAAAAAAGTCATCGTTGCTGCGGCCATCGGCAACTTCGTCGAGTGGTTCGATTTTGCCGTGTATGGCTTTCTGGCGACGACGATCGCATTGCAGTTTTTCCCCACCGGCGACAGCAGTGCAGCGTTGTTGAAAACCTTTGCCGTGTTCGCCGTGGCCTTCGCATTCAGACCGCTGGGCGGGATTTTCTTCGGCATGCTGGGTGACCGGATCGGGCGCAAGAAAACCCTGGCGATGACCATCCTGCTGATGGCCGGTGCAACCACACTGATCGGCCTGTTACCGACCTATGCTGCGATCGGTGTGATGGCGCCGGTGCTGCTGACCATCATTCGCTGTGCGCAGGGTTTCTCCGCCGGCGGGGAGTATGCCGGTGCCTGCGCCTACCTCATGGAACACGCACCACGCACGCAACGTGCCTGGTATGGCAGCTTCGTTCCGGTTTCGACGTTCTCCGCGTTCGCTGCCGCGGCAGTGGTGGCCTATGCGCTGGAGTCGTTTTTGTCGACTGAGGCCATGGGTAACTGGGGCTGGCGTCTGCCGTTTCTGATTGCTGCACCGCTTGGGCTGGTCGGGCTGTACCTGCGCTGGAAGCTCGATGAGACCCCGGCGTTTCAGGCGGTGGCTCAAGAGCACGCTGTTGCTCACTCGCCACTCAAGGACACCTTGCGCCATCATGCCGCCGCGATGTGCTGTCTGGGTGCATTCGTGTCATTAACGGCGTTGTCGTTCTACATGTTCACCACCTATTTCGCGACCTACCTGCAAGTGGCCGGTGGACTGAGCAGGGCAACGGCGCTGCTGGTCTCGTTGATCGCTCTGGCCTTCGCCGCCGCCCTCTGCCCACTGGCCGGTGCCTATTCGGACCGGGTAGGGCGCCGCGCCACCATGGCAACGGCCTGCATCCTGTTAATGGTCGTGGTGTTTCCGTCATTCCTGATGGCCAGCTCCGGCTCTTTCATCGCCTCGATCATCGGCGTCATGCTGCTCGCCGTGGGCGCAGTGCTATGCGGCGTGGTAACAGCGGCACTGCTGTCCGAAACCTTCCCCACCCGTACCCGCTACACCGCCTCGGCGATCACCTACAACATGGCCTACACCCTGTTCGGTGGCACCGCGCCGCTGATGGCGACCTGGCTGATCAGCATGACCGGCAGCAACCTTTCGCCCGCGTTCTACCTCATCGCCGTGGCAGCACTGGCAATGGCCGGCGGCATGGCCCTGCCGGAAACCTCGAAAATCTCGCTACATGATGTACCTGTTGCAAGCGAGGAGCCGGTGGTGGGGTCAATTGCCTGAAGACTAGGGCCACAACATCGCTCACATCGCAGAACGCTGTGTGACGCGGAGCGTCACGAGCTGCATTACCACGCGGAACGCTCATCTTTATACTTAAGTGCTGAAGAGCCGGGAGGACGGCGCTTTCAGGCTCCTGCCCGCAGAGCATGGGAGCAGACCGGGCGACGCTTCGCTTGTTCGCGAAGGCGTCGGTTCAGACGATGTATTTTCGGTGACTGTACCGGCGCTTTCGCGAACAAGTTCGCTCCCACGGCCTTCGGCCAGAATCAAAAACAGATGTGTGTATAACGCTGAGCGCGGAGCATCGGCACGATAGTCAGACACAGGAAAGAACCATGCCCGGCAGAGCACGTTCCGACCCGTCAGCAAAAACGCAACAAAACGTGGCACAGTCGCCCCGAAAAATGGCACATTGGCGCGCCTCGGTACGCGTGACACATCTTGTAATCATCCTTACCGGGCGACCCGCGAACCCTTTTACGGATAAATACCATGGCGACCAGTGCTCCGCCCGCGACGGCGAAGGCCTCGACCACCCCTCAAGCCAGTCCGCTGGTGATGCGCATCATCGGCGCCGTTGCCCTCGCGCACCTGGTCAATGACCTGATTCAAGCCATCCTCCCGTCGATCTACCCCATGCTCAAGGCCAGCTACGACCTGAGCTTCACCCAGATCGGCCTGATTACCCTGACATTTCAGATCACAGCCTCGCTGCTGCAGCCCTGGGTCGGTTATTACACTGATCGCCATCCCAACCCGCTGGTACTGCCCGTCGGATCGATCTGCACGCTGATCGGCATCGTGATGATGTCGATGGTAGGCAGCTTCCCCTTGATCCTGCTGGCCGCCGCGTTGATCGGCATCGGCTCTTCGACGTTCCACCCGGAAGCCTCGCGTATCGCGCGACTGGCCTCCGGTGGTCGCTACGGGCTCGCGCAATCGACCTTTCAGGTCGGTGGCAACACAGGCACGGCGTTCGGGCCGTTGCTGGCGGCGGCGATCATCATCCCGTTCGGCCAGGGCAATGTCGCCTGGATTGGCCTGTTTGCATTGTTCTCGCTGGGGCTGCTGTACGCAATCAGCCGCTGGTATCGCGCGCACCTCAACCTGTTCAAGCTCAAGGCCGGTCAGGCCGCCACTCATGGTCTGTCCAGAAAGCGCGTGATCGCCTCGTTGGCAGTGCTGGCGTTTCTGGTGTTTTCCAAGTTCTTCTACATGACCAGCCTGACCAGCTATTTCACCTTCTACCTGATCGAGAAATTTGACCTGTCGGTTGCCAGCTCGCAATTGCACCTGTTCCTGTTTCTGGGCGCCGTGGCGGCGGGGACCTTTTTCGGCGGGCCGATCGGTGACCGCATTGGCCGCAAGGCGGTGATCTGGTTCTCGATTCTTGGTGCTGCGCCGTTCACCCTGGCGCTGCCCTATGCCGATCTGTTCTGGACCAGCGTACTCAGTGTGATCATTGGCTTTGTCCTGGCCTCGGCGTTTTCCGCCATCGTGGTCTACGCCCAGGAGCTGGTGCCTGGCAACGTGGGCATGATCGCCGGGCTGTTTTTCGGCCTGATGTTCGGCTTTGGTGGCATCGGCGCTGCCTTGCTCGGGTATCTGGCTGACAGCCACGGCATCCTGTTCGTCTACACGCTGTGCTCTTACCTGCCGCTGCTCGGCATCCTCGCGATTCTTCTGCCTCGGACCAAATAATGCTGATAGCAACGCTGATTTTCCTGTTCACCATCACGCTGGTCATCTGGCAACCCAAGGGTCTGGGCGTAGGCTGGAGCGCCGTACTCGGGGCGATCCTGGCGCTGCTGACAGGCGTCGTGCACGTCAGTGACATCGCTGTGGTGTGGGGCATCATCTGGAATGCCACGGCAACGTTCATTTCGCTGATCATCATCACGCTGTTGCTCGATGAAGCCGGTTTCTTTGCCTGGGCAGCGCTGCATGTGGCGCGCTGGGGCAAGGGCAACGGACGCCGTCTGTTTGCCCTGTTCGTGCTGTTCGGCGCGCTGGTATCCGCCTTGTTCGCCAACGATGGTGCCGTGCTGATCCTCACCCCGATCGTCATTGCCATGATGCTGGCGTTGCGCTTCTCGCCTGCCTCGACACTGGCGTTCGTCATGGCGGCCGGTTTCATCGCCGATACGGCCAGCCTGCCGCTGGTGGTCTCGAATCTGGTGAACATCGTGTCGGCGGATTACTTCAAGATCGGTTTCAACCGTTACGCAGCAGTCATGGTGCCGGTGAATCTGGCCAGTGTCGCCGCCACCCTGGCCGTGCTGATGTGGTACTTCCGTCGGGATATTCCCGCCGAGTTCGAGCCCGAGCAGTTGGACAAGCCGGAAACGGTTATCCATGACCGGGCCACGTTTCTGGCCGGTTGGGCGGTGCTGGTGATTTTGCTGGTGGGCTGTTTCGCCCTTGAGCCGCTGGGCATCCCGATCAGTGCGATCTCGTCGGTGTGCGCAGTGTTGCTGCTGGGCATCGCTGCCAAAGGGCATACGATCAAGACGCGCAAGGTGATGAAAGAAGCACCGTGGCACATCGTGGTCTTTTCGCTGGGCATGTACCTGGTGGTCTATGGCCTGCGTAACGCCGGGCTGACCGATTACCTGGCCAATCTGCTGGACTGGTTCGCGGGCTATGGTATCTGGGGCGCGGCGATGGGCACCGGCCTGATGACGGCGTTCCTGTCTTCGATCATGAACAACATGCCCACGGTACTCATCGGGCTGCTGTCCATCGACGCAAGTCATGCCAGCGGCGCCATCCAGGAAGCGATGATCTACGCCAACGTGATCGGCAGCGACCTCGGCCCGAAAATCACTCCAATCGGCAGCCTGGCCACGCTGCTTTGGCTGCATGTGCTGCAGCGCAAGGGCATCACTATCAGTTGGGGCTACTACTTCAAGGTCGGTATCGTGCTGACCGTGCCTGTACTGCTGGTCACACTGGCTGCGCTGGCATTGCGGTTGAGTTGAGCGGATGACTGGTGTCGGCCCAGGCTGTGTAAAAACTACTGCGCTTGGCAATACTGCGTTAAAAACAGGCGAAAAATGCTCATTTAGAACACCTAAACTCCGCTTTTTCGCCTGTTTTTGCCTTGTCTTGCCTTCGCTCGTGACGTTTTTACACACCCTGGGCCAGATTCGGCCACATGTCCGACACCAGAAACAGCCGCTCGGCTTCCTCCCAGTGGCCTTCGGCATTCTCCCTGAGGCGCACCAATAGCTGCGCCGGGGCCAGCGGGTCGAGTTCACTCAGCCATTCGTGCAACTGCTGATCGCTCCAGGCCTGGTTGTAGAGTGCCGGCGCCAGCCAGGCATGGCGCGGCAGGGGCTGCCAGCGTCCAGGGTGGCTTTGCGCCTGAAACGACTTCCAGTCACGCTGATGCAGCCAGCGACCCTTAAGGTGCTGCGGATGAACGCCGGCGGGGGACTGGCATGAGCCTGGCCACGGATACAGCAGGTAGCCGCCCAGCCACAACCGCGCACTGAACGCCTCGACCCCCAGCGCTGCCAGCGTCGCACGGCTTTCCGGACGTGCCGACATCGGCAACTGATGCTGGCTCAGATGAGTCAGCTTGCGGTCCAGCCGATCCTGGCAGCCCGGCCCCAGCCAGTGCGCCGGATCGCGGCCATCGCCGTCCTGCGGCCCCAGGTAAAGCTTGATCGCCAGTTCGACGTGGTGCACGCCGTCACCATCACGCAGCAGCATATCCAGCTCGCCCAGGGTCTGGTTGCCAAGCCTGATCGGCAGGTTGGCGGCGATTATTTCCACCCCTGGGGCATGCTGCACGGCGAATTGCCAGAGCCGTTCGTAATAGCGGCCCAGTCTTCGTGTGCTGGCCTGCGCGAGCCAGTCTTCGAGCGGGCGGCTGTCGCGGTCAAGTTGCTGGAGAAAATCCGTCAGTTGCTGCGGGGCTTTTACCCAGTCGCTGCCCGCCAGTGGATGGCGCTGCGGCCAAGGCGCGGTTTCAAGCATGGGGGGCGCGAGGATCACCCAGGCAAGGTCGCGCACTTCGGGATGCCGCAATTGGCGGGGGAGATCGATCAGGCCGGGGAATAGAGTCATGCGCCGAGGATAGCGTGAGTCGCCGCCGACAGACAGCATGTTTGGCAAGCGGCATATTCGCGCTGGTGTTTCTGCTTCAAAGACAACGTATGACGTATGACGTGCGACAGGATGTTCATCGAATAACGAAAGGTTATCGAAAACTATCAGTGGCCTTCTCTTTGTGCAAACGGTCATTCATATCCAGTATATTGTTTGCGTCAAACAATTCAGGCACTGCTCAATTATGTTCATTGGCCGGTCTGTCTCAATTGTGGTCACCTTGTGGTGAACGTCATTCAATCAGTCGGTCGACGCTTGGGCTGCTTAATTATAGGTGGTCTTCAGGCGGCGGATATTTGACTCGGCAAGTCGGATGCCTGGAGTTTTCTATGAACGGTGACATGCAGACCCGTATAAAACAACTGCTCTCACCCGCCATTGCGCGCGTGCAATGTATTGCCATCGTTTGTTGGCTGGTTGTTCTTTCGGTCACGCCGTATCTGCAATTCGGTCTGCCGGAAATACTGCTGACCCTTGGCCTGCTGGGGGCGTGCGCCTGGCAATATCGCGCAGTCGACTTCAGAGTCTGGCGCTGCGTGGGCATGGCATTCGTGATCATTGTGGCACTGTGCTTTTCAAGGGCTGGGCATTTGCGCACCGGCACGGACATCAACTGGTCACTCTCGGTCGCCGTGATGATTATCCTGTGTTCGACATTGTTAGTGGTGTATACCCGGGATTATCTGGTGGTGGCGATACTCGCCTGGTGTATTCTCTCTCCCGCTCAGGGGGTCGATACCGACAGTGTCGCGGCTGTGTTCATGACGCTGTTCTTTATCACGTCGGTCAGTCTGGGCAGTGTGATGAATCATACTTACACGCGCACACTTCGTACGGTATTGAGTCTGGAACATCAGTTTCGCGAACTGTCGCTGACCGATGACCTGACCGCTATATTGAATCGCCGGGCATTGATGCAGGCACTGGACAATCATGTGCTGAATAACTCGGCCGGTTATTTTCTGATGCTCGACATTGATGACTTCAAAACGATCAATGATCAATTCGGTCACGACGCCGGTGATCAGGCACTTCGTGTTATGGCAGGCTGCCTGCAAAAGACCGTAGGCAGTCTCGCCTTCGGACGCATGGGCGGAGAGGAGTTCGGCGTGATCCTGCCAATGTGCAGTGAAGATGACGCTCGGGATTATGTGCTGAACCTGTTGGAGTGCATCAGAAAATCCCTCGCTGTCAGCCCGTTGACCTGCAGTGCCGGGCTGGCCGACATCCCTGCGGCAGCGGACAGCTCGGAAGTGCTCAAGACCGCCGACATCAATCTGTATCAGGCCAAGCGGGGCGGCAAGGACCGGGCATTCTGGCGAGGTGCGCAGATAGGCGGCCATCAGGCGGGCGGCATCAGTGTGGAATGCGATAAAACCCGCGTCCTGACACGGTAGGCGGGCATCGGACTTTATCGCGCTGCCCGTACCTTGTTGCAAGGTCCGCGAAACCCTTTTTAAACCCCGGTTTGCTGCGATCAGGCCCTTTCGCCCATAATCACGTTTTAAAGTCGTCTCGAACCCGCAGCAGGAGCCTCATGGAGCAATTTCGCAATATCGGCATCATCGGTCGCCTGGGCAGTGTTCAGGTGCTCGAGACCGTTCGCCGACTCAAGAGATTCCTGCTGGACCGCCACCTGCACGTCATTCTCGAAGAGACGATCGCCGAGGTCCTGCCCGGTCATGGCCTGCAGACCTCATCGCGCAAGATGCTCGGCGAGGTCTGCGACATGGTCATTGTGGTCGGCGGCGACGGCAGCCTGCTGGGCGCGGCGCGGGCACTGGCCCGGCATAACGTTCCGGTGCTGGGCATCAACCGAGGCAGCCTGGGCTTTCTGACCGACATCCGTCCCGACGAGCTGGAGGTCAAATGTGCCGAAGTGCTCGACGGGCATTACCTGGTCGAAAACCGTTTCCTGCTCCAGGCCGAAGTGCGTCGCCATGGCGAGGCCATCGGTCAGGGCGATGCGCTCAACGACGTGGTGCTGCACCCCGGCAAGTCCACGCGCATGATCGAATTCGAGATCTACATCGACGGTCAGTTCGTGTGCAGTCAGAAGGCCGACGGCCTGATCGTCGCCACCCCGACCGGTTCGACGGCCTACGCGTTGTCGGCAGGCGGGCCGATCATGCACCCCAAGCTCGACGCCATCGTCATCGTGCCGATGTACCCGCATACCCTGTCTGGGCGGCCGATCGTGGTCGACGGCAACAGCGAGCTGAAAATCGTGGTGTCCAAGGACATGACCATTTACCCGCAAGTGTCGTGCGACGGTCAGAATCATTTCACCTGCGCGCCGGGCGACACCATTACGGTCAGCAAGAAACCGCAGAAACTGCGTCTGATCCATCCGCTGGATCACAACTATTACGAGGTCTGCCGCACCAAGCTCGGCTGGGGCAGCAAGCTCGGCGGCGGGGGCGATTAATGCTCGATCCGGCGCGTGGCTATGATCTGATCGGTGACGTGCACGGGTGTGCCCATACCCTCGAGCACTTGCTGGAGCTTCTCGGTTACCGTCTGCAGGCTGGCGTGTGGCGTCATCCCGAGCGTATCGTTATTTTCCTCGGCGACATCATCGACCGCGGCCCGCGTATTCGCGAATCGCTGCACATCGTGCGCGACATGGTTCAGGCTGGTCAGGCGTTGTGCATCATGGGCAACCATGAGTTCAACGCGCTGGGCTGGGTGACACCGGCCCTGTCCGAAAGCGGTCACCAGTTCGTGCGCGAGCACACCCCGCGTCATGCGCGGCTGATCGGCGAAACCCTGGCACAGTTCGAGCCGTATCCGGATGAGTGGAGCGAGTTCGTCAACTGGTTCTACGAGCTACCGCTGTACCTCGATGCCGGTCGCTTCAGGGTCGTGCATGCCTGCTGGGATGCGACGCTGATCGATCCGCTGCGTGGCCTGCATGGCACTGGGTGTATCGACCAGCATTTCGTCCAGGCGTCGGCAGTGCCCGGCAGCTTCGCCAGTAATGTCTTCAACCGTCTGCTGCGTGGCACCGACATGCGCCTGCCGCATGGCCTGACCCTGACTGGCGGTGATGGACTGACCCGCGAATTCTTCCGCACCAAGTTCTGGGAGGATGATCCGCAGACCTATGGCGACGTGGTCTTTCAGCCGGACGCCTTGCCCGAAGGGGTCGCCAAGACGCCATTGTCCACGTCGGAAAAGAACGCGTTGCTGCGGTATGGCATCAATGAGCCGCTGCTGTTTGTCGGTCATTACTGGCGCAGCGGCATCCCTGCGCCTATCCGGCCTAACCTGGCCTGTCTGGATTACAGCGCCGTGCTCTACGGCAAACTGGTCGCCTATCGGCTGGACCAGGAAACACAAATCGATCCGGACAAATTCGTCTGGGTCGACGTGCAGCGTCCCGAGGTTTGAGAATGAGTCCTGTAGCTGTCCTGCGTTTGCCGCTGACCACCGACCTGAGCGGTTTTGTCAGGCTGTTGCTGCGCTTGCAGATCCCTCACCGGGTCAGTGAAGAGGCTGGCGAGCAAGTCCTGTGGGTGCCGGACGCGCCGCGACTGGTCGAAGAAGTACGCGAGTTGTACACGCGCTTCCCCGAAGGTGACGAGCACGTGCAACTGACGCAAGACACCGGAAGCGCCACCTACAAGGCGCCCGGCCTGATCGAGCAGTTACGCAGCAGTCCGGTGACGGCCCTGGTGTTGCTGGTCACCTTGCTGGTCGCCGGCCTGACGCTGCTGGGCGATAACCTCGAAGCCGTCCGCTGGCTGACCTTTCAGGATTTCCGCATCAATGGCGAGTACGCAACGTTTCTGCCGTTGTCCGAAAGCCTCGCGTCCGGACAGTGGTGGCGGATCATCTCGCCCATGCTGATCCACTTCGGCATCCTGCACCTGGCCATGAACGGCATGTGGTTCTGGGAGCTGGGGCGGCGGATTGAAATTCGTCAGGGTAGCCTGTCGCTGCTGTTGCTGACCTTGCTGTTTTCGTCGGTTTCAAATTACGTGCAATACCTGTTCAGCGGCCCAAGCCTGTTTGGCGGACTGTCCGGCGTGTTGTATGGCTTGCTCGGGCATTGCTGGATTTTCCAGATGCTGGCGCCCAACCCGGTCTATCGCCTGCCGCGCGGCGTGTTGATCATGATGCTGGTCTGGCTGGCGCTGTGCCTGTCCGGGCTGGTGAGCATGCTCGGTTTCGGCGAAATCGCCAACGGTGCGCATGTCGGCGGGCTGATCATCGGTTGTGTCACCGGGCTGCTGGGTGGTGCGATTGCGCGCCGCAAGGCCTAGAATTACCCGCTATTTTCTGGAGTGCGCCATGTCGTCTTTTATAGAAATGATCGAAAACATCACCCCGGATATCTACGAGAGCCTGAAACTGGCTGTGGAAATCGGCAAATGGTCCGACGGTCGCAAGCTCACTCAGGAGCAGCGTGAGCTGTCGCTGCAGGCGCTGATCGCCTGGGAAGTGCAGAACCTGCCGGAAGACCAGCGTACTGGCTACATGGGGCCGCAGGAATGCGCCTCTAAATCGGCCCCAGTGCCCAATATCCTGTTCAAATCGGATGCTATTCATTGATCGAAATTGGTCGCGGAGCAGTCAACAAAATGTCGGCGCGTCAGGATGACACGTCGTGTGTGCAATACGCTTTTCGCCTCGGTGAGACCGAGATCGCGGTCAACCCGCTGATCGGCAAGACGCTGCGTCTGGAGTTTCTCGGCGCCATTCATTGCAGTCATTGCGGGCGCAAGACCAAGTCCAGCTACAGCCAGGGTTACTGCTACCCGTGCATGCTCAAGCTGGCGCAGTGCGACCTGTGCATCATGAGCCCGGAGAAATGCCATCACGATCAGGGTACCTGCCGTGATCCGGCGTGGGGCGAGCAGTTCTGCATGACCGATCACATCGTTTACCTGGCCAATTCCTCAGGCGTGAAGGTCGGTATTACCCGCTCAACGCAATTGCCGACCCGCTGGCTTGACCAGGGCGCAAGCCAGGCCCTGCCGATCCTGCGCGTGGCAACCCGTCAGCAGTCCGGCTTCGTCGAAGACCTGCTGCGCAGCCAGGTGGCCGATCGTACCAACTGGCGTGCCTTGCTCAAGGGTGACGCTCAGCCTGTCGACCTCAAGGCCATTCGCCAGGCGCTGTTCGACAGTTGCGGCGCAGGGCTGCAGGGATTGCAAGAACGATTCGGGCTGCAGGCCATCCAATTGCTACATGACGCCGAGCCTGTCGAGTTTCGTTACCCGGTCGAGGCGTATCCGACCAAGATTGTCAGCTTCAATCTGGACAAGAACCCGATTGCCGAAGGCACGCTGCTGGGGATCAAGGGCCAATACCTGATTTTCGACACGGGCGTGATCAATATCCGCAAGTACACGGCCTATCAGCTGGCCGTGCATCAGTAGAAGGATTCCAGCATGCGCACCGAACAACCGAAAATGATCTACCTGAAGGATTACCAGGCTCCCGAGTACCTCATTGATGAGACGAACCTGACCTTCGAACTGTTCGACGACCACTCGCTGGTCCACGCGCAGCTGGTCATGCGCCGCAACCCTGAGCGTGGCGCAGGCCTGCCAGCGCTGGTGCTCGACGGCCAGAATCTGGAACTGGTCTCGGTCAAGCTGAGCGATGTCGAGCTGAGCGCTGCGGATTATCAACTGACCGACGACCACCTGACCCTGCACCCACAGGCTGACACCTTTACGGTCGACAGCACCGTGCGCATCCATCCGGAATCCAACACCGCGCTGGAAGGGCTGTACAAATCCAGTGGCATGTTCTGCACACAGTGCGAGGCCGAAGGCTTCCGCAAGATCACCTATTACCTTGACCGTCCTGACGTGATGAGCAAGTTCACCACCACCGTCAGCGCTGACAAGCAGGGTTTCCCGATCCTGCTGTCCAACGGCAACCCGGTGGCTAGCGGCGAAGAAGAGGGTGGCCGGCACTGGGCGACCTGGGAAGACCCGTTCATGAAGCCGGCTTACCTGTTTGCACTGGTGGCCGGTGATCTTTGGTGTATCGAAGACACGTTCACCACCATGAATGAGCGGAACGTGACCCTGCGTATCTACGTCGAACCGGAAAACGTCGACAAGTGCCAGCACGCCATGACCAGTCTGAAAAAGTCCATGCGCTGGGACGAAGAGACCTACGGTCGCGAGTACGACCTGGACATCTTCATGATTGTCGCGGTCAACGACTTCAACATGGGCGCGATGGAAAACAAGGGCCTCAACATCTTCAACTCCAGTGCCGTGCTGGCGCGTGCCGAGACGGCGACCGACGCGGCACACCAGCGTGTCGAAGCGATCGTCGCCCACGAATACTTCCATAACTGGTCGGGCAACCGCGTGACCTGCCGTGACTGGTTCCAGCTGTCGCTCAAGGAAGGCTTCACCGTGTACCGCGACGCCGGTTTCTCGGCCGACATGAACTCGGCCACGGTCAAGCGTATTCAGGACGTTGCCTACCTGCGTACCCACCAGTTCGCCGAAGACGCAGGCCCGATGGCGCACGCCGTACGCCCGGACAGCTTCATCGAAATCTCCAACTTCTACACCCTGACCGTGTACGAAAAAGGCTCGGAAGTGGTCGGCATGCTTCACACCCTGCTGGGCGCTGAAGGCTTCCGCCAGGGCAGCGATCTGTATTTCGCGCGCCACGACGGCCAGGCCGTGACCTGCGACGACTTCATCAAGGCCATGGAAGACGCCAATGGCGTCGATCTGACCCAGTTCAAGCGCTGGTACAGCCAGGCGGGCACGCCGCGTCTGGCGGTCAGCGAGTCGTACGACGCTGCGGCCAAGACCTACAGTCTGACCTTCCGCCAGAGCTGCCCGACCACACCGGGCCAGCCTGGCGACCAGAAGCAACCCTTCGTGATTCCCGTCGAACTGGGGCTGCTGGATAACAAGGGTAGCGAGATTGCCCTGCGTCTGGCGAACGAAACGGCGGCGACCGGCACCACGCGGGTATTGTCGGTTATCGACGCCGAGCAGACCTTCACCTTCGTCGATGTCGCCGAAAAGCCGCTGCCTTCGCTGCTGCGCGGTTTCTCTGCGCCGGTCAAGCTGAGCTTCCCGTATGACCGCGACCAGTTGATGTTCCTGATGCAGCACGACAGCGATGGTTTCAATCGTTGGGATGCCGGTCAGCAGTTGTCGGTTCAGGTATTGCAGGAACTGATCGGCCAGCATCAGCAAGGTCAGCCATTGGTCATGGATCAGCGTCTGATCACTGCACTGGGCAGCGTGCTGGCGGACGATGGTCTTGATCAGGCGATGGTCGCGGAAATGCTTTCGTTGCCGGGCGAAGCTTATCTGGCCGAAATCAGCGAAGTGGCCGATGTCGATGCCATTCACGCCGCTCGCGATTTTGCCCGTCAGCAATTGGCAGAGGGGTTGTTCGATGGGCTGCTGGCGCGCTATCAGGCCAACCGTGAAGTGTCGAAGGTCACGCCTTATGTTGCCGAAGCCGCTCACTTTGCCCGTCGCGCGCTGCAGAACATCGCGCTGTCGTACCTGATGCTCAGCGGCAAGCCGGAGGTACTGGCGGCCACTATCGACCAGTTCGACACCAGCGACAACATGACCGAGCGCCTTGCTGCGCTGGCCGTGCTGGTGAATTCGCCGTTCACTGCCGAGCGTGACAAGGCGCTCGCCGTGTTTGCCGAGAACTTCAAGAGCAATGCACTGGTCATGGATCAGTGGTTCAGCGTCCAGGCCGCGAGCACTCTGCCGGGCGGCCTGCAGCGTGTGCAGGAATTGATGAAACACCCGGCCTTCAGCATCAGGAACCCGAACAAGGTGCGTGCCTTGATCGGTGCCTTCGCCGGGCAGAATCTGGTCAACTTCCACGCGGCAGATGGCTCCGGCTATCGCTTCCTGGCGGACCTGGTCATCGAGCTGAACGCGTTGAATCCGCAGATCGCTTCTCGTCAATTGGCACCACTGACCCGCTGGCGCAAATATGACAGCGCCCGTCAGGCGCTGATGAAAGCCGAGCTGGAGCGCATCCTCGCCTCCGGCAAACTGTCTGCGGACGTGTATGAAGTGGTGAGCAAAAGCCTGGCTGAATAAGGGTTTGTGCTGTGCCTGTTGCCTGAGCTGCATGGGTGATAAAGGCGCTGTCTGCTGATGCGGACAGCGCCTTTTTTGCGTCCCGTTGATGGGGGGCGATTGTCTGCTATCCGCGCATCACGCCTGATTCAGCACTCGCTAAAGTTCTTATGGCTCATGGACAAAAAATATAAGTCTTTTTAGATGAAATTTAGGTAATGGAACCGTCTTCGGGACACGGCCACACAGTGTTGGCAACGCGGTAGAGGCCGTCCTGTCTTGGAAGTAATCAAGATCACGGAGGTCTGTTTTCAGCGGTGCCTGGTGCGGAAAAAGTACGTTCGCCCACTCTCGTTAAACTAACTTTAAATAAGGTGAAACGTGTTCAGGATCAATACCGGATCGTCGTCATATAACGTTCAAAGTTCCGCATCCTCTGAAGGTTCTGAGGGCGTAAAGTCGTATGGTTTGCATGATAATTTAAATGTAAGGGCCAACACCACAAAGGTCACTGATTATGTGGGTACCAAGGCCGCCAATCAGATTCCTTGCCTTCTAAGCAACGCGACGTTCCAGGGCGACGTTATATCCGTAGCAAACTCAATGGCGGTCCTTGCTGCGATGGGGCAAGGGCACGGTAATGTTATTGTCGCCGACCTGGATAAGGCACACCTTGCCGGCGTGCAATCAGTCCTCGCAATTGCTCAATCATCTGGCAGTCAAGAGGCGTGGTTGAGAGAGGTGAAACGCCAGCATAAGTCCGGCTATGCAGATCATCTTGAACTATTGATACAACGCAATCAGGAGCATCTGTCATTCGACTCGTTAAAGCAGCGCCTGCATCGCGGAGGCGTCAGCCTCGTCCGGGCAGATATGGCCAGTGACAGCGCAACAGAGTTGGCCGGGCTGGCCCCGCATGGCGTATCCGGAATGTACGTGAGTAATATTGAAATGTACCTCGGCGGTTTTCTTGATAAAGCCAACACTTCCATCAACGAGAGGCAGCAGGCACTGAACACGTTCAAGAATAATATCGTCTCGCTTATGGGGGCCGAGGCATTTCTTATTCGTGGCGAATCGGTAGGTATGCAGGTTCACAATAAGAATGCCGCTATCAACGACTGGATACCCCAAGTCCGTTAACGACCAGGCTGCGTCACACCATCGACAGGAAGGTCTTTTCTTCCCCGCCTTCCTGTCTCTAACCTTGTTCGAACATTCCGCCCGCTCGGGCGTTTTCAAGTGACGTTGGCGCTGAAATAAGTCGCCAATACGGGTGCCTGCGGTCAGCAGCTGCACGGTCAGGGCTTTACCTCCTCGCGATCAATCAGCACGTACAGAGCGCTGCGGCGTAGTGCTATCCAAAAAGGGCGGTCCTTCCTATAAAAAATCTCACATGTGATACATATCTATCTTCAGAAACATCTGCTACGTTGCTCACCTGATCCACGGCCAGCAACAGAGGGAAGCGCCAATGCCTCGTAAAACCCAGGGCGATAACGCAGCGGTCCCGGCCAAGGTTTCCAAGAGTTCCACCGATTACATGCGTGAAATGCGTCAGCGGCTCAAGGAGGCGGGGCTGGTGAAGCGCGAGTTCTGGATCCGGCCCGAAAATGTCGATGCCCTGCGGGGTATCGAAAAAGCCTTAAGACAGCCCTTTTTGGGCGACAGAATAAAACTGGAGGACTTCATGACCGAGAATACCCACTGGACCATCAGCTCTCTGCAGAAGGCACTCAGCGAACTGGAGCTGGTGACGAACGGCAAGATCGAGCTCGACGTGACCGAGGGCGATGCCTCGGGGATCAGGCTGACCATGGCTGACTACGGCGACCTGCCTATCTATATCGCCGTGGAAGGCGAGCAGATTCTCGCCGACGCGACTTTGATCGAAGTGAACAAGATCAAGAACGTGCAGGCCTTCAACGACGTTGTGCTGCGCAGTCGCGACCTGTTTCCACTGTCCTCGATCGGCATTGAAAAGCTGGGCGGCGATCAGGAAGTCTACTGCCTGTTCGGCGCACTGAGCGCTGCCTCGTCGCTCACCGTAATCGTGCAGGAAATCCTCACCCTCGCGGACAACGTGATCCGTGCGGCCGATGCTTTTGAAGATCATTTCATCTACTGAACAGCGCTGTCAGGCGGAGAACATTCATGACTACGAGTATCTGGAAAAAACTGGTCACCGCCGTTCGTGGTGGTGCTTCCGAAGTGGGCGAGTCGATTGCCGACGCCAATGCCATCCGCATCCTGGACCAGGAAATTCGTGACGCCGAGAACGCGCTGGTCAAGGCCCGCGACGGGCTGATCACTATCAAGGCCAAGCACAAACTCTCGGCACAGCGTCTTGAAGAGCACGCCACCAGCATCGCCAATTGGGAAGGTCGCGCCATGCAGGCCCTCGACAAGGGCGAAGAAGCGCTGGCCGTAGAATGCGCGAACAAGATCGCCGAAATCGAAGCCCTGCGTGATCAGGAGCAGGAACTGGCCGAGCAGTTCAGCAAGCAGGTCAACCTGCTGCAGGATCAGGTGATCAAGGCCGAATCGCGAATCAAGAGCCTCAAGCAGCAGGTCGAGATGGCCAAGGCCCGTGAAACCGTGCAAAAGGCCCGCGTTGCAACGGCCACTGCAACCGGTGGCGCCAGCGGCGCTGTAGAAACCGCAGTCGGCTCGCTGGCACGCCTCAAGCAGCGCCAGGATGAACAGGACGCCAAGCTTGAAGCCGCTGAAGAACTGGCCAGCCAGTCCAGCGGCAGCGATCTGGAGCGTCGTCTGCAGGATGCCGGAATCGGTGCCAAAAGCGGCGGTGCGCAGGATGTATTGGCGCGCCTGAAAGCCAAAAGTCAGACGCCGGCTCAGTAAGCGCTGCAACAAGGCAGGCGAGGGTGGTGCATGGCGTTTTCCCGACGACTCAAGGTCATCCTCGTCCTCTCGGCCGTGTTGATTGCGGTACAGGCAATCAACTCGGTCACCGGCAATAGTCTGCTCCATTTCGGTATCATGCCGCGCAGCCTCATCGGGTTGCGCGGCATTGTGTTTGCCCCCTTCCTGCACGGGTCCATTCAGCACTTGCTCAGCAATCTGTTGCCGTTCATTGTGCTGAGCTGGCTGGTGGCGACCGAGGGTGTCAGGCGTTATGCATGGGTCGCCGGGCTGGTCTGCCTGCTGGGCGGGCTTCTGGTCTGGAGCTTCGGTCGCAGCAATATCCATATCGGCTCAAGCTGTCTGATTTTTGGTTTGTGGGCTTATCTGCTGGCACGGGCGTGGTATCAGCGCAGTATCGCCAGCGTGCTGATCGCGTTGCTGGTGCTGGCCGCTTACAGCGGGCTGGTGTTTGGCTTCGTTCCGGTGGCCGGCGTGTCGTTCGAATCACATATCGCTGGCGCACTTGCGGGCGTTTGTGTGGCCTGGCTGATGCATTCCAGGGCATTGCTGGCACAGAAGTGAGTCAGTCTCACGCGCGGAAGCAGTGCGCCTTTTGCGCTTGAAGAGCGTTATATATCGTCACCCGTCACTGCAAGGAAATGGATTATGAGTTGGTTCAAACGGGCCATGGGCCTAGAAGCCCCCAAGGCATCAGGCCGGGACGGCGCACAACCGGTCAGCACGGTGAGTCCGTTGGGGCTGGCGTCCGGACGCATGCTATGCCTGGACAGTTCACTGAAGCTGTTGCTCGACGGTCACTCGGAAGTGGTCGTCCCGGGCGATGAAAAGGTCTGGTCCGTAGGGCATATCGATCTCGGCCAATCCATGGCGCTGCATCGTTTCTACCTCGATAACGAGGACTACTTTCTGCAAGTGGTCAGCGACGGCCCCAACCCGGAAGACGTGCAGGACATCATCCTGTTCGGCTATTACAGTGCCGAGCCGATCACCAGCAAGGATGAATTGCTGCGCCTGACCGGCCCGTCGTCGAAGATCGGCCTGCCGACCTACGAGCACGATGGCGAGGTCTTCGAGCGGCAATGGGGGACTTCACCCGGCCAGACCGAGCTGACGCCACTCGATGAAGACATCGTCAGTCCTGACGCGACTTATCGCGTCAAGCACCTGAGCATGCTGTACGCCCGCGAAACGGGGCTGATCAACCGCCGTGAGTTTCTGCTGTTTTCCGTAGAGGAAGACGAGGAGGGCAGCATCACGCTCACCACGGCAGTCGGCATCACGCTGCAATCCACTGATATCAACGTTCTTTGACAAGGAAATCCTCATGATCGACGCGCTGCGTATGTCGCTCAATGCCACTGCTGTGTTCGGCTTCGTCCTGTACATCCTGGTGGCGGCGATTCTGTTCGCGCTGTTCCAGTTCATCTACAGCCGGATCACGCCACACAAGGAATTTGCGCTGATTCGCGAGAATAACAGTGCAGCGGCAGTTGCCCTCGGTGGTTCGCTGATCGGTTTCGCGCTGCCAGCCAGTAACATCATCAGCTACAGCATCAGCATTCTGGACGTGATCGTCTGGGCAGTGATTGCCGCCGTCGTGCAGCTGCTGGCGTTCGGCGTTACCAGCCTGGTGCTCAAAGGCCTGTCGACGCGTATCGCCAAGGGCGAAATGGCGGCAGCCATCTATTCGGCCAGCGTCGCGATCAGCGTCGGTCTTCTCAACGCCGCCTGCATGACCCCGTCGGTCTGACGGCAGCCTTGAACAAGGAGACTCACGATGAGACGTAGTTCAGTAAAACTGGTACTCGCCGGTGCGCTGCCGCTGGCCCTTGCCGGGTGCGGTCCGTCCGAGCAGAAGGACACCGTCAACGCCAAGGCCAACTTCAGTTCGGTGCAGGAATGCGCCGATGCCAAGGTGCCGGTTAATATCTGTTCGGATGCCTACATGCAGGCGCTGTCCGATCATCGCCGCATTGCGCCCACCTATGATGACAAGGCCTCCTGCGATGCGGACTTCGTACCGGATTATTGCCAGGTCACCTCTGACGGCAAGTACATGCCCAAGCTCGGCGGCTTCGAACTGGGTTTTTCCGGGCAAGTGCCGAAAGAGGCGCTGGACCGGGCCAATCAGGAAGTCAACCAGTCTGCTTCGGCAGGCATGAGTGGCACCACCGGGCTGATGGCCGGCTTGCTGATCGGCAATCTGCTCAGCAACGGTTTCGGCAATAACCGCTATTACTCGCAGCCCATCTATCAGACGCGCGATGACCGTGGCGGCTATTACAGCTCCTCTCTGCCCAGCCAGATCGATCGCGGCAAGACCTTCGGGCGCTCGACTCAGGCGCAATCCAGCCCGGATCGCAGCTACGGCAGGAGCACCCTGGGGCGCAACCTGGGCAGCTCGGGTTCCGGCTCGTCCTCGGTGTCATCGACTATCTCGCGCGGCGGCTTCGGCAGCCAGGCTTCGGCACGCAGTGGCTGGGGCGGCAAGAGCAGCAGTGGCAGCGGCAGTTTCGGAGGCTGACGGTTCGCGGCATGAAAAAGATCAGCATCGAGGAACGTCCGGACTGGCGCACCACCGCCGAACGTGAAGGGTTCAACTTTCACACCATCGACGGCGAGCGTTACTGGGACGAGCGCGGGTATTACCTGTTCAGCGAACAGCAGATTACCCGCGATCTTGAAGCGCCCACCCAGGAGCTTCACCAGATGTGCATGGACGCCGTGGCGCGAGTGGTGGACAGCGAAGCGCTGCTCCATCAACTGGCGATTCCGGAAGCGTTCTTCGACCTGATCCAGACCTCGTGGAAGGAGGGACATCCGCATCTGTACGGGCGCTTCGATTTTGCCTACGACGGTACGGGCCCGGCAAAGATGTACGAAATCAATGCCGATACGCCGACCAGTCTGATGGAAGCGGGGGCGGTGCAGCTGCTCTGGCTGGAAGAGCAGATGGCACGCGGCGTGTTGCCTGCGCATGCCACCCAGTTCAACTCGATTGCCGAGGACCTGGTTCGGGCCTTTGCCGAGTTTCCCGGCACGACTCCCTTCTACTTTTCGGCGATGTCCGGTTCCATCGAAGACCGGGGCACCACCGATTTCCTGCGGCGTATGGCAGCACACGTCGGCATTGATGCGAGGCATATCGATATCGAAGACATCGGGCTCGGCGCTGACGGGCGTTTTGTCGATCTGGACGGGCGCTGGATCGAGCGCTTGTTCAAGCTGCATGCGTGGGAGCACATCTTTCACGAGGAGTTCGGCCAGCACGTGTCAGCCGCTGGCACCCAGTTCGTCGAACCCGCGTGGAAGGCGATTCTCAGCAATAAGGGGATTCTGCCGTTGTTGTGGCAGTTCAACGAAGGCCATCCGAACCTGCTGCCTGCGCACGTCGACCAGGACCCGAACAAAGCGGTCCCCAAAGGCTGGGTACGCAAACCGTACTTTTCCCGTGAGGGCGCCAACATTGAAATGCGCACGCCCGGCGATCAGGTCATCTCGGTCGATGGGCCGTACACTGATGCGCCCTACATTCTGCAGGCCTACTCGCCGCTTCCGCGATTCGGCGACAGCTACACGCTGATCGGCTCCTGGGTCATCGGCGATCTTGCGTCAGGGATCGGTATTCGTGAAGACGACAGCCTGATCACCAAGGACACCAGTCGCTTTCTGCCACACGTTGTCATCGACTGAGCCTTGCCTGTCGTCACCCGGTGTTACTGGCTTCGAGCACGTAACACTCTTGTTGTTACCCTCTGTTCATATACCCGCCAATAAGTCGCCGTAATGAGTTGCCTTGTGAGTGCGGTGTCTGACAATCAAACAGACGCTGTCGTTGTTTTTAATTCTGGTCATAACGCGGGTGCGCGATAGTTCAGATCTGTACCTTATATAAGTAGTGATCTGTTCTTTATCGCGTATTGGCATTCGCGTTGCATTACTGTGGGCTATTACGGGTGCCTGTTTTGTTGGTGTTTAACAGCGTGTTGTCCATTCTTCTTGTTCTGTGAAGTTTCCTACAGACGTATACCCGATAGATAACCTGTTCGCGGTAAGAATACGTGGGCAATTCAGTTCGCCTGTTCAACATACGGTTATTGGCCGAGCGTCAATAACCGTCTCGCCCTCATAACCTGCCGTTTACACGGAACCAATCCCGGCCTGGACGCCATACATGCGTCCCGACGTGGCCATGCAAGGAGAGCCCACATGCTCATGAAACAACGGCTGGGCAGCGCGCTGGCGCTGCTGTTCACGATCAACACCTGCCAGGCAGTCGATACCACGTTACTCGGGAGTCGTTTGACCCCGCTGGGAGGCGAGATGGCAGGTAATGCCACGGGGACCATTCCGCCCTGGACGGGCGGAATCACCCGACCGCCGTCCGGATACAAGGGGTCGGGCACTCGGCATGTCGACCCGTATGCGGCTGACAAGCCCCTGTTCACCATCACTCACGCCAACATGCAGCACTACCGCACGCGCCTGACGCCAGGGCAGGTGGCGATGTTCGAAACCTACCCCGACAGCTACCGGATGCCGGTATACCCCACGCGACGTTCCGGATCGGCACCGCAATGGGTGTACGACAACACCCGCCGCAATGCGCAGAAAGCCCGATTGATCGGCGGCGGCAACGGTTTTGTCGATGCCTACGGCGGCATTCCATTTCCGCTTCCGGAAAAGGGCATTCAGGCCGTGTGGAATCACATTGTCCGGTATCGCGGCCATTATGCGGTGCGGCGCACTTCGGAAGTCGCTATAAAGCGCGACGGCAGTTTCAAACTGAACACTTCGCGTCAGGAAGTGCTGTTTCGCTTCTACGATCCTGCGGGCAGCTTTGCCAGTCTGGATAATGTGCTGTTCTATTACCTGTCGTTTATCCAGTGCCCGACGCGCATGGCCGGTTCTGCCGTGCTGGTCCATGAAACACTGGACCAGATTCAGGAGCCGCGGCAGGCGTGGGCCTACAGTGTGCGGCAACGTCGGGTACGCCGCGCGCCGAGTCTGGCTTACGACATGCCGATCCCGGCCTCTGAAGGCTTGCGCACGGCCGACGACACCGACATGTTCAATGGCTCGCCGGATCGTTACGACTGGACGTTACTGGGCAAACGCGAGATTTATATTCCCTACAACAACTACCGGATTTCCAGCCCCGACATTACCTATCGGCAATTATTGCAGGTGGGTCATCTCAACCCGGCCTATACGCGCCATGAGTTGCATCGCGTATGGGTGGTGGAGGGCACGCTCAAACCGACCGCGCGTCATGTCTATTCAAGACGCACGCTGTACCTGGACGAGGACAGTTGGCAGGCTGCAATCGTCGATCAGTACGACGCTCGGGGGCAGTTGTGGCGCGTCTCCATGGCGTACCTGAAGAACTATTACGAACTGCCGACGACCTGGTCCGCTCTGGACGTCTTCCATGACCTGCAGGCGCGGCGTTATCACGTACAGAACCTCGACAATCAGGAGCCTGGCACCAGTGACTTCTCTCAGCCGGTACCCAGCGTGAACGCCTTCAAACCAGCGGCCTTGCGGCGCAGAAGCATTCGCTGACCGGCGTCTGGTCAATCTGTCCGATCAACCGTCGTTATGTTTCATCAATCACATTCAGCACGCTTAACAAAAGATAACGACATGTCGATTGTCAGGCATTTGCAAAGCTGCCTAGGATGGCTGAGCTTCCAGACAGGTAACGCCATAGCGCTGCGGGCGTCGACATCGATATGAGTTGTCCGGCACCCGCACCCGATAACAGCCACCTGATAATAATAAGAGCGGAAAAGTCCATGCGTGAGTCTTTCCATCGTCGCACCCGGTTATGCGCAGGCATGTTTCTGGCTGTCGTTGCGTCATCCCTGTTTGCGCTGCCAGCCATGGCTGGTTCCGAGGCGCTAGCCACTGCCGTTGCTGCAGACGCTCCTGTTTATGCCATCGAGTCGGCCAAAGCCTCTCGCACGTTATTACTGGACGTCGCCCATGCGGGCGCGCGGCTGGTCGTGGTGGGTGACCATGGGCATATTCTGCTTTCCGATGATCAGGGCAACACCTGGAGTCAGGCCCGCGTGCCTACCCGGCAGTTGTTGACGGCCGTGTTTTTTGTGGATGAACAGCACGGTTGGGCGGTCGGTCACGACGCGCAGGTACTGGCCAGCAGCGATGGCGGCAAGACCTGGAACAAGCAGTTCGAGGACTTGAAGCGCGAGGCTCCGTTGCTGGATGTCTGGTTCAAGGACCTCGACAACGGTTTGGCCATCGGCGCATACGGCCTGTTGCTAAGTACCGCCGATGGCGGGCAGCACTGGGAAGATGTCAGCGACCGGCTGGACAACGAAGACCAATACCACCTGAACGGCATCGCTCAGGTCAAGGACGCCGGCCTGTTCATTGTCGGCGAAGCGGGCAGCATGTTTCGCTCCCGCGACGAGGGACGGACCTGGGAGAAAATCGCCGGCCCGTATCAAGGCTCGTTATTCGGCGTGATCGGCACGGCTCAGCCGTCCACGCTGCTGGCCTATGGTCTGCGCGGCAATTTGTTTCGCTCCAGCGATTTTGGTGACAGCTGGCAGCCCATCGAACTTAAGGGCGCGCGCGGGCCGCTCGAGTTCGGTCTGGCCAGCGCCACGCTGCTGGCCGATGACTCGCTGGTGCTGGTCGGCAATGGCGGCAGTGTCATGCGCAGCACCGATGACGGGGAAACATTCGCGGTCTTCAATCGACCTGATCGCATCTCGCTGGCCGGGGTCACCGGCAACCCTCAGGGCAATCTGATTCTGGTCGGGCAGGGCGGTGTTCGCATCGCCTCGCCAACGGGCGCCGAGACGACCCAACAATAAGACCTTTCAGGGCGGGGATATTCAGGCATGAGCACGCACCAGCACGCGCAAGATCCGGATGAAAAGGCAACCTTCCTTGAACGCCTGATTTTCAACCATCGCCCGGCAGTCATCATCCTCTGCCTGCTGGCCAGCCTCTTTCTGTTCTGGCAGGCCACGCAGGTGCGGCCTTCCACCAGTTTCGAGAAGATGATCCCGCTGTCTCATCCGTTCATTCAGAACATGATGGAACACCGCAACGATCTGGCGAATCTGGGTAACACCGTTCGTATCTCGGTGGAGGCCAAGGATGGTGATATCTTTTCCAGACAGTACATGGAGACGCTGCGTCAGATCAGCGACGAGGTGTTCTATATTCCCGGCGTCGACCGGTCTGGCCTGAAATCGCTGTGGAGCCCGAGCGTACGCTGGACCGAAGTGACGGAGGAGGGCTTTGCCGGAGGCGAAGTGATTCCGCAGAGTTACAACGGTTCGGATGAGAGTCTGGATCTGTTGCGCAACAACATACTCAAGTCCGGACAGGTCGGACGGTTGGTGGCCAACGATTTCAAATCCAGCATCATTGATGTGCCGTTGCAGGAGTCCTACCCCGACCCGGCAGATCAGGGCAAGTTGCTGGCGCTGGACTATCAGCAGTTCTCGCACCAGCTTGAAGAGAAGATCCGCGACAAGTACGAAGCACAGAACCCCAACATCAAGATTCATATCGTCGGTTTCGCCAAGAAGGTCGGTGATCTGATCGACAGTCTGTTCATGGTGGTGATGTTCTTCGGCATCGCCTTTCTGATCACGCTGGTGCTGCTGATCTGGTTCACCCGCTGTCTTCGCAGCACCATCGCCGTGCTGATCACCACGTTGATTGCGGTGATCTGGCAATTGGGGCTGATGCACGTCGTGGGGTTCGGTATTGACCCGTACTCGATGCTGGTGCCGTTCCTGATCTTCGCCATCGGCATCTCTCACGGTGTACAGAAGATCAACGGTATTGCCCTGCAATCCAGCGAGGCCGACAACGCCCTGACCGCTGCAAGGCGGACGTTTCGTCAGCTGTTTCTGCCCGGCATGATCGCGATTCTGGCCGATGCGGTCGGCTTTATTACGCTGCTGATTATCGACATCGGGGTGATCCGCGAGCTGGCCATCGGCGCTTCCATTGGTGTGGCAGTGATCGTGTTCACCAACCTGATCCTGCTGCCGGTGGCGATTTCCTACGTGGGCATCAGCAAGCGGGCGATCAATCGCAGCAAGCAGGATGCGGTCTCCGAGCATCCGTTCTGGCGCTTGCTGTCCAACTTTGCCAGCCCAAAGGTTGCACCTGTCTCGATTGTGCTGGCGCTGCTGGCCTTCGGTGGCGGCCTCTGGCACAGCCAGAACCTCAAGATCGGCGACCTGGACCAGGGCGCGCCGGAGCTGCGTCCCGATTCACGCTACAACAAGGACAACGCGTTCATTATCAATCATTACTCCACCAGTTCGGACGTGCTGGTGGTGATGGTCAAGACGCCACCAGAAGGTTGCTCGGCTTATCCAACCATGTCAGCGATCAACGAGCTGGCCTGGAAGATGGAAAACACCCAGGGCGTGCAGTCGGCCATTTCGCTGGTGACGGTGTCGAGACAGATGATCAAGGGCATGAACGAGGGCAACCTGAAATGGGAGAGCCTGTCGCGTAACAAGGACGTGCTGAACAACTCCATCGCCCGCGCCGACGGCCTTTACAACAACACCTGTTCGCTGGCGCCCCTGCTGGTGTTCCTCAACGACCATAAGGCCGAGACTCTCGACCGTGCGGTGCACGCAGTGCAGGACTTCGCTAAACAGAACAGCACGCCGGACCTGCAATTTCTGCCGGCCGCCGGCAACGCTGGTATCGAGGCCGCGACCAACGAGGTGATCAAAAAATCCGAGCTGACCATTTTGATTCTGGTCTACCTCTGCGTGGCAGCGATGTGCATGATCACCTTCCGCTCATGGGCCGCTACGCTGTGCATCGTCCTGCCACTGGTGCTGACCTCGGTACTGGGCAACGCCCTGATGGCGTTCATGGGCATCGGCGTCAAGGTCGCGACCTTGCCGGTGGTGGCGCTGGGCGTGGGCATCGGCGTCGATTACGGCATCTACATCTACAGCCGTCTGGAAAGCTTCCTGCGCGCCGGACTGCCATTGCAGGAAGCCTATTACGAAACCCTCAAATCCACCGGCAAGGCCGTGCTGTTCACCGGCCTGTGTCTGGCCATCGGTGTGTGCACCTGGATCTTCTCGGCGATCAAGTTCCAGGCCGACATGGGCCTGATGCTGACCTTCATGCTGCTGTGGAACATGTTCGGCGCACTGTGGCTGCTGCCCGCGCTGGCGCGGTTTCTGATCAAGCCGGAGAAGATGGCGGGGAAGGTGGGGAACTCGTTGTTTTCGCATTGAGACACACATGAGGTTATCCATCCTCTTCTTGGTGATGTGTCTTCGCTCTGTGCTGAACGTTTCGCAGCGCGCGGTTGCTTTGTTGAACGGCTTGTGGCAGGTCAAGGTTGTCTTGACCTGTAAAAGGGGGACAACGGGGTGAAAAAAAGGGCGAAAAATAGAGTTTTTAGGGTGATAGAGTTAAGGTTTTTATGAGACGCCTATCAGAAATATCAGGCTATTGTTCTGTCGGGCGGGGCTGTTAGTTTGCGGCTTAATAAGATGCCGTAAGAAATACTATGATCGCGCAAAGCGAGTGTCAGTGTGCGGGCAATAGGCCGGTATTTAAAGTCTGAGAGTTACTTAAGTTGCGTGAAGGGTGGTGCATAGTTATCATAATTTGCATGGGCTTCTCACGTGAGAGTTAGCCATTTCAAGTAGTTCATGGAGTAGAATGATGGCACTTTCATTGCGCGGTGATACGTTTGGCCATGAAAAAAGCACCGACAGACAAAAGCTGGAATGGGAGTTCGAACAGAGTGCAAGTGAGCGGGGTGTTCATCAGTATACCTATTTTTTTTATCATCACGCGCCAGCGTTACAGCAACATGGCTTTGTTCTGGTCAGCGGTCCGGAGGCAGGGAAAAATAATAGTCATTGCGCAGAGCGGCAGGACGTCGCGGATGCGATTTGGGACGTTGCCTGCTCTGAGCCACTATTTACCGGTTTACTGAACAGGCCGGCATCATCAAATGACCGCGGCGAAATGATCGACGCCGGTACCACCTCTGACGGGATGAGGGCGTTCTACCTCGGCGAAGAGAAGGCATTCAGTTTACTGCGGTTTGCAAATAAAGAAACCGGAACAGGAAGTACGCAAGGCGAGTACAGTCTTGCGGCAGAGGTGAAGTCGCTGGTTCGTGAGTTTCATCATAAGTTGACGGGCCTGGTCATGGGCGTCAATGAGTCGGACGAAAACTTCACTATTACGGACCGTGAAAAGGAGGTGTACATATGGACAGCCATCGGCAAGACCTGTAATGAAATTGCCGTCATTCTAAATATATCCAAAAGAACGGTAGATTTTCATATTTCCAATGTCATCTCGAAGTTGGGTGTCAGAACCAAACTCCAGGCCTGCATACAACTGACCAAGATGGGGATTTTGTAAGGGGTTTTTGGAACCCATGACGACTGGGTTGAGTGGCGGGCGCCAAGGCAGTCAACGCGTTGAGTGAGCCTGGGTTCTTCTTGTGCGATTCCGACACAGCGCTAGGCCGATCGGAATGCTCATTGACCCCATCTGGATGCCCGCGCGATGGCTATCGGTCATCGCCATTCGTGGTCTGCGTACCTTCGCGTGCCGACTGTTCGCACAGTGTCTGCGGTGCGGTGCCGTACGGCGAATGACGTCTGTTTTGCAGGCGATAAATACTCAGTATCTGGCGCATGACCGATTGCGTATCGCGACGACCCGAGATGATGCCACCCTTGGCCAGATTGGCTTCGGCATAGTCAGGGTCTTGCAGGAGAATGGAGTGTGCCTTGTGCAGGTTCCAGTAGGGGATGCCTGCGAACAGGTGATGGGTCAGGTGCAGGTTGTCCCCGTGCATGCCGATAAACAGCCTCTCCCACCAGGAGGGAAAACGGTTGCGGGTGATCCGCAAGGCCTCCTGCTCCCTGCCGAATAATCCAAAATGTTCAGAAACTTCCGACAGCCAGCCGATGACCTGAAAGGCCGTCAGATAAGGAACGAGCCAGAACATCAGGTAACCGTACACGCCCGTGGTGGCATAGAAAAGCGAGAATAAAACAGCGTGTACCGCGATCAGTGTCAGGGCTTTGCGAGGGGATTTCAACAGTGCGCCCAACCGATGAATGACGAGGTAGCGCAGGTAGCTGAATATATTCAGAAACAGCACGGTTCTAAGCAGGTGGTTGAACATGAAGTCGAATCGATCTTCGGTCGCCTGCAGCCCGGATTCAATATAGTAACGATAGTCCGGGTCCTTGTCGGCGTCACCGAGATGATGGTGATGCATGTGCACATGCGAATGTCGATAAGCCTCGTAATCCTGAAAGATGGGTAATCCGGTCAGGTAGTGGCCAATGGCATAACTGAGGCGGCGGCTTTGGGTCAGGGTTAAATGGGCTGCTTCATGAACGAGAGAGGCTAGGGCGCGTTGCCGTGAACCGATAATCAGCACACTGAGGGGGTAAGCATACAATGACCATTGGGTGAGTGCGACAGCGCAAACAATGACAAGAACATCCCCCGACCAACCCAATAGCCATCGCCAGTTATTCTTTTTATAAAGACACGTCAGTTCAAGTTTTAGTGCATTTTTACAGTGAAATCTTTGGACGGTCTGCATCGTTTACCTCGACAGGTTGTGCTCTGCAATGCGTTGGTAATTAGGGCGTTATATAGACTAGAGAGGGTCGGGGAGCAGCGTAAGCTGATATTTTTTACAGGTAGACAGTTCGCAGTGGCGTGTGGTCTTTTTAAAGAAGTCAATCACCGCTAACAAAAACGGATACACCGGTTTTTTTACGAGGTTGATGTCACCTGATCAATATGTTATCTGAGGCCGTCATGAACAGTTTTGAGAAAGATAATACCGCACCGTCACGCTCTCAAGATCTCGCTATGCGGGCCGGCGCACAGCATATAACCGGTACCGAAGGGCCACTCTCCATGTCTCAGGAACAGGCCTGGTTTCTTGAGACGTTAGTACCAGAGAGTATTGCTTATAACTTTCAGGCCATGCTGAACATTCGCGGCAACCTTGATATCAAAGTGCTTGAACGTGCGCTGAGCAGGGTGGTTGAACGCCATCAGTCACTGTCCACTGTTTTTGATGAGGTTGACGGAGAACCGCGGCAAACTATCCAGGACGCCTGGTCCGTGAATATTCCGATCGTTGACCTGTCTGCCAGCAGTGAAGCGGTACGGCAGACCTACATGAATTCTATTGTGAAAGCTGAAATTGCCCAGAAGATCGAAGTGGCGAAGCTTCCGCTGATTCGCTGGGTACTGTTCAAATTCAGCGATCAATTCCACGTATTGCTGCATATCGAACACCACCTCATTCATGACGGCTGGTCATTCCGGCTGTTTCTCAAAGAGCTGAATCATTTTTACAATGAAGAAAAGGGCCGCGTGAATCAGGAGCCCCTTGAGCCGGTGATCCAGTTTATCGATTACTGCCAATGGGAGCGCGACTGGCTGGATTCTGCTGAAGGCCGTCAAGGCCGAGACTTCTGGTACGGACGTCTTGAAACCTGGCCGGCCTACACGCATTCGCCGTTTCCGGCAGAGAAGGACGCGCAAGCCGCATTAGATTTTGTCGGAAGTTCGGTGTCGGTGCCGCTGCCGGGTAAGTTGATCAGCGCACTGCAGGCGTATGGGTCGGAAAATAAATCCACCCTGTTCGAGACCATGTTTTCGCTGTTTGCCTGCGTGGTAGCGGCGCGTTCGGGTCAGACGCAACAGCTAATAGGCACCGCCGTCGCCAACCGTGACTTGCCGGGCATCGAAAACACCATCGGTATGCTGGTCAACATGTTGCCGCTGCGCATCGACATTGATGCGAATACGTCCTGGGCGCCTCTACTGGCAGCCGTGAAAGAAGAAATCCGCACGGCTTGCCTGCAGTCGCATGTGCCGTTTTCAACAATGGTTGCCGATCTGAGTCCGGATCGTGTCACTCAGCAATTGCCGTACATCCAGGTTGCTTTCAGCTTTCATAACTCCATGTCCCGTACCCTGGACTTCGCGGACATTGATGTCGAGGTGGTTGAAGGGCTGGCAAACGGTTCTGCGAAATTCGACCTCAACGTCATTTGCGTTTTCGATGACGAAGTGAACCCGGCCGCTGGCGGTCGCTTCATGCTTGAGTACTCCACCGCTGTCGCCAAAGAAGCAGATGTCAGAGCGCTGATGGCCGATTTTCTTCACCTGGCTGGCGCCTGGCTCGAGCAACCTGCAGAAAGTCTCGCCAATGTACGCAAGGCTGCTGTTCTTGCCGCGCCGTCAGGCAGTTCTTCTGTCAATCCCGGTGTGGAATTCTGGAAACAATCACTCGACCTCGAAGCTTCGGGGCTTCTGCCTGACCATGCGCTTAATCGCGCAGTCAGCGGGCCGCTTGCGCGTCATGAAATCCCTCTTTCGGATGAAAGCCTTGCGCGCCTGTTTCAAGCGTGTGAGCAGCGCAACATTGAACCTGAAGCAGCGCTTTTTTCTCTCTATGCCGTGACCATGGCACGTTATGGCGGGCATCAAACCGTCGTGGCCGGTCTGGGTACTGCTGCCGATGGACAGCGTCTGGCCACACCGTTGCCACTCAAGTTGACGCTCGCTGCGCATGACACGTTTGCCGATGTCTTCCTGCGCGCACAACAGCACTGCGAGCAGGCTCGTCACTGGCACGCATCTTCTGCCCAAGGTCTGGAACAAGCGCTTGATGACAGTGTTGCGGCGTCGGGAAGAGCGCCGCAGTCATTGATACAGTCGGTATTCTGCGACGGCGTTTCCGCGTGTGCCGAGCAGGGAGGTGAATCGGGCAGTCTGCACCCGCCCATCGAATTCGTCCTGGACCGTTCCAGCACAAAGGCCTCGTTGTCACTCGCCTATGCCGCTGATCTGTTCGCTCAGGAAACAGCGACTTCAATGGCCGGGCATTACGTCCATTTGCTGGAAAAAGCCAGCGAATCACTGGACCAAACGCTGGCGCAAAGCCTATCGGCCCAGCACCAGGCTGCCATTCAGACACAGTGTGAAGGGCTTGACTCGAGCTATCCTGAAACGTCCCTGCACGCCATCGTCGAGGCCTTTGCGGCCACACAGCCCGAGGCCATCGCTGTAAGGTGCGGCGATGCAGTGCTGACGTACGCTCAGCTCAATGAATCCGCCGACAAAGTTGCCGATACATTGCTTCGCAAGGGCGTGCAGCCGGGTGACGTCGTGGGCATCTGCATGATGCGCTCCGAATTGCTGGTTGCGGCGCTATTGGGCGTGCTCAAGGCCGGTGCGTGCTACCTCTCGATCGACTGTGCATTGCCTGCAGAGCGTCGTAATTGGCTTCTGGAGGAGGCGGACGTCAAGTGGGCACTGATCGATGAGAGTGCTCCGGCTTTACGTGATGCAACCTCAACACTGTTGATAGGGCAGTTGCTGAATGAGCAGGACGACCCACGCGTGTCGCCCCTGGCCAAGCCTGTCATCAGCGCGGATGCTCACTGCTACTACATGTTTACATCGGGTTCCACGGGCACTCCGAAGGCCACGGCCAGTACCCACCGCGCGGTGGTGAGTCTGGTCAAGGGTACGGACTATATCGATATCAAGAGTGACGACCGCTTCCTGTTTTTCGCGCCCCTCGCGTTCGATGCGTCGACTTTTGAAATCTGGGGCGCCTTGCTGAACGGCGCGCAGTTGGTGGTTCAGCCTGGCGAAGCCGGCGGACTGGATGACCTGGCACACACACTGGAAAATCAGCAGGTCAGTGTGCTCTGGCTGACGTCCGCCTTGTTCCAGGAGATGGTCGATCAATATCCTCAGGCGATGGCTGGCGTCAGGCACGTACTGACCGGCGGTGACGTTGTTTCGCCGCAAAGCATGCGCAGTTTGCTGGCACGCTCCACCGGGACGCTCACCATCTGTTACGGCCCGACTGAAGGCACGGTCTTTACCACGGCCTACAGCATGGACAAGGTCGAACAAGTGACTGACAAGCCCCTGATCGGATGGCCGATTGCACAGGCCGATGCCTACATCGTGGATATTTTCGGGCAGCTTGCCGAGCCCGGTGTTCCTGGAGAGTTATTCATCGGCGGCACAGGGATCACCGGTGCCTACCTCAAGCGTCCGGAACTGAGCCGGGAGCGGTTTGTGACGCTGGAGCGGTTCCCCGGCAAAACACTCTTCCGCACCGGTGATCTGGCGCGCTGGACCCCCAGCCGCGGCATCGAGTTCCTTGGACGCAGTGACAGTCAGATAAAGATCCGTGGCTTGCGCATAGAACCGGGTGAGGTCGAGCAGGCGATACGTCAATTGCCGGGCGTCACAGCGTGCTCACTGATTCTGCGCACATTGAACCTGGACAAACAGCTGGTCGCCTTCGTCAGTCTGGACGGAAGTGTTGCACTGGATGAGCAACAGATTCGTGTGGCGTTGAGAGAGTGCCTGCCCGACTACATGGTGCCTGCCGAAGTGCATGTGATCGAGCAACTGCCGGTCAATGCGAGCGGCAAGGTCGACAAGCGTGCCTTGCTTGAACTGGCGACTCAAAACGGCCGTGCAAGGGTTACCAGCGAGCGACCGTCGACGGCCCTGGAAAAATCCATTGCCGAGGTGTGGGCGCACATCCTCAACGTACCGGACGTGGGTAGAAATGAAGACTTCTTCTCCATCGGCGGGCACTCGTTGGCCGGTATGCGGATCATGTCGAGGCTGAGCAAGCAATTTGGCACTCGTCTGTCGCTGAACCTGCTCTTCGAGTATCCCAGCGTCGAGACGCTTGCAGGTGCTATCGAACGCGCGGCCGAGCCGTTGACGGCCTGACCGTTTTTCAGGCGCGTGGTGGGTAGCAACAGCACCCCCACGCGCTTTCTCACCTCTCAGCCTCCCAATTTACCCTTCCTCGCAGCGACATCGGTCGCTGTCGAGGTGGAGATGGTCATGTCTCAAAAAAAGCCGGTCACTTCAACCACCGAGTCCGCTGTCAGGATGCCGACCCCGGCAGCCGGGGGTTTCCTGAATTTATCGCCTGCGCAAAAAAGCCTCTGGTTCATGCACCAGATGGAAGATGCCAGCGCCACTTACAATGTGCCTTTTGCACTGCGTATTGACGGGGCGCTGGATTGCGCGGCCCTCGAGCGAGCAGTGGACAGCGTTTATCAGCGCCAGAGCGCACTGCGCTATCGTTTTCCCTGTATTGATGGGCAGCCGGTCATTCGCCTTGTGGATGAGCAACTGCTGATTCGCAAGGTTGACCTGCGAGCCGAACCGGACAGCGAAGCCGCGCTGAAAGCGTTCGAGCAAAGCGAAGCGCGTTATGTTTTCGATCTTGAGCATGAAGCGCTTCTGCGCGTGACGTTGCTGCACTGTGCGACCGACGAGCATGTTCTGCTGATCAACGTTCATCACATCGTTTTCGACGGTTGGTCGATGCAGATTTTCCTCTCCGAAGTGGCCTCAGCCTATTCGGCGCTGGTGCGGGGCAGCGAGGTAAACGCGGAGCCGTTGAATTTCGACTTTGGCGATTATTTGAGTCAGAGCCCATCGAACGCTGAACGGGCTCCCGATATCGCTCACTGGCAGCAGCGATTGGCCGGCGCGCCGCCGGTACTGCCATTACCGCTGGATAACAAGCGTCCGGCCATTCAGCGTTACGCAGGTCAGCGTTGTCATTTTCAAGTGCCTGCAGCCGTCTCGGACGCGCTGAAAAACCTGGCAAAGGAGTGTCGCGTCACGCCCTATATGGTAGGGCTTGCGGCCTTTTCCGTGCTGCTGTATCGCTATACGCAAGAGTCGGATCTGGTCATCGGGTCGCCGATGTCGAATCGGCAATCCGATGACCTGGAAGGCGTGATCGGTTTCTTCGTCAATACGCTGCCAAACCGGATCGATGCATCGGGTTCTCCCTCTTTCGTCGAATTGCTCAAAAGAGTTCGTGCCTCGGTACTCGATACGTTCGAGCATGCCCATGTGCCCTTCGATCAGATTGTCGAGGCCATTCAGCCCCCGCGTTCCCTGAGCCATGCGCCGGTGTTTCAGGTGCTGTTCGATATGGCCAACGAAGATTTTTCGGTCGAGCTGGAAAACCTGCGCACTCGTGTTTATACGCTCGACTCCTGTACCGCCAAATATGACCTGAGTCTTACCCTGGCACTGACTGCGCGCGGCATGAGCGGCGCAATCGAGTATGACACCGCATTGCTGGATGAGCGCGCAGTGCAGGGGATGATCGATAGCCTGCTGATTATTATGGAGCAGGTGTCACGCAACCCGGACGGGGCTATTGACGATTTTTCGCTATTGTCGTGCGAAGCTGTGGAGCAGGCGTTGCGCCTGGCCAATCATCAGCCAGCAGCGCCGCAAGCGCCCTTTGCACCTTTTCATCAATGGTTCAAACGCAGTGCCGCGCAATGGGGCGAGGCGGATGCGCTGGTCTATGAAAACCGTCGTTACAGCTATGCGCAACTGGATGCAGAGGCCCGGGTCCTGGCGGGTCACCTGCATGCTGCCGGCGTTCGGCATGGTGACCGGGTCGCAGTGGTGCAGCGCTATGGGCCAGAGGTCATCGTCGCGTTACTGGCGGTGCATCAGGTCGGGGGCATTTATGTGCCGCTGGCGATTGACGATGCCCGTCATGCTGATCTGCTCAAGGACATCGAGCCCAGACTGGTGCTCACACTGAGCGCCTATCAGGAGCAACTGAGGGGTTATCCATGCCTTCTGCAGGATGATTTGCCGCAGGCCACCGGCACACTGCACGAGAACGAATTCGAGGGGCGCAACACACAGCCGGAGGACATCGCCTACATTATTTTTACCTCCGGTTCTACCGGGCGTCCCAAGGGCGTCAGTGTCTCCCACGGCAGTTGGGTAAGTCTGCTCCAGGCGCTGGAGCAGACTTACGGTCAGACCGAGCCAGGTGTCACCGGCATTTTGCAGATGGCCAATTTCACGTTTGACGTATTCATGAGCGATGTGGTCCGCGCGCTGGCGGTTGGCGCACGGTTGATAATGTGCCCGCGGCAGAGTCTGGCTGACCCTGAACAACTCTATGAGCTGATCACGGCTGAACGGGTGACGTTGCTCGAGTTCGTGCCGGCGGTCCTGCGGCAGATGATACGTTACCTGGAAGAGACGGGACGGCGTCTGGATACCCTGCGTACGCTGACCTGTGGCGCGGATGTCTGGTTCGTCCACGAGTATCGGAAAATGCAGACGCTGTGTGGACCGCAGACCAGGGTTGTCAGTGTTTACGGAGTCACCGAGGCAACTTGCGAAAGCGCTACGTTCGAGCCCGACGCGGGGTGGTATGACCCTGAGCGCAGCTTGCCAATTGGCGGTCCGCTGCCTAACACGTCCCTGTACCTGGTCGACGCAACGCTGAATCTGGTGCCGCGCACTGTCCCCGGTGAATTGTTGATTGGTGGCGGTGCAGTGGCGTCCGGTTACATGAATCGCCCTGAATTGAACGAGAAGAGCTTCCTGACAGGTTCGTTCTCGGCCAGCGGACGGTTTTTACCTGGCGTCGGCGAGCAGCGGTTCTATCGTACCGGTGATCTGTGTCGGCACATGCGCGACGGCACCATCGAGTTTCTTGGACGCAGTGACAACCAAGTCAAAATTCGCGGCTTCCGCATTGAGCTGGGGGAAGTCGAGAGCGTACTTGCCGACCATCCGGATGTGAATGAATGCGCGGTGGTCACCCGCCAGTCACCAGGCGCTGAGGCCGAGCTGATCGGTTATGTGCAAACCCGTGCTACAGCGCAACAACTCAATGCCTACCTTGGCGAGCGCCTGCCAGGCCATATGGTGCCGCGCCTGTTGGTGGTATTGGCGGCACTGCCCCTGACCGCAAACGGAAAGATCGATCGCAAGAGCCTGCCGGAGCCCGACTGGACGCAGGACTCACGCGCTTATGCCGCACCGCGTAACAGTCTGGAAGAGCAACTTGTCGAAGACTGGCAAGGTCTGCTCAACATTCCGCGTATCGGCATTGACGATAACTTTTTCGAGAGTGGCGGGCATTCTCTGTTGGTCACCCAAGTCATCGCGCAGATTAAAAAACGCTTTGGCGTGGCGCTCAGCATTGCAAACCTGTTCGAAGGGCCCACCGTCGCCCAGGTCGCCGAAAAGATCATGCTGAGTATGATCCAGATCTCCCAAGGGGCCAGTGTCGCTTCCAGACCGGCCGCGATCGGTCGCAGCAGCGGTATCGAGCGTCAACGTCTGTCGTTTGCCCAACGCCGACTATGGTTGACCCAGCACAGTGAGCCGGGCACTGCCTACAACATGCCGGAAATATGCCGGCTGACCGGCCAACTGGATATTCCTGCGCTGGAAGGTGCGTTGAATCTGCTGCTTGAGCGCCACGAAGTCTTGCGCACGCATTTCACCCGAGAGCTTGAAACGTTTGTAGACGCTCGGGGCGTCACGCAGAAAGAGCCGTTGGTCGTGACAAGCCACGCAGACACCGCGCGTGTACCGTTCAGGCAGCAAACCATCGCTCGCGAAGCGCTCACGGCTGCGCTGGAGCGGGAGGTGCACACGCCGTTCGTGCTGGACCAGGAACTGCCGATACGCGCGTTGCTTCTGCAGACGGCGTCGGATGAGTACGTTCTGTGCCTGACGCTGCATCACATTGCCTACGATGGCTGGTCGAGCGCCTTGCTTCGTCAGGAGCTGGCAGTGTTTTATCGGCACTTGACGCAAGGTGAACGCCTCACACTGAGCGCACTGGAGGCTCAGTATCAGGACTATGCTGCCTGGCAACGAAATCAACTCGAAACCGGGGCCTTCGCGACTCAACTCGACGCCTGGAAGTCATCGCTGCAGGACTTGCCGCCGCCTCTGGTACTGCCTGTACGTTCCAGTCCGCGAGAAGGAAATCCGTTGGCTGGCGACTACGTTGCGCTGACTCTTCCTGCCGACTGCTCGGCAAGGCTCGATCAGCTTTGCCTGCGTCTGCAATGCACGCCGGCCATGATCATGCATGCCGCGTTCGCGCTGCTATTGCATCGCTACACCGGGCAGGACGACATTCTGATCGGCATGCCCTTCTCGGGAAGGGACCATGATGAAAGTGCGAACCTGATCGGGTTTTTCGTTAACCTGCTTCCGTTACGGCTGCGTTTGCGAGGCCCTCTGCGTGTGGCGCAGGTTATCGAGCAGAGTCGTCAGGCCCTGCTTGCCGCCGAGGCAAATCATTCGGTGCCAATCGATTACCTGGCGCAAGTGCTCAACCCGCAGCGGCTGCCGGGCAAGCATCCTTTTTTCCAGGCAGGCCTGGTGGTGCAGAGCACGACGGCTGTGCCGCTTGCCTTGCCGCACGTGAAATCGGAAGAAATCTCCCTGGCCTCCTCTGAGGTGAAGCTGGACCTTATGCTGGAGTTGCGCGCTGTCAAAGGCGAAGGGGTGAGTGGGGTATTCAAATATCGCACGTCGCTGTTCGAGCGCTCCGTTATCTCGGGAATGGCAGGACATTTTCAGTGTCTGCTGGAAAATATGCTGGCTAATGACGAGCAGACCGTCGCTCAGGTGAAGATGCTGTCTGCAGCTGAACACCAGAGGCTGATTAGCCAGTACAACGATACTGCACGCGACTTTGGCGATGGCGATGTCGTCAGCCGTTTCGAACAGCGTGTACGTCAGACTCCGCAGGCTATTGCCCTTCAGTTGCAGCAACGCTGTTGGACATATGCCGAGCTGGACCGATTAGCTAACGGCATCGCTCACGCGTTGATAAAGAAGGGTGTGCAAGCCGGTGAGCACATCGGCCTGTTCACTGGACGGCATCCCTATCTGGTGGCAGGCATGCTTGGGATCCTCAAGGCGCGCTGTGCCTTTGTCCCCTTGAATCCGCAGGATTCGATGGAAGGTGCGCTGGGCTACATGATCAAAGACGCAGCATTGCACCGCGTGGTGGGTCATCGAGGATTGGCACACGAGCTTGCCGCTCTGGGGCTGGACACGTTACTGGTCGACGACTTCGAAGGTGCCCAGGGCGAATGGTCTGCTCCGGCCTGCCAGCGTGAGCTTCAGGATCTGGCCTATATTCTTTACACCTCTGGCTCGACCGGGCAGCCCAAGGGGGTGATGGTTTCGCAGCGCAATATCGATAACACCGCGAATGCATTTGCGCGAACACTGGAACTGACTGGTCAGTCGCGCCAGCTGCAGTACTTTTCGCCAGTCTTCGACGGGGTTTGTGGCGAGGTGTTTCCGGTGCTGATCAGCGGCGCCACACTGGTATTTGCAGCGTCTGAACAGCTGCTTCCGGGGCCGGACCTGGTGACGCTTCTGCGCGAGCAACATATTACTCATCTGCAGATCACGCCGACGGCCCTGCGCTTGCTCCCCCATGCCGAACTTGCCGAGCTGAAAGTCATCATCAGCGCCGGTGAAGCCTGTCCGGCCAACGTCGCCCAGACGTGGGCAGCGGGCAGACGCTTCCTCAATGGTTACGGTCCGACCGAAACGACGGTGTATGCATCTGCCCGGGATTACTGGGATGAACGAGGTGCCTTGGTATTGCGGCCTCTGGACAACGTCAGAATGTACGTCCTGGACCCGTATCTGAACCCTCTTCCCTGCGGTGTACCCGGCGAGCTTTACATTGGCGGAAGCGGGGTGGCACAGGGTTATCTGAATCTGGATGAGCGCACCGAGCACGTGTTTCTTCCCGACCCATACGGCGTTTTGCCCGAGGCGCGTCTGTACCGCACCGGCGACTTTGTCGTGCGTCAATTCAATGGAAGCCTGAGCTATGTCGGGCGTATTGATAATCAGGTCAAGGTTCGCGGTTTTCGCATTGAGCTGGGCGATGTCGAAACGCGTTTGAACGCGATAGCCGGGCTGGAGCAGGCGGTCGTGGTCGTCAAACAGGATGACCAGTGCAACAAGGTTCTGGTGGGGTATTACATCGGCAAGCCGAGCGTTGCGCAGGTACGTGCAGAACTGGCCAAGGTGCTGCCAGCGCACATGGTGCCGGAGCGTCTTATCTGCTTGCCCGAGCTGCCGCTTAGCCGTACTGGCAAAGTCGATCGCAAGTCGCTCGAAAATCGCGTTGATCAGCGCGCTCAGGAAGGTACTGCAGTCGGGACGACGGCGACCCTTCCTGCCGCGGTCAGGCCTGCTGGAAAACGCCTGCACAACACGGTCAGAAAGATCTGGCAGGAAGTGCTCGATTGCCAGGAAATCGATTCGGACGATAACTTTTTCGATCTCGGTGGCCACTCGTTACGCATTGTCGAGACGCAAAAACGGTTGAGCGAGCTTTTGCAGGCGCCCGTGGCCATGACAGACCTTTTCGAATACCCGACGCTGCGTGGTCTGGTCGCTCATCTGGAACGCTTGCATGGGCCTTTGCCGGAGGTTCGCCAAGCCAGCGAGGCATCACCTGTCATTGATCCTGGGAACCGCACGCTGGCGGTGGTCGGCATGGCCGGGCGCTTTCCGGGCGCCGCTGACCTGAGCGAGTTCTGGCAGAACCTCACCGAGGGGGTGGAGTCGACTCTTTACTTCAGTGATGAAGTCATGCTCGCGCATGGCGTAAGCCCTGATCTGCTGGAGCGTGACGATTTCGTCAAGTGTGGCAATCGTCTTGAGGACGTCGACAAGTTCGACGCCGAGTTCTTCGGCTTCTCACCGCGGGAAGCACAGTTGATGGATCCTCAGCAGCGCATCTTCCTTCAATGCGCATGGGCCGCGATGGAAGCCGCCGGTTATGGCGGCGCTCTGAACGATTTGCGCGTGGGCGTATTTGCAAGCGCGAGCACCAGCCATTACCTGCTCGATCACGTTTACCCGAGGCGCCAGGAGCTGCAACTGGAGAACATCCAGTGGTTGTTGGGTAATGGCCGCGATTTCATGGCTTCGCGTGTGGCTTACAAACTCAATCTCGCGGGACCTGCGATTACCGTCGAAACGGCTTGCTCCTCGTCACTGGTAGCGGTCCAGATGGCCTGCGAAAGCTTGCTGCGTGGCGAGTCGGACATGGTGATCGTCGGCGGTGCTTCGGTCGAAGCTCAATACTACGGTTACCAGGCGGCACCGGGCAGCATCATTTCTGCCGATGGCCATTGCCGGCCTTTCGATGCCCAGGCCAGTGGCACTACTGGCGGCAGCGGTTGTGCAGTGTTGGTCCTCAAACTGGCTGACAGGGCAATCGAAGATCGCGACCATATTCATGCCTTGATCAAGGGCGGGGCGATCAATAATGATGGCTCCAGTAAAGTCAGTTACACCGCGCCCAGTGTTCATGGGCAGGCCCAAGTGGTGAGCGCTGCACTCGATGCAGCGAATATCAGCGCAGATTCCATTGGTTACGTCGAGGCGCATGGCACCGGCACTCGTCTGGGTGACCCGGTAGAGGTCCGTGCGTTGACGCAGGCCTATACCAGCGCTTTGCCACATGTCACGCCGGGCTTTTGTGCCCTTGGTTCATTGAAGAGCAACATCGGTCATCTTGATGCGGCCTCGGGCGTCGCCGGGCTGGTCAAGGCCATACTTGCCGTGCAACACGACGTCCTGCCTGCAAGCCTGAACTTCACGCGGGCCAATCCCGAAATCGATTTCAGCGACAGCCCGTTTTATGTCAACACGACCTCCAGACCATGGCCGGCAGCGGCCTCGCCACGTCGGGCAGGCGTCAGCTCCTTCGGCATCGGCGGGACCAATGCGCACGTCATTGTCGAGGAACCTCCTCGGCCGTCGGTACGCCCGCATGACGATAGCGAACGCTGGTACATACTGCCGTTCTCCGCACGCTCCGCTGCAGCGCTGGATCATCAGCGTCGGCAACTGATCACCTGCCTGCAGAATCCCGCAGCCGACCTACGCGATATCGCCTTCACGCTGGGAGAGGGTCGCACGCGATTTGCCTTCAGGGATAGCGTCGTCAGCCAGAGTATTGCCGGAGCCTTGCACGCGCTGCAGGCGCCTTCGTCCACAGCGCTAATGGAACGCAGACAGGATCGTCCGATCGTGTTCATGTTTTCCGGGCAGGGCAGCCAGTACACGGGCATGTTCAAGGGCCTCTACGACAGTGAGGCGGTATTTCGGCAGACAGTTGACCGCTGTGCAGTCATATTGCAGCGCTATGGCGTCGACATCCTGGCCTGTCTGTACCCGCCAGCGGGTGGCGAAACAGGCGACACCCTGAGCCGGACCGAGGTCGCGCAGCCGGCACTTTTTGTGGTCGAGTACGCGTGCGCCCTGTTGTTGCAAGGCCGCGGTATCCAACCGCAGGCGCTCATAGGCCATAGCCTTGGTGAGCTGGTGGCTGCCTGTTTTGCGGGTGTCTACAGTCTTGAGGACAGCTTGAAGCTGGTTGTCGAACGGGGCCGCCTGATGCAACGTCAAGCGCCCGGTGCAATGCTTGCCGTTGGCCTCTCGGAAGCAGACTGCACGCGTTTTCTGGGGCACGGCGTGGAGCTGGCTGCCGTCAATGGGCCGCTGCAATGTGTCCTGGCGGGTGATTTTGATGCCATTGCGCGGGTCGAGCGACAACTGGCCGATGAAGGGCTCGTGGGGCGTGTACTGGATACCTCGCACGCTTTTCATTCCCGCATGATGGCTCCTGCGGCGCACGCGTTGAAGGCAGTTGTTAACGGGTTCTCTGTTCAGCCCCCGACTATCGCGCTGGTGTCCAACCACAACGGTGGTTGGTTCTCGATCGATTCGAGCAGCCAGAGTGATTATTGGGCGTCTCATCTGCTGGATACCGTGCGCTTTTCTGACGGTATCGCGCTGCTTGCCGACGAACTGGAAGACCCGATTTTTCTCGAAGTCGGCCCTGGCCGTGCTCTTCAGAGTGCACTGAAATCCTATGCTGAGCCCTTGTGTGTGCTTGGTTGCACTCGGCATGCACGGGACAGCCGGTCGGACGAGGCGGCGTTGGCGGAAGGCATCGCGTCATTGTGGAGGCAGGGGGCACGTTTCGGTTGGGCGCAGGCCACAGGGTGTACAGACGGCGCACGCGTGCCGCTGCCGACCTATCCGTTCGCGCGGGACAGCCACTGGATCGAGGCTGCCGGGACGGCTTCTTCTGCGCAGCACGAGGCACCGTTGTTCCTGCACTGGCAGCGTATGCATGGTAATCGCCGGCAATTCCGGTTGAGCCTGTCGCCACAACTCTGGCTGGTGGACGAACATCGGGTCTTCGAAGGAAGGCCAGTGCTTTCCGGCACCGGATGCGTCGAACTGGTGCGCAATGCCTATGCGCGTATGGAAGGTATCGAGTCGATCGAGCTGAGTGATGTTTACTTCCCGACCCCTCTGGTTATGGAAGATGAGCAGGCCTCGCAACGCGTGCTGATTACATTCAAGGATCACGCCGAGAGCACTGAGTTTTTCCTCGAGTCGGTATCGGACGAGGGTAACAGTCCGCAGCAGCACACAATGCTGCACGCCCAAGGCTTCATCAAGCGCCACGACCGGGAGCGTTCCGTACCAACAGCGCTGATGCAGCTTCAGGCCGACCATGCCGACTGTCTTGCCGATGAAGTCGAACATGCGGCATTGAACACGCGTCTCGGCTTGTTCGGGCCTCGCTGGAAGTGCTTTCGTTCGATCTGGCTTAGTGAGGATGAGGGGTTGGCGCTCCTGGAGCTCGATCAGGCGTTTGCCGATGATGTTGAGCGCTTTGCGCTGCATCCGGCGTTGCTCGACATGGCGACCGGTTTTCTCTCGATCATGGAAAACCGCACCCGCAGATTGCCGTTCCATTACCAGCGCCTGACTATTCATGCACCACTGCGCTCCCGGCTTTACAGCCATGCACGGCGGGTCCGCAGTAATGTCTATGATGTGCAACTGTTCGAAGTCGACAACGACGGCGGAGTCGGGGCGCTGCTGGCCGAGGTCATCGGCTTCACTTTGCGCGAGGAGCGAGTTGCATCGGAGGCACAGCGCACTGAGCCCCTTGACTGGTGCCAGGCGCCTGCATGGCGCCCGGCATTGCCGCCAAGGAGCGACTCGCCATTACAAGGGCCCTGGCTGGTTGTGATGCGCGGCGTTGCAGCCGATAACAGCATGCTCTTCTCGCTGCCGCCGGACAGTGTCTGCATAGCAGATGCCGGTGATTCCGGCACTGCGGTCGCGATAATTGCTCGCGGCGATGCTCAGGCGTATGAGCAACTGTTCAATACACTGGCGGCGCAAGAGGCCTTGCCTAGTCAGATCATTTACATGGCTGGTGGGGCGCAACCGACGCAAGGCGAACACGCTGCGATTACGCTGTTTACCGATCTTATGTCGCTGGTACAGGCGTACATCCCTCATGCCGCAAACACCACAGTGTTGTCACTGGTGACCGAAGGTGCCTGCCAGGTGGATGACGATGAGCCGGTCAACAGCTGTGTAGCGACCTTGTCTGGCGTGGTTCGCACACTTACGTGGGAGCTGCCACAGATTCAGTGCCGTCATTTCGATCTGCCGCTGGCCAATGCGGCGGAGAACGAGACGCTGCTGCTTCAGGCACTCCAGCACATCGATCCAGACCAGGCATCCCCGCTTGCTTCGACCCTGGCGTTGCGCAAACAGACGTTCCATGAGCCTTGCCTGCGAGCGCTGCAAGTCTTGCAACCTCCGCAGCAGTTCGAGGAGGGCGGGACCTATGTGGTTACCGGTGGTCTGGGCGGCATGGGGCTTGCGCTGGCCAGTCATCTGGCTGCGAAGGTAAAAGCCGTCACGTTAGTCCTGATGTCCCGCTCTGCGACGGTCACGGATGAGGTCGGGCAAGCGCTGCAGGCGTTGGAACAGCAGGGTGCGCGGATTCAACACATGGCGGTCGATTGTGCTGATCGTGAGGTTTTCACCGCAGCGTTGCACCAGGTCAGACGTCAGCACGGGCGTATCTCTGGAGCCATACACGCCGCAGGCGTGCAAGCCAGCGGTCTCATCCAACTGAGCCAGGCGAATGCATGGGCCCAGGTCATGGGCAGCAAGGTAGTCGGCACCGATGTGCTGATAGAGGTTTTGCGCGAGGAACCTGTCGAGTTCATATTCCTGTGTTCTTCATTGGCGTCAGTGCTGGGTGGTCTGGGCCAGGCGGATTACGCCGCCGCCAACGCTTATCTGGATGCTCGCGCGCAGGCGTGTCGTCAGGAGGGCATGCCTGTGGTTTCGCTCAACTGGGATGCATGGGCGCAGGCAGGTATGCGTGTTGCCTATGACAGGGCGCACCCCGAGCAGGCGCCGATTGACGAAGTGCGCGGGCTGACCAACGCAGAAGGTTGCCAGTTGTTCGAGCTGGCCCTGGCGCAGAACACGGCCCAGATCGTCGTGAGCAAGGCGCAGGATCTGCAACAACTGATCAATCAACTGCAGCGCGGCGGCACGACATCGGCTGGCCGTGCAACAGCGCTGTTCGACTCTGGGGCCGAGCGTGTCGCGCCACGCAATGCTGTGGAACAGGAAGTCGCGCAGTTGTGGCAAGAGCTGCTAGGCGGTGATATGCCGGGTGTGCTGGATAACTTCTTCGATCTGGGCGGACACTCGCTGTTGGGCTCCCAGCTGATTTCGCGAATTCGTTCGCGCTTTCAGCAGTGCCTGACGTTGGCCGAGTTCCTCGATGAGCCGACCATCGAGCGAATCGCTCGCTCGTTGGGCAGTGGCGCCGACGATACGCCCGTCGATGCCGATGAAGCCGCCGTCCGCTACTGTCTGGTGCCGGTGCAGCGAAACGGCGAGGGGAGACCATTCTTCTGTCTGCCGGGCATGGGGGGCAACGTCAATCAAGTGCTTGGGTTGGCCAAGGCCATGGGTATGCAGCGGCCTTTCTACGGTCTGCAATGCCTTGGGCTCGATGGCAAGACTGAGCCTCACTTCAGCGTCGAGGAGATGGCCGAACACTATATTCGCTGCATGAAGTCGGTTCAGGCGCACGGGCCGTATCTGCTGGGTGGTCATTCACTTGGCGGAAAAGTAGCTTATGAAATCGCCAGACGTCTTGAAGCGCGTGGCGACCAGGTGGGCCTGCTGGCGCTGTTCGACTCGGCGGCACCTCCGTATACGCAAATGCAGGTGCCCACTGATGCTCAGGTACTGGGTTCGTTGCTGAGTATCTTCGGGCATTACTTCGACAAGCCGATCAAGCTTGGCCGCGAGGAGTTGCTGGCGCTCGAGCATCTGGATGATGAGGAAAAGATCCGCTACCTGAAAGACACGCTGGAACGTCACGGGTTGCTGGATGCACGTGGCGATGAGGGAAGCATCCGGGGGCTGTTCAACGTGTACAAGGCTGCTGCCGCCTTCGGTATGCGCTATGACCCGCCCAAAGTTGCGCTTGATGCCTCGCTGGTGCTGTTTCGTGCGGTCGACTCGATGCCCTCCGGCATCAACCTGCCCGAGATCCGCGACACGGATGCCTGGGGCTGGGAGTCGTTCAGTGCGGCGAAGGTAAGAACGGTCGATGTCTCGGGAGACCACTTTACTTGCCTGTCCGTCCACGCCCAGCAAATTGCCGATGTATTGATCGAGCAACTTGCCGAGTGTGATCGATAACCCGTTCTTTGCCGAACATGGCGAGCGGGCTCACCGCCTGCTCGCCTACATTAATCAGTCTGAGGTCTACATATGCCTGGAGGTTACTCAAAAGGTGACACCCGTCCACCCATGCGATTCATTCTTCTGATATTGGGGCTCGATGTACTTGGCATCGGTCTGGCGATCCCTGTGATGCCTACGCTGATCGCGACTATCTGGCCATCGTCTGCCGAGCATGTCTCGTTGGCGCTGGGCGTTGCGCTGACACTTTATTCGGCAATGCAGTTTCTATGCGCGCCGCTGCTGGGGGCGCTGAGCGATTGCCATGGGCGCCGACCGATATTGCTTCTGGCGCTGGCCGGCATGTGCCTGGGCAATTTGATGGCTGGCTTCGCCGGCAGCCTGACGGTCTTGCTGATAGGCCGTGCCATCGCAGGAATCACTGCCGCCAATATTGCCACTGCGATGGCCTATATTGCGGACATCAGTGAGGGCGAGCAGCGCACGCATTTCTACGGTGCCGCGGGAAGTGTTATCGCCATAGCGCTTGTTTTTGGCCCGGTGATAGGCGGGGGACTTGCGTCTTATGGACCGCACTTGCCCTTTCTGGTCGCTGGCGGCCTGGCGGCAATCAATCTGCTGTACGGCTACATGAGATTACCGGAGAGCCTTGCGGCCGAGCATCGGCGTGCCTTCGAATGGCGGCGAACCAACCCGTTTGGCAGCCTGCGAGGACTATGGAGTACGCAAGGCCTGCGGCCGTATCTGCTGGCTGCGACGTGCTCGTGGTTCGCCTACGGGATATTTCAAAGCTGCTTTGTGCTGGCTAATCAGATGCGTTATGGCTGGAGCATGCTCGAAGTGTCTTACGCATTGGCGGCGCTCGCCCTGGGCATGGCGTTCGCGCAGCGCGTGCTGGTACGCAAGCTGACGCCGATCATGTCCAACCAGCGGATCATCGTTACAGGTTATGCCTGTTGCCTGCTGGGTTATGGTTTCTATACGGCCGCTGCAAGCGTCTGGCTGACGGTGGTAGGGATGTGTTTCCATGCTGTCGGGCTGATTGCCGAGCCGGCACTGCGCAGTGAGCTCTCGCGTCATGCCAGGGCGGGGCACCAGGGCGAGCTGCAAGGCGGGCTGACGTCCCTGTTGAGTCTGGTGGGCGGTCTGGCGCCAGTGATTGGTGCCCTGATATTTGCCGGTAACCTGGGCTCAGGCCAGCATGTTCTGTGGCTGGGCGCTCCCTTTGTAGTCAGCCTGTTGATGTACGTGCTGGCGATAGGCTGCATCCAGAGGGGGAGAACATCAGCGGCCTGCAACGGTTGATCCTCGCGCTGGCAACCCATCAGCCTCCGCCGAGTACCACACTCAGCGCATTGCGCGCATCGTCCAGTTGCACCAGTGACGCGTGGCGTGCGCCCAGTGCGTCGCGGTTCTGGATGGCGGTGAGGATCGCCTTGTGGCGTGGCATGGCCAGTTCGTGCAGGTTAGGACGCTTGTTGGAGTATTTGAGCGCTTCGCGCAACGCCAGTGACAGCATGTTGCACAAGTGCGCCAGCAGATCGTTGTGGGTGGCGTCGGCGATGCGGCTGTGGAAGTCGAGGTCGGGTTGCAACAGGTCTTCCGGCGTCGGCGCAGCTTCCATGCGCAGATAGGCTTCGTGGATCGACTCGATCTCTGCGTCGGTGGCATGCTGCGCGGCCAGTGCGGCAACCGCTGGCTCGATGACCGCGCGTACGCTGGTCAGCAGATGGAAGAACTCATTCTGCGGCGAGCTTTGCATGACCCAGTGCAGCACGTCCGGGTCCAGCAGATGCCATTCGCGACGCGCCTTGACTACCGTGCCGACACGCGGACGCGAATAAACCAGACCCTTGGCCACCAGAACCCGTGTCGCTTCGCGCAGGACCGGTCGGCTGACGGCGTACTCTTCGCAGAGCAGCGCTTCGGCAGGCAACTTTTCGTCAGGCTTGAAACGTCCGGATACGATCTGCATGCCCAGTTCCTGGACAATACGGGCGTGCATGCTTTTTCGGTCGGAAGGCTTTCGATAATCCATGGGAACGCTGGTCGGTCCTGGCGGTGTTTGCTGGGCATCATACCATTGCGTAACACTTGCGGCGGCTGCCTGAGTCAGGCAAACCGCCGCTTTTGTCAGTGCGAGTGGCGGGGCACTTCGGAGCCTCTGCAACCGACCAGGAAGTCGAAATCACAGCCCTGATCCGCCTGCATCACCCGGTCTACGTACAGCTGGCGATAGCCACCCAGCAGCAATTGAGGCGGAGCCTGCCAGTCGGCGAGGCGCGCAGCCAGTTCGGCTTCCGGGATGTCCAGATGCAGACGCCCGCCAGCGCAGTCCAGCTCGATCCAGTCGCCTTCCTTGACCACCGCCAGCGGTCCGCCCGCTGCGGCTTCCGGCGCCACATGCAGAACCACTGTGCCGTAAGCCGTGCCGCTCATGCGCGCATCGGAAATGCGCACCATGTCAGTCACGCCCTGCGCCAGCAGCTTGGCTGGCAAGCCCATGTTGCCGACCTCGGCCATGCCCGGATAGCCCTTGGGGCCGCAGTTCTTGAGCACCATGACCGAGTTGGCATCAATGTCCAGATCCGGATCGTTGATTCGCGATTTGTACATCTCGAAATTCTCGAACACCACTGCGCGGCCACGGTGCTGCATCAGTGCCGGTGTCGCGGCCGAGGGCTTGAGCACGGCACCCAGCGGCGCGAGGTTGCCGCGCAGCACGCAAATCCCGCCGTCGGCGCGGATCGGGTTATCCAGCGCGCGGATCACCTGATCTTCACCATAGATCGGTGAGTTACAGGTGTTTTCGCCAATGCTCTTGCCATTGACGGTCAAGGCATCCGGGTTGGGCAGCAGCCTGGCTTCGTTCATGCGGCGCAACACGGCGGGCAGGCCGCCGGCGTAATAGAACTCTTCCATCAGGAAGCGCCCGGAAGGTTGCAGGTCGACGATGGTCGGCATGCCACGGCCCATGCGTGACCAGTCATCCAGGTCCAGATCGACGCCGATGCGTCCGGCGATGGCTTTCAAGTGGATGACGGCGTTGGTCGAGCCACCGATGGCCGCGTTTACCCGGATGGCGTTTTCGAAAGCGGCCTTGGTGAGAATCTTCGACAGGCGCAGGTCTTCGCGGACCATGTCGACGGCACGCATGCCGGACATGTGCGCCAGCACGTAACGCCGCGAATCCACCGCCGGAATGGCCGCGTTGTGCGGCAGCGAAGTGCCCAGCGCTTCGGCCATGCAGGCCATGGTCGACGCCGTGCCCATGGTGTTGCAGGTGCCAGCCGAACGCGACATGCCGGCTTCGGCGGAGAGGAATTCATCAAGGCTGATGGTCCCGGCCTTGTAGGACTCGTGCATCTGCCAGACGATAGTGCCGGCGCCGATGTCCTTGCCTTCATGCTTGCCGTTGAGCATCGGTCCGCCGGTGACGACGATGGCGGGGATGTCGCAACTGGCAGCGCCCATCAACAGGGCAGGGGTGGTCTTGTCACAGCCGGTCAACAGCACGACGCCATCGATGGGGTTGCCGCGAATCGCTTCTTCAACGTCCATGCTGGCCAGGTTGCGGGTGAACATAGCGGTAGGGCGCAGGTTGGATTCGCCGTTGGAAAACACCGGAAACTCCACCGGCCAGCCGCCTGCTTCGATCACGCCACGTTTGACATGCTCGGCGATCTGCCGGAAATGCGCGTTGCAGGGGGTCAACTCCGACCAGGTATTGCAGATGCCGATGATCGGCTTGCCCTGAAACTGGTGGTCGGCAATGCCCTGATTCTTCATCCAGCTGCGGTACATGAAGCCATTCTTGTCGGCAGTGCCAAACCACTGGGCAGAACGGAGGGTCGGTTTTTTATCGGAGTCAGACATGATCGGCTCTCTTATTGTAAGACTTAATGGCAATACTGCTGGCTAAGGTAAGCCTAAAAAACGCGTATTGGAAGAGTTGTCAGTTTAAATAGTATTACTATATAGTCGTTCGTAGACGAGGGATCATCCTGGCGCATGTGCAGTGTTATTCAGCCCCCAGGCACAGAGGCGATCCCCGCAGGTTCCATAACAAAAACAATGGGAGACCGCCCACATGAGCCAGGAACTGCGGCTTATACGCCGCATTACGTTCAAACTGATTCCTTTCCTTATCCTGCTGTACCTGATCGCTTATGTAGACCGCTCTGCCGTGGGCTTTGCCAAGCTGCACATGGGCGCGGACATCGGTATCGGCGACGCCGCCTACGGGCTGGGTGCCGGACTGTTCTTCATCGGTTATTTCCTGCTGGAGATCCCCAGCAACCTGATGCTCGAGCGTTTCGGCGCACGCCGCTGGTTCGCGCGGATCATGATCACCTGGGGCGCGATCACCATCGGCATGGCCTTCGTCCAGGGCCCGCACAGCTTCTACGTGATGCGGTTTCTGCTGGGCGCTGCCGAGGCGGGCTTCTTCCCCGGTGTGCTGTACTACATCACCCAGTGGTTTCCGGTGCGCCATCGCGGCAAGATCCTTGGCCTTTTCATCCTCTCGCAACCCATCGCCATGATGATCACCGGGCCCGTTTCCGGTGGTTTGCTGGGCATGGACGGCATACTCGGCCTGCATGGCTGGCAGTGGCTGTTCATCGTCATCGGCACGCCGGCGATTCTGCTGACCTGGCCGGTGCTGCGCTGGTTGCCGGATGGCCCGCAGCAGGTCAAATGGATAGACCAGGCCGAGAAGGACTGGCTGACCGGTGAGCTGAAAAAGGATCTTGAAGAGTACGGCCAGACTCGTCACGGCAATCCGTTGCATGCCCTGAAAGACAAGCGGGTGTTGCTTCTGGCGCTGTTCTACCTGCCGGTGACCTTGAGCATCTACGGTCTGGGCCTGTGGCTGCCGACGCTGATCAAACAGTTCGGTGGCAGTGACCTGACCACCGGCTTTGTGTCGTCGGTGCCGTACATTTTCGGCATCATCGGTCTGCTGATCGTGCCGCGCAGTTCCGACCGCCTCAACGACCGTTACGGGCATCTGGCCGTGCTGTATGTACTGGGCGCCATCGGCCTGTTCTGCAGCGCCTGGCTGACCATGCCGGTGGCGCAGCTGGCTGCATTGTGCGTCGTGGCGTTCGCACTGTTTTCCTGCACGGCGGTGTTCTGGACCTTGCCAGGACGGTTCTTTGCCGGTGCCAGTGCCGCAGCCGGTATCGCGCTGATTAATTCGGTCGGCAACCTGGGCGGCTACATTGGGCCATTCGTGATCGGTGCGTTGAAGGAAATCACCGGCAGCCTGGCATCGGGCCTGTATTTTCTGTCGGGCGTCATGGTCTTCGGGCTGCTGCTGACCGGCATCGTTTATCACGTGCTGGAGCGCAAGCATGTGCTGCCAGTGTCCGACTTCGCGGTGAGTGCCAAGGCGAGATAGGTTTTCAGCGGCCCATTATCTGGAAGGAGAATTTCATGCGTTTAGTACAGTTTGAATTGAGCGACGGTCAGCGTCGGGTCGGTCTGGTCGACGATGATCAGGTGCGTGAGGTCCAGGGTGTCGAGAGTGTTCGCGAGCTGGCGCTGGCGGCGATCGAGGCGGGTTCGGCTCTGGCGCATCAGGTCGAGCAGCGGGGCGTTGGCGAAACGCATGACTATTCACAGTTGCTTGAGGAGCTGCGGATCCTGCCGCCGCTCGACCATCCTGATCCGGCGCACCTGCTGGTCAGTGGCACCGGGCTGACCCATCTGGGCAGTGCGTCGGCACGCGACAAGATGCACCAGCAGTCCGGCGACGAAGCCTCGATGACCGATACCATGCGTATCTTCAAATGGGGCGTCGAAGGCGGCAAGCCGGTGGCGGGGCAGGCCGGTGTTCAGCCCGAGTGGTTCTACAAGGGTGACGGCAGCATTGTCGTGCGCCCCGGACATTCGTTTTCGTTGCCGCCCTTTGCCGAAGACGGCGGGGAAGAGCCCGAGCTGAGCGGCCTGTACGTCATCGGTCATGACCGCAAGCCTTATCGCCTGGGCTTCGCCATCGGTAACGAATACTCCGATCACGTCATGGAGCGTCGCAACTACCTGTATCTGGCGCATTCGAAACTGCGCGCCTGTTCGTTCGGGCCGGAGTTGCGCGTGGGCGACTTGCCGCAAAGCCTGTCGGGCACCAGCCGGGTCTGGCGCGACGGCAAGGTGCTGTGGGAGAAAGAGTTCCTCAGTGGCGAAGCGAACATGTGCCACAGCCTGGAAAACCTCGAATACCACCACTTCAAGTATGCACAGTTCCTCAGGCCCGGTGACGTGCATGTGCATTTCTTCGGCACCGCGACCCTGTCGTTTGCCGATGGCGTACGCACACAGCCCGGCGATCGTTTCGAGATCAGTCAGGCCGAGTTCGGTAAGCCGCTGGTCAATGGCCTGGCACCGAGCGAGCCAGTGTTCCAGCCGGGCGGCATCGGCAAGCTGTAAGCACAAACTCGCCGTACCTGTTTGATTGCCCACCGTACCAGCGCTCGGCGCTGGTACGGCTCTACTTGCGCTCCGACTGTATCTGCGCCTGCCTTTTGCCCTATCATTCGCGCTTTTGCTGGCCGGATGAATTTCATGACCACCACACCCACCACACTGCTCGCCGCACTCGAAGCCTCCACCATGCTGGAAATCGACGGTCTGCACGCCTGGGATTTCTCTCTGGGCGAGGAACTGAACGTCGAATGCATGGACGGCCGCGAGCGCAAGGTATGGCGCTTCACCAAGGCGCAAGTCGAGGCTGCGACCTTCGATGAGTCCCTGCAAAGCTGGGTGATCAATGACGGCAACGCCGATCACCGGATCATCTGCCTGGATGCCTTTACCCCCTCCGATGAAGATGATTCCGCGCAGGATTGAGTAAATGCGGGCTGGCGCTGTCATAGACCCCGACAGTGCCGTAACAGGCATCAATAACTTCGATAACAAGGGATGCCCCATGCCCCATAAATTTCTGCCGTGGCTGGCGATTGCCAGTGCCATGAGCGCATTTACCCTGCAGGCCCAAGCCATGCCCGATACTGAATTGCTGATAGGTTCCTACACGCAAGGCAAGAGTGAAGGGATCTATCGTTTTGCCTTCGACAGCAAAACCGGGATGATCGATGCCAAGCCGTTGCAAGTGGTCAAGGCCGAAAACCCGTCCTGGCTGACCGTCTCCAGAGACCAGCGCTATCTGTTCGCGGTCAATGAAAACGGCCCCGGACAAAAAGACGCGGTCGGTAAGGTCAGCAGCTTTGCGATTGACCCGAAAACCCGTCAGATCACGCCGATCAATCAGGTTCAAAGCCGCGGTGAAGAACCAACGCACTCCAGCCTGAGCTATGACGGTCGCTACCTGTTCGTGGCCAACTACGCCGTAAACCCTGACCCGGGCGGTGCGCTGACCGTGGTGCCGGTGGGCAAGGACGGCACGTTGAGCGAAGCCGTTCAGGTGCTGCCGCTGGGGCCTGGAAGCAAGGTAAACAGTGAGCGGCAGATGTCGTCACATGTGCACCTGGCAGTGCCGACCCCGGATGACAAGTACGTGGTGACTGCCGACCTGGGCGCTGACAAGCTGTTCGTGTATCACTACGACGCAAGCCAGGCCAAGCCGTTGCAGCCAGCCAAGGTACCGTTCGTGCAGTTGCCGGGCGGTTCCGGACCCCGTCATACCCTCTTCAGTGGCGATGGCAAACATGCCTGGCTGGTACTGGAGATGACGGCTCAGGTGGCGGTGTTCGACTACCATGACGGCGCCTTCAAGCAGACCCAGCTGGTCGACATGAAGAACAAGGGCGTGGACGAGAAAAACGGTGGTGGCGCCTTGCACACTTCACCGGATGGCAAGTTTCTGTACGTGACCAATCGGGGTGACGCGAATCAGGTTGTGGTGTTCCGCATCGATCAGGCCAGCGGCAAGCTTGAAGAAATTCAGCGTCGTTCCCTGGAAGGCAAGGAGCCCCGCGAGTTCGCATTCGATCCGACTGGCCAGTTCATGCTGTTCGCCAATCAGAAGAGCAACCAGATCGTGACCGTTCGCCGTGATCCGCAGAGCGGGAAGATCGGTGAAACGGTACAGAAATTCGATGCAGATGCACCTTCTTACCTGCGTTTTCTGACTGACAAGTAAGCCGCCCCGGCTCCAGCCCTTACGATATAAGGGCTGAAGCCGTTATCATTCTTGATGATATGGGTTAGTGCTACAAAAGATTTCTGCTGAACCACCCTCGGGCGTAAGTTTGAGTCACGGCCATAACGGTCCGGACTTCAAACCAGCGTAAAGACAGACAAGAGGGGTGACCGACATGAATTTCAATCTTTTCTCCATCATCGCTGCATCTGCTATCTCGGCAAGCGTCGCTCTCCCGGCCAGCGCCAGTGTCGAAGTGAACGACAAGAAAGCTCATGCTGCTCAGACCTACACTGCGACCTACACAACCAAATACCTGCAACAGAGCGCTAATTTCTACGCAGCGCTGGACCACAAATCCGTCCAGTGATTGATCAGCCGTCACGCTTTCGCGAGCATGTTCGCCCACACAGGTCCCTGCGACTTACTGCCCAATGCGTGGCAGACCATGCACGGAATGTCAGGCGAGCCTGTTCGCGAAAGCGCTGGTGGCGGCACATCCACGCCTGGAAACAAGGCTTCTGCCCCGCGGGCGTAGGAGATTCTATGGTTTTGGGAAAGCCCTCAAGCCACTTTTGTTTGATATTCGCTCTGGTTCTTTAACAGAGCGAAGACTACTCGAGCCAACTTTCGGGAGAGCATGACCAGCGCTTGAGTTGTACTAAAGCCACGCTTTCTCTGCTCTTCATAAAAAGGCTTCCAGGCCGGCGTACGGCTCCCGGACATAGCCGCGTTGTGCAGCAACCGTCGGGCTTCTGGATCGCCGCGTTTGGTCAATCGACGAGGTCCATCACTTTGCCCTGATTTGGATACTCTCAGGTCCAGCCCAAGAAACGCGATAAAGGCGTTCGCTCCGCTGAACTCGCCTCGCTGAAAAGAAGTGACCAAGCGAGCTGCAGTCAGAAAGCCGATCCCCTCTACTTTCATACAGCGGTTGACCTGCCTCATCAGCCCGGCTTCCTGCAGTACATCGCGAATCTTCTTTTCAACGAGCGCCTCAAATCGTTTCATCGAGTTGACCTGATTGGCGAACGCTGTTCTCAGAAAAGGCTCGTTGGTCCAGCTTTGTACCAGGCCAGTACGAGCCTGAACCAAGGCTGCACGACGTCGGAACAGGCTCAGAAGCTGCCGATAAAGCGGGCTCGCAGGTATCCAGGGCCGCAACTCATCAAGCTCGTTTTTCAGGTATCGGGCCAACAAACGAGCATCTTGGGCATCGGTTTTGGCGCGTATGTTGACGCCTTTACGGTAATGACTGAGCTGATAGCCATCCACCATATAAACGTCACAGCCTGCTTCGTAGGCCGCATCCGCGAACAGGACGTGATAGACGTTAGTGGCTTCGATGGCGATGGCGCAGCTGCTCGCCAAGGCCTTCAGCCATTGGGTGATGGCGACTTTGGTATTGGGGATTGCCTCAAGTCGATCATATTGATCGTGGTAGATCACCAGCTCATTCTTGGCGACATCTACACCGATGATCGGTTTTTCCAGAGTAACCCGCATTGCCATAACGCCTCCTCGGGGATAAGGTTTACAGACTTGAAGGGGCCACCCAGAGGCGCAGGCTTGTTTCTATCGTAGGTTGTGAGCCTTAAGCATTCTTTATCGGCGCTTGGGTGAAAGGAGGAGGGGTGAAATCTCCTACGGGTCTGTACTGCGCGAACAGTCAGAAGCGAACTAAGTCCCTCCTCCTCCCTTCAAGTCTTACCATACAAGCGAACTTGTTCGCGAAGGCGGTACTTCGGGCGCTACATTTTCTCTGAATTTACGTCCCTTTCGCGAACAAGCGAAGCGTCGCCCGGTCCACTCCTACGCCCTCCCGGGCAGAATCAAAAGCTGAAGACTGCCAGGCGAGCCTGTTCGCGAAAGCGCTGGTGGCACAACATTCAAGAGCGGACGCAGAGCGTCCAGAACGGCATTCCGACGCGGAGCGTGAGGAACGATAGTCAACTGCCGTGCCTCACGTTCCGCGTCACAGGTCTCTCAGTGCCCCACCTCGATGGTGCTCAATCCATTGCCCTGACGACGCACCTTGATCTGCACCGGGATTCGTTCGTGCATTTCCTGGACGTGGGAAATCACGCCGACCTTGCGACCCTGCGCCTGCAGGCCGTCGAGGGCGTCCATCGCCAGTTGCAGTGACTCCGGGTCGAGGCTGCCGAAGCCTTCGTCGATGAACAGTGACTCGATGCGCAAGGTGCTGGATGCCATCGAGGCGAGGCCCAGCGCCAGTGCCAGCGAGACAAGGAAGGTTTCCCCGCCGGACAGCGAGTGAACCGAGCGCAGTTCGTCGCCCATTTCCGTGTCCATGACCAGCAGACCGAGCATGCTGCCGCCGCGTTTCAGGCGGTAACGGCGCACCAGTTGTCTGAGCTGCGCATTGGCATGGTGGACCAGCAGATCCAGGTTGTAGGCTTGGGCGATTTTGCGAAACCTGTCGCCTTCTGCCGAGCCGATCAACGACGCCAGACGTGCCCAGCGCAGGTATTCGCTGTTGGCGTCGGCGATGCGCGCCTGCAGTTCGCTGTTGGCGTTGCGGCGACGCTGATCTTCACTGAGCTCGGCACGCAGGTCGGCGCAGTGCTGCTCACTGAGCGCCGACTGTTCATGGGCCTGTTGCAGCGCTGCCGCCAGTTGCGCACTGTCGGTCAGATCACTGTGTTGCGCCTGATGCTGTTGCAGGCGCTGATCGCGTTCCAGCTGCAACACTTTTGCCTGTTCCAGCGCCTTGTCGGTGCTGCTCAATTGCACACGCAGTTGCTCGACATGCGCATCGTCGTAGGTCAGCAACGTATCCAGCGCGCTGTCGTCGAGCTGCGGATGCTGAGCGCGCCATTCGCTGATCTGTACATCAAGTTCAGCCAGTTCCTGTTGCAGGGCCTGCTGCTGTTGCTGTCCGGACTTGAGTTCGGCAGCCAGTTGAATCAGTTGATTGTGGATGTCCTGCAGCGCCTGCGCCGCCAGACTTTCCGCCTGTCTGGCCTGCTCGATGGTTTGCTCCAGCGCCTGCTGCCATTGCTCTGCGCTCGCGTGTTCGCCCAGCAGACCGGCAAGCGTCTGCTGACTGTTCAGCCGTTGCTCGCCGAGTCGGGTGACTTCCTGCGCCAGTTCGGTCTGGCGATGCACGCGAGTCTGCTGCTCGACCTGCTGCTTCTCGATCTTCTGCTGGCGCTCGGTTTGCTCCTGCTGCTCTTCGTGTTGCTGCTCCAGTTGATCGAGACGCTGGGTCACCTGCTGTTCGAGCTGCAGCACGGTCGCCGATGCATCACTGCGCAGCCCTTCAAGCACCTGCGGCGATACCAGCGGCGTGAATGCCGTCAGTTCCTCTTCCAGTCGCTGCCCATCGGCCTCCAGTTGCTTGAGCTGCTCGGCAACATGGCCCGCAGCGGTCTGGCTGGCTTCGGTCGCTGCCTGAAGCTGCTGCTGCAGGCGGGCAGCGTCTTTTTGCAGGGCCAGCAAGGCTTGCTGACGTTGCTCGTCACGGCTGATGACTTCGCTCAGTTGACTCAATTGCTGGCTCAACCAGCCGTCGCGCTTGTCGGCGTCGCGGTCGAGCAATTGGGCGGCGAGGGGATGTGACTCCAGGTCCGGTGCCAAAGCCTGATGGCGCGCGGTGAGCTGCTCATGCTGGCGCAGCAGCTCTTTCTGCCGGGCGATCACGCCGCCGACCTGTTCACGTAATTGATTGCGTTGCTCGGTCAGCAGGTCCACGGCTTTCTGCGCGTTGGCCTGCTCGTTGTCGTCGTGTTGCGTGAGGCTTTCGAGCAGCGCCTCCGGCTGATGCCAGGGGTGTTCGATGCTGCCGCAGACCGGGCAGGGCTGGTCGTCCTGCAACTGCACGCGCAACTCCTCGACACTGGCGCTGCGGGCCAGGCGTTGGCGCTCCAGCAGTTGCCGGGTGACGCTCAGGGTCTGCTCGGCGACGGTCAGTTCATCACGAACGCGAAGGCCTTCGCTGTTGAGCTGTTCACGTTGCTGCTGGGCGCTCTGCTGTTGCTGGGTGAGGTCGGCAAGCTGGCGGTCGACGTCCTGCTGACTGGCCCACAGACGGGCCAGTTCCTCGAAGGCCCGCTGCTGTTTGCGGTTGTCCTGCAACAGGCTGCCGAGAATCTGCACCTGCTCGGTCACTGCCTCCACTTCGCAATCGGCTTCGCGGTACAGCAACTCCAGCGCGCTGCGTTGCTCGGTCAGCTGCTGATCGGCAGCGTTGGCACGTTGCTGCAGCGCAGGCAGCTCACTGTGGCCGTGCTTGAGACGATTGGCGATCAGCGTGAGGGATTTCAGGCGATCACGCCACGCGTTCCAGGCCTGAGCCAGTGGCGCCAGTTCGCTGCTGTGCTGCAGTTGCCCGGCAATACGCTCCAGACGTTGCGCTACCTGCTGTTGCTGATCGAGCAGGGTTTGCAGGCTGGTCTGGCCCTGAACGCAGAGCTGCTCGCTTTGCTGGTGCAGGTCGGACGCCTTGGCCAGTTCCTGGGCCAGGTGATTCAGGGTGTTCTGTGCTTCGAAAGCCTGCAGCAACAGCGGTTTGGCGCTGCCGTGCGCTTGCTGGGCTTCCAGCAGACTGGTCTGCGCCTGAGTACGGCGGCTTTCCAGCTGTTGCTGCTGGTCATGCAGCGAGGTCTGCTGTTGCTGATACTGGCGAATCTGTTCAGCCAGCGGATCAAGCTGGGCGTTCAGCGTGACCCGACGCGCGAAGCGATGGCGCTGCGGGCCCAGGCGTTCCAGCTGGCCGAGGGTCTGGCGTGCTCCGCTGTGGTCGTCCCAGGCCTGTTGCGCACTGTTCAGGGCTTCCTGGGCAGCGAGCTGTTCATCACGCAGACGGTGCAGTTCGGTGAGCCACTGCTGTTTGATTTCCAGTTGCCGTTGCTGTGTCTGATGGGCCTTGAGCTGTTGCTGCGCGTCGCTTAGACGCTGCTCCAGTTCAGCCAGCAGCTCCGGGGCCAGCGTGATGATGTTGCTGGCCTGCGCGGTCAGGGTTTTCAGGGCGTCTTCGGCTTCCTTGCTTTTGCTGTAGGCGCGTCGACCGAGCTGGCTGTAGATCGCGGTGTTGGTGAGCTTTTCCAGCAATTCGCTGCGTTCCTTGTCATCCGCCTTGAGGAACGCGCTGAACTCGCTCTGGGCAAGCATCACGGCGCGGGTGAACTGTTCGAAGTTCAGGCCCAGGCGGTTTTCGATCAGTTGCTCGAATTCGCGTTTGCTCTGGTTGCTGAGGATTTGCTCACTGTCCAGATCGGTGAGGGTCTGGCGGCTGGCCTGCAGCTTTTTTGTGGCATTGTCGCGCGCGCGATTGGTTTCCCAGCGCGCGCGATAACGCCGCTGATCGATGCCGATGAAGTCCACCTCGGCGTAACCGCTGCCCGTGCCACGGCGCAGCAGGGTACGTGGGTCGCTGGTGGTGATGTCGCCGTCGATGTCCGGGACCTTGGACTGACCGATATTGCTAAGCCGCGGAATCGCGCCGAACAGCGCCAGGCACAGGGCATCGAGCAGCGTGCTTTTGCCCGCGCCGGTAGGGCCGGTGATGGCAAACAGTCCGGCGCTGGCCAGCGGCTCGGCAGTGAAATCGATTTCAAAGGGGCCGGCCAGCGAGGCCAGGTTTTTCAGGCGAATGGCGAGGATTTTCATGGTTGCTCGCTCTCCTGCTGGACTTCACGCAGCAGCGTGGCGAAATCGGTCAGCGTCTGTTCGTCGACCTCGCTGCCGAAGTTGTCCTGCCAGGCACGGCTGAACAGTTCCTGAGGCGTGAGTTGGTCCAGTTCGATCAGCGTGGCGTCACCCTCGGTTCCGTCCGCGCTGCCTTTGCCGGCGTATTCGGCACCGATGCGCACCAGCCGCACGGCCTTGCCCTGTAGGGCGTTTTCGATCTGGTTGCGCAGGTCCGGCTGGGGTTCATCCAGACGCACACGCACTTCCAGCCACGGCTGGCGGTCCGGGTCGGCAAGCAGGTCGATGTCCGGCAACGCCTTGAGCTGCACCAGCAGGTCGGCCAATGGCGCAGGCCCGAGGCGTTGCAGGTTGACGGCGCGAGGAATCAGCAACGGCTCCACACTGGCCAGCGTCTCGCCGTCGCAATTGATCTCGAGAATCTGGTGCTGATAGCTGATTTCCGAAAAGGACAGCGGGATCGGCGAGCCGCTGTAGCGAATGCGCTCTTCGCCGTTGACACGCTGCGGTTTGTGCAGATGGCCCAGCGCAACATAGGTGATGCTCGGCCCGAACAGGCTGGCCGGCAGCGCTTCGGCGTTGCCGATGATCAGGCTGCGCTCGGAGTCTTCCGAGACCGAGCCACCTGCCATGTGGGCGTGACTGATGGCGATCAATGCCTGACCGGGCTGGCGCTTGAGGTCAGCCGCCGCGATCAGCAGCTCATGAACCCGGCCGATGCCACGCAGGTAGTCATCGCCCAGGGTCGGGCCGGTGACCTCGGCGGGACGCAGAAAGGGCAGCGCCAGGCACCAGGCCTTGATTTCGCCATTGGCGTCCGGCAATGGCAACAGCAGGCGTTCGGCATCCAGCACGCCATCGTCCAGCCACATCACTCTGCCCAGCGCATGAGTGCGCAAGCGGCGCATCAGCGGGGCGGGAAGTTCGATACGCGAGCCGGAGTCGTGGTTGCCGGCGATCATCACGATGGTCAGCAAGGGTTGCTGTTCGTGGGCGTTGACGATGAAGTCGTACAGGCGCTCCTGCGCTTTGACCGGCGGGTTGACGGTGTCGAAGATGTCGCCCGCGATCAACAGTACATCCGGTTTACGGTCGGCCAGACGGGCCAGCAGCCAGGTCAGAAAGCAGGCGTGTTCGAAATCCCGCTCCTGGCCGTGCAGGTTCTGACCCAGGTGCCAGTCAGAGGTGTGAAACAGACGCATTGGTTTACCTTGTCGTATAGGGGTGTTGCCTGAGCTACATCATTTGGGATACAGCGGCGGCAACCCGGCATCACCTGCCGGGTCCTGAATATGTTCGGCGGCGGGCAGCTTGCGCACCGCGCGCCAGAGGTCCTCGCCCAGCCACAGCTTGCCGGTTTCGCTGTAAAGCGCACCGTTGAGACCGTCCAGAGCATCGGACAGCGGCACGAAACGCGCGGCCATTTCGGCCAGGGTTTCCGGCTGCTGACGTGCCCAGGCGTCGAGCGCCTGACGGGTGCCCTGCGGGTCGTTGGCCAGGCAGGCGCGCTTGAGGTCATCGAGTACGGTACGCGGGCTGGGCCCGGTCTGCACGGCCCGGGCGATTGCCGGCTGTCCACGGGCGCGCCACCACAGGCCGAAACCGAGCAATGTTGTGCAGACCAGCAGCAAGGTGCTCATCTGCCACGGCCAGACTGGCGGGCCGATTACGGTCACGCCGTTTGTGTCGTTGTTCACCGGCGTGTCCACCGCCAGACCCGGGTTGACGCTGATCTGCAGGGTGCGCGCGGGCAGGCTGCTGTGCTCCAGATGATCTTCGCGGGTATTCCACCAGGTCACTTCAACCGCAGGCAGGTCGATTGCGCCGGCGCGGGCGGGCACCAGGGCCTCGCGTTCTTCGCGCGTGCCGATCAGGCCGCGTTCGCTGGGCAGGTTGCGCAGTTGTGGCTGATCCGGGTAACGCCGCAGGCCGGGTACTTCTGTGGGCGGCAAGGGCGGCAGCTGCGCGCCGGCCAGCCCTTCGGCCTTGAGCGTCAGGGTGCGGGTCAGCGAATCGCCGACCTGCGTAGTGCCGGGTTCCGGGCTCCAGTTTTCTTCCAGATTGATACTGCGTGCCGGCAGCCAGGCGACATCGGCCGGGTAGTCGGCAGGCTTGGGCTTGACGGTCAACGGCACTTCGGCGGACTTGACCCGCACCGACCGGCCCGGCTGCGGGCCGAACGGATTGGTGTCCTGGGCTTGCGAACCCTCGGCAGGCGTCTGCACCAGCGTTGCACTGAACACTTGCGCCGGTATCTTCAGCACGCCGCTCTGCTGCGGGTAGATCGCGTAGCGTGTCTCGATCACTCCGTGGCGCACGCCGTTGATCAGCTTTTCGTAGGTGCGCGAATCACCCAGTTTTTCGACCCGCGCGTCCGGCACTTGCAGCGGGCTCAGGCTACTGTCGTCGAACAGTGACACCGAGTGGTAAACGCGCAGGGTCAGCACGGCCTGAGCCTGAACATACACGCTGTCCTGATCCAGGCTCGCTTCGATGAAGATCGATGCCAGATGGTTGCTTTGTTCCTGGGGCTCGCTCTGCAGGACCTGCAGGGTCAGCGGCTGGCTTTTCAGCTCGCCCAGTTGCAGCGACGGAATCAACACGCTTCCGGTCTCGCGGGGCAGCAGGGTCACGATCCAGCGCGTGGTGGCCTGGCTGCTGCCATCCAGGGTTTTCAGGCTGTTGAGCTGACGCGTGTCACGCACCTCGAAACTGCTTTCCAGCGCGCTCATGTCCGGCTTGCCGAACTGCGTCACATCGTCGGTTTCCAGCGTCAGCTCGACGGTCTCCCCGGCGTTGAGGCGCGTGCGGTCAACGCTGGCGGTCAGTTGCGCAGCCTGCAGCGACAAGGTGATCAGGCTCAGCAGCAGGCCGATCAATAAGGTGTACACGCGACTCATCGGGTCTTTTCCTGATGTTGCTGTTCGTAGCGAAATTTGCGCCGCAACAGTTCGCCCGGGTCATCCGGAATCTGCCTCAGCCACTGCTCCAGTTCCTGACGTCGCTCACCGGTCATGGGGCTGTCGGCGGACTGCAGCGCAGGGCGGGTAGTCTGTTCGTCGTCGGTCGACTCGCCCGAGGCGGCCTTGCCGCTGTTGTCCGGCGGCAGGCTTTCGCTGGTGCCGGGTTGATCCGATCGGGACGGGTTCTGCTCGGCAGGCGATGCGCTGCTATTGGGGTCTTGCGACGCCTGCTGACCTTCTTCGCCCTGATCGGCCTTGTTCTGTTCGTCCTGGGCAGGCTTCTGCTCATCGGCCTGATCCAGCAGGCTTTGCACCAGCGCCCGATTGGTTTGCGCTGCAGGGAAATCGGGCTGTCGGTCCAGGGCCTGCTCGTAGGCATCCAGTGCCGCTGCCAGCTCGCCGCTGCGGGCCAGGGCATTGCCACGATTGTAGTGGTCGGCGGCGCTGTTGCCTTCGGCAAACTGCCGGGCGGCGCTGGCGTAGTCTTGCGCCTGGTACAACGCCACGCCTTTCCAGCGCGAGTCTTCGAAGCGCTGCGCTGCCTCGGCTGGCCGATGCTGTTCCAGCAGCCGCTGGCCCTGTTGATCGGGACGCAGCCACAGGTCCTGAAACTCGAACGCCTGGCTGTTCTGCGGAAACATGAACATTAGCGGCAGGCAGAACAGCCAGCCGCGCCGACCGGCCAGTGCCGCGATCAGCAACAGCGGCAGCAGCAACCAGTGGCCCTGGTCAGCCCAGGTGTCGAGTTGCACGACTTGGCCGTCGCGGCTCATGTGTCGAGGGCTGGCCAGCAGACCGAGGCTGCGCAAGTCTTCTTCATCGCCGCGTGCCTGACGATAGCTGCCGCCGACCTGATCGGCGAAGTCGTTGAGGCTGGTACTGTCCAGACGCGGCACCAGAATCGCACCCTGATCATCCTTGAGCAGGCTGCCGTTTTCCTGCGTGACCGGCGCGCCTTCGGCCGTGCCGACCCCGAGAATCAACAGCGGCGGCGATTTTCCGCGCAATGCGGCGCGGATGCCCTGACGTTCCTGTTCGCTCAGCGACGAGGTGATCAACAGTATCCGCCCCTGACCCAATGCGCCCTGTTTGAGCAGGTGCAGCGCTTTCTGCACAGCCAGATCGGCGCGCTGGCCGGTCACCGGCATGATCGACGGTCTGATGGCTTCCAGCAGGTTGTGGCTGGTGACCAGATCATCGGACAGCGGCACCAGCGTGTGTGCGCTGCCTGCATAGACAACGATGGCGGTCTGCGCATCGCTGCGTTTTTGCAACAGGTCCAGCAGCTTGCGTCTAGCCTGTTCCAGGCGGGTAGGGGGCGTATCGGTGGCGAGCATCTGCGGGGTGAGTTCGAGAATGACCACCAGCGGATCGACCGGCTTCTGGCTGATCTGTTCGACGCGCTGCCAACTGGGGCCCAGCAAGGCGAAAAGGGCCAGCAACCAGGCGAGCCCCAGCGCGACCCATGGCAGTTTGCTGTTGCTGCCGCGCCCACCGTTGAGCAACACCTCATGAAAGTGAGTGGGCAGCAGCATTTGCCAGCGTCCGGCGCGTTTCTGCCGGTGCCAGAGTCGCCAGATCAGCAGCGCCAGCAAGGGCGTGATCAGCAGCCATTCCGGGCGAAACCAGTGCGGCCAGAGCCCGCTGATCATCGCGACCTCCACAGGCTTTTGCAGCGCTCTCGCCAGTTAATAGAACGCACCGCCGTCAGCAGGCGTTGCACTGCGTTGTTCGGCCACAACTCACGCAGCACCAGCAGCACACTCAATAGCAGCGCTGTCGCCAGTGGCCATTGATAAAGTGCTTGCGCCGGGCGCGCCTGGGTGGGCTGCTGTGCGACCGGCTCCAGGGCATCGAGGGTGGCGCGGATTTTTTCCAGCTGGTCGCCATCGCGCGCGCGGAAATACTGGCCACCGCTGAGGCTGGCGATTTCCTTGAGCGTCGGTTCGTCCAGATCAAGGCTGGGGTTGAGGCCCAGCACGCTTTGCAGCGCGTCCTTGTCCGGGTCCGAACCGATACCGATGGGGTAGATTTTTACGCCTTCTTCGGCAGCCAGCCGTGCGGCGGTGATCGGATCGATCTGACCGGCGTTGTTGGCGCCATCGGTGACCAGCACCAGCGCACGACTGGTGGCCGGACGCATACGCAGACGTTTCAGGGCCAGGCCGATGGCATCGCCCAGTGCGGTGTTCTTGCCGGCAATGCCTATCCTCGCCTCGTCGAGCCAGACCCGCACAGTGCGGCGGTCATAGGTCAGTGGCGCCTGGACAAACGCCTGGGTGCCGAACAGGATCAGGCCGACCCTGTCGCCCTTGCGGCCTTCGAGAAAGTCACCGAGCAGTTGTTGCACCAGCACCAGCCGGCTGACCTCATCGCTTTTCCATTGCATGTCCGGGTAGTCCATAGAGCCGGACACGTCGACCGCCACCAGCAGGTCGCGGCCACTGGCAGCTACCGGCAGTGGCTCGCCCAGCCATTGCGGTCGCGCTGTGGCGATCAGCAGCAACAGCCAGATCAACAGAAACGGCGCACGCTGTCTCCACACCGGTAGGTTGGCTTTGGCGCGGCGACCGCTCAGGCCTTCGAGTTCACTGAGAAAGCTGACCTTGAGCGCCGGCTCGCCACTGTCGGCCATGGGCAGCAGGGCGCGCATCAGCCATGGCAATGGCAGCAGGGCGAAGACCCACGGCCAGGCGAACTCAAACATGTTTGCGGATCCAGGTATCGACCGCCTGAGTCAGGCCAGTGATGGCCTTGTCGTCCAGTTTGCACTCGGGCTTGTACGCGCCTTCGACCAGAATCATCCAGCGCGTCAGGCCGGCAGCCGGGCAGCGGTTGTCGAGGAACGCCAGCCATTTGCGGCCGTTGAGGGTATGGCTCTGGCTGTGCGGGTAATGGTTACGGCACAGGCGTTTGAGCAGGCCGTTGATCTGCTGCAGCCAGGCACCGGCCGGCGCGCCGTCGTAGGGTTTCGGCAGGCTGGCCAGTTCAGCCAGCGCGGCGAGGCGAACCGGGTCCAGCGGCTGTTCGCTGCGCACTTTGCGGGCCTTGACCGGCAGCAGTTTGCGCAAGCGCCACAGGCCCCAGCCTGCCATGGGGATTAGCAACAGCAGCAGCCACCAGCCCGGCGCAAGCGGCCAGAAGCCGACGGCTTCGGGCGCAATCAGCGGCTCCAGCTGATCGAGGGGATTCATTTGCGCTTCACCGGACGACGCGCATTGAGGTATTCGCGCAGTTGTTCGACGAGCTCCGCCTGGGTGCTCAAGGGCATGAGCAATACCCGCAGCTTCTGCGCCAGCAACTCCCAACGCGCCGTGCGCTCCTCGCCCTGTTGCCGGTAGGCGCGGCGCAGTTCGGGGTTGAGGGTGTCGATCTCCAGTTGCGCGCCGCGTTCGGCAAAACGCAGCAAACCGGCAGCGGGCAGGGCGCGGTCCAGCGGGTCGGACAGCGGCAGCAACAGCAGGTCGCTGTGGCGAGACAGCAGGCTCAGTTGTTGTTCTGCGGCATCGGACAGGGCGCGCTCGTCGCACAGGACGATGACCAGACTGCCGGGGCGCAGCACTTCCCGCGCGCGACGCAGCGCAGTACCGAACGCATCGCGGTCTGGCGGAATCTCGGTATGCAGCGACTGATTGACCCGTACCAGCCGGTTGAGCAACTGCAGCAGGCTTTGTTTGCTGCGTCGCGGCTTGATCTCGTAGTGTTCGTTATCGCCGAACACCAACCCGCCGACCCGGTCGTTGTGTTCCAGCGCCGCCCAGCCGATCAGCGCGGCCGCCTGAGCCGCGAGTACCGACTTGAACATCAGGCCGGAGCCGAAGAACAGCCGTCGGCTCTGTTCCACAAGAATGAAAATGGGCCGTTCGCGTTCCTCATGGAACAGTTTGGTGTGCGGCTCTTGCGTGCGTGCCGTCACGCGCCAGTCGATGCTGCGCACGTCGTCACCGGCCTGATAGACCCTTACCTGATCGAAGTCCACGCCACGTCCGCGCAGCTTGGAATGGTGCAGGCCGATCAGCGGGCTGCGCTGGCTTGGGGTGGAAAACAGCTGCACTTCCCGCACCCGATGACGCATCTCGATCAGCTCGCTGAGGCTGACGCGGATGCCCGGCTGGGGGATCAGGTAGGGTTGCATGGGGTCAGGCGACGGCCACGACGTCGAGGATGCGCTGAATCACGCGATCCTGATCGATACCGGCAGCTTCGGCCTCGAACGACAGAATGACCCGGTGGCGCAAGACATCGAACAGCACTGCCTGAATGTCTTCGGGGCTGACGAAGTCGCGTCCGGCCAGCCAGGCATGCGCACGGGCGCAGCGGTCCAGCGAGATGGAGCCCCGCGGGCTGGCGCCGTAGGCAATCCATTCGGCCAGTTCCGGGTCGAACTTGGCCGGGGTACGGGTGGCCATGACCAGTTGCACCAAGTATTCCTCGACCGCATCGGCCATGTAAAGGCCAAGGATTTCCTTGCGTGCGGCAAAAATCGCCTGCTGGCTGACGCGGCGCTCCGGCTTGGTTTCGCCATTCAGGGCTTCGCCACGCGCCTGTTGAAGGATCTTGCGTTCGACGGCGGCATCCGGGAAGCCGATCTTGACGTGCATCAAAAAACGGTCGAGCTGGGCTTCGGGCAGCGGGTAGGTGCCTTCCTGCTCGATAGGGTTCTGGGTCGCCATGACCAGAAACAGCGGAGACAGGTCGTAGGTGCTGCGCCCGACACTGACCTGGCGCTCGGCCATGGCTTCGAGCAGCGCCGACTGGACCTTGGCCGGCGCACGGTTGATTTCGTCGGCCAGCACCAGGTTGTGGAAGATCGGCCCTTGCTGGAACACGAAGCTGCCGGTTTCCGGGCGATAGATTTCCGTACCGGTGATGTCGGCAGGCAGCAGGTCGGGGGTGAACTGAATGCGGTGGAACTGGGCTTCGATGCCTTCTGCCAGCTCCTTGATGGCCTTGGTCTTGGCCAGGCCGGGAGCGCCTTCGACCAGCATGTGGCCATCGGCAAGCAGGGCAATGAGCAGACGTTCGATCAGCTTTTCCTGGCCAAGGATCTGCGTTGAAAGAAAAGTTCGCAGCGCAATCAGCGCTTCACGATGTTCCATCGGTGACGGTTCCTGGCAGGGCGAACAGCTGTGTCTGACGACTGCTGAGCTGGGGGCGATACTTTAATCCATCCGGGCAGGTATCGACTAACGACTCCCGCGTTTTTTATTGCATTTAGAGAAGTGCCTGTCATTTATGCAGGTATTGTCCTACGTGATCTATGGGGGTCCATGTAGGAAGGTTGGCTCTGGCTCCCGGAGCCACGGCGTCAGAGTCGATAGAAGCTCGCCGCGTTCTCCCACAGCGCCTGACGAGCGCCGCTTTCGCCCAGTGCGTCGATCAACAGTTCGATATCGTCGGGCCGGAAGGGGCGGGGGGCACGGGTCGACGGCAGGTCGGTGCCGAACATCAGGGCATTCGGGTTGGCGGCGTGGATATCCCTGAGGGCCTCGCGCACCGGAAAGTCCACTCGCCCGAAACCACAGGCCTTGATCCGCACACCGCGCTCGGCAAGGCGCAGGACCACGGGCAGCCCTTCGGCACTCAGCCCCAGGTGATCGATGCTGATGGCCGGGAGTTTGCGCAGGCGTGTTTCGATGGGTGCCAGTTCCCGCGAGTCGATGTACAGCTCGGAGTGCCAGCCTACGCGTTCATGGACACGCACGGCCAGTGCCTCCAACTGGTCGAGCTGCTCCGAGCCGCCGCGCTTGAGGTTGAAGCGCAAGGCGCGCACGCCTGCCGCGTTCAGGGTGTCCAGCTCTGCATCGGTGACGCTGGCGGGCAATTGCGTGACACCGACGAAACCCGGTCCCAGCAGGCGCAGCGCCTGAAGCAGATAGCCCTGATCAAAGCCCTGAAAGGAACCGGACACCACCGCGCCACCCTGAACGCCCAGCGGCTGGACCTTCGCAAGGTAGTCAGCGACACCGAACGGCTCCGGCAGATAGCCGTTATTGGCGATCAGCGGGAAATGCGGGTCGATGATGTGGCAGTGGGCGTCGAAAATGCGGTTCATGACGGACTCCTGTTCGGCGAAGTGCTCACTCTAGGCTCTGTACGAAAAGTCGGCGAGCGAAGGTCAGGCGAGGCAAAAACAGGCCAGGAACGGCCGGGGTCGCGTTCGACTCTACGTGTTGTAAATGAGCATTCCGATTGGACTCGCATCCGAGCCTGTTTTTAACGAAGCATCACCGAGCGCAGCCACTTTTCGTACAGAGCCTAGCGCTTTTTTGATCATCAGCTGAGTGTGCTGGTGTACTCACCGACGTTTTCGAGAATGATCTGTAACGTCTGGTGAACGTCCTGCAACTCGCCTGCATCGGTGGCGTGGAGAATTTCGTACTGATGGTGGCCATCGAGCTGCTTGGCGTCCTGCGCGTCGATTTCCACCAACAGGCGCTTGGCACTGAAGGTGACCTTCAGGCTGGACACGTTCAGTGACTTGTCGTCGCTGACGGTGATTTCCACTTCGTTCTCGTCCGGGAAACGGGTCAGGGAAAACAGCATGCCGTTTTCTGCGTGGCAGCAGAGCAGCGCCATATCGTCGTATTCGTCGTCGCACGGGTTGGCGATGAGGCTGGCGGTCTTGATTTGCATGGGTGGCTCCGGGTCTGTCCAGGTAAGGCGTGAGTGAATTTTGCCAGTCCCGGGCAAATAATGTCGGGCGATATTGGCACCATCGTACGCAGTGTATCGCGACCTGATGACCGAATATGTCGCAGCCTCGTAAGCAGTGTGCGCTCAGCTCTCGTTAAGCTGCATGACGGACAAGTGGTGTACGGTGTCGGGTGCGCGTAGCGTTTTTTCACCGCGCTATACAAATGTGACTACCCTGACACAGCGCGCGTTACTACTTTAGCTTTACACTCGATCAGGTGATGCCCACGCGATTGACTGCAAGGGCACCCTGGTTTCAACACCTTCTTCAAGCCTCCCCAATAAAAGCCAAAGCGGAGTACCACAGATGGCGTTCTTCACCGCAGCCAGCAAGGCCGACTTCCAGCATCAACTGCAAGCGGCACTGGCTCAGCACATCAGCGAACAGGCACTGCCACAAGTGGCGCTGTTTGCCGAGCAATTCTTCGGCATCATTTCTCTCGACGAACTCACCCAGCGGCGGCTCTCCGACCTGGCAGGCTGCACCTTGTCCGCGTGGCGCCTGCTGGAGCGTTTCGAACATGCTCACCCGCAGGTCCGGGTCTACAACCCCGATTACGAGCGCCACGGCTGGCAATCGACTCATACTGCCGTTGAAGTGCTGCATCATGATCTTCCGTTTCTGGTCGACTCCGTACGTACCGAGCTGAACCGCCGCGGCTATAGCATCCACACCCTGCAGACCACCGTGCTGAGCGTGCGTCGCGGGGCTGCTGGCGAATTGCTTGAGCTGCTGCCCAAGGGCACCACTGGCGACGACGTGCTGCAGGAATCGCTGATGTACCTGGAGATCGACCGCTGCGCCAACGTCAGCGAGTTGAACGTGCTGGCGCGCGAGCTGGAGCAGGTACTTGGCGAAGTACGCGCTGTCGTCGAAGATTTCGGGCCGATGAAAGCGCGTCTGCATGAGTTGCTGGCCAGTATCGATGCCAACGAGTCCAACACCGATGTCGAGGAAAAGGCCGAGATCAAGGTCTTCCTGCAATGGCTGGTGGACAACCACTTCACCTTCCTCGGTTACGAAGAGTTCGAAGTGCGCAACGACGCCGAAGGCGGCCAGTTGGTCTACGACGAGTCGTCCTTCCTCGGGCTGACCCGCCTGCTGCGCCCCGGCCTGACCCGCGAAGAACTGCACATCGAAGATTACGCGGTGAAATACCTGCAGGAACCGGTGTTGCTGTCGTTTGCCAAGGCGGCGCATCCAAGCCGCGTGCACCGTCCGGCGTACCCGGATTACGTTTCGATCCGTCAGATCGACGCGTCGGGCAAGGTCATCAAGGAATGTCGTTTCATGGGCCTGTACACCTCGTCGGTGTATGGCGAGAGCGTGCGGCAGATTCCGTACATCCGTCGCAAGGTCGCCGAGGTCGAGCGTCGCTCCGGTTTCGACGCCAAGGCGCACCTGGGCAAGGAACTGGCGCAGGTGGTCGAAGTACTGCCGCGTGACGACCTTTTCCAGACGCCGGTGGACGAATTGTTCACCACGGTCATGTCCATCGTGCAGATTCAGGAGCGCAACAAGATTCGCGTGTTCCTGCGCAAGGACCCGTACGGCCGTTTCTGCTACTGCCTGGCTTATGTGCCGCGCGACGTGTATTCCACCGAAGTACGCCAGAAGATCCAGCAGGTCCTGATGGACCGCCTCAAGGCCAGCGATTGCGAGTTCTGGACGTTCTTCTCTGAATCGGTGCTGGCGCGTGTGCAGTTGATTCTGCGCGTAGACCCGAAGATCAACCTGGACATCGACGTCGCCCAACTGGAAAACGAAGTTATTCAGGCGTGCCGTTCGTGGAAGGACGACTACGCCAGTCTGGTGGTCGAAAGCTTCGGTGAAGCCCACGGCACCAACGTGCTGGCCGACTTCCCGAAAGGCTTCCCGGCGGGCTACCGCGAGCGCTTTGCGGCGCATTCGGCAGTCGTCGACATGCAGCACGTACTGAGCCTCAGCGAAGCCAATCCGCTGGTGATGAGCTTCTACCAGCCGCTGGCCGGTGGCCGCCAGCAATTGCATTGCAAGCTGTATCACGCCGACACACCGCTGGCGTTGTCCGACGTGTTGCCGATTCTGGAAAACCTTGGCCTGCGCGTGCTGGGCGAATTCCCGTACCGCCTGCACCATGCCAACGGTCGCGAGTTCTGGATTCACGATTTCGCCTTCACCTACGGCGAAGGACTGAACCTCGATATCCAGCAGCTCAATGACACCCTTCAGGATGCGTTCGTGCACATCGTGCGCGGCGATGCCGAAAACGATGCTTTCAACCGTCTGGTGCTCACCGCCGGCCTGCCGTGGCGCGATGTGGCGCTGCTGCGTGCCTATGCGCGTTATCTGAAGCAGATTCGTCTGGGCTTTGACCTGGGTTACATCGCCACCACGCTGAACAACCACACCGACATCGCCCGCGAGCTGACGCGTCTGTTCAAGACCCGCTTCTATCTGGCGCGCAAGCTGGGTTCCGACGATCTCGACGACAAGCAGCTGCGTCTGGAACAGGCCATTCTGACTGCGCTGGACGACGTGCAGGTGCTCAACGAAGACCGCATCCTGCGTCGTTATCTGGACCTTATCAAAGCCACGCTGCGGACCAACTTCTATCAGGCCGATGCCAACGGGCAGAGCAAGAGCTATTTCAGCTTCAAGTTCAACCCGCGCCTGATTCCCGAACTGCCCAAGCCGGTGCCCAAGTTTGAAATCTTCGTTTATTCGCCGCGTGTCGAAGGCGTGCATCTGCGCTTCGGCAACGTGGCGCGTGGCGGCCTGCGCTGGTCGGACCGCGAGGAAGACTTCCGTACCGAAGTGCTGGGCCTGGTAAAAGCCCAGCAGGTTAAGAACTCGGTCATTGTGCCGGTAGGTGCCAAGGGCGGCTTCGTGCCGCGTCGCCTGCCGACCACCGGCAACCGCGACGAAGTGCAGGCCGAGGCAATCGCTTGCTACCGCATCTTCATCTCCGGGCTGCTGGACATCACCGACAACCTTAAGGAAGGCGCGCTGGTGCCTCCGGTCAACGTCGTGCGTCATGACGATGATGACCCTTATCTGGTGGTGGCCGCCGACAAGGGCACGGCAACGTTCTCCGACATCGCCAACGGCATTGCCATCGACTACGGCTTCTGGCTGGGCGACGCCTTCGCTTCCGGTGGTTCTGCCGGTTACGATCACAAGAAGATGGGCATCACCGCCAAGGGCGCATGGGTGGGCGTGCAGCGTCACTTCCGTGAACGCGACATCAATGTGCAGCAGGACAGCATCAGCGTGATCGGTATCGGCGACATGGCCGGTGACGTGTTCGGCAACGGCCTGCTGATGTCTGACAAGCTGCAACTGGTCGCAGCGTTCAATCACCTGCACATCTTCATCGATCCGAATCCGGACCCGGCCACCAGCTTTGCAGAGCGTCAGCGCCTGTTCAATCTGCCGCGCTCGTCCTGGACCGACTACGACACCAGCATCATGTCCGCTGGCGGCGGGATCTTCCCGCGCAGCCTGAAAAGTATCGCCATCACCGAACAGATGAAGGCGCGCTTCGACATCAAGGCTGACAAGCTGACCCCGACCGAACTGCTGAACGCTTTGCTCAAGGCACCGGTAGATCTGTTGTGGAACGGCGGTATCGGCACCTACGTGAAGTCCAGCGATGAGTCGCACGCTGATGTCGGCGACAAGGCCAACGATGCGCTGCGCGTCGACGGCAACGAGCTGCGTTGCAAGGTGGTGGGCGAGGGCGGCAACCTGGGCATGACCCAGCTGGGCCGTGTCGAGTTCGGCCTCAATGGCGGCGCGACCAACACCGACTTCATCGACAACGCGGGCGGTGTGGACTGCTCCGATCACGAAGTGAACATCAAGATCCTGCTCAACGAAGTGGTGCAGGCCGGTGACATGACCGAGAAGCAGCGCAATCAGCTGCTCGAAAGCATGACCGACGAAGTCGGCCACCTGGTGCTGGGCAACAACTACAAGCAGACTCAGGCGTTGTCGCTGGCAGCCCGTCGCGCTTACGAGCGGATTGCCGAATACAAGCGCCTGATGAGTGACCTGGAGGCGCGTGGCAAGCTTGATCGCGCCATCGAGTTCCTGCCTGCTGAAGAGCAGATCGCCGAGCGGATTGCGGCCAAGCAGGGCTTGAGTCGTGCCGAGCTGTCGGTGTTGATCTCGTACAGCAAGATCGACCTCAAGGAAGCGTTGCTGGAATCCCGTGTGCCGGATGACGACTATCTGGCGCGTGATATGGAAACCGCGTTCCCGCCTTCGCTGGGCGCCAAGTTTTCCACGGCCATGCGCGGCCATCGCCTGAAGCGCGAGATCGTCAGCACGCAGATCGCCAACGATCTGGTCAACCACATGGGCATCACCTTCGTGCAGCGGCTCAAAGAGTCGACCGGCATGAGCGCTGCTGCGGTGGCCGGTGCCTACGTGATCGTGCGTGACATCTTCCACCTGCCGCACTGGTTCCGTCAGATCGAGGCACTGGACTACAAGGTTTCGGCCGAAGTCCAGCTGGCGCTGATGGACGAGTTGATGCGTCTGGGGCGTCGTGCAACGCGCTGGTTCCTGCGTAGCCGTCGCAATGAGCTGGACGCCGGTCGTGACGTGGCACACTTTGGTCCGCACCTCGCTGCACTGGGCCTCAAGCTTGACGAGCTGCTGGAAGGTCCGACCCGCGAGATCTGGCAAACGCGTTATCAGGCGTATGTCGAAGCCGGTGTGCCGGAACTGCTGGCGCGCATGGTCGCCGGTACGACGCATCTGTACACACTGTTGCCGATCATCGAAGCCTCCGACGTGACCGGGCAGAATGCTGCCGACGTCGCCAAGGCATACTTCGCCGTCGGTAGTGCGCTGGACATAACCTGGTACCTGCAGCAGATCAGCAGTCTGCCGGTGGAAAACAACTGGCAGGCGCTGGCGCGTGAAGCGTTCCGTGACGATGTCGACTGGCAACAGCGGGCAATCACCGTGTCGGTTCTGCAGATGGCCGATGGTCCTTCGGAAATCGATGCGCGTCTGGCCCTGTGGCTGGAGCAGCACACACTGATGGTCGAGCGCTGGCGTGCCATGCTGGTCGAGCTGCGTGCGGCAAGCGGCACGGATTACGCAATGTACGCCGTTGCCAATCGCGAACTGCTGGACCTGGCCATGAGCGGGCAGGGCATTACCGTGTAACCAGGCTGTAAAAGCTGTACCCATAAAAAACCCGCATCGAAAGATGCGGGTTTTTTTATGCCTGACTGATAGGTTCGATCAGCCGCTTACTGCGCCGCCGACAGGTGCTCGTAAAGAATCGTCGCACCCACCACGATCAACACGATACCGCCAATGATTTCAGCGCGTTTGCCGACCATGGTGCCCAGCACCCGGCCCAGCATCACGCCGATGGTGACCATGACCGTGGTCGCGAGGCCGATGGCCAGGGCGGCAACCACGATATTGACGTCGACAAACGCCAGGCCTACGCCGACTGCCAGTGCATCGATACTGGTGGCGAATGCGGTAACGGCGAGAATCCAGAAAGAATGCTGCCCCGGCTTTTCCTGCTCTTCGTCATCGTCGTGCTTGATGCCGTTGTAGATCATGTGCAGGCCGAGCACCAGCAACAGGGTGAAGGCGATCCAGTGATCCCAGCTCTCGGCGAAGCGCGCAGCCACCTGGCCAATGCCCCAGCCGATGACCGGCGTGATGGTTTCGATGGCGCCGAATATAAGGCCCGTGCGCAACGCTTCGAGAAAGCGCGGTTTATGCAGGCTTGCTCCTTTACCAAGGGCCGCAGCAAAGGCGTCCGTGGACATGGCAAGCGCGAGAAAGAGGAGGGAAATCGGGTTCACGGTTATATCCAGTCGGGCTATGAGTCAACGACGCAACCACACGCCCGACTTTAGGCATGGATGCATCGTTGGTCTCGCCAACCAGAAGGTGTTCGCACCACGGCATGCTGCCGAGAATGTTGATACGAACGCTCTGTGACCGGAGTCAAGAGCAGGCTACTCCCCAACAAGGGCCGCCACTATAGCCATGTGAATGTGAAAAATATATGTACGAGGCCGAGTGTGAGGGCAAAAAAAACCCCATCACGAGGATGGGGTTCTTCTGATGCCTGCTTTCGTGCTTACACTTGAACAGCCGGGATGTTGGCGTTCGCAGCGGCTTCACGGAACTCGGCGATCTGATCGAAGCTCAGGTAGCGGTACACGTCCGCTGCCATGGTGTCGATCTGGTTGGCGTAGCCCATGTACTCTTCGACCGTCGGCAGACGACCCAGAATCGAGGCAACGGACGCCAGCTCGGCCGAGGCCAGGTAGACGTTCGCGCCGTCACCCAGGCGGTTCGGGAAGTTACGGGTCGACGTCGACACCACGGTCGCGTTCGGTTCCACGCGTGCCTGGTTACCCATGCACAGCGAGCAGCCCGGCATTTCCATGCGTGCGCCAGCCTTGCCGTAGATGCCGTAGTAGCCTTCTTCGGTCAACTGGTGAGCGTCCATCTTGGTCGGCGGCGACAGCCACAGACGCGTCGGAAGCTGGCCCTTGACCTGATCCAGCAACTTGCCCGCAGCGCGGAAGTGGCCGATGTTGGTCATGCAGGAGCCGATGAACACTTCGTCGATCTTCTCGCCCTGTACCGAAGACAGCAGGCGCGCATCGTCCGGATCGTTCGGCGCGCAGAGCACAGGCTCCTTGACGTCGGCCAGATCGATTTCGATGATTTCGGCGTACTCGGCGTCCTTGTCGGCTTCCAGCAGCTCCGGGTTGGCAACCCAGGCTTCCATCGCCTGAGCACGACGCTCCAGGGTGCGAGGATCACCGTAACCCTGTTCGATCATCCAGCGCAGCAGGGTGATGTTCGAATTCAGGTATTCGATGATCGGCTCTTTGGCCAGCTTGATGGTGCAACCGGCAGCCGAACGTTCGGCAGAGGCGTCGGACAGCTCGAAAGCCTGTTCGATGCTCAGGTTGTCGAGGCCTTCGATCTCCAGAATACGACCGGAGAATGCGTTCTTCTTGCCTTTCTTCTCTACGGTCAGCAGGCCAGCCTGAATCGCGTAGTAAGGAATGGCGTGAACCAGGTCGCGCAGGGTGATGCCAGGTTGCATCTTGCCCTTGAAGCGAACCAGGATCGATTCAGGCATGTCCAGCGGCATTACACCCGTTGCAGCAGCGAACGCCACCAGGCCGGAACCGGCCGGGAAGGAGATACCGATCGGGAAGCGGGTGTGCGAGTCGCCACCGGTGCCGACGGTGTCGGGCAGCAGCATGCGGTTCAGCCAGCTGTGGATGATGCCGTCGCCCGGACGCAGGGAAACGCCGCCGCGGGTCATGATGAAGTCAGGCAGCGTGTGGTGCGTCTTGACGTCGATCGGCTTCGGATAGGCCGCGGTGTGACAGAACGACTGCATGACCAGATCGGTCGAGAAGCCCAGGCATGCCAGGTCTTTCAGTTCGTCGCGAGTCATCGGGCCAGTGGTGTCCTGGGAACCGACGGTGGTCATCTTCGGTTCGCAATAGGTACCCGGACGAACGCCCGCTACGCCGCATGCCTTGCCGACCATCTTCTGCGCCAGGGTGTAGCCCTTGGTGCTTTCGGCTGGCTGGTCAGGTGTCTTGAACAGGTCGAACTCCGGCAGGCCCAGTTCGGCGCGAGCCTTGCTGGTCAGGCCACGGCCGATGATCAGTGGAATACGGCCGCCAGCGCGGACTTCGTCGAGCAGCACCGGGGTCTTCATTTCGAAGGTGGTGATGACTTCGTCGCTGTCGTGTTTGCAGACCTTGCCAGCGTAGGGATAGACGTCGATCACGTCACCCATGTTGATGTTCGAGACATCGAATTCGATTGGCAGAGCGCCAGCATCTTCCATGGTGTTGTAGAAGATCGGGGCAATTTTGCTGCCGAAGCAGAAACCACCGGCACGCTTGTTCGGGACGTAAGGGACGTCGTCGCCGAAGAACCAGAGTACCGAGTTGGTTGCCGATTTACGCGAGGAACCGGTACCGACCACGTCACCGACGTAGGCAATCGGGAAGCCCTGACCGCGCATTTCTTCAATCTGCTTCATCGGGCCGATGGCGCCCTGAACGTCAGGAACGATGCCGTCACGGGCCATTTTCAGCATGGCCAGTGCGTGCAGCGGGATGTCTGGACGCGACCAGGCATCAGGGGCAGGGGACAGGTCGTCGGTATTGGTTTCGCCGGTAACCTTGAAGACGCGCAGGCTGATCTTGTCGGCCAGCGTCGGGCGCTTCTTGAACCACTCGCCGTCAGCCCAGGACTGCAGAACAGCCTTGGCGTGGGCATTGCCGCTCTTGGCTTTTTCGGCCACATCGTGAAAGGCGTCGAACATCAGCAGGGTGTGCTTGAGTTGTTCGGCAGCGACCGGCGCGAGGGTGGCGTCGTCGAGCAGTTCAACCAGGGTGACGATGTTGTAGCCACCTTGCATGGTGCCGAGCAGTTCGGTAGCGCGTTTTCTGTCGATCAGGGGAGAAGTGGCTTCGCCCTTGGCCAGGGCAGACAGGAAACCGGCCTTTACGTAGGCAGCTTCGTCAACGCCTGGCGGAACGCGATTGGTGATCAGATCGACAAGGAAAGCTTCTTCGCCAGCCGGGGGATTCTTCAGCAGCTCGACCAGGCCTGCAGTTTGTTCGGCGTTAAGCGGCTGGGGCACGATGCCCTGGGCGGCACGCTCTTCGATATGTTTACGGTAGGCTTCAAGCACAGTATTAACCCTCATCAGTGGTCCCAAATGGGTGTCCGGGACGCTCATCCAGAAATCGCCCGTACCCACGCAAGGCTTATTGAGCCTTGTTGGCAGGGTGTCGGTGATTCCTAACAGAAGCTGTTTTCAAAGTTTTACGCCTGCAGGGCGGGGGGAGTGGCGGTCGACACGGCCATTCGTGATGAGGGAATGGCCTGTCGACGCCGCACTGCGGGATTAACTTGACTGTGCTCGTGACGCTTTGAAAACAGCTTCCAACGGACATTGGCGCCTTAAAAGGCTCGCTGATTCTACGCCAAAACTTTGCCAAAGGTAAGTTAGCCCCTACATCTTCGGGGGTGAACTTGCTTAGACAAAGGGCTAACATGAGCCCTTGTTTCGCCTTCCCCAGTCCTGCCTGACATGCCCGATTACATTATCAAAACCCCCTGCGTCGGCCTTTGCTCCACTGTTTACGGGGATCTGGTGTGCCGTGGCTGCAAGCGCTTCCACCACGAGGTCATCCACTGGAACGGCTACAACGAAGACGAAAAAAGAGCCGTCTGGCTGCGCCTGGAGCAACTGCTGGTCCAGGTGATGACTGCCAAGCTCGAAGTCTTCGATGCCGACAAGCTGCGTGCGCAGCTCACCCAGCGCAAGATCCGCTTTGTGCCGCACCAGTCCGAATATTGCTGGGCTTACCAGTTGATCGCCCGTGGCGCGCGGGTCATCAGCCAGGTCGAGGCCTACGGTTTCGTGCTGTTGCCGGAGTTTCGCGACTGGACGCTGCCGGAACTGCGCGATGCGATCGACCGCGAGTTTTTCCTGCTGTCCGAGGCGCACTATCAGCGCTATATCGCGCCAGGGTTTCTGCGCGACGCATTCGGCGCCTGACAAACCCGGCATGCTTTTGTGTCGCGAGGCATCGTTACTGCTCGTATAATGCGCGGCCGTGCCTCTCCGTCATTCTGTGAGCCTATGTACCCGATCCCTGAAATCGAAGCCTTTCTGCTTTGCCGCACACCCGACAGCTGGGTCCAGGCCGCGCTGCGCAATCTGGACATCCTGCTGATCGACCATGCGAACAACGAGAAGAAGGCCGCCGGGGCTGCGTTCCAGTTCATGTTTCAGTACAACGACAAGTTCGACCTGTTGAGCAAGATGTCACGTCTGGCCCGGGAAGAGCTGCGCCATTTCGAGCAAGTCATCAGCATCATCAGAAAGCGCCAGATCCCCATGGCCAACATCAGCTCGGCCCGCTATGCCGGAGCGCTGCGCAAGCTGGTGCGCAATCACAACCCGTACCGGCTCACCGATGCGCTGATCGTCGGTTCCATTGTCGAGGCTCGTTCTTGTGAGCGCTTTGCCGCGCTGGTGCCGCATCTGGACGAAGAGCTGGCCAAATTCTATGGCGGTTTGCTGAAGTCCGAAGCGCGGCACTTTCAGGACTACCTCAAGCTGGCTTACAGCTACGGCGACAAGGCTGATGTCGATGCCAAGATCGAGGAGATCCGTCTGGCCGAGCGTGAGCTGATCGAAAGCCCTGACGAAGAGTTCCGTTTTCACAGTGGCGTACCTGTCGCCGCCTGATTCCTCTCGCGTTCCCTCCAAAAACGACCGTCTTGCCAGCGGTCGTTTTTTTATGGGCATTTAGTAAGCAAGCTAATAAATGCTTTGACAACGGCTGCCTAGGCAGTAATATTTTGCAATCACTGTTTAGGCAGCTATCTTGGTCAATTCATGAAACATTTCAGCCCCGACAATTTTGAATCCAGCCTTATCGGGCTGCTGGTCGGTCGTACCAATGCGCTCAAAGACCGCATGCTCGACAAGTACCTGCTGCCCTATGACGTGACGTTCGCGCAGTTCAAGGTGCTGATCATCATTGCCCAGTTTTCTACCGATACCCCTGTGGCATTGTGTCGGCACCTGTCGCTGGACAGCGGTTCGATGACCCGCATGCTCGATCGCCTGGAACAGAAAGGGCTGGTGGTGCGCCAGCGCTCCGCGACCGATCGTCGTCAGGTGCGTCTGGCACTGACCGAGCAGGGGCAGGCGCTCTGCGATCTGCTGCCGCAGATTGGCGCGGACGCGATGAACGACACGTTCGCGGCGCTCGACAGTGACGAGGTCGAGAGCCTGAAAAGAATTCTCACCAAGGTGCTGGTGGCGGCTGATGACCACATCACCCTGACTCGTTTGAGCTTCAACCCCAAAGCTAAACGCTGAGCGGCCGACGCATTGGCAGGCGTGAGCCTGATCGCCGTCGTTCCGTCGCTTCGCTGATTAAAGGTAACTGCCATGGCCACTGCTGCCGCTGAAAACACATCTGCCCCGGCCCCTGAACAGGAGCCGAAGTCCGGCAAGCGCAAGTTCATGCTGATCGGGCTTGCCATTGTCGTGGTCATCCTCGCACTGGGCATCTGGGCCTGGTACGAGATCTACGGCCAATGGAGCGAAGAGACCGACGACGCCTATGTCAATGGCAACGTGGTCGAAATCACCCCGCTGGTCACCGGAACCGTCATCAGTATTGGTGCGGACGACGGTGATCTGGTGCACGCAGGGCAGGTTCTGCTCAAGTTCGACCCGAGCGAGGCCGAAGTTTCGCTGCAAAGCGCCGAGGCCAATCTGGGCAAGGTTGTGCGCCAGGTGCGCGGCCTCTACAGCAACGTCGATGGCATGAAAGCGCAGTTGGCCGCACAGCGTGCTGCGGTGCAGACCGCTCAGGACAACTACAACCGTCGTCGCAGCCTCGCAGCCGGCGGGGCGATTTCCCAGGAAGAGCTGTCGCACGCCAGAGACAGCCTGACCAGCGCGCAGAGCGCCCTGAACAACATTCAGCAGCAGTTGAGCACTAGCGTGGCACTGGTCGATGACACCGTGGTGTCCTCGCACCCGGACGTCAAGGCCGCCGCCGCGCAGTTGCGTCAGGCCTACCTGGCCAACGCGCGTTCGACGCTGGTGGCACCGGTCACCGGTTACGTCGCCAAGCGCACCGTGCAGTTGGGGCAGCGCATTCAACCGGGCACTGCAACCATGGCGGTCATTCCGCTGGACCAGTTGTGGATCGATGCCAACTTCAAGGAAACCCAACTGGGCAAGATGCGCATTGGTCAGCCGGTGGAGATCAGCTCCGACCTGTATGGCAGCGATGTGAAGTACAACGGCACCATCGACAGTCTGGGGGCCGGCACCGGCAGTGCCTTTGCATTGCTGCCTGCGCAGAACGCCACTGGCAACTGGATCAAGATTGTCCAGCGTGTGCCGGTGCGGGTGCACATCAATCCTGAAGAGCTGGCGAAGTACCCATTGCGCATCGGCCTGTCGACCACGGTTGAGGTCAACCTGCACGACCAGAGCGGCCCGGTCCTGGCGCAACAGCCGCGCAAGCAGGCCGCTTTCAGCACTCAGGTGTACACCGAGCAACTGGCTGACGCCGACGCGCTGATCGCCCGCCTGATTCACGAGAACAGTGCGCCCGGTGGCAAGACTGCCGTTCAGCGCTGAACCGCTAATCCGTGAGCCCCGGCCGCCGGTCGGGGTGTCGCATTCGTCTCCAGGGATTCGCGATGAGCAACAACGCCCCCGCTTCTTTTACCCCGCCAAGCCTGCTGCTGTGCACCATCGGTCTGTCGCTGGCGACCTTTATGCAGGTGCTCGATACCACGATTGCCAACGTGGCGCTGCCGACCATCGCCGGCAACCTGGGGGTCAGTTCGGAGCAGAGTACCTGGGTGATCACCTCGTTTGCGGTCAGCAACGCGATTGCCTTGCCGCTGACCGGCTGGCTCAGTCGTCGCTTCGGTGAGGTCAAGCTGTTCCTGTGGGCCACCATTCTGTTCGTGATCGCTTCGTTTCTGTGCGGCATTTCCCAGTCCATGCCGGAACTGGTGGGCTTCCGGGCGCTGCAGGGGATGGTCGCCGGTCCGCTGTATCCGATGAGCCAGACCCTGCTGATTGCGGTGTACCCGCCCGCCAAAAGGGGCATGGCCCTGGCATTGCTGGCGATGGTGACGGTGGTGGCGCCCATTGCCGGGCCGATCCTCGGTGGCTGGATCACCGACAGCTATAGCTGGCCGTGGATCTTCTTCATCAACATCCCCATCGGCCTGTTCGCCGTGTTGGTGGTACGTAGCCAAATGGCCAAAAGGCCGGTCAGCACAGCCCGCCAACCGCTGGACTACATTGGCCTGCTGGCGCTGATTATCGGTGTGGGCGCGCTGCAGATAGTGCTCGACAAGGGTAATGATCTGGACTGGTTCGAGTCGAACTTCATCATCTTCGGTTCGCTGATTTCGCTGGTCGCGCTGACCTTCTTCGTCATCTGGGAAATGACCGACAAGCACCCGATCGTCAACCTGCGCCTGTTTGCCTACCGCAATTTCCGCATCGGCACGCTGGTCATGATCGGCGGCTATTCCGGCTTCTTCGGCATCAACCTGATCTTGCCGCAGTGGTTGCAGACCCAGATGGGCTATACCGCGACCTGGGCGGGGCTGGCCGTCGCCCCGATTGGCATTCTGCCGGTACTGATGTCGCCCTTTGTCGGCAAGTACGCGCACAAGTTCGACTTGCGTCTACTGGCCGGGCTGGCGTTCCTGGCGATGGGGCTGAGCTGCTTCATGCGTGCAGGCTTCAACACCGACGTGGATTTCGAACACGTGGCGATGGTGCAACTGTTCATGGGCATCGGCGTGGCGCTGTTCTTCATGCCCACTCTGAGTATTCTGCTGTCCGACCTGCCGCCCAATCAGATCGCCGATGGATCTGGACTGGCAACCTTCCTGCGCACCCTGGGCGGCAGCTTCGCAGCCTCGCTGACCACCTGGATCTGGATCCGCCGCGCCAACCAGCATCATGCCTACCTGAGCGAAAACATCAGCACCTTCGACCCCGCCACCCGCCACGCCCTCGACAGCCTGGGCGGCGCCAGCCCGCAAGCCTACGCGCAACTGGAGCAGACCCTCAACGCCCAGGCCTACATGATGTCCACCGTGGATTACTTCTACCTGCTGGGCTGGATATTCGCAGGACTGATCCTGCTCGTCTGGCTGGCCAAACCCCCATTCGCCGCCAAGGCCGGGCCTGCGGCAGGGGGCGGGCATTGAGATGGGTTTCTCGTGCCAATGGGATGGCATGCAGTTCGTGACTGATTCAACTGCTTTAGATGTGCTTTTCTATCACGATGGCACTGACGACGCAGAGTGCGACGTAAGTGACGGCTGAGTCCTGACGCTGATCCGGGGGGAACTCGGCAAGGATGCCGAGTTAGCTGCACCGGGCCAGGGATGGCCCGTTGCAGCGACCCCCGGATCAGTGTCAGGGCGAAGGAACCCGACGAAGTCGGGCCGGAAACGGAGCTTGGGGCTTTGGTCACTTTGGCCCCTTCAAAGTGACTCGCCGAGGGGCGAAAAGGTGATCTGAGACGTGCCCCAATCTACCTGACATCGCAGAACCGCCGTGTGACGCAGAGCGTCACGAAAGGCATTACCACGCGGAGCGTGGGAACGAGAGTCTGTGTCGAGCCCCAATCCACCTCAAGTCGCAGAACCGCTGTGCTCTCAGCCACGTTCCCGCGCAATCAATTCAACAGCGCAACCGTCTCGGGCACAAAGTCGAACGAACTCAGATTGAAACCCTGCTCATCCACCTGCAACACCCAGCCCTGACGATCCCAGTCACCCAACACAATGCGTCTGGCCGCCTGATCGCCAATCTGCAACTTATGAATCGCCGGACGATGAGTGTGACCGTGGACCAACGTACGCACACCGAACTGCTGCATGATCCGCGGCACCTCGTCCGGCGTCACATCGACAATATCATTGGCTTTCATACGGGTTTGCGCACGGCTCTCATTACGCAACTTGCGCGCCAGCTTGTGCCGAGTGCCCAGCGGCAAATGGCGCAGAATGAACAGCGTCAGCGGATGGCGCAGATAGCGACGCATCCGGATATAGCCTTCATCGCGCGTGCACAGACTGTCGCCGTGCATCAGCAGCACCGGCTCACCGTTCAACTGCACGACGCTGGGGTCACTCAGCAGCGTGCAGCCCGCTGCCTTGCAGAAACCCTTGCCGAGCATGAAATCACGGTTGCCGTGCATCAGAAAAATTCGTGTGCCGCTGTCGCTCAATTCGCGCAGGGCCTTGCAGATCGAAAGCTGGAACGGCGACATCGCATCGTCACCGATCCAGACTTCAAAGAAATCCCCGAGGATGTACAGCGACTCGGCTTCGCGAGCGCGTCCTGCGAGCAGATCCAGAAACGCCCGGGTAATGTCCGGGCGCTCCTGTTCAAGGTGCAGATCGGAGATCAGCAGTATCACTCAACGATCTCGGCTTTCTCGATGATCACGTCTTCTACCGGGACGTCCTGATGGCCGGCCTTGCTGGAAGTCGCCACGCCTTTGATCTTGTCGACCACGTCAGTGCCTTCGATCACTTCACCGAATACAGCGTAACCCCAGCCCTGAACGGTCTTGGCGCTGTGGTTCAGGAAGGCGTTGTCAGCGACGTTGATGAAGAACTGCGCAGAGGCCGAATGCGGCTCCATGGTGCGGGCCATGGCGACGCTGTACTTCTTGTTCGGCAGACCGTTGTCGGCTTCGTTCTGGATGCTCGGGCGCTTGTCTTTCTTTTCTTTCATGCCAGGCTCGAAACCGCCGCCCTGGACCATGAAATTACCGATCACACGGTGGAAAACCGTGTTTTCGTAGTGGCCGGCTTTAACGTATTCGATGAAATTGGCAACGGTCTGCGGCGCCTTTTCTTCGTTCAGTTGCAGCACGATGTCGCCGTGGTTGGTAGTCAGCTTTACATTAGGCATTTGGGAAGTCGCTCTCTAGTCATGCATGAATGGGCAGATTATGACCCTGACGCGCAGTTTACAGACGAGGTTACATTTTTCAGCGCTTTTGCAGCTTTTATGCCTTCAAATACGCAGTCTGTTGTCAGGGACTTGACAGCTTCGGCTATGATAAGCGCTTTGATTTAGTCGGCCTACCCTGGCCGCGCACGTATGTCCAAGGATCCTATGAGCAAGCCCACTCCAGAACCCGCTGCCCATTCAAAGGCAGGTCCAGCCGTACCGACCAATTTCCTGCGTCCTATCGTGCAGGCAGACCTGGACTCGGGCAAGCACAGCAAAATCGTGACCCGCTTTCCGCCGGAGCCCAATGGCTACCTGCACATCGGTCACGCCAAGTCGATCTGCGTGAACTTCGGTCTGGCCAAGGAGTTCGGTGGCGATACGCACCTGCGTTTCGATGACACCAACCCGGCCAAGGAAGACCAGGAATACATCGACGCCATCATGAGTGACGTCAAGTGGCTGGGCTTCGAGTGGGCGGGCGAAGTGCGCTACGCCTCGCAGTATTTCGACCAGTTGCACGACTGGGCGGTCGAGCTGATCAAGGCAGGCAAGGCCTATGTGGACGATCTGACCCCCGAGCAGGCGCGCGAATATCGCGGCACCCTGACCGAGCCGGGCAAGAACAGTCCGTTCCGCGAGCGTGGCGTCGAGGAAAACCTCGACCTGTTCGCGCGTATGAAAGCCGGCGAATTCGAGGATGGCGCGCGTGTACTGCGCGCCAAGATCGACATGGCCTCGCCGAACATGAACCTGCGTGACCCGATCATCTACCGCATTCGTCATGCGCATCACCATCAGACGGGTGACAAGTGGTGCATCTACCCGATCTATGACTTCACCCACGGTCAGTCGGATGCCCTCGAAGGCATCACCCACTCGATCTGCACCCTGGAGTTCGAAAGCCATCGCCCGCTGTACGACTGGTTCCTCGATAACCTGCCGGTGCCGTGCAAGCCTCGTCAGTATGAGTTCTCGCGCCTGAACCTGAACTACACCATCACCAGCAAGCGCAAGCTCAAGCAACTGGTTGACGAGAAACACGTCAGTGGTTGGGATGACCCGCGCATGTCGACGCTGTCGGGCTTCCGTCGCCGTGGCTACACGCCGAAATCGATTCGCAATTTCTGCGAAATGATCGGCACCAACCGCTCTGACGGCGTGGTCGATTTCGGCATGCTCGAATTCAGCATCCGCGACGACCTGGACCACAGCGCGCCGCGCGCCATGTGTGTACTGCGCCCGCTGAAAGTTGTGATCACCAATTATCCGGAAGGCCAGGTCGAGAAGCTGGAGTTGCCGCGCCATCCGAAAGAAGACCTCGGTGTACGCGAGCTGCCGTTCTCGCGGGAGATCTACATCGACCGCGACGATTACATGGAAGAGCCGCCGAAAGGCTACAAGCGTCTGGAGCCGAACGGTGAAGTGCGCTTGCGTGGCAGCTATGTGATTCGTGCCGACGAAGCGATCAAGGATGCCGACGGCAACATCGTCGAGCTGCGTTGCTCCTACGACCCGGAAACGTTGGGCAAGAACCCAGAGGGCCGCAAGGTCAAGGGCGTCGTGCACTGGGTGCCCGCAGCCGAGAGCGTAGAGTGCGAAGTGCGTCTGTACGATCGCCTGTTCCGTTCGCCGAACCCGGAAAAAGCCGAAGAGGGCGCAAGCTTTCTGGACAACATCAACCCGGACTCCCTGCAAGTACTGACCGGTTGTCGCGCCGAGCCCTCGTTGGGCCAAGCGCAACCGGAAGACCGTTTCCAGTTCGAACGCGAAGGTTATTTCTGCGCGGACATCAAGGACTCCAAACCTGGTCGACCTGTCTTCAACCGCACCGTGACGTTGCGGGATTCCTGGACCTGATGCTGTACGTTTGAGGGGGAGCACGTGCTTTCTATCTACAACACGCTCACCAAGAGCAAAGAAGTTTTCAAGCCGCTGGATGGCAACAAGGTGCGCATGTACGTCTGCGGGATGACCGTGTACGACTACTGCCACCTGGGCCATGGCCGCAGCATGGTTGCGTTCGATCTGGTGACGCGCTGGCTGCGCTTCAGCGGTTATGAACTGACCTATGTGCGCAACATCACCGATATCGACGACAAGATCATCAACCGGGCGCGGGAAAACGGTGAGTCGTTCGACGCACTGACCGCGCGCATGATCGAGGCCATGCACGAGGACGAGGCGCGCCTCAATATCCTCAAGCCGGACATGGAGCCGCGTGCCACCGATCATATCCCTGGCATGCACGCCATGATCCAGACCCTGATCGACAAGGGTTATGCCTACGCGCCGGGTAACGGCGATGTGTATTACCGGGTCGGCAAGTTTCAGGGTTACGGCAAACTGTCGCGCAAGAAGATCGAAGACCTGCGCATCGGCGCACGCATCGAAGTGGACGAGTCCAAGGAAGATCCGCTGGACTTCGTGCTCTGGAAAGGCGTCAAGCCGGGCGAGCCGAGCTGGGAGTCGCCCTGGGGTGCAGGACGTCCAGGCTGGCATATCGAGTGCTCGGTGATGTCGACCTGCTGCCTGGGCGAGACCTTCGATATTCATGGCGGCGGCAGCGACCTCGAGTTTCCGCACCATGAAAACGAAATCGCCCAGAGCGAAGCGGCCACCGGCAAGACCTACGCCAATGCCTGGTTGCACTGCGGCATGATTCGCATCAATGGCGAGAAGATGTCCAAGTCCCTGAACAACTTCTTTACCATTCGCGACGTGCTGGAAAAATATCACCCGGAAGTGGTGCGTTACCTGCTGGTGTCGAGCCACTACCGCAGCGCGATCAACTATTCCGAAGACAGCCTGCGTGAGTCGAAGGCGGCACTGGAGCGGTTCTATCACGCGCTCAAGGGCCTGCCGGTCGCCGAACCTGCGGGTGGCGAGGCGTTCGTCGAGCGTTTCAGCACGGCGATGAACGATGACTTCGGTACGCCTGAAGCCTGTGCGGTGCTGTTCGAGATGGTTCGCGAGATCAATCGTCTGCGCGAATCCGATATCGCAGCAGCGGCGGGTCTGGCGGCGCGCTTGAAGCAACTGGCCAGCGTGCTGGGTGTGCTGCAACTCGAAGCCGACGACTTTTTGCGCGCTGGCGCGGAAGGGCGGGTCGATGCGGCTGAAGTGGAGGCGCTGATTCAGGCGCGGCTGGCTGCGCGTGCCGCGAAAGACTGGGCTGAGTCCGACCGTATCCGCGACCAGATCACCGCCATGGGCGTTCTGCTGGAAGACGGCAAGGGCGGCACCACCTGGCGTCTGGCGGACTGATCAAGGACTATCCCTGAAACACTATCGTGCCCACTCCGCGTGGGCATGCTGTTCTGGACGCTCCGCGTCCTGTCCTCGATGATGTGCTGCCTGCCGAGCGTCAAACACTAAACGATCCGCTGCTCCCGCAACCGCTTGTACAGCGTGTTGCGGCTGACGCCCAGACGTTTGGCCAGCTGTGAAATATTCCCGCCTGCCGCTTGAAACATTTGGCCGAGGTCTTCGCTCGAGTGAAGGCGCGTGGCCGACTCCTGAGTCCTGACCGGGGCACGGCATTCCTCATCCGCGTGAGCATCGAGCAGAAAGTCCTCGGGCAGATGGTCAGTGCCGATCGGCTGTTCGTCGGCCAGTGCCAGTGCTACCTGAATCACACTGTTGAGTTGGCGCAGGTTGCCCGGCCAGGGGTGACGCTCGAACAACTCAAGCACGTCTCTGGAGAAGCCCGCGCGCTGATGAGCATCACGGTGCCGCTCCCAGATTCGCTGGACAAGCGCATGTTTATCCGTCCGCTCGCGCAGGGGTGGGAGTTCGATGCTCAGGCCGCTGATCCGGTAATAAAGATCCTGGCGAAAAAGCCCCGCCTGGACCTGATCGCGCAGGCCTCGGTTGGTGGCTGAAATCAGGCGTATATCGACCGGATACAACTCGCTGCTGCCCAGTGGCTGAACGCAGCGCTCTTGCAGCACACGCAGCAGTCGCGCCTGAACCGGCATCGGCATGTCGCCCACCTCATCCAGAAACAGCGTGCCTTTGTCGGCCTTGCGGATCAGGCCGATGCTGCCTTTCTGGTTGGCCCCGGTGAAGGCGCCTCTTTCATAGCCAAACAGCTCGGCCTCGACCAGTTCGGCCGGTATCGCTGCACAGTTGACCGCGATTAGCGGCTGGCTGGCGCGCGCACTGGCCTGATGCAGGGCTTTGACAAAGACTTCCTTGCCAACCCCGGTTTCACCATGAATGAGCAGCGGGATGTCTTTTTCCAGCAGCCGCTGCGCCTGACGCACAGCCTTCTCGACCTTCGCATCGCCCAGGCTGATCGCCTGCAGATCAAGGTTTCGTGGTGCAGCAGGCACCTGCGCAGCCTGGACGCAATGCAGCTTCAATGGTTTTCGAGTCGGACGCTTGAGCAGGCATTGAAAGCGATTGTTGCCAAATGCATGCAGCGCAAACGGACGCGCTTCGGTTTCGCTGAGCAATTGCAGGATCGGACATTTGAACAGCGTCTCGATGCTGGCACCGGCCGGAGCCGTCCCCAGCAAAGTGTCGGCACGCCGATTGGCGCACAGGATCTGGCCACTTTCGTCAAAAATCAGCAGGCCGGCCCACTGGCTGTCGAGGTTGTTCAGACCGGTATTGAAGATCAGCTGGAAGTGGGAGTCGCGAAACTGGTCTAGGATCAGGCGGTTTTCCACCGACTGGCTCATCATCTTGACCATGCCCAGCGTGTGCGAGGGTGGCAGGAAGCTGTCACTGGACACATCCAGCACGGCAATGATGCGCCTATCAGCATCGAAGATCGGTGAGGCCGAACCGGTCATGAAGCGGTTGGCCTTGAGGAAATGCTCGTCCGGCTCGATATGAATGGCCTGCTCGCAGGCCAGCGCTGTGCCGATGGCATTGGTGCCCGTGCCGCGCTCGCTCCAGCTGGCACCTGGCATGAAGCCCTGAGCCTGGGACGATTCGACGAAGCGCTGCGCACCCCATGACTTGAGCAACTGACCTTGAGGGTCGGCCAGCAGAATCAGACAGCTGGAGTTGCTGAGAATGTTTTCGTAGACCGGCAGGACCTCCTGATGGGTGGTCTGTACCAGTCCGTTATGGCGCTCCAGCAACCTGGAAACCTCCGCCCCCGGTAATTGGCCGAATGACGGGCGCGTCTGATGACTGAGGCCGAAGTCCCGGCAACGGGTCCATGAATCCTGAACGATGATGTCGTGAGCAAGCGAAGCGCTGGTTTGAGACATGAGGATGCCTGCGAATATGACGTATTGTTTTTGTTTTTAGGTCCCGTCGGCGTGACCATCCTTGCCCGCAACGTCCGTCCAGTGTCGTTCAGTTTTGTTCAAAGTCAATGTTCATTTTGTTCAAGTGTTCAGTATTTTCTGTTCATTATTGTTCAGCTGTGAAAGGCGTTTCGTCCCCTGATTACGGGCGAACGCTCTGTTTCGGGCTTCACCGGCAATTTGCCTGAGCTGGCACGAATGTCGCTATCTGCAAACAGTCACGCATTCACCCTTAAGAAAAAAACAACAAAGGGCACGCCATGTCACTCACGCTGGAGCATGTCAGTCGCGCCGTCGATGGCCAGGTCTGGATCGACGACGCTTCCCTGAGCTTTGAGCCGGGATCATTCAACGTTCTGCTGGGGCGCACCCTGTCCGGCAAAACCAGCCTCATGCGCCTGATGGCCGGGCTGGACAAGCCGGACAGCGGGCGAGTGCTGATGAACGGAGTCGATGTCACCAATCGTCCGGTTCGCCTGCGCAACGTCTCGATGGTTTATCAGCAGTTCATCAATTACCCGAGCATGACGGTGTTCGAAAACATCGCTTCGCCGCTGCGCCAGGCGGGTCTTTCCAAAGACGTGATCCACAGCCGGGTGCAGGAAACCGCGAAGATGCTACGCATCGAAAAATTCCTGCAACGCCATCCCCTCGAACTGTCCGGTGGGCAGCAGCAGCGCACCGCGATGGCCAGGGCGCTGGTCAAGGACGCCGAGCTGATCCTCTTCGACGAACCACTGGTCAACCTCGATTACAAGCTGCGCGAAGAGCTGCGTCAGGAAATGCGCGAGCTGTTTGCCGCTCGCCATACCATCGCCATCTACGCCACCACCGAGCCCAATGAAGCGCTGGCGCTGGGCGGCACCACCACCATCCTGCATGAAGGGCGGGTGGTACAGAGCGGCAAGACCCCCGAGGTCTATCATCGACCTGCGACTGTGCTGGCCGCCGAGCTGTTCTCCGAACCGCCGATCAACCTCATGCCGGGCCGTATAGAGGGCAATGAAGTCAGCTTCGCCAATTTCGTGCACTTCCCGCTCAACGTCGACCTACGCGCCGTCGGCGATGGCGAGTATCGTTTCGGCGTGCGCCCCAGCCATTTGAGCCTGGTGCCGTCCAACGATGACGATCTGGAGCTGGCGGTTACTGTCGAGCTTGCGGAAATCAGTGGTTCTGAAACCTTTCTGCATGTGCGCAACGAGCTGTTCTCGCTGGTCCTGCATCTGCCGGGCGTGCATGCCTACGACGTCGATGCGGCGATTCGGGTGTACATCCCGACCCACAAATTGTTTGTATTCGATCAGCAGGGCGGCCTGATTCAGGCGCCGGGCCTGCGTATGGCGAGGGTTGCCTGATGGCCGAGATCCGCTTGCAGAACCTCGCGCACAGCTACAGCGCCAAGCCTGGTCCTGACGACTATGCAATTCGCGAGATGAGTCACGTCTGGGAGCAGGGCGGTGCTTATGCGCTGCTCGGGCCTTCCGGGTGTGGCAAGTCAACCCTGCTCAATATCATTTCCGGCCTGCTCAGTCCGTCGCAGGGGCAGGTGCTTTTTGACTCGAAAGTGGTCAATGAGCTGCCTCCTGAGCGCCGTAACATCGCTCAGGTTTTCCAGTTTCCGGTGATCTACGACACCATGACGGTGTTCGACAATCTGGCCTTTCCATTGCGCAATCAGGGCATGGACGAGGCGCGGATTCTCATCAAGGTCAACGAAATTGCCGATGTCCTGGACCTGCAGCCGCTGCTGAAAAAGAAGGCGCGCAACCTCAGTGCGGACGAAAAGCAGAAGGTCTCCATGGGCCGCGGGCTGGTGCGCGATGACGTGTCGGCGATCCTCTTCGACGAACCGCTGACCGTGATCGACCCGCACCTTAAGTGGAAACTGCGGCGCAAGCTCAAGCAGATCCACGAGCAGTTCAATATCACCATGGTCTACGTCACTCACGATCAACTGGAGGCGTCGACCTTTGCCGACAAGATCGCCGTGATGTATGGCGGACAGATCGTCCAGTTCGGCACGCCGCGGGAGCTGTTCGAGAAGCCGTCGCATACCTTTGTCGGCTATTTCATCGGCAGCCCGGGGATGAATCTGATTGATGTCACGCCGCAGCCGGGCGGCGTCGGTTTTGCCGATATTCACCTGCCGCTGCCTGAGTCGTTGCAGCAGAAGCTCGCCAATACGCCGTGGAAAACGCTGAAAGTGGGTATTCGTCCTGAGTTCGTGCATGTCTGGGACGGGCCTTACGACGATGCGATGTGCGCCGACGTGACCTATGTGGAAGACCTCGGCACTTACAAGATCATCACCCTGAAACTGGCCGGACAACTGCTGAAGGTGCGTCTGCAGGAAGACAAACCGGTGCCGCAAGGCCAGGCCTGGATCAGCTTTCCGGGTCAATGGCTGATGCTCTATGCAGATGATTACCTGATCGAAGCCGGCCCTGCCAGTGAGGTGTCCCATGCGTAAGGTTCAGAACAACAAGGCCTGGTGGCTGGTGATGCCGGTGTTTCTGCTGGTGGCATTCAGCGCGATTATCCCGATGATGACCGTGGTCAACTATTCGGTGCAGGATATCTTCGACCAGTCCAGCCGCTATTTCGTCGGCACCGACTGGTTCCGGCAGGTTCTGCAGGACCCGCGTCTGCACGACTCGCTGTTGCGCCAGTTCATCTATTCGGGCTGTGTGCTGCTGATCGAGATCCCGCTGGGCATCGCGATTGCCCTGACCATGCCGACCAAGGGCCGCTGGTCGTCATTGTGTCTGATCGTGATGACCATTCCACTGCTGATCCCGTGGAACGTGGTCGGCACTATCTGGCAGATCTTCGGCCGTGGTGATATCGGTTTGCTGGGGTACACGCTGAACAATGTGCTGGGCATCAACTACAACTACGCCGCCAATGCCTCGGATGCCTGGGTGACGGTGCTGGTCATCGACGTCTGGCACTGGACCTCGCTGGTGGCCTTGCTCTGCTATTCAGGACTGCGGGCGATTCCGGATGTGTATTACCAGGCGGCGCGCATCGATCGGGCGTCCGGCTGGGCGATCTTCCGGCATATCCAGTTGCCGAAGATGAAAAGCGTGCTGCTGATTGCGGTGATGTTGCGCTTCATGGACAGCTTCATGATCTACACCGAGCCGTTCGTGCTGACCGGTGGCGGGCCGGGTAACTCCACCACGTTCCTCAGTCAGACGCTGACCACCATGGCGCTCGGGCAGTTCGACCTGGGGCCTGCGGCCGCGTTCTCGCTGGTGTATTTCCTGATCATTCTGTTGGTGTCATGGGTGTTCTACACCGCGATGACTCACAGCGAAAAGAATTGAGGGGCTGGTCATGAGTCTGCGCAAAATCATACCGCTGTGGATTTACCTGTTGTTTCTGCTGGTGCCGATCTACTGGTTGATCAACATGTCGTTCAAGACCAATACCGAGATCCTCGGTGGCCTGACCCTGTGGCCGCAGGATTTCACCCTGGCCAACTACAAGGTGATCTTCACCGACGAGAGCTGGTACAGCGGTTACCTCAACTCGCTGTACTACGTGTGCCTCAATACCGTGATATCGCTGAGCGTCGCATTGCCGGCAGCCTACGCGTTTTCACGCTATCGTTTTCTCGGCGACAAGCACCTGTTCTTCTGGCTGCTGACCAACCGCATGGCGCCACCGGCAGTCTTCCTGCTGCCGTTTTTTCAGCTGTATTCGTCCATCGGTCTGTTTGACACGCACATCGCCGTGGCACTGGCGCACTGTCTGTTCAACGTTCCGCTGGCCGTATGGATTCTGGAGGGTTTCATGTCCGGCGTTCCCAAGGAAATCGATGAAACGGCCTACATCGACGGTTACAGCTTTCCCAAGTTTTTCGTGAAGATTTTCATTCCACTGATTGGTTCGGGTATCGGGGTCACCGCGTTTTTCTGCTTCATGTTCTCCTGGGTCGAGCTGTTGCTGGCGCGCACCCTGACGTCGGTGAACGCCAAGCCGATCGCTGCGGTGATGACCCGCACCGTGTCGGCATCGGGTATCGATTGGGGGGTGCTGGCGGCGGCAGGGGTGTTGACCATTCTGCCGGGCATGCTGGTGATCTGGTTCGTTCGCAACCATGTGGTCAAGGGCTTTGCTCTTGGTCGTGTCTGAGGAGTCGAAAAAATGGAGTGGATGTCCTGGACACTGCCCACTGCGGCCTTCTTCATCAGCATTGCGCTGCTGCTGGCAGGGATGACCGTATGGGAGTTGCGCTCGGCAAGTATCGAGCGTCGCGGTTTTCTGCCGATTGCCACCACGCGTGGCGACCGTCTTTTCATTGGGCTTTTAGGTAGCGCTTATCTGCATTTGCTGGTGATCGGCGCGACGGACTGGAGCATATGGATCGCTTCTGGGGCTTCCCTGGTGTGGCTGTTGGTGGTGATGCGTTGGGGTTAGAGAGCGGCCGGGCGCGGTTGCCGGGGTGATCCGGTCGGCGGCATTGGAAAAGCGGGACTACATGAAAGCAACCTGGAGATGACTATGTTCAATAAGAAAAACAAGCTGCAACATAGCGTGACGCTGGCAACCATGATCATGCTCAGCGGGTTGAGTGTGTCGGCATGGGCGGATAAGTACGAAGATGCGGCGAAGAAGTGGGCGGACAGCGAATTCAAGCCGAGTACGCTTTCCGATGACGAGCAGTTGAAAGAGCTGAAGTGGTTCATCGAAGCTGCCAAGCCGTTTCGTGGCATGGACATCAAGGTGGTGTCGGAAACCCTGACCACCCATGAATACGAATCCAAGACCCTGGCCAAGGCGTTCACTGAAATCACCGGTATCAAAGTCACCCATGACTTGCTGCAGGAAGGTGATGTCATCGAAAAGCTGCAGACCGCCATGCAGTCGGACAAGAGCATCTATGACGGCTGGGTCAACGACTCGGACCTGATCGGTACGCACTTTCGCTACGGTAAGGCCCTGTCTCTGACGGATCTGATGGCCAGTCCGGAAGGCAGTAAAGTCACCTCGCCGACGCTGGACCTGAACGACTTCATCGGTATCTCATTTACCACCGCTCCAGACGGCAAGCTTTATCAGCTGCCTGATCAGCAGTTCGCCAACCTTTACTGGTTCCGTGCCGACTGGTTCGAACGTCCCGACCTGAAAAAGAAATTCAAGGACAAGTACGGCTATGAGCTGGGCGTTCCGGTCAACTGGTCGGCTTACGAGGACATTGCCAAGTTCTTCAGCGAAGACGTCAAGGAGATCGACGGCAAGAAAGTCTTCGGTCACATGGACTATGGCAAGAAAGACCCGTCACTGGGCTGGCGTTTCACCGATGCCTGGTTCTCCATGGCCGGCAGCGGCGACAAGGGTTTGCCTAACGGTCTGCCGGTGGACGAGTGGGGTATTCGCGTCGAAGACTGCCATCCGGTCGGCTCCAGCATTACCCGGGGTGGTGACACCAACGGCCCGGCGGCAGTGTTCGCCACACAGAAATACATCGACTGGCTGAAAGCCTATGCGCCGCCGGAAGCGGCGGGCATGACCTTCTCCGAATCCGGACCAGTGCCTTCGCAGGGTAACGTCGCGCAACAAATCTTCTGGTATACCGCCTTTACTGCCGACATGACCAAGCCAGGCCTGCCGGTGATGAATGCTGACGGCACGCCGAAGTGGCGCATGGCGCCTTCGCCAAAAGGCCCTTACTGGAAAGAAGGCATGAAGCTCGGCTATCAGGACGTCGGTTCATGGACGTTCCTGAAGTCGTCCGACGAGAAAAAGCGCCTGGCCGCCTGGCTGTATGCGCAATTCGTGACCTCGAAAAGCGTTTCGCTGAAGAAAACCATCGTCGGCCTGACGCCGATTCGCGAGTCGGATATCAATTCCAAGGAGATGACCGAGCTGGCGCCTAAACTGGGTGGTTTGGTGGAGTTCTATCGCAGCCCGGCACGCGTGCAATGGTCGCCTACCGGCACCAATGTGCCTGACTATCCGAAGCTGGCACAGCTGTGGTGGAGCCATGTGGCCGAGGCGGTCACCGGCGAGAAGACTGCGCAGGAGGCCCTCGACGGTCTGGCCAAGGACCAGGATGCAATCATGACGCGCATCGAGCGTTCCAAGGTTCAGGAAGCCAGCAAGTGTGCGCCGAAGATGAATCCGGAAACCACTGCAGAAGCCTGGTACAAGAAGGCCGAAGAGAGCAACGGCAAGTTCCTCGCGCCACAGCGTAAGCTGGCCAACGAGAAACCCAAGGGTGAAACCATCGCCTACGCTGACCTGCTGAAAAGCTGGGAGGCAGCCAAGAAGTAAGGTTTTGTCGAGGTAAAAAAACGGCACCTTCAAGGTGCCGTTTTTTATCGCCGCAGGCTGATCAGTCGTGCAGGGTTTCTGCCGCGTACAGCGTGTTTTCCAGCAGGCAGGCGCGGGTCATGGGGCCGACGCCGCCCGGAACCGGAGTGATCCAGCCGGCGCGGGGCAGGGCGGTCTCGTAAACCACGTCGCCTACCAGCTTGCCGTCTTCCTGGCGATTGATGCCGACATCAATGACGATCGCGCCCTGCTTGATCCATTCGCCTTTGACGAGGCCCGGCTTGCCGGCGGCAACCACCACAAGATCGGCACGACCCACGTGGCCTGCCAGATCCTTGGTGAAACGGTGGGTCACCGTGACGGTGCAGCCCGCCAGCAGCAGTTCCATCGCCATCGGGCGGCCGACGATGTTGGACGCGCCGACGACGACGGCATCCAGACCGTACAGGTCGACACCGGTGCTTTCGAGCAGGGTCATGATGCCTTTGGGCGTGCACGGACGCAGCAGCGGAATGCGCTGGGCGAGGCGACCCACGTTATAAGGATGGAAACCGTCCACGTCCTTGTCCGGGCGAATGCGCTCCAGCAGCAACGAAGCGTCAAGGTGCGCGGGCAAGGGCAGTTGCAGCAGGACGCCGTCGACAGCGGCATCCTCATTGAGGCGGTCGATCAGATCGGTCAGTGCTGCCTGAGTGGTATCAGCGGGCAAGTCGTAAGCCTGGGAGATAAAACCGACTTCCTCGCAGTCCTTGCGCTTGTGAGAGACATAGACCTGGGAGGCGGGGTCGCTGCCGACCAGAATCACCGCGAGGCCCGGCGTACGCAGACCTTGCTGGCTACGTTCGGCGACACGTTTGGCGATCTGCTGGCGCAGGCTGGCGGCGATCGCCTTGCCGTCGATTAGTTTTGCAGTCATGACGCGTGATTAACCATCGAGAGGAAAAAAATGAGCGCGCATTCTCTCATGACATGGCGCGAGGGCAAAGGCGATTGCTTTGCATATTCAGCTAACTCCTTTATCTAGCTGAATTTTTTTCAAAAAAAGGTTGACGACCCCAGGGGGCGTCTATAAGATTCGTCGCACTTGCCGGGCAGAGCCCAGCACTGGTTAAGCTAGCACTGGTTGATTCGGTCAGGCAGAGTTGCAAATCAGCTCGGTGTGATTGATTGAAAGCCTTTTAGTTTGTTATCGCAAGAGTACAAATTATATAAGTGCCCGTAGCTCAGCTGGATAGAGCATCCGCCTTCTAAGCGGATGGTCGCAGGTTCGAGTCCTGCCGGGTGCGCCATTAAAGGCAGCTTTGGCACAGCAAGTAGGTTGTATCGTCACGCGCAATATGGTGGGCGTAGCTCAGTTGGTAGAGCACAGGATTGTGACTCCTGCGGTCGTGGGTTCGAACCCCATCGTCCACCCCATATTAAGAAGGGCGCCAGATTCATAGTCTGGCGCCTTTGCTTTAAAAGTCTGAAATGCGGATGTGGTGGAATTGGTAGACACACTGGATTTAGGTTCCAGCGCCGCAAGGTGTGAGAGTTCGAGTCTCTCCGTCCGCACCAGATGTACTTTCGCCGGGTTCCAGTGAGCACCGCGAAAGCCAAGAGAAGCCCGCCAAGTGCGGGCTTTTTGTTGTCTCGGGTTTAGTATTTCTGTGGTCTGAAGATTGTTGAGCGGCAACGGCGTGAGCAGGATGCTCTTGCTCGCGCCGCGATGTGCTGCTGTCTCAAGGCAGGAAGCGGTTTTTCTGATTATTCAATAACCAGCAATACCTTGCCTTGGCACAGGAGAGACGAATTCGCTCCAGGGATCTCGATGGCTACGCTGTAGCCGCCGGGCTCCATGGAGGATAAATCTGCCGTGAATGAAAAGCCTGATTTCAAGAGTTTTTCATTGTTATAGGTCTTTACCAGGTCAATGCGATCAACGATGGCGGGGGCCTTGAATACAGTGGGAGTTCCTTTGTAGCCCGTCAGGCGAAGTCTCATTTCCTTTGGGGCGTCCTGGTTGGCAGTGTCGATCGCCCAGCCGTTGAACACAGCGACGCCTCGCGGTACATAAATGCTCGCTCCTGTTCCTGCGCTAATCTGTCCAGCAATTGAGTCAATATTGCATTTGTCTGATGAATAATAATTGGTTTTGGTGGTTGCTGCGCTTCCCTGGCTTCCTTCTTTATCATTGCACCCGGTCATTGTTGCTGAGGCTATAGCCAGAAAACTGAATGCAGCAATCATCTTGTACATGGTTTTTCCTGAGGGGTATCAATGTGTAGGGCATTGATTTGTTGAATATTTAAACGCTCTACCGCGCTATCGACGCAGCGCGAAATTGTACGATTCGCCAATCGCGCGGGTCTCTGTCCTTGCTGCTGGAATCTGGCCGGATTATGTAGCGGTTGACAGTGCTGTACAAGGCGCTGCCTTGAGCACAGGAGGCGCCCCGGCGCTTCCTTCTCCCCATGCAGTCGTATCCAGCCAGGCGCTCTGCTCTGGGATGCTGCCGTTCCTTTCGACAGCGTGCGGTGCTTCTATCGCTGCGTTTGGCGTGTGTAAAACCTGGCAGACACAGACGATTTCTCTGGTTGGCGGTGGCATTCGATTACGCATTGACGTCGCATTCGATACACACCTTCTGGCGGTTGATCAAAGGACTTATTTGCATAAAAAATTGTCAGTCCCGTCAAATGCTTGCAATGGGTGGCGCGTCATCGCCACGTTGTGTACGATGCGCGCCGGGTTGAATCAGGCTGGAAGCTGCCTTGCGCCATTGAATCAGTACATCAAAAAATGCATTGATTTCAGGCGTCAAGGCTGGAGCCTGGCGTGGCAGGTTTCTGGAGATTTCGTTTTGTACTCTCCGTTCGCCATGACACATGTGACGTCGAGTGAGTGCTCGGGTCGCGAGAAAAAAGCCGCCTCGAGCGGTTTTTTTGTTTCAGCGTATTCGCTTTACCGTCTCGCTGGTCGACTGGCCTTTTCGCCGTCGGTCGAGTGGGGCGCGCTACATGGACGGGGTCGGTCGTCTCCGGTGCTGATGCTTCTTTATATAGAAGCCGTGCCAGACGCGTCGCCGAGGGTGCAAGGCTCTGTTCTTCCTTGCGCCGCTGCGCTCCGCTCTCGTCCTATAAATCCGCCCTTTTTCAGTAGGGTGACTTCTTGAGTATGACCCACTAGAATGCATGCCCTTGATTCTGGGGTCGGAAACGGCCGGCTAACGTCTGTGCAACGAGGAATATCCATGCAAGTTTCTGTTGAAAACACTTCCGCTCTTGAGCGCCGCATGACCATTGGCGTGCCTGCCGAACGCATCGAGACTGAAGTCAACAAGCGTCTGCAACAGACCGCGCGCAAAGCCAAGATCCCGGGCTTCCGCCCTGGCAAGGTGCCTATGAGCGTGATTCGTCAGCGTTACGAGGACGGCGCACGTCAGGAAGCACTGGGCGATCTGATTCAGGCTACTTTTTATGAAGCTGTGGTTGAGCAGAAGCTGAACCCGGCCGGTGCTCCTGCAGTAGAGCCCAAGTCGTTCGAAAAAGGCAAAGATCTGGAATACGTGGCTACTTTCGAAGTATTCCCGGAATTCACCGTTGCCGGCTTCGACAGCATCTCCGTAGAGCGCCTGTCTGCCGACGTGGCTGACAGCGATCTGGACAACATGCTTGAAGTGCTGCGCAAGCAGAACGTTCGTTTCGAAGTGGCTGATCGTGCTGCCCAGAACGAAGACCAGTTGAACATCGATTTCGTCGGCAAGGTCGACGGCGAAGTGTTCGCTGGCGGTTCCGCTACCGGCACCCAGCTGGTTCTGGGTTCCGGCCGCATGATCCCTGGTTTCGAAGACGGTCTGGTTGGCGCCAAGGCCGGTGAAGAGCGCGTTCTGAACGTGACCTTCCCTGAGGACTATCAGAACCTCGAGCTGGCCGGCAAGGCTGCCGAGTTCACCGTGACCGTCAACACCGTTTCCGAGCCAAAGCTGCCTGAGCTGAACGAAGAGTTCTTCAAGCAGTTCGGTATCAAGGAAACCGGTATCGAAGGCTTCCGCACCGAAGTTCGCAAGAACATGGAGCGCGAGCTGCGTCAGGCGATCAAGTCCAAGGTCAAGAATCAGGTCATGGACGGTCTGCTGGCCGCCAACCCGATCGAAGTGCCTAAAGCGCTGCTGGAAAACGAAGTCAACCGTCTGCGTGTGCAGGCCGTTCAGCAGTTCGGCGGCAACATCAAGCCTGACCAGCTGCCGGCAGAGCTGTTCGAAGAGCAGGCCAAGCGCCGCGTCGAGCTGGGTCTGATCGTTGCCGAGGTCGTCAAGCAGTTCGACCTCAAGCCTGATGACGCTCGCGTTCGCGAAATGATTCAGGAAATGGCCTCCGCCTATCAGGAGCCTGAGCAGGTCGTTGCCTGGTACTACAAGAACGAGCAGCAAATGAACGAGGTACGTTCTGTTGTGCTTGAAGAGCAAGTTGTAGATACTGTTTTGCAGAAAGCTAGCGTGACCGACAAATCGGTCTCCTACGAAGAAGCTGTCAAGCCGGTGGAAGCTCCAAAAGCCGACTGATTTCTCTTTTCGTGCGAAAACACCCACAAGCCAGCCTTCGCGCTGGCTTGTGCGTATTCAAGACTCGACTATTTGGGAGTGAATGCAGGACATGTCCCGCAATTCTTATATTCAGCAGAACTCTGACATCCAGGCCGCTGGCGGCCTGGTCCCGATGGTTATCGAGCAGTCCGCCCGTGGCGAACGCGCCTATGACATCTATTCGCGCCTTCTCAAGGAGCGAGTCATCTTTATGGTTGGTCCGGTAGAGGACTACATGGCCAACCTTATCGCGGCACAACTGCTCTTCCTTGAAGCGGAAAACCCGGACAAGGATATCCATCTCTACATCAACTCGCCGGGCGGTTCGGTGACTGCAGGCATGTCGATCTACGACACCATGCAGTTCATCAAGCCGGACGTTTCGACCATCTGTATCGGTCAGGCTTGCAGCATGGGTGCATTCCTGCTGGCCGGCGGTGCAGAAGGCAAGCGTCATTGCCTGCCCAACTCGCGGATGATGATTCACCAGCCGCTGGGCGGTTTCCAGGGCCAGGCGTCGGACATCGACATCCATGCCAAGGAAATCCTGCACATTCGTCATCGTCTCAACTCGCTGCTGGCGCATCACACCGGCCAGAGCCTCGAAACCATCGAGCGCGATACCGAGCGTGACAACTTCATGAGCGCAGAGCGTGCAGCCGAATACGGCCTGATCGACTCGGTGATCAACAAGCGTCAAATGCCTGCCTAAGCGGCTCAAAATGTAGGGGGTCGGCACAACCGACCGCCTGCGGACTTGAAAAAGCCCGCAATAGCCTTCATCTTGTGTTGCAAGCCTACCGGATTGGATCGATCGAATGACTGACACCCGCAACGGCGAGGACAACGGCAAATTGCTCTATTGCTCCTTCTGTGGCAAAAGCCAGCATGAAGTGCGCAAATTGATTGCCGGCCCCTCGGTCTTTATCTGCGACGAGTGCGTCGACCTGTGCAATGACATCATCCGTGAGGAGGTGCAGGAAGCCCAGGCCGAAAGCAGCGCGCATAAATTGCCTTCGCCTAAAGAAATCAGCGGCATCCTTGACCAGTACGTCATCGGTCAGGAACGTGCCAAAAAGGTTCTCGCAGTAGCGGTGTACAACCACTACAAGCGTTTGAATCAGCGTGACAAGAAGAACGACGACGTCGAACTGGGCAAAAGCAACATCCTGCTGATCGGCCCTACGGGCTCCGGCAAGACGCTGCTGGCCGAAACACTGGCTCGCCTGCTTAACGTGCCGTTCACCATTGCTGACGCCACCACCCTGACCGAAGCCGGTTATGTGGGTGAGGACGTCGAAAACATTATCCAGAAGCTGTTGCAGAAATGTGATTACGATGTCGAGAAGGCCCAGATGGGTATTGTCTACATCGACGAAATCGACAAGATTTCGCGCAAATCCGACAACCCTTCAATCACTCGTGACGTGTCCGGTGAAGGCGTGCAGCAAGCCTTGCTGAAACTGATCGAGGGCACCGTGGCTTCCGTTCCGCCTCAAGGTGGTCGCAAGCACCCGCAGCAGGAATTCCTGCAGGTGGACACGCGTAATATCCTCTTTATCTGCGGTGGCGCCTTCTCGGGCCTGGAAAAGGTCATTCAGAACCGTTCCACCCGTGGCGGCATCGGCTTCAACGCCGAGGTTCGCAGCAAGGAGGAGGGCAAGAAGGTTGGCGAGTCGCTGCGTGAAGTCGAGCCTGACGATCTCGTCAAGTTCGGTCTGATCCCCGAGTTCGTGGGCCGTCTGCCGGTGCTTGCGACGCTGGACGAGCTGGATGAGGCTGCGTTGATACAGATCCTCACCGAGCCGAAGAACGCGCTGACCAAGCAGTATGCCAAGCTGTTCGAGATGGAAGGTGTGGACCTCGAGTTCCGTACCGATGCGCTGAAATCGGTTGCCCGTCGCGCGCTGGAGCGCAAGACCGGTGCCCGTGGCCTGCGTTCGATTCTCGAGGGCGTGCTGCTCGACACCATGTACGAAATCCCGTCGCAGAGCGATGTGAGCAAGGTGGTGATCGACGAAAGCGTTATCGATGGCACGTCCAAGCCGCTGTTGATCTACGAAAACAGCGAGCCGCCTGCCAAGGTTGCTCCCGACGCATAAACGCATGTTCATAGGCGTGAAGTAATACTGAAGGGGGCCTTTTTGGTCCCCTTTTGCATTTTTAAGCCGCTCATTCGTTTTGTATGAAGAAACTGATCTTGGCGGGTCGCGCCTCTAGAGCTTGTTTTTTTTGGACGCTACCCCCATCTTGGCTTCAAGCTAATTCCATCTGTCCCGGCCAATTGGCCGCCGTAGAGGCGAAATCATGAAGACCACTATTGAATTGCCTCTCTTGCCATTGCGTGATGTCGTGGTTTATCCGCACATGGTTATCCCGCTGTTCGTGGGGCGCGAGAAGTCTATCGAAGCCCTTGAAGCGGCAATGACAGGCGACAAGCAGATCCTGCTGCTCGCGCAAAGAAATCCGGCTGACGACGATCCTGATGAAAAGGCTCTGTACAGCGTCGGCACCATTGCCACCGTATTGCAATTGCTCAAGCTGCCCGATGGCACCGTCAAGGTGCTGGTCGAAGGTGAGCAGCGTGGTTCGGTAGAGCGTTTCATCGAAGTCGATGGTCACTACCGAGCAGACGTCGCGCTGATCGAAGAAGTCGACGCACCGGATCGTGAATCCGAAGTGTTCGTGCGCAGCCTGCTGGCTCAGTTCGAGCAATACGTGCAACTGGGCAAGAAAGTCCCGGCAGAGGTCCTGTCGTCGCTTAACAGCATCGATGAGCCTGGCCGCCTGGTCGACACCATGGCAGCGCACATGGCGCTCAAAATCGAGCAGAAGCAGGAAATCCTCGAGATTATCGACCTGTCAGCCCGTGTCGAGCACGTGCTCGCCTTGCTGGATGCCGAAATCGACCTGCTGCAGGTTGAAAAACGCATTCGCGGTCGTGTGAAGAAGCAAATGGAGCGCAGCCAGCGCGAGTACTACCTGAATGAGCAGATGAAGGCCATTCAGAAGGAACTGGGCGATGGCGACGAAGGCCACAACGAGATCGAAGAGCTGAAAAAGCGCATCGACGCTGCCGGCCTGCCCAAGGACGCTCTGACCAAGGCGAATGCCGAGCTGAACAAGCTCAAGCAAATGTCGCCGATGTCGGCCGAAGCGACTGTGGTTCGCTCCTATATCGACTGGCTGGTTCAGGTGCCGTGGAAGGCGCAAAGCAAAGTACGTCTGGACCTTGCGCGCGCTGAAGCGATTCTCGATGCCGACCATTATGGTCTGGACGAGGTCAAGGAACGCATCCTCGAATACCTCGCTGTGCAAAAGCGCGTGAAGAAGATTCGCGGCCCTGTGCTGTGTCTGGTAGGTCCTCCAGGTGTAGGTAAAACCTCCCTGGCGGAGTCCATCGCCAACGCGACCAATCGCAAATTTGTGCGTATGGCACTGGGTGGCGTGCGTGACGAGGCTGAAATTCGTGGTCATCGCCGGACTTACATCGGTTCGATGCCAGGAAGATTGATACAAAAGATGACAAAGGTGGGCGTTCGCAACCCGCTGTTCCTGCTTGACGAAATCGACAAGATGGGCAGTGACATGCGTGGCGATCCGGCGTCGGCACTGCTCGAGGTGCTTGATCCCGAGCAGAACCACAATTTCAACGATCACTACCTTGAGGTCGACTACGATCTTTCGGACGTGATGTTTCTCTGCACGTCGAACTCGATGAACATTCCGCCAGCGCTGCTGGACCGGATGGAAGTCATTCGCCTGCCGGGCTACACCGAAGACGAAAAGATCAACATCGCCGTCAAGTACCTCTCGCCCAAGCAGATTCAGGCCAACGGCTTGAAGAAAGGCGAGATCAGTTTTGACGAGGAAGCGATCCGCGACATCATCCGTTACTACACCCGTGAAGCGGGTGTGCGCGGGCTTGAGCGGCAGATTGCCAAGGTCTGCCGCAAGGCGGTCAAAGAGCACGCGATGGAAAAACGTTTCGCGGTGCAGGTCACTGCCGACATGCTCGAGCACTTCCTGGGCGTGCGCAAGTTCCGCTACGGGCTGGCAGAGCAGCAGGATCAGATCGGTCAGGTCACCGGCCTGGCGTGGACTCAGGTGGGCGGCGAACTACTGACCATCGAAGCGGCGGTCGTATCGGGCAAGGGGCAGTTGATCAAGACCGGTTCGCTGGGTGATGTCATGGTCGAATCCATTACCGCAGCCCAGACAGTGGTTCGCAGCCGCGCCCGTAGCCTGGGCATCCCCGCTGATTTCCACGAGAAACACGACACGCATATCCACATGCCGGAAGGTGCCACGCCGAAGGATGGACCGAGTGCTGGCGTGGGCATGTGCACCGCACTTGTTTCGGCGCTTACACAGATTCCTGTGCGGGCAGATGTGGCAATGACGGGCGAAATTACCCTGCGTGGTCAAGTGCTGGCGATTGGTGGTTTGAAGGAAAAACTTCTGGCCGCACACCGTGGTGGAATCAAGACGGTGATCATTCCAGAAGAAAACGTGCGTGATTTGAAGGAGATTCCTGACAATATCAAGCAGGATCTGCAGATCAAGCCCGTTAAATGGATTGACGAAGTCCTGCAAATTGCGCTGCAATACGCGCCGGAGCCTTTGCCGGACGTGGCTACAGATCTGGTCGCCAAGGAAGAGAAGCGCGAGTCTGACTCTAAGGACAGAATTAGCACGCATTAAGTCTGGGCAGGCTTCCTTGACAGCTTTTTAGAGCCCTTGTTATAAAGCGGCTCTTTAAAGCAATCACCGGCAAGCCTTCCAGCGCTCGTTTTGCTTAACACCTAAAACTTAGAAACATACTCAAAATAGAGATAAGGGGACTTAGAGTGAACAAGTCGGAACTGATTGATGCTATCGCTGCATCTGCTGATATCCCGAAAGCTGCTGCTGGCCGTGCGCTGGACGCAGTGATCGAATCCGTCACTGGCGCTCTGAAGGCTGGCGACTCGGTTGTTTTGGTTGGCTTTGGTACGTTCTCCGTGACTGATCGTCCTGCTCGCATCGGTCGCAACCCTCAGACCGGCAAGACGCTGGAAATCGCTGCTGCCAAGAAACCAGGTTTCAAAGCCGGTAAAGCTCTCAAAGAAGCTGTCAACTAAGCCTCTCGATGCCTTTGCCCGCTGGATCGGGCCTGTCCTGATCCAGTAGCGGAGCGGTGGTGCATTCGGTTGCGACACCGAAGGGTTCGAGCCCTACCGCTTCGTCAGTTACGAGAAGGCGCATCCTCGGATGCGCCTTTCTTCTATCCGCTTTCTACCCACGCTCCGCGGTTGGTTAGTCAGTACAACCGTTTTGGGGGACGCAATGCTGCAGAACATCAGGGACAATTCACAAGGCTGGATTGCCAAGACAATTATCGGACTCATCATCGCCTTGATGGCCTTCACCGGCATCGAAGCGATGTTTACCGCTACCAGCAACAAGCAGAACGCGGCTGAAGTCAACGGCGAGGACATCTCTCAGAATGAGTTGAGCCAGGCCGTCGACATGCAGCGCCGCCAGTTGGCTCAACAGCTTTCGCAACAGTTGGGCAAGGATTTCGATCCTGCCATGCTGGATGAAAAGCTGTTGCGCGAATCAGCGCTCAAGGGCCTGATCGACCGCAAGCTGCTGCTGCAAGGCGCGGCGGATGCCAAGTTCTCGTTTTCCGACGCGGCACTGGATCAGCAGCTTTTGCAGACGCCTGAGTTTCAGGTGGATGGCAAATTCAGCGCAGACCGTTTCGATCAGGTCATTCGCCAGTTGGGTTACAGCCGTCTGCAGTTCCGCCAGATGCTGGGTCAGGAAATGCTCATTGGTCAGGTGCGTGCAGGTGTTGCCGGCAGTGCCTTTGTAACCGACGCACAGGTTGAAGCCTTCGCACGCCTCGAAAAGCAGACCCGTGATTTTGCGTCGCTGACCCTGCCTGCCGATACCTCGGCGGTCAAGGTGACCGATGACGAAGTCAAGGCTCACTACGACGAGCATGCCAAGGAGTTCATGAGCCCTGAGCAGGTCGTACTCGACTACATCGAATTGAAGAAGTCGTCCTTCTTCGACAAGGTGCAGGTCAAGGACGAGGACTTGCAGGCGGCTTATCAGAAGGAAATAGCCAATCTGTCCGAACAGCGTCGTGCGGCACACATCCTGATCGAAGTGAACGACAAGCTGAATGACGAGCAGGCCAAGGCGAAGATTGAAGAAATTCAGCAGCGTCTGGCCAAGGGTGAGGATTTCGCGGCACTGGCCAAGGAATACTCGCAGGACCCTGGTTCGTCTAACAAGGGCGGTGATCTGGGCTACGCAGGCAAGGGTGTCTATGACCCGGCTTTCGAAGAGGCGCTGTATGCCTTGAACAAGGACCAGGTTTCGCAGCCGGTGCGTACCGACTTCGGCTGGCACCTGATCAAGCTGCTGGGCGTTGAAGCACCTTCGGTGCCGACCTTTGCCAGTCTGAAAGGCAAGCTGACCAACGATTTGAAATCGCAGCTGGTCGAGCAGAAGTTTGTCGAAGTGACCAAGCAACTGGAAGACTCGGCGTTTGAATCGTCGGACTTGTCCCAGCCGGCACAGGACCTGGGCCTGAAGGTTCAGACCACTGCACCGTTCGGTCGTGAAGGCGGCGAAGGCCTGACGGCCAACCGCGCGGTCATCCAGGCGGCATTCAGCCCTGAAGTGCTGGAAGAAGGCGCAAACAGCAACACGCTTGAGCTGGATCCGGAAACCGTTGTGGTGGTGCGCTCCAAAGAGCACTTGCAACCGCAGCAGTTGCCACTTGAGAGCGTTGCCAGCTCGATTCGCGCTCAACTGGTCAAGGAGCATGCTTCGGCCGCTGCCAAGGCCAAGGGCGAGGCGCTGCTGGCCGGTCTGCGTGACGGCAAGATCCCGTTGGCGGCCAAGCAGGAAGGTCGTGACTGGAAGATGATGGAAGCGGTCACTCGCAGTCAGGAAGGGGTTGACCCTCAAGTGCTGCAGACGCTGTTCCGCATGCCCAAGCCGACAGGTAAGGACAAGCCGGAGTTCGCCAGCATCACTGCGTCGGATGGCAGCTTCGTGATCGTCCGTCTCAATGGCGTCAATCAGGCGGCTGCGCCGACCGATGCCGAGAAGGCACAATATCGTCGCTTCCTTGCTTCCCGCGAGGGGCAACAGGATTTCGCGGCGTACCGTGCACAGCTGGAAAGCAAGGCGAAGATCGAGAAGTTCTAATCTCGAAACGCGCAAATAAAGAAGGCCGCTCATTGAGCGGCCTTTTTTTCGAGTCCGGGAAAGTGCCGCTCGCGAGGAGCGGCGTTTACCGTGTCACTCGTCCATGCTGCCCATCGCGGTGGTGTTGAAGCCGCCGTCGACGTACATGATTTCACCGCTGATGCCCGACGCCAGGTCAGAGCACAGGAACGCGCCGGCGTTGCCGACTTCGTCGATGGTGACGTTGCGGCGCAGGGGAGTCTGCGCTTCGTTGGCAGCCAGCATCTTGCGGAAGTTCTTGATGCCTGACGCGGCCAGGGTGCGGATCGGGCCGGCCGATACAGCATTGACGCGAGTACCTTCCGGGCCGAGGCTGCCGGCCAGGTAACGAACGCCGGCTTCCAGGCTGGCCTTGGCCATGCCCATGACGTTGTAGTTGGGCATGGTGCGCTCTGCGCCCAGGTAGGACAGGGTCAGCAGGCTGCCATTACGGCCCTTCATCATTTCGCGACCGGCCTTGGCCAGGGCCACGAAGCTGTAGGCGCTGATGTCATGAGCGATGCGGAAACCTTCGCGCGTGGTGGCTTCGGTGAAGTCGCCATCGAGCTGATCGCCAGGCGCGAAGCCGACCGAGTGAACGATCACGTCCAGGCCGTCCCATTTCTTGCTCAGCTCTTCGAAGACCTTGTTGATCTCTTCGTCGCTGGCCACGTCGCAAGGGAAGCACAGCTCAGGACCCGAACCCCAGCCTGCGGCGAACTCTTCCACACGACCCTTGAGTTTGTCGTTCTGGTAGGTGAAGGCAAGCTCTGCGCCTTCACGATGCATGGCGGCGGCAATGCCGGATGCGATGGACAGTTTACTGGCGACACCGACGATCAGGACGCGCTTACCGGCGAGAAAACCCATGTGTTGTTCCTCTTCAGGTTAATCGACAGCTACCGGCGCCAAAAAGGCGGCCTCCAGCAGCTGCTGTGTATAAGGATGTTGCGGTGCGGCGAAGATATCCTGCGCTGCACCCTGTTCGACCACTTGGCCTTGCTTGACCACCATCAACTGGTGGCTTAGCGCTTTGACGACAGCCAGGTCATGGCTGATGAACAAATACGTCAGGTTGTACTTGGTTTGCAGCGAGCGAAGCAACTCGACGACCTGACGCTGTACGGTCCGGTCGAGGGCCGAGGTCGGCTCGTCCAGCAAAATCAGCGCCGGCTTCAAGACCAGCGCACGTGCAATGGCGATCCGCTGGCGCTGGCCACCGGAGAACTCGTGAGGGTAGCGGTGCCGGGTATCCGGGTCCAGACCAACCTCTTTGAGCGCTTCGATGATCGCCGTCTGCTGTTCGGCGGCCGTACCCATGCCGTGGATTCGCAAGCCTTCGCCAACGATTTCAGACACCGACATACGCGGACTCAAACTGCCAAACGGGTCCTGAAAAACCACTTGCATCTGCCTGCGCAGCGGACGGATCTGCTGTTGCGACAAGGATTCTAGCGCGTTGCCCTTGAACCGTATGGTGCCCTGACTGCCGATCAGCCTGAGAATCGCCAGGCCCAGCGTCGATTTGCCCGAACCGCTTTCCCCCACAATACCCAGCGTTTGCCCTTCCGGCAGGCTGAAACGTATGCCGTCCACCGCCTTGACGTGGTCGACCGTGCGCTTGAGCAGGCCTTTTTTGATCGGGAACCAGACTTTCAGGTCCTCGATTTCAAGCAGCGGAGCACCCGCGGGGTTGGTCGAAGGACCGCCGCTGGGCTCGGCGCTGAGCAACACTTTGGTGTAAGGATGTTGCGGCGAACGGAACAATTCTTCGCACGATGCCTGTTCGACGATGCAACCGCGCTGCATGACACATACTCGATTGGCTATTTGCCTTACGACGTTCAGATCGTGGCTGATAAGCAGCAGTGCCATACCCAGGCGAGCCTGCAACTGCTTGAGCAATTCGAGGATCTTCAGCTGTACCGTCACATCCAGCGCGGTGGTCGGTTCATCGGCAATCAGCAGCTCGGGTTCGTTGGCCAGGGCCATGGCGATCATCACGCGCTGACGCTGGCCACCTGACAGCTCGTGTGGCAGCGCTTTGAGGCGCTTGTGTGGCTCAGGGATGCCAACCAGTTCAAGCAGCTCCAGCGTGCGCTCGGTGGCCGCCTTGCCGGTCAGGCCCTTGTGCAGGCCCAGTACCTCGTTGATCTGTTTTTCCACCGAGTGCAGCGGGTTGAGCGAGGTCATCGGCTCCTGGAAGATCATGGCGATCCGGTTGCCACGGATCGTGCGCAGTTTTTTCTCTTCCACTTTCAGCAGGTCTTCACCCGCGTAGCGGATCGTGCCGCTCGGGTGGCTGGCGATGGGGTAGGGCAGCAGGCGCAGGATCGAGTGCGCGGTCACTGACTTGCCCGAACCGCTTTCGCCGACCAGCGCAAGCGTTTCACCGCGGCGAATATCGAAGCTGATGTTCTCGACCACGCGTTGCCGTGAGTCGCCCGTCACGAACTCGACCGCCAGATCGCGGATTTCGATCAGATTGTCATTGTTCATCTTATTTCCTTGGGTCGAAAGCATCGCGGGCGGATTCGCCGATGAACACCAGCAGGCTCAGCATGATGGCCAGCACAGCGAAGGCGCTGATGCCCAGCCAGGGTGCCTGCAGGTTGGACTTACCCTGCGCTACCAGCTCGCCCAGAGACGGCGAGCCGGCGGGCAGGCCGAAGCCCAGAAAGTCCAACGCCGTCAGGGTGCCGATGGCGCCGGTGAGAATGAACGGCAGAAAGGTCATGGTCGACACCATGGCGTTGGGCAGGATGTGGCGGAACATGATCGCGCCGTTCTCCATGCCCAGCGCCCGCGCGGCCCTTACGTATTCCAGATTGCGGCCACGCAGGAACTCGGCGCGCACCACGTCCACCAGGCTCATCCAGGAAAACAGCAGCATGATGCCCAGCAACCACCAGAAGTTGGGTTGTACGAAGCTGGCGAGGATGATCAGCAGATACAGCACCGGCAGACCCGACCAGACCTCGAGGAAGCGCTGGCCCAGCAGGTCGACCCAGCCGCCATAGAAGCCCTGCAAGGCACCGGCGATGACGCCGATGATCGAGCTGAGGATGGTCAGGGTCAGGGCGAACAGTACCGAAATCCTGAAACCGTAGATCACCCGTGCCAGCACGTCACGGCCTTGATCATCGGTGCCCAGCAGGTTCTCCCGCGAAGGCGGCGCCGGGGCAGGGACTTTCAGGTCGTAGTTGATGCTCTGGTAGCTGAACGGGATGGGCGCCCACAGGGTCCAGCCATCCTTCGCGGCGAGCAGTTCCTTGATGTACGGGCTCTTGTAGTTGGCTTCCAGCGGGAACTCACCGCCGAAGGTGGTTTCCGGGTAACGCTCGAATACCGGGAAGTACCAACTGCCGTCATAACGCACGGCCAGCGGTTTGTCGTTGGCGATCAGTTCGGCGCCCAGGCTCAGGCCGAACAGAATCAGGAACAGCCACAATGACCACCAGCCACGCCTGTTGGCCTTGAAGCGTTCGAAGCGACGGCGATTGAGAGGAGACAGCTTCATATCAATGCTTCCTGCTTTCGAAGTCGATGCGCGGGTCCACGAGTGTGTAGGTGATATCACCGATCAGCTTCACCACCAGCCCCAGCAGGGTGAAGATGAACAGCGTACCGAACACCACCGGATAGTCGCGGTTGATCGCGGCTTCAAAGCTCATCAGGCCCAGGCCGTCCAGCGAGAAGATCACTTCCACCAGCAGCGAGCCGGTGAAGAAGATGCCGATGAACGCTGACGGGAAGCCGGCGATCACCAGCAGCATTGCGTTGCGAAACACATGGCCGTAGAGCACCTTGTGGTTGCTCAGGCCCTTGGCTTTGGCCGTGGTCACGTATTGCTTGCTGATTTCGTCGAGAAAGCTGTTCTTGGTCAGCAGCGTCATGGTGGCAAAGTTGCCAATCACCAGCGCGGTGACGGGCAACACCAGATGCCAGAAGTAATCGAACAGCTTGCCCAGCGTGCTCAGCTCGTCGTAGTTGTTGGAGGTCAGCCCGCGCAGTGGAAACCAATTGAAGTAGCTGCCCCCGGCAAACACCACGATCAGTAGAATCGCGAACAGGAACGCTGGAATGGCGTAGCCGACAATGATTGCCGAACTGGTCCATACGTCGAACTGGCTGCCGTGGCGCGTGGCCTTGGCAATCCCCAGCGGGATCGACACCAGGTACATGATCAGGGTGCTCCATAACCCGAGGGAAATGGACACCGGCATCTTCTCGACAATCAGGTCGATGACCTTGGCATCGCGAAAGAAGCTGTCGCCGAAATCCAGCGTGGCGTAGTTCTTGATCATGATCCACAGACGTTCCGGCGCCGACTTGTCGAAACCGTACATGCGTTCGATTTCCTTGACCAGTGCCGGGTCCAGGCCTTGCGCGCCGCGGTAGTTGGAGCCGGCCACTGATACTTCGGCGCCGCCTCCGGCAATCCGGCTGGTGGCGCCATCGAAGCCTTCGATCTTGGCGATCATCTGTTCGACCGGGCCACCGGGCGCAGCCTGAATGATGACGAAGTTGATGATCAGGATGCCAAGCAGGGTAGGGATGATCAGCAGCAGCCGTCGCAGAATATAAGCCAGCATGTTATTGCTCCGCGTTCGCAGGCTTGGCCTGATCAGGGGCTGACGGGGTCGCGGTCGCCGGTTTGACATCCGGCCTGGCCCACCAGGTCATCAGACCGATATCGGAAAGCGCTTTGGCCTTCGGATGGTCAAGGTGGTTCCAGTAAGCCACGCGCCAGGTCTTGATGTGCCAGTTCGGGACAACGTAAAAGCCCCACAGCAGCACACGATCCAGCGCCTTGGTATGGGTGATCAGGCTTTGCCGTGAGTCGGCGTTGATCAGGCCGTTGACCAGCGAGTCCACCGCAGGGTCCTTGAGGCCCATGAAGTTGCGGCTGCCCGGGTTGTCGGCGCTGGACGAGTCGAAGTACACGCGCTGCTCGTTACCGGGCGAGCTGGACTGCGGATAGCCCGTGACGATCATGTCGTAGTCGCGCGAGCGCAGGCGGTTGATGTATTGCGACACGTCGGCACGACGAATCACCAGTTCGATACCCAGGTCGCTCAGGTTGCGCTTGTAAGGCAGCAGAATGCGCTCGAACTCGGTCTGGGCAATCAGAAACTCGATTTTTATCGGGTTGCCCTGCGCGTCGACCATCTTGTCGTCGACGATCTTCCAGCCCGCTTCCTGCAACAGCTGGAAGGCCCGACGCTGCTGCGGCCGGATCATGCCGCTGCCATCGGTAACCGGCAGGGTGAAGGGTTCGCTGAACACGCGATCCGGAATCTTGCCGCGCAATGGCTCGAGAAGCTTGAGTTCTTCCGCAGACGGCAGGCCGCTGGCGGCCATTTCCGAGTTGTCGAAATAGCTTTTGGTGCGGCTGTACGAGCCGTTGAACAGCTGTTTGTTGGTCCACTCGAAGTCCAGCAGCAGAGTCAGCGCCTCGCGGACCCTGACGTCCTGAAACACAGGTTTGCGCAGGTTGAAGACAAAACCCTGCATGCCGGTCGGGTTGCCGTTGGGCAGCTCTTCCTTGATCAGCCTGCCGTCGCGCACTGCGGGCGTGTCGTAGGCGGTCGCCCAGTTCTTGGCACTGGTTTCGATCCAATAGTCGAATTGCCCGGCCTTGCCGGCCTCCAGCGCTACCGTATTGTCGCGGTAGTAGTCGGTCGTCAGTACGTCGAAGTTGTAGAAGCCCTTGTTGATCGGCAAGTCCTTTGCCCAGTAATCCTTGACCCGCTCATAACTCACCGAACGACCGGCCTTCACGTCGGCGACCTTGTAAGGTCCGCTGCCCAGCGGGAAGTCCAGGTTGCCCTTGCTGAAGTCGCGATCAGCCCAGAAATGCTTGGGCAGCACTGGCAACTGACCAAGGATCAACGGTAACTCGCGGCTGCCCTTGTGCTTGAATTTGAACAGCACGCGCAACGGATCTTCGACGATGACCTGATCGACGTCGGCGTAGTAGCCCTTGTACATGGGCGAGCCGTGCTCCATGAGGGTCTTGAAGCTGAACTCGACATCGTCGGCGCGGATCGGGTGACCGTCATGAAAACGCGCCTCGGGGCGCAGATAGAAACGCACCCAGCTGTTGTCCGGGGATTTCTCGATCTTGCCGGCGACGAGTCCGTATTCGGTGAACGGTTCATCCAGGCTCGAGCGGGCCAGGGTGTCGTAGATCAGACCAATGTCGTCTGCCGGTACACCTTTGTTGATGAACGGGTTGAGACTGTCGAAGCCGCCGAAGCCTGCCTGGCGCAGCGTGCCGCCCTTGGGGGCATCCGGGTTCACGTAGTCGAAATGTTTGAAATCAGCCGGGTACTTCGGCGCTTCGTCATACAGTGTCACGCCATGCTGAGGCGCAGCCTGTACCGTGCAGGCGAGGCTGGCCAGCAGCAGGCCGACTGCCTGCGAGCGCAGGGAGTGCAGAGGGTTCATCGGGGCTTCTCCAGAGTCTTGAGCCACCACGCACGCAGCCCCAGGGTGTAGGGCGGGGTAGTGACCATGGCGAATCGGTTGCGATAGGCAAGCCGATGATTGTTCAGGTACCAGTTGGGAATGCTGTAGTGCTGAGACAGCAGGACACGGTCCAGCGCCCGCGCTGCGGCGACCTGGTCGTCCCGGGTCTGCGCGGCCAGCAGCTTGTTCAGCAGGACATCGACCACCGGGTTGGCGATACCCGCGTAGTTCTTGCTGCCGTTGATCGCGGCCTGACTGGAATGGAAGTACTGCCACTGCTCCAGACCGGGGCTCAGGGTCTGCTGCAGGGTCATCAGAATCATGTCGAAATCGAAACGGTCCAGACGTTGCTTGTACTGGGCGCGGTCGACGGTGCGCAGCCCTGCAATGATCCCCAGGCGGCGCAGGTCTTCGATGTAGGGCTGCAGAATGCGTTCGAGGTTGGGGTTGACCAGCAGGATCTCGAAGCGCAACGGTTGCTTGTCGGCATTGAGCAAACCCTTGTCCGAGAGTGTCCAGCCAGCCTCGGCAAGCAGCTTCAGGGCCTTGCGCAAGGTTTCGCGCGGGATCCCGCCGCCATCGGTTTTTGACGGGCTGAACGGCTGGGTGAACAGGCTGGCGGGCAACTGATCGCGGTAGGGTGCCAAGAGCAGCCATTCGGCCCCGGTCGGCAGGCCCGTCGCGGAAAATTCGCTGTTGGGGTAGTAACTGGTCGAACGGTCATAGGCGTCGCTGAACAGCGTGCGGTTGGTCCATTCGAAATTGAACAGCAGCCCTAAGGCCTCGCGCACGCGGATGTCGGCGAAGGCGGCGCGCCGGGTGTTCATGAACAGGCCCTGGGTCTGGGTTGGTATGCGGTGCGGAATCTGCGCCTTGATCACCTGACCGCTGGCGACTGCGGGGAAGTCATAGCCATTGGCCCAGTTCTTGGCCTGATGCTCGATGTAGATGTCGAATTCACCCGCCTTGAACGCTTCGAACGCCACGTCGCTGTCGCGGTAGAACTCGACCTCGACCCGATCGAAATTGTATTTGCCGCGGTTGACCGGCAAGTCCTTGCCCCAGTAATCCTTGACCCGCTCGAACACCAGTTGCCGACCCGGCTGCACGCGGGTGATGCGGTAGGGGCCACTGCCCAGCGGCGGTTCGAAGGTGGTCGCCTTGAAGTCCCTGTCCTTCCAGTAGTGCTGCGGCAACACCGGCAGTTCGCCCAGGCGCAGGATCAGCAGCGGGTTGCCGGAGCGCTTGAAGACAAACCGGATGCGATGACGATTAAGGATGTCGACGCGCTGCACTTCCTGCAAGGCGGTGCGGTATTGAGGGTGACCGTCCTTAAGCAGTGTCCGGTAGGAAAACGCCACGTCGTAGGCGGTGATCGGCTTGCCGTCATGGAAGCGCGCCTGCGGGCGCAGGTTGAACACCACCCAGCTGCGGTCCTCGCTATATTCCACGGACTGGGCGATCAGCCCGTAACTGGAGGTTGGTTCATCGCCGGACGGGTCGTACTGGCCTGTGCCGACCATCAGCGGTTCGTTCAGCTCGTTGACGCCATACTGCAGGAAGTTGCCGGTCGAGACCGGGCTACTGCCCTTGAATGTGTAGGGGTTGAGCGTGTCGAACGTGCCGAAGGCCATCATTCTCAGGGTGCCACCTTTCGGCGCCTCGGGATTGACCCAGTCGAAATGAGTGAAGCTGGCCGGGTACTTGAGAACACCAAACTGCGCGTAACCATGACTTTCAGTGATGGATGCGTTGGCGCAGAAGCTCAAGGCCAGGCTGAGGGTTAGCAGGAAGGGACGTATCACGATCCAGGCGGCTTGGGCTTTCGGGTCGCTAACAGTAACAGCTTGTTCCAGCTGGAAAAAGACTGCAGGTGATGGCGCTGCCAGGGCTGCGTCGGCCACCCGCCCCAAGGTTGTTGAAGGGCAAGTGGCCGCGCTCATCAATGTGGCAGGTAAACGGTCAGGGTCTGGCCGGGTTTGAGAGCCTGACCGCTACGCGGATTCCAGCGCTTGAGATGTTGCATCTCGACGTTGAAGCGCTTGGCGACCAGGTACATCGAGTCGCCTTTCTGGATCTTGTACTGCATGGATTTCTTTTCGCTGTCCTTGCCACCGGTGCTGGCGACCGCCTTGCTGGCCGCTTTGCCGGCAGGCTTGCTGGTGTCCTGCATGACCAGCGTCTGGCCGACCTTGAGCTTTTTGCCGGTCAGCTTGTTCCAGCGTTGCAGGTCTTCGACATCGACCTTATTGGCTTGCGCAATGTTGGTCAGGTTGTCACCGCTGCGTACCTTGTAACTACGGGTACGTGACGGCCTGTCGTTGCTGGCCAGCGCTTCGAACACGGGCTGTGAATTCTGCATGCCCGGCTTGACCGGTATGCTCAGCGACTGACCGACCTTCAAACGGTTGCCGGACAGCTTGTTATTGCCTTTGAGCGAGCTGACCGTGACCTGGTAACGACTGGCCAGGCTTTCCAGGGTATCGCCCTTGCGCACCCGGTAAGGCTGCCAGGCGACCAGTTCTTCCTGCTTCATGGTTAGCAGGCTGGCCGTCAGCAGTTGCGCCTTGGAGGTGGGCACCAGCAGGTGCTGTGGGCCATCGACGGTCAGGCGCTTCTTGTAGGCAGGGTTGAGCTGGATAAGCTCGTCTTCGTCGATATCGGCGGCGCTGGCCACCTTGGACAGGTCGACACGCTTGTTGAGCTCGACGACTTCGAAGTAAGGCTGGTTGGCGATCGGGTTCAGATTGACGCCGTAAGCTTCCGGCGACAGCACCACCTGGGACAGGGCCAGCAGCTTGGGCACGTAATCGCGGGTTTCCTGCGGCAGCGGCAGGTTCCAGTAGTCGGTCGGCAGGTTGAGCTTGTCATTGCGCTCGATGGCACGGCTCACCGTGCCTTCGCCGGCATTGTAGGCTGCCAGGGCCAGCAACCAGTCACCGTTGAACATGTCATGCAAGCGGGTCAGGTAATCCAGTGCCGCAACGGTCGACGCCTGGATATCGCGACGTCCGTCATAAAAGCTGGTCTGGCGCAGGTTGAAGTAACGACCGGTCGACGGGATGAACTGCCAGAGGCCGACCGCCTGACTGCGCGAAACGGCCATCGGGTTATAGGCGCTTTCGATGACCGGAAGCAGCGCCAGCTCCAGCGGCATGTTGCGTTCTTCAAGGCGCTCGACGATGTAGTGCATGTACAGGCTGCCGCGCTCGCCAGCGTTTTCCAGAAAGGAAGGGTTGTTGGCGAACCACAGGCGCTGTTGATCGATGCGGGGGTTCTGATCGTTGCCTTGTTGCAGTTGAAAGCCCTGACGCATGCGCTCCCAGACATCCTGTGGAGGTGCGAGAGGGGTGGCAGGCTTGTGCGACAGGAAAATCGGTTTTTGCTTGATTCCGGCGGCCAGGTTAGGCGCGCGATGATTGCTGGCCGGGTCGACACTGGCGGTGCTCTGGCAACCGGCCAGAAGGGCACTCGCGGTGACGGCCATGGCCTGAGCCAACCGAGTCAATGCGTCCGAATGTGAAGGCTTGCTGGTAGATGACGACATTGTTCGGGGGGTACATCCAGACGAAAATGTCGGGCGATTCTAGGAAGCGGCCTGCCGTCGGTCAACCTTTCAGAATTTTATTGCGGTTTTAGGGTCGGGTCAGAACTTATCTTTCCATGCCCTCAGGCTTGCAAAGACCGCACTCTGCGAGGTGTTTTGCCCGCCGCTCCGTTCGTCCGCTTTTTCTTTAACGGATGTTTCCCCGGTACGCAGGAACGGATTGGTGCGTTTTTCCAGTGCCAGATTCGACGGAAGACTGATGCGATTTTCGCTGCGCCAGCGGGTCACTTCGGCCAGGCGTTCGGCAATATCGACATTGTCCGGCTCGACAGCCTGTGCAAAGCGCAGATTGCTCAGCGTGTATTCGTGAGCGCAGTAGATCAGTGTGCTGTCCGGCAGTTCGGCCAGGCGGCCGAGAGAATCATGCATCTGTTGCGGCGTACCCTCGAACAGCCGTCCACAGCCGGCTGCAAATAGCGTGTCGCCGCTGAACAGCAGGGGGGGCGTGGCATCCTCATGATAAAACGCGATATGCCCCAGCGTGTGGCCTGGAACCGCATGCACCACAAATTCCAGGCCCAGCACGGTCAGTCGGTCATTGTCGACCAGCGCGATGTCGCGCGCCGGTATGTTCTCGGCCGCTGGACCCAGCACACGCGCCGCGGTCAACTGCTTGAGTTCCGCGACACCGCCCACATGATCATTGTGGTGGTGCGTGATCAGGATATCGGTCAGCCGGTAATCGGGATTCTGCGCCAGCCAGCCCAGCACCGGCTTTGCGTCGCCCGGATCGACGACAGCGCACTGCTGGCTCGAAAGGTCTTGTAACAACCATATGTAGTTGTCATTGAAAGCAGGAAGGGCGTGGATCTGTATCATGGCGCAGTTCGCATAGCGGCAGACAATGGTGCATCTTAGAGTCTGTTGCCGCTGTATGCGAGCACCTCTGGAGGAGAACTCATGACCGATGAAGCGTTCGCTCAGGCTGATCCTGAGTGGCTTGCATTGATCCGCGCTGCCCGTGAATGGCTTTCCGGGCCGCTCGGGCAGCTTCTGCTCGAAGAGGAGCGGCGCATTCTCGACGAAGAACTGGGGCGGTATTTCGGTGGCTATCTGGTGCATTACGGCCCATCGGCGCAAAGCCCGCCGGTGGCTCCCCAAGTGCAGCGCAATGTACGTCTTGGTGCGCCGTTACCGGGTGTCGAGATCGTCTGTGAGGAACAGGCGTGGCCATTGAGTGAGCACGCGGCCGATGTCGTGGTACTGCAACATGGCCTGGATTTCTGCCTGTCGCCCCATGGCCTGTTGCGTGAAGCGGCCAGCAGCGTGCGGCCGGGCGGGCACTTGCTGATTATCGGCATCAACCCCTGGAGCACCTGGGGCATACGCCACGTTTTCGCTCGGGATGCGCTGCGCAAGGCGCGCTGCATTTCATCCTCGCGAGTCGCTGACTGGCTGAACCTGCTGGGCTTCGCGCTGGAGAAACGACGCTTCGGATGCTATCGTCCGCCCCTTGCTTCAGCAGCATGGCAGTCGCGTCTTGCAGGGCTTGAACGCCTTGGCGAGGGACGTCAGAGTCCTGGTGGCGGCTTCTATGTACTGGTGGCGCGCAAACTGGTGGTAGGCCTCAGGCCCTTGCGTCAGGTGCGCCGTGACCCTATCGGCAAGCTGATCCCCATGCCGATGGCCAAGGTCAGCCGCAACATTCAGGACCAGGCTTGAATAACGCCTTGCTGCACATGAAGCCCATCATTCTGGAAAGGTCGTAATGAGCGATAGCGTTGAACTCTTCACCGACGGTGCCTGCAAGGGTAATCCGGGCCCGGGCGGTTGGGGGGCCCTGCTGATATGCAAGGGCGTCGAAAAAGAGTTGTGGGGTGGCGAAGCCAATACCACCAACAACCGGATGGAACTGACCGGTGCGATTCGCGGGCTTGAAGAACTCAAGCGCCCCTGCGAAGTGACACTGGTGACCGACTCTCAGTACGTGATGAAAGGCATTACCGAGTGGATGGTCAACTGGAAGAAGCGCGGCTGGAAAACCGCCGCCAAGGAGCCGGTCAAAAATGCCGATCTGTGGCAGCTCCTGGATGAACAGGTCAGTCGCCATACGGTGAAATGGCAGTGGGTGCGTGGGCATATCGGCCACCCTGGCAACGAGCGTGCCGACCAGCTCGCCAACCGTGGCGTCGACGAAGTGCGCGGCATCCGGCACGGCTAGACGCGCACGGGCTTGCAACGGCCGCTGCGTGCTAGAATCGCGGCCTGTACATGAGGCAACAGTCAATGGCATTGCAAAACCTGGATAACAGATCCATCGTCCTCGATACCGAAACCACCGGTATGCCGGTGACGGATGGTCACCGCATCGTCGAGATCGGTTGTGTCGAGTTGATCGGTCGCCGCCTGACCGGTCGGCATTTTCACGTTTACCTGCAACCTGATCGCGAAAGTGACGAAGGCGCGATCGGTGTTCACGGTATCACCAACGAATTTCTGGTCGGCAAGCCGCGGTTTGCCGAAGTCGCCGATGAATTCTTCGAGTTCATCAAGGGCGCGCAGCTGATCATTCACAACGCAGCGTTCGACGTTGGCTTCATCAACAACGAATTTGCCTTGATGGGGTCGCAGGACAGGGCTGATATCACTCAGCACTGTTCGGTTCTCGACACCCTGATGATGGCGCGAGAGCGCCACCCGGGGCAGCGTAACAGTCTGGATGCACTGTGCAAGCGCTACGGCGTCGATAACTCGGGCCGTGAGCTGCACGGCGCATTGCTCGACTCCGAGATTCTGGCAGACGTCTACCTGGCGATGACCGGCGGGCAGACCAGCCTGTCGCTGGCTGGTAATGCCTCCGATGGCAATGGCTCGGGCGAAGGCTCCGGCAACCGTGCCAGCGAAATTCGCCGTCTGCCGGCAGATCGCAAGCCTTGCCGCATTATTCGCGCCTCTGAAAGTGAACTGGCCGAGCACGAAGTGCGTATGAGCACCATCGCCAAGGCTTGCGGTGCTCCTCCGCTCTGGGTACAGATGCTGGAAGCCGGAGCACAGGCATCTTCCTGACAGCAAGCGGCAAAGGTGAAATGAACGTGGCACATCCTGCTTTGAGCATTCGGGTTGCAGACGAATGCTTCGAGGACTACATCCTCAATAGCGAATTCACGTTTACAGTGCTTGGCTATGCCCAGCCGATCATCGGCGAGTGCGTGGATTCATGGCCGGTCGAGCTGGTCGAGCCCTACAGCAAGAATTATGGTATCGACTCTCAGGAGTTTGCCGATCATCGTGACGCCGCCACCAGTTCGGTGATGGTCGCCTGGCTGGATGACCACCCCGTCGGCCATATTGTGATGAGCACTCACTGGAGCGGCTTCGCCTACATCGATGAACTGGCGGTAGACGAGTCGGCGCGCCGTCATGGCGTCGCACGTTCATTGCTCGATGCCGCGCAATTCTGGACTCGCAAGCGCAGTCTGCCGGGTATCGTTCTGGAAACGCAGAACAATAATCTGGGCGCCTGCAGGCTGTACGAGAGTTGCGGGTACGTGGTTGGCGGGGTGGATCACATGCGCTATCGAGGCATTGATCCGAACACTCGTGAAACAGCGATCTTCTGGTATCTGATCTTTTCGGACTAACAGCTTCCCGCTGGCGGTGTAGCCAAAGCGGGAATGCTGCCGTTATTACGTGGGTGTACGGGTAATTTTTATGCCCGATTGCACCAGCTCGAAGTCCTCACCACCCAAATGCTTGACCCGGTCGCCGATTGCCAGCCTGTAGGTGATCACCGGCTGCCCGCCCTGCGCCTCATTCGGCTGCGATTCCTGGAACTCATGAACCGGATAAACGCGACCTTCGGCGTCCCTGGCATGAAATTGTCCGACGAGAACTGAAGCCATTTGCTCTGTAACCTCTGAAACTGAATATAACTGCTGGTTTACGAATCCATCGAGGCTAGTAGACCACTGATCTATAGGTGAGTTTGCCTTTGAGGGAAAAAATAATCCCTGCTGTTCAAGTGCGTAGGGAATTGACTGGCGCACAGGTCGTCTAAACCCGGCTTCTGTTCTATACCTAACCTTCCCTTGAATCAGATGACGGATATTTCCATGAGCCAGGTTCACACCATTGCCGTATTGGTCGGCAGTCTGCGAAAAGAGTCCATCAACCGCAAGATCGCGCTTGCTCTGGCAGAACTGGCACCTGCCAGCCTGAAACTGAATATCGTCGAGATTGGTGACTTGCCGTTGTACAACGAAGACATCGATGGCGACTCACCGCCGCCTGCATACACCACCTTTCGTGAGCAACTGGGCGCTGCCGACGGCGTGCTGTTTGTTACCCCGGAGTACAACCGCTCGGTGCCGGGTGCCCTGAAGAACGCTATCGACGTGGGCTCGCGCCCCTACGGCAAAAGTGCCTTCAGCGGCAAGCCGGGCGCAGTGATCAGTGCCTCGCCGGGTGCTGTCGGTGGCTTTGGTGCCAACCATCACCTGCGCCAATCGCTGGTGTTTCTGGACGTGCTGTGCCTTCAGCAGCCCGAAGCCTACCTGGGCGGTGCCGGGAGCTTTTTCGACGAGTCCGGCGCACTGTCCGATAAAACCAGGCCCTTCCTGCAGAAGTTCATCGATGCCTTCGCCGCTTGGGTCGACAAGAACGGCAGGGCTGCCGACAACTGATTTTTTAACGAAGCGCGTCTGCCGATGGATTGCTTTATGTAACGCAGGCGCGTCGATCCATCCCCATAAGCTGTTTCCTTTTTCTCTGCCACGCGCCTGGGCGCCGTGCGCAGAGGCGCCCTCCAAAGGAAACAGTACATGTCAGCCGCTCCCTATTTTTCCAGCGACGCGCTGCGCGCGCGATTCACACAAGACATTCAGGACGCCGTAGCACAGTCTCGAATCAGCCGTGACGACGGCGCGTGGTTGCAGCTATTGGCTGCCGAAAGCACCGAGCCAGCCAACGATGCGCTTCCCCGAGTCGACAGACTGCTGATAAACGACCAGTTGCCCGTCAATGCGGAACTGGCCGCGGCCTTGTTCGTCAGCGATGCCGCCAACCCCTCGGCACGGGTCTTTCTCATTACCCTGACCTTCGGCATCGAGCAATTCGAGAGTCGCAGCGCGCTGTTCAGCGCCTTGCAGCAACGATTCGACGATATCACGGCCTTGTCGATCGTCGAGAGCGAGCGCATCGAGGGCTCGCTGTTTGACGCCTGCACGCAGACGGTCATGCGTCAGCAGGCCGGGCATCTGCAGCGTCTGGCGGCCAGATTGGAGGTGCTGCCCGATCTTCGAGAGGCGGCCGGCAAGGCCTTGCAGGATGTGCTGGTAGAAAGGGGCATCGATGTCGTTGCCCAGACTGTCCAGCTTGTGCACACGCCCCCCGGTGCTGCACCTGCAGCGTCAACAGTCGTCGGGACTCAATACCTTGCCGAGGCCGCCATGCAGGCGTTTTCCTACGACGCCCTGCCGCAAGGCCAGACACGTCGCTATCTGGATACCAAGGGGGCGGCGTTGCCCGAGGCACAGGCGATCGTTTTCGATCAGGCGCTGGCCGACTCGGCTGCTTCAGTCGGCACCGCGTATGAGCAATTGCTGTCTGACTACTGGACGTCTCAGTGGCAGGGTGGACGCACGCTGCGGGATCTTGGCGCTGATGCGCTTGCAGAGTGCTTTCGCCAGCATCTGTTATTGAGCAGGGCACACCGCACCATGACCGATGCCGAATACCGCTGGCTGCTGACCCTGTTGCCTTCGCAGCCTGGCGCGTCCGCTGCGCGGGTGCCTAGGGTACGCAGGTTATCAGTGGTCGTGGCCGGCGAGGACCCCGTCAAGCTGGTCGGTGTATTCCTCATCGACTTCCCCGGAGAAGCGTCATCGGCGGCGTTTCTCTATTCGTCACAGCCGGGCTTCCTGCGCTTTGGTGATCAGGCTCAGGCCATCGAGCATGTGCTGAGGGGGCCTTCACGCGCCGGGCTGTTGTTTTATTCATCGCTGAACGATCATTCCGCGATCAGCCTGGGGGGGCAGCTCAAGCTGCGTCACGACACGCTCACCGAGGACTTTTTCAGCGAGTTCATCGATGCCCTGATCGCCTTGCAAGCGCGCGACCTGCGCTACGTACTTGACCTGCCAGCCCTTCATTCGGAAAAAAATCCGGCGCGGATTGACGATGCACTGGACATCCGCAAGCTGCTCGATGGTCGATTATTGAACCTGCACGATGCAGGGCGCTGGCGTCAGGACCGGCTGAGCTTCGACAGCGTCTGGGGGGCAGCGGCCCAGAGCAGTATCAGTGAACGGCCGAACATGATTTCAGACCCGTCCTATAACTGGGTGGGCAAGCTGAAAAAGCTCGACGCCTTGCTTGGCCACGTCGATGCCATGCATGCCGGTGCAGATGGCTGCATGCATCGCGCACTCAACCTTTATCTGGCCTTGATTGGCGGTCCGCTTCTGGATGCCCGCAAGCTCTGGGTATTGGCGGATGTCGCTGAGGCCAAGCCGGTGCCAGTGCTGACGCTGGCGCTGGACCGGGTGTGCGGTTACACAAGCGCTCCTCTGACTGACAGCGTCGTTCTTGCAGGACAGATCACCCCGGTGGCGGGTCAACCTGTGCAACGTCTGTCCCTGGCTTTGCTTGAGCAGATACTGATCTGCGTGCAGGCAGATTTCGCCCATCGTTTCGAGAGTCAGATCGGCGAGTTCTACGCACGCACGATTCGCCAACGGGACACCAGCATGCATCCCGGCGTGATATCCGCTCTGGTTCGGGAGTACTCGCTGCGCCTCGAATTGCTGGTTGAAAGGCGTACGGCCACGCTGCCTGTGGTTTTCATCGACAACATACAGCAGGTCATCGACAGGCCGTTGCCGGCACTTCGGGAGGGGCTGGGCGAGGCGCGCGTCGATGCATTCCGGGTGACGGTCGAGTATGACCCGCAGGCGCCTGCCATCAAGGTACCCAATGCTTTTGTGGTCACTGGCAGGCGTCCCGATAGCCAGCCCGTCCTGTGGATACTGGAGCAGGGAATCATCTGTTTCGAAACCCGGCAGTTACTGGAAGTGTATGTCGCCGGGCGACTGGCAGGGATAGAACTGGGCTCGCAGGTATCAGGGGTAATCGCCGAACCTGACCGACGCATGTTACTCGACCAGCGTACCCGTCGAGGGACGCTTGAGCTCAAGGTCGTCCTGCAACCCATTGAAGGGCATTTCATCGAGGCATTGCAGCGCGACGAGGTCGAGCGCCAGCAGCGCACGGTGGCGGATCTTTATCGGCAGTCCATAGCCTGGCAGGTGCCATCGGAACTGTTCGTCAACCTGCTGAGTGCTGCAGAGCGGGATGACCGAAATCGCCAGGCCCTCAACTCTTTGGGAGTCGCCATTCAATTCATCATTTACAAGGCGCTCGTACCTTCATGGGTCAGCGATGCGTCGAAGCGTGATCAGGTCATTCTGGTCGAGGTCCTGCGACGGTTTTATGTGACCTGTGTCGGCGAGAAGGACTTTCTGTTCGATATTCCAAGCTTCTATGATTATTCCCTCGAGCAGCTCAAACACAGGTTCGACAAGGACTTCGCAGAGCCCCGTCCTGATCCTGAAAATGTGTGTGTTTCCCTGACGCACTATGTTCCCGCCCCGGTAGCACCAGGCGAGGTGCCGCAGTCGGTGCCGGCGGCAGCCCAAAGCGTCAGCGAAAACCTGGTGGAGTTCGCAATCAACCGCTTTCTGTCCAGGCAGGACGGGGTCATTCTGCTTTCTTCGAGGGACGACACGCCGCTGCACGCGGCCCTGACACCGGCGTATCTGCGCGAACTGGTGACGTCGCTGGACATCGCCGCGAGTTACCGCAGGATGCTGAACTCGGTGCTGTCAGAGACGACGCCGGATTATATCGAACGCCGCAAACTGTTCGTCGAACAGGTTCCTTCGCTGGATATTCTGCGAGCCTTCACCTTCAAGCTGAAAAACGAGCTGTCCGAGCAGGCGTATCGGATTGTCGAAAACGTATTGACCATGCCTGATGCGGTCGCGCGCCTGCCAGTCAATGGCTGCCAGATAATCATCAGCCCCTTGAAACTGCTACCGGCCAAGGAGGGCTGGGAACCGACTGCGGTACTTAATACCTACGTGATGGGGCCAAAGGAAAATCAGCCGGGACCGTGGGTGCTTTACGCGCCCCTGCACGACGAGTTCGTGTTCAAGGAGTATCCCGACCAGGCTGCGCTGGTGCTTGATATTCACACTTCAGCCTATTTTCAAGCGTACATTCTGGACCGTATCGACCCCGATTTGCGCAAGATTTACGACAAGGGCGGTTTTGTGGAGCCGCATCTGCCTTTCAGCACCGAGTCCTCTTTCGATTTACCTTTGGAGCGCCCAGCCCCTGTCACCGTGCAAATCGACCCTTATGAGGGCAACTGCCTGTTGCTGATGTTCAAAGGCGCGCTGGATATCCTGAAGCTGCAGGTCAAGCAGTACAGCGTCACCAATGCCGAACATCGCCGCGCGGCGACGCAGTACCTGTTCACGCTGGGCGCAGAGCAATTCATGGCGCTCATGCCCGGACGCCTGGGGGCACTGATTGGCATCATTCAGGGACAGACATTGTTGAATCTGTCACTCATCTCGGCAACGGATCAGCAATGGGGGCAGGCCATTTCGGAGTTCATGGCGGCCCTGAGCGTGATGATTTCTTCCGGACAGAGCCCTGCGGAAGTCGCATCCCTGACGGCTCTTGAGAACGGCGCCCTGGTGGATGACGCCACGTCGCCCGACCCGCTGGTGCAATTGATTGAGGGCGCTGATACGTTCGAGTTCTCTTGGGGGAACAGCTCCCTGACACAACAGATACGGGAGCGCTTACGCGAGTTCGAAGTTCACGACATAGCCTTGTACACGCTGCAGCGCGATGAGCTGTTAAGCGTCTACCGGGATCCTGTTACCGGCAGGGCGTACGCAGCCATCGGTGGGAAAACCTATGAGTTGCAGTCCGATGAAGATGGCTGGTTCATCGTGTCGGGCAGCAAAATCGGTCCCTCGGTGAGCCTGGATGCGGATCAGCAATGGAGGCTGGACATCCCGGGCGGGCTGCGCGGCGGAGGTGGGGCGCTGACCCGAATGGAAGGCAGCCTGGTCGACGACCTGGTTGACGAGATCATGGTTGTCAGCGCTCGAGGCATGCCCGAGATTCGTCATCGTCACCGGGATATGGCCCAGTCTATCGAGGATGCCTGCCTGCAGGCGCGGAGCTATCTGGAAAACGCCTTGGACAACCTGACCAGACGCTTGCCGGACAACACGCTGGATCCGCGTGCGGAAAAAATATTAAGCGATTTTTTTGCACAGAAGGTGCCCGACGATCGACTGCGTGAAGTCACTAAAAAGGCGGTCACCGACCTGTATCAGGAGTTGATTGACCCTTCGATGTCGCCCATCGACTCGAAACGCTATGTAATCGGCGTCAATCGAATGGGTAACGAGTCGGCCAGCGCGTTCATGTTTGAAGCAGACCCGGCGCGACGGATTTTTCTGACAGAGCAGTTCTTTCGACTGCCGACCTATCGATTGAAGCTCAGCGCGCAACGTGCCGGGGAATTCAAGTTTCCTCAGCATTACCGGGCCGCGATCCTGATTCATGAGTTATCGCATATGGTGCTGAAAACGGACGACATTGCTTATGTGGACTCACAGGCCCCGTTCATTGACTTGCTTGAAGATGCCCCGACCTATCGACTGCGGATCAGGAATGAACTGATTTATCAGCAGCAAAAGACGCTGTCCTTTCAGACTGATCGCGACAAATTGTTCAAGCAGCTGGAAGAGGATTCATGGCGCGACCTGAGGCGCACGGACGGCAACGGAAAACAGACCATTCTGCGCATCTCTGGCAAGAGCACGCTGGAAAAAGCGCGTGACGTATTTTACGAAGACGTTCACAAACGGGCCGACATTATGCTCAAAAATGCCGATTCGGTGGCCTTGCTGGTCACGTTGCTGGGGCGAGAGCGATTTGTGAAGCCCTGACGCGCTGCCCCCTGCATACCGCATTGCCCGGCCGTTGCATCTGCATCAGACCAGATAATGACGCAGTTCCCGGGCGATCAGCAGACGCTGGATCTCGCTGGAGCCCTCGTATATCTGGGTGATGCGCGCGTCCCGGTAGTAACGCTCGACCGGGTAGTCCTCCAGATAGCCATAGCCACCATGAATCTGGATCGCCTTGGAGCACACCCACTCGGCCATTTCCGACGCGAACAGCTTGGCTTGAGACGCTTCCGACAGGCACGCTTGCCCGGCGCTGCGCAGCCGCGCGGCGTGCAGGGTCAGCAGGCGCGCGGCGTTGATGCGGGTGTGCATGTCGGCCAGCAGATTGGCAATGCTTTGATGTTCGATGATCGGTTTGTCGAACTGCACGCGTTCCCGGGCATACGCCAGCGCTGCTTCGAAGGCAGCGCGGGCGATGCCCAGTGCCTGCGCGGCGATGCCGATACGCCCGCCTTCCAGGTTGGAGAGGGCGATAGACAGGCCCTTGCCACGCTCACCCAGCAGATTCGCAGCCGGGATTCGGCAGTTATTCAAGGTGACCGCGCAGGTGTCCGATGCGCGGATGCCCATCTTGTGCTCGCTGCGATCCACCACGAAACCGGGGTTCTCGGTCGGCACCAGAAAGGCTGACAGGCCTTTTTTGCCAAGCTGCGGGTCGGTCACGGCAAACACGATAGCCAGTTGTGCCCGTTTGCCATTGCTGACGAACTGCTTGGCACCGTTGATGACCCACTCATCGCCCTGCAACTCGGCACGAGTCCGCAGGTTGTGGGCTTCAGAGCCTGCATGCGGTTCGGTAAGGCAGAAGCAGCCGATGGCACGGCCTGTGGCCAGTTTTTCCAGCCAGGCATGTTTCTGGGCATCGGTCCCGTAATTGAGAACCGGCCCGCAGCCTACCGAGCTGTGAACGCTCATCAGCGTGCCGGTGGCCGCGTCGGCTGCGGAGATTTCTTCAACCGCCAGGGCGTAGGCGACGTAATCGATGTAGGTGCCGCCCCATTGCTCAGGCACTACCATGCCCAAGAGGCCTAGCTCACCGAGTTTGGCGACCAGCGCGTCATCGATCCAGCCGGCCTTTTCCCAGGCCTGGGCGTACGGCGCAATTTCATTACGCGCAAAGTCGCGCGCCATGTCGCGAATCATTACCTGCTCTTCACTCAATTCAAGGTCGTGCACGGCTCAATTCTCCAGACCGCTGAAGAAACTCTGCACCTGCGCGGCACTGACATCCTGCGCGCTGGCGTGTTTCCATTGCGGCTTCTTGTCTTTATCGATGATCAGCGCGCGTATGCCTTCGATCAGGTCACCGCGTTCGAACCATTGGCGGTCCAGGTGCAACTCCATGGCGAAGCAGGCCGGCAGCGACAGATGACGACCACGGCGCAGCATCTCCAGGGTCACGGCCATACCCAGTGGCGAGTGAGCCTTCATTCGGCTGACGGTGTCCAGCGCCCACTCGCGTGTGTCGCCGATGACCACCTGTTGCAGTTGTTCGAGCATGCTGGGGACATCCGGGAGCCCGAAAAAGTGGTCGATGGCGTGGCGCAGGGCTTCCAGCGGCGGGGTGGGCAGACGCTGGGTAGCCAGCTTGGCCAGCGCACCCTGCAGGTCCTTGAGTGGGGTTGACTTCCACTTCAGGTGATCAAGCATGTGGTCGAGGCGCGGCAGCAGTTCGCTGTTCATGGACCAGTTGGCAAGGCCGCAGTACAACGCATCGGCGGCACCGATCTGCGACCCGGTCACGCCCAGCCAGGTACCCAGTTCGCCCGGCAGCCGAGAAAGAAAATAACTGCCGCCGACATCAGGGAAATAACCGATGGCCACCTCCGGCATGCCGAGGCGGCTGCGTTCGGTGACCACGCGCAGGTCGGCTCCCTGGACCAGCCCCATGCCGCCGCCCAGCACCAGACCGTCCATCAGGGCCAGTACCGGCTTGCGGTAACGGTGAATGGCCAGGTCCAGTTCGTACTCTTCGGCAAAAAATGTGTGGTGCAGATCCTGGCCGTTCTGGTGGCTTTCATACAAGGAACGTATATCGCCACCGGCGCAGAACGCCTTGCCGCCAGCGCCACGCAGGACCACGGCATGAACCGAGGGATCGTCGGCCCAGCGCTCAAGTTGCTGGCGAAGTGTGCGGACCATGTCCAGATCGATTGCGTTCAGGCCTTCCGGACGGTTGAGGGTCAAGTGTCCGATGTGGTTGCGCACGCCGATAACGATCGAATCCCGGCTGGCGGACGGTCGAACCGGGCGGGCGGATGAAACCTGTGAACTCATTCTGAACTCCTTGTTCGGTTGCGCTTTTTTCTTATTCGAGCGTCGCAGAAGATCCTAGCAGTGCAAATGTGCAAAGCAAAACTGCGTTTAAGCATAGTCTGAAGTTTCAGATAGCCACTGTTCAACGCCTTCGCAAGTGCCCGATCGTTGCTGTATTGCACTGACCGACGCGAATCATTGCCAGGTAGATGAGTATTATGACTGTCATTAATGTCACAAAAGGGAATTCCTCAGGTGTCCCCCATGAAAGTCCCCGTGTCAGTCGTTTATGAGCGATAAGTATGCCCCGCGCGAGTGGGCCGCCCACGAGCGTCCGACCATGCCAGGCTCACCGTCGACGCCGCTGCATTCGACTGCGCGGCGTTGGGCGTTTGCTGTCGTAGGGGTGATCGTCGCGCTGACCGGCGGGCTCGGCAACGCGCTGGTAGTCGCCAACCTGCCATATCTGCAGGGCGCATTGGGGGCGACCTCGCAAGACATCGCCTGGCTGCCGGCGGCCTACATCATGACTAACGTGTCGATGAATCTGCTGCTGGTGAAGTTTCGTCAGCAATTTGGTCTGCGTGCGTTCACCGAGCTGTTTCTGTTGCTGTATGCGCTGGTGACGCTGGCACATCTGTTTGTCAACGACATCGATTCGGCCATCGCTGTACGTGCGGCACACGGTATGGTCGGCGCTGCGCTCAGCACTCTGGGCCTGTATTACATGATTCAGGCTTTCCCGCAGAAGTGGCGGCTCAAGGCGCTGGTATTGGGGATTGGCACCGCCCAGTTGGCAACGCCGCTGGCCCGGCTGGTGTCGGAGGATTTGCTGCAGATTGCCCAGTGGCGTGGCCTGTATCTGTTCGAACTGGGCATGGCGCTGCTCTCGCTGGGCTGCGTGCTGATGCTCAAACTGCCGCCGGGCGATCGCTTCAAGGCGTTCGAGAAGCTCGATTTCCTGACCTTTGGCCTGTTGGCCACCGGCTTCGCGCTGTTCTGTGCGGTGCTGTCGCTGGGGCGTATCGAATGGTGGCTGGAAGCGCAGTGGATTGGTATTGCCTCAGCAGCATCGATTGCGCTGATCTGTGCCGGACTGGCTATCGAGCATAACCGCAGCAATCCGTTGCTGATCACGCGCTGGCTGGGCAGTGGCGCGATCCTGCGTCTGGGCCTGGCGGTTATCCTTTTTCGCGTGGTGCTGTCCGAACAGTCGGTCGGCGCTGTCGGTTTTCTTCAGGCGCTGAACATGGGCAGTCAGCAGTTGCACACCTTGTATCTGGTGATGTTGCTCGGCAGCGTTTCGGGGCTGGCGGTCAGTGCGCTGACCATCAACCCCGCGCATCTGATCAAACCTTTGCTGATCTCCTTGGCGATGATGGCAATCGGTGCCTGGATGGACAGTCATTCCACCAACCTGACCCGCCAATCGAACATGTACCTCAGCCAGTTTCTGTTGGCGTTCGGTGGCACGTTTTTCCTCGGGCCTACCCTGGTGCTGGGAATCAGCGGGGTGTTGGCGAACCCGCGCAACATGGTCAGCTTTTCGGTGTTGTTCGGGATCACCCAGAATATCGGCGGGTTGATCGGGTCTGCTGCATTGGGCACCTTTCAAGTGGTGCGCGAGAAGTTTCATTCCAGCCACGTCGTCGAACACTTGACCCTCATCGACCCGCTGGTTCAGGCGCGGCTGCAGAGCTACAGCGCCAGTTACAGCTCGGTGATTGCCGACCCTTCGTTGCGCAACAGTCAGGGTATCCGCGCGATGGCCACGGCCGCGACCCGCGAAGCCAACGTGCTGGCCTACAACGATGTATTCATGCTGATCGCGCTGATTGCCGTGCTGACCATGATCTGGATTTCAGCCAGGGTCCTGTGGCTGAAAATGACCACTCAACCTCTGGCGCTGGCACCCGTTGCACCTGCTGCTTCGCCCACCATATCCAACTCCGGCGTTAAATCTTCATGAACGAATCCAAGACCCCAGATACCGAAGCCCCCCGCAACTCGCCGCCACCGGCACCGTTGACGTCCCCGGTGACCAGCAAGCCGCGCTCGACCCGCAAGCGTGTCGTGTCTTCCGTGATTTTCGGCGTCGTTGCCTTGGCCGGAGTGCTGGTGGTGCTGTACGCCTGGCAATTGCCTCCGTTTGCCAGCCCGATCGAGAGCACCGAGAACGCGCAGGTCAAGGGCCAGACCACGCTGATCGGGCCGCAACTGAGTGGGTATGTTTACGAAGTGCCGGTGCAGGACTTCCAGTTCGTCAAGGCCGGTGATTTGCTGGTGCGTCTGGATGACCGTATCTATCGTCAGCGCCTGGACCAGGCCATGGCGCAACTGGCTGTGCAGAAGGCCTCGCTGGCCAACAATCTGCAACAACGGCGCAGTGCTGAGGCCACCATCGGCCAGCGCCAGGCCGAATTGCAGAACAGCATCGCCCAGAGCCGCAAGAGCGCTGCCGATCTGCGGCGCAATCAGGCGCTGGTGACCGACGGTTCGGTTTCGAAAAGCGAGCTGGATGTGACGCGTGCCGCCGACGCGCAGGCAAATGCCGCCGTTGCCGAAGCCAGGGCTGTCTTGCAGATCGCCCGTGAGGATCTGCAAACGGTCATCGTCAACCGTGGCTCGCTGGAAGCCTCGGTCGCCAATGCGCAAGCGGCCATCGAGCTGGCGCGCATCGACCTGGATAACACCCGTATTGTTGCCCCGCGTGACGGGCAGTTGGGGCAGATCGGCGTGCGTCTTGGTGCCTATGTCAATTCCGGTGCGCAACTGATGGCGCTGGTGCCCGAGCAGCGCTGGATCGTGGCGAACATGAAAGAAACCCAGATGGCCAACGTGCGCCTGGGCCAGCCGGTGAGCTTTACCGTCGATGCGCTGGACGGCCATGAGATGCACGGCCACGTACAAAGAATTTCGCCCGCCGCGGGCTCGGAATTCAGCCTGTTGCCCGCCGACAACGCCACCGGCAACTTCGTGAAGATTTCCCAGCGCATTCCGGTACGCATCGTGGTCGATGCCGATCAGCCCATGCTTGAGCACCTGCGGCCAGGGATGTCGGTGGTCGTGAGCATCGACACCAGCGCGGACGGCGACGTGCCGCCTGATCCGGCGGTGCGCTGAACCTCTGGAAGAACCTGACAGCTGTAACGTTGCTCACTTTGAATATCGTGCCGACGCTCCGCGTCGGCATGCAGTTCATGAAGCTCTGCGTCATCCACCTCTGACGCGAAACAATGTCATGCCTTACTCGTGGCGTTCTGCCAACGCAGTGCTTTTCAACCTCGATGGCACAGACGACGCAGAGTGCGACGTAAGTGACGGCTGAGTCCTGGCGCTGATCCGGGGGTAGCCTGGCATGACGCCAGGCTAGCCGCATCGGGCCCAGACTGTGTAAAAACTACTGCGCTTGGCAATACTGCGTTAAAAACAGGCGAAAAATGCTCATTTAGAACACCTAGACTCCGCTTTTTCGCCTGTTTTTGCCTTGTCTTGCCTTCGCTCGTGACGTTTTTACACAGTCTGTGCCATGGATGGCCCGTTGCGGCGACCCCCGGATCAGTGACAGGGCGAAGGAACCCGACGAAGTCGGGCCGGAAACGGAGCTTGGGGGTTTGCCTACTTTGGCCCCATCAAAGTAGGTCGCCGAGGGGCGAAAAGGTGACTTGAGTCGAACTCTAATTCACCTGATGTCACAGAACCGCTGTGTGATGCAGAGCGTCACGAACTGCATGCCGACGCAGAGCGTCGGCACGATAGTCAAAGCGGGGGCGGACGCAACAGGCATCAGAACAGCTTGCTGAACACCCAATACAATGAACCTGACAAGAGGATCGCCGCCGGCAGGGTCAGCACCCAGGCCGTGGCCAGATTGCGCAGGGTACGCATTTGCAGCCCCGAGCCATTGGCGACCATCGAACCGGCCACGCCGGACGACAGCACATGCGTAGTGGATACCGGCAGCCCATACATGTCCGCCGCCCCGATCGTGAACATCGCCACGACCTCTGCCGACGCGCCCTGGGCGTAAGTCATGTGCGTCTTGCCGATGCGCTCGCCCACAGTCACCACGATACGCTTCCAGCCGACCATCGTGCCCAGCCCCAAGGCGATGGCCACGACAATCTTGACCCAGGTCGGAATAAAGCGCGTGGCACTGTCGATCTGCCCTTTGAACGCCTCAAGCTTGGTCTTGGTGTCCGCGTCGAAATCGCCGACCTTGTTTTTCTCCATCAGGCGGATGCTTTCCGAGGTCAGGTACATGTCGTTACGCACGTTGGTCACGGCTTCGGCAGGCACCTTAGACAGCGAGCCATAACTGGCGACCTGATCGCCGATCTTGCCAGCCATGACCGCCAGCGCAGGGATCAGCTCAGGACTCGCTTCCTTGCTGACCAGGTAATCCGACAGCGTCTTGCGCGCATCCCCGGGGGCCGGTTGAGGGACGCTGCGGATCAGCGCCTGCTGGGTTACTTCAGCCACCGCAGCGAACTGGGTAGCCTGTTCGGCGGGCATGGTGCGGTTCAGCGCATAAGCCATCGGCAGAGTGCCGACCAGAATCAACATGATCAGGCCCATGCCTTTCTGCCCGTCGTTGGAGCCGTGCGCGAACGAAACGCCCGTGCAGGTCACAATCAGCATGGCGCGAATCCACAACGGTGGCGGCGCGTTGCCTTCCGGGGCTTTGTACAACGCACGGTTCTTGATGAACATGCGCATGGCCAGCAACAGCAACGCGGCACAACCGAAACCCACCAAGGGAGAGAGCAGCAGTGAGTAACCGATCTTGGTGGCCTGCGACCAGTCCACACCGCTGGTGCCGTCGCGGCCGTGCATCAGGGCGTTGGCGATGCCGACCCCGATGATTGAGCCGATCAGTGTATGCGAAGACGACGCAGGCAAACCCAGCCACCAGGTGCCGAGGTTCCAGATGATCGCCGCGATCAACAGCGCGAAGATCATCGCGAAGCCCGCCGATGAGCCGGTTTGCAGGATCAGTTCCACCGGCAGTAGGGCAATGATGCCGAATGCCACCGCACCGCTGGAAAACATCACGCCGAGGAAATTGAAAAAGCCCGACCAGACCACGGCAAAGCCGGGCGGCAGGGAGTGGGTGTAGATCACGGTGGCGACCGCGTTGGCCGTGTCATGAAAGCCGTTGACAAACTCGAAGCCCAAGGCGATCAGCAACGCTACGCCCAACAGCACGAACGGGGTCCAGGTGGTGACCACCGTGCCCATGTCGTCAACGTCCTGTTTTAGGCTGTAGCCAGTGAACAGCAACCCTGCGATGAGTATCGTGAAGAAAAGTATCATGGTCATTCGGCTGGGCTTGCGACCGAATTGACTCGCTGACAGGCTCGCCTTGCCGAGAGCGTCCGGAGACAGTGCGTTTGTAGCCATGTTCGCAATCCTGGATTGAAAGAATATTGACATGGTCATTGCAAAATGTGACAGCGGTGAGACATGTAACAATTGATTGCGCTTTTGCGCCGGTTTTCTGACAACCGGCGTGTACGCTGCTGATTCAGTAATCGCCGCGTTTGCGGAACGCCCAACGCCCGGCGACCAGCGTGAAGGTCGCGACCAGTGCCACCAGAATCCAGAAGCCCTCAGGGTCGGACGCCAGCGGCACGCCCCCGACGTTCATGCCGAAAAAGCCGGCAACGATGTTGATCGGCAAGGCCAGAACAGTCACCACGGTCAGGGTAAACAGGGTTCTGCTGCTCTGTTCGTTGAGGTTGGCGGCAATTTCTTCCTGCAACAGTTTGATGCGCTCGCCCAGCGCCGTAAGGTCGTTGATCACCAGTGAGGACTCTTCGATAGACTGACGTAATGCCTGAACATCCTGTTCGCGCAGCCATTGCGGAGGTTTGTGCAACAGGCGCATCAACGAACCGGGTTCCAACGCCAGCAGGCGTTGCAGACGTACCAGTACCCGGCGCATGGCGCCGAGTTCGGAGCGATTGTTGCTCAGTCGCTGCGAAAGCAACTGGTCTTCAATGCGGTCGACGTTGACGCTGGTCTTGCGCAGAAACTGTGTCAGCACTTCGCCCTGGTCGCTCAGCAGGTGGGCGAGGAGCTCCAGCGGTGAGTCGAATTGTTCGCCGCGCTTGACCGCCGAGCGCAGTTTGTCCACCGAGCGCAGCGGCTGCAGCCGGGCGGTGACCAGCAAACGCTGTCGGGCACAGACCCATAAAGTGGAGATGTCAGTCGAGAGCCTGTTGAAGTCGAACACCACATCGTTGACCACCGCCATCAACGTGGCGTCCACGTGCTCGATCCGCGTCGAGCGCGAGCCCTCGTGCAATGCTTCGAAAAACTCTTCCGGAAGATCCAGTTGGGTTTTCATCCAGCGCTCGCAGGCCGCATGCGAGAGGTTCAGGTGCAGCCAGATGAAGTCGTTCTCTTGGGGAGGGTTTTGCAGGTAATCCAGCGCGGCTGCCGAACCGATTTCCTGGCCACTTTCACCATGGCGAAAACGGAAGCCGTAGAGCAGGCCGAAAAGGTCGGAGTCCTGATGGTGGTGAGCGATACTGTGGTTCATGGCTGTCCACGTGCGGCCTGGCCCAGGCAGGGAGGCGAAGGCCGCATGATGACAAGGCGTTATTTCATATTTGTGACAGCTTGTTGCCGGGTGTGTCATCTGTCATGTCAGGAAGCGGCTGCGTGGGCAGCCGTTCAGTCAATCGACAGCTCGCTATCGCACTGACAGCGGTCAGACCATCGCCAGCGGCACTTTGCGAGTGGGCGCAGGCCATGCCAGATCGATATCGGCCAGATCGCGCTCGGTCAGGCGAATCTGCTCGGCAGCGATGTTCAGACGAATGTGTTCCGGGTTGGTCGCCTTGGGAATGGCGATCATGTTGTCCTGACGCAGCACCCACGCCAGGGAGATCTGCGCCGGTGTTGCATCGTGGCGTTTGGCGATTTCGTGCAGGGCAGGGTGGTAGAGCAGATCGCCAGCCTGGCCGATCGGGCAGTACGCCATCAACGGCAGGTGGCGGTCCGCGCTCCACAGCATCAGGTCGAACTCGATACCGCGTTGCTCCGGGTTGTAGAGCACCTGATTGGTGGCACAACGCGGATTGTTGAGTTCGATCATGTCCGGCACATCAAAGTTGGAAACACCCCAGGCACCGATTTTGCCCGCTTCACGCAGACGCTCGAATGCCTCGACCGTCTCGGTCAGCGGATACTGGCCGGGCCAGTGCAGCAAGTACAGATCGATGTAGTCGGTGTTCATGCGCCGCAGGCTGGCTTCGCACGCGGTCGGAATACCGGCGCGGCTGGCGTTGTGCGGGTAGACCTTGCTGACCACGAATACCTTGTCCCGCTGTCCGGCAATGGCTTGCCCGACAATTTCCTCGGCAGCGCCATCGGCGTACATCTCGGCGGTATCGATCAGGGTCAGGCCCTGTTCGATCCCGAGGCACAGGCCGGCGATTTCTGCCGAGCGCTGATGCCCTTTTTCACCCATGTGCCAGGTGCCCTGACCCAGCACTGGTACGGTTCTGCCTGCCAGTTCCAGTGTGCGCATGTGACCCCCTGCAGTTAAATAAGCAGCTAATGAGCGGTTGAATAAGCAGGTCTCAGGCAACAAGAGGCGCACGAGGTTCCGTACCACCCCCCAAAATCGCGTTGCAGATTTAAACCCGGAACTGCTTCAGCAAGGTGTTCAACTCTTCGCTCAACCCTCGCAGGTGCAGACTGGCCGAAGTCGATTGTTCGGCGGCCAGTGCTGTGCTCTGAGACAGTTGCGCGGCCTGGGTGACGTTCTGGTTGATGTCATCCACCACGTGCGTCTGCTGCAGGGTGGCACTGGCGATGGAGGCGTTCAGGCTGTTGAGGTTGCGCAGCGCCTGACTGATCGAGGTCAGGCTCTGGCCGGCCTGATTGGCCTGCTCGATGGTCATCTGCGAAGAACGGCTGCTGTCACCGATCACCTTGACCGCCGCATCGGAATGCTTTTGCAGGCGTTCGATCATTGACTGGATTTCTGCGGTCGACTTCTGCGTGCGCTGGGCCAGCAGACGCACCTCGTCTGCCACCACGGCAAAGCCGCGGCCTTGTTCGCCGGCCCGCGCTGCTTCGATGGCGGCGTTCAGCGCTAGCAGGTTGGTCTGCTCGGCAATCGAACTGATCACTTCCAGCACGCTGCCGATCTGCGTGCTCTCGCTGGCCAGACTCTGCATCACTTCCACGGCCTGACCGATGGTGCTCGAGAGGTGTTCGATCTGGCGCAGGCTGTTATCGATGTTGATTTGACCCTGCTGTGCCTGCGACTCGGCATCGCGCATTTCGCTGGCGGCATGTTCAGCGTTCTTGGCGACGTCCTGCACGCCGTAGGTCACTTCGTTGACCGCAGTGGCAACCAGGTCCATTTGCTGCGACTGCTTCTCGCTGCGGCTCTGCGCCTGTTCGGCGTCGCTGCCCAGATCGGTCGAGGCCTGGCCCAGCGCCACGGCTGAGTGCTGCAACTGACCGACGACATTGCGCAACTTGGCGACGAAGGCATTGAAATGCGTACCCAGCTCAGTGATTTCATCCTGGCCATGGGTTTCCAGCGTGCGGGTCAGATCACTCTCGCCACTGGCAATGCTGGCCATCGCACCGACCGCCGCTCTGAGAGGGCGCACGATGCTGCGCACGATCGTGACCAGCAGCAAAACCATGATCAGCACGATGCCGGCGATGAACATCCCGGCATTCCACAGCTGGGTCTTGAACTCAGCCGCGACGTCATCGACGTATACGCCGGAACCCAGAATCCAGCCCCATGGCTGAAACAGTTGCACGTAGGAGGTCTTTTTCACCGGCTCGCTGGCACCGGGCTTGGGCCAGCGATAATTCACCATCCCGGCACCTTTGGCTTTGACCAGCGTGACCATTTCGTTGAACACCGCAAAGCCGTCCGGGTCCTTGATGGTCGACAGATCCTGGCCTTCGAGCTTGGGGTTGGTGGGGTGCATGATCATCACCGGGCGCAGGTCGTTGATCCAGAAGTAGTCGCTCTGGCTGTAACGCAGGCTCTTTATCTCTTTCAGGGCCTGCTGTTGCGCAGCCTCGCGGGTCATGCCGCCGGCGGCTTCCAGCCCCTGATAAAACGACAGGATGCCGCTGGCCGTCTGCACCACGTGCATGGTTTTCTCGGCCTTGGCCTGATACAGGTCGTTATGCAGCTGTCTGAGCAGTGTCGCCGAGAGGACAAAGAGCATCAGCACTGAAACCACAAGAATCAGCCACAGACGGCGACTGATGGACAAACTGCGCATACTCATGATCGGCATCCCTTGCATTATTTTTCTTCTGATGACTCTGGCTCGCGCGGCGCGCGATTCAGGGTCTTTCAAGCATCTCGGCGCGTCACGTCCAAACATGAGCGGTCGGTCACATTTTTTAGCGGCGTACACGGGTATGGCAAAAGGCTTACAGCAACAGGCGCGATTGGCTCTATCGACTGACCCTCAGTGAATGTAGGATCCAATTCAACAGCTGCAGCAAAGGAACGCTGCAGTGATCAGGGACGATCGACCATTGCCAGGAGGCTACTGACAGGATGTCGGAATGGTCATGTTGCAAAACCACCCGCTTCGGCGGGTTTTTTGCGTCTGCAGGAAAGCAGGGTGGGCTCAGCGGTCCGGCTCGCAGCCCTTGAGCACCAGCCTGAGGATGGTCTGCGTTGCCGCCTCGTAATCGGCATCCTGCAGTTTTGCCTTGCCGGTGACCGTAGCGATCTGCCAATCGAAATCGGCGTAGGTCTGGGTCGCCGCCCAGATGGTGAACATCAGGTGGTGAGGATCGAGCGGGGCGATCTGTCCGCTGTCGATCCAGGCCTGGATGCATTCGATATTGTGCCGTGCCTGGCCATTGAGCTGTTCGATCTGCTGCGCTGTCAGGTGCGGGGCGCCATGCATGATCTCGCTGGCGAACACTTTCGAGGCGAAGGGCAGGTCACGGGAAATCTGGATTTTCGAACGGATATAGCGGCTGAGAACTTCGGCAGGTACGCCTTCGGGATTGAAGGGCGTAGAGGCACGCAGAATGGGCTCGATGATGCTTTCCAGCACCTCGCGATAGAGGTTTTCCTTGGATTTGAAGTAGTAATAGACGTTGGGCTTGGGCACACCGGCCTTGGCCGCGATATCGCTGGTCTTGCTGGCGGCGAAGCCCTTGTCGGCGAATTCCTCGCTGGCAGCGCGCAGGATGAGTTCTTTGTTGCGCTCGCGGATACTGCTCATGACCCGGTTATTCCCTTGCCTGCATGGCGGTCGCGCATGTTAGCACCGGGTTTGCGCAGCGCTCAATGTTGACGGCCCGGCGCAGGGTTGCAGCGGGCCGTTTACTCAAACGCTCATCAGTTCCTGGACTCTAGCGGCCAGGGCATCGATTGCAAACGGCTTGGTCAGCACGCGCATTCCTGGCCCGAGCTGTTCGTCACCGATGGCGGCGTTTTCCGCGTAGCCGGTGATGAACAGGGTCTTCAGATGCGGGCGGACCTCGCGTCCGGCATCGGCCATTTGTCGTCCGTTCATGCCGCCCGGCAAACCCACGTCAGTGATGAGCAGATCGATATGCACATCCGAACGCAGCAGCTTGAGGCCGGCCAGGCTGTCGGCGGCTTCGATCAGCGTATAGCCCAGGTCACCGAGGGCATCGGTGAGCAGCATGCGCACCGTGGGTTCGTCGTCCACGATCAGGATGGTTTCCCCGGACTGGGTGAACTCGAACGGTGCCTTGTGCACATCGCCTTCGTCCCTGGCCGCAGTACCTTCGTAGCGGGGCAGGTACAGTGATATCGCAGTGCCCTTGCCGACCTCCGACTGAATGAGCACCCGTCCGCCAGACTGATTGGCAAATCCGTAAATCATCGACAGACCCAGCCCTGTGCCTTGGCCAATGGGCTTGGTGGTGAAGAAGGGGTCGAATGCCTTGGCGATGACATCAGGTGTCATGCCGGTGCCGGTATCGGTCACGCACAGCGACAGATAGTGGCCCTCAGGCATATCGTGTGCGCGTGCCACATCGCCGTCTATCCAGCGGTTGCTCGCCTCGATGGTGATGCGTCCGCCGTCCGGCATGGCATCGCGGGCGTTGATGCACAGGTTCAGCAGCGCGTTTTCCAGCTGGCTGGCGTCGACCAGGGTTGGCCACAGCCCCGTGGCACCGATGGTCTCGACCACGATGCTGGGGCCGACCGTGCGCTGGATCAGGTCAGTCATGCCTTTCATCAGCCTGTTCACGTCGGTCGGCTGCGGGTCCAGGGTCTGGCGTCGAGAGAAGGCCAGCAGCCGATGCGTCAGGGCTGCTGCACGTTTGGCCGCGCCTTGGGCGGTCACGATGTACTTGTCGACCTCGCCCCAGCGGCCTTGCTCGATCCGGGTACCCATCAATTCCAGCGCGCCGGAAATACCTGCCAGCAGGTTGTTGAAGTCGTGGGCCAGGCCACCGGTCAGTTGCCCGACCGCTTCCATTTTCTGTGACTGGCGCAGCTTCTCTTCGGCCTGCATGAGCTCGGTGGTACGCGCTGCCACGCGTTGCTCAAGCGTGTCGTTGAGGGCACGCAGCGCTGCGGTGGCACGGTCGCGTTCGGCTGCTACGGCGCGTCGTTCGTCGACGTTGATGAGCACGCCGGGGAAGCTCAGTGGCGTGCCATCCTCGGCTCGGTCGACCCGGCCGTTGGCTTCGATCCAGTAGTAAATGCCATCATTACGACGAACACGGTATTGGTGGGCGTAAACACGCCCGCTGGTGATGACCGCATTGATCGCATGGATCAGGCCTTGCTTGTCTTCTGGGTGAACAGTGGCAATGACTTGCTCCAGGCTCAGGCCTTCACGGCCCAGCGCGGCATCCAGGCCGAATGCCTTGGCGAAGGCTTCATCGACGGTAAAGCGATCGGTCGGCAAGTCCCAGTGCCAGGTGCCGATGATTGCACCTGCGGCCAGGGCGAGCTGAACGCGGTCGATGTTTTCACGTGCGACGGCCTCGCTGGTGCGCAAGCGCTCCTCGGCGTCGCGTCGCGCGGTCACATCGCTGAAGATCACCGCAATCTGCCGATCAGCCGGTTCACCGACACGCACCGCCTTGACTTCGAACCAGCGTTCGAAAGCTTTGGCATAGTTTTCAAAGTTGGCTGGCTCACCGGTTTTGGCGACGTTGCCATAGGCTTCGAACCAGAACCGCTCCAGGTCTGGCGCGAACTCGGTCACCCACTTGCCGCGCAGATCGACGCCGGCCTGACGTTCAAAGGCGGGGTTGGCCTCGATGAAGCGGTAGTCCACCGGGCTGTCATCGGCATCGAACTTGACCTGAATGATGGCGAATGCGGCTTCGATGGTCTCCAGCATGGCCCTTGAGCGCTCTTCGCTCTGGCGCAGCGCGGTCTCGGCCTTGCGCATCTGCGACATATCGAGCATTGCGCCGATCATGCGCACCGCCTGGCCGTCGATATCGCGTATCACATGGCCGCGGTCCAGCACGTCGGCATAGGCCCCGTCCAGACGACGAAAGCGGTATTCGTCCGTCCAGGCAGTGCCATTGCCGTCGATCACGGCATGAATGGAGTTGTACACGCGGGTACGGTCGTCGGGATGGATCTGGCCCATCCACCAGTCACCGGAGTTGTCCAGGGTTGCCAGCGGGTAGCCGTAGGCCTCTTCCAGCGCGTCGTTCCAGAGCACCAGGTTGGCTGCAAAGTCCCAATCCCAGATCGCGTCATTGGTCGCCTTGGCGGCGAGCCGGTGTCGTTCCTGGGCTTCTTCGGTCGCGCGGCCCGCCAGATGCTCGGGGGTGCGGTCGCGCAGGATCTTCACGAAGCCGAGGTGCGTATGCTTTTTATCGTAAAGCGGCATCATCTCGCCTGATGCCCAGAACAGCTGGCCGTCCTTGCGCAGGTGCCAGCGCTCGTCCGACGCCCGGCCTACACTCAGCGCAAGCTGCATTTCATGCTCGATCCGGTCGTTGGCCACGTCCTCGGGCGTAAAGAAACGTTCGGCGCTCTGGCCAACCATCTCATCCTGAGTCCAGCCCAGAACCTGCTCTGCGCCCGGGTTCCAGTCGGTAATGATGCCGTCGCGATCGGTCAGGATCATGGCGAAATCCATCGCACTGTCAAAGACTGCACGCTGGCGTGCCTCGCGGCCGATGGCTGCGGGTCGACAGGTATTCGTTGCGGCGTCGATGCCGGCTTCTTCAAGCATTCTGCGCAGGTCCACGATCTGCGTTTCAAGCTCTTCTCTTGTCAGGTCTTTCAGAGCGCCTCCCGCTCACACGTTATGTTTGGCATGGGCGGGCACTTGTCGGTGGCCTGCTTTGCACGTTGAAATCCGCTCGTTAGTAAGCTCTGCATTTGCCCGTTCGCCCTCGGCAGGCTGCACCTGATGTGCGTCGTTCTATGTCGATCACCATACAGTCATTGCCGCGCTTGAACTCACTTCCCTTCCTGACTGCACCGCAGTGGCTGTGTCAGTGGACACCTGCCGACGAATCGGTTTTCGACGGATCAGGCATTTAAAGCAGCCATCGCGTCTTCGGCTGGTTCAGGGCACATGTTCAAGGCGCGGCGAATTGCCCGGGTATTCATCGGCCTTTGGGCGGCTTTCTTTAGAGGGCGTCAGGCCAGGGGAACAACTTTGTTCGCAGGCTGCGCACATCGCTCATGACCTGATGCGAATTGTGCTTGCGGAGCAGCCTTTTTTCAGGGGTTCTGCGGAGCACATGCTAGGATTTACCCTTTCGTTATGCGAAACGTGCCCTTCGTATGTCCATCGATGCAAACAGTTCCGGTACACCTGCACCAGCCAAGCAGCCTGCAGCCAAACGTCGCCTGCCCAAGGGCGAGGTGCGCAAGGCCGAAATCATCAAGGCGGCCATGACCCTCTTCGCTCGGGATGGGTATGCCGGCGCCTCGCTGACCAACATTGCCAAGGTGGCAGGTCTCTCTCAGGTCGGCCTGCTGCACCACTTCCCGACCAAACTGGTGCTGCTGCAAGCTGTTCTCGAACATCGCGACCAGTACATTGCCGGCCGGCTGCAGGATGCCGATCAGGTCGCTTCTCTGCAGGGGTTCCTGTCGTTTCTGAAGCAGGTCATGAGTTTCAGTATCGAAGACGCCGCGGTCAGCCAGGCGCTGATGATCATCAACACTGAAAGCCTGTCGGTCACGCATCCTGCACACCGCTGGTTCAGCGAGCGTTTTGCAATTGTGCACGGTCATCTTCAGGCGCATCTGAAGTTGCTGGTCGAGGAAGGCGAAGTTCGAGCGGATATTGACGCAAGGCAGATCAGCCTGGAGATAGCCGCCATGATGGATGGCATGCAGATTCAATGGCTTCGATCGCCAGGGGATGTGCAGATAGAGGAGGGGTTTGCCAGGTTTCTCGAACGACTGGCGCGGGATCTGGCTGCACGCTGAGCTGCGAGCATTTGCCAGGCAGGCATCGGTGGTCCTGTCGACCACCGATGCCTTTGGCGTGTGATGAATGTTGCTTGGGATGAATGTCGCTTAGTAAGCCTGTTCTGCCTTGACCTGTACGGCCTTGCGCAGGGGAATCGGCAGCGGGTTGGAGTCGCGAGTGGTCAATTTCTCCGGGTACAACGCTACAACCGTGCGGTCGAGCGTCAGGTTTTCCGAGTCCTTGCCTACCAGCACCTTGAACTTGCCAGGGTCAACGTTCCAGCTCACCGAGTTGGCTGAGTAGTACGCGAACGAGCGCGAGTCCAGCGCAATGGTCACGGTCTTGCTTTCGCCAGGCTTCAGGTAAACCTTGGAAAAGCCCTTCAGCTCTTTCTCTGGACGATCAACCAGCGGCTTGGAAGGCTGCACGTACAACTGAGCCACTTCGAAACCGGCCTTGTCACCCGTGTTGGTAACCGTGAACGACGCTTGAATGGTCGCGCCCGGTGCCAGCACATTGCTCGACAGCTTCAGGTCGCTGTACGCGTAGGTGGTATACGAAAGCCCGAAACCGAATGGGTACAGCGGTTTGGTGTGCTTCTTGTCGTAACCGCGATAGCCCAGGTACAGGCCTTCGCTGTAGCTCATCTCGACAGGCGGGTTAGGGCTGCTGAAATAGTAAGGCACCGGGTTCGAGTACGATGCATAGCTCGGATTGTCCTGCGCCTTCTTGTCCAGCGTGATCGGCAGCTTGCCCGACGGATTGACCTTGCCGAAGAGGATTTCAGCCAGTGCCTGGCCGCCCTGTTGCCCTGGATACCAAGCGTGCAGAGACGCACCTACCTTGTCAGCCCACGGCTGCATGTCCATGCCACCGCCACCGTGCAGTACCACGATGGTTTTCGGGTTGGCTTTCTGAATGAAACCGATCAGCTCGGACTGGAATTGCGGCAGTTCGAACGGACGATCGAGCGACTCACCCTCGTATTCGAAGTTATTGCCGGCGGCTACCACGACAGCGTCGTAATCCCCCAGGTTCTTCGGTGGACGCAACGATGCCCAGCTCATCTGCACGCCGTTCATGCCGCCCAGTACCGGGGTGAAGTTGCCCTTGAGCCGGCGGTATTCGAGGCGCACGTTGTATTCGCTGCCGGCCTTGAGATTCGGTGTCTTGACGGTGCGCGGCACGACTGGAATCAGGTCGAACGAGACTTGCGCGCCTTCATCTTCAAGCACCAGCTCATCGTTGATCCAGAGTTTGTAAGGGCCGTCGGCACGCACCTTGAACACCTGGGGCCCGGTGATCGTCGGTTTGATCTTGCCGGTGAAACGGGCAGAGAACGCGCCTGGCGCAGGGGTATAACCGTTGACTGTGCTGGCACCGTTATCGGTCACGTTGGTACTGGTAATCCAGTCCAGGTTGACGCCCGGCTCGATGCGGGTTGCCACCGGGTCGCCGGACAGCGAGGTGTTGGCGTAGTACTCGGCTTTTACGCCGGTGTTGCTGATCGCCTGCTGGTCACTGCCTGGCTGATACCAGACCGATGATTTAGGGTTCAGGCTCATCTGTGGCAGGTAGTCCACATTCGACGGGCTAGACGCCAGTTGCTTGAGTCCGCTCACTTCGGTGACATAGCTGGCCGGCGCCGAATAAGCGGTGCCGAACGGCGCGGTCGGCGGCTGCATGGCCATATCGCCAATCACGGCGATCTTTGCGTTTCTGGACAACGGCAGCAGAGGTTTCTGCCCGTCTACTGGCTCGTTGCGCAGCAGGACGATCGATTCTCTGGCGACGTTCAAGGCCGCCAGCTGACCGTATTCACGATGCTCCAGTGGCTGCGCCTTGTTGATCCCTTTGTCAAAGCCGTAGCTGACCAGCGCTCTCAGGTTCCTGCGCACCTTGTCGTCGATCACGTTCTGGTGCAGTTGACCATTCCAGACGTAAGGCAGCAGTTTGGCTTCGGTAAACTGAAGGCCGCTGGGCATGTCGATATCGGTGCCCGCCCAGGCACCCTTGAAGGCGTCCTGAACCGAGTTGAAATCGCTCATGACGTTACCCTGAAAGCCCCACTGGCCTTTGAGGATATCGGTGATGAGGTGGTGGTTTTCACACGCGTATTCGCCGTTGATCTTGTTGTAGCCGCACATGATCGAGGCGATATTCGAGTTCTTGACCAGCGATTCGAAGCCCGGCAGGTACAGCTCCTGCATCGCTCGTTCGTCGATCTTCACATCCAGATAATGACGGTTCGCTTCCTGCTCGTTCATAAGGTAATGCTTGGCGGCCGCCTGGATGCCTTGAACCTGGATACCGTTGGTGACGGCAGGTGCCAGTACTGCGCCGAGAAACGGATCTTCGCCGCTCATGTACTCAGCCGCCCGGCCGTTGAACGGCGTGCGGTACAGGTTGATGGCTGGTGACAGCATCTGCTGACCGCCTGCGATGCGGGTTTCGTAGCCTATGGCCAGACCGAATTCCTTGGCACGGTTAATGCTCCAGGTTGCGGCAAGGGCGGATGGCGAGGGGTACTGCGCGCCGAACGTCTTGCCGCCGACCAGTACGCCCATGGCCGAGTCATAGGCGACCGTGCCCTGGAGGTTGAACTTGTCCAGCTTGGGAATCATGCGGCCGTCGTCAACGCGCGAAAAATTGATTTTTTCCGATTGCGTCATGTTGTCCAGCATCGCGCCTACGCGCGCTTCCACTTCATTGCCGGTCATCGGCGTGACAGCGAATACGCTGCCTGCCTGGGCGATACCGAGCGCCAACAGGCTCAGGCCCAGGCCTTGTTTGATCATGGACACGGAGTTATTCCTTACGTCATTCATAGGTTGATCGGTTGCAGTCAGTGGGTCACTCAGTGGTCTTCATTGCCGGCAGGGGCGTCAGCAGTGTCGATCGGTGCATCCACCACCGTTTGCGCGCCATTGGGCGTTTTCTGTACGGCAGCGTCGGCACCGGTGATCTGCTCACGCTGGGCGTCGACTTCTGCGCGGCGCTCGCTCGACGTGGATGGCAGCGGGTTCTGCCTGTCAGCGGCAGACACCGGGAGGGCGGCAAGGGACATCAGTAAAGTGGCAACAACAGGCAGCAGGGGGCTGGCCATCGGGAGAATCTCCAAACAGAAATATGAAACAGGCAGACAGGCAAGTCAGCAGCTCAGGGCCGCTGACAGTTCATTCAAGGCGTGCGTGACAAACAGAAAATTGCTGAAAGGTAAAATACACGAATGTAATTTTATATATTTGAGATTGGGTAAAATTCAATGGCAGCTATTTGGTTTTGGTTTTGTTTTAATTTCAAAATATATATTTAATAGGCAATATTTTTCTAGTTTTTGTGTTTTTACAGGCATTAATCTTCTTTTTAAAAAACAGAGTGATCACTCTGTTTTTTGGTTTTTAGATGGTTTTCCATGGGGTCGCGTGCTGATAAGTGAAAGTATTGCTGACGCCTGAATACTGGCAGTGAGTGCCAGTATCACCACGTCGCTGTCAGGCCCGTCGAATAAAGTCCGGACACCACCGAAGAGTGCCTACGCTTGTCTGGACTGGAGTGAGCGTCTCCTCACATCGGCGGCGCTGCTGGAGCTGATGCTCAAACGAGGTTGGGTAAGCCGCCATCTGGATTCCAGAGCACTGCAGCTGACGCCCAAAGGGGCAGGCGGGATGGCAAAGGCGTTTGGTCTGGAAGGCGGTGCGTAACCGCTCAGGTAACCACGCTGCTGTCGGGCATGCCCGGTAGCAGCGTGGCTCAGGTTCAGAAGCTGTACTTGGCCGTCAACGCATAGCTGCGCGGGTTGCCGTACACGTCGGTGGAGCCCCATACCGAACTTGCGCCAATTGCCGTGTAGTAGGTGCGGTCGAAGATGTTGTTGGCGTTCAGTTGCACGTCGAGGTTTTTGCTCACCTGATACCCTGCCATCAGGTCGGCGACGGCGTAGCTACCCTGTTCCAGGCGATAGCTGCCATCGGTAAGCGCGATGTCGTTGTACATGCGGCTCTGCCAGTAAACGTTGCCACCGACGCGCATTTTCTCCAGTGCACCCTGCAGACGATAGACCGTCGACACCTTGAACAGATGCTCGGGTGTGTCGGTGTTGAATTGCTGGTTCTTGTTCGCCGGATCGGCGTCCTTGAGGTAGTGGGTGCGGGCGTAGGTGTAGCCTGCGCCGACTTGCCAGTTCTCGGTCAGCGCGCCTTGCAGTTCCATCTCGATGCCTTGGCTGCGTACCAGACCGGCAGCGTCGTAACAGGTCAGAACCGCGCAGCCCGCCTGGGTCGGCGACTGGGTCTTGAGGTTTTTCTGGTCGATCTGGAACACCGCCAGGGAGGTGTTGAGCGCGCCGTTGAAGTATTCACCCTTGATACCGACTTCATAGTTTTCGCCCACCACCGGCTTGAGCACCTTGCCGGACAGGTCCTGTGCGCTCTGCGGCTGAAAGACGTCGGTGTAACTGGTGTAAAGCGAGTGGTGTTCATCCAGCTTATAGATCAGCCCTGCGTAGCGCGTCAGGTTACGGGTGACTTTGTAGTCTTCATCGCCGACGCGGTCATCGTAGTCGTACCAGTCCAGACGGCCGCCGAGGATCAGGGTCAATGGATCGGCCAGGCTCAGGCGTGTGGTGAGATAGACCGCATCCTGGGTAGCGATGCTATGCGTCTTGCCATTGCGAACGAAGTCCGGCTTTGGCGCGCCGATGGGCAGGCCGGTGTCGTAGGGGCTGTACTCGTTGCTGGTCTGGTCGTACACGCGCCGGCTGGTGCCGACCACCACTTCATGAGTGCGGCCGAAGGCCTCGACCGGCCCACTGGCGTAGGCATCGAAGGCGGTCTGCTGCTCTTCCGGCTTCGACTGGTAGGCCGTGGTTTCCAGCGGGCCGTTGTAGCGAGACAGATAAGTCCCCGAAAACAGGCCGTCCAGCGACGAGCTCGAGCCTGCTACGCGCAGCTTCCAGTCGTTGTCGAAACGGTGCTCCAGCTCACCGAACACGGTGTCTATCTGGATTTTCTTGTTTTCCCAATCCGACCCTGAGTAGGTGGAGCGCGGCAGGTTCAGGTGGTGACCATCGACGCCCAGGGGCAGGCCGCCCCAGAAGTAGTTGGTCTGATCTTCCTGACGAGACAGGCCCAGGGTGGCGGTCGTCGCGTCACTCAGATCGGCTTCGACCACCCCGTAGAACACGCCGTGATCGCTCTTTTCCTTGTCGCGGAAACTGTTGGCATCCTGGTAGGAGCCGACTATGCGGCCGCGAACCGTGCGGCTGTCGTTCAGTGGGCCGGACGCATCGAATACACCACGGTAATCGTCCCAGCTCCCGACCGTGCCGGTGAGGGTGACCTGTGGCACGGCGGTAGGGCGCTTGCGCACCATATTGATCGCTGCCGAAGGATTGCCAGACCCTGTCGCCAGGCCCGTCGCGCCCCTGATCACCTCGACATGATCGAACATGGCCAGATTGGGTTGAACGCCTGCCGTGTAGCCCGAGTACGAGGCGGGCAGGCCGTCGTACATGATGTTGTCGATGTCGAAACCGCGGGACGTGTAGGTTTGCCGACCCGGTCCGCTGGACTGGTCCAAAAACAGTCCCGGTGTATACCTGACCACGTCATTGATGCTGGTCATGGCCTGATCGTCCATGCGTTGGCGGGTGACGACCGTCACGGCCTGCGGCGTTTCACGAATGGTCAGTGGCAACTTGGTCGCGGTCTGCATCGGGCCGGTGGTGTAGGACTGACTGCCCTCGGTTGTGGAGCCAAGTTGATCGCTGCTGATCTGCGTGGCACCCAGCTCCATGGTCGTGGCGGGCTGTTCCTCAGCGGCAAAGGCTGCCTGTGTGGTGGCAGCCCAGATGCCCATGGCCAGCAGACCCGGTGTGAAACGATTACGGCTTTGCGATTGTTGCCCCGACATGAACCCGACACTCCCTCGACGCCCTCCATGGCAGGATGATAATAATGGTGATAATGGTTCGCATTAGTGTGACAGGTTGTTTCGATCAGAAAAAGATACTGCGAACAAATAGTTAACAAAATTTTCACATTTCCATGCTGAGGCCGGGCGTGGGTCGCCCTGCGGGTCGGGCAGGTATCCCATCGAAAAACGCTATGAAAATCTTGTACATGAAATTACATTGGTACAAGTTTTATGGCCGCGGAGCCTCTTCCCTTGACCCAAGCCTCTCGTCTCCACCTGATCCTCGGCGATCAGCTTTCCTTCGATCTCGCATCCTTGGCGAGTCTGATCCCCGAGCGCGATACGGTCCTGATGGTCGAGGTCATGGAAGAGGCGAGTCATGTGCCGCATCACCCGCAGAAGATCGTGCTGATCTTCAGCGCCATGCGACATTTTGCCGAGGCGCTGCGTGAGCGTGGTGTTCGGGTGCAGTACGTCATGCTCGATGATCCGCAGAACACCGGGTCGGTGCCCGGTGAGTTGCAGCGTTGGCAGGCCCTGTTGCGAGCAGAAGAGCTGCACGTTACCGAGTGTGGCGACTGGCGTCTGGAGCAGTCGATCAAGGACTGCGGGTTGCCCATCCGGTGGCACGCGGATACGCGCTTTCTCTGTTCCCGTGACGAGTTCTCGTCGTGGGCGCAAGGCAAGAAGCAGTTGCGCATGGAGTTCTTTTACCGGGAGATGCGCCGCAAAAGCAGGCTGCTGTTGAACGGCGACGGTACGCCGGTCGGTGGTGCCTGGAACTTTGATGCCGAGAACCGCAAGGCGCTGCCCAAGGGCATGGCCGCGCCTTATCCGCTGCGCTTTTCCGCCGACACCATCACCCGTCAGGTGCTGACGCTGGTGGGCGAGCGCTTTGCCAGTCATTACGGCTCGCTGGATAATTTCGACTATCCGGTTACGCACGCCGACGCTCAGGCGCTGTGGGAATACTTTCTGGACTATGGCCTGGCCGGTTTCGGTGATTATCAGGACGCTATGGCCACTGATGAGCCGTTTTTGTTTCATGCGCGCATCAGTGCTGCGCTGAACATCGGGCTGCTGGATTTACGCCAGGTGTGCAGTGACGTTGAATCCGCATACTGGTCGGGCAGGGTGGGGCTGAATGCCGCCGAAGGTTTCATTCGCCAACTGATCGGCTGGCGGGAATATGTGCGTGGCGTCTATTGGCTGAAAATGCCCGATTACGCGAGCGGCAATCTGTTCGGTAACAGCCGGCCGCTGCCCGAGTTTTACTGGACCGGCGAAACCAAGATGAACTGCATGAGTCAGGCGATTGGCCAGAGCCTGAAGCACGCCTACGCCCACCACATTCAGCGCCTGATGGTGACCGGCAACTTTGCCCTGCTTGCCGGCATCGTGCCGGAGCAGATCTGCGAGTGGTATCTGGCGATCTACATGGACGCCTTCGACTGGGTCGAGCTGCCCAATACGCTGGGCATGGTCATGCATGCCGATGGCGGCTATCTGGGCTCCAAGCCCTATTGCGCCAGCGGCCAGTACATCAAGCGCATGTCTGACTATTGCCGCGGCTGTGCGTACAAGGTCACTGAAAGCACCACTGAGGATGCCTGCCCGTTCAATGCGCTCTACTGGCATTTCCTGATGCGCCACGGCGACCTGTTACGTCGCAATCAGCGCATGGCGATTATCTATAAGAACCTTGATCGTATGGCTGAGCCCAAGCAACAGGCGCTGTGGGAGCGGGGCGAGCATTTGCTGGCCAGGCTGGATGCTGGAGAAGCGCTTTGAAAAAGAGTGAGTTGCCGGTCAAAACCTGTGTGGTCTGCGGGCTGCCGTTCACCTGGCGCAAGAAGTGGGCGCGCTGCTGGGATGAGGTGCTTTATTGCTCTGAGCGTTGCCGGCGAAACAAGCGCACGGCACGCGAGTAGCGTCTTCAACATATTTCGAAATGAAAAGCGCTGAACTATCGCTTGCTCAGCATGATCCTTCCTTATGCGCATTCAGCGCGACCCCGACCTGCCAGTGCATCCGCACTGAGTTTTGATCCAGGGTCGCCGAACGAAAAGGAGCCGTCATGACCGTAACCACCCATCCCGTCTACCGCTACACGCCAGGCCCGCTACACGCGACCTTGCTTGCCGGAACCGTGCCTTTGTTTCTTGGCGGCTTGCTGAGTGATATTGCCTACTACCAGACCTTTCAGATTCAGTGGAGCAACTTTGCCGCCTGGCTGATTGCCGGAGGCCTGTTGTTCTGCGGGCTGGCGTTGCTGTTCGCGTTGGTCAATCTGGTTCGCGCCGATCACAAGGCCGGTCGTCCCGTGGTGTACTTCCTGTTGTTGCTGGTTACCTGGGTGCTGGGTCTGGTCAATGCCTTCGAGCATGCGAAAGACGCCTGGGCGGTCATGCCGTCTGGCTTGATCCTGTCGGTCATCGTCACTGTTCTGGCCTGCGTTGCGACGTGGACCGGGCTCACCAGCCTGCGTTCCGGAGGTGCAGAATGAGAAATATCCACGCATTGACTGCATTGAGCATGGCGCTGCTGCTGAGCGCCTGCGGTGGTGAAGCCGACAGCACTCAGGCGCGCGGACCGGATCCGAAACTTCCGGATCCGCAACGCGGCCTGTTGCCGAGCATGAAGATTGCCGAACCGACCGCATGGGGCGATCAGAAGCCTGCCGTGCCTGAGGGTTTCAGCATCACGGCGATTGCCAGTGACCTGAATATTCCGCGCCAGTCCATCGTCTTGCCCAATGGCGACATCATCGTTGCCGAAGGACGCGGCGGCAGCGCTGCCAAGCTCAAACCCAAGGACGTAATTGCCAGCGTCATCAAGGCCCAGGGCAACACCAAGGTCAAAAGCGGTAATCGTCTGACACTGTTGCGGGACGCGGACGGCGACGGCAAGTACGAGCTGAAGACGGTCTTTGCCGAGAACCTCAATGCGCCTTATGGCCTGGCCTTCGCGAACGGCAAGCTTTACGTAGCCAACCAGGATGCGCTAGTCAGCTTCGATTATCAGGAAGGCCAGACCAAGGCCAGCGGTGAACCTACCAAGGTCACCGACTTGCCTGCGGCGATCAACCACCACTGGACCAAGGCGCTGACGGCAAGCCCTGATGGCCGCTACCTGTATGTCGGTATCGGCTCGAACAGTAACGTGACCGAGCGCGGCATGGAGGTCGAGATCGATCGGGCGATGGTCTGGCAGATCGACGCCGCCACCGGTGCTCACAAGCCTTATGCGACCGGTCTGCGCAACCCGACAGCGCTGGCGATTCAGCCGGGCACCGGGCAGTTGTGGACGGTGGTCAACGAGCGTGACGAACTGGGGCCTGATCTGGTTCCGGACTACCTGACCTCGGTGAAGGAGGGTGCGTTCTACGGCTGGCCTTACAGCTATTGGGGCCAGAATGTCGACACGCGCGCCCAGCCGCAGAATCCGGCCAAAGTCGCTGCGGCGATCAAGCCTGATTACAGCCTTGGTTCGCACGTCGCCGCACTGGGCGTGTCGTTCTCGATCCCGGCCATGGGCGACAAGTTTGCCGACGGCGTGTTCGTTGGTGAGCACGGCAGTTGGAACCGCGATAACCCGGTGGGTTACAAGGTGATCTTTGTGCCGTTCAGCAATGGACGTCCTGCGGGCGAGCCTGTGGATTTCGCAACCGGTTTCCGCGGAGCTGACGGCAAGACTCGTGGCCGGCCGGTCGGTGTGACAGTTGATCCGAAAGGCGCACTTATCATCGCTGACGACCTGGCAAACACCATCTGGAGAGTGACCCGCAACAAGTAGGTCACGATAGCCGGAAGTCGTTGTTGAATGATCGTTCCCAAGCTTTGCTTGGGAACGCCGTTCCTGACGCAGAGCGTCGGTACGATAGTCGGTGATTGATCGTTCCCATGCTCCGCGTGGGAATGCCGTTCTTGACGCTCTGCGTCACCCATGCAACCTCGACGCGGGGCATCGGCCTGATGGCCAGCCTTCGCTGGGCTTACCTTGCGTCATCCACACAAAATTCTTTCGCAAGGTGGCTTCGATACGGACTTACACGTTAGGGTTGGCCGCTTCCACGCGCTGGCCCGAGCGGCCGGTCGCTGACATCCCTGAATTCTGGAACCGCTGTGAGTCGCTTTGAAACCGCTGGAAACGTAAAAACAAAACCCGCTTCATGGTGGGCCGTTGGCAGCGTATCGCTTGGGTCGTTCGCCACCGTCACCACTGAATTTCTACCGGTCGGGCTGCTGCCCGATATCGCTCGCGACCTGGGAACCAGCATCAGCCAGACAGGCTTGATGATGGCCGTTCCCGGCATCCTTGCGGCCATCTCGGCACCGTCCTGTATTGCCCTGTTCAGTCATGTCGACCGCAAGCGCCTGTTGCTCGGGCTGCTGTCGATATTGCTGGCATCCAACCTGATCGTCGCGTTGTCTACGCACTTCTGGCTGACACTCGCAGGCAGGGTCCTGCTCGGCTTCGCGCTGGGGGGATTCTGGACGATTGCCGGGTCACTCGGGCCGCGCTTGAGGCCCGGCAAGGAGGGCGTGAAGGCCACTGCTTATGTGCTGGCGGGCGTCTCGATTGGCACTGTCGCCGGGATTCCGGCCGGTACGTTGATCGGTGAAGCCTTCGGCTGGCGGGCAGCTTTTGAAACAGCGGCAGTGGTCACGGTTGCAGTGGGGTTGTTGATCGCAACCTTCCTGCCTGCGTTGCCGGGCGAACGTTCCGCCGGCATCAGCCAGATGTTGTCGCTGGCTGGCGAGCAGCGCATTCGTCGTATGTTCGCTGCCGCACTGTTGATCTATGTCGGGCACTTCGCGGCCTACACTTATCTAGCGCCCTTCGTGCAGGAATTCGCACATATCCAGGGTCAGGCGCTGGGGGCATTGCTCTTCGCGTTCGGCCTGGCAGCGGTTGCAGGCAATCTGGCCGGCGGAGCCCTGGCGGCCAGGAGCGCGCAGTCCTCGGTGCTGATCATGACCCTGCTGATGCTGGGCTCGCTAACGACGCTGCTGATGTTCGTCGGTAACCCGTGGCTGCTCTGGCCGGTGATTCTGGTCTGGGGGTTCGCTTTCGGGATGATCCCCATCACCACACAGATTTGGTGTTTCGAGGCTTCCAATGATCGTGTCGAAGGCGTTCAGGCGTTGCTGGTCTGTGTGGTGAATCTGTCGATTGGCGGCGGGGCGTTCATTGGTGGTGTGGTGTCCGGTCGGGCCGGCTTTACCGCTGCCATCGTGATCGGCGCGGTATGTGCCGCGCTGTCCATGTTCACCGTGATACTGGCGATGCGCAGCTCAAAGCCGGTCAGTTGCATAGACTGATCTGCCGATAATGGGATACCGCGGCAACGCTGAATGCATCGTCGCGATAACTCATCACACCCTCAGCCTGCCTTGAAAAACGCGACCTTGCGGGTCAGGCGATCCGCAAGCTGTGCGAGCTCCTCACTGGCGGTTGCCACCTGCTGCGATCCATTGGCAGATTCGAGTGTCGAGTCGTGGATGCTGGTGATGTTTATCGCAACGTCTTCTGCCACCGCACTCTGTTGAACCGACGCGCTGGCGATCTGCGCGTTCATGTGATTGATCGCACTCACTTCCTGATTGATTCTCGACAAGGCGCTTTGGGCATTGCGTGTCTGTTCCACGGCACGATTGACCAGTTCACAGCTGTCGCGCATGTTCTGTGCCGCAGTTTCAGTACCGCCCTGCAGCGTGCTGATCATGTTCTGAATCTCCTGGGTCGACAGCTGAGTGCGATTGGCCAGCGAACGAACCTCATCGGCCACCACCGCAAAACCTCGGCCATGCTCGCCCGCGCGGGCGGCTTCAATGGCCGCGTTGAGCGCCAGAAGATTGGTTTGTGAGGCAATCGAGTTGATCACCTCGATCACCTTTTCGATCTCCTCGCCGTGCCGTGAGACCTGCTCCACGGTACTGGTCGTTTCAGTCAGCGTGGCCGCCAGTTGTTCGATGGCAGTGGTCGTGCCTTCGACGAGCGTGTTGCCGTTCGCCACCTCACTGTCAGCCAGACGTGCAGCGTCTGCGGCCTGTGCTGCATAGCCCGACACTTCACTGACCGTCGCGGCCATCTCGCTGATGGCGGTGGCTACCTGTTCGGCTTCACGGGTCTGCACCATGATCTGCGCATTGTTGGCGGAGGAGGCCGCCGACAGCACGGTAGAGGACTGGCTGACCTCTTGAGCGGCCATTCGTACGTCGGTGATGGTTTCCGAAAGACGGATTAGCGCTGTTCTCAGTACGCCCATGACGCTGTCGGGATACGCCGTGGTGATGGTTTGCTGCAGATCGCCCGCTGCCAGTCGGCGAATGGCCTCGGCAACGTCAACCGGTTCTGCGCCAAGGGTCTTTTTCACGAAGCGGATGATGAACGCCGACAGCACGATGCTCAGCAGCACGGCGAACGCTGTGGCCAGCAGCATCAGGCCACGGAACTGGCTGGCGGTTGCCTGCACGTTATCCAGATGAACCCTGATCGAGGCTTCCTCATTATCGATGAGCGCGTTGATACGCTTCAGCCATTCACTGTAGTTACCGGACGTCTGGCTGAGCAACAAGGCCTGCGCACCGGCGATGTCTCCAGCACGGCGCAAGGCAATCACGCTCTTGGTAGAGCTGAGCGTTTGCTGTTCGATCTCCTTGATGCCGCGCAGCAATTGGCGCTCTTCGGCACTGACATTGGGCTTGGTGAACAACTGCTCCATCGGTACGGCCGAGTCGACATAGTCCTTTTCAAGGCGGGTCATCTCTGCCAGATGCAGCGCCAGGTCCTGGTCGTTATTGACCAGCACGGCGTCACGCAGGGCGATCGCACGGTTATGCACGCTGCCCCGAAAGTTGATCGCATAGCGTTGCACCTTGGCGGCATTTTCGCCTACGTCTTCCAGGGTGCTGTCGATGAACCCGACCCGCTGAATGCCAACGGCGGTGATCAAGATGAGCAGCGACACGACAGCGGCGAATCCCAAGCCGATGCGCGTAGCCAGAGAAACCTGATTTTTCATGAAATGAACCCGAGCGAGGCAAGAGAAGAAGTCGAATTAAATAATGGCAAAGAGCCTTTATTCAGAATGGCCTGACAATACCGTCCAGTCGACTCGCTGCCCAATAGATATTTGCGCACGGTGACATAGACAGGTGTTATTTCAGAACTGTATGACAGTTACGAAAGCGTGGGGTGCGATCTTTAGGGTCCTCGTCGTCGCTGTGTGCCGCGGGTAACCGGCGACGCTCATGTCGTTCGCCGGTTACGGGTGTTTTGCTGCGTCGGTCAGACGAATCCGGTCACTGCATGGGGCACGTACGGAGCCTCGAGGCGTTTGATGTCCTCATCACTGAGCACCAGTTGCAGCGCTGCGATGGCATCGTCCAGTTGCGTGGCCTTGGAAGCGCCGACGATGGGCGCGGATACACCGCGCTTGGCCAATACCCAAGCCAGTGCGATTTGCGCCATCGGCACCCCGCGCTCTGCGGCCAGCTGTTCCACGGTATCGATCACCCGACCGTCTTCCTTTTCCGTCGCCTCGTAAAACGACTGGCCGGAAACGTCGGTTCTGGTCCGCTCCGTCTGCTGACCATGGGGCCTGGTCAGCCTGCCGCGTGCCATCGGGCTCCACGGCATCAGGCCGACACCCTGATCGATACACAGCGGGATCATCTCGCGCTCTTCTTCGCGATACACCAGGTTCAGGTAGTTCTGCATCGAGACGAACCTGCTCCAGCCATGCGCGGTCGCGACCTGCTGGGCCTTGGCGAACTGCCATGCGTACATTGAGGACGCGCCGATGTACCTGGCCTTGCCGGCCTTGACCACATCGTGCAGGGCTTCCATGGTTTCTTCGATGGGCGTGTCATAGTCCCAGCGATGGATCTGGTACAGGTCGACGTAGTCAGTGCCGAGTCGCGTCAGGCTCGCATCAATACTGGACATGATGGCCTTGCGCGAGAGCCCCTTTTCGTTAGGACGGGTCGAGCCTTCCCACATGTTCGCCGGAAAGAACACCTTCGTGGCGATGACGGTCTCGTCGCGACGGGTGAACTCTTTGAGCAATTTGCCGACGATGGTTTCCGAAGTACCAGCCGAGTAGCTGTTGGCCGTGTCAAAAAAATTGATGCCTTGCTCGACGGCGTGTTTGATGATCGGCCTGCTTGCTTCTTCGCCCAGTGTCCAGGGATGCGTTCCGGCATCGGGCTCGCCGAATGTCATGCATCCAAGGCACAGTCTGGAAATATCCAGCCCTGTGTTGCCAAGCTTTACGTAGTCCATGAATCCTCCGTCTATCGTTGATTGATCAGCCGCCGAGCCGTGTCGGTGCCGTCCATAACATTTACAGTTGGGGTAATGTCTGCCCGGAACAACTCGCTTTGGCGCGATTGGTTCTATAGTTCTAGTTCTGTAGAACTATAAGCGACTGTGCACGATTCGGGAGAGCAATATGGCCAGACTGGAACAGATAGGGTTTCTCGGTTTCGATGTATTCGGCACCGTTGTCGACTGGCGAAACGGCGTGGCGCGGGCCGCTGCGCCATTTCTGCAGCGGCATGGCATGCACGTCGACCCCCTTGATTTTGCCGATCAGTGGCGCGCTCTTTATCAACCTTCCATGCAGCGCGTGCGTGCGGGTGAGCGCCCGTACGTGACACTCGACGTGCTCAACCGGGAGAATCTCGAAACCGTGCTGGCGCGCCACGAGCTGGATTTCGGCAGCATCTCCGACGCCGAGCTCGCCGAGCTGAACAAGGCTTGGGAAAGGCTCGATCCATGGCCCGACTCGGTCGCAGGCCTGACCCGATTAACGCGCAGATTCTCGATCGGTACGCTATCGAACGGACACATCGCCGGAATGCTCAACCTGGCAAAGTTCGGCGGACTGCCCTGGGACGTCATCGTCGGCGCGGAGATCGCCGGCACCTACAAACCGATGCCCCAGGCCTACCTGAAGTCTGCAAAAGCAGTGGGTCTGGCGCCGCATTGCGTCGCCATGGTGGCTGCGCATAACGCCGACCTGACTGCCGCACGTGCGAATGGCTTCAAGACCGTTTTCGTCCGACGTCCCGCCGAGCACGGGCCAGGCCAGACGTCTGATCTGACCGCCGAACAGGACTGGGACGTGATCGTTGATTCCCTGACCGAAGCGGCTGACGCGCTCGATTGCTGAAGCGCCATTACCCGGGCGGGCCGTTCACCCGCGCAAGTCTTTCCACATGTGCACCTTGGCGACGAACCCGGTGCCTACAGCGACTGCAAGGGGTTCGAGGCCAAAGGTCACGAAGCCCATTCGCTCGTACAGTCCGACTGCTTCGGTGTTGCCCTGCGTGACAGTGAGCTGGACGACCAGAAGCTCGGGCCGGGTTCCGGCATGGTCGAGCACGCTGCGCACCAATCGAGCGCCGATGCCCCTGTTCCTGTGTACCAGTGGCACGTACGTGCCGAACAGGGTCGATTTGTGTCGGGCCTTCTTTCGGGTTTCGACGCAGAGGCCGGCGACGCCCAGCAGGTGACCGTTTTCAACGGCGGCAAACACTACTTCGCTTGCGCCAGCGCTGTCATCGAGCCTTTTCTCCCACCATTGCGCAGGCAGCACCTCGCGCTCTTTCACGTCAGAGGTAAAGGCGTCTGGATGACGTTCATAGGCCTCAAGCATCAAGGCGCGATAGGCAGGCGCATCGGCCGGGGTCAGTCGTCGGTAGTTCAGGGTCATGGAGGCCGGGCTCATGTGAATCAGGTTTCGAGTATTGCATCGGATGCCTGGAAAAGTCGTCGCCTGACACTGGAATTTGAAACAGATCCGGCGGCTGGACGGCCGTGCCGTTTGACGGACACTTTCGCGGTTTGTAACTTTTTGTTTGCCTCATCGCCAAAAATCGTGGTTATTATCCCCGGCGCTCAGGGCCAAAAACCCAGCGCCAATGACTGTCATGGGTCCACAGACTCCGCAGTCACAGCCGATCGGGTCCACCCTGGCGCTGACACCCCGGCGCAGGCCGTTCCCCGTCGTTGACCCTCGAACCGAAGGTGAGGTTTCAATTGGCCACGCGGTATGCAAACGTCAGTTCCAAGGGTAGAGCGATCAGTCTCGTCAACGAGCCAGCCAACCCCCTTTCTGTATGCGATTCGCGCCGTGCCGCGTTCGCCTGTCATCCCTCAGCGATCCCCCCGCGCGCTTGCATGTCAGGTCATGGCATGAGCCCGAGAGCCCGCGCCGCACCCTCTCCCTGAATCTCGATGTTCATCCGGCATTGCTCATGCCGTGCCTGACGGGCTTGCTGCTCTGCGCTCCCGTCTGCTCATAAAAAAATAATCTGCTCACGGACGGTGATTCCTGATGGTCGACAAATCTTCCTCGCGCGGGACGGGCTTCGCTCATCCTGATACAGAGCAACCCTTTGACCAAACCCAGTGTGTGCATGGCCTTTTCGAAGCACAAGTGCAGCTTAATCCTGACGCTATCGCGGCACGCTTGGGGTTGGACACGCTTGACTATGCGACGCTCAATACCCAAGCCAACCGCCTGGCCCATTACCTGCGCAGTCTTGGTGTCGGGCCGGATGTGCGTGTCGGGATTTGCCTGGAGCGCTCGCTGGACATGCTGGTCGGCGTGCTCGCGGTACTCAAGGCCGGCGGTGCCTACGTGCCGCTGGACCCCACGTACCCGAAAGCCCGTCTGGCCCACATGCTGGCAGACAGCGCGCCACGCGTGCTGCTGAGCCACGCCCCGGCGCGCGCGGCGTTGCTGGCGGCGCTGGAGCAAGGTGAGGTCGCAACGCAAGTGCTTGATCTGGCCGATAGCCGACTATGGGCAGCGCAGCCGACGCACAACCCTGACCCGCACGCGGTTGGTCTGACGTCCCGCCATCTGGCGTACGTGATCTACACCTCGGGCTCCACCGGGACGCCCAAGGGGGTCATGGTCGAGCACCGTGGGCTGATCGCGGTGAGCGCTGCCTGGGAGCGGTTGTATGCGCTGCACAAACCCCTCAATCACCTGCAAATGGCCGGGTTTTCCTTCGATGTATTCAGCGCCGACCTGATCCGCGCGCTAGGTTTTGGCGGCACGCTCGTGCTCTGCCCGCGTGACACGCTGATGGACCCGCCTGCGCTGTATCGCCTGTTGAGCGAGGCGCGCATCGATTTCGCGGACTTCGTGCCTGCGGTGCTCAACCCTTTGCTGGTCTGGGCGCAGGAGGCAGGGCGCGACCTGTCGTTCATGAGCACGGTGGTTTGCGGTTCGGACATCTGGACAGCGCACAGTGCGCGCCAACTGCGTGGGTTGTGTGGCGAGCAGGTACAGATCGTCCAGGCCTACGGTGTTACCGAAGCGAGCATCGACAGCACCTGTTTCGAGTTCGAGCCCGACAGCCACGTCGATGCGGTGCTGCCCATCGGACGGGCGTTGGCCAACACGCGGATTTACCTGCTCGATGCCGCTGACGAGAGGGTTCCCCAGGGTGTGACCGGCGAACTGTACATCGGCGGCGCGGGGGTTGCGCGTGGCTACCTGAATTTGCCGGAATTGACCCGCGAGCGCTTCATCGACAGCCCGTTCGTGGCCGGTGAGCGGTTGTACCGTACTGGCGATCTGGCCCGCTATCGGGCTGACGGCCATCTGGAATTCCTCGGGCGCAACGACTCGCAGGCCAAGCTGCGCGGCCTGCGCCTGGAACTGGGAGAAATCGAGGCGCGTCTGGCCGAGGTTGCCGGTGTGCGTGACAACGTGGTGGTGCTGCGCGAGGACAACGCCGGCGTACCCAGGCTGATTGCCTACTTTCGCGAACAAAGCGGCGCAGCGCTGACGCCCAAAGGCCTGCGCGAGCATCTGCAGCGCAGCCTGCCGGACTACATGATTCCTGCTGCGTTCGTGCGCATGGACGCGCTGCCGCTGACCGCCAATGGCAAGCTGGACCGCATCGCACTGCCCGAGCCGGGGGATGACGCGTTCGATCGGCATGTCTTCGAAGCCGCGCAAGGCGCGCTGGAAACGGCCCTCGCGGCCATCTGGGCGGAGGTGCTGGGCGTCGAGCGAGTCGGTCGCCAGGATCACTTTTTTGCACTCGGCGGTCACTCGCTGCTGGTGATGCGTGTGCTGGCCAAGGTTCGGCAGGCACTGCATCTTGAGGTGTCACCCTCATCCCTGTTTACCGCCCCCGTGCTGCAGCAGTTCGCCGAACGACTGAGCACCGCGCAGCAGGGTAACGCTCGCCCACCGATCACGGCTGTAGAGCGTAGCGGGGCACACACATTGTCGTCTGCCCAGCAGCGCCTGTGGTTTCTGGCGCAGATGGAAGGCGGCAATGCGGCCTACCACATGCCCTTGAATCTGCGCCTGCGCGGGCCGTTGCAAGTGGCCGCGCTGGAGCGCAGTTTCAATCAGCTGGTGGCCCGCCACGAGGCTCTGCGCACCACCTTCTTCGCGGTCGAGGGCGAGGGGCGGCAACGCGTTTGCGCTGCGGAGACGATCATTCCGTTGCCAGTCACCGATTTGCGTGGCGAGCACGATGCCCAGGCGCGTCTGCTGGCGTTGATCGACGCAGAGGGCAGCAAGCCGTTCGACCTGGCGGTGGGGCCGTTGATGCGCGTCAGCCTGGTCAGGCTGGCCGACGACGATCATGTGTTGCTGCTGACCCAGCACCACATCGTCTCGGATGGCTGGTCAATGGGCGTGCTGACCCGTGAACTGGGGCTGCTCTATGAGGCGGCTATTCAGCAACCGGCCGCGCACGGGCAGTCCCTGCCACTGCCGCCGCTGGCTGTTCAGTATGTGGATTACGCGGCCTGGCAACGCCAGTGGCTGTCCGGCGAGGTACTGGATGCGCAGCGGCGCTACTGGCGTGAAACCCTGAGCGGTGCACCGCTATTGCTGGAGTTGCCCACCGATCACAAACGTCCGGCGGCCCAGGATTACCGCGGCGGCTTCGTGCCGCTGGTCTTTGACCGTGCGCTGACAGCACGGCTCCGAATGTTGGCTACGCAGCAGGGCACCACATTGTTCATGAACCTGCTGGCGGCCTGGTCGCTGTTGCTGATGCGCCTGTCGGGGCAGGATGACGTGGTCATTGGTGTGCCCTCGGCGAACCGCAGCCAGCAGGAGCTGGAAGGGCTGATCGGGTTCTTCGTCAATACCCTGGCCCTGCGCATGACCCGCGCCGGCAGCCCGACGGTGGCCAGCTGGCTGCAACAGGCGCGCAGCGTTGCGCTTGCCGCTCAGGAACATCAGGACTTGCCGTTCGATCAAGTGGTGGAGTTGCTCAACCCGCCGCGCAGTCTGGCTTACAGCCCGGTGTTTCAGGTGCTGTTCGCCTGGGAGCAGCATCAGGATTCGGATCTGGAGTTGTCCGGGCTGGAGGTCAGCGTGTTGCAAAGCGTCCAGCCAGTGGCCAAATTCGACCTGCAACTGGCACTCAGCGAACGCGACGGGCAAATCGTCGGCGGCCTGGAATACGCGTCGGGGCTGTTCGAGCCGGAGACCGTGGTGCAGATGGGCGAATACCTGCGCCGCATCCTCATGCAGATGGTCGAGGACAGCGAACAGCCGTTGGCGACGCTCGACCTGCTCAACGCCGCGCAGCACCGACGGATTGTCCACGACTGGAACCGCACCGAACGCGATACCTCGGCGCAGCCCGATTGTGTCAAACGCTTCGAAGCCGTGGCGCAGCGCACACCCGATGCCGTGGCGTTGCTGGCCGATGAGCGAGCGCTGACTTACGCCGAGCTCAATCAGTCTGCCAACCGGTTGGCGAATTACCTGATCGAGCAGGGCGTGAGGCCCGAGCAGCGCGTGGGACTGTGTCTGGAGCGCTCGCCGCAGATGGTCATCGGCCTGTTGGCCATTCTCAAGACCGGCGCCGCTTACGTGCCGTTCGATCCTGCATACCCGGTCGAGCGTCTGGCGTTCATGTTCGCGGATGCCGCACCGAGCCTGCTGCTGACCCAGACTGCACTGCTTGCCGGTCTGCCGCCGTTGCCCGACACGCTGCCGATCTGCTGCCACGACGTGGAAGCGCAGCGCTGGTCTGAGTATTCCGAGGCCAACCCGCAAGTCCCCGTCAGCCCCGGCAACCTGGCTTACGTGCTCTACACCTCCGGTTCGACCGGGCGGCCCAAGGGCGTGGCGCACAGCCGTGCGGCGCTGGATAACCTGATCGCCTGGCAACTGGAACAGACGCCTGTTGCACAACGCGTGCTGCAATTCGCGTCGTTGAATTTCGACGTGTCGTTTCAGGAAATCTGCAGCACGCTGTGCCAGGGCGGCAGCCTGGTGCTGATGAGCGAAGCCGGCCGCAAAGACCTCGCCGCGCTGCGTCCGACGCTGGTGGCCGAAGATGTACAACGGGCGTTTCTGCCGTTTGCCGTGCTTCAGCAACTGGCCAGCTTCACTGAAGCCGAGGCGTCGGTGCCGATGCCTTTGCCAAAGGGCGGCTGCGAAATCATCACTGCTGGCGAGGCGTTGCTCGTCAATGACGAACTGCGTGCCTTTGTCTGCGGCCTTGGCGGTGCGCAACTGCACAACCAGTACGGCCCGACCGAAACCCACGTGGTCAGCCAGTTCAGCCTGAACTGTGATCAGGCCGGGCAGTGGCCGGACGCGCCGCCGATTGGCCGGCCCATCGCCAATGCGCGTTTGTATGTGCTGGACGGCGACCTGAACCCGGTACCGGTCGGTGTGGCGGGCGAGTTGTATATCGCCGGAGCCTGCCTGGCCCGTGGTTATCTGAATCGTCCAGACTTGAGCGCCGAACGCTTCATGCCGGACCCGTTCAACTCGCAGCCCGGTGCGCGTATGTACCGCAGCGGTGACCTGGCGCGGTTCGCGGCTGACGGCAACGTTCACTACCTGGGACGCATCGACCAGCAGGTCAAGTTGCGCGGCTTTCGCGTCGAACTGGGCGAGATAGACAGCCTTCTGCACCAGCAACCCGGTGTGCGGGAAGCGGTGGTGCTGCTGCGCGAAGATGTGCCGGGCGACAAGCGTCTGGTGGCCTATGTGGTAGGGCCTGCAACCGCCGAAACACTGCGTGCCGAGCTGCACCGCCACCTGCCGGAACACATGGTGCCGACGGCCTGGGTGGCGCTGGCGCAGTTGCCGCTGACCCGTAACGGCAAGCTCGACCGTCAGGCGCTGCCAGTGCCAGAGCGACAGGCCGCCAGTGCCTATGTGGCACCGCGCGACGAGACCGAGCAGCAGATGGTGTGTATCTGGGCCGAGGTGCTCAAGTGCCAGCAGGTCGGCATTCACGACAACTTTTTCGAACTGGGCGGGCATTCGCTGCTGGCCACGCGAATGATCTACATGATCAACCAGCGCATGGGCGCGCAGCTGTCCCTGAGCAGCCTGTTCAAGACGCCGGTGCTGATGGACCTGGCCGAGCAGGTGCGGCTCGGGCGGAGTGACGGGCCTTCGCTCGACACACCCTTTGCCCCGATTGAAGCCGATCGCAGCGCACGTTACGCGCCGTTTCCGCTGACCGATATCCAGCAGGCGTACTGGTTTGGCCGCGAAGCGTCGGTCAGCCTCGGCGGGGTCAGTGCCCATGGCTATGAAGAACTGCGCATCCCCGGCCTCGACGTGCCACGTTTCGAGCAGGCGCTGAACCGCATGATCCTGCGGCACGACATGCTGCGCGTGGTGTTCCTTGGCGATGGCACGCAGCAGGTTCTCGACAGCGTGCCGACCTATCATATGCCACGCAACGATCTGCGCGGCCTGTCTGCCGCCGCCGCGCAGCAGGCCCTGCAAGTCACCCGCGAACGTCAGTCCCATCAGGTGCTGGACGCCAGTCGCTGGCCGTTGTTCGAGTTCAGTCTGTCGTTGCTCGATGAGGGCATCAGCCATCTGCACATCAGCCTTGACGCCCTGATCGTCGACGCCGCGAGTACGCAGATTCTGGCGCGCGAGCTGATGGCGTTTTATGCCGACCCGCAGTTGCAACTGCCCGAACCTGGGCTGACATTTAGAGATTACGTGCTGGCCGAGCAGCGCTTGCGCAATGACAGCCGCTACGCACAGGCGCTGGACTACTGGCGCGAGAAGGTTGCCACGCTGGCGCCTGCGCCGGACCTGCCGCTGGTGTGCCAGCCGGAAAGCATCAGCCAGCCGCACTTTACCCGCCGCGACCGCGAGCTTTCAGCGTCGCAGTGGTCACGGCTCAAGGAACTCGCCAGGCAATTTGCCGTGACGCCATCGGTGATGCTGCTGACCGCGTTCAGCGAGGTGCTGGCGCTGTGGAGCCGGCAGCCGCGCTTCACGTTGAGCCTGCCGCTGTTCAATCGCATGCCGCTGCACCCGGATGTTGATGAGATCATTGGTGACTTCACCTCGCTGGTCTTGCTTGAAGTCAGTCTCGACGGGGCCGCGAGTTTCATCGACAAGGCGCGTGCCGTGCAGGCACGGTTGTGGCAAGACATCGACCATTCGGTGGTCAGCGGCGTGCGGGTGCTGCGTGAACTGTCCCAGGCCCGAGGCGTGCAGCAGACCGCCATGCCGATCGTGTTCAACAGCACCCTGTCGGAAGCCGCGCCTGAACTGGCCGAATTCAACCTTGCCGACGCATTGAATGCCGAGCATATGCACAGCATCACCCAAACCCCGCAGGTCTGGCTTGACCACACGTTGCTGGAGCTGGAAGGGCGCCTGCTGTTCAACTGGGACAGCATCGACGAGTTGTTTCCGCAAGGCCTGATCGAGCAGATGTTCGTCGCCTACAACGCGCTGCTGGATCGCCTGCTGGACGCCGATGCCTGGAACGCTGGCACGGTGGAGCTGATACCGCTGGCACGCTTGCCGGTGCCCGAGGCCAGCCCCGTTGACTCGGCGCTGATGCACGAACTGTTCGATCGCCAGGCACTCGCTGCCCCGGATGCGCTGGCGGTCATCGGCACCCAGCGGCAGTTGAGTTATCGCCAGCTGCGAGCCGAAGCGCGGCAACTGGCGGCGCTGCTTCAGCGTCGCGGCGTGGTGCCTAATCAACTGGTCGCGGTGGTCATGGAACGTGGCTGGGAACAGGTCGTCGCGACGCTGGCGATCCAGTACGCCGGCGGGGCCTACCTGCCGCTCGACCCGGCGCTGCCGACCGAGCGTCTGGAGCACATCCTGCAACGTGCCGAAGCCAGCCTGGCGCTGACTCAGCCGGCACTGCTGCAACGTGTCGAGTGGCCCGCGCAGGTCCAGGTGATCAGCGTGAGCGACCCGATCGTTGCCGACGATGGCCTTTCCGATCAATCCGAATTACACGCCGTGCATCTCACTCCGGACGATCTGGCCTATGTGATCTACACCTCGGGCTCGACCGGCCTGCCCAAGGGCGTGGTCATCGATCATCGCGGTGCGGTGAATACGCTGCTCGATATCAACCGGCGCTTTGCCGTCGGCGCTGCGGATAGGGTGCTGGCGGTTTCGTCGTTGAGTTTCGACCTGTCGGTCTATGACTTCTTCGGCACGCTGGCCGCTGGCGCAGCGGTGGTGCTGCTCGAACCGCAGCAAGCCCTCGACCCGGCGCACTGGCTGACGCTGATCGAGCGGCATCAGGTCAGCCTGTGGAATTCGGTGCCAGCCTTGTTCGGCATGTTGCTGGAGTATGTGCAAAGCGAGCGCAGCGCGTTGCCGTCGTGCCTGCGCGTGGCGATGCTGTCAGGCGACTGGATTCCCCTGACGCTGCCCGAGCGTGCCTGGGCGCTGCAGCCGACGTTGCAACTGGTCAGCCTTGGCGGGGCGACCGAAGCGTCCATCTGGTCGATCCAGTATCCGCTGCAGCAGGTCGACCCCGCGTGGCGCAGTATTCCCTATGGCAAGGCGCTGGATCACCAGCGCTTCTATGTGCTGGATGACGCCTTGCAGGTTCGCCCGACCTGGGTGGCTGGCCAGTTGTATATCGGCGGTGTCGGCCTGGCCAAGGGCTATTGGCGTGATGAAGCCCTGAGTGCCGGCAGTTTCTTCGCCCACCCGCTGACCGGCGAACGTCTGTACCGGACCGGCGACCTGGGGCGCTGGCTGCCCGACGGCAATATCGAGTTTCTCGGGCGTGAAGACACCCAGGTCAAGGTCCAGGGGCACCGCATCGAGCTGGGCGAGATCGAAGCGGCGCTCAATCGCCATCCCGGCGTGCAGAGCGCCGTGGTGCGGGTGCTCGGCGAAGCGCTGGGCGAGAAGCGGCTTGCGGGCTACGTACTCAAGGCCGATCCCTCGTTACAGGCCAGTGATTTTACCCAGTACCTGGCAGACAAACTGCCGGCCTACATGGTGCCGACGTCGTTTACCTTCGTGCAGGAATGGCCGCTGTCGGCCAACGGCAAGGTCGACAAGAAGCGCCTCCCGGAGCCAGCGCAGGTTCAGGATGCCGGTCCTGCGCTGGAAGTGGAGGGGCCACAGGAGCAACAACTGGTGATGATCGTGCAGGGCGTGCTCAAGCGCCCGTCGATCGCTGCCGACGCCAATTTGCTCAACCTGGGCGCCACCTCGATCGACATTGTCAGGATCAGCAATGCGCTGTCCGGCGAACTGCAGTTCCGTCCCAACGTTGCGCAACTGCTGGCGCAGCCGACGCTGCTCAATCTGCTCGGCATGTACCGCCGGAATCTGGCCAACGGCAGTGTGGTCGACAGCGTTCGGCAGCGCGCGGGTTCGCCTGAGGAGGTGATCGAGGATCCGCAGCAGCGGGCGCGCTTCAAGGCCGACCAGCGCGGTCGGCGGACTTTCACCTCAGAGGTTGCGGCGCTGAATCTTGCGCGTCCGGATGATCCGGCGTTCGCGCGACGCTTCAGCGATTACCGCTCGGTACGCCAATTCGCTGAGGGGCCCGTTCCGACCGAAGCGTTTGCCGGGTTATTGGCCAGCCTGGCGCAGGGGCAACTGCACGGCGAGGTCAAATACCAGTTCCCGTCCGCAGGCGGTCTATACCCGATCCAGTGCTACCTGTATGTCAAACCGCAGCGGGTCACCGGCGTTGCTGCCGGCGCCTATTACTACGACCCGGTTGAGCACCGCCTGCTGATGCTCGACAGCGAGCCGCTCGACCCTGACACCTACGATTATTTCGTCAACCGCCCGGTGTATGAAAACGCTGCGTTCTCGCTGTTCTTCATCGCCGACATGGCCGCGATCCGGCCGCTGTACGGCGAGCGCAGTCGCGACTTCTGTCATATCGAAGCCGGGGGCATGGCGCAATTGCTGACCATGACGGCGGTGGAGCAGGGCCTTGGCCTGTGTGGCATGGGCTCGCTCGAGGAGCAGCAATTGTCGGCCCTGTTCGACCTGGGACCGAATCATCAGTTGATCTACTCGATGGTGGGCGGCCTGCGCACTGCCGACGAACAACGCCGCGCGCAGGTCGAGGCGTTCGCTTCTGCCGCCGATCAAACGGACGACGCCAGCGACATGGAGGAGATAGAGATATGAATGCCTATCAATTGCTGGAGTTGTTCGGTCGCCACGCGGTGGTGCTTGAAGTGGACGGCGACAAACTGCGCTGCAAGGCGCCGCGCGGGTTTCTGAATGACGAGATGTTGCAGGCGCTCAAGCAGCACAAGGCAGAACTGATTGCCTTGCTGAGCGGCACCGACCCCGCCGCGATCCCTCGGCGTGCCGCCGGGCAAACGGCTGTTCCGCTGTCGTTTTCACAACGCCAGCTGTGGTTTCTCGATCAGATGGAACCGGGCAATGCGTTCTATAACGTGCCCACTGCGGTGCTGCTGAAAGGCGCGCTGGATGTGCCGGTGCTGGAGCGGGCGCTGAACGAATTGATCATGCGCCATGAAATATTGCGCACCACGTTTGCCAGCGTCGACGGCGAGCCACGGCAGCTCGTGCACCCGGCGATGCCGCTGGTGATGCCAGGTGTCGACCTGCGTGACCTGTCGCCGACAGCGCGCGATGCGCACGTCAGCATGGCGGTGGAGCAGGAGGCCAAAGCGCCGTTTGACCTGGCCAGCGGCCCGTTGCTGCGGGCCTCGCTGCTGCGCCTGGCCGATGAGGAATACCTCTGGCTGTACAGCGTGCACCACATCATCGCCGATGGCTGGTCGATGGGCGTGATCCTTCAGGAAGTGACTACCGTGTATGGCGATTTTCTGCGCGGTCAGGCGTCCAGTCTGGCGCCGCTGGCGGTGCAGTACGCCGATTACGCCTGCTGGCAGCAACAGCGGCTGAGCGACGAGGCGCTGGCCGGGCAACTGGACTTCTGGAAGCGCACGCTGGCCGACGCGCCGCCGCTGCTCGACATGCCTGCCGACCGGCCACGTCCGACCGTGCAGCGCTACGTCGGGGCGACCTTCAGCTCGACGGTCGACGGCACCACCCTGCGTGCGCTTAACGCGCTGGCCAGACAGACCCAAGGCACGCTGTTCAACGTGCTGATCGGCGCGCTGTCGGTCCTGCTCTGGCGCCACAGCGGTCAGCGGGACCTGTGCATCGGTACGCCATTCGCCAACCGCAGCCGTCCAGAAATCGAGCCGCTGATCGGCCATTTCGTCAACACTCAAGTGATTCGCCAGCGTCTCGATCCGCAGCAGACCTTTGCCGAGCTGTTGCGCGAAGTGCGCGCCACTCTGCTGGATGTCCATGCGCATCAGGACGTGCCTTTCGACCGCGTGGTGGAAGCCGTCAACCCGCAACGCGATACCGCGTATTCGCCTCTGTTTCAGGTGATGATGGTGTTGCAGAACACGCCAGGCAACGCCGCACAGATGCAGGGCCTGAGCATGACCCCATACGGCACCGGGAGCGCCACGGCCAAGTTCGACCTGGCGTTCGAATGGGTCGAGCGCGACGGTGTGCTGAGCCTGCTGGTGGAATACAACACCGACCTGTTCGACCAGACCAGCATCGAGCGTCTGAGCGGGCATTATCGTCAGCTGCTGGAACAGGTGGCGCTGAACCCCAAGCAGCCTGTCGGCGCACTGACGCTGATCAGCGATGCCGAACGCGAACAGATACTGCATGCGTGGAACAGCCCGGCACCGCTGGCCCAGCCCGTCGATTGCGTGCATCGCCTGATCGAAGCTCAGGTCGCGCGTCGGCAGGCCGAGTGTGCGGTCATCTTCGAAGGTCGATCGCTGAGCTACAGCCAGCTCAACAGTCAGGCCAACCGCCTGGCGCATCACTTGCTCACCCTCGGCGTCGGCCCGGATGTGCGCGTGGCGGTGTGTATCGAACGTTCGCTGGAACTGCCGTTGGCCGTGCTGGCGGTGCTCAAGGCCGGGGGCGCCTATGTGCCACTGGACCCGGATTATCCATCGGGTCGCCTGCGGCATATTCTCGATGACACGTCCCCGGTTGTGCTGCTGGCCCAAGGGCCGACGCGCAAGATCCTGCGCGAGGCCCTGCAAGGCGCGGACTGTGAAGTGCCGATCCTCGACGTGCAGGCCGATGCCGTGCTTTGGGCCGAGTGCCCGTCGGACAATCCGCAGCCGCAGCGTGTCGGTGTGAACGCCGACCACCTGGCGTATGTGCTGTACACCTCCGGCACCACCGGGCTGCCCAAGGGGGCGATGGTCACGCATCGCGGGCTGAGCAACCTGCTGCTGTGGTGTCAGCAATTCTGCGGCGAACACGGGAGCATGCTGCACAAGATTCCATTCGGTTTCGACGCCTCGGCCTGGGAGATTTTCTGGCCGTTGCTCACCGGGGGCAGGCTGGTCATCGCCCGTCCCGGCGGGCATTTCGAACCCGGCTACCTGGCGCAGGTGGTGCGCGAACAAAGCGTCACCGCGATGGTGTTCGTGCCGGCCATGTTGCAACTGTTTCTGGAGGTCGAAGAGGTCAGCGCCTGTCTCTCCCTGAAGGATGTGTTCAGTGGCGGTGGGGAGCTGTCGCCCGCAGTCGCCAGGCTGTTTCAGGAGCGTCTGCCGCATGCCCGCCTGCACAACGTCTATGGTCCGACCGAAACCACAGTGATCAGCAGTGTCTGGACGCTGGAGCCTGGTGCTGACGTTCCGCCACGCCAATTGCCCATCGGCCGACCCATTGCCAACACCCGTTTTTACGTGCTCGACGAGCGTGATGCGCCGGTGCCGGCCGGGGTCACCGGTCAGTTGCACATTGGTGGTGTCGGCGTTGCACGGGGTTATCTGGGGCAGGACGAGCTCACCGCCGAACGGTTTATCGACAACCCCTTCGTTGCCGGTGACCGGCTGTACCGCAGCGGCGATCTGGCGCGTTATCGGCCGGACGGTCAGTTGGAGTTTCTCGGTCGCAACGACTTTCAGGTCAAGCTGCGCGGCATTCGCCTGGAACTGAGTGAAATCGAAGCGCGGCTGGACCTGTTCCCCGGTATTCGCACCAGTGTGGCGTTGATCGTCGGTGATACGGCGCAGAACCAGCGCCTTGTGGCGTGCTGCGTTACCGACAGCACGGTGGACGAATCCGCACTGCGTGCGCACCTGGCAACGACCCTGTCCAGCGCCGTCATGCCCAGCGCGTTTCTGTGGCTGGACGCCTTACCGTTGACGGTCAATGGCAAAGTCGACCGTGCCGCCCTTGCGGCACTGGCCGATCAGGATCTGGCCGACCGGCAGGTCAATCTCGGCAGCCCACGTGACCATATCGAGCTGACCCTGTATCAGATATGGAAAGACCTGCTGCTAGTGCCGCAGATCGGCATTCGCGACAACTTCTTCAACGTCGGCGGGACATCGATTGCGGCGATCAAGATGGCCTACGAAATTGGCCGGGCGTTCAGCGTCGAGGTGCCTGTGCGCGTGATCCTCGGCCACCCGACCATCGAGGCGTTGGGCGGCTGGCTGCGTAGCGGGGCCAGCCTGGCCGCGGCACAGGACAACCTGATCGAATTCCGGCGCGGTGCCGGGCAACGCAACGTGGTTTGCATTCACCCGGCGGGGGGCACAGCGTTCTGCTATCTGTCGCTGGCCAAGGAACTGCCGGAAAGCATCGGTGTGTACGGTGTGCAATCGCCAGGGTTGAACCCCGGAGAGAGCACCGAGCCGAGCGTCGAAGCGATGGCCGACGCCTATTTGCGGCGGATCGCGGCGTTGACCTCACAACCGCTGGTGCTCACCGGGCTGTCGTTCGGTGGCCTGGTGGCGTACGAAATGGCCCGCCGTCTGACGGCTGCCGGCCATCGTCAGGTGACGGTGGTGCTGCTCGACACCCAAGGCTCGGATGATCCGGGGTTTCGGCAACAGATCGGGACCGTGGACATGGCGGAGTTTCGCGACAAGCTGGTGCGCTTCAACGGCATGTACCCCGGCATCGAAGACGCGCAGGTCGAGCGATATTTCCACCTCTACAACCACAACCGCCTGGCCATGGCCGCATACGAGTGCGCGCCGCAAGCCGGGCGCATCGTGCTGATTCAGGCTCGCGAAGGCTTTACCCGCCCGCAGTTGCATGAGCTGCGCAGCTTCTGGCGTCGTCGCGCGGGCAATGGTTACAAGGCCCGGCTGGTACATGGCGGGCACTGGGACATGCTGGAAAGCGCCGAGGTGCATCGGGTCTCGCAGACGCTCAGGCAAGAGCTGCAACGTTTCGACACGCAGGAGGCGCAATGATGAACCGGCACGCGGAAAATAACGCCCGCAACCCCCAGACCCTGCTGTCGCGTTTCGCCGAGCAGGTACGCCGTGATCCGCAGGCGCTGGCCGTGATCGACCGACAGGTACGGCTGACCTACGCGCAACTGGCCAGCGCCAGTGAACGAATCGCCAAAGGGCTGCTGGCACAAGGCACCGGCCCTGCGGATCCGATTGCCCTGTGCATGCCGCGCTGCTGGCAATGGGTCGCCACGATACTGGCCGTGCTGAAAGTCGGGGCTGTGGTGGTGCCGCTGGATCGGGCCAGTCCGGCCCGGCGTCGACAGCTGATGCTCGACGACGGAGGTTGCGTCGGGCTGGTGACCCTCGGCGAAGACGCGGACAGCCTGGCAGCGCCACAACGTGGCTGGTACGTCAGCGTCGAAGCCCTGCTGGAATTCCCTGATCAACCGGCACTGCCGCTGCCCGAGGACTTCGCCGCGTCGAGCTTCCTGTTCTACACCTCGGGCACCACCGGTACCCCGAAGGCCGTGGACGTAGGGGAGCGCGGCCTGTTGCGTCTGGCCCGGACCGACAGTTGCCTCGACACTCGCGCAGGCGAGCGCGTGGCCTGCCTGTCCAACCCGGCGTTCGACGCCTGTAATTTCGAACTGTGGGCGCCGCTGCTCAACGGCGGTTGCTGCGTCATCATTGCCGACGCAGACCTGCAGGACGCACAGCAACTGGCCAGAGTGCTGGAAACGCAGCAGGTCGATAGCCTGTTCATGACCGTTTCGCTGTTCAACACCTTGAGCGCAGATAACCCCGCCTGTTTCGCCAGCCTGCGCCAAGTGCTGATCGGCGGTGAGCAGGTCAGCGCCGCGGCGGTGCGTGCCTGGTATCAGGCCAATCCCGACAGCCGTTGCCGGATTTTCAACGCCTACGGACCCACCGAATGCACCACCTTCGCCGTGTGCTATCCGATCCCCCGCGACTTTGCCGGGGACGCGGTGCCGATCGGTCGGCCATTGCCTGACACCGGCGTGCAGGTGCTTGATGCGCAACAACGCCCGGTTGCCAGTGGCGAGGCGGGTGAGCTTTACCTGAGCGGCAGCGGGGTCGCACGCGGTTACCGCAACCGTCCGACCGAGACTCAACAGCGTTTCCTGCGCCTGCCGACAATCGATGCCGGGGACGTGCTGCATTACCGAACCGGCGATCAGGTGCGGGTCAATGCCGACGGGCTGATCGAGTACCTGGGGCGGATTGATCGTCAGGTGAAGGTCCGCGGTTTTCGCATCGAGCCGGGCGAGGTCGAGCAGCGTATTCTGGAGCACCCGCAGGTGGCGCAGGTGCACGTCTGTACGCGCCGGCAGGCGGCTGAAGACCACCAGTTGCTGGCCTTCATCGTGCCGCGCGAGGCGCTGGACTATCGCGATTTCGACCAGCACCTGCGTGACAACCTGGCGGTATGGATGCGCCCGCATCAGCTGTTTGTGCTGCAGCGCCTGCCACTGACTGCCAATGGCAAGATCGATCAGCGTGCGCTGCTGGAGCAGCCCTTGAAGCCGTGGCGACCGCTGGCGGGTTCGCGTGCAGACGAGCAACACTCGCCCACGCTTGAATGGCTGCTGACTCAGGCTCGCAGGTTGTTGGCGCAACCTGAGCTGAGCGGCGAGGATGACTGGCTGGGCAGCGGCGGCGACTCGCTCAAGGCCATGCGTCTGCGTTCGGCAATTCGCACCCACTGGCAGCGGGAAATCACGCTGGGTGCGGTGCTGAGCGAATCGTTTTCGGCACTGGCCGAGCGCCTTGGTGATGAGCAGGGTGCGGCGTCTGCCTATCCGCCCGCGCCGCCCGTCAACCGTTCAGGGCGTGCGCCGGCGACTGCCGAGCAGAGTCGCCTATGGCTGATGCAGCAGCGCACTCCACAGGCGACCGCCTACAACGTGCCAATCATCCTGCACCTGGCAGCGGGCGTGGAGCTGAACGCATTGGCCGACGCCGTGCAGCGCCTGCTGACTCGGCACAGCGGGCTGCGTACGGCGTTTGTGTCCGCTGCCGACGGGCTGCATCAGCAGGTTCACCAACGGGACGCGGTGTGCCAGACCTTTGCCACAGGAGCATTCAGTGAACAGACCTGGCGCAGCTTTGCAGCCCTGGTCTTCGACACACCTTTCGATCTGACGACGTCGGCGCTGTGCAAGGCCTGGCTGTTGCCGTTTGCCGATGGCAGCTGCCGCTTGCTGCTGAACCTGCATCACGTGGCCATCGATGGCTGGTCGATGAACCTGTTGTTCGATGACCTGGTGCAGCTGTACGACGATGCGCTGCAGGGGCGGCCGAGTGCCGAGCCTTCGCCGGGTCTGGGCACGCTGGAGTTTGCCCTCTGGCAACGACAATGGCGTGTCGACCCGCGTTACCGCGATCAGCGTCGCGCCCTGGCCGGGTTGCACCGTCAGCACCCGGCGTCTTCGCCCGCGCTGCTGCCGGTTCGCGAGCCTGGCCCGCAGGCACGGCTTTATCGTCAGCCGCTGGGAGCCACGCGCAGTGCTGCACTGGATCGGTTTTGCAGCCGACAGCGCGTCACGCGTTATGAGGTGCTGTTCAGCGTTTATGCCTGGAGCATTTACGCCCTGACCGGCTGTGAACGGCCACGCATCGCCAGCCCGGTATCCAACCGTCCGCTGAGCGAATTCGAAGACGCAATCGGTATGTTCGCCAATACCGTGCTGATCCCCACGGCGTTCGACGGCGACAAGGCGCTCGACCAGCAACTGCATCAGCAGACCGCCACGGTGCGTGAGGTGCTGGCCTTGCAGGACGTCGCGCTGGCGGACCTGGTGGAAGACCTGCGGCTGTCGTCGAGCAGTGCACTGTTCGATTTCATGTTCGTGCTGGAAAACACCGACTACGCCAGGCTGGCCCATACCGGCCTGCGGGCCACGCTGGAATTCAACGAGACGGTGCAGGCCAAATGTCCGCTGACCTTGCTGGTGGTCGATGCCGGGTTACAGCTGGAATGCTGGTGGGAGTACCAGTGCAGTTATTTCGATGCGGGCCAAATGGTCGCCGTCAATCAGCTCTTGCAGCAGGGGCTTGATCTGCTGTTGGAGAAACCGTCGGCGACCCTCGATGCGCTGCTCACGCCTTACCGCTTCAACCTGCCGCCCGCCAGTCAGGGCGACAGCGCTGAGCCACCGTTCAACACCGTGGCCGACTGGTTCGCCTACCAGGTGAGTTGCACACCGGATGCTCCGGCACTGGTCGACAATCAGCAGTGCATCAGCTACGCCGAACTGGATGCACTGGCCGATACGCTGGCGGCCACCCTGATCGAGCAGTGCCCGCTGCCGGAGGATAGCGATGCGCCGCTGCAAGTGGTCCTGTACCTCCAAGCGTCGGTCGAGCACATCGTGGCCTTACTGGCGCTGGCCAGGCTCAACCTGACGGCGGTACCCGTCGATCCTGGCTATCCGCTGGCGGTGCAGCGTCAGGTCATGCAGCAGGCACAACCCGGCTGCGTGCTGTACAGCGCGACCACTGAGGTGGCACTGGAACAGTTGAACGCAGACCGACAGGTCTGTCATCGGGTCGACCTGAGCGCTGCGGCACGGCCGTTCGAGCGTCGCCGTCATGCGGGTCAACGACCGTTGTACACGCTGTTCACGTCCGGTTCGACGGGGACACCAAAAGGGGTTCAGGTGCCGGACCGAACCCTTTGCAATCTGTTGCACTGGCAGCGCAACGAAGGGCAGTTGCCCGCGAAGTCAGTGACCCTGCAATTCTCCATGCTGTCGTTTGATGTGTCGTTTCAGGAGATTTTCAGCACCCTCTGCGGCGGGGGCTGTTACCACCTGATCAACCCGCGCTGGCGGCAGGATGCTCAGGCATTGTTGAGCTATCTGGTACAGACGCGCATCGAACGGCTGTTCCTGCCGTGCGTGGCCTTGCAGCATCTGGCGCAGACCGCTGTGAGCCAGGGTGTGTATCCGCAGGCGTTGCGCGAGGTGATCACGGCGGGCGAGCAACTGCTGTGCACCGAGGCATTGCGCAACTGGTTCGGCGGCATGCCGCAGGCACGGCTGTTCAATCATTACGGCCCGACCGAAACCCACGTGGTCAGCGCCTGGCGTTTGCCTGCGGCGGTTCAGGACTGGCCGCTGCGCGCGCCGATCGGGCGGGCAGTGAGCAATGCACGCCTGCTGCTGGTGGACGAATACGACCGGCCGGTGCCGCGTGGCAGCCAGGGCTATCTGCTGGTGGCAGGGCCGATGATTTCGCGCTGCTACCTCGCTGACCCGGCGCTGAATGCTGCGCGCTTTGTCGAGTTGCCGCAGCCAGAGGGCATGACCCTGTTCTATCGCACCGGCGACCTTGCGCGGGCTGATGCAAACGCCTGTCTGCACTACCTGGGCCGGGACGATCAGCAGATCAAAATCAGTGGTCAGCGTATAGAACTGGGGCAGATCGAGGCCGCGCTGTTGCAGGTCGCTCAGGTGAGCAACGCGGTGGTGGCCATGCAGGCTGAGCCGCCCCGTCTGGTGGCCTGGTTGCGCAGCGAAGGCACGCTGCCCGATGCACAGCAGCTTGACCGCCAGATCAGCCTGCACCTGCCGGCGCATGTGCGTATCGACGAGTACCGGCGGGTCGACGCCTGGCCGCGCACGCCGAGCGGCAAGATCGATCGCAGGGCACTGGGGGATCTCGGCGAGGTATTGCAACGGCAACGCACCGGGCTGCCAGAGGCACCGTTGAGCGCACTTGAACAGCAACTGAGCGAGTTGTTCGTGGCGGTCATCGGTCGCGACATCGAGCCTGATCAGACTTTCTTCGAAGCCGGCGCCACCAGCCTCGGCCTGATGCGCCTGCATGCCCGTTACAACGAGGTGCTGCCGCAGCCAGTAGCAATGGCCGCGTTGTTCGAGCATGTCAGCGTACGCCGCCTGGCACAGCATCTATCCATACCGGCAGGGCAACTGTCCGGTGCAGGGAAGGGCAGTGAGCGAGGTGCCAAGGCTGGCGAACAACCCATGGCGATCATCGGCATGTCGGTGAATGTGGCCGGGGCGAGCAACCTTGCCGAGTTCTGGGCGATGGTTCAAGGAAATGGCTTGGGCATCGAGCGGTTCGACGCTGCCGAGGGGCTGGTCGGTGCGCGCAGTCAACTGACCGGCCTGCTGGATTTCGATCCCGACTATTTCGGCATCAGTCTGCAGGAAGCGCGGTTGATGGACCCGCAACAGCGGCACCTGCTGATGGGCTGCGTGCAGGCGCTGCAACATGCCGGGCTGACACCCAAAGCCGACGGGCCGCGCATCGGCCTGATCGCCAGTTGCGGCGAAACCACGTATTTCCAACAAATGCTGCGCGAAACCGCCGGGGGCGATCTGCCCGACGGTTTTCAGATGGCGCTGCACCACGACAAGGACTTTCTGGCCACCAAGGCGGCTTACCACCTCGACCTCGGCGGGCCGGCACTCAGCGTTCAGGCGGCGTGCGGCAGTTCGCTGATTGCCGTGCACCTGGCGGCGGCGATGCTGCGTCAGGGCGACAGTGATGTGATGCTGGCCGCCGGGGTGCTGATCGACCCGACCCTGACCGATGGCTATCGTTATCGCCCGCAGCACATTTTTTCCCGCGACGGTTTATGCCGTCCGTTCAGTGACGACGCCAGCGGCACCATCGGTGCCAGCGGTTACGGGGTGGTGGTACTCAAACCGCTGGACCGTGCCCAGGCCGACGGCGACCGGATCTACGCGCTGGTCGAAGCCTCTGCGCTGAACAACGATGGCCGCGCCAAGATGAGTTACACCGCGCCGTCGGTGTCGGGGCAGAGCGCAGTGATCAGCGAGGCGCTGCGCAAGGCCGGGATCAATGGCGCCGACATGGGCTACATCGAGGCTCACGGCACCGGCACGCTGTTGGGCGACCCGATTGAAGTGGCGGCATTGACCAAAGCGTTCGGCGCGGCACCAGCCGCCGGTTGCGCGCTGGCCTCAGTGAAAAGTCAGGTGGGTCATCTGGGCGCGGCTGCCGGCGTGGTCGGGCTGATTCGCGCGACGCTTGCCGTGTTTCACGGGGTGATCCCACCCAACCTGGGGTTTACCCGGATCAATCCGCAAATCGATCTGCAGCACTCGCCGTTCTACATACCCGGCACCTCACGGCCCTGGCCGGAAGGGCGTCGGCGTCTGGCCGGGGTCAGCAGTTTCGGCATCGGTGGCACCAACGCGCATGTGATTGTCGGCGCCGCGCCGCAGCAGACAGCGCGCGTCGAGGATAGCCCGGCGTGCCTGCTGCTGTCGGCGCACAGCCGCACTGCCCTGGAGCGGGACATGCTGGCGATTGAAGCCTGGCTCAACGCCTTTCCCGAGCAGCAGGCTGCGCTGCTGCGTTACCTGCAAAACGGTCGACGCGCGTTGCCCTGGCGCTTCGCAATGATCTGCCAGCCCGGTCAGACGCCGCGCCTGCAAGCCGCGTCGATCAAGCAGGTGACGCTTTCGGACGTGCGAGTGAACGCCAGCGAGCATTCGCCCCAGGCCGTGCTGGACGCCTGGTATGCGGGGGCCAGCATCGAAGGGTCGACCGGTTCGACGCCGCCCCCCTGGGACTTGCCTCCGTCGGCATTCGATCTGCAGACCTTCCGCTTCAAACCCGCCGCACGTGCCGAACTGCAGCCTTCGTCAGCCGTCGAGCGCCAGCCGCTGGCGGACTGGTTCTATCAGCGTCAGTGGCAGCGGGTAAACCGTCTGCGTACAAAACCGACTGGTGAGGGTCGTGACGTGCTGGTGGTGTGTAGCCATGAGCGTCTGGATGCCACCACGCTTGGCAGTCTGCAGGGTGTCTATCGGCACGTCATCGAGGTGCAGGCCGGCAATGGCTACCAGCAGCTTGGCCCGAATCGTTATGAACTCGACCCGCTGGACCCAGTGGCGTTCGGTCGATTGATCGCTACGCTCGATCAGAATGGGCAGACGGCAAGCGAACTGGACTGGCTGCATGCCTTGCCGCTGTCGGTGGGCGGAGCGGTTGACGAGCAAAGCCTGGCGGCCGCGCAATGGGCCTGTCTGGATACGCTCAGCGCGTTGTTGCAGGCCTGGGGGCAGAACGCACAGAAGAGCACCCTGCGGCTCTGGCTGTTGTCCTGGCAAGCGTGCCCGGTGAACGGCCAGGTCATGCGCCCTGAACTGGCGGCGCTGGCCGGTATCACCGAAGTGGCCCCGCAGGAGTTCCCGATACGCTGTCATTGGCTGGACCTGCCTACGGCGCAGTTGAGCGTTCAGGCTCGGCACCTTGCGGCGCTGCTGGCCGAACCGGCGTCGCTGCCGCGGCGCATGGCCATTCGTGATGGTTATCTGTGGCAGCCTCAGCTGTTGGCCAGTCCGCTGGCGAATCCGATGGCTGATTCGAATCTGCTGCCGGCGAACGGCACGTTTCTGGTGCTCGGCGGTACAGGCGGCATCGGGCGTACCTTGTGTGAACACCTGCTGCAATCCAGCCAGCGGCGGGTCGTGATGCTGTCGCGAGGTGGCGAGTGTCCGAAACAACTGCACGCCTATGCTTCGCGCATCGATAGCATCGCTGCGGATATCGCCGACCTGGCGCGCTGGCCCACGGTGCTTGAATACTTACGTGAGCGTTATGGGCACTTTGACGGCGTGATTCACGCCGCCGGCACCGGAGCGGGCAGTCTGATCCGTCAGCGCGATGCTCAGGTGCTGTCTGAGGCAATGGCCAGCAAGACGCGTGGCATGCTGGCGGTCGAAGCGTTGATCGAGCAGATGACTCCGGGGTTCGTCCTGTATTGCTCTTCGATGTCGGCACTGTTCGGTGGCGCCGGGCACCTGGACTACGCCGCCGCCAGTGCCGTGCTTGACGGTTTTACCCACTACCGCCCGCATGCCGAAAAGGGCTGTGTGCGTCTGGGCATCAACTGGGACATCTGGCGCGATGTCGGCATGGCCGCTGCCAGTGGCGTCGGGGATGATGCGCACCAACGGCACCTGGCGGTCGGCATGTCGGCGCAGGAGGGTTGCCGGGTATTCGATGCGGCCATGACGGCGCAACTGCCGCAGTTGCTGATCTCGACCACCGATCCAGAGACGGCGCGACAGTTTTACCCGGTTCGCCACAGCGCGGGCTCGACGCTGGCCGATACTGCGCCAGCGCTGACGGCAGACACTGAAGCGCCGGACCGTCTGCCCGAGCATCTGCATGACTGCCTGTGCAAATGGCTCGGTGTGAGTGCGCTGCAGCCGGATGCCTCGCTCTATGAGCTGGGCGCCGATTCCCTGACCCTGCTGGACCTGATCGACGAACTGCAGGCCGCGACCGGCGTGGTCTTCCAGTTGTCGCAGTTCAGCCACAAGGTCAGCCTGACCGAGGTGTTGACGTTGGTGCAGGCGTCAGGGGCCGTAACGCCTGCGGACGAAAACCAGTGGGTCGATGCGGTGAGGATCGATCAGTGGCATGCGGGCGCGGGCCGCGAGCGCCTGTATCTGATTCACCCTGTGGGTGGCGACGTGCAGGCGTATCGCGAGCTGGCCTTGGCGCTGCACCCTGATCTGGGCGTGTGGGTGATCGCCGATCCGGCCTTGCGCCTGCCCGACCTGCCGAACATCAGCGTGGGTGAGCGCGCGCAGCTGTATCTCAAAGCGTTGCAGGCCCATCACCCCGACGGCACGGCATGGCGTCTGGCCGGTTGGTCGTTCGGCGCTTGGGTGACACAGGCAATGTGCAGCCTGCTGACGGAGGATTGCGAGCAGCCATTGCTGTACCTGATCGATCCCCCCGCGCCGGATGCGGGTCACGAGCTGGCGCAGATTGGCGAAGCGCAGATTCAGCAAGTTTTCCAGCGCGAGTTTTCTGCACGGCGCGGCGTCAACACGGCCACCAGCACGGCCAGCGAAGATGCATCGAGTTACCTGCAAAGCCTGATTGTCTGCTGCCAGAACAATATGGCGAGCATGGCCGGCCATCAGCCCGAAGCGCTGTTGCGCACTCCAGTGCGGCTGTTCATCGCCACGCAGCCCAATCCTTATGGCATGGGCAGCGCCTGGCGGATCGTCGATCTACAGCGGGCCTGGCAAGTACTGTTGCCGCACATGTCGAGCTGGCAAGCACTGGACACCGATCACTACGGTATTGTCGCAGCGCCCTGGGCGCAGGTGATTGCCGAGATGATCAATGCCGACCTGTCGTCGATAAAGGGCTGAACGTTAACGACAGGATTTTCAGGCGGGGCTGAAGTACCCGCAGACGAACCACGGGCATGGTGACCGGCCATGCCAACAACTGAAGGTGAGGGATCATGGATCAAATGGCACTCAAGGCCATAGAAGGCATCGCAGGCGCCGTGCGTGCGCCGTATCAGAGCATCACGGTCAACCGCCTGACACCGATCATCGGTGCCGAGGTCGGCGGTGTCGATCTGTCGCAACCACTCAGCGCCGAGCAGCTGACGGAAATCCGCCGGGCCTTTCTGGAAAATCACGTGCTGGTGTTTCGCGATCAGCACCTGACGGTCGAACAGCACAAGGCATTCGGCCGACTGTTCGGTCCTTTGCGCGCCTTGCCGGTGGACAGCATTGATGGCGATGACCCGGAACTGGTCGTGGTGCGCGCCAACGCCCAATCGCGTTTCGCTGCGGGCGAGCTATGGCACACCGACGGCACCGCTGATCTGGAGCCGTCGATGGGCTCGATGCTGTACGTCAAGGAGACACCCGCCATCGGCACCGGCGGCGACACGCTGTTTGCCAACATGCACCTGGCCATTGAAATGCTCTCGCCAGCGATGCAGCAGTTTCTCGGTGGGCTGACGGCCATTCACGATGGCGAGATTCCGTGGAAAGGCTATCAGCCGCCTGCCGGCCTGCCGAAAAGCGAGCATCCGCTGGTGGTTCGTCACCCCGAAACCGGACGTCGCAGCCTGTTTGTCAATTCCGGGTTCACCTCGCATATCGTGCAACTCTCGCCCGGCGAGAGCCACGCGGTGCTGAACATGCTGTTCGATCTGATCGCCCGCGAACCTTCTCTCAGTTGCCGCGTTCGCTGGGAGCCGAACACCCTGGTGTTCTGGGATAACCGTTGCACCCAGCATCACGCGGTGTGGGATTACTTCCCGCACTCGCGCTATGGCGAGCGGGTGACGATTCTGGGTGGACGGCCCCAGGCCTGAAGGCGCTTGCGATTGACTGGCGAACGCAGGTCTGTCGCTTCATCAGCGCAGTGGCAGGTGGTATATCAGATCGTCGAACCACTGATCGCCGATCTGATAGGCCTGCGGGACGCGGCGCTCGAAGGTGAAGCCGCATTTCTCCATCACCTTGCAGGAGGCGATGTTGCCGTCGGTCACGGTCGATTCCAGTGAATCCAGGCCGATGGCGGCGGCGTAGTCGATGATTGCGCGACATGACTCGGTGCCGAAGCCCTTGCCTTGATGTTCCGGCAGTAACAGATAGCCCACTTCGGCGTGCCCCGGCGACAGGATGCGAAAGCCGCTGACCCCCAGTTCGGCATGGCTCTGGGCGTCCATGACCACCAGGCACAGCCAGTGATCGGACGCCGGCGTCCACTCGGGCAGGCGATGATCGAAGCCTTTGCGGATCTGCGGCTCTTCGATTTTTCCGAATACGTACTGCATGGTCTCGGGCTCGGAGTGCAGCCTGAAAAACAACGGCCAGTCACTGGCGAGCAGGGGCCGCAGATAAAGCCGTTCGGTGTGTAGTTCCAGCATCCGTTGCTCCCGGGGCAATCAAAAAGGCATCGGGTTTTGTACCCGGCCTGCGGCCAATGATCAATAATGCACGCGTATTTCATCGCCGTTGCTCACGGTAATCGTGACGCAACCAGGCAGGATCACATCCTTCGGCAGGTCAGGGACGAGTCAATGGCATTTCGCGTATTGGTCATCGGTGGCTACGGTAACTTCGGCAGCCTCATCTGTAATCATCTGGTGATGATGCCGGACATCGAACTGGTCATTTCCGGTCGTGACCCGCGCAAGCTGGCGGAAAAGGTCGCCGCACTGCAAACGCTGGGGGGCAGGTTCTGCGAGAGCTGGTGCGTGGACATCATGCAGGATGGCGCGGGCAGTGAGCTGGGTGAATTGGCCATCGATCTGCTTATCCACACCGCGGGGCCTTTTCAGGGCCAGTCGTATGCCGTGGCCCGGCATTGCATTGAGGCGGGTGTGAATTATTGCGACCTGGCGGATTGCCGGGCGTTTGTCGCCGGCATCGCCACCCTCGATGCCCGAGCGCGCGAGGCAGGTGTCAGCGTGCTGAGCGGGTGCAGCTCGGTGCCGACGCTTTCGGCGGCGATCATCGATCAGCATCGCCAGCGTTTTCTGCGCATCGATTCGATAGAGCATGGCATCTCCTCGGCAGCGAAAATGCCCGGTCTGTCGACCGTGCGCGGCGTGCTGGCCAATGCCGGGCGGCCGATCAGGCAACTGCGCAACGGCAAGGTACACGACGTTTACGGCTGGATGGGCCTGGCCCTGCGCCGGATGCCCGGCATGGGCACGCGGCTGGTGGCCAATGTCGACGTCCCGGACCTGGATGTATTTGCTGCACGCTACGCCGCGCAGAATCTGAGCTTCAAGGCCGGTTCCGCGCTCAAGGCCGGCGGCATCGCGACCTGGCTGCTGGCGCTGGCGATTCGCTGCGGGCTGCTGCGCGATCCTGCGCCGTGGGCGGAGCGCCTGTACCGTTGGGGCGCGCGCTTTGAACAGTGGGGTGATCGAAAGAGCGCGATGTACCTCGATGTCGATGGCGTCGACCTCGACGGCCAGCCGTTGCACATGCGTGCGCAACTGACTGCACTGAACGACAAGGGGCCGGAGATTCCCGGCAGTGCCGCCGTCGCGCTGAGCAGCAAAATGGCCGGTGGCTATCGTCCACAGCCCGGTGCTCGGGCCTGCGTCGGAGAAATCACCGTGGACGAGTACCTGGCGGCGATTGATGAGCCGGAAAACATCCGGCTGGATGTTCATTTCAATAACCACAACGCCTGACGCAGCAGCAGATGTCCGATGGCTCTGTACAGGCGGCTTATGTGGCTTTTTGATTGCACTTTTTTGCTGTTTTCTACAGCACCAATCATCGGAAAATTCTGCTCAGGCAACTTAAATAAATCTTAATCATCGATCCCTGACCCCGTAACTCATGGGGTGCGAGGTCCTCTCTCTCGACCGGTCCGTTATTCCAGACACATTAACTATCAAGTTAAATCTTTCAGCGCCGACTCACGGGTATTCCGCAAAAATTAAAGGCACACACGTAATGAGCGCAAAATGGTTGGACAATTTAAACGTCAGCAAGAAGCTCGGGCTGGGCTTTGCCGCTATTTTGCTCGGAGTACTGACCGTCACCGTCATCGGCTACTCCAGTACTAACCTGCTGATCGAGCGCATGGGCAAGAGCAGCAAGGTCGCCGAGATCAAGGCTGACGTCCTGAGTGCCCGGATCGCTGCGCAAGCCTATGCGACCGGTCCTACCGCCGCAGGTGTGCAGAATTACGCCAGCGCCCTGGATACCTTGAGCCGCAGTGTCGATCAAGGCCTGCAGGTGTTCGTGATCTCGAGCAACCTGGCCAAGCTGCGCGAGATCAAGGAGCAGGTGGGCGGTCTGAAGCAGACGTTCGACCAGCTGGTCGGCATCAATCAGAAAGTCGACGAGGCGTTGAAACCGATCATCAAGGTGTCCGATGACGTCAGCGCGACCTTCGAGAATCTGCTGAATAAGACCATTGACGACACCTTGCGCGCGCCGAATGAAACCGGCATCAGGCAGGTCAAGATCGCTGGCGACCTGCGTAACGGCATGACCAACTTCCGCCTGGTGTTTCGCCGCTACCTGAGCGTTCCGAATGCCGACAACCGTCAGGCCACCTATAAGGCCGCCGACGTCCTGATCGCGCAAGTGGACGCCGCCCGCAGCCAGTTGCCTGTCGAGGCAAATGCCGCAGTGGATGCCGCGCTGGTGGCGTTGAAACAGTACAAGGTGCTGATGACGTCGATTTCGGACATGCTTCAGCAGACCGAGCAGATCCGCAATGACCTGCAACAGCAATCCGTAGCGACCGCAGCCCGTGCCGATGATCTGGCGGCGCTGCAGGTCATCAGCGCCAAGAAGGAACAGGGAACCGCTGTGGTGCAATTGCTCAGCGTAGCGCTGGTCGTGCTGCTGGTCGGCATCTTTGCTGCGTTCCTGATCACGCGCCAGATTACCGTGCCGTTGAGTAGCACCGTAATTGCGGCGCGCCGGATCGCCGACGGCGATCTGACCCATGACACCAGCACCACCCGCCAGGACGAACTGGGCCTGTTGCAGAACACCATGCAGCACATGACTGTTTCGCTGCGCGGCTTGATCGGTGGGATCGGCAACGGTGTCACGCAGATCGCCACGGCGGCCGAACAGTTGTCTGCCGTCAGCGAGCAGACCAGCGCGGGCGTGACCCTGCAGAAAAACGAAGTCGACCAGGTCGCCACCGCCATGAACGAGATGGCCTCTACCGTACAGGAAGTGGCGCGCAACACCGAAGACGCTTCGCAAGCCGCCAAACAGGCCAGTGAGCGCGCCGCTCACGGCAGCAGTGTGGTGCAGCATGCCACGCGCGAAATCGGTCAATTGGCCGGTGAAGTGCAGCAACTGGGCCAAGCCATGCAGCGCCTGACCGAAGACAGCGGCAAGATCGGCAGCGTGATTGACGTGATCAAGGCAGTCGCCGAGCAGACCAACCTGCTGGCGCTCAACGCAGCCATCGAGGCTGCACGAGCAGGCGAGCAGGGTCGTGGTTTTGCCGTGGTGGCTGACGAAGTCCGCTCGCTGGCTCAGCGTACGCAGAATTCCACAACCGAAATCGAAGCGCTGATCCAAGCGTTGCAAAAAGGTACAGGCGCCGCCTCGGGCCTGATGGACGCCAGCCTGCAACGCACTGAAGGCACCGTGGTGCTGGCTCGTCAGGCCGAACAGGCGCTGGTGGAAATCAACCAGTCCATTGGCACCATCGAACAGATGAGTCAGCAGATTTCCGCCGCAGCTGAGCAACAGAGCGCTGTGACCGAAGAAATCAACCGCAGTGTACTCAGCGTGCGCGACATCGCCGATCAGTCGGCTTCAGCCACCGAGCAAAGCGCAGCATCGACCGTCGAGCTGGCCCGTCTGGGCAGCGATTTGCAGAGCATGGTCGCGCGTTTCAAGATTTAACCTGCGCAAAGCCAGGTCGGCCTCCTGAGCCCATCAGTCGGCCGACTGCTGTTGTTCCGCTCGCACCACCATCCACACGCCGATACCTGACACCGCCATGCCTGACGCCATCTGCCAGGACAGCGGTTCGTCGAACATCGCCCAGGCCCAGAGCATCGTCACCGGTGGGCTGAGGTAGAGCACGCTGGCGACGCGGGTGGCTGTCGCGCGGCGCAGACACACCCAATACAGTCCGTAACCGCCCAGGGTTGCCAGCCCCACCGTCCATAGCACGCTCAGCGCAAAGCCGGTACTGGCTACAGGCGCCAGGCTGCCCTGTGTGCCCTGAATGATCGCGAAGGCGACGCTGGAGACAGCGCATTGCAGCCACAGATTGGGGAGCAGTGCCATAGGCTCTGCGGTGCCGGACTGTTTCTGCCACAGCGTCGCGATGGCCAGTGACAACATGCCCAGCAGCGGCAGGCCGTAGGCCCACAACGGTGCGTCACCCACCGCAAGCGCGCTGTAGGTCACCAGCACTACGCCGATCAGCCCGACAAACAGCCCCGCCCAGATTTGCCAGGCCAGCCGTTGTCCGAGCACTACTGCCGCCAGGAGTGCCATGCCCATCGGCAACAAATCGGCAAACAGCGCAGCGAGGCCGGCTGGCACGCCCAGCGCAATACCCTGCGTGACACCGGCGACGTAGCCGGTCATGGCCAGCAAACCGATACCCGCGTTTTTCAGCAGCGTCGCAGCCGGGATCGACCTCAGTTGCCTGGCAACAAAAGGCAGCAGGATCAGGGTAACCATCACACAGCGCCAGAACACCACCAGCAGCGGCGGCGCATGTTCCAGCGAAAAGCGTGCGCCGACGAAGCCTGAACTCCAAGTCAGAATAAGCGCGGCTTCAAGCAGAGGAAGGGGAATGGCCTGATGCCAGGCAGGCCGCGAGACGTTAGGAGCAATCGACAGGTATGGGTTCATGGACACAGGTTACGAAACCGGCGTAGTCTAATAAATCAAAATTAAATGCATGAGTTGTTCAGGAATAATGAATCATGACGGCCATTCTCGACATCGAACTGGTGCGCACCTTCCATGCGGTGGCGCGGATAGGAAAGTTTTCAGCCGCCGCCGAGCAACTTCATAAAAGCCCGGCAGCAGTGAGTGTGCATGTCCAGCGCCTCGAGGCCGTGGCGGGCGGGCGCTTGCTCAATCGGGACAACCAGGCAGTGTCGCTGACGGCGCTGGGCAAGCGCCTGCTGCTGTCGACGACAGAGCTGCTGTCCACGCATGACCGGGTGCTGGCGGATCTGCAAGGCACTCATCTGGCCGGACGCATCACGCTGGGTGTTCCGGATGAATACGCCGTGCATGTCATTCGCGACATCCTGCCGGTGTTCGCGGCCGCGTGGCCCAATGTCGTGCTGGAATTGAAATCCGCACCCAGCTACGCACTGCGCGAGCAGGTTGCGCGTGGCAAGTTGCAGACAGCAGTGATCGCGCAACCCAAAGGGCAACTGAGTGCTGATACGCAGTTTCTGGTATCGACCAAACCGGTCTGGGTCGGGCCGGCCAGCGTTGCACTGGCATCCGCTGACCCGGTGCCGCTGGCGATTCACGCAGCCCAATGTCCCTATCGTGAAGCCATGCTGGCGTCACTCAAAGACAACGGCCGCAAAGTCCGCGTAGTTCTCGAAAGCCCGTCCAATCAGGCGATCAAAGCCTGTGTGGAAGCGGGCCTTGCGATCAGCCTCATCGATCGGAGCGGGGTCACGGACGCCATGCAGATTCTCGATGACCTGCCTGAAATAGCCGAGCACGAAATCGTCTTCCTGCGCTCGCCGTTGTCACAGAACGACGAGGCGGTGAGCCTGCTGGCGCAGGCCCTGCAGAAGTATTTTCGGGTTTGATAGCGAAGCTGTGTGCAGTAAACGTCTTTGCGGTTCACCACACGGGTGGCGATTGTCTTCTGGTGTGGAAAATCCGTAGAACCTGTAGTCGGCCGCTACGGATGCGATATGGAATCAGGTAAGGCAGGTCTGGCAGAGGCCATTCTCTGGTTCCGGCAATCCGTCCTTCCCGGCCCATGGCGGGAAAGCTCGCGAGCTGCGTTACGCTTGATTGAATGGCTTTCACGAAAGCAGCGGCAGCAGCTGGATTGTCCAGTGCGATATACACTGCCTCCTCATCCAGATTCTTTAGTGCTGTTTTGAGCCATTCAACCTGCATTGCCTGACCATTTGTCCATGACAGCTTTTACGTCGTCTGGGCTTGCGAACTCGCCGGCGTCGGCTTCTTCGATGGCACGCTGAATTTCGGCAATCTGCCAAGCCTCGCGTGTCAGGTATTCGCGGAGCGCGTCGAGGGCCAAAAATGACTTGCTGCGCCCGGTCGCCTTTGCAAGGTGTGCAAGGGTATCTGCCATTTCGTCCGGCAGACGTAGAGACATTGTGGACATATACACCTCACACGTAGTTATTTGTATTACATGAGGGTGCAGTGTAATACATGTGAATACGCCTGTAGATGCCGTTTCCATTTCTGGTTTGTCGGTTTTTTATCGGGTGCAAAATGGCCCGCGAATTCGCGGGCCATTCAAGCAGCTTTCGGGGTGGCTCAACCGTCCTTGAACAGAAAACTGTAGGCATTCAGCGCCGGCACGCCGCCTAGGTGGGCGTAGAGCACTTTCGAGCCTTCGGGGAATTCGCCGTTGCGCACCATGTCGATCATGCCGTGCATGGATTTGCCTTCGTAGACCGGGTCGGTCAACACGCCTTCCAGGCGGGCGCAGAGGCGGATGGCTTCGAGGGTGCCATCGTTCGGCAGGCCGTATTCCGGGTAGGCGTAGCGGGTGTCGAGCACCACGTCTTCGGCGCTGATTTCGCGGCCCAGCTCCACCAGTTTTGCGGTGTTCTGAGCGATACGCAGGACCTGCGCGCGGGTCTTTTCCGGCTTGGCCGACGCGTCGATACCGATCACACGCTGTGCCCGGCCATCGGCTGCGAAGCCCACCAGCATGCCTGCGTGAGTGCTGCCGGTTACCGAGCAGACCACGATGTAGTCGAACTTGAAGCCCAGCTCTTCTTCCTGCTGGCGCACTTCATCGGCAAAACGCACGAACCCCAGGCCGCCATAAGGGTGTTCCGAGCAGCCCGCTGGAATCGGGAACGGTTTGCCGCCGCCTTCCTCGACGTCGGCCATGGCCTTTTCCCAGCTCGGGCGAATGCCGATATCGAAGCCTGCCGAATCCAGACGCACATCAGCGCCCATGATGCGCGACATCTCGATATTGCCGACCCGGTCGTACAACGCGTCCGAATAGTTGACCCAATTCTCCTGAACCAGCACGCACTTCATGCCCAGATGCGCCGCTACGGCTGCCACCTGACGGGTCTGGTTGGACTGGATGCCACCGATCGATACCAGTGTGTCGTAGCCACCGTCGATAGCTTCCGGCACCAGGTATTCCAGTTTGCGGGTCTTGTTGCCGCCGAAGGCCAGACCGCTGTTGCAATCCTCGCGCTTGGCATACAACTCGACCTTGCCGCCCAGATGCTCACTCAGGCGTTTCAGTGGGGTAATGGGCGAGGGGCCGAAGGTCAGAGGGTAGCGCTTGAACTTGCTCAGGTTCATATCGGGTCTCCGTTGATAAGTTATTCCGGACATTGAAGGTGGGTCTCGATATGTTTATCGAGCCGCCCGGCATGGCTCCCATCATAGGAAAACCACGAATAATCGTGGTTGCAAAGAATTGCCTATCTACAAAATAAGCGTTAGCCTGAATGCAACTAAACAGACTTTTATTGTGTGAATTTCATTATGAAAGCAATAAATGAACGCACTAAAAAGTCCGGTGCTGACGTAACGCCGCTGCTGGACAGGATTGACCGCGCCATCCTCAAGACCTTGCAACGTGACGCGTCCATTTCCAATGTGGCACTTGCCGAGAAGGTCAAACTGAGTCCGCCTGCGTGCCTGCGTCGCGTCGAGCGGCTGAAAGAGGCGGGCGTGATCAAGGGCGTGGTGGCGTTGCTCAATGGCGATGTTCTGGACGCCGGCATGGTGGTGCTGATCGGTGTCGTGCTGGACCGCTCGACACCGGATTCATTCGCCCAATTCGAAGCCGCTGCACAGAAGGTTTCCGGCTGTATGGAGTTTCATGTCGTCACTGGCGAGTTCGACTACTTCATGTTGTTGCGCACCAGGGACAGTCAGAGCTTCAACCGTTTGCACGCCGAACAGTTACTGTACTTGCCCGGTGTCAGACAGATTCGTTCGTTCATGGGACTGCGTCAGGTCGTTTCCACCACACAGTTACCTCTCTGATGGGGTTTGGCGTGGCCTGTTTGCTGCATGCAGCGTCAAACGTTCACGCCTGACCAAGGTCAGAGTTGCTGACTGCCATACGATTGACTCTGGCGCATGATTCAATCAGTGCCGTTTTCTTTTTTACTTGCTCAAGGATTTTCATTTTGGCTGCTGGAAGCTTGCTTACCCTGCTTGACGATATTGCGATGCTGCTCGATGACGTGGCGCTGGCCACGAAGAAAACGGCGGGTGTGCTGGGTGATGATCTGGCGCTCAATGCCCAGCAGGTCACCGGTGTTTCAGCGGATCGCGAATTGCCGGTTGTCTGGGCCGTGGCCAAGGGGTCGCTGCTCAACAAGGCCATTCTGGTTCCGACAGCGTTGCTGATCAGTGCCTTCGCACCCTGGGCGATTCTGCCGTTGCTGATGATCGGCGGTGCGTTTCTGTGCTTCGAGGGCTTCGAGAAAATCGCCCATAAATGGCTGCATCCCGAAACCGGCGAAGAGCATGAGCAGCGCAAGCAGGCGTCGGCGGATGCGTCCGTGGACATGGTGGCGTTCGAAAAGGAACGCGTCAAAGGCGCGATCCGCACGGACTTCATTCTTTCGGCGGAAATCATCGTGCTCGCACTGGGTGTGGTCTCGGCCAGACCCTTCATGGATCAGGTCGGCGTACTGGTCATCGTCGCAGTGCTGATCACCGTGGGGGTCTACGGGCTGGTCGCCGGTATCGTCAAACTCGATGACCTGGGCCTGTACCTGAAGAAAAGCGCAGCTTCGGCTGCACAAAAGATCGGTGCAGGCCTGCTGTGGCTGGCACCGGTGTTGATGAAAGTGCTCTCGATCGTCGGTACTGCCGCCATGTTCATGGTCGGCGGCGGGATTCTGGTCCACGGCCTGCCGTTCGCTCATCATTGGGTCGAGGGTGTGACCGAAGCGGCAGCGGGTGCGGTAGGCGGTCTGTCGATGGTCGTTCCGACGCTGATCGATGCGCTTGCCGGGATCATTGCCGGTGCCATGCTGGTGCTGGTTGTGACATTGATTGGCAAGGTCTGGAAAGCTGCGAAGGAGTGAGTGGAGGCGGGGCGTCGCGCAGGGGTTGAGTCTCATGCCAATGCTCCGCGTTGGCATGCATCCCGTGACGCTCCGCGTCACAGATCTGCGCAGCAACTCCCTCTCAGGGTTGGGCGCAGAGGCTTCAGAAATGCGCTCCCGCGCTGAGCGCGGGAACGAGCGTCACAACCGGATCGTGTTTAGAAGAACACCTTGACCAGCAAGCTCGCGGTGTTCTGATCGGTGTCGAAGGAACTCGTGTCCTTGATGCCGTATTTGTTGGTCCAGTAGTCGTATTCGATACCCACGTACAGCTGCCGCTCCGGGTAATTCAGTGCCTTGCCCAGGTCGTACTTGATCTGCGGGTTGAAGTGCAGGTTGGAGTGGTAAGTGCCACGCGAGGTCTTGTCGTTGTCGACTACCCAGTCCATGAAACCGTCGATCAGCACATCCGATTTGCCCACCGGAATGGTGTAGGACCACACCGGAGTGATCTGCCACACGCCGTCGCCCGGGCGATTGCCTTCGGTCTGGCGCTGGTAGAAGTTAAGCTGGAAGTAGTCGAAACCCGGGATCTTCAAGTCGAACGCCGGACCGATCAGGTACGACTCGTTATCGCCCTCACCAAACTCGTAAGTTGCGGCAATCAGCACATCGCTGATCGGCCCGAACTCGAACTTCTGGCCGAAGATCTTGCCCAGCGAAAGCCGTGGCGAGAACTCGCCGTAATAGGTGTTATCGCCAGCGGTTGCGTCTTTCTTGCCGTTGTAGAAGATCTTGTCGACGAAGAAGAAGTTGTCGCCGTACTTCCAGCTGTCCGCGTGCTCAAAGGTGAAGGTCTGCTGATTTTCCGGGTTGACAGCAAAGTCTCGTCCATTGAGATAGGTCAGGCTATTACTCTGCCACTGGAAGATATCCCCTGCCATGGCGGGTGCAGCAACCAGCAGACTGCTGGCCAGTAATGCACTGGAAATCGTACGGTTCATGCGGTGAGCCCCTTGATGTCGATCGTGATTTTTTCGGACTGGCGTTCTATGCATGACGCCTTGTCGGTGGTTGCAATAATTTGTCTGTCTGGTCAGCTTTGTGTTGTTAGCAAGAGCTGCGCCAATCAGTGAAAAAAAGTTTAAGTAACCCTTCAAACCGATATCGAAGTGTCGATTTCAGGTTGTTTTTTTCAATGGACTGCGTTCTGAGTGCCGTTCAGCCAGTGGGCTGCCCGGTCAGGTTCAGCTATCGGGAAAAAGAGGGGCGGGTTGGCAGCGGCGGCGGAGGATACTGACTCGCGTCGCCGTGCTCAAGTGCTCCAGAGCAGGGCGTCCGGAGCGAAAACAGGGCAATGCCCGTTGCTTCAGTTGATGTGCGCGCCCTGATCGATCCAGGCGCCTACCAGATCACGTTCCTGCTGGGTCATCTGGGTGATATTGCCCAGCGGCATGATCGGCGCGGTGATTGCCTGCGCCTTGATGCGCGGCGCCTGTTGCTGGATCTGTTCAGGCGTATCGAACATCACGCCGGCCGGAGCGACGCTGAATAGCTGGCTGGTAGGCGTGGCCGAGTGACAGACCGAGCAACGTTGCCGGATGACGTCGTGCACCTTGTTGAAGTCTGCACCTGCCACCTTGGCAGGCTCGGGCTGGGCAGGTGCTGCCTGGGCAGGTGCAGCGGCGGGTTGCGCAGGCTGCTCATCAGCCCGATGCCCGCCGACCGCCGTACCGGGCAGTGGCTGATAGACAATTTTTGCCGGCGCTTGCGCAGGGCCGGTGACATACGCCAGGCACAGCATGCCCAGCGCCGCGACCGGCAGGGTCCAGGCGAATCGATGGCTGTCGTGGCGTGTATTGAAGTAATGGCGCACCAGCACGGCCAGCAGCGCGATGCCTGCGAGAATCAGCCAGTTGTACTCACTGCCGTAGGTGCTTGGGAAGTGATTGCTGATCATTATGAACAGCACGGGCAGGGTGAAGTAGTTGTTGTGTCGTGAACGCAACAGGCCTTTTGCCGGCAGGCTTGGGTCCGGCGTGCGGTTCTCGGCAATCGCGGCCACCAGCGCGCGCTGGGCCGGCATGATGATGCGGAACACGTTGCCGACCATGATGGTGCCCATGATCGCGCCCACATGCAGATAGGCACCGCGACCGCTGAACACTTTGCTGAAACCATATGCCGCCGCCACCAGCAGCACGAACAGGACCACGCCCAACAGGGCTGGGCGCTTGCCCAGTGGCGAGTCACACAGAAAGCTGTAAATGAACCAGCCGACGAACAACGAACCCAGGCCGATGTGCACGCCCTCGGCGCCACTCAGGCTGCTGCCCGGTGCCAGCAGGTACAGCGTCGGGTTGGCGTAGAACACCACGCACAACAGCGCGACACCGGACAGCCAGGTCGAATAGGCTTCCCATTTGAACCAGTGCAGATTCTCCGGCATGGTCGGCGGTGCGAGCTTGTACTTCTCCAGGTGGTAGATGCCACCGCCGTGGATCGCCCAAAGGTCACCCGACAGGCCTTCACGCGGGTTGCTGCGGTTGAGGTTGTTCTCCAGCCAGACGAAGTAGAACGATGCGCCGATCCAGGCGACGCCGACAATCATGTGAATCCAGCGCACGCCCAGATTCAGCCATTCCATCATATGTGCCAGCACGGTGTTTACCCTTCCAGTGGGTGGGGATCGAGAACCAGCAACTGGCTCTCGGCAAAGTAATGCTCGTCGCAGTTGTTGCCTTCGCCACTGCGATCAACCACCAGGAAGTCATCCCGCTTTTCGATCGTCAGCACCGGATGGTGCCAGACGCCGCGATGGTAATTGACACCTTGCCTGCCGTTCGACACGAAGGCGCGGGTCGCCTCTGATTCAGGCTCATCGCCAACCGGCGCGACCACGATCAGAAAGGGGTTGCCGAGCAGCGGCACGAACGCCTGGCTGCCCAGCGGATGACGCTCCAGCATGCCGATGGTCAACGGCATCGGCAGCGCTTCGGCGCGGAAAATGCTGATGATCGCCTTGTCCTCCGGCTGCGCGGTCTGCACGTCAGCCAGACGATGAAAGCGCATGGTCGAGCCGTTGTTGATCATGAAGTGATCGCTGCCGTCGGTTTCGATCACATCACCGAATGGCGCAAAGGCTTCCTTGGTCAGTGGCTCGATTATCAGTTTGCGCATGCGGGTTCTTCTTCAATGGTTTTGAGGGGGCGCTCATCGTTATACACACATCCGCTTTGGATTCTGGCCGGAGGCCGTAGGAGCGGACCGGGCGACGCTCCTACGCCCTTCGGGCAGAAGCCTGACAGTCTTTTATTCAGGGCGCTCCAGGACTTATGTATATGATGAGCGCCGAACGTAGGAACGAGAGTTTATGCGTTGTTACCTGGCCACCTTGCCCAGCACTCGCAGGCGGCTCACGCCACCGTCCGGGAATACGTTCAGGCGGATGTGGGTGATCGGGCCGATCGCCTTGATCTGCTCGGCGAACTCGTGTTCGGCGTGCATGGTCAGCTTCTGGCTGGGCAGCAACTCGCGCCAGAACAGGCTCTGGGTTTCGATCTGGCTGTCGGTGCCACCCTTGACCAGGGCGCCTTGGATCGAGCAGCTGTCCGGGTAGTTACCCTTGAAGTGCAGGGTATCGACGATGACTTTTTCGACTTCGCCCTGGTGCCCGAGCGCCACGATCACCCAGTCGTTGCCGGGTGTGCGGCGGCGCGCGGTTTCCCAGCCGTCGCCCATGTTCACACCGCGACCAGGGTTGAGGATGTTGCTCATGCTGCCGTAGTGTTCATCGGAGCAGGCAATCGATCGGCCGCCATTGAGCGCCGCAACCAGATCGATCTGCTCGTCCTCGCTGACTTTCGACCAGTCGCGATGCGGCACACCGTACACGCGCAGACGCGCGACTCCGCCATCCGGATAGATGTTGAAGCGCAGGTGGCTGAACGCCTGATCGTTGCTGATCTCGTGGTAATGATGGCTGTTGCCTTGCAGCTCCACAGACGGCAGCACTTCGGTCCAGGCGGTGTTTTCATCGGGCTCGCCCGACGCCAGGAAGCACGCTTCCAGCGATGCGGAAGGCGGGAAGTTGCCGGTGAAAAACGAGGTGTCGATGTCCACACCCTTGATGGTTCCCGCCACGCCGAGGCGAATCACCGCGCTGTCGTACCCTTCGAAACGCTTGCGGCGCGACTCCCAGCCGTCCATCCACTTGCCGTTGTCGTCGAACACGCCTTCTTTCCAGACGGCCGGTGTCGGCTGGAAAAGCCGATTGGCGTCGGCGAACCAGTCATCGGTGACCGAAAGAATTTTGGTGCCCAGACGCGCGTCGGCCAGGTTCACGAACTTCTCGAACGGTGCGGCGTAAACTTTCATGCTCTTTGTCTGCCTTCTGAATACGGTTATGACTGCGACGCTCAAAGCGCCTGTAGACGAAACAGTGCGATCTTGTTGATCTCGGCCAGGGCGCAAGCGAACTCGACCTCGGGCGAGTGGTGGATGCGTTGCTCGAACGCCGCCAGAATCTTATGTCTGTCGCTGCCCTTGACCGCCATGATGAACGGAAAGCCGAAGCGGGCCTTGTAAGCCTCGTTCAACTCGGTAAAGCGCTGAAACTCTTCAGGCGTGCAATGGTGAATACCGGCGCCGGCCTGTTCATCGGTACTGGCCTGAGTCAGCTCGCCCTGAACGGCAGCCTTGCCTGCCAGGTCCGGGTGGGCATTGATCAGTGCCAGTTGTTGCTCGTGTGTGGCACCCAGCAAGATCTCGCTCATGCGAGCGTGCAGGGTCTCGACCTGATCGAGTTGCGCGCCTGTGCTTTGGTCGAACGCTTGCTGCGCGACCCACGGTGAGTGTTCGTAGATATCGGCGAAGACCGCGATGAACGCATCCCGGCCCAGGCTTGAAGGTGTCAGTGTCTTGAACGTGCTCATTGCTCGGCCTTGCCGGTAAACGGATGTTCAGTGTGCCAGTGCCGGGCGATATCGACACGACGGGTAAACCACACTTGCTCATGGCCTTTGGCGTACTCGATGAAACGCTTGAGTGCGGCGAGGCGGGCGGGGCGGCCGATCAGGCGGCAATGCAGGCCGATGGAAAGCATCTTCGGCGCGTCTTCGCCTTCGGCATACAGCACGTCGAACGCATCCTTGAGGTATTGGAAGAACTGCTCGCCATTGTTGAAGCCCTGCACCTGGGTGAAGCGCATGTCGTTGGTGTCCAGGGTGTACGGAATCACCAGATGAGGCTTGCCGGTCGGGTTGTTCGGCTCCCAGTACGGCAGGTCATCGTCGTAGGTGTCGCAATCATAGAGAAAACCGCCTTCCTCCATGACCAGGCGCCGGGTGTTGGGGCCGGTGCGCCCGGTGTACCAGCCCAGCGGCCGTTCGCCGCTGATCTCGGTGAGGATCTGGATCGCCTGGCGCATGTGTTCGCGCTCCTGGGCTTCGTCCATGTTCTGGTAGTCGATCCAGCGATAGCCGTGGCTGCAGATCTCATGACCTTCGGCGACCATGGCGCGGATCACCTCTGGATGACGCTGCGCGGCCATGGCCACGGCGAAAATGGTCAGGGGGATATCGAACTGCCTGAACAGCTTGAGAATGCGCCACACACCGGCGCGGCTGCCGTATTCGTACAGCGACTCCATGCTCATGTTGCGCTGGCCCTGGAGTGGCTGCGCGGCAACCATCTCGGACAGGAAGGCTTCTGATTCCTTGTCGCCATGCAGAATATTGCGCTCGCCACCTTCCTCGTAATTCAGCACGAAAGACAAGGCAATGCGCGCATTACCCGGCCAGCGTGGGTGAGGCGGGTTGTTGCCGTAACCGATCAGGTCGCGTGGGTAGTCAGCGCTCACTGCAAGCTTCCTTCTTGTCCATGGGGTGCGTTGGATGCGTTAAGTCAGGTGCAATGCCAATAGCGGTCAAGGCACTGTCGGATCAAGATTGTATACAATTTTATTTTCAGCTTGTAACCCTGTACGTTTCTGCACCGAAGCGTCTCAGCAAGAGTAAAACAAGCAAGAAACCTGCCTGACTGGTCAGCTAATCGTAAAAAACCTGATATTTTTCCTCTGCTTCCTTCTTGTATGGCCAATCCCGCGCCCAGCTAGCGTCCTGGCTAAGGGCTGTGGAACGATGAAGAATTTATTGTGTACAGGTTTTCCCGAAAGTGTCTTAATCGGTCGCAATCGCACGATGTAGAGCACTTCATTGGTGCACTGCTTCACCATGGCCGGCTGTGAGGAGTGAAGTTTTGGGAAAATTGACCACACATGTACTGGACGCCGCCCACGGCTGCCCCGGCAGCGCCATCCGCATCGAGTTGTACCGGGTCGAAGACCAGCGACTGCTGCATATTGTCAGTACGCTTACCAACAGCGATGGGCGCTGCGATGCGCCGCTGTTGCAGGGTGAGACTTATCAATCCGGCGTCTATCAATTGCACTTCAAGGCTGGCGATTATTACCGCACGCGGGGCGTGGTTCTGAATGAGCCTGCCTTTCTCGATGAGGTGGTGCTGCGCTTCGGCATTGATGCAGGTCAGGAACACTTTCATGTCCCGCTGCTAATCTCGCCGTACAGCTACTCGACGTACCGGGGCAGCTGAATACCTCTTGCCCGCCCCACACTGCGGGCTTTTTTTTGCGCGTGTCTGCGCTTTTGCCCTGTGTACAATGCGCCAGTCCCGACGCCGTCATCCACCTGCGCACGAGTGCCCATGAACGACCAGTCTCTGCCTCTCAAGAAACAGCCGCGCAGGCTTGGCCTAAGCCGTAACGTCACGCAAGACGATATCGTTTACGAACATGTCTTCGATGCCATCCTGGAACAGCGGCTGGCGCCGGGTACCAAACTGAGTGAAGAGGCGCTGGGCGAGATTTTCGGTGTCAGCCGCACCATCATTCGTCGCGCTCTGTCGCGGCTGGGGCATGAGGGCGTCGTGCTGTTGCGCCCCAATCGTGGCGCAGTGGTCGCCAGCCCCAGCGTTGAAGAGGCGCGTCAGGTGTTTTTCGCGCGGCGCATGGTCGAGAAGGCAATCACGCAACTGGCGGTCGAGCACGCCACTGCCGAGCAACTGGCCGAGCTGCGTCAGATGGTCAGCGACGAGCGCGACAGCTTTGCTCGCGGTGATCGGGGCGCCGGTATTCGTCTGTCCGGCGAGTTTCACCTTCAGTTGGCCGTGGCGGCGAGAAACGCGCCGCTGATCAGCTTCCAGCGCAGCCTGGTGTCGCAGACCTCACTGATCATTGCCCAGTACGAAACCGGCAATCGCACGCATTGTTCCTACGATGAGCACAGCCAGTTGATCGACGCCATCGAAGCCCGCAATGCAGCGCTGGCCGTCGAATTGATGATGCATCACATGGACCACATCGACAGCAAGCTCAACCTTGATGAAGACAGCGCCTCTGACGACCTGCATGCAGTGTTCTCGCATGTCATGAGCCGGAAAAAGACGAAGCGTTAAGGCCGCGCGGATAATTCAACTTTCGTGCGACGTTCCGTGTCGTCATGCCGTTGCGGACGCTCCGCGTCCTCTTGGCACGCGGGAGCGTGAGGAGCGAGATGCTAGCTTCTGTCATGCACCAATCGGCCACCCGACCAGGTCTGCTTCACCGTCCGGTCGTCACCGATGGTCATCAGCACGAAGAGAATCTCTTCGATAGTCTTCGCCTGCTTCAAGCGATATGACAGCAGTGGGGTGGCGTTGTAGTCGAGCACCAGGAAGTCAGCCTCGTTGCCGGGCTTCAGGCTGCCGACCTTGTCTTCCAGACGCAGCGCCCGCGCGCCGCCCAGTGTCGCCAGGTACAGTGACTTGACCGGATTGAGCCGCGCGCCCTGCATCTGCATGACTTTGTAGGCCTCGTTGAGGGTCTGCAGAATCGAAAAGCTGGTGCCGCCGCCCACGTCGGTGCCCAGGCCGACATTCACCTTGTGCTTCTCGGTCATTGGCAGGTTGAACAGGCCGCTGCCCAGAAACAGGTTGGAGGTCGGGCAGAAGGCAATCGCCGAACCGGTCTGCGCCAGTCGGGCGCATTGTTCGTCGCACAGGTGCACGCCGTGGGCGAACACCGAGCGCTCGCCGAGCAGGTTGAAGTGATCGTAGACGTCCAGATAATGCTTGCGCTCCGGGAACAGCGCCTTGACCCACTCGATCTCCTGAAGGTTCTCGCTGATGTGGGTCTGCAGGTACAGGCCGGGGTATTCGGTGAGCAACTGGCCGGCGAGGCTCAATTGTTCCGGGCTGCTGGTCGGCGCGAAGCGCGGCGTCACTGCGTAGCTCAAACGCCCTTTGCCATGCCAGCGTTCGATCAGCGCCTTGCTGTCGGCATACCCGGTTTCTGGCGTGTCGACCAGATAATCCGGCGCATTGCGGTCCATCATCACCTTGCCGGCAATCATGCGCAGATCAAGTGCCTGGGCCGCACTGAAAAATGCCTCGACCGATTCCTTGTGCACACTGCCGAACACCAGCGCCGTGGTCGTACCATTGCGCAGCAGTTCCTTTATGAAGATGTCGGCCACCTGCGCCGAATGCGCGGGGTCGGCGAACTGGCTTTCGCAGGGGAAGGTGTAGGTGTTGAGCCAATCCAGCAATTGCTCGCCGTAGGAGCCGATCATGCCGGTCTGCGGCAAGTGAATATGGGTGTCGATGAACCCCGGTGTGATCAGGGCGTCCGGGTATTCGATCAGCTCGACATCGTCGTCGAGGCGCTCCAGCAGATCGGCAGCGTGACCCACCGAAACGATCTTGCCGTCCTCGACCAGCAACAGGCCGTCGGCAAAGTATTCATAGGATGCCTCCAGCGCCACTTCGGCCGGGTCGGCGAGGCTGTGAACGATGGCGGCGCGGTAAGCTTTACGGCGGGAAACTGAACTCATGGCACTCTCGTTGGGACTCATTGCGACTGACTGCGGCGCGATGCAGGCAGCAGTCTGGCGATAGGTTCGGCGTTGGCGGTGTGTTGGCCAAAGCTGACATTGTAAGTGGCGATTATTTCCGCGGCGATCGACACCGCGATCTCGATGGGTAGCTTGCCTTTGACCTCGGCCAGGCCCATCGGGCAACGCATGCGTTGCAGCAGACTGGCGTCGAAACCGCGCTCCCGCAAGCGATGTTCGAACTTGACCCGTTTGGTTTTCGAGCCGATCAGCCCGAAGTAACCAAAGTCGCCACGCCTGAGGATGGCGGCCGTCAGTTCCAGATCCAGCTGATGGTTGTGGGTCATCACGATGCAATAGGTGCCGACCGGCAGTTGCGCGACCTCGTCGACCGGCTCGTCGTTGATGATCTTCGTCACGCCCTCGGGCATCGACTCGGGGAATTCCTGCTCACGGCTGTCGATCCAGCGTACCCGGCAGGGCAGGCTGGCCAGCAGCGGCACCAGGGCGCGGCCGACGTGACCGGCACCGAACACGGCGATCTGCGCGACGGGCTCGCCCATCGGTTCGAACAACAGCACGTTCACGCCGCCGCAGCACTGGCCCAGGCTTGCACCCAGGTTGAAGCGTTCCAGGCGCGTCTGCCGGGTGCCGCTGGCAAGCATCTCGCGGGCGATTTCCATGGCCTTGTATTCCAGGTGGCCGCCACCGATGGTGTCGTGGATGTGCTCGGCGCAGACCACCATTTTCGATCCGGCATTACGTGGCGTGGAGCCCAGCTCCTCGATGATCGTCACCAGAATGCCGGGTTCTCCACGGGCCTGCAGCTCGGCCAGGGCGCTGATCCAGTTGTTCATTTCTGCTCCAGGACAGAGTGATCCAGGCCAGGCGCCTTCGCGAGCAAGCTCGCTCCCACGGGGGCATCCTGAATAGGTGAAGACGAGCCTGGCGCCTCTTCATTTGCTCGCGAAGAGGCAGAAACAGTCGGCTCGGCCCTTTCGCTGGATGCGCGACGCGCAGCGCCGTGCTGGCGCATCTGTTCGCAGCCCCACAACACTTTTTCCGGCGTCGCCGGGGCGTCGATGTTTGGTTGATGACGATAGTCACCCAAGCTCGCCACGGCGTCCTTGATGGCGCACCAGGCGGCGATGCCGAGCATGAACGGCGGCTCGCCGACGGCCTTGGAATGGAACACCGTGTCTTCCGGGTTCTTGCGGTTCTCTACCAGCTTGATGCGCAGATCGAGCGGCATGTCTGCCACTGCCGGGATCTTGTAGGACGCCGGGCCGCTGGTCATCAGCTTGCCCTTGTCGTTCCACACCAGTTCCTCGGTGGTCAGCCAGCCGGCGCCCTGAATATAGCCGCCTTCGACCTGACCGATATCGATGGCCGGGTTCAGCGACGCGCCGACATCGTGAAGGATGTCGGTGCGTAACATCTTGTATTCGCCGGTCAGCGTATCGACGATGACCTCCACGCAGGCTGCGCCAAAGGCGTAATAATAGAACGGCCGGCCACGCGCCTGGCTGCGGTCGTAGAAAATCTTCGGCGTCTTGTAATAGCCGGTGCTCGACAGCGACACCTGGCCCATCCATGCCAATTGCGCCAGTTCGGCGAACGGCAGGTACAGCTCGCCGATCCGCACATGGCCGTTGCGGAATTCGACCTCTGCTTCGCTCACCTGATAGTGCCTGGCAGCAAACTCCACCAGCCTTTGCTTGAGGATTTCAGCGGCATTCTGTGCGGCTTTGCCGTTCAGGTCCGTACCGCTCGAAGCGGCAGTGGGCGAGGTGTTCGGCACCTTATCGGTGTTGGTCGCGGTGATCTGGATGCGCTCGATGTCCACCTGGAACACCTCCGCCACGACCTGCGCGACCTTGGTGTTCAAACCTTGGCCCATTTCGGTGCCGCCATGGTTCAGGTGGATGCTGCCGTCGGTGTAGATATGAACCAGCGCACCGGCCTGATTGAGAAAGCTGGCGGTGAACGAGATACCGAACTTGACCGGTGTCAGCGCCAGGCCTTTTTTCAGCACCGGGCTGCCGGCATTGAACGCACGAATCGCTTCGCGGCGCTCGGCGTACTGGCTGCTTTGCTCGAGGTCGGCGGTCATCTCTTCCAGCAGGTTGTGTTCGACCGTCTGGTAATAGTGGGTGATGTTGCGCTCGGTCTTGCCGTAATAGTTGGCCTTGCGTACGTGCAACGGGTCCTTGCCGAGGAAGCGTGCAATGCAGTCCATGACCTCTTCGATGGCGACCATGCCCTGCGGGCCGCCAAAGCCCCGGTAGGCGGTATTGGACGCAGTGTGCGTCTTGCAGCGGTGACCGTTGACGGTGGCTTCGCCCAGGTAATAGGCGTTGTCGGCATGAAACATGGCGCGGTCGACGATGGACGCCGAGAGGTCCGGCGAATAGCCACAGTTGCCGGCCAGATCCAGCTGTATGCCCTGCAAACGACCGTCATCGTCGAAGCCCACGTCGTACTCGATGTAGAACGGGTGGCGCTTGCCGGTCATCTGCATGTCTTCGAAGCGTTGCAGGCGCATCTTGGTGGGCTGGCCGGTCAAGCGGGCAATCACGGCGCACAGGCAGGCCGGACTGGCCGCCTGGGTTTCCTTGCCGCCAAAACCACCGCCCATGCGGCGCATGTCGACCACGATGCGGTTCATCGGCACGCCCAGCACCTCGGCCACCAGCTTCTGGATTTCCGTGGGGTTCTGGGTCGAGCAATAGACGATCATGCCGCCGTCTTCGGTCGGCATCACCGAGGAGATCTGGGTTTCCAGGTAAAAATGTTCCTGGCCGCCAATGTGCAGGTTGCCCTGCAGGCGGTGGGTTGCGCGGGCTAGCGCAGCGGCAGAGTCGCCACGCTTGTGGGTATGGCTGTCGAGCACGAAGTGTTTCTGGCGCAGGGCCTGGACCACATCCAGCACCGGTTGCAGGTCTTCGTATTCGATGATTGCCGCCATGGCTGCCTGGCGTGCAATGTCCAGGTCGCGAGCCGCCACCGCGAGCACCGGTTGCCCGACGAACTCCACCTTGTCGATGGCCAGCAGCGGGTCGCCGGGCAGCAACGGCCCAATGTCCTTGAGCCCCGGAATATCCTGATGGGTAATCGCGATGCGTACACCTTCGAAGGCGTAGCAGGGCGAGGTATCGATGCTGACGATACGCGCATGGGCACGGTCGGAAAGGCGTGCGTAGACGTGCAACTGGTTGGGGAATTCCAGGCGATCATCGATGTACACCGCTTCGCCGGACACGTGCTTGTCGGCACTGTCGTGCTTGACGCTGCGGCCAACGCCGGTGTTCAGACCCTGCTGAAATACCGCAAGCATCTCGGCCTGGGTGGCGTTTGGGGAATGCTCAGACATAGTCAGTCACCCGCGTTGGAACCGCTGGGGTCTGTAATTCGATTAAGTACTTGCGCAGCAGGTTTTGCGCGCTCAACAGGCGGTACTCCTTGCTCGCCCGGAAATCCGACAGCGGGGTGAAGTCCTCGCTCAGTGCAGCGCAGGCGCGCTCGACAGTTGCATGGTTCCATGGCTGCCCGATCAGCGCCTGTTCGCAGGCCGCTGCACGTTTCGGAATCGCCGCCATACCGCCGAACGCTACGCGAGCCTCGTGGATCACGCCGTCTTCCAGGGTCAGGCGAAAAGCAGCGCAGACCGCCGAGATGTCGTCATCCAGCCGTTTGGAGACTTTATAGGCGCGGAAAATCTGTCGCGCAGAGGCAGTGGGCACGATGATCTTTTCGATGAACTCGCTTTCCTGACGGGCCGTGACCTTGTAATCGATGAAATAGTCTTCCAGTGCCAGGGTGCGCTGACTGTTGCCTTTGCGCAGCACGACCTGCGCACCAAGGGCGATCAGCAGCGGCGGGGAATCGCCGATGGGGGAGGCGTTGCCGATGTTGCCACCTAGCGTGCCCTGATTGCGGATCTGCAACGAAGCAAAGCGCTGCAATAACTCGCCAAAGTCCGGGTATTCGGCCTTTAGCGCTGTATAACAATCGGTCAGCGGGGTTGCCGCACCGATCTCCAGGCGATCGTCGAAACGCTTCACGCCCTTCATCTCGTCGATGTGTCCGACGTAAATCATCACTGGCAACTGTTTGTGAAACTGCGTGACTTCCAGGGCCAGATCGGTGCCGCCGGCGAGTAGACGCGCCTGTGGATGGCTGTCGTAGAGGTCCGCCAGATCCGCAACGGTCAGCGGAATGAAGCAGCGTTTTTCGCCGTCATTCAGTTCATCGGTGCCGGCCGGGGCGATGGCGCGCAGGCGTTCGACGGTTTGCGCCTGGCGCTGATCGAACTGGTCCGGCAGGCGCTGCGCGCAAGACTGCTCGGCGGCGGCCAGAATAGGGCGATAGCCGGTGCAGCGACACAGGTTGCCGGCCAGGGCTTCGTGGGCCTGATGGGCATCGGCTTCGCTGCTGTTCTTTTGCAGGGCAAACAGCGACATCACGAAACCCGGGGTACAAAAGCCGCATTGCGAGCCATGACACTCGACCATCGCCTTCTGCACGCTGTGCAACTGGCCCTGATGTTTGAGGTCCTCGACGCTGATCAATTGTTTGCCGTGCAGCGACGCCATGAACGTCAGGCATGAATTGAGGCTGCGATAACGCAGCGTTTGCTCGCCGTCGGCGTCACTGTGCAACTCGCCTACCACGACGGTGCAGGCACCGCAGTCACCACTGGCACAACCTTCCTTGGTACCGGGCTTGTGTGCCTGCTCACGCAGGTAGGTCAGCACGGTCATGTTCGGATTCAGGCTGCGCTCGGTTTTTAGCTCTTGGTTCAAAAGGAACTGAATCACGGCGCAAAGCCCTCACGTTTATTGTCATCAGACATGTCGATGAATCTATCAGCTATGTTTATTGGGTCAATTTGTTTCTGACTTCAGAGTCAGGAAATTGAGTTTTTCGGCCATCTGCCGATCAAACAACCTCTGGTTCTTGAATTGCCTGCCGGCTGTATTCAAGGTTTTGCGTATTTCGTGCCAGTTTCCGTGTTTATGGCCCTGCGCCACCGGTGCCGGTTGAGATACACTCCGCGGCTTGCATGCGGAACTGGTTTTTTCTGAAGGATAGTCATGACGTTCAAGGCCCCGGACAGCCTCGCTGAGCAAATTGCTCATCATCTTGCCGAGCGGATCATTCGCGGTGAGCTCAAGCCTGGAGAGCGTATCCAGGAACAGAAAGTCACGCAGGCGTTGAACGTCAGCCGTGGCTCCGTGCGCGAAGCATTACTGATTCTGGAGCGCCGCCACCTGGTGGTGATCCTGCCGCGTCGTGGCGCACAGGTCACGGTGCTCAACGCACACAATGTCACCAGCCTGTGCTGCATGATGAGAGAGCTGTACATTCTGCTGGCCAACGCTGTGGTCGAGCGCTGGACGACCGAGGAGGATCTTGCACCGTTCATGCAGATACAACAGCGTCTGCAGACCAGTTTCGAGCAGCAGGACGTCAATGCATTCGTCGAAGAGAGCTTCAATGTGATGCGCGCAGCCTATCCGTTTGCCAACAACCCGTACCTTGAGGAAACCGTCGAGAATCTGCAGCCTTCCATGAGCCGCAGCTATTTCATCGCGCTCGAGCAACGCAAGGCCGATATGGGCGACTACCTGGCGTTGTTCGACGAACTGCTTGGCGCAGTGGTGGCACGGGATATCCCGAAGATTCGTGTTGTGTTGGTCAGCTACTGTCAGCGCAGCTGCCAGTTGGTGCTGGCCGCCCTGGCAGCGGGCTGACGCCGTGCGCCTGAAGTGCATCAAGCTGGCGGGGTTCAAATCTTTCGTCGACCCCACCACGGTGAACTTCCCCAGCAACATGGCGGCTGTCGTCGGCCCCAATGGCTGTGGCAAATCCAACATCATTGACGCCGTGCGCTGGGTCATGGGCGAAAGCTCGGCCAAGAACCTGCGCGGCGAGTCGATGACCGACGTCATCTTCAACGGCTCCACCAGCCGCAAACCGGTCAGCCAGGCCAGCATCGAGCTGGTCTTCGATAACTCCGACGGCACGTTGGTGGGCGAGTACGCGGCATATGCGGAAATCTCCATTCGCCGCAAAGTGACCCGCGACAGCCAGAACAGTTACTACCTCAACGGCACCAAATGCCGCCGCCGCGACATCACCGATATCTTCCTCGGTACCGGCCTGGGGCCGCGCAGTTATTCGATCATCGAACAGGGCATGATCTCCAAACTGATCGAAGCCAAGCCTGAAGACCTGCGCAACTTCATCGAAGAAGCCGCGGGGATCTCCAAGTACAAGGAGCGGCGCCGGGAAACCGAAAACCGCATTCGTCGCACCCACGAGAACCTGGCGCGCCTGACCGACCTGCGTGAAGAGCTCGAGCGTCAGTTGGAGCGTCTGCACCGACAGGCTCAGGCTGCCGAGAAGTATCAGGAATACAAGGCTGAAGAGCGCCAGTTGAAAGCGCAATTGTCGGCCCTGCGCTGGCAGGCGCTGAATGATCTGGTGGGTCAGCGCGAGGCGGTGATCGGCAATCAGGAAGTGGGCTTCGAGGCGTTGGTGGCCGATCAGCGCAGTGCCGATGCCAGTATCGAAAGGCTGCGTGACGGCCACCATGACCTGTCCGAACGCTTCAACCTGGTGCAGGGCCGCTTTTATTCGGTCGGCGGCGACATTGCCCGCGTCGAGCAGAGCATTCAGCACGGTCAGCAGCGGCTGCGCCAGTTGCAGGATGACCTGCGAGAAGCTGAGCGTGCCCGCCAGGAAACTGAATCGCACCTTGGGCACGACACCACCTTGCTCGCCACCCTCGGCGAAGAGCTGGAGATGCTTGAGCCCGAGCAGGAAATGACCAGCGCCGCCGCCGAGGAGTCGGCCATCGCTCTGGAAGACGCCGAAGCGGCCATGCAGGGCTGGCAGGAAAAGTGGGACGTGTTCAATCAGCAATCCGCCGAGCCGCAGCGTCAGGCACAGGTCCAGCAGTCACGCATTCAGCAGCTGGAACAGAGCATCGAACGCCTTGCAGAGCGCCAGCGGCGTCTGGCCGAAGAGCGTCAACTGCTGGCCGCGGACCCGGAAGATGCGGCCATTCTGCAATTGAGCGAAGACCTCGCCACCCGCGACATGACCCTTGAAGAGCTGCACATGGGCGAAGAGCAGGCGGTCGAGCGTCTTGAGCAATTGCGCGAGGCGTTGCAGCACGCCAGTCAGGCGCAACAGCAGGCGCAGGGCGAGCTGCAACGTCTCAATGGCCGGCTGGCGTCCCTGGAGGCGCTGCAGCAGGCTGCACTTGACCCGGACACCGGCACCGCCGAATGGCTGCGTGATCAGCAACTGGCCGAGCGACCGCGTCTGGCCGAGGGGCTGAGCGTCGAAGCCGGCTGGGAACTGGCCGTGGAAACCGTGCTTGGCGCTGATTTGCAGGCCGTGCTGGTGGATGACTTCGACGGCCTCGATCTGGCCGGTTTTCAGCAGGGCGACCTGCGCTTGCTCAGCGCGGGTGCTGACACGGTTCGCGCGCCGGGCAGCTTGCTGGAAAAGGTCGACAGTACGGTTGATCTGTCCGCCTGGCTGGGCCAGGTGATTCCGGTGGAGAACCTGGATGAGGCGCTGGCGCGACGCGTACAACTCAGCGCCGGACAAAGCCTGATCAGTCGTGACGGCTACTGGGTGGGGCGGCACTTTTTGCGTGTACGCCGCGCCAGCGAAGCGCAGAGTGGTGTGCTGGCGCGCGGTCAGGAATTGCAGCGGCTGAGTCTGGAGCGCGATGAGCGCGAGGCGACGCTGGCCACTTTGGAAGAGCAATTACTGGTCTTGCGCGAGCAGCAGTCGCAGGAGGAAGACGCCCGTGAGCAGTTGCGCCGTCGCGTGCAGGACGAAACCCGTCAGCAAAGCGAACTGAAAGCGCAGCTGTCGGCGGTCCGGGTAAAAGTCGAGCAGTTGACCCTGCGGCGCACCCGCCTTGATGAGGAACTGGCCGAGCTGGGCGAGCAGCGCGCAGTCGAGCACGAGCAACTTGGCGAATCGCGCCTGCAATTGCAGGACGCGCTGGACAGCATGGCGCAGGACACCGAGCAGCGCGAGGTGCTGCAGGCGCAGCGTGATGCGCTGCGTGAGCGTCTGGACCGGATACGTCAGGATGCGCGGCAGCACAAGGATCACAGTCATCAACTGGCGGTGCGTCTGGGCTCGATCAAGGCGCAATACGATTCGACCCGTCAGGCGCTGGAGCGCCTGCGCATGCAGTCCGAAAGGCTTACCGAGAAGCGCGAACAACTGAGCCTGAATCTGGAGGAGGGCGAGGCACCGCTCGAAGAGCTGCGCCTCAAGCTTGAAGAGTTGCTGGAACGGCGCATGGTGGTCGATGACGAAATGCGCATCGCCAAGAACGCACTCGAAGACGCTGACCGCGAATTGCGTGAGGCAGAAAAACGCCGCACCCAGGCCGAGCAGCAATCGCAACTGCTGCGTGGCCAGCTGGAACAACAGCGTCTGGAGTGGCAGGCACTGACGGTGCGTCGCAAAGCTTTGCAAGACCAACTGCATGAAGACGGCTACGACCTGCACGGCGTGCTCGCCACGCTGACGCCGGAAGCCAGCGAACAGGCTGCCGAGCAGCAACTGGAAAGCATCGCCGGGCGTATTCAGCGTCTGGGCGCAATCAACCTCGCGGCCATCGACGAGTATCAGCAGCAGTCCGAGCGCAAGCGCTATCTGGATGCGCAGGATGCCGATCTGGTCGAAGCGCTGGACACTCTGGAAAACGTCATCCGCAAGATCGACAAGGAGACCCGAAACCGCTTCAAGGATACCTTCGATCAGATAAATAGCGGAATTCAGGCACTTTTCCCAAAAGTTTTCGGTGGTGGCTCCGCTTATTTGGAACTGACAGGCGAAGATTTACTCGATACTGGGGTGACAATCATGGCGCGTCCCCCTGGCAAGAAGAACAGCACCATTCATTTGCTGTCGGGCGGTGAAAAAGCCCTGACGGCGCTGGCGCTGGTGTTTGCCATTTTCAAACTCAATCCTGCGCCGTTTTGCATGCTTGACGAGGTGGATGCGCCGCTGGATGACGCCAACGTGGGTCGCTATGCACGCTTGGTGAAAGAAATGTCACAAACGGTGCAGTTCATCTACATCACCCATAACAAGATCGCCATGGAAATGGCCGACCAACTGATGGGGGTGACGATGCACGAGCCCGGTTGTTCGCGGCTGGTAGCGGTGGACGTGGAGCAGGCGATGGCGCTGGTGGATGCCTGATTCGACGCCTCGTTCTGCGGGCAAATGGCCGCCCGGAGGCCTGAAAATGAGACGCTGGTACATGAGATGGCAATTTGGGCGGCGAAGAGACGTAACAGACGGTGTAAAGTTACCTTTGGTCGTGCTAGTTTAGTGACCACTTTTTATTTTCGCGTGGGCGAATTGCCAGTCAGAACATAGACTTGGCACCACGTATTAAAGGGGTTTAGGCCCTTATTTTCAGATTTCTTCATTAGAGGCACTGGATTACATGGAAATCGGTCTGCGCGAGTGGCTGATCGTCATCGGCATAATAGTCATCGCCGGTATTCTCTTTGATGGCTGGCGCCGTATGCGCGGCAGCAAGGGTAAGTTGAAATTCAGACTGGATCGGAGCTTCTCCAACCTTCCGGATGAAGAAGAAACCACGTCTGCCGAAGTGCTGGGGCCGCCCCGTGTGCTGGATACGCACAAGGAGCCGCAGCTCGACGAGCAGGATCTGCCGTCCATGAGCGCCAGCCCGCGTGAAGGCAAGCGCAGCAACAGCGACAAGCGCAATGACAAGAAACGCAAAGATGAGCCACAGCAGGGCGACCTGAACCTGGATCTCGACGGCCCGAGCCTGTTCACCGGCCGCGACGACGATTTTCCGGATGACAAGCCTGCCCAGCGCATCACCGAAGACAAGGACCTGCCTCCGGTTGAGGAAGTACTGGTCATCAGCGTGATCTCGCGCAGCGAAGGCGGTTTCAAGGGCCCGGCACTGTTGCAGAACATTCTGGAAAGCGGCCTGCGTTTTGGCGAGATGGACATTTTCCACCGTCACGAGAGCATGGCTGGCAACGGCGAAGTGCTGTTCTCGATGGCCAATGCGGTCAAGCCCGGCGTGTTCGACCTGGACGATATCGACCATTTCAGCACCCGTGCGGTCAGCTTCTTCCTCGGCTTGCCAGGCCCTCGTCATCCCAAGCAGGCATTCGACGTGATGGTTGCCGCCGCTCGCAAACTGGCTCACGAGCTGGATGGCGAACTGAAGGATGATCAGCGCAGCGTCATGACCGCGCAGACCATCGAGCATTACCGCCAGCGCATCGTCGAGTTCGAGCGTCGTGCGTTGACCCAGCGTCGCGGTTAAGCAAGCCCTTGGGCAGGTCCCCGATCATGAGCGTGCTGCGGCACGCCCTGTCGGGGCCTGACCTGAACAGAACAGAGCCAACAGATTAAGCAGCCTCGGCTGCTTTTTTGCTTTTTGAGAGAACACCGTATGAAGGCCGTCGAAACCCGAATCCTGGAACTGCGTGCACAGCTGGATGAGCACAACTACCGCTACCACGTTCTGGATGAACCGAGCATTCCGGATGTCGAGTACGACCGCCTGTTTCACGAGCTCAAGGCCCTGGAGGCGGAAAACCCCCATCTGGTCACTCCTGATTCGCCGACGCAACGGGTCGGAAGCGCTGCCTTGTCGGCGTTCACCCAGGTGCGTCACGAAATGCCGATGCTCAGCCTGGGCAACGCGTTCGAAGAAAACGACATGCTTGAGTTCGACCGGCGGGTGACCGAGGGGCTGGACTTGCCGGCCGGCGATCTGTTTGGCGAAGGCAGCAAGGTGCAGTACAGCTGCGAACCCAAGCTGGACGGTCTGGCAGTCAGCCTGCTGTATCGCGACGGCGCTCTGGTGCGGGGCGCGACACGCGGCGACGGAACCACCGGCGAAGACATCAGTGTCAACGTGCGCACAGTGCGTAACATCCCGCTCAAGCTGCAAGGCAAGGGCTGGCCGGATGTGCTGGAAGTGCGCGGTGAAGTGTTCATGTCCAAGGCCGGTTTCGAGCGCCTCAACGCCAGTCAGCTGGAAATCGGCGGCAAGACCTTCGCCAACCCGCGCAACGCAGCAGCGGGCAGTCTGCGTCAGCTGGATTCCAAGATCACGGCCAACCGGCCGCTGGAGTTCTGTTGCTATGGTCTGGGCCAGACGTCGGCGGAAATCGCCGACACTCACATCGGCGTGCTTGAAGCGCTGAAAAAATGGGGCATGCCGGTCAGTCGCGAGCTGAAACTGGCGAATGGCGTCGAGGAGTGTCTGGCCTATTACCGCGATATCGGTGAGCGACGCCTGGCGCTGACTTACGAGATCGACGGTGTGGTGTTCAAGGTCAACAACCTGGCAGCGCAGCGCGAACTGGGCTTCCGCGCCCGTGAGCCACGCTGGGCGATTGCCCATAAATTCCCCGCCATGGAAGAGCTCACCGAACTGCTGGATGTCGAGTTTCAGGTGGGCCGTACCGGCGCAGTGACGCCGGTCGCGCGGCTCAAGCCGGTCAAGGTGGCAGGCGTCATGGTCGCCAACGCCACGCTGCATAACATGGACGAAGTGGCGCGGCTCGGCCTGATGATCGGCGACACGGTGATCATCCGGCGTGCCGGTGACGTAATTCCACAGGTGGTGCAGGTCGTTGCCGAGCGCCGCCCCGAGAATGCCAGGGCAGTGCAGGTTCCACAGACCTGCCCGGTGTGCGGCTCGCACGTCGAGCGCACGCAGTTGATCAAACGCAGCAAAGGCAAGGAAACCGTCACCGAGGGCGCGGTGTATCGCTGTGTCGGGCGTCTGGCCTGCGGTGCGCAACTCAAGCAGGCGATCATCCATTACGTCTCGCGTCGCGCCATGGACATCGAAGGGCTGGGTGACAAGACCATCGAGCAGCTGGTCGATGAGAAACTCATCGGCTCGCCTGCCGATCTGTACAAGCTGAAATACGAACAGATCATCGACCTGGAAGGCTTCGCTGAAATCTCCAGCAACAAGCTGCTCAAGGCCATCGCCGACAGCCGACAGCCAACCCTGGCGCGCTTCATCTATGCCTTAGGCATTCCCGATGTGGGTGAAGAGACGGCCAAGGTCCTGGCGCGTTCGCTGGCGTCGCTGGAGCGTGTCAAACAGGCTTTGCCGGAAGTCTTGACCTACCTGCCGGATGTCGGCCTGGAAGTCGCTTACGAGATTCACAGCTTCTTCGAGGACGAGCACAACCGTAGCGTCATCGATGCGCTGCTCGGTGAATGCGGTCTGCAATTGCAGGACCAGGGCGAGCTGGGCGCCGAGTTCGCGGCCAGCACCACACTGGAAGGGCTGATCGACAAACTGCACATTCCGTCGGTAGGGCCAGGTGCTGCGCAGAAACTGGCGGACCGGTTCGGTACGCTGGAGGCCATCATCAGCGCCGACTGGCTGGACATGCGTCAGGCACTGTCGGAGAAACAGGCCAAGTCGGTCCGCGATTTCTTCGACGACAGTGCAAACGCCGAGCGTGCCCGCGCCATCGAAGCCCAGCTCAAGGACTTCGGCATGCACTGGCGCAGCGAGAAAAAAACCGTTGAAGGCTTGCCGCTGGCCGGCCAGACCTGGGTTCTGACCGGCTCGCTGGAGCGCATGAGCCGCGATGTCGCCAAGGAAAAACTCGAAAGCCTCGGTGCCAAGGTGTCCGGCTCGGTCTCGGCCAAGACCCACACCGTGGTCGCGGGGCCTGGTGCCGGCTCGAAACTGACCAAGGCCAACGAACTGGGTCTTACCGTGCTGGACGAAGACGCACTGCTCAAACGCTTGACCGAGCTGGGCGTGGCGGTTGATTGAGGAAGGCCGACGCTCCGTATGCCCTGATGATCGTGCGACGCTCCGGGACGCAGGCAGTTCGGGACGCTCTGCGTCCGATCTTGAGTGTGAGGGTGCGGCGTAGATCTGTGACGCGGTGCGTCACGCATTGCATTCCCACGCTGGAGCTTGAGTAACGATAATCGCAACGACTTGCGACGCACCGTTTTGGCCCATGAATGCGCCGTCAGCCTTATCATTCATGCCGCTCGATAATATTTTTGAACCCCTGAAGCGTCGGCATGATCTAGTCCATGCAAGGTCAACGAGAGATCGCCATGTATCGCTTCTTCGAGCAGCTGAGTTCACGCATCACCGCCCCATTTGTCGGCGAATCCAAACGTAACAGCAAGGTCTGGCAGTGCACCTGTGGCCAGTCGGTGTTTTTCCCTAATACCCAATGCCTGGCCTGTTCTGCAGCGCTGGGCTATCTGCCTGAGCAGGGCCGCGTCGCTACGCTCGAGGCAGGGCCTGAGCCCACCACCTGGCGCTTGAGCGATGAGCCAGGTGCCGGGCTGTATCGGCGTTGTGCCAACCTCGGCACCCCGGCAGCCTGTAACTGGCTTTTTCCAGAGCACAATGCCGGCGAATTCTGTGTCGCCTGCAGCCTCAATCACACCATTCCCGACCTGTCCGTGGTTGAAAACGGCGAGCGCTGGCGCAAGGTCGAGACCGCCAAGCGGCGTCTGGTCGCGCAGTTGATTTCTCTGGGCCTGCAGGTCATCCCCAAGACCGTCGACGAAGAAACCGGCCTGGCCTTCGATTTTGTCGGTGTCGATCTGGAAGGCAACTTGCCAACCACAGGCCATGCCAACGGCCTGATTACCCTGAACATCGAAGAAGCCGACGACGCACACCGTGAAGCGATGCGCGTACAGATGCACGAACCCTATCGCACCTTGCTCGGCCATTTCCGTCATGAAGTCGGTCATTACTACTGGGATCGGCTCATCGCCAATACCCATTGGCAGGACAGCTATCGCAACCTGTTCGGCGACGAGCGCGCCAGCTATGCCGACGCCCTCGATCACCACTACAAGAACGGCGCGCCGGACAACTGGCAGGAAAGCTTCGTCAGTGCCTACGCGACCATGCACTCATGGGAAGACTGGGCCGAAACCTGGGCGCATTACCTGCACATGATGGATGCGGTCGACACCGCGCTGGGGTTTGGCATGAGTGCTCGCGACATGGAGCTCGATTACCAGCCGTTTCCGCTGGAAGTGCTCTACGACCCTCAGCATCCGGGCGGCCCGGCGTTCCTGTCGTTCGTCAATGCCTGGATCGAGCTGGCGAGCATGCTCAACGAGCTGTCACGCAGCATGGGGCAACCGGATTTCTATCCGTTCGTGCTGCCGCCAGCGGTCATCGCCAAGCTGCACTTCATCCATCTGGTGATTCAGGATGCCGGTGGCAAGGCCGATGAGGTTCTGCAGGCCCAGTAACGCGGGTCGTGCCTGACACGCTTTGGCGGCGAGTCAGGCACTTGCTCAAAAGCGGGTCAAAGCGTCAGGGTCAGCCTGCGCTCGAAACCGATACGCCCGCGATACGCCTCACCGGTATCCACCCAGCCCTGGCCTGTATAAAGCCCGATGGCAGCCAAGTTGTCCGCGTCCACCGACAGCATCAACTGAGTGATGTCCGGCCATTTCAGGCGCAACGCTGCAGGCAGCGCTTGCAGGCACGCCTTGCCCAGCCCCTTGCCTTGCTCACGATGATCGATCTGCAACGCATGCAGTGTCGCCGTCAGATCCTCCTGAGCCCAGTGCGGCAGACAGTCGTCGCGCTTGAGCAGGAAAAAACCGACGGGCTTCTCGTCACCGAGCAGCACGAAGCCGCAAATGTTCGGGCTGGGTCTGACCAGAAGCGTATTGAGCGCTGTGTAGATGTCGCCGGAGAACTGGATCTGTTCCTGCGTAACCTCGAGGTATCCGAGCTGCTGGCGTTGAGAGGCGCTGAGGTCGTGGTAGTCGACCAATCGAGTCTGCATGAGCAACCTGCTGGCTGATTATGTTGAGGCGGGCAGGGTACAGGATCGAATGGGGCCGTTTCGAGGATTTGTCACGCCGCGGAGCAATACGCAGTTGCCTTTCAGCCCCGGCACACAAGTGCTTGAGCCCCCTCGAAATTTTTATCCGCAGCAACGGTTGTAAACTCGCGCAAGACCGGTACAATGGCGCGGCTCGCCAACTGGTGAGTGTCGTTATGGTGACCCCATCGGTCCCCCCGCAACGATTACCCGTGAACCTGGTCAGAGCCGGAAGGCAGCAGCCACAGCGGGAACATTGTGTGCCGGGGTGTGGCTGGTGGGGGCACCACCTATCTCAAGGTCCTTTCTGAAAGGGGCCTACTCGTAAAAATGAAAGCTTATTCCTGTTCCGACGGCACCCTGCGCTGGTGAGAACTTCGTGCGTCTGTAAAAACAGTCTGCCCGGCACGGAGATAAAACCGCCGGATGTCTCTGTCCCGGCGGTTAATCCTGCGTGGCCTGCCTTACTTCCATCGCGCCATGAATATGGACCTGCCGGTCTCACTCGGTGAGCGATGTACCAGTTTAGGAATGCTTTCTTCGGTAATGCCTTTGCCAGCAAAGAAATAGAAGCGGTCTTGCTTGGCTTCTTTGGTCTTTTGTGCGACCACCTCGGCGCTCACAGGGTTCATTTCTGCATATTCCCCGTTCGTAAACACGGCTTTTGAATCCGGCGACGTGACAAACTCTGTGCCGCGGCCTTCTATCGCTGAGATGCAAATGACTTTTAGCGGTGCTCTGTCTTGATGCCATTGCTCTGAGCGCGGATTGTCCGCGCGCCGCAGTTGAAATTCGTGGGGGCGTAATTGTTGTTTTCTTCCCGTGAGCGAGGCGGCGATGTCTTTTGCTACTGCCGTTACCGAGCGCTCATGCTCGGTCGTCCGCAGGTCAACGACTTTACCGACGGTTTCGTTTCGCCATGCAGGGTTACTGAGACGGCTTTGCTCAAGCAAATAGCTTTTCGTGTGCTCCGACATGCGAACGCTGAAATATCCTTCCTTTTCTAGCTTTGCAGTCTTTTGTTGAATTTTCTCGGGTTCCAGCTTCAGCTCATCAAAGGGCTTGGGCTGTGGCTGTGGCTGGGTGTAATACGTCGATGGGCCAGCTCCGCCACGGATGCTAAAGGTCATGGGTATTTTCCTCTGAGTTGATGTGATCTTTAACCATGGCTAGCCTTGTGGCCATTTGGTCTCCCTCCTCCACGGCAGGGGTTTGAGTGGCGATGAGTAGAAGAATGGTTCCATGCTGGCCAACTGGGCAATCAGGAGAGGGTGTGGTGTGATTTCCAGTGCTCTACCAGCAGCCAAATCAAACTGAACCCTCACTCTTACACATCCCCTAACCCCTTACGCGTCGCTTGAAACCGTTTTACGGCAAGGGGCAATTCAAGTCGCTGCGGGTGTCACGGGCTTTTCGGTCAGGCGTCTCGCAGCAGTGAAGCCGGGGGCCGGATGGAACAGGACATCATCAGATTTTTCACAGACTCGCAATTTCTGGGCATATCGCTCGCTAACTGGATACTGGCTATCTTCGCCTCGACCCTGAGTTTTATTCTGGTCCGGGGCGTGATCGGTTTTGTGCTCAGAAAGATGCGTTCGCGTGCGGATGCGCCCAGCACGCATATGCGATACATCATTGTGCAGGTGCTGTCGGGCACCAGTAATACCTTATTGCTGCTGGCTTCCATTCTGATCGGCATCGGCATGCTCGATCTGCCGGAGCGCTGGCTCGGCCGGGTCAGCAGTCTGTGGTTCGTGGTCGCCGCATTACAGGTCGGGCTGTGGGCGAACCGGGCGATCGCGCTGGCGTTGCAGCGCTACTTCGTGCGTCACAACGCTGGCGGCACCTTTCAGGGCAGTGCGCTGGCCACGTTGAGTCTGTGGGGCGCGAAAGTATTGCTGTGGGCCACGGTGGTCATGGCGATGCTGTCGAACGTCGGGGTCAATATCACCGCGTTCGTCGCCAGCCTCGGGGTCGGCGGTATCGCGGTCGCGCTGGCGGTGCAGAACATTCTGGGCGACGTGTTTGCCTCGCTGTCCATCGCAGTAGACAAGCCTTTCGAGGTCGGCGACTTCATCGTCGTCGGCGCGCTGTCCGGCACGGTCGAGCACGTGGGCCTCAAGACCACACGGATCCGCAGCCTGGGTGGCGAGCAGATCGTGATGGCCAACGCCGACATGATCAACAACACCATCCAGAACTACAAACGCTTACAGGAACGACGCATTGTCTTCGAATTCAGGCTGACCTATGACTGCTCGGTCGATCAGATAAGGGAAGTGCCGAAGAAAGTCGAAGCGATCATCAACGCGCAGAAGCTGGCGCGTTTTGACCGTTCGCATTTTCGGGGTTTTGGCGAGACATCACTGGAGTTCGAGACCGTTTTCATCGTGCTCGACCCCAGCTACAACGTCTATATGGATGTGCAGCAGGCGATCAATCTGGACATCATGGAAGCCTTTGCCGAACTGGATGTGCGTTTCGCGTTCCCGTCCCGCACGGTGTACGTGGCGTCCCTGCCACCGGTTAAAACGGCTCGTCCGACTGCGCTTGAGGCAGCCGACGCGACCACCTGATGGAATCAGGCCGGAAACTGCAGCGCGTTGGTCAGGTCGCCCATCGGTGCCTGGCCACGTGCGATCATGGCCTCGTCGCGGCGTTTCAGACCGTCGAGTTTTTCCAGGCCATGCACGCGAGTGATCAGGCGCAGGATCGAGGCGGTGTCATAAACCGTGTGGTCGACCTTGCCCTTGCGGGCGAAAGGAGAGATGACCAGAGCGGGAATGCGCGTGCCAGGACCGAAGCGATCGCCTTTTGGCGGCGCGACGTGGTCCCACCAGCCGCCGTTCTCGTCGACGGTGACGACGATTACCATGTTGTCCCACTGCGGGCTCTTGCGCAGCACCTTGATCACTCGGTCGATGTGCCGGTCACCCGCAGCCACGTCGGCATAACCGGCGTGCATGTTCAGGTTGCCCTGGGGTTTGTAGAAGGTCACCGCAGGCAACTTGCCCGCTTCGGCATCGGCGAGGAAGCGATTGGTGCTCGACTCGTCACCCAGCCCGCCGTCACGCAGGCGCTTCTTGCGCTCTTCAGGGTGCTGCGGCCCCTGCTGCTTGAAGTAGTTGAACGGCTGGTGATGGTATTGAAAGTTGGGGATTTTCGGGATCCCGGTGGAGTCCTTGAATTCATCCAGCGTCACTTGCCAGGCACCGGCGTACCAGGCCCAGTCAACATTCCTTTTCGACAGCTTGTCACCGATGTGCTCGTGGCTTTGTGGAACCAGTACGTTGGGCAGATCCGGTTTCGAGTAATCAGGGTTCTGCGGGTCGCGCAGCCAGGTTGGCCAGTAGGGCGGAGCCATGGTGTTGACCGCGTAGTTGTCCGGCGTGATGGCGCTGGGGCCGAATTGTGGCGGCCCGTCCATGGCGCTGGCCGGCGACTTGTCGAGCGGTTTGAGACGCGGGTCCAGCGGATTGAAGCTCTGCAGGGTGGCGATTTGCGACTTGGCCGGAGATTCGGCGGCGTTCGGGTAAACAGGCGCGGTGGCTGAAATCAGGTACTGGTGGTTGAGGAACGAGCCGCCGAAAGCACCCTGAAAAAAGTTGTCACACAGCACGAACTCCTCGGCCACGTCCCACAGGCGCAATGAGTACTGAGTCTGTGCGTAGTTGCCCATGGTCAGACCGCCCGCATCCGCCCAGGCCACGAACCGGTCGTTCTTGCCGTCATTGATCTGCATCTGGTTCTGGTAAAAGACGTGCCACAGGTCACGGGTCACCAGGCTCAGCGGCAGGTCTTCACCGTTTGGCCCCTTGAGCGGGAACGGCGCGTTGGGCAGGTCTTGCTGAAACTGCTCGCCCACCGGATAGGTCACGCCATCGACGGTTTGCGGTCCGACCTGCAGCACGCCGCCCCAGGCCGGTGGCAGTTTGGACAAGCGCGTGCCGTCGCGGTCGCGCTGCTCGTAATCGGAAGGCCTGAGCGAGGAGAGTGGCTTTTCGACACCGGGGAAATCGCCGAACAGGTTATTGAAGCTGCGGTTCTCGGCGTAGATCACCACAATGGTTTTCACATTTTCGCGCAAGGCGCGATCCAGCGCGGGTCCGGCAAGGTGATGATGCCGTTCGTTGTCGCCGGGCGGCTTCTCGTGGGCGGAAACGTAGCTGCTAAGGGTGACACCTGCACCCAAGGCAGCCATCCCGCCCAGAAAACGACGGCGGCTGGGGTTTTCGTTGGTATCTTCGTCGTCTGGTCTGTCGCTCATCGCCAAATACTCGCGCTGGTTAATGTGTTGCCAAAGATTTCAGGCGAGCGTAACGATGGAATATGACGCTATTGCGACAACGCAGATGAAGGGTCAGGGAGCGGTGGGCGTGGTGTAGTGATCAATGATCTGCTGGATCTCCCCCGACAGACGCATCTGCACCAGCGTGCGCAAAATCCTGCCCACTGGCAGGTCGGGGTTATTGCGGATCACGCAGGCGGCCGGCTGTTCGGCGACCATTGATATCGGCATGAGCTTCTTGCCGGCAGGCAGGTTCCGGTTGGTCCATTCGAGGATCAACTGATTGGTCACCGCATAGTTGTAGCGCCCGGCCATCAGTTTGCCGAGCGTCTGGTTCTGCGTGCGTGCATCTTCACGGACCAGTTTATGCGCCTCGAAAAGATGCTGCAGGGCCGGGTAGGTGTAGCCCAATACGGTGCCGACGGTTTCGTTGTCGAACTGCTCGGGGTAGGGGCCGGCAGCCGTTGCCGCCGAAGCGACCAGCCAGTCGCGCTGATAGAGAATTGGCAGGCTCCACAGGTAGTCCCCGGACAGGTCCGGATACCACGCCTGTGCGCTGTAGCAGTGCATGTCGACTTCGCTACGCTCTAGCGCCGACTGGATGCGCAGGCGTGGCATCACGTGATAACTGGCTTCGAGGCCCACATGGTGCGCAAGGCTTTGCATGATGTCGAACAGAATGCCGGATTCGGGACGAAAGTCGGTGATGTGCATCATCGGCATGGTCCAGCCTTCGTTGACCGCAAAGCTCAAGGTTCCCTGTGCCGCGCGGCCGGTTTGCGGCAACAGCAACAGCAAACAGAGCGCCGCTGCACAAGGCAGCGGCGGTGTGGTGAAGGCCCGAATAAAGCGCATCAATTGAGTCATTTGCACAGCTTAGCCACAATAGAGACGGACACCAGATGCAATTTTGCCCCTGCTCGGCTAGCATTGGCGGTCTTCCGCTTACCAGTTGCGACGGTTTTAAATGAGTTATCAGGTTCTTGCACGTAAATGGCGTCCGCGCTCGTTCCGCGAAATGGTCGGCCAGGCTCATGTGTTGAAGGCCCTGATCAACGCGCTGGACAGCCAGCGCCTGCACCATGCCTATCTGTTTACCGGCACACGGGGCGTTGGCAAGACGACTATCGCGCGCATCATCGCCAAGTGCCTGAACTGTGAAACCGGCATCACCTCGACGCCTTGCGGCACCTGTTCGGTGTGCAAGGAGATCGACGAGGGCCGTTTCGTTGACCTGATCGAAATCGATGCTGCCAGCCGCACCAAGGTCGAAGACACGCGCGAGCTGTTGGATAACGTGCAGTACGCGCCAAGTCGCGGTCGCTTCAAGGTCTACCTGATCGACGAAGTGCACATGCTTTCCAGCCACTCGTTCAACGCCTTGCTCAAGACGCTTGAAGAGCCGCCGCCCTACGTCAAGTTCATCCTTGCCACCACCGATCCGCAAAAGCTGCCGGCGACCATTCTTTCGCGCTGCCTGCAGTTCTCGTTGAAAAACATGACGCCTGAACGCGTGGTCGAGCATCTGACCCACGTGCTGGGCGTCGAGAACGTGCCCTTCGAAGACGACGCGCTGTGGCTGCTCGGGCGCGCCGCCGATGGTTCGATGCGTGATGCGATGAGCCTCACCGATCAGGCCATTGCCTTCGGTGAAGGCAAGGTCATGGCTGCCGATGTACGTGCCATGCTCGGCACGCTAGACCACGGCCAGGTGTTCGATGTACTGACCGCACTGCTGGAAGGCGATGCCCGCGGGGTGCTGGAGGCGGTACGCCACTTGGCCGAGCAGGGCCCTGACTGGAATGGCGTGCTCTCGGAAATTCTCAACGTGCTGCACCGTGTGGCGATTGCCCAGGCGTTGCCGGAAGGCGTCGACAACGGTCATGGTGATCGTGACCGGGTGCTGGCCCTGGCGCAGGCCCTGCCTGCCGAAGACGTACAGTTTTACTACCAGATGGGCTTGATTGGTCGTCGTGACCTGCCATTGGCCCCTGATCCGCGTGGCGGCTTCGAGATGGTCCTGCTGCGCATGCTGGCGTTCCGTCCTGCCGACAGCGAAGACGCGCCGAGGCAGCCGCTAAAGCCAGTGGGGATCAGCCAGGCCACGGTTGATTCCCGAAAAGCAGTGGCTGATGCGACACCTGTTGCATCGGCAGCTCCCGCAGTGTCTACCGCCCCGGTGATGGCTGCGCCCGATCCGGCCTTCGAAGCGCTGCCGCCTGCGGCGCCGGCGATGCCTGCCGCCGCCCGGCCAGAGCCCGCGGTACAGCCGGAATCGAAGCCAGAGCCACAAGCCGCGCCAGTCGAAGACCTCGACCTGCCGTGGAATGAACCGAAATCCCCGGCTGCCGAACCCGCCGCCGAAACTGCGCCCCCTACCGAATCTGAGGGCGAATCTGATGCTGAGCCAGTAGCCGAGCCGGTTCTGGAGACCGTTTCCGAGCAGCCCGACCTGACGCCCATGCCGACGCCTGCGCCCGCCAGCCCGGTGCCGGCCGCACCTGAAGCCGAGCCTGCACAGCCGGCCGCCGAGCAGCCGGTCACGCCGGCAATGCTCGAAGCCATTCCGGACTCTGCGTATCTGTCCATGCACGCCGATTCGATGCCTTCCGACTCCGGGCCCATGGGGCGTGACGACGAGCCGCCAGCGGACGACGATTATGTCGAGCCGGATATCGACATAGACCCGGCGTCCTACAGCTATCTGGATGAGTTGGCCCACGAAAGTGTCGTCGAGCTTGAAGCCGTCGAACCGGAGCCTGCTCCGGCTGCCAAACCGGCCACCGGTCTTGCGGCCGAGTGGCTGGACGTGTTTCCCAAGCTGCCGATCTCCGGGATGACCGGCAGCATCGCGGCCAACTGCACACTGATCTCGGTCGATGGCGACAACTGGCTGCTGCACCTGGACCCGGCGCACAGCGCGCTGTTCAACTCGACGCAGCAGCGGCGTCTGAACGATGCGTTGAACCAGTACCATGGGCGCACGATCAATCTGAGTATCGAGCTGATCAAGCCCGAGCAGGAAACCCCTGCGCAGGCTGCTTCACGGTTGCGTGCCGAGCGCCAGCGCCAGGCCGAAGCCTCGATCCAGGCCGACCCGTACATCCAGCAGATGCTGCAACAGTTTGGCGCTGTGATCCGGGAAGACACGATCAAACCGGTGGACGCGCCTGCGGTGCCGGCTCAATAACTGAACACAGGGCGCCGCTGGCGCCACGCAAACGAACCATCCATTTTCGAGGAGATATCCCATGATGAAAGGTGGCATGGCTGGCCTGATGAAGCAGGCGCAGCAAATGCAGGAAAAAATGGCCAAGATGCAGGAAGAACTGGCCAACGCGGAAGTCACCGGTCAATCGGGCGCAGGCCTGGTGAGCGTGGTGATGACCGGTCGTCATGACGTCAAGCGCATCAATCTGGATGACAGCCTGATGCAGGAAGACAAGGAAGTGCTGGAAGACCTGATCGCCGCCGCCGTCAACGACGCTGTGCGCAAGATCGAGCAGGCCAGCCAGGACAAGACGGCTTCCATGACCGCTGGCATGCAGTTGCCGCCCGGTATGAAGCTGCCGTTCTGACGGTCGCCCGGCTTATGAACAATGCCAGGCCCTGTGCCTGGCATTTTTCTGTCTGCCATGCGCCGCCACTCGACCACAGTACAACCATCAGCATTTGGCCTGATCGACTGAATTGAGCGACAATCTTCCCCCGTCTCTGGAGTGCCCCATGTCTGAGCCCATTGAAAACCTCACTGTCGACGCCGAGCTGGATGCCGTCGGGCTGTTCTGTCCGGAACCGGTGATGATGTTGCACCAGAAGGTGCGTGATCTGCCTGCGGGCGGTCTGCTCAAGGTCACTGCAACCGATCCGTCCACGCGTCGCGATATCCCGAAATTCTGTGTATTTCTTGGCCATGAGCTGGTTGCGGAGCAAGCCGAAGAGGGCACGTTCCTCTACTGGATCCGCAAGAAGTCCGACTGATCGCCACATCGCTGCAACCCGCGCCTGTTCACGACGCACCTGTTCCCGATTCGAGCAGGTCCCTGTTCGCCAGACCCAGAGAGTCCTCCATGCGCATTGTTGCTGACGAAAATATTCCCCTGCTCGACGCCTTTTTTGCTCATTTCGGTGAGATTCATCGTTTGCCGGGCCGCGCCATGGACCGAGCCGCCGTGGCTGATGCAGACATCCTGCTGGTTCGCTCGGTCACCGCAGTGACCCGCGAACTGCTTGAAGGCAGCTCGGTGCGTTTTGTCGGGACCTGCACCATTGGCACTGATCACCTCGATCTGGACTGGTTTCAGCAAGCTGGTATCCAGTGGGCCAGCGCTCCGGGCTGCAATGCGCGCGGCGTGGTGGACTACGTGCTCGGCAGCCTGTTGACCCTGGCTGAAATCGAGGGTGTTGACCTTGCGCAACGCACCTACGGTGTGGTCGGTGCAGGGCAGGTGGGTGGCCGGCTGATCAGCGTATTGAAAGCTCTGGGCTGGAACGTGCTGGTCTGCGATCCGCCGCGCCAGGCTGCCGAAGGCGGTGACTTCGTCAGCCTCGACGAGATCCTGCAGCGCTGTGACGTTATCAGCCTGCACACGCCGCTGAGCAAAACCGGGACGTCACCGACCTGGCACCTGCTCGACGACGCGCGTCTGCGTCAGCTCCGGCAGGGTGCCTGGCTGATCAATGCCAGCCGTGGCGCTGTGGTGGATAACGCAGCGCTGCACGACGTGCTGCTTGAGCGGGAAGACCTGCAAGCGGTGCTGGACGTGTGGGAGGGCGAGCCGCAGGTCAACGTCGCACTGGCTGACTTGTGCGTTCTGGGTACACCGCATATCGCCGGTTACAGCCTGGATGGCAGGCAGCGCGGTACGGCACAGATCTATCAGGCGCTGTGTGGCCTTCTTGATCAGCCTGCGACGATCGAGCTGGACGATCTGCTGCCAAGACCCTGGCTGGCGCAGGTCAGTCTCGACGCGGCCTGCGACCCGGTCTGGGCGCTTAACATGCTGTGCCGTGGCGTGTATGACCCGCGTCGTGACGATGCGGATTTTCGCCGCAGCCTGACCGGTGACACCGCCAGTCAGCGTCTGGCCTTCGATGCACTGCGCAAGCAGTACCCGCCACGCCGGGAAATCGAAGGGCTGAAGGTGCATCTGGAGGGCGAGTCCGAGGCGTTGGCGCAATTGGTGCGGGCGCTGGGTGCGGTGCTGGTCTGATCGCCAGGCGGGCTATCGGGCAATAAAAAACCCGACCAAGTGGTCGGGTTTCAAGTGTCTGGTACGGCTCGGTATTATTTTTCCGGGGTTACCCAGTTCTTATCGCATTCCTGGCAGGCAGCCTGAACCATTTCTTCGGTGATCAGGACTTCTTCCCCGTGCTGGTCGAGAACGGCACCGCCAACCGGCAGATTGGGCGTGGCTCGAACGACTTGAACTTCGTTGCTGCGCTCTTGCGGGTTCATGGTGTTTCTCCTTTCATCAGGTAACGGCGTTAAGTTAACCGCGCTTGATGACCGGTCCGTGACAGGTACTGTCAGCCGCTCAAACGCGCTCCAAGTGCAACAGATATGATGCAAATCTGCCAGCAGGCGCTTAGATCGATGTCTTATAGCGGCCTCTGTAAAGCAGTCATAACCTGACTCTTGAAGCCAGCCGCAAGTTCATTCGAAATGATGTTCGGCGCGCCCGGCAACACCGGTGTAGGCTTTGCAATTCAGACAGATCGGGCAGACAGGCAGGTTCATCGTTCATGATTTCACGGATTACCCGACGTCATCGCCAGGCCTTGCGTCTGGCTGCGAGTTTCATCGCGCCGTATCGCTGGCAGGCGCTCGGCGCATTGCTGGCACTGGTCATTACTGCGGGCATTACTCTGTCGATCGGGCAGGGCATCAAACTGATGGTCGATCAGGGTTTCATGACCCGTTCACCCCAGTTGCTCGAGCGCTCGATCGGGTTTTTCATGCTGCTGACGGTCGGCCTCGCCGTCGGAACCTTCGCCCGTTTCTATCTGGTGTCGTGGATCGGCGAGCGTGTGGTTGCCGACTTGCGCAAGAAAGTATTCGATCACCTGATCGAACTGCATCCGGGCTTCTACGAGAACAATCGCAGTTCGGAAATCCAGTCGCGACTGACCGCCGACACCACGCTGTTGCAGTCGGTGATCGGCTCGTCGCTGTCGATGTTCCTGCGCAATGCGCTGATGGTCATCGGCGGCATCGTGCTGCTGTTTATCACCAACCCCAAACTCACCAGTATCGTGGTGGTGGCGTTGCCGCTGATCATCGCGCCCATTCTCATGTTCGGGCGGCGGGTACGAAACCTGTCGCGCGAGAGTCAGGACCGCGTCGCCAATGTCGGCAGCTACGTGGCTGAGGCCTTGGGGCAGATCAAGACGGTGCAAGCCTACAATCATCAGCAGCAGGACAAGCAGCGCTTTTCGCATACGGTGGAGCAGGCGTTCGAGACCGCTCGTAAACGCATCCTGCAGCGCTCCTGGCTGATCACGCTGGTAATCGTCCTGGTGTTGGGTGCGGTGGCCGTGATGCTGTGGGTGGGCGGCATGGACGTGATCAGCGGTCGCATCTCCAGCGGTGAGCTGGCAGCGTTCGTGTTTTACGCGCTGATGGTCGGTATGGCGTTCGGTACGTTGAGCGAGGTGATTGGCGATCTGCAGCGCGCCGCCGGTGCGGCGGAGAGGATCGGCGAGCTGCTTCAGGCGCGCAGTGAGATCAGCGTGCCGACCACGGACCTGCAGAGCCTGCCGCAGCGCATCAGTGGGCGTCTGGCGCTGGAGAATGTCACCTTCGCCTACCCGTCGCGTCCCGAGCGCAACGCGCTGGATGACCTGACCCTGAGTATCGAGCCCGGTGAAACCCTGGCGCTGGTCGGGCCCTCCGGCGCGGGCAAGTCGACCATCCTCGATCTGCTGTTGCGCTTCTACGACCCGATTAAAGGGCGCATCCTGATCGAGGGCGTGCCGATCGCGCAGCTCGACCCCCATGATCTGCGCCGCTGCTTCGCGCTGGTTTCACAATCGCCCGCACTGTTTTTCGGCAGTGTCGAAGACAACATTCGTTACGGTAACGCCACCGCGAGCCTTGAGCAGGTAGAGGCGGCGGCGCGCATCGCCCATGCGCATGAGTTCATTCTCGACATGGCCGACGGCTATCGTACGCATCTGGGTGAGGGCGGTGTGGGCTTATCCGGCGGACAGCGGCAGCGTCTGGCGATTGCCCGCGCTTTGCTGGTCGATGCGCCGATCCTGTTGCTGGACGAGGCGACCAGTGCGCTGGACGCGCAGAGTGAGCACTTGATTCAACAGGCCCTGCCGAGCCTGATGCAGGGGCGTACCACGCTGGTCATCGCCCACCGGCTGGCCACGGTGCAGAATGCCGACCGGATTGCCGTCATGGATCAGGGGCGGTTGGTGGCCGTGGGCACCCATCAGCAGTTGATCGCCAGCAACCCGCTTTATGCGCGACTGGCGGCGTTGCAGTTCAATGCCGGGGTTGAGTAGGAGAGGGCGAGAAGGGCTTGTGGGGAACGTGGGAGGTCAAGCCTCCCACTCGCTCAGCCTCAGCGATATTCGCACAGGTAGGCGGTATCGACTTTGACCTTGATCTGGAACTTGCTGTTGGCCGGTACGTTGAACTGGTTGCCGGTGGCAAAGGTTTCCCAGTCAGTGCTGTCCGGAAGCTTCACGCTCAACTCGCCGGAGATCACATGCATGATTTCCCGTTGCGCCGTACCGAACTCATATTCGCCCGCTGCCATGACACCGATGGTTGCCTCACCATCGGCCTGGGTGAAGGCGATGGATTTGACGGTGCCGTCGAAGTACTCGTTGACCTTGAACATGGGCGGTTCCTTTTGAAAGGGCTGAAAATGGCTCGCCAGTATGCCCAACACGGTAAAACTCGTCACGCCCCTTGCACGTGAACGCTGACGAAACGTCGACCTGCAGCGGCATTCAATTGGGCAGGATCAACGGCAGCAGCCTGGCAGTATTGCGCGCATCGACCAGGGCGCGGTGCTGTTGCCCGCTGAACTGCATGCCTGCCAGTTGCAAGGCACTGTTCAGTCCCATCGGTTTCTGCAAGTGACGGGCCTGGGCGAAACGCTGTTTGAGATTGACGTGCGGCATGCTGGACAGCGCACTGTCGAGGTGATGGTGGCGCCATTCCTCTTCCAGTTGCTGACGATCGTAGTCCCCCCAACTGGCCCAGCCCACGATGCGTGCACGGTGATGGCTCAACCAGCGCTCGAATTGCGGCCACACCGTCGTCAGCGGCGCAGCGCTGTCGATGCTGCTCTGGTTGATGTGGGTCAGCTCGCGGCAGAAATGGGTCAGCAGCGGTCTGCGTGCCGGGCGCACGAAGCGCTCGAAATGGTCAAGCTCGCGTCCGTCCTGATTGACCAGTGTCGCGCCTATCTCGATGACTTCCATTTCTGCGACTGGCCATCCACCTTCTTCGGTCGTGGCCTCAAGATCAATCACCAGCCAGTGCGGCATCATCAAGCTTCCTTACGATAGTCAATGGCTTCAGCGTAGCCAGATTAACCCGTTGCGCACACTCTGGGCTTTGCATCGGCATGCTTGTTGTTACAACGGCCTCTACAGTGACCACAGGTGATTGCATTGGTGCCTCGCAGGCGGCTGTCACGTGCCTGGATGAATACTGCAAGCGCACCGCAGAGCGCTGACGCCGTCGATTTGACAGTTGTTTAAATCACGGAAACCGCATAGTTTGGACGGCTTTGATTGATGTCGTGTTTTATGAAAAGACTTGCAGTGTTAATTGACGGTGTGGCGCGCAAGCTTGTGACCGGCGTTATGCTCTTCATTCCGTTGATGGCAGCGCCGCAGGTCTTTGCCGCGCAGATCGTGCGGGTGGCCGCAGTGCATTTCCCCCCTTACATGGTGCGCCCTGAAAAAGGTGAGGACGCTGGCCTTTTACCCAAGCTGGTCGATGCCCTGAATGGCGAGCAGGACGAATATGAATTCGTGATGATTCCGACATCGGTGCCTCGGCGTTTTCGTGATTTCACGGAAGGGCGTTTCGATCTTGCAGTTTTCGAAAACCCCGACTGGGGCTGGAAGGACATTCCCCACGAACAGATCGATATGGGGCTCGAGGATGCCGAGGTCTATGTGGCGCGCCGGGTGGAAGGACGCGGGCAGGATTACTTCGACACCTTTGCTGACAAGCGTCTGGCATTGTTCAGTGGCTATCATTATGGATTTGCCAACTTCAACACCGATCAGAAATACCTGAGCGAGCACTTCAGTATTACCTCCACGTACTCCCACGACAGTAACTTGCTGATGGTGGTGCGCGGCCGCGCCGATATTGCACCTGTTACCCGTTCGTACCTGATTGATTTCATGGCGCATAACAAGGATGAAGCGGCGCAGCTGATGGTGTCCGACCGTATCGATCAGACCTACCGTCAATATGCGTTGTTGCGTCCGAATGGCAGCATCGATGTGGCGCACTTCAAACAGCTACTGGAGCGGTTGCGTGCAGATGGGCAGTTGGCGAAGATTTTCGAGCCGCTTCACATCAAGGTGCTTGCGGTCAATGCCGAGATGCCCGGTAAATAGCAGGGGGGCAGGTGTTGCGCCTGCCACCCAGAGGCACTCAACGGTCGTTGGCGTCCTTGGCATCCATTTCTGCGTTGCGCTCATGGACGCGCTTGAGCTGTTCTTCAGTGAGGGGCAGTTTCTTGGCTGTGTCGCGCAGCATCATCAGACCGCCGACGACCGAGCCAATGGCTACGAGCAGAATTAACCAGGCATACCAGGGCATAGCGCTCTCCTTGTTGTGATACCGGTTGGAGCAGCAAAGCTGCCCAATGGTTCAAGTGTATGCGCCCTGAAGCGGGTGCGTACGAAAGCATTCGCCCGCAACCCTAAGATTCTGCCAACTACTTCCCGGTCAGCATCGCGTCGGTCGGCGCGTCGGCGCGCGATTTGGCAGTCAGGCTGAAATAGATGAAGCCGATGGCCATCAGGCCTAGGAAAATCAGACCGATCAGTGCGTTGAACCAGGCCATTGCCACCAGGCACACGACGGCCAGCGCCAGCGCGATGCCGGGCACTACCGGATAACCGGGGGCGCGGAACGTGCGTTCCAGGTCAGGCTCGGTCTTGCGCAGTTTGAACAGGCTGAGCATGCTCATGATGTACATGACGATGGCGCCGAACACGGCCATGGTGATCATTGCAGCGGTCAGTGTCATGCCGCTCAGGTTGATCAGCCCGTCGCTGTAGATCGCGGCGATGCCGATCAGGCCGCCGGCGATGATTGCCCGGTGTGGTGTCTGGAAGCGCGAGAGTCTGGCCAGCGAGGCGGGCAGGTAGCCAGCGCGGGCGAGGGCGAAGAACTGGCGCGAGTAACCCATGATGATCCCGTGGAAGCTGGCGACCAGACCGAACAGGCCGATCCACACCAGCATGTGCAGCCAGCCGGAGCTGTCACCGACCACGGCTTTCATGGCCTGCGGCAGCGGATCGTTGATGTTGGCCAGGGTGCGCCAGTCGCCCACGCCACCGGCAAACAGCATGACGCCGATAGCCAGAATGACCAAGGTCAGAATGCCACTGATGTAGGCCTTCGGAATGGTGCGTTTCGGGTCCTTGGCTTCTTCGGCGGCCATCGCAGCGCCTTCGATGGCCAGGAAGAACCAGATGGCGAAGGGGATGGCAGCGAACATGCCGGCAATGGCTTCGGGTCCGAAAGTCTGTGAACCGGCCCAGCCGTTCAGGGCGAAGTTGCTGAAGCTGAACGCAGGTGCGACGACGCCCATGAACACCAGCAACTCGGCCACAGCCAGAATGCACACCACCAGCTCGAAGGTTGCCGCGAGCTTCACGCCCACGATGTTGAGCGCCATGAATACGATGTAGGCGCCGACTGCCGCATGCTTGGGGTCAAGACCCGGGTATTGCACGTTAAGGTACGCACCGATCGCCATGGCAATGGCCGGTGGCGCAAAGACGAATTCGATCAGGGTGGCCATGCCGGCGATCAGTCCGCCTTTTTCGCCAAAGGCGCGACGGCTGTAGGCGAACGGACCGCCGGCGTGCGGGATGGCTGTGGTGAGTTCGGTAAAACTGAAGATGAAACAGGTGTACATGGTGGCAACCATCAGGGCTGTTACCAAAAAGCCCAACGTACCCGCGACGCCCCAGCCGTAGCTCCAGCCAAAGTATTCGCCGGAAATCACCAGCCCTACCGCGATCCCCCATAAATGAATCGTGCCGAGCGTCGGCTTGAGTTGTGTGCTCATTGTTTTCTCCCTGGGATTCGATAATCGTTGAAACATCCTGTTGCAGAGGCCGTGCCAGTGCACTGTTCAACGTCGTGTTGCTTCAAAACAGGTCGTTTGTGGAACGTTTGGGTGAACTGATTCACCTTGTTGTGCAGATTCGGTGCAGGCTAGTGCAATGACGGTCGCTGCAGGTGCAGGAAATCGTGACCTTTTAAGACCGCCATTGGACAAATGCCGACCTATGGGTCCCGCCTGTGCGCCGGTTCGGCTACAATGCGCGCCGATTTCGACTTACCTGAGACCACGCTCATGTCCGCCTGCCAGACTCCTGTCATCGTCGCCCTGGATTTTCCGACCCGCGAAGCCGCCTTGCGCTTGGCTGATCAGCTCGATCCCAAGCTGTGCAGGGTCAAAGTCGGCAAGGAACTGTTCACCAGTTGCGCGGCCGACATCGTCGAGACCTTGCGCGACAGGGGCTTCGAAGTGTTTCTGGATCTCAAATTCCACGACATCCCCAACACCACGGCAATGGCAGTCAAGGCGGCGGCCGAGATGGGCGTGTGGATGGTCAATGTGCACTGCTCGGGTGGCTTGCGCATGATGGCGGCCTGTCGGGAAGTGCTTGAGCAGCGCACCGGTCCACAGCCGTTGCTGATCGGTGTGACCGTTCTGACCAGCATGGAACGTGAAGACCTGGCCGGTATTGGTCTGGACATCGACCCGCAGGTGCAGGTGCTGCGCCTCGCTGCTCTGGCCGAGAGGGCCGGGATGGATGGTCTGGTCTGCTCGGCGCTGGAAGCGCAGGCCTTGAAAGCCGCTCACCCGTCGTTGCAGCTGGTGACGCCTGGCATTCGTCCGGCGGGCAGTGCGCAGGACGATCAGCGTCGTATCCTGACCCCTCGTCAGGCACTGGATGCAGGCTCTGACTACCTTGTCATCGGTCGCCCGATCAGCCAGGCGGCTGACCCGGCTAAAGCTCTGGCGGCGGTGGTTGCCGAGCTGGCTTGAGTAGATGGATGCGTAGCGTCACGGCGCTTTACCCGCATAGCGGAGAAGGGCTGTGACGCTGCGAAAAGCCTGCGGGTTTATTCCACTTTCAAGATCAGCTTGCCCTGATTCTCACCGCTGAACAGCATCTGGAAGGTTTCCGGGAACGTCTCGAGACCGTCCACGATGTGCTCCTTGCTCTTGAGCTTGCCTTCCTTGATCCAGCCGGCCATGACCTGACCCGCTTCTGCAAAGCGCTCCGGGTGGTCCAGTACGATGAAGCCTTCCATGCGGGCGCGATTGACCAGCAACGACATGTAGTTGGCCGGGCCTTTGATTGCCTTGGTGCTGTTGTACTGACTGATGGCACCACAGATCACGACGCGCGCGCCGACCGCCAGCTGGCTGAGTGCTGCGTCGAGAATATCGCCACCGACGTTGTCGAAGTACACATTCACGCCATCCGGGCAGTGGCGTTTCAGACCGTCCATGACGTCTTCGGATTTGTAGTCGATGGCTGCGTCAAAGCCTAGCTCCTCGGTCAGCAGACGACATTTTGCCGTGCCTCCCGCGATGCCGACGACCCGGCAGCCCTTGAGCTTGGCGATCTGCCCGGCCACGCTGCCGACAGCACCTGCCGCACCGGAAATCACCACGGTGTCACCGCTTTTCGGTTGACCGACGTCCAGCAGCGCCAGGTAGGCGGTCATGCCGGTCATGCCCAATGCCGATAGATAAAGCGGCAGGGGCGCAAGGCTGGTATCTACCTTGTAGAAGCCCTTCGGCTCACCGGCAAAGTAGTCCTGCACGCCCAAGGCGCCCTGGACGTGATCACCTACGGCGAACTTGGGGTTTTTCGATTCAAGTACTTCACCCACGCCGAGGGCGCGCATCACTTCGCCCAGCTTCACGGCTGGAATGTAGGATTTGCCGTCATTCATCCAGCCACGCATTGCCGGGTCCAGTGACAGGTATTTGTTCCTGACCAGAATCTGCCCGTCGGCAAGTGCGCTGACCGCGGCTTCCTGATAGGTGAAGTCATCACGGCGCGCATCGCCCGAAGGGCGCTTGGCGAGCAGGAACTGGCGGTTGGAAAGATCGGTCATGGAGGGTCTCCTGAAAAGGGTTCAAGAATGGATTCAAACGCTCATCGCGCCATTCGGGCAAGAAGCGATCACCCAGCGAATGCCGTTTGATCCATGTGGTTGATAGGAGTCCGTTGCGCCGCTGGCGTTCAGACGGATCTGCGGATGAAACATGCTGATGACGGATATGGCTTGAGTCGCCCCCCCTCAGTGCTCTAGATTCCTTGTTCGATCAACGCTTGGACGACCGTGATGCCTGCCACCTCTTCAAACACTCTCCACCCCCGTGCTCTGCGAGCTGGCGACGCCGTGGCACTGGTGTCTCCGGCAGGGCCTGTGGACCCCGGCAAGATCCAGGCGGCGGTGGCGGTACTCGAAGGGTGGGGGCTGCGTCCACGGGTCTATCCGCATGCGCTGGGCAGCTACTCGTTCTATTCGGGGACCGATGAAGAGCGGCTCGCCGACCTCAACGCCGCGCTGGCTGATCCGGAAATCCGCGCGGTCATCTGCACTCGCGGGGGTTATGGCGTACAACGGATCGTTCAGCAGGTGGATATGGACGCGGTGCGTCGCGACCCCAAGCTGGTGACCGGCTTTTCCGACATCACCGCGTTGCACGGTGCGCTGTGGAACCACGCGCGCCTGGCGACCATTCATGGGCCGGTCGCTTCGCAGCTGGAACGAGGCGGCCTGTTCGTCAGTGGTATGCGCCATGTGCTGATGAGTAGCGAGCCGGTGTTGCTCAAGGCTGATCCGGCCTCGCCAACGGCCAGGGTCAGAACTGGTGGTAGCGCACAGGGCCTGCTGTTGGGCGGCAACCTGTGCATCCTCGATACCTCTGTGGGTACGCCGTTCATGCCTGACCTGAGCGGTGCGATCCTGCTCATCGAAGAGGTCAACGAACCCGCCTACCGGGTCGACCGCATGCTCACCCACTTGGGTAACTGCGGAATTCTTGCGTCTCTGGCCGGCATTGCCGTTGGCGAATTTACCCCTGCTCCGAACACTGGCCGCACCATCAGCCCCGCCGATGTGCTGATGGAGCGGCTGGGCAGTCTTGGCATCCCGGTGCTCGGCGGTCTGCCGGTAGGCCATGGAGATCTCAATCAGGCAGTGCCACTGGGCACTCAGGCGATACTTGATGCCGACGCCGGAACCCTGTTGGTAGCGGCTGCCGCGCGTAGCTGATGTCTCTGCCACGCTGCTGGTGGTTGGCCTAGTCGGTTTTGCGTGTGTTCAGGATCAGCAAGGTCAGCAAGCCCGCGACGATGCCCCAGAACGCCGAGCCTATGGAGAACAGCGTCAGTCCCGAAGCAGTGACCATGAAGGTGATCAAGGCGGGTTCGCGTTCCCTCGGTTCGGCCATCGCAACGGTCAGGCCATTGGTGATCGATCCGAGCAGCGCCAGCGCAGCAATCGAGAGCATCAGTTCCTTGGGGAACGCACTGAACAGACCCGCCAGGGTGGCACCGAAAATGCCGGCTATTGCATAGAAAATCCCGCACCAGATCGCCGCTGTATAGCGTTTGGATTTGTCCTCATGGGCATGAGGGCTGGTACAGATGGCGGCACTGATCGCCGCCAGATTGATCCCGTGGCAGCCAAACGGTGCCGTGAGCAGTGAGGCAAAGCCTGTCACCGATATCAGTGGTGAGGTCGGCGGGAAGTAGCCGTCGGCTCGCAATACGGCCACACCGGGCATGTTCTGCGAGGTCATGGCCACCACGAACAGCGGGATGCCAATGCTGACCGTCGCCGCCCATGAAAACTCTGGAGTGGTCCAGATCGGCATGGCGGCTTCCAGCGCCAGGCCATCAAAGTTCAGCAAGCCCAGCAGGCCTGAGAGGCCGATACCGACCAGCAGCGCGAGCAGCACCGAATAGCGTGGCGACAGGCGCTTGACCAGCAGGTAAGTGAAAAACATACCCAGCACCAGGCGGGTGTGGTGCTGTGCGGCAATAAAAATCTCACTGCCGATCCGGAACAGAATTCCTGCCAGCAAGGCCGCGGCCAGCGAGGCTGGCAGGCGCCGCACGATGCGCTCGAAACTGCCGGTCACCCCGCACAGAGTCACCAGCAGCGCGCTGGTGATGAACGCGCCAATGGCCTGCGGGTAGCCGACGCCGCCCAGGCTGGTGATCAGCAGGGCGGCGCCGGGTGTCGACCACGCCACGGTAATCGGCATGCGGTAGCGCAGCGAGAGGCCGATGCTGCACACCGCCATGCCCATGAACAGCGCCCACAGCCAGGACGAAATCTGCACGCTGCTCAGCCCTGCCGCCTGGCCCGCCTGGAACATCAGCACCAGCGAACTGGTGCAGCCGGTCATCATGGCGATGAAACCGGCAACCACCGCCGACGGCGATGAGTCTGTCAGCGGGCGCAATGGCACCTTGAGGGATTGGTTCATGCAGGGCGTTCCTTGAAACGGGCAGGTAGCAAAGGGCGCCAAGCCTAAACGCATGGCCGCTCGGCCTTGCAATACAGCGACACAAGTAAACGCCAGCACAGTTGCAGACGTGGCGTTTACTCGGCGTCAGCCCCGGTCGGGCAGGCGCCGGATTGCAGGGTCTGCCCCAGCGCCCGATTGACCGTCAGCCAGCCATCCACGGCATCCTGACCCGCTTCGGCGAACACCCGCTGCAGCAGTTTGACCTGTTCGCGGCGCAAGCCCTGTTCAAAAAGGGCGCCTTCATCGGTGAGGCCCAGCAGTCGTTTGCGCTTGTCATTCTCGGGGGCCGCGCTGTGCACCAGATTCATGGCGATCAGCTGGCGCAGCGGGGCATTGAGGGCCTGTTTGCTGACGCCCAATACGGTGAGCAGTTCCTTGACGCTCAGGCCGGGGTAACGGGCGATGAAAAATACGATGCGCTGGTGCACACGACTGAAGCCGCGTCTGGCCAGCATTTCATCAGCCTTGGCAGTGAACGCCTGATAGCCGAAGAAGAAGGCTTCCATGGCCATTTGTTGATTGGCAGGTTTTTTAAGGTCAAGCATGTTGACGTATCCGGGTTGGTCGTCGTAATTTGAGTCAACCAGTTTGACGTATTTCCAATTGTCTCGGCTACAGGTAACTGCCATGGCTTTCTCCGAACGCGTTTCCCGTCTGAAAAGTTCTCTGATCCGCGAGATCCTCGCCGCTGCTCAGCGTCCGGAAGTGATGTCGTTCGCCGGTGGTCTGCCCGCCGAGTCGATGCTACCCAAAGTAGAGTGGGCCGACATGCCTGTTGCGCTGGGCCAGTACGGCATGAGCGAGGGCGAACCTGCGCTGCGTGAGGCGCTGGCCGCCGATGCCCGTGCCTTGGGTATCGACTGCGACGCCAGTCAGGTCATGGTGGTCAGTGGTTCTCAGCAGACACTGGACCTGGCGGCCAAGCTGTACATCGACAAAGGCACCGAAATTCTCCTCGAAGCGCCCACCTATCTGGCGGCGTTGCAGATATTCCAGCTGTTCGGCGCCCACTGCATCACCGTGCCGCTGCAGGCCGAAGGCCCGGACCTGCTTGCCATGCGTCAGCGTCTGGAGCAGCACACGCCAGCGTTCGCCTACCTCATCCCGACGTTCCAGAACCCCTCGGCGGTGCGCTACAGCCAGGCCAGTCGCGATGCCGTTGCGGCCTTGCTCGACGAGTTCGGTGTCACGTTGATCGAGGACGAGCCGTATCGTGAACTGAGCTTTGATGGCGGAAGTGCCAGGCCGATCGTCAGCGGTCTGAAGACGGCCAGCTGGATTTACACCGGCACGGTTTCCAAAACGCTGCTGCCGGGCCTGCGAGTGGGCTATCTGATCGCCAGCCCCGATCTGTTTCCGCACTTGCTGCGTCTGAAACAGTCGGCCGATCTGCATACCAATCGCCTCGGCCAGTGGCAGGCCTTGCAGTGGATTGGTACTGAGCACTATCGTGAGCATCTGGTGACGCTGTGCGAGTTTTACCGGGGCCGTCGTGATGCGTTCGAGAGCGCCTTGCAAACGCATTTTTCCGACCTGGCCACCTGGAACAGCCCGCAAGGCGGACTGTTCTTCTGGTTGACGCTGAAGCAGCCGCTGGACACGCGCACCTTGCTGGATACAGCGCTGGCGCACGATGTGGCGTTCATGCCGGGCGAACCTTTCTTTGCCGATCCGGACGCCAATCACGGTCACTTGCGGCTCAATTTCAGCCATATCGACCCTGCACGGCTCGATGAGGGTATAAAACGTCTGGCGTCGGTGGTCCGCGCAGCTCACCTTCTGCAGGCCGCCTGATTCAAGACGTCAACATAGACGCAGCAAGGGAGCAGTCTGATGTACAAGGTTTATGGCGATTACAACTCGGGCAACTGCTACAAGGTCAAGCTGATGCTTAACCTGCTGGGCAGCGAGTACGAGTGGGTGCCGGTGGATATTCTCAACGGCGAAACCCAGACCCCGGCGTTTCTGGAAAAGAACCCCAACGGTAAGATTCCGGTGCTGGAGCTGGAAGACGGCACTTGCCTGTGGGAGTCCAACGCGATTCTCAACTTTCTGGCTGATGGCTCTTCATACCTGCCGAGCGAGCCGAGGTTGCGCACCCAGGTGCTGCAGTGGCAGTTCTTCGAACAATACAGCCATGAGCCGTCGGTCGCGGTGGCCCGTTTCATCCAGTTCTATCTGGGCTTGCCGGCCGAACGCATGACCGAGTATCGCGCCATGCAGAAGGCCGGCTATCGCGCACTGGCAGTCATGGAGCAGCAGCTCGACCGTACGCCGTTTCTGGTCGGCGAGAATTTTTCCATCGCCGACATTGCCTTGTATGCCTACACCCATGTCGCGCATCAGGGCGGTTTCGATCTGGCACCCTATACCGGGATCCGCCGTTGGCTGGATCGGGTCAAGGCACATCCGGGTTATATCGGTATGCTGGACTGACACATCCGTCATGTGAACAAAGGGAAATGTATGCGCGTTCCAATCGTACTTCTGGGCGCTTTCATTGCGCTGGGTATCGGCTGCTCGGCCCAGGCCGAGGACTGCGACGCCAATCAGGCCAGCATGAACCGCTGCGCTGCCAATGAGCAGGCAGCGCTCGATGCCGATCTCAACAAGCAGTACAACGCGCAAATGGCGTGGTTGAAGACCCCGGCGAAAAAGCAGGCATTCAAGGATGCGCAACGAAAGTGGATAGCCCTGCGTGATGCCGATTGCCTGTATCAGGCGGGCAAGGCCGAGGACTCAGGCTCTATCTGGCCCTTGCTGCAGTCGCAATGTCTGGCTGAGCAGACCCGTGTGCGGCTTAAGCAGTTGCAAGCCTATGTGGCCTGTCGCGAGGAAGGTTGCCCGCGCTGAGAGGCGCCGGGCAAACAGGCGTCAGATCGCTCCGAAGCGCTGGTTCAGGTAGTCGATGATCACCTTGGATTCATACATCCACACGGTTTTGTCGCCTTCCTCGATGCGCAGGCAAGGCACTTTGATCCTGCCGCCCTCGTTGAGCAGGGTCTGGCGATCGAGCTCGTTATTTTTCGCATCGCGCAACGCGACCGGAACATTGAGGCGGCGCAGGGCGCGACGCGTCTTCACGCAGAACGGGCAGGCATGAAACTGATACAGCGTCAGGTCCTGAGCCGCTTCAGCGACAGCCGCCTGGGCCTGCGGGTCACGTTTTTTCCTGCTCGGGCGAGTCAGGAAATCGATGCCGATGACGAGTTGGCCGAGGCCGACTCTTAACGCTTTCATGAACAAGGTCATACCTCTTGCGGGCGGTGGCGTGCTCAGCCGTGCGTTCAGCTTGCCTCATGGCAGGTGAACGCAGGCTGAACGATCACTTGATCAGGCTGAGAAACTCACTGCGGGTGGCCGCGTTTTCACGGAACTCGCCCAGCATCACCGAGGTGATCATGGCCGAGTTCTGCTTCTCGACGCCACGCATCATCATGCACATGTGCTTGGCTTCGATTACCACCGCTACGCCCAGCGCGCCGGTGACCTGCTGGATAGCCTCGGCGATCTGGCGGCTGAGGTTTTCCTGGATTTGCAGACGGCGCGCATACATGTCGACGATTCGCGCCACTTTCGACAAACCAAGCACCTTGCCCTGCGGGATGTAAGCCACATGTGCCTTGCCAATGAACGGCAGCAGGTGGTGCTCGCACAGCGAGTACAGTTCGATGTCCTTGACCATCACCATTTCACTGGCATCGGAGCTGAACAGTGCGCCGTTGGTCACTTCTTCCAGGGTCTGCGTGTAACCGCGACACAGATACTGCATGGCCTTGGCGGCGCGCTTGGGGGTGTCCAGCAGACCTTCGCGCGAGACGTCCTCGCCCAGTTGCCCGAGGATGGCGGTGTAATTCTGTTCCAGTGTCACAGAGGGTGATTCCGTATAGGTTTCAGAGCGGTACGTTTGGGGCTGTACCGATTTTTTACCAATCGAGCTGGTGTCCCGTTTGCCGATCCCGCTCCAGTGGAGTTGGGCGATTTCGCATACGTAACCTACGGATCTCGTTGATTGGCGATGAATGCGGGGTTTATCCCGGCGATTGGGCACATGGTAGCGTAGGTGTGCTCGCAGTTGTACTGCCGTGGCCTCGTAATGCTTTCGCAATCAGCGCCGGTTTTTAGACTTTGCCCGGCGTTGCGCTATAGCCCGGTGCTTTTCAGTGTCGCAGAAAAGCGAATGCAGGGAGCATGCGCTTTGGCTTGGGCTCTCCGACATGCGTTTCTGTTGCCTTGATTGGAGCGCTGGAATGACATATGCCGTAGCTTTTTCAAGCGTTTGCAAAGCAGATGTGAAGCGTATCCTTGCTTCATGAAGGCGGCTTGTGAGATGCAGGCCAGAGTCTGATAGGAGGTTGGATGCCGAGTCAAAAGGACGAGCTGGAACTTGAGAAACTCCAGGCTGAGGTTCACAAGTTTGTGGCTGAGGCACGAAAAATGATCGCGGAGACCAATAAGCTCCAGCGCGAAACGAGCTTTTATCCATTTGTGGCGGCTGGTGGGTTGATCACCGTAATCGTTACTGCTGCCGCTTTCATCCACAAGCTCCAGGCAGCCAGTATCCAGTAGCGGACAGCGACTTGCAGCGCTTGAGATTCAGTCTGGACCAAGCGAAAGTGTGTACGCAACGCATGAATCGGCATTTCGAGAGAAGATGAGTATGAGTCACGATCAAGTCATAAAGCGGATGCGCGAAGACCTCGAGCAGTTGGGCAACGAGGTCCGCAACATGCCTGCCCATGAACCACGAAACGTTCTGGTGTCTGCTGCATCCGGTGCAGTATTTGCTCTGGTTTTTTCATGGCTTGCATTCAAGGTCTGGTTCTGAACGCCTGCGATAGCTATGCCAGGGCAGTGAGTCGTCTGAGTCAGGTCCAAAGTCGTATGGCTTTTTTGTGTCTGGCGGTTGTTTTGTTTGCCCTGAAAAATCCGCTTTTACAGCTTTTGTATCCTCTCGCTTACACGTTGGCGACCAGATCGCTACCCACTTCCGGGGTCCATTGCGGTCTGAGTAGGCAGGTTATCAATCCATTGCCTGTCTAGAGAGTAAATCCGGATGTTGAGTCGAGTAGCAAAAGTAGCGTTGTTCGCGATTGTACTGTCGTCGGTTTCCGGTTGCTGGCCGTTCTGGCCTGGTCCGGGTGGACATGGCGGCGGTGGCTGACACCATGAAGGCGGTGGCCCTGGCCCTGGCGGTCCTGGTCCGGGTCGCTGAGTCACCAGCGGGGCGGCGGCTTGCTGCCCGGCGTAGAGGGGCGGACTGACTGCAAGGGCGCGGCGGGTTCTACTCGTCGCGCCCTTCCATCATGGTGCGCCTGAGGATCACGTACACCGCACCTGCACCGCCGTGTTTGGCCAGGCAGGAGCAAAAGCCCAGCACCTGCGAATGCTGACGCAGCCAGGTGTTGACGTGGCTCTTGATCATGGGGCGCTTGCCGTCCAGGCGTACCGCCTTGCCATGAGTGACGCGTACGCAGCGTATTTCCAGACGGGTCGCTTCAGCCAGAAATTCCCACAGCGTCTCACGCGCTACTTCCACGCTCATGCCATGCAGGTCCAGGCTGCCCTCGAAGCTGATCTGCCCGAGTTTGAGCTTGCGCATCTGACCTTCCTGCACGCCGTCACGCGACCAGCTCAGGACATCTTCAGGGCCGACATCGATCACGAATTGATCCGACAAGCCGTCGACGGTCACCGAGTCGGTGCGCACAGTTGCAGACTGGCGCAGGCGGGCGAGCATTTTTCGATCAGTCTTGGGTTTGCCGACATCGGCGTGTTCATGCTTGAGCGGCTTGACGCCGCGCGTCTCGCTTCTGAACAGGGAAAAATCGTCGTCTTGCATGGGGCCTCCGCGAAGGAGGCCATTCTAACCGCTCAGGCGAGGGGGTCAGTTGTGTTTTTTCATCAGATGCGAAGAGATGCTCAAGCCGCCGCCACTACGCTGACGACGGCAGCGGCGCCACAGCCAGACGCCGATGTACAGCACCAGCAATCCGCCGATGGCGACAAACGCCGCGCCGCCCGGGCTGGCATTGAGTTCGCCCAGCATCTGCGGATGAACCGTGAGGCTGGATGCACCGGCAACCGCCAGCAACAGGCCCGCGACCACAAGGAGCAGTGCGATCAGCGTGCCGATGCGTTTGCCCCAGTTGCCCTGACCCCTGGGGCGCAGGCGACGTGCATCGAAACCATCTGACGTTTTCATGCCTTTTCCTCAACAGGTATCAGCTCAATGGAGTATCGGCGCTCTGACCCGGGGAAGGAGGGGTGGTTCCCGCCTCCGGGACGATCCATAACGGCACAGGATGGGCGGTTATGTGAGCGGTGTCACATGCTCCCTTACCCGTGTAGCTTCAAACAAGGTCTTTGGTCAGCGCCAGGGTGGCGAAGTTGTCGGCCATGATTGCCATCTCGGTTCTGTGCACGACCTCTGCGCTGACCACGCCGTGCGGGCTCGGCAGGTCACGGGTTGCGCAGGCATCGTCGACCAGGGTGCAGCGATAACCGTAGTCCTTGGTGGCGCGAACCGTGGTGCTGATACTCGAATGACTCATGAAACCACAGACGATCAGGTCCAGATGCCCGAGACTCTGCAGCAGCTCATGCAGTCCGGTGCCATTGAAAGCATTGGGCAGGCGTTTCTCGACCAGGTGTTCATCGCCCTGCGGCAACAGCTCCGGCACCAGTTCACCGCGCTCGCCATGTGGGTCGAACGGGCCGCCCACGGTGCCCAGATGGCGGATGTGAACGATCGGGCACTTGACCGCACGAGCCTTCTCGACCAGCCTGCCGATGTTGGCCATCGCTTCCCTGACGCCTGTCAGGGCCAGCGGGCCTCGGAGGTATTCTTTTTGCGCGTCGATGATGATCAGCGTCGCGTTACTCAGATGAGCGGGCGCATGCACCCGGCCGCTGAGCTGAAACATGGTCTTTAAATCGGACATTCACGGGCTCCTTTGTGTGGGGCTTTTGCGACATTGTCCTCTGGCTGAAGCGTTCTGGGAATGGCAACCATCGCAGGCCACGGTTTTTATGGCCTGCAGGGCAGTTGAAGGAGGGGGTGGCTGGCGGTTTGCCTTGATGGCGGTAGACGAATCATGGAAACTTCCACGCCTATCGGGTACGAAGAATGCACGTTGTTCGTAACCAGACTGTTCACCGAGGCTCGTCTTACAGCAGTTCGTTGCCTTTCAAGGAGTTTGTCCATGATCACTTCCCGTCTGCGTACCGTGCGCGACCATATACGCTGGGCCGTCAGCCGCTTTCACGAGGAAGACGTATTTTTCGGTCATGGCACCGACAATGCCTGGGATGAAGCGCGGCAACTGGTGCTGGGGGCGCTGCACTTGCCTTGGGAAATTGCCGACAGCTACCTGGATTGCCGTCTGGAAGTCGACGAAATATCCGACCTGCAACGCTTGATCAAGCGGCGCATCGACGAGCGTGTGCCAACCCCGTATCTGCTGGGCGAGGCCTGGTTCTGTGGCCTGTCGTTCATTGTCGATGACCGCGTGTTGATCCCGCGTTCGCCCATCGCCGAGCTGATCGAAGAGCGTTTCGCCCCTTGGCTGGCCGACGAACCGGCGCGGATTCTCGATCTGTGCACAGGCTCCGGTTGCATCGGTATCGCCTGCGCCGAGGTGTTTCCCGATGCCGAGGTGGCCCTGGCCGACCTGTCCTATGACGCACTGGAAGTGGCCAATCAGAACATCGAGCGTCACGGCATGGAGGATCGCGTCTACACCGTTCAGGGTGACGGATTCGATGGCCTGCCGGGTCAGCGCTTTGACCTGATCGTGTCCAACCCGCCTTATGTGGACGCCGAAGACTTTGCCGACATGCCCGACGAGTATCAGCATGAGCCAGAGCTGGCGCTGGCCTGTGGCAGCGATGGTCTGAACCTGGTCCGCCGCATGCTCGCCCAGGCCGCCGATCATCTGAACGAGAAGGGCCTGTTGATCGTCGAGGTCGGCAATAGCCAGGTGCACGTGCAAGCGCTGTACCCGGAGGTCGATTTCGCCTGGCTGGACTTCCAGCGGGGCGGGCATGGCGTGTTCATGCTCACGGCAGAACAGTGCCGCGACCATCAGGCGCTGTTCCAGTCGAAGGTTTGAGGTCAAGAGCCGCGATAAGCGGCTGAGACAAAAGGGAGGCTGATATCAGCCTCCCTTTTTTATCGGCTTTATCGGCGCGTCTTTTATCGGTGAGTCGCGATCCAGATCAGCAGGCCGGCCTGGAATACCGCGAAGGTCACCAGACAGGCAATCGTGAAGCGCAGGCCGCTGTCTTCACGCTTGTATTTGCTGACCCGGTCTTCATGCTGGCGTATCGTCACTTCTTGCTCGATCAGATTTTTCTCGGCCTTTTCTAGCATCTGCGAGGCTTCGAGAATCTCGATGATCTGCACCTTGTCGTTGTTCCAGGTGCTGTGCAGGTTGCCTACGTGTACATCCTTGATCGCGCCTTTCATGTGCTGGGCATCGGCATACGTCACTTCAAAACCCAGAGTGCGCAGAAAGTGATCGCGACGCAGACGTGTGTCTTCGTTCAGACCGTCCTTGCTGGCCAGCGCCACGCCTTCAATCTTGTAGGAAGACCATCTTTTCTGCGCCCAATGCACCGCATGAGCAATCATGAAGCGTCCGATACCGCGGTTCCACGGCTCGATCTGCAAGCCTGACTCGGGACCGAAGCGCACCATGCGTTTTTCGTGGTCGGCCCAGATATCCAGATGGTTCTGTTCCTTGCGGACCCGCTGACCTGGCAATTGCACCGTGATGCGCAGCAGGCTCAATGCCTTGCTGTGCCGCTCGGCACGGCCGAACTGTACGAAGCGCAGAGGGCGGCCGCCGGTAGCACGGTCGGTGGGCAGTGGCGACAGACGCAGCATTTGAAAGCTTTCGGGCAGAACGTCTTCCCACGGCTGCGGGGGCACCGGCACTGCAACTTCTGCGCTGGCCGGTTCTGCGAGGGTTTCAGTCATGGTATTTGCGTCTGTCATAAGGGTGTCCTTTCCTGGGCCTTGCCCCGGGGCACGTTTGCCGGGGCATAAAGGTGCCGAAACACTAAGGTGCCGGAACACAGGGCCAGCACATTGCTATCGGCCAGATTCGCCAGGACTGAAGGACTTTAACTAGCGCGCGTCAGATCTTTTTTCCGGGTGGGGCAGCGCCTTGATGAAGCTCAGGATCCGCTCGGTCACTTCGCTGGCCAGAGGTTGGGTCGGATTGCGGTAGGAGAGCAGTTGCTGCTGCAAATCGTCCGGGACGATGCGCAGTACATGATTCATGCCGTCGATCAGGGCCAGTTGGGCATCCGGTTTGGCTTTCTGCAGCAGCAGGGCGTCACCCACACCGACCTGAATGTCGTTGCGACCTTGAACGATCAGCGCCGGAATGTGCAAAGCACCGAAAGCCGCCGCCGGGTCCTGGCGGAACAGCGAGATCAGGTAAGGCTGGACACTGGGGCGGAAGACCACTTCCAGCTCGGCGGGCACGTTGTCATCGGTCTTGCCGGCCTTGAGTTCGTCGAGCAACTGATCGCTGCGCTGCAGCAGGTCCGGTGGCAGGCGCTCCTGAAACTGTTCGCGCAGGACCTGATCCACAGGTCGTCCGGTGCCGGCTACGGAAATCAGTGCGGCTGCACCTACCTTTTCAGCTGCCAGCGTCGCCACCAGCGCACCTTCGCTGTGGCCCAACAGAATCAGCTGGCCCAGGCGCGGGTTGGCTTTCAGCGCTCTGGCCCAGAGCTGCACATCGGCCACGTAGCGCTCGACGCTCAGGTTGCGTTCATCCGGTGTAACCGCCTTGCTGGCCGCGACGCCGCGTTTGTCGTAGCGCACGCTGGCGATATTGTTGCTGGCCAGGATCACCGCGAGGCGTTTCATGCTGTCGTTGCGTCCACCTTCCGGGTTGTTGCCGTCGCGGTCAGTGGGGCCGGAACCGGCGACGATCAGCACCACCGGCACCGGTTTGTCAGAACGCGGCATGAGCAGCGTGCCGTACAGCTTGCCGTTTTCGGTGTCCACGCTTATCGGTCGCTGCACCGCGCTGGGCGCCGCAGCGCTGGCGGTTGCGGCGGCCAGACTCAGGATCAGGGTTATCGGCAGGGCCAGCAGACGCAGCGCATTGGGAACTCGAAGCAGGGAAATACCGGATAACATCGCAAGGCCATCATTGGGGGAGTCACGCTTGGACGCACGCCGTGACAGAAGGTTCGAGGATGAACTGAACCGCGAGCCTGCGTATACTGGCGCGCTTGGTTTAACGATCTGGTTTTTTGGCTGATTTTTCGGAGCGCCCGCATGTCCGGCAACACTTTCGGCAAGCTGTTCACTGTCACCACCGCCGGCGAAAGCCACGGCCCGGCGCTGGTCGCTATCGTCGACGGCTGCCCGCCGGGGCTGGAGCTGGACCTGCAAGACCTGCAGCGCGACCTCGACCGGCGCAAGCCGGGCACCAGCCGCCACACCACGCAGCGTCAGGAGGCCGATGAGGTCGAGATTCTCTCGGGTGTCTTCGAGGGCAAGACCACCGGCGCCTCCATCGGCCTGCTGATCCGCAACACCGATCAGAAATCCAAGGACTATTCGGCGATCAAAGACCTGTTCCGCCCGGCCCACGCCGATTACACCTATCACCACAAGTACGGCATCCGCGACTACCGCGGTGGCGGACGCAGTTCGGCAAGGGAAACCGCCATGCGTGTGGCTGCAGGCGCGATTGCCAAAAAGTACCTGGCAAGCCAGGGCATCGTCATTCGCGGCTACATGAGCCAGCTGGGCCCGATCCAGATCCCCTTCAAGACCTGGGATTCGGTAGAGGACAATGCGTTTTTCTGCCCCGACCCTGACAAGGTGTCGGAACTGGAAGCCTACATGGACCAGCTGCGACGTGATCAGGACTCGGTCGGTGCGAAAATCACCGTGGTCGCAGAAGGCGTGATGCCGGGTCTCGGCGAGCCGATCTTCGATCGTCTGGACGCTGAACTCGCCCATGCGCTGATGAGCATCAACGCGGTCAAGGGTGTGGAAATCGGTGCCGGTTTCGACTGTGTTGCCCAGCGTGGCACCGAGCACCGCGACGAGATGACGCCACAGGGTTTCCTGTCCAATCACGCGGGCGGCATTCTCGGCGGTATTTCCTCCGGCCAGCCGATCATCGCGCATCTGGCGCTCAAGCCGACCTCAAGCATCACCACGCCAGGGCGTTCGATCGATGTCGATGGCAACGCCGCCGACGTCATCACCAAGGGTCGGCATGACCCGTGTGTCGGCATCCGTGCCACGCCGATTGCCGAGGCAATGATGGCCATCGTTCTGCTCGATCACTTGTTGCGTCATCGCGGTCAGAACGCCGACGTCAGCGTCAACACACCTGTGCTGGGGCAGGTGTAATGCACGCCGTCACGGTTGCGGACTGCTAGCGTGGCGCAACCTGCCGGCGGACAGCTGCCTTACTGGCGGCTGTCCGGGTTCTACGTATGCTATTTCGCCTTGCTGGGCCTGTCGGCGCCTTTCATGGCCCTTTACCTGCATCATCTGGGTTTTTCCAGCGCACGGATCGGCGAGCTGGTCGCCATTCCCATGCTGATGCGCTGCGTCGCGCCCAATCTCTGGGGGTGGCTGGGTGATCACACCGGTTGGCGTCTGACGATTGTGCGGTCTGGCGCCATCTGCACGTTGCTAGCGTTTTCGCTGATCCTGGTCGAAAAAAGCTATGCCTGGCTGGCGATGGTCATGGCGCTCTATGCGTTCTTCTGGCACGCCGTCCTGCCGCAGTTCGAAGTCATCACCCTCGCACACCTGCAAGGCCAGACCTCGCGTTACAGCCAGATCCGCCTGTGGGGCTCGATCGGTTTCATTCTGGCCGTCGTGGTGCTGGGGCGGGTATTCGAATGGTTCAGCCTGGACCTGTTTCCCTACATCGCGCTGGCGATCATGTCCGGTATCGTTGTCAGCAGCTGGTGGGTGCCGAATGCGCATCCCGCACCGTCGAGCCGCGAAGCCGGGGCGGGCGGTTTTCTCAGGCAACTGGCGCGCCCCGGTGTATGGGCGTTCTACCTCAGTGTCGCGCTGATGGTGCTCAGCCATGGCCCGTATTACACCTTCTTGACCCTGCACCTCGAAGAACTCGGTTACAGCCGCGGCCTGATCGGCGTGCTATGGGCGGTCGGCGTGGTGGCTGAAGTGCTGATGTTCATGGTCATGAGCCGGATTCTGCAGCGCTTTACCGTGCGCCAGGTACTGTTCGCCAGCTTCCTGCTGGCCGCATTGCGCTGGCTGCTGCTGGGCCTGTTTGCCGATCACCTCACCGCACTGCTGATTGCCCAAGTGATGCACGCCGCCACGTTCGGCAGCTTTCACGCCGCTGCCATTCATTTCGTACAAAGTAGCTTCGGTCCGCGTCAACAAGGTCAAGGGCAAGCGCTTTATGCCGCCTTGTCCGGGGTCGGCGGGGCGCTAGGCGCTCTGTATTCCGGTTACAGCTGGAACGCGCTGGGGCCGACCTGGACCTTTGCCATTGCCAGCCTTGCAGCGTTTGCCGCTGCCGTCATGATTGTCACACCCAAGAAAGAGGAAGGTGTATGAGCCGCGAACAATTGAGCCTGGAGATCATCGAAGCCGGGCGTTTTCTGTATGGCCGAGGCTGGTCGCCTGCCACTAGCAGCAATTATTCCGCACGCCTTTCTGCCAGCGAGGCGCTGTTGACCGTATCCGGCAAGCACAAGGGCCAGTTGGGCCCTGACGATGTGCTGGCCACCGATCTGGCTGGCAATAGCCTGGAGCCGGGTAAAAAGCCGTCTGCCGAAACCTTGCTGCATACCCAGCTGTACAGCTGCAGGCCGCAGATCGGTGCCGTGCTGCACACCCACTCGGTGAACGCGACCGTGTTGTCGAGGCTGACCACGGCCGATCATCTGGTGTTCGAGGATTACGAGCTGCAAAAGGCCTTTAGCGGCGTGGTCACTCATGAGTCGCAGGTCGTGGTGCCGATTTTCGACAACGATCAGGACATTGCCCGTCTCGCGGCAAAGGTGCAGCCTTGGCTGGACACCCATCCCGAGTGCGCCGGCTACCTGATCCGCGGTCATGGTCTCTACACTTGGGGGGCAAAAATGAGCGATGCCTTGCGCCAGATCGAAGCGTTCGAGTTCCTGTTCGAGTGCGAACTGAAAATGCGCGCGGTCTTGAACCGCTGACAACGTCTTGCCAAACCAGCCTGTAAGCCTGACCGGCCTGTAAAAGCCGGAAGGCGTTGCACCAAACCGAGGATTCACGCATGAGCAGCCTGTCCGTTTATCACGTTTCAAGCCCTGATATACCCAACAAGGTGCTGACCCATCTGGAAGACATCGCGTCGACGCTGGCCGAGCATGGCGTGGCGTTCGACCGCTGGGAGGCCGCCACGCCGATCACTCCCGGTGCCAGTCAGGAAGAGGTGATCAGCGCCTATCGCACCCAGATTGACAGGCTGATGAGCGAACGCGGTTATGTCACCGTGGATGTCATCAGTCTCAACAGCGATCACCCGCAAAAAGCCGAATTGCGCGCCAAGTTTCTTGAAGAGCACCGCCACGGCGAAGACGAAGTACGCTTTTTCGTCGCCGGGCGGGGCTTGTTCACCTTGCACATCGACGATTATGTGTACGCCGTGCTGTGCGAAAAGAACGATCTGATTTCCGTACCGGCCGGCACGCGGCACTGGTTCGATATGGGCGAGAACCCGCACTTCGTTGCCATCCGCCTGTTCAATAATCCGGAAGGCTGGGTAGCAAACTTTACCGGTGAAGACATTGCGGGCCGTTTCCCACGGCTTGAAGACTGACAGGAGCCCCATTCTGATGCCCATCAAAGCTATCCTCACGGATATCGAAGGCACCACCAGTGCAGTGAGTTTCGTTTTCGATGTGTTGTTTCCGTTCGCCAGAAAGCACTTGCCCGCATTCGTTCGTGAAAATGCCGAGCAACCGGCCGTGGCGCAGCAGCTGCAGGCGGTGCGTGACCAGGCCGGTGAGCCTGACGCTGAGGTCGAGCGCGTCATTGCAATATTGCTGGAATGGATCGCCGAAGATCGCAAGGCCACGCCGCTCAAGGCTCTGCAGGGGATGGTCTGGGAGCAGGGCTACAACGCCGGACAGCTCAAGGGCCATGTTTATCCGGATGCTGTCGATGCCTTGAAGCACTGGCAGCAACAGGGTTACCGGCTTTACGTTTATTCCTCGGGCTCGATTCAGGCTCAGCAATTGATTTTCGGCTGTTCCGAGGCAGGCGATCTGTCCGGCCTGTTCAGTGGTTACTTCGATACGACGTCCGGCCCCAAGCGCGAAGCGCAGTCCTACCGGACCATTGCGCAGGCAATGGACTGTCCTGCCGAGGACATTCTGTTCCTGTCGGATATCGTCGAAGAGCTCGATGCTGCAAAGGCCGCCGGCATGGCCACCTGTGGTCTTGCGCGTGATGGCGGGGCGCTTGCCGGGCACACGTATGTGGCCAGTTTTGCGCTTATCGATCCAGCCTCTTTCTAGAAAACTCCCGCCTGCTGTGCGCGGCATCGTCCTGATGCCGCTGCATCGAAGTCCAACGCTTAAACACTTCTTTTGTAAGGTATTTCCTGCTTTTTGGTGAGCGATTGCCTGGTCGAAAGTACGTTGAATCTGTTTGTTCTGTTCGCCGTTTTTCAACGTGATTATTCGTGTAAGTTCTGCGCCATCGTCAACGGGGTTACGGTCAACACCTGTACCGATTTCCCGGCGAAGAAGGAGCGGCAGCGATGGGCAGTGCCATGACAGAAAGCGCAACCAGGGACTTATTGATACAGCAGATGGTGAGCACGATTACCGAGCTCGATGGGCAGGCCGCCATCGAAAACGCACTCGAATGGTTACGGCGCGAATGCAACAGCGAGCGCGCGATGTTCTTTCAGTTCAAGGGCCCGGTGTTACTGACGTTCATCACGTCCAACGTCGACGATGCCTGGGGCGATGCCTACCGCCAGCACGATTTGATCACGCAAGACCCGGTGATCCGTTGTTATCGCAATCAACTGGGCTTCCTGAACTGGCAGGATGCGTTCAGGCAATACCCCGTATCAGCCTTTTATGACGCGCTCGTCGATACCTGTGAACTGCTTCCGGCCATCTCCTACGGCTACACCAATCATTGTCGTGGTGCCGACAGCGTGACATCGGTGTGTACCCTGGGCGAAGTGGAGCGGCCCATCAGCGCTGAACAAAAGTACCTCATGAGCAGTCTCATGCCGGTGCTGCACAGTGTCGCGCGGGGTCTAAAGTTCTGTTCACGCGGTCTGACCCATCGTGAGCTGGAAGTGTTGCAGTGGGCCAGGGATGGAAAGACGGCCTGGGAGATCTCGATGATCCGCGACGTGTCGGAGTCGACGGTGAAGTATCACCTCAAGACCATCTACTCCAAGCTGGGCGTTGCCAACAGGGCACAGGCGGTGGGCGAAGCACTTTGTCGGGGGCTGATCAGGTAGCCGACCAGGACAACGCAGGCAAAAAAAAGCCGCGAGAACAAAGTGTAATCGCGGTAAACAAGGGATGAGAGAGCGTACAGCGGATGCCACCCATCAGGGTGGCGGGCAAATCAACGTGTGTGGTACGTCGGCAGATCAAAACGGTGCTGGCTTTGCAGCATCGAGATAGCTGGCAGCTCGCTGGCTTGTGCAGCCAGATCGCGGCGAATAGCGCTGATTACCCATTCCAGTTGAACCGGAGTGTGCAACTGAGCATAAGAGACTGAGCGACGGATCTGCTTACCATCCTGGGTACGCAGTGACAACAGAACACCACCATCAGGACGCGGCTGAGTGGTGACGGTGTAGTCGGAGAATACGGAAGCGAATTTTTCTTGAATAAAAGTCATGTGAGGCGGCTCCATTGCTCATGGGATAACAAGCTTGCAAGTACTATTGCAGTGTCTGTGCCAGACTTTCTCTTAAATTAAATCCTTTAAAATCAATAGCTTAAAATATTTTCTATTTTCAGGCTTCGTGCATTTTGCATGAACACCCGTCGTGCGCCCTGCATTTTGCCGTTTCTTGCACGATAGGGGTCGGGCAGAAGGGGGATTGCATAGCTTCTGGCGATCAAGAGCAGGCATTGCGCATCCGGATCGATGCTGATCGAACAGCTGGCGAGAGTTGAGGTCAGTGTGTTTATCAGTGCCGGGTCAACATATGTCCGGAGTAACGTGCGCCAAGGAGTAGTTAATGACCGATACAGATATCAGCGCCTCGAAAACCATGACTGAAGACGAAGCCGCCGAGTTCGCCGAGCAGGTATTCGATGTGGCTCGCCAGGGAAATGCCGTCATGCTGGACCGTCTGCTTGAAAAGGGCGTGCCCGCAGATCTGCGCAACCACAAGGGCGATACGCTGCTGATGCTGGCCAGCTACCACTGCCATGCGGATGCGGTCCGTGTGCTGCTGAACCACAAGGCTGATCCTGAAATCCGCAACGATAACGGCCAGAGCCCCATCGCCGGCGCAGCGTTCAAGGGCGATCTGGCAGTGGTCAGGTTGCTGGTCGAGGCGGGCGCCGATATAGACGGTGCCTCTGCTGACGGCCGTACCGCATTAATGATGGCGGCGATGTTCAACCGCAATGAGATAGTCGATTACCTGATCAGTCAGGGCGCAGACCCGCATGCCACCGATGCCAAGGGCATCACTGCACTGGGCGCCGCTCAGGCAATGGGCGCGATCGTCACCATCGAGCAGTTGAGCAAAATGGGCGTGCAGCCAGCCCGGTCCTGACAGCGAGTGCACTGACAGCAAAGCATGAACACATAGAGGCGCGCTGGATTTACCGTTATCCTTCGCGCCTCTTTTTTTGCCCGCTATCAGGATCGCCCCCATGAAAGACTCACTGGTCGAATTAATCAGCAAAGTCAGCTCCGGCTGCATGGGCGACGATGAAATCGTGCATATTGCCGATGAAGCCGCGCAGGCGTATGCCGATCCGCAGGCATTTCTGGCCGCCAACCCTGATATCAACTACGACGATACATTCCCGATCCCGCTGGGCGAGTGGGTCGTGGTGGGCAGCCTGCCGGAAACCGTTCTGTTCCAGGCCGACAGCTACATGGACCTGTTCGAGCAGATCGTTCAGTCGTTTGGCAAGGACGTGACCTTCAACATCAAGCCCAAGCAGTTGGCCAAGGTCGAGCCGCTGGTTGCGCTCAATCGCATTCAGATTCAGTTGAGCAGCATGAACAAGGAGATGGGCGGCTATGTGCTGATGAACTTCAGCCAGCCACTGGATGACGAGTTGCAAGCTGTGCTGGTGTACGGCCGTGACGAAGCGCGCGTAGTCGAGCTGGCAGCATCGGCGGGCATCCATGCCGCACCTGCACTGCAAGCACTGCGCGGCTAACCCAGCGCCGTATCGAGAAACATCATCACCGCAAAGCCGCCCATCAGGCCCAGGGTTGCCGAGGTCTGATGGCCATTGCGGTGGGTTTCCGGGATGACTTCATGGGACACCACGAAGATCATCGCGCCTGCCGCCAGCCCCATGCTCAGCGGATAGGCGATGGCAAAGCCGCTGGAGATACCCAGGCCCACCAGTGAGCCCAGTGGCTCCATGAGGCCGGAACCGATGGCTACCAGCATCGCCTTGAAGGCCGACAGGCCGGTCGCACGCAGGGCCAGCGCAATGGCCAGACCTTCGGGAATGTCCTGAATGGCGATGGCGGTGGTCAATGGCAGGCCGACATTCATGTCGCCGCTGGCGAAACTGACGCCAATCGCCATGCCCTCAGGCAGGTTGTGCAGGGTGATCGCCAGCACGAACAGCCAGACCCGGCTGATTCGCTCCGAATGAGGCCCCTGGCGGCCTACGCTTTCATGTTCGTGCGGGGTGAACCTGTCCAGCCCCAGCATCAGTAGCACACCCAGCCCCAGACCGGCGACAACCGTAGCAGCTGCCCACGGCCCGCTGTCGGTAATGTCCCGGGCGGCTTCCAGGCCTGGAAGAATCAGCGAGAACGAGCTGGCCGCCAGCATCATCCCGGCGGCAAACCCGAGCATGATGTCCTGAGCGCGTTGCGAAACATTGCGCAGTGCAACCGCCATTACTGCGCCTAGCGCCGTCGCCAGAAAACCAGCGATACCGCCGAGCAAGGCGTGATTGAAGTTGACCTGACTGGTGCCATAGAAAGCGTTGTAAAGACTGATGCCACCCAGGCCGACGACGATCAGCAGGGCTAGGGCGAAGCCCAGGCTTACCAGCGGGCTGCCCTGAAGCTGGTTTAACCAGGCCGCCCAGGGCGTTCGGGATGATGCGGGCGTAGGCATTGATAGGGCTACCTTTGTAAAGGGGGAGAAAGCAATGGTGACTGAAATACAAAGTCGACCCCGTCTGGGAGCCCGAGAATATAAGGTTGGTTCAACGGAACCCCCGAACGGCGCGACTATCCTAGGAGGGTAAGCATTCAATTTAGGGGCAACACCATGGGTTCTAGCTTCAACGGCCTGGTAGGCTTGATCATTCTGGCGCTCGATATCTGGGCCATCATCAACGTCTTGAAAAGCGGTGCCGAGACTGGCAAGAAAATCCTTTGGGTATTGCTGATCGTACTGCTTCCTGTGGTGGGCCTGATCATCTGGGCAATCCTCGGGCCGCGTGGCAACGTACGTATGTGATACGTCCATACGCTGGGCAAACAACGCTTGATTACCCTGGGTAATCAGGCGTTTTTCGTTTCATGCGCCGGGCATTCGCGGCGGCAGTGACACGCTAAGCTGCATAGAGGTTCGACCTGTCATGTTCCTCGACGTAGAATGCGCGCCTTTGTTGTGGGCGGTCGGCCGTCCTGTCATCAGTACCCAGCGGGAGCTTACCCATGAGCGATTATCAGGAAACGTTATACGAAGGCTACGGCCAACGCTTTCGTATTGAAAAAATGCTTCACGAAGTACGTACCGATCACCAGCACCTGGTGATCTTCCAGAACCCGCGCATGGGCCGTGTCATGGCGCTGGACGGCGTCATTCAGACCACCGAAGCGGATGAATTCATCTACCACGAAATGCTCACCCATGTGCCGATTCTGGCGCACGGTGCGGCCAAGCGTGTGTTGATCATCGGCGGCGGCGACGGCGGCATGCTGCGTGAAGTCGCCAAGCACATGAGCGTCGAACACATCACCATGGTCGAGATCGATGCGACCGTGGTCGAGATGTGCAAGGAATATCTGCCCAATCATTCCAGCGGTGCCTTCGACGATTCACGTCTGAACCTGGTCATCGACGATGGCATGCGCTTCGTCGCGACCACCGAAGAGAAGTTCGACGTGATCATCTCCGACTCCACCGATCCGATCGGCCCGGGTGAAGTCCTGTTCTCGGAAAACTTTTATCAGGCCTGCCATCGCTGCCTCAATGAAGGCGGCATTCTGGTCACCCAGAATGGCACGCCTTTCATGCAGTTGAGTGGCGTGCAGACCACAGCCGGGCGCATGAACGGTCTGTTTGCCGACTGGCATTTCTATCACGCTGCGATCCCTACTTACATCGGCGGAGCAATGACCTTCGCCTGGGGCTCAACCAACAAGAGCTATCGCAAACTGCCGCTGGAAACCCTGCGTCAGCGTTTCTCGGGCAGCGGTATTGTTACGCGTTATTACAATCCGGAAGTCCACATCGGTGCGTTCGCCTTGCCGCAGTACGTTCTGCAGGCCGTAGGCAAGGCCAGCAACGACTGATGAGTCGGTCCGGCTCCTCGAGCCGGATTTTCTCGAGCGTGGCCTGTGAGGCTTTATAAGCGCTTAATTCGCGACAGAAATTTCACACGATCTGTCACAAAATTGCGCGCGAAGCTGAACAGGCACGCGTCTTCATGGGCTGACCTGGCCCCTGTCGACCCGCAATCAAGTAATATCTGCGCCCTGTCGCGCGCCGTCTCCTTCAAGAAGAGGGCGGCGCTGCACTCTGAACCTACCCCTGAATCCACCGGATCCTGACAACCATGGCCAAAACGGACGCCCAGATTCATCGGCAAGCCCGCCTGCAAAACCCCACTGTCAAATCGCATCTGGCGTACATCCTGCTCAGCGGCTTCGCCCTGATGGTGATGTACACGCTGTTGCGTATCGGTCTGCTGGTCTACAACCGCGAGATGATTGGCGACACGCCTGCCTCGACGTTCCTTGAAGCACTGTTCAACGGCACGCGCTTCGACCTGCGCCTGACCGTGTACCTGCTCATTCCGCTGGTGCTGTCGCTGTTCAGCGCACGCGCCATGGCGGCACGCGGGTTCTTCCGTTTCTGGCTGACGCTGGTTGGCAGCATTACGCTGTTCTTCGGCTTGATGGAAATGGACTTCTACCGTGAGTTTCACCAGCGCCTGAACGGTCTGGTGTTTCAATACGTCAAGGAAGACCCAAAGACTGTTCTAAGCATGCTCTGGTACGGTTTCCCGGTGGTCCGTTACCTGCTGGCATGGGCCGTGGTGACATGGCTGCTGAGCCTGGTGTTCAAGGGCATTGACCGTGCAACCCGTCCACGTGTCGCTGCAAAAACCAGCCCGGAGGCCACTCGCTCTGTCGCGCCGTGGTATGTGCGCGCCGGGGTGTTCGTTATGGTGTTGCTGGTCATGGTGGTCTGCATCCGTGGCACTCTGCGTCAAGGCCCGCCGCTGCGCTGGGGCGACGCTTACACCACTGACTCCAACTTCGCCAACCAGTTGGGCCTCAACGGCACACTGACGTTGATCACTGCGGCAAAGAGCCGTATGTCCGAAGATCGCGACAACATCTGGAAAGCCACGCTGCCACAGAACGAGGCCCAGCAGACCGTGCGCGACATGCTGCTGACCCCGAATGACAAGCTGGTCGAGCCGGATATTGCCGCTGTGCGTCGCGACTTCACGCCGCCGGCAGAGAACACCTTGCCGATCCGCAATGTGGTCGTGATCCTGATGGAAAGCTTCGCCGGTCACTCGGTGGGCGCCCTGGGCAACGATGCCAACATCACGCCGTACTTCGACAAGTTGTCCAAGGAAGGCCTGTTATTCGATCACTTCTTCTCCAACGGTACCCACACCCACCAGGGCATGTTCGCCACCATGGCGTGTTTCCCGAACCTGCCGGGCTTCGAGTACCTGATGCAGACGCCGGAAGGCAGCCACAAGCTGTCGGGGCTTCCGCAATTGCTGAGCACGGGTCGCAACTACGACGACGTCTACGTCTATAACGGCAACTTTGCCTGGGACAACCAGTCGGGCTTCTTCAGCAACCAGGGCATGACGAACTTTGTCGGCCGTGAAGACTTCGTCAACCCGGTGTTCTCCGATCCGACCTGGGGTGTTTCCGACCAGGACATGTTCGACCGTGGCGCGCAGGAGCTCAAGGCCCGTCAGGACGGAAAGCCGTTCTATGCCTTGCTGCAGACCCTGTCCAACCACACGCCGTATGCGCTGCCGGATCCTCTGCCGGTCGAGCGCGTCACCGGGCACGGCTCGCTGGACGAGCATTTGACCGCCATGCGTTATGCCGACTGGGCGCTGGGCCAGTTCTTCGAGAAGGCCAAAAAAGAGCCTTACTACAAGAACACGCTGTTCGTAGTGCTGGGCGACCACGGTTTCGGTAACGACAAGCAACTGACCGAAATGGACCTGGGCCGTTTCAACGTGCCTCTGCTGTTGATCGGCCCTGGTGTGCAGGAGAAGTTCGGTCAGCGCAGCAGCATCGTGGGGACGCAGGTCGACGTCGTGCCGACCATCATGGGACGTCTGGGTGGTCTGAACCGCAACCAGTGCTGGGGCCGCGATCTGCTGAACCTGCCTGAGGGTGACAAGGGCTTCGGTGTGATCAAGCCGTCGGGCAGTGAGCAGGTGGTCGCTATCATCAGCGGCAACCGTATCCTGATCGAGCCGACCGAGATGCCTGCCAAGTTGTTGACTTACACCCTTGGCGCCAAGCCGCATGCCGAAGAAGTGCCTGATGCGCCCGACACGCAGGAGCTCAAGCGCAAGCTGGAAAGCTTCCTGCAGACGGCCACCAAGAGCCTTCTGGATAACACGGCAGGTGTAGAAGCCAGCAAGAACCGCAACTGATGACAACCGACTCGTCCGGGCGACCGGCGAGTCGGATCAGTCAAGCGACAAGGGCCCTCGGCATTGACTGCGAGGGTCTTTTTTTTGCCCGGCATGGCTGGCCCTGCGGCGCAATCGGTTGAACGAATACACGGGCCAAAAGGTCCAGATCACATAAGCCAGAGTGCCTGGCTTCGTATGGGAGGCATTGATGAAACAGTGGGCCATTTCGTATCTGGACAAGGATGGTGTGCAGCAGCACCGCGAGGCTGGTTTTGATGAGCGGCCGAGTGAGGAGGAGGCCGCGCGTTTCCTGCGCAAGGATCTCTATCCAGTCACCGACGAGCTGAATCTGAATGATCTTGATGGGCGTACTGAAGATCCTACCGTGAAGACGCTCAAGGACCATAACAGTGTGCAGATCATTTCCATTACAGAAGTCGCCTGATCTGCGCTGATCAAAAACCTTTTAGTGGCAACCACTTGGCATCCGGCCCACGATGGGGCTACTCTGCAGATGAGGCTGCTCAGGCAGCCTCTGACATCTCGATACCCGACCGGTGCCAAGCCTGGTCCGGTTAGCTACATGCTTGATTCCCCGCGTCGGATTATCTGTCGCGAGGCGCCCTCCGAAGACTCGGCGGTCGCTCAGGAAGAGTTGAAACTCTATCTATCGTTGCATAGGAGGACGTTTCATGAGCACAGCCTATCAAGAGGACATCAGCAGTAACGTACTGCGCCGCATGAAAGAAGGCGGTTTTGACTTCGCGCGAATCTATCCCATCGAGTTCTACGCCATCTTCCCGGACGAGGAGCGGGCACGGCAGGCCGCAGAGCAATTTCGCGGCGAATCCCTCAACACCCAGGTAAACGTACGTGATGACGGTCATTGGCACCTTCAATTGAGCAAAGTCATGTACGCCACCTATGACGGCATTGGTGACTTCGAGCAGGACTTCCAGACGGTCATTTCACCTATGGACGGCGAAGTCGAGGGATGGGGCGTTACTCAGGAGATCAGAAGACTGCACGCTTGATGGCTGCGGATTGTCAGGCACTACACCAACACCGGCTGATTCGGGATACGTTCCGCATCGGCCGGTTCTGTTTCTGGGCCTGGTTCATAAGCAGTGGTCAAAAAAAAGCCACTCAAACGAGTGGCGCAAAGGGAAGTCTGTTTAAAATCCGCAGGCATTTTTGGCTTGCTGGACAAAATATCGTTTAGGGCAAAATCGGCGTTTGGCGCCCTGTTTGCTCGGTTGCTGTGGAGTGTGGCGAACTAATGTCGTTGGCGGAAATCAACTCTGACTATGCTGATCATAGATTTCACGGTTGAATGACGCTTCCGAATGAGGCGCAAAAGAATTGGCTTGGGCGTTTAGTGCACAGGAATGGTGCGTAGAGCGTCGAGTGTTTACCTAACCTTTTGAAATCAAAGCGTTTATGCCGGTGGCACGGGCTTTGCGATGGTCTTGGTGTCCATGGTGACAAGGAGTACGGCATGATCCGCACCTTTTATGACGAGATGTACGATGCGGCCGGCGTAGTCCGTCCGCACTATCGGGAGTTCGCCCGCTGGCTGGGTGATACACCTCCCGAGCTTTTGGCTCAACGCAGGCGCGAAGCTGATCTGCTGTTTCACCGTGCCGGGATCACTTTCACCCTCTATGGTGATGAGCAGGGCACCGAGCGGCTTATCCCTTTCGATACCATCCCGCGCAGCATCCCGGCCAGCGAATGGCGGGTTGTCGAGCGTGGCTGCATTCAGCGCGTCAAGGCGCTGAACATGTTTCTGGCCGATCTGTATCACGACCAGCGGATTATCAAGGCCGGGATAATTCCCGCCGAACAGGTGCTGGCCAACGAGCAGTACCAGTTGGCAATGCAGGGTCTTAATCTGCACCGCGATTTGTACTCGCATATTTCCGGCGTTGATCTGGTGCGCGACGGTGACGGCACCTATTACGTGCTGGAAGACAATCTGCGCACCCCGAGCGGCGTGAGCTATATGCTCGAAGACCGCAAGATGATGATGCGCCTGTTCCCGGAGCTGTTTTCTGCGCAGCGCATTGCGCCAATCGATCACTACCCGAATCTGTTGCTCGATACGCTCAAGAGTTCCAGCCATCTGGACAACCCGAGTGTCGTGGTGCTGACGCCAGGCCGCTTCAACAGCGCCTTTTTCGAGCATGCGTTTCTGGCTCGCGAGATGGGCGTCGAGCTGGTGGAAGGTGCTGATCTGTTTGTTCGCGATGACCGCGTGTTCATGCGCACCACCGACGGCCCGAAAGCCGTTGACGTGATCTATCGTCGCCTCGATGACGCATTTCTCGATCCTCTGGCCTTCAACCCCGATTCGATGCTGGGCGTCCCTGGGCTACTGTCTGCCTATCGATCCGGCAACGTGGTGCTGGCCAATGCCATCGGTACCGGCGTCGCGGATGACAAGTCGGTTTATCCCTACGTCACCGACATGATTCGCTTCTATCTGGACGAAGAACCGATTCTCAAGAACGTGCCGACCTGGCAGTGCCGCAAGCCTGAAGAGCTGTCACATGTGCTGGCCAACCTGGGCGACCTGGTCGTCAAGGAAACCCAGGGCTCCGGTGGCTACGGCATGCTGGTCGGTCCCGCAGCGACCGCCGCCGAGATCGAAGCCTTCCGGGCACGCCTCAAGGCCAAGCCGCATGCGTACATCGCCCAACCCACCTTGTGCCTGTCGACCTGTCCGACCTTTGTCGAGAACGGCATTGCCCCGCGACATATCGATTTGCGCCCGTTTGTTCTGTCCGGTCGTGAAACCCGCGTTGTGCCTGGCGGGCTTACCCGAGTGGCCTTGCGTGAAGGCTCGCTGGTGGTCAATTCGTCACAGGGTGGCGGAACCAAAGACACCTGGGTGGTCGAGGATTAAGGATGCCTGCCAATGTTAAGTAGAACTGCCTCTGATCTTTTCTGGATGTCGCGTTACCTGGAGCGAGCGGAGAACCTCGCCCGAATGCTGGACGTGAGCTATTCGCTGTCGCTGATGCCGCAGGACGGGCGGGGCGACGGGCTGGATGAAATAGCCATGCCGTTGCTGATCACTGGAACGCTGGAAACCTATATCGAGCGTCATGGCGAGCTGCACGCCGAACGGATGCTGCATTTCTTTGCCTTGGACGCCACCAACCCGGCCAGCATCTACAGCTGCCTGGGCGCAGCAAGGGCCAGTGCGCACGCGGTGCGCGGGCGTATCACCGCAGACATGTGGGAGAACATCAACTCCACCTGGCTGGAGATTCGCGGCATCGCCCAGCAGGGCCTGACCCGCTACGGCATGAGCCGTTTCTGCGAGTGGGTCAAGGAGCGTTCGCACCTGTTCCGTGGCGCGACCTACGGCACCATCATGCGTAACGATGCATTCCGCTTCATCCGTCTGGGCACATTCATCGAGCGCGCCGACAACACCATGCGCATGCTCGATGCCCGTTATGAAATGCTTGAATTGCGTGGGCCACAGGCCAACGCCGCGGCAGACAACTCGGCGGCCGGGTATTACCAGTGGAGCGCCTTGCTGCGCGCGCTGTCCTCGTTCGAGGCTTACACTGAGGTCTATCGGGATGCGCCAGGCGCGCGTCAGGTTGCCGAACTGTTGCTGCTGCGTGCCGATATTCCGCGCTCGCTACGCGCTTGTCTGGAGGAGATGGACGTCATTCTGGCCAGCCTGCCCGGCGTCAACGGTCGACCCGCACAGCGCATGGCGGCCGAGATGGACGCCAGATTACGCTACACCAGCATCGACGAGATTCTGTCTGAAGGCCTGCATGAGTGGTTGAACGAATTCATTCCGATGCTGGCTCAACTGGGTGATGCCATTCACACTTCGTATCTGGAGGCTGCATGAGACTTTCGATAAGCCATGAGACCACCTATCACTACGATGACCAGGTGCGCTCAAGTATCCAGTATCTGCGCCTGACACCTCACGACAGTGAGCGTCAGCAAGTGCTCAGCTGGCAGCTGACGTTGCCACGTCCGGTGCGTGCGCAGATAGACCCCTTTGGCAATATCCTGCATGTTCTGAGCCTGGAAGAGCCGCACGAATCGATCATCATCGGCGCGCGCGGGCAGGTGGAGATCGACGAGACCCGCGAGGCCGAGCACGAAAGCCAGTCGGCATTGCCGTTTTTGCGCGTGACCCGACTGACCGAGCCTGACGAAGCGATTCGCAGTTTTGCGGCGATGGAGTGCCGCAAACGAGCTGACCGCACCGGGTTGATCGACCTGATGCAGGCGCTCAACCAGCACATGACCTACACCCAGGGCGCGACCGAGGTGGACACCAGTGCCGCGCAGGCTTTCGCCGGACGCTCGGGCGTGTGTCAGGACCATACCCACGCGTTTCTGGCCTGTGCCCGCAGTCTCGGGGTGCCGGCTCGTTATGTCTCCGGTTACCTGTGCAGCGAAGACAGCGAGCATCTGTCCAGCCACGCTTGGGCCGAGGCCTGGATAGACGACGCCTGGTACAGTTTCGATGTCACTAATCAGTTGGCCATTCCCGAGCGTCATTTGAAACTGGCGGTAGGGCTGGATTATCTGGACGCCTGTCCGGTGCGCGGCATGCGGCGCGGTGGCGGATCCGAGCATATGCACGCCAAGGTCGTGGTGTCGCCCATGACCGGCACGCCGAAAGTGAAAACCCGTGTGCAGGTCCAGGCGCAGCATCAGTAACGCGTAACTGGGCTGTGCATCATGCAATGGCCGGGCTCAAGTTCCCGGCCGTTGCTTATTCGGCGGGGTCGTCGGTGATGTCGTAGAGCGCGTTGTGCAGCTCTTCATAGTTGCCGCCATTGATGACGCTGAAGTAGCCCGCGGCCCTGAGCTGGTCCTGAGCCTTGTCGGCCTTGCTGTCCGTGCTGCTGAAAATCACGAACACCGCATTGCGGTCGTTGAGCACCTGTTTCATCTGATTGACCAGCCGTCGGTCATCGACGCGCACGGCGTTCAGTACCGTGCCTGCGTCATAGTCGGTCTGACTGCGTACATCCATCGCCAGCTTGCCTTCCTTCAGCGCTGCCACGGCCGCAGCCTGATCGACCATCCCCGCGTGTGCTGCGAAACTGCTGACAAGTGCACAAACAGCAATCCATTGGCGCATAAACTCCACCTCCCTCAGTGCGAATGGAAAGAGTGGCACAGTTGAACGTCGATCGAAAGCGCGTGGATCAGCCAAACAATCGATTCAGGTTAGGCACGATCAATAACAGCGCAGTGGTGAAGAGGATCAATCCCGCCTGACGTACTTTGGAGTGTTTGTACTTGAACATGGCTGACCGCCTTTTGTTGTTATTCCTGAGCGACAGAAGCAGGCCCGATCTGCAAGACAGATAATCGACTGCTGGCAAGGTTGTACATTGAACAGGTGGGTCCGGTCATTCGACCGCTGGCCCGAGCGCTGAAAGGATTTTGCGCGCCTCCTGTTACAGATATAACCATAGAGCCGAGGTACCGTTTAGCTTAGAACTGTTGGGAATCTAAATTTTCTTATCTAGAAGCGAACGTTATTACCGGGTGCGGCACTGAACGCACAGTCCTTTTCTAGACGCTTCGTCTTTGCTCGTCAGCTTTGTACCGTTCGTCCGGGACAGAATTTTCCTACATGGAATAAACGTCTGAAACGGGCTGGGGTGCTGCTTGATTTGCCGAGGTCTTCAAGGCAGGCTCTGCCGGTGCGCTATTGCCTCATTACTGCTTCAGGGTCCCTTTTATGTCTTTACGCATCTGTATTCTGGAAACCGACAATCTGCGGCCTGAACTGGTCGAGCAATACCACGGGTATGGGCGGATGTTTGAAACACTTTTCGCCCGCCAGCCCATCGCCGCAGAGCTTACGGTTTACAACGTGGTGCAAGGGGACTATCCACCTGCAGACGAGCAGTTCGATGCTTACCTGGTGACCGGCAGCAAGGCCGACTCATTTGGCACCGACCCGTGGATTCAGACCTTGAAGGTCTATCTGCTGGAGCTGTATCAGCGCGGCGAAAAACTGCTGGGTATCTGTTTCGGTCATCAGTTACTGGCCTTGCTGCTGGGCGGCAAGACCGAGCGTGCGGTGCAAGGGTGGGGCGTCGGCATTCACCATTATCAGCTGGCCCCCGCCAGGCCGTGGATGACGCCGGCGATGGAAAAGCTCACGCTGCTGATCAGCCATCAGGATCAGGTCACCGCGCTGCCCGAAAACGCGACGGTGCTTGCGTCCAGCGAGTTCTGCCCGTTTGCGGCCTACCATATCAATGATCAGGTGCTTTGTTTCCAGGGGCATCCCGAGTTCATTCATGACTTTTCCCGCACCTTGCTTGACCTTCGCCAAGAAGCGCTGGGCGAGCAGATTTACCAGCAGGGTGTCGCCAGCCTGGATCACGACCATCATGGTGCGACGGTGGCGGAATGGATGATGCGCTTTGTGGCGCACAATCCGGAAAAACAGTCCGTCTGACCCGACGCACGACTCATCGTCATGCGCTCGGCGGACTGTTTGAATGGGAATGCGGTGGCGGGGTTATAGCCAACCGGAGCGCTTGAAACTGGCGAACAGCGCCGTACACCCGCCCAGAATGACGCCCAGCACGATGAAGTAGCCGTATTCCCACTTGAGTTCAGGCATGTTCTCGAAATTCATGCCGTAGATGCCGGCAATGGCCGTCGGGAATGCCAGAATCGCGGCCCATCCGGCAAACTTGCGTTGCACGATGCTTTGCCTCGACGACTCCAGCAGCAGGCCGATTTCGATTGTCTGGCTGGCGATGTCACACAGGTTGCCTAGGTCTTCCATCTGCCGCTTGACGTGAATTTCGACATCGCGAAAGTAAGGACGCATGTTCTTGTCAATGAACGGAAAACTCAGTTTCTGCAATTCCTCACCCACTTCCACCATCGGTGCTACGTAGCGGCGCATGCGTAACAGATCGCGGCGCAGAGCATGAATGTGCTGGATGTCGGACTCGCGCAACGAACCACCAATGACGCTCTGCTCCAGTTGCTCGAGCTCGGCGTGGATGGCTTCGGTCACCGGCTGGTAGTTCTCGGTCACGAAGTCCAAGAGCGCGTAGAGCACGAAATCTTCGCCATGCTCCAGCAGCAGTGGTCTGGCTTCGCAGCGCTGACGCACCAGCCCGTAGGACTTGGAGTGACCGTTGCGCGAGGTGATGATGTAACCCTTGCCGGCGAAGATATGGGTTTCGATGAACAGCAGCTTGCCGTTGTCGCGAACGGGGGCGTAAGTCACGATGAACAGTGCATCGCCAAAGGTTTCCAGCTTCGGACGGCTATGCACCTCAAGCGCGTCTTCAAGGGCCAGCTCATGCAGGTTGAACTGCTCCTTGAGGCTGGTCAGCTCCGCGTTGGTGGGCTGCTCCAGTCCTATCCAGACGAAATGATCGGGCTTGGCTGCCCAGGCAGCGCCCTCATCGAGGGTAATATCACGGACTTTTTTGCCCTTTGTGTACACCGCTGCTGCAACAACTCGGCCCATGGCGCTATCGCTTCTTCAATTTGTCAGTGGCGCAAAAACATGCGCGGTCGCTGATCAGATTGATCAAACGCGTATGAGTTCGCCGATAAACGAAAGCCCGTTTACACGGGCTTCGGTTGGGGATCAGAGCATGTGCTGCCGATCCTGCTCGATCGCTGCCTCCAGCGTGTCGAGCAAGGCCTTTCTGACCTTGAGTTTGGTCTTCTTGTGCGCGTTCATATTGATCTTCTTCAACTGCCCGGCGACGGCCAGTGCGGTGCTCCGCAGCTCCTCGACGCTGACCACCCGGTCGAGGAAGCCGGCGGCCATCGCTGCTTCAGGGTCGAACATCTCGGCGTTGATCACCGAGCGATTGAACGCCGATTTGCGCAGGCGATCGCGCGCCAGCTCTATACCGGCGTGGTGCATGGTCATGCCGATCTGCACTTCGTTCAGGCCGATACTGAACGGCCCGGCGACACCGATTCGATAATCGGCAGACAGCAGCAGAAAGGCACCCTTGGCAACCGCGTGGCCGGTGCAGGCGACGATGATCGGGAAGGGGTGCGACAGCATGCGCCGTGCCAGCGTCGAGCCCTGTGCGACCAGCTCGATCGCGGCCTCGGCGCTGGAGGTCATGACCTTGAGGTCGTAACCGCCCGACAGAATGCCCGGCTGGCCGGTGAGAATAACGATGGCCCGATCCTTTTCGGCCTGGTCCAGTGCGGCGTTGAACGCAACGATCACGTCCGGGGAAATGGCATTGACCTTGCCGTTGTTCAGGGTCAGCGTGGCGACGCCGTCGTCCAGATAGTACGAGACCAGATCACTCATGACGTGATTCCTTTATTGAAGTGAGCAGACGTTACTCATCCATAAGGAACAGGTAAAGCGCTGACTGCCGGGTCACTGAATGGCGTGCCGATCAATGGCTGATTTTGCGCCGACTGCGCGCCGCGTCATGTCTGGATATCGTTGAATCCGCAATATTCTTCCCACTCCATCCCCAGCGCTTCGGCGACCTGGCGGTGTGCTTCCAGGCGCATGCTCTGCAATTGTTCGGGCGACTCGGCAATCAGTTCCAGCGCCAGCTCCCAGGTCTCGATACCCTGGCTCTCGGCCTCGTCTTCGAACGCCCATTGCACTTGCTGCTGTTGCTCCTTGGGGCTCAAGGCGCTGATTTCATCCTTCAGGGTCGGATGGGTCGCGAGGTATTTCGCCAGCGCGGCCTCGTTCCACTCAAGTGTATTCATGTGGTTTTGCCTCAAACGTTTCGATAGCCAGGCTGTCTCTTTTAATAGTCTGGCAAGACCGCGTGATTGTGAGGGAGGTGGCTTTTGATGTCAGCACTTGCAAACGGTTGTCCGCACGAATTTATCGACCACTTGAACAGGAACCTGTCGTTATGATCAAAATCAGCGTGCTGTATGCGTATGAAGAGGGTGCCCGTTTCGACCACGATTACTATCGTGACAAACACATGCCGCTGGTACAGGAACTGATGGGCAAGTACTGCAAGGGTTACAGCGTGGACCGCGGCATAGGCGGAGCCACACCAGGCTCCGACCCTGTGTATATCGGCATGTGCCACATTTACTGTGATTCCATTGAAGACTTTGAAGCCGGCATGGGGCCGCATTCAAAGCAGATCAATGCCGATATCATCAACTACACCGACCTGATCCCTGAAATTCAGATCAGTGAAGTGCGTGCCGATGTGAAAACCGCTCAGTAGATTATCGAGCGGTATCCCGAAAGGCCGCCTGTTTTTTCGAGGACATTCCACCCGATGGATCGAAACATTGGCTGTCGTAACGCGGGCTTTGGCACTGCGAAGGAATGTTCGGGGGAGGCGGGCGGTTTCTCTGGAAGGCCTTGTAGCGCTCGGTCTCGATCACTTGCACTCGAGTGCGACCGCCGACCTTCAGGTATTCGATAGCCTTGAGGTTGGTCTTGTGAACGTAGTCCAGCGGCTCGTCTGCGTTCCGCATATAGGCCGGGCCTTCGCGTTGCAGTGCGCTTTGCGCGCTTTCATCACACGGGATAGATGCATAACTCACCTTGCCTTGGGGTGATGTGCATTTGAAGATCTCGCCGTATGCTGCGCCGCTGCCCAGCAAAGCGAATACCGACAGCGTTATTGAAAGCCTTTTCATGAGGTTATCCCTACTGGACGCGAGCATGGCGCAAGGCTACCACTTGCTCTTTGTCGCTGCCATATCCCTCTGCCAGGCCCGTTCGTCAGACACATCGCACGGCTGTGGCCACAGGCTCTCTGAATATCAGGTCCTGAATTTAAAAACGGAGGCGCATATGACCGGCACCCAGCCAGGCAGCAACAGCGGAAACAAGAACGATCCGGGTTTCGACGAGAAGTCGCCGAACACCCAAGACCCGCAGATCGACCCTACCGAGCCAGCGAAGACGCCTGCTACCGATAAAGGCAGTAAGGATGATTACCCGCCTTACACGCCGGACAAGTAGCTGACAGATTGCCCTCGGTGAGTACCGGGGGCGATTTATATCCGGACCTCGCTTTACCCCCTCGTACTACTTGTTGGCGTCCAGGTATTCCAGCAGATCTTCCATTCGCTCATCGCTACCCATCCACCACAGCTTCATGCGTGTACCGGGGACAACTTCGCTCGGGTCCTTGATATACGTGCGCAACTCTTCGCGCGTCCAGACCAGCCCCGAGTTCTTCATCGCGTCGGTGTACACGTAGCCTTCCTGCTGCCCCGCCTGACGACCAATGATGCCGTTGAGGGGCGGGCCAAATGCGCTGCGTGCAGAGGGGCCGATTTTGTGACAGCCCGAGCAGAGGCGGGTGAACACGGCTTTCCCGGCCTCGGCATCGCCTGCGCCCTGAGCAAGCGCAGGCAGGGTCAGTGCCATCAGGAGTAATGCGGTTTTTTTCATCGGTCATCCACTGCGCGTTCGGCCATTGCGCTCAAAATGGGCAAATTTTAGCGCAATTATCGCGGGATCACTTGCTGGCCGGTATCTGGCTCGACAGTTCGTCGAAGTCACGCTTGTAACTCGCCATCTCGGCTGCGCTGACAAAGCTCTGTTCAAGAACCACCTTCTTCGCTCCGGACTCAATGGTGTCCAGTTGATGAAGGAAGCGCTTCTTCTTTCTGGCCTCCATCCGTGTGCCAGCCTCATCGATAGCCGTGCGCAGCTCAGTTGCTCGCTGGTTTACAAAATCCTGGCCTCGACGGTCAACCGTAAGACCGTCATTTTCGACATAACCTTCCAGTCCGGTTTTTTTCAAGACCAGCCACAACGCCTGATCCGGGGTAAAGGTGCCCTTGAATTTCTTGACCTTTCTGCTGCTGTCCGCGCCCAGGTTGACCTTCACCGGGCAGCCGGACCGATGCGCCAGTTGCTGCAAGGCCTCGTCCAGACGTTGCGAAGGCATGTCGTACGCCACTGGCGTCATCTGACACGCAGCGAAAGCAGGGCCAGCCGCCAGACATGCCACAGCGAGGAGCAGTTTTTTCAGGGTGTTTTTCATGATTGACGGGTTTCATCCGGGAGGTAGGGCTTGGAAATCGTATTCTGCATGATGTTCCCTGTCTGCCCGACGCTTGCTTGAGCAGTCGTGTCCCTGATGTCTCTTGACTCATGCCAAACGCTGCATGCTCAAATCGCAGACAAAGAAAAGCCCGCGATGGGGGGTAGCGGGCTTAAGGTCTTGCTGGGAATTGAGTTAACAATAAACCCGCGAACGTGAAAAAAGCGTGAACTGCCGGATACAATTTATAAACAATTCAAATCACGGTTCGCCGTCCCAGTAATCGAGGTTTTCCGTGGTCCGCTGGTTGGCGGTGAACACTCGGGTGCCTTGGACAGAAACCATGGCCTGGTACTTGCCCGAGTCCGGGTATTCACACACTTCGGGTGTTTCCCGGGTGCTGATCGACAGGTATTTCAGCGGCGCCTGCGAGGTATTGATTAGCTGATGCGGGTAATCGGCACCCGCAGGGATAAACAAGACGTCCCCCGTCTTGATCGGCAGCATCTCGCCCGCAACACGCAAACTGCCTTCGCCCTCGATGATCACGAACATCTCTTCTTGCACGTGATGAAAATGATAAGGGCAGGAGCGCTTGCCCGGCGCCACGACGTCAATCGAGGCCCCCAGCTTTTGCGCGGCCGTGCCAGTGCCCAGGCGGGCTGCCGAGCTTTCATAGAGCGGTTCACGAACTTCATGTGCGAGGGGAGCCTCGTTGAAATTGCGAATCAGACGAGACGCCAGTTCACGTGCGCGTTCATTCATGTCGGTCGAGGCTCGGGGAGTTCAGGAGAGGGTACTTTAGACCAGAGAGCGTGAGGTGTTGCAGGCAGTTGCCTTGATCAGGCAAAACAGTCCCAGGCAGCCGCCACAAAAAGCCCCACGCGCCGCGTGCATCCGGCGCGCAGCTCGGAAACCTATTCGCCTGAAACTCGTCTACACTTCACATCACGCTTCGGCCCCTTCCAGAGGACGCCCCATGTTTTCAAAACCCGATATTCAGCGAGTTCTTGAAACAGCTTTTCTGCCTTCAAAGTGCGAGTGCGTCGTCGCGCCAAATGAAACCTTCTCGGTGAAGCTTCTCCATCCCGAGTCAGGTGATATCCAGCTCTACGTAACGGGGCTGTCCCTGTCCGAGGTAGACAGCAGCCGATCCATCGCGCGGCTGGTGCTCTCTTTGAGGGAACAACGAGACCTGATGGGGCAGATGAATTTGTCCATGAGGCGGATGGCTTAAGGACTGGGCTCGGATTTTGATTGTGGTTATTTGATCGTATTCATAAAAACACTATCGCTTCAGGCTAACAGTGCAATTCCCCCGTGCTGCGTCGCGCTGCCAGCTTTCATTCCTTATGCGTATCTGTTTTCCAAACGCGCACCACTCGGATGAAAGTTCTGGTGCATGGCGGTTTCGGCACTTGGCTGGCGGCTCGCCGGTTGAATCAAGGCAGGTTTCACTGGCTAGGCATTCGGCATGGCTCAGAAATGAGCGAGTTGCCGACGCAGCGCGCGAGTGAGATTAAGCCGCTACTTCCGCATCACAATGCCCCCAACCTTTCAAAGTCAAAATCGGGAGGGGATCAACACCCCTTTGCGCACAAGTGATGTGCCGGTGCGGTTATTCATAGCGCCGTACCAGACTCGTATATTGAATCCACCGTGGCGTGCTGGCTCCCGCAGCGTCCTGATCATGAGACCCGGAACGAGGATTCATTATGAACAGTGCAATTCAACCGCATTCAAACCTGGAAGTATCTCCACATGAGATCGATGCCGAATACTTCGAGTACAGCAAAGCGGCAAACCCGATCAGCGCAAACTTGATTACCCGCATCCCGTACCAGAGCTTCCCTGCTTCGCTCTATGATTCGGGCCCATCTCGAACAGTTGCTCTCGATTTGAGCGAAACACTAGCGTGTGAAGGCCCAGCCACCGGCCCAGGTCTTTGCGCTAGTTTCATTCGACTGAACGCCGGCGATGACGTCACATTAGCGCCCAACGCGACCTCACAGGTTCTGTATGTCATCGATGGTAGCGGCAGCTTTGTGTACGGTGAAGAGGCGTTTGAATGGACGAAGGGTTGTTTTATCGCCCTGCCAGGGATGAACAGCACAATCCTCAGGGCGTCGGCGGACGCACGATTCTACTGGGTACATGATGAGCCTCTTCTTCGCTACTTAGGCGTGAGCAGAAGTGAAGACCGCTTCACCCCGACGCTGTACCCTGCGGATGTCGCATCGGCAAAGCTTCGTGAAGCCGCTGATGATCCACGTGCACAGGATCGCAGCCGCATCAGCATTTTGCTTGGTAACAGCAACTTCCCTCAGACACGCACAGTGACCCATGTGCTGTGGGCTATGTATGGCATCCTCCCAGCCGGCTCGATCCAAAAACCTCACCGGCATCAATCCATCGCCCTGGACTTCATCATTGACTGCCCAGCCGGGTGCTATTCGCTTGTCGGTACCGAACTGGACGAAAATGGCCAGATTCGCAATCCAAAACGCGTAGATTGGACACCAGGGCTGGCGTTCGTCACACCACCTGGCTATTGGCATGCTCACTTCAACGAGTCGGATCGCGAAGCATTTCTGATCCCGATTCAGGATGCAGGTCTACAGACATATCTGCGATCACTGGATATTCGGTTCAGCTAAATAGACTCCCGGCATGACTAGCTCATACCGGGAATCATTGCTGCCACACGGGCGGGTCAACCACGCGTTCAGCAATGAAATCAATGAAGCATCGCACCTTCGAAGAAACGATTCGCTTCGGCGGATATACAAACCAGACGGCGCCAGATTCCTGTGAGGTCTTGATCTCCCAATCAGGCAGCCAACGCACCAGTCGACCATCGCGCAAACTGGCACTGGCAAGCCAGTCTGGGAGCAATGCCATTCCCAACCCGCTGCTCACCGCGATTAGTTGAGCGTCAAGGTCATTTATCCAAAGTACAGCACCAACGGGCAACGAAACCTGCTCGTTGTCGTTTGCCCATATCAACGCCTCGGGGCACTGGCGCCCGATGATCATCATGTCGACGGGCAGTTGATCAGGGCAATCCGGTTGAGAATAGCGAGCGGCAAACTCTGGACTCACACACAGGAAAGTCTTTACCTCAGCCAGCTTTCTCGCCTTGAGATTGGAGTTGGCCAGCCTGCCAATTCGAATCGCAAGATCGATTCCAGTGGCGATCAGATCGACTTGTGACTCCTCAAGACAGAGATCTAGTGTGATGTCTGGGTAACGCTTAATAAACTCGCCTACTAAAGGGAGTATATGATGACGCGCAAAAGCAGGCGGAAGACTAACCTTCAATCTCCCTCGGGGATTTTGATTGAGGGCTGACGTTGCCGCCTTGGCTTCTGACAATTCAAAGAGGACTTTTTGGGCATGGTATAAGAACGTTTGCCCACCCTCCGTCAATGCGAGTTTTCGTGTTGATCGATTGAAAAGTGCAATGCCGAGATCTTGCTCTAGATCTTTGATGTAACGCGAAACCGTAGACGCTTTGATCCCCAAACGCTCTGCTGCTTTGGAAAAGCTGTTGCCATTGGCAGACTCTACGAAAGCGGTCAGTGCTGCTAGATAGTCCAAGTGCGCCTCTCTCGTTTTTTGGTATCGCCAGCCCTGCTGTTCGGGACACTTGAACCTTAAGCTCGATTGGAAAACTCGGTGGCTTCCGAGACCACAGCCTTGGCCATCTCGGCAGGGTATTCCATCCCAAGCGTTCAGTGAAGTGTTTACAGCCGGTGACCAAGCCTGTGCGCAGCCCGCAGAGCAACGCCATGGCAGAGAGCTTCGTGAGGACGATCAAGCGACGTGGCGCACATGCAAAGCCGGATCGGCTAACGGCGTTGCGCAACCTGGCAATTGCCTTCGAGCATTACAACGAGCAGCATCCGCACAGCACCTTGAATATCGTTCACCGAGGGGGTTCAGGCGCTTAGCGGCAGCATTAATTTAACGGGGCGTTGGTGTCCGGTTTTGTAGGGGTAAGTCCATGCAAGCTCTCATATTTTTTTTAGGCATGCTGGCCGGCATGTACTTTTTACCTATCCTGGAAAGTCGACGCGCGTCTTAATGAGTTGATGGCTATGGACAACTCCCCTTGAAGGGGCCGCCCAGATGAGCCGCGATCAATTCAATCAATACGACGCCGAGCGCTTGCCTCTGAACAACCCATCCCACGGCCATATTTTCAGGCCCAAGAAACCACAAAACCCCTGAATTCCTTTCAGAATTCAGGGGTTTTGCGTTGTATCAATATGGCGGTGAAGGAGGGATTCGAACCCTCGATACAATTTCTTGTATACACACTTTCCAGGCGTGCTCCTTAAGCCACTCGGACACCTCACCGTATCTCGACGACAACGTTGTGTCTGCCGAGGCGCGCTAATGTAGTCGAAAGCTTTTCCTAACGCAAAACTTTTTTTCAGATTTTTCATGCGCTTAAGCAAATAAACGCTGATTCGTCAGTAAAAGGCCCTGGTGGGGGATGCGGCCCTTGGGCAAAGGGCCGCTTGTGGTGCAGGCCTTAGGCGCTGAAGCCGCCGTCGATGGTCAGGCTGGCACCTGTGATGTAGCCCGCTTCAGGGCCAGCGAGGTAGGCGACGAAGCTGGCGATTTCTTCGCTGGTGCCGTAGCGGGGCAGGGCCATCAGCGCTTTCAGGGTTTCGGCGAATTCGCCCTGTGCAGGGTTCATGTCGGTGTCCACCGGGCCGGGCTGGACGTTGTTGACGGTGATGCCTTGCGGGCCGAGGTCGCGGGCCATGCCTTTGGTCAGGCCGATCAGCGCCGATTTGCTCATGGCGTAGGTGGCGCCGCCCGCAAAGGGCATGCGGTCAGCGTTGGTGCTGCCGATGTTGATGATGCGGCCGCCTTCTTCCATGTGTCGCGCGGCTTCCTGGCTGGCGATGAATACGCTGCGCACGTTGATGGCCAGGGTCTTGTCGAAGTCCTGCATGCTGAACTCATTGAGCGGCGCAATGGCCAGAATATCGGCGTTGTTGACCAGGATATCCAGCCTGCCTAGGGTCTCGGCAGTGGTCTGTACGGCCTGGCGGATGGCTTTTTCGTCGGCGCTGTCTGCGCGAATGGCCAGGGCCCGGCCGCCATTGGCGACGATGCTGTCCTGAATCTCCAGAGCGCTGACTTCGGAGCTGACGTAGGTAAACGCCACGGCAGCGCCTTCTTTGGCCAGGCGCTGGACGATGGCCGCGCCGATACCACGTGAGCCGCCCTGCACGAGCGCTACTTTGCCGGCGAGTTTAAGGTGTTCGATCATGATGTTCTCCTTAGGGGCAGGTCTCGGACAAGCCTGAGCCTGTCGACGATTGCGACCAGAATAGACCTTGATTGCGATAGTCTTGCTGAACCAAAAGTTCGGACTGATTGATCATGGATATTCAAGACAACAGCGCGCTGATCCTGATCGACCTGCAGCAGGGCATCCATCATCCCAAGCTCGGGCGACGCAATAACCCGCTGGCCGAGATCCATGTCAGCGCTCTGCTCGGTGCCTGGCGGCAATCCGGGCGGCCGGTGATTCACGTCCGGCATTTCTCGACGTCACCCGAATCAGTGTTCTGGCCGCAACAATCAGGGGTCGAGTACCAGCCAGCGTTCTTGCCGCAATCCGATGAACGTGAGCTGAGCAAGCAGGTACCCGACGCGTTTTGCGGGTCTTTCCTGGAAATGTGGTTACGCTTCGACGGGATCAGGCAACTGGTGATTGCCGGGGTGGTCACCAACAACTCGGTCGAGTCCACCGCGCGCAGTGGCGGCAATCTGGGGTTTGACGTGCTGGTCGCGCACGATGCCTGCTTTACCTTCGATCAACAGGACTTCTTCGGCACGCCGCGCAGTGCCGAAGAAGTGCACGCGATGTCACTGGCCAACCTGCACGGCGAGTACGCTACGGTGCTGTCGACGGCGCAGATTCTCCAGCAGGTTGCTGTCGAATAAGCGCCTGACGGGCTTACTTGCGGGTTTTCTTCGGCGCAGCGGGTAGTGGGGCGAAAAGCGCTTGCAGGTCTTCGTCGCGCAATTTCCAGTCGCCGCTGGTGCGCCCGTCGAGCACGCCCGAGGCCAGCGCTGATTTTTCCCGTTGCAGGCGCTGGATTTTCTCTTCCACGGTGCCGCGCGCGATCATCTTGTAGACGAATACCGGCTTGTCCTGGCCGATACGGTACGCACGGTCGGTCGCCTGGTTTTCCGCTGCCGGGTTCCACCACGGGTCGTAGTGGATCACCGTATCGGCGGCGGTGAGGTTGAGGCCGGTGCCGCCTGCTTTGAGGCTGATCAGGAAAATCGGCAGCTTGCCGCTCTGAAAATCATGAATCGGCGTGCGGCGATCGCGGGTCGAGCCGGTCAGCAGGGCATAGGCGATACCGCGTTGCTTGAGCTCTTCCTCGATCAGGCTGAGCATCGAAGTGAACTGCGAGAACAACAGAATCTTGCGACCTTCGGCCAGCAGTTCTTCGAACATCTCCATCAGGCTGTTGAGCTTGCCCGAGGTGCCTTGTTTGCTGTTGACCGGCATGTCCTGATTGACCAGGCGCAGGTCGCAGCAGACCTGACGCAGCTTGAGCAGCGCCTCGAGAATGATGATCTGGCTGCGTGCCACGCCTTTACGGGTGATTTCGTCCCTGACCTTTTTGTCCATCGCAAGACGTACGGTTTCGTACACATCGCGCTGCGCGTCGTTGAGGTCGACCCAGTGGATGATCTCGGTCTTGGGTGGCAGTTCGGTCGCGACCTGCTCCTTGGTGCGACGCAGCAGAAACGGCTTGATACGCGCATTGAGGTGATGCAGGCGGTCCTGGTTGCCATGCTTTTCGATGGCGGTGCGGTAGTTGCTGTTGAATTCCTTGCTGTTGCCCAGCCAGCCGGGCATCAGGAAGTGAAACAGCGACCACAGCTCGCCCAGATGGTTTTCCAGTGGCGTGCCGCTCAGGCATAGGCGCTGGCGGGCGTTGAGGTTGCGTGCGGCCTGAGCGGCCTTGCTGTTGGGATTCTTGATGTACTGCGCTTCATCGAGAATCAACACGTGGAAGGGCTGTTTTTCGAGCAGCTCCAGGTCCCGTGGCAGCAAAGCGTAGGTGGTCAGGATCAGGTCGTAATCCTGAAGGTTGCCGGCGTCCTGATGTCGGTTGGCGCCATACAGTGCCAGCACCTTGAGGTCCGGGGTGAAGTGCTCGGACTCGTCCAGCCAGTTGGGGATCAGGCTGGTCGGCATTACCGCCAGTGCCGGGCGATCGAGGCGGCCGGCTTGTTTTTCCATCAGCAGGTGGGCCAGGGTCTGCAGGGTCTTGCCCAAGCCCATGTCGTCGGCCAGTACGCCGCCGACTTCCAGCTCGCGCAGCGACTGCATCCAGCTCAAGCCTTCCAACTGATACGGGCGCAGCGTGGCGTTCAGGCCATCGGGCAGGCTGACCGGCGCGTCCTTGATGTTGATCAGGCGCTCGGCAAAGTGACGCAGGCGGTCGCCGCCCTGCCAGGTCAGCGGCAGGTCTTCGAGCTGGGTGAGGCGCGCGGCATCGGCTTTGCTCATGCGCAGCGCGTTGTTGCCTTCCTGACGCCAGTAGAAGTCACCCAGTGTCGCCAGTACCGGCTTGAGCCGGCCGTAGGGCAGGGCGATCTGTATCGGGCTGCCGCCGCTTTGCGTGAAGTGATTGAGCTGCACCAGCAGTTGTTCTTCGTCGCCGCGCTTGGCCACGGCCGACGGGCTCATCAGTTCGGGATGGCTGCGGATCAGGTTGATCAGGATCGGCAACAGGCTCAGGCGCTCGCCGTTGACGATGATGCCCAGCTCCAGGTCGAACCAGTCGCGTTCGTTCTCTTCGTCGATGACCGCGTACCAGTCTTCCACCGGCGTGACGTCGAAGCCGAACTCTTCCTGAATGTCGATTTCCCAGCCTTGTTCGCGCAGGCGCGGCAGGTCATCGAGGACAAAATGCAGCCAGGCCTTGTCGTTGGGCAGTTCGTACATGTCGCCGGCGCTGTCGGGCAGTGCCTTGCTTTGCCGGGTGGCGACCTTGAAACCCAGATCGGCCAGTTCCTGACGCAACTGCCGCTCCCGTTCGCCCTGACGACGGATGCGCAGGGTTTCGGTGTCGGTGTGTTCGATGATGTCGCTTTTCTGGTTCACCAGATCGCTGCCCAGCGAACTGACCAGAATGCTGACGTTGGTGGTGCCAACCGCGTAATGCTTGCCGTAGGCAAAGGCCAGCGCGGCACGGTGCTGAATGTGCCGCTGCATGCGCCCGTTGCGCGGCTCGTAGGCACTGAACTCGATGCTGGCCAGAATCAGCCTGGGCCGTGGCTGCAGATCATCGATCAGGCGCTCCGGCAGCCTGGGCTTCTGCTCGACGGGCTTTTCCGGCTCTTGCTGGTGCGAGGCCAGTGCGGCCTGCAGCAGCGGACGGTTGTGCGGGTCTTGCAGAAACAGCAGGGCGGCCACGCAATGTTTGCAATCGTTGCGAACCGGGCAGGTGCATTTGCAGGTCAGGTAGTTCTTATAGCGATCGGGGTCCTTGAACAGCAGCGTCTGGGTGTAGATTTCCAGGCCCGAGCCCCGACAGGCGGTGCGGATGATCTGCGGGCTGGAGTCTTCCAGCACGATGCGTTTTTGCCGGGCGTAGTCGCGCCCTCGCTCAAGCGTTCGCTCGTGGAATAGGTCTGTCCAGGCCGCAGCCAGGACTTTTTCGAGAATGGACGACAAGTTTTAAAAAGCCCTACGCCGCAGCGATGCTCAAAAAGAAAGGGGACGCCTGGGCGTCCCTTGCGTACGTAAAGATCAAAGAGGAGAAACCTTGATCAGCAACGCGAGGTTGCCGTTGTCCAGATAGGTCAGCTCACCGTTCTTTACCCTGGCAGTCTGCTTCAATCGTTCACTGCTGATGACCACGCCATGCGGGTCCAGCTGGTTGACCCAGAATTGTGCACCAATATCGGTGAAGCGTGCCATCGCCAGACTCACGGTGCCCTCGATCGGGTAATGACCAAGCCGCTCTTCACCACTGGTGATGGCAACTTTGCCCGGTTCGCTGCCGATGCTCTGCTGCCAGGCGCGCTGCATCAGCACTTCATAGTGGCCGCTGCTTTGCAGTTTGCTCGCCAGATCATTGAGCGCGGGGCTTCGTTCATCATTCGCGTCGATCTTCTGTGCGCCCTTGTCCCAGTTTTCCGGTACAAGTTGGCGGGTCGAGGCCGGCTCGCCGTTCTGGCGAAACAGCAGAATCTCGACCTGATACAGGCCATCGGCGAACGCTGCCGGCGCGATCAGCGTCAGCAGCAGGATCAATGAACGAAACAGAAGCATGCGTGAATCCTTCAAGCAGTTTTCGGGGTCAGGCGCTCAAGCAGCGCTTCGATCGTGTTGAAGCGCTCTTCCGGGCGCTCCATGGGAACCATGAATTTGAACAGCGTGGCACCTTCGAACTTGTAGCGGTTGGGCTGGCTCTGAATCAGCTTGATCAGGGTCAGTGGGTCAACTGGCGTCTCGGCCGCGAACTCGATACGGCCACCTTGCGGGCCACCGTCGATTTTCCGGATGCCCAGCTGTTCGGCGTGCAGTTTGAGCAGCGTGATACGCACCAGGTTCTTGGTCGGTTCCGGAAGCAGGCCGAAGCGGTCGATCATTTCGACCTGCAGGTCCTTGAGGGCCTCTTCGTCAGCGGCGTTGGCAATGCGCTTGTAGAGAATCAGGCGCGTATGCACATCCGGCAGGTAGGCTTCGGGGATCAGTGCCGGCACGCGCAGGTTGATTTCCGGTCCGCCGCCCAGCGGCTGATCGAGATTGGGCTGCTCGCCCTTGCGAATCGACTTCACCGCGCGCTCGAGCATTTCCATGTACAGGGTGAAGCCCACCGCCTGGATCTGACCGCTCTGGCCGTCCCCGAGCAGTTCGCCTGCGCCACGGATTTCCAGGTCGTTGGTGGCGAGCACGAAGCCCGCGCCCAGGTCCTGGGTGTTGGCAATCGCTTCCAGACGCTTTTCGGCGTCGTGGGTGATCTGTTTGCGTGGCGGCGTCAGCAGGTAGGCGTAGGCCTGGTGGTGACTGCGCCCGACGCGGCCGCGCAACTGGTGCAACTGGGCCAGACCGAACTTGTCGGCGCGCTCGATGATGATGGTGTTGGCGCTCGGTACGTCGATGCCGGTCTCGATAATGGTCGAGGCGATCAGCACATTGAAGCGCTTGTGGTAGAAGTCGCTCATCACCTGTTCGAGTTCGCGCTCGCGCATCTGCCCGTGGCCGATGCCGATACGCGCCTCCGGCACCAGCTCGGCCAGGTCAGCGGCGCATTTCTCGATGGTCTTGACGTCGTTGTGCAGGTAATAGACCTGACCGCCGCGCAACAGCTCACGCAGCAGGGCTTCCTTGATGGTCGGCTTGTTCTGCTCCATCACGAAGGTACGCACCGACAGCCTGCGCGCCGGTGGCGTGGCGATGATCGACAGGTCGCGCATGCCCGACACGGCCATGTTCAGGGTGCGCGGGATCGGCGTTGCGGTCAGGGTCAGAATATCGACCTCACTGCGCAGCGCCTTGAGCTGTTCTTTCTGGCGCACGCCAAACCGGTGTTCTTCGTCGATGATCACCAGACCGAGGTTCTTGATCTTGACGTCATCCTGCAACAGCTTGTGCGTCCCGATAACGATGTCGATCTTGCCCTCGGCCAGATCGGCAACCGCAGCGTTGACTTCCTTGGCCGACTTGAAGCGGCTCATCACTTCGACGGTCACCGGCCAGTCGGCGAAACGGTCGCGGAAACTATTGTAGTGCTGCTGGGCGAGCAGGGTGGTCGGGACCAGAATGGCCACCTGACGCCCGCCATGCACGGCGATGAAGGCGGCACGCATGGCCACTTCGGTCTTGCCGAAACCCACGTCGCCACAGACCAGACGATCCATCGGCTTGGGCGCCAGCATGTCGGCGCGCACGGCATCGATAGTGGTTTGCTGATCCGGTGTCTCTTCAAACGGGAAGCCTGCGCTGAAGGTCGCGTAATCGGCTTTGGGGTCGGCAAACGCATAGCCTTCGCGGGCTGCGCGACGCGCGTAGATATCCAGCAGCTCGGCGGCCACGTCACGCACTTGCTCGGCAGCCTTGCGTTTGGCTTTTTGCCAGGTTTCCGAGCCCAGGCGGTGCAGCGGCGCGGTTTCGTCGTCGCTGCCGGTGTAACGGGCAATCAGGTGCAGGTTGGCGACCGGGACGTACAGCTTGGCGTCTTCGGCGTAGGCCAGCATCAGGAATTCGGCGACCTGGTTTTCGACTTCCAGCGTCGCAAGCCCGAGATAGCGGCCTACGCCATGATCGATGTGCACCACCGGCGCGCCTTCGCGCAGCTCGGTGAGATTCTTGATGACTGCGTCGTTGTTGCCGCCGTCGGTGCGTTTTTCGCGGCGCCGGCGCTGCATGACGCGCTGGCCGAACAGCGGGCTTTCTGCGATCAGCGCCAGTGCCGGTTGTTCCAGCAGCAGGCCTTCGTCAAGCGGTGCGATGGTGATTGCCAGCCGGTCCTTGCCGTCGACGAAATCCAGCCAGCTGTCGACGGTTTTGGGGCGCAGCTTGAGACGTTCGAGCAGTTCCAGCAGCACTTCCCGGCGTCCGGCGGACTCGGCGGTGAACAGCACGCGACCGGGGAAGTCATCCAGAAACCTCGACAGGGCCGCCAGTGGTTGAGTGGCCTTGGCTTCGATGGACAGGTCCGGCAGGGACTGCGCCGGGAAACGCTCGCGTCCGGCACCGGCGTCGACATCCTGCTGGCTGGCGACCACGCGCGGCCAGTTTTTCAGGCGCGCGAAGCAGTCTTCCACCGGTAGAAACAACTCGGCCGGCGGCAGCAGCGGCCTTGCAGGGTCGACGCGGCGTTCTTCATAGCGATTGCGCACGTCGTTCCAGAAGTTCTCGGCCGCCTGTTCGATGCCCGGCAGGGAGAACACCTGGGTGTCCTGCGGCAGGTAATCGAACAGCGTCGAGGTTTCCTCGAAGAACAACGGTATGTAGTACTCGATGCCGGCAGGTGTGATGCCGCTGCTCAAGTCCTGGAAAATCGGGCTGCGCCGGAAGTCCACGTCGAAGCGCTCGCGAAAGCGCGCCTTGAAACGTGTGACTTCTTCTTTCTGCAACGGGAATTCACGGGCAGGCAACAGGCGCACCGACTCGACCTTGTCGATGGAGCGCTGGGTGTCCGGATCGAAGGTGCGCAGCGTTTCGATTTCATCGTCGAACAGGTCGATCCGAAACGGCAGTTTGCTGCCCATCGGGAACAGATCGATCAGCGCCCCGCGCACGGTGAACTCGCCATGTTCGTAGACCGTGTCCACATACCGGTAGCCGCTGGCTTCCAGGCGCGTACGCATGGCTTCCACATCGAGCTTCTGGCCGACATCCAGCACCAGGCTGCTGCCGAGCAGAAATTTGGTCGGCGCCAGTCTGTGTAGGGCGGTGGTGATGGGGACTACCAAAACGCCATGCTCCAGTTCCGGCAGGCGATAAAGGCTGGCAATACGCTGGGAAATGATGTCCTGATGCGGCGAAAACAGGTCGTAGGGCAGGGTTTCCCAGTCCGGGAAGTGCAGAACCGGCAGCGTAGGTGCAAAAAACTTCAGCTCTTGCTCAAGCCGCTCGGCGCTTTGGCTGTCGGCGGTCAGGAGCAGGGTGAAGCGCTTGGCCGCGCTGGCGGCTTCGGCAATGGCCAGGCTCAGTGTGGCACCGGGAAGATTGCCCCAGTGTTGTTTGCCTGCAGCGGCAGAAAGATGCGGTAGACGCAGAACTGGCACGGGAAGGTCGGGCTCCAGGCGTTGCAACAGGGGCGGCGATTGTAACGGGGGAAGGTGGTGGCTGTCAGTTTTCCGGAGTATTACCGAGTATTTACGGGCGAAAATTATGTAGTGCGTGTCGATATGACAGCCGTGCATTGCTCATAAACAAAGGCGCGGTCATAATGTAGCCCCTTTTTTCAGCCCCTACATGTGGAAGGTTCCCGTGACTCAGAAGCCCGACCAGTGTCTTGGTGAATGGATTGATCGTGAAGCTCTCGCCGAAGCGATGATCCCGCTCATCGGTCAGCTCTACCGCAATAATAATGTGGTGAGCTCGATCTATGGCCGTAGCCTGATCAACCGTTCAGTCATCGCGATTCTCAAAGCTCACCGCTTTGCGCGTCATCGTCAGTCCGATGCGGTTGAGTTGTCCGTACACGAGACGTTCCCGCTGATCAAGGCGATGAGCGAGCTCAAGCTGGGTGCCGCTTCGGTGGACCTGGGCAAGCTGGCCGTGAAGTTCAAGACCGAAGGCAATGGCCGCACGCCCGAGCAGTTCGTTCGTGAGGAACTGGCCAGTGTAGTGGGTCAGCAGGGCACCAGCCCTCGCAAGGGCACTGACGTCGTGCTGTACGGTTTCGGTCGTATCGGTCGCCTGCTGGCGCGGATCCTGATCGAGAAGACCGGTGGTGGCGACGGCCTGCGTCTGCGCGCCATCGTGGTCCGCAAGGGCGCGGAAAACGATCTGGTCAAGCGCGCCAGCCTGCTGCGCCGTGACTCGGTTCACGGTCCGTTCGATGGCACCATCACCATCGACGAAGCCAACAGCACGCTCACCGCCAACGGCAACCTGATTCAGGTGATCTACGCCAAGAACCCGTCCGAGGTGGATTACACCCAGTACGGTATCAAGGACGCCCTGCTGGTGGACAACACCGGTGTATGGCGTGATGCCGAAGGTCTGGGTCAGCATCTGGCCTGCCCGGGCATCGACCGCGTGGTCCTGACCGCGCCGGGCAAAGGCAAGCTGAAGAACATCGTGCACGGTATCAACCACGGTGAAATCACTGCGGACGACAAGATCGTCTCGGCGGCCTCCTGCACCACCAACGCCATTGTGCCGGTGCTCAAGGCAGTCAACGACAAGTTCGGCATCACCAACGGTCACGTCGAAACGGTGCACTCGTACACCAACGACCAGAACCTGATCGACAACTTCCACAAGGGCGACCGTCGTGGTCGCAGCGCCGCGTTGAACATGGTCATCACCGAAACCGGTGCGGCCACCGCTGCTGCCAAGGCATTGCCTGAGCTGGCTGGCAAGCTGACCGGCAACGCGATCCGTGTTCCGACGCCGAACGTGTCCATGGCCATTCTCAACCTCAACCTCGAGAAGCAGACCACTCGCGAAGAAATGAACGAGTACCTGCGCTACATGGCGCTGCACTCGGACCTGCACAAGCAGATCGACTTCGTGAACTCGCAGGAAGTGGTCTCCACTGACTTCGTCGGCTCGCGTCACGCCGGTGTGGTGGACGCCGAAGCCACCATCGTCAACGACAATCGCGTTGTGCTGTACGTCTGGTACGACAACGAATTCGGTTACAGCCACCAAGTGGTTCGCGTGATGGAAGACATGGCAGACGTCAATCCGCCAGCTTTCCCGCAGTAAACGTTGAACGCTTGAGCTGTCCGGTCTGACCAGGGCAGCAGATAAACGGGCCGGACCCTGCGCAAGCAGGCTTCGGCCCGTTTTGTTTTGTGGCGGACCATGAGAATCTGTGGCGCGCAGATTTTCTGGACGATGGAGTATCAAGGATGAGCAGTTCGGCCCTGGACGGTTCGCAACACCCCCTCAAAAGCAGCTTCTTCCTGCTGTTTCTGACGATCTTCATCCCCTTTGGGCTGGGGCATTTCGTTTCCTACCTGTTTCGTACCGTCAACGCAGTGATCTACGTCGACCTGCAAACCGACCTGAGCTTGCCCGCCAGCAGTCTGGGTTTGCTGACTGGCGTGTATTTTCTGACCTTCGCCGCCGCACAGATTCCGCTCGGCGTCATGCTGGACCGCTATGGGCCGCGCAGCGTTCAGGCGCCGATGCTGCTGTTCGCGGTCGCCGGCTCGGTCATCTTCAGTATTTCCAGCACCGAGACAGGGTTGTTGATCGGGCGAGGGCTGATTGGCCTGGGGGTAGCGGGCTCGCTGATGAGTGCGATCAAAGCGTGTGCCATCTGGTTGCCGGTCGAGCGTTTGCCGCTGAGTACCGCCTGCCTGCTGTCGATTGGCGGGCTGGGCGCGATGGCGTCAACCACGCCATTACATGCGCTGCTGAACTGGTTGACCTGGCGAGAAGCGTTTCTGGTTCTGGCGCTGCTGACCTTTTGTGTGGCGGTGGTCATACACCTCAGCGTTCCCAAAGCCTACGAGAGCAAAAAAACTCGTTACAGCGATATGTTTGCCGCGGTCGGCAAACTGTACTCGTCGTGGACGTTCTGGCGTCTGGCGCTGTACTCGGTGTTCGCGCACGCCATCTACATGTCGGTACTGTCTCTTTGGATGGGGCCATGGTTACGTGATATGGCGGGTTTGAGCGATTCCGGGATGGCCAATGTGCTGTTGTTCGGAGCTATCGCGATGGTGGCGGGGTCCCTGACGTTCGGCGCGATCACCGATTATCTGCGCAGGTTCGGCGTGCAGCCAATCATGATCTGTGGCACCGGTATGCTGATCTTTGTCGGTTTTCAGGTGCTGATGGCCAGCGGCTTGCCAGTATCGCCCTATCTGGTTGCCATGGGCTTCAGCTTCTTCGGCACCTCGACGACCATGAACTACGCCATTGTGGCGCAATCGGTATCACCGGAACTGGCGGGCAGGGTGAGTTCTTCATTCAATCTGGTGGTGTTCGTGCTGGCGTTTTTCCTCCAGTGGTTGATGGGAGTCGTACTTAATCTATGGCCAGCGTCCCAGGGCGCCGGTCACTCGCTCGAGGCGTACCAGTGGTCGTTGGGCCTCATGATTGCGCTGCAATTGCCTGGCGTGCTGCTCTGGCTCAGCTTTCGTCCCTGGAAACGCAAGGTCTGAAAACGCAAAACCCCGGCCGAGAGACGCTCGAGCCGGGGTTTCTTTTGCGATGCAGCGATCGATCAGCTGGCTGAAGCCGCCACGGGCGCTTCAAGCTTTTGCCCGCCCTTGCGGAACAGCACCAGTGTGGCCACCAGGCCCAGCACTGCTGCGCCGGTCAGCCAGATGCCTGGCGCTGCCTTGTTGCCCAATTCGTGAATCAGGTAAGTACAGGCCGCCGGGGTGAAGCCGCCGAAGGTCGCGGTCGCCAGGCTGTAGGCCAGCGAGAAACCCGTTGTGCGGACTTCGACCGGCATGATCTCGGTCAGCGCCACGACCATCGCGCCGTTGTAGGAGCCGTACAGGAACGAGAACCACAGTTCGACCATCAGCAGATTGCCGAAGCTCGGGTGTGCAACCAGCCACGACAGTGCGGGGTAGGCAGTGGCGATGGCCAGCACGGTCGCGGCAATCAGCAGCGGCTTGCGGCCGATGCGATCGGAGAACGACCCCATGATCGGCAGCCAGATGAAGTTGGACACGCCCACGCAGACCGTCACCAGCAGACTTTCCAGGTCGGTCAGGTTCAATTCGTTCTTGCCGAAGGTCGGGGTGTAGGCGGTGATCAGGTAGAACGACACGGTGGTCATCACTACCAGCGCCATGCCGCCCAGCACCAGACCGAAGTTCTGGCTGATGGAGCGCACCACTTCACGCAGCGTCGGGCGATGCGTGCGAGCTTCGAACTCTGGTGACTCTTCCAGCGAGCGACGGATGATGAAGATGGCCGGCACGATCAGGCAGCCGATCAGGAACGGCACGCGCCAGCCCCATTCGCCCATCTGCTCAGGGCTCAGCCAATGGTTCAGACCCACGCCCAGCAAGCCGGCGAAGACCACGGCGGCCTGTTGGCTGGCGGACTGCCAGCTGACGAAGAAGCCTTTGCGGCCCGGTGTCGAGATTTCAGCCAGATACACCGAAACGCCACCCAGTTCCACACCCGCCGAGAAACCTTGCAGCAAACGACCGAGCAGCACCAGCAAGGGTGCAATGACACCCAATGTGGCGTAGCCGGGTACACAGGCAATCAACAGAGTGCCCATTGCCATCATCGCGAGGGTGATAATCAGCCCTTTGCGACGCCCGTGACGGTCGATGTAGGCACCGAGAAAGATTGCGCCCAGAGGACGCATCAGGAAGCCCGCGCCGAAGGTCGCCAGCGACAGCATCAACGAAGCGAAAGCGCTGTCGGAAGGGAAGAAGGTTTTTGCGATGGCCGTGGCATAGAAGCCGTAGACCATGAAATCGAACATCTCGAGGAAGTTACCGCTGACAACGCGAAAGATCGCTTTGCCCTTACTTGTTGTGGAGGCCATTTAGTTACTCGCTCAGGCTCGTCGGCTTGGAGTCCGTTGTCGTTTTTATCCCGTTCGCATCGCCATTTCGTGTGTGCAGCTGGCGATCCGCACTTGTAACAGTATGTGTAACAGGGCTCAAAGACAACCGTTTCGGCGATTTGCTATCAGTTAACTGACGCTTGACAGGTCAAGAATATGGAAATCGTGCGGCGTGTCATTTTTATGAAACTTGATGAAACTTGATGAACAGGCAGGGCGCGCAGGGAGCATAAGTGGCCGTCGACCACTAATATGCCGGTCGGCCTTGTGTCGGCGCGGTTCATGGGGTGTCAGAGCAGGTTATGGACGCTTTTCTGTCTTGTTCGCCAATGGCAGCAAGTCACTCTGAAGGTTTTTATAGTGCGGGGCATGGGTTTGCGTAGGTTTGGCAAGGTTGCAGGGTGCCTCGTGTTGCTGGTGTGCAGTGGTTGTGGTCAGGAACGCAAGCTGGAAAGCTTTGGTGGGCCGACCATGGGCAGCCATTATTCTGTGGTGTATGCGCGCGCCTCCGGGCAGCCAGAGCCTGCGGCTGTGCGTCCGCAGGTTGAAGCGATTCTGGACGAGGTCGATCAGCAGATGTCGCTTTGGCGCACGGATTCGGATATCGAGCGCTTCAATGCATTGCCTGCCAATAGCTGCCAGGTGATGCCGGAACCGGTTTTGAAAATGATCGGCGTGGGCGAACAGCTGGCGCAGGAGAGCGACGGTGCCTTCGACCTGACGGTCAAGCCGTTGATGGACCTGTGGGGGTTGGGGGCTCATACGCTGTTCGAGCAGATGCCGCTGGTGCGGCAACTGGCCCGGACTCAGGCGCTGGTCGGTTATCGCAACCTGCGCATCGTCGGCGACCGGTTGTGCAAGAGCGCCGCGGTGCAAGTCGACCTCAACAGCATCGCCGCGGGCTATGCGGTAGATCGCATCAGCGAACGGCTGGACGTGCTGGGCTTGCACGATTATCTGGTGCAGGCCACAGGTGAGCTGAAAGTCAGTGGGCTCAAACCCGACGGCTCGCCCTGGCGGGTGACCCTGGACGCGCCCCTCGATGATGGCACTGTCACGCAAAAAGTATTTCCGCTCGAAGGCTACGCCGTATCTACGTCGGGCGACTTTCGGCGTTACACCGACCATGAAGGATGGCGCATTTCCGATACGATCAATGCCCTGACCGGCAAACCGATCAGCCACAGTCTGGCGTCGGTGACGGTCATTGATCCCTCGGCGCTGATGGCCGACGGTCTGTCCTCCCTGCTGTTGATTCTCGGCCCGCAGCGCGGCTGGGATTATGCGCAAGAACATAAAATCCCTGCTTTTTTTGTGATTCGTGCCGATAAGCGCTTTATCATCCGCAGCAACGCGTCGTTTGATCGTCTGGTTGTGGAGCAGCCGCGATAAGTCAACGTGCCGGATTATCCGGTCACTGGCGTCAGGTGCAGACAAAAATTGGCCTTCGACGCGACCAAGGGTTAATGTTCGCCGCCTCGGTGCAGCGCTAGACTGCGCCGCGTGATTTAGCCAGAGATGCCAAAGTGGCGCCTCGGTCTGTTTAAAGGAGTACGCATGGCTGTCTACAACTACGACGTAGTGGTACTGGGTTCCGGCCCTGCCGGAGAAGGCGCGGCAATGAACGCCGCCAAGGCGGGGCGCAAGGTCGCCATGGTCGACAGCCGTCGGCAGGTGGGCGGCAATTGCACCCATTTGGGCACCATTCCGTCCAAGGCCCTGCGTCACTCGGTCAAGCAGATCATTCAGTTCAACACCAATCCCATGTTTCGTGCCATCGGCGAGCCGCGCTGGTTTTCGTTTCCGGATGTGTTGAAAAACGCCGAACTGGTCATCTCCAAGCAAGTGGCCTCGCGCACCGGTTACTACGCCCGCAACCGTGTCGACGTGTTCTTCGGCACCGGCAGTTTTGCCGACGAGACCAGCGTCAACGTGGTCTGCACCAACGGTGTGGTGGAAAAGCTGGTGGCCAACCAGATCATCATCGCCACCGGTTCGCGCCCTTATCGGCCGGCCGATATCGATTTCAGTCACAAGCGTATCTACGATAGCGACACCATCCTCAGCCTGGGCCATACCCCGCGCAAGCTGATCATTTATGGTGCCGGTGTGATCGGCTGTGAATACGCCTCGATCTTCAGTGGCCTTGGCGTGCTGGTCGAGCTGGTGGATAACCGTGATCAGTTGCTGAGCTTCCTGGATTCGGAAATTTCCCAGGCACTGAGCTATCACTTCAGCAACAACAACGTGATGGTTCGCCACAACGAAGAGTACGAAAAGGTCGAAGGCCTGGATAACGGCGTTATCCTGCACCTCAAGTCCGGCAAGAAGATCAAGGCCGATGCCTTGCTGTGGTGCAACGGCCGTACCGGCAACACCGACAAGCTGGGTCTTGAGAACATTGGCCTGAAGGCCAACGGTCGTGGTCAGATCGAAGTGGACGAGACCTACCGTACCAGCGTCTCCAACGTCTACGGCGCCGGCGATGTGATTGGTTGGCCAAGCCTGGCCAGTGCTGCTTACGACCAGGGTCGTTCGGCAGCGGGCAGCATGGTCGACAATGGCAGCTGGCGTTATGTCAACGATGTGCCGACCGGGATCTACACCATTCCCGAGATCAGCTCGATCGGCAAGAATGAACACGAACTGACGCAGGCCAAGGTGCCTTACGAAGTGGGCAAGGCGTTCTTCAAGGGCATGGCGCGTGCGCAGATTTCCGGGGAGCGGGTCGGGATGCTGAAAATCCTGTTCCACCGCGAGACGCTAGAGGTGCTGGGCGTGCATTGCTTCGGTGACCAGGCGTCCGAGATCGTGCACATCGGTCAGGCAATCATGAGCCAGCCGGGTGAAGCGAACACCATGAAGTACTTCGTCAACACCACGTTCAACTACCCGACCATGGCGGAAGCCTATCGGGTAGCCGCATACGATGGCCTCAACCGGCTTTTTTAAGCGACTCCGGCCGGTGGCCTGAGCCGGCCGGGGAGACCGATTTCAGTGATTCCCGAGCGTGGCGGTGGCCAAACCGGGAAAGTCTGTAATCAGGCTGTCGACGCCGAAATCAGCGAGCCTGCGCATCAGTGCAGGCTCGTTGACTGTCCACACCGACACATGCAGGCCCTGACGCTGTGCTTTCTGCAGCCGCTCCGGGGTACACAGTGTCCAGTTCAATGCCAGAATTTCACAGCCGTAGCTCTGGGCGACCTTCAACGGGTCGAGCCAGGCGTACTCGGCTACCAGCCCGCGCGCGATGTCCGGCGTCAGGTCGAGGGCGGCGCGCAGCACTTCGCGAGAACTGGAGGTGATCGTCACCTTGTCCAGCAAGCCATGGCGCTGAGCCATTTCACGAATCGCCAGCACGGTGTTGGCGGCGCGAGTGCGTGAAGCGCTTTTGACTTCCAGCTGCCAGTGCTCGAAATCGCATTGTTCGAAGAGCTCTTCCAGGCGTGGAATCGGGCACGGCGAGACCCAGCCAGGGCCACCCTTGCGCGCGTCATACGTCACCAGGTCGTCTGCCAGGTGTTCGTTGACCTTGCCGCGTCGGTCGGTGGTGCGCTTGAGGGTCGGGTCATGAATGACCATCAACTCTCCATCCTTTGAAAGATGCAGGTCCAGTTCACAGCGGCGCACGCCGTGCTTGAGGCATTCCTGAAAGCTGGTCAGGGTGTTTTCCGGTGCTTCGCCCTTGGCGCCGCGGTGGCCGTAGATAAGGGTCACGTTTACTCCTGGCTACTACTGGTAGTGATAAAGAGGCAGGGTGTTCAATTTCCGGATGGTTGGCCCTGTTCCAGCGCCTGGCGCCGCTGCTGAGCCTGACGCTGCAACACGTGGCGGGCGAGTAACTGGCGCTGGGCGTCCGGGAGATTGACGAACTCGGTACTGATATCGAAATTGCCGTCTGCCAGCGTGTCACATTGGCAAACCCTGGCGCGCAGCATCAGACCCGCGGCCTGAGGCATCAGCACCATCTTGATCGACAGCTGTTCGCCGACTGCAAAAGCCTGTTGAGAATTGAACTGAATCCCGCCTTCGGACAGTTTGACCGGCTGGGGAGCGCCCAGCTTGCCCAGTGCGGTGTGGGCAACCACTTCGCCCAGCAGGTCAATGCGCTTGCTCAGCGACTTGAGAAAACTGTTCAGCACCCGGTCGCGCTCGTCGAGCTGGCGCATCAAATGCTGTGACTCGAACTCGCTCACGTGCAGCTCGCTGAGCAGGTCGAACAGCGTCGAGGTGTCCTGCATGGCATCCTGGCTTGCCTGGTCGGCGGCAGACAGGGGGTTAATTTCCAGTGCGACGCTGTCGTCGATACGGTAGTATTCGCGGCGTCCTGCTTCATCTAATGTCGACATGGCGAACCCAAGCTAGCGGCGGTGGTCAGAGAGTTTCGAGTGTAAAGCTGCACGTCAAGGCCCGCCACACGGACGTCCTCATTCCTGCGAACAAATTCCTACATGTTCAGACCTCTTTTTGTATTTATCGGCACGCGCTACACCCGTGCGAAGCGACGCAATCATTTTGTTTCTTTCATCTCCCTGACCTCCATGATCGGCCTCGCCCTGGGCGTTGTGGTCATGATAGTCGTGTTATCGGTGATGAACGGTTTCGATCACGAAATGCGTACCCGCGTGCTCGGCATGGTGCCGCACGCGACCATCGAATCGGCTGATCCGATCACTGACTGGCGCGGTCTGGCCGCGAAGGTTCAGGAAAACCCGCAGGTGCTGGCCGTTGCGCCGTTCACCCAGATGCAGGGTTTGCTGACCCACGACGGCAAGGTGCAGAAAGTGCTGCTCAACGGTATCGACCCGCTCGAAGAGCGCAAGGTCTCGATCATTGACCACTTCATCAAGCAGGGCCAGCTCGACAGCCTGTCGCCCGGCAGCTTCGGCATCATGATCGGCGACAAGGCCGCGGCCAAGCTGGGCGTCGGCATCGGTGACAAACTGACCTTCGTTGCACCTGAAGTGACGGTGACGCCGGCCGGGATGTTCCCGCGCATGAAGCGTTTCGAGGTGACCGGCATCTTTCACGTCGGCGCTGGCGAAATCGACGGTTTTCTGGGGCTGACCAACCTCGATGACCTCGGCCGTCTGCACCGCTGGAAGCCCAATCAGGTGCAGGGCCTGCGTCTCAAGTTCGACGACCTGTTCGCGGCGCCACGTACCTCGTGGGAAATCGCGCAGAAGCTGGGCGAAAACAATTTCTACTCGCGTGACTGGACGCGCACCCACGGTAACCTGTATCAGGCCATCCGCATGGAAAAAGCCATGATCGGTCTGTTGCTGCTGCTCATCGTGGCGGTGGCGGCCTTCAACATCATTTCCACGCTGGTGATGGTGGTCAATGACAAGAAGGGCGACATCGCGATTCTGCGTACCCTGGGCGCAACGCCGCGGCAGATCATGGCGATATTCATGGTCCAGGGCACGGTGATCGGCGTGGTCGGCACGCTGATCGGCGCGGCGCTGGGTATTCTGGCGGCGCTCAATGTCAGCGCAGCCATTGCTGCACTCGAAGGGCTGATCGGCCACAAGTTTCTCAACGCCGACGTCTACTTCATTGATTACCTGCCTTCGCAACTGATGGCCCAGGACGTGTTCCAGGTCTGCGGTGCAGCGTTGGTCCTGAGTTTCCTCGCCACCCTGTATCCCGCCTGGCGTGCTGCGCGCACCCAGCCGGCGGAGGCGTTACGTTATGAGTGAGTCGGGCATGTCTGATAAAGCAGTATTGAGTTGCCGCAACCTGGGTAAATCCTACGAGGAAGGCCCGGAGTCCGTGGTGGTATTGTCCGGCCTGCAGCTGGAGTTGCACCCTGGCGAGCGGGTCGCGATCGTCGGCAGTTCGGGGTCGGGCAAAAGTACCTTGCTCAACCTGCTGGGCGGTCTGGACACGCCATCCGAAGGCAGTGTCTGGCTGGCCGGCGAAGAGTTGTCGGCGCTGGGCGAAAAGGCTCGCGGCCTGCTGCGTAACAGAGCGCTGGGTTTCGTCTACCAGTTCCACCATCTGCTGCCCGAATTCACCGCGCTTGAAAACGTCTGCATGCCATTGTTGATCGGCCGTACGCCGATCCCCGAAGCCCGTAAGCGCTCCACTGCATTGCTGGAGCGTGTCGGCCTCGGTCATCGTCTGGCGCACAAGCCTTCGGAGCTGTCCGGTGGCGAGCGTCAGCGTGTGGCAATTGCCCGTGCCTTGATCAATCAGCCCGGTCTGGTAATGCTTGACGAGCCGACCGGCAACCTCGATCACCACACGGCGCAGGGCATTCAGGACCTGATGCGTGAACTGAGCACGTCGTCGCGCACGGCGTTTCTGATCGTGACCCACGACATGAACCTGGCCCGGCAAATGGACCGCGTCCTGCGTCTGGAAGACGGCCGCCTCGTCGAGGCCTGATCGACCCGGCCCGGCGCAATTCATCGCGCCGGGTTCCAGTTTTTATACGGTGTATTTTTCCACGGTGCTTCGCGAATGTTCAGACCGTTACCCATCTTCATCGGCATGCGCTATACCCGCGCCAAACGCCGCAAAAGCTTCATCTCGTTCATTTCGATGACCTCGATGATCGGTCTGGCACTCGGTGTCCTGGCGATGATCGTGGTGCTGTCGGTCATGAACGGTTTCCAGCGGGAAATGAGCTCGCGGATTCTCGGCATGGTGCCGCACGCGGTGATCGCCGGTAACACTCCGGTCGATGACTGGAAACCGCTGGCCGACGCTGCGCTGAAAAACCCTGAAGTCACCGCTGCCGTGCCGTTCACCGACATGGAAGGCATGCTGTCCTACAAGGGCTCGATGCAGCCGATCCAGATCAGCGGCGTGGACCCGGCGCTGGAACATGAAGTGTCGATCGTCACACAACACATTACCCGCGGAAGTCTCGAAGACCTCAAGCCGGGCGAGTTCGGCGTAGTGCTGGGCGACATTACCGCGCGCCGCTTTCGCCTGAGCATCGGCGACAAGCTGACGCTGATCGTCCCGGAAGTCAGCAGCGCCCCTGGCGGCATCACGCCGCGCATGCAACGCCTGACCGTCGTGGGTATTTTCAAGGTCGGTGCCGAGCTGGATGGTTCGATGGGCCTGATCAACATCGCCGATGCGGCGCAGATGCAACGCTGGCAGCCCAATCAGGTTCAGGGCGTGCGACTGGCGCTCAAGGATCTGTACAAGGCGCCGCAGGTGTCCACCGCCATTGCCGCCGGTCTGGGTGAGGGCTATCGCGCCGATGACTGGACCCACACCCAGGGCAGCCTGTTCAGTGCCATGAAAATGGAAAAAACCATGATCGGTCTGTTGCTGCTGATGATCGTCGCCGTGGCCGCGTTCAACATCATTGCGACGCTGATCATGGTGGTCAACGACAAGGGCGCAGACATCGCCATCCTGCGCACCATCGGCGCCACGCCGCGGCAGATCATGGCGATCTTCGTGGTTCAGGGCACCGTCATCGGCATCGTCGGTACATTGATCGGCGGCATCCTGGGGATTATTGCCGCGCTGAACGTCAGCAGCCTGGTGGGCTGGCTAGAGCGGGTCAGCGGTCAGCATATCTTCAGTTCCGATGTGTATTTCATCAGCAACCTGCCTTCAGAACTGCAGGCCGGTGACGTGCTGCTGATCTGCAGCGCCGGGTTTATCCTGAGCTTTCTGGCGACCATCTACCCCGCATGGCGCGCCGCGCAGATCCAGCCAGCGCACGCACTGCGTTACGAGTGACAGCGCCTGAGTCACCTTCGCCGAGGCCGCAGGGCGGCCCGCGAGGGTGGCGGGGCAGCGCGGATTTTCGCTGAAAGCCCCACGCAAACGCTATAAACTCGCCGCGTTAATTCATGATCCAGGTATTGCCATGCATCCCGCAGCCGAACACTCACCGCTGGGCAAGTCCAGTGAGTACATCGCCACCTACACGCCGTCGCTGTTGTTCCCGATCCCTCGTGCCGCAAAATGGGCCGAGCTTGGGCTTACCGCGCAGACGCTGCCTTATCAGGGTGTCGATTTCTGGAACTGCTACGAGCTGTCATGGCTGCTGCCTTCCGGCAAGCCGGTGGTGGCCATTGGCGAATTCAGTATTCCGGCAGAATCGCCGAACATCATCGAATCGAAGTCCTTCAAGCTGTACCTCAATTCGTTGAATCAGACGGCTTTCGCGAACGTCGAACAGCTGCAGACCACTCTCGAGCAGGATTTGTCGGCTGCGGCGGGCAAGCCGGTCGGCGTGCGTATTCGCAGCCTGGCGGAAATCGAAGAAGAAGGTGTCGCGGCGTTGCCGGGCCTGTGCATCGACGACCTGGACATTTCGGTCAGCAGCTATGACCGGCCGCAGCCCGAGTTGCTGCGTTGTGATGACTCGCGGGTGGTGGAAGAGAGCGTGCACAGTCATCTGCTCAAATCCAACTGTCCGGTCACCAGCCAGCCTGACTGGGGCAGCGTAGTGGTCGAATATCGCGGCGCAGCACTGGATCACGCCAGCCTGCTGGCGTATATCGTCAGCTTCCGCCAGCACTCGGATTTTCATGAGCAGTGTGTGGAAAGAATCTTCCTCGACCTGCAGCGCTTGCTCAAGCCGGAGAAGCTCACCGTGTATGCGCGCTACGTGCGCCGCGGTGGTCTGGACATCAACCCGTACCGCAGCACTGAAACGCTCGACGTGGACAATCGCAGGCTGGCGCGGCAGTAATATTGTCTGAGGCCCGAGGAGCGAACGCAGAGCGTCCGGAACGGCATCCCCACGCGGAGCGTGAGGAACGACAGGTATCAGTAGTGCTGATGCTCCGCGTCGCACCGCGCATCAGCGGCCGAACGCAGAGCTATCAGAACGGCATCTCCCAATCAGACTCCGATATTGCCCAGCGTCTGCACGATGTTGCGCAGAGTGCCGGCGATAGTCGGATGCTCCAGCTCGAAACGCTCGACAGCCAGATTCACGCCATCAGCCAGGCTGCTGTCCTGCTCGTGGGTGGCCTGTTCCAGCTGAATTTTAGTTTCAATTTGTTGCATGAGCTCGTGCAGGTTTTCCCGCTCGGACTCTGACATCGGCGGGTTATGCTCCAGTTGCTCGCGCAGAGTATTGAGTTGTTCTTGCAGTTCGCGGGCGGGCATGACGTGCTCCTTGATTGATAAGTCTGTCTCATGGACTTCGCCGGAGAGCTAAAGGTCCATGTTCAATCAAGACTAATCCAGTCTGCGCCCTGCTGCATATGTATCAGGGTTTTTCGCCCTTGCTGCGTCGCAGGGCGATGTCGGCCAGGCAGGATTCCAGCTCGCCCAGATGGTCGATCACCGAATGCACCCCCAGCGAATAGAGTTTGAGCGTGGCCTGCGCGCGTCGCTGTTCACGTTCTGCATTGCTGAGCGCCTGCCATTGCGAGGGCGAGAGTCCGCACAGTGGTCCGCAGGAGGCCAGGCCAATGGTCCACAGCCCGGCGTTCAGCCCGGACTGCAACAGGCGCGGGTCACCGCTGATCAGTACGCAGCCGTCCAGATGGCTGACTTTCAGGGCCATCAATGCCAGCCAGCAGGCATCCGGTGCGGGCCAGCCTGCGGTCGGGCGGGGGGCGGGAATCATCCAGTCACTTACCGGCACAGACAGTGTGGCGCTCACGCTTTCAGGCAGTTCATCGAGCCAGGCGCAAGGCATGCTCTGGTCGCGCAGGGTCTGCAGAATAGCCTTTGCACCCGGTGTGAACTGCGTGTGCTCATCGCCGGGTGTGCGCGAGTTTGCGGCCTGCGCGCCGAAGTCCACCAGGCAGCCGCTGAGGCCGAACAGCAGGGCAGGGAAGGTTGGCAGAGGCGTGAGGACCGGGGCGAGCATGAGGATCTCTCTGAAATATCGAGAAACGCTACCGATCTTTTGTGACACTTCGATGAATGTGCGATGACGGAGTTTATGCGGAACCCTTTGCTGACAGACCTGCCTTATTCTCGACAGAAGGCTTTATACTCCCTGTCCTAGCGTGTGGGGCGTAGCACCCGCGTCATTATTTCGATATCTCGATCAGGAGTGTCAGCTATGCCCGTGACCGGTGCAGGCTTTATCAAACGTTTGGTGCAATTGTCCCTGTGTGCCGGCATCGCGCTGGTTCCGGTGGCCGTGCAGGCCGCTGAAGATGATCCGTGGGAAGGCATCAACCGTCCCATTTTCAAATTCAACGATACCCTTGACGCTTACACGCTCAAGCCGCTGGCCAAGGGGTATCAGTACATCGCACCGCAATTCGTCGAAGACGGTATCCATAACTTCTTCAGCAACATCGGCGATGTCGGCAACCTGGCGAACAACGTGCTGCAGGCCAAGCCTGAAGCGGCTGGAGTCGACACTGCGCGCCTGATCGTCAACACCACCTTCGGCCTGCTGGGCTTCATCGACGTAGGTACCCGCATGGGCCTGCAACGCAACGACGAAGACTTCGGTCAGACGCTGGGCTACTGGGGCGTGCCGAGCGGCCCGTTTGTGGTCATTCCGTTGCTGGGGCCAAGCACTGTACGTGATGCAATCGCCAAGTACCCGGACACCTACACCTCGCCCTACCGCTACATCGATCACGTCCCGACCCGTAACACGGCGCTGGGCGTCAACCTGATCGATACACGTGCCAGCCTGCTGTCTGCCGAGCGTATGGTCAGTGGCGATCGCTACACCTTCATTCGCAATGCCTATTTGCAGAACCGCGAGTTCAAGGTCAAGGATGGCAAGGTCGAAGACGATTTTTAATCGCTACTTTACCCCTGCATGAATCAATAAAGGCGACCCTGGGGTCGCCTTTATTATTTTGTAAAAGTGTGAACCGGTTCCGCCCGTTTTCACTTCATCGAGACGATTGAAAGCCCCAGTTTCTGTCCACCACCTTCTTCATCATTCACCCAGACCACCTCGGTTTCGGCTTCAAGCCCCTTGAGTGCAGGATGGTCAGAATCAATACGCACGTCGAGTTTGTCTCCGACCTGGAACGAGCGTGGCGCCTGAACCTGCATGCCAGAGCTGGAAAGGTCAATGCATACGGCAGGGATCACCTGGCCGGCGTGGATCAGGTTGACGTCTGCATCGACGCGCATGCGGATGTAATCCCGCTTTTCCTCGTAGTCGCGATCATTTCGACTCATGTACAGTCCTTCGTTTTAGTTGCTGATTTGTGAGTTCTTATAACTCTGGGTGATTTGCGATGTAAAGAGCGCAAAGTGAGGGTAGGAGCATGCTTGAAACACCCGTCGGATGGGAGTACCGTCTGCGCCTTGAAGGGCACCTCTGAAACACGACAGACTTATCAAGTTGTTGCGTGTTATTGCGGAGAGGCTAGAAGCGAATCCAGTAAGTGGCTTCCGGTAACCCCGGGCCGCCTACGCCAACCTGATCTGGCGCCGTTTGCCCCCATGCCAAAAACCAGTGCCAAGCTGCTGATTATCGATGACGACGACGTAGTGCGCGCAAGCCTTGCCGCCTACCTTGAAGACAGTGGCTTCAGCGTTCTGCAAGCGAGTAACGGCTTGCAGGGAATCCAGATATTCGAGCAGGAGAACCCCGATCTGGTGGTCTGCGACTTACGCATGCCACAGATGGGCGGGCTTGAGCTGATCCGTCAGGTCACCGCCATCGCGCCGCAGACGCCTGTCATCGTCGTTTCCGGCGCGGGCGTGATGAGCGATGCAGTCGAGGCCTTGCGCCTCGGCGCTGCCGACTACCTGATCAAGCCTCTCGAAGATCTTGCCGTACTCGAGCATTCGGTGCGTCGTGCGCTGGATCGTGCTCGCTTGCTCACTGAAAACCAGGTCTACCGCGAGAAGCTGGAAAAAGCCAATCGCGAGCTCGAAGCCAGCCTGCACCTGTTGCAGGAAGACCAGGACGCAGGTCGGCAAGTGCAGATGAACATGCTGCCGATCACGCCGTGGTCGATTGACGCGTTCAAGTTTGCGCACCAGATCATTCCGTCGTTGTACCTGTCCGGCGATTTTGTCGATTATTTCAGGGTCGACGAACGGCGCGTCGCTTTCTATCTGGCCGATGTTTCAGGCCATGGCGCGTCATCGGCATTCATTACCGTGCTGCTGAAGTTCATGACCACGCGGCTGCTGTTCGAGTCCAAGCGTGGTGGAACGCTTCCGGAATTCAAGCCGTCGGATGTGCTGGGACATATCAACCGCGGCCTTATCAGTTGCAAGCTGGGCAAGCACGTTACGATGGTCGGCGGTGTCATCGACGAAGAGTCAGGTAAACTGACGTACGCAGTGGGCGGACATCTGCCATTGCCTGTGTTGTATTCCGAAGGGCAGGCGCATTATCTGGAAGGTCGTGGACTCCCGGTAGGGTTGTTCAACGAGGCGACTTACCAGGATCATGAAATCGATCTGCCCGAGTCCTTCAGTCTGACCATGTTGTCTGATGGCATACTGGACTTGTTACCCGGTGATACACTCAAAGAGAAAGAAGCCGTCCTTCCCGAATTGGTCAAGACGGCTGGCGGCAGCCTGGATGGCTTGCAGCGGGTTTTTGAATTGGCAACGCTAGGGGAGATGCCGGATGATATCGCCTTGTTAGTGTTAAGCAGGAATCTTGAATGAGTACCGGTAGAATCCAGTTCGCCGAGCAGGAAGGCACCTTCGTTCTCAAGTTCGTGGGTGAAGTGCGATTGACGCTGTGTTCGGCACTGGATGCGACTATCGAGCGCATCTTCACTGCGCTGAATTTCTCGGCGGTGGTCATTGACCTGACCGAAACCCGCAGCATTGACAGCACAACGCTTGGCCTGCTGGCCAAACTGTCGATTCTGTCACGCCAGAAGGTAGGCCTGTTGCCGACCCTTGTGACCACTCACGAGGACATCACGCGCCTGTTGCAGTCGATGGGCTTCGATCAGGTCTTCAACATCGTTGACCGGCCTCTGCCGCGGCCTGAGTGCCTGACTGATCTGCCTTCACAGGACCAGTGCGAAGAAGTGGTGAAAGCCAAGGTGCTTGAAGCGCACAAGATCCTCATGGGCCTCAACGACTCCAATCGTGAAGCGTTCCATGATCTGGTCAATGCACTGGAAGGTCAGCGCTAGGCATCAGTTGCGTCTGTCTCTCTGATCGCCGAACCCCAGGCAGCAAAAAGGGCGACACCTGCGAAGGTGTCGCCCTTTTTCATGTTCAGGCTTTTTTAGCGGAGAGCAGTGCTTCCAGCTTTTCCTGATCGCGAGCGAACTGGCGAATACCTTCAGCCAGCTTTTCGGTGGCCATGGCGTCTTCGTTGGAGGCCCAGCGGAACTGGCTCTCGGTCAGGCTCTGACGCGCTTCGCCGGCGTTGCCCGGTGCAAGCTTACGTTCCAGAGTGCCGGTGTCCTCAGCCAGCTTCTTGAGCAGGTCGGTGCTGATGGTCAGGCGATCGCAACCGGCCAGCTGTTCGATCTGGTTCAGGTTGCGAAAGCTCGCACCCATGACCACGGTCTTGAAGTCGTTGGCCTTGTAGTAGTTGTAGATGCGCGATACCGACTGCACGCCCGGGTCTTCTGCGCCGGTGTAGTCGGTGCCTGTCGACTTCTTGTACCAGTCGTAAATACGGCCCACGAACGGCGAAATCAGGAACACCCCGGCCTCGGCGCAGGCGACTGCCTGGGCGAAGGAGAACAGCAAGGTCAGGTTGGTCTGGATGCCATCCTTCTCGAGCTTCTCAGCTGCGCGGATACCTTCCCAGGTAGCTGCCAGTTTGATCAGCACCCGATCACGCTTGATGCCAGCGGCGTCGTACAGACCGATCAAGCGCTCGCTGCGCTCGATCAGGGCATGGGTGTCGAAGGAGAGGCGTGCGTCCACTTCAGTGGATACGCGACCCGGAACCACCTTGAGAATCTCCTGACCGATGGCGACTGCAAAGCGGTCGCAGGCCAGGCCGATGTCGCCCTTGCTACCGTCGAACGCTTCGCCCAGCATCTTGGCGTTGTTCACGTCGGAAGCGGCCTTGAGCAGCAGGGAAGGGTTGGTGGTGGCGTCCTCGGGTTCGAGGCTCTTGATTGCGCCGAAGTCGCCGGTGTCAGCAACAACGGTGGTGAATTTCTTGAGTTGATCCAGCTTGGAAGTCATGAGCGTGCTCTGTCCTGTGCGGTTGGATGACATTACCCGAGCGCTGCCGACCACTCAAGGCCGCAGCGCTTACTGCTGCCGATGATAGGCCCTGAGGGACGGCATTGTCGTGAATACCTTTGTCTAGACTGTTTTTGAGCCTCGCACCGACTGCTTGTTCCCTTCATATGAATTTAACCTCTGCCGAGCGGCCTGCACGCTGCAGGTTTCACAGCGACCACTTCAGCGAGACCATCAGGTTGCGCGGGTCACCGTAAACGCCGCTGCCGGTCGCCAGCGGAATGCCTTGCCAGTATTTTTCGTCGAATACGTTGTTGAGATTGACCCGCGCGTCCCAGTGCTCGTCGAACCGGTAGCCTGCCATCAGCCCCACGACCGCATAGGCATCCTGCACGGAGTGTCCGTTGCCGACCCGGTTGTACGTCTCGCTTTGTGCCAGGACATCTGCACCCACGCGCCATTTTTTCAGGTTGCCGGGCAGGTGGTAAGACGTCGCTGCCTTGAACAGGTGTTTCGGCTGATTGGGCGCAAACAGGTCGCCCTTGTCATTGGTTCGGTCCTTGACGTACTGGCTCAACACCAATGTGTAGGAAGCGGAGGCCTGCCAGTCAGGTGTCAGTTGGCCGGTTATTTCTGCGTCGATACCTCGACTGCGCACTTCCCCGGCGGCTTCGTAACAGACGCGATTTTGCTGCTGGCAGGCGGCTGGCGGGTTGACGATGGCATACGCGCGGTTTTCCTGGGTCATGTCGAAGACTGCCAGCGAGGCATTCAGGCTGCCGTCGAAGTATTCGCCTTTCAGACCGATTTCATAACTTTCGCCGGTCATCGGGTCAAGCACGCCGCCCCCCACGTCCAGCTGATTCTGCGGCTTGAAAATCTCGGTATAGCTGGCGTAGGCCGAGTAGGTGTCGTTCAGGTCATAGACAGCACCGGCGTAGGGCGTGACTTCGCGGATGACCTTGTAGTCGCCATTATTGGCCGAACGATTCTGGTAGTCGTACCAGCTCACCCGGCTGCCGACGATAAGGTGCAACGGATCAATCGGGTTGAAACGCGCGGCAGCGTAGACGCCTTCCTCGGTGGCGGTGTTCTGGCTGACATAGGCCGTGCGCGTGGCAAGGTCTGGCTTTGCAATCACGTTGGGATTGAAGTGATAGATATCGATTGGCGTGGAGCCGTAGAAGCCGCCTTTCTGATCGAACTTCTCTTCGCGACGACTGACCCCGAGCATCAGCTCATGCTCTCGGCCAAACAGCTGGAACGGGCCGGACAGTGAGCCGTCGAGACTGGTCTGCACATCCGTGGTGTCGTACTGGCCGGCTGCCTGGCCGTAGCCGGTGCCGGTGCCGTTGGCGGTCAGGTAGTTGGAGTACATGTCGGACTCCGCCCAGATTCTGGTCGCTGCCAGCTTGCTGCTCCAGCCGTTGTCGAAATGATGGGTCAGGTCAGTGAAAAGGCTGACGTTGTGTCTGTCCCAGTAGGCCCAGTCGTTGCTCAGGAACGTCGAGCGTGGCAGGTCAAGATTCTCGCCGTTCGGACCGGATGGCAGGCTGCCCCAGTCGGAGGTCGCGTCATCGCGCTGCCTCGAGGCGCCGATGGTCCAGGTGGTCGATTCGCTGAGATCGGCTTCCAGCACGCCATAGAACGTCTGGCGCTCTTTATCGCGCTCATCGACAAAACTGTTGCCCGTTTCGTAGGCCGCCACCACCCGGCCGCGCAACGTACCGGAATCGTTGAGCCGGTTCGACGCGTCCACTTCGGTACGGTAACGGTCCCAACTCCCTGCACTGGTGGTCACGCTCACTTGCGGAGTCGTGGTGGGACGCTTGCGGATCAGGTTCAGCGTCGCCGATGGACTGCCCGCACCCGTCATCAGCCCCGTCGCCCCGCGCACCACCTCGACGCGGTCGTACAGGGCCAGATCGGCACCGGAAATGGTGTCCAGTGTAAAGGTACTGACGATTGTCGGCAGACCGTCATACATCAGGTTATCGATGGCAAAGCCGCGCGCCAGAAATTGCTGACGGTCCGAGCCGAACTTGCGCAGCGTCACGCCGGGTGCATATTTGACGACATCATTGAGGTCGTTCATGCCTTGATCTTCAATGCGCTGGCGGGTGATCACGCTCACCGACTGCGGCGTCTCGCGAATCGACAGGGGCAGCCTGGTCGCGCTGCTCATCGAGCCGGTCGTATACGAGCCACTGCCTTCTGTAGTGGCCATTCCAGCGATTCCCGTTTGAGCGCTGATATCCACGTTGCCCAGCGTCATGGGGCCATTGCCGGCTGGCTGGAATACCTTCACGGCATTGCCCTGCACTTGGGCGTCAAGGCCGCTGCCCAGCAGCAGTCGGCTCAGTGCCTGAGCCGGTTCCAGGCTGCCTCTTACAGCCGGGGCCTGCTTGCTTGCAATCAGGGAGTCATCAGCCGATATCTGCAGGCCGCTTGCCTGACTCAGTTGTGTGAGCGATTTGGAGAGCGGCTGTGCGGGTAGATCGAGTTGGACGGGGGCTGCCACTGCGGCGGCTGAAAGCCCGAGGACTACAAGACCGGTCAGCGAAGGGGGAAACGGACGAAGCATTAGGGTCATTCCTGCAATGGCTGAGGACGTGGTGATACATCTGGCAGAGGACGCGCCTCTCGACCGGGGTGACGGGCAGCGGCGGGGCGAGACTAACAACTTTTTCACATTTAATTAAATGCTAATCACTCTCAGTTACATTCTCATACATATTTGTCGCACGAGCCTCGCCTGTGGCGTCGAGCAACGCATTGGGGTAAAGATGTTGTTCAACTCGCGATCATCTGAAGGAACCAGCATGCATTCACGACGCTTCCCCATCACTGCCGCAATCGGATTTTCCCTGGCGTCCATGGGCCTGTTTTCCATGGTTGCCAGTGCCGCCGAGCTGTCACCCGATCAGTTGCTGAAGAAAGCCCAGGCCGAACAACCGGCCTACCTCGACACGGTCCGGCAACTGGTCGATATCGACACAGGCACCGGCCAGGCAACCGGGCTGAAAACCGTCAGCGCGATGCTGGTCGAACGTCTCAAGGCGCTGGGCGCAGAAGTTTCCACCACGCCGGCAGAGCCTTCGGCGGGGGACAATATCGTCGGTACCTTCAAAGGCAACGGCACGCGGTCTTTTCTGTTGATGGTTCACTACGACACGGTGTTTGGGCCGGGCACCGCCGCCAAGCGTCCCTTCAGACTCGACAGCGAGCGCGCCTATGGCCCAGGGGTGGCAGATGCCAAGGGCGGCGTAGCGATGATTCTGCACGCGCTGCAACTATTGCAGAATGAGCAGTTCAAGGCGTTCGGTACGCTGACTGTGCTCTTCAACCCGGACGAGGAGACCGGCTCCAGCGGCTCGAAAAAAGTCATCGCCGAACTCGCTCGCCAGCATGACTACGTGTTTTCGTACGAGCCGCCTGACAAGGATGCCGTCACTGTTGCCACCAACGGCATCAATGGCCTGATTCTCGATGTCAAAGGCAAGTCGTCACACGCTGGCTCCGCTCCCGAGGCCGGACGCAATGCGGCCATCGAGCTTGCGCACCAACTGCTGCAGCTCAAGGACCTCGGCGACCCGGACAAAGGCACGACCGTCAACTGGACGCTGATCAAGGGCGGGGAGAAGCGCAACATCATTCCATCCAGCGCGTCGGCCGAGGCGGACATGCGCTATTCCGATCTCAGTGAAAGCGATCGCGTACTGGCTGATGGCCAAAGGATGGTGAAGAAGACGCTGGTCGATGGCACCGAAGTGACCTTGCGAATGGAAAAAGGCCGACCGCCGCTGGCCAGAAACCCTGGCTCCGAACAGTTGGCGAAAACCGCGCAGACGCTTTACCAGAAAACAGGCCGAACTTTAGAGCCCATTGCCATGCGTTTCGGTACCGACGCGGGCTATGCCTACGTACCGGGCAGTGCAAAACCGGCGGTGCTCGAAACCATGGGCGTGGTCGGCGCGGGCCTGCATGCCGACGATGAATACATTGAGTTGTCGAGCATTGCGCCCAGGCTTTACCTGACCGTCGCGTTGATTACGCAGCTGTCGAAGGGCGATGCGACACCCTGAGGGCCTGTGAGGTGAGGGCGGCAAGGCGTGGTCTCCGGTCCGCGCCATCTGTCGAGGTATAGGGCATTGCGATTGACCTGAGCGCCGATAAACGATTAACTGTATATGTATACAGTAAATCATAAAAAGCTCGCCTCATGAGTGTTACCTTCCTTGGCCCATTGTCGGCAGGGGGCATCAAGCTCCCGTTCATATCGCTGTCGTCCGTTGGCGCCCGATCGCCAGTGGTCGAGAAGCATGTTTCGATTGCCGAGCTTTGTGAGGTCCGTGAGCCGCACGCTTACCTGGCCAGGATCGAAGATCAAGGCATGCAAGGGGGCGGCATGTGCAGCGGAGACATGCTGGTGGTCGACCGCAGCCAGTACGCCGAGCACGGTGACATCGTCGTTGCCTCGCTCAATGCACGGCAGATCTGCCGACGTTTGCATATGCGGGGTGATGTGGTGATTCTGGAATCGCAAAACCCGGATTACCCGCCACTGCATGTCACCGACAACGATGACCTGATCATCCTGGGCGTGGTGACCTATAGTGTGAAAAATCTACTGGAGGGCCGCGCTGCATCATCAGCTCATCGATGAACAGACGCATGTCCTTGCATTGCACGCCGCTGCGTGATCTGCTTCCTACTCTTTGGCTTTTAGCGGAATACCGAGCGCATGCAAGAACGACTTGACCAGTTACGGCTCCCCAAGCCTGTACAGGGAGCAATCAGTGATCTGGTAAGAGCGCTCGACGCAACCAGCACCTGCGCCGACGTGGAAGCCGAAGCGGCGTTGCAGATCGAATACATTCACGGTCTTGAGACCAGCAGAAAGCTGCGTCCAGCCGATGCCGAAGCGCTTTACATCATATTCGACGACGCAGTTCAGGCTCGTTTACAGGCACTTGCCGATTAGATTCGGTATTCCGTTATTCTTCTGCCTGCGTGAATTTCACTCCAGACGTTATTTGTCCGCTGGATAGGGACGGATACATTGGCTTACCCTACGAATCCGCAATCTGCGGGGATCATGTCAGGTTTGAATGGCTATGCGGTTATCAGGCTTCATCCTCGAAAACATCGAAGCTATTGTGCGCGAGTGGACCGATTTCGCGCGCACCCTGTCCGCGCTCGGCGAGCCTCTGGATACCACGGAGCTGAGAGACCATGCCGAGCAAATGCTGCGCGCCATCGCCACTGATCTGCAAACGGATCAATCGTTGCAGCAACAGGTCGACAAATCCCAAGGCCACGGTGTGTCAAATGAACAGACTGCAGCGAAAAGCCACGCGATCACTCGATTGATGTCGGGCTTCACCATCGATCAGGTGGTTTCGGAGTTTCGGGCATTGCGGGCGAGCGTGATCAAGCAGTGGATGTCGCGAGAGACGCAGGACGCTCAACAGCAGATCGAAGACATGATCCGCTTCAACGAGGCAATAGATCAGGCCCTTGCCGAGTCTATCTCCAGCTACACAGGCGCGGTTCAGGCGTCACGCAATATCTTTCTGGGCATCCTCGGGCACGACTTGCGCACCCCGCTAAGTGCGATACTGCTGGGTGCCGACGTGCTGTTGCGCACCCATGATCTGGGCGCGCGGCCAACCAAAGTCGCCTCGCGGATCTATTCCAGCGTGAAGCGCGCCAACCAGATCGTTGGCGACTTGCTCGACTTCACGCGTTCGCAGATCGGCCCCGGCATCCCGCTGAAAAAGACCGAAATAGACATGCAACCCATCTGCACTCGCATCGTTGAAGAGTCGAGTACCGTCCACCCGGAAGCAGACATTCGCCTGACTTCAGATGAGCCGGTCATTGGTCGCTTCGATGGCGATCGCCTCGAGCAGGTCTTCTCCAACCTCATCGGCAACGCCATACAGCATGGCAATAGCAGCGATCCCGTCGAAGTGACGCTGGCCGTCTCGGAGAGTGGGCTGCGCTTTACCGTTCACAATACCGGCAGCCCGATTCCCGAAGACGTGCTTCCGTTCATCTTCAACCCGATGGACCGCTATTCACCCGAAAAGATGACCGATAACGGACCATATTCAAGCCTGGGGCTGGGTCTGTTCATCGTCGACAGGATTGTCGATGCGCACGGCGGGCGTATCGAGGTGACATCGAAAGCGGATTTGGGGACTACGTTTGCGGTCGTTATTCCGTTGAATGCGGAATGAGGTCGCGTAGCGGCGATAGAGTTGCGAGGCAACTGAAGAGCATCCGGATCAGAGCTGCCTGTCCCTGATAACGCGCCCGTCATGGCCTGAAAGTCAGCGCAGGATAATCACACCCTGACGTGCCACACGGATGAGATGCCTGTAGGTGTCCGATCTGCTGCCGTCGGGGGGAAGACGAATGATCAACAGGTCATAAGTATCATCGTCCCATAGACCCATGTCTGCACACCCGTCAAAAAGCCGCATGGCCGGGCTCAGTACCGTCGCCAGGCCTGTCGTTGAAACGGGTAAGTTTTCAACGCCTGCCATCTCAGTTGCCAACTGCTCTGCTTTACCAAACCTCAGCGTCCGCCAGGCCAGACGAAAAGAACTACGGTTGATCGTCACGCCGTTCTCGAGACCAATAACGGGATTTCGGTTTCTATCGGATATCACATGTATGCTCCATGCAAACACTCGATCCTGGTTAACGCATCACTTCATCGAGCTGATTCAGACTCAGTCCCGATTGTAGAAAATCCAGTCCCTCTGGTTCTTCCAATCCAAGTAAAACAGTCGAGATCTGCCGGTAGGCGTTACGAAACAGTGAGCTGCCCAGGCTGATCCGGCGAACGCCGACTGTCCTGAGTCTGTCAATCGTCATACCGAAAACAGGCAGGACGTTGAGAGGTTTGCTGAGCGCTCTCTGAATCGCCTCAATGTCCTCGATCGATTTCACGCCGGGTGCGAACAGACAATCGGCTCCTGCTTCTTCAAACGCGACCAGCCGTTTAATAACTTCGGTCAACGAATACTCGTGTGCTCCAAGCAGATAGTCGGTCCTGGCGGTGACGATAAAATCGGCATCGAGCGCGTGGGCGGCCTCACTCGCAGCGCGTACCCGATCGCACGCTTCTTCGATAGAGAAATACAGCGGGGTGTTCGGGTCATGATAGTCGGCTATATCCTCAATGGATGCACCAGCGCAGCCGACGGTCAGGGCTCTTCTGAAATGCTCCTCGACCTTGCCCAGTGTTTTCGCCAGACCATTCTCCAGGTCTGCCGTCACGGGTATGTCCACTGCCCGAACGATGCGTTCAATCGCCGCAAAGCGATCTTCATGGTCCATCGAGGGGGATGAATCGCGGTAGCCCTGTGCATAGGCAATCCCCGCGCTGGTGGTGCCGAGGCTGGCGTAGCCCAACTGCTGAATGAGGCGCGCGCTTCCCTCACACCATGCATTGGGCATGACGAATAACTCATTGCGTTCATGTAACTTTCTGAATGCCTGGCTGGTGTTCATGGCGCCTCCCTGAATGGCCAAGCATAGTCTTCTTCACAGCACGCATGATTAAAAAAAAATGAAGGGGCTTAAAAAAGTTTGAACAGACAACACGCAGCCCCTGTGAAATGCTTTTGTCCACTTTATCGCAAGGACGTCGACTGATGAAAAGGATTGCTTCTGCTGCGTTGTTTATTGCGTCCTGTACCACCGCTTTAATGGTGAGCGCGGCGCCACTGCCTGCCAGTTCAGCCGCAAATATAGACGGTGTGGAAGTTCATACCGTCACGCTAAAAACTGACGCGATGAAGATGGCCCTTTGGCGTGATTCGCCGAAAGGGACCCACACTCAAACAATGAAAGAGTCACAAGTTGTTCTGTTTATTCATGGCGCAACCATTTCAGGTAATCTCTCGGCCGGGTACGCCATCGACGGTTATTCCTGGGCCCAAGACGTCGCCAATTCAGGGCGTGAGGCCTGGGTGGTGGACCTGCCGGGGTATGGTCGTTCTGATGATTATTCGGAAATGCGCGAGGCCAGTCCACACGCCAACGGTGAATCGGTGGGCAATGCCAAAAGCCTGGTGCCCGTGATTGATGCCGCCGTCGACTATGTATTGAAGTTTACCGGTGCAAAAAAACTGACGATTATCGCCACGTCCAGGGGCGCGATACCGGTGGGGTATTACCTGAGTGCGCACGGCGAAAAAGTAGACAAGGTCGTGTTCAACTCGCCCATCGTCCGGCGTGATACCACAAGCCCGGAGATTGTCCGAGGCTTGTTCGGCAGTGCCGAAAGACCCGACAAGAGCTTTTATGAGATTCCGGTCGACAAGCGATTGTCCATGATAGAAGAAGACCGTCCGGCGGGCACCGAGACGCAGCTTGAACAAGGGTTTATAAGAAACTGGCCCGGTGATGCGGCGCTGGAAAGAGCGCATCAAAAGAACATGATTAAAGTACCCGGAGGCTTTGCCCAGGATATCTACGATGCCTGGCATGGCGTGTATTGGGACCCTGCCACAATCACGGTGCCTGTGTTAATCACACGCGGTGATTATGATCATGTGCTGACCACCGCGGCGGATATCGACTGGCTGTACACACACTTGAGCAATGCTTCCAGTAAACGGTACGTGCTGATCGATAAAGGCACCCATGCCATGTTATTTGAAAAAAAGCGTTTCGAACTCTATCGCGAAGTACGGGTTTTTCTGGAAGGCTCATATAACCGATTGTCACTGGCCTGTAGTTTTTGCGGCGGCCGCAACTAAAGCAAGGAGCAGATCATGTTGAAGAAAGCACGCATTGTTAAATTTCCAGGCGTTTTCGACGAGCAGGTATACAACGAGCGGGTTTCACGCAGCGGTTGTTTTCTCGGCAACTCGACACTGGAGCAGATGGCCAATCAGGGTAAGCTTTCCAATGCTGTTGTCGGCGTCGCAGGCGCAGGGGGTATTGGCGGTGCCGTGGCCCTCGGGCTGGCACGGTTGGGTGTAAGGCATATCAAAATTGCCGATCCCGATTCTTTCGACATCAGCAATATCAACCGACAGTTCGGTGCTTCAGTGGAAACCGTCGGTCGTAACAAGGCGTTGGTAGTTGCCGAGCTGGTTCACCGGCTGGCGGGTGACGTGAGCGTTGATGTGTTTCCTGAGGGTATACAGAAGCACACCGCTGAAGCGTTTGTGGAGGACTGTGATCTGGTGCTGGATCAAATGGACTTCTACAGCATTGCCGAGCGCTATGCACTGCACAGGGCGTACCGTCACTCAGCCAGGTGCAAAGGCTTGTTGGCATCCTCGGTGGTCGGTTGGGGCGCCAACATCTACAAGTTCGATAAGGCAGGTCTGACGCTGGAGGATTTTTACGATATTCCGGAAGAGGCGCAGATGACGCCTGAGCTGGTAGAAAGGCTGGTCATGCTTCAAGCCTCTTATCAGCCTCGTTTTCCGAGCATTCCCGATATTTTCAGCTGGATGAAAGAGACAGGAAACGTGCCTATTCTTTCCGTGGCACCGACGGCCTCGCACTACCTGATTCTCTGTCGTTCAGCGCTGATGCTTTGCGACCTGGAGGGTGCACCGTACAGCACCGAACTTCCTCCCATGCCCAAGTATTACTGGTTCGACGGCTCTACGTTCGACAACGGTATTTATGAGTTCGACGGTACGTGGGCAAACCCCGAGGAGCATCGCAAACACTTCAATGTCAATTGAACCAGCTGGCCCCGATCGGGGCCAGCCCTTTGAGGAAGGCGCCGTGAACGAAGTGCTCGATACTCAGGAACGGCACAATATTTCCAGGTTCCTCCTGGCCTCCAGTCTGTGGTTCATTTGTGTGGGGATACAAAGCGTATTTCTGCCCTGGGTACTGATCAGCGTCGTTCATGCATCGGCCTTTCAATTTGGCATCGCCCAGATGTGCCTGATGTTGCCGGTGCTGCTGCTGGTGATCTATGGCGGTTATGTTGCCGATCGCAAACCGTTGCGCAGGTTATTGGTCTGCGTGTACCTGGGTGGCGCGCTGACGGCATTGGTCTTCGCCGTCTGGAGTTACCAGTCCGCAATAACGTACGCCAACGTGCTGGTGTATGCGTTGGCCTTTGGCGTGCTGTCGGCCTTTTGTGCGCCCGCCAGAGAACTTTACTTGAATGTACTGGGCAAGAAACAGTTGCAAAAGATCGTCACTATAAACATCGGGATTGAGTTCGGGATTCAGACGGTGGGTTTCGCCATTGGAGGTATTGCACCACAGGTGGGCGTCGGTCTGATGTTCTTGTTGTTGTCGTTTCTGTTCGGGATGTCGTCCCTGGCCGCCTCTTATATTTCGGTGACCACGCCCAGCAAGCCTCATTCCGGCCTGATCGCTGAAACCCGTACCGCGCTGCGGTTTTCCATTCAGCACCCGGTCATCTTCCCGGTACTGTTATTAAACGGCCTGATCGGTGTATTTTTTCTGGGCTCATTTTTCGTCATGTTACCCCTGCATATTTCCCGGTTGCCGGGGTACGACGCCTCGTTGTTGGCGCTGTTCAATATTGTGTTTATGGTTGGGTTGATCGCTTCCGTCATTGTCTTGACCGTCAAGGGCGGGATAGAAAATAAATTACGGGCACTAATCAGTTCCTGCCTGCTCGCGTCGTTACTGCTGGCGGTTATCCCATCCGTGCTCACAGAGTGGATTCTGTTTTTAGGGGTATTGAGTTGGGGGTTTCTGGGCGGTATTGCCCTCAGCATGGGGCAGACGCTGATTCAGGAAAATGCCCCTTCAGGTAATAAAGCTCAGGTGTTAGCGTTACTGATGTTGTTTTTCATGGGGGGCAGTCCGATAGGTTCTTTCCTGCTGGGAACACTTCTCGAGTTCGTTGACGCGCCCGTCGTAGGTGTCATCAGTGCAGTCGCAATGATTGTTTCAATAATGGCAGTTTCCTATACCTACACGCTATGGAATGCACAACATGAACGGATCGACACTGCCCTTTGACGATGCCACGTCGAAGGACTTCAAAGGTAACGTGCTACTTGCAAACTCTGATATTGAACTCGCCCTGGTCAAGGCTGTTTGGCAGGAAGTGTACAGCGAGGAGTTAGGTTGGCTGGACGGGGATGACACCGATCCTCGTAATGATCGCTACCATGCCAACTCGGTCTACCTGCTCGCCACTGACGACGAGGGATCCGCCGTGGGGGTCATGCGCATGATTATCGACGGGGACCAAGGTCTGCCCATCGACAATTTTGCCGATATTTCCGGGATACGGGCAACCGCGCAAGGCGCGCTGATCGAATGTGCGCGACTCATGGTTCCGGCCAGGCACCGTGATCAGATATTTTCGGCTTACCCCTACGGTATTTTTGCTGCCTTGGTAAAAGCGGCGTTGCAGTATTGCCTGAAAGAAAAAAACTACGACGTCCTTGCCAATTGTTTTATCGATACACCGCACACACCGATAAAAGCACTGGCCCACATGGGGTTCCGTGACTTGAACATTCGCTTTCGAGACGAGTTGCATGAAACGTCAGAGTGTACGGTTCTGCATTTGGACATCAAGGACATGCTGTCGATATTTTACGGGCCCGAGAAAAGTCTGGGCCATTACATCATGGCGCGAGCGTAGTTTAATTTTTCTGGGCAAGGGAAGCAGGCATGAACCCAACAATGGCTATCTACGAGCGTGAATCGAATGTGCGTTCTTATTGTCGCGACTGTGACGTTGTGTTTGCGACGGCGCAAGGCGCAGTGATCGAAGACGTCGAGGGGCGGCAGTTCATCGACTTTTTTGCGGGGGCCGGATCACTGAACTATGGCCACAATAACCCGCGTTTGAAAAAAGAGCTGTTGGACTATATTCAGCAGGACGGCATCACGACCACCCTGGACTTTCACAGCGCTGCGAAGTCTCGGTTTATCGAACAGTTCGAGCGGATTATCCTCACGCCGCGGGGAATGAACTACAAACTGCAGTTCACCGGGCCCACGGGGACCAATGCAATCGAGGCCGCCTTGAAGCTGGCCCGCAAGATCACCGGACGCACTTCCATCGCGGCGTTTACCCATGCATTTCACGGCGTCACGCTGGGCTCGCTGGCGCTGACCGCCAACGCCGATAAAAGAGCCGTCTCTGGCGTAGAGCTTTCAAACGTCGTTCGGCTACCTTATGACGGATTTCTGGGGCGTGACATTGACAGCGCGCATATCATTGAAACGATGTTCTCCTCAGCAGGCGCAGGTTTCGAGCCGCCGGCAGCCATTATTCTGGAAGTTGTGCAGGGCGAGGGCGGTTTGAATTGCGCGCGTCCGCAATGGTTACAGAGAATTCAACGGCTGTGCCAGGCCTCAGGCGCGCTGCTGATCATTGACGATATTCAAGCCGGTTGCGGACGTACGGGCACATTTTTCAGTTTTGAATCTGCCGATATATCCCCCGATATCATTTGCCTTTCAAAGTCCATCAGCGGTTATGGTCTGCCGATGTCACTGGTGCTGATAAAACCGGAGCACGATCAGTGGGCGCCCGGTGAACACAATGGCACCTTTCGTGGAAACAACACTGCATTCGTGACGGCTGCGGCGGCACTGAGCTATTGGCAAGACAACGCGTTCGAGCGCTCGATAGCGCAACGTTCCGCCGTCCTGCGCCTTGCACTGGAAAAAATAATTGCTCATTCACCCCCCGAGGCTGTCCGCATTGTCGGGAGAGGGCTGTTCATGGGATTGAGATTTGGCAACTCACAGCGCGCGAGCAGACTGTCTGCAGAATGCCTGTCCCAAGGTCTGCTTGTGGAAACCTGTGGCCCCTTGAATGAAGTGCTCAAGCTGATGCCGCCACTGACCATCGATCTGCCTGTACTAGAGCGCGGACTGGACATCTTGAAACGTGCCTACCTTTCTACCTTACACAACGAATCATCGCGAGGGATTGCCTGATGGATTTAATGGTTGGAGACACCCGTACATTGTCTGCCCGTGCGTTGGGCAATGAGTTCATCCTGCAAGAGCTTGCACAATTAAGAGACGAACTGATCCAGCAGGTCTTCGATCATCCTTTTCTGGTTCAGTGCCGTGCGGCAAGCATGCCGATAGACCGGCTGAAGAGCTTTCTCGTGCAACAAGGAAAATACAGCCGTTATTTCACGCGGTACATCTGCCAGTTAATGAGTCATCTTGAGGGTGATGAAGATATTCTGGCAGTGTTCGAAAATCTTTTCGAAGAACTGGGTTTTGGTGAAGTCGCCGAACCCACTCATTCGGCTATCTACCGTGAGATGTTGTGCTCCTTCGACCTGAACCTGGAGGCGCACGCCACGCTTCCTTCCACGCAGCACCTCATCGATACAATGATGAACTTCTGCAAACAGCCCAATGGTATTTATGGACTCTCGGCGTTGTGCCTGGGGGCCGAGGCCATTGTTCCTCACCTGTACAGTGACATTGTCACTGGCTTCTCGGGTCAGGGCGTTGCTGCAGAGAGGCTCAGGTTTTTCACGTTGCATATCGAATGTGACGATGGTCACGCGGACACCCTGTTGGCGATTCTGTCGCGTCTGGTGATGGAAAAACCGACTCGTTTTGAAATAGTCCGGCACGCCGCCGTCATGATGATCAAGGCGCGACTTGAGTTTCTCGATAAACTTTGAGGTGAGCATGAATAACCCTACTTTTTCTTCCGGTGATTTCGTGCATGTTCCCGCCAGTCTGGCCGCTGGCGAGGACGTGGGCACGCTGTTACATGAAGGCGTCAGAACCACCACGCTGGACGCGTTCAGCAAAACAAGAAAGCACGAAGTTCATGTTGTCGACCTGCCGTCCAGGTCGATAAGTATGACGTTCGGTGCGCTGCAGCCGCTGCAAGGGTCGGGCCTGCATCGGCATAACTATGAAACCATCATCTATATCATTTCAGGCACCGGTTTTTCGATGGTAGGAGAGACGCTCGTTGCCTGGACAGCTGGAGACGCCGTTTATATTCCCGTCTGGCGTTGGCACAAACACGTCAATACATCAGAGGACGCAGAGGTCACGTACATCGCCTGTGAAAATACGCCTCTGCTGCAGGCGCTTGGCGTCGCGTTGCGGGAAGAGGCTTCCTGACAGAAGCTCGGTATCCGTGCCGCGGAGGGGAGTCTGGACGTACCGAAGTTTTCATCTGTAAATGAATGGTCAGAAAGATGATCGGGACGCAGAAAATCGATTCAGCCCGTCGTTTTTTAACCCTATTTCCTCTGATGCTCAGGAATACTTTGCGAATACCCGCCAAATGGCCTAACTATAGAGGGAAGGAAAGCCGGGGTGCAGTGGAAAAACCCCGGAGCGGGAAAACACCCGGTTAGCAAAGTCGACCATCCGCTTTGCACCGGGTAAACAGGGAAAACGGATGTCTCGAATCTTTGATGTTGATACGCACCTTTGGCGCACGTTCAAATCGGTGAGCGAAACTCGAAGTATCACGCGGTCTGCGGTTGCGCTGTGCAAAACTCCACCAGCCATCAGTATGCAGATAAAAAAGCTGGAAGCACTTCTGGAACTGAAGTTGTTCGTCAGAGGCGACGACGGTTTTCGGCTGACGGTCATTGGCGAAGAAGTATTGTCGGCCGCTGAAAAGATTCTCGCCATGCATGACAATCTGTTCCGCTTGAAGAACAAGAACCCTGATAGCGAATTGCGTCTGGGCATGCCGGATGATTACGCACTCTTTTTCCTGCAAGGGATTGTAAAAGCCCTGTCTCGATCAAACCCCGATCTCAAGATAAAGCTGGTCTGCAAGACGTCGGCGTTATTGATAGACGACGTCGACCAGGGTCGACTGGACATGGCCGTTGTCGCAGTGCCGGAATCTCGGGTCATGGAGCATTCTGAATACATCAGGCGTGAAGAACTGCACTGGATCGGCGATGCCAGGCTGATCAGGGCAGGGCATCCGATACCGTTGGTGCATTTTCCCGATGGTTGTATATGCCGAGAGGTCTCTGTCCAATCCTTGCAGTTTGCCGGGATGGCGTCCGAGATACGATTCACCTCAGAGTCCAATTTTGCCGTTTTCAATGCCATCAGTGCCGGTGTAGGTATCGGCGTGGGCGAGTTATCACTCATTCCGGGCGATACGCCTATTATCACAAGCTCGCTGCTTCCCGCATTGCCCGCCATACGGATGTCTGTATTCTCCAACAACGATCGCATTTCCACAGCTGTCCTTTCCAGAATAAGCACCAGCGTTGTGAGGAGCGTCAATGCTGTCTGCGAGCGGAATATTCTCGGAAAAACACGCCCGGAAAATGCCTTTGCCGTTGGCGCTTTTTGACACGTTCAGCTCCCGTGCCTGAAATCCGGCTGCAAATCAGCACGTCATCAGAACTGTCGCTTTCCTGATAAACTATCGGCCTTTCCCGATTGACCGCGTCTCTGCGTGCGGGCCACTGTGTGGTCCCGCGCATCGCTCGATTCAATTGAGCCATTTTCTCGCTGACCGCCTCTCAATGATGCATGTTGTTGAGGCCAGCTAAGGGATGGCGATAACCCGCCGCGTAAAAGACCAATCCACATGAACATCGAAAACAACGAAGCCTCAGCAAACATAGGCGATCCGCTTGCAACAGTGTCCCGCCGCTTCTCCGTCGCCCCCATGATGGACTGGACCGACCACCACTGCCGCTACTTCATGCGCAAGCTCTCAAAGCACGCCTTGCTCTACACCGAGATGGTCACCACCGGTGCCTTGCTGCATGGCGACCGTGAGCGGTTCCTGCGGCATGATGAAAGCGAGCATCCGCTGGCATTGCAGCTGGGTGGCAGTACGGCGGCGGATCTGGCTGCGTGTTCGCGTTTAGCGGAAGAGGCGGGGTATGACGAGGTCAATCTGAACGTCGGTTGCCCGAGTGACCGGGTGCAGAACAACATGATCGGTGCGTGCCTGATGGCGCATCCTGAGCTGGTGGCGGATTGCGTGAAGGCGATGCGCGATGCGGTTGGTATTCCGGTCACGGTCAAGCACCGGATCGGCATCAATGGCCATGACAGCTACGCCGAGTTGTGTGATTTCGTCGGCAAGGTTCAGGAGGCGGGTTGCCAGAGTTTCACGGTTCACGCGCGTATCGCGATTCTCGAAGGGCTGTCTCCCAAGGAAAACCGCGATATTCCGCCATTGCGGTATGACGTGGTCGCGCAGTTGAAGTCAGACTTTCCTGACCTGGAGATTGTGCTCAACGGCGGCATCAAGACGCTGGAGCAGTGCAGTGAGCATTTGCAGACGTTCGATGGAGTGATGCTGGGGCGTGAGGCTTATCACAATCCTTATTTGCTGGCGCATGTGGACCAGCAGTTGTTCGGCAGCACTGCGCCGGTCATCAGTCGTTACGATGCGTTGGAGTCGATGCGGCCGTACATTGCTGCGCACATTGCCAGCGGCGGCAACATGCACCACGTCACCCGGCATATGCTCGGTCTGGGCCTGGGTTTCCCTGGCGCGCGACGCTTCCGTCAGTTGCTGTCGGTTGACATACACAAGGCCGAAAATCCTATGCTGTTGCTGGATCAGGCCGCGGCGTTTCTTCAGGGGCATTGATCGCATGTGCGGTGCGTTGATCTGAGCTGGATCAAAGGAACCGCTTATTCCAGTAGCGGCGTTGTCGGGCTGCGGTTATGTTGAGCGCATAACCCAACAAGGAAAACGCCCATGCACAAAGTCCTGGTTCCTTTCGACGGCTCCGAGCACGCCATGCGTGCCCTGGGCTATGTCATCGAGTTGTCTGGCGAACTCACCAAGTCGCTCGAGGTACATATCCTGAATGTGCAGGCCAGCCCTATCGATTACAGCCTTTATCTGGCTCCCGACATGATTGATGGCGTCAAGGCCGGCTTGACCAATGAAGGCAAGCGGGTGCTGGCTGATGCGGTTGCGTTGTTGACTGCTGCTGGTGTGCCGTTTCAGGCCCACGTCGATCTGGGCAACGTGGCCGAACAGGTCGAGGCCGAGGTCAAGCGGCTTGGCTGTGACGCGGTGGTGATGGGCACCCGCGGGCTCGGTAACTTTGGCGGCTTGCTGCTGGGCTCGGTGGCCACGCGGGTGATCCATGAAGCATCGGTGCCGGTGACGCTGATCAAATAATCACTGCTGCGCCAGCGTGCGCGGCTGGCGCAGCAGTTCGATATTTTCCGCAGGCACCAGCTCGCGCAGCGATTTATACAGTGCGCGGGTTTCCAGCAGGTTCCAGATGCGCAGCATGGTTTCCAAGGCATCCAGCGGCTTGCTGATGAAGTCCCGCGCGCCCAGCGCCAGCGCGCGCAGGCGGGTATCGCGCGTTGCGTCGGCGGTCAGCACCATGATCGGCAGGTAGTCATTGGTCGGTATGCGCCGGTTGAGCTGCTCCAGTACCGCGAAGCCATCGAATTCGGGCATGTGCAGATCGAGCACAACAAGGTCGGGCTCGAAGCTGTTGAACAGGTCCAGCGTGCGTAGCGGCTCGGTGCTGCTCAGGACATTGGTCAGCCCCTCGCGGGCAAGCAGTTGCTCCATCAGATCAAGGTTGGGCCGTTGGTCATCGATGATCAGAATGCGAAAGTCGCCGGTCATGTGGGCTCCGGTAAATACTGGTCCAGGAGGGCAAGGAACACTGGCACCTGGATGGGTTTGATCACAATGGCCGTGGCGCCGGCCTGTTTCAGTTCGCGATGGGCTTTATCACTGGTGTCGGCAGTGATCATCAGCACGGGCGTGTGGGCGGTGGCCGGCAAGTGGCGCAGACGTTGCAGCACCTCAAGCCCCTTGATGTCCGGCAGGTTGAGGTCGAGAAGAATCAGCTGTGGCGCATGCTGGCGCGCCAGGTCCAGCCCCAGTTGGCCCTGCATGCTCGACAGCAACTGGATACCGGGTCTACGTTGCAGCAGCGTTTCAATCAAGGCCATGCTCGACAAATTGTCTTCGATGCACAGCAGCTTGCCATGATAGACCGGGCGGGCAGGTGAGCGTGCATCAGGCTTTATCTCAAGGGAAGTTTCAGCTTGACGGGGCAGTTTAGCGGCAGGCGGCTGCACCCGCACAAACGGCAGCGCCAGTATGAACCGGCAGCCTTCGTCCGGCGTGTTCTGTACGGACAGTGTGCCGTGCATCATCTCCAGCATGCTTTTGCTCAGCGCCAGTCCCAGCCCGGTCCCTTCGACACTCGGGTTGGCGTCCAGGCGTTCGAACGGTTTGAACAGCTGCCCGATACGCTCTGGCGCAATCCCGTAGCCAGTGTCCACTACGCTGACCGTCACCTGCTCGGCGGTCTGCTCGATTTCAATCCGCACCTGGCCGGCGGGCCGGTTGTATTTGATGGCGTTGGACAGCAGGTTCAGCAACACCTGAATCAAGCGCTGGCGGTCAGCCACCACGCCGATCTCGTCAGGCAGGTTCGGCAAGGGCTTCAATTCGATGTTGGCGTCGGCAGCCATCGGCGAGACCAGCACCAGCGCTTCTTCAAGCACGCTCGACAGGGATACGGGCTCGAGGATCAGGGAAACATGCCCGGCTTCGATTCTGGCGATGTCGAGCACTTCATTGATCAGCTTCAGCAGATGCTGGCCCGCCCGCAGAATATGACCGATTTGCGGGCGCTGGCTGGCGGGGGAGTCCATGTCCAGCAACTGGGCAAAGCCCAGAATCGAGTTCAGCGGCGTGCGCAGTTCATGGCTCATGCGCGACAGGAATTCACTTTTGGCCCGGCTGGCGCGTTCGGCTTCCTCGCGCGCAGTGCCCAAGGCAATTTCGGCAACGCGACGATCACTGATGTCACGGGTGATCTTGGAGAAACCGCGCAGCTCGTCATTGCTGTCGTATTGCGCGGTGATCACCACACTGGCCCAGAAACGGCTGCCATCCTTGCGTTGGCGCCAGCCTTCTTCGGTATACCGGCCATTGACGGTGGCCTCATGCAGCGCCATGTCGGGGTGTTGCGGACACTCCTGTTGCAGATAGAACACAGAAAAGTGCTGGCCGATGATCTCCTGCTCCGTGTACCCCTTGATACGTTCGGCCCCTGCGTTCCAGGTGGTGATGTAGCCGTTGCGGTCCAACGCGAAGATGCCGTAGTCCTTGACGCCTTCGATGATCAGCCGCAAGCGCTCTTCGTTGTCGCGCAGAGCGCGTTCGCGTTCGGCGAGCAACTGACCGGCTTCGACCAGCCGGGTACCGAGCTGGCCGATTTCATCCTTTTCAGGCGGCTGGGGCAGCAGCGGATGCCCCAGCGCCAGACGCTGCGCGTTGCGTTGCACCTGATGCACCCTGGCGACGATGCCCTTGGACAGCATCAGCACGGCAAGAATGGCACCGAAGATTCCGCAAGCCGCTGCCAGCAGGGTCGACAGCAGCAGGCGCTCGCGGGTGGCTGCGGCAGCCTCGGTGCGTTCGGCGAGCAGCGCGTCTTCACGCTCGCGCATGATGCCGATGCGTTCGCGCAACTGGTCGAGCACGTACTTGTTTTCGATCAGGATGCGGGCGACGGTTTCCTGATCTTGCCTATTCATCGAGCGCAGTTTTCCCAGGCCTTCGACCTTGGTGTTGATCAGCGGCTCGATGGCTTTCAGGTGTTCGCGCATCTGCCCGTCACGCACATTGGTGTTGAGCCGCGTCAGCGCCGCCTCGATCAGCGGTTGCGCGTTGAGGTAGCCAGGCAGGAAGTCTTCCCTGTGAGTCAGCAGATAGCCACGTACGCTGGCCGCGCCTTCTGCGATCTGGGTGTGGAGGGTCTGGATGTCGCCTTGCACGAGCAGCACACGCCGTACATCTTCCTCCGCCCGAGCGGTCTGGCGCTCGGCGATATAAATCAGCACCAGCGAGAACATGAGAATCGTCAGTGGCAGCGAAATGGCCACCAGCGCCTTGCCGCGTAGCGGAAGGTCTTCCCAGCGACTGCTGGCGTGTGCCGTCATTGCCAGTCGCTCGTCGATTGACTCACCAGCCCCAGTGCAACACCGCGTACTGCAGCTTGCGTGCGGTCCGAGGCGCCGAGTTTGCCGATGACCTTTTCCACGTGGGCCTTGGCTGTGCCGGTGGTGATGCCAAGCTTTTCGCCTATTTCCCGATTGCTGAAGCCGCCCGCTACCAGGCCGAGTACCTGGCGCTCACGCGGGGTGAGGGTTTCCGGCAGGGCTGCGCCACTGGTGTTGCGTTCGGTCATGCGCCGCAGCAGGCGCGCGCTGACGGCGCTGTTCAGTGCCTCTTCACCACGCGCCACCCTTTGCAGGCCGTCGATCACTTCGTCGCGGCTGGCATCCTTGAGCAGGTAGCCCACGGCCCCCGCACTGATAGCAGCCTCCAGGTGATCGGTACTGTCGTCCATGGTGAAAATCACCACTTTCAGCCCCGGCATGCGCTGTTGGAGAATCCGCGCAGCGCCCAGCCCGTTGAGTATCGGCATACGAATGTCGAGGATGGCGATGTCCGGTTGCAGTTCCAGGCACAGATCGATGGCTTGCTGGCCGTCGGCTGCCTGACCGACCACTTCGAATTCCGGATGACCCGCCAGCAGCGAGACGAACCCGGTACGCGTCACTTCATGATCGTCCGCCAAAACCAGTCGCACAGTGTCAGTCATGTCATTGCCTTGTCTGCGGTAAAAGGAACGATGGCGCGCAGTCGGGTGCCGTGCCCGGGCCGACTGACGCAGGTCAGACGGCCGCCGAGCAGGCTGGCGCGCTCCTGCATGGCCACCAGGCCCAGTTTCTGGACGCCTTTGCCATTAAACGGTTTTTGGGTGATGAAACCACTGCCGTTGTCTTCCAGCAGCAGTGAAATGTGCTCGTCACTCAGTTCCAGGGCCAATTCTACGCGGCCGGCACTGGCGTGTTTGAGCACATTGTTGATGCCTTCCTGGGCAATACGGAACAGGGCGATTTCCAGGTGGCTGGGCAGGCGGGTCAGGGAGCGCGAGCGCCAATGCACCGCGACTCCCGCTTCGCGCAACCGGTCGGCTTCCTTGTCGACCGCCTGCAGCAGACCGAAATCGTCGAGCACGCTAGGACGCAGACCGCTGATCAGTTGTCGACCTTCACCCACGCAGTGCTGCGCCAGCTTGAGAATGGCCTGCAGATCGGCGTCCAGTGGCGCAGGCAGCGCCGGACAGCGACCGGCAAAACCCTGCAATCGCTGGTGCAGACCGGCCAGGGTCTGAGCCAGACCATCATGCAGGTCGTAGGCCATGCGTTTGCGCTCGTCTTCCTGAGCGGTGAACAACTGGCGGACCAGTTCGGACATGGTCTGCTCTCTGACCACCAGCGCGTCGAGCAGCCGATTGTTTTCCAGGTGTGCCGCCAGCAACGTCGCCAGCAATTGCAGCGACTCGATGTCTTCGTTGTCCGGCGCATTGATGCCCACGCTGTTGGCCAGCAGCAAGGTGCCAAAAGACCCTTCGTCGGCGCCGCGCAACGGTAACAGCAGCACGCACGGCAGGTCGGCTGCGGGCCGCTCCAGCCATTGCGGGCCGATGGCCAGCGGGTCGGCAGCGGTTTCAAGCGTGGCGAGGCGTTCTGTACTGCCATGGCTGGCGGTGGTCTGCACACCGTTGTCGGCACTCCATTCCAGCAGCAGGCCATGGTCCATGGCCACGAATGCGCACGCGCGTTGCAGCACGCACTGGCGCATGGCCTGAGGTGGCAGATGGGTCAGCTCCTGACCGGTATCCACCAGCAGGCGAAGACGTGCGGCGCGGCTTTGCGACTGGCGATACTGGTTACGGATGGCCAGTGCGCTTGCCGGATCATGGGGAGGACTTTGCATGGGGTGCTCCAGCGAGGGTTGATGCCCGCGCGGGCATAAACAGAAGTCAGGCTATTAGAACTGTATCAGGAGGTGACGCCTATCTGCCGATCGGCATACACAGTTAACCCCGGTTGGCCGATGGCGAGCCGTGGCGGGGAGGGCAAAGTGGCAATCACTGAATCCCTGAACAGATCCCCGTAGGAGAGTAGCGATGAAAACGAAATTGACCGCCCTGGCCCTGTTGCTGGCTGTAAGTGCACCGATGGTTCAAGCTGCTGCCGAGCCGTCCGGCTACACCTACCGCATGGTGGCCGAGACGCCAAACAATGTGAACGACAAGGAAATCGCCGGTCTGTTTGATCGCTGGAACAAGGCCCTGCAGACCGGAAACTCCACTACCGTCGCATCGTTGTACGCGTCGGACGCGGTCCTGCAGCCTACGGTCTCCAACAAGGTGCGTGCCACTCCGGCAGAGATCAAAGATTACTTCGATAAGTTCCTGGCGCTCAAGCCGGTTGGCGAGATCAACTACCGGGAGATTCGTCGCCTGGGGCCTGATGCCGCTGCGGACAACGGTGTTTACACCTTCACCCTGACGGCGCCGGACGGCAAAAAGACCAAGGTGCAGGCACGTTATTCGTTTCTCTACCACCGTGTCGGCAACGAGTGGAAGATTCTCAACCACCACTCCTCGGCGATGCCGGAAGTGCAACCCGAGTATCAGGTCAGCCGCTGATCTGTCGCCCGCCAGGCTGAAAACAAAAATCCGGAGCCAATGCTCCGGATTTTTTTGCCTGCCTGAACCGCTCGCAATCAGGCTTCAGCCTGGGCGCCATTGACCTTGCGGCAATGAATCAGCGCATCGCGGATCATGAAGTTGACCAGCGTTGGCGACACACCCAGTTCCTTGGCGATGTCTTTTTGCGGCACGCCGTGCAGGCGGTACATCTCGAACGCATAGCGGGTGCGGGGCGGCAGCTCGGTCAGGGCGTCGGCAATTTTCTCCAGGCTGGAGAAGTTGATATGCGAGATTTCCGGCGAGGCACCCTGAATCACCACGTTCAGCCCCTCGGCCTCGGGGCCGGTGTATTTCTGTTCCAGCGCCTGTTTGCGGTAATGGTCGATGGCCAGGTTGCGCACGATCTGAAACAGGTAACTGAGCTGTGCCTTGAAGGTCAGCGTGGCCTGCGGTGCCGAGCGCAGTCTGAAAAAGGCATCTTGTACGACGTCTTCGGCGCGCGAGCGGCAGCCCACGATGCGGGCCGCAATCTTGACCAGCAGCAAGTAGTTATCGACGAATGCCTGGAGTAAGGGTGAGTCGCACTTACTTGTGATTACGTGTTCCGTCATGGAATTCACCTTGCTGCTTTAACAATGGAGGGGAGGGCCGCATGGAGGGGGCAGCACCGTCACATAGGGCGACAAATTAGCCTTAATGATAATTATTGTCAAATGCGAAAGCCAATCAGCGCACTTTAAAAGGGCGTTTTTTTCGTGCCTGTCCCCGCCGCGTGTATCCGCCTAATTATTTGCAGACGCCATCCGTTCTCATTGGTGACAGGCCCGACCACGGTTGCGGCCAGGGAATACCTCAGGAGAACCCCATGCGTTTCGATCACGCGCATCGCCGCTTTTACATCCGCGCCCACAGCCGGACGGTTTCGATATGAGCACGCCGGTGAGCCTGACGCTGTTCTGTCTGCCTTATTCCGGGGCCAGCGCGATGTTCTACAGCCCCTGGCGGCGCAAATTGCCGGAGTGGCTGAACGTGCGCCCGCTGGAGCTTCCCGGCCGTGGCATGCGCATGGACGAGCCCTTGCAGACCGACATCGTGCAGCTGGCCAGTCACCTGGCCGACGAGATCAGTGCCGACCTGGACAAGCCCTATGCGCTGTTTGGCCACAGTCTGGGCGGGCTGCTGGCCTTTGAGCTGGCGCACGTCTTGCGCGAGCGCGGCCTGCCTGCGCCGCTGGCGCTGTTCGCATCGGCGACTGCCGGCCCGGTGCGTCGCGATGTCAGCGAATACGCCACTGCGAAGACTGATGCGCAACTGCTCGACCGATTACGCACGTTAAAAGGCACCAGCGAAAACGTCATCGCCAACCAAGAGCTCATGCAGTTGATGCTGCCGATCCTGCGCGCCGATTTTCTGCTCTGCGGCAGCTTTGTGTATGGCAAGCGCGAGCCGCTCAGCGTGCCGATCCATGTATTCGGCGGCAAGCAGGACAGCATCAGCGTCGAGCAACTGCTCGACTGGCAGGAAGAGACCTGCACCGGCTTCTCTCTGGACATGTTCGAGGGCCATCACTTTTATCTGGTCGACGAGCAAACGCAGCTGCTCCGTCTGCTGCGACGCTATTGCGAACAGCACCTGACACGCTGGCGCAACAGCGCGTCACGGCACATGAACCGGGCCGCCGGTTGACCCTGTTTGCTCCGCGCGTGACCTCCTTGCAGGGCGCGCGTCTTTTTTGAAATTCAGATTTTATCTGGCACGCCGAATCTAGCAGGAACCCCATCATGGATGCGTTTGAACTCCCCGACACTCTGGCTCAGGCTCTTCAGCGTCGCGCCTTGCACACGCCGGATCGGCTGGCGCTGCGTTTTCTCACCGATGAGAAAGACCAGGGCCTGGTGTTGACCTACCGTGATCTGGACCTGCGCGCGCGGACCATCGCTGCTGCGCTGCAACGTCAGGCTGTGCCGGGGGATCGGGCAATTCTGCTGTTCCATAGCGGGCCCGACTATGTTGCGGCGTTCTTCGGCTGCCTGTATGCCGGGGTCATTGCCGTGCCGGCTTATCCGCCGGAATCCAATCGTCGCCATCACCAGGAGCGACTGCTGTCGATCATCGCCGATGCCGAGCCGCGTCTGCTGCTGACCGGCTCCGATTTGCAGCCTGCCTTGCTGCAGATGGACGAGCTGGCCGCCGCCGATGCGCCGCCACTGCTCTGTGTCGATACGCTGCCTGCTGCCCCGGCACAAGACTGGCAGGGCCCACAACTGCAGGCCGACGACATTGCGTTCCTGCAATACACCTCTGGCTCGACCGCACTACCGAAGGGCGTGCAGGTCACGCATGGCAATCTGGTCGCCAACGAGTCATTGATCCGCCACGGCTTCGGCATCGACGTCAATCCGGACGACGTGATTGTCAGCTGGCTGCCGCTCTACCACGACATGGGCCTGATCGGCGGCTTGTTGCAGCCGATTTTCAGCGGTGTCCCGTGCATCCTGATGGCCCCCGCGTACTTCCTCGCCCGGCCGTTGCGCTGGCTGGAAGCCATCAGTGAATACGGCGGCACCATCAGCGGCGGGCCTGACTTCGCCTACCAGCTGTGCAGCGCACGGGTCAGCGATTCGGCGCTGGAGCGTCTGGACCTGAGTCGCTGGCGCGTGGCGTATTCGGGCTCCGAGCCGATTCGCGAAGACAGCCTGAGAGCATTTGCCGAAAAATTCGCCAGTTGCGGCTTCACGCCTGACAGCTTCATGGCGTCCTACGGTCTGGCCGAAGCGACGTTGTATGTGGCCGGGGGCAAGCGCGGCAAGGGTATCCCATCGCTGCGCCTGGATGCGCAGGCGCTGGCGCGCAATGTCGTAGAACCGGGCGACGGTATGCCGGTCATGAGCTGCGGCACGGGCCAGCCAGGGCATGGCGTGCTGATCGCCGACCCGGTCAGCCTGCAGGTGCTCGGCGAGAATCAGGTTGGCGAAGTCTGGGCCAGCGGGCCGAGCATCGCCCATGGTTACTGGCGCAACCCGGAAGCCACCGCCAAGGCGTTCGTGCAGCACGCCGGGCAGACCTGGCTGCGTACCGGCGACCTGGGTTTTCAGCGTCACGGCGAGCTGTACATCACTGGCCGCCTGAAGGACATGTTGATTGTTCGTGGCCACAACCTGTACCCACAGGACATCGAAAAGCTCATCGAGCGTGACGTAGATGTCGTGCGCAAAGGCCGGGTGGCGGCGTTTGCCGTCACTCAGGACGGTAGCGAAGGCATCGGCATTGCTGCTGAAATAAGTCGCAGCGTGCAGAAAATCCTCACGCCGGACGCGTTGATCAAGGTTATCCGGCAGACCGTGGCCGAGGCGTTTCAGGAAGCGCCGAGTGTCGTGGTACTGCTCAATCCGGGCGCGCTGCCCAAGACCTCCAGCGGCAAATTGCAGCGCTCGGCCTGCCGCACGCGTCTGGCCGACGGCAGCCTGGACAGCTACGCGGTGTTTCCTTCGAGCGATGCCACTCTTTCAGGCTGTGCCCCAAGCAGCGGCTCGGACCTGCAAGCGCAGATCGCCACAGTCTGGTGCGAGCAGTTGCAGTGTGAACAGGTCAACGCCGACGACCATTTCTTCCTGCTGGGCGGCAATTCGATTATCGCGACCCAGGTCGTGGCCCGCCTGCGCGAAACGCTGGGGATTGACCTGAGCCTGCGACTGCTCTTTGAAGCGCCGACGCTGGCGGCCTTCGCGGCACAGGTCGAAACGCTGCAGACCGCCGCATCGCAGGGCGACAGCCAGACGCAGAGCGCCATCGCGCGATTGCCCGGCAATGAGCATCTGCCACAGTCCATGGCCCAAAACCGCCTTTGGTTCCTCTGGCAGCTCGACCCGCACAGCAGCGCCTACAACATTCCCGGTGGGCTTCACCTGCGCGGTGAACTGGTTAGCACTGCATTGCGCACCAGTTTCCAACGCCTGATCGAGCGTCATGAATCGCTGCGCACGCGCTTCTACGAACAGAACGGCGTGGCCCTGCAACGTATCGATGCGCCGAGTGAATTTCACCTGGACACCCTCGATATCAGCGATCTGCCCAGCGACGAGCGTCAGGCACGGGCCGTGGCAATTCGCGAACAGCAGGCGCGCTTGCCGTTCGATCTGCAACACGGCCCGTTGCTGCGCGTCACGTTGCTGCAACTGGACGAAGAAGAGCATCAATTGCTGGTCACGCTGCACCATATCATTGCCGATGGCTGGTCGCTGAATGTGCTGATCGACGAGTTCTCGCGCCTCTATGCCTCGGCTGTTCAGGGCCAGACGCTGGAGCTGGCACCGTTGCCGCTGCGTTACGCCGATTACGGCCAATGGCAGCGCGAATGGCTGGCGAACGGCGAGGCCGAGCGCCAGCTGGCTTACTGGCAGCAGCAACTGGGTGATGAACAGCCAGTTCTGACGTTGAGCACCGACCATCCGCGTTCGGCCCGCCAGCAGCACAGCGCTTCGCGCTACAGCCTGCGCTTGACTGCCGAACTGAGCACCGCCGTGCGCAACACCGCGCAAGCCTGGCAATCGACGTCGTTCATGTTCCTGCTGGCAGGGTTCCAGACCCTGTTGCATCGTTACAGCGGGCAAGCCGACATTCGCATCGGTGTGCCCGGCGCCAATCGGCCACGCCATGAAACCCAGGGCCTGATCGGCTTCTTCATCAACACCCTGGTGCTGCGCGCAGAGCTGGACCCGCGTCTGCCATTCTCGACCCTGCTGGCCCAGACCCTGCAGGCGGCGCTTGAAGCCCAGGCCCATCAGGACGTGCCGTTCGAGCAACTGGTCGAAGCGTTTCCGCAGGCGCGCGAGCACGGTCTGTTTCAAGTCATGTTCAACCACCAGCAACGCGACCTCGGCGCTCTGCGTCGTTTGCCTGGGCTGCTGGCCGAAGAGCTGCCGTGGCACAGCCGCGAGGCCAAGTTCGATCTGCAACTGCACAGTGAGGAGGACCGCAATGGTCGCCTGACGCTGTCCTTCGATTACGCCGACGAACTGTTCGAGCACGACACTATCGTGGCCATGGCTCAGCACTATGTGCGCCTGCTGACGCAGGTCAGCCAGCAGGCCCAGCTCGCGCTGGGTGACGTGCAACTGCTCAGCGCCGAGGAGCAGGAGCAACAGGCGCAATGGAGCGCCGCGCCTTGCGCACCGGCCACGTTGTGGTTGCCGGAACGGCTGGACCGCCAGGCGCGACAGACACCGGAACGTATCGCACTGGTGTGGGAGGGCGGCAGCCTAGACTTCGCCAGCCTGCACGCTCAGGCCAACCGCCTGGCGCATTACCTGCGCGACAAGGGCGTTGGTCCGGACATCAAGGTGGCGATCGCCGCCGAGCGTTCGCCGCAGCTGTTGATCGGGCTGCTGGCGATCCTCAAGGCAGGCGGGGCTTACGTGCCGCTGGACCCGGACTATCCGATGGATCGACTCGCCTACATGCTGCAAGACAGCGGGGTCGAACTGCTGTTGACCCAGAGCCATCTGCTGGGCGACCTGCCGAGCGCCGAAGGCGTGTGCACCGTCGCGATGGACACGCTGCACCTGGACAACTGGCCGGTCAGTGCGCCGCGTCTGAACCTGCACGGCGACAACCTGGCGTACGTGATTTACACCTCCGGCTCGACCGGTCAGCCCAAAGGCGTCGGCAACACTCACGCGGCCCTGGCCGAGCGCCTGCAATGGATGCAGGACACCTACGCACTGGATGAAAGCGACGTGCTGATGCAGAAGGCACCGATCAGTTTCGACGTCTCGGTGTGGGAGTGCTTCTGGCCGCTGGTCACCGGCTGCCGCTTGTTGCTGGCAGGCCCTGGCGAACACCGCGATCCGCAGCGCATCGCGCAGCTGATCAACGCGTATTCGGTGACCACGCTGCACTTCGTGCCGCCGCTGCTGCAACTGTTCATCGATGAGCCGCTGGCGCAGCAGTGCAGCAGCCTGCGTCGGCTGTTTTCCGGCGGCGAAACGTTGCCCGGCGAGCTGCGCAACCGGGTGCTCGAGCAACTGCCCGGCGTACAGCTGCACAACCGCTATGGCCCGACTGAAACCGCGATCAACGTCACCCACTGGCAGTGCCGGATCAGCGACGGCCTGCGCTCGCCGATCGGCCGGCCATTGGGCAATGTGCTGTGCCGGGTGCTGGACAGCGAACTGAATCCGCTGCCACGCGGGGTGGCCGGGGAGCTGTGCATCGGCGGCATCGGTCTGGCGCGTGGCTATCTGGGACGTCCCGGGCTGACCGCCGAGCGCTTCATCGCCGATCCGCTGGGGCAAGCGGGTGAGCGCCTGTATCGTACCGGTGACCTGGTGCGCTGGGCCGCCGATGGCGTGCTGGAATACCTTGGCCGTCTGGATCAGCAGGTCAAACTGCGCGGTTTCCGCGTCGAACCACAAGAGATCGAAGCGCGTTTGCTGGCCCAGCCAGGCGTAGGCCAGGCAGCCGTCCTGCTGCGCGAAACCGTTGCCGGGCCGCAACTGATCGGTTACTACACCGCCGAAGCGGGGCAGAACGTCGAGGCCGAGCGGATCAAGTCGGCACTGGCCCTGGAACTGCCGGATTACATGGTTCCGGCGCAGCTGGTGCGCCTCGACAGCATGCCCCTGAGCCCGAGCGGCAAGCTGGATCGTCGCGCCTTGCCCGAGCCGCAATGGCAGACCCGCGAGCACGTCGAGCCGCAGACGGATCTGCAAAAACAGATCGCCGCTGTCTGGCGACAGGTGCTGGGCGTGCCGCGTGTCGGCCTGCGCGATGATTTCTTCGAGCTGGGCGGGCATTCGTTGCTGGCCACGCAAATCATTTCCCGCGTGCGTCAGGCGTGCGACATCGACCTGCCGTTACGGACGCTGTTCGAAGCCAGCGAACTGGGCGCGTTTGCCGAACAGGTTGAGGCCATTCAGCAGTCCGGCGCACGCAGCAGCCTGCAACCGATTGCCCGTGTCGACCGCAGCCAGCCGGTGCCGTTGTCCTACTCCCAGCAGCGCATGTGGTTCCTCTGGCAGATGGAACCGGACAGCCCGGCCTACAACGTCGGCGGCATGGCGCGCCTGAAAGGCGTGCTGAACATCGAGTGCTTCGAGGCAGCGCTGCAAGCTTTGATCCTGCGCCACGAAACCCTGCGCACCACGTTCCCGAGCGTCAACGGCGTAGCGTGCCAGCAGGTCAGCGAGCAGTCCGGCCTGCGCGTGCAATGGCAGGACTACTCGGCATTGCCCGCCGAGCTTCGTCAGCAGCGCATTCAGGCACTGGCCGACAGTGAGGCGCACCAGCCTTTCGATCTGGAAACCGGACCGTTGTTGCGCGCGTGTCTGGCCAAGGCGAGCGACCTTGAGCATTACTTCGTCCTGACCCTGCACCACATCGTCACCGAAGGCTGGGCGATGGACATTTTCGCCCGCGAACTGGGGCAGCTTTACGAAGCCTTCCTCGAAGGACGACCATCGCCGCTGGAACCGCTGGCGGTGCACTATCTGGATTACAGCGTCTGGCAGCGGCAGTGGATGGAAGCTGGCGAACGCCAGCGCCAGCTCGATTACTGGACCGCGCAGTTGGGCAGCGAGCATCCATTGCTGGAGCTGCCTGCGGACCGGCCGCGGCCGCCGGTGCAAAGCCATCAGGGCGAACTGTATCGCTTTGACCTGAACGCCGACCTGGCCGCGAAAGTTCGTGCATTCAATGCGCGCAACGGCCTGACCCTGTTCATGACCATGACCGCCACCCTGGCGGTATTGCTCTACCGCTACAGCGGCCAGAACGACTTGCGCATCGGCGCGCCGGTGGCCAACCGCATTCGTCCGGAAAGCGAAGGGCTGATCGGCGCGTTCCTCAATACCCAGGTGTTGCGCGTGCAGCTTGACGGGCAGATGAGCGTCGCCCAGCTGTTCGAACAGGTTCGCCACACGGTGATCGAAGGCCAGTCGCATCAGGACCTGCCGTTCGATCATCTGGTCGAAGCCCTGCAACCGCCACGCAGCGCAGCCTACAACCCGCTGTTTCAGGTGATGTGCAACGTGCAGCGCTGGGAGTTCCAGCAAAGCCGCGAACTGGCGGGCATGACTGTCGAGTACCTGGTCAACGATGCGCGAGCCACCAAGTTCGACCTCAATCTGGAAGTCACCGAACTGGACCACCGTCTGGGTTGCTGCCTGACCTACAGCACCGATCTGTTCGACGAACCGCGCATCGCACAGATGGCCGAACACTGGCTGAACCTGTTGCAGGCGCTGCTCGCTGATCCACAACAGCGTTTGAGTGAATTGCCGCTGTTGCAGGACACAGAGCGTCAGCAACTGCTCGACAGCCTCGGCGTCGAAGCGGGTGAGCAGCGGCTCGACCAGTGCATTCACAGCCTGTTCTCCGAACAGGCACAACGGCGTGCAGACGCGCCGGCGCTGACGTTCGCCGGGCAAACTCTCAGCTACGCCGAGCTGGACGCCAAGGCCAACCAACTGGCCTGGATGCTCCGCGAGCGCGGCGTCGGCCCGCAGGTTCGCGTCGGTCTGGCGCTGCCGCGCTCGCTGGACATGGTCGTCGGCCTGCTGGCGATCCTCAAGGCCGGTGGCGCTTACGTGCCGCTCGACCCGGAATACCCGCTGGAACGCCTGCACTACATGATCGAAGACAGCGGCGTCGGGCTGCTGCTGAGCGATCGTGCCCTGTTTACCGCGTTGGGCGAGTTGCCTGCCGGTGTTGCCCGCTGGTGCCTGGAAGACGATCAGCCGCTGCTGGAGTCTTTTTCGTCCGATGAACTGCCGTTTATCAGCCTGCCGCAGCATCAGGCGTACCTGATTTACACCTCCGGCTCGACCGGCAAACCCAAGGGCGTGGTGGTGTCCCATGGTGAAATCGCCATGCATTGCCAGGCGGTGATCCGACGCTTCGACATGCGCCCTGACGACTGCGAGCTGCATTTCTATTCGATCAATTTCGACGCCGCCACCGAGCGTCTGCTGGTGCCCTTGCTCAGTGGTGCGCGAGTGGTACTGCGTGCTCAGGGGCAGTGGGACGCCGAAGAAATCTGCACGCTGATTCGTCAGCAGCAGGTCAATATTCTCGGCTTCACGCCCAGTTACGGCAGCCAGTTGGCGCAGTGGCTGGCGACCCAGGGCCAGACCCTGCCGGTGCGCATGTGCATCACCGGCGGCGAAGCGCTGACCGGCGAACACCTGCAACGCATCCGTGCGGTGTTCCAGCCCGAGCTGTTATTCAATGCCTACGGCCCGACCGAAACCGTGGTCATGCCGCTGGCCAGCCTGGCCCCGCAGCAACTGGAGGACGGTGAAGCCAGCGTGCCGATCGGACGCGTGGTCGGTGCACGGGTGGCGTACATTCTCGACGCCGATCTGGCGCTGGTGCCCCAGGGCGCGAGCGGCGAGCTGTACATCGGCGGAGCGGGCCTGGCGCAGGGCTATCACCAGCGCCCCGGCATGACTGCCGAACGCTTCGTGGCCGATCCATTCGTCAGCAACGGCGGGCGTCTGTACCGTACCGGCGATCTGGTGCGCCAGCGCGCCGACGGTTTGGTGGAATACCTGGGGCGTATTGACCATCAGGTGAAGATTCGCGGCTTCCGCATCGAACTGGGGGAGATCGAGACCCGTCTGCTGGAGCACGCAGCAATCCGCGAAGCCATCGTGCTGGCGCTGGACACGCCGTCAGGCAAGCAACTGGCAGGCTATCTGGTCAGCGATGTGGCCGGGCATGGCGACGAGCAGCAGACGCAATTGCGTGAAGCGCTCAAGTCGCACCTCAAGGCGCAACTGCCGGACTACATGGTGCCGACCCACCTGATTCTGCTCGACAGCATGCCACTGACCGCCAACGGCAAACTCGACCGCCGTGCCTTGCCTGCACCAGACCCGGAGCTCAATCGTCAACACTACGTAGCGCCCGCCAGTGAGCTGGAGCAACAGTTGGCGGCAATCTGGTGTGCGGTGCTGAACGTGGAAAAAGTCGGCCTCAACGATAACTTCTTTGAGCTGGGCGGCGACTCGATCCTGTCGATTCAGGTGGTCAGCCGGGCGCGTCAGCTGGGTATTCATTTCAGCCCGCGTGATTTGTTCCAGCACCAGACCGTGCAGACCCTGGCCGCCGTGGCCACCACTCGCGAGCTGATTCAGGCCGAGCAGGGCCAGCTTGACGGTGCTTCCAGCCTGACGCCGATTCAACACTGGTTCTTCGACACGCCGATCCCCGAGCGTCGGCACTGGAATCAGTCGTTGCTGCTGGAGCCGCTCAGCGCGCTGGACCCGAACGTCCTTGAGCAGGCGTTGCGTGCGCTACTCGAACAACACGATGCCCTGCGCCTGAGTTTCACCGAGCATGAGGGTACGTGGCAGGCAGAACACCGCGCAGTGTCCGCCGACACCACCCTGTTGATTCAGGCGCAAGTCAGCGACATGGCCGAATGCGCAGCCTTGTACGCTGACACCCAGCGCAGTCTCGACCTGCAAGACGGTCCGCTGCTGCGCGCCTTGCTGGTCGACGGTCCGCAGGGTCAGCAACGGTTGCTGATGGTCATTCATCACCTGGTAGTCGACGGCGTGTCGTGGCGTGTGCTGCTCGACGATCTGCAAACTGCTTATCGTCAATTAAGCGAATCCGCGCCGGTGCGCTTTGCGGCGAAGACCAGCGCCTTCCGCGACTGGGCCGCACGTCTGCAGGCCTATGCAGGCAATGAATCGTTACGTGAAGAACTGCACCTGTGGCAGCGCCAGCTGGGCGGTCCTGCGACGAGTCTGCCGTGCCATAACCCGCAGGGCGGTCGGCAGAATCGTCATGCGCAGACGGTCAGCGTGCGCCTGGATGCCGAACGTACCCGGCAACTGCTGCAACAGGCGCCGAGTGCCTACCGAACCCAGGTCAACGACCTGCTGCTGACCGCGCTGGCACAGGTGGTCTGCCGCTGGAGCGGGCAGCCGTCGACCCTGATCCAGCTTGAAGGTCACGGCCGTGAAAACCTGTTCGATGACATCGACCTGACCCGGACGGTGGGCTGGTTCACCAGCGCCTATCCGCTGCGCCTGACGCCCGCGCCGGCTGTCGACGCGGCACCGGGCGATTCGATCAAGGCAATCAAGGAGCAACTGCGCCAGGTGCCGCACAAGGGGCTGGGCTATGGCGTGCTGCGCTACCTGGCCGACAGTGTCAGCAAGGCCGCCATGCAGGCATTGCCGGTGGCGCCGATCACCTTTAACTACCTCGGCCAGTTCGATCAGAGCTTCGCTGACGACGCGCTGTTCCGTCCGCTGCAAGAGTCGCCAGGCGCGGCCCACGATCCACAGGCGCCGCTGTCTAACGAACTGAGCATCGACAGTCAGGTGTACGGGGGTGAACTGCTGCTGCGCTGGACTTTCAGTGCCGAGCGCTATGAACCCGCTGCCATCGAAGTACTGGCGCAGGATTACCTGGCTTGCCTGCAGGCGCTGATCGCCCATTGCCTGGCCGATGGCAGCGGCGGCCTGACGCCGTCGGACTTCCCGCTGGCTGCTCTGGATCAGGCGCAACTGGACGCGTTGCCGGTTCCGCCAAGCCACATCGACGACGTCTACCCACTGACCCCGATGCAGGAGGGCATGCTGCTGCACACTTTGCTGGAGCCGGGAACCGGACTGTATTACATGCAGGACCGCTACCGCATCGACAGCGCCCTGGACCCGCAGCGTTTCGCCCAGGCCTGGCAAGCGGTCATCGCCCGTCACGAAGCGTTGCGTGCCTCGTTCTGCTGGAACATCGGCGAAACCATGCTGCAGGTCATTCACAAGCCGGGCAGCACGCCAATTGATTACCTGGACTGGCGTGAGGTGCCGGCGGAGCAGCAGGAGCCGCGCTTGCAGGTTCTGCTCAAGTCCGAGCGCGAGGCCGGTTTCGAACTGCTCGATCAACCGCCGTTCCACCTGCGCCTGATCCGCGTCGACGAGGCGCGCTACTGGTTCATGATGAGCAACCACCACATCCTGATCGATGCCTGGTGCCGCTCGCTGCTGATGAACGACTTCTTCGACATCTACACCGCGCTAGGCGAAGGTCGTGATGCGCAACTGGCCCCCGCACCGCGCTATCGCGACTACATCGGCTGGTTGCAACGCCGAGGCCTGACGCAGGCACGTGACTGGTGGCGAGACAACCTGCGCGGCTTCGAGCGGCCCACGCCGATCCCCAGCGACCGGCCGTTCCTGCGTGAACATGCCGGCGACAGCGGTGGCATGGTGGTGGGCGACTGCTACACCCGTCTCGATGAACGCGACGGTGCGCAACTGCGCGAACTGGCGCAGCAGCATCAACTGACCGTCAACACCTTCGCCCAGGCGGCCTGGGCGCTGACCCTGCGGCGCATGAGCGGTGATCGCGACGTGGTGTTCGGCGTGACTGTGGCCGGGCGGCCGGTGGAACTGCCGCAGATGCAGCGCACGGTCGGGCTGTTCATCAACACCATCGCCTTGCGTGTCGGCATGCCGGCTGACGATCAACGTTGCAGCGTTCGCCAGTGGCTCAGCCAGTTGCTGGACAGCAACATGCAGCTGCGCGAGTACGAATACCTGCCGCTGGTGACCATTCAGGAAAACAGCGAGCTGCCCAAGGGCCAGCCGCTGTTCGACAGCCTGTTCGTGTTCGAGAACGCGCCGGTCGAGGTCTCGGTGCTGGACCGTGCGCAAAGCCTGAATGCCACCTCGGATTCCGGTCGCACCCACACCAACTACCCGCTGACCGCAGTCTGCTATCCGGGCGATGACCTGGGCCTGCACCTGTCCTACGACCAGCGCTATTTCGACGAATCCACCGTGCAGAGCATGCTCAGTGAGTTCAAGCGCCTGCTGCTGGCGCTGGTCGAAGGCTTTCATGGCGACATGGCCGAATTGGCGCTGGTCAGTGAGCAGGAGCGCGCTTTCCTGATCGACGGCTGCAATCAGAGCGACCACGCTTACCCGCTGGATAAAAGCTATGTCGAACTGTTCGAAGCGCAGGTCGCGGCGCATCCGGAGCGCATTGCGGTCAGTTGCCTGGAACGTCAGCTCAGCTATGCCGCGCTGAATATCGCCAGCAACCGTCTGGGCCATGCCTTGATCGAGGCCGGTGTCGGTTTCGATCTGCCGGTTGCCGTGCTCGCCGAGCGTGGCCTTGAACTGTTGGGCATGATCATCGGCAGCTTCAAGGCCGGTGCCGGTTACCTGCCGCTGGACCCGACGCTGCCGAACTCGCGGCTGAGCGGCATCATCGACCAGAGCGCCACGCCGCTGCTGGTGTGCAGTGCTGAGTGCCTGGAACAGGGCAGGGCGTTACTTGATGCGCTGCCTGAGTCGAGCCGACCGCAGTTGCGGGTCTGGGAAAACGTGCAGCAGAGCGATTCCGCGCAGCACAACCCTGGTCGCTACAGCGCGCCGGACAACCTCGCTTATGTGATCTTCACCTCAGGCTCCACCGGGCTGCCGAAGGGTGTGATGGTCGAGCAGCGCGGCATGCTCAATAACCAGTTGAGCAAGGTGCCTTACCTGAGCCTGAGCGACCGCGATGTGATCGCCCAGACCGCCTCGCAGAGTTTCGACATTTCGGTCTGGCAGTTCCTCGCCGCGCCGCTGTTTGGCGCTCGGGTAGATATCGTGCCGAACGACATCGCCCGCGACCCGCAGGCCCTTTTGGCGCATGTTCAGGCGCAGCGCATCAGCGTGCTGGAAAGCGTGCCGTCGCTGATCACCGGCCTGCTCGCCGAACCGCAGGCAGCGCTCGACAGCCTGCGCTGGATGCTGCCGACCGGTGAAGCCATGCCGCCGGAGCTGGCCAGCCAGTGGCTGCAATGTTACCCGCAGATCGGCCTGGTGAATGCCTATGGTCCGGCTGAGTGTTCCGACGATGTGGCGTTCTTCCGGGTCGATGTGCAGTCCACTCGCAGCGCTTATCTGCCGATCGGTTCGCCGACCGACAACAATCGTCTGTACTTGCTCGACGATGCGCTGGACCTCGTGCCGCTGGGTGCCGTCGGTGAGCTGTGCGTAGCCGGGGACGGTGTCGGTCGCGGCTATGTTGCTGATCCGCTGCGCACCGTGCCGGTGTTCGTGCCGCATCCGTTCGGTGCGCCGGGCGAACGTCTGTACCGCACCGGTGACCTGGCGCGGCGGCGCAAGGACGGCGTGCTGGAGTACGTCGGCCGGGTCGATCATCAGGTGAAGATTCGTGGCTATCGCATCGAGCTGGGTGAAATCGAAACCCGTCTGCTGGAGCATCCGGCCATCCGTGAGTCAGTGGTGCTGGACGTCGACGGCCCATTGGGTAAGGTGCTGGCGGCCTACCTGGTGCCGCGTTCCGCGACGCAGGATCACGAGGCTCTGCGTGACGAGGTGAAAAGCCACCTCAAGTCCAGCCTGCCGGACTACATGGTGCCGACGCATCTGGTGTTGCTGGAGGCCATGCCGCTGACCCCGAACGGCAAGCTGGACCGCAAGGCCCTGCCAGCGCCCGACGTCAGCCTGGCGCAGCAGGATTATCTGGCGCCACAGACCGAAATGGAGCAGCAGCTGGCGACGATCTGGGCCGATGTGCTCAAGGTCGAGCGCGTGGGCATTACCGACAACTTCTTCGAGCTGGGCGGGCACTCGCTGCTCGCCACTCAGGTGGTGACCCGTGCGCAGAAGCGCTTGCAGCGTAACGTCCCGTTACGGGCAATGTTCGAGTTCAACACCGTTCAGGCGTTGGCGCAGCACCTGGAAAGCCTTGGCGGAACACAGGTCGACGAGCAGAAATTCGACCGTCTGGCGGACTTGATGGCGGAACTGGAAGGGCTCTGATCAGCCTCTCGTCGGGGCGCCGGGGCTGCGGATAAAAAACTCGTTACCGGGTGTAAATCCGCAGCCCGCTGGCGCGTTTTCAAAGCAACGAACACATACCTGAAGCGGCATGCGCCAACGCCCATGCTTCAGGTCATTCAAGCAGCGTATTGAGGGTTGCACAGATGTCAGTCGCTACCAGGTTTATCGATGATCAGCCGACTCAGGTTGCCCCGGCTGCGGCTGAGACGCTCTACCAGTTCGACGAATCGCCACTGCTGGCCCGACAGAGTCGCCAGGAGTCCAATGCTCGCAGCTACCCGCGGCGCATACCGCTGGCGCTCAAACGCGCCAAGGGTATTCACATCGAGGACGTCGAAGGGCGGCGCTTCATCGATTGCCTGGCAGGCGCGGGCACCCTGGCGTTGGGGCATAACCATCCAGTGATTATCGAAGCGATCCAGCAGGTGATCGCCGACGAGTTGCCGCTGCACACCCTGGACCTCACCACGCCGGTCAAAGACCAGTTCGTTCAGGACCTGTTCGGCCTGCTGCCCCCAGCGCTGGCCGATGACGCGAAGATTCAGTTCTGCGGCCCGACCGGGACCGATGCGGTGGAAGCCGCGTTGAAGCTGGTGCGTACCGCTACCGGACGCAGCACGGTCTTGTCATTTCAGGGCGGTTATCACGGCATGAGCCAGGGCGCATTGAGCCTGATGGGCAGCCTGGGGCCTAAAAAGCCGCTGGGTGCGCTGCTCGGCACAGGCGTGCAGTTTCTGCCTTACCCCTACGATTACCGCTGCCCGTTCGGGCTTGGCGGCGAACAGGGCGTGCGCGCCAACCTGCATTATCTGGAAAACCTGCTCAACGACCCGGAAGCCGGCGTGCAATTGCCCGCAGCGGTCATCCTTGAAGTGGTGCAGGGCGAGGGCGGAGTCATCCCTGCTGATCTGGACTGGCTGCGCGGCGTGCGACGCATCACCGAAAAGGCCGGCGTGGCGCTGATCGTCGATGAAATCCAGAGCGGTTTCGCACGCACCGGCAAGATGTTTGCCTTCGAGCATGCCGGGATCATCCCGGACGTGGTGGTCATGTCCAAAGCCATCGGCGGCAGCTTGCCGTTGGCGGTGGTGGTCTATCGTTCATGGCTGGATACCTGGCTGCCAGGCGCTCACGCCGGGACCTTTCGCGGCAATCAGATGGCCATGGCTACCGGTTCTGCCGTCATGCGCTATCTTCAGGAGCACTCCATTTGCGAACACGCGACAGCCATGGGCGCGCGGCTGTCCGGGCATCTGCGTGCCTTGCAGCGTGACTTCCCGCAACTGGGCGATATTCGCGGGCGCGGCCTGATGCTCGGTGTCGAGCTGGTCGACCCATCCGGTGCGCGTGATGCACAGGGTCACCCGCCGCTATTTGCGCGTCTGGCCCCACTGATCCAGCGTGAATGCCTCAAGCGCGGGCTGATTCTGGAGCTGGGCGGTCGACATGCCAGCGTGGTACGTTTTCTGCCACCGCTGATCATCACCGCCGAGCAGATCGACGAAGTGGCAGAGATCTTCGGCCGTGCGCTGAACGCCGCTGTCGCCCAGGTTTAATTTTTCGACGTAGTGATACGTTCAATCCCTATAGCTGCCATGAATTGGCACGGCAGCGCTGAACACACATGGAGAGCAGCAATGACTTCAGTATTCGATCGGGAAGACATCGTCTTTCAAGTTGTAGTCAACCACGAAGAACAGTATTCCATCTGGCCCGACTACAAGGCGATCCCCAACGGCTGGCGCACCGTGGGCAAAAGCGGCTTCAAGAAAGAATGCCTGGCCTACATCGAAGAAGTCTGGACCGACATGCGCCCCCTGAGCCTGCGCCAGAAAATGGAAGCGCAGACGGCCTGATTGACGGTCTGGACGGATACTTCGATTATCGTGCGACGCTCCGCGTCGCATGCCTTTCCGGACGCTCCGCGTCCTCTCTACGACGTAAAGCGTCGCGACCTGCATTCCCACGCTGGAGCGTGCCGAACGATAATCTCACTCCATACCAGCCAGCACCCCGATAATCCCCTGAATATCCCCCTGCAACTCTGCCAGCGGGTCAGCGCCATCGATCCCCAGCACCAACAGCTTGCTGCCAGCCGCTTCAATGGCGGTCTTGACCGGCGCGGGTGGCTGGCGGTGATCGAGCACCAAGGCCACGTCGTTATCCTTCAGGGTCGCGCTCAATTTGCTCAAGGCTTCTGGCGTCCATTGCTCGTCCGTCAGCGCCTGAGTGTCGATCAGCTCCAGATTCAGCCCGCTGATCAAATAGCTGAAGCGATCCGACAGGCTCACCACACTCAAATTATCGGCACCGGCCAGCGCGGCCTCGCTGCTGGCGCTGAGCTTGAGTAGCTGCTGCTTGAACGCCGCCAGGTTGGCCTCGATTTTCGGTTTGGCGGCCGGAGCCAGGCGCACCAGATCCGCTGCCAGCACATCGGCCATACGCCCCATGTTATTGCTCGCCAGCCACGGCTGACTGTTCAATCCGTCAGTGCCCTGACCCGGCTGTACGGCGATGCCTGGCAAGCTGCCGTCCACCGGCCGTGCGGCGTCGATCTCGACGATACGAATATTGCTGCGCCGTGCATTGGGGTAAAGCGGGTCATCGGCCCAGATCGAGCGCAAGCCGATCACCGCGTCGGCGTTGTTCGCCAGCCCGCGCAAGGCATCGGCACCACGCCCGGTGAAATACGCCGTCTGACGCGAGCCCGGCAGGTTGGCCGCTGCAGCCCGCTGCAGCACCACACCGCTGTCCTTGAGCAGTATCTCGCTCAGGCCATAGGTGATCGGCAGGCTGGCCAGCACTCGCACCGGTTGCGAACTGTCGGTTTTGCTGTCAGCCGCCTGCAGGCTGTTGCTGAACAGGCCGCTCATGATCAGCGCGAGGGTCAAGGTACGTAACGTAGGCATTTATCCAATATTCCCTTTCAGGCTCGGCAGCGTGCCGCGAGCGATGGCGGCGAGCGCAAAAGCCATGCCCGCCACCAGAATGATTGCCGCGCCGGACGGCACAGGCAGGTCGAAGACGATGGGCAGCAGGATGCCGCACAGGGTGCTGAGCGTCGCAATGGCCACTGAAATCCAGAAAAAGCCCTTGAGCGACTGGCTCAACAGGCGTGCGGCCGCCGCCGGAATCACCAGCAGCGCACCGACCAGGATTGCGCCGATGACTTTCACCGCCGCGACCGTGATCAGCGTCACCAGAATCACGAACAGGTAATCCAGCGTCTTCACCGCCACGCCGCGCACCGCAGCCAGTTGCGGGTTGAAGCTGGCCAGCATGATGCGGTTGTACAGCGGCAGGCTCAGGCCCATGACCAGCGAACCGACGATCAGCAGTACCAGCAGGTCGTTGCCGTTGACGGTCAGCACGGAGCCGAACAGCACGTTTTCCAGAATGTGCACGTTGATCTTGCCGGCCAGCACCAGCAGCAGGCTCGCGCCCAGTGCCAGGGAGACCGACAGGAACACGCCGATCAACGTGTCCGGTGCCAGCCCGGTGCGGTTGCGCAGGTAATTGAGGACGATGCCGAACAGCAGGCAATAGCCGAACAGCGCGCCATAGGGGCCGGTGTAGGGTTCGCCGAGCAGAATGCCGATCGCCACCCCGGTCAGTGCCGCATGGCCCACGGCTTCGGAGAAAAACGCGAAGCGCTTGACCACCACCAGTGTTCCCAGCCCGCCCAGCACCGGGCCGATCAACAGCCCGGCGAGCAGGGCGTTGACCACGAAACCGTAGGCCAGCGCCTCGGGCAGGTAACCGGAAGAGGCGAGGCCCTGAATGAACAGGCGAAAGGTTTCGTAATCCATTACGCGATCCTCCCGGCGCTGCTATCCGTCGTGCGCGGGTGCGCGGAAAACAGGGTCAGCAGCCGCTCCGGGGTCAGCGCAGTGGCGGCCGGTTCATCGAACAGGATGCGTCGGTTGAGCCCTGTTACCTGATCGGCCAGACGCCTGACGGCATCCAGGTCATGCTCGATCCACAGGACCGTAACCCCGCTTCGGCGCCAGTCGCCCAACAACCGCTCGAACACCTGAATACCCGCTTCATCCAGCGCCGACATCGGCTCATCCAGCACCAGCAATTGCGGCGCAGGAATCAGCCCCTGCGCCAGCAGCACGCGCTGCCGCTCGCCACCGGACAGCGCGCCCATGCGCCGTTTGCGCTTGTCCTGCATCCCGACCCGTTCCAGCGCCTCGCCAATCGCTGCCGCGTAGTGCTTCGACAAGCCCAAAAACGCCGGGCGTCGCTGACACATCGCAGCCATGAAGTCGTCGACGGTCATCGGCAGGCCACGGTCGAACTCCAGCGCCTGCGGTACATAGCCGATCAGCCCTGGAGCTGCAGGCCACAGTAGGCTCAATTGGCCCTGATGCGGTGTCTGCCCGAGCAGGGTCTTGATCAGCGAGCTTTTGCCACCGCCGTTCGGGCCGACCAGTGCGTGTACGCTGCCGGCGCGCACATTGAAATGAACCTGATCGAGAATCGTGGTGCGCCCGAGGGTCAGGCTGACCTGCTTGAATTCGATGCCCGGCCCCTGGCTGACGATATCGAGTTGCTGTGCAGCCGTCATGCGCCCGACTCCTGAATGGCGCGTACCACTGTGTCCAGGTTGCCGGCCATCTCCTTTTCGTATTTGTCAGCGGTGTATTCGCCATAGGAGATATGCGACAGAGGGTACAGTTTGACCCCGGATTCACGCTGAATGGTCTCGACGTAGGTGGACGGGAAATCCATCTCCGAGAAGATCACCTTCACGTCCAGCTCACGCAGTTGGTCGATGGTTTTTTTCAACTGGCTCGGGCTCGGCTCGATGCCATGCGCCGGTTCAACCACGGCGGTGACTTCCAGGCCGAATTCGCGCAGCAGGTAGTCGTAGGCGGCATGCACCGTGGCCACGCGCAGGTCGGCATTGGGTGCCTTGGTCAGTTTGGCGAGCGCGTCGGCGCGCATCTGGCGCAGGCGCTTGCCGTAGGCGCGGGCGTTGGCGGTGTAGGTTTTGGCATTGTCCGGGTCCAGCTTGCCCAGCTCGCGGGCGATATTGTTGACCTGCGCAATGGACGCACTGATCGACAGGAAGGTGTGCGGATTGACCACTTTGCCAGCACCTCGCGCCGCCACCCCGGTGGCCGCCAGCAACGGCACATCGGCATTGGCCTCGATGGTCTTGATGTTCGGCGTTTCACTGGCGGCGATCATGCGGTCGGCAAAATCGTCATGGCCAACGCCGTTGAGCACGATCACGTCCAGCGAACCGATGCGCTTGATGTCCTCGGCGCGCGGCTCATAGGCATGCGGGTTGAAGCCCGCCGGGATCAGCGGCACGACGTCGGCCTTGTCGCCGACAATATTGCTCACGTAGCTGTAGTAAGGGTGCAGGGTAATGCCGATGCGCAGGCGTTTGGCCGGTTCGGCGGCGAAGCTGGACGGCGCCAGCAGGGCGACCATCAGCCCCGTCAGCAGGCCGCGCAGCAAGGGACGGCGTTTGAATGAAATAGGCATGGGCAAGCGGTCTTCTTTCAAAGGAATGCGGAGTTTCAGTGCGGGTGCTGACGGGTCACGCCAGCATCGAATTGCGCGACGACCTGTTTCCAGCCTGAATCGATCAAGGCCTGGTCACTGAGGTCGCTGACCGTCGCCAGCGAGGCGTTGCGGTTGATCCAGATGTCTGGCTGCTCGCCGGAATCGACACGCATCAGAAACGAACCGGCCACGCTCGGCGTCCGGCTCAGTCCCAGGTAGGACTGCTCGATCATCTGCCAGGCATGATCGCCACGGCTCACCGAACTGGCATCCCTGGCGAACGGCGCAAAGCCTTCATCGCCCAGTTGCTCTGGGGTGATCGGTGTCTGCTGCTCGCTGGCCAGCAGGCGGATTTCGTCGAGGGTCACGCGCAGGTCGGCGTAAATGCCTTGTTCCGCAGCGCTCAAATCGCGTCGTGCGTCCAGTTGGTGGTTGGCGATGCTGTGCGTTTCCTGAGTATCACGGTGCAGGCTGATCACGCCGGCAGCGCTGCCGAGGATCAGCAGGCACAGCAGCAGGACGTACAGGGTTTCATGCCCGGCGCCTGCCGGGCGGACGATGTGTCGGGTTGGTGTGCTCATGGCGCCTGGATGTCCGCCTGATCGATTTCCACCACGTGACCGGGTCCGGCGTCGAACAGCACGTAGAACTCCGAAGCCGGGCGCTTGAAGGTCACGGTCGAGTCTTCGCCGAGCTTGCCGGGCACCAGGATGGTTTCGTCGTAGCCGATCACGTCCAGGGTCACACCCGGCGCACCACTGCCGTCGGAAAAACCGCCGGTGCAGCGGATCTGCTCGGTGTCGATCTGTTTGCATTCGCACATCGGGTTATGCGCCAGGGCGTTGCCGCTCAGGCCAAGCAGGCACAGGGCACTGGCCGTCAGCCAGCGCAGGGAAGGGCGGGCAATCATGGTTGGGCTCCTTGTTTTTTAAGCCACGCCACGGTGCTGGGCGAAGCCTGTTGCAGGGGGATGGAAGTCTGATGCACGGCGCCGTCCCAGCCTTCCATGGTGATCCACAGTTCGGCGTCGGGATCGGTGTTTTGCGCGATCTGCATGAAGGCACTCATGCGGTAGCCGCCACCGAAGAAAATCACCCCGGCGGTGCGCAGGCTGCGCGGTTTGCCGATACGCAGATAAGTGGCCTTGACCCGGTCGATGCAGGCGTTGCACAGCGCCGCGTTGAAACTTTTCATGTAGCCCGATGGGCCGGAAAGGCGCGGCGCTTCGTTGCGGTCTTCTGCCAGGCGCAGGTTCCACGGGCCGACCTGAATCTCGCCGACCTCGCGCTGGCCAAGGCCCTGATCACCACGATCCAGTGAAACATCGGAGAAGTACTTGGGCATGAAACCCAGCGGGATCAGCACCAGCAGCACGTTGATATGGAAGCGCCATTTGTGCCAGAAACGACTCAGTGACGATGCAGGTTGTGCAGCAGCGGCGGCCTTGCTCACAGGCTGTTCTCCGGGGTGCGGGTCGCCAGCGGCGAGGTGTTTATCTCCGGGGTGTACGCGACAGGTCTGGCTCGGGCATCACGCTTGAGGGCATTGATTGTTGCTATCGCGGTGCGCTTGCTCCAGATCAACAGGCCGCTGAGCACCATCATGCTCAGCAGCAGGCCGAAAAACGCCCAGATCAGCTTGATCCAGATGCCGCCGAAATCGCCGGTGTGCAGGGGGCGCATGGACTCGGTGACGAACTCCAGCTTGTTGCGGTCCGACAGCAGGTGCGAGGCGGCAATCTCGCCGCTGTACGGGTTGATTTCGGCGGTCTGGAACATCAATGGATACCAGCTGCGTCCACCCACCTGCATGTTGCTGTAGGCATTGAACGGCGGTGTGATGAAGCTGGCTTCCAGGCCCGGAATCCGCTCCCTGGCGATTTCCACGGCGCGCTCCAGGCTGATGGTCGGCGCGGGTCTGCCGTCGGCAGTCAGCGGCACGGCGCTGTGCGGGATGATCGACGCGACCTGGGATTTGCTGGAAATACTGATCTGGTTGTCGCCCAGAATCGCCTGGATCAGAAACCACGTGCCGGTAATGGAAATTACCGCAATGAACCAGATCGACCAGACGCCGCTGAGGCGATGCAGGTCGCCCCAGAAAATCCGCGGGCCCTGGCTGAAACGCACGGGCTTGAAAAAGCCGCGCCAGAATTTCTTGTAGACCACCAGCCCGGTCACCAGTGACGCCAGCAACGGCAGGCCGAGAATCGACACCAGGTACCAGCCCCACGAATAGCCGTTGGTAAACGGCACCAGCCACCAGCCGTGCAGCGCCCGGGTGAAGCGGCGGAAGTCGAACGATGGGGTAATACCCTGAATCACTCCAGTGTAAGGGTTGACGTAAGCCGGCACCGAACGCCCGTCGGGGTAGGTGATGAACACGCTCAAGGCGAAGTACTCGCCGTCCGGCTGCATGATGGTGCCGACGATCAGGTCCGGCTCGTTGCGTTCGATGGTTGCGCGAATCTGTTCGAAGTTCAGGCGCTGGGCGTCGTCGGAAGGGCGGTTGTCACGCATCTCCGGGTTGGCCAGCCACATGATTTCCTTGCTGACCACGGCCAGCGTGCCGGTCACACAAACGATCAGCACGAAGAACCAGATCGGCAGGGCCAGCCAGCTGTGGACGAGAAACCAGATTTTTGAACGGGACTTCTTCGACATGGATAAACAATCTCGATTCACGATGTGGAGCGGCCGCAAGGCGGTGCCCTCTGTCTGTACGCGCGGGCGTAAAAAGCCTCGCATTAAGTTAAAGACGAATGAGAACTGAATTCCTATAGGAACTTTTTGCGTTTAAATGCAAAAAATTGTTTCAGCGCCGCGGTACACCTCCGCATGCCGCATGAATAGGGCGGTACGGCTAATTTTTCAGCAGCGCAGTACGTTCAATCTGGACATTGGTGTTGCGCCAGGCCGCAGGGGCTCGGGCGCTTTTGCCATCAAGGGAGAGACATCATGAGTCATGCGTTGAGTTTGGATATCCGGCCGTTGCTGGCAGGGGCGGGCAGCTTGCCGATGCTGGTGCAGGCACCCGAGCCCGGTCTGGACTTGATGGAAGCGCTGGGCGAACTCAAGCCGTTGGTCGCCGAACATCTGTACAGCGCCGGCGGGATTCTGTTTCGCGGCTTCGAGGTGGGCGGTGCGGAAGCGTTTCGCGAGTTCGCCGCCGGTTTCGGCGATCCGCTGCTCAACTACGAGTTCGGCTCTACGCCGCGCAGCAATGTCACCAAAGGCGTGTACACCTCAACCGAGTACCCGGCGCACCAGAGCATCCCTCTGCACAACGAGCAGGCCTACACGCTGGAATGGCCGATGAAGATCTGGTTCTACAGCATGATCGCGGCGCAGACAGGTGGTGAAACACCGATCGCCGACAGCCGCGAAATCTACCGACGCATTCCGGCGCGCATTCGCGAGCGCTTTGTCGAAAAGAAACTGATGTACGTGCGTAACTACGGCAACGGGCTCGATGTGGAATGGAGTCAGGTGTTCAATACCGACGATGAGTCCGTGGTCGAAGCCTACTGCCGGGCGCACAACATCGAGTGCGAATGGAAAGACGACGGCGAACTGCGCACCCGGCAGATTTGTCAGGCGGTATCACGCCACCCGGTGACCCACGACACCGTCTGGTTCAACCAGGCGCACCTGTTCCACATCTCCAACCTGCAACCGGAAGTGCGCGAAACCCTGCTCGACGTAGTGGACGAAGAAGACCTGCCGCGCAACGTCTACTACGGCGACGGCTCGCCCCTCGAAGAAACCCTGCTGGACGAAATCCGCGGCGTACTCGACGAATGCACCGTCAGCTTCCCATGGCTGGAAAACGACGTCCTGATGCTCGACAACATGCTCACCGCCCACTCCCGCGCACCCTTCACCGGCAAACGCAAAGTGGTGGTCGCCATGGCACAGGGGCATTCGGATAAGTAAACGCCGTTAGATCATCGTGCTGACGGAGCGTAGGCGCGATAGTCACGTTTGAGCGAGTGGAACGATAAGTGTCCGGCTATTGATTATCGTGCCTGCGCTCCGCGTAGGCACGCAGTTCTGGACGCTCTGCGTCCTCTCTTGAGTGCGCAGTGCAATGCAGAGCCTTACCCCCGAGAAACCTTTCTAAATATTTCCTCGCCAATTCGTTCTTGTTGATACGACCCCGCCCGACGGTCAGCCCCACTCAGCAAGGATCGACCCATGAACCCCGAACACGCCCAGAAACTCGCTCGCCGTTTTGTCGAGTTACCCCTTGAAAAACGCCGCCTGTTCCTCGATGGCATGCGCAAGGAGAACATGGATTTCTCGCTGTTCCCGATTCCTTCCTGTGCCGGGCTGGCCGAGCGTGACGGTCTGTCCTATGCCCAGCAACGCATGTGGTTTCTCTGGCAACTGGACCCGCACAGCGCGGCCTACAACCTGCCGATGTCGGTGTGCCTGAACGGTCCGCTGGAACTGCCTTTGCTGGAGCGGGCATTCGGTGCGCTGGTCGAACGACATGAAAGCCTGCGCACCACCTTCGGCCAGGAGGGCGACCGGGCGTTTCAGCGTGTCGCGCCGCCAGCGCCAGTGAGCATCCGCCTGACCGACCTGAGCGCCTTGCCGCCCGAGCAGCGCTGGGCCAGTGCGCGTCAGGCCATGGCCGAACAGGCCGCGCAAACCTTCGATCTGCAGCGCGGGCCGCTGTTCACCGTGCAGGTGCTGCGTCTGGCCGAACAGGAGCACCTGCTGCTGCTCAACCTGCACCACATGATCACCGATGGCTGGTCGATGAACGTGCTGATCGACGAATGGCTGCGCGGCTACGACGCGCTGCTGGCCGGCAAACCGCTGCCTTTTCAGCCGCTGCTTGTGCAGTACCGCGATTACGCAGTCTGGCAACGCAGCTGGCTAGAAGCCGGTGAGCAGGCGCGTCAGCTGGACTACTGGCGCAGCCACCTGGGCGAAGAGCATCCGCTGCTGGAGCTGCCCACCGACCGTCCGTATCCGGCCTTGCCCAGTCACGACGGCGCTCGCCTGGAGCTGGCACTGGAGCCCGAGCTGCTGCGCAACCTGAAAAGCCTCGCGCAACGCCAGGGCGTGACCCTGTTCGTGGTGCTGCTGGCGACCTTCAAAAGCCTGCTGCATCGCTACAGCGGGCAGACCGACATTCGTGTCGGCGGCCTGATCGCCAACCGCACCCGCAGCGAAACCGAAGGGCTGATCGGCTGCTTCATCAATACTCAGGTACTGCGCAGTGAAGTGACGGCGCAGACCCGCTTCGTCGACCTGTTGAATATCGTCCGCGATGCCTCGACCGGTGCCCAAGCGCATCAGGAGTTGCCATTCGACGCCATCATCGACGCCCTGCAGCCGGAGCGCAGTCAGAGCCATAACCCTTTATTTCAGGTGATGTTCAATCACCAGCCGGTGGTTGCCGACCTGCTCGACAAACAGTTGAGCGGCGGCCTGCGCGTGGCCAATCTGCCCGCCGAACAACAGGCACTGGCGCAGCGCTCGCACGCTGCCGCCAGCGACCTGATGCTGGCCACCAGCGGTGAAGGCGAACAACTGCATGCCGCCTTCACCTACGCCACCGACATTTTTGACGAGTCGACCATCGCTCGCCTGGCCGGGCACTGGCGCAACCTGTTGGCCTCTGTCTGTGCCGACCCGCTGCAGACCATCGCCGAGCTGTCGATGCTCTCGGCCGACGAACGTAAGCAACTGTTGGCAGTGGACAGTGCTGCCAACGCCGACAGCAACACCGCCGCACACCGTCTGTTCGAAGCGCAGGTACAACGCACGCCCGATGCAGCGGCGCTGATCCTTGCCAGCGAAGGTCAGTCTCCAGGCCTGAGCTACACCGAGCTGAACCAGCGCAGTAACCGTCTGGCCTGGCAGCTGCGCGAGCAGGGTGTCGGCGCGGACGTGCTGGTCGGCGTGGCGCTGGATCGTTCGCTGGACATGCCCGTGGCGCTGCTCGCCGTGCTCAAGGCTGGCGGTGCCTATGTGCCGCTGGACCTGAATGCGCCGCGCGAACGCTTGCGTCATGTATTGGAGGACAGTGGCGTGAAACTGCTGCTGACCCACAGCGATCAGCTGACCGGGCTGCCTGAATTGGCTGACATGCAATGCCTGTGCATCGATCGGATGAACAGCGAAACCGCCAGCGTGCACAACCTCGACGGCCCGATCGATCCGGCCAGCCTGGCCTACGTGATTTACACCTCAGGGTCGACCGGGCGGCCCAAAGGCGTGGCGATCAGTCATGCGGCGCTGGCCGAGTTCGTCGCCCTGGGGGCCAACTACAGTGAGCTGCGCGAAGGCGACCGGGTCCTGCAGTTCGCCACCCACAGCTTCGATGGCTTCGTCGAGCAGTTCTACCCACCGTTGTGTCGCGGTGCGGCCGTCGTGCTGCGTGACGAGCGCCTGTGGGACAGCGCCACCTTCCATCAGGCCATCGTCGAGCACGGCGTAACCCTCGCCGACTTGCCCGCGGCCTATTGGCTGACGCTGGTTCAGGACTTCGCCGCCAGCCCGCCCGCGCATTACGGCGCGCTACGGCAGGTGCATGTTGGCGGCGAAGCCATGGCCGTCGAGGGGCTGCGCCTGTGGCAAAAGGCCGGGCTCGGGCATGTACGCCTGCTCAATACCTATGGCCCGACCGAAGCCACCGTGGTGTCGAGCATCCATGATTGCAGCACGCTGACCCCGCAGCAGGTGTCCTGGCGCGGCGTGCCGATTGGCCGGGCGCTGGCAGGACGACGCCTGTACGTTCTCGACGATCAAATGAACCTGCTGCCGCAAGGTGCGGTGGGCGAGCTGTACATCGGCGGTCCTGGTCTGGCGCGGGGGTATCACGCTCAGCCCGGTCTGAGCGCCGAACGTTTTGTCGCCGATCCATTTGTCAGCGGTGAGCGCCTGTATCGCAGCGGCGACCGCGCCCGACTGCGTGCCGATGGTGCTGTCGAGTACATCGGCCGGGTCGATCATCAAGTGAAGATTCGCGGTTTCCGCCTCGAGCTGGGCGAAATCGAATCGCGCCTGCAGCAATGCACGGGCGTGCGCGAGGCCGTGGTGCTGGCCGTCGAACTGGCGGGCAGCACGCAGTTGGTCGCCTACGTGGTGCCGGACGTTGCCGCGTCTACAGAGGCCGAACAGTTGGCCCTGCGCCAAAGCATCCGCAGCCAGTTGCAAGCCTTCCTGCCGGATTACATGGTGCCGACGCACATGCTGCTGTTGCCCGAGCTGCCCCTGACGCCCAGCGGCAAGCTGGACCGCAAGGCATTGCCAGCCCCCGACGCAAGCCAGTTGCAGGCGCGTTATCGGGCGCCGCACAGCGAGGTGGAAATCTGCCTGGCGGCCATCTGGGCGGACGTCCTGCATGCGCCCCAGGTGGGCCTCGACGATCACTTTTTCGAACTGGGCGGGCATTCGTTGCTCGCCGCGCAAGTCATCGCCCGGATCAAGACGCAGTTGGGCATCAGCCTGCCGCTGCGCACTCTGTTTGAAAAACCGCTGCTCAGTGAGCTCGCCGTCGAAGTGGCAGCGCTGACCGACAACAGCACGGACAACGACTGGAGCGACATGGACCAGTTCATGGACTCACTGGAGGAATTCGGCGCATGACCGGGACCACTGCTGCACGCATCGCGAAACGTTTTGTCGGCCTGTCGCTGGAGCAACGCCAACAGTTCCTCGCCCGGTTGCGCCAGGAAGGCAAGGATTTCAGCCTGTTGCCGGTGCCGGTCAGCCGGCATGATGTCAGCGCCATTCCGCTGTCCTTCGCTCAGCAACGCCTGCTGTTCCTCTGGCAGCTCGATCCGTCGAGCGACGCGTACAAGATGACCACCGGCCTGCGTCTGCGCGGCACGTTGAACGAGTCGGCGTTGCGCCGTGCATTCGATCACCTGATTGAGCGCCATGAGGTGCTGCGCACGGTGTTTCAGACTGATGGCGATCAGGCACAGCAACTGCTGCTGCACGACCAGACAGTCGCATTGGAAAGCATTGATTTGGCCGGTCTGGCCGATGTCGAACTGCGCGATGCCGAGCTGGCGCTGCAAGTGGCCACAGTCACGGGCCAAGCGTTTGATCTGCGTACGGGGCCGCTGCTGCGCGCGCACCTGTTTCGCCTCGCGGACGACGAGCATGTGCTGATCGTCAGCATGCACCACATCGTCTCCGACGGCTGGTCGATGGATGTGATGATTCAGGAGTTCGTGCACTGCTATCAGGCGTACTGCGAGGGCCGCGAACCCGCGCTGCCGGAACTGCCGCTGCAATACGCCGACTATGCGATCTGGCAGCGCAGCTGGCTGGAGGCGGGCGAGGGCGCACGTCAGCTGGACTACTGGCGTCACCAGTTGGGCGAAGAGCAACCGTTGCTGGACGCCGCACCGGATTTCCCGCGTCCGGCCACGCAAAGCCATCAGGGCGAGCACCTGCGTTTCGATTTCGGTGTAGACCTGTCGCGGCGGCTCAACGCCTTTGCGCGCACGCAGGGCATGACCCTGTTCATGCTGGTGCTGGCCGGCTTTTCGCTGTTTCTGTCGCGCAAGGCCGGGCAGCGTGATATCCGCATCGGCGTGCCGAATGCCAACCGCGGTCGCGCTGAAACCGAAGGCTTGATCGGCTTCTTCATAAATACTCAGGTTTTGCGCTGCCAGGTGGACGAACGCCTGAGCTACCTTGACCTGCTCGCGCAGATTCGCGACACCTCGTTCGGTGCGCAGGCGCATCAGGACGTGCCCTTCGAACAACTGGTCGATCAACTGGCGCCCGAGCGTAGCCTGGGCCACAACCCTCTGTTCCAGGCCAAGTTCAACCAGAACGTGGTCCTCAAGCAGAAAACCGCGCTCAGGCTGGCCGGGCTGGAGGTCAGCGAATATGCCTTCGACAAACAGGGCGCACATTTCGACCTGGCGCTGGACATCACGGATGATGGCACACTGATCCACGGCGACATGGCCTACGCCAGCGACCTGTATCGACGCACCACCGTCGAAGGTTTCATCCCGGAACTGCTCGCGCTGTTCGAAACCCTGCTCGACGCGCCGCAGGCACCGCTGTTCAGCCTGGGAGCACTCGCGGTCGAGCCGAGGCGCGACGCTCGCGCACCCGCGCCGCACATGCTGCAACTGTGGGACCGACAGGTCGAACGGCAACCTAATGCCCAGGCAGCCCGCTGCCTGCAGCGCACGCTGACCACGCTGCAACTGGAGCAGGCCGCCAATCAGTTGGCCCATCACCTGATCCGCATGGACATCAGCGAGGGCCAGCCGGTCGCGGTATTGATGGAGCGTTCGCTGGACTGGCTGACCGCCGTGCTGGCAATTTTCAAGGCCGGCGGCGTGTACATGCCGCTGGACGTCAAAGCCCCCGATGCGCGACTGCAACAGATGCTGGTCAATGCGCAGGCAAGAGTATTGCTGTGTGCCGAGGGTGATGTGCGGCACACGTCGCTGGGTGTTGCCGGTTGTCAGGGCCTGACCTGGACGCCTGCGCTGTGGCAGGACCTGCCTGTCAGCCGCCCTGACACCCGGCCTTCAGCCGATTCGGCGGCCTACGTGATTCATACCTCCGGCTCGACCGGCCAGGCAAAAGGTGTGCTGGTCAGCCAGAGCGCACTGGCCAGTTACCTGCGTGGCTTGTCGGAGCAATTGCAACTGGCACCCGAGGCGAGCATGGCGCTGGTCTCGACCATCGCCGCCGACCTCGGCCATACCGTGCTGTTCGGCGCGCTGTGTTCGGGACGCACGCTGCACGTGCTGACAGAGGCGCTGGGTTTTGACCCGGATGCCTTCGCGGCCTACATGGCCGAGCATCAGGTGGGCGTGCTGAAAATCGTCCCCGGTCATCTGGCCGCGCTGTTGCAGGCCGGCCAGCCAGCCGACGTACTGCCGCAGCATGCACTGATTGTCGGCGGCGAAGCCTGCTCGCCAGCGCTGATCGAGCAGGTGCGTCAGCTCAAGCCGGGTTGCCGGGTGATCAACCACTACGGGCCGAGCGAAACCACTGTTGGTGTGCTGACTTATGAGGTGCTGATGTCGCCCGGCTCGCTCCCACAGGATGTATGTGTATCCACTGGGGTGCACGCTGGCGATCCTCTGCGCAGCGTGCCAGTCGGCACACCACTGCCAGGGGCCAGTGCTTATATGCTGGACGACGTGCTGAACCCCGTCGGCACTCAGGTCGCCGGTGAGCTGTACATCGGCGGCGGCAGCGTGGCGCTGGGCTATATCGGCCAGCCTGCGCTGACCGCCGAGCGCTTTGTGCCGGACCCGTTCGCGCAGGACGGCACGCGCGCCTACCGCAGCGGTGATCGCATGCGCCGCAATCATCAGGGCCTGCTGGAATTCATCGGCCGGGCCGACGATCAGGTCAAAGTGCGCGGCTATCGTGTCGAGCCGGCAGAGGTCGCGCGGGTGTTGCTGGGCCTGGCTTCGGTGGCGCAGGTCAGCGTACTGGCGTTGCCCGTCGATGACGATCAGACCCGCCTGCAACTGGTGGCCTATTGCGTCGCGGCAAGCGGGGCGAATCTGAATGTCGACAGCCTGCGCGAGCAACTGGCTGCGCGCTTGCCGGACTACATGGTGCCCACGCAGATCATGCTGCTGGACAGTCTGCCGCTGACCGCCAACGGCAAGCTCGACAAGCGCGCCTTGCCCAGACCCGGCGTGGTCAAACAGCGTTACACCGCGCCGGTCGGCGAGATCGAGGAAAAGCTCGCTGCCGTGTGGGCGGATGTCCTCAAGCTGGAGCAAGTGGGCAGCACCGACAACTTCTTCGAACTGGGCGGCGATTCGATCCTCAGTCTGCAGATCATCGCCCGCGCCAAGCGCCAGGGCATCAAGCTCAGCCCCAAGCAATTATTCGAAAAACAGACCATCGGCCAACTGGCTTCGGTGGCAAAACTGATTCAGAAAAAGCCCCTCGCTGTGGCAGAGCAGATCAGCGGTTCGTTGCCGTTGCTGCCGATTCAGGCACGTTTCTTCGAACTGGACATCCCCGAGCGTCAGCACTGGAATCAGGCGTTGATACTCAAGCCGTTGCAAACGCTGGAGGCTGCTCATCTTCAGTCTGCATTGACTGCGCTGATCGAGCAGCACGACGCACTGCGTCTGGGTTTCACCCAGCAGGACGGCCAATGGCAGGCCACCTTCGGCGTGCTGAACGCTCGCGAGCTGCTCTGGACCCATGAGCTGGACAGCATCGAGCGCTTGCCTGAGCTGGCCGATGAGGCGCAACGCAGCCTGGACCTGAAAAACGGCCCGTTGCTGCGTGGCGTGCTGATCAACCTGCCACAAGGCGAACAGCGTCTGTTGCTGGTGATTCATCATCTGCTGGTGGACGGCGTGTCCTGGCGGGTGTTGCTGGAAGACCTGCAACACGCGTACCTCGCCCTGGCGCAAGGCCAGCCAGTATTACTCGCGGCAAAAACCACGTCGCTCCAGCGCTGGGCCGAGCAATTGCAACAGTATGCGGCCGGTGAGACGCTGAAGGCCGAGCGCGATTACTGGCTGCAGGCCTTGCAGGGCAAAGACCAGCCGCTGCCTCGTGACAAGCCCGAAGGCACGATGCGCAATCGCGACGCGGCCCATGCATCTTCCTGGCTTAGCCGGGACCTGACCCACAAGCTGCTGAAAGTCGCGCCCGCCGCGTACCGCACGCAAGTCAACGACCTGCTGCTGACGGCGCTGGCCCAGGTCCTTTGCGAATGGAGCCAGCAGCCCTCGGTGCTGATTCAGCTGGAAGGGCATGGCCGCGAAGACCTGTTCGACGACACTGATCTGAGCCGCACCGTCGGCTGGTTCAGCAGCCTGTTTCCGCTGCGTCTCACGCCGCAGACCGCGCCGGGTGCAAGCCTGTGCGGCATCAAGGAGCAATTGCGTGCGGTGCCCGACAAGGGCATTGGTTACGGTGTGTTGCGCTATATGGGCGAGGGGCCTTTCGCGCAGCAATTGGCCGCCTTGCCGCAGGCGCGGGTCACGTTCAATTATCTGGGCCAGTTCGACGGCAGCTTCAACGAACACCAAGGCGCGCTGTTCGTACCGAGTGCCGACAGTGCAGGCACTGCGCTGTGCGAAGACGGGCCGCTGGGCAACTGGCTGAGCCTTAACGGTCAGGTGTTCGACGGCCAGTTGCAACTGGACTGGAGCTTCAGCCGCGAGGTGTATCACGCCTCGACCATCGACACCCTGGCGCGTCGCTACGAGCAGGCGCTGACCACCCTGATCGAACATTGCACGGCGGGGCATCAAGGCGTTACGCCGTCGGACTTCCCGCTGGCGCGCCTCACCCAGGCGCAGCTTGACGGTCTGCCGATTGCGGCGGGCCAGATCGAGGATATCTACCCGCTGTCACCGATGCAGCAGGGCATGCTGTTTCACTCGTTATTCGATGAACGCGCGGGCAACTACATCAACCAGTTGCAGGTGAACATTCGCGGGCTGGATGTGCCGCGTTTCCGCAACGCCTGGCAGGCCGCGGTGGACCATCACGACGTGCTGCGCAGCTGTTTTGTCAGTCAGCGCGAGCAGTCGCTGCAAGTGGTGCAGCGTCAGGTCGAGGTGCCCTTTGTCGAGCTGGATGCGCGTGGTCAGCCAGAAAACTGGCTCGACGACTGGGCGCAGGCCGACCGTCAGCAAGGCTTCGATCTGGCGCAAGGGCCATTGTTGCGCCTGGCCGTGTTGCGTATCGCCGACGACGCGTGGCATTTGGTTTACACCAGCCACCACATCCTTATGGATGGCTGGAGCAGCTCGCGCCTGCTCGGTGAAGTGCTGCAACGCTACAGCGGGCAGATGCCAGCGAAACAGGCAGGCCGCTATCGTGATTACATTCAGTGGCTGCAACATCAGGATGCCGCGCTCAGCGAGCGTTTCTGGACTGCGGAGCTGGCGAAACTGGACGAGCCGACCCGCTTGCTGCAAGCGTTCAAGTCTTCGGCCGAGGGGCAGGGCTACGGCGATTACATCCAGCTGATCGACAGCGACGGCACCCGACGTTTGAGCGAGTTTGCCCGCGAGCAGCGCGTCACCCTCAATACGCTGCTGCAATCGGCCTGGCTGTTGCTGCTGCAACGCTATACCGGCCAGTCCAGCGTGACCTTTGGCGCGACCGTGGCCGGGCGTCCGGCCGAGTTGCCGGGTGTCGAAGAACAGCTGGGGCTGTTCATCAATACCCTACCGGTCATCGCCAGCCCGCGTGCCGAGCAGACGGTGGCCGACTGGGTGCAGCAGGTGCAGGCGAAAAACCTTGCTCTGCGCGAGCATGAGCACACGCCGCTGTATGACATCCAGCGCTGGGCGCGCAACAGTGGCGAGGCGTTGTTCGACAACATTCTGGTGTTCGAAAACTACCCGGTGTCCGAAGCCCTGCAGCGCGCGCCGGACGGTCTGGTCTTCAGCGACCTGCGCAATCAGGAGCAGGCGCATTACCCGCTGACCCTGGTGGTCGAGGCCACTGAGGTGCTGTCGGTGCGTTTCAGTTACGACCGCCAGCATTTCAGCGCCGAAGGCATTCTGCAACTGGCGGCACATTTCGATCATCTGCTGCAGAGCCTCTGCGCATCGGCAACCACGCCACTCGGCGAACTGGCATTGCCGACCGCCTGGACGCAAAGCGTGCAGCGCTACCCGAGCGAGCACTGCGCGCATCAACGCATCGAAACCCAGGCCGAGCGTAACCCGCAGGCTATTGCCCTGAGCTTTGGTGGCGAACAACTGAGTTACCGGCAGCTCAACCAGCGCGCCAACCAGCTGGCGCACAAACTGCGCGAGCAGGGCGTCGGCCCGGATGTGCGCGTCGGGCTGGCCGCCGAGCGCGGTCTGGAGATGATTGTCGGCCTGCTGGCCATCCTCAAGGCCGGTGGTGCTTACATGCCGCTGGACCCGGATTACCCGCAGGATCGCCTGAGCTTTCTGATGCACGACAGTGGTATCGAACTGTTGCTGACCCAAGCGCCGCTGCTTGGCAAACTGCCGATCCCCGAACAGGTGCAGACGCTCGATCTAGCTGACGAACTGGACGGTTACAGCACGGAAAACCCGCTCAATCAGACCGCGCCGGCCAACCTGGCCTACGTGATCTACACCTCGGGTTCGACCGGTAAACCGAAAGGCACCTTGCTCGCCCATCACAACCTGATGCGCCTGTTCGCCGCGACGGATGACTGGTTCACATTCAGCGAAAAGGATGTGTGGACGCTGTTCCATTCCTTTGCCTTCGACTTCTCGGTGTGGGAGATTTTTGGCGCGCTGCTGCATGGCGGCCGACTGGTGATCGTGCCCCGCGAAGTGACCCGCTCGCCGGAAGAATTCCATGCGCTGCTGGTCGAACAGCAAGTCACGGTGCTCAACCAGACACCGTCGGCGTTCAAGCAACTGATGCGCGTGGCCTGTGATTCATCGCTACCGCTGTCGCTGCAGAAAATCATTTTTGGCGGCGAGGCGCTGGACGTCGCCAGCCTGAAGCCGTGGTTCGAGCGCTTTGGCGATCAGACGCCGCAACTGATCAATATGTACGGCATCACCGAAACCACGGTGCACGTGAGCTATCGACCGATCGCGCTGGCCGACACGCAGAACCCTATCAGCCCGATTGGCGAGGCGATTCCCGACCTGTCTTGGTACGTGCTGGATGCTGATTTCAATCCGGTCGCCCAGGGCTGCAGCGGCGAGTTGCACATCGGCCATGCCGGTCTGGCGCGGGGCTATCACAATCGTGCGGCGCTGACCGCCGAACGCTTTGTGCCGGACCCGTTCTCCAACGACGGTGGCCGCCTGTATCGCACCGGCGACCTGGCGCGTTATCGGGCTGGTGGGATGATCGACTACGCCGGGCGCATCGACCATCAAGTGAAAATTCGCGGCTTCCGCATCGAACTCGGTGAAATCGAAGCGCGGTTGCAAGCGCACCCGGCCATACGCGAAGTGAGCGTGCTGGCGCTGGACGGGCAGTTGGCGGCGTATCTGGTGCCTAACGAGCCTGATCAGGATCAGCAGAGCCTTCGTGAAACGCTGAAAAATGAACTGAGGGCGCACTTGCCCGATTATATGGTGCCCACCCATTTCATCGTTCTCGACAGCATGCCGCTGACTGCCAACGGCAAGCTGGACCGCAAGGCATTGCCTGCGCCGGATGCCAGTCAGTTGCAGGCTACCTACAGCGCTCCGCAAGGCGAGCTGGAGCAGCAACTGGCAGCGATCTGGGCCGATGTGTTGAAGGTCGAGCGGGTCGGGCGCAACGACAACTTTTTCGAGTTGGGTGGGCATTCGCTGCTGGCGGTGCAGATGCTCGTGCGGATGCGCGAACAGTTGCAGCACGAGGTCAGCCTCAAGGATGTCTTCGAGCAACCGCTGCTGGCGGACTTCTGCGCCACGCTGCAGGAAAAAAATGGCGAAAGTGACCACGCGCAGGACGAATTGACTAAATCACTGGAGGCACTCAAACGTTTATCAGCGGAGGAAATTGATAATTTGATTGCTTAGCAGGAGAGACCCCAGTGCAACAGTTGCTTGACTCCGTTAAATCGCTGTCCGCCCGTGAACGCAAGGCGCTGGCGGTGCTGCTCAAGCGTCAAGGGGTGAATCTCTACGGGGTCACGCCGATTGCCGTGAGGGAGACGCAGGCACCGTCCGCGCTCTCCTACGCGCAGCAGCGGCAATGGATCATCTGGCAACTGGAGCCGCACAGCGCGGCCTACAACATTCCGCTGGCGCTGCGCCTGCACGGTGCGCTGAATGTCGAGGCATTGCGACGCAGCGTGGAGCAACTGATCGAGCGTCACGAAACCCTGCGCACGACCTTCGAACAGGAGGGCGATGAAGCGCTGCAGGTGGTGCAGCCGGCGTCGCCGTTTGCGCTCGGTGTCGAGCAACTGGCGGCTGGTGAGTCTGTTGAAGCCTGGGTGGATCGGCACGTGCAGCAGCCTTTCGATCTGCTGCAAGGGCCACTGCTGCGGGTCAACGTGCTCAAGCTGAGCGGGCAGGAGCATGTACTGGTGTTGACCCAGCACCACATCGTCTCCGATGGCTGGTCGATGCCGATCATGGTCGAGGAATTGATGCAGTTCTATCAGGCCGCCAGCCTCGGTCGCGAGATCACACTGGCGCCGCTGCCGATCCAGTACGCCGACTACGCCCTTTGGCAGCGCAACTGGCTGGAAATGGGTGAACAGGAACGCCAACTGGCGTACTGGAAGCAGCAACTGGGCGAGCAACAGCCGATTCTGGAATTGCCCACTGATCGGCCGCGTCCTGCGCTGCGCAGTTACGAAGGTGCGCGGCTTGACGTCGAGCTGGACGCCGCACTGCTCGACAGCCTCAAGGTGCTGGCGCGTCAACAGGGCATCACGCTGTTCATGCTGTTGCTGGCCTCGTTGCAGACCCTGCTGCATCGCTACAGCGGTCAGGCCGATGTGCGCGTCGGTGTGCCGGTCGCCAACCGTACCCGCAGCGAAACCCAGGGGCTGATCGGCTTCTTCGTCAATACTCAGGTGCTCAAGGCCGAATTCACCACGCAGACCACCGTGGCCGAGCTGTTGCAGCAGGTCAAACACACTGCCGTGCAGGCGCAGGCCCATCAGGACCTGCCGTTCGAGCAACTGGTCGAAGCCTTGCAGCCGCAGCGCGACCTGAGCCGCAGCCCGCTGTTTCAGGTGGCCTACAACCACCAGAGCGAAGGGCACAACCAGAGCCGTGAGCTGGCAGGGCTGCGTCTGGAATATCAGGTGTCCGACAAGCACACCGCGCAGTTCGACTTGACCCTCGACACCTGCGAACGCCCGGACGGCCTTACAGCCGCACTGACCTACGCCACCGACCTGTTCGACGCATCGACCATCGAGCGCATGGCCAGCCATTGGCGCAACCTGCTCAACGGCATGTGCCGCGACGTCAATCAGCGTATCGCTGACCTGCCATTGCTGAGTGCCGAGGAACGCCAGAACACTCTGCGTGACTGGAACCGCGATCTTGCGGTTTACCCAAGCGCTCATTGTGCCCATCAACGTATCGAAACCCAGGCCGAGCGCACGCCGCTGGCCATCGCTCTGAGCTTTGGTGTCGAGCAACTGAGCTATCAACAGCTCAACCGCCGCGCCAATCAGCTTGCCCATAAACTGCGGGAGCAGGGTGTCGGCCCGGATGTGCGCGTCGGGCTGGCTGCCGAGCGCGGTCTGGAGATGATTGTCGGCCTGCTGGCCATCCTCAAGGCCGGGGGTGCTTACGTGCCGCTGGACCCGGATTACCCGCAGGATCGCCTGAGCTTTCTGATGCACGACAGCGGTATCCAGCTGCTGCTGACCCAGACGTCGTTGCTCGACAAACTGCCAATCCCCGCACAGGTGCAGACGCTCGATCTGGCTGACGCTCTGGACGGTTACAGCACGGAAAACCCGCTCAATCAGACCACACCGGACAACCTGGCCTACGTGATCTACACCTCGGGCTCGACCGGTAAGCCAAAAGGCACCTTACTCGCCCATCACAACCTGATGCGCCTGTTTGCCGCGACGGAAGACTGGTTCCATTTCAACGAGCAAGATGTGTGGACGCTGTTCCATTCCTTCGCTTTCGACTTTTCGGTGTGGGAGATTTTCGGCGCGCTGCTGCATGGCGGCCGACTGGTCATCGTGCCCCGCGAAGTGACCCGCTCGCCGGAAGAATTCCATGCGTTGCTGATCGAACAACAGGTCACGGTGCTCAACCAGACGCCTTCGGCGTTCAAGCAACTGATGCGCGTGGCCTGCGATTCCATGTCGGCGTTATCGCTACAAAAAGTCATCTTCGGCGGCGAGGCGCTGGACGTGGCGAGCCTGAAGCCTTGGTTCGCGCGTTTAGGCGATCAATCACCGCAACTGGTCAACATGTACGGCATCACCGAAACCACCGTGCACGTCACCTACAGGCCACTAACCGAAGCCGACACGCAGAACCCGGCCAGTCCGATTGGCGAGGCGATTCCCGACCTGTCGTGGTACGTGCTGGACGCCGATTTCAATCCGGTCGCCCAAGGTTGCAGCGGCGAGCTGCACATCGGCCATGCCGGTCTGGCGCGGGGCTACCATAACCGCGCCGCGCTGACGGCCGAACGCTTTGTGCCCGATCCGTTTTCCAGCGAGGGCGGCCGCCTGTACCGCACCGGCGACCTGGCGCGTTATCGTGCTGGCGGGATGATCGACTACGCCGGGCGCATCGACCACCAAGTGAAGATTCGTGGCTTCCGTATCGAACTGGGTGAAATCGAAGCGCGGCTGCAAGCGCACCCGGCGGTGCGTGAAGTGCACGTGCTGGCGCTGGACGGGCAGTTGGCGGCGTACCTGGTACCTGCTGAGCCTGATCAGGACCAGCCAACCCTGCGTGAAATGCTTAAAAACGAACTCAGGGCGCACCTGCCGGATTACATGGTGCCCACCCATTTCATCGTCCTCGACAGCATGCCGCTGACTGCCAACGGCAAGCTGGACCGCAAGGCGCTGCCTGCGCCGGACGCCAGTCAGTTACAGGCCACCTACAGCGCCCCGCAAGGCGAGCTGGAGCAGCAACTGGCCGCGATCTGGGCCGATGTGTTGAAACTCGAGCGGGTCGGGCGCAGCGACAACTTTTTCGAGCTGGGCGGGCATTCGCTGCTGGCCACTCAGGTGATTTCGCGCATTCGTCAGCAGCTGGATGTCGAGCTGTCGTTACGCGACCTGTTCGAAGCGCGTGATCTGGCGGCCTTCGCGCTGGCAGCGGGCGCAGGGCAGGGCAACGGTGCGCCGCGCTTCATCAAGGCCGACCGCACGCAGCCGCTGGGGCTTTCCTATGCGCAACAGCGGCAGTGGTTCCTCTGGCAGCTTGACCCGGAGAACACGGCGTACGTTATTCCCGCAGCCCTGCGCCTGCGCGGTTCGCTGGACATCGCTGCGCTGGAACACAGTTTCAGCGCGCTGATCGCCCGCCACGAAACCCTGCGCACGACCTTCCGTCAGCAGGGCGAACAGGCGCTGCAGATCGTCCATCCGCCACGTGCCTTGACCCTGTCTGTCGAGTCGCTGCCCAGCGGCCAGACCCTTGAAGCCTGCGTGCAGCAGGAAATGCAGCGCCCGTTCGATCTGGAGCAGGGGCCGCTGTTGCGGGTCCGTTTGCTGAACCTGAACACCGACGAGCATGTGCTGATTCTGACCCAGCATCACATCGTCTCCGATGGCTGGTCGATGCCGATCATGGTCGATGAACTGGTGCGTCTTTACGAGGGCTACAGTCAGGGCCGTGAGGTGAGCCTGACCGCGCTGGACCTGCAATACGCCGACTACGCACTGTGGCAGCGGACCTGGATGGAGGCTGGCGAACAGGCCCGGCAGCTGGATTACTGGAAGCAGCAATTGGGCGATCAGCAGCCGATTCTGGAGCTGCCCGCCGATTACCCGCGGCCCGTGGTGCAAAGCCATGCCGGTGCGCGGCTGGCAGTCGAGCTTGAGCCCGCGCTGATCGATGGCTTGAAGCAGGTCGCGCGGCAACAGGGCGTGACCCTGTTCATGCTGTTGCTGGCGTCATTCCAGAGCCTGCTGCACCGTCACAGCGGTCAGTCGGACATTCGTGTCGGCGTGCCGATTGCCAACCGCAACCGCGCTGAAACCGAAGGCCTGATCGGCTTCTTCGTCAACACGCAGGTACTGCGCGCCGAGTTTGACGTGCACACGACGTTCAACGAGTTGCTGCAGCAGGTCAAACACACCGCCCTGCAAGCCCAGGCGCATCAGGAGCTGCCATTCGAGCAACTGGTCGAAGCCCTGCAGCCACAGCGCAGTCTCAGCCACAGCCCGCTGTTTCAAGTGATGTTCAATCACCAGAGCCAGGCCAGCGCCAACGTCCGCGCGTTGCCCGGTCTGCAGGTCGAAGCGTTGCTGCCGGACAGTTACCCGGCGCAGTTCGACCTGACCCTGAACACTGCCGAACATGACGGTGGCCTGAGCGCTGGCCTGACCTACGCGACAGCGTTGTTCGACCCGCGCACCATCGAGCGCATGGCCGGGCACTGGCTGGCCTTGTTGCAGGCCATCTGCGCCAATGCCGCACAGCGCATCGCCGAAGTGCCGATGCTCGACAGGGCTGAACGGCAGCAGATTCTCCACGACTGGAATGCCACAGCCGCAGACTTTCCCAGCGAGGACTGCCTGCACAGCCTGATCGAAGCGCAGGTACGTGCCACGCCGGACGCGCCGGCGCTGATTTTCGCCGCCGAGCAACTGAGCTACGCGCAACTCAACGCCCGCGCCAATCAGCTTGCGCATTGCCTGCGTGAGTCGGGCGTCGGCCCGGACGTGCTGGTTGGGATTTGCGTCGAGCGCAGCCTGGAACTGGTCATCGGTCTGCTGGCGATCATCAAGGCCGGTGGCGCCTACGTGCCGCTGGACCCGGATTATCCCGAGGATCGTCTGGCCTATATGATGCAGGACAGCCGGATTGGCTTGCTGTTGACCCAGACGGCGCTATTGGAGCGTTTACCTGTTCCGCCTCAGGTGCAGAGCCTGTGCCTGGATCAGCACGGCGACTGGCTGGAGGGTTACAGCACTGCAAATCCAGTCAGCTTCAGCCATCCACTGAATCTGGCTTATGTGATTTACACCTCGGGTTCGACCGGCAAACCCAAGGGCGCGGGCAATAGCCATCGTGCGCTGGTCAACCGTCTGCACTGGATGCAGAAGGCTTACGCGCTGGATGGCAGCGATACGGTTCTGCAGAAGACTCCTTTCAGTTTCGACGTGTCGGTCTGGGAGTTCTTTTGGCCGCTGATGACCGGTGCACGTCTGGCCGTGGCGCTACCGGGCGATCACCGCGACCCCGAGCGGCTGGTGCAGACCATCCGTGAGCATCAGGTCACGACCCTGCATTTCGTGCCGTCGATGCTGCAGGCGTTCCTGACCCATCCTCAGGTGGAAAGCTGCAACACGCTGCGCCGAGTGGTGTGCAGCGGCGAAGCACTGCCTGCCGAGCTGGCCGCTCAGGTGCTCAAGCGCTTGCCGCAGGCCGGTTTGTACAACCTCTATGGTCCGACCGAAGCGGCCATCGACGTGACCCATTGGACGTGCACCACAGACGACGTGCTCAGCGTGCCGATCGGCCGGCCGATCAATAACCTTAAAACCCACATCCTCGACGACGGCCTGCTGCCTGCTGCACAGGGCGTGGCGGCGGAGTTGTACCTGGGCGGCGTCGGTCTGGCGCGGGGTTATCACAACCGAGCAGCACTGACGGCTGAGCGCTTTGTGCCGGATCCGTTCGACGAGCACGGCGGCGGCAGGCTGTACCGTACCGGCGATCTGGCGCGCTACCGCGACGCGGGCGTCATCGACTATGCCGGGCGTATCGACCATCAGGTGAAGATTCGCGGCTTGCGCATCGAACTGGGCGAAATCGAAGCCTGCCTGCTGGACCACGACAGTGTTCATGAGGTGGTGGTGATCGACGTTGACGGCCCGTCCGGCAAGCAGCTGGCAGCGTATCTGGTGGTCGAGCACCACGACGATCAGTTGCGTGATGCGCTCAAGGCCTTCCTCAAGGAGTCGCTGCCGGATTACATGGTGCCCACGCACTTCATCATCCTCGACAGGATGCCGCTGAGCGCCAACGGCAAGCTCGATCGCAAGGCACTGCCGAAACCGGACGCCAGCCAGTTGCAGCGCCAGTACGTCGCGCCGTCCACAGAGCAGGAACAGCAGATGGCGTCGATCTGGGCCGATGTGCTGAAAGTCGAGCGTGTCGGCCTGAGCGACGATTTCTTCGAGCTCGGTGGCCACTCGCTGCTGGCGACGCAGCTGATTTCCATAATCCACAGCGGCCTGGGAATCGACATTCCGCTGCGCCTGATCTTCGAGAAACCACAATTGAACGAATTTATTCAGGCCTTCGCCGGCAGTGGCCTGTCGCTGACCGAGGACGGCTTGTCCGATATTGAAAAAATGATGAATGAAATGGCGGGTATCTGACATGGACAAGTCTGCAGCAGAGCGTATCGCCCAGCGTTTCGTCGGCTTGCCCGTCGAACAGCGCCGGCAGATCCTCGCCAAGATGCACGAGACCGGACAGAGCTTCAAACTGCTGCCCATCGCCGTGACCCGACACGCCGCAGCGCGTATTCCGCTGTCCTACGCGCAGCAGCGCATGCTGTTCCTCTGGCAGATGGAGCCGGGCAACGCGGCCTACAACGTGCCCATGGCGGTGCGTCTGAATGGCGCATTGAACCGGCAGGCCCTGAGCGAGGCGCTGGACCTGCTGGTGCAGCGTCATGAAACCCTGCGTACCCGCTTCGTTTCAGAGGACGGCGCGTTCTATCAGGAGATTCTCGAGCAGGCCACGGTCGCCCTCGAGTTCGCGTCGGTGGCGCCCGCAGACATCGAGCAGCAGGTGCGCGCCGAGTTGCAAAAGCCCTTCGATCTGCTGAGTGGGACGCTGCTGCGGGTCAAACTGTTCCAGCTGAATGAAAGCGAACACGTACTGACCGTGTGCATGCATCACGTGGTGTCCGATGGCTGGTCCGGCGAAGTGCTGATTCGCGAGTTCGTGCAGTTGTATCAGGCGCAGGTATCGGGGCAGCCAGTGCCGTTGCCTGCGCTGGCGATTCAGTACGCCGACTACGCGATCTGGCAACGCGCCTGGCTGGAGGCCGGGGAGGGCGAGCGGCAGCTGGACTACTGGAAACAGCAACTGGGCAGCGAACATCCGTTGCTGAGCCTGCCACTGGATCATCCGCGTCCGCTGCAACCCAGCCATCGCGGTGCGAGTGTGCGCGTCGACCTGCCGCAGCAACTCTCCGCGCAACTGAAAAGCCTGGCGCGCAACAACGGCCAGACCCTGTTCATGGTGACACTGGCGGCGCTGTCGGTGGTGCTGTCGCGCTTCAGCGGGCAGTCCGACCTCCGCATCGGCGCACCCAATGCCGGGCGCACCCGCAGCGAGCTGGAAGGGCTGATCGGCTTTTTCATCAACACTCAGGTGCTGCGTGTGCAGGTGGACGAGCGGCAGAGCTTTGCCGAGCTGCTGGATCAGGTCAAGCAGGTGGTCACGGGCGCGCAGTCGCATCAGGAACTGCCGTTCGAGCATCTGGTGGATGCCTTGGCGCCGGAGCGCAATCCGGGCCACAACCCGCTGTTCCAGTTCAAGATCAATCAGCACGTGCTGGCGGCCGACGGCAGCGGGCAGCGCGTGTCGGGCCTGACGGTCGATGAGTTCCCGATGGGCAGCAGCGATGCGCGTTTCGATCTGGCCTTCGACTTCACCGACACGCCTGAAGGGATACGCGGTTATTTCACCTACGCCACCGATCTGTTCGAAGCACAGACCATCGAGCGTATCGCCGACGCGCTGCGCAGGGTGCTGCACGCACTGGTTTCGGATACCGACCGGCGTCTGGCCGATCATCCACACGCGGTATCGTCGCTGGTCGCCGAGCAAACCCGGGACTTTGCCTGCACCGATTTTCTCAGCCTCTGGCAACAGGACCTGCGTGCCGGGCGTGGCAAGACTGCGTTGCGTGTGGGCCAGCAGGTGTTGAGCTTTGACGAGCTTGAGACACGCAGTAACCAATTCGCCCGCTACCTGCACGCCCAGGACATCAAGCCGGGCATGACCGTCGCGCTGTGCCTGGACCGCTCCGTGGAATGGGTGATCAGCCTGCTGGCGCTGCTGAAGCTGGGCGCGGTGTACCTGCCGCTGGACAGCGCGCAACCGGCCGAGCGCCTGCAGCAACTGGTCCGTGACAGCGGCACGGTGCTGCTGGTGCATGCGCCCGAAGACGACAAGGCCGCGCGGTTGGGCGTGTGCCCGGTGCTGGCGTTCGATGCTGCGCTTTGGGCTGCTGTCGACAGCCAGGCGCTGGATGTTCGGGTGCTGCCCGGGCAAGCGGCGTACATCATCTACACCTCCGGCTCCACCGGGCAGCCCAAGGGCGTGGTGATCAGCCACGGCGCGCTGGCCAACTATGTGCAGGGCGTGCTTGAGCGCCTGGCATTGAACGACGGGGCGAGCATGGCGATGGTGTCGACGGTCGCTGCCGACCTGGGGCACACGCTGTTGTTCGGTGCGCTGGCGTCCGGCCGGACGCTGCACCTGCTGTCTCACGAACAGGCGTTCGACCCTGACGGTTTTGCGCGTTACATGGCCGAGCATCAGGTTGACGTGCTGAAAATCGTGCCCAGCCATTTGCAGGGCCTGCTGCAGGCCGCCAACCCGGTGGACGTGCTGCCTGGGCAAGTGCTGATTCTGGGTGGAGAGGCTAGCGCCTGGGCGTTGATCGAGCAGGTGCGTGCGCTCAAACCCGACTGCCGGATCATCAACCACTACGGCCCGACCGAAACCACGGTCGGCATCCTGACCCACGAAGTGGCGGGGCCTATAGACGCCTGCCGCAGTGTGCCGGTCGGTCAGCCGCTGGCCAACGGCAAGGCGCGGGTGCTGGACGCTTACCTCAACCCGGTGGCCGAACGGGTGACCGGTGAACTGTATCTGGGCGGGCGCGGGCTGGCGCAGGGTTATCTGGGCTGTGCGGCAATGACCGCCGAACGCTTTGTGCCGGATCCGGACGCCAATGGTCAGCGTCTGTACCGTGCAGGCGACCGTGCGCGGTGGGTGGATGGCGTGCTGGAATACCTGGGCCGTGCTGACGATCAGGTGAAAATCCGCGGTTATCGGGTTGAGCCGGGCGAGGTCGGCCAGCTTCTGCAAACCCTGGACAACGTCGCCGAGGCCGTGGTGCTGGCCCAGCCGCTGGACAGTGACGAGACGCGCCTGCAACTGGTGGCCTATTGCGTCGCGGCGGCCGGCACGAGCCTCAATGTCGACCAGTTGCGCGAGCAATTGGTGGCTCGCCTTCCGGAGTATCTGGTGCCCGCGCAGATCATGCTCCTGGAGCGTCTGCCGGTGACCGCCAATGGCAAGCTCGACAAGCGCGCCTTGCCAAGGCCTGGCGTAGTCAAACAGCGTTACACCGCACCAGTCGGCGAGATCGAGGAAAAGCTCGCCGCCGTGTGGGCGGATGTCCTCAAGCTGGAGCAGGTCGGCAGCACCGACAACTTCTTCGAACTGGGCGGCGATTCGATTCTCAGCCTGCAGATCATCGCCCGCGCCAAGCGCCAGGGCATCAAGCTCAGCCCCAAGCAATTGTTCGAAAAACAGACCATCGGCCAACTGGCCTCGGTGGCGAAACTGATTCAAAAAAAGCCCGCCGCCGTAGCAGAGCAGATCAGCGGTTCGTTACCGTTGCTGCCGATTCAGGCGCGTTTCTTCGAACTGGACATCCCCGAGCGTCAGCACTGGAATCAGGCGCTGATGCTCAAGCCGTTGCAAACGCTGGAGGCTGCTCATCTTCAGTCTGCATTGACTGCGCTGATCGAGCAGCACGACGCACTGCGTCTGGGTTTCAGCCAGCAGAACGGCCAATGGCAGGCCACCTTCGGCGCGTTGAACACTCGCGAGCTGCTCTGGACCCATGAGCTGGACAGCATCGAGCGCTTGTCTGAGCTGGCCGATGAGGCGCAACGCAGCCTGGACCTGAAAAACGGCCCGTTGCTGCGTGCCGTGCTGATCAATCTGCCGCAAGGCGAACAGCGTCTGTTGCTGGTGATTCATCATCTGCTGGTGGACGGCGTGTCCTGGCGGGTGTTGCTGGAAGACCTGCAGCAGGCGTACGTAGCTCTGGCATCAAGCCAGCCAGCGCTGTTGCCGGCGAAAACCAGCTCGCTGAAAAGCTGGGCCGAGCACTTGCAGGCCTACGCGCAAAGCCCGGCGCTGGAGCAGGAGTTGGGCTACTGGCAGGCGCAATTGCAGGACGTCAGCGATGCTTTGCCGTGTGATCATCCGCATGGCGGCCAGCAACAGAAGCACGCGCTGTCGGTGGTCACGCAACTCAATGGCGAGCTGACCCGACAACTGCTGCAAGACGCCCCGGCGGCGTACCGCACGCAGATCAATGACCTGCTGCTGACCGCGCTGGCGCGGGTGGTCAGCCGCTGGACCGCGCAACCGCATGCGTTGATTCGTCTCGAAGGCCACGGCCGCGAAGACCTGTTCGACGCACTGGACCTGAGCCGCACGGTGGGTTGGTTCAGCAATGTGTACCCGGTCAGGCTCACCCCGCAGGCCTCGCTGGCCGATTCGATCATGACCATCAAGGAGCAACTGCGCGCAGTGCCCGACAAGGGCATCGGTTACGGCGCGTTGCGCTACCTGGGCCGCGAATCGGCGCGGCAGACCCTAAAAGCCCTGCCGCTGGGCAGCATCGTATTCAATTACCTGGGGCAGTTCGACGGCAGCTTCGACGCACCAGAGGCACTGTTCACACCTTCGGCCGACAGCAGCGGTGCCTCACAGAGTGCCGATGCGCCGCTGGCTGCGCCGATCAGCATCAACGGTCAGGTCTATGCCGGTGAGCTGCGCCTGAGCTGGACCTTCAGTGGCGCGGTGTTCGAGCGCGAGACCGTGCAGCGCCTGGCCGATGAGTACGCCGCCGAATTGCAACAATTGATTGCCCATTGCACCACCGAAGGCGTGGCTGGGGCGACTCCGTCGGACTTTCCGCTGGCGCGCCTGAGCCAGTCGCAGTTGAGCCGTTTGCCGATATCTGCCGGGCAGATCGAAGACCTCTACCCGCTGGCACCGATGCAGCAGGGCATGCTGTTCCACACCTTGTTCGAGCAGGAGGCGGGTCATTACATCAACCAGATGCGCATTGAGGTCAGCGGTCTGGACGTGCCGCGTTTCCGCGCCGCCTGGCAGGCCACGCTGGATGCCCATGAGGTGCTGCGCAGTGCTTTCATCAGCCATCTGCAGCCAGCGCTGCAAGTGGTCTTGCGTGATGTGCGCATGCCTTTTGTCGAGCTGGATGCCCGGGTGCAGTCGTCCGGCTGGATCGACCAATGGGCCGATGCCGACCGCCAGCAGGGTTTCGATCTGGCCCAGGGGCCGTTGCTGCGCCTGGCCGTAGTGCGCACCGGCGAGCAGAGCCATCAACTGATCTACACCAGCCATCACATCCTCATGGACGGCTGGAGCAGCTCGCGTTTGTTAGGTGAAGTGCTGCAGCGTTATAGCGGCCAGACACTGCCTAGGCAGGTCAGCCGCTATCGCGACTACATCGAATGGTTGCAGCGCCAGGATGCGGGTCTCAGCGAGCGTTTCTGGACCGATCAGCTGGCCAGACTCGATGAGCCCACGCGGCTGGTGCAGTCCTTCAAGACGCCTGAGAATGGGCAGGGGCATGGTGATTACCTGCACTCGATCGACGCCGAGAACACCCGTCAACTGAGCGAGTTTGCCCGCGAGCAGCGCGTGACCCTCAACACGCTGGTGCAATCGGCCTGGCTGCTGGTGCTGCAACGCTACACGGGGCAGTCCAGCGTCACCTTCGGCGCAACCGTGGCCGGGCGTCCGGCGGACCTGCCGGGTGTCGAGGAGCAGCTCGGGCTGTTCATCAATACCCTGCCGGTGATCGCCAGCCCACGTGCCGAGCAGCGCGTGGCGGAGTGGGTGCAACAGGTGCAGGCGCAGAATATCGCTCTGCGAGAGCATGAACACACGCCGCTGTACGAGATTCAGCGTTGGGCACGCAGCGCTGGCGAGGCGCTGTTCGACACCATTCTGGTGTTCGAAAACTACCCGGTGTCCGAAGCCCTGCAACAAGCTGCGCCGCCGGGGCTGGTGTTCGGTGGTCTGTACACGCAGGAGCAGACGCATTATCCACTGACGCTGGTGGTCAATCTCGGTGAAACCCTGTCGTTGCGCTTCAGTTACGCCCGTCAGGCGTTCAGCGAGCAACACATGGCGCAGTTGTCGGCGCATTTTCAGCAGGTCCTGCAGGCGCTGGCGCATGATGCGCACGCGGCGCTTGGCGAACTGGCGCTGTTGAACGACAACGAGCAGCAGCATGTGCTGCGCGAGTGGAACGCCACAGCCGTAGACTTCCCCAGCGAGCAGTGCCTGCACAATCTGATCGAAGCCCAGGTGCGTGCCACGCCGGACGCTTCGGCGCTGATTTTCGCCGCCGAACAATTGAGCTACGCACACCTCAACGCCCGCGCCAATCAGCTTGCGCATCGCCTGCGTGAGTCGGGCGTCGGCCCGGACGTATTAGTGGGTATCTGCGTCGAGCGCAGCCTGGAACTGGTGATCGGTCTGCTGGCGATCATCAAGGCCGGTGGCGCTTACGTGCCGCTGGACCCGGACTACCCCGAGGATCGTCTGGCCTACATGATGCAGGACAGCGGGATTGGTTTGCTGTTGACTCAGACGGCGCTATTGGAACGCTTGCCGGTTCCGCATCAGGTGCAGAGCCTGTGTCTGGATCAGCACGGCGACTGGCTGGAGGGTTACAGCACCGCCAACCCGGTCAACCTCAGCCATCCATTGAATCTGGCTTACGTGATTTACACCTCGGGTTCGACCGGCAAACCCAAGGGCGCGGGCAATAGCCATCGTGCTTTGGTCAACCGCTTGCACTGGATGCAGAAGGCTTACGCGCTGGATGGCAGCGACACGGTTCTGCAGAAGACGCCGTTCAGTTTCGACGTGTCGGTCTGGGAATTCTTCTGGCCGCTGATGACCGGTGCACGTCTGGCCATGGCGCTGCCGGGCGATCACCGCGACCCCGAGCGGCTGGTGCAGACCATCCGTGAGCATCAGGTCACGACGCTGCACTTCGTGCCGTCGATGCTGCAGGCGTTCATGGCTCATCCTCAGGTGGAAAGCTGCAACACGCTGCGCCGAGTGGTGTGCAGCGGCGAAGCACTGCCTGCCGAGCTGGCCGCTCAGGTGCTCAAGCGTTTGCCGCAGGCCGGTTTGTACAACCTGTATGGCCCGACCGAAGCGGCCATCGACGTGACCCATTGGACGTGCACCACCGACGACGTGCTCAGCGTGCCGATCGGCCGGCCGATCGACAACCTGAAAACCCACATCCTCGACGACGGCCTGCTGCCTGCTGCACAGGGCGTGGCGGCGGAGTTGTACCTGGGCGGCGTCGGTCTGGCGCGGGGTTATCACAACCGTGCAGCGCTGACGGCTGAGCGCTTCGTGCCGGATCCGTTCGACGAACAGGGCGGCGGCAGGCTGTACCGCACTGGCGATCTGGCGCGTTATCGCGACGCGGGCGTCATCGACTACGCCGGGCGTATCGACCATCAGGTGAAGATTCGCGGCTTGCGCATCGAGCTGGGCGAAATCGAAGCGCGTCTGCATGAGCATGCCGCTGTGCGCGAAGTCACGGTGATCGACATCGACGGGCCGTCCGGCAAGCAACTGGTGGCTTATCTGGTGCCGACCGCTACCGCTGAGGCGCCGGACGTTCTGCGCGAGCGTCTGCAGGCCCACCTCAAGGCTCAGGTGCCGGATTACATGGTGCCGGGCTACTTCGTATTTATCGATTCGATGCCGCTGACCGCCAATGGCAAGCTGGATCGCAGGGCTCTGCCGAAACCGGACGTGGCCCGTTCACAGCAGGGTTATGTGGCGCCGCGCAGCGCATTCGAGCAACGCCTTGCTGCGTTGTGGGAGCAGGTGTTACACGTCGAACGGGTCGGGCTCAACGATAACTTTTTTGCCCTGGGCGGGCACTCGCTGCTGGCGGTTTCACTGGCGGGCAGGATTCGCGAGACGTTCGATATCTCCATAAAGCTGCATGACTTGCTGTTGCTGCAGACCCTGGGCGAACTGGCCGATTTCATGCGTGCCGATGAAGCCAGGGTCAAGTCGGCGGTCATCGCCATGAACGCCAATGGCTCGGCGCATGCGCCACTGTTCTGCCTGCCGCCGGGCGGTGGTGGCACCTATTCGTACTACCCGCTGGCGGGCAGGTTGAGCGACAGCCGAAGGGTTTACGGGTTGGTCAACAAGGCCTACGTGGTGCCGGGCTGGTTCGATACGTCGTGGCAGGACATGGTCGACTACTACGTCGAGCAGATCCGCATGACCCAGCCGCACGGGCCGTACAACCTGCTGGGCTGGTCGATGGGCGGCGCGCTGGCCGTCGAGGTCGCGCACGTGCTGGAGCGCGCTGGCGAGGTGGTGAGCTTTCTCGGGCTGGTCGACACCCAGCTACCGGCATCGGTCGGCATGCAATGGGTCGAAGAGGACCCGCACGTCACCACGCAGCAGCAGGGCGAAAACTACTACCGCAGCCTGATCAAGAGCCTGCAGGCCTTTGTGCCGGGCTTGCAGGAGCAAACCATTGTCGACCTGATCGAAACGGCCCGGCAGTCGGTGACCGGGGAGAGTGAAGTGATTGATCGAGTGATCGAGCAGATCGCGCTGCAACACGCAATGAACGTCGACAGCCTGCGCAGCATGTTCCAGGACATTGCGGTGCAGGACGAAATCGAAACCGGTTACACATTGCTGGAAGCCAACGCAAAACTCAGCCAGGCGTTTACCTTGAAGACCCTCAATGTAAAGGCCGATTGCTGGTGGGCGGGGCAAAGCCGCAAACCGGGGCAGATTGCCAAGGCCGAAGCGGTGCTGCTGGAACAATGCTCGGTCAACGGACTGCGCAGCTCGACGACGATCGATCAACGACACGACAACCTGGTAATCGCGGAAGCGTTTCTGCAGGCGCTTGCCGAGCGCTTGGTGTGACGCAGAGCGTCACGAACGGCATTCCCACACGGAGCATGGGAACGATAGTCAAACGTCCGACTTTTTGGGGGCAGTTCACTCCCGCGTGGGCATGCCTTTCTGGACGCTCTGCGTCCGCTCTTGAGTGCGCGGCGCGAGCGTCACTTAAAAATCACCGCGCAGGGTCAGGACGTAGTTGCGCGGGTCGCCGTAATAGTTACCGCGGTCGATGTCGCCGGTGGCCTTGTAGTATTTGCGATCCAGCAGGTTGTTGCCATTGAGCGCCACCGACCAGTGTTCGTCGATTTTCCACGCGATCCGGGCATCCCAGATGGCCCGGCCAGCGTTATCGATGGGTTGGGTCGACTCGTGTTCCGAGTAGCCGCTCTGCGCCGAAACCCCGCCGCCGACCGTCAACCGACGCCAGGCGCCGGGCAGGGTGTAGCGGCTGGTCAGGCGCAGCATATGTCGGGGTGTTTCTGCTGAAATCGATTGCCCGTCGCTGCCGCGGGTGATGTTGAACGTGTAGCCGGCCAGGGTCTGCAATCCCGGTAAAGGCTCGCCGCTGATTTCCATGTCGACGCCCTTGCTGCGCCGGATATCACCGTTCAGGTAGCAGGTCCCATAGGCATCATTGCTCAGGCACTGACCCGCATTGGCATCATCTTCGACGGCCACGTCCTTCTGCTTCACATAGAACAGCGCCAGTGACACGTTCAGGCGTTTGTCGAACAGCTCGCCCTTGATTCCGGTTTCATGGCTGGCGCCGATGGCCGGATCTAGCAGCGTGCCTGAGGCGGTTCGATAGGCGCTTTGCGGCAGAAAAATATCCGTGTAACTGGCGTACCACGACCAGTCCCGGTTGAGGTCGTAGATGACCCCCGCAAACGGCGTGACCTGGTTGTCCTCATGCGCGCGACGGTTTACGCCTGCGGACGTGGTCTGATAGTCATAGCTGCTGACCCGGCCACCCATCACCAGGCTCAAGGATTCTGTCAGGCTCAGGCGCAGGTTGCTGTAGACGCCATAGCGCTTGTCGCTGTAGTCCGTGCTGCTCCAGGCCGGGCGCGCAGGTTCGGCAATCGCGTCGTGGTCGGGGTTGAAGATAGCCAGCGGCTGATTGGCGTTGACCGTGGCATAGCGCGACTCGCGTTTCTGCACGGACCCATTGCCGCCGACGGTCAACTGGTGAGTCAGGCCAAAGGCGTCGAACCGGCCGTCCAGGTGCGCGTCGATGCCATTGCTATGGATATCGTCCGAGCGGAACAGGGTTCGGACCAGTCGGGAACCGCTCTGCGTCGCTGGATCAATAGCGCCCTGTGCGTAGGCCACCTTCTGATCGAAAGCGCCATCGGAGTGGGTTGCCGACAGTGTGCCGCTCCAGCTCTCGTCAAAGCGGGTTTCCAGCTCGCTGAATACTTCGTCGGTGAGGGTCTGGTGGCGGTTCCAGTCCTGGGCCAGCGACGTGGAGCGCGGCAAGTCGATGGCCTTGCCGTTGCTGTAGCGGGGCAGACCGAAGATCGAAAAGCCTTGGGTGTCCGCGTTCTGATGGCGCACGCCCAGGGTCAGGGTGGTGTCTTTGCTCAGGTCGGTTTCCAGGATGCCGTAGAGCAACGGCGCGGTTTTCTGCAGACCATCGGTGAAATAGCCGCGGTCTTCATAGGACGTTACAAAACGCCCGCGGATGCTGCCGGAATCGTTGAGTTTGCTGCTGCCATCCAGGTCGACCCGGTAGTTGTCCCAACTGCCTGCGCGGGTGGTAATCGACAGCTGCGGCAGGGCGGTCGGGCGCTTGCGCACCAGATTGACCGCACCACCGGGGTTGCCTGCGCCGATCAGCAAGCCGGCTGCGCCGCGCAACACTTCAACGCGGTCGTAGATTTCCATGTCCGGGGTCATCCAGCCGGTCACGCTGTAACCCTGACCAGCCACGCCATCAATGATGTAGCTCTCGTCCTCCAGCGCGAAGCCCCGCGAACTGAAGACATGAGAGCCAAAGTTACGTTGGGAAAAGGTGATGCCGGGCGTTTGGGCCATCACTTCATCAAGGCCGGTGAGGTTTTTGTCGTCCATCACCTGGCGGGTCATGACGGTGATCGACTGCGGCGTTTCGCGCAGCGACTGAGCGGTCTTGTTGATGCTCACGCCAGTGGCCGCATAAGAGCCGCTGCCCTCGGAGGTGATGCCGAACGAGTCGCCCTTGATCGCCACCGGCCCGAGATTCATGGTTTGTGCGGAGGCAGCAGCGCCAAGGGTCAGGGTGTTGTCTTCAAGACTGTGCGCTACGTTGGCTTTTTTCAGCAGATCGGCAACTGCCTGTTCGGGCGTCAGCCTGCCATGCACCGGGCTGCTGAGCTTGCCATTCAGGTCGTCGGGGTTATAGAGGATTTGCAGATCGCACTGGCGGCCCAATTCCTTTAGCGCACTGCTCAGGGTCTGGGCCGGGATATCGAACTCGAATTCCTCTGCCAGTGCCTGTCCCTGAACACTCAACACCAGCAACAACCCCACACCGCCCAGACGCAGGCCGAGCGTTCTCACGCGGCCTGTGCGCAGACGGCTGGAGGATGTTTGCATGGGAGGGATGGCTCGTTGAGATCAATGGCGAAGGATAATGCATTTGCGGTGGAGTTGGTGGTATGCAGATGTTTGCTGAGTGTCCCGGCCCCCAGCGTTCCGCTCGCTCAAACGCTCATGGGCCAGTATGTTGTCCAAAAATGCATCGTCTGAACTACAGTCTTCGCGAACAAGTTCGCTCCCACGGCCTTCGGCCAGAATCAAAAGCGGGCTTGTGTATAACGCCGAATGCAGAGCGTAGGCGCTAGAATCACGCCTATCGTTTACTTAGATCAGAAATCCCCCCGCAAGGTCAGGACGTAGCTGCGCGGTTCGCCGTAGACGTTGGAGCGGTCGGTGGCGATCGAGGTGGTGTAGTACTTGCGGTCGAACAGGTTTTCGGCGTTGAGTGACACCTTCCAGTTTTCGTCCAGTTTCCATGACGCCCTGGCATCCCAGATGGCCCGACCGGCCACGCCCAGTTCTTTGTTGGACGGCACTTCGTAACCCGAATCCGCCGACACTCCAGCGCCCAGGGTCAGGCGGTTCCAGGCACCCGGCAGGTTGTAGCTGGTGTTGAGGCGCAGCATGTGTTTCGGCGTTTCGTAAGCCACATCCGAATCACCGTTGTTGCGCAGCATGTTGTAGGTGTAACCGCCGAACACTTGCAGCCCCGGCAGCACTTCACCGCTGGCCTCGACGTCGACGCCCTTGCTGCGGCTGATGCCGTCCTGCAGGTAGCAGGAACCGTCGGAGCTGGTAGGGCACAGTTCAGTGGTGTTCACATCAACGGCAGCCACATCTTTCTGTTTGATATAGAACAGCGCCATCGACAGGTTCATGCGCTTGTCGAACAGCTCGCCCTTGAAGCCGGTTTCGTAGTTGGAGCCGATGGCCGGGTCCAGTGGCGAGCCGCCAGCGGTGACGTAGTTGGCCTGTGGCGTGAAGATGTCGGCATAGCTGGCGTACCACGACCAGCTGTCGTTGATGTCATAGATCAGGCCGGCGAACGGGGTGAATTCCTGAGTCTGCTTGGATTCGTAACTGTTTGCCGCACCGGTTTTGACGTCGTACTTGTAGTCATACCAGCTGAGGCGCGTGCCCAGCACCACGCTCAACGGTTCGCTCAGGTGAATACGCGTGTTGGCGTACAGACCCGCGCGTTCTTCGGTGGTGTCGATGTCATTTTGCCAAGCGGGACGGGCCGGTTTGGCAAACGCATTCTCGTTGACGTCGAAAACGTTGACTGCGGTGCGTCTGGTCACGGTCGCCTGATGTGTGTTGGCGTCCTGCTTCGACCAATCGGCCCCCAGGGTCACTTGATGTTCAAGGCCGAACGCGTTGAAGTTGCCTTCCAGCTGGCTGTTCAGACCGACGCTGTCGACCTCGTCCTTGCGAAACAGCGTGCCCTGAAAGTTGGAGCCCGCCAGCGTCACGGGATTCACTGCGCCCCTTGCGTAGGCAATGTTCTGATCGAAGCCACCCTGGGAATAGGTCAGCGACGTCCGGCTGGTCCAGTCCTCATTGAAGCGATGCGCGACTTCGGTGAACACCTCGGTCATGTCGCTTTCATGGCGGTTCCACTTCTGCGCCAGGTTGGTCGAGCGCGACAGGCCCAGCGACTGGCCGTTGCTGTAGCGCGGCAGGCCATAGATCGAGTAGCCGTTGATGACCTGTTCCTGACGACGCAGGCTCATGGTCAGGGTGGTGTCATCGCTCAGGTCGGCTTCGACGATGCCGTACAGCAGCGGCGTGCGGCTGTCGCGACCGTCCAGGTAGGAACCGCTGTCATCGTAGGCCGCGACCATGCGCCCGCGCAGGGTGCCTGAATCGTTGAGCTTGCCGCTACCATCCAGGTCGACCCGGTACTGGTCCCATGAGCCGGCGCGGGTGGTGATCGAGAATTTGTTCTCGGCGGTCGGGCGTTTGCGCACCAGATTGACCGCGCCGCCGGGCTGACCGGCACCGACCAGCAGCCCTGACGCGCCGCGCAGCACTTCCACACGGTCGTAGATCGCCATGTCCGGCTGCATCCAGCCGGTGATCTGATAGCCCTGACCGCCAATGCCGTCGACCAGGAAGCTCTCCGCCAGCAGCGAAAAGCCGCGCGAGGTGTACACGTGACCGCCGAAGTTGCGGTACTGGAAGGTGATACCCGGAGTGTCTTCCAGCACGTCGCTGAGGCTGGTGAGGTTGTTGTCATCCATGACTTGCCGAGTCACCACGCTCACCGATTGCGGTGTTTCGCGCAGCGATTGCGGTGCGCCCTTGCCGATACTCACTGCGCCGGTGGTGTAGGAACCGGTGCCGTCGGTGCTGGTGCCCAGGTAATGCGAGTCGATTGCGGTCGGGGCCAGATTGAGCGTGCCCGTCGTGTTCGAATCGTCTGCGACAGTTTCCTGCGCCTGGCCGGCCACCGGCATGCACAGCGCAAGACCCATGGCCGCCATGGATGGCCGGGAGCGGAACATCTGACTGAGCATCAACGCTTTGCTGAGCGGGGTGAGTCGTGACGGGTTGTGCATGAATTGGCTTTTTCCAGTGAGTATCGGCAAGGAGATCGGGAGCGTCGTTCAGGTCTGCGCAGTCGGGTCCAGCCGTCGACCGGGCAGGCGTGAGCTACTTTTTTATGGGGCGTTGCGCGAGAGATGGCTGGGCGCGCAATTCGCTGTTAATGAGAACGAAAGCGAATAACGTTTATTTAATGTTTTTTTCACAATTCACGAAAAAAGATGGCGCTTGGCTAGTAATTGAGCGTAGCGCGGAGTGCACAGGCAAAAAAAAGCCCCGCTCGCGGACGGGCCGGGCGGGGCGTTCAAGGCGTGGGTGAATCACGCTGGAATGGTTTTGTCGCGGGTTTCGCTGTGAACCTGTTCGACCTGAATCTGCCCGGCCTGCATCCGCACCAGCTGGTCGGCGACGTAGAAATAGCGGTCGTCATGGGAGATCACGATGATGGTCTTGCCCTGCTGCTTCAGTTCCGGCAGCAGTTCGGTGTAGAACACGCGACGGAACGCCGGGTCCTGATCGGCGGCCCACTCGTCGAACACCAGCACCTGCCGCTCGTCCAGCCACGCATTGATCAGCGCCAGACGCTTGCGCTGACCGGTCGACAGATCGGTGGTGGTGAAGGCACCGTTCTCGATCCTGACCTTGTGCGCGATGTCCAGGCGCTCCAGGTATTTGCCCGCGTCTTGCGGCAGCGCGGCCTGGCCCTGCAACGGCTCGTCGAACAGGTAGTAGTCGGCGAAAATCGTGGTGAACAGCTGGCGGTAGTCATCCAGCTTTTCCGCAGTGACGGCCTGGCCATTGAGGCGGATCTCGCCCTGTTGCGGCGTGTATAGGCCCAGCAGCAGCTTGATCAGTGTGGTCTTGCCACAGCCGTTCTCGCCGACGATGAACACGATGTCGCCCTGTTTGATGCTCAAGTCGACCGGGCCAAGGTGAAAGGCGTCGCTGCCCTCGACCGGCGGGTAGTCATAGCGCAGGTTGTGCAGCTCCAGCGTGTGCATGCTGGCCAGCGACGTCGGGCGGTCACTGACCAGCAGGTGCGGTTCGGGGCTGGAGAATTTCCACGACAGCTCAGCGATGCGGCGCATGGCGATCTGCGCACGGCTGATGCCGGGCAGGGCAGTAATCAGGCGTTCCAGCGGGCCTTTCATGTACAGCATCACCAGCACGAAGCCGCCCAGTACGGTCTTTTCGGTCGTCGGCCAGAGCGCCTGAAAGGCAATGGCCATGCCGATCACCGCAAAGAACAGCATCGAGCCGAAGGTTTCCGCGCTGACGAAGATGTTGGCAGCGCGAATGTTCGAGCGGCAGATGTGTTCAGTGGCCCCGTGAATCTTTTCGTCGAGCATGTGCTGACGACGTTTGCGCTGAATGCGCAGCTCCTTGGCGCCTGCGGACAGCGCCTGATAGTGCTTCTGCAATTCGTCTTCGCTGTTGCGCGCGGCCAGAATGCTGCGCATGCCGAACGTATGCGCCAGGTATTGTGCGCCGGTGCCGAGCACTACGGTGAGCACCGTCAGTGCCAGGATCTGCCAGGAAAGCATGGCCAGATAGGCCAGGCAGCCGAGGGTGACGGTAAACGAAATCACCATCGGGGCGACCGACAGGGCAAAGGTGCTGATGGTGTTGACGTCGTTGAGCAGCACCGGAATAAGGCGGTGCGCGCGATAGCGTTCCAGCTGCTCGATGGGCGCGACCAGCACCTTGGCCGCCAGCTCGCGGCGCAGGTTGGCGACGACTCGCTGGCCGACGTAATTGGTCGACAGGTTGGACAGGGTGGAGCACGCCAGGGTCAGCACACACAGGCCGGCGAACAGCAGCGCGGTCTGCGTGTCCGGCCCGCCGGGCATGTTCATCGCGTTGTTGATGGTGGCCAGCAGGCCGGTCACGCTCAGGCCGCTGACAATCCCCAGCAAGGTCGACAGCGCCACCAGCCACCAGAACGGCTTGAGGATTCTCAGGGTTTCCCGGGCGAGGCTTTCAGTTGTGCGGGTCATGGTGTGTCTCGTCAGTGTCCGTGAGTGCGGCGTGGGCTTGTTCAGGCCGGGGGCGCATGAAGTCCGTCAGAGGTCGCGGACGACCCGGAAACCCAGCCAGTCGCCCCGTACATCCGGCTGGCGGCTGTTGCGGTTGCCGGAGCGCGAGAAAATCGGCGCTTCGGTCCAGTCATTGCCGCGAATCATCTTCCAGGTGCAATCACCGGCCAGCCATGCGCTGCCATCGGTGGGCGCGCCATTGTAGTTGCTGGTCTCGCAATCGGCAGTCCATTCGTAGACGTTGCCGTGGGCGTCGTAGATGCCGAAATCGTTAGGGCTGTAGCTGCCAGCGGGCGCTGTGTAGCTGAAACCGTCTTCCGGGCCGTAGGTGTTGGCGTGTTTGGCGATGCTGTAGGGCTTGCCTTCGTCCATCGGAAACGGGAAGGAGCCCTTGCTGCCGCCGCGTGCTGCGTATTCGCGCTGGGCTTCGCTGACCATGTGGTAGGACTTGCCGGTCTTTTTCGACAGCCATTCGACATACGTCTTGGCTTCGTTCCAGTCCATGCACACCGCAGGCTGACGCGGGCTCAGCGGGTAGCGCGGTGTGCCGGCCTTGCACTCGCGACCCGGCCGGGTATCGCCGTCCGGCATTTTGTAGCCGGAGCTCTTGATGTAAGCGTTCCACTCGCCGCTCAGCACCTGAAAACGGCTGATGGCGAAGGGTTTCGCGAAGGTCACGTCATGCAGAGGACCTTCGTCCGGCTGACGACCCAGTTCCTCTTCGGGCGCACCCATGGTGAAGGTGCCCGCAGGCAGCACGACCATTTCCGGGCAGTCCTTGCAGTCCTTGAACACTTTTCCGGGCGCGGGCACCGCTGCGGGCGTGGCGGCGAGGGTGGTGCCGCATAGCAACAGGCCGAGCAGGGCGGACAGGGGCAGCAGTGTTTTTTTCATGACGGGTCTCGATGGAAAACGGAAAACAGGTGATCAGTGCATTTGTGTCAGGCGCGCCGGGCGAGCAGCGTCATGAAACGATCGATTTCGGCTTCGCTGTTCAGCAGCCCCGGCGCGGTGCGCACCACCGGGCCGACGTCGCGACTCACCGCGTCAACGACCATGCGCTGCTTCATCAGCCAGGCCGCCACGTCGTCGCACGACTGGCCCTTGAGCCGGAAGAAACTGAAGCCCGCCGACAGCGCAGGGTCCATGGGCGTCACCAGCTCGACATTGGGCTGGGCCTTGAGGCGCTGCTTGAGGTAACTGTTGAGCTGGTGAATACGTGCCTGCACATCGGCCTTGCCCAGTTTCAGGTGCAGTTTGAAGGCCTCGTTCAACGCCCAGCGGTGTTCGAACGAGTGGTAGCCGCCGGGCGTCATGATCGTGCTGAAACCGGTGGCTTCCGAGAACGTCGGGATCAGCGGCGTGAGGTCCTTGACCTGTTCCGAGCGGGCGCAGACGATGCCGGTACCGCGTGGACCGAACAGCCACTTGTGGGTGCCGGCGACATAGAAGTCGCACTTCATCTCCGGGAAGTCGAGGTTCTCGACGCCAAAGCCATGCACGCCGTCGACCACATAGAGGATGCGGTCCTGGTCGTCACGGTTGCGGTTGTGTTCCTCGACCAGATCGCCGATGGCCCCGATGGGCAGTTTCACGCCGCTGCCGGACTGCACCCAGGTCATGCCCAGCACCCGCGTCTTCGGCTGGATACTGCGCGCGATGGAGCCGATGATTTCGTCGACCGAGACGGTAGCCGGGTCCTTGAACAGGCGAATCTTGCGCACCTGCGTGCCGTCGCGCTGCTGGCGGAATTTGAGGATGTCGCGGACGCAGGAATGCTCGTGTTCGGTGGTCAGAATCTCCTGATCCGGGCGCACATGGAGACCGCCGTAGATGATCGCCAGGCCTTCAGTGGTGCTGCCGGTCAGGGCGATCTGGCCGGGTTGGGCGTTCAGGTACTTGCCCGCCCAGACGCGAACCTCGTGTTCGCGGCGCTCGGTCTCTCCCAGGTCCCAGTCCATGGCCAGACCGGGATTGCGGTCGATATGCGCGCGATGCTGTTCGATGGCCTGACGAACCGGTGCAGGGTGCGAGGTGACCAGAAAATTGGAGAGGTGAACGTAGTCCGGGTCCTGATTGAACAATTGTTTCAGGCGCGTCCATTTATCCGTGGAGGCCGGCTGAGTGGCTGGCGTCATGGCCGCCGTTGCCAGGCTGGAGCCCAGTGGCAGGGCTGCGGCCAGCACTCCGGCCTGTTTGAGAAAGGTTCTGCGATCAGTCATGAGCGTCTGCGCCTGAGGGTCGGGTAGCGGCGTTTGAGAGATTCATGTGCTTCACATCCGGGCGAGCAGCAGCCTGAACCTGCTCCCAGACGCGCAGAAAGTTGCCGCCCCAGAGCTTGGTGATATCCGCTTCGGCGTAGCCGCGCTCGATCAGTTCGGCCGTCACGTTGCGGATCTCGCTGACATCGTTGAAGCCTTTCACGCCGCCGCCATCGTTGAAGTCGGAGCTGATGCCGACGTGGTCGATGCCGATTTTGCGGACGGTGTAATCGATGGCGTCGACGAAGTCCTTGACCGTGGCTTTGGGCTCCTCCTCAAGAATCGCGTACAGCTTGCTGGCATAGGCGCCGAAGCGTTGTTCCGGCCAGACGGTGATGATCGGGTCGCCGGGCATCAGCGCCATGGCCAGGTTCGGCAGCGGTGGCAGGTCGAAGTCCTTGCGCAGCGCGTTGAGCTTGTCCTGGGTTTTCTGGCTCAGCGGCTTCAAATAGGCCGGGAACGCTACGATCTGCACCACGCCGCCGCTGCGCTTGATGAGCTGCAGTTCCTCGTCGCTGAGGTTGCGCGGGATGTCCACCAGCGCACGCGGCGCCGAGTGCGAGGCGACCATGGGCGTACGGCTCAGCTCGCTGACCTGTTGCAGCGCCTTGCTCGACATCTGCGACACGTCGATGATCACACCCAGGTCGTTGAGGCGGCGCACGGCCTGCCTGCCGATCTCCGACAGGCCGCCCAGAGCGTCGGGCGTGTCATTGAGAAAGGGCAGGGGGCGTGAAGAATCGGCCCAGCTGTTGTTGCCAACGTAACTGAAACCGAACATGCGCATGCCGCGTGCGGTCCAGTGGTCCAGCAGGCTCAGGTCATTACCCAGCGGGTAAGCGTTGAGCATGCTGATGAAGATCGCAAACTTGCCTTCGCCGTGCAGGCGGCGCATGTCGTCCGGGGTGTAGGCGATGCCGACCTGATTGGGGAAATCGCGCACCAGCCCGCTGATGATCCGGTAGCGCACTTCCTGCTGATGGCGTGCTTCGTCGACGAAACCGGGTGTCGGACGATGCGGGGCGTTGTCGCCGTTCCAGATCTCCGGCCAGCCGAATACCGTCAGTGCAGCCCCGGACAGGCGTCCGCGCGCGGCTTTCACCAGGTCGAACTGCCCCGAGCCGTCCTTGTCGGCTTCGTTGCCCTCGCTGCCGAATTTCATCGGCACGGTGATGTGGCTGTCGAAGGAAATGATCCGCTCCTGCAGGTCGTCGGCCTGTTGCATGACCTTGACCGGGTAGCCTGCCGGCGACCAGTAATTCCAGGCCAGAAAGCCCGTACCTGCACTAATGGCCAGGGCCAGCGGCAGGCCGATGAAGAGAGCTTTTTTCCAACGCGGTCTTGTCATTTCCGTCTCGTGTGGTTAACCGTTGCGCAGCCAGCGACGGCTGTTGCTATCTGGTGGAGAACGAGCGGATCGCCGATAAATTTAGCGCGGGGGCATGGATGTGGGTACAGCGCTAAATTTGTCTGCCGGTTTTACGTTCTAGCTTGGATAACGGCTGTCTCGGGGCTGGAACAGGTAGGGTAATGACGATTTCTCGACGAGGGTTCATAGCGGGGCTGGCGCTGACCGGTGCGGCAGTTCCGGCAGCGTATTACGCGCATCGGGAACTCACCCGGGTCGACCTGCCGGAAACGCCGGGCGAAGCCACGGCGGGGCCTGCCGATACCGCCACCCAGCGCCTGGCCGACAAGTTGCGCGGTGTGTGGACTCTGCGCTTTGAGGGGCACGATGCCGGGCTGAGCGGTGCGCCGCTCGAAGGCCTGGAAATGTTTCTCGATATTGCCCCGCGCGGTCGCGGTCTGCGCGGCTATATCGACACGGCCGAGCAATTGCGCGGCGATGCGCTGCCGCGTTTTCGGGTGATTGGCGATCTGCAACCGGCCAACGCCGCAAGACTCTATCTGCGGGTCATGGACGGGCATGCCGGCAATGATCCGCACAGCGACAGCCCGGATTACGAATTCAGCCTGACCCTCGATGAAGTCTGGGGCGCGTTCGGTAACGCGGGCAGCGGCACCCTGAGCGGGCGTATCGAACGTCTGGACCGACCGCTGGCGCTGCCGGAACTGGACAACCGTCTGATCGCGATCAAGCAGGTGTTTCCAGAGGCGCGGGAAAGGGTCGGTCTGAGCCCGCCGTTTCTGGCCTGGCTGGTTTCCAGGGAGCATCGTCTGTTCCATCAGCTCTGGCATGCCTCGCGAGACAAATGGCACAAGTTGCCGGAAGGCAAGCGTGACGCTCTGCGTGGCATCGGCTGGCAGCCGGGGCCGCGTGATCATGAGCGAGATGCGCGTGGCCCGCACAAGGACCGCAACGGCTCGGGTGAAGACTTCTTTTATATGCACCGGCACATGCTGATCCAGGCACGCAGGATTCAGGACTTGCCGTCCTGGCCGCGTTTTCCGCTGCCGCAGCCTGAGCTGGAACGCGACCGCCTGGGCTTTGCCCGCTATTTCGACAATCACGATGGTTGTTCGCTGCCGCCCAACTGGCTGGCGCATGGTGACGAGGAATACACACAGCTGGTCAGCGATATCAAAAGCCACGAGACGTTTCATACGCATTTTCAGGTCTGGGAATCGCAGTATCGCGATCCGCGTTTTTTGTCGAAGCTGACCCTGGGCCAGTTTGGTTCGCAGGTCGAACTGGAACTGCACGACTGGCTGCACATGCGCTGGGCCTCGGTGGCCCGAGATCCGGCCAACGGCCAGCCGGTGCCGATGGCACGTCGTTCGGATGATTTTGCCGAGCGCTGGTTCGCGCCGGAAAACGACTTTCTCGCCGACCCGTTTTCATCGCACGTGAACCCGGTGTTCTGGATGTTCCATGGCTGGATTGACGACCGCATCGAGGACTGGTTCCGCGCCCATGAGCGCTTTCATCCGGGCGAGGTGACGCGCCTGGAGGTCAACGGCGTGCCGTGGTTTGCGCCAGGCCGCTGGGTGAATGTCAGCGATCCCTGGCTGGGGCCGGACACCCACGGTTGCAGCACAGTGCCGGGCCAGGCTGCAGGCACGACCATGGAAATGGACCCGGAAGTCATGAAGCTGGCGCTGCGCATCACCTTCGCGGCCGATGACAAACTGAGCAACCTGCTACGCCGCGTGCCGCGCCGGCCGTGGTATGCCCGGAATCTGTTGCCGGACAGGTGGTTTTGACGAACGACGGTTGAGATTGTCGTTCCCTACGCTCCAGCGTGGGAGTGCCGTCTATGACGCTCTGCGTCGCAAGAGGACGCAGAGCGTCCAGAAAGGCATGCGACGCGGAGCGTCGCACGATAATCGGATTGTCCGCGCAGACCGACGCAGAGCTTCAGCACGATAGCGGGGGGCGATTATCGTTCCTTGCGTGACGCTCAGCGCACCTGCCAGCCCCCACCCAGTGCCTTGTACAGCGCGATGCTCGCCTGCAGGCGCGCCAGCCGCAGTTGCACACTGACATCCTGCGCCAGGTACAGCGTGCGCTGGGTTTCCAGTACGGTGAGCAGGTCCTCGGCGCCTTCCTGGTAGCGGCTCTGGGCGATGCGGAAGGCGGTCTGCGCTTGCTTGAGCTCTTCTTCGTGCCAGTAGCGCTGCTGATCCAGGCCACGAATGCTGTTCAAGGCTTTTTCCACGTCGGCGAAGCTGTTGATGATCGCGCCGCGATAGGTTTCCAGCAGCTCTTCCTGACGCGCTGTGGCTTTGTCGCGCTCGGCGGCCAGACGCCCGTTGTTGAAGATCGGTCCGACCAGCCCGGCAGCGAGGCTACTGAACGGTGCGCGCAGCCAGTCTTCGGCGCGGGTGTTTTCGGTGCCGAGCCTGGCGCTCAGGGTCAGTTTCGGCAGCATGGCGGCGCGGGCGACGGTGACATTGGCCTGTGCCGCCGCCAGTTCGGCTTCGGCCTTGGCCAGATCAGGGCGGCGGGTCAGTAGTTCGCTGGGCAGGCCGGGGCCGATGTCCGGCCAGTTCAGGGTGTCGAAGGGCTGATCCGCGAGGTGCAGATTCTGCACCGGCTGACCGAGCAAGGCCGCCAGGGTGATCAACTGCTCGTTGGCCAGTTGCTGAACACGGGGCAGTTCACGCTGCTGGGTCGCAACCAGATTCTTCTGCTGCGCCAGCTCCAGAGCGGTAGCTGAACCCGATTCATAGCGCGTCTGCACCAGACGCAGCACGTCTTGTGCGTTGGTCAGGTTCAGTTCGGCAATCCGCCCTTGCTCGCGCGCCGCCAGGGTTTGCGCATAGCGATCGGCGACGTTGGCCAGCAGGGTCAGCTCCACGGTCGCCTGATCGAACTGGCTGGCGCGCAGGCCCTGTAGTGCGCTGTCGCGTCCCGCTGCGATGCCGCCCCAGAAATCCACTTCATAGCTGGCGGTCAGGTCGCTGGTGAAGTTGTTGGTGTTGTTGTCATCGGAAGGGTTGGCCTTGCGGTCGCTGTTGCGCACGAATTTGTTGCGTTCACCGCGCACGTCAAACGCCAGCTCCGGCAGTAACGGCGCGCCGCCGATGATAGCGCTGGCCTGCGCCTGACGAACCCGCGCCATCGCCGCAGCGACTTCGTGGCTGTCGCGGCTGGCCTGTTCGATCAGGCGATTCAGCTGCGGACTGCCGAACTGCCGCCACCAACGCACGTCGCTGCGCTGTGCGGCGGCGTTTTCGGCAAACGCCCAGCTTGCTGGTGGCTGGATGCCGCTGTCCAGCGGCGGAGCAGGCGTCTGGCAAGCGCTCAGCAACAGGCAGGCAGTCAAAACGGAGAGACTGGTCTTCATTGATCGATCATTCACTGGTGAGGGCCGCGACCGGGTCGAGGCGAGCAGCTTTGCGGGCCGGCATGAAGCCGAAGATCACGCCGGTGATCAGGGCGCAGGCAAACGCCCCGGCCACAGCCGGCAGGGTGAACGCCACCGCCACCTTGCTCAGCAGCAGCGCTGCGCCCATGCCCAGCGCCAGCACGATACCGGCCAGCCCGCCGACCACGGAAAGCATCACTGCCTCGGTGAGGAACTGCCGCAAGATGTCGCCCTGCCGCGCGCCGGTGGCCATGCGGATGCCGATTTCACGGGTGCGTTCGCGCACCGTCATCAGCATGATGTTCATCACGCCGATACCGCCGACCAGCAAGGAAATGGCGGCAATCGAGCCGAGCATCAGCGAAAGGGTATTCTGGGTGCGTGCTTCGGCCTGGATCATCGCGGCGTTGTTGGTCAGCTCGTAATCCTGTTTGCCGTGATGCAGTTGTTGCAGCAGGTTGCGTATCGATTGTTCGGCCTGTTTGACGTTGTTGGCGTCGCGGGTGGCGATGGTGATGTACTCGGGGTCCTGCGTGCCGAACAGGCGGATGCTGGCCGACGAGTAGGGGATGGCGATGCGATTGTCGCTGTCCAGATCGCCCGACGTGGCGCCTTTTTCCTGCAGCACGCCGACCACCTGAAAAGGCACGTTTTCGATCAGGATGTACTGGCCGACAGGGTCGGTCTGCTCGCCGAACAGTTTCTGGCGAACCTTGTAACCAATCACTGCCACGGCCGCTGCGTTCTGCTCATCCGCCTCGCTGAAATAACTGCCTTCCACCACCGGCCAGTTGAAGATTGCCGGAAAGTGCGTGTCATTACCGCCAACGTAACTGGAGTGATCGACGTTGCCGTAGCGCACCCCGGCCTGGCCGCCGTTGACCGGCATGATCATCTTGACCTCGGGCAACTGGCCCAGCGCGGCGACTTCCTCCAGGGTGATGACGCCCTTGGGCGCACGCGGATTGGGCGCCTTGCCGTTGAGGTAAATGATGTTGGAGCCGAACGACGACATCTGCGCCATGACCTGACGCTTGCTGCCTTCGCCGACGGCCAGCATCACCACCACCGACGCCACGCCGATGACGATGCCCAGCAGCGTCAGCGCAGTTCGGAAGCGGTTGATCCACATGACGCGCCACGCCGCCTGAACCGCATCGAGCAGTTCGCCTTGCCAGGCGCTGTGACTGCCGCTGCCCTCGCTCAGGCGCTTGCGCAGGTCGACCGCTTGCAGCGCGGCTGGATTGTCTGCAGGCGGCGTGGGCCGGTCATTGGCGGTATCGCTGATCACCAGGCCATCGCTGATCTCGATGACCCGTTTGGCGCGCGCCGCCACTTCCCTGTCATGGGTGATGAGGATCACCACATGGCCCTGGCTGGCCAGTTCGTCGAGCAGGGTCATCACCTCCGCGCCACTGTGGCTGTCCAGCGCACCGGTGGGCTCGTCGGCGAGGATGATGTGCCCGCCATTCATCAAGGCGCGGGCGATGGAAACCCGTTGCTGCTGGCCGCCGGACAACTGATGCGGTCGATTGCCGGTGCGCGACGCCAGGCCCAGCCGGTCGAGCAGGGCGGCGGCCCGCGCGTGACGCTCTGCGGCGGGCGTCCCGGCATAGATCGCCGGCATCTCGACGTTTTCCTGCGCCGAGCCGGACGGAATCAGGTGATAGCCCTGAAACACGAACCCGAACGCTTCGCGGCGCAGCCAGGCAAGTTCGTCGCTGCCCAGCGCGGCGACGTTTTCTCCGGCGAACAGGTATTCGCCCGAGGTCGGACGGTCCAGACAACCGAGGATGTTCATCAGTGTCGACTTGCCGGACCCGGAAGCGCCAACAATCGCCACGAACTCACCGGCATGAATCGACAGATCGATGCCGCGCAGCACGTTGACCAGCGGGCTGTCGCCTCCGCCGTAGGATTTGCGGATGCCTCGCAGGTCGATCAGCGGCGTGCGCATTCAGCCCCCGCTGCCGACGGAGGCGGGCACCAGCAGGCGTTCACCTTCATTCAGGCCGTCGAGTACCTGCACGCGCAGACGGTCGCTGATGCCGGTGCGCACCTGACGGTTCTGCACCTCGCCATTGGCAGATAGCACCTGGGCGGTCTGCCTATCAGTCTGCGCCCCGTTTCGCAACGCCGCGAGTGGCGCGGTGAGGGTGTTCTCGGCTTTTTCGGCGACGAAGAATATCTGTGCGGTCATTTCTGCCATCAGCGCCTGATCGCTGTTATCCACGTCCAGCAGCACGGTGTACAGCACCACCCGGCCACCGCCGTTTTTGCGCGAACTGCTTGGGCTGCCACCGCCCTGATTGGCTTGATCCAGCGGCCTGGGCGGTACTGGCAGGATCTGCCGCACGGTGCTGCTCCAGCGCCGGTTGCCGCCGCTCAGGGTGGTGAAATAGGCAGTCATGCCGGGTTTGACATGGCCGATATCGGCCTCCGAGACCTCGGCCCAGACCGTCATCGGCGACAAGCGGGCGATGCGCAGAATCAGCGGTGTCTGTTGTTGCGCGTTCAATGTCTGGCCTTCACGTGCGTCGAGTGCCACCACTGTGCCGCTCATGGGCGCGAAAATACGGGTGTAGCCCAGCGCCGCTTCGTCGCTGCGCAGGGCGGCCTGGGCTTCGAGAATCTGCGCCTTGAACATATCGACCCGTGCCTGGGTGGCGCGAAATTCCGATTCTGCAGCCTGCACGTCCTCGGCCCGTGTGGCACCGCCTGCGGCGAGGCGCTTCTGGCGCTGCTGCTTCTGTTCGGCCAGTTCGTGCAGCGCACGCTGTTCCTGCAATTGCGCCTTGAGGTTATCGATGGCGTAGCGTGCGGCGTCGAGCTTGGCTTTTTGCGTCGAAGGGTCGATCTCGACCAACAGGTCGCCTTCCTTGACCTGGTCGCCGACCTGGGCGTGGATTTTCATGATCTGCCCACTGGCCTGCGAACCCACGTCCACGTAGCTGCGCGGCTGCAGGGTGCCGAGCGCCGTGACGCTGTTTTCGATCGTGCCGCGGGTCACCGTCACAGTCGCGGCGCTGCCTTTGCTGTCGGGCAGGATCTGCCAGGCGCATACGGCAATGACCGGGAACAGGCACAGCGCCACCAGGAGGGCGCGTCGAGGATGTCGAGAGCGTTTCATGCAGATTCCTGCGCTGGGAGATCAGTCGGTCGATGAACGACGGCCACGAGAGCTGCCCTTTAAACGAGGCATGCCGGCAGGAATTTAGCGTCGAACACGGGTTATCCGCTTCGGCTAAACATCAGCGTCCGTGCTTCGTTTAACGGGAGCGGCTAATTCGGGTCGTCTTGTCGAGTTGGAGTCAGCGTGAATATGTCCAGACCCCTGTGCGGTTTTCTGTTTGCAGGTCTTTCATTCGCTGTGATTTTGCCCGCGCAGGCCTTGGTTGAGCCTGGAAATCAGGCGGCCAGGGCCGAGATCCGGCGGACCGGTTTTGGCGTGCCGCATATCGTTGCCGCCAATGAGCGCGGTCTGGGCTACGGCATCGGTTATGCCTACGCGCAGGACAACCTGTGCCTGTTGGCCAATGAGGTGATTACCGTAAACGGCCGGCGCTCGCGCTATTTCGGCCCGGACAAGGCGACCCTTGAGCAACGCAACAACATGGCCAGTGACCTGCTGTTCCAGTGGCTCAATACGCCGCAGGCACTGGCAGATTTCTGGAAGGCGCAGCCACTGGAGATTCGCCAGTTGATGCAGGGTTATGTCGCCGGTTACAACCGCTCGCTCGATGAGCAGAAGGCCAAGGGCCTGCCGCAGCCCTGTGCGGCCGAGTGGGTTCGGCCGATCAGCACTGATGATCTGGTGCGCTTGACCCGCCGCCTGCTGGTCGAGGGGGGCGTGGGGCAGTTCGCCGAAGCGCTGGCCGGTGCCACGCCGCCTGCGCTGCAGAAGCCACTGCAGGTAAATGCTCAGCAGGTTCAGGCGCTGCAACTGGCCGCAGCGCGTAATCAGCGTTTTGCCCTGGAGCGCGGCAGCAATGCAGTGGCAATAGGGCGCCAGCTGTCCGCCAACGGGCGTGGCATGCTGCTGGCCAATCCGCATTTTCCATGGGCTGGCGGCATGCGTTTCTATCAAATGCATCTGACCATTCCCGGCAAACTCGACGTGATGGGCGCAGCGCTGCCGGGCCTGCCGCTGATCAATATCGGCTTCAATCAGCATCTGGCCTGGAGCCATACCGTCGACACGTCGAAACACTTCACGCTGCATCGCCTGCAGCTCGACCCGAAGGATTCCACCCGTTACCTGCTGGATGGCCAATCGGTTGCCATGGGCAAGCAGCAGGTGAGTGTCGACGTGAAGCAAGCGGATGGCAGCCTGAAGTCGGTGCCACGCATCGTCTATTCGTCCATATTCGGTCCGGTGGTGCAATGGCCGGGCAAGCTGGACTGGGATAATAAGTTTGCCTTCAGTCTGCGTGATGCCAACCTGCAAAATGATCGGGTGTTGCAGCAGTGGTATGCAATGGACAAGGCCGACAGCCTCAAGGCGTTTGAGGATTCGGTGCACAAGATCCAGGGCATTCCGTGGGTCAACACCCTGGCAGTCGATGCCAAGGGGCAGGCGCTGTACATGAACCTCTCGGTGGTGCCGAACGTTGACGCCGCCAGGCTTGCCCGATGCAGTGATCCGCGCATCGGCACGGAACTGATCGTGCTCGACGGCTCGCGCAGTGAATGCAACTGGAAGGTCTCCGCAGAGGCGGCACAAGCCGGTATCTATCCGTCCTCGCGCCAGCCGCAACTGCTGCGGACCGACTTCGTGCAGCACTCCAACGATTCGGCGTGGATGGTCAATCCCGCTGCGCCGTTGAAGGACTTTTCGCCGCTGATCAGCCAGGACGGCCAGCCGCTGGGACAGCGAGCGCGTTTTGCGCTGGATCGGCTGGGCAGCCTGAAAAAGGCGGGCAAGATCAGCGTCGAGAACCTGCAAGCGATGGTCATGGACAACGAGGTCTATCAGGCCGGGCAAGTGCTGCCGGATCTGCTCAGTTTCTGTGCCTCGGAGCTGGGTGATGATGCGGCGCGTCTGACGCCGCTGTGTACCGCGCTGAAAGCCTGGGATGGACGCGCTGACCTGAACAGTAGCATCGGCTTCTTGTACTTCCAGAGAATCGTGACGTCCATGCAGGCTGTTGCCTTGCGCTGGCGCGTGGAGTTCGACCCACGGGACCCGGTTCACACGCCGAGCGGGCTGGCGATTGAGAACCCTCAGGTCGCCACTGCATTGCGCGCTGCCATGTTGGCCGCAGTGGATGAAGTGACCAAGGCAGGCCTCTCGGCAGGCAGTAAATGGGGCGACATTCAGGTCTCCAGCATCAGCGGCAAGCAGATCCCTATTCATGGCGGGCCGGCCGGGCTGGGCGTCTACAACGCCATGCAGACAATCGCTGGCAAGGACGGCAAGCGCGAGGTGGTCAGTGGCACCAGCTACCTGCAGGTGGTGTCGTTCGACGAGCACGGCCCCAAGGCGCAGGGTTTACTGGCGTTCTCGGAGTCGAGCAATCCACAGTCAGCCCATTCAAGCGACCAGACTGAGGCGTTTTCAAAAAAACAGTGGCAAGCATTGCCGTTCACTGATCAGCAGATCAAGGCTGATCCTGCGTATGAGGTGCAGGTGATAAGCGAGGAGGCCAATCGCTGAAAGAGGCAAGAAAAGCGTTTGGGCCATGCGGCCCAAATGCGCTTGCCGGGAATCAGCCGCCGGGTGTATCAATGTCAGCGTCAACGCCAGTGGTGGGCTGATGATTGCGTAAATCGTCGGTTTTTTCTTCCGGCTCATGGTCAGGCACATAGGCGCTGTCGCTGTTTGACTGGCTCTGCGACTGAGTCTGTGACTGACTTGGGGAAGGCGTCTGGCCCTGGCTCTGGCCATTGCCCTTTTCAGTCTCGGGTTTTACGTCCCCGACCTGCGGCTCGATTGCCGGATCGTTGCGGTCCGGGCCCGGGCTGGCAGGTGCGTCCTGATTTGGCGTCGGTTCTTTCTGACGTTGCGGTTCGATAGACATGAGTACCTCGATATCTGGTTCAGAAAATGTGCTGACAGAGTTTCGAGGCAGGTTTTTTCAGATCGTTCGATGGAAAGTGCCCAGCGGAGCAGGGAGCAGGGAGCAGGGAGCTGGGAGCTGGGAGCTACAAGCCGCAAGCCGCAAGCTGCAAGCTGCAAGCTACAAGCAAGAGCGGTTCTGCTTTTACTTGCAGCTTGCAGCTTTCGGCTTGCAGCTTAAAGCTTAAAGAACCTGCTTGATCGCGTCACACACTACGTCAATGTTCTTCTGATTCAGCGCGGCCACGCAGATACGCCCGGTGTCCAGCGCGTAGATGCCGAACTCGCTGCGCAGGCGCTGGGCCTGTTCGGCGGTCAGACCGGAGTAGGAGAACATGCCGCACTGGCGCGCGACGAAGCTGAAGTCCTGACCGGCCGGATTATCAGCCAGACGCTCGACCATCGCCTTGCGCATGCCCTGGATGCGCAGGCGCATTTCGCCCAGTTCCTCTTCCCACATTGCGCGCAACGTCGGGTCGTTAAGCACCGCTGCGGAGATGATCGCACCGTGGGTCGGCGGGTTGGAGTAGTTGGTGCGGATCACGCGTTTGACCTGGGACAGGACGCGAGTGGTTTCTTCTTTCGATTCGGTAATGATCGACAACGCGCCGACGCGTTCGCCATAAAGCGACAGCGATTTGGAGAACGAGCTCGAGGCGAAGAAGGTCAGGCCCGACTCGGCGAACAGGCGCACTGCCAGCGCATCTTCCTGAATGCCCTGACCGAAGCCTTGATAGGCCATGTCCAGAAACGGGACGTGGCCCTTGGACTTGACCACTTCCAGCACTTTTTTCCAGTCATCCAGGCTCAGGTCGACCCCGGTCGGGTTGTGGCAGCAGGCGTGCAGCACGACCACCGAGTTGTTCGGCAGGTTGTGCAGGTCTTCGAGCATGCCGGCACGGTTCACGTCGTGAGTGGCAGCGTCGTAGTAGCGATAGTTCTGCACCGCAAAGCCCGCGGTTTCAAACAGCGCACGATGGTTTTCCCAGCTCGGGTCGCTGATGGCGACGACGGCATCGGGCAGCAACTGCTTGAGGAAGTCGGCACCGATCTTCAGTGCGCCGGTGCCGCCGACCGATTGGGTGGTCAGCACGCGGCCCGAGGCGATCAGCGGCGAATCGGCGCCCAGCAACAGTTTTTGCACGGCCTGGTCATAGGCGGCAATACCGTCGATCGGCAGGTAGCCACGCGGGGCATGCTGGGCCACGCGGACCTTCTCGGCTTCGGCCACGGCGCGCAGCAGGGGAATGCGCCCGTCTTCATCACAGTAGACGCCTACGCCAAGGTTGACCTTGGTGCTGCGGGTGTCGGCGTTGAAGGCTTCGTTGATACCCAGGATCGGATCGCGGGGTGCCATTTCGACAGCGGAAAACAGGCTCATGGTGCGGCGGCTCTTGGTGAAGAGTGGGAAGGGGACACGCTGAGGCTCGATGCGCCAAAGCGGTGCGCAAACAGAGCGTAGTATAGAGAGCATCCCCTCGCTGATCGACAGTGCAGGGCGGGTTTTTTACAGGTTTTTGCGCATATTTGTAGAACGTTCGTTCGGTTAAAACCTCAATGCTTTAAGTGCGTGCCTTGAAAGGCTGATATATGACTCCATCTATTAGCCATCACTTCAAAACATCGCACGCCTGCTTCCCGGCGGGAACGGCTGTTTGCGATGATTTCGTCGTTGCGCGCCGTCATGCGCCGACGAATATTTCCAGTTGTGCCGTCGAGGCGGTCAGGTCGCGGAAAGATTCGCGCGAACCCCGTCACACGCGCACCATTCAAGAGGTCAGTTATGTCCGAGTTCCAGCTCGTTACCCGCTTTGAGCCAGCCGGCGATCAGCCCGAGGCCATTCGCCAACTGGTCGAAGGGATCGACGCCGGGCTCGCACACCAGACCTTGCTCGGGGTGACCGGCTCGGGCAAGACGTTCAGCATCGCCAACGTGATCTCGCAGATCAAGCGCCCGACGCTGGTGCTGGCGCCGAACAAGACCCTGGCCGCACAGTTGTATGGCGAATTCAAGGCGTTTTTCCCGAACAACGCCGTGGAATACTTCGTTTCCTACTACGACTACTACCAGCCTGAAGCCTACGTGCCGTCGTCCGACACCTTCATCGAGAAGGATGCGTCGATCAACGACCACATCGAGCAGATGCGTCTGTCCGCGACCAAGGCGTTGCTGGAGCGCAAGGATGCGATCATCGTCACCACGGTGTCGTGCATATACGGTCTGGGCAGTCCGGAAACCTACCTGCGCATGGTCATGCACATCGATCGCGGTGACAAACTCGATCAGCGTGCCTTGCTGCGCCGTCTGGCGGACCTGCAATACACCCGTAATGACATGGACTTTGCCCGTGCGACATTCCGGGTGCGCGGTGATGTGATCGACATCTACCCGGCCGAATCCGATCTGGAAGCGATTCGTATCGAGCTGTTCGATGACGAGGTCGAGAGCCTGTCGGCGTTCGATCCGCTGACCGGCGAGGTGATCCGCAAGCTGCCGCGCTTCACCTTCTACCCGAAAAGCCACTACGTCACCCCGCGCGAAACGCTGATCGAAGCGATGGAAAACATCAAGGTCGAACTGCAGGAGCGCCTCGAGTACCTGCGCAGCCAGAACAAACTGGTGGAAGCCCAGCGTCTTGAGCAGCGCACCCGTTTCGATCTGGAAATGATGCTGGAGCTGGGCTACTGCAACGGTATCGAAAACTACTCGCGCTACCTGTCGGGCCGTCCCTCCGGTGCGCCGCCGCCGACCCTTTTTGATTACCTGCCCCCGGATGCCTTGCTGGTGATCGACGAATCTCACGTCAGCGTGCCGCAGGTCGGCGCGATGTACAAAGGTGACCGTTCGCGCAAGGAAACCCTGGTCGAGTACGGCTTCCGCCTGCCGTCGGCACTGGATAACCGGCCGATGCGCTTCGACGAGTGGGAGGCGATCAGCCCGCAGACCATTTTTGTCTCGGCGACTCCGGGTAACTACGAGGCCGAGCACGCCGGGCGTATCGTCGAGCAGGTGGTGCGTCCGACCGGCCTGGTGGACCCGCAGATCGAGATTCGTCCGGCGCTGACCCAGGTCGACGATCTGCTGTCGGAAATTCACAAGCGTGCTGCGCTCGAAGAGCGGGTGCTGGTCACCACGCTGACCAAGCGCATGTCCGAGGATTTGACCGACTACCTGAGCGACCACGGGGTGCGCGTGCGTTACCTGCACTCGGACATCGATACGGTGGAACGCGTCGAAATCATCCGCGACCTGCGCTTGGGGACGTTCGATGTGCTGGTGGGCATCAACCTGCTGCGTGAAGGTCTGGACATGCCGGAAGTGTCGCTGGTGGCAATTCTCGATGCCGACAAGGAAGGCTTCCTGCGTTCCGACCGTTCGCTGATCCAGACCATTGGCCGGGCGGCACGGAACCTCAACGGCCGGGCGATTCTGTATGCCGACCGGATTACCGGCTCGATGGAGCGCGCCATCGGCGAGACCGAGCGACGTCGCGAGAAGCAGATCGCCTTCAACCTGGAACATGGCATTACGCCCAAAGGCGTATTCAAGGACGTCGCCGACATCATGGAAGGCGCCACCGTGCCCGGCTCGCGCAGCAAGAAGCGCAAAGGCATGGCCAAAGCCGCCGAAGAAAACGCCCGCTACGAGAACGAACTGCGCTCGCCGAGCGAGATCAACAAACGCATTCGCCAACTGGAAGAAAAAATGTACCAACTGGCCCGCGACCTGGAATTCGAGGCCGCCGCACAAATGCGCGACGAAATCGGCAAACTGCGCGAGCGGTTGCTGGCGGTTTGATGGGCTAGCCGACGCTTGCGTCAATCCGCGCTGACCTGCATGCCAATGCTCCGTGTTGGCAGGCAGGTCGTTACGCTCTGTGTCAAAAGTCTTCAGTGCCGCACAACGTCATGCCGCGCCTCTATGAGGCCGCCATACGCGCTTTTCGATCACGATGGCACAGACGACGCAGAGTGCGACGTAAGTGCCAGGGCGAAGGAACCCGACGAAGTCGGGCCGGAAACCGGAGCGAGGGGGTTTGCCTACTTTGGCCCCATCAAAGTAGGTCGCCGAGGGGCGAAAAGGTGACCTGAGCCGAACCCCAATCCACCTGAAAAAGAAAAACCGCCGTGTGACGCAGAGCATCACGAACTGCATGCCAATGCGGAGCATTGGCACGATAATCAGCTGAATTTTTTTACAGCTCCGGGCGCGGAGCATGTGGAACGAGAGACGTCCGGGCAATTGCCTTTCTTGCTGGAGCCCCATGCCCCCGGCCTGTTAACATTCCGCGCTTGATCGACATAATTCGGGATTTTCCATGACCACCGTTCGTACCCGCATCGCGCCATCGCCCACAGGCGACCCCCACGTCGGCACGGCCTACATCGCGCTGTTCAACTACTGCTTTGCCAAACAGCATGGCGGCGAGTTCATCCTGCGCATTGAAGACACCGATCAACTGCGCTCTACCCGCGAGTCCGAACAGCAGATCTTCGACGCACTGCGCTGGCTGGGCATCGACTGGAGCGAAGGCCCCGACGTCGGTGGTCCTCACGGCCCCTACCGCCAAAGCGAGCGCGGCGACATCTACAAGAAATACGCGCAGCAACTGGTCGACATGGGTCATGCCTTCCCGTGCTTCTGCACCGCCGAAGAGCTGGACCAGATGCGCGCCGAACAGCAGGCCAAGGGCGAAACTCCGCGCTATGACGGTCGTGCCTTGCTGCTCACCAAGGAAGAAGTTCAGCGCCGCCTGGATGCCGGCGAGCCACACGTGATCCGCATGAAAGTGCCGACCGAAGGCGTCTGCGTCGTCCCTGATATGCTGCGTGGCGAAGTCGAAATCCCGTGGGACCGCATGGACATGCAGGTCCTGATGAAGACCGACGGCCTGCCGACCTACTTCCTCGCCAACGTCGTCGATGACCACCTGATGGGCATCACCCACGTATTGCGCGGCGAAGAATGGCTGCCATCGGCACCCAAACTGATCCTGCTGTACGAATACTTCGGCTGGGACAAGCCGCAACTGTGCTACATGCCGCTGCTGCGTAACCCCGACAAGAGCAAGCTGTCCAAGCGCAAGAACCCCACCTCGGTGACTTTCTACGAGCGCATGGGCTTCATGCCCGAGGCGATGCTCAACTACCTGGGGCGCATGGGCTGGTCGATGCCTGACGAGCGCGAGAAGTTCTCCTTGCAGGAGATGGTCGACAACTTCGACCTGTCGCGTGTTTCGCTGGGCGGGCCGATCTTCGATATCGAAAAGCTTTCCTGGCTCAATGGCCAATGGCTGCGTGATCTGCCGGTCGAGGAGTTTGCCTCACGTCTGAAGACCTGGGCGCTGAACCCTGACTACATGATGAAGATCGCACCGCATGTGCAGGGCAGGGTAGAGACCTTCAGTCAGGTCGCACCGCTGGCCGGCTTCTTCTTCGCAGGTGGCGTCACGCCTGATGTGAAGCTGTTCGAACACAAGAAGCTGTCTCCGGAGCAGGTGCGTCAGGTGATGCAGCTGATCCTGTGGAAGCTGGAATCGCTGCGTCAGTGGGAGAAGGACCGCATCATGGGTTGCATCCAGGCCGTGGTCGAACATCTCGAACTCAAGCTGCGTGATGCCATGCCACTGATGTTCGCTGCGATCACCGGTCAGGCCAATTCGGTCTCGGTGACCGATGCGATGGAAATCCTCGGTCCTGACCTGACCCGCTTCCGGCTGCGTCAGGCACTCGATTTGCTGGGCGGCGTTTCCAAGAAAGAAAACAAGGAATGGGAAAAGCTGCTGGGCTCGATTGCCTGAGGCATTACCTGTTCCTGTGAATCGCCCCCGGTTCTCCGGGGGTTGAATGGTAAGTGGTTGTATTACCGACAAAAAAGTTTGCAGATTGTAGAAAATAAATTTGACAGCCCTGTCACTCACGCTTAATATGCGCCCCGTCCACTGATGTGGGGCTTTAGCTCAGCTGGGAGAGCGCCTGCATGGCATGCAGGAGGTCAGCGGTTCGATCCCGCTAAGCTCCACCAAATTTAGCGTTGCAGAGTGCTGCTACACTGCTCTGGAATCTGGAATGATGTGAAACAAGCGGATCCAGCGACCGTTTGTTTTGCGAGAAGGTTTTGTCCCCTTCGTCTAGTGGCCTAGGACACCGCCCTTTCACGGCGGTAACAGGGGTTCGAGTCCCCTAGGGGACGCCAGTTTCACCGAGTGATGCCGGAAGGTTGATCTCCGCCGAGAGGCGTAAATCCGGGGCTTTAGCTCAGCTGGGAGAGCGCCTGCATGGCATGCAGGAGGTCAGCGGTTCGATCCCGCTAAGCTCCACCAATTTTGCCAGGGTTCATCGTTCGATGAACCTGACTGAAGGTTTTGCGTCCCCTTCGTCTAGTGGCCTAGGACACCGCCCTTTCACGGCGGTAACAGGGGTTCGAGTCCCCTAGGGGACGCCACGATTTCCCGCTCTGCGGGACCAAGGGTCATTCGATTATTGAATGGCCCTTTTGTTTTTTCAGGGTTCGAAAAATCCTCCTTTCTGTTTTTATCTATTGCCACACTCAACTGTAACCGACTCTCTTGCCGATACTGCGTTGGCATGCCGTTCGGGACACTCCGCGTCCTCTATGCGTTCGCAACGCAGTGCGCCGCGAACTGCATCCTCGCGCTACAGCCCTCATGGTTATACATAAGTCTTGTGGGAGCGAGCTTGCTCGCGAAGAGGCCGGTATAGCTCCCAGGAAATAGGGGTTGGATGCATCGTCTTCGTGAGCAAGCTCACTCCCACAGGTCTGTGTCCAGTCTGCACGTACGGTTTCAGGCCTTTTATCCGGGCTTATCCAGACTTGTGTGTGACTCTGAGCGCTGTAGCGTGAAGAGCAAAAGGCGTTCCGAGGGGCCCTTTTCATGCCAGCGCGTGTGAACGCGCGCCATGACCCGCTACACTCCCGCCAATCACATCTACTCAAGCAGGAGCACGCATGGTCTGGGACCGGGCAACGCCGTTTGTCATCGATCTGAATGTCGCCGCCGAAGACATCGACGGGCTGGGGCACGCCAATAACGCCGTCTATGTGTCATGGCTGGAACGCTGTGCCTGGCGTCATTCGCAGTTCCTCGGGCTGGACCTCACCGAATACCGACGCCTTGACCGTGCGATGGCGGTGGTCAGGCATGAGGTCGACTACCTCGCCAGCGCCTACGAGAACGACGAGCTGCAACTGGCGACCTGGATCGTCGACTGGGACCGCCGCCTGAAAATGACCCGCTGTTTTCAGCTCAAGCGTCCTGCCGACAACCTGACCTTGCTGCGCGCGCAAACCACCTTTGTCTGCATCGAACTGTCCACTGGTAAGCCCAAGCGTATGCCTGCCGAGTTCATTGAGGGCTATGGCGCAGCCATCTCTGACAGCGCCGTTCCCAATCCGCACGTCGGGCAGTAAACTGCCGGACTTTTTTTCGAGTGTGACCCATGCAAATTGCTCTGGCGCCCATGGAGGGGTTGGTCGACGACATCCTGCGTAATGTGCTGACGAAAGTCGGCGGCATCGACTGGTGCGTGACCGAATTCATCCGGGTGTCCGAGCGCTTGATGCCGGCGCACTACTTCTACAAGTACGCATCGGAATTTCACCAGGGCGCGAAAACTGACGCCGGCACACCGTTGCGCCTTCAGTTGCTGGGCTCTGACCCGGTGTGCCTGGCCGAAAACGCCGCGTTCGCCTGCGAGTTGGGCGCCCCCGTGCTGGATCTCAACTTCGGCTGCCCGGCCAAGACCGTCAACCGCTCGCGTGGCGGCGCAATCCTGCTCAAGGAGCCGGAATTGCTGCATTCGATCGTCAGCCAGGTACGCCGTGCCGTGCCCCAACATATTCCTGTCACCGCCAAGATGCGTCTGGGTTACGAAAACACCGACGGCGCGCTGGATTGCGCGCGGGCATTGGCTGACGGCGGGGCAGAGCAAATCGTCGTTCACGCCCGCACCAAGGTCGACGGCTACAAGCCGCCGGCGCACTGGGAGTGGATTGCGCGCATTCAGGAAGTGGTCAAGGTTCCGGTGGTCGCCAACGGGGAAATCTGGACCGTTGAGGATTGGCGGCGTTGCCGCGAAATCTGTGGCGCGCGGGACATCATGATCGGTCGCGGGCTGGTGGCGCGTCCTGATCTGGCCCGGCAGATCGCTGCGGCGCAGAAGGGCGAAGAGGTCGTGCCAATCACCTGGGGCGAGCTACAGCCGATGCTGCGGGTCTTCTGGCAGGACTGCCTGGCGAAGATGACGCTGATTCAGGCGCCGGGCCGGCTCAAGCAGTGGCTGGTGCTGCTGACTAAGAGTTATCCCGAGGCGACCCTGATGTTCAATACGTTGCGCCGCGAGACCGACTGCGACCGCATCAGCGTATTGCTGGGCTGCGCGCCCGGTTGCTTACCCAGAAGCTGATCCCGACGAACGGTCAAAAAAATCCTGAAAAAAGTCTCTTGAAAAGCGAAAGGCTGTCCCTATTTTGGTGATCAAGCGATGCCGAAAACGGGTCGCGTAAACCACTCGCTGATAAACAGGAGAATTGTTATGGCTACTGCATTTTCTCTGGCTCCACTGTTTCGCAACTCAGTGGGATTCGACCGCTTCAACGACCTCTTCGAGTCGGCGGCACGAAATGAGACAACCAGCGGTTATCCGCCCTACAACGTCGAGCGGCACACCGATGACCATTATCGAATCGTGATCGCTGCAGCAGGTATGCAAGAGCAGGATCTCGAGTTGCAGGTCGAAAAAGGTGTGCTGACCGTAGTTGGCAACAAGCGCGAGCAAGAAGCCGAAAACGTGACGTATCTGCATCAGGGTATTGCCCGGCGTGAATTCAAGCTGTCATTCAGGCTGGCGGACAATATCGAAGTCAAAGGGGCCGATCTGTCTCACGGCCTGCTGAATATTGACCTGGTGCGCAACGTGCCGGAAGAAGCGAAACCAAAGCGTATTCCGCTCAATAGCCAGAAAGCGCTGGAAAACTGATCCGTCAGGTGATGTTGAGTCAGCGGCACGTAACAAAGAAGGCGCCTGCGGGGCGCCTTCTCTTTTTCAGTCCTGATGTGCGGTTTGCTGCGCAGGCCGCTTGAGCGCCAGCAAGGACTCGAACTGCGGGCCTGGCAGCGGTTCGCTGAACAGATAGCCTTGATAGGTGTAGCAGCCGACTTTTTCCAGAAATGCCAACTGCTCCGAGGTTTCCACGCCTTCCGCGATCACGTTCAGGTTGAGGCTCTGCGCCATGGCGACGATGGCACGGATGATTTCCGCGTCGTTGGGGTCGTTGGTGGCGTCCTGGACGAAAGACTGGTCTATCTTCAGCGTATCCACCGGCAAGCGCTTGAGGTAGGTCAGTGACGAATAGCCAGTGCCGAAATCATCCATCGCAAAGCTGACGCCCAGCGCCTTTAAGCTGAGCATCTTGAGGATGGTGTCGTCCAGATTCTGAATGACGATACCCTCGGTGATTTCCAGCTTGAGCATGGAGGCAGGCAGCTGGTGCAGCGTGAGGCTGCGCTCCACGCGCTCGATGAAATCATGCTGGAGAAACTGTCGCGGGCTGATATTGACGCCCATCAGGAATCTGTTTTCCGGGATCAGCCCCTGTCTTAACAGCAGGCCACCGGTTTTGCAGGCTTCGTTCAGAATATGGCTGCCGACCTCCAGAATCATGCCGCTTTCTTCAAGTATCTGCACGAACTGATCAGGCGCCAGCAAGCCGTATTCGGGGTGTTGCCAACGCAGCAGGGCCTCAGCCCCGGTGATGTATTCGTTGCGACAGTCGACCTGGGGCTGGAAGTGCAGATGAAATTCGTTACGGGTCAGTGCCAGGCGCAGGTCGTTTTCCAGGCGCAGACGCTGGCTGACGGCCTGTTGCATCGATACATGGAAAAACTGCGAAGCGTTGCGCCCGCAATCCTTGGCCCGATACAGGGCAATATCGGCGCGCTTGAGCAGATCGGCCGGGGTCAGCCCATCATCCGGAATCAGCACCACGCCGATGCTCGGTGTGACCTGCAGGCGATGGCCGTCGAGAAACATTGGTTCGGCCAGCAGGTTGCGCAGGTTGTCGGCCAGCTCCCGCACTTGCTGGGTGACCTCGTCCTGTGAGCCTTCCAGGCCGCAGATCAACACCACGAATTCGTCGCCGCCCAAGCGGGCCACGGTGTCTTCCTGGCGCACGCTGGCTTCCAGGCGCGCGGCGATGATGCTCAGGACGCTGTCGCCTACCGGATGGCCGAGCGAGTCGTTGATGTGCTTGAAATGGTCCAGATCGAGAAACAGCAGGGCACCGCGCAGGTTCTGGTGCTGAAGCAGCGACACTTGCTGGCTCAGGCGGTCGAGCAGCAGTGCGCGATTGGGCAGCCCGGTCAGCGGGTCGTGATAAGCCAGGTGCTGAATCTGCGCCTGGGCATTTTTAAGCGCGCCGATGTCGCGGGCATTCATCAACAGGCAGGCGGTGTTGTTCAGGGTGATGAATTCGACCGATATATCCAGTACCAGGGGCGCGCCGTGCTTGTCTCGACCGTCCATTTCCCGATGATGCACGCGGCCTTTCTGGCGCAATTCTTCAAGCATGTGTTCGCGCTGCAAGGTGTCGGTCCAGATACCGACCTCGTGCGCTGTACGGCCGAGCACTTCCTGCGCGCTGAAACCGGTCAGGCGAGTAAAACCATCGTTGACCTCGACATAGCGGCCCGAGTCGATTTCAGTGATGGTGATCGAGTCGGGGCTTGAATGAAACGCCTTGGCAAATTTTTCCTCGCTGGCCTCCAGGGCGATCTGCGCGCACTGTTGGGTAATGTCCATGAGGGTGCCGGACAGCCTGACGGGCTGGCCCTGTTCATCCCGGTAAATCCGCGCGCGGCCTTCAAGCAGGCGTGACGCTCCGTTTTTCAACTTGAACCGGTAGGTGACTTGAAGGCAGTCCTGCCCGGTTTCGAGTGCCACGGCATAGATCGCGCGCATTCGGCGGCGCTCTTCGCCGGGCAGGCTGCCAAAGAACTGCCCGCCAGACTCATCGAAGGGCAGCGCCGGCATGCCGTGCAGCAGCGCCGCGCGTGCCGAGGCTTGCAGTCGGTTGCGGATGATATCCAGATCCCAAGTGCCCATTTGCGCCAGGTCCAGCGCCAGCTCCAGGCGATCACGGGTTTCCTGCAGGGCCCGCTCTGCGTCCGTCAGCGGCAGCCTGGCGGAGGCCGACTGTGCGGTAGCTTTCGGCACGGCGTTATCCGGTAGGTTGGGCATGTTATCCGAGCCTTTAATCGATAGAACCGCCAGAGCGATCTGCCTGCGGCCTGCAGCAGCATCTACTCACTGTGTCTGCGCATCGAGCAATTTCATGAATGCCCGTGCCGCATTCGACAGCGTGCGTTCGGTGTGCAGGATGTAGCCTAGCTGGCGATTGAGCTGTACGCCCGGCAGCGGAATGCGCGCGACCTGCTCGTCGAGCATGGTACGTGGCAGAACACTCCAGGCCAGGCCGATGGAAACCATCATCTTGATGGTCTCCATATAGTTGGTGCTCATGGCGATGTTGGGCTTTAGGCCTTGGGCCTCGCACAATCCGCTGACAATGTGATGGGTAAACGTGTTACCGCCGGGAAATACCGCCGGATAGCGCACAATATCCTCCAGCTTCATCGGGCCGCTGTTGGCCAGCGGGTGCTCGGGTGCCGCGACGAAATCCAGCGGATCGTCCCAGACGGGCACGGCGCGGATCAGTGCATGCGGCTCGGGCGCCAGTGTAATGACTGCCAACTCGGCGCGCCCGTGAAGAATTTCCTCATAGGCAATTTCCGAATCCAGGAATTGAATGTCCAGTGCAACCTTCGGATAAGTGCGGGTAAAGGCCCGCAATATCGGAGGCAAACGATGCAGTCCTATGTGATGGCTGGTCGCCAGAGTCAACCGCCCGGTGACTTCCCCGGTCAGGTTGGTCAAAGCACGGCGGGTGTCATCCAGCACGTTGAGAATCTGGTAGGCGCGCGGCAGCAGGGCGCGTCCGGCCTCGGTCAGACTGACTTCGCGGCCCAGGCGGTCGAACAGGCGCACGTTGAGTTGCTGCTCCAGACCGGCAATCCGCTTGCTGATGGCCGGTTGGGTCAGGTAAAGGCGTTCGCCTGCCCCGGAGAAGCTACCGGTCTCGGCGATGGCGATAAAGGCATTGAGGTTGGCCAGGTCCATGGTCAGATTCCAGTTGGTTATCCAAAGTATGAAAATTATGAATTTGAGTTATTTAAGCATATTCCATAGGATGACCGCACAAGCCAAAGGGTCATCGCCACGATTGCCCAAGGCATAGAAAGAAGCTGATGAGGAAGTACGTCCGATGGCCGGGAAAACGCTCTACGACAAGCTCTGGGATTCGCATTTGGTCAAACAGCGCGACGATGGTTCGGCGCTGATCTACATTGATCGTCATATCATCCACGAAGTGACCTCGCCGCAGGCGTTCGAAGGTCTGCGGCTGGCGAAGCGCAAGCCTTGGCGGATCGACTCGATCATCGCCACGCCTGACCATAACGTGCCGACCACCGCGGAACGCAAGGGTGGCATCGGTGCCATCGAGGATCAGGTGTCGCGCTTGCAGGTGCAGACCCTCGACGACAACTGCGACGAGTACGGCATCACCGAATTCAAGATGAATGACCCGCGCCAGGGCATCGTCCACGTGATCGGCCCGGAGCAGGGCGCAACCCTGCCAGGCATGAGCGTGGTCTGCGGCGACTCGCACACCTCGACCCACGGCGCATTCGGTGCGCTGGCCCACGGCATCGGCACTTCCGAGGTCGAGCACGTGCTCGCTACCCAGTGCCTGGTTGCCAAGAAAATGAAGAACATGCTGGTGTCGGTCGAAGGGCAATTGCCGTTTGGCGTGACAGCCAAGGACATCGTACTGGCAGTGATCGGCAAGATCGGCACTGCCGGCGGTAACGGTTACGCCATCGAGTTCGCCGGCAGCGCGATCCGCGACCTGTCGATCGAAGGGCGCATGACCATCTGCAACATGTCCATCGAAGCGGGCGCGCGGGTTGGTATGGTGGCCACCGACGAGAAGACCGTCGAGTACGTCAAAGGCCGTCCGTTCGCACCCAAAGGCGCAGAGTGGGACCTCGCTGTCGAAGCCTGGAAGGACCTGGTGTCCGACCCGGACGCTGTGTTCGATACCGTGGTCAAGCTGGACGCCGCACAGATCAAGCCGCAGGTCAGCTGGGGCACCTCGCCGGAAATGGTCCTGGCGGTTGATCAGAACGTGCCGGACCCTGCGCAAGAGCCGGATCTGGTCAAGCGTGGCTCCATCGAGCGTGCGCTCAAGTACATGGGCCTGAAAGCCAATCAGCCGATTACCGACATCCAGCTGGACCGGGTATTCATCGGTTCCTGCACCAACTCGCGCATCGAAGACTTGCGCGCCGCTGCGGACGTTGCCAAAGGTCGCAAGGTGGCTTCAACCATCAAGCAGGCCATCGTGGTCCCAGGCTCGGGGCTGATCAAGGCGCAGGCCGAGAAGGAAGGGCTGGACAAGGTGTTCATCGAAGCCGGCTTTGAGTGGCGTGAACCGGGCTGCTCCATGTGCCTGGCGATGAACCCGGACCGCCTGGGTTCCGGCGAGCACTGCGCGTCGACCTCCAACCGTAACTTCGAAGGTCGTCAGGGGGCCGGTGGCCGCACGCATCTGGTGAGCCCGGCGATGGCCGCTGCCGCTGCGGTGAATGGCCGTTTCATCGATGTTCGCGACCTGATCCAGCACTGAGGAGTCCCGTATGAAAGCCTTTACCCAGCACCGTGGCCTGGTCGCTCCTCTGGATCGTGCCAACGTCGACACTGACCAGATCATTCCCAAGCAGTTTCTCAAGTCGATCAAGCGCACCGGTTTCGGTCCGAACCTGTTCGATGAATGGCGTTATCTGGACGTGGGGCAGCCTTACCAGGACAACTCCAAGCGCCCATTGAACACTGACTTCGTCCTCAACCACGAGCGGTATCAGGGTGCCAGTGTTCTGTTGGCCCGGGAAAACTTCGGCTGCGGCTCGAGCCGCGAACACGCGCCGTGGGCACTGGAAGAGTACGGTTTCTGCGCAATCATTGCGCCGAGCTACGCGGACATCTTCTTCAATAACAGCTTCAAGAACGGCTTGTTGCCGATCATCCTGTCCGAGGAAGACGTCGATCAACTGTTCAAGCAGGTGGAAGCCACGCCCGGTTATCAGTTGAGTATCGATCTGCAGGCGCAGACCGTGACCCGCCCGGATGGCAAGGTCCTGAGCTTTGAAATCGATGCGTTCCGCAAGCATTGCCTGCTCAACGGTCTGGACGATATCGGCCTGACGCTGATGGACGCCGAGGCCATCGCCGGTTTCGAGAGCAAGCATCGCGCCAGCCAGCCGTGGCTGTTTCGCGACTGATTGATTGCCAGCGGATGCATGTTTGCCAGTAAGGTGCAATTGCCCCTTGCTGGCAAAAGTGTTTTCGCGGCACGCTAAATTTTCTGTGGTATCGAGCGTTTCAAGCAGGCGTTGTCAAAGACGCCGATGCACAAAATCGAGGATGTTATGAGCAAGCAGATTCTGATTCTCCCTGGTGATGGTATTGGTCCGGAAATCATGACCGAAGCGGTCAAAGTGCTGGAGCTGGCCAATGAAAAGTATCAGCTGGGGTTTGAGTTGACCCACGACGTGATCGGCGGCGCGGCCATCGACAAGCACGGCGTGCCGCTGGCCGATGAAACCCTGGAGCGTGCCCGTGCGGCCGATGCCGTGCTGCTGGGTGCAGTCGGCGGCCCGAAATGGGACACCATCGAGCGCGACATCCGTCCTGAGCGCGGTCTGCTGAAAATACGCTCGCAACTGGGCCTGTTCGGCAACCTGCGTCCGGCGATCCTTTATCCGCAACTGGCCGACGCGTCGAGCCTGAAACCGGAAATTGTCGCCGGCCTGGATATCCTGATCGTTCGCGAGTTGACCGGTGGCATCTATTTCGGCGCGCCACGCGGCACGCGGGTGCTGGATAATGGCGAGCGTCAGGCTTACGACACACTGCCGTACAGCGAAAGCGAGATCCGCCGCATTGCCAAAGTCGGTTTCGACATGGCCATGGTGCGTGGCAAGAAGCTCTGCTCGGTGGACAAGGCCAACGTACTGGCGTCCAGCCAGCTGTGGCGCGAAATCGTCGAGCAGGTTGCCAAGGATTACCCTGAAGTCGAACTGAGCCACATGTACGTCGACAACGCTGCCATGCAACTGGTGCGTGCACCCAAGCAGTTCGATGTGATCGTGACCGACAACTTGTTCGGCGACATTCTCTCCGATCAGGCGTCGATGCTCACCGGCTCCATCGGCATGCTGCCGTCGGCCTCGCTGGACACGGCCAACAAGGGCATGTACGAGCCATGTCACGGTTCTGCGCCGGACATCGCCGGCAAAGGCATTGCCAACCCGTTGGCGACCATTCTGTCGGTGTCGATGATGCTGCGTTACAGCTTCAATCTGACCGATGCGGCCGACGCCATCGAAAAGGCTGTCAGCCTGGTTCTGGATCAGGGTATCCGCACCGGCGACATCTGGTCGGAAGGCAAAGTCAAAGTCGGTACGCAGGAAATGGGCGATGCTGTAGTCGCCGCGCTGCGGAATCTGTAATCTCTCTGGCCCGCCGCCTGCTGTGTACGCGCAGAGCGGCGGTCCCACTTTTATTCAAGGTGTAGTTGCGATGAAACGTGTAGGTCTGATCGGTTGGCGTGGCATGGTCGGTTCCGTGCTCATGCAGCGGATGCGGGAAGAGCAGGACTTCGATCTCATTGAGCCGGTGTTCTTCACTACTTCCAATGTCGGTGGCCAGGCGCCTTCGGTGGGCAAGGATGTTGCGCCCCTGAAAGATGCCTACAGCATCGACGAGCTGAAAACCCTGGACGTGGTGCTGACCTGCCAGGGTGGCGACTACACCAATGAGGTGTTCCCCAAGCTGCGCGAAGCGGGCTGGCAGGGTTACTGGATCGATGCGGCGTCGAGCCTGCGCATGCAGGATGACGCGGTCATCGTGCTTGACCCGGTGAACCGCAAGGTCATCGACCAGCAACTGGATGCGGGTACCAAGAACTATATCGGTGGCAACTGCACCGTCAGCCTGATGCTGATGGGCCTGGGCGGCCTGTTCGATGCCGGTCTGGTCGAGTGGATGAACGTCATGACCTATCAGGCGGCCTCCGGCGCCGGCGCGCAGAACATGCGTGAGCTGATCCGGCAAATGGGCGCGGTGCATGCTTCGGTGGCCGATGATCTGGCCAACCCGGCCAGCGCCATTCTGGACATCGACCGCAAGGTGGCTGAAGCCATGCGCAGCGAGTCGTTCCCCACCGAGAACTTCGGCGTGCCGCTGGCGGGCAGCCTGATCCCGTGGATCGACAAGGCCCTGCCAAACGGCCAGAGCCGCGAAGAGTGGAAAGGCCAGGCCGAGACCAACAAGATCCTCGGTCGCTTCAAGAGCCCGATCCCGGTGGACGGCATCTGCGTTCGCATTGGTGCGATGCGCTGCCATAGCCAGGCGCTGACCATCAAGCTGAACAAGGATGTGCCGATTGCGGACATCGAAGGCTTGATCAGCCAGCACAACCCGTGGGTCAAGCTGGTGCCGAACAATCGCGAAGCCAGCATGCATGAGCTGAGCCCGACGGCGGTGACCGGCACCATGAGCATTCCGGTGGGGCGTCTGCGCAAACTGAACATGGGTTCGCAATACCTGGGCGCTTTCACCGTGGGTGACCAGCTGTTGTGGGGCGCTGCGGAGCCGCTGCGTCGCATGCTGAGAATCCTGCTGGAGCGTTGAGGCTTCGGTTTCACAGCAAACCCGCTTTCCGAAAGGGAAGCGGGTTTTTTAATGGCTGATACTTTTGATTGATCGCCCTTTGTCCCTATATATGGGATTGAAATTTACATATTGAGATAAGTGTAACAACGGGTTTATAGTCGTCCTGCACTCACTTCCAAAAAAACAACAGGTGACGCAATGCAGGCGCAATTGATCGCGCTCGATTGGGGGACAACCTCACTTCGTGCTTATCGACTTGGCGAACATGGCCAGGTACTGGAACAGCGCGCATTGAGCGCGGGCATCATGCAGTTGCCAACCACGCCGCGGCTGATCGCGGGGCAGTTCTGCAGTGACGGTTTCGAACTGGCCTTTGACCAGGCGTGCGGCGACTGGCTCGATGCCCAGCCAGACCTGCAGGTGATTGCCTGCGGCATGGTCGGCAGCGCGCAGGGCTGGCGCGAGGCGGCTTACCGGGAAACGCCGGCCAGCGTCAACGAACTGAGCGCAGCGTTGCAGACCGTGCGCAGCGTGCGCGGTGTAACCGTGCACATCATCCCCGGCGTCCTGCAGCGCTCGACCCTGCCTAACGTCATGCGTGGCGAAGAAACCCAGGTGCTGGGTGTGCTGGCGGGGCTCGAAGAAGGGCAGGGCAGCCAGCCTCTGCTGATCGGTCTGCCTGGCAGTCACTCCAAATGGGTGCAGGTAGAGCGCGGGCGCATCGTTCACTTCGACACCTTCATGACCGGCGAGGTCTACGCCGCACTCTGCGCACATACCATTCTCGGACGCACTATGCAGCCTTCGCAGGCGTTCGACGAGCAGGCGTTTGACCGCGGCCTGTCGATTGCTCTGTCCGACGCGGGCTCCGCGGGGCCGCTGTCGACGATTTTCAGCACGCGAACGCTCGGCCTGACCGGGCAATTGGCTGCTAGTGCGCAACCTGACTATCTTTCCGGCCTGTTGATTGGCCATGAACTGGGTGCCATCGCCAGGCTGCATCTGCACAACCACGAACAATTGCCTGCGGTGATCCTCATCGGCAGTGATTCGCTGTGCACGCGCTATGCACGCGGGCTTGCGGTTTGTGGCTTTCCCGGGGTGACATTGGCCGAGCAGGCGACCGAGCGTGGCCTGTGGCAGGTCGCCGTTCAGGCCGGTCTGATCGCGCGCCGCTCGTCCCAACACATTCGAGAGGTTTGACATGCTCAAGCAAGCATTGAAAGAAAATGGCCTGGTCGCGATTCTGCGCGGCCTGCGTCCCGAAGAAGCGCCTGCCGTGGGCGATGCGCTGTACGAGGCGGGGTTTCGGGTCATCGAAGTGCCGCTCAACTCCCCGCAACCGTTCGACAGCATCCGCTTGTTGCGTCAGCAATTGCCTGCCGATTGCCTGATCGGTGCTGGCACCGTGCTCACCGCTGAGCAGGTGACTCAGGTCAAGGATGCCGGCGGGCAAGTGATCGTTATGCCGCACAGTGACGCCAAGGTGCTGCGTGCGGCCAAGGCGGCCGGGCTGTTCCTGTCGCCAGGGGTCGCGACGCCGACCGAAGCCTTTGCGGCACTGGCCGAAGGTGCCGATGTGCTCAAGCTGTTTCCTGCCGAGCAAATGTCGCCTGCGGTGGTCAAGGCGTGGCTGGCGGTCTTGCCCAAGGGCACGATTCTGCTGCCGGTCGGGGGGATTTCGCCGGACAACATGAAGGTATTTCTCGATGCGGGCGTGAAGGGGTTTGGCCTGGGCTCCGGGCTGTTCAAACCCGGCATGAGCGTCGCAGACGTCACCGAGCGTGCCCAGGCCTATGTGGCGGCCTGGAAGCTGCACAGCGCAGCGCTTGCAGACTGACCGGCGCAGACGCCGTCGTGCAGTAGCCGCTATCCAACAAGAGAATCAACAAGAGAAACCGCACTCATGAAAATCACCAAACTCACCACGTTCATCGTTCCGCCGCGCTGGTGCTTCCTCAAGGTCGAGACCGACGAGGGCGTTGTCGGCTGGGGCGAGCCAGTGGTCGAAGGCCGCGCGCACACGGTCGCTGCCGCTGTGGAAGAGCTTTCCGATTACCTGATCGGCAAGGATCCGCGCAACATTGAAGACATCTGGACCGTGCTGTACCGCGGCGGCTTCTACCGCGGCGGCGCGATTCACATGAGTGCGCTGGCCGGTATCGATCAGGCGTTGTGGGACATCAAGGGCAAGGCGCTGGGGGTGTCGGTCAGTGATCTGCTCGGCGGTCAGGTGCGTGACAAGATTCGCGTCTATTCGTGGATTGGCGGTGATCGACCCGCCGATACGGCGCGCGCCGCCAAGGAAGCGGTCGAGCGCGGTTTTACGGCGGTGAAGATGAATGGCACCGAAGAGCTGCAGTTTCTCGACACTTTCGACAAGGTCGACCTGGCACTGGCCAACGTGGCCGCCGTGCGTGATGCAGTGGGGCCGAATGTCGGCATCGGTGTGGACTTCCACGGCCGGGTTCACAAGCCGATGGCCAAGGTGCTGATGAAGGAGCTGGACCCGTACAAGCTGATGTTCATCGAAGAGCCGGTGCTCAGCGAGAACTATGAAGCACTGAAGGAACTGGCGCCGCTGACCAGCACTCCGATTGCGCTGGGCGAGCGGCTGTTCTCGCGCTGGGACTTCAAGCGTGTGTTGAGCGAAGGCTACGTCGACATCATCCAGCCGGATGCCTCGCACGCCGGTGGCATTACCGAAACCCGCAAGATCGCCAACATGGCTGAAGCCTACGACGTCGCACTGGCGCTGCATTGCCCGCTGGGGCCTATCGCGCTGGCGGCCTGCCTGCAACTGGACGCGGTTTGCTACAACGCCTTCATCCAGGAGCAGAGCCTGGGTATTCACTACAACGAAAGCAACGACCTGCTCGATTACGTCAAGCACCCGGAAGTCTTTGACTACGACAAAGGCATGGTCAAGATCCCCAACGGCCCCGGCCTGGGCATCGAAATCAACGAAGAATACGTCATTGAACGCGCCGCCATCGGCCACCGCTGGCGCAACCCGATCTGGCGTCATGCGGATGGCAGTTTTGCCGAGTGGTAGAAAAGCAAATCCGCTAGCCATCGTTTCGGCGCTCTACGCTCATCGCCATACATAAGTCCTGAAGAGCCTGGAAAATGGGCGTTCAGGCTTCTGCCCGCAGGGCGTAGGAGCGAACGTGTTCGCGAACAGGCTTACCTGTTCTCTGAAAATGTTTCGTTTGAACAATTGTCTTCGCGAACACGTTCGCTCCTAAGGCCTTCGGCCAGAATCAAAAGCGCACTTGCGTATAACGATGAGCGCTCTGCGCGGGAACGAGAATCGGCGTGCCTTCAGCTCGGTTATATCGAAACACAGACCTCAATAAATCCAACAAGAGGCTACATTCCATGCGCACTCGAACTCTGGAGGGTGCGGCATCCCTGGTGACGCCGTCCCGCAAACGTTTCTTTATCATGGTGCTGCTGTTCATCACCGTAGTGATCAACTACCTGGACCGCAGCAACCTGTCGATTGCCGCACCAGCGCTGACCTCAGAACTGGGCCTTGATCCGGTGCATGTCGGGCTGATCTTTTCCGCGTTCGGCTGGACCTACGCCGCCATGCAACTGCCCGGGGGCTGGCTGGTAGATCGCGTGCCGCCGCGCATTCTCTATACCGCAGCCCTGCTGCTGTGGTCCATTGCGACCATCATGCTCGGCTTCGCCGCCAGCTTCATCGCCCTGTTCGTACTGCGCATGGCGGTTGGTGCGCTGGAAGCACCTGCTTATCCGATCAACAGCCGCGTGGTCACCACCTGGTTTCCCGAGCGCGAGCGAGCCACCGCCATCGGCGTCTATACCTCCGGGCAGTTCGTCGGTCTGGCATTTCTGACCCCGGTACTGGCCTGGTTGCAGGCGCACTACGGCTGGCACATGGTGTTTGTCGCCACCGGTGGAGTCGGCGTGCTGTGGGCGCTGATCTGGTACACGGTGTATCGCGAGCCACGTGATTTCAAAGGCGTCAATCAGCAGGAAATCGAGCTGATCCAGGAGGGCGGCGGGCTGGTGGACATCCAGAAGGACGTCGAAAAACAGAAGCAGGCGTTCAGCTGGCTGGACCTGGGCATTGTGTTGAGCAGGCGCAAGCTGTGGGGCATCTACCTGGGGCAGTTCTGCCTGAACTCGACGCTGTGGTTTTTCCTGACCTGGTTCCCGACCTACCTGGTGAAATACCGGGGCATGGACTTCATCAAGTCCGGCCTGCTGGCGTCGTTGCCGTTCCTCGCCGCATTCGTCGGTGTGCTGTGCTCGGGCTTTTTTTCCGACTGGCTGATCCGTCGCGGGCATAGCGTAGGCTTTGCACGCAAGTTGCCTATCATTGCCGGACTGCTGATCTCGACCTCGATCATCGGTGCCAACTTCGTCGACTCCACGCCGCTGGTGATCACCTTTCTGGCGCTGGCGTTCTTCGGCAACGGTCTGGCGTCGATCACCTGGTCGCTGGTCTCGACGCTGGCACCGGCGCGCCTGCTGGGCCTGACCGGTGGCACGTTCAACTTCATCGGCAACCTCTCTGCCATCGCCACCCCGATCGTGATTGGCTTTCTGGCGTCGGGAGACTCGTTCGCGCCTGCCATCACCTACATTTCGGTCCTGGCGCTGCTGGGCGCGCTGTCGTACATCCTGCTGGTAGGGAAAGTGGAGCGTATCGAGCTCTGATATCGACGCATCCGGACACTGGCGGTGATAATGCCGCCGGTTTTCGATCCGAACCCTTTTGATCCGAGCAAGGCCTCTCATGCACAACGATTCGATCACCCCTGAAAAGATTACCGGCAAGGACTCCGTACCCACCGGGACTCAGACCTTGCTGCGCGGGCTGGGGGTGGTGCAGGCGGTTGCCGGTGGCGCACGGGACCTCAAGGAGATCGCCCGGCTGATCGGCACCACGCGCAGCACCACGCACCGTCTGGCCAGTTGCCTGGTCGAGGAGCGTTACCTGCGCATCGTTCCTCAGGTGGGCTATCTGCTTGGGCCAAAACTGATCGAGCTAGGGTTTCAGGCGCGTGAAGAGGTGCCCCTGGCGATGCTGGCCCGGCCGTATCTGGATCGCTTGTCGGAGCTGACCGGCGATACCGTGCATCTGGCAGTACGGGAAGGGGACGACGTGCTCTATCTGCACAAGAATCCCGGTCGCAATGGTCCGGAAATGCGTTCGCGGGTCGGGCATCGGATGCCGATGGTGCGCACCGGTATCGGCAAGGCGCTGCTGCTGGACAGTGCTCAGTCCGAGTGGCAGCGGCTGTATGAAATCAGCATGCCGAGCACAGGCAGAAATCCGCTATGGCCTGCTCATGAGCAGCAAACCTGGGAACAGTTGAAGGCACGGCGGGAGGAGTACGTAGAAGGAGGGTATGCATTCGATCTGGAGGACAACGAGCCGTCGATCCGTTGTGTCGCAGCGCCGGTACGTGATGCCAGCAAACAGATCGTTGCCGGCATCAGTGTCGCCAGTACCGTGCCCTACATGCCGTTGGAGAAGATGGCCGAGCTGGTTCCGCTGATCAAAACCATCGCAGCGGAACTCTCGGCCGATCTCGGCGGCTGATCGGCAGTCGATCAGGCCTTCAGCGTGGCCATGTCGATCACGAAGCGGTACTTCACGTCACCGGCCAGCATGCGCTCGTAGGCTTCGTTGATGTTGCGGATATCGAGCATTTCGATGTCGCAGGTGATGTCGTTCTCGGCACAGAAATCCAGTACTTCCTGAGTTTCCGCGATACCGCCAATCAACGAACCGGCCAGCACGCGACGGCTCATTACCAGGTTGGCCGCGTGTACTGGCGGCTCGATCGGCTCGATCAGGCCGACCAGAATGTGGGCGCCGTCGAAACGCAGTGTTTCCAGGTAGGGGTTCAGGTCGTGCTGCACCGGAATGGTGTCGAGCAGGAAGTCGAAGTGCCCGGCAGCAGCCTTCATCTGTTCAGCGTCGGTGGATACGATCACATGATCGGCGCCTTGACGATGTGCTTCCTGAGCCTTGGCGGCGGAGCGGGTGAACAGGGTCACTTCAGCGCCCATGGCCTTGGCGAACTTGATGCCCATGTGGCCCAGACCGCCCATGCCCAGAATGCCGACCTTGTCGCCCGCCTTGACGCCGTAGTGCTTGAGCGGCGAATAGGTGGTGATACCTGCGCAGAGAATCGGCGCAGCAGCGGCCGGATCGAGTTTTTCCGGGACGCGCACGACAAAGTGCTCGGCGACCACGATGCTGTTCGAGTAACCGCCCATGGTGTTGCTGCCGTCCACGCGGTCCGGCGTTGCGTAAGTCATGGTCGGGCCTTCCAGGCAGTACTGCTCGAGGTCCGACTTGCAGGCCGAGCATTCGCGGCACGAATCGACCATGCAGCCTACGCCGACCATGTCACCGACTTTGTATTTAGTGGCATTGGCGCCAGTGGCAGTGACGCGGCCAACGATTTCGTGGCCTGGCATCAGTGGGTAAACAGCAATGCCCCACTCGTTGCGCGCCTGGTGAATGTCGGAGTGGCAGACACCGCAATAAAGGATTTCGATGGCAACGTCGTCGGCACGCAGAGCGCGACGTTCGAAGGTCATCGGGGCGAGGGGAGCGGTAGCTGACTGTGCGGCGTAACCGATAGCTGTGTACATGTTTGACCTCGCAAGATGTAACGGAAGAGAGGCGAGCCATTGTCCTGATACAGGCCCTTCGCGGCTATGGTGAATCCTCCGTGTTTCATGCCTATTCCTCCGGCCTGAAATTTCAGGGTCGGCGCTGAGGCGCAAATCTGCGATGATACGGCTGTCTGTTTCTCTGCCAGGCTGTGCCCATGACCTTACCTGTTGTGCCGGATGGCAATGCCACCCTCGTTTCCCTGATCCAGCCGCTGGCAGTGCGCCCGGGGTTTGTCGCTACGCCGTTGCCGAAGGTCCGCGTGCTTTCGGCGTTTGGTTATGTCGCCAGCAGCCCGCAGATCTACGAGCCGAGCCTGATGATCGTGGTGCAGGGCAGCAAGGTCGCGTGCCTGGGGCCGCGCACGTTCGAATACGGCACCGGGCATTACCTGATTCAGGCGCTCTCTGTGCCGTTCAAGTGCGAAACGTTCGCCACTCCGGAAAAGCCGCTTTACGGCGTTTCAGTGGCCATTGACCGCGTGTTACTCGGTGAGCTGGTGCAGGCGATGGGCCCGGTCACCGGGCACGAGAGTCAGGTGCAGACGCCGGAGTCCATGACCTCGGTGCGCATCGACAACACCATGCGCGACAGTGTCGAGCGTTTGCTGCGTTGTCTGCATGATCCGCTGGAGTGTCAGGCCATGGGCCAGGCACGGATTCGCGAGGTACTGTACACCGCGCTGCGCGGACCGCAGTCGGGGGTGCTACGTGCGCTGGTCGAACAGCAGGGGCAGTTCGCACGAATTGCCTCGGCGGTGACCTACCTGCATGAGCATTATGACCACGCGCTGAACGTCGACACGCTGGCCAGTTGCGCGAACATGAGCACGTCGACCTTTCATGAGCATTTCAAGCGCAGCACGCTGTTGTCGCCGGTGCAGTACCTCAAGCGCCTGCGCCTGCTCAAGGCTCAGCAATTGCTGGTGGCCGAGGGCCTGGGTGTGGCGCAGGTCGCGTTGAAGGTCGGCTATCAAAGCGCGTCGCAGTTCAGTCGTGAATACAAACGTTACTTTGAGCGCAGACCGGGCGAAGAGGGATGTAGGGTTTAGCTGCAAGCTTCAAGCCGCAAGCTTCAAGATCAAAGCTTGTAGCTTGTAGCTTGTAGCTTGTAGCTTGTAGCTTGTAGCTTGTAGCTTGTAGCTGCTTCACCTCACATATTCGGGTAGGTCGGGCCGCCAGCGCCTTCCGGTGCTACCCAGGTGATGTTCTGCGACGGGTCCTTGATGTCGCAGGTCTTGCAGTGCACGCAGTTCTGCGCGTTGATCTGGAAGCGTTTCTCGCCGTCTTCCTTGGTGATGACTTCATACACGCCAGCCGGGCAGTAGCGCTGAGCTGGCTCGTCATACAGCGGCAGGTTCTTGCTGATCGGGATGCTCGGATCGGTCAGCTTCAGGTGGCAGGGCTGTTCCTCTTCATGGTTGGTGCTGGAGAGGAATACTGAACTGAGCTTGTCGAAGCTGAGCTTGCCGTCGGGTTTCGGGTAATCGATCTTCTTCGAGTCGGCTGCGAGCTTCAGGCAGGCGTAGTCCGGCTTGGTGTCGTGCAGCGTGAACGGCAGCTTGCCACCGAAAATGTTCTGATCGATGAAGTTGAATGCGCCGCCCTTGATCGCGCCGTATTTGTGGATCGCCACGCCAAAGTTACGGCTGGCGAACAGTTCTTCATGCAGCCAGCTGGCCTTGAAGGCGTCCACGTAGGCGTTCAGCACGTCGCCGCCTTCCTTGCCGGCGAGCAGCGCGTCGGCTACCGAATCGGCAGCCAGCATGCCTGACTTCATCGCCGTATGGCTGCCCTTGATCTTGGCGAAATTCAGCGTGCCCAGATCGCAGCCGATCAGCGCGCCGCCGGGGAAGACCATCTTCGGCAGGGAGTTCAAGCCGCCCTTGGCAATCGCACGGGCGCCGTAGCTGATGCGCTTGCCGCCTTCCAGGTACTGCTTGACCACCGGGTGATGCTTGTAGCGCTGGAATTCGTCGAACGGCGAGAGGTACGGGTTGCTGTAGGACAGGTCGATGATCAGGCCGACCACGACCTGATTGTTTTCCAGGTGGTACAGGAACGAGCCGCCCGGATTGTCATCGTCCAGCGGCCAGCCGGCGGTGTGCACCACCAGCCCCTGTTCATGTTTAGCCGGATCGACTTCCCAGATTTCCTTGAGGCCGATAGCGTAATGCTGCACGTCGGCTTCGTCGTCGAGCTTGAAGCGCTTGAGCAGCTGCTTGCCGATGTGACCACGGCAGCCTTCGGCGAACAGCGTGTACTTGGCGCGCAGTTCCATGCCGGGGGTGTACAGGCCTTCCTTCGGATTGCCTTCGCGGTCGACACCCAGGTCGCCGGTGACGATGCCGCGTACTACACCGTTTTCGTCGAACAGCGCTTCCTGAGCGGCAAAGCCCGGATAGATTTCGACACCGAGGTTTTCAGCCTGCTGCGCCAGCCAGCGGCACAGGTTGCCCAGCGAGATGATGTAGTTGCCATGGTTGTGCATGGTCTTGGGGACGAAAAAGTCCGGTATTTTCTGGGCTTTTTCGGCGTCGCGCAGCACATAGATGTCGTCGCGCTTGACCGGCGTGTTGAGCGGAGCGCCCAGTTCCTGCCAGTTGGGGAACAGTTCGTTCAGTGCGCGGGGCTCGAACACGGCACCGGAGAGGATGTGCGCACCGACTTCGGAGCCTTTTTCCACCACGCAGACGCTGATTTCCTGGCCAGCTTCAGCGGCCTTCTGTTTAAGGCGGCAAGCGGCAGAAAGCCCGGACGGGCCGGCTCCGACGATAACGACGTCGAATTCCATGTATTCGCGTTCCACAGGCTATCTCCTACTCTCAAGGCTCACGGTGTTTTTATGGGCACTGCTTTTTTGGTTGCTGCAGGCCGACGCATGGAGGTATTGAACCGCCTCGTCTTTTAATGGTTCGCATTATATCTACACCACTGCGCGGGTCCAATACAAACGTTTGTTTGAATCGGCCGCAGGCCAGATAAATCAAAGACACCAGACTCGGAACTGGCCGATTTGGCGTATTGACCGGAAAAGGCGTTGCGGTCAATATACGGGCGGTTTTGCGTTTGCCGTAGGCTGAAACGAGGTTCCCGGATTGCGGGCAATCTCTCAAAAGGCATCAGGCAGACGCGCTGCAGGCAACAGGTCAACGTCGCACGGCGCATTTTACACACCCAGCCGCTGCTTGACGGGTGACTCCCGGCTTTTATATGGCTTTTTAAAGCCGTCCGAATGGCCTGCACGCATAGCGATTGCTTGTTGAGGACACATATCGATCGCCTGGTGCCGCCGGGCGACTTCTTTTCACCGGAGAGTGAGGAATCCATGAAGGTTCTTGTAGCTGTCAAACGAGTGGTCGACTACAACGTCAAGGTTCGCGTCAAGGCGGACAACTCCGGCGTCGATCTTGCCAACGTCAAAATGTCCATGAACCCGTTCTGCGAAATCGCCGTTGAAGAGGCGGTTCGTCTTAAAGAGAAGGGCGTAGCCACCGAAATCGTCGTCGTCACCATCGGCCCGACCACCGCTCAGGAACAACTGCGTACCGCCCTGGCACTGGGTGCCGACCGTGCCGTGCTGGTCGAGTCCGCCGAGGAACTGACTTCTCTGGCTGTGGCCAAGCTGCTCAAGGCCGTGGTCGACAAGGAGCAGCCACAACTCGTGATCCTTGGCAAGCAGGCCATCGACAGTGATAACAACCAGACCGGCCAGATGCTGGCTGCGTTGAGCGGCTACCCGCAGGGTACGTTCGCATCCAAGGTTGAAGTGACTGGCGACAAGGTTGCCGTGACCCGTGAAATCGACGGCGGCCTGCAGACTGTTTCCCTGAGCCTGCCAGCCATTGTGACCACGGACCTGCGTCTGAACGAGCCACGCTACGCTTCGCTGCCCAACATCATGAAGGCCAAGAAGAAGCCGCTCGAAGTGCTGACCCCGGATGCACTGGGCGTTTCCACGGCCTCGACCAACAAGACCCTCAAGGTCGAAGCGCCGGCTGCACGCAGCGCCGGCATCAAGGTTAAGTCGGTGGCTGAACTGGTCGAGAAACTGAAAAACGAAGCGAAGGTAATCTAAATGACGATCCTGGTTATCGCTGAACACGACAATGCGACCGTAGCCCCGGCTACGCTCAACACCCTTGCTGCTGCCCAGAAGATCGGCGGTGACATTCATTTGCTGGTGGCCGGTTCCGGCGTGAGCGCCGTTGCCGACGCAGCCGCCAAAATTGCCGGTGTGACCAAGGTCCTGGTGGCCGATCACGAAGCCTACGCGCACCAACTGCCTGAAAACATCGCACCGCTGGTCGTGGAACTGGCTGCGGGCCATAGCCATGTTCTGGCTGCGGCAACGTCCAATGGCAAGAACATCCTGCCGCGTGTCGCTGCGCAGCTGGATGTTGACCAGATCTCCGAGATCGTATCGGTGGTTTCCGCCGACACCTTCACTCGTCCGATCTATGCCGGTAATGCCATCGCCACCGTGCAGTCGACGGCTGCGGTCAAGGTCATCACCGTACGCGCCACCGGCTTCGACCCGGTGGCTGCCGAGGGTGGCTCGGCCGCTGTTGAAGCGGTATCGGCTGCTCACGATGCCGGCAAGTCCAGTTTCGTTGGTGAAGAACTGGCCAAATCTGATCGTCCGGAACTGACAGCAGCGAAGATCGTCGTTTCCGGTGGTCGCGGCATGCAGAACGGCGACAACTTCAGGCACCTGTACACGCTGGCCGACAAGCTCGGTGCGGCAGTGGGCGCTTCCCGTGCTGCGGTCGATGCCGGTTTCGTACCCAACGACATGCAGGTCGGTCAGACCGGCAAGATCGTTGCTCCTCAGCTGTACATCGCGGTCGGTATTTCCGGTGCCATTCAGCATCTGGCCGGTATGAAGGATTCCAAGGTGATCGTTGCGATCAACAAGGATGAAGAGGCGCCGATCTTCCAAGTCGCCGATTACGGTCTGGTGGCTGACTTGTTCGAAGCCATCCCCGAGCTGGAGAAGCTGGTTTAAGCCACGCGCTTCCACTATAAAGAGAACCCGTTCCATTCGGGGTTCGCACACCAGCGGTTTATGGTGCGCCTGCCCGGATCGAACGGGTTTTTTATTGGGTATCGAAAGGACTTCTCATGGTGCATTCCCGGCTGCTGTCTTCGCTTCTTTTCGGGCTGATCGCGCTGCCGTCGCTGGCCTTCGCCGCAGGCAAGTGCGAGCGTCTGATCGTGACTGGCAGCCCGGACGCGCCGCCTTATCTGTGGCGTGATCCCCAGGAACCGCGTCACCTGATGGGTGCCAATGCCGATCTGCTGACTCAGGCAGCGGGCGAGCTGGGTATCAAGGTTGAGTTTCTGTATGGCGGCAAGCGCAGTCAGGCACTCGAAGAGGTGCGCACCGGGCGCATGGACCTGCTGGCTGACGCGCCGTTGAACGCGGCACAACTCGAAGCGCTGGATTACATTCATCCGCCGATCGTGCAGAACGAAATCATGGTCTGGACGCGTCACGATCACAGTGTGCCGTTCAATGCCGTCAGCGAGCTGCAGGGTCATCCCGGCGCCATGTCGGAAAAGACCCGCCTGACGCCATCCTTTGATGCGCTGGCCAGACAGAGTCTGACCCTGGAGAGGGTGCCTGCACTTACGCCCGCGTTCCAGAAGCTGGCCCTGGGTGAGGTGGATTACGTGCTTGCCGGGCGTTATGCCGGTCTGGTCATGGTGCAGACCCTGGGTCTGTCCAAAGACCTGACAGCGCAGCCTCTACCGGTCGATACGCCGGGTTTTTATCTGGCCTTGTCGTTCAATTCGGCCTGCAATGAACCATGGTTGCGCGGACAGCTGGCGAAAAAGATGACAGAATCGGCCGCCTCTGGCCTTGCGGGCGATGTCATCAGGCACAACCTGGAGTTGTGGAAAGCCCAACTGCTGCAACCTGCCAGCGCCAGCGCACCCAACAAGTAGGGATGTTTTTGTGAGTATTCGTTTTTCAATTGCCGTCATGGCAATCGCCACGCTGGCCGGTTGCGCCAGTGACCCGGTACCAACCGAGCAGTTCAAACTGACCGAGCAGGCGCTGGAGCAGGCCAAGGCGGTCGGTGCGAGTGACGATCAGCCCGAGATGGAAGTCGCCCAGGCCGGCTTCGCCGAAGCCCGCGCCTCCATGGCAAGCCACGCCTACAAGGACGCGCGCATGAAAGCCGAGCAGGCCGAACTTGATGCGCGCCTGGCCGAAGCGCGAGTGCTGACCCTCAAGAGCCAGGAGCAGGTCAATCAGTTGAATACCCGCCTCAATCGCTTGCGCAAGCAGCTGGGGGAGGCGCAATGAACCGTATTCCTCGTGTCCTGAGTGTGTGTCTGTTGCTGGGGTCGGCTGGCCTTTACGGTTGTGCCGGTCACAAGGACAGTGGCCAGGCCTTGCAGCAGGCCAGTGCCGACTTCCAGAAGGTCAAGGAAGATACCGATGTGCTGCGCAGTGCGCCCAAAGATGTCATTCGCGCGGGTGAGTCGCTGGCCCGCGCCGAGCGTCTGTCCAGTTACCTGGGGAGCGGTGCCGATGTCGCTCACTACGCCTACCTCAGCAGCCGTTACAGCGAAATCGCGCGTGAGCACAGCAACCTGATGCTGAGTCAGGAGCGTCTGGCAAAAATGGACATGGAGCGTCAGCGTATGCAGCTGGCACTGCGTGAAGCCAAGCTGGCCAGCGCCCAGCAGCAGGGTCGTTGGCTGGAGGATCAGATCCTCAGCCTGGCCACCACCGAAACCGACCGCGGGCTGGTCATGACCCTGGGCGATGTGCTGTTCGACGCCGGACATGCCGGCCTGAAAAACTCCGCCAGCCGTACCATCCTCAAAGTTGTGCAGTTTCTGCAGATCAGCCCGCGCCGAGTGGTCCGGATCGAAGGTTATACCGACAGTACGGGCGATCGTCAGGACAACCTGAAGCTCTCGAAAGACCGGGCACAGGCCGTCGCTGACGTGCTGATGGACCTGGGTGTCGATGAAAAACGTATCCACGTCGAAGGCTATGGCCAGGAGTTTCCTGTGAATACCAATACCTCCGAGCGGGGCCGTGCGCAAAACAGGCGTGTCGAGATCGTTTTCTCGGACGAGAAAGGTCAGTTGGGCGCAGCTCGCTGATAAAAAGCCGATAAAAAGCCCGACGCCGGAAACGGCCTCGGGCTTTTTTGTCTTTAATCACATTGATTATGGCGTTTCTGCCCGCGTTTATTTTCAATCAGCAGTCATCAATGCTGGCCTGATTTCAAACTGTTCCCGTACACTTCCGATCTGTGCCGGTTATTACGCATCTGTATTTTCAAAAATAATAAATCACCGGTCTTTTTGAGGCTGTGTCATGACCAATCTCTTGCTCTACCAGCGTATCGCTCAGCAGTTGGCCGAAGACATCCGTCGTGGTGTCTATCAGCCCGGCGAGCGGGTGCCGTCCGTCCGCAAAATGAGTTCGCAGCTCAACGTCAGCCATGCCACTGTATTGCAGGCTTACGCGAACCTTGAAGATCAGGGGCTCATCCGCGCGCGTCCTCAGTCCGGCTACTACGTCCATCAAACCCCCGCGCTGACAGCTTCGACCCCGGATATCGCGCGGGTCGAGCGGCCCGGCCTGGTCACACGCAGCAGCATTATCCAGCAGGTACTCGAAGAGTCCCGCCGTGAAGGTGTGTTCGCCCTTGGAGCTGCCGTGCCTCATGTTGATTACCTGCCGGTGCGCGCGTTGCATCAGCAGTTGGCCAAGGTCACGCGCTTTCACAGCCCGCGGGCCTTCAGTTACATGTTCAGCCCCGGCTTCGAACCCTTGCGCAGGCAGGTCGCCATCCGCATGCGTGACGCCGGCGTGGTGGTCGACCCGTCAGAGGTGGTGATCACTCACGGCTGCGTGGATGCGCTGCAGATGGCCCTGCGGGTGTTGACGCGGCCCGGCGATCTGATTGCCGCCGAATCGCCAGCCTATTACGGGTTGCTGCAACTTGCCGACCTGCTGGGTTTGAAAGTCATCGAAATCCCCAGTGATCCGGCCACCGGCATCAGCCTTGAAGCCTTGCAGCTGGCGGCCAATCAATGGTCCATCAAGGCACTGGTACTGACCTCGCGGCTGAGCAATCCACTGGGCGGAACCATGCCTGAGGAGCGGCAGAAAAGCCTGCTGCGTCTGACCTCGGATTTCGATATCCAGGTGGTTGAAGACGACGTCTATGGCGAGTTGATGTTCGAAGTAGGGCGGACCAAGGCGCTCAAGGCGTTCGACCGGCTGGGGAGGGTGATTTACTGCTCAAGCTTCTCCAAGACCTTGTCGCCGGGTGTGCGTATCGGCTGGATGATAGCCGGCAAGTACCAGGCGGAAATTCAGCGTCTGCAAACCTTCAGTACTCACTCGGCGTGCAGTGTCACGCAAATGGCCGTCGCGGCTTACCTCGAAAACGGTGGCTACGATCGGCACCTGCGCTTCATTCGTCTCGAATACCGCAAGAACCTCAGTGCGTATCAGCTGGCGGTGCAGCAGTTCTTTCCCGAAGGTACGCAGATGAGTCGTCCCGCAGGGGGCTTTATCCTCTGGGTCAGTCTGCCGGGCAGGGTCAATACCCAGGAATTGCACGTGCGTGCGCTCGAGCAGGGCATCAGCATCGCGCCCGGGCTGATTTTCAGTAATACCGAGCAGTTCAACCACTGTATTCGTTTGAATTGCGGCATGAAATGGAACAAGGAAGCCGAGCGCGCATTGATGACATTGGGGATTCTGTCCAAGCAGTTGTGTCAGGAGGCTGTTCAGGCTTATTGATTGGCAAAGATATTTGTCAATTCTTCGGAACTCTTGTCTTGTCAGGTTGGCCTCAAAAGGACAGCATGTGTTTCTTTCCGGCTTTTTGCCACTGTCTTGCCTGACTTTTTGCCTATGAATGTTTTTCGCTGTCTCGGATTGCTTGTCGTCGTACTTCTGAGTGGTTGTGACGCTCCGGATACCTCTGTGCCCAAACCCAAGACCGAGGCGGTCATCACCGCGCCGGTATCGCCCGAGGTGCATCTGAAGACTGAGGCACCTGCGCAGGCAGCCGCCACCGATGCCAAGCAAATCAAGGCGCCGGACACCATGCATCAGCTGATGCCGGGCGTGCCAGTCGTGCCTGTGGTGGTCGGAAATGAAAAATCAGAACCTGCAGCACCCCAGAGCGTCAAATCGGCGACTTCCGAAAAAGCCTCTTCCAGGGTTGCGGCAGCCAAGGCACCTGCGAGCAAGCGCAAGAACGCCAAGGATGCCAAGACCGCCAGCGTCAAGGATGTGCGAATCAAAGCACCCAAGCTGGACCTGAGCCTGCCTCCCGAGCTGGTCAAGGAGCTCGACCCGCCTGCCAAGGTTATTACCAACAAGCGCAAGCCGATATTGCCGCAGATGTTCAGCGACAAGGGCGATTCTGCGAACCCTGGCCCTTTCGAGCTCGAGGGGCGATTGCTGACCAACGAAATGCAATTGCAGATGCGCAATGACAACCGTCGCGATGTAGAAGGCGCTGCGCTGGACTTCAAATTCAAGCAGTAAGTCCTGCCTGTCGTCCGATACGGCGTTTTCAAACAGACGTTTTGACGGTTAATATCCTTCCTCTTTTTTAATTTTCACAAAAGGGTGTCTGGTCATGGACTGCCGTTCCGGTTGTGGCGCGTGCTGTATAGCGCCTTCCATCACGTCTCCCATACCCGGTATGCCTGACGGAAAGCCTGCTGGCGAGCGCTGTCTGCATCTGTCGGTCGAGTTTTTGTGCGCCTTGTTCGGCAGGGCTGAGCGGCCGGCGGTGTGTAGTCAGTTCAAGGCGGCAGAGGATGTCTGCGGTGCCGACCAGGCGGATGCCATTCGCCTGATCGGTTGGTGGGAAAAAGCCACTGCGGTGGCCTGAAAAAGTGTTTTCGAGCACAAATGCTTCTTCGGAACTTCAAAACAAGGAATAGAACAATGGGTCCGCTGTATCGCATGGCTGTTGCTTGTGGCTTTACTGTAATGCTTGCCGGAACGGCGCAAGCTGAAGAGTGGAAAGAGGTCAAGAATCAGGATGGCATCAAGGTCTCGTTGAGCGACGTGCCTGGTTCCGATTACAAGGCGTATCAAGGTATTGCGCTGATCAATGCCAGCGTAAGCAAGTTGCGTGCGCTCCAGGAGGACGTCACGGGGGCCTGCGCCTGGATTCATGAGTGCAAGTTGCAGAAAGTGCTCAAGCACGAAGGCAACAAGACCTGGACCTACAGCCAGTTCAATACGCCCTGGCCGGTGACGCCTCGCGATTCGGTGCTGTTGATCACCACTCAGGAAGGCCCTGACCGGAGTGTTACCCGTAACCTGGAAGAGCAGCCCTCGTATATCCCCGAGGAGAAGGGCTATGTGCGGGTGACCGAGGTCAAAGGCTTCTGGAAAATGGTGCCGAAAGGGCCGAACCAGACTGAAGTGACCTATCAGGTTCACACCGAGCCGGGTGGCAGTGTGCCGTCGATGCTGGCCAACAAGTTCGTTGTCGATGCGCCGTTCAATACCCTGAAGGCCCTCAGGGAGCGTGCCGCGCAAACCCCATGATTTGTACCGGGTAGCGGGCACAAAAAAGGGCTGCCAATGGCAGCCCTTTTTTTGCGCGTGGCGCTTACTTGCGGTCTTGCAGGGCGACGATGTCGCGTTGCACGTTGCCGGTGTACAGCTGACGGGGGCGACCGATCTTGTAAGGGCTGGAGAGCATTTCCTTCCAGTGCGAGATCCAGCCGACAGTCCGCGCCAGGGCGAAGATCACGGTGAACATGCTGGTCGGAATGCCGATGGCCTTGAGGATGATGCCCGAATAGAAGTCGACGTTCGGGTACAGCGAACGCTCGATGAAGTACGGGTCGGTCAGGGCGATCTCTTCCAGGCGCATGGCCAGTTCGAGTTGAGGATCGTTGGTGATGCCCAGCTCTTTCAGTACTTCGTCGCAGGTCTGCTTCATTACGGTCGCGCGCGGGTCACGGTTCTTGTACACGCGGTGGCCGAAGCCCATGAGCTTGAACGGATCGTTCTTGTCCTTGGCCTTGGCAATGAACTTGTCGATGTTCGACACATCGCCGATTTCATCGAGCATGGTCAGTACCGCTTCGTTGGCGCCGCCGTGGGCAGGGCCCCAGAGCGCTGCGATACCGGCTGCGATACAGGCGAACGGGTTGGCGCCCGAAGAGCCTGCCATGCGCACGGTGGAGGTCGAAGCGTTCTGCTCGTGATCGGCGTGGAGGATGAAGATCTTGTCCATCGCCTTGGCCAGCACCGGGCTGATCGGTTTGATCTCGCACGGGGTGTTGAACATCATGTGCAGAAAGTTTTCCGCGTAGCTTAAGTCGTTGCGCGGGTACATCATGGGCTGACCCATGGAGTACTTGTAGACCATCGCTGCCAGGGTCGGCATTTTGGCGACCAGGCGGACCGCAGAAATCTCGCGGTGCTGCGGGTTATTGATGTCCAGTGAGTCGTGGTAGAACGCTGACAGGGCGCCGACTACGCCACACATGACGGCCATCGGGTGGGCGTCGCGGCGGAAACCGTTGAAAAAGGTCTTGAGCTGTTCGTGAACCATCGTGTGGTTCTTGACCACGGCCACGAACTGGGCTTTCTGCTCGGCGGTGGGCAGTTCACCGTTGAGCAGCAGGTAGCAGGTTTCGAGATAGTCGGACTGCTCGGCCAGTTGTTCGATCGGGTAGCCGCGGTGTAGCAGAATGCCATTATCACCATCGATGTAGGTGATCTTCGAATCGCAAGAGGCCGTGGACATGAAACCAGGGTCAAATGTGAAGCGGCCGGTGGCGGTCAGGCCGCGTACGTCGATCACGTCCGGACCCACTGTACCGGTCAGAATTGGCAGCTCGACGGGGGCAGCGCCCTCGATGATCAACTGCGCTTTTTTGTCAGCCATGTGGCCTCCTATTTATGCTTCAAATCATCAGACAGGCCCCCCACGCAGGGCCCGCATCACTATAGTGAGATAAATTCTAAAGTCAATTTGCCTAAAGTCGTGTTCCGCAAGGGCTCGGCCGTGAATTTTGCATACGGTTTACTGCCGTTTACGCCTTTTGTCGCAGCAACGCAATCCGCTATTGGCGGTAAGTCTGCGCGTTGTCATTAGTAACCTAACTGTCTATACTCGGCGTCCGACCGCCAGAGGCTTTTGGCCTGTTTCAAGGGGGTCGTCACTTCCTGGGTGGTGGGTACCTGACCAGTGCACTTCCCAACAACTTGCCCTGATTGTTAGGGGCTCTTCAGTGTGAAAAAAAGCCGTGAATAGCCAACGACCTGTAAATCTAGACCTAAGGACCATCAAGCTCCCAGTCACCGCTTACACGTCCATCCTTCACCGCATCTCCGGTGTCATCCTCTTTGTCGGTATTGCAATCATGCTGTATGCAATGGACAAGTCGCTGGCCTCCGAAGAGGGATTTGGTGAAGTCAAGGCGTATATGACCAGTCCGCTGGCCAAGCTGATCATCTGGGGACTTCTGTCTGCCCTGCTGTACCACCTGGTGGCCGGTATTCGTCACCTCATCATGGACTCGGGGGTAGGCGAGACGCTTGAAGGCGGCAAGCTGGGCTCCAAAATCGTTATCGCGGTCTCCGTGATTCTGATTCTTCTGGCGGGAGTATGGATATGGTAACCAACGTCACCAACCTGTCGCGTTCGGGGCTCTATGACTGGATGGCTCAGCGTGTTTCCGCAGTCGTGCTCGCGGCTTATTTCATTTTCCTGATCGGTTACATGGTCTTTCACCCGGGTCTGAGCTACGCCCAATGGCATGGTCTGTTCGCTCACAACGGAATGCGTATCTTCAGTCTTCTGGCTCTCGTTGCCCTTGGCGCTCACGCCTGGGTCGGCATGTGGACCATCGCGACCGACTACCTGACGCCGATGGCGCTGGGCAAGTCCGCAACTGCAGTACGTTTCCTGTTCCAGGCGGTATGTGGCGTTCTGATGTTCGCCTACTTCGTCTGGGGCGTGCAGATTCTTTGGGGTATCTGATCCATGGCTAACATTAATGCGCTTTCTTTCGACGCCATCATCATTGGTGGTGGCGGTGCCGGCATGCGCGCTGCGCTGCAGCTCGCCCAGGGCGGTCACAAGACTGCCGTGGTCACCAAGGTCTTCCCGACCCGCTCGCACACCGTATCCGCCCAGGGTGGCATCACCTGTGCAATCGCTTCCGCCGATCCAAACGACGACTGGCGCTGGCACATGTACGATACCGTCAAGGGCTCCGACTACATCGGTGACCAGGACGCTATCGAATACATGTGTTCCGTAGGTCCGGAAGCGGTCTTCGAGCTCGAGCACATGGGCCTGCCGTTCTCCCGTACCGAGCAGGGCCGTATCTACCAGCGTCCGTTCGGTGGCCAGTCCAAAGACTTCGGCAAGGGCGGGCAGGCTGCCCGTACCTGCGCTGCCGCCGACCGTACCGGTCACGCGCTGCTGCACACCCTGTATCAGGCCAACCTGAAGGCCGGCACTGTATTCCTCAATGAATACTATGCAGTGGATCTGGTGAAGAACAACGATGGCGCCTTTGTCGGCATCATCGCGATCTGCATCGAGACGGGCGAAACCTCGTACATCCGCGCCAATGCAACCGTGCTGGCGACTGGCGGTGCAGGCCGTATCTACTCGTCGACCACCAACGCCCTGATCAATACCGGTGACGGTATCGGCATGGCGCTGCGTGCCGGTGTTCCGGTTCAGGACATCGAAATGTGGCAGTTCCACCCGACCGGTATTGCCGGCGCAGGTGTACTGGTCACCGAAGGTTGCCGCGGTGAAGGCGGTTACCTGATCAACAAGCACGGCGAGCGTTTCATGGAGCGTTATGCTCCGAACGCCAAGGACCTTGCCGGTCGTGACGTTGTGGCACGTTCCATGGTCAAGGAAATCATTGCCGGTAACGGCTGTGGTCCCGATGGCGATCACGTGATGCTCAAGCTCGATCACCTTGGTGAAGAAGTGCTGCACAGCCGTCTGCCAGGCATCATGGAGCTGTCCAAGACCTTCGCTCACGTCGATCCTGCGACCGCGCCGATTCCTGTCGTACCGACTTGCCACTACATGATGGGCGGCGTTGCCACCAACATTCACGGCCAGGCGATCACTCAGGATGCGGCGGGCGTCGACCAGATCATTCCAGGTCTGTTCGCGGTAGGTGAAGTGGCTTGCGTATCGGTTCACGGCGCCAACCGTCTGGGCGGCAACTCGCTCCTTGATCTGGTGGTGTTCGGCCGCGCTGCGGGTATCCACCTGGAGCAGGCCCTGCGTGAAGGCGTCGATTATGCGCGCGCTTCCGAGTCCGACATCGATGCTGCCCTTGCACGCCTTGCCGGCCTGAACGAGCGCACCACCGGTGAAGACGTTGCAACCCTGCGTAAAGAACTGCAGAGCTGTATGCAGAACTACTTCGGTGTATTCCGTACCGGCGAATACATGCAGAAGGGTATCGCCCAGCTGGCTGATCTGCGCGTACGTATCGCCAACGTCAAGATCAACGACAAGAGCCAGGCGTTCAACACCGCCCGTATCGAAGCGCTGGAACTGCAAAACCTGCTGGAAGTTGCCGAAGCCACGGCGATCGCTGCAGAGCATCGCAAAGAGTCCCGCGGCGCTCACGCTCGTGAAGACTTTGAAGATCGCGATGACGAGAACTGGTTGTGCCACACCCTGTATTTCCCGGGTGACAAGAGTGTGACCAAGCGCGCCGTGAACTTCTCGCCGAAGACTGTCCCGACTTTTGAACCGAAGATTCGGACTTATTAAGGGGTGACCGATATGTTGCAAGTCAGTGTTTATCGTTACAACCCTGATCAGGACGCTGCACCATTCATGCAGGAGTTTCAGGTCGATACCGGTGGCAAGGACCTGATGGTGCTGGACGTGCTCGCCCTGGTCAAAGAGCAGGATGAAGGCTTTTCGTACCGTCGCTCGTGCCGTGAAGGCGTGTGCGGTTCCGACGGCATGAACATCAACGGCAAGAATGGCCTGGCCTGCATCACGCCGTTGTCGGCTGTCGTTGCCAAGAACAAGCTGATCGTACGTCCTCTGCCTGGTTTGCCGGTTATCCGTGACCTGGTCGTCGATATGAGCATCTTCTACAAGCAATACGAGAAGGTGAAGCCGTTCCTGCAGAACGATACGCCGGCTCCGGCCATCGAACGTCTGCAAACGCCGGAAGAGCGCGAAAAGCTCGATGGTCTGTACGAGTGCATCCTGTGCGCTTGCTGCTCGACTTCCTGCCCGTCCTTCTGGTGGAACCCCGACAAGTTCCTGGGTCCTGCTGCACTGCTGCAAGCCTACCGTTTCCTGGCTGACAGCCGTGATACTCGCACCAGTGAGCGTCTGGCTTCGCTTGATGATCCGTTCAGCGTATTCCGCTGCCGCGGCATCATGAACTGCGTCAACGTCTGTCCGAAGGGCCTTAACCCAACCAAGGCTATCGGTCACGTACGCAACATGTTGTTGCAGAACGGCGTCTGATTCATCGCTTTATCTGTTACACCGTTACACTGAAGTGGCTACGGCGCAGGCTTCAACCGGCGCCGTAGTTTTAACCTGAGCAGCAGCTCGCAAAGCTGCGGCTCTTATTTTGAAGAAATGAGACCAGCAGGGGCATCCGGGCTGGTACCCGGACTATCTGCGTGATCCCTGGTGACTTGATACAGTCGCTGCACACGACTATTTCAGGATTGCTCTGGTGTCTTCGCCGGTGGTGTCCCCTTACCGAGGGTGACCAAGCATGCAAGAAAGCGTGATGCAGCGCATGTGGAACAGTGCCCACCTATCCGGTGGTAACGCTGCCTATGTGGAAGAGCTCTATGAGCTTTACCTGCACGACCCTAACGCTGTGCCAGAAGAATGGCGCACCTACTTTCAGAAGTTGCCAGCAGACGGCAGCTCTGCCACTGATGTATCGCACTCGACCATTCGCGATCATTTCGTGTTGCTGGCCAAAAACCAGCGCCGCGCTCAACCGGTGTCCGCCGGCAGTGTGAGCAGCGAACACGAGAAGAAGCAGGTTGAAGTGCTGCGACTGATCCAGGCATATCGGATGCGTGGCCACCAGGCTGCCCAACTCGATCCGCTGGGCCTGTGGCAGCGCCCTGCGCCTGCGGATCTGTCGATCAATCATTACGGCTTGACCAATGCCGATCTCGATACGACCTTCCGTGCCGGCGACCTGTTCATCGGCAAAGAGGAAGCGAGCCTACGCGAAATTCATGAAGCGTTGCAGCAGACATATTGTCGCACCATCGGCTCCGAGTTCACTCACATCGTGGATTCCGAGCAGCGCAACTGGTTCATGCAGCGTCTCGAGAGTGTCCGTGGCCGTCCGGTGTTCTCGGCTGACATTCAGAGCCATCTGCTCGAGCGTGTTACCGCGGCTGAAGGCCTCGAAAAATACCTGGGCACCAAATACCCGGGCACCAAGCGTTTCGGTCTGGAAGGCGGCGAAAGCCTGATTCCGATGCTCGACGAGCTGATTCAGCGTTCCGGGTCCTATGGCACCAAGGAAGTTGTGATCGGCATGGCCCACCGTGGCCGCCTCAACGTACTGGTGAACACCTTCGGCAAGAATCCTCGCGACCTGTTCGACGAGTTCGAAGGCAAGAAGAAAGTGGAGCTGGGTTCCGGTGACGTCAAATACCACCAGGGCTTCTCTTCCAACGTCATGACCGCAGGCGGTGAGGTCCACCTCGCCATGGCCTTCAACCCGTCTCACCTGGAGATCGTGTCTCCAGTGGTCGAGGGTTCTGTGCGTGCGCGTCAAGATCGTCGCAACGATCCGAACGGCGACAAGGTTCTGCCGATTTCCCTCCACGGCGACGCGGCCTTTGCCGGCCAGGGCGTGGTCATGGAAACCTTCCAGATGTCGCAGACTCGCGGCTTCAAGACGGGCGGCACGATCCATATCGTCATCAACAACCAGGTGGGCTTCACCATCAGCAACCCGCTGGACTCGCGTTCTACCGAGTACGCCACCGACGTTGCCAAGATGATCCAGGCACCGATCCTCCATGTGAATGGGGATGATCCGGAAGCCGTGATGTTCGTGACCCAGCTGGCCATCGATTACCGCATGCAGTTCAAGCGTGACATCGTGATCGACCTGGTCTGCTACCGTCGCCGTGGTCACAACGAAGCTGACGAGCCTAGCGGCACCCAGCCTTTGATGTACCAGCAGATTACCAAGCAGCGCACCACCCGCGAGCTGTATGCCGAGCATCTGATCAGGACCGGCGTTCTCGACGATGCCCGCGTTCAGGCCAAGGTCGACGACTACCGCAGCGCGCTGGACAATGGTCTGCACGTAGTGAAAAGCCTGGTCAAGGAGCCGAACAAGGAATTGTTCGTCGACTGGCGTCCATATCTGGGTCATGCCTGGACTGCGCGTCACGATACAAGCTTCGATCTCAAGACCCTGCAGGAACTGTCCGCCAAGCTCATGGAGCTGCCGGAAGGTTTCGTCGTGCAGCGTCAGGTTCAGAAAATCTACGAAGACCGCCAGAAGATGCAGGCCGGTGGCTTGCCGATCAACTGGGGTTACGCCGAAACCATGGCGTACGCCACACTGGCCTTCGAAGGTCACCCGATCCGCATGACGGGGCAGGACATCGGTCGCGGTACGTTCTCGCACCGTCACGCCGTGCTGCACAACCAGAAAGACGCCGGGACCTATATCCCGTTGCAGAATCTGTACTCCGGTCAGCCACGTTTCGACCTGTACGACTCGTTCCTTTCGGAAGAGGCTGTACTGGCATTCGAATACGGCTATTCGACCACCCAGCCTGATGCACTGGTTATCTGGGAAGCCCAGTTCGGCGACTTCGCCAACGGTGCCCAGGTGGTTGTCGACCAGTTCATCACCAGCGGCGAGCACAAGTGGGGCCGTCTGTGCGGTCTCACCATGCTGTTGCCTCATGGCTACGAAGGGCAGGGGCCAGAGCACTCGTCGGCACGTCTGGAGCGTTACCTGCAATTGTGCGCCGAGCACAACATTCAGGTGTGCGTACCGACGACTCCGGCGCAGATCTATCACTTGTTGCGTCGTCAGGTCATCCGTCCGCTGCGCAAGCCGCTGATCGTGCTGACACCGAAGTCGCTACTGCGTCACAAGCTGGCTGTTTCGACCCTGGAAGATCTGGCCGAAGGCTCGTTCCAGACCGTCATTCCGGAAATCGATACCCTCGATCCGGCCAAGGTCACGCGTCTGGTGCTGTGCAGCGGCAAGGTTTACTACGACCTGCTGGAAAAACGCCGTGCCGAAGGGCGTGAAGACATCGCCATCGTTCGCCTCGAGCAGCTGTATCCGTTCCCTGAAGATGATTTGATGGAAACCATCGCGCCTTACACCAACCTGCAGCATGTGGTCTGGTGTCAGGAAGAACCGATGAACCAGGGTGCCTGGTACAGCAGTCAACACCACCTGCGTCGCAGCATGGGCAACCACAAACGTGAACTCGTTCTCGAGTACGCCGGTCGTGATGCTTCTGCCGCTCCAGCGTGTGGTTACGCGTCGATGCACGCCGAGCAGCAGGAAAAACTGCTGCAAGATGCCTTCACTGTTTAACGCCTTCGAGCATTAGAAACCGAATTAAGGAATTACAGATAATGGCTATCGAGATTAAAGCCCCCTCTTTCCCGGAATCCGTTGCCGACGGCACCATTTCCAAGTGGTACAAAAAAGAGGGCGATGCGGTAAAGCGTGACGAAATGCTGGTCGATATCGAGACTGACAAGGTTGTCCTCGAAGTGCTGGCCGAAGCTGACGGCGTGATGGGCGCGATCACCAAGGAAGAGGGTGCCATCGTCCTGTCCAACGAAGTGCTCGGCACATTGAATGACGGTGCTACAGCATCTGCTGCTCCGGCACCTGCTGCTGCGCCTGCCTCGGCGCCTGCTTCGGCACCCGCCGCTGCACCGGCTGCATCTGCTGGCGAAGAAGACCCGATTGCTGCGCCTGCTGCGCGTCAACTGGCTGAAGAAAACGGCATCAACCTGGCCAGCGTCAAGGGCACCGGTAAAGACGGCCGTATCACCAAGGAAGACGTGGTTGCTGCAGTTGAAGCGAAGAAATCCGCTCCGGCCGCTGCGCCTGCTGCCAAGCCTGCCGCCGCCGCTGCTCCTGTCGTCGCCGCTGGCGATCGCACCGAGAAGCGTGTACCGATGACCCGCGTGCGTGCAACCGTTGCCAAGCGTCTGGTCGAAGCTCAGTCGAACATGGCGATGCTGACCACGTTCAACGAAGTCGACATGACCGAAGTCATGGCGCTGCGTTCGAAGTACAAGGACCTGTTCGAGAAGTCGCACAACGGCGTACGTCTGGGCTTCATGTCGTTCTTCGTCAAGGCTGCCACCGAGGCGCTGAAACGCTTCCCGGCCGTCAACGCGTCGATCGATGGTTCCGATATCGTTTACCACGGCTATGCCGACGTCGGTGTCGCGGTTTCCAGCGATCGCGGTCTGGTCGTACCGGTTCTGCGTAACGCAGAGCACATGAGCCTGGCTGAAATCGAAGGCGGCATCGCCACCTTCGGCAAGAAAGCCCGCGACGGTAAACTGTCCATCGACGAGATGACCGGCGGTACGTTCACCATCACCAATGGTGGTACTTTCGGTTCGATGATGTCGACGCCGATCGTCAACCCGCCACAGGCTGCGATTCTGGGCATGCACAACATCCTGCAGCGTCCGATGGCGGTCAATGGTCAGGTTGTGATTCGCCCGATGATGTATCTGGCGTTGTCGTACGATCACCGTTTGATCGACGGCAAGGAAGCGGTAACCTTCCTCGTGACCATCAAGAACCTGCTGGAAGATCCGGCTCGTCTGCTGCTGGATATCTGATGGAGTAGCCTCGAGCTGCAAGCCTCAAGCTTCAAGTCAGAAGCGAAAGGCGAGCAGTCGGGGCTGATGTGTTTCACCTCATTCAATAGGTCGCAAGTCGGCCTCGCGATGAAACGCGGACTGACTTGCAGCTTGCAGCTAAAAGCTCGCAGCTATAGAGGAATTCTTTTTTATGTCCCAGAAATTCGACGTGGTAGTGATTGGCGCAGGCCCTGGCGGTTATGTTGCCGCCATCAAGGCTGCGCAACTTGGTCTCAAGACTGCCTGCATCGAGAAGTATCAGGACAAGGAGGGCAAACTGGCCCTCGGCGGTACCTGCCTGAACGTAGGTTGCATTCCTTCCAAGGCACTGCTCGACAGCTCCTGGAAATTCTATGAAGCCAAGAACGGCTTCAGCGTACATGGCATCTCGACATCTGAACTGAACATCGATATCCCAGCGATGATTGGCCGCAAGTCGACGATCGTCAAAGGCCTGACCGGCGGCGTCGCCAGCCTGTTCAAAGCCAACGGCGTGACCACTTTGCAGGGTCACGGCAAACTGCTGGCCGGCAAGAAGGTCGAGCTGACCGCAGCCGACGGCACTGTCGAAATCATCGAAGCGGACCATGTGATCCTGGCTTCGGGTTCGCGTCCTATCGACATTCCGCCAGCTCCTGTTGACCAGAAAGTCATCGTCGATTCGACCGGTGCTCTTGAATTCCAGCAGGTTCCACAACGTCTGGGCGTCATCGGCGCTGGCGTGATCGGTCTGGAACTGGGTTCCGTGTGGGCTCGCCTGGGTGCTCAGGTCACCGTTCTGGAAGCGCTGGAGAAGTTCATCCCTGCAGCCGACGAAGCGGTCTCCAAGGAAGCGCTGAAAACCTTCAACAAGCAAGGTCTGGACATCAAACTGGGCGCTCGCGTGACCGGTTCCAAGGTCGAAGGCGAACAGGTTGTGGTCAGCTACACCGACGCTGCCGGCGAACAGTCGATCACCTTCGATCGTCTGATCGTTGCCGTGGGCCGTCGCCCTGTGACCACTGACCTGCTGGCTTCGGACAGCGGTGTGGATCTGGATGAGCGCGGTTTCATCTACGTTGATGACTACTGCACCACCAGCGTACCGGGCGTATACGCCATCGGTGACGTGGTTCGCGGTCTGATGCTGGCGCACAAGGCCTCGGAAGAGGGCATCATGGTTGTCGAGCGCATCAAGGGCCACAAGGCTCAGATGAACTACAACCTGATCCCGTCGGTTATCTACACCCACCCGGAAATCGCCTGGGTCGGCAAGACCGAGCAGACGCTCAAGGCCGAAGGCGTTGAAGTCAATGTCGGTACGTTCCCGTTCGCAGCCAGTGGCCGTGCCATGGCAGCCAACGACACCGGCGGTTTCGTCAAGATCATTGCCGACGCCAAGACCGATCGCGTACTGGGTGTTCACGTTATCGGCCCGAGCGCCGCAGAACTGGTACAGCAGGGCGCAATCGCGATGGAATTCGGCAGTAGCGCAGAGGACATCGGCATGATGGTCTTCTCGCACCCGACCTTGTCCGAAGCGCTGCATGAAGCTGCACTGGCTGTGAATGGCGGCGCCATCCATATCCAGAATCGCAAAAAACGCTAAGACAACAAGAGAAACCACGGCGCAGTGCCCGTCGTTGGCCTTGCAAGCAGGGCTAACCGCGGAATCTGCGCCGGACTCGACCTCTCAGGCGGCTTCATGAGTGTCCCACGGCACTTGCGGAGTCCACCCGGAGTAGCGGTCACAGGTGGTGCGGCACGCTGACGTGCAGCACCGAATGCGCAGTACCTAAACGAAGACGGTAATAAGCATGAATCTTCACGAGTATCAGGGTAAGCAGCTGTTCGCTGAGTACGGCCTGCCAGTATCCAAGGGTTACGCGGTAGACACCCCGGAAGCAGCAGCAGAAGCCTGCGACAAGATCGGCGGGACCGAGTGGGTCGTCAAAGCCCAGGTTCACGCAGGTGGTCGCGGTAAAGCGGGCGGCGTAAAGCTGGTTCGCAGCAAGGAAGACGCTGCAGCGTTCGCTCAACAGTGGTTGGGCAAGCGTCTGGTGACTTACCAGACTGACGCCAACGGTCAGCCAGTGACCAAGATCCTGGTCGAGTCCTGCACCGACATCGCCAAAGAGCTGTATCTGGGCGCTGTGGTCGATCGTTCCAGCCGTCGTATCGTGTTCATGGCTTCCACCGAAGGTGGCGTGGACATCGAGAAGATCGCTCACGACACTCCTGAAAAGATTCTCAAGGCCACCATCGATCCACTGGTCGGCGCTCAGCCGTTCCAGGGTCGCGATCTGGCATTCCAGCTGGGTCTGGAAGGCAAGCAGGTCACTCAGTTCGCCAAGATCTTCACCGGTCTGGCCAAGCTGTTCCAGGACCATGACCTGGCACTGCTGGAAGTGAACCCGCTGGTGATCAAGGCTGACGGCGATCTGCACTGCCTGGACGCCAAGATCAACATCGACGCCAACGCCATGTACCGTCAGCCAAAGCTGAAGGGCTTCCACGATCCTTCGCAGGACGATCCTCGCGAAGCTCACGCCGCCAAGTTCGAACTGAACTACGTTGCGCTGGAAGGCAACATCGGCTGCATGGTCAACGGTGCCGGTCTGGCCATGGGTACCATGGACATCGTCAACCTGCATGGCGGCAAGCCTGCAAACTTCCTTGACGTTGGCGGCGGTGCCACCAAGGAACGCGTTACCGAAGCGTTCAAGATCATCCTGTCCGACGCCAACGTCGCTGCAGTACTGGTCAACATCTTCGGCGGCATCGTTCGTTGCGACATGATTGCCGAAGGCATCATCGGTGCAGTGAAAGAAGTCGGCGTTAAAATCCCGGTTGTTGTTCGCCTTGAAGGCAACAACGCTGAGCTGGGCGCTAAAGTACTGGCAGAAAGCGGTTTGAACATCATCGCTGCTACCAGCCTGACCGACGCTGCTCAACAAGTTGTCAAAGCCGCGGAGGGCAAGTAATGAGCGTCCTGATCAATAAAGACACCAAGGTTATCTGCCAGGGTTTCACTGGTTCGCAAGGTACCTTCCACTCCGAGCAAGCCATTGCCTACGGCACCAAGATGGTTGGCGGCGTGACACCAGGCAAGGGTGGCACCACGCACCTGAACCTGCCCGTGTTCAACACTGTGAAAGAAGCGGTAGACACCACTGGCGCAACCGCCAGCGTCATCTACGTTCCGGCTCCTTTCTGCAAGGATTCCATCCTTGAAGCAGCGTTCGGCGGCATCAAGCTGATCGTGTGCATCACCGAAGGCATCCCGACCATCGACATGCTGGAAGCCAAGGTCAAGTGCGACGAGCTGGGTGTGGTCCTGATCGGTCCTAACTGCCCAGGCGTCATCACTCCGGGCGAGTGCAAGATCGGCATCATGCCAGGTCACATTCACTTGCCAGGCAAGGTAGGCATCGTGTCGCGTTCCGGCACCCTGACTTACGAAGCTGTGAAGCAGACCACTGACGCCGGTTTCGGTCAGTCCACCTGTGTTGGTATCGGCGGTGACCCGATCCCGGGCTCGAACTTCATCGACATCCTGAAGCTGTTCCAGGAAGACCCGAAGACCGAAGCGATCGTCATGATCGGTGAGATCGGCGGTTCGGCTGAAGAAGAAGCGGCTGCCTACATCAAGGCACACGTGACCAAGCCGGTTGTTTCCTACATCGCTGGTGTGACTGCTCCTCCGGGCAAGCGCATGGGCCATGCCGGTGCAATCATCTCGGGTGGTAAAGGTACTGCAGACGAGAAATTCGCTGCACTGCAGGACGCTGGCGTGAAAACCGTGCGCTCCCTGGCAGATATCGGCAAGGCCCTGGCCGAGCTGACCGGTTGGCCGACCAAGTAAGCCTCGCTTGCTTTTCGGGTAATCGACAGAAGCCACCTTCGGGTGGCTTTTGTTTGGGCGTCTGAAAAAGGCCGCGGGGGCGTTCTGGTCCTGTGTTCTCCTATCGATTGTTGTTCATCTGCCATTCCTGGCGGGTCAATTCCCATATCTGCTCCTGGGTGGTCCCGCAAACAAACTGCGCTTCCTGCACAGTCACAAGACGCATGCCTTCACGCCGCGACAGGCGGCACGACGCTTCATTCAAGGCCGATTTGGCTACACGCAAAACAGGACGTTTCAAGGTTTCAAACCAGAAACGGTCGATGGCCACGCAGACCTCCGACATCAGGCCCAGCCCCTGATAGGGTGGAGATAGCCAGAACCCGCGATTGTTGTCTGGCTCATCCATCATGCACGCGGCACCGATCAGATGATCCTGCTCGCCGCAAAGACGAATCGACCAGTGCCACTCTTCACCGTCCTGCATGGCTGGCAGGGCGTCCTCGCGAAGATAACGCAGCGCTTCTCCGTCAGGGTAGGGCCAGGGCACATGGTGGGTCAGATAACGCACCACTTCCCACTGGTTGAACAGGTGTTGCATCGCCGCGGCGTCTTCAAGCTGCAAGGGCCGCAGGACCAGGCGCGGCGTATACAGGGTCGGCGTGAGTATCGCGCTCAGATGGGTGATGTCAGGCATGGAAATAAGCTGCCGGGTATAGAGAGGAGGGCCAATCTATCCGCTAGGAAACGCCTGGTCTGTCAGGCATTTCTGGTTTTACAGCGGCTTTTGCAACTGCCAGTTCAAGGTGCGTCGTCGGGTTGCTCGCCCTGAGACAGTGCATTTTCGAGCGAAGTTGGCTACCCTGTCCGCCGTTTTTGCGTTGCCCTCACGAGGGGCGTTTCGCAAGGTACTGCCACGTCTTACGCCGACGGGCTGCGTCTGCCCCATTCATGGGTGACGTCCCATCCCTTATTTCGATTCCGTGTGGTCCCTCGTAATGAAAGTGTTGAAAGGCCAGGACATCCTGGCACTCGGTTTTATGACATTTGCCCTGTTCGTCGGGGCTGGCAACATCATCTTCCCCCCCATAGTGGGTCTGCAGGCCGGGCCGCATGTCTGGATGGCGGCGCTGGGCTTTCTGGTCACCGCAGTTGGCTTGCCGGTCATTACCGTGATTGCTCTGGCCAGGGTCGGGGGCGCGATGGATGCCCTGAGCAGTCCGATTGGCAAGATCGCCGGCGGGGCGCTCGCTGCCGTCTGCTATCTGGCGGTCGGTCCATTGTTCGCCACGCCACGTACCGCCACGGTCTCGTTCGAAGTCGGGCTTGCGCCTCTGACCGGCGACACGCCGATGGCGTTGTTCCTCTACAGTCTGGTGTATTTTCTGGTGGTGTTCTGGGTGTCGCTGTACCCGGGGCGCCTGCTCGATACCGTCGGGCGCTTTCTGGCGCCGCTGAAGATCATCGCGCTGGCGGTACTGGGCATCGCGGCATTCGCCTTGCCGGCAGGCGGAATAGGGGAGGCAGAGCCGGCGTACGCCGTAGCGCCATTTTCCCAGGGCTTCATCAATGGCTACCTGACCATGGACACGCTGGGGGCGCTTGTCTTCGGTATCGTCATCGTCAACGCGATCCGCTCTCGCGGTGTCGAATCGCCCCGTCTGATCACGCGCTACGCGATCATTGCCGGGCTGATCGCCGGGGTCGGGTTGGCGCTGGTGTATGTCAGTCTATTTCGCCTAGGTTCCGGCAGCCACGCCGTGGCCGCAGGTGCCAGCAATGGCGCAGCGGTTCTGCATGCCTACGTACAGCACACCTTCGGTTCGCTGGGCAGCGGTTTTCTTGCCGTACTGATTTCCCTGGCGTGTCTGGTCACTGCAGTAGGCCTGACCTGTGCCTGCGCCGAATACTTTGCCAAGGTGCTGCCGCTGTCCTACAGAACGCTGGTAATTATTCTCGCGGTGTTCTCGTTGCTGGTGTCCAATCTCGGGTTGACCAAACTGATCCAGTTTTCGATTCCGGTGCTCACGGCGATTTATCCGCCGTGCATCGTTCTGGTCGCGCTGAGCTTCTGCAAAGAGCTCTGGCAGAGCCAGGGACGTGTGGTGGCACCCGTGATGCTGGTTTCTCTGGTATTCGGCCTGATCGATGCGCTGAAGGGCGCTGGTTTCGCCGATGCTCTGCCGGATGTTTTGAGCCATCTGCCGCTGGGTGATCAGGGGCTTGCGTGGCTGGTGCCTGCTGTTGTCACACTTGCGGTTGCAGTGGTGGTCGACAGGGTCATGGGCAAGCGCAGCGAGGCGCTGGCTTGAAGGCCCGGCTTTAGACGATTGCGCAGGAAAAATCGTGTTGCATGAAAAGGCCCGCTATAAGCGGGCCTTTTTAGTTCTGCGAGCGTGTCAGCCTTACTTGGTGGCTGGTGCTGCTTCTGGCGCCTTGTTGGCGTTTTCATTGGTGCGCTGCTGAGCGGCTTCAGCGTTCTTCTGAGCGGCTTCCTGGCTTTCCTTGGCCGCGTCATTCACTTTTTCCTGAGCCTTTTCCATCGACTCCTGGGACTGCTGAGCTGCCTTGTTGGCATCTTGCTGAGTGTTTTCGGACTTTTTGTCACAGGCGGCAAGGCCCAGGGTGGCAGAAAGCATCAAGGCATAGGCTAAAGATTTACGCATGGGGTGTTTCTCCTTATTAAGTATTCACGAGCCTAAGAGCCTGCCCCCGAGGGTTAAGTTCCACCCGTGACGACAATAATGGAGGGGGCCGTTTCACTGTCGTTACAGGCTGATGCAGGCGGCCTGATGATGAGTCGTTTCTGCGAGCCCCAGGCAGGCTGTTTCGCCTCGTGCCCGGTGAGCGAAAAACGCTCCAGGCATCATAGCTCTTGAAATCCCCGACCCAGCCCCCACCTTGATGACTACCCGCTGTCACACAGGCTGCTGCCTGACCGTGACGGCTTATACCATCCAGATCGGAGTTTGATGATTATGAGTGTGGAAACTCAAAAGGAAACCCTGGGCTTCCAGACCGAGGTAAAGCAACTGCTGCACCTCATGATCCATTCGCTGTATTCCAACAAGGAAATTTTCCTTCGCGAATTGATCTCGAACGCGTCTGACGCGGTCGACAAATTGCGTTTTGAAGCGTTGTCCACGCCCGAGTTGCTGGAAGGCGGCGCGGAGCTGAAAATTCGTGTGAGCTTCGACAAGGACGCGAAGACCGTTACGCTTGAAGACAACGGCATCGGTATGAGCCGTGAAGACGTGATCACCCACCTGGGCACGATCGCCAAGTCCGGTACCGCCGATTTCATGAAAAACCTGTCCGGCGACCAGAAGAAGGATTCGCACCTGATCGGTCAGTTCGGCGTGGGCTTCTACTCGGCGTTCATCGTTGCCGATCAGGTCGAAGTGTTCAGTCGTCGTGCCGGCACGCCAGCGAGCGAAGGTGTGTACTGGTCTTCCAAGGGCGAAGGCGAGTTCGAAGTCGCCACCGTCGACAAGGCTGATCGTGGCACCCGTATTGTTCTGCACCTGAAAAACGGTGAAGAAGAGTTCGCTGACGGCTACCGCCTGCGCAACATCATCAAGAAATACTCCGACCATATTGCCTTGCCGATCGAGCTGCCCAAAGAGCAGCCTCCGGCAGCCGAAGGCGAGGAGGCTCCGGCGCTGGAGTGGGAAACCGTCAACCGCGCCAGCGCACTCTGGACCCGTCCGCGCACCGAGGTGAAGGACGAGGAGTACCAGGAATTCTACAAGCACGTCGCGCACGACTACGAGAACCCGCTGAGCTGGGGCCACAACAAGGTCGAAGGCAAGCTGGAATACACCTCGCTGCTGTACGTGCCTGCGCGTGCGCCGTTCGATCTGTATCAGCGTGAAGCACCGCGTGGTCTCAAGCTCTACGTGCAGCGCGTGTTCGTGATGGATCAGGCCGAGTCGTTCCTGCCGCTGTACATGCGCTTCGTCAAGGGCGTGGTCGACTCCAACGATCTGTCGCTGAACGTTTCCCGTGAAATCCTGCAGAAAGATCCGATCATCGACTCGATGAAGTCGGCGCTGACCAAGCGTGTGCTGGACATGCTGGAGAAGCTGGCGAAAAACGAGCCCGAGAAGTACAAGGGTTTCTGGAAGAACTTCGGTCAGGTCCTCAAGGAAGGTCCGGCAGAAGACTTCGCCAACAAGGAAAAAATCGCCGGTCTGCTGCGTTTCGCATCGACGTCCGACGACAGCGGCGAACAGAGCGTTTCTCTGGCCGAGTACCTGGCGCGTGCCAAGGAAGGTCAGGACAAGATTTACTACCTCACTGGCGAATCCTACGCACAGGTCAAGAACAGCCCGCACCTTGAGGTCTTCCGCAAGAAAGGCATCGAAGTGTTGTTGCTCACCGATCGTATCGACGAGTGGCTGATGAGCTACCTGAGCGACTTCGACGGCAAGGGCTTTGTGGATGTGGCGCGTGGTGACCTGGATCTGGGCAAGCTTGACTCCGAAGAGGACAAGAAGGCTCAGGAAGAGATCGCCAAGGACAAGGAAGGCCTGATCGAGCGCCTGAAAGCCGCGCTGGGTGAGTCGGTGAGCGAAGTGCGGGTTTCCCATCGTCTGACCGATTCGCCTGCGATCCTGGCCATTGGCGAGCAGGATATGGGTCTGCAGATGCGTCAGATTCTGGAAGCAAGCGGGCAGAAGGTGCCGGATTCCAAGCCTATCTTCGAATTCAACCCTGCGCACCCGTTGATCAGCAAGCTCGATGCCGAACAGAGCGAAGACCGCTTCGGCGATCTGTCGCACATCCTGTTCGATCAGGCCGCGCTGGCCGCCGGTGACAGCCTCAAGGATCCGGCCGCTTACGTGCGCCGTCTGAACAAGTTGCTGGTAGAACTGTCGGTTTGATAGCCGGTTGACAAGAAACCCGCCTCGGCGGGTTTTTTGTTTCAGTTCCCGCGACACGTCCTTCATCTCTCCAACGATCAGGAGTCAGTAATGAGCAGCAATATCGAAATTCGTTCTGTGGTCTATCAGATTGATGGTCAGCCTTATGAAAGCCGTCTGGTGTACGACACAAAAGCTACTGCTGCACAGCCGGGTCTGTTGATGGCGCCTAACTGGATGGGTGTCAGCAAGGGTGCCGAAGACATTGCCAAAGCAGTCGCAGCCGAGGGCTATGTAGTGTTGCTGGCTGACCTGTATGGTCAGCAGATTCGTCCAGGTAACAATGACGAGGCGGGCGCTGCCATGACGCCGCTCAAGAACGATCGCGGCCTGCTGCGCAAGCGTATGCAGGCAGGGCTCGACCAGTTGTTGGGCCAGGGCGGTGCGTCTCTGGACTCAAGCAAAATCGCAACCTTCGGCTTCTGCTTCGGCGGCTGCTGCTCTCTGGAGCTTGCGCGTACCGGTGCCGAACTGAAAGCCGCGATCTCCTTCCACGGCACGCTGGACACACCCAACCCGGCTGACGCCAAAAACATCAAGGGCTCGGTGCTGGTCCTGCACGGTGCTTCTGACCCATTGGTGCCGAAAGAGCAACTGCCGGCTTTCGAAGACGAGATGAACGCCGCTGGCGTGGACTGGCAACTGTACAGCTACGGCGGTGCATTCCACTCCTTCACCGATCCGCACGCCAACGTGCCGGGCATGATGATGTACGACGCCAAAGTATCGAGCCGCGCGTTCAAGTCGATGCATGATTTGCTGAAAGAAGTGTTCGGCTGAAGGAACAACGATCTTCCCCTAAGGCGTGCCGGATGACACTACCGTTCCGTGGGCATGCCGGTCCGGACGCTCTGCGTCCTCTTGCGACGCAGAGCGTCGTGAACTGAATTCCCACGCTGGAGTGGTGTGAACGATCGGTGTTCTGAAGATCCATCGTCCCCCCAGATATACCGAAGAACGCTAGCCACGTTTTTCCGACTCACAAAAAAGGCGCCTCGAAAGGCGCCTTCTTTGTTTGTGGCAAAAGCAGTATTACTTGCCCGCCCAGCGCTTCAAGACCAGCGTGGCGTTGGTGCCACCGAAACCGAAGCTGTTGCTCATGACCAGATCGAGCTTGGCGTCTTCCTTGGTTTTGAGCAGGATAGGCATGTCGGCAACCACCGGGTCCAGCTCTTCGATGTTGGCCGAACCTGCGATGAAGTTGTTCTCCATCATCAGCAGGCAGTAGATCGCTTCGTGGACACCTGCGGCGCCCAGCGAGTGGCCCGACAGGCTTTTGGTGGAGCTGATCGCCGGAGCGTTGGCGCCGAATACTTCGCGCACACCTTCCATTTCCTTGGCGTCGCCGACCGGGGTCGAGGTGCCGTGGGTGTTGATGTAGTCAATGGCGCCGGAGTCGATGTCGCCCAAGGCCATCTTCATGCAACGAATGGCACCTTCACCGCTGGGTGCGACCATGTCGTAGCCATCGGAGGTCGCGCCGTAACCGACGATTTCTGCGTAGATCTTCGCGCCACGCGCCAAGGCGTGTTCGAGTTCTTCGACCACCACCATGCCGCCACCACCAGCAATGACGAAACCGTCACGCTTGGCGTCGTAGGCACGCGAGGCTTTATCCGGCGTTTCGTTGTACTGGGTGGACAGTGCGCCCATCGCGTCGAACAGGAACGACTGGCTCCAGTGCTCTTCTTCGCCGCCACCGGCAAAGACGATGTCCTGTTTGCCCAGCTGGATCTGCTCGACAGCGTTGCCGATGCAGTGTGCGCTGGTGGCGCAGGCGGACGAGATGGAGTAGTTCACACCCTTGATCTTGAATGGTGTGGCCAGGCAGGCCGAAACGGTGCTGCCCATCGTCCGCGTGACGCGGTAGGGGCCAACGCGCTTGACGCCTTTCTCACGCAAGGTATCCAGCGCTTCCATCTGGTTCAGGGTCGAGGCGCCGCCGCTGCCGGCGATCAGGCCGGTACGCACGTTGGAAACCTGCTCTTCGGTCAGGCCCGAATCGGTGATAGCGTCTTTCATCGCCAGGTAGGCATAGGCTGCCGCATGGCCGACGAAGCGGAAGATCTTGCGATCGATCAGCTCTTCCAGATTCAGGTCGATGGAGCCGGAAACCTGGCTGCGCAGACCCATTTCGGCATATTCCGGGTTGAAGCGGATGCCAGGGCGGTTAGCACGCAGGTTAGCGGTGACGGTCTCTTTGTCATTGCCCAAGCAGGAAACAATACCCAGACCAGTGATAACGACGCGGCGCATGCGAGTACCCTTAGAAATTTTCAGTGGAAGTGAACACGCCGACCCGGAGGCCTTCGGCGGTATAGATTTCGCGACCGTCGACACTCACTGAACCGTCGGCGATGGCCAGGTTCAGCTTGCCCTTGAGGACGCGCTTGATGTGGATGTTGTAAGTGACTTTCTTGGCGGTAGGCAGAACCTGACCGAAAAACTTCACTTCGCCTGAACCCAGGGCACGGCCACGGCCGGGATTGCCCTGCCAGCCAAGATAGAAGCCGACCAGCTGCCACATGGCGTCGAGGCCCAGGCATCCAGGCATGACCGGATCACCTTCGAAGTGGCAGGCAAAGAACCACAGGTCCGGATTGATATCCAGTTCGGCGACCAACTCACCTTTGCCGAACTTGCCGCCCTCATCGCTGATGTGCGTGATGCGATCAACCATCAGCATGTTGGGGGCGGGCAGTTGCGCATTACCTGGGCCGAACAGCTCGCCACGACTGCAGCGCAGCAGGTCTTCCCGGGTAAAGGCGTGTTGTTTGGTCATGCGAGCTCCTCAATAATCTTGTGCGGCAGGTTGTGGCGCCACTGGCCCGAACGCCAGTCCTGGCGCGCTAATTTCGCCAGGACCCTGTCCGGCAGCCTACTCATAGACTGTTGCGTTGTAATGAAAGTCACAGCGCAGGTGAAATCAAGGTACACCTGTACACTGAATTTTGTCATTCAGCCGATTTTGCTGGCCGATCTGGATGCCAAGACTGCCGCAATTTAACATTTATCGCCAGTCACAGGTGCTTCAAAGGACAGCCAGCGCTGCAAAACCTGCTGTAAATCAGCATGTTTGAACGGTTTGGGCAGGTAATCATCCATCCCTGCCTGCAAACAGGCGTCCCGATCACCCTGTAGCGCGTTGGCGGTCAGGGCAATGATTGGGATTCGCTCCAGCCCGGAAAGTTGCCTGATTCGACGGGTGGCCTCATAGCCGTCCATGACCGGCAGTCGGCAATCCATCAGAATCAACGCGTGATTGCCTGCGCTTGCCTTCGCCACTGCTTCGGCACCGTCGACAGCGATGTCGACCTCGCACCCCAGATTACGCAACATGGCCTGCACCACGGTGCGGTTCACCGGGTTGTCTTCGACCAGCAAGATGCTGCGCTCCCGGCCGTGTGAGTCGAGTGTCGACAGCGGCTTGGCAATAGCCACCGAAGCGTCGCGCGAGACGGGCAGGGGGATCTGCAGCGTGAATAATGAGCCGGACCCTTCCTCGCTCTCGGCGTGCAAGGTACCGCCCATGCGTTCGGCCAGAGTCCGCGCAATCGGCAGCCCCAGCCCCGTGCCGCCGTAACGTCTGGAAATAGAGCTGTCGGCCTGCTTGAACGCATCGAACATCGATTCCAGTCGCTCGGCGTCGATACCGATGCCGCTGTCCTGTACCGCACAGGTAAAGTGCAGCAGCTCATCGTCGAGCATTGCCCACCTGGCGTCGACGCAGACCTTGCCTTGCTCGGTGAATTTAAGCGCGTTGCCGATCAGGTTCACCAGAATCTGGCGAATGCGGGTCGGGTCGCCTATGACGTTCAAGGTCTCCAGGCCTGGCTGAATATGCAGTTCCAGCAGCAGCGTGCGTTGCGCGGCGCTGTGGTTGAAGGCGTGGGTCGAGGCGCTGACCAGTTCCGCCAGGTTGAACGGTATGCCTTCCATCTGCAGGGCATCGCGCTCGATGCGGGAAAAGTCGAGGATATCGTTGATGACCCGCAGCAGATGCTCGGTGGATTCGGTCGCCAGCGTCGCATACTCGCTCTGCTCATGGGTCATGTGCGTGGTTTCCAGCAGCTGCAGCATGCCCAGTACACCGTTCATTGGCGTACGCAGCTCGTGACTCATCATGGCCAGAAAATCAGATTTGGCGCGGTTGGCCTGCTCGGCTTCTTCCCGGGTCTGGATCAGCTGTGCCACCGAGCGCTGCTGCTCGAGGCTGGCGCGGTGCAGGTTCTCTGCCAGGTTGTTGATGTGCCGTGCCAGCGCGCCCAGTTCGGCGTCGTCGCTGACCGGCATGGGCGTGTGGTAATCGCCCTGTTGAATCGCCTTGAGCGCTTCGCCCATATCACTGATGGGCCTGGACAGGCTCAAAGCCAGGCTACGCGCCAGCAGAAAGGCGAACAGCAAAGCGACCATCGCCAGGACGCCAGCCTTGAGCAGTATCTCCTGCTGACGTCGACTGAATGCTTCGCTGGACATGCCCACCAGCACCCGCCCCAGATAACGCTGTGAAGCGCCCTGCGCGGGTTGGCTTTTTCCTGGGGCAGGCGTGCCGGGATTGCCGTGAATGGTGGTGCGCTGCGGCTGAACGGGGGCCAGGAACACTTCCATCTGCCGGGCCTGCTGCTCGTTGTCGCGCGGCTGGTCTATGTAGATCACGGCGGTATTGGAGCTATCCTGAATTTCCACATAGCGAACGCTGGGCATGGACAGGGTGGCGCGCATCAGCGCCTTGAGCCCCTCGATATCACCCGTGGTCACGCCCGGCTCGACCGCGGTCGCCAGCTGATTGGCGATCAGCTGCCCGGTGTGATTGAGCTCCTGACGCAGATCCTGAATACGCACGAAAGTAAAAAAGCTGATCAGCAAAGCCGTCAGCAACAGGGCAGGGCCAAGGCTGATGATCTGCGTGCGGGTATTGATGTCCCAGTGCCGAAACTTCATCGGCTGTGCGCCTCGCGCGCAAGGCACTGCTGAGGTTGTTCGATTGATGCGTCCATGCCTGTTTGCCCGGTGGTCGCGAATCGGTCAGGCTGCACAAGGCAGGGCCGGCCATCACGATGATTCATGCTGTGCGCGCATGTTAACCGAGATGGCGCGTGTTTCCAGCGAACTTGTTTGATTGATGCTGTCCTGACTGCGTAACGGATCAGCTTTGTCGCTAGCTGATAACGTGTTGCTCCGTATAATGATCACATCGCCACTTGAATGGCTCTGGATGGATAGTTTTATGACCACACAGCAACCCGTCGCGGTGCTTGGCGGTGGCAGCTTCGGTACGGCCATTGCCAATCTGCTGGCCGAGAACGGCCATCAGGTTCGTCAATGGATGCGCGATCCGGAGCAGGCTGAGGCCATTCGCGTCAATCGTGAAAACCCCCGTTACCTCAAAGGCATCAAGGTTCGTCCTGAAGTCGAACCGGTCACCGACCTGACGGCGGTGCTCGACGCCAGTGAACTGATCTTCGTCGCCTTGCCATCGAGTGCCTTGCGCTCGGTGCTGTCGCCTCACGTCGAGCGCCTGAATGGCAAGATGCTGGTGAGCCTGACCAAGGGTATCGAAGCGCAGAGCTTCAAGCTGATGAGTCAGATCCTCGAAGAGATCGTCCCGCAAGCGCGTATCGGCGTGTTGTCCGGGCCCAATCTGGCGCGGGAAATCGCCGAGCATGCGTTGACCGCAACGGTGGTTGCCAGCGAAGACGAGGCGTTGTGTCAGGAGGTTCAGGCGGCATTGCACGGGCGCACCTTTCGCGTCTATGCCAGCAATGACCGGTTTGGCGTCGAGCTGGGCGGGGCACTGAAGAACGTTTACGCAATCATTGCCGGCATGGCGGTGGCGCTGGACATGGGCGAAAACACCAAGAGCATGCTGATCACCCGGGCGCTGGCGGAAATGACCCGTTTCGCGGTCAGCCAGGGTGCCAACCCGATGACCTTTCTCGGCCTGGCCGGGGTGGGCGATCTCATCGTCACCTGTTCCTCGCCGAAAAGCCGCAACTATCAGGTCGGGTTTGCCTTGGGCCAGGGGCTGACGCTGGAAGAGGCGGTCACACGCCTGGGCGAGGTGGCCGAGGGTGTGAACACCCTCAAGGTGCTCAAGGTCAAAGCGCAGGAAGTGCAGGTCTATATGCCATTGGTCGCCGGGCTGCACGCGATTCTTTTTGAAGGCCGTACGCTCAGCCAGGTCATTGAGGCGCTGATGCGGGCCGAGCCCAAGACGGACGTCGATTTCATTTCGATTACCGGCTTTAATTGAATTCAGTCTGATCAGGAGAAGGTCTTGAACGAGTCGAAAATCCAGCACAACGAATCGATCCTGCTGCGCATTCTGTGGATGCTGCTGTTTCTGGGCGTATGGCACGTTGCCCAGATCATTCTGGCGGGCGTGGTGCTGGTGCAACTGGTCTACCGCCTGATTCACGGTGCGCCGAATGGTGGCCTGATGAACTTCGGCGACAGCATCAGCCAGTACCTGGCGCAGATCGGTCGTTTCGGGACGTTTCACAGCGACCATAAACCCTGGCCTTTTGGCGACTGGCCAGCACCGCGTGCGCCCGAAGGCGAGGTGCCTCATCATGTCCCGCCAACGGTACAGCCGGTGCGCGATGAGGAACCAAAGCCATGAAGGTCTGGGTATTGCGTCATGGCGAAGCGCAGTCGCGGGCGCGCAGTGATGCCGAGCGCGAGTTGACTGCACATGGGCGTGAGGAGGTGCTGAAAAGTGCACTGCAACTGACGGACAAGCCTGTGCGACGGATCATCGCCAGCCCCTATGTGCGTGCACAACAGACTGCCGAACTGGTGCGTCAGTCATTGGCCTTCGATGGCTCGATCGTCACCGCACCCTGGCTTACACCCGAAAGCAGCCCGCTTGAGGTGCTGGCGCAACTGGACAAGCTGGGTATCGATGAAGTGCTGCTGGTCAGCCATCAGCCTTTGGTGGGCGAGCTGATCGGGGTATTGGCACACGGCAGTCCGCGACAGGCCGAGCCGATGAGCACTGCCAGTCTTGCCGAGCTGGAAGGCGAGTTTGTAGTGGCAGGCGGGATGCGCCTCAACAGCGTCAGGCACGTCTGAACGGTCTGTACGCGCAATGAATAACCGCCGCGAATGCGGCTCTCCCTGGAAAAGGATTCAGCATGAGCATATGGCGTCAGGCTCCCGATATCGAAGCCCTTATGGCGGCTCAAAAAAACACCATTGGTGAAGTGCTGGACATTCGCTTCGAGTCTTTCACCGATGACTCCCTCACGGCCAGCATGGTGGTCGATCAACGTACCCACCAGCCTTTCGGGCTGCTGCACGGCGGCGCATCCGTGGTCCTGGCGGAGTCGCTGGGGTCAATGGCCAGTTACCTGATCGTCGACCCGAGCAAGTATTTTTGCGTCGGGCTGGAGGTCAACGCCAACCATTTGCGTGGTGTGCGTAGCGGGCGTGTCACCGGTGTGGTCAGGCCTGTGCACATAGGCCGGACCACTCATGTATGGGACATCCGCATCAGCAACGACGAAGGCAAGCCAAGCTGCATTTCGCGCTTGACGGTGGCCGTCGTAGCGCATGGCAAAGAGCCTCCAGTCAATTGAGTGTTCTCAGCTATTAATCCCTCTGCTTAAGCCAAGGCTCTCTTCAGGCAGTCTTTTGGTTTTCAGGTCGCCTATATATAAAGGCTTGCCTGGACCGGTTCACCCAGGCTTTATAGGCCTTAATGCCGCTCCGACCGCCGTATCGGGTGATCCTGATGGCCGGAGTGACACCTGTGATGGCGGTTCCAGTCATTGCCGATCTACGAAGCAACTTGGCACAATCGTGACTCGCCCGCTCATGGAAGTATTGGCATGTCGCAACCCGTGTTCTTTGCTCACGCCAATGGCTTCCCTTCGGCGACGTACAGCAAGCTGTTTTGCGCGCTGGCACCGGAATTTTCGGTGGCCCATCTTGAGCAACACGCCCATGATCCGCGTTTTCCGGTGGATGACAACTGGCTGAATCTGGTCGATGAGTTGCTTCACCATCTGCGCGAGCAGCCTGGCCCGGTGTGGGGGGTAGGGCACTCGCTCGGCGGCGTGTTGCATCTGCATGCCGCATTGCGCTGCCCGGAACTCTACCGGGGCGTGGTGATGCTCGATTCGCCGGTGCTGGGGCTGGCTGACCAGTTGTTCATACGCGCCGCCAAGCGCCTGGGCTTTATCGACCGCATCACGCCAGCGGGCCGTACCCTGGGCCGTCGTGAGGCGTTTGATGATCTGCCGTCGGCACGCGCCTACTTCGCTGGCAAGACCCTGTTCAGCCGCTTCGATCCCGACTGCCTGACCGCGTACCTGCAACATGGTCTGCGCGAGGACGGCGGGCAGTGGCGGCTGCGTTTCGACCCAGCGACCGAGATCAGCATCTACCGCAGCATCCCGCACACCAGCCCAGTGCCGTCACGGCAACTCAAGGTGCCACTCGCGATGGTGCGCGGCAAACACAGCCGGGTGATCATGCCTCATCATGGCTATCTGGCCCGACGCATGCGCGAAGGCGAATACCTGTCCATGCCTGGAGGGCACATGTTTCCCCTTGAACGACCGGATGAAACCGCATTGCTGCTCAAGACGCTGCTGGCTCGCTGGGACGCACGCAGTGCCTCAAGGGTGACGGCGTGACGTTTGCCATGGAAGAGGTGCGTTTCAATCTTGGGCATATCGAACTGGCGGCTCATCTTTACGGCCCCGAAGACGGCCAGCCGGTGATTGCCGTGCATGGCTGGCTCGACAACGCCAACAGCTTTGCCAGGCTGGCGCCGCGACTGGAGGGCCTGCGCATCGTGGCGCTCGATCTGGCCGGGCATGGTCATTCACAGCATCGGCCTGCCGGGGCGTCCTATGCGCTGGCCGACTACGTGTTCGACGTGCTGCAGGTCGCCGAGCAATTGGGCTGGCAGCGCTTCGCCCTGATGGGCCACTCGCTGGGCGCGATCATTTCGGTATTGCTGGCCGGGTCGTTGCCGGAGCGGGTCACGCGGCTGGCCCTGATCGATGGTTTGATTCCCTTGACCGGCGACCCTGAATCCGCCGCCGGGCGGATGGGCTCCGCCCTGCAGGCGCAGCTCAGGCTGTCAGGCAAGAAAAAGCCGGTTTACGAGGATCAGCAACGTGCTGTTCTGGCGCGTATGAAAGGCGTGGTCCCGGTGAGTCGCGAGGCTGCCGAATTACTCGCCCAGCGCGGTCTGATGCCGGTACCCGGCGGCTATACCTGGCGCAGCGACAGCCGCCTGACGTTGCCATCTGCGATTCGTCTTACACATCAGCAGGCGATGTCTTTCGTAAACGCTATCCGTTGCCCGACGCAACTGCTGGTCGCTACAGGCGGCATGCTGGCTAAAAACCAGCTCATGCTGTCCGGGCTGCCTTTCGACGTCGTGCAGCTTGAAGGCGGTCATCATCTGCACCTGGACGACGAGCACGGTGCGAGCGCTGTTGCACACTGTATCAATCGCTTGTTCGCTGCTTCTTGACTTGAGCCCGGCAACTGTCGACGCTGGACGGGTTGAAACAGGAGTCAACCGTGATGGATCAATCCGCAGCCTCTGGTGGCCGCCTCGCTGGCGATCTTTTATATTTTCGTTCCCTGCTTGCCTGCCAATGAGAGCACTCATGCGTTTATCAAGTGTTCCCGTTGTCGCCTTGTGCCTGTCGATGTTCAGCACTGTGCTCTGCGCCGCCGATGTAACAGGCAGCAGTGATCTGCAAATTCTGCCGCGTCTGGCCGACACGGAAATCGTCGATTATCGTCCGGCTGCCGAGCTCGAGCGGGTCTACCCCATGGGCTCGATCCGCAAGATCAGCGGCCAGTTGCGTTTTGATGGCCAGGTCAGTGCGCGCGGCAATCTGACGTCGGTTACCTATCAATTACCTGCCGAGCGGACTTCCGACGACGCCTTCACTGCAGCTCGCGAATCCTTGCAGCAGCAAGGCGCCGAACTGCTGTTCTGGTGTCAGGCGCGCGACTGCGGAGAAAGCAGCCTGTGGGCCAACGAAGTGTTCGGCAACGCAAAACTGTATGGCGCGGATGACCGCCAGGCTTACCTTCTGTTGCGTCTGGCAGAACCGCGCAGTGACACCCTGGTAGCGCTTTACAGCATCACCCGTGGCAACCGCCGGGCCTACCTGCACGTCGAGCAGTTTGAATCCTCTGCGCCACTGGGCGAACTGCTGCCGACCTCTGCCACCTTGCTGCGCCAATTGCGCAGCACCGGCAAGCTGGAACTGCCCCGACTGAGCGGCGAACCACAGGATGCCTGGGTTACTCTTGTTTCTCGCGCCCTGAACCTGGACAGCAGCCTGCGCGCCACGGTGTCCGGGCCCAGTGCCGGCGCCTGGCTTGACGCCCTGATCGCCAAAGGCGTTCGTGCTGCCCGGCTCGAGGCGGGCGTCACTGAAGGCAAGGGGCTCAAGATCGAGGTTATCCGCTAGAACAGTGATGGCGGACAGGCAGGTTCGCCATTATGCTCGCTTCCTCCGATCCTTTTTAGTGAATAGCGCATGTTCAACAATGACCGTCTGTTGGTGCAGATTCTGCTGCTGGCGCTGTTTGGTGCCTGTCTCTGGGTGATGGCGCCGTTCTGGTCGGCGCTGGTCTGGGGCGCGGTACTGGCCTTCGCCAGCTGGCCGCTGATGCGTTTGCTGACCCGCTGGTTCAAGGGCCGTGAGTCGTTGGCTGCACTGGTGATGTGCCTGTGCTGGATGCTGCTGGTCGCGGCGCCGCTGGTGTGGCTGGGCTTCAATCTTGCCGACCATGTGCGTGACGCCACGGGCTTGATCAAGGACATTCAGGTCGACGGCTTGCCCGACCCACCACAATGGCTGGCGGGTATTCCGCTGGTGGGCGAACGACTGGTAGCGCTGTGGACCACCATCGATCAGCAAGGCGCGGCGTTCATGGCGACGCTCAAGCCGCATCTGGGTCAGGTCGGTAACTGGATTCTGGCACGCAGTGCGCAGATCGGCAGCGGGATTCTGGAACTGACCCTGAGCATCGTCTTCGCCTTCTTCTTCTACAGGGACGGTCCGCGCCTGGCCGCCTTCGTGCTCAGCCTGCTGGAACGCCTGATCGGCGAGCGCGCCCAGTATTATCTGGATCTGGTCGCTGGCACAGTGCAGCGCGTTGTCAACGGCGTCATCGGCACAGCAGCGGCCCAGGCGGTACTGGCGCTGATCGGCTTCCTGATCGCGGGTATTCCCGGCGCGTTGGTGCTGGGTATTCTGACTTTTCTGTTCAGTCTGATCCCGATGGGCCCGCCCTTGGTCTGGTTGCCTGCCACTGCCTGGCTGGTCTGGCAGGGCGAGTACGGCATGGCGATATTTCTGGGCATCTGGGGGATGTTCATCATCAGTGGCGTGGACAACGTGCTCAAGCCATACCTGATCAGCAGGGGCGGCAATCTGCCGCTGGTGATTGTCCTGTTGGGTGTGTTCGGCGGATTGCTGGCATTCGGCTTCATCGGCCTGTTCATCGGCCCGACGCTTCTGGCAGTCGCTTACAGCCTGTTGACCGATTGGGTCGGCAGCGAGCGGGCGCGTCCCCGCTAGCGGGCGGGCTATGCAGTCGCTCTGCGTCTTGGCAGATCGAGGATTGCCGTCAGGCCGCCGCCTGGCGTTTGTGTGAGCGATAGCTCGCCGCCGATGCGCCGCGCGGCTTCCCGCGCAATGCTCATACCCATGCCGATTCCGCCGGAGTTGCGGTTGCGAGAACCTTCCAGACGGTAGAACGGTTCGAATACTGTCTCGTGAAACTCGGGCGCAATCCCCGGTCCGTGATCAACGACCGATATGCGCACGTGATCGGCGCTGTCCTCAATCACAATACGCGCGCTACCAGCGTAACGCAGAGCGTTGTCGACCAGATTCTGCAGGCACGAGCGCAGCGCCATCGGCTGCGTCCTGAGCGGTTTGCACTGGCCTTCGTACTGCACGTCGTCGCCATTGTCCTGGGCATTCTCGGCCTGCGATTCGATCAGCGCCTGCAGGTCGAATTGCTGCAGGCCTTCGCTGCGCCGGTGCTCATTGAGGTAGGCGAGGGTGGCGTCGAGCATGCTGATCATGTCATTGAGATCCTGAGTCATCTGGCCATGCAGCCTGGGCTCTTCGATCTGTTCGACACGCAGCTTGAGCCGTGAAAGGGGCGTGCGCAGGTCGTGGGATACCGCAGCCAGCATGCGCCCGCGCTGCTGCATCTGTTCGCGGATCTTGCGCTGCATCAGATTGAACGTCTGCGCAGCCTGTCGGGCTTCCTGCGGGCCGCTGATTTCCAGTGGCGGGCTGTCGAGGTCTTCACTCAGGCGCTCGGCTGCTTCGCTCAGACTCTGCACGGGACGGCTGAGGGCCTTGGCACCGTACCACGCAGCGATGATCAGGGTGATGAACTGGAAGAACAGCAATATCAGCGGACCGCCGAGCATCGGCGGTCTGTGCATGGGCCGCTGATCGAATTGCCCATGCTCGGTGTTGGACGCGGTAGGTGGCGGCGGGCGCATGCCGTACTGCGTGAACCAGATGAAGGCCAGCAGGTGCGCCAACAGAATAGCCAACAGAGCGCCACCAAACAGTCGCGCAAACAGCGTGTCGAATCTGCGGATCAACCCAGCTCCCTGGCATCGAACAGATAGCCTTCACCGCGCACGGTCTTGATCAGTTGTGGATTTTTCGGATCATCGCCGAGCTTCTGGCGTAGACGCGAGACCAGCAAATCGATACTGCGGTCAAACGCCTCGATTGAGCGGCCGCGGGCAGCATCGAGCAACTGCTCGCGGCTCAGCACCCGGTGCGGCCGTTCGAGAAACACACGTAACAGACGAAACTCGGCGTTGGACAGCGGCACCACCAGGCCATCGGCGGCGGTCAACTGGCGCAGGACGCTGTTCAGGCGCCACGCGTCAAAACGAATGGTGGTGCGCTGATCACTGCGTTCGTCGCGGACCCGGCGCAGAATGGTCTGGATGCGCGCGACCAGTTCGCGTGGCTCGAACGGCTTGGCCATGTAATCGTCGGCACCCAGTTCCAGACCGATGATCCGGTCAGTCGGTTCGCAGCGTGCGGTCAGCATCAGAATCGGGATGTCCGACGTGCTGCGCAGCCAGCGGCACAGTGACAGCCCGTCTTCACCGGGAAGCATCAGGTCCAGCACCACCACGTCGAAGGTTTCCGCGGTCAGCGCCTGACGCATCTGTGTGCCGTCGGTGACGCCACTGGCGTTGATATTGAAGCGCGTCAGGTAGTCGCAGAGCAGTTCGCGAATGGCCACATCGTCATCGACGATCAGCGCACGAACGCTCCAGCGCTGATCGGTCGATGTGGCATCCAGGGAGGTATCGGGAAGTGCTTGCATAATGCGTCTGTCGCCTGCTTGTGCCGCCATGGACTGGCCGCTGTTGAAGATCAGCGCTGCCCCTCATGCTACTTCGCCGGGAAGCTCGGCGGTAGGGTGGCGTGATCGAATGTCGGGCGCATGTCATAAATGTATCGAGATTGATACGAGCGCCTGTCGAGCGTGCCTTGCAAAGCGCACCCCTGGTACTAATGACAGTATCCAGCGTCGCGCGACTACCGTTTAATCGAACGGGCTACCGGTCTGGATGGCCGGTTCTGGCAGACAAACTTTTGTCGAGACGGCCAGGGTTTGTTGCCGTTGTATCGGCTCGCGATGCAACGGCAACAGACCCTGGGTGCATGATCAATCCGCCCGTACGTTTTCTGCATAAACAGGGCGGCAATCGGATAGCAAAGGAGTGCTGATGATGGTCGATTCAAAAACAACAGCAACGTTAGATGACAAAAAAAAAGCGCGTATCGCCTACCGGCTGGCGCGCAGTCAACGCGGTTCAGGGATCGACGCAGACCTTGCCCCTGCACAGGTGGCGGGCATTGTGGACCCGGCCGATGGAACGCTGAACAAGGATGTCCTGGCTGGCGAATTTCTCAAGGTCACCCTGCCTCAGTGGGCAGGACTGGTCACTGACCCGGGCGACTCCGATACTTTTTTCATCGATTGGGCTATCGGTGCAGCGGCGGATAACGACGCGTTTAAAGAAGTGTTTAGCGATACCGTTACCGCACCGGTTGATCCTGAAACCTTTCCAATGGTGATCGATATTCCGCTGAGTAGTTTAATGCAAGGCTTGGCAAAACCTGCAGACGGTGCTTACAGTTTGCGCTACCGGATCAGGCAACCGAATGATCAAGAGACCACCAGCCCGTCGATCGACCTCATCGTCGATACCACGCCGCCGGGCGAGCATCTTGAGCCTGAGCAGATGGTTCTGGCTACAGATCAGTTGACCCAGGCGTTTCTGGATGCAAACCCGGGCGGTCTGGTCGGCACGCTGCCTGACTATGACAACTGGCAACCCGGCGACAAGGTAGCCTTCTACTGGGTTGGCACGCCGTTGCCAGAGAGTGCTGAAGAACTGCCGGCTCCGGTTGGTGTCGTTGAACTGGCCAGCTCGACGAATAATACGGTGACATTCCCCGTTTCGGCCATTGAAGCGTCCAGGGACGAGCCCTACTACGCCATTTACATTCTGGTCGACAAAGCCACCAATCGCACTTCGCTTTCCAGCCCAAAACGCATCGACGTGGCGCTGGGGCTATTGCCCGACCACTTGAAAGAACCCGTCGTGCCCTTGGCACAGCCTCCAGAAAAGTTGATTAACCTGCCTGATGCGAGACTTGGGGTCGAGGTGTTGATCGAGTCGTTCGATAACTGGAAGCCGGCCGACCGTATCGAAGTCACTTGGGGTACTGAGGTGCTTCGACCTGACGAAGTCGGCAGCTCTCCAGCGTTTCCGATTTCGATCAGCGTCCCTGATCTGGTTCTGCAGGGGCAATACAATCAAGCGAACGGCGGCGACCAGCCCACCGATGTGAGTTATCGAATCCTGCGTGGTGTCGTTCCGTCCGAAGTGAAAAGCATCAGCGTCAATGTCAATTTCGCCACTATCGGCCCTGACCCTATAACCGATCCTGGGTGGCCGGATCCGGTCAACGACGCATTACTGCGGGTCGAGGTCTATGGTCAGACGTCCAATCAGTTGAACGTCCTGACAGCGGCGGATTATAACCAGCCTGCCAAGGTCGGTTTCAGGCTGTATGACAGACTTCAAGCGGGTGAAATTATAGATTTCTACTGGGGCACAAGCCATGTAGCAGAGGCTCAATACACCGTGGCTGCTGGCGACCTGGCAGGCGCTGAGCGTGATGTTGAAATACCCTGGAGTTACATCGATCATGAAGGCAATCGCGTTGACTTGCCGGCCCATTACCGCATTCATGGGCCCGATTCAGAAAACACGCAACACTCGCCGGACACTCTGGTCAACGTAGACGCCATTGTCATCATCCCGGAAGCCCCGGTCTTCGAGGGCACCAGTTCTAATGGCTGGCTGAATTGCGATTCACTCTTCGCCGACGGCATCGAAAATCCGGGGCAGGGTGAACCAGGTATACGGGTCCGCGTTCCGGATCTTTCGAAATATCTGTCGGACAATGAAACCGTCACTTTGCACTGGTACGGCTCCGAGGGAAATACCGGCGACGTGCCTATTTCCGGCACCGAAAAAGACGAGGCTATCGTGCTGGGAGGCAACCATCCGGCCACCGGTTTCATCTGGCTGGTCACGCCCTACGATAAACACATTCTGCCTATCTACAATCCTGCAGGCGGCAGCCAAAACGGGAGCGCGAGGATCAGGTACTCCTTCAGCATGGGAGGCGAAACCATTACCTCGCTGGAAACCACCGCCCGGGTAGGGATGTACGACGCAAACGGGTCTTGTCCTATCGTGCTCAAAACAGGTCAACCAACGAAAAACTAAGGAGGGTCACCGGCAGACGGTGCCTGCGGCCTGCCGCAGTCACCCTGCCGGGTATAAGCAGGCTCAGGTTGCTCCCAAACGGTTTAGGAAGGCCGGCGCGTGCCGGGTCATGTCACCTACGCTTATCGGTGTTTTCCCCGACGATCATCTGCTGTCAGAACCTCCCTACTGTTACCTAGGAAACGTCCTACAGAGCATTCAGTTGGATCCCGCTAGTCTTGCGGCCTCCCTCCCGAGGCCGCTTTCGGGCAGTCGTCACGGGGTTCAACCTGGTTTACCTCAAGGTAATGCATCCTCATGAATGCTCCATTCGTGCTGCGTCCGCTTTCATGGACACTAAAGACCGTTATTTTTCTTTCTCCCTTGCTGACCGGTAGTCATGCGCTTGCGCAAATCCTTGTCGGTACGCCGCAGACCATCGATGCAACAGGCCCGCTGGACAGCTATCGGGTTGTCAGCACCGGGAATCTGACCGCCAACGGCGCGACCACCCTGCAAATATCCACGATCACCGGAGCCAAGCTGACGCTTACTGGCAGTCAGGTCAGTGCGGGTACAAGCTCTTCAGCCGTCTCGTTGACCGGGGCAGAGGCGTTGATCGTCGGTAGCGTCCTGACAGGCGGCGCGGATGGCCTGGGGATGGGCAATGAAAGTTCGCAACTGGTCGGCTCCACGGCCACCGTCATCGGCAGCACGATCACCGCCACCAATCGCGGAATAAATGCCGGCTCGCTCAGCAACCTGACCCTGGAAGGTACTTCAGTAACGGCCACTGGCACCAATGGCAGAGGCATGGAGATGTGGGACTCCATGGTGAAGGCGTCCGGCAGCACCATTACCGGGCAGCAATATGGCGTGCGCTTGCGCGCTGACCCGGCCGTGCCCTCAAGCAATCTGCTGGTCCTTGAAGGAACCCGGGTCGAAGGTATCACCGGGTCGGCGCTGATCGTCGGAACGCCCACCGGCGCGCCCGCGACTGCCGATATCCAGGTCAACAATGGTTCTACGCTGACTGGCGGCAATGGCAAGATACTGGAGTTGATCAACGGTTCAACGGCGCACATGACCGTGGACAACAGCCATCTGCAGGGCGATGTATCGGCGGGTGAGGGCAGTACCGCCAGCCTGTCACTGCAAAATAATGCGACCCTGACCGGGCGCCTGGAGAACGTATCCAGCCTGTCGCTCAGTAGCCAGGGCCAGTGGGTGATGGTCGAGAATGGTCAGGTGAATGAACTGTCCATGAACGGCGGCTCGGTCAGGTTTGGCGACGCGGCCGCGTTTTACACCTTGTCACTCGCAAGCCTGTCAGGGAGTGGCACCTTCATGATGGATGTGGATTTCGGTGGCCAGGCCACTGACTTTCTTGACATCACGGGCAACGCGACCGGCAGTCATACCTTGCTTATTGGCAGCACGGGTGTCGATCCGCTCAGCGATACCAGCTTGCACGTCGTGCATGCGGCAGCCGGCGATGCCAGCTTTTCGCTCGCAGGCGGCGCAGTGGATCTGGGCGCCTGGTCCTATGACCTGATCAAACAGGGCGACAACGACTGGTATCTGGACACCGCCACCCGCACCATCAGCCCTGGCGCACAGACGGTCATGGCGTTGTTCAACACCGCGCCGACTGTCTGGTACGGGGAGTTGACGACGCTACGTTCGCGCATGGGCGAATTGCGTATGGACGAGGGCCGTTCCGGCGGCTGGATACGTACCTACGGCAACAAATTCAATGTCGCCGACGCCTCAGGCTTCGGGTATCAGCAGGTTCAGAGCGGTGTCGCTCTCGGCGCAGATGGCAAGCTGCCTATGGGGTCTGGGCAATGGCTGGCAGGCGTCATGATCGGGCAGAGTACGTCCGACCTCAGTCTGGATCACGGTGCCAGTGGCAAGGTCGACAGCTACTCGCTGGGCGCTTACAGCACCTGGCTGGACAGCGAAAGCGGCTACTACGTCGATGGCGTGATCAAACTCAATCAGTTCAAGAACAAGGCCAGAGTCAATCTCAGCGATGGTTCCCGCACGCGCGGCAACTACGACAATCTGGGGGGTGGTGCGTCGCTGGAGCTGGGTCGGCACATCAAACTGGACAATGGTTATTTTCTCGAACCCTATACCCAGCTAGCGGGCCTGGTCGTTCAGGGCAAGGACTACGCACTGGACAACGGTATGCGTGCCGAAGGTGACCGCAGCCGGTCGCTGCTCGGCAAGGTCGGTACGACAGCGGGGCGCAGTTTCGACCTGGGCAAAGGACGTACGCTGCAACCTTACGTGCGGGTGGCCGTGGCTCACGAATTCGTCAACAGGAACGAGGTCAAGGTCAATGACAACGTGTTCAACAACGACCTCTCCGGTTCCCGTGGCGAGTTGGGGGCGGGTGTTTCGGTGTCGCTGTCTGACAACCTGCAGTTGCATGCTGATTTCGATTACAGCAATGGCGATGCCATCGAGCAGCCGTGGGGTGCCAGTGCGGGCTTGCGTTACAGTTGGTAGCGACAGCGAAGCGGGGCGGATAATGTTTGATCGCTGGCGCTGATGCGCCAACGGTCCTATCACTTGTGCCAGTATCCGCAGAAAAAAACAGGGTGTTAACTGATGGGCATGGCGGTCGGCAAACGGGTCGGCCACCGCTTCCTCGCGCTGGAGGCCCGGCTCATGTCTGTCATTTCAAAGTGGCTCGAACGGATCAGAATCCTGTTCAGGTCGGCTTCAAGGCGCAAGAGCAGTTTGCTTGCGCCGCCCATCATCGCCGAACTCCTTCCTGATGTACCCGGTGGTGAGCCCAATTTGCTCCCCAGCAGTGCCTGGCTCGCCCCATTGCGGGTCGATTTTCCCATGTGGCAGAACTCCGGGCCCTCGCCGGGCGATCCCGAGTATCTGCGCGTTTACTGGAATGACATGCTGCTGGAGGAGAAGATCTGGACCGAACCTGTGCAGTCCGCCGATCTGTTCAGCATGATCCCGCAGCAATACCTTATCGAAGGCCAGCATCGACTCCGTTATAGCGTCGAGACCGCCAATCAGGTGCAGACCGAATCCGAAACACTGGTCTTTGTCATTGATAAAACGGCACCGGTATTCGAAGACGAAGGGGCGCTGATTTTTCCGGAAGAAATCATCAGTGACGGTCTCACGGCGGCCTGGCTGGACACTCATGGCGATACCCTGCTGGCCGAGGTGCCTGCCTATTTTTCGCCGAGCCCAGGGGACATCATTACCTGGTACTGGAGCAGCACGCCGACGGGGTCGGAGCACACCGGAACCTTGACGCTCGAAGCGTCCGATATCGGTAGCGCAATCAATATCGCCTTCGGCAGGCAACTGATTCTCGAGAGCGGCGATGGCATTCGTTATGCGTCCTACAGACTGAAGGATCGTTCGGGCAATGCCGGGCCTCGTGCGCTGGCTGTTTCGCTGCTGGTGTGCGCTCAGCCAGTCCCGCGTGTGTTACCGCCCCCGAGGGTTCAGGAGGCCGCAGGCTCGGCAAGCGCCAGCAGGCTTGATCCGGTAGATGCCTTTCAGGGCACGACGGTATCGATACCTGAGGATGCAGTGATCTTTCCCGGTGAGACCGTCCGCGTTCAATGGGCCGAGCCAGGCAGTGTGGGCTCCTTTCTTACGGAAATCGCAGACTCGAGACTGTTCAGCATTCCTCCGACACAAGTTGCCCAGCATTTCGGCAAGTCAATCCCGGTGTTCTACGAGGTGTTCGAAAAAAGCGCCGACTCATCACATATTTCCGACCGGCATACGCTGAGCATCATGGGCATGACAGGCTTTCCAGTCGTGCAATGTGACAAAGTATCCGGGGGGCGTCTGAGCCTGCATGACATTGCCGAGGGCGGGTACGCGCGGTTCACGCTCGACAGTTGGTCATTCATGGGCACTGACCAGTTTGTCAGCGTCGAGGTGCATGGCTTAAGCAGCGCTGATAATGCTTTGCTAGTGGTCAGCGTGCTCGACGAGCACCCGGTGCCGGTAGTGGACGATGAAATCGATGCCGGTCACATCAGCAAAACGGATTTGAACAGATTTATGATCGGCACTCAGCTGGATGTACGAGTGCGGGTGAGTTTCGATCAGACGCTCTCCTGGCAGCCTTTCCCTTCACTGAGAGCGACGTTGTACGCCTGAGAAGGTCATGGACCGCCAGGTCGGCAGTCCACGGTGCAGTGCTACTTGTAGGTCATCGTGAAGCTGAGTGCCCCTTTGGCCTTGCCCGGCCGGATCGCGCTGCTGGCCTGAGTCTGATAGAAGCGGGCGTAGAAGTTCAGCACAACGTTGCCGGGTGTGATCGCGATCAGGGGCACTTCGGTCTGTAACTCCATGGGCGTAACGCCGTCACCTTTCAGGACCTGAATCCCCATGCCCTTGGCGTCCGAATCGCTGGTCAGGCTGAACACCCCGCTGCCGACTGGGCCCTCGGGAACCGAGCCTTCGACACCATCGAGCTGGATATGCGCCGTTGCCACGAAGCCTGCGCCCGTGTAGGTCTCGCAGTTACTCAACGCAATACTGAACGGCACCGCAGGCGTGGTGAAGCCGGGACCGGTGAAGTCAGTGCTGTCCCACTCACCCAACTGCACCGGGTCGGCACTGACCGGATCTGCACCGACGCTGCACTGTGCCTGAAGTATTGTGCCGGTTAGCCCGAACTTCATGATCTTGCCAAGCGTCGTCACGCTTCCGGAGAACAGTTCACTGCCATTGAGCACATTGGGGCCGGGAGGAATCGGCCCGGTCTTGACCAGCGTGAGGTAGTTGTTCAGATGAAGGAAACGCAGGCTCGTGAGCATTTTCTGGTGGTCGTTGATGCCGATGAACGGAACAGAGGCGCTGCCACCTACAGGCGTGAAGCAATTGGGGCAGTTCCTGTCATACGGATACTCCAGTCTTACCCGCACCCCGACGCCCGGAATATTGGTTTGCAGTATCTTGCCGGTGAGGTCTTCCCCGTTTATAGGCTCCACCGTGCCCGAAAATATCGGAGCCGTTGCCGTAGCGTTGAATTCCAGAAGAGCCGTTCCATCATTTTTGCAGGCCGCCTCCAGGCCAGCCTGGTCTGTTGTGGCGTGAAGCATATCGATGCTGCCGATAAAGGTGCCCACTGCAGCGTCTTTTGGGACGTATAGCGTGCCGATGTCGCGCCGGTAATCCTTTATTCCCGGAGAGGAAACCCAGTAGCAATCGTTGCTGGGGGTGTCGTCCTGTACGTCGGAATAAGCCGCAGCGCTATAGCTGGCCCCCAACAGGATCAGACTGGGGAGCAGGGCATTCAATGCAGTGTTCATGGGGTGATTCCTGAAATAACAATGTCGCGGATGGCTCAGACCTGATGTCACTGGGCGCACGTCATGTCTTGCATTCGATAGCCCTTGGTCAGAGGCATGCCGGCGGGGTCGATGTGCAGGCGGCACTGCGGGTCGATTTTCTCTCCCCAGTGGACATCGAGGGTTTGCGCCTGCATGCCGGTGGACAACAACACCTGCCCGCCCTGGCCTGCGATGCCCAGGATGTTGCCCTGCGCGTCGCTGACCTGAGCGCCGAATGGCAGCGGCTTGCCACTTTGCGTGGTCGCATTGATGACCAGGCGTGTCACCGTGCGCGCAGCGAAGGTGGTCTTGATCACCGCCCCCCTGGCAGGCACCACTTGAGTACTGGCGTTATCGATTTCCACCTCGGGGCCCAACTGGTCGGTTTGCAAGGCGATCGGGTTGTAACGGTAGGGGCGCAGATAGGGCATCAATGCGTAGCCGCGGCTATTGGTCCTGACTCCGGTCGCGTTCTGTATGCCAACGCCTGGTGTATCGGGCACTTCGACCAGGGCGATGGTGTCGCCCAGATTCGGGCCGAGCTCGATGCCGTCGGCGTGCAGCAACAAGGCGCCGCTGGCATTGACTGATGTACTTCGATAATCATTGCCTTGGGTCACACCGGCGCCAAGGCTGGCGAAGGGCGCCTGATAACCGGCCGCAAGGCTGGCACTTTGCTGCTTTCCACCATCGTTGCTCAGGCTGGCGTGATAATTGACCCGGTTTTCGTAGAGGCTGCCGCTCAGGCTGCCCCGTTGACTTTGGCGACTGGCGCTGTTCTGCAGGTCGAATGTGGCATTACTCGAATGGCCGGTGTCGAGGGGCATCGAGATGCTCAGGCCGAACTGCCGGTCGTTGCCGCGGTTACTGGCTACGCTCAGCGACTGTGAGGCGTAGAAGTTATAGGTGATCCCGGCACGATGGGTGTTGAAGTTGAATTGAAATTGGCGCTGCTCGATATCGCTGCCCCAGTAATCCTGTTGCGACAGCGTCAGGCCCACGCTGCTGCGTGCGCCGATTCTCTGATGAAACGAAGCCTCCAGGCGACTTCTGCGGCTGCCTGTGAACGTATCGTCGTCGCTGCGCTGACTGACGGCTTCGTCGAAATCCCGATAGCCTTCGGTGGAGTAGCGGTAACCTGCGAAGCGCAGATTGGTATGGGTCGTGAACGCCTTGCCGTACTTGATGGCGTAACTCATGCCCTGCACGCTGGACTGACCGGGCTGATCGATGCTGGCGCGTGACCGGGTTACATCGAACGCCATCGCTCCCAGGACGCCCATGTCTCGTGACACGCCCAGCGCAGCGGCATGGTAGAAGACGCTGGTCATCAGTCCGCCATAAAGTGTCGAGTTCCAGCCTGTTCCAACGGCCAGCGTTCCTTGCCATAACCAGGGATGCTCGGTGGCGTAGGCACCGTTGAAGCGGCCCAAGGCTGCGCTGTATTTCCAGACGCCTTCGCGCAACAGGTTACTCATGGTCGAGTAAGGTTGGGTAAAACGCCGTACCTGCCCATCGGCCTCGGTCAGCACGATCTCCAGCTCGCCGCTGCCTGCAGTGTTCAGGTCATCTATTTCATAGGGGCCGGCACTGACATACGTGGAGTAGATCGGGTAGCCGTTCTGCAGGACTTCCAGTTTGGCCCTGCTTTGCGCAACGCCACGAATCACAGGTGCGTAACCCTGCAGGGAATCGGGGAGCATCTCCTGATCGGTTTTGATCAACCCGCCCTTGATCGGCATGCTCCGGAAGACATCGCCGCCGGTGTAGGTTTCACCGAGGGTCAGGTTAGCGTGCGTGCCGGGCAGGTCGCGCTGTGCATAAGCGTAGGCTCTGGTCCACTCGCGATGTCCCTGTGCATCCTGACGCACGCTTTGATTGCTGCGTAACCGCCATGACCCCAGGTTGATACCGGTGTTGAGGTACAGGTCTGCACTGCTGCTGGTGCCTGTCTCCCTGTGGGTGGTCTGTTGCGCCGAGGTCTGGTAATTGATGAAGGCGGCGTTGATGCCGTAATCCCAAAGCGCGGGCTCCACTCGCCCGTTGGCATCGCGGCGCATGGCGATCTGCGGTATCGAGATCGACAGTTGCAGTCTGCCTCCGTCCAGTACGACCCTGGCGTCCGGAATCAATTGCCCCAGCGCGACACAAGCGACTTGCAACAAGGCCGGGTCGGCCAGACTGTCGAGGCGTACGCCGATCTGCTCCAGCAATTCTCGCGACAGGCAGGGCTGCAGGCCGTTGCCTTGCGGGTCGGCATCGAAACGGATCTGCCGTTGGCCGAAATAACGCATATTGACGTGGATTTCTACCCAATGATCGCCTGGCCCGAGGCTTTCGACAACTGACAAGTGGTTCAGCACGCTGGCCGCGGCCTCACTGTCATAGTCCTGGCCCTGACGCAGGAAACCGGACTGGAAGTTGACAGGGGGGGCCGCCTTGGTCAGTTCCAGCGGTACGGTAACGCTGCCGCACACAATCAACACCTGCATAAAGCGCAGGCGCACTGGTATGAACCCGGAATCGGGTAATAGGGTCATGTTCAATGTCCTGGGGATGAAACGGGCCAGCGCTGTTTCAGTCAGTCAGCGTGGCTGTAGCGGTCAGCGGCTTGCTGTAGCCGCCGTAATCGTTGATCGCGGAAAACACCACCTGCAGGCCCGGTACCGCTTTCGTTTCACTGAGCTCGTAATGGCGAGAGCTGAACGGGCCAAGCATGGCGACTTCCTTGACCTTTTCAGTGCTGCCACCGCCGGAGACGTCGAGTCGAATGAACGACACGTGAAAGGGCGTCGGATTCATCGCGGTCAGTTCTGCCTTGCCCGCAATCTGCCTGACCGACCATTGCAGGTCCTTGAGGCGGGCAATGGGGTTGTCAGTCAGCAGAGCCGGGCGATAAAACAGTTTGATACGGGTACGCAGGGCAATATTCAGTACATTGCCCTGCGAAGGGTCGGCTTGAGGTATTTCCTGCACGTTGAAGTAGAACAATGATTCACGATCGGAGGGCAGGTCGTGGGGCAGGCCGTTGATCTGTACCTGCTGTTCCTTGCCCGGGTTAAGGCGGAAAAGTGGCGGCGAAGGTGCGAAAGGAACGACGGTGACAGTATCGTCTGCTTCCGTATTTACCCAGGTCTGTACCGCGAACGGGCGATCACTGGGGTTGGATATGACCACCGACGTACTGCGCTTGTCGCCGTCGAACACGATGCGAGTTGCGTTGACGGTCAATGCTGCCTGGCTGGCGGGTATATAAGCTGCGCACATGAATAACAGCATGCACCCCGCGATGGCAGGTGGTTTAAAAGCCTGTTGGCAAATCATGGAAAGTTACCTTGTACGTTCAGATCCGAAGCGAACCTGAACGTATTGAAGATGCTTCACGTGAAAAGACTATGGATCCTTACACAGTGAGCGAATGGGTCGATGTATCAGTTAATCGCGACAACAAACTGTACATCTGCCGAAGCGGCGCCGGCTTGTACGGTAGACGCTGTCGAACGGTAGTAGGCGTTGAACACCATGTCGGTGATACCGCCCTCAACCAGTGTATAAGGCGCCGATTGGCCGCCTGGTTTGATGGACGTCGAGGTCTGGTCCTTGATGACAATCGCAACGCCCTTTGCTCCGTCTTCAGTAGGGGTGACAGCGAAGTAGTCGCCGCTGCTGTCCGCGTTACCGATGAAGGTGACTGTGGCCGCATTCGGGCCGCCGCCCGTCAGGCCGCAACTGCCGTCGTCATTGACGCGCAGGGCAAAGCTCTTGCCAGAGAGTTCCTGACCGATGCCGGTGAAGCGGCTGGCCTCGACAGAGCCCATGTTCACCAGGTTGCCGATAGAGCCATCGCCCGGATTGACCACTTCGATAGGGCACGTGGTGGCGGTGATCTTGCCTTCGAAACGGATGGTGCCGGTGCCGGGGTTGGCGGATACGACAGTGGCACTCAATGTAGTCGCCAGAGCAAGGCCCAGTACGGATAGCATTTTGTTCACGATAAAAACCTTATAAGTATTAACGTTACAAGAGTGAAAATGTAACTATTTATGGTGTCTTGAGAGACCGTTTGTGTTGCGTGTCATGACGGGGCGGGAGTTTACAGCAGAGGCGTTAGTTGCAAAGTCTCTGGAAGGCTTTGTTTAATGGCGGGGGGTGTAGGATATTTCCTAAACTAGTGTCGTATATTGTTGTTTGCGGATGTGTGCTTCGTTATATGCCAGATTTAAAACGTTCGCAGGTTACGGCCTGGCATAAATTACACACGTCTTGATACTTGGCATAACGCATTAGAAGGTCTGGATAATGGATGATTCAGTATTGGCAATCAGCTTGGCAAGTCAGGCCAAGATGCCACCGACAAGCGCTTATAGCTGTCGATGGCGAGATATCGGACTTCACCTTCTGATTAGGAAGACGTTTTTTCGCCAGACGCCGCTCATCTCGACGCGGGGGAGATACTCCGTAAATTTAATGCTCGGCGGTGGCGCTGCTGGTGCTGTAGCTCTTGGCATACCTAGTACTCCACCAGCGGGAACATTGGCAAATGGAGTCGAGGCGGTTTTTATTGAGGTAGGGTTGCCAGCGAGCGGTACGTTATTCCTGTTTCTGAGCAGGGTCGTCAATGCGTCGACTGCGCCTTGTTGCGTTCTGCTCAAGGTTCCTTTCAATCCTGGTAGCTGGTCGACGCCGTTCACAGGCGAGATAGACGTTGCGTTTACTGAGCTGAATGCCGAGCCCAGTCTTGTCTGATAGGCTGCTCGACCGAGTGCCTTGGTCCCAGCCTTGATCGCGCTTTTAACCGCACTTTGCAAGAACCCCCCACCGAACTCTAAAGCTCCCCCCGCGTAGGCGAGGTACTGCCCTGCTTGAATTGCTGTATTGTTTCCCGTCGCCGCACCATAAGCACTGGCAGCAGTGGATGCCGCACTGAGAGTGGTCCCTGTCGCCAACACTCCGGCTGTAACGTAGGCAGCCGCCTGTGCGCTCATCGATAAACCCAGAACCGTTACAGGGCCCGAGACGGGTGTGGCCAATCCAAGCGTGGCAACTGTCGCGTAGGCACCGAGTACGGTGAACACTACGCCAACCGCCACCATGGCCCAGGACTCTATTCCCATGCCCCCCGGCATCTCTGCCGGTATCGCATCCTCATCGGGCCGTCGCAGCCTGCCGCTCTGGGAGCTGGCGTCATGCCCGGTGGGGTCGCGCCAGGCGATGGGATTGCCCAGGCAATAGGTATAGGGGTTGAGCCCGCCTGCGCCGAAGGGGCTCAAGGAGTCGGGGCTGTGAAAACGCATCATGCCGGGGTTGTAGGCTCTGTAGCCATTGCCGAGCAGGTACCAGCCCGTGTCTTTTTCGCATACCTCGCCGTTAAACCCTGCGACGCTGAGCAACGCGTCATCGCTGTGGCGTTCTCCGTAGGCGCTGTATACAGCTGTTCGCAATGTGTTCTGCTGGAACTCGGCGAGAACGCTCAGGTTCGCATCTGTCAGCAACAGCAGGGTTTCTGCCGATTCTCCGACGGTCTGCTGGCCGACAGGTTGCTCATCGATGTGCAGAAACAGAGTGCGTCGGTTGTCTTGCACCGTGCTGCTCAACTGCTGGTCCTGATAAAAACGCAGTATTTCGCTGTCACTGCCATTGCGGGTGGTGACCAACTGGTCATGGCCGTCGTAAGCGTATGTATTGATCGGCTCCCCCGTCGGTTTCGCCACCCGTGAAAGGCGGCTCTGGCTGTCGTAGTCCAACTGGTTGCCGTGCTCGTCATTGAGTTGATTGCCGTTGGCGTCATAGCGGAACGTCGGATCCGGTGTGCTCCGCGCAGGCCGGTAGGTGATGCCGAGTAACTGGCATCGGTCCCTGGAGTCGGGGTCACCCTCTTTGCCATAGCGGAAGATAGCTGTCTCGGTGCTCTCATCGGCAAATTCGGTATGGTTCAGGGTCATGTTGTTCAGCTCGTCGAAGTTGAACGTCTGCTTGAGTATCGCCCTGCCGGAGGCGTGCACCGGCAATTTACTGCCTGAATAGCTGACGCCGGTCAGACGACTTCGAGCGTCATACCTGAATTCTTCCAGCAGCAGCCTGTTGCCCGCTTCCTGCAGGTGACGGCTTTGCATGAGTCCGTCGGGCTGCCATTGCTGTTCCAGCGTACGTACCGGGTGATCGCCTGCAATCTGCGTCCTGAGCACTTCCTGTCCCTGGTCGTCATACTCCATGCGGGTTATCAGGCTGGTTCCTGCGGCCTGATCGTGGGTTGTCATCTCTCTGGGCTGACCGAGTGGGTCATACATGATGGTTACCTTCACGTTGCCCTGGACGACGCTTTTAAGCTGGCCGAACCCGTCGTACCGGTAAGTCGTTTCTACACCTTTGACGCGATGCTTTACGCCGCCTTTGAGCCGGCCTTTGACGACGCCTTTCCCCGGGCTTTTGACTTCTTTTTGTTCGACATCGGTGCGAGACATCGTGCGGCCCTGCAAGGATGTCCGATACTGGGTTATCCAGGTCCGGTCTTGTCGATCTTTCCAGGTCTCTTTGGTCAACTGGTTGTGCGCGTCATAAGCGTAACCGCGCTTACCCTGCTGATTGGTGGCAGAGGTCAGGCGGGCGCTGACCTTGTCATAGCCAAACCCGGCGGTTTCATCCGGTGCGGTACTGGAGACGATCTGGTCGGTGAGTGCCAGGTTGTAGGTGTAGCTTATGTCGTCACCCTTGGCCGTTGTGCGTGTTTTGACCTGCCGGTGACCGTCCTCATACTCGTAACGCTCGATACGTTGCCCAGCCTGAGCCAGTGTCAGGCGCCCGAGCCCGTCGAACGTCTGTTTACCTGCCGGGGTTTTGGTAATACCGTCCGGATGAATCATCTCCAGGCCGATCGGCAGCTCGGTGTTGCTGTGCGGTGCATAATCACGGCGTGCCACGCTGCTATCTGGCAAGCGTGTGCTGACCATGCGCGACCAGGCGTCATAACTGAACTGCGTTTTGTGGTCTGACTCGTCGGTCTGCTCTGTGCAGCGTCCCAGTCCGTCGTAGAGAAAGCTTTGTGAGCCAAGGTCCATCCCAGCTGCGTTCTGGCTCTTGATCCTGACCGGCTTACCGAACATGTTCAGCCAGGTCTCGCTGCGGCCACTGATCAGAGGCTCTGCTTCACCGCTTTGCACCCAGCGCCTCTGAATAGGACCATCATGTTCTTCATTGCCGATGGGGTCGTAGTACTGGTGGGTCTGCACGCCTTGATCAGTGGTAATGACAGACTGGCCGTTCCAGTCGTCGTAGGTGTACGTGTTACGCGTGGTGAACCGTTGCTGGTTGTCGAACCAGTCGTAATCCGTTTCGTATTGCACGTTGTTCCAGGCGTTGTAGTGCGCTGTATGGATCATGTGCATCGCGTGCGGATTATTGCTGTCGATGTGGTCCCTTTCTTCGAGTATTGCCCGGCCCAGACCGTCCATGACAGAACGGGTCTTGACCTTGCGGGCATCGACCAGCACTTGTTCTGCCTGCTGCGCCGGAGCGGAACACAGGGTGTACAGGTACTCGCGACTGGCTTCATGACCGGCAGTCGAATTCGGTGCGATCGTTTCTTTGATCAGCCGGTTGAGCGCGTCATGGATATAGCGGGTCTCCACGCCTTCTTCCAGGGTCAGCAGCACCTGGCCTGTCAACAATGACTGCTGTTGCTGCTTGCTTATGCGGGCGTTGTCGAAACCGATAGTGATGATGTCGATGAGTTGTACCGGGACTTTCAGTTGCTCGCTCTCGCTATTGCTGTACTCATAGACGGTAACGGTGTCGTTTCCACTCAGGGACTCGATATTTTTCCCGGTTCGACCATGCTGGAAAGGCGCGTCCGGCTGGTTGATGTACTCCAGCAGGATCCTCTGCAGCTCCACAGAGGTTCCATCGCTTTCAAGCTGCAGCAGTGTTTCGCCTTCCGGCACAATCCAGTCGGGTGAGCCGCTGCCGGTCAGTGCGGGCAATATGCGGTAGCGATAACGCGTGGACAGGGTAGGGGCCCCGGGTTGCGACGACAGGGCGGGCTTGAACACTTTTTCTTTCAGTCGGGAGACAAACCCTTCCGCATCGGCCGGGCAACCATCGTCACCGCCGGCCGGGTACCAGCTGCTGATTTCTGCCATCCCGTCAGCTCGTGTATGCACCAGCTGATTGCCGTAACTGTCATAGGTATCGGTGACGGTCTCTGTGCGGGTCCGCTCAGGCTCGTCGAGCCGTTGCCAACGGGTGGTGACTTTGCTGGGTAGCTGACAATCGGCGGGCTGCTTTGAGTAATGCACGCCCTGCAGGATGTTGTAGTCGGTCGTGACCGTTTGCTGGTTGTTGTTCTGGGTGGTGACTTCAATGGTCTGCAAGTGGAAGCGGTTGAAGGTCCGCTCTATGCTGCGCACGGCCTTGTTGTCGACCCACAGGCTTTCGGTGCAGACATAGTCGTAGTCCTGCAAATATTTATAGAGGTTGTCCAGGCCATTGTCTTCCCAGGCGATGGGCAACCCTGCACCGAGAAAATTTCGTGAGCGTTGCTGGCCGTCCTTGTAGGTATATCGCACATCGAGCTTTGCCAGCTTGAGACCGGGATCGATGACGTGTCTTGTCACTCTGGGGATGGGCAGGCGAGCGGCGCTGGATGGAAACGTATGGCCCTCGTCCTGGTAGTAAACGTCTTCGCTGCTTCCTGTAGGTGTCTCTACATGCTTGACGCATAACTGATTGCCATTCTTCAGGCAATATTCGAAGCGCCAGGACGCATTATTGTCGGTGGGCAGGGTGATGCGCGACACGCGTTTGTCGCTGCCGGCAAGTGTCATTAAAAAGCGTGCCAGCGGAGTGCCGCCAGTGCCGGCATACGGGTGCAGGTTCAGCTCGACGGAGGTGCTGCTGCGTGCGATTTCCAGCAACGTCTGACCCAGGTCGTCAGTGATCGAATCAAGCCTGTAGGTGCTGCTGTTGAACGCCGTGTGTTTGAGCGCAATGCTGTGCCCCGACGACGCGATGATTTTTACCGCCCAGGCCATTTTTTTATTGCCGCTGCTGTGCAGTCTGAGGATTTCCACCAGACCTGATTTATGCACCACCCGGTAAGACTCTTGGTCCAGCTTGTAGAAGTGGAAGGTGTCGAGTTTCTTCTCCGTCATGGTCAGCTGACCGGTGCTGCTGGTGCCGTCGACCCGGAAGGTCTCGCCCGTGCTGAGGGACAGGATCTGAGTGGCAGGATCGTATTGTGACAACTGCAGGTTCCAGCCCAGGCCATAGCCACTGTCCAGCGTATTGAGCTGGCTGTAGGACATGTCGAGTCGGAACCCTGGCCCGCGCAGGTCATTGCTTTGCAGATCGGGCATGCTGATCGATATGTTGTACAGCCCGGTGCGTGGGTCAACGCCGCTTTTCAGACAACTCATGAAATTGAGCGCGTTGGAGTGCACGGAAGTAGAAGCAGCCATGGAGCGGACCTCGCTGATTGATGCGTGACAAGCGCAGCGGTGTCTGACGATTGTGCAGTCCTTGCGCTCTGGTCAATGACGACCCCCAAGCCTGAACACCTTGGGCGTCGGTGTGGCTGGAGGTCTTGCCTAACCCTAACAGTCCGTACCCACGCAACAACCTAGCAGTAGTGCTAGTGGGCAATTGATGTGCATCGGCGTAAAAAAATCCTACTCGCATCCTCAGGGGCAACCCTTGCGATATACCCATTTCAGGCGGAAACGAGAAAGGAGTCTCACTCATGGCGCTGGATCTTCCCGCCCCCAAGGTGCCCGACCTGCAGCCCGGGAACTACCTCGATCTGGAACAGTTGGGCAGTGCCGACCTGATTACCTGGATCAACTACCCAGGCATCAAGAACGGCGATCGGTTCATGCCCAACTGGCGAGGTTGCGGCGCTCTGGGCGCAGTGGAGGACTATATCAACGATTTGATCGAGGTCGTGGGATTGCAGCCTGAAGGCATGCCCCTGTTGATCAATAATCCGCTGCTGGTGAGGCTTGATAAGGGGTGGGTGTTTTACTCGTACATCGTCGTTGGTCGCCCCGATGAATCCCTGCGCCTGTTCTTCTATGTCGGTAAACCGCCGTCAACGGCCGCCGGGCTGGGGGTGCCGCAATGCAGGGAGTCTCACGATCTGAAGCTTGATCCCGACCTGCTGTGGGAAGTCGATGAGGTGCTGATCGTAACGCCGCCGTATCTGGCCATGCGCGAGGGCGACAGGGTGACCCTCACGCTGGATCTTTATTTCGCTGAAGGCGATTACTTGTACCCTCTGTTCTTTTCCCAGGTATTGACACTGAAAGAGGTGGGCCAGCCTTTGCAGTGGCCGATAGAAACCAACGAGTTTGCGGCAATTGAAAATGGCTTCGCTCTGATGAGCTACTGCATCGAATATGCCGATTCCACATCGACAACGGCTTCGGTCACCCAGTCTCTGGCCATCGTCGCACCCTCAGCGGCGTTATTGCCCGCCTTGACCATCAAGGATTTCAGCGGCGGCTCACTGGACCCGGAGGCCTTTCCTGACGGCATCACCCTGCTGATCGACCCTTTCGGCATTCAGATCGATGACGATGTCGTGGTTTACGTCTCCAGCGGCAATCGGCTGGTGCAGACCCTCAGGGCTGACATCTCTAATCTCGACAGTGGCGTACTGCAGTTCTCGCTGGCTCAGGCCTGGCTTTATGCCAATAACGGCAAGGAAATCGAGCTGGTGTACCAGTACGCGCGACCCGGCCATGCAGCCAGCTCGTTGCCGCGCAAGGTCATTCTGAGTCGGCCACTCGATCTGCCGGTGCCCGTTATCGAAGACGCGATCATTGAGAATCCCGTTGAAGGGGGTGTGAAGGGCTATATCTTTGCCTCGCAGCTGGAGACCGGTGTGAAGATTCGCATACCGAAAGAAGCGGTCATAGGAGAAGACTCCACGGTACAGATGTACTGGGACGGTTATGGAAGCACGGGCAGCTTTATCGCTGATCCTTCGCCAGACGATCCGCGCCTGTTCCTCATCCCGGCCACAGCAGTCCCGGCCAATATGGGCAAGCGTCTGGCCGTGTATTACAAGGTCGTTTCAGCAACGCAATCGGGCACCTCGAAAGTATTCGATCTGGAACTCAGAGCTCAGGGCTTCGGTTGGCCGTACATCCAGATCATGCGCCCACGCGCCACCGACGGCCGGCTTTCACTGGCCGAGGTACCGCGAGAAGGCGCTGGTCTTGACTTGAATTCCTGGGTCTACATGGCGCCCGGGCAACGGGTACGAATCAAGGCCACTGGCTTGTTGAAATCGGGCTCGGAGCAGACGGTCGGGCTACGTACCGGCGCCGCCGAACCGCTCAGTGAGGCGGAATACGATGCCAGGAAGGTATCGGTGATTATCCCGAGGGATTTTCTGGAAAGTCTGCAAAGAGACACTCAGACCAACACCGTGAAGGTTGAAGTCAGCTTTGATGAAGGGGCGAATTACACGCAGTTTCCGTCCATCGGTTTCACGGTGCTGGACGATCTTTTTTTACAGGGCGGCGGGCTGGCGCATGACGCGACAGGCACCGGCATGACCCCACACTTACATGGACGTGATCGTATGGCCAATAATTCGCTGAACAGCCTGACCGAGTGGATGAAAAACCCCGACAACAATGTTATGTGGGGCTGGGATTCCATCGCCGCAATGGCCCAGGGCAAGGTGAATAACCTGTTGCTTCAGGAATACATCGCGCGATTTTCGTCGAACGCTTATCTGAAGCCTGTGAGCGGAGAGGTGGCACTGAGCGACGGCTTCAAAGAACGTATTCACAATTTCATTCTGGATACGCCCAGGCTGACGTTCTCGAACAATGACCTGGGTCAGTCTCATGCGACATTGACCTGTTCCATTCTGGGCGGAACGCAATTGACGATGAGAAATAACGTCGATAATTGGGAAGCCGACAGAGTGATTCATATCGATGCGCTTCAAGGTCCGAAACTGACACTGGATCTTGCGCTGGAAAAGGTTCCTGGCAGTGTCCAGAGTGATGGGCGGGTGCGGCTCGACCTCAAGGACAGTGACAATTTCATTCTGACCTTCGCGGTTGACAGGGCTGACCGGGTACTCGGCGGAAGTTTTTTCAAAGCCCTGTTCACTGCATTGCCGGACGAGCAGCGCGTATGGACGTTGGGCGTGATCAAGCGTGGCACCAATAATCTGATGCACCCCCAGTCCTTCAAACTGCGCACCCAGACCAATCCTGCCGCGCCTCTCGACCCGCAGGCCGCCAACTACGGCGACGGGGCCGTGCTGGTGTTCATTCGCCTGGAAGGCAGTCAGGAAGGCGGCGACATCCCGTTAGAGTACCAATACCTGATACCGGATGATGTTGGTAAAGATTATTCGGCCACGGTGTTGTTCAGTGCGGAGCGTACGTTCAAGGCGGCACTGTTCATCGGTGAAGTGACCAGGACCATTGCTTCGATTATTGAAGGCGTGGTGTTCAACACGTTCCATGATGGCTCCGGCCGACCGGTCAAGGCGACGGCCACGTCGGGCAGACTGAAAACGTCCGACTCGAGCAGCCAGAATGTCACGGTTCAAATCGATGGCGTGCCAGTCCAGGCAAATGTCTACAAAAGCGAGACCTCGCTTGACGCGTTCGGGAGCGCACCTTTGTCGGTGGAGCTCATTGGCGATGGCATGGTGGAACTGACCTGGAAGCCCAAAGCGACCCCCAGCGTAATACTTACGTTGCCAGGCGGTGTGCTGCTACTGGTCATGAGCAAGGTCATCACGGTTGAGATACGGTGCATTTATAACTTCGCCGAAGAAAACAACGACCTCGTTCTGATCCCCAGTCTCACGATAAGTACCACCAGCAGCGAACCGGATGTCTCAGAGAACGATCCACCAGTAAACAGCCTCTCACTAGCTTTCTTGATACTGTCGGTAAAGAACAATTTCGAGACGCTGGATACGCATCCGTTCGAGTCCGACATCAGGGCCGTACTGGAAGGCAAACTCGCTACTCGTGTGCCGATCAGCTCGTTTATCCGGGACAGTATCGACCTCAGTTTCAACGAAGCCATTGTGCCTGACGTACTGCGTGCGCCCAGAGACATTGCCGTCTTCGGCCGTATCAACAGTTCCGGGGCAGACTTTGTCGTCAGCCCTGCGGAGCACCTGATGGCCGTCGACAGTTCCACCACGTTTGCCATTCAACCGCCGGGTGCGAATGTGAGGTGGACTGCCGAACTTCTGCAGGGTGATGCACAGAACTTCGGCGCCATCAACAACTCCGGCAGGTACTACGCGCCAGAAACATCTCTAACCGAGCTTCCATTCACACGTGTTCGGGTGACGGCCACTGACACCGACTCGAACTATCAAAGTTCGGCCCTGGTCACGATCGTGACCAATCCGATCACTCTCAATCCGTTGATCCAGGTGTGTGACGCCAGGGCGACGGTGGAGCTGGAGGCAGGTTCGCTCGGCACAGAGGAAATGGACTGGTCGATCAAGGATCCGGTGGCTGGCGAAAGCGGTGTTCTGGAGCCCAGCGCACTGGCTGATGGTGATCACCGTTATGTCGCAGCATCAAAGGTGCCCGGCAAAACCTACGTATTGGATCAGATCGTCGTGACCAGCGGGCAGGCGAGTGTTTCTTCGTGGGTACTGGTAAAGCATCAGACACCCCTGTTAACCGTGAAAGTCGTCAACACCGTAAAGGTTTCGGAAGTTCTGGACGTGGTAAGAACATTGAAAGTTTTAAGGGTTGTGAAAGGCACGAAAGGCCCAAAAGTTGTGACCCTCTGGAAGCGCGTGAACGCTGTGAACATTCGCGCCGATCAGGTTCAACTGGAAGCGTTTGCCAATGGCGTTCCGATGCCAGGCACCCGGTGGAGAGTCGGCGTCGGGGGCGGGAACGTCCTTAACGGCCTGTACACCCCCGACGTACCTTCGACTGACCGGTTTGTGCTGATCTTTGTCGAGGCCCCGCATTCAATCCTTGGCATCATAGAAGGGCATATCATATTGCCGCTGCCGCTGGACCGGTTTGCCGGAGATCTGGAATTGATGAAAGACAAAAAAGTACAGACGTCATAACCGAGCGTAAGCCGGTCTTATGTTTATCTACATCACAGGAGGTGATGTCATGGCTGGTTATTCAGCGGAAAGTCTGCTGGCATGGATGAAAAATACCACGCGTCTGAGAGGTTGGGACGCGATCATTGCGCTGGATGGCGACAAGGTCAACGAGCTGCTTGACCACCTTTACCAGAAGAGTGTGGCTCAGGGGCTGTCGCGTCCGGTGCCGGATGGAAGTATCGCGATTCCCGATACGCATGACTCTCACTTTTTCTCGGGCTGTGTTCTCGGTGCGCCAACCTTGTCGTTCAAACACAGTGCGCTGGAGCATTCCCAGCTGGCCTGGCGCATTTCAGTAATCGCCGGTTTGCATACCGTGCTGGAGAACGTTCAAGGACAGCACAATGTTCACAGAATCGCTACCTACGATCCGCTGAACGCGCCGCACCTGGATTTTGATCTGCAAATGAGCAGTCAGAGCGCGGATCTGGTTGTGGATCTTGGTCTGGCTGAAAACCTTACGCTGGATTTTCCGGGCGGGACTACCGAACAAAGCAAGGTAGGCGAGTTTTTTCAGGGTTGGTTGATCAACCCGGAAAATCCGCAGCAGCTGTTCAGGTTGGGCATTTTCAACGAGCAGAGCAACGAATTGCTTAACGTACGCAGAATTGATGTGCGCTCACAGCTTGAAAGCTCCGATGCCACATCGGTGCATAAAAAAGGCGCCTTGTTACTGTTCACGACCATGGAGTACGGCGTCAGTGGCGGGATTCCGGGTGACGAGTCCGACTTCCGTTACCTGATTCCCAACGATGCTCAGCTTTCGTATTCGGCGACCGCCGTGTTTTCCTCCCACGCGTTGCACCGTGCTGCCTTTGGCCATGCGGTGATGCAAATGCTCCAGGCACCCGACTTCAGCTTCATCGTTTCGGAGGATAAACCGCTGCAGCGGATGGTCGCCCGGGCCGGCACGTTTGCAGTTCCTGCTGGAGACTATCGAAGTGCGGACTATGTCTTCGAATCGGAGCCTTTCAGTGTTCAGGCCTTCAACACCCAGCATCCCCTGACCATTGATTTCGAGTACACCCAGACCATGCAGACCTGGGAATTCCCCTGCACGCTGGGCTTTCGCTACAGGGCGCTGGACAGCGATCAATGGCAATCGCACAACGCTACGTTCAACATCAGCCTCAAGCATGAGTTTCATCTGATTGAAAGTGAGTCAGATGATCAGGCAATGGAAGGGCAACTTTATGCGCCTTATCTGTTCGATCATGAAGTCAGCGCCGTTCCGGGAACGCTGGACAACCTGAGTGCCGGGGAACTGGAGCAGATCAACGGTTTCGTGGCCTACACCGTCAAACACGCACTGTTGCAAGGGTTGAGCAACACCCTGGATGCAACCGGCGCCGAGCGTTTTCTGGGCGGCTGGATATTGCCTGACGAGCAAGCACTGCACCCTTTACTCAAAAGTCTGCCTTATGACCTGGCCGTGTTCGGTCGTATTGAACCCGGTGCGTCCACATTCAATATCGCCGAACAAAAGGCAATGATCGGCACGGGAGAAACGCTGCAATTTACCACCCGGCCTGCGCGCGAAGGCCTCATCTGGTCCCGGACGAATGCAGCGGACGGCGATACTGAAGGTCCGGGAGAAATTGATACGCAAGGCATGTATACGGCTCCTGCAGCGCTGCCCGTGAGGCAGGGTTTTCAACGCGTATTGATCAAGGCAACTGACCCGGTGTCCGGACATTGCAGTACGGCATTGTTGACGGTGATGGCCAGCAGCGTCAGCGTCAGCCCGTTGATTCAGGTGTGTAATTACGGTGAACGGATAGCGCTCTCAGCACGCAGTTCGCGCACAACTCCCCTGAAATGGACCGTGGTCGATCCGGTGCCCGGACAAAGCGGGACGCTCGAGGATGGCATCGATGCGCCGCATGAGAAGTTTTACATCGCCGGCCCAGGGGGCGCTGGGAATACCTATGTTCTGGACACAATAACGGTCAGCGACGATCAGCACACCCAGTCAATCCAGGTACTGGTTCTTCGCCACTCACCGATGCTGCCCATCACGCTGGTTAGCGTCAACGATCAGCGTGCCGAGCTGAAAGTCGTCGTCAACGGCAGAGTCCTCCCGGTTACCTGGAGTTGGAGCGGGCCGGGCTGGATAGATCCCGAGGGTGTGTACAGCAGTGATGCCAACGCACCTGAGCGCTTCGTTGTCGTGTTCGCAGAACTTTTCGATGACACACTTGGCATGATGGCCGGGCACCTGATTCTGCCGCTGCCATTGAGTGACTCGACCGGGGTGCTGCAGGCACTGACCGGGCAGCCAGCGTTGGGTACGGCGGGCACTGCAATGCCTCGTTCATTGAGCGGTATTGTGCAGCGCGCCGGTGCCGGTGCTTTGACCCAGGGCTGGGGAGGCGTCGCAGCGGTCAGTCGCAGCGATCTCAACCGGCATATGGAACAGCAATACATTGAGCGCTATCAGGAGCTGGACTTCTTGCCGTTGTTCACCGGCGACATCGTTGTGGATGAGCGACAAGGCGACACTGTTCGTCTGAAGCAGGTCGAACTGGGTGTGCCGGTCCTGTCGTTTCTGCCTGAGTCGCCGGGCTACAGCAGTGTTCTGGTCACGATGCGTATCGTGTCTGGCCGCTACAGCGGCCTGCATCAGCCGCAGGGAAGCGCGACCACCGTGTCCGGCAGCTTCATCATCAGCGAGCCGATGGGCTTCAGGCTGGCGATGACGGTTGACCTCTTCGTGGGCGAGGAGGGCCATGTGCTGCTCGATCTGGCGGGCGGGGCGGGCGTTACCTGTAATCTGGGGGGCATCGATGCTGTGATCAATCAGCGACTGGCAGATTTTTTTGCTCAGGAGCTCAAGCAGACCGCACTTCATCGCCGGGTTTTCTCAGTGCTGCAGGCACAGCTCAATCAATACCACGTTCAGACTCCAGGCAGCTTGCGGCTTCTTGCCCGCGCCGCGCCGCGTTCAAACGATGCGCACACGGACACTGCGGGTGATGGCGCGCTTATGCTGTTCATGCACGCGCAGGATGGCGAGGGCGAAGGCTTGTTTCCGCCGACAGATGCTTTCGTTTATCCGATACCTGATGATCGCGGGGCAGACAATCAGCCAGCATACGGCACCGTGTTGATGCTCGCGCAAAAGACCCTGTCGATGATCGAACGTGAACGCTTGCAGATGCTGGACATCCTGAAGTTCACCGGTGGGCGCGTATTTGAACCGCTTGAGCAGCATCGCGCACATGACCTGCTGTTGTTTGGCAGCCTTCGTGCAACACAGGCCAGCATTACGCCAATGTTCTCGACCCTGGCGGCCGGGCAGACCCAGCGTTTCGTCCTGCGCAACTCACAAGGCGAAGAAATACCGGCCACCAGTTGGAGTGCGTTAAGCATTCAAAGCCACGTGGCTGCCGGAAGCGGCAGCATCTCTTCCAGCGGCGTTTACACGGCAGCGGATCTTGAGGCGATCGGCCATGACGCGATTCGCGTGGTGATCACCGCCGCCTATCAAGAGTCAGGCGCTGTCGTCAAGGTCTCGGCGCTGGTCAGTGTGGTATCACGGAGCATGGAGTTGGTGCCGCGTGTAACGGTAGTTCCGGGAGGGGCTACGCTGCAAACGGTCTCGCTGGCTGCTTCGACGCTTGACGGCAGCCCGGTGAGCTGGACGCTGCTGGGTGCTGAGCTTGGCAGGTTGAGTCAGGCCGACAAGGGCGCGCTCTTCAGTCCGGACGCCAGGTCCGGGAAAAGAGCGCTGGCCGTGCAACAGATCGAGGCGTTGGGCAATGATTATGGCATCGCTACCGTGCTTGTCGCCAATGGGCAACAAATGCTGCGCATCGAGCCGGCTTTCGTCCCCAGAGCACGGCCAACGGTGGCGGTGCAGTTACAGGATGACCGTGCACTGCTGCCCGGTCTTGAGCGACGCTGGAAGGTGGTGGGCGGACCAGGCACGGTGGATCGGCAAGGGCTTTTCATGCCGCCCGACCAGAGGCTTGTCGCCAGCAGCGTGGTGAGCTGTGAAGTGGTGAACAACGGGGTGGTTCTTGCGTGTGGCTATAGCGTCATCGAATTGTCTGAAGTGATCGACGAAGGTCGTTGGGAAGAAATGTCGATGTTCACCGTTATGGTCCCCGGCACGTCGTCGGGTGACCAAAGGACGGGTAGTCTGTACCCCAACGGTTATCAGCAGCTCAGGCTGCAGGTCAAGACCCAGGTGATGCCGGTGGACGGTGTCGATTACCAGCTGAGCCCCACCGAAATGGCTTCCATGCGTCTGGTAGACGATATCACCGGACAAAACATCGAGTCAGTGTTCCCCACTCTGGACGGCATGCCCGAAGGTGATGACCAGGCTTGGCGCGTGCGTAAACAACATAACCGCTTCGAGTTGTCCGGGGCTGGCGTTTTCGCTGCTGAGTCGGGTCTGGATGTTCCACGGCCAGTCGCCCAGGACTTCTACCTGCATAGTCGGGCAGAACCCGGTTTCAGCGGTGTTTTCTATGCGACCTTTCAGGATGACAACGGCAAGTGGTGGACCTCGGTGCAGTACGAAGAGGTTAACAGCAAGGTCGAAATCAACCCGCGACGTTTGCCCACGTTCGATACCCGCAATTACACCTTCGTTCCGAAACGTCTGGATAACAATGGCACAGATCCTTCGGTTGATCCGCCTCCAGAAGGCTCTCCAGATGATCCTTTCGATATGCACTTCAATACCACCGATTACTGGAAGCTGAATGTCACTAACCCCGATACCCAGCAAGAGGTAAAGTTCGAGACGCTGAAGTTTCTGCCCTACAGGCCCGACAGTGACGTGATCAATACCTCGATCATTCTCTGGGAAAGCAGGCAGGCAGCAGAAGTAATGTTCAGTTGGACGGGGTTTATCTTCGACGACCCGGCGGTCAAAGGCGATGTGAGCAAGGTGCGCTTTGACGAAGTGCTCAAGGATGTGATGGGGGACGTTCACACGTTGGACATTGACGTCGATACGTCCGTATTCGAGACCGGCAAACTGATTATCAGCCTGCATCGCCTCCGGGGCCTTACATATATCCCGGAAGGAGATCCCGCCCGCGACAAGTTGATGGGGACACTGGCAGCCCCGAGTGCACTGGTAGTCCTGTTGATCGATAAGCAGGGCAATGCCCATAAACGGCGAATCAGTTTTCTGCCCAGCGGCTCCGGCAGGCGCAACCGCCTCATGCATACCTTGTATTCGGAAACCCGGCCTCAATGAGGCATTGACGCAACAAATTGACAGGGAGTCATCACCATGAATGCGCTGAATAAAACCCTCGCGTACCTGGCTCTTGCGGGGTTGGCAGGCTGTACGTTAGTCCCGTCCCACAGGCCCGTACCCAAGCCCCCGGCAGAGCCGGTTCGTCTCATCATGCTCGCAGAAACCTCCGATGGCGGCGGCAAGAACTGCACGTTTGTCGCCAAGGACGACGTGGTTCGTCTCAACAAGGGTGATCATGAATGCACAAACGATCAGATGAGTTTTATAAAGCTGGATAACGTGCGTTCGGCCATGAAGATACTCCTGGAGTCCAGAGATTGCGATGATCCGGGAGGCTGGGTATTTGGACTCGAAACCTATATCGACCCCGTTACAACAGCCTGGATCTCTATCGACCAGCTCAGAAGCAAACCGGTCGAAAGCATTATCACTCGCGGCGTTGTTTTGACCAAGGCGTATAGCGGAGGTGAAAACATAAAAGGCAAGTTGTCCTGCGTGCGTGTCGATGTATCGGATTAGCCCTCAGCACCACCGGACCTGTCAGGCCAACGTGTTAATCGTCACCCGCATGGGGTGACGATTATCCACTCTATAAAGTTCGAGGTTCATGAATCATGACAGCATCGACTTCCGTACACTCCAACGCGTTCAACTTTCTGAGTTATGTACAGAGCGGCGTTGACCCCCGTACCGGGCAATATACGGTGGCGATTACCTTGCCCGACGTCAAGACCAACGGATTACGTGGCCCGGGCGTGCCGCTGGCACTCCACTATAACCCTCTCAACCGACAGGACAGCGGCTTTGGTCTGGGCTGGAATCTGCAATTGTCGCAGTACGATCCGGGTAGTCAGATCATATCGCTGAGCAGCGGTGAGACATTCAAGGTCGATGGCACCGGCGACGGCCAGATGCTGATGTCGGAAAAGAAAATCGACAGCTTTCACTTTTACAAGGAGGACGAGACCCACTACCGGGTGATGCACAAGTCGGGTCTGGTGGAGCGGCTTGAAATGCGTGGCAGCGGGACCAACAGAGTCGCGCTGCCGGTGCGCGTACTTGCTCCTGAAGGTCACAGCGTCACACTGGATTACACCTCTTTCGGCGGGCATCAGATGCTCAGCGAAATCAAGGATGACTCGGGCCAGATATTGCTCGGTGTCAGCCGCGAAGAGACAGCGGTGAAGCTGCGTATGACCACTGGCGAGGAACCGTATGCGACATTTGTAATGGTGCTGGGCGGATCGGATCACCGTGTCAATCGTATCGAATTGCCGACTGACAATGCGGCCTCCTGGCGTTTTGCATACAGTCGGATCCGTGACCATTTGTGCATGACGTCGGTGGAAACACCCGTCGGCGGTCGGGAGGAGATCTTTTACACCGACAGCGGCCATCAGTTTCCTGCCAAGGCGGCACGTGACCCTTTGCCCCGAGTCACGCGTCATCGCACAACGCCCGGATTCGGTCAGGCACAAATGGACGTCCATTACACCTATCAGGACAGCGCCGGGCGCCAGCGCAACTTTCTGGGCGCCGGGCTGGATATCGCTTGGGAAGATAACGGTCTGGACAATCTGTATCGATATCTCGGGGCGGAGCCGTACGAGTATTCGTCGACTGAGACATTGCGTGTTCAGGTTGCAGGCGAGGCTGACGCCGAGCGCAGCATCGAACGGACGTTCAACCAGTTTCACCTGCTTACTCGAGAAACCACGCGCAAGAACCTTACGGTCATGCAGGTGGACACTCGCTACTACATCGAGCCGGGGCAACCCTTTTTGACTCAGCCCGCCTATTGTCAGTTACCCAAAGAGGTCGAGACCACCTGGCGGCTGTCATCAGACGGCAGTGTGCCGCGCAGTGAAGTCGTCAGCAGCACCTATGACAAGCACGGCAACCTGCTCACTCAGACTCAGGCCAACGGTGTGGTCGAGGTCAGTGAGTGGTATCCGGCCGACGGTGAGGACGGATGCCCGCCAGACCCTGAAGGCTTCGTGCGCTGGATGAAAAGCAGCCAGGTTATTCCGGCGGCATCCGGCTACGGCGATGCTCCGGTCATGATCACCCGTTATCGTTACCTGGCATTGCCTGCGGTGGATGGCGGTCAGCTGCAGGAATGGCTTGCACCGCAAAGCGAGACGTTACTGATGCAGGCCGCTGATGATGAGCACGAGCAGCGCCTCACCACCTATGAATACTTCAATGAGCCGAACAACGCACGCCTGCACGGCCGGCTCAAACTGCAACGGGTGATCATGGGTGAGAATGCAACCAGCACAGAATATGCCTACAGCACCCCTGACAGCGAGATTTATGGCAAGACTGTGTTGCAAACCAAACAGACCGTGACCGGCTTCGATAACACGAAGAAGGTCATTACACTGGAGGACTCTTTGCTCAACGGCGAACCCTTGCTCAATCGCGACGACAACAACGTGGAAATCCGTTATGTCTACGACAGTCTGCGCCGTGTACTGAGTGAAACCGTGGCGCCAGATGATGATCTCTATGAGGCGACCAGAAGTTATGAGTATCGCCTATGTGCCAAGGCCACTGATCAGGCCATGCAGACACTCATCGACGTCAAGAAGGTAAAAACCTGCAGTCACTTCGATGGCCTCAACCGGGTTATCTACGAGGAGCGGGATGACGCAGATACCCCCGCACGTGTCGACATACCTCGACAGACCTACGCTGCCGTTTATGACGCATGGGGGCTGATGATCAGCGAAACCGAATTCGACTGGCTGGATGAGCAAAACCTGGCTCTGAAGAGCCTCTTCGAATACGACGATTGGGGCGAACAGCGTTCCGTCACCGGGCCGGATAACGTCAAGACGGTCGAAGAGACCGACCCCATTGGTACGTTGCAATCGCAAGGGCCAATTCAGCGTAGCTGGATCGAGGGCGCCGGTGGCGTCGGCAAGAGCGAGTTCACCGAGTCCTGGATGAGCCTGTTCGAACAGCCGACCCGTAGTGAGCGCCTGGATCAGGCGGGCAACTCGGTCAGTCTGAGCCAGTACCATTACGACGGTCTTGGCCGCCGTGTCGAGGAAGTTATCGGGGTGGCAAACGGCGGCCGGCGCACCACCTATCTCTATGACGTCTTCGATCGGGTGATCGAGTCCACATTGCCAAGCCGGGCCATCGTGCGTCGCAGCTACGCAAGCTACAGCAGCGAAGACTTGCCTGTCAGTATCGGCATCGAGCACAACGGCAAAAGCATTGTGTTGGGAGAGCAGGAGTTCGATGGGCTGGATCGTCTGGTCAGTTCTGTCACCGGTGGGCGTAAACGTACGCTTGTTTACGACCCCGGTCTGCTGCAACCCAAAACGGTAACTCTGCCCAGCAAGCGGAGAATCGACTATGAATACAAGCCCCAGGTGGGCGATGAGCCGTGGCGCAGGGTGCAGTCCGAAGCGGAGCCTGAACCTCAAACCACCTGCAAGGCCGGTCTGCCGAGAGAGTCCGCGACGACGCCAGCGCCTGGCAAGACTGCGGAGCCGGGTGTGGCCGCCGATTACAGTTACGATCAGCAGAACGCCCGTCTGATTCATTCCGAGGAGCAGGGCGAGATACTGGATCGCGCTTATTACAGTACCGGCTCGCTGAAAAGCGAGACGCGCACCTCTGCAGGCAAAGCCTACGAGATGTTTTACAGCTACAGCCGACAGGGCCTGTTGCTGTCTTACACCGATGTACTGGGACAGGAGCAGGTCAATCGTTATGACAACTGCGGTCGTCTTTACGAAACTTCGCTGGGTGAGGTGTATTCAACGTTCGACTATGACACTGCCTTTGGTCGGCTCGCAAAAATCACCACCACCGACAAGACCAACGGCAGCCGCGAGAGAACCGTCGCGATCAGCCTTGAATATGATGATCTGGGACGGGAAGTCAGTCGTGTATTCGACCTCGATGGTGTCAAGCAGCAGATGGTTCAGGTCTATGACGATGTGGATAACATGGTCCAGCGCACCCTGAGCCAGGGCACGGAAATACTCCGTGACGAAAACTACAAGTACGATGCCTCCGGCCGCCTGACTCAATATCAATGCACGGGCACTCAGCGGCCGGTGGACCCCTATGGCAGGACTCTGCTGGCGCAGAACTTCACTTTCGATGGCGCGAACAACCTGACGGTCGTCACGACCCGCTTCGATGGCGGCACCAACAACGCCCGGTATTTTTACGAAGGTGACGACCCCGTACAGTTGAGCCGGGTAACGAACAGTAACGGCGAATACTACCCGCCTGAAATCAAACTCCACTATGACCCGGACGGTAATCTGGACATCGACGAAGCCGGTCGCACGCTTAAATACGATCCCCTCGGCCGCCTGATCGAAGTAGGCACGCCCTCAGCCGGCGTTCACTACCAGTATGACCCCCAGGACCAACTGACAGGGGAGACCCGCGGGGAGGACAGGGATCTGCGCTTCTATCGTGACGGGGAGCTGGCTAATCAACTCGGTAGCCATGTCCAGAGCACCTTCATGCGTGGCGACGACTACCTGCTGGCCGAACAGCAGATCGATCGGACGGTGCTGCTTGCCACCAACGACAGTGACAGCGTGCTCGGTGAAGTCGATGCCAACGGGATCAATCGGAGGTGGTATACGGCCTACGGCCACGCTAGCGGCGAAAATCCACCGCACGGCAGACTGGGGTTCAACGGCGAACTGGCCGAGGCGGATACCGGCTGGCAAATGCTGGGTAATGGCTATCGGGCCTACAGCCCTGTGTTGATGCGCTTCAACAGTCCTGATAGCTGGAGTCCGTTTGGCGAGGGTGGGGTGAATGCTTATGCGTATGTTGAGGGGGATCCGGTGAATAGCGTGGATCCGACGGGGCATGGTATTTTTTCTGGATTGTACAAAGCTGTTGTCAGAAAATTTAGTAAGGTTGCAACTACAAAATCTGCGCTCGCACAGCAGGTTCCAGGAGATCTCAAGTTGTTAAGGGGTAAGCCTAAGAGGGCTTTGTATCCTATTGATAGTAATGATGTGAGTAATCTTGATAAAATTGCGAGCGATAAAGCAGGCAGAGTTACGACTCTTCAAGAAGCTCTCCAAGAAAAAATAACTTCTGCTAAGAGTGGATTAAAAGGCTCTCGTGTCGAAGAGGGAATACAGCGTCAGTCTTGGTTCACGTCCGGGGTTGATGAGATTTATCAGGCAGGAGTTGAGTCTCAACAAGCAAATCTGGCAAGAAACTATGCACAAAACAATGTTGGCAGTTTGGGTATAACGCGACCTTCCAGAAAAACGGCCAAGAGGCTGAGTGCTAAAATTGAAAAGAACAATAAAATTAACAGCGGAGCGTTTGCTGACGCAATGGAAGAAATTCGCTTTGTCGAGAATTATCGAAGTCGAGAAGCTGCAGGACTTGGGCATGGGCGTGAAAGACGAGGGCTCTTTGGAGCACCTCATCCTGGTGGCAGGTTCAATTAATAGTTTCAACTAGCTGTGTCAGACAAGCGTGGCTGTTAAAGCCACGCTTGTTATCTTGATGTTTTTTTATGTGTCTGCATCACTCCACCAAAATAACCCCCTGCCTGATCGCCATCACCAGCGCGGCCTTCAATGACGTCACCCCGAACTTGCGGCGGATATTGCTGGTATGAAAGTGCACGGTCGCTTCCGAGCACCCTTGTATTCGGGATATCTCCCAGGCGGATTTGCCGATCGCCACCCATTCCAGGACTTGTCGTTCCTTGACAGTCAGCTGGACGGTGGCGGGGGGGGCTGGGGAGGGCGGCGTGGTGCCGGGTGGTTTTCCATTGTCGCGAAGCATGGTGAAGTCCTTTCCCTGAAGATCGCCGCACCACGATACCCCTGCATCCCCTAACGCGAACCTGACATAAATGACAGCGCCGCAGGACCGTGAAGGCCTTGCGCCGTCAAGGCTGTAGCGCTTTTTTACAGCTTCTTTACGCCCCGGCCAGCCTGTCGATCTCGCGCCTTTACACCCTGCCTGTGGACAATCACCCCACGCGGCCTTCGCCGTACCGGTGGTGCCTGATGGGGGAAATTTCAATGAGCGTTATGGATGGTATCTCTCTGTTGATGGGAGTCGGGCTGTTCATCTATCTGCTGGTGGCGCTGTTGCGCGCCGACCAGAGTCAGGAGTGATCATGCACAGTTACGATTATCTGTTGATCCTGGCCTTTCTGGTCCTGCTGCTGGCCCCTGCGCCGTGGCTGGGACGTTTCTATTACCGGGTCATGGAAGGCGAGCGCACATGGCTGAGCCCGGTGCTGGGGCCGGTCGAGCGGGCCTGCTACCGGATTTCCGGCGTCGACCCGAAAACCGAACAGTCCTGGAAGCAATACGCCTGGGCCTTGCTGGCGTTCAACCTGGCGGGCTTTGTCGTGTTGTTCGCCATCCTCATGCTGCAAGGCATGCTGCCGCTCAACCCGCAGCAATTGCCGGGCATGGAGTGGTCGCTGGCCTTCAACACCACCATGAGTTTTGTCGCCAACACCAACTGGCAGGCCTACAGCGGCGAAGCGTCGCTCAGCTACCTGAGCCAGATGGTCGGCCTGACCGTGCAGAACTTCGTCAGCGCGGCGACCGGCCTGGCAGTGCTGGTCGCGCTGTGTCGCGGCATCAGTCGTCGTTCATCGCAGAGCCTGGGTAACTTCTGGGCCGACATGACCCGCGCCACGCTCTACGGGCTGTTGCCGATCAGTATCGTGCTGGCGGTGTTTCTGGTCTGGCAGGGCGTGCCACAGAACTTTGGCCACTACATCGACGCACTGACCCTGCAAGGCGCTGACCAAAGCCTGCCCATGGGCCCTGCGGCCAGTCAGATCGCCATCAAGCAACTGGGCACCAATGGCGGCGGCTTCTTCGGCGTCAACTCGGCGCATCCGTTCGAGAACCCCACGGCCTGGAGCAACCTGTTCGAGCTGGTATCGATCCTGTTGATCCCGGCTGCACTGGTGTTCACTTTCGGCCACTACGTCAAGGACATGCGCCAGAGCCGCGCAATCCTCGGCTGCATGCTGGCGCTGCTGTTGATCGGCGGTGCGGTCTCGCTGTGGGCCGAGTACCAGCCCAACCCGGCGCTGAACATCGCCGGTGTCGAGCAGACCGCACCGCTCGAAGGCAAGGAAACCCGCTTCGGCACCACCGGCACGGTGCTGTGGTCAGTCGCTACCACTGCGGCCTCCAACGGCTCGGTCAACGGCATGCACGACAGCCTCAACCCGCTGACCGGCATGGTCGCGCTGGTCAACATGATGGTCGGCGAAGTGATCTTCGGCGGCGTTGGTGTCGGCCTCAACGGCATGCTGCTCAACGTACTGATTGCCGTTTTCCTTGCAGGCCTGATGATTGGCCGTACCCCGGAATACCTGGGCAAGAAGCTGCAAGCGCAGGAAGTCCGGCTGCTGGTCGCGACCCTGCTGGTGATGCCGGTCGGCGTACTGGTGCTGGGCGCGATTGCCGCGAGCCTGCCAGGCCCGGCCGGTGCCGTCAGCAACCCTGGCCCGCACGGCTTCAGTCAGTTGCTGTACGCCTACACCTCGGCGACGGCCAACAACGGCTCGGCGTTCGGCGGTTTCAGTGCCAACACGGTGTTCCACAACCTGATGCTCAGCCTGGCGATTTTCATCGGCCGCTTCGGTTACATCCTGCCGGTGCTGGCCCTGGCCGGTAGCCTGGCCATGAAGAAGGCCGCGCCGCAGGGCCAGAACAGCTTCCCGACCCATGGCCTGCTGTTCGTCACCCTGCTGACCGTCACGATTCTGCTGGTGGGTGGTTTGACCTTCCTGCCGACCCTGGCACTGGGGCCGATTGCCGAACACCTGAGCCTGGGTTTCTGAGGAACCGATCATGAACTTACCTATTAATCCTGCAAAAAATGCTGCTGCGAAATCTACTGAATCGCAGGCCACCGAATCGGCAAAAACCGGCATCGCCGCCCTGTGGCGTCCGGCGCTGGTGCAGGCGTTCGTCAAGCTCGACCCGCGTCAGCTCAAGCGTTCGCCGGTCATGCTGGTGGTGGAACTGACCGCCATCCTGACCACCGTGCTGTGCGTCATCCCCAACCCGCAGGTGCCGACTTCGGTCTGCGTACAGATCGCCCTGTGGCTGTGGTTCACCGTGCTGTTCGCCAACTTCGCCGAAGCGCTGGCCGAAGGCCGCGGCAAGGCCCGCGCCGACAGTCTCAAGGCGGGCAGCGAAGGGCTCAAGGCACGTATCAGGGACGACAACGGCAGCCTGCGCATCATCAATGCCAGCGAGTTGCGCAAGGGTGATGTGGTGCGCGTCGAGATCGGCGAAATGATTCCCGGTGATGGCGAAGTCATCGAAGGCATCGCTGCGGTCAACGAGGCTGCGATTACCGGCGAATCCGCGCCAGTGATTCGCGAATCCGGTGGCGATCGCTCGGCCGTGACCGGCAACACCCGGCTGGTCTCCGACTGGCTGCTGATACGCATCAGCGCCAACCCCGGTGAGTCGACACTGGACCGCATGATCGCGCTGGTCGAAGGCGCCAAACGACAGAAGACCCCCAACGAAGTCGCGCTGGATATCCTGCTGATCGGGCTGACCCTGATCTTCCTGCTGGTGGTCATCACCTTGCAGCCGTTCGCCCACTTTTCCGGTGGCAGCCTGCCGCTGGTGTTTCTGGTAGCGTTGCTGGTCACGCTGATCCCCACCACCATTGGCGGCCTGCTGTCGGCCATCGGCATTGCCGGTATGGACCGCCTGGTGCGCCTCAATGTGATCGCCAAGTCCGGTCGCGCCGTGGAAGCCGCAGGCGATGTGCATGTGCTGCTGCTGGACAAGACCGGCACCATCACCTTCGGCAACCGTCGCTGCGCCGCCGTCTACGCTGCTCCGGGCGTGACCCCGAAGGAACTGGGCGAGGGTGCTTTGCTGGCCTCGCTGGCCGACGACACGGCAGAAGGCAAATCCATCGTCGAGTTTCTGCGCAACCTGCACCCGATGAACGAGCCGACCCTGAGCTCGGTGACGGCTGTGCCGTTCAGCGCTGACACACGTCTGTCCGGCGTTGATTACCAGGGCCATGTGTACCGCAAGGGCGCGGTGGATTCGCTGCTGGCCTTTATCGACATGCAGCGCAGCGAGCTGCCGCCTGTACTGGCCCGCGAGGTCGAAAAGATCGCCAAGACCGGCGGCACACCGCTGCTGGTCTGCGCCAACGGTCGGTTGTTGGGCGCGATCCATCTCAAGGACGTGGTCAAGCCAGGCATTCGCGAACGCTTCGAAGAACTGCGCAAACTGGGTATCCGGACCGTGATGGTCACCGGCGACAACCCGCTGACTGCCGCAGCGATTGCTGCCGAGGCCGGTGTCGACGACGTGCTGGCTGAAGCCACGCCGGAGAAGAAACTGGAGCGAATTCGCCAGGAGCAGGGCGAAGGTCGTTTGGTGGCGATGTGTGGCGACGGCGCCAACGACGCACCTGCACTGGCCCAGGCCGACGTCGGCATGGCGATGAACGACGGCACCCAGGCCGCACGCGAAGCGGCCAACATGGTTGACCTCGACAGCGACCCGACCAAGTTGCTGGACGTGGTGCAGATCGGCAAGGAGTTGCTGGTTACCCGCGGTGCGCTGACCACCTTTTCGATTGCCAACGACGTGGCCAAGTACTTCGCCGTGCTGCCCGCGCTGTTTGCCTCGATCTACCCGCAACTGGGTGTGCTCAACGTCATGAAGCTGGCCAGCCCGCAGAGCGCGATTGTCTCGGCCATCGTCTTCAACGCGCTGATCATCGTCGTACTGATCCCGCTGGCCCTGCGTGGCGTGCGTGTGCAGGCGGCCAGCGCGGCTCACCTGCTGCGTCGCAACCTGCTGATCTACGGCCTGGGCGGCATCGTCGTGCCGTTTATCGGCATCAAGCTGATCGACATGCTGCTGGTCGCACTCGGCCTTGTTTGAAGCCTGTGCTGCACGCCGGTCGGCGTGCAGCCTCACCTGATTGAGGATGTGCAGATGTCCAATGTATTGCGTCCGGCCTTGAGCCTGATCGTGTTGATGAGCCTGATCACCGGCGTGGCCTATCCACTGGTGGTCACCGGGGTTGCGCAAGTGGCGTTTCCGGAGCAGGCCAATGGCAGCCTGGTGTATGACGCGTCGGGCAAGGTGCGTGGCTCGGCGCTGATCGCCCAGTCGTTCACCGGCGATGAGTGGTTCCAGTCGCGCCCCTCGGCTGGCGCATTCGCGACCGTGGCCAGCGGCGCGAGTAACTTCGCGCCGAGCAACCCGGCGCTGGCGACACGCGTGAAAGAGGACGCCGCGAAACTGGCCAACGTCTCGCAGGAACCGATACCAATGGCCTTGCTGACCACCTCCGGCAGCGGACTTGACCCGCACCTCTCGCCTGAAGCGGTGGCCTGGCAGGCCGGGCGTGTTGCAGCGGCGCGCCAGTTGCCACTGGACAAAGTGCAGGCGCTGATCGACGCCAATACTCAGCGTCCGCTGATCGGTCCACCCGTGGTTAACGTATTGGCCTTGAATATGAGCCTGAATCAGTTACCGTCTGCACCGCGCAACGCGCAGCTGTAACAAAGTGCGCCGTGTACGCAGCAGATTCACTAAGCTGTAGCTGATCAGAAAGAGGGTGGTAACCAACGTGAGTGATTCCGGTCGAGCTGACGCACTGCTGGCCCAGCTGCCCCGCGAGGGGCGCGGGCGGCTGAAGGTTTTTCTCGGGGCTGCGCCAGGCGTCGGCAAGACCTACGCCATGCTCCAGGCGGCTCACGCGCAGCTGCGCCAAGGGGTGAAGGTGCTGGCGGGCGTGGTCGAAACCCACGGCCGCGCAGAAACCGAGGCGCTGCTCAACGGCCTGCCGCAACAGCCCTTGCTGCGCACTGATTATCGCGGCATGACCCTCGAAGAAATGGACCTCGACGCGCTGCTCAAGGCTGCGCCGAGCCTGGTACTGGTCGACGAACTGGCGCACACCAATGCGCCCGGCAGTCGACACGCGAAGCGCTGGCAGGATATTCAGGAACTGCTCGCCGCCGGCATTGATGTGTATACCACCGTCAACGTCCAGCATCTGGAAAGCCTGAATGACCAGGTGCGCGGCATCACCGGCGTGCAGGTGCGTGAAACGCTGCCGGACTGGGTGTTGCAGGAAGCCTTTGATCTGGTGCTGATCGACCTGCCGCCCCGTGAACTGCTGGAGCGCCTGCGCGACGGCAAGGTCTACGTGCCGGAACAGGCACGCGCGGCCATCGACGCCTTTTTCACCCAGACCAACCTCACCGCGCTGCGCGAAATGGCCATGCAGACGGCGGCGGCGCAAGTCGATAACGATCTGGCGCAGGGCTATCGGCAGTTGGGCCAGTCGGCCCCGGCGGTTCGCGGGCGGATGCTGGTGGGCATCGACGGTGATATCCATGCCGAGCGTCTGGTGCGTCACGCCAGTCGGGTTGCCCAGCGTCGCCATCTGCCTTGGAGCGCCGTGCATGTGGACGACGGCCAAACCCTCGACGAGCAGTCCCGCGCGCGTCTGCAAAGCGCTCAACAACTGGCCGAGCGGCTCGGCGGCGAAGCGGTTTCGCTGCGCGCCGGGGAGGTTGCTCGAACGCTGGTGCAGCATGCCATCGAACGGCGTGCCAGCGTGGTGCTGGTCGGCCAGTCGCGTCGGCACTGGCGGCGTAAGATCTTCGGTGGCGGTGTGGCTGCGCGTTTGCTGCGCGAAGGGCACGGGCTGGAAATCTCGGTGCTCGACGACAGCGAGGAATTGCCCGATCAGCCGCCGCGTGCGCGCCCGCCTCGCGAAGTGGTGTGGTTCGATTACGGCCTGGCTTTCGTCGCCACGTTGATCGCCAGTCTGGTGGCCTGGGGCGTTGCAGGCGTGCTGGCGCTGCCGAACATTTCCCTGATCTTTCTTGCTGCGGTATTGCTGGTCGCCGTGCGCAGCAGCATGGGCCCGGCGCTGGCCTGTGCCGGGTTATCGTTCCTGGCGTATGACTTTCTGTTCATTCCGCCGAGCTTTTCCCTGAACATCCAGCGCGAAGAAGACGTGCTGACGCTGTTGTTCTTCCTGCTGATGTCGGCCCTGACCGGCAAGCTCGCAGCACGTCAGCGCAGGCAGTTGCAGGCGTTGCGCGATACCCAGGAGCAGACCAGTGAGCTGCTCGACCTGTCGCGCAAGATGACTGCCGCCACTGACGGTAAAGCGGTGTTCAGCGCAGCAGAACAGCATTTCTCCGGCTGGAAGGAACTGCACCTGTGTCTGGTCGACCGCGACGGAGAGGGCGGCTGGGTGGTCGAAACCGGCGGGCCGCTGACCTTCTCGGAAGCCGAGCGTGCCGCTGCCGACTGGGCCTGGAAGCACGATCAACCCGCGGGCAGTGGCACTGGCACCTTGCCGTCCGGACGCTGGTGGTGGTGGCCGATCACCGCAGAAGAAGGGCCGTTGGCTTTACTTGGGGTATGCGCGCGGGAAGGCCAGTCGTTCACTGCGCAGCATCGACGTCTGCTGGCGGCGCTCACCCAGCCACTGGCGCAGGCGCTGGCCCGCGCGCAATTGGCCCAGGAGCTTGAAGCCGCGCGTCTACACGGCGAAACCGAGCAATTGCGCAGCGCCTTGCTGGCTTCGGTATCCCACGACTTGCGTACCCCGCTGACCTCGATGCGCGGCAGCATCGACAGCCTGCTGGCCTTGGGTGAAGCCATTCCACTGGAGGATCGCCGCGAGCTGCTGGAAGGCACCCGCGATGAAGCCGAGCGCCTGGACCGCTATATCCAGAACCTGCTGGACATGACGCGTCTGGGGCACGGTGCGCTGAAGCTGGCCCGCGACTGGGTGTCGCCCGCCGATATCGTCGGCAGCGCGCTCAATCGGCTGCGTGCCGTACTGGCGCCATTGCAGGTCAGCACCCAGGTGACCGGCGAGCTGCCGCTGCTTTACGTGCACGCGGCGCTGATCGAGCAGGCGCTGGTCAATGTTCTTGAGAACGCTGCGCGCTTTTCGCCGGTCGATGGACGCTTGCAGGTAGCGGCCGGTGTGGTCGACAGTGAACTGTTTTTCTCGGTCAGTGACGAAGGCCCCGGTATTCCCGAGGACGAACGAGCGAAGATTTTCGACATGTTCTACACCGCCGCCCGCGGCGATCGCGGCGGGCAGGGCACGGGGCTGGGGCTGGCGATCTGTCAGGGTATGATCGGCGCGCACGGTGGGCGGCTAACGGTCGAGGAGGGCATCGACGGGCTGGGTACACGCATCACTCTGTTTCTGCCGCTGCAGGCGCAGCCGGATGTGGAACTGGAGGAGTCCGCTTGAGCCAGGCGACTACCATTCTGGTCATCGACGACGAGCCGCAGATTCGCAAGTTCCTGCGCATCAGTCTGGTGTCGCAGGGCTACAAGGTGCTGGAAGCCGCCACGGGCGCCGAGGGTCTGACTCAGGCGGCGTTGAACAAACCGGATTTGCTGGTGCTCGACCTTGGGTTACCGGACATGGACGGTCAGCAGGTGCTGAGCGAGTTTCGCGAGTGGTCGGCCGTGCCGGTGCTGGTGCTTTCGGTGCGCGCCAGCGAGGCACAGAAAGTTCAGGCGCTGGACGCCGGCGCCAACGACTACGTGACCAAACCGTTTGGCATTCAAGAGTTTCTGGCTCGAATCAGGGCGCTGCTCAGGCAGGCGTCGGGCAGTGAAAAGCCCGATTCTGCGCTTGAGTTCGGGCCGCTAACCGTCGACCTCGCCTATCGGCGTGTGCTGCTCGACGGTCAGGAAGTGGCGCTGACCCGCAAGGAATACGCGGTGCTGGCACAGTTGGCGCGGCACCCCGGACGGGTCATTACCCAGCAGCAATTGCTCAAGGATATCTGGGGGCCTACGCACACCGAAGACAGTCACTATCTGCGTATCGTGGTGGGGCATTTGCGGCAGAAGCTGGCAGATGATCCGACCGCTCCGCGGTTCATCCTCACCGAGCCTGGAATAGGGTATCGTCTGCTGGCTGATCACTAGATGAAAAAAGCGAGCATAGCCCCGTGCTGCGGCACTTTTACTGCCGCCCACCGTCAAAGCCGCACACTCCCTGTTCTCTTTTGAGGTAACACCCGCATGAAAGCCCTTATCTGTCTGCCATTGCTTGTTTTGGTTCTTGCGGGTTGTGCTGGCAAGACCGGATATCGCGACAGCTGCGCCACTCAGCTCGACGCTGCCTGGCATGAGCTGGATCTGGCCAAGGCTGAAGGTTTCGCCGGAACGGTCAGTTACTCCAAGGCCTTGTCGTTGTTGACGGGTGCCAAGACTCAGCAGCAGTTCGAGGCGTTTGAAGGCTGCACCGAGAAGTCCGAGAAAGCCCGCTTCTACATCCGCGAGTCCCGCGCTGGCCGTTGACACCTGACGATACACAGGTCTGCTCTTGATTCTGGCCGAAGGCCGTGGGAGCCAACTTGCTCGCGAAAGAGTTCGCACAAACGCCGAAAATGCATCGACTGAAACACCGTCTTCGCGAGCAAGCTCGCTCCCACCAGGTCATCAGTGCCGGAGGGCATTCGCACGGCTCGAAACACCGTCGACCTGTGTGAGTAATCCACATGGCTTGAAAACACCCCGGCCCTGTGTGAGTGTTTCACATGGCCCGAAAACACCCCGTACCTGTGGGAGCGAGCTTGCTCGCGAAAGAGTTTGCACAAGCGCCGAAAATGCATCGACTGAAACACCGTCTTCGCGAGCAAGCTCGCTCCCACCAGGTCATCAGTGCCGCATGGCATTCGCATGGCTCGAAACACAGCCGACCTGTGTGAGTAATCCACATAGCTCGAAAACACCCCGGCCCTGTGTGAGTGTTTCACATGGCCCGAAAACACCCCGTACCTGTGGGAGCGAGCTTGCTCGCGAAAGAGTTTGCACAAACGCCGAAAATGCATCGACTGAAACACCGTCTTCGCGAGCAAGCTCGCTCCCACGAGGTCATCAGTGCCGCAGGGCATTCGCACGGCTCGAAACACCGTCGACCTGTGTGAGTAATCCACATGGCTTGAAAACACCCCGGACCTGTGTGAGTGTTTCACATGGCCCGAAAACACCCCGTACCTGTGGGAGCGAGCTTGCTCGCGAAAGAGTTTGCACAAGCGCCGAAAATGCATCGACTGAAACACCGTCTTCGCGAGCAAGCTCGCTCCCACAAGGTCATCAGTGCCGCAGGGCATTCGCACGGCTCGAAACACCGTCGACCTGTATGAGTAATCCACATGGCTTAAAAACACCCCGGACCTGTGTGAGTGTTTCACATGGCCCGAGAACACCCCGGCCCTGTGTGAGTGTTTCACATGGCCCGAAAACACCCCGGCCCTGTGTGAGTGTTTTACATCGCCCGAAAACACCCCGTACCTGTGGGAGCGAGCTTGCTCGCGAAAGAGTTTGCACAAGCGCCGAAAATGCATCGACTGAAACACCGTCTTCGCGAGCAAGCTCGCTCCCACCAGGTCATCAGTGCCGCATGGCATTCGCATGGCTCGAAACACAGCCGACCTGTGACTATCGTGCCGATGCTCCGCGTCGGCATGCCGTTCGTGACGCTCTGCGTCACAAATCTTCAGCCTGGCGAGACGGTAGGCCTAACCAACTCTGGCGAAACGGCCTACGCTCAATTTAAAGTGTTCGGACACTGGCATCGCTTGCAGTCCCACAGTCATGAAGCAGTTGCCGGAAGGGGCTTTCGATGGGTAGAAAACTCGATGCGTGCCTGAGCGCGATCAATGAGGTGGTGCTGGGCAAGGAGGCGCAGGTACGGTTGGCGATGACGTGTCTGGTCGGCGGCGGGCATTTGCTGATCGAGGACTTGCCGGGGATGGGCAAGACCACTCTCAGTCATGCGCTGGCGAAAATTCTCGGTCTGAGTTATCAGCGTATTCAGTTCACTTCTGACTTGTTGCCAGGTGACATCTTGGGGACTTCGGTATTTGATCGGGACAGTGGGCAGTTCACCTTTCATCCTGGGCCGATTTTCGCCGAGCTGGTGCTCGCCGACGAGATCAACCGCGCCACACCCAAGAGCCAGAGCGCGTTGCTGGAAGCCATGGAAGAAGGGCAAGTGTCCATTGAAGGCGCGACGCGTCTGTTGCCCGATCCATTCTTTGTGATCGCGACTCAGAACCCGTTCAGTTCCGGCGGCACTTTTGCCTTGCCCGAGTCGCAACTGGACAGGTTCATGATGCGTATTTCCATGGGCTACCCGGCCAGAGCCGCAGAGAAAGCCCTGCTGCTGGGTGAGTCGCGCCGCGAGCTGTTGCCGCGTCTGCAACCGATTCTGGATCACGCCCAGCTTGGTCAGCTCCAGGCGCAGGCGCGGCAGGTGCGCGCCAGTGATGCGCTGGTTGATTATGTCCTGCGACTGGTCGAGGCGACACGCAGTCAGCCGCAGTTCGCCTACGGGCTATCACCCAGGGCGAGCCTGGCGGTTCTGGCTGCGGCACGGGCCTGGGCGATGTTGCTGGGGCGTGATTACGTGATTCCCGAGGACGTGCAGGCGGTGCTGCCGTCGGTGATCGGCCACCGCTTGCGTGAACGCAGCGATCCGACCGGGCATGGCGGCGGTGCGCTGGTGCAATGGCTGTTGCGCGAGGTGCCCGTGCTTTGATCGAACCGCTCAAACCGCTCTGGCAACGCTGGCTGTCGAGGCGAATTCCTCCAGCGTCACGCATTACTCTCGACCACCGACGCATTTTCATTATGCCGACACGCACCGGCATGATTTACGCGTTAGTGCTGGTGCTCATGCTGCTGGTGGCGATCAATTACCAGAACAGCCTGGCCTACGGGTTGACCTTTCTGTTGCTGTCGATAGGCGTGCTGGCCATCCTGCACACCTACCGCAACGTCAGCGGTCTGGTTCTGAGTGCGGGCGTGGCGCGTTCGGTATTCGTCGGCGAGCCGGTGCAATTGCGCCTGCGCCTGGAAAGTGCCGGGCAGGCTCACCACGCATTGGGCTTGGGCTGGAGCGCGACAGCGTTGCAGTCAGGCGATGTGCTGCCCCGTGGGCTGACCGACCTGGAGCTGACCCTGCCCGCCGAAAAGCGCGGTTGGCTGCGTGCGCCAAGGCTGAGGATCGAGAGTGTGTTTCCGCTGGGTATCTTTTGCGCCTGGAGCTGGCTCGATCTGGAGCAGAGCGCCTTGATCTACCCTCGACCCTTGTCCGGGACCATGCCGCTGCTCAAAGGCGTGCAGCCGCATGCCGAGGACGATGGTCATGCCACCCAAGGGGCCGGTGTCGATGATTATCAGGGCCTGCGCAGCTACCAGCCGGGTGACAACCGCAGTCGTCTGCACTGGAAAGCGTATTCCCGCGGGCAGGGACTGCTGATCAAGGATTTTACCGACCTCAGTGGCCATGACCTGTGCCTGGACTTCATGGCGCTGGGCGGGGATATCGAGGAGCGCCTGTCGCGCCTGTGTTACTGGGTGCTGGAGCTGTCGCAACGGCAGCAGCCGTTTGCCCTGCGGTTACCGGGCTTTTTGTCGGCAGTGGACAGCGGTGACGCACACCGCGAAGTCTGCCTGCGCGCCCTTGCGCTGTACGGCCATCGATCATGAACGACAAGGTCCAGGCAGTTCCCGCCGCGCCCATTCCGCGTGTCAGCCTGACCTGGCTGCTGGTGGCGCAGGCACTGGTGGTGTTGCCGTTCGCGCTGCATGTCCCGGTGTCGATCATGATCCTCTGGCTGGGCTGCACGGTGTGGCGCGTTCAAGCGTTCCGCATGCGCGTGCGATTGCCTGGCACCTGGGTCAAGTCCGGGCTGCTGGTGGGCACCGCAGGTGGCGTGTATCTGGCGCGCGGCAGCCTGGTCGGGCTGGACGCCGGGGCTGCGTTACTGGTGGCGGCATTCGTTCTGAAAATGCTGGAAATGAACAATCGCCGTGACGCGCGTGTGCTGATTTTTCTTGGTTTCTTCTGTGTGGCGGTCGGCTATCTGTTCGAAGACAACCTGCTGTGGGCGCTCTTCAGTCTGCTGCCGGTCAGCGCGCTGCTGGCTGCGTTGATCGGCCTGCAACACACGGACCTGGCCGGCAGGTCGGTCGATACGCTCAAGCTGGCGTTCAAGCTGATGGCGCAGGCACTGCCGTTGATGCTCCTGCTGTTTCTGTTCTTTCCGCGTCTGGACCCACTCTGGTCGCTGCCGCAGCCGAGCAACAAAGGCGTCACCGGTCTGTCGGACAATATGGCACCCGGCGACATGGCCGAGCTGAGCAAATCGCCTGCGCTGGTGTTCCGCGCCAGTTTCGAAGTGCCTATCCCGGCGCGCAACCAGCTGTACTGGCGTGGTCTGACCCTTGAGCAGTTCGATGGACGTCGCTGGTCGCAGTCGGCACGTGCCCAGACCGTACAGATTGCGCAGTGGGAGAAACGCGGTGAGCCGCTGGCCTACAGCGTTGTCATGGAAGCCAGCGGCCGGCCCTGGCTGCCGAGCCTCGACGTGGCAGAAACCACGTTGCCGGATGTGCGGCAGATGAGCGACTTCCGCCTGCAGCGCAGACGCCCCGTCGAGCAGTCGCTGCTGTACGCCGTCAACTCATGGCCGCAAAGCGTACGGGATCCGCTGTTCAGCGAACAGATCCAGCGTCAGGACTTGCAATTACCTGCCAAGGGCAATGATCAGGCGCGGCAATGGGCCGATGAACTGCGCCGCCGCTACACTACTGCGGACGCCATGGTCGCGGCGATGCTCAGTTACTTCAGCGATCAGCCGTTTCACTACACCCTCAAGCCGGTGCCACTGGGCAATGACAGCATCGATGAATTCCTGTTTGCCAGTCGTCAGGGGTTTTGCGCCCACTATGCCGGTGCCATGACCTTTGTCCTGCGCGCGGCGGGCATTCCGGCGCGGGTGGTGGCCGGGTATCAGGGTGGCGAACTGAACCCCGATGGGCAGTACCTGACGGTTCGCCAGTTCGACGCGCATGCCTGGGTGGAATACTGGCAGCCGGGCTTGGGCTGGCGCCGCGTCGACCCGACTGCAGCGGTGGCGCCGCAACGTATCGAGCAAGGCCTGGAGCAGGCGCTGGCGGCGGACGAAGCGTTTCTGCAGGACTCGCCCTATTCAGCGTTGCGCTACCGCAACGTGCCTTGGGTCAACGCCCTGCGCCTCAGTTGGGATAACCTCAATTACGGCTGGCAGCGTTGGGTGCTGGGCTATCAGGGACAACAGCAGTTACAAATTCTCGGTCGCTGGTTTTCAGGCTTCCAGGCGCCGGTTTTTGTCCTGGGAAGCCTGTTTTCACTGGGCCTGGTGGCATTATGGCTGTTCAAACCCTGGCAACGCGAAAGCGACTCGCAACTGCGCGTGTTCAACGCATTTGAACGCTTGCTCGCCCGCCATGGTCTGCGTCGTATGCCGGGTGAAGGCGCTGACGCATTCTGCCGCAGGGCGGTGCTCTACTTTCCGCAGCATGCCGAGGCCATTGAAGGTTTCATCCGCGAATTTCAAGCGCAGCGCTACGCTGGGCGGCTGGCTTCGGCAAGCCGCTTGAGGCAGGCACTGAGCACGTTGCGCCGGGGTTTGCCATGGAGGTTGTCAGCCGTCAGGGACAGGCATTCATGAATCAGTTTGTCGAAGGGGAATTGCATGTCTTCAATGGTGGATCATCTGGTCGCCGAAGTGCTGGCGCTGGATGTCAAATTGCTCGCGTGTCAGGCACGTCTTGCCGTTTCGACTGACAGCGAAGCGCTGCACGATTTACGTACCACGGTGCGCCGTCTGCGCAGCGTACTGCGGCCCCTGAGGGAAAACCCGAGTGCGGCAGAGCTGGAAGACGCGGCCAAGGCGGTCGGCCAACTGACCACGCCGCTGCGTGATATGCAGGTGCTCGCCGGGTTTCTTGAAGAGCAGGGTTTGAACGAGGCCTCATTCACACGCAACCGCTACCTGGAAAGCGCCTGCCCAAAGGTCGCCAGCTCGCCCGAGTTGACCCGTCTGCTCAAGCTGATTGACCGGTTCCCGGAATTGCTGCGCCTGCAACAGCGTCAAGGCATGTTGCGGGGCCTGCGCAAGACCATTGAAAAACGCATGGACAAGCAATGGCACAAGCTGCGTGTGGCCATCGCCGAGCCGGGGCACGATCGGCATGACCTGCGCTTGCTGATCAAGCGCGTGCGATACGCTGCCGAAGCCTATCCGCTACTCAGTCATCAGCCGAAAAACATGCAGGCCCGGCTCAAGTCCGCACAAGGCGAACTGGGCGACTGGCATGATCATCTGCAATGGCTGGAGCAGGCTGCCGAACAACCTGATCTGGCTCCCTGTGTGCCGGGCTGGCAAATCGGCATAGTACGCGCCGAACGCAAGGCCGAAGCCTCGCTCAAACGCCTGGCCAAGGCCTGCTTCTGATCCAGTCATTTGTTGTGGATCAAGTCATTCAGGCCGCAAAAATGGCCATTATGCGGCGTGTCGTTGACTAAGCGGATGGTTATCATCCATTCACTTGTGTGTTGACGTGTGGAGTGAGCATGACCTTTTCTGAACTGATCGATGCGCTGCATCGTGATCCGCGCTCCGTCACGATCCCTGCCGAGTGGTCGCAGGGGCGTGCCTGCTTTGGCGGACTCATGGCTGCGCTGACCTATGAAGCGATGCGTGCAGAGGTGCCGGAAGGGCGGCCGGTTCGTTCGCTGGCGATCACCTTTGTCGGGCCGGCCGCGCCCGGGGTGCCGATTGCTTTCGAGGTCGACATCCTGCGTCATGGCAAGGCAGTCAGTCAGGTGCTGGGACGCGCCATGCAGAACGGTCAGGTAATGACCCTGATACAAGGCAGCTTCGGTGCCCCTCGGGAATCAATGATCACCTTTTCCGCGGAGGCCGCGCCGGTCCTCAAACCGGTTGAACAATGCCCGGAGTTGCCGTTCGCTAGCGGCGTAATGCCTGACTACCTGCGTTTCATGGATATCCGCTGGGCGTTGGGCGGCATGCCGTTCAGCAATACCCCATCGCCGGCGATAGGCGGCTATGTGCGCTTTCGCGGTGAGCCGCACGCCATGGCCATGAGCGAAGCGCACATTCTGGCGCTGGTGGACACCTGGCCGCCTGCCATATTGCCGCATCTGGACAAGCCGGCCCCCGGCAGTTCACTGACCTGGACCATTGAGTTCGTCCAGCCGCAGCCATCGCTCGATACCCTGCAGTGGTGCAGCTATCGCGCAGTCATCGAGCATGCCCGCGATGGCTACGGTCATACCGCCGCGGCATTGTGGAGCCCCGACGGCGAGCTGATCGCAATCAGTCGCCAGACGGTCACCGTGTTTGGCTGACCGGCAACCGGATCAAGGTTTGCGAGCGGCCCGTGCGGCGTTCTGGCGCTGAAAACCCAGCGCCGCCACCAAGCCAATCACACCGATTGCAACCGATGAAAGGCTTTCGGAAAACAGGCCGTTGAGGATCAGCAGGGCCGCCAGAATGAATAGCGGTACGGCTATCAGGTACAGGGCCAGACTGGTCGAGTGCTCCTGACTGTCGTTGCTGTCACGCCATGGATTCAATTGCAGATCGGAAAGTGGCTTGTTCATGATGCGGTCCTCTTCAGGCAACGCGTAAAGCGTCGTTCAATGCCTGAAGGATAGGCCCGCGCGCAGAGGGCTGACGAGTCAAGCCTGTCTATCGCGGCGATAGCCTGTTACAGCTTGAGCTGGCCAATGGCGGCATTCAGTTCGCCTGCCAGCGTAGCCAGCTCGTCACTGGTGCTGGCCGAGTCAACCGTCTGGATCACCGTGCGTTCGGTGACATCGCGGATACTCACCACCGCACGGTTCATCTCCTCGGCGACCTGGCTTTGCTGCTGGGCCGCCACGGCGATCTGCGTATTGCTTTCGCGCATCTGTGCCACGGCACCGGCAATCGCCGCCAGCGCATCACCGGCTTCCCGCGCCTGCTGCACGCATTCGTCAGCCTTGTGCGAGCTTTCCTGCATGAAATCCACGGCATCGCGGGTGCCGCTTTGCAGGGTCGAGACCATCGTGGTGATTTCATCGGTGGAGGTCTGCACCCGCTTCGCCAGATTGCGTACCTCATCGGCGACCACGGCAAAACCCCGACCCATTTCCCCGGCGCGTGCGGCCTCGATGGCTGCGTTGAGGGCGAGCAGGTTGGTCTGCTCGGCGATGCTGTGGATCACGTTGACCACGCCGTTGATCTTCTGGCTGTCTTCGGCCATGCGCTGGATCATTTCCGCCGTTTGCTGCACGCCGCTGGAAAGCCCCGCGATGGACACCTGCACACGGTCGACCACTACTTTGCCGCTGCCCGCCAGTGCGTCTGCCGTCTGCGATTGATCGCGGGTGGCTGTAGCGTGCTGGGCAATGTGATGGACCGTGGCAGTCATTTCGTTGATGGCCGTGGCCACCTGATCGGTTTCGCTTTGCTGACCGAGCATGCCTTGGCGCACCTCCTTCATGCCCGCCGCCAGATGCGCTGCGCCCTGATCGAGGCGGCCAGCGGTTTGCGAAACAGTGTTGACCACTCGCTGATAACCGGCCTGCATGGCGTTGAAGGCCTTGGCCATCTGCCCGACCTCATCGTCACTGCGGTTGGGAACACGGGCCGCCAGGTCGCCGCTTTTTTCGACGTGCAGCATCACGTCTTTGAGTGCGTTGAGCTGGCTGAGCAGGAAGCGGATCAGCAGCTGCGAGGCACAGAGCATCAATAACATCAGCACAAAAACCGCCATCGCGTAGTGCGTGAAGCGATCCAGCAGGATTTGCATGAAGGTCGGGGTGAATGCCAGTAGCGCAATCCGTTGCTCGGCGCCTCGGGTGATGATCTGCGCACCGCTCAGCCATTGATCGCCAGCGGGCTTGTCCAGCGTCACCCAGTCGCGGGCGTCAGCCAGTTCCGGCAGCGCAAGGCCATCGACAACCGGTGTCTGACCCTGACGGTACGTCAGCAATGTATTGCTAGAGGGCAGGGCTGCGTCGACGGGCCAGGCGGCGAGCAGGCGCGCCTGCGCTTGTGCTGCCTGACGCGACGCATCCGTGCGCGCGTGTTGTTCAGTTTGCATGGCGTACAGCACCAGCAACAGGGTGGTGACGAAAGCGACCGCGTTGACGGCCCAGAACTTATATTTCAGTGACAGGTTGCCAAGCCATGAGCCCATGAGTGGTCTTCTTCGGTAATCGGTTGAGATAGCAGCAAGATGCCATCACTGTGCCTCAGCCAACGAAGAGAGCCTTGATGCGGGTCAACAAAGCTGCAGATTTTCATCCTCTGAGGTGTCCTTCAGCACCGGCAAGGCAAAAAACTGCCGCGCGCAATCAGTGCTGTGGCGTGCGAGGTCTTCCTGCGTTTCGCCCCGGTGCAAGGCCACTTCGCGCAATACTTCCGGCAGGTATGCCGGTTCGTTGCGACCGTTTTTCGGTTTGGGGCGCAGGCTGCGTGGCAGCAGGTAGGGCGCATCGCTTTCCAGCATCAGCCGGCCGCGAGGGATGTTGCCCACCAGCGCATGCAGGTGGGTGCCGCGTCGTTCGTCGCAGATCCAGCCGGTGATGCCGATATGCAGATCAAGGTCCAGGTAACTGAACAGCGCGGCGCGCTCACCGGTGAAACAGTGCACGACTGCCGCGGGCAGGCGGTCGCGGTAGTCGCGCAGAATCTCCAGCAACCGCTGGTTGGCGTCGCGTTCGTGGAGGAACACCGGTAATTGCAGTTCCACAGCCATGGCCAGGTGCGCCTCGAGGACCTTTTCCTGTTGGGGGCGAGGCGAGAAATCGCGATTGTAATCCAGGCCGCATTCACCCACGGCGCGAACGCGATTTTCCCTGAGCAGGGCATGCAACTGTTTCTCGGTGTCGCCGGTCCAATCGCTCGCTGAATGCGGGTGGATTCCCGCCGTGCAGAACAGGCGTTGCGCGCTTTCATCCAGCTCGTGACACAGCTGCAAGGCGTGTTCGCTGCCCTCGACACTGGTGCCGGTCACCACCAGTTGTTCGACGCCTGCGGCGTAGGCGCGGTCGAGTACCGCCTGTCGCTGCGAGGCGAAGCTTGCGTTGGTCAGATTGACGCCGATGTCGATGAGTTGCATGGTGCTACCTCCAGCTGAAGGCTGCCGAGCATACCAGAGCTCTGGCCACAACAAGAAAACGCTGGGTATTCAAGCGATTGAACCTGAGGGTTCAACGATTTCCTTCGCTGCTCGATGCTGCTGCGTGACCTCAAGATTTCCTTTTTCCTGTTTCTTTCCGGCATTGCCCTGGGGAAGTGAATGATCCGATCCGCGCTTGTGTCTTTGATGTGCCTGTTACCGCTGCTGCCCTTGCAGGTTTCTGCTCGTCAGACCGGTCCCGAGGTCGTGCAGCACACGGTGCAGGTGCGCGATTTACCGGCGATTCGCAGCAGCAAGGTGCTGCGCGTGCTGGTCAATCAGAGCCGTAACAGCTCCGGCGACGTCAAGGGTCAGGAAATCGGCGTCGAATACCATCGCCTGCAAGCCTTCGAGCAGTACCTTAACAGCCACTCCCGTGCGGGGCAGAAGATCACGATCAAGGTCATCCCCAAGGCCAAGAACCAGCTGCTCACCGCCTTGCAGCGCGGAGAAGGCGACATGATCGCCCCCGGCGAGCTGCTCGATGTCAGCGACGCCAAGGGCATTCAGGCCAGCGCACCGATCGTGCATGACGTGCCTCTGGTGCTGGTCGGCGTTCGCGGTCAGCGCAGTGTGCGCCGTGTGGATCAATTGTCCGGAAAGACCCTGAGCCTGCCCACCGGCAGTGCTGCCGACGAAGCCTTGCATCAGGTCAATCGACAACTGGAGCTGCGCAAGCTGCCTCTGGCAAAAATCGAATGGGTCGACCCCAGTCTGGCCGTCGAGGATGTGCTGGAAATGGTCCAGGCCGGAATCTATCCGATGACGCTGGTCGAGCAGCCGATTGCCGAGCGCTGGGCGAGGATCATGCCCAAACTGCGCATCGAACGCGGCCTGACCTTGCAGACCCACGGTGATATCAGCTGGTTCGTACGTGACAACGCCACCCAGTTGCGGGCCAGTGTCGACGATTTCCTCAAAGACTATAAGCCGTCGGCCCAGCAGGATCAGGTGTTCGCCAACGCGTACAAGAACACCTACAAGGTCAACAACCCGCTAGTGCGCAACAACCTGCAGCGTCTTGAACAACTGCGTCCGATGCTGCAGCGCCATGCCGATGCGCAGGGCATGGACTGGCTTGACCTGGCAGCCCTCGCGTTCAAGGAATCCAAACTCGACCCGTCTGCCAAGGGCAGTGGCGGCGCCACAGGCTTGTTGCAGATCACGCCTTCGGCAGCGAAAAGCGTTGGCGTGCCGAGCATCCAGAGCGCTGACGACAACATCCGAGCCGGTTCGCGCTACATGGCGCTGATCCAGCGCAAGTATTTCTCCAGTAAACGGGTCAACGAACGCGAGCGCATGGCATTCGTGATGGCCGCCTATAACCTGGGACCTGAGCGCGTGCAGGGTATGCGCGAGGAAGCGCGGCGTCGCGGGCTGAATCCGAACCAGTGGTTCTTCCAGACCGAGCGCGTGGCGATGGAGCAGGGCGGTGCCAATGTCGTGGCGTTCGTGAACAGCGTGAACAAGTACTACCTGGCCTTTGATCGCGAGCGCGACTCGCTGGAAAAGAGCGGTCCCAAACCAGCGGTAAAACGCTAAAGATCGATTTATTCGATTTTTATACGCCGTTATTTGCGGTTTTTACATGAGTGAATTTGATTATCATGGCGCCACTCGCTGTTAATCACCCATCACTTACGGAAAGTCTCGCATGAACACATTGATCAAGTCGGTCCTCACCACTCGCGCCGGTTACGGCCTGACTGTCCTGCGCGTCATCGTCGGTATCGCGTTCATCGCGCACGGCAGCCAGAAACTGTTCGGCGCCTTCGGTGGTTATGGCCTCGAAGGCACTGCGCAGTACATGGAAAGCCTGGGCCTGACGCCGGGTTACCTGATGGCGCTGATGTCGGGCAGCGCCGAATTCTTTGGTGGCCTGGGCCTGCTGCTGGGGCTGCTGGCTCGTCCCGCTGCGGTCGTGGTGATCCTGCTGTTGCTGGTGGCGATCTTCACCGTGCACATCCACAACGGCTTCTTCATGGCCAACAACGGCTACGAGTACGCGCTGGCACTGCTTGGCGGTGCCGTGGCAGTACTCATCGAAGGTGCAGGCAAGTTGTCGCTGGACCGTATCATCGCCCGATAACCGGCTACGCTTGCTGTGCAATGCCCGCTCTTGTAGCGGGCCTTGTGCGTTTGCAGGCACCCGCCATGAATGGCAATTGACAATGAATGGGACGTTTCTCTAGGATGCGTGCTCAAGCGCCGATTTAACAACTACTTGCGGGGCGCCTGGCAAGGCTGAAGTCTTGTCGAAATACCGCTAAAACGTTGGTTCGGTGTTGCCTCTCACCGCTGCCCAGCGGATCTTGCGAGGCAGAGAAACCATCATGAACAACCTGCGCCCCCTCATTCGTCTTTCCCCGATCAGCACGGTCTTGTCCCGCAAGAACCCGAAAATCCTTCTCAGCGGTTCCCATCAGCCCACGTTGTTGCGCTATCTCGACGGCTGGCCGCGTCGGCGTGGCGGCTCCTGTGCGTTTCTGATTCAGTTCGCCGAGACCCACCAGTCGCTGAGTCATTTTGCCGACGATCAATTCGACCTCGCCGTGGTGCAATCGCCGCAGGCAGATGATGTCGGGCAAGTGATTCATGACCTGACGCGCATCGCCCGGCAGGGTCTGATTACGCTGGGTTGAATCGCCTGATTCAGCTAATGGGCATAGAAGGCATATTGCTGGCCCCCGACGCGTGAACGGACAGGCAAAATCGCCGCCTTATCAAAGGATTAGGTGGTTTTCGCATGCGTTTGGTCTATTGTGCTCTGGCGTGCCTGACGCTTTCCGGGCTGGCGTTTTCCGTACAGGCCAGAAACGCCACGGAAAACGAGCGTTATCTGTGTCGTTGGGGCTCGGCTATTGCGGGCGGTGCGCAGGCCTCCAAGTTGTCAGGCGTTACTCGCTATGGCGCGCGGCAGAAGCTGCAGGCGCGCAAGTTTGCCAAACAATGGATGCGGCCCATGGCATTGCGTATCACGGAACAGACCTACGACAGCGAGTCGCGGCTCAAGCCTGATGCGGTGACCAAGGTCTATTACGACGGCTGCATCCAGCATGAGGTGGCGCGACGTTGAGTCTTTGTCGCCTGTCGAACTGATTTTTGCCGGGCCGGAGAAACTTCTTGAGTACAAAGATCATCACCCGTGACGGGCATCAAGCCCTGAAGAAAGAACTCGACTACCTGTGGCGAGAGCACCGGCCCGACATTACGCAAAAGGTCGCCTGGGCGGCATCGCTCGGGGATCGCAGCGAAAACGCCGATTACCAGTACAACAAGAAGCTGCTGCGTGAGATCGACCGACGCGTGCGCTATCTGCGCAAGCGCCTCGAAGACATGCGTGTCGTGCAGTATTCGCCGGAGCAGGAAGGGCGGGTGTTCTTCGGTGCCTGGGTCGAGATCGAGAACGAAGCGGGCGATCTCAAGAAATTCCGCATTGTCGGTTATGACGAAATCTATGGGCGCAACGACTACATCTCCATCGACTCGCCCATGGCTCGCGCCTTGCTGAAAAAGGAAGTGGGCGACGAGGTGTTGGTCAATACGCCCGAAGGCGAGAAACTGTGGTTCGTGAACTCGATTGATTACGAGAAGTGAGGCCGGACGCAGAGCGTCCGGCATTGCATTCTCACGCGGAGCGCTGATCGCTATACCCAACTAGCTCCCACTAGGTTTGTGAGTAGCCTCAACCCTCGCGCAGCACGGTCAGCGGGCTGACGTTCAGTGCGCGGCGGGTGCCGAATACACCGGCACCACCGACCAGCAAGGCGCCGATCACCGGGAGCAGTAGTAGCCATGGATGTGGCTGCCATTCCAGCGAAAAGGCGTAGCGGTACAGCACGAAGCTCACCAGCTCACAGCCCAACGCCGCCAGTACGCCACTGGCAGCCCCCAGCAAACCGAATTCGATGCGCCGCGACTTGATCAGCAGCGCTCGCTCTGCGCCCAGTGCGCGCAGCAGTGCGCCTTGCCGGATGCGTTCGTCCAGCGTGGCCTGCAATCCGGAAAACAGCACCGCGATACCTGCGGCCAGCACGAACAGCAGAACGAACTGCACGGCCAGGGTCACCTGATCGAGGATGCTGCGTACCTGCGCGAGCAGGGCCTCTACACCCAGAATGCTGATGGAGGGGTAGGCGCGCGACAGCTCGACGATCTGCTTGTCCTGGGCGGGTGGCAGGTAAAAGCTGGTCAGGTAAGTGGTCGGCAAGTCGGCGAGGGTACCGGGCTGGAAAATCATGAAGAAGTTGGGCTGGAAGGTATCCCAGTTCACGTCCCTGAGGCTGGTGACCACGGCGTCGCGGGTCAGTCCGCCGACGATGAAGCTCAGGCGGTCGCCCAGTTTGATTTTCAGGCTGTCGGCCAGTTTGGCCTCGATCGAGACACCGGGCATTGCATCGCTTTGCCCAGAATCAGGCAACGCTTTCCACCAGTTGCCGGCAGTCAGGGTATTGCCCTCGGGAAGCTCGGCGGCCCAGGTCAGGCTCAGGTCGCGACGCGTGGCATTTTCACCGCGCGAATCCTTGGTCACGAAGTTGCTGACCGGTTCACCGTTGATGCTGGTCAGGCGTCCTGGCACCACCGGGTAAAGGGGCGCCGCGTGAGTGGACAGCTTGCTCAGGGTCTGGGCGAAGTTTTCTTTATCGGCTGGCAGTACGTTGAGCACGAAATAGTTCGGTGCATCCTTGGGCAGCTGATTTTGCCAGGTGTCGAGCAGCTCGCCGCGCAGCAGCGCGATCAAGCCCATCGACAGCAGAATCAGGCCGAAAGCCAGTGATTGTCCGGCAGCGGCCAGCGGGTAACGCAGTAGTTGCCCCAAACCCAGTCGCCAGGGCAGCGAGGCGCCGGACAGCAGGCGGCGCAGGCTGTTGAGCGCCAGTAACAGCAGACTGCCGAGCAGCAGCGCGGCGACGATGCCGCCACCCAGCAGGGCGAAGGTCAGGACCAGGTCCAGGCTCAGACGCCACATGATCAAGCCCAGCGCGAGCAGCGCTGCGCCATACACAAGCCAGGAGCTGGCGGGGATTGGCAACATGTCGCGACGCAGGACGCGCAGCGGCGGCACGCGACCCAGTGCAGCCAGCGGCGGCAGGGCGAAACCGGCCAGCGCTACCAGCCCGGTGCCCATGCCGGCCAGTGCAGGCAGTACGCCGCCTGGCGGAACGGTCGCCGGAAGCAGATTTTGCAGCAGCGCGAACAGACCGAGCTGTGCCAGCCAGCCCAGCAAGGCACCGCTCAGGCTGGCCAGCAAGCCGATGATCGCCAGTTGCAGGCTGAACAGGGTCATCGCCTCGCCGCGCGACAGTCCCAGGCAGCGCAGCAGGGCGCTGGCATCGAAGCGCCTTGCTGCGAATCGGGATGCCGACAGCGCCACGGCAACGCCCGCCAGCAACACGGCGACCAGACTGGCCATATTCAAATAACGTTCGGCCTTGCCCAGTGCGCCGCCAATCTGCTGGCTGCCATCGCGGGCGTCCTTGATTTCCTGATGCGGCTCAAGACCCGGCTCGATGGCTTTGCGATAGGCCGCCAGTGCCTCCGGCGGGCCGCTCCACATTTCCCGATAGGTGACCCGGCTGCCCGGCTGTACCACGCCGGTGGCGGCAAGGTCCTGCAGGTTGATCATCACGCGCGGGGTCAGGCTGTAGAAGTTGCCTGCCCGGTCTGGCTCGTAAGTCAGTATGCGGGTCAGTTTCAAGGTTTTGGAGCCGACATCGAGGTCGTCTCCGACCTTCAGGTCGACCGCAGGAAGCAGGCGTGCCTCGACCCAGGCTTCACCCGGTTGCGGACCGCTGCCAGCCTGTTCCGGCTGGTACAGGTCTGCGGCGCTTTTCAGTTCGCCGCGCAGTGGGTAGGCGTCGTCCACTGCCTTGATGCTCGACAGCTGGATACCTGCGTCGGTCGCGATCACGCTGGAAAAGACCACGATCTGCGCATGCTTGAGTTGCAGGCGTTTGCCTTCTTCGACCTGCTCGGCACGCGCCGGGCTCGAGCCTTCGAGGATCAGATCGGCACCCAGGAACTCGGTCGCCCGCAGCAGCATCGCGCCGTTCAGACGGGCGCCGAAATAACCGATGGCGGTGCTCGCCGCCACGGCGACCAGAAGGGCGAAGAACAACACCCGCAATTCTCCGGCGCGGGCATCGCGCATCAGTTGGCGGACAGCGAGGCTCAGCAGGCGGGCAAAAGGCAAACGTGCCATCAAGGCTCCAGCGGGGCGACCAGTCGGCCCCCTTCAAGACGGATCAGGCGACGGCAGCGATGCGCCAGACGCTCATCGTGAGTGACCAGCACCAGCGTGGTGTTGCGCTCCTTGTTCAGTTCGAAGAGCAGGTCGCTGATGCGTTCGCCAGTGTGGCTGTCGAGGTTGCCGGTGGGTTCGTCGGCGAACAGCACGTCGGGGTCGGCAGCGAAGGCGCGGGCAATGGCGACCCGTTGCTGTTCGCCACCCGACAACTGACGCGGCGTGTGGGTCAGGCGCTGGCCAAGGCCCACCCGTTCCAGCAGGTCGCGGGCTTTTTCACGGGCGTCTTTGCGGCCTTCGAGCTCCATCGGCAGCATGACGTTTTCCAGCGCGTTCAGACTGTCGAGTAGCTGGAACGACTGAAACACGAACCCGACGTGCTCGGCCCGCACTCTGGCGCGCTGGTCTTCATCCAGTTCGCTGAGGTTGCGCCCCGAAAGGATGACTGAACCGGCGCTCGGCAGGTCCAGCCCGGCCAGCAAGCCGAGCAGGGTGGATTTGCCCGAACCGGAGGCACCGACGATGGCCAGCGTGTCGCCCTTGTTTAGTTCCAGGGAGAGTTCGTGCAGGATGGTCAGGTCACCTTCGGTGCTGGGGACTACTTTGCTGAGGCTTTGGGCACTGAGAATACTTTCACTCATGGAGAATCCGATGCGTGCGTTGTTTTTAAGTGCTGGCCTGGGGTTACTGCTGCTGTCACAGGGCGCGTTGGCGGGCACGGTGTTGATCGTTGGGGATAGTATCAGTGCGGCTTTCGGGCTGGATACCCGCGTGGGGTGGGTCAGCCTGCTGGAACAGCGTCTGAGCAAGGAGGGATTCGACGACAAGGTGGTCAATGCGTCGATCAGTGGCGACACCAGCGCAGGCGGCCAGGCGCGTTTGCCTGCGCTGCTTGCAGAGCATAAGCCGGAACTGGTTATTCTGGAGTTGGGTGGCAACGACGGCCTGCGCGGCCAGCAGCCTGCTCAATTGCAACAAAACCTTTCATCGATGATTGACCGCTCGCAGGCGGCGGGTGCCAAAGTGCTGTTGTTGGGCATGCGCATCCCGCCCAATTACGGGCCACGCTACACCAAGGCCTTTGAAGAGGTTTACAGCAACCTGGCCAAGGAGAAAAAGGTCCCCTTCGTGCCATTCTTTCTCGAAGGTGTAGGCGGGGTGCCCGAACTGATGCAAGCCGATGGTCTGCATCCTGCGGCGGCCGCTCAGGGCAAGTTGCTGGAAAATGTCTGGCCGAGCCTGAAACCGCTGCTTTGAGGCTTTCCCGGGCGGGGGCTTTCGGCTAATGTGGCGCCCCCGATCTGGAGCCCCCCATGCCGCGTCCCGCCTGGTCCCTGTATGCCTATCAAATGCTTGAACCCGATGAGCAGCTGGATCTGTTCGCCTGTCAGGAAGTGCGCGTCCATCTGATCGCTCGCCAATTGGAGCTGGGCGGCTCGATCGACCGTACATTGTGTGGCACGTTGTTGCCGGCCCAGCCGCAAATGCGCGCCGTCGAACTGCAGGCCATGCGCGATGAGCGTCTGTGTCCCTTGTGCAAGGCCATCATGGATGCGCAGCGCAGGGGTATGAATCCGATCTGGCCTGAACTCTAGCTGTCATCACTGCCGGAAGGCCAGCCGCAGATATCCCCGATCTGGCAAGGGCCGGTGTACACTTCAGTTCTTGCTTCCATCTCTTTAGTCGTTACCCGAAGGATCTTCCCGGATGTTGTCGCGCATTCCAGCCGTTACCCGCTGTCTGTCGCTTGCTGCTCTGTGCGCGGCGAGCTCTGTTCATGCACTGGAGTTTCCGTTGCCGCCGCCCGGCGAAGACATCGTGGGGCAGGTGCAGGTCATCAAGGCCAAATACGAAGACACCTTCGCCGATCTGGGCACCCAATATGATCTGGGCTACCTGGAAATGATCGCTGCCAACCCTGGCGTCGATCCCTGGTTGCCGGGTGCAGGCAAGGACATCGTGCTGCCGACCCGTTTCATTCTGCCGCCGGGTCCGCGCGAAGGGATTGTCATCAACCTTGCCGAATACCGCATGTATTACTACCCCAAGGGGCAGAATGTCGTGCACACCTATCCGCTGGGTGTCGGTCGTGAAGGCTGGGGGTCGCCGATTGGCGTGACCAAGGTGACGGCCAAGACGCCGAACCCGACCTGGACGCCGCCGGCCTCGATCAAGGCCGAGCATGCGGCTGATGGCGATCCGCTGCCAGACGTGGTGCCTGCCGGACCCGACAACCCGCTAGGGCCGTTCAAGTTCGGTCTGGGGCTTTCCGGCTACCTGATCCACGGCTCGAACAAGAAGTTCGGCATCGGCATGCGCACCAGCCATGGCTGTTTCCGCATGTACAACAATAACGTGCTGGAACTGGCCGACATGGCCCCGGTCGGTACGACTGTGCGCATCATCAGCGAGCCTTACAAGTTCGGCATCAGCGGTGGCAAGGTCTATCTCGAAGCGCACACGCCGGTTGATGACCTGGGCAACCCGTCGGTGGTCGACAAGCACACTGCGGTGATCAATGCGCTGCTCAAGCGTGACGACCTGGCCAACAACCTGCGCATGAACTGGGACGTGGTACGTGATGTGGTTGCGGCCGAAGACGGCATGCCGGTGGAGATCGCAGAACCGGGCAAAGCGCCTGCGAGTGCTGAAGAACCGGTGATTTTTCAGTAAATCGTCGCCAGCAATTGCTCTCGTGCCAATGCGGAGCTTTGGCAAAAATTAGTTATCTTCCTGATACAGCAGAACAGTCATTCAGGCTTGCGCACGCAATCACCGAGCCAGAAAACAGGCAAAAAAAAGCCGACCCGTTGCCGGGTCGGCTTTCAATAATCCCGGGGGATTATTACTTGCGGCTGGCTTTGTCCAACATGCGCAGAGCGCGCTCGTTGGCTTCGTCAGCAGTTTGCTGAGCTTTTTGAGCAGCAGCCATAGCTTCGTCAGCCTTGCGGTAGGCTTCGTCGGCACGTGCTTGCGAACGAGCTGCTGCGTCTTCGGTAGCTGTCAGACGAGCTTCGGTTTCTTTGGATACGCTGCTGCAACCGGTAGCCAGAACTGCGGCCAGAGCCAGAGCAGAGAATTTCAGAACGTTGTTCATCGTGTTCACCTTCAAGGAATTTTTTTTCAAATTAGTCATCTCTCGAAAATGAGAAAACGACCGGCGTACATAGTACCCATTGTTTGTAGTAAGTAAACGGACCCGGCGCAAGAAGCTGCTAAAATTCCTCGCTTTGAAAGCGTTCCGCGTTACTTCTCAAGCGTTCTGTACAAAAACTATCCACTTTAACTGGACCTTTGCCTTGCTAAGGCGTTCCGAACAGTACGCGTAAGACCATGCCTGATTGACTGTCGGTCGGCACGTGAGCATTTCCAGGTGTTTTTACATCGACCGCGCTTGAGCATAGTCGCTAATGGCGCCTACTATCTCAATGTGATGTCCGTCGAGATCGGCAGTGCTCTACCGGTGTCGAAAACAGACACTGGGTGGCGTAGATGTTCCTTCGCCTGAAAAAGACCGGTAAGGTAGGGGTCAAATTCCAAGACCCGCGAGGAGTAGCGATGAGCGAGGCGTTGTCCATCCACCATGACGAAGTCGGCCACCATTTCGAAATCATTATCGACGGCCACCGTGCGTATCTGACGTATATGGATCTCGGCAAACAGACCCTGGACTTCTATCGGACCTTCGTACCGGACGCCTTGCGGGGTCGCGGAATTGCCGCCGCCCTGACCAAGGAGGCGCTCGACTATGCCGACAGCATGGGCTATTCCGTCATACCGTCCTGCTCTTATGTCGAGCGCTATATGGAGCTGCATGATCTGCAGTCGCAGGCGGCCAAGCTCTGAAGACCTGTAGCTACCGACAGCAAGCATAAAAAAACGCCGAGCATTTGCTCGGCGTTTTCGTTATTGCAGTGCAGTCGGTCAGGCGATTACTTGCGCTTGCGAGCTGGCAGCACATCCTTGAGTTTCGCGTGCATGCTGCGCAAGGTCTTTTCAGTGCTTTGCCAATCGATGCAGGCATCGGTGATGGACACGCCGTACTGCAATTCCGAAAGGTCCTTGGGAATCGCCTGACAGCCCCAGTTCAAATGGCTCTCGACCATCAGGCCGATGATCGATTCGTTGCCTTCGAGGATCTGGTTGGCGACGTTTTCCATCACCAGCGGTTGCAGGGCCGGGTCCTTGTTGGAGTTGGCATGGCTGCAGTCGACCATGATGTTCGGGCGAATGCCGGACTTGTTCAGCGCCTGCTCGCAGAGCGCAACGCTGACCGAGTCATAGTTGGGCTTGCCGTTGCCGCCGCGCAGTACCACATGACCGTAGGCATTGCCTTTGGTGGTCACGATCGACACGCCGCCTTCCTGGTTGATACCCAGGAAACGATGCGGGCTCGATACCGATTGCAAGGCGTTGATGGCAACCGTCAGGCCGCCGTCGGTGCCGTTCTTGAAACCGACTGCCGAGGACAGGCCCGAAGCCATCTCGCGATGAGTCTGGGATTCTGTGGTGCGCGCGCCGATGGCCGACCAACTGATCAGATCCTGCAGATACTGCGGAGAGATCGGGTCCAGGGCTTCGGTCGCGGTGGGCAGCCCCATCTCGGCCAGATCCAGCAGCAGCTGGCGACCGATGTGCAGGCCATCCTGGATCTTGAACGAGTCATCCAGGTACGGGTCGTTGATCAGGCCTTTCCAGCCTACCGTGGTGCGTGGCTTCTCGAAGTAGACGCGCATCACCAGATACAGCGTGTCAGACACTTCCGCCGCCAGCGCCTTGAGACGCTCGGCGTACTCCTTGGCAGCCTTCAGGTCGTGGATCGAGCACGGGCCGATCACGATGAACAGGCGGTGATCATGGCCATCGAGAATGTTGCGAATCACTTCGCGGCCCTGGCTGACGGTCTGCAGGGCAGCATCGGTCAGGGGGATGTCGCGCTTGAGCTGATCCGGAGTGATCAGAGTCTCGTTGGAGGCAACGTTGAGGTCGTCAATCGGTAAATCAGCCATCGTGTTACTCATCAGGTCGCGGGTACTGGCCGCCAACGGTCCCCCGTGCGGCGGTGCCCAGCAGGTTTGAGCGCAGCGGGGAGCCGAACCTTAGCGCGTTATCGCGTTGTTCGACAATAAGTAAACGAGGTATCGGCCAGGTCTTTGGCCGAGATGCGCTGCCTTATTGCAAGACAATCCGCTGCGACGGATAGTGTACGGCCGCAAATAGCGAGACAGTCAAGGGAGAGGTCATGGGTGTTGATTCCCGTCGTCCGCGCGTCGGCATCATAGGTACGGGTGCCATCGGGGGCTTTTACGGATTGATGCTGGCGCGTGCCGGATACGATGTGCATTTTCTGCTGCGCAGCGAGTTTGACACGGTGGCGCGCGAAGGTTTGCAGGTCAAAAGCGCCGTGCATGGCGAGCTGTCCCTCAAGCCGGTTCAGGCGTATCGCTCGGCGGCTGAAATGCCGTCTTGTGACTGGCTGCTGGTCGGCACCAAGAGCACCGGCAATGCCGCGCTCGGTCCGATCATTCGCCAGGCGGCTGCGCCAAACGCCAGCGTGCTGCTGTTGCAGAACGGTCTGGCTGTCGAAGACCAGCTGCGTAATGTCCTGCCCGACAGCCTGCACATACTCGGCGGGCTGTGCTTCGTCTGCGTCAACCGGGTTGCGCCCGGCGTCGTCGCCCATGAAGCCTTCGGCGCGGTCAGTGTCGGCTATCACAGCGGCCCGGCGGAAGATGAGGCGAGCCGCATGGCGGTTGTCGAAGCCTGCGCGGCCCTGTTCAGGACAGCCGGCATCGACGCGCCGGTCATGGCCAATCTGCAACAGGCCCGCTGGCAGAAGCTGGTCTGGAATGTGCCCTACAACGGGCTGTCGGCCTTGTTGCAGACCAGTACCGGCCGATTGATGGCCGACCCTGACAGCCAGGCCTTGATCCGTGCGCTGATGGACGAGGTCGTGCAGGGCGCCGAGGCCTGTGGGCATGCCTTGCCGCCGGGTGTCGCGCAGCATCTGTTTACAGTGACCGAAAGCATGCCGGATTACAGACCCAGCATGTACCACGACCTGGCCGAAAGACGCCCGCTGGAGCTGGACGCCATTTATGCCAGGCCCCTCGCAGCAGCGCTTGCCGCCGGGTTTGACATGCCTCGCGTGCGGGCGCTTTATCAGGCACTGGCGTTCATTGATCGGGGCAACCACCCGGCAAGCAAGGAGTGATTCATGACAGAAGCTGAAGACCACAAGCTGGTACTGGCGATTTCATCGCGTGCGCTGTTCGATCTGCGCGACAGTCATGAGGTGTACATGGCCGATGGGGTCGAGGCCTACCGCAAGTATCAGATCGAACATGAGGACGAAATCCTCGCGCAGGGCGATGCCTTCCCGCTGGTCGAAAAATTGCTGAGCCTCAATGCCAGTCTGCAAAAGGCGCGCGTCGAAGTGGTGCTGGTGTCGCGCAACAGTGCCGATACCGGGCTGCGGGTCTTCAACTCGATTCAGCATTATGGCCTCGACATCAGCCGCGCCGCCTTTGCCGGCGGGCGCAGTCCTTATCCTTATCTCGCAGCGTTTGGCTGCCACCTGTTTCTCTCCACGCATGCCGAGGATGTACGCAGCGCCCTGGATGCCGGGTTCGCGGCCGCGACCATCCTTTCGGGTGGTGCACGGCGTGCAGCCAGCGCCGAGTTGCGGATTGCCTTCGATGGCGACGCCGTATTGTTTTCCGACGAATCAGAGCGCGTGTACCAGAGCGGCGGGCTGGCAGCCTTTCAGGCCAGCGAGCGTGAGTGGGCTCGCGAACCGTTGCGCGGCGGACCTTTCAAGCCCTTTCTCGCCGCACTCAATCAGCTGCAGCGCGAGTTTCCCGACGCGAGCTGCCCGATTCGCACCGCGCTGGTCACGGCTCGCTCGGCACCTGCTCATGAGCGCGTGATTCGTACCTTGCGCGAATGGGATATTCGTCTGGACGAGTCGCTGTTTCTCGGTGGTTTGCAAAAGTCGGCCTTCCTTGAAGCGTTCGCCGCCGATGTGTTTTTCGACGATCAGCCTGGCCACTGCGAGAAGGCGCGTGATGTGGTCGCGACGGGGCACGTTCCGCACGGCATCAGCAACGAAATCGTGCCGCTTGCCGACGGGGGCTGAGAAGTCCGCCGTCGCAGCCGATGATGCGCTGCTACGCTGAGTCAATCTCCGCCATTCCGGTTGTACGGGAGGTTGTATGGTCCGTTCGATGCTGTATGCCGCAGACCTCGGTCTGTACGCGCCTTATGTAACGCAGCACGCGCTGGCGCTGGCTCGAACGTTCAACGCCGAGCTGTACGTCATCCATGTCGTCGAGCCTCTGGGCCTGTTCGCCGAGTCGGTGCTGCAGAGTTACCTGGGCGAGGAAGCGCTGAAAGAGCTTCGCGGCAAAGGTGTGAATGCGTTTCTGAGTGGAATAGAGCAACGAATGCTCGACGGGTTTCGTGAAGAATTGGGGGAAGGGCACTCGGACCTTTCCCTGATTCGTACGGTGCGTGTCGTTCAGGGCGAGCCTGCCAGCGTGATTCTCGAACAGGCGCACAGGCTGAATGTGGATTTGCTGGTGGTCGGCAGTCACAGCCGCAGGATGGAAGAGGGCACCTCGGTAGGCCGCACGGCTGCCAGGGTCCTGCAGTTTTCCGATGTGCCGGTCTACATGGTTCCGATGATGTTGAAAAAGGGGCGGGGGTAGAGGAAAGGTCCAATTGGTGGTTTTAATGAAATCGAGCGTGCGATCACCTTACAAAGGTGATAAAAAGTTCTAGAATTATTCGTCTCACCATTAATCCAGTTATATACCGTCGCCGATACCCATAGGGTTTATCTGCTTTGAGGGATACATATGAAGCTCCAACAACTGCGCTACATTTGGGAAGTGGCGCACCACGACCTCAACGTTTCCGCGACGGCACAGAGCCTTTACACCTCCCAGCCCGGCATCAGCAAGCAGATCCGTCTGCTTGAAGATGAACTGGGCGTCGAGGTTTTCGCCCGCAGTGGCAAGCACCTGACGCGTGTGACACCGGCAGGCGAGCGCATCATCACGACAGCGGGCGAGATCCTGCGCAAGGTCGAGAGCATCAAGCAGATTGCCCAGGAGTTCTCCAACGAGAAGAAGGGCACGCTGTCGATTGCCACCACTCACACTCAGGCGCGCTACGCCTTGCCGCCGGTGATCAGCAACTTCATCAAGCAATACCCTGATGTCGCGCTGCACATGCACCAGGGTTCACCGATGCAGATCGCCGAAATGGCCGCTGACGGGACGGTTGACTTCGCCATCGCCACCGAGGCGCTCGAGCAGTTCAGCGATCTGGTGATGATGCCGTGCTATCGCTGGAACCGTTGCATTGTCGTGCCGCAGGGGCACCCGTTGACCAAGGCGCCGAAGCTGACGCTGGAACTGCTGGCTGAATACCCGATCGTGACTTACGTCTTCGGCTTCACCGGTCGTTCCAAGCTGGACGAAGCGTTCAGCCATCGCGGGCTGGTGCCCAAGGTCGTGTTCACGGCGGCGGATGCCGACGTGATCAAGACCTACGTCAGGCTGAACCTGGGAGTGGGTATCGTGGCAAGAATGGCGATAGACGAGGCAGTGGACAGCGACCTGGTGGTGCTCGATGCCAGTGATCTGTTCGAGTCCAGCGTGACAAAAATCGCTTTCCGTCGCGGCACCTTCCTGCGTGGCTTCATGTGCGATTTCATCGAGAAATTTGCGCCGCACCTGACCCGTGAAGTCATGGCCAAGGCGATTCAGTGCCATAACAAGCAGGAAATGGAAGAGCTGTTTGCCAATGTCGAGCTGCCGGTGCATTAGAGGCAGTTTTGAGCTACAAGCTGCAAGTAAAAGCGCGCAGGCTGTAGCTTGTAGCTTGTAGCTTGTAGCTTGTAGCTTGTAGCTTGTAGCTTGTAGCTTGCCGCTCGCGACATTAGTCGCGCGCTATCAGGTTGCCCGCATGCAGTCCGCATTCCTTCTGCGTGGCTTCTTCCCACCACCAGCGACCCTCGCGCTCGTGCTGGTTCGGCAATACCGGGCGGGTGCAGGGTTCGCAGCCGATGCTGATGAAGCCGCGCTCGTGCAGGCTGTTGTAGGGCAGCTCCAGCATGCGGATGTAGCCCCAGATTTCCTCGCTGCTCATTTGCGCCAACGGGTTGAATTTGTACAGCGTGCGCTCGGCTGTCGAAAAAGCGCTGTCGATTTCCAACGCGGCAACGGCGCTGCGCGTGCCGGGGCTCTGATCACGGCGCTGGCCGGTTGCCCAGGCGGCGACGCCAGACAGTTTGCGCCGCAGCGGCTCGATCTTGCGGATGCCGCAGCATTCGCCATGGCCGTCCCGGTAAAAGCTGAACAGGCCCTTTTCCTTGACGAAAGGTTCAAGCTTGCTGTGATCGGGCGAAACGATCTCGATCTCGATCTTGTAGTGCTCGCGGACCTGCTCGATGAAACGATAGGTTTCCGCATGCAGGCGCCCTGTATCGAGGCTGAAGACCTTGACGTTCTTGTTCAGCTTCCAGGCCATGTCGACCAGAACCACGTCCTCGGCACCGCTGAAAGAGATCCACAGTTCGTCGCCGAAGTGCTCGAAAGCCAGTTTCAGAATGTCTTGTGCAGACTTGTTCGCATAGGTCGTCGCCAGTTCAGCGACGTCGAAAGGTTGGCTCATCAGGCGGCTTCCTAAAATGCAAGAGTGGCGCTTAAGCGCTCGTGATGGCGGCAATGGTAACAAAATCCGCTGTTCAGTGGCCGTCGCCAGCGGCTAGAGTGCCGCTTCCGTCGAGAGTGAATAGTCTGAGGAGTGTGCTGTGGAAATTGCCTGTCTGGACCTCGAAGGTGTGCTGGTCCCGGAAATCTGGATCGCCTTTGCCGAGAAAACCGGCATCGAATCGCTGCGTGCCACCACGCGGGACATTCCCGATTACGACGTGCTGATGAAGCAGCGCCTGCGCATTCTCGATGAACATGGCCTGAAACTGGCGGATATTCAGGAAGTGATCGGCACCCTCAAGCCCCTGGAGGGCGCCGTGGAGTTTGTCAACTGGCTGCGCGAGCGGTTTCAGGTGGTGATTCTCTCGGACACGTTCTACGAATTCTCTCAGCCGCTGATGCGGCAACTGGGTTTTCCGACCCTGCTGTGTCATCGCCTGATCACTGACGAGACCGACCGGGTGGTCAGTTACCAGTTGCGCCAGAAAGACCCCAAGCGACAGTCGGTGCTGGCCTTCAAGAGCCTGTATTACCGGATCATTGCTGCCGGCGATTCGTACAACGACACGACCATGCTGGGCGAGGCCGATGCCGGCATCCTGTTCCACGCTCCCGACAACGTGATTCGCGAATTCCCGCAGTTTCCGGCGGTGCACACTTTTGATGACCTGAAAAAGGAATTCATCAAGGCCTCGAATCGGGATTTGATGCTTTGAGGGCGAAGCCTCGGTTGCACGCGACTGGAGACAGTTGACGCAGAGCGTCACGAAATGATCTGGCTATCGTGCCGACGCTCTGCGTCGGTATGCCGTTCTGGACGCTCTGCGTCCTCTTTGCGACGCAGAGCGGTTCAGAGTGCTTCAAGCGTCTCCAGCAGTACACGGACTTTGGTGAAGGTTTCCTGATATTCCGCCTCGCAGTCCGAGTCGGCGACGATGCCGCCACCGCCCCAGCAGGAAATCTGTCCGTCCTTGACCAACAGGCTGCGGATGGCGATCGAGCTGTCCATTTCGCCGCGCACGTCCAGGTACATCAGCGAGCCGCAATACAGGCTGCGGCGGGTCGGCTCCAGCTCGTCGATGATCTGCATGGCGCGGATCTTCGGGGCGCCGGTGATGGAGCCGCCGGGGAAGCTGCCGCCGATCAGGTCCAGTGCATCGTTGCCAGCGGCCAGCTCTCCGGTCACGCTGCTCACCAGATGGTGCACGTTGGGGTAGCTTTCCAGGCTGAACAGCTCGGGGACTTTCACCGAGCCGATGCGGCAGCTGCGGCCCAGGTCGTTACGCAGCAAATCGACGATCATCAGGTTCTCTGCGCGGTCCTTGTCGCTGGCCAGCAGTTCGGCGGCGAAGGCAGCATCCTGCGCCGGGTCGGCGCTGCGTGGCCGCGTGCCTTTGATCGGGCGGGTTTCGACCTGCCGAGCGCTGACCCGCACGAAGCGCTCGGGAGAAAGACTCAGAATCGCATCGGCCCCAGGCAGGTTCAGGTAGCCGGCGAACGGCGTCGGGCAAGCTGCTCGCAGCGCACAATAGGCGACCCATGGGTCACCGACGTACTGCGCCTGAAAGCGTTGTGCAAAGTTGACCTGGTAGCAGTCACCGGCCTGAATGTAGGCCTGAATGCGTTCGAAAGCATGGCGATAGTTATCCGCGCTGATGCTGGCCTGAAACGGTTGGCTTAGGCGGAATTCCGTGTGCGGCTCAGGGATATCGGCAGAGAACAGCTCAATCAGTCGTTTGCGCTCGCTTGCGACAAGGGACGGGTGAAAAATCAGCTGGCTGGTCTGCTCCTGATGATCACTGATCAGCGCCCAGGCGTAGAGCCCCAGACGGGCCTCGGGCAGTTGCAGGTCGTCAATGGCCTGATCCGGCAACGGCTCCAGGCGTCGACCAAATTCATAACTCAGATAACCGATCAGGCCGCCAGCGAAGGGCAGCTCGCATTCGTCAGGCAGTTGCGCTGCGCCGAGCGCCTTGAGGCTGTCGCGCAAGCGCTGGAGGTAGGCGGCGCCGTCTTCATCATCGGCAACGCTCAGTTCCTGCAGCGGCCATGCACTGAGCAGGTCATGTCGGCCCCGCACGGCTGTCGGCCTGCCGCTGTCGAGCAGCACCGCACCCGGCGCTTCGCGGATTCGCGCAAAGAACGCGATCGGGTCGGCGCTGTAGGGCAGGGGGTGTATCGAACAGATCGGCATCGTCGAATATCGGTCTTGGAAACGCGGCTGGCGATTGTAGCCTTGCCGATGCAGCAGTCCTAGCGGTATGTCGGTTCAGACGCCAGGCACGTGACCGAACAGGTCCTGGACAAAGCTGACCCGCTCCTGCGCTGATTCCTGGCGTCCTTCGAGAGCCAGTTGCTCCAGACGCGCCTCGACGGCCTGAGTGCGATGGGTCAGGCCGCTGTCGTTGGCGATCTGGATGTTCAGGCCGGGACGGGCGTTGAGCTCCAGAATCAGCGGGCCTTTGTCCTGGTCCAGCACCATGTCGACACCGATGTAGCCCAGGCCGCACAACTCGTAGCACTCGGCGGCAAGCTTCATGAAGCCGTCCCAGTTGGGCAGTTGCACGCCATCCACCGAGTGGGTGGTGTCCGGGTGCTTGCTGATGATGTTGTTCAGCCAGGTGCCTTGCAGGGTGACGCCGGTGGCCAGGTCCACACCCACGCCAATGGCGCCCTGGTGAAGGTTGGCCTTGCCGCCTGATTGGCGGGTAGGCAAGCGCAGCATGGCCATCACCGGATAACCCATCAGCACGATGATGCGGATGTCCGGTACGCCTTCATAGCTGATGCTTTTGAAGATCGGGTCCGGCACGACCCGGTACTCGATCAGTGCGCGGTCGCGGTGGCCGCCCAATGAATAAAGGCCGGTAAGGATGCTGGATACCTGATGCTCGATTTCCGAGTGGCTGATGATGCGTCCCGAGACGGTGCGAAAGCGTTCTTCGAAACGGTCGGCGATCACCAGAATGCCATCGCCGCCTGCGCCCTGTGCGGGTTTGATCACGAAGTCGCTGTGCGCGCCGATGATCTCGTCGAGCCTGTCGATTTCCTTTTCCGTGGAAATCACGCCGTACATCTCCGGCACATGAATGCCTGCGGCGATGGCGCGCTCCTTGGTGATGATCTTGTCATCGACGATCGGATAGAGGCTGCGCTTGTTGTACTTGAGCACGTAGTCGGCGTTACGTCGATTGATGCCCATGATGCCGCGGGCTTCGAGCGCCTTCCAGGTTTTCCACCAGCCGATCACTTGGCCTTTTCCTCTTTCAGGAATGCCTTGAAGCGCACCAGTTCGGTCAACCGGTAGCCACGGTATCTGCCCATCGCCAGCATGAAGCCGACCAGCACCAGCAGCACAGCCGGGAAGGTAAAGACGAAATAGGTCAGTTCCGGCACGCTCATGATCAGGTGCGCCAGCGACGCGGCGAACAGCGTACCGATGGCAACCTTCATGGCATGGCTGCCACCACGCTCTTCCCAGGTGATCGACAGGCGTTCGATAGTCATGGTCAGAATCACCATCGGGAACAGCGCAACCGACAGGCCGCGTTCCAGCCCGAGCTTGTGGCTGAACAGGCTGATGGCGGCGATCAGCACCACGACGAAGGTCAGTACCACCGACAGGCGCGGCAGCATTTGCAGTTTCAGGTGCTCCAGATACGAGCGCAGTGACAGGCCCAGCGCGGTGATCACGGTAAACAGTGCGATGCCGAAGCCCAGTTGCGTTTCCCGGAACGCCAGCGCAATCAGCACGGGGGTGAAGGTGCCCAGTGTCTGCAGGCCGATCAGGTTGCGCAGGATCAGGATGACCAGTACGCCAATCGGGATCATGACCATGATCATGAAGGTCTGCTGGGTCTGCAGCGGCAAGCCGTACAGCGAATAGGCCAGGAAGTCCGAGTCGGTGCTGGCGTCGGTCAGTTTGGCGAGGCGCATCGCGTTCATTTCACTGTTGTTGAGGCTGAACGTGACTTGCACCTTCTTGCCGCCTTCGACGCTGACCAGGCCTTCCTCGCCGGTCCACCAGAGCAGCCGATCGTCCGGCAGGCCGGCTTCGCCGGTGTCGGGATTGAAGTACAGCCATTCCTTGCCGTTGAAGCTGCGCAGCCAGAGTTCCGGTGTCTGCTGCTCGGCATCCAGGCGAATGGTGTGGGCTTTTTCCAGCGGTACGTGGGCGATCGACAGCAGCAGCTCGGTGACCCGGGCCTTGTTGGACGCCGAGGTATCACCGGCCAGCAGCAGTTTGACGTTATCGTCATTCAGGTTATTGACGCGCTTGATGGCCTCGGTGATGAAGGTCTCCACGTCCGCCGAATGCTGGCGAATGGGTGCCAGCAGCGCTTCGGCGGCTATCTTTTCCGGGCCTTCGACGGTCATGCTGTCGCGAAAGATAGGCCCTTTGACTTTGGGCTTTTCACCGCTGTAACGCTTGGTCAGCACCAGTCGGTAGTAGAGGGTCTGGTTGCCGGTAGCGCGACGGGCCGACCAGGTGACCTTGCGGTTGCCGTCAGCGCGGTTGACGCTGACGCCGTAATTGTTCGAGATGAAGCTTTCATTGAGGCTGATGTAGTCGTGGGCCAGCGGCGGCACGAACATTTGCACCTTCACCGAATCCTTGGGATTGGCGACGAACTCGACTTTGGCGTCGATATTCCACAGGTCATCGGTTTCGTCTTCGCTGACGGGTATGCCCAGCGCCAGAATCTGATAGGCCGTGATCGCGATGCCGAGGGTCACCAGGGCAGTGATCAGGATCTTCAGATGGAGTGTAAGAGAGCGCATGGATTTACTCTGCGTTTTGAGCGACGGAAGCGCAGCCGGGCTTCCCTGCCGCATATTTAAGACTTGGATCGACCAGCGCATCAAAGCGTTTCAAGGCTTCGGAGCCGATCAAAAGCGGGTATTGGAAAGCACTTCGGTCAGTCAAGTTCACTTCTATGGTGCGTAAAGATTCACCCATGCAGATATCGAGGCTGATTACCGGACGTGACGAATACCGATTGTCATCATCCGGGTCGAGATCGTCGGCACGCCGCTTGATCTTGCTGACCCGCGCCAGGGGGCGCTCGATGGGGTGTACATGCTTGCTGTCGCTGGCCAGATAGAAGCGCACCCAGCTTTCGCCATCGCGCTTGAAATGTTTGATGTCGCGGGCGCTCAGTGAGGCGGTCTTGGCGCCGGTGTCGAGCTTGGCGGCGATCTCGATATCGATTTCGCTCAGCCTGGCGTATTCATTGAGGCCATAGACTGTCTTGTTGGCGGCCAGGGTCAGGCCGGGCAAAAACAGAAGGCCGAGCAGTGTGGGGAGGGTAGTCAGTCTCATAAATCCTGGCGCGATGAGCGAACAACTTCAGGGTCAGGGCGCAAATGGAATTGACCTGATGATGGTAGGGCAGGCGGTTCGCAGACGCTTGCTCCGCTGCGGAGCGCGCTGTACGGACGCGACGCATTCTAGCATGAAGCCCTGCAGCTGCCAGTGATCAACCTGTGTGGCTGTTCAGGTTGCTGTGTCGAGCAGCGCTTGCTCGTTTTGGCTGATTGTCGACAATACAGGGTTTGGCTTTGACGTATTGAGCAAATATGGCTAGATTTGAGCGCATATAGTCATGAGGTGTCGACAATGCTGCAGGTGGTCGAAGAAACAATTACGGTTGCCGACGACTCGGAAACCCTCTCCGAGAACGTTTTCCGACGCATTCAAGCGGCCATCGTGAAAGGCGAGATTGCCCCCGGCAGCAAGATTTCCGAGCCGGAACTGGCTCGCACCTATGGCATCAGTCGCGGACCGCTGCGCGAAGCGATCCACCGGCTCGAAGGGCAGCGCCTGGTGGTTCGTGTGCCGCATGTGGGCGCCCGGGTGGTGTCGCTCAGTCATGCCGAACTGATCGAACTCTATGAAATTCGCGAGTCACTGGAGGGGATGGCCTGTCGTCTGGCCGCCGAACGCATGACCCAGGCCGAAATCGACGAGTTGCGCGGCGTTCTGGATACCCACGAACGCGACGCCGCGTTTCAGGCTGGGATCGGCTATTACCAGCAAGAGGGTGATTTCGACTTTCACTACCGCATCATCCAGGGCAGCGGCAATCGCACCCTCAGCCAGATGCTCTGCGGTGAGCTCTACCAGTTGGTGCGCATGTACCGCATTCAGTATTCCACCACGCCCAACCGGCCTCGCCAGGCCTTTGCCGAACATCACCGCATTCTCGACGCCATCGCCGACCGCGACGGTGAGCTGGCCGAATTGTTGATGCGCCGCCATATCGGCGCGTCCAGACGCAACATCGAGCGCCACTATCAGGCCGCTTCCCAGACGACTTCCGACCGAGGTAAACAATGAGTCATAACAACAACAACACTCCCGGCCAGCGTTTCCGCGATGCCGTCGCCAGCGAACGGCCGCTGCAAGTGGTCGGCGCGATCAATGCCAATCACGCACTGCTCGCCAGGCGTGCCGGGTTCAAGGCCATTTATCTGTCTGGTGGCGGAGTCGCTGCAGGATCACTGGGTATTCCGGACCTGGGGATCACCGGTCTTGAAGACGTGCTGATCGATGTGCGGCGTATCACCGATGTCTGCGATCTGCCGTTGCTGGTGGACGTCGACACCGGTTTCGGCTCTTCGGCTTTCAACGTGGCGCGGACCGTGCGCTCGATGATCAAGGCCGGGGCGGCGGCGATTCACATCGAGGATCAGGTGGGCGCCAAGCGTTGCGGGCACCGTCCCAACAAGGAAATCGTTTCTCAGCAGGAAATGGTCGACCGGATCAAGGCTGCCGTGGATGCCCGGACTGACGACAGCTTCGTGATCATGGCGCGTACCGATGCGCTGGCCGTTGAAGGGCTGGAGTCGGCGCTGGAACGTGCCGCTGCCTGTATTGAAGCCGGCGCGGACATGGTGTTTCCCGAGGCCATCACCGAACTGGCGATGTACAAGCAATTTGCCAACCGCGCAGGCGTGCCGATCCTCGCCAACATCACCGAGTTCGGCGCCACGCCGTTGTTTAAGGTCGATGAGCTGCGCGAGGCGGATGTCTCGCTGGTGCTGTATCCGCTTTCCGCATTCCGTGCGATGAACAAGGCTGCGGAAAATGTCTACAGCGCTATCCGCCGTGACGGCAGCCAGAAAAACGTGATCGACAGCATGCAGACGCGCATGGAGCTGTATGACGCGATCGATTACCACACATTCGAGCAGAAGCTGGATGCGCTGTTTGCGCAGAAGAAGGGGTGATGCCTGTGAAATGCCGGGCTTCTGGCCGCAGGCCGTAGGCGCGAACTTGTTCGCGAAAGGGTTGTTATATTCTCTGATAATGCAACGTTGGAATCACTATCTTCGTTAACAAGAGAAGCCTCGCCCCGTCCCATCACAGAAAAACAAAATTGGAGAAGACCATGGCTGAAGCAAAAGTATTGAGCGGCGCCGGGCTGCGCGGTCAGGTTGCCGGGCAGACGGCGTTGTCCACCGTAGGCATGGCCGGTGCCGGGCTGACCTATCGCGGCTATGACGTGCGCGATCTGGCTGCCGAGGCGCGTTTTGAAGAAGTTGCCTACCTGCTGCTGTACGGCGAACTGCCCAATCAGGCCGAATTGTCTGCCTATATGGACAAGCTCAAGCGCCTGCGCAATCTGCCGCAGGCCCTGAAAGAAGTGCTGGAGCGCATACCCGCCGACACGCATCCGATGGACGTGATGCGCACCGGTGCTTCCATGCTCGGCACCCTTGAGCCGGAGCGCAGTTTCGATCAGCAGCGCGACTCAACCGACCGTCTGCTCGCAGCGTTCCCGGCGATCATGTGTTACTGGTATCGCTTCAGTCACGACGGCAAACGTATCGACTGCACCTCGGACGAAGACTCCATCGGCGGGCATTTTTTGCGCCTGCTGCTGGACAGGGCGCCCAGCGAACTGCACCGCAAGGTCATGGACGTCTCGCTGATTCTGTACGCCGAGCACGAATTCAATGCCTCGACCTTCACCGCCCGCGTCTGCGCGTCGACCCTGTCGGACCTGTATTCCTGCGTCACGGCAGCCATCGGCACCTTGCGCGGCCCGCTGCACGGTGGTGCCAACGAGGCTGCAATGGAAATGATTCAGCGCTTCGCCTCGGCCGAAGAGGCAACCAAAGGCACGCTGGGCATGCTGGAGCGCAAGGAAAAGATCATGGGCTTTGGCCATGCGATCTACAAGGAGTCTGACCCGCGCAACGAGGTGATCAAGGGCTGGTCGAAGAAGCTCGCCGAGGAAGTGGGCGATACTGTGTTGTTCCCGGTCTCCGAGGCCATCGACAAGGTCATGTGGGAGCAGAAGAAACTGTTCCCCAACGCCGACTTCTACCATGCCTCGGCGTATCACTTCATGGGCATCCCGACCAAGCTGTTTACGCCGATCTTCGTCTGCTCACGCCTGACCGGCTGGGCCGCGCACGTTTTCGAGCAGCGCGCCAACAACCGCATCATTCGCCCGAGCGCCGAGTACATCGGCGTCGAACAGCGCGCGTTCGTACCTCTGGAACAGCGCTAGGTTCTGTACGAAAAGTCGGCGAGCGAAGGTCAGGCGAGGCAAAAACAGGCGAGGAACGGCCGGGGTCGCGTTCGACTCTACGTGTTGTAAATGAGCATTCCGATTGGACTCGCATCCGAGCCTGTTTTTAACGAAGCATCACCGAGCGCAGCCACTTTTCGTACAGAGCCTAAAAGGGGGCAGGGGAGCCGCTGAAGCTCCCCACCCGTATTCCGAACACTCCGTGATCGAGTCCCGCAATGAACAGTGAATTTCGCAAACCGCTCCCTGGCACCCGACTGGATTATTTCGACGCTCGGGCAGCCGTCGAGGCGCTCAAGCCCGGAGCTTATGCCACGCTGCCCTACACCTCGCGGGTGCTGGCCGAGAACCTGGTGCGCCGTTGTGATCCGGCGACCTTGAATGCCTCGTTGACCCAGCTCATCGAGCGCAAGCGTGATCTGGATTTTCCCTGGTTCCCGGCACGCGTGGTCTGCCACGATATTCTGGGTCAGACCGCGCTGGTCGACCTTGCCGGGCTTCGTGACGCGATCGCTTCGCAGGGCGGCGATCCTGCGCTGGTCAACCCGGTGGTTCCGGTGCAACTGATCGTCGACCACTCGCTGGCAGTGGAGTCCGACGGTAATGACCCGCAGGCGTTCGCCAAGAACCGCGCCATCGAAGACCGTCGCAACGAAGACCGTTTTCACTTCATCGACTGGACCAAGCAGGCGTTCAAGAACGTCGAAGTGATCCCACCGGGCAACGGCATCATGCACCAGATCAATCTGGAGAAAATGTCACCCGTGGTGCAGGTGCTCGACGGCGTAGCCTTTCCCGACACACTGGTGGGCACGGACAGCCACACGCCACATGTCGACGCCCTGGGTGTGATTGCCATCGGCGTCGGTGGGCTCGAGGCCGAGAACGTCATGCTCGGGCGCGCCTCGTGGATGCGCTTGCCGGATATCATCGGCGTCGAACTGACCGGACGCCATCAGCCAGGCATCACCGCCACCGACCTGGTGCTCGCGCTGACCGAATACCTGCGTCAGCAGAAAGTGGTCGGTGCCTATCTGGAGTTTTACGGCGCAGGTGCGTCGAGTCTGACCCTGGGCGACCGTGCGACGATCTCCAACATGGCGCCTGAATATGGGGCGACGGCAGCGATGTTTTCGATTGATTCGCAAACCATCGACTACCTGCGTTTGACCGGTCGCGAGGACGAGCAGGTCAAGCTGGTCGAGCTGTATGCCCGGCACACCGGTCTTTGGTCGGACAGTCTGAGCGAGGTGCAGTACGAGCGCGTGCTGAGTTTCGATCTGTCCAGTGTGGTACGCAACATGGCCGGGCCCTCCAACCCCCATGCGCGGGTCGCCACCGCCGATCTGGCGGCCAGAGGGATTGCCGGGCAATGGGACGAGGTGCCGGGGCAGATGCCCGACGGCGCGGTGATCATCGCTGCGATCACCAGTTGCACCAACACCAGCAACCCGCGCAACGTCATTGCCGCCGGTCTGCTGGCACGCAACGCCAACCGCCTGGGGCTGCTGCGCAAACCCTGGGTCAAGTCATCGCTGGCCCCCGGCTCGAAAACCGTGGCGCTGTACCTGGATGCAGCAGGGCTGACCTCTGAGCTGGAGCAACTGGGTTTCGGCGTCGTGGCCTTTGCCTGCACCACCTGCAACGGCATGTCCGGCGCGCTCGATCCGCTGATCCAGCAGGAAATCATTGACCGTGATTTGTACGCCACGGCAGTCCTGTCCGGTAACCGTAATTTCGACGGGCGTATTCACCCCTATGCCAAGCAGGCCTTTCTGGCCTCGCCGCCCCTGGTGGTGGCGTATGCCATTGCCGGGACCATCCGTTTCGATATTGAAAACGACGTGCTGGGCGTCGCCGAGGGCCGGGAAATCCGTCTCAAGGATATCTGGCCGAGCGATGAAGAGATCGATGCCGTCGTGCAGGCGTCGGTCAAGCCGGAGCAGTTCCGCCAGGTCTATATCCCGATGTTTGCCATCGAAGAGCACAGCGGGCCGAAGGTCGCGCCGCTTTACGACTGGCGTCCGATGAGCACCTACATCCGTCGCCCGCCCTACTGGGAAGGCGCGCTGGCCGGAGAGCGCACGCTCAAGGGCATGCGGGCGCTGGCCGTGCTGCCGGACAACATCACCACCGATCACCTGTCGCCGTCCAACGCGATCATGCTCGACAGTGCGGCGGGCGAGTACCTGGCGAAAATGGGCCTGCCGGAGGAAGACTTCAACTCCTACGCGACCCATCGGGGCGACCACCTGACCGCCCAGCGCGCGACCTTTGCCAACCCGCAACTGGTCAACGAGATGGCAGTGGTCGACGGCAAGGTCAAAAAAGGCTCGCTGACCCGTATCGAACCCGAAGGTGTGGTCACACGCATGTGGGAAGCCATCGAAACCTACATGGCGCGCAAGCAGCCGTTGATCATTATTGCCGGTGCCGACTATGGGCAGGGCTCGTCCCGTGACTGGGCGGCCAAAGGCGTCAGGCTGGCGGGCGTCGAAGTGATTGCTGCAGAAGGGTTCGAGCGTATTCACCGCACCAACCTGGTCGGCATGGGCGTGCTGCCGCTGGAGTTCAAGCCGGGCACCAGCCGTCTGACCCTGGGCATCGACGGCAGCGAAACCTTCGATGTGATCGGCCAGCGCACACCGCGCGCGACGTTGACGCTGGTGATTCAACGCCGTAACGGCGAGCGCGTCGAGGTGCCGGTGACCTGTCGTCTGGACACTGCTGAAGAACTCTCTATTTATGAGGCGGGCGGCGTATTGCAGCGTTTTGCTCAAGACTTTCTGGAGGCTACTGCATCGTAGCTACGCTGGAGCGTGAGGAGCGCCAAGTGTGCGGAAAAACACTTCTGGACGCTCTGCGTCCAATTTTGAGCGCGCAGCGCGCTCTTCGAACAGGACAACGAATTCATGGCTCATTCACCCCAGATCCGCATCCCCGCCACCTACATGCGCGGTGGCACCAGCAAGGGTGTGTTTTTCAGGCTGACTGATCTGCCCGAAGCTGCACAGGTTCCGGGCGCGGCGCGGGATGCGCTGCTGTTGCGGGTCATCGGCAGCCCTGACCCCTATGAAAAGCAGATCGACGGCATGGGCGGGGCGACGTCGAGTACCAGCAAGAGCGTGATTGTTTCGCGCAGCAGCAGGCCCGACCACGATGTCGATTACCTGTTCGGTCAGGTGTCCATCGACAAGCCGTTTGTCGACTGGAGCGGCAATTGCGGCAACCTGTCAACGGCCGTGGGGCCATTCGCGATTACCAGTGGCCTGGTCGACCCGGGCCGTTTTCCGCAGGACGGCGTCGCGGTGGTGCGTATCTGGCAGGCCAACATCGGCAAGACCATCATCGCCCATGTGCCGATCAGCAACGGCGTGGTGCAGGAAACCGGTGATTTCGAGCTGGATGGCGTGACCTTCCCGGCAGCTGAAGTGCCACTGGAGTTTCTCGACCCGGCGGCGGACGAAGAGGGCGCGGGCGGCTCGATGTTTCCGACGGGCAATCTGGTGGACGAGCTGGAGGTGCCCGGCATCGGCATTCTGAAGGCGACCATGATCAATGCCGGCATCCCGACGATTTTCGTCAACGCCGCCGACATCGGTTACTCCGGCACTGAGCTGCAGGGCGATATCAACAGTGATCCGCAGGCGCTGGCCCGTCTGGAAGCCATTCGCGCCTACGGTGCGCTGCGCATGGGCCTGATCGGCAACATCGATGAAGCTGCCGCACGCCAGCACACGCCCAAAGTGGCGTTTGTCGCTGCGCCCGCCGATTACGTGGCGTCGAGTGGCAAGCCTGTGGCTGCGCAGGATATCGAGCTGCTGGTACGCGCCGTGTCGATGGGCAAGCTGCACCACGCGATGATGGGCACGGCTGCGGTGGCCATCGGCACAGCGGCGGCCATTCCGGGCACGCTGGTGAATCTGGCCGCTGGCGGTCAGGCACGCAGTGCGGTCAACTTTGGCCATCCCTCCGGCACATTGCGGGTCGGCGCCAAGGCCGTTCAGGAGGGCGGTGACTGGAAAGTCACCAAGGCCCTGATGAGCCGCAGCGCCCGCGTGCTGATGGAAGGCTGGGTGCGGGTGCCGCAGCCAGGCGAGTGAAGTCGTCAGCTTGACGGGGTGACCGCAGCGCCTACTTGAAGCGTCGCTCCACGCCTTTTTCGACCAGCACCTTGGCGGAGATTTCTTCCACCGAAAAATGCGTGGAATTGATGTGTGCGATGTTCTCGCGGCGGAACAGGCTTTCCACCTCGCGCACCTCGAATTCGCACTGCGCGTAGCTGGAGTAGCGGCTGTTGGGCTTGCGCTCATGGCGGATCGCGGTGAGACGGTCCGGGTCGATGGTCAGGCCAAACAGTTTTTCGCGATGCTGTTTGAGCGCTGCAGGGAGTTGCAGGCGCTCCATGTCATCTTCGGTCAGCGGATAGTTGGCGGCCCGGATACCGAACTGCATGGCCATGTACAGACAGGTCGGGGTCTTGCCGCAGCGCGAGACGCCGACGAGGATGATATCGGCCTTGTCGTAATAATGTGTCCGTGCGCCGTCATCGTTGTCCAGCGCAAAGTTGACCGCCTCGATGCGCTCCATGTAATTGGAGTTATGCCCGATGGAATGCGATTTACCCACGGAGTAGGACGAGTGTGAACTAAGCTCCTGCTCCAGCGGGGCGAGGAAGGTCGAAAAGATATCGATCATGAAGCCATTGGACGTCGCCAGAATCTCGCGAATGTCCTGATTGACGATGGTGTCGAAGATGATCGGCCGCACATCGTCCTTGTCGGCGGCATTATTGATTTGTTGTACCATCGCCCGCGCCTTCTCGACGCTGTCGATATAGGGCCTGGTGAACTTGTTGAACGTAATGTTTTCAAATTGTGCCAGCAAGCTCTGGCCCAGGGTTTCGGCGGTGATGCCCGTGCCGTCCGAGATGAAGAAAGCGGATCGTTTCATTTTTGCCCCAGGCCTTAAGCAGTTGACGAATTCTGGCTATCATAGGCGTGCTGGCCTGCCATGAGAGCCCGCAGGTGCAGCTTTTTTGCACGCGTGGTTTTGCACACTCGGTTTTGAACGCCCGATCTGTACGTCCGGGCAGACACGCCTGAAGCCACACCGCATGTGGCGCAGGTGAATGAGCTTTTCCCAACAACAAACACAGTTAGTGGAGAGATCACCTTGGTAGAGTACGTAGTTTCCCTCGATAAGCTCGGCGTCCATGATGTAGAGCACGTGGGGGGCAAAAACTCGTCCCTCGGCGAGATGATCAGCAACCTCGCAGGTGCTGGTGTTTCGGTGCCCGGCGGCTTCGCGACTACCGCCCAGGCCTACCGTGACTTTCTCGAGCTCAGCGGCCTGAACGAGCAGATCCATGCTGCGCTGGACGCCCTTGACGTCGATGATGTCAACGCGTTGGCCCGCACCGGTGCGCAGATTCGTCAGTGGATCATGGAGGCCGAGTTCCCCGAGCAGCTTAACGCCCAGATCCGTACTGCGTTTGCCGAGCTCTCTGCGGGTAATCCGAACCTGGCCGTGGCCGTGCGTTCCTCCGCAACGGCCGAAGACTTGCCGGATGCCTCGTTCGCCGGCCAGCAGGAGACCTTCCTGAACATCCGCGGCGTCGAGAACGTGATCCGTGCCGCCAAGGAAGTCTTCGCTTCATTGTTCAACGACCGTGCGATTTCCTACCGTGTACACCAGGGCTTCGACCACAAGCTGGTCGCGCTGTCTGCAGGCGTGCAGCGCATGGTGCGCTCCGAAACCGGCACGGCTGGTGTGATGTTCACCCTCGACACCGAGTCCGGCTTCCGCGACGTGGTGTTCATCACCGGCGCTTACGGCCTGGGCGAGACGGTTGTGCAGGGCGCCGTCAACCCGGACGAGTTCTACGTGCACAAGGACACGCTGGCGGCTGGCCGCCCGGCGATCCTGCGTCGCAATCTGGGCAGCAAGGCGATCAAGATGATTTACGGCGAAGAAGCCAAGGCCGGTCGTTCGGTCAAGGTGATCGACGTCGAGCCTGCCGATCGCGCGCGTTTCTGCCTGAGCGATGCCGAAGTGTCCGAGCTGGCCAAACAGGCGATGATCATCGAGAAGCACTACAAGTGCCCGATGGACATCGAGTGGGCCAAGGACGGTGACGACGGCAAGCTGTACATCGTCCAGGCGCGCCCGGAAACGGTGAAGAGCCGTGCTTCGGCCAACGTCATGGAACGCTATCTGCTCAAGGAGACCGGCAAGGTACTGGTCGAAGGCCGTGCCATCGGTCAGCGCATCGGCGCGGGCAAGGTACGCATCATCAAGGACGTGTCCGAGATGGACAAGGTCCAGCCCGGCGACGTGCTGGTGTCGGACATGACCGACCCGGACTGGGAGCCGGTCATGAAGCGCGCCAGCGCAATCGTCACCAACCGTGGCGGTCGTACCTGCCACGCGGCGATCATCGCCCGTGAGCTGGGCATCCCGGCAGTGGTCGGCTGCGGCAACGCCACGCACACCCTTCAGGATGGCCAGGGTGTCACGGTTTCCTGCGCCGAGGGCGACACCGGTTATATCTTCGAAGGCGAGCTGGGCTTCGATATCAAGACCAACTCGGTCGATGCGATGCCTGATCTGCCGTTCAAGATCATGATGAACGTCGGCAACCCGGACCGTGCCTTTGATTTCGCCCAGTTGCCCAATGCCGGTGTCGGTCTGGCGCGTCTGGAGTTCATCATCAACCGTATGATCGGCGTGCACCCCAAGGCGCTGCTCAACTACTCGGTGCTGCCACCGGAAATCAAGGAAAGCGTCGACAAGCGTATCGCCGGCTACGACGATCCGGTCGGTTTCTATGTCGAAAAGCTGGTCGAGGGCATCAGTACCCTGGCTGCCGCGTTCACGCCGAAGAAGGTCATCGTGCGCCTCTCGGACTTCAAGTCCAACGAGTACGCGAACCTGATCGGCGGCAAGCTCTACGAGCCTGAAGAAGAAAACCCGATGCTGGGCTTCCGCGGTGCGTCGCGCTATATCAGCGAGAACTTCCGTGACTGCTTCGAGCTGGAGTGCCGTGCGCTCAAGCGTGTGCGCGAAGAGATGGGCCTGACCAACGTCGAGATCATGGTGCCGTTCGTCCGCACCCTGGGCGAGGCGAGCCAGGTGATCGATCTGCTGGCCGCCAATGGCCTGAAGCGTGGCGAAAACGGCCTGCGCATCATCATGATGTGCGAACTGCCGTCCAACGCGATTCTGGCGGAAGAGTTCCTCGAGTACTTCGACGGCTTCTCCATCGGCTCCAACGACCTGACCCAGCTGACGCTCGGTCTTGATCGTGACTCCGGGGTGATCGCTCACCTGTTTGATGAGCGTAACCCGGCGGTCAAGAAGCTGCTGTCCAATGCCATTCAGGCGTGCAACAAGGCCGGCAAGTACATCGGCATCTGCGGGCAGGGGCCTTCCGATCATCCGGACCTGGCGCGCTGGCTGATGGATCAGGGCATCGAGAGTGTGTCGCTGAACCCCGATTCGGTACTGGAGACCTGGTTCTTCCTTGCCGAGGCACAGGCGCCTGTCTGACCGGCGGCGACGTACCTGAGGCACGGCCCTTAAACGACCGGGCTCCAGTGTGACGCGAACGCGGCCTGAGCCGTCATGTGGTTCAGGTGTTTAAATGAGGCGGTTTCTTCGGAAGCCGCCTTTTTTATGGCGCACCGCGAGACCCCGGAACGCGTGGTTTCATCCCGTCTGTCAAACCAGATAAAGAGTGATATGCAGAGCAGCAGCCAGCTTTTCCCCGTGGCCTTGATCAGCGCCGAGCGTCGTGGCGACCTGGTCGAGGACGTCTACCGTCTCAAACCTGCCAACAGCCCCGACGCCAGTGTCGAACTTGCGGTAACCCGGCTGGGGCGCGTCGATCAGCCGGATGTGCGTGGCACTCCGGTCATACTGCTGCATGGCAGTTTTTCCAACCGGCGGTTCTGGTATTCGCCCAAGGGCATCGGTCTGGGCGCGTATCTGGCGCGGGCCGGCTATGACGTGTGGATTCCTGAAATGCGCGGCCATGGCTTGTCGGCTCGCAACCTGAGTTATCGCAGCAATTGCGTGGCGGACTACGCGCGTTTCGATTTGCCAGCCATTGCCGCGTTCGTCGTCGAGCAAAGTGGCCAGATACCGCACTGGATCGGCCACTCGCTGGGCGGCACAAGCCTGGCGGCAGCCTTGGGCGGTCAGTATCTGGGGGCTGATACTGCAGCGTCCGTGGCGCTGTTCGGCAGCCAGGTCAGCCGCACCTACTGGCCGCTGAAAGTCCCGCCACTGCAATGGTCTGCGAAGTGGCTGCTGAGGTCCTTCGAGCATATCTCCGGACCGCGTTTCAAGCGCGGGCCGGAAGACGAGCCGATCGGCCTGGTTCTGGAAAGCATGCGCTGGCACGGGTTGTTCGGGCGTTTCGGTGAGCGTGACAACAACTGGTGGGCAGGGTTGAGCGCGGTTCAGGTGCCGCTTCTGGCTGTCGCTGCGGCCGGCGACCATCAGGACCCGGTGTGGGCTTGCCGTGAACTCTTCGAGCAGATCGGCAGCGAACACAGGCAATTCCTCTGCCTGAGCCGCGAACATGGCTTCAGCGAGGATTTCGATCATGTGCAGATGCTGGTCAGCAAGGCCGCGCAGCAGCAGGTCTGGCCACGCGTGATCGAGTGGCTTGGCGAGCGCTCGGTTCCTGAACAAGTTGCAGAGTTTCAGGTCGCGGTGGGCAGTTAGCCGGTAAAGTCGCTATGGTTAGGCTCATCCGGTCGTGTCTGTTTCACTAAACCGTCTGTATCAATCGCGTCCCAATAGCCGATGAAAGGAGTTGTCCCATGCACTACCTCACCCCCGATCTGTGTGACGCCTATCCGGACCTGATTCAGGTCGTGGAGCCGATGTTCAGCAATTTTGGCGGCCGCGATTCGTTTGGTGGCCAGATCGTCACGCTGAAATGTTTCGAGGACAACTCCAAGGTCAGGGAGCAGGTCGAGCTCGACGGCAAGGGCAAGGTACTGGTCGTCGACGGTGGTGGCTCGCTGCGTTGCGCGCTGCTGGGTGACATGCTGGCTGACAAGGCTGCAAAGAACGGCTGGGAAGGAATGTTGATCTACGGCTGCGTCCGCGATGTGGATGTCATCGCCCAGACTGACCTGGGTGTCCAGGCGCTCGCCAGTCATCCGAAGAAAACCGAGAAGCGCGGCATAGGTGAGCTGAATGTGCCGGTGACCTTTGGCGGCGTGACGTTCCGCCCCGGTGAGTACCTGTACGCCGACAACAACGGCGTCATCATTTCCCCATCACCTCTGACCATGCCGGAATAAGCGAAGTATCCATGTTCGATGAAGCAAACGCGCAGTGGGGGCTGGTTCATGCCCTCGTTTTGGACGGTAAGGGTGGGGCGCGTTTCATCGCTCGAACCGAGTTGCAGGACCTTGCATTGCAGCCAGAAGAAAGCCTCTGGCTGCATTGGGATCGTAGCCACCCGCAGACACATGCCTGGCTGCGCACCGGCAGCGGTCTGAGCGAGTTTGCCTGCGACCTGTTGCTGGAAGAGAACACCCGGCCGCGTTTGTTGCCGTTGCCGGAGCAGGAGCTGCTGCTGTTTCTGCGCGGCGTGAATCTGAATCCCGATGCGGAACCTGAAGACATGGTCTCGGTGCGTATCTTCGCTGCCGCGCAGCGGGTGATCTCGCTGCGCCTGCGTCCGTTGCGCGCCACTGAGGAACTGATTGAGCTGCTGGGGCAGGGCAAAGGCCCGAAGAGCGCCTCGGAGCTGATCCTGCACCTAGCGCAGCACCTCACTGACAAGGTTCAGGACCTGGTGGGTGAACTGACCGAGTTGGTCGATGAAGAGGAAGAAAAGAACGACGCCGACGAACGGTACAATCCCGAGCATGGCAAGCTGCTACACATCCGTCGACGCGCTGCCGGCCTGCGCCGGTTCCTTGGGCCGCAGCGGGATATTTATGGTCAGCTTTCACGCATCAAGCTGTCCTGGTTTGCCCATGACGACGCTGATTACTGGAATGAGCTGAACAACAGCCTGACCCGTTATCTGGAAGAGCTCGAGCTGACACGCGAGCGGGTGGGGCTGCTGCTGGAGTCCGAGGACCGGCGCCTGCGCGAGCACATGAACCGCACCATGTACCGCTTCGGTATCATTACCTGTATCTTTCTGCCGATGAGTTTTCTCACGGGTTTGCTGGGTATTAACGTTGGCGGCATTCCGGGTTCGGCCAGTTCGTACGGCTTTCTGGTGGCCTGTCTGCTGATCGTCGCACTGGGCGCAGGGCAGTGGTGGCTGTTCCGCCGTTTGCGTTGGGTATAGGGTGAGCCTCGATGGTTTTTTGGTGAGCTTGTGTGACTTGTTGTTTTCGCGTCGCGTCTTTGAATGACATTACGTGAGGTGCCTGATGCACGATCCGTTTGAAGAATCTTTACGCGACATGCTCAATTCTTCATCCTCCAGCCGGGATGATGACGCATGTCTGGGACGCGTCCTGAAGACCGCCAATCGCCAGGTCGGCGCCGGTGTGTTGTTCGGGTTGCTGGGCCGCTGGTCGCAGGCGCTGATGATTGCCGTGAACAACGGCTCGGCCCACGTCTCTCCCGTTTCTCGTCGCACCTCGACAGGTGCGCGTTCTATCGATAAGGCTGATTGAGCATGGAACTGAACCTCTGGACCCAGAGCCTTCTTGCTGCAATGACTGCATTGTGGACCAAAGTCGCAAACTTCATCCCCAACCTGTTCGGCGCCCTGGTTGTGGTGTTGCTCGGTTTTGTCGTCGCCAAGCTGCTCGACGCACTGCTTTCCAAATTACTGGCCAAACTGGGCCTTGATCGTCTGGTCGGCGGTACCGGCCTGACCAAGATCATCGGCCGCGCTGGCGTCAAGGTGCCGGTCTCCACGCTGATCGGCAAGGTCGTCTACTGGTTCGTTCTGCTTATATTCCTCGTATCGGCCGCTGAATCATTGGGCCTGCAGCGGGTCTCAGCTACGCTCGACATGCTGGCGCTGTATTTGCCTAAGGTATTTGGTGCTGCGCTGGTGCTGCTGGTCGGTGTGCTGTTGGCGCAACTGGTCAATGGCCTGGTACGAGGTGCTGCCGAAGGCGTAGGGATCGATTACTCTGCCGGCTTGGGGCGAATTGCCCAGGGGCTGGTCATTATCATCAGTATTTCGGTCGCGATCAGCCAGTTGGAGGTTAAGACCGACCTGCTGAACCACGTTATTGTGATTGCGCTGATTACCGTTGGTCTGACAGTGGCGCTTGCCCTGGGCCTCGGCAGTCGCGAAATTGCCGGGCAGATCATTGCCGGAATTTACGTCCGCGAGCTGTTTCAGGTCGGGCAACAGGTACAGATAGGCGATACGGAAGGGCAAATCGAGGAAATCGGTACGGTCAAGACAACGCTACTGACAGACGAGGGGGAGCTGGTGTCGTTTTCCAACCGCATCCTGCTCGAGCAGAGAGTAAGCAGCCGTTAAGCGGTTAACCTGCTAATGTATGCCGCCAGGTTGCCGATACAGGCCATGGCGGACATTGACCTGACTGTCGGCAAGATTTGTTTTGAATAAACCTCAACCGTTTTCGACGCGCTACGACCCACGCGAGCTCTCAGATGAGGAGCTGGTTGCGCGCGCCCACGTTGAGCTGTTCAATGTGACGCGGGCCTACGAAGAATTGATGCGCCGTTACCAGCGAACACTTTTTAACGTGTGCGCGCGGTATCTGGGGAACGATCGCGATGCTGATGATGTCTGTCAGGAGGTGATGCTTAAAGTGTTGTATGGGTTGAAAAATTTTGAAGGTAAATCTAAATTTAAAACCTGGCTGTACAGCATCACCTACAATGAATGCATCACGCAGTACAGGAAGGAACGGCGTAAGCGTCGCTTGATGGACGCGCTGAGTCTGGATCCACTTGAGGAAGCGTCGGAAGAAAAGGCGCCCAAACCTGAAGAACGGGGCGGACTTGATCGCTGGCTTGTGTATGTGAACCCGATCGATCGGGAGATTCTGGTCCTGCGTTTTGTTGCAGAACTTGAATTCCAGGAGATCGCTGACATCATGCACATGGGCTTGAGCGCAACGAAAATGCGTTACAAGCGGGCTTTAGATAAATTACGAGAGAAATTTGCGGGAATCGCCGAAACTTAATACGGTGCAAATATCTCTAACAAACTGGCAAGGTCTGGTAGACTTGCCGCTGAGTTGTCCCCATGTGTGGGACTGCTTAATAATCATCAGATGGGGATTTAACGGATGAAACTGAAAAACACCTTGGGCTTGGCCATTGGTACTATTGTTGCCGCAACTTCGTTCGGCGCGCTGGCTCAAGGCCAAGGCGCGGTCGAAATCGAAGGCTTCGCCAAGAAAGAGTACTACGACAGCGATCGTAACTTCAAAAACGACGGCAACCTGTTCGGCGGCTCCGTTGGCTACTTCCTGACTGACGATGTTGAGCTGCGTCTGGGCTACGACGAAGTCCACAACGTCCGTAGCGACAGCGGCAAGAACATCAAGGGCGCAGACACTGCTCTGGACGCTCTGTACCACTTCAACAACCCAGGCGACATGCTGCGTCCATACGTATCTGCCGGTTTCTCTGACCAGAGCATCGGTCAAGACGCTCGCCGTGGCCGTGACGGTTCCACCTTCGCCAACATCGGCGGCGGCGCCAAGCTGTACTTCACTGACAACTTCTATGCCCGTGCAGGCGTTGAAGCTCAGTACAACATCGACCAAGGCAACACCGAGTGGGCGCCTAGCGTCGGTATCGGTGTAAACTTCGGTGGCGGCAGCAAGAAAGTTGAAGCAGCACCAGCTCCAGTAGCTGAAGTGTGCTCCGACAGCGACAACGACGGCGTGTGCGACAACGTCGACAAGTGCCCGGACACCCCAGCCAACGTTACCGTTGACGCTGATGGCTGCCCAGCAGTTGCCGAAGTGGTTCGTGTTGAGCTGGACGTGAAGTTCGATTTCGACAAATCCGTAGTCAAGCCTAACAGCTACGGCGACATCAAGAACCTCGCTGACTTCATGCAGCAGTACCCACAGACCACCACCACTGTTGAAGGTCACACTGACTCCGTCGGTCCTGACGCTTACAACCAAAAACTGTCCGAGCGTCGTGCAAACGCCGTTAAACAGGTTCTGGTTAACCAGTACGGTGTTGGCGCTAGCCGCGTAAACTCGGTTGGTTACGGCGAAAGCAAGCCAGTTGCTGATAACGCAACTGAAGCTGGCCGCGCAGTTAACCGTCGCGTAGAAGCAGAAGTAGAAGCTCAAGCTAAGTAATTAGCCGCTTGTACTGAAAAGCCCGGCTTAGGCCGGGCTTTTCTTTGCCTGCGATTTGGCATTGCGTCTGTTCAGGCGGGCTTGATGTCAGCCGGCATTCAGCTGCGCGTGGTCTGTCAGGGTTTGATTCAGCAGCTCATTGCTGTGCGCGGCAACCGCACCGATCACCAGAATGGCGGGGCTCTTCAATTGGAAAGCGGCTGCGTCCTGTTGCATGTCATTCAGGGAGCTGCGGCATTCGCGCTGCCACGGCAGCGAAGCGTTCTCGATCATCGCCACCGGCATCTCGCCACTCATTCCGCCTGCCAGCAGGCTCTCGCGAATTTCCGCCAGTTTCGCCACGCCCATGTAAACCACCAGGGTGGTTCCGCCTTGCGCGAGCGCCTGCCAGTTGAGGGTGCTGTCGTCCTGAGTGTGAGCGGTGACCAGCGTCACGCCACGGCTAATACCACGCAGGGTCAGCGAAATGCCGCACTGTGTTGCACCGGCAAGACCCGCTGTAATGCCGTTGACCAGTTCCACGGCGACACCGCGCTCCTGCAGCCATTGAGCCTCTTCACCGCCCCGTCCGAAGATGCAAGGATCGCCGCCTTTAAGGCGAACCACGCATTTGCCCTGACGGACATAGCGCAGCATCAGGCGATGGATAAACGCTTGCGGCGTCGAACGGCAACCGCCGCGCTTGCCGACCGCGATGACCCGCGCTCCCGGACAATGTTCCAGCACTGCGGGGTTGACCAGATCGTCGATCAGCACTACGTCGGCTTCAGCCAAGGCACGCACTGCCTTGAGGGTCAGTAATTCCGGGTCGCCTGGGCCTGCGCCCACCAGCCATACTTTTGCGCTCATGCCGCATTCCTCATTCTGTAACCGCCACGGTATGGATCAGTCTTCTTATTTCCGGCACGCACGAGCCGCACTGGGTGCCGCAGCCCAACTGTGTCTTGAGTTGATTCAGGTCCAGGCCACGCTCGATAGCGCTCATGACCGCGTTCTGGCTGACGTTCATGCAGTTGCACAAGGTCTTGTCGCGAGTCTGTGTCGAGTCTTTGCCCGGTTCGCTGCTCAGCGGTGCCAACAGCCAGCGCCGCAGTGAAGCATCGACGCGCTGTTCCAGCCACAACGTCTGCAGCCAATGCCGGGCAAGTGTTTCACCGGCCAGACGAATCGCGGTAATACGTTGGTTGTCGATACGTACTCGCTTGCCGATCGAGCGTTTGGGGTCGTCATACGCCATGACCGGTCCTTCATCCAGGCCCAGTACACGATCAATCTGCTCTAGCAGCGCTGAATCGGGTGCTTGTGCGCTGGCGGCGCGTATCAGCAGAGCCGGTCGCTCGCGTCCGGCAAGGCCCATGCTCAGGTAGGGGAAGGCGTCGCACAAGGGGCGCAGCTTTTCCATCCGTTGTTGCACGTTGCCCTCGACCAGCGCAAAGAATTGCCAGGGCAGGTAGGCTTTTTCGATCCTGACGCCGGCGTGCTTGAGTTCCGGTTGTTTCGAGACCGGGTCGAAGGCTGGCTGGGTGAGCACATTGATCCCCCCCTTGAGGAACCTGTCGCCCCAATGCATCGGCACAAAGGCCTGTCCGACTGCAACGCTGTCCTCGCTACCGACGGGCAACAGCAGTTCGCCGCGCCGGCTGATCAGTTTGATCAGGTCGCCGGGTTGCAGGTCATGGCTGAGCATGTCCTGCGGATTAAGGCTCAGCACTGCTTCGCTGACGTGTCCGAACAAACGCGCAGCGGTGCCGGTGCGACTCATGCCATGCCATTGATCGCGCAGCCTGCCGGTGTTGAGCGTCAGCGGGTAGTCGGCATCGCGCAATTCCCTGGCGGCAATGTAAGGCTCGGACAGGAACCGCGCCCGGCCTGAATCGGTGGCAAAGACTCCATCGCTGTAAAGGCGCGGCGTGCCGCTGCTAGCGCCACGCGGGAAGGGCCATTGTTGCGGGCCCTGCTGGTCGATGAGCTCGCGGTCGATTCCGGACATGTCCAGATCGCGTCCGACCGTCAGGCCCTTGAACTCATCGAACAAGGCCTTGGGTGTGGCGAAATCGAACAGCGCGGGCGCGTCGGGTTGCAGGCGTTTTTGCAGGCGCTGGGCGAAATCCACTGTGATTGCCCAGTCGGAGCGCGCTTCGCCGGGCGGCTGGATGGCCTTGCGCACGTTGGAGATGCGCCGTTCGGAGTTGGTCACCGTGCCTTCTTTCTCGCCCCAACTGGCGGCAGGCAGCAACAGATCGGCATAACGCGCGGTTTCGGTGGTTTTGAACGCTTCCTGGAGTACCACGAACGGGCAGGTTTCCAGCGCTTGCCTGATGCGGGTCTGGTCGGGCAGTGACTGTGCCGGGTTGGTACAGGCGATCCACAGGGCCTTGATCGTTCCGCTCTGCAATTGCTCGAACAGTTCGATGGCTGAAAGGCCGGGATTGGCAGGCAGGCTGTCGACGCCCCAGTAGTCTGCAACCTCCTGACGATGCTGAGGATTTGCCGCGTCGCGATGGCCTGGCAACAGGTTGGACAAGCTGCCGGTCTCACGTCCGCCCATGGCGTTGGGCTGGCCAGTGAGCGAGAAGGGGCCTGCGCCGGGTTTGCCAATCTGCCCGGTCGCCAGGTGCAGGTTGATCAGCGCGCTGTTTTTCGCGCTGCCGGCCGTGGACTGATTCAGCCCCATGCACCACAGCGACAGAAAAGCCGGAGCTTCGCCCACCCAGCGGGCGCAGGTGTGCAGCTGTTCCAGAGTAATGCCGCAGAGGGAGGCCACGTGCTCAGGCGGGTAATCACGGGCCAGCGTGGCCAGTTCCTCATAGCCCTGTGTGTGCGCGGCAATGAACGCCGGGTCGATCAGCCGTTCGCTCATCAGTATATGAAGGATGCCGTGAAACAGCGTGACGTCCGTGCCGGGCTGAATAGCCAGGTGCAGGTCGGCCAGTTCGCAGGTGTCGGTGCGCCGTGGGTCGATGACGATGAGTTTCATCTGCGGACGACAGCTTTTTGCCTCTTCCAGACGACGAAACAGAATCGGGTGCGCGTACGCCATGTTGCTGCCGACGATCATCACGCAGTCGCTCAGTTCGATATCTTCGTAGCTGCAGGGCGGTGCATCGGCACCCAGGCTGCGCTTGTAGCCAGCTACGGCCGAGGACATGCACAGCCTTGAGTTGCTGTCGATATTGTTGGTGCCGATCAGTGCGCGCGCCAGCTTGTTGAACGCGTAGTAGTCTTCGGTCAGCAACTGGCCGGAAATGTAGAAGGCGACGCTGTCGGGACCGTGTTCGCGAATGGTCTCGGCGAACACATTGGCCGCGTGCTCCAGCGCGGTATCCCAATCGGTGACGCTGCGCGCCAGGCCCTTGCCCAAACGCAGTTCCGGGTACAGCGCGCGGGCTTCGATGTCGCCGGTCAGGTGCAGGCTCGAACCTTTGCTGCACAGCTTGCCGAAGTTGGCCGGGTGCTTCGGGTCGCCGCTGACACCAAGAATATGCTCGCCGTCATGTTCGATCAGTACGCCGCAGCCCACGCCGCAATAGCAGCAGGTAGACGCCGTGAGTCGAGTGGTGTGGAGGGCAAGGCTGTTCATGCGCAGGCAGCCTCTGGCGCAGCGGGTTTGCCGAACATCAGGTGGTCGCGTATGGCGTCGATACCCTGGCCATCACGGATCTGCTGCAAGTACCAGTTGCCGTCGGCGGTGTCGCCGTACAGGCAGGCGCCGACCAGTACATCGTTCTTTATTACCAGTTTCTTGTAGACACCGCCGATGGGGTCGGAAAGGGTGATGCTTTCAGTGCCTTCGCCACCCAGGAAATCGCCGGCGGAAAACAGATCGATGCCGGTGACTTTCAGCTTGGTCGAGGTGACCGAGCCCGGATAACGCGCAAAGCCCAGTTGCGCAAGGTGATTGGCGCACACTCGGGCCTGCTCGAACAGCGGCGCCACCAGTCCATAGGCGATGCCCCTGTGGCTGACGCATTCGCCAATCGCGTAGATGCGCGGGTCGTAGGTCTGCAAGGTGTCATTGACCAGAATGCCGCGGTTACAGGGCAAGCCGGCTTGCTCGGCCAATTCGGTGTTGGGTCGTATGCCTGCTGTCATGACTACCAGATCGGCGTCGATCCTGTCGCCGTTGTTGAATTGCACTGCGGTTACACGGCCCTGATCATCGCCGAGCAGGGCGTTGGTCTGTTCGTCGAGGCGAAAGCTCAGGCCGCGCTTTTCCAGCGCCGCTTGCAACATCCGCCCGCTGGTCTTGTCCAGCTGGCGCTCCAGCAGCGTCTGGCCGTTATGCACTACCGTGACGTGCATGCCGCGCAGACTCAGGCCGTTGGCCGCTTCCAGGCCGAGCAACCCGCCGCCGATGACGACTGCGCGTTTGTGCGTGACGGCGGTGTCGATCATCTGCCGCGTGTGGCCGATGTCGCGATAACCGATGACGCCGTTCAGCGTGTTGCCGGGGATCGGCAGTATGAACGGTCGCGAACCGGTGGCAATCAGCAGCCGGTCGTAATGGGCCTGAGTGCCGTCATCGGCGATCACCAGGCGTCTAATGCGGTCGATCTTCACCACGCGACGGTTGAGCAACAACTGGATACGGTTGCGTTCGTACCAGTCGAGATCGTTGAGCACGATGTCTTCGAAATTCTGTTCGCCGGCCAGTACCGGCGACAGCAGGATGCGATTGTAATTGGGGTGTGGCTCGGCACCGAAGACCGTGATGTGGTAAAGGTCTTCGCTCAGTTTCAGCAACTCTTCGAGTGTGCGCACGCCGGCCATGCCGTTGCCGATCATCACCAGTTTGAGTTTGGTCATCTTGCCTCCGAGTCACTGCAGCGCGTGCTCGACATATTTAGCGCAAACAAAAAAAGGCGTCCCGTCAGTGGCCTGACGAGGACGCCTTTGTCCGGTCCCGTTCTCTCGGGAGACGCAGCCTTCAGCGTTGAGGGCGGCGTTTTATGAATTATCTAACAAGGACCATGCAGCGCTTGTGCCAACTCGGATTTGCCGGTCTGCGCGGCGTGCAGCCGATAATGCACACCCTTTCTGCACTGCGTTGAGGCGCGTTGCACAGAAGCGGGGCGCAAGGGCTCAGTGGCGGCCCATCAACCAGATCATCAGCACCAGATTGAACAGCAGGGAGAGCAGGGCCAGTGTTCGCCAGACTTTCAACGGTTCGCGTTCCAGCAGCGGACGCGGCTTTGCCACCAGCGGACGATGCTCGGCCTGCTCCAGTTCCAGCAACCACTGTTCGGCGGTTTCATAACGCTGGTTCGGGTCGGCGTGCAGTGCCTTGTCCAGGCTTTGGCTCAGCCACTGCGGCAGATCCGGTCGGTAACGACTGGGAGATATCGGTGTGCCGAAGCGACGGTGCTGAAAGGCTTCGATCTCACCGTACGGGTATTGCCCTGTCAGCAGGTAATACAGGGTGACGCCTGTTGCGTACAGGTCTTGTTGCGGATGCGGTTCCGCGCCGTTGAAGGCTTCCGGTGCTATATAGCTGGGTGTGCCGGGCAGGTCTTCGGTGTTGACCGCCGAAAGGCCCGGGCAGAACGCCAGGCCAAAATCCAGCAGGCGCAACTCGCCGTCGTCGGCCAGCAGCAGGTTTTCCGGTTTGATATCGCGATGGATGATGTTGCGTCGATGCAGCAGGCCCGTGGCCCGTAGCAGCCGCGTGGCGAGGTCCTGCCACTGGGCCAGCGGCAACGGCCCTTTGCCAGTGAAAAGCTCGGCCAGTGTGTGCCCGCGGTACTCGCGCATCACGTAATACAGATGCTGCCGGTCTGGCAGCGGGTGTATCTCGGGAAAGAAGCGCCCGGCGACCCGGCGCAGAAACCACTCTTCCAGCAGCAGCCCCTGACCGGCGCCGGTTTCGTCATGGCGACTGGCCGGCAGGGTTTTCAGCAGCCAGGGTTGCTCGTGGATATCGGTGACGCGATAAACGATGGACTGGCGTGACTGCGCCACGATGCCACCGACTTTCCAGCCCTCGAATGCCTGATCGGCCTTGAGCGCGGGTGGCAGCGGCCATTGTTGCAGTTGCAGCAGCGCATCCCCCAGATCATCCTCGCCGAGCATGTCGACCTGAATCAGCAGGGCGCTGGCATTGTCCTGACTGCCGGCCAGGTGCGCCGCGCTGACCAGGGTTTTGACTGCCGCGTCGAGGTCGTGCTGTTCGCCCAGAATCGAGCGAATGCTCGCATCGCCCAGCGTCGCCCAGACCCCATCGCTGACAAGCAGCAGGCGTTCGCCCTCACACAACTCGCCGTCCAGGTAATCCATGACCACGTACTGATCCAGACCCAGCGCACGCTTGAGCACATGCTGCATGTCGGCCTGTTCCCAGACGTGATCTTCACTGATGCGTTTGAGCGTCCCGGACCGCCAGCGATAAGCCCGGCAGTCGCCGACATGGGCGAGGGTGAAGCGCCGACCGCGCAGCACCAGAGCGCTGAGGGTGGTCAACAAGCCGTTGGCCAGCAGCCAGCGATTCTGGGCCAGCAGCAGACGATCAAGGGACTGCGCCACGCCCCAGGTTTCCGGCGTGGCGTAATAGTCGAGGGCCAGCGCCTGCAGGGTCGACTGCGCGGCCAGTGCGCCGTCGGCACACTGGCTGACGCCGTCGGCAAGGGCGAACAGATAGCCCTTGCTGGCCGCCAGCGCCGGGACTGGCGTGACCAGGCGCACGGCGTCCTGATTTTCCGCTCGCGGTCCGCTGGCGCTGAATTGCGCAAACTGCAGTTGCAGGGTCATCGGCGCTTCAGACCCGAGCCGCCGTGACTGCGGCCGAACCCCAGGTGGTTCTCCAGCGCCGCTTGACGTTCAGCAGGCCGAACCAGGCCAGTACCGCCAGGCCGGCGAACAGCCACAGGCCCAACTGGTAGTCGCCGGTGTTCTGTTTGATGGTGCCCAGGCCTGCCGCCAGCAGGAAGCCACCGATGCCACCCGCCATACCGATCAAGCCGGTCATGACCCCGATTTCCTTGCGGAAGCGCTGCGGTACCAACTGGAATACCGCGCCGTTGCCAGCACCCAGACCCAGCATTGCAGCCACGAACAGCGCCAGCGCTGCCCACGAACTCGGCAGGTTGAAGCCCACGGCGGCAATGCCGATTGCGGCAACCGCATACATGACGGTCAGCGTGCGAATCCCGCCGAAACGGTCGGCCAGCGCGCCACCCAACGGACGCATCAGGCTGCCACCGAATACGCAGGCAGCGGTGTAGTAACCGGCAGTGATCGGGCTCAAGCCATATTGGTCGTTGAAATAGCCGGGCAGGGCGCTGGCCAGGCCAATGAAACCACCGAATGTCACACTGTAGAAAAACATGAACCACCAGCTGTCACGGTCACCCAGCGCCTTGAGGTAGTCCGCCACGGATTTGGGTTTGCTGCGTTGCGGGGCGTTGCGTGCCATCAGGGTGAAGGCAATCAGCGTCAGAACCAGCGGGATCAGCGCCAGGCCGAAGACGTTGCCCCAGCCGAAACTGGCCGCCAGCACCGGCGCGATCAGCGCGGCCAGGACAGTGCCGGAATTGCCCGCACCGGCGATGCCCATGGCCTTGCCCTGATGCTGGGCTGGATACCATTGCGACGCCAGGGGCAGCGCGACAGCGAACGAAGCACCGGCCATACCGAGGAACAGGCCCAGCACCAGCACTTGGCCATAGGTGTGAATGCCCAGTTGCCAGGCAACCAGCAGTGCGCCGATAACAATCACCTGGCCGATGATCCCGGCAGTCTTGGGCGACAGCTGGTCGGCCAGCAGGCCCATGAAGAAGCGCAGCACCGCACCCGCCAGAATCGGCGTGGCGACCATCAGGCCACGTTGCTGAGTGGTCAGGTGCAGGTCAGTGGCAATCTGCACCGCCAGCGGGCCAAGCAGGTACCAGACCATGAAACTAAGGTCAAAATAGAGAAAGGCCGCGAACAGGGTCGGTTTGTGGCCTGCCTTCCAGAAGCTTGTATCCATGTGCACACCTCATCATCTGCTAGTTAGTCAGTCGGGCCATGACCGCGACACGGGTTATTCAGACGCTGTGGTGGAGTGTTCCGAATGACGGCGACTCCACCGGCCCCTTCGCCGGGGCCAAAACGCAAAAACGTCGCCTCTCTGTCCACGGGGGCGGAAAGAGATGAGCGACGTCTTTGTCGTAAAAGGTGATAGCCGCCGTTGGCTACCGGTGAGATTGCTTTAGCAATAGATGGGCCAAGGGCGGTGCAAGCGTGTCAGCCTTACGTCGCAGGCAGGTTGTATGGCTTTCAGGATCTGCGAGCAGACTGATGTATGACCTCGAACCGGGCGTGGGTCGGCAGGCGCGCTGCAAAAAAGGGCGTGGCGGCGAAAAGCCAGATAACGGCTTGCACAGTCCGTATCAGTCAACAGAAACAGGCAGTTAACAGGATTCAAGAATATTTTATTAAAGTTCAAATTATTTAATATTATTTAATGTGCCATCAGTTTTACGTGTAAGTACTGTCATTGTGATGCTGTTTCGATACGCAGCTATGATGACCTTAATGTATATAAGTTAATACGCAGCTCGCAGAGTTGTACGATAACAACGCTGCAAATATTTAATTTACTTTGCGTGGTATGTCTGAGAGCATCGCTTCTGTCGCAACCTGTGACGCTTATTCAACAGACAGTGATTTCACTTTTCAATCCGGTAATCTGTAGTTGCAGTTTGCCAGTCAATTTCGATAAATGCTTACTTTGAAAGAAGTCATCGGCTACTCGCTCTTTTATCGGCTTCCGGTTGTCCTCGACACCTGAATGCCCGACACACTCTGCACCTCGGCATTGCACGCATGCCTGCCGTGTTGCCTTCCTATCCGCGCTGCTTGTACAGGCGCCTGCAAAGGACATCATCATCATGAGTAACATCAATTACGCACCTACCATCTGGTCCCGTGCCGATGCGTTGAAGGTCAATGAAAATGACCCGACCACCACGCAACCGTTGGTAAAAGCAGACTTTCCGGTCATGAGTGATAAGGTCTTCATCTGGGACACCATGCCGTTGCGCGAGCTTGACGGCACGGTGGTCTCGGTCAACGGCTGGTCGGTCATCGTCACGCTGACAGCTGATCGCCACCCCGACGACCCGCAGTATCTCGGCGCCAACGGCCGCTACGACATCAAGCGCGACTGGGAAGATCGTCACGGGCGGGCGCGCATGTGCTACTGGTATTCGCGTACCGGCAAGAACTGGATCTTCGGTGGCCGGGTCATGGCCGAAGGCGTGTCGCCCACCACCCGTGAGTGGGCGGGCACACCGGTACTGTTGAATGACAAGGGTGATATCGATCTTTACTACACCTGCGTGACACCGGGGGCGACAATTGCCAAAGTACGCGGCCGTATTGTAACGTCCGATCAGGGCGTGGAGTTGAAAGACTTTACCCAGGTCAAAAAACTGTTCGAGGCCGACGGCACTTATTATCAAACCGAAGCGCAGAACTCGACGTGGAACTTCCGCGACCCCAGTCCGTTTATTGATCCCAATGATGGCAAGTTGTATATGGTCTTTGAAGGTAATGTCGCCGGCGAGCGCGGTACGCATTCAGTGGGTGCTGCGGAACTTGGCCCGGTGCCACCCGGCCATGAAGAAGTGGGCGGTGCGCGTTTTCAAGTGGGCTGTATCGGTCTGGCGGTTGCTAAAGATCTCAGCGGTGAAGAGTGGGAAATATTGCCGCCACTGGTGACGGCGGTGGGTGTCAATGATCAGACCGAACGTCCGCATTATGTCTTTCAGGACGGCAAGTATTATCTGTTCACCATCAGCCACAAGTTTACGTATGCCGACGGTGTAACCGGGCCGGATGGCGTTTACGGTTTTGTGGGCGAGCATTTGTTCGGGCCTTACCGGCCGATGAACGCATCCGGGCTGGTGCTGGGCAATCCGCCTGCACAGCCTTTTCAGACGTACTCCCACTGCGTGATGCCGAACGGCCTGGTGACTTCGTTCATCGACAGCGTGCCCACCAGCGGCGATGACTACCGTATCGGCGGCACCGAGGCGCCGACGGTTAGAATCCTGTTGAAGGGCGACCGCTCGTTCGTGCAGGAAGAGTATGACTACGGCTACGTCCCGGCTATGAAGGATGTACAGCTGAGCTGACAGGCTGTGCCCCTGTAACCTGTGAAGAACGCCTGTGCGGACAGGCGTTCTTCGTGGCTTCAGCCCAGCAGTTCGCTCATCGCGATAATCTGCTCTGCCACCTGAATCAGCTTCTGCTGACGACTCATTGCCTGACGTCGCATCAGCGTGTAAGCGTCCTCTTCGTTGCAATCCTTCATCTTCATCAGCAGTCCCTTGGCCAGTTCGATGCGCTTGCGCTCGGCCAGTTGCTGGTCGCGGGCATGCAATTGCGCGCGCAGCGCCTGATCGCTTTCAAAGCGGGCCATCGCCACATCCAGAATCGGTTGCAGCCGTTGCGCCTGAATACCCTCGACGATATAAGCGCTGACCCCGGATTTGATCGCCTGGCGCATCACGCCTGGATCGTGCTCGTCGGTGAACATCACGATGGGACGTGGCTGGTCGCGGCTGACCAGCACCACTTGCTCCATCACATCGCGACCTGGCGATTCAGTGTCAATGAGGATGACGTCCGGGCGCACGGCTTCAACGCGCGCGGGCAGGTCGATGACCAGTCCGGATTCGTCGATCACGTCGAAACCGGCCTCTATCAAGGCTGACCTGAGGCGACCGACCTTTTTGGCCGTGTCATTGATAAGCAGGATACGCAGCATGGTTACGTTCTCCTTCAACGACTGGCCACAGCGGGCGCGTCGTCGGCCAGCGAGTGGAGCTTGAAGCTACGCGCGTAGCCCGCCGGATCGCTGCCGTCCCAGACCCTGCCATCGATCAGCTGGCTGCTGCGCAAGGTCGCGGCAGGTACGTCGATGCCCAGCGCACTGGCGGCCTGACGGTACAGGTCGAGTTGCTGCACACGGCTGGCCACCGCCAGGTAATCCGGGTCTTCGCGCAACAGGCCCCAGCGTCGGAACTGGGTCATGAACCACATGCCGTCAGACAGCCAGGGGTAGTTGACCTGTCCCTGGGCATGGAAGCTGACCGCGTGAGGGTCTTGCCAGCGATTGCCGAGACCATCGCTGTACTGGCCGAGCAAACGCGGCTCGATGCAGTCCACCGAGGTGTCCAGGTAATCGGCACCGCTGAGTAGTTGCGCGGTGCTGCGCCGGTTATCGTCGTTTTCCTCGATGAAGCGGCTGGCTTCCAGTACGGCCATGATCAGCGCTCTGGCAGTGTTGGGGTTCTGCTCGACAAACTCACGGGTACAGCCCAGCACCTTGCCCGGGTGATCCGGCCAGATCGACTGGCTGGTCGCCATGGTGAAGCCCAGTTGCTGCTGTACGGCGCTGGCGCCCCAGGGTTCGCCGACGCAGAAACCGTCGATGCGCCCGGCCTGCAGGTGTTGCGCCATTTGCGTGGGCGGCACCACGACACTGGTCACATCATCGAGCGGATGAATGCCTTGGCTGGCCAGCCAGTAGTAGAGCCACATGGCATGGTTGCCGGTGGGGAAGGTCTGCGCGAAGGTCAGCTTTGAGCCGCTTTGGTGCGCGCGTTTGTCCAGTGCTTCAGGAGTGATCACGCCGGCCTGCTGTAATTCGCGGGACAGGTTGATGCACTGGCCGTTCTGGTTGAGCCCCATGAGGATGGCCATGTCGGTCGCTGGGCCGCCGCTGATGCCCAGTTCCACCGCATAGATCAGACCGTACAGGCTGTGTGCCGCCTGCAGCTGCCCGCTGACCAGTCTGTCGCGCAGCCCGGCCCAGGAGGTCTGACGCTCGAGGTTCAGGCTCAGGCCGTAAGGCTGGGCGAAACCCTGCGTGGCCGCGACCACCAGCGGGGCACAGTCGGTCAACGCCATGAAGCCCACGTCCAGGCTGTTCATTTCCGGGGCGTCACTACCGGCCACCCAGTCCAGCGCATTACCGGTTCGTTCTTTCATCGCGCGTGCTTCATCAAAGGTCCGTCCAGAAAAAAGGCGTCGTCCGACCCATTGCAATGCAAGTGTCGAAGCGACGCCGTTGTCCATGCACCGCTCCGCCGTTGGAGTGAGTGCCGATAGCGGTTTCAAGCAAGGCATATGCCATCGCCGGGGGAGGGCGAGCAACAAGTTTGTCGCGCGCCTCGCCTGACAGGCCCGCACACGTCTATAATCGCCACCCTGAATTCAGCTGCTCACGAGCCCATCCCGCCATGTATAACCTGGCCCGCCAGTTACTGTTCAAACTTTCCCCGGAAACCTCTCATGACCTGTCGCTGGACCTGATCGGTGCAGGCGGACGGCTGGGCCTCAATGGCCTGCTGAGCAAGTCCCCGGCGAAGTTGCCGGTCAGTGTGATGGGCCTTGAGTTTCCCAACCCCGTGGGGCTGGCAGCCGGCCTGGACAAGAATGGTGCGGCGATCGATGGCTTCGCGCAACTGGGCTTCGGTTTCGTCGAGATCGGCACAGTGACGCCACGTCCGCAGCCGGGCAATCCCAAGCCGCGTATTTTCCGCTTGCCCAACGCCGAGGCGATCATCAATCGCATGGGCTTCAACAATCTGGGCGTCGACAATCTGGTGTCCCGCGTCGAAGCGGCAAAGTATCGCGGCGTTCTGGGTATCAATATCGGTAAGAACTTCGACACGCCGGTCGAGCGCGCGGTCGACGATTACCTGATCTGCCTGGACAAGGTCTATGCCCATGCCAGCTACGTCACGGTCAACGTCAGTTCGCCCAACACGCCGGGGCTGCGCAGCCTGCAGTTCGGCGATTCGCTCAAGCAACTGCTCCAGGCCCTGAGCCTGCGTCAGCAGGAACTGACGCAACGGCATGGCAGGCGTGTGCCGCTGGCGATCAAGATTGCCCCGGACATGACCGACGAAGAAACCGTGCTGGTGGCCGCAGCCCTGATCGAGTCCGGTATGGACGCAGTCATTGCCACCAACACCACGCTGAGCCGCCAAGGCGTCGAAGGCCTTCCGCATGCTGATCAGGCAGGCGGTTTATCGGGCGCTCCGGTTCGGGAAAAAAGCACGCACATCGTCAAGGTTCTGGCCGGTGAGCTCGCGGGTCGTCTGCCGATCATCGCCGCCGGGGGGATCACCGAAGGCCGGCATGCCGCCGAGAAGATCGCTGCGGGTGCCAGTCTGGTGCAGATCTATTCGGGGTTCATCTACAAGGGCCCTGCGCTGATTCGCGAGTCTGTGGATGCCATTGCGGCGATGCCTCGCGCCGCACGCTGAACCCGGGGTAAAAAAAGGGGCTCTGCAAGAGAGCCCCTGGGCGTTGGCCCGCCGCCCGGGTCGGGCGTGCATGGTGCAGGTGTGAATCAGTCAGTCATGTATGGCCCGACAGAGGCCTGAAAGTCTTTGATGTGAATCGCCTCATCCGACCGCGTGAAGTTCGTTGAGTCTGTGGATGCCCGCAGTGCCGGTCATACCGTCCCAGTTGTCGCCGCGTCCTTCGCGCCAGCCATTGATCCATGCCTGGCGTACTGACGGTAGAGTAAAAGGGCAAAGCTCACGGGATTTACCATGAACGCCGTATTGATAACCGCGTAAAAATGCTCTTTCCAACGGATCACGCTTAAGTCTTCTCATAGGGTAATGCCCTCGTCTGTTGACTGTAATATCCCTGAGACCCCGTGTTGAGGTCGGGCAGAATCTTCTGCCGTTGGGGCCCGCTGCCGGCGTCGCGGGCCTTGATGCCATCACCGTTGCGGCGATGACCTGAGACGATTTCTAACCAAAGCGCAGGGCGGTGTGAATGATCGTTTTGTCATAAGCACGTCACATTCAGGTCTGTCGAGCAATAAGCGCTGACCTGTTTCAACCACGATTTTTTCTGCAGCCCCGTGAACATGGGGGTTTGCGAGCTCATTGAGATCGCTTATCAGGCTCATATACTGGCTCAATGCCTTGGCTGCTTAAGCGACGAAGGGTCACAGCAAGGCTGCAAAAATGTGACTTTTCAAAAAAAGACTTTCGACTGCGCGCCTCTATTGCCGACATCGCCTTGCCTGATATCTGTTCTAATACGCGCCAAAACTGCCGCAATGACATGACAGGATCATGCGGTGGACCGGCACACATCACGTGCCACGCAGGCGTTCTCCATGAAAGACGCCTGTTCAAATCTGGCAGGGCAATGCGTTGCCCGCCGCAGACGGCTCAGGCCCTGGAATACACATGTCGGATCGCTACGAACTTTTCCTCACTTGCCCCAAAGGCCTCGAGGGCCTGCTTGCCGAGGAAGCCACTGCGCTGGGTCTGCAAGAGACCCGCGAGCACACTTCAGCCATTCGCGGCTCGGCTGACATGGAGACCGCTTACCGGCTGTGTCTCTGGTCGCGCCTGGCCAACCGCGTGTTGCTGGTGCTCAAGCGCTTCCCGATGAAGGATGCCGAAGACCTTTACCACGGCGTACTGGATGTCGAGTGGCAGGACCACCTCGAATCCGACGGCACCATTGCCGTGGAATTCAGTGGCCATGGTTCGGGCATCGACAACACCCATTTCGGTGCACTGAAGGTCAAGGATGCGATCGTCGACAAGCTGCGCACCCCGGATGGCGAGCGCCCTTCGGTCGATAAGATCAACCCCGATCTGCGCGTACACCTGCGTCTGGATCGCGGCGAAGCCATTCTGTCCCTCGATCTGTCCGGGCACAGCCTGCACCAGCGCGGTTACCGTCTGCAGCAGGGCGCTGCACCGCTGAAGGAAAACCTCGCCGCCGCCATCCTGATCCGCGCCGGCTGGCCGCGCATCGCTTCCGAGGGCGGCGCGCTGGCTGACCCTATGTGCGGTGTCGGTACGTTCCTGGTCGAGGCCGGTATGATCGCCGCCGACATCGCCCCGAACATCAAGCGTGAACGCTGGGGTTTCTCGGCCTGGCTGGGCCACGTCCCGGCGCTGTGGCGCAAGCTGCACGACGAAGCGCTGGCCCGCGCCGAGGCCGGGTTGGCCAAGACCCCGTCTTGGATTCGCGGTTACGAAGCCGATCCGCGGCTGATCCAGCCAGGACGCAACAACATCGAACGTGCCGGCCTGAGCGACTGGATCAAGGTCTATCAGGGCGAAGTCGCGACGTTCGAACCGCGTCCCGACCAGAACCAGAAAGGCCTGGTGATCTGCAACCCTCCGTACGGCGAGCGTCTGGGAGATGAAGCCAGCCTGTTGTATCTCTACCAGAACCTCGGTGAGCGCCTGCGTCAGGCCTGCATTAACTGGGAGGCTGCGGTATTCACCGGCGCGCCTGATCTGGGCAAGCGCATGGGGATTCGCAGCCACAAACAGTATTCGTTCTGGAACGGCGCCTTGCCGTGCAAACTGCTGCTGATCAAGGTCACGCCTGACCAGTTCGTGACCGGCGAGCGACGCACCCCTGAGCAGCGTCAGATCGAACGCGAAAACCCTGTCGAGGTTGAAGTCGTTGAGCGAAAACTCAACAAGAACGGCAACCCGATCAAGCCGGAACCGGTGGTGGTCGAGCAGGCGCGCCTGAGCGAAGGCGGGCAGATGTTTGCCAATCGCCTGCAAAAGAACCTCAAGCTGATGGGCAAGTGGGTGCGTCGCGAAGGGATCGATTGCTACCGCGTGTATGACGCCGACATGCCTGAATACTCGCTGGCGATCGATCTGTATCACGACTGGGTGCATGTTCAGGAATACGCAGCACCCAAGTCCATCGATCCGGAAAAGGCCTCGGCGCGACTGTTCGATGCGCTGGCGGCCATTCCGCAAGCACTGAACATCGACAAGAACCGGGTGGTGATCAAGCGTCGCGAGCGTCAGAGCGGCACCAAGCAGTACGAGCGTCAAAGTGCTCAGGGCCAGTTTCTGGAAGTCAACGAAGGCGGCGTCAAGTTGCTGGTCAATCTGACCGACTACCTGGACACCGGGCTGTTTCTCGACCACCGGCCGATGCGCATGCGTATCCAGCGCGAGGCGGCCGGCAAGCGCTTTCTGAACCTGTTTGCCTACACGGCGACGGCCAGTGTGCATGCTGCCAAGGGCGGTGCGCGCAGCACCACCAGCGTCGACCTGTCGCGGACCTATCTGGACTGGGCGCGTCGTAACCTGTCGCTGAACGGTTTCTCTGACAAGAATCGTCTGGAGCAGGGCGACGTGATGGCCTGGCTGCAGGCCAACCGCGACGAGTACGACCTGATCTTCATCGACCCGCCGACGTTCTCCAACTCCAAGCGCATGGAAGGCATTTTTGATGTCCAGCGTGATCAGGTCGAGCTGATCGATCTGGCCATGGCTCGTCTGGCACCGGGAGGCGTGTTGTACTTCTCCAACAACTTCCGCAAGTTTGTGCTCGATGAAAACCTGAGTCAGCGTTATGCGGTCGAAGATATTACCGCGCAGACCATCGATCAGGACTTCGCCCGTAATGGCAAGATCCACCGCGCCTGGAAAATCATGGCGCGTAGCTGATCCGGTACGCGATGAACGGATCGGTAACAGTCCGTTCGTCGCGTCTCGCGACACTTCTTGCACTCGTTTGCATGCCCTTGTGCTCAAACGCGTTTAAACCTAAGGCAAACGCCTGATTTGTTGTTGCATATAAACGTCATGTGAATCAATAACTTGATGTGAAAAGTCTGAGTGTATGGACTTTGATGAAATTTATTTCACGAAGTCTGAAGCTTTTGCATTGCACGGCGTTGCGCGGTGTTATACTCGTGATATCAGATGGCTATATACTTTTAGTTGTTAGTATTCCGGCCGTAATCCTACGGTTATGCAACGGCTGTCTTATTGCATCTCTTGTCTGTTTTCGTTTCCTCGGATTGCGCACTTTTATTCCCGATATGATTTCCTCGGGAAAGCGGTTTATCGAATTTCAACTGTCGACCTCTTGAGTGAAGTCCCTGTTCAATCGGGCGACTGAAGGTATCGACCGTGCCTCGAGATTGTCCACGCCGTACCTACCTCCGAAGGTAACAAGATGAGAAACGTCAAGGTCGCTGTTCGTGCCGGGATGAGCTTTATGCTGATCACCTGCCTGCTCATCGCGCTGGGAGGGATCGCGCTATGGAAAATGGGCGAGTTACGGACCAGCATGGAATCGCTGGAAAAGGACGCGATGGCCAGCATCATACAGGCCAGCAAAATAAGCAGCGCCACGCTGCGCCTGCGACTGGATGCCCGGCGGTTGATTGCGCAGACTGACCTGCAGGCTCAGACCGTTACCGTGACTCGGTTGAAAACTGCGCGAGAAGACATGCTCAAACAATCTGCTGCGTATGCGCCGATGGTAAACGCTGCCGATGAGGCAAGTCTCTATCAAACCGTTACTACTTCCGCCCAGAAGTTTGCGTCACTTCTGGATACGGTGCTTGAGCTTGTTCAGAAAGGCGCTAACGCTGATGCAGTTACATTTACCGATACTAATATAGTGCCCGTCACCGGTGAGTTGCAGGCCGCCATCGACGCATTGGTTCAGATGAATATTGATCAGGCCGATCAACTGAGTGTGCGTGCAGAAGCCGCTTATGAAAGTGGTTTTATGTTCACAGTGGTTATTATTATAGTGTCATTGATCATTACCATATTTCTCGCGATTCTGTTGACGCGCAGTATTGTCACGCCTTTGAAATCATTGTTGTCGGTCAATGAGCGTATTGCCAGCGGTGATCTTCGTGGTGATATTCCGGTCACGGGCAACGATGAGTTTTCCGAACTGCAACGCTCGACACTGGCCATGCAGAAGAACCTGCGACAAACCATTGGCCTGATCGGCAACTCGTCACAGCAGCTGGCTTCCGCTGCCGAAGAAATGAACTCTATCACCGTGCAGTCCAGCACCGGGTTGGGTCGTCAGAATCAGGAGATCGAGCAGGCCGCCACAGCGGTCAACGAAATGACCGCAGCGGTCGATGAGGTCGCGCGCAACGCAGCGGCTGCATCTGACGCAGCGAAAGAATCCAATGCCTCCACAGTGCGCGGCGCTGAGCGAGTGGCCAGTACCGTCACCGCGATCGAAAAACTGAGCGCCACGGTGCTTGCCACCAGTGCCGATGTGCAGCGTCTGGCCGGGCAATCCAACGACATCAGCAAAGTCCTTGCGGTGATTCGTACCATCGCCGAGCAAACCAACCTGCTTGCCCTCAATGCCGCTATCGAAGCCGCTCGTGCCGGCGAGCAGGGGCGCGGTTTTGCGGTGGTGGCGGATGAGGTCCGGGCACTGGCGCATCGCACCCAGCAGTCAACCCAGGAAATCGAGCAAATGATCGGCGCCGTTCTAGAGGGCTCCGAACAAGCTACCCGGTCGATGCAGGAAAGTTGCACGGGCGCGCAGGATACTCTTGGGGTTGCGCACGAGGCCGGCGTGGCGCTTGACGAGATTGCCCGGCGCATCGAAGAAATCAATGACATGAACACGCTGATCGCTACAGCTTCCGAAGAGCAGGCGCAGGTGGCTCGTTCGATTGACCATAACCTGATCAGTATTCGCGACCTTTCCGTACAGAGTACCGAGGGTGCCAATCAGACTTCCCTCGCCAGTGGCGAACTGTCGAGACTGGCCATTGAAATGAACGGCGTCGTTACACGATTCAAGATGTAACTTGAGTGGCTGCCCGCAAGGCTTAAGCCCTGTCTTCAACCTTGCGGACAGACCAACGGATCGTCCTGAAACAGGCATAAGCCTATGAAAATTACTGGCGAATAGCTATAACAGAAGTCATAGCCAGCCTGACGCTTCCGTATGTTGGCGTCACGAGTTTGTGTGTATGACAGTGAAACGCTTCAAACTCAGAATTCTGAGTTTCATCAATGGTCAGCTTTCAGCGTGGCTTATCGCCGTCCTGGCATTGCTGGTCGGCGCGGCACTGACGATCATGCTGGCGCTGGCCGACAATGAGTTGTATCAGCGCCAGTTGCGTCAGCGTTTCGACATCATTGCTGCGGAGCGCTTCAGTCGCCTGCAGGAGCGTCTGGACAGGCAGGTTACCCGGCTCGACACCCTGGCTCGCTTCTTTATCTACTCCCATCAGGTTGAACCGTCCGAATTCGACGGGTTCGTCGCGCCGTTGCTGATTGGGACACAGGCGTATGCCTGGAACCCGAGGGTGCTGCAGGCCGAGCGGGCGGCTTTTGAAAGGCAGTCGCGTGAGGACGGCTCGCCCGGATATGCCATACGCGAGATGGATGAAAACGGCGCCTTGAAAGTCGCTGCCGTGCGAAATGAGTATTTCCCGGTTCGATTCATCCAGACCCTCAGCAACATTCCGACGCCAGCGGGGTTCGATATTGCCTCGGAGCCGGTGCGCCGTGCCGCGCTGGAACGTGCGCGGTTGCTGAAACGAACCGTCGCAACGCCGCGTATCCGCCTGTTGTCTCTGGAGCCATCTGACACCTACGGCATTTTGCTGGTCGCGCCCGTGTTCTCGATTGGCCAACCGGTTGCACAATTGAGGGGCTACGTCACCGCAGTGATCAGCCTGACGCAATTGATGAACGTCGGCACGGCAGATCAAGACAACCTTGCCGTGACCATGCTCGACCTGAGTTCGCCGGAAACACCCGAGCAGGTCTACCAGTCGCCGCTCCCAGCGATAGGCAGTCCGCTGTACGCCAGCAGCCTGCTGAGCCTGGGTGACAGGGATTATCTGGTCGAGGTTCGCCCTACGCAGATTTTCAGCCTGAACAACCAGATCATGATGCCCGGCCGGGTGTTGTGGCTTGGAGGGCTTTTGAGCCTGATGCTCAGCGCCTTGCTCTACAGTCTGATCAGCCAGCGTCAGCGCGCCCTGCAACGGGTGGCGCAGCGCACCCGCGAGCTGCGCCAGCGCGAGCAGCAATTGAGGGCTGCGCATGGGCAGTTGCGCAGTGTATTGGACGCGGCGACCGAAGTAGCGATCATCGCGACCGATCTTGACGGGCTGATCAAGACGTTCAATGTCGGTGCACAGAAAATGCTCGGCTATGCACAGGAGGATGTGCTGGGCAGGTTCCGCCTCATGGACTTTTACCAGTCAGCCGATCTGGAGGCCCGCGCGAGCCGCTTGAGCAAAAGCCGTGGGCAACCTATCAGCGCCTCGCAACTGATGTTTCTCGATGCCGTGCAGGACGGTAACCACCCTTCGCAGGAGTGGACCCTGCAGCGCAGCGATGGCAGCACGTTGGTGGTGAACATGCTGGTCACTGCGGTGCGCGACGATCAGGGGCTTTGGACCGGGTACCTTGCGGTGTGCATCGACGTCACCGAGCACAAGCGCGTCAATCAGGCCCTGGCCGAGAAGGGGCAATTGCTAAAAAAGCTTGGCTCGCAAGTGCCAGGCGGCATTTACCAGTACCACCTGGCCGTCGATGGCAGCGCACGTTTCAGGTACGCCAGCGCCGGCATGTGCGAACTGTTCGAGGTGGACGAAGAGCATCTGCTGGGCGATTCTGAAACTATCCTGCGACGCATACAGGCGGTGGACCTGGTGCGGGTCAGAAGCTCCATTCTGATCAGTGCAGAACACCTGACACCGTGGAGCGAAGAGTACCGCGTCGAGCTGCCACGCAAAGGGCTGCGCTGGTTACGCGCGGCGTCAACGCCTGAACGCCTGGCCGATGGCAGCGTGCTCTGGCATGGCTTTGTATCGGATATCACCGACCTCAAGCGCGTCGAGCAGGAGTTGCGTGCGCTGTCGGTCACCGATGTACTGACCGGTGCCTACAATAGGCGCTACTTTCAGGACCGGATGCAGGCCGAGCTGAAAAGAATCGACCGGCACGGCGGTAACCTGTCGATCATCATGCTCGATATCGATCACTTCAAACGCATCAATGACCGCTTTGGGCATGCCGCAGGTGATCAGGTGCTCAAGGCCATCTCGGAAAAGATCAGCCAGCGGCTGCGCAGCGACGATGTGTTCTGCCGTCTGGGTGGTGAAGAGTTCATGGTGATCTGCCCCGGAACGCGGGGTGCCCAGGCCTATCAACTGGCACTGAGCCTGCGCGAGGAACTGCGCAAGCAGGTTATCGAAGGCGTCGATCAGGTGGTCACAGGCAGCTTCGGGATCGCCAGCTGGCGCGAGGGTGAGGGTATCGACGCGATGTTGCTGCGCGCCGACTCCGGAGTCTACGCCGCCAAACAGGCCGGTCGCGACCGGGTAGAGCCCGAGCAGGGCTGATGCAGAGAGGCCCGCTGCGCAAGCGGGCCTGCTGATTGTCGGTATCGATTGGTTATTGCTGGATCGAGACCGTGGTGTTGGTCAGCTTGGGCTGCCGATACAGATCGACCAGTACCTCGTCGAGTATCGAGGATGCACCAAACGGACGCGGGTCGTTGAGGATCGCCACGACGGCCCAGGTGTTGCCGTTGCTGTCGCGGCTGAAGCCGGCAATCGCACGCACGGTATTCAGGGTGCCGGTCTTGATGTGCGCCTCGCCGAGCAGCGGGGTGCGCTTGAGTCGCTTGCGCATGGTGCCGTCGAGGCCGGCCAGCGGCATCGAGCTCATGAACTCGGCAGCGTAGGGGCTACGCCAGGCCGCTTGCAGGATCACCGCCATTTCACGCGCGCTGACACGCTCGGCCCGCGACAGCCCGGAGCCATTCTCCATGACCAGGTGCGGCGCGGTGATGCCTTTCTTCGCCAGCCACTGACGGATGACACGCTGTGCGGCCTTGCCGTCGTCACCGTCAGCTTCGTTGCGGAACTCTTCGCCCAGGCTCAGGAACAGTTGCTGGGCCATGGTGTTGTTGCTGAATTTGTTGATGTCACGAATGACTTCCACCAGATCCGGAGAAAAGGCCTTGGCCAGCAGCTTGGCATTGCCGGGCAGCACGCCAACGCGGTCCTTGCCCTGAATGGTGCCGCCCAGTTCCTGCCAGATGGCCCGCACTGCACCAGCCGCATAGGTGGGGTGGTCCAGCAGTGACAGGTAGGTCTGTGAATTGCAGCCATTGCCCAACTGGCCGGTGACCGTCACGTTGACGCTGCCATCGGCCTGGGTGACCGGGTTGTAGCGCACATCCCCGGTGCATTGCTTCGAGGCGCTTGCCTTGACCTGATTATCAATGCGGATGCTGGCAATAGGCGGCTCGACCGAGACCAGAATCCTGCCGTCGTCATTGCGGGTCACGAAGCGCAGCGCCTTGAGGTTGACCATCAGTGCGTCTGGCTTGACCAGAAACGGCTTGTTGTCGTCATTGCCGTCATCGTTGAACACCGGCAATTGCGGTTGCACGAAATGACTGCGGTCCAGTACCAGGTCGCCGGTCACCTGCTGCACGCCATTGGCGCGCAGGTCACGCATCAGCAGCCAGAGCTTTTCCATATTCAGCTTGGGATCGCCGCCGCCCTTGAGGTACAGGTTGCCGCGCAGCACGCCATTGCTCAGGGTGCCGTCGGTGAAGAATTCGGTTTTCCACTGGTGGGTCGGGCCGAGCATTTCCAGGGCCGCGTAGGTGGTGATCAGCTTCATGGTGGAAGCCGGGTTGACCGAGACGTCGGCGTTGAACACGGTGGGCGTGCCGGGGCCATTGAGCGGCAACATCACCAGCGACAGTGCGTCATCGCCGAGTTTGCTGGCTTTCATGGCCTGTTGAACCTTGGGGGGCAGCGTGGTGTTGATGACGGCGGCGTAGGAGGGCAGAGCCAGGGGCAAAAGAAGTGACGCGAGCAACAATGGACGTAGCGACTTGATCATTGACTAAAACCCTACTGCAAAGAGGGAAACGAAAAAGAGGGCATGGATGAATTCCCTCGGTAACTATTGCAAATGTCGATTCGATTTCGATAACTATAGTAGTGAATGCGCGGCGGGCTTTTTTTGTAACACACAATGCCACGCATGAAACGAGCCGCATTATGCCCCAAGCGGGGCAGGCTTGTGACCGGGGGACAAGCCGGTAAATGCTATTTTTTATTGAATCGGCATGCACGGCGGTCGCAAAGCCGGATATCCATCACACGCCGCAATTGTCGGGCTTTTAAGTCGCCAAGCTGGTAAAGTGCCGCCCGATATTTATTGATGAGGATTGTCCCATGGCCACTAACCGCTCCCGCCGTCTGCGCAAAAAACTGTGTGTGGACGAGTTCCAGGAATTGGGTTTTGAACTGAACCTGGACTTCAAGCAAGAGCTGGACGACAAGGCAATCGATGCTTTCCTTGACGCTTTCCTGAAAGAAGCAATGGAAGCCAACGGTCTTGGCTATGTGGGCGGCGACGACTTCGGTCTGGTTTGCCTGAGCAAGCGTGGCTCGGTCAGCGAAGAGCAGCGTGCTGCTGTCGAAGCCTGGCTCAAGGGTCGCAGCGAACTGACAGAAGTCACTGTCAGCCCGCTGATCGACGTCTGGTACCCGGAAAAGGAAATCAATCCGGCCGCCTGATGTAACGGGAAGCAGGCCAGCGCCTGCTTCCCTTGCTTGTTCCCCGCACGTCTCCCGTTTATCTCCCCCTTCGTTGTACCGTCTCTGCGCTCGCTCAGTCAGGTTTTGCCTGTTGCAGCATCAGTGCGTCCTCAAGCTCGATCATGGCCAGTTCGACTGCCTGCTGGCAGGTGTAGAACTGTTCATCGGGTGTGTCCGGTTCGCAGGCCAGTTCGAGCGCATCACAGGCATCGACCACCCGTGAAGCGGTGATGATGCGTGCCGCGCCCTTGATCCTGTGCGCCAGGTCGCGGGTTTTCTGACGATTGTTTTCCGGCATCAGTCTGGCCAGCAACAGCCGGTCTTCGTGGTTACTGTGCAGCAGCTGCGCGAGCAGACGCTCAACCATTTCAGGACGGTCACCGGTCAGGTTGCTGACGCTGTCGAGGCTGAAGGGCAGGGCTCGTGTGGGCGCCAGCGGGGCGATGGCTGTCAGCCGTTCGCTGAGCATCGAGAGGCTGATGGGTTTGAACAGGCAGTCGTCCATGCCCGCCGTCCGGCAGCGCTCGATCTCGTCGGGCTGCGCGTTGGCCGTGAAGCCCCAGACAGGGCAGCGTTGGCGTTCGCAGGCGCGCTCATGTTCGCGGATAGCAGCGGTCATGTCGTAGCCGTTCATGATCGGCATATTGCAATCGGCGACGACCAGATCGAAGGCATCTGTTTTCCAGCGATCAAGCCCTTGCGCGCCGTTTTCGGCCATTTCGCAGTGATGGCCGAGAAAGCCGAGCTGCTGGCAAAGCAGCAGTCGATTGGCTGGATGATCGTCGACGATCAGGATCCTGAGGGCCTGATGAGCGACGGCTGCCGGCTGCGCAACGACGGGCTGCCCGGTCAGAGGCTCCAGTGTGGTCAGCACCAGATTCATGCTGATCCGAGTGCCGTGCCCCGGTGTGCTGTAGAGCGAGAGATTGCCGCCCATCATCATGCACAGGTTGCGGCAGATCACCAGCCCGAGTCCGGCGCCGGTACGCGCCATTTGTCAAGTGTTATCGGCCTGGGCGAACGGCTCGAACAAGCGTTGCTGGTCTTCGACACTGATGCCGATGCCGCTGTCCTGAACGGTGATGTGCAGATGCAGCAGTTGCGGGTCCGGGCTTTCGGCTGCCTGCAATACGACCTTGATTCGCCCCATCGGGGTGAACTTGATGGCGTTGCTGACCAGGTTGGACAGTATCTGTTTGAAGCGTAGCGGGTCGATCAGCACGTCGGCGTTGATCCTGCTGTCCAGTTCCAGCACCAGCTCGAGGTCCTTCTGCTGCGCCAGACCGTCGAATACCCTGAGCACCGACTCTACCAGCCGGCGTAGATTCGCCCGCTCGGGGTTGAGTGACAGCCGCCCGGATTCGATGCGGGCGATGTCGAGGATATCGCCGATCAGGTCGAGCAGGTCGTTGGCCGAGCTGTAGGCGACTTCGATGGCGGACCGATCCAGTTCGCCGTGATCGGCACGTTTGAGCGCCAGCTCCAGCATGCCGATCACCGCATTCATCGGGGTGCGGATTTCATGGCTCATGGTGGCAAGGAAGGTGCTTTTGGCTCGGCTGGCGGCGTCGGCCTGTTCCTTGGCAGCCTGCAGGTCTTCGATGAGCTGGCGACGCTCGCTGATGTCGATCCAGCCGCCGATGATGCCCTGTACTTCGCCCAGAGAATCACGAAACGGCAGGATCCAGTGGTAGATGGTCAGCTGTCGATCGCCAATGCGCAAAGGGCGGTCGAGGATCAGCGCGGTATTGCTGGCCATGACCCGCTGATAGTCGGCAGCGTATTCCCGGGCTTCGAAGGCGTTGCCCAGCACCCCTTCGGTGGCGCTCTTGCCGATGATGTCTTCCCGTTGCGCGGAGAAAACCCTGAGGTAGCTGTCATTGCACATGCGTAGCATGCCTTCGCGATCCCGCACGTAGATCGGATGCGGCGTACCCTCGACCAGGGCGCGCATGAATTCGAACTGATCGCCCAGAGCCCGCTCCGCAGCCTCACGCTGACGTATCTGCCGGCGCATCCAGGCATTCCAGGCCAGCAGGCCCAGCAGCAACAGGCCTGCACCCACCACAATCTGATAGATCAGCCGTTCATAGTCATGCCAGTTGGCACGTGAGGGTGTGTAAACGCGCCAGCGATTGTTGATCGCTGCCATGTCCTGTGGTGCGATGCTCGCCAGGGCCTTGTCGAGAATCGAGCTCAGCTCGATGGCATTGCGTGAGGTCGCCATGGAAATCAGCGCCGGATCCTCGCCGATGGTGGCGGTCATCTGCAAACGCTCCTCGAAGATCCCGGAAGACAGGAAATAGTCTGCGCTGAGCAGCGAGATGACCGCACCTTCCGCCCGGCCCAGTGACAACATGTCCAGCGCCTGGAACGGGTTGTCGATCTCCAGCGGCACGACCCTGGGGTATTTGCGGCTTAGCCAGTCGAGCACCGGGCTGCCTTGGGTGATTGCCAGACGCTTGCCGTCCATTTGCTCCAGATAGCTGGGGGCGCCCTGGTCCTTGCGGGTGACCAGCACGAACGAATTGTCGATGTAGGGGCGGGTGAAGCTGAATCGGTCCTCACGCGCATCACTGGACACCAGCGCGCCAATCATGTCTGCCTGACCTTCGCCGACCTGATTGAGCATGTCGGTCAGGCTGGGCGAGCGTTTGACGTCGAACCTGAGCCCGGTACGCAGGCGCACCAGTTCGAGCAAGTCGGCGGTGATGCCGCGAAAGTTACCCTTGGCATCGAAGAATGTCAGCGGCGCGTACGCTTCGTTGACGACCACGCGCACGGTCGGGTGCTGAGCGATCCAGCGCTCCTCGCGTTGCGTCAGTTGCAGCTTCTGGTCGGTGAGCATCAGGTCGCTGCCCGTGCTCCAGCGTCTGGAAATATTGATCCGTTCATCGACGGGGATGGCTTTCAGCGTCTGATTGATGATGCCCAGCAGTTGCGTGTTTTCGTTGCTGACCGCGAAGCTGAAACCGTTGGGCTCGTGCTTGCCGAAATTCGACATCTGCACGTTGTTCAGATAACCCTTGTTGATGATGTACTGGGTGGAAATCGTATCGCCCAGGAACACGTCCGCCTGATTGAAGGCGACTGCGTTGATGGCGTTCTGAAAAGAGGGATAGGTCTTCAGCGTTGCGCCGGGATAGGACGCTTCGACCTCGGCAGGCGGCAGGTAGTGATAGACCATGCTCAGCCGCATGCCTTTCAGGCCCTCGTTCAGGGGGCGGGTGTCTCCGACCCGAGTGACCAGAACGGGCTGGTCCACCGAGTAGGGCTGTGAAAGCCTGATATTGCGATCGACGGCTTCAAAACCGTTTGCGGTGCCCAGCAGATCGATCTGGCCTGCGGCAAGGGCCTTGATCGCTGCATTACGGGTTTCGAAACGCTGGACCCTGACGGGCAGGTCCAGCGCATCCGAAATGATCCCTGCGTAATCGGCAGTGATGCCTTCGTAATCGTTCCCTGAAATCGTGATATCGAAGGGCGGGTAATCGGGGTTCGAGGTGCCGAGAATCAGTTCGCGTTGCCCGCGCACCCACTGCCACTGGTGACTGTCCAGCTTCACGTCCATGTGCGCCGGGCTCGAGCGGCCGAGCAGGGTGTAGTGATCGGCCGCATGAATACCGGCCTCAGCAACCCAGCCCAGGCACAGGCTTGTGGCCAGTATTAATAATTGTCTGAAGCGCTTGGGCATCCGTTTTCTCACACTAGCGCGTTGCGTTTTGCCATCTCGATAAGTTCTACCAAGGTTCTGGTTTTCAGTTTTTGCATAAGCCGTGTTTTGTAAGTGCTGACGGTTTTGTTACTGAGAAACATGCCCTTGGCTATTTCCTTGTTGGAACGGCCTTGGGCAAATAACTGCAAGACCATCAGTTCGCGGTCATTGACCAACTTGAACAGCTCCAGCTCGTTGGTCTGGCCATCTTCACGAACTGCGCACGTCAACGCCTGACTGGGAAAGTAATTGTAGCCGGATAATACCGCTTTCACCGAACTGAGCAGTTCGCTAAGGTCTTCCTGCTTGCACACATAACCCGAGGCACCTGATTGCATGCAGCGAATGGCAAACAGGTTGGGGGTCTGCGACGTCAGCACCAGAATCTTGGAGGGCAGCCCCATCGTATTGAAGCGGGCCAGCACCTCGAGGCCGTCGAGCTTGGGGATGCTGATGTCGAGGATGATCAGGTCGGGCATGCATTCACGCACCATCTGCATGGCGTCGACACCGTTGTCGGTTTCGCCGACCACCTCATAATTTTCATTCTCCAGGAGCATTCTGACCGCCATCCGGATGACCGGATGATCGTCGATGATAAAAACTGAGTTCATATTCCATTCCATAACAAGCAGTGAAGAAAGCGCGCACCTTAGCTCAGATGTTCGGGCAGGCACATAAAGAGACTTGCTCGGCAGGCATATATAGGAAAAGTCCTACAAAAATTAGCGTATCGGAGTACGTAAAAGCCTACGTAGAACACAAGTGTGTTTAAACGTTAACGCTTATTTCAATGTGTATTTGACGAGTGATGCATCAAATTTTTATTACTTTCTGGAATCATCATTCATGTTGACTGCTGATTTCCTACGCGTCTGAACGTCGTATTTAATCGGTACGGTTTGTCGGTGTTAAGGTATGTATCTGTTTTTACCCTGCCTATCTGAAAGCGGATAAAGCCGGTTTACCGACGTCAGTCAATGAGGTGCCCCAGCAGGCGGCTGAGGTCGGGCCCGTGCAGGGGCTTGCTCAGGCAGCCGAGCAGGGGGAGATCGCGCTGCAGGGCGAGTTGCTGCAGGTTTTCAAGCTGTGTGTCAGGCAAGCCGCTGAGCAGAATCGCCTGGCGCAGCCAGCCGTGTCGGGCTGCCTCGTCGATCAGGTCGAGGCCTGACATGTCCGGCAGGCACTGATCGCACAGCACAAGCCCGTACGGTTCGGCGCTGCGTTGCATGGCGGCCATGGCCTCGGCAGCCGTCAGCACGGGTGTCAGCAGGAAGTAGCCATGGTTGTTGAGCAGCACCTGAGTGGCGATCAATTGAAACGGGTGATCTTCCACCAGAAGGATGCGCAGGCTATGTGTGGACATGAGCGTTCCGGAAAAGCCCTGGCGAGGCGTTCAGGCGTCGGCAGGCGGCGTGCGGACCCGTGAGTATCGCAGGCGGATGGATGACGTGCCGGATGGCAGTTGAAGTGGCTGGAATTATTGAGGGATGCAAGAAAAGCTGCGATAGGACCCGTCTGACATGCATGTAGGGCCTGTCTGAGTTTTGCGGGGTGATCAGGTCTGACCAGCCTTTGCCTGTGTGCGTTCAGGCAGCGGGCTGGTCGATGGAGGCTATATCTGTCCGGAGCGGCCAGTCATTTCCCGGGCCATTTCACTGGCGTAGCTGTCGGTCATGCCCGCAATGAAGTCGATCATGCGCAGGAAAGATGCATGCAGCGGTGCCTTGGGATCGGGCGCGCTGTTACCCAGTAAATCGAGGATGCGTCGATGCTTGAACGATGGCGTCCTGCCGCCGAACTGCTCGACGGCCGCGCCGCAGAATGCGTTGAGGAGGATCTCCAGCGTGGTGTAGGCACCGATTTCATGCAGTGTCTTGCGCTTGTCCTGAAAGATTTTCTTGCGCGCCATGTCCTTGGCGTTGAGCACGCAGCGTTTGGCCGGGCCGTGCATGTGCTCGACCAGGTCGCCAGGCAGGGTGCCGGCCAGCAAGGCGTCCTGCTGCTCGACGAAGGCTCTGGCGGCCGCGTTGGTCAAGTGCTCGATGGCCTTGCCACGCAGGATTGCCAGTTTGCGCCGTCGTGAGTCGCCCGGGCCCAGTTGTCGGTAGGTTTCCGGAAGATCGTCGCCGACCAGCCCGAGCAAAAGCGATTCCACTTCTGCGTAGTTGAGCAGGTCCATCTCCAGACCGTCTTCCAGATCGATCAGGGCGTAACAGATGTCGTCGGCCGCCTCCATCAGATACACCAGCGGATGACGCGCCCAACGCTGGTCTTCGAGCTGCGGCAAACCCAGCTTGCCGGCGATCTGCTCAAGGATCGGCAGTTCACTTTGATAGCAGCCGAACTTGTGCTTCTTGTAGCCCAGCGAGTCCGCGTGGCGTGCGGTCCACGGGTATTTGAGGTATGTGCCCAATGTGGCGTAGGTCAGGCGGGTGCCGCCGTCGAACTGGTGGTATTCCAGCTGCGTCAGCACCCGGAACCCTTGGGCATTGCCTTCGAAATTGAGGAAGTCATTGCGCTCGGTGTCGCTCATCGCGTCGAGCCAGCCGCGCCCGGCCGCCTGATTGAACCAGTTGCGAATTGCATCTTCGCCCGAATGGCCGAACGGCGGATTGCCGATGTCGTGCGCCAGACAAGCCGATTGCACGACCATGCCCAGGTCGCTCGGATCGCACCATTCAGGCAGGGCAGAGCGCAGCGTTTCGCCGACACGCATCCCCAGCGAACGGCCGACACAACTGACTTCCAGCGAATGGGTCAGGCGCGTATGGATATGATCATTGCTGGACACCGGATGCACCTGGGTCTTGCGTCCCAAGCGGCGGAAGGCCCCGGAAAAGATGATCCGGTCATGGTCCTTGTGAAACGGACTGCGCCCCAGTTCCTCGGGGCTGTGCAGGGTCTTGCCCAGTCGTTCGCGGTTAAGCAGTGTTTGCCAATCCAATGCGTTCACTCCGTCAGTAATTGGGGCGTAGCTTCCCGCTTCGACACGCCTGCCGCAAGGGGCGCATTGATGAAAACAGGTCCCGTAGAAAAACAAATGCCTGCACCGGAATTCCGGAGCAGGCATTTATATTAAGGCCAGTACAGTCAGGCCAGGATCATGCGAGATGCACGGCGCGATCAGACTTTGCGATTGCGATTCTGCAGGGCGCGTGCTTGCATGGCGACCTTGACTACCGGCGTCAACGTGATGCCCAGCTTTAACAGGCGGCCCAGCAGGCTGGTACGTCCGGTCTTGGCACGTTTGCCGCTCAGGAAGCCCAGCAGGGCGACCGAGCCCACGCCCCAGAGCGGCGCGTGGCGAAAGCCCAGCGCGCTTTTCCAGTCATGGCGGATACCGCGAAAGCGTTGCAACGGCTGCATCAGTTGCGTCGATTCGTGGCGAATTTCCTGGCGGTGCATTTCCATGCGCAGGCGGATCAATGCCTTGCGCAGTTCTCGACGAGTATTGCTCTGGTGCGACTTGGGTTCACTCATGGCATCAATCGCTCACGGTCATTGGCCAGTTCTTCGAGGGTCGCGTGGAAGGGCGAAGACTCGTCGAAGATCGCTGCCTTGAGGCGCAATCCACAGAAGATCGCGGCCAGCAGGTAAAACGTACACAGGCCAACGATGCCGGCCAAGCGATAGCTGTCCCACAGAACGATCAGCAGCAAGGCCGAGAGCCCGGTGAGCAGCAGCAGGCCGAAAACCAGTGCCAGACCGGCGAACAGCAGCAGGCTGACGGTTCGCGCTTTCTGTTCCTGCAATTCAATGCCGAACAGCTCGACGTGAGTGTGCAACAGGCCAAGGAAGGCAGCGCCCAGGCGCCGCGGTGAAGCGCCCGGAGTTCCCTCGGGCGGTGCTGATTCCGTTCCCAGAGTCATGATGTTAGCGCCTTGTAGCCAGCAGACCGATCAGAAAGCCGACACCTGCGGCGATACCGACGGACTGCCAGGGGTTGTTCTGAACGTAATCTTCGGTGGCGACCACTGCCGCTTCACCGCGCTCGCGCAACGAATCTTCGGTGGTCTTCAGGGTTTCCTTGGCACGCAGCAGGCTTTCGCGGATCTGGGCGCGCAATTCATCGGCCTGATCACCCGCGAGAGAGGCGGTATGCGCCAGCAATTTCTCAGTGTCGGCAACCAGTACCTGGAAGTCGGCTCTCAGGATTTCCTGAGCATTCTGTGCAGTTTCGCGGGCCATGATGTTCTCCGTTTGGTGGGCGTATGAATGTTTCGAGTACAGGTGATTCCTGAAGGTTCACTTCGATTGCCGCATCGTGTTCGATCAGGCTTTGCACTGCAGTTGCACCTTACTCCAAAAGTATCTGCCAGCAAAAACCGCAACCACTGGAAGATTGGGGTTTCGTATTTCTGGCCATTGGCTATGCTCCACACGCGTGATCAAGGGAAGGCCTGGCGCGCGCGACATCCGTTGAATGGAGAGAGGCATGGAGCGGCTGTATTCCCTGCAGGGGCTCAGGGGCGTAGCGGTCCTGGGCGTTGTGTTGTTTCACATGATGTCGGTAGAGAGCAAGTTTTCCGGTGGCGATATCCTTTTGCCGCCCTGGCTCGATTTTTTTCAGTTGGGCGTCGATCTGTTCTTCGTCATCAGCGGATTCGTCATGGTGATTGTCAGCCGTGGCCGTTTTCAGAGCGCAATCGAAGCCCAGCGGTTTTTGTTCAATCGGGTATCGCGGATCTATCCCACGTACTGGTTGTACTTTTTCATCACCCTGGCGGTTTATCTGGTGCAGCCTGGCATGGTCAACAGCGGGCATGGCTCGTCCAATCTGATCATGTCGTTCCTGCTGTTGCCCAACGACAAGGTGCTGCTGGTGATGGTGGCCTGGTCGCTGCTGTTCGAACTGTGGTTTTACGTAGTGTTCTCCGGCTTTCTGCTGTTTCGCGAGCGCAGCCTGCCGTTTCTGCTCGGCGGCTGGTGTCTGATCATCGTGGCGTTCAACACGCTGGCAGACTGGCAGGACTATTCCCCGGCAGTGAAGATCATCCTGCATCCCTATGCCCTCGAGTTCATGCTTGGCGCCGCGCTGGCCTTGTTCTTTTACGGTCGCCACAGTGCCCGCGTGCCGACTGCTGCGGTCTGGTTACTGCTCGGTGTCGCGTTGTTGGCGGCGGTGCCCCTGATCGGCTATTACCGGCTGTATGAGAGTCAGGGGTTGCTGCGCATGCTCATGGTCGGCGGCACGTTCGGCATGCTGGTGGTGACGCTGGCATTGCTCGAACGGCGTCGACACCTGCGGGTGCCCGGGTTTCTGGTTGCCGTGGGCGATATGTCCTACACGGTCTACCTGTCTCATCTGCTGGTGCTGGGGGTGATCGGCAGGGTCTGGAGTCTGGTGGGAGCCTGGCCCGAAAGCTACCTGGACAACCTGTTTTTCGCGCTGCTGATGATGGCTGCGGCGGTGTGCTATGGCTGGGTCGGTTATCGTTGTTTCGAGAAACCGGTACTGGATCGCGCCAATGCGTTCAGCAAGGCGCATTTTCGGGTGTCGACGTGATCCCGGTGCGCGCCTAGAATAATTTCCGCTTGCCGAGGATTCGCCGAGGATCGACTCATGCCCCCCGAATGTCAGCTGTTCAGCACCTTGGGATGCCCGCTGTGCGAGGTTGCCGAAGCGGTTTTACTTCCGTTCGCCATCGAACACGGCCTGCTGGTTGAGCTGGTCGACATCTGCGAGGATGAGCAACTGCTTGAACGCTACGAGTTGCGCGTTCCTGTGTTGCGGCGAGTCGACACCGGCGACGAGCTGGACTGGCCATTTGACGCGCCTCAAGTGGCGTCGTTTCTGAGTCGTTGAGCTGCCTTGTCGTTGAGCTGCATTCCCTTTCATTTACCGGACACGACGCGCAGTGAATATCGATACACGCATCAAATTTCGCCACCTGGTCTGCTTTCTCGAAGTGGCTCGGCAGGGCAGTCTGGCGCGTGCTTCCGACGTTCTGGCGATCAGTCAGCCGGCGCTGTCGAAAAGTCTCAAAGAGCTGGAAACCCTGCTCGACACCACGCTGTTCGTGCGCAGCAAGAGCGGCGCGGCACTCACCGAAGCGGGCGTGGCGTTCATGCGCTTTGCCGGGCCCAGCGTGCAGGCCCTGCGCGAGGGCGTCAGCAGCCTGCGTTCGGGTGAGCACGATACGGTCACTGCACGACTGGGCGTACTGTCGACGGCCGAAAGCCTGTTGGTGCCCGAGGTGGTTCATCGCCTGCACCAGCAGCACCCGGCGCTGATCGTCAGCGTAATGACCGGGCCCAGTGCCTATCTGCTGTCGCAATTGAGGGTAGGGGAGCTGGATCTGGTGGTCGGGCGCATGACGGACAGTCCGCAGATTCAGGGCCTGACGTTCGAGCACCTGTACAACGAGTCGATGACGCTGGTGGTGCGCAGCGATCACCCATTGCTGGCTGCGCCGCTCAAGCCCGAAAGTCTCGAGCAGTTCCCGCTGGTGTTGCCGCTGGCAGGCACCACCATCCGCAAGTTTGCCGACAGCCTGTTCGTACAGTGCGGCATCCGCATGCCACGTCAGCGCCTTGAAACCCTTTCGCTCACCCTCAGCCGCCGCTATGTGCAATGCAGCGATGCGGTGTGGATCGCGCCGCTGGATGCCGTGTCGCTGGAGTTGAAAGGCGGCACGCTGGTCGAACTGGACATGGGTATTCGTGAGCCGGGCGGCTCTGTCGGTTTGTGCAGCAACCCGGCCTTGCCACTCACGCGCGCAGCGCAGTGGTGCGTGGACGAGCTGCGGAGTCTTGGAGAGGCCTATCGCAACGTCTAGCATCCATAACCAAATGGTTATGGATCATAGGGTTTATTTCAGTTCTCTATAAGCATGGATCGCGCGACACTTCGCCGCAGCCTGTAGCGCATGTGATCGACGCCTGCGCGGCCCATAAGAAAAACGAGGAGAACGCCATGTCTGCCGCGGACAACAGCCGCTTCGTCATTCGTGACCGAAACTGGCATCCAAAAGCTCTCACCCCTGATTACAAGACCTCGATCCTGCGCTCGCCGCGTCAGGCGCTGGTCAGTATCCCGCAGTCCATTTCCGAAACCACCGGCCCGGATTTCTCGCATTTGAAATTCGGCCAGCACGATAACGACCTGCTGCTCAATTTCAACAACGGTGGGCTGCCCATCGGTGAGCGTATCCTGCTGGCCGGGCGGGTCTGCGATCAGTACGGAAAGCCGATCCCGCATACGCTGGTGGAGATCTGGCAGGCCAACGCCGGCGGGCGTTATCGCCACAAGCGCGATGCCTATCTGGCGCCTATCGATCCCAATTTCGGCGGCGTCGGACGTGCACTGACCGACAGCGAAGGCAATTACAGCTTCCGTACCGTCAAGCCAGGGCCTTACCCATGGCGCAACGGTCCCAACGACTGGCGCCCGGCGCATATTCATGTGTCGATCAGCGGGCCGTCGATTGCCACACGGCTGATCACTCAGTTGTATTTCGAAGGCGACCCGCTGATTCCGATCTGCCCGATCGTCAAGGCCATCGCCAACCCGGACGCCGTGCAGAGCCTGATTGCCAGGCTCGACCTGGGCCTGGGCAATCCGATGGATTGCCTGGCGTATCGCTTTGATATCGTGTTGCGCGGCCAGCGCAAGACTCATTTCGAAAACTGCTGAGGAGGCCCGACATGCCCGTTCAATTGCTGCAGGAAACCCCTTCGCAAACCGCTGGCCCTTACGTTCACATCGGTCTTGCACCACAGGTGGCCGGCAACCCGCCCCGCGAGCTGGAAATCTGGAACGAGATGGCCAGGCCCGAGGCGCCCGGCGAGCACATCGTATTGCTGGGCAACGTCTTCGACGGCAACGGTCACCTGATCCGCGATGCCTATCTGGAGTTCTGGCAGGCAGATCATCAGGGTGCGTATCACAGCGAATTCGACCCGGACAGGCCGTTCAACGGCTTTGGTCGCACGGCTACCACGGACGATGGCCAATGGATCCTCAAGACCATCAAGCCAGGCTCGGCGCGCAATGCGGCGGGCGTGCCGATGGCGGCGCACATCAATGTTTCGCTGTTTGCGCGGGGCATCAATATTCATCTGCAGACGCGGTTGTATTTCGACGACGAAGCCCAGGCGAACGCGCAGGACCCGGTGCTCAACCTGATTGAGCAGCCCCCGCGTCGTGAAACCCTGGTGGCACGCCGCTGCACGCATGAGGGGCAGACGGCCTATCGTTTTGATATCCGCGTGCAAGGTGAAGGCGAGACAGTGTTTTTCGATTTCTGAATCGCTTGTCGATTCAGCAATCAATGTGCGTGCGTTTCAAGGCGCCTGCATCGGCAGGCGACCCTATAAAAATAAAAGGACCCCTCCATGACGCTTTCCGCCGGCAGCCCCGCGTCGAGTACGCTCGACGTTCAGGCCTTTATCAATGCACAACCGCTATCCGGGTATCAGTGGCGAGTGGTTGCGCTGTGTTTTCTGATCGTGTTTCTCGACGGCCTCGATACTGCCGCAATGGGCTTCATTGCACCCGCACTCAGCCAGGATTGGGGGATCGATCGGGCCAGCCTGGGGCCGGTGATGAGTGCTGCGCTGATCGGCATGGTGTTCGGCGCGCTGGGTTCCGGCCCGCTGGCCGACCGCTTCGGGCGCAAGGTGGTGCTGGTGGTCGCGGTGCTGCTGTTCGGTCTTTTCAGCCTGGCCTCAGCTTACAGCAGCAACATCGATCAATTGCTGGTACTGCGCCTGTTGACCGGGCTGGGGCTCGGCGCGGCGATGCCCAACGCCACCACCTTGCTGTCGGAATACACCCCCGAGCGGCTCAAGTCGCTGCTGGTGACGAGCATGTTCTGCGGTTTCAATCTGGGCATGGCATGCGGCGGTTTTGTATCAGCCAAACTGATCCCCAGCATGGGCTGGCACAGCCTTCTGATGCTGGGCGGTATCCTGCCCCTCCTGCTGGGGTTGGTGCTGATGGTCTGGCTGCCGGAGTCGGCGCGATTTCTGGTGGTACGTAATCGCGGTGCAGAGCGGATTCGCAAGGTGCTGGCACCGATTGCGCCCAAGGCGCTGGCCGGTATCACTGATTTCAGCGTTCCCGAACAGAAAACGGTCAGCAGCCGCAATGTGCTGAAAGTGATCTTCTCCGGCAACTACAGTGCCGGCACGCTGTTGCTGTGGCTGACGTATTTCATGGGGCTGGTCATCGTCTACCTGCTGACCAGCTGGCTGCCGACGCTGATGCGCGACAGCGGCGCGAGCATGGAACAGTCGGCCTTTATTGGCGCGCTGTTTCAGTTCGGCGGGGTGTTGAGTGCTGTGGGCGTGGGCTGGGCGATGGATCGTTACAATCCGCACAAGGTCATTGGTTGTGCCTATGCACTGGCGGGGGTGTTCGCCTGGCTGGTCGGGCAGAGTCTGGGTAATGTCGCGCTGTTGGCGACACTGGTGCTGCTGGCCGGCATGTGCATCAACGGCGCGCAGTCGGCAATGCCGTCGCTGGCAGCGCGTTTTTACCCCACTCAGGGGCGTGCCACGGGCGTGTCGTGGATGCTCGGGATCGGCCGTTTCGGCGCCATTCTCGGCGCCTGGGCCGGTGCCACGCTGCTGGGCCTGGGCTGGACGTTCGAGCAGGTGCTGACCGCGCTGGTCATCCCGGCGGCGCTAGCCGCGATAGCGGTGCTGATCAAAGGCTGGGTCAGCCATTCGGACGCTACCTGAAACCTTTCAATCTGGAGTGGTGATGTGAACAGAGCGAGCAATCAACTTTTCGATGCCTACTTCATGCAACCCGAAATGCGCGAGATCTTTTCCGATGAAGGCCGGGTGCAGGGCATGCTCGATTTCGAGGCTGCGCTGGCCCGGGCACAGGCGCGCGTCGGCCTGATCCCGCCCGAGGTAGTCGCCGACATCGAGCTGAGCTGCGACGCACGGCTGTTCGATTTTGACGCGCTGGCAATCGCCATCGGCAGTGCCGGCAATTCAGCGATTCCGCTGGTCAAGGCGCTGGGCAAACAGATTGCCGCACGCAGCGCTGAAGCCGAGCGCTACGTGCACATGGGCGCGACCAGTCAGGATGTGATGGACAGCGGGCTGGTCCTGCAACTGCGTCGAGCCATCGTGCTGCTTGAGCGTGACCTCAGTCGACTGGCCGATGCGATGGCTGAGCAGGCACAGTGTCATGCCTGCACGCCCTTGGCCGGACGCACTTGGCTGCAGCAGGCCACGCCGGTCACATTGGGGATGAAAATCGCCGGCTGGCTGGGCGCAGTCACTCGCCATCGACAGCGCTTGAACGAGATCAAACCGCGCCTGCTGTGCCTGCAGTTCGGTGGTGCGTCCGGCAGCCTCGCGGCGCTGGGCGATCAGGCCTTTTCGGTGGCCGAAGCGCTGGCCGATGAATTGCAACTGGCGTTGCCCGAGCAGCCCTGGCACACCCAGCGCGACCGACTGGTGGAGTTTGCCGGTCTGTTGGGCCTGATCGCCGGCAGTCTCGGCAAGCTGGGGCGCGATGTGAGCCTGTTGATGCAGACCGAAGTGGGCGAGGTCTTCGAGCCTTCGGCGCCGGGCAAGGGCGGATCTTCGACCATGCCGCACAAACGCAACCCGGTCGGTGCTGCAGTCATGATCAGCACCGCCACTCGCGCACCGGGGCTGGTGGCCACCATGCTGTCGGCCATGCCGCAGGAGCACGAACGCAGCCTGGGCCTGTGGCATGCCGAGTGGGAGACCTTACCGGAACTGTGCTGTCTGGTCTCCGGTTCCCTGCAGCAGGCCTTGCAGGTGATACCCGGTCTGCAGGTCGATGCCGAGCGCATGGCGATCAATCTTCAATCCACCAAAGGCCTGGTTCTCGCCGAGGCAGTGAGCATTGCGCTGGCTCAGCGCATCGGCCGCGATGCAGCCCATCATCTGGTTGAACAGTGCTGCCGGCGTGCGGTGGAGCAGGGCGCGCATTTGCGTCAGGTGCTCGGCGAAACCCCGCAGGTCAGCGAGCAGTTTTCTTCTGACGAGCTGGATCGTCTGCTCGATCCGGCCCATTACCTTGGCCAGGCTCGCCATTGGGTCGAGCGCGCCGTGGCCGAACACACAAGGATTTCCCAATGACCGAAGACGAACGTTACCAAGCCGGCATGCAGGTGCGCCGCGCGGTGCTGGGCGATGCGCATGTCGATAACAGCCTGAGCAAACTGACGCCGTTCAATGAAGAGTTTCAGGAGATGATCACTCGTCACGCCTGGGGTGATATCTGGACGCGTCCGGGGTTGCCGCGCCATACGCGCAGCCTGATCACCATCGCGATGCTGATCGGCATGAATCGCGAAGGCGAATTGCGCCTGCACCTCAAGGCCGCGAAAAACAACGGCGTGACCCGCGAGGAAATCAAGGAAGTGCTGATGCAGAGCGCTATCTACTGCGGCATTCCTGCGGCCAATGCAACGTTCCATCTGGCTGAAGCGGTGTGGGATGAAATGGGCGTGGAGTCATTGCAGGACAATTGAGAGCGGTGATCGAGAACGCCGCCGCAGCGCCCTCGGCCACGGCGGCGTCCTGTTCGGATCAGAGCAGCGACAGCGGGTAGCTGACGATCAGGCGGTTTTCGTCGAACTGGTTGGTGTTGTAGTCGCGACGCATGGTGGAGTTGCGCCATTTGACTGACAGGCTTTTGAACGCGCCGCTCTGGAACACATAAGCCAGCTCGGTTTCCCGTGCCCACTCTTCGCCGTCGGTGATGGCGCCAGTGTGCACGTTGTCGCCGCTGATGTAGCGGTTCATCAGGGTCAAACCGGGCACGCCCATAGCTACGAAGTCATAGTCATGGCGCAACTGCCAGGATTTCTCCTTGGCATTGTCGAAGCTGGAGTTGTAACTGTCGTTGGCCAAGGTCCCGCCACTGGTGCCGTTGACGCGCATCCAGGCGCTGTCGCCGCTGACTTTCTGCAGGCCCAGGTAAAAGGTGTTGCCACCGTGTCGTGCCGAAAGCAGCGCTGACCAGGTCTTGTTGTCCAGATCGCCGGCCAGCGACTGACCATCGTCCTTGCCCTGGAAGTAGCCAAGGTTGGCCCCCAGCGTCCAGCTGCCCAACGGCTGGCTGTGCAGCAGGTTGAAATATTGCTGGTGGTAGATGTCTTCAAGCTCGGCGTACCACACGCCGACCTGGGTGCGCTTTTCGTTGAACACGTACTCGCCGCCGCCAAAGTTGAAGCGGTCGGAAGTGAACGCGGTACGGCCATTCAAGGACATGTCTTCCATGCTTGCGTCGTTGCGCGGGCTGTTGCCACGGAACTGACCACCGTAAAGGGTCAGGCCGTCGATTTCCTTGGAGGTGATCTGCCCGCCCTGAAAGGTTTGTGGCAGCGAGCGGCCGTCATCCGAGCGCAGGATCGGCAGCACCGGCATCCACTCGCCGACCTTCAATTCGGTCTTCGAGAAGCGTGCCTTGCCGGCCACTGCCAGACGGCCGAAGTCGTCGGCCGGGCGTCCATCGCCATGGATGGGCAGCAATTGTGTGCCGCCGGTACCCTTGCCGCCGTCTAGCTTGAGCGAGTAGAGGCCCAGTGCGTCGACACCAAAGCCGACGGTGCCTTGGGTGAAGCCGGAGCGGGCGTCGAGGATGAAGTTCTGCGTCCACTCCTCGGCGTAGTTCTGCGTATTGGCCGGGTCGACGAAGTTGCGGTTGATGTAGAAGTTGCGTAGGTTCAGATTGACCTTGGCGTCTTCGACGAACCCGGCACTGTGGCCGCTGATGGGCGTCAGGCTTGCAGCGACAGCCGCCGACAGACCGCAAAGGAGTTTGCAGGGGGAATTCACGCGCATGGAACAGACCTTTTTTGTAGTTATTGAGTCGTGTAACTGGCTGCGATAGTGAAATGGCGTAACGCCCCGTGCAATTGCGAAACAGTCGTTTCGGGCGATTATCGAACGCTAATGAACCGGTTCGAACATTTCCTGCGAGAAGCCGCAAACGTGTGTGCGATGCTCACGGGCAAATATGGGTAGAGAGCGCGTTCGGCCACGGCGTCGGGCTGCTGAAACTTGAACAAGGAAGCGCAATGAGCACTGCCAGCACGCCGTTGTCCGGCGTCAATCAACCTCTCAAAGGTATTGGCTTCATTCTTCTGGCGACTTTTCTGTTTGCCAGTCACGACACTCTGTCCAAGTACCTGTCTGGCTTCTATCCGATCATTCTGGTGGTCTGGGCGCGCTATCTGGTGCACACGCTGCTGATGGCCTGCATTTTCATGCCGTCATCGGGGTTGCGGGTGCTTCGTACCAAGCGTCCTGGCCTGCAGGCCTTGCGCGCACTGGCGTTGCTGGGCACCAGTCTGCTGTTTACCAGCAGCCTGATGTTCATCCCGCAGGCGGAAGCGACGGCGGTCAACTTTCTTGCGCCGTTGCTGGTTACCGCGTTATCGGTGCCGCTGCTGCACGAGCGTGTGACGCGTGGGCAGTGGATTGCGGTGGTGGTCGGGTTTGTCGGGGTGATGATCATCATTCATCCGGGCGGCGAACTGTTTACCCCGGCGATTCTGCTGCCGCTGTCATCGGCTTTGTGTTTTGCGCTGTATCAACTCCTGACGCGGCTGGTCAGTCCGTTCGACAGCCCGACCACCAGCAACTTTTTCGCGGGGCTGTTCAATACCCTGTTGATGAGTGCGTTGGTGCCGTTCTTCTGGGAAGTGCCGGCGCTCAAGCACTTGCCGTTTCTGCTGGCGCTGGGTGCATGCGGGATGTCGGCGCATTTGCTGCTGACTCAAGCCTTCCGCTTCGCCGCCCCTGCCATGCTGGCGCCGTTCAGTTATTGCCAGATCGTGTTCGCCGGATTGCTCGGCTACCTGGTCTTCGACCACACCCCGTCCCCGACCGCGCAGGCCGGCATCGCCATCATCTGCCTCAGCGGTCTGGCGGCGGCGTGGCAACAGCGACGCAAGGGTGGGTAATTTGCGGCGCTGAAGGTGCCGATTGACGTCGATGCCAATGTTCAGCATTGGCATGTAGTTCCTGACGCACTGCCTTACAGGTCTTCGGTGCAGTCTTCGGCTCAGCACAATGTCATGCTGCGTCTGCAGGAGGCCGCCATACGTGCTTTTCGATCACGGTGGCACAGACGACGCAAATTGCGACGTAAGTGACAGGGCGAAGGAACCCGACGAAGTCGGGCCGGAAACGGAGCCAGGGGGTTTGGTTACTTTGGCCCCATCAACGTAACTCGCCGAGGGGCGAAAAGGTGACCTGAGCCGAACGCCAATCCACCTGACAAAGAAAACCCGCTGTGTGACGCAGAGCGTCACGAACTGCATCCCCACGCGGAGCGTGGGGACGATAGCCATTCTGGGTTTTCGGGCTGCGTCAGACGATCACTCGCTGAGCGTCGGAACCTTGCGAGGGGCCATGAAGTACATCCAGATCAGGGCAATGAAATACATCGCCGGGATCATGGTGAACAGCACGTTGTAGTTGTTATTGGTGGCGGTCAGCACCGCACCCACGATCTGCGTCATGAACATCCCGCCGATGGCCGCACACATGCCGCCGAAGCCGAACACGGTACTCATCATGTGCTTGGGGGTGTAGTCCATCACCAGGCTCCAGATATTCGCCGTCCAGGCCTGATGCGCACCCACGGCAAGCGAAATGGCCAGTACCGCCACCCACAGCCCGCTGGCATTGGCCGCGAACACCACGCTGCAGATCGTGATGGCAAAGATCAGCATCGACAACAGCCGCGCAGTCTTCGCACGCATGCCGCGACCAATCAGCCAGGACGACAGAATGCCGCCGCCGACACTGCCGAAGTCAGCCGTCAGCCAGATCAGAATCAGCGGGATACCCATCTGCGTCACGCTGATCCCCAGGTTGTATTGCTGATTGAGGAACGGCGGCAGCCAGTACAGGTAGAACCAGAACACTGGAGCAGTGATCGCATACGCCAGCGCGAATGCCCACGTACCCCGCATCTTCAGGATGCCGGTGAACGGCACCTTGACCGGCGCCGGTTCGACTTCCTGATTGATGTAGTCCAGTTCGCTCTTGCTGACGGTCGGATGCTCTTCGGGGTTGTAGTACTTCAGGCGCCAGGTGATGGCCCAGAGCAGCCCCAGCGAACCCATCGCCACGAAGGCGGCCTGCCAGCCCCAGACCGTGAGGATCACCGGCAGGAGGGCCGGGGTCAGCATGGCACCGACGTTGGTGCCGGCGTTGAAGATGCCGGTGGCCACCGCGCGCTCACCGGCAGGGAACCACAGCCGCGTGGTTTTCACACAGGCCGGGTAGTTGGCGGCTTCGGTCAGGCCCAGAATGAAGCGGCAGACCATGAAGCCGACAGCGGAAGTGGCAAGGCCGTGAGCACCGGTGGCCAGGCTCCACAGCAGCACCGCGAGGAAGAACGCGCGCTTCACGCCGACCTTGTCGATGAAGCGGCCCTGCAGTACGAAGCCGACCGCGTAACCGACCTGAAACCAGAAGTTGATGTTGGCGTAGTCCATCGCCGTCCAGCTCATTTCCTTGGCGAGGATGGGCTGCATGACGCCGAGCGCGGCCCGGTCGATATAGTTCAGCGTGGTGGCAAAGAACACCAGGGCGAGCATGCCCCAGCGAGTCTTGCCTACGGCGAGCGCGCCGCGGATCTTTTCGCCCATCCCGGCACGGGCGGCCTGGGCGACAGGGTTGGTCTGGGTGTTAAGCATGATGTTCTAACCATCCGTTCCAGGACTGTGCTGCTGGCAACAGTCGGACTGAGAAGTCCACTCGATGCAGGCGTTGTGCAGGTAAAGTGATGTCGTAGAACCTTGATTCGACTGGCCTGTAGACTCAGGCTGTCCTCGAAACGATCCGTCGGGCCGACAATTTACAGGTTGGGCCGCGTAAGTGTGTTGGAATGTTTCAGGCGACGCAGACCGTGGCCGGGCTTTTGGCCGGGCGGCTTCGTCGAACAGGACGTCTGTTGAGACGGACGGGTGATCGGGCGAGCAAAGCGAGAAGGGTGCGCATGAGCAATGTTCCTGTTTTTTGAATTGTTATGGGTTTGCTGCTGATGGAGCGAATATCGAAATGTTGGACTGCGGGTCTATCCTGCAATGTGATGCCGATGTTGAGCATTACGAGATACAGCGTCAATTGAGTAAAACGGCTTTTGTTCGATAATCGAACGTAAAACTAACCGGTTCGTACACTTTATGTTGCTGTAGTGTTTTCACAGGCAAATACTTTACTCGCACCTCTGAATAAGGCCGGGAAAGGCCAGGAATGCGGTGCTGTCCAGTCGCGACCCAAGCAGGTCGCGTTCATCCAGGAGCTGAAAAGCATGCAGCGTTCAATTGCTACCGTATCCTTGAGCGGTACTCTGCCCGAAAAGCTCGAAGCCATCGCCGCAGCTGGCTTTGACGGCGTCGAGATTTTCGAAAACGACTTGTTGTATTACGACGGCAGCCCACGCAACATCAGGCAAATGTGTGCCGACCTGGGCATTGCCATCACCCTGTTCCAGCCGTTCCGCGATTTTGAAGGCTGCCGCCGTGATCGTCTGCAGCGCAATATCGACCGTGCCGAACGCAAATTCGATCTGATGCAGGAACTGGGCACCGATCTGGTGCTGGTCTGCAGCAATGCGTCTGCCGATTCGGTGGGCGACGAAAACATTCTGCTCGATGACCTGGGCCTGCTGGCCGAGCGCGCCGGTGCCCGTAACCTGAGAGTCGGTTATGAAGCGCTGGCCTGGGGCAAGCATGTGAACACCTGGCAACAGGTCTGGAACCTGGTGCGTAAGGTCGACCACCCGGCGCTTGGCGTGTTGCTCGACAGCTTTCATACCCTGTCGCTGAAGGGCGATCCGAGCGCCATTGCGCAGATCCCGGGCGACAAGATCTTTTTCGTGCAGATGGCCGACGCACCGCTTCTGGCGATGGATGTACTGGAATGGAGCCGCCATTTCCGTTGCTTCCCGGGCCAGGGTGAATTCGATCTGGCCGGCTTTCTCGCGCCGATCCTGCGCAGTGGTTATACCGGGCCGTTGTCGCTGGAAGTGTTCAACGATGGCTTCCGTGCAGCGCCGACACGCGCCAATGCCGCGGACGGCCTGCGTTCGCTGCTCTATCTGGAAGAGAAAACCCGCCAGTTGATGGCGCGTGACGAGCCGGCTGCGGTTCCCGAAATCCTTTTCAATCCACCCGCGGCCAGTACCTACAATGGGGTCGAGTTCCTCGAGTTTGCCGTTGACGAGAGCCATGGCGCTCGACTGTCGGGCTGGCTGCAACGGCTGGGCTTTGCCAAGCTGGGTCAGCATCGCTCCAAGGCGGTCAGTCTGCTGGGGCAGGGTGATATCAGGATTGTGCTCAATGCCGAACCCTATTCCTTTGCCCACAGCTTCTTCGAGGCGCACGGCCCTTCATTATGCGCGACCGCCTTGCGCGTCGACGACGGTCATCAGTCGCTGGAACGCGCGCGCGTCTTCAAGGGCCAGCCCTATCGTGGCCTGGTCGGCCCTAACGAGCGGGAGATTCCGTCGGTCCGCGCGCCTGACGGCAGCCTGATCTATCTGGTGGATAACGCCGCGCCGGGAGAGTCGATTTACGACAGCGATTTTGTCGTCGATCCGCAAGCAGTCGCCAAGGGCGGGTTGCAGCGTATCGACCACATGGCTATGGCGCTGCCGGCCGACAGCCTGGACAGCTGGGTGCTGTTCTACAAAAGCATTCTGGACTTTGAGGCTGACGATGAAGTGGTCTTGCCCGACCCCTATGGTCTGGTCAAAAGCCGTGCGCTGCGCAGCCGTTGTAGCACCGTGCGCTTGCCGCTGAATATCTCCGAGAATCGCAATACAGCCATCTCCCATGCGCTGTCGAGCTATCGCGGCTCGGGTGTGCACCACATTGCTTTTTCCTGCGAAGACATCTTTGCCGAAGTAAGCCGCGCCAAGGAAGCGGGCGTACCGTTGCTGGACATTCCGCTCAATTACTACGATGACCTGGCGGCGCGCTTCGATTTCGACGAGGAGTTTCTCAGTGAACTGGCGTATTACAACGTGCTCTATGATCGCGATGCGCAGGGTGGCGAGTTGTTCCACGTCTACACCGATGCGTTTGACGGGCGCTTCTTTTTCGAAATCCTGCAGCGCAAGAACGGCTACGTAGGGTACGGCGCTGCCAACGTCCCGGTGCGTCTGGCCGCGATGGCCAAGGCGCGCAATGTGGCAGCACGTCAGGCGCGTCTGTAAGGCGAATCCGATTGCAAGGCTGCTGCGAGGGTTTGACGCCCTCGCGGCTTCCCTCAGTTGCCGGTCGGCTGCATACTCCGCGCATCACTCGTGGTCATGAGCCAACAATGAAAACTACTGACGACTCCGTTGCCGTTGCGTCGAAAGGGCGCAAGAACAATCCGGAAAAAACCCGCGAAGACATTCTGCAGGCCGCCGTTGCCGAGTTTGTCGCCCATGGCCTGTCGGGTGCGCGCGTCGATGCCATTGCCGAACGCACCAAAACCTCGAAACGGATGATCTATTACTACTTCGGCAGCAAGGAACAGCTGTACGTCGAAGTGCTGGAAAAACTTTACGGCGCGATTCGCAACACCGAGAGCCAGCTCAATCTGTCCGAACTCGAGCCTGTGGAAGCGATTCACCGCGTGGTCGAGTTCACCTTCGATCACCACGACAGCAATGTCGATTTCGTGCGCATCGTGTGCATCGAAAACATCCATAACGGCGAGAACGTCAAACAGTCCGAATCGATTCATGCCAAGAGCCAGAACATCATCAGGGCGCTCGACGGCATCCTGCGTCGTGGCGAAGCCAGCGGCCTGTTTCGTGATGGTGTTCATCCGGTGGACTTGCACCTGATGATCAGCTCGTTCTGCTTCTACCGGATCTCCAATCGCCATACCTTCAGCGAAATCTTTCAGATCGAGTTGTGGAGCGAGGAGGTCAAGCAGCGCCACAAGGCAATGATCTGCGACGCTGTGCTGCGTTATCTCAAGCGCTGACGTTTACAACGTGTGGAAGTGCGCCATCATCCGCTCTGCGTCGGCGGACTGGCCGCTGAACAGTTCAAAGGCCTTGACCGCCTGAAACACCGCCATGGTGCTGCCATCCAGGGTACGGCAGCCCAGTACGCGGGCATGCTTGAGCAGTTCGGTTTCCAGCGGAAAGTAAATGATTTCCGCCACCCACAGTTCAGGCCGCAGCAACTCGATCGGCAACGGCGTGCCTGGCAGTTTTGACATGCCGACCGGCGTGGTATTGACCAATCCGTCGGCTTCGGCCATTGCCGCAGGCAGGTCGATGCCCACCTGAGCACGCCCGGCACCGAAGTGCTGGTTAAGGTTGTCCACCAGCCGTTGGGCGCGTTGCGGCTCGACCTCGAACACGCTGAGGCGCTCGACGCCTGCGCTCAGCAGCGCATGCGCTACGGCAGCGCCCGCGCCGCCTGCACCCATCTGCACCACCTGTTGGCGTGGGGCCTTGTCCAGGCCGCGCTGAAAACCTTCGGCAAAGCCCAGGCAGTCGGTATTGTGACCGATGCGTTTACCGTCCTTGAACACCACCGTATTCACCGCGCCAATACCGCGTGCTTCATCGGACAGCTCATCCAGTAACGGGATGACCGCCTGCTTGCAGGGGAAGGTGATATTCAGGCCGGTAAAGCCACACTGTCGGGCGCCTTCAAGCAGCCGGGGCAGGGCATCAACGTCCAGTTGCAGGGCGTCGATATCGATCAGCCGATACAGATAGCGCATACCCTGAGCATCGCCTTCACGCTCGTGCATGGCAGGTGTCCGCGAGGCCTGGATGCCCGAGCCGATCAGGCCGGCGAGGATGGAAGGTTTTTCAGCGTGAGTCATAAAATACATCTCTTGTTTTTGTGTCACTGCCCGGTTGGCTGCAGGTGTTAAACGGAATGTACCAGATGGTTAATATTGCCGCAGGCAGAAGTCGATTACCACGCAGCGATGTTGTGCGGTGATCGCACTAATCAGTGATAATCCACTGCCAGCCGCTTCAGGCTTACACAAGTTCGAGCCCCCCGCATGTCCGAGTCCGTCTTCAGCGCCGCACAGCAGCAAGCCAGTACGTTGTATCTGCCACCGGGCTCGTGGGCCACGGTGCTCGATTGCCTGTGCGCGAAATTTCCGGCCATCAGCCGCGAACAGTGGCTGGATCGGTTTGCTCGCGGCCGGGTGCTAGATGAAAACGGCAAGGCCATCGCGCCTGATCTGGCGTACCGGGAAGGGCTGCGTGTTCACTACTTTCGTGAGGTTGCCAACGAAACGCCGATCCCTGTGGTTGAAACGATCCTCTACGCCGATGAGCATCTGGTGGTGGCTGACAAGCCGCACTTTCTCCCGGTGACGCCCGCAGGCGAATACGTCGAGCAAACCTTGCTGCGGCGCTTGATTCATCGCCTGGGCAATCCTGATCTGGTGCCGCTGCACCGCATTGACCGGCACACCGCGGGGCTGGTGCTGTTTTCCGCCAACCGACAGACGCGCTCGGCTTATCAGACATTGTTTCCCACCCGGCGCATCGACAAGTTTTATCAGGCCATTGCGCCAGCGCTGCCGGAGCTGACATTTCCGCGTTTGCACGAGAGCCGTCTGGTCGAGGGTGAACCGTTCTTTCGCATGCAGGAGGGCGTCGGCGCGAGCAACACCCGTACGCAGATCGAGGTGCTTGAGCGGCAGGATAAATTGTGGCGTTACGGGCTTTACCCGGTGACGGGCAAAAAGCATCAGCTGCGTGTACACATGGCTGCACTGGGCGCTGCCATCTGCAACGACCCGTTTTACCCGGACGTGGTGAAAGACCCTGTGGACGACTATCGGAATCCGTTGAAGCTGCTGGCCAGCAGCTTGCGCTTCGTCGACCCGCTCAATGGCGAACAGCGCCACTTCGAGAGCCTGTTGCAGCTCGACTGGTAGTACAGGAACAGTTAAATGACAGGTAAAAAAAACCCGCACTCGGCGGGTTTTTTCAAATCAGTAACGCGACGCCCGGATCACAGATCCTTGACGGTACGTACCTGATCCTTGTTGATGCGGGTCTGCTTGCCGTCGAGTTGCTTGAACTCGTAGAAGCCAGAGTCTTCATCGTACTTCGGCGTGTCGACAGCCTGGATTTCACGACCATCGTTCAAGGTGATCACAGTGGGCGATGCGCAGCCGGCGAGGGAGGCAATGCTCAGTGCAAGCAGGAAGGCAGCGGGAAGGGTCCGTTGTTTCATTACTGTGTCTCCAGATGGATTCTTGATTTGCTGAACTCTCAGACGGATACACCGTCAGCAAGTTCCGTATACACCCGCAGCAACTTCAATGACCAGTCACTTGTTGCGGTTTTCACTGATCCCGGTCAACAGACAGGGAGTGTTCAGGTTGGCCAGGCGTGGATCGCCGGCGTCCAGTTGCAGAGCGACTGGCTGCAGCGGTTCCAGAGCCCGTCTCGGGCTGCGTTCGCCGGCCTGCCATGCGGCTTCCAGCGTTGCGGCGTGAGCGACAGGGATCATACCTAAAAGCGGCTGCCAGTGCTGACCTTCACGCACCATTATCGGTCGCTCCGGGTATTCAGCGGCTTTTTCACGCAATGCGTGCAGCAACGCCTTATCGACCAAAGGTGCGTCGCAGGGCAGGATCAGCAACCATCGATGCCGCGCCAGGGGCAGTGCGGCGCGAATCCCGGCCAGAGGACCGTTGAAGTCAGTATCGTCGTCCTGCACCAGTCGATCGGCGTAACGCGCATAGTGATCGATATTGCGATTGCAGGAAATGATCAGGTCGTCGGTCAGCGGCCGCGTCAGTCGGTGCAGATGTTCGATCAGCGGGGTGCCCTGCCATTCGATCAGGCCCTTGTCACGCCCGCCCATGCGCTGTCCCCGGCCTCCGGCCAGCAGCAGAATCGAGCAGGGCGGCAGTGGGGCAGGAACATTCATCAAACACTCGTCGGGCAGTCAAAAGGAGTGCTGTGATATAACACCCGCCTGTTTTCTTAACAACTGGATGAGGCCATGAAAGCCAAGGCTGACACACCTTTCGTACCCCTTAATATCGCCGTACTGACCGTCAGCGATACCCGCACCCGTGAAACCGATACCTCGGGCCAGATGTTCGTCGACCGCCTGACCGACGCAGGCCACGGTCTGATCGAGCGCGTGCTGCTCAAGGATGACCTGTACAAGATCCGCGCTCAGGTAGCGACCTGGATTGCCGACGATCAGGTGCAGGTCGTGCTGATCACCGGTGGCACCGGCTTTACCGGACGCGACAGCACACCTGAAGCCGTGGCCTGCCTGCTGGACAAGCAGGTCGATGGTTTTGGTGAGCTGTTCCGGCAGATATCGGTGCCGGATATCGGCACCTCGACCATTCAGTCCCGTGCGCTGGCCGGCCTGTCCAATGCCACCCTGGTGTGCTGCCTGCCGGGCTCAACCAATGCAGTGCGTACGGCATGGGACGGCATTCTTGCCCAGCAACTGGATTCGCGCTTCCGGCCTTGCAACTTTGTGCCTCACCTCAAGCAGGCCGAGCCCTGTGCGACCCGTGGTTGAGTGCTCATGAGCAACCAGCCGAAAACCCTGCTGCCTGTTGAAGACGCCATTGCGCGTCTGTTGAAGATGGCTGAGGCCACGCCCATCACCGAGCGCGAAAGGGTCTCGCTGGCTGATGCCGAAGGCCGGGTACTGGCAGTGGATCTGGTCTCCACGCTGGATTTGCCGCCCTGGCCGAACAGCGCCATGGACGGTTATGCCTTGCGCGCGGGGGACTGGCACGGCGAGCCGTTGACGGTCAGTCAGCGTATCTTCGCCGGTCAGGCCCCCGAGGCTCTGGCCCCTGGCACCTGTGCGCGTATTTTCACCGGCGCGCCGATGCCGGAAGGCGCTGACTGCGTCGAGATGCAGGAAAACGCCGAGGTGCTGGCGGATCAGCGTGTGCGGTTCAACGAACCGCTGGGTGTCGGGCAGAATATTCGTTCGCAAGGCCAGGAAACCCGGGTCGGTGATACCGTGCTGGCCGCCGGCACGCGGCTGGGTCCGATCGAACTGGGTCTGGCGGCCTCGCTGGGCCTCGCCGGGCTTGAGGTCATTCGTCGCGTGCGGGTCGCGGTGCTGTCCACGGGTGATGAGTTGATTGAGCCCGGTCAGCCGTTAGGGCCGGGGCAGATCTACAACAGCAACCGGGTGTTGCTGTGCAGCTGGCTGAAGCGGCTCGAATGCGAGGTCGTGGATGCAGGCATCCTGCCGGATGATCTGGAAAAGACTCGCGCTGCACTGGCGAATCTGCAGGGCGTCGATCTGATTCTCTCCACGGGCGGAGTGTCCGTGGGCGAAGCGGATTTCCTTGGCCACGCATTGCGTGAAGAGGGCGAGCTGACACTCTGGAAGCTGGCCATCAAGCCTGGCAAACCGCTGACCTTCGGGCATTTTCGGGGGGTGCCGGTGATCGGTCTGCCTGGTAATCCGGCCTCTACGCTGGTCACCTTTGCCTTGCTGGCCAGGGCTTACCTGCTGCGTCGCCAAGGCGTGATCGACGTCGCACCCCTGCAGTTCCCGGTGCCCGCCGGGTTTGTCTGGACGCGTCCTGGCAATCGTCGCGAGTACCTGCGCGGTCGTCTGGAGCAGGGCCGGGCCGTGGCTTATCGCAATCAGAGCTCAGGAGTGCTGCGCAGCGCTGCGTGGGCCGATGGTCTGATTGAAGTCCGCGAAGGCTCGACCGTGGCCGAAGGTGACTGGGTCAACTTCATCCCGTTGAGTGAAGTGCTCGGCTGAGTGCATTCGAATGGTGGGGCGGGTAAGCATGAGCTACTCTCAACAACGCTGACACAGTGGGCAACCGGACTTCGCCCTGGAGTATTGTTATGGCGCCATTGAGAGTGGCTTGTGTGATCCCGACCTACAATGGACGCAAGGATCTGGAGCGTCTGCTGGATTCACTGGCTGCGCAGACTGCCAGCTTCGATACGTTGATCGTGGACTCCAGTTCCTCGGATGGCACGCTGGAGCTGGCGCAATCGCGATGTGCCAATGTACTGCGTATCGACAGCAAGGATTTCAACCACGGCGGCACCCGGCAGATGATGGTCGATCTGCATCCCGACTATGACGTGTATGTCTTCATGACCCAGGATGCGTATGTTGAAGACATCAATGCCATCGCCAACCTTCTGCTGCCATTCGCCGACCCTAAGGTCGGTGCGGTATGCGGGCGACAGTTGCCGCACAAGGACGCCAATCTGCTGGCCCAGCATGCGCGGTTGTTCAATTACCCGCCAACCTCGCAGGTCAAGACCCTCGCCGATGCCGGTACGCTGGGCATCAAGACCCCATTTATGTCCAACTCGTTTGCGGCCTATCGAGGCGAAGCGTTGCGGGCCATTGGCGGTTTTCCGCGACATGTAATCCTCTCTGAAGACATGTACGTCACCGCGAAAATGCTTATCGATGGCTGGAAAGCGGCGTACGAAGGTTCGGCAGTATGCCGTCATTCGCACAATTACAGCCTGCGTGAAGAGTTTCGCCGTTACTTCGATATCGGCGTGTTCCAGGCCCGCGAAGCATGGATCTACGAAACCTTTGGCGGCATCGGTGGTGAGGGCATGCGTTACGTCAAGTCCGAGCTGAAATTCCTCGGTCCCCGGCGAATTCTCTGGTGGCCTGTGTCGTTCGTGCGTAATGCGCTGAAGCTGCTGGCCTACAAGCTGAGTCGGCAGGAAAAGCACTTGCCCCGCGGCGTGAAGAAGAAGCTCGGCATGTACGCACGTTACTGGGATAGCCCTTACGCCTGAGTTGCGCCGCAGACCAGGCCTGCGGCGCATGAGCAGGTCAGCTTTTCGCGGCTTCTTCGTCCAGACGGTCTGACTCGAACAGCTGCGCCAGGTCGGCCCTGGCTTCGCGGGCAGTCTGCAGGACCTTGGCGTCGTCGTCATACACCTCGTGCTGAGCGGCCAGCACCTGTTCGTCGTGACGCTTGAAGCGACTGATGCGCGCGTCGGCCTGTGTTTCGCTGAGGCCCAGGCCCATAAGGGTCTGGCGACTCATTTCCAGGCTCGAGTAGAACGTTTCGCGAACTGCGTGAGCGCCCAGGTCCATCAACCGATGAACATGCTGGCGGTTACGTGCGCGGGCAATGATCTTCATGTGCGGATACAGCTTGCGGATCAGCTCGGCAGTCTTGATGTTGGTGTCGGGATCATCGGTCGCGATGACGAAGAACTCGGCCTCATCGACTTTGGCGGCACGCAATATTTCCGGGCGCAACGGGTCGCCATAGAAGACCGGGACATTGCCGAAGCTGCGTGAAAACTCGATGGACTCGACGGCTGTGTCCAGGGCGATGAAAGGAATCTTCTGCGCGCGCAGGATACGCGCGACGATCTGCCCCATACGGCCCATGCCGGCAATCACCACCCTTGGTTTGTCGGTCTGGATATCGCGGTATTCGGCCGGCACCTCGACGGGCTTGATCCTGGGTTTGATCCAGCGCGCCAGGGCAATGAACAGCAACGGCGTGATCGCCATCGACAAGGTGATGGTCAACACCAGCATGTCGTACAGCCCGGCCTCGAACAGCCCCTGAGCGCTGCCGATCTTGAACACCACAAAAGCAAACTCGCCGCCTGCAGCCAGCACCAGGCCCAACTGCAACGCGCTGCGGTTGTTGAGTTCGCCAAGGGTGCGACCGATCAGGAACAGCATCGGCAGCTTGATCGCGATCAGCAACAGCGTCAGGCCCAGCACGATCAGCGGCGAGCTGAGCAACAGGCCGACGTTGGCGCCCATGCCAACGCTGATGAAAAACAGCCCCAGCAGCAGCCCCTTGAACGGTTCGATCTGTGCTTCCAGTTCGTGACGGTACTCGGAGTCGGCCAGCAACAGGCCGGCGAGAAACGCGCCCAGCGCCATGGACACCCCCACCAGTTCCATCAGCCACGCCGTGCCTATCACCACCAGCAAGGCCGTGGCGGTCGAGACTTCCTGAATTTTAGTCTTGGCGACGATACGGAACACTGGACGCAGCAGATAGCGTCCGCCAATCACTACGATGGCAATGCTGCCGAGTACGCGCAGGCCGTGATTGATGCTTTCGCCAGTGTCCATTGCATGATCGGCTCCGGCCAGAAACGGCACCATGGCAATCAGCGGGATCGCCGCAATGTCCTGAAACAGGAGAATGGCGAACGCCATCCTGCCGTGCGGGCTATTCAGTTGTTTGCGTTCCGCCAGGCTCTGCAGGCCGAAGGCCGTGGACGACAGGGCAAGGCCAAGGCCCAGAATGACCGCCGTGTTCAGCGACTGGTTGAAGGCAGCGAAGGCGACCCCACCGATGATCAGACCGGTGAGCAGCACCTGCGCCATGCCCACGCCAAACACGGATTTGCGCATGACCCATAAACGCTTGGGCGAAAGCTCCAGGCCAATGATGAATAGCAGCAGTACCACGCCAAGTTCGGAAATATGGCTGACGCTCTCGGTATCGCCGATCAGGCCCAATACCGAAGGGCCGATGATCACGCCGGCGAACAAATAGCCGATCACCGCGCCCAGCTTCAGCCGCTTGGCCAGCGGCACAGTCAGCACGGCGGCGAGCAGAAATACCACTGCGACCTGCAGCAGGCTGCCTTCATGGGGCATGTAAAACTCCTTGGTAATAATTGAACACACGGTTGAAGCAGGGGCGGTATTAAAGCATGGGAGTTTTACACGGCAACGCGCATCGCGGCATGACGATAATCAACGTCGTTGATAGAACGTACCTGAAAGAGTGCGCAGGAGAGTGATAGGTACGGTGACGATGCCATCCGTTGCGCATCGGCGTAAGATATGCCCGCAAATAGGCAGCGTCAGTTGCCGGCTCATGAGCATTCAGGAAACCGTTATGACCAACAAGCAGCGTTTGATTTACTCGATTCTGATCGCCCTCGGCGTTCTGGCGATCATGCTGGGCTTGTCGCATCTGCAAAACAGCGGTGCCATCACCGAAAAGACCTTTCAGTACATCGCCATCAGCGTGGCGGTGCTGGTAGTGATCCTCAACGGCATCATGCGGCGCAAGGTCAAGCGCTAAGCGCTGGTGACCGGTGCGACGAAGACGGATTTACCGGGCACCGTCCTTGCCGACTTCCCCCAGCCATTCCCGGGCCCGGGGGTGCAGGCTGTAGGTCTTGTCGTCGTTGAGGTCGATCACGCCCTCGTCGCACAGACGCTTGAGGACCTCGCGCACGCTGAGAAACGATAGCGGCACATCGAGCCTGAGCAACTGGCTGTGTACGCCGCGTACTCCCAGAGGGTGGCCTTCTTCGCTCGAGACCAGTAGCGCGTCGAGCACCTTGAGCCTGACCAGGCTGGTGCGCAGGCCAAAGCTTTTCAGGAGCATCCGGATGTGCTCGTTTCCGGGCCGCTCGGTCTCCAGAGCGGGCGACTGTGCCTGCGCAGCCACTGCAGTTTGCCGCAGCAGGGTGCGAGTCGTGATTCCTTGGCGATTGAACATCCGCAAACTCCTTTTCAGGCTTTTTAAACACTCTCAATTACTAAGACGAACGAGCTCGGCAAAACCTCAGTGTTCGGCGGAAAAAAATACGCGGCCCAGTCTGTACAGGCTCGCTGCAGCGTGGTGCGCTTGAGGTTAGATGAAGAATCGTCGGGAGTGAGAGGGGATTGTTCCGACGATGGGCGCAGCCGAATTGGCTATGCATCTGCAAGACCGCGAGTGCGATCAGCCTTTCGGTGTGTCGGAGGTACGGCGGTTGAGTACCGGGTTGCCGTTCTGATTCTGCGTCACATACACCGGCAACACCTTGGGCAGAGAGCCTAGCAGGCTCGACAGGTCGTGGGTGTTGTAACTGCCGCCCAGGCGCATGGCACCGGTTGCGCTGTCCGCCAGCAGAATGGGTGTTTGCAGGTAGCGATTGATCAGCGGCAGTGCCTGGCTGAGCGGCAGATCATTGAAGATCAGCTTGCCATTGCGCCACGCCAGGCTGGTATCGCGTGCTTCGGTCTGGCTGATCAGTGGAGCGTCGTCGCCGGTCTTGTAGATGGCCTGCATGCCGGGGGCGAGGGCGTGGCTCGAAGAAGGATGCGCACGATCACTGTTGATCTGAACCGACCCCTCGACCAGCGTCACGCGTACCTGATCCTGATACATCCATACATTGAAGCGCGTGCCGGTGACCCTGATGCTGCCTGCACCGGCATCGACGACAAAGGGATGCGTGCTGTCGTGGCTGACCTCAAAGAACGCCTCGCCCTTTGTCAGCGTGACGCTGCGTCGATCCCGATAATTGGCATAGGTCAGCTCGGTACCCAGGTTCAGCTCGGCACGGCTGCCGTCCTCGAGCATGACCAGGCGTGTGGCGGTATCGGCGTTGTAAGTCTCGTAGGCGTCAGGCAGCCAGCCTTGATGCCAGCCGACGTACCCGGCAATCGGCAGCGCCATGGCAACCACCGCTGCGGCTGCGGCCAGTTTTGCCCAGCGGCGACCGCGACGAGGTCGAACCTGATCAGGTCGGACAGCCTGGGCTTGGCGCACAGGTGCCGGATTGAGCGGTTCGATTTGCCCGGCGATATCCCAGACTTCCAGCATGGCGTTGTATTCAATCGCATGCAGAGGGTGGGCCTTCAGCCATTGCTCGAATGCTTTCCGTTCGGCGGCGGTACAGTCTTCTGCATGCAGGCGCATGCACCAATGCGCAGCGGCATCGGTGATCGCGTCGTGTTCTGCGTTGCTGAAAAGAGGGTCGCTCATGGGCGCTCCGGCCTATACCTTCGGCGCATTCTACCCTTTGATTTCAGGCAGAGAGAACATTTGCAGGCTATTGCCCATCAAGGCGCTGCGTATTTTCTGGTGAATGCAAGCGGGTCTCATTGAAAACTTCCCGTCGCAGTCTGTCCGCTGCGATCAGGTTATTACCTTTGGGAGTGTCTTTGCACAATCCGCAGCGCTACTCTCGGGGCCTGTCTTTCGCCTCGTCGCTCTCGCTAGCGTTCTCGATCTACCGCCATGAACAGGAGTTTCAGATGCGCGCCAATTCTGCCGATCAGTCGACCCGGACCGTTTCCTTTGAGCAACTGACAGATCTGTTGCGCCGAATCTTTGTCGCTCATGGCACAAGCGCGGAGGTTGCCGAGGTGCTTGCCGAGAACTGCGCCAGCGCCCAGCGCGACGGCTCGCATAGCCATGGCATCTTTCGCATCCCCGGCTATCTGTCATCGCTGGCCAGCGGCTGGGTGAATGGCAAGGCTGTGCCGGTGGTCGAGGATGTCGGCGCTGCGTTTGTCCGGGTCGATGCCGGAGGCGGTTTTGCCCAGCCCGCACTGGCGGCGGCCAGAGCCCTGTTGATCGAAAAGGCGCGCAGCGCCGGCATTGCGGTTCTGGCGATCCGCAACTCTCATCACTTCGCTGCGTTATGGCCGGATGTCGAGCCTTTCGCCGAACAGGGGCTGGTCGCCCTGAGCATGGTCAACAGCATGACCTGCGTTGTGCCGCATGGTGCGCGTCAACCTCTGTTCGGCACCAACCCGATTGCTTTCGCCGCGCCCCGTGCAGGCAGCGAACCCATCGTTTTCGACCTGGCGACCAGCGCCATCGCCCACGGTGATGTACAGATCGCCGCACGTGAAGGTCGACTGCTGCCGGCGGGCATGGGTGTCGATTGTGACGGCCAGCCCACTGAAGAGCCTCGCGCCATTCTCGAGGGTGGCGCGTTGTTGCCGTTCGGCGGGCACAAGGGTTCTGCATTGTCGATGATGGTCGAGCTGCTGGCAGCAGGGCTGACAGGGGGCAATTTCTCGTTCGAATTCGACTGGTCGAAGCATCCCGGTGCACAGACGCCCTGGACCGGTCAGTTGCTGATCGTCATCGACCCTGACAAGGGCAGCGGTCAGTCGTTTGCACAGCGCAGCGAGGAGCTGGTACGAAAGCTCCATGGGGCAGGGCAGGAGCGTCTGCCGGGGGATCGGCGTTATAGCGAACGCGCGCAATCGATGGTGCACGGTATCAGCATCACCCAGGCTGATCTGGAGCGCCTGCAGGCCCTGGCGGGTCATTGAGGGATTTACAAATTCACTGACCATTCGTCGCGATTGGTCTTGTATCAGCGCGCGGTTCAAAATACTGTATGTATGAACAGTAAAGAACGAATGAGGTCTGTCATGTCCCTTAAGTCAGCGCAAAGCCCGATTGCTCAACAACACCGTACGCTCTCTTCAGTCAACGAAATGCAGCGCGAGGATTTTCTCCGGCTGGCGGCCGGACTGCGCCAGTTCAATGCCTACGAGCCGGAGGTGTCGATCGTCATCGCGGCCGCCCGCGTTGGCGGTGAATACCGCCAGGCCAGCGCGATGGAATAACGTGGCTGATCGCAGCCACGGCACGCCTTGGGTTGATTGTGAGTATACGTAACGTATATGCTTCATATATTCAACTTGAGGTGAATCATGGGTCTGGTAAAAATCTCCGAAAACATGCACGCCAATCTGCGCTCTGCCAGCGTTGCGCTCAGCCGCTCCATCAATGCGCAGGCCGAGCACTGGATGCGTGTCGGTATGCTCGCTGAACTGCACCCGGCGCTGGATTACAGCGAGATCTGCCAGATGCTGATCCGTCTCGAAAATGCTGGTGAGACCGTGCTGACCGCTTCGAACTTCAACATCTCGGAGCCTTCAGCTTCCAGCCTGTCCAAGGCGGCCTCATGAGCAGCGCTATCGGTATCAAGACCGAACAGGATCTCGTGCAGCTGCGTATAGCCGGCAGACTGGCCGCCGATGTGCTTGCGATGATCACACCTTACGTCAAGGCTGGCGTCAGCACCGAAGCGCTCGACGATATCTGTAATGAATACATCGTCAAAGAGCTGAAAGTGATTCCTGCGAACGTCGGCTATCACGGTTTTACCAAGACCACCTGCATCTCTCCGAATGCCGTGGTGTGCCATGGCATACCTTCTGCCACCGACATCCTCAAGGAAGGCGACATCGTCAATATCGATGTCGCGGTCATCAAGGACGGCTGGTACGGCGATACCAGCCGGATGTACCTGGTGGGTGAGGTCAGCCCCCTGGCCAGGCGTCTGGTCGAGACGACCTATGAGGCAACTCGCGCCGGTATCCATGCCGTGCGCCCTGGGGCAACCCTGGGTGATATCGGTTATGCCATCCAGAGCGTCGCTCATCGCGAAGGCTTCAGCGTGGTGCGCGAATATTGCGGACACGGCATCGGGCGTAAATACCATGAAGAGCCGCAGGTTCTGCACTACGGTGCACAGGGTAAAGGCCTCAGACTGAAACCCGGCATGGTGTTCACCATCGAGCCGATGATCAATGCAGGCAGGGCTGGCACCCGGACACTGCCGGATGGCTGGACGGTTCTGACCAGCGACCTTTCACTGTCTGCGCAGTGGGAGCATATGGTTGCCGTCACCTCGACCGGTTTCGAGCTGCTGACGCCGTGGCCTGATGGCACAGGCGATTACCCTGCCATCTGATCCGGAAGCGGCTGGCAATGCCTATGAACAATGGCCTTTTTCGAAGGCCATTGTCTGGTTGAAGGGGACGATGCTTCAGGCTTGCAGCGGAGACCTTCTCCAATGTACCTGCGTCACGCCAAAGCGCTTGGCCTGCAAGGTTGCGACGCCCATCGGGCCTGCGGATATATTGCCGCTCACGGTCCCCACACCTGCATGCAGGGTCGCACAATGCAATGCGTCGCTCTGACACAATTGCTTTGCATGATGCAGAAAGCAGTGAGGTTCGCCGTTGAATTGATAGTGAATTTCAAATTCCGTTTGATGATTCATCTTTCCTGCCTGCGAACGTGATAATCAGCCTGATTTTTTTGGCATATGCACGGGCAGAGTCTTCCCGATCACGCCCTTGTTTTCAGAGAGTAGAACGAAAATCGTACTGTTCATGGATTGAGTTAACAGTTGTCCGATGAGTGGTTTTGGATTCACTCAAGTGCATCAGTCAATGGCCGAGCAATCCATCCGTTTGAGGGCTCGGCCTTTGATCAATCGTAGTTATTTACACGATTTCAGGTCTACCGGGCCTACAAAGTCATTACCGCGTCCCATGACACAAGCGACCTGCTGGTTACGCTGGCGCTCCCATGCCTGAGGCGGATAGGTTTTGTTCCAGGCCTGATAGAGCTGCTGGTCCTGGCGCGAGAGGCGCAAGTTGTACTGTTTGCTCATGTAGAAGTAGGTGCGCGCAATCATGCCGCGTATCGAGGGGCGAGGCATGACCTTTTTGGCCTTGAAATCCACTTGGGTCAGGCATGAACCGTACTGGCCCTTTTGCTCGGGTATCCAGCCAAAGCTGAAGTTGCTGCGGTCACCGTTGACCTCGCCGATACTGGGCACCAGGTTATGCAGGTCTGCCTCAGCGCGTTTGTAGACCGGGTCAGTTTTTGTGCAGTTCTTGCGCCCGCCGTTCTGCCAGCATTGGCGCAGGTGTCCGATCTGCCAGGCAGGCACGATGTGTTCCCATTCAATACGACTGGCGCGCTTGGCGCTCTTGCGCGGTACATAGCCGCACCCAGCGATATCGACCCGATTGCCCGTGTATTTGCAGCCGCAGTAAAACTCGGTCGACTGCGGTGCATACAAGCCCCAGGCAACTTTCTTGGCTTCGCTGAAAGTGCGCGGTGCTTGTGCCTGAGCGGCGAATGAGGCGGTGATGAGCAGGGTAGTGCAAAGCAGTGAGGAAAATCGAAACGTCATGCCGTCAGTCTTCCTTCGGCAGCGTCCAGAAGATTTGCACGCCACCGTCGTCGCGCCAGGCGAGGGTGACATTGTCGTTCTCGGCTATTTCTTCAAGGAGCTGTGCCCAGTCGTCTTCTGCCTCGTCCGGCTGACGAAAGAGCAGGGCAGCCCTGGATTTCTGCGCGGTGGGCGAGTTGATGATCTTCTGTACCCGCATGCCCATGCGCTCGTAAGGGCCGGGAGTGGAGGGGGTCGCTGTGCTTTGTTTTGCCACGGAAAAAGGTCCCTGAATATTGCTGTACGGGCATACAGTATTTGAGTGTCGGATCTTTCGCAACATCTATGTAAGATAAAGCGCTCGAAGTGGCACACTAGTGCCTTGAAAAAAACCTGACGTTTCCGGAGTCACACATGAATATCAAGTCACTGGCATCTCCGTTACTGGCCTCGGCAGTTGTGCTGCTGGCAGGCTGTTCCACGCCCTCGGTCGTCACGCTGCAAAACGGTACTCAGTACGTGACCAAAGACATGCCCAAGACCAAGACCCGCGACGGTTTCTACGAGTTCGAGGATATCTCCGGCAAGACAATCCGGATCAAGGCCGATGATGTGGCGACGGTCAAACCTGAAGAGTGAAACCCGACTTTTTGTGACGCCCGTTCCCCGTGCTAGCGGGGAAGGGCAGCTAGGGAAGATTTAATTTCCGGTGGATTGACAAAGGCTGCAGCTTTTTCCATAGTTCGCTCCTCGCAAACGTTTGCGCGGCGATGCCCGGCATCGATTCTGCGCCGTTCGCCCGAACAATAATCACAAGATCGGAGATGAACTCATGAAGCTGCCATTCGCTGGACGCCTTCTCGCTGTCGCCATGTTTGCTGCCGTCACGGCAGTAATGCCCCTCTCTACCGTCTATGCCCAGACGCCTGAAAAACCCAAGGTTGCACTGGTCATGAAGTCATTGGCCAACGAGTTCTTCCTGACCATGGAAGACGGTGCCAAGGCCTACCAGAAAGAACATGCTACCGAATTCGATTTGATCTCCAACGGGATCAAGGATGAGTCCGATACGTCGGCGCAGATCCGCATCGTCGAACAGATGATCGCCTCCAACGTGAATGCGCTGGTGATCGCGCCCGCTGACTCCAAAGCGCTGGTACCGGTGCTCAAGAAAGCCACCGATGCCGGAATCAAGGTCGTCAACATCGACAACCAGCTCGATGTCGACGTGCTCAAAAGCAAGAGCCTGCAAATTCCGTTCGTAGGGCCTGACAACCGCAAGGGTGCCAAGCTGGTGGGCGACTATCTGGCCAAGAAACTGACCGCTGGTGACGAGGTGGGCATCATCGAAGGTGTGTCGACCACCAATAATGCTCAGCAACGCACCGCCGGTTTCAAAGACGCCATGGACGAAGCGAAAATGAAAGTGGTGTCCACGCAGTCCGGTAACTGGGAAATCGACAAGGGCAACGCTGTGGCCTCGGCGATGCTCAATGAATACCCGAACCTGAAAGCCCTGCTGGCCGGTAATGACAGCATGGCGCTGGGCGCCGTCTCTGCAGTGCGTGCGGCAGGCAAGGCTGGCAAGGTCATGGTCGTGGGCTACGACAACATCAATGCAATCAAGCCGATGCTCAAGGATGGCCGGGTTCTGGCCACGGCCGATCAGTACGCAGCCAAGCAGGCGGTCTTCGGCATCGAAGCTGCCCTCAAGCTGGTCAAAGGCGAGAAGGTCGATACCAACGATAAGGGCGTGATCGAAACGCCGGTGCAGCTCGTTACTCAACCTTGATCCACGCCGTGTAAAGGTGCCCGTCCGCAGAGGACGGGCGCTGGGAGAAATGTATGTCAGCGTCTGCTCAGACAGCTGTTCTTTCGGTCAGTGGCATCGGCAAAACCTACGCACAGCCCGTACTCGGTGACGTCGACCTGACGTTGATGCGTGGCGAAGTGCTGGCCCTGACCGGGGAAAACGGTGCCGGTAAAAGCACCTTGTCGAAAATCATCGGCGGGCTGGTAACCCCTACCACCGGAAACATGGAATTTCAGGGCCAGCCTTATCAGCCTGCAAGTCGTACCCAGGCCGAAAAACTCGGCATTCGCATGGTTATGCAGGAGCTCAACCTGCTGCCGACCCTGACCGTGGCCGAAAATCTGTTTCTTCATGACCTGCCCCGCAGGGCCGGCTGGATCGACCGCAAGCGCTTGCGCGAAAACGCGATCGAGGCGATGGCTCAAGTGGGGCTGGACGCGATTGATCCCGACACGCTGGTCGGCGAATTGGGCATCGGCCACCAACAGATGGTCGAGATCGCCCGCAACCTGATCGGCGACTGTCACGTACTGATTCTCGACGAACCCACTGCCATGCTCACCTCGCGCGAAGTGGAAATGCTCTTTGAGCAGATCACACGGCTGCAGGCGCGGGGCGTCTCGATCATCTACATATCCCATCGGCTTGAAGAGCTTGCCAGGGTGTCCCAGCGCATCGCCGTGCTGCGCGACGGCAAACTGGTGTGTGTCGAGCCGATTTCCCGATACAACAGTGAGCAACTGGTGACCCTGATGGTTGGCCGTGAGCTCGGCGAGCATATCGACATGGGCGCCCGGCAGATTGGCGAGGTGGCGCTGTCAGTCAAGGGGCTCAGTCGCGCCGGCAAGGTTCAGGATGTCTCCTTCGACGTGCGTCGAGGTGAAATCTTCGGTATTTCCGGGCTGATCGGTGCCGGGCGTACCGAGTTGTTGCGCCTGATCTATGGTGCAGACGTTGCCGACAGCGGTCACATCGAAGTCGGAAGGCCGCTGCAGAAGGTCAGTATTCGCTCGCCATCCGACGCAGTGGAGCAGGGTATCGCGCTGATCACGGAAGACCGGAAGAGCGAAGGCCTGCTGATGTCGCAATCGATCAGCGCCAACATTGCGCTGGGCAACATGCATTCGATTTCCAGCGCGGGCTTGGTCAACAGCGATGATGAGCTGAAACTGGCGCAGCGCCAGGTGGCGGCCATGCGCATTCGCAGTTCCAGTCCGGGCCAATTGGTCTCCGAGCTGTCGGGTGGCAATCAGCAGAAGGTGGTGATCGGTCGCTGGCTGGAACGTGACTGCACGGTGATGCTGTTCGACGAGCCGACACGGGGCATCGACATCGGTGCCAAGTTCGATATCTACGCGCTGCTGGCCGAACTGACCCGTCAGGGCAGGGCGCTGGTGGTGGTTTCCAGTGATCTGCGCGAGCTGATGCTGATTTGTGATCGTATCGGCGTGCTGTCTGCCGGTCGCCTGATCGACACGTTCGAGCGCGACAGCTGGACCCAGGACCAATTGCTGGCCGCTGCCTTCGCCGGTTATCAGAAACGTGACGCGCTGCTCAATGATGCGGCGCCCAGGAACGACTCATGAAAAATACTCCTTCTCCGACGCTGACCGCGCCGGTCCGTCGCGGCGGCAACTACCTTGGCCTCGGTACCTACATCGGGCTGGCCGGTGCGTTGCTGGTGATGATCGTGCTGTTCTCGCTGCTCAGCGATCACTTCCTGTCCTACCAGACCTTCAGCATGCTGGCTAACCAGATCCCGGACCTGATGGTGCTGTCGGTCGGCATGACGCTGATCCTCATCATCGGCGGCATCGACCTGTCGGTCGGCTCGGTGCTGGCCCTGGCTGCTTCGGCGGTCAGTGTGGCAATCCTCGGCTGGGGCTGGAGCGTGTTTCCGGCTGCGTTACTGGGCATTGCCTGTGCGACGCTGGCGGGTACGATCACCGGTTCGATTACGGTTGCCTGGCGCATCCCTTCGTTCATCGTGTCTCTGGGCGTGCTGGAAATGGCCCGTGGCGCGGCCTATCAGATGACCAATTCGCGTACCGCCTACATCGGTGATTCGTTCGCCTGGCTGTCCGATCCGATTGCCTTTGGCATTGCGCCGTCCTTCATCATCGCGTTGCTGGTCATCTTCGTCGCTCAGGCGGTACTGACCCGCACCGTTTTCGGTCGCTACCTGATCGGCATTGGCACCAACGAAGAGGCCGTGCGTCTGGCGGGTATCAATCCCAAGCCTTACAAGATTCTGGTGTTCTCGCTGATGGGGCTGCTGGCCGGTGTTGCGGCACTGTTCCAGATATCCAGGCTGGAAGCGGCCGACCCTAATGCCGGTGCCGGGCTCGAGCTGCAGGTCATTGCGGCAGTGGTGATCGGCGGTACCAGCCTGATGGGCGGTCGCGGTTCGATCATCAGCACCTTTTTCGGTGTGCTGATCATTTCTGTGCTGGCCGCAGGCCTGGCGCAGATCGGTGCGACCGAGCCGACCAAGCGGATCATCACCGGTGCGGTGATCGTGATCGCTGTGGTGCTGGACACCTATCGCAGCCACCGGGCTCGGCGCCAGGGCTGATATGGCAACCATCAAGGATGTCGCGGCCCTGGCGGGGATCTCGTACACCACTGTTTCCCACGTGCTGAACAAGACCCGGCCGGTCAGCGAGCCGGTCAGGCTCAAGGTCGAAGCCGCCATTGCACAGCTCGATTATGTGCCCAGTGCAGTGGCGCGTTCGCTGAAGGCCAAGACCACCTCGACCATCGGTCTGTTGATTCCCAACGGCATGAACCCGTACTTCGCCGAGTTGGCGCGGGGCATCGAGGATTACTGCGAGCGCAATGGTTTTTGTGTGATCCTCTGCAACTCCGATGACAATCCGGAGAAACAGCGTGGTTATCTGCGCGTGCTGCTGGAAAAGCGCGTGGACGGTCTGATTGTCTCTTCGGTCGGTGGTGATGCCGGTGTTGCAGGCGGACTTGCCGAGGTCCGTACGCCGCTGGTGATCGTTGACCGGGAACTGGACGGTATCGATGCCGACATGATCCGTATCGACCATGAGCAGGGCGCTTATCTGGCGACTCGGCACTTGCTGGACCTGGGGCATCGCGCCATTGCCTGTATCGGCGGGCCAGTTCATAGCACCGTGGCCGAGATGCGTCTGGCGGGTTATCGGCGCGCCCTGCAGCAGGCGTCCGTTCAGGTCCGGGCCGAATGGTCGCTGCACAGTGAGTTCACCAGCTCTGCCGGTCATGGGGCCGCGTGCCAGCTGCTGGCAGAAAGCCCGCCGACCGCGATTTTTGCCGGCAACGACGTGATTGCCATCGGTGTGCTGCGCGCCGCCGCCGAGCGCTTGATTCGCGTGCCTCAGGACCTGTCGGTGATCGGTTTCGATGATATCCAGATGAGTCGCTACGTTTATCCGGCGCTCACCACCGTGGGGCAGTCGATCATGCAATTGGGCGAAACCGCTGCAGAAATGCTGCTGAGCAGAATCACCACACCCCATGGGCTTCCTGCCGAAAAAAGACTCGTGACGCCCAGTGTCGTGGTGCGCGAGTCCACGGCAGCGCCAAACACTTTGTCCAACGAATGACGTGCACGTACAGCAACGGATTAATGAGCCATGCAAGCAAAAATAGTGATAGTGGGCAGTCTGAACATGGATCTGGTCATCCGCGCCCAGCGTCTGCCGCGTCCCGGCGAGACCTTGAGCGGGGAAACATTTGACACCGTGCCGGGCGGCAAGGGTGCGAATCAGGCGGTCGCTGCGGCACGTCTGGGCGCCAGCGTGGCGATGATCGGTTGTGTCGGGGCCGATGCCTACGGCGAACAATTGCGTGCAGCGTTGCTGGCCGAGCAGATCGATTGTCAGGCGGTGACCGTCGTTGAGGGCGTGTCCACCGGTATCGCCTCGATCGTGGTCGACGCCAACAGCCAGAACGCCATTGTCATCGTGGCCGGTGGCAATGGTCGGCTCAGTCCGGCATTGATCGAGCGCTTCGACACGCTGCTGGCGGATTCGCAAATCGTCATCTGCCAGCTCGAAGTGCCGACCGAGACCGTTTTCCATACCCTGGCCCGCGCCCGTGCGCTGGGCAAGACCGTCATTCTCAATCCTGCGCCTGCCAGCGAGCCCTTGCCGGCAAACTGGTATGCCCTGATCGACTACCTGATCCCGAACGAAAGCGAAGCGCAGACCCTGACCGGTGTAAACGTTGACTCACCGGCTGCCGCTGAAAACGCGGCATCATCCATGCTGGCGGCCGGCGCGCGCAACGTGATCATTACCCTCGGCGAGCACGGAACCCTGTTCGCCAATGCGTCTGGCATGGAGCATATTCCAGCGCGACGCGTGCAGGCCGTGGACACCACCGCTGCAGGTGATACCTTTGTCGGCGGTTTTGCGGCGGCATTGTCCGCAGGCCATGGCGAGTTGCAGGCAATTCGTTTCGGTCAGGCTGCGGCGGCCATCTCCGTCACCCGAGCGGGTGCCCAGCCGTCCATCCCGACGTTTGAGGAAGTACAGGAATTCAATTCGCTATGAAAAAGACCCCGTTACTCAATATTGCCCTGTCCCGCGTGATTGCATCGCTGGGCCACGGTGACATCCTGATGATCGTCGACGCCGGCATGCCAGTACCGGCAGGCGTCGAACTGATCGACCTCGCGCTGACCCGCGGTGTGCCGGATTTCATCAGTGTGCTGGATGTCGTGCTGAGTGAAATGCAGGTTGAAAGCCATGTGCTGGCCAGCGAGATGGCCGAGGTCAAGCCGCCTGCGTTGCAGGTGATCGAAAGCCTGAATCTCGACGACCAGTTAGGGCAACAACGCTGGATAAGCCATGAAGACCTCAAGGTCTTGAGTCGCAAGGCCAAGGCAATCATCCGTACCGGAGAATGTCAGCCGTACAGTAATGTGGCGCTGGTATCCGGAGTCGTCTTCTAGTTATTCAAGAAAGGGAGTTTCATATGACATTGATACAGTTTTCCAGGCAGTTCATTCGTGGAGCGTTGCTCTTGTCCATTCTCGGTACTGCTGCTGTCCAGGCGGCTGAAAAGCGCGATCTGATCATCGATACCGATCCAGGTGCGGACGATGTCGTTGCGTTGTTGCTGGCGCTGGCGTCACCTGAAGAACTGAACGTCATGGCTATCACCACGGTGGCCGGCAATGTGCGGCTCGACAAGACCTCGCGCAACGCCAGGCTGGCGCGGGAATGGGCCGGGCGCGAAGAGGTGCCTGTGTATGCCGGTGCGCCCAAGCCGCTGGTGCGTACACCGATCTATGCAGAGAACGTTCACGGTCAGGAAGGTTTACCGGGTGTGCCCGTGCATGAGCCCGCCAAGGGGCTGGCCGAAGGCAATGCCGTCGATTACCTGATTCGCACCCTGAGCAAGGCCAAGCCGCACAGCATCACCATCGCCATGCTCGGCCCGCAGACCAACCTGGCGCTAGCGCTGGTGCAGGCTCCGGAAATCACCCAGGGCATCAAGGAAGTGGTGGTCATGGGCGGCGCGCATTTCAACGGCGGTAACATCACTCCGGTTGCCGAATTCAATCTGTTCGCCGACCCCCACGCTGCGCAGATCGTTCTGGCCAGTGGTGTGAAGCTGACGTACGTGCCGCTGGATGTGACCCACAAGATTCTCACCAGTGAACAGCGCCTCAAGCAGATCGCCGCATTGGGCAACAATGCTGGCAAGCTGGTGGACGGCATTCTCAATGAATACGTCAAGCTGGACATGGAGCATTACGGTTTGCCCGGTGGACCTGTACACGATGCCAGCGTGATTGCCTGGCTGCTCAAGCCCGCGTTGTTCTCCGGAAGGCAGATCAACGTGGCGGTGGACACTCGTGAAGGGGTCGGTTTCGGTCAGACAGTGGCCGACTGGTACGGCACGCTCAAGCAGCCGCAGAACGTATTCTGGGTCGAGAACGGCGACGCTCAGGGTTTCTTCGATCTGCTGACCGAGCGACTGGCGCGTCTCAAGTAATCCCGCATCCTGAAGCCGCGTGTCAGGCGGGCAGTCCCGCCGCGGCATAACGGCTCAGCACCTGGCTGATGAAGGCACGGGCACCCTCGGTGCCCAGTTCCTTGATCAGCAGGTCGACTGCGATGATCATCAGTTCTTCCGGGTTCCCCGGGCTGTGCGAGCAGTGACCCTGAGGCCATCTGGCCTTGATGTCCGCGTCTAGGGTTATGGCTGTCATGTCTGTCTGATCTCCAGTGAAGGGTCACGCACACGTTGCTCGCTTCCCGGCGCTTGTGTCTCTGGCAGTAAACCATCCCGCGCGCATTTTGACACTTCTACTTACATATGATCCTGATACCCCGGTTCAATGAACTCCGGCGATAAACGTTTTGTGACGATTTCCTCGCGCGTCCTGTGTCATGCCAAGGCAGACTCCCGTTCCAGACAGATCAACAGGTTACGCAAGGCATCTCGGTCGGATCGTGCAACCAACGCGCCCAAGCGCGGTCGGACAGGTCTGGAAATGTTCATTGGCAGAGGAGGGTGTATGCCCCGGAAATTCGCAACATTGGGTTTTATGGTCGTGGCTTCATTGATGGCAGGCTGCAGCAGTACGGCTTCTGATAGCAGTGCCAGTGCTGAAGCGCCCGTCAAGGCCGACGCGCCAGCCAGCAACGCGATACCTGGCCGCTGTGATGCAGGACTTGCCCAGTTCGCCATTGGCAAGCAGGCGTCCATAGACCTCCTTTCTCAAGTCCGCGCCCGTTCCGGTTCGCAGGATGCGCGCATTCTCGGTCCTGACGACATGGTCACGCTGGAATACCGATCCGAGCGGGTAAACGTCAATACCGACGCTTCGGGTAAGGTCACCCGTATCAATTGCGGCTGAGTCGGTACTTTCTTTTACGCATAAAAAAACCCCGTCAGTGACGGGGTTTTTTTGTGTCAGGTGAATCAGGCCACCTGAACTTCTTCTGCCTGCATGCCTTTCTGGCCTTTAGCAGCAACAAAAGTAACGGTCTGGCCTTCTTTCAGGCTTTTGAAACCGTCGCTCTGGATTGCTTTGAAGTGTACGAACAGGTCGTCACCGCCACCTTGTGGAGTGATAAAGCCGAAGCCTTTTTCATCGTTGAACCATTTTACGGTGCCGGTTTGGCGATTAGACATGGTGTATCTCCAGAAACATAATTTTCAGTAACGTGCTGCTCAGGCCAACTGGGCACACCGGGCTATCATAGTCGAAATGGGCAAAAAAACAGCTATTAAGGTGGGCGCTTTGCGTAAAGGTCCCGTATATGCAGTTCACCATACTCTGCAAACCGCCCTCCGAGGTGCCAGGCCCAGTACAGAACAGGCTTTACCAATGGCGCTTAAAGCCATGATTTCAATGGCTTTCAGAAGAGCCGGGGCCAACTGCTATCAGTGCTTGGCACGTGCGTTTTACCCCGGCTGAAAAAAATGATTATTTTGTCGCTGTGCAGTTCTCTGCGACCAGTTTTTGCAGTTTTGCCGTCAATGCAGCAGGAGGCGCTGCCTTGGTGTCCTTGAGCGAGGCTATTTCCTTCTCGGTGAAATGACTGTCCACCTGCTTTGCACCGCATTCGCAGTGAGTCGCGGCGGTCTTGTCATTCAGCCCCTGTTTCTTGGCCGCAGCAACGCATTCCTGAGTGAAAGTGGTGCGTGTCGCTCCGTCCATCGCGGCGTGAGCACCCAGCGGGATGAGGGCGGCGCTGCAGAAGAGGAGGCTGGTCAGGCGTGAAAACTTCATGGTGTTCTCCTTATTGCTGGAAAAAACGTACGGGGTCTCGCTGGTTTCTGACGCCCATGAAGCCTGCCAGTTCAGGCGCCGTGTTAATTCCATTTGATTTGCGTGGATGTGCATCCCGGTCGGCCTGGCTGTGGTAGGATGCGCGTCCTGTTATTTTCAAGCGCCCCATGGTCTATGGCTTTCGGTGCAGCGCAGGCAGGTTTTTTCGTACATTCCAGTCATCTGGTCCGGTTCAAGGTTGGCCCCAAGGCTCCTGCCACTGTGAGGCAGGCATACCACCGGATCACGTACTGGCTCATCCCAACCCACGTGACCTTTGGTAGGGGTCACCACTAGGAGAGGAGGCGCCATGCCAACTATTACTCTTCCCGACGGCAGTCAACGTTCATTCGATCATGCGGTTTCCGTAGCCGATGTCGCGCTTTCAATCGGTGCCGGTCTGGCCAAGGCCACCGTTGCCGGCAAGGTCGACGGCAAGCTTGTCGACGCCTGCGACCTGATCGAAAACGATGCCAGCCTGCAGATCATCACCCCCAAGGATCAGGAAGGACTGGAAATCATCCGTCACTCCTGCGCGCACCTGGTAGGGCACGCGGTCAAGCAGTTGTATCCGACTGCAAAAATGGTCATCGGCCCGGTGATCGACGACGGCTTCTATTACGATATCGCCTACGAGCGCCCGTTCACGCCTGACGATATGGCGGCGATCGAGCAGCGCATGCAGCAGTTGATCGAAAAAGATTACGACGTCATCAAGAAAGTCACCCCGCGCGCTGAAGTGATCGAGGTGTTCACCGCCCGTCACGAAGATTACAAGCTGCGCCTGGTCGAAGACATGCCGAACGAGCAGGCCATGGGCCTGTATTACCACGAAGAATACGTCGACATGTGCCGCGGTCCGCACGTGCCGAACACGCGTTTCCTGAAGTCATTCAAGCTGACCAAGCTGTCTGGCGCCTACTGGCGTGGCGATGCCAAAAACGAGCAGCTGCAGCGTGTCTACGGCACCGCCTGGGCTGACAAGAAGCAGCTGGCGGCCTACATTCTGCGCATCGAAGAAGCCGAGAAACGCGACCATCGCAAGATCGGCAAGCGTCTTGGTCTGTTCCATACCCAGGAAGAAGCGCCGGGCATGGTCTTCTGGCACCCGCAGGGCTGGACCCTGTACCAGGTGCTCGAGCAGTACATGCGCAAAGTGCAGCGTGAAAACGGCTACCTCGAGATCAAGACTCCGCAAGTAGTCGATCGCTCGCTCTGGGAAAAATCCGGGCACTGGGCCAACTACGCCGACAACATGTTCACCACCGAGTCCGAAAGTCGCGACTACGCGATCAAACCGATGAACTGCCCTTGCCACGTGCAGGTGTTCAATCAGGGCCTGAAGAGCTACCGCGAGCTGCCGATGCGTCTGGCCGAGTTCGGTGCCTGTCACCGTAACGAGCCGTCGGGCGCCTTGCACGGCATCATGCGTGTGCGCGGCTTCACCCAGGACGATGCGCACATCTTCTGTACCGAAGACCAGATGCAGGCCGAGTCCGCCGCGTTCATCAAGCTGACGCTGGATGTCTACGCCGATTTCGGTTTCAAGGATATCGAACTCAAATTGTCCACTCGCCCTGAAAAGCGTGTAGGCTCCGACGAGCTTTGGGACCGTGCCGAATCGGCGCTGGCTTCCGCACTCGACAGCGCTGGTCTGCCTTACGACCTGCAGCCGGGCGAGGGCGCGTTCTACGGTCCGAAAATCGAGTTCTCCCTCAAGGATTGTCTCGGTCGGGTATGGCAGTGCGGCACCTTGCAGCTGGACTTCAATCTGCCGATCCGCCTGAGTGCCGAGTACGTGTCGGAAGACAACAGTCGCAAGAATCCGGTCATGTTGCACCGCGCGATTCTTGGATCCTTCGAGCGTTTCATCGGCATTCTGATCGAGCATTACGAAGGCGCGTTTCCGGCCTGGCTGGCGCCTACCCAGGCAGTGATCATGAATATCACTGACAAACAGGCCGATTTTGCCCTCGAAGTGGAAAAAACTCTGGCCGAAAGCGGGTTTCGTGCCAAGTCCGACTTGAGAAATGAAAAGATCGGCTTTAAAATCCGTGAGCATACTTTGCTCAAGGTTCCTTATCTCCTCGTGATTGGAGATCGGGAGGTTGAAATGCAAACTGTCGCTGTGCGTACACGTGAAGGCGCTGACCTTGGCTCGATGCCGGTCGCCCAATTCGCTGAATTCCTCGCACAAGCGGTTTCCCGGCGTGGTCGCCAAGATACGGAGTAATTATTATTAAGCGTGAAATGAGACAAGATAAACGAGCTGCACCCAAGGCCCCGATCAATGAAAATATCTCGGCCCGCGAGGTTCGTTTAATTGGCGCTGACGGCGAGCAGATTGGCATCGTCTCGATTGATGAAGCGCTTCGTATTGCCGAAGAGGCGAAGCTGGATCTGGTAGAGATTTCTGCCGACGCACTCCCTCCGGTCTGCCGTGTGATGGATTACGGCAAATCGATCTTCGAGAAGAAGAAGCAGGTTGCTGCAGCGAAGAAGAACCAGAAGCAGATCCAGGTTAAAGAAATCAAGTTTCGTCCAGGGACGGAGGAAGGGGATTACCAGGTAAAACTACGCAACCTGGTACGTTTCCTGAGTGACGGGGACAGGGCCAAGGTATCGTTGAGATTCCGCGGTCGTGAGATGGCCCACCAGGAGCTGGGTATGGAGCTGTTGAAGCGGGTTGAAGGTGACCTGCTCGAATACGGTTCCGTCGAACAGCATCCTAAGATGGAAGGACGCCAGCTGATCATGGTCATCGCCCCGAAAAAGAAGAAATAACCACCAGGGCACGGCAGGCCTTGCGGTTATATTTATCAACTGAATGCGGAGTATCCGAACATGCCAAAGATGAAGACTAAAAGTGGTGCAGCTAAGCGGTTTTTGAAAACCGCCAACGGCATCAAGCACAAGCACGCTTTCAAGAGCCACATCCTGACCAAAATGTCGACAAAGCGTAAGCGTCAATTGCGCGGTAGCAGCTTGCTGCATCCGTCTGACGTGGCAAAAGTCGAGCGCATGCTGCGCCTTCGTTAATTTTGATCAAGATATAGAGGAAGTAACTCATGGCTCGTGTAAAGCGTGGCGTCATTGCCCGTAAGCGTCACAAAAAAATTCTGAAACTTGCAAAAGGCTACTACGGCGCGCGTTCACGCGTATTCCGTGTTGCCAAGCAAGCGGTAATCAAGGCAGGCCAATACGCCTACCGTGACCGTCGTCAGAAAAAACGTCAGTTCCGCGCTCTGTGGATCGCTCGTATCAACGCTGGTGCTCGTGTTAACGGTCTGTCCTACAGCCGTTTCATTGCCGGCCTGAAAAAAGCGTCCATCGAGATCGACCGTAAGGTTCTGGCTGATCTGGCAGTGAACGAAAAAGCGGCGTTTGCTGCGATTGTCGAGAAAGCTAAAGCCACCTTGGCCTAAGTCCCCGACAATCACTTGCCCCGGTTCTCCGGGGCCGGTGTTAAACGTCATAAATAGGGGAAGAGCCTTCAGCTCTTCCCCTATTTTGTATCTGGAGTCTGTACATGGAAAACCTGGACGCGCTGGTCTCTCAAGCTCTTGAGGCTGTGCAAAGCGCCGAAGATATCAATGCCCTGGAGCAAATCCGGGTTCACTACCTCGGCAAGAAAGGCGAGTTGACTCAGGTGATGAAGACCCTGGGGAACCTGCCTGCTGAAGAGCGTCCGCAAGTCGGTGCGCTGATCAACGTTGCCAAGGAACGTGTCACAGAGGTTCTCAATGCACGCAAGGCATCGTTTGAGCAGGCAGAACTGACTGCCAGGCTCGCGGCCGAATGCATCGATGTGACCCTGCCGGGCCGCGGTCAGACCTCAGGTGGTCTGCACCCGATTACCCGTACTCTGGAACGTATCGAACAATTCTTCACGCACATCGGCTACGGCATCGCCGAAGGCCCTGAAGTCGAAGACGATTACCACAACTTCGAGGCGCTCAACATCCCAGGCCACCACCCGGCCCGGTCGATGCACGACACCTTCTATTTCAATGCGAACATGCTGCTGCGCACCCATACCTCGCCGGTACAGGTACGCACCATGGAATCGCAGCAGCCGCCGATCCGCATCGTCTGCCCAGGCCGTGTGTACCGTAGCGACTCGGATATCACCCACTCGCCGATGTTCCACCAGATCGAAGGTCTGCTGGTCGATCGCGACATCAATTTTGCCGATCTGAAAGGCACCATCGAAGAGTTCCTGCGTGTTTTCTTCGAGAAAGAGCTGGCCGTACGCTTCCGTCCTTCGTATTTCCCGTTCACCGAGCCCTCGGCGGAAGTGGATATGGAATGCGTCATGTGCAGTGGCAAGGGCTGCCGCGTCTGCAAGCAGACCGGCTGGCTTGAAGTCATGGGTTGCGGCATGGTCCACCCGAACGTGCTGCGCATGTCCGGCATCGATCCTGAAGAGTTTCAGGGCTTTGCGTTCGGCATGGGCGTAGAGCGTCTGGCCATGCTGCGTTACGGCGTCAATGATTTGCGCCTGTTCTTCGACAACGATTTGCGGTTCCTCGCGCAATTTCGCTAAGTCGTACGAACCTTTCAGGAGAGCAGGATGAAATTCAGTGAACAATGGCTGCGCGGCTGGGTAAGCCCGCAGGTTTCCCGCGACGAGCTGGTTGCTCGTCTGTCGATGGCCGGTCTTGAGGTTGACAGCGTGACGCTGGCCGCCGGCGTTTTCAGCGGCGTGGTGGTGGGGGAGGTGCTGAGCACCGAGCAACATCCCGATGCCGACAAGCTGCGTGTGTGTCAGGTCAGCAATGGCAGCGAAACCTTTCAGGTTGTCTGTGGTGCGCCAAATGTGCGTCCGGGCCTGAAAATTCCATTCGCCATGATCGGCGCCGAGCTTCCCGGCGATTTCAAGATCAAGAAAGCCAAGCTGCGCGGCGTCGAGTCCAACGGCATGTTGTGTTCGGCTGCCGAGTTGCAGGCCGGCGAGGGCAATGATGGTCTGATGGAGCTGGCAGCCGATGCGCCAGTCGGTCAGGACATTCGTGTCTATCTGAGCCTGGACGATGCCAGCATCGAGGTCGACCTGACCCCGAACCGTGGTGACTGCCTGTCGGTGGCCGGTCTTGCGCGTGAAGTCGGTGCGCTGTACGCCGCTGAAGTCACCCGTCCGCAGATCGCTGCTATCAGTGCTGTACACGATGAAGTGCGCCCGGTCGAAGTACTGGCGCCGGCTGCATGCCCGCGCTACCTGGGCCGCGTCATCCGCAACGTCGACCTGTCGCGTCCGACCCCGCTGTGGATGGTCGAGCGTCTGCGTCGTTCCGACGTGCGCAGCATCGATGCCGCTGTCGACATCACCAACTACGTGATGCTGGAACTGGGTCAGCCTCTGCATGCGTTCGATCTGGCCGAAATCAACGGCGGAATTCGTGTGCGCATGGCCGAGGAGGGCGAGAAGCTCGTTCTGCTCGACGGTCAGGAGGTCAGCCTGCGTGCCGGCACGCTGGTCATTGCCGATCACCAGCGCGCGCTGGCAATCGCCGGCGTCATGGGTGGCGAGCACAGCGGCGTGACTGCCGGTACCCGCGATATTTTCCTGGAAAGCGCGTTCTTCGACACCATTTCGGTGGCCGGCAAGGCGCGTTCCTATGGTTTGCATACTGACGCTTCGCACCGCTACGAGCGTGGTGTGGACTGGCAACTGGCCCGTGAAGCCATGGAGCGGGCCACTGGCCTGCTGCTGGAAATCACCGGTGGCGAAGCCGGCCCCGTGATTGAAGTGGTCAGCGAGCAGCATTTGCCGTCGATCGTCCCGGTTACGCTGCGCGCCAGCCGTGTCGAGCAGATGCTCGGTCTGGTGATCGAGAACGCCGAAATCGAGCGCCTGCTGAAAGGTCTCGGTCTGGCTGTGACTGCTGAAGCCGATGGGCAATGGCGTGTCGAAGTGCCAAGTCATCGTTTCGACATCAGCCTTGAAGTCGACCTGATCGAAGAGCTGGCGCGTCTGTACGGCTACAACCGTCTGCCGGTCCGCTATCCGCAAGCCCGCCTGGCTCCCCAGGCCAAGGCCGAAGCCAAGGGCGATCTGCCTGAGTTGCGCCGCCTGCTGGTTGCCCGCGGCTATCAGGAAGCGATCACCTACAGCTTCATCGACCCGAAATGGTTCGAGCTGTTCTCGCCGGGCGCCAAGCCGTTGCTGCTGGCCAACCCGATCTCCAATGACATGGCGGCCATGCGCGCCTCGTTGTGGCCGGGTCTGGTCAAAGCCCTGCAGCACAACCTCAACCGCCAGCAGGATCGCGTGCGGATGTTCGAAAGCGGCCTGCGCTTCGTCGGTCAGCTCGACGGCTTGAAGCAGGAGCCGATGCTCGCTGGCGTGGTGTGCGGCAGCCGCTTGCCGGAAGGCTGGGCGCAAGGTCGCGACGTAGTCGATTTCTTCGACGTCAAGGCTGACGTTGAAGCGGTTCTGGGCTTTGCCGGTGCATTGGGCGAGTTCACCTTCACGCCGGGTCAGCATCCTGCCTTGCACCCAGGCCAGACGGCTCGCATCGAGCGTGATGGCCGTGAAGTCGGTTTCCTGGGCGCCATTCATCCGGAACTGTCGAAAACCCTCGGCCTGGATCGTCCGGTGTTTGTTTTCGAGCTGGTTCTGGCGGAAGTGTCGACCGGCCGTCTGCCGAAATTCCACGAGCTGTCGCGCTTCCCTGAAGTGCGCCGCGACCTGGCGCTGCTGGCCGATCGGGATGTTTCGGCCAGTGCGGTTCTGGACGTTATTCGTGAAAATGCAGGCGAGTGGCTCACAGACCTCAGGTTATTTGATGTTTACCAGGGTAAAGGCATTGATCCGCATAGAAAAAGCCTTGCAGTCGGCTTGACCTGGCAGCATCCATCACGCACTCTTAATGACGATGAGGTAAACGCAACGACACTTGCTATCCTCACCTCGCTTGAGGAGAGGTTAAACGCCACGTTAAGGAAGTAGCGTATGGGGGCTCTGACGAAAGCTGAGATGGCCGAACGTCTGTACGAAGAGCTGGGCCTGAATAAACGGGAAGCCAAGGAACTGGTCGAACTGTTTTTTGAAGAAATCAGGCACGCTCTGGAAGATAACGAGCAGGTGAAGTTGTCAGGTTTCGGCAACTTCGACCTTCGAGACAAGCGCCAGCGGCCTGGGAGAAATCCCAAGACCGGTGAAGAGATTCCGATTACGGCGCGCCGTGTGGTCACCTTTCGTCCAGGGCAGAAGCTGAAGGCCCGAGTTGAGGCATATGCTGGAACCAAGTCATAACGACGAGCTGCCGCCGATCCCCGGCAAACGCTACTTCACCATTGGTGAGGTCAGCGAGCTCTGCGCGGTAAAACCGCACGTTCTGCGTTATTGGGAGCAGGAGTTTCCTCAACTCAACCCCGTGAAGCGACGCGGAAACCGTCGGTATTATCAGCGCCAGGACGTGCTGATGATTCGCCAGATCCGCGGCCTGCTATACGATCAGGGCTTCACCATCGGTGGCGCCCGACTTCGTCTTACCAGCGGTGAACCAAAGGATGACACCCAGCAGTACAAGCAGATGATTCGCGAGATGATTGCGGAGCTGGAAGACGTACTCGTCATGCTTAAGGCGTAATTGAGCAGTCAGGATACTTCCAAAATTCAAATGCTTAGGGTATATTCCTCAACGTTTTCGCACGTTGCAAAACAGATACACGCCTAGTCGGGGCGTAGCGCAGTCCGGTAGCGCACTAGCATGGGGTGCTAGGGGTCGAGTGTTCGAATCACTCCGTCCCGACCATATTTTGTTAAGGGGATCAGTCACTTACGGTGCTGATCCCCTTTTTAATTTCCGGCCTGCGCAAAACACGCGCAAAACTGGCGCAAAACCATTTGGCTAGTTCGAGTTGGGGTGGGGTATGAATCTTGATTTCAGCACAGTTCATGAAGGCAAATTTGAGAAACACTTCGGCGCAGATATGGACGACGTTTCCCTTGTCCTTAAAAGCCACTTGTTCCTCGAAGAAATGCTCCGCTCTTTCTGTTTTGAGATGGTCCCGCAGCCTCGATACCTTGCAGAATCCAGACTCACTTTTGCTCAGGTCGTAGACTTGTCGCGGGCGCTGTATCCAGTGGAGCTCAAGCTGGGTTGGTTGAGTGAGCTATGGCCGCTTGCAGATCGAATCAACCGTATACGAAATTTGATGGCCCATGCACTGGATCCTGATCCGGTGAAGTTAGCGAACCATCGAGAAGTCTTTATAACTACAGTCAAGTCTAGGTTTAGCGGCTCCGAAGCTTACGAGTTTCGATCGTGTCTGGAGGCGGTATTAGGCGGTATGAATTTTGTTCTCCAGGCTGGCGTCACTCATAAAAATGGAGAAGATCCTCTTAAGATCCTTCGTAAAACCTTAGAGTAGAGCTATCCGGAGATTTCGCTGATATCGAGGTCTGGAAAAGCTTCCGACCAAATGATCTCGGCGTGATCCTTCTGGTAGTTTTTCGTCATATCCTCGCTCGCATGCCCAGCAATCTTTTGCCCGTCCTTTCCGGCTTTCTTGTACAAGTGCAGTGACAGCGCCCGCACTTCGTGGAAGCCCGGCATTTCCTCGTCACTCCAATCCGAGTAGCACCCAGCATCCTCTCGCGCTGCCTTGAACGCGCGTGTCAAATATCGCTCTTCGATCTTCGTCCAGTGGTCCTTGGTCTGGGCCTGCTTTTGCCTCAGGCGCTCCGGGCGCCGGTGAACGAGATAGGGCGAGGCCACGTTGTCCCGGCACCGACTGATGACCGCCTGCAACTCTGGGGTCACTCGGAATCGAATCCAGGCTGCGTCACTGGCCTTGGCCGTCTTCTGCTGGATGACATACAGAAAGCCTTCCCGCACGTCCTCAAACTTCATGTCCAAAATGTCGGTTCGACGCTGGGCTGTGATCAGTGCCAGATCGATCGCGTTCCGTAGCCAGGCCGGCGACTTCTCGCGAATCAGTTTCAGCCCCTCGACGGTATGGCGCTTGCGCTGTTTCTTTTCAATTCGGTTGATGGTGCTGGCCGCAGGATTGTCCGGGCACAAGCCTTTAGCGGCGGCGTGGTTGAATATGTCGATGAGCAGGGCTCGGCACTGATTGGCGGTACGCGGCGTCAGTTCGTCGAGCATCACGGCAACCATGCGGATGCTGATCTGATCTACGGCCTTGCCTTCAAACGCTTTCCGGAATCGCCGAAAGTGAACCGCGTACAGCTGAAGCGTTCCTTTCGCGAGCTCCCTCGGCGGCAGTACGGTCGCTTCATAATGATCAAGAAATCCTGCAAACGATTCAGAGGTCGCGCCCAGTACCGTTTCGACCAGATCGGCCCCCTGCATGAATGCCAGATTCAGTTGCTTGGCCGCGTCGACCGCTTTGATTCGGTCGGTCCCAAACTGAAACCACTTGCCGTCAGTCGGCCTGCGATATCGATAGGTTCCGCGCCGGTCGTCCATGTACAGATTTTGGGGCAGGCCCTTGTTTGATTTGTTGCGCGGCCGGGGGACCATCATGCAGCTCCTTTCAATACCATCGCGATCAGGTCATTTCCTGCTGCTTTGTTGTAGGCGGCCCAGTCGATATACCAGAGCTTTCCAATTTGCTCACCTGGCAGCTGGCCGTTGCGGATGTAATTTCGGATCGCTTGAGGGCAGGGCGGCGTGCCGTTCTCGCCCCAGCGCCGACGCTGAAACTCACTGATCTTGATCAGTTCTTTTCTCATTTTCGAGGCTCCGGGCCGCGCTACGCGGCGGAAGGGTTTATCAGGCGGGTTTTGTAGTTCACTGCTATGGTCCACGCAGCCAGCAGGAGCTGGGAGGCACCAAGGAGATGTCATGGAATGCACCACAACGGCGGATGAGGTTTACGGCCCGCGCAATGCCAGGCTCGGCAGGCGGGCGGTGGACGGCAATATCTGGTCGGGCACAACGATGATTTTCAGAATCATCGATGACCGGGTCTACTCAATGCACGAGCAGTACCTGGGCCGGCTCAAGTACGGCATGGCGATGACCGACAGGGGAGAACTGATTTTCATGGTGCGGTAGGGTCACGGTGTAACGCGCTTGAACTCGACGACCCAGACCCATGGGTTCGACTGCCATGAACCGTCGCCATTTATCATCGTCCAGAGCCCGCCGAACAGCTCCAGCGGCGAGTAGCCTATTCCGTCTGGGTCGATATCCTGCTCACAGCTCATGACGCCCTCGGCCAGCGCCTGCTCCTTGCTGATGTCCTGCAACCGCTCGACACGTATTTCGGTGATCTCCAGGAGGATTCGGCATGCGATGCGAGGCATGTGGATGCTTGGCTTCCAGGCGGATCGATCATCGCCACCACCGTCATCATCGCCAGCCCATACTGCCTCGCCGTCAGCGCGGTAGATTACGTGCCCTGAGTAGTAGCCCCTGCCGAAAGGCATTTCGCGAATTGGCGACGCCGGTCGATCAGGGTTCCAATCGATCATGTTTCCGTGCTCGTCGAAATCATGGCTTATGACGCCCCACGTCTCTCGCACCCACAGCCGGTCGCCTGGCTTGCCGTAAGGAGAGCTGAAGCCCATCAGGATGGCTGCCTCGATGTTGTTACCACCAACGGCTCCGTGCTTACTGTTCGGCGCATGTCCATCCCACTGAAACCATTTCCCATTCCAAGTTGGTTGAGGTTTGATCGCCCGCCGCGTGACCGTCTTCTGGCCGTCCAGGATGGCGCGCACCATCGGCGCGCTGAAGAGGATCGGTCTTTCCTTGGCTTGGCTCATGGCGTCACCAGTGGTCTGACCCAAACACAGATAGGCCCCTCTTCATTGTCATGAATGGAGAAAATAAACCAGCCATCTCCAGCGGGCTTGGTCGGCTTCCAGGGGGTGCAATCGGTTTCTCCTTCGCCAAACCACGCCGCTACAAGGTCTTCTGTGGCATCGTTTTCCATTTCAACGATACCGAACTCAAGGCCGTGCTCGGCGAACCAGCTATAGGGGAGCTGACTTTCTTCGCCGTCATCCGGCCAAGCTGGGTGGGTCCATTGGCCATGCTGGTCGCGCTCAACCGGCAATTGAATGACTTTCTGCTTTTCTTCGAGCATGACTTCGTCCTTGCCGCACACGCGGCTGATCTAAGGAGAGTGAAAATATTTTGAGGCTACAACGCGGACTTCTAACCATTGGTCAGATGGATCAGGTCGTCTCGTTGCTTGAGCTGTCCACACCCTTAGATGGGGAATAGACCGGTGCTTTCTGGTCAGGCCATCTAAAGGGATATTTAAAGTGCCAAATGATGAATTTCGCTTCAGGGCTCATGAGCTCTTGGTGGAGCTGGACGCATCAATCGCTAAAATGATGATGATGGTTGCTGCGAAGGAAATTGAAGGCGCTTTTTGGGCAGAGGCAACTAACCGCCATTATCAAGCGTTTTTAGCGTGGCATGACTTCATCGCGGCTTCCGACGACGCTACAGAATCTATACCCGCTATTCATTGAGCCTTCCCGCGGTGCGCAGACAGCACCTAACTGGACGCGAGCGCAACCGCTTGCTCCGACCCGCTGGCCAAGCCTGCATGCAAGTCGACCTTGGTGCCTGCCAGCATCCCGGCGATCTGGGCGTTGAGGTCGAGCTCTGCCTCTCTGGCCTTCCTGGCTTTGCCGATCTGCTTATCTGCGAGGTAGCTCTCGATCAGCGCTTGGTGCTGGGCTTCTACTGCTACCAGCCCCTGTCCTGCGCTTTGGTGTTCTGGCGTTGTCGGGTCTTCACCACGCGGCACAAGCTCTTGCAACTTGCTCTCAACCGCGAATACCCAGGCTATGGCGAAGTGATCGCCGGCAGTGGGGGCGGAATAGCAGCTCCGGAACTTCCCAGCACGCACTCCAGCGATGTAACCGTTTCGAGCCTTGGTCAGCTTCGCAAGAAGAGTTTCGTAGGCGTAGAGAGCAATGTGCTGGGCAGGGCTCACCCCCACGAACTTGGCCCGCTCAACGCGGTTCTTTTTGGTCTCGCACCAGTGTGTGTAACGGAGGGCCTTGACGTTGAACGCCTTGGCCACAACAGCGCTCAGTTGTTGATCCCATAACGGTCGGCGCGCAGCTCGCGAAATCGAGGATTCAACCTCGCCAACGTCGCTCACCTTCACGTCCGTCTCGGTCAGGTGGTACTCACGCATCAGGGCCTGCGCCTGGCGCATCGCTGTGGCCGCTTCGTTCTCGTTCGAGCTTTGCGAAAGCGCCAGGCAGTGCTTGATCTTGCGGATAGCCCGCTCGAGCTTTTTCGGGTCAATGGTTTTTTCGGACATGGTTCATCCTAGCCGGGGTGGCGTGAGTCGTTGAAGTGGGGTATTGGTGTGCTGCCCGACATGGAGTCGGATTGGGAGAAAATAATGAGAAGCTCTTATCGCGGACTACTGAAGCGAATTTACGGTTCAAACTCCCTGCCGGGTTCTGAAGTGTTCAAGTCAGTCAAACGGCATCACCATGATCACCATGATTTCTACCCGCTTATTGCACTTATGAATTCGGCATATATCGGGTACACCGGTCCTATGCCCTCCGCAGACGAGCTCTTCAGAGATACAAAGATTGCTCACACTTTTCAGGCTTATTCGCAAGGGCCAGGTCCACAAGTCTACGAGTCAGCACATGTGATGGGCGGTCTAGAAGATAAGAGTATTTATTTTTATATTGGGCCCAAAGGTATCGAATTTTTTGAAACACGACGGGCCGACAATACGAGATTGTTAATTTCAGCTTTCTTAAGTTTGTTTGCCGGTATCACTGTGGCCCTAGTTTCCTACTATCTAAGGAGCTAATTTTCGCAGCGGGTAAAAAGTCCCTAAAAACATCCATCTGCGCCGCACCATCCAGCCAGGCCTTGTCGATACGAGCGCGGGCCAGTGCGGCGTACTCTGGGTTCAGCTCGCAGATAATTGAGCGTCGTCCTTCCTGCATCGAAACCAGCGACGTGGTACCGGCACCGCCGAATGGGTCTAGCACCACGCCGCCGCGCGGTGCACCGGCCAGGATGCAGGGCCTGATCAGGTCGGGCGGGAAGGTGGCGAAGTGGGCGCCCTTGAATCCCTGCGTTGGAACCGTCCACACGCTGCGCTTGTTTCGCATATCCAGCGGGTAGTCGCTGTCACTTCTATCAGGTCGATGAGTTCCGACTGTCTGGCCTGGAATCACCTGCTCCCGCTTCGAGTCTTCCCGCTTGAAGCTGTCCCGCCTGCTGCGCACTGCCTTCATCGGCCCATTGGCTTTGCCTGGCACTCGATCGCTGCCATGTTGTTGCTCGAGATCCTGAGCCATTCGCACGATCGAGCTGAGTGCTACAGGTTCCTTGATCGCATTCTGGTCGTAGTAATAGCGAGGCGACTTGCTCAGCAAGAACAGGTATTCGTGTGACTTTGTGCACCGGTCCCGGGTACTTTCAGGCATAGGGTTTGGTTTATGCCAGATGATGTCCTGACGCAGATACCAGCCGTCATCCTGGAGGGCGAACGCCAAGCGCCAGGGAATACCCATCAAGTCTTTCTGTTTGAGCCCCATCGGTGGCGATCGCCGCTTGCCACGCAGCACAGCTCCACGCGTAGCCTGAGAAACCATGTCGTGCTTGCCTGCTGACCCACCATGTGCATAGCCCCCAGCTATGGAGGCGTATGTGTCGCCCATATTCACCCAGATCGTGCCGTCAGTGCGGAGCACCCGGCGCACTTCGCGGAACACGTCGACCAACCGAGCGATGAACTCGGCAGGTGTTTCCTCAAGGCCGATCTGGCCGTCTACGCCATAGTCACGCAGACCGTAGTAGGGCGGGCTTGTCACGCACGTATGCACGCTTTCATCTGGCAGCGTGCGCATCATGTCGATGCAGTCGCCTACCAGTATCTGGTGGAGCTGGCTCATAATCGATTCCGAAGAGTGGCGTGAGTCGTTGAAGTGGGGTATTGGTGTGTTTCCCGGTATTTTGACCGAAAAGGAGTAACAGATGGGACGCAAGGGGCAATGGTGGAACACGAAAGCTAGGTCTATATCGGGGCAGAATGAGTCAGTAAACGATAAGGCAAAACTAGGGACTAATTTGATCGCTCCAATTACTCCCCAAATTGGTTCGGTTTATAGATATTTAGATGAGGAAAAGCATGCGGATGATTTTGCTCGAGGTGAAATTTATATAAGCACTTTAGAAAAGTGTCGACAGTACGAAGACCCGCTACAGGGGGATCCTCACGAAGGCCATGATTTTTATTCGACTGGCCCTATTATTACTGGAGATGGGGACGATCCAGACCTTGTAAGTATCGCTGCTAGGATAGGAATTAATATGCCTCCGGGCGCGAAGAATATAACTATAAGTTCAGGGTCTGCTACCATGGTTCTTCGTCACGCTTATGTATTATGCACAACGATCGGTTTTGAATCTGATACATTGCAAAATACGTTTGGGAAATACTGCGTGAAGATAGATAATGTGCATGAGTTTTTCCACGCGATCAGCCTGTGTCTCCATGCCCGGGTAGGCGTGCTTTGCGGGATGCACCGCGCCATAATTTATAAAGACCGAATGACGGTTGGAGTGGAACCGACGCCTGGTCCTGTAGGGTTCGTAAAGCCACCAGACAAGTACGCGACTCAGCGCGAATACCGATTTCTTTGGTCTAAAGAACCAGCAGATGATGCCCAGCCGTTAGTGATTAGCTGCCCTGGAGCTGCTAGATACGTAACGCGTGTAAAGTAGAAGCGGTTTATTAGCTGCCCATTGCATCCGAAGCGTTCAGCGCAATAGCTGAAGGCGGGGCTAGGGACAGTTGTCCGCGCCGCAGTTTTTGCAATCGGACAAATAGCATTCGCTGACAGGAATGAAGCGTCCGCAGCCTTGACAGTTAAATACCTGTTTGCGTACGCGGCGTGGCTTGGGCGGTTTGATGCCGGTCCCGCGCAGAGCCTGTTTGAGGTCTACGTCTTGCCGATGCACCAGGCGCCGGGCGCGCGCGACGATGTAGTCCAGCGGCCAGATGGTCAGCTCATCGTCGCCGATAGCGATAGCCGCTTCGAGGGTCACTCGGTGCGCGCGCTCAAGCCGGTCAGTGCCGCTGATGGGCCACTTTGCAAACAAAATGTCGTTGCCGTTCCATTGCTGCTGGATCTGCAAAACGCACTGGCATCCCTCAGTCGGCTGTGCTGCCGAGTCGGTCTTGCTGATGTACTGATGATCGACGCCCAGATGCGCGCGCTCGTCGATATAGGCTTTCGGCCATGGGATGTCGGTGTCGCGGTGTGTGGTTGCCTGCTCGGCGGTGAACAGCTCAGCCTTGTCCAGATTGGTCGTATAACCGCCGCCCAGCGCCCAGAACGTCAGGCCGTCGCCAACATGGCTTCGGCTGTCCTGCAGGTAGAACTGGCTCATGGCGTTTCTCCATGCATGCGCCGCCCTCCGTGTCCGGTGGTGGCAAATTGGTTGGGGGTGAGCTATAGATGTTGGCCGGCATAGAGCCGGATAAAGGAGTGGTACATGAGTAATCAGGCACAAATTGATGCTTTGGAACATCTGCTTATGGCTGTTTTGAAGTCATCACCAATGACCATGAATTCATTCAAGGCGTTTGAAAATGCACAATCGTCACTGCTTGGCAGCAATGGACCGGGCGGCCCTAACGAGAAATCAGCAGCGGTCGACTATCTGAGTCATCTGAAATCACAGCTTTAACCGGCTACTCATCACGCCCGATACGCAAAGCCTCACGCTGATAAGCCAGCTCCAACTTCCGCGCCACAACCGGAGATACAGTGATTTCGTGGCGCGGAACCTGAAGAAAACGCAGCGCTTCAACCGGACCAAGCGCATGAAGGTGGTGAATCATCAGGGTCAGCGCCTCGCCCTGTTCCTCGATGCCAGCCCACTTCATCAGCTCAGCCAGCGCCTGCTTGGTGCCGGGCCGCACCCTGAGACGCAATTCCTCTTCCCCGGCCTTCTGCCGCTTAAGCGCCGCGCGCTCGTTCCGCTGCTTTGGGGTCAGTGCCATATCAGCTCCTTAGGCTTGGCCCTTGCAGCGGGTAGTCGATGTTGAATTCACGAATCAGCCGATTGATCATCGTGTTACTCAGTCCGAGTTCGACGACGGCGGCCTTCCGCGATATACCGCGGTCGCGGGCGGCTTTGATCCGGACCACGTTCAACGCGTCTGCTACCGGATCGTGTTGATACGGAATGAGGTTGGAAGCCGGGCTGAACGCTTTGTATTCGAAGCCATGCACGCGGGCCATTTTCCGAAGCCTGTAGATGCTCAGGCCGGTTTCGCGCATGACATCGGTGATCGTCATCGTCTCGGCAAGCTTGCGGACGACTTCCACTTGCTCGGCGCGGGCGTGGCACCTGTCTTGAATAGCGTCTTTCGGCGCCGCTGCGCGGAGAGCTTCCTTGGTTCGGTGCTTAGGCGCAGGCGGGCGAGCGGGCGGAGGAGTCATCCGCCCGTACTGCCTTGGCTTGGGCTTCGACGGAAAGCCTTTTTTTGTTTCGATCACGCCGCCGCGCTTCAGGAATGCAGCCACCTCAGCTTCGAGGACGGCGGACCGCTCTTTGTTGCGCTGAATCGTGCTCAGCTCTGGACTGATCATCAGCTGGCACCGTACAGCGCGAACAGCGCCAGGCCGGTAGCGATGGCAGCAGTCCAGCGCAGCATGTGAGTGGCGAACGACCGCTGACGTACAGGCTGGGCTTCCAGTTGATCAGCGGCCTTGCAAGCCGCGCTGTGGCCGCGATGAACGCCGCGCACCGTACCGGTCGAACGCTCGACGATGCCGAACTCGTTATTGCCGTTCGGCACGACCGTGAAGCGCGGCAGAGCTGCCGGGTTCTTGCGGCCGACCTTGTCGTAAAACTCGGCCGTGGAAAGGTTGCAGCGCTGGCGCAGGCCTTCGAGGATTGCACGACGCTGGCTGATTGTCTGATGCATGTGAGGCTCCTTGACCGCATTGGCCAGATGCCAGGCGCGGGTGACCAAACCCAGCCGTGAGACTGGCCTGGCACCTGCCGATGCGGTCGTTTTGATTTGGGGGAGGGTGATGCAGGGGGCCGATTTAACGGTTTGAACTCATCCGCATCGGGGTGTGATCTGCCTGTCCGGGCGCTCAGGGTCTCGGCGCGACTTGAACGTGCATTCCGATCCGATTTCAGATCACACTCCGATGCAGCCTGGCGCTATGACAGGGTTCGGGCAGTTTTCGTCAGGCTGACGTGTAGCTGGTTGTTCAGGCCTCCATGATCACGACAACGTAGCCATTACTCTTCTCAGCGTGTCCCCAGCGCTTGGAGGATACGATTTCGCCGAACTTTCCTACTGCCGCTTGCTTGACCTGCTGCAGTACCGCTTCTGGTAGCTCACCGGCATCAGCAAGTGCAAGCCACTCCAAACGCTTGCCATTGCTCAAGTGTGAATCAATATTGAACTGAGCCATTTTTTGCCTCCTATTGATTTCCCGTCTTGCTTTGTCGCCAAGGCCAGCCAGCGAATTCATGCTCAGCAGATCGCCGCCACTGGCCTCAGCTTGTCCGAGCCCTTACGGCTGATCTTCTGTTCGTACCCGCCCCGGCGTGACTCGGGGGCTCTGCGCTCGCGCCTCATCGATTCATCGCCCAGCACCGCGTGCAGGACGATCACCGACATGAACAACAGGCAGAGCGGAGAAATGATCTGCCGGCGCATGGCCTCGGCGATCATCGCTGTCTGGCGATTCACGCCCAGCTTGAACATGGCGACTGATAGCCGCTTAACGACCGTGCCCGGAGCGATGCCGAACGTGCGGGCGATTTCCTTGGCTGTGCAGCCCTGGGCGGCTGACAACAAAAACTGCAACTCTCGCGGCGCAAGACCACGGCCGAGGTGGCCTCTCCATGCCCCACATACGATGGTGGTGTCCATTACGTTTTACTCGGTGGTTGTCATCCCAAAGCACCCGGCAAGCCAGGTGCTTCAGTGATGCTGTCCAACAGGTGATTCCGTTCTCTGTAAAGAGCTTCGTCCAGTCGGTCCCGTTATCCGGGGCTGGGAGATCACTTCGCTGATCCCGTGCTATCTGGCGGCTTCACCAGTCTTGTGTCGCTGCGGTTAATCGCTGCGATAGGCAGAATATGAACTACAAGTTCATATTTGGTCAAGTACCAAAAGTACATAATTTTCATGTGGGTGCAAAAAACCCGCTTGGTGGCGGGCCCTGTGAATTAATGGCTCTCTGTTACAATCGACCGACTCAAATTTTGGAGCTGGAAATGAAAGGGATTATCGCTTTGTCTGTGTTCGCTTTTGCCCTCGGCGGATGCGCCTCTGGGGCTGTATGGAAAGCCACTGGCAGCACTGACGAATTCACAGACAAGACCACCATGATGGTGACAACCGGGGACTTTTCTGCAGGTAGCAGCATCATTACAAGCACACTGAAATTCTATCCGGTCGTGCGAAAAGAGGGCGGGGAGGTATATGTAGGTGTCATGTCTGGCGGCAGGTTCAAGATCCCGGTAGGCACAGTGCAGCTGCGGATAGATCAAAACGAAGCATGGACTATCACGCCCCAGGAAACGCCAGTGAGCCTAATGCCTGCTGCGCCGCAGTACGTTCTGAACCTGCCCCCCGAACAGGCTGCCATCGTCAAAAACGCACAAGAGCAGGCCATGATCAATGCCACACAGATGATGAGCCCATATACCATCGCGGGCGGCGATAAGGCTAAGAAGATTCTCAAGCAGATGCTTGCTGGGAAGGTTCTCAAGTACCGAACTGTAGGAATCAATCAGGCGGCGTCGACAACTGGCGAGGTCGCGCTCGATCCTTCTCTGGCCGAATCGCTAAGGCTGGCAGGGATAGACGCAGCGTCGCTGTAGTTGTGACAGCAAAGTCCGCGCAGTGGCGGCGTGGGAGGGGTAGAACGAAAGCACGCGTCTGCACAACGCAACTTGTGGTGTTAAACAGGCACCCGTCCATGCTGCCCCGGCAGCTTTGCAATTTTTGCTCGCCTGATGCATCGGGAGGCGCAGAGCCCCCCCTTCAAAGCCATCCTCTAAAGATTGCTTTCCGATTGCTTCGGCAGGGACATTTAGGTATTCAAAAACTTGCCGATAACGGTTTGATATCTGAACCAAGGAGTTGTTTTTGAACATCCGATTGCTGACCCTTTTTTCTGCGCTGTTGCTTAGTGGCTGCGGTTCTACTAATTATGAGCAGCCTATACAAGAGCAGCCCTACGATCAGGCAACCTCTGCAAGGATCCGTCTTTTCGGAAACAACGGTTTGCCCGTCGCAATCAATCCTGGGCAAGGCTGCGCTTCGAGCAAAGAACCTCTTTTTGCCTACGGCTATACCGTTGCAGATAAGGTCAATTCCACCATAGGACAACACACCAAACGAAGCATAGGAATGCCTGCGTCATGGAGGAGCGATCATCTGAGCTATGGCGAGTCGTACTCAGAGTTTGTTATCCCCGCAGGAGCCCCTTCTGTGGTCTTGATGAAAATGGTCACCGACCAAGCGTTTTGTGTGCCACCTACCCGAGTATTTACTCCTGAGGCAGGTAAAGATTATGAGGCGTATCTTGACCGGCATGACGGGAGATGCGGCGGAGTGATTCGACTGCTCTCCGCTTTAGAGACGCCCGGCCCTATCGCTGAAGTCCCGTCGAGTAGTTGCGAAAAAAAATAGATTTCCTCATACGGAGCCTTTACATCTTAGGGACCTGCCAGCTTTGTCAGAGGCGAGGGCTGGCATGGCTGCCACCGCTAGAATTACCAACATCCTGTTTCTCATAAAGACTCCTGAATGGGTGCTACTAACGGAACGCCATACCAGATTACCCGGCCTACCCAGGCCGCACACGCACTATCCGCCGTATCTTCACCGCACTCGCATACCATAGAAGTGATCCAGCGCTATCAGCTCAACCACAGCCACGAAAACGCACAATACGACGAAGCCCGAACTGAAGACCCGCTTGCGGCCGGATGATCCTTCGCCCAACCAGGCCGAGTCGGAAGCGCCAGGAATCATCATGAGTAACGCCAGCCAGGCGATGGCCCCGGCCTTGCTCCAGAAACCCTGTTCTCGCCATGCGCTCACCACTTTAGAAAATTAAAGCTAGGGCAATTCATTGCATGATGGCGTCGCATAAGCGCTGGATATACAGACTCATCGTAAATCGGGAGGCCAGGGCCGGGGTCTGCGCGCTGGGCGCGGTGAAGCGCGTCGTCCACAAAAGCCGATCTTGCGAGATCCTGAACTGCTCGACATTGCTCAGCTCTCTCGGCTTCCGTCGCTGGCATTGGGATCGCTTCGATTTTTTTTTCGTATTCAGTTTTTGGCTTGCTGGCGCAGCTTGAGACAATAAGGGAAACGACTATCAGGACCGCGACTCTAAAGACATTCATTTCACATTCCATAATGATGGACCAGATGACCCGGCTACTCAGATCGCTCCCGCACAATCCGTCCTTGCCTAACCTCATCTACATACCCAGCCAGCTTGTCCTCGTCGGCCTGGAACAAAATGATCATCTTCAGAATGGCCTGGGCATCAGGCTCGTTACCCGCTAGGCTCAATCGCTCGACGATCCGCAGCAACTCCACGGCCGACCACTTCAAGTCAGAGGCGAGGCCCTGTAGGTCGCGTGCCAATTGTTGATTTGGCTTCGTCAATCCCATGACTGGTACTCCTACGAATTCCCGCCGCGCCATATGGCTCGGCTTTCATGCAAATTTCGTCAGCGATCTGACCACCACACCGATGATCCTACAATCGTCCGCGCACTGTACCGTAGGGTAGGCCGAGTTCAGCGGCTTCAGGTATCTGACGCCGCCGTCCTCTACCAGCTTCTTGAACGTCGCCTCGTTACTGCCGGCCAGCTTCGCGATCACCAGCTTGCCTGGGCGCACCTCTGCGCGGGTGTCCACAAGGATCTGCGAGCCCTCCGGAATCGAAGGGGCAGTAGGAGCCGTCATAGAGTCCCCTTTGACCTCCAGCCAGAAAGCTGGGCCCTTGGCCTGGTAGTCAGACACGTCGTATTCATCAGCAGCACCTGGCGCGTAAGGCTCAACAGCTTCCGACCAGCCGCCGGCAGCGACCCAGCTCACTACGGGGTAGCGGTACATCTGCGCAGGCTGATGAATCATGGCGACGTTTGATGGCTCGCTGGCAACTGCTTTGCGATCGACTGAAGCCTCATCAGCACCGTTTTGAAGCCAGCCAAGGGGCGTATTCAACCCCTCAGACAGCGCCCTCATCTTTGCAGGGCCTGGAATTGCCTCTCCGTTCAGCCATTTACTGGCCGCTTTAGGCGTGACCCCTGTCATTTTTGACAGGCGAACACCAGCGCCCCACGTTTCGACGTGGTTATCTGCCAGCGCTTTCTTTAGGCGAGCCGCAAAAGCAGCTCTTAATTCTTCTATCTGAACCATAGGTTCAGTTTTGCACGCGCTTGCATGTACTTTCAGTTCCGACATAATATGTACTGTAAGTTCATATTTGACCCGGAGGCCACATGAGCCCGCTAAAGAAATCGATTGATGACGCCGGCGGCGTTCCGTTGGTGGCCTTGGCTTGCGGGAAGACCCCGCGTGCCGTTTACAAATGGCTCACCGCCGAATGCCTGCCCCGTACCGAGTACACCGGCGAAACGCGTTACGCCGAGCGAATCTCAGCGCTCGCAGCGGCTAGAGGAAAGCCTTTTGAGGCCGCTTGGCTTCTCGCCGAAGCGCATCCGAACAAGTCAGCGGCGTGACGGCAATTATCCGCTCAGGCGGGTAGGGCAGGTAGTACAGCGGATGGGCTGTTGATTCATCCAGTAAAAATCTTGGAGTAAGGCATGAGTGAAAGCAATTTAGATCACACCCAAGCATCAGAGCACCCATGCGATCGCACGGAAGCTACCGAGCTCACTTACGGCGACCGTGAGATTGCGGTGAAGGCGATTTGCGCTCGAGCAACAGGCACCACAACGGAGGCTGCAGCTCAAATTCTTGCTGGTATCGCGGTACTTGATGGTCTCCGTTTCCCCATCCTGCTATGGCCTGAAGATGTTACGCGCGAAGAAAAAGCCGCTTGGCATGACAAAGAGGCCGACTTTTGGCGAGAGTCAGCCAAGCGTTTTTCGGAGGTTATGAGTTCGACTCGTAGTGATCAGCGAAGTCAAGAAACCCTTCCCGATATCCTACGGAGTTTTTCACCGGATCTGCCTCAGCAGCATTCAGCTTTAGCTGCTCCAGCTCATTGCGTAGAACAAGAAGAAAATCCTTCTCGTCTTGTACTTGGCGAGCCTGCTCCAGGGTCCAGTGATGCTTGTTGATGAGGTAGAGCCGAAGAAGCTCGGCTTGGGGCTGTTGATCCCAAGTAGCAATGTCCCCGTTTCGAAGCCGCTCTGCGAAGCATACCAATTTGTAGCTCCCCAGTGCCTGCCGAAACTCCTGGCCGTTTACTCGCCCGCCCCAGCGTTTTTCGGGGTCTTCTCGGAGTTCTTTTTCAAACTGGTCAACTTTGTCAATCCATGTCCGTTGGTAATTGATCTTTGAAAATCCCATATGTCCGGTCTCCGTGACCTTGTTGTGTGGAAGCAGAAAGCTACCACGGATGCGCCGGACACCTACAACGCCTGAATTTTGGGCAAAAAAAAGCCGGTGGCTAGACCGGCTTCTTCACAACTTTGCGAGACGGATTATGCACATCAGACCTGAGCAAGGCAACACAGGCAGAACGATTGGAGTAGCACTGTGAGCGTTCAAGCAATGTCGTGGGCGCTACAGATCCCGCGCGTGACCCTTTCCGATTCCAGCGCCAGGCACGTCCTGCTGTGCCTGGCCAACTACGCCAGTACTGACGGACGCGGGGCGTTCCCTTCGGCCACCACTCTGAGCGAAGACACTGGCCTTTCCGAGCGCACAGTCCGTTCCAAACTTGAGCTGTTGAGGGCGTCTGAACTGATCGTTCCAGGCAATCAGGCGCTGGCCGCCGTGTACATCGAACGTCATGACCGACGCCCAGTCGTCTATGACTTGCCGATAAAGCGGGGTGCAAATCCTGCACCCCGCACTGAACGGGGTGCAGATGACGGCACGGGGTGCAAATTACAGCAGAACGGGGTGCAGAATTCGGCAGAGCGGGGTGCGAAATCTGCACCCAATACGTCACTTAACCATCAATTAACCGAACAGCAGCAGCCGCGCGATATTTCGGAAGTTATCGACGAACAGGGCAAGCAGGCCCTGGAGTCGACCGACGATCGCCAGCGCTTCGCCATGTTCGCCGACTGGACACCGGATAGCCGCTACCTGATCGCCCAGGCTCAGATCGCTGGAGTCAAACCAACCGATATCTCTGACGCGCTGATCCGCAGTTTCATCGGCTGGTTTGTGGCCAGGAATAAAATCGTAGATACGTCCGCCGGCTGGTGTAACCGCTTGGTGGGCTGGTACGTGAGGGAGCGGGCCAAGGGGAATTTGCCAGAGTCAGAGGAAGGTGCCGAGGGAACCAGCAGTTGGGCGTCCAAGGGGGTGATCCTGTGAACGGTCCTGTTCGAGCTGGTTATCTGGTCCACAACCGGACAACCGATCCAGCCTATCGCCCAGCACCAGCCGTGGCCGTCGAAATTGATCCTGCAACCGAGCAGGTTATCGACGAACTATTCCTTCGGCTGCAGGGAGCGTGCGGCGCGTGGCGCCAGTCCTGGCCAAACCAGAAAATCATGGATGCCTCAAAGCTCGAGTGGATTGCCGAGTTCATGCGCTCCGGCATCACTTCGATGGATCAGTTGCGCCACGGTATGCGCATGGTCAGCGCGAGCAAATCGGCTTTTGTTCCAGCGCCAGGTGTGTTTGTGGGCTGGTGTTTTGCCCCCGAAGGGCTGGGCTTGCCAAGCGTTGAGGTTGCTTACTCGCAGGCCTTGCGCAACTCACACCCAGGCATGGAGGGGCGCGGTAAGTGGTTTCACCCAGCGATCTATCACGCCACTGCTGCCGCTGGGTTCCTTAGCCTGCAAACGCTTCCTCGCGACTTGGGCATGACCCGGTTTGAGCAGAAATACCTCGAGCAGTGCCGCAAGATCTGGCGTGGTGAAGCACTGCCGCCCGTGCCAGTGGCGCAGCTCGCAGCGCCCGGCAAATCAATAACTCCCGAAGTGGGTAACAAGGCGTTGGCCGAACTCCGTGCCAGGCGCAGCGGAGACACGCAATGAGCAAACTCACCAAGGCGGCGCGCGACCGCGAATGCCAGATCCGTTACCCAGGCTGCTCGAGCGAATCCTCGACCACGGTGCTGGCCCATTACCGGCTCGCTGGTACTTGCGGCATGGGCATCAAGCCAAACGATCTGCAGGCCGCTTGGGCGTGCGCGTACTGCCACGACATCGCTGATGGCCGACTGCGAGCCCCGGCGGTGCTGAGTCGTAACGAAGTCCGCCTGTTCCACGCCGAGGGAGTCATGCGCACCCAGGACGCGCTGATTCGTGAAGGGATGGTGAAACCATGAAGGCCGCCGAAATGACATTGTTCAAACCGAAGCGTACCCGCGCCAAGTCGGTCGACCGTGAGGGCCTGGAGCAGGCCGCATTGCTGCGCGAGATCAAGCTGCGTATGCCCTTGGTGGCGGCTCTGATCTACCACGTTCCCAACGGTGGCCACCGGCACAAGCTGGTGGCGATCAAGCTGAAAGAGCAGGGTGTGCGCGCCGGTGTGCCCGATCTTGTGCTTCCGATGGCCCGCGGTGGGTACTTCGGCCTGTACATCGAATTTAAGGCCACGCCGCCGAACGATGCCGCTGTCTCGGGCAGCCAGTACGAGTGGATACGTCAGCTCAACCTGCAAGGCTATCTGGCGATCATCTGCCGTGGTCACTTCGACGCGATGGAGCAAATCCGCGCATACCTCCGACTTCCTCAGACTGTGGTGGCCGCATGAGCCAGACCCTGCTTACTTCGTTCTCGGATGCGGAAATCCGCCGGCAGGCAGCGAATTCAGAAGTGCGCGACCTGCGCGATGCTCGCTATCCGGGCGTCTACTTCCGGTTTCATCAGAATCGTGAGCGCGGCACCTGGCACCTGGTGGTGGGCAAAAAGTGGGAGAAAATCGCCGGCTTCCCAGAGCTACCTGTGAAAGGCCTGATCAACGCTCTGCCGAAGATCCGGGAGCGCCTTGCGACTGACCCGAAAGCTTCTGCCGCTGCCGGCACGCTGCAGACCGTTGGCCAGTTGCTGGAGTGGTTCATGGTCCGCCAGTCCACCGAGCGCAGCCTGTCGGCAAAGCGCCGCGCCACGAATACCTCAATCATCACCTGCCACCTCAAGCCGCGCCTGTCCGAACTGCTCATTGCCGATGTGGACCGGTCCACCTTGGACAAGCTGGTGATGTGGCCAATGCAGGCCGAAATGTCACTCTCCTACGTCCGGCTGATGTGGGGCGTGCTGGTGGTCGCTTTCCGCCAGGCCGAAAAGCTTCGTCTGATCGCCCAGAACCCGGTTGCCGGTTTCAAGTTCACCGATTTCACCAAGGCCCGCATCCTGCCGAAACCATCGCGCCTGCGGGCCGTTCAGCTGGAAGAGGTGCTTGGTGACCTTGCTGCAGGATTCGACCAGCACCCGCAGGACTGCATGCTGGCCTTGATGATGCTGTGTCACGGCACGCGTGCTGGCGAGACAAGGCAGGCCCGCTGGTCGCACCTCACTCTGGGTGAGCAGGGCGAATGGTTCATTCCTGCCGAGAACACCAAGACCCGCTGTGAGCATCGGCTACCGCTGACCCATCAAGCCTGCGCGCTGCTGGAGCGGTATCGGGACTGGCAGTCATCGAAGGGCTACAAAGGCGCCTACATGTTCCCGGCTCGCAACCGTGGGCCGATCAGCGATAGCCAGGCATGTGCCGTATTCGCCCGCTTGGGCAAGGGTGAGTGGACGAGCCACGACCTGCGCAAAGTGGCCCGGACCGGCTGGACTGATCTGGGCGTCGACTTCCTGATAGGCGAGATGCTGGTGAACCACACGCTGACCCGCAACGTGCAGACCTACATCCACACCTCGGCTGAACTGCTCAAGCGTGACGCGCTGAACAAGTGGCACGAATGGTTAGACGGGAAAGGCTTTAGCCGCATTCACCGCTCGACCCTGACTAGAAACGAAAATTCGCAGAATGCAGTCGAGGCCATTAACGGCGCGGCTTCCAGCGCGATCACGAATCCATAAAAGGCGAGGTTTAAAAATGATAAGTCATGACCTTTTTAGGCCGAGCGTCAGCCTCTGGCAGCACTACGTCACCCTTCTCAGCGTTGGCGGGATGGGCGTGGCGGTCTTGTTCGATTCGGGGGGGGCCGCAACTATCGTCGTCGTTATGTTCTTGGTCGGTGCGGCTGTTGAGGGCTACGCCGAAGGTTTCTCCGCTGCGAGTGAGGGTCGTGAACGCCTATGAAAAAGAGCCATGGACCTGCCTTCCGTGCCGCCCGACTGGACATGGCCCAGTGCTCGGCCTGCCGAGGTCGCGCAGTAATCAAGGGTGTTTTCCACGATCTGGCATGCGTGCAGTGCAACGCCTCGGGCTGGGTCGCCGCCGAGACGGGTGAAGCGTTGCCGCTGGACGAGCTGGTGACGCAACTGAGCATGCGCCTGCAGGCCTCAGATGCACGGGTAAAGTTTCTTGAGCATGAGGATCCAGCTGACCGATTCCGGAGAATTCATCTCTGTAAGCCTTACAGCGCGGAGTCCGAGCAGTACGAACGAAATAACCGCCGCGGTGCCGGTGGATCGAATTACACAGGGGATTGACCATGATGACTCGCAACACGCTGCACCGCCCGCTGGGTGAAACTGAAAATATGCTCGAGCAGTGGGGGTACTGGCGGATGGATGGTATGGGCGTGCCCAGCTACGCCTCGCCCACGCTCGCCCTGATGCGGGATGCCATGCCGATGCCCGGTAAGTCGTATGTGATCACCGACGAGCTGGCCGGCCTTGTGGACGCCGCCGTTGCTGGTCTGTGCGCTCGTCATCAGCAGATGGGCGATATGGTCTGGTTCTATTACGGTGCGAAGTGGCCAGCGATCCGGGTCGGTCGTCACTTCGCGATGAGCGAGGGTAAGGCGCGCGAACTGATCAAGGCTGGTGCAGCCTGGGTGGATTGCTATTTGGAGGGTGTTCGCTCGGCAGCGTAAAAAAGAGTTGTCCATATGGAATAGCTCTGTTTTCATGGCACGGTGTTCAGCTGTTCCAGCGCGGCACCCTACGTTAGGCATGAGCAAAACGTGTCCTAAGCACCGTATATTAGTTGCTGTAAAAGTTTCGAGAACTAGGGAGGTTTTCTGTGTTAGTAAATGGATATGTGATTGAGGAAGTAGGGGACTTCTGGCGGCTACGTTGTCGCGGAAAATTACTTCCAGAGCAGTATTCTTCGAAAGATGACGCTGTAGAAGCTGCTAAGAAAAAAGATCCTTGCCGCAAGGTGGAAAAGCCAAAACTGACGAACGACCCTATCACCAACCCAGATGGTGGTAAGAAGCCAAATAGGCCCAAGCCTTAAGCACTTGCATAGCCGGGTGCATACTCCTCATTAGTAAGCGATGTAACTTACTCAGTCTGATATTAGGCTCGCCATAAAGGCGGGCCTTTTTTCGTTTATAGATCCCGAAAGGGCCAAGACCGGATGCGCACTATGCCCGACAAGCCAGACACCTGGGCCAAGCTCTGGATGGCCCTATCAAATCCGCTATGGCAGGGCGCGATCATGGCCATCATCGTCTCTCTACTGCGCATCCTTTACGACGCGAAAGAAACCAGCAAACGCCGGATCTTCTTTGAAGCGTTGATCTGCGGTGCGTTGAGTCTTGTTGCTTCGAGCTTGATCGAGTGGATGGCATGGCCTCCCAGCCTGTCAGTAGCCGCCGGTGGAACCATCGGCTTTCTTGGCGTTACCGCCATACGCGAACTGGTGACACGGTTCATTGGCCGTAAGGTGGACTCCGTATGAAGGCTATCGCTGCTGCAATCATCATCGGTCTCGTTGGCCTGCTGCTTGTTGGTATCCAGCAGTACCGCGTCGTCGCCCTCAGCGGTGCTATGCAGCTTGAGACGAAGAGAAAGAACGAAGCCATCGCGGCCAATACAGAAAGCCAAGCCACCATCACCACGTTGCGAACAGAAGCCCAGCGCAACGCAGCATATCTGAAGGACTTGAACCAGCGGATCAAGGCCAGCGAAGCCAAAGCTAAACAGGCGAGGAAAGAATTTGAAAGCCTTAAGCGCAATAGCAAGCCCGTTCGTGATTGGGCTGCTCAGCCTTTGCCTGATGGCCTGCGCGGCAAAGCCAATGGTAGTAACAAAAACCTCAGCGGTTCGAATCGAGCCCCCTGAACTGGTCCCTTGCGAGCGCATCAACGCTGATGAGCCTGATCTCCGCTCGAACGGTGATGTGTGGGAGCTGAAGGATCAGGCCATCAAACTGCTGGATACGTGCGCAGATCAGGTCGACGCCCAGATCCAGCGCAGCAAGAGTCGATAAGAACGTGGCGGTTACTTTCGTGAAGCGAGGCACACCTCATGCGTTTTTTTATACTCTGTTATCCCTGCTCGTAACTCCTGCCTTTGTTCTTGTGAGTAACCTCTAATGCCCGCCCAACTGAGGCTGTTTTCTAAGCCCAAGATTTTGTTCCAGATTTTGCCACACTCGTTATTTTGTACTGCATAAAGTTCGGATTTTGCTGACGATATTTCTACTTCTTTATTACGATATGCAGTGTTCAATTCCTTGTATTCGCTCAGCAGCCTGGCATTTTCCTGTTTTAGCTGAGTGGATTGATCTCGGAGGTAGCTATTCTCCGCCTCAATGCGGCCAATCTCTCTCGACTGTTGTTGTGAGTATTGTAGGTAAGCGAACGCACCGCTACCGCATCCCAGCGCTATGCCGCTTATCGCACCTATCCATTTTAGTGTGTTGTCCATTGGGTTTCCTAAAGCCAAAAATCAAAATATTACGCTATCCAGTAGCAATTTAACTACCAACCAATTACCCGCGGGCTAAAAATGAGCTGTGACGGTTGCGCCGCTCGGCGCGAGTGGATCAAGAAGTGGAGCAAGGTGGCATATGAACGAGCACAGCAACTCCTTGCTAAGCCAGATCCTGGCGGAGCAGATGAAGCAGACCCAACTGCTACAGCGGATGGCAGAGCAACAGACGCTGCTGATCGACGCACTGAGTGAAGAAGAATCGGAAGACCCCGATACCCAGCCCCGCACCTACCTGGACGGTACACCATGCCGTTGAGGCCGCAGAAGCCATGCAATGCCCAGGGCTGCAACACATTGACCCGGAACCCTCGGTACTGTGACGCCCATAAGGATGTAGGCAAGCAGTTCGAAGTGAAGCAGCGGGAGAAGCAACGCGAGACCAGCAGCCAGCGCGGCTACAGCTACAAGTGGCAACAGGCGCGCAAGGGCTTCTTGGCTAAGCATCCGCTCTGTGTAGAGTGCGATCGCGTTGGACGTGTCACAGCGTCGACAGACGTTGATCACATCGTTCCTCACAAGGGTGACATGGACCTGTTCTGGGATCGATCCAACTGGCAGGCCATGTGTCATCCATGCCACAGCACGAAGACGGCGACAGAGGACGGCGGGTGGGGCAACACAAAGGCTTCCCGGCCGCGCTGACCGAAACGAGAACGATTCTCGTCAGATTTCACGAAAATGCACCTATATGGTGCGCGCACCAGTCTGGTGCGGTGGGGGAGGGTCAAAAGTCTGGTCCCTTTGGCTTCTAGACCGCGCCCTCAGCCGTTTTTTTACACCCGCGAAATTAAAAATTCTGGAGTTGCGCGATGGGAGGTACCGCCACGGTCGCCGGCCGTGGTCGCAAACCCAAGCCGACCGCCAAGAAAGCACTAGCCGGAAATCCCGGCAAACGCGCGCTGAATAAGGCCGAGCCCGCTTTTTCGAAAATCACAAATGTTGATCCGCCCGAATGGCTCAGCGACCGCGCTTCGCAGATGTGGAAGATGATTGTTCCCGAGCTTCTGCGTGAAAACGTGGTCGCGATAACTGATTTACACAACGTCGAAGCGTTCTGCGTTGCGTACGACAACTGGCGAATGGCACAGGAGTCAGTCCAGGCCCACGGCATCGTGGTTACTGGTGCCACCGGTGGACCGATGAAAAACCCGGCACTGACCGCCGCGAACGAAACGATGCGGCAAATGGTGACGTTCGGGGCGATGCTCGGCCTTGACCCGGCCAACCGCACACGTTTGATCGGAGGAAACAAGGAAAAAGAGACCAACGAATTCGCCGAACTATTGAGATCCTGAATGGCCAAGTCTGCCCACCCCAACGTTGATAAAGCGATGGTATGGGGTAGGTCTCTGCTACGCGGGAAGGTGCCAGCTTGTCGCTACATCCATCAGGCAGTGCAGCGCCATTTCGACGACATGGCAGCCAGCCGCAAGCGCGGGTTCAGATTCAAGTTCGATCCGGCGAAGGCTGAGAAAAAACTCAAGCTGATTCAGCTGTTGCCGCATACCAAGGGTGAATGGGCGTTCAAGCGTCAGCGAATCAGCCTTGAGCCATGGCAGCTTTTCGGTCTCGCCGTCACCTTCGGGTGGGTCAAGAAGAAGGGCGGGTACCGCCGGTTTCGTGAGAGCTATTGGGAGATTCCCCGCAAGAACGGAAAGTCGGTAGTTGCGGCCGGTGTCGGCATCAGCATGTTCGTTGCGGATGGTGAGTACGGCGCCGAGGTGTACGCAGGTGCTACCACTGAGAAGCAGGCTTGGGAGGTTTTCCGCCCTGCGAAACTGATGGTGGCCAAGTCACCCATGCTGGTCCAAGCGGCGGGCATCGAGGTCAACGCCTCGAACATGAATATTCCGTCTGACTTCAGTCGCTTCGAGCCACTTATAGGTGACCCTGGTGACGGCGCATCACCCAGTTGCGCGATCGTGGACGAATATCATGAGCACCGCACCTCGGCTCAGTACGACACCATGCTCACCGGTATGGGCGCCCGCCGGCAACCGCTGATGTTCATCATCACCACTTCCGGCGCCGATATCGAGGGGCCCTGCTACGACAAGCGTCGCCAGGTCATTGAGATGCTGGAGGGCACTGTCCCAGACGATGAGCTGTTCGGCTGGATCTGGACGCTTGATGAGGGCGACGACTGGACCGACCCCAAGATGTTGGCCAAGGCAAACCCTAACCACGGTGTGTCAGTGTTCCAGGAGTATCTGGAAAGCCAGCAGGCGCGGGCGATCCGCTCGGCTCGGTTCACCAACACCTTCAAAACGAAGCACCTCAACCTGTGGGTGAGCGCCAAGTCTGGCTTCTTCAACATGCAGGACTGGAAGGCCTGCGAGGACACCTCCCTTACGCTTGATCAATTCGAGGGGCAAGAGTGGATCGCCGGTTTCGACCTTGCGCGAAAGCTGGACATGAACTCAAGGGCTCGCCTGTTTTGGAGGGTGATCGACGGAAAGACTCACTATTACAGCGTGGCTCCCAAGTTTTGGGTGCCATACGACACGGCTTATGACAGCGACAACAAGCGCATGTCAGAGCGCTTTCAGGCATGGCTGAACTCCAAACATCTGGAGGTTACCGATGGTGCCGAAATCGATTACCGCGAAATCCTCGAAGACACCAAAGAGGCGAACAAGCACGCACCGCTACGCGAGTCGCCGATTGACCCACACGGTGCTACTGGTTTGAGCCATGACCTCGATGACGAAGGTTTCAACCCGATCACCATCACCCAGAACTACACCAACATGTCTGACGCCATGAAAGAGCTGGAAGCGGCTATCACCGCTGGAAGGTTCCACCATGACGGCAATCCGATAATGACCTGGTGTATCGGCAACGTGATCGGCAAAAACATGCCCGGTAACGACGACGTAGTACGGCCCATCAAACAGGGCGATGACAACAAGATCGATGGCGCTGTTGCTCTGATCATGTCGGTCGGGCGGGCGATGATGCAAGTCGTTGCTGGCGATGGCGGCGTGGACCGATTCATGGATTCAATCCGGGACCCAATATTCGAATGAACACAGCATCAATCATTTACCTGCTGACTGCAGTGCTGGGCTTTGCCCTTGCGGTGGCAGGCGTTTACGTACTGCTTGGCGTGGGTTGGGCGCTTCTTGCCGCTGCTTCTTCGTGCTTCGTAGCGGCAGCATTCATTCGAAGGGGACTGACCGGTGGCTAAGTCTTTCAAATCCGTTTTGAGCGGTGCAATCAACGCGCCTCGGTCATCAATAATCGATTGGGTGGGCAGGTCGCTCTCCGGCAGCGCTTCCGGAATTTGGGCGCAAACCGTGGGCAGCACATCCGCCAATGGCAAAACCGTGACGATCAACAAAGCCATGCGCCTGGCCGCTTGCTGGTCTTGCGTGCGCCTTATCTCCGAAACGATCGCAACGCTGCCGCTCGGCCTATACCGGCGCATGCCTGATGGCGGTCGTGAGGTGGCCGGTGACAATGACCTGCATTGGATTCTTAACACCAACCCGAACAGCCGCATGACTGCTGTGCAGTTTTGGGAGGCCGTAGTGGCTTCGATGCTGCTTCGGGGTAACGCTTTTGTCGAGATCATCCGTATAAGCGGCCGGATCGTAGCGCTTGAATTCCTGTTGCCCAACCGCATGGATTTGGATGTCGCGGACAACGGCGAGATTCTTTACCGATACCGGGAAAAAAACGGGCAGCTCCGCGATATTGCTGGCAGCAGCATGATGCATATCCCTGCGTTCTCTCTGGATGGGCAAATCGGGCTCTCACCCATCGCCTACGGCGCAGACGTATTCGGCGCGGCAATGTCGGCCGAGGATGTTGCGAGCTCCACGTTCAAAAACGGCATGCACCAAACCGTGGCCTTTGAGGTTGATGCAACGCTGAACAAGCAGCAGCGCGACGATTTTCGCGACTATGTCCAACGCATCAGCGGGGCGATGAATGCCGGTAAATCACCGGTTTTGGAAAAGGGTGTTTCCGCCAAGGTGATTGGTATCAATCCAGTGGACGCTCAGCTGTTGGAATCTCGAGAGTACAGCGCCGAAGAGATCTGTCGCTTTTACATGGTGGACCCGACGTTGGTCGGTTACAGCGATAAGGCATCGAATTGGGGGACCGGCCTTGAGCAGAAGTTGCTTCGATTCCTGACCTTCACGCTGCGCAGCTACATGCGCCGCATCGAGGAAGGGATCAGTCGCAGTTTGCTGGCGCCTGCACAGCGCCGTCAGATTTACCCCGAGTTTTCCATTGAAGGCTTGATGCGTGCTGATAGCGCCGCACGGGCAACGCTGTATTCGGGGATGGTGCAAAACGGCATCTACACGCGCGACGAATGCCGCATGAAAGAGAACCTGCCCAAAATGGGCGGCAATGCCGGTGTATTAACTGTGCAAACCAACCTTTCGCCGATCGACAAACTGGGTCAGGGCGATGACGGGCAAGCCGCAAGGGCAGCTCTAAAGAACTGGCTGGATCAGCCGGCAAACTCGAAGGAATAAATCATGCAACCAAAATCCAAGGCTGGCAGTTTTAACTGCGAGCTGAGCCCGCGCGCGCTCGACAGATGGAATCCGGCCATCAAAGCGGCCGTGGAGTCCACCAGCGATACCATCACCATCTACGGCGTTATTGGCCAGGACTGGTACGGGGAAGGCGTTACCGTCTCGCGTATTGACGCGGCCCTTCGCTCAATCGGCGACAAGCCAGCCACCGTGTACATCAATTCGCCAGGTGGCGACATGTTCGAGGGCCTGGCCATCTACAACCGGCTCCGCGAGCACAGCCAGCCGATCACAACCAAGGTCCTGGGCTTGGCCGCCTCGGCTGCGTCGGTGATTTACATGGCCGGTGCAACGCGCGAGGTGGCCAGCAGTGGGTTTCTCATGATCCACAACTGCTGGACTCTGGCAGTCGGCAACCGCCATGACTTGCGCGATGTAGCGAACACGATGGAAGAGTTCGACGCTGCGATGGCCGACCTTTACGCGGAAGGCAGCGGCCAGGCAGTTGCTGACATTGCCGAGATGATGGATGACGAGACGTTCATACGCGGGCGACGAGCAGTTGAGCTCGGCTTTGCAACGGCCGTTCTCTCTTCTGACGAAATCACCGAGCGTGAAGACGAGCAGGCCCAGCAGAGTAACGCGCTGAAGGCTATGGATATCGCTTTGGCAAAAGCCGGAATGGCCCGCAGCGAACGCCGCGAACTCTTCGCCAATTTCAAGTCCAGCACGCCGCGCGCTGCTGGCGGGGGTACGCAATACGCTGCCTCGTCCGATAAGCCCCGCGCTGTCGCGCCAGACCTCACCGCCTCCCTGAGCGCGGCATCCGACATCCTCAAATCTTTCCAAGGACCATCGCAATGAGCGACTTCGAAAAGCAATACACCGAGCTGAATGCCAGCCTTAAGACCATTGGCGACCAGATCAAATCCCAGGCGGAGACCAGCAACAAGGAAATCGCCCGTCACGGTGAGATGAACGCCGAGACTCGTGCCAAGGTTGACGAATTGCTGATGAAACAGGGCGAACTGCAGGCTCGCGTTCTGGAAGCTGAGCAAAAGCTTGTCAATGCCAACCGTGACACTCAGCGCATCGAGAGCCCGAAGTCCGCTGGCGAGTTGATTGTTACCAGCGAACACATGGAAGGCGTCAATTCGTCTTTCCGTGGCTCCCGTCGCGTTTCCGTACCCCGCGCCGCTATCACCACCACATCCGCCGGTGGCTTGGCGGCCACGGAGCGCCTGGACACTGTCGCGCTGCCGGGCATGCGTCGGGCCACCATTCGCGATCTGATTGCACCCGGAGAGACTGAGGCGGGCTCGCTTGAGTATGTCCGCGAAACAGGCTTTACAAACAATGCCGCGACCGTAGCGGAGGGCTCTGCAAAACCGTATTCCGAAATTGAGACCGCCTTGGTCACGGCTTCGGTTCGTACCATCGCTCATCTGTTCAAAGCCTCGCGTCAGATTTTGGATGACGCAAAGGCTTTGCAGAGCTACATCGACGCGCGCGCTCGTTATGGGTTGCTGCTCGCTGAAGAAGCTCAGTTGCTGTACGGCAGCGGAGCAGGTGCAAATCTGCAAGGGCTCGTTCCGGTTGCAAACCAATACGCGTCTCCAGCTGGCTGGACCGTAACCGGCGAACAGCGCATCGACCGGATTCGTCTGGCCCTTCTTCAATCCGAGCTGGCAGAGTTCCCTTCGGATGGCATCGTGCTCAACCCAACTGACTGGGCGCTGATCGAGTTGATCAAAGACAGCCAGGGCCGCTATCTGATCGGTCAGCCGCAGGAAGGCACTGCGGCTCGTCTGTGGAATCGCCCGGTAGTCGCGACCCAAGCCATGAAGCCAAACGACTTCCTGGTGGGAGCCTTCAAACTTGGTGCGCAGATCTTCGACCGGATGGAAGTTGAAGTTTTGATTTCTACCGAGAACGACAAGGACTTCGAAAACAACATGGTCACGCTTCGCGCCGAAGAGCGTCTGGCGTTTTCCATCTACCGTACCGAAGCCTTCGTCACTGGCAAGCTCACGGCTCCCGCCGCTGCGGCTTAAGCTGCCCAACCCCTAAAGTGGCCGGCACCGCCGGCCCACCGAGGTGAGACATGTCAGATGTATTGATCAAGCCGCTGCGGGCTTACGAGGACCGCGGCATCATCCGTGATACCGACAACGAGCCTTATGCCGCGCCTGTATGGTTGGCCAAGGAACTGGAGCAACTCAAGCTTTGCAAGATCGTAGGCGAGGCTGGCGCAGCGCTGACCAACGATTCCAGTGACCACTCGGCGCTAACGATAGCGAAGAAGGGGCAGCGCTGGATTGTTGTCGATGCTGAGGGCGCTCAGGTCGGTGACTTTATCGGCAAGAAAGAAGAGGCCGAAAGCGAGTTGGCCAAACTTTTGACCGCCACCACACCGGATCCCGCCGGCAATCCTGAAGCTGATGTTCCTAGCGAAGGACCGCCGGTTCAGGGTGAGAATCCGCCTCCGCAAACCGAGCAGCACCAACCGCCTCAGGAGTGACACATGCCCGTCATCAGTATAGAAACGGCCATGCATCACCTGCACGCAGAATCCGAGGATCAGCCGCTCGTGGAGGAATTTCTGGGCGCGGCTGAGGAAGCTGTTATGCAGTTTTTGCAGCGCCGGTTCTATGCCGATCAGGCTGATGTGGATAAGGCGAAGGCTGACACCGTTCAGCGAACCCAAGCCGCGAGAGCTGCATACCGGGCCGCGCTGGAGTTGGCCGATGACCCAGAAAACGCTGACATTCGCTGCCGTCTTCGCGAGCGCGCTCGCCAGTCATTGTCTGAAAGCTTTGAGCAGATAGATATGGACGACTTCGGCATCGTGATCAACAAGGCTATACAGGCGGCATGCCTGCTCAAGCTGGGCAACCTCTTCGCCAACCGCGAGGAAGTGGTGATCGGCACTATTGCCACGGAGCTCCCACTGGCCTCCAAGTCGCTGCTTATGCCATACCGCATAGGGATGGGCGTGTAATGCGTGCCGGTCGACTTCGACATCGCATTACGTTCCAGGCGATGGTGCGCAAGCAGGACCCCGTGACTGGTGAAGAGCAGGGTGAAAGTTGGCAAACAGTTTGGGACAAGGTCCCCGCAGCGGTCGAGCCGCTGAGCGCCAGGGAGTTTATAGCGGCCCAGGCCAGCCAGTCAGAGGCCACCGCGCGGATAGTGATCCGATACCGAGCCGGCGTCCTGCCGACGATGCGGATCCTTTACCGAGGGGATGTCTACGACATAAAAGGCCCGGCGCTGCCCGATCCCGATTCAGGTCTGGACTATCTCACCATTTTGGTGGCCGAGGGGGTCAACGATGGCTGACTCAGTGGATTTCCAGCTGGAGGGGATTGACTCTCTCGTTGGAAAACTCGAATCGATCACTCAGGACATGAAGCGTAAGGGTGGGCGGTCGGCGCTACGTAAGGCTGCCCAGCTGGTGGCCAACAAGATGAAAGAAGGCGCGCAGCGGATAGACGACCCTGAAACAGGCCGATCTATCGCGGACAACGTCGCGCTTCGCTGGAACGGGAAATTGTTCAAGTCGAGCGGGGACCTCGGTTTCCGGGTTGGTGTTCTGCAAGGCGCTGTCCTCAAGAAGGGCGGCGACAAATCTGCGAACGCTGCGACGCCTCATTGGCGCCTGATCGAATTCGGTACTTCCAAAATGCGTGCGGATCCATTCGCGCGAAAAGCCTTGGCCGACAACATAGCCGAGGCAACCAACACATTCATCAATGAATACGAGAAGGCCGTTGACCGCGCGATTAAAAAAGCGGCCAAGGCCGCAGGGGGCGCGTGATGTCATATGCACCCATATTCGCCGTATGCGCTGCTGACGCCGGGGTAACGGCACTACTGGGCGTCAGCCCCACCAGGCTTTATCCGTTCGATGATGCGCCCGAAGGCGTGGCGAAGCCGTATGCAGTCTGGCAACTCATCACCGGCAGTCCAGAAAACTACCTCGCCGGCCGTCCTGATGCTGACAGCTTCACGCTGCAGGTCGACGTGTATGCCGCTACAGGCGCGCAGGCAAGGGCAGTGACTGACGCAATCAGTCACGCCATTGAGCTGCAAGCTTACGTGGTCCGCTGGGGGGGCGAGAGCAAAGACGCCGAAACAAAGTTGTACCGGTCGAGTTTCGATGTCGACTGGATAGTGCTCCGGTAGTCCCAACCAACTTTACAGCCCGCCATGAGCGGGTTTTTTTATGCCCGACATTTGGAGAACACAATGGCGATTTTGACTCAAGGCACCCAGATGTATGCGCTGGTGCCTACAACCGCAGACCCGACAAAGCGGGAGGTCATCGAGGTGGAATGCATTACAGCGTTCAACCCGGGCGGCAACCCAGCAGACCAAGTTGAAATTACGTGCCTGAGTGACAAGGTAAGGCGATACCTGCGCGGCTTGCGCACGCCTGGACAGGCTTCGTTCTCAGTAGACGCTGATCCGAAAAACGCCTCACACGTCCGGCTTTACCAGCTTTCCGAGGATGACTCGGTCGAAAATACGTCGTGGGTCATTGGCTGGGCTGACGGCTTCGATATCAAGCCCACCTTAAATGCGGCTGGCGATGATTTCGAGCTGCCACCGACACGCACCTGGTTCGTGTTCGACGGCTATGTCGCCGACTTCCCATTCGACTTCGCAGGAAACACAGTCGTGAAGACTGCGGGCACCATCCAGCGCTCCGGCGGCTCCGCCTGGATTCGCAAGTCGGCTAACGCATAAGGCATCGTGATGAAATTAAGTCTTGAAAGCTTGCGCGGCGTGGGTGCGTTCACCGGTCGCCCGGTCGAGAAAGAAATCAAATGGCAGCAGGGCGAAAAAGAATTCGTTGCCACGGTCTACGTCAGGCCGCTGGGGTTTCAAACGGCGATCAACGATGCACTATCCGCCGCTGGCAAGGTGCAGGTTCACGCGGGCCGAATTGCCGCAAGTATCTGCGACGAAGAGGGAAAGCCCGTCTTCACGGTTGAAGACATCACCGGAGAAGCTGATCCAACGCGTGGCTCGCTCGACCCCAGCCTGACTTTCGCGTTGCTGACAGTCATCGCCCAGGTCAACAACTTGGGAAAGACGGCGCCCTCTCCGACGACGAAGAGTTCTGGCACGAGCTCGTCCTCGCCGGCATCGGCGGGCGTACGATCGCGGAAGCCAAGGAAAACCTCAGCCTGAACGAGTTCAGGTCATGGCTGAAGTACCGGGCGCTACGTGGATCTCTGAACATCGGCATGCGGGTGGAACGCGGATCGGCATTGCTCGCAATGATGTACGCCAACGTGAATTACAAGGACGGTCCGTACAAGATTTTCGACTTCATGCAGCACGAGGTCGAGCCGCCCATCAGTCTCGATCAGGCTATGGAAAGCTGGGCATAAAACTTAAAAGGCCCGCACAGCGGGCTTTACCTTTGGAGGCGAGTTGAATGAGCAAGTCACTGGGCACGCTCACGCTGGATTTGGTGGCCAGGATCGGTTCCTTCACTGGCCCTCTTGACAGGGCAAGCCAAGAGGCAAAGAAACGCAACGCGGAAATCGCTAAGTCTTTTGAAAACCTGGCCAAGGGGGTGGGCGTAGCCATCGCAGCTGTCCCTGCCGCTCTGACAGGGCTGGTCGCCTACACGGCCGGCAGCGCTAAGGAAATCTCCAACCTTGCAGCGCTGGCTGGTCTCGGAACAACCGAGTTCCAGAAATACGCGGCAGGCGCGAAAACTGTTGGCGTTGAGCAGGACAAGCTCGCGGACATCTTCAAGGATACCAACGACAAGCTGGGCGACTTCTTCAACACCGGCGGCGGCGAGCTGAAAGACTTCTTCGAGGTCATCGCACCGAAGGTAGGTGTGACAGCGGAAAGTTTCAAAAAGCTCAACAGCGCCGAAGCTCTTCAGTTGTATGTTTCGACCCTTGAGAAAGCAAATGTCTCCCAGGCTGAAATGACCTTCTATATGGAAGGCATTGCCGACGAGGCCAGTGCGCTCGTTCCCTTATTGCGCAACGGTGGGAAAGAGTTCAAGCAGCTTGGCGATGCTGCGGAGTCCGCCGGCGCCATTCTCAGCGTTCAAACCATAGCCGTCTCGAAACAGTTTTCGAGCGAGCTTATGGGGCTCATGCAGAACTTGCAGGGGACAAAAAACAAGATCGCTGATGATTTCATGCCAGTGGTTCAGCAATTGACAAAAGACCTTAATGACAGCGTCAAAGCGGGTGGCGGTGTAACAAAGGTCGTGGGGGAGATGGGCGACAAGCTCGTCACCGCAACTGCATTTGTCGTTAGTGCTGGCGATGGAGTTACGAGAGTATTCAAGATCGTTTCGGATACCCTTGTAGGTATGTACGCGACGGCAGTTGGCTACACATCTTCGATGATGGCGGATGTGGCGGCGGGTTTGGCAAAGTTCACCATCGGTGATGTGTCCACACAGTTCATAGCAGACAGTGTGCGCCTGCGCGATGAGGCCAAAGTGAACTTTGGCGCTGCCGCTGAGGCGGCAGCTGGGATCAAGGCAAGTCTCGAAACGCCACTCGCGGGCGATACGATTAAGAAATACATCACGGATGCGCGGGCTGCTGCGGGGGAGTACCAGCGCCTATTTGGTGGTACCGGCTTCAGTGATCAGGGTGGAAAGGGCAGTGGAGTCGACCCGAAAGCTCTGGAAGCGGCCAAGCAGGCTGCAAAAGACGCTGCATCGGCCGCCAAGAAACTGAGCGATACCTTCAAAGGCTCCGAGACTGATCTGCAGCGCCAGATCGCGCTGATCAATACCAGCACGGATGCGCAGAAAAACGCCACGGAAGTGGACAAGATCCGATTCGAAGTTGCATCGGGCAAGCTGGTCGGGATCAACGCTGTTCAGCAGAAGCGCCTCGAGGGTCTGGCATCTGAACTGGATGCTCTCCAAAAACTCAAGGTTGCGAACGAGGAAGAGGCCAAGGCCGTCAGCTTCCTGGCCACCCTCAAAGATGAAAACGCATCCATCGGCGCTGGCTTCGATATGGAGCTTGCTGGTGCAGGGATGGGCGACAAGGCCCGTGACCGCCTGAAGCAGGATATGGCCATTCAGGAGGATTACGCGCGCAAGGCCGCAGACCTCCAGGCGCAACGCAACTCCGGCGATATAAGCGCCGAGCTGTACGCCAAAGAGACCGGCATGCTCTCCGAAGCGCTGGCTGAGCGGATGGTTAAGCAGCAGGACTATTACAATCGTGTCGACAAGGCCCAGTCCGACTGGATGGCGGGCGTAAGTGATGCCTGGAAAAACTATGTAGACGCCGCCGAAAACTACTCGGCGATCGCGGCCGACTTCGTCTCCGGCAGCCTGAATGATTTGACCGGCGGCCTGGGCAACGTGTTCTCCGACGTGGTCACCGGTGCAAAGGACGCTGGAGACGCTATCGCTGACTTCGCTGGGAACATGTCCAAGTCGGTTATCAACGCTCTGGGCGACATGGCGGCGCAGTGGTTGGTCTATCAGGGTATTCAACTGCTCGTTGGTAAAAGCGGGCAATCGGCGGCGGCCACCGGCTTGATCGCCAACGCGCAGGCAGCGTCTGCGCAGGCTGCGCTGAACGCTTACGCATCTACTGCTGGCATTCCATTGATCGGCCCGGAGCTTGCGCCTGCCGCAGCCCTCGCTGCTACGGCGGCAACCACCCCAATGGTCGCCGCAGTATCTGCATCGGCGCTCGCCGGTATGGCCCACAACGGCCTGGACAACATCCCGAAGGAAGGCACCTGGCTGCTCGATGGCGGTGAGCGCGTGCTCAACCCGAACCAAAACCGCGACCTGACGAAGTACCTGGCTGATAAGGCCGGGAGTGGTACTGGCGGGGCGCCGTCTTTCACCATCAACGCGCCTGTCACGGTCGAGGCACAGCCCGGCATGAGCGCTGCTGAAGCTGCAAGTCAGGGCAAGGCGATAGGCGACAGTGCTGCGGCGCAGATCCGCCAAGTGCTCCAGCAAGAAATGAGGCAGGGCGGCCTGCTCTGGAGACGCGCGTAATGGCTGAGACATTCGATTTTGATGTACAGGTCGGCGCGTCCGGCGATGTGAAGCAACGCACATGGTCGAACGACTTTGGTGACGGCTACACCCAGGCTGGCGGCGTCGGTATCAACACCAAGTCGCAGGCGTGGGACGTGACGGTGACCGGACGGTTCGGCGTGGGCCAAAAACTCCAGCAGGTCCAGGACTTTCTTGACCGACATGAGGGGTTCAAGTCATTCCTCTGGACTCCGCCTGGCAGCGGGCAGGGCCGGTACGCCGCCAACGGCTACAAGTTGTCGACCCTCGGCAACGGCCTTCACTTGTTGTCCACGAACTTCAAACAAACATTCAAACCATGAAACAACATGATGCGGCAGAGCCGCAGGAGGATGAGATGGCGCTACAGACAGCGGTGACAGAGGCTGGATTGACGGTGGTAGTTGGCTTGGGCATTGGATTGGTGCCGCCCACAGCAGCGGCACCGCCCATTCGATTAGGAAATGCGTGATTGAAATAACGTGAGTATTTCTGAGTACTGGGCTTGATTGCCGTTTTGGACCTGTACCAGCTTCAGCGTTTCCAGCTCCGCTTTCAAAGCATTCTTGTCAAACGAATCCAATTTAGAGATGGATGTGATGATTGCCAGAAGCGCATTGATAGTTACCGCAGACACCGAGTTTGTCGCTTGCTCAAGCGCGACTATGCGCTGATCAATAGTTTGCATATTTGACCTCCTGGTCATAAACCCGCCGATACTGGCGTATTCCTGGCCCAAAGGGTCGCATGCAGCGGGCCAGGGAAGGAGTTACCCCTTTGTTTGAGTTTCGACGATCAAGCGCCATTCGACTTTCGCTTTATTGGCGTGCTGGTGCTTATTTTGAGGAGGGAATATGTCGTCCTTGTTTGAAGTGATTTCATCTCCACAGCCTTCGCATCGGTAGATTCCTGACACCGGAACTTTGCTGGCAATTTGGTATAGCGTGTCCCACACCACGCCACCCAACACAGACTTCGGCGTCTTTTTTAGATACTGCACTGTCTCTTCTACTACGTGTGCCATTTTCATTCCTTTCATGGTTTGTGAAGGCGCAACGCTACTACGACTGGATCCAATCCAGTTACTGGCTTTTTGGCCATGCTGTATGGGCGGACAGGCCCTAATTAAATATTTCAAACCCTGACCCCGCCGAGCGCGGGGTTTCTCGTAGGTAACCACCATGATTTACAGCTCGGACATCCAGAAGCTGGAGCCCGGCAACCAGATTCGTCTGTACGAGCTGGATGCGACGAGGCTGGGAGCCACGCTCTGGCGCTTCCACGGGCATGAGCATGAGGGCGACATCATCTGGCAGGGCCAGTTGTATTCGCCTATTCAGATCGAGGTCACCGGCTTAGATATCCGTGGTGATGGCCGCCCAGCCACACCCAAGCTCAGGCTGGCCAACGAGCTGTCGGGCATTCCGCGAGCTGTTTCTGCTCTCTGCCTGCAGTTCAAGGATCTGGCCGGGGCGAGCTTCAAGGTGATCGAAACCTTCAAGCACTTCCTGGATGCCGCGAACTTCGACGGCGGCAACCCAGATGCCGCAGATCAAAGCCGCACCAGCCTTTGGAGGATCGAGCAGAAGACGGAAGAGAACTTTTCGGCGGTCGGTTTCGAGCTTTCCAGCCCCATCGATATGGAAGGCCAGCAGCTGCCTGCGCAGCAAATCACCAAGCTGTGCCGCTGGGCGATGCGCGGTCAGTACAGGCAGGAAGCTTGCGCCTACACCGGTACCGCGATGTTCGACAAGAAGAATGAACCCACCGACAACCCGGCGCTGGACCGCTGCGGTGGCTGGTGGAGCAGCTGCAAGTTGCGCGGCAATACCCGCCGGTTCGGCGGCTCCATGGGCGCAAGCCTGATCGCCAAGGGGTAACCATGCGAATCAATCAAAAGCTTCAGGACGCCATGCGGGCGCACGCCGAGCAGTCACACCCGGCCGAGGCCTGCGGGCTGCTTATCAAGACCGACGCCGGCCGCGAATACGTGCCGTGCGGCAACGTGGCCACCAACCCGCTGCAGCACTTCCTGATCGACAAGCACGACGCTGCGGCGGCAGAAGACAGGGGCGAGGTGCTAGCCATCGTGCACAGCCACCCGGACCGCGCCGCAACGCCGAGCATGACCGATCTGGTCAGCTGTGAGCTGCATGAATTGCCTTGGGCGATTGTGGGCTGGCCTGGCGGTGACATTCAGTGGTTCAAGCCGAGCGGGTTCCAAGCCCCTTTGCTGGGCCGGGACTTCTCGCATGGCCTGCTCGATTGCTGGTCGGCCTGCCGCGACTGGTACGCCCGCGAGGCGTCGTTGTCGCTTCCGAACTTCGAACGCAAGGAACTGTGGTGGGAAGATCCGGAAAGCCCGAGCCATTACGAAGAGAACTTCGAGGCCTGTGGCTTCGTCCGGGTCGAGCAGCCCCAGCGAGGCGACCTGCTGGTGTTCCAGATCCCGACCGTGGGCAGGCCTTGTCACTTCCCGAACCACGCCGCGATCTACCTCGGGGCCGATGCCAGCCTGCACAGCGAGGACGCGCCGGCACTGGGCGGGTCTGGTCCGTTCATCTATCACCACATGCCCGGTCGCCTGGCTGCCCGTGAGGTCTACGGCTGGTCGATGGCCAACCGCGTGAAACTGATCCTGCGCCACAAGGAATACACCCCATGACCATGCGCACCATCTTGCTCTACGGCGTTCTGCGCAAGCATTTCGGCCGGGAGTACCGCATCGATGTACACAGCGTGCGCGATGCCGTGAATGCCCTTTGCGCGATGAAGCCTGGCTTCGAGAAGTTTCTGCGGACCGGCGAAGAGCGTGGTTTGGTGTTCAGCGTCTTCTGCGGCAAGCGCAACGCCGTCGAGGCCGAGTTCGATATGCAGGGCAGCGACAACACCGATATCCGCATCGTGCCGCTGATCCAAGGCAGCAAGCAGGCTGGCCTGTTCCAGGTGGTGCTGGGCGTCGCGCTGGTTGTGGGCGGCCTTGTCTCCGGTGGTACGAGTACAGCGCTCGGCCTGGGCCTGCTCGGCGCAGGAGCTGCGACGGGGCTTGGCGGCGTGGTGCAGATGCTTTCCCCGACGACCACCGCCAGCGTCGGCAGCAACAATGACGACGGAAATAACCCCAGCTATGGCTTTGGGGGCGCGGTGACCACCGTTGCCCAGGGCAACCCTTATCCCGTGCTCTACGGCGAACGAGAGATCGGCGGTGCCGTCGAATCGGGCGGCATCTACACCCAAGATCAACTTTAACTATCGCAAAACACCCAACCCGCTCCGGCGGGTTTTTTATTGCCTGGAGATCCGCATGGGCGCAGCACGCAAACTCGTCGTTCAAGGTTCCAAAGGGGGCGAGTCGACCCAGAAGCAGCCGACGATTGCAGCGAACAGCACGGCTTCGATCGCTACCGCCCGGATCGTCTATCTGTGGAGCTGGGGACCCATCGTAGGCCCGGTCGACGGCCTGCGCTCCGTGAAGCTCGACGGAACCCCGTTGGTGGCCGAAGACGGCACTGTCAACTTCCCGGGCGTGAAGTGGCAGTTCCGCAATGGCGAGCTGAACCAGCAGCGTCTTGAGGGCATTGCCGAGTCCAGCAACGAAGTTGACGTAAACCAGCAGCTGCTCAGCACCACGCCCTACCTGCGCACCGTGAATAACCCGGTTCTGGATGCGCTGCGCATCCGGCTCAGCTGGCCACAACTCCAGTCGCAGGACCAGAGCGGCAACATCAACGGCGTGCGAGTCGATTATGCGATTGACCTGGCCACTGATGGCGGGCCGTTCGTTCAGATGCTGGCGGACTTCGTAGACCGCAAGAACGTCACCAAGTACGAACGCAGTCACCGCATCAACCTGCCAGCGGGCAGCCGTTGGACTATGCGCGTGCGCCGGATCACACCCGAAGCCAACAGCTCGCTGATTCAGGACAGCATGTTCATCGAGGCGGTGGCCGAGGTCGTAGACAGCGATCAGGAATTTCCGCTCACCGCCGTGGGCTGCGTTGAATATGACGCCCAGCAGTTCGGCGGCGATATCGCCAAGATTGCGGTGCTGATGCGCGGGCGCATCGTGCGTGTGCCGACCAACTATGACCCGGAGACGCGGACCTATGCCACGTCTGGCGCGGGTACCAGCAACGGGATATGGGACGGTACGTTCAAAGAGGCTTACACGAACAACCCCGCATGGGTGTGCTACGACATTGCGCTGAACCCGTATTACGGCCTCGGGCACCGGATCGATGCCACGATGGTGGATCGCTGGAACCTGTACCGCATTGCGCAGTATTGCGACCAGATGGTGCCAAACGGCATGGGCGGCATGCACCCCCGGATGACCTGCAACATCTACCTGCAGAAGCAGGCGGATGCCTACGCAGTGCTGCAAGACTTGTCGTCCATCTTCCATGGCATGAGCACTTGGGACGGCAGTCAGATCACGTTCAATGCCGACATGCCAGGCGACCCTGTCTACACCTACAACCCGTCGCAGATCCTGAACAATGGTGAAATCCAGTATTCGGGCACCCGGGCGCGCGACCGGCACAACCTGGCGCTGGTGACGTGGGACAATCCCGACCAGAGTTTTGCGACGGACAAAGAGCCGGTATTCGATGAAGTGGCGCTTGCCGAAAGCGGATCAGTCAACGAACTGTCCGTCGACGCCTATGGCTGCACGTCGCTCGCCCAGGCGCAGCGAGCGGGCCAGTACGCGCTGATCACCGAACAGACGCAGACGAGGGGCGGGACCTTTCGTGTTGGCCTGGACGGTAGCATTCCGAAAACAGGGCAGATCATTGCCGTGGCTGACCCCATGCTGGCCGGTCGTGCTAACGGCGGGCGTATCAGCGAAGTGGCGGGGCGGGTCATCACCGTTGACCGGGACATCGATCTTCCGACCGGTGCCAAGCTGCGGGTGAACTTGCCAAGCGGCAAGACCGAGGCACGGGTTATCAGCTCGCTTGATGGTCGGCGCGTTACCGTTGCCGCCAGCTTCAGCGAAGTGCCGGAAGCTGAGTGCGGCTGGATACTCGAGTATGACGACCTGAAAACGATGCAGTTTCTGGTGCGTAACATCACGCGCCCGGAATGGCATCAGTACCAGCTCGAGTGCATCCAGCACGAACCGAGCAAGTTCGACGCCATCGACTTCGGCGCCGTTGTGGATATCCGCCCAATCAGCGGCATTCCGGTGGGCGTGCAGGCTGCGCCCGCTGGCGTGTTTGTCACACAGCACGTCGTGGTCGAGCAGGGTATCGCAGTCGTCAATATGACGATCAGCTGGGACGCTGCGCCAGGCGCGGTTGCGTATGACGTGGAATGGCGCTGGGGCTCGCGTGAGTGGGTCAAAGTACCGCGCACGGGTGAACAGTCGGTTGAGGTGACTGGCATTTACTCCGGCCAGTACATGGCCAGAGTGCGCGCTGTCAGCGCCTTGAATGTTTCGTCGCTGCCTACCACTTCGCAGCTGACCAATCTGGAAGGAAAGGTGGGGCTGCCTCCTGCAATTACCAGCCTGGCCGCCGAAAGCTTGCTGTTCGGGATCGGACTCAAGTGGTCTTTCCCGCCAGGCGCAGAAGACGCCCAGCGGACTGAACTCTGGTACGCGCAGGCGAACGATCTGAAAGCAGCCACGAAACTGGCCGACCTGGCTTACCCGCAGGCTGATTACGTCATGCAGGGGCTGCGCGCCGGGCAGACGTTCTTTTTCTGGGCGCGCCTGGTTGATCGCACCGGCAACATCGGTCCGTGGTTCCCACTGGTCGATGGCGTCATGGGGTCCGCCAGCGCCGATGCGGCTGCAATTCTTGAGCAGATCGCCGGTGAAATCACTGAAAGCGCGTTCGGCAAAGATCTGCTTTCCAAGCTGGAAAAAATCGAGGGTAACGGACCTGGCTCGGTTAATGAGCGCCTAGCGATCATCAGAACAGCGCTGAACGAGCAGATCGCTGATGTAGACGGCAATCTGGCGGATGTCCGGGCAGAGCTGCAACAGCAGATCGACAACATAGCCGACCTTGCCGACTCCATGCCATACAAGCCAGACGGGACTTACAAGGCCGGGCAGGGCGTACTGGGCTCGGACGGCATCATCTACCAGGCCACGCAGAACGTACCGGTCAACACTCCGCCGCCGAACACCACCTACTGGCTGAACGTTGGCCAGGCGGTGGCCACGGCTGTGGGGTTGGCGTCCCGGGTGCAGACCGTCGAAACAAAGGTCACGTCCATTGAGGGCGTCAACACTGCGCAGGCACAACAGCTCACCGGCCTGCAGACGTCTCTGGATGGCAAGGCCTCGGCCAGCAGCGTGCAGTCCATCGGCAACCGGGTAACCGACGCTGAGGGGAAACTCACCAGCCAGAGCTCGGCCATCACCGGACTGACCAATGCTTTACCAGGAAAGGCCAACGTTGCGACCGTCGATGCACTGACCAACACGGTGAACCAGCAGGGAGGCGCGATCACCGCGCAAGGCCAGTCGCTGACCAACATCGCGGCGTCAATTTCTACAGTGGGCGGGCAGAATCTGATCTACAACCCGTCGTTCGAGAAGCGCGGCACCATCGGTGCAGGTCTTATCGGTGACGGCTGGCAGATCGGTGGACCAGCCACCCTTGCCAGCACCAGCTATGTTCAATCGGGCATCGATTCGAAAGGCATAGCGCAGCGGGCCGACGTGACGAATCTGAACCCGTCGCGCTACATCGATGTGGTTCCAGCGCCTGAAAAGCGACCATCTGCCGGGCAGGGTCAGCCGTTCACTTTCTCCTGCTACGTGCGGGCGACGCCGGGACTGGGCATTCAGATATTTCTGCAGCCGCTCAACTCCGCCAGTGCGGTAGTTGTGACGGTGAATTCCAGCACCCTGATTGCTACCGGGGAATGGCAGCGCCACACGCTGACCATCCCATCGCTGCCAGCCAATACCGCAACCGTCCACTGCATCACCAGGCTAGTCACAGTGAACTCGGCTACTGCCGGCTTCCTTGAGGTTGATCGGGTGCAGGCACAGTTGGCCGCCGTGGTCAGTGGTTGGCAGGACAATGCCGATACGGTCAAGACTGATCTTGCCGGACAAGCCGAGGCCACCAGCGCGCTCACCGCCCGCGTTACGCAGAATGAGACGAGCATTACCAGCGCCAGCAGCCAGCTGTCTTCGCTGAGCAACAGCGTGGGCACATCGGGCGGGCAGAATCTGTTCTTCAACCCGACGTTCAGCAAGGAAAGCGCGTCCGCCGGCACTGCCGAGGGTTGGATCACTGATTCAGGTGCGTCAGGTGGCACCAGTGTGCCTTCGATCGTGCCGTCTTGGTTGGTCAGTTCCGAGAAAGCCCAGCGCCTTGATGTTACTGGCTTGAACCTCTCAAACAGTTATCGAGGCATCCGGGTATCCCCTGCGAACTACCGGCCAAAAGTCATGGCAGGTAACTCAGTGGTTGCGTCGTGCTACGTGCGCGCCACTGCAGGGTTGGTGTTCAAGATATTCATTCAGGGCGTGAACGCCGCTGGCACCGACGCCGTGACCGTTTCGGGTCCTCTAATTGTGGCCACTGGTGGCACTCAGCGAATCGTCTACGACTACCCGAACCTGCCGGCCGGAACTGCCTCTGTGCAAGCCTATTTCCGTCTGTACGGGTCGGACACGGTTGGCTCCGGTTTTGCCGAGTACACACGGGCGCAGCTCGAGGTGGGCACCACAGTCACCGGCTGGAGGGACAACACGGCTGTGCTCGCGTCAGAGCAGTCGGCGACCTCTGTCGCGGTATCGGGGCTTAGCTCCACGGTGACACAACAGGCCAACTCGATCAGCAGCGTGAGCGGCCGAACGACCAGCCTCGAAAATACCGTCAACAGCTCCACCAATGGTCTGGCGACCAAAGCCTCTGCGTCAGCGTTGAGTTCGACTCAGTCAGCTGTAAGCCAACAAGGCCAGACGCTTACCGCACAGTCAACCCAAATTCAAGGACTGAACGCGAGCTTGGGTGACACGAACGCGAATGTCAGTAGCGTCAATCAAGCGCTAGCGAACGTGAATAACGTTCTAGCGTCCAGAATTGATGGGGTGACCTCAACGGTTGGCAATGTAAGCGCCGCCATTCAAAGCGAAGCTACGACCAGGGCAAGTGCCGACGCAGCAATTGGTAGAAGCATTGATAGTCTGAGCTCATCCGTTGGCACGGCTTACGCAGCGATACAGAGCGAATCAGTCACCAGGGCCGATGCCGATGGTGCTCTGTCGCGTAGGGTCGATGATGTGCAGTCAACCGCTGGCAATGCGAATGCATACGCACAGCAGGCGATCAACACTGCTGCATCCGTCGATGGGAAAGTGTCCGGTTCCTACACCGTAAAATTGGGAGTGACGGCAAACGGCATTCAGTACGCATCAGGTTTTGGACTGGGGCTCGACAATTCTGCCGGACCTACTCAATCCAGGTTTGTAGTGAGTGCTGACTCATTTGCCATCTTGAACGCCAACCCGAATGACGGAGCAGTGTTTTCACCGTTTGCTGTTACTGGTGGGCAGGTTTTCATAAACGAAGTGTTTATCAAAAACGGATCAATTGATAACGCCAAGATCGGAGACATGTTGTATTCCAGCAACTATCAGCCTCAACGGGCGGGCTGGCTTCTTAAAAAGGATGGAGTTTTCGAGATTAACAGCACGATACCAGGAGCGGGCAGAGTCCTCATTAATGGGAATGGGGTTTACATCTACGACGAAAATAACGTGCTACGCGTTCAGCTTGGGAATCTAGGATAATGGCATTTGGACTTAGAACATTCGGTGCCGATGGCGCCCTGCAGATAAATGAAAACTCCTTTACGATGCGCGTTGTGTTTACCACTGTAGTGGATAGGTCAGGCTGGACATTAGATGGCACCTTTACTGGTTCAGGTTACAGGCAGTGGGCGGTGGATGGAAAACCCGGCAACTGTACCGCTTGCCTCATACCAATTGGCTCATTCAGTGACAACACAACTCAGTATGAGACGGAGATGCTTGATGGCGTGGTGCGAGTCTATAACTACAACCGTGGTTTTCCTGCCGGCAAGGTACTGGCAAACGTTTCAATCATGCGCCTTCTTGTCGTGAGGTTTGCATGAGCTTCGGTCTTCGATTTGTGAATGACAGCAACGTCGTGACACTGGACAGCGAATTCGCAAGGCTTGCTGTTGCTGCGTCCGGCACCTATTCACCAAACGCTGAAAACGGCCTTACGTCCATCGTCACGTTCCCGGCAGCAATCACGACACAAGAGCCGCCATTGATTTTTGCCCGTCCAAATACTTCGGCATCTGGCCGGGCCGTAATCGCATCAGTGATCATCTACGGCTCTCCGGGTAACTGGACAGGCTTTCAAATTCGAACTCGAAGCACGGAGTTTTTACAGCCCAACGGACGTTGGTTTGCTGGAGTGTTCAAGTCGACGCCCGTTGCCAAATTCGGGATGAGACTTTTCAATGCGCAGACTGGTCTGATATTTGATTCGGGCGTGCCATGCGCCCAGTTCACAAGATCGTTTCAAAACTGGACCTATGAGTTCAATCAGCAGCTTACGATTGGCTCTACGAACTTCTATTCAGTTCCGTTCGACTTTCCAGAAAATGAATACATCATGATCAACAGCTTCTCTATGAACATGGTGGCTGCAAACACGCCAGGGCGGGTGCTCAGCTGTATGTGGGATTTCTCTGCACGCAAGCTTTATGCATTGACAACTGGCTCCAGCAACCCTTTTGCCTTTTATCTTCCGGCGCTGTTCGCCAAGATGCAGGCCTAACTTTTTACAAACCTAATCCAATGCGGAGATTCACCATGCCTTTCATCGCAGTCAATAGCAGCAACGGTTTCGACATGGCCAACAATACCCGATACGCGACCGAGGCCGAGGCTGACAGCCGTGCGCGCGAGATTCTGAACCAGTTCCCCACCGCCCAGGTGTTCACCGCTCAGTTGCTCAAGGACTACAGCGCCAAAGTCACCGTGACCGCCAAGGCATCTGCTGACCCGGTCAGCGAAGCAAGCGCGGATACAGCGTCGGCGTAACCGCACCGCAAGATTCCGGCCCGCCCAGTGCGGGCTTTTTGTTGCCCGGAGAAAAACGAATGTCCATCACAGCGCAGCAGTTGCTGCAGATACTCCCGAACGCCGGCCAGAGAGCCGGCGTTTTCGCACCTGTCCTGAACACCGCTATGAGCAAGTACCAGATCGTTACACCGCTGCGCATCGCGGCATTCATTGCCCAGGTCGGCCATGAGTCCGGTCAGCTGCGTTACGTGCGCGAGATCTGGGGGCCGACTACGCAGCAGTTGGGGTACGAGGGCCGCAAGGACCTTGGCAACACCGTTGCGGGTGACGGCTCGAAATACCGTGGCCGTGGCCTGATCCAGGTGACGGGCAGGGCCAATTACGAAGAGTGCGGCGAAGCGCTCGGCCTGGACCTGATCGACCACCCCGAATTGCTCGAGCTGGCACAGCACGCCGCGATGTCGGCGGCGTGGTTCTGGCACCGGGCCGCGCTCAATACGCTGGCCGACAAGCGCGAGTTCGTGACCATCACCAAGCGTATCAACGGCGGCACGAATGGCCTGGCTGATCGGCAGGCGCTTTATGAGCGGGCGCTTGAGGTGCTGGCGTGAAGGCCCTGCCGTGGAAGGCATGCGGCCTGCTGCTGATCCTGTTGGCGCTGGCCGGTGCGTTGTACGGGGCATACCGGCACGGCGTGACCGTTACCGATCTGGCCTGGAAAGCGAAGTGGGCCGAGCAAGTCAGCACCCAATCCGAGGCGGTGGCCAACACGACCACCGAGTACCGAACCGAAGAGCAACGCCGCCAGAAAGCGGCCAACCAGGTGGCAAACGATGCAAGACAAGAACAGACCGCTGCGCTTACTGATGCTGCTGTCGCTGACGCTGCTGGGGACCGGCTGCGTGTCGAAGCCGGAAAGCTGGCAGCCGCCACCAGTTGCGCCCCCGGCGATACCGGCGCTGCCGAACGAGGCAAGGCAGCCAGCCGCGCCGCCATGGTGCTCTCCGAACTGCTCAGCAGGTCTGACGCGCGAGCGGGAGAGCTCGCTAAATACGCTGACTCAGCCCGAATAGCCGGGCTGGCGTGTAGCCGCTTTGCCGATGAGCTATCCAACACCACCAACCAAGCCAGGCCTTAGGCCGCCGGGAAGCACTGTGCAGACGACCATAAAGCAAGAAGCCTACACCCGCGCCATGAAAGATCGGCAGACGCTGTACGTCCGAGCTAAAGGCTCTGGCGTGACACGTTGGAGGCCTGATTAGAATTAGTGCTTCACGCACAAAAGGAGCGGCTGGTAAGGATGCGTCAACATCCGTTCCAGCCACCGAACCGCAGACTATTCCTGCAAGTCCAGCCAAGGCCCCCGCTCTGTGCACAAAGCGCGGCGAGCCTAGCACCTGTTTATCCATACAGTAAAGGCTTGCATATGACTAACCCGATTGTTCCCTGGATGGGTGGCAAGCGCCGCCTCGCCGACCGCCTTATCCCTCTTTTCCCGCCACATGAATGCTATGTCGAAGTTTTCGCTGGTGGAGCTGCCCTGTATTTCATGCGGCCGCAGGCCGCCCCTGTTGAGGTTCTGAACGACATAAATGGTGAGTTGGTCAGCTTGTATCGAGTGGTGCAGAACCATCTAGAGGAATTTGTACGCCAGTTCAAATGGGCGCTTAGCTCCCGACAAGTGTTCGAGTGGCAAAAAACGACACGCCCTGAAACTCTCACTGATATTCAGCGCGCCGCCCGATTTTTCTATCTCCAGCACCACGCTTTCGCAGGTAAGACTACTGGCCAGACGTTTGGGACCGCGACCACCGGCCCTGCCATAAATCTGCTGAGGATCGAGGAGAACCTTTCTGCAGCTTGGCAGAGGCTTTCTGGCACGTATGTCGAAAATCTTCCTTGGCTGGACTGCGCCGAGCGTTACGACCGCGCGCATACCTTTCACTACATGGATCCCCCGTACTGGAAAACCGCTGGCTATGGCGTGGATTTCCCGTTCGAAAATTACGAGCGAATGGCTGATTTCATGCGGAGATGTAAAGGCAAGGTGATGGTGAGCATCAATGATCATCCGGACATCAGGAAGGTTTTCGACGGCTTCCATTTCGAGCAAGTGGATATTCGCTACACCACCTCGAATCAGCGACAAGGCAAGAGCGAGGTCAGTGGGGAGCTCGTGATAATGAATTGGGAGCCGTCTGCGCTTGGGGGCTTGTTCTAAGGCTTCGCGCCGTATTTCTATCCGTTCCAATCAGCCCTGGAGGCAAAATGCAGACATCGATTAAACAAGAGACCTACGACCGCACGATGAAAGTGACGTTGGCAGTGAAGGCGAACGGCGGGTCCGTGACGGTCCAGATCCAGGCCGGGGACAACTGGATCATCACCGACACGTTCTGGAGCGACGGTGCCTATCAGCTGAGCATTCCTCCAGCGGCGATCCGCTACGTGCCAGCTGGTGGCGCTGAATTCGAGGTATACGCATGAGCCTTCTAGTCAACCCGATCCCACGCCGCCAACCGATCCGGCGTGGCCTGGGCCTGCTCGGCGATAGCTTCTCGGGCAACTGTCATACCATCGCCGCGACAGCGTTCGGCACCGAGGCCTACGGCTATGCGGGCTGGATCGCGGCGCGCACCGGCCTGTTTCCCAGCTATGCCGACAACCAGGGCAAGCTCGGCGACCACACCGGGCAATTTCTGGCGAGGCTTCCGGCCTGCATTGCGTCGTCCACTGCCGACCTGTGGCTGCTGCTGTCGCGCACCAACGACAGCACCACGGCAGGTATGAGCCTGGCCGACACGAAAGCCAACGTGACGAAGATCGTGATGGCTTTCCTCAACACGCCGGGCAAGTATCTGATCGTCGGTACCGGCACGCCGCGCTTCGGTAACAGGGCGCTGACCGGGCAGGCGCTGGCCGATGCGATCGCTTACAAAGACTGGGTTTTGAACTACGTCAGCCAGTTCGTGCCGGTCGTGAACATTTGGGACGGTTTCACCGAAGCCATGACCGTTGAAGGCCTGCACCCGAATCTCCTGGGTGCCGAGTTCATCAGTTCGCGGGTGGTGCCGATCATCACCGCCAACTTCGAATTCCCCGGCATTCCGCTACCCACGGACGTTGGCGACGTTTACTCGGCCATCCGCCCGTTCGGTTGCCTCAATGCCAACCCGCTTTTGGCGGGCACTGGCGGCTCTCTGCCTGCTGGCGTGAACGCTGTGGCCGGGTCGGTGCTGGCGGACGGCTACAAGGCTGTGGGCTCTGGTCTGGCCGGGATCACCACGCGGTGGTACAAGGAGCCTGCCGACTATGGTGAGGCGCAGTGCATCGAGCTGCGTGGCAACATGGCTGCGGCGGGCGGCTACATCTACATGCAACCGACGGCCAACGTGGTACAGACCAACCTGGCGGCCGGCGACGTTATCGAAATGGTGTCGGCGGTGGAAATCATGGGGTCGTCGCGCGGCATTTTGGCTTGGGAGGCTGAGTTGACCATCACCAAGACGGTCAACGGTGCGTCGTCCACGTTCTACTATCGGTCGATGGACAAGTACCAAGAGGCGTTCCCCATGCCGGCCAGCTTTTCCGGGGCATTGGAAACACAGCGCGGCACGATTGACATGAGCGAAACCGTGATCACTTCACGCATGGGCCTGTACCTGGCTGCAGGTGTGCCGCAGGACTCGACGGTCAAGGCCGCTCAGTTCGGGATACGCAAGGTTTAAATGCATGGGCTGCCTTGGGCGTATGAATTTATTCGACTTCCTCTATCAGTTCTGCCCCTTGGTTCCGGACGTTACCCACGGCCTTGCCAACCGTATACCACTCAAACTCATCGACTGGAGTACAGCATTCCCGAGCTATCTCGGCGGCGCGCGATGGGGCAGTGGACGGGTCTGTCCACTCGCGCGCCAGTTCGGGGCTGAGGACCAACGGGCGCCGATCGTGTATGTCGACCATTCCCTGATCGCTGGCCGCAGTAATAATCACGAACCCGTCGCCTTCGTGAGGTTGCAGCCCAGCATGAACTTGCGCGAGCGCTGCGAAAAACATCGGCTTTTGGCTTTTAAGTCGGATGAAGTAAGGATGCTTTTTCTTGGGGTCATCAGGATCCTTGACCCATTCAAACCAGCCATTTGCAGGTGCAAGAGCACGGCTGTGCGGCCACAGCTCTTTGAAGAACTTTCCCGTCATCACCGTTTCGACGCGTGCATTGATGGGGGCCGGACGTTTCCCCTGGGCCCAGAACGGAGCCCATCCCCAGCGAACCTTGTCGACACTCAGGCCGGTCTCCGTCGGTCGGATGATCTCAACGCGAGTCGTCGGAGCGACGTTGTAACGCCCAATGGGCCAGAGGTCATAGCCATTGATAACCAGCTGCTCTGGCGCAAGCTCTTTTAGGTAATGGTCCATGGATTCGTAGATCGAGTAGCGTCCGCACATGATGTCACCCGTAATGTCACTCGTCGAAAATGCCCGTCTCTACGATTGACCACGGTAAGGGCAAAGAGTTAACTGTATATGCATACAGTAAATCACTCACCCACGAAAAACGGCGAACATCATGAATGTCACTTACCTCGGCACCCTGGCAGAAGAGGGGGCGAAGCTCCCATGGTTCTCATCGTTGGTATCAGCAGGTTTCCCCTCGCCAGCAGCAGACCACATCGAGAAGCATATTTCGCTCGATGAGCTTTTCAGCATTCGGGCGCCGCATGTTTACCTGGTTACTGTCTTGGGTGAGAGCATGCAGGGGGCAGGCATCCATAGTGGTGATCTTGCGATCGTAGATCGAAGCCTTGAGGCCGAGCATGGTGATATCGTCGTTGCTGCGCTCAACGCCGAGGCCGTTTGCAAGCGGCTGCACATGCGTAATGAGGTCGTTATTCTTCAGTCAGAAAATCCGCATTTCGCACCTCGACACATCATGGAAGGCGATGAGCTGTCCATCCTGGGAGTAGTTCGTTACAGCGTGCGCGATCATGGCCGGTCATGAGAATGTCTTCGCGCTGATCGACTGCAACTGTTTTTATGCGAGCTGCGAGCGAGCTTTCCGTCCCGACCTGGCAAAGACTCCCATCGTAGTGCTCAGTAACAACGACGGATGTGTTATCGCCAGGAGCTATGACGCAAAACCGTTTGTGAAGATGGGCGCACCGTACTTTCAGATCAAGGACGTTTTGCGTCAGAACGGCGTGATTGCCTTCAGCAGCAATTACGCCCTGTATGGCGACATGAGTGAGCGGGTCATGACTATCATCGAGTCGATGGTGCCCGCCTCGGAGGTTTATAGCATCGATGAAGCGTTTGCCGATCTGACGGGCATACCGGGCGACATGACCGAATTTGGCCGGCGCATCCGGTCGAAAATCCTCAAATGCACCGGTATACCAGTTGGCGTTGGCATTGGGCCTACCAAGACGCTTGCCAAGCTGGCGAACCACACCGCGAAGAGACTGCTGGCCCAAACAGGTGGAGTCGTAGACATCTGCGACCTGCACAAGCGCAACTGGGTGCTGCGCAATACGTGTGTGTCAGAGGTGTGGGGAGTGGGAAAGAAGATGAAAGCGCATCTGGAGGCCATGAACATCCGAAGCGCAATGGATTTGGCCAATGCTGACGCGCGCACCCTACGCACCAAGTTCAGTGTCGTCATTGAAAAGACTGCGCGAGAGCTGGCCGGCACGTCGTGTTTGGAAATGAGCGAAGCTGATGCGCCCAAACAGGAAATCTGCAGCAGTCGAATGTTTGGGCAGCGCTTGACCACTATCGAGCCGATCAAGGAAGCGGTGGCCACCTACACGCAGCGCGCTGCTGAAAAACTGCGTGCCCAGAATTCACTGTGCAAGAAGATGCGCGTCAGTATCCGCACGGGTATGTTCAACCCGGATGAACCTAAATATGCGAATGGTGCGCTGGTCGAGCTGCCGTATCCCACCAATGACGTGCGCTTGCTGACGAAGGGTGCAACTGAGGCGGTCAACCGACTTTTCCGCCCAGGGTACAAGTACAGCAAGGCCGAAGTGCTACTGCTGGATCTTCGCCAACCTGGCGAGTTTACGGATGACCTGTTTGCGGAGTCGCAGCCAGCTGCGGTAGAAAAGGTGATGGGCGTGCTCGACGAAATCAATGCTCGCTGGGGGAGGGGGACATTGAGGGCCGGGAGCGTACCGTCCGATCCAGACTGGGCAATGCGCAGGGACATGATGAGCCAGAGCTACACGACTCGATTGGATCAACTGTGGGTAGTCAGGGCGAACTGACCGTGCGCCCCTTGCGGTGAAGGATGCAGCGCGTGCTCAAGTGCCGCTAACCCTGGGAACCTGAATCCGACAGTCCCCCCACATTACCGGATCGACATTGGCGTTCCTGAGCAAAAGGCGGTGTTGCTCTATGACCTGCTCTAAAGAGTTGCTCTGTTTCCAAGAGTCGCAAGCCTCGCGCAGCAGATCAGATATCCGGTTGTCCGCGTCTCTCAGCTTTATCCTGAGCTTGTCACGCTCAAGCGCCGCATCGTTGTGCATGTCGATGAGCTTCGTGACGTGCTTGCGATATCGGTCGACCTCGTCGCGCAGCAGTCTGTTTTCTTCCACCAACAGATGCGCGTGCTGTTTAAGCATCTGTTCCTCGGAGGGGCAAAACGGCCAGTCTTCGGCGTAGTCGATGTTCATGATGGATGATTCTCAAAATGCTGTATGTGTATACAGTAGTTGAGTGGTTCGGATTTGGGGAGTGGTGTTCGTCGGCAGGACGCCGGGGGATGGGATTTATGTCTAATACTTGGGCATGACAAATCGGTTTAATTGGGCGAAACCGGGCCAAAAAAAGCTGATGTGTTTTAGACAGTTTCTTGGCTTGAGCCTTTGTATGAAAGGCCTTTGACCGAGATTTTCCTATACTACTGCATCATTGCCAATTACTAAAATCCAGCAGTACAGATGGTAAGGGCTCGGAGGCTGCTAAATCTAAAAAATCTGCGGAGCGTCCCCACCAGTCATTGATGAGCATTATTGTTCCCGCAAATGTAAGGTGATAACCTTCGGGAACCTCTTGTCCTATGTTGGCAGGCGAGAACACAGCTACTCCGAGCAGCCCGAAGATAACCCGGTCGGACAGCTGAAGTTTACCTTTTTCAACGCTAAACCGAGTATGCCTGTCAGGCCCCGCGGCGTCGGGCCAAAGCTCAAACCCGTCGGGTAGTTCGCGGCCGTGTCCATGGCTGCACCTGTGCACTCCATATATAACGTCTGCGATGTCCGGCAGGCCACCGGTAGCTTTTGGGTGGTCGACTTTGACTGGCCAGCGAGTCGCCAGTAAGTCAATGCCTGGAAGCGCCATGGGGCCAAAAATCGCGTATTGCTCTCGCAAGAGTCCTGTAAACCTGGCGTTGGACCCTTTATTTGGAAATACCTTTGCTGCTGTACCGTCAACGGCATTACACGCATGGAGCATCGCGAACTCGAATTCGCCACGCTCCCACTCATCAATTGCTGCCCGAACTGATTTTCCTACGCTCGCCATTGAAACTCCTCGATACGGATGAGTCCGAATTCTTTCCCAAAACACTACCACAGTCATCTGATTTTATTGGAGTATTAAAGACGGCAAGCGGAAATATAAAAAGTGCATTTTTATTCGTGAATCTTAGATTGGAATAGGATGTATTTAATTTATCGGGGTATTCCAGTTAGTAATGTGTGTATCATTCGGCTCGTGCCGTAAGTTTTTATTTGTCTTTCCCTACTTTGTTAAACGTTTCTAAGTAATCTCCAAGTATCCCGGCACGATGGAGAATGTGAAAGGTATTTCGATGGGCGGCTTCGCGCTTGTCATTTTCTGAGATGCTGCACCATGAACATTTTGTGCTTTTTGATGGTTCTAGACAGTCTTCACACCGTTCTTCAGTCTGAACAATTTCATCCGGAGTGAATACGTAGGTGTTATTAGCGTCGTCGACAAAGAATGGAGTGGTGGTGCTTCTTCCGATTCGCTTTTCATAGAATTTGCAGCCGATTGTAGCGGCCGTTTCGCGAAGGTTGGCCTTCGTTGTACTAGTGGATTTTGCGCCTACAATGATAGCTTTTACGAGTTCTGACGGAAAATATAACAGGGATAGCGTAGGGCTTATTACCACTTCTGCCGCCTTGGATGTGACTAGTCTGCGCTCCTGTTCATAGGACCAGCATTGTTGCTTCGTAAAATACGCTGCACTGCTAATTGCGTTTCGCAACCACCCGATGTGCCTAAATTTGGAAATGTGGAACGCCTTATCTAATAATTCCTGCATGTAACTATGCGGTGTGTCTTGGTAGTCGATATCACCAAACGCTCCTTGCCAATTCATTTCTTCTTCAAGCCAGTTGCACAGGCCTACTTCGTCGATTTCAACAACAAATCCTTGAGAGTTTGCTGCGTAGTGCGCCCACATTGGCGTGCTTATAGGTGATTTAGAAAAGCAAGTTACGGGGTGCTCAATCACCATAGATATCATTTCGTTGTAATACGCCAGTATTTCAGGGCCTTGATCATAGTCTATGGTCAAGAAAAACTCGTAAGGGTCGTTATAATCCTTGAGGTATGAAAGCTTCAAACTGCATCTGCCATCCTTTTGAAGGAAGACGCTGGCAATTTCGGGGCCAAAGTATTTATAGACGTTGCCCGGCTTGCGTTCCATGCGGTTCTCCGATGCGGTGGGTAATCCTTCGTTACTGGCATCATGCCACTGAGATGTATTTGAGTAAATGTGAAGCTTGGACGGAGTCCGTAATAAGGCGAGTTCTGGTGTGACCTCCGGTAGGCTTGCCGCGACTTCCTTGAGAAAGGTCCGCCAATTCGGATTCCATTGCTCGACCCGACTTTGGCCCAAAATGCCGGCGGATACGGACTTCCCGTTGTTGCGTTGCGCTTCCCAGTAGCTTTCACGGAACCGGCGGACCGGAAGTAGGGAAATGTTACTGAGGGGATTGACCGAGGTTGGCAGAGCGCCGAGGTTTGCGCAAAACCCCCTCTGGAGCCCGCGTGTTTCCGTTTGCAAGATTCCAAGAAAGGCCGTATTTTGTAGGCACTAAGAAGGTCGGTTTTCTATGTAAATCAAATGGTTACTGTTTTATGGTCCCCAGCATGGGGTGCTAGGGGTCGAGTGTTCGAATCACTCCGTCCCGACCATATAATTCAATGACTTAGGCCAATGTTCGCAGCATTGGCCTTTTTCATGCGCGTGACTTTTGCGTGACTCGTTGGTTTTTCATGCCTGCCTCCTTTTCAAAAATGTCAGACCCGGCCCACGCGAGTCAATTGCTGACACCATGTTTGCAGCATCCATCAGATATCCAGTATCCGAGCTTGGTCCCGTTCGAAAACCATTTCATGGAACGATTAGGCGGTGCTGTCAGGCCCAGTCAATCACATTTCCCTGCTGATCTGACGCTCCCACTTTTCACACATTGGCATGACGTTGCCCCGCCGCTGAGACTCAGTTTGAGAAGGGTATTGGAGCTTCGCGATTCGGTTCAGCTACTATCGCGCAGATCAATTTATGCATGGATGCACTGATGCTCAATGATTCCGATACCGTGGGAAGTGCTTTCAAGCGTGCCTTTTACCGGGTCGATGGTATAACCATGTATGCGTGTTGGGCGATATGGGTGGGGGTGCTGATTTGGGACCTGCTTGGTTCGGAAGGCTCGGGGATCCACACGGTTGTCCTGATTCTGATAGGCCTTTTAAATCCTTTCCTGTTTCTGCTGCTTGGCCTTTGGCGTTTACCCGGTCTGCTGACGGCGTTGATTATCATCGGCATCAATATCAAGTTTTTATTCGCTTGGCTTTGAACCTTACGACCTATGTAAAACGCGGTATTGAGGGCTGAAACCTTCTCGCGCTGCTTGCTTGCACATAAAAGGCCTGTCGCTTTTTATAACAGGCACAGCCCCGTGCCAGCGTCCTAATCCAGCCACTCGGAATAGCCAATAGCTGTTACCTAAAAGCCGTGGCGACGTTCCCCTGCACCAACGCTTTGCGCGTGTGCCTGCGACGCGAGCTCCGACTAAGGTGCTCACCACCTCCAAAAAAACAATTTGACATATGTTATTTGTGATCACATATTTGCTCTATAAGAACGCCAATATGAGTCACTCCCCATGACAGATCGTCCCATCCTCCTGCCCGCCATGCGGCAGGTCTCTCGCGATACCCTCCAGGACCAAGTCTACCGGCAGATCCGTGAAGCGTTGATGAGCGGGCGCTTTCAGCCGGGTCAGAAGCTGACGATCCGTGGTCTTGCCGAGGCGCTGGGTTCCAGTCCGATGCCAGTTCGCGAAGCCTTGAATCGCCTCAGCGCCGAGAACGCCTTCGAAGTCACCGAAACCGCCCGGTTGCGCGTGCCCATGATGACCCCGGAGCGGCTGCGCGAGATTCGCGATGCGCGGGTTGCGCTGGAAGGTCTGTTGGCCGAGAAAGCCGTGGTTCTGATCAACGACGCCGATCTTGCCGACATCAGCCAGCTCTGCGGGCAGATGCAGAAGGCTGCCGACAACGTTGATGTCGCGCTCTATCTGTGGACCAACTTTGCCTTTCACCGACGTATTTATGCGGTGGCCAAGGCCGAGCTGATCGTTGCGGCAGTGGAGAATTTCTGGCTGCACATCGGTCCGTGTTTCGCGCTGGTTGCGCCTGACAGGGCGCATCTCCAGCGTTCGATGGAAGCACACAACCGTATCGTCGAGGCATTGGCGGCGCGTGATGGGGCGGCGGCTCGTGCAGCTGTCACCGACGACATCATGCAGGCTGCCGACTCTCTGACGCGCCTGATCGCAAACAGCGACCGCTCCAGGTCGCGTGTCTCGGGAGTGAAAAAAGCATGAGTGTTCTCAATCGGCTGGTTCCCTATGCAGGGCTGCGTGTCCTGATTTCCGGCGGTGCGGCCGGGATCGGTGAGGTATTGGCGGCGGCCTACCTGGAAGCGGGGGCAAAGGTACACGTGTGCGATGTCAGCGAGGCGGCCATCGCGGCATTCCTCGATCGCCATCCAGGCAGCGTCGCCACCCACGCAGACGTCGCTGATCCGGCGCAGATCGAAGCGGTATTCAGGGTGCAGCGAGCACGCTTCGATGGTCTTGATGTGCTGATCAACAACGCCGGGATCGCCGGGCCGACGGCGGGCATCGATGCAATCAGCGAAGAAGAGTGGCAGCGCACCATCGACATCAATCTCACCGGGCAGTACCGCTTCGCTCATCACGCGGTGCCGTTGCTCAAGGCCTCGCCCAACGCTCACCTGATCCATATCGCCTCGGTCGCCGGTCGCCTGGGCTATGCCTGGCGCACTCCGTATGCCGCGACCAAATGGGCGATTGTCGGGCTGATGAAGTCGCTGGCGTCCGAGTTGGGGGAAAGTGATATCCGCGTCAATGCCTTGCTGCCGGGTATCGTCGAAGGTCCACGCATGGACGGAGTGATTCGGGCCCGTGCGCAACAGATGAACGTGCCGGAGGAGGCGATGCGCGAGGAGTACCTGAAAAAGATCTCGCTCAAGCGCATGGTCACCGCCGAGGACGTTGCGGCGATGGCGCTCTTTCTGTGTTCGCCCGCCGCCCGCAACGTCACGGGGCAGGCCATCAGTGTGGATGGCAACGTCGAATACCTTTAAGGATTCGGCCCGATAGCAACGATGACCGGACGTCGTCCGAGTCATGTTCCACATCAGACTTCTCGCCAACAACAAGAATGGAGAATGCTCATGCCCAAAAAACGTCCGGTCATCATTACCTGCGCCGTCACGGGAGCAATCCACACGCCGTCGATGTCGCCTCATTTGCCGATCACGCCGCAGGAAATCGCCGATGCAGCCATCGGTGCCGCCGAGGCCGGGGCCTCGATCGTTCATTTGCACGCCCGCGACCCACATGACGGAAGGCCCAGTCAGGATGTCGATCTGTTTCGGCAGTTCCTGCCGCAGATCAAGGCCAAGAGCGACGTGGTGATCAATATCACCACCGGTGGCGCGCCGACCATGGGCGTGGAAGAGCGCCTGCAGCCGGTGGCGCAGCTCAAGCCGGAACTCGCCTCGTTGAACATGGGGTCAATGAACTTCGGGCTGTACGAAATGCTGGATCGCTACAGCGAATTCAAGCACGACTGGGAGCGTCCCTATCTGGCCGACAGCGACGACCGGATTTTCCGCAACACCTTCCGCGACATTGCGCACATCCTGAATACCTGTGCCGAGAACCGTACACGCTTTGAGATTGAATGCTACGACATCGGCCATCTGTATACCGCAGCACACTTCCTGCAGCGTGGGTTGCTCAAAGCGCCGATCTTCATCCAGTCTGTATTCGGTTTGCGCGGCGGTATCGGCGGGCATCCTGAAGACCTGGCGCACATGCGCCGCACGGCTGATCGTCTGTTTGGCGATGCCTATCAGTGGTCGATCCTGGGGGCCGGCCGCAATCAGATTCCGCTGGGCACCATGGGCCTGTCGATGGGCAGTCATGTGCGGGTCGGTCTGGAGGATTCGCTGTGGGACGGACCGGGCAAGCTGGCGGCGTCCAATGCCGATCAGGTCAAGCGTATCCGCACGGTGATCGAAGCGCTGGGCGGGCAGGTGGCAACGCCTGACCAAGCCCGTGAAATGCTCGATCTGAAGGGGCAGGACAAGGTTAATTTCTAGTCGCCGCAAAATGTGTCATCTCAATAACAACAAGACAGAGGTGAAAAATGCGTATCGAAATCGTTGTCGACGTAAAGACCACGCTGGGCGAAGGCCCGGGCTGGGATGTCGAGCAACAGCGCCTGTACTGGATCGACAGCTTCGACGGCCGCGTCCTGCGCTGCACGGACGACGGGCGTGAACTGCGCGCCTGGGATGTCGGCCAGAAAATCGGCTCCATGGCCTTGCGCAAGCACGGCGATGCGGCGCTCGTCGCGTTGCAGACCGGCATCTATAACCTCGATCTGCCGAGCGGCGATCTCGAGCTGATCGTCGACCCTGAACCCGGGTTGCCGAACAATCGGCTCAATGATGGCAAGGTCGATCGGCAGGGCCGGTTCATCGTGGGCTCGATGGACACGCAGGAGGATCAGGCCAGCGCAAAGCTGTATCGCCTCGACCCGGACCTGAGCCTGCACACCCTGGATGAGGGCATCATCGTGTCCAACGGCCCTTGCTGGAGTCCGGGCGGGGAAACTTTTTATTTCGCCGACACCTGGTCCGGGGAGATCTGGACCTACGATTACGACAACGCCAGCGGCGCAGTCGCCAACAGACGCACCTTTACCAAGGTCGACACCTCGGCAGGGGGCGCGGCGGATGGCTGCACCGTGGATGCCGAGGGCTGTCTGTGGCAAGCGCTGGTGTATGCCGGAAAGCTGGTGCGTTACACCCCTGACGGGCAGGTGGATCGCATCATCGACATGCCGGTGAAAAAAGTGACCAGTCTGACCTTCGGCGGCCCGAATCTGGACACACTGTTTGTCGCCTCCATGGCCAAGCCGCCTTTGCCGCGCTTTCCGCAAGATGGCCAGCAGCGCGGTGCCCTGTTCGCCATCACCGGGCTGGGTGTGAAAGGCATCGCCGAGCGGCGCTTTGCCAGTTAACCCGCCGACAGACCGAACCTGAACGTTAAGGACGACTGGACCCTTTCTCGCTGGGGCGTGTGCAGCACGCCTGGAGATTTCCCATGCCAAATAACAAGAACGCATCGCTGGGCAAGATTCATCGTTTTTCGTGGGTGTCATTGCTGGTCTGCTGGATGATCTGGATTTTGAACGCTTACGATCGCGAGATCGTCTTGCGCCTGGGTCCGACGATTTCCAAGCATTTCGACCTGTCTGCGGACCAGTGGGGGACGGTGGCGACGGTGGTCATGCTGGCGCTGGCCGTTCTCGATATTCCCGGCTCCATCTGGAGCGATCGCTACGGCGGAGGGTGGAAGCGGGCGCGCTTTCAGGTGCCGTTGGTACTGGGTTACACCGCGCTGTCGTTTCTGTCGGGCTTCAAGGCATTGAGTGGCAGCCTGGCCAGTTTCATCGCCTTGCGCGTCGGGGTGAATCTGGGCGCTGGCTGGGGCGAGCCTGTTGGTGTCAGCAACACTGCCGAGTGGTGGCCAGTAGAACGTCGCGGTTTTGCCCTGGGCGCGCACCATACCGGTTACCCCATCGGCGCGATGCTCAGCGGCATCGTCGCCAGTTTCGTGATCAGCACCTACGGTGAGGAAAACTGGCGTTATGTGTTCTTCTTCGCCTTCGTGGTAGCACTGCCATTGATGATCTTCTGGGCACGTTATTCGACTGCCGAGCGCATCACCCAACTGTACGTGGACATCGCTGCCAAAGGCATGACCCCGCCGGACAGCACGCCGTCGACCAATGTAAAAGGCCAGGTCTGGAAATCGGTGAAGGCGACGCTGAGCAACCGCAATATCGCCCTGACTGCCGGTAACACCCTGCTTACGCAAGTGGTGTACATGGGCGTCAACATTGTCCTGCCGGCCTACCTGTACAACATCCTCAACCTGTCGCTGGCCGAATCGGCGGGAATGAGCGTGGTGTTCACCCTGACCGGCATCCTCGGGCAATTGATCTGGCCGTCGCTGTCGGACATCATCGGTCGGCGCATCACCTTGATCATTTGTGGCATATGGATGGCGGTCAGTGTCGGGGCCTTTTACTTCGCCAACACCATCCTGATCGTCATCGCCGTGCAGTTGCTTTTCGGTCTGGTGGCCAATGCCGTCTGGCCCATCTACTACGCGGTCGCTTCCGACTCGGCGCAACCTTCGGCGACCTCCACAGCCAACGGGATCATCACCACAGCGATGTTCATCGGCGGCGGTATTGCCCCGGTGCTGATGGGAACGCTGATTTCCGTGGGCGGTGGCTGGACCAGCCTCAGCGGTTATACCGTGTGTTTTTTCGTGATGGCCGGTTGCGCGTTGGGCGGGGCGTTTCTGCAACTGTTTTCTCACCGTCCAGAGTTGCTGACGGTGCAGCGGAGCCTGTGAGGGTGGACAGGGATGCCGCCTGGCTTTGATCTGACATGGCAATAAGTGACTAGTAAGGACGCTGGATATCTGACTAATGCGTCAGTCTGCGGGGACAGGAAATATAGCGCCATCGCTCAAAGTCCGTCCCCGCTTCAATCAGAAAGTGCCACTTTCAAGAATGGCAGCATTCGCTTGCCGGGCCCTCCAGCCAATTGAAGAGGGGAGAATAAAGTATTACTTTTCCGACCATTACTTGCTGTTAGCGACATTTAGGCTGTCGCAATCAGGACGTACCTTGACTGCTGTGAGCAAAAAATTGACGTCATAAATTCTCAGGCGTCAAGTTTTTCTGGCGCTACAGTCAATCAGATGCCAAGTGTAATAAAAATTTTTTATCCTTGAATATCATTGCTTTAGAGGAGAATAGAGCTTTTATTCAGGCCTGGTGAAGTTGCAGCCCCTAAAGTTACTGAGCTGGCGGACGACATGAGTAATATCTCAATGACATCAATCATAAAAGTTGGTTCAGCCCATTTTTACGATTGATAGTGCCCATCATGCAAGCCACGGAACGGCTATGTTCAGGATCGACATCATGTTCAGCAAACTCAGCATCTCGCAAAAGCTGTACTTCAGCTTTGCCGCGATCATCCTATTTATCGCCGTCCTGGTCGCGAGTGCTTACAGAGGCTTTGAGCAGGTCGAAGAGGCCACCAACAGCAATGTGCATACCTATCAGGTGCTGAGTGAAGCGCAACTTGCTCTTGAACAGCTGATCAATATCGAAACCGGGATGCGCGGCTTTGTCATCGCCTCGAAGGATGCCTTCCTGGAACCACTGGTGGCGGGGGAGAGGCGTTTCACCGAAGAACTCGATTCGCTCAAGCGCCTGACAGCCGACAATGCGGAACAGCAGCGCCGCCTGGCTGCATTGGGTGAGATGCAGAAGCGCTGGCTCGACGAAGACATCAATCCGATCATCGCTCTGCGCCGTGATCTGACTGCACGCGGTGCAGCTGATGATCAACTGGATGCACGCATCAGCTCGGGGGCCGACAAAGCCAAGATGGACAGCATGCGTGCTCTGCTCTCTGAACTCAGCGGTACCGAGCAGAAGTTGCTGGTTCAGCGCAGCCAGGACATGACGGACGCCAAGCATTTGGCGATCCTGATCCTGATGTGCGGCGGCCTGGCCGCGGCTGTTCTCGCGATGATCCTTGCCGCTGTATTGGGGCGCAGCACCACGGCGCGCCTGCAACTGGCCATTGATGCCGCAACGGCAATTGCCAATGGCAAGCTGGACACTGTGATCGACACCAGCAGCCACGACGAGCTGCCGAAAGCCTTTGATCGTATGCAGAATCGCCTGCGCGAGATGATTCAACAGATCAGCCAGGCCGCCAATCAACTGGTCGTCGCCGTGCAACAGATTTCCGGTGCCTCCGAGCAACTGTCCGGTGCTATCCAGGAACAGTCGACGTCCGCCTCGGCGATGGCGGCCACAATCGAAGAACTGACCGTCAGCATCCATCACGTCTCCGAAAACGCCGACGAGGCGCACGAACTCGCCAGCCGTTCAGGGCAGCAGTCGAAAGATGGTGCGCAGGTCATCGAAAACACCTTGTCCAGCATGAATGGCATCGCCCGGACCGTGCAGCTTTCCTCCACTCAGGTCGCAGGTCTGGGTCAGCACTCCGAGCACATTTCATCGATCGTCAGCGTGATTCAGGGCATTGCCGACCAGACCAACCTGCTGGCCCTCAACGCTGCCATCGAGGCTGCTCGGGCCGGTGAGCAAGGCCGTGGCTTCGCAGTGGTTGCCGACGAAGTACGCCTGCTGGCGCAGAACACCGGCAAGTCCACCAAGGAAATCGCCGGGATGATCGAGAAAATTCAGGCGGGCGTGCGGGAAACCGTCGAGAGCATGCGCAGCGGCGTTCAGGAAGTGAACGAAGGTGTTGCAATGGCTGGCACCGCCGGTCAAGCGATCATCGAGATTCGCGACAGTTCGGGCAAGGTTCTGCAGGTGGTCGACCAGATATCCTTCGCGCTGCGTGAGCAAACCGCAGCCAGCCAGGATGTCGCACGTAACGTCGAGCGCTCCGCGCAGATGGCTGAACAGAACAACATGTCGGTTCAGGAACTGCTCAAGACCAGCGGCGGCCTGAAGACCCTTGCCACCAGCCTGCAGACGGAAGTGGGCAAGTTTCGGCTTTAAGGTCTGAAAGCGCATCAGCAGCAGGGTCACCCTGCTGAAAAAACCGGTATTAGTCGAAGCGCTAATGCCGGTTTTTTTGCATATTAAAAAAATGCGCCTAACCTTTGGTGCCTCGATGACGATCCCGAGCAGCGCATCGAAATTCATGCAATGAAATGGCAGCGCAGGCTGTCTCAGGACTGATGCCTTGTTACGTCAGTGCTGAGCCAGAATACTGTCCAGCAAACCCGGGAAACGGCTCTCGAGCATCTGTTTACGTAGCGAATTCATGTGCGTGGTGCCCACGTTGCGCGTCTGTACAAGCCCCGCGTCGCGCAGCACGCGGAAGTGATGGGACATGCTGGATTTCGGGCGTCCGCCGTCCAGTTCGCCGCAGGTGGCCTCTGCAACGCCGGCCAGGCAGCGCACGATTCCCATGCGAACGGGATCACTCAAGGCATAGAGTAAGCGTTCGAGGGTGAGGTCTTCAGGATCGGGGTGTTGGAAGGTTCGCATGCCGGGGATGATATCAAGGCTTTCGTTTATTGCCATAGTTCGATTACCATCGAACAACTGAAATCAAAAGTCATCTGGCCTACGGGAGCTTTCCAATGTCTGCATTGTTCGAACCCTTCAAACTGAAAGACGTCACGCTGCGCAATCGAATCGCCATTCCTCCGATGTGCCAGTACTCGGCAACCGAAGGTGTTATCAACGACTGGCACCAGGTGCATCTGGCCAGTATGGCGCGCGGTGGTGCGGGTCTGTTGGTGGTCGAAGCTACCGCCGTTGCGCCGGAAGGGCGTATTACCCCAGGTTGCACCGGTATCTGGAACGACGAGCAGGCGCAGGCATTCGTGCCTGTCGTCAAAGCCATCAAGGCCGCAGGATGCGTGCCGGGTATTCAGATTGCCCACGCCGGTCGCAAGGCCAGCGCCAATCGCCCATGGGAAGGTGATGACCATATCGCAGCGTCCGATTCGCGCGGCTGGGACACCATCGCTCCGTCCGCCATCGCGTTCGGTGCCAATCTGCCGAAAGTCCCGCGCGCCATGACCCTGGAAGACATCGCTCGTGTTCGCCAGAACTTCGTCGATGCTGCCCGTCGCGCCCGCGATGCCGGCTTTGAATGGATCGAGTTGCATTTTGCCCACGGCTACCTGGGGCAGAGCTTCTTCTCCGAGCACTCCAACCAGCGCACCGATGAGTACGGCGGCAGCTTCGATAACCGTAGCCGTTTCCTGCTGGAAACCCTGGCTGCAGTGCGTGAAGTCTGGCCTGAGAACCTTCCGCTCACCGCACGTTTTGGCGTGATCGAATACGACGGTCGCGACGAGCAGACTCTGGCAGAATCGATCGAACTGGCGCGCCGCTTCAAGGCTGGCGGGCTGGATCTGTTGAGCGTCAGCGTCGGTTTCAGCACCCCGGACGCCAACATTCCGTGGGGGCCTGCGTTCATGGGGCCTGTTGCCGAGCGTGTGCGCCGTGAAGCGGATATTCCCGTGACCAGCGCCTGGGGTTTTGGCGAGCCGAAGCTGGCTGAAGAGGCGCTCAAGTCAGGCCAGCTCGATCTGGTCTCGATTGGTCGTGCACATCTGGCCGACCCTCATTGGGCCTACTTCGCAGCGAAAGAACTGGGCGTTGAAAAATCGGCCTGGACCTTGCCTGCGCCTTACGCTCACTGGCTTGAACGTTATCGCTGAGCACGCCTGACCTGAAGATATGCATGCGTTGGTGGCACCTACAGCGTATGCACCTTATCTTCTGCTGAAGTGGTGGTAGGCGTTTGCCAACCACCACCCAGCGCTTTGAATACGGCGACCGCCGCCTGCGCGGATTCGACGTGTGCCTGCGCCTTGGCGTCAGCGACCTGCAGCATTTTCTCGTCGGCGCGCAGAACCTCGATCAAACTGGCAGCACCTTTGCTGTAGCTTGCGAATGAGGATTGCCGGGCAGAAGCAAGCGCAGTTTCGCTTTTACCCAGCATTGCAGCTTGAGTTTCGCGGCTGGCCAACGAAGAAAAAGCATTTTCAACGTCCTCAGTGGCGCGCAAAACTGACTGTCGATAAGCCGCCAGAGCTTCTGCCTCTTGTCCCTTGGCTTGACTGATCCGGGCGTTCACCCGGCCGAAATCAAAAAGCCTCCAGCGAAGCCCCAAAATACCTGCTGACTGACTGGCACCGCCGGTAAACAGATTGCCGCTCGACACGGCTGTGGCGCTGCCCAGCAATGCGCTGAGTGAGAGTTTGGGGTAATACTCGCTGATCGCCATGCCGATACGCGCGTTCGAAGCGGCGAGGCGCCGCTCGGCCACGATCAGATCAGGTCTGCGACGGAGGAGATCGGCTGGCGTTCCTGTCGATGTCAGCGCGGGTGCGTGTGGGATTCGACCTGTTTCAGCCAGAGAGCCCCGATGAGTGCCAGGCGGTACGCCCAGCATCACGTCAAGCGCGTTCATTGCAGCGTCGAGACCTGTTTGCAGAATCGGCACTGTTGCCTGCACCTGTAAAAGCTCAGCTTCGATCTGACGGACTTCATAGTCAGGGGACAGACCACGCTCATGAAGGAGCTGGACTTTTTCCAGCAGGTCTTGCCGGGTTTTAACCTGTCGGTTTGTGATCGCCAGCCTGGCTTGCAGACCACGGATGGTGATGTAGGTATCGGCGGTCCGCGCTGCCACAGCGAGCCTCGCAGCCGCAACACCTGCCTGCGAAGCCTGGTATTCAGCCAGTGCAGCCTGTCGGCTGCGTCTCAAACCGCCAAAAACATCCAGCTCCCAGCTTGCGGTCAGATTGGCTTCATAGGAATTGCCATAACGATCGTAGCCAGGTGCCGAGTTCAGCACCTGGCCGAGCGGAGTTTCTACCGATTGATGAGCCCGCGCCGTCTGTGCATCAATGTTGCCCGACGGGAGCAGGGCGGCGGTTGCCGCATCTGCTCCGGCGCGTGCCTGAGCCAGTTGCGCGCTGGCTTGAGCGAGATCGAGGTTCTGCGCCAGTGCGCGTGACACGAAGCTGCTCAGTAACGGATCATCAAAACCGTCCCACCAGGCGGAACTGACAAGCGGATGCGCGGTAATATTCGCAGCGCCACGTGGTTGAGTCAGATAGCGGTCAGGCAGGGGCGCATCCGGGCGCTGGTAATCCGGACCCACGGCGCAGCCCGACAGCAGGCCGGTGCTCATGACCAGTACATAAGTACAAAGCGTGCGCATGGAAATTCCTTGAGATGATCAGGTTGTGACTATATTACGATCCGGTCACTTGTTGTCAATGAGTGTTCACATAGCTAAGCTGGAAACATGACTAATCAAATCAAGACATCCCCAACGCGTGGTCCCTCCGACCACAGCGTTCGCGATCAGGTTGTCGAAGCGGCAACACAGCATTTCGGCCACTACGGCTATGAGAAAACCACGGTCTCCGATCTGGCCAAGGCCATCGGTTTTTCCAAGGCCTACATCTACAAGTTCTTCGACTCCAAGCAAGCCATCGGCGAAGTGATCTGCTCGAACCGGCTGGCGATGATCATGGCGCTGGTGAACTCGGCCATCAGCGACGCGCCAACGGCCTCCGAGAGGCTGCGCCGCCTGTTCCGCTCGCTTGTGGAGGCCGGTAGCGACCTGTTTTTTCACGACCGGAAGCTGTATGACATAGCCGCTGTCGCAGGCCGCGATCAGTGGCCTTCTGCTGCCGCGCACGACGAGCGTATTCGCCAGCTCATCCAGCAAATCGTTCTTGAAGGCAGGGAGTCGGGAGAGTTCGAACGCAAGACACCTCTGGACGAGGCCGTTCAGGCCATTCACCTGGTCATGCGTCCGTACATCAACCCGGTGCAATTGCAATACAACCTCGACATCGTGTCGACGGCTCCGGTCCATCTGTCGGCGCTGATACTGCGAAGTCTGGCACCCTGAAATTGTGACCATTGACTAATTTGGTCACTTTACGGAGAATCGTTTCCCTGCTCACTTGATTTCAAGTAGGGATCCCATGCTCCTGTTCAGACCCAAAGCCACTGCGTTGTTGTTATTGCCTCTCTTCCTGACTGCGTGCAGCGAGTCGTCCGGGGGGCGCGATCCACGTACCCAGCCGCCTCTGGTAAGGGCGGCCACTGTTGCAAATACTGATCAAGCCTCCCGTTCATTCACCGGGGTTGTGGTCGCTCGGGTTCAGAGCGACCTGGGGTTTCGGGTTTCCGGGAAGGTGCTTGAGCGCCTGGTTGATACCGGCCAGACCGTCAAGCGCGGTGAGCCGCTGATGCGCCTGGACCCCGTTGACCTTGGGCTTCAGTCTCAGGCCCAACAGCAGGCGGTTGCCGCGGCTGTGGCGCGAGCCAGGCAGACCGCCGATGACGAAGCGCGTAATCGTGATCTGGTTGTTGCTGGTGCGATATCCGCGTCCGCCTACGACAGGATCAAATCCCTGGCCGACACCGCCAAGGCAGAGCTGAGTGCTGCACAAGCGCAGGCCAGCGTGGCGCGTAACGCAACCGGATACGCCGTTTTACTGGCGGACGCCGACGGCGTGGTGGTCGATACCCTGGTCGAGCCTGGACAGGTCGTCAGCGCAGGCCAGCCCGTGGTCAGGCTGGCAAAGGCCGGGCCACGTGAAGCCATTGTCCATCTGCCTGAAACCTTGCGGCCGACTATGGGGGATCGAGCTGAGGCCAGACTGTATGGCGACGGTGCGCGCGTCATACCGGCAAGACTGCGGCTGCTCTCTGACGCCGCAGACCCGCTGACGCGTACGTTTGAAGCCAGGTATGTGCTTGAAGGCTCAAACATCAGTGCACCTCTGGGTTCAACGGTGTCCCTCGATATCGCTGCCGGCAAGGCTGGCCGGCAGTCGCTGGCGATACCCATTGCCGCTCTGCATGACCCGGGTCGAGGCCCGGGTGTCTGGGTCATTGCGGGTACGCCTGCAAAAGTCAACTGGCGCGCCGTGCAACTGCTGGGTGTGAGTGACGATTCGGCAAATGTGAGTGGCGGTCTCGAGGCCGGTGAGCAGGTCGTGGCATTGGGTACGCATTTGCTTCACGACGGTGAGGAAGTGCTCGTGCAGCAAGGTGGTATCACCGCCGAGGCACGACCATGAGTCCGGGACGTTTCAACCTGTCTGCACTGGCCGTTCGCGAACGCGCCATCACGCTGTTTCTGATTATTTTGATCGGCGTGGCCGGTACGCTTTCATTTTTCAAACTGGGGCGTGCGGAAGATCCGCCTTTCACCGTCAAGCAAATGACCGTTATTTCTGCGTGGCCTGGCGCAACCGCTCAGGAGATGCAGGATCAGGTCGCCGAGCCGCTTGAAAAACGCATGCAGGAATTGAAGTGGTACGACCGTAGCGAGACCTACACCCGGCCAGGTCTGGCATTCACTATGGTTTCATTCCAGGACAAGACGCCACCTTCTCAGGTGCAGGAAGAGTTTTATCAGGCGCGCAAGAAACTCAGTGATGCCGCGAAGTCATTGCCTGCGGGGGTCATTGGTCCGATGGTCAATGATGAATTCTCGGACGTGACCTTTGCGCTGTTTGCGTTGAAAGCCAAAGGTGAGCCGCAGCGGCTACTGGTACGCGATGCCGAGTCACTGCGCCAGCGTCTGTTGCATGTGCCGGGCGTGAAGAAGATCAATATCATCGGTGAACAGGCCGAACGAATTTTCGTGTCGTTCTCCCACGAGCGGCTGGCAACATTGGGTATCGCTCCTCAGGATATTTTTTCGGCGCTCAACGACCAGAACGTCCTGACGCCTGCCGGTTCGATTGAGACCCGCGGGCCCCAGGTTTTTCTGCGCCTGGACGGTGCCTTCGACACCCTTGAGAAAATCCGCAATACGCCGATTGTGGCGCGGGGTAAAACGCTGAAGCTCCAGGACGTGGCGACAGTGGAGCGCGGTTACGAAGACCCCGCGACCTTTATGGTCCGCAATCAGGGTGAGCCTGCGCTGTTGCTGGGTATCGTGATGCGCGACGGCTGGAACGGGCTGGACCTGGGTAAGGCGCTGGATGCAGAAACGGCCAGCATCAACCAAGGCATGCCCTTGGGAATGACGCTTTCAAAAGTCACTGACCAGTCGGTGAACATCGGTTCGGCCGTTGACGAGTTCATGATCAAGTTCTTCGTCGCCCTGCTTGTGGTGATGCTGGTGTGCTTCCTCAGCATGGGCTGGCGAGTCGGTGTGGTGGTCGCTGCAGCGGTACCGCTGACGCTGGCCATGGTCTTCGTCGTGATGGAAGCGACGGGCAAGAACTTTGATCGTATTACCCTGGGATCACTGATCCTGGCGCTGGGCCTGTTGGTGGACGACGCCATCATTGCCATCGAAATGATGGTGGTGAAAATGGAGGAGGGCTACGACCGGATCAAGGCCTCAGCCTATGCCTGGAGCCACACAGCGGCGCCCATGCTTGCCGGTACCCTGGTGACTGCGGTCGGCTTCATGCCGAATGGCTTTGCGCAGTCGACTGCCGGCGAGTACACCAGCAACATGTTCTGGATTGTCGGCATCGCCCTGATTGCTTCCTGGATAGTTGCAGTGGTCTTCACACCTTATCTGGGGGTGAAGATGCTGCCGGAAATCAAGCCGGTTGAAGGCGGACACGCCGCCATCTACGACACGGCGCATTACAATCGTTTCAGGCGGATTCTGGCCCGCGTCATTGCCAGGAAGTGGTGGGTGGCGGGTGCGGTTATCGCTGCATTTGTGGTGGCGATTCTCGGGATGGGGGCAGTCAAGAAACAATTCTTCCCGACTTCCGATCGTCCGGAAGTACTGATCGAAGTGCAGATGCCCTACGGCACATCCATCGAGCAGACAAGCGCCACCACCGCCAAAGTAGAGGCATGGCTGAAAAAGCAGGATGCCGCGAAGATCGTCACGTCCTACATCGGCCAGGGCTCGCCACGCTTTTATCTGGCAATGGCGCCGGAGCTGCCCGACCCGTCGTTTGCAAAGATCGTTGTACTGACTGAAAGCCAGGAAGCACGTGAGGCGCTCAAGCTACGGATTCGTGAGGCGGTTGCTGACGGACTTGCACCTGAAGCCCGGGTCAGGGTCACACAGCTCGTGTTCGGTCCTTATTCACCGTTTCCCGTGGCGTATCGCGTGAGCGGGCCGGACCCTGACACATTGCGCGAGATCGCCGCGCGGGTCGAAACCGTGATGGCGGCGAGTCCGATGATGCGTACCGTCAACAGCGATTGGGGGACACGAGTGCCCACGCTGCACTTCTCTCTGGATCAGGATCGTTTGCAGGCCGTCGGGCTGACATCAAGCGCAGTTGCCCGGCAATTGCAGTTCCTGCTTTCAGGTGTCCCAGTCACCTCTGTCCGCGAAGATATCCGTTCAGTGGACGTGATGGGCAGGGCGGCGGGTGACATCCGCCTGGACCCTGCGAAGATCGAGGGTTTCACGCTGGTAGGGGCTGCCGGTCAGCGTATTCCTCTGTCGCAGACCGGAGTGGTCGAAGTGCGCATGGAAGACCCGATTCTGCGCCGAAGAGATCGTGTGCCGACTATCACCGTGCGCGGTGATATTGCGGAAGATCTGCAACCGCCGGATGTCTCCGCCGGGATCATGAAAGCATTGCAGCCGATTATCGACAGCCTGCCGCAGGGCTATCGGATCGAGCAGGCCGGATCAATAGAGGAGTCGGCAAAGGCCACTGTGGCATTGGCTCCGCTGTTTCCGATCATGATTGCCGTTACCTTGCTGATCATCATCCTTCAGGTGCGTTCGATGTCGGCGATGATGATGGTGTTTTTCACCGCGCCGCTCGGGTTGATCGGCGTTGTGCCGACATTGCTTCTGTTCAATCAGCCGTTTGGTATCAACGCCCTGGTCGGACTGATCGCGCTGTCCGGCATTCTGATGCGCAATACCTTGATCCTGATCGGGCAAATCGACCACAACGAAAAGCAAGGGCTAGACCCGTTTCATGCGGTGGTCGAAGCGACCGTACAGCGGGCACGCCCGGTGCTGCTCACGGCTCTGGCGGCGATCCTGGCGTTCATTCCCCTGACCCATTCGGTGTTCTGGGGCACGCTTGCCTACACGCTGATCGGAGGCACCCTCGGCGGGACTGTCATGACGCTGGTCTTCCTGCCAGCCATGTATTCGATCTGGTTCAAAATCCGTCCGGATAGAGGAACGCAGCCCCGAAACTCCAGCAGTCACGCCTCAACTGGCACAGAGATGAAGGGGATTTGATCATGAGTCGTTACGCTTAAAGGCGGAGTGCGGCTTTGCGATCAGTTCTACAAAATCGACTACCGTACATGCGTCCGGTGCTGGCGTTGTCCTCATGAGAATAATCTCGCCTAACCGGATTCGCGGGGTCAATGCCAGCATTCTCTTTCGGCGCTGGGAAGGCAAGTTGTAAGTCGTTTGAGCCTGGAAAGTGCTCTGCAACGGCCTGGCTGCTCACTTGCGCCGCACCCGCGGCGCAAGTCCTGTCAATTGCTGCCGAACGCATGCCCAGGCCAGGTGCAGGGCATTACGCAACGCCACTGCATCGGCGCTCATCACGCGTACCGACACGCCGCAATCGTTCGGCAATGCGCTGATGCTGGTGCCGGAGCTCACCCGTCAATACGATGAAGCCTTCCAGCAGTTCGATGTGCTGGTAATGCCGACCATGCCGTTCGTGGCGACCACACTGACCGCCGCCGACGCGCCGATTGAAGAGTACGTGCATAGCGCGTTGAACATGCTGGCCAACACCGCACCGTTCGACCTGACCGGCCACCCGGCCACGTCAGTCCCGGCCGGTCTGGCCGACGGACTGCCGGTCGCCATGATGATCGTCGCGCCGCGCTTCAAGGATGCCTTGGCGTTGCGTGTCGCGCAGGCTTATGAAACCGCCCGCGGAACGTTTCCCACGCCTCCGGGTGTTTGAGTCCGGAGACTGATCGAGGGGCATACTCGCTCCATGCGAGCGGGTGTGCCCCTTCATTCCTCAAGGCCTCCACACCTCCACATCCTGCACATCCACCGCCTTGGGCAGCAGGCCAGCAGCGAAGAAGGCGTCGGCGATATGCTGTTGTTCGTCCAATTGATCGTGCGTGACTGGCTGGATCTGATAAGTCCGATGGCTGTTGGCGATTTCAACCGTTTCGATATCCAGATTGCCCCACAAAGGGCTCAGTAGCTGCGCTGCTTCGCTTGGATTGGCCTTGAGCCAGATGCCTGCCTTGTGCAACTGCTCGTAAACCACGCTGAGCACTTGTGGGTGGTCCTTGGCGTAGCCGGTGCCGGTCAGGTAATAACGCTTGTAGCTGGACAATCCCTTGCCGTCAGCCAGAGTGCGCGTCGGCAATTGCCGTTGGGCGCTGGTCAGGAAGGGTTCCCAGGTGACCCAGGCGTCAACTTTATTGTTCTCGAAGGCCGCGCGGCCGTCGGCGGGCGACAGGTAGGCGGGCTGAATATCGGAAAATGTCAGACCGGCCTTTTTCAATGCTGCGATCAGCAGGTAGTGAGAACCCGCCGCCTTGGTGACCGCGACCTTTTTGCCTTTCAGATCCGATAACTGCTGCACGGGCGAGTTTTTATGGACGATGATCGCCTGCGCGGAAGGCGAGGCCGCTTCCTGGGCAAAGTAGGTCAGCCGGGCCTGCGCTGCCTGGGCGAAGATCGGTACGGTGTCCGCCACATCCGCGCTGATGTCCACGTTGCCGATGTTCAAAGCCTCCAGCAGCGGCAGGCCACTCGGAAACTCATGCCAGGTGACGGTGACGTTTTGCGGCGCGAGGGCTTTTTCCAGAATGCCCTGTGTTTTCAGCAGGGTGATCAGCGTCGACGATTTCTGGTAACCGATTCGCAGCGTTTCCTGCGCTTCGGCAGGGAAGGTGATGCACAAGGCCAACGCCGCGAGCAGACCTGCCAGCAGCGGACGACGATAGCCGGTTTGTGTGTTTTTTATCGGTTTGGGCATGGCGCGCTCGGTATTTGAAGGTGACGCTGAGTGTCAGGAGTGGTATCCCCACGCAGCGCAATGAGGATGATCTGTGTCAGTAGCCGCGCTGGCGATCAGCCTGATTCTGCAAGGCCTGCCCGCTGAGAAAACGGTCAAGGTTGGCCAGAAAGCTGTCGGCTATTTCGTGGCGGCTGTTGCTGGAGATCGCTGAGGTGTGGGGTGACAGGCGTACTCTGGGGTGTGCATACAGGGGATGACCGTCCGGCAGGGGCTCGGGGTCGGTGACGTCCAGCGAGGCAAGGCCAATGGTTCCCCTATCGAGCGCCTTGAGCAGCGCCTCATGGTCAAGCAGGCCACCACGGGCGATGTTGATCAGGTGCAGGCCGGGTTTGGCGCTGTTCAGTACGTCGGCGTTGACGATGTGCCGTGTGGCAGGTGTCAGAGGTGCGGCCAGTACCAGATGGTCGGCGCGGGAAAAAAGCTCGTGAATGTCGCGCGCGCTTTCGACGCCATCAACCTCGAACGGCGTCTGGCTCTGCCGCAACGCCACGACAGTGATGCCCAGTGCCAGCGCTTTACCGGCCAGGCTGCGACCGATGGCGCCGAAGCCGAGAATCCCGAGCGTAGTGCCCTTGAGCGGTGTCAGTGCAGTGAAATTCCATTGCGAGTCATGCACCCAGATGTCCGGCAAGTGTTTGGCAGCAGCGAAAATGGCGGCCAACGAGAACTCGGCAATGTTTTCTGCCGCGCTGCCCCGCGAGGTGCTGACCGGCGGGCCGTCGAACAGCCAGCCGGGATAGAAGTCGATGCCCGAAGACACCACCTGAATCCATTTCAGGCCATAAGGCCAGCCCGGAGGCGGCGAGGCAGGGGCTTCATAACCACGCACATTGATAGGGCGCGCCAGCAGAATGCTGACCTCGCCGGGCAGGTCGCTCGGCACGCCGGCCGGTACGCCGATGACCCTGGCTTCTGGATGGGTCACTGCAAGCCGCTCGCTGATGACCTGATTGAAGTCATCATCCAGTTGGCTGGCTATCACGAGTCGAGTCATGCCACAGCCTCGTCTGATTGATGGGCGACAGCCTTTGCATGACGATTGGCCGGTATTTCAAGACCGAGATTGTCACGCAGCGTATTGCCGGTGTATTCGGTGCGGAACAGTCCGCGCTGCTGCAGCACCGGCACCACCTGTTCAGTGAAATACTGCAAACCGTCCGGCAGGACGCTGTTGATGATGAAGCCATCGGCTGCGCCTGCCTCGAACCATGTCTGTATCGCGTCGGCAACCTGATCGGGCGTGCCGACGAAGTCGCGGCGGGGCAGGGAGAAGCGCAGGGCGACCTCACGCAGGCTCAGGCCTTCGTCTCTGGCCAGTTGCTTGATCCGGTCCGAACCGCCTTTCTGGCTGTTGGAGCCCAGATCACCTAGTTCCGGGAAGGGTTCGTCCAGTGGGTACTGGCTGAAATCGTGATCATTGAAGGGGCGGCCAAGGGCGACAATGGCATCTTCGATCGTCACCAGCTCCACGGCCTGGCGATAGCGGCTCTCCACCTCGGCCTCATCACGCCCGACAATCGGGCGAATACCCGGCAGAATCGACAGCGCGTGGGGATCTCGGCCAAAGCCGCCAGCTCTCTGTTTCAGGTCCTGATAGTAGGCGCGTGCTTCATCGAAGCTCTCGGCGTGGACAAAGATCGCATCCGAATTCTGAGCGGCGAAGTTACGCCCGGCCTCGGAAGTGCCTGCCTGAAAAATCACCGGCTGACCCTGCTTCGACCGGGCGATGTTGAGCGGGCCTTTCACCGAGAAAAATTCGCCCTTGTGGTTCAGCGCGTGCAGTTTGCCTGGCGTGAAGAACTCGCCTTTCTGCTTGTCGTAGGCGAAAGCGTCGTCTTCCCAGGAATCCCAAAGGCCCTTGACCACTTCGATATGCTCTTTGGCGATTCGGTAGCGCACCGCATGTGGCGGGTGTTCGCCCTTGCTGAAGTTATCGGCGGTGCCACTCAGCCACGACGTCACCACGTTCCAGCCAGCCCGGCCGCCGCTGATGTGGTCCAGTGAGGCAAACTGGCGAGCGACCTGGAAGGGCTCTGTGTAACTGACCGTGACCGTTGCTACCAGACCGATGTGCCGGGTGGTGGCTGCGAGTGCGGACAGAATGGTCAAGGGTTCGAAGCGATTCAGGTAGTGAGGACTGGATTTCTCGTGGATGTGCAGGCTGTCGGCAATGAACACGAAATCGAATCGGGCCGCTTCTGCCAGGTGGGTCTGTTGCTGATAAAACCCTAAATTCACACTGGCGTTGGCCAGCGCCTGCGGGTGGCGCCATTCGCCCCAGCCATGGCCGACCCCGTGGACCATGGCGCCAAGTTTAAGGTGTCGTTGTTTGCTCATGAAGTGTGCCCCGGGCGTGATGAGGAAGGTAGATTCACCTCCGCCTGGAGAAAGGGGTCGGTAATGGGATTACGGTATTCCTATAAAAAACTGCCGTGAAATTCTTTTTTGTTATAGGTTTATTATTAAAGTAAATAATTATTAATTTACAAATTATGCATTATTTGAATTTTAAGGATTTCCCTTCGCACGCCATGTCCCGGGCCTGATTATCTGTTCGTGAAATATCTGGCCGACGCCTTGCTCAAGTACCTGACCGGGTCGCAGCGAACAAACATTGATCCAGGACAAAACCTGCACGTCTACAGTGTTTCAAGGTGACGAAAATAATTGATATGTCGGTGATCCAGCCGATATAGGCCTACGTATGCAGCCCTCAGCCTACCCAGGCCTTCTAGAACAGGAGTTCCATGGATCCGCGTCTTGCTGGACTTTCCTTCTTGCTGACCCTGGGCTGGACTGGCGCTGTCATTCTTGTCATCTGGTTTTATGCCTGATGAACAAGAGGTGTTCGACGTCGGTAGAGGCGTGGTGTTCGAAGCGCTCTTCGCTGACGACCGGCAGCCTGTCTGTGTGATGGCGAAATAGCGGCCCTAAAGCTGTTCCGTTTGATGCCGATGTTAATACTACAGCTACCTGCCAGGTGGAGTCGGTCATTCCATCCAGCGCTGACGGCCTGACAGTTCGCGCTATGGACGGCATTGAGAAAGACGATTAACCGGCTTGATCGGCAGCCTCCATAGTCCACACATTGGTGTGTCTGACAGGGCTCGCAGAGACCGGCGCTTCATGACAATACTTCCATAGATGCTTACTCGCAGAGTATTTCCACATGTCGACCACGATTGAAAGCACCCACAGGGCCAGGCTGGAACTTGATCTTCACTCGCTGATGACGGCCATTGACCGTTCCCAGGCGATGATCGAGTTCGATCTTGAAGGCAATATCCTGCGGGCCAATACCAATTTTCTGGATTGCGTCGGCTATCGGCTGGATGAGGTCCAGGGTCGGCATCACCGCATGTTCTGCACGCCGGAACATGCGTCCAGCGTCGAATATGCAACGTTTTGGGAAAAACTGGGCAAGGGCGCTTTCGACGAAGGGCAGTACAAGCGCCTGGGCAAGAACGGGCGCGAGATCTGGTTGCAGGCGACTTATAACCCGGTCTTCGACGAGCAGGGCAATCCGTTTAAGGTCGTGAAGTTCGCCACGGACGTGACTGCGCAACGCAAGTCCAATGCCGAGTACGAAGGCAAGGTTGCGGCCATTGATCGTTCGCAGGGCATTATCGAATTCGACCTGAACGGTCGCGTGCTCAACGCCAACGAAAACTTTCTCAAGGTCCTGGGCTATCGTCTGGACGAGATTCAGGGTCAGCACCATCGCATGTTCTGCGAAGACGACTACCTGAATAGCCCGGCCTATCGTGCCTTTTGGGCCAAGCTTGAACGTGGTGAGTATGACTCCGGCGAATACAAGCGCATCGGCAAGAACGGTCGCGAGCTGTGGATCAGCGCCACTTACAACCCGATCTTCGACCCGGATGGTCGTCCTTACAAGGTTGTGAAGTTCGCCAACGATGTGACCGAGAGCCGCATTCGTCAGGCTGAGTCCGCGGGCAAGGTGACGGCCATCGAGCGCTCCCAAGCGGTGATCGAATTCGATCTGACGGGCAAGGTGCTGCACGCCAACCGCAATTTTCTGACGGTATTCGGCTACGATCTCGACGAAATCGTCGGTGAACACCACCGTATGTTCTGCTCCGAAGAATTTGTCAGCAGCCTGCAGTATCGTGAGCTCTGGGAGAAGCTGGGGCGCGGCGAGTACGACGCCAACGAGTACAAGCGCAAGCGCAAGGACGGTAAGGAGATCTGGATTCAGGCGACCTACAACCCGATTTTCGATGCGCAGGGCAAACCCTACAAGATCGTCAAATTCGCGCTCGACGTGACTGTGGCCAAGGAAACCAGCGTCGAGGACCAGGGCAAGGTGAATGCCATCGACCGCGCCCAGGCCGTCATCGAATTTGACATGGCCGGCAACATCATCACCGCCAACGCCAACTTCCTCAAAGCGCTGGGTTATGGCCTGCTGGAAATCAAAGGCAAGCATCACCGTATCTTCTGTGAGGAAGAATACGTGCGCGGCACCGAGTACCGTGAATTCTGGCACGGGCTGGGGCAGGGCGAGTTCTATTCCGGGCGCTTCATGCGTGTCAGCAAATACGGGCAGAAAATCTGGATTCAGGCGACGTACAGCCCGATTTTCGACAACGACGGCTTGCCGTTCAAAGTGGTGAAATTCGCCACTGACATTACCCGTCAGGTTGAGATGGAACAGGCGATAGAGGCCAAGACCCGCGCCATGGGCGAGTCGGTAAAAGCACTGATGAACGCCATTTCCTATGTGGCGCAAAGTACCGAGACAGCCACCGATCTGGCCAGAATGACGCGTGAGCAGGCCAGTTCCGGTTCGCAGACGCTGGTCAAGGCGTCCGACGCAATGGGCATGATTGCCAAGTCCGCCGAGGGCATTCAGGACATCATTCAGGTGATCAGCGAGATCGCCAGTCAGACCAACATGCTGGCCTTCAACGCGGCCATCGAAGCGGCCAGGGCCGGTGAGCATGGCCTGGGCTTTTCGGTAGTCGCCGACGAGGTGCGCAAGCTGGCCGAGAAGTCCTCGCGTGCGACCAAGGAAATCAACAAGCTGATTCTGGAAACCGTCAGCCGCATCGAGTCGGGCAACGAGATTTCGCGCAGTGCCGGCGAAGCCTTCGAACACATCGTGGAAGGCGTGATGCAGACCACCCAGGCGATCGACGGGATCAATACGGCGACAGAGAAGCAACGCCTGTCGGCGCAGGAAGTCGAGACCCTGATCGTCGAGCTGCATAAAGCCAACCTGACCGGCCACACCGAAACTCTGAACAAGGTATCCATCGGACAACCTGCATGAGCAGCCTGAATGCCTATGGCGTCGTGCAGATCAATGGTGTGTATCTGGCGGTGGTTGCCGATGCATTGATGGAGGCCGTGCACTGGCCCGCTGATCTGCATCCCCATCCATTGACCCGGGGAGCGCTGCGTGGGGTGTTTACCCTGCGTGGCAAACCGGTGCCATTGGTCGACCTGCGGGCTCAACTGGCGGAGGGTGGCGATATGTCTTCGCCGACGCCACTGGTCGCGATTCTCAAGTACGGCGGTGGCTACCTCGGGCTGGCGATTGACGCGGTGTGCGACATTCTCAAGGCCCGTGATTCTCAGTTCAGCCCACTGGGGCCCGAGGGCAGCGCTGTCGGGCTGCTGCCCTCTCTGCTGCTCGGCGCCGAAGAGTCGCGGATGATCTACAAGCTCGATCTTGCCTTCATGAGTGGTTTGCCAGGCGTACTGTTCGCTGCCGACCCCAACGCGCAAGTGCTCAAGGATGAGGCGCTGGCCGCCAAGAGTCGCTTGCTGCATTACCTGGTATTCGAGTGCGATGGCCGCAACTTCTGTATCGATGCCAGCGTTGTGACCGAGTTGGTGGACGGTCCCGAGATCACAGCCTCGGACTTTGCCAGTGACTGCTGCTTTGGCGTCACCTCGGTGCGTGGCACCAAGGTTCCGGCGCTCAACCTGTCCGAAGTGCTTGGTCTGGATCATCTACGTCAGACGTCCAAGCCGCAGTTGCTGCTGTTGACTGCGCCAGACGGGCGGGTGTGCGGGTTTGGCTATGACCGCATGGTCGCCATTCAGCGTCAGGATCCGGACAGCCTGTTGGCGGCGCCGGGCTATGGCCTGCCGCATCCAGAGCTGCTGGCCGGGGTAATGAACCTGGAGGAGGGGCAGCAGGCCTTGTTGCTTGATCATCCGATGCTGCTGCAGCGCCCGGAAGTCAAAAGCTACACCCAGGTTTATCAGCACGACGTCAAACCTGCCCAGGCCTCGCACGATGTGACCAAGGCCATGCTGCGCCACGCCTGCCTGCTGTTCGATGCGCCGACCCGCTTCGTGGCACCGTTGAGCCAGATCGTGGAAATCATGAGCATGCCGCAGCAACTGATCGGCCTGTCGCAGCCGGAAACGCATTTGCTGGGGCAGTTCAATTTGCGCGGCGAGCAGGTACCGCTGATCTGCCTGAGCAGCCTGTTGGGCGAAGGCGCACAGGTCCAGGGCGAAGCGTCGCGTGTATTGATCGTGCGTGGCGAGCGGCTGTGCTTCGGTTTTGCAGTGAACCGCGTCGATGCAATCGACGCGTTCAATCAGTTCGATCCGGCCATGCTGGAACAGGGCTGGCAAGCCAGTACCGGCAAGGGCATTTCGGTCAATGACCGGGTCCGTTCGCTGGTCAGTGTCGGCAGTCAGGAGCGCAGCTGGCGCGCGACCCTGCTCGATCTGCAGGGGCTGGCCAGGCAACTGGAATGCAACGTCGATCAGCGCCGCACTGTGCAATCAGTCTGAACCGAATGCTCCGCGCGTGGCCTTATTTGAGTGTCCACCAGCGGAGTCAACGACCATGACTGACAAGAAAGACGAGAAAAAACCGGAACCGCAAAGCGATGTGCCCGCGCACTCGACGCCCGAAGAAAAGGAACGCCTGAAAGACTTCAACAAGGACGGCATCCCGCCTGGGGTTTGCTGACAGCTGTTGAATGCTTTTCCCGAAGCGCCCGGCCTATTACAGGCCGGGCGTTTTCGTATCAGGCCCTTGTGTTTCAATCGCCGCCCTTGGCGAAGTCCAGCAGCCCGGCACCCTCCATTCGGTAACGAACCCATTCACTTTGCGGTGCCGCGCCGATGGCTTCGTAGAACTGGATGGCTGGCTCGTTCCAGTCCAGAACGCTCCATTCCAGGCGGCCACAATCGTTGGCCACCGCTTCGCGAGCGATCTGTCGAAGCAGTGCGCGTCCAGCGCCGATGCTGCGTTTCTCCGGCGTGACATACAGGTCCTCCAGATAAACACCATTGCGTCCCAGCCAGGTCGAGTAGCTGTAGAAATAGACGGCATAGCCAACGGGCTTGCCGTCATCCAGGCACATCAGCGCCTTGGCAGGTGCGTTGTCGGCGAACAGGCTGCGTTGAATATCGTCGGCACCGGCCTTGACCTCGTGCCCGGCGCGTTCATAGATGGCAAGTTCGGTGATGAACGCCAGAATCTGACTGGCATCAGAGGCAATGGCTGGGCGTATTTCGAGGGACACGGAGGGCATTCCTTGGCTTATGGGCGCAGCATGATAGCCGCATTAGCCAGGCGCTCGATAGTCAGGCGTCGCGCAGCAGGTCGTTGGCGTTGAGCAACTGATAGGCGATCTGTGGACGTGCTTCCAGGGCGCGGCGGATGGCGGCAGGTATCGATTGACGCGTCTTGCGACACAGCCCGACCTTTTCCTCGACGACAATGCTGATGCCGCGCATGGTGCGCACTTCATTGAAGCCCGGCGCGATGTCGACACGCACGCCCAGTTGCTGGAAAATCTTGCGCTGCATGTGCTCCAGATCTTCCAGACTTTCGATACGCTCCAGGCGATCCAGCAGGGTTTTTTCCGCGTCGCGGGACAGCAGCAGAATCCGCAGGTCTGCATCTTCCGCGTCCAGCAGCTCGCGCTTGCAGTCGCAAGCGCCGGGCGGGCAGGGGTTACGGATTTTCAGAGGGGCGTTCATGGGCGCAGCATAGCGACTGATATGGGCGTCTGACCATAGCTGAGTGCGTCTGCGCAGCGTATGTAAAAGCCTCGTCCCTCCTGATATTCGCAGCGCTCCGTTGGGGTCTTACAGGTGCCGGATCAATTTGGCCACTTCATCTCGCCCTTGATGACTTTTGCGCTCATCTCCAGCGAAGCCGGTTCGGCCAGTTGCGGCCAGGCTTTGTGCATGGCGTCGATCAGCGTGGCGGAATCCTTGGCCTTGGCGGCCTGTTCTTCGAAGGACTTCAGGTAGTCGGCGGTGAACGTCACAGCCTGGGTGCCTGACGGGACCTCGCCCAGGTAATGACCCGGAATCACGGTGGCCGGTTTTAGCGCCTCGATGCCTTTGAGTGTCGCGAGCCAGTCCTGACGCGATTTCGTGCTTTGCGTGTCAGCGACCCAGACATGAATACCGCTGGAGACCACGACACCGCCGACCACTGCCTTGAGGGAGGGAATCCATACGTAGCTGCGCTCGGGCGCCGGGCCGTTAAGGCCTTTGATCTGCAACGGTTGGTCTTCAAGCGTCAGGTGGTCGCCCTTGAGCACTTCCGGCACAACCAGGCTGGCTGGCGCATTGTCCTTGAGAATCGGGCCCCAGTAGGCGAGTTTGCCCTGCATCGACGCCTTGATCGCCTTCACGGTAGGTGCGCTGGCGACGATCTTCGCCTCGGGGAACGCGGCTTTGATGACGTCCAGACCGAAGTAGTAATCCGGGTCGCTGTGGCTGATATAGACGGTGGTAAGTTGCTTGCCGCTGGCCTTGATCTTTTGCACCAGGGCCTCGGCGTCGTTGCGCTGGAACTGCGCATCGATAAGCACCGCGTCATGCTTGCCGGTGATCAGTTCGGATGACACCGGGAAGACGGCTTTTTCAGCCGGGTTATACACCTCGATTGCCAGGGGGGCTGCGGCCTGGGCTGCGAGAGGGAACAGAGCAGCGAAGGACAGGGCAAGCAAGGATTTACGCAACATGGGGTACGACCTTCGTTCGGGCAGGACTGAGGTCGTTATCTTATGTTGCCTCAGATGAAACAAAAGCCTCAGTATTGGCAACTATTGATTGCTTATATCGGACGAATCGTGGATCGGATCATAGCGGCACGGGTATTCATCGCTATCAACGACAGGGGCAGCCTCATAGCCGCCGCCGAGGCGCTGGACATGTCTCGGGCAATGGTCACACGTTATCTGGCGCAGATGGAGAGCTGGGCCGGAGCGCGACTGCTGCACCGGACCACACGCAAGCTCGGCTTGACCGCCCCCGGACAAGTGACGTTGTTGCGTTGCCAGCAGTTGATCGAGCTGGCCGACGCGGTGCCGCTGGCGGCCGATACGCAAATCGAGGAGCCACGCGGCATGCTGCGCATCGCCTGTTCGCAGTCACTGGCGCTGGCCGTTCTGGCACCCGCGGTGACGGCTTACCTGCGCCGTTATCCCGGCACCTCGGCAGACCTGCTTATCGGCAACGAGGCCGTGGATCTGGTCAGCGAGCGAATCGATCTGGCGATCCGCATCACCAATCAGCTGGACCCCAATGTCATTGCCCGTCCGCTGGGGCAATGCGATTCGGTGGTGTGTGCTTCTCCAGCCTATCTCGCCGTGCACGGCACGCCGTCCAGGCCGCAGGAACTGCCTGCCCACAACTGCCTGACCTATTCGTATTTCGGCAAAAGCCTTTGGGAGTTCACCCGCCAGCAACTGCCGCTCAGTGTGCCGGTCGGCGGCAACCTGAGTGCCAACGATTCAGTGGTGCTGCTGGAGGCCGCAGTGGCGGGCGCCGGTATCAGTCTGCAGCCTGTGCATTCGGCGGCGCCGTTGATTGCAAGCGGCAAGCTGATCGCCCTGATGCCGGAGTACCAGCCACGGGCTCTGGGGATACACGCGATCTACACCTCAAGGCACCATCAGTCAGCAACGCTGCGCACTTTTCTGGATTTTCTGACTGAATGGTTTGAGAGGGACGGAGATTAAATCTCCTGCTGTGGACAGGGCTCAGAGTGTCCAGAACACGCGGAGGATGGGCACGATAGGGTACGCACAGACGCCCATCGTTCCCACGCTCCGTGTGTGCAGTATCAGGTCTTGAACTTGCGCACCAGGCCGTCCAGTTCGCTGGACAGCATCTCCAGGCTTCTGGAATCCGCGCGGGCCGAGTCCGATAGTTCGGCGATCAACTGCGCATCACCATGGATCTGGCTGATGTGCCGGTTGATGTCTTCGGCCACCTGATGCTGTTCCTCGGCGGCGGTTGCGATCTGGGTATTCATATCGCGAATCACATCCACTGACTCGCGGATTTGCCCGAAGCTGCTGCGTGCCTGTCCGATCTTGGTCACCGATTGCTGCGACACGTCGAGGCTGGCATGCATCTGTTGCGCCACCGAGGCAGTGCGTTTGGCCAGGTTGCCCAGCAAGCTGTCGATTTCTGCGGTCGAGTCCGACGTGCGTTTGGCCAGTGCGCGGACTTCGTCGGCCACCACGGCAAAGCCGCGACCCTGTTCGCCTGCACGTGCCGCCTCGATGGCGGCGTTGAGCGCCAGCAGGTTGGTCTGCTCGGCAATCGAGCGGATGGTGTTGAGGATCGACTGAATGCCTGCGCTGTCCTTTTCCAGTTGCGTCATGTCCTTGGCCGAGCGGGTTAGCTCTTCGCTGAGCTGGTCGACGCTGCGCACCGCCTCATCGATCTGCCGCTGACCTTCACGCGCCTGTTGCTGACCGTTGTCGGCCGAGTCGGCGGCCTGGCTGCAGGAGCGGGCGACTTCATTGGAGGTAGCGACCATTTCATGAAACGCCGTGGAGACCATGTCCACCGCTTCGCGCTGTCGGCCAGCAGCTTCGGCCATGTCGTTGGAGACACGTGTCGAACTGTGTGAGGCTTCGAGAATCTTCCCGGCCGCCTGCCCGATGTGCTGGATCAGGCTGCGGATCGCGGTCAGGAACTTGTTGAACCAGCCCGCCAGCTGCGCGGTTTCATCCTTGCCGCGCACGGCGAGGTTCTGGGTCAGGTCGCCTTCACCGCCCGCGATGCCTTCCAGACCACTGGAAACACTGTGGATCGGACGCACGATAACGCGGGCGAAACTGGCACCGACAATTGCAAAGACCACCGCCAGCACCGCCGCGATGATACCGATCAACCAGGTCAGGCGGGTGGCCGAGGCCATCACTTCGTCCTGCTTGATCAGGCCGATGAAGTTCCAGCCCAGTTGCTCGGACGAGTACACATTGGCCATGTAGCGTTCGCCGTTAAGTGTCACCTCGACCAGACCACTGGCGGTTTTCGCCAGATCGCTGAAGCCGTCGCCCAGTTCGCCCAGTTTCTTGAAGTTATGCTCGGGCTGTTTCGGATCGACCAGCACGGTGCCGTTCTTTTCCATCAGCATCAGATAGCCGCTTTCGCCCAGTTTGATCTGCTTGACGATGTTGGTCAGTTGCTTGAGCGATACGTCAATATTGACCACGCCGCCAGGGTTGCCCAGCTTGTTGGGTATCGCCCGGATAGTACTGACCAGTACTGCATCGTCGTTGGCCCAGTAATAGGCATCGCTACGCACGGTCTTGCCGGCATTGGCCATCGCCGTCTTGTACCACGGCCGCACACGCGGGTCGTAGTTGCTCATTTTCGGGTCTTCCGGCGTCATGATGTAGCTGCCGTTGATCAGACCATAAGAGACGTAGGAGTAGGCTGGGTGAGCCTTGGCGATACTGGCGAACAGCTCGGTCGCCTGCCTGTCATTCTCGGACTGCGGGGGAGGCGTTGCGCCCATGTAGTTGCGGAAATCATCGCTCGCCCCGGCGATCAGCGGGTGCGCCGCGATGTAATTGACGTTCTGCGTAATGCCGTCGAAAAACAGCTGCATGGCATTGTCGACCTGACGAATTTCGCGCGCGCTGCTGTCCGCGAAATCACTGGTCGCCTTGTCACGCAGATTCACGATCACGATGGCGGCAACGACTAATATGGGCAAGCACGCAATGACTGCGAACGCCCAAGTCAATTTCTGTTTGATATTCATTTGAGCTCCGGGATGTCCGTTACTGCCGCAGGTGTTGGGCGCTGCATGGACGCAGTCTGCGCCACCAGGCGTTGGCCTGAGAGTCGTTCTTATGGTCTACCAACAGGTCAACGGCTTTTTGCCGGCATTCTTTAACTGGCGTGGCGGTAACAGACACTTGTTGTCGTTCATGAGCACGAAACGACCTTTGCTCAGTAACGCAGTAACCCGGGGTTCATAAATAGCGTCCTCCAAACTCGGTCATGGCATCCAGCATCGCGTCCTTGAAGTAAGCCAGCGAAGCCCGATCGAAGAGGATCTGGAAACACGGTTCGGCCTGCGCTCCGAGGTTGATGACGATCACATTGATGCGCGCCGCCGAGGTCTGCGCCACCGAACCGGGAGCGAAAGCCCCCGGGCGCAGATCTACGCCACACAGCTTGGCCATCACCTCGGCGATACACGCGCCACTCAGTTGCAGCCAGGCATGGCTGTCTTCGCGAGGCAGCAGGTAATTGGCGCTGTGGTCCAGCTCCCAGCGAGCTTCTTCATCGGCGATGCGCTGCCCGTCATCAAGGGGGCTGCCCAGCAGCAGGTATTCGGTCTGCGAAAGGCGCGCAACATGGCTGCCGTCCGCCTGTGTGACGGCGCGGTTCGGTGCCTCGGGCAGGCTGAAACCGCGTGCAGTGAGGTAGTCAGCGCTTTGCGTGCCGCGAAATCCCACACGTGGTCGATCGGTCAGGTCTTGCAACGTGCACAAGGCCCGCGGGTTGGCGCCGACAGGGCTGTTCTGGCTAAGGCTGGTCATGGGTCAGAGCTCCTGGCGCTGGTTTTCAGGGTCGAAGAACGGCAGTTTCACGACGGTTGCCTGAACCACCACGCCATCTTCGACGCGGATCGGAATCTGCTGGCCGGGAGTGCTCTGGTCGAACGCGGCATAGGCCATGCCAATGATCATGCCCAAGGTCGAGGAGTACTCGCAGGACGTCACGTTGCCACTGATGTCCGGGCCCTTGAGCACCAGATGGCCCTCAAGCGGCAGCGGGCTGGCCTTGGGCAGGGTGAAGCCAACCAGCTTGCGCTTCAGCGGCCGGGCTTCGAGGATGTCCACCGAGCGGCGGCCGACGAAGAACGGCTTGCTGCGGCTGACGGCCCAACCCATGTCGATCTCGACCGGGTGGGTCATGCCGTCGGTGTCCTGGCTGATAATGACGTGGCCTTTTTCCAGACGTAACAGCCGTTGCGTCTCGACGCCGAACGGACGCATGTCGAAGGCCTTGCCAGCCTCGACAAGTGCATCCCAGAGCCTGAGCGCGTGACGAGCGGGAACGTGGATCTCGTAGCCCAGTTCACCTACAAAGCCGACCCGCAACAGCCGCGCCTTGATGCCGGCAACCGTGCCCAGGCGCACGCCAAGATAAGGGAAACCCTCGGCAGACAGATCAAGGTCGGTACAGACCTGCTCCAGCACCTTGCGCGAATCCGGACCCGCCACGTTGACCGCGGCAATGGCCGCCGTGACGTTGGTGATGTCCACGTTCAGACGCCATTGGGCATTCCACTTGAGCATCTGCTGATAAATGCGATCCACGCCGCTGGTGGTGGCCGTGACGTAGAAATGCTGTTCGGCAAAGCGCGCGCAAACGCCGTCGTCGATGACCACGCCTTGCTCGTTGGTCATCAGCGCGTAACGCGAACGCCCGACCGGCTGTTTGAGAAAGGCGAAGGTATACAGGCGGTTGAGCAGCTCGGCGGCATCGGGGCCGCGCACGTCCAGGCCGCCGAGTGTCGACACGTCGATGATGCCGACCTTGTTGCGCACGTGCAGTGCTTCCTGCTGCATGCAGGCATCGCGTTGCGAGGGTTTGCCATAGAACGCGGGACGCTGCCAGATCCCGGCCGGCATCATTTTCGCGCCTGCCTGCACATGACGCTGGTGCATGGGCGTCTGCCGATACGGATCGAAGGCACGACCTGCAACATGTGCCAGTTTCTCGGCCTCGAAGGGCGGCCGGGCCGTGGTCACGCCGGTTTCACTGATGCTGCGCTGGGTCGAGGCAGCCACCAGTCGTGCGGTAGGCAATGCCGAGTGACGACCCTGTGAGGGGCCCATGCCCACCGTGGAATAGCGTTTTACCAACTGGATGTCGCGGTAGCCGATGCGCGTGGCATTGACGATATCGCGTACCTGAAGGTCTTCGTCGAAGTCGACAAAGTCCTTGCCGTCAGGGTGCGGGAAGATCGGCCAGGCGAAGTTGACCTGCGCTTCGCTGCGCAGCGCGGCAGGTGTGTCAGCCGATGTCAGGCCAAGTGCCGAGACCACGCTGGCGGCGGCATGGGCCGCATCGGCCAGTACGTTGTCCAGCGCGTGGTAACCGTTGACCGAGCCTGCGATGCTCAGGTTCTGTGGCAGGCTACTGATGGCGAATTCGGCCTGTTGATCGTCATAGGCCAGCTTGCCGCCGGCCTGACACAACAACTGGTAGACCGGCATGTAGCCGCCGGACATGCACAGCAGGTCGCAGTCGACATGCGAACCGCTGTTCGCCACCTGACCCTGGCCGGTGATCTTGCGCAGCTCGGCGCCGCTCACATGGCGCATGCCTTTCTCATGCAGCGCTTCATAGACCGTTGTGTTCACGTGGCAGACGATGCCGCGCTTCTCCAGAGCAAGCCGCAGCGTCCGGTCCGACGGGCTGCTGCGCATGTCGGCCACTGCGACCACGTCGACGCCCTGATCGTGCAAATCCAGTGCGGCGAGGTAACCGTCATCATTACCGGTCAGCACCACCGCGCGTTTGCCAGGCTTGACGGCGTACAACTTGATCAGGCGCTGTACGGCGCTGGTCAGCATCACGCCAGGGAGGTCGTTGTTACGGAAAATCACCGGCTGATCGAACGAGCCGCTGCACACCAGGCAGTGTGTGGCACGCACCTTGTACAAACGCTTGCCCTGAATCACCGGCAGGTAGTTGTCGGTGAACCAGGCATTGCAGGTCGCTTGCTTGAGCACCTCGATATTGTCATGTGCTTCTACCGCAGCGACCAGCTCACGCCGCAGCTGTTCGGCACGCAGGCCTTCGACATCAAAGCGGGCATACGCCAGCGAACCGCCGAGGATCGGCTGCTGTTCGATCAGCAATACCTTGGCGCCGGCATTGGCAGCACTCAGTGCTGCCTGCAAGCCGGCAGGTCCCGCGCCGATCACCGCCAGATCCGTGAACAGGTAGGCCTTGTCGTAGTACTCGGGCTGGAAGGTCAGGTCCAGCACGCCAAGGCCGGCCTTCTTGCGAATGATCGGTTCCCAGAGTTTCCACATGCCCTTGGGCTTGTAGAAAGAACGGTAGTAGAAACCCACCGGCATGAACTTCGAGAACTTGCCCAGGTACGCGTCCCGGTCGTTGTCCAGCGAGCCGCTGAAGTTCTGGCCGGTGGCCTGCAAGCCTTCCTGCAGCGCAACGGTGTCGGCCATTACGTTGGGCTCGTGAGGCAACTGGATCAGGCTGTTGGCGTCCTGTCCGGCCATGGTCAGCGGACCGCGCGGGCGGTGGTACTTGAATGACCGTGAAAGCAGGAAGCGACCGTTGGCCAGCAGCGCACTGGCAATACTGTCGCCCTGCAGGCCCTGATAGGTTTTGCCATCGAAGCTGAACGTGAGCGGCCGGGTGCGATCGATCAGCAGGCCCATGGGCGCGGGCAGGCGGGCGGGGGTGGTCATCCTGCGATCTCCTTGGAGGCGAGAGGGGCGAAGTCGATACGTGCGGTAAATAGTTCGCGTGGATCGAAGGTGCGGATGATCTCGTCGCTGCCGGTGTGGCGCTCGGCCAGGAACCAGTAGCTGGAGGGATTGTGCATCCACCACTCGCGCACCACGCCCAGCGTGTCCTCACTGTTGAACACGTAATCGGCCCACTCGGCGTCGCTGCAGGTTTGCGGGTCGGGCATGTGTTTGAATTCCCCGCCGTAGGTGAACTCGCTGATGTTGCGCGGCCCGTTGAGCGGGCAGGTCATGATTTTCATGTGTCGCTCTCCGTCAGTGGCTGGCCGCTGTTGCGCCCATTTCGTTGACTTGCTGAAAGGTCGAGAAGCGTTCGAGCGCGAACGGCTTGATCAACTCGGGCACCTTGCCGCCGCTGGCCACCAGTTCGGCTATGGTCTTGCCGCAGATCGGCGTGGCCTTGAAGCCCCAGGTGCCCCAGCCCGCATCCAGGTAGTAATTCCTGACCGGGGAGAGGCCCATGATCGGGCTGTAGTCCGGGGTCATGTCGGTGATCCCGGCCCATTGGCGCATCAGTTTGGCGTTGGCCAGAAACGGAAACATCTCGATGGCGTGGGCCAGCAGGCTTTCCTTGAGGTCCAGCGTCGAGCGGCTGTTGAACAACGGGTAGGGATCAGAGCCACCGCCAAACACCACTTCGCCACGGCTGGTCTGCTGCACATAGCAGTGCAGGGCGGACGAACTCACCAGCGGGTCAAGAAAGGGTTTGAAGGGTTGAGTGACCATCGCCTGCAGCGGGAAAGTCTGGATCGGCGAACGAATCCCGGCCTTCTTCATCATCTGCGAACTCATACCTGCCACCGCCTGCACGGCGCAACCGCACTGGATGGTGCCGCGATTGGTCTTCACCGCCTTAATGGTGCCGTTCTCGATCACCAGTTCCTGCACTTCGGTCAGTTGATGAATTTCCACTCCGCGCTTGGCCGCCTGCTTGGCGTAGCCCCAGGCAACCGCGTCATGCCGGGCGGTGCCGCCGTCGATGTGCCACAGGCCGGCGAGTACCGGCAGATGGCCGGGGTCCAGATTGAGGCTCGGCACCAGTTCGCGGATCTGCTGGCGGTCGATCATCTCGGTGCGGCCGCCGAAATGCTTGTTGACCTCGGCGCGCTGTCGGAACGACCGGACCGTGGCGTCGGTATGCGCGAGGGTCAGTTGGCCGCGCTCGGAGTACATGATGTTGAAGTCGAACTCGTTGGACAGGCCCTGAAACATCTTCACCGACTCGGCATAGAACTTCACGCCTTCGCTGGTCAGGTAATTGGAGCGGATCACCGCCGTGTTGCGCGCTGTATTGCCGCCGCCCAGGTAACCTTTTTCCAGCACGGCAATATTGGTGATGCCGTGGTATTTCGACAGGTAGTAGGCGGTAGCCAGGCCATGCCCGCCGCCGCCGATGATCACCACGTCGTAGGAGGACTTCAGTTCCTTGGGCGCAGGCAGATCTACCTCGACCGGGTACTCCGAGCTGAGCCCGTATTTCAACAGGTTGAAAGGCATACGGCCTCCGATTGGCTGCGTTGCGCGTGGGCCTGCTGCCGGGCAGCAGTCACGGTGTTTTTCATCAGAAAAGCGATGGTCATCGGCCCGACCCCGCCGGGAACGGGCGTGATGGCAGCAGCGACTTCGATGGCGCTGGCGAAATCCACATCGCCCACCAGGCGATTACGGCCGTGGTCCTCGATGCGATTGATACCGACGTCGATCACCACCGCGCCGCGCTTGAGCCAGCTGGCATCGATCAGGCGCGGACGGCCAACCGCCGCCACGACGATGTCGGCCAACTGGCACAAGGCCCTGGCGTCGTGACTGCGCGAATGCACCACCGTCACCGAGCAATGCGCTTGCAGCAGCAGGGCGGCCATGGGTTTGCCGACGATGTTGGAGCGACCGATCACCACCGCATGCTTGCCGCTTAGATCGCCGCAGGTTTCTTCGAGCAAGTGCAGGCAGCCGCTGGGCGTGCAGGGCGTCAGTACGTTACGTCCCTGACTCAGGCCTCCGACGTTTTCACTGTGAAAGCCGTCTACGTCCTTGCCCGGACCGATAGCCTGCAAGACGCGGTTTTCTTCTAGGTGAGCGGGCAAGGGCAGTTGCAGGAGAATGCCGTTTACCGTGTTGTCGGCGTTCAGTTCGGCAATCAGGGCCAGTAAGCGCGCCTGGCTGCTGTCGGCCGGCAGTCGGTGCTCCAGCGAGCGAATGCCGGCTTCCTCGGCGCGCAGGATCTTGTTGCGTACGTAGACCTCACTGGCCGCGTCGTTACCGACCAGGATTACGGCCAGCGCCGGTTCGATGCCTTCGGCCTTCAAGGTGTTCACATCGTGTTTGACCTGTTGCAGAACGCGAGCGGCGGCGGCCTTGCCGTCGATGATGTGTGCGCTCATCGGAACACCACCGTTCGATCCGTGTTGAGAAACACGCGGTGCTCCAGGTGGTATTTGACTGCCCGCGACAGCGCGATGGTTTCGTTATTGCGTCCCGCCGCGACCAGGTCGGCAGGCAGGTAGACGTGATCGACGCGCTGCACTTCCTGCTCGATGATCGGACCTTCATCCAGGTCGCTGGTGACGTAGTGCGCGGTGGCGCCGATCAGCTTCACGCCGCGCTCGTAAGCCTGATGGTAGGGCTTGGCGCCCTTGAAACCCGGCAGAAACGAGTGATGGATATTGATCGCCCGACCCGCCAGTTGCTGGCACAGGTCGTCGGAGAGAATCTGCATGTAGCGCGCCAGCACCACCAGCTCGGTGCCGGTTTCATCGACCACCTTCATCAGTGCGGCTTCCTGCGCGGCCTTGGTTTCCCTGGTCACGGGCAGGTAGATGAAGCGAATACCCTCACGTTCGGCCATCGGTCGTAGATCCAGGTGATTGGAGACGATGGCGGTGATGGTCATGTCCATTTCGCCCTTGTGGTAGCGGTACAGCAGGTCGGTCAGGCAGTGATCGAACTTGCTGACCATCAGCAGCACACGCATCGGCCGGCGCGTGTCGTGCAGCTCCCACTGCATGGCAAAGTCGTTGGCCACCGCGTCGAAGCCGGCTTTCAATTGCTGGATGTCGCCCTCATGACCATCGTTGAAACGAAACACTGCGCGCATGAAAAAAGTGCCGCTGTACTCATCGTCGAACTGGGCCATTTCACCGATGTAGCAGCTGTTGCCAGCCAGGTAGGAGGTCACCGCCGCGACAATGCCGGAGGTCGCCGGGCAGCTGATCTTCAGGATGAAATGGTTCTTCTCGTGTTGCATGGCGTGTCCTCTGAAGGGTGGCGGCAGTTTGGCGCAGGGCGAAAAAGGTCAGATGCAGAGGGTCTGGTTAGCGAATAAAATTCTCTACAGGAATTTAATATTCTTAAAGGCTGTTTTATAGGCGAAAGGAAATCCAGCGTCCAGAGGTTTCTGGAAACTTTGTTTACTAAAGGGAATATGGAGGGGCGAAGCAGCTGGGAGAGCGGAGCTCAGGCTCACGCTCCTGAAGACAGAAAACGCCTGCAGCAGGCGTTTTCCGGAAGCAGGAAGGGGGTTTACTCGTGATGCGCCTCACCAACAAACGTAAGGGAAGTAAACAAGCCGCGTTCGGCGATGTCGGCGTTGTCCTTGACCGGCAGCGTGACCTCGGCCGCGATGATGTTCAGCCCCTCGTTACGCACGATGACGCTGGCCAGACCTTGTGCATCGGTTTCGGCGCTGACGACATCCGGTGCACTGCGGTAATCGCCGATCAGCTTGATACCGGCGGCGGGTTTGCCGTCGATCAGTACGCGCACCGGCAGTGGTTTGCCTGCGCCGACTTTCAAGGGGTCGGTCTGCGGCACGATCACGAAATTCAGTTTGTTGAACGTTGGCAGGTGCGCGCCTTCGGCGTAAATGGCCACGCTGTATTTGAAGGTGTGGATGGAGTCGGTGCCGTTGGGCACCTTGCTGCGGCCCTCGTTGATCCATTGCTTCTCGGCGTTGCGCGTCCACATGCCGTTATCCAGCGCAACGCTCATGACCGCAGGCGGCTTGAGCGGCACCAGACGCGCGTGGTCTTCAAGGCGTTGTACCGTCACCGGGATCATTTTGCCCTGCAGGTCGTAGGCCCATGCGCCGCTGACTTTCTGCGCCTTGAAGGCGTTGTCTTCGGCGCCATGACCGTAGACCACTTCGATATTGCCGCGACGCTGTTCGGTCCACAGACCGTGCGCATTGACGTGACTGGCGAACAGAGCGCCGAGTAGGCCCAGGGCCAGGAAAGGTTTGCTTGAAAGCATGATGCGTCCTTGTTGTTGGGAGCGGGGTGTATTGATCCGGGTTGTCATGGGCGTCAGAGGCTGAGGGTCAGGCTGACCGTGAAGTTGCGCGGTTCGCCAGGCGCGACCCAGTAGTTGCTGTAGGAGCGCTCGTAGTATTTTTCATCGAAAATGTTGTTCAGGTTCAGACCCACTGTGACGTTGTCGCTGGCTTTGTAATGCGCCAACAGGTCTACGGTCTGGTAGGCCGGCAGTTCGAAGTCAGAGCCCGACTGCCCCGAGCGGTCGCCGACGTAGGTGTACGCAGCGCCCACGTCCGAGCCGCGCAATGCGCCTTCCTGGAACTCATAGACGCCCAGCAGGCTGCCGCTGTGTTTGGCGACACCGAGGATGCGACTGCCGGTGGGGATGCTCTGGTCGCCCTTGGTCACTTCGGCGTCAATGTAGGCGAAGGCACCGATGACCCGAATGGCTTCGCTGACCTGCCCGGTAAATTGCAGATCCAAGCCCTGGCTGCGAGCCTTGCCCACCGCACGATTGGTGTCGGTGCCCGGATCCAGCGCGAGAACGTTTTCCTTTTCGATATGAAAGGCGGCGAGGGTAGTGCTCAGGCGATCGTCGAACAGTTCGCTCTTGATCCCGACTTCGTAGCCGACGCCTTCTTCCGGGTCGAAGGTTTTGCCGGCGGCATCCAGGCCATTGTTGGGCTTGAACGAGGTGGAGGCGTTGACGAACAGGCCGACCTGCGGTGTGAGTTGATAAAGCAACCCGGCGCGCTGAGTGAAAGCGTCCTGGCGCTGCCCGGAGGTGGCGTTGGTGGTGAAGTCATCGACCTGCTGATCGAAGTGCTCGTAGCGTGCCCCGATCATGCCGCGCAGCTTGTCGGTAAAGACAATCTGGTCCTGCAGGTTCAGCGCGCGGCTTTCGATATGCTCGTAAAAATCAGTACCGGAGCGTGCGCCGGCGGGCTTCGGCTGGCCGTAGACCGGGTTGTAGATGTCGATGGCGTAGGGGCTGCCGGCGATGGTCGTGACGCGTTCGTTCTTGCGATAGTTCTCGTACTCGGTGCCGATCAGCACTTCGTGCTCGACCCCCATGCCATCGAAACGGCCGCGTAACTCTAACTGGGTGATGCTGTCATGCCAATTATTGTCGCGCTCCCGATAACGCCGATTGACGGTGTGCCCGTCGGCGTTCAGCGGGCGCGCCTCGCTGGCAAAACCCGACATCTCGCCCTGCTTGTAATGGCTGGCCAGACGTAGCGACCAGACATCGTTGAGCTGGTGGTCCAGGGCGAACTGGACCATGTTGTTGTCGTTATCGATGTCATCGTCCGGCTCGCCGAGGAAGGTCGAGCGCGACACGCCGCTCCACTTGTTATTGGGGGCGACCACACCTCGGTCGAAAGTCGATGTGTGGCGTACGAACTCGGTTTCCACCAGCAGACTGGTGTCAGGGTTCAATTGCCAGCTGAAGGACGGGGCGACAAATACCCGTTTGCTCTCTACATGGTCACGAAAGCTGTTGTTGTCTTCGACGGCCAGATTGACCCGCGAAAGCAGATTGCCTTCTTCATCCAGCGGCGTGTTGACGTCCAGCGCGGTGCGATAGCGATCCCAACTGCCTGCGCTGGTCTGCAAGGTGGTAAAGGCTTCACGCTGGGGTTTCTTGGTGACGATGTTGACCGTGCCGCCCGGATCGCCACGCCCGTACAGGCTGGCGGCAGGGCCTTTCAGCACTTCGATGCGTTCAATGTTTGCGGCATCTGGCGTGGCAGGGTAGCCGCGGTTGGCGCTGAAGCCATCCTTGTAGAACTCGGAAGTGGTAAAGCCGCGGATGCTGTACTCGTAAAGCGTCAGCCCGCCGAAGTTATTCTGCTTCGATACGCCGCCGGCAAAATCCAGCGCGCGCTCGACATTGTTGCTGCCAAGGTCCTTGAGCACTGAGGCAGGTACGACGCTGATCGACTGCGGGATATCCGCGATGGCAGTGTCGGTTTTGGTGGCCGTGGCCGAGCGGGTGGCGCGGTAGCCCTGGATCGGGCTGGTGGCGGTCTCGTACTGATAGTCGGAGGTGACGTTGACGCTTTCCAGTTCAATGGTCTGCGGGCCTTCCTCCGCGTATCCCGTATTGCCCAAAACCCCGATTGCCAAGCCTGCCAGAGACGCGATTCTACGAGACGACATGTGAGACTTCCTGATGATAATAGATACAATATAACATCTCTGTTGAGAACTATTGTTGTTTGTTCAAGGGAGATGTAACCGTTGCGTCTATCAGCAGGCATTCCGGCCGTGAGGCTCAGTATTCAGGTGGGATCGGGGAGCACGCGCGAGGTCCATTTCCGTTGAGGAAATAGACCTTGCTCACTCATGCCAGCAACTCCGTCCCTAACTGAAACGCCACCCACAACGCCAGTCCGGTGGCGAAGGTCAGCGCGATGTTTTCGAACCAGTTGTTACGGTATTCCTTGCTCAGCAGTGACTTCTGATTGGACATGATCAGCAGCCCCAGCGAGATGACGGGCAACCCGATGATATTCAGCGCGTTGACGCCCAGCGTAAGGGTCACGAAGTCCGGCATGCCGGGCAGCGACCAGATCAGCGGGGTGACCAGAATGAACAGCATGAACCACCGGTGCATCGGGTCGTGGTGGAACACTTTGCCGTAGCGTTCGCGGCGCTTGGGCTGGATGTGCTGGAAGGCATCGGTGATCAGCATCGGAAAGGCTGTGGTCTTGCCGGAAATACTGGCGAACAGCGTGGCGAATACGCCGATGAAGAAGATGTACCAGCCCAGCGGGCCGAAGAAGATCTCCAGCGCCTTGCCCAAGTCCGCCAGGGTGTTGACCTGAATACCGTTGGGCCGCAGGATTTCGACACCCACCACCCAGATAGCCAGGTTGATGACGATGCCGACGATCACCGCGAACAGCAGATCGTTGCGCTGGATGCGCTTGTGCTCGGGGCCGGTCCAGCCTTTTTCACGCATCACGTAAGGGTGGACGAAGTTGGCGATCGACCCGGCCACGGCGCCGATCACCGAGACCGCCACCAGCAGAGCGCCGTGCACGCCTTCATCAGGCGGAATACTGAAGCCGATGGTGCCCTTGATGATGCCGGTGACATCGGGTCCGGACATGATCGCCAGGGTCAGAAACGCCAGGGTCATGATGGCCAGCAGCACCTTCATCACGCCTTCGATCATTGCGTAGATATTGCGCCCCACCAACAGCCACACGGCAATCACCACTGCGACGGAGCAGAGCAGTGGCTGGTCGATGTGCAGCAGCATGGCAAGCGCCTCGCCAGCGCCTTTGATCATGTAGGCGTTGATCAAATGTCCCATGAGCAATGCGTAGCCAAGCATGAACCAGGCAAACAGCGGATGCAGCTGCGCGTAACCCTGAAGGATGGTCATGCCCTGGTTATTGCAGAGCTGGAAGCGGGCGATGATGTTGACGATCAGAAACCTGAGCAACAGCGAAATCGCCAGTACCCACATCATGGCGTAACCATAGCTGGCGCCTGCAACCGATGAGGTGATCAGATCGCCCGCGCCCAGCCAGGACAGTACGGCGATGATGCCGGGCCCCAATAACCTGGCAAGTTTCTTGAAACGAGGTTCGGCTACTGGCGTGGCCGTTTCTTTGAGAGACGGGGTTTGCGGCATGCGGTGAATCTCCGTTTTTTATTGTAATGAGATGTCAGTCACTGCCAGACAAGATAGGACGTCATACAACGTGGGTCGTTGGTAAAAATGTAACTATGTGTGAACCAGCTGCAACGCGGGCTAAGCTTGCGTCTGCCAGTCTCGTCTTCTCTGGAGAGCCAATGACGTTTCCAATACTCGCCGCTGCCCAATTCTGCTCTGCGCGGGGAGATATCGAACACAATCTCTCCGGGCACCTGGCGTTCATGCAACAGGCATCTGAGCTGGGCGCCAGTTACTTGCTGTTTCCCGAGTTGTCACTGACAGGCTACGAGCCGGAATTGGCTCGCGAGTTGGCCCTGCTTGCCGACGATGCGCGTCTGGCGCCGCTCGTGGCATTGGCGGTGAAATTGCGACTGACCACCACGCTTGGCATGCCGCTCAGGGGGCCGAACGACAGCGTCTTGATTGGCGCGCTGACCTTCACCGCCGCGGGCGATGTCATCGCCTACGCCAAGCAATATCTGCATCCCGGGGAAGACGTCGTGTTCAGCGCCGGCAACCAGGACTGCTATCTGCCACTTGATCAGCACCGTATCGGTCTGTGCGTGTGTGCAGACTTCGCCCACGCCGAGCACGCGCAACGCATGGCGCAAGGCGGATCCTGGGTGTACGCAGCCAGTGTGCTGATCTCGCCGGGCGGCTATGAATACGATGCCGGATTGCTTTCGGGGCATGCCCGCCGTCACTCGCTGCCGGTGTTGATGGCCAATCATGGTGGGCCGACTGGCGGATGGCAGTCGGCGGGGCGTAGTGGTCTGTGGGACCAGGCAGGGCGCTGGGTTGGCGGGATGGAAGGTGGAAGTGGCGGTCTGGTAGTCGCAACCCGCCAGCGCGAGGGCTGGCAGGTCAAGGCGGTTACGGTGGACTAAGGGTGGTCACGCGCCCACGGCATTGTCCGGTTTGAGCCCGGTTTCGTTATGCGAGCGCGAAAGGGTCTCCGGCACCGTCAGCCACAACAGGCAGAACGCTACCGCTGCCACACCGGCGAGGGTCAGAAATGCCGCGCTGTAACCTGCTGCATGCACGACAAAACCCGCCAGGCTGTTGCTCAGCGCTGCACCCAGCCCGAACAGCGTGGACAGCGCACCCAGACTCACGTTGAAACGCCCGCTGCCTTGAGTGAGGTCCTTGACCATCAATGGGAACAGGGCACCGAACAGGCCAGCGCCGATGCCGTCGAGCATCTGCACCGCCACCAGCCAATAGGGATCATCGGAGAGGGTGTACAGCACACCGCGAATCGGCAAGAACAGAAAGCCGGCCAGCAACAGTGGCTTACGCCCCCAGACATCCGCTTTCATGCCGACCAGCAGCGCGGCCGGCACCATCACCAGTTGGGCCGCGACAATGCACGCCGAGGTCAGCGGTGTCGCCATCTGCATATTGATTTGTGACAGCTTCTGGCTAACCAGCGGCAGCATTGCTGCGTTGGCCAGATGGAACAGCGCGCAGCAGATACCGAACATCAGCAGCGGCTTGTTGCTTAACAGCGCAGAAAGGCCTGACGGCTGGTGACCACTGACCTCGTGGCTGGCGTCGAAGCCCCGAGCCACGTCGTGATCGATCGCGTCTGCGGAAACGAAGCTGACCGCGACAATACTCGCCAGCGCCATGGCGGCCATCAGGTAAAACACCGCGATAGGACCGAAGAGGTAGGCGAAGCCGCCAGCCAGAAGGGCTGCGCAGGCATTACCAGCGTGGTTGAAGGTTTCGTTGCGCCCGGTACGGCGGGTAAACGCTTTGGGCCCGGTGATGCCCAGCGAAATGGCCGCGATGGCCGGTGCAAATACCGAGGCCGCAATGCTGCTCAACGCCTGGGTCAGGGCGACCACGGAAAAAGACGAAGTAAAGGGCAGAATCAGGCAACTCAGCGTCACCAACAAGGCCGCCACGCCGATCATGGCGCGCTTGTAGGGCGTTCGGTCGATTAGCGCCCCGGCAGGTGTCTGGGTCAGCAGCCCGGCAATACCGGCAATGGTCATCACCACGCCGATGCTGGCCGGGTCCCATTTGTGCACCGCCAGCAGATAGATCGCCAGATACGGTCCCAGGCCATCGCGCACATCGGCAAGGAAGAAATTCAGACTGTCCAGTGAAAGGGTGTTGCGGCGATCTGCATGACTGACCAAGAGTGAAGTTCCTGTAATTCGTCCGACTCCAGGCAACCGAGTCACGGGTAATACTGACCCGGGCCGTTTTAAAGAAGTTTCCGCACCCAAGATGAAATTTAGGCTTCAAATGCTCTTTTTCTGCAGGCTTTTCAGCCTCTGGGTCGCGCGTTGCACCGCAGCCATCTTTTCAGGCCTTTTCATGCGCTTCCACTTGCGGATATCGTCCTTGGTACGTCCGCAGCTCACGCACAGATCCCCGCTGAGCTGGCACACGGAAATGCACGGGTTTTCGATGTCCTTGGCCATGCTCAACCTCGTCTGGCGTATTTGCGTTTGATGCGCTGCTGCCAGTCGCCTGCATTCTCGCGCAGGCACTGCTCTTCGCAGTCGACATGCACATGCGCCGCTGCATTCGACAGGCTGACCTGAGCATCGTCAAGTGCCTCTACCGTGAGACCGATCATGCGCTTGTCCAACCCGCGCTCCAGCGCAGCGTTCTTGTCAGCCAGCGTATCAAACACCCACACCACCTGCAGGCTGGCCGGGAACGCCGCGTAATCGACTTCATGAGTCAGCCAGCAGAAACCGGGCATCTCGGCCTTGGCGGTCTCGCAGGCGTGCGTCAGTGCGCTCACCAGACGCCGATCTGTCTGGGCCTGTTCGCGTTTGCTGGATGGCATGGGGGGCCTTGGAGTGTAGAGGGAAAGATGGTCACGATACCTGATTGCTGGTTTTGCTTACAGGCTGAGGCAATCAAGAATGTGGAAGCTGGGTTCCGAGTTGGCCTCAGATTAAGTACATAACTGTGAGGTCTTGTTTATTTTTAAACGTTTCGGTGTGACGTGTCCTTCATTATCTACAGATAAGGACGATAGCGCTAACATGTGTTGTTCGGGCATCCTTGTGTGCATTGAATTATTGCTTGTCGAGCTGGCGACGTTTTAATCGGCTAAGGAGTGTTCAGTGATTGTGTCTCATATAGGTGTGTTTGGCACTTTATTTGTAGATTATAGGTCTTTTGTTAACTGTACGCAGGGGGTAGTGCTATGGCGTTTGATACTTACATGCAGATCGAGGGTGTTCCTGGCGAATCCCTTGACGCTGTATTTAAAGATTGGATAGAGCTTTCGGATTTTGATGTAGGTGCAAGCCAGTCAGCGTCGGCGACGACAACAAGCGCTGGTGGGGCAAGCAACGGGCGAGCCAGTATGAGCGATTTCTTTTTCCGTAAAGCTGTTGATAAATCTACCCCCAAGCTCCATGAGGCTTGCTGCAGTGGTAAGCATTTCAAAGAGGTCACTATCGCTGTAAATCGTGCAGGTACGGAAAAAATAAAATATCTGGAGATAAAGCTTGAAGAGGTAATAATTTCTTCGGTGTCTCTGAATGGCAATGGCTCGATTGAAAGTGGTTTTCCAACTGAAACAGTGCGCCTTAATTATGGGCGCATAAAAATGCTCTATACCCAGCAGAAGCGATCCGATGGTCAAGGCGGCGGACAAGTAGCGGGTGGTTGGGATGGTATAAAAAATAGAGTCTACGCTTAGTTTTTGCCAAGGAAGGGTGTTGCATGTCGGAAAATACCAATAATTCTAATGTTGCATATTGCAGCTTTTCATTAAACAGTGAATTCGTGAGCACTTTGCGTTGTGGTCAAGCTAGCTATGAAGCGTTCTCGGGTATGGGGGCTCCGTTTGTTAACAATCCTCAATATCAGTCTGTTCAGGGGAAAGGTGCAATTCCAGCTGGGCGATATTTTATTGTTGATCGGCAAAGTGGGGGCAGGTTCGGTTGGGTTAGAGAGCCGTTACAAGACTTTTTGGCTGGCACAGAAAGAGGAGAGTGGTTTGGTCTCTATAGAGATGACGGGGAAGTTGATGATCAGACAACGGTTGATAATATACGGCGTGGCGCGTTTAGGCTCCACCCCGTCGGGCCGCGTGGTCTAAGCGAAGGCTGCATTACTCTTAATTCTCAGATTGGTTTCGATGAGCTTAAGAAGTATCTTCGCAGCCAGAGGGGGGAGGTTATCAGCGGAACGAATCTCAAGTATTATGGGGTAATAGATGTGGTCGGTGCTGGCGATAAAAATTCCAAATGAAGAAGATAACGAAACTCATCGTGATGGGCGTTTTGGTTTTGGTACTGGCTGCGCTGCTCACTAAGTGGGTTGTCGCTTCAGGCTTTATTGGCTGGCTTCTTAGAACTGAAACAGGCCTCGATATGTATGCTTCAACAGTGAGTGCGCTGGGCATAATCGGTGGCGAGGATGGAGAGTTCATGCTTCTTGCCTTGATGGTATTCGTAATGCTGGTTCCATCGGCGTTTCTTGTGGGCGCTGCAGCTAAAAGGCTTCATACGTTCAGAGCAAAACGGCAGTCATGCAGCAAATAAGAGAGCCGGCAGATAATACGCAGTGCTGTCTGATAGCACACGGCCATTATTCAAGCCATCCAGCGGTATCTTGTAGGATGACGTGCGGCCGCAAGACGCGCGCCTTTCCGACAATAAAGATAATGGATGCTCATCATGGACTTCTCATCGCCAGGCAATACACCTGATCACAGCCGCAGGGGCTTTCTTAAACAGTCACTGGCCGTTTCGGCGACCGTGGCCGCCATTGGCGCATTGCCGCGTCTTTCCAGCGCTCAGCCGCTGACCCAGCGTTATCCCGACCCGCTGGTCAGTGTGCTGGACGACAGCTTTACCCACATACGAATCTTCAATGCCAGCGTTGAGAAGCTGGCCAGCGGCATGCGCTGGGCCGAAGGGCCTGTGTGGATCGGTGACGGTCGCTACTTGCTGGTCAGCGACATTGCCAACAATCGCATCATGCGTTGGGATGAGGTAACGGGTGAGCTGTCGGTGTACCGCGAGCACTCGAACTTTTCCAATGGCATGTGTCGTGACCGTCAGGGAAGGCTGCTGGTTTGTGAGGGCTCCAGCACGACCAATGAGGGGCGGCGGGTGACGCGTACCGAGTACAACGGGCGTATCACCGTGCTGGCCGACAGCTTTGAGGGCAAACCTTTCAATTCGCCCAACGATATCGCCTGCAAACGTGATGGGTCTATCTGGTTCACCGATCCCACCTTCCAGGCCGAAAGCAACTACGAAGGTCAAAAGGTCAAGCAGGAGCAACCCTTCGGCGTCTATCGCATAGACCCCTCGAACGGCAAGGTCTCCAGAGTGATTGATGATCTGGCAGGTCCGAACGGCCTGTGCTTTTCGCCGGACGAGAAAACCTTGTACGTTGTTGAAGGACGCGCCAAACCCCACGGCCTGATCTGGGCGATAGCGGTCAACGAAGACGGCACGCTGGGCGAGCGGCGCAAGCTTATCGAAGGCCTGGACTACGCGGCCATCGACGGCATCAAGTGCGACGACGGCGGCAACCTGTGGTGCGGCTGGGGCGGTAACGGTGATCCCAAGGCGGATATGGAGAAACTCGACGGCGTGCGAGTGTTCAACCCTCAAGGCAAGGCCATCGGTCATATCAGTCTGCCCGAACGCTGCGCCAATATCTGTTTCGGCGGGCGAGAGGGCAATCGGCTGTTCATGGCCAGCAGCCATTCGCTTTATTCGGTGTTCGTGAACGCGCGCGGTGCTACGTTTGCCTGACGGCGCGTGACCCGATGACGGCGCATGACACGACGCGTCGTCAATCGGGTCGAACCCCTTGGGCCGTGCCCGGTCTGTTCCTGTAATTACTTTCAGGGATAGTTATTTATGTCGGCGCAACGCGGCCTGGTTCTACTTGCACGAGGCGGTTATGCCGCCCGTGGTGTTGTTTATCTGATTATCGGTCTGTTCGCGGTACTGGCGGCGCAGGGCTCCTCGCAGCCGGCCGACAGCCACAGCAGTCTTGAAGCGCTGTTGAGCCAGCCCTTCGGCGGCGTTCTGGTCGGGGTGGTGATCGTCGGTCTGTTGGCGTTCGCGGCATGGCGAGTCCTGCAGGCTACCCGGGACGTTGACCATCATGGCCGCGAACTCAAAGGGCTGGTGATTCGCGGCGGTCTGTTGGTGGGGGGCTTTACGTACGGCGCACTGGCGTTTTTTGCCCTCGGCCTGCTGGTCAGTGGGCTGAAGAGCTCCGGAGGCTCATCGGATGGCGGGCAGGCCAAGGACCTGCTGGCAGCCATTTTGTCCTGGGATCATTCCAATCTGCTGGTCTATGTGGTCGCCCTGGTGCCCCTGGGGCTGGGCATTGTGCACATCATCAAGGGCTACAAGGCGTCCTTCGAGAAGTATTTCGAGGCCGACGAAGACGTCATGAAATACGTGCGTCCGGTATCGCGCTTCGGCCTGATCGCCCGCGGCGTGGCGTTCATCGAAATCGCCGTATTACTGGCGGTCAGCGGCTCCAGTTATCAGGCCATGCACCCGCCGGGCATGAAAGATGCGCTCAACGGTTTGCAGGATCTGCCCGCAGGCGGCCTGGTATTGCTGATCGTGGCACTTGGGCTGATTGCGTTTTCGGTGTACAGCTTTGCTCAGGCGGCCTGGCGCCGGATCAATATGGACGTGCCTGATGCGCCGGAGGCCGTGGCGCGTCATTTCCGCTGAACACCCGCATTTGGCAGAGGACTGCGTGACGTCTCAGGTCAGGCAGTCCGTTTCAGGGGTGCCTGCCAGTAAAAATAATGTGATCTACGTCTCAAGTCGCCCTTGGTGCGGCCGACATTCTCTTTAGCGCTGCGATCATTTTCCGGACTGACGTTCTCCACGCGGGCCCGGATCAGATTCAGCGCAATAAAAATAAAAGAGGATAGCCATGACCATTCTTCAGCGAGTGATCGGTGGATTTGCTGTGCTGGTGGTACTGCTGCTCGCCATGGCAGGTATCAGCTATCAAAGCACTCATTCCATAAGCGATCGGATCAGCGTCATCACAGGGCAATCCGCACCCTTGAGCAGGGCGGCGAGCGAGCTATACGTGCATGTGCTGCGCGCCAACCAGGCACTGCTCGGGGTTCTGGTCAGCACTGATCCCAAACAGATCGACGATGGCAAGCAGCCGTTCAACGAGAGCATGACCCGGTTCAATCAGTTGCTGGACAGCACGCCTGCCTATATTGGCGATCATGCTGAACTGCGCGACAACCTGAACCAGCAACGCCAACTGAGTGCTGCTTATGCCGAGCAGGCGCAGACGCTGATTGCCAGCCATCGACAGCACGTTCTGCAGGCACTTCAGAGCCGAGTGTTGCAGGGCTACAGCAGCAGTCAGGGCGCGCAACTGACCGGTTATCTTCGTGACTATATTGCCCGCGAGCGCAACGCCGGTTCCGCCGAGACGGTGGCAGCGGGGGAAAAGCTGCTACTGGAGGTCGGCAAATCCTACGATGGTCTGGCTGCCCATGCCGCCACACCGAATATTCAGACCTTGCAGCGCGTACTCAACTTGCAGGATGAGGTGATCAGTACCCGCACACGGGAGCTCATCGCAGCCGACCCGCGCGCTGGCCGGATTGCCGCAGTGATGGTCAACCGCCTGCTTAACGATCTGACTGGCAGCGACGGCGTTTATCAGGCCTACAGGCAGGAAGCGGCACTCGCCGAGCAGGTCGACAAGCAGCGCCAGGCAGCGGAAACCCGTCTTCAAGCAACGCTGGGCAAGATCGGCGAGTTCGGCAATCAGTCACTGGCGGTGGCCAACGAGGCCAAGGCCGGGGCGGATTCGACGATTGCCACCAGCCTTAGCCTGTTGCTGATCGCCTGCCTGCTGGCCGTCATGGCGGCAGCAATCATCGGCACATGGGTCGCCTTCAGCCTTCGTCGCCCTCTGGCTGCGTTTCGCGAGGTTTTGAAGACGCTCACCAGTGGCGACATGCGGGTACGTTTCGACGTCAGCCGCCGCGATGAGTTTGGTGAGTTGGGTGGTTATCTCAATGAATTCACCCAGTCGTTGCAACAGACGTTTCGTCAGCTGATCGGGTCGGCCGACAACCTGGCGCTGACCGCCAGCCAGAACGCGCAGATCAGTGAGCAGACGACCCGCGTAGTGGACGAGCAGAAGGATCGGCTCAACTCTGCCGCGTCAGCCATGACTGAAATGGAGAGCACGGTCGAGGAAGTCGCCCGTCGGGCTCAGGACACACGCGGCGCGGTGGACAGCACCAGTCAGCTGACCGGGAAAGTGCAAAAGCGCGTGGCTGAAACCATCGTCAACATTCGCCAGCAGGCTGAACAGGTCAACAAGGCGTCTGCGGTGACCGACGAGTTGCAGAAATACGGGCAGAACATCGACGGTATCGTCGACGCCATTCGCACCATTGCCGAACAGACCAACCTGCTGGCGCTCAACGCCGCCATCGAAGCGGCGCGGGCTGGCGAGCAGGGCAGGGGCTTTGCGGTGGTGGCCGATGAGGTACGCTCGCTGGCCAGTCGCACTCAGACCTCCACCAGCGAAATCCAGGAAATGATCGGCCAGATGCAGAGCAAGATCCATTCGGCGGTAGAGGTGATGAACGAAAGCCAGATCCAGTCCGACCATTGCGTGACACTGGCTTCCGGCGCTGATCAATTGCTGGTGGAAATGGGCGAGGCGGTGGATGTGATTCGCGACATGAACATTCAGATCGCTGCGGCCACCGAACAGCAAAGCGCGACGGTGCAGGAGACCAGTCGCATGGTCACGCACATCAACGATTCCGCCCAGCAGGCCGCCGACGGTGCCGAGCAATCGGCAATCAGCAGTCAGGACCTGTCGAAAATGGCCAGGGATCAGCGCGAGCTGCTTCATCATTTCAGCGTTTAACGCCCCGGGAGTCAGAACATGAAACAGTGGTTATCGATTTCCCTGAGTGCAAGCCTGCTGTTCGTTGGCCTGGCGCAGGCTGCCACGCCGCTGATCGGTGTAGGCATGGCCAAATACAACGACAACTTCCAGACCATCCTGCGCCACGGCGTGGAGAAACAGGTAGCCCTGCTGGACGCCGACATTTTCATGGAAAACGGCCAGGACGACGTGGAGCTGCAGATGCGGCAGTTTCGCAATCTGGTGAACTCGAAAGTCGATGCCATCGTCGTCGCAATGGTGAGTGGCAAAAGTGCGCCGGAAATGATGCGTCTGGCCAACGAGGCCAAGGTGCCGCTGGTATTCGTCAATCGCAATCCTGAGCCTGCCAAGTGGCCTGCGCTGACGGCGTTCGTCGGCTCTGACGAACTGGAATCCGGCACATTGCAGATGGAAGAGCTGGCCCGCCGCGCCAATTACAAGGGCAATGTGGTGATTCTGGTCGGCGACCCGAGCAACAAATCATCGGTCATGCGTACCGAGGACGTGGAGAAGGTGGTCGCCAAGTACCCGGACATGAAGGTCATGCAGAAGAAAATCGGCAACTGGGAGCGCAGTCAGGCTGCGACCATCGTGATTGAATGGGTCAAGCAGGGCGTGGACTTCTCCATCATCGCTGCCAACAATGACGAAATGGCCATTGGGGCAATCATGGGGCTGGAAAAAACCGGCAAAAAGGCGGGTGATTATCTGGTGGGCGGGATCGATGGCACCCCGGACGGTTTGAAGCTGATGGCTGAAGGCAAGATGGCGGTGAGCGTGTTTCAGGATGCGCTCGGGCAGGCCGACGGCGCAGTGGATGCCGCGATGCGCATGGCGCGCGGCGAAACCCTGGCGTCCCCGGTCATCTGGGTGCCGTTCAAGCTCATTACTCCGGAAAATCGTCAGCAGTTCGAGTAGTGCTCAGGTTACAAACGTGTGGCGCCGGGCGTCACACGTTTGTGTCCTTGCTGCACACTCGGGATCGAACGTGGAGCAGGGCGCGCTTATCGGCAAGTCAGACCCGGATATCCTGCGGTCCACGGATCTGGGCTTCGATGCGTGTGCCGGTCAGGCGCTCTTCGTTGGAGAACCCGTCGTAGCTGGACAGGTCGCCAAAGCGGATACCGGTGAGTTGCTCGATCTGCGCGACGCTGCGTTGCCAGGTTTTGAGCGGGCCGAACATGATGTCCAGCTTGCCCAGCTCGCGGGTCTGGTCGATCATGTAGGCGCTGGCCGAAGGCTTGCCGTCATCGCCGAGAAAGGCCACGACTTTCCAGAATGCAGAGGGGATTTTGACATTGCGGTAGCTGCGGTCGTCGTCGCGCAGCACCGGGCCGGTGAACACCGTTACCCGTGATTTCCAGCGTCGTGTGTTGTCGAGAATGTAATCCTCGAGTTCCAGCCAGGTCTTCTGGTTGAACGCACCCATCTGCGGCGAGCAGTTGGTGAAGTGGAAGGTGTCACTGTTGGCAACTTCGGCTTCCTTGCCCCAGTTAGGGTCCTGACGCCGAACCAGATGGCCGCGATCCAGCAGGTTGTCGGCGTATACGCTTTCGCCAATCTGCGCTTCGGCAGGCAGACGGCCGTCGAAGGCCCAGGAATCCTTGCTGCGCTTGACCTCTACGCTATTGGCACCATCAATGTTGACGCCGACATACAGTGCCAGACGCCGACTGCGCGACATGGTGATGGAAAAGTGTGTGTAATCGAGGCGATCCCCGGTGTCCTTCAACGGATAGACATCAGGCGCCAGTTCCTCGTCGACAGTCGGCCAGGGCACGATGAAATCACCGAGGAAGTTCTCGGCATAGCCGGTGCGCTTTTTCAAGTCGCTTGCCGGTGTGGTGCGCGGTGCGGCCAGCGCCTGTGGCTCGAGTAATGCTGTAGTCGACGTCAGCGGTCTGAGGTCGGCAAGGCGGGGCCGGTAGGCGAGATCGATGGCGAACTTCTTGTCAGGCACAGTGTTTGCTCCTGTGGGGGATTGAATGTCGTTAGTTCACCATAGACGCGTTACAGAGCGGCGTCAGGCCGGACGGTCAAGGTTATTGTCTGCCGATTCGACAACATCCGCTAAATAGGCCTAAGTATCTGGCAACGTGCGTCGATAAGCTGTTGATAAGAGCAATCCGCAGCTCGCGTTATTTCATTGACCGGAGGGCTACAGGATGTCGATAAAACTACGTCTGTTCTTGCTGATAGGCACCAGTGTACTGACCGTCATGATCATCAGCCTGGTCAACTACCTGGGTAATACGCGCATGGAGGCGGCGATGCTCGACAGTGAAGTCAGCATGGCTGCGCTGGGCAATCACCTGCAAGCCGACATGATGCACGACGCGCTGCGCGCCGATGTGCTGTCAGCGATGCTGTTCGGCCTTGGCAGGAGCAACAGTTCGCGTGATGAAGTGCAGGTGTCGCTCAATGAGCATGCCGCACTGTTTCGCAAGGTCGTGAGCGATAACCTGCAACTGCCGCTCACCGATGCCATCAAGGCAGAACTCAGCAGGATCAAGCCTAGCCTCGACGCCTATATCAGCGCAGGCGAGCGGATTGTCGGGCTGGCCATCGACAGCCCGGACCGCGCGCAGCAAGAGCTGGGTACATTTTCCAGCGCCTTCACGCAACTGGAGGGGCAGATGTCGAGCTTGAGTGACCTGATCGAGGACAATTCCAAAGCCAGCGGCGAGCGCACTCGTCAGGCGATTAGCAGTGCCAATGTGACCTTGGCGGTCGTGCTTTCGATCAGTATTTTGCTGCTGCTGATCCAGGGGCATTGGGTGACGCGCAGCATCATGATCCCGCTCGCGTCCGCCAGCCGTATTGCCGACAGTATTGCCCATGGCAACCTGCGCGAACCTATCGCCGAGTCCCGTGGCCGTGACGAAGCCAGCATGCTGATTCGCAGCCTGGCGATCATGCAGCGTGACCTGCGCAGCATGATCGAAGTGGTGCGCAGCAATGCCAACGACGTCAGTGGTATGAGCCGTCAGCTCAGCAGTGGTTGCCATGAGGTGGCCGACAGCAGCCGGCAACAGAGTTCGGCAGCCGGCACCATGTCGGCGGCGACCAGCGAGATGACCGCAAGCATTGAAGAAATCACCCGGCATGCCGGGCAGGCCCTGGAAATGGCCAGTCAGGCCGAATCCCTGGCCAAGAACGGCGGTCGGGTAATCCATCAGGTGGTCAGTGACATGGACAGCATTGCCCGTTCGGCGCAGCAGTCGGCTCAGGTGATCCGTACGCTGGACAAGGACTCGGAAGGAATCTTCAATATTATTCAGGTCATCAAGGGCATTGCCGACCAGACCAACCTGCTGGCACTCAACGCGGCCATCGAAGCCGCCCGCGCTGGCGAGCAGGGCCGTGGGTTTGCCGTGGTAGCCGACGAGGTGCGCAGCCTGGCGGGGCGCACCAGTGCGTCCACTCAGGAAATCACCACCATGGTTGCGCGCATTCAGCAGAGCACCCGTGAGGCGGTCACCAGCATGGAAGCCGGTGTGGCTCAGGTCGACAAGGGCATGGCGGTCACCGCCGAAGTGGAACGTGCGATCAGCGATATCCTGGATGCCACGTTGAGCACCACGCAACTGGTCAACGACATCACCCGCACCATTGGTGAGCAAAGCCTGGCGAGTAATGAAATCGCTCATCAGGTAGAAATGATTGCCAGCATGTCCGAGGGCAATAGCCGGGTCATCGGCCAGACCGCCAGTACCACTGACGAACTGTCGGTAATGGCCGGGCAGCTTTCACAATCGGTCGATCGCTTTCAGTTGTGATATCAAATTGCCCAGCTCTGCAGTACTCTGCGGCGCGAAAAGCACCGTGAGCTGCGTGGTCGAAGTTTTTCCGCCTCCGCTGAAGGCGAACGCATTAAAGCTTTGGTAGCGACAGACGTTAACCATCGCACCGGAATCACCCTTGTACCCAGGAGCAGCAAAATGCAGACGTTAAAGGCTTTGTACGAGTCAGTTGAAAAGCAGTTTTTCAACACGCTGACCAAGAAGCTATCGAGCCTTTTCCTGCTGGTCTTGGTCAGCGCCTTGCTGTATTGGGTCGCGTTGAACATTCGTTCCGACATCATGCTGCAATTGCGCGGCACGCAAACGGACCCTGCCGCGCTGGGCGTGATCCAGAGTCAGCTTGATCTGCTGAGCAATGCGATTCTGTTGAGCACGCTGTTCACGCTGGTCATGGTCAGTTTCATGGTCTGGTATTTCCGCCACCTGATCGTGCGTCCTGTGATGTCCATGACCCGCGCGCTCGAAGAGGTCGCCAGCGGTGAGGGTGATCTGTCGAAGGATCTGCCGTTGCTCACTCATGATGAAATTCGCGGGCTGGCCAGTACCTGCAATCTCTTTCTGGCCAAACAGCGCGAGATCATCAGCAGCATTCAAGGGCTGACTGTACAGATCGCCGTCGAGTCGGCGCGTTCGCTGAAGAACATCAGTGATTCCAGCGACAGCGCAACCGATCAGGCACGCTTCGCCAGAGAAGTGATGGACCAGAGCAACATGGCAGTGGGCAGCATCGAGGACGTCTCGCAACAGACCCAGGGCATTTCCAGCACCACCGCGCAGAACTTGAGCATGGCGCGCGATTCTTATGCCGAATTGCTGGAAGTGACCGGAAACATCAGCCAGATATCCAGCAGCCTCAATGAGTTCGGTGGACTGGTATCCGGCTTGAATGAGCGTTCATCAAGCATCAAGTCGATTGTCGGCCTTATTCAGCAGATTTCTTCGCAAACCAACCTGCTGGCGCTCAATGCGGCCATCGAAGCGGCGCGGGCGGGGGAGAGTGGTCGAGGTTTCGCGGTGGTGGCTGACGAGGTGCGCACGCTGGCGCAAAACGTCAGTAAAGCCACTGACGACATCTCGCGCAACATCGACGCTATGCTTCAGGAAGTCAGCTCCACACACGAACAGACCATCCAGATCAGCCACAGCGCCCGAGAAACCCAACTGGTGGTAGAGCGCGCGTCCGGCCATTTCGAAAGCATGATCGGCGATTTCGAGTCGACCAACGACAAGCTCGCCGACATCGCTGCGCACATTCAGCAGTTTGCCTCTACAAACACGGGGATCAATGAACGGGTAACGCGGATCTATTCCGATAGCCAGGCCATCGACCAGCGCATGCAGCACTCCGCGACGGCCACCCGGGATCTTTCCAGCGTGGCCGAGCAGGTGCAGGCGCTGTTGGGGCGATTTGTGCTTGGGCATGGCGAACTGGATGCGGCGATCACTCGCGCTAGCCAGTGCCGTGACATTCTGCAAGCACGCCTGGTCGAGCTGCATAAACAGGGCGTCAATCTGTTCGATCAGAGTTACAAGCTGATTCCGGGCACAGACCCCAAACAATACACCACCGGTTACACCGAGCGTTTTGCGCAAATCTGCCAGGAAGAATGCGACAAGCTGACCAAGGGCACACGCGGCGGCAAGGTTACCTTCATCGTCGACAGCAAGGGCTATTGCCCGGTCAATAACAGCTGGGTATCGCAAAAACCTACCGGCAATCGTGAAGTCGATCTGCCGGTGTGCCGTAACAAACGTATGTTCTCCGACCCGATTGGTCTGCGCGCCGCAGGCAACAAGCAGCGTTTTCTGTTGCAGACTTACCTGCGCGATACCGGCGAGATCATGACCGAAATCGATGTGCCGTTCTTCTTCGAGGGGCGCCACTGGGGCAACTTGCGGATGGGCTTCGACGCAGCGCTGCTATTGGGTAAATAAGCGAGGGCGCGACGTGCGCGCCCGGTGTTCGATGCTGACCCACAGTGACATCGCTCAATGTGTTTCATGCACTGACGGCAGGCGTGTTCAGGCTGGCCTGACCCGAAAGGACTGAACGTTTGCGCCAATAAAAGCTCCATTTTCAAGCGGCGCTGATTTCCAGAACGCCACCGGAGGTGTGACTTTGAACATTCAAGACCTGACCAAGCATGTAAAGGATCAAACGGTTCGTGAACTCGATCTGATCTCCATGGAAGGCGGTTCCTACGTGCTGCACGCAAAGCTCGACGGCGAGTCTGTGCCGGTGGAAGATTCGAGCGGAAAAACCCTGCACGTTGCTTCGGTGGAAGAGGCGCGCAAGGTGCTGTCTTCGGTGTCTGACGTAAAACTGTTCATGACCCAGGCCGTGGCGCATGACGAAATGGTCGGTCTTGACGATGTTCGGGCCCAGTCTTCGCGGCACGAGATACCCTTGCGCTCCAGCCTGTGATGTCGATCAGGTGCTGTTGCGCCTGACCGCAACGCACTTGATTTCGAGCAGCAACCCGGGGTGCGCCAGTTCGGCAACGCCGATGCAGGTCCAGGCACATTGGCCACGCGGGAAAATGCGGTTTTTCACTTCACGAAACACCGCCATGTGCTCGCTCATTGCAACGTGATAAGTGGTCATGTCGACGATATCGTCGAAGGTGCAGCCGCCCTCGGCGAGTACGGAGCGCAGATTTTCCCAGCAGGCGATGAATTGCGCCTCTGGATTGAGAATGACTTCCATATCCCGCGTACGCCCCACCTGGCCCGCGCAGTACAGGGTATCCCCAACCCTGACCGCAGGCGCATAGCCTGCACGGTCCATGATCGACTGCATGGTGGGCGGAATGATGAGCTCTCGGTCTGACATGTTGTAACACCTGTTTGTAACGCTTGAATGTGCAGTGGCTGATCTGGCTATCGCCGTTCCGGCCTACGCCTTGGCGGCCGGTCTGGCAGCACGCCGTGGCTTTTTCGCCGCAGTGTCCGCTGTGGCGGTGGAGGTCTTGGCGACGCGCTTTGTGGTCTTGCGTTTTTTCTTCCAGGGCGGCGCAACGCCTGCCGGGCTGGCCGGCCCGCTGATGCTCATACGCATGCCGACGCAACGGCTGACCTGTTTGCTCATCCACGCCGCCTGTTTGGCAACGAACTCTTCGAGGCTCATTTCGCCGCTCTGGACCATGTCCAGCGCCTGCTCCCAGATGGCGGTAGTGCCCGGATCGGCGATGGCACGCGGCACGGCGTCGATCAGGCTGAAGGCCGCCGGTGCTGCGCACAGCGATTTGCCCTGCTTGGTCAGGTAGCCACGGTCCAGCAGGCCTTGAATGATCCCGGCGCGGGTGGCTTCGGTGCCGATGCCGGTGGTGTCCTTGAGCTTCTGTTTGAGCAGCGGGTCTTCCACCAGTTTGGCGACGTTCTTCATCGCCTTGATCAGGTCTCCCTCGGTGAACGGTTTCGGCGGCTGGGTCCAGAGGTCCTTGAGGATGACCTCGGCGATTGCACACTCGCAGCCCTGAAACAATGCCGGCAACGGCTGCGGGGCAGGCGCTTCGCGACCCTTGGCCGGGGCCAGCGCTTCGGGCATTGCACGCTTCCAGCCCGGCTCGACAATCTGCTTGCCCACCGCACGCAGCGCGTGGCCTGCACAGTCGAAGTCAGCCTGGGTGCGGTCGTATTCATGGTTGGGCAGAAACTGGGCCAGGTAACGCGCCCTGATCAGGGTATACACCGCTCGCGGTTTGCCGGTCAGACGTTCTACGCCACGCACCGCCGCGGTGGGAATGATGCCGTGGTGCGCCGTCACTTTGCTGTCATTCCAGGCCCGTGACCGACGTTGTGGGTCGAGGTGCGGGGAAAGGCCTGCCAGTGCAGGGTCGGCCTTGCACAGCGCCGCGATGATGCCTGCGGCTTCACCGTGCTGACTGTTCGGCAGGTACCCGCAATCGCTGCGCGGGTAGGTGATGACCTTGTGGGTTTCATACAAGGACTGGGCGATGTCGAGGGTTTCCTGCGCGCCGAGCCCGAGCTTCTTCGAACAGATTTCCTGCAGGGTGCCCAGGTCGAACGGCAAGGGCGCGGCTTCGCGAATGCGCTCGGTGCGCAGCTTGGCCAGTCGTGCGCTGGTTGTGGCGTGCATGTCGTGCGCAGCCTGTTGCGCCAGCGCCTGGTTCAGGCAGCGGTCCTGATCGTCGCAGGCGTCCGACGGCGCGCGCCACTGGGCAATGAAGGCCTGATTGTCATGCAGCAGCCTGACGTCAATCGCCCAGTAGGGCGCCGGGACGAAGTTGGCGATGCTGCGATCACGGTCTACCACCAGTCGCAGGGTCGGGGTTTGTACCCGGCCCACTGGCAACACGCCCTGATAACCGGATTGTCGACCCAGCAGGGTGAACAGACGGCTCATGTTCATGCCGATCAGCCAGTCGGCGCGTGATCGGCCCAGTGCCGAGTGATACAGGCTGAACGTGTCGGCACCGGGCTTGAGCGCCGCCAGCGCCTTGCGAATCGAGGCGTCATCCAGTGCCGACAGCCACAAGCGCTGAATCGGCCCGCGATAGCGACAGTGCTCGATCAGTTCGCGGGCGATCATTTCGCCCTCACGGTCGGCATCGGTGGCGATCACCAGTTCCCGGGCTTCACCCAGCAGTCGTTTGACTGCCTTGAACTGGCTGGCAGTTCTGGGCTTGACCAGCATCTTCCATTTTTCCGGAACAATGGGCAGGTCTTCCAGCACCCAGCGTTTGTAACGTGCATCGTAGGCATCGGGCGGGGCGGTTTCCAGCAGGTGGCCGATGCACCAGGTCACCGTCGCATTGGCACCCACCCAGCAGCCGTCGCCACGCCGGGTCGCGCCGAGCGCAGCCGCAATGTCTTTGGCCTGGGAAGGTTTTTCGCAGAGAAACAGCCGCATGACTACCGTCGTCGATTACCGGTGCAAGGGCTGCAAGGATGAACGTTGAATGCGTAGCGGGCAAGTTTTATCTGTATGGATATACAGATAAATGCACTGTGCGGCCTCAGCAATGGAGCGCTCGACGCCATGCCCGCATGCGCGGTTCAGCCTTTAGAGTTGCCGGTGACTCAGCTCAACAATTCGGAAAACGCCTTGTCGGCTTCCAGCACCGCTGGCAACCCGGCAAACAGCGCGTCCAGATCGATGCCTTCCATCAGCGGCCCGCCTGACGCTTGCTGCGCCTGAGGTGTCGCGCCGCCGTGGGCTTCCAGCGCGTCTGAAATGGTGATGGCCTCGGCGACGATCCTCGGTAAAGACGCGTCCTTCGGTGCCTTCAGCGGAGTCGCCTGATAGGCGATAGCGTCGCGAATGACCTGGGGCAGATGCCAGCGACTGGCCAGTTCTGCGCCGACTTCCGGGTAGCTGAAACCCAGTTGCAGGGTTTCGCTGGCTGCACGCCCTGGCGTCCCGGCTTTGGCGGCGTTGTTCAGGCGCTCGGCCACATCGGGCGCGCCGGTCTGGATCAGCAACTCACCGATGTTATGCATGACCCCGCAGGTAAAGGCGATTTCAGTGTCGGCACCGGTCTGTTTCGCCAGCATCCGGCAGATCCCTGCCACCTGAAAGCTTTTCAGCCAGAACCCCTTGAGATCAAAACTCGGCCCGGCCTTGAAGGCACCGGTCACTGCCGAGGCCATTACCAGCGTACGCAACGTATTGAAACCCAGGCGCATGGCCGCGTCTTCGATGCTCGAGGATTCCCTCGAACCACGAAAGCGCGCCGAGTTGGCCAAGCGCAATACCTTGGCCGCAATCACCGGGTCTTTTTCTATATTGCGGGCAATGCTTTCCAGGTTGGAAGAGGGATTGTCAAATTGCAGCATCAAGTCCTGAGCCACTTTGGGAATACTCGGGAGGCTATGCAAACCGTCAAAAAGTTGCTCGATACTTGGCATGGCGAAACCATCCTGTGCAGGGCGGGGGATGATTTCAACCATAGCCAGTTTTTCATGTTCTGCACGCTTGAGTGTCGATTATGGGAAGGACATCTCGACCCCCGACGAAAAAAATAATCAAGGACTCGTGGGTCGCGCCGATATGGCGATACAAGCGTCTTTGTAAGGTGTCGATACTCGGACCTGCCTGGTGATTGACGCCGCGGCAGGTGTATCGGCTCCGGTTGCTGAACGGCCTGTGGGTTGTAACGTGAAATAGACGGCACCGTTGTGAAGTTTCATTGGCGATCCAGAGATCGTCCTTATTGGTTTTTTGCCGTGGAAGTATCCGCTATGAAGAGTCTGGGGTTCAGCAAGAAAATCCTTCTTGCCGCTGCATTGATTGTGGTTGTTGCGTTCAGCGTGTTCATTGTCGTCAATGACTATCGCCAGCGTCAGTCACTCAAATCCAGCGTCAAGTCCGAGTTGCAGCAACTGGGTACGCTCACCACGCAGAATATTCAGACCTGGCTGGAAAGCCGTATGCAATTGCTGCAATCGATGTCGCAGCAGATCGCCGCGGATGGCAAGGAACTGCCCCAGTTGCAGCGCGCCATCGGCCTGCCTGCCTACAGCGAAAGTTTTCAGCTGAGCTACTTTGGCAGCACCGAAGGCATGATGTTCTCGGTGCCGTCGGCCAATCGCCCCGCTGACTACGACCCGCGTGCGCGTGGCTGGTACAAGGCGGCACAGAATGCGCCCGGCACCATTGTGACCGAACCCTACATCGCGGCATCTTCCGGCAAGCTGGTCATGACCATGGCCACACCGGTCAAATTTCAGAATCAGTTCGTGGGCGTGGCCGGTGCCGATATCGCTCTGGACAACGTCACCAAGATCATCAACTCGCTGAATTTCGATGGCCATGGTTATGCATTTCTGGTCAGTGCCGACGGCAAGATTCTGGTGCACCCGGACAGCAAACTGGTGCTCAAGAACATCAGCGAAGCCTACCCGACCAACACTCCGAAAATTACCACGGGTGTGACCGAAATCGACTCCGGTAAAAAGCCGGAAATCATTTCTTTCACGCCTGTTCAAGGTGTTTCGACGGCCAACTGGTACGTGGCACTGGTACTCGAGCAGGATTCCGCCTACGCCATGTTGGCCGAGTTCCGTGCCTCGGCCATCACGGCCATGGTGGTAGTGGTGGTGGTGATCATCCTGCTGCTGGGTCTGTTGATTCGAGTGTTGATGCAGCCCTTGCATCAGATGGGCCGTGCGATGCGTGATATCGCTGACGGCGAGGGCGATCTGACCAAGCGTCTGGCCATCACTTCGCAGGATGAATTCGGTGAACTGGCCGAGTCGTTCAACCGTTTCGTCGAGCGCATTCACACTTCGATTCGTGAAGTGGCTTCGACTGCCGCACAGTTGGGCGAGGTTGCCACTCGGGTGGTCAAGGTCTCCAACGCGTCCATGAGCAACTCGGACCAGCAGTCCAACCGTACCGAAAGCGTGGCGGCGGCGATCAACGAATTGGGCGCCGCAGCCCAGGAAATCGCCCAGAATGCGGCGCGCACCTCGCAGCAGTCGAGCGATGCGAGCGGCCTGGCCAGCGACGGCCAGAACGTCGTGCAGCAGACCATCAAGGCGATGAACGAGCTGTCCGGGAAGATCAGCGAGTCGTGCGTGAACATCGAAAGCCTGAATGGCAAGACCGCCAACATCGGGCAGATTCTCGAAGTGATCACCAGCATTTCCCAGCAGACCAACCTGCTGGCGCTCAACGCGGCCATCGAAGCGGCGCGTGCCGGTGAAGCCGGGCGCGGGTTTGCGGTCGTGGCCGACGAAGTGCGCAACCTGGCGCATCGTACTCAGGATTCTGCCCAGCAAGTGCAGACCATGATTGAAGAGCTGCAGGTCGGCGCTCGCGACGCAGTGACCAACATGACCGAGAGCCAGCGTCAGAGCGAGGACAGCGTCGGCATCGCCAACCTGGCCGGCGAGCGTCTGAGCAGCGTGACCCGCCGTATCGAAGAGATCAACGGCATGAACCAGTCGGTCGCGGCGGCAACCGAGGAGCAGACCTCGGTGGTCGAATCGATCAATGTCGACATCACTCACATCAACACCCTCAACCAGCTGGGCGTCGACAACCTGCGCCAGACCCTGGATGCCTGCAACTCGCTGGAAGAGCAGGCCGCGCGTCTGCAGCAACTGGTGGGCAGCTTCAGGATCTGATCCGGCCATTCTCTGCGCCGCTGCTCATACCTGGGCGGCGCAGGCAGAGCGTCTGGAACCGTATCCCGACGCCCTGCATCGCTGACCGTGTGCGCATCGCAACAACATCTGCGACAAACTGTTATGACCCCGTCATTCGAGCTTCATGAGGCTGAAACAACACAGGTTCAGTTTGGTTGACAACCAAATGCGACCTGTCCCGGGTCGTGCACAGACCGAGAAGCCTCATGAACGAAGCCATTCATGTACAAGGCCTGAACAAGACCTTTTCCCATAAAAGCGCGCTCATTGACCTTGCGTTGTCTATACAACCCGGTGAGATGGTCGCGCTGATTGGCGCTTCCGGTTCGGGCAAGTCAACGCTGCTCCGGCATCTCGCCGGCCTGGCGTGCTGCGATCGCAGCAATGGCGGACAGGTTCAGGTGCTGGGGCGCGAGGTTCAGTCCTCGGGTCGCCTGAACGGTCAGGTGCGACGCCTGCGCGCCGACATCGGTTATATCTTTCAGCAATTCAATCTGGTCAATCGCCTCAGCGTGCTGGACAACGTCCTGCTCGGTTGTCTGGGGCGCATGCCACGCTGGCGCGGCAGTCTTGCGCTGTTCAATAACGAGGAAAAACAGCGTGCGATGGCTGCGCTGGAAAGGGTCGGGCTGGCGGACCTTGCCGCGCAACGGGCTTCGACCCTGTCCGGCGGTCAGCAGCAGCGAGTGGCGATAGCCCGGGCCTTGACCCAGCGCGCCGAAGTGATCCTCGCCGACGAACCGATTGCCTCGCTGGACCCGGAATCGGCCCGCCGCGTCATGGAAATCCTCGCCGACATCAACCGCCGCGACGGCAAGACGGTCGTGGTGACCCTGCACCAGGTCGATTATGCCGTGCGCTATTGCCCGCGTGCGGTGGCTCTCAAGTCGGGGCGCATCCATTTTGATGGTCTGGCGCAGGACCTCAGCAAACAGTTTCTCAACGACCTCTACGGTGCAGACGCGGACGCGAGTCTGATGATCACCGAACGAAGCCGGCGTGTGCGGCAAAAAGCCAGCCTGACGCTGGCCAAAGTCTGACGTCCTTTCCACAACCATCACCTGACATTTTCCGGAGAGCGTGCATGTTCAAGCGTATCGGTCGTCTTCTCGCCTCTGCCGCCTTGCTGACTGCCTGCGCGTTGGGCACGGTCCAGGCCGCAGAAGAAAAAGCCATCAATTTCGGCATCATGTCCACCGAGTCTTCGCAAAACCTGAAAAGTATCTGGCAGCCGTTTCTCGATGACATGAGCCGCAAGACCGGTCTCAAGGTTAACGCCACCTTCGCCTCGGACTACGCCGGCCTGATTCAGGGCATGCGTTTCAACAAGGTGGACGTGGCCTGGCTGGGCAACAAAGCGGCGATGGAAGCGGTGGACCGCTCCAACGGCGAGATCTTTGCCCAGACCTCCGCCGCCAACGGTGACGCGGGCTACTGGAGCCTGCTGATCGTGCGCAAGGACAGCCCGATCAATAACGTCGAAGACATGCTCAAGAACGCCAAGAGCCTCACCTTCGGCAACGGTGACCCGAACTCCACTTCGGGCTATCTGGTGCCAGGTTATTACGTGTTTGCGAAAAATCACGTCGATGCGTCCACCGCCTTCAAGCGCACCTTGAACTCCAGTCATGAAGTCAACGCCCTCAGCGTTGCCAAGGGTCAGCTGGACGTTGCGACCTTCAACACCGAAAGCTGGGATCGCCTGGCCGTGACTCAGCCCGACAAGGTCGAGCAACTCAAGGTGATCTGGAAATCGCCGCTGATCCCGGCCGACCCGATTGTCTGGAGCAAGGCGCTGTCGGACCAGGACAAGGCAAAGATTCGTGAATTCTTCACCAGTTATGGCAATACCGATGAAGAGAAAACCGTGCTGAAGAACATGCAGATGGGCAAGTTTCTCAAGTCCAGCGACGACCAGTTGTTGCCCATTCGCCAGCTCGAATTGTTCAAGCAGCGCACCGAAGTGGTGGCCAGCACCACGCTGGACGAGCAGGAGAAAGCCGCCCGTCTCAAGGATATCGATGCCAGCCTGAGCAAGTTGCAGGAGCGCATCACCGAGCTGAACCAGAAAACCGCAGGCAGCTCCGCAGGTTGAGCCAGCCGTTCACGATCAGGAGTTCGTCATGACCACTCATGCTGCCTATACCCAGGTCGCGGGCAAACCCAACGGGTCCCGTTATCTGGGTTGGGGCCTGTTGCTCGCTGCACTCGCCTGGGCCTGGCACGGCGCAGAAATGAACCCGATGGCACTGGTTCGCGACTCGTCGAACATGGCCACATTCGCTGCCGATTTCTTCCCTCCGGACTTCCGTGAGTGGCGCAGTTATCTCAAGGAAATGCTGGTGACTATCCAGATTGCTCTGTGGGGCACGGCGCTGGCGATTGTCTGCTCGATACCGCTGGGCATTCTGTGCGCCGAGAACATCACGCCGTGGTGGATTCACCTGCCGCTGCGGCGCTGCATGGACGCTTTTCGTTCGATCAACGAGATGGTGTTTGCGATGCTGTTCGTGGTCGCCGTCGGGCTGGGGCCGTTCGCCGGGGTGCTGGCGCTGTGGATCAGCACCACCGGGGTCCTCGCCAAACTGTTCGCCGAAGCTGTCGAAGCCATAGAGCCCGGACCGGTCGAAGGGGTGCGCGCCACCGGTGCCAGCGCCTTGCAGGAAGTCATCTACGGGGTCATTCCGCAGGTCATGCCGCTGTGGATCTCCTATGCTCTATACCGGTTCGAATCCAATGTGCGCTCGGCGACGGTGGTCGGGATGGTCGGCGCAGGAGGCATCGGGGTTATCCTCTGGGAAAATATTCGCGCCTTTGCGTTCGTCCAGACCAGCGCCGTGCTGCTGGTGATCATCGTTGTGGTAAGCGTCATCGACATCATGTCGCAGCGCCTGCGCAAGCAATTCATCTGACAGAAGAGGGGTGTTCAATGAACACTTTTTTTAACCATGCAGTTGTCTAGACAAGTTAGCCCGATGTACCACGAGCTCGCCAACATCTTGCGTGAAGAGCTGACCACCTATCAGCCCGGCGATTTCCTGCCCGCCGAATTCCAGCTGGCCGAGCGCTTCAGCGTCAACCGCCACACCATTCGCCGCGCGGTCGATGAACTGGTACGTGAGGGCAGCGTGTTGCGACGTCAGGGCAAAGGCACTCAAGTGCTGGAGCGTCCGCTGATTTATCCGATGCAGGCTGACAGCGCCTACAGCAAATCCTGGTCGGCGCAGGGCCTGGGCGTGGAAGCGATCCTGCTGCGTCGTCAGGAATGTCAGGCCAGCCGTGAAGATGCCCAGCATCTGGGAGTGGACGAGCACGCGCCGCTGATCGAACTGCAGACACTGCGCAAACTGGACGGCCAGGCGGTCAGCCTGATCTTCCACCGCTACAGCGCCCGTTACAGCGATTTGCTGGCCGATTACCGCGGCGGCTCGGTGCGCCAGTACCTGGCTGAGCGCGAGTTGCCGTTGAACCGTGCGCAGAGCCTGATCGGCGCACGCCTGCCGTCCCGCGAAGAGGCCGCGTGGTTGCTGATGCCCCGACACATGCCGGCGCTGACCGTACTGACGGTTTCCTGTGACCCGGCGGGGCAGCCGGTGGAGCTTTCCCGCTCGGTCAGCCGCGCCGATCGCTTCCAGTATCAAGTGGCGACTCCTTTCAAGACGACCTGACACCGAGGTGTTCCATGCAAGCAACTCCCGAAACAACGGCGCGTCAGCACTGGATGGGCGTACTGGCCCGCGCTCATGCCGATCAGCCGAGCCGCGAGCAGTTGAACCGCCACGAAGCGGCGCTACGCGACACCGATTACCAGATGATCCGCGCCCCGGAAATCGGCATGACCCTGGTGCGCGGCCGTATGGGCGGCACGGGTTCAGCTTTCAACCTCGGCGAAATGAGTGTGACGCGCTGTGTGGTGCGTCTGGCCGACGGGCGCACCGGCTACAGCTATCTGGCTGGACGCGATAAGCGCCACGCCGAACTGGCGGCTCTGGCCGACGCGCATTTGCAGGGCGCGCAGCAGGCCTGGTGGCTATCCGAGCTGATCGAGCCGCTGGCGCGTGCGCAAGCCGAGCGTCGGGCGCGCAAGGACGCCGAGGCCGCTGCCACCAAAGTCGAATTCTTTACCCTGGTCCGAGGAGAAGACTGATGAATGCCGTTCTTTTGCAGCCTGCCTTCACCGATCCGGTACTGGATGCCCAGCGCAGTTTTCGTGTCGCCCTCAAGGCGTTGTCCGGTCCGGGGGTGATCCAGACCCTGCCCACCGCGCACCAGCCGCCTGCCTTGCAGGGCCTGGACAGTGCAACCCACGCCTTGTGCCTGGCGCTGCTGGACCTGGACACACCAGTGTGGCTGGCACCGGCATTCGATACCCCGGCGATTCGTGCGAACATTGCCTTTCATTGCGGCAGTCCGATTGTCACTGAGCGGCACGCAGCGCGCTTCGCGTTGCTCGATGCATCGACTGCCCTGCAACTGCACGATTTCGATACCGGCAATGACCGCTACCCGGATCAGTCCTGCACCTTGATGATTCAGCTGCCTGACCTGCAAGGCGGGCGGATGCTTGCCTGGAGCGGTCCGGGCATAGAGCGACGCCATTCTGTGGCCCTGCCGCTGGATGAAGGTTTCTGGGCCGCACGTGAAGCACGTAATGTCTTCCCTTGCGGGCTGGATGTGTTTTTTGTCTCGGGCAGTCGATTGCTCGGCTTGCCACGCAGCACCCGCGTGCAGGAGTGTGCCTGATGTACGTCGCAGTCAAGGGTGGCGAACAGGCCATCGATAACGCTCACCGCCTGCTGGCCAGCAGGCGTCGTGGCGACACCGGCATTGCCGAACTCGACGTCGAGCAGATCCGCCAGCAACTGCCGCTGGCGGTAGCACGGGTCATGAGCGAAGGCTCGCTGTACGACCCGCAGCTGGCTGCGCTGGCGATCAAGCAGTCGGCGGGCGACCTGATCGAAGCGATCTTCCTGCTGCGCGCCTATCGCACCACGCTGACGCGCTTTTGCGCCAGCGTGCCCATCGACACCTCGAACATGCAGCTCAACCGTCGCTTGTCGGCCACATTCAAGGACCTCCCTGGAGGTCAATTGCTGGGGCCGACCTTCGACTACACCCATCGCTTGCTGGATTTTACCCTGCTGGCCGAAGGCGAGCACCCGGGCCCGGAAGTCACCCCGCACGCCACGCTTGAGCCCTGTCCGCGAGTGCTCGGATTGCTGGCCAAGGAAGGGCTGATGAAGCCCGAAGTCGACGATGGCGAGCGCGTCGCGGACATCACCCGCGAGCCGCTGGAGTATCCGTCCAGTCGTGCCCAGCGCCTGCAGGCACTGGCGCGTGGCGATGAGGGGTTCCTGCTGGCGCTGGGTTATTCGACCCAGCGCGGTTATGGTCGCAATCACCCGTTCGCCGGGGAAATCCGTATCGGCGAGGTGGAAGTCTGGATCGAACCTGAAGAACTGGGCTTCCCGATTGTGATTGGCGACATCGAAGTCACCGAATGCGAGATGGTCAATCAGTTCGTCGGCTCGGCCAGCGAACCCGCGCAGTTTACCCGGGGTTACGGCCTGGCGTTCGGCAACGCGGAGCGCAAGGCGATGGGCATGGCACTGGTGGACCGGTCGCTACGCGCCGAGGAATTCAACGAAGAAGTCCGCTCACCTGCCCAGCAGGAAGAGTTCGTCTTGGCGCACTGCGACAACGTTGAAGCGGCGGGTTTCGTTTCTCACCTCAAGCTGCCGCATTACGTCGACTTCCAGTCCGAGCTGGAGCTGATCCGCAAGCTGCGCAAGTCTGCACCGAAACCGGGGAGCGACCAATGACTCATTCACCGATGAACACCACACAGCAAAGGCCTGTACGGGATGAGGCCTACAACTTCGCTTATCTGGACGAGCAGACCAAACGCATGATTCGTCGCGCCCTGCTCAAGGCGGTGGCGATCCCCGGTTATCAGGTGCCGTTTGGCGGGCGCGAAATGCCGCTGCCGTATGGCTGGGGCACCGGCGGTATGCAACTGACCGCCGCAATCCTGGGCGCCGATGATGTGCTCAAGGTCATCGACCAGGGCGCTGACGACACCACCAACGCGGTTTCGATCAGGCGTTTCTTTGCCCGTACGGCTGGCATTGCCACAACCGAGCGCACGCCCGAGGCGACGGTCATCCAGACCCGTCACCGAATCCCGGAAACACCGCTGCACGCCGATCAGATCATGGTCTATCAGGTGCCGATTCCCGAGCCGCTGCGTTTCATCGAGCCCTCGGAAACCGAGACCCGGACCATGCACGCGCTGGATGATTACGGCGTCATGCACGTCAAACTCTATGAGGACATCGCCACCTTCGGCCATATCGCCACCAGTTACGCCTACCCGGTGATGGTCGATGAGCGCTATGTGATGGACCCGTCGCCGATTCCCAAATTCGATAACCCCAAGCTGCACATGAGCCCGGCATTGATGCTCTTCGGCGCAGGGCGCGAAAAGCGTCTGTACGCCGTGCCGCCGTATACGCAGGTGGTGAGCCTGGACTTTGAAGATCACCCGTTCGAGGTGCAGCGCTGGGAGCAGTGCTGTGCGATCTGCGGCAGCCATGATTCCTTTCTCGACGAGCTGATTCTCGACGATGCCGGGACGCAGAGCTTTGTCTGTTCCGACACCGATTACTGCGCCCAGCGCGTCAAACAGCAGGAGAACGACCGATGATCAGTGCACGTTCATTGGACGCGGCGGGCGAGCGCCTTCCCGAGGCTTTGCAGCCGCTGCTCAAGGTGCGCGGTCTGACCCGTCTGTACGGTGTGCAGAAGGGCTGTCAGGACGTCAGTTTCGATCTGTACTCCGGCGAAGTGTTGGGCATCGTTGGCGAGTCCGGCTCGGGGAAATCCACGCTGCTCTCGCTGTTGAGCGGACGTTGCCCGCCGGACCGCGGCAGCATCGACTATCGCAGCAAGGAGGGTGACTGGTTCGACCTGTACAGCGCCAGTGAGGCGCAGCGGCGCACCTTGCTGCGCACCGAGTGGGGCTTTGTCGAACAGAATCCGCGTGATGGCCTGCGCATGGGCGTGTCGGCCGGCGCCAATATCGGTGAGCGTTTAATGGCGCAGGGGGTGCGCAATTATCAGCAGTTGCGGGGTGCCGCGCTGGACTGGCTGACCCAGGTGGAGATCGATCCGCAGCGCATCGACGACTTGCCGCGGACCTTTTCCGGCGGCATGCAGCAGCGTCTGCAAATCGCCCGCAACCTGGTCTCCAGCCCGAGACTGGTGTTCATGGACGAACCCACCGGCGGGCTCGACGTGTCGGTGCAGGCCCGCCTGCTCGATCTGTTGCGCGGGCTGGTGCGCGAACTGGATCTGGCCGTGGTCATCGTCACCCATGATCTGGCAGTCGCGCGGCTGCTGGCTGACCGGCTGATGGTCATGCGTCGCTCGGAAGTGGTCGAAAGCGGCCTGACCGACCAGATTCTCGATGACCCGCAGCACCCGTATTCGCAACTGCTGGTGTCCTCGGTATTGCAGCCATGAGCCGCACTGTCCGAACAGCCTGTACAGAAGAGGTGAGCCCGATGACAACCTTGATCGAGGTCCGTGACCTGTCGAAAACTTTCACCCTGCATCAGCACAACGGCGTGGTCCTCAATGTGCTGCGCGGCCTGAATTTCTCGGTGCGCGCCGGCGAATGCCTGGTGCTCAGCGGGCAATCCGGCGCGGGCAAAAGCACGCTGCTGCGCACCCTGTACGGCAATTATCTGCCTGCCGCCGGCAGCATTCGCGTGCAGCATGAAGGCGAGTGGACCGAACTGGTCGGCGCAACCCCGCGCCAGGTGCTTGAGGTGCGACGCAAGACACTCGGCTACGTCAGCCAGTTCTTGCGCGTGATTCCGCGTGTGTCCAGCCTGGACGTGGTCATGGAGCCGGCCCTGGCGCGCGGCTGGTCCCGTGAGCAGGCGCAGGAGCGCGCGCAACTGCTGCTAGGGCGGCTGAACATTCCGCAGCGTTTGTGGCCGTTGGCGCCCAGTACGTTTTCCGGTGGCGAACAGCAGCGCATCAACATCGCGCGCGCGTTCATGGTGCCTTGGCCGGTGCTGCTGCTCGACGAACCGACTGCGTCGCTCGACGACGCCAACCGCCGGGTGGTGCTGGAACTGGTCGATGAGGCCAAGCGGGCCGGTGCCGCCCTGATCGGTATTTTCCATGATCGCGACGCCCGCGAGGCAGTCGCCAATCGTCAACTCGACATGACCCCGGTGGACCTCACCGCCAAGGAGTTGCTGCAATGCTGAACGAACAGGTTTTCAGTAACGCCCGCGTGGTGACGGCCGAACAGGTATTCACCGGCACTGTGGTGGTCCGTGACGGCCTGATTGCCGAGGTCGAGAGTGGATGCAGCCAGTTGAGTCAGGCCCAGGATATGCAGGGCGATTACCTGCTGCCGGGGCTGGTGGAATTGCACACCGACAACCTGGAAAAGCACCTGTCGCCGCGTCCGGGTGTCGACTGGCCGTCGATGTCGGCGGTGATCAGCCACGATGCGCAAATCGTCGCGGCGGGCATCACCACGGTGTTCGACGCGCTGTCGATCGGCGACATCAACCCCAAAGGCAAGCGCATGCAGCAATTGCCCGCCATGCTGCAGGCGATTGCCGACGCCAATGCGGCAGGCCTGACTCGCGCCGAGCACGTGCTGCACCTGCGCTGCGAGGTCAGTCACCCGGATACCTTGAGCGTGTTTCGCGATCTGGTGGACCAGCCACTGGTGCAACTGGTCTCGGTGATGGACCACGCGCCCGGCCAGCGTCAGTTTGCCCTGGAGTCGAAGTACCGCGAGTACTACATGGGCAAGTACCACATGAACAACGAGGAAATGGACCGCTTCATCGTCGAGCAGGTGGCCAACTCCAACGAGTACGCCGACCGTTACCGACGTGCGATCGTCGAGCTGTGCCTGGCGCGCGGCCTGTCGATTGCCAGTCACGACGATGCAACCATGGCGCATGTCGAGGAGTCGGCGGGTTTCGGCATGAACATCGCCGAGTTCCCGACCACGCTCGAAGCCGCCCGTGGCTGTCGGCAACTGGGCATGAGCGTGTTGATGGGCGCACCGAACATCGTGCGCGGTGGCTCACACTCCGGTAACGTGGCGGCAGCATCGCTGGCCCGCGACGGGCTGCTGGATATTCTGTCCAGCGATTACTACCCGGCCAGTCTGTTGCAGTCTGCATTCATGCTCGCCGCTCAGGACAACGCATGTGATCTGCCGCAGGCGGTCAACATGGTCAGCCGCACGCCGGCCGTGGCTGCCGGCTTGGCGGATCGTGGTGAAATACGGGTGGGGCTGCGTGCTGATCTGATCCAGGCGCGTGATCATGCTGGCCTGCCGGTTATCGACAAGGTCTGGCGACAAGGCAAGAGGGTGTTTTGATGGTTGGCAGGTTGATCTATCTCATCGGGCCGTCCGGATCAGGCAAGGACAGCCTGCTGGACGCGGCCCGGGATACCCTGGCGCAACGCGATTGCCGAATCGTTCGGCGGGTGATCACCCGTTCTGCTGAAGCAGTGGGCGAGGCGGCGCAGGCAGTGACTGTCGAGCAGTTCGAGCAGATGCGCGAGCGAGGCGCGTTTGCCTTGAGCTGGCAGGCCAATGGTCTGCACTACGGTATTCCCGTCGAGATCGATCAGTGGCTGCTGGAAGGCAATGACGTCCTGATCAACGGCTCCCGGGCGCATCTGCAAAAGGCGCAGGCGCGCTATCCCACGCTGCTGGCGGTGTTGCTGACCGTCAATCAGGAGGTGTTGCGCAAGCGCCTGCTGGCGCGCAACCGGGAAAGCCTTGCGGAAATCGAGGAGCGCCTTGCGCGCAACTCGCGCTTTGCCGGAGATTTGCTGGCGAGCAATCCGCAGGTCTTCCCGCTGGATAATTCCGCTGATCTGCAACACACCGTTGCCACGCTGCTCGGCTTGCTCGACAAGCGTCACGCATGCGCCTGACCCTGTTGGGCACCGGTGACGCCCGACAGGTGCCGGTCTACGGTTGTCAGTGCGCGGCGTGTACTGCCGCGCTGACCAACCATGATCTGCGCCGCTTGCCGTGCAGCGCGCTGATCGAATGCGCCGACCAGCGCTGGTTGATCGACAGCGGCCTGGCCGACCTCACCGAGCGTTTTCCGCCGCGTAGCCTGAGCGGGATTCTGCAGACGCACTACCACGCCGACCATGCTCAGGGGCTGTTGCACCTGCGCTGGGGTCAGGGGCTGGTGATTCCGGTCCACGGCCCGGCGGATCCGGAAGGCCTGGCCGACCTCTACAAACACCCCGGTATCCTGGATTTCAGCCAGTCATTCGCCGCTTTCGAATGCCGTGCACTGGGCGCGTTGCAGGTCACAGCGCTGCCACTGACGCACTCAAAGCCTACGTTCGGCTACCTGTTCGAAGGCGACGGGCAACGTTTTGCCTACCTGACTGACACCGTCGGCTTGCCCGACGACACCCGCGAGTATCTGCAACGTGCACCGCTGGATCTGCTGGTGCTCGACTGCTCGATGCCTCCACAGCCTCAGCCGCCGCGTAATCACAACGACCTGACCCTGGCGCTGCAAACCATCGAGTGGCTAAGACCGGGCAGGGCGGTGCTGACGCATGTCGGCCATACGCTGGATGCGTGGTTGATGGAGCACTCCGGGCAGTTGCCAGGCAATGTAGTGGTGGGCCGGGATGGGATAACGGTGGTCTGAGCGATCTCTTCACATCGCGCCAATCTCCGGCTTGCCCGTTCTCGACCCGCCATAGATCGGCGGATGCGTGACGATGTGGGTCAGGTCGACCGCCGAGGCCAGCAGTTTTTGCAGGTCGGGACGCGGACGTGACAGGCGTGGATCATTCAGCGTTGCCTGCTCGATCGCGTCAGCGCAGGCCAGCAGCTTCGCGTCGCCCCGAAATCCGCCGATCACCTGCAGCCCGAACGGCATACCGTTGTGGTCGGCGCCGCAGGGCAGGGACAGCGCCGGATTGGTGGTCAGGGTGATGGTGTAGCACAGCGCCAGCCAGCGATAGTAATTGTCCAGGGGCACGCCATTGACTTCGCGCAGGTACAGCTCGCTCCAGGGGAAGGGCGAGACTGGCGTGGTGGGCGCGAGGATCAGGTCGTAGTGTTCGAATTGTTTCTGAAAGCCGCGAAAGATCCGGCTTTGCTCGCCATGCGCCTTGACGCAGTCCTGCAGCGACATCGCGGCCCCCATGTCGAAATTGGCGCGGGTGTTGGGGCCCAGTGCATCAGGATCGCGGTCGTGAGCGTCCTGCAGCCCGGCGACGAAGGCTTCGGCACGCAGTACGTCGAAGGTGCGATGGGCGCTGGTCAGATTCAGGTCGATGGCTTCGCAGGACTTGAACAGCGATTTCAGGGCGCTGATCTTTTCCCGAAAGACGGCACGGATCCTGTCATCCACAGCACACGCGCCGAAGTCTTCGCTGTAGCCGACACGCAGCTGGCTGAGGTCGATCGGGCGCGGTGCGAACTCGTCAGCGGCGATGGCATAACTCAATGGGTCGGACTGCCCCAGCCCGGCGCTGGCGCGCAGTTGCAGCAGGGTATCGGCAACATTGCGGCCCATGGGGCCTACCACTGAAATCGGTGTCCAGCCGAGCTTCTTGCGTTCACTCGGCACCAGCCCTGGTGAAGGACGCAGGCCGACGATACCGCACAGCGCCGCGGGAATGCGCAGCGAACCGCCGGTGTCCGAGCCGCTGCACAACGGCACCATGTCGACGGCCAGTGCGGCGGCGGATCCACCCGAGGAACCGCCGGCATTCAGTTCAGGATTGAACGGGTTACCGGTCGCCCCCCATACCACATTGCGGGTATTGGCGCCTGCGCCCAGCTCCGGAACATTGGTCTTGCCGACCATGATTGCCCCGGCTGCACGCAGGCGCGCGACGAATAGGTTGTCCTGCGCGGGAATGTTGTCGCGAAACAGTTGCGAGCCGTAGGTGGTGAGTACCCCGGCGGTCTCTTCCAGGTCCTTGATGCCGATTGGCAGGCCATGCAGCAGCCCCAGAGATTTGCCCTGCATGACGGCCTGTTCGGCCAGCAGTGCCTCGTCGCGGGCGCGCTCGAAACAGGTCGCGGCGAAGGCATTGATCTTCGGGTTCAGGCTTTCAATCCGCTCGATACAGGCGTCCAGCAACTCCACCGGAGAGAGCTGTTTGTTGCCGATCAGCGCACGCAGTTCGGTAGCGGATTTACCGAGCAGCTCAGACGATTTTTGCATGGAGTGTTCCTCACTGGACTTAGGTATAACGCTGGGTGCGGAGCATGGCTACGATACTGGCCCGAATGTTCATCGTTCCGCATGCTCCGTGGGGGAATGCATTTCGTGACGCTCTGCGTCACACATCCCCCAGCGCCAGAATCGTCGCGACCAGCGCCTGGCCTCTGGGCACCAAGGTGTTCAGTTCCAGGTACTCGCGGTCGGTGTGGACCTTGCCGCCCACCGGGCCAAGGCCGCACAGGGTCGGGATCCCCAGGCTGGCGGTAAACCCCGAGTCGGCGCAGCCCCCGGTGAATTCGCCTGCCACGCTGAAACCCAGTTCCTGCGCGAGGCCCTGATAAATACTCAGCAACTCGGTGCTGTGTCGGGCTTCCATCGGCAGGAAGGTGGTGGCTTCCAGCAGTCTTGCTGACGTGCCGGGCCGTTCCTCTTCAGCGACGATCGCCTGCACGGCGGCAAGTATTTCCGTCCATTGGCGAAGCTCGACAAAGCGCACGTCGAGCTTCGCCGTGGCGCTGGGCGCTACCGTGTTGCTGGAGGTGCCACCGCAGATCAGCCCGACATTGGTGGTGATGCCCGCTGCGTAATCAGTCAACGCATGCAACTTGATCACCTTGTGCGCCAGCGCCTGAATGGCACTGGCGCCGTCGGCATGATTGACTCCCGAATGCGCTGCGCGGCCGTTGACTTCAATGATCAGCGTGGCACCGCCTTTGCGCGCGCTGACCACATTGCCGCTGGCGCGTCCTGGCTCGGGATTGAGCACCGCACGCGCCTGGCGGGCGTAGTGTTCGATGTGGCTGCGAGCGCTGGCTGAGCCGATTTCCTCGTCGCCGGTATACAGAATCTGCACCGGGAACGGCAGCGGGCCTGCGCGCTTCAATGCCTTCAGCGCAAAGCAGTTGAGCACCAGTCCGCCTTTCATGTCGGCCACGCCAGGGCCGTAGGCCAGCTCGGCGTCCCTGGTGTAGCCACGGGTGGACGTGGTGCCTTTCGGAAACACCGTGTCGCGGTGACCCAGCAACAACACCGGCTTGCCGGGTCCGCCGGGCAACTCGGCGAGCAGTACATCGCCAAACCCTTCGACCGGGATGCGTGTGACGTCGATACCATCGACCTGCAACTGCTCGACAAGCAGCTCACCGACTGCGTCGACGCCGACCTTGTCGTAGCTGTTGGAATCGGTATCGACCAGGCGCTGCAGCAGCGATTCCATTGCCTCATATTGCTCGGCCAGCCATGCGGTGGCGTGCAGTTGTGCCTCATTCATTCACTCAACTCCTGTGCCCGCTGCTCCCGTGTCAGTCGTGCGCCGTCCGTGCCGAGGTCCCAGAACAGTCCGGCCATGATTTGCAGGCTCTCCTTGACCACCGGAGCCAGCAAGTGCTCGTCAGGTGCATGCTGCGAGCACGCCGGGTATGAGTGTGGCACCCAGACCGTCGGCAGGCCCAGCACTTCAGCGAACACGTCATTGGGCAGCGAACCGCCCAGATTGGGCAGTAGTGCGGGTTTCTTGCCGGTAGTGGCGGCCAGCGAATCCAGCGCCCAGCCGACCCACGGGCTGTCCGGCGACAGGCGCGTGGCGTGCATCACGTCCATACGCGTCTGCCTGACCTCGACACGATCGAAGCCATGGGCATCCAGGTGGGCGCGCACCGCGGGGATGAACGCGTTGTAATCGCTGTCGACCACAAAGCGAATGTGACACAACGCGTGAGCCTTGCCGGGAATGGCGTGTACCGGGGCGTCCGGGTTGCCGGTCTTGAAGGCGAGGACGTCGAGGGTGTTCCAGCCGAAGACTTTTTCGCTGAGCGACAGCGCCGGGTTGCCCCAGTCGGTGTCGATATCCGGATCGCCGGGGCCGCCGCCGACCTCGATATCCGCCAACGCGGCCTTCACAGCGTCGGGAATGGCTTTGGGCATCAGCCCTGCGACTTTCACACGGCCATGCTCATCGACCATGCTGGCGATGGCATTGGCCAGAATGATCCCCGGGTTGGCCAGCAGGCCGCCCCAGTTTCCGGAATGGTGCGCACCTTCGCGCAGGTTCACCGTCAGCTCGAAGTTGAATACCCCGCGCGAGCCGAGAAACAGGGTAGGGCGTGCCGCCGCCAGGCGCGGGCCATCGGAGGCGATAAAGATGTCGGCGGCGAGCTCTTCGGCGTGGGCCTGGCAGAATGCGCTGAGGCCGGGAGAGCCATCTTCCTCGCCCATTTCCAGAAGCAGTTTGACGTTGAAGCCCAGCTTGCCATCGCGAGCCTTGAGGGTCTGCTCCAGTGCCGTCAGGTTGATCAGGTGCTGGCCCTTGTTGTCGGCGGTGCCGCGCCCGTACCAGCGCTCGCCACGTTCGATCACCTGCCACGGCGACAGGCCTGTCTGCCACTGCGCGTCATAGCCGCGAACCACGTCGCCGTGGCCGTAACTGAGCAGCGTTGGCAGTTCAGCGGCTTCGATGCGCGTGGCGATCATCAGCGGGCCGCGTCCGGCGACCGGGTTGTCATGCACGGTAACGCTGAACCCCAGGCGCTCGACATGCGGGGTGATGAACTCATGAAGATAACGATACAGCTCGGGCAGGCTCTCGGCCTCCTGGCTTTGGGTCGGGTAGGCAACGCTTCTGCCGAGCAGGGCGAAAAAGGCGCCGTTGTCGAACTGTTCAGTGACGTTTTCGATGGCGTGCGAACGGCTACTCATGAGGGCATCTGCTCCAGAGGTTTCGAGGTGTCGTGCAGGTGGCAGCGGACGGTTCCGCCTTCCATGCGGCCAATGGCCGGGGCTTTTTCCTTGCACACCGGCATGCACGCCGGGCAGCGCGGATGAAAGGCGCAGCCGGACGGCGGCGACAGGGGATTGGGAAAGGTGCCGTGCAAACCCAGATCGGGAATCCCCAGATGCGGGTCCGGGGTCAGCACCGAGTCCAGCAACGCCTGGGTGTAGGGATGGCCGGGCCGGGCGAACAAGGATTCGCGGCTGCGCTCTTCAACGATCCGCCCCAGGTACATGACCGCCACGCGGTCGGCCAGATGTTCGATGACCGCCAAATTGTGGCTGATCAGCAGGTAAGTCAGGCCGAATTCCTGTTTGAGCTCCTGTAACAGATTGAGGATCTGCGCTTGCACCGAAACGTCCAGCGCCGAAGTCGGTTCGTCGCAGATCAACACATCCGGGCGCATCACCAGCGCCCGGGCAATCGCCACACGCTGGCGCTGGCCACCGGAAAGCTGGCTCGGGTAACTGTCGATCACTCGCTTGGGCAAGCCGACCACGTCCATCATTGCTTCGGCGCGCTGGCGACGTTCGGCCGGGGTGCCGATGCCATGCACGATCAGCGGCAGCGTGACGATCTCGCGCAGGGTCTTGCGCGGGTTGAGTGACGAGTAGGGGTCCTGAAAGATCGGCTGAATGCGCCGCGCCATCTCCTTGCGGTCGGTACCGGCGAGGTGCTTGCCGTTGACCAGTACGTCGCCGCTGCTGGGTGCAAGCAGCCCCAGCAGCATCTTCGCCAGGGTACTTTTACCGCAGCCCGATTCGCCGACCAGCCCGAGTGTTTCGCCACGCATCAGGCGTAGCGACACACCATCGACGGCTTTGAGCGTGGCATTGGGTTTGAAAAAACCACGACTGATGCTGAATTCGCGGCGTATATCGCACAGTTCCAGCGCGATGTCTTTCTTCACGCTGGCAGTCGGAACCTGTTTCACGGCGGTATTCATGACGGTACGCCCTCACGGTGAAACACAGGTTCGGCGCCCGCTGCAGCAAACAGGCAGCGAGTCATGTGGTTGTGGCTATTGATCGGCGGGATGTCGTCGGCACAGGCGGGGATCGCCTGCGGGCAGCGATTGCGAAATGCGCAGCCGTGTTGCTCGCCCACCAGGCTGGGTACCAGCCCCGGAATCGACCCCAGCGGCTGGCCCGGCTGAGTGCGCCCGGGGATCGGTATGCTTGCCAGCAAGCCGCGGGTATAGGGATGCTGCGGGTTCTCGAACAACTCGATGGCCGGGGCGGTCTCGACGATCTGTCCGGCGTACATCACCGCGACCCGGTCGGCGATACGTGCCACCAGCCCCAAGTCGTGGGTGATGAAGATCACGGCCAGACCCAGCTCCTTCTGGATGTCGCGGATCAGGCGCAGGATCTGCGCTTGAATGGTCACGTCCAGCGCAGTGGTCGGTTCGTCGGCGATGATCACGTCCGGTTCGCACATCAGGGCCATGGCGATGATCACCCGCTGGCGCAGGCCTCCGGACAATTGGTGCGGGTACTGGCGCAAGCGCTCGCCCGCGTTGCTGATCCCGACTTTCTCGAGCATCTGCGCGGCGCGCTGCAGGGCTTCCTTGCGGGACACCTTGCGGTGTCGGGTGAGCACTTCGCTGAGCTGATCGCCAATGCTGTAGGCCGGGTTCAGCGAGGTCATGGGCTCCTGAAAGATCATCGCCAGGCGGTTGCCGCGCAGGTCGCACATCTGCCGCTCGCTCTGGGTCAGCATGTCGATGCCGTCCAGGCTCAGCGTCGTTGCGGTACGCCGGGCCTTGCGCGGCAGCAGGTCCATGAGCGCCAGCGAAGTCAGGGATTTGCCGCAGCCGGACTCGCCGACGATGCACAGCATTTCGCCGCGCTCGACCTGAAAGTCCAGGCCGCGCACTGCGTGCAGCGTGTCTTGCCCGAGAGGAATCTCGACACGCAGGTTTTCAACATGCAACAGCGCCATGTGCGTATGTCCTCTGTCAGTTGCGCCCGTCGGGCAGGATCAGGTCGCGCAGGCCGTCACCGACCAGATTGATGCCCAGCACCAGCACCATCAGGGCGACGCCGGGAATGGCGATGACCCAAGGGGAAAAGAACATGTACGGTTTGCCCTCGGCGATCATCAGCCCCCATGAAGGAATGGGCGGCTGCACGCCAACCCCGAGAAACGACAGGGCCGACTCGAGGAGGATTGCGTGAGCCATTTCCAGCGTAGCCACGACGATCAGCGCACCGACCAGATTGGGCAGGATTTCGCTGGCCAGAATGCGCAGCGTCGAGCAGCCCAGGGCCTGGGCCGAGGCGACGTATTCAGCGTCGCGAATCTGCTGCACGGCAGCGCGTACCACCACGGCAAAGCGGTCCCAGAGCAGGCAGCCAAGCAGCACGATCACCACTTTCAGCGAGCCACCGATCAGCGACGCGGAGGCCAGCGCGATCATCACCACCGGCATCGCCAGCCGTGTGGTGATCAGGTAGCTGATCAGTGCATCGGTCTTGCCGCCAAAGTAACCGGCCAACAGGCCCATGATGGTGCCGATGATTCCGGAGATCAGCGCGGCCGACAAGCCGATAAACAGCGAGATGCGTGCGCCGTAGAGCAGGCGCGACAGGTAATCGCGGCCCAGTTTGTCGGTGCCCAGCACGTAGTCCCAGGTGCCGTTGGCCATCCACACCGGCGGTTTCATGCGCAACATCACGTCCTGCGCATAAGGGTCGTAGGGGGCCAGCCAGGGGGCGAGCAGTGCGCCGAGCAGGATGATCAGCAGCAGTACCGCGCCGATGGCGAAGCCGCGATGCGCGAAGCTGCTGCGCAACGTGCGCCAGACGCTGCGCGCTGGAGGCTGGTAATCGTTGATCAGCAGCGGCGATGAGGTGGTTGTGCTCATGGGGCCTCCTATTTCACGCGGATGCGCGGGTCGAGCAGTGCGTTGAGCACGTCGGCCAGCAGGGTGAGGACGATGTAGATCACCGCGATCAACAGCACGACCGCCTGCACCACCGGGAAATCGTCACGGGCAATCGCATCCCAGGCCAGCTGGCCAATGCCCTGCAGCGAGAAAACCGTTTCGATGACCACCGAACCGCCGAGCATGAAGCCGAATTCCACGGCGGCGAGGGCCACCACCGGAATCAGCGCGTTGCGCAACGCATGCTTGAACAGCACGGTGGCAGGGCGCAGGCCCTTGGCTCGCGCGGTGCGGATGTAATCGGAGTTGAGCACGTCGAGCATGCCCGCACGGGTCAGGCGCATGATCGCCGGCGTGGCGTAATAACCGAGGGCGATGGCCGGCATCACGAAGTGCGCCCAGGTCGAATTGCCTGATACCGGCAGCCATTTCAGGGTGACCGAGAACACCACGATCAGCATAAGTGCGAACCAGAAACTCGGCATGGCCTGACCCAGTACTGCGATGCTCAGTGCCAGGCGATCAATCCACGTGTCGCGTTTCACCGCGGCCAGCACACCCAGCGGAATGGCGATCAGCAGCGCAATACTCAGGGCCATCGCACCCAGCCCGAGGGTGATCGACAGGCGCGAGGCGATCAGGTTGTAGACCGACTCCTGAAAGAAGAACGAGTCGCCCAGATCAAGACGCACCACGTCGGCCAGCCATTCGAAATACTGCGTAACCAACGGCTTGTTGAGGCCGTACTGCACCCGGATCTGTTCGATCTGCTCGCTGCTGGCTTCCGGGCCACCGATGGCAGTGGCCAGATCGCCGGACAGGTGCAGCAGGGAAAAGCTGATCACCGACACGGTAATCGCTACGCACAGGGCAATACCCAGGCGGCGCAAGAGAAATCCGAACATGGCAAGTGACCTTGTGTTCAGGGAGTGACGGGGTGGCTGAACCTGCTGCAAGACGCGTCGTGCGCCTCACAGCCCGGTTCGCCGACTGGCCTGGGCAAGCGCTTATTTCCAGCTCGACAGCACGAAGCGCGGCAACTCGTCCGGGTAAGGCTTGAAATTCAGGTCCGAGACATAGGCGTAGTTCATCGAGTAGTTGAACAGCGGCGCCCAGTAGGCCTGCTCGCTGATGCGCTGCAACGCCTTGCGGTAGTTGTCCTTGCGCACCTGCGGGTCCAGCGCGTTGTCGGCGGTCTGCAGCCAGCCCTGGACTTGCGGGTCCTTGAAGTTGTCGTCGGGGTTGCCCTTGAACCAGGTGCCGGCCGACGCCGAGGTGTCGAGGATCGAGAACGAGCCCCAGGCCTGGAACGACATCGGCACCTTGCCGCCGCGCTGCTGATCACGCAGGGCGGCGTACTTCAGGTAGCGCAGCTTGGCGTTGATGCCCACGGCGCGCAGGTTGCCGATGATGGCTTCCACGTAGTCGCGGTCGCGGTAAGCGAAGATTTCGGTTTCAAAGCCGTTCGGGTAGCCGGCTTCGGCGAGCAGCGCCTTGGCCTTTGCCGGGTCGTAGTTGTAGACCGTGGCGGCGGTGGTGTCACAACCGAACTGGCCAGGGTAGCAGGCGACTTGCAACGGTTTGCTTTCGCCGCCGACCAGTTGCGAAGCCAGCCCGTCCCGATTGATCGCGTAGTTGATCGCCTGACGTACTTTCAGGTGCTTCATCGGCGAATCGGCGCTGGAGGTACCGCGCGCGTCGAGAATCAGAAAGCCAATGCGCATGGTCGCACCGCTGGTCACCACCAGATTGGGCATGGCCTTGAGGTTTTCCGCCTGATCCGGTGCAACCCGCCACGTCCAGTCGACGCCACCGGTCATCAGCTCGGCCAGACGGGTTTCGGCATCGGCAATCACCCGGAAGTTGATGTGCCCGATCTTTGGCTGACCCTGAGGGCTGTCCTTGAAGTAGTCCGGGTTCTTGTCCATCTTCACGCCTTCGCCGGTGGCGATGGCCGTCACCTTGTAAGGCCCGGTGCCGATCGGTTTACGGCTGAAGCCTGCCAGCCCGACTTCTTCGAAATATTTTTTCGGGAACATCGGTACGGCGTTGGAGAGGTATTCCAGCGCAGGCGGAAAGGGTTTTTTCAGGTGCAGACGAACGCTGTAATCGCCCAGTTTTTCGGCGCTCTTGATCCAGTCGACGTTTTGTACCGTGACCACCTTGGACTCGGGAGACACCACATAATTGAGGGTGAACACCACGTCATCTGCGGTAAACGGGGCGCCGTTGTGAAACTTCACGCCTTGGCGCAGCTGGAAATCGATGGTCGTATCGTCGACCTGTTTCCAGCTGGTGGCGAGCATCGGTTGGTACTCGCCATTGTCCGGGTTGCGATAGACCAGGTTGTCCCAGATCAGGCGACCGAGGATCACGCCTTCGCGCAAATCGTTGTGATAGGGGCTGATGTTTTCCGGTTCGCTGTCGGAGGCGTAGACCAGTGTGTCGTCAGCCTTGCCGGCCAGGACGGAGAAGCTGCTGAACAGGCTCAATAGCGCGATGCTGCGAGCGAAACCCTTGATTCCCATGCCGTCGTCTCCAAAAGGCAAAGTGGATGTATCAAAGGGCAGTGGGTCGCAAATGCGAGAAGAGGGGAAACAACGAGGCCGCAGTGTTCTTTTGATTGGCTTCTTTTGATGAGTTGCGCCTCGACATGACTCTAGGCAAAGCGTATCAATGCCACAAGCACAATATTTCGAACCTTTCATTGCTGAAAAGGCAACGCAGGAGCATCGATGCAACTCTACGGCGTACAGTCCACGGCCTTGCGCTACTTCCTCGAAGTGGCGCGGTGCGGATCGATCAGCGAAGCCTCGATCCGCCTCAATGTCGCGTCTTCGGCGGTCAGTCGGCAGATCAGCAAACTGGAGCGAGAGCTGGATGCGGTGCTCTTCGAGCGTCAGGCGCGCGGCATGATGCTCAGCGAGGCGGGGGTTCGCCTGGCGGCCTATGCACGCAAATCACAGCTTGAGGCCGAGCAGGTGGTACTGGAAATTACCGAGCTGCAAGGCTTGCAGCGTGGGCATGTGCGGATCGCCTGCTCCGAGGGCTTTGCCCTGGATTTTCTGCCGCAGTGCATTGCGCGCTTTCGGCGGCAGTACCAGGGCATCCATTTCTCGATGGAGGTCTGCGCCCCGGCGCAAGCCACCGAACGGGTGCGCTCGGGCGACGCTGACCTGTGCCTGACTTTCAGCCTGACGCCGCAGAACGAGATCAAGGTCGAGCACATCCACAGCGGCGCGATCTGCGCAGTGGTCAGTCATAACCATCCGCTGGCCGCACGCAAGGAGGTCACGCTGGCTGAACTGCAGCCTTACGCCATCGCCCTGACCAACACCGACACGACTTTGCGCCAGTTGTTCGATATCTGCTGCGGCGTGCAGGGCCTGCTGTTCGATCCGGTGCTGACCAGCAATTACATCGGCGCCTTGCTGCGGTTTGTTCGGGAGGAGGGCGGGATCAGCCTGTCCAGCGAGATGACACTGGATAAACGCGCCCATGAAAAACAGCTCAAATCGCTGCCGATCAGTGACGATGGCATGAAGGCACGGCGCATCGAGTTGCAAAGCATGGCAGGGCGCAACCTGCCGGCGGCAGTCGCTGCCTTTCGTGATTTTCTGATCGAGGAGCTGGCAAAGACCTGAGCCGCTGGCGGTGTTGCGGGAGCGCTGTGTGGAGTGAGTAACCTTTGGTTGATGAAGTTCGCGAGCATGATGTTATAGTGTAACGAATTTATGGCCGTGCGCTGCACGGCTGTGAACCGCCAACATCAGGCTTCGCCCGCGTGGTGAAGTTCGCCAACGAGACGAACGACGCACATGAACAAACCTCTCCCGGATGTTGCCCTGACGGAAATTTCCCCGGCGCTGGTGTCACTCGACTGGGTCGGCATGCAAGGTGTGGAAGTGCCGATCAGACTGGCTGAAGCGAGCATTCGTCATCCTGTTCACGCGCATGTCGATCTGCAGGTCGATCTGGCCGACCCGAGCGTCAAGGGTATCCACATGTCGCGGCTCTATCGGTTGCTCGACGGCTATGCCGAGCGCCAGATCGTCAGCCCGGATACGCTGGCTGCCTTGCTGGAAGCCATGGTCGAGAGCCACCTCGACTGTCACTCCAGCCACGCCCGACTCAAGCTGAGCTTCAATCTGCTGTGCCGTCGTCCGGCGTTGATCACCGAAGGGCTCAGCGGCTGGAAATCCTACCCTGTGACGCTCGATGCCACCTGGCATGCCGGTCGGCTGTGTCTCGACAGTTCGGTGGATGTCACCTACTCGTCCACCTGTCCATGCTCGGCCGCATTGTCTCGGCAACTGCTGGAGGAGGCATTCGCGGCGCGCTTCGGCAGGCAGTCGTTTGTCGATCCGATGCAGGTCGCCGCCTGGTTGCGCGAGAACGCATCGTTCGCCACGCCGCACAGCCAGCGCAGCGTTGCGACGGTGCAGGTGCGGGTGGCGGAGCAGGCAACCGAACTGGGCCTGATGACGCTGATCGACCTTGTCGAACAGGCGCTGGGCACCCCGGTACAAACCGCCGTCAAGCGCGCCGACGAACAGGCCTTCGCTCGGCTCAACGGCCAGAACCTGATGTACGTCGAAGACGCTGCGCGCAAGGTCCAGCAAGCACTCGAGGGCCGCTATGCAGCTTCCAGCGTCAGCGTTCGTCACTTCGAAAGCCTGCACCCGCACGATGCCGCTGCCCAGACTTCCAACTACCTGTCCTGAGGTTTCATTCCGTGATCCGTAAAAATCCTTCCGGCCATCTGCCGGTCATTGCCGAGTCCGCCTACATCGATAAAACCGCGATCATCTGCGGCAAGGTGATCATCAAGGACAACGTATTTGTCGGCCCCTACGCCGTGATCCGCGCCGACGAAGTCGATGCTACCGGAGACATGGAACCGATCGTCATCGGTGCCAATTCCAACATCCAGGATGGCGTGGTGATTCATTCGAAATCAGGTGCTGCTGTCACCATCGGCGAGTTCACCTCGATTGCCCATCGCTCCATCGTGCACGGACCTTGCATAGTTGGAGATCGCGTGTTCATCGGGTTCAATAGCGTGTTGTTCAATTGCCAGGTCGGCAACGGCAGCGTGGTCAGGCACAACTCGGTGGTCGACGGTCGCGATTTGCCGGAGCACTTTTACGTGCCGTCCACCACACGGATCGGGCCGGGCACTGACCTTTCGCAATTTCCACCGGTGAGCATTTCGGCTTCGGAGTTTTCCGAAGATGTGGCGCACACCAATATTGATCTGGTACGCGGCTACAAAGCGCTTCAGAACGAGTTTTGAAGCGCTGCGCGCCAGCGGCAAGCGGCAAGCGGCAAGTTATAAGCTGCAAACTAGAGGCTAAAAGCTTGAAGCTTTCCACTTGCAGCTTGCAGCTTGCAGCTTGCAGCTACAAGCCATTAGCCCCCCATCACGGACCTTGGACTTTTCATGACAACAGCTGTTCACTCAAACCGGGCACCCGCATCACGACTGCGCTCGATCGATGCTCTGCGCGGGCTGATCATTCTTTTCATGTTGCTGGACCATGTCCGCGAAACGTTCTTCATGCACCACCAGGTCATCGACCCGATGGACGTCACAACCACCGCGCCCGAGCTGTTTTTCAGCCGGACGCTGGCGCATTTGTGTGCGCCACTGTTCGTCCTGCTGACCGGGCTTTCGGCGTTCCTCTATGGCGAGAAACACCAGGGCAAAACCGACGTTGCGGCGTTCCTGCTCAAGCGCGGTCTGTTTCTGATTGCGCTGGAGTTCACGCTGGTGAGCTTTGCCTGGACCTTCCAGTTCCCGCCGACCATCATCTACCTGCAAGTGATCTGGGCCATCGGCCTGAGCATGGTCGCGCTGTCGTTGATGGTGTTTCTGCCGCGCTGGGCGCTGGTGGTCATCGGTGTGGTGATCATTGCCGGGCATAACCTGCTGGACACGGTGCATTTCGGTGTCGAGTCGGCCATGCACGTGCCGTGGGCGATCCTGCACGACCGTGGCTGGATCGAGGCTTCCGATAGCCTGCGCTTGCGCACCTCGTATCCGTTGTTGCCGTGGATCGGCATTATCGCACTGGGCTACGCCGCAGGCCCCTGGTTCTCAAGCAGCTACGATGCGGCGAAACGCCGTGCGAATCTTTGGAAGTGTGGGGCAGGGGCGTTGCTGGGCTTCGTGGTTCTGCGCCTGATCAACGGCTACGGTGAAAAGCCGTGGAGCGTCGGCGACAGCGGTATACAGACGCTCATGAGCTTCTTCAATATCACCAAATACCCGCCCTCGCTGCTGTTCATCTGCCTGACGCTGGGAATTGGTCTGCTGATCCTCATCGCCTTCGAACGCAGTCAGGAGAAAAGCTGGTTAAGGCCGCTGGTGGTGCTCGGTTCGGCGCCGATGTTTTTCTACCTGCTGCACCTTTACGTGCTGAAAATTCTGTACCTGATTGCCCTGGCGATCTGGGGCACCAATCAGGGCACGTACTTCGGTTTCGACCACATGTGGGGCGTCTGGCTGACCTCGGTGGTACTGGCCGTACTGCTGTTCCCGGCGGTGCGCTGGTTCGCCGCGCTCAAGGCTCGTCGTCGCGATATCAGCTGGCTGAAATACTTCTAGTCCCCGCAATAGCGGTGCGCCTGCTGGCGTACCGCGTCTCGCCTGGCGTCAATCTCCGTGCGCCCCGTAATTCATGATCGACAGCAGCTTGATCGGCACCTGCACCAGTTGCTCGGGGCCATGGGGGATGTCGCCGTCGAAGGTCAGGCTGTCACCGGCCTGCATCGGATACAACTGGTTACCGTGGCGGTAGATCAGTTCGCCTTCCAGCAGGTGCAAAAACTCCGTGCCTGGGTGTGAGAAGGTCGGAAACTCTTCGCTGGCATCGTCCATCGTCACCATGTACGCCTCGAAACTCTTCTTCGGCCCACGGGTATGGTTGAGCAGGTGATAGGTGTGGCCTTTCTCGGTGCCGCGCCTCACCACTTCGAGTCCTTCATCGGCCTTCACCAGCAGGGCGCTGCTGCCTTGCTGGTCATACTGGCTGAACAGTTTGGACATGGGCATGCCCAGCACGTCGCACAGGCGGCTGAGGTTGTCGAGGCTAGTCGAGACCTGCGCGTTCTCGATCTTGCTCAGCATGCCCTGGCTGATACCGGCGATGCGCGCCACGTCGGCGAGTTTCAATTCCTGAGCCTGGCGCTGTCGCTTGATCTGGATGCCCAGGTACTGCTCGAGCTTCAATTTCGGATGTGGTTCGGTCGGCATGTTCATCGGCTTTGCACAGTTTCCGTTCAATAATTTTTATTTCGCACTGGGAATGTGCGTTTCGACAGGCCGTGGTGTGGCCGGTGTGCAGATTATTCCCAGAGGGAAAACGAGTTTCCCATATAAACAGCGGAATTACCCCTCCTGAGTCGCTTCGTTTGACTGACATACCGAACTGGCAAGCGCTTTGCATTCCTAAAGGGAAAGTAACTTTCCTGTTCGGAATATACGCCGAGGGGCAGTGAACAGCGGCCCTTCCCTGAAACGTTTTGCTTTTGCCAGGAGACACGTCCCATGTTGCCACCCGAAACACAGCGCCTGATCGAACAGCACGGCATCAAGTACGTACTGGCTCAGTTCGTCGACATTCATGGTTCGGCCAAGACCAAATCGGTTCCTGTGACAGGTCTGGAAATGGTTGCAGAGGACGGTGCCGGGTTTGCCGGTTTCGCGATTTGCGGGATGGGCATGGAGCCCCACGGGCCGGATTTCATGGCCAGGGGCGATCTGTCGTCGCTGACCCCGGTGCCATGGCAGCCGGGCTATGGACGGGTGGTGTGCATCGGCCATGTGGATGGCAAACCCTGGCCCTATGACAGTCGTTACGTGTTGCAGCAGCAGGTCGAACGCCTCGGCCAGCGTGGCTGGACCCTCAATACCGGCCTGGAGCCCGAGTTCAGTCTGTTCAAGCGCGATGTCACCGGCAGCCTGCAGATGGTCGATGCCAGCGATAACCTCGACAAGCCCTGCTACGACTACAAGGGGCTGTCGCGTTCTCGCGAGTTTCTCGAGCGCCTGACCGAAGCATTGCAGCCGGTGGGTTTCGACATCTATCAGATCGATCACGAAGACGCCAACGGCCAGTTCGAGATCAATTACACCTACAGCGAGGCCATGGAATCGGCTGACCGTTTCACCTTCTTCCGCATGGCCGCGGGAGAGATCGCCAATGACATGGGCATGATCTGCTCGTTCATGCCCAAGCCTGATCCCAAACGTGCCGGCAATGGCATGCACTTTCACCTGTCGATCGCCAGTGCCAGCAACAAGAACCTGTTCCACGATGCCAGCGATCCGAGCGGCATGGGGTTGTCGAAGCTGGCCTATCACTTCGCTGCGGGCCTGCTGGCTCACGGGCCTGCGCTGTGCGCCTTTGCCGCACCCACGGTCAACTCCTACAAACGCCTGGTGGTCGGCAATTCACTCTCGGGCGCCACTTGGGCTCCGGCGTTTATTGCCTTCGGTGCCAACAACCGCTCGGCGATGGTACGCGTGCCTTACGGCCGCCTGGAGTTTCGCCTGCCCGACGCCGGTTGCAATCCGTATCTGGTCAGCGCCGCGATCATTGCCGCAGGGCTCGACGGTATCGACCGGCAACTGGAAATCGATCACGTCTGCAACGAGAACCTCTACACATTGAGCCTCGAAGAGATTGCCGCACGGGGCATCAAGACCCTGCCGCAGTCGCTCAACGAAGCCTGCGATGCATTGCAGGCCGATCCGTTGTTTGGCGAAGTGCTGGGCAGCGAGATTGTCGATGAATTCATCCGCCTCAAGCGCATGGAATGGGTGGAATACAGCCGCCACGTGAGCGACTGGGAAGTGAAGCGCTATATCGAGTTTTTCTAGCGGCAAGTTTCAGAGAGCAGCTGCAAGTTTCAAGCGGCAAGCTGCAAGAAGAAGCGGATTGCGGCGTGTTTGATTTCTCTGTCTACGCGGTTGGTTTTTAGCTTGCAGCTTGCAGCTAAAAGCTTGCCGCTCCCGAACAAGGTGAGGCGTATGTGCGGAATCGTTGGTTTGTATCTGAAAAACCCGGCGCTGGAGTCGCAACTCGGCAAGTTGTTCGAGCCGATGCTCGAAGCCATGACCGACCGCGGACCGGACAGTGCCGGGTTCGCCATCTATGGCGATGAAGTATCGCAGGGCTGGGTCAAGCTGACCTTGCAGGCCACCACCGAACAGTATGATTTCACGGCGCTGATTGCGGCGCTGCAAGACAGGTTGAGCGCACCGCTGGACTGGTTTCAGAACGCCAGCGCTGTGGTCTTGAAGATTCAGGCAGAAGAAGCCCCGGTGCGTGCCGCGCTGGCGGAGCTGGCACCGAGCGTGCGCATCATGAGTGCCGGGCAGAGCATCGAGATCCTCAAGGGCATGGGCCTGCCGCGGGAGATTTCCGAACGTTTCGGTCTGGCGTCCATGAAAGGCAGCCACATCATCGGCCACACGCGCATGGCCACCGAAAGCGCCGTGACCATGGAAGGCAGTCACCCGTTCTCCACGGGCTCCGACCTGTGCCTGGTGCACAACGGCTCACTGTCCAATCACTTTCGTCTGCGCCAGAACCTGCGCCGCGAGGGTATTCATTTCGAGACCGATAACGACACCGAAGTGGCGGCGGGGTACCTGGCCTGGCGTCTGCAACAGGGCGACAGCCTGAAACAGGCACTCGACAAGTCGCTCGAAGACCTCGATGGCTTCTTTACTTTCGCCATCGGCACACGCAATGGCTTTGCGGTGATTCGCGACCCGATCGCCTGCAAGCCGGCAATCCTTGCGGAAACCGATGACTACGTCGCCATGGCCTCGGAATACCAGGCGCTGTCCAGCCTGCCGGGGATTGAAAGCGCCAGGGTCTGGGAACCGGTCCCGGCCACCATGTACATCTGGGAACGCGAGCCAGCCGAGGGAGCACGTCCATGAAAACCGTCGATCTTTCCAGCGCCACCGTGCGTGATCTCAATCAGGCCCTGCACGATCAGGTCAAGGAAGTACAGGACCGCGAATGGCTGGTCACGCATCCCGATGGCGCACACAACCTGGCGGTCGGCGTCAACGAAGCCATCTCCATCGATATCCAGGGCCATGCGGGTTACTACTGCGCGGGGATGAACCAGAAAGCGTCGATCACTGTGCACGGCAACGTCGGTGTCGGCTGCGCGGAAAACATGATGTCCGGCGCTGTGCGGGTCAAGGGCAGTGCCTCGCAGGCGGCCGGCGCAACGGCACATGGCGGCTTGCTGGTAATTGAAGGCGATGCCGGGGCGCGTTGCGGGATTTCCATGAAAGGCATCGACATCGTGGTCGGCGGCAGCATCGGCCACATGAGCTGCTTCATGGGCCAGGCCGGTCGGCTGGTGGTCTGCGGCGACGCCGGTGATGCGCTGGGCGACTCGCTGTATGAAACGCGGATCTACGTCAAAGGCAAGGTCGAGTCACTGGGCTCCGACTGCATCGCCAAGGAGATGCGTGAAGAGCATCTGCAGGAGTTGCAGGAGTTGCTCAATCGTGCGGGCTTCAATGAGAAGGCAGCGGATTTCAAACGCTACGGCTCGGCCCGTCAGCTGTACAACTTCAAAGTCGATAACGCCTCCGCGTACTGATCCAGGAGCATTACCATGAGCGACCCTATCAGCCACAAACCTGCTCCAGTCCTGCGCGAGTCGGCCACCTTCGATCGCTTGACCATTCAGGAAATCCAGCGTGCTGCGGAAACCGGCATCTACGACATTCGCGGTGGCGGCACCAAGCGCAAGCTGCCGCACTTCGACGACCTGTTGCTGCTCGGTGCCAGCGTGTCGCGCTACCCGCTGGAAGGTTACCGCGAGAAGTGCGGCACCGACGTGGTGCTCGGCAATCGCTTTGCCAAGAAGCCGTTGTACCTGAAAATCCCGATAACCATTGCCGGCATGAGCTTCGGCGCGTTGTCGGCCAACGCCAAGGAAGCACTGGGCCGTGGCGCGACCATCGCGGGGACCAGCACCACCACCGGCGACGGTGGCATGACCCCGGAAGAGCGTGGTCAGTCGCAGCATCTGGTCTATCAGTACCTGCCATCGCGTTATGGCATGAACCCGGACGACTTGCGCAAGGCCGATGCCATCGAGATCGTGTTGGGGCAGGGCGCCAAGCCGGGCGGCGGTGGCATGCTGCTGGGCATGAAAGTCACCGAACGGGTGGCCGGTATGCGTACCTTGCCGGTCGGTGTCGATCAGCGTTCTGCCTGCCGTCACCCGGACTGGACCGGCCCGGACGATCTGGCGATCAAGATTGCCGAGATTCGCGAGATCACCGACTGGGAAAAGCCGATCTACGTGAAGATCGGTGCCAGCCGTCCCTACTACGACGTGAAACTGGCCGTAAAAGCCGGCGCCGACGTGATCGTCCTCGACGGCATGCAGGGCGGTACGGCGGCGACTCAGGAAGTGTTCATCGAACACGTCGGCATTCCGATTCTGCCTGCCATCCCGCAGGCCGTGCAGGCGCTGCAGGAAATGGGCATGCATCGCAAGGTGCAGTTGATCGTCTCTGGCGGCATCCGCAACGGAGCCGACGTGGCCAAGGCCATGGCGCTGGGTGCCGACGCAGTGGCGATCGGCACGGCGGCACTGATAGCACTGGGTGACAACCATCCGCGGCTCGACGAAGAACTGAAAAAGATCGGCTCGGCAGCGGGTTACTACGACGACTGGCAAAACGGCCGCGACCCGGCGGGCATCACCACCCAGGACCCGGAACTGTCCAAACGCCTCGACCCGGTCGAAGGCGGCCGGCGCCTGGCCAACTACCTGCGCGTACTCGTCCTCGAAGCCCAGACCATGGCCCGCGCATGCGGTAAATCACACCTGCACAACCTCGACCCCGAAGACCTGGTGGCACTGACCGTCGAATCAGCAGCCATGGCCCGCGTGCCTCTGGCCGGGACATCGTGGATTCCGGGTTCGGGTTCAGGGTCGGGTTACTGACGCCATAACGTGCTTTCGAAACGCGATGTACTGACTGACGCCATAACGGGCTTGTCGACCGCGATGGCACAGACGACGCAGAGTGCGACGTAAGTGACGGCTGAGTCCTGGCGCTGATCCGGGGGTAGCCTGGCAGGACGCCAGGCTAGCCGCACCGGACCATGGATGGCCCGTTGCGGCGACCCCCGGATAAGTGGCAGGGCGAAGGAACCCGACGAAGTCGGGCCGGAAACGGAGCTGCGGGCTTTGCCTACTTTGGCCCCATCAAAGTAGGTCGCCGAGGGGCGAAAAGGTGATCTGAGCCGGACCCTAACCTACCTGATATCACAGAACTACTGTGTGACGCAGAGCGTCACGAAAGGCATTACCACGCGTGGGAACGAGAGTCGCAATGTGATTTTTGATTCTGGCCGAAGGCCGTAGGAGCGAACTTGTTCGCGAAGAAGGCTTCTCAATCGACGTATTTTTGCCGATTACACTCGCGCTTTCGCGAACAAGTTCGCCCCTACGCCCTTCGGGCAGAAGCCTGGAAGCCTTTTATTTGGAGCCTCCAGGACTTGCGCATAACGATGAGTGCAGAGCGTGTGGAGGATCAATATTATGGTCTGAGCAGCATTTTCCTGGGCCTCTCAGGCAATCTCAACACTCAACGAAACACCGGCACCACATGCTTGATGAACAGCTCGAGCGACTTTTTCTTCTCGGCGTGCGGCAGGCTGTTATCGCACCAGAAGCTGAACTCGTCGACACCCAACTCCTGATAGTGACGAATGCGCGGAATGATCTCCTCAGGGGTACCGATCATGGTGTTTTTGCGGATGTTCTCCAGCTCGAACTCCGGACGCTCCTTGAATTTCTCTTCCGGGCTAGGGGCCAGAAAACCATTGACCGGGGTCTGTTTATTGCCAAACCACGCGTCAAAGGTACGGTAGAACTTCGCGATGGCGGTGGCACCCACTTTCCAGCCTTCGGGATCATCTGCGGCATGCACATGCGTATGGCGCAGCACCATTAATTGCGGACGGGGCACGTCAGGGTTATTGGCCAGCGCGGCGTCGAACTTGTTCTTCAGGTCGACAACTTCTTCGTCACCCTTCATTAACGGGGTGACCATCACGTTGCAGCCGTTCTGCACGGCGAAATTGTGCGAGTCGGGATCGCGCGCAGCGATCCACATCGGCGGCGTGTTGATCGGCTTGGGCACAGAAGTCGAGGTCGGGAATTTCCAGATATCGCCATCGTGAGCGTAATCACCCTGCCATAGCGCACGTACCACAGGGACCATTTCACGCAACGCCTTGCCGCCCTCGGAGGCTGGCATGCCACCGGCCATGCGGTCGAACTCCACCTGATAGGCACCGCGTGCCAAGCCGACTTCCATGCGCCCGTTGCTGATCACGTCCAGCAGCGCGCATTCACCCGCGACCCGCAATGGATGCCAGAACGGCGCAATGATGGTACCGGCGCCCAGATGAATACGTGTGGTCCTGGCCGCCAGATACGCCAGCAGCGGCATCGGGCTTGGCGAGATGGTGTATTCCATCGCGTGGTGTTCGCCTATCCAGACCGTGCTGAAACCACCTTGCTCGGCCATCAGCGTCAGCTCGGTCAGGTCCTCGAAAAGCTGGCGATGACTGACACTTTCATCCCAGCGTTCCATGTGCACGAACAACGAAAACTTCATGACACTTACCTCGCTTAAATCCTGGCGCCTGCACCGGCGTGATGAGTTATTGTTGTCTGATGGTATACCGTAATACTTTCGGTGCAAGTGTTTTTTGCGGCGCTGTTTTTCGCTGCAAAACGCAACAGCAGAAACGAAAAAAGCGCCTCAAAGGAGGCGCTTTCGGATGTTGCGGATTCAGCCGGGGCAGGCCCGATCAGCTCGGGATCAACTGCAGGCTTCGGATTCAATGTACTCAGCCGTGGAGTCGCGAATCACCGGACCCATGCCACTCACGGCCTTTGCCTGCTCCATGATTTCCAGTGTGGAACCGGTGCCGACCAGGTTCACCGTGTGGTTGGCGCAGTTATAGACCCGCTTGGAGTAGATCACCCCAAGCATCCCTTCACGCCGCGTGATCACCACCCGCTCCTTTGCGTTGCCGCTTTTCTCTACCAGTGCGTGCTGACCGGTTCGATCATGGGGGATGGATATGCTTTTGCCTTCAGCATGCGCCGACAGGGCAGGGATCATCAGGGCCAGAAAAAAGGCATGCAATTTCATCGGTGCTCCTGCGGATGAATGCGGGTTCGTTGGATCCAAAATTTACTACTGCAACGCGATTCTGGATAGCCGGAAGAGCTGCCTCTCGTCGGCTTGTTTTCAACAAATCACATCCTGCGCCAGGCCAAATATCCCGTGGAACTGTTGCTCAGGCAACAGTCGTTCCACAGCCTGGCGTGGCACGGACAGTTGACGCTGCACGCCAGCTGTTGCAACACCTTGATCTGTCTGTCTTTTATTGGATGGCATGGTTGCTGCTCTGTGGATGTGCAGGCCCTTGTGCTTAATGCGCTCGGGAAGCTTGCAGCCAGAGGAGTACCGTATGAGCCAATCGTCCATAAAATTTGCGTACTGGGTCCCCAACGTCAGTGGTGGGCTGGTAGTCAGCAAGATCGAACAGCGCACCAGTTGGACCATCGACTACAACCGCAAACTGGCGCAGATCGCCGAGCAGTCCGGTTTCGACTATGCGCTGACGCAAATCCGCTTTACCGCCGGCTATGGTGCCGAATTCCAGCATGAATCCGTAGCTTTCAGCCACGCACTGTTGGCTGCGACCGAAAAGCTCAAGGTCATCGCCGCGATATTGCCCGGGCCATGGACTCCGTCGGTAGCCGCCAAACAACTGGCGACCATTGACCAGCTCACGGCCGGGCGCGTGGCAGTCAATATCGTCAGCGGCTGGTTCAAGGGCGAGTTTCAGGCCATCGGTGAGCCCTGGCTGGAGCATGACGAACGTTATCGGCGCTCCGAGGAGTTCATTCGCGCGCTCAAGGGGATCTGGACTACCGACAACTTCACCTTCAAGGGTGATTTCTATCGCTTCCACGATTACACCCTCAAACCCAAGCCGATCCAGCGTCCTCACCCGGAGATCTTTCAGGGCGGCAGCTCTCGGGCTGCACGTGATATGGCGGCGCGGGTGTCGGACTGGTATTTCACCAACGGCAATACTGTCGAAGGTATCAAGGCGCAGGTCGATGACATTCGAGCCAAGGCAGCCGCGAACGGGCATTCGGTGAAGATCGGCGTGAACGCTTTCATCATTGCCAGGGATACCGAAGAGGAGGCGCGTGCCGTGCTGGCCGAAATCGTCGACAAGGCTGACCCGGAAGCCGTCAACGCCTTTGGTGATGCCGCGAAACAGGCTGGCCAGTCGAGTCCGGAAGGCGAGGGCAACTGGGCCAAATCCACCTTTCAGGATCTGGTGCAGTACAACGACGGCTTCAAGACCAACCTGATCGGCACACCCCGACAGATTGCCGAGCGCATCGTGGAGCTCAAGTCCGTTGGCGTAGACCTGGTCCTTTCAGCGTTCCTGCATTTCCAGGAAGAAGTCGCCTATTTCGGTCAGCACGTGTTGCCTCTGGTACGCGAGCTGGAAGCCGCTGCGCAACGCACGCCTGTCGCCGAGACGGCTTGACCTCAGGCCACTGTCGATAACCCGCCTTGCCCCTGTAAGCCAGTCGCATTTACAGCCCGTCATAAAATCAGGCGCCACTGTGATCCAGTGTGCGCCTGTGTCCGTATGTTCAACCCCGATCAACCCATATACAGTTGCACGTGGCATTATGATGCCACTCGCTGGCATGCTTTTATCGATGCCAGGCCTTCCAGGTATGGCCGAGCACTTGCCGACAATGGCATTTGATAGCGAAAGGATTGTCGATGGCCCCTGAGCAATCAGGTCCGGTTTTCAGAAAAACCAGATGCACTGGTTCTCACCTGTTGTGGAGGCAAGTTTTGAAACGCGACCTTCGGCTTGCGTCATGGCTGATCTTCGTAGTGTGCGCCTGCGTGGTGATGTTGATGGCCTGGCAAGCATGGACCGCACGCCGCAACACTCTGGAAAACATCCAGACCAGCACGATCAATCTGGCTGGAGCGCTGAGTACCTACACGGATGGCATTTTCAAGCAAAGCGAGCTGATGCTGATCGGCCTGACGGAGCGTGTCGAAAAGGACGGCGCCGGGCCTGAACAGATCGAGCGTCTGAGGTGGGTCATTGCGCGTGAAATGGGCGCGTTGCCGCAGATCGATACCGTGTCGCTGTACAACGCCGACGGGATTTGCATCTTCTCGAGCAATCCCAAAGTCATAGGCATCAACAGTGGGCAGCGCCAGTTCTTTCAGCACCACTTGCAGATGCCTGACAAAGCCCCTTACATCGGCCCGACGATTCGCAGCCGCGCCTCCGGCGAATGGGTCATATCGGTCAGCAGACGCATCAATAATCCCGATGCGAGTTTTGCCGGACTGATGGTTGTGACCATCGGCGTCGATCATCTGTTGAAGTTCTATTCGGATATCAAGGTTGGCCGAACCGGCATCATCAGTCTGACGTCGACGACCGGACAGCTGCGGGTACGCTATCCCCATCTGGAGCAGGAAATCGGTCGCGATCTGTCATCGACGCCCATTTTTACGTCGAAACGCGGCCAAGTGTCCGGCACCGCTCAGTTCGTTTCCAGGATTGACGGTGTTCCGCGTTTTTATGCGTTCAAACGCAGTGATGTCTACCCGATCGTCACCGTGGTTGCGCTGGGTCAGAAAGAAGCCATGCTCGACTGGCTGGGCCAGACCAGGCAGTCCATTCTGGTCATGCTGGTGCTGCTCGGCCTGGTGATCGGACTCGGCGTTCGTCTGATCGGGCATATCCACAGCCGCATACGTGCAGAAGACCAGCTGCTCGATTCCCAGGCAGCCCTGATCCAGCTGAACCAGCACCTGGAGTTGATCGCCTCTGAAGACAAACTGACCGGGCTGGCCAATCGCAGACGTTTCGATCAGTTTCTGGAAGTCGAATTCAAACGCGCCAGACGCGAGCGCAGTCTGCTGTCGTTGATTCTGATCGATGCCGATCATTTCAAACGCTACAACGATCATTACGGTCATCTGGCCGGTGATGAATGCCTGATTGCGCTGGCTCGAGTGGTCGAGCAGTTCATTCGCCGTCCCAGTGACGTCGCCGCCCGCTATGGTGGTGAAGAGATCGCGGTGGTGTTGCCCGGTACTGATGAGTCGAACGCTCGCCAGGTGGCCGAGAAGATCCTTCAGGCAATCCGTGACGAGCAGATCGAACATCCTGCCAGCCCGTTTGGCATCGTGACGATCAGCCTGGGTGTCGCGACATTCGTCGGCACGGATCGTCAGCTCGATCAGCGAGGCCTGATCGAGCTTGCTGACCGCGCGTTGTATGCCGCCAAATCGCAGGGTCGCAACCGGGTGAATGTGGCGTCGGAAAACGCGACCGGCACATTGCCGGCCTGGACCCGCGTCAAGGCCTCGGCGGATGCGCGAGCCGACACGGAGCCAAGGTCGGGCCAGCGCGATTGATGCCCGTCGGCCGCCTCTTGGCTATCACTTCTCAGACAGTTGCTGATCGTCGGCAATCTGTTGCGCATGCGGTTTGCGGCGCAGCGCGGACAACACCCAGACGAAGAATATCGGCACCAGTACCACGCCCAGCAACGTTGCACTGAGCATGCCGCCGATAACACCTGTACCGATGGCGCGCTGGCTCGCAGCCCCCGCGCCGGTGGCGAGGGTCAGCGGCACCACGCCGAGGATGAAGGCCAGCGAGGTCATGACAATCGGCCGAAAGCGCAGCCGCGCAGCCTGAAGTGCCGCGTCGCGCAGTGAATGGCCCTGATCCCACAGCTCCTTGGCGAACTCGACGATGAGAATCGCGTTTTTCGCCGCCAGCCCGATGATGGTGATCAGGCCAACTTTGAAATACACATCGTTGGGCATGCCGACGGCCGTCACGGCCAGCACGGAACCCAGCGCGCCGACGGGTACGATCAGCATCACCACCAGCGGGATCGCCCAGCTCTCATAGAGCGCGACCAGCAGCAGGAACACCACCAGCAGTGCCAGGCCGAACAGTCCGACCGCCTGGCCGCTGGCGAGTCTTTCCTGATAGGAGAGGCCGGTCCATTCGTAACCGATGCCTTGCGGCAGCTCGGAAACGATCCGTTCGATTTCAGCCATGGCCTCGCCGGTACTGACCCCCGGCGCTGCGTCGCCGGAAATCCTGAACGCGGGGTAGCCGTTGTAGCGTGCGATCTGCACCGGGCCTTGTTCCCAGTGTGTCGAAACGAAGGCACCCAACGGCACCAGCGTGCCGCTGCTGTTGGGCACGTAGAGTTTGAGCACGCTTTCCGGGGTCATTCGCGAACTCTGCTCGGCCTGCACGACCACGCGCTGTTGACGTCCGGCATTGGCGAAGTCACTGATCACCGAGGAACCGAAGGCGGTGGACAGGGCGTTGCTGATCGACTCGAAACTCACCCCAAGCGCACGGGCTTTTTCGCGGTCGATGTTCAGGCGCAATTGCGGCGCTTCGGCCAGGCCTTCCATCATCGCGTAGAGAATCTTCGGGTTGCCGTTGGCCTCGCCGAGCAGCTTGTCGCGTGCCGCCAGCAAGGCTTCACGGCCCAGGCCTGCGCGGTCCTGCAGACGCAGCGAGAAGCCGCCCGAGGTGCCCAGGCCGTCGATAGGCGGTGGCGTCACTGCCATCACCGTGCCGTCGCCGAGCCCGGCAAAATGCTGGTTGAACGCCGCCGCTTCTTCAGCCGCCGACTGGCCCTTGCCGCGCTCCGACCAGTCCTTCAGGGTCGGGAACGCAAGACCCGCGTTTTCACCCATGCCCGAGAAGCTGAACCCCAGCAGCATGGTCACCGCGCCAGTGGCTTCGCGGGACAGCATGTAGTTCTCAAGCAATTGCGCGGTGAGGTCGGTACGCGAACGGGTGGCACCGGGAGGCAGCTGCACGTCGATGATCAGATAGCCCTGGTCTTCCACGGGCACAAAGGACTCCGGCAGACGCAGGTAGAAAAAGCCCAGCAGACCGACGATACCCAGGTACAGCAGCATGTAGCGGCCGGCGCGCTTGATCATGCTGAAGCTGACCCGCTCGTAACGGTCGGTGAACGTGCCGAACAGGCGATTGAAACCACCGAAGAACCCCCGCTTTTCATGGTGCCCGGCCGGGATCGGCTTGAGCAGCGTGGCACACAGCGCGGGGGTGAACGTCAGGGCCAGGAAACCCGAAAACAGAATCGACACGGCCAGCGACAGCGAGAACTGCTGGTAGATGACCCCGACCGAGCCGCCCATGAACGCCAGTGGCAGAAACACGGCGGCCAGGACCAGCGTGATGCCGAAAATCGCCCCGGAAACCTGCTGCATCGCCTTGACCGTGGCGGCGGCGGGAGAGAGGCCTTCTTCAGCCATGATCCGCTCGACGTTTTCCACCACCACAATGGCGTCGTCGACCAGAATACCAATGGCCAGCACCATGCCGAACATGGTCATCATGTTCACCGAGAAGCCCATCAGGTACATGATCGCCAGTGTCCCTGCCAGGCACACCGGGACCACGATGGTCGGGATCAGCGTGTAACGGATGTTCTGCAGAAACAGGAACATCACCAGAAACACCAGCACCATGGCTTCAACGAGGGTGTAGATCACCTTGTCGATCGCCACGTCAACGAAGCGCGAGGTGTCGTACGGTATCGAAAACCCGACGCCTTCCGGGAAATTGACCGACAGCTCGGTGAGCCGCTGCTCGACGGCTCTGGCCGTCTGGATCGCGTTGGCACCCGGCGACAGCTGAACGGCACCGGCGACGGCCCGTTGCCCGTTCAGGCGTGATTCGAAGCTGTAATCCTGGCTGCCGACCGCCACCCGCGCCACATCGGACAGGTGCACCGCAGAGCCGTCCTCGTTGGCACGCAGAACGATGCGCCCGAACTCTTCCGGGTTGTCCAAAGTGCCCTTGACCGCCAGGGTGGCGGTCAACTCCTGCAATGACGAGCCCGGGCTGCTGCCGAAACTGCCTGCTGGAACCTGCACGTTCTGCGCCCGGATGGCGGCATTCACGTCGTCGATGGACAAGCCGAAACCCACCAGCTTCTGCGGATCGATCCATACCCGCATCGCGGCTTCGGCAGCGAAGAATTGCAGTCTGCCGACACCGTTCACCCGGCTTATTTCGTTATTGACGTTGCGTGCCGCGTAGTCGGCCAACGCGACGGTATCCTTGTTGGCCGCGCCGTCCTTGTAGTTCAGTGTGTAGATCAACAGAAAACCGGAGCTGGCCTGTTCGACCTGCAGGCCTTGGCTGAGTACCGTCTGCGGCAAGCGTGCTTCGGCTTTCTTGATACGGTTCTGTACCTCGACCTGAGCCAGGTCCGGGTTGGTGCCCGGCACGAACGTCACGTTGATTTCCGCGCTGCCGGTCGAGTTGCTGGTCGACTCGTAATACAGCATCCCCTTGGCACCGTTGAGCTCGTCCTCGATAACGCTGGTCACCGAATCGACCAGCACTTTCGCGGATGCGCCGGGGTAGGTTGCGGTGATGGTGATCTGCGGTGGCGCCACGTCCGGGTACTGCGCCACAGGCAAAGACGGCAGAGCCATCAACCCGGCGAGCAAGATGAACAGGGCGAGTACCCAGGCGAAGTTAGGGCGCTTGATAAAAAAGAGAGACATGGACAGTGATCCTCGGTCGCGCTGAAGGCGGCTTTATTGCGCCTTGGGCTGCGGCTGGGCGGAGGGCGATTTGCGGGCGACCTTGTCACCGGCGCTGAGCCCGGTCATGTTGCCGACAATGACCTGTTCGCCTGCCTTCAGGCCTTCAGTGATCTGCCAGCGCGAATCCTGCATCGCCCCGGTTTTTACCGGACGCGCTTCGACCGTGCCGTCCTGGGCAATCACCAGCACGCGGGCTGCACCGTCACCGGAGCGCTGAACGGCGCGCTGCGGAACAAGAATGGCGTTGCTGTCAACGCGTTGCGGTGTGCGTACCCGCACGTACATGCCGGGCAGCAGCACGGCCTTGGGATTGGCAAAGCGCGCACGCAACGACACCTGGCCGGTAGTCCGGTCTACTGCGACATCGGTAAACAGCAGGGTGCCAGTGCTCGTGTAATCGGTGCCGTCGACACTCAGTGACAACGCGTCTTCGCCGCCCTTGGGCAAGCGGCCTTCCTGTATCGCGGCGCGCATCTGCAAGGCGTCGGCGGCCGGCTGGGTAAAGTCGGCGTAGACCGGGTCGAGTTGTTGAATGGTTGCCAGCAGCGTGGTTTCGCCCTGACCGACCAGCGCGCCCTCGGTGACCATAGCGCGGCCAATGCGGCCTGAAATCGGCGCCTTGACGGTGGCATAGCTCAGGTTCAGCCTGGCTGTTTCAACATCGGCCTCGGCCGAACGCTTCGCTGCAACAGCGTTTTGCAGCGCGGAGCGGGCCGTGTCGAAGGTCTGGCGACTCACCGCTTCAATTTCCACCAGCGACTCATAGCGCTTGACCGTGGCCTGAGTCTCGAACAGCGTGGCCTGAGTCCGTGCCAGATCTCCCTGCGCCTTGGACAGCGCGGCCTTGAATGGCGCCGGATCGATCTGGAACAGCACTGCGCCGGCTTTCACGTCGGCGCCTTCCTCGAAGTTGCGGCTCAGCACGATACCGGCCACCCGGGCGCGAACCTGCGCCACACGCACCGGTTCGATACGGCCGGGCAATTCGTCAACGAGCGTGAACGATTCGGCGCTGACGATAATGGCTTCCACCTCTTTGGGCGCTTTCGATGCAGCGTGATCCTGCTGCTGTTTCTGCTCGCACCCGGCCAGACCCAACGCTGCCAGCAGGGCTACTGCAGGCAAGACACGCCAATCGCTGAAACTACTCATCATTCACCCGGCCGCAGCCATCAGATGCTAAAGCCGCGAATGATCCACTCTGAAAGGCGATGAGTCAATATTGACTCACATGAGGCTTTAGTGACTAATTGTGTATAGGCTTTGAGAACGCGGTAAGGTTTCTGCACAATGCGCCGCCCGCCACTTATACGAGTTGAAGACGTACCCAATGGAATTACCTGCTGACGACAAATTTCTGAAGGCTCTGGCCGTTGCGCTGGTCGACCATTCCAACGGTACGCTCAAGGATATTGCTCAGGCGGCTGGTGTCAGCAAGGCGACGCTCAACCGCTTCTGCGGTACTCGCGCCAATCTCGTGGAACTGCTGCTCAATCACGCCTCGGACCTGATGAACCAGATGGTTGCCGACGCGGATCTGCAGCATGCTCCGCCGCTGGAAGCACTTCAGCGGCTGGTCGATAACCACCTCATGCACCGCGAAATGCTGGTCTTTCTGGTATTTCAGTGGCGCCCGGATTCGCTCGACGAAAGCAGCGGGGGGCGCCGCTGGTTGCCTTACTCTGACGCCCTGGATGCATTTTTCCTGCGCGGTCAGCGTGAAGGTCTGTTCCGGATCGACGTCGGTGCCGCCGTCCTTACCGAAATGTTCGCAGCGCTGCTCTCCGGGATGGTCGACGCCGAACGCCGCGGCCGTGTGGCACGCGTCGGCATGGGCGCATTGGTGACCCAGTTTTTCCTGCAGGGCGCGGCGGCACGATAAGCCAGCCTGTGCTGTTTTGTCGCATGACCTATTGCAGCCCATGAGCGCGACGTTTGCGCGTCTGCTCATGCCTTGATACAGGATTGGCGGTATTCCCCATGGTCCTTGAGTGGTAAATTCGCCGCCTTTGAATTTGTCTGAACCCACGCGCCTTATCCTCAGGGGACGCAAGACATGACGCAACATCTGACACGCCGCGAGGTGGTCGCAGGTCTCTCGTTGTTGAGCCTTGGTCTGCTGACCGGCTGCGGCAGCTCCAATGCGTTGCCGTTCAAGCACGGCAAGGACATGAGCAACGAGATTGTCGGCCGCAACTTCCGGCTCAAGGACTCGCAAGGCAACGTCAAGACGCTGTCGAGTTTTCGCGGCCTCATGCCGATGATCTTCTTCGGTTTCACCCAGTGCCCGGCCATCTGCCCCACCGCGCTGGCGCGAGCTGCACAGATCAGGAAGCTGATGGGCGAGGAGGGCAAGACGCTGCAGGTGGTGTTCATTACCCTGGACCCGGAGCGCGATACGCCCGAAGTGATCGACGCCTATGTGAAGGCCTTCGATCCGACCTTCGTTGCACTGTCCGGCACGCTTGAAGAAACGGCGGCAACGGCGAAGGAGTTCGGCGTATTCTTCGAGAAGGTCCCACTGGGTGACACCTACACGATCTCGCACACCGCCACCAGTTACGTCTACGACACCCGCGGTGTATTGCGCCTGGGGTTGTCGCACAGGCTGTCCGCCCAACAATGCACCGAAGATCTGCTCACTTTGATGGAAGTATGCTGATGACCGTTCTGATTCGTAACGTCGCAAAACCGCTGTTGCTGACCCTTTCGCTGTTGGGCCTGAGCGCTCAGGCCCTGGCCGAAACACACGTCGACGACGCCTGGGTGCGTGCCACCGTGCCGGGCCAGTCAGCCACGGGCGCGTTCATGCGCATCACTGCGGACACGGACAGCAAGCTGGTCGACGTTGCTTCACCTGTTGCGAAAACCGTGCAGATCCATGAGATGAGCATGAAAGGCGATGTGATGAGCATGCAGCGCGTCAACTCGGTCGACCTGCCGGCTGGCAAACCGGTGATGCTCGATTCCGACGGCTACCACGTGATGTTCATGGGCCTGTCCGCCCAGGTCAAAGAGGGCGACCAGGTGCCTCTGACCCTGACCGTGGAAGACGCCAAGGGCGCGAAGCAATCGATCCAGGTCACCGCAGTCGCCAAGTCACTGACCAGCGACGAGCACAGCAGCCACGGCGATCACAGCGGCCATTGAGGCTTGCAGCATCGGACGCTGGGCACTCATCGTTATAAACCGGTCTTGTGGGAGCGAGCTTGCTCGCAAAGAGGCCGGCACAGCCTACATGACGCCTATCGTTCCTCACGCTCCAGCGTGGGAATGCCTTTCGTGACGCTCCGCGTCACAACTCTGTGCCTCACTGCACGTTCAAAAGCGAACGCGGAACGTCCGCCTCCTATATGCATTTAGGATCTAACCGGCGAACCAAATATTCTTTTCAGGAACAAAGCTCTTTCGGCGATGATTGCCTCGCCACATCGGCCTAAGGAAGGTGACTGATACCAACAGAACCTGGATTTTTATCATGAAAATGCAGGAGTGTATCAATGGGCAATGTCCAGACCGCAGCCAGTGCACATGACGTGCCTTGGCGCCAGACGCCGAGTGGCGACCTGGTCGATCTGGGGCGTCCTTTCCGTGCGCCGCTGGCGTTATCGCGGTTGCAAAGCACCCCCAAGCCGATTCTCGGACGGCGCGAAGCCATTTTGCTCGGTGCGCTGGCGCTGGTGTTCCATGGCGCAATTATTTACTGGCTGAGCCAGAACCCGACGCCGGCGTTGCCGGTTGTGCCACCTGAAATCCCGCCGATGACCATCGAGTTTTCCCAGCCTGCGCCACCGGTTGTGGAAACACCGCCGCCACCGCCCGAGCCTGTCGTGCAACCGGTGGTCGAGCCGCCACCTGCTGTCGAGGACGAACTGGCCGTCAAACCGCCGCCGCCCAAACCGATTCCAAAGCCCAAGCCACAGCCGCCCAAACCGGTGGTCAAGCCGGTCGTGAAACCCGTGGCCAAACCGGTTGAACAGCCCCCCACACCTCCCGTATCGACAGCTCCTGTCGCCGCGCCTGCGCCACCCGCGCCGCCCACACCAAAGCCAGTGACTCCGGCCTCGGCCAGCGCGGGTTACCTGCGCAACCCGGCTCCGGAATACCCATCGCTGGCCATGCGTCGCGGCTGGGAAGGCACTGTGCTGTTGCGCGTGCATGTATTGGCCAGCGGCAAGCCCGGCGAGATTCAAATACAGAAGAGCAGTGGCCGCGAGCAGCTTGATGACGCCGCGCTTGCTGCGGTGAAACGCTGGAGTTTCGTTCCGGCCAAGCAGGGCGATGTAGCCCAGGATGGCTGGGTCAGCGTGCCCATTGATTTCAAGATCAACTGAGGCTTCAAGATCAAAACGTTTCACGATCAAACCCGGCTATTCGATTGACCTGGCGAGCTACCTGAACCAAAGGCGCATCGCGACACACTCCATGCCTTGTTCAGACTTTGTTCAGAGAGAGCTGCGCCATGAATCTACTTGCTTCGCCTTTTGAATCCATCGAACACGCGGTCATCTGGCTGCTGGTGCTTTTTTCCGTCGCGACCTGGGGCCTGGCCTTGCTCAAGGGCGTGCAGTTTTCGCGTCTGAAGTCTCAGGATCGCAAGTTCCACAAGCGGTTCTGGGCGACATCGAGTCTGGATTCGGCCGCGCAACTGGCCCAGGAGCAACCGGGCGCTGCCGCTCGTGTCGCCCTGGCCGGTTACGCCGCCATTCAGGTGCCGGATGGCGCGCAGGCCAATGACCTCAGTCAGTCCATCAACCATCAGGACCGCCTTGAGCGCGCATTACGTCAGCAGATCGTTCGCGAGCGCCGCTCGCTGGAAACCGGTCTGGCCATCCTCGCCAGCATCGGCAGCACTTCGCCTTTCATCGGTCTGTTCGGTACGGTCTGGGGCATCATGTCGGCCCTCAAGGGCATCAGTGCGGCCGGTTCTGCGAGCCTGGAAACGGTGGCCGGGCCGATCGGCGCGGCGCTTGTGGCTACCGGTGTCGGTATTGCCGTCGCAGTGCCCGCAGTGCTGGTTTACAACTACTTCCTGCGACGCCTGAAACTGACCGCTGCCGATCTGGATGACTTTGCCCATGACTTCTATAGCCTGGCGCAGAAGAGCGCCTTCCGTGTGCTGCTGCATCCGGTATTGAAGTCCGGCACTGCGGGCGCCCACGCCGGGCAGAACGTGAAGGAGGCCTCCTGAGATGGCTTTTTCTACTCAAGATACCGATGAAGTGCTGAGCGAGATCAACGTCACGCCGCTGGTAGACGTAATGCTGGTGCTGCTGGTGGTGTTCATCGTTACCGCGCCGCTGTTGACCAACTCGATCCCGATCAACCTGCCCAAGACCGAATCGGTCGCGCCAGTGGAGCAGAAAGACCCATTGGTGGTGAGCATCGACGGGCAGGGCAAGCTGTTCATCAACAAGGACGAAATCCAGCCGGGCTTGCTGGAAAGCAGCCTGAAGGCGGCCAAGGACAAGACCCCTGACGTGCGCGTGCAATTGCAGGCGGACAATGGCGTCAACTACGGAGAAGTCGCGCGCGCCATGGCTTCCATCGAACGTGCCGGGATTACCAAATTGTCCGTGATCACTGCCAAGTAGCAGATTTATACCACCTACAGCTTCAACGGTTTTGGGCCGCATCCTCAGGCAGGTGCGGCCTTTTTTTGTCTGCATCGCAAGCATTTTTCAGTACGGACACAAATGCAGATGCTTGTTCGTTATTGGTATTTAAATATTTAAATCAATGTCATTAAGCTATATCGCATCGGGCTACCGGAACATCAATCAGACACCGTAATGATCGCCACCGTCCGCCGCACGGATCGCTCGTTGTAACCAGAACAAAGTTTCTGGATCAGGGATTTTCAAGGGGTAGTGGTATGGGGAATTTCAAACGCAGCGTATTGGCCACGGCGATTTTTTCAGCCAATTTGCTGAGCGTCGCGGGTATCAGTGCAAGCGCTTTTGCCGCCGAAGCGACAGATGAACAAGCTAATCAGGGTGCGTCCACTCTGGGTACAGTGATCGTGACCGGCACCCGTGCGCAGGAGCGTACCGCCAGCGCCTCGCTGTCGCCTGTCGATGTGATCTCCGGTGACAGCCTGCGCAGTTCCGGCTCCAGCGAGTTGGGCGCCGTGCTGGCTCGTCTGATTCCTTCGATCAATTTCCCTCGGCCGAGCCTGGTGGACGGTGCGGAGCTGACACGTCCGGCGCAACTGCGTGGCCTCTCGCCGGATCAGGTGCTGGTGCTGGTCAACGGCAAGCGCCGGCATACATCCGCCTTCGTCAATCTGGGCGGGGCGGTCGGACGTGGTTCGGCACCTGCCGACCTGAATGCCATTCCGCTGTCGGCCATCGACCATATCGAAGTCCTGCGCGACGGTGCGTCGGCACGTTATGGGTCCGATGCCATCGCCGGGGTGATCAACATCATTCTCAAGAGCGCCGACCATGGCGGGTCGATTTCCAGCCAGTACGGCCAATACAAGAAGGGCGACGGCATTCAGCGCCAAGTATCGGGCAATACCGGTTTTGCCCTGGGCGACAACGGCACGTTCAACCTGTCCGGTGAGGGTGCCAACAATGACTACACCAACCGTGCCGGTGACGACTTGCGAGCGTCCAGTGTCGGGTCCACCACTTACGGTCAGCAGGTGTTTCGCCAGGGCGAGCCACAGACACACGAGGGCAAGCTGCAGTACAACGCCGAATACAGCTTCAGCGATGCGGCGGAGTTCTACAGCTTTGGGGGCTACAGCAAACGGCGTGGTGAAACCGCCGCTTTCTATCGGCCGAGCAATGCTTCGAATAACATTGCGGCGATTTATCCAAACGGCTATCTGCCACTGATCAACGGCACGCTCGAAGACACCTCGCTGGTCGCTGGCCTGCGCGGTGAACTGGCGTATGACTGGCACTACGACGTGTCCGCCAACTATGGCAAAAACTCTTATGAGCTGCGCACCAAAACCATTAACACCTCATTGGGGCTGAACACGCCGCGCTCGTTTTACAACGGCACGCTGACCAATGATCAGAGGCAACTGAGCCTCGACCTGTCCAGAGAATTCAATGCAGCGTGGCTGCCTTATCCGGTATCGGTTGCGTTTGGCGCGGAGTACCTGCGGCAGGGCTATCAGATCGAGGCAGGGCAGCCAGAGTCGTATTTCCAGACCGGCAGTTCCGGGTTGGGCGGTTTCCGCGCGGCGGATGCAGGCAGTTACTCGCGACACAACTTCGCACAGTATCTGGACCTGGAAACCAATCTGACCGAGAAGCTCGGTGTGTCGGCTGCCGTCCGCCACGAGGACTACAGCGATTTCGGTTCCAATGTCAGCGGCTCGCTTTCGGCGCGCTACGATTTCACTCCGCAGGTGGCCTTGCGAGGCAGCGTATCGACAGGCTTCCGCGCGCCTTCACTGGCGCAGCAGAACTTTACTTTCACGTCGTCGCAGCTGATTGGCAACACCATCCAGGAAGCGGGCACGTTTCCGGCCGGCAGTAACGTTGCACAACTGTTGGGTGCCGAAGACCTCAAGCCGGAAAAGTCCCGCAACTACAGCCTGGGCCTGGTACTCCAGCCGCTGGACAGCCTGACCGTGACTGCCGACGTCTATCGCATCGACATTCAGGACCGTATCTCGCTGTCCTCCAATCTGGTGCTCAATAACACCGCCATCAATTACCTGCGCAGCAATGGCGTAGGCGATATCAACTACACCAGTGCCCGTTATTTCACCAACGCCACGGACACCAGCACCGATGGCGTCGATCTGGTCGCCAATTACCGCTACCAGTTCGACAACGGTGTGCGCTGGAACAGCACGGTGGGTTACAACTACAACCACACCAAAGTCACCGACGTGAAGGCCAACCCGGCGATTCTCGATCAGTTGGGAGTGAACCTGGTGCGGGTAGACCGCAGGGAGCGCATCGGTTTGCTGGGCGACACCACGCCGCAACACAAACTGACGCTGGGCAATGACCTGACGTTTGGCAATTGGGCGCTGCACTCCAATCTGGTCCGCTACGGCGAGTTCACCAGCTATCAGGCCGACAAGGTCAACGATCAGACCTTCAGCGCCGCCTGGCTGCTGGACCTGGCGGTCGACTACAAACTCAAGAGCTGGGTCTTCACCCTGGGCGGCGACAACGTCACCGACAAATACCCGGAGAAGCTCAACGACTTCTCCTCCAGCGGCGGCAACCTGGCCTACAGCACATTCTCGCCCTACGGGTACAGCGGCGCTTATTACTACGGCAAGGTGACGTATAACTGGTAGCGCGATTTGCCGCTGACTGTCGTTCCAATACGTTGCGTTTGCATAAAGCTCGTGACGCTGCAACACGACGCTATGCCTTGCTCCTGGGCACTGCACATAAACGAAAGCGCTTTTTTGGCGCAATGGCACTGACAACGCAAATTGCGACGTAAGTGACGGCTGAGTCCTGGCGCTGATCCGGGGGATGCTCGGCAGGACGCCGAGCAAGCCGCACCGGGCCATGGATGGCCCGTTGCGGCGACCCCCGGATCAGTGTCAGGGCGAAGGAACCCGACGAAGTCGGGCCGGAAACGGAGCCAGGGGCTTTGGTCACTTTGGCCCGATCAAAGTGACTCGCCGAGGGGCGAAAAGGTGACCTGAGTCGGGCCTCAATCCATCTGACATCCCGGAACCGCCGTGTTACGCAGAGCGTCGGCCGCTGTGAGGGGGAGAAATCTTGCAGTCTTCGGCATGCCATGTTCCGGTGGGGATTTAAAATTCTCTGGAGCACATCGATATATAAAAAGTTATTTAAATAGCCTTTAGAAATAATCATAGACCTTCGTGGACATGTGCAAAGGCGGTAGCAGGACTGACTTTAATATTCTCATTTTTTATAATTAGCTTAGAAGTAAATGTGATTTTTAATTGAATCCCCATGCGCCTAGTCTTGCTGATCAGTCAGAAGTCATCCAGGAGCAATACCATGAGCAACGTCAGCGCTTTGCCAGTCCAGTCAGGTACGACGCCGTCGGGTAGCGGCAGCGTGCGCGACAGAGTGTCGCCGGAAGAATGGGAAGTCCGGGTCAAGCTGGCGGCGGCCTATCGGCTGGCGGCGCTCAAGCGTTGGACCGATCATATCTATACGCATTTCTCGGCACGCGTGCCGGGCCCGGACGAGCACTTTCTGATCAACGCGTTCGGGCTGCTGTTCGATGAAATCACCGCGTCCAACCTGGTCAAGGTCGATATTGACGGCACGATTGTCGATGACCCCACCGGGCTGGGTATCAACTACGCCGGTTACGTGATTCACAGTGCCATTCATGCTGCGCGCCACGACCTGCAGGCGGTGCTGCACACTCACACCCGTGACGGTATCGCCGTGTCGGCGCAGAAGGACGGCCTGCTGCCCATCTCCCAGCACTCGATTGCCTTCTCCGGCCGGGTTGCTTACCACGGCTATGAAGGCATTGCGCTGGACTTGAGTGAACGCGAACGGCTGGTCGCCGACCTGGGTGACAAAAGCGTGATGATCCTGCGTAACCACGGGTTGCTGACCGGCGGAGTGAGTGTCGAGCATGCGTTTCAGCAGCTTCATGCCCTTGAGTACGCCTGCAATATTCAGATTGCGGCACAGTCGGCGGGTAACGCCGAACTGGTGTTCCCACCGCGCGAGGTGATTGCCAAGGTGGAGCAACAGGCAAAGGCCATCAAGGACGGCCATGCGCCGGGTGTCGCACGGCACTGGAATGCCCTGATTCGCGAGCTGGAGCGTAACGACACCGACTACAAGACGTGAGCCTGCAACGCAGTGATGCGAGGCGCTTGAGGTTGGTGTAGTGTGCGCAGCCAAAACAAGGGGCGCACACATGCAAGACCTGCTGAACGAAATCCTCGATGAAGTAAGACCCTTGCTTGGTCAGGGCAAGGTGGCCGATTACATCCCGGCACTGGGCGAGGTCCGGCCAGATCAGCTGGGCATCGCGGTGTACGGCAACGATGGTCAGGTGTTCAGCGCCGGGGACGCCGAAACGGCGTTTTCGATACAGAGCATTTCCAAGGTGTTCAGCCTGGTGCAAGCCATCGGTCACTCGGGCGAGGAGATCTGGCAGCGTCTCGGACACGAGCCTTCTGGCCAGCCATTCAACTCGCTGGTGCAGCTGGAGTTCGAGCAGGGCAGGCCGCGCAATCCGTTCATCAATGCCGGTGCGCTGGTGATCTGCGACATCAACCAGGCGCGGTTCGCAGCACCGTCGCTGTCGATGCGCGACTTCGTTCGACGCCTGTGCGGTAATCGGGCGATCACTTCCGACTCCAAAGTCGCCGACTCCGAATACCAGCACCGTTCGCGCAATGCCGCGGCGGCCTATCTGATGAAATCCTTCGACAATTTTCACGGCGATGTGGAAGAAGTGCTGCGCAGCTACTTCCATCATTGTGCGCTGAGCATGAACTGTATCGATCTGGCCAAAGCATTCGGTTTTCTGGCTCATCAGGGCTTTTGCGCTCACAGCGGCGAGCAGATCGTCACTGCGCGGCAGGCCACCCAGGTCAACTCGATCATGGCCACCAGCGGCCTGTACGACGAAGCCGGCAACTTCGCCTATCGCGTAGGCCTGCCGGGCAAGAGCGGGGTAGGCGGTGGTATCGTTGCGATCGTGCCCGAGCGTGCTTCAGTCTGTGTGTGGTCCCCGGAGTTGAACGCAGCGGGCAATTCCCTTGTCGGTATGGCTGCGCTGGAAAAACTCAGCGCGAGGGTCGACTGGTCGGTCTTTTGAGGTGAAAAGCCTTCTGAAGTGAACCGCGCGTCGAAGCGCGAACCAGACAGGAGTCATGGATTGAATAGAAGGCTATGCAAATCGCTCATGCTGAGCGTCGGGTTGCTGATATTGGCAGGCTGTGGCACGCAGCGGGTCCAGGAGCCCGAACTGACGCCTGAACAGGCGCGCGCGCAGATCATGCGCCTGATGCCGGCGACTGCTACGGATCGCCAGGGATGGGCCACGGATATTCACGCCGCGTTTGCCGCGCAGAAGATCCCGCTGACCACCGAAAACCTGTGTTCGGTGATGGCCGTTACCGAGCAGGAATCGACCTTTCAAGTCGATCCTGCAGTGCCGGACATGGGCCACATCGCCCGCGCAGAAATCAATCGCCGCGCTGCGCGACTGCACATTCCCAATGCGCTGATCGCCACCGCGTTACGTGTTCGCTCGCCGGACGGCAAGACTTACGGCAAACGCCTCGATTCTGCGCGCACCGAGAAAGACCTCAGCGCGATCTTTGATGACTTCATCGGCATGGTGCCGCTGGGTCAGGCGTTGTTCGGCAACTTCAACCCGGTCAAGACCGGCGGGCCGATGCAGGTCAGCATCGCCTTTGCCGAGAAGCACGCCGAGGATTATCCCTACACGGTCGATGGTTCGATCCGCCGCGAAGTCTTCACCCGCCGTGGCGGCATGTACTTCGGTATCGCTCACCTGCTGGGCTACCCGGTCAACTACACCCAGTCGTTGTACCGCTTTGCCGACTTCAATGCCGGTTGGTACGCCAGTCGCAATGCCGCGTTCCAGAATGCTGTGAGCCGGGCTACGGGCATCGAGCTGGCGCTGGATGGCGACCTGATCCGCTTTGACTCTACCTCGCCGGGCTCCACCGAGCTGGCAGTACGCACGCTGGGCGATCGGCTGGGCATGAACAAGTCGCAGATATGGAGCCAGCTCAAGCAGGGCGACACGCTGGAATTCGAGGAGACCGATCTGTACAGCAAGGTCTTCGCCCTGGCGGACAGGGCGGCGGGCAAACCTTTGCCCAGGGCCATCCTGCCCGGCATTACCCTGAAAAGCCCGAAAATCACCCGTAACCTCACCACCGCCTGGTTTGCCGAGCGCGTCGACGACCGGCGCGAACGCTGCGTGCAGCGTGCGCCCAAGTGAGGTTGAATCACCGTGACAGGAGTTTTACCGTCATCGCATCTCGCTCGCCTCCGAAAAACGTATCCAGCACCTTTTGAAACACGGGTCGCTCAGGTGCTGCGATGCTGAACAGGGTCATGCTCGAATGCAGTTTCATGTCATCCGGCGAACTGAAGATCTGTCGCGCCGAACGTTCTACCTGAGGCGCAATGATTGCGGCGCACTGTTCCAGACGCGGTCCCAGCACGGGGTGTTGCAGGTAAGCCCGAGCTTCATCGAGGTCGGTGATTGCGTAGTGTCGCGCCGTGTCGCTGCGCCCCAGCCCCTGGATCTGCGGGAACACGAACCACATCCAGTGGGAGCGTTTCTGTCCGGCTCCGAGTTCCGTTAGCACCTGCTGGAACAGCGGTTGCTGGGCATCGACAAAGCGTTGCAGGTTGTAAGCATCTTTCATGATGAGTTTCCTGTTTTTCAACGAACCTGTGGTCGTATGATGGCCGCCCGACATGGGGGTTCGACCTGTCTGAAGAGTTTTTAAGCGTATGCCGGTTTTCAAGCGTTTCATTTCGTTCATGCACCAGGCCTTGCGCGCGATGCATCTGGTCTGGACCACCTCCCGAGCGCTGTCCATCGGGCTGATCGTCGCCACGCTGATCGCCGGCCTGCTGCCCGCGCTGGCCGCCTGGCTCGGCCAGCGCATCGTCGATGCGGTGGTCGCTGCCATGCAGTTGCACGCCAGTGCGGGCGAAGCACCTTTGTGGCCGGTGCTGCGCTATGTGTTGTTCGAAGCCGGTGTGCTGGCTCTGCTCGCGGCAGCACAGCGCGGGCTTTCCGTGCAGCAGGCGTTGCTGCGGGTGCTGCTGGGGCAGAAGGTCAATACCCTGATTCTGGAGAAGGCCCAGACCCTGTCGCTGTCGCAGTTCGAAGACTCCGAGTTTTACGACAAGCTTGTGCGCGTCCGGCGTGAAGCCTCGACACGGCCGCTGGCTCTGGTGACCAAATCGTTGGGGTTGCTGCAAAACCTCATTTCGCTGATCAGCTTTGCCGTATTGCTGGTGCATTTCTCGCCCTGGGCGTTGCTGATTCTGGTGCTCGGCGCGTTGCCGGTGTTCTTTGCCGAAGCGCATTTTTCCGGCGACGCGTTCCGCCTGTTTACCCGGCGCGCTCCGGAAACCCGTCGGCAGAATTACATCGAAACACTGCTCTCCCACGAGGGCTATATCAAGGAGGTGAAGCTGTTCGGCTTCGCGCCGCTGCTGCTCAAGCGCTACCGCGACACCTTCGAGCGTCTGTATGCCGAAGACCGGCGCCTGACGGTGCGCCGTGATGGTTGGGGCTTCCTGCTCGGTCTGCTGGGCACGGCTGCGTTTTACCTGGCCTACGCCTGGGTGGTGGTCGATGCGGTACACGGGCGGATCACCCTGGGGCAGATGACCATGTACCTGGTGCTGTTCAAACAGGGTCAGGCCGCGGTGAGCAGCAGTCTCAGCGCCATCAGTGGTTTGTACGAGGACGGGCTGTATCTGGCTGACCTGTATGTCTACCTCGGTCAGCCGGTTACGCCATCTGCTGGCAGCCTGGCCGTGGGCGCGCAACCCGGTGATGGCATGCGCTTCGAGAACGTCAGTTTCACTTATCCGGGGACCAGCCGTCCGGCACTTGAAAATATCGATCTGCACCTGGCCCCGGGGCGCAGCGTGGCCCTGGTGGGCGAGAACGGGTCGGGAAAAACCACCCTGATCAAGCTGCTGACGCGCCTCTACCAACCCGATCAAGGCCGCATTCTGCTGGACGGCAGCGACCTGCAGGAGTGGGACGAAGATGCTTTGCGCTCGCGCATCGGCGTGATTTTTCAGGACTTCATTCGCTATCAGTTTCAGGTCGGCGAGAACCTTGGGGTCGGCGACACTCAGGCCTTCCATGATGAAGGCCGTTGGCGCGAAGCGGCGGCGCAGGGCATGGCCGCGCAGTTCATCGAACAGCTCGACAAAGGCTACGCCACACAACTGGGCCGCTGGTTTGCGGGAGGTCAGGAACTGTCCGGCGGGCAGTGGCAGAAAATCGCGTTGTCACGCGCTTACATGCGCCGCGACGCCGATATCCTGATTCTCGACGAGCCGACTGCCGCCCTGGATGCCGGGGCAGAAGCGGCGGTATTCGAACATTTTCGCGAGTACGCCAAAGGGCGCATGACGCTGCTCATATCGCATCGGTTTTCCAGCGTGCGCAACGCCGAACACATCGTGGTGCTGGAGCACGGGCGGGTGCTGGAACGCGGTGATCATGACAGCCTGATCGTCGCCGCAGGGCGCTACGCCGCGCTGTTCGATCTGCAGGCGCAGGGTTATCGCTAGGTAAAACCGTATAAAAAGTGTTGCAGTGAATGACCAGTCAGCGTTTTATGGGAGCCCTGTTTCAAGCTGTATCTTTTTGAATCAAACGGAGACATCGATGCAATTTCGTAAATTGGGCAAAACCGATCTGTCGGTCAGCGCGATCTGTCTGGGCACCATGACCTGGGGCGAGCAGAACACCCAGGATGAAGCATTCGAACAGATTCGTATGGCCAAGGATGCCAAGGTTAACTTCCTCGACACGGCAGAAATGTACCCGGTGCCGCCGCGTGGCGAGACCTACACCAAGACCGAAAGCATCATCGGCGAGTACTTCAAGAAGTACGGTGACCGCAACGACTGGGTGCTGGCCAGCAAGGTCGCCGGTCCAGGTCGCATGGATCACATCCGCGATGGCAATCCGCGCCTCGACCGCAAGAACATCACTGCGGCGCTGGAAGCCAGCCTCAAGCGTCTGAACACCGATTACCTGGACCTGTACCAGTTGCACTGGCCGGATCGCAAGACCAACTTTTTCGGCGTGCTCGGTTACACCCACGACCCGGATGATCAGGCCGTCGAAATCGAAGAAACCCTGTCGGTACTGGGTGATCTGGTCAAGGCAGGCAAGATTCGTCACTTCGGCCTGTCCAACGAAACGCCGTGGGGCACCCAGCGTTTTCTGCACCTGGCCGAAACCCTCGATCTGCCACGTGCCGTTTCCATCCAGAACCCCTACAACTTGCTTAACCGCACCTTTGAAGTCGGTCTGGCGGAAATCGCCATTCGCGAACAGATCGGCCTGCTGGCGTACTCGCCACTGGCGTTCGGTGTGTTGGCGGGCAAGTACCTGGACGGCGCACGTCCGGCCGATGGCCGTCTGACCCTGTTCGAGCGTTTCCAGCGCTACAACAACCCGCAGGCCGTCACGGCCACAGCCCAATACGTTGCGCTGGCTCGCGAGCATGGTCTGGATCCTTCGCAGATGGCGCTGGCCTACGTGACCAGCCGTCCGTTCGTGACCAGCAACATCATTGGTGCCACGAAACTGGACCAACTGAAGATCAATCTGGAGAGCATCGACGTCACGCTGTCCGATGAAGTCATCGCCGGTATCGAAGCCATTCACACCTCGCAGCCCAACCCTGCGCCATAACCTGCACTGAACTTAATTTCAGCCTCGCCAGTCAGCACTAGTACGCTTACTCCGAGGCTGAAATTGATGCACATCTCACTCAAGCAACAAGTCGCAATCGTTACCGGCGCCAGTTCCGGTCTGGGCGCAGGCGCTGCACGCGCGCTGGCAGAGGCCGGTGCCGCCGTGGTGATCAACTACAACTCCAAACCTGAACCTGCCGAGAAGCTGGCCGAAGAAATTCGTGCGGCCGGGGGCAAGGCGCTGGCTGTGGGGGCCGACGTTTCGAAAGAAGAAGACGTCGAGCGGCTGTTTGCACAGACCATCGAACATTTCGGCGCGCTGGATATTCTGGTCGCCAATTCCGGCTTGCAAAAGGACGCGTCGATCGTCGACATGTCCCTCGAAGACTGGAATACCGTCATCAACGTCAACCTGACCGGGCAGTTTCTCTGCGCCCGCGCGGCATTGCGCCAGTTCATCAAGCAGGGCATGCGCCCTGAAGTGTCACGGGCCATGGGCAAGATCATTCACATGAGCTCGGTGCATCAGCTGATTCCATGGGCCGGGCACGTCAATTACGCAGCGTCCAAGGGCGGCGTCGACCTGTTGATGCGCAGCATCGCCCAGGAAGTCGGCGAGCTGAAGATTCGCGTCAACAGCGTTGCTCCCGGTGCCATCCGCACGCCGATCAATGCCGATGCACGCAAGGGCGACGCCGAGAAGGAAATGCTCAAACTGATCCCTTATGGTCGTATCGGCGAGCCGGAAGATGTTGCCAATGCGGTGCTCTGGCTGGCGTCCGATGCCTCGGATTATGTGCACGGCACCACCCTGTTCATCGATGGGGGCATGACCCTCTATCCGGAGTTCCGTGGCAATGGCTGACTTTCCCGCAGAGGCGCAAAACCGCATCGAGGATCACGGCATCATCGGCGACATGCGCAGTGCTGCGCTGATTGCCAACACCGGCAGTATCGATTTCTGCTGCTGGCCTGACTTCGACAGCCCGTCGATTTTCACTGCGCTGCTGGACACGCCCGACGCCGGGATCTTTCAGCTGGCGCCCGATCTGCCTGACGCCAGGCGGCTGCAGATCTATCTGCCGGATACCAACGTCCTGCAAACCCGCTGGATTTCCGAGGACGCGGTGGTGGAAGTCACCGACCTGATGCCGATCGGCGAGGATCAGGATGATCTGCCGCGCATCGTGCGCCGCGTTCAGGTGCGCTTTGGCGAGGCCACGCTGCGCATGCGCTGCCGGGTGCGCATGGATTACAGCCGTGCCGACACCACCGCGCGGGTCGATGGTCAGGACATCTGTTTCGAAGCCGCCGGGCAACCGGGCATGCGTTTGTCGGCGACGACACCGTTGCGTCTTGAGCAGCACGACGCCGTGGCCGAATTTCATATGCACAAGGGCCAGACCATCGAGTTCATCCTCGGCGGAATCGATGATTCGAATGTCGCTGCTGGCCGGTGCTCGCGCTATTTCGATGACACCTTGAAGTTCTGGCGGCGCTGGTCCGGGCAGTCGCACTACACCGGGCGCTGGCGTGAAATGGTCACTCGCTCGGCGCTGGCCCTCAAGCTGCTGACCTCGCGCAAGCACGGCGGCATCGTTGCCGCCGCGACGTTCGGTCTGCCGGAAACCGAGGGCGGTGAGCGCAACTGGGATTACCGCTATACCTGGATACGTGATGCGTCGTTCACCGTGTATGCGTTCATGCGCCTCGGGTACACCGATGAAGCCAATGCCTTCATGAACTGGGTGCGCGGGCGACTGGATGACTGCTGCGAACAGACTGAGAAGCTCGGCATTCTCTATGCGCTGGATGGCCACGCTGAGCTGCCGGAAGAGCATCTCGATCACTTGTCCGGCTACGGCGGTGCGCAGCCGGTACGCATTGGCAACGAAGCGTACAAGCAGGTTCAGCTGGACATCTACGGCGAGCTGATGGACGCCGTGTACCTGGCCAACAAATACGGTGATGCCATCTCCCATGACGGCTGGCAGCATGTGGTGCGCCAGGTCGACTATGTGTGCGAGCACTGGAACGACCGGGACGTGGGCATCTGGGAAATGCGCGGCGGCGACCAGCACTTCCTGCACTCGCGGCTGATGTGCTGGGTGGCCCTGGACCGGGCTCTGCGCCTGGCCTTCAAGCGTTCACTGTCGGGGCCGTTCGAGCGTTGGACCAAGGTGCGCGAAGAGATCCACGACGATATCTGGAAGAACTTCTGGAACGACGATCTGGGGCATTTCGTGCAGCACAAGGGCAGCTGCAATCTGGATGCCTCGATGTTGCTGATGCCACTGGTGCGCTTCGTCGGCGCCAACGATCCCAAGTGGCTGGCGACGCTGGATGCCATCGAGGGCGCGTTGGTGCGTGACGGGATGGTGTTCCGTTACCGCAACGACGACGATCATGATGACGGTCTGGCAGGTGAAGAGGGCGCCTTCGTGGCCTGCTCGTTCTGGTACGTCGAATGTCTGGCCCGCGCCGGCCGGGTCGAACAGGCGCACCTGGAGTTCGAGCAACTGCTGCGTTACGCCAATCCGCTGGGCTTGTACGCCGAAGAGTTCGACGCGCATGCTCATCACCTCGGCAATACACCGCAGGCCCTGAGCCATCTGGCGCTGATCAGTGCGGCCAGTTTTCTGGACCGCAAACTGGGCGGCGGGCAGGCGCTCTGGCAGCCTTGACACGGTGAACAAACGCATCATGAATGGACGTTCAACGCTTCAGCCATGATTCGTTTCACTCGGCGTGCAATGAATACCCCACTGGCTGTTCTTCAAGTCGGTGGTCTTGCGCCACAGTCGCGCAATAACTCAACCGCGGCAGATAAACGCCGTTGCTGCGCATGGCTGCCCGAATCGCCACGTCGTCATCACAGGTCGCCAGCGTGCGTCCGGCAAGCAGCCCGATCGCTTGCGCCGAGCGCATCGCGCCCATCGGTGTCCAGTCGGCAATGATCAACGCACCTCCGGGCACTACCGGCTCGTAGGCGCGCACGAAATGCTCAGCAGACCGGTCGCGCAGGTAGGGCACCATGAAGTAGCGGATATCGTCACGATAGGGCAACTGCTCCTTGTGCGCCGGAAGGGTGATCACCCCGTTGGCGTAGAGTGAATACGTCAGCAGGATGACTACCGGTGCCGACAATGCCGAGAGACTGAGCAATGTTCCGCGTGCCGCTGTGCGGGGCAGGATACGTCGCAACTGAATCATGCCGAGGATCGTCAGTATCGCTGCACCGGGCAGAAAAAAGGTAAAGCGGTCGGTCACATTGTAGGAAATGGCGAACACCAGATTCAGCAGCGCGGCGCTCCATAACAAGCGCAGCCGGCTTCCCCTGGGAAACAGCAGCCCCGCCAGTTGCGGCCCGATCAGCGACAGCAGCAACAGCGCTACCGCGCTCTTCTCCTCGAGGAGTTTGTCGAAACGCAACAGACTGCCTTCCCACTCCGGCCCTGCAACGGTCGCGCTGGCCCCGGTCATGTAACGATGCGCAATATCCAGCAGGCCCATCCCGGCGTTCAGGTCATTGATTACCGCAACAGCGGCCGCCGCGAAACCAAGCATGAAGCCGGGCAGGGTGATCAATACTCGCGCCTTGTGCTGAAACAGCAGGTGCAGGTAAAGCGGCAGCAGAACCACGAACGTCAGTTGATGAACCGAGGCCGCCAGCCCGGTGAGGACGCCAATCGCGAAGAGTTTTTTCAGCGGCGTCAAAACGGGACTGTCATTGAAAGACAGCGCATAGGCCAGTAGCACGAGCAGCGTGTGCAACAGGTAGACCTCAGCCTTGGTCGACACCCAGAACACGCCATGGGTCAGTGTTGTCGCCGCGGCAGCGAGCAGTGCCTGGCGTGCACCCGCGCCAACGCTCTGCGCCAATCGGTAGACGACCCAAGCCAGCGGCAGGAGAAGCACCGAATTCAGCAGGCTGAGCGAGCGTGCACTGAACAGGTTGAAAAAAACCGTATTGAACAGCTGATAAAACGGATGCTCAAGTGGCCCGAGCGACTGGCTGAAATACTGACCCTCATGGGCGTTGGCCAGGAACACGCCATTGTCCATCCATTGCACCGGACCACTGGAGGCCAGAAAGCTCGCCGTGATGGCGGCACCTAGCAAAAACAGGGGGATACACATCGATGTGCGCGAATCGAGTGGCATTGAACCGCTCCTCCGTGAGATGAACAAAAATGTCGAGCGTCTGTGTTACGGCCTCAGGGCTGAGGAGTCGGTGCGGGTACCGCGCCGGTAAAGCGCGAGAGCATCACGGCGCCGATGGCCACCGCAAACCACAGGGTCGCCAGACGTATCAGCAATGTCGCAGCAATCGCATCGGCCCCCGGCATGCCCTTGAACATCAGCAGTCCGACCATCACCGCTTCGGCGCTGCCCAGGCCGCCCGGCATGAAGCTCAAGGCCCCCGCGAGCATCGCCAGTGCATAGGTAAATACGGTAAAGGTCAGCGGGATCTGCGCGCCCATCCAGCCAAGCATCCAGTAAAACGCCAGTGCCTCGGCGCTCCAGGCCAGCAGACTGAGCAGGCTGGCGGTCAGCAGCACGTTGCCATGCAGGCACTGGCGAGCGGCAAGCAGCACGTTGAACAACTGCTGCCACAGGCTGCTGGCTCGCGTGTTTTTTGTGGGCAGTGAAACCTGTAAACGCTCCAGCAAGTGACGGCGAGACAGCACCAGCGAACCCGTCAGAACCAGTGCCAGACCGAGCAGGATCATCGGCTGCGCCTGCGGATACCACGACAGTCCGAACAGCGTGAGCAGTACGATGGCCAGCAGATCGGAAAGACGCTCGCTGACAAACGCGGCAAAGCTTTGCGGGTACGGCACGCCCAGCGGCCTGAGCAATACGCCACGCAGCGCTTCACCGGCCTTGCCGGGAGTCGTGGTCAGGGCGAAGCCAGCCAGATAGATCCGCAGGCTTTTTCGCCAGGCCAACGGATGCCCCAACACTGAAAGGTAGAGTTGCCAGCGGACGAAGCGCAGCGCGTAGTTGATTGCAGACATCAACAACGCCACGCCGATGCCGAGCAGCCCGACCTTGCCCGTCGCTGCGCTGACCGCCTGCCAGCCGCCCCACAGTGAGAAACCCAGATACCCCATGGCCGAGAAGACGATCGACAGAAGCACTGCCCGATAGCGCCATCCGGACAGCAACAGCGAGCCGGTCACAGGTTGAGCCTTTTGAACAATGGCTGCGGGATCGAGCGAATCACCCACATGATCCATGCCCAGAAGCCGGGCGCGTAAAGGCTTGTTGATTGGCGTGCGATGCCATTGACGATGCGTTCGGCAACGTCTTCCGGATGTGCCACCAGCCAGGCCGGCAGTGGCAGACCCCGGGTCATGGGCGTGTCGACAAAGCCTGGCTTTATGGTCACTACGTGTACGCCCAGCTTGAACATCCGCGCCTGTAACCCGTCGCAGAACGTCGAGACGGCAGCTTTGGCCGAGCCGTACAGATAATTGGAAGGGCGTCCGCGATCGCCCGCGACCGAGGAAATCACCGCCAGTGTGCCGCAACGCTGGACCTCGAAATGCTTGGCCAACACGGTCAGCAAGGCAATCATCGATGCACCATTGGTGATGAATTCCTGCACAGCCAGCCCTGCGTTTTGCTCGCAGGCCTTCTGATCGGGCAAGGTGCCGTGAGCCAGAAGCACGATATCTATCTGCCCAAGTGCAGCCAGGCAATCGGCCAGCATCGCCGGGTGCGCCGAGAAGTGCGTGACGTCCATTTGATAGGTGTCTACGTGTCCGGCACCGCGGGCCCTGAGGTCGGCGGCATTACCCGCGAGCTTGTCCGTATTGCGCGCGACCAGGAAAAAATCGCAGCCTTGCGCAGCCCAGCGTCGGGCACAGGCATGGGCGATGGTTGATGTAGCGCCAATGATCAGAATCTTTTTCATGACATCACTCGTTTCCAGAAGCGGGACATCAAAGAGGGGTCGCGCAGGGCTTCCAGTTGTTCCCACGCCGGATAGGCCTGACGGAAGTCGCTGCCGCTCATGTGTGCATCCTTGGCCGGGTACAGTCGTCCACCCGCGTCACGGATAATGGCGTCCAGACGCGGGAACAGTGAGCCGGCCAGATCGCGCGTCTGCGCAAAGTCCAGTGCCAGCGAGGTGCCCTGCATCGGAAAAGACAGCAGTCCCGGCGAGACGATGTCACCGCAGCGCTTGAGCACTGCGAGGAATGATCCCTGTCCCGAGGCTGCGATGGCATCGAGCAGCAGCTGCATGGCCTGGGGTGCGCAGTGCTCGGGAATCACGCACTGGTATTGCTGAAACCCCTTGCGACCATAAAGACGATTCCAGTGCAGCATTCGATCCAGCGGGTAGAAGAACGCCTCGCAGGTGGTGCGGCGGGGCGTTGGCAGGTCTGAGTGCGCGTGCCAGTACAGAGAATTGAGCGCACGCAAGGACAGGCTGTTGACCAGCGACACCGGAGGCGTGAACGGCACGCTCAGGCGATTGCGCGCCTCAACCGACAGTGACCCATAACGGGCGTGGTTGCCGACGATGTAGACCCCGCGGCCGCTATGGGCGCCGCGGGCCAGGCAGTCGATCCAGGCGACGCTGTATTCATGCTGCGCATCCAGCTCTTGCGACAGCGTAAAGAACTCCGCCAGATTGGCGAAGCGCACTGCCGTACTGTCGATCTGGGCGCTGCGGATCGGCATCAACTGCAGCTCGACCCAACTGATAACGCCAGTCAGACCGAGGCCGCCGATGCTGGCGGCGAAAAAACGGGGATTGTCCACGGCTGAGCAGACCATGGGCGGCTGGTCATGACGGATCAGCTCGAAGCGCCTGACATGACAGCCAAAGGTGCCGCGCCGATGATGGTTCTTGCCGTGCACATCATTGGCCAGCGCGCCGCCTATCGTCACGTACTGTGTGCCCGGCGTGACCGGTAGAAACCAGCCGTGCGGGATCGCTGCCGCGAGCAGTTGCGACAGTGTCATGCCCGCTTCCAGTTGCACCACACCGCGCTGCCAGTCCGCAGCAATGAAACGATCCAGTCCGCTCATGTCCAGTACGTGATCGCTGCTGGCCAGACAGCTGTCGCCGTAGCTGCGGCCGTTGCCGAAGGGCAGGCTGGTGTGATGGCGTGCAACGGTTTGCGAGATGTGCGCGGGCAATCGTTTTATCGAATCACATTCGTGACCCTGCTGGGCAACCTGCGGGTAGCGGCCCCAGGAGTAAAGAGGCCCGCTCATGCCGCGACCCAGAACACCAGCAGGAACAGCAAGCCGATCCCCTGACTGATCCGGTCGCGAATCGCGAAAACCACCGGATCCTCGTTCATTTCACCGCGATGGGTGAGCATCCAGATCCGGGTGATCCAGAACAACAGCAATGGGCAGGCCAGCCAGATAACGTGCGGGTGCTGATACAAAGCCACCGTCGCACCTTCATGGATGTAAAGCGCCAGCACCATCACTGCCAGATTGCCTGACGAGGCCCCCAATGAAGCGATCATGTCCAGATCGCCCGGGTAGTAACCACGGCCAGCCGTCTTGCCTGTTACAGCGCGCAGTCGTGCCTCGCGCAGTTCGGCATAGCGCTTGACCAGCGCCAGGCTGAGAAACAGAAACATCGAAAACGCCAGAATCCAGAACGTCAGTGGCAATTGAAACGCGGCAGCACCGGCCAGAATACGCGTGGTATAGAGCATCGCCAGAACGATGACGTCGACGGCCATGTGGCGCTTGAGGTAAAGCGAATAAACCAGCGTCAGCAGGTAATAGGCTGCCAGCACCGCCGAAAATTGCCACGGCAATCCTGTTGCCGCAGCGGAGAAGGCTGCGGCGAGCAACAGCGGTATGACCAGCAGGCCGGATTTTATCGACAGCGCACCACTGGCGAACGGGCGCTCGCGCTTGCTTCTGTGGTGGCGGTCGTCTGCCAGGTCAAGAAGGTCGTTGAGCAGGTATACACTGGATGCGCACAGCCCGAAACACAGAAAGGCCAGCAAACCGTCGAGCAGCAACTGCGTGTTCTGGACCTGATGAGCAGCCAGCAGGGGCATAAAAATCAGCGCGTTCTTCAGCCATTGGTGCAGGCGCAGCGCCTTGCGCCAGGCGCTGGACCCGGACGCTGCCGATTGGATAACCTGCTCGACGTTGCCTTGTGCCCGCGCCTTGCGCTCCACACCGGCAAGCGGGCTGGCGACGATGGCCTTGCGTGAGACACCCCAGATGCACAGATCGTCCCGGGAGTTGCCGATGTAATCGAAGCCCTGCTCACCATAATGGCTAACCAGCAAATCGCGTTTGCGATGCGCGGAAAGGTTGGTTCTACCGTCCGAGGCCCACACCTGATCGAACAGTTGCAGGTGTGCCGCGATCCGGTTGGCGAGGGTTTCGTGGGAGGCGGTAGCCAGAATCACGCTTCTACCGGTTTGCCGCTCGGTCTGAATGTAATCAATGACGTCAGCGTTGAACGGCAGTAACGCTACGTCAATCTCGGTACCCAGCGCCAGGCCTTGCTTGAGAGACGCCTTGCCCTGCAGCAGCCAGGTGAGAAGACTGAACAGCTTTAACGGATGATTACGGATAAACGCCACTGCGGTTTCAAACAGCATGTCAGATCGCAGCAATGTTCCGTCGAGGTCGACAACCAGCGGTGTATGAACCTCAAGAATTCTTCCTTGAATACCGGGCATGAATAGTTGCTCCTGTGAACGTGAGCGCACTATGGAACGAAAACGGACATTCGCCACTTCAATAAAGTTAAACGCTGTTCGTAATTGAGCCGTGCCGGTGGCGTCAGAAAAATCAGCTGTTTGACACTATTCGCCACACAACGGCTATTGATCCGTTATTCGATCAAAGACCGGAATCTGGTGGTGGCAACGGTGATGGCTGGCGAGTGCCGCGCGACCCATCGCGATCTGGCAGAGGCAGTGCCCTTCCGGCGATTCTTTACCGATCGGTATCAGCGACTCCGCTTGACCCGTTGCAGATCCCGGCCCCGCGCGGACTGCGCTTGAGGTGTTCATTGGTCGCAGACATCAAAAAAATAATGAATTTCTTCGCCATGAATAGAGTCACCTATACTTCAAGTCACTGCTGAAAAAAGGATCAGGCTTTCAATGGCACTTCCAAAGCATTACCGCATTGATTATCTGCTAAATGGTTCGTTCAAGAGTTTTTATATACGAACCGAGAATATGGACAACGCTCAAGCATGGCACTGTGCAAGTGTCGATGCAGGCCTCGCACGCATACCTAAATATAGATTGGAGAAGGTTGCTCGCGTATCCAAACCTTACGCCGAGCACTTTGGTGTCACCAACGTTGAGTGGGCTCAGGCCTGAGCCCACTCAACCCTGCACTCGTCAGCGGTGAGCGATCTGCTCCAGCGCAAGATTGCGTGTGCGTGGCCCGAACCGGCCGATGGTGACGATCACGATCAACATGCTGCCGACAATGAAGGCCAGTACGCCCGGCGTGCCGAAGTGGTCGAGAAATATCCCGATCAGCAGGCTGCTGAACACCGTCGACAGTCGGCTGAACGAGTAGCAGAAGCCTACCGCGCGAGCGCGGATATTGGTCGGGAACAGCTCGCCCTGGTACGAGTGATAGCTGAAGCTCAGCCATGCGTTGCAGAACGTGATCATGATCCCGCAGAAAATCAGTCCTGCCGCGCTGGTCTGGAACGCGAACAGGCTGCCGAAGATCATGGCCCCTAATGCGGATCCGACGATTTGCCACTTGTTCTCGAAGCGGTTGGCGAACTTCACGAACAGCAACGGCCCCAGCGGATAAGCCAGGGTAATCACGAACGCATACGCCAGGCTGTGGGTGACGCTCAGGCCCTGACCAGAGAGCAGGGCGGGCAACCAGTTGCCGAAGCCAAAGAAACCGATGGCCTGAAAAACGTGAAAGACGATCAGCATCAAGGCGCGACGACGATAGGGCGGTTGCCACATGTCGGCAAATCGGCCTTTGCCTGACACGGCCACGTTGTCCGGTTCAGGCTCATCCAGTGGTTTGCCGTGGTCCTTGATGCAGCGCGCCTCGATTCCGTCCAGGACTCGCTCGGCTTCATCGAAGCGTCCCTGCTGCGCCAGCCAGCGCGGCGATTCCGGCAGCGCCGAGCGCAACCACCAGACGAACAAGGCAAAGACTGCACTGCTGATCACTACCCAGCGCCAGCCGGAAAAACCGAAAGGGTCCTGGGGCACCAGCCACCATGACATCAGCGCGACGCTGGGGACTGACAAAAACTGAATGAAGAAAGCGAAGGCGAACGCCGAACTGCGTATGCGCTTAGGCACCAGCTCTGACAGGTAGGTGTCGATGGTGACCAATTCGACGCCCAGGCCAATACCCACGACGAAGCGCATGCCAATCACGCCCAGTGCAGAGGTCTGCAGGCCCATGATCACGGTGGCAACGGTGTACCAGATCAGCGCGAAGGTGAAGATCGCGCGGCGTCCGTAGCGATCAGCAATCGGGCTGACGAGGCTGGCACCGAAGAACAGGCCCAGAAAAGTCGCCGAGGCAAAGGCCGCCTGATCGGAGAAGCCGAACAGGCCCTGACTGCCCGTGGCGAAGATTCCCTCACGGATCAGGCCGGGGCTGATGTAGGCGGTCTGGAACAGGTCGTAAAGCTCGAAAAAACCGGCGATGGACAGCAGCGCGACCAGTCGCCAGATGGTCGCGACAGCAGGCAGTCTGTCAATGCGCGCCGAGATATACGCTGCCCGCAACGGCTCGTTCGCGGCTGCCTCGGTATGAGGTAATGAGTTCATGGATGGCCATCCTGAGTTCTTGTTGAGGCCTGGATACTACTCCTTACAAGTTGTAATCAATGGTCTTTTAATGCGGTTATTGAGGTTTAAAAGATGAAAAATTGTTCATAGGATTAGTTTTTCGATTTTTTATATCGGATCCATTAGAGCGCTAGTGTCACTTGGTCATGAGGTAAATGCATTGATGGCTTGGCAAGGAATGGCGGTGCAAAAAAACCGCAGGCATGAAGCCATCAACGATGTATCAACATGTGTCGCAAAACCTTAGGATTAGACCTTCACTTTCTGCATGCCGGGTTCCCGTGACGTACAAACTGCCCACCACAGCCACTGCTCCTTTTTGCCCCTCGGCGACCACTGACAGTGTGGCCATTCCGCCGAACGCGTCCTTGATGCGCAAGATGATGCTGTTCGTCGGGCCGGGCCTGCTGGTTTCGATCGGCTACATGGATCCTGGTAACTGGGCGACAGCCATCGAGGCCGGGTCGCGCTTCGGCTATTCACTGCTGTTCGTGGTGGTGCTGGCCAGCCTCTCGGGAATGGTCTTGCAGAACCTTTGCTCGCGTCTGGGCATCGCGACCGGCCGTGACCTTGCGCAGTTGTCCGCCGCCCGCTACAGCCGCAAGGTCGCCAAGGGCCAGTGGCTGCTGGCAGAGCTGTCGATCATTGCCACCGATCTGGCGGAAGTGCTGGGGGCTGCGTTGGCGTTTCATCTGTTGCTCGGCGTTTCCATCACCACCGGTGTGGCGCTGACCGCTTTCGATACGCTGATTGTGCTGGCCTTGCAGGGCGCCAATTTTCGTCGTCTGGAAGCCATCGTGCTGGGGCTGATTGCAACCATCGCCAGTTGCTTCGCCGTCGAGTTGTTTCTGATCAAGCCGTTCTGGCCCGACGTCGTCGCGGGTCTCAAGCCGAGTTGGGATGTGTTGAGCAGCCAGGAGCCGCTGTATATCGCCATCGGCATTCTGGGCGCCACCGTCATGCCGCATAACCTTTATCTGCACTCATCGGTGGTGCAGACGCGGGTCAACGGTTCCGACCAGGCCAGCAAGGCCAGCGCCATTCGCTATGCACGGCTCGATACCATCGGTTCGTTAAGCCTGGCGCTGCTGATCAATGCGGCGATTCTGATCCTTGCTGCTGCCGCTTTTCACAAGACCGGGCATACCGAGGTGGTCGAGATTCAGGACGCCTACCACCTGCTTGATCCGCTGGTGGGTGGTGCGATCGCCAGCGTGCTGTTCGGTATTGCCTTGCTGGCGGCGGGGCAAAGCTCGACCTTCACCGGCACCATCGCCGGCCAAGTGGTGCTCGAAGGTTTTCTGCAGGCGAAGATTCCGTGTTGGCAGCGGCGTTTGATCACTCGGGCGCTGGCACTGATTCCGGCGCTGATCGGCGTGGTCTGGCTGGGTGACAGCTCGGTGGGGCAGATGCTGGTGCTCAGTCAGGTCGTGCTGAGCCTGCAACTGCCTTTCGCGCTCTGGCCGTTGATTCGTTTTACCAGCGACCCACAATTGATGGGGCCGTTCGTCAACAGCCGGCTGGTGAAAACGGCTGCCTGGGGGCTGTTCGGGCTGATCTCGGCGGCCAACCTGACGTTGCTGTGGTTCTGGATCAGCTGAACTTGATCGGCTGCAGCGACTCTCACACCTGACACCAATGTCAGCCGTCAGGTAGCCGGACATGAGCACACCGAGCGATAAGGGCAGCGTCTTCGAAACCGATTTGCCTGCACGTCTGGACCGCCTGCCTTGGGGGCGATTCCATACCTTGCTGGTCGTGGCGCTGGGGATCACCTGGCTGCTGGACGGCCTGGAAGTGACCCTCGCAGGCTCGGTAGCCGGGGCCTTGAAAGCCAGCCCGGCGCTCAACCTCAGCAACAGTGACATTGGCCTGGCGGGCGCCGCCTACATTGCCGGTGCTGTGCTGGGCGCGTTGTTCTTCGGCTGGCTGGCGGACCGTCTCGGGCGTCGCAAACTGTTCTTCATCACCTTGCTGCTGTATGTCGGCGCGACGGCCGCCACGGCGTTCTCCTTCAGTGTATGGAGCTTCATGCTGTTCCGCTTTCTGACCGGCATGGGCATCGGCGGCGAGTACACGGCAATCAACTCGACCATTCAGGAATTTACCCCGGCCCGCTATCGGGGGTGGGTCGACCTGACCATCAATGGCACGTTCTGGCTGGGCGCTGCGCTCGGGGCCATTGGCTCGATTGTCTTGCTCGACCCGCTGTGGATCGGCGCCGAGCTGGGCTGGCGCCTGTGTTTCGGGATCGGCGCGGTATTGGGGCTGCTGGTTCTGCTGATGCGCCTGTGGTTGCCAGAGAGCCCGCGCTGGTTGTTGATACATGGCCAGGCTGAACAGGCGAAGCAGATCGTTGAGCAGATAGAAGCAGACTTGCAGCGCCAGGGCCACGTATTGCCCGCCGTGTCGGGCAGCCCCCTGCGGCTGCATGCCCGTGACCACACGCCGCTGGGCGAGGTCGCCAGAACGTTGCTGGTGACGTTCCGTCAGCGTTCGCTGGTAGGCCTGACGCTGCTCACCGCCCAGGCGTTTTTCTACAATGCGATTTTTTTCACCTACGCACTGGTACTGACCGACTTCTATGGCGTGCCGGCCGAGCGCGTCGGCTGGTATGTGCTGCCACTGGCGTTGGGCAACTTCTGCGGCCCGCTGCTACTAGGCAGACTGTTTGACGTGGTAGGACGGCGGGTGATGATCAGCCTCACGTATGGCGTTTCGGGCGTACTGCTGGCAATCAGTGGCTACCTGTTCCAGCAAGGCTTGCTGGACGTTACCCAGCAGGCCATCGCCTGGATGGTGATTTTCTTCTTTGCATCGGCAGCGGCCAGCTCGGCCTACCTGACCGTCGCCGAAACCTTTCCACTGGAAATCCGTGCCTTGGCGATTGCGGTGTTTTACGCATTCGGTACCGGGCTGGGTGGGATGATTGGCCCGACGCTGTTCGGCGAGCTGATCGAAACCGGCGAGCGCAGCAATGTGCTAATCGGCTATCTGATCGGAGCAGGGCTGATGTTGCTGGCGGCGATTGTGCAATCGATATGGGGCACGGCTGCCGAGCGCAAATCTCTGGAAGATGTGGCCAGACCGTTGTCGCAGGCCGGGGACCGATAGGGGGCGTTAACGGAATATGCCGCGCAGGCTGTCCACGGACGCCTGCAGGCCGATGATCCGCTCACTGACCTCTTGCGCTTCGTGTGCCCGGGAAGTTCGCTCGAGGTACAGGAGATGTCCGGCCAGGTTGGCCGAAACAAGTTCCAGGTCGTCGGCAGTACGCCTGATGTACGCCTGCATGTCTTGCAACTGTTCGATCTGCACGGATGGTGCCCTTATAGGTCGCATCCGAGCGCACTAAATGAATGGGGGGCAATCATCAATCCACCCAACCGAGTTGTCGGCGGCAAGGCCGGTTTTCTTTAATGCCGCAGGTAAATAAACAGGCCAATCATTTTTTCGCATCGTGCCGAGCGATCTATTCGTCTTCCTGATCATCGTGTTCCGAGTAGGAGTCCAGCAACTCGGCCAGCGCCAGAGTGCGGTCCAGCCCTTTGCGGGTGGACATGATTTCGGCTACCGCCTGCGTGGCGGCAACTCTGGCAGCTTCGCGTTCGGCATCGGTGTTATTGGGCGTGGCGGCCTGCGCAGCCTCAATAATCGATTGCTCAAAGGTATTCATGGTGCTCGCTCGTGAAATTCAAGTGCCTGTGATACCGAGAATGGCGGATTGTTTCAAGGCCGATCAATCACCTTCGTAGGGAAATTCCTCCAGGCTCTGCATCAGCGCGACACCCTGTGGCCCCTGCAGATTCTCCAGCACCCAGCAACTGTTGGCATTTTTGGCCAGCAGCAGGCGTGTCGTCTGGCTGGCGACCGGCTGCTGAGGGGCATCCTTGTAACCCAGGTTATAGGTCATTTCGACCACCGCCTGCTTGTCCGAAGTGGACACCAGCTTCCAGTCGATCGGCTTTTGCACATCACCGTCCTGCGCGTCGGTCCACGGGTTGGCACTGACGGCGCATTGATCGCCGTTCTGGCACGCCCAGTCCTTCTTGAGCAGGCTCAGCAGCGGTTTGGACAAATAATCAGCGCTGCCTTTGCCATTCAGATAAAAATCCTGGTGCTTCTCGTAGATCCAGCGCGCCGTGTCGACCGGGGTTGCAGCCGGGCAGGCCGCATGGGCAGTGGTTGAAAGCAGGCAAGCAAAGGCAATGGCGACGGTTCTGGACATGGAGCGGGCTCGCAGAAAAGGTGGCAGTGGGGGTGACAGGCACATGACAGTGCATTTGTAAGCCAAGCGGACAAAAAAGCAATGGTTTTGGTCGTGTAGAGCAGGGGGCGGTTCGGCAAAAACCGATTGCGGGTCATTCAGTTAATACGCAGTTCGCTGCCGTCACTCCCTTTATTCGGGTATTTGCCCCGTCTTTGAAGAAGGTTGCCATGAGGCTGCTTATTTTAATGGAGGCATTTGCACAGGGGGTTATCGAATCATGCCCTGCGCTGGCATGTTCGCCGTTAAGCCTGCGTTACTTGAGCGTGCTCGCGCAGAGCGCGAGCAACAAGGAGAGTAGCCCTTACTTCTTGACCGGCACGATCTCCATGATCTGGCCATTGACCTTCTGGAAACGCACGTACTTGTCGTTAATCTTCACCCATTCGCTTTCCTTGGCGGGTGTCTCCAGGCCTTTGCTTTTCCAGTCCTTCACTTCCAGATCGCTGCGGCGATATTTTTCCGGAACGCGGGAGCCTACTTCCAGTTCGTGGACGTTGTCCTTGGATTCGCTGACTTTCGGGTCCGCCGTCTCTGCTGCGTGAACGGGCAGGGTGACGGCGGAAAAGCAGCCGAGCATGGTCATGCAGGCGATCAACGATTTGCTGTTCATGTGAAGACTCCCAGTCTTTGGTATCAGGCGATGGCTTAATGCCTCGTAATAACTCGGACCCTCACTGTTGCAAATCATTCGATCGGGTTTGCTGTGCTCAGCCTTTCAGTGTCTCGGCGATGGTTTCCGAGAGCGGGGTGGTCGGGCGGCCGATCAGCGCGCTCAACTGGCGACTGTCATCGAACAGGGCGCCCTTGGCAGCCGCGGCATCGGAGTCGGCCAGCAACCGGGCCACGAAGTCAGGCAGGCCTGCCTGGATAAGCGCTGCTTCGAATTCGGCCTGTGGCAAGTTGACGTAAGGCAGGGACTTGCCGCTCTGCGTTGACAGCTGCGCTGCAAATTCGGACAGCGTGTAGGACTCGTCGCCTGCCAGTTCATACACGTTACCGGCCTGTGCTGTTTTCGAAGTCAGCAGCACAGCGGCCGCCTCGGCGTAATCCAGACGCGACGCAGAGCTGATACGGCCCTCGTCGGCACAGCCCATGACCGCGCCATGAGCCAGTGCGCCTGGAATGCCTGCGGTGTAGTTCTCGGTGTACCAGCCATTGCGCAGCAAGGCGAACGGCAGGCCGTTGGCGCGCAGGTAGTCTTCGGTTTCGCGGTGCTCTTTGGCCAGGCTCAGCGCCGAGGTGTCGGCATGCAGAACACTGGTGTAGGCCAACAGCTGGACGCCGGCACGTTTGGCTGCATCGATTACCGCCTTGTGCTGCGGCAAACGCTGGCCCACTTCGCTGGAGGAAATCAGCAGCACCTTGTCGGCGCCGGCAAATGCGCTGTCCAGTGTCGCCGGCTGCGAATAGTCGGCCTGACGAACCTGAATGCCCTGCCTGGACAGATCGGCGGCTTTTTCCGGACTGCGCACGGCTGCAATGATTTGCGAAGCAGGTACGCGGCTGAGCAATTGTTCAATGACGAGGCGGCCAAGCTGGCCGGTGGCACCGGTGACAACGATCATGGAATGATTCCTTGAATCAGGTTGAAAGGAAGCGCCAGCATAGTCATGATGCTTACCTTTAGTAAGTACGTACAAAAAGGTAAGTTTCATGAGCGAATCCGCCTCGCAACCAGCTGCCCCGCGATCAGATACTGTGCAGCAAGGCCTCCAGCCGGAAGTGGCCGAGACGCTGTTGGCGCTGGTTCGTCAGGGCCAGGTGCTGGCGTCTGACTGTCCTTCGCGGGTGGTGCTCAATCACGTCTGCAGCCGTTGGGGTGTGCTGGTGCTGGTGGTGTTGCGGGGTGGCATGCATCGCTTCAGCGAAGTACGCCGCAAGATTGGCGGGGTGAGCGAGAAAATGCTCGCGCAAACGCTCCAGCATCTGGAGCATGATGGTTTCGTCAGCCGCAAGTCGTTGCCGGTAGTGCCACCGCATGTTCAGTACCGCTTGACCCCGATGGGCGAAGAGGTCGCCTTGCAGGTTGAAACCCTTGTCACTTGGATCGAGAGCAATCTGCCGCGCATCATGCACGCCCGCGAAGCGTCGAATACGCTGCAGACCACGCCCGAATGAGTCTTTTCTGACAGATTTTTCATCCTGCGATTGTCGGCTCGATCGCCTGTAATCAGCCGCTTCTTGGTATGGTGCGCGCCGAAATCTTTATATACACGTTCAGTTGCGCCGTTTGCCCTTCACCGAGAAGCTGTAGAAATGCCCAATCCAATTCCTCTGAAAGACCACGAAAAAGAGACGCGGCTGGTCAATCAGCGCCTGATTGCCTGCGCAGTGCTGGTGGGCGTGCTGGCTGCCTGTCTGGTCGCGCGCATGTATTTCCTGCAAGTGACAGAGTTTGACTATCACTCGACCATTTCCGAAAACAACCGTGTTCACGTACTGCCGATCCCGCCCGAGCGCGGTTTGATCTTTGACCGCAATGGCGAAGTGCTTGCCGACAATCGTCCCAGCTTCAACCTGACCCTGACCCGCGAGCGCGCTGGCGACTGGCACAAGGTGATCGATGAACTGATGACCCTGCTGGAATTGCCCGACGAAGACCGGATTCTGTTCGACAAGGAGCTGAAGCAGGTTCGTCACCCGTTCGAGCCGGCAACATTGCTCTACGAACTCACTGAAGAGCAGATCGCAACGCTGGCGGTCAATCAGTACCTGCTGCCGGGCGTGGACGTGGCGGCGCAGTTCGTCCGTCACTACCCGTTGGGCGCTCATTTCGCGCATTCGATCGGCTACGTCGGGCGTATCAACGAAAAGGAAGCGGCGCATCTCGACAACGAGTACCGCGGCACGCAGTCCATCGGCAAGACCGGTGTCGAGCGCTTCTACGAGTCCGAGTTGCACGGCCACGTAGGCTATGAGGAGGTCGAAACCAACGCCCAGGGCCGCGTGCTGCGCGTGTTGAAACACACTGATCCGGTGCCGGGCAAGAACATCACCCTCACGCTGGACGCGCATTTGCAGGCTGCCGCGGAAAACGCACTGGGTGATCGACGTGGTTCGGTGGTCGCACTGGACCCGGAAACCGGCGACGTGCTGGCGATGGTCAGCAAACCAAGCTTCGACCCCAACCTGTTTGTCACCGGCATCAGCTTCAAACAATATGCGGCGCTACGCGATTCCATCGACCGGCCACTGTTCAACCGCGTGCTGCGTGGCCTCTACGCGCCGGGCTCGACGGTCAAGCCGGAAGTGGCGATTGCCGGTCTCGACAGCGGCGTGACGACGGCCTCGACAAAGGTCTTCGACCCCGGCTATTTCCAGTTGCCGGACTTCGACCACAAATACCGTAACTGGAACCACAGTGGCGATGGCTGGGTGGACATGGACACCGCGATCATGCGTTCCAATGACACTTATTTCTACACCGTGGCGCACAAGCTCGGCATCGACCGCCTGCACGACTACATGACCATGTTCGGCATCGGCCAGAAGGTGTCGCTGGACATGTTCGAGGAGTCTGCAGGCTTGATGCCGTCCCGCGAATGGAAGCGGGCCACGCGTCGCCAGGCATGGTTCCCTGGCGAAACGGTGATTCTCGGCATTGGGCAGGGCTACATGCAGGTCACGCCGTTGCAGCTGGCTCAGGCCACTTCCCTGATTGCCAGCAAGGGTGTCTGGCATCGCCCGCACCTGGCGATGGAAGTCGGTGATAAGGCACCCGTCGACGAGCATCCGATGCCAAACATCGTGCTGCACGATCCCAACGAATGGAATCAGGTCAATACCGGCATGCAGATGGTCATGCACGACCCGCGCGGCATTGCGCGGGATGCGGCCAAGGGCGCTCAGTACCGCATCGCCGGCAAAAGTGGTACGGCGCAGGTGGTGGCGATCAAGCAGGGTGAGCGCTACAACCGTCTGAAAACACTGGAACGTAACCGCGACAACGCCTTGTTCGTCGGCTTCGCGCCGGCTGACCATCCCAAGATCGTCGTGTCGGTGACCATCGAGAACGGCGAGGCGGGTGGCCGGGTAGCAGGTCCTGTGGTGCGGGAGATTCTTGATGCCTGGCTGCTCGACAGCGAGGGCAAGCTCAAACCGGAGTACGCAGCACCCGTCAAGGCATCGGGCAACCCGCACGCCTGATCAGCGTTTTAAAGCGCTGGCCGAATGACCGAGCCCTGAACAGGGCTCAGGTTTTCTGAACTGTCGAGAATGCATCGGGTCGACCACAACAGGCGTGGCAGAGCGCTGCGCGCGTTTTATCGAACTCATTATCATTGCCTCGACAAGGAACCCCGCATGTCCAAGACCATTGCCGACCACCTCGCGCAAACCCTCGCAGCGGCAGGTGTGTCGCACATCTGGGGGGTGTCCGGTGACAGCCTCAACGGCCTGACCGACAGCCTGGAACGCACCGATTCGATTCGCTGGATGCACACCCGTCATGAAGAAGTCGCAGCCTTTGCTGCCGGTGCCCAGGCAGCGTCCAGCGGCAAGCTGGCTGTCTGCGCCGGCAGCTGTGGACCGGGCAACCTGCACCTGATCAATGGCCTGTACGATTGCCATCGCAACCGTGTGCCGGTACTGGCCATTGCTGCGCATATTCCGTCCTCGGAAATCGGTCTGGATTACTTTCAGGAAACCCATCCGCAGGAGCTGTTCAAGGAGTGCAGCCACTTCGTCGAGCTGGTCAGCAACCCCGAGCAGTTCCCGCGCGTGCTGGAACGTGCCATGCGTGCCGCGATCAGCCAGAAAGGTGTGGCGGTGATTGTCTTGCCGGGCGACGTGGCGCTCAGCGATGCGCCGGATGTTGCGGCAAAATGGATCGAAGCCACAGCGCCCAAGGTCGTGCCTGCCGAAAACGACCTGCAGTCGATGGCCGACATGCTCAACGCTTCCAAAGCCGTCACACTCCTGTGCGGTGCGGGTTGTGAGGGTGCTCACGAGCAGCTTCTGGCATTGGCGGATACGCTGGGCGCGCCGATCGTTCACGCATTGCGCGGCAAGCAGCACGTCGAGTACGACAACCCGTTCGACGTCGGCATGACCGGCCTGATCGGTTTCAGCTCCGGCTACCACGCCATGCTGTCCTGCGACACACTGGTCATTCTGGGCAGCAGCTTTCCGTATCGGAATTTCTACCCCGAAAAAGCCGACATCATCCAGATCGACCTCGATCCGACCCAGCTTGGTCGCCGTACGCCGGTGGCGCTGGGTCTGGTTGGTGGGGTGCGGGAAACCCTGGAAGCGCTTCAGCCAAAGCTCAAGCCGCATACCGATCGCCGTTTCCTCGACAAGGCCCTGAAGCACTACGCCAAGGCCCGGGAAGAACTGGACGAGCTGGCCACCCCGACGCCAGATGGCACGCCGATTCATCCGCAGTACCTCACTCGACTGGTCGACGAGCAGGCGGACGCCGATGCGATCTTTACCGTCGACGTCGGTACGCCGACGCTGTGGGCTGCGCGCTATCTGCACATGAACGGCAAGCGCAGTCTGCTTGGCTCGTTCAACCACGGCTCGATGGCCAATGCCTTGCCACAGGCTTTAGGGGCCAAGGCTGAACATCCGGATCGTCAGGTCATCGCCCTGTGTGGCGACGGCGGCCTGTCGATGTTGCTGGGCGATCTGCTGAGCATTCGTCAGCTGAACCTGCCTATCAAGATGGTGGTGTTCAACAACAGCTCGCTGGGCTTTGTCGACATGGAAATGAAAGCCAGTGGTTATGTGCCGCACGGCACTGACCTGCATGAAACCAACTTCGCCGGTATTGCCCTGGGTGCAGGCATTCTGGGCCTGCGTGTCGAGAACGCCGAAGAGTTGCCGGCCGCCTTGCGCAAGGCGTTCGATCATCCCGGTCCGGTGCTGATCGACGTTGTCACGGCCAAACAGGAACTGGGCATTCCACCGAAAATCAAGCTGGCCCAGGCCAAGGGCTTCAGCCTGTACATGATGCGCGCGATCATGAGCGGGCGCGGCAGTGAAGTGGTGGAACTGGCGAAAACCAACCTGCGTTAATACATTATAAAAACCTATGGGATGAATAGGAAAAGTTGCAACTTCTATTCGCCGAGATTGTCACCGCTGTTACAGGTGACCATTTCGGTGTCTCTATATTTCTTTTCTTGCGATGACTGCCCAAGGCGGTCATTTCTTTATGGATCCAAACTTCTCGCCCCCTCTACTTTATTGACTTGGTTATTTGAATTAATAAATTCAAATAACAGGTAAAGCTTCTCGGCAGACAGCCGAGACAGTCATACGGGAGCAGGACCGGCTACGGCAGGCTGATTACCGAACAGTCCCTGGCGACAAAAAAACGTCGACGTTACAGAACGTTACGCCCTGGAAAGTCTTTATAGAAAAGTCTGCACGTCATGAGGTCTGCAATGCTTAGAAATGCTCCTTTGAGTATGAAACTGCTGCTTATTTTAATATTCCCCTTGGTGGGCTTCCTGGCCTTCGCAGGTCTGTTCGTCGCTGACAAAAGCGAAAACCTCGGTGACATGAGGCGCGCAGTGACAGCCACCAGTGCCGCACAGAAAGTGAGTGACGTAGTCACCACTCTCCAGCGCGAACGTGGCGCCAGCGGCGTATTTCTGGGTAGCGGCGGCAAGTCCATGCAGGACAAGCTGAAAACGTTTCGTCAGGAAACCGACAAGGCGATAAGTGAGATGCGCGCCCAGTCCACCGACGGTATTCCCGGACCTGATAAGGTCAACCGCGCATTCGAGGAGCTGATCGCTCTGCGCCTCAAGGTCGATTCGCTCGGGATCAACAATACAGAATCCGGTACGCGCTTCACCGACATCATCAAGACACTCATAGGCTTCTCTTACTCAATGGAATCGAGTATCGAGGATCCGGAAATATTGCGCGGTCTGAGCTCGCTCAATCAGTTCGTGGATATGAAGGAACGTGCCGGTCGCGAGCGTGTATTGCTTGGTCTGGCATTCAATCAGAACCGGTTTGACGCCGCACTGTTATCACGCTTCAGCCGCAACCTGGGCGAGTTCTCGGGGTATTTCGAAGCGTTCCAGCGCTGGTCACCTGAAGCCTTCAAAACCAAACTCAATGCCGTTTTGCAGCAACCAGGATCGCTCGAAGTGGCGCGCTTGCAGCGTCTGGGCTTCGATACTCCGCTGGGTGACCCGCTCAACGTCAAGCCGGAAGACTGGTTCAACCTTTCCACCGCGCGTATCGACATGATGGCCAATGTAGAAGCAGAGCTTGGCCAGAACGTCGTCGGCCTGGCAACGGATGCGCGTAGCTCCGCTCAAAGCAGCCTGTACGTGGCTGTTGCCACTGTCGTTCTGATGCTGATCGTGGTGCTGTGGCTGGCGTCGGTGATCATCCGCAACATCAAGGTTGCGGTTGTCGATGTGAACCGCACGCTGATGGCACTCTCCACACGTGACCTGACGGCCCGGACCCGTTATGTCGGTAAGGACGAGTTCGGCGAGATCTCGCGCAATCTGGACAACATGGCGCAACAGATCAGTGATGTCATCCGCGACATCGGCAGCGCCACGGCACAGGTTGCCACCGCCGCCGAGCAGTCTTCCGCAGTGGCGTTGCAAACCAATCAGAACGTGGCGCAACAACGCCAGGGCACTGATCAGGTCGCCACTGCCATCAGCGAGATGAGTGCCACGGTGAAGGATGTAGCACGCAGCACCACTGACGCGGCCGAGATGTCGCAGCGCGTCAACAACAGCACCCTGCAGGGCAAGACCGAAATCGACAACACCATCGGCCTGATTCAGGGGCTCTCGGTGCAGGCTGAAGAGACTTCACGGATCATTGACGAGCTCAAGGGCGAGAGCAACTCGATCTCCTCGGTACTCGATGTCATCCGTGGCGTCGCCGACCAGACCAACCTGCTGGCGCTCAACGCAGCTATCGAGGCTGCACGTGCCGGCGAGCAGGGGCGTGGTTTCGCGGTGGTTGCCGACGAAGTGCGCAATCTGGCCAAGAAGACTCAGGACTCTACCGTCAGCATCCAGAAAATGATCGCCAACCTGCAGTCCGGTTCGGAACGCGCTGCCGCGTCGATGCAGGAAACCCTGGGCAAGGCGCAGGAGGGTGCCAGCAACGTCGTACGCGCTGGTGAACTGCTGGAAGAAATTGCCGAGGGCATCGCGACCATCAGCGACCGCAACATCCAGGTCGCTTCGGCCGCTGAAGAGCAAAGCCTGGTGGCCGAAGAGATCCACCGCAACGTCGACGACATCAACTCGCTGGTCATCCAGGTTAGTGCCGGTGCCGAGCAGACCGCCGTCACCAGTCGCGAACTCGCGCGTCTGGCTGAGCAGCAGCAGGGGTTGGTGGGTCGCTTCAAGGTGAGCTGACAACAAGCTGTTAGTGTGTTGTGAAAAGGCCTGGAAGCGAAAGTTTTCAGGCCTTTTTGTTGGTCTGCGGATACTGTCGTGCCGCGGTCTCTGATCACCATCGATAGTCCGTCAGCCATGACCCTTCAGTCACCTTTTCACGTAACCCCACGTCCCGCTTACGATTATGTAGTGACTAAAAATAATCACTACATAATCGTTGACGCACTCCATTTGCCCTTGCATTATGCAGCTGTCTCCCTGATCGGGAGCGCTGCAAAAGGTGTGATGAACAGGCTCGGCAAGCCGTCGAGATGTTCCCGGATGTAGGCTGCCCACAAGGCAGATTGATGGAGCTGAACTGGCATTTGTCGTCGATAAGGGCGAGAAGCTGGCGAAATGTCCTCATGATGCTTGTAACGGATCGATTGCCGATCCTGGGCCGGGTCTTTGGGTTTCGTGACTTCTTCTCTCTACGCTGATGCCGCTGTGTAGCGGCTCTTCATCAAGGCTACCTGCATGTCCTTGAGGGCTGGAACGGTATTCGACGCACACTTAATCGCGTTGCGTTGCTGAAGTTCTGGCGCATGAACTTGATGTATCAATTATTGAACAGTCTATGAGCGAAGGGGCATCAACATGAACATCAACACACAACCGACTATTGATGAACTGGCTCGTCTGTTTGCTGCGTGCAAAGACACGCTGGATAACCATATCGTCTGGGTTGCCGAGTCCGGTGAAGTTCGCGTCGACGCCATGTCGCCGTTCACGCAAGAGCACGAGTTTCGTGATGCGCACCCGCAACTGCGCGCAGCCCTGAAGATGTTTCGTCGTGGCCAGGGTTATGTTGGCAAGAAGGCCGCTGCCGATCGTGCCTACATGGAGAACACGCTGCAGGCGTTGAAAGGTGAGTGGCAGAAGACTCGTCGGCAGGCGCACTCGCAGGTTGCCTGAGCAGGTCATCGCATGTCTTGAAGCCTGTTCCCGATCCGCGATCGGGAACAGGCTTTTTGGTTTTCGGCCTCGGGAGGGCGAAGGCCTTATCGGTTGTACAAAGTGATTTTGCTGGTATAGATTCCGGGAGTGAGTCAGTGCATCTGACTCGTCTCGTTCCCAGCCTGCCATTGAAGTCGTGGCAGTGCCTATGCAGAGGTTGCCGATGCGTGCGCCACGATGGTTATGGTTGGTGATGTTACTTAGCGCCGGCGCTTCGGCGGACTGGCGCGAGGCATTGCCCAATGCTCAGGTCGTCGGCGGTGGCGATTTGAGCCTGTTCGGCTTTCGTGTCTATACGGCCAGGTTGCTAAGCCCCACCAAGCCCTTCGTCGCGGATGCACCGCTGGCTCTCGAGCTGACCTACCACCGCGACATTGACCGGGAAGATCTGGTCGATGCCAGTATCGATGAGATCAAGCGTATTTCCGGTTCGAAGGTGACCGAACAGCAACTGACTGAATGGCGCCGGCAGATGAACCAATCATTTGTGGACGTCCAGCCGGGCATGAAGATTACCGGCGTCTATCTGCCTGGCCGCGAAGCGCGGTTTTATGTGGGTGACAAGCTCCAGCATGTGGTGCCTGACAGCCAGTTCGCCAAGGCTTTCTTTTCCATCTGGCTGGACCCGAAAACCCGTAACCCCGAACTTCGCGAGCAGTTGCTCGGCAGTACCGGCTCATGACCCATCAAGGAGGGCGCATGCTGAGAAAGTGGATGTTAATGCTGTGTGTGGGGCTTGTACTGAGCGGCTGCGGTGGCGTGCCGGTAACCCGTTACAGTCAGGAAGCGCCGAAGCTAGATCTGCGCCAGTACTTCACCGGGCGTGTCGAGGCCTGGGGAATGTTTCAAAAACGCTCTGGTGAAGTCACCAAGCGCTTTACCGTGGTGATCGACGGGCACAGTGAAGGCGAAGTGCTGGTCATGCACGAGGCCTTCAGCTACAGCGATGGCACCAAGCAGGTGCGGGAGTGGCGCTTGCGTCCCGATGGCCCAGGGCGCTGGAAGGGCACGGCAGGTGATGTGGTTGGCGAGGCCTATGGCGAAGTGTCAGGCAACAGCTTCCACTGGAACTATGTGCTCAGGTTGCCGGTGGATGGCACCGAGTACGACGTGAGCCTGGATGACTGGATGTACCTGATCGACGAGAAGACCATGGCCAATCGTTCGTCGATGACCAAGCTAGGTGTCGAAGTCGGGCAAATCACCTTGTTCTTTCGCAAGGTCGGCAAATAAACAACGCCTCGTATGAGGCGTCATCCTTCAGGGCGGCTGTCAGCCGCCCGTCATATTCATGAAGCGCACCACCTGCACGCCATCGTCGTGGGTGAAGTTGTGGCTCCACGGCTTGAGCTGCATGGCGTCGATGATGGCTTTTTCGAGCTTTTCCGGCTGGCCGGGATTGGCGCGCAATACCGCCTTCAAATCCACGGAGTGCTCGTTGCCCAGGCACAGCAGCAAGCGACCTTCGACGGTCATGCGCACGCGGTTGCAAGTGCCGCAGAAGTTATGGCTGTGCGGGGAGATGAAGCCGATGCGAATGCCCGGCGCCTCGGCCAGACGCCAGTAGCGCGATGGCCCTTGAGTCGAGTCAGTCGAAGGCACCAGCGTGTAACGTTCGGCAATGCGTTCGCGCACCTGATCGCTGGAGTAGAAGGACTCGGCGCGGCTGTGTTCGCTGATGATGCCCAGCGGCATCTCTTCGATGAATGAGACGTCCAGGTTGCGATCAATGGCGAACGCCAACAGGTCGTTGATCTCATCATCGTTGCGACCGTGCATCACCACGCAGTTGAGCTTGGTGTGCACAAAACCGGCGGCGTTGGCGGCATCGATGCCGGCAATCACCTTGTGCAGATCGCCTGTACGGGTCAGCTCGCGGAAACGCTGTGGATCAAGGCTGTCCAGGCTGATGTTGAGACGCGTGACGCCGGCCTTGAACAGCGGGGCAGCCAGTTTGTCCAGCTGCGAACCGTTGGTGGTCATGCACAGTTCACGCAGTCCGGGTAGGGCGGCGATCTTTTCACAAAGCCCCACCACGCCGGCGCGTACCAGCGGCTCACCACCGGTAAGACGAATCTTGCGCGTGCCCAGTGCCACGAAGCGCTCGGCCACCTGGAGGATCTCCTCCAGCGACAGAATCTGTTGCCGAGGCAGAAACGTCATCTCTTCGGCCATGCAGTACACGCAGCGAAAATCACAGCGGTCGGTGACCGACATGCGCAGATAATCGACTTTACGTGCAAAGCGGTCCATCAGGACGGGTTCTGACATTTCACCTTCTAAATAATCGAGTGGGCTGTATTACCGGATTTGGAGGCCAGTGCGTGACAAGGGTTCAGCCAATTTGCGGTGTCCTGATTTCAGGACCGATTGCAGGCTGGCAAAGTGCCTTGCACGAGTTACATAGTAGCTGCACGCATTGCTGCTTGCACTGGCTGCATGGGCGCCACGCTAACCGAGTCGAAATGCCGCAGTCCAATTGCTTGTTCCAATACGCTCATCGACACGCTCTATGGCGCTTTGCCTTGATGGCTGATCAGTCAGGACTGGCGGCAGTACTGCGCTCGTAACGCTCCAGCAAAGGCTGGATACTGATGCCGTGTACCAGGATGCTTAGCGCAACAACCGACAGGGTCATGCCGATCACCACGTGGCCGACGTCGTGTGCCAGACCATGTGACAAGGCGAAGCACAGGTAATAAAGACTGCCGATGCCGCGAATGCCGAACCAGCCAACCAGTGCTTTTTGCCTGACGTTGAGCAGACGGCGACTCACCAGCAACCAGACGCTGGCAGGGCGAATCACGCAAAACAGCGCGATCCCCAGGCCGATGGCGCGCCAGTCCCAGTACATCGCCAGCGCCGCGCCCAGCAGGGTGATCAGCAGGACTTCCATGGCGCGCTCCACCAGACTGCCGAACGCCAGCATATCGCCCATCATCACGCCGGCAGCCAGTTGCGAATCGCTCATGTCGTCGACCTGCGCGACCGTGCCCTGTTCGAGGGATGACGTCATATGCCCGAGGACCGGCTGCGCGACATGCTCGGACGGTAGCTCTGAACGCGTGACACGTACCTCGGCCTGACGCAGCCCGAATCCGGCGGCAAATACCGAAAGAAAGCCAAAGGCACCCACGCTTTGCGCGAATACATAAGCCAGAGCAATCAGCGCCAGCGCCAGAAAGTCATTGGGCGAGGTGGTGCTGTCGGCGTTCTTGATGCGCAGGAAGATCATCAGATGGCCGACCCCGCGGCCCATGCCGTAACCCATCAACAAACCGGCCGGCACCGCCCAGATCAAGTCCTTGATCAGCCATCCCTGGACCCAGTCGCTCATCGCGCCCCCGGAACTCAGGTACAGCAAGGCAAAGATCACGAATGGAAACGCGGTTCCGTCGTTGAGACCCGCTTCGCCGGACAGGCCGAAGCGAAGGCGGTCCTGATCCTGGGCGTTGTTGACCTGCACCATGCCGGCCAGCACCGGGTCGGTCGGCGACAGCATCGCGCCGAGCAACAACGACACGCCCCAGTCCAGGCCAATGATGTAATGCCCCGCGACCGTCACGCCAGCGATGGTCGCCAGCATCACCGGCCCGGCCAGCCAATAGGCCGAATGCCAGGCTTTGCCGCGCAAGGGCAGGCGCAACTTGATACCCGTACCGAACAGCGAAAACAGCACCGCCACTTCGGTCAGGCGTTCCAGCCACTCGTAGGACTTTTCGAAATCCAGATCGACGATATCCAGGCCCATCGGGCCGATGCCGAAGCCGAACGCCAGGCACACGGCCGATGTGGTCACTGGCATCCAGCGCAGGTAAGAGGAAGTGAGCGCCAATAGCATCAACAGCACGCCAAGCACGCCCATGCACACAATAAAACTCATAGGAAAAGAACCACCGTCAAAATGCGCCCGAAGAAGAGGGCGTAACGGTGGGACTCCCTTGCACGGTAATAAGTTGAAATAATTTGCCGGATGGCAATCAGCATGCGTCTTTTACACACGGCGATGCCTCTCGGCGTCGCCGCTGAAGTCTAGCGCTCGATACTGCGGCTCCAGCGTGCGTTCCACTCGGGACGGATCTGATTGACCTGATCCCAGTCGATGGTCACTGATGTTTCCAGGTATTTCTCCATGGCCTCGACCTGACTGCGTGTCTTGTCAGTGGTCGGGGTTTTCGGGTTCGACGGGATCTGGTCACCGAACTCCAGCGCAGGCGCCTGTGCTTCCGGCGTCAGCAGATAAGCGGCCAGCTTCTGCGCCAGCTCCGGCTGGTTGTTGTTGGCGATCGCGCATTCAGCCACGTTCAACACCACGCCGCCTTCCTTGGGCGATGCGTACTCCACCGGTACGCCCTTGATCTTCAGCGCGGTGACCTGGGTCGGCGTCAGCGGGAACAGGGCGGCTTCGTCGGTCTGGACCATTTCCGAGATCTTGGCCGAGCTGGCGATGTATTCCAGCACGTTCGGGCCGATGGTTTTCGGCCAGGCCTTGAAGCCGGGCTCGACGTCTTTCTCGCTGCCGCCCTGAATACGGTTGAACATCAGAAAGCCATGCAGGCCGAAGGTCGAGGAGGCCAGTGACTGGAACACCACCTTGTCCTTGAAACGTTTGTCGGCCAGGTCCATCCACGAGGTGGGCGCGCTCCAGCCATGTTCCTTGAACATTCTTGTGTTGTAGGCCAGGCCGGTCACGCCCAGGCTGACGGCTGCTGCCTGTTCCTTGATTTTGGCCTTGGCAGGCAGGTCTGCCAGGCTTGCGCTGGGTTGCAGCGTGTCGCACAGGCCCATGGAAATGGCCCGGTACATGATGCCGTCGTCGAGAAAGATGACGTGCATCTGCGGGTTGTCCTTACTCGCCTGAACCTTGGCGAGGATATCGGCCGACGTGCCAGGCACGATCACCACCTTGACGTTGTTGGCCTTCTCGAACGCCGGCAGCACCTGATCGGCATACAGGCGCTCCATGGTCCCGCCGTTCATGCCCAGGTACAGCGTGGTTTCGGCCATGGCAGGCGTGGACAGAAGTGCGGCAGCCAGCGGCAGGCAGGACAGCCCGGTGAGGGCCAGACGTTTGGTGCTTTTCATAGGGACGACCTTCCTCTGTGCAATGGGATGACGTTCGTAACAGGTTCGATAGCAGGGGGTTGCAGGGCGATTTGCTGAAAGCGGTTGATGGAAAAGGCATCGAGCGAGATCCGTGAGGCGCCGTCGCAGACCCATTCGGCCAGTGCTTCACCCGCTGCCGGACCGATCTGAAAGCCCGCCCCGGCAAAGCCGAAGCCGTGCAGCAGGCCCGGACGAGTCAGGCTCGGGCCCAGCACCGGCTCGCGATCCGGCAAATAGCCTTCGGTGCCGCTCCAGGTGCGAATGGCCTGGGCGCCGGCGAGTGGCGGGTAGAGTTCGACGGCGTTGCGCAGGATATCCAGCACCGCCGTCTGTCCCGGTCTGGCGCGTGCCGGGTCGAGGGCAAAGCCTTGTCCTCCGCCCAGCACGCAATTACCACGTGCCACTTGCCGGGCATAAATGCCGCCGCCTTCGACACCGGTGCTGACGTCCATGAACATCGGCAGCGGTTCGGTCACCAGCATTGCCGGGTGCCCTGAATACATCGGCACCGGTTCGTTGAATTGTGCGGCCAGCGCTGCGGCCCACGCCCCGGCGCAGTTGAGCAGCCAGGTGGCGCGCAGTGTCAGGCCGCTGGCGGTGGTGACGACGAACACGTTGCCGTCGTGGCTGACTTCACTGACCGGCGCCTGCTCGAACACCTGTGCGCCTGCCCGACGCGCAGCGCGGGCGAAGGCCGGCGACACCAGACGTGGATTAGCGTGCCCGTCGTCGGCGCACAGCGATGCACCGACAGCAACATCGCCTGCCCAGGGATAACGCGCGCGCAGTTGATCGCGATCAAGCAACTGCAAGTCCAGGCCGAATCCCTGACTGGCTTCGGCGTAGGCGCGCAAGGCGTTCATGTCCTGTTCGCTGCGCGCCAGTTTGAGATGGCCCGAGCGCTGGTACTCGCCGTCGATGCCGATCAGCTCGCGCAGGTTGCCCCATATCTGATGCGCCCTTTGCGACAAGGGTAACTGCGACAGCGGACGGCCCTGACGCCGCACGCCGCCGTAATTGACGCCGCTGGAGTGCGATCCGCAAAAATCGCGTTCCAGCAAGGCGACCCGCTTGCCCTTCAGAGCCAGCGTCAAGGCTGCCGAGGCGCCGACAATGCCGCCGCCGATGACAATCGCATCGGTTTCAATCAGTGTGCTCATGGTTGCGTCTCCACCGATTGCTTCTCCATGGGCTGCATCCCTAGACCGAAGGGCAGCGGCTTGATCGGTGCCTGACCGCGCAGGCGGCCGACGTGCTCGACGGGCCGGCCGCTCTCGCGGGCTATGATCTCGGCCGCGGCCAGACCACACATCCGTCCCTGACAGCGACCCATACCGACCCGGCACATGGCCTTGACCCGGTTGATCTCCCAATGGCCATCCTGCACGGCACTGCGAATCTCACCTGCAGAGACTTCTTCGCAACGGCACACCAGCGTGTCATCCGCCACAGTGGCGGCCCAGTCCTCAGGGAACGGAAACGCGGTTTCCAGCCCGTAGCGGAAGCGTTCGATGCGTCGCAAGGCAGTTTTAAGCGTGTCGGTACGGGCGGTGTCTGCGACCACGCCGATGTCTTGCAGCAGCCCGAGCGCGGCCAGTTCTCCGGCCATTTCCGCAGCGTCTGCGCCCATGATTCCCGCGCCGTCGCCCGCCAGATAGATGCCTGACACGCTGCTGCGCCCACAGTCATCGCGGGTCGGCAGCCACGCCCGGTTGAGCGCGCTCCAGGCGAATTCACAGCCCAGCAGATCGGCCAGTTGCGTCTCGCTGCGCAGTGCATGGGCAAAAGCGACCGCGTCACAGGCCAGGTGGCCCGATTTGCCGTTACGTTGCCATTGAACGCCGTCTACGCGTTTTCCCCCGTCGATGCGTGTCAGCTGCGCACCTTGATGCACCGGAATGCCGTGCGCGCTCAGCCACGCGCGGTAGTAGATGCCTTTGGCCAGCGTTGCCGGTTGGCCCAGCAGCGCCGGCAATGCCTTGCATTGCGCCGAAAACGGCGCGCTGTCGAGCACCGCCAGCACTTTTGCGCCAGCCTTGGCGTACTGATAGGCGACCAGATACAGCAACGGGCCGCTGCCACAAAACACCACGCGCTGGCCGATCGCGCAGCCCTGGTATTTGAGCGCGACCTGCGCTGCGCCGAGGCTGTACACGCCGGGCAGGGTCCAGCCGGGCACCGGCAGAATGCGATCCGTGGCACCGGTGGCGACGATCAGGTGGCTGAAATCGACGGTGGCAGCGGTACCGTTTTGCAGGGTATCGAGTTGATGATCTTCGGCATTCCAGACCAGCGTCTGCGGCCGGTAGTCGATCTGCGCTGCCAGCGTGTCGAGCGCTTCGTGCACCGCAACCGCCTTGGCACTTTCAAAACCGTAGAGCGCCTTGGCCGAGCGCTGGAAGTTGTCCGGCTGGCGACGGTAGATCTGGCCGCCGCCGCGCAGCCCTTCATCGATCAGGCAGGCCTTGATGCCGTGAGCCAGTAGCGTCTGGGCGGCGCGAATACCGGCCGGTCCTGCGCCGACAATGGCAATGGCCTGATCGCTCATACGCAGCGCCCCGGTTCACGAATTACCGCCTGACCGGCTTCCAGCAGCGTCGAACAGGCACGCACGCGCTGACCGTCACCCAGCCTTACCCAGCAGTCCTGGCAGGCGCCCATCATGCAGAAACCGGCGCGAGGTTCGGCACTGAAGTCGCTGCCGCGCAAGTGGTCGCTGGCGGTCAGTACCGCAGTCAGCAAGGTGTCGCCCAACAGACCGCTGGCCGGTTGGCCGTCAAGGGTAAAGGGCAGAACCGGGCGGTCATGTTCGATCAGTCGTTTCAGCAATGCCATAACGTCAAAGCTCCGGTTAGTGTTTGCCGACCAGCACGCGATCCAGCCCATAGACCCGGTCGAGCAGGATCATGGTGGCGGCGGTGAGGGCGATGACCAGTGCCGACACGGCGGCCATCATCGGGTCGATGGATTCGGTGGCGTAGACATACATGCGCACCGGCAGGGTCTGGGTCGCGGGCGAGGTGACGAAGATCGACAGCGTGACTTCATCGAAACTGTTGATGAACGCCAGTAACCAGCCGCCTGCCACGCCGGGCAGGATCATTGGCAGGGTGATCTGCCGAAACAGCGTGAAACGATCGGCCCCCAGGGACTCGGCGGCGTGCTCGGCGCTGCGGTCAATGCCGATTGCCGCTGCCAGTACCAGGCGCAGTACGTAAGGCGTGATGACCAGCACATGGGCGAAGATCAGCCAGGTGAAGCTGCCGTTCACGCCCATCAGCGCAAACAGGCGCAGCATCGCCACCCCCAGTACCAGGTGCGGAATGATGATCGGCGACAGAAACAGCGCGTTGAAAAAATTGCGGCCCGGGAATGTATGGCGGGTGATTGCCAGGGCGGCAGGTACCGCGATCAGGGTGGCCAGCGTCGCCGATACGAACGCCAGGATCAGGCTGTTGTAGAAAGAATCGATAAAGTCGGCGCGCTCGAAGACGGCCTTGAACCAGCGCAGCGAGAAGTGGGTGGTGGGCAGGCTCAAGGTGTTTTCCGGGGTGAACGCCACCAGGCACACCACCACCAGCGGGGCCATCATGAAGATCACCACCAGCGCATGAAACGAGAGGGCCAACGGACCGTTCTTGGACATGGATCATTCCCCCAGAGTTTTTTTGTAACGGCCTTCGATCATGCGGTTCCAGGACAGCATGACCAGCAGGTTGACCAGCAGCAGCGCCACGGCAAGGGTCGCGCCCATCGGCCAGTTCAGCTCCGAGAGGTACTGGTCGTAGATCACCGTGGCGACCATCTTCAGGCGTCGTCCGCCGAGCAGGCCGGGAATGGCGAACGAACTGGCGGCCAGACCGAACACGATCAGCGAGCCGGACAGCACGCCGGGCATGACTTGCGGCAGCACGATCAGACGCATGACTTTCGCCTGGCTGGCGCCCAGCGACAGCGCGGCCTGTTCGGCAGTGGGGTCGAGCTTCTGCAGTGAGGTCCAGACCGGAATGATCATGAACGGCAACATGACGTGGACCAGCGCGATGACCACGGCAAACGGGGTGTACAGCAGTTTCACCGGACGTCCGCCCATGAACTGGATGACCTGATTGATCAGACCGTCCGCGCCCAGCAGCAGGCTCCAGCCGAACGCCCGGACCACCACCGAGATCAGCAGCGGCGTGAGAATCAGGATCAGGAAGATCGAGCGCCACGGCGTGCCCATGCGGCTGAGAATGTAGGCTTCGGGGACGCCGATCAGCACGCACAGCAGGGTGACCAGCGCACTGATCCAGAAGGTGCGCAGGAAGATTTCATAGAAATACGAGTCGGTGACCACGGCCATATAGTTGGCCAGCGTGTAGCTGTCGCTTTTCACCCCGACCTGATAGTCGAACACGTTGAACGACAGCACCAGGGTCAGACCCAGCGGCAACACCAGCAAACCGATATACAGCGCCAGCGCCGGAGCTGAAAGCCAGTAGCCGCGGCCGCCCTGACGCATTTCGCTCAGCAGGCTCATGCGCGCACCTCGTCGGCATCCAGCACGCGCAGCAACTCGGTGGGCCAGTCCATGTCGACCGCCGCGCCTTGCTCCAGCGGCGCCTGGCCGTCGTTGCGACGTACTACCGTCACTTCGCCAATGCCGGTCTCAATCCGATACAGCCACTGGCTGCCGAGAAAATAACGCGTGACGATACGCCCGGACAGCCGTCCGCAACCAGGCGCCACCAGATCGATCTTCTCGGGACGCAGGCTGAGGGTCAGGCTGCCATTGCCGGGCGCCTGACGAATCTGCGGAATGCCGCTGCTGTCCAGGTCACCCTGCAACATGTTGGCCTTCCCGACAAAACCCGAGATGAAGCGGGTGCGCGGGTGTTCGTAAAGCTTGTAAGGCTCGTCGATCTGGGTGATACGACCGGCCTGCATCACCACCACCCGATCGCTGATCGACAGGGCTTCGGCCTGATCGTGGGTGACCATCAGCGTGGTAATGCCGACTTCATTCTGAATGCGGCGGATCTCGAACTGCATCTCTTCGCGCAGGTTGGCGTCCAGGTTGGACAGCGGCTCGTCGAGCAGCAGCACTGGCGGCTCGATCACCAGTGCGCGGGCCAGTGCGACCCGTTGGCGCTGACCACCGGACAGCTCGCGCGGGTAGCGCTCGGCATGCTGACCAAGGCGCACCAGTTCCAGTACCCGTTTGACACGCGGGTGCAACTCGGCGGCAGGCACCTTGCGCATACGCAGGCCAAACGCAACGTTGTCGGCCACGGTCATGTGCGGAAACAGCGCATAGCTTTGAAACACTACGCCGAGGCCTCGGCTGCTGGGTTTGGCGTGGGTGATGTCGCGCCCGTCTAGCACAATGCGTCCGTCACTGACGTCAACGAAGCCGGCGATCATTTGCAGGGTGGTGGTTTTACCGCAGCCGGAAGGGCCGAGCAGTGAAACGAATTCGCCCTTGTCGACGGCCAGGTTGGTGGCAACCACCGCGTCAATGGAGCCGTAGCGTTTGGAGAGACCTTCGAGCTGCAGAAATGCCATGCCTGCTTCCACCTTTGTGCATGCGCGCCGAAGCACGCGTTTGTCATGGGCAGATGCGAAATGAAGTCATGCAGTTCTGTGGACGTTGGTGCTCGCTCTGCGTCGGCTACCGATGATTGTTCAAATCGCCCCTGTGGACTGAGAGTAGGGCGAAGGCTAGGATGGGCTCAACAGAGAATTTCACTGAATAACATTTTTATTTGAATTAATTCTTTTAGTGGAAATATAAAGAGATATTGCCATGGATAATTCCACTGATCGGAATAGCGAGAAATCTGAAGTCGGAGTGGGAGCCGTTTCCCGTCTGTTCGCGGTACTGCGCTGCCTGGGCGATTGTGACGAAGGCGGCGAGCGGGTCACGCAACTCGCCCAGCGCGTCGGGCTGTCGCAACCCACCACACACCGCTTGCTGCGCAGCCTGATGGATGAGGGCATGGTCGAGCAGGATCTGCTCAGCAAACGTTACCGGTTGAGCATCGAGTTCTTCGCCCTGGCCGCCAAGGCGGGTAATACCGGCAACCTGCGTGACGTGGTGCGCCCCAGCCTTTTGCGCCTGTCCGCCTCACTGGGTGACTCGCTGTTTCTGCTGGCACGCAGCGGTTTCGACGCGATCTGCCTGGACCGCAGCGAAGGCCCGTACCCGATCCGCACGTTCACCGGCGACATCGGCGGCCGTGTAGCCTTGGGCGTGGGGCAGGGCAGTCTGGCGATTCTTGCGTTTCTGCCCGAAGACGAGCGGGAAACGGTCATTGCCTACAACCTGCCACGGCTCAAGGATTTTCACCTGTACGACGAGGTGTTTCTGCGTTCGGAGGTGGAAAACGTACGACGCCAGGGCTACGCGGGGCGCAACACCGGCGCGCTTCCGGGCATGGCCGGGCTTGCTGTGCCGATCCTGGACCGCAGCGGTCGTGCAGTGGCTGCGCTCAGCGTGGCGACCATTTCAGACCGGCTGGGGCCGGATCGCCTGATGACCGTGGTCGAATTGCTCAAGCGCGAAGCCACGGCCATCAGTGCCAGAATCAACCCGTTCGACCCGTCGCTGCGGCGGCCCAGCCAGGTGTTCGGGCAGGTCGATTAGCCAGCAGGTTACCCGCTGCTGTTTTGTTCTTTTATCGGGTGTATTGCCGATCATCGCTGTTTTTAAAGAAAAAGTTTTGTGGGCCGATGTTGATCGCAAGGGCCACATATACCTGATCCACAAGATCGGTCTACAGGGACGTGTCTGCAACTTTCGCGTATCCCGCGGATTCTTTTTCTCCAGAGATCGTCCTGATGTCCAAATCCCTGCGACTGCAAATTCTAGGTCTGCTCGGCGGTAGCCTTGCGCTTGTGCTGGTCATTGCCTTGGCCTGCTTCAACTTTCTCTCCGATAACGTGCAGGCTTATCGCAGCCTTATCGACGGCCCGGTCCGGGCGTCGCAACTGGTGGACGAAGCCAACCTGCAATTCAAGATTCAGGTCCAGGAGTGGAAAAACGTCCTGTTGCGTGGCAAAACACCCGCCGAGCGCGACAAGTACTGGGAGCAGTTCGAAGAACAGGAGCGCAAGGTGCAAAGCACACTGGGTCGGCTTGCTGAAATGCACGGCACCGACGCTGCGTTGAAAAGCCAGGTGCAAACGCTGCAACAGGCTCACCAGGCGCTGGGTACGGCCTACCGGACCGGTCGTGATGCGTTTGTTGCTGCGGGCGGTGACGCTGGCGCGGGTGACATGGCGGTCAAAGGTGTCGACCGTCCGACCAGCGAGCAGATGGCTGGTCTGGTCGAACAATTGCACAAGAGCAGCGATGCTCAGTCCGTTGCCATCAGCCATGAAGCCCAACGTACCATTCTGGTCGGTGCCGTGGTTATGCTGGTGTCTGCGCTGCTGGTCGGTTTGTTGGCGCTGTGGATGGTCAATCGCAACCTGATTGCGCCCATTCGCATGCTTATCGAATACGTCGCCCAGTTGAGCGAAGGCAAACTCGGGGCGCGTGTCGAGGTCACGCGGCAGGACGAACTGGGTCGTCTGGCCGTTGCCGCAAATACCCTGCGGGATTTCCTGGCCGACACCTTCAACCGCCTCAAGCGCAGCAGCACCGATCTGGACACGGCGGGCGGCGAGTTGAATGCCATTGCCGAGTTGATGGCGCAAGGCACTCATGAGCAGTTCGAGCGTACCGATCAGGTCGCGACCGCCATGACTGAGATGTCTGCCACCGCTCAGGACGTTGCCCGACATGCCGCCGATGCTGCGCGAGCTGCGGATGAGGCTGACCAGAGCGCTCAGGATGGCGAGCGGGTCATGCAACTGACCATTGCGACCATCACCCGCATGCGCAACGAGATCGCTTTGACGGCCGATGTCATCGAGCGACTGGAAACCGACAGCGGCCGTATTGGCAAAGTGCTGGAAGTGATCCGCAGCATTGCCGATCAGACCAATCTGCTGGCGCTGAATGCCGCGATCGAAGCCGCACGGGCCGGTGACGCCGGACGCGGTTTCGCGGTGGTGGCTGACGAGGTTCGTACACTGGCGCAGCGTACTGCCGTTTCAACCTCCGAAATCAATCAGATCATCAATTCGGTGCAGACTGGCGCCAGTGATGCGGTGCAGGCCATTCAGGGCGGTCAGGCGCGGAGTGAAGAGAGCGTGGAGCAGGTCGCGAACGCTGGCGCAACCCTTCAGCGCATTACCATGGCCGTGGAGAATATTCGCGACATGAATCGCCAGATTGCGACGGCTGCCGAAGAGCAGACTTCCGTGGCAGAGGACATCTCGCGCAACCTCACTGAAATCACCGCCATCGCCGTGACCAATCAGGACAACGTCAAACGTACCCAGAACGCCAGTCAGGAACTGAGGGGCCTTTCTACTGGCCTCGGGGATGTGATTGCGCGTTTGGGTGCCTGAGTCACTTGAAAACCTGACAGCCTCTTCGGCGTATAAGAGGCTGTCAGCCCCGGCCCGTTACGCCCATCCGCTGCGGCTCAAGCCTTCTGCCTTGAATACCAGCGCCTTCAGGCCGCCCTCAACGCGAGCGTCGGGGAACTCCGGCGGGTTTTCCAGGCGTTGTTCGAAGCGCAGGCAAGGTGCTTCGACTGCGGTGTGCTGAATCAGAAAGTCCGGTCCCAGTGCGGGATCGTTCATGCACGCCAGCACTGAACCGTTCTCGTCCAGCAACTCCGGCAATCGACGCAGGACACGCTGGTAGTCCTTGTCGAGCATGAAACTGCCTTTCTGGAAGGACGGCGGGTCAATGATGATCAGGTCATAAGGGCCGCAACGGGTGACCTTGGCCCAGGACTTGAACAGGTCATGGCCCAGAAAGGTCACGCGGCTGAGGTCCTGATCATTGAGGCGATGATTCTCGCGACCGCGATTCAACGCAGCACGGGCCATGTCCAGATTCACGACGTGGTCGGCACCCCCGGCCAGGGCGGCGACCGAGAAGCCGCAGGTGTAGGCGAACAGATTGAGGATGCGTTTGCCCTTGGCCTGAGCCTGCACCCATTCACGGCCGTAGCGCATGTCCAGAAACAGGCCGCTGTTCTGCTTTTTGCCGAAATCGACTTTGTAGCGCAGGCCGTTTTCGGTGATCACCCATTCATCCACGACCTCGCCGGTCAGCCATTGGGTGGTGCTCTGAGGCAGATAGCGGTGTTGCAGCAGAAGGGTGTGAGCCTGGCTGTGCTGCCACTGGGGCGTTTCGATCAACGCGTGCAACAGCTGCATCAATGCTGCCAGCTCGGATTCAAGAGGCTCCTTGAACACCGAGACCAGCACCACGCCCTGCATCCAGTCGACGGTGATGTGCTCCAGCCCCGGCCACATACGACCACGGCCGTGAAACAGGCGGCGGGTTTCATTCGGGACGTTGTTCAACGCGTCGATCAGGTGCTGTTGCAGAATCGCGAGTGCTTCAGGGGTCATGGCGCAGGTCAGTCAGGAAAAGCGGCGTATGGTAAACGTATTTCAGCAGATGGGCATCGTAGGGTTCAGCGCGGCATGTATTGACGTTGCCAGCGGTGCGGTATTTTCAGTGAAACCAGTCCCAGCAACGCCGACAAGCTGCCGCTGATCAACAGGGCATTGAGCCCCAGGCGGTGCTCGAGTAGCGCGCCTATCACGGCCCCGATGAACATGCCGACCCAGGGGACCAGTTGCACGCGCCAGCCGTCCCGGCGTTCCCCCAGCATCCAGCGGCCCAGGCCACGACCGAAACGCGACAGCGCACCGGTCACGTAAGTCAGACCGACCGGCAGCCCGTTGACCTGCTCGACGGCGGCGTTGAGCATGCCCATTGCCAGAATCGCCCAGATCAGCGCGAGCATGTTGCTTTCCAGTGGCCATGCGGCAGCCGCACACAGCAGCGTGGCGATGCCCAGCAGCAAAGGCAGGGCACGCCGCCCGCCAAGACGCACAACCACCACGCCCAGCGCATTGCCGGCAATGAAAGCAAGGATTGCGAGGGTCAGACGCACCGTCACGCTCAGGTCGCCATCACTGATCGCGACGGCAAGCCGGGTGGTGTTGCCACTCATGAACGAAACGAAATCGCCGGTCGCCATGAAGCCGATGGCATCGGTCATGCCGGCCAGAACCGACAGGCTCGCAACCAGCCCCATACCGACCCGGCCACGCCATTTCTGCAGGCTCAGATGCCTTGGGCTGACGCTGGAAGTGGCGGGCTGTGGCAGCATCGAAGGTCCTCTGGACCGAAGAAAGCGCGTCTGAACTCGGGTGCAGCGATTTACAGCGGCTTGGCGCGCACGATCCGCTTGGCCTTGACCTCATCAGCATAGGCTTTGAGCTGGTCGGCATCGCTGTAAAGACGGTTGACCATCTGCAGCACTGCGGTGACATCCACATCGTTCATCTGCGAGGCGAGTTTGAGAATTTCTTCCGCCGTGTTTTCCAGGTTGGTTGCTGTCCCTTTCAGGTGTCGCTTCAGCTCCTGAGTCGACTTATTGAGCGCCATACGTGTTCCTGTGCCAAGACCTTGAATTCCATACCCGGAGCATGGCTTTTTCTGCGATAACAAGCAATCAGGCGTGTGCCTGTGCGTCAGGGTATCGGCCGATTCAGGCTGATCTGCAAGGCAAGCTGCTCAATCGTCGCGGGTCAGCACTTCCAGCAGTTCTATTTCGAACGTCAGGTCGGCACCGGGCTTGATGTGCGCGCCCATGCTTCTGTCGCCGTAAGCAAGGTGAGCGGGGACGACCAATTTACGCTTGCCGCCGACTTTCATGCCCATCAGGCCCTGGTTCCAACAATTTCGCATGTAACACTTACCCCTTATTACCATCTCGGCCAGCAAATACAGGGGGCACACCGTGAAGCAAGCAATCTCATATATTCGATTCTCAAGCGCTCGCTAAGAAGGGGGAGCAGCATGTGATGGCCTGTCTCTACAAGGGTGTGGGCACGCTACAGGCTCTCTCAGACTGTCTTAACCACAAGGGCAAGTGGACTGCAGGAGGTGATGAGTGGAACTCCACTACGGTACGTAGACTGATGCTCTCACTGGGGGTGTCGTTCTCTAAATAAATGTTGACGGAGGGCAAGTAAAGCTTGGCCACTAGTTATTTTGTAATTGCGAACGATTCCCATTTATCTTGTGGCTCCTTGTTTAGTACTCTCGCTTAAAACTGGCTTTTCCAACACCCATCACAACCTCTCTAGCTTATATTTCCCGGTGCAAACAGACGCTCCAAAACATGAGGCCCAAAAATTTGGCGGGAAATTTGGTTTCTGTTTGTAAAACGCCTCTTGAAAGGTGAGTCCCTTTTGATGGCGGGCGGGGCTTGCGTCTATGACGGCTACCGCACCAGTCACTCCCTAGTATTTGGTGTTCGAATCGTGTATTTGTGATCTTTTAGACAGGAATAATCACATATGAGCATTGAAGAAAATATCCACGCAGTAGTGTGGGGCGATGTTGAAACAAAAGGTGATTCTCATAACCGACCCCCTCTTTTGTCTCACTACACTTCTGTCGCAGTGTTAGAGGGGATGATGGCTAATGATGAGATTTGGTTTTCTCACCCGCTTTACATGAACGATTCAGAAGAACTACGCTTCGGCATGATTGAAGGGGCTAACGCTTTCAGGAACAGTGCTGAATTGAAAGCTGCTTTTACAGATGATCAGCTATACAATGATTTGTTAACCCATTTTAATAACATGTTTTCAGAGTTTGATCTGAATCATGTGTTTGACACTTACATCATGTGTTTGGCGAAACATGACTCTGAAGACCGAGATGGACTACTTTCAATGTGGCGTGGGTATGGCGCCGGTGGAAGTGGCGTTGCTATAGTTTTTGATACATCTAAAATCAGTGCTAACGAAGAATCTCCCTTTATCATAGATGCAGTTCAGTATATGACAACTGAGGAGCGGTTAGATTGGATTTTTGGGAAGATCAAGGGGATGGCATTGGCACTGAATGATACGACGCCCACTGACCGAGATTTGTTTTGCACAGCATATTATTGGATCGAGCGGCTCAAAATTTTTTCGCTTTTTACCAAGCATAAAGGTTTTCATGAAGAAAAGGAGTGGCGGATTGTTTATATGAACGAGCGTGACAAGGAAGGCAGGCTCAAGGACATGCTCGGGTATGCAATCACCCCGCGTGGTGTTGAGCCAAAGCTAAAATTTAAGGTGAAGCCTCTTGAGGGTATGTTCGGAGCACACCTTTCACTTGAGGGCGTTATTGACAGAATCATCCTTGGCCCAACCACGTCTACGGTAATGGCTGCAAACTTTGTTAAGCGACTCCTTCAACAGAAAGGGAAACTAATTTTGGCCGAAAAGATTGTGCCGTCCACAATACCATTTAGGCTATAACAGTGAGTGAGGACAATGAAGGTAGCAGTGCGTAAAAAGTTTACAAGGTTCTGGAGGAAGGCATGGCACAAAAAGATTATTGAATGTACAAATCGATTTGGTCTAGAATCATTTCAGGTTGTTGAACCTTAACACCTGATATTGGAGTTGTGTAAGTAAAGAAAGTCAATCAGGAAAAGAAAGACCGCGTGTTCGCGGAATGGGCCAAATGGGAAGAGCAGGCACAGGCACAAGGTGTGCAGCCTAACCAAACTGCTTTTGTGAAGGCGAGCATGGGCACTCATTGGGAAACCAATATGCCAACCCTTCGTAATTACATTGGTAAGAATCCTGAGAGACGTGTAGGGGCGTCACCAAAGCAAGCGAAAGTCTTTGTAACGCCATCCACCAGCCCCAATGCCATCCTTAAGCAGATTCAAGAGCTTCATGCAGTTTACAGACAGAGCCTAGCTAACCGGGTGCAGGAGCTTGAAGAGGGCATTGCTAGAGTGCAGGAAGAGCTTCAGCAGGCGAGGGAAGAGCTGGAAAAATTTGTGCAGGGTGAGTGATTACGACGCTCTCGATAGCTGATGTGAATGGGGCTGAATCCTGGCCCCAATAGCCCAACGTAAGCCTCAAAACCCCCACCTAAAAATGTCACATACAAAACTCTTGCCCCTTGACTCAGGCGACGTTTTGCTCTGATAGAATAGCGTTTTTACTCATTTGGGAAGAGGCTAAATTGAAAGGGTTGATAGAGAAAGTTTTCGGGGGCGCTGCGGCTGCTATCGGTCTGGTGGTAGCGGGCTTGGTTAACTACGTTGTCGAGCATGGAGAGTTACCTGCTTGGTCTTCAGGTGCCCTTAGCTGGTTATCTGAGCTGATGATGACTGAGATACCTTGGGCTTTCTGGCAAGTAGTATTATTTATTCTAGTACCCGCTCTGATTTTTTGTTCCTTGATTTATTTTTTGGGGAAAAAGCACGATGCCCTCGTAGATGATTACAATGAACAGAATGATAAGTTTAGGATTGCTAAAGCTGCCAAGGAGAAGTTGGAGAATGACTATAAGGAGTTAGAGGCTGCCAATGCGAAGCTGCTGGATGAGAATAGTGTTTTAAAGGTCCAGAATCAGTCTGTACCTAATGAGCAATCTACCCCGGTGGCGCTGACTGAAACACATTTCGATATATTGCTACTGGTAGCGGAGTGTGAGAATGCGAGTGTAATACCGACAATCTCAAACCTTTCTGCCCGAACTGAACTTACGAAGGTAGCCCTGAATAGTACGCTTGACGATCTAAGAGATCTTGGACATGTCCTGCGAATCAGTATAGGTCTTGATAAAAAATTCCAATTGACTGCGTCTGGCAGAAAGCTTGTTTTGAGCAAGGTACAGTTATGATAGTGCCATCGTCCTATTTACAGGCACTGAACAAAACAGATCTGACTCGTCCAAACCAGTGGCGTACGGTCTTGCAATGGCACGTGACAAGCTAACAAAATTTGGCTGACAGACAGTCAACCCTAAAGGGCCACCACTAGAGTGGCCTTTTTCGTGCCTACCTGATAACTGATCCGTCCTCTCCTACGACGCTCAACACCAGATCATCTAGGAGATGAGGTTACGATGATGTAGTACGTTGCGTTTCAGGTCTGCGTCGATATCAATGGTATAAAGGCTTCTCGATTTCGACTATATTGTGTTCATTTACGTTAGGAGACGTAATGATGGGGGAATTTAAAAATAGATTGACTCAGCGACGCATGCACACAGAGATTGTCCAAGGCTACTGCTTGATCTGTGGAGTCTATGGAAAGCTCAGTTGGGATCACGTACCTCCACAGGGTAGCATTACAATCACCAAGGTCGAGCAGGTACACCTAACTGAAATAATGGGGGTGGATCCGGTTCCAGTCAGGGGCTTGAAATCGCCTAATGGGAGTAAATTTAAAACTATTTGTAAAGAATGTAACAGTGGTTGCTTGGGTGTGAATGATCAAGAAGTGGCAAGGGTTTATAAAGGGATCACTGAACTTGTGAATCATCATTTCACGTATGCCAGTAATCCGCACAACGTTTTTTGGTTTCCGTTTGATGCTGTGAAATTCTGTCGTGCAATGATAGGTCATGTCTTATCCGCCACCACTGTCGATGAGTGTAGAGAGAAACCAATAGCCTCGCCATATTTTACACCGCTCCAAAAGTTTGTGATGGGTGATGATACTGCTATGAAAGATACACACGATATGTATTGTTGGTTCTACCCACATCGCCATCATTTAAGTATTAAGCTTTTTGCGTTCAGAAATCGTGGAAATCAATGCAGTATTAGTTTGCTATCTTTTTTTCCGTTGGCATTTTCTATAACTGAGAAAGGAAAGGGTATTTATCCTTCTGGGGCTTGCAAGGTTGAACTTACAGACGGCAGGCTTTTTGTCGATTTATCGTCTGGCCATTTCCCTTATTCAGGTTTCCCTTTTACAGGCTTTTCGGGTGATCAGATGATGGCACTCAATAGTGCACAAGCGATTGTCAGCTATCCGATCAAAGATTGAGCCGTCTCCAAGCAGGGTTTACCAACATCCTGATCACGATACTACGGAGCTTTAACACGCATCGATACAAGCACATGCCACTGGCTTTGCCCAACATAAGTCAAAATTTCCCAGTGTTACTTACAAAGAGCTTGCTCCCAGCCCTTGATGACGCGACCAGTGCCGATCACGCACTGAAACGGCTTGCCACGCTCGTGGGAGGAATCGAACACAGTCCCGTCTTCAAGAGTTCCGGTGTAATGCGTGGTGATCAGCGCACCCTTTACCGCTGCCTTGCCCTCGCCGGGGTGCAGATCGGTAATCTGTAATTCTTTGCTCATTGCCAAGCTTCCGGTTGCAGCGCGCTCTGTGATTGGCGCGAGCGGGCTTTCTCGCAGAAAAGCCGCTTCATGACAAGCCGCTTCATGACAAACCGGTGGAAACGAAAACGGGGGAAGCTTTCGCTTCCCCCGTTTAGTCGAACCCCAGTAACTGTCAGAGATTCTGCGAGCTGACCACCATGGCCTGCGCGATGTTCTCTTTCTGCTCCTGAGTGAAGCCGTCCCAGATGTTGGTCTTGGCGTAGTAACCCAGGCCCGCCAGGCAATAAAGGCTGAGGGTCAGAACGATGACGGTCGAGACAAAGGTCCAGCGGCCTTCGTCATCGTCTTCCCGTGTGAAGCTGCGCGAATAGTTGTCCTCTGCGCTGCGGAAGAACAGCGCGGACGACAGACGCTTGAGCCACTGGAACAAATGAACAACAACGATGCGCAGCATGGGTAAATCACCTCAAAGGTTAAGAAAACGGGTTGCCGGGATGCCGTCGAGGGCATCGGATGCAAAAGCTGAAAACGAAAAAAGCCCGTCTATGACGGGCTTTCTTTTTATGATTCTGATCAGGCGAGCAGTGAAGGGCGACGTTGAAACGGATCGCGAGCAGCACTGCGCATGCCTGACGTTATGGAAACATTTTAAAACAAATGGATTGTCGCATCTACCCGCGCCATTCGGTTGTCAGACAACTGGTAGTGCCTGGAGGTGTGACAAAACGTCGCCCTGTGCTCATTTGCTGCTCAGCAAGCAGCATGCTCCGTGGTCAAGTCTTGTAATACTTTCTCAACGTACGAAACATCTATGTGTATTGTACGATCAGCGCCCGTATTGATTTTCAGGACCGTATGAATACCCTCCAGGAGCCTCCGAGTTGTCCTCCTCCCATCGCTTATGGCTGGCCGGTGATCTCACTGTTACCGAGCAGGCCGCTCCATTCGAACGTCTTTCTACTTAACCTCTTGCACTGCATGGATTACGGCAGACCTTCGCGTCCTGACGCTGCAACGCCATGCCTGACGTTTAGCCATAGCGTCTGGTCTACAGTGACCCATACCCACCCCTGCCATTTTTATCGTGAGGCTGCATAAACCATGGAATGGATCGCTGATCCCACGGCATGGCTTGGCCTGCTGACCCTTATCGTGCTGGAACTGGTGCTGGGCATCGACAACCTGGTGTTCATCGCCATCCTGGCCGACAAGCTGCCCCCTGAACAACGTGACAAGGCGCGCGTCATTGGCCTGTCGCTGGCATTGATCATGCGCCTTGGCCTGCTGGCGAGCATCTCGTGGATGGTGACCCTGACCGAGCCGTTGTTCGAAGTATTCGGCAAGACGTTCTCCGGTCGCGACCTGATCATGCTGTTTGGTGGTGTGTTCCTGCTGTTCAAGGCCACCATGGAACTGCATGAGCGGCTGGAAGGGCATGTCGCCCAGCGCGCCGGTAATGCGGGCTATGCGTTGTTCTGGCCTATCGTTGCGCAGATCGTCGTACTGGACGCCGTGTTCTCGCTGGATGCGGTGATTACCGCCGTCGGCATGGTCGAGCACCTGTCGGTGATGATGATCGCGGTGATCTTCTCCATCGGCCTGATGATGATTGCCAGCAAGCCGCTGACCAAATTCGTCAACAGCCGCCCGACGGTGATCATGCTGTGTCTGGGCTTCCTGATGATGATCGGTTTCAGCCTGACCGCCGAAGGCCTGGGTTTCCATATTCCCAAGGGCTATCTGTATGCGGCCATCGGCTTCTCGATCCTCATCGAAGTGTTCAACCAGATCGCCCGCAAGCGCAGCAAGAAGTCGGCCCATGGCCACCTGCCGCGCCGCGAGCGGGCAGCCCACGCGGTGATGCGCCTGCTGGGCGGTCGCAAGCTGGAGTCTGGTGACGTCGATGAGGAAATCACCGACATGCTGGATGGTGAAAGCAGCGAGCCGGTGTTCGACCGTCGTGAGCGCGTGATGATCAGCGGCGTACTGCAACTGGCAGAGCGGCCGATTCGCACAGTGATGACGCCGAGGGCGGAAGTCGACTGTATCGACCTGAATGACAGCGCCGAGAAGATCCGTCTGAAACTGATGCACTCGTCCTACTCGCGTCTGCCGCTGATTGGCGAGCGCGGTATCGATGAGCCGCTGGGCTTCGTGCACAAGAAAGAGCTGTTCAAGGAGCTGTTGTCCGGCAACGAGCCCGACTTGAAACTGATGTCGCGCAAGGCAATCAACCTGCTGGAAAGCTTCACCATCCTCAATGCCCTGGAGCAGATGCGCAAGGAATCGACGCACATCGCCTTTGTGGTCAACGAGTTTGGTGACTTCATCGGCGTCTTGAGCATGACCGACATTCTCGAGTCCATCGCTGGCCAACTGCCTGACGCCAGTGAAGTGGAAGGCCCGGACATCGTCGAGCAGGGCGAGGACTTCGTGGTATCGGGTGCCTTGAACCTGAGCCTGATTCGCGAGCGCACCGGCTTCCAGGCCAAAGCGACCGAGGATTATCAGACCATGGCCGGACTGGTCATGAGCCTGCTGGATCGCCTGCCGTCTACCGGCGACAGTCTCAGCTGGCAGGGCTGGAACCTGCACGTCGTCGGCGTGGAAGAGCGCCGCGTGACTCGGGTGTTGCTGCAGAAGCAGCCCGATATGGGGGCTGGCAAATAAGCACCGAGCTGTAAGGCAAAACGGGGCCTGCTCATGCTGAGCAGGCCCCGTTTTCATGTGTGCGTCGCGCTTATTTTCGACGCGGACGCGACACCACGGATTCGATATTCTTGCGGCCAATCAGCTTGGGCTGCGCAGGCTCTTTGACCACCGGCTCATCAGCCAGCCACTTGAACATCACCAGACAATCCACCAAGCCCAATCGGGCATGACGATAAGCCTTGGGCAACCGTCCGACCGTCTCGAAACCCAGCTTGCTCCACAACCCGACCGCCACCTCATTGCTGGCGACCACCGAATTGAACTGCATCGCCAGGAACCCGCTGTCGCGCGCAAGTTGCTGCGAATGCTCGCACATCAACCGCGCCACGCCACGACCCCGCGCCACGTCCGTGACCATATAGCCACAGTTGCAGACATGATTGCCCGGGCCTGCCGCGTTAGCCTTCAGGTAATAGCTGCCCAACAGCTGGCCATCTTCCTCGGCAATCAGTGTGTGCAACGGCGCCGTCATCCATAGATCGCGAGCCTGCTCCTGAGTGAGGGCAGGGTCGTAGGCGTAGGTTTCCTGGGCGATGACGACAGCCTGAAAGGTGGGCCAGAAGCGCTCGAAATCTTCCGGTGTCATGGGGCGAATCTGGATCATGGTGAGGCCTTGGTGGGTAGGGCTTGAATTCCGGCGTGTACGTTAGCTTGGGTGTGCTACCACTTCCAGGCTTTTTCGGTGAACTCGGCAGTGGAGGGGAGCACGGTGTGGAGAAAATTCAGGTACTTGTTGAACAGTACCTCGTGCTGGAAGCGGGCTTCGAAGCCGAGAGTGACGTCCGTGCGGTGCGTGATGATCATCAAGCGTTTGCGGTCGACAGTGACGAAGTTGTACTCGCCCCATGGCAGGCTTTGTTCGTGGTGGATGGGGTTTTCCCAGTTGAGTAGCTTGATGGCTGCGATAAAGGCCATTGCCACGGGGCCGATCAGGAAGAGCAGTGATCCGGTGAGTATGGCTACGAATACGAACAGCATGATCACGGCGATGGCGATGCCTTTGAAAAAGGAAGAGGCGAAGTCGGGGTAGTGGAGGTAGTACTCGAGGTGGGCTCTGTCGGTTTTGATGGTGTAGTTGTAGATGGTTTTTTGGCGGACGCCTAACGCTATGATGTAGATGGCGGCGCCCGCAAATGTGTACACCAGAAAAAGTGCCTCAGAGGGCTTCTCTAGATAGACATCCCTGCCAAGCCAAATGCAGAAGCTCATGGGCAGCGCGCATATAAATATCGTACCTAGCTGCGTCCAAAATATTTCATTGGGGGATCTTGCCATGGTTTTTATGGACCAGTTAAAAATATCGTTGCTCGCTTGGCTCGGACTGATTGTTTTAGCATTACCTGAATCATCAGCGATGTTGTTTTTTGTTTTTTGCAAGATAGGGGCTTTCGTTTTATCAGTCATGATGTTATTCCGCTATTTCAAGTGTCAAGGTGCTGATTCGACTAGACGCTTTTATTTCCAGTTCGACATGTGCCAGCCCGTCGACTGCTGTATCTCCCTGACTATCAAGTTTCAGTTGAAAGAGGTAGCCTACGTCCTGTTGACCAGGTCTTATCAGACTGTCGGGATACCATATTTGTAGTTCCAGATACGTTGCGTCTTTCTCAAGCGGCACCCAGGTTTCCCAAACAACATCTTCACTTTCAGGGGGCATAAGCGGAAATGTGAAATCTTCTTGGGCTTTGCGAGCGGGCTGATTGACAAGCTTTTTAAATTGATCAACCTTCTTGAACTGTCCTCTATCGAGAAAGGGGTCGAGTATCGGGTCATCAATTTTTGCTACCGGCAGCACGCCCAGTGGACGTTTACTACTGATGATATTGAAATGTACTGATTGTCCGCGCACTGCGCTTGGCAGAAGAATTTGCACACCAGCACCGTATTGTACCGGAGCGCTATAGGGGGTATCTCTACCAAAATAATGGTCTTCGTCGCGTGTGGTGCTTTTAACATGAACCTGAGGGCTCAGCTGTATCGTGAGCAGAGCAAGTTTTTCTTCAAGTTGACCATCTGCATCTGTTGAATAATGGTAGTTGATTGATTTGGACCAGCTGCATTTTCGCAGCCACCATCCAACGCTATCTTGCTTGAAATAATTCAACGCCATATTAGTCAATAGATAAATCACACCTGTTAGCAGAATTGCTACGCTAAACCACGGGTTCATTGCAACCAATGTATAAGAACTGGTTGGAAGAATTCCTGCAGCGAGCTGGAATGTGCTGCCTATCGCCATAAGGCCTACTGAACCAAATTTTATACGTGTGACAGTTGCCTCTTCAGTTGTTTTTGTTTTAGTCAGGTCATCGTAGATGTCTATCAACTCCAACGTAGACGCCGCTACCCCAAACGCCCCCATCGCCACCATCGAAACCCTGAACCCACGTACCGCATCACTCCACGCCGCATTTCCCTTCGCCCTCCAATAACCCGCAGAGCGATCCAGAATCCCGACATTCTTGCCGTCAATCAGCACCGGCGTCGCATCCCTGATAACCGCCCACGGCGCTTCAACAAACACCGCCATCAACAAGTTAAAGCTATACCCCAACCCATACGTCACCTTGCCGATGTCCTTGGTGCTGAAGTCTCCATCCCGAGTAAGGTCGCGATAAGTGAAGGCGGTGTTGATGAGGTTGAGCATGATCACGCCCCAGGTAATCGAACCGGCAATCCCTCCCAGTCCATCGAGCCAGCGCCTGGCGGTGCCCAGCCATTCTTTGGTGATGGCTTTGCCGGACTGGAAGTGCAGGCGAATCTCGTCCTGCAATTGCTTGGCGTATTGGTTGTTCTGATAGTCGAGCAGGGCGGGCATGCTCAGTTCGTGCAGGCGAAGTTTTTGCTCGAGCGCGCGCAGGTTGCTGGCGATGCTTTTGCGGGGGTTGTAAGCGGTGGGATAGAGCCAGCTGCGGCGGGTATCACTGATCTGTTTGTTGAGCACCTGCCACTCGCTGATCCAGTTTTTCAGCTTCGCGAGCATGGTGTGATCAATCGCAATACGCGCCTTTGAATCGAGCAGGATCTGGCCGATCAACAGTGTGCGAATCAGTGTGACGATGTTCTGCTGCTTGCCTACCGCCAGACGGCTGTCGATGGGCACCCAGGCCAGCAGGATACTTTCGAACGTCGCTTTGCCTGCGTTGCTGGCCAGTTGGCCGAGGGCTTTGAAGGTGTCCTGAACGGGTTGTTTCAGCGCCTTCATCCACGGCTTGTCGGCAAAGCCCTGGTGATTGAGCGTGCCGTTGAGTTCGCCGATGCGGGTAGCCAGGTTGGTGATGTCGCCAAGGCCGTTCAGCAGCGCGTTGGCCTCCTGGTGCAGCGCGTGCTTGAGCGCCGGTGAGAAACCGTAGCGCAAGGTGCCAAACAGGCTGCTTTCGTTGGCTTCCTGCTCGGCGAGCCAGGCGCTGGCGGCGTTGTCCTGAGCGTAGATGATCTGCAGGTTAAGCATGAGCGTTTGCAGATAAAGCAGGCTTTCTGGGTGGGTGGTGTCGACAAACAGCTTGAGCGGTTCCGTGCCCAGATGGGTCAACCATTGCCGAAAGTCGCTTTGCGTGTCACGCACCTGTTGCAGCAGTGTGTCGCCGGTTGGCAGGTGCTGCTGAAGGTACTGACGCGCACCGCTCAGATCGACCTCGCGCCGCCATTTGTGGCGATCTTTCCAGGCTTGCAGGGCGTCGTCGGAGGGCGCGCTGCCGTAACGCATTTCAATCGATCTGCGCATCTCCGGGCTTTTGAAAATATCCGGCAGCAACAGCACGCCACCGGGAGCGGTGTTGTTGCCGATCTGCTCTTGTTCAAACGTGCATTGTTCAAAATAGGCTTCGACGTCGCTCAGGTACTGATGGGTGAGCGCGGCATTGTTGCGCACCGATGCTGGCAGTTTCTCCGGCTCGCTTTCAGCGCCACATAGCGTGGTGACGGTCTGGGCGATCTGGATCTTGTGTTCGTGTTCGGCTTGCCAGTTCCGGTAAGCGGCCTGATCGGCAGCCAGTTGCATGCCCAGATCGTTAAAAATGGCCAGCGGATCATCAAGGGCGATGAGCAGGGAACTGTCCTGATCTTCAACGCTGCCCTGCCAGAAAACGTCAGCGCCGATTGGCGAAAACAGCGGCTGGTTTTCTTCGCTGGAGGACTCGTGTGTAGGAATCGCCGAGTCTGCAAACCGGTCATCTTCAACCACATGCTCCTTGTCGATGTCCGCCACCGCCTCGGCGATACGGTTCAACGGCAAGGTATCCGGCTCGGCCATGGTCATGCAGTAGCGTTTCAGATCCAGTGCTTTCATCCATGACGTGCGGCTTGCCGGATTGGAGCGCAGGTGTTCGCAGATTCGCCAAGTCCATTGCTGAGGGGAAAAGGCGATGTGAAGCCGGTTGTTTCGCGGATAGAGCAAGAAGGGTTTGCCATCGTCGGTACCGCTTCGCCGGTCACTGCCAAGCTGCGCATCGGTCCAGATAATACGACTCAGGTTGCCGCTGGCGGCTGACACCGCGTATTCGTGCAACGTCTCTGCCGTTTCGTCATAGACATACACATAGCCGTCATACAGCTGGCGAAGGGTATAGCTGCGTGTTTTCAGCTTCGGCATCACCGCCCAGCGGCTGCCCTTGAGTAGCGGTTTCAGTTTCTGGGGAGCGGCATCGTAGCGGGAGCGATCCAGCGCATAGCGCACTGGCACGATGGCGACTTCAGGTTTTCGGAATGGGCACAGACTGGTAGCCGTGGCGGGTACCTTGGCGAACGTTGCAGCACGTTGTTGCGAATGTGTGCCGGATTTATCGGTCATGCGTGGCATCCCTGTCTGTACGAACTTTCTGACGGTATTCATCGAGTACGTTTACGCGGAGTTCCGGGGGCAAGCGCTGTTGCTCGGGGTGTTGAGTACACCAGGATTGGTAGTGGCCCTGTGGCGAGCTCGCAAAGCCAAGACCCCAGTCGTGGCAGATGTCTGCCCAGGTCGCCAATGCATATTCACTGACCAGCCCCCACTCAATTGCGCTGTCCAAAACACCCTTCAGCCAGATTTTGATTTGATCGTCGCTCTGGCCCAGAAAGGCCAGCGGATCCTGCTTTTTGATCCATTCGTATAGGCGCCCTTCGAATAGCCATCGATGGCAGCTTTCGAAGGCTTGCAACTGACGTTCGCTCACCAGAGGAAAATGCGCTCGAGAGACTTTTTGCGCACGCTCGTTAACAAATGTCGTGATCGCTGGATCGAGGTTTTGTTGCCAACTGCGCAGGGGTGACTGAACCCAGAGTTGATCGATGGGGCCTAGCGTCGAGCTCAAATGTTCAGGGTCATAGCTCGATAGCCAGTAGTGCATCACCAGCGGATCCGCGAAGCGCAGCAGACTTGAATGACCGAGATAATCAAGGGGGCTCAGGAAACGCTGCAAATGTTCAGATACGATTTTCAAGGATGCATTGCTGAAAAAAATGCAGGCGTCGACACGCTGTTCAGGATGCCGATGCCACTGCGCTATGAGTTCGGAGGGATGATCCGCGTGCACAAGTACCGGGCCTAAATCCATGATCTCCGCCCACCGTGTGCCGAGATAAAGCGGAGCGATCTCGATAGGTTCGTCGCACTGGTATAGCTGTTTTACGGCGTCAGGTCTCAGCACTCCGTCAATCAACAGATAATTGGCTTGATTCATTTTTTCGGTTCTTCTGTGGCTTGCGAGCATTGGCTACAAAATGGGCTGCGTATCATTGCCTGTCGCTGTGCGGAGATAAGCATGTCACCTGATTCGCCAGCTTCTGGTCGCTCTGCATTACCCGGAAGTAGCGGGTTTGCTCCAGAGCCGTTTCCGGGGCTGCCCCCCGAATTGAGCTTTATCTGAGACCCGTTCACGGTCACGCCACTGGCATCGACCTTGATAAAGGAGCCGCCTGCTTTTAGCGTGATTTCCAGCCCCGCCTCGATGATCAGTTTGTTACCGGCTTTGAGGTGGATTTCCTGTCCGGCGTGGGCCAGTAATCCATCACCCACTTTGATGTGCCGGGTTCCGCCCACCGTGACGTGATCGCTCGCTTTTACCTCGGTCAGCCGGTCGCCATCGACAGTCCGATGTTCCTCGGTCTTGAACTCGCTGTAGCTGTTGCCTTCGATCCGCTCATGCCGATGATGACCGACCCGGATTTTCTGCTCGTGCTCAATGTTCTGCTCCCAGTCGCGCTGGGCATGAACGTAGATCTGCTCCTGACCGGCCCGGTCTTCGATGCGCAGCTCGTTGGAACCATTGCCACCGGGGCTGCTCAGGGTCTTGAATACACTGCGCGTCTGATGTGCAGGCAGATCGTAGGGCGGGACGTGCTCTGCGTGATACAGGCAGCCGCTGACCAATGGACGGTCAGGGTCACCGTCAAGGAACGTCACCAGTACTTCCATACCGACTCGCGGGATAACCATGCTGCCGTAGTGATGACCGGCCCAACCTGACGACACCCTCACCCAGCAGCTGCTGCGATCGTTGGCCTGACCCTCGCGGTCCCAATGAAACTGTACTTTGACCCGGCCGTGCCGGTCGCAGTGTATTTCCTGACCTTTCGGACCGGTGACCACAGCGGTCTGGCTGCCGAATATTCTTGGCTTGGGATGACGCCGGGGAGGGCGATACGAGGCTGGCCACGGCGTAGCGAGAAAGGTATTGCGATAGCCCTGATGAAAGTCCCCCTTGTTCTGTAATGCATGGGCGGACTCCTCAAGCCCCTGCGGCTGGCGGCCCTCATGACGAACTTCGGTCAACAGCCACAGGTCGTTCCATTCCTCGTTGGGGTGCTCGCGCAAAGGCAGAAAATGGCCGCTGACCAAGGTGGGTTGATCACTTTGGCCATCGCCCAGTCGGTAATCCTGGCGATGGCGCTCAAGTGCGCGGCTCGCCAGATGCGCTCCTCGATCCCGATGAATGAAGCCGCCCGGGTATTCGTAGTGCTCCAGCTCCGGCCGGGCGTCGTCATATGCCGAGCCTTCCATTTTCAGAAGTGGTTTTTCAAAGTGATAATCGCGATGAGTAACGCTGTTTGTACGTGTTTCCAGGCGCAACCTGAAGCGCTTGATGACCGACTTACCCGGTACCAGGCCACTGTCCGGCTTATAGATAACCGGATTTAGTTTAGGAAATACGGTCTGGTCGTCACCAAACACCAGTTGATGTGCTGTGTGGCTGTGTTTGAAGTGGTAGTGCAGGCCTTCCTCTTCGCAAAGCCGCTGGATGAAGTGCAGGTCGGACTCGCCATACTGCACGCAGTATTCGCGTTCGGGGTAAGTCATACCGAGCTGGAAGCTGTAGGCGTCGCCTATCAGGTGATGTTCTTTCAGTACCTGCTCAATAATCTCCTTTACTGTTCGATTCTGGAAAATACGCTGATTGGTACGATGCCTGAGCCTTGCCAGATTCGGTCGCAAGGTGACTGAGTAGTGCGTAAGACGCCTGCCGGAATCGCCTTGGGAAACCTGATCAATCACTCCATGAATGCCGTTGCCCCTTGATGTGTACTGCAGAAATGCGGGGCAATTCAGCAGGCTTTCGAGATTCAGCGAAGCGCGCTCGCTGACCAGCTCAAGCTTGAAACAGAAGGGCTGATTGATAGCTTCATGGCCGATAAATGAAAGGATTTGAAAATCATGCTCAGGGCCGTCGATGCTCAGGCTGAAATAAGGTCGATCAGTGGGGTTCAGCATCATAGGGACCACCGTGTCTAGCCGGTTTATAAAAACCCCGCCGATTCTGTCGAACCGCCGGGGCAGCGGAGTTATTCCGACTTCGGACTTCTCCAGTCATCAGATCCGGTAGTAGTGGCCTTTACGTGGTCCCAGGTTATTTTGCGATAGCTGAATTGAACGTCCTCCAGGTGTCCAAAGTGCGAGTTCTGCGGATCCTGGCAGTTGTGCATGTAGGACTTGATGTTGACGATGACCGCATCCTCCAGGGTGGTGGTGTAATAGTGTTCCTGCTTGCCATCGATAGACGTCCGGTACCACTTGATTTCGACTGTGCTTAGCGTTGAGCCTGAGCAAAGAGCCTCCAGAAGCAATGGCGAGGTCTTGTCGAAAATTTTCGTGACACACGCAGGACCATGAATGCGTTGGCCAGTAGGCTGTCCTGACTGCGTATCACAGGGTGTAATGATGTTATGGCTGAATGCCTGGATTATTGCTTCATCTTCATGGCCTTCCTGATAGACATTGCCGACAGAGTCTGCTGTGAAAGCTCCTGCTGTCAGTATTTTCTGATTGACGTCTATGACAGTCATATAGGCGGGTGTAGGCATTAACGTCCTTCCTCACAGTCGGTGACGCCTCACAAGCAAATCGGCTTGGAGGTCGAAGCATCGCTATAACAAGTTACGTGCCAGGTATATATTAAGTCAGTGTTGTCAGCTGGTTTGGCCATTTGAAAGGATATAAGGGTGCCGCTCGCTGTGGGTTTTTTCGAGTGACTTGCGCAAGTTTCTGCGCACTATTTTCCTTTTTTTGCGCAGCTTTCCAGTATTCCATCCGAATATATCCATATTTTTATATTCGGTCTTTTTGTGCGGAAGGCCATGGATTTTGTACGTGCTCTTGGCAAGGTTGCTGGCCGTTTAATGGCGCCTCCTGGGTGAGTTTTAAGCCGAGTATATATGTGTGTTCTGATGAGCATGTGATAGCGTGTTTGGTCAATAGATAGTTAGGTTATTAAATGTTTTGGTACATAAATTATATGCATTCCTACGTATTCTCTTCGTTTGTTTGTAAGAATTTTCCGAAAGTTTAATATCTTTCAGGTGTCACCTTGCTTGCTGGTTTTCATGGCGATAAGGTCTGTCTGGCTTTATGAGTGGTTGGAAAAAACGTTAACAATGAAATGCACGATGTGTGGGAATATGAGCAGTGGCCAGTAAAGACAAGCTCTCTATTCGATATCTGGATCTGGCCCGGCATCCTGTCGCAACGGGTGATTATGCAGGCGAAGACATCCGTTTTTCTACGGCGTTTGAAGCCTTGGAGCGTGAGTTGGGCGGTGCACAGGCCATTCTCGGGGAAGTGAATGTAGACTGGCTGCGGATCAGAGAGGGCTGCAAACATATCCTTTCAAATCAGTCCAAAGACCTGCGCGTCGCCAGCTGGCTGGCGTGGGCTCTATATGAATGCGAGTCTGTTAAGGGATTATCTGCGGGGCTGGAATTGATTAATTGTTTGTGCAAAGAGCATTGGCTGCTTTTTCATCCCAAAAAATTACGAACACGTTCAGCGGCCATGCAATGGCTCTTGCTGAAAATCGACAAGGCGCTGGGAGAAGATACTTCCATTACTCACCAGCTTCCTGAATTCCAGCAACTGCTCAGACAGCTTGATGGCCTGGATGAGATATTTAATCTATATATGGGAAGTGATGCCCCTTTGCTGCTGCCGTTGAGAAGACGGCTCGCCCGTATGATTCAGCGCGCTGAGCAAGTTGAGAAAGAGCCTGTCAAGGTGGTGGAGCGTGTCAAGCAGGCTGCGGTCCAGTTGCTTTCAAGTGACTCTCACATCGACAACGAGAAAGACGCCCAGCGGACGTTAAGTGTGCAAGAGAACTCGGTACGCAGCCTTTGCAGATGGTGGCTTAAACAGAAAACCACAGATCCGCGAGCTTTCCGCCTGGGTCGCTCGCAGACCTGGTATGCAGTGGACAGTCTTCCTGAAAGAAACAGTGAAAAAATAACCCCGTTAAGGAGGTTGCCCGCTGACAAATTGAGCAGCTATCAAGAGCGATTCGAACAGGGTCTTTACGCAGACCTTATTGTGGATGTTGAAGCAAGTCTTGCAGGGTCGCCTTTTTGGTTTGATGGTCAGCGAATGGTCTGGAACTGTCTGAAAGCCCTGGGGGGCGAAGCGGCAATGCGCGAAGTGGAAGCTCAGTTTGCTTTGCTTTTAAAGCGCATTCCGGACCTTGTTGAACTTCGGTTTCACGACGGTGTGCCGTTTGCAGACGCGGAGACATTACAGTGGATCACCACTTATATCCTGCCTGCCGAGGTCTATGCCGGGAATGGGTGTGGCAGCGAAAGTCAGCATGATGCCTCAGAGCGAAACTCGTTGTACCACGACGCACTGCCGGTTTTGCAGAAAAAAGGGCTGAAAGCCGCTGTGCAATTAGTGAATGATCGCTTGAATGGTGTAAAGGGCGGGCGAGAGCGATTTTTCTGCAAGCTATGCATCGCACGTCTCTGTATCGATGCAAACAAATACGAGTTGGCGAAGGTTCAACTTGAGTATCTTGATCAGGAGCTCCAATCAGCAAGCCTCCCGGCATGGGAACCCGCGATCTTCCTCGATGTGTCGCGCTTGTTATATAGCTGTTACGAGCGAACGGCGCTGAACGATAAGGCAGCAGCGCGCAAAGAAGTGATTTACCAGAGGTTGTGTCATCACGACCTTGAAAGATTTATTGATGGCTAACGTACAGTTTAATAAATTGAGGGGAAATGGAATGGCCAGAGAAGGCTCTGTAGCGCCCAAAGAGCGGATCAACGTGACGTTCAAGCCTGCTGTTGGTGGCGCGCAGGAAGAAATAGAGCTGCCACTTAAGTTGCTGGTTCTTGGCGATTTCATACAGCGCGCGGACGAGCGAAAGCTTGAGGACCGTAAATCAATCAGTATCGACAAGAACAATTTCGATGATGTGTTGGCGAAGCAGGAGCTTGAGCTGGTACTGAATGTACCTGACCGCTTGCAGGCTGAAAGCGGGGCTAACGATCTCACTGTCAGCATCAAGGTCTCTTCGATGAAAGACTTCAACCCTGCCAGTCTCGTCGAACAGATTCCTGAGCTTAAAAAGTTGATGGAGCTGCGCAACGCCCTCATGGCGCTCAAGGGGCCGTTGGGGAACATGCCTTCTTTTCGTAAGGCCATCGAGCAGGTCATTACGGATGAAACATCGCGTAAGAACGTGCTGGATGAGCTTGGGCTGGATGTCGCGGCGCAACAGTAACATCGGACCCATTGTCAGGAATTAACATATGAACACAAAAGCCATACCGCAGCGCGATGCAAGTGAGCTTCACCATGGCATTCTCGATCAGATTATTGCACATACCCGATTAGAGCCTTGTGACGACGCCTATGGTATTGCCAAACGAGGGGTGGCTGCATTTATTGAAGAACTGCTGAAACCGCGTAATAACAATGAGCCAGTCAAAAAAGCGCTGGTTGATCGGATGATTACCGAGATTGACGTCAAGCTGAGTCGCCAGATGGACGAGATCATCCATCATGCAGAATTTCAGGCGTTGGAAGCATCATGGCGCGGGCTGCAGTTACTGATTGATAGAACCGATTTTCGCGAAAATATAAAAATCGAGTTGTTAAGTGTTTCCAAGCAAGATCTTCTGGACGATTTTGAAGACTCGCCTGAAGTGGTTCAATCGGGCCTCTACAAACATGTCTATACCGCTGAATATGGTCAGTTTGGCGGTAATCCCGTGGGCGCGATCATTGCTAATTATTTCTTCTCGCCAAGCGCTCCCGATGTCAAGACCATGCAGTACGTTTCAAGCGTTGCCTGCATGGCGCATGCACCTTTTATTGCGGCTGCGGGCCCCGATTTCTTCGGGCTTGAGCAGTTCACCGGTCTGCCCAATCTAAAGGATCTGAAAGATCACTTCGAAGGGCCGCAGTTCGCCAAATGGCAAAGCTTTCGGCAGCGGGAAGACGCGCGTTATTTCGCACTGACAGTACCGCGTTTTCTTTTACGCAGCCCCTACGGGCCGAAGGAAAATCCGGTGAAGACGTTTGCCTATGAGGAAGACGTCTCGAACGACCACGAGCACTATCTGTGGGGCAATACGGCCTATGCATTTGCTACAAAGCTGACAGACAGCTTCGCCAGATTTCGGTGGTGCCCCAACATCATCGGCCCTTTGAGCGGCGGTGTTGTTGAAGACCTGCCTTTACACCACTTCCACAGTATGGGTGAAATCGAGACCAAGATTCCGACTGAGGTACTGGTGTCTGACCGTCGTGAATACGAGCTGGCGGAAGAGGGCTTTATCGCATTGACCATGCGCAAGGGCAGCGACAATGCGGCATTCTTTTCTGCCAGCTCAGTACAGAAGCCCAAGTTCTTTGGCAACAATCCAGAGGGGAAAATAGCCGAGCTTAATTACAAGCTAGGCACTCAACTGCCCTACATGATGATCGTCAATCGCCTCGCACATTACCTCAAGGTGCTGCAGAGAGAGCAGATAGGTTCCTGGAAAGAGCGAGCGGACCTGGAGAGTCAGCTTAACAAATGGATACGTCAGTACGTTGCGGATCAGGAGAATCCGAGTTCAGAAGTGCGTGGCAGACGACCGCTGCGCACGGCACAGGTCATTGTCAGTGATGTTGAGGGTGATCCCGGCTGGTACCGGGTCAGTCTAAATGTTCGTCCTCATTTTAAATACATGGGCGCTGACTTTACGCTGTCGCTGGTGGGCAAAATGGATAAAGAGTAGATCATCTGTTGATGATGAATCCAAAAGGTAGCCTCTTTCAACGCCTGGCAGGTGACGTACTGCAACAGCAGTCTTTTGACAAAGAGGAGCAGTTAATGATGTTGATATCGGCTCATCTGACCAAGATATTGGGTACGCGAGCCGGTAGCGTAAAGATGCTGCCTGATTATGGTTTGCCTGACTTGAACAATATGGGGCTGAGCCTTGACGATACGCTGAGGCACTCTCGCATGATCATCGAAAAGATGATTCGAACATATGAACCACGATTGTTCGATGTTCACGTGACGGTGGAAGAATACGAAGGTTGTCTGCTGAGGCGAACATTCTCGATCGGTGCGGCTCTGGACATTGCAGGTGTAAAGAAGTCCATTCGATTTTCTGCACTGCTCGGTGGCGACGGCAAAATAAGCATTGTTTGAGTAAGTTTTTCGCCTCGCGAAGCGGTGCGCCGATTATCCACAGTTTTACACCCAGATTTTTCATTATCGATTTACGACCGGCCAGGTAGAAAAAACGGTGTCATTTAACCACTATTATCAAGAAGAACTGACGGCTCTTCGAGAGTCTGGACGTCGGTTTTCCGAACGTAATCCGGCGTTGGCTCCTTTTTTAGGGCTGGCGGGCCAGGACCCGGACGTAGAACGTTTACTTGAGGGAGTTGCTTTCCTGACGGGCCGTTTGCGTCAAAAACTGGATGAAGACTTACCTGAGCTGACCCACTCCCTCATGCAGTTGTTATGGCCCAATTACCTTCGACCTCTGCCCTCGGTGAGCATGCTTCAGTTTGACGCTCTGGACGGCTCCGGCCCGGGTTTCGTGGTGGAGCGAGCAACACCTGTAGAAAGCGAGCCAGTGAATGATCAGGTGTGCCATTTCCGTACCTGCTTTGCCACTCAGGTATTACCGTTGAAACTGACTCACCTCTATTGTTCGTCAAGCGGGAGCGGGACAACGCTGAAGCTGTGTCTGGCGATGAATGGAGACAGCCATTTAGGCGAGGTAAAGTTCAGTCAGTTGCGCTTGCACCTGGCGGGTGAGCGTCGCGTCAGCCAAGCTATTTACTTCGCGATGATGCAGAAGCTCAAGGGCATCACATTATTGCCTCTTGATGCGATGGGCGAACCGTTACTGAACTCTTCAGGCAAAGCGATCGAACTGATGATCCCTGTGGAGCAAGTGAAACCTGTAGGCTTCGCTGAAGAGGAGTCGTTGATTCCCTACCCACTAAATACCTTTCGGGGCTATCGCTACCTGCAAGAGTATTTCTTTTTCCCTGAGAAGTTTCTTTTTGTCGATGTTCTCGGTTTCGATGTCATTCACTCATTGACTGACGATCTGCTGAAGCGCGCGCGCGGGCTACAACTTGTTTTTGATGTGCAAGGAAAGGACATGCAACTCCTTCGTCCTACCCTCGAAAACATCAAGCTTTACTGCACGCCGGTCGTGAACCTGTTCAAACAGGATGCCTTGCCCATTCTTGCGGATGCCCGGCAGGACGAATATCTGCTCATTCCTGCGCATTACGCACACGGCGGTTGTGGTGTGTACTCGGTCGATAAGGTTGTTGGCTGGCAGCCTGGAGGGCTGGGCTATCAGAATTACGTACCCTTTGAATCGTTTGAACATGACGCTGCGGTCGATGTGGATAGTAACTCGCCTTACTACAGCGTGAGGCATCGTACTTCCCTGCAACACAAGGGTCTCGATACATTTTTAAGCTTCGGTCTTCGAGCGGGGCGAACTGACGAGACAATGTCTATTGAAATGACATGCACTAACGGTGACCTTCCGTGGCACATCAAGGCAGGAGGCCTATGTAAACCATGTGAGGGGACCCCTGACTTTTTGCGTTTCAGAAATATATCGCCTGCCACAAAAACATTTGCGCCACCCATGAACGGGGATTTTTTCTGGCGTGTGATCAGCAACATGTCGCTCAACTACTTGTCGCTCGAAAATATCGAAGCACTGAAAGTGATTCTCGAAACGTACGATTTGCCTCGGTATTACGATTCGCAGGCAGAGAAAGTCAGCAAGCATCTCCTGGGCGGGTTGAAGTCCATTCGGCACCAACATATCGACTACCTGCATGACGGGCTGCCTGTAAGGGGAGTCAGGACGGAGTTGACCGTCGAACCTGACGGCTTTGCAGGGGAGGGCAGCTTGTTCTTGTTCGCCTCCGTCCTCAACGAATTCTTTGCGCTCTACGCGAGCCTGAATTCCTTTCACGAACTGCATGTAAAGAGCACACAAGGTGGAGGATACGAATGGGCACCGCGCATGGGTATGCAACCGCTGCTTTAGCCAGGCTGAGTCAGGACATACGGCGATACTCTGTTTATCAGGCGATACCGCTGATTCTCAATATTTTGCGTGAAATCCATCCCGATATGGATGAGCGCCGCGTTCATGATTTTCTCGATTTGCGGGCAAATCCGGGTCTTGGATTTCCGGGCAGTGATATTGAATGCATGGAGCTTTTTTACGAGCAGGGTCAGTTGCACGTACGACTTGATCTAAATGTGATGAGCCTGGTCGGTTCCGGCTCTCCATTACCTGCTTTTTATGCTGAACAAGCCCTGGGTGAGCGGGACAAGCCTAATGTGACTCGCGATTTTCTGGATATCTTTAATCGTCGATTGCAGATGTTAATGCTCCCCGTATGGCGCAAGTATCGCTATCACGCCATGTTCACCCGTGGCGCGACAGATCCGTTTTCCGAACAGCTGTTTGCACTGATCGGCCTGCACGGGCAGCGCATTCGCGAAACTCCCGAATTGAACTGGAAACGGCTGTTGCCCTATCTGGGGCTTTTGAGCCTGCGCGCTCATTCGGCCGCCTTGATCGAGTCGGTGCTTCGTTATTACTTCAAGCACGCTCAGCTGTTTATCGAGCAGTGCGTTGAGCGAACCGTCGATGTTCGCAGCTCTCAGCTTAATTGCCTTGGAGTGACCAATCATCAGTTGGGACGCACTGTTGTGCTGGGTAATCGGGTCGCTGATCGGAGTGGCAAGTTCCGCGTCCACGTGAAAGAACTCGATTGGGAGCGGTTCCACGAATTTTTACCCATCGGCCCTGGCTACCGTCCGTTGGGCGCTCTTGTCCGATTCACATTACGCGACCCTTTGGACTACGACGTTTGTCTTGAGCTGCGCCATGAAGACATCAGAGAACTGCGCATTGGCCAATCGAACACCTGTCACCTGGGCTGGACCACCTGGCTCGGGCGCGAGCATGCCCTGGGTCTGGTCATGCTCAACAGACCGATACATTAAGGACGACTCATGATCGATGTAGATTTGCAGCAACTCGTCAATGCCCTCGATGCGCCTACACGCGGAGAACTGGAGGGAACGGCCGAACGGTGCGTTTCGCGAGGCAGCAGCAAAATTCTGGTTGAAGACCTGTTGCTTGCTCTGTTGGAACGACCTGATGGGATGCTTGCCCGTGCGCTACTGGACGCCGAGGTTGGAGCTGACGAACTTGCAGGGTTTCTTCACCCTCCAGTCGAACAAAGTGCTACCCGGAGCCCGGCATTTTCTGCCGAACTTGTTCAATGGCTTCAGGACGCGCTGTTGATCGCCAATCTGGATCTGGGCCAAAGCCTGATTGATCAGTCTGCGTTGATTCTTGCCTTGCTGCGTAACCCCTTGCGCTATGCCGACCGTCCATACCAGCCATTATTGGCGAAGATCAACATTGAGCGCTTTCGCGATCATGCCCTTGCCGAACAGATGCCTGAGGTAACAAAACCGTCGGTGAATCAATGTGACTCGCTGCTCGAACGCTTCACTCATAACCTGACGCAGCAGGCCAGGAATGGGTTGCTCGATCCCGTGCTGTGCCGTGATGACTCTCTGCGTCAAATGATCGATATCCTGTCTCGTCGGCGCAAGAACAATCCCCTTGTGGTGGGTGAGGCGGGCGTCGGCAAGACTGCGGTTGTCGAAGGGCTGGCGCTTAAAATCGTTAATGGGGAAGTCCCCGATCTATTGGAAAACGTTGAATTACTGTCTCTGGATATGGGGCTGCTCCAGGCGGGTGCCAGTATCAAGGGCGAGTTCGAGCGTCGTTTGAAGGGCGTGATTGACGAGGTCAAATCCTCATCCAGGCCGGTTATTCTTTTCATCGATGAAGCCCACACACTCATCGGCGCCGGTGCGCAGGCGGGCGGATCGGATGCGGCCAATCTGTTGAAACCGGCGTTGGCACGCGGCGAGTTACGGACAATTGCAGCGACGACGTGGGCCGAGTACAGACAATATTTTGAAAAGGATCCGGCGCTTGCACGTCGCTTTCAACCGGTCCGGGTGCTGGAGCCTACAGTAGAGCAGGCCATCACTATTCTGCGCGGGCTTGCTCCGCTATATGAACGTACTCATGGTGTCTATCTGCGCGATGATGCTGTAGTCGCCGCCGCCCGGCTTTCGGCGCGCTATATCACCGAGCGACAGTTGCCGGACAAGGCAATCGATCTGCTTGATACAGCTTGCGCTCGAGCACGAATCGGTCTGGTCGCCGTGCCGGAGCGTCTTGAATATCTACGAAGCGAGATGGCGCGTCAGCAGAGGCAGTTCGACGCAGTGCTGCGTGATGCCAATGCCGGTCTGTCGGTTGATGACAAGGCATTGGATACGCTGGCTGCCGATCTGTCACGGCTGCAGAGCGAGGCTGTAGCGCTGGAGTGTAGGTGGGCTGATCAACGGGCAGTCGTCGAGCGTCTGCTGGAATTGCGCAAACAACTGGCTGAACGAGCAGCACAGTCGGCTGAGGCGAGTGGGTGTGAGTCCATACGCGCGCTCGAGTCCGAGTTGACCCAGGTTAGACAGACCTTGAGCGATACTCAACTGAACGACCGTCTCGTGAGCTTTGAAGTATGCCCCAGGCTGATAGCTGAAGTAGTGGGTGGCTGGACCGGGATTCCTGTATCGCGTCTGGCTCAGGAGCACAGCCCGGCAATCAACAGCTTTTCCTCAGAACTGCGTATGCGCATCCGGGGTCAGGAGCCGGCGATGCTGACCATTGAAAAGGCAGTCCGGGCATCGGCTGCGGATTTGAATGCACCCGGTGCCCCAACAGGCGTATTTCTTCTGGTCGGACCCAGCGGAGTGGGCAAGACGGAAACAGCCATTGTTCTGGCTGACCTGTTATATGGCGGCGAGCGTTTTCTCACGACGATCAACATGTCCGAATTTCAGGAGAAGCATACCGTTTCCCGATTGATCGGCGCTCCTCCGGGCTATGTTGGTTATGGCGAAGGGGGCATGTTGACCGATGCCGTTCGATGCAAACCGTATTCAGTCATTCTGCTCGATGAGGTGGAGAAGGCTCATCCGGATGTACTGAATCTGTTCTACCAGATTTTCGATAAAGGCACGGCCAATGACGGAGAGGGCCGGGAAATCGATTTCCGCAACACACTCATTCTGATGACCTCCAACCTGGGTGCCGATCTGATCCATGCAAGCTGCCACGAGGGCAGACGACCTGATGTCACAGAACTGAAAACCAGGCTGAAACCGATACTGAGTGCGCATTTCAAACCGGCATTGCTGGCTAGAATGCGGGTTGTGCCTTATTACCCGATCATGGGGTCGGCGCTGCGTGAACTGGTCGAGCTAAAACTGGTTCGTCTTGGCGAGAGACTTCAATCCCGTGGCCTGACCTTCAGCCATTCGCATGATCTGGTTTGTCATCTGCTTGAACAGTGTACGCAAGACGACAGCGGCGCCCGGCTGATCGATCAGTTACTGGAGTCCGGTCTGACCCCTTTGATAGCAGACCATTTACTTGGCGCCATGAGCCGTGGTGACAAGGTCGTCAGGGTTCACGCAACACTGGACAGTTCAGGTGGTGTTGTCTGTGAGTTCGAATAAGGTGGTCTCGTCCTTTCATTCGCTACACGACCCATTAGGCTATGCGCAAACATTGGTTTCGCGATACTCGGCGCTTTCCCGATCAGCCGACAGCCAGTCGTTGCAGCATGATTTTGTACTATCTGCTGCCGAGCTCAGTAACTGTCAGGCAAGCCAGTTGTTTCTGCTCGACGCGAGCCATAAGCGCCTCTGCCTTGCTGCGCAAGCCATCGACAGCGTCATTCAGCCTGACCAGGAAACGACTTCACTTAAAGACTATCGGGACGAGCCTTTACTGCAGTTCTGTCTGCTTCAGAACCGGGTTGTCAGCGTGCCGAAAATCAGCAGCAGTCTTTACGGAACCCGCTTTTTACCGGTACAGGCGCAAGAGTGGAAATCACTGCTGTGCGTTCCGCTGCACAATCGTGAGCGGACAACTGTCGGGGTGCTGGTCTGTGTGAGCAGGCATTCTGGAGAGTTGGAAGGCTACGCAGAATCCCTGGGCGCGCTAGGGTCGTTTGTGATTTCTCAATTATCCGTTCTGCATTCATCAGCCGGGCCAGTGGGCGCGAGGCTTCATCCGCGCAGGTGCGCCCTGCAGGCAGAGCGCTTTGGACTTATAGGGCGTAGCGCTGCCCTGGATCGAACCACCCATCTGCTGAGCAAGATTCTCGACAGTACCTGCACAGTGTTGCTGACCGGTGAGACCGGTACAGGCAAGGAGATAGTGTCTCGTGCCATTCACGAACACGGGCCTCGTCGCTCCAACGCGCTCGTGGTACAGAATTGCGCCGCCTTTCCAGAAGCGCTTCTGGAAAGCGAACTCTTCGGTTATCGCAAAGGCGCGTTTACCGGCGCCGATCGTGATCGGCTTGGCCTGTTCGACGCAGCTGATGGCGGTACGCTGGTACTCGACGAAATTGGCGATATGCCGCTGCAATTACAGGCAAAGCTTTTGCGTGTCTTGCAGGAGGGCGAGATTCGTCCACTGGGCGGCAACGACGTTCGTAAGGTGGATGTGCGAATCATCGCGGCGACTCATCGCCATCTACCGACATTGGTCGCCGAAGGGCGCTTTCGAGAAGACCTCTATTACCGCTTGGCGCAGTTCCCTATCGAGCTTCCTCCGCTACGTCATCGCGTGGAAGACATCGAAATACTGGCCCGGCATTTCTCCGGCATAGCTTGCCAGAATTCACGGCGAGAGCCTGTGCAGTGGTCGGAAGCCGCGTTGAGTGCGTTATCGGGTTATGCCTTCCCTGGAAACGTTCGAGAGCTGAAGGGATTCGTCGAGCGTGCAGTATTGTTATGTGAAGACGGGGAGTTGCGATCGGAACATTTTCCCGTTGCCGCCGACTCGCCAAGCCATCCGGTTGGTTTTTCTCTGCGTGAGCGCATCGAACAGTTCGAGCGTGGCGTTCTGCTTGAGAGTCTGCGCGATAGCGGCGGTAACCGGAGCCTTGCAGCACGCACGTTGGGGGTGTCGCGGCGCACGCTGCTTTATCGCCTGGCACATCTGAAGATCGGTGCTGCTCATGGACGGCGTACCTAGCCATTCAATAATCACGTTTAGTTAATTTCTTGTCTGGAGACGTTCCAATGAACTTTCATTGTTGGCGCACTGTGCCTATCACATTCGTTGCGCTGATTTGCCTCGGAGGGTGCAAAGGTCATTTCAAGTTCAGTGATGATCAATACCGCGCGCTGGGCAGTCCAGAACCCTCTATCCCACTGAATGCGTTGCGTCAGGATTCGGTGCATGAAAAAGAGATGCCAGCGTCGCATGCTTTTTCGATTGCGGCCCTGCGTCAGGATTTTCAGAAATGATCTCGGTGAGCTCTTGTGTTACCCGAGTCTTCCAAAAGGTACTGATAGTACTCCTGATTTTGATCTCGGGTTGCTCCGCACTATCGCCGTACTCAACGCAAACACGTCTGGATATCAGACTGAACGCGGATGATCGACTGAATCCCGATGTGAATGGCAGACCGTCTCCGGTTGTTTTCAAGCTGCTTGAACTTCGGCGTCCCGTCACGTTTGAGAGCATGGATTTTCTCTCGCTTTATAAACGTACCGGGCAGGTGCTGGGAAATGATCTGGTGGCCAGTGAAGAGTTCCAACTTCGTCCCGGCGACAGTATTGAGTTGAAGCTGAAACTCGACGACAGCAGTCGTTATGTCGCGGTGCTCGCGGCTTACCGCAACGTGTCCGAGACCCGCTGGCGTCAGGTGATTCAAATCTTCCCCAACCAACAGAACAGTGCTGTTTTCGTATTGGGGGATTCCGGCCTTCAACTGGCAGACAGACCAACACGCACAGGAAAGTCGCTATGAATTCGCACAAGGTTGTCTGGCAGGAAGGCATGCTGCTTCGCCCGCAGCACTTTCAGCATCATGATCGTTACTATGACGATCAGTTGCGGATTCGGACTCGATTGGCAGGCGCCTACAACTGGGGCTTTACAGCCCTGGAAACTGATCCGCAATTTCTGGGTTCAGGGCAGATCGTGATTGCCCAGGCCTCGGGCATCCTGCCGGATGGCAGTGTCTTCGATATACGCGGCCATGAAAGTCCTTTGGCGCTGGATATTCCTCCCAATACTTCAAACGTGTCGGTGTACCTGGCACTGCCGATCATGGCAGGTAATTGCATTGAGTCGCGCAGTCACGAACAGCCGGATGTGGTCGCACGGTTTACAAGCTACTCAACGAGCATCCGCGATTCAAACGCGGGTGAAGACCGTTCCACGCCAGTTTTGTGCGCCCGACCAGAGTTCCGATTGTTTATGGGGGAGCCCCAGGGAGAGCACACCTACAGCATGCTTAAGGTCTGCCACATTCTGATCTGCAGTCCTGACAAGTCGCTTTCGCTGGACCTCGAGTTTTCACCTGCCTTTATCAACGCCAGCGGTTCCCGATATGTGATGTCGTGCCTGAGGGAAGTGGCAGGTCTGCTGAATCACCGTGGGGACGTGATTGCCGAACGTATCGGTGTTCGTGGTCAGGCCAGTGGCGCAGAGGCAAGTGATTTGATGATGTTGCAGCTTGTCAATCGCAATGCATTGGTTTTTCAACACTATCTCAATATTCGAAGCCTCCACCCTGAAGAGCTATACCGCGCACTGCTGTCGCTGTTGGGCGAGTTATCGACATTTGGCGGTGAAAGCAGACGTCCTCGATTGGAGGTTACTTATCAGCACAATGACCAGGGCGGCACATTCAGAGGCGTAATGTTCGAGATTCGGCAGATGCTGTCGATGGTTCTCGAACAGCAGGCTCAGGAACTGGAGTTGCAGCCTCGACAATACGGAGTTCTGGTTTCGCCTCGGGTGGATCGTGAGCTATTGGGGGATGCCTCATTCATTATTGCTGCCCGTGCAGATTGCGATGCTGAAGAACTGCGTTTGCGACTGCCTTCGCATCTTAAAGTCGGTTCGGTAGAACGTATTCGCGAGTTGGTGAGCCTGCATTTGCCAGGCTTACGCATCAGGCCTCTGCCTGTGGCGCCTCGGCAAATACCGTTTCATGCTGCCAAGAGCTATTTCATTCTCGATGTCGATGACCGGGAGCAGACCGGGATCGATCAGTCGGGAGGGTTCGCTTTCCATGTATCAGGGGAGTTTCCCGGTCTTGAACTGCAGTTCTGGGCGATCAGAAATTGAACAGGGTGGCGGATGTGCAAAGCGGTCTCGAAGATCATGCTGCGTTCGACCGGGACAATACCGCGTCGGGAAGCGGCTACTTCACCGACACCCACCACACGAATCTTTTCGAAGGTCTGCAGGAGCAGTTGCTCTGCAGCACTCGGCGAGTATCGGAAAGAAAGGCCGGTAGCCACGTCAATCCACTGGTTGCTGCAGCCAGCGAACTGCTGGCTCAGGTGGCAAAGCTGGGCGCAGCAGATGACGTTGGGGATATCCATCTTCTGAACGTACAGCTTTCCGACCAGGTGAAACTGTTCGAAGCCAGGGCAAGGCGAAACGCGATAGCAAACGATCAACTGCTGGCCGCGCGCTATGTGCTGTGTACGGTAGTGGATGAAGCTGTGCTGAACACCGTTTGGGGTAGCCAGAGTGACTGGTCGAAGATCAGTCTGCTAAGCCGCTTTCACAAGGAGACCTTCGGCGGCGAAAAATTCTTTCAACTGCTTGAAAAGCTCTCCGCAAACGCTTTCAGGCATCTCTCGATGCTCGAGTTGATGTACCTGTGCCTGGTACTCGGTTTTGAGGGGAAGTACCGCTCCCATCGTCGCAATGGCAACGAGCTGGAAGATATCCGGCATAACCTCTATCTGCAGATAAAACACGTAAAAGGCGACGTTTCGCGAACGCTTTCACCTCACTGGCAGGGCGCACGCTCCGGCGCAGCCGACCGGCTGCGCATTATGCCTGCGTGGCTGATTGTGTTGTTCACCGCTATAAGCCTGACCGCGCTGTATTGCGGATTTGCCTGGGTACTCGGCGAGCAGCGTGAGGCCGTACTCAGGCCTTATCAGTCAGCGGATGCGGTAGTCATCGAGCGGCGGTCTTGAAATGAGAAATGCAGTGAAAATCTTGTTAAAAAAACTCATGACGCTATTGGGCAGCAGCTGGTTCTGGTCGCTGCTATTGGTACTGACGCTGGCTGCCTGTATCTGGATATTCGGGCCCTTGCTGGCGATGGCCGATAACCGGTTCTGGGAGAGTCCCGTTGTGCGCCTGGCGACTATCAGTATGTTGTTGCTGATTTGGGGCCTCGGGGTTGTATTTCTCAACTGGCGCAGCGGCTTGCAGAAAAGGCAGAAGGAGGAAAGCCCGGCAGGCCAGGAACATCTGCGTAGAACTGTCGCGGTAGAAAAAGAGCGCCTGGAACTTGTGTGGCGGTTCAGGGATGCCTTGCGCGTGCTCAAGGATTCGGACCTGTACGGCGTATTGGGTACTCGGGGCCGGAATGAGCTGCCATGGTATGCAGTGATCGGCCCCAAAGGTAGCGGCAAGACCAGTCTGCTGGATTTTTCCGGGCTCGATTTTCCCTTGGACAGGCGCGGGCGCAGGTTGACGCACGATATGCGCAGCACCAGTAGTTGTGGCTGGTATTTCACTGAGCAGGCAGTTCTGCTGGACACATCCGGGCGCTATCTTGAGCAGCCCGTGCCCGAGGTCGACGGCAGTGCATGGACCACGTTATTGGAGTTGTTGCGAGGCCGCCACCGCGCGCATCCACTCAGCGGGGTGCTGGTAACACTGCCAGTCGACACTTTGTTTGACGAGCACGACAAGCGTCTGGAGAAAATCGCCGAAGACGTGCGGGCTCGCCTGGACGACATATTTCATCAGTTGCATGTCGATGTGCCGGTTTACCTGGTACTGACCAAAGCCGACTCGGTTGCAGGCTTCGACGCCTTTTTCGATCAACTCTCCCGGGAAGAAAGTGAACAGGTCCTGGGCACTACGTTCCGGCAGGGCGAGCAAGGCAGTGACGTCGATGTTCTTGGCACGGCGTTCGATGCCTTGCTGCAACGCCTTGGCAGTCAGGTTATCACTCGCATTCATCAGGAGCGGGACAGCCGACGCCGTGGCGAAATGCTTGAGTTCCCCAACCAGCTTGGAGGCATCGCGTATCGACTGAGCGTCTTTGTCGAGCTGGCATTTTCCGGAAATCGCTATCAGCGTGCCAGTCAGTTTCGTGGATTTTACCTGACCCGAGCGCCGCAATTTCTTCAGAATGATCAGCCCTCTGACAGGGAAAGCGACACTGGATCACCGAACCGCTATCTCGGGAAAGCTCGGTTTATTCATGATCTGCTACGGCATGTGATTTTCCCTGAGGCCGATCTCGCGATTTTCGATAAAACAGCACGCCGAAAGATTCAGTGGCGTCAGCGGGGTATGTGTTGCGCGGCGTTGTTGTTCTTGTCTGTGTTCGGTGTGCTGTGGGCGACCGGTTTCAGTGCCAATCATGATCGGCTGGAAAGGCTGCGTATTCTGGGCGAGCAATGGGCGCACCAAAGATCATCACTGGGCGCCGAGGACGATCTGCTGACGGTCCTTGATAGCTTGAACACGCTTTATCTGGCGGCTCGCGTATTTCCGGAAGGCGATGAGGTCGGGCTGTATGAACGCAGTGGCCTCTATCAGGGCAAGCCTGCCAACGATGTTCTGAGGCGCACCTATCATGCGGAGCTGCAGAGGCAGTTGCTGCCGCGCGTGGCCCACATGATCGAGGCGCGCATAATGGCTAGTCTGGGGGATCGCGAGCAGTTGCTGGATAGCCTGCGTGCCTACCTGATGCTGGTCAAGGACGAGCACCGGGAACCCTCTGCGCTGAAAGCGTGGGTAGCGACCGACTGGTCAGTTCGTTATGTCGGTCATGCGCAGGCTCAGAACCAGCTGACTCAGCATTTCGAACGTCTGCTTGCTCAGTCCTTTGCCTACCCTGTAAACGACGCGCTAGTGGCACAGGCTCGACAGGTTCTGCGCAACGAGTCCTTTGCCAGCGTCGTTTATCGAGTATTGCGCGAAAGGGCAAGTACACTCCCGGACTACAGTCTGGCCCACCACGTCGGCCCTCAGGCAGGTTTACTGGCGGGTACTGACTACCGAATTCCCGGGCTCTACACCCGCCATGGTTATGAGCAGTATTTCGTCACTCGTGGCACGGGTTTAGTGACCGAACTCATGCATGACAACTGGGTTCTGGGTGAAGGCGCGCAGTTCGATGCACAACAGCTGCGGGTGCTGATGGTCGAGCTGGAAAAGCTCTATTTCCGGGATTATGCCGATTATTGGGCCGAAGCGATCGGACGGGTTTCGCTGCAACCCTTCGAGGGGCCTGGTGCGGCTGCTGTGCAGATGGCCGGGCTGACGGCAGCCCATTCACCGTTGTTGCAATTACTGATCGAAGTACGTGACAACACTCTTTTTCCGGTCCTTGCAGACAGTCTCGACGCAATGAAGGCTGAAGCTGATAAGGCTGTATCGCGACCATCGCCAGTTACTCAGGTGGCCGCGATTGGCGATAAAGTTGAGCAGACGGTGACCGTCAGTCTGCCCGGGACGGCAAAGAAATCGTTGCAGCGCCGTTTTGATCCCTTACACCGTTTACTGGACGGGGATAATGGTCCGACTCCCGAACTGATTGCCGCATTGAACGCGATCAATGAGTTGCAGATGCAAATGGCTGCTTTGGGGCGCTCAGGTCAGCCCGATCTTGCTGCCTACGAAATGGCAAAGGGACGGATGTCTGGACAGCGGGATGCACTGAGCAACCTGCGCAACGCGGCGACCGGTCTGGCGCAGCCTCTGGGCGGGTTGTTCAATACGCTTGCGGAGGACACCTGGAGCTTCGTGCTGTATCAGTCTCATCGGTACCTCAACCAGCGCTACAAGGCCGAGCTTTACAGTTTCTACGAGCAGTCTCTCGACAAGCGCTATCCGTTTCATGCACACAGCCGCAGTGATGTGGCGCTTAATGATTTTCGCGAGTTCTTCGGCTCGCAGGGGATAGCCGAGCGCTTCTTTGATAATTACCTGAAACCTTTCGTCAATGGTGATCCGGGGCGATACAAACTGCGCAGCATTGACGGCTACAGCCTGCCCATGAGCCGTGCGTATCTGGATCAGATGGCGGGTGTGCATCGAATCCGCAAAAGTTTCTTTGCCCATCGTACGCCAGAACCGCAGGTGCAGTTTTTCCTTGAACCCTATACGCTCGACCCAAATGTTCTCCGCGCAGAGTTCCGGCTAGGCGAGCAGTCACTGGAGTATCGGCATGGCCCCATCGTTCCGACCTTGTTCAAATGGCCTGCTGATGCTGAAGAGGGGCGTACGAGTCTGGTGATGGAAGGGATGGTTGGCAGGCCACTGGGGATTGAAAAAAACACCGGTCCCTGGTCGCTGTTTCGCCTTCTGGAGCTGATGCAGACCGAGCCTTTGAAAGGGCGCGATGTTCTGCTGCTCAAGGCCGACGTGGGCGGTATGCGCGCCAACTATCTTTTGTCGAGCCAGCGGGCACCCAATCCGTTTGATATGAGTGCGTTGCGCGATTTTCGTATGCCTGCGCAGCTTTAATGCCAGTTAATGAACTGTAATGCTGATTAATAGAAAGGGCCTTGCATGACTTTGCAGCTATGCAAGGTCTATCGGCATGGCCGCATACCCATGATCAGCAAAGGTTCTACGCCAAGCGCAGTTGGCGGGTGCTGGAGCGTATTGAGGCGTGGGGCAAGGAGCATTATCTGATGTCGCAGGATCTTTAGAGGTCCTGTGTTGCATTGGCACTTGGAGCGTTTATCGGTACAGGGATGAGTCTTGCGTTCAGGGGGGCGCGGAGCGTCACTAACGGCATTCTCATGCGGAGCGTGGGGACGATAATCGCCGTGATCGAAACCCTGTTTTTTGCGTGAAGAAATACTCAGCGTTAGCCCTGTTTTCAGTCGACCAACTGCACCAGACTCGGCTCAATCGCATCCGCGCTCACCTCAAGCAGCGCCAGCGTCACCGGCAGTTTGAAACGCCGCCGCCCGGCGCTGCCAGGGTTCAGATACAGCGTGTCGCCGCGCCAGTCGATGAGGGGTTTGTGTGAATGGCCGGTCACGACCAGTTTCACGCTGTCATTCAATAGCGCTGGAACGTCGGCGATGTCGTGGACCAGCAGGATTTGCCAGCCCTCGATCTCGAAGCGCAAGTGATCGGCAATGGGGGTTGCCCAGTCTGCATCCATGTCGTTGTTGCCGCGCACGATGTGCAGGGGGGCGATGGCGGTCAGTTGCTCGACGATGTCCTGGCTGCCGATGTCACCGGCATGGATGATCTGTGCGCAGCCCTGTAGCGCAGCGATGGCTTCAGGACGGAGCAGTCCGTGGGTGTCGGAAATCACACCAACTTTCATACGGGGGCCTCGGGTCTGCGGCGGGGGAGTGGTGCAGTGTAACCCGTTGAGTTTGAATGGTTGACAGGCGAACGCAGTCTGCGACGCATGAGACGTTCTCGCGCGTCGCAGCCTCAAGCCCTTGTCAGGCCTGATCGACTTTGATCACTACCTTGCCAAATGCACCTCTGGCCAAGTGCTGATAAGCCTCGCGAGCCTGTTCGAAAGGGTAAACGTGATCGATCACCGGACGAATTTTGTGCTCGTTGAGAAACGCGTTCATCCGCTCAAACGACGAGCGAGGTGCTACGGCAATGCCGCGAAAGGTGGTCTGGCGGAAGATCATCGGCATCAGGTTCAGTGCCGAGGTCTGGCCGGTCAGGAAACCAATCTGCGCGATGCGCCCGCCTGCCTTGGTTGCAGCAATCGACTGGTTGATGCCGTCGCCGCCTGCCACGTCCAGCAAAAGGTCGACCCCGTTGCCATCGGTGAGTTTGAGGACTTCGTCTGCCCACTCGGAATGGGTTCGATAATTCACTCCAGCGACTGTCCCCAGCGCCTTCATTGCGTGCAGATTCTCATCCTTGCTGGAGGTCGCAATGACGTTGGCACCCAATGCCGTCGCGATCTGAGCGGCAAAGATCGACACGCCGCCTGAGCCTTGCACAAGGACGGTCTGTCCAGCTTCTACCTGACCGAAATCAACCAGCGCATACCACGCCGTCAATGCGGCAATCGGCAATGTAGCGGCTTCTTCATCCGACATGGCATCGGGTGCACGGACTGCACTTTGTTCATGAATGATCATGTAGGCGGCCAAGCCGCCCGGCAAAGGCGAGCCGAAGCAGTAGTCCGGTTCGTCCGGGCCTGGAGGGCCATCGATCCAGCGTGAGTAGAGGTGCGAGTTCACTCGATCGCCTACCGCAAAGCGACTGACGCCTTCGCCTACCGCCACAACAGTACCCGCTGCATCGCTGACCGGAATGAGTGGCTTGGGAACGCGATGCGGTTCATAGATGCCGTCGACAATCGCTTTGTCACGGAAGTTGAGCGATACAGCACCGACTTTGATCAGCAGTTCACCCGCTTTGGGAACTGGCGTTTCAGCTTCTCCAAGAACCAGATTTTCGAGCCCGAAGTCTTTTAACAGCCACGCTTTCATTTAATGTCTCCAGCAATCATGTGGGGGCGCACAGGGGCATCTGCCTTGTAGCCGCTGAGGTCATTGTTGGTAAAACGCTGTTGCAGATAAATGGGCGGAAATCGACAGGATTGTTATCCTGAGAGGCAACAATGGCTCGGTTTGTGTTTCTGGGGGGATTCGTCGGTGGACCTTTTACAGTCGATGCAGGTGTTCGTGAAACTTGCCGAACTGGGCAGTTTTACCAAAGTGGCGGATGCCACGCAGATAGGGCGTCCACATGTGACCCGGATCATTCAGGACCTTGAAGCATCATTGGATGTTCGACTGTTTCAACGTACGACCCGCAGCGTCAAACTCACTGCGGAAGGTCAGCGTTTTTACGAGCGAGTTAAGAACAATCTGGCTGATCTTGCCGAAACCACTGCCATGTTCGACCGAAACGGCTCGACGCTGCGGGGGCGGCTTCGGATCGATATTCCTGCGGCTTTCAGCCAGCGTAGTTTCATGGAAAGCCTGAAAGGATTTACTCGGGCATTCCCCGACATAGAGCTGGCGCTGGGGGTAACGGACCGCACGGTGGATCTGGTCGCAGAGGGTATCGACTGCGCACTGCGCATCGGAGAGCTGCCCGATTCAAGTCTGGTGGTCAGGGAAATAGGCAGGGCTACGATGGTGACCTGCGCCGCGCCTTCTTACCTGCAAGCTTTCGGCACACCCGAGACGCTGGACGAGCTGGCAGGCCATTGTGGTGTCAGTTTTCTGTCTGGCCAGAGCAACCGGCCTTTACCTTGGCATTTCTCGTTGAATGGTGACGATTTTGCTTTGCCACCGCGTGGCGGCATCACTGTCAACGAGTCCAATGCTTATGTGCAGTGCGGGCTTGCGGGGTTCGGTATTCTTCAGGCCCCGGGCATTGCGGTGGAGTCATTTCTGGCGAGCGGAGAGCTGGTCGAGGTACTTGAGAAATTTCGCCCGTTGCCGCGTCCGGTGTCTGTGCTGTACCCGAGCCGCACGCATCTGGCCCCACAGGTACAAGCATTCATCGCCTGGCTGAGAGAGCATTTTCCAAAGCTCCATCCTCGTTGGTTTGATGTGCGCTGAAACACGAGCAGCAGGGTAGAGAAGCGCCTCTTTGCAAGACGCTTCCGGGCAAGCGAGGTCAACCGCACCCAAGCGCCAATACCAGCCGCTCCAGTCCGATGCCAAACCCGGCACCTTCTCGATAGGCGCCGCCGCCGACCACTTGCTGCTGTGCACCCAGGCGTGAACATCGCACCTCGAAGCCGTTGCCTTCCAGGTAGTAGCTCAGGCCCCGTTTCACGGCGGTATTGAGTTCATAGTCCAGGCCCAGCGAATCCAGAAAGCCCGTGCAGATGGCCTGGCTGCGCAGCAACGCTTGTTGCGGCGACGGGCCAAGGATTTCCAGTCCCAGCTGGGTGAATTCGCGGTAGCGTCCGGCTTGCGGGCGCTCGTAGCGATAACAGCGTGCTACATAGAAAAACAGCGCTTCACGTCGTCCCTCAAGCAGCGCTTCGCTGCGCTCCTGAAACAGCGCCGTGGCTTCGGGTATCAGGCAACAGGGGCGTCCGGCCTTGTCCTCGAAGGCCCACATTTGGCCGATGATTTCGCTGCCGCCGGCTTTTTCGATAAAGGTGTCTTGGCCCCATAAGGCCGGCACTATCGCTTCCTCAGCTCCGGCTTCGATGAAGATAGCTCCGGAAACGGTTTTCTGTGTCACGCAGGGTTGCGGCTTCTGTTCCGGTCACGATGCGGGTTCCGCGTAGCATGGTCATGGGTGATGATCTCCAGTTTTTTCAGGCAATAAAAAAGGCGCCATGGGCGCCTTGGTCGGTTTCACTGATGGGTCAGAACGTGGATCTATATCTGGCCAATCGATGAGCACAAGCAACCGCAGCACCTTGAAGCGGGCTGTGGTGGTGATGTCGGTTGCTTTGGGGAAATTGATTCATGGCTGATCCTTGCATGCTTTAACGCATCGCTCAAGTAGCGGTGTTGACGGACACGGTTTATCTGAGCCGCGCCATGCTCAAGGCATCGACGAACAGGCCATCGCGCACCGCGTAGTTGCGCAGCCGGCCCTCTGTTTCGAAACCGAATTTTCGATACAGACCCTGGGCTGCTTCGTTGTCGACATACACGGTCAACTCCACCCGGTGCAGGTTCATCCAGTTGTCTGCGATGTCCAGTGCGGTTGCCAGCAACTTCGAGCCGACGCCTTTGCCCTGCCAGGCCGACGCCACGCCCATGCCGATAGCGCCGACATGGCTTTGTCGACTACGCGAATACTGCTCCAGGCCAATGCTGCCTACCACCTCGTTGCCATGGAGCGCCACCAGTTTCACGTGTCGCTCGGTACTGGCAGCCAGGCGTTTGCGCCAGACTTCGATGGACTGATAGGGCATCTGCAACACCTGACGGCACACCGCAGGCTCGTTATAGAGTGCAGTGACACCTTCGAGGTGAATGTCGGCCATGCGCTGGATGAGGATTTGCGAGGCAGGGGCGTGCATGTTGATTCTTTCCTTGAATTGCATATCAGGCGTTCGTTCGAGGCACTTTGGCAGCGGATTATCCTCGCCGCAAGCAGGTAATATCGAGATTGGCGCCACAGTGACTCAAGAAGTAATGTATTTAAAACAGCCGAATTGAATGAGGGCCGCGACACCGCCATTCTGTTCGCACTCATCAAACAAGGAATGACCCTGCCAATGACGGAGCAAAAAATTTACGGTGTTGAAGGCGAGAGCGAGGACTTTCGTGCCGCGGTTGCCAGTGCGCAGCGCACGTTCAGATTCTTCTGGCGCGAGATGTCCTGGGAGCGTCGCCGAATTGTAAAAGCGCTGGACCTGGCTGCCGTAAAGGTGTCCTTCACGACTGACTCAGCCGATCCCGACAGCCCATCGGTTGAGAACATGTGGGTCACGGATGTCGATTTCGACGGCCTGACCCTCTCGGGCGTTCTCATGAATGAGCCTGTGTGGGTGAGTTCGATAAATGCCGGGGACCCTGTGTCGGTTTCCCTGGACCGCTTGAATGACTGGGTCTATGTGTTTGGCGGTCGCGCATTCGGCGGTTTCACTATCGATGCCCTGCGGTCCGGCATGTCTGCGGCCGAGCGCGTCGAGCATGACCAGGCGTGGGGGTTGGACTTTGGTGAGGCGGGGACCGTTATGCTTGTTCCGCCAGCAGATGGCAAGTCACCGGTCTGCTTCTCTCGCGCACTGGACAGTGCGTCGGATAAACGTGCCTTGAACAAGCTGGAGCGGCTTGAGCATCCGATGGGACTCAACGCACAGGGTGCCGTGGAAGAGGGCCTTCGGGATGATCCGGGTCTGGCCACTGACTACGACGACTCGGGCTGGCAAATGATCCATCGCGAAACCCTCGCCGGTAATTGCAATTTCGTCGCCACGCTTCTGTACATGGGGGCAGATTCTGCGGCGACCAACAGCAACGGCCATGACGTACTGACGCTTGCGCGTATCGCAGGATGGCCGAGAACCATCGAGCTGTTGGAGGGAGATCGTTCGAACCTTGAAAAGCACGTACAGCGTCGCGGTTTTCCAGCCTGGCCCATCGGGCTGACGATGGCGGTCATCGGGGTGGTCGGCCTTTATTTTGCTGCCTTGAGTCAGTCGACAGGTTCTCTGATTGTCAGAAACGACAGCCTCTTAAGCACTGGGCTTTTCATTGCTCTTGTCTGGTTCCTGGGGCAGGGTCTGATTCTCTGTACGGGCCCCTGGTATTTTCGACTCCGTGAGCGCACACCGATATGGGGCAAGGCCAGAGCGCTGGATTTGCTGGCAATGCTTATCGGAGTATTGCTCGCTTTCTTCCTGCACGATCACTTGGGTAATTACCTGCATTCCCTTTAAAACGTCCCGCGGCAAAACAGAGCTATTGCTTCCATTTCCTCATAAGTGTACCGTTGTGTTCACTTATGAAGAGGGTTGCACCATGTTAGCCACTTCGCTCGTTCAGCTGTCGCAGGAGCCCATCAAGCCAGGCATTGGCGCGCGTGTTTTCAACGGCAAGCAGGACCTGCTGTCGGGACGTTTTGCTGGGGAGATCCGGGAACTGCTGGAGCAGCGAGGGGTGCTGGTGTTCCCGCAGATTCATTTTTCCGATGCAGAGCAGATAGCCTTCACTCGCACGCTGGGTACGTTCTGCCCTGAACCCGGCGATGGGCAGAACATCACCCGGATCAGCCTGGATGTGAAAGAGAATCCGGCAGGCGCGGAGTTTCTCAAAGGTTCGCTCTACTGGCACATAGACGGTACGAGCAGCGATTCACCCATTCTGGCTTCACTGTTGTCCTGCAAGGTGCCGGCCAGCTGGGGAGGCAACACGGGTTTCTGTAACACTTACTCGGCGTATGAGGGGTTATCGAGCGCTGACCGACAACATTACGACAGCCTGCGCGTCATTCATGCCCCATGGGCATCGTTACTCTATTACAATCCGGAGCCTGGCCTTGCGATGCTCGAGGCCATGCAGGCTATCGGCGAGAAGGAGTTGCCGCTGGTCTGGAAGCACCGATCCGGTCGTAAGTCGCTGATTCTGGGCTGCACCGCGCAGCAAGTCGTTGGCCTCAGCCTCGCGCAAAGTGCACGAATTCTGGTCGGCCTTCGCGAGTGGGCCACGTCCGAGGCGTTCAGTTACAGCCATGCGTGGCAGGTCGGTGATCTGGTGATCTGGGACAACACCGGCACCATGCACCGGGCCGAAGCCTATGACCCCGAGTGCGGGCGAATGATGCACCGCACCAAGTTGCAGGGCGAAGAGCCCTTCGCGTAATGCGACGACCGCGAGAGCCGGGTGACGCCCTGGCTTTTATACTGAGTGGCTCATCATGAGCCGGATCGTTTTGCCGGACTGGAGAAACGAGAATGTGCAGACCCAAAGAACCCATTGCGGGTATTTTTCTATTGTTGGTCCTGGCCGCTGGCGGTTGGGTGGCTCAGGAGCCATTTCCTCATTTCGGGATCGATCTGCCTGTCGAAGCCTTGCTGGACAGCGATCACCCTGCGACACCCGTTCCGCCCCGACATCGCATGCAACTCGACGAAGGCCAGTTCAGCAGCGCTTTGCTTGAGTCGATGCCCTTGTACGCGCTGGCAGAGCCGCCCGGCAGCCCGTGAGCTCGGGTCAGCTACCTTCGTTGATGTTGGCGAAGAAAATGCACCCGATCAATCGGGCGAACAGGGTCAGGGTTTCCGCCAGATCGGGGTCGTCAAACAGCGTCGTTCTGGAGTCCAGAGCGCATAACGCACCATACAGCTGTCCGTCGGGAAGGTAGATCGGCACGCCCGCATAGCTTTCGATGGCGTAGCGCTTCACAACTGGCAGGTTCGCATACCGGCCGTTCGTGCTGATCTGCGGCACGAACAGTGCCTGGGGATTGGTACAAAACTCGTTACAGAGCGTGGTCTCGAGTTCGAACACATCGCCGTCGTCCATACCCAGGTCAGTGGGGTCATAGACAGAACAGGCGATCCAGTCTGCGTCGGTAAATTTGGCGATACCAGCGAAGCGCATGCCTGTCAGGCGAGTGACAAGTCGCAGCACATTGGTCGTGGCCTCGATCTCGGCAATCGCAGCGCGCTCCTCGATGGTCAACAAGCTGCTTTTTGAGGCGATCAATTCCAGACTCATGCACTTCTCCAGAATACCCAAGTGTGGGTAACGGCCCATGCTAACTGACTGGAATGAAAATGCCATCGGGGTTGGTCGCGCCTGCGAGGATTTATTTTCAAGCGAAATATTGACGCCAGTTTTAAAGTTTTAAGCCTCGCTGCCGACATTTGTGGATTGTATAGCTAGCTGGCAAGGACAGGCCTCTTGTACTCCACTGATGACCAACGAAAGAGCGACTCCCTGTGATAAACACTCTGCGCAATATTTCTGTCAGGTCCAAGCTTGTGCTCGGGTTTGCTTTGGTCATCGTACTGACGGTGCTGATCGCGCTGACGGGTTGGACAGGCATCACCTCGCTGAGTGAACGAAGCGAGCGTATTTCCGACATCGGCAAGCTGAGCTCGCTCACGCGGGACGTCCGGATAGCCCGATTGGCTTATTCGGTCAACTATGACGCCGAGCGCGCCAGCAACTGGCTGAAAGCTTTCGAAAGTCTCGAAAATCATGTGAAGTACGCGCAGAAGGTGTTCGACTCGCCGTTGAACGTGCCGCTGGTCAATACTGCCGCAGACGCCTTGAAGGATTACCGTATCCACTACGACAACCTCATGCAGGCGACCGCTGCCCGTGAGGCTACCCGTTCGGTGTTTGGCCAGTACGCCGATGCAGGCGCTGACGATTTGCAAAAGCTCAACGCCATTGCCCGATCCGATGACGGCACTCCCGCACAGCGCGACGCCATCGTGCAGGCGATGACGCTGTTCCAGAAAATGCGCTTTGACTTGCGTGGCTACACCTATTCGCTGAAGCCGGAGAACCGTGCCCCAGCGGAAACATCGATGAATACGGTTATCGAATCGTTCAAAAATCTGCAAGGTTTCGATGGCCAGTCGGCGATCATCAAGCATCTTGTGGACTCGGTGATCAGCTATCAGAACACCTTGAATCAGTTCACCGCGGCGCAGGCCAGGATTGATCTGGCTCAGGCAGGCATCACCAAAGACATCGGCATTCTGTTTGAATGTGCTGACAAGCTGTCCGAGAACCAGGTCAACCTGAGAGTGGAAGATGTGAGTCAGGCCAAGATGCTGCTCTCTGTCTGGCTGATTGCAGCGTTGATCATGAGCGCCCTGGCGGCATGGATAATTACCAACCTTATCGTAGGCCCGCTGCGTGACACACTGAAACTGGCAGAGCGTGTCGCTGATGGTGACTTGACGAACAATCAGGTGATCACCCGCAAGGACGAACTGGGCCAGCTGCAGGGCAGCATGATGCGCATGACCGGCAACCTGCGCGAGCTGATTGGTGGCCTGCGCGACGGCGTGACACAAATCGCCAGTGCCGCCGAACAGTTGTCAGCCGTCACCGAGCAGACCAGCGCCGGCGTTAACAGCCAGAAGAGCGAAACCGATCAGGTCGCCACTGCGATGCACGAAATGTCTGCGACCGTTCAGGAAGTTGCACGCAACGCAGAGCAGGCTTCGCACGCTGCGGTCAACGCATCGAAAGAAGCTCGCGAAGGCGACGGCGTGGTTTCCAAGGCAGTTGCCCAGATCGAGAAACTCGCGACTGAAGTCACGCATTCCAAGTCCGCGATGGACGAGCTCAAGAACGAAAGCAACAAGATTGGTGGTGTGCTTGATGTCATCAAGGCCGTTGCCGAGCAGACCAATCTGCTGGCCCTCAACGCTGCAATCGAAGCCGCGCGTGCGGGCGAAGCAGGCCGAGGCTTTGCGGTGGTGGCTGACGAAGTGAGAAGCCTGGCCCAGCGCACGCAGACGTCGACCGAAGAGATCGCGGCATTGATCAGCGGTCTGCATACCCGTACGGCGCAGGTGGCAACGATCCTCGACAACAGCCAGGCACTGACTGCAAACAGTGTCGAGCTGACACGCAATGCGGGTGTTTCCATCAATAACATGACTCAGGCAATCTCGACGATCGAGACGATGAACCATCAGATCGCCGCTGCCGCCGAAGAGCAGAGCGCCGTTGCCGAAGAGATCAATCGCAGTGTTCTTAATGTGCGAGACATCTCCGAACAGACGGCTTCCGCCAGTGAAGAGACTGCCGCGTCGAGCGCAGAGCTCGCTCGTCTGGGCGTGCATCTGCAGAGCCTGGTCAGTCGATTCCGGGTCTGACGTTCATTCCCGGTAAACCCCGGCGCGCACCGCACAGGCTGCGCGCCGGAGTCGGCCCGTTAAACCTCCGGCGGTAAGTCCTTACCGCCCCCAAAGCCCCGTCGCGTACTCCACAAAACTTCTCAGTTTGGGCAGTCGATAGCGATCCTGTACATACAGCAGGTTTGTCGGTCGTCTGGGCAAATGGTAGTCGGGGAACAACGCAACCAGCCGGCCTTCCTGCAAGTCTCGCTGCACCAGCGCATCCGGAAGCATCACTACGCCCATGCCTGCACGAGCCGCCTGATAAAGACCGGCGGAAGTGTTGGCCACCATCGAACCGCTTACCTCCACCAGCACGTCGCCGTCGGCGCCAGTCATACGCCACTGTGTGCCGGCAGTGCGCCATTCGTCTCCAGCCGGGTAGGCGAACGCCAGGCAGTTATGCTGACGAAGATCCTCTGGATGCGTCGGCGTGCCGTGACGGGCCAGATAGTCCGGTGCGGCGCAGATGATCAAGGTGTAATCCTGCAGGGGGCGAGCGATCAGTGGTGAGGATTCTGGAATGTTGCCCAGGCGAATGGCGACGTCAAAGCCATTGTCGATCATGTCCAGACGCTGATTGGTCAGCACCAGGTCGAGCTTGACCTCGGGAAAGCGCCGCGAAAATTCGACCAGAGCAGGCGCCAATACTTCCGAACCGAATGTCAGTGGCGCGGTGATGCGCAGTGTACCTGTGGGGTCGCCGTGGGCCTGCTCGGCCAACTGCTCGGACTCGGCCACCAGCCCCAGCACCTCGAGGCAACGCTCGTAATACGCGGTACCGAATTCCGTCAATCGCTGACGGCGTGTGGTGCGCTGCAACAGGCTGACGCCTAGGCGCTCCTCCAGTGCGCGCAAGTGATTGCCGACCATGGTGGTGGAAATTGAACACGCTTGCGCCGCTGCCGTCAGGCTGCCTGCCTCGACCACTTTCACGTAAACGCGCATTGCCTGAAACAAATCCATTATCAACCCTGGCTTTAAAATGATTGAAGTATTTCGCTGTTTATCCATCTGGGCTTGTTAACGATACTGCAAAAACCGAAACATACCCAAGGAGCTTCACCTCATGACCGCCACCTGCCTGATGAGCACTTACCAACCTTTGGCCCTGAGTTTCACCCATGGTCTGGGCACACGTCTGTGGGACCAGGGCGGGCGCGAGTACCTGGACGCCGTGGCAGGCGTGGCTGTGACCAACGTGGGGCACTCGCATCCACTGCTGGTAGAGGCGATTCGTGATCAGGCGGGCCTGCTGTTGCACACGTCCAATCTGTACACCATCGACTGGCAGAAGCGCCTTGCGCAGAAACTGACGGCCTTGTCGGGGCTGGACTCGGTGTTTTTCAACAATTCCGGTGCCGAGGCCAACGAGACTGCGCTCAAGCTGGCGCGCCTGCATGGCTGGCACAAATACATCGAACGGCCTCTGGTCGTGGTCATGGAAAACGCCTTTCACGGCCGTACCCTGGGCACGCTATCGGCCAGCGACGGGCCGGCCGTACGCCTGGGTTTCAGTACCTTGCCCGGCGATTACATCAAAGTGCCATTTGGCGACCTGGCGGCGTTCGACAAGGTTTGCACGACCTATGGGCATCAGATCTGCGCCGTGCTGGTCGAGCCGATTCAGGGCGAGGGCGGCGCGCAGGTGGCCCCCGCCGGGTATCTCAAGGCCTTGAGGGAGCGTTGCACGCGGCGTGACTGGCTGTTGATGCTCGACGAAATCCAGACCGGGATGGGCCGGACCGGCAAGTGGTTTGCCTTTCAGCATGAGGGTATCGTCCCTGACGTCATGACCCTGGCCAAGGGGCTGGGCAACGGCATACCGATCGGTGCCTGCCTGGCGCGGGGCAGGGCGGCGCAACTGTTCACGCCCGGCAGCCACGGCAGTACCTTCGGCGGTAATCCGCTGGCCTGCCGGGTCGGCTGCACGGTGATCGATATCATCGAACAACAGGCGCTGGTGGAAAACGCCGCACTGCAAGGCCGGCAGTTGCTGGCCGGGCTGCGCAATGCACTGGGTGCTCACCCGAACGTGCTGGACGTTCGTGGCCAAGGTTTGATGATCGGTATCGAACTGCGCCAGGCGATACCCGAACTCACACGCATTGCAGCCGAGGATCATGGCCTGTTGATCAATGTCACTCGGGGCAAAATCATCCGCCTGTTGCCGCCCTTGGTGCTGGACGCCGCGGAAGTGGCGCAGATTGTCCAAGGCCTGGCGGCGAGCCTCGACAGCGCCTGTGATCGTTCGTTTGTACGCTCGGCCTGACGCAACGGATTAAGGAAAAGGACTACATCGGGCTGTACCGGGATGACCCATATGCGGTAGAACAGACCAGCATCGTGTCGGTCTGTACGCGATGGCTACCCAATGGATTTGAAAGGAGCCCACCATGTTAATCCGGTCCCTGACCCTCGCCACCCTGTTTGTCGCTGCCGGTACAGCGCTTGCCGCTGACAACGACGGCCCTCTGGCACAGGAGCGCGGCAAGTCGCGTCCCTTGATCATCATCGCTCCCAGCACCATAGATCCGGTGCTGGTCAAGCTCAAGAAGTCACTGGATGAGCCTGCCAACCGTGAGGCCTTTGCACAGCGCAATATGGTGTTGTTCACGGTGGTCAACACCATGGGCGAGCGCGACGGCAAAAGCATGGACCCGCAGTCGACCATGGCATTGATCCGTGAGCTTAAGCTCGGGGCGGGGGCGGGGACCAAGGTCATTCTGGTGGGCAAGGACGGCGAGAAAAAGGTCGATAAGACTCTCAAAAATCCGGAATCGCTAGACCCCAAAGAAATCTTCGCCACTATCGATCAGATGCCGATGCGCGAGCAGGAAGCCGCAGCACCTGCTCCCGAGCCGCCAGCCAAACCTGCGCCGGCCGAAAAACCGGGCAAGCCGGTCAAGGGCGGGGCGCCTGGCAAGACGCTGGACGACTGAGTGAACGGCGTGGCGCGCGGCGATAGCGCGCTGCGCCTGATGTGTTGCTCAGTTCATTCGCCGCGAATGTACTGCTGGAGCTGTTGAATGAGGCTAGCCTGTTCTGCAATGGCTTCCTTCACCAGGTCACCGATGGACAGCAGGCCCAGCAACTGTCCGTCTTCCACGACCGGCAGGTGGCGCAGGTGGCTGTCGGTCATGATGCCCATGCACGCCTCGACGCTGCGCTGCGAGTCAACAGTGATCACTTTGCTGCTCATGATGTCCCTCACCGGTGTACCCACCGACGAGCGCCCCTTGAGGACCACCTTGCGCGCATAGTCACGTTCGCTGATGACGCCGACCACCACGTTGCCCTCGACCACCGGCAGCGCACCGATGTTCTTTTCAGCCATTAACTTGAGTGCTTCGAGCACCATCTGATCCGGTCCGATGGTATGCACTTGCTGGTTCTGCAGGTCTTTCAATTTCAGTAGCTGGGCGACGGTTTTCATGGGGCTCTCCGTGATCGGGATCTGGATGGCTGTAGTGCATTGCCAGAACCACTACAGAATCATCCAGTGGGCAGAAACGAGCAAGCAGTAAATAAGGATCACTGGAATAGGAGGAATCAATTATCCGCGCCCTCAATGTGCCGTTAATTCGCCTGTCAGGCGCGCCTTTGGCCTCATAGCCAAGTAGAATCATTCGTTTCACCGGGCGTCGAGGTAACAGCGTTGGATGTACAGCAGGGCTTTATCCTGAGTCGGCACTGGCAAGACACGCCCGCCGGGACCGAGGTCGACTTCTGGTTGGCCACCGATCAGGGCCCGCGCCATATCCGCCTGCCTTGCCAGCCCTCGGTTGCCTTTATTCCCGCCGATCAGGGCGAGCGAGCCCGATCGTTGTTGCGTAGCGAGCGTGGCGTGGAGCTGCGCCCGCTGGAACTCTGTGATTTTCGTCACCGCCCGGTGCTGGGTGTTTACTGCCAGCAGCACCGCCAGTTGATGAACATCGAAAAGCTGCTGCGCAGGGGCAATGTAGACGTCTACGAAGCGGACATTCGACCGCCAGAACGCTACCTGATGGAGCGCTTCATCACTGCGCCGGTGCAGTTTGGCGGCACGCCGGATGCCGATGGCGTGCTCTGCAACGCGCAGATCAAGCCGGCACCCGATTACCGTCCCAACCTGAAACTGGTCTCGCTGGATATCGAAACCACGGCCCGCGGCGAGTTGTATTCGATTGCGCTGGAGGGCTGTGGTCAGCGCCAGGTCTACATGCTGGGCCCAGTCAATGGTGGCGACGAGGCGCTGGATTTTCAGCTCGACTATTGCGATACCCGCGCGCAGTTGCTCGAGCGCCTTAACGAGTGGCTGGCGCTGCACGACCCTGACGCGATTATCGGCTGGAACGTTATCCAGTTCGATTTGCGCGTGCTGCATGAGCATGCCCAGCGCCTGCAAGTGCCATTAAGGCTCGGGCGTGGCGGTGAAGCGATGGGGTGGCGTGAGCACGGCAGTCGCAACAACCATTTTTTTGCCGACGTGAGCGGCCGGCTGATCATCGACGGAATCGAGGCGCTGCGCTCGGCGACCTGGAGTTTTCCGTCGTTCAGCCTTGAATACGTCGCGCAGACCCTGCTGGGCGAAGGCAAGGCTATCGACACGCCTTATCAGCGCATGGACGAAATCAACCGCATGTTCGCCGAGGACAAGCCGGCGCTGGCACGTTACAACATCAAGGACTGCGAACTGGTTACGCGCATCTTTGCCAAGACCCAATTGCTGACTTTTCTGCTCGAGCGCGCCACGGTCACCGGCCTGCCTGCCGATCGCAGTGGTGGTTCGGTTGCGGCGTTCTGCCATTTGTATATCCCGCTGATGCATCGCCAGGGTTTCGTTGCGCCCAACCTGGGCGAGCGCCTGCCGGAGGCCAGCCCTGGCGGTTTTGTCATGGATTCCCAGCCAGGGCTGTATGAGTCGGTGCTGGTGCTGGACTACAAAAGCCTTTATCCGTCGATCATTCGTACCTTTCTGATTGATCCAGTGGGTTTGATCGAAGGCCTTAGGCATCCTGCGGACAGCGAGTCGGTGCCAGGCTTTCGCGGCGCGCGCTTTTCGCGCACCCGTCACAGCCTGCCAGCCATTGTCGAGCGCGTGTGGCAGGGGCGGGAAGCCGCCAAGCGCGACAAGAATGCGCCCTTGTCCCAGGCGTTGAAAATCATCATGAATGCCTTCTACGGTGTGTTGGGTTCGAGCGGCTGCCGCTTTTTCGATCCGCGCCTGGCTTCATCGATCACCCTGCGCGGGCATGAAATCATGCTCAAGACCCGCGACCTCATTCAGGCGCAGGGCTACACCGTGATCTACGGCGATACCGACTCGACATTCGTCTGGCTGGGTCGCCCTCATGGGCAGGAAGAGGCAGCAAGCATCGGCAAGGCGCTGGTGCAGCAGGTCAACCAGTGGTGGCGCGAGCACTTGCACGCCGAGTACGGTTTGCACAGTGCCCTTGAGCTGCAATACGAAACGCATTTTCGGCGCTTCCTGATGCCCACCGTGCGCGGTGCGGAGGAGGGCAGCAAGAAGCGTTATGCCGGTCTGGTGACCCGTGCTGACGGTTCCGAAGAGATGATCTACAAGGGCCTCGAAACCGTACGCACCGACTGGTCGCCGCTGGCTCAGCGGTTTCAGCAGGAGCTGTACCTGCGGATCTTCAAGCGTCAGCCGTATCAGGATTACGTGCGTGACTACGTGCAGCGTACTCTGTCAGGCGAGCTGGATGACCTGTTGATCTACCGCAAGCGCTTGCGTCGCAAGCTCGATGACTACCAGCGTAACGTGCCGCCCCATGTGCGCGCCGCGCGGCTGGCCGATGAATACAACGACCAGCAGGGCCGACCGCGTCAGTATCAGAGTGGCGGCTGGATCAGCTACGTGATGACCGCCGCCGGGCCGGAGCCGCTGGAAATTCGTCACGCCCCGATTGACTACGATCACTACGTGACTCGTCAATTGCAACCGCTGGCAGATGCCATCCTGCCCTTCGTGGACGACGATTTCAGCACCCTGATTGGTGGGCAGTTAGGGCTGTTCTAGCGCGAAACCAGCTGCTCGGCGAGCCACGGCAATACCTGCTCGCAGGACGCCTCGATTTTCATTTCAAGCAGTTCGTCGGCCCGGGTCTTGCCATGGTTGATGGCGATGACCGGCTTGCCCTGTTCGGCCATGGCCTTGCACAGGCGAAATGCCGACCAGGCCATCAGCGAGGTGCCGACCACCAGCAGACCTTCGGCCTCCTCGACACTCTGCGTAGCCTTGGCAGCGGTCTGCGCGGCGACGTTTTCGCCGAAGAACACGACGTCGGGCTTGAGCCTGTCGCCTTCACAGTGCGGGCAGTTGGGCACCTTGAAGCTGGCCTCGAAAGCCGGGTCGAGCAGGGTGTCGCCGTCCGGTGCCTGTGTTGCGTGGACGCCGATCAGATAAGGGTTTTGCTCCAGCATCTGCTCTTGAATGGCTGCCCGCTCGCTGCGCTGTTGGCAATCCAGACACAGTACCCGGTGCAGACTGCCGTGCAGCTCAATGACGTCCCGACTGCCGGCTTGCGTATGCAGTGCGTCGACGTTCTGGGTGATCAGTCCTGTGATAGTGTCTTTAGCCTGCAGCGCAGCCAGGGCCCGGTGCGCAGCATTGGCCTGTGCCGCGCGGATCCGCGGCCAGCCGAGCATGGCGCGTGCCCAGTAGCGCTGGCGCGCTGCAGGGTTGCCGAGAAATTCCTGATACATCATCGGCTGCTTGCCGCGCCGCACGCCATCCTTGTCGCGGTAGTCCGGAATGCCGGACGCGGTGCTGATGCCTGCGCCGGTCACCACCAGAAACGGTTTGTCGGCCATCGCCTGGCATAGCGTGTCGAGCAGATGTCGGGTTGGGCTGTCGAGCATATTTGAACCTCGGGTGGCCTGCCTCTTGTGACGGGTCACATTATCATCTGGCGTGCAGTCAGCGTGCGGATGCCACAGCTGTGAGCCGCCGTGGCAGAGGTTGGTTCAATCGCTGGTCCTGGCAGCGGACCGCTACGTGGTCAGTCAGGGCAATGTGCTCCGAGGCAAGGGGCGTGTATCCGTTCAACGGGCGGTTGAGGGGGGCTCTGTGCCTCGCCCTCAGTCCTTCAGCGCAATCTTCTTGCCGCGTCTGGCGGCGATGTCGCTCGCCTGGCCATCACGCTGCTTGCCGGTGCGGGCTTGGGTGATGAGGGCCGGAATCAGCGGGCCTTCCGGCAGGTTCTTCCAGAATCGCGAAGGGAAGTGGCCTTCCATGACCTTGGGGTTCAGGCGCGCAGGATTGAAGATGTGGCTGTAGTAGGTCAGCCACAGTTCGCCATGCGGGTCTTCCACCTGCCTGGCCATGGTCTGCCAGGCTTGCGGGCAGCGTCGCTCATGAATCAGTTGTTGGCCGTCGTAATACACGCCGTCCTGAGGCGTTGCGATCATCCAGCGGTGCTGACCCATGCGGCCGATGAAATGCTCGCTGGCACTGAGCAGAATATCGTGCGCCGGTTCGTGCCAGGCCACGTACTGCGGGCGCATCAGGGCTTCGTCGTCAGCCACGGACGGCAGCGCGACAAACCGCAGGAAGGCGTGCAGATGATGGGCCTCGCGCCTTACCGATTTAAGGCGGCGATGCAATTCACTGCCGAGCCTGTCACCGGCCATCATCGCCGTGCGATCCCCATGGGTAACGCGCCACAAGACTTCGTACAGCAGGCTCCAGCGCTGATCGCCCCGGTAACGCGAGGCGCTTTCCAGCAGTTGCACCAGCTCCAGCGGAACCCGTGCCTGAAACGGCCCGGCTTCCTTGGGGTAGTCTTCCTCACTGCCAAACAGATCGGCGGCATCCGGCGACTTCCAGCTGACCTGACTGGGGTCGATTTCGTGGCTCAACAGCCAGCGCGCCTGTTGCCGCCAGGTGACGAACAGGTCGTCGCAGTCGAGGCAGATCATCCCCACAGGCCCATTTGCTGAGGCTGAGGCCGGTCGCGCAACTGGTGATGCAGGAACTCGCTAGTGGTTTCCGCGTGCGGCGGGTGGTAATCACTGGTAATGATGAACGGCTTGGCCTTGGCCAGTATGCAGCGCATGCGGGTGAGGTCTTCGTAGCGGATGCGCCGCTGTCTGCGCAACTCGACCAGCCGCTGCGTGGTGCGGATGCCAATGCCCGGCACCCTGGCGATCAGTGCCGGGTCGGCCTGGTTCAGATCCAGGGGGAAAACCTGTCGGTTGCCCAGCGCCCAGGCCAGTTTGGGGTCGATGTCCAGCGCCAGATCACCGGGGCCGTCGAGCAGTTCACTGGCAGTGAAACCATAGCCGCGCAGCAGAAAATCAGCCTGATACAGGCGATGCTCGCGCATCAGGGGCGGTGCCGCGAGCGGAACGCTGTTGGGGCTGTTGGGTATCGGGCTGAACGCAGAATAATAGACCCGGCGCAGCATGAAGTTGCTGTACAGCGACTGCGCGCTGTGCAGGATGGTGCTGTCGTCGGTGGCATCGGCACCGACAATCATCTGCGTGCTCTGCCCGGCAGGCGCAAAGCGCGGCGAGCGAGGCTCGTTGCGCACCGTTTGCTCGCCGGTGTAAATCGTCTGCATGGCTTGCTTGATCGACGCGACGTCTTTTTCCGGTGCGAGGGTCTGCAGGCTCAGGTCGGTCGGCAGCTCGATATTGACGCTGAGGCGGTCGGCATAACGACCAGCCTTTTCGATCAGCGCTGGATCGGCGTCAGGGATGGTCTTGAGGTGGATGTAGCCGCGAAACTCATGCACCTCGCGCAACAGCCGGGCGACTTCGACCAGTTGCTCCATGGTGTAGTCCGCAGAGCGAATGATCCCGGAACTCAAAAACAGCCCGCTCACGCAATTGCGGCGATAGAAGTCCAGCGTCAGCGTGACCACTTCTTCGGGAGTGAAGCGCGCACGGGGCACATCGCTGGAGCGACGGTTGACGCAGTATTGGCAGTCGTAAAGACAGAAGTTGGTCAGCAGAATCTTCAGCAGCGACACGCAACGCCCGTCCGGCGTGTAGCTGTGGCAGATGCCCATGCCATTGGTAGAGCCGAGCCCGGACTTGTCCTGCGAGCTGCGCTTGGGTGCTCCACTGCTGGCGCACGACGCATCGTACTTGGCGGCGTCTGCCAGAATGCTGAGCTTGTCGATAAGCTGCATGAAGTGCCCCTTGACTGTTTGTATATACAGTATAGGGGTGCGTGCAGTGTCACAAGTACCGCACGGCGGAGTTCTGCGAGGCGATGCCGAATCGGATCCGTCCCGGCGTTTATCTGCACGACTGGAAAGCAAGGTGCCAGCATGAACGTTATTTAATAACACTTGCACGTTTGGTATGTAATACTGTAACAAATAGTTGCAGGTTACTTTTTACTTGAAAAATCTTTCTGACGCTTCGACAGCAAGCGCTTCGATAGCAGGCTCCGTGCTGGCCCAGGCGGCCTGGAAGCGGGTCCTGTTTTCCCTGGCGATACTGACATTGCTCTGGCTGGCCATTGGCTGGTCGGTGGCAATTCCATGAGTGCCGCCATCGCTCTGGAAAACCTTACGGTGGCGTACGAACGCCGTCCGGCCGTGCACCACATCAGCGGGCGCTTCGAGGCCGGTAGCCTGACCGCTATCGTCGGGCCTAACGGCGCGGGCAAATCGACGCTGATCAAGGCCATCGCCGGAACCATGAAGCCTGCTCAGGGGCGCGTCGATCGGGGGCGTCTTGCAACCCGCACGATAGGCTATCTGCCGCAGGCCGCGGAAATCGATCGCAGCTTTCCACTGAGTGTCGCCGATACCGTTTCGATGGGCGCCTGGCACAGTATCGGTCCGTTCCGCAGTCTGACGCGCAATCATGCGCGTCTGACCGGCGAGGCGCTGATGACCGTCGGCCTTGAGGGGTTTGAAGGGCGTAGCGTGGGCTCGCTGTCATCGGGTCAGTTTCAGCGGGTGCTGTTCGCCCGACTGCTGTTGCAGGACGCTTCGGTGATCCTCCTGGATGAGCCGTTCACCGCCATCGACGCGCGCACCACGCGTGATCTGTTGCAGCTGGTGCGTGCCTGGCACGGGCAGGGGCGCACGGTGATTGCCGTATTGCACGATATCGAACAGGTCCGTCAGCACTTCCCGCAAACCTTGCTGATGGCTCGCGAAGCCATCGCCTGGGGCGAGACAGCGCAAGTGCTCAGCGTTGCCAACCTGCGCAAGGCGCGCAACATGGCTGAGTACTGGAGCCCGGATGCCTTGTTGTGTGATGCCGAGGACGACGCATGATGCTCTATAGCCTGGTGGTTGAGCCGTTTATCGAATTCGGTTTCATGCGTCGCGCGCTGGTGGCGTGTCTGGCTCTGGGCATCGGCTCGGGACCGGTCGGCGTGCTGTTGATGTTGCGGCGCATGAGCCTGGTGGGCGATGCGATGAGCCACGCGGTGCTGCCGGGCGCGGCGGTGGGCTTCATGGTCGCCGGGCTGTCGTTGCCAGCAATGGGTTTCGGCGGCCTGATCGCGGGGCTGGCAGTGGCGTTGCTGTCCGGTCTGGTGAGTCGACTTACCTCGTTACGCGAAGACGCCAGCTTTGCCAGCTTCTATCTGACCTCGCTGGCCGCCGGGGTGCTGATTGTTTCGCTGCACGGCTCCAGCGTCGATCTGCTGCACGTGCTGTTCGGCACCATTCTGGCCATTGATGACACCGCTATTTACATGGTCGGCAGCATTGCCTCCTTCACCCTGATCCTGCTGGCGATCATCTATCGGCCGCTGGTGCTGGAGTGCTTCGATCCGGGCTTTCTGCGCGCGGTCGGCGGGCGCGGCTCGCTGTACCACGTTCTGTTTCTGCTGCTGGTGGTGCTCAACCTGGTCGCAGGCTTTCAGGCGCTGGGCACGCTGATGGCGGTGGGCATGATGATGCTGCCGGCAACCGCCGCACGTTTCTGGACCAACTCGCTGAGTGGCCTGATGGTGATTTCGACGCTGCTGGCGACCTTGTCCGGGCTGATCGGGCTGATCGTTTCCTACCACCTAGGCGTCGCCTCGGGGCCGGCCATCGTGCTCACGGCCAGTGCGTTCTACGGCATCTCCCTGTTGTTCGGGCGCACGGGCATCGTGCGTCGGCTGTTCCCCAAACCTCACCTGGCTCACTGAAAAGGTACGTCATGAAACGATTGATGATGTTGAGTTCCCTGGCTGCACTGGCGCTGTCGGCATTTGCCAGCCTCGCCCAGGCCAAACCGCTGGAAGCCGTTGCTTCGTTCACGGTCATTGCCGATATGGTCAGTACGGTAGGCGGTGAACGCGTGCACGTTCGATCGCTGATCGGTCCGAACGGCGATCCTCACGTCTACGAGCCGACACCGAGTGACGCCCAGGCGCTGAAAAACGCCGATCTGGCATTTGTCAGCGGTCTGCATCTGGAGGGCTGGATGGATCGTCTCATCAAGGCTTCAGGCTACAAGGGGCAGCCGGTGGTGCTGTCCGAGGGCATCAAGACGCGCAGCATGGATGAGGACGGCAAACGCATTGTCGACCCGCATGCCTGGAACAGCGCGGCCAATGGCGTGATTTATGTGCGCAACATCGTCGCGGCGCTGAAGAAAGCCGATCCGGAAGGGGCCAGCGTGTATCAGGCCAATGGTGATCGCTACATCGTTGAGTTGCAGCAACTGGATACCTACGCTCGCGATCAGATCCGTTCGATTCCGGCTGCCAGACGCAAGATCCTCACCTCTCATGACGCGTTCGGCTACTTTGGCGATGCCTACGGTGTGACCTTCCTGTCGCCGCTGGGCTTGTCTACCGAGTCTGAGGCGTCGGCCGCCGATGTGTCGAAACTGATCCGTCAGATCAAGACCGAACATGTCAGTGCCTACTTCTTTGAAAACTCCAGCGACCCGCGTCTGGTCAAGCAGATAGCCGAAGCCAGTGGCGCTCAACCAGGGGGTGAACTGTACGTGGAGTCCTTGTCGCCAGCCGACGGCCCGGCGCCAACCTACGCGAAGATGTTCCGTTACAACGTCGATACCCTGACTGCGGCAATGAAGCGCAATCAGTAAGCCTGAAGCTGCCCGGTGCCCTGATTGCGGGCGCCGGGCAGCTCAACGCTTTAGTCGTTGAGGAATTTAAACACAGTGGTCTGGGTGTAGGCCTTGCCAGGATCCAGTCGGGTGCTGGGGAATTTCGGTTGGTTGGGTGCATCGGGGTAGTGCTGCGTTTCCAGGGTAAAGGCGCCCCAGTGCGGGTAGACCTTGCCTGCCTTGCCGTGAATGCTGCCATCCAGGAAGTTACCGGTGTACAGCTGCACGCCGGGCTCTGTGGTGAACAGTTGCAGTCTGCGGCCTGATTGCGGATCGCTGACCTCGGCGGCCAGTTTCTTCACGTCACCCTTGGTGTCGAGCACCCAGTTGAAATCAAACCCGCCTTGCTTGGGTTCGGCGTATTTCAGCTGTTGATGGTCATCCTTGATGTGTTTGCCAAACGCGGTGGGCTTGAGGAAGTCCATGGGCGTGCCAGCCACAGCAGGCAGTTCGCCGGTCGGGATCAGCTTGTCGTTGACCGGGGTGTAGTGCGAGGCGTGCAGAGTGGCGACCTGTTTGAGCACATCACCACTGCCAGCGCCGGCCAGGTTGAAATAACTGTGGTTGGTCAGGTTCAGCACCGTCGGTTTGTCGGTGGTGGCGCGGTAGTCGATCTTCAGTTCGTTTTTTTCGTTCAGACTGTAGGTCACTTCGGTCAGCAGGGCTCCTGGAAAACCCATCTCACCGTCCGGCGACAGATAGGTCAGTTTCACGCCGACCGAATCACCGGTCTTGGTTTCTTCTGCCTTCCAAAGGCGCTTGTCAAAGCCCTGCGTGCCGCCGTGCAGCGCGTTGGTCTTGTCGTTGAGCGGGACCTGATAGGTTTTGCCATCCAGGCTGAATTTGCCGCCTGCCAGCCGGTTGCCGAAGCGGCCGATGGTCGCGCCGAAATAAACCGTACCGTTGTTCTGGTAGCCCTGCACATCGTCGAAACCCAGGACGATGTCTTCGACCTTTCCGGCCTTGTCAGGCACCAGCAGCGATTGCAGCGTCGCGCCGTAGGTGATGATGCTGGCCTGCACGCCGTGACTGTTGCGCAGGGTGTATTTTTCGACGGCAGAGCCGTCGGGCAGTTGGCCAAACGTGCTGTGTTCGCTGGAGAGTGCCGCGGCCTGTGCGGTCAGGGTGCTGATCATCAAGGACAGTCCAAGGGTGCTGAGGAGCGCATGTTTTTTCATCTGATCTGCCTGCTTTTATTGTTATTGGTAAGACTATTTGATCGGATTCAAGCCGATGCATGGATGTATAGCCTATAAAATGCAGCTTGAAAAATAAATTGTAATACTATTTAGTAGTGCCATCGTCGCTGAAGGCTTGTGACTCACCTTAGCCGATCTGCCGGTTTTTTTGCCATGCAGCCTGACGCCGAGCAATGCAGCGGCGCAGGCAGAGGTTGGACAAGACAGCGACACAAATATCCAAAAGTGCCTTTACAACAATAACAAAGGACATTTTTCATGAACTGGCTGCCCGTTTCCGAGCACCGCTTCAAGCTGGCCGAAGGCTCCTTCTGGGATGCCGAGGAGCAGGCTTTGTACTGGGTCGACATTTCCGGGTTTCTGGTGTGTCGGCTGGTCGCCGGACAGATCCGCCAGTGGCGCATGCCCGAGCCGGTCTCTGCCTTTATTCCGACCGAGCAGGGTGATGCACTGGTGACACTGGCCAGCGGCGTCTATCGTCTGGACCTGGAATCGGACAAGACGTCTTTACTGCCGTTCTGCGTGGCAGACCCCACCCCCGGCAATCGCGCCAACGAGGCCCGCTGTGATGCGCGCGGCCACCTTTGGCTTGGCAGCATGCAGAACAACATCGATGCCGAGGGCGGCGACGTACCTCTGGTGCGTCGTTCCGGCGGGTTGTTCCGCGTTGAACCTGATGCTCGCGTGACCCGTTTGCTGGACGGGCAGGGCATCGTCAACACCCTGCTATGGAATGAAGAGGGTAGCGTGCTGTACAGCGCCGATACCTTGGACGACGTCATTTATCGCTATCCGGTGCTTGCAGACGGTGCTCTGGGGCCACGCCAGGTATGGGCGGCAAAACACGATCGAGGCTCACCCGACGGCTCGGCGATGGATGCCGAAGGGTATGTCTGGAATGCGCGCTGGGGTGGCAATTGCCTGATCCGTTTTGCCCCGGATGGCAGCGTTGACCGGGTTGTCGAGTTACCAGTCAGCCATCCCACCAGTTGTGTATTCGGCGGTCCTGACCTGCAGACGTTGTACGTCACCAGTGCCGCACCTGCCGATGCAAATGGTCGCTTTGACGGCGCGCTGCTGATGGCGCAGGTCGGCGTCAAGGGCACGCCGTGTCAGCGTTTCGCCGGATGAACTGTTGAGAAAAATGTTGCGCCGGCGTCTTTTTTGCGACGCCAGCATGATGCTGGAGGCAAGGGTGACATTAGGTTACATAGCGGTCACTCGTTATATGGTATGACTATTTGATCGGTTCTGGACGCTTCGGCGTTTGCAATCGCCACCTCGCTTGTCGCTGTAGCTATTCAATAAAAATAAGGAGTTAGCTATGTTGAGTCGTCACGGGATTCGTTCCCTGTGCTGTGCCGCCGTCACTACTGCCATTCTGGGCATGAGTGGCATCACTTCCGCTGCCGAAGAAGTCAAAATCGGCTTTCTGGTCAAGCAGGCTGAAGAACCCTGGTTCCAGACCGAGTGGCAATTCGCCGAAAAAGCCGGGAAAGAGCTTGGCTTCACCGTCATCAAGATTGCCGTTCCCGATGGCGAGAAGACCCTGTCCGCGATCGACAACCTGGCTGCCAACGGCGTCAAAGGTTTCGTGATCTGCCCACCTGACGTTTCGCTGGGCCCTGCCATCGTCGCCAAGGCCAAGGCTAATGGCATGAAGGTCATGGCCGTGGACGACCGCTTCGTCGATGCGGGGGGTAAACCGATGGAGGATGTGCCATATCTCGGCATGGCGGCTTTCGAAGTTGGCCAGAAGCAGGGCGCCGCCATGGCGACTGAAGCGAAGAATCGCAAATGGGATGAGGGCGACTGGAAGAACACCTACGCGATCATCAACACCTACAGCGAACTCGATACCGGCAAGAAGCGCACTGACGGTTCGGTGGATGCGTTGAAAAAAGCAGGCTTGCCAGTCGACCACATTCTATTTTCTCCGCAAAAGACACTTGATGTTCCTGGAGGCATGGACGCTACCAACTCGGCTCTGCCGAAGCTGCCACGCGAAGCCAAGAACCTCATTATCGGTGGCATGAACGACAACACCGTACTGGGCGGCGTACGTGCCACTTCGGGCGCAGGCTTCGCTGCCGCAAACGTGATAGGGATCGGGATCAATGGCACCGATGCCATCGATGAATTGAAGAAAAAAGAAAGCGGCTTCTTTGGTTCGATGCTGCCTAGCCCTGACAAGGAAGGCTACCGGACGGCCGAATACGTGTTCAATTGGGTCACCAAGGGGGTCGAGCCGCCCAAGTACACCGCTATGGATGACGTGACATTGATCACTCGCGAAAACTTTCAGGCTGAACTGACCAAGATCGGTCTGTGGAAGTGAGCTGAACGAGGGGCCTGATGTTCAGGCCCCTCACACGAGCGAGGAGGTTGGTTCATGCAACAGGCTATCGAGCTTCAACCCATAGGCGGTGCCTTGCGCTTCAACGGCATCGGCAAGGTCTTCCCCGGCGTCAAGGCGCTTTCGGATATCAGTTTCGAAGCGCGTCCTGGCAGCGTCCATGCATTAATGGGTGAAAACGGTGCCGGTAAATCCACGCTGCTGAAGGTTCTCGGCGGCTCTTATCAGCCCAGTAGCGGCACCTTGCAGATCGGCGAGCAGAGCTATCAGTTCAAGTCCACCGCCGAGAGCATTGCGGCGGGCGTGGCGGTGATTCACCAGGAACTGCACCTGGTGCCGGAAATGACCGTTGCCGAGAACCTGCTGCTCGGGCACATGCCCAATCGTTTCGGTCTGATCAATCGCGGTGCGATGTATCGCCGCGCCGGCGAGCTGCTCAAAGGGCTGGCTGACGAGATTGATCCGCGCACACGTCTGGGCGACCTCTCGCTGGGCCAGCGGCAACTGGTCGAGATCGCCAAGGCCATGTCGCGCAATGCCCATGTCATTGCCTTCGACGAGCCCACCAGTAGCCTGTCAGCGCGTGAGATTGACCGACTGATGGCAATCATCGTCCGCCTGCGCGACGAGGGCCGAGTGATTCTTTACGTGTCGCACCGTATGGAAGAAATCTTCCGTGTCTGTGACGCGGTGACGGTGTTCAAGGACGGACGCTTCGTCAAGACGTTCGAGCAGATGGCCGATCTCGACCATGACCGACTGGTGACCTGCATGGTCGGTCGCGATATCCAGAACATCTACAACTACCGTCCGCGCCAGCATCAGGGGCCAAGCCTGCGGGTTACCGGTCTGCTGGGGCCGGGCCTTCATGAGCCGGTCACTTTTGCCGTGCAGAAAGGCGAAGTGCTGGGCTTCTTCGGTCTGGTCGGCGCCGGTCGTACCGAGCTGTTTCGCCTGCTCTCGGGGCTTACCCGCAGCTCTGCAGGCACCCTGCAACTGGACGGCAAACCGCTGACACTGAAGTCACCGCGTGATGCCATCGAGGCCGGAATTCTGCTCTGCCCGGAGGACCGCAAGAAGGAAGGCATCGTGCCTTTGTCCAGCGTCGCGGAGAACATCAACATTGGTGCGCGTCCGCGGCATGTGAATCTCGGTTGCCTGATTCAGGGCCGCTGGGAGCGTGACAATGCGCGCAGCCAGATCAAGTCGATGAACGTCAAGACGCCATCGCCCGAGCAGCAGATCATGTACCTCTCGGGCGGTAATCAACAGAAAGCGATTCTTGGCCGCTGGCTGTCGATGCCCATGAAAGTCCTGCTGCTGGACGAGCCGACTCGCGGGATCGACGTCGGGGCCAAGTCCGAGATTTACGAGATCATTCACAACCTGGCCGCGGACGGTATTGCGGTGATTGTGGTCTCCAGCGATCTGATGGAAGTGATGGGTATTTCAGACCGCATTCTGGTGATGAGCGAAGGCACAATCACCGGTGAACTCAATCGCGACGAGGCTGACGAGTCGCGACTCCTGCAATTGGCTCTGCCTCGCACGCGCGGCTGAATATCGGTCCCTGACCATGAACAATAAAAAAGAGGTGCGTATGTCTACCGAATCCAGCCTGCAGGCTCCCCGTCAGGGCATGAACCTGCGTCGTTTTGCCGATGACTGGGTGATGCTCCTGGCGGCCGTGGGGATCTTCCTGCTGTGTGCCGTGTTCATCGATAACTTCATGTCGCCGCTGAATATGCGCGGTCTGGGCCTGGCGATTTCCACGGTGGGTATCGCTGCCTGCACCATGCTCTTCTGCCTGGCGTCCGGGCACTTCGACCTCTCGGTCGGTTCGGTGCTGGCCTGTTCCGGGGTGATCGCCGGTATCGTCATCCGCGACACCGACAGTGTATTTCTGGGCGTCTCGGCAGCCCTGGCGCTCGGCCTGGTCGTGGGCCTGATCAACGGCATCGTGATCGCCAAGCTGCGCATCAATGCCCTGATCACGACCCTGGCAACGATGCAGATCGTGCGCGGCCTGGCGTACATTTTCTCCAACGGCAAGGCCGTCGGCGTTTCCAACGAGGATTTCTTCATCTTTGGCAATGGTCAGGTGTACGGCGTGCCAGTACCGATTCTGATCACCATCGCCTGCTTCATATTCTTCGGCTGGTTGCTCAACTACACCACTTACGGGCGCAACACCATGGCCATCGGCGGCAACCAGGAAGCCGCGCTGCTGGCGGGTGTCCACGTGGACCGTACGAAGATCATCATCTTCGCCGTCCACGGCCTGGTCGGTGCGCTGGCGGGTGTGGTGCTGGCTTCACGCATGACCTCGGGTCAGCCGATGATCGGGCAGGGCTTCGAGCTGACGATCATCTCTGCCTGCGTATTGGGCGGGGTTTCGCTGAGTGGCGGCATCGGCATGATCCGTCATGTGATCGCCGGGGTGCTGATTCTGGCGATTATCGAGAATGCGATGAACCTGAAGAACATCGACACCTTCTATCAGTATGTGATCCGCGGCACGATCCTGTTGCTGGCGGTGATCATTGACCGCATGAAACGGCGCTAAGTCGTCCGGGGGCTGGTTCTCTTGAATCAGCTCCCGGCTTCATACCTGATTCAGTCTGTTACTGCGCTTCATCAACCGCCAAAGGTGTGGCTGCTGTGATAGTGCGCTCTTGATTCGTGTTTGACGCGTCTTAGCGTGAATGCGAAGCGAGCGCCGAGCTGCCCAGCCGGGTCAGTCCGTAAAGCGCAGCACCGACCGCCAGCATGATGCCCGCCCGCAGCCAGGTTTCCGGACCTTGCTGAGTGAGCAGCAACAGGCACGAAAGAATGCCCAGCAGCGGGATAACCCAGTGCACCTGAAAGTGCCCGGCTTCGACCTTGTCGCGCTTGAGTACCAGCACAGCGATGTTCACGCTGAGAAACACGAAGAGCAGCAACAGCACGACGGTTTCGGCGAGGATAGTCAGGGTGCTGGTGAAGGACAGGGCAATGGCTACCAGAGTGGTCGCCAGAATCGCCAGCCCCGGCGTGCGCCGCTTGGGCAGCACCGAACCCATCACCGCAGGTAAAAGGCCTTCGCGAGCCATGCCGAAGGTCAGTCGGCTGGCCATGATCATGGTCAACAGCGCGCCGTTGGCTACCGCAATCAGCGCAATGACTGCAAACCACGGCGCAGGTATGCCGAGCCCCGAGGCACTGACCACGTCCATCAGGGGGGCTTGCGAATCTTTCAATTGATCAACGGGCAGGACCATCGCCGCGCCCACGCCAACCAGCATGTACACCGCACCCGCCGCCAGCAGCGCGCCGAACAGGGCACGTGGATAGACCCTGCGCACGTCCTTGATTTCTTCGGCAAGATTGGCCGAGGTTTCAAACCCCACGAACGAATAGAACGCCAGCAGCGATGCGCCGAGAATCGCCGTGGCAGGTGAGGCGGTGTCCAGTTCGAACACCCGTTGCGGCACGCCTTGCCCCTGGCTGACGAACCACACGGCTGCTGCGATGACCAGCAGCAAGCCGCTCAGCTCGATGACCGTCATCACCAGGTTGGCTGAAAGCGACTCTTTGATACCGCGTGCATTGAGCAGGCCGACGATGACCAGAAATGCCACACAGACCCATTGCGCAGGCCAGTCGACCAGTGCCTGGAAGTAGTCGCCGGCAAACGCAACGGCCAGCCCGGCAGCGCTGGTAACACCCGCCGCGACCATGGAAAAGCCAACCAGAAACGACAGCAGCGGCTTGCCGAAGGCTTTTTCGGCGTACACCGCGGCACCACCCGCACGCGGGTATTTGGTCACCAGTTCGGCGTAGGACGCTGCGGTCAGCAAGGCAAAGCACAGGGCAATCAGCAAGGGCGCCCAGATGGCTCCGCCGACGCGTCCGGCTATCGTGCCGGCCAATGCGTAGACGCCAGCCCCGAGCACATCGCCAAGGATGAACAGGGTCAGCATGGGCGCTGTGATTGCCCGGCGCAGCGATGAAGTCTCGGCAGTGGCCATGGTCAAGGATTCCTTTCTCTACAGATGCGGGTATCAACAGCAGAGCGTCGCGCGACAGGTAAATTCAAAACGATGGCGGCTGGCCTGGACCAGCGGCACTGTTTGCCGGCTTGATGCTGAAATGAACGCTGTTGGCAAAAAAGGTGGAGCATTGCGTCGGGGAGGGGTCTCAATGAGACATTTGACGGATCAGCCAAGAGGCGAACATGAGTCATAGCAGCCAGCAACAGTTCAGGTCAGTCTGGGCAACCCTGCAATCGTTACGCAAGCAAGTGGCTGATCTGCAGCTCAGTGAACTCGAGCGTGCAGAGAGCCTGCGCGGTCATCAGACAGTGGACGACAGGGAGGTCATTGAACAATCGTTCGTGGCACTTGAACAGGCTATCGATGATATGGAAGTAACGCTTGCCAGCATTGGTGAGGCCACTGGCGAGATCGGCAAGCTTTGAGCGCATGGCGGGGCGGTACCGTACTCAAGTGTGCAGCGTGAACCATGAACGCTTTTTCGGGTCTTATTCGGGCTCTGAAATGCATGCCACGCCTTTTCCTCTCCGAGTCCGTTCTCATGCCCGCACTGCCCCGTTGTTCCTGGCGTATCTGGTTGTACCTGGTCCCGCTGTTGCCCCTGTACGCGAGCCCTGTCAGTGCTGCCGAAGAGCAGCGACTGGTCCAGGCAATCAATGATTTTCGCGGCCAGCCGCAGCGTTGCGAAGCGCGTACGACAAACATCTCCAGAGCCCTGGCGCTCAATTCCAGCGTGGCATTGCCCATCGGTTTCAGTGGTAACTTACGTGACGCACTCAAGGCATCCGGCTATCAGGCGGTCATTGTGCGGACCTTGCGACTGGCCGGCGCGCAAAGCGCCGATGCAGCGTTCGAGATGCTCAGGAGCCGCTACTGCGGCGCGTTGCTCGACCCGCAATACGCTGACATCGGCATCACTCGGCAGGGTGGTGACTGGCGTGTAGTGCTGGCGAAGCCGTTGATCGACGAGAGCCTTGAAGACGCGCGCTCCGCTGGCCGGGCGCTGCTGGCGCAGGTCAATGCCGCGCGTGCCAAGCCACGCATGTGTGGCAAGCAGCCTTTTCCGTCGGCTCGGCCGTTGAGCTGGAATATCACACTGGAAACCGCCGCGCAGGGGCACAGCCAGTCGATGGCCAGCGAGAATTACTTCACCCATCGCGGTTTTGATAATGACTCGCCAGCAGATCGCGCGCGTGCTGCCGGTTACGGCGGACGGCAGATCGGTGAAAACATTGCTGCAGGGCAGAGCACGGCCAGCAAGGCCATGGCGAGCTGGCTGGCCAGCCCGGGGCATTGCGCCAACCTGATGAACCCGATGTTTACCGAGGTCGGCGCGGCCTATGCGACGGCTACCAACGCTGATTACGGTGTGTACTGGACCATGCTGTTCGGTGCGCCCTGATCGGCAGCCAGCACCGCAGCGACTTGGAACACCTGGCAGTCAATCTGAATACCGTTTGTCGCCCGTTCGATGTTATTTGAAAACCCTCGCTGATGAGTAAGGGTCGGTTGTACCACAAGAGGCGCGCTTGAACGGTGTGTCCGGTGGCAACGTCAGCGAGGTGTAACAGACGTCATGAAACGAACCATTGATGCTGCAGAGCTGAATATCTGTTTCAGCGAGGACCTCGAAAAGGCCTTATTCAAGTGGTTTGTCGCCAGCTTTCTGATGGGCAAGCGCATTCAGGCCGACATTGCCTGCGAGGCCTATCGCGTTATCGTCGAGAAGCATCAGCGTGACACCCCGCGCAAGCTTGCTCACTGCACTCACCGAGAGCTGGTCGCCATGCTCGGGCAGGCTCATTACGTGCGCTACGACGAGTCAACGGCGTATCGATTGTCTGCGCTGTGCGCCAAGCTCAATGACGATTATGCGGGCAAGATAGGTCGAATCCGCGAGGTGAGTGAGGACCAGGCGCACTTCGAGAAGCGACTCTGCGAGTTTGCCGGTGTCGGTCCCAAGACCGTTGAAATCTTCATGCGTGAGGCCGGCAAGGCGCTGTATTGATGATGCCGGGACTTTATATCGGCTGTGCAGGCTGGAGCCTGGCGCGTGAGCACTGGCCCGACTTCCCTGACGAAGGCAGCCACTTGCAGCGCTATGCCTCGCGCTTCAACGCGGTCGAGATCAACAGCTCGTTCTATCGTCCACACCGTGCCGAGACCTACGCACGCTGGGCGCAGTCGGTGCCCGCCGGGTTTCGCTTCTCGGTTAAGATGCCGAAACTCATTACCCACGAACTCCGTCTGCGCGAGTGCGAGGCCGTTCTGGCTACGTTCCTTTCTCAATGCACTGCGCTGGGTGACAAGCTGGGCTGTCTGCTGGTCCAGCTCCCGCCCTCTCTGGACTATGCACCACAGATAGCTGACGGGTTTTTCAAAGCATTACGCAATCAGTACGCCGGGAGGGTGGTATTGGAGCCGCGCCATCAATCCTGGCGGCAGGCTCAGGCGCTGCTGATCGAGCATCGCATTGCGCAGGTAGCCGCCGATCCGTCAGTGATCAGCGATGGGCACCTGCCCGGTGGGTGGCAGGGTGCTCACTACTGGCGCCTGCACGGTGCACCGAAAATTTATCACAGCGCCTATACCGTCGAGCATCTGGAAGGCTTGGCCGGGCGAGCGTCGGCGTCTGTAGCGCAGGGAATCGAGACTTGGTGCATCTTTGACAACACGGCCAGCGGAGCCGCTGTCGGTGACGCGCTCGCGCTGCAGGCACTGGTTAAGTGCAATAGGGCTGAGTAACGGGCAAGAGCGGCTGCGGTGTTCAGACCTGAAGCAGCTCATTCAATGCTTCGCTCAGTTGCTCGGCACTGAACGGTTTGGCAACGCAACGTCGGTCGAGCCACGTGTCGGGGATCCCCAGCCGCCCATACCCGGAACAAAACATGAAGGGTATGCCGCGATCGGCAATGGCGGCGGCTATCGGGAACGAGTTACCGCCGATAATGTTGATATCCAGGATGGCCAGGTCGTACTCGCCGTTACGTGCATATTCAATGCCTTCGTTCAGCGTGCTGGCGTGGTAAGCGGTCGCGAAACCCAGATCCTCAAGCAGCATTTCCATCAACATGGCGAGCATGGTCTCGTCTTCCACCAACAGCACTTTGGGGAGCGAGGTCTGATCGTCCGATTCTGAACTCATAAGTGGCTTTCCGGTTTGTCTGGCCAGGGAATCAGCATTGACCAGATGATCCCTGTACGGGCGAACTGAATGTCGGCCTGGCCTTTGAGTTCTCGCTCTATGCTGCGGCGTATCAAGCGCAAGCCAAAGCCTTTCACAGTGGTTGCGACGACCGGCGGGCCGCCTGTTTCCTTCCATTCGATTTTCAGCGTGGGCGGGGAGGGGGCGGCAGTCAGCGTCGAGGTCACTGCCACCTGACCTGCTGCTGAAGAAAGCGCACCGTGTTGCACTGCATTGGCCATCAACTCATGGAGCACCATGGAAAGCGTCAGTGAAAAGCGCGGCTCCAGGGTCACCGGGTCGCCTTCGAAACTGATCCTGTGTACCCCCGAGTCAACCTCCTGCAGTTGCTCTATCAGGTCGACCAGTTCGGTGGAAATCCATTCTGCACGCGCCAGTGCATCGTGCGCCTGGCTCAGGGCGAACAGGCGCGCACCGAAGCTCTTGTGAAAGGATTCCAGTGACGCAGAGCTGTTTACAGTAAGAGAGGCTATGGCCTGGACAGTTGCCAGGGTGTTTTTTACTCGATGGTTCAGTTCATTCAGCAACCCGGCGCGGGTCAGACGATCTTCCAGTTGCTGGCGTTCCAGTTTGCTGGAAATGGACTGCGCCAGCCGGTGAGTCGTACCGCTCTGCTTTAAAAATGTCGTTTCGCCAACGGTATCCAGCCCCTGATGCATGGGCAGGGTGAAAGAAAATACGCTTCCCGAATCCAGTGAGCTGTCAGCCCACAGACGCCCGCCGTGAGCCGTGACAATGCCCTGGCATATATACAGTCCCAGGCCGTTGCCGCGTGGGTTGCCTTCCTTGACGGACCAGTAGCGCTGGAAAATGAAAGGCAGGTGTTCGACCGGGATGCCGATCCCGTCATCACTCACCCTGAACAGCACCTCGTGCTGATGGGCGACCGCATCGATGTTGATTCTGCCACCTTTCGGGGTGAACTTGATGGCGTTACCGACCAGGTTGGAAAGTACCTGGAAAATTCGTTCCGGGTCCGCATCGACCACCAGGCCTTGCGCTGCGGTGCAGTTGAGCTCGATGTTCTTTTCGGTGGTCAGCATCACCAGCAGGCTGCAGGCTTCTTCCAGCAGACTGGTGACGCTCAGCGGGATGCGCGACAGCTGATAGCGGCCGGCTTCGATCTGCGCGGTATCGAGCAGGTCTTCCAGCAAGCTGTTCATGCGCGTCGTGGCTTTCTCGATGGTGCCCAGCGCACGGCGGATATTGCGATTTTCGAAGTGCGTGTCGCCCAACGCCCAGCGTTGCATCATGCCGCACTGCATAATGATGATCGACATTGGGTTGCGCAGGTCATGGGAGACCACGGCGACCAGTTCATCACGCAAACGAACCGCCTCCTGCTCGCGCTGCACCTGACGCTCCAGATCGCTTTCCAGAGCAGAGCGACGTATGTCTTCAGCGCCATAGAGATCTGCGCGCGACCACGGCCTGGCAATGCCGGTAACCTCTTGCTCCCAGACATCGAAAGACTGCCTTGGATGCAGACGATGACTCGCGGAACTCTCCGGACGGGTGCTGACGTGATGGGTCGGGTCGCCGCTCCAGTTCATCGTGGAGGTGAGTTGGGCACGAAACCACATGACAGCGTTATCAATCGGCTTGGGTAGCGTGAACGCGATGACGCCGCTGGCGACGTCTCTGTAAACGGCGCTGGCGGCAAGCTCCCTCTGCATGGAGTTGGTGTGGAAAACCCCCAGACCCTGCAAGCCCGTCGCCCGCTGTCTGGTGCGTTGATGCGCCAGGCCGGTGTCGCGTATCCAGGTGTACAGTTCACGCACTTGTTCGATTGCAGGGCAGGTGCCGAACAGATGAACCTGATCGTCAATCAGCACAGCCGCACCGTCTGCCAGGGTCAGCGACATGAGAAGCTCGGGCCGGCTGACCAGTCCGTCGAGCACTTCATGATTGGCGCGACTCATGGCGTCTGCCAGTTGTCCGAGCAGGGCAACTTTCGCTTCCCGCTCGCGCTGCACGTCGGTCGCCACAATGGCGGAAATTTTCACCGACAGTAACTGACCGATCATCGCGCAGGCATCGCGCAGCTCTCTGGACACCCGCAACGGTTCGGGGTGACCGCAGGCAACCAGGCCCCAGAGCTCGCCGCCATCGAGCAACGAGATGCTCATCGAAGAGCGCACGCCCATGTTCTTCAGGTATTCACAATGCACCGGGGACACGCTGCGCAACGTCGAGAAACCCAGGTCGAGCGGTTGCCCTGTTGCCGGACGCAAGGTCGGTATCAGGGGCACGTGAACGTAGGTGGCGTCCGGAATCACACGAATCCAGTTCAGCCGATACAGTTCCCGCGCCTGGGCGGGAATGTCCGAACCGGGGAAGTTCAGGCCGCTATAGCTGGGCAATGGCCCGGTCAGCGCCTGGGCGACGACTTTGCCATGGCCCTCGGGCTCGAACCGGTAAATCATGACCCGGTCGTAGCCGGTAAGCGCCTGAATCTCGTGCACACTGATATCGAACAGCGTTTCCAGCGTTGTGGCGGCCTGCAGGTTGCGCAATACCCGGGCAAGGATTCTGGATTGCCCGTGATCGGTTTCTACGAAGTCCTCCAGTTCGATAATCAGGACATCGTCGATACGCTGCAGCGAGGCGCTGTAGTGGGCGGTTCCGAGCGTCAGTTTTATCGGGTCCAGGTTCGGGGCAGCGGGGTGGCTGTACGCATGGTCGATGAGGGCCGAATGTTCAGGCGACAGCAGCCATGACAGAGGCTTGCCCAGCAACTCGTCAGCGGTCATCCCGAGTGCTGTTGCGCAGTTGGCGCTGACCTGTTCAATGCAAAGGGGAGCGCCCGCAACGCTGAGCAAGACGCCGTGCGGCTGAATCGCGCCAGGAACACGAATCGGCTCTCGGGCACATTCGGCTAGCGCAGCCTCAAGCGCTGCGTCAGGCTTTGCATCCAGCATGTCCTTGATCAATTGCGTGAACTCCACAGGGTGTTTCAGCCGGGAACAGCCAGCCACTGCTTGGTACGACGTGCAGTCGTTCGACGCTAAACGCGATTCAGATGGATTTTTGTCGGCCGCAGCGGGAATTTGGGCGGCCAGCGGCCCGGATGGACAGCGCAAGAAAATGCGAGGTTGCCGCGAAAGTGCGGCGTGGAGACCTGGATGACGCGCTCTGCTGATACAAGCCAGAGATAGAAGGAAGTGGGTCACCATAACAGGTGCCCGTTGGACGCGTAGCTTTAACTGACTATGTCGGGGAGATGCCTGCAAGTTGGCAGGTGTGGGCCTTTGAGGCCCTGCCTGCCATTTTTTAGCGAATTATCGGCAAGTGCTGGGTTGCTACAGGCCCGCTTGGGCAATCAGCCCTGGCCGTTCAACTTGCGCTCGAGCTCACGATTCTTTGCGCGAAGCGTTTCGGCATCCTGCTCTTTTTCCTTGATGGACGTCGGGGTGATGACCTTGTCCACGCCTTCGGTTTCGGGATTTTCCTGCGCAATGTCCTTGCGCACCACATCGACCGGCTTGCCGGACTGGTCTGTGGTTGGCGCGGACTGTTCAGGCGTTTGGCTGGAAGGCTTGTCAGTATGCTTGCTCATTGCAGTTCCTCTCTGTGTGTCGTCCTGGTTGGAGGAACGAACGACGCGAAGAGTTCGACATGTTTTCATGTCGGCAGGGTTTGCCTGCGCAACGGCGGGCAAAAAAAAGCCCCGCCAGACAAAATCTGGCGGGGCTTTGCTCAAGCTGTGAAAGCCTTAGAGCGCCATGTCACTGGCTGGATTGCTTTTCGCTGGCTGAGCAGCAGGTGCAGCAGTTGGAGCATTACCTGTCTTGTTCACCGGCGGTGGTGGAGTCAGTTGCAGGACTTCGGCGGTGTACGCCCATTCCTCGGCAACACGGTCCGGATTGTTGTTCAGCTTGGTGCCGTAGCTAGGCACGATCTGGTGCAGTTTTGCCTGCCATTCCGGAGTCGCTACCTTGTCCTTGAAGACTTTCTCAAGCACGCCCAGCATGATCGGCGCTGCAGTCGAGGCACCTGGCGAAGCACCCAGCAGGCCGGCAATGCTGCCGTCCTTGGAAGCAACGATTTCGGTACCCAGCTTCAGAACGCCGCCTTTCTCTTCGTCACGCTTGATGATCTGTACGCGCTGACCGGCTTGCATCAGGCGCCAGTCTTCTTTCTTGGCGTTCGGGAAGTACTCTTTCAGAGCCGCGAAGCGATCGTCGTCAGACATCATCACCTGACCGGCGAGGTATTCGATCAGCGGGTACTGTTCGATACCGACGCGAGTCATCGGCCACACGTTATGCGTGGTGGTGCTGGTCAGCAGGTCGAAGTAAGAACCGTTTTTCAGGAACTTGGTCGAGAAGGTCGCGAATGGGCCAAACAGGATCACGCGCTTGCCGTCCAGAACACGGGTGTCCAGGTGCGGAACCGACATGGGTGGCGCGCCAGTCGACGCGATACCGTAGGCCTTGCCCATGTGCTGCATGGCCAGGGTCTGGTTGTCAGTGACAAGCCACGAACCGCCGACCGGGAAGCCGCCGTATTCCTTGGCTTCAGGAATACCGGATTCCTGCAGCAGATGCAGAGCTGCACCGCCGGCACCGATGAACAGGAACTTGGTGTCGGTTTCGGTAACGGTGCCGTCTTTCAGGTTCTTGTACTTGACGCGCCAGGTGCCGTCGTCGTTGTGGTTGATGTCTTCGACTTCGCTCGACAACTGCAGATTGAAATTCTGCTTGGCTTTCAGATTGGAGACGAACTGGCGGGTGATCTCGCCGAAGTTGACGTCGGTGCCGATCGGGCTCCAGGTCACGGCCAGCTTCTGCGCCGGGTCACGACCTTCCATCATCAACGGGACCCACTTCTTGATCTGCTCGTGGTCTTCGGAGTACTGCATGCCGCTGAACAGCGGGCTGGCTTGCAATGCTGCGTAACGCTTGCGCAGGAACTGGATGTTGTTGTCGCCCCACACAAAGCTCATGTGCGGTGTGGAGTTGATGAACGAACGCGGGTCCTTCAGAACGCCGGTCTTGACCTGCCAGGACCAGAACTGACGGGAGATCTGGAACGCTTCGTTGATCTCGATGGCCTTGGAGATGTCGACGTTGCCGTTCTTGTCTTCGGGGGTGTAGTTCAGTTCGGCGAGCGCCGAGTGACCGGTACCGGCGTTGTTCCAGCCGTTGGAGCTTTCTTCGGCGACGCCGTCGAGACGCTCGACCATTTCCATCGACCAGCTTGGCTCCAGCTCGTTGAGCCAGACAGCGAGGGTTGCACTCATGATGCCGCCGCCGACGAGCAGTACGTCGACTTTCTTGGTTTCAGCCGCCTGCACGGGCATCAGGCCCATGGAAATGGCCAGACCCAGGAGGGCCGTGTTCACTTTCTTAAACATTCTGTCATCCATCTGATAAACGCCATCCGCCGACTACTCCTGGGGAAACGGCCTGTCACATGCATCGAGCCTGCGACAAACACTCGCACCCACGGGGACTAGAGGTGGACATACAAGGCCAATATAATACCGCTCGAGACCTCAATTTATGTCCTGCTGCGCTGACTTCTTATCATCATTGGATTCAGCGTCATGAGTGACATTTGCTCTGTTGGTGTGCTGCGATGCCCGAGGGCCTTGCCCTCTGAGCCACTTGCGAAGACACACCTGGTCAGCCTGTTCACGGAGTCTGAGACGCCGCGTCGGAGCATGGAGGCACGCTTGACGCGCAATTTTATGTACGCGTACTGCGACACACCCTCGGTGGCATACCGGCAAAGACGCGGTATTTTCGCATAATGTGCACCCCGGTTGCGAGGTGCCATCATCAAATTGGCCACGAATGCCTTGATTTAGACACTTCACAGCCTTCCACTGCCTATCTGTATCGGCATTTTCGCCCGGGTCTTTAGCCGTCAGACGGATATGGCCTTCGCTCGATCTGAACGTCTCCCCGAACAGCGCGCTCATCCGGCTCTCGTGCATTCATGAGCCAGGCTCATAACGGCGTGCTGCTTTGCCTGGCTAATCAGCGCTCCCACCTCCTGTTAGGGTCCGTATATGGCTGCCATGCCCGTGGTCGCAATGTTCGGATACAGACGTCCGTCAAACAGTTGGAACTTTAGAAGCGCAGACCAGTTAAACACTTGTAACGGGTGATAGCGTTTTGGCTTTGATTACCCTTGGAAATAAAGGCAGCGCGTCAGTGGGCAGGAGTACGCCCGGGCCGTTGACCACACCATAACGCCCGTCGCTTTACAGCAGTGACGGCTATTACCGAGTGATCCTGATGACCGAACCCAAGAAGCACAAGGAAACTGCTGTCGACAGCAGCGCCGTGCAGCCCTCGCGCCGAAACTTTCTGAAGTTTGGTGCCTCCGGCATTGCTGCGGCCACGCTGTCTACCTGGATCCCGTCCGACGGCCTGCTGCAGGCGGCGCCTCTGGCACCTGCGGCCCCCGTGGTCGAAGACAGTGACGCGCCCGCAGCGGGTGAGCAACGCATCCAGTTGAAGGTCAACGGCCAGGTTCATACCCTGAACGTGCCAGCCAATGCCGTTCTGCTCGACGTGCTGCGTGACCGTCTGCAACTGACGGGCACCAAGAAGGGCTGCGACCACGGCCAGTGCGGCGCTTGCACGCTGCTGGTCAACGGCCTGGCAATCAACTCCTGTCTGTCGATCGCCGTTCAGCATCAGGGCGACAGCATTACCACCATCGAAGGGCTGGCCGAGAACGGCAAGCTGCACCCGGTACAGGAAGCGTTCTGGGAACACGACGCTTACCAATGCGGTTATTGCACCTCCGGACAGATCATGAGCGCAGTTGCGATTCTCAAAGACCCGAACATTGCGTCCGACGACGCCAGCGTCAGAGAGGCCATGAGCGGCAATATCTGCCGTTGCGGTGCCTACAAGAACATTCTGTCTGCCGTGCAATCTGTGCGCTCGAAAATGGGAGGTGCTGCCTGATGCGAACTTTCGACTACGCTCGCGCCGCTTCGCCCGCGCAGGCTTTCAGCACAGCGTCCGGTGAAGGGCAACGCTTTTATCTGGCCGGTGGCACCACACTGCTGGACCTGGTCAAGCTCGACGTGATGCAACCGCAGCAACTGGTGGACATCAACCATCTGGCGTTGAAGCAGGTCGAGTCGCTGCCTGATGGCCGCTTGCGCATCGGAGCGCTGGTCAGCAACACCGACCTGGCCAGCCACCCGCTGGTGCAGCAGCGCTACCCGGTGTTGTCCGAAGCGATTCTTGCCGGTGCTTCGACCCAATTGCGCAACAAGGCGACCACCGCCGGCAATCTTATGCAGCGTGTGCGCTGTCCGTATTTTCGCGATGGTATTTCAGCCTGTAACAAGCGCCAACCGGGCTCCGGTTGTGCAGCCATTGGCGGGATGAACCGTAGTGTGCACGCAGTGCTGGGCACCAGCGAGCATTGCATTGCCACGCATCCGTCAGACATGTGTGTCGGCATGGCGGCGATCGGCGGGCAGGTTACCGTTCAGGGCGCCAATGGCTCGCGGGATATCCCGTTCGCTGACTTTCATTTGCTGCCTGGTGATACGCCAGAGCGCGAACATGCGCTGGCGCCACACGAGCTCATCACCCATGTGACCCTCGACGCGCCGCTGTCAGGCAGCCGCTCGTCTTACCTAAAGCTGCGCGACCGTACTTCTTACCAGTTCGCCCTGGCGTCCAGTGCCGTGATTCTGGTGATGGACGGCAAACGTATTACCGATGCGCGCATTGCACTGGGCGGTGTGGGCACCAAGCCGTGGCGTGCGCTGGACGCCGAGCGTGCGCTGATCGGTCAGCGTGCCGATCTGGACACCTTTGCGCAGGTCGCAGCGCTGGCGATGAAGGGCTCGCGGGCCTATGAACACAACGCCTTCAAGATCCCGCTGGGTCAGCAGGTCATTGTCCGCAATCTTCGTGACCTCACGGCCTAGGAATTTCTCATGAGCGAAAACATCATTGGTGTGCCGCAGCGTCGTATCGACGGCGGCAAGAAAGTCAGTGGTCAGGCGCGCTACGCCGCGGACCATCCGATGGGCAAGATGCTTTACGCCTATGGCGTCTACAGCACCATCGCCAACGGGCGCGTGGTGGCCGTAAAGGATCAGCAGGCCAAGGCGATGCCTGGCGTGGTCGATATCTTTCACCACGACAACTTCCCCTCGCTGCACCGTACTCCTAATACCAAACTGAGCTTTGCCAAGATGCTCTCGGCCAGCAAGGCGGACGAGCATCGCCTGCCGTTCGAGGATGACCGCGTCTATTATCCTGGCCAGTTCGTGGCCCTTGTGGTGGCTGAGAGCTTCGAGCAGGCGAGGGCCGCGGCCTATCGCGTGACGGTTGAGTATGACCAGCGTCCGGCGGTCAAGGACCTTGCCGAAGGCATGCGCGTCAATGGCGCCCGCGATGGCGGTGCAGGGCACAATCGCGGCAATCCGGACAGCGCTTTCGCGGGCGCAAAAGTGAAAGTCGATCAGACTTACACCACGCCGGTAGAAGTTCATAACCCGATGGAAATGCACGCCAGCACCGCCTGGTGGCAGGACGGCAAGCTGTTTGTCTATGAAAGCACTCAGGGCGTGGTCAATCACCGCAACCTGCTGGCCAACGTTTTTGACCTTTCCCCCGACCAGGTGGAAGTGCGTGCGCCCTTCATAGGCTCGGGCTTTGGCGGCAAGCTGTGGCCGTGGCCGCATTCGGTCGCGGCGTGCGCCGCTGCCAAAGTCACCGGGCGCCCGGTGCAACTGGTGTTGCCGCGTGCGCAGATGTTCACCACCGTGGGCCACCGTCCGGAAACTCGCCAGCGCCTGCGTCTGGCCACCGATGCGAGCGGCAAGCTGGTGTCGATTCGTCACGAGTCGTTCAACAACACCTCGATGCTCGATGACTACACCGAAAACTGCGGCGGCGTGACCAAAAGCCTGTATGCCTGCGATAACGTGCTGGTCAGCCACAAGATCAGCCCCATCAATCGCGGTACGCCGACCTCCATGCGCGCGCCGGGCGCGGCCCCGGGCCTGTTTGCACTGGAGTCGGCCATTGATGAAATGGCCCTGGCCAGTGGCATGGACCCTCTGGCATTCCGCAAGCTGAACCTCTCTGACAAGGATCAGAGCGCAGGTCTGCCGTGGTCCAGTAACCACCTGCCCGAAGCCATCGACAAGGCCGCCGAACGGTTTGGCTGGCACGCGCGCAAGGCCGACGTCGGTTCGATGCGCGAAGGCGATGAAATTATTGGTTACGGCATGGGTGCCTGCAATTGGGAAGCCTATCAAGTGCCTACCGATGCGCGGGTCATTCTGCGTTCCGACGGCACGGCTCTGGCTCAGTGCGGCTTGCAGGACATCGGCACCGGCACCTACACCATCGTCGCGCAGACTGTCAGTCAGTTGACCGGTATCCCCATGGAGCGCGTTGAAGTGGAACTGGGCAGTTCATCGTTCCCGGCAGGCCCGGTGTCTGGCGGCTCATGGGTGACCGCCAGCGTGATGCCGGCAATTGCCGGCGCCACCCGCGAAGCGTTGCAGAAGCTGCGCCAGTACGCCGTCAGCAAGGATGCAGTGTTCGCCGGGCAGGACGCCGAAGCGATCAAGGTCGAGAACGGTCAACTGGTCATGGGTGAGCAACGGGCGAGCTTCGTCGATGTACTGAACGGCCAGCGTTTATCGCGTGCCGAGGGCACTTTTCAAAGCGGCATGCCCGAGGCGGGCAAGTACTCATTCCGCTCGTTCGGTGTGCATTTTGTCGAGGTGCGCTGGGACCCGGGTATTTCCAGCCTGCGCGTCTCGCGGGTGGTCAGCGCCATTGACGTGGGCAAAGTGGTCAACCCGCTGGCGGCACGCAATCAGGTGGAAGGCGCGATTGTGATGGGCATCGGCATGGCCTTGTTCGAGGCCGGTGAATACGATCCGCGCAGCGGCATGCCAGTCAATAACAACTACGCCGAGTACGTGGTACCGGTGCATGCGGATCAACCGGACATCGACGTCTTGCTGCTTGATTATCCGGACTACAACCTGGGTGAATTCGGCGCACGAGGCATCGGCGAGATCGGTGTGACCGGGCTGGCCGCAGCAGTGGCCAATGCGGTGTATCACGCGACGGGCAAACGGGTGCGCAGCCTGCCGATCAGCAAGGAAAAACTGATGGCAGGATTGTAACGATGAAACAGCTTGATTTGCAGGTTGTACAACAGGCACGGGACTGGCTGGCCAGCGGCAAGGCCGTCTGGCTGTGCACGGTTCTTTCCACATTCGGCTCGGCCCCGCGCGGGCCGGGTGCGATGCTGGTGGCGCTGGGCAGCGGCGAGCATCGCGGCTCTCTGTCGGGTGGTTGCGTGGAAGAGGACTTTCTCGAGCGCGTCGTCGCGGGGCAGTTCGAGCCGGTCAATCAGGTGGTTCGCTACGGCGACGGCGGTTTTGCGCCAACGCGGGCCTTGCCGTGCGGCGGTGTGCTGGATGTGCTGATCGAGTTCATCGCGCCAGGGCCTGAAGCCGATGCACATCTGACGGCCATCGAGCAGGCGCTCGCCGGACGCGAGTTGGTCAGCAGGCAGGTGCAACTGGGCGGCGTGCAGAGATCGATTGGGCCTGCGACGATGGGCGAGTCGCGTGTGCAGGTCGATGGCGGAAGCATCAGTATCCGCATGGGCGCGGTGTATCGCGTGCTGCTCGCCGGTCTGTCGCCGGTGGCAGAGTTCTGCGCCAGTTTTGCCGTTGCCATGGGTTATGAGGTGATCGTCTGTGACCCTCGTGTCGAGGTCACATCGGGGTTTTCAATGCCGGGTGTCGAGGTGCGCGGCGTGCTGCCTGCGGTGTTTATTGCCGAGGGCGGCTGCCACAGTTCGACGGCCGTACTGGCGCTGACGCACGATCCGAAGCTTGATGATCTGAGCATGCTCGAGGCGGTACGTACCGAGGCCTTCTACATCGGCGCGATGGGCTCGATGCGCACCAGCAGCAAACGTCTGGAGCGTCTGGGGCGGATTGGCGGGCTTGACGCTCAGGTCCTGGACCGGATCCACGCGCCCATCGGCCTGAACCTGGGCAGCAAGACACCTTCCGAGATCGCCATTGCGGTGATGGCTGACATCCTGCGGGTGGCCAACGGTGTCAGTCGTGCCGAAGTGTAAGGTGTTGCCGGCAGGCTTGTGCCAGCGCTGACGGGGTGTCGGCATCGCGCAGGATGCCAGGATCATCGCAATGCAGTAGGTCACACGCCTCGGGGTTGTTGATGATCAGGGCCTTCGCGCCCTGGTCGCCTTCCAGCTTGAGCAGCGCTGGCCAGAACCGGCGGCCGATGATCACCGGATGGCCGCGTTGGCCCTCGTGCATGGGCAGGACAATGCGCTGGGGATCGGCCATTCTGGCCAGGTCATGCAGTGTCTGCGGCTGTATCCAGGGCATGTCAGCAAGAACAATGGCAACCGCATCGGCAGAGGAGTCCATCACTGCCGCAACCGCGCTTGCCAGGCTGTGGCCCATCCCCAGTTCGGCGTTTTCGCTGCGGATGATCGTGACGTTCGAGGCAATCCCCAGCGCATCCGCCTGGTCATCAGGGCGTAATACCACCGCCGTTTTGCCGAATGCATTTTGCGCGTTTTCCAGGCTTGCCGTGAGCAGTGTTCGACCGCTCGGCAGAAGCGCCTGTCGTTTGTCACCAGCAAAGCGCCTGCTGCGGCCCGCTGCAAGGACCAGGGCGAACACTTCGGGGATCTGGCTGTCTATGCTGCTCAATCCGAAACCTTATGAGTGGGTGAAAGGAGAGGGCGCGCGCGGTTTACCCGTCGCACCCTGCAGTTCTGCTGATGCACGCACAATGCCTTATTTCGCTGCCTTGCCGGTAGCGGCACGAATCATGTTTTCGAGGGTTTCAAGTGGACAATCATATTCGTCCTGTCGAGCTGGAAAAAGCCTACCGTTTGCTCAACCACGGGCCGACCGTGCTGGTCTCATCCAGCCACGAGGGCACGCATAATGTCATGGCTGCGGCCTGGGCCTGTGCGCTGGACTTCTCGCCCCCCAAGGTGACGCTGGTCATCGACAAGATGACCAAGACCCGCGAGCTGGTGGAGAAGAGTGGCTACTTTGCCCTGCAGGTGCCCAATCTGGATCAATTGCAGATGACTTTCGACGTCGGCACCCAGAGCAAGGTCTTCACCCCGGACAAGCTGGACAAGGCCAATGTGGATCTGTTCCGCATCGACGGTCACGACTCGCCGCTGGTCGCAGGCTGCTCGGCGTGGCTGATCTGCAAGGTCATTCCCGAGCCGCACAATCAGCAGGCTTACGACCTGTTCATTGGCGAAGTGGTGGGCGCATGGGCTGATACCCGTGTGTTCAAAGACGGGCACTGGGAATTTGAAAAAGCCGATCCGAAATGGCGCAGCCTGCATTACGTCGCGGGTGGGCATTTCTATACGATTGGTGAGCCTGCGGTGGTAGAAACAGGCGACGCGTAATCGCGATGTCTGGCCCTGACGATCTGCGCCTGCCGTAACGGCCTCTTCGTGAGCAAGCTCACTCCCACACAAGCACACTCATCGCTCTCAAAGATGACCCCGTGGGAGCTTGCTCGCGAAGGCGGACTGATTGATCAGCAAATTACTCAGCAGCTGCATCAGTCTCTTCGTGAGCAAGCTCACTCCCACACAAGCACACTCATCGCTCCCACAGATGGCTCCCGTGGGAGCGAGCTTGCTCGCGAAGGGGGATTGATTGATCAGCAAATTACTCAGCGGCTGCATCAGTCTCTTCGTGAGCAAGCTCACTCCCACACAAGCACACTCATCGCTCTCAAAGATGACCCCGTGGGAGCTTGCTCGCGAAGGCGGACTGATTGATCAGCAAATTACTCAGCAGTTGCATCAGTCTCTTCGTGAGCAAGCTCACTCCCACATAAGCACACTCATCGCTCCCACAGATGGCTCCCGTGGGAGCGAGCTTGCTCGCGAAGGGGGACTGACTGATCAGCAAATACTCAGCGGCTACACCTGCTCCTTGGTGAGCAACGCGGATCGCCATACCAGCCAGTCCCGCAAGGGCTTTGTATCTTCTGCACTCTCACTGACGATCCCGCCATACGGTCTGCGCATTGCAGAACTCGCGTACACCGAAGTGCGACAGCTCACGACCAAAGCCGCTTTTCTTCACGCCGCCGAAGCTCACGCGCGGGTCTGAAGCGCTGTAGCCGTTGATGAACACACCGCCGGTTTCCAGTTCCTCGGTCATGCGCTCGGCCTGTTTCAGGTCGCGGGTATAAATCGTCGCGGTCAGGCCGAAGTCGCTGTCATTGGCCAGCTCCAGGGCGTGCTGTGCGTCACGCGCGGTGATGATCGACGCTACAGGGCCGAAAAGCTCTTGCCGGAACGAAGTCATCTTATCGGTGACGTCACCGAGCACGGTAGGCTGATAATAATTGCCCTGGCCTTCGGCCTTTTTGCCGCCCAGCAACAGCGTGGCGCCTTCGGCGAGCGTGTCCTGCACCTGGGCATCCAGCTCGTCGCGCAGATCGAAGCGCGCCATGGGGCCAATGTAGGTTTCGCCGGAAAGAGGATCGCCCGTTACCAGTTGACGCGTTTGCTCGACGAACCTACGGGTGAACTCCTCGACCACGCCTTGCTCGATGATCAGACGCTTGGCCGCTGCACAGACCTGCCCGGTGTTCTGGAAGCGGCCAATCACCGCCGCCTTCACAGCCTGATCCAGGTCCGCGTCATTGAGCACGATGAACGGGTCAGAACCGCCGAGTTCCAGCACGCACTTCTTCAGTGCCGCACCGGCCTGGGCGCCGATGGCCTGGCCAGCACGCACGCTGCCGGTCAGGGTGACCGCTGCGATGCGCGGGTCGGCAATGGCGCTTGAAACGCCTTCCGGGGTCACGTTGATGACTTCGAACACACCCTCCGGGAAGCCGGCACGCTTGAACGCGTCGAGCATCAGGTAAGCGCAGCCCATTACGTTGGGCGCGTGCTTGAGCACGTACGTATTACCGGCCAGCAGGGTCGGAATCGCACCGCGCAGCACTTGCCAGATCGGGAAATTCCACGGCATTACCGCGAGAATCGGGCCCAGCGGACGGTATTCGATCCGCGCCTTGTCATGCTCGACCTGAGTCGCTTCGGCCACCAGCATCGCCGGGCCTTGCGCCGCGTACCAGTCGCACAGCTGCGCGCATTTCTCGACCTCGCCTTTGGCCTGGGCGACGGGCTTGCCCATTTCCTGGCTGATCATGCGTGCGATGTTGTCGACGTCATCACGCAGGGCCTGACCCATGGCGACGATCAATTGCGCACGTTGCTGAACCGGCGTGCGCTTCCAGCCGGCAAAACCGGCAGCCGCCCGCGACAGGCTTTGATCCAGCGCGGCGGCGGATTCAAAGGCATAGTGGCCGATCTGCTCGCCGGTGGCAGGGTTGATCGAGATTGCATGGGTGTTGCTGGTGACAGTAGTCATTTCGCCATCCTGTTGAGGTGGAAGTGCGACCAGAATATAGGTGTGCAATGCTTTCTAAAACTGAATAATAATGAGCGTAATGTTCATGTTTGGAGAATGATATGGATCTGGTTCAGTTGGAGATCTTCAAAGCGGTGGCTGAACACGGCAGCATCAGCGCCGCCGCGCAGCACATCCACCGGGTGCCCTCGAACCTGACCACGCGCATCAAGCAACTGGAGCAGGATCTGGGCGTTGACCTGTTCATTCGCGAGAAGCACCGCTTGCGCCTGTCTCCCGCAGGCTGGAATTTTCTCGACTACACGCGACGCATCCTGGATCTGGTGCAGGAAGCGCGCTCCGCCGTTTCCGGGGAGGAGCCACAGGGGCCTTTTGCACTGGGGTCGCTGGAAAGCACGGCTGCGGTCAGGATTCCTGCGCTGCTGGCCGCCTACAATCAGCAGAACGCCAAGGTCGAGCTGGACCTTTCGACCGGCCCGTCCGGAACCATGATCGACGGCGTGCTGGCCGGTCGACTGGTCGCTGCGTTCGTCGACGGGCCGGTGCAGCATCCATCGCTTGACGGCGTGCCGGTCTTCGAAGAGGAAATGGTCATCATCGCGCCGCTCAATCATGCACCGGTCAAGCGCGGGCGTGATGTCAGCGGAGAGAGTATCTATGCGTTTCGTGCCAACTGCTCGTACCGCCATCACTTTGAACGCTGGTTCACCGATGACGCGGCAGTGCCGGGCAAGATCCACGAAATGGAGTCCTACCACGGCATGCTCGCCTGCGTCAGCGCCGGTGCCGGGCTGGCGCTGATGCCGCGCAGCATGCTGGAAAGTATGCCCGGCTGCGCCACGGTCAGTATCTGGCCGCTGTCCGAGAAGTTTCGCTATCTGCACACCTGGCTGATCTGGCGCCGGGGTACGGTGTCACGCAGCCTGACCCGCTTCGTCGAGTTGCTGGAACAGCGCAGCGAGCCAGAAAATGTTTAACGGGCTGCAGAAACCCGCTCGGCAATCGCCGCACCGACTTGCTGAGTCGAAAGCGTGCCGCCCAGATCCGGCGTGACGTCGCCGTTGGCGATCACTTGCTCGATGGCGGTGATGATTTCGTCATGGGCCGCGGTGAAGCGTTGGTCGCCCTGGCCGAGGAATTCGAGCATGAGCGCACCCGACCAGATCATCGCGATCGGGTTGGCGATGTTCTGGCCGAAGATGTCCGGGGCCGAGCCGTGAACCGGTTCGAACAGCGACGGGAAGTGACGCTCGGGGTTGAGGTTGGCTGACGGCGCAATGCCGATGGTGCCCGCGCAGGCCGGGCCGAGGTCGCTGAGGATGTCGCCGAACAGGTTGGACGCCACCACCACGTCGAAGCGCTCGGGTTGCAGCACAAAACGGGCGCAGAGAATGTCGATGTGTTGCTTGTCCCAGCTGATGCCGGGGTACTGGCTGGCCATCGCTTCGGTGCGTTTGTCCCAGTACGGCATGCTGATGGCCATGCCATTGGATTTGGTCGCCGAAGTAACGTGCTTGCGCTCGCGTTTGCTGGCCATCTCGAAAGCGAATTTGAGAATGCGGTCGACGCCGCGACGGGTGAATACCGATTCCTGCAACACGAATTCGTTGTCGGTGTTTTCGAACATGATCCCGCCCAGCGACGAGTATTCACCTTCGGTGTTTTCCCGGACCACGACAAAGTCGATGTCGCCCGGTTTGCGATTGGCCAGCGGGCAGGGCACGCCGGGAAACAGCCGCACCGGACGGATATTCGCGTACTGGTCGAATTCGCGGCGGAACTTGAGCAGCGAGCCCCACAGCGAGATGTGATCCGGGACCTTTTCCGGCCAGCCGACGGCGCCGAAGAAGATCGAGTCAAAGCCTTTGAGCTGTTCGAACCAGTCGTCCGGCATCATCTTGCCGTGCTTCAGGTAGTAATCGCAGCTGGCCCACTCGAAGTATTCGAACTCCAGTTCCAGCCCGTGCCGTGCGGCAGCGGCCTGCACCACGCGTACCCCTTCAGGTAGCACTTCCAGGCCGATGCCGTCACCGGCGATGGCAGCAATACGCAGTTTTTTGTTGTTCATGGCGGCGTTCTCTCTGAATCGATCCATTGCGGATGTGCAATCAATGAGTTGCACAGGCCATCCATGCTATAAGCGCACGATATAAAGATAATCAGCTGATTAATGCACTGAGAAAACACGAATCGTGAATAAATACCCCAGCCTTGATGATTTGAATGTGTTCGTTCATGTGGCCCGGCGCTCGAGCTTCGTCGGGGCTGCGGATGAGCTGGGCATGTCCGCTGCTTATGTCAGCAAGCGTATTCGTTTGCTGGAGCAGGGCATGGGTGTGGTGTTGCTGCACCGCTCGACCCGGCAGGTGTCGATTACCGAGGATGGCGAGCGCGTCTACGAGTGGGCCAGGGGTATGCTCGACTCAGTGCAGCAGATGGGCGAAGAGGTGGCGGCATTGCATGGCGAGCCGAGTGGCTTGTTGCGGGTCGTCAGCAGTCAGGGCTTCGGCCGGCGTTTCGTCGCGCAGGCGTTGTCGGAACTGGCCGCGCGTTATCCGAAGCTGGATATCCGTCTGGACATTCAGGACCGGCTGGTCGATCTGATCGAGGAGGGCGTCGATCTGGATATCCGTGTCGGCAACGAAATCGCCCCGCACCTGCGCGCCAGGCATCTGGCCAGCAACTGGAGGGTTCTGTGCGCGAGCCCCGGCTACCTCAACCTTCACGGCACACCGCTCAATCTTGGCGAACTTGCCAATCACGATTGCTTAGTGATCAAGGAGCGCGACCGGCCATTCGGCATCTGGCACCTCAACGGGCCGCAAGGTGCCGAAACCGTCAAGGTGACCGGCAGCCTGTCTACCAACCACGGCGAAATCGCCCGTCAGTGGTGCCTGGACGGGCGCGGGGTGTTGCTGCGTTCGCTGTGGGATGTGCGCACTGACCTGGCCGAGGGCCGGCTGGTTCAGGTGTTGCCGGATTACCGCCAGGATGCAGACATCTGGGCGGTGCACACCTCGCCGCTGATGAGTTCGGCCAAGGTGCGCGTCACGGTGGAGTTTCTGCGCGACTACCTTGCCCTGCATCCTTCGCCCGTCAACCACTGAGGCACGCCACGCAGCGTCAGTGCGTGCCGGCCGCCTTGTTCAGGTCGCTGTCGGTCCACTCGGTGTAGATGCACGCGTCTGCGGCTGCCCAACGCACGCGCACCGGGTCGCCCGTCTGGAGTGACATGCCGTTCGCGGAAAGCGCCTTGACGGTCATGGCAGTGCCTCCGGCAGTGACCACCGAGCACGTCTGGCTCTCGCCGAGGAAAAGCACTTCAGTGACCGTGGCGTTCACCTCGTTCCAGCCTGCTTCGAGCGGCATGGCGGCTGCCTGGGACACGCTCAGCGCCTGGGCTTTCTCCGGGCGCACCATCAGCAGCACGTCCTGATCAGTCTTCAGCCCTGCGGTCAGGCGAATCGCCAGTGTGCTGCCTTCGAACGTCGCCACGGCATTGCCCTGGGCCTTGAGCCTGAGGAAGTTCGAGTTGCCGAGAAACGAGGCGACGAAGGCATTCGGCGGATCCTGGTACAGGTCATAGCCCGAGCCCAGACCGACGATCTTGCCATGGCTGAAAATGGCGATGCGCTGTGACAGGCGCATGGCTTCTTCCTGATCATGGGTCACGTAAACAATGGTGATGCCCAGCCGGCGATGCAACTGACGCAGTTCGTCCTGCAGGTCTTCGCGCAGTTTCTTGTCCAGTGCGCCCAAAGGCTCGTCCATCAGCAGGATGCGCGGCTCGTAAACCAGCGCCCGGGCGATGGCGACCCGCTGCTGCTGGCCGCCAGACAGTTGCGAAGGGCGACGATGAGCGAAGGCTTCGAGCTGAACCAGCTTGAGCATCGCATCGACTTTCTTCTCGCGCTCGGCCGCAGGCAACTTGCGGATTGCCAGCGGAAAGGCAATGTTGTCGCGTACCGACAGGTGCGGGAACAGCGAGTAGCGCTGGAACACCATGCCGATGTCACGCTTGTGCGGCGGCACATTCACCAGCGATTTGCCGCCCACCAGAATCTCGCCCGAGCTGGGCGTTTCGAAGCCGGCGAGCATCGACAGCGTGGTGCTTTTTCCCGAGCCGCTGGAGCCCAGGAAGGTCAGGAATTCACCGTCCCGGATGTCCAGAGAAATGTCGTCGACAGCGGCGAAATTTCCGTAGTGCTTGTTCAGATTACACAGGCTGACCAGTGTGTTCTGGTGCTGATGGGCGGGGTCTTTGATCACGGCACTCATGAAGTACTCCTGGCTTCGTTGCGGCGACGCAGGGTCGCGGCGATGAACATGATCAGCACCGACAGGGCGATCAGCAGCGTTGAGGCGACGGCGATGACCGGCGTCAGGTCCTGACGCAGGGTGGTCCACATTTTCACGGGAAGGGTTTGCAGGGTCGGGCTGGCCATCATCACGCTCAACACCACCTCGTCCCACGACACCAGGAACGCGAACAGCGCACCGGCCATCATGCCCGGCCGGATGCCTGGAAAGGTCACCTTGTAGATGGCCTGCAAGCGTGAAGCGCCGCAGATGACCGCGGCATCCTCGATGGACTGGTCGAACAGCTTCAGCGAATTGATGATCGAGATGATGGTGAACGGCAAGGCAACGATCACATGGCTGACGACGAAGGAAAACAGCGTGCCGGTGTAACCGAGCTTGAGAAACAGCGCGTAGACCGCGACAGCAATGATCACCAGCGGCACGATCATCGGCAGTGTGAAGACGCCGTACAGAAGGTCACGCCCCGGAAACCGGCCACGCACCAGCGCGAACGCAGTGGGCAGGCCCAACGCCACCGAGGCGAGAGTGGTCAGGATCGCGACCTTGAAGCTGGACATGGCCGCGGCCATCCAGTCCGGATTGGAAAAAAACTGCTGATACCATTTCAGCGTCCAGCCGGGCGGCGGAAACACCAGCCACTGCGATGAACCGAACGACAGCAGGACGATGAACAGGATCGGCAGCAACAGGAACAGCGCGATCAGGGCGGTGGTCAGGTACAGGCCCGTACGCAAGCCGGGGCTCATGGCATTGGGTGTCAGGAGCATGGCGGTTTACCTCGCGTTGCTGGCGCCGACCGGTGATTCCGGCTGGAGCTTCAGATAGAAGTAGAACAGCACCAGCGTGATCAGCACCAGCAACGCAGCGGCGGCACTGGCCAGCCCCCAGTTGAGGAACGATTGCACCTGCTGGACGATGAATTCGGGCAGCATCATGTTCTGCGCGCCGCCGAGCAGCGCCGGGGTGACGTAGTAACCGAGCGACATGACAAATACCATCAGGCCTCCGGAAAACAGCCCCGGACGGCACAGTGGCAGAAACACTCTGAAAAAATTGCTCCACGGGCTGGCCCCGCAGATCGAACCCGCCTGCAGCACCATCGGATCGATGGCCTGCATGGTCGCCTGCAACGGCAGGACGATGAACGGAATCATGATGTAGCTCATGCCGATCACCACACCGGTCAGGTTGTGCACCATTTCCAGTGGTTGATCGATGATGCCCATGGCCATCAAGGCCTTGTTGACGACCCCGGAGGCCTGCAACAGAACCAGCCACGAATAGGTGCGGGCCAGCAGGCTGGTCCACATCGACAACAGCACGATATTCAGAATCCAGCGTCCCCAGCCGCGCGGCACCAGGGTGATCACCCAGGCAAGCGGGAAGCCCAGCAGCAGGCTGAACAGCGTCACCAGGCCCGCTACGGAAAAGGTATTGAGCAGCACCCGCGAATAGGCCGAGTTGGCAAACAGTTGCTCATAGTTGCCAAGGCCCGGCACCGGTTCAAGCACGCCCCGCAGCAGCAGGGCGATCAGCGGGGCGAAGAAGAACAGCCCGAGGAAGATCAGCGCCGGAAGCAGATTGCGGCTGCCGCGCCAGCGCTGCGCGAGGGAAGGGGATGGCAGCATGCCCGGCGCCTTCTGGCTGGCCGCGCCAGCGGTGCTGGAAGCCCCCCCGGCCGGCATGGATTGACGAGGAGCAACCGCTGTCATTTTTACTTGACCAGCCATTCGTTCCACCGTGTCGCGATATCAGCGCCATTCTTGGCCCAGTATGCGAAGTCGAGAGTGATTTGATCGGCAACGTGCGCGGTCGGCAGGTTAGGTGCCAGCGTAGAGTCCAGGCGCGCAACGCTCTGGGTATTGACCGGGGCATAGGCACTGAGGTTGGAGAAGTCCGCCTGGCCTTTGGCGCTGGTCGCATTGGCGATGAATTTCATCGCGGCGTCCTTGTTTTTTGCGCCCTTGGGAACGACCAGAAAATCCGCCATGACCAGGTTCTGCTTCCAGCTCACCCCCACCGGGGCGCCATCCTGTTGCAGGGCGTAGACCCGACCGTTCCACATCTGCCCCATCGACACTTCACCGGAGGCCAGCAGTTGCTGGGACTGCGCACCGCCGCCCCACCAGACGATATCCTTCTTGATGGTGTCGAGTTTTTTGAAGGCGCGGTCGAGGTCCAGCGGGTAAAGCTTGTCGGGGGCTACACCATCGGCCAGCAGGGCCAGTTCCAGCACGCCGGGGCTTGGCCACTTGTACAGCGCGCGCTTGCCAGGGTAGGTCTTGGTGTCGAACATCGCGGCCCAGTCACCAGGCGCCTTGCCGCCGACTTTGCTTTCGTTGTAGCCGAGCACGAAGGAGAAGAAGAACGAACCGGCGCCGTGGTCAGTCACGAAGCGTTTGTCGATCTCGTCGCGTTTGATGGTGGTGAAGTCCAGAGGCTCCAGCAGGCCCTCGCTGGCGGCGCGCAGGGCGAAGTCGGCTTCGACATCGACAACGTCCCACTGCACGTTGCCGCTTTCGACCATGGCCTTGAGTTTGCCGTAGTCAGTAGGACCGTCCTGCACGACGGTGATGCCACTGGCCTTGCTGAATGGAGCCGCCCAGGCCTCCTTCTGGAAGTCCTGCGTGGAGCCGCCCCAGCTCACGAAGTTGACGCTCTCGGCGGCAATAGCGGCGACACTCGAGAAAGCCAGCACGCCTGCGGCCAGGACTGCTGTTGCACGTTTGTTCAACACCATTTTTACGCCCTCATTTGTTGTGTTTTGAGCGGGCTTTTCTTGCCCGCGTAATCGGGAGCAGTAGGTCCAATGGGCCTTGAAACCTTGTACGGGTCAGGTGCTGTTATTAGTGCTGTCCCTTGCCGGGCGCGTCTGACCAGATCTTGTATTTATGGAATGTCATATTATGGTATTCCAAACTTTCTGCAAGCGTTTTGCCCTGTCACAACGTCTTCATGGTGGGTTTTCTGATCAGTGCCTGTGGTTGCAGGCGGCGGATTATCTGGCGCGCGCGCCAGGCGTTTACGTGGTCAGCCGGGAAACGGAATACTTTCAATCACTTCCAGATCGTAGCCGGTCAACCCGGCGTATTTCAGGGGTGGACCAAGGTGGCGCAGCTTGCCGACGCCCAGGTCCTGCAAGATCTGTGCGCCCGTGCCGACCTCGGAATAAATGCGTGATTGCGAGCGGGTGTATTGGCGGGGCGGCTGGGTGAGCTGCGGAATGCGCTCCAGCAGCGCTTGAGACGATTCGTGATTGGCCAGCACCACTACCACACCGTGACCTTCTTGCGCGACACGTTGCAGGGCGGCCCAGAGTGTCCAGTTGGCAGGGCCGTTGTATTCGGCACCCACCAGGTCACGCAGCGGGTCGACAACATGCACGCGCACCAGTGTGGCGGCGTCGCGACGGATGTCGCCCATCACCATGGCCATGTGCACGCCACCTTCGATGCGGTCTTCGTAGCTGAACAGACGGAAGGTGCCGTGCACGGTCGGCAGTTCGCGCTCGCCAATCCTGACGATGGTGTGTTCGGTGCTCAGGCGGTAATGGATCAGGTCGGCGATGGTGCCGATGCGGATGCCGTGCTTTTTGGCGAACACTTCCAGGTCAGGTCTTCTGGCCATGCTGCCGTCATCATTCATGACTTCAACTATGACCGACGCTGGCGTGAAACCGGCCAGGCGGGCCAGGTCGCAGCCCGCTTCGGTATGTCCGGCGCGGGTCAGCACGCCGCCGTCACGCGCGCGCAATGGAAAGATATGGCCTGGCTGCACCAGGTCTTCCGGTACTGCGTGCGGGTTGACGGCGGCCTGAACGGTACGCGCACGATCTGCCGCGCTGATACCGGTGGTCACCCCCGTGGTGGCTTCGATGGACACTGTGAACGCCGTGGCGAATACGCTGCCGTTGCTGGGCACCATCTGCTCCAGGCCCAGACGCTGGCAGTGTTCGTCGGTCAGCGTCAGGCAGATCAGGCCGCGCGCCTCGCGGGCCATGAAACTGATTGCCTGCGGCGAACAGCAATCGGCGGCGAGCAGTAGATCGCCTTCGTTTTCCCGATTCTCATCGTCGACCAGCAACACCATCTTGCCCTGGCGGTAGTCTTCAATGATGTCTTCGATGCGATCGAACGCCATAGTCAGTTTCCCGGTTTTATGGGTGAATGAATCGTGGTATACCATAAGACAGAATATTTCACAGATTGCCTATCAATGAAACAGTGAGATCGCGATGAAAGCCTATTGGATTGCACACGTTGATGTGACCGACCCCCAGCAGTACAGCGAATACACCCAGCGCGCGCCCGCGGCTTTCGAGCTGTTTGGTGGCAGGTTCCTTGCGCGCGGCGGGCGTTCCGAGGCGCTCGAAGGGCGTGATACGCCGCAGCGCACGGTGATTATCGAATTTGAATCCTACGAGAAAGCGGTGGCCTGTTATCGGTCGCCCGAGTACCAGCATGCGATGAGCCACAGGCAGGGCGCTTCAAAGGCCGAGATCGTGATCGTCGAGGGGCAGTTTTAAGCGTTCAGTTGCGAGCTGAAAGCTTCAGGCGTTCATCGGATGAAGTGCACTTTGCCGGTGTCGTCGTTACCGATATAAATGCCGTAGACACCCGCCTGACGTTCTTCGATATAGCGTTCCAGTATCTGGCGAATGGCGGGGTAATAGATGCTGTCCCACGGGATGTCTTCGGGGGCGAAGAATCTGTAGTCCAGGGTTTCCGGGCCGAACCGGCCGGTTACCTCCAGCGCGATGGCACGGAACACGATGTAGACTTCGCTGATGCGCGGCACGCTGAAAATGGAGTAGGGCGAAAGGATCTCGGCGCGTACACCGGTTTCTTCCCAGACTTCGCGCAGCGCCGCCTGCTCGGTGGTTTCGCCGCTTTCCATGAAGCCGGCAGGCAGTGTCCAGGTGCCGGGGCGCGGCGGGATGGCACGCTGGCAGAGCAGGTACTTGCCTTCCTGCTCGATGATGCAACCCGCGATGATCTTCGGGTTGACGTAGTGAATGTACTGACAGCCGCCACAGACCAGCCGCACGTGTGTATCGCCCGACGGCACACGCTGAGCCAGATCAGCGCTACCGCACTGGGGACAGAAGCGCGGTGTGGCCATTTCAGCGACCTATGCGAGGTTCTTTCAGCGCGACGGGGGCGACGATGTCGCGGACTTTGCTGTCTTCGTCCTGCTTGGATTTGAGGTATTCCAGCGCCACGCGCGCGGCGTTGCGTACGTGATCGACCGACGCCTGATGCGCTGCCAGTGGGTCGCCGCTCTTGATCGCTTCGACCATGAGCTCCATTTCCTTGTTGCTGGCACCGCGGCGGTTTTCCTGGGATACCGAGGTGGCGCGCAGGTAGCTGATGCGCGCCTGCAACTGGCGTAGCTGGGTCGCGGCCACATGGTTGCCCGAGCCTTCCAGCAATACATCGTAGAAACCCTGGACCGAGTCGATCACCTGCTGCAGTTCGCCTTCCTTGAGCGCCTGACGATTTTCCTCCAGGGCTTTTTCCAGTGCACGGATGTCCTTGGGCTTGGCGCGCAGGGTAAACAACTGAACGATCAGGCCTTCCAGCACGCAACGCAGTTCGTAGATATCGCACGCATCAGCCAGCGTGATAATTGCAACACGCGGGCCTTTGGCATCGGCGAACTCGACCAGACCTTCGGATTCCAGGTGGCGCAGTGCTTCGCGCACCGAGGTGCGGCTCACACCGAGGCGGTCACACAGATCACGCTCGACCAGACGATCACCCGGCAACAGCTGAAAGTTCATGATTGCGCTGCGCAGTTTGTCCAGCACGATCTCGCGCAGCGTGACGGGGTTGCGGTTGACCTTGAAGGTGTCGTCGAGAGGCAGGCGTTTCATCGGGTGTGCTCGGAATGGGGCTGTCAAAGTAAAAACGTGACTGGAAATAAAGTCTCGCTCATGTCGGCAACCCGCACACTGCGCGTGCTGCTGCATGGCCCGGACGGATGAACCCGGGTCGCGGCCGAGTTTATCACGCCCATGCCTGCAACCACCAAAACCGCCCTGAGCCGCCTCAGACGATGGCTGGCAGTGCACCCATCTTGCCCCGGTGATAGACCATTGGTGTGACCGGTGTCGCCGGCAGGATCAGGTTTTTCACCTGACCGACAATGATCGCGTGATCGCCGCCGTCGTATTCGCGCCACAGCTCACACTCGATAATCGCCGTGGCGTTGCTGAGCAACGGGTTGCCCAGCTCGCTCAACTGCCACTCGATGCCCTTGGTCTTGTCCTTGCCCTTGCTGGCGAAGGCATAGGCTTCTGTCTGTTGATCGGCAGACAGCAGGTGAATCGCGAATTTCTTGCTGTCGCGCAACACCGGGTAAGTGTCCGATTCGTAGTTGGGGCAGAACAGCACCAGTGCCGGGTCGATGGACAGCGCGCTGAATGCGCTGGCAGTAATACCGAACAGGTTACCCTCTGGGTCCAGGGTGGTGACGATGGTCACGCCCGAAGGGAATGACGCCATGACTTCTTTGTAAATACCGGGTTCTATCATCGCAGCGGCCTCTTTAACGCATGACAAATGGATCAGGCATGGGCGCCTGCGAAAGGTTGATCCACACCGTTTTCAGTTCGGTGTAGGCCAGCACGGAGTCTATCCCGCTCTCGCGACCGTAGCCGCTATTTTTGAAACCACCGATAGGCGCCATGGCCGACACGGCTCGATACGTATTCACCCAGATGATACCTGAGCGAATATCCCGCGCCAGACGGTGTGCGCGTCCCAGGTCGCGGGTCCAGATTCCGGCGGCGAGGCCGAACTGGGAGTCGTTGGCGATGGCCAGCGCTTCGGCTTCGTCCTTGAAACGAATCACCGATGCCACCGGGCCGAACACTTCTTCCTGCATGATCTTCATCGAATTGTGATCGCACTCGAACAGCGTAGGTTCATAGAACCAGCCCTTGCTGTCCAGCGTCGGTCGCTTGCCGCCCAGGCGCAGGCGTGCACCTTCGGCCAGCGCGTCGGCCACCAGGCCTTCTACCACAGCCAGTTGCTGGGCAGTGGCCATCGGGCCCATTTCAGTGTCTTCATCCTGCGGATTGCCGATACGAATCCGGCTGGCGCGCTCGGCCAGGCGTTCGACGAATTCGTCGTAGATTTCGTCCTGCACCAGCAGTCGCGAGCCGGAAACACAGCTTTGTCCGGACGCCGCGTAGATGCCGGCGACGGCGCCATTGATGGCGCTGTCCAGGTCGGCGTCGGCGAAGATGATATTGGGTGATTTTCCGCCCAACTCCAGTGACAGTTTGGCAAAGTTCTCCGCGCTGCTGCGCACTACATGACGCGCAGTAGCCGCGCCACCGGTGAAGGCTATCTTGCGCACCAGCGGGTGCCGGGTTAGGGCCGCGCCAGTGGTCGGGCCGTAACCGGTGATGACGTTGACCACGCCAGGCGGAATGCCGGCTTCAAGTGCCAGACGCGCCAGTTCAAGCACGGTGGCGGAGGCGTGTTCCGAAGGCTTGAGGACGATGGTGTTGCCAGCAGCCAGTGCTGGTGCCAGCTTGATGGCGGTCAGGTACAGCGGGCTGTTCCAGGGGATGATCCCGGCCACCACGCCCATCGGTTCGTGCACGGTGTAGGCGAACAGGTCCGGCTTGTCGAGGGGCAGGGTGCCGCCTTCGAGCTTGTCAGCCAGCCCTGCGGTGTAATGAAAGAACTCCGGCAGGTAGCCGACCTGCCCGCGGGTCTCGCGAATCAGTTTGCCGTTGTCGCGGCTTTCCAGCTGCGCCAGTTGCTCCTTGTTATCGGCGATCAGGTCGCCCAGCTTGCGCAGCAGCTTGCCGCGTGCCGTGGCCGTCAGGCCGCGCCAGGCCTGCCCCTCGAAGGCTTTCTGGGCGGCCTGAACGGCCCGCTCGACATCGGCTTCGTCAGCATCCGGCAGTTGCGCCCAGGGTTCGGCCAGCGCCGGGTCGAGGCTCTCGAAGGTCTTGCCGGACAACGCATCGACCCACTGACCGTCGATGCACATCTGAAAACGGGTAAGGCTCATGCAACAATCCCCTTGATCGAATGGTGAGCGGAAGCCGGTTTGTCGAGGCCGATCTTTTCGAAGAAACCGAGCAGCACCTGGTTGACCAGACGTGGCGATTCAACCGGCATCATATGGCGTTGATCGGGCAATATCGCGACGTCGGCACCGGGGATATGCGCGGCCAGTTCGCGGGCCATTTGCGGCGTCGATCCCGGGTCAAGTTCGCCCGTGGCGATCAACGTTGGTGCGCGAATATCGCCCAGATCCTCGGCGCGGTACATATCCTGAGTGGCGAACAGCTTGTACGTGGTCAGGTAGCCCTGCGGATCGTTGCTGGCCAGGTTGTGCCGAATGGCCGCAATCTGCGCCGGGCTGGCTGCCTGATATTCACGGCTGAACCAGCGTGAAAGCGCCTCGCCCGCATTGGCGTCCGGGCCATGCTCGGCAGCCTGGCTGGTGCGCGCAATGACGCTGGCACGCTGTTCCGCGCTGCGATTGAACACGCTATTGAGCACCACCAGCCCCGACAGGTGCTCAGGGAACTCCAGCGCGAACGCACGCGCCACCAGACCGCCCATCGAGAAACCGACGACCGCCGCCTGCGGCAGCTGCAAATGCGTCAGCAACTCGTGCAGTTGTTCGGCGTAGCCCGGCAGGCCCGTCTCCGGGTCGGGGCGGGGGCTGGCACCGTGGCCGAGCATGTCATAGGCGATGACCTTGTAATGCGTGGCCAGACCGACGATCTGGCCACCCCACATTTCCTTGTTCAGGCCCACCCCGTGAATCAACACCACGGGGTGACCTTGGCCGGTAGCCAGATAGCTGGTACCCGCCGGGGTGTGTTCAGCGGTGAGCTGAATCATGGATCGCTCCTGCGCAGAGGTTAAAGATGATCGGGCCACGAGCCCTTCATGAGTTACTGGGCTTTTTCGGCCGCCAGCTCTTCCAGGTCGATATAGCGATTGCCGATTCGCGGGTGCAGGCGTCCGCCATTGGCGGCGCCAAGGACTACGATGATTTCGTCGGCACGCGGCGAATCCTCGATGTGCATTTCCAGGGTGATGTAGTGCGAGCGCAGCCCTTCATCGTCCTTGTGCATCATCGGTATCTGGATCGACGTACCCGGGCCGCCGCGTTTGTTGGTGAAGCTCAGGTAGCTCTTGGCCTTGACGGCATCACGGTAATGATTGCCAAAGCGCAGGGTATGAATCACGGCCGATGCGTGTTCGATTTCGCCTTCCGCACCGACCACGGCAGCCTTGCCGTAGGCCTCGATCTTCTCTGCACCGCCAATCGCGTCGGTGAGGCGTTTGACCATCAACTCGCCCAGTGCGGAGCAATTGGCGCGAATCTCCGGTTTCAGGTCTTCGACGAAACCACGGCCCAGCCAGGGGTTCTTGATCACCGCCGCCAGCCCGATCATGGTGACCGGCTTGTCAGTGGCCTTGCCACCCTCGATGAAGGTTTCTTCGGTGTACGTGACGATCTTGCGAATTTCAAAGCTCATGAACGACTCCCGGAGCGAGTGCTTTTGTATTTCGTCTGATGGTATACCATAAGATCGTGCATGCAAATCCTTTATTTGCGGCGGCTACCGGGCTTGTCGTTCACCTCATTTTCCTCGATTCATACTCGCGCACAGCTCTAGCTCGCACTCATCAATGACCATTCGTCAGGTGCGAAGGCAATCGCTTTGAACAGGCGTCTTCTAGTTGTGACAGATATTCGGTGAGCCCTAAAAAGCCCCATCGAATTTTTCACCAAGGAGACTCCGAACATGAAAGCCATCGTCTATGGCGGTCCGCGTGACGTCAGTGTCAAAAACGTACCGGATGCGAAGATTCAGAAGCCGACAGATGCTCTTGTCAGAGTGACCTCCACCAATATCTGTGGCTCGGACCTGCACATGTATGAAGGCCGTACGTCTTTCGAGACCGGGCGCATTTTCGGCCATGAGAACCTCGGCCAGGTGATTGAAGTCGGCGCCGGCGTCGACCGTATCAAGGTGGGCGACTGGGTGTGCCTGCCGTTCAATATTGGCTGCGGCTTTTGCGAAAACTGTGAGAAGGGCCTGACCGGTTATTGCCTGACCGCCAACCCTGGTAGCGCGGGTGCGGCTTACGGTTTTGCCGACATGGGCGATCATGAAGGTGGCCAGGCCGAGCTGTTGCGTGTGCCGTATGCCGACTTCAACTGCCTGCTGTTGCCCGAAGATGCCGCCGAGCGTGAAGAAGACTACGTCATGCTCTCGGACATCTTTCCGACCGGTTGGCATGCCACCGAGCTGGCCGGGCTGCTGCCTGGCGAAAGCGTTGCCATCTATGGTGCCGGTCCGGTCGGTCTGATGGCCGCCCACTCGGCAATGATCAAGGGCGCCTCGCAGGTGTTCGTGGTCGACAACCATCCAGATCGTCTGGCACTCGCGGCGAAGATGGGCGCGACGCCGATCAACTCGCTGGAGCAGGGCGCAGTGGATCAGATCCTCAATCTGACCGATGGCAAAGGCACTGACCGAGGCTGTGAGTGCGTCGGTTATCAGTGCTGCGACCGTCATGGCCACGAGGCCAACCACGTCACCATGAACAACCTCGTTGCCTCGACCAAAGCGACGGGTGGAATCGGCGTCGTGGGTGTTTTCGTGCCGCAGGATCCGGGCGCTAAAAGCGACCTCGCGAAGGAAGGCAAGATGGCCTTCGACTTCGGTTCGTTCTGGTTCAAGGGCCAACAGATCCGCACCGGTCAGGCCAACGTCAAGGCTTACAACCGTCGCCTCGCCGAGCTGATTCACCACGATCGCGCCAAGCCGTCGCAGATCATTTCCCATCGTCTGAAGCTTGAAGAAGGCCCTGACGCCTACAAGCACTTTGACGCGCGTGATGAAGGCTGGACCAAGGTGGTGCTCAAGCCAGGTGCGTGATAAGCGCAGTTGACCAGGCATGGCCTGAGAGCCCTTGTCGTATCCGCCAAAGGCGATCGACAAGGGCATCAGCACTTCAGCCACAACGTTTTATTTAAAGAGATTTATTCAAATGAACGAAGAATACCCAAAGCCGCCATTTGCCAGTCAGCCACAGGACGTTCCAGGCCTGCAGGGCAAGATGGACCCCTATCCCGATTGCGGTGAAAAGAGCTACAAGGGCTCCGGACGCCTGCAGGGCAAGATCGCGCTGATCACCGGCGCGGACAGCGGCATCGGCCGTGCAGTCGCGATCGCCTTTGCACGTGAAGGCGCGCAGGTCGCGATCTCCTACTTGAGCGAGCATGAGGACGCGCAAGAAACCAAGCGCTGGGTCGAAGAGGCGGGCCGTAAATGCCTGCTGTTGCCGGGCGACCTGGCGCAGAAGCAGCAATGCGAAGACATCGTGAGCAAGACCGTTGCAGAGTTTGGTCGCATCGATGTACTGGTCAACAACGCTGCGTTCCAGATGACGCATGAAACGCTGGACGAAATCTCCGACGAAGAATGGGTCAAGACCTTCGATATCAACATCACCGCGATGTTTCGCATCTGCAAGGCTGCGGTCCCGCATATGCCGCGGGGCGGCTCGATCATCAATACCAGTTCGGTGAATTCGGACATGCCCAAGCCGACGCTGCTGGCCTACGCGACCACCAAGGGCGCGATTGCCAACTTCACTGGCGGTCTGGCGCAGTTGCTGGGCGAGAAGGGCATCCGCGTGAACAGCGTTGCTCCCGGCCCGATCTGGACGCCACTGATCCCGGCGACCATGACTGACGAAGACGTGAAAAGCTTCGGTAGCGAGACACCGCTGGGACGCCCGGGGCAGCCTGTGGAAGTTTCGCCGATCTATGTGCTGCTGGCCTCGGACGAAGCCAGTTACATTTCCGGCTCGCGCTATGCAGTGACGGGCGGCAAGCCGATTCTGTAATTGCGCAGACAACGCCTTTTTTGTTGAAACGGTGCCCAAACAGGCACCGTTTTTTCAGGCGTCAATGGCACGCTGTATCTGCACAAGAGCGGGTACTGCCATTGATCGCCTAATTTCCAGGCTGATTCATCCGTGTTTGCGCATATCGGGTAGGCTGGCCGGTCGCCATGACCAGCGACGAAAGCGTGTCGGCATTCATCTGCAATAATAAAGTCCGGGTCGTTGTGTTGCTCAAAAACTCTTGTTTTCGCTGTGCCGGGGTGCGCGCATTCTTGGTCAACGCCTGCATAGCGGCTATATAGTCGGCAGGATCAAATTGTTCTTCGTCGGGGCCATTCGTCGAGATTTCTCTTAATGACTTTAGGATCCCGCTGGACCACGCCTCGACCTGTGCAGTATCCGCTCCGTCGAGGAGGGGGTTGCCAGCGTCCGTCGGATAATAAAACGCATCCACTGTATTCAGGCGGACATGGGAGGCCTCGTGAATAAGGGCTCGTGCAACTTTCAGCACATCGTAGTTGGCAAGCAGGGAGGCTGACACCCCCATCCGTTCGACCGCTTCCTGAAACTCGCCTTGAAAATCAGTCGATGCGAGAGTGTTTTCAGGTCCATTAAAAAGAAACAGCGTCAGATCAGATTCTGGACTGCCGATGCCCTCAATGAGCTCCTGCATCTGCCGTAAGGAATCCTCCACGTCGATACTCGTAGCGGCGCGAGCGCTCGTGGCCAGCGCCCCAAATGTTGCGTCGAATGCCTCTTTTACGTCTTCGCCTGGTGATGCTTTTAACAGCTCGGAACGCGTGAACGTTAATAGCGAAACGGCAACATCCCTGGCTTCATACATTTTGGATAGTTGCTCAGGTTCGAACTCGGAAAGGTCGTCTGCGACGACTTTGAGGGGCGCGTCGTGGGGAGCAGCCCCTTGTTGATCAGCAAACCGCAAAGGCGAATTCCTGACAAAACGATACAGATTCATCCCGTCCACTGCGCCCGCCGGATCCGGATTGATCCATCGCTGCAACCATGGCGCGTAATAGCGCAGGCCGTAGTAGTACAGCCCCGTCGCATCGCGTTCCTTGCCGGAATAACGAATGGTTTTATAGCTGGCTTCAACCGTACTGCGTCCTGCCCACCACGAGGTACCACCAAACGGGTAGTAACTTTCCTGGCTGATGATGTGCGCGTTTTTATCCAGCTCAAGGGTGCCGGACCCCAGATGATCGGCGAAGCTGTAGCGAACCTGATCGTTTTCAAGTCCTTCGGGTTGACCCGCCTGCCAGTGCAGCACCCGTACCTCGTTGCGCCCGGCCTGGGTGACGATAACGTGCAAAGTCTCGGCTGTGGCGCTGTTGCTGTGCACCTCCAGGCTTGGTAAGTAGCGCACTTCGGCATTGTGGACAACGGCTTTCGCCTTGGTCGTATGGATTTTGCGCAGGCGTTGCCCACTGGCGTCGTAGACATAGCGCTCTTTGTCGTCGTCACCCGCTTCCCGAACCACAGGCCGCACTTGCTGCAACTGATTGCGCCAGTCCCAGCTCATCGCTTGCCCGGCTTGCAACTCATTCAGATTGCCATTGGCGTCGAACGCGGCAGCGATGGCCGCTTCATCCGGCGGTCGATCGTTGATGACCGGCAGGCTGCGATTGCTGGTTTGCGAAGTGACCAGGGTGCGCGAGTGGGACTGGGTGCCAGTGTGCGTCAGTTGCAGCAGATTGCCGCTCGCATCATAGCGGTAGGTTTGCGTGTAATTGGCCAGCTGCGTCGGATCGAGGGGAGTCTGGAAGGATGGAAAAACAGGGCCTTGGTTGACTTTCTTGGCCTCCCTGCCGGTAGCCTGGATTAACTGATAAAGCGTGTCGTATTGATAAGTCGACACCGGCTCAATGCGCTGACCTGCACAACACCGTGTCGGCTGGGCGCGATCATTAATACGCAGGACATTGCCCAGCGGGTCGTAGTCATACAGCAGATGTTGCAGCAGTTGGCCATCTGCCCGTGTGCCTTTGAGTTCGATCAGACGCCCATTTGCGGCGTCATGCAACGCCTTGGTCACAACGCCGTTGCCAGCCGTTTCCGAGGTTACGTAGCCTTGAGCGTCGTAATCGATACTGTGAACCAGAACTCGCTCTGTCTGTCCGGGGAGGCCAAGTGAAATGGCCTCAACATGACCTGCCACAGTATGGGCAAAGGTCTGGACGTTACGCTGGGCGTCCGTCTGCGAGATGACATCGCCAAGCGGACTGTGTGCCCAGCGCGTACTCGCGCCTGGACCAGGTTCGAGCAGGGCGTCACGTTCTGTCAGCGGTTCTGGCCAGTCGACATTTTCGGGATTGAAGAGAAAATGCCGCGTCTGTTCAAGCACGCCACCCGCCAGGGCGAACTCGTCATCCATTCGCGAACCAGCCGGGTCATCATGGCGTATACATTGGCCGCACTGGTTATGGCCCTTGGTATCCGGCCCGCCGTATTGCCGCCGCTCGACGCAGCGTCCGTTTTCAATGATGGCGACGGGTCTGAGCAGGGCGTCATACTGCACGCTCCGCTCAGTCCCACGGCCATCCCAGCCAGCCACGACCGCGCCGCTGTCACCGGCCAACATCAGCCGCCAACCGGCATCGACACTGTCGCTGAGAAGCGCCTGACCACTCAGGGAAAACACAGTAGCAAGATTGACCGCAGCCTGGCTTTCCCAGAGCCTTGCATCCCAGCAGTTGACCGGATGCCCGGCAGCATCATGAGCCACGCGGTTTATAAGAACTGCCGGCGTATCCGTGGCCTGGTTGCGCCAAAATTCAATCGCGCGAATCTCCAGACCGCGTGGATCAACGACATTCAGGCGGGGCGTATGATGATGCAGTGCGGCAGACTGTACATTCATGATCACGTCATCCCTGACTGGTGACTTGAGCCCAGGCTATGTAAGTAAAGTATCGTCGTAAGTGCAGCATAGCGCAGGCCAATGAGACCATCGGCCCTGAACGTCTTGTGAGCTTATCGACGCGCGTCACGACGCGTCGCAAAATCGACGAGCCGTAGCACTTGGCATTTTTGCCGATGGCCGGTGCTGATCAGCGAGTCTGATCCATCGGCCACACCGTTCCTTTTCAGCGACTTATGGAGAAATTGTTCATGTATCCAGACGTACAGCTTTATATCGATGGTCAGTGGCGCGCGAGCCGCGACAACCGCACGCTGTCAGTCATCAACCCGGCGACGGGCGAGGCGCTGGGCACTGTGGCGCATGCCGCTATCGCCGACCTTGACGAAGCCCTGGCGGCGGCCGAGCGTGGCTTTGCCACCTGGCGCGCGACCTCGGCTTATGATCGCTACAAGCTGATGCAGAAAGCGGCGAACCTGATTCGCGAGCGTGCAGACAGCATCGCCCGAATCATGACGCAGGAGCAGGGCAAGCCGCTGGCCGAAGCGCGTATGGAAACCCTGTCGGCGGCAGACATCATTGACTGGCTGGCCGAAGAAGGGCGTCGCAGTTATGGCCGTCTCGTGCCATCGCGGGGCGTGTCCATCGAACAGAAAGTCATCAAGGAGCCGGTCGGTCCGGTCGCTGCGTTCACACCCTGGAATTTCCCGATTAACCAGGTGGTGCGCAAGTTGTCCTCGGCATTGGCTGCGGGCTGCTCGATCATCGTCAAGGCCCCGGAAGAAACGCCGGCGTCGCCTGCCGAACTGATTCGCGCCTTCGCCGATGCCGGTGTGCCGGCCGGCGTCATTGGTCTGGTCTACGGTGATCCGGCAGAAATCTCCGGTTACCTGATCCCGCATCCGGTCATCCGCAAGGTCACGTTTACCGGTTCCACGCCGGTCGGCAAGCAATTGGCCGCATTGGCTGGCAAACACATGAAACGGGCGACCATGGAGCTGGGCGGTCATGCACCGGCGCTGGTGTTCGATGATGCGGATATCGACCTCGCCGCTCGCGTGCTGGCCACGGCCAAGTTCCGTAACGCCGGACAGGTCTGCGTGTCGCCCACGCGGATTCTGGTGCAGCGCAAGGTGCTCGACGCGTTTACCGAGAAGTTCGTCGGCCTGACCCGCGAAATCAAGGTCGGCAACGGCCTGGAGGCGGGCACTACCATGGGCCCGGTGGCCAATGATCGACGTATTCCTGCGCTGGTCGATCTGGTCGACGACGCGGTGCGTGGTGGTGCGACGTTGTCTGCCGGTGGCAAGGCTGTCGAAGGACCTGGCTATTTCTTCGAGCCGACCGTGTTGAGTGGCCTGAAGCCGCACATGCGCATCATGAATGAGGAGCCTTTCGGCCCTGTCGCGCTACTGGTGCCGTTCGACACGCTGGAGGAGGCCATCGCCGAGTCCAACCGCGTGCCGTTCGGGCTGGCATCCTATGCCTTCACCACGTCGATGAAGACTGCCCAGGCGCTGAGCACCTATATCGAAGCGGGCATGCTGTCGATCAACCATCAGGGCATCGGCTTGCCGGAAGTGCCGTTCGGCGGGATCAAGGATTCCGGTTACGGTTCCGAAGGTGGCACCGAGGCCATTGAGGCCTACCTGAATACCAAGCTGGTCACTCAATACAACTGAGTGTTGTTCGGGTAAATAAAAACGGTCGCGATGTGCAAGCATCGCGACCGTTTTTCGTTGCCTGTGTGACTCAGTCTCTGGCTTGAATACCGGTCTGTCTCATGACCAGATTCTTGTCCTTCTTGTACTGCAGGGCCACTTCGGGGGCCGGGCCGCTCTGGCCGGTCTCCATCCACTTGCGTATGCGGCTGGCGTCGGCGAAGTGTGTGTACTTGCCGAACGCATCGAGAATCACCACTGAAACCGGGCGGTTGGCCATGCTGGTCAGCAGCACCAGGCAGTGACCGGCCTGATTGGTAAAGCCGGTCTTGGTCAGCTTGATGTCCCAGTTGTCCTTGCGCACCAGATGATCGGTGTTGCTGAAACCGAGGGTGTAGGTCGGCTTGCGAAAGGTCACGGTCTTCTGCTCGGTGGTGCTCAGTTCACTGAGCAGAGGGTATTTGCGCGCCGCCATCACCAGCTTGGTGAGGTCGCGCGCGGTCGACACGTTGTACACCGACAGACCGGTGGGTTCGACGTAGGCCGTGTGTTTCATGCCCAGCGCCTTGGCCTTGGCGTTCATCGCCAGGATGAACGCCGGATAGCCGCCCGGGTAGCTGTGCGCCAGGCTGGCCGCCGCGCGGTTTTCCGAGGACATCAGGGTAATCAGCAACATGTCCCGACGGTTCATTTCACTGCCGAGTTTGACGCGGGAGAAGACGCCTTTCATTTCCGGGGTCTGGGAGATGTTCACCGGAATGACTTCGTCCATCGGCTGCTTGGCATCCAGCACGACCATCGCGGTCATCAGCTTGGTGACCGAGGCAATCGGCACGATCACATCCGGGTTGCTGGAATACAGCACCTTGTCGGTCTGCAGGTCGATGACCATTGCGCTGCCCGAGGCAAGGTGCAGGTTTGAAGGATCACGGCTCAGGACGGCAGGTTCGTTTGCCAGCGTAGGGGTGGAAAGCACGGGGCCGGTAAGTACAAATAATAGGCCCAAAAGAGACAGACGGATTTTCAAGAGCAAGGCTCACTTGATAAAAGGTGGTAAATGGAAGGGATCGCGTCAAAACGCTGCATTTTATGAGCAGACTTTGCGGTATGTCGATGGGCTGGGGTGGACGTTTGCGCAATAATTGACGCAATCGGTCGTTCATTAAGTTGCTGTTAAGTCGCTTTCTGTTCTGCAACCTGCCAAAAACCGCCTCTCAATTGAATATTCGTGGTGCGCAAGGCCCGCACCGATTAGCATTCCATGCCATTCAGGTCACCGATTCAGGAGTCATGCAATGCTCAAGGGGTTTGTCAGCAAGGATTACGCAGTACTGGTGATCATCGCGTCATTGATTGTCATTCTGCTGCTGGGTGTCGGCTTTACCTCACGTCCAAGCGACTGGGCAGGCTGGATGCAGGCAATCGGGCTGATTGTCGGGCTGATGGCCGCCGTCGCAGTACCGGCCATCCAGCGCAAGCAGGAAGCGCAACTGGCGCACAAGCAGATACGGGACCGCGAGGTGGGCTACGCTCGGCGCATGCAGTACTTGTGCGGTGAGCTGAGCGAGCTGCAGGGACGCATCAGCCTCAATCTGACCCATCTGCGCGCCAGTGACCGGCACAGCCTGAAATACACCTTGCAGGATTACCTGCATCGCCTGTTCGAGTCGCATAAACAGGATCTCAACGATGACCGCGTGGTGCTGGCTTACGAATTGCGTCAGGTCGCCAATGACCTGATCGATGAACTCGACAGCGGCCGTACCGATCGCGTGGTGTTCATGGCGTTGGAGAAACGCCTGCAGAAACTCACCCATCGCTGTCAGGTCAACGCGGCCATGGCCGAGCGCGGCTAGGTCTGATCACCGGCTTTTTCCGTGGCAAAAAAAAGCCCGCCATCAAAGAGGCGGGCAAGGGATGTGCGGAGCAACGCACGAGGTTTGCAGAAGAAGTCAGCTGTTGAGGGGCTGGCACTGCATTTGCCGGGACAGGGCCTCTGCAACAGGCAATGACGCGAGCGGGCCGCTGACGGGTTCGCCATCCTGAATCAGGTACCAGCAGGCCAGCAGGCCGCGCTCTCTGAGCGGGGCTGGAACTGCGCTACCGACGACGGACATGATGTGTACCTTGGTCATAAGTGCCTCCTCAATCCATGGCGCTACTGTAGAGGGCAGGCGAGCAAGTCAGAAATCGACGCTCTCAATAGTGGTCATTGATAACAACGAGGGTTTGGCGCATTGCATTGGCAGCCCATAGTGTGAGCACAGCAACGAAAAACCCGCCTGAAAAGGCGGGTTTTTTGTTCTGTTACCAGCGGCCGCGTGGCGGGCCGTAGTAATAGCCGGGGCCTGGTGGTGGCCCGTAATAATGATGGTAGTAGCCAGGCGGTGGAGGCGGTGGGTAGCGCTCAACAACCTGATAGACCGGGGCCGGCTGGTAATAGACCGGTGGCGGCGCGTAGTAGACCGGCCGCTGCTGCACATACACTGGCTCGCGTTCGACGTACACCGTTCTGTCGCGACCTGAAGATACCGCCGCCCCGACAACGGCAGCGCCAACGATAGCACCTACCACGGCAGGGCCACCCCAGCCACGGTCAGCATTCGCCTGGCCAGCAAGGGCCAGGGCACCTACAAACAAGGCGATCTTGGGGATTTGACGAATCATGATTGTTCCTCGCTCTCAACCCGTTGTCGCGCGCCTGCATCACTCTCAAGCACTGCCACGGGATAACACTATGACACCGAAATTGTAAGAATCTGCGAAAGTGCTGAGTAAATTTTATGTAAGGTGCGCCGCGTATGTCCTCGCGTTCACTGGCGCGTAGCATACGCTTCTACCGAAGATTCAAGCCATTACCGTCTGGAGGAAACACCGATGCCCGTCACTGCTAACAGGGAGACATTATTGTGCATGTCCATGGCCGCCCGTCCTGGCAACTTTGGTGTGCGTTTCCATAATCATCTTTACCAGCAACTGGGCTTGAACTTCTATTACAAGACCTTCGCTCCCAATGACCTTGCCGCCGCCGTGGCCGGCATACGCTCGCTGGGGATTCGCGGCAGCGCAGTTTCGATGCCCTTCAAGGAGGCCTGTATCGAGCTGGTCGACGAGCTGGACGCCTCGGCCGCCGCTATCCAGTCGATCAATACCATCGTCAACACCGACGGACATCTCAAGGCGTTCAACACCGATTACATCGCCGTCGCTCAACTGATGGAGAGCCATGCGGTGCCGCGCAGCGCTTTTGCCCTGCGCGGAAGCGGGGGGATGGCCAAGGCAGTTGCGTTCGCGCTGCGTGACGCGGGTTTCACCGAGGGTCTGATCGTGGCCCGCAACGAGCAGGCTGGCCGGCGCCTGGCAGAGGCGTGCGGCTTTCGCTGGCAGGCGGAGCTGGGCAGCGCGCGGCCACCGTTGCTGGTCAATGTCACTCCATTAGGAATGCAGGGCGCGCAAGCTGACGAGTTGTCGTTTGACCTGCAAGCCATCGAAGCCGCTGAAACGGTTTTCGATGTGGTGGCTACCCCCGCCGACACGCCGCTGATCCAGGCGGCACATCGCCTGGGTAAGCGTGTGGTAAGTGGTGATGAAGTGGCGGCGATCCAGGCATTGGAGCAGTTTGTGCTCTATACCGGGGTGCGTCCGACCGACGAGCAGTATCAGCAGGCTGCAGCCTTCGCCAGAGCCGGCTAGCCGTCAGCTCGGGCAGGGCACATTACTCCTCGGCGTGTTCCAGTCTGGCCAGGCGTTCTTCAAGGGCCGCGACCCGTGCCTCCAGCTCATCGATACGCGAGTTGGCCGCCGGGCTTGCCGATTGTCGCTCCGGTGCCTGTTGGCGAGCGGCAAGCAGCTCCTGCAGCGATTCAGGGTCACCGAGCTGATGCATATAACGGTCTTCGCGCTGGCCTGATTGGCGCGGCACGAGCATCGCCAGACCTCTGGCAATCAGACGTTCCAGCTGGTGGACGACCTGCTCGCTGTCCTCGAAGTCGTGCATGCGGCTACTGCGGGTCAGCAACTCGTTGACGGTCTGCGGCCCGCGCAGCAGCAACAGACCCGTGAGTATCACCTGCGCCGGGACCAGCTCGAGCCCCTTGTCGACCCTATGCTCCCAGCGATCGGCGCGACTGCCCATGACCAGTCGCGTCAGGCCGCGGCCTTCCAGGGCTCGAAGGCTCTGGCCGACCTGACCCTGGGTGAGGTTCATGACCGGGTCACGACTGGTCTTCTGGTTGCAGGCAGTCATCAGTGCATTGAGGGTCAGCGGGTAGGTTTCCGGGTTGGTCGCCTGTTTTTCGATCAGGCAGCCCAGAATGCGCACTTCAGTGCCGTTGAGTTGTAACGCCTCGGCATTCGGGGAGGATTCGGTGGAGGACGATTCGATGGACATGACGCTTCCCTGAGTGATGGCGGTGGATCAGCGTAGGGCGTGGCGGAAATTATTGCCAGTGTCTGCTGCACGGATCTGCAGGGGCGCTGAAAAGTGTCACGGCGTTTGGCGTCATGTAGGTCTATAATTGCGCCTTTCTCAATCAGGATATGTCATGTCTATTTCCCTGTACGCCGCTTCCATTCCTGTCTTTCAGCAAATGCTTAACGCGCTGAGCGACGTTCTGACCAAAGCCGAAGCCTACGCGACCGAGAAGAAAATTCAGCCGCCAGCCTTGCTGCAGGCGCGACTGTACCCGGACATGCTGCCGTTCACCCGTCAGGTGCAGATCGCCGTCGATTTTGCCAAGGGTGCCTCGGCTCGCCTGGCAGGCGTCGAGATCCCGCAATACGATGACACCGAAACCACCTTTGCCGAATTGCAGGCACTGCTTGCCAAGACACTCGCGTTCATCGGCAGCATCACTCCGGATCAGGTCGACGGCAAGGAAGGCATCGAAATCGTCCTGCGTCCCGGCACGGAAAAGGAAAAACGCCTGAACGGTCAGGCTTATCTGCTTAGCTACGCCTTGCCACAGTTCTTCTTTCACGTCACGACTGCCTACGATCTGCTGCGCCATAACGGCGTTGAAATCGGCAAGCGTGATTTCATGGGCAAGTTCTAAACAGTGGAGGGTTGAAGCCTTGTTGATGTTCTCGGCCCTCAACGTTATACACAAAGCCAACTGACTCTCGTGCCAATGCTCCGAATTGGTATGCATTGGGTGACGCAGAGCGTCACGAAATGCATTACCGCGCGGAGCGTGGGAGCGAGAATTACCGGAGTGTTCCCCCACCCCCCCGTTTTTCGGGCTCAGTCTCACTAACTGCATGCCAGTGCGGAGCATTGGCGTGACAGTCACCTTCAAGCTATTTAATCCCCCTCCCGCAGGCCGCGCTGTCGCAGCGGGCCCTGTTGTTGTTCTGGAGTATTCATGTTGTTGCCCATCCTTCTGCTGTCAGCTGCCGGGTTTACCGTGCTGACCACAGAATTCGTCATCGTCGGTCTTTTGCCAGCCGTTGCCCGCGACCTAAATGTCACGGTCTCGCAGGCAGGGCTGCTGGTGACGCTGTTTGCGTTCACCGTCGCCGCCTTTGGTCCTTTTCTGACCGCCTATTTTTCGCGCTTCGAGCGCAAGCGCCTGTTTGTCAGCATCCTGGTGCTGTTCGGTTTTGCAAATGTCCTGGCGGCGCTGGCGCCCAATATCGCCGTGATGGGTATCGCCCGGCTGATTCCGGCGTTGGGGTTGCCGGTGTTCTGGGCGCTGGCCAGCGAGACTGCCGTGGACATTGTCGGTCCGCAGTTTGCAGGCCGGGCGATTGCCAGGATCGGTTTCGGTATCGTTTGCGCCACAGTGTTTGGCATTCCCATCGGCACCCTGATCTCCGACGCATTCGGCTGGCGCACGGCCTTTCTGGTGCTGGCCGTTCTGGCGTTTGCCAAGGCACTGTTGCTGACGGTCTATCTGCCGAAGACGCCTGCCAAGTTGAACCCGGTATCAATCCTTAAACAGTTCGGCATCTTGCGCAGCCGGATGATGCAGGGGCACGTGCTGCTCTCGGTGCTGGTGTTCAGTGGCATGTTCACGGCATATACCTACCTGGCGGACATGCTCGAGCGCCTTGCCGGTTTCGACGGCGCTCTGGTGGGCTGGTGCCTGATGGGCTTTGGCGCTGTCGGCTTGCTGGGCAACTCGCTGGGCGGGCGCATGGTCGACCGCCACCCGTTGATTGCCAGCCTGGTGTTTTGCGCCTTCATGGTGGTCGGCATGGTCGCGGTGGTGCCGAGTATCCATTCGGTGGTGGCCTTGCCACTCGCGCTGGCGGTCTGGGGCATCACCCAGGCGGCCTTGTTTCTGGTCAGTCATGTGCGGTTGATCAAGGCCGCGCCGCAGGCACCTGCGTTCGCGGCGTCACTGAACATCGCCGGTGCCAACCTTGGCATAGGCATCGGCGCGATGATTGGCGGCAGGGTCATTGATCACCTGGGGCTGGGCAACGTCGGTTTTGCCGCTGCGGGCATCATCGTGCTGGCGATTGTGCTGGCGCTGTTGTTGATCAAGCGTGATCCGGGGTCGCTCCCTGCTTAGCCTGCATCGGTGAACAGTTGGTTTCGAGCACTTTCGGCAATGGCGACAACGCCGGGGTGCTTGACCTTGCGTTCCACGGTAATGGCATAGAACGATTCGGTCACCGCGTCAGTATGGCCAATCACTTGTACGCCATACTGGTCCTCCACTTCGTCGGCGATCACGCTGGGCGCCACGAACACGCCGCTGCCGGATTTGCCAAACGCCTTCATCAGCGCGCTGTCATCGAATTCACCAATGATGCGCGGCTGAATGCCCTGTTCGGCAAACCAGCGCATCAGTCTGCCTCGAACCACGGTTTCCTGGCCTGGAATCAGCAGCGGGGCGCCGTGCATGCACTGCGGAAAATCGGTCCCGATACGTTCCACTATTTCACGCGTGGCGAAAAAACTGACCCCGCATTCTCCCAGCTTCTGGCTATAGCCTTTGATGTCCAGATGCGGCGGCATCGGACTGTCGGAAATCACCAGATCCAGACGCTGGATGGCCAAGTCTGCCAACAGTCGTTCCAGCTTGTCCTCGCGGCAGGTAATGCGGATGGGCTCATCCAGCGTCATGGTCGGAGCGATCAGGCGGTAGACAATGGACTTGGGCACCACGTCGGCCACGCCAATGCGCAACAGCAATTGCTGTTCATCCGGCTGCGAGCGCAGCAGGTTTTCCAGGTCATTGCCGAGCTGGAACATTTGTTCGGCGTAGGGCAGGGCGAGGCGACCTGCTTCGGTCATTTCCAGCTGCCTACCGACGCGCTGGAACAGATCGACGCCCAGTGACGCCTCCAGCAGGCTGATCTGCCCGCTGACGGTCTGCGCGGTCAGATTCAGTTGTTCACAGGCGCGCGCGATGCTGCCGGTCTTGGCCACGACCCAGAAGTAGTGAAGCTGGCGGTAATTGAGCATATTTTTCTGCCGATTCGGTAAAACCGAAGTATATGCCTTATAAAATCGAATTTTCCTTATGTTTCAAGATGTCTAGAATCCGCTCCAACGCCGGGCTGAACAGGCCGCCCGGTTTCACTGAGTGAGGAGCCCATGAACAAAGTCCTTTACGCTGTATTACTGAGCGGTTCACTGCTGGTAGCAGCAGGATGCGATCAGCTAGAGTCTTCCACCAAGCATGTGGTGAATGCCGCCGCTGACAGTGCAAAACAGGTGGTCGATGACACCCATAAAGCCGCAACCCAGGCACTGGACGAGGCCAGGCAGGAACTTTCGTTGCAGGAACCACCACCAAACTCGGCTGAAACCGAAAATACGTCTGATAAAGAAATCTGACTTACAACTATTGGCGCAGGCAGGGCAGTGATCTATGGAATACCTATTGGAACTCGCGACAAGTCCGGCAGCCTGGATCGCGCTGGCGACACTGGTGGTGATGGAAGTCGTACTGGGCATCGACAACCTGATTTTCATCTCGATTCTCACCAACAAGCTGCCTGAACACCAGCGCGAGAAGGCTCGCAAGCTGGGTATCGGCATGGCGCTGGTGATGCGCCTGGGCCTGCTCAGTACCGTTGCTTACATCGTGCAGCTGACAGAGCCGGTTTTCGAGGTGTTCGGTCAGGCGTTCTCCTGGAAGGACATGATCCTGATCGCTGGTGGTCTGTTCCTGGTCTGGAAGGCAACCACGGAAATTCATCACAGCATGGACGTCAAGACCGAGGAAGAGAAAGCCCTGGGCTCGGTGGTGATGTTGAGCATGAGCGCGGCGATCGTACAGATCCTGATGCTGGACCTGGTGTTCTCCATCGACAGTATCATCACTGCCGTGGGCATGACCGAACACCTGCCGATCATGGTCATCGCGGTCATCTCTGCTGTCGTGGTAATGCTTGTCGCAGCCAACCCGCTGGCGAAATTCATCAACGACAACCCGACGGTGGTCATGCTGGCTCTGGGCTTCCTGATCATGATCGGTATGACGCTGATCGCCGAAGGCTTTGGCGCCCATGTTCCGAAGGGTTACATCTACGCGGCCATGGCCTTCTCGGCAGCCGTTGAAGCCTTGAACATGCTGGTACGCAGGGCAAGACGCAAGAAAGCGGTTAACCAGGTGTCCACGCACTGATAACTGGCGAAGCTGTAAAAAAGGTCGACGCTGGCAACAGGGTCGACCTTTTGCATTCAAGGCGCGGGCAAGCCCGCTGAGGAGGGCAGATCAGCTAAGCGCTGCTCATACCGCTATAAATCAGTTGGCTGCTACAACGGGGGCCTTGATGTGTTTTGCAAGTACAGCCGGTTGTACCGCCCGCGGCTCGACGCTGCGCGGCTGATGACGGCGACGGGATACACGCATCACCCCCCACAGCATCGCGCTGGCGACGGCAAGCCACGAAGCGATCAGCATCACTATTGTCAATTCCAGGCTCATAAGTGCCTCCACATTCCTGCTTTTTGTTGCGGTCTTGATAACTGACAGTCTAGTACGGGGCATGTTTCGGTTAATTGACCAGTGGCATCGGGCTATGAATTATTTTCGCAATTCTGTTGGTCGAGGTGCCACGCGCGGCTATCCCCGAGACCCGGTCAGCTCTATCATCGGTCCTCAGGTCGGGTCGCGGGTTGCCCGACAACAGTTGAAGTGAGTGAACATGCTGTCGGTTTCTTTCTTTACCGGTACTCCCGGTGCGCTGCGTTCATGGCTGATTGCGGCCTTGCTGATGGGCCTTGCCGGTTGTTCGTCAATGGTTACGCCGGAGATGAAACGCCTTCCGGACCGGGTCGAACTGACGTCGATCCCGTTCTTTCGGGGCAATGCCTATCAAAGCGGCCCGATGGTGCTGGCTAGCATGCTGGCCAACCAGCAGGTGCAGACGACGCCCGGTTTGCTCGACAAGCCGTTGCAATTGCCGGGTGCCGAGGACCGGCTCGAGCAGAACATGCAGAAGGTCGCGCGTGAGTACGGTTTCATGGTGTACCCGCTTGATGGCCAGCTGCAGGACCTGCTGACCCAGGTCTCGGCGGGGTACCCGGTGATGCTGCGTTTCGCCCAGGGCTCTGTGCTTTGGAAAGGGCCGCGTTATGCGGTGTTGATCGGCTACAACCGTGTCAAAGAGACCGTGCTGCTCAACGCAGGCATGGATCGTCGTTACTCAATGAGCTTCAGCAGCTTCGCGTCGGCCTGGAAAGACGCGGGCAGTTGGGCGGTGCTGATCCAGTCGCCCCGGCAGTTGCCGGCCAATGTCGATGCGCAGCGCTGGCTGCAGGCGGCCGAAGCGTTATCGACATCAGGACAGGAACAGGCAGCGGGCGAGGCGAAAAGAACGCTGGCACGCGGCGTTAAATGAAATCAACGCGGCAGGAACAAAAACGGCACCGATAAGGTGCCGTTTTACGTTCAGCGAGCTTAGAAACCGAGTCGGTCACGCAGGCTGTAATACCACGCGCCCAGCGCAGTCAGCGGGGTGCGCAGCACCTGGCCACCGGGGAACGGGTAGTGGGGCAGGTCGGCGAACGCATCAAAGCGCTCTGCCTGACCGCGTAGCGCCTCGGCCAGTACTTTGCCTGCCAGGTGGGTGTAGGTCACACCGTGTCCGCTGCAGCCCTGCGAGTAATAGATGTTGTCGCCCAGTCGTCCAACCTGGGGCAGACGAGACAGGGTCAGCAGGAAGTTGCCTGTCCACGCGTAGTCGATCTTCACGTTCTTGAGCTGCGGGAATGCCTTGAGCATTTTCGGCCGGATAATGGCTTCGATATTGGCGGGATCTCTGGCGCCGTACACCACACCGCCGCCGAAGATCAAGCGCTTGTCGGCGCTGAGGCGGTAGTAATCCAGCAGGTAATTACAGTCTTCGACGCAGTAATCCTGCGGCAGAAGGGTTTTTGCCAGTTCATCGCTCAACGGCTCGGTGGTGATGACCTGAGTGCCGCACGGCATCGACTTGGCCGCCAGCTCCGGGACCAGATTGCCCAGGTAGGCATTGCCGGCCACGATAACGAACTTGGCCCGGACCCTGCCTTGCGCCGTATGCACCACAGGGTTTGCCCCGCGCTCGATACGAACCGCCGCTGATTGCTCATAAATGGTGCCACCCAGTGTTTCAACGGCCGCCGCTTCACCCAGTGCCAGGTTGAGTGGATGAATATGCCCACCGGTCATGTCCAGCAACCCGCCGATGTACTGATCACAGGCCACGACTTCATTGATCCGGCGCTTGTCCATCAGCTCGAGGCCGGTATGCCCGTAGCGCTCCCAAAGCCGCTGCTGGGCTTCGAGATGCGCCAGTTGCTTGCTGGTCAGCGCTGCGAATACACCGCCATCTTTCAGGTCGCACTGAATGCCGTAACGGGAAACCCGATCGCGAATGATGGACGCGCCTTCGAAGGCCATCTGCCCGAGCAATTGCGCCTGGCGTGGCCCCACGGTTCGCTCGATGACATCGATGTCGCGGCTGTAGCTGTTGACGATCTGCCCGCCATTACGCCCCGATGCGCCGAAGCCGACCTTGGCCGCTTCCAGCACCGTGACCCGAAATCCGTTTTCCAGCAGGAACAGCGCGCTGGACAAACCTGTGTAACCGGCTCCGATGACACACACGTCAGTTTCGACTTCACCCTGCAGCGCCGGACGTTCCGGGGCCGCGTTGGCTGAAGCCGCATAATAGGACTGCGGGTAGGGCGTGTTTGCCATCCTGAGACTCCGTTTAATATTCTTGACGATGGCGGCAATCGTACCCGAGATATAAAAGCTCTGCCAGCAGCAGGCCAAAAGAGCCCTTGTCTGTCGATTGGTAAAAAACGCTGTATTTCATAGGGTTAGCAAAAAAACAGATTGACAGGCATTCGCATATCCGTAGAATGCCGACCCACAGCAGGCACGTAGCTCAGTTGGTTAGAGCACCACCTTGACATGGTGGGGGTCGTTGGTTCGAGTCCAATCGCGCCTACCACATAAAATCCGCTCTGCTGGGCGGTAAGAAAAGGGCGATCCGAAAGGGTTGCCCTTTTTGCTGTTTTTGTCCCGTCCTGAATAAGGTTTACACCTTCTGACCCAATCTCAGGAGGGCGTAATGAGTTCAGCAAAAAGGCGCAGTCAGCGTGGATCCAGGCGTTCAGCAAAGTTCTAACGCAGCGGGCAAGGGAGCAACGCTTGGCACATCATTCGGACAGGGGCGTCCAATATTGATCCGAGCTTTATCAGTGGCTGCATACCAAATACGGCATCACCTGTTCAATGACCGATGGGTACGACTGCTACCCAAATGCGCTGGCGGAACGTGTGAGCGGAACGTTGGAAACCGAGTTCTTGCTGCCTCGTTCCAAAGATTTTGCAGAGGCCATCCGTATGGTGTGCGCGTCGGTGCAGATCTATAACAACGGGTGGCCTCATCTGTCGCTGAAATACAAGACGCCCTATGCGGAGCATCGAGCGTGTCGAGGCTAAAAAAGATGTGAACCTGGACACGAGTGTACTGTTCGCGAAATAACCTACTCATTTTTATGGAAATCTGCAGTTGGTTCTTTCGAAAACAGTACACTGACCCTAAATTTTTAGGGTGAGCAGCAGCGTAGTCTCTTTCTGAATGTTGTAGTCAGTCAGTGTCCGATCATCATCCAGCCTTTGACCCGCAAATAATAACCTTTGATTTTCCGGTGGTGGCGCTAGAAGCAGATTGTCTTGTATTTTGGATTTTACATTGCCTATCGTGTCGGACGGTTCTACATCAAGTTCCAGTTTTCCCCCTGGTATTAGCAGGGCGGTAGTAAGTGACTGTATATAAATTTTCACGGTATCACCTCAGTGTTTTATGATTGGCTGCGTTTGATGATGAGCCTCTACTTTGGCCATCCAATGCGTATACACGCAAGGCAAGGTTATTGTGACTGACGAGTGAGCGATACTCGTAAGGTTGATAGCTATAGGGGCTGATACCTGATTGAACGGCAGGTCTTTGGTGTCTGGCATTAAAGAGCAAAACACCCCAGCGGGTACTGGACCATTTTTGAAGACGCCTGATCGGTGTCATCAGTCCCGAAATTTCACGTATTCAGAGGGTTAATGCAAAAAAGCGTTTGGCAGGTATTCGCATATCCGTAGAATGCCGACCCACAGCAGGCATGTCGCTCAGTTGGTTAGAGCACCACCTTGACATGGTGGGGGTCGTTGGTTCGAGTCCAATCGCGCCTACCAGACAAAATCCGATCTGCTGGGCGGTAAGAAAAGGGTCAGCCGAGAGGCTGGCCCTTTTTTGTTTTGCTGTCAGTTGCCAATGATCGAGTAGACGCGTGTGTTGCGCAGTCCTCCCTGAATGCTCATGCGATCCTGTCTAAGAGTGCCTTCGTACTCAAATCCGACCCGCTCGGCGAGTCTCTGGCTCGCCAGGTTTCTTTCATCCATTGTCAGAAACACGCGATTAGCCATCAAGTTGTCCAGCGCATAGCTGACCAATGCTGCAACGCCCTCACTTATCAGGCCGGCGCCAAGGTATTGAGTTCTGCCCCAATAGCCTACTTCAAAGCTTCGCAACTGCCAGTTGGCATTATGCAAGCCGCTGCTTCCTACTAATGCGCCGTTGTTTTTCAGAAAGAGAAGAGCCCTGAGATCCTCATTCAGGAGGAACCGGGCGTAGGCATGGCGGCAGATCAGTTCGGACTGATCGATACCAGGAGTCGGCGTTGCCCAAGCCAACCATTTCTGCAAATGCTCGGCCGATTCGGCAACAGCCTGATTGAAAACGATGCCGTCACCTGGCTTTGCAACGCGAATCAACAAACGCTCTGTCTGGATTGCTGCAGGCAGTAGATTGGATTCTGTCATAGACAATGGCCACGATGCGTTGGACTGCCGGCAGGCTTTTGACGCCGCCGGCTAGCCAGGAACCCAAAGATCTCATCAGTGGCCTATCAGTACTTCGAGCCCACCTTTGTATCTGCCTTGCATAGTTTCCAGTCCGGCGTCGGGGGCGGGCCCGGGATGTCTTTAATGATAATGACGAGCCCGTCAATTCCCACTCTTGCATAGCGATTCGTGATAGCGGCCCCGTCTGCGGAGGCAGAGTTGCTTTCATTGTTGCTCTGAACCGAGCCTGAGCCGTTATCAACCACCAGTGCGGACACTTCATCGTCCATGATTTTTCTCCTGAGTAACGCATAGTTCGACGCCTATGACGCTAGCAAGGCTACTGCGGCCGGATGATGAGTGATACTGGTAAATGTGCTAGGTAAGGTTTCGAAAGGTGCGTGAACACAAGAAGGCCGCTCGATCAGCGTGCTGGAAAGACGAAAGGAATCCGATGGCGCGTGATCACTGGCAGGAGCCTTAAAAAATTCACGTATTCAGAGAGTTACTGCAAAAAAGCGTTTGACAGGCAATCGAATATCCGTAGAATGCCGACCCACAGCAGGCACGTAGCTCAGTTGGTTAGAGCACCACCTTGACATGGTGGGGGTCGTTGGTTCGAGTCCAATCGCGCCTACCAAACAAAATCCGCTCTGCTGGGCGGTAAAAAAAGGGTCAACCGAGAGGTTGACCCTTTTTTGTTGTGCTCGCTTTACCCGTAGCCAGTGCCGGCTCTCGTGCCAATGCGAGCATTGGCACGAAATGGCAAGTTGCCTCAGGGAATCAGGCGGTCACGACGCAGCTTTTCAAACACGTCGAAGAACGCATCGTCACTGGCCTGGAACGCCGTGAAGCCCAGCTTGCGGCTCTTCGACATGTCCGTGACAACTTCAATCGGACGGCCGAGATCGGCATCGCTGTGCCATGGTGAAATCAGGCGGTTGATGTCACTTTCCTTTAGCTGATGCTCGCGAACGATGTCATCCCAGACCGCCTGATCGTTGGCCATCTGCGTTTCCAGCGGGGCAGGCTCGCTCGGAAAATCGGCTGGCTGCAAGCCGAAGTATTCGGCGATCTGTCCCCACATCCAGCTCCAGCGAAACACATCGCCATTGGTGATGTTGAACGCCTGATTGGCCGCTGCAGGTGTGGTCGCGGCCCATAGTTGCTGGCGGGCCAGCTGCCGCGCATCGGTCATGTCGGTCAGGCTGTCCCACTGCACGCGTGAGCCCGGGAACACGAAAGGTCGGCCAGTGGCTTTACAGATCGAGGCGTAAACGGCCAGGGTCGTCGCCATGTTCATCGCATTGCCGACGGCAACACCGGTCACGGTATGCGGGCGATGGACGCTCCAGGTAAAGCCATCCTTCTCGGCGGCAGCGAAGACTTCGTCTTCCTGGGCGTAGTAGAAGTTCTCGATATCCAGGCGCGCCTGCGACTCCCTGAACGGCGTTTGCGGCAGGGTGCCTTTGCCATACGCTTCGAACGGGCCGAGGTAATGCTTGAGGCCGGTCACCAGCGCAACATGCTTGACACTGCCAGCGGGCCGCACAGCGTCCAGCACGTTACGCACCATCGCGGCATTGACGCGGATGTTTTCTGCTTCAGTGGCCTGACGCGACCATGTAGTGATGAAAATGTGGGTGGGCTTCACATCAGCCAGAGCCGCATGCACGGACTCCGGGTTCTGCAGGTCTGCAGCTACCGGGATCACGCCGGGCCGCGCTGACGGGCTACGGGAGAGGGCGGCAACCTGCCAATCGTTGTCCAGTAACAACTGCGTGATTGCGCTGCCGACAATGCCACTTGCGCCAACAACCAGGGCGGTCTGAGTCATAGGGGTCTCCTGAGACGGGGAAGAAAGTAATGAACCGTCTGCTGTCTCAGAACAGCATCAGGCCATACCGTTCAACCCGATTGTCCCGATTACCCTGTAACGTGGCTCCGGGTACCGGGAACGCCTTCGGACTCGGTTGCATATGACTTGACGATGGTTTTGGTCGCACTGCTGGCTTTCAGGTCACCAAGTTTTTGCGGCGCAAGCCATTTGCAGGCGGCAATTTCGTTCTGCGGCGATGGCTCGCTGGAGGCTGGGACCTGCGCGGTGAAAACGTAATGGGCCACTTGATCCTTCTCGTACACATCGAGGTACAGAAGATCAAGGTCAGCAAGCCCGGTTTCCTCGCACAGTTCACGCACTGCGGCCTGAAAGGGCGTTTCACCCGCTTCTATCTTGCCACCAGGTAACGCCCAGCGCGATTTCGGTTTGCGCACATAGAGGACCTGGCCGTCACGTTTGCAGATGACTGTCGCGCGTTGTTTCATAATCCGTTGGCCTGTTAAACGTCCGTTGACATGAGTATCTGCAAGGACTGCGTGAACTTGAGACTCAAAGACTGTCAGTAGTAGTCACAAAAATGTAATGAATAGTTCATTTTTTAGGGCGGGCCGCTCAGACCGTAAAGGGAAACGGCCAGAGCGGATCGCGCAGCAGGTGGTGTGCCGATGCCTGCAATCAGAGTCCTGCAACTAGAGTATGGACATCAGTGGGCGATTGGCGGCGATCGGTTCACCGGGGGCGACGTACGGCATGTCAAATCGCAGCCTTCCATGGCTGCCAGGTGCGCATCAGGCAGCGTTCGAGTCGGCAGCCGCTTCCTGCTTGAGGCTGTCCATGTCGATGACGAAGCGATACTTGACGTCGCCCTTGAGCATCCGCTCGTAAGCCTCGTTGATGTCCTGCATGTTGATCTTTTCGATGTCGGAAACGATGCCGTGCTCGGCGCAGAAGTCCAGCATTTCCTGGGTTTCCTGAATGCCGCCGATCAACGAGCCAGCCAGGCTGCGACGCTTGAAGATCAGGTTGAACACCGCAGGCGACGGATGCGGCTCTGCCGGCGCCCCGACCAGTGTCATGGTGCCGTCGCGCTTGAGAAGAGACAGAAAGGCGTCCAGATCATGCGGCGCTGCAACCGTGTTGAGAATAAAGTCCAGGCTGTTGGCCTGAGCAGCCATCTGTGCCGCGTCCTTGGATACCACCACTTCGTCTGCGCCCAGACGCAAGCCATCTTCGCGCTTGTTGGGGGAGGTCGTGAACAGCACCACATGGGCACCCATGGCGTGGGCGATCTTGACGCCCATGTGGCCGAGACCGCCAAGCCCGACAATGCCGACTTTCTTGCCCGGGCCGACCTTCCAGTGGCGCAACGGGGAATAGGTGGTGATACCTGCGCACAACAGCGGCGCGACGGCGGCCAGGTTGGCATCATGAGAGATGCGCAGGACGAACTTTTCCTTGACCACGATCTTGTCGGAGTAGCCGCCGAATGTGTTCTCGCCACCAAATACCGGGCCATTGTAGGTGCCGGTAAAGCCGCTCTCGCAATATTGCTCGTCGCCCTCGGCGCACGATGTACATTGCTGGCAACTGTCGACCATGCAGCCGACGCCAGCCAGGTCGCCGACCTTGAATTGCTTGACGTCGGAGCCGACCGCCGTGACCCGGCCGACGATTTCGTGACCCGGAACAGAAGGATAGAGTGTGTTGTTCCACTCATTGCGCGCAGTATGCAGATCGGAGTGGCACACGCCGCAGTAAAGGATGTCGATCTGAACATCGTCAGCGCCGGGCGAGCGACGTTCGAATTGATGGGGCTTGAGTGTGTCCTGAGCCGATTGCGCTGCGTAGCTGTATGTCTTGACCATTACTGTCACCTGTTCAATGGGGATAAGTGTAAAGCCGTACGACAGCATAGCCGAGCCTCGCTCATTGACCTTGCTGTCTGGCAATACACCTGAGTCTGACCCCTGAGGCAGCGGTGTAGTGCCCCGCATCACACAAGCGTCATAGGGACGCCGAAGGGTCTGCCAAAAAGGTATGAACTTTGCAACAATGCGTTTTTACGCTTGTAATCTTTGGTCATGGTTTAAAGGATGACCGCCGTCGGCTCATGCATCTGGTGTTTCCATGACAGTCTCACTTCTGGCCACGGGCCTTTGCTCAAGCGTAGCTCGCACCTCAATTGCTCCCAGCAGCGCGTTGCCAGCCAACCGCGACCGATTCTCCTGTCAGGCCTCTATCGAAGCCCTCATGAGCGTGGCAAGGGAGCAGGCAGGAGCCATTGCCTGGGCTGCCTACGCCGCTGGTGAACTGAAATGCCTGCTCGGGCAAGGCGACGACACCGTTGTCTGGCCAGCACACATTGCCGCTGAAGACTTCGAGGCGTATTGCGCTCAATTGCAGCTGCATTGCCGGGTCGCAGGGCAGGGCGAGGGCGTGCTGGGTTGGGTGTTGGCACCGATGGCTGAAAAAGACCATCCCTTGCTGTTGGATCTGGCTGTCAGGCTGGGCTCGCTGTTGCAGACCGCGGCGTTGATCCGCGCGCAGAACACGCAGCGTGTTCTGTATGAAATCAGCCTGCTGGCCAGCACTACGCTGGACCGCAGCGCTTTTCTGCAAGGCATTCATGAGCAACTCGGGACTCTGATCGATGCCGAGAACTTCTACGTTGCGCTGTATGACCGGCAAAGCGGCAAGATCACCTATCCTTATTACATTGACCGATTCGATGACGAGGCAATGGCACACGAGACGTTCGAGTTTATCGACGCTGACCGGATGTCGCTCACCGGGTATGTCTTGAGCAGCGGGCAGCCTTTGTTTCTCGATGCTGCCTGCATCGAACAGGCCAAAGCCGACAACCGGTTTTACAGCGTTGGACGTCTACCCGAGTTCTGGATGGGCGCGCCCTTGAAAAACGCATCGGACGAAGTCTTTGGCATGGTCGCGATGCAGGTTTATGACGTGTCTCGTGTCTACAGTGCCCAGGATCGTGCATTGTTCGCCGTGGTGTCGCGCCACGTGGCCATGGCACTGGACCGGCAGTTGCATCGCACTGACCTGGAGCAGGTAGTGGCTCTGCGCACGCAACAGCTTTCTGCAGCCAACGACGCGTTACGTCAGGAGGTCAGGGACCGCGAGCGCGCCGAGCATCTGCAGAATGCCCTGTTCCAGATTGCCGAGCTCTCCAGTCAGCCCGGTGACATGAACGAGCTTTTTCGCAGCCTGCACATGATCGTCGGCGAGTTGCTGGTGGCGCTCAATTTCTACATCGCGCTTTACGACAGTGCGACGGGCGAAGTGACCTTTCCGTACTACATTGACGAGTTCAAGCCCGCGCCGCCGCGCTCACGGCGCGGGCAACGGGGGTTTACCGAGTATGTGATAGGCCAGCGGCGACCGTGCCTGATCGATTACGAGGAAGCTCGCAGGCTGGAAGGCCTTGGCGAGATCGAGGTACAGCGACAATCCGGTCGTTGCTCTTCATGGCTGGGCATTCCGCTGTTCGACGGAGGACAGGTTCGCGGCGTGCTGGTGGTGCAGAGTTATTCCAAGGACGTGAGCTATACCTTGCGCGATCAGGAGCTGCTCACCTTTGTTTCTCGTCACATCGATACGGCGCTGTCCCGGCGCAGCGCGGCAGAAGCGATCCATACCGCCAATGTTCTGCTTGAAGCCAGGGTTCGAGACCGGACCCGTGAGCTGGACCAGGCCAACGCCAGGCTGCAGCACGAAAACTCCCATGACTCACTCACCGGGCTGCCCAATCGTAGCCATCTCCAACATCGTCTGAGGCAGGCATGGCAGGACTTCTGCAGCAATGGCCAGCAAGTGATCGTGATGTTCATCGATCTGGATCGCTTCAAGATGATCAATGACAGCCTGGGTCATCACTGCGGCGACATCCTTCTGGTCCAGGCCGCTGAGCGCCTGCGCAGTTGCATGCGCGAACGAGACCTGCTGGCGCGGCTGGGCGGTGACGAGTTCGCCGTGTTGAGCATCGACACGCCGCTGCAGACCGGGACGGAGATCGCTCAGCGAATACTGACTGCGTTCGAGCAGCCGTTCGTGATCGATGATCACACGGTGTTCTCTTCCTGCAGTATCGGTGTGGTGGGTGCCGACAGTCGCTTCCATCAGGAACCGGCTGACCTGCTGCGCGATGCCGATACCGCCATGTACCGGGTCAAGAACGGCGGGCGGGACAGCTTCGCGGTGTTCAATCAGGCGTTACGCCGCGAGGTGTCTGATCAGGTCGAGCAGGAAGGTGCGCTGCGCACGGCGCTGAAACGTACGGACCAGTTGATTCCCTATTTTCAGTCGGTGATCTGCGTCAATAGCGGAAAGTTGCTGGCGTTCGAGGCGTTGATCCGCTGGTGTATGCCGGATGGGCGGATCGTCGGACCAGAGAGCTTTCTGCCTGCGCTCGAGGGACTGCGCCTGATTGGCCGTCTGGACCTTTATATGCTCAAGCGTGTGATTTCCATCCTGGCGCAACCCGAGAACAGTCATTGGCCACCCGTACATGTGAACTGTTCGAGTTACAGCATCACCCGCCCGGCGTTCGCCGCGGAAGTACTGGCACTGCTTGCCGAGCAGAATGTCGCGCCTGAACGTCTGTGCCTGGAACTCACCGAAGGCGCACTGGTGGTCGATCCCGAGCAGGCACGCCTGTCAATGAAGCTCCTGGCCGAGCAAGGCATGTCGGTCATGCTCGACGATTTCGGCGCAGGCTTCTCTTCGCTCAGCTACGTGCATCAGTACCACTTCAGCGGATTGAAAATCGACAAGTCGTTTATTTTCGGCCTGACCTCCAGTGCGCGCAGCCGCGCCATTGTGCGTGCCATTGTGCGCATGGCCGAATCCCTCGATCTGACCGTGGTGGCCGAAGGCGTCGAGGACCTTGAAACGCTTGAACTGCTGCGCGAGATAGGCGCCACGCAGGCGCAGGGCTACTACTTTTCCGAGCCGTTGCCGATTGAGCTGCTGGAGATCAACACCGGCCGTGCGGCAGGCTGACGCTCGGCCAGTGTTTGCCGCAGACGGCAGGCTGTATCCGTTCTTTGACGCGCTCGATTTGTCTGGTTTTTATTTAAGCTTTTAAAATCAACAGGTTATTGGTTTTCAAGACAGTTGGCACTGGACTTGCTTTTGAACCTGCGCAACAGGTTCATCAGGAGGTGAGAGATGATTATTGGCACGAGTGCGCTTGAGCAGCTTGTTTCCCGGGCTGTTGTCGGGCGCAAGACCGTAGATGAGGTGTCCCAGGACGCCTTCAGCTCGGTCGCTGCCGCTGGCCTGACATCAGGTTCGGCACCGGTTACCGCGCAGACCAGCAGTTCGACATCGCAAGACAGCAAGCAGGAAAACAGCGGTTACAACGAATCCTTTGCACGGATGATGATCAACCTGAAGTCCGCCGGTGATACGTCACTGTCAGAAAAGACGGCTGACCGTGACAACGGTGTCATCGGTTCAGTGGCTGGCACCACCAGCACCACTGACACGTCATCGACAGATTCGGTACAACAGAAATTCATGGACTCTCTGAAGCAGACAGCCGAAGAGAAAGTGCGCGAAAAGCTGACGGGTATTACCCAGAAAGACTATGACGCCATGGCACCTCAGGACCAACTGGCGATTGACCAGAAGGTTCAGGACGCGCTCAAGGACAAGCAGAACGACGTTGCGGATGACATCAACACCCGCATCAGAGGTATCAAGGCCGGTATGGTGGCTTGATGTTTGTTCGGCGACTTTGATGGCTTTTTCTTGAGCCGGGGGATGTTTCGCTTGCCCACGAAGACTACCGCCCATACACCGCAGTTGATGCGTGTGTATGGAGGTAGCGTTTAAGCCCTCTCATCCCAATTGATGCCTGTACGGCAAATCCGGCCCGACCTTTGTGCAGGTCAGCGCTGCCGCGCCGACGGCAAAATTCAACATCTCATCCAGTGTTTCCCGTGACAGCGTCGACAAGCCTTGTGGCGTGTCGAGCTGGCGTTCACTGAGGAAGGTCAGCAGCGCGGCCTGAAAAGTATCTCCAGCCCCGACAGTATCGGCGGTGACTACGGTTTTTGCCGGCACCGACCAGGTGCCGTGCTGGCGGGTAAAGACGCTGGCGCCTTGCGTGCCGCGAGTGACGATGACCAATTGCGTACGCTTGCCGAGCCAGCCTTCGGCGATCTTTTGTGGATCGCTGTCCGGGTACAGCAGGTGCAGGTCTTCGTCGCTGACCTTGATCAGGTGCGCATGCTCGGCGAACGCTGCGACCTGGCTGCGCCAGCGCTGAATATCCGGTGCCGGGTTGAGGCGCACGTTGGGGTCGAGCGAGATCAGCCGTGTGCTGCTTTCACGGGCGACCAGCGCCAACAGTGTGTCGGCAATCGGCTGCACCACCAGTGAAAACGAGCCGACGTGAATGCCGCGTACCTGCCCGTCGAGTTCCGGCAGGTGTTCCAGGCGCAACTGGCGGTCTGCGCAGCCGTCGCCTCGAAAGCTGTAAGTCGGCGATCCATCGCTGCCCACGGCGACCATGGCCAGTGTGGTGGGCGCGTCGAAGTCGATCAGGTGATCGGTATTGACCGTTTCCTTTTCCAGCACGGCACGCAGACGGCGGCCCAGGTAATCGGTGGACAGCCCGGCAAGGAAGCTTGCGTCCACGCCCAGACGGCGCAGGCCAATCGCAACGTTGAACGGAGAGCCGCCGGCAATCGCATCGAACCCCAATCTGTTCAGGGAACCGCTGTCATCCGCGCGGGTGAAAATATCGAACAGTGCTTCGCCACAAACCAGAAACATAAGTGCTCCATGAAAAAACGCTTCAAACCTTGCGCAATTGCGCCTGATAACGCTGATAGACCTGCTGATAGGCGGCCACATTATGCACCACAGGATGCGTCTCACTGCCTTGGTCGAGACTCACGCAGCGTTCGCAGAGTTGCTGCAGGTCCTGAGCCTTGCCGTTGGCGCGCGACCAGCACCAGGCCGCTTGAATGGCGGCGCCCAGTGCGGCGGCCTCCGAGTGGTCGGTGCAGATCACCGGTGTGTTCATGATGTCGGCCACGATCTGCCGCCACACGGCACTTTTGGAGCCACCGCCGATCAGACGGATCTTTTCGCTTTTTATGCCGCTGTCGCGCAACAGGTCCAGCCCGTAGCGAAGGCCGAAGGTAGTGCCTTCGACCACCGCGCGAGACAGGTTGGCCTGGGTCAGATTGGTGCTGTCCAGCCCGACGATGCTGCCGGTTGCATCGGGCAGGGCGGGCACGCGTTCGCCGTTCAGAAAGGGCAGCATCAGTACGCCTTCGGCACCGATCGGCGCCCGGGCGACTGCCTGATTGAAGCCGGCGATGTCGAGGGCGAACAACTCGCGAATGGCGGTCGTCGCGTTGGTCAGGTTCATCGTGCAGATCAGCGGCAACCAGCCGCCGGAGGATGAGCAGAAAGTCGCGACCGACTCATGCTCGCTGACCCGCGCCTCATCGGCGTAGGCATACACCGTGCCCGAAGAGCCGAGGCTCATGGTGATCAACCCCGACTGAATATTGCCTGTGCCGATCGCGCCCATCATGTTGTCGCCGCCACCACTGGAGACCAGAGCGTCAGGGTTCAGGCCCAGCAGTCTGGCGACTTCAGGACGCAGTACGCCCACCGATTCGTGGGCTTGCAACAGCTGTGGAAGTGCCTTGCCCAGACGACCGCTCGGGTCGATGTGCGCGAGCAATGGCAGGTCCCACTCGCGAGTGCGCACGTTGAAATAGCCGGTGCCCGACGCGTCGCCAAACTCGGTGCAGCAGCGGCCGGTCAGCCAATAGTTGAGGTAGTCATGGGGTAGCAGCACCTTGTCGATCCGCTCGAACAGATCCGGGTATTGCTCCTTGGTCCACAACAGTTTCGACACGGTATAACCTGGGGCGATAACCAGGCCAAGGCGTCGCAGCGACCCCTGCGCGCCGCCCAGGTAGTCCAGCAGGCGCTGGTTTTCCGGTGCCGACTCGGTGTCGCACCACAGTTTGGCCGGGCGCAGTACCTGGCCCTGAGCATCGAGCATCACCAGACCATGTTGCTGGCCCGAGACGCCGATGCCCTGAATCTGCTGGCCGGAAATGCCCGCCGCTGCGAGTGCATCGCGGGTCGCCTGTTGCAGCGCGTCCAGCCATTGCTGTACGTCCTGTTCACGGCGGCCGTTATGGTCGCTGATCAGGCTGTGCGGCGCCGAGCCTTCGCCCAGTACGGTGCCGCTTTCGGTATCGAGCACCAACACCTTGGTGCCTTGGGTCCCGCAATCGATTCCAAGAAACATGGGAAGTCCCTCAGGCCTTGGCAACCAAAAGTTTTTCCAGTGTGCCACTCACACCCAGTGTGCGGAGATCATTGAGGTTCTGCTCGAAGGCCGCCACGAATGCTGCGGATTTCGGAATGGCCGAGCCAAAGATTTCTTCCACTGCCAACAAGCGCTGAGTAATAAGCGTGTCATCAGCCACCAGCGCCTGACAGAACCCGGCACGCGGGTCAGGAATGGTGTAGGTCGTGCCGTTTTCGTCGACACCCTTCAGATACAGCGCCCATGCAGCGACCACCAGCGAAGCGCGTTCGAGATTGCCCTGATCGACGATCAGACGATTGATCGTCGGAATGGTGAACTTGGGAAATTTCGACGATCCGTCCGAGCAGACCCGTTCCAGCTGGTCGGCAATCGCCTTGTTGGAAAAGCGTTCGATCAAGGTGTCCTTGTAACCTTCCAGATCGATACCTGGCACCGAAGCCAGTTGCGGGGTCACGTCCAGGTCCATGTAGGTGCGGATATAGCTCACGAACAGCGGGTCATTCATGGTTTCGTGTACAAAACGATAACCCTTGAGGAAGCCCAGGTAGGTCAGTGCAAGATGACTGCCGTTGAGCAGTTTGATCTTCATCTCTTCATAGGGCGTCACGTCATCGGTGAACTGCACGCCGACTTTTTCCCACGCCGGGCGACCATTGACGAACTTGTCTTCCAGCACCCACTGCACGAATGGTTCGCAGACCACCGGCCAGGCGTCGTCGATGTGTTTGTCATCCGCCAGTTGCAGCCGGTGGGCTGCGCTGGTCATTGGCGTGATGCGATCCACCATCGCGTTGGGAAAGCTGACGTTTTCCTTGATCCAGTCATGCAGATCGGCATCGCGCAATGTGGCGAATGCCAGCAATGCCTTGCGTGTCACTGCGCCGTTGTGTGGCAGGTTATCGCAGGACATCAGGGTGAAGGCCGGTGTGCCTTGCGCGCGGCGTCGAGCCAGTGCGGCGCAAAGAAAGCCGAATACCGTTTTTGGCTGATCCGGGTTCGCCAGGTCGTGCTGGATCTGCGGCAGATGGGCCATGAACTGACCGTTGCTGTCGTCGATGCAATAACCGCCTTCGGTGATGGTCAGCGAGACGATGCGGATGTCCGGGCTGGCCAGTTTGTCGATCAGCGCCTGCGGGTTGTCGTCGGCCAGCAGCATGCCGCTGATCGAGGCGATGATACGGGTTTGGGTGTCGGGCGTGTCGCCCAGTTCATAGAGCGTGTACAGGTAGTCCTGTTGCGCCAGTGCATCGCGCACGGCCTTGTCTTCAGGACGCAAGCCCACACCGCAGATGCTCCATTCAAAGCCTTCGCCGCTGTTCATCAGCGCATCGGTGTAAAACGCCTGATGCGCCCGGTGAAAGCCGCCGACGCCGATGTGGGCAATGCCCTGGCGAGTGTTGTCGACGGTGTAGGCGGGCAGGGCGATGTCGGCGTCCAGTTGGGACAGATTGTTTTTGTTCAGTTTCATGACGGGCTCTCCGGAACTCAGGCTGCGGCGGTCTGCAAGGTTTTGGCAATCACCAGACCTTGAGCGTCGAACAGGTGGCATTGGGCACTGTCGAGATGCAGGTTCAGCGTCTCGCCGTACTGGCTGGCCAGGTCACCACGAATACGCATGGTCAGCGCCTCGCCCGAATGGGTGCGCACGTGACAGTAGGTGTCACTGCCAAGACGTTCGCTGACGTCGGCAATCACCTGCAACTGGCAATCGTCGCCCTGGGCAAGGTTCAGGTGTTCCGGGCGGATGCCCAGCGTTACCGCAGCGCCGATGCTTTGTCCTGCGCCATTGACCGGCAGGCTGATGCGCGTGCCGGCATCCAGCTCGACTTCGCAGCTGGTGTTGTCCGCCCGGCTGATTCTGCCCTTGAGGAAGCCCATTTTCGGCGTGCCGAGAAAGCCGGCAACGAACAGGTTGGCCGGGTGGTGGTACAGCTCGAGCGGCGAGCCAACCTGCTCGACCTTGCCGCCGTTGAGGACGACTACCTTGTCGGCCAGGGTCATGGCTTCCACCTGATCGTGCGTCACGTAGATCATGGTGGCCTGCAGCTCTTTATGCAGGCGCGACAATTCCAGGCGGGTCTGCACGCGCAGCGCGGCGTCGAGGTTGGACAGCGGCTCGTCGAACAGGAAAATCTTCGGGTTGCGTACAATGGCCCGGCCAATCGCGACACGCTGGCGCTGCCCGCCGGACAGCTGCTTTGGCTTGCGCTCCAACAGCGGCCCGAGCTCCAGAATGCGTGCGGCTTCATCAACCTTCTTCTTGATCTCGGCCTTGTCACCGCCCGCCAGATCCAGTGCAAACGACAGGTTCTTGCCGACGGTCATGTGTGGATACAGCGCATAGGTCTGGAACACCATGGCCAGGTCGCGCTTGGCCGGGGTGACCTGCGTGATGTCACGGCCATCGAGTTCGATGGTTCCCGACGTCACTTCTTCAAGCCCGGCGATCAGCCGCAGCAGGGTGGATTTGCCGCAGCCCGAAGGCCCGACGAAGACCACGAACTCGCGGTCTTTCACATCCAGGTCGATACCCTTGATGATCTGGTGACCGTCAAAGCCTTTTTGCAGATTGCGGATGCTCAGGTTAGCCATGTTGGATTCCTTCTTGTTCTTTGGGCCGGGCTATTTGACAGCGCCGAACGACAGGCCGCGAACCAGTTGTTTCTGACTGATCCAGCCGAAAATCAGAATGGGCGCACACGCCAGGGTCGAGACCGCTGACAGCTTGGCCCAGAACAACCCTTCAGGGCTGGAGTAGGAAGCGATCAAGGCAGTCAACGGCGCTGCGGCGGATGAGGTGAGGTTCAGCGACCAGAATGCTTCGTTCCAGCACAGGATCAGCGACAGCAACGCGGTGGAAGCCAGGCCGCCCTTGCAGATCGGCATCAGTACGCGAAAGATCTCCTGGCGGGTGCTGGCCCCGTCCAGCCGCGAGGCCTCGAGGATCTCGCCGGGGATATCCTTGAAGTAGGTGTAAATCATCCAGACCACGATCGGCAGGTTGATCAGCGTATAGATGATGATCAGCGCCAGCCGCGAATCGAGCAGGCCAAAGGTCTTGGCCAGCAGATAGATCGGCATCAGCACGCCCACCGGCGGCAGCATCTTGGTCGAGAGCATCCACAGCAGTGTACTCTTGGTGCGCTTGGTCTCGAAAAACGCCATGGAATACGCCGCAGGAATCGCGATCAGCATGGCCAGCACCGTGGCGCTGAAGGAAATCAGCACCGAGTTCCAGGCAAAATGAAAGTAATCGCTGCGCTCCTGAATATGCAGGTAGTTTTCCAGCGTCGGGGTGAAGAACAGCTGTGGCGGTGTCGCGAATGCATCGATCTCGGTCTTGAAGCTGGTCAGGACCATCCAGAAGATCGGAAAGAACACCAGCGCAGCGATGATCCAGGACAGAGCCCCGAGCAGCAGGCTTTGCAGACGGCGTGATTGTTTGAGGGTCATCATGGCAAGGTCCTCATGACTTGTCGGTGAGGTTTTTGCCGATCATCCGGATCAGGATGATCGCCGCGATGTTGGCTATGACCACGGCAATCAGCCCGCCCGCCGAGGCCATGCCGACGTCGAACTGCAGCAGCGCCTGGATGTAGATCAGGTAAGCCAGGTTGGTCGAGGCAAAGCCCGGCCCGCCGTTGGTCGTGGTGAAGATTTCAGCGAATACCGAAAGCAGGAAGATCGTTTCGATCATCACCACCACGGCGATCGGACGCGCCAGGTGCGGCAGGGTCAGGTGCCAGAAGATCGCCAGCGGACCGGCGCCGTCCAGCCGCGCTGCTTCTTTCTGTTCCTGGTCGAGCGACTGCATGGCGGTCATCAGGATCAGAATGGCGAAGGGCAGCCATTGCCACGACACGATGATAATGATCGACAGCATCGGGTAATGGGCGAACCAGTCAATCGGTTCGGCGCCGAAGAACTTCCAGACCGCCGCAAGTACGCCGGACACCGGATGAAAGATCAGGTTTTTCCAGATCAGCGCGCTGACCGTGGGCATGATGAAGAACGGCGAGATAAGCAGTACGCGAACGATGCCGCGACCGAAAAACTCGCTGGCTTCCAACAGTGCCGAAATCAGCACGCCGAGGATCACACTGATCGCCAGCACACTGCCGACCAGCAGTAATGTATTGCCGGCACCCGGCAAGAAGCCGCTGTCGGTCACGAAATACTGGAAGTTCTCCAGGCCGACGAATTCGTTTTCGCCGGGGGAGAGCAGGTTGTAGCGGATCAGCGAGAAGTAAATGGTCATGCCCAGCGGCACGATCATCCACACCAGCAGAAGCGCCACGGAAGGACTGACCAGAAACCAGCCCGGCTTGAATCGACGGCTTTTGAGCGGTTGCTGTTCGCCGGACAGGTCCGTGCGTTCAGGGGAGGCTGAGGTATTCATGGGGAGCTCCGAACCGGATTGCACCAGAGTTGTTGCGCAGTTGAGCGGCAGGGCGAAAGCATTGGCTTTCGCCCTGGTGAGTGACGGTTACTTTTTCGGGTAACCCGCTCGTTTCATGTCGCGCGCGGTAGCGTCTTGCGCATTCTTCAATGCCTGATCCACCGTGAACTGACCTATGAGTGCTGCGGAGAACTGCTGACCGACGCTGGTGCCGATGGCCTGGAACTCGGGAATGGTGACCAGTTGAATGCCGACGTAAGGCACGGGATCGCGCGTTGGGGCCGTGGGATCGGCTTTCTTGAGCGACTCCAGCGTGATGTTGGCAAACGGTGCAGCCTTTTTATACTCGTCGGTATAGGTCGAGGCGCGCGTACCAGGTGGTACGTTGGACACACCGTCGGTATCGGCGACCAGTTTGGCGTACTCTTTCGAGGTGGCCCACTGGGTGAACTCGGCAGCGTCCTTGGTGTTCTTGGCGCTGGTCGGGATTGCCAGCGACCACGAGTACAGCCACGATGAGCCCTTGTCGGTCACTTCGTGCGGGGCGTAGGTGAAGCCGACGCTGTCAGCCACTTTGCTCTGCTTCTTGTCGGTCACGAACGATCCGGCCACGCTGGCGTCGACCCAGATGGCGCACTTGCCGCTGTTGAACAGCGCAAGGTTCTCGTTGAAGCCGTTGCTGGAGGCGCCCGGCGGGCCGGACTGCTTCATGGTGTTGACGTAGAAGTTCAGCGCGTTCTTCCACTCTGGCTGATCGAACTGTGGCGTCCACTGCTTATCGAACCAGCGCCCGCCATAGGCGTTGGCCAGCGTCGTGATCAGCGCCATGTTCTCGCCCCAGCCAGCCTTGCCGCGCAGGCAGAGGCCGTACTGCTCCTTGGACTTGTCGGTCAGTTTGCCGGCGAACTCGGCAATCTGGGTCCAGGTAGGGCGCTCGGGCATGGTCAGGCCCGCGGCCTTGAACAGGTCGGTGCGGTAGTAGGTGATCGAGGCTTCAGCATAGAACGGCAGGGCGAACAGTTTGCCGTCTACCGACAGGCCGTCACGCACGGAAGGGAACACATCGTCCAGCGCGTAACTGGCAGGCAGGTCTTTCATTTCCTGCAACCAGCCTTTCTGACCCCAGAGTGAGGCTTCGTACATGCCGATGGTCAGCACGTCGAACTGGCCGCCCTTGGTGGCGATGTCAGTGGTCAGGCGTTGACGCAGGACGTTCTCTTCCAGCACGACCCAGTTGAGCTTGATATCGGGGTGCTGTTCTTCGAAGGTTTTGGAGAGGCGTTGCATGCGAATCATGTCGCTGTTGTTGACCGTGGCGATGGTCACGGTCCCCGCTGTGGCACTGCCACTGAACACGAAACAGGTGCTGAGGACGGAACTGGCGAGCAGAAGTTTTGTTGAGTTCTTCATTGATCACTCCTCTTCCACGCCCAAAGGACTGTAGAAGGATGGTTATTGTTTTTTTCTCTTCCGGAGGTGAGGAAGATGTGCACTGATTACACCGGCGTTCGGTCTGAAAGACAAATCCTGCGCCGCACTCTGACTGATACTTTTTTGCACTCGGATGTGAAAAGGCAACAGCGTCGAATCGCCCATAGGGCGGCTTCGGCGCAACTCCAGCGTAGACGATGAGGACGAGGGCGGGGCAAATCAGTACAGGTTTTGTTCGGTCAGACGCTGAACGGCGAGGCGGCGGTAGTGCGACGGGGTCATGCCCTTGAGTTGCTGGAAACGCCGATTGAAGTTGGAAATATTGTTGAATCCGGACTCGAAGCACACATCGGTGACCGGTTTGTCGCCGTCGGCGAGCAGTTCGCATGATTTGCTGATGCGCAGCCGATTGACGAACTCCACGAAGCAGCGCCCGGTAGCCTGTTTGAACACCCTGGAAAAATAGGTCGGCTTCATGCCCAGATACTCGGCGACTTCCTCCAGCGGTAGCTCGCGGCCATAGTGGGCGAAGATATAATCCACCGCCCGGTTGGTGCGATCCACGCTGTGCTCGTCCGCCGTATGGGCAACCGCTGTGCCCGACAGCAACTGGTAATCTTCACTGGCGGCCAGCAGTTCGAGCAGGATGAAGAAGTGGCCCAGGCGAGTAATGCCTCGCGAGTCGGCGATTTTCTGCATTTGCTTCATCGCCTGACGAATCGTGCGTTTGCAGCGAAATTCGATGCCGTAGCGGGCGCGCTCCAGTAACGGCGTCAGGGTCTTGAGTTCGGCAAACACCTGATTGCCGCTTTCCAGCAGCTCATCGGTAAAGTTGACCAGCATGTCGCGCTTGGGCACCACTTCACCGTCGTCGATCTGGCTGATCCAGTTATGCGGCAGGTTGGGGCCGGTGAGAAACAGGCTGGCAGGATTGAAGTTGCCGATGTAATCACCGACAAATACCTTGCCGGAGCTGGCGACGATCAGGTGCAGTTCATATTCCTTGTGGAAATGCCAGCGCACCAGCGGGCAGGGGAAACCATGCTCGCGGTAGATGATCGACAGACCGTTGTGGTCGTCCATCAATTCGTAGGAAGGGTCGGCAATTCTTGTTGTTTTATTCATTGGCGATGTCATGTTCATCCGTTGCCAGAAGAGTAATGTGCCTGATTTTTCAGTTCAATGCCCGGTCATTGGCAAAAATCGCCTACGATCGGGCCTCTGCCAGTGGAGGCGTTGACCGATGAAACAGATCCTGCTGATCGGCATGGGGGCCGGGGATCCCGAGCAGATCACCCTGCAGGCCGTTGCGGCCCTGAACCGTGCAGAGGTGATCTTCATCCTCGACAAGGGCTATGTCGACGATCAGTTGCTGAGGCTGCGCAAAGAGCTCTGTCAGCGCTTTATCACTCATGAACGCTACCGTCTGGTGCAAGTTCAGGATCCTCGGCGTGAAGATGATCCGCAGGCCTACGAGCGCGGCATCGAAGGGTGGCACGAACAGCGTGCGATACTCTTCGAGCGGTTGTTGACTGATGAGCTTGGCGTGGATCAGGTCGGCGCGTTTCTGGTCTGGGGCGACCCGTCGCTCTATGACAGCACGATGCGCATCCTTGATCAGGTTCTGGCGCGGGGTAAGGAGGTATTCGAATATCAGGTGATTCCCGGTATCACCAGCGTCCAGAGCCTGGTCGCGCGACACCGGATCCCGCTCAATCGCATCGGCGAGTCGATTCATATCACCACCGGCCGACGCATGGCGACAGCTCCGCTGCAGCAGCCCGGCAACGTTGTGGTAATGCTCGACGCACACTGCACATTCGAGCGCTATGTGGGGCAGGGGCTGGACATCTATTGGGGCGCGTACCTGGGCACGCCGGACGAGATACTGGTGGCCGGGCGGCTCGATGAGGTCTGCGAGCAGATCAAGCGGCTGCGCAGCGAGGCACGCGAGCGCAGGGGGTGGATCATGGATACCTATTTGCTGCGCAAACCGGCATAGGCTCTGCGGGAAAAGTGGCTGCGCTCGGTGATGCTGCGTTAAAAACAGGCTCGTGCGCGAGTCCGATCGGAATGCTCATTTACAAACCGTAGAGTCGAACGCGACCCGGCCGTTCCTCGCCTGTTTTTGCCTTGCCTGACCTTCGCTCGCCGACTTTTCTCATTGAGCCTAAGCCGGTTTTTCATCCTTGTTGCGATTCTTCGCTTCGATCCACTGCGCCATGTATTTGGTGCTCTTGTGGTGATGGTGCCGCAGCATGGCGCCGGTGAAGTTCGCCAGACGATGCTCCGCGAGTTCGTTGCGAAGGGTGTCGATGCGTTCGATCAGGCTCGCACAGTGCTGCCGATGCTGAAAGCGCGCCTGCAGCAACGCCTGACCCGCTTGTTGCGCTTCAAGCCAGAGGTTCTGGTCCTGATAAAGCCTGACCGCAGCGCCCGCGATTTCCGCAGGGTTGTCGGCAATGATGCCGGGCCACGGCAGCCCGCCGCTCATGGCTTCCGCACCCATCGGCGTCGTGACTGACGGCGTTCCGCAGAGCATCGCGTCCATCAGCTTGCCTTTGATGCCGGCCCCGAAGCGCAATGGCGCGAGGCACACCCGCGCATGGGACATGACCTCCAGCGCATCCTCGGCCCAGTGCTTCACATGAAAGCCCTGCGAGGCATTGTGCAGCGCCGAGGCCTTGGGTGGCGTGTAGGCACCGTAGATGTGCAACTGAGCGTCAGGCAGTTGCTGACGAATCAGCGGCCAGATAGCGGTTTTCATCCACAGCACCGCATCCCAGTTGGGCGCATGGCGGAAGTTGCCGATGCTGAGGAAGTGCGCACGCTCTGCAAAAGGCCGGAAGCTGTCGGGCGCGCCGTCGATCATCAGCGGACACCAGTGCAGCAGCGCGGCGGGCAGGCCGAAAGAGCCGCTCAACAGGGCGATTTCGACATCCGACGTCATCAGGTTGAGGTCGCAGCGATACAACGAAGCAATTTCGCGCTGCGCCAGATCACTGGATGCGATCCGCCGGAAAAGCTGCGGCGCTGAAACGTCGGCGCTGCACGGTCCGGCCTCGGCGCAATCGCTGTTAAGCAAATCCTTCAACAACTGATGGCGTGCGTGGCGCAGGCTCTGAAAATCCGACGTTTCCAGAATGCGTAGTGCGTCGGGACACTGCTGCTCGACGCGCCAGCCGAACTGTTCCTCGATCATGAACTGATCGAAGAGCACGACGTCAGGCTGCAATTCGCTGACAAACACGTCAAAACTGCTGTCGTTGAGCGCGATGTGCACTTCGCGGATGCCCAGGCTGAGCAGATCGGCGCGGTGCTCGCCTTCGGTGGCAGGGCTGGCGAAGGTGATCTGCCAGTCCTGCTCCAGAAAGCATTGAATCAGTTGCATCATGTGCCCGCTGGCAGCCGAGGAACGCGGCTCTGGCCATACGTAGCCGATGATCAATAAGCGGGTGCTGACAGGCTTTTCAGTGCTGTTGAGGGCAGCGTCGATATCAGTCAAGGCTGTTTCCAAGAATGCTTTTTACCTTGTCACGCAACTGGTCGATGGAGAACGGCTTGCCGATCGAGTGCATGCCTGGCGGCACGTCGATATTTTCCGAGTAACCGCTGGCGAACAGCACCGGCAATTGCGGGCGAAGTTCGATGACCTTTTTGGCCAGTGCGGTGCCTTTCATGTCAGGCAGTCCCTGGTCAGTCATCAGCAGGTCGATGTGATTGGAATCGTCTGCAACAAAGGTCAGTGCCGACGTAGCGTCCTCGGCTTCCAGTACCCTGTATTCCAGCTCTTCGAGCACGTCGACAATCAGCATGCGCACTATGGCGTCGTCTTCGACCACGAGAATGGTGCGGGCTGTGTCGGGCATGGTTGACTCCTTAAACCTGAATAATGGCGATAGCGCAGACAGTGTGGAATTTTGCGCATCCTTTCCCGTCGACTCAGGGTAACCGAGCGAGGGCCTGTCGGCTGTTGATACAGTCCTTGTATCAGTAAATAAAAACCGGGTGGAAGTTCAATCGAGGCACAAATACCGTAAATCGCGAGGGCGAATCACGGGTTGGCGTCATTAATGAATACAGGCGTGAGCTTATCGCCCATTTATGTGTGAAATTTCAATCCTCTATGTCGGAAATAAGAGTGTTTTTCGTAGGTTTACGGCAAACTCTACGGTTTTGATCCACTCGTCAGGGATATTTCATGAATCGGACGTCTGTTGTCGATGAACAACGCTTTCGAAAATTGCTGGGTCGTAACGTTGGCTTGCCATTGGGTGTCGGTGTACTGAGCGCAGTTTTCTTCATTTTGCTGATCAGTTATCTGCTCACTGCAATACAGTGGGTCGAGCACACTGACCGGGTAATCAACAACACCAACCGCTCAATGAAACTGTCGATAGACATGGAAACCGGCATGCGCGGTTTTCTGCTGACGGGTGATCAGCATTTTCTCGACCCCTATGAGGTCGCCAAGCCGCTGTTGCTCGCCGAGCTGCAGGGGCTGGAGAAACTGGTAGACGACAACCCTACGCAGCTGGATCGGTTCAGACGTCTGTCCACGCTGCAGCAGGAGTGGAATGCGTTCGCCCAGGAGATGATCACGTTACGGCGCACCAACGGCGATTATCAAACGCCGGTGCTGGCCGGACGTGGCAAACGCATCACCGACCAGATCCGTACCGAATATGATCAGGCCGTGGAGATGGAGCAACAGCTTCGACTGAACCGCAATGCTGAAGTCACGCGCAGTACCATTCTTTCCGTCACCCTTTATCTGATATTCGTGGTGATCGTCAGCGCAATTCTTGCCTATATCGGCCGCAGGGATCTGTTGTCGCTGTCGAATACTTACAGCGAAAACCTCAGGCTGCAGGAAATCAATTCCGAGCGTCTGCAGAAAGTAGCCTGGCTGCGCAATGGCCAGAGCGAGCTGGCTGAGCAGGTTCTGGGGCAACTGACGCTGAGCATGCTGGGCCGCAATATCCTCCAGTTCCTGACCCAATACCTGGGCGCGTCGGTGGCGGCGGTTTACATTCGCCAAGACCACGGCGGCCTGACGCGCGCAGCCTCGTATGGCTTCTCCCGCGAACAGGAGCAGCAAGATCAGACCATTCACAGTGATGAAGGCATTGTCGGGCAGGCCGCCCAGCAGGACCGCATCATTACGCTGGATGAACTGCCGGATAATTACTTCAAGGTTGCTTCCGGCCTGGGCGACGGTTCACCGCGCAGCGTGGTGGTGGTGCCAACCAGCAATGACGATCAGGTCAACGGGGTGATCGAACTGGGCTTTTTGCGTGCCCTGACCGAGCGGGACATCGAGTTCCTTGAGCTGGTGGCGGACAACGTCGGCACGTCCATCGAAGCCGCCCGTTATCGCCAGCGTCTGCAGGAGGTGCTGGCCGAGACCCAGCAGCTCAACGAAGAGCTGCAGGTGCAGCAGGAAGAACTGCGCACCGCCAACGAAGAGCTGGAGGAGCAGTCGCGCATCCTCAAGGAATCCCAGGCTCATCTGGAGACCCAGCAGGCCGAACTCGAGCAGACCAACGAGCAGTTGGCCGACCAGAGTCAAGCGCTGGCCGAGCAGCGCGATGCGCTGGATCGCAACAACGAAGAACTGAATATCGCCCAGGCCGAGTTGCAGGCGCGGGCGGACGAGCTGCAGCGTGCCAGCAAGTACAAGTCCGAGTTCCTCGCCAACATGTCCCACGAGCTGCGCACGCCGCTCAACAGCTCGCTGATCCTCGCCAAACTGCTGGCCGAGAACCCGGGCGAAAATCTCACCGCCGAACAGGTCAAGTTTGCCGAGTCGATTTATTCGGCGGGTAATGACCTGCTGAATCTGATCAACGACATTCTGGATATTTCCAAGGTTGAGGCCGGCAAGCTGGAAGTGCGCCCGGAAAACAGCAGCGTTCCCCGACTGGTCGAAGGTCTGCGGACGCTCTTCCAACCGCTGGCCGCCGAGAAGAAGCTGGCGTTTACCGTCGACATCCAGACCGGCGCGCCCACCATGCTGTTCACCGATCGCCAGCGTCTTGAGCAGATCCTCAAGAACCTGCTGTCCAACGCGATCAAGTTCACCGAGGCCGGCTCGGTCAGCATGGTCGTTTCGCGTCAGCCGGGCGCAGGTATCGCGTTCATCGTGCGTGATTCGGGCATCGGCATCGCCGAGGAGCACCAGCAGGGTATCTTCGAAGCATTCCGTCAGGCAGACGGCACCACCAACCGACGTTATGGCGGTACCGGCCTGGGGTTGTCGATTTCACGTGATCTGGCAGCATTGCTGGGCGGATCGATCAGTGTGACCAGCGCACCGGGGCAGGGCAGTATTTTCAGCCTGGTGCTGCCGGAGCATTACGTCGAGCAAGACGACCGCGAGCCGGGCAGCGATCTGCCAATCGTGCCAGCGCCTGCTGCGCTGCAGCCGTATGCCCCTGTGCTTCCGGTCATTGCGCAGCCTGTTCCGGCACCCGTGCCGATGGATACGCCGGTGCCGGTATTTGCCGACGACCGCGACAAGGCACCTTTCCAGCGGCGCTGCATTCTGGTGATCGAAGACGAGGTGCGATTCGCCCAGATTCTCTACGATCTGGCCCACGAACTGGGCTACGACTGTTTGGTGGCGCATGCTGCCGACGATGGCTTCAATCTGGCATCCCGCTATACGCCGGATGCGATCCTGCTGGACATGCGCCTGCCGGACCATTCGGGCCTGACCGTGCTGCAGCGTCTCAAGGAGCTGGCGCCCACCCGGCACATTCCGGTGCACGTGATCTCGGTCGAAGATCGCCAGGAAGCCGCCTTGCATATGGGCGCGATTGGCTACGCGGTCAAGCCGACCACGCGTGAAGAGCTCAAGGACGTGTTCGCCAAGCTGGAAGCCAAGCTGACGCAGAAGGTCAAACGTATCCTGCTGGTCGAGGATGACGCGCTGCAGCGTGACAGCATCGCGCGCCTGATCGGTGATGATGATATTGAAATCACCGCGGTAGGCTTCGCCCAGGAGGCGCTGGACCTGCTGCGCGATCACGTCTACGACTGCATGATCATCGACCTGAAGCTGCCGGACATGCTCGGCAATGAGTTGCTCAAACGCATGTCTATGGAAGACATCTGTGCCTTCCCGCCGGTGATCGTCTATACCGGCCGTAACATGACCCGCGATGAAGAAGCCGAGCTGATGAAGTATTCGCGCTCGATCATCATCAAGGGTGCGCGTTCGCCTGAACGGCTGCTCGATGAAGTCACGCTGTTCCTGCACAAGGTCGAGTCGCAACTGTCCAACGAGCGGCAAAAGATGCTCAAGACCGCGCGAAGCCGTGACAAGGTCTTCGAGGCGCGCAAGATCCTCGTGGTCGACGACGATGTGCGTAACATTTTCGCCCTGACCAGTGCCCTTGAACATAAAGGCGCGGTGGTGGAAATCGCCCGTAACGGTCTGGAGGCGATTGCCAGGCTTAATGAGGTGGAAGACATCGATCTGGTCCTGATGGACGTGATGATGCCTGAAATGGACGGTTTTGAAGCGACCATCGAGATTCGCAAGGACCCGCGCTGGCGCAAGCTGCCGATCATTGCCGTCACGGCCAAGGCCATGAAAGATGATCAGGAGCGCTGCCTACAGGCGGGTTCCAACGATTACCTGGCCAAACCCATCGATCTGGATCGCCTGTTTTCGCTGATCCGCGTCTGGCTGCCGAAGATGGAGCGTATCTGAATGAGGCTTGAATGGAGGGGCGTCTGCTATGCCAGTCCCGGGCGCTACCATGCCTATTGATCGAAGCATGGATATCGAACTGCGCCTGCTGATCGAAGCGATTTACCTTCAGTACAGCTACGACTTTCGTGACTACTCAGGCGCTTCGGTGAAGCGCCGCGTGATCCATGCGCTGCGTCAGTTCGATTGTGCGACCATTTCCGCCCTGCAGGAACGTGTGCTCCATGATCCTGCAGCGTTCATGCAGCTGCTGCAGATTCTCACGATTCCGGTCAGTGAGATGTTTCGTGACCCGTCGCACTTTCTGGCGATCCGCAACGAAGTTGTGCCGGTGCTGCGCACTTACCCGTCACTCAAGGTATGGATCGCCGGTTGCAGTACGGGCGAAGAGGTCTATTCCACGGCTATTCTGTTGCGCGAGGAAGGGCTGTTGGAGCGGACCATCATCTATGCGACCGATATCAACCCCAGCTCGCTGGAAAAGGCCAAGCAGGGCATCTTCTCCATGGACAACGTGCGGGCCTATGCCGAGAACTATCGAAAGGCGGGAGGGCAGCGCGATTTTGCCGAGTACTACACGTCTGCCTATGACTATGCGATCTTCGACAAGACGCTGTGCGAGAACGTCACGTTTGCCGATCACAGTCTGGCCACAGATAGTGTATTCTCCGAAACGCAATTTATTTCTTGCCGTAACGTACTGATTTATTTCAACAAAAAGCTTCAGGATCGAGCGTTCGGGTTGTTTCATGATTCGTTGTGTCATCGTGGCTTTCTGGCGCTGGGCAGCAAGGAAACGCTGGAATTTTCCGCCTACGGTGGCGACTTCGAGGCGCTGGTGAAACCCGAGCGGATTTACCGGAAATCATGAGAACCACGTTTGGCGATGAAGCGCCCAGCCACGCGTTACCCGTGGTCGATGCCATTGTGGTCGGTGCCTCGGCGGGCGGCGTGGAAGCCCTGCTGAAAATATTCAGCGGTCTGCGCAGGGGGTTTTCATTGCCTATCCTGATGGTTCTGCATCTACCTGATGATCGGCATAGCCAGTTGGCCAATGTGTTTCAGAACCGTCTGGCAATTCCGGTCAAGGAAGCCGACGACAAGGAGAGCATCGTGCCCGGCACTTTGTACGTTGCGCCAGCGGGTTATCACGTCTCGGTGGAGTCTGACTTTTCCCTGTCACTGAGTCAGGAGGACAAGGTGTTTTATTCAAGGCCCAGTATCGACATTCTGTTCGGTTCGGCCGCTGATGCCTATGCGCCGCGACTGGCTGGCGTGCTGTTGACCGGTGCCAACAATGACGGCGCGAACGGGTTGCTGCAGATCAAGAAGTACGGTGGTTTCACGGTGATTCAGGACCCCGCGCAGGCCCAGGCGTCTACCATGCCTGAAGCGGGCCTGGCGCTGCACTCGCCCGATTACCTCCTTTCCCTGAACGATATTGGCCGCTTGCTGGTCGAGCTGGAACGAACCGCATGTTAAGTGAAATTCAGGCAAAACTGCTCATCGTCGATGATTTGCCGGAAAACCTGCTGGCGCTCGAAGCGCTGATCAAGCGCGGCGATCGAATCGTCTACAAGGCGCTGTCTGCGGACGAAGCACTGTCACTGCTGCTGCAGCACGAATTCGCCATGGCCATCCTCGACGTTCAGATGCCCGGGATGAACGGCTTCGAGCTGGCCGAGCTGATGCGCAGCACGGAAAAGACCAAAAGCATTCCAATCGTCTTCGTCAGTGCTGCCGGGCGCGAGCTGAATTACGCCTTCAAGGGCTATGAAAGTGGTGCCGTGGACTTCCTGCACAAGCCGCTGGATATTCACGCGGTAAAGAGCAAGGTCAATGTGTTCGTCGATCTCTACCGACAGCGCAAGGCCATGAAAATACAGGTCGAGGAGCTTGAGCGCAGTCGCCAGGAGCAGGAAGCCTTGCTCAAGCGTCTGCAGTCGACTCAGGGCGAGCTGGAACACGCGATTCGCATGCGGGATGACTTCATGTCCATCGTCTCCCACGAGGTGCGCACGCCGCTCAACGGCCTTATTCTGGAGACCCAGCTGCGCAAGCTGCACCTGGCCAAGGACAACGCCGCGGCGTTTACCATGGAGAAGCTGCACGCGATGGTCGATCGCGATGAGCGACAGATTCAGAGTCTTATCCGCCTGATCGAAGACATGCTCGATGTATCGAGGATCCGCACCGGCAAGCTGTCGATCAGACCGAGCCCGTTCGACCTCAGCGAACTGGTCACGCAGCTGCTGGAAAGCTTTGCCGCACAGATCGCTGCCGCCGATTCCAGCATCACCCAGTTTGCCGAACAGCCGGTGATCGGCGTCTGGGACGAATTTCGTATCGAGCAGGTGGTTGCCAACCTGCTCACCAACGCGCTGCGCTACGGTGCGCGAAAGCCGATTGAAGTGCATGTTTACAGCAAGGACAGCGAGGCTTTCATCGAAGTCAGGGATCAAGGTATTGGCATTACGGCCGAAAACCAGAAGCGCATCTTTCAGCAGTTCGAGCGGGTGTCGAGCAATCACGCTGTTGCCGGATTGGGTCTTGGGCTGTTCATTTCCGATCAGATCGTCATGGCGCACGGCGGTCGCATCGAAGTGGAAAGTGAAGAGGGCAAGGGTTCGGTGTTTCGTATCTGCCTGCCTCTGTAAGGTCGCCGCCACCGGCAGTCAAGTTTAATCACAGGTTGGCGCAACCTCCCAAGCGTGCCGTGGTCGTAATGGCAGCTATTTATAAGATCAAAGGCAGTTCAATGAGCGCTGATGCAGAAAACGTCGTACTAATCGTCGAAGACGAGCCCCTGATCCTGATGCTTCTGGCCGATTATCTGTCGGGTGAGGGTTATCGTGTCCTGAAAGCCGAGAACGGCGAGCAGGCTTTCGAGATTCTGGCGACCAAACCCCATCTCGACCTGATGATCACCGATTATCGGCTGCCGGGCGGCGTCTCGGGCGTCCAGATTGCCGAGCCTGCGATCATGCTGCGGCCTGAGTTGAAGGTGATTTTCATCAGCGGTTACCCGGCAGAGATACTCGACTCGGGCAGCCCGATTGCGCTGAAGGCACCCATTCTCGCCAAGCCCTTCACCATGGACACCTTGCATACGCAGATTCAGAAACTGCTGGCTTGATGATGACTGCGCGGGCAACTAGACGAGTCTGTGCTACCTGGAGCCTGAGCATTGCTCAGGCTTCTATCATTTCCCGTACTTTTGAAGTCAGGTGATCGAAGGCAAAGGGCTTGGTGATCAATTGCATCCCTGTGTCCAGAAAGCCTCCTCGTACCGCCGCATGTTCAGCGTAGCCGGTAATGAACAGCACCTTGAGCTCCGGCCGCAGTTGTCTGGCTATTTCCGCCAGCTGCCTGCCGTTCATGCCTGGCAGTCCGACATCGCTGATCAACAGATCGATGCGCTGTCCTGATTCGAGTATCGGCACCGCGTCCGACGCTTCTCCGGCCTCGATGAAGGTGTAGCCCAGCTCACCGAGCACCTCACTGACCAGCGTACGCACGGCCGGGTCGTCTTCGACGATCAACACGGTCTCGCCATTCTCGGCATAAACCGCATTGCTCTGGAAAGTCTGCTCGGCCTCAGACGCAAGCCCCTTAAAGCGCGGCAGAAACAGTTGTACGGTAGTACCGACGCCGACCTCGCTCTTGATCAGGACGTGGCCGTGCGATTGCTTGCTGAAGCCGTAAATCATCGAAAGCCCCAGGCCAGTGCCCTGGCCGATGGGTTTGGTGGTGAAGAAGGGGTCGAACGCCCGACTGATGACGGTTTCAGGCATGCCGCAGCCATTGTCACTGACGCTCAGCGCGACATAGTCACCTGGCAGCAGGTTCTCGTAGGCGTTGGTGAACGATCTGTCCAGCCGCTGATTGGAGGTCTCGACCACCAGCGTACCGCCATCAGGCATGGCATCGCGGGCATTGAGTACCAGATTGAGCAGGGCGCTCTCCAACTGGTTGGGGTCGGCTTCTGCGGTCCACAGATCGTGCGCAAGACGCAGTTGCAGGTGAATGCTCTCGTTGACGCTGCGCTGCAGCAGTTCGTCCATGGCATTGACCAGATGGTTCATTTCGACCGGCTTGGAGTCCAGCGACTGACGCCGCGAGAAGGCCAGCAGCCGATGGGTCAGGGCGGCCGCGCGGTTGGCCGATGTGACCCCCAGATCGATCAGGCCATTCAGGTCTTCGATGCGGCCACGCGCCAGCCGGCGTCTTATCAACTCCAGGCTGCCGATAATGCCGGTCAGCATGTTGTTGAAGTCATGGGCAATCCCGCCGGTCAACTGGCCGACCGCTTCCATTTTCTGTGACTGGCGCAGAATCTCCTCTTTGTGACGCAGCTGCGAGGTTCGCTCCTCAACCTGTTGTTCGAGCGTTTCATTGAGGCGACGCAATTGCGACTCGGCCTGTTTGCGCTCGGTGATGTCAGAGGTCACACCGGCAAGGGAGCCGATCAGGCCGTTCTTGCTGCGAGTGGCGCGGGCGCGTACATCCACCCAATTGAGTGAGCCATCCGGCCAGACATTACGGTATTCGATGATCAAGTCGACACCGGTGTCCAAGCTGCGCTGCAGCGCCGATTGCATCCTCGGTTGGTCTTCGAAGTAGACGGCGGCCAGCCACTCCTGGTAATCAAGCGTATTCTGCTCATCGCGGCCGTAATGACTTTTGGTGATGTCCGAACAGGTCAGCTTGAGGTGTTCCGCTTCCAGCACCCATGAGCCCAGCCTGCCAGCCTTCAGGGCGTTCTGCAGGCGGCCTTCACTTTCGTGCAGGTCCTCCATGCGCGCCCGGGCTTCATACTGGCGTCTACGACCACGTACAGCCGTCATGACCAGACTGACCAGCGTGACGGGATGGAAAGGGCGTTCAAGAAAGGTCACGTTGCCCAGCAGGTTGCCCATGCGTGCGGACGGGTTGTGATCCGGTCCGCCGTGATGGGTCAGCAAAACGATCGGCAAGTCCGACCAGGGCGGCTGGCGGCCGAGGAGTTCGAGCAACGGGGTCATGTCGGCGTTGCGCAGTGCCTCGTCGGCGATAATCGCCAGGCCAGCGCCCGCGCTCAGCTCTCTGACCAGCTCGGACACATCATGGGCTACCGTTGACGGATAGCCCGCTTCGTCGAGAATACGCGTGGCGATCTGGCTGTCCCGCCCGCGTGGGGCGAGAATGATCGCGCGCTCTGACAACAGACCTGGAGTACTCACAGGTCGTCATCCTCCAGCAGCGGTTTCTTGTCACCCATGTATGACGGCACACCGCGCAGCACGCCCTGAAAGGCCGCCAGCGGTTCGCCGATTTTCAGTCCGCTGGAACTGATGCGGTACTCTCGGATAGTGGATTCGTGAGTGCCGGTACGTTTCTTGATGATCGATATGGCACGGCGTACCTGACCCAGCGCTTCGAAATAGCGCAACAGAATCACGCTGTCGGCAAGGTAGGTAATGTCCACCGGCGAGCGCATGTCGCCCACCAGTCCGTGTTGCGCTACGGTCATGAAGGTCGAGGCGCCCTGGCGGTTGAGGTAGAGCAGCAGCTCGTGCATATGCAAAACCAGCGCGCTTTCTTCCGGCATTGCCGCCTGATAGCCGTTGATACTGTCGATGACGACGGTCTTTATCTGCTTTATATCGACTGCGCGCCGCACGCGGTGTGCGAATTCACCTGGGGACAGCTCTGCCGCGTCGATCTGTTCGACCACCAGATTGCCGGTTTCCTGCAGCGCACGCAGGTCGATACCCAGTTTGAGCATGCGCTCGAACAGCAGGCCCATTTCCTCATCGAATATGAACAGGCCGACACGCTCGCCGCGCGCCACCGCCTGTGCGGCAAAAACCAGCGAGATGAGCGATTTCCCGGTCCCGGCCGGGCCGAGAATCAGGGTGCTGGAGCCGCCCTCGATGCCGCCGCCCAGCAGATCGTCCAGCTCCTTGATGCCACTGCTCAATTGAGTGCGCGCGTAGTTGGAGCGGTGCTCGGCAGCCACCAGGCGCGGGAAGACTTGAATACCGTTCTCGGCAATGTTGAAGTCATGAAAACCACCGCGGTACTTCTGGCCACGGTATTTGACGATTTTCAAACGTCTGCGCTCGGCACCGTAGGTAGGTGTCAGTGCTTCGAGGCGGATAACGCCGTGGGCAACGCTGTGCACGGTCTTGTCCAGCGCCTCGGTGGTCAGGTCGTCCAGCAGCAGTACCGTCGCGTTGTAGCGCGTGAAGTAATGTTTGATGGCCAGAATCTGGCGCCTGTAGCGCAACGAACTCTGCGCCAGAAGACGGATTTCCGAGAGGCTGTCGATCACCACACGGGTGGGTTTGACGCGCTCGACCACCTCGAATATCTGCCGCGTTGCTTCACCCAGCTCCAGGTCAGAGGAGTAGAGCAGGCTCTGGTGGTGATCGGCGTCGAGCAGGCTTTCGGGCGGCGTCAGTTCGAAGATATTGATATGTTCGTCGAGCTGCCAGCCGTGCGAGGCTGCACCCGAGCGCAGCTCGCTTTCGGTCTCGGACAGGGTGATGTACAGGGATATTTCGCCCGCTGCCGCTCCGGCCTGCAGAAATTGCAGGGCTACGGTTGTCTTGCCGGTTCCGGGCTCTCCCTCGAGAAGAAACACATGACTGCGTGAAAGACCTCCTGCAAGGATGTCGTCCAGGCCTTCAATGCCGGTTGCCGCTTTTGACGTATTCAAGTATCGCCCTCTGATAACCGCACAGGTTTTGTTGCTATTCATTACTGGACCTTAAGGTGATGCGGCCGTTCCCTCTATTTGAGGGGGCGGCCATATCCAATATAGCTGTGCGGGTGGTTTGCGGGTCCGGCGAATGTCAGTTCAGCCCGGTTACGATGTATCGGGTGCTGTTGTTATAGTCCTGCACCTGAACACCCCAATCTGCCTGAGGATCACGTCGTGACCGATTATCAAAGTTTCCGGGTCGAGCTGGCCGACAGCATTGCTCACGTACAAATCAACCGGCCTGAAAAACTCAACGCAATGAACGAGTCGTTCTGGACGGAGATAATCGACATTTTCGACTGGATAGAGCGCACTGACGAGGTACGCGTCGTGGTACTCAGCGGTGCGGGCAAGCACTTTTCGTCAGGTATCGATCTGGCACTGCTGGCCTCGGTCGCCAGCCAGATGGGCAAGGATGCCGGGCGTAACGCACGTCTGTTGCGGCGCAAGATCCGCGACATGCAGGCCTCGTTCACTGCCGTGGACAATTGCCGAAAACCGGTTCTCGCCGCCATTCAAGGCTATTGCCTGGGCGGCGCCATCGACCTGATTTCCGCGTGTGACATGCGTTACGCGGCCGCCGACGCGCAGTTCTCCATTCGCGAGATCGACATGGGCATGGCCGCTGATGTCGGCACGCTGCAACGGCTGCCAAGGATCATCGGTGATGGTGTGTTGCGCGAACTGGCCTACACCGGACGTACCGTCGGCGCTGAAGAGGCGCAACGGATCGGGCTGGTCAATCGCACCTTCGATGACCCGGACGGTCTGTTGCAGGGTGTCCTGGCGGTGGCTCGGGAAATAGCCGGCAAATCGCCCCTCGCCATTGAGGGCACCAAGCAAATGATCAGCTACATGCGTGATCACAGAGTGGAGGACGGTCTCGAACACGTTGCCATCTGGAACGCAGCCATGCTGCAATCACCTGACCTGAAATTGGCGATGGCTGCGCAGATGAGCAAGCAGAAGCCGGTCTTCGATAATTGATACATGACAAAGGCTCGAGTCTGAGCTAAGGAGTTTCCCATGTCGCGCCCGGAGCGTTGGACAACTGCAGTTCTGGATGTCGAGGCCCCTGGCGGTTTGGCTGTGGTTCAGGGGGATCAGGGTTTTTTGCTGGATGCCAATGGGGTGCTGTTCCCCAGAAACTGGCTGGCCGCGCAGGAGCTGCCGATACAGAGCGAGCATGGCATCGGCTATTTCGACGGGGAGCCTGTCTACCTGCTGGTGCTGGAACGCTCGGTTGCCGTCGAGGGCTGCGCCTGGCAGGGTTTGCGTCAGTTCATGCTGGACGGTGATTTTGCTGTTTTCCAGATGCTCGGCTACGCCGCGCAAGTCAGCACATGGGCCAGAGAACACCGTTTCTGCGGTGCCTGCGGTCGTCCCACCGTGCAGATTCGCGGAGAGCGGGCGATGTTCTGCGAACATGACAACCTGCGGCTGTACCCGCGTATTTCGCCGAGCATGATCGTGCTGGTTACTCGGGGTGATGAAATCCTGCTGGCCCGCTCACCGCGTTTCGTCACCGGTATGTACAGCGCACTGGCCGGGTTTGTGGAGCCGGGTGAGTCTGCTGAGGACTGCGTACACCGCGAGGTGATGGAAGAGGTGCAGGTACGCATCAAGAACCTCAAGTACCGGGGCAGCCAGTGCTGGCCGTTTCCGCATTCGATGATGCTCGGGTTCCATGCCGAATACGAAAGCGGCGAAATTGTGCCACAGGCAGAAGAAATCGAAGACGCACGCTGGTTTCATGTCGATGACCTGCCGCCGTTACCAGCCAATCGGTCAATTGCCCGTTACCTTATCGAGGCGTACCTGGCCGAGCGTTCAGGCGCCCCCGAACCAGTGCTGCCAGGCTAGGCGCACGGTCAGGCCCAGGACCACGGTGATGAACACCGGGCGGATGAATTTGGCACCGCCCTTGATCGCGGTGCCTGCACCGAAGTAGGCACCAAGCATCACCGCAAGGCCCATGCTCAGGCCGATGATGTAATCCACCTGGCCAGAAAAGATGAACACCGACAATGCCACGGCATTGCTGACGAAGTTCATGCTGCGCGCCACGCCGCTGGCCTTGACCAGATCCACCGGGTAGAGCAGCAGGGTACTGACTGTCCAGAAGGCACCGGTACCCGGCCCGGCAACACCGTCGTAGAAACCCAGTCCCAGTCCTTGCGGCAGCTGCCATTTCTTCTTGATCGGCGCATTGCTGTCCAGGGGCGCCTTGGGCGTGCCACCAAACAACAAGTACAGCCCGCAACCGAACACAATCACCGGCAACATCTGGTTCAGCCATTCGGCTGGCAGGTAATGGGCGATCACCGCGCCCAGCGCAGCACCGACTGCAGTACCGGCCACTGCATGCAGCCATTGGCCTGGGTCAAACAGCTTGCGACGGTAGAAGGTGAAACTGGCCGTCGCTGAACCAAAGGTCGAGCTGAGCTTGTTGGTGCCCAGCACCAGATGCGGCGGCAGGCCGGCTGTCATTAGCGCAGGGGTGGTCAGCAGTCCGCCGCCACCGGCGATGGCGTCTATGAATCCCGCTATGAAAGCTACCACGGCAAGAATGGCGAGGGTGGTCAGGTCGACGCTGAGTTCAAAAGGCATGGTGGCAGAGGGCTTATGGCGAGGACGGCAAAGGGGCAGAATGGCTGCCCGAACGTAGCGCATTCTACCCCTTGTACAACGTTTGCAGGAAGTCAGATGTCGGTGAGCGCGACCCAGCGTTGCTCGGCAGCGGCCACGCGAATGGCCGTCGCCAGGCGCTCGATTTGCCACGCTTCCTCGAAGTCCGGGCCACGGCTGCGCTGACCGCATACGGCCTGGATGAGCGCTTGTACTTCGAGCGCCTTGAGCTCGTTGTAGCCCAACTGGTGGCCGGGAGCCGGGCAGAATGCGGCGTAACCCGGTTGTGCAGGGCCGGCCAGCAGACGCTGAAAACCATCGCGTCCGGCTGCGCCTGTACGGTAGAGACGCAGCTCGTTGAGCCGCTCCTGATCGAACGCCAGCGTGCCCTTGGTGCCGCTGATCTCGAAACTCAGATGGTTTTTGTAGCCGTGTTTGAGCCAACTGCTGCTGAAGGTTCCGCGCGCACCGTTGGCAAAGCGCAGTAGCGCGTGGGTCTGGTCGTCCACTGCAATGGCGCGGATCTGCTGGCTGCCGAGGCTCGCCGGGCGTTCACGGTGTACGGTGCTGGAGTCGGCGCAGACTGCTTCGACATCGCCCAGCAAATGACGAGCCATCGCCAGCAAGTGGCTGCCCAGATCGGCCAGCGCACCGCCCGCATGCGCCGCTTCACAGCGCCACGACCAGGGTGACGCCGGATTACCCATGAAATCCTCGCTGAACTCGCCCTGAAAGCTGACGATCTCGCCCAGCTCGCCGGCTTCGATCATTTCTCTGGCAAGGCCGATCATCGGGTTGTACTGGTAGTTGTAGCCGACCTGGGTGACGACCCCCGCAGCCTTGGCGCTACGGCGCATTTCATCGGCCTGGGCGAGGCTCACGGCCAGCGGTTTTTCGCAGTACACCGCCTTGCCTGCAGCGATGGCGGCCATGGCCATGGGGAAGTGCAGGTGATTGGGGGTGGTAATCGCCACGATCTGCACGTACGGATCATCGATCAACTGTTGCCAGTCAGCGTGGCTGCGGTCGAACCCCCAGGCGCTTGCGCATTGCTCGGCGCGCGCACTGTCGGCGTCCGCCAGCGCGGAGAGCCGTATACGTGCAGGCAGATCAAGCGCGGCGTTGGCGTTGCCGAACGCCAACGCATGGGCGCGGCCCATGAAGCCGGTGCCGATCAGTCCGATACCCAATTGCGCAGGTGATGTGGAAAGGGATTCCCGCATGACATTCTCCAGAAAGGATTGTTGTTATGCGGAAAATATATTCCATATATTTTAATAATGGAAAATTAATTCAATTTCTTTTTGCCAGTCGCGTGAGCCTTCACGATAAGAAGCCGCCGTCGACGTTCAGCGCCACACCGGTGGTATAGCTGGAGGCCTCGCTGGCAAGGTAAAGCACCGCGCCGGCCATCTCGCTCGGAGCGGCAACGCGTTTCAGTGGAATTTGCGACAGCGCCATGTTGAGGATCGCGTCGTTCTTGACCAGTGCCGATGCGAACTTGGTGTCAGTCAAACCGGGAAGCAGGGCGTTGCAACGGATGCCGAACTCAGCGCACTCCTTGGCAAACACCTTGGTCATGTTGACCACGGCTGCCTTGGTCATTGAATAGACGCCTTGATAGGCGCCCGGCGATATCGCGTTGATGGACGCCACGTTGATGATGCTGCCGCCGCCGTTTTCGCGCATCAGCTTGCCGGCTTCGACGGACATGAAAAAGTAGCCGCGAATGTTGACGTCGATGGTCTTCTGAAAGGCGCCGGGATCGGTGTCCAGCACGTTGCAGAACTGCGGGTTGGTGGCGGCGTTGTTGACCAACACATCCAGGCGCCCGAACTGTTGGCGAATCTGCGCGAATGCACTGCTTATCTGTTCCAGCTCACCGATGTGGCAGGCAATGGCTGTTGCCTTGCCACCCTCGCTGACGATGGCGTCCGCCACCGCCTGGCAACCCTCGAGCCTGCGACTTGAGACGATAACGTGCGCGCCTTGCTGGGCCAGCAGCCGAGCAATGGCTTCACCGATTCCTCGGCTGGCACCTGAAACGAATGCAACCTTGCCATCAAGGTCGAAGAGCTGGGTTCTGGACATGTCATTTCCTTGTCTTGGCGCTGGCGGTCAGAGGCTGGATTTTTCGATCACGCTCAGGCTCATCTGCTCCAGCAACCTGTTCATGTGAATGAATTGGGCAAAGCGTTTGTCCTGGGTCTGGCCATGGAAAAACCGGTAGTAGATCTGTTGCACGATACCGGCCAGACGGAACAGGCCATAGGTGTAGTAGAAATCGAAATTGTCTATGCGCACGCCAGCGCGCTCGGCGTAATAGTCGACAAATGCCTGGCGGGTCAGCATCCCTGGCGCATTGCTCGGCTGGCGGCGCATCAATTGAACCGGGGCTGGATCGTCGGCCTGTACCCAGTAGGCGAGGGTGTTGCCCAGGTCCATGAGCGGATCGCCGAGCGTAGTCAACTCCCAGTCCAGCACGCCGATGATGTGCATCGGGTTGGCCGGGTCGAGGATCACATTGTCGAAACGGTAGTCGTTGTGCACGATGCTTGAGGTGGGCGAGTCGGCAGGCATTTTGTCTACCAGCCAGCGCTTGACCTGCTCCCACGCTGGAGCGTCCGGAGTCAGTGCTTTTTCATAGCGTTCGGACCAGCCGGAAATCTGCCGTTGTACATAGCCTTGCGGCTTGCCGAGGTCACCCAGGCCACAGGCCTGATAATCGACGCGATGCAAGTCCACCATCTTGTCGATAAAGTTTTTGCACAGCTGTTCGGTCTGTGTTGCATCCAGCGCCAGTTCCGACGGCAGGTCAGAGCGCAGGATGATCCCCTTGACGCGCTGCATGACGTAGAACTCCGAGCCGATCAGTGACTCGTCCGTGCAGTGCAGATACGCCTCGGGACAGTAGGGAAAGGCTTCCTTGAGCTGATTGAGAATGCGGTATTCGCGACCCATGTCATGGGCGGAGCGCGCCTTGTGTCCGAAAGGTGGACGACGCAGTACCAGTTCCCGCTCAGGGTACTGAAGCAGATAGGTCAGGTTCGATGCGCCGCCCGGAAACTGACTGATCGTCGGTGTGCCGTGAAGATCCGGCACGTGCGCCTTCAGGTACGCATCGATCAGGGAGGCGTCCAGTTCTTCGCCTTTGCGAATCTCGGTGGACTGGTCAGTCAGTGCCATACGTATCCCTTGTGTTTATTTTGGTCAGCGCAAACTATTGACTAATCTAATGATCGTCCAATCCACGATCAAGCATATGACCGCTTTATAGGCTAGCGTGTTGCCGGGCAATCAGTGGCTCTGATTGCTTTTTTACAGAAAGGTGCGCGCATAAAAAACCGAAGCCGGCAGGGCTTCGGTTTTCAGGTAGTACAGTCTGCTGCGCGGCAGGTTTATACCGGGAACAGTTCGCTGAGCTTCATGGCCAGCATCATGTCGCCTTCGGCACGCAGCTTGCCACCCATGAACGCCTGCATGCCGTCGGTCTCGCCGCTGACGATGCCCTTGAGGGTCTGGCTGTCCATGACCAGGGTCACGTTGGCGTCCGGGTTTTCGCCTTCCTGCAGTTCGCAGGTGCTGTCCTTGACGATCAGGGCGTAATGCTTGTCTTCGTCGGTTATGTTGAAGCCGAAGACCAGGTCCAGACCGGCAGCAGCAGCTGGGTTGAACTTGTTTTTCATGGTCTGTACAGCGTCTGCTACTGAGGTCATGGGGTGATCCTTTTAGAGTGAGTGCCAGCGTCCGACAGGACGCGATTGGCCGGGCTCAGCGATAGGTGATGAGCTCCGGCGCCTTCAGCAGTTGCAAATGTGTGTAACCGTTGAAGGAAGCCAGGGTCACGTCGTTGCCTTTGAATTTAAGCTGGTGCAACGACGTGTTGACGATGTGCCAGTGAAGCTCCAGCGCCTTTGATGCAGGCATTCCGGTAATAAGATGTAGCAGGGCGGTAATGGTGCCGCCGGAGGTGAATACCGCGATACGCTCATGCGGGCCGGCAGCCTGGAGAATCCGCTTCAGGCCTGCTTCAACGCGCGTCACAAACGCCTGCCAGCTTTGCAGCCCCGGTGTGTCGTGGTTGCCACTCAGCCAGCGCCTGGTAATCAGGTTGAACAGGCGCTGGAACCCTGCAGGATTTGCGGCGGCATCGCGCAGAATATCCAGCGCTTGTGGTTCCTCGTCGAGCATCGCCGGTATCAACGCCCTGATCACACCTTCGGCATCGAATTCATCGAACGCGCTGTCCAGTTGCACATCAGGCGTATCGAGGCCTGCCTCGGTGTACTGGCCCAGCACATACTGGGCAGTGTCTTTCTGGCGCATGAGCTCGCCGGACACACAGCGATCAAAGCTCAGGCGCTGCTCGGCAAGGTAGGCACCCAGCACCTGAGACTGACGAATCCCCACGGGCGAAAGCACGTCGTAATTGTCGGCACCAAATGAGGCCTGGCCATGTCGTATCAGGTAGATGCTGCCCACGTCCGTTTCTTCTCGGTACGCCGAAGGTTCACCGAGGTTATGAGGGATGCCGGGGGACTGTCAATAAAAAAACATACGCTCGTTTGAAATCATCGTTTTAATGGTTTGTAACGGGTCATTGGCTGGTGCGCCGCACAGGGCGTCGGTATGCTGCATTCATCACAGCCCTTGATTGGTAAGGGCCTGACACTAATGAGGGATATTCGTGGATTTCGTTGTCGATTACGCAAGTTTTCTGGCCAAGACCGTGACGCTGGTGATCGCCATCGTTGTGGTGCTGGTTGCCATTGCGTCCATGCGTGGCAAGGGCCGACGCAAGTCGTCCGGACAATTGCAGGTCACCCGGCTCAATGACTTCTATAAAGGCCTGCGCGAACGCCTTGAGCAGTCATTGCTGGATAAAGAGCGCCTGAAGACGCTGCGCAAGGAGCAAGGCAAGGCGCTGAAGAAAGAGAAAAAGCAGGCCGAGCCCAAGGCCCGTGTCTACGTGCTGGATTTCGACGGTGACATCAAGGCCTCGGCCACTGAAAGCATGCGTCATGAAATCACCGCGCTGCTGACCCTGGCCACCGACAGGGACGAAGTGGTGCTGCGCCTGGAAAGCGGCGGCGGTATGGTCCACAGCTACGGCCTGGCGTCCTCGCAACTGGCGCGCATCCGTCAGGCGGGCATCCCGCTGACCGTATGCATCGACAAGGTCGCTGCGAGCGGCGGCTATATGATGGCGTGCATTGGCAACAAGATCATCAGCGCACCGTTCGCCATCCTCGGGTCCATTGGCGTGGTGGCACAGTTGCCCAACGTCAATCGCCTGCTGAAAAAGCACGACATCGATTTCGAAGTGCTGACCGCAGGTGAATACAAGCGCACCCTGACCGTGTTTGGCGAAAACACCGAAAAGGGCCGCGAGAAATTCCAGCAGGACCTGGACATCACCCACGACCTGTTCAAGAACTTCGTTGCCAGCTACCGCCCGCAATTGTCCATCGACGAAGTGGCGACCGGCGAGGTATGGCTCGGCATGGCAGCGGTCGACAAACTGCTGGTCGATGAACTCAAGACCAGTGACGAGTACCTGGCTGAGCGGGCCAAGGATGCAGACGTGTTCCACCTGCACTACGTGCAACGCAAGAGCCTGCAAGAGCGCATGGGCATGGCGGCAGCGACCTCAGCGGATCAACTGGCCACCAAGTGGTGGGGACGTTTGACCCAGCAGCGGTTCTGGTAGATGTGAGTGAAAAGCTGACTTGAGTCGAGCCTCAATCAACCTGACATCCCAGAACCGCTGTGTGACGCGGAGCGTCACGAACTGCATTCCCACGCGAGCATGGGAACGATAGTCATCAGTTTCAGAACCGTGCCTTTAGCCAAATCCAAATTGCTCTAAAGTGCTTTTCAACCGCGATGGCCCTGACGACGCAGAGTGCGACGTAAGTGACGGCTGAGTCCTGGCGCTGATCCGGGGGGAGCCTGGCAGGACGCCAGGCTAGCCGCACCGGGCCATGGATGGCCCGTTGCGGCGACCCCCGGATCAGTGACAGGGCGAAGGAATCCGACGAAGTCGGGCCGGAAACGGAGCTGGGACTTTGCTCACTTTGGTCCCTCAAAGTGAGTCGCCGAGGGGCGAAAAGGTGACTTGAGCCGAACGCCAATCCACCTGACATCGCAGAATCGCCGTGTGACGCAGAGCGTCACGAACGGCATTCCCACGCGGAGCATGGGAACAATAGTCATCATTTCTCGAGCCGTGCCTTCAGCCAAATCCAAAGGGGCCTGAATCAGCGGCGGCGGAAAAGCGGCAGCGGCTCGTCGGTCGCAGCCTGATAGGTGACCGAGAAGTCCTTCAGACCTTCCAGCGCCTCGTAAGGGTCCTTGTCGGCACGCACTGCAAACGCATCGAAGCCACAGCGGCGCATATAGAACAACTGATCGCGCAACACGTCACCAATGGCACGCAGCTCACCCTTGTAACCATAACGATCACGCAACAGGCGCGCATTCGAGAAGCTGCGACCATCTGTGAAGGCCGGAAAATTCAAAGCGATGACCTGAAAATGGTCGACATCCTCGCCGATTTCCTCGGCCTCTTCATCGCTGTCCAGCCACACACCCAGACCGCCATCGCGTGCCTTGAGCGCATGCGCGTGTTCGCGCCACAGCGCCAGCGGAACGATCAGGTCGTCGCAGTTCGACAGGCTGTCAAAGGTCGTGTCCTTGGGCAATAGATGCCAGGTTTCATCGATGACTTCGTTGTTCTTAATGATTCGCTGCATAGACGCGCTCCTTGAAAGGGTCAATGCCAATACGTTGGTAGGTGTCGATGAAACGCTCGTCTTCGGTCCGTTTTTCAACGTAGACGTCGATCAGCTTCTCGATCACGTCCGGCATCGCCTCCTGCGCAAAGGAGGGGCCGAGAATCTTGCCCAGGCTCGCGTCACGGCTGGCGCTGCCGCCAAGCGAGACCTGATAGAACTCTTCACCTTTCTTGTCCACGCCCAGCACGCCGATATGGCCGACATGGTGGTGGCCGCAGGCGTTCATGCAGCCGGAGATATTCAGGTCCAGCTCGCCGATATCGAACAGGTAGTCCAGATCGTCGAAACGACGCTGGATGGATTCGGCGATCGGGATCGACTTGGCATTGGCCAGCGAGCAGAAATCACCGCCCGGGCAGCAGATGATGTCGGTCAGAAGGCCAATGTTCGGTGTGGCAAAACCATTGTCGCGCAGCTCGTTCCACAGGGTGAACAGCTCACTCTGCTCGACATCGGCAAGTATGATGTTCTGCTCGTGAGAGGTGCGCAGTTGACCGAAGCTGTAGCGATCGGCCAGGTCGGCGATGGCGTCCAGTTGCTTGTCGGTCACATCGCCAGGAGCGACGCCAGTTGGCTTGAGCGACAGGGTCACGGCAATGTAGCCAGGCTTCTTGTGCGCCAGCACATTGCGTTGACGCCAGCGAGCGAAGCCGGGATGTTGAGCATCCAGCGCTGCCAGTTCGGCGTGCTGATCGCTGAGTGCCTTGTATTGCGGGTCGACGAAGTGCCGGGAAACGCGCTGCACTTCGGCTTCGGTCAGGGTGGTCTGACCGCCACGCAGGTGAGCCATTTCAGCGTCGACTTTGGCGGCGAACACTTCGGGGGTCAGCGCCTTGACCAGAATCTTGATTCGCGCCTTGTACTTGTTGTCGCGACGGCCATAGCGGTTGTAGACCCGCAGGATGGCGTCGAGGTAGCTCAGCAGGTCCTGCCACGGCAGGAACTCATTGATGAAGGCACCGACGACCGGTGTACGGCCAAGGCCGCCGCCCACCAGAACGCGAAAGCCCAGCTCGCCCGCTTCGTTGCGCAATGGCTCGAGGCCGATGTCATGCACTTCGATGGCTGCGCGGTCACTGGTCGAACCATTGATCGCAATCTTGAACTTGCGCGGCAGGTAAGCGAATTCAGGGTGGAACGTAGTCCACTGGCGGACGATCTCGCACCATGGGCGCGGGTCTACCAGTTCGTCTGCGGCCACACCGGCAAACTGGTCGGTGGTGACGTTGCGCAGGCAGTTGCCGCTGGTCTGGATAGCGTGCATCTGCACGGTCGCCAGTTCAGCGAGAATATCGGGAACATCTTCAAGCGCGGGCCAGTTGAACTGTACGTTCTGGCGGGTGCTGATGTGCGCATAGCCTTTATCGTAGTCGCGCGCAATTTTCGCCATCATGCGCGCCTGGCGCGAGGTCAGCTGACCGTAGGGCACGGCGACGCGCAACATTGGCGCGAAGCGCTGAACATAAAGACCGTTTTGCAGGCGCAACGGTCGAAACTCTTCTTCGCTCAGTTCCCCGGCCAGGTAGCGTCGGGTCTGATCCCGGAACTGCTTGACGCGGTCCTCGATGATCTTCTGATCGTAATCGTCGTATACGTACATATAGGTCCTGTTCTCAGGCTTCGTCATGAAGCAGGGCAGTGGCGTCAGTCTGGAAAAAGCCCGCTGCTCGTTGTTTCCTGCTTCATCTGGTCAATTCTGCGCGCACGGCCGCGCACTCCCCGGGGAGCGAAGGCGACGATAGCAGTTTGCAGTTATCGATAAAAGTGATGTTTATATATATGCAAATCACTAAAAGCGATAAGCAAAACGACCCTTGTTCATATCCCTGCTTGCCGTGTGGGCAAGACTCGACTTAACTGAACGTTGACCGATGCCAGACAGGTGTCGGAATACTTCCAGTCATGTGCAATCACCAACAAGACCGACAAGAGGCGATGCGATGAGCAAGCACCCGAAAGTAACCAAGCCAGGCAGATCCGTGGATACCTGGGCCATTTTATTCATTGTCATTCTGGCGGTAGGTGCCGCGATGTTCTGGGCCAGCAGCCGATGACGGGTCGATAAAGGATCTGCCGAAGCTGAACATGGCTTCTGGCGAAGCATCGCCATTTTCATTGAAAGCGATGTTGCCGCCTGATCACTCAGGCGGCAGATAACCGGTCAGGCGTTACTCGTCGTAGCCCAGGTTCGGAGCCAGCCAGCGTTCGGTGACGCTCAGGTCCTGTCCCTTGCGGGCGGTGTAGCTTTCGACCTGATCCTTGTCGACCTTACCCACGGCGAAGTACTGCGCCTGAGGATGGGCGAAATACCAGCCGCTGACTGCTGCAGCCGGGAACATCGCGTAGTGCTCGGTCAGGAACACACCGCTCTTGCCTGCGGTGTGTTCGGCGCTGCCTTCCGGCAGCGGATCGAGCAGGGCGAACAGGGTGCCTTTTTCCGTGTGGTCGGGGCACGCCGGGTAGCCGGGTGCCGGGCGGATGCCTATGTATTGCTCCTTGATCAGCGCCTCGTTGTCCAGCGCTTCGTCCTTCGCATACCCCCAGTATTCCTTGCGCACTCGCTGGTGCAGCCATTCGGCGCAGGCTTCGGCGAGACGGTCGGCAAGCGCCTTGACCATGATCGAGTTGTAGTCGTCGCCCTTATCCTGATACGCCTTGGCGACTTCCTCGGCACCGATGCCGGCAGTGGTGATGAAGCCGCCGATGTAGTCGGTCAGGCCACTGTCCTTGGGTGCAACGAAGTCGGCCAGCGAGAAGTTCGGCTTGCCGTCGGGCTTGATGGTCTGCTGGCGCAGGTGATGCAGCCTGGCCAACGGCTTGCCGTCGTCGCCATAGACTTCCAGATCATCGTCATTGACCTGATTGGCCGGCCAGAAGCCGAATACCGCGCGAGCGCTGATCAGCTTCTCGTCGATCAGCTTGCGCAGCATCTGCGTTGCGTCGGCGTACAGCGCAGTGGCCGCTTCACCGACCACCTCATCGGTGAGGATGCGCGGGTATTTGCCAGCCAGGTCCCAGGAAATGAAGAACGGCGTCCAGTCGATGTACTCGGCCAGCACGTTCAGGTCGATATCCTGCAGCACCCGAGTGCCAGTGAACGTCGGTTGGGCAGGGGTGTAGTTTTCCCAGTCGAACTGCGGCTTTTTAGCCACTGCAGCAACGTAGCTCAGGCGCTCGGTGCGCGCGCTGCGTGCCGAGGTACGTTCACGCACTTCGATGTATTCGAGTCGGGTTTTTTCAATGAAGGCCGGCTTCAGCTCTTTAGACAGCAACTGGGTCGCGACGCCGACTGCTCGGGAAGCATCGGTGACGTAGATCACTGCGTCATTGCTGTATTTGGGCTCGATCTTCACCGCCGTATGCGCCTTGGACGTGGTCGCGCCGCCGATCATCAGCGGCAGGTGGAAGTCCTGGCGCTGCATTTCCCGTGCAACATGCACCATTTCGTCCAGGGACGGCGTGATCAGGCCGGACAGGCCGATGATGTCGCATTTCTCGTCGCGGGCCACTTGCAGGATTTTTTCGGCAGGCACCATCACGCCCAGATCGACGATGTCGTAGCCGTTACAGCCCAGTACCACGCCGACGATGTTCTTGCCGATGTCATGCACGTCGCCCTTGACCGTCGCCATCAGGATCTTGCCCTTGGCTTCGGGCTTGTCGCCCTTTTCCAGCTCGATGAACGGAATCAGGTGCGCCACTGCCTGCTTCATCACGCGCGCGGACTTGACCACCTGGGGCAGGAACATCTTGCCTGCGCCAAACAGGTCGCCGACCACGTTCATGCCTGCCATCAGCGGGCCCTCGATCACTTCGATAGGCCGCGCGAATCCAAGACGCGACTCCTCGGTGTCCTGGACGATGTGCGTGGTGATGCCTTTGACCAGCGCGTGTTCCAGACGCTGATTGACCGGCCAGCTGCGCCATTCTTCGGTTTCGGCTTCCTTGACGCTGCCATCACCCTTGAACTTGTCGGCAATCGCCAGCAACGCATCGGTACCCTCTGGATTGCGGTTGAGCACAACGTCTTCGACACAGTCACGCAGTTCAGCGGGAATCTGGTCGTAGATTTCCAGCTGCCCGGCGTTGACGATGCCCATGCTCAGGCCATTGCGGATCGCATGCAGCAGGAACACCGAGTGGATCGCTTCACGCACCGGGTTGTTGCCGCGGAACGAGAACGACACGTTGGACACACCACCCGAGGTCAGCGCATACGGCAGCTCGTCTCGGATGTAGGCGCAGGCGTTGATGAAGTCCACGGCGTAGTTGTTGTGCTCTTCGATGCCGGTGGCGATGGCGAAGATGTTCGGGTCGAAGATGATGTCTTCCGGCGGGAAGCCCACTTCGTTGACCAGAATGTCGTAGGAGCGCTTGCAGATTTCCTTCTTGCGCGCCTCGGTATCGGCCTGACCCTGTTCGTCGAAGGCCATGACTACCACGGCCGCGCCGTATCGTTTGCACAGCCGCGCGTGATGAATGAACTGCTCGACGCCTTCCTTCATGCTGATGGAGTTGACGATGCCCTTGCCCTGGATGCACTTGAGGCCGGCCTCGATCACTTCCCACTTCGAAGAGTCGATCATGATCGGTACGCGGGAGATGTCCGGCTCGGCTGCGATCAGGTTGAGGAAGGTCACCATGGCCTTCTTCGAGTCGAGCATCCCTTCGTCCATGTTGATATCGATCACCTGGGCGCCGGCTTCGACCTGCTGCAGGGCAACTTCCAGGGCTTCGGTGTAATTGTCTTCACGGATCAGGCGGGCAAAGCGGGCGGAGCCGGTGATGTTGGTACGCTCGCCGACGTTGACGAACAGCGACTGGCGATCGATGGTGAATGGTTCGAGGCCTGAGAGGCGGCAGGCCTTGGGGATGTCCGGAATTTCCCGCGGCGCGTAACCCGAAACCGCCTCGGCAATCGCCTTGATGTGCGCCGGGGTGGTACCGCAGCAGCCGCCGACGATGTTCAGGAAGCCGCTCTGGGCGAATTCTTCGATGATCTTTGCCGTCTGGCTCGGCAGTTCGTCGTATTCGCCAAATGCATTCGGCAAGCCAGCGTTGGGGTGCGCGGACACATGGGTGTTGGCTTTATTGGCCAGCTCTTGCAGGTAAGGGCGCAGCTCGCTGGCGCCCAGTGCGCAGTTCAGGCCGACCGAGATCGGTTTGGCATGGCTGATCGAGTTCCAGAACGCTTCGGTGGTCTGGCCGGACAGGGTGCGCCCCGAGGCATCGGTGATGGTCCCGGAGATCATGATCGGCAACTCGAAGCCCACTTCTTCGAATACACCCTGCACGGCAAAGATCGCCGCCTTGGCATTGAGTGTGTCGAAAATGGTCTCGATGAGGATCAGGTCGGCACCGCCTTCGATCAGCCCCTTGGTCGCTTCGGTGTAGTTCTCGACCAGTTCGTCGAAGGTCACATTACGATAGCCGGGGTTGTTGACGTCCGGCGACAGCGAGCAGGTGCGGCTTGTAGGGCCCAGCACGCCGGCCACGAAGCGCGGCTTGTCCGGGGTTTCCAGTGTCTTGGCGTCTGCGACTTTGCGTGCCAGGCGTGCGCCTTCGACGTTCAGCTCGTAGACGATCGATTCCATGCCGTAATCGGCCTGGGACACCTGGGTGGCGTTGAATGTGTTGGTTTCAAGGATGTCGGCGCCGGCATCCAGATAAGCCTTCTCAATGGCGCCGATCACATCAGGGCGGGTCAGGATCAACAGGTCGTTGTTGCCTTTGACATCGCTTGGCCAGTCGGCGAAACGTTTGCCGCGATAATCCTGTTCTTCGAGCCTGTAGCTCTGGATCATGGTGCCCATGCCGCCATCAAGGATCAGGATCCTCTGTTTCAGAGCAGTGAGAAAGGCTTGATGGCGGGCGCTGCGGTCAGACATGGGGGCTACCTTGAGAAGGTCGATTCTTTAAAGAACGGGATGATAGCAAACCGGAACGGTTTTGGTGGTGTTGCGCCTTTTGCATGAAAATCATTCATGTTGGAGCGGGTGATGCCCTTGTAGAATCGTGCCATTTTAATATCAGAGCCCATGGCATATGCAGCACCGTTTGTTGGCAAGCGTCGCCTTGCTTTTTATCTGCTGTGCTGTCCAGGCCCAGACTCCTGCACCCCCCGTCACACCGGCATCCCCGGCGATTTCCTATGTAAAGGACATCCAGCCGATCCTCACCGAGAAGTGCGTTGCCTGCCACGCCTGCAATGACGCTCCGTGCCAGCTGAACCTGGGCAGCGGGGAAGGCGTCAGCCGTGGTGCCAGCAAGGTCTCGGTCTATCAGGGCGAACGCAGCGAGGCGGTTGCGCCGACGCGCCTGTTTTATGATGCGCGTGACACCGACGCGTGGCGCGGCAAGGGTTTCTACTCAGTATTGGAAGCTCAGGGCAGCCAGGCGGCATTGATGACGCGCATGCTTGACCTGGGGCGCAGCGCACCCTTGCCAGCCAACAGCAAGATTCCGGATGACATCGCGCTGGGCATCAATCGCGAAAACGTCTGCCCGCTGCCCGGCGAATTCACTGCTTATGCGGCTGCCCACGCGCAGCAGGGCATGCCGCTGGCGGTCGCCGGCCTGACCGATGCCGAATACCAGACCCTGCGGCGCTGGCTGGCCGCCGGTGCGCCGGTCGAGCAGCAGGCCATTACCCCGAGTGTCACCGAGGCGGCGCAGATCAATGCCTGGGAGGCGCAGCTCAACGAACCTGGGGCGAATCAGGCGCTGGTCGGTCGCTGGCTGTTCGAACACCTGTTCCTGGCGCACATCTATTTCGAAGGCGGTGAGGCGGGGCACTTCTTCCAGTGGGTGCGCTCGCGAACTCCAAGCGGTAAACCTGTGGACCTGATCGCGACCCGTCGTCCCGACGACGATCCGGGCAGCGACTTCTATTACCGGCTGATCCCCGTGCAAGGAGTGATCGTTCACAAGACCCACATTACCTACGCCATGAGCCCGCAGAAGCTGGCGCGGGTCAGGCAGCTGTTCTACGGGGCCGACTGGAAAGTCAGCGCATTGCCGGGCTACGGCCCTGGCCATCGTGCCAATCCGTTTCTGACCTTCGAAGCCATCCCGGCAGCGGCGCGTTATCAATTCATGCTCGACAACGCCGAATATTTCGTCCGCACGTTCATTCGCGGGCCGGTCTGTCGCGGGCAGATCGCCACAGACGTGATTCGCGATCAGTTCTGGGTGCTGTTTCAGGACCCGTCCCATGATCGTTACATCACCGATGCGACGTATCGCGGGGAGGCCACGCCATTGCTGGCCATGCCGGGGCAGAACGATGACGTGGGCAGCGTGCTGAGCCTGTGGCTGTCCTACCGCGACCGACGCAATGAGTATGAAGACCTGCGCCGCGACAGTTACGCGAAAATGCCTGCGCCGGGCTGGAGCACGCTGTGGGCAGGCAATGACAATGCCTTGCTGACCGTTTTCCGCCATTTCGACAGTGCGTCGGTCAATAAAGGCCTGATTGGTGACGTGCCGCACTCCATGTGGCTGTTCGATTACCCGTTGCTGGAGCGTACCTATTACCAGCTGGCGGTGAACTTCGACGTCTATGGCAATGTTGCACATCAGGCCCAGACGCGACTGTATTTCGACTTGATCCGCAATGGCGCCGAGATCAACTTCCTGCGCCTGATGCCTGCCGACCTGCGTGAAGACATGCTCAGTGATCTTTATCAGGAGGGCGGCAAAATCAAGATGTGGCTGGATTACCAGAAGATCGACGACGATACGCCGACGGGCATCAAGCTCGATGAAAAGGCCGCGCAGCGTGACTTTGCGTCCAGGCTGATTGAGCGCTTCGGCACATTGAATGCTGCACCTGACCCGATCAACCGCTGCACCGGGGCGTATTGCTCGCGGCCTGGCCTCGACAGCAGCTTCGCTCAGGCAGAACAGGCGCTGAGCCGATTGACGTCGCGTCCTGCGGCGGGTCTGAAGGTCATCGATCAGTTGCCGGAAGCGAGCATGCTGCGGATTGAGGGCAGCAATGGCAAGCGCGTGATCTACAGCATGCTGCGCAACCGCGCGCACAGTAATGTCGCGTTTCTGCTGGGCGAGTCGTACCGCTATATTCCGGGCCTGGACACATTGACTGTCTACCCGGGCGTGCTCAGCAGTTACCCGAATTTCATTTTCAACATTCCAGTCGCACAGGTGCCGGCCTTTGTCGATGCCATGCAGCAGAGCAAGGATCAGGCGAGTTTCGAACAGATCGTCCGGCATTGGGGCATCCGCCGTACTCATCCGCTGTTCTGGAGCTACTTCCACGATCTGAATCGCTACGTTCAGGAAACTGAACCGCGCGAAGCCGGTGTGCTGGACATGAATCGCTACGAGAACCTCTGAAAAACGGGGGCTTCACGCCGCAGGCCCTTGTGTAACATGGCCTGCGGCCATCTTTACTTCCTGAACGAAATGTATCTTGCGCGATCTTTTTTTCAAAAAGGTGGTCCGAAATGGTGCGCGTCATAGGCCGGTTTATTCAGCGGCCCATGATTGAAAGTCAGGAAGTAGAGGTTTTTCGTGATGTTGATTTCAGTTCAGGCCCTACGGGCGTTCGCAGCGTGGGTCGTGGTGTGTCATCACTTCATGCAGATTTTTTTCGATTTCAAGGCCAGCGGCCCGGTAGGGCAGTTCTTTGTGTCAAAGGGCGCGGTCGGCGTCGATATCTTCTTCGTCATCAGCGGTCTGGTGATCTTTTTGTCTACGCAGAACAGCGACATGCCGGCACGGCGCTTCATTCTGCATCGCCTGATTCGCATCGTTCCGGCCTATTGGCTATACACCGCCGCCATGGCGTTGTTGCTGCTGATGGCAGCGCCGATGCTCCCGCACCAAGTCATCGGCTGGCAGAATTTTCTCTTGTCACTGGTGTTCATTCCTTCCGAAAACCCCGGTGGTTACGGTCTCTACCCGACGCTCAACGTTGGCTGGACGCTGAACTACGAGATGTTCTTCTACCTGCTGTTTTCGATGGTATTCCTCTTCAAGCAGCGCCACCGGCCGTTGATCATTGCCGCAGCGCTGTTTGCGGTCAGTGAGGTTCTGGCTCGCGCCGGGCTGATCAGCCGCTTCTACGGCAACGACATCATTTACGAATTCCTGCTGGGGATCGGTATCGGCATCCTCTATCGCAGGGGCTTGATCAAACAGGCGCTATGGCTGCCGCTGGCAGGCATTGCGGTGGGGCTGTATGCAATTAATAACCTGACCAACGAGCAGCGCCTGCTCAACTGGGGCCTGCCGAGTGCCTTGATCGTGTTGTCGTGCATCTCGCTGGAACCGTATTTCCAAGGCAATCGCCTGCTCAAGGTGCTGGGTGACTGCTCGTATTCGGTGTACCTGCTGCACGTTCTGGTGCTGTACGGTGGCTTGCTGATGGCGCAGCGCTTTGGTCTCAATCCCTATGTGGTCTTCGCCTTCTGCGTGCCGATCATCGCCATCGGTGCCTGGGTCAGTTATGAGTGGGTCGAGAAGGGCCTCTACCGCCGGATGAAAGCCTGGCTGGATGCGCGCAGGGCGGTCAGTCAGGCGCAAGCATTAACCTGACAAAAATACTGGGACTTTGTGTGAAGCGGCCGATTGGCGTAAACTGCACGCACGTCTGCGAGGAATTTTCATGACCGCTATCACTATTACCGATGCCGCCCACGATTATCTGGCCGATCTGCTGGAAAAGCAGAATACCCCGGGCATAGGCATCCGCGTATTTATCACCCAGCCCGGCACTCAGTACGCCGAAACCTGCATTGCCTACTGCAAGCCGGGTGAAGAGAAACCGGAAGACAAAGCCATCGGCCTGAAGAGCTTCACGGCCTGGATCGACGGCTTCAGCGAGGCCTTTCTGGACGATGCAGTGGTCGACTACGCCACCGACCGGATGGGCGGCCAGCTGACCATCAAGGCACCGAACGCCAAAGTGCCGATGGTTAATGCCGACAGCCCGATCAACGAGCGCATCAATTACTACCTGCAAACCGAGATCAATCCTGGCCTCGCTAGCCATGGCGGTCAGGTCACGCTGATCGATGTGGTCGAGGAAGAGGCGAAGAACATCGCCGTCCTGCAGTTCGGTGGCGGTTGCCAGGGCTGTGGTCAGGCAGATGTCACGCTGAAGGAAGGTATCGAGCGCACGCTGCTTGAGCGTATTCCCGAGTTGTCGGGCGTTCGCGATGTTACCGACCATACGCAGAAAGAAAACGCCTACTACTAAGCGTCTCTTCGCTGCACAGAAATTGCTGCACGAAAACGCCCTGACTGTTCAGGGCGTTTTCATGTGCGGCGGTTGACGAGCGTCAGTCCAGCTCCACCAGTATCGCGCCTTCGTTGACCATCTCGCCCTCGTGGCAGTAAAGCGCGGTAATCACCCCGGCGCTGGCGGCGCGGATGCTGTGTTCCATCTTCATGGCTTCAAGCACCACCAGTTGTGCGCCAGGCTCGACAGCCTGCCCCACTTCAACCAGTACCCGTACGATGCTGCCGTTCATCGGTGCTGTCAGGCCTCCATGCTGACCTTCACCGACGTCTACCTGGGCGATGGCGTCCAGGCGCGTGACGGTATGCACCTCGCCTTGCCATTCGAGATACAGCGTACTGCCGCGTCGTATCGCCAGGTGTCGTTGGCGCACACCGTTGTGCTCGACCTGCAGATGCTCGCCACTCAGAGTGAATAACGAGGCGCTGCTGTGGCGCAGGCAGGTGTTGCGGATCTGACCGTTGCAGCTCAGTCGCACATCCGTCTGCGCAGGCAGACCGGCGCGAAAGCCGCTGCTGACTGCCCAGGGCGAATATGGATCGGCTTGATCGATGCGTGCCGGTTCGCTCTGGCTGAAGGCCTCGGCGGCGGCCTGCCAGAATGTCTCGTCCGGCTCGTCGGTTTGCGGCAGCAACTGCGCCTGATAGCGTGGAATGAAGCCGGTATCAAGCTGCGCGGCGGCGAACGCTGGATGCGCGATGATTCTGCGCAGGAAGGCCAGGTTGGTCCTCACTCCGCCCACGGCAAATTCATCGAGCATGGCCAGCAGGCGCAGACGGGCCTGCTCGCGGTCTTCACCCCAGGCAATCAGCTTGCCGAGCATCGGGTCGTAGAAGGGCGAAATGCTGTCGCCCTCGGCAACGCCGCTGTCCACCCGCCTGCCGGGGCCGGGCGCAGGCTCTCTGTAGAGCTCCAGCGTGCCGGTGGCCGGGAGAAAGTCGTTGGCCGGGTCTTCGGCGTACAGACGGACTTCGATGGCATGGCCGGTCAGGGGCACCTGCTCCTGGGTGATGGGCAGCGATTCGCCTCTGGCGACACGGATCTGCCATTCCACCAGGTCCAGCCCGGTGATGTACTCGGTGACCGGGTGCTCTACCTGCAGACGGGTATTCATTTCCATGAAGAAAAACTCGCCGCGTGCGTCCAGCAGGAACTCCACCGTACCCGCACCCACGTAGCCGATGGCCTGTGCGGCTTTCACCGCGGCTTCGCCCATGGCTTTGCGCAATGAAGCCGTCAGGACGGGCGCCGGTGCTTCCTCGACGACCTTCTGGTGTCGGCGCTGAATGGAGCAATCGCGCTCATTGAGGTACAGGCAGTGGCCATGCCGGTCGGCAAACACCTGGATTTCGACGTGGCGCGGGGTGAGCACGTATTTCTCCACCAGCATTCTCGCGTCGCCGAACGAGGACAGCGCCTCGCGTTGCGCTGAAGCTAGCGCTTCGGCCAGCTCGCCAGTGTGCTCGACCACTTTCATGCCTTTGCCGCCGCCGCCCGCGGTGGCTTTCAACAGCACCGGGTAGCCGATGCGCTCGGCCGCGGCACGGAACGTCTCGATGTCCTGTGCTTCACCGTGATAGCCAGGCACCAAAGGCACGCCTGCCTGCTCCATCAAGGCCTTGGCGGCGGATTTGCTGCCCATGGCATCGATGGCCGAGGCGGGTGGACCGAGGAAAATCAGCCCGGCGTTTTCGATGGCACGCGCAAAATCGGCATTTTCAGACAGAAATCCGTAGCCGGGATGGATCGCGTGCGCGCCACTCGCCCTGGCGGCTTCGATAAGCCTGTCGATCGCCAGATAACTGTCTGCGGCCTTGCTGCCGCCAAGATCCACACGGAGATCGGCCTCGCGGCTATGGCGTGCGTCACGGTCGATGGCGCTGTGCACGGCGACCGTGGTAAGGCCCATGTTTTTCGCCGTGCGCATGATGCGGCAGGCAATCTCGCCGCGGTTGGCAATCAACAGCGTGGTCAGCTCGGGCGTGCTCATGATTGCGAGTCCTTCTGCGGTTCGTGCCCGGCTGCCGAGACTGTTGTAACGGGATCGCCAGGTGGCTGATCCTTGACGGGCTGCCAGCCGGGCGTGCGTTTCTGCAGAAAGGCGCGCAGGCCTTCCTGCCCTTCGGCACTGGTACGGATGCGCGCGATGGCGCTTTCGCAGTAGCGGCGTAGCGAAGGGGTCAGCTCGCCGTTGCCGACCTCGCGCAACAGTTCCTTGCTGACGCGCATGGCTTGCGGGCTGTTGAGCAGCAGGTTGTCGACCCAGTGCTGCGTTTGGTCTTGCAGCTCTGCAGCGGGGTAGCACTCGGCGACCAGACCGATCTGCTGCGCCCGCTGGCCATCGAAGCGCTCGGCCGTCAGGGTGTAGCGTCGCGTGGCGCGTTCGCCGATGGCCTTTACCACGAATGGGCTGATGACCGCTGGCGCCAGGCCGATGCGCACTTCTGACAGGCAGAACTGCGCATCCGCCGCTGCAATGGCCATGTCACAGCAACTGATCAGGCCCAACGCGCCGCCGAATGCTGCGCCCTGTACCACAGCGAGCGTCGGGATTTTCAGCCTGGCGAGGCCGTACATCAGCTCCGCCAGTTCGCGGGCGTCGTCCAGATTGGTGTTGTAATCCAGGTCTGCTGCCTGCTGCATCCACGCCAGGTCGGCACCGGCACTGAAATGCCGGCCACGGCCACGCAGCAGCAGAAAGCGCAGGCTGGCATCGCCTTGTACCTGGTCCAGCGCGATAATCAGCTCGCGGATCATCTGCGCGTTGAAGGCGTTGTTCTTGTCCGGTCGATTCAGCCACAGCGTGGCAAAGCCACGTGGGTCGTTGATCAGCTCTATGGTTGCGAATGAGGTCGAAGTCATGATCATTTCCCGGCTCACATTCGGAACAGGCCGAAGGTGGTAGGTTCGATGGGCGCGTTGAGCGAGGCGGAGAGGGCAAGCGCGAGAATTTCGCGGGTTTGTGCCGGGTCGATGACCCCGTCGTCCCACAGGCGGGCGCTGGAGTAGTAAGGATGGCCCTGATGCTCGTACTGATCGAGAATCGGCTGTTTCAGTTCGGCCTGCTGTTCGGCGCTGAACGCCTGACCAGCACGTTCGGCCTGTTCGCACTTGACCTGCACCAGCACGCCGGCTGCCTGTTCGCCGCCCATCACGCCGATCCGCGCGTTGGGCCACATCCATAGAAAGCGCGGATCATAAGCGCGGCCACACATACCGTAATTCCCCGCGCCAAAACTACCGCCGATAATCACCGTGAATTTTGGCACCTTGGCGCAGGCCACGGCGGTCACCAGCTTGGCACCATGCTTGGCGATGCCGCCCGCTTCATACTTCTGGCCGACCATGAAGCCGGTGATGTTCTGCAGGAACAGCAGGGGGACGCCTCTCTGGCAGGCCAGCTCGATGAAGTGCGCGCCTTTCTGTGCCGCTTCGGCGAACAGGATGCCATTGTTGGCGAGGATCGCGATCGGGTAGCCATGCAGACGCGCGAAGCCACAGACCAGCGTGGTGCCGAACAGGGCCTTGAATTCGTCGAGTACCGAGCCATCCACCAGCCGCGCGATGACTTCCCTCACGTCGAATGGCTGTTTCGTGTCGGCGGGGATGATGCCGTACAGGTCATCGCCGGGGTACAGCGGTGCAATGGGCGCGACGGTGTTCAGTTGGCCCTGCTTGCGCCAGTTAAGATTGGCGATGCTGCGGCGCGCCAGTGCAAGCGCGTGATCGTCATTGTCTGCGTAGTGATCGGCCACGCCGGACGTGCGACAGTGCACATCGGCACCGCCCAGTTCTTCGGCGCTGACCACTTCGCCGGTTGCTGCCTTGACCAGCGGCGGGCCGGCCAGAAAGATCGTGGCCTGCTGGCGCACCATGATCGCCTCGTCGGCCATGGCAGGTACGTATGCGCCACCTGCGGTACAGGAGCCCATGACCACCGCTATCTGGGCGATTCCTTGCGCGCTCATGTTGGCCTGGTTGAAGAAGATCCGCCCGAAGTGTTCGCGGTCCGGAAACACTTCATCCTGACGCGGCAGGTTGGCGCCGCCGGAATCCACCAGATAGATGCATGGCAGGCGGTTCTGCTGGGCGATTGTCTGCGCGCGCAAATGCTTCTTTACGGTCAGCGGGTAATAGGAGCCGCCTTTGACCGTGGCATCGTTGGCGATGATCATGCATTCGACGCCCTCGACCCGGCCGATTCCGGCGATCACACCAGCGGCAGGTACCTCTTCGCCGTATACCTCATGCGCAGCCAGTTGGCCGATTTCCAGAAACGGTGAACCGGTGTCCAGCAAACGGTTGATACGCTCGCGCGGCAGCAACTTGCCGCGTGAGGTGTGGCGCTCCTGGGCTTTGCGGCCGCCCCCTTGCTGGACGTTGCTCAACAGCGAACGCAGTGCTTCGACCTGCTTGAGCAGGGCGTCGCGATTGAGGATAAATTCAGGCGATCGGGTGTTGATTCGGGTTTGCAGAATGGTCATGGTGGCTCCCCAATCAACGGGTTTCGTTGAACAGTTCGCGACCGATGAGCATGCGCCGGATTTCACTGGTGCCTGCACCGATCTCGTAGAGTTTGGCATCGCGCAATAGTCGGCCCGCCGGGAACTCGTTGATGTAGCCATTGCCGCCCAGAATCTGGATGGCCTCCAGCGCCATCTGCGTGGCGCGCTCGGCGCTGTACAGGATCACCCCTGCAGCGTCCTTGCGAGTGGTCTCGCCGCGGTCACAGGCCTGGGCGACCGCGTACAGGTAGGCCCGGCTGGCATTGAGCTGGGTGTACATGTCTGCGACCTTGCCCTGAATCAGCTGAAACTCGCCGATACTCTGGCCGAACTGCTTGCGGTCGTGAATGTAGGGCACCACCACGTCCATGCACGCCTGCATGATCCCGGTCGGTCCGCCAGAGAGCACGACGCGCTCGTAATCGAGGCCGCTCATCAGCACTCTGACCCCGCCATCAAGCACGCCCAGCAGGTTCTCCTCGGGCACCTCGACATCATCGAAAAACAGTTCGCAGGTGTTAGAGCCGCGCATGCCCAGCTTGTCGAACTTGCTGCCCCGCGAGAAGCCTTTCCAGTCGCGTTCGACGATAAACGCACTGATGCCGTGGGCTGCCTTTTCCAGATCGGTCTTGGCGTAGATCACGTAGGTGTCGGCATCCGGCCCGTTGGTGATCCATGTCTTGCTGCCGTTGAGCACATAATGATCACCGCGCTTGTCGGCGCGCAGTTTCATCGACACCACGTCCGAGCCTGCATTGGGTTCGCTCATGGCCAGCGCGCCAACGTGTTCGCCGCTGATCAGCCTGGGCAGGTAACGGGCCTTTTGTGCCGGGCTGCCATTGCGGTTGATCTGGTTAACGCAGAGGTTGGAATGCGCACCATAGGACAGCGCCACCGATGCCGATCCACGGCTTATTTCTTCCATGGCTACGACGTGCGCCAGATAACCCAGGCCCGCGCCACCGTATTCTTCGCTGACAGTAATCCCCAGTACGCCCATTTCACCGAACTTGCGCCACATGTCGGCGGGGAACAGGTTGTCCTTGTCGATCTGCGCTGCGCGCGGGGCAAGCTCTGCGGCGACGAAGGACTGCAACTGATCGCGCAGCATGTCGATGGTTTCGCCCAGGGCGAAGTTCAGGCTGGGGTAACTCATGGGGCATTCCTTTTTTGTTCTTGAGTGGCGCTTTGTTCTTGGATGGCGCGTCTTTCTGGAAGCGGCTATAGCGTCTATCAGCTATGACCTTTACGTTAACGTAAACCTGTAGGGTTTTGCTGTCAACGCCGATGCCTATGCCGATGCCGACGAAGAGCGATGAGCCTGTATTTTTCAGTCATGAGAGGAGAGGGCGGAAAGCCGGAAAGCACGAAGGGGAGCCTGGGCTCCCCTTCAAGGTATGTTGCTACGCTCTTTTTTGTTGTTCGGGAGGCCTGTTGTTGTTTTTGGCGACCTGACCCTTCACATCTTTTTTGAGCGGTCCACATGCTGGACCAAGAGCAAACGTATTTTTTTGAGCGCTGATTACACTTTCATCGTAGCGATCCAACCAGTTCGGCAGCTGCCTCAGGGCAGTTTTGTTGTTCTCTGTCTGGCTGCGAACAACTTGCGAAGCAAGCGATTCAGAAAAGCTATCCACTTCAAAAAAATCTGTTAGCTACGCCTCTGTCCGTGTTGTTCTTGTTATGTCAGAGCCGGTACGTATTGTTTTTATTAGGTTGCTGCGTGTTTTTATTTTTGTTGTACAAGGGATATAGCAGGACCCGTGCCAGGTTTTCAAAACCCCTGTAATACCGGGGGATGACCTTGTTTTTCCGGCATCGGGCCGTTTGATTCTGCGGCCGAGTGTTTCCGTGTTACCCGTTTGTCTCTGCTCGACGCGGGGCACAGTAACACTCTGTGGCAAGTTGTCGCACCCTGTTACCGACAGGTGACAGTGCTACGCAGACAGTCTGGCCTTGGCCACGCGAGAGCCATTGCTGCGTTGCAGCACGTCGCAGATGCGCTGGCCCGCCGCGATGACCTGGTCCAGATCGACCCCGGTTTCGATACCCAGCCCCTGCAACATGTACAGCACGTCTTCAGTGGCAACATTGCCGCTGGCCCCCTTGGCGTAAGGGCAGCCACCGAGGCCGGCCACGGAGCTGTCGAACACCTGGATGCCTTCCTCCAGGCTTGCATAGATGTTTACCAGCGCCTGGCCATAGGTGTCGTGGAAGTGGCCGGCCAGCTTGCCGCGCGGTATCTGTGCAGCCACGGCATTTAGCAGCGCCCGTGTGGCGCCCGGCGTTCCGGTTCCGATGGTGTCGCCCAAGGAAATTTCATAGCAGCCCATCGCGTGCAGTTGGTTGGCGACCGTCGCGACCTGTTCGGGCGAAACGGTGCCCTCGTAAGGGCAGCCCAACACGCACGACACATACCCTCGAACCCTCACGCCATGCATGCGTGCTGCTTCCATGACAGGCGCGAAGCGTTCCAGGCTTTCGCTGATCGAGCAGTTGAGGTTGCGTTGCGAGAACCCTTCGGTCGCCGCTGCGAACACCGCGACTTCTCTGACCCCGGCAGCCAATGCGTCTTCGAAGCCGCGCAGATTCGGCGCCAGAGCCGAATAGATAACGCCTTCACGGCGCTGGATCCGTTCGAACACCTGCGCGGAGCCCGCCATCTGCGGCACCCATTTGGCCGAGACAAAGCTGCCGACTTCGATGTGGCTCAGCCCGGCTGCCGTCAGGTCATCCACCAGGCGCACCTTGGCGTCGACACTGATGGGTTGTGCTTCATTCTGCAGGCCGTCACGCGGGCCGACTTCGACGAGATTCACCTTTTGCGGGACGGACATGGCGGCGCCTTTGTGGTGAGTGCGAATGGGTCAGAGTGGGGCAGCAGCGGTCTTATCGAGTGCGGCTCGGCAGCGCTCTTCGGCGGTGTCCAGCTCCAGCTGCATCTGGCGTATGTCCAGCAACTGCTGTTCCAATTGATCACGGCGTTCGGCGATCTTGCCCAGCATGGTCTGCAACTGCTTCTGATTGCCGCCGGCAGGGTCATACAACGAGATCAGTTCCTTGCACTCTGCCAGGGAAAAACCGATGCGTTTGCCTCGCAGGATCAGTTTCAGGGTGACCTTGTCACGCGCCGTATAGATACGTTCCAGGCCCTTGCGTTCAGGGCTGAGCATGCCTTGCTCTTCGTAAAAGCGTATGGCGCGGGTGGTGATGTCCAGCTCGCGGGCGAGTTCGGAAATGCTGTAGGTGTGACTGCTCATGGCGTGGCTCGGCGAGGGTTGCAGCCGCAAAGCTAAGGGCTGCTTTACGTTTACGTCAAGCAGCAGTGGCGATGCCCGAGCTTGAGCGGTCGCCAACCTTTGCTTCGAAACAACATTAAGTTAATAACTTAACTTATTAATAATCAATAAGTTGAGTTAAATATTTCATGCATTTTCGAGGTTTTGTTCCTGCGCCACAACCCGCTGTGAAAGTTCGATGATCTGTTCGCGCATCCAGCGGTTGGCCGGGTCCTGGTCGGTGCTTTCATGCCAGTACAGGTGGGTCTCGACCGACGGAACGTCGCTGACTGGCAGGTAGACATAGTGCAAGTCATTACGACGGGCGAAGCGTTCGGGCACGGTCATGACCATGTCGGTTTGCTGCAGCACCTGGGTTGCCATCATGTAGTGTTGCGAGCGCAACGCGACCCTGCGCTGGATGCCCATCTTGCCGAGCGCCAGATCCACATGGCCCAACCCGCTGCGGCGGCTTGAGATATGGATATGTGACTGGCTCAGGTAATCGTCTAGGGTCAGCGCGGCCTTGTTCGCCAATGGATGCCCCTTGCGCATGCCACACACATAGCGGTCCTCCATCAGCTTCACGTGGCGCACCTGCGGATCAGTGTTGAGCGGTGCGTCCACAGCGAAGTCGAGGCGTCCTGCGGCCAGTTCCTTGGTGGTTTCCCGGCGCTTGGACAGAAAGCTTTCGATGGTCACTGCAGGTGCCAGACGCCGCAATCGCTGGAACAGCGCCGGCAGAATCACTGCCTCGGTCAGGTCGGTCATGCTGATGCGGTAATTCTTGTTGGCCTGCAGCGGGTTGAAGATGCGACTTTCCTGCACCGATACCCTGAGCAACGAAAGCGCGTTGCGCACCGGGCCGATGATGTTTTGCGCCATCGGTGTCGGCACCATGCCCTGTGCCGTGCGCACGAACAGCGGGTCGTTGAAAGTCTCGCGCAGCCGCGCCAGTGCGTTGGAGACCGCAGGCTGGGTAATGCCGACAATCTGTCCGGCGCGGGTCAGGTTGGCTTCGGTGTAGATGGCGTCGAAGACAATGAAAAGGTTGAGATCGACCTTGTTCAGGTTCATTGATGGGGCGCCTCGTGCCGTTATTGTGATTGATTGTTTAGAGGGGTGGTAATGCCGCAAGGGTGACGGATCATATATCGGTTATGAATGTTTATACACGCTGGGAATAGATTAGATAAATGTGCAGCGTTTCTCTAGCATCGCGTTCATGACTTCGACAACCTGATCGACACGGTGGCGACCCCATGGATTTTGCGTACTCCCCGAAGGTGCAGGCCCTGCGTGAACGCGTCACGGCGTTCATGGATGCCTACGTTTATCCGGCCGAGCCGGTTTTCGAGCGGCAAGTGGCCGAAGGGGATCGCTGGCAGCCCACGGCAATCGTGGAAGAGCTCAAGGCCCGGGCCAAGTCCGAAGGATTGTGGAATCTGTTTCTGCCCGACTCCGGACTGGGCGCCGGCCTGAGCAATCTGGAATATGCGCCGCTGGCGGAAATCATGGGGCGCTCATTGCTCGGTCCGGAGCCCTTCAATTGCTCGGCGCCTGACACTGGCAACATGGAGGTACTGGTCCGCTATGCCAGCGAGGAACAGAAAGCCCGCTGGCTCGAACCGCTGCTGCGTGGTGAGATTCGCTCTGCCTTTGCCATGACCGAGCCCGACGTAGCCTCGTCGGACGCCACCAATATGGCCGCGCGCGCCGAGCGTGACGGTGACCAGTGGGTCATCAACGGTCGCAAGTGGTGGACCTCCGGTGCCTGCGACCCGCGCTGCAAAATCCTTATATTCATGGGCCTGAGCAGTCCTGAGGAGCCGCGCCATCAGCAGCATTCGATGATTCTGGTACCGGTCGATACGCCCGGCGTGAAGATCGTGCGGCCACTGCCGGTGTTCGGCTATGACGATGCGCCCCATGGTCACGCCGAAGTGCTGTTCGAAAACGTCAGGGTCCCGTTCGAAAACGTGCTGCTCGGTGAGGGGCGGGGGTTTGAAATCGCACAGGGAAGGCTCGGGCCGGGGCGCATTCACCACTGCATGCGCTCGATCGGCATGGCGGAGCGGGCGCTGGAGCTGATGTGCAGACGTTCCATTGACCGCGTCGCGTTCGGCAAGCCGTTGGCCAGGCTGGGCGGCAATATCGACCTGATCGCCGACTCGCGCATGGAGATCGACATGGCACGCCTGCTGACCCTGAAGGCCGCGTACATGATGGATACTGTCGGCAACAAGGTCGCCAGGAGCGAAATCGCGCAGATCAAGGTGGTCGCGCCCAATGTGGCGCTGAAGGTCATCGATCGGGCGATCCAGATGCACGGTGGCGCCGGGGTTTCCAGTGATTTCCCGCTGGCCTACATGTATGCCATGCAGCGTACGCTGCGTCTGGCTGACGGCCCGGATGAAGTGCATCGCGCTGCCGTCGGCAAGTATGAGTTGGGCAAATATATGCCGGCAGGTACCACGCGCAGCAGCTCCTAGCTACCGGTCGATCACTGTACCCACACTTCAACTCGACGGTTCTTGATCCGGCCGTCGTCGATTTCATTGGTGGCCACCGGCATTTCGTCACCCAGGCCAACGATGTCGCGGAACGTCACGCCACTTTTCAGCAGTTCCCGGCGCACGGCCATGGCACGCAGCCTGGAGAGCAGGGCAGCACGCTCCGGGTCGCTCTTGGCGTCGCCGAAGCCGACCAGCGTTACGTGCTGATCCAGTTTGCCGCTGGTTTTCAGATAATCTGCGACCCGCTTGAGGTCCTGCTGCGCCTTGTTGTCGAGGCGCGCGCTGCCTTGGGCAAAGCGGAAGTTGACTGACAGGCGCTCGGCCTTGCGTGCCAGTGCCTGGTAATCGGCGGGCATCTGCGCGGTAGGCTGCACCTTGAGCACCTGCACCGTCTGTGCGACAAAGCCGCTTTGCGCGACGATAGCCTGGCCCTCGGCACTCTGCGCGAAGCGGACCAATGCTTGCGCCCAACGCTGAGGGGTGGATGTGGGCACATAAAAGTACAGCCGTCGCGACAACGGATAGTCTTCGGTGGCAATCAGGCTGACGGTCGGCAGCATGGGCCTGGAATCGCCGTCGGCGATGGCCACCGCCTTGGCGCGGCGTATGGAAGGCAGGCCAGTGAAGCCGATGCCATTGATGTCCTTGCTGACTTCGTCAGAGAGCTGTTCGCTGGACTCGAATCGCGCAGCGCTGCCGAGCAGGGTCTTGCCGTATTTGGTCAGTACCAGGTCCTTGAACGTCTCGTAGGTACCGGACTTTTCATCGCGCACATAGAGATGGATGGTGCCTGGGTTGCCACCGACCTCACTCCAGTTTCTGACTTCGCCACTGAAAATGCGTGCCAGTTGAAGGGTATCCAGCTGTCTCAGCGGATTGCCCGGATGCACGATCACCGCAACGCCGTCGATGGCAATGGTTTGCTCGCTGGCCGCGCTTTTCAGGTCCCCCAGACTGGTCAGGTCTTTGGCCTCTTGATCCTTGATCGGTCGAGAGGAGGCCGCGATATCTGCGTTACCTGCTTTCAGCGCGGTAAAACCGGTGCCTGAACCATGCGCAGCGATTTCGACACTGACAGGTTGTCCGGTGGCCGTAGTCCCAACGACGCGCTGTTCATTAAGAGTGTTGCCGGGAAGGATCTGTACCGACTGCAGACCTTGCTGGCGCATCAATCCTTCGACCAGCGCAGGCCCCAGTTGCGCATTGATGGTGTTGGAGCCTTGAATGCGCAAGGCCGGTATATCGCCAGCGGGCAACGGCAGCGCGGCTTGCGCGAAAGCGGGCAGGGTGGCGCTCAACAGAATGAACGCCGTAAGCAAAGCGCGCAGCATCGGCGTCACCATGAATCACGGGAGGGTGCCGGGAGAATAAGTCAGAGAGATTGCCGGAATATGACAATTTCAGGGGCTGTGCGTGTTTCAGCGCGACCCAATCCTTACTAAAGAAGGATCGCGCAAGAGTGCCCGGCAGGCGGGCAGTCAGCTCAGTTCCAGCCAGATCGGCGCGTGGTCGGACGGCTTTTCCATTGCGCGCAAATCGTAATCCACACCCGCTTCCTTGATGCGTGGCTGCAAACCGGTAGAGGTCATGATCAGATCGATGCGCAGGCCGCGTTTGGGCTCGTCTTCAAAGCCACGGCTGCGATAGTCGAACCAGCTGAAGCGGTCAATGACCTCCGGGTACAGGTGACGAAAGCTGTCCACCAGGCCCCAGTTTTTCAAGCGCTCCATCCACTCCCGCTCTTCAGGCAGAAAGCTGCACTTGCCGGTTTTCAGCCAGCGTTTGGCGTTGTCGGCGCCGATGCCGATATCGCAGTCCTGCGGAGAAATATTCACGTCGCCCATGACGATCAGCGGCTGGTCGTTGCGAAATTGTCCCTCGAGCAGCGTTTGCAGGTTTTCGTAAAAGCGCTGTTTGGCGGGGAATTTGGTCGGGTGATCACGGCTCTCGCCCTGTGGAAAGTAGCCATTCATGATGGTCACCGGCTGGCCATTGCTGTCGGCGTAAGTGCCCCAGATGAAACGCTTCTGGGATTCTTCGTCGTCCCCCTCGAAGCCCTTGTGCAGGGCCAGCGGCGCATTGCGCGACAGCAGCGCGACACCGTAATGGCCTTTCTGGCCGTGGAAGTGAACGTGGTAGCCCAGCGCTTCGACTTCCGCCTGGGGGAATTGCTCGTCCGAAACCTTGGTTTCCTGAAGACCGATCACGTCAGGCTGATGTTTGTCGATCAGCGCCGCCAGCTGATGCGGTCGAGCGCGCAGACCATTGATGTTGAACGAGACGATTTTCATAAAACAGCGGTCCTGAGCAAAAACAAACAGCGATGCTAGCCGACCTGTGGTTTCAGGACCAGTGCCGCGTCGGAAGCGCAGGCCTTGGTGTGTCTGGATAAATCGTTGGAACTGTTATCAATGGCCATCACTCGAAAGCCTGCTTGCCAAAACCGCTGCGCCAGACGCAGTTCCGTTAACACGAGGCCCTTTATGTCCCTACCTGCTGCCATCACGGGTGAAATTCGCCAACTCGACAGTGGTTATTCCCGTGAAACCCGCTCCTTGCTGTTCAGGGCCTACCGCCACGATCCGACATTTGCCTATCTGTTCAACGCCGAGCGTGAGGGCTACGAGCAACGCGTGTTGGCGACCATTCGCCAATTGGTCAAACAACACTTTCTGCAAAACCAGCCCGCGCTGGGCCTGTTTCTGCAGGACCGCCTGGTCGGCGTAGCGCTGATCGCGCCGCCGCAGCGTCGTCTGGGTGTCACCGAAAGCTGGGCGTGGCGCTTGCGCATGGTGATGGACACAGGTCTGGGTTGCACCCAGCGTTATCTGGCGTATTACAACGCAGTTCTTGCCTGCGTACCGTCGGAAACCGTGCATGTGCTGCCGTTGATCGGCCTTGATCCGGAGTTTCAGGGGCAGAAGCTCGGTCAGGACCTGAGCGAGCAGCTGCTGGCCGCGTTGCACGACTGGTGCGCAGTGGATGAACACTCCCAGGGCATCGTGGTAGACACCGGCAATCCGCGTTATCTGGAGTTCTATAAGCGACAGGGCTACGAAGAGATCGGTGAAATTGCTGTAGGGCCTGTCCGAGAGCATGTATTTTTTCATCCCAACCCTCAGGTATCACTGCCGGTCCCTGACGTAATGGCCTGAATATCCGACAATTCGTGGGCTTCCAGTGCAGCCTGTCGATCGTGGTAGCATCTACGCCCATGAAGCTCTTCAGACTATTCAGCAGCGTGTTCCTGATGACCATGAGTGCGGCCGCGCTTGCCCAGGCCCGCCTAGATGTCAGGATCAAGCCTGCCAATCCGCAACTCAAGGCCAACGTCGAAGGGTATGTCGGTGATCTGGGCGAGCGTGATGTCCAGGCATTGCGCAACTTCAGCCTTGGCGCCGAGCAGCAGGCGGAAAAAGCCGCTCAGGCGCTGGGTTATTACCAGGCGCAGATCGACAGTGAAATCAAGGATGGAGAGCAGCCCAGCCTGGTGATCAATATCCAGCCGGGCGAACCCATTCATCTGCGCAACGTGGTGATTCGGGTCGAAGGGCCGGCGGCAGCGATGAAGGCCTTTCGTGTGCCCAGCAGCGACGCCCTGAAAACCGGCGCGGTGTTGAATCACGGCAATTATGAAGACGCCAAGCGCCTGATCCAGAATCAGGCCTCGCGCTACGGATTTTTCAGTGGACACTTCACCAGCCAGCGTCTGGCCATCGATCCGCGGGCCGGTGTGGCCGATATCGAACTGGTTTATGACAGCGGACCGCGCTACACGCTCGGCAAGGTCATGTTCAGTGGCGACGCGCCATTTGATGACGATCTGCTCAAACGCATGGTGCCGTTCAAGGAAAACACGCCTTACGACTCCCAACTGATTGCCGAACTGACCCAGGCTATGCAGGGCAGCGGCTATTTCGAGGGCGTACGGGTCGATGCGGCGCCCACCGCAGCGCAAAACCAGGTCATTCCGGTGACCGTCCAGCTCGAAACCCGCAAACCTCGCACCATGGGGTTGGGGCTGGGCTATTCGACCGACGTCGGCCCGCGAGGCAAAGCCAACTGGACCCGGCACTGGGCCAACCCGCAGGGCCACAGCTATGGCTTCGAATCCGAGATCTCCGCGCCACGGCAAAATGTCGGTCTGTGGTACGACGTGCCCCTCGACCCGCCGCTGACCGACAAATTGCGCTACGCCGGCGGGTATCAGTATGAAGAGATCGCCGGAACCGACAGCCTCAGCAAGTTGCTGACTGCCGGGCCTGAATGGCACAGCAAGCTGCCCAGCGGTTGGGAGCGGGTCATATCCCTGAAGTGGCAGCGTGAAGAATACCGCCTGGGCGACGACGCCGGCCTCAGCACGTTGCTGATGCCCGGTATCAGTTACTCGTACCTGCGCAGTGACAACCGTATCGACCCGCACCAGGGTTACCGCCTGCAATTCGACACGCAGGTGGCCAAGGAGGGCATGTTGTCTGACGCCAACCTGGTGCATGCCAATGTGCTGCTCAAAGGGCTGACGACCGTCGCGCAAAATCACCGCTTTCTCGGTCGTGTGCAGTTTGGCGGCAACCTCACCGACGGTTACACCTCGATACCACCATCGCTGCGCTTTTTTGCCGGCGGTGATCAAAGCGTGCGTGGCTATGACTATCAGAAGCTGTCACCGACCAATTCCGACGGCGACCGCATCGGTGGGCGATACATGTTTGCCGGCAGCGTCGAATACCAATATTCCATTGCTGATAAATGGCGCCTGGCGACCTTCATCGATCAGGGCAACTCGTTCAACAGCCTGGACAAGCCAGACCTGAAAACCGGGGTTGGTTTCGGCGTGCGCTGGGTATCTCCAGTGGGCCCTCTGCGTCTCGATCTGGCCCACGCGCTGGACGATGAAGGCGGAATCCGTCTGCACTTTTCGATGGGGCCGGAGCTTTGAACAAGGCGAACATCACCCGCGGCGCGAAGATCGTCGGGCTGGGACTTGTTGCATTACTGCTGCTGGTGGTCATCAGTGTCGCGCTGCTACTGGGCACTCATACGGGCAGTCAGTGGGCCTTGGCTCGCGTGCCCGGTGTACAACTGGAAAGCTTTCAGGGACGACTGGGTAGCCAGTGGAGCGCCGAGCGTTTGGTATGGCAGCAGGGCGCAGATCGCGTCGAGGTTCAATCCGTCGATTTCGCCTGGACGCCTGCCTGTCTGTTGAAGATGACGCTGTGCATCGACCGTCTGCATGCGCAGCAGGTGCTGATGCACTTCCCGCCGAGCGATACGCCCGCCAGCGACGGCCCGATCCAGTTACCGACGCTCAGGCTGCCGCTGGCGCTGCAACTGGGTGATATACAGGTAGGCGGTGTGCAGTTGGATGGCGTCGAACAATTGCGCGATCTCAAGCTGGCAGCACACTGGACCGCAGAAGGCTTGAAGATCGACAGTGCGCACCTGCAACGTGATGCGCTGGTGCTGGACCTCAGTGGCCTGCTGAAACCCGAGGGCGACTGGCCACTCAGCGTTCAAGGTCAACTGCAACTTCCGCCACAGGATGGCCAGCCCTGGACGCTGGCGCTGGATATTCAGGGCGACCTGCTGAAGACGCTGCAGCTCAAGGCGGACAGCAGCGGTTATCTGCCGGGTTTGCTGACCGGCGAGTTGCAGCCCCTGGCCGAACACCTTCCGGCACGCATCAAGCTGACTGCCGAGCACTTCAAGCCCAGCGCTGCATTGCCTGATACCCTGCAACTCGACCAGTTGCTGCTGACCGCCGAGGGCAATCTTGACTCGGGCTACCTCATAGATGGCAGCGCCAGCCTTCCCGCAGAGAAAGGCCCGGTTGCGTTGGCATTGAAAGGGCGTGTGGATGCCAACGGCGCAACCATCGCCGGACTCGATCTGGCCGCCGATGATCAGCAGCGTCTGGCCATCAACGGCAAGATGAACTGGCAGAGCGGTCTTTCTGCGGAGGCGAGCATCGACTGGCTGGATTTCCCCTGGCAGCGCCTGTATCCACTGGCGGCAGAGCCTCAGGTGGCATTGCATGCCTTCAAGGGTGATATTTCCTATACCGATGGCAATTACCTCGGCAATTTCAACGCCAGCCTCAAAGGGCCTGCCGGTGCATTCACCCTGGTCAGCCCGTTCAGCGGCAACCTGCAGGAGATTCATCTGCCGCAACTGGAACTGGTCGCCGGGCAGGGCAAGGCCAGTGGTTTCCTGAACCTGCAATTCGCTGACGGCATCGGCTGGGATACGGCTCTGGACCTGAGTGCGCTGGACCCTTCATTCTGGGTTGCCGAACTGCCCGGCACTCTGGCAGGCCCGTTGCGCAGCAAAGGTCAGATGCGCAACGAGCAGCTTGAACTCAGCGCCGATCTCGATTTGAAAGGGCGCCTGCGTGGTCAGCCGGCGCTGCTGCAAGCCAAGGCTGACGGCCGTGATCAGCAATGGAATGTCAGCAGCCTGAGCATCCGCCTCGGGGACAACCGTATTCAAGGTACGGGTAGTCTGCAGGAGCGTCTCAAGGGTCAGTTGGACCTGGATCTGCCGCGTCTGGCCCAGCTATGGCCACGCTTGCAGGGGCAAGTCAAAGGCCGGCTGGATCTGGCCGGAACGCTGCAGGCGCCTCAGGGGCAATTGGCCTTGCAGGGCAGCCAGCTCGCCTTGCAAGACAATCGTCTGCAAACCCTGACGCTCAACGCCAGACTGGATCAGGCGCAGCGCGCGGACATCAGCCTCAAAGGTGCCGGTATTCAGGCTGGCGATACCCAGTTGGGCACCTTGCTGGTGGACGGTCAGGGTACGCTCAAAAACCAGCAACTGAAACTGGACCTGCAAGGACCATTGCTCAAGCTGGCCATCGGCCTTGACGGTGGTCTGGACAAGGGTGATTGGCGAGGCCGACTGGCCAGCGGTACGGTGCAAAGCGGCGGGCAGAACTGGCGTTTGCAGCAGCCGGCGAAGATCGAGCGTCTGGCCGATGGCCGCCTCAACTTCGGTGCGCATTGTTGGTTGTCCGGGGCCGCCAGCCTGTGTGGCGGTGATCAGCGCCTGATGCCGGAACCCCATCTGCGTTATCAGCTCAAGAATTTCCCGCTGGACAGCCTGGCGCAATGGATGCCCAAGGATTTTGCCTGGAAGGGCGCGCTGAATGCAGATGTGCAGCTCGACATCCCGGCAGCCGGCCCCAGCGGCAAGGTCACGATCGACGCCGGAGGTGGGACGCTGCGGGTCCGCAACAACAATCAGTGGCTGGACTTTCCTTATCAGACGCTGAAACTGGCCACCACGCTGGCGCCCAAGCGCATCGACACGCGTCTGAACTTCGACGGCGGCAAGCTGGGAAGGCTGCTGCTCAACGCGCAGATCGACCCACTGGCGAAGGACAAAACCCTTGCAGGTGACTTCAACCTCTCGGGGCTGGATATCTCGGTGGCACGTCCTTTCGCGCCGATGGTGCAGAAACTCAATGGACGTCTGAATGGCAATGGCCGGTTGTCAGGCACGTTGCTGACGCCACTGGTCAACGGCAACGTGACGCTGGAAGGCGGTGAAGTGGCGGGCGCAGAGCTGCCCATGGAGCTGCACGACCTCAAGGTCCAGGCGTTGATTGCCGGAGAAAGCGTACAGCTCAACGGCGGTTGGAAAAGTGGCAGCACCGGGCAGGGCAGCCTCGGTGGTCAGGTGGCCTGGGGGCAGAGCCTGAACGTCGATGTGAGCCTCAAGGGCTCGCGCCTGCCGATCAATGTCGAACCCTATGCGGCGGTAGAGGCTGCGCCTGACCTGAAAATCTCCATGCAGGGAGAGCGACTGGCCATCTCCGGCAAGGTGCTGGTGCCCAAGGGCGCGATTACGATACGCGAGTTGCCGCCTTCTACTGTGAAGCTCTCCGGCGACACGGTGATCGTTGGACAGCAGACCGAGCAGGGCGCTCCGCCGCTGGCTGTGGCGATGGACATCGATGTGGACGTCGGCCAGGAAAAGCTCAGCTTCAGCGGGTTCGGGCTCACCGCCAATCTGGTCGGGCATGTGCACATCGGTGACAACCTAGACACCCGTGGCGAACTGAACCTGAACGATGGTCGTTATCGTGCCTACGGGCAGCGGCTGACCATTCGCAAGGCGCGCTTGCTGTTTGCCGGCCCGGTCGACCAGCCTTATCTGGACATCGAGGCGATTCGGCAGACCGACGACGTGATTGCCGGTATCCGTCTGACCGGCAGTGCCGAGCAGCCTACCACCGAGGTGTTCTCCGAACCTGCGATGAGCCAGGAGCAGGCGCTCTCCTATCTGGTCATGGGCAGACCGCTCAGTACTTCCGGCGAAGACAACAACATGGTTGCTCAGGCCGCGCTGGCGCTGGGTGTAGCAGGCAGCTCGTCGACCACCGGCAAGCTCGCGGATAATCTGGGTATCAAGGACTTCGAACTGGACACCTCGGGAACCGGCGACAAGACCAACGTGGTTGCCAGCGGCAAGATCACCGACAAGCTCAGCCTGCGCTATGGCGTAGGCGTGTTTGAGCCGGCCAATACCATCGCCTTACGCTATCTGCTCAGCAAGCGTGTGTACCTTGAGGCCGCGAGCGGTGTTGCCAGCTCGCTGGATATTTTCTATAAAAGGGACTTCTAAGCGAGGGTCGCCGGCGGTAATGGTACTGCCCCGCGTCCATCCGCCTGGCCTTGCCCGGACGTCCCTCTTGCAACCGCAAGTCCCTTCACACGTTATCCACCTTCAGGTTGCCGGCCATCATGGATCGATTCAACGCCATGCGCGTGTTCACCCGTATCGTCGAACTGGGCGGTTTTGCCAGAGCAGCCGAGAGTCTGCACATGCCGCGTGCCTCGGTGACGATCCTGATCAAACAGCTGGAAGCGCATTTGGGCGTACAGCTTTTGCAACGGACGACGCGTCAGGTCAGTGCCACCCCGGACGGCAAGGCCTATTACCAGCGCTGCGTCAGCCTGCTGGCCGATCTGGATGATGCTGAAGCATCGTTTTCGGCGACGGGGGCCGAGCCCAAGGGGTTGCTGCGTGTCGATCTGCCGGTCAGTCTGGGCCGTATGATCATCATCCCGGCGTTGCCTGAGTTCAGCCGGCGCTACCCGCAGATCCGCCTGGAAATCGGCATGAGTGACAGGCCGGTCGATCTGATCCGCGAAGGTGTGGACTGCGTGTTGCGTGCCGGCGCGGCACTGGATGAAACACTGGTTGCCAGGCCACTGGGCAGTCTGACCCAGATTACCTGCGCCAGTCGTGAGTATCTGGCGCAACACGGCACGCCACTGAACCTGCAGGAGCTCGCGCAACATCAGGTAATCGAATATTTTTCGACCAGCACCGGCAAGCGTTATGGACTGGAGTTCATGGCCGATGGCATGGGCGTTGAACACGCATCGGCCTGCTCGATCGCTGTCAACAGTGCCGATGGCTATGTCGCGGCGTGCGAAGCCGGGTTCGGCCTGATTCAGGTGCCGCGCTACCATGTCGCCGCGCAATTGCGCAGCGGTGTACTGGTGGAAGTATTGCGATTGCACCGTCCGCCGCCGCTGCCACTAACGGCGCTTTACCCCCCGCATCGACAGTTATCACGACGGGTCAGGGTATTCGTTGATTGGCTGGTGGAATTGTGTGCCCACACAGATATTAGGGACAGACTGGTTTCCTGAAAAAAATTCAGAATTATCCCATATAGGCCGCGGCACACTTTCGTGTTTAACTTCCGGCTCTTTCATCCATTTTGAAAAGGAACGTGTTTCATGGCTCAAGTGACCCTCAAAGGCAGCCCCGTTCAGGTCAGTGGCAACCTGCCTGAAGTCGGTAGCAAGGCACACGATTTCACGCTGGTTGGCGCAGGCCTTGCGGATAAAACCCTGGCTTCATTCGCCGGCAAGCGCAAGGTATTGAACATCTTCCCTAGCGTCGATACGCCGACCTGTGCCACTTCGGTACGTAAATTCAACACCCAGGCCAATGACCTGAGCAACGCCGTGGTTCTGTGCATCTCGGCTGACCTGCCGTTCGCCCAGGCCCGGTTCTGCGGCTCCGAAGGGCTGGAGAATGTCCAGAACCTGTCCTCGTTCCGCAGTGCTGATTTTGCTCAGAATTATGGTGTTGCCGTTGCAGACGGCCCGCTCGCGGGTCTGACTGCGCGCGCCGTGGTAGTGCTGGACGAAAACGACAAAGTGCTGCACAGCGAACTGGTTGCCGAGATCGGTAGCGAGCCCAACTATGACGCTGCATTGGCTGTGCTGAAGTAACTTTCCGCAACCTGTCGACGGCCTGAATCCGCTCAGGCCGTTTTTTTGTTTGTGCTTCATACGTTTATCCAAAGTAAGCGCTTGGTAAAGGCGCTTTGCTTGTAACGTAACTGTGCTTATTGTTCAGCCTTCTGAACAAACCCCCACCTGTAATGGTTGATTTATTCATGCAATCGTCTGGCTCCCGTAAATCCCGTCGCTGGTTGATCAGTTTGTTGGTCCTGTTGGTTATTGTCGCCTTGTGCTGGTGGTTCTGGCCTGCGTCCACTTCCGGCAAGGGGGCCGATAGCAACAAGAAGCCTGCAACGAGCGGGATGGCACGTCCTGGCTTCGGCGGATCGGCTGTCGCGGTTCCGGTGCGTGTGGCCCCGGCTACCGAAGGTGATTTTCCGATCTACTACAAAGCGCTTGGCACCGTGACGGCGATGAACACCATCAATGTGCGCAGCCGCGTGGCAGGGGAGCTGGTGAAGATTTATTTCCAGGAAGGGCAGATGGTCAAGGCGGGTGATCTGCTGGCTGAAATCGATCCGCGCAGCTATCAGGTGGCGTTGCAGCAGGCCGAAGGTACGCTGGCCACCAACCAGGCGCTGCTCAAGAACGCTCAGCTCGACGTGCAGCGTTACCGAGGCTTGTTTGCCGAGGACAGCATCGCCAAGCAGACCCTCGACACTGCCGAGTCGCTGGTCAATCAATACAAGGGCACGATCAAGACCAATCAGGCTGCCGTGGCTGACGCAAAACTCAGCCTGGACTTCAGTCGCATCCGTGCCCCGATTGCCGGGCGTGTCGGCCTCAAACAGCTGGACGTGGGCAATCTGGTTGCCGCAAATGACACGACAGCACTGGTGGTGATTACCCAGACTCAGCCTATTTCCGTGGCGTTCACGCTGCCTGAAAAAGACCTGTCGAAAGTCATTTCCCGCTACCGCACCGGCGACAAGCTACCCGTTGAAGCCTGGGACCGTGGCGATACGAAGATGCAGGCTACCGGCGTACTGGCCAGTCTCGACAACCAGATCGACGTGGCCACCGGCACACTGAAGTTCAAGGCGCGTTTCGATAACAGCGACGAGGTCCTGTTTCCCAATCAGTTTGTCAACGTGCGGCTGCGCGCCGACACGCTGAAAAAAGTCACGCTCGTGCCGACCGCGGCCGTGCAGTTCGGCACCGACGGGACCTTTGTCTATGTGCTGGACGGTGACAAGAAGGTCAAGCTCAAGCTGCTCAAGACCGGCCCGAGCGACGAGACATCCACGGTGATCACCGAAGGTCTGGCGGCCGGCGAGCGGGTGGTGCTTGAAGGCACCGACCGTCTGCGCGACGGTGCCGAAGTCGAAGTCGTCAACGACAGCAAGGAAGTGCCGGCTGGCCCGGCTCAGAAGCTGCAAGGCAAGCCTGACAGCAAGACCGACAAGTCGGCGGCGCTCGGCAAGGTGGAAAAACCAAACGTATGAACATGTCGCGCCTGTTCATCCTGCGTCCGGTTGCCACCACACTGAGTATGTTGGCAATCGTCCTGGCGGGTCTGATCGCCTATACCTTGCTACCGGTTTCGGCGTTGCCCCAGGTCGACTATCCGACCATTCGGGTGATGACCCTGTACCCAGGTGCCAGCCCGCAGGTGATGACCAGCTCCGTGACTGCGCCTCTGGAACGTCAATTCGGACAGATGCCCGGCCTGACCCAGATGGCCTCGACCAGCTCGGGCGGTGCGTCAGTCATTACGTTGCGCTTCAGCCTTGAAATCAATATGGATGTGGCCGAGCAGCAGGTGCAGGCGGCGATCAACGCGGCCACCAACCTGCTGCCAACCGACCTTCCAGCGCCTCCGGTCTACAACAAGGTCAACCCGGCCGACACACCGGTTCTGACCTTGGCGATCACCTCGAAAACCATGTTGTTGCCCAAGCTCAATGATCTGGTCGATACGCGCATGGCGCAGAAGATCTCGCAGATCAGCGGCGTGGGCATGGTCAGCATTGCCGGCGGGCAGCGGCAGGCGGTCCGGATCAAGGTCAACCCGGAGGCGCTGGCCGCCAACAGCCTCAACCTGTCCGATGTGCGTACCCTGATCAGCGCCTCCAACGTCAACCAGCCGAAGGGCAACTTCGACGGGCCGACCCGCGTGTCGATGCTGGATGCCAACGATCAGCTGAAGTCTCCGGAGGAGTACGCCAACCTGATTCTGGCCTACAAGGATGGCGCACCTTTGCGCCTGAAGGATGTCGCCGAAATCGTCGATGGTGCCGAAAACGAGCGGCTCGCGGCCTGGGCCAATCGGAGTCAGGCAGTACTACTGAACATTCAGCGTCAGCCGGGTGCCAACGTCATCGAGGTGGTCGACCGGATCAAGGCGTTGTTGCCGTCGATCACCGAAAACCTTCCGGCCGGCCTCGACGTCGTGGTCCTGACGGACCGCACGCAGACGATCCGCGCGTCGGTGACCGATGTTCAGCATGAATTGCTGATCGCGATCATCCTGGTGGTGCTGGTCACGTTCCTGTTCCTGCGTCGTTTCAGCGCGACGATCATTCCCTCGATTGCCGTTCCACTGTCACTGGTAGGCACGTTCGGCGTGATGTACCTGGCAGGCTTTTCGGTCAACAACCTGACGCTGATGGCCATGACCATCGCGACCGGTTTCGTTGTCGATGACGCCATCGTCATGCTGGAAAACATCTCCCGGCATATCGAAGAGGGCGAAACGCCCTTGCAGGCCGCCCTCAAGGGCGCGAAGCAGATCGGTTTCACCCTCATTTCCCTGACACTGTCACTGATTGCGGTATTGATCCCGCTGTTGTTCATGGCCGACGTGGTAGGGCGGCTGTTCCGCGAGTTCGCGATAACCCTGGCGGTCGCGATATTGATATCGCTGGTGGTCTCGCTGACCCTGACGCCGATGATGTGCGCGCGCTTGCTAAAGCGCGAGCCCAAGGAAGAAGAGCAGAGCCGCTTTTACCGGGCCAGCGGTGCCTGGATCGACTGGCTGATCGACATCTACGCGGGCAGGCTGCGCTGGGTGCTCAAGCATCAGCCACTGACCCTGCTGGTTGCCTTGGCCACCCTGGCACTGACGGTGCTGCTGTACATCGTCGTACCCAAAGGCTTCTTCCCGGTGCAGGACACCGGCGTGATCCAGGGCATTTCGGAAGCGCCACAGTCGGTCTCGTTCGCAGCGATGAGCCAGCGTCAGCAGGCACTTGCCGACATCATTCTCAAGGACCCGGCGGTGGTCAGTCTGTCGTCCTACATCGGTGTCGACGGTGACAACGCCACGCTGAACAGCGGGCGTCTGCTGATCAACCTCAAGCCCCACGGAGCACGGGACCTGACCGCGTCCGAGGTGATCCAGCGCCTGCAGCCCGAAGTCGACAAACTGTCGGATATCCGTCTGTTCATGCAGCCAGTGCAGGACCTGACCATTGAAGACCGGGTCAGTCGTACCCAGTATCAATTCAGCATGTCGTCGCCTGACGCCGAACTGCTGACGTTGTGGAGCGAAAAGCTGGTAGACGCGCTCGGCAAGCGGCCCGAACTGAGGGATGTTGCCAGCGACCTGCAGGACAAAGGTTTGCAGGTGTACCTGAACATCGATCGTGATGCGGCCAGCCGGGTCGGGGTCACGGTTGCGAACATCACCGATGCGCTGTACGACGCCTTCGGTCAGCGCCAGATATCCACCATCTATACGCAGGCCAGCCAGTACCGAGTGGTGCTGCAGGCTGCGTCGGGCAGCGAGCTCGGTCCGGCGGCGCTGGAGCAGATCCACGTCAAGACCACCGATGGTGCACAGGTGAAGCTGTCCAGCCTGGCGCGTGTCGAGCAGCGCCAGGCTCAGTTGGCCATCGCGCACCTTGGGCAGTTTCCGGCGGTGATGATGTCGTTCAACCTGGCGCCCGACATCGCCCTGGGCAAGGCGGTGAAGGTGATCGAGGAGGTCGAGCAGGAGATCGGCATGCCGATTGGCGTGCAGACCCAGTTTCAGGGCGCAGCCGAAGCGTTTCAGGCGTCATTGTCCAGCACGCTGCTGCTGATTCTGGCGGCGGTGGTCACCATGTACATCGTGCTGGGCGTGCTCTACGAGAGCTACATTCACCCGATCACCATCCTCTCGACCCTGCCGTCGGCAGCAGTGGGGGCCTTGCTGGCTCTGCTGATCAGCGGCAACGATCTGGGGATGATTGCGATCATCGGCATCATTCTATTGATCGGTATCGTCAAGAAGAACGCGATCATGATGATCGACTTCGCGCTCGACGCTGAGCGCAACCGCGGTGTTGCGCCCGAGCAGGCGATCTACGACGCGGCGCTGTTGCGCTTCCGGCCGATTCTCATGACCACCCTGGCAGCGTTGTTCGGCGCCATCCCGCTGATGCTCGCCAGTGGTTCCGGCGCCGAATTGCGGCAACCACTTGGGCTGGTGATGGTCGGCGGGCTGTTGCTCAGCCAAGTCCTGACACTGTTCACCACGCCGGTCATCTACCTGTATTTCGACCGCCTTGGCCGTCGCTGGAGTCGCAAGCCTGCCGATCCGGACCGAATGGAACGGGCTGACGCATGAATCTCTCAGCGCCATTCATCAGCCGCCCCGTCGCGACCGTTCTGCTGAGCCTGGCGATCATGCTGCTCGGCGCGGTGAGCTTTCGCTTGTTGCCGGTGGCACCGTTGCCAAACATGGATTTCCCGGTGATCGTGGTCTCGGCCAGTCTCGCCGGTGCCAGCCCTGAGGTGATGGCGTCCACGGTGGCAACGCCGCTGGAGCGGTCGCTGGGCAGCATTGCCGGCATCAACACCATGACCAGCAATTCAAGCCAGGGCACGACACGGATCATTCTGCAGTTCGACCTTGATCGCGACATCAACGGCGCTGCCCGGGAAGTGCAGGCGGCGATCAATGCCTCACGCAACCTGCTGCCCAGCGGGATGCGCAGCATGCCGACCTACAAGAAGGTCAACCCGTCCCAGGCGCCGATCATGGTCTTGTCGATGACCTCGACAGTGCTGGAAAAGGGCCAGCTTTACGACCTGGCGTCCACCATCCTGTCGCAGAGCCTGTCACAGGTTTCCGGGGTCGGCGAAGTGCAGATCGGCGGCAGCTCGCTGCCTGCTGTGCGTATCGAACTGGAGCCGCAGATGCTCTCCCAGTACGGTGTATCGCTCGACGACGTGCGTACTGCGATCACCAGCACCAACGTAAGACGGCCGAAGGGCTTTGTGGAGGACGACCAGCATAACTGGCAGGTGCAGGCCAACGACCAGCTGGAAACCGCCGAGGATTATGCGCCGCTGATCATTCGCTACAAGGACGGAGCGACGTTGCGCCTGAAGGACGTGGCGAAAGTCAGCGACGCCGTGGAAGACCGTTACAACAGCGGGTTCTACAACAATGACCGTGCCGTGCTGCTCGTCGTCAACCGCCAGGCGGGGGCCAACATCATTGAAACCGTGGCGCAGATCAAGGCGCAGTTGCCTGCGCTGCGAGCGGTGCTGCCGGCCAGTGTCAGCCTCAATATCGCGATGGACCGCTCGCCGGTGATCAAGGCGACGCTGCATGAAGCCGAAATGACCCTGCTGATTGCCGTCGTGCTGGTGGTGATGGTGGTGTTCCTCTTTCTCGGCAGTTTTCGCGCCTCGCTGATCCCCACCCTGGCGGTTCCGGTATCGCTGGTCGGCACCTTTGCGATCATGCACCTGTTCGGCTTCTCGCTGAACAACCTGTCACTGATGGCGTTGATCCTCGCCACCGGTCTGGTGGTGGACGACGCCATCGTCGTGCTGGAAAACATATCCCGGCATATTCACAACGGCCTCGACCCCATGAAAGCGGCTTTTCTGGGCGCCAAGGAGGTGGGGTTCACCTTGCTGTCGATGAACGTCTCGCTGGTCGCGGTGTTCATTTCCATCCTGTTCATGGGCGGTCTGGTCGAAAGTCTGTTTCGCGAGTTTTCCATCACCTTGTCGGTGGCGATCATCGTCTCGCTGATCGTGTCCCTGACCCTGACGCCGATGTTGTGCGCGCGCTGGTTGAAGCCGCGCGAAGCCCATGGGGAAAACGCCTTTCAGCGCTGGAGCGAGCGGGTCAACGATCGAATGGTGGCAGGCTACGACCGCTCGCTGGGCTGGGTGATGCGGCATCGACGTCTGACGCTGCTCAGTCTGCTGGTCACGGTGGTGGTCAATATCGCGTTGTATGTGGTGGTGCCCAAGACCTTTCTGCCGCAACAGGACACCGGGCAACTGATGGGTTTCGTACGCGGTGACGACGGCCTTTCGTTTTCGGTCATGCAGCCTAAAATGGAGACTTTCCGCCTGTCGATTCTCGCTGACCCTGCGGTGGAAAGCGTTGCCGGTTTTATCGGTGGCAGCGGTGGCACCAATAACGCCTTCATGATCGTGCGCCTCAAGCCGATTTCCGAGCGCAAGCTGTCTGCCGAGAAAGTGGTCGAGCGCCTGCGCAAGAACATGCCGCATGTGCCGGGCGGCAGGCTGTTCCTGGCCCCGGATCAGGACCTGCAACTGGGCGGCGGTCGCGAGCAGACCAGTTCACAGTATCAATACATCGTGCAGAGCGCTGACCTGGGCAGCCTGCGTCTGTGGTACCCGAAAATCGTCGCAGCGCTCAAGTCGGTACCCGAGCTGACCGCCATCGACGCACGGGAAGGGCGCGGAGCACAGCAGGTGACCCTGGTGGTCAACCGTGACACGGCCAAGCGGCTGGGTATCGATATGAACATGGTCACGGCGGTGCTCAACAACGCTTACAGCCAGCGCCAGGTATCGACCATCTATGACAGCCTCAACCAGTACAAGGTGGTGATGGAGGTCAATCCAAAATACGCCCAGGACCCGGTGACGCTGGAGCAGGTCCAGGTCATTACCGCAGACGGGCAGCGTGTACCGCTGTCGAGCATCGCCCATTACGAGCGCAGTCTGGCCAACGACCGGGTATCGCATGACGGTCAGTTCGCGGCCGAAAACATTTCCTTCGATCTGGCCGAAGGCGCCAGCCTCGACAAAGCCACTGTGGCGATAGAGCGGGCGATTGCCGCCATCGGGCTGCCGTCCGACATCATTTCCAAAATGGCCGGGACCGCCAACGCCTTCGCCTCCACGCAAAAGAGTCAGCCGTGGATGATCCTCGGTGCGTTGCTTGCGGTGTACCTGGTGCTGGGAATCCTCTATGAAAGCTACATTCATCCGCTGACGATCCTCTCGACGCTTCCGTCCGCAGGGGTTGGCGCATTGCTGACGATCTATGTGCTGGGCAGCGAGTTCAGTCTGATCTCCCTGTTGGGCCTGTTCCTGCTGATTGGTGTGGTCAAGAAAAACGCGATCATGATGATCGACCTTGCCCTGCATCTGGAGCGCGAACAGGGAATGACGCCGCAAGAGTCAATCCGTAGCGCCTGCCTGCAGCGCCTGCGGCCCATTCTGATGACTACGATGGCCGCCATCCTGGGGGCCTTGCCATTGCTGCTGAGCACCGCCGAAGGCGCGGAAATGCGCAAGCCGCTGGGCTTGACCATCATCGGCGGCCTGATCTTCAGCCAGGTCCTGACCCTCTATACCACCCCTGTGGTTTACCTTTATCTCGACCGTCTGCGCCATCGTTACAACAAATGGCGTGGCGTGCGTACCGATGCTGCTCTGGAAACTCCGCTATGACCGAACGCCTGGTATTCACCTCCCGCCCGACAGGGCTGATTCGTCCATTCGCGCTGGGGCTTTGCGTCGTGCTGCTCAGCGCCTGCGCTGTGGGTCCGGATTACCAGAAGCCGTCCATGGCCGCACCCGCGCAGTTCAAGGCTGCGCAGGGCTGGCGTACGGCGACGCCGAGTGACGGGATGGCCAAAGGTGCGTGGTGGGAGGTGTACAAGGACCCGCAACTGAACGCGCTGGTCGAGCGCCTGAACACGTCCAACCAGACCGTCGCCCAGTACGATGCGCAGTATCGACAGGCACAGACACTGGTGCGCAGCTCCAGGGCTGCCTTCCTGCCTACGCTTGACCTGACAACCGGCAAAACCCGCTCGGGGCAGGGCACAGGCACGTCGAATAGCGGCACGAGTGCCTCCGGGATTCGCAACAGTTACAACGCGCAGCTGGGCGTCAGCTGGGAGGCCGACGTCTGGGGCAAGCTGCGTCGCGGGCTGGAGGCGGACACCGCCAATGCTCAGGCAAGTCTTGCCGACCTGGCGGCGATGCGCCTGAGTCTGCAATCGGAGCTGGTACAGAATTACCTGCAATTGCGCGTGATCGATGAACAGAAACGCCTGCTGGAATCCACGGTGGATGCCTACCAGCGCTCCCTGACCCTGACGCAGAACCAGTACCGCGCCGGTATTTCCGGAAGTGACGCTGTCGCGCAGGCGCAGACGCAGTTGAAAAGCACCCAGGCCGACCTGATCGATCTGGCCTGGCAGCGTGCGCAGTATGAGAATGCCATCGCCGTACTGATGGGGATGGCGCCGGCAGACTTCAATCTGCCCGCCAGCACCTCGATTCCGCAGTTGCCGCAGATTCCGCCAGGCCTGCCTTCGCAGTTGCTTGAACGCCGCCCTGACATTGCCGCCGCCGAGCGCTCGGTGATGGGTGCCAATGCCAACATTGGCGTGGCCAAGGCCGCTTACTATCCGGATTTCACGTTGAGCATGAGCGGCGGTTACAGCAGCAGTACCTTTGCCAACTGGATCAGCCTGCCTAACCGCTTCTGGTCGGTGGGCCCGCAACTGGCGCTGACCCTGTTCGACGGTGGCAGGCGCTCGGCCGAAGTCGATCGTACCGAAGCCGTGTATGACCAGACTGTCGCCCAGTACCGGCAGACCGTGCTGAACGGTTTTCAGGAGGTCGAGAACTATCTGGTTCAGCTCAAGGTATACGAGCAGGAAGCTGCGGTACGCCAGGAAGCGCTGGTCTCGGCTCGTGATTCGCTGCGCCTGACCAACAATCAATACAAGGCCGGGCTGATTGGTTACCTGGACGTCGTCAATGTTCAGGCCACCGCATTGAGCAACGAGCGCAGTGTGCTCAGCGTGCTGCAAAGCAGGTTGATTGCCAGCGTTCAATTGATCGCCGCACTGGGCGGAGGCTGGAATGCCGAGACAGGTTTGACGCTCCAGGAATGAGTATTTCGGGTTCAAAAAGCAGTTTTCCAGTGAACTGTTCGCATTAATCGAAAAAATAATAGCTACTCGCCATCTTTTCGACCGGCTGCCGCGACATTTGGCCGCTAATGCGTACAATCACCCGCACAAGATCGGCATGGACGCGCTCATTGGTTTCCAGGTGCGTTTATGTTGATTGGCAGCTACATCCCTTCACTCGTCGTTATCTCGATTCTCGTCGCTATTCTTGCCGCGTATACGGCCCTCGATCTGGTGGGCCGCATCGTTTCGGCCAGGGGCCGTGCTGTCCACTTATGGACTGCGGGCGGCGCTATCGCGATGGGCGTTGGCACCTGGTCGACACATTTCATCGGTATGCTGGCGTTCGTATTGCCCATCGACCTGGGCTACGACGTGCCACTGGTGCTGCTTTCGCTGTTGATCGCCATCGGCTTTTCAGGGTTCGCCCTGTGGCTCGCCACCCAGCCAAGATTGCCCGCGCTGCAACTGAGCCTGGGTGCGGTGTTGCTGGGACTTGGCATCAGCGCCATGCACTACACCGGCATGGCTGCAATGCGCATGCAGCCTGGCATTCAATATACGCCGTGGCTGTTCGTGCTTTCTGTGGTCATTGCTATCGCTGCGTCTGCGGCAGCATTGCGCATAGCCTTCCATCTTCGCCAGCAGCGCCCCAGGGTCTACCTGCTACGCGCCTCGGCGGCGCTGTTGCTGGGGCTGGCTGTCATCGGCATGCATTACACCGGCATGGCCGCTGCGAATTTTGCCGATGGCAGCTTTTGCGGTGCGCTGCCGCAAGGGCTGAGCAGTAACGGGCTGGACCGAATCGTACTGGTCGCCAGCCTGTCGATTCTGGGAATTGCACTGTTCAGCTGTATTCTCGACTCCCATCTGGAAACACGTACCGCCGTGCTGGCCGATTCCCTGACGGAGGCCAATCTGGAACTGACCCACCTGGCCCTGCACGACAACCTGACCGGCTTGCCAAACCGGGCGCTGTTGACGGAACGCATCGATCGGGCCATGAAAAGGGCAGTTGAGACGGGTGGTTGCTTTGCGCTGATGTTCATGGACCTCGATGGCTTCAAGCCGGTCAATGATGCGTTCGGCCACCATATCGGCGACTTGCTGTTGCGGCAGGTCGCTTTGCGTCTTCGCAACAGTCTGCATCGACGCGATACGCTGGCCAGGGTCGGCGGCGACGAGTTTGTCCTGCTGGTGGAGCTTCAACATGCTGAAGATGCATTGGCCGTAGCAAGACGACAGGTCAGCGAAGTCGGCACGCCGTTCAACATTGGCGAACATCAGTTGCAGATATCTCTGAGCATCGGCATCTGCATGTACCCGGGCAACGGCAGCACCCAGCATGAACTTCTGATCAATGCCGACGCGGCCATGTACCACACCAAGGCTGCCGGCAAGAACGGCTACAGCTTTTTCGATGCGTCGATGAACAGCAACGCCCGCAATCAGCTGCAGATGTCGCAGGATTTGCACAGGGCGATCAAACATCGGCAGTTCTGTATCTATTACCAGCCCAAGTTCGACGCCGTGACCGGGCTGCCCGTAGGCGCAGAAGCGTTGCTGCGCTGGAACCACCCGGAACAGGGTGTTCTGGGGCCGGACCTGTTCATTTCCATGGCGGAGAAAACCGGCCTGATCATTCAGATCGGCGAGTGGGTACTGGATGAAGCCTGTCGGCAAATGCGTGAGTGGTACACCCAGGGTTACTCGCACTGGCGTATTGCAGTCAACCTTTCAGCCTTGCAGTTCTGCCATTCCGGTCTGGTCACGGCAGTGGCGGACACGCTGGCCCGGCATCAGTTGCCGGCTAACTGCCTGACTCTGGAAATCACCGAGACCACTGCCATGCACGATGCGGATGCCAGCCTGGCGGTGTTGAGAAGGCTTTCGGAAATGGGCGTGGACCTGTCGATCGATGATTTCGGCACCGGTTACTCCAGCCTGATGTACCTGAAGCGACTGCCCGCCAACGAAATCAAGATTGATCGGGGCTTCGTCCGCGACCTGGAACATGACACCGACGACGCCGCCATCGTTTCGGCCATCGTCGCGGTAGGGCAGGCGTTGAATCTGCGAATAGTCGCCGAAGGCGTTGAAACCGCTGTTCAGCAGCGCTTCCTGACTCATTTGGGGTGTCACTCGCTGCAAGGCTTCCTGCTGGGTTATCCGTTGCCGGCCCAGCAGTTTCTCGAAGAAATCCGCGCCGCCGAAGCGAAAGCTGCAGTGGATGCGTCCGATACCGGGCAAGCGGCTTTCTGAAGCGCGCAGATGGCGCTTGACGGTAAAGGCTGTCACGATCCGAACCGGTTGGTTAACCTGCGAAGGTTGACTGGGTCCTGATGTCGGCCTTTGAAAAAACGAGACACTCCATGGAAAAAGTCCTCATTATCACCGGTGGTTCGCGCGGGATCGGCGCTGCCACAGCGCGTCTGGCCGCCTCACAGGGTTATCGGATCTGCATCAACTACCTGTCGGATCATACCGCTGCCGAAAAGACCGCAGGCCAGGTGAGAGCGATGGGCGCCAAGGCGATCACCGTGCAGGCCGACGTCAGCAATGAAGACGAGATCATGCGGCTGTTTGCCAGGGTCGACTCCGAACTCGGTCGTGTCACCCATTTGGTCAATAACGCGGGCACCCTGGCGCAGGCTTCGAGAGTCGAGGACATGTCGGAATTTCGCCTGTTGAAGATGATGATGAACAACGTCGTTGGCCCGATGCTGTGCAGCAAACACGCCTTGTTGCGCATGTTGCCGGCACACGGGGGGCAAGGCGGCAGCATCGTCAACGTATCGTCGCTCGCGGCACGCCTCGGTTCGGCAGGCGAGTACGTCGACTATGCGGCATCGAAAGGTGCGCTGGACACCTTTACCATCGGGCTGTCCAGGGAAGTCGCAGCGGAAAACGTGCGCGTCAATGCGGTACGTCCGGGTTTCATCTTCACCGACTTTCACGCCTTGAGCGGCGATCCGTTTCGCGTCAGCAAGCTTGAGGGGGCATTGCCCATGGGCCGTGGCGGTACGGCCGAGGAAGTGGCGGAAGCCATTCTCTGGTTGCTGTCGGACAATGCGTCCTACGCCACGGGAACGTTCATCGATGTGGCGGGAGGGCGCTGAAGGCGTCTATGGTCGGGCAGACGCCTTCAGATCCCGTTTACTGAGTCGTCACACCGTGACCGGGGGCGCGTTAGCGGGCGGGTCGCCGACTGGCGTTTCATTGGGCGGCGGTGTGGATGGCGGCGGCTCCTGTTCGGGCACTGGCTTGGGCAGGGCGGGGTCATCGATGTTTGGATCGGGTACTTCTACCGGGTTGGGTAAGGTCATGGTTGCTGCCTCCTTGTCGACCCTGTTTACGACCGCCCGGCGTGGCCGATGATTCAATTGATTTACTTCCCGCCACAGTCGCCCCGTTGATCCGCTCGATGACTGCTTTATCTCTGCGCACGACCAGCAAACATCCTCAAAACCTTTGAACTTTACCCTCGTTGACCGCTCGGAACCTAGTCAGCGGAAATAGACGAGTCGCCAGCACAGTGCGATCGTACGCTGCCATACCGTCAATTTTTCCATTGCATGGAATGCACAGGAGCGTCCCTGGGGCGTGAGGAGTGATGCTCGATGAATGAACAGCCATACGGTCCGGATTCCCTGGCCACCGATGTCCCGCAAGCAACCCTTCCGCTATCACTGACCCAGGCGCTGCAATTACCCCGCATCGTGATTGAAGACACGTTGCCGGTGATCGACGGTGGTCTGTTCGCGGCCAAGGCGATCATCGGGCAACCGGTTACCGTGACCAGCAAGGTCTATGCCGATGGGCACGACAAGATGGCGGTCAATATCCGCTGGCGTGCTGCCGATGAAGAACATTGGCACAGCGCGCCAATGCGCGAGCTGGGCAATGACAGCTGGGTCGGTGAATTCACCCCGACCTCGGTCAGCCGCCATGTGTTTCGCCTGGAAGCCTGGATTGATCAGTTCGGCAGCTATCGTTATGAGCTGGAGAAGAAGTTCGGCGCCGGCGTTCCTGTCGATCTGGAGCTGGAAGAGGGCCGCATTCATCTGGTGCACGCCGCCGAGCGCAGCCAGAACGAGCAGCGTCAGCAGATCGAAAGTCTCCTGGGCCAGCTTGAACAGGGCGATAAAGACGAGAAAGTCGCGCTGCTGTTGCACAGCGAAACCGCCAGCCTGATGAAGCTGGCCGACAATCAGGCCTTCCTCAGCCGCAGCGTCGAGTTCCCACTGGACGTCGAGCGTGAGCTGGCACAGTTTGCCAGCTGGTACGAGCTGTTTCCCCGTTCGATGACCGACGATCCGGCGCGCCACGGTACGTTCAACGATGTGCATTCGCGTCTGCCGACCATTCGCGACATGGGCTTTGACGTGCTGTATTTTCCGCCGATTCATCCTATCGGCCGCGCCCACCGCAAGGGCCCGAACAACTCCCTGACCGCAGGCCCCGATGATCCGGGCAGCCCTTATGCAATCGGCAGCGAGGATGGGGGCCATGAAGCCATTCACCCACAGCTGGGCAGTCGTGAAGATTTCCGTAACCTCGTGAAAGCTGCAGCCGACCATGGCCTGGAAATCGCGCTGGATTTCGCCATCCAGTGTTCCCAGGATCACCCGTGGCTCAAGCAGCATCCGGGCTGGTTCTCTTGGCGTCCGGACGGTACGATCCGTTATGCGGAAAACCCGCCGAAAAAGTATCAGGACATCGTCAACGTCGACTTCTACGCACCAGACGCCATCCCCGGCCTGTGGACGGAGTTGCGCGACATCGTTCTGGGCTGGGTCAACGAAGGCGTGAAAATCTTCCGTGTCGACAACCCGCACACCAAACCGCTGCCGTTCTGGCAGTGGATGATCGGCGAAGTACGCAGTCAGCACCCTGAGGTAATGTTCCTGGCCGAAGCCTTTACCAAGCCGGCAATGATGGCGCGGCTGGGCAAGGTCGGTTACAGCCAGAGTTACACCTATTTCACCTGGCGCAACACCAAGGCGGAACTGTCCGAGTATTTCACCCAGCTCAATGAAGTCCCTTGGCGCGACTGTTATCGTCCGAATTTCTTTGTCAACACGCCTGACATCAACCCGCGCTTCCTGCACGAGTCCGGGCGTCCCGGCTTTCTGATCCGGGCGGCACTGGCCACTATGGGGTCCGGGCTGTGGGGTATGTATTCGGGGTTCGAACTCTGCGAAGCGGCACCGATTCCCGGCAAGGAAGAGTATCTGGACTCGGAGAAGTACGAGATTCGGGTTCGCGATTACGCGGCACCGGGCAACATCATTGCCGAAATCGCTCAACTCAACCGCATTCGTCGGCAGAACCCTGCGCTGCAAACGCACTTGGGTTTGAAGCTGTACAACGCGTGGAACGACAACATCCTGTATTTCGGCAAGCGCTCGGCGGACGGCAGCAACTTCATTCTGGTTGCCATCAACCTCGACCCATACAACGCACAGGAAGCGGATTTCGAGTTGCCGCTGTGGGAAATGGGCCTGCCAGATGACGCCGCTACGTCGGGTGAAGACCTGATGACCGGTCACCGCTGGACCTGGTACGGCAAGTACCAGCACACGCGTCTCGATCCAGCTCAACCGTTTGGAATCTGGCGTATCCAGGCCGCGCAATAACACTCCCGAGGAGTCAATAATGGCCAAAAAGCCCGGTGACGCGACATTTATCAAAGACCCGCTCTGGTACAAGGATGCGGTGATTTATCAGGTTCACGTGAAATCGTTCTTTGATTCCAATAACGACGGAATCGGCGATTTCGCAGGCTTGATCGAAAAGCTCGACTACATTGCTGCGCTGGGCGTCAACACCATCTGGTTGTTGCCGTTCTATCCGTCGCCGCGCCGGGACGATGGCTACGACATTTCCGAATACCGCGACGTGCACAGCGACTACGGCACCATGGCCGACGCCAAGCGTTTCATCGCCCAGGCACACAAGCGCGGCCTGCGAGTGATCAGCGAGCTGGTTATCAACCACACGTCCGACCAGCATCCGTGGTTTCAGAAGGCCCGCAATGCCAAGCCCGGTTCCAAGGCGCGGGATTTCTATGTGTGGTCGGACACTGATCAGAAGTACGACGGTACGCGGATCATCTTTCTCGATACCGAAACGTCCAACTGGACCTGGGACCCGGTTGCCGGCCAGTACTTCTGGCACCGTTTCTACTCCCACCAGCCGGACCTGAATTTCGACAATCCGCACGTGCTGGATGCGGTTCTGGAAGTCATGCGCTTCTGGCTGGATCTGGGTATCGACGGTTTGCGTCTGGATGCCATCCCGTACCTCATCGAGCGGGACGGTACCAACAACGAGAACCTGCCGGAAACCCATCAGGTGCTCAAGCGCATTCGTGCCGAGATCGACGCGAACTACCCGGACCGGATGCTGCTGGCCGAGGCCAATCAATGGCCGGAAGACACCCAGCTGTATTTTGGCGACAGCAAAGGCCCGGATGGCGATGAATGCCACATGGCTTTTCACTTTCCATTGATGCCACGCATGTACATGGCGCTGGCCCAGGAAGATCGTTTTCCGATCACCGATATTTTGCGGCAGACGCCGGAAATCCCGGAAAACTGCCAATGGGCGATTTTCCTGCGCAACCACGATGAGCTGACCTTGGAAATGGTCACCGATCGTGAGCGTGACTATCTGTGGAATTACTACGCGGCCGACCGCCGCGCACGGATCAACCTGGGCATCCGTCGGCGGCTGGCGCCATTGGTGGATCGCGATCGTCGCAGGGTCGAGTTGCTCAACAGCATGCTGTTGTCGATGCCCGGCACACCGACGCTGTATTACGGCGACGAGATCGGCATGGGCGATAACATCTACCTGGGCGACCGGGACGGTGTGCGCACGCCCATGCAGTGGTCCATCGACCGCAACGGCGGTTTTTCGCGTGCCGATCCGGCCAGTCTGGTGTTGCCACCGATCATGGACCCGATGTATGGCTTTCAGTCGGTCAACGTCGAAATCCAGGAACGTGACCCGCATTCGCTGCTGAACTGGAACCGGCGCATGCTCGCCGTGCGCAAACAGCAGAAGGCCTTCGGGCGTGGCACGCTGAAAATGCTCTCGCCGTCGAACCGCCGCATTCTTGCTTATACCCGCGAATACACAGCACCTGACGGACACAGTGAAGTGGTGTTGTGTGTCGCCAACGTTTCCAGCGCCGCCCAGGCTGCAGAGCTTGAGTTGTCTGCCTATGCAGGCACGGTGCCGGTGGAAATGCTCGGCGGCAGCGCATTCCCGCCTATCGGCCAGTTAAGCTACCTGCTGACGCTGCCGCCGTACGGCTTTTACTGGTTTTTACTGGCTTCGGAGAATCAAATGCCCAGTTGGCACGTTGAACCCGCGCAGAGCATGCCGGACTTCCCGACTCTGGTGCTCAAGAAGCGTCTGGAAGAGTTGCTCGAAGAGCCACTGCGCAGCACCATGGAAAACACTTCGCTGGCGGTTTACCTGCCTAAACGGCGCTGGTTCGCGGGCAAGGACAAGGCAATCGAGAAGGTCAGCATTGCCTACGCCGTGCGCTTCGGCGATGAAGCGCATCCGGTACTGCTCAGCGAGATTGAAGTCACTGCCGGCGGGCAGACCGATCGCTATCAACTGCCGTTCGGCTTGCTGGCCGAAGACGATATCAGCAGTGCATTGCCGCAGCAGCTGGCACTGGCCCGAGTACGTCGCAACCGCGATGTCGGGTTGATCACGGATGCATTCACCCTGGAAACCTTCATCCGTGCCGTGATTCAGGGCATGCAGTCGGATACGGTCATACCCTGTGCCGACGGCGAGTTGCGTTTCGAGCAAAGCTCACAGCTGGCGCCCCTCGGCCTGAACGCCGAGTCGGAAGTGCGCTACCTGTCTGCCGAGCAATCGAACAGTTCGGTAGTGGTGGGCAGCAGCCTGGTACTCAAGCTGATTCGCAAAGTCAGCGCCGGGACACATCCCGAGCTGGAAATGGGCGCGTTCCTGACCCAGGCCGGCTTCAAGAACATTTCACCGCTGCTGGGCTCTCTGGTACGCGTCGGCAATGACGGTCAGCCCAATCTACTGATGATCGCCCAAGGGTATTTGAGCAATCAGGGCGATGCGTGGGAGTGGACCCAGAACAATCTCGAGCGTGCGGTACGCGACGAGCTGGCACATGGTGTTTCCGGCCAGGAACAGCATTACAACGCATTGCTCGAACTCGCGGACTTCTCGCGCAGTCTTGGTCAGCGCCTGGGTGAGATGCATCAGATCCTCGCGTCGCCCACTGACAATGCGGATTTTGCCGTTGAGGTCACCAGCAGCCAGGACAGTAAGGCCTCCGGGGCCAGCGTCAACGCTCAGCTCGAGCGCGCCCTGCAATTGCTGGAACAGCGCATGGGCGAGCTGGAGAAGGACGATCAGCAACTGGTCAAGGACTTGCTCGCGCAGCGCAAGCAGATCCGTCAGCGCGTCGAAGGCCTGGCCAAGCGCTCCGCCGGTGGCCTGCGCATTCGTGTGCATGGCGATCTGCATCTGGGGCAAGTGCTGGTGGTCAAAGGTGATGCCTACCTGATCGATTTCGAGGGTGAGCCGGCCCGCGCACTTGAAGAGCGCCGTGCCAAGCACAGCCCGTTCAAGGATGTCAGCGGTGTCCTGCGCTCCTTCGACTACGCTGCGGCGATGGCTGTACGCAGTGCGCAAAGCGTCGACACGTCGCCCGAGGCGGCCGAGGCGCGCAAACGTGTGGCCGATACCTACCTGGCGCAAGCGCGGGAAACCTTTATCGAGGGTTATCGCTCGGCGACCACCGGCATTGCCCATGCCTGGAAAGATGCGAAAGGGGAGGACGCTGCACTCGAGCTGTTCACCCTTGAAAAAGCTGCTTATGAAGTGATCTACGAAGCCGAGAACCGTCCAGCCTGGCTGGCCGTTCCCTTGCAAGGCTTGCGTGGACTGCTGCAACCGTCTGATGGAGAGTCAATATGAATGCGCCTGATAAAGCCGGCACGCGCCACCGCGCGATTCCCGCTGCTGTGGACCTCGACGCGCTGATCCGTGCTGAACACCGTGACCCGTTCTCTATCCTCGGCCCGCATGGCGATGGCGGCAGCGGGCAGTACGTCCGCGCCTATCTGCCCGCAGCCTTGAGTGTCCGCCTGCTGGCCAGGGATGACGGTCGCGAACTGGGCGAGATGGAAATGAGCGAAGTGCCGGGGTTTTTCGTCGGCCACCTCGAGCATCCGCAGCCTTACCTGCTGAAAATCAACTGGGCCGGTGGTGAACAGATCACCGAGGACCCCTACAGCTTTGGCCCGCTGCTGGGCGAGATGGACCTCTACCTGTTTGCCGAGGGTAATCATCGCGACCTGAGCAGCTGTCTGGGCGCGCAGGTCACCAGCGTCGATGGCGTGGACGGTGTGCGTTTTGCGGTCTGGGCGCCCAATGCGCGTCGTGTTTCTGTGGTTGGCAGCTTCAACAGCTGGGATGGCCGTCGCCATCCTATGCGCATGCGCCACCCGACCGGGGTATGGGAGATTTTCGTCCCGCGTCTGCAGCCCGGTGAGGTCTACAAGTACGAGATTCTCGGTGCTCACGGGATTCTGCCGCTGAAAAGCGACCCGATGGCCCTGGCCACCACACTACCGCCCGATACCGCGTCGAAGATCTCTGCGCCGTTGCAGTTCGAGTGGAGTGACCAGGAGTGGCTGCAATCAAGGGCAGACCGTCACGAAGTCACTGCACCGTTATCAATCTACGAGTTGCACGCCGGCTCCTGGCAAATGGAGCAGGTCGACGACAATCAATGGCGGCAGTACAACTGGCGTGAACTGGCTGATCGACTGATTCCTTACGTCAAGGAACTTGGCTTCACGCACATCGAGCTGATGCCGATCATGGAGCACCCGTTCGGTGGTTCATGGGGCTATCAACTGCTGGCCCAGTTCGCGCCCACTGCCCGTTACGGTTCGCCGGAAGATTTCGCCTTCTTCGTCGACGCCTGTCACCGCGCTGAAATCGGCGTCATTCTTGACTGGGTTCCGGCGCATTTCCCGACCGATACTCATGGTCTGGCGCAGTTCGACGGTACTTGCCTGTACGAGTACGCCGACCCTAAGGAAGGCTTCCATCAGGACTGGAACACCCTGATCTACAACCTGGGACGCACCGAGGTTCATGGCTTCATGCTGGCCTCGGCACTGCACTGGCTCAAGCATTACCACATCGACGGTCTGCGCGTGGATGCGGTAGCGTCGATGCTGTACCGCGACTATTCGCGTAATGCAGGCGAATGGGTGACGAATCGCTTCGGCGGCCGCGAAAACCTCGAGGCCATCGACTTCCTGCGTCATTTGAACGACGTGGTTGCACTGGAAGCCCCTGGGACCATGATGATTGCCGAAGAGTCGACCGCCTGGCCGGGTGTCAGCGAGCCGACCCAGCAGGGTGGGCTTGGCTTCAATTACAAGTGGAACATGGGCTGGATGCATGACTCGCTGCATTACATGGAAGAGGACCCGATCAACCGTGGGCATCACCATGGCATGCTGACCTTCAGCCTGGTGTATGCGTGGTCCGAGCGTTTTGTACTGCCTATTTCCCACGACGAAGTGGTACACGGCAAACATTCGCTGATCGACAAGATGCCGGGTGACCGCTGGCAGAAATTCGCCAACCTGCGCGCTTATCTGTCCTTCATGTGGACGCACCCCGGCAAGAAGCTGCTGTTCATGGGCTGCGAATTCGGCCAATGGCGCGAGTGGAATCACGACAGGGAGCTGGACTGGTACTTGATGCAATATGCCGAGCACGTGGGCGTGAAGAACCTGGTCGGCGATCTGAACCGCCTCTATCGAGAGGAAAAAGCGCTTCACGAGCGCGATGCAGACCCTGCCGGCTTCCAGTGGCTGGTCGGCGATGACAGTGCCAACAGCGTGTTTGCGTACCTGCGCTGGAGTTACGACGGCGAGCCGCTGCTGGTGGTCGCCAACATGACTCCAGTGCCGCGCATGGACTACCGCCTTGGCGCACCGATGCGAGGTGCATGGACGGAGTTGCTGAACAGTGACGCGGAAACCTATGCAGGCTCCAACTTTGGCAATGGTGGCGAGGTCATGACTGAAGCCGAGCCGGCGCATGGGATGGAGGATTCGCTGGTGCTGAATCTGCCACCACTCGCGGTGCTCATCCTCAAACCGAAGAAAGACTGACCAAGTCGCGTCCCCGCGCTGACGGTCGCCCTACCACACCAGCCTGAACCCCAGGCTGGTGTTCACTCCCTCCGCTCCATGCTCGCCCAGATCGCCCAGGTAATCAGCGCTCCAGTGCAGGCTGGCGTTGCTGCTCAATGTCGCTACCATCCCTGCGCCAATACTGCCCGTCGTTGACCGATGCGCGGTTCTTATCTGCTCTGCGTGATCGAAGGTCAGCGTGTCATGGCCGTCTTTGGTGTGCCAGAGGTTGGCGCGCAGATAAGGCTCTATCGGTACGCTGCTCACTTGATAGTGTCCCTTGAAACGCACGCCGATGCGCCCTGTGGTGTAAGCCTGACTGTCGAACCCGAGATGGGCAATGCCGTCATCCTGATCCTGCAGGTCTACGCGTTGGTAGATGAACTGTAACTGGGGCTCTGCAACCCAGCGCTGTGACAGCGGCAGCGGATAACCTGTCTCGACAGACAGGCTCATGACGTGGCCTTCAGTGTCGACACCGATGCCCCTGACAGAGCGGCTGCGGCCATCCAGGCGTGTGCCCATCGCCACTGCGTCGACGTATCCGCCATTCGGTGTGGTCAGCGTCCAGTAGGCGCCCAGGCTCTCGCCCTGCAGTTTCAGATGCCCTGTCCGGTAGTCGCTGAAACCCTCTGCAAAACCCTTCACCTTGCCGTCCAGACGGTTATGCGCGACGAACAGGCCGACGCGCTGAGTCTGCCCGCTGTCCTGTTGCCAAACATACAGGTCATGGCCTATCTGATAACCCTTGAATGAAGCGTCCAGGCCAGGACTCACGTCTCCCGGCCAGCGTTGCCTGAAGTCGCTGCCGAACACGCGTGCCCAACCCGCTGGCGTCGTGCCGTTTTGCGTTAGCAGGGCTTGATCCCCCTGACGTTCATGAAAGGTGCCCAGTGAGCTCAGGGCCAGGACCGCAGCGGCGGGAGCCACCACGGAGTAGTTGGCGACCTCGGGCCGGTACAGCGCGATGGGCGCGGCTCCGCGAACGGGTTCAGGCAGTGGCGGGGTTCCTATCGCGGGGACTGGCAGTGTGGCTGCTGGCGTGACAGGGGGTGGGCTGTTCGGCTCGGGCTCGGGCTCGGGTGCAGGGTTTGGGGGAGGGTCAGGTACAGGTTGTGGTGCAGGTTCGGGAGCAGGCTCGGGAGCAGGCTCGGGAGCAGGCTCAGGCTGAGGTGTAGGTGTAGGTGTAGGTGTAGGCTCAGGAACAGGAACAGGAACAGGAACAGGCGTTGGCAGTGGAGTCGGCTGCGCAGGTTCTGGGGTGGGCTCAGCAGGAGCAGGAGCAGGAGCTGACGGGGCAATCACCGCGGAGCGCAGGAACCAGCTGTTCTCAGAGCCGGCAGTCGCGCCGCCCTTGAACAGGTAATACTGATAAGCACCTGCAGACAGCGGGTTTTGCAACGAAAAGGCACTGCTTTCGCTGGTTGCTCCGTTGATGGCTTGTACCACTTCGATGCCATTGCCGCGGGTCAGGGCGCCCAGCCCACCCGAGTTGCTGACGATCATGCGTGTAGAACCGCTGATTCGACCCTGTGCCACGACCAGTCGGTCGCTGGCGGATGCATCATCGCCCAGTGCCGATAGCAACAGCAGTCGCCCGTTCTGGCCGGTGTAATTGCCGGTCACCGTCAATGTGCCAGTGAGCGAACGGCCTGCATCGCTGACGTCCAGCGTTCCGGCATTCTCCAGTGAGACAAGGGAACCGGCGCTGAACGGCGCAATGCTGCCCGAGGTCGAGGTCAGCGCACTGGCGGAATCGATGTTCAGAACGCCGGTGTCACTCACGCTGTCGCCGAGTACCAGCGTGCCGGCCAGATTCAGCTGCGAGCCGTTGCTCACGTTGACCGTTTCCCAGTTGGCATAGCGACCCGGCTGTGATGATGCGGTGTTATCGAAGGTCAACAGGTCGTTGCCCGGGCCGCCGTCGAGCAGCGGGTTGGCGCTCAGGTAGTATTCGCTCAGGTTGTAGAGGCGCGCCGTATCATTGCCATCGGCCATCAACACGTTGCTGCGTGCGTAACCGCCGTTCAGCCAGTTGAAATTGTCATTGCCAACGCTGGTGCGAACTTCGCCACGAATCTCGCCGCCACTGAGGGTGACCAGGTCGTCACCGCCACTGACGCTGACATTGCCGCCAACAATGCCGCCCGACAAGGTAATCGTGTCCCGGCCAAAGCCGGTGACCAGATTATTGATGATGGTGCCACCGGACATCTCGAATACATTGTTGTCCAGCTTCATGTCCACGCGACCGATGCTGCCACCGGTCATCACTGCAACGTCGCCATCCTCGAACGCGCGGGTGAGGGTGCCGCCGGTCATGAGGAAGGTATCCCGCCCATCACCCTGGGCCAGAGCGCCCAGCGTGCCGCCGCTCATGACAAAGTCGTCGGGATCATCGCCTTGGTTCAGATCGCCGCTGACCTCACCCGCAGAGAGGGTGAAGCGGTCAATCCCCGCCCCTTGGATTACGTTGCCCAGAATGCGCCCCGACTGCATGTCCACGCTGTCCATTCCCGGACCGAACAGGACATTGCCGGACACAGTGCCCGTTCCGCCCTGCGGGAAGATCAGCACGTGGTCGCCGCTGAGCGCGCTAAACGGCCCACTGCCACCGCCGTCACAGACCTGAGTACCCGCCGATGGCAAGGAGGAAAGGCTGCAGGCGCCTTCGGCCCAGGAAGGGATAATTGCCAGTATCACCACCGGCAGCACGTTGCAGGTCTGATAAAAATGGACACAACGGATTTTCATGACAGCACTCCCGTCCAGGCTGGCAGCAGGGAGGCAATCGAGAGGGATCGAGGCGCCAGACTGCTACGCAAAGCGGCGTCTTACCCAGGTGGGCGACGAACACTTTGCAAGCCTGTTTCGAGGCTCGCACTATCAAGTCAAGAAGTCGTTGCTGAATGCGTCAAGAAGTTGACCGACCGACGGCGGGATTTAAGCTTTATCTACTAACTATTGGAACTACAAGCGAAAAGCTTATGCCGCAAAGGTACTGTTGCGGCCGATCATTGCGCTTGAGCGGCGCGCCGCGACAACCAGATTGTCAGGGCCAGCGCGCACACCGATAGCAGGGCTGCATAGAAAAATATCCAGTCATAGCCTTGGCCCAAGGCAATTGCGCCCATTGCCGGCCCTGCGATTGCCAGTGCCAGGTCGAAGAACACTGCGTAGGCGCTCAGGCCGGCGCCGCGGCTAGGGGTGGGCACGCTCTTGATCGCTTCTACGCCGAGCGCCGGGTAGACCAGCGACAGCCCTACGCCGGTCAGTCCGGCCCCTGCAAGGGCAACGCCGCTGCTCGGAGAAAGCCAGAGCATCAGCAGTCCACAGATTTCTACCACCATGCACAGGATGGCCGCGTTATAGCCGCCCAGCCGATTGATCGCGCCGATGAACAGCAGGCGGGCGAGGATAAAGCACACACCGAACATGCTCAGGCAATAGGCCGCGCCTTCCCAGCCACGATCCAGGTAGAACAGGGTGATGAAGGTGGTCAGCGTGCCATAGCCGATCGACGATAGGGTCAGCCCCAGACCGTAGGGTGCGATCCGGCCAAACACCGACCAGTAGGGCAGGCGCTCACCGACAATGATGGGCACCGACGGCTTGTCGCGAATCAGCCTCAGTGCCAGCCCGGCCATTACCATCATGGCAATACCCAGGCTGTTGAAGCCAATGCCATCGATGACCACTACGCCAAGCGGTGCACCAATGGCGATCGCCCCATAGGACGCGATGCCATTCCACGAGATTGAGCGTGCAGTATGCTCCGGGCCGATTTTGCCGATGCACCAACTGATGGTGCCGACCCCGATAAGCCCCTGAGAGACACCGAGGAACAGCCGCGCGACGATGAGAATCGACAGGCTCAGCGTGGCAAAGTCGTGCAGCAGTGTGGCCAGCAAGGTCATGCTGCCACTGATGACGATGCCCCAGAGCCCGAACACGATAGAGCGCTTGCTGCCCAGGGTATCTGTGGCACGGCCGGCGAAAGGTCGGCTGAGCAGGGTGGCGAGGTACTGCGAGGCGATGGCCAGACCGGCAATCAGCGGGCTGAAACCCAACTGGTCATGAACATAGCCGGGTAATACCGCGATAGGCAGGCCGATGCACAGGAAGGCGATGAACGTGTAGAAAACGATGGAGACGATCTGCAGGGTGATCGTCATGGATCCGGGGTGTGCGGCAGGCATTGGGCTCTTCGCTGGCGGGCGGTGGGAGTGCCTCATCATGGCGTGCGTCTTGGATAAATGAAAGCAGGCTAACGGTATTATGCGGCTGCTTATCAGACAGTTGCCGTTGTGAGGATATGGTCATAGGATGACTGATCACATCACAATAATAAAAAGGTTCGTCATGAAAAATATTCTGTTGCTGGCCGCTGCAGTCGCTTGTTCATTAGGCCTGAGTGCCCAGGCGACCACCTTCGCTTACATTTCCAGCCCCTCCGATGGGCTGATTTCTCAATACCGTCTGGATGAAAAGAGCGGGGCGCTCAGCCTGGTCGAGCAAACCAGAGCGGGTGATCAGGTCAATCCAATGGCCATCACGCCTGATGGCAAAGCGTTATTTGCGGCGTTGCGCGCCAAGCCGTATCAAGTGCTGAGTTTCAGCATCGAGCCTGGCACCGGACACCTCAAACCGCTGAGCCAGGCGCCGCTGGCCGAGAGTCTGGCGTACCTGTCTACCGATCGTAGCGGACGCTTTCTGTTTGGTGCGTCATATGGCGCCGACTTGCTCAGCGTCCAGCCCATCGATGCGCAGCACCGCCCGAGCGACAGCATTCAGACTTACAAGACCGGCATGCACGCACATTCGGTGCGCACCGATCCGAGCAACCGGTTTGTGTACGCCGGTAACCTGGGCGTCGATCGTGTGCTGCAATACCGCCTGGAGCCCAAGGACGGCAAGCTTGTCCCCATCGGCGAGGGCTATGTCGCCGTTCCCGACAATACCGGCCCGCGCCACCTGGCCTTTTCGTCCGACGGCAAGTTTCTGTATGTCGTCGGTGAAATGAGTGGCACGGTCACGGCCTTCGCGATCAATCAGAAAACCGGTGCGTTGAAGCAGACCAGTCAGGCAGACGGTATTCCCAAACGCTTGAATCTGGCGCCGGGACAGGCTCGCGATGCGCGCAACAATGATCTCAAGGATGACCCTACGCCGCGCATCTGGGCCGCGGATATTCGCCTCGCGCCGAACGGCAAATGGCTGTTCATCAGTGAGCGCACCAGCAGCAGCGTGTCGGTGTTCAAGGTTGAGCCCACCAATGGCAAGGTGGCGTTCGTTGACAATTACCCCGTTCAGGAAAAGCAGCCGCGCAACATCGCTGTTTCACCCAATGGGCGCTGGTTGCTGGTGAGTGGCGAGAAAAGCGACAAGGTGGGCAGTTACGCCATAGGCGAGAAGGGTGCCTTGCAACGGGTCAGTGAAGCGCCCTCGGGCAAGGGTGCGCTTTGGATTGAAATGCTCAGCCAGCCAAGCGAATAGGCGCGCTGAAACTAAAAAGCCCTGTCATATGACAGGGCTTTTTACTATTGCGGGCTGACAGGCTTAGAACGTAACGCCCTGGCTACGCAGGTAGTCGTCATAGGTGCCGCTGAAATCGACCACGCCACTTGGGCTGAGTTCGATGATGCGGGTTGCCAGCGAGGACACGAACTCGCGGTCGTGACTGACGAAAATCAGTGTGCCTGGATAGTTTTCCAGCGCCAGGTTCAGCGACTCGATGGATTCCATGTCCAGGTGGTTGGTCGGTTCGTCCATCACCAGCACGTTGGGCTTTTGCAGGATCAGCTTGCCGAACAGCATGCGGCCCTGTTCACCACCGGAAATCACCTTCACCGACTTGAGGATCTCGTCGTTGGAGAACAGCATGCGGCCCAGGGTGCCACGTACCAGTTGCTCGCCGCCTTGAGTCCACTGACCCATCCAGTCGAACAGAGTGGAGTCATCCTCGAAATCGTGAGCATGGTCCTGAGCGTAATAGCCGATTTCCGCTGCGTCGGTCCACTTGACCGTGCCTGCGTCTGGTTGCAACTCGTTGACCAGGGTGCGCAGCAGAGTGGTCTTGCCGATGCCGTTCGGGCCGATGATGGCCACACGCTCGCCGGCTTCGACCTGGAAGCTGAAGTCCTTGAACAGGGTCTTGCCGTCGAAGCCTTTGGCCATGCGATCGACGATGACCGCCTGGCGGTGCAGCTTCTTGGTCTGCTCGAAACGAATGAAAGGGCTGACACGGCTGGAGGGCTTGACCTCGGCCAGCTGGATCTTGTCGATCGCCTTGGCTCGGGACGTGGCCTGCTTGGCTTTCGAGGCGTTGGCCGAGAAGCGGCTGACGAACGATTGCAGTTCGGAAATCTGCGCTTTCTTTTTGGCGTTGTCGGACAGCAACTGCTCGCGGGACTGGGTCGCCACGGTCATGTACTCGTCATAGTTGCCCGGGAACAGACGCAACTCGCCGTAATCCAGGTCGGCCATGTGTGTGCACACGCTGTTCAGGAAGTGACGGTCGTGGGAGATGATGATCATCAGGCTGTTACGCTGGGTCAGGATGTTTTCCAGCCAGCGAATGGTGTTGATGTCCAGGTGGTTGGTCGGTTCGTCGAGCAGCAGCACTTCCGGATCGGAGAACAGTGCCTGCGCCAGCAGAACGCGCAGCTTCCAGCCCGGCGAGACTTCGCTCATCGGACCGTTGTGCTGTTCGATGCCGATACCCAGACCCAACAGCAGTTCACCGGCGCGGGATTCGGCGGTGTAGCCGTCCATTTCGGCAAACTCGGTTTCCAGCTCGGCAACGGCCATGCCGTCGTCTTCGCTCATTTCCGGCAGCGAATAGATGCGGTCGCGCTCGGCCTTGACCTTCCACAGCTCTTCGTGACCCATGATCACGGTGTCGAGCACCGTGAACTCTTCATAGGCGAACTGATCCTGGCGCAGTTTACCCAGACGCACGTTCGGCTCCAGCATCACCTGCCCACCCGAAGGCTCGAGGTCGCCACCGAGGATTTTCATGAACGTGGACTTGCCGCAGCCGTTCGCGCCAATCAGGCCGTAACGGTTACCAGCGCCAAACTTGACCGAGACATTCTCGAACAAGGGTTTGGGGCCGAACTGCATCGTGATGTTAGCTGTGGAGATCAATTACTTTACCTATCAATAACGTGGGCAATAACCGGGGGAGCGCTGGCGTCAGCGGGTGTGGTGCTCAGGACCCCACCGACGCTGTTCAGTCCGCTCCGTCCGAGCATGAGCTGACCCAACGGGCATACGTCTACAGCAACGGCAGCCTGCCACGACTGCGTTGCCGGGATATGAATGTGGGGGTTCACGCCAGACATTGGCGCGCATTGTCGCATAGGTCGGGCGGCAGTGACATGGTGGGCGGCAGGGGATTGCCGAGTTTAACGGGTCGGGGCAGGGTTGGCGCCTGCTTCAGCGCCGTTCGCCGCGTGCAACTGCGGACGCCCAAGACAAGCAGGCTGCGTTGCTGTCAGCACTCTGTGACAGCTGAATACTATCGTTGAAGTGAGCAACTGACTTTATGGCGAACTTCATCAAGGCTCAACTTGGGAATGACTTCGTGCGGCACGCGCGAGCTGTCGGAGACATTGAATACCTGGAAGTCGCTACCGACGACCTGTTTCGACATCAGCTCAAGTGATGGAAGAATTCTGGACTCGTAATGCTGGTCCAGACCGCAGGGTGAGCAATTGTCGCTGGAGGATTCATAGAATCGGCCCACGGACTGATTCATATCGAAACCGACCAGAAAGACGTTGTCGAAACCAAGGTGATAAGACAGTTGCAGCGCCAGATACATGACAGTTCGGGCGTCGAAAAAACCAAATTCCAGATCCTTGCTGAAACCGATATCCCGGCTTCTGCTACTCCATAACGAGAGTTTTCTGACCAGTGCATCCTCCCGCGAGCACAGTGCCGCCACCCTCGACACTCTGGGCGATTTCTTCAGTGCATAAGCGCGTCCGGAAGGTCTGGGAATATCGCCGCGAAACTGATCTTCCCAGAGGCCGACATTTTCGCTGGAGCGCATGGCGGCGGCGAACAGCTCAGGCTGCTGGTTGGGAAAATCCCTGTCGGAGCAGACGTAGAACAACGGCTTTATGTTCGTGCCTGCGAACATCGAGAACGCGCCGTTCATGGTAATCATGGGGATATGCGAGAACTCTTCGATCGGGAAGTCCTTTGCTGATTTCCCAGAGCCAATCAGGAAAACCGGCCCTTTTTTAGTGCCCTTGCATTGGCTGAAATCAAGCACACGCGTCGGTGCAGGCGTGTGCTCGTCAACAGCATTGCGTACGTAGCGCGTCGAATTAATTGATTGACTAGTCATGACAACCTTGTAAGCACTAGTGGCAAATTAGTTAGGGCGTTATGCGCGCGACATTATCGGCTGGTGGCCATTAATTCAATATCAAAGTGTCTCGAAAGAGTATCACACTGGAAACAACTGGCTACATAGCAAGGGCGCTGATTACCGAAATGCGCTATTCACTGGAGGGTTTTCGGATGTAAGGTTGGATGGGTGATATTAATTTAATACTTATTGGCCACTACTTGATGGCAATTCAATGTGCGAGCGGAAAGACGAGCTCCAAATAGCTGTCAGGATGATAGATTTGCGCGGGGCCAAGTTGGACGAAGGCGGTCATATGAGGTTTTTCTGCAAGGCCCGGTGATGACCAGGCCTGCCATTTCTGGTGCGTGTTGACGGTTAGTCGGATTTCCTTTCCTGCTTCTTCCTCCTGAACCAGCTTCCCAGCGCGTGGAAAGGGTGAATGAACATCGCAATCGCTCCAAGCAGAAAGACGATGGAGACAAGGATCAGACCCAGCCCTTCGTGTGCAAACATAGTGATTGACTCCTGTTGTCACTTTGTCGGTCCGTTGAAGAGTAGCGGCTGAAACGTTTCATCTCATGAAGAAATGTTAAGGAACTTTCTTGGAGCGGCTTTCAGGCAGGGCCTTGTTCCGGTCGGACCCATGCACGGTTTGGCGCAGACGCCCGGTTTTGCTGCGCCAAACCAGTGGGGTTTAGCGCTGGCGTTGCCAAAGTATGGCATTGCGACAAGTATCTTCAGTGCCGTCGCGGAACTAGATGAGGCGATGACGAGACTATAAGCACGCTCGTGTTCAGCAGGCGTGGCCTGTGAGCGTGCATTCTTATGATCCCGGAGGTTACTGACATGAAGTCCCTTTTCCGTCCAGCTTTGCTGCTGGCTGTCGCTTTACCCCTGTTCCTGGCTGGCTGCGGAGACAAGGAGCCCGAGCAGCGCACTGCGTTCACTCAGTTCCTGCAAACCCGAATTGTCGACAAGCCGGGCGTACATGTGCCCAAGCTGACGGATGAGGAGAAGAAAACCTTTGGTGACTACACCTCGCACTATGCGGTCATCTCCGACTTTGGCGCAGGCATGGACTCTGCTGTACAGCCGCTCGCCGGCTTGATGCAGAAAGGCTCTTTTCATTCGGTCAGCGATGTCATTCAACGACGCGCTGACCTGGCTGCTGTGCAGACGGGCCTTGATGAAGTGGGCGAAAAGCTGACCATCGAGCAGGGCAAGGCAGACGCCGCCCGCGCGAAACTCAAGCAGCCGGAAGACCTGAAGGTGGTTTACGACAAGGCCTACGACCGAACTGTCAGCGTACCCGCCAACACCTTCCGCGAAGTGCTGCCGCAGATAAAGGGCACCTTTTCCAGTGGCCTGAAGGTTGCCGATTATGTGGACGCGCACAAATCGCAGATCGATATCTCGGGTTCGACGATCACCGTCAAGGATCCTGTGGTCCAGACCGAGCTCAACAAACTGCTGCAAGAGCTGAACGAGCAGGGCAAGAACGCTCAACAAGCCCAGTCCAAGCTGCAATCGCTGATGACCGGCCGCTGATATCGAGCTGCTGCGTCTGAAGTGACGGCCCGGCCCTGCTGCCGGGCCGGTCCTTGTGTCAGGTATGATTCGGCCATCTGTCTGCCTGATGCCTGGAATCAACCGCCTGATGAATAATCCCCCTTCAATGACCGTCACCCTGCGTGATGCTTCCTCTGCGGATGCGTTGTGCCTTGCGGCGCTCGGTATGCAGGTTTTTCTCGACACCTACGCAACGCAAGGCATTCGACAGTCCATCGCCCGCGAGGCGCTGGAAGCTTTCTCGCCTGCGAACTTCGCACAACAGCTCATCGAGCCGACAACGTTCATCGTCGTTGCCGAGTTGCAAGGGCATTTGATCGGCTTTGCTCAAGTCGCGTTGCGCACCGACCACGCAATGCTCGGTGTGTCGAACGCCGCCGAGTTGCAACGTCTCTATGTGCAGGAGCGTTTCACCGGGCGTGGAGCGGGGCGGCTGTTACTTGATGCTGCCGAGCAGCGTGCAACAACCCGTCACGCCTCGCTATTATGGGCGACGGTCTGGGTTGGCAATCCTCGCGCTTTGGCGTTCTACCCTCGCCAAGGCTATGCATGGAAAGGTACGCCGCACTATGTGTTTCAGGGCGAAACACATGAGAATCACCTGTTTGCCAAACCGCTGATGACTACTGACTGACACGACGTTGCTGTGCAACAAGGACGCTGAATGCTGCGCATACTGGGCAAGACCTCCTCGATCAACGTACGAAAAGTACTCTGGACGTGTGAGGAGCTGAAGATACCCTTCACTCAGGAAGACTGGGGGTCAGACTTCAAGCCTGCCGACACCGAGGCGTTCGTCGCGCTCAACCCTAATGCCATGGTGCCGGTTATCGTGGATGATGACTTCGTGCTTTGGGAGTCCAACAGCATCGTTCGCTATCTGGCCAACCGTTATGCTGGCGACCCTGTTTACCCGCTGGATCCACGCGCCAGGGCACACACCGATCAGTGGATCGACTGGCAAGGTTCGGATCTGAACCGATCATGGAGTTATGCCTTCATGTCACTGGTACGACGTTCGACCGAGCACCAGGACCCTGCAGCCATAGCCGTGTCCTGTGCTCAATGGACCAGGCACATGCAGATACTCGACAGGCAACTGGAAAAGACCGGCGCCTATGTCTGCGGCGAGCGTTTTACCCTGGCGGACATCCCCATCGGTCTTTCAGTCAATCGCTGGTTCGAGACGCCTCTCGAGCATCCCGACCTGCCCGCCGTCAATGCGTGTTACGAACGCCTGAGCCACCGTTCCGGCTACCTTCTGTACGGGCGCAACGGAACTCCGTGACGGTTTGTCGGGCTCGCGTTTATCCTTGAGCATCATAGTGAGTCTTGTTGCCTGTTAAGGAGTCGTCGAAGTGACCACCATCAAAATTACCGCGGGCGGATATGAGTTTCTCGCCGAAGCCCATCCGGATGCGCCGCAAACGGTGGAAGCGTTTCTCAAGCTGCTGCCTTATCGGCAGAAATTCATCCATGTGCGCTGGAGCGGCGAGGGTTGCTGGGTGCCGCTGGATGATTATCAACTGAAGCTGGATGACACATTGATCGGCTTCGAGAACGCAACCAGCCATCCTTCGGTGGGCGACATTCTTTTCTACCCGGGCGGTTACAGCGAAACCGAGATTATCCTTGCCTACGGCTCGTGCTGTTTCGCCAGCAAGATGGGGCAGTTGGCGGGCAACCATTTCCTGACCATTACCCAGGGCAAGGAAAACCTGCGCAAACTGGGCGTGAAGACACTGTGGGAAGGCGCTCAGGAGGTGGTTTTCGAACTGGCTTGAGTCTGCCGCTATTGCGCGATAGGCATTTGCAAGTATTTGTTGGAACTGCTGATCTTCGCCAGGGGTCTAGTCCACGATGCTTCCAGCTCCCGGAAGCCGACCTGGAGACATGACCTTGAATATTTTCGAAGCCCTGCGCGAAAGCCATGATCGTCAACGCAGCTACGCTGATGCCCTGATCCAGACCAGCGGCGACAGCGCCGAACGCGAGAAGGCCTACAAACAGCTCAAGGAAGAACTGCAGGCCCACGAAACGGCCGAAGAACGGTTTTTCTACATCCCTCTGATGGCCCACGACAATGGCGTGGACCTGAGCCGTCACGCCATTTCCGAGCATCACGAGATGGACGAGATGATGGAAGAGCTCGATGAAACCGAAATGTCCAGTCCAGCCTGGCTGGCCACTGCGAAAAAGCTGTCGGAAAAAGTGCATCACCACCTGAAGGAAGAAGAGCAGAAGTTCTTCCAGATGGCGGGCAAACTGCTCGACGAAAAGCAGAAACAGAGTCTGGCCGGCGAATACGTGAAGGAATACGAAGAGCAATTGGCTGAAGGTTGATAGCGCGGTGCAGTGCTAGAATCGACTTTTTATCAGCGAAGGCATGACATGAAGTTTCTGTTTCTGACAAGCGCGGCGGTGATTGCGGCAACCGTATTGACCGGGTGTGCAGCGCCTTCCAGTTCTGCACGTGCCGCAGGACCCTACAAGGTCCTGTCGAGCGCCAAGCAGGATGCTGCCGTTGCCCAGTGCATTCAGGTGACCTGGCAGAACGAAGCCATGTTCGGCACGTCTACTGACGTGTTCCTGCATGACCTGTCCGGCGGCGGCTTCACCGTGTTTACCACTGAATCGACCTACTTCGCCGACGTGCGCGGCAAAGGCCCGACCACAGCCGTTGAATTCTATGCTCCGCAAGGCGATGCTCAGGCCGCGTTGCGCTCTGCGGCCATTGCTACCTGTCTTTGAGTCTCTTCCCCATTCGACACCTCTCGTTCCCACGCCAGCGTGGGAACGCCGTTCTGGACGCTCTTTGTGCTCGTGCTTCTGGCTGATTTACGTTGATACTCCACGCCCGATAACAGCGCATGCGCACAAGAGTGGGGCCATACCACTCAAATGTGACAATCGGTAGCGTTACCTGCGGGCTTCGTCCCCGCTGTCCCGCTTCAAGCCCAAATTCCAGTCTGTTGATTTGTTTCGACTTTTTCATGGAGTGTCCTCCGTGCGTCCTCTATGGCACACTTTCTGCTGTCTATTCCGTTGTTACATACCTATATCCGCTATAGCGGAATAACGAATACTTCGGCGGAGTTTAAGTCATGCATCGCGGACCTTCCTTTGTGAAAGCTTGTGCCTTTGTTCTTTCAGCCTCATTCATGCTGGCCAATACGGTGCAGGCAGCCGAAGGCAGCAAGCTGGATGCAGTATTGAAACGTGGCAATCTGGTAGTAGGGACGGGCAGTACCAATGCCCCGTGGCACTTCCAGGGCGCGGACGGCAAGTTACAGGGCTTCGATATCGACATTGGCAGAATCATCGCCAAGGGCCTGTTCAATGATCCGAGCAAGGTGGAGTTTGTCGTGCAGTCCTCGGATGCACGTATTCCCAACCTGCTGACCGACAAGGTCGACATCAGCTGCCAGTTCATCACCGTGACCGCCAGTCGTGCACAGCAGGTGGCATTCACCCTGCCGTACTACCGCGAGGGTGTGGCGCTGCTGTTGCCTGCCAATAGCAAGTACAAGGAAATCGATGACCTGAAGGCAGCAGGTGACGATGTGACCGTGGCCGTACTGCAAAACGTGTACGCCGAGGAGCTGGTGCACCAGGCACTGCCCAAGGCCAAGGTCGATCAGTACGACAGCGTCGACCTGATGTACCAGGCGATCAACTCCGGGCGTGCCGATACAGCGGCCACCGATCAGTCTTCGGTCAAATACCTGATGGTGCAGAACCCTGGCCGCTACCGTTCGCCTGCCTTTGCCTGGAGCCCGCAAACCTATGCCTGCGCGGTCAAGCGTGGCGACCAGGACTGGCTGAACTTCGTCAACACCGCGTTGCATGAAGCCATGACCGGTGTCGAGTTCCCGGCTTACGCGGCGTCTTTCAAGCAATGGTTCGGTGTCGATCTGCCGGTGCCTGCAATCGGTTTTCCGATGGAATACAAATAAGTCCACTCTGACCTTCAGCGGCAGGGCGGGCCCTCGGGCGTTCCCTGCCAGGTACGGGCAAGCATGAATTACCAATTGAATTTTGATGCTGTATGGCGCGACTTCCCCAGTCTTCTGGCGGGGTTGGGCCTTGGCCTGGAACTGGCCCTGATCTCGATCGCGATTGGCTGTGTGATCGGGCTGGCTAACGCATTTGCGCTGCTGTCACGTTACAAGGCGTTGCGTATCGTCGCGTCGATCTACGTGACCGTGGTGCGCAACACGCCGATTCTGGTGTTGATCCTGCTGATCTATTTCGCGTTGCCCGGGCTGGGTATTCGACTCGACAAGCTGGCGTCATTCATCGTCACCTTGTCGCTGTACGCCGGTGCCTATCTGACCGAAGTGTTCCGTGCCGGGCTGCTGAGCATCCACAAGGGACAGCGCGAAGCGGGGCTGGCGATCGGTCTGGGCGAATGGCAGGTGCGGGCCTACATCATCGTGCCGGTCATGCTGCGCAATGTATTGCCGGCACTCTCCAACAACTTCATTTCGCTGTTCAAGGACACCTCGCTGGCGGCCGCCATTGCCGTGCCGGAGCTGACCTATTACGCGCGCAAGATCAACGTCGAAAGCTACCGGGTGATCGAAACCTGGCTGGTGACCACTGCACTCTATGTGGTGGCCTGCTACGTGATCGCTCTGCTTTTGCGCACCCTCGAACAACGTCTGGCGATTCGCCGCTAGGAGGCTGTCATGTATCAACCCCCTGGCTGGCTGCAGGAATTGTGGAATGCGCGGGAAGTACTCTGGTCAGGCTTTCTGACCAGTATCCAGTGCTCGGCGCTGGCGATTGCCGCAGGTACGCTGATCGGCATGCTGGCCGGTCTGGTGCTGACCTACGGCGGTTTTTTCGCCCGCTTGCCGATCCGCCTCTATGTGGATCTGATTCGCGGTACACCGGTGTTCGTGCTGGTGCTGGCGGTCTTTTACATGGTGCCGGCGCTGGGTTGGCAGATCAGCGCGTTTCAGGCCGGCGCAATAGGCCTGACGCTGTTTTGCGGCTCTCACGTTTCGGAAATCGTGCGTGGCGCCCTGCAGGCCATTCCCCGTGGCCAACTGGAAGCCGGCAAGGCCATCGGTCTGCGCTTCAATCAGTCGCTGCGCTATGTGTTGCTGCCTCAGGCCATGCGCCAGATCCTGCCGACCTGGGTCAACTCCTCGACCGAGATCGTCAAGGCGTCAACGCTGCTTTCGGTGATCGGTGTGGCTGAACTGCTGCTCAGCACCCAACAGGTGATTGCGCGCACGTTCATGACCCTGGAGTTTTACCTGTTTGCAGGTTTCCTGTTCTTTCTCATCAACTACGCCATCGAGCTTCTTGGGCGGCAAATCGAAAAACGGGTGGCATTGCCATGACACAGACTCATAACCCCGGCCCGGCGCTGCTCAGCATCGAGGGCCTGCATAAATCCTACGGCGCAGTGGAGGTGCTCAAGGGTGTCGATCTGCGCATGCAGAAAGGCAATGTCGTGACCCTGATCGGTTCCAGCGGTTCGGGCAAGACCACCTTGCTGCGCTGCGTCAACCTGCTGGAAGAGTTTCAGGGCGGGCATATCCGTCTAGAGGGGCAGGACATCGGTTACAGCAACGTAGACGGCAAGCGCACCCGCCATCCGGAGCGTCTGATCGCGCAACACCGGGCAATGACCGGCATGGCCTTCCAGCAATTCAACCTGTTTCCGCACCTCAGCGCCTTGCAGAACGTCACCCTGGGTTTGCTCAAGGTCAAGAAGATGCCCAAGGATCAGGCCGTTGCGCTGGCCGAAAAGTGGCTGGACCGGGTCGGCCTGCTGGAGCGGCGCAATCACTTCCCCGGTCAGTTGTCCGGCGGCCAGCAGCAGCGTGTGGCGATTGCCCGTGCCATTGCCATGAACCCCAGCCTGATGTTGTTTGACGAAGTCACTTCGGCACTCGATCCGGAACTGGTGGGCGAAGTGCTGAGCGTCATCAAGGATCTGGCCGAGGAGGGCATGACCATGCTGCTGGTGACGCACGAAATGCGTTTCGCCTACGAAGTGTCGGACCAGATCGTGTTCATGAATCAGGGCCGCATCGAAGAGCAGGGGCCACCCAAGGCCTTGTTCGAACAGCCGAAGTCGGCGCGCTTGAGCGAGTTTCTCAAGAACATCCGTTTTTAAACCTTCATTACGTTTAATGCTTCAAGACAAGGAAAAACTCATGACTATTACCCGTTATGGCGCTGGCAGCACAGCAGGAGGCGGCCAGCCACGCCCATTCGCTCGCGCAGTCGAGGCTGACGGCTGGTTACACGTTTCCGGCCAGGTACCTGCGCAGGATGGCGAGATCATCGTCGGCGGCATCGTCGAGCAGACGCATCAGACCATGCGCAACCTGATCGCAATTCTTGAGGAGGCCGGTTATGCGCTCAAGGATGTGATCCGGGTCGGCGTATGGCTGGAGGACCCACGGGACTTCTGGAGTTTCAACAAGGTGTTCGGTGAGTACTTCACCCCCGAGTATGCACCGGCACGCGCTTGCGTTCAGGCGAGCATGATGGTCGACTGCAAGGTCGAAATCGACTGTATTGCCTACAAGCGCAAATAGCACGTGCAGCCACACGTTGCAAGCCAGAAGCCCGATCACCTGAGGCTTTTGGCTTGCCGCTTTCCCAAGGAATGAGCCTCATGACCGAAGACACTATCAAGCGCCGGGCACGTGGACTGGACCGGGCGTTCGATATCCTGGATTTTCTCAAGGAAAAGGCCAGGCCCATGCGCCCCAATGAGATTGCCAGCGGGATCGGCAGCCCCAAATCGACGGTTTACGAGCTGGTGGCATCGTTGCTGGAACGGCGGATTCTGGAGACAGTGGGCAAGGACGGGCATGTCTATCTTGGCCGTCAGTTGTATTTCCTGGGGCAGGCACACTTGCGGCACTTCGATTTCACTCGCGAGGCCGAAGCCTGCCTGTGCGAGATCGTCAGCCAGACGCGGGAAACTGCGCAGATGTGCCTGCTCAATGGCCGCAAATACACCGTGGCGCTGATGAAGGAGGGTGAGCGTCATTTCAGGATTTCTTCGGACATCGGCGAAAACGCGCCCATCCCATGGACGGCGTCCGGGCGTCTTTTGCTCAGCCACTTGAGCGATCAGCAAATCATCGACCTGATCGACCCCGACGATTTCATTCTGCCGGGTGGCGAACGTCTGCCGCTGGAGACCTTTCTTCGGGAAATCCGCAAAGCCGGCGAGGAGGGCTTCTTTTCCTTCAACAGCGTGGCTGACACCTTCACCCATTGCTTCGCCGCCCCCGTGAATAACGAACACGGTCAGTGCATCGCCACGCTGTGCATCGTCGCGCCGCGTGCCGACGCCAAGACCCACTACGACGACTACCGGCGGGTGCTGATCGACAGCGCCAATGGCCTGGCTCGGCGTATCAATGAATAAACGCAGGAGATTACCGATGAGCACCGCCGTAATGGACAAGGGTACTGCGCAGCCGGGTGACAGCCTGGTCAGTGATGTCAGCCTGCCCGCACTGGTGATTCATAATCACGCGCTGCAACACAATATTCGCTGGATGCAGCAGTTTGTCAGCGACAGCGGTGCAGAGCTGGCACCGCACGGCAAAACCAGCATGGTGCCCGCGCTGTTTCGCTGGCAACTGGACGCGGGCGCATGGGGCATGACCCTCGCCACGGCAGTCCAGACGCAGGCCGCTTATGCGCATGGCGTGCGCCGGGTGCTGATGGCCAACCAGTTGGTCGGTGCGCCGAACATGGCAATCGTTGCCGACATGCTGGCTGACCCCATGTTCGAGTTTCACTGCATGGTCGACCATCCGGACAATGTCGCCGCGCTGGGCGAGTTTTTCGCTGCGCGTGGCCTGCGTTTGAACGTGATGATCGAATACGGCGTACCCGGCGGGCGCTGCGGCTGCCGTAGCGAAGAACAGGTGCTGGCGCTGGCCGACGCTGTTCTGGCTCAACCGGCGCTGGCATTGACCGGGATTGAAGGGTACGAGGGCGTCATCCACGGCGACCACGCCATCCAAGGCATCAAGGCCTTTGCCGCATCGCTGGTGCGCTTGGCTGTCGACCTGCAGGACAAGGGCGCCTTCGCTCTGGATCGCCCGATCGTCACTGCGTCCGGCTCTGCCTGGTATGACCTGATCGCCGAAGCATTCGACGCCCAGGCTGTTCGCGAGCGCTTCCTCAGCGTGCTGCGACCTGGCAGCTATGTGGTGCATGACCACGGCATCTACAAGGACGCGCAGTGTTGCGTGCTGGATCGGCGCGCCGAATTGAGCGAAGCGCTGCGCCCGGCCCTGGAAGTCTGGGCGCATGTGCAATCCATGCCGGAACCGGGCTTTGCAGTGATTGCCATGGGCAAGCGCGACGTGGCCTACGACGCCGGGTTGCCCAACCCGCTGCTGCGTTACAAGCCAGGCGTGCAATCGGCTGGCGACGATGTGAGCACCTGCAAGGTGACGGCCGTCATGGACCAGCACGCATTCATGACTGTCGCACCCGGATGTGAGTTGAAGGTCGGCGATATCATTTCCTTCGGCACCTCGCACCCGTGTTTGACGTTCGACAAGTGGCGTTCAGGTTGCCTGGTGGATAATGATCTGCGGGTGATAGAACCTTTCAGTACGTATTTCTAGATAAGTATTTGCAGGAGTATCTTCACATGAGCCTTCCACGGGTCGCCCTGATCGGCGAATGCATGATCGAACTGCAACAGCATGCTGATGGCAGCCTGCGCCAGAGCTTCGGCGGCGACACGCTCAATACGGCGGTCTACCTTTCCCGATTGCTGGGTGAGCGTGCCAAGGTCGACTACGTCACGGCACTGGGTGACGACAGCTTCAGCGATGCGATGTGCCGGATCTGGGCGGACGAGGGCATCGGTCTGGGCAAGGTGCAGCGCCTGCCCGGACGCTTGCCGGGACTCTACTGCATCCAGACCGACGCCAATGGTGAGCGGCGCTTTCTCTACTGGCGCAACGAAGCTGCCGTGCGGGACTGCTTCATGACCCCGGCGGCCGAGCCTATCCTGGCAGCGCTGGCCAGCTATGACGTGCTGTATTTCAGTGGCATCACCCTGGCAGTGCTTGGCGAGCAGGGGCGTGCCAGACTGCTGGAGGCATTGGCGCGTGCGCGTCAGCGCGGAGTCAGGGTCGCCTTCGACAATAACTATCGTCCGCGGCTGTGGGCCAGTGTCGAGCAGGCCCGCGAAGCCTACCTTGCGTGTCTGCAGCATGTAGACCTGGCCTTGCTGACCGAAGACGACGAGCAGGCACTGTATGGCTATGCCGACAGCGAACAGCTGCTGGCCGCCTATCGCGGGCGCGGCATCGGTGAAATCATCGTCAAGCGTGGCGCGCAGAGTTGCCTCGTAGAGGCTGGCGGCGAACGTTTCGAAATCGCAGCGCAGAAGGTCGAGCGTGTGGTCGATACCACGGCTGCGGGTGATTCCTTCAGTGCCGGCTATCTCGCGGCCCGGCTCACGGGTGCCCACCCGCTACAGGCGGCGGAAGCAGGGCATCGCCTGGCCAGTATCGTGATCCAGCATCCAGGCGCGCTGGTACCCAAGTCGGTCATGCCAGTCTGATGGCACTTGCCAAGGAACATGCAGTTGATCGGCTAACACACTGACAGACAAGCATTTCGCTGGAACCTGCGCGAAAATCCGGCCACCATAGGCGACCTTTTCGCCTGCGAGCCCACCACCGGAGTCTGCGTGCCTGACGACCTGCCTTCTGCGCTTCCTCATGACCTGGATGTCGACCTTGTACCGCCCCGGCAATTGCCGTTTTTTCGACGCCTGTTGGCGCGGCTGATGGGGCGTGGTCTTACCGGACTGCGCTCGCAGCACGCGCCCTCATGGTCGCAGGGGCATGCCGACGGTTATCTGAACGGCCACATCGAAGGCGTGCGTGAAGGCTATGAAGAGGGTTATCTGGATGGCCAGGAGTCGGGCCGTCAGGTGCTGGTCATCAACGATACCCGGCCAGCCCGGCATCGTGGCCCCAAGGTCGACGATCATTTGTTCGACGACTGGCGGCTGGCGCTTACGCCTGAGCTGAAAAAGCGCATCAAGGCCGACGTCGCCGAAAAACTCCCCGCACATGCCCAGCCCAGCGCGGCGCAGTGGAAGATGATTTTCAGCGATACGCCGTCTACCTACGTGATTGCCGGGGCAGGCGCGGGCAAGTCCACGTCGCTGGTCCTGCGGATTCTGCTGCTGCATCACTACCTGGGCTTCGAACTGAACGCCATGACGGTGGTGACCTTTACCCGTGAGTCGCGCAAGGACTTCATCAGCAAACTGATCGACGTCATGGCCCTGTGGGGGCATGTGCTGGAGCAAAAGCAGGCGCGCGAGCTGGTACGCACCTTCCATTCGCGCATTCTGCCGCTGGTGCGCAGCCTGCCGGGGTTTGAGCAACTGCGCGCGTTTGAGAACCTGAGCAGCCAGTCGTCCGGGCTGGAAGAGGTGGACAGCAACCCCTTCGACTTGCGTATCAACGATGCGCAGCGCCAGCAACTCAATCTCTGCTATCGCGATCTGTACGCCGGTAACGAGCGTTTTCGCGAAGTCATGGCGCCGCTGTATCGCCAGGCCCTGCAGCTCAAGGAGCTGGACCGCGATCACCCTGATGTGCAAAAACGCGTCGCGGTGACCGAGCTGTCCTCGAAACGCGATGAAGAGTGGTGCGACACGGTTGAGGATTTATGGATTCGCGCCGGCGCCTGGCCTATAAAGGGCATTGAACCCATGCGCCAAGCTGTTGAAATAAATGGTTTTTCGTTTTCATTTCACGGTTATATCGCCGAGCTGGATGCGTGGGTCGTGCTGGGTCTTGATGCCAGTGAGGATCAGCAACTCAAGCGGCCCGGCGCCAAATTGCCGGTGTGGGCAGAAGGCGTCATAAAGCGCACCCTGTTTCAAGCTTTCTGCAGTAAGCCATTGATATGGATGGATAACTACCAGTCGGCTAGCGAGGTTTTGCAATCGCTGGCAGGGGAAGCCGCCGCGGGGCCCGGATTCGACTACCGGGTCAAGGGCGAGCTCGGTGCGGCACCCTTGCTGGACTGTTTTGTCACGGCTGCCAGCTTTATCGAGAACCTCGGGCTGGATGTGCCGAGCGCCGTGTCCGAGATGAGTTTTGCCAGCGATGACCCGGACCGTTTCTTCTTCGAAGCGCTCAGTCTGTTCTGGAAAGCCTTCGAAACGCACCTGCTGGCTCAATCGCCGCCGATCATGACCTACAACCGCATGTTTGCCTTGTTCGGCGAAACGTCTCCCGAGAACCTCAAGCACGTCAGTGACCCGATGCTCAGACCTCTCGCGCATTTGATGATCGACGAGTTCCAGGATGTCTCGCCGCAGATCGTGTCATGGCTACGCGCAAGCCTGCGCGAAATCAGGCGTCGTGGTCCGGCATTGCACACAGGCCGCATCGCTCAGCACTCGTCGCTGCTGTGTGTTGGTGACGATTGGCAATCGATCTACGGCTGGCGCGGCAGTTCGCCGAAGTACTTCATGGAGTTCGCAAAGGAGTTTTCCTCCCCGGCGACTACCAGGGTCATGCTCAGTGACAACTTCCGCAGTCATCAGCACATCATCGACGCCGCCGAGCATATTGTCCGGGCGGCTCCGGCCATTCCGGGCAAGAAGGCCCGCGCCAGCGGCCTGCTTCAGGAGCTGCTGCCGGTCAAGGTACTGGATCGCGATGAGGACGAGCTTGCCGAGCGGGTCGCCGAGCATTACCACGATGGCGACTCGATCCTGCTGCTGTACCGCAAGAGCAGCGAGAAGGCGCGCTTCTCGGCGCGTCTGCAGGCATTGATTGACGCCGATTCGGCAAATGGCGCGCAGAACCGTCGCATCAGAACGCTGACGTACCACAGTTCCAAGGGCTTGCAGGCGGATGCCGTATTTTTGCTGGGCGATTGTCAGCATCTGACCGTCTCGCCCTACAAGAATCAGGTTTACCGGTTGGCAGGGCTGGGTGATACGAATGATCTTCAGCCATTCGATACGGCACAGAAGGATGAAGTCTTGCGTCTGGCCTATGTCGCCATTACTCGTTCGGCGCGGCACTGTTATTGGTATATCGATGAAAGCGCCACTTCAGGAGACGCTGTTCAGATGCCCAAAGCGTCAGACCGGATTGCCCGCGACAAGCCTTTCTTCGAAGACCTGCGCAACAAGGCTCGTGTCGGCTGAGGCGTTCATGTCAGATAAAACCGGCGATCTGTCGTTGCGTATGAGTGCCGAATAACTCCAGCTCATCCTCGATGGCTTCGATGATGCGCTCCACGTCTGCGGCATTCATCACCGTAGAACAGGGCAGGCCGGCAATGGCGACCACGGTTTCACCGCTGGCACGGTCGAAAAGTCGCGCAATCATGCTCCCTGGCGCATCCATCGAGGCTTCAAAGCCAACGGGGTGGAAGTGCCAGCGCATCAGTTGGCATGCATTGGGGAATGTGACTTTAGTCATGACGATGGCCCACCTGAATCAATCGAGCACTTCCCTTGCTCCAATGGGTAGGCAGACAGCCAGAATGCGTCCGGTAAAGCCGAGATGACGAGACGATGACCAGCGGTGCGCATCATCGGTCGGTCAAGTTGCTTTCCAGCAGGATCGCTGAGCGGTCTGACGAACACTGAAAATAGCATTTGCCAGCACCGTTCTGGAAAAATTTTTTATGACGCAGCACAAAAAAATCAATTATATGACCGGTGTCATTAGAAGGTATTAATGGGCACGCTCCATGCATTTGCCGAGCCGCTGCCGCAAGTCCTTTCAATGGAATGAATTTGCCGTGACGAAGATGGTTTTCGTGCCGGGTCTGGGGCAAGCTGTCGCTATTGACCCGAGGAACCGCACATGCTGAGAAACTCCCTTGCCGCACTGATGTTGCTGGCCTCGACCAGTCACGCGGCGGAGACGGTCAATATCTACAACTGGACGGACTATATAGCGCCGGACACCCTGAAGAATTTCGAAGTCGCCACCGGCTTCAAGACCACTTACGAAACCTTTGAAACCAATGAGGCGCTGAACGCAAAGCTGCTGGCTGGCCACTCCGGTCACGATGTGGTTTTTCCGTCCATTCATTTCATGGGACGACAAATCCAGAACGGGCTGCTCAAAACCCTCGACAAGCGGCAGTTGCCCAACTGGAAAAATCTCAACCCGGTCCTGCTCAAGGCGCTGGAGGGCAGTGATCCCGGTAATCAGCATGGCTTCCCTTATCTGTGGGGCAGTACCGGCATCGGCTATGACACAACCAAGGTCAAGGCCATCCTCGGCAAGGATGCACCGCTCGATTCCTGGGATCTGGTGCTCAAGCCGGAAAACATGAAAAAGCTCGCCCAATGCGGTGTGGTATTTCTCGACAGCGCGCCGGCTCTGCTGCCGATCACCTTGAATTACCTTGGCTTGCCGCCACACAGCGAAGTGCCTGACGACTACCGCCAGGCAAAGGCGGTACTGGACAGCGTGCGGCCGTACATACGCAATTTCAGTTCTGCCGATTACATCGCCGACCTCGCGAAGGGCAAGATTTGTGTCGCGGTGGGCTATTCCGGGGATATTTCCCAGGCTCAGGAGCAGGCGCAGAAAGAAGGCAATGGCTTCACCATCGATTATGTCGTTCCGAAGGAGGGCGCGCCCATGTGGTTCGATATGGCCGCCATCCCGGCTGACGTCACCGATACCAAGGGTGCCTACGCGTTCCTGAATTACCTGCTGCGCCCCGAAGTGATCGCCAATATCACCAATACCGTGCATTACGCCAATGGCAATGAAAAGGCAGACGCGCTTATCGGCCCAGGCCTGTGGACCGATACCACGGTATACCCGGACGCCGATATGTTGAGCCGCCTGTTCGTGATGTCTCAGGTCCCCGAAACTATCGATACGTTGCGCGAGAAGCTCTGGGACACATTCAGGGCCGACAAGTAACGCTGTTCAGATGACATGGGTCTGCTGCAGTTCGGTCAGCGCCTGAGCTTTCAAGCGGGCCAGCAGTGGATCGCGACGATCCCTCGGCGTCTGCAGCCCGACCGGCAATTGGTGGGTGATTGTGCCGGGACGGCTGCCCATCACCAGCACGCGGTCGCTCAGGTACAACGCCTCGTCGACATCATGAGTCACCAGCAACAGGGTGATGGCGTGGCGCGCGGCCAGTTGCAGCAGCAGGTCCTGAAGCTTCATCCGGGTAAACGCATCGACTGCGCTGAACGGCTCATCCAGCAGCAACACCGCCGGGTGCGAGTACAGGCCGCGCGCGATAGCCACGCGCTGCGCCATGCCCCCTGACAGCGCTTTGGGCAAGGCGTCGGCAAAACCGGAAAGGCCCACTTCTTCGATCAATTGGCCGACCCAGTGGCGGTCGTAGCGGTCATCGTCACTGAAACCGATATTCTGTGCGACGGTCAGCCAGGGCATCAGGCGCGGCTCTTGAAACACGAACGCCACTTCGCCCTGAATACGCTGCACCGAACCACGAAAGTCCTGCTCCAGTCCGGCGACAATCCTCAACAGCGTGCTTTTGCCGCAGCCGCTGGGGCCCAGCAGGCTGACGATTTCACCTGACTGCAGCGACAGATCGATGCCGTGCAGCACGGTATTGCCCGCGAACGCCTTGTGCTCGACGCGTATATCCATCAGTGATTCCGGCATGTATCAACCCTCACGGCTTTGCCCGTTGAATGTATCGCGCCAGGCCAGGAAGCGTTTTTCCAGGCTTGCCAGCAGGCCGTCGCTGAGTTTGCCCAGGGTCGCCAGAATGATGATGGCCGCCAGCACGATGTCCGGGCGCGAGGTTTCGCGCCCGTCACTGAGCAGGTAGCCCAGGCCTTTGGTGGCCGCGATCAGCTCGGCGGCCACCAGAAACATCCACGACAGGCTCATGCCGCTGCGCAAACCGGTAAACAGGCCGGGCAGGGCGGCGGGCAGAAGAATGCGCCGGGTCAGGCGATAGCGGCTCAAACCATACATCTGGCCGACTTCCACCAGCTTTCGGTCAATGCCTCGAATCGCGGCCACGCCGTTTAGATACACCGGAAAGAACGCACCAATGGCAATCAGCACGATTTTCGATGTCTCGCCAATGCCCAGCCATAGCAGCAGAAGCGGCACCCACGCCAGACTCGGAATGGAGCGAAGGCCGGCGAATGTCGGCTCCAGATACGCCTCTGCCTCACGACTGAGCCCCACCCACGCGGCAAACACCAGGGCCAGGCTCGCGCCGATCGCAAACCCGCTGAGCACACGCAACAGACTGGCACTGATGTGTTTCCACAACGCACCGTCCGCCAGGTCGCGCAGAGTCAGCACGATCTCGCTGGGTGCTGGCATCTGATAGGCAGGCAGCCAACCGATGCGGACGATCATTTCCAGCAGGACGATGATCACTGCCGGTACTACCAGACCCTTGAGTGGTGCTCTGTAGCGCTGCCAAAGCGTTCGTTTGGCCTTGTCCGGCACCGTTGCCTGCGCTGAGGCAGGCAACGACTTGTTGCGGCTGGTCATGGTGTGGCGATCACGGCTTTGGAGAACTCAGGCGTGATCAGTTGATCGATGACCTGCTCGACATTGACGCCCTTGCGCACCAGGTCCTCCGCGACCAGAATCGGCGCTGCGGCCTTGGACGCCTCGGCGTCTTGCGCGCTCAGTTGCGGGTTGCTCAGGTCTGTGCGGGTCAATTGCAGCCTGGCGACTTCCAGCGGCAGGCCCGACTCGGTCGCCAGCAGCCTGGCCAGCTCATCAGGGTTTTTCACTGCCCATTCTCGAGCCTGTTCATAAGCGCTCAATACTGTCCTGATCGCCTGTGGATGTTCCTTGGCGTAGGTTTCCGTGACGCTCAGTACGCCATAGCTGTTGAAGTCCCTGTTGCGGTAAAGCAGGCGCGAGCCGGACTGTACTTCACTGGCCGCCATGTGCGGGTCAAGCCCTGCCCAGGCATCTACGTCACCTTTTTCAAGGGCTGTGCGCCCATCGGGATGCTGCAAGTGCAGCAGCTCGACATCATCCTTTTTCAGCCCGGCCTTCTGCAGCGCGCGCAAGGTGAACAGATAAGGGTCGGTGCCTTTGGTGGCGGCTATTTTCTTGCCTTTGAGCTCGGCAACCGATTGCAGCGGCGAATCCTTGCGCACTACCAGCGCCGTCCATTCTGCCCGGCTGTAGACATACACCGACTTGATCGGGCTGCCGTTGGCTCGGGCCAGCACCGCAGACAGGCTGGCCGACGAAGCGAAGTCGACGCTGCCACTGTTCAGGTACTCCAGCGAGCGGTTGCTGCCCTGGCTCAACACCCAGGTGACTTTCGCATCCGGCAGGGCTTTCTCCAGCCAGCCAAAATGCTTGAGCGCCAGGCTGACCGGCGAATAGTAGGCGTAGTCCAGACGGATTTCGGCAGGCGCGGTCTCGGCGGCCTCAACTGCACCGTTGAGGCTCAACGCCAATACACAGGTGCTCGCCATCCAGCGAATCAGCGCGCGGGGAGACAGCAACCGAAAAGAAACGGGGGGTTGTGGCATAGTGGCATCCAGGTCAGGAAAACTAGAGCCGCAGCGACCGGTTGGTATATTCCAAAACAGGCAGTTCGCAGGGCGTGAAATTCAGAAAAGGAATATTGCACGCTCTATGCCAAACACCAGAGTGCTTGAATTCAAGGGTTTTACGCGGCTTTCCGGCGTCCGTGATGTTGATCTGACAACGGTCTGTTGAATGGCTGTTGCCAGGCAAACAGTCAGGTCTGATGACTCCTCTTTCGACGATTTTTTGACATTTTCTCTGTTTGTCAGACGATTTTTTTTGCCGGCATTGCAACAGAATCGTTTTTTGACACTCTTAATCGTCCACATTCTTAATTTCGAAACATGTGCGCACTAGGCTCTGTACGAAAAGTCGGCGAGCGAAGGTCAGGCGAGGCAAAAACAGGCGAGGAAGCGGAGTCTACGTGTTGTAAATGAGCATTCCGAGCCTGTTTTTAACGAAGCATCACCGAGCGCAGCCACTTTTCGTACAGAGCCTAAGATTCGCGCGTGACCCTTTTTGACTGATCCGCAGAAATTTCCAGGGCGAGCTGCATAAGCCTGCGTATTCGCACCAGCCAGATGGCTGTCCCCTTTCAAATGCGCACCGGACTCAGAAAATAATGAATATGCCGAAAATGCCTTCCCTCACCCGACTTCAGCACCGGCTCGCGTGGTGCTTCTTCCCCTCCGTGCTGGTGGCTTCTGCCCTGGTCTTGTTCACCATGGGCAAAGGCGTCCATGCAGAACCCAAGAATGGTACCCAGACACTGGTATTCCTTCGTCACGCCGAAAAGCCGGCCATGGGGCTGGGTCAACTGAACTGCCAGGGGCTCAATCGGGCGATAGAATTGTCGGAAGTCCTGCCCAGAGAATTCGGCAAGGCTGATTTCATTTTCGCTGCCAACCCGAGCCGACATGTGGAAGAGGGTGAGGGCGACCAGTCCTACAGCTATGTTCGTCCGCTGATGACGGTAGGCCCCAGCGCAATCAAACTGGGTCTGCCCGTCAACCTCGACTTCGGTGCCAATGACACCGCAGACCTGGCCGATGAACTGATGCAGGACAAGTACCACAACGCAGTCATCTACACCGCCTGGTCGCACGGCTACCTGCCGGAGCTGATCAACAAGGTTGCTGAAGAGGCGTCCGGCAAGAGCATCAATCTGCTGGATGACTGGACAAACGACGATTTCGACTCAGTGGTTGTCGTCACCCTGAAATGGGTCGATGGTAAAGCCACGCTCGATTACAAGAATCAAAAGCAGGGCCTCGACAACGGCACCCAGACCTGCCCTGAAGCGACCTGATGTCGAACCGCAACGGTTTTCAGCCGTTGAGCGACTTCATCGACGCCGCGTTATAACGCTCCCCGGATGCCGACCCCTGGGCCGGGAAAATCGCTTCCAGCTGGACAAGGTCATCGGCACTCAGCGTCAATGAAGCTGCGGCCACATTGCTTTCCAGGTACTTGCGCTGCTTGGTGCCTGGGATCGGAATAATGTCCTCGCCCTGGGCAAGCACCCAGGCCAGCGCCAGTTGTGATGCGCTGATGCCCCTGGCCGTAGCCAGTGTTTTTACCTTCTCGACCAATTGCAGATTGCGATTGAAGTTTTCGCCCTGGAACCGTGGGGTGAAGCGACGATAGTCATCGGCCGCGAAATCGTCCGGGGTGCGCAATTCGCCGGTCAGGAACCCCCGACCGAGCGGGCTGTAAGCCACGAAGGCAATGCCCAGACGACGGCAGGTGGCAAGCACGCCATCCTGTTCCGGATCGCGTGACCAGAGTGAGTACTCGCTCTGCACGGCCGCCAATGGATGCACCGCGTGGGCCTTTTCGATGGTCGCTGCACTGGCTTCACAGATGCCTATGTGGCGAACCTTGCCAGCCTTGACCAGTTCGGCCATGGCGCCAATGGTGTCCTCGATGGGCACGTTGGGGTCGACGCGGTGCTGATAATAGAGATCAAGGTAATCGGTGTTCAGCCGCTTCAGACTGGCGTCGATGGACTGGCGAATGTACGCCGGGCTGCCATTGACGCCACGTGCATGCGGGTCGTCACCACGCACGATGCCGAACTTGCTGGCCAGGTAGATACCTTCACGCTTGCCTTCGAGGGCACGGCCAAGCAAGGCTTCGTTGGTGTACGGGCCGTACATGTCCGCCGTATCGAAAAAGCTGACACCCAGCTCCAGCGCGCGTTGCAAGGTGGCGATGGATTCCTTTTCGTCGATGCCAGTGGTGTAGAAGTCCGACATTCCCATGCAGCCCAGCCCGAGGGCAGAAACCTGCGGACCGTGGTTACCCAATTGGCGCGTGATCACAATGAGTGCTCCTGATCGTTGAAAGAACGGTCGAGTTTCGCCTCTTTGCCGGGCTCAATAAACCGGGTGTTTCTTATTTCACTGTTGTTGAAATCCAAACAATGTCGCCCATAGCGGTGTGCATCGCCTGTCGTGGGGCATGCAACACAGCGCCTCTTGAATCCGACAAAGCGCGCTAGTCACACAATGCCGAATGGAGTACAAATGTACTCCATGAGCACATTATCTCCTCGACGCAGCGCTATCCTTACCTTCATCCGCGATCGCATCGCGCAGCAGGGGCAATCACCGAGCCTGGCGGAAATTTCCGAGGCTTTCGGTTTTGCTTCACGCAGCGTGGCGCGCAAACACATTGTGGCCCTCACTGAAGCCGGGCTGATCGAAGTCGTCCCTCATCAGGCACGGGGCATTCGCCTGCTGAACACTGAGCCACGGCCCGAATTACTGGAAATCCCGGTACTGGGGCGCGTGGCGGCGGGCGTACCGATCGGACCTGATCTCGATATACACACCACGCTGCACCTGGACCGCAGCACCTTTACCCGTGTGCCGGACTACCTGCTGCGTGTGCAGGGCGACTCGATGATCGAGGACGGTATTCTCGATGGCGATCTGGTTGGCGTGCACCGTAACCCGCAGGCCAGTGACGGGCAGATCGTGGTTGCCCGTCTGGACGGCGAGGTGACCATCAAACGCCTGCAACGCCGCGCCGATCAGATACGCCTGTTGCCGCGCAACCCGGCCTATGAACCAATCATCGTTACGCCCGATCAGGACTTCGCCATCGAAGGCGTGTTCTGCGGGCTGGTGCGTCGCGAATGATGGGCGCGGTGGTCAGCCTGGACGCCTTGCTGGATGAGCGCAGGGTCTGGAAAGGGCGTCAGCAGAGCGCGCCACAGGTCAGCCCGCAGCCCAGTGGCCACGCGTTGCTGGACGCTGCCTTGCCCACCGGCGGCTGGCCTGCTGCGGCCCTGACTGAAATCCTCATTCCGGCCAATGGCAGCGGCGAACTGCGCCTGCTATGGCCGAGTCTGGCACGGCTTTCCGCAATCGCCGAGCGCATTGTGCTGGTCGCACCGCCTTATATTCCTTACCCACAGGCGTGGCTGTCCGCCGGCGTCGATCTGCGCCAGTTGGTGGTGATCGAGGCGAGTCCCCGCGATGCCCTGTGGGCCGCCGAGCAATGCCTGCGCTCCGGCAGCTGTGGCGCGGTCGTGTGCTGGCCCGGCATGGTCGATGACCGTGCACTGCGACGCTTGCAGGTGGCGGCCGAAACCGGGCAGACCCTGGCCTTTGCCTGTCGCCCGCAGCAGGCCGCCGCCAACCCTTCACCTGCGGCCCTGCGCATAGCGCTCGATACCCGTCCCGCACAGTTGCGGGTGCTCAAATGCCGAGGCGGACTTGCGCCGCCTTTCCCCATTCCGTTCCCGACCGACGCTTGAGGTTCTTATGCTTTGGGCCTGTGTCTTGCTGCCGCAACTGGCGCTGGACGGCGTCATGCGTCGTCACGGCAACCCCGATGAACCGCTGGCGCTGATCAGCGGCAGCGCTCAACGTCGCGTGTTGCAGAGCGTCAATCCGGCTGCGCGTGCGTTGGGTCTGAAAGCCGGGCAGTCGCTGACCGCAGCACAGGCGCTGGTGCCGAACTTCACCACGATCGAGCATGACCCGGCCGATATCGAGCATTTGCAGCAACTGCTCGCGGCCTGGGCCTACGGTTTCAGTTCCAATGTCAGCCTCAAGTACCCGAGGGTGCTGCTGATGGAAATCGAATCCAGCCTCAAGCTGTTCGGCCCCTGGCCGGTGTTCGAGGCGCGTTTGCGTGAAGAGCTGACCACGCAGGGTTTTCGCCATCGCATCGTGGTCGCGCCCAACCCGATAGCCGCGCGAATGCTGGCCAACATGCATGACGGGCTGAGCATCGACTGTCCGCATGAATTGCGTCGCCGTCTGGAGCAGATGCCACTGGAACGCATCGGGCTGAGCCGCGAAACCGCTACCGCCCTGACACGCATGGGGCTGCGTAGTGTGCGGCAGGTGCTGGCGCTGCCCCGCGATACGCTGGCACGGCGGTTTCCGGCCAGCGTGCTGCAGCACCTCGACACCTTGCTCGGCGAGCGCCCCGTGGCGCTGGAGTGCTACACGCCGCCGGACTTTTTCGATGTACGCATCGAGCTGAATTTCGATGTCGAGTCCCATCAGGCCCTGTTGTTTCCGCTCAAGCGGCTGATCGCCGATCTGGTCTTGTTCCTGGCCGGACGCGACAGCGGTGTGCAGCGATTTTCCCTGCACCTCGAGCATGTGCCAGGGCCGGAAACCGTCGTGCCGGAGACTGTCGTACCAGTCGGGCTGCTGAGCGCCGAGCGCGATGCGTCGATGCTCTTCGAGCTGGCACGCGGCAGGCTGGAGCAGGTGCTGGTCGCGTCGCCGGTACGTGCCGTGCGCCTGCTGGCGCGAGACTTGCCGGATTTCGTCCCGGCGCACCGTCAGTTGTTCGATGAGCGCGTGCAGCAGACCTTGCCCTGGGAGCAACTGCGCGAGCGCCTGCGAGCGCGTCTGGGTGACGAGTCGGTCAATGGCTTGCGCGCCCAGGCCGACTATCGTCCCGAATGTGCCTGGCAAGCGCACAGCAGCAGCAAACCGGTCCTGCCTGCCAGAGGCTTCACGCGTCCGGGCTGGCTGCTGCGCGAGCCTCAGCCACTGCCGGTACAGGCGACCCGCATAGTGGCCGGGCCCGAGCGAATCGAATCCGGGTGGTGGGACGGCGGCGATGTGCGCCGCGACTATTACCTGGTCGAAACCGCCAGTGGCCAACGCGCCTGGGCGTATCGCGCGGTTGGCGAGCAGGGTGAACTGCTGCTGCATGGCTGGTTCGCATGACCAGCGAATACGCCGAGCTGCATTGCCTGTCCAACTTCAGCTTTCAGCGGGGTGCCTCGAGCGCACGCGAACTGTTTGAACGGGCGGTGCGCCATGGCTACAAGGCGCTGGCAATCACCGATGAGTGCACCCTGGCCGGCATCGTACGCGCCTGGCAGGCGTCAAAAAGCACCGGTCTGCCGTTGATCGTCGGCAGCGAAATGCACATCGAAAACGGCCCGAAAGTCGTCTTGCTGGTGGAAAACCAGGCAGGCTATGAGGCGCTGTGCACACTGATCACGGTCGCGCGCCGCAGGGCCAAAAAAGGTGAATACCGCGTGTTGCGCGAAGACTTCGAGCCTGCGCCGGACGGGTTGCTGGCCCTCTGGCTGCCGGACCTCGACGGGGATGCTCAAGCCTGTCTGGCGGGCGGACGCTGGTTGCGTGAGCGATTTACCGAGCGCCTGTGGTTGGGTGTCGGGCTGCTCCGTGGCCCGGATGACGAGCAGCGGCTGGCCGACCTGCTGGCGTTGGCGCAATCGCTGGGTATTCCGGCAGTGGCCAGTGGCGATGTGCACATGCATGCGCGTGGCCGGCGTGCCCTGCAGGACACCATGACTGCCATCCGCCACCACACCACAGTGGCCGAGGCAGGTCATCTGCTGTTTGCCAATGGCGAGCGCCATTTGCGGCCACTGGATGCGCTCAGCGAGCATTACCCGGACTGGCTGCTCGCCGAGTCGGTGCGTATTGCCCGGCGCTGCACGTTCGACCTGGGCGATTTGAAATACGAATACCCGCATGAGCTGGTCCCCAAGGGCCAGACCTCTACGTCCTGGCTACGTGAACTGACCGAGCGCGGTGTTCGCAGGCGCTGGCCGGGCGGGCTGACACCGGCCACCCGTGCGCAGGTCGAGAAGGAACTGGCGCTGATCGCGGAAAAGAAGTTCGACAGCTATTTTCTGACCGTGCATGACATCGTCGAGTTTGCCCGCAGCCAGCACATCCTTTGTCAGGGACGCGGCTCGGCGGCCAACTCGGCAGTGTGTTATGCGCTGGGGATCACCGAACTGAACCCGGAACAGAGCAACCTGCTGTTCGAGCGCTTCATCTCCAGAGAGCGCAACGAGCCACCGGACATCGACGTGGATTTCGAGCATGACCGCCGCGAAGAAGTCATTCAGTACATCTTTCGGCGCTATGGCCGGGGCAGGGCCGCGCTGACGGCCGTAGCCAGCACTTATCACGGTTCCGGCGCGATGCGTGACGTGGCCAAGGTGCTGGGCTTGCCGCCAGACCAGATCAATGCCCTGGCCGAAGCCTTCAGCCGCTGGAGCGATTCATTGCCGTCGCCTGAACGCTTGCGCGAATACGGCTTCGATGCCGACACGCCGATCCTCAAGCGCGTGCTGGCGCTGACCGGCGAACTGATCGGTTTTCCCCGGCACCTGTCGCAACACCCGGGGGGATTCGTGATTTCCGAACACCCGCTTGAAACGCTAGTGCCGGTCGAGAACGCCGCAATGGCCGACCGCACCATCATCCAGTGGGACAAGGACGACCTGGATCTGGTCGGCCTGCTGAAAGTCGACATTCTTGCACTGGGCATGCTCAGTGCCTTGCGCCGCACGTTCGATCTGGTGCATTTGCACCGTGGCCAACGATGGACCCTGGCAAGTCTTCCGGGCGACGACCGGAAAACCTACGAAATGATCAGCCGGGCCGACACCGTTGGCGTGTTCCAGATCGAGTCGCGTGCGCAGATGGCCATGCTGCCGCGCCTCAGACCGGAAAAATTCTACGACCTGGTCATCGAAGTCGCCATCGTCCGGCCAGGGCCGATCCAGGGCGATATGGTTCACCCGTACCTGCGGCGGCGCAATGGCGAAGAGGCGGTCACCTATCCGCCCAAGCTTGAATCCGTATTCAAGCGCACCCTGGGTGTGCCGCTGTTCCAGGAGCAGGTCATGGAAGTGGCCATTCTGGCCGCCGACTACACGCCGGGCGAAGCGGACGAGTTGCGTCGCGCGATGGCCGCGTGGAAACGTCACGGCGGCCTCGAGCCGCATCGCGAACGGCTGCGCACGGGCATGCTGAAAAACGGCTATGAAGCGGACTTTGCCGACCGGATCTTCGAACAGATCAAGGGCTTTGGCAGTTATGGTTTTCCCGAATCCCATGCCGCCAGTTTCGCCTTGCTGACCTACGCCAGTTGCTGGCTCAAGTGCCATGAACCGGCAGCGTTCACCTGCGCACTGATCAACAGCTGGCCGATGGGGTTCTATAGCCCGGATCAGCTGTTGCAGGACGCACGCCGCCATCACATTGAAATTCGCCCGGTGGATGTGCGTTACAGCGACTGGGATTGCTCGCTGGAGCCGCTCGATCATCCTGACCGCACGCGTAATCTGGCGATTCGTCTCGGGCTGCGCATGGTCCGCAGCTTTCGTGAAGACGATGCCTTGCGCATCGAAGCCGCGCGCGCGAAACGCCCGTTTGTCGATGCCACGGACCTGACGTTGCGCGCCGAGCTTGACTCGCGCGCCGCCGAAGCCCTGGCGGATTCCGGTGCCTTGCGCGGTCTGATCGGCCATCGGCACCGGGCGCGCTGGGAAGTGGCCGGAGTTGAGGCCCAGCGCCCGCTGTTCGACGACCTGCCCAGCGAAGAAACCCAGGTGATCTTGCCACTGCCGACCGTGGCCGAAGACCTGGTGGCCGACTACACAACGCTGGGCACCACCCTGGGCCCACACCCGCTGGCCTTGCTGCGTCGGCAACTGGCTGCCAAGCGCTTTCGCAGCTCACAAGACTTGTTAAGCCTGGAAAACGATCGGACCCTCAGCGTGGTGGGGCTGGTCATTGGTCGTCAACGACCGGGCACTGCGAGTGGCGTAACCTTCGTCACCCTTGAAGATGAGTTCGGCATGGTCAACGTGGTGGTCTGGCGCGACCTGGCCGAGCGTCAGCGCAAGGTGCTGGTGGGCTCGCAATTGCTGCAGGTGTTCGGGCGACTGGAATCGAAAAGCGGGGTGCGGCACCTGATTGCCCAGCGCCTGTATGACCTGACGCCGTTGCTCACCGGGCTGGATGTGCGCAGCCGGGATTTCCAGTAATCGGGCCTGTAATTTGCAGTATCAACCGGTACATCCTGCCACCGAGAAGCCCAGTATGTACAAAGACTATCCAGCCGCTTACCAGGTCAGCAAAGGCGCGGCGCTGCAAGTCGACATTGCCTTTTATGAGCGCATCCGCACGAATGCGCAGCAACGCACCCTCGTCGAACAGTTCGAAGTACCGATTCGTACCGGGCGGGCCTGGAAGGTCAAGGCCGGTCAGGTGTTTCGGGTCACCACACCGTCGGGCCCGCAAGTCGGCGATTTCAATGTCTGGAACGCCAACGACCCCCGCGAGCGCCTGTGGGCTGCGCGCACGCGGCAGTTGCAGGGTGCGCATGTCAGCACCCATGACCGGTTGTGGTCGAACCTGCCGTTTTTGCGGCCAATGGTAACCATCACCGATGACAGTCTGGCCAGTTACGGAACCGACGAGCACGGCGGCCGCCTGCATGACCTGCTCGGCACGCGTTGTGATCCCTACGTCAACAAGATGCTGACCGGCGAAGACTTTCACCATCACTGCCATTCCAACCTGACCCGCGCAGTGCTGCCGCACGGGCTGACCGAGTTCGATGTGCACGATGTGCTGAACATCTTTCAGTGCACCGGTCTGAACCATGACGACCTTTATTTCATGAAAGCCTGCCCCGCGCAGAAGGGCGACTATCTGGAGTTTTTCGCGGAAATCGACCTGCTGTGCGCCTTGTCGACCTGTCCGGGTGGCGACCTGTCACTGCCGATGTGGGGGCCTGATGCGCAGGACCCGTTGAGCGTCTGCCGGCCGCTGGGCATCGAGATCTATGACCTCGACGCGTCGCTGCTGGACGGCTGGCAGTCTCCCGAGCGCGCGGCCTATAACGGCCTGCACGGTCTGCAAATCGCCAAGGCTGATTGGGAGCGATAACTGCTCAGGCCGCGCGCGCCATTCTGCGCAGCCCCCAGACCATCACCGCCCCCATTCCGAGCATGGCCAGTAGCAGTGCCGGGTAAGCCACCCACCAGTGCAGCGGGGCGGTCATCATGCTGAACTCCGACATGCCGCCGATCCCGGCAATCAGGTTCAACGGCAGAAACACCACATTGATCAAGGTCAGTTTGCGCAGCAGGGTGTTGGTGCTGTTATTGACCAGATTGCCACGCGCATCCATCAGACCGGCAAACACCGTGGAATAGATCTCCGCCTGTTTGTAGCACTGGTCGTTCTCGATGATCATGTCGTCGATCAGCGCCAGGCTGTCGGCGGCGTATTGCCTGCCTTGCGCATGATTGCGCAGACGCGTCAGGACCGCACCGTTGCTGTGGATGGCGTTGATGTAATACACCAGACTTTCGCTGAGGTTGAACATCTGCAGCAAATGGCGGTTTTCCAGGGAAGAGTTGAATTTCTGCTGCAATTCCCGGGCGACCATCTTGATGACTTTCAAGTGACCCAGATAGTGATGAATGTTGTTGAACAGCAGTTCCAGAAGGATATCCAGCGGCTGGTTCAACGGGCGGTGAGCCCCCAGCGCGCTCAAGGGTTGCTCGTCATCACAGATCAGCACCAGTTGGTCCCGGCTCAGCAGCACGCCAAAGGACGAAACGTCGAACGAGAAGCTGTCCTTGCCCGAATAGTTCTCGGGACGTTTCCAGATGACGAACAACGCATCAGGGTGAAACTCGATGCGCGAAATTTCGTCCGGGTCGAGTGCCGAGGCAACGGCGTGCTCATCAAGGTGGAATCGCTCCAGCAATAATCTGCGTTCCCCTGCATCAGGTTTGCTGAACCACAGCACCTGGGCCTTTTGCGGATCACATGCCAGCAACTGGTTGTTGTCGAGTTTCAGGCCCTGAATCATCGTTTCACCATGCCTGACCGAGGCGCTTGAGCTCCAGACGGCGGACGAACTCTTCCAGCACCAGGCTGTACAGATCATCCTGCAGATAAGCGTCTTCGATGCCGGCATCCAGGTTCGGGTTGTCGTTGACCTCGATCACCACCACTTGATCGCCTGACTGTTTCAAGTCCACGCCATACAAGCCGTCACCAATCAGGTTGGCGGTCTTGAGCGCCAGTTCGACCACGGCGCGCGGCGCTTCGTGTACCGCCAGCGTGCGGCATTCGCCAATCACCTCGGCACCGATCGCCTTGTGGTTGTAGATCTGCCAATGCCCCTTGGACATGAAGTACTGGCAGGCGAATATCGGTTTGCGATTGAGAATGCCAATACGCCAGTCGTACTCGGTGTAGAAAAACTCCTGAGCCAGCAGCAATACCGAGTGCTCGAACAACTGGTTCGTTGCCGTATGCATTTCCTCGGGCGTGCTGACCTTGATCACACCTCTGGAAAAGCAGCCATCGGGAATCTTCAATACTAGCGGGAAGCCCAGGCGTGTGGCCACGTGCTGCAGTTCTTCCGGGCGGTCCTTGTAAAGGATTTCCGTTCGCGGCATGCCCAGATCATGGCTTTTGAGCAGGTCGGTCAGGTACACCTTGTTGGTGCAGCGCAGGATCGAGGTAGAGTCGTCCATGACCACCAGCCCCTCGCTTTCGGCCTTCTTGGCAAAGCGATAGGTGTGGTTGTCGACGCTGGTGGTTTCGCGAATCAGCAGCGCGTCGTACTCGGCCAGCCGGGCGTAGTCTTTCTTTTCGATCAGCTCGACATCGATGCCCAGGCGCTGACCGACGCGGATGAAATTGGCCAGCGCCTCAGGGTTGGACGGCGGCAGCTGTTCCTGTGGGTCATGCAGAATCGCCAGGTCGTAGCGGGCCATGCGCCGGGAACTGGGCTGGCGCCAGACGTTGCGGCTGAAGCCTTCCAGCGCCGTGGCGAACTCATCCTGCTGATCTTCGCGCAAACGCGGCAGAGCGCCGGCCTTGATACCCGCAATATGCCAATTGTCGCGCTTGCGAAACTCCACCATCAGGATCGGGCAGGGGAAGACTTCAAACAACTGACGGGCAAGATCCTTCAACGGCTCAAGTGTGGTCTGGCCGAAGTACAGTGTCAGGGTAAACCCTTCAGTGTCGTCATACGGATGATCCTCAAGTGCGGTTTCCAGCAACTTGTCCAGGTCATCGAGGGCCAGGCCGTAGAGTGACTTGCGGGTCAACTCGCTGATGGTCTTTACCGAGGGAATGACATTGTGCTGGCGCGCTTCGGCCAGCAGGGAACAGTAATAACCGTGGCCCAGGTATTTGTAGCTGCGGCACAGGTTGATGACTTGCACACGCCTGCCTGCCGTGGCTTTCAGCGGTTTTTCCAGGTAGTCCTGGGCGCTGATCAGGTCTTCGCTGGGAAAGTACGATGCCCAGTCTTCGAGACGTTCGACAATAATCACCAGTTGCCTCTGCGCTGCAAAGAGTGTTGTGGGGTCTGCACGTCGGGTTGTTGCTGAAAGCGCAAGTTGCGCAGATACTTCGTTCATCTTCACCTGTGCCGCTGACATGTGTAATCGATCCGATGGGAAACAAGTCCTTTCTATTAAGCATGTGCTTTTTGAAATGTCCCGTTTCGTTACACAACTTTTACGGCGGTGCAGATGGACTTTATATTTCGAGATGCAGTTGAAACCGATGTCGACGACTTGCTGCTTTTGGAGAACCAGTGTTTTGACGGCGACCGTCTGACCGCGCGCAGCTTCCACTGGATGATCCGCCGCGCCAATGCCAGCCTGATCGTCGCCGAGCAGGCCGGACAGCTCACCGGCTATGCGCTGGTGCTGTTTCATCGGGGCACCTCATTGGGGCGCTTGTATTCGCTGGCGATTGCCGATGCAGCGCGGGGCAAGGGACTGGGCAGACAGTTGTTGCAACGTGCCGAGCAGCAGGCCGTGGGCCGCGACTGCGCTTACCTGCGCCTTGAGGTGCGCCCCGATAACGGCGCTGCCATCGCGCTTTACGAGCGCAGCGGTTATCGGCGTTTCGCCCAGGTCGACGACTATTACCAGGACCATGCCCCGGCCTTGCGCTACGAAAAACGCATCGTTGAACACGCCAGGCTGGACAGTCGCTCAGTGCCTTACTACCAGCAGACCCTGGAGTTCACCTGTGGCCCGGCCTGTCTGCTGATGGCCATGAAAGCCCTGCAACCTGCGCGCTCGATGGGCCGTGGCGAAGAATTGCAGATCTGGCGCGAGGCGACCACGGTGTTCATGACCTCCGGCCACGGCGGTTGCAGCCCTCAGGGGCTTGCGCTGGCGGCTCTTCAACGGGGCTTCGCGGTGAAGCTGCTGGTATCGGTTTCGGGCCCGTTGTTTCTGGGCGGTGTGCGCAGTGACAACAAGAAACAGGTGATTCGCCTGGTTCACGAGCAATTCTGTGATGCGCTGCAAACCGCAGGAGTGCAGACACTGCCCAATCGCTCGTTGAACCTGCCAGGCCTGCTGGCCGACGGTGGCAAGCCTCTGGTGCTGATCAGCAGTTACCGCCTGACCCGTTCCAAGGCACCGCACTGGGTGATGGTTACCGATTGCGATAGCGATTTTGTCTACCTGCACGATCCCGATATTGATCACAGCCTGCATCGGCAGGCCATCGACTGCCAGCATATGCCGGTAAGCCATGCCGACTTCAATCGCATGAGTTGTTTCGGTGCCGATAAACTTCGGGCGGCAGTGATTGTGTTTGCCGCGCCTGTGGATGATCATGCGTGCGCTTCAGCAGACCGGCCACAGGATTCCCTACCGTGATTAAGTTCGTGCTCAAGGCTTTTTGCGTACTGGCCATCGCTGCAAGCCTGTCGGCCTGCATCAGTGCGCCGATCTCGCTGACCGCGAAAACCGCCGCGCAGCTGCAGCAACAGCCACCGGTTCGATTTCTGCTGACCTTTGACGATGGTCCGAGTGCTTCGACGTTCTACAACCCCAGCATCACCGTGCTCGACAGCCTGGCCGACAATCCGCTGCAGCCAGGCATCAAGGCGGTGTTCTTCGTGCAGACCGGCGCAACCGGTGCGGGTAACAGTGATCAGGGCCGGGCGATCATGCATCGTCAACATGAAGAGGGGCACCTGCTGGGCTTTCACACCGCAACGCCGCACCACACCAACCACCGTTCGCTGAGCGATGAGGAACTGGAGCAATCCCTGACCCAGGGCTGCGCGATCATTGCCTCGATCACCGGAGTGCCGACCACCTTGCTGCGTCCGCCGTTCTGGAACTACGACAAACGCACGTTCAGCGCCTATCAGCGCCGCCATCTGCAGGTACTGCTCACTGACCTGAGTGCCAATGACGGCAAGATCTGGGGCTATAACTTCAGCCTGCGCCGCCGTTCCAACATGGTCAGCCAGCTCTCGCAGGTGCGCGAGCGCATTGCCGCCGGCGAGCTGCCTGCGGTGGATGGCGTGATTCCGGTGGTGGTGACCTTCCATGACCTGAACCGCTACACCGCGCGGCATGCGCGGGAGTACCTGCAGATTCTGGTCGACAGTGCCGGGCAGACCGGCGTGCGGCTCGCCGACAAGCCGTTCTATGACGACAGCGCGCAGTTGCAGCGCGCGGCACTGGTCCGCACGGTCAAGGCGGCGGGCGAGCCTGTCAGCTTGCCCGGTGCGTGGAGCTGGATCTGGGACCACAACGCGCACTGACGACACGCACTGATCAGGCGTCAGACCAGGGTGTTCTTGCGCACATGACCGCCCTGAACAATCATCGCTAGGTGCTCGCCCTGACCGACCAGGCAACTGATATCGCTCAGCGGGTCGCCATCCACCACCAGCAGATCGGCTATCGCACCGGCGGCGATGCAGCCCAGTTCGCCTTCACGCTGAAGGATCTGCGCCGCCACACTTGTCGCACTGCGCAGCGCTGCCAGATTACCCAGCAGTTCTGCGCGAATCTTCAATTCATGAGTCTGGTACTCATGCATTTCCCCCAGCAAATCCGAACCATAGCCCATCGGAACGCCCGCTTCGGCGAACAGTAACAGGGCATTGCGCCCGGCCTGGCGCACATCCTCGATCTTCGCGACCGAGTCAGCCGGCAGCCCAAAGCGTTCGCCATATTCGGCGAGCATTTCGTAAGTGACCTGGGTAGGTACCGCAAATGCGCCTTTCTCAGCCATCAGCCGCGCGGTGTCGGCATCGACCAGATTGCCATGTTCGATGGTCCTGACGCCGCATTCGATGGCACGGCGAATCGCCCGAGCGGTGTAGGCGTGGGCCATGACGTAGGTGTTAGCGGCTGCGGCCTCATCGACGATGGCGCGAATTTCAGCTTCGCTGTATTGGGTGTTGGCAATCGGGTCGGTTGGCGAGGACACACCGCCCGAGGCCATGATCTTGATCTGGTTGGCGCCTTGCTGCAGCTCTTCGCGTACTGCCAGACGCACGTTGTCGACGCCATCCACCACGCGGGCGATGGCCCCGGCGCGGAAGCAGCAGGAGCAGGGCTCGTTGAGCAGCAGTTCGCCACGTGCGCGCATGTCGCCATGGCCACCGGTCTGCGACAGTGCCTTGCCCGATGCGAAGATGCGCGGGCCGGGAATCAGCCCCATCTGAATCGAACGGGCCAACGCCCAGTCAGCACCCCCGGCATCGCGCACGGTGGTAAAACCACGGTCGAGCATCGCCGCCAGAATCGGCAAGGCGCGGTACATGATGATTGCGTTGGGTTGCAGGGCGTTCATGCCCAGGTTGGCGTTGGAAGCCAGCACGTGCACATGGCAGTCGATCAGGCCGGGCATCAGTGTTCTGCCACCCAGATCGATGACCTGAGCGCCCGCCGGGGCCGGTTCACCCTCGGCGCGCACCGCGACAATGCGCTCACCCTCAATCACGACCTCCTGGCCTGAAATCAATTGTCCTTGTTGCACGTCCAGCAGGCGGCCGTTGCGCAGGATCAGGTGTGTGGCTTCAGTGGTACTCATTGGTAAGCTCCAGACAAGGGTTGGTGTGCCGCGGGCGCACGGTCGTGATAAAGCAGTGCGCCAATACCGCTGACGATGGCGGCGAACATGATGTAGAAGGCCGGCGCCAGGTTGCTGCCGGTCGAGGCAATCAGCCAGGTGATGGTGAAGGTGGCAAAACCGCCGAAGATCGTGACGGCGAAGTTGTAGGCCACCGAAAGCCCGGTGGACAGCACGTGGGTTGGCAGCAATTCACCGAAGGCTGCGAGGATCGAGCCGATGTAACCGGAAATCAGCAGACCGAGCACCAGCTCGAAGATCAACAGTGAAAACAGCCCCGGCATCTGGTTGATGAACAGAAACATCGGGTAGGCGCTGAGGAAGATGGCAATGGCAGAGCCCAGCAGCCAGGGGCGATGCCCGCTGCGGTCGGCCATAGCGCCGACAATCGGTGTGGCGACGATCAGTACCGCGCCGCCCATCATGCCAGCGCTGAAGCCCATCCATGACGGCAGGCCGAGCACGCGCTGGGCGTAGGAGGGGATATAAAACAGGATGGCATAGGTGCAGACGGTCCACAGCACGACCAGCGAAAAGCTGATCAGGGTCTGTCGCGGGTAGGTCTTGATCACTTCGCGCAGTGGCGATTCGACCGGTTTTGCAGCCTTGTAGGCAGGTGTCTCGTCAACCCGGCTGCGAATATAGAAACCGACCGGTCCGATCAGCGTGCCGATCAGAAACGGCACCCTCCAGCCCCAGCTTTCGAGCTGTGCCTGGGTCAGGTAACTGGACAGCGCCGCGCCCAGCGCGGAACCCAGCAGCACCGCGACGCCGATGCTGGCCTGAATCCAGCTGGAATAGAAGGCTTTTTTGTCCTCAGGCGCATGCTCGGTCAGAAACGCCGTGGCGCTGCCCATCTCGCCACCGGCAGAGAACCCTTGCAGCAGGCGCGCCAGGACAATCAGCAGCGGTGCCAGATAGCCGATCTGCGCGAAGCCGGGGGTCAGCCCGATGATCAGCGTACCCAGCGCCATCAGCAGGATGGTCAGCGACAATGCCGCCTTGCGCCCGCGCTTGTCGCTGTAGATGCCCAGTACAATGCCGCCCACCGGACGCATGAAAAAGCCCACCCCGAAGGTCGCCAGCGCCAGCAGGTAAGACGTCAGTTCGCTGCCGGTGGGGAAGAACACCTTGGCGATGATCACCGAGAAGAAGCTGTAGACCGTGAAGTCAAACCATTCAAGGCCATTGCCGATCACCGTAGCGACCACCGCGCGGCGTGCCTTTTGTTCGTGGGTGCGTGAAGTAGGGGATTGCGGTTTGCTCACTGGATAGGCTCCTGCATGCGATACACGCAGGGAAGCCCCCTGCATAGGCTGCATTGGTTGAGGGGCAGGGTAGGTACGAGTGCGGCTGAGTCAGGTCTTTTTGCCCGTTTCAGTCGAGAGTAGGCGCTGGGCCGATTTTAAGAAAACGCTTATTACGCAGATTTGCATGCGCCAGACGCATGCAGGTTTCAGGGCGATGGTGCCAGGGTGGTTATTTCGTCTGCCAGCCATTTTTCGAAGGCGCGTGCCGCACGTCGAGGCGTCTTGCCGCTGGGTGTCAGCAGGTAATAGCCACCTACCGCGCCGACGCTCTTGCGGCAGGCGGGCACCAGCGCGCCGGACTGCACATGGCGGTCGATCATCGGCTGCCAGCCGAGCACGATGCCGTGCCCGGCGACCGCCAGATCGACCAGCACAGGATACAGATTGACAGTCATGCGCTTACGGATCAGCGAGGCATCGACACCCTGGCGGCCGAACCAGTCACCCCATGACAACCATTGACGCTGGCCGTCTTCGAGCATCAGCAGGCAATGATCCAGCAGTTGCGCGGGCTCCAGCAGGCGCCCGCCCAGATAATCGGGCGAGCAGTAGGCGTTGACCGATTCGGCGAACAGCAGACGGCCGTCGAGACCCGCCGGTGAGACTTCGCGCAGAAAATACAGCGCCAGATCAAATTCGGCGCGAATCAGCGAATCCAGCCCATCGACCACGCGCAGGCGGATATCCACGGCCGGGAAGGCGTCGCGATAACGTCCCAGCAAAGGCCCCAGCCACAAGGCTGCCACGCCGCTGGAGCATGCCAGAGTCAGTTGCTGATCGCCGCTGTGAGTGATCACCTGAGCGGTAGCCTCGGCGCACAGGGTCAGTACGCGCTGGATCTGTTCGGCATAAATCTGCCCGGCGACCGTCAAATGAATGCGCTTGTGTTCGCGACGAAACAGCGCGCGACCGAGAAATTCCTCTAGTTGCGCGACCTGACGGCTGATCGCGCTTTGGGTCAGGTTCAGTTCGGTGGCGGCACGCGTGAAGCTGCCATGCCGGACGGCAGCTTCGAAAGCGATCAGGTTCGGCAGCGGCGGAAGGGGCTCGATACGCACAGTTGCTCCTGTTGCGGGCAGGTTTTACAAAGGGTCGGGAAACGGCGTCGACAGCAGCCAGTCCCTGAACACACACAGCGATGGCAGGTTCTGAAAACGCGTGGCGTAAGCCAGGTAATAATTGCGTCCGCTGTCCAGAGGCTCGAACAGGGTGACCAGTTCGCCGCTGTGGATTTCGTCCTGCACCAGAATGCGCGGGACCAGTGCGATACCGATGCCGGCCGCGACGGCCTGGATCAGGTGCGAGGTCAGTTCGAAGCTCGGACCGGGGCGCATGATGTGGTGGTCCAGGCGATTACTGTCGAACCAGTCCGACCAGGCATTGGGCCGCGACACCACGCTCAGCAACGCATGCTGGGCCACCTGTGCCGGGGTCATCGACTGGTAGCCGGCAAGGGCAGCCGGGCTGGCAATGACCACCAGTTTTTCACTGACCAGCGGATGAGCGATGTAACCGGGCCAGTTGCCGTTGCCGGCACAGATGATCGCGTTCATTTCGCTGGCGGCGGGCGTCAGGTCGGCATGCACGATGCGTGAATGGATGTGCACCACATAGCCCGGATGCCGGGTGTAAAAGTCATTCATCCGTGGCAGCAGCCACTTCGAGCCGAAGGTCGGCAGCACGGCCAGATGCAGCGTGCCGCCTTCGGCCTTGTGCGCGATGGTTTGCAGGGTTGCACTGCGGATGCGGCCCAGTGCGGCAGCCAGCTCATGCTGATACAGCGCGCCTGCGGTGGTCAGCTCGATGCGTCTGCCATCACGCTTGAACAGTTCGACTTCCAGTTGCGCCTCCAGCGCCTGCACCTGCCGGCTGACGGCGCTCTGGGTCAGGGCCAGTTCGTCTGCGGCCTTGGTGAAGCTGCCATGCCGCGCAGCCGCCTCGAAGGCGAGCAGCAGCGACATGGAGGGCGTCAGTCTTCGGGTGTTCATTCATAAAACTCATGGAAAAACGGCAGGTTTTACGTTTGCACTGAAGCATGACACGCCGGAGAATCACGCTAACCGTTGATAACACCATGCATTCGAGCGTTTCAAAGCATACGTGCTTTGCATATAAAACGCCTAGCCAGGAAGACCACCATGATTGCGCTGTTGAAACCGACTTCCGAGCAGGTCGGTCACTATGACCGTTTCCTCAATGCCTTGGCGGAGGCCGGCTTTCGAGGCGAAATCGCCCGTGACCACGGTTCGCGCACAGTGCTGGCCACTGACAATTCCATCTACCAGCGCCTACCACAGGCTGCCGTGTTCCCGATGGACAGCCATGACGTCGCAATCGTCGCCCGTCTGGCGGCGCGGCCCGAGCACCAACAGGTGGTGTTGACCCCGCGTGGCGGCGGCACCGGGACCAACGGACAGTCGCTGACCGACGGTGTGGTGGTCGACCTGTCGCGGCACATGAACGCTATTCTCGAGATCAACGTCGAGGAACGTTGGGTGCGCGTGCAGACCGGTGTGGTCAAGGACCAGCTCAATGCCGCGCTCAAGCCGCACGGGCTGTTTTTCGCACCGGAACTGTCGACCTCCAACCGCGCCACGATTGGCGGAATGATCAACACCGATGCCAGCGGGCAGGGCAGTTGCACCTACGGCAAGACCCGTGACCACGTCCTTGAACTGTCCACGGTGTTGCTGGGCGGTTCGTACGTCAACAGCCATGCATTGGCTGCCGAGCAACTGGCCAGCGAACAGGCACGTATCGACCGCGCAGGTGACGTTTATCGCTGCGCGCAGCAGATTGCCGATACGCAGGCCCAATTGATCAAGGATGTCTTTCCACCGCTTAACCGCTGCCTGACTGGCTACGATCTGGCGCACCTGCGCGAGGAAGACGGGCGTTTCAACCTCAACAGCGTACTCTGCGGTTCTGAAGGCTCGCTGGGTTTTATCGTCGAGGCTCGACTCAACGTCCTGCCGATCCCCAAACATTCGATTCTGGTCAACGTTCGCTATGCCGGTTTCATGGACGCCCTGCGGGACGCCAAGGCCTTGATGGCGCACAAGCCGCTGTCCATCGAAACCGTGGACTCCAAGGTGCTGATGCTGGCCATGCAGGATATCGTCTGGCATGGCGTCGCCGAGTATTTCCCCCAGGACCCTGCGACGCCGACGCTGGGCATCAACCTGATCGAATTCAGCGGCGATGAATTGAGCGAGGTGGAACAGCGCGTTCATGCGTTCGTTGCGCATTTGCAGACTGACACGTCGGTGGTGCGCCTGGGCCATACGCTGGCGGCTGGCAGCGCTGCGGTGAACCGCGTCTACACCATGCGCAAGCGCTCGGTGGGGCTGCTTGGCAACGTCAAGGGTGAAGCCAGGCCGCAGCCGTTTGTCGAAGACACTGCCGTGCCGCCGGAAAATCTCGCCGACTACATTCAGGAGTTCCGTGCGCTGCTGGACAGCTACGGGCTGCAATACGGCATGTTTGGCCATGTGGATGCCGGCGTGCTGCACGTGCGACCGATTCTGGACATGAAGGACCCTGCGCAGGCGGCGCTGATTCGGCCAATCTCCGACGCCGTCGCCGCGTTGACAAAACGCTACGGCGGGCTGCTCTGGGGCGAGCATGGCAAGGGCCTGCGTTCGCAATACGTGCCTGAATATTTCGGCGAGTTGTATCCCGCGTTGCAGGCTCTCAAGGCCGCCTGCGACCCCTTCAACCAGCTCAACCCTGGCAAGATCGCCACGCCTGCCACAGTGCCGGAATCGCGCCTGACGCTGGTGGATGAAGTGATGTTGCGCGGTGATCTGGATCGCACGATCGATGAACGGGTCTGGCAAAGCTACGACAGCGCATTGCACTGCAATGGCAATGGCGCCTGTTACAACTATGACACCGACGACGCCATGTGTCCGTCGTGGAAAGCCACCCGTGACCGCATTCACTCGCCCAAGGGCCGCGCTTCGCTGGTCAGGGAATGGCTGCGCCTGCAAGGCGAGCAGGATGTCAATGTCCTCACCGCCAGCGCCAGGGCGCGCAGTGCCAATGTGCTGAAAAGCCTTGCCGAGCGAACCGTCAACAGCGTCGCCAGGGTGGCGGGGCAGAAGGATTTCTCCCACGAAGTCTACGACGCCATGGCCGGTTGCCTGGCCTGCAAGTCCTGCGCGGGGCAGTGCCCGGTGAAGGTCAACGTGCCCGAATTCCGTTCGCGTTTTCTCGAGCTGTACCACAGCCGTTACCTGCGCCCGATCAAGGATTACCTGATTGGCTCGCTGGAGTTCAGCATCCCGCACCTGGCGCGCTTTCCGAAGCTGTACAACGCAATCATGGGCGCGAAGCCAGTGCGTTACCTGCTTGAGCATGCAGCCGGCATGGTCGATAGCCCGTTATTGAGCCTGACCGACTTCCGCGCGGCCTGCGCTCGCTGGAATGTGGGCATCGCCACGCCGCAGCGTCTGGCCGCGTTGAGCGAGCAGGAGCGCAAGCGCACGGTGGTGCTGGTTCAGGATGCATTCACCCGATATTTCGAGACCCCGCTGGCGGCAGACTGGCTGGAGCTGATTTCGCGCCTCGGTTATCAGGTCTACCTCGCACCCTTTGCACCCAATGGCAAGCCGCTGCAGGTGCAGGGTTTTCTGCAGGCGTTCGAGAAGGCTGCCGCTTTCAACAGTCAGTCGCTGGGCAAGCTGGCCGGGTACGGCATCCCGCTGATCGGTCTGGACCCGGCCATGACCCTGGTTTATCGCCAGGAGTACAGCAAGACGCTGGGCAGCGAGAATGTACCCGAGGTCATGCTGCCGCAGGAGTGGCTGGCGTCCACGGTTGAGGAAGGTCGTGATGCTGGGTCGGCAGAGACCTACTACTTCCTGCCGCATTGCACTGAAAAGACCAACGAGCCCGCCAGTGTCGGTCTCTGGCAGAAGGTCTTTGCCCGCGCAGGGCTCAAGCTGGAGGTGCTGGCCAGCGGTTGCTGCGGCATGTCCGGCACCTATGGGCATGAAACCCGAAACGCGAAAACCAGCGACACCATTTACCGTCAGTCCTGGCAGCCGCTGGTGGCCAGGCATGGTGCTGAAGGTCGACTGGTCGCCGATGGCTACTCATGCCGCAGCCAGGTCAAACGCCAGGATGGCAAAGTGGTGAAGCATCCCTTGCAAGTACTGCTGGAACGGGTGAGGGCGCTATAGAGAGGACGCGGAGCGTCCAGAACGGCATGACAACGCGGAGCGTCGCACGATAGTGGTATTTTCCAGCGTGGGAATGCCTTGCGTGACGCTGCGCGTCACAGATCTGTGCCGCGCCGCTCAATCAGAACTTAAACCAGGTACTTGTTGAACCACCCCAATGTACGGTCCCAGGCCAGTTTGGCCGCTGCTTCGTCGTAACGTGGCGTGGAGTCGTTGTGGAAACCGTGATTGGCGCCCGGATAAATGTACGTTTCGTACGTCTTGCCCGCCGCTTTCAAGGCTTTTTCATAGGCTGGCCAGCCTTCGTTGATACGAGTATCCAGTTCGCCGTAGTGAATCATCACCGGCGCCTTGATCTTCACCACGTCTTCGGCATTGGGTTGACGCCCGTAGAACGACACCGCAGCGCCCAGCTCCGGATACGCGACCGCCGCGGCATTGGCCACACCGCCCCCGTAGCAGAAACCGGTGATGCCGACCTTGCCGGTGGTCGCGTCATGCTTCATCAGCCACTCGATGGCGGCAAAGAAGTCGTTCATGAGCTTTTCCGGATTGACCGTCTGCTGCAGTTCACGACCCTTGTCATCGTTGCCCGGATAGCCGCCGACCGAGGACAGCCCGTCAGGCGCCAGCGCAATGAAACCGGCTTTGGCAACGCGGCGCGCCACGTCTTCGATGTACGGGTTCAAGCCGCGATTCTCATGTGCGACAACCACTGCCGGTACTTTTTCGGCCGCTTTGGCCGGACGTACCAGATAGCCGCGAACCTGACCATGCCCCTTGGGCGAAGGGTAGGAGACATACTCGGCAATAATGTCCGGGTCGGTAAATTCCACCTGTTCGGCCAGCGCGTAGTTGGGGCTCAACGAGGCAAGCAGCGCGCTGGCGGTGAGGCCGCCAAAGGTGAACAGCGCTGCACGATCGAGAAACTCGCGCCGGTTGATCCTGCCGTGTGCGTAGTAGTCATAAAGCTCAAGCAGTTCAGGCGCAAAGTCTTTTGCAGTAAGACGTTCCATCGGTATGCTTCCTTCCGAATCATTCAGGGCGGCCTGCATCTTGGCGGGCTGACGAGCAATACATGATCAATACAATATCCGCTCCCGATAGTATTTCCGGTGAATCAGGATCGCTACTGTAAAACGACGAAAAACCGCCATCCGTTGCCAGTGGCTGCAAACGCACAACAGGTTGTCGGTCGCTGCCTGCGGTCAGCGGCATGCGAAAAAGTCAGGCTTCGGATTGCACTACCGGTGCTCGATGAGGTCCATGCTCACTCCTGCAGCATGTCACGGGGTTCGGGCGCTGCAGACCAACATATTATCCAGTCGCTGTATAACGCGGCGTCGGTTCAGCCCCACAATACATCATGATCTCACCTACGCTGATGGTCATATTCCACCTGCATTTCGAGATGACGTGATGATGAGCCTTCCGGCGGAAGACCGCACCCAGCTGTTCAAGGACACGGCTACCCAGTTCTGGAAACACATCACCCCGATCGTTTATGTCGCTCTGGGCATTCACTGTGTGTTGCTGACGGTGTTCCTGGGGCTGGGCATGAAGATCATGTGGATCGCGAACATCGTCAGCACGCTGGTTTACGTCAGCTGCATCTACCTGATCCGCAGGGGGCGGCATCGCCAAGCCGGACAACTGATGTCCCTGGAGATCATTGGCCATGCCGTGCTCGCGACGTGGCAACTGGGCTGGGAAAGCAACTTCAGCTTTTACATATTCTGCGTGATTCCCGTCATTGCCTTCACCTTCCAACTGAACGTCGTCAGGCGAATTGTCTACAGCGTTGCGATCTTGATGTCGCTAGTGGGCTGCTTCGCCTTTCGTCGATACACGGGGCAGGGGACCGGTCTGAGCCAGAACGTGCTCGATGCGTTCGGTATCGTCAACGTACTCACAGCGACCACTCTGTCGATTTACGCCACTGCATTGTCGGTGCGTTTCACCTCGTCGATGCAACTGAGCCTGTTTCATATCGCCAACCGCGACAGCCTGACCAATCTCTACACGCGCAGACGAGTACTGCATCGGATACGCGAACTGGAAGCCAGGCGGCAGGGGCTGTCGGCTTCGTTGATCCTGCTGGACATCGATCATTTCAAACAGATCAATGATATCCACGGGCATGAAACCGGCGATGTGGTTCTGCAACGGGTTGCCGAGATCATCGGTTCAAGCGTGCGCAGCAGCGATATGGCGGCGCGCTGGGGCGGCGAGGAGTTTCTGGTGCTCATGCCGGACACCACGCCCGAAGACGCGCTGCGCGCGGCCGAACGTATCTGGCGGCGTATCGCCGAAGAGGCCGGGCGGATCAATGAGCGCATCATTGCCGTCAGCGCTACAGTCGCGGTGGCGACTATTGCCACAGGCGAGGCGTTCCAGCTGGCCCTCAATCGTGCCGACACGTCGCTGTACATGGGCAAACAGCAGGGCCGGAACCGGGTAATGATCGCCGGATGAGCTGCTTGCTCACGCCAGACGCTACCAGCGTGTAGACTTTCGCGCTTTGAACCGGGGAGCACAGCGTCGTGCTTCCTCATCGGCGATGTATCGATCAAGGCATGCTTATGGATTTGCGTCAGCTCGAAGCCTTCGCGGCGGTCATGTCGGCAGGCAGTGTCACGGCGGCAGGGAAAATGCTCGGCCGGTCTCAGCCCTCGGTCACCCGGGCCATCCAGGAACTCGAGCAGGAACTGGGCTTTGCGTTGTTCGAACGCAGCGGGCCGAAGGTCACGCCTACCCACAAGGCGTTCATGATGTATGGCGAAGTGGAAAGCGCGCTGCTGGGGGTGCGCAACATCCGCCAGCGTGCGCAGCACATTGCCCAGGAGGAGAACCACCAGATCAAGCTGGTGGCGATCTCGGCCCTGGCAGCCGGTCTGCTGCCTGCGGCCTTGTCGCGCCTGCCCGAGCATCTGCGTCCGCAACAGATTCAGCTGCAGAGCATGTCTCCGGAGAACGTGGTTCATGCTGTCCTGTCGAAAACCATGGACCTGGGAGCGGTCAGCCTGCCCCTGGAGCATCGCGGTCTGGAAATCCACTGGATCGGCGAGGCGCCTTGTGTGGCGGTATTGCCCGCCGATTCGGCGCTGGCCGCTCATGAGGTGCTGTCGATGGAGCTGCTGCGTCAGCAAACGTTGATCACCATGGCCAACCCGTATCGCTTTCGTCGACGCATCGACAAGGCGTTTCAGGAGGCGGGTGGTCAGCCGCCGCGCATGCTGGACACCAATACGTCGTTGATTGCCATGCAGATGGCCAGGGTCGGGCTGGGCATTGCGCTGGTCGATCCGTTCACAGCGATGGGCGTGCCGGTGCAAGGCGTGGTCGTCAGACCGATCGCCTGCAACATTCCGTTTTTCTTCGGGCTGATTTCAGCCTTCGCCAGCCCGTTGTCGGATGTGGCGAGCGCGATGATCGATGAAATTGCCGACAGCGCAAAAATCCTCTTACCGGAAATGATCATGCACGAAGCCAGCGCGCATGATGCCCTGTTACAGAGCATATATGCCGAGTGAGAGGAAAATACGGGTTGCATTCAGGCCCTTGCTGCGGGAACGCCTGTCATTAAACGCGCAAGACTGAAAATCGGCGCAGCGCGTCCGTCAACATTCTTCGTAACGCTTCGTTTCATGGTACGCAAAGCGCTCTTACATTCCATTTGGGAATATAAATATGCTTTTTTGCGCGTTGCGAGAATAAAAATCGGCTTTTACTATTCGAATTAAGCATTCAAAGCCTTCAAGAATTCATTTATCACACTATTGGAATGATTCTTGAAGTGCTTTGAATCAAGGCTCGGGCTCGTGGCCCGATCATTTTTTCGAGTACCGATCAATGTCCGATGTAAACGCACCCGCTGGCCTGGCCGCTTTGGAAGCTCGCTTGCAGCAGGATCTGGCCTGGCTGGATCTGCCCGCCAAGCCATGGGTCAAGCCCAGGATCAGCGCAGGGCAGGCCGTGCTCGACGTGGCGATTATCGGTGGAGGCATGGCCGGTCTTGCCCTGTCCGCAGAGCTGCGCAATCTCGGCGTAGCAGCGGTCATTTTCGATCAATCGCCAGCAGGTTTCGAAGGCCCTTGGGCCACTACGGCGCGTATGCAAACTCTGCGCTCGCCAAAGCAGTTGACCGGGCCGGCGCTGGGCTTGCCGGCGCTGACGTTTCGCGCTTGGTACGAAGCGCAATTTGGTGTCGATGGCTGGGCGTTGCTGGACAAGATTCCACGTTTGCAATGGGCCGAGTATCTGCGCTGGTATCGCAAGGTGCTGGCCCTGGACGTACGCAATGAGCACCGCATTAGCCGGGTAGCGCCCAGAGCGGACGGTCTGATTGAACTGGACGTCGTCACGCCGGTACAGACGCGATTTCTGCTGGCCCGCCATGTGGTGCTCGCTACGGGTCGTGACGGTCTTGGCGGCCCTTGGGTGCCGGACTTTGCCTGGCAGTTGCCGGAGCACTTGTGGACGCATTCGGCGGCGGGTTTGCAGGACAGCTGGTTCGCCGGCAAACGCGTTGCGGTCATTGGCGGTGGCGCATCGGCGATGGATAGCGCCGCCACGGCGCTGGAGGCTGGTGCAACGCGGGTCGATCTGCTGATCCGGCGCGCCGAGCTGCCGCGTATCAACAAAGGCAAGGGCGTTGGTAATCCCGGCATGGTGCATGGCTACTGGCGCCTGCCGGACATCTGGAAATGGCGCATTCGCCATTACCTCAATACCCAGCAAGTGCCACCACCGCGCGGCAGTACGCTGAGAGTGTCCGCTTCCGGCAAGGCGCGGTTCATGCTCGACAGCCCGGTGCTTTCCGTCGAAGAGAGCGCTGCCGGAGGCGTCTGGCTGCATACGCCGAAGGCACGTATCGAGGCAGATTTCGTGGTATTTGCCACCGGGTTTCGCACCGACTTCCGGCAGCGCCCGGAGTTTGCACCATTCTCTGCGCAGATCCGTGTCTGGCAGGATCGCTTCGAAGCACCAAGCGGCGAAACCGATGCTGAGCTGGCTGTGCTGCCGGATCTGGGCAACTGCTTTGAATTTCAGGAAAAGACCCCAGGCGCCTGCCCGGGGCTGAACCACATTCACTGCTTCAGTTATCCGGCCGCGTTGAGCTATGGCGCGGTGTCCGGAGACATTCCTGCCATCAGCGAGGGTTCCAAACGTCTGGCGCATGCCCTGGTCGGGCAGTTGTTCAACGAGGACATCGACCTGCATTTCGACACCATGCTCGATTACGCGGAGCCGGAGCTGCTGGGCGATGAGTGGGTGGTCAGCCAGCCAAGCGCTGCAGAGCTGCGCCAATGATCGGCTGGGCGCTGCGTCGGCTGACTCAATCGTTGCTGGTCGTTCTGTTGATGACGCTGGTGGTGTTCGTTGGCCTCAATGCCATCGGCAACCCGATGGACATTCTGGTCGGTGAAGACCTCAATCAGGCCGAGCGTCTGCAGGCCATCGCGCATTTGGGACTGGACCAGCCGCTGTGGCAGCAGTACCTGATTTTTCTCAAGGGCGCGGTTCACGGCAATCTGGGGCAAAGCTTCGTGTATCACGAGGATGCCATGCGCCTGATTCTGCAGCGCTTGCCCGCAACCTTCGAGCTGGCGTTCAGTGCTCTGTTTCTGGCGGTGGTCATCGGTGTGCCGCTGGGCATGTTTGCCGGTATGTACCCCGAGCATCCGCTGTCCCGGCTGATGATGGCCGCCAGCATTGTCGGCTTCTCGCTGCCAGCCTTCTGGGTGGCCTTGATGATGATCATGCTGTTCTCCATCACCCTCGGCTGGCTGCCGGCCAGCGGCCGCGGCGAAACCCGTGAGTGGCTGGGTGTGCAATGGTCATGGCTGACGCTGGACGGTTTGCAGCACCTGTTATTACCAGCGCTGAACCTGGCGTTGTTCAAGATTTCCCTAGTGCTGCGCCTGACTCGTGCGGGCGTGCGCGAAGTGCTGCCCCAGGAATTCGTCAAATTCGCCCGGGCCAAGGGGCTGTCACCGATGCGTGTGATGTGCATGCACGTTATGCGCAACACCATGATTCCGGTGGTGACGGTGCTGGCCATGGAACTGGGGTCGACCATCGCCTATGCCGTCGTGACTGAAAGCATTTTCGCCTGGCCGGGTGCTGGCAAGCTGATTCTCGACAGCATCAACATGCTTGATCGCCCGGTGGTGGTCGCTTACCTGATGGTGGTCGTAGTGATTTTCGTGGTGCTCAACCTGATCGTCGACGGCTTGTATTACTTGCTGGACCCACGCGTGCGCATCGAGGCATCCCGATGAATGTCATTGAAAAAGCCCCGATCGGCAGCACGCTGCTGCAGGCCCAGTCGCCCTGGCGACGAGTGCTGACCGAGTTCTTCAGCTCGCCCACGGCGGTGACGGGCCTGGTGGTCCTGCTGCTCATTGTGCTGGTTGCAGCTCTGGCGCCATGGATTGTGGTGCAGAACCCCTACGACCTGATGCAGCTCAACGTCATGGACGCGCGCATGCCGCCTGGCAGCCTCAATGGCGACAGCGGTTACACCTATTGGCTGGGCACTGACGGGCAGGGCCGCGATCTGGTCTCGGCGATTATCTATGGCCTGCGCATCAGCCTGTGGGTCGGCATTGGCTCGGCGTTGATTGCGGCAGTGCTCGGTACGCTGCTCGGGCTGGTGTCTGCGTATGTAGGCGGCTGGCTCGATGCCTTGCTGATGCGTCTGGTCGACCTGCTGCTGTCGTTTCCGGTGATTCTCATGGCGCTGATGATTCTTGCCTGGCTGGGCAAGGGTGTCGGCAACGTGATGCTGACCCTGATCTTGCTCGAATGGGCCTATTACGCGCGTACCGCACGCGGTCAGGCGCTAACCGAAAGCCGCCGTGAATACGTCGATGCGGCGCGCGGGCAGGGCGTGGGGCCGCTGCGTATTGTGGTGGGTCACATTCTGCCTAACTGCCTGCCACCGCTGATCGTGATCGGCGCCTTGCAGATCGCCCGCGCTATCACACTGGAAGCAACCTTGTCGTTTCTCGGCCTGGGCGTGCCGGTCACCGAGCCGTCGCTGGGGCTGCTGATTGCCAATGGCTTTCAATACATGCTCAGCAATGAATACTGGATCAGCCTGTTCCCAGGCCTGGCGCTGTTGATCACGATCGTTGCGATCAATCTGGTCGGTGACCGTTTGCGCGATGTCCTGAACCCGAGGTTACAGCGATGAGCCTGCCTGAAATGTCGTCTGTGCCTGACGCAGTCCAACAGCCGACCCTGGAGGTGCGCAACCTGTGCACTTCGTTTCATACCCGCGCCGGGGTGTTGCCGGCGGTGCGCGGTGTGTCGCTGCGCGTGGAGCCGGGACGCATTCTCGGCCTGGTCGGTGAGTCCGGTTCGGGCAAGTCGGTCACCGGCTTTTCGATCCTCGGCCTGGTCGATGAACCCGGGCGCATCAGCGGCGGCCAGGTGCTGTTCAAGGGGCGTGATCTGACCAGACTGTCCGCCTCGCAACTGCGTAGCATTCAGGGCAATCGGGTAGCGATGATCTTTCAGGACCCGATGATGACCCTCAATCCGGTGCTGCGGGTCGATACGCAAATGATCGAGGCCGTACGAGCCCACAGCCCGCTGAGCAAGCGCGAGGCCCGCGAACATGCCAGCCGCACGTTGGCGCTGATGGGCATCGCCAGCCCGGAAGAACGTTTGCGCGCCTATCCGCATCAGTTGTCCGGCGGCATGCGCCAGCGGGTGGCGATTGCCATTGCACTGCTGCATGCACCGGACCTGATCATCGCTGATGAGCCGACCACCGCGCTGGACGTGACCATTCAGGCGCAGATTCTCAGTGAAGTGCAGAAGCTGGTGCGCGAGCAGGGCACTTCGCTGATCTGGATCACCCATGATCTTTCCGTGATCGCAGGGCTGGCTGACGATGTGGCGGTGATGTACGCCGGACGCATCGTCGAGCAGGGGCCGGTCGCCGATGTCCTGGATCGTCCGCAGCACCCCTATACACAGGGGCTGATCGACAGCCTGCCAAGTCGCAACCAGCGCGGCCAGCGCCTGCGGCAGATCCCGGGCATGGCACCCGACCTGCTGTCGATGCCGGTCGGTTGTGCTTTCGCGGCGCGCTGCCCCAGAGCCTCGCAGATTTGTGCACAGGAGCCTCAACCCCACGAGGCGCGACCGGGCCAGACGGTTCGCTGTTTTCACCCAGGAGCGGCCGATGTCCAGTGATCAGATTCCCCTCATCGAGCTGCATCAGGTCAGCAAGACCTTCGGCAAGCCCGTGGATGAGCGCTCCGTTCAGGGGCTCCTGCAACGGCTGCACCTTACCCGTGCAAAACCGATGACCCATGCCGTGGATCGTGTCGATCTGCGCATTGCGCGCGGTGAAGTGGTCGGGCTGGTGGGCGAGTCAGGCTGTGGCAAATCGACCCTGGGGCGCATGGTTGCCGGTCTGCTGCCGGTCTCTTCAGGCACTACACTGGTGGACGGCAAACCGCTGGAGAGCCTGACCCCGCAGGAGCGCAAGGCGCTGCGCCTGAAAGTGCAGATGATTTTTCAGGACCCATCATCGAGTTTGAATCCGCGCCTGCGGGTCGACCGGATCGTCGGCGAAGGTGCACTGTTGCACGGCCTGACCGACCGCAAGGGCGCAGATGATTACGTCAGTGCGCAATTGCAGCGTGCCGGGCTCAGCCCGCAATTGCGCCAGCGCTATCCGCATCAGTTCAGCGGTGGCCAGCGCCAGCGTATCGGGATTGCCCGTGCGCTGGCGGTGCAACCGGAACTGCTGGTGTGCGACGAGTCGGTGGCGGCGCTGGACGTGTCGATTCAGGCGCAGATCCTCAACCTGTTCATGGACCTGCGCGACGAGCTGGGCCTGACCTATCTGTTTATCAGCCATGACCTGGGCGTCGTCGAGCACCTCTGCGACCGGGTCATCGTGATGTACCTGGGCCGTGTGGTCGAGACCGCTTCGGTCGATGACCTGTTCGCGCGGGCCAATCACCCGTACACCCAGGCTTTGCTGGCGCAGATCCCGCGCTTCGATATTCGCAGTACCCGTTATGACGCGATCCAAGGGGAAATCCCCAGCCCGCTTGACCCGCCTGCCGGGTGTCATTTCCACCCTCGCTGCCCGCACGCCATGGCGCGCTGTCGCGAGGAAGTTCCAGCGCTGCGGGAGGTTTCGCCGAATCACCAGAGCGCCTGTCACCTGAATGACCAACGCTGAACGGGCAGCTCAAGCCCGTCACCCTCTGCCATTGCGTACAAGGAATTACCCATGAAACCACTCGTTCGTTCGTTGCTGGCGTCGGCCCTCTTGCTGGCCGCCGGCAGTGTCACTGCACAGGACTTGCGCATCGGTTACGCCGACCCGGTCTCGTCCCTCGATCCACAGCTCAATAACTATGCCGGAGACCGCTCGGTAGCCTTGCATGCCTTCGAGTCGCTGGTCAGCCGCCGTGATGACAAGACCTTGCCAGGTCTGGCCAAGAGCTGGAAGGTCGTGGACGACACCACTTGGGAGTTCGCCCTGCGTGATGACGTCAAATGGCAGGATGGCACGCCGCTGACGGCTGATGACCTGGTCTTCTCCTTCGAGCGTGCACGCAGCGTACCTGGCAGCGTGGCTTCTTACGCAGGCGCCATGCGTACCGTTGAATCGATCAAGGCCAAGGACGATCACACGCTGATCATCAAGACCCGTTCGCCCAACGCCAATCTGCTGCCGGACATCGACTCGATCTATATCGTCAGTCGCCACGCCGGTGCGGCAGCCAGCAGCGCCGATTACAACTCGGGCAAGGCGATGATCGGCACCGGGCCTTACCGGTTTGTCTCGTTCGTGCCGGGCGATCGCACGATATTCGCTCGCAATGAAAATTACTGGGGTGGCAGACCGACCTGGGAAAAGGTTGATTTCCGTTTTATCGCCAACGCCGCCAACCGTACCGCGGCTTTGCTGGCGGGCGATGTCGACGTGATCGACAAGGTATCGCCTACCGATGTGGCGCGCCTGCGCAAAACGCCGAACGTCAATGTCTTCGCTTATCAGGGATTGCGTGCGCTGATCATTCAGCCGAGTTTCCGTGCTGGCCCGAACGAGTTCATTCGCGACAATGCGGGCAAGCCGCTGGCCGAAAACCCGCTGCTGGATGTACGTGTGCGCAAGGCGCTGTCCCTGGCGATCAATCGTCCGGCCATCAACGAACGCATCATGCAAGGCACCGTCACCGAAGCCAATCAATGGATGCCGGCCAACACGTTCGGTTACAACCCGCAGATCAAGAATATCCCCTATGACGTCAAACAGGCCAAGGATCTGCTGGCGCAGGCAGGCTTTCCTGAAGGCTTCCAACTGACTGTGCATGTGCCGGGCGACCGTTATCCGCAGGCACCGGAGGTCATGCAGGCGGTGGCGCAGTTCTGGACACGGATCGGCGTCAAGGTTCAGCTGGAGGTATTGCCGTGGGCGGTGTACGCGGGCAAGGCCAACAAGAATGAACTGGCGATCAGCGTGATTGCCTGGGGCAATGGCACCGGCGAAGCGGCGTATGCCCTGACCAATATTCTGACTACGGTCGATAGCAGCAAAGGGCAGGGCGCTTCCAACTGGGGCCATTACAGCAATCCGCTGGTGGACAAAGCCCTGGCTGACTCAACCGCCGAATTCGACGAGGCCAAGCGCCGCAAGATTCTCCAGGACTCGGTGCAGATTGTCAGTGACGACGTCGGCATCATCCCGCTGTTCCATTACCAGAACATCTGGGCAGCGCGCAAAGGCCTCAAGGTCGAACCACTGGTCAGCGATCGCACTGCAGCGACCATGGTCACCGAGCAGCCTTGATTATCTTCCATTGACGCGCCGCTTTTGCGAGCGGTTGCGCGAATGCAACCACAGCATCGCAGGACCTTTCATGACATCGACCACTGAACATTCAACGATACCGGACGTGCTCGACAGCCTGCTGGGCATCGCACCGGGCAGCCCGCTGCACGCGGTTCGCCATGCGCGAGACAAGGTGGCCCTGGCAACCCAGGGCAGTCAGGACTTGTTTTTCGACCCGGCGCTGGCGCACAACCTGTCGCTGAACGAGCGCCTCTGGGTGGCTTATTACGCAACGCTGCTGAGCGCGCAGCCGACCCTGAGCGGGTATTACCTGTCGCAATTGCAGGCGGCAGGCGCCGAGGCTAACGTGCTGGCCGATGTGGACGCCAGCCAAATCGATCTGCTGGAGGATCAACGCCTGGCGGCGATCCTGCGCTTTACCAGGATCTTGATCGAGTCTCCGGTACACGGCGATCAAAGCGCATTGCAGGCGCTACAACATCAGGGGCTGAGCACCGCTGAAATTGTGGTACTGGCACAACTGATCGCTTTTCTGTCCTACCAGGTGCGTCTGGCCGCAGGGCTGGGTGCTTTAAAGTCTGCCGGAGCAGCCTGATGAGCGAACTCATAGAAATTGAAGGTTTCACCAATCAGGTGCTGGGCTGGAAAGCCTGGTTGCCCACCGTGGACCTCGACAGCGCGAGCGCCGAGCAGGTCGCTGTGCTTGAAGAAAGCCACCCGCAAGCCAAGACCTCGGATTACTACCTGACACTGGCCCATCATCCGGACATTCTTCGCCAGCGCTCTCAGGCGTTCAACGCAATCATGTACGCACCCGGCGGCCTGTCGCGCGCCGAGCGAGAGCTGGCGAGCACAGTGGTGTCGCGCATTAACCGCTGCGTGTATTGCGCGTCGGTGCATGCGCAACGCTTCGAACAACTGGCCAAGCGCAATGACGTCATCGCCCAGGTGTTTGCCGACCCCGCAACGGCCGGCACGACGGCACGTGAAAAAGCGATCGTGCAGTTCGCCATCGACCTGACGCTTGAACCGGCTTCGCTCAACGCCGGCCATATCCAGGCGCTATACGAACAGGGGCTGGACGAGACACAGGTGCTGGACCTGATTCACGCCATCTCGATATTTGCCTGGGCCAACCGGCTCATGCTCAACCTGGGGGAGCCGGTGTTTCCCGAGGCGTGAGGGTGGCAGCGGCCAGTCCCAGTGCTTGAGGTGCAGTCTGGCCCGGTCGTTGCAAGTTCACTGCATAAGTGAACACGCGACCCGGACACGATTGAGGTAATGGAATGCTGATAGCACACATTTCGGACACACATGTACGGCCCAGAGGGCAACTCTATCAAGGCGTGGTGGACTCCAACGCCATGCTGGCCGCCGCCGTCGACACGATAAATGCCCTAGACCCACCACCCGATCTGATTGTATTCAGCGGTGATCTGGTGGACGAGGGGCGGCCCGAAGAGTACGCGATGGCTCGGGAGTTGCTGCAGCCGCTGCGGCAAAAGCTGCTGATGATACCGGGCAACCATGATCACCGGCAGAACCTGCGCGACGCTTTTCCCGAGCACGACTACTTCATCAATGACCAGGATTGCAGTTTCGTCTACTCGGGTTCTGCGCCGGTGCGCATCATTGGTCTGGATATCAGCGTCCCGGATCAGCATCACGGCGATATGACCGACACTGCGACCCAGTGGCTGGATCGCACACTGGCGCTGGAGCCGGACAAACCAACGCTGATCATGATGCACCAGCCACCGTTTTCCAGCGGCATCCCCTACATCGATGCGTACCGTTGTGAAAGGGGCGAGCGGCTGGCAGAGGTGGTCTGCAGATACCCGGCCATCGAGCGCATCGTCTGTGGGCATATTCATCGCTTCATGCAACTGCGCTTCGGCGGGACGCTGATGTGTACGGCGCCGAGCACGACGACGGCCATCGCCTTGCGACTGCACCCCGAGGCTGCCGACGCTTCCTATGTCGAACCGCCTGCATTGCTGCTGCATCACTGGAAAGCCGACACGGGCCTGATCACCCATTGGGTGCCGATAGGTCGATTCGAAGGGCCTTTTGACTTCGCCTGAACGGGGATGACCCTGACAGCGCAGGCTGTCAGGTCGCCTGCTCCTTGGCCAGACTGGAGCCCGCCAGATTGCGAGCGCAAGCGCAGTGAGCGGTTGCTGGAGAACTGCGCGTTTCTGTCATTTGATCAATCACCGATAACGCAATGCTTCCAGTAACAGGGCAAACGTCGTTGACCACCGCGTGGCCAATAATAGCGAATGACTACTCTGTGTCGGATCGCGCAGGCATTAGTATTTCTGCTTGAGCCTCGACCACATCAGCGAGGCAAGCGAGCGTGATGCCATGAGCTGCTCCTCGGCTCGAACTGCAGAGGGCAGGGCATGCCACGGTATGCTGGCGGTTCGGTGATGCTGTAAGTGCAGGTTGATATGGTAAGGCCAGATGAAAAATCGTCCCAGCCAGCCGACGCGCCAGGCGTAGGTCCACTCTTCCCAGCCAGGCGTGACGCCGGGGCCGCCGCTGTGCTCGGCCATGCTGCGAATTTTCTGCAGCAGGGTGCCGACCGTAATCAGGGGCAGGAACCACAGCATCGCCACCAACCCGAACGTTTGCGCCGAGCATTGCCAGATAAGCGCGGCGACAATCATCAGCCATACCAGCGCTGCCGAAATCAGCGGGCGGGTGAGCGCTGGCGGCGCGCCTCCTGCGGCCTTGTAGGCGGCAATGTTGCGCAGCGTGTTGATCAGCAGCAAGTCTCCCAGCAGTTGCCTGGCCAGCAACTTCGCGGTTAACGGTCGGAACTGCCAGGGCTGGCGGTAATAGAGGAAGCGTCGTTCCGGGTCCTGTTCGGTACCCGCGTGCTGGTGATGGTCCAAGTGCAGGGGCCGGTAGAATTCGATCGGCACCAGGCCCGGAACACCGATCGCCAGGTTGATCAGGAAGTCGTTAGTACTGCGCTGTCGAGTCAGGTGATAATGGGTTGCATCGTGATACAGCACGAACAACGCGTGCTGCCTTGCTGCCACGATGAGCACGGCCAGCAGATAAAAGCGCCAGTCTGCGAGGTAAATCGCGACACGAATCGTGACCAGTATGCACAGCCATTCGAGTAGCAGAGCCGATAAGGTGCGCATGTCTACCGCACAGCGACTGAGTACCAAGGTCGTCAGGCCGCAGGCCAGGCCGATGAACACGCCACAGGCCATGTCGGTGAAGACATGCTGCCCGGTGGTCATCACCGTCAGCATGAGCACTGCGCTCCAGAGGGCAAATACCCAGGCCGATCTCAGCCGCAAACCGCCCATGACGACGCTGATTGCAACGGGTAACGCCACATGCCCGCTGGGTGATGCCGCCAGTGGCGCATCGAGCTGGTATAGCCAGTCGAGCCACGCGGAACCGCTTTCAGGACGCAGGATCATGGTCGGCCAGAACAGGTGGCTGACCAGGCACAGCCCGGCGGCCAGGGCACCGACGAAAAATACCGGCAGCAGCCAAGAGGACTGACGCCCCATGTAAACGAGCACCGGCATCACCAGCGTATAGCTGAGATACAGCGGCAGCGTGAACGGCAGCAAGGGCATATGAGCGTCGACGATACCTGGCTCGACGAGCCTTGCTGGGCCCATTGGAACGTGTGTCACCAGAAAGTACAGCAGGCCGGTGACCAGCAGGTAGGCCAACAGCCACGTGACGGGACGATCAGTACTGGACGTGGCGCATTGATGAGGATGCATGGGTGCGAAGCCTGGTTCATTCGTTACGTGCACAAGCGAACGCCCGGACGGGCCAGACTGTGCGCAGCGATGATTGCAGAAGAATCGGGACATTGTGCCGAGAGACTGATTGCCCTCTGCGGCCCGGCAATTCAGAATCCGGTCATTGTGTTTCCATACATCGAAGGCCTCCATGAGTTTGTGCGCGACCGCCGTTGGGCGCCCCGATTTACGATCAGTCGATATCGATCGGATGTTCGAGATTTATTCTGCCTGCTATCAGGATACCTGTCGGGCTCGATTCGAGCAGGACCTTGACGACAAGACGCATTGTGTCGTTCTGCGCGACACCCATGACACGATCATGGGCTTCACAACGCTGAAACTGTTTGAAATGAGCTGGGATAATCAGCCCTGCAAATTCATTTTTTCCGGTGACACTATCATCACCCCTGAACACTGGGGCAGCCAGCAACTCGCCTTCGCCTGGTCTAGACTGGTGGGCGACCTGTGGCGTCAGGCTCCCGATGTTCCCCTTTACTGGTTTCTGATCTGCAAGGGGCATCGAACCTATCGCTATCTGCGGGCAATGGTACTGGATTACGCACCGCGTGCGGGTCATTCGACAGCGCCTCGTGTCCAGGCCTTGATGGATCACCTTGCCTATACGCGTTTTGGCGATGCCTACGACCCGGCCACCGGCGTGCTGTCATTCAAGACGCCGCAGGGCCGCCTCAGCGCGGAGCTTGCACTGATCTCGGAAAATCACGCAAAGCTGCCGGAAGTCGAGTACTTTCTGCAAAAGAACCCTGGTTACGCCGAGGGTGACGAACTGGTTTGCCTGTGTCGCCTTGCCCCCAAAAACCTGCGACCGCTGGCTCGACGGCTGTTTATGACCGAGCAGTACTCGGCGTGCTGATTCGTCAGGCCGGTACGGCGGACAGTTCGCGTCTTCTCGACTTTCAACGGCGACACACGATGCGCGGGAGCATGCCGCTACGTTTTGATCGTAGCCCGGACTACTTCGCCCTGCACCGCTGCCATGCCGACGATCAGCGCACCTGGATCGCCGAAGGCCCGGAGGGCGAGCTGCGCGGCTCGGCCAGTCTGGTGGTGCGTGATGGCTACCTGCACGGTGGTGTCGAGCCTGTCGCCTATTTGGGCGACCTACGACTGACGCCCGATCGCAGGCTGTCCCGGTCATGGATGGCCGAGGTACAGACGCGGCTCGCGGATCTGTCCCGTGAAACAGGCGCCCAGCATGCCTATTGCTGCATCATCCGCAATAACGCTCTGGCGACCCAGTCGCTGCTGGGGCGACGACGAGCAAACCCGCTGAAACTCGCACACTGGCGTGGCTACAGTAATGTCTCAGTCTACGGTCAGCGTGGTTTGAGTAGCGTTCCCCGCACTAGCGGCGAGGTGAGGGTCGTCCGCGCAGCCCCTCGTTATCTGGATGCGCTGAGGGCGTTTCTCGACAGCGAGTCATCCCGGCAATCGTTTGGCTGTGTGTTCAGCGAGGCGGAGTTTGAGCGCAGGCTCAGCCAGTGGCCGGATTTCGGTATTGACTCGTTTCTGCTGGCTGTCGATGACCGCGACAACCTGCTGGGCTGCGTCGCGCCCTGGGACGCCGGGAAGATAAAACGCATCGTCGTCGAACAGATGCCCCTGACGCAGCAGTTACTGCGCCTTGGCTACAATGCGCTCGCACCTCTGGCAGGCCGACCAGGTATCGCAGCGCCTGGCCAGGCACTGCGGGATATCTACCTGACCCACCTGCAGGTTCGCCATCGTGACCCCGAGGTGTTTTGCGCGCTGCTGGATGTTGCCTGGAAGCAGGTGCGCAAAGACTATTCGCTGATGCAGTTATGCCTTTACGACCAGGACCCGCTGTGGAAGGCAATGCATCGTTATCACGCCTTTTCCTTGCCGATGGACCTTTACACGGCACCCTGCGGCAGCCACGCAGCCGAGTTTACCGAGGCTTGTGCGGCGAGTATCCCAGGCTTCGAAATCTATCTGGTGTAGAGCGTTCTGGCGTACGTGTCTGGTGTAGCACGTCGAGCAATGTCCGCCAGAATCTCGTCGGGTCGAAGCCGGTGCCGCCCAGTATCGGCTGACCGTGATCCAGATCCGGCAGACAGATCTGCGGGACGCCTGGCAATGCCAGGTGTTCCATGTAGAACTGACCGTCATGCGCATGCCCGGGACGCAACGCATTCAGGCGCTGATGGTGAGTATCGAAGTGTGAGCGCCGCGCGGCCGACCAACTGACGACATGCAGACAGTGCAGGGTGGCGGGCAGGGCGGAGAGCATTTCAGCAACCTGTGGGTCGCGGTTGCTGCTGATGTCCCGGGTGCCCGCAGCCAGTGGTGCGCTGTTAATCATCGCCTGACGGAACCTGTCCATTCGATAACCTCGGCCAGCGCTAGCGGCGCCGTGGCCCAGCAGCTCATCGATGATCGGCGAGGGTCCAGCGGGCGGCTGCACCAGTGCTATGCCGTCACACGCGTCGAGCAGGTCCTTGTTCTGTGACAACGCTGCCAGCGTATCCAGACCACCCTTGCTATGAGCCAGCACCACAAAGCGCTGCCCTGGCTTGAGTCGGCTGCCGAGCAGGGTCGCGATGTGCCTGCCTTGCGCGATCACACCGCGTGAGGAGCGCACCGGCATGCGCAGGACATAGTGGCCCGCAGAGGTGAGGGACCGGGCACAGGCGCGATTGCAGTAGAGGATGAATTCCGAGTAAAGACCTGCAACCAGCACGACCAGGGTGTTCTTTGGCAGGCTGGGCAAGGGCACTTGCCAGCGCTGCAGGAACAGATCGGTCCAGTCCAGCTCCGCAGGGTGACGTACGAAAGCGGTAGCCGGGAAATGCCTTTGCCACTCCTCGAAGCCATCGGGTGTCCAGATGGTCTTCATGCGAGCCAGCCCCGAAAGCTGCGTTCAGCGCTGTTCATCAAGTGCCTGGCGAGCGTTGTCGAGCAGCTCGCGTGTGTCGATTCGGTCAGGATGGAAGCCCGGAGCGAACCAGAACAGCCCGGCAGGCACGATGCGCGACAGCAGGCCGGGATTGACGAACAACCACCATTGCAGGCGCAGCCATTCGCGCCAGTTGCGGTGTTGCCGGTCCCCGCGCACGAGATGATAGGTGAAGTAAGTAAGGTCGAAAGTGAAGTACACCGAAAGGCTCGTCATCGCCACCCAACGAAGCAGGTAACGCCTTAGCGGGTTACGTTCTACTTTGCACAGCACGTCATAGGCCACAGCCTTGTGCTCGATCTCTTCCATTGCGTGCCAGCGCCACAGGCGGGCCATCGTCGGGTCGGCGCCCGCCATGTAGGCCGGGTTTCGCAGAATCTGCTCGGACAGTATTGCGGTGATGTGTTCAAGGCTGGCCGTCAGTGCCAGACGAAAGCTGGCCGGTAATCGCTCGCTTTCCTTTCTGCGCCGCAACAGCATGCGTTCCAGTTTTTCGACCGGCGCGCCTTGTGTGCCCAAAAGCAGGTTATAGGCACGGTGCTCGCGGATGTGCGACGCCTCCTGATAGACGAAATCGTCGACGGCCTTGTCCAGAGCGCTGCCTCTGTCGAGCAGGTGGCGAAAGTGCACCACACTCTCGATGAAGATTTTTTCCCCTTGGGGGAACATGAACGACAGACAATCGAAAAAGCGCGTGGTGTGCGTGCGGCCGCCATGCCAGTAGCGCGGGATACTGTCATCGAAGGTGAAGCGTATTGATCGGTGCGGGATCGCCTGCGGGGATAGCATGGCCGCCGAGCGCCTGAACAGGATGCGTTTGAAGAGCGACATGGTGCTCGGCTTACCGTGATATCAAGGTGCACAGTGTGCCAGACTCCGGCAGGCTTGAAACTGCCGAATAACCAGACTGGCGCTCGGGCAGGTATACTTCCGGGCTTTCGAATGTGGTCATTCAGGCGCAGTTATATATGGATATTCACCCGGCACGCCGTTTCGACAATGCCAACCTGGCTGTGCTGGTGCTTCAGACGCTGTTCTGGGGCGCTACGCTTACCTGGCTGTCCCACACTGGCGCAGGTCCATGGAAATGGCTGATCCTGATTCCGTTCTGTCTGGTCATGCAGGGTGTGTTCTCGATGATGCACGAGGCATTTCACAGCCTTGCGCACAGCGACAAAACCGTCAATTACCTGATGATGTGCTGGGCCTCGACCCTGTTTGGGGCGTCCGCGACGCTGATCCACATCAATCACCTCGGGCACCACTCACGGAACCGCACACGTGCCGAACTGGCCGATTTTGCGATGCCGGATGAATCTCTGCTGCGTAAACGGCTGGAATACTATTTTGCGGTGCTCGGTGGTATCTGGCTGGCGGCGTTCGTCGGCAGCCTGCTGCTGCCTTTGCTGCCGCCACGTCTAGCTGATCGATGGTCGCAGAGCGGTGAGGTCAATACTTACGCTGCGGCATTCAAGGATTTCTCGATCAGCGACTTTCGGCGCATCCGCAAGGAAGTCATCACCGGCATTATCGTCTGGCTGACGTGTGCTTACCTGCTTGGCTGGTCTTGGGAAGTGGTTCTGATTGCCTATATCGCCTTCGGTTTTTCCTGGTCATCGCTGCAATGGGTCTATCACATGCGCACCCCGATAGATGTCGTCGAAGGTGCCTACAACATGCGTGCGCCACGCGTGGTCCGCTGGGCATTCCTCAACTTCAATTACAACCTGACCCACCATCGCCATTCACAGATGCATTGGCAGCACATGTACGCGGCATCCAATCCAAAGGAAACCCGACCTCTGTGGTTCGGCTGGCTACAGGTGTTCATGCCTCCGCAGCGACTGCCCGATGACCTGACCCAGCTCGACAAGACCTACTTTTGATGCTGGCGGGTGATGATGTGAAAAGAGCCTTGTGGCGCTCGTTCATGGACAGTGCTTACGTCACGCTCGATCACTGGCAGCGTCTGTTCGAGCAACCCGAAGAATCTCAGCAGCGCTTACTGCTGCGGATGCTGTCGGCCAGCCGTGACTGCGCCTTCGGCCAAGCTCATGATTTTGCCGGAATCCGCGATTCCGAAGAGTTTCGCAAGCGGGTACCGATACATACCTATGCCCAATTGCAGCCCTGGATCGAGCGTGCGCAGCATGAACAAGGGCCGATACTGACCGCCAGTCCGCCGTTGTTCTTCGAGCGCAGCAGCGGCAATAGTGCAGTGCAGAAACACATCCCCTATACGCAGGAATTCCTTGGCCAATTGCAGGGTTCCCTGACGGTGTGGCTGGCGGATATGTACCGCCAGGTCCCGGAAATCAGCCATGGCAGCGGGTATTGGTCCATGTCGCCGCCCTTGCAGCAGCCGGCAATGACGGCCAATGACATACCGATCGGCAGTGCCAGCGATCTGCAATATCTGCAAGGCAGTGCAATCGCTGGGCTGGCCGGGACATTGCTGATTCCTGAACTGGCCAGCGACGTGGCGCACTGGCGCAGGCAAACGCTGCTCGCCCTGATTGCAGATGCCGGGCTGAGCTTTATCAGCGTGTGGAGCCCGACGTTTCTGACCAGCGTGCTACAGCCACTGCTCGACACTGAATCACATGAAAGTCGGCAGATAGTTGCCTGGCTCGAAGAAAGGTTGCCGGCAACTCGCCAAAAAGCCTTACGCCACGCCCTTGCTCATGGGGTATTCACCGAGTTGTGGCCTCGTCTTGCGGCGGTAAGTTGCTGGATGGACGGACCGAGTCGTGTATACGCCCAGCAACTGGCTGCGCGTTTCCCTCAGGCACGCTGGTTGCCCAAAGGATTATTCGCGACTGAAGGCGTGGTCAGCCTCCCGTTTGGCGAAGGGGCTGGCTGCCCGTTGGCGATAGGCAGTCATTATCTGGAATTCATCGGGGATGACGGGCTGCCAAAAGAGGCTCACGCCCTGCGTATGGGTGAAACCGCGCAAGTACTGCTGACTACCGGTGCAGGTCTTTACCGGTATGCACTGGGTGATCGGGTGCGCGTAGTCGGTAAGCTCGCCGGGACTCCGCGTGTTGAGTTTGTCGGGCGTTGCGCAAGTACCTGTGACCTGGTGGGCGAGAAGCTCGATGAGCAACTGGTCGAGCGAGCCCTTGCGCAATGCATGGACGCGGCCGACAGCGCATGCCTGATACCCGACTCCAGCAGCGCACTTCCGCATTATGTGGTGCTGCTGTGTACCTCAACGACGACACTGGCAAGCATTTGCCGCAATGCGTTGGCCAACAGTATTGAAATGGCCCTGCAGCGCTCCTTTCACTATGCACATGCGCGCACGCTGGGTCAGTTGGGCCCGGTGCGTATGCGTTTCGTCTGTGGAGGAGCGCAAAGACTCGCAGAATTGCTGCAGCGCGCTGCAGAGTCGACGGGTATTCGTGCAGGCGACGTCAAGCCGCGTGCATTGATCAGCCGTCTGGACACGGCTGACGCGCTCCTTGCAATCACGGAAGAACCTGAATGCCCTCAACTTTGATCAGTGAAACCGATACCCGTGACGACGGCACGCTTGAGCAGTGGTATGTAGCGTGCACGCAGAAGCAGCTGCGCAAAGGCAAGCCGCATCGGGCCAGGATACTCGGCCTGAATATCGTTCTGTTTCGCCAGCGCGACGGGCAGCCCGCTGCGTTGCTGGACCAGTGTGTGCACCGTGGCACAAGGCTTTCAGCCGGCAAAATCACCGATGATTGTCTGGTGTGCCCGTATCATGGCTGGCGCTATGACGCGAACGGCCAGGTGGTGCATATTCCCAGCGTAGACGCCAGGCAGGGCGCAGCGAAGTCGCCTGACTATCGCTACCGGCAGCGCCATTTTGCCGTCTGCGAACAGGATGGCCTGGTCTGGGTGTACACCGGCACGCGCGATGCTCGCGAAACACCGATATTCCGGCTGCCTGCCTATGGCGAACGCCCGTGGCAATCCTATTTCATGGTCAACACCTTCGATGCCGATGTCGGCAGTCTGGTGCAGAACTTTCTGGACGTGCCGCACACCGTGTTCGTTCACGAGGGTATTTTTCGCTCAAGCAGCGGTCGAGCCATGGAAGCGACGCTCTCCTGCAAGGCGCAGAGCATCGAGGTTGTCTATCACGACGAAGTCGACGAGATCGGGATGATGCAATGGCTGACCAACCCGGACGCCGAGCCACTTGTGCATACGGATCGTTTTCTGGCGCCTAATGTGACGTTTTGTGATTACCTCTGGGGGGCACGCTCAGGCTTCCTGATCGTGAGCCAGATCACGCCTGTCGATGATCGCCAGTCGCGGGTCTACACCTACATTGCCTATCGTTTTCCAGTGCCGCGCTGGGTATTGAGAATTTTGCGTCCTTTCATCCATCTGTACACGCACATCGTGATTCAACAGGACGTCAGAATCATTCAGGCGCATCGCGAAGGGCTCGACAATGCGGCTGGTTTCAAACCGTGCAATGTGCCTGCCGATGCAATCCATGTGGGCGTCGAGCAACTGCTTGCTGCGGTCCGACGCGGCGAGGCGCTGCCGGAGGCACAGCGCCGCGAGCGGCGGATTCGATTCGAGCTTTGATCGCGCTGTGCTTTAACGGTCTTTCAGCCTCGGCTGCACTGAATCCGCCAGTTGCGTCAGTATCAGGCAGCACGACACCGCGCCTGCATCCAGCACGCCGAGCGACCGTTCGCCGAGGCGGCTCGCCCGGCCTATCTTCGCGACCAGATCACGGGTGGAATCGCGCCCTTGTGATGCAGCGTTTTTCATCGCATCGAGTGCCGCGCTGAATGATTCACCTCGGGCATGGGCCTGCTCGAAGGCTTCGACGGCCGGAATCAGGGTATCCATCAGGCATTTGTCGCCGACCCCGGCTTCGGTGATGTCCTGCAGGGAGGTGAGACCGCCGCGTAGCAGACTGGCGAAGGCAGTCGCGTCGATTTGCTCGCAGCCGCGCACCTGGTCGGCCATGCCGATAAACAGGCTGCCGTACAGCGGGCCCATGGAGCCGCCGATGCCTTCCATCAGGCTCAGGGTCAGCTCATCCAGCGCCTCGGCGAGGCTCAGTTGGCGGCCTTCGATGGTACGACCGCAATGGGCGAAGCCCTTGGCCATGTTGATGCCATGGTCGCCGTCACCGATCGCGCCATCCACTTCGCTGAGGTATTCGCGGTTGGCGACGATCACGCTCACCAGGTCGGCAACGATGGCAGTGCCATGCTGGGTAGAGAATTGTTCGCTCATGGTTCACTCCGCCTGGGTCATGCCGATGGAACGGCAAGGGTGGTCGATCAGCTTTTTCAGCTCGGCGTCCAGGCCCAGCAGCGTCAGGGTTACCCCCATCATCTCCAGCGACGTAAAGTAATTGCCCACGTAGCAGCGATGGATGTTCAAGCCTCGGGCCTTGAGCAGGCGCTCCACTTCGGCGTAGAACACGTAGAGCTCCATCACCGGCGTTGCTCCGAGGCCTGAAACCAGCACGACTACGCTGTCGTCCACGCTGAAATCCCGATCGGCCAGAATCGGCGCCAGCATGCGTTCTGCCATGGCCGCCGCAGACTCGATGTCGATGACTTCGATACCCGGTTCGCCATGGTGGCCGATGCCCAGCTCCATTTTGCCGTCGGGGATCTGAAAGTTGGGCTTGCCGACCGCCGCGATGGTGCAGGGCGTCAGGCCGATACCGATGGATCGGCATTGATCCACGGCCTTCTGCGCGACGCGGATCACGCCGTCCAGATCGTAACCGTGTGCAGCCGCGGCGCCGCCGACCTTCCACATGAAAATTTCCCCGGCCACTCCGCGTCGCTTGGCGATATCGGATTTCGGTGCCGAGGCCACATCGTCGTTGGCCACCACCGTGCGCACTTGCAGGTCTTTGCTGGCGGCCATTTTCATCGCCAGCTTCACGTTCATGTTGTCGCCCGCGTAGTTGCCGTACAGGCAGGCGATGCCTGCACCGTGATCGGCCGCGCGGAAGGCGTCGAAAAAGCTCTTGGCCGTGGGCGAGGAAAAAATCTCGCCGACCGCTACCGCATCCACCAGCCCGGGACCGACATAACCAAGAAAGGCCGGTTCATGACCGGAACCGCCGCCGGTGACGATCCCTACGTGCCCTTGCTCTGAAGGGCGGGTTTTGCTGATGACCCGCGGGTTACCTTCACTTTGCGACAGTTCGGGGTGCGCTACCAGAATGCCGCGCAGCATGTCCTCGACCACCTGGTCCGGATCGTTTATCACTCGGTTCATAACGCGATTTCCTGTGTTCTTTTTATAAGGATCGGGCGGATCAGGGTTCCAGAACCACCTTCAATGATTTATCACCTCGCTCCATGACGGCAAACGCCTCCTTGAACTCCGCCAGGGGGAATTTGTGCGTGACGACGTCGCGCATGTCGATCTTGCGGTTGCCGATAAAGTCGATGGCGCGCGGGTACATGTAGGGACCAAGGTGAGAACCGAGCACGTCCAGCTCCTTGCGGTCACCGATGATCGACCAGTCCACTGTGGCCTCATCGTTGAATACGCTGAACTCCACAAAGCGTCCGAGTTTGCGCAGCATCGCCAGGCCCTGATTGACCGCCTTATGGTGTCCGGTGGCTTCTATATAGATGTCGCAACCGTAGCCGTCGGTTATCTCACGGATCTTCGCCAGCACATCGACCTCGGCCGGGTTCCACACCTCGTCGGCACCCATGCGCAGGGCGAGGGCGGCGCGCTCGGGCTTCATGTCGAGAACGATGAGTTTTTTCGGGTTACGCATGCGCACCGCGCCAATGATCCCGAGGCCCAGTGTGCCGGCCCCGGCGACGACCACAATGTCGTCGAAATCGACATCGGCCCGTTCGGCTGCGTGCAGCGAGCAGGCCAGCGGCTCGATGAGAATGGCTTCGTCCGGGGCAATCGAGTCGGGCACCTTGTGAATGATGCCTTCCTTGGTAAAAATCATGTACTGGGCCATGGCGCCCTGCACGTTGTTCTGGAAGCCGTAAAGGTCGTGCTTCTGGCACATCCAGTACTGTCCGTGGTTGCAGAAGCGGCAGCCCCAGCACGGCACGATCTGCTCGGAGATCACCCGGTCGCCAATCTGCACGCCACGCTTTTCGGCACCAGGGCCGAGCGCCACCACGCGACAGACGAATTCATGGCCTGGAATCATCGGTGGTTTGACGTAGCGAGGCTGCTCGGCATCGCCCCAGAACGAGGGCGCGCCGCGATAGGTCTTGATGTCGCCCATGCAGATGCCACACAGCTCGACCTTGGTGAGGATTTCGTCGGGGCCGGGAGTCGGCACATCCACGGTTTCCAGCCGGTAGTCTTCCGGACCGTGGCAGACCACGGCCTGCATGGTTTTCGGTATGACCGGTGAAAGTTGTTCGGCAGTGCGTTCGGTGGCGGTGGACATGACGATGAACCTCACGACAGAAAAATGAATTACTGGATGCTGTAGCCGCCGTCGATCACTACGTTTTCGCCGGTGATCATGCTGGCTGCGTCGCTGAGCAGGTACAGGGCCAGCCCGGCTATTTCCTCCGGCTGAGCGAAGCGGCCTGCCGGGATCTGTGTTTTGGCCCGTTCTCCGACTTCGCCCGCCCAGGCCTTTTTGCCCAGCGCGGTCTCGACGATGGTGGGCGATATGGCGTTGACGTTGATGTGCGGTGCCCACTCCATGGCCAGTACTTTGGTCATGCCGACCACTGCGGCCTTGCTCGCGCAGTACGCGACGTGCCTGTCCAGGCCAATGACTGCGGCCTGCGAGGCAAGGTTGACGATGCGTCCGCTGCCTTGGCCGAGCATGTGTCGCGCGCAGGCCTGGGCGACGAAGAAACTGGCCTTGAGGTTGATCTCCAGCGTTGTGTCCCAGGCCTCTTCGCTGACGTCGACAGCCTTGTCCAGCATGGCTACCCCGGCACTGTTGACCAGATAATCGATGCGCTGGAAATGCTCGAAGACGCTGTCGATGGTGCTGTTGACCTGATCGACCCGGCGCAGGTCGACCGCAATACCAATGTGCCCGCTGCCCAGGCCGGCGGCGACCTCGGCCACTGCCGGGTCACGGTCCAGCAGTGCGACCCGCGCTCCGCGTGCGACCAGCAGGCTGGCACAGGCAAGGCCAATCCCGGCTGCTCCGCCGGTGATGACCGCACAACGGCCATTGAGATCGAACGCCTTGTTCCAGAATTCAGACATGAAGATGACTCCTGTAGCGCTGTTTTTTTGAAGATTCAAACACGTTAGCTTTTGATTCTGGCCGAAGGCCGTGGGAGCGAACCGGGCGACGCTTCGCTTGTTCGCGAAGAGGCCGGTATGAGCGCCGACCGGTTACTTGCCGCCGCTGACCTGTTTGTACAGCGCATCGGCGTTGGCATCGGTGACCGGCACCCAGGGCAGGATGTAGTTCTTGTCGGTGCCGTCGCCCCATTTGACGTCTTTGGCATAGCGCTCCCAGATCACCGACTGCGGCTTGTAGTCCTTGCCGGCCAGGGTGCGAAGGGCGACATCGAGGGCGCCCTGCGATTGGGCCTGGGCGTCCTGCAGGAAGGTCGTGATTTCATTTTTCTTCGCCGCCTGGATGGCATCAGGCATGCCGTCGATGGAGGTGATCGGCACATCGGCAGGCTTCAGGTTGCGCGACATGACCGCTTGCAGGGCACCGAGAGCCATGTCGTCGTTCTGCGAAATGATCCCGGAGATGCCACCGTTCTGGTGCGCGTTGAGCCAGTCTTCAGTCAGGGTCTGGGCTTCGGCCCGGGACCAATTGGCGGTCTTCTTCTCGATGATCTTGATGTCCGGGTGTTTGCTCAGGACTTCCAGTTCACCTTTTTCCCGATCAATTTGCGCCGACTGGCCAATCGGCCCCTGGATGATCACCACATTGCCTTTGCCCTTGAGTTTGTCGACCATGGCCTGTGCCTGCAGGCGACCACCCTCGACATCGTCGTTGCCGACGTAAGGCACCTTGTTGCCAGCAACCCGGGTGTTCGATGCGATGACCGGTATGTCGTTTTCCATCGCCCTGGCCACCGTGCCGACGCCGGCCTTGGTGTCGATGGGCACGAAAATGATCGCATCGTAGTGCTGGGTGATCATGGTCTCTATCTGATTGTTCTGGGTCAGCGCATCGTAGTTACCGTCGAACACGGTGATTTTCACGGTGCCGTCCTTGACCGCCGGATGCTCCTTGAGCTCTCGCACCCAGTTCTGCATGAACTGCCCCTTGAGGCCATACACCGCCGCGCCGATCTTGTAAGTCTTGCCATCGGCGGCCATGGAGATACTGCTGGCGAGCAGGGAGAACGCCGCGACAGCGGCCAGGGATGTACCGAATTTCATGATAAGAACCTCGTTATTGTTGTAGTCAGTCGTTCATGCCGGTTTAGCGTTTTTTCTTGCGCCACACATCAATCAACACTGCGAACACGATGATCAGGCCCTTGGCGACCTGCTGGTAATAGGAGGACACGCCGAGCAGGTTAAGGCCGTTGTTGATCACGCCGATCAGTAGCGCACCAAACAGCGTGCCGACAATGCTGCCGGTGCCTCCCGACAGACTGGTGCCGCCGATGACCACTGCTGCGATAGCGTCCAGTTCGTAGGACATGCCGGCCTGGGGCAGGGCGGAGGTGGTTCTGGCGGACAGCACTACGCCTGCCAGTCCGGCGAGCAGCCCGGAAACCACGTACACCGAAAACATCACCTTGCGTACGCCGATACCGGAGGTGCGTGCGCTCTTTTCGTTACCGCCGACGGCGTACACGTAACGGCCGTAGGTGGTGTAGCGCAGGACCATCCAGAAAATCAGCGCAACCACCGCGAAGATAATGATCGGCACACCAATCGGGCCGATCCGGCCGATACCCAACGCCAGGTATTCTTCGGGCAGGTCAGTCACCGGGCTGCCGTCGTTGAGGATGAAGGTCATGCCGCGGGCGATGCTGAGCATGCCCAGGGTGGCGACGAACGGTGGAATCGAAAGATTGGCGACCATGAAGCCATTGACCACGCCGAGCATGGCACCGGCAAACATGCCTGCGCTGACTGCCGCCAGCAGGCCATAGCCCTGTGTCGCCACCAGTGCGCTGCACAATCCGGCGAACGCCAGAATCGAGCCGACGGAAAGGTCGATGCCCTTGGTCAGGATCACGTAGGTCATGCCGACCGCGAGAATGCCGTTGATCGAGGTCTGGCGCAGGATGTCCATCCAGTTGCGCCAGGTCATGAAATATTCGCTGGCAAAAGCCAGTACCAGGCACAACAGAATGAACACCAGCGGCAGGCCGAAACGGTCGAGAGACAGACGCAGGCGGCTGCGTGGAGACGTGGAGGCTGGTGCGATGATGGTTTTGGCATTCATGAGGCAAGACTCAACAGGACTTCCTGGGAAAGATCGGCATCGCTGCTGATGGTCACCAGCTTGCCACCTTTGAACACGGCGATTCGGTCACTGAGGCGCAGCAGCTCCGGCGCCTCCGAAGAGACCACGATGGCGGCCCCGCCAGCGCGTACGAACTGATCCAGCAGGTGATAGATTTCCTGCTTGGCACCCTCGTCTATGCCCCGGGTCGGCTCGTCGCAGAGCAGGCACACCGGTTCGGTGGAGAGGCATTTGGCGAGGACGACCTTCTGTTGGTTGCCGCCGCTCATCGACGCGACGGGCAGATCCAGCGACGTCGTCTTGATCTGCAGGCGCTTGACCATGTCTTCGGCCAGCCTGTGCTCCTTGCGGGCATCGATCAGCGACCAGTTCGATAGCCGGCGGTAAGCCGACAGCGCGATGTTGGACAGGATGCTGCCGCTGAGCACCAGGCCGCTGTCCTTGCGGTCTTCGGTGACCAGTGAAACGCCCGCGCGAATGGTCGCCTTGGGTATACCGACCGGCAGTGGCTTGCCTTGCAGGGTCACGCTGCCGGCGTCCGGTGTGGTCAGGCCATAGAGACAATTGAGGAACTCGCTGCGACCCGAGCCCATCAGCCCATAAATGCCGAGAATTTCGCCGTGACGCACGTGCAGGCTGATGTCTTCGAACTCGCCGTTGCGGCTCAGGCCCTCGACCTTCAGGCAGCACTCGGCTGCGCATTCGCGGCCGACCTTGTGATCGATACGCGCCAACTCCTGACCGACAATACCGCGCACCAGGTGTGCCCGGTCGATATCGGCCATGCGTCCGCTTTCGACAAAGGCGCCGTCGCGAAAGATGCTGTAATCGTCGGCAATCTGTGCCAGCTCGCTGAGGCGGTGGGAAACATAGATGATGCCTGCGCCCCGGGCGGCAAGCCGGCGGATGGCCTTGAACAGGATTTGCGCTTCACGCTCGCCGATGGCTGAGGTGGGCTCGTCCATGATCATCACCGAGCAGTCATGGCTGAAGGCCTTGGCAATTTCCACCAGTTGTATCTGCGCCACACTCAGCAAATGCATAGGGCTGGTGGCGTCGACGTCGAATTCCAGCTCGTCCAGCAGTGCGCGGGTGCGTCGGTTCAGTTCCTTGCTGTCGACAATGCACCCGGCCCGACGTGGCTCGCGGCCCAGCCAGATATTCTCGGCGACGGTCATGAAGGGGATGGGTTCCAGCTCTTGGGTGATCATCGCAATCCCGGCTGCCAGAGCATCGCCGGGACGATTGAACTGCACCGGCTCGCCGTTGAGCAGGATGGTCCCTGCATCACGTTGGGTGATGCCCATCAGAATGCTCAGAAAAGTGGACTTGCCCGCGCCATTGCCGCCGCACAGGGCGTGCACGCTTCCGGCTCGCAATGAGAGACGCCCGTCACGCAGGGCGGGGATGCCAGCGTAAGCCTTGGTGACGTGTTCAGCCTGGAGCAGTAATGGCTTGGCCATTGGCGTGTCCTCGTGCTGTGAATTCTTATTAGGTGCTGATGCGTTGCTCAGTGAGCATATGTGTACCAAATGAAATTCTGATCAGTCAATCTGTTTCATATAAAAGTTTTGAAGTGTCGCCTGAGAGGCACTGCTGCGTTGGTTTTGAGCTTGTGTTCAGCGTTTGCTGGAAAACTTGCTTGACAGAACCGAGCTAATGTTCGAGAAATGGCTGATCGGAATTTCACCGATTGAACATTTGGTCAGATGATAAGACCTCGGCAGCGGAGCCTGATGCCATGAACACACCTTTCGCGGTGGCTATCGGATGTGATGAAGCGGGTTATGAACTCAAGGAATTGTTGAAGCGCCATATCGAGTCACTGGGTTATCCGGTGACCGATTTCGGTACTCATTCCACGGCCCCGGTGCTTTACCCGGACATCGCCCTGGCCGTGGCCACAGCCATCAACGCCGGGCAGCAGCGGCTTGGCGTGCTGGTCTGTGGGACCGGAATAGGCATGGCCATCTCCGCCAACAAGGTCTTCGGCATTCGTGCCGCCCAGGCTCACGACACCTATTCGGCCGAGCGAGCGCGCAAGAGCAACGATGCGCAAATTCTTTCCATCGGTGCACGGGTGATCGGCACGGAACTGGCGAAAAGCATCGTCAAATCGTTTCTGGAGTCTGAGTTCGAAGCCGCGCGCTCCGGCGCCAAGGTCGAACGCATCAATGCGATAGAGCGTGACGGGCATCAATAGTCAGTGGACGGGACAGGGCGGGAGTAGGGAGAATGTGCCTTTGACGCCGAAACGGAAGCCCGTTCACATGAGTGACAGTACCCAGCGCATGGCCAGCGACATCGACCTGATGACTGAAGTCGCGATGCTCTATTACCTTGAGAACGTCACTCAGGAGGCCATCGCCAAACGCTTTGACCTGTCGCGCGCGAAAGTCAGCCGACTGCTCAAACGCGCACGTGATGAAGGGATTGTCGAAGTACGGGTGCTGCAGCACCCGGCGATGAACAACGAGCTGGAACTGGCGCTGGTCGAGCGCTTTCAACTGGACAGGGCGTTGATTGCAGTCGACCACAGCGACCCGGACACCCAGCGCTCGGCGGTCGCCAGCCTGGTTGCCAATTACTTGAACAAGACCCTCGGCGACGGCATGATCGTCGCGGTAGGCATGGGCCGCAATGTGGGTGCGGTTGCGGACAACGTCTTCCTGCCGGTGACGCGCAATTGCACATTTGTCTGTGCCATCGGCGGTTCGCTCAAGGCGGGCGAGTACATGAACCCCGACCACATCTGCCGCCGTCTGGCGCTGCGCTTCGGTGGCGAAAGCGAGAGCCTGTACGCCCCGGCGCTGGTCGCCAACCCCGAACTGCGCAGTGTTCTGATCAGCAACGACACCGTGCGCTCGACGCTTGACCGTGCGCGGCGTGCCGACATGGCGCTGATCGGTATCGGTGACATGAGCGAGAACAGCAATATGGTGCGCATGGGCTGGTTCTCCCCGCAGGAAATCGCCCAGGCCAGGCTGTCCGGCACGGTGGGCGACATGATGGGCTATGACTTCATCGACATTCACGGTCAGCCTGCGGTCAATGCGATACAGGGCAGGGTGATCGGCCTCACCGTGCAGGAACTGTTTCGTATCCCGGATGTAGTGGCCATCGCCAGTGAAAACACCAAGGCGGCCGCCACGCTGGGTGCCTTGCGCTCAGGCGTGATCAACACCCTGGCAACCACCGTCACCAACGCCCATACCATCCTTGCCCTGGATGACGCGACACGCAAAAACTGACACTACGGGCGAAATCCGTGGTCGAAAGCGTCGCTGCGCAAGATCGGATAACAATAAAGGGCAAGGAAGATGATTCTCAAAGTGACCGGTATCGTCATCGCGATACTCAGCCTCATTCTGCTGTTCATGGGCGCGCAACTGGTGGCTGCCGGCGGTTCACCGGCCTACTCGGTGATTGCCCTGGGTTTGCTGGCCACAGCAACCCTGGTATTCCTGAAAAGGAAATCGGCACTTACCCTGTATGCCGTGATGATGTGGGCGATCCTGATCTGGATCATCTACGAAGCCGGCCTCGACAAATGGCAGTGGATCCCTCGCGGCGATCTGTTTGCACTGATCGGCCTGTGGCTGGCCATGCCCTGGGTAGTGCGGCCGCTTTATCAGGCGCGCTCGAGCACCGATAAGCGTCGTTTTCATCCGTTGCTTGGCGGTACGCTTGGCGCAATGCTGCTGATCGTGATTGCGCTGATGTTTCACGATCCGTACCCGCAGCAGGGGCGGATCGACAACGTGGCGACCACCCGCAGCGCCGAGTCGGCAGGCAGTGACTGGGCTGCATATGGCGGTAGCAACGCGGGCCAGCGCTTCTCCAGCCTCGATCAGATCAACCCGGACAACGTCGGCAAGCTGTCAGTCGCCTGGGAATACCACACCGGCGACCTGCGTGATGAGGACAAGGACGCTGGCGAGTACACCTTTGAAGCGACGCCCCTCAAGATCAACGACCGGGTGTACGTGTGCACGCCTCATAACGAAGTGCATGCACTGAACCCGCAGACCGGGCAACTGGCCTGGAAATACAACCCCAAAAAAAAACGCTCGTACCTGCAACAGCATCAGACCTGCCGTGGCGTCAGCTATTATTCCGCAGCCTCCAGCTCGACGGGTCAGCCACAACAGCCGGCTCAGTGCGCCAAACGCATCATCACCGCGACTGCAGACGCCAGACTGGTAGCGCTTGATGCCGACAGCGGCAACCTGTGCAGCGACTTCGGCAGTGGCGGGGTGATCGACTTGAGCGTCAACATGGGCACCATCCGCCCGCACGCGCTGATGCAGACCTCCGCGCCACTGATTGCCGGCGAACTGATCGTGATCGGCAGCTCGATCATGGATAACGGCTATAACGATGGCAACCCGTCCGGGGTGATTCGCGCCTACGACGTCATCACCGGCCGGCTGGTATGGAATTTCGATCCGCAAAACCCGGACAACACGCAACCCATAGCGGCTGACCAGAACTATCCGCAAGATACGCCGGTCGCTTGGGCAACCCTGAGCGCCGATGTTAAAAACGGTCTGGTGTACGTCCCGTTTGGCAACGCTTCGCCCGACGAAACCGGCACCCGGCGTAACCCCGACAGCAACACCGAGCAGTTTCGCGATGCGCTGGTGGCACTCGACCTGAAGACCGGCGCGCTACGCTGGAAATTCCAGACCTCCAACAATGACCTCTGGGATCGCGACAACCCCTCGCAGCCCTCACTGCTGGATCTGGGAAAGGACGGCAACCGCCAGCCTGCCGTGGTATTGCCGACCAAGGTCGGCAACATTTTCGTGCTTAACCGACTGACGGGGCAGCCGATCGTGCCTGTCGATCAGGTCAGTGTGCGCACCGATGGCGGTGTCGAAGGTGAGCGCTTTGCACCCACCCAACCGGTCTCGCGACTTAACTTCATCCCGCCGGTGTTGACCGAGAAGTCCATGTGGGGCGTTACGCCCTTTGACCAGATGGCTTGCCGGATCGCTTACAACACACTTCGTTATGACGGTAACCCCTGGACACCGGCCACCGAGTCAGGCTCGCTGATCTATCCCGGCAATATAGGCGTGTTCAACTGGGGGTCGGTGGCCGTGGACCCTGACCGCCAGTTGCTGATCGCCGCACCGGTACGTCTGGCGTATGTCTACAACCTGATCAAGCGCCCTGCGCAGGCCCAGGAAAAACGCCTGTTCACTCAGGAGGGCAAGCCCTACTGGAACGAGAACTTCGACGGTGACTACGCCATTCGTATTTCCAGATTCGCCTCGAGCCTTGGCATTCCGTGCACAGCGCCACCGTGGGGGACCATGGCCGGGGTCGACCTGACGACCGGCAAGACCCAATGGATGCGTCGGGTCGGCACCACCAAAAACCTCAAGACCAGCTTCATGCAGGGACGTTTTCCGGTTGGCTTTCCCATGGGCATGGTCGCCCATGGCGGTCCGATGGTGACGGCAGGCGGATTGGCTTTTCACGGCGCGACGGCGGATAACTTTTTCCGCGCCTACGACGTCAATAGCGGCAAAGTGCTCTGGGAACACGAGTTACCCGCGGGTGGCCAATCGATTCCTTCGACGTATACCGGCAACGACGGCAAACAGTACGTGGTCATCGCTGCTGGCGGTCACGGATCGCTCGGTACGACGCTGGGCGACAGCGTGATTGCCTTCCGGGTTGATTGAAAACAGGAGCGTCTGTGCGAAAGAGCCTTTAGTGGCCCTTTTTTCCGGGCGCGTATCGCTGCAGTTCATTCACCAGGGCATACGCGCTTCAATCACCTGCCATCCAGCGTGCCAGGCCATGTCGTCCGCTGACGCCCAGTTTGGCGGTAGCGCGCTTGAGGTAGGTCTCCACCGAACTGTTCTTGACCTTGAGGCGCTGCGCCATTTCAGCCACGGTGCCACCGGTCAGCAAGCCCAGGCAGACTTCCTGCTCGCGTGCTGAAAGTGTGACCGAGTCCTGTGCAAGCCTGCCAGTGAATGCCTGATCCAGCGAGCCAGGCTCAGGTTCGACGCGGGTGGCGTTGTTGCTGGACTGAGCGAGGCTCTGCGCGTGGTGCTCGACCAGCGGCAACAGCGTATCGGAGAGGCTTTTGAGCAAGGACAGTTCTGTCAGCGAAAACGCCCGCAACGCAGTCAGCCGATAAAAGCAGATGATCAGCCGACGTTCGCCGTGGCTGGACACCAGATTGCACTGGTGGGTGTTGTGCTGAGGATGTTGCGCGCTCAGCGGGGTCTTGAGCTGAATCAGCAACGGGTCCTGCATGTGCAGAATGCTGGGTAGCAGAGGATGGCCGGTGGCCTCGCTGCCGGGAGGGTCATGCTTCAGGCCCGCACTGCCCAGCGGATTGATACGACTGATGCTGCTCTCGCGCAGGTCCAGCGTCCATTCACTGAGGCCAAGCCCGTGAATAGGCACCAGCGAATCCACCAATTGCAGCATGTGCCCGGCAAAGGTGTCGTCGCCCGTACTGGACACCAGTTTGGCCAGTTGCAGATAGAAGCGTGGGTCGTCGTGGTACTCGAAATGTTGCGCCGTGTTCATCTTGAGCTTTCCTGATTCCGACCGCGCAAAAACGGACCATGTCGACTGCTGCGCGGCAACTACTGATTGCACTTACTGATAAGCCTGATGATGGCACTTGGTCTCCGGGTATTCAGCCTAACCTTTCATCCTGCGTCTGTAACAAAAAACAGGGACAGGATTGCAATCCGCTAAAAGTGTATCTGCGGTGGCATTTGGCCGTACGGCACTGTCCGGGTTAAAGGGGCCATACACATGTGGGACGGCAGTGCTTAATCCGCTGCCTACCCGCCAAGAAGGATCTTGAGCCATGCTTGTCTCCAGCGCCGCAACCTACCCATTGACCGCTGCTCAGCGCGACGTCTGGCTTGATCAGATCAGTCGCGGTGAGTCCCCGCTTTATAACATCGGCGGCTACCTGCAACTGTCTGGAGCGGTCGACCCGGCGACCCTGCACAAGGCGCTGGAGCAACTGGTTTGCGCACATGAAGTGCTGCGCACGGTCTTGATGCCCGGTGCCGGAGCGGACGGCATGCCGCTTCAGTCGTACGCGCCTTGCCTGCCGGTGTCCTTGCCGTTGCACGACGTCAGCGGTCACTCAGAGCCTGAACAGGCAGCGCGAGCACTGATCAATGACAACATGCGCCGCCCGTACGTGCTGGATGGCAGCCCATTGCTCGACTTCTGTCTCATCCGTCTGACTGATGACCAGCACTGGCTGGCAGGCCAGGCCCACCATCTGATTATCGATGGCTGGGGGTTTGCGCAGCTGTTCAAGTCCCTCGGCGAGCTTTACAGCGCATTGATCGCAGGTAAAGACCTCGAACTGCTAGCACCGGGGTACAGCGCATTCATTGCCGACGACGCAAGGTATCAGGCGTCGCAACGCTACTCGCTGGACAGGGCCTATTGGCTGGAAAAATACCGTGATTTGCCGGAGCCGTTGCTGGTGTCGCGCTATCACAACCGTCGTGCGACTGACCCGGCGCCATCCCACGCCTGGGTACAGCCGCTTCCCGGTACCTTGCATGCGCGCATGAAACAATTCGCCGAGCGCCACAATGCGTCGGCGTTTCATGTGCTGCTGGCGGTTCTGCATGTCTATTTCACGCGCACTGCGCAACGCGACGAGTGGATTGTCGGGCTGCCGCTGCTCAATCGCAGTGGCGCGCGCTTCAAGGCGACGCTGGGTCACTTCGCTCAGGTCAGTGCCGTGCGCATGGCCTTCGACGAAGGGCTGGACTTCGGTGCCTTGGTGGTCGAAGTGCGCGACGCACTGAAACGTGACTTCCGTCATCAGCGCTTCCCCTTGAGCGAACTCAATCGCACCCTCGAATTGTCACGTGAGGGAAGGGCGCAGCTGTTTGAAGTGTCGGTGTCCTACGAGCTGGAAGACCATGGTTACTGCTACACCGATGCGCAGGCACAGACGGTAAAAGTGTCCAATGGCTACGAAGCGACGCCGCTGGCCGTGCACTTGCGCAGCAACAGTTGCAACGACGATGCCTCGCTGCACCTGGTTCATCACCGTGCCTGGATCGAAGATGACGAGGCTTCGGCGATTGCCGGGCGTTTGCTGCACGTTCTGGAGCAAGGGCTGGAAAACCCGGCGCTTAAGATTCAGGACTTCCAGCTGTCTGCACCTGCCGAGCAATTGCAACTACAGGTCTGGAATCAGACTGAAAGCGTTGCGGGCGAAGAGCAACTGATTCATCGACGCATCGAACAGCAGGCCCGTACTCGCCCCTATGCCGTGGCGGCGATTTTTCAGGGGCAACACCTGACCTACGCGCAACTCAACCGCCAGGCTAATGCTCTGGCTCAGCGTCTGATCTACCAGGGCGTATGTCCTGACGATCGCGTGGCAATCCTTTCGCGCCGTGGCCTGGAAACCCTGGTAGGGCTGCTGGCCGTTCTCAAGGCGGGGGCGGCTTATGTGCCCATCGACCCGTCGCACCCGCGCGAACGCCTGCACTATCTACTCAGTGACAGTGCGCCGGTGGTGGTGCTGACCCTGTCTTCGCTGATCGAGCGTCTGCCGCCGCTGGCAGTGCCGCTGATCGAGCTGGACCATTGCATCGACGGCCAGGGCGCCGAGAACAATCCGCAGGTAGCGGGGCTGGGCAGCGACAATCTGGTCTACGTCATTTATACCTCCGGCTCCACTGGCCAGCCCAAAGGCGTGATGGTGGAGCACCGAACCCTGGCCAATCTGGTTGACTGGCACTGCCAGGCTTTCGATGTGAAGGCGGGCAGTCATACCTCCTGCCTGGCCGGTTTTGGTTTCGATGCGATGGCGTGGGAGGTCTGGCCGACTCTGTGCGCTGGCGCAACCCTGCATGTGGCACCGGTCCAGGAAGGGGGCGAGGACATTGAAGCCATGCTCGACTGGTGGCGCGCGCAACCGCTGGACGTGAGCTTTCTTCCCACCCCGGTGGCCGAGTACGCCTTCAGCCAGGATCAGGATCATCCGACGTTGCGTACGCTGCTGATCGGCGGCGATCGCCTGCGGCAGTTCACCCACAACCGCCGTTATGCCGTGGTCAACAACTATGGTCCGACCGAAACCACCGTTGTTGCCACCTCCGGTCAGGTGCTGGCCACCGGCTTGCTGCACATTGGCGGCCCCATCGCCAACACCCGTGTCTACGTCCTCGACAAGCACTTGCAAGCGATGCCCGTCGGTGTACCCGGTGAGCTTTACATTGGTGGTGAGGGTGTCGCACGGGGTTATCTGAACCAGCCGCAACTGACCGAGGAGCGCTTTGTTGCCGACCCGTTCAGCGATGTTGCACAGGCACGCATGTACCGCAGCGGCGATCTGGTGCGCTGGAATGGTGATGGAACTCTGGATTACCTGGGCCGTAACGACGATCAGGTGAAGATTCGTGGCATGCGCATCGAGCTGGGCGAAATCGAGTCGGTGCTGGCCACTCTGGAGGGTGTGAAAGACGCGGTTGTGCTGGTTCGCGATCTCCATCTGCTGGCCTGGTTCACTGAAACCGCCACGGTCGACACCGACACGCTGGCACCGGCAATGCGTGCACGCCTGCCGGGCTACATGGTGCCGCGCGCGTTTACCCGGCTGGCGTCGCTGCCATTGACGGCCAACGGCAAACTTGACCGCCGTGCGCTGCCCGATCCGGACCCGGTGTACCTGCTTGGCAACGCTTATGAAGCACCGCAGGGCGAAGTGGAAATCGCCATGGCAGCCATCTGGGCACAAGTGCTGGGCATCGGGCGCGTAGGACGGCATGACAACTTCTTTGAACTGGGCGGCCATTCCTTGCTGGCCGTCAGCCTGGTCGAGCAACTGCGCAAGGCCGGACTCAAGGCGGATGTGCATGTGCTGCTCAGCCAGCCGACACTGGCTGCTCTGGCGGCATGTCAGACGGACGTCAGCGCCTTCAAAGTGCCGGCAAACCTTATTCCGGCAGGCTGCAAGCAGATCACTCCGGGCATGTTGAGTCTGGTGGCGCTCGAACAGTCAGCCATTGATCGCATCGTCGCCAGCGTGCCGGGTGGTGGTGCTGCCAATGTGCAGGATATCTACCCGCTGGCACCGTTGCAGGAAGGTATTCTCTATCACCACCTGACCGCGGAACAGGGCGACCCCTATCTTCTGCAATGGCGTCTGGCGTTCGATACGCCAGAGCGTCTGTACAGCTGGGCCGCGGCCTTGCAGGAAGTCATTGACCGTCACGATATCCTGCGCACCTCGGTGGCGTGGCAGGGTCTGGAAAGCCCGCAACAGGTGGTCTGGCGCAATGCCGAGCTGACGGTTCAGGCCATCGAGTTCGAGGCCGAAGACCCCGAATCGGCTGTAATCGATCGCCTGCAACGCCAGTTTGACGCCCGTCATCATCGACTGGATCTGACCCAGGCACCCTTAATGCGTCTAGTGCATGCCCAGCAATCGTCGAACGGCGAAACCGTCGCCATTTTGCTCTTTCACCATCTGGTACTGGACAACACAGCGATGGAGATCGTCAGCCGCGAGATGCAGGCGTTGCTGTTCGGCCACCGCTATGACTTGAAGGCGCCGGTGCCGTATCGCAACTACGTTGCGCAAGTACGCCTGGCCAATGACGACGCAAGCCACACAACGTTTTTCACTGAAATGCTCGGTGACGTCGATGAGCCCACCCTGCCTTTTGGTATACAGGACGTGCATGCCGACGGCAGTGGCATTGAGGAGGCGCGACGGGCCCTCGACCCTGAACTGGCCCTGCGCCTACGCGAACAGGCACGCCAGCTCGGGGTGAGCGCTGCAAGTCTGATGCACGTTGTCTGGGCGCGGGTTCTGGGCGTGCTCGCCAATCGTCGCGACGTGGTATTCGGCACTGTGTTGCTGGGCCGCATGGGCGGTGAGGGCGCCGATCGGGCGCTCGGTGTATTTATCAATACCTTGCCGCTGCGCGTGGATACGGCGCAGGACACTCGTCCAGCCGTCAAGGCGGTCCACGCTAAGCTGTCTGCGCTGATCGCTCACGAGCAGGCTTCGCTGGTACTCGCTCAGGGCTGCAGTGCGGTGGCATCGGGTTCCCCGTTGTTCAGTGCCTTGCTCAATTATCGCCACAGCGGGGAGGTGAAACCGCAGGACGGTGAAGGGCTCTGGCAAGGCGTGCGGGTGCTCGGTGGTGATGTACGCAGCAACTATCCGTTGACCCTCTGTGTGGACGATCTGGGCGAAGGTTTCGACCTGCATATGCTGGCGCAGCAGGGTATGGGAGCCGAGCGTATCGCTGGCTGGGTGCTCAACACGCTGGAGCATCTGCTGGACACTCTGGAACAGGCGCTGCCGCTGCGGCTGGAAAACGTACCGATTCTCGACGCGGCAGAGCGCAACCATCTGTTGCTCGATTTCAACGGCAGCGAGCAGCCGTTCCCGCAGGGCCGCACCGTCAATGCGTTGATCGAAGCGCAGGCCGCCAGCCAGCCGCACAGCCCTGCGGTGATTCAGGGTGGTCATGTACTGACCTACGCTCAGCTCAACGAGCGCGCCAACCGCCTGGCCCACTATCTGATTGACCTGGGCGTCAAAACCGATGAGCGCATCGCCCTGTGCCTGCACCGTGGTCCCGAACGCCTGGTTGCCATGTTGGCGGTGCTCAAGGCCGGTGCGGCCTACGTGCCGGTCGACCCGGTCTATCCGGCTGAGCGTATCGCCTACCTGCTGCAGGACAGCGCGCCCCGCGTGGTTCTGACTGAAAACTCGACCCATGATCTAGCCGGCGATACTGCCCGGGTGAACATCGAGCAGGCTGACTGGCTGGATTCTTCCGGCAATAACCCTTGCGTTGCGGACCTTGATGCGCAAAAACTGGCGTACGTCATCTACACCTCCGGCTCCACCGGCCAGCCCAAGGGCGTCATGGTCGAGCACTGCACGCTGGTCAATCTGGTGCACTGGCATTGCCAGGCGTTCGCTCTGCAGGCTGGCAGTCACACGGCGAGCGTCGCCGGTTTCGGCTTCGACGCCATGGCCTGGGAAGTGTGGCCGGCGCTGTGTGCCGGTGCGGTACTGCATCTACCACCGGCCGAGGTCGGCAACGAGCACGTCGATGAGTTGCTCGACTGGTGGCTGGAACAGCCACTTCAGGTCGGTTTCCTGCCGACCCCGGTGGCCGAACAGGCCTTCAGACGCCCGCGCCAACACCCGACGCTGCGCACGCTGCTGATCGGCGGCGACCGCTTGCGCCAGTTCGACAGCGACCCTGGCTTCGCCGTGATCAACAACTACGGCCCGACTGAAACCACCGTGGTGGCGACCTCTGGTGCCGTTCAGCCGGGCGGGCCATTGCATATCGGCACCCCGATCGCCAACACTCGCGTGTATGTGCTGGACGAGCAGTTGCAGCCGGTGCCCATAGGTGTTGTCGGCGAGTTGTACATCGGTGGTGCGGGGGTTGCCCGTGGCTATCTGAATCGTCCGCAAATGACCGAAGAGCGTTTTATCGCCGACCCGTTCAGTGCCGCAACGCAGGCGCGCCTGTATCGCAGCGGCGATCTGGTGCGCTGGAATGCCGATGGCAGCCTCGACTACCTGGGACGCAACGACGATCAGGTGAAAATTCGCGGCATGCGCATCGAACTGGGCGAAATCGAGTCGGTTCTGGCCAGTCAGGCTGAGGTGCAGGACGCTGTGGTGCTGGTGCGCGGTGAACGTTTGCTGGCCTGGTTCACCGAAAACGCTCCCGTCCAACCCGAAGCGCTGCGCGAGGCGTTGCGTGCACGCCTTCCCGCGCACATGGTGCCGCTGGCCTTCACACGCCTGGACGCGTTGCCGCTGACCAGCCATGGCAAGCTTGACCGTCGTGCCTTGCCGGACCCGGAGCTGGAAGCGCTGACCAGTCAGGCCTACGCAGCACCCGTGGATGCAACTGAAACCCTCATGGCTGATCTCTGGGCACACGTGCTTGGCCTGGAAAAAGTCGGTCGCCATGACAACTTCTTTGAGCTGGGCGGCCACTCGCTGCTGGCGGTCAGTCTGGTCGAGCGTCTGCGCAATGCCGGGCTCAGCGTCGATGTACGCGTCCTGCTCGGCCAGCCGACCGTCGCCGCGCTGGCCGCGTCGGTGGGCAAAGGGCGTGAAATCCCGACGCCGCTCAATCGCGTTCCCGCCGGTTGTACACACATCACGCCGGACCTGCTGAGCCTGTCACAGCTCGACCAGACGACCATCGAGCGTATTGTCGCCACGGTGCCTGGCGGAGCGGCCAATGTTCAGGAAATCTACCCGCTGGCACCCCTGCAGGAAGGCATTCTCTATCACCACCTGACTGCCGAGCAGGGCGACCCGTACTTGCTGCAACTGCGCATGAACGTCGACAGCCCGGAGCGTCTGGAGGCAGTGGCCGCTGCCTTGCGCAAGGTCATCGCGCGGCACGACAGTCTGCGCACGGCGATCGTCTGGGAAGGGCTGGAAACGCCGCAACAGGTGGTCTGGCGCCAGGCGGATCTGCCTGTCGAACGGGTGACACTGGCGCAAATCGACGCCCCGGCGGGCGCGGCACGCATGGACTTGAACTGTGCGCCGCTGATTCGTCTGGCCTACTGCCCTGACCCGACCGGCCCAGGCCTGTCGGCAATACTGCGCTTCCATCACATTGTGGTAGACGCCACCGCGCTCGAAGTCATGCGTGAGGAAATGCTCGCCGATCTGCGCGGCGAGCCGGGCCCGACGCAGCCCGCCGTGCCGTATCGCAACTATGTGGCCCAGGCACGTCTGGGTGTCAGCGAAGCGGAGCATGAGGCGTATTTCCGCGAACAACTGGGCGATATAGACGAGCCGACGTTGCCATTCGATCTGCGCGATGTGCAGGGTGACGGCAGCTGCATCGAGGAAGCCCAGCAGGTGCTGCCCGATGCGTTGCTACAGCGCCTGCGCAGTCAGGCGCGGCAACTGGGTGTCAGCGTCGCCAGCCTGTTGCATCTGGCATGGGCGCGGGTGCTGGGCGCGGCCACCGGCAATGACCGCGTGGTATTCGGCACTGTGCTGCTGGGTCGCCTGCAGGGCGGTGCGGGTGCCGACCGTGGTATGGGCATGTTCATCAATACGCTGCCATTGCGGGTCGATCTGGGCAACCTCAGCGTGCGCGACGGCGCACGCGCCACGCATGCCCGACTGGCAGCACTGCTTGGCCATGAGCACGCATCCCTGGCTCAGGCACAGCGCTGGAGCGGGGTGGCAGCGCCATTGCCGTTATTCAGTGCAATTCTCAACTATCGACACGCCGCAGGCCAGGCGCGACAGGATGCGCAGCTCGACGCATGGCAAGGCCTGGAGATTCTGACCAGCGAGAAGCACACCAACTACCCGTTGAGCCTCAACGTCGACGATCTCGGCGACAGCCTGCGCCTGAGCGTTACCGTGCCACCTCGGGTAGGGGCGCAACGTATCTGTGCTTATGTACAGCAGACGCTGACGGCCATGCTTGACGCCCTTGAAGGCCAGCCGGATCTGCCGGTGCAACAGCTGTCGGTACTCGGTGCTGAAGAGCGGCAACGCTCGCTCGTCGACTTCAACGCCACGGCGATCCATCACGATCTTCAGCAAACCCTGCACGGGCTGTTCGAAGCCCAGGCGGTGCGTACGCCGCAGGCGATTGCCCTGCGCGCCGGGCGTGCACAATTGAGCTATCGCCAGCTCAACGAACAGGCCAACTGCCTGGCGCATCACCTGATCGATCTGGGCGTGCGGCCTGATCAACGGGTTGCGATCTGCGTCGAGCGCGGCCTGTCGATGGTGATCGGCCTGCTGGCGATCCTCAAGGCCGGTGGTGCTTACGTACCCCTGGATCCGAGCTACCCGCGCGAGCGTTTGCAGTACATGGTCAAGGACAGCACGCCCGTCGCCTTGCTGGTACAGGCCGGCACCCGCGATCTGCTTGACGACGAGCACGCGCTGCGGATCGATCTGGACAGCGTGACCTGGAACGCCCAGCGTGATCAGAATCCGCGCGTTCCCGGTTTGACGGCGGAGCATCTGGCGTATGTGATTTATACCTCGGGCTCCACCGGTACGCCGAAAGGGGTGATGGTCGAGCACCGCAACGTCAGCAACCTGGTGCAGTGGAGCTCGGTGTTGTGCCCACCGACCTCGGGCACTGTCATGCTGCAAAAGACCCCGATCAGCTTCGACGCCTCGGTCTGGGAGATTTTCTGGCCACTGAGCAGCGGTGTTACACTGGTGCTGGCGCGTCCTGATGGCCAGCGTGATCCGGCCTACCTGGCGCAAGTGATTCAGGAGCGCCAGGTCAGCGTGGTGCAGTTCGTTCCTGCACTGTTGCAGCAGTTCCTCGATCTGCCGCAGAGCAGCGCGTGCAGCAGCCTGACCGATGTTGTCTGCGGGGGCGGTGAGCTGACCGTGGAGATGGCCGCGCAGCTACGCAAACGTTTGCCAGAGGTACGCCTGCACAATGTGTACGGCCCGACTGAAACCACAGTCGATTGCAGTGTCTGGACGCTGCGACCCGACCAAGCCGTGCCGGACAGTGCCTTGCCTATCGGGCGTCCGATCAGTAACACGCGGCTTTACGTGCTCGATGCCCATGACCAGCCCGTACCGCAGGGGGTTATCGGCCATCTGCATATCGGCGGTGCCGGGGTGACGCGTGGCTACCTGAACCTGCCAAAGACCGATGCCGAACGTTTTATCGACAGCCCTTTCGTAGCAGGCGACCGCCTGTACCGCAGTGGCGATCTGGTACGTCAGCGGGCAGACGGCAACCTCGAGTTCCTTGGCCGCAATGACGATCAGGTGAAGATCCACGGATTGCGTATCGAACCGGGCGACATTCAGGCCTGCCTGATCAGCCATCCGGGTATCGAACAGGCGGTCGTGCTGGTGCGCGACGAGCAACCAGGCGGGCAGCGGCTGGTGGCCTATTACACTGGCACACAGCTATCGGTCGAGACCTTGCGTGAGGTGCTGCGTGCGCAGTTGCCGGATTACATGGTGCCCGCACTGTTCGTGCATCTGGATGAAATGCCCCTGAGCCCTAACGGCAAGCTGGACCGCAAGGCGCTGCCTGCGCCCGGGCAGGATGCGCTCCTGACCCGCCCTTATGAAGCACCGCAAGGCGAAACCGAAGCCTTGCTGGCCAGGCTCTGGAGCGAACTGCTAGGGGTCGAACAGGTAGGCCGTCACGACAACTTTTTCGAGCTGGGCGGTCATTCGCTGCTGGCGGTGAGCCTGACTGCGCGCCTGCGCCAGGAAGGCATCGAGGCCGATGTCCGGGCGCTTTTCGAACAACCTACGCTGGCGGGCTACGCAGCCATCACAGAGAACATGGAGATTACCCTGTGAGCATCAACGAACTCTTGGCGACACTCAAAGCTCACGAAATCCACCTGACGGTCAAGGACGGTCAATTGGTGGTGCAGGGCAATCGCCGTGCCTTGACCGAGAACGGGCTGCTGGAACATCTGCGCGAGCATAAGCCGGCGCTGATCGAGCTCATCGAACAGGGCGATTATCAGAACGGCAAGCGCGGCGCACCGGCATTGCCAGCCAACGGCATCGAACAGGGTTGCGAGCGAATCACTCCCGAAATGTTGACGCTGGTGAAGCTCGATCAGCCGGCTATCGACCTGTTGATGGACGCGATACCGGGAGGTGCCGCGAATGTCCAGGACATTTACCCGCTGGCACCGCTGCAGCAGGGCATTCTTTATCACCACGTCACCGCCACCCAAGGCGATCCCTATGTCATGCAGGTGCAATTCGCCTTTTCTGATCAGGCGCGTCGGGACGCGTTCGCCGAGGCGCTGCAAAGCGTCATCACCCGGCATGACATTCTGCGCACCTCAATACACTGGAAGGGGCTGGAAACCCCGTTACAGGTGGTCTGGCGCCACGCTGAACTGAAGGTCGACAGCTCGCCGCTCGCGGCAGACCTGACGATGGACCTGGGCCAGGCACCGCTGATGCGTCTGGTCTGCCATGCACCCGTGGCAGGTCAGCGGGTCGAGGCTACGTTGCTGTTCCACCACATTGCCATGGACCACAGTGCCCTTGAGGTGGTGCGCCATGAAATACAGGCCTGTCTGTCGGGGCAAGCCGAAATGCTGGGCGTACCGGTACCGTTTCGCAACTATGTCGGGCAAGCACTGCTGGGCGTCAGCGAAGCTCAGCACGAAGCGTTTTTCCGCGAGATGCTGGGTGATCTCGACGAACCGACACTGGCCTACGGCCTGCAGGATTTGAGCGGCGAGGGTGATGCGATCGAAGAGCACAGCGTCACGCTCGATCAGCAGCTGTGTCTGCGCCTGCGCGCCCAGGCGCGAACCCTGGGCATCAGTGTCGCCAGCCTGTTTCATCTGGGCTGGGCACGGGTGCTGGCGGGCCTCGCCGGGCAGTCGCGGGTAGTATTCGGCACCGTGCTGATGGGGCGCCTGCTGGGTGCCGAGGCCACAGAGCGGGCGCTGGGCATCTTCATCAACACATTGCCGCTGCGCCTCGATCTGGACGAGCAAGGCGTGCAAGCCGCAGTGCGTGCCACTCACCAGCGCCTGACCGCGCTGATGCGCCACGAACACGCACCGCTGGCACTGGCGCAGCGCTGCAGTGGGGTAAAGGCGCCGACGCCGTTGTTCAACGCATTGCTCAACTACCGCCACAGTGCACCGGCGCAGGCGTCAGGTGAGACATGGCAAGGCATTGAAGTGCTGCAGGCTCAGGAGCGCAGCAATTATCCGCTGGTGCTGAGCGTCGATGATCTGGGTGAAGCCTTTGGCTTGACGGCACAAGCCGCCGCAGGCATCGACCCGCAAAGCATTTGCGCCTATATGCAATGGACCATGGAAAGCGTGGTCGATGCGCTGGAGCAGACGCCGCAGATGTCGGTCGATCAGCTTGATATCGTGCCCGCCAGCGAGCGTGCGCAGTTGCTGCTGGATTTCAATGACCGACGTGCCGACTACGAACGCATGCTGACGACTCATCAGCGTATTGAGCTGCTGGCAGAGCAGCAGCCTGACGCTATTGCCGCACAGGTGGGCAAACAACACCTGAGCTACCGCGAGCTGAACGCACGCGCCAATGCGCTCGCCGATCATTTGATCAGTCTTGGGGTACAACCCGATGACCGCGTGGCGGTGGTGGCGCGGCGTAGCCTGGAGACGCTGGTCGGCTTGCTGGCGGTGCTCAAGGCCGGTGCAGGCTATGTGCCGGTCGATCCGGCGCACCCGGACGAGCGCATTGCCTATCTGCTCGGCGACAGCGCGCCGGTTGCGGTATTGGCTCAACCAGTCTTTGTCGAACGCCTGCAAGGGTTGGGCTTGCCGGGATTGAACACCCCACTGATCGAACTGGACCTGGCAAACTGGCCCGAGCAGCAAGACAACCCTCACGTCGACACGCTCGACTCGACCCATCTCGCCTACGTGATCTACACCTCGGGCTCGACCGGCCAGCCCAAGGGCGTGATGGTCGAGCACCGCTCGCTGAACAATCTGATCGACTGGCACCGAGAGGCCTTCGATCTGCACGCGGGCAGTCATACCGCCAGTGTGGCGGGCTTCGGTTTCGACGCCATGGCCTGGGAAGTCTGGCCGGCCTTGTGCGCCGGGGCGACGCTGCACCTGCCACCGGCCGAAATCGGCAATGAGCAGCTTGATGCGCTGCTCGACTGGTGGATCGCCCAGCCATTGCAGGTCGCTTTTCTGCCCACGCCGGTGGCCGAATACGCCTTCAGTCGCAATCTGCGTCATCCAACCCTGCGCACGCTGCTGATCGGCGGTGACCGGCTACGCCAGTTCCATCGCGATCCGGGCTTTGCGGTGATCAATAATTATGGGCCCACCGAAGCCACGGTGGTCGCCACCTCCGGTCGTTTATTACCCGACGGCAGCCTGGACATCGGCAAACCGGTCGCCAACACCTCGATTTATCTGCTTGATGAGCGGCAACAGCTGGTCCCGCTCGGTGTGCCGGGCGAGCTGTATATCGGTGGCGACAGTGTGGCGCGTGGTTACCTGAATCAGCCGCAACTGACTGCCGAACGCTTTGTGCATGATCCGTTCGCCGGGCAACCACAGGCGCGCATGTACCGCACCGGCGATCTGGCACGCTGGAATGCCGATGGCACGCTGGAATACCTGGGTCGTAATGACGATCAGGTGAAAATTCGCGGGGTGCGTATCGAGCTGGGTGAGATCGAAAACCAGTTCAGCCAGTTGCCGGGTATCGAGGAGGCACTGGTACTGGCTCGCGAAGACGAGCCGGGGCAACCACGGCTGGTGGGGTATTTCACTGAGCGTGCCGGCGCTGCCTCCAGCACCGTGGAGCAATTGCGTACCGCACTGCTGGCGCGCCTGCCGGGTTATATGGTGCCCGGCGCATTGGTGCGTCTGGACAGCTGGCCACTGACGGCCAATGGCAAGGTCGACCGCCGTGCCTTGCCGGTGCCCGACCGCACCGCGCTGTCTACCAGCGAATACCAGGCTCCGCAAGGCGATCTGGAGCGCGCGCTGGCCCTGATCTGGAGCGAATTGCTGCAGGTCGAGCGCGTAGGGCGTCATGACCGTTTCTTTGAGCTGGGCGGTCATTCGTTGCTGGCCATGCGCATGGTTTCTCAGGTACGTCAGCGCCTGTCACTGGAACTGGCCCTTGGCAACCTGTTTGCCGACAGTTCGCTGATCGCGGTCGCACACTGCCTGAGCGCTGCCGCGCGCAGTCAGTTGCCAGTCATCGACGTGCAGCCACGCAACGGCCCGGTATCCTTGTCTTCCGCTCAGCAGCGCATCTGGTTCATGGCGCAAATGGAAGATGCCAACAGTGCCTACAACGTCTCGTTGGGCCTGAAACTGAACGGTCCACTGGACAGCCGTGCCTTGACGCGTGCACTGGAACGCATCGTGGCCCGCCACGACAGTCTGCGCAGCCGCTTCAGTCAGGAAGACGACATTGCCTGGGTACAGGCAGCGCCGGTGACTGAAGTGCCGCGCATCAGTTGGCAGGATTTGCGTGATCAGGACCCGCAAGCGCTGCAGGCCGTGATCAGGGAAGAGGCCGCGCAGCCCTTCGACTTGCAGCACGACCTGCCGATCCGTGGCCGTTTGCTGTGTCTGGCTGAAGACCGTCACGTCTTGCTGCTGACCGTGCATCACATCGTTGCCGACGGCTGGTCGCTGGGCGTGCTGACCCGCGAACTGACCGCGCTCTACCAGGCGTTCAGTCAAGGGCAGGAGGATCCCTTGCCCGCGCTGGCACTGCAATATGGCGATTACGCCGTGTGGCAACGCAACTGGCTGGACGACGAACGATTGAGTCATCAGGCCGATTACTGGCAGCAGACCCTGACGGGTGCGCCGGTATTGCTGACCTTGCCCACAGACCGTCCACGTCCCGCGCATCAGGACTACACCGGGGCCAGCGTCGCGCTGGATCTCGACCCGCGTTTGAGCAACGACCTCAGAGCCTTCTGCCAGACGCAGTCGGTGACACCATTCATGCTGTTCATGGGCGCCTGGGCCGTATTGCTGGCGCGGCTGTCCGGACAGGAAGAGGTTGTCGTCGGCATGCCGGTTGCCAACCGCCGTCATGCCGAAATCGAAGGCTTGATCGGACTGTTCGTCAATACCCTGGCCGTGCGTGTCGACACGTCGGGCGAGCCGGATGTGGTGACGCTGCTGGGGCGCATCAAGGCCCGCGTGGTGGAAGCACAGGATCATCAGGACCTGCCTTTCGAACAAGTGGTGGAGCGCCTGCGGCCGCCGCGCAGCCTCGCGCACAGCCCGTTATTCCAGGCATCACTGGCCTGGGATGGCAGCCAGGGGCTGGAATTGCAACTGGGCGATATGCAGCTCGAGCCGCTGGATGAACAGGCCGCTTTCGCGAAATTCGACCTGGCGTTGAGCGTCAGCGATGGCCCCGATCATTTCCGCTGCATCGTGGAATACGCCACAGCGCTGTTCGACCACAGCACCGTCGAGCGCCACTTGGGGTATCTGGAAGCGATACTGCGCGCCATGGTGGCTGACAGCCAGACGGTGGTGAGCGACATTCGGCTGTTGTCGGAGGCCGAGCGTCGGCAGTTGACCGACGGTTTCAATGCACCCGATGCGGTTTATCCGCAAGAGCAGACGCTGCACAGCCAGTTTGAAGCGCAAGCGCAGCGCACGCCGGATGCGATTGCCGTGAGCTATGAAGAGGAGTCGTGGAGCTACGCGACACTTAACGCCCAGGCCAACAGGATCGCACATCGCCTGATTGGCATGGACATCGGTGCGGACGACCGAGTCGCCATCTGCACGCCTCGCGGCCTGCAGATGATCGCGGGCCTGCTGGGGATTCTCAAAGCCGGTGCCGCCTACGTGCCGCTGGACCCGGCTTATCCTATTGAACGTCTGGCTTACACCCTCGACGACAGCGCACCGGTGGCGTTGTTGAGTCAGCGGTCAGTGCAGGGCACCTTGCCGGTCTCGGAAGTGCCGGTGATCTGTCTCGACGACGACTTGCAGGACGAATCCGTCTGTAATCCGCAGGTGCCGGTAACGCCCGGCAACCTGGCTTATGTGATCTACACCTCCGGGTCCACCGGTAAGCCCAAAGGCGTGATGATCGAACATCGCAACGTCGCGCGGCTGTTCTCGGCCACCGAAGAATGGTTCGGTTTCAACCAGCAGGATGTCTGGGCGCTGTTCCATTCGTTCGCCTTCGACTTTTCGGTCTGGGAAATCTGGGGCGCGTTGCTGCATGGCGGGCATTTGGTGATCGTGCCGCAACTGGTCAGCCGCTCGCCCGAAGACTTCTACGCATTACTGTGCAGCACCGGGGTGACGGTGCTCAACCAGACGCCGAGTGCGTTCCGTCAGCTGATTGCTGCACAGGGCGAGAACGGCCAGGCGCATTCGTTGCGCAAGGTGATCTTTGGCGGTGAAGCGCTGGACACCGTGATACTCAAGCCGTGGTATGCCCGCAATGTGAACGCCGGCACACAACTGGTGAACATGTACGGCATCACCGAAACCACGGTGCATGTGACCTATTACCCGTTGCAGCCCGAAGACGCCCAGCGCCTCGGCGCCAGCCCGATCGGCAGACGCATTCCCGATTTGCAGCTTTATGTCCTCGATGCGCGCGGCGAGCCCGTGCCGATGGGTGTGGTTGGCGAGCTGTATGTCGGCGGTGCCGGTGTGGCGCGGGGCTATCTGCACCGTGAAGCACTGACGGCTGAACGCTTTCTCGACAACCCGTTCAGCCACGCAGCGAATGCGCGGATGTACCGTACCGGTGACCTGGGCCGCTGGCTGGCCGATGGCAGCCTGGAATACATGGGCCGTAATGACGAACAGGTCAAGATTCGCGGTTTCCGTATCGAACTGGGTGAGATCGCAGCGCGCCTGAACGATCATCCAGATGTTCTGGACGCTGTGGTTGTGGCGCGCGAGGATGTGCCGGGTGACAAACGACTGGTTGGCTATTACACCTCGGCTGAAGATAAAGCCGGGCTGGATATCGAACAGTTGCGTACCTGGCTGTCGGGCCTGCTGCCCGAATACATGTTGCCTGCGGCCTATGTACGGCTGCCCAGCCTGCCAGTGACGGCGAACGGCAAACTGGACCGCAAAAGCCTGCCGGCACCTGACCGCGACAGCATCGCCAGCCGGGCCTATGAAGCGCCGCAAGGACCGATCGAAATCGCCCTGGCAAGCTTGTGGGCCGAGCTGCTGCATGTGGAGCAGGTCGGTCGTCAGGATAATTTCTTTGAACTGGGCGGCCACTCGTTGCTGGCCGTGACCCTGATTGCGCGTATGCGTCGTCTGGACATGCGTGCGGACATTCGCGTTCTGTTTGTCCAGCCAACGCTGGCGGCGCTGGCCGAGGCCGTCGGTGGCGACACTGAAATCGATGTGCCAGCCAACCTGATCGATGCGCACTGCCAGCGCATCACCCCTGAACTGCTGCCCTTGGTAGCGCTGGATCAGCCCGCCATTGAGCGTATCGTGGCGCGGGTGCCGGGCGGTGCCGCTAATGTGCAGGATATCTACCCGCTGGGCCCGTTGCAGACCGGTATTCTTTACCACCACCTGACCGCCGGGGACCGCGATCCTTATCTGTTGCAGCCGCAGTTCGCCTTCGCCGACGCCTCGCGTCTCGAGGCTTTTTGCCATGCCTTGCAGCGAGTGATCGAGCGCAACGATATTCTGCGCACCGGGTTGTTCTGGGAAGGTTTGCAAGCACCGGTACAAGTGGTCTGGCGCCAGGCGCCTCTGCGGGTTGAAGAGGCAGCCTTGCAAGACCTGTTCAATGCGCCGCGCATGGACCTGACGCAGGCGCCGCTGTTGCAGCTGGTTTATGCCCATGATCCGGCCAACCAAAGGATCGCAGCGGTGCTGCGCTACCACCATGTGATCATGGACCACATCGCCCTCGACATATTGAGCCATGAGTTGCAGGCCATACTGCTGGACGACGAAACTCAGCTTGCAGCGCCTGTGCCTTACCGAAACTACATTGCCCATGTTGTGCGAGGGCCTGGCGAGGACGCCCATGAAGCGTTCTTCCGCGAGCAGTTGGGCGATATCGATGAGCCGACCTTGCCTTACGGCCTGGCCATGGCATCCGCAGAGCAGATTCCTGGCGAGGCCCGACTCACGCTGGACAGCGACCTGTGCCGGCAGATCCGCGATCAGGCAAGGCAGTTGAGTGTCAGCGCCGCCACGTTGATGCACCTCGCCTGGGCGAAGGTGCTCGGCCAGTTGTCCGGACGTGACAGCGTGGTATTCGGCACCGTGCTGCTTGGACGGTTGCGCGGCGGTGAGGGGGGCGAGCGCGCCTTGGGGGTGTTCATCAATACCTTGCCATTGCGCATGGATCTGGTCGGGCACTGCGCGCGCAGTGCAGTGCTCGACCTCCATGGTCGTCTGGTCGGGATGCTCGCCCATGAGCACGCTCAGTTGGCTTTGACCCAGCGCTGTAGCGCCTTGCCGGCTGGCGCACCACTGTTCAATACGCTGCTCAATTACCGCCACAGCGCTGTGCCTGAGCTCGATGACCAGGCGAACAACACGGCATGGCAAGGGATTGAGGTCGTGCACGCAGAGGAGCGCAGTAACTACCCGCTGACCTTGAGTATCGATGACTTCGGCGATAGTTTCAGCCTGACAGCCCAGGCTGCGCCGGGTATTGATCCGCAACGGATTTGCGCCTACGTGCAACAAGCCGTTGTCCATCTGGTGCAGGCCCTGGAGCAGCAGTCGGCAGCAGCCCTGATTGAATCGTCAGTGGTGCCGGAGGCAGAACGCGAGCAGATGTCGGTATCGTTCAACGATACCCGGCGTGACTACCCACGCGGGCAGCCCGTGCACCGTCTGTTCGAGCGCCGCGCTGCGCTTCATCCGCATGCAGTGGCGGCCGTGCATGGCCGTCGCTCACTCACTTATGGTGAGTTGAACGAGCGCGCCAACCACTTGGCTCACTACCTGCTGGGGCAAGGTGTGCGGCCCAACGAGCATGTGGCGATTTTGCTACCGCGCTCACTGGAACTGCTGATCAGCCAGTTGGCGGTCGGCAAATGCGCAGCGACCTACGTGCCACTGGACGTCAATGCGCCTGCCGAACGCCAGCATTACATGCTCGATGATTGCCAGGCGAAATGCGTGCTGACACAGAGCGCCACCTCGATGGGCTCGACGGTGCAGCGCATCGATCTGGACCAGTTGCACCTTGACGACCAGCCTGCGCATGATCCGGGCCTGCCACAGGCATCCGACACAGCGGCTTACGTCATGTACACCTCCGGCTCGACGGGGGCCCCGAAAGGCGTCCGTGTGGCCCATCGCGGCATTGCCAGGCTGGTGTTGAACAACGGTTATGCCGACTTCAACGAGCAGGACAGCATCGCCTTTGCCTCCAACCCTGCATTCGATGCCAGCACCATGGAAGTCTGGGGTGCCTTGCTCAACGGTGGACAGCTGTTGGTGATCGAGCACACCACGCTGATCGACCCGATGCGTTTCAGCGCGGCTCTGCGTCAGGGCAATGTCAGTGTGCTGTTCTTGACCAGCGCACTGTTCAACCAGTACGTGCAACTGATCCCCGAGGCGCTCAGCGGTCTTCGGCTGTTGCTTTCCGGCGGTGAGCGCGCCGATCCGGCGAGCTTCCGCACGCTGCTTGCCCAGGCTCCGGGCCTGCACCTGTTGAACGCGTACGGCCCCACTGAAACGACTACCTTCGCTACGGCCAGTGATGTAAGAACACTGGCCGATCACGCCGAGTCGGTACCGATCGGTACACCTATCGGCAACACGACGGTCTACGTGCTCGACGCTCATCAGCACCTGACACCGTTGGGGGCGATTGGCGAGCTTTACATTGGTGGCGACGGTGTGGCACTGGGTTATCTGAATCGCCCGGACCTGACCGCAGAGAAGTTTATCGCCGACCCGTTCAGCGATCAGCCCGGCGCGATGATGTACCGCACCGGCGATCTGGGCCGCTGGCTGGAGGATGGCCAGCTGGAATGCCTGGGGCGCAACGATGACCAGGTGAAAATCCGTGGTTTCCGTATCGAACTGGGCGAGATCGTCAATTGCCTGCATCAGTTGCCGGGCATCAGCGAGGCTGTGGTTCTGGCGCGCGAGGATGAGCCGGGCCATGTGCGTCTGGTTGCCTACTTCACCAGCCGGCTGGACGCCGAGGCGCCTGCACCGGAGCAAATGCGTGCTCACGTGCAGGCTAACCTGCCGGAATACATGGTGCCTGGGGCCTTTGTCGAGCTGACCGTTCTGCCGTTGACCGCCAACGGCAAGCTGGACAGCCGTGCGCTGCCCAAACCGGATCACTCGTCGCTGTTGGGGCTGGCCTACGAGCCACCGCAGGGCGAGATTGAAATCGCTCTGGCACAGATCTGGGCTGAAGTGCTGCAGCTCGAGCGGGTCGGTCGTCACGATCACTTTTTCGATCTGGGCGGGCATTCCCTGCTGGCCATGCGCATGGTGTCGCAGGTGCGTCAGCAGATGGGCATGGAGTTGCCATTGGGCGAACTCTTCGCGCTGGGCGAACTGGCAGCCGTGGCCAGTGCGCTGGCTGGTGCGGGACGCAGTGAACTGTCACTGATCCTGCCTGCGCCGCGTGATCAGTCGCTACCGCTGTCGTTTGCCCAGCAGCGTTTGTGGTTTCTGGCACAAATGGAAGGCGGTAATCAGGCTTACAACATCCCGCTGGCCCTCAGTCTGCAAGGATCGCTGGATGTCGCCGCGTTGAGAGCCGCGCTTGGGCGAATCGTCGAGCGCCACGAAACCCTGCGCAGCCGCTTCATTGCCCGTGAGGAGGGGGCTGAAGTCGTGTTCACAGCTCCGGCGGCCATGTCGTTCCTGCACATCGAAGACCTGCGTCAAAACCCGCAAACCCTGGCCGAACGCGTCGCAGCAGAGGCTACCGCAGCGTTCGATCTGACACGGGGGCCGCTGATCCGTGGCTGCCTGCTGCAGGTGGAAGACGCGCGGCACGTATTGTTGCTGACCGTGCACCACATCGTCTCCGACGGCTGGTCGATGGGCGTTCTGACCCGCGAATTGCTTGCGTTGTATCCGGCGCTGCGTCGTGGCGAGACCGATCCACTGCCAGCGCTGAGCATCCAGTACGCCGACTATGCGGTCTGGCAGCAGGGCTGGATGAGCGGTGAACGTCTGCAACACCAGGCTGCCTATTGGCGGCAGGTGCTGGAAGGCGCGCCGACACTGCTGACCCTGCCTGCCGACCGGCCGCGTCCGGCGCAGCAGGATTTCACCGGTGCCAGCCTCAACGTACGGCTGGATGGGCAACTGACTGCCGGCCTGCGTGCGCTGGCTCAGCGGCAAGGCGTTACGCTGTACATGACCTTGCTGACTGCGTGGGGCGCACTGCTGGCGCGTCTGTCCGGTCAGGTCGAGGTGGTCGTCGGCAGCCCGATCGCGGGCCGTGGTCGCGCCGAGCTGGAAGGGCTGATCGGCCTGTTCGTCAACACGCTGGCCATACGCATCGACACAGCATCGGCACCCACCGGTGATGCGCTGCTGGCACAGGTCAGGACGCGAGTACTGGAGGCTCAGGACCACCAAGACCTGCCGTTCGAGCAGGTGGTTGAAATCGTCCGCCCGACACGCAGCCTGGCCCATGGTCCGTTATTCCAGACAACGCTCAACTGGCTGGCCGGGGAAACTACCTTACCGGAGATGGACGGGCTGTCGCTGGCAACGGTCGAACAGCAGAGTCAGGTCTCCAAGTTCGATCTGTCGCTTAACCTCGGCGAACAGGGTGATGCGTTGTTCGGCACGCTGGACTACGCCACTGCGCTGTTCGATGAGGCAACGGTGCAGCGCTATTGCGGTTATTTCGAACAGTTGCTGCGCACGCTGGTGAGCAACCAGCAGGCGGTGCTCGCTGATATTCCGCTGGTGGGCCCGCAGGAGCGCGAGTATCTGCTCGACACTCTTAACGCCAGCGCGGTGAGCCTGCCGCAAGGTCAGACCATTCATGCTCTGATAGAGGCACGCGCCGAGGGCATGCCCGAAGCCGTTGCGGCCAGAGTCGGCCAGCAGTCGCTGAGCTACGCGCAGATGAACCGTCAGGCCAACAGCCTTGCCCATCATCTGATCAGCCTGGGCGTGCGCCCGGATGATCGCGTCGCGGTCGTCGCGCGCCGTGGCCTGGACACGCTGGTGAGCCTGCTGGCCGTGCTCAAGTCCGGTGCTTGTTATGTGCCGGTGGATCCGGCGCACCCCGATGAGCGCATAAACTATCTGCTGACCGATAGTGCGCCAGTAGTGGTGCTCGCTGAACAGGCTTTCATGGCGCGCCTGCCTGCACTGACGGTGCCGCTGCTCGCGCTCGATCGCCCTCAATGGCCTGAGCAACCGGCAAATCCGCTGGTGTCGGGCCAGACGCCCGGCGATCTGGCGTATGTGATTTACACTTCCGGCTCGACCGGACAACCGAAAGGCGTGATGGTCGAACACCGCACGCTGGCCAATCTCGTTCACTGGCATTGCCAGGCATTCGCTTTGCACGCCGGTAGCCATACTGCCACTGTGGCCGGCTTCGGCTTTGACGCGATGGCCTGGGAAGTCTGGCCGGCCCTGTGTGCAGGGGCAACGCTGCATATCCCGCCAGCCGAAATCAGTAATGAACAGCTCGACCTGCTGCTCGACTGGTGGCTGGCCCAGCCGCTACAGGTGGCGTTTTTGCCGACACCGGTGGCCGAATATGCGTTCAGCCGCGAGCTGTATCACTCGACGCTGCAGACGCTGCTGATCGGCGGCGATCGCCTGCGGCAGTTCCACCGTGAGCCGGGTTTTGCCGTGATCAACAACTATGGCCCGACCGAAACCACGGTGGTCGCCACCTCCGGTCGTCTGTTGCCTGACGGCAGCCTCGACATCGGCAAACCGATCGCCAACACCCGCGTGTACCTGCTTGATGAGCAGCAGCAACTGGTGCCGACCGGTGTTGCCGGCGAACTGTACATCGGCGGTGAAGGCGTGGCGCGGGGCTATCTGAATCAGCCGCAACTCACTGCCGAGCGCTTCCTCAGCGACCCGTTCTGCGAGCACCCGCAGGCGCGCATGTACCGCACCGGTGATCTGGCACGCTGGAATGCAGACGGCACGCTGGACTATCTGGGGCGTAACGACGATCAGGTGAAAATCCGCGGTATGCGTATCGAACTGGGCGAAATCGAGGCGCAACTGACCTCGTTGCCGGGTATCGAGGAATCGCTGGTGGTGGCGCGCGAGGACGAACCTGGACAGTCACGTCTGGTGGCGTATTTCATTGAGCAAGGCCCGCGCTCGGCGCTTGATATCGCCAGGCTGCGTGCCGACATGCTGGACCGCCTGCCGGGCTACATGGTGCCGAGTGCGTTCGTGCGCCTCGATGCCTGGCCATTGACCGCCAACGGCAAGGTCGATCGACGTGCCTTGCCAGTGCCGGATCGCGACGCTATGCCAGGGCGTGAATACGAGCCGCCGCAAGGCGAGCTGGAAATGGCCCTGGCCGATATCTGGAGCGATTTGCTGCAAGTCGAGCAAGTAGGGCGCAACGATCACTTCTTCGAGCTCGGCGGCCATTCGCTGCTCGCCGTTACTCTGATCGCACGCATGCGTCGCCGTGGCATGGATGCCGATATCCGCGTGTTGTTTGCCCAGCCGACCCTGGCCGCCTTGGCACGCGCCGTTGGCAGCGGCGCTCAGGTGAAGATTCCGGCCAACCTGATCGGTGCGGATTGCACGTCAATCACCCCGGACCTGTTGCCGCTGGTGAAACTGGACCAGGCAGGGATCGATCGCGTCGTCGCCAGCGTTACCGGCGGTGCGAGCAATATTCAGGACATCTACCCGCTGGGGCCTCTGCAGGCGGGTATTTTCTATCACTACCTGTCCGCCGCTGAGGATGATCCCTATCGCTTGCAGGCACGCTTCGCCTTTGCCGACCGCTCGCGACTGGAGGCCTTCAGCCAGGCGCTGCAACAGGTGATCGCCCGCAACGACGTGTTGCGCACTTCACTGTGCTGGGAAGGCCTGGAAACGCCTGTGCAAGTGGTCTGGCGACATGCCGATCTGCCGGTGATCGAGGTGCCGCTGGCGGCGCTGGATGCTCCCGAGCCGCTCGAGCTCGTGCGTGCACCGCTGTTGCGTCTGGTTCATGCCGATGACCCGGAAAACGGGCGTATCGTCGCGGTCCTGCTGTTCCATCACCTGATCATGGACCACGTTGCCCTGGACCTGCTGAGCCAGGAATTGCAGGCGGTACTGCTCGATCAGGCAGCGCAACTGCCTGCGCCAGTGCCTTACCGCAACTACATCGCGCAGACCTTGCTGGGGGCCGGTGACGACGCGCATGAGACGTTCTTCCGCGAGCAATTGGGCGATCTGGATGAGCCGACCCTGGCGTACGCCCAGACCTGGTTGCCAGGGCCGGACGTTGCAGGCGAGGCCCGACTGCGTCTGGATGCGGACCTGAACAGGCGTTTACGCCATCAGGTGCGGCAGCTGGGTGTCAGTCCTGCCAGCCTGATGCACCTGGCCTGGGCTCAGGTACTGGGCCGATTGTCCGGGCGTGACAGCGTGGTGTTCGGCACCGTACTGTTGGGTCGCTTGAACGGCAGCGAGGGCGCCGACCGCACGCTCGGGGTGTTCATCAACACCTTGCCGTTGCGCATCGACCTGGCCGATCAGAGTGCACGCGATGCTCTGTCGCAGACCCACCGCCGCCTGACCGGATTGCTTGCCCACGAACAGGCTTCTCTGGCAATCGCGCAGCGTTGCAGCGCCTTGCCTGCAGGCGCACCGTTGTTCAGTGCACTGTTGAACTACCGCCACAGCGCTGCACCCGGTGAGGCAAACGAGGCTGCCGGCAAGGCCTGGCAGGGCATCGAGCTGTTGCAGTCTGGCGAGCGCAGCAGCTATCCGTTGACGCTCAGCGTCGATGATCTGGGCGAGGCGTTCGACCTGACTGCGTTGACCTCGAAAGGCATCGATGCCCGACGTGTTTGTGCGTATCTTGCCTGCGCCGTGGAGGGGTTGGTCGACGCGCTTGAACAGGCACCTGCGGGACCGATTCAGGCACTGAATGTTCTGCCCGGCGCCGAACGAAACGAGCTGCTCGATGGCTTCAATGCCGATCGCCTTACGGCGGAGTGCCCGCTGCCCGTTCATCTGCGTATCGAACAGCAGGCGCTGGAACAACCGAACGCCATGGCCGCAAAGGCGGGCGACCAGCATTTGAGCTATGGCGAGTTGAACGCCCGTGCCAACGCAATGGCCCATCACCTGATCGGGCTGGGCGTACGTCCTGACGACCGGGTGGCGGTGGTCGCGCGGCGCGGCCTGGAGACCCTGGCCGGTCTGCTGGCAGTGCTGAAAGCCGGGGCGTGCTACGTACCGGTCGATCCGGGCCACCCTGATGAACGCATCAGCTACCTGCTGGAGAACAGCGAACCTGTGGTGGTGTTGGCTCAATTCGACCTGCTGACACGTCTGCCCGAACTGCAGGTGCCGGTGATCGCGTTTGATCGCCCGGACTGGTCACAGCGCACCGGCAACCCGTCCGTGCCGGAAATGACCACGCAACATCTGGCTTACGTGATTTACACCTCGGGGTCCACCGGGCTGCCCAAGGGCGTGATGGTCGAGCACCGCACGCTGAACAATCTGGTGGATTGGCACTGTGAAGCCTTCAACCTGCGTGCCGGCAGTCATACCGCCAGCGTTGCCGGGTTCGGTTTCGACGCCATGGCCTGGGAAGTCTGGCCTGCGCTGTGTGCCGGTGCGGTGCTGCACCTGCCGCCTGCGGAGATTGGCAACGAACAGCTCGATGTGCTGCTCGACTGGTGGCTGGCCCAGCCACTGCAGGTGGCGTTTCTGCCGACCCCCGTGGCCGAATACGCCTTCAGCCGTGAATTACACCATCCGACGCTGCAAACTCTGTTGATTGGCGGTGATCGCTTGCGCCATTTCAACCGTGATCCCGGTTTTGCCGTGGTCAACAACTACGGCCCGACAGAGACCACGGTGGTGGCCAGCTCTGGCCGGATGCAGCCTGGCAAGGTGTTGCACATCGGCAAGCCGGTTACCCATGCCCGACTGTACGTACTGGATTCGCGTGGCCAGCCCGTGCCACTCGGGGTGCCCGGCGAGTTGTACATCGGCGGCGCTGGCGTGGCTCGTGGCTATCTGAACCGTGCGGACCTGACCGCAGAACGCTTCCTCGACGATCCGTTCAGCGACAGATCCGGTGCGCGCATGTATCGCTCCGGCGATCTGGTGCGCTGGCTGTCAGACGGGACGCTTGAATACCTGGGCCGCAACGATGATCAGGTGAAGATTCGTGGCGTGCGTATCGAGCCAGGCGAGATCGAACAGCACCTGGCGCAATGCCCGGGCGTCGGCGAAGCGGTGGTGACCACCCAGCGTCTGGACGATGGCACGTTGCGTCTGGTGGGTTACTTCACCCGTCGTGACGCGTCGCTCAACAGTGCCGCCTTGCGCGCGCATCTATTGGGTCAACTCCCGGAGTACATGGTGCCTGCGGTGTTTGTAGGCCTTGATGCGCTGCCATTGACCCAGAACGGCAAAGTCGACCGCAAGGCATTGCCTGCGCCCGACCTGGCGGCACTGGCGAACCTCGCTTACCAGGCGCCTTCAACGGCTCTGGAAGAGCGCCTGGCGGACTTGTGGGCCGAGGTTCTTGAAGTCGGAAAAATCGGCAGGCACGACAGTTTCTTCGAACTGGGCGGCCATTCGCTGTCGGCCATCCGCCTGGTCAGCCTGCTGCAAAAAGCAGGTGTGTCACTGACGCTGGCCGAGCTGTTCCAGCACCCTAGCGTTGCAGCGCTGGCCGGATTGCTCGATCAGCGTCCAGGATCGCCGGACGAGGCTCGGGAGGTGATCACAGTGCGCGCCGGTGGCAGCGAGTCACCCTTGTTTCTTCTGCACGATTTCACCGGGCTGGATGCTTATTTCCCGGTGCTTGGGCAACATCTGCAGGGTGACTTTCCGATTTACGGCTTGCCGGGCATTGGTCTTGGGCAGCAGCAATTACGCACCATGGAGTGTCTGGCAGCGCGGATGGTGGAGCGCATTCGTCAGGTCCAGCCGCGCGGCCCGTATCGGTTGGCCGGCTGGTCGTTTGGCGGGGTTCTGGCCTACGAAGTGGCCACGCAACTGCTGGGCATGGACGAGGCCGTGACATTCCTCGGCCTGATCGACAGCTATGTGCCACGCCTGACCGATCAGGGCAAGGCGCGCTGGCAGGGGCCTGATTTGCTTGAGCGGCAATTGCTCTCGCATTGCACTGCGCACTGGCAAGCCCAGGCGGGTGAGGGCGCTGCGAAGTTGGCGCGTCTGAACTCATTGAGCGAGCAAGCGCCGCTGCCGGACTTCGCCACGCTGTTGCAACTGTGCCGTGACGAAGGCCTGTTGTATGAGGAGCTGGCGCTGGCGAGCGATCAGCAATTGCACCATTACCTGGACCGTGAAGTGGCGCATGGTCAGGCCCTGGCGCATTACCAGCTGGAGTCACTCAGCCTGCCGATTCACCTGTTCCGCGCCGAACAGCGCCCAATGGCGCCGATTGGAAGCAGTTCGACCCTGGGCTGGGGTGAGATTCTCTCCGCAGATCTACTGCGGTGCGTCGATGTCCCGGGGGACCACATGACGATGATGCAGGCACCGCACGTCGCCGTGCTTGGTCTGAGCATCGTTCAGGCGCTGCACAGCGCGCCTGCCACGCCACCGCCACCGCCGGCTCATCAGTCACTGCTGGCCATCCAGAGCGGGCGTGACGGGCATGCGCCAGTGTTTTGCGTACCGGGCGCCGGGGACAGCGTCACCAGCTTCATTGGCCTGGCCGAGGCACTGGGTCCGGACTGGCCGATCCACGGCCTGCAACCACGCGGTCTGGACGGTCGCAGTGTTCCGCACAGCCGCGTGGAAGCTGCAGCGCAGAGCCATGTGCAGGCCATCGAAGCGCTGTATCCGAAAGGCCCCCTGCATTTGGTCGGGCATTCGTTCGGTGGGTGGGCGGCGCACGCTATGGCGGTCAAGCTGCAGGCCAGTGGCCGCGAGGTTGTCTCGTTGACCCTGATCGACAGCGAAGCGCCTGGCGGCGAGGGTCTGGACGGTAAACCTTATACCGCCACAGCCGTGCTGGAACGCCTGATCGAGGCGCTGCAGTTGTCCAGCGGAAGAAGCCTCGAGCTCGACCCGCTGAGGTTTGCCGGCAGCGATACCGTCACGCAAATGCATCTGCTTCAGCAAGCCATGGTGCGCGTCGGACTATTACCGCCGCGTCTTGCGGCACAGGCCCTGCAAGGGATTGTTCGCACGTTCGCCAGCGCCTTGCGCACGGTCTATCGACCTGAGCCAGGAGGCTACAGCGGCAGGGCGAGTCTGGTATTGGTGGACGATCCGCAACTGGATGCGCTGGATAATCAACTTGAGCATGCCGCTTGCGCGAGCCAATGGCAGCACCTGCTACCGCAGCTTTCACTCTGGCACGGGCCGGGCAACCACTTCAGCGTCCTGAAAGCTCCGGATGTCTATAGCCTGGCGGCCTGGTGGTATGACGGATTGGCAGTGGGTGTGGGGGAAACGCAATGACTCGGCGGGTATTGATCGAGCGTGATTCTAAGCGCAAGGAGGTCCTGCATCGGAGGCGGTGAGGGCGAATCCGGGAGGGGCGATCCTTATCGCCCCGTCCGTTGCATCGACTGGCGGTCAGCAGGTTGAAAAAACGCCCACTGATGAGCCATACATCCAGCGCATCAGGGAATTGCGACCGCTGATGCCCAGCTTGATCGCCGCACGGCGCTGGTAACTGCCTACAGTATTGACCTTGAGTGCGAGCCGCTCGGCCTGCTCAAGCGCGGTATGGCCGGCGAGCAGCCCCAGGCACACTTGGGTTTCGCGTTCGGACAACGTCAGCCCTGTTTCGCGCAGTCGTTCCTGAAAGCGCTTTTCAATGCTTTCGGGCTTTTTATGCTCAATGCCGGGCATTGCTGATTGCAGGGCATTGACATGTTTTTCAAGTATCGAAAACAGCAGCGGGGAAATGTCGCCTAGTTGCCGGCGTTCCTTTTCTGAAAATTCATGCGCGGGAAGCGCCCGAAATACGGTTATTTTACAGCTAAAGTTTTCCGAGGCCTGATCAGGGTAAAGATGAATCGAGTCACTGAGCAACAGCGTGCCTCGTGATGACGTCACGGTCTCGTTAAAGACCGTCGGTGCAGAGGCGGGTGGCGTTTGCCAGGGCTGTGGCAGGGAGGAGAGGTGCGTGGCATCTACCGCAAGCTGAGTGTCGATCAGCTTGTGGAACATGCTGGAAAAATTCCCGCTACCGATGCTGGCTATGGCCCTGCCAATCTGCGGAAGTAGTGTGTTAGGCATGTAGTCATCCATGAGTTTAAAACTGCTGACAATGGTATAGACGCTGTAAGCATGTCGCAGTCACATCAACTTGGCCGTTGGTGTTTCCGCCACGAAATCAGCGTTAGATGCCCGCTAGAGCATCTGCAGTGAAGTACAGCAAAGCGTATCGCCCTGAGGTTACCTAAATACTTCACTATCAGAAAGAGTGATGATCATCGGTCGGACGGCGCGTAAGGGGGCCGCAGAAAGCGCTCAGGCGAACTAGCGCTAGCGGGTGTTTCCTGCTCTTGTTACGGGAAGTAGGGAGTGGAAAAGATCCCCGCGAATGTGCACTTAACGTCGCGACATGACGGGGGCATACCGTTTGGCAAGCGTCTATTTACCGATCATGAATCGGGTGACCAGACGCGTAAGCCGTCCGTAAGGTGCCGAGACCTTGTCGGACATGTTGAAACGACCGAGCTTGAGAACACCGCGGGCGTGGGACAGACGTACGAAGCCTTCGTAGCCATGATAGGCCCCGGTGCCACTGTCGCCGACACCGCCAAAAGGCAGGTCATCCTGAGTCGCGTGCAGCATGGTGCCATTGATGGTCACGCCGCCGGACTGCGTGCGGTTCAGCACCCGGTCTACAGACACCTGATCGTTGGAAAAGCAATAAAGCGCCAGCGGTGCCGGACGCGCGTTGATAAAGGCGATGGCTTCATCCAGCGACTCATACGCGAGGATCGGCAGCAGAGGCCCGAAAATCTCTTCGCCCATGACATCTGCTTGCAGGGACACCTGAGTGAAAGCCATCGGTGCGATTTTGCGTTCGCCCGCCGTTGCGGGCGCATTGTGTTGCCATGCCTTGGCACCTGTCGCGACGGCCTGACTGGCCATCGCCATAAGCCGGTCGTAATGGCGCCGGGAAATAATCGAGGTGTAGTCAGAATTGCCATCGAGGGTCGGGTACAGTTTTTTCGCTGCAGCGAGCCACTCGCTGGCAAAGCTGTCCACCTGCTCGCGGGGGACGAGCACATAGTCAGGCGCTACGCAGGTCTGACCGGCATTGAACAGTTTGCCGATAGCGATCATCCGCGCAGCTTTGGTGATCGAAAAGTCGTCGCAGACCACCACTGGCGACTTGCCGCCCAGCTCCAGTGTGACCGGTGTCAGATTGCGTGCGGCCGCCGCCATGACCTGGCGACCCACGTGGGTCGAGCCGGTAAACAGCAGATGGTCGAAAGGCAACTCACTGAACTGGCCCGCCAGCGTGGCGTCGCCAGTGACCACGACAACCTGCTCGGCAGGGAACGCTTCGCCCAGCAGTTGCTTGAGCAGCTCGGAGGTTCGGGGTGTCAGTTCCGAAGGTTTGATCATTACCCGGTTACCCGCAGCCAGCGCCTCTATCAACGGCACCAGTGTCAGCGTCAGCGGATAGTTCCACGGAGCCAGGATGCCGACGACGCCCAGCGGCTGATAAACCACCCGTGCTGTGGCGGGCCTGAAAACAATACCCGCCTTGCGCCGTGAGGGGCGCATCCATGCCTTGAGGTGCGAGCGGATGTGCTTGATGCCGTTGACCACCGGCATCAACTCACCGAGCCGGGTTTCGTCGAACGAGCGGTTGCCGAAGTCTGCGCTGACCGCCTCGAGCAACCTGTTCTGATTATCGCTGACCATACGCAGAACGGCGTTGAGGTCTGCGATTCGTTGATCGAAGGAAGGCGCACCCTGAGCGCGAAATGCGGCCTGCTGCGCCTCGAACAGCTCGGTTAGCCCGGAAGCGTGAAACGTCGTGTCTGGCGAAACCCTGGCGGATTGAATCATGACGCTGCTCCTGTGGCTGCGTGGTTTTTATAGGGGCTGCATGACGGCGATGGAACCTGCCGCTAGTACGGAGGCGTTAGCAGTAGTGTGTATTTCCTGGCTCACGTAATCGTTTAGCACCCCGACAGGCTGATGGAGGAACGATCCGGCCGGTTAAAGGGGCCAACCGGCTAACCTGCATGCCGCTCATCGCTTGCCATGCCCGGGTTCGGGCGCCAGGCGATCCAGATGACTGACGATCATCGCCGCCACCATCGCGCAGGTTTTCGCGGGCTCCAACGGCTCATCGAACAACAACTCAATGGTCGCGTGAATCATTTCCACCGCGACGCGGGCAACCATGGCGATGCGCTCGGGATCCGCGTCTGGAAAAGCACTGCCAATGATCGCAGCCTGAGCCTGGGAAACCCTGCGGTGTGAGTCGAGCCGCACATGCTCCAGAGCGGGAACCGCCCTCAGTGCCTTGAGCGTCCACATACCGCCCAGTGTGGCGTCAGTGACCCGGTACGTATCCAGAATCAGCTCGGCGAGTGCCTGTTCCAGCGCCTGCGGCGTGCCTGCGATCAGCTCGGGGGTGATCCAGTGATCGATCCGCTCGTTCTGTTTTTCGAGCAGGCGCTCACCCAGAACCGTCAGCAGCGCGTACTTGTTGGGGAAATAGCGATACAGCGCGGGCGGCGTGAGGCCGGCCCGTTCGCATACCAGATTGGTCGACAGGCGTTCTATGCCGACCTCGCACAGGGTGTTTGCCGTGGCGACCAGGATGCGCTCGTAGGTTTCGGTAGCACGCTGCTGCGCGGGCAGCTTCTTGCGTTCAACGCTTTTCCCTGCGATTTGCTCGGGAAGGATTTCGGTTTTCAGCCTGGCCATAAATACCTGTCAAGAAAAGTGGGGCGCCAGCATGAGGATCAAAAAAACAGTTGCTGCACGATAAAATGATAGCTATAACTATCGTGTAGCGATGACTATCATAACTGAAGCGTCGTTATTGTGACGATCTGTCAAAACAAAAAAATAAAAAAGGTGACGCTATGAACGTACGGCAGTGGCTTTTCCTCTCTTCGGTTCTGATGTGCTCCACCGGCCTTCATGCTGCTGCCGGTCCGCTTGAGGCCAAGGGCCTTTGGTTGACGGCTGAAAAGGACGCGGTGGTCAGACTTGACGACTGCGCAGACAAGGCCGGCGCTATCTGCGGGCAGATTGTCTGGGTCAAGGATGCGGCCTCGACGTCGAGTGATTGCGGCGTACAGATTCTGCAGCTGACCCGCTACGACCAGGATGCCTGGCGCGATGGCTGGGTGTACGACCCGCGTGACCAGAAAAAATATAAGGGCGCCGTTCGAGTCAAGGACGGACGCCTCAATGTAAGGGCTTTTGTCGGTACCGAAGTTCTCGGCAAGACCGAGCAATTCGAGCGAATCGCAACACTGCCTCCTGCCCCGGTTTGCAAATCGTAAATCCGGCACTTTAGCGTGGGAGAGAATCATGCGCACTTATACAACCCGTTATGTAATGGCTGCAGCCCTGTGCTCCGCAGCAGGCCCGACGCTGGCCATCGCCGATGAAATATCAAGCTACGCAGTGGATGTTACCGCCAAGGTCAGCTCGGACATTCGTACCCGCGGGATTTCCGATTCGCTGAATCGCCCCGGGGCCAAAGTGACCCTCCAGGTCGCCCATGAAACAGGCCTGGTGGCGCTTGCCGAATTTACCACGGTCAGCAAGAAACAGTTCCTCGATGGCGACGGCGCAGGTGTACTGCTGGCTGGCGGCTATCGCTTCGGCGATCCGGATGCCTGGCACTATGGCGTCGGGCTTGCGGCCGAGATGTTTCCAGGGGCTCAGTTCAAGGCACCGAACCGGTTCGATTTCGAAACGTTCACGCCAGGTGAAGAGCACTCGACCAATTACAACAGCCAGTTCGCCGTGCTTGAAATCGGTTACGGCGCGCTCGAAGGACGAATCGCCCGGGTGCTCTCGAAAAACTACCGGGGCGCCAACAGCGGCGGGGTGTGTGGCGCGCAATTGCAGTTCCGCGATGACCCGACCAAAGGCCTCGATTGCTATGCCAAGGGTGATCGCAACTCCCGGGGCAGCATGCTCTATGACCTCGACTACAAGTACGCGCTGGGCATCAACACCAACCTGAAGCTGCACGCCGGCTACCAACAGATCGAAAACTTCTCGGAGGCCGACTTTGCCGATTATGGCGCAGGTCTGGTCCACCACTGGTGGGGCGTCGACTGGGGGCTTGACTGGGTGACGACCAAGACCAGGGCGCGCGAACTGTATATGGCCGAGGACGACGGACATGTGCGCACCACGGACGGCAGTCGCTGGGTAGCGTCGATTTCCCGCACATTCTGAGTAGACCTTTATGACTTCGCTTTTCATTTCCCGGACGCCTGAGGCGGCTACCGGCCTGGAGCAACTCGTCCTCGCGATCGACCTGGGAACGTCCGGCTGCAAGTGCGCGCTGGTCTCCATGGAGGGAGACATCCGCGCCTGGGCGTTTCACGGCGTGCCGCTGCACGTCAGTGGCCTGAGTGCCGAGCAGGAACCCGAGGATTGGTGGAACGCGTTTCTGCTCGGTGCCCACGAATTGCTGGCAGCCGACCCGCTCAGGCGTCGTCAGGTGGTGGCCGTGTGTTGCTCGACGCAAAGCGAAGGCACGGTCTGTGTCGATCGCGAGGGGACCGCGATTGGCCGGGCGCTGCTGTGGCTGGACAAACGCGGCGCCGGCTCGATCAAACGACGCATGGGCGGAGGCTGGTGCAATCTGGGTGGCTACGGGCCGCTCAAGCTCTGGAAATCGCTGCGACTGACCGGCGGAGTGGCGTCACTGTCGGGCATGGACTCGGCCGGGCACATGGCCTACATCCTTGACCACGACCCGGCAAGGTATGACAAGACGCACAAGTTTCTGAATGTGCTCGACTACATGAACATGCGCCTGTCGGGGCGCTTCTGCGCCACAGGTGACTCGATGCTGACCGCCTGGGTGACCGACAATCGCGATCCTAATCACATCCGTTACGACGCCAGCCTGATCAGGGCACTGGGCATCGACGCCGGCAAACTTCCGGAGCTGGTGGGCTCGACGGAAGTCATCGGCACCTTGAAGCCCGAGCTCGCCGATGCCCTGGGGCTGCTTCGATCCACACCCGTGGTGGCGGGTGCCGTGGACACCTCGGCCGTGGCCGTTGGCGCCACCGTGCGTGATTTCGCTCCGCATCTTTATCTGGGCACCTCGTCGTGGGTCGGCGCTCACGTGCCGTTCAAGAAATCCAGCGTACGCCATCACATCGCTGCAGTACCCAGTGCGGTCAAAGGCCGGTATCTGGCGATGGCGATGCAATCGGCGGCAGGTGCCAATCTGTCGTTTCTGCGCGACAAGGTGCTGTATCACCCGGACGAGTTGTTGAGCGATGAGCAGCAGCCGGACGTGTACGCCTTGCTGGACCGTATCGCCGCCCGAGTGCCAGCGGGTTCGCGGGGGCTGATCTACACGCCCTGGCTGTGTGGCGAGCGCTCTCCGGTAGGTGATCCGAGCCTGCGTGCCGGCCTGATCAACCTGAAACTGGAGCATTCGCGGGAAGACATCATCCGGGCCTTCATGGAGGGCGTCGCGCACAACACGCGCTGGATGCTGGAGCCGTTCTCGCAGTTTATCGGCCAGTCGCGCGGAGTCATCGTCGCCACGGGGGGCGGAGCGCAGTCGGATGTGTGGTGCCAGATCATGGCCGATGTCTGCGGGCGGGTCATTCAGCAGCCGCATAACCCGATTCAGACCAACGCACGCGGTGCGGCCTTCATTGCTGCAGTAGCGCTCGAAAAACTGCAGTTCAACGATCTGCCGGCCCTGCAACGGCCGGATCGGCTGTACGAACCCTCCGAATCAACCCGAAACCTGTATGACGACCGCTTCGCCACGTTCAAGGAAGTCCGCAAACGTCTGGCGCCGCTCTATCGCAGGTTGAACCCATCGCAGGAGACGGCACCATGAGCAATGTTCAACAGCAGATCGTCGACCTGTCGCGGCATCTGTCACGCCGCGGCTTCTTTGCCGCAACCGGCGGCAACCTTGCGCTGCGTATCGACGCATTGCACATCGCGGTCACTCCGTCGGCCACCGACTACTTCAGCATGCGGCCAGAGGACGTCTGCGTATTGCGACTCAAGGACCTCAAGCAGCTGTCGGGCGAACGTTCGCCCTCGGTTGAAAGCGAGCTGCACGCGAAAGTCCTGCGCAGTCGCCCGGACGTCAATTGCAGCATTCATACCCATCAACCATTGGCCAGCGCCTGCACCTTGTTCGGCAAATCGCTGGACGTACCTTACCCGCCGCTATGGCAATCGCTAGGGCGGCGGATTCAGCTGGTGGGTTATGCGCCGTCCGGTTCCGGCTGGCTGGCAGGCAAGCTGGAAAAGACCATCCGGCCTGACCAAAACGCCTACCTGATGCGCAATCACGGCGTTCTGTGCTGTGGCCCGGACATAGAAGCCACCCTGAAACGCCTGGAGGACCTGGAAACATTCTGTCGTGACCATCTTCTCAACCAGATCAAAGCCAACAGCCGTGGCAAACCCGAATCGCGCGTCGCAATAGCACGCCTGATCGACGCCCTGACCAGCGCCGGCACGCACGCCCTCAGCCCTCAGCCTTTTTCAGAGACTCAATCATGAACAGACCTCTCGATCCCGCCAATATCCCTGACATTCCGGCATCGGCCGTGTCGCAATGGCCCGATGTCGACTCACTCTATCGCCGCTTCGACGAGCTGGTGAAACAGCCGATTCGCCCGATCAAGCGCGACGCGATGAACAAAATCATGGGCTATTTCGACGAGCGCTGCCAAGGATCGAAGCGCCTTTCCGAGGCAGCCAAAAAGGTCATACCGGGGGGCGTGCAACACAACCTGGCGTTCAACTATCCGTTCCCACTGGCCTTCGCCCAGGCCCACGGTGCGCACCTGACCGACGTGGATGGCAATCGCTACACCGACTTCCTGCAGGCAGGTGGCCCGACGTTGCTGGGCTCCAATCACCCGGCTATTCGCGAACAGGTTGACCGGATTCTCGACGAATGCGGGCCGGTGACCGGCTTGCTGCATGAATACGAGGTCAAACTGGCTGAACTGGTCTGCGAATCGATGCCGGGTGTCGACATGCTGCGCTTGTTGGGCTCGGGCACCGAAGCGGTCATGGCCGCTGTTCGCCTGGCCCGCGCCTATACCCGCAAGAAATGGGTGATCAAGATCGGCGGCGCCTACCACGGCTGGAGCGACCAGTTGGTCTATGGCATGCGCTTGCCGGGCACCGGGCGCATGGAAGCGACGGGGATCCCGCGAGGCGCCACCGCGAACACTCAGGAAAGTCCGCCGAATAATCTCGACGCTTTGCGCCGCAGGCTGCAAATCAACCGTCTGCGTGGTGGCACCGCAGCCATTATGGTCGAACCTTTTGGCCCGGAAAGCGGCACGCGTCCGGTGCACGCCGACTTCAACCGACAGCTGCGGGCGCTGTGCAACGAATTCGATGCCCTGCTGATCTTCGACGAAGTGGTCACCGGGTTCCGCGCCGGTCTGGGCGGCGCGCAGGCTTACTTCAATGTCATGCCGGACATCACGGTACTGGGCAAATGCCTGACCGGGGGCTATCCCATGGCCGGTGCCATTGGCGGGCGCCGGGACGTGATGCAACTGCTTGCCGGTGGCATTGGCACATCCTCGCGACGGGCGTTCGTCGGCGGCACGCTGTCGGCTAATCCGTTGTCATGCGTCGCTGGTTATTACGCACTGGTCGAAGCCCGCCGCCTGAACGCGCCGGCGCTGGCGGGAAGGGCGGGCGACCGTATGCGTGCAGGCCTGGAGGAGATCATCAACCGGCGCGGCTTGCCCTATGTGGCGTACAACATGGGTTCCATTGTTCACCTGCAGACGTCCGGCGTCCTGCTGCTCGATACCGGCAACCCGCTTAAGCTGCTGAGGGCGCGCAATGAAGCCAAGACCCGCAAGCACATGATGGAAGAGATGGGCGCCGCGTATACCGCTCACGGCCTGATCACGCTGGCCGGCAGCCGTTTGTACACCAGCCTGGCTGACACCGACGATGTCATCGACGACGCGCTTGAACGCTTCGACGCTGTCTTTCAACTGGTGTGAGGTGAGCAGCATGCGCGATTCACTTCGACAGCAGTGGTTTGATCTGCGTGAACGCCTGATGGGTCAGGTGGACTCGCACAGCAGTGTTTCGTTGCGATTGCCGGGCGGACAGAGCATGTGGCTGGGCAAACTCGATGACCTGGCGCCGCAGGTGGTTGATTGCAACGACTCGGCAGCGGACGACGGCCAGACGCACGCGGCGATCTACCGGGCCCGAGCTGACGTCGGCGCCGTGCTGCTCGGCGGCGGTGCCTTTGCCAAAAGCCTGGTGGATTTTGGCGGAGTCCTGCCGATTCTATTTGATGAGCAGGCACGCCATATAGGCCACATGGCTACGCCCGCCAGTTCCGAACAACCGCTGGCGCGTCTGTTGAAGCGGGGGGGCAATGCTGCGGTGATCGACAGCACCCCGGTGGTGATGGGTACTACAGGGGCGCGAATGGTCCTCAATGCAGAGTTGTTCGAGAAATGCGCCAAGGCCTACACGCTGGCCAAGGCATGCGGCACGCACCTTACGCTACTACCCTGGTGGGTGGTGCTGGTGGCCAACGGAAGGCTAATGAAAGACGAGAAGCGGGCGGCACAGTGTTTTGCCGAAGGCCGGATTCCGCCCGAAACCCGCGGTTACTGAAACTTCCGAAGAGGCGCATGCCATGCAAACGTCATCCGCTGTAACTCGCAGGCACCTGAGTGCGGCCTTGGCACTGGGCTCTGTCGCAGTGCTGATGGTAGGGCTGCAACCGTTGCTTCTTGGCGAGTTACTGGCGCAAGACCACGTATCACTGGAAGGTGTCGGGCTGGTCGCGATGGGTGAAATCGTCGCGCTGGGGCTCGGTGTGGTGCTGGGCGATCTGCTGCGGTCGATGCTCAACCTGCGCCTGCTGACGGTCATCGCCATCCTCTGCGCTGCCGGAATGGATCTGGTCACCGCCAATGTCACCGGCGACGGGCCGTTGACCGCTGCACGTGCGCTGGCGGGGCTGGCCGAGGGCCTGCTGTTATGGGGCGCCGTCAGCCTTATCGTTCAGGGGCCCGCGCCAGACCGGGTGGCTGGCGCATTCATGGTCGTCCAGACCCTGGCTCAGGCACTGATGGCCGCCGCGCTTGCGTACCTGATACTGCCTGATCGTAGCGTGCATGCAGGGTTCGTGTTTCTGGGAATGCTGACCGCAGGCTCGGTGCTGTTCATTGTCTGGCTACCCGGACGCTTGCCGCAGCAGCCTGACAGGCAGCCGGATACGACAGGATTCAAATGGAATCTGAAGCAGGTGCTGCTGTTGACGCTGGTGTTCATGCAACTCTCGGCTGTCGGCGGGCTGTGGGCGTATCTGGAACCGCTGGGCATTCACGCGGGGCTGCGCGCTCATGCGGCGCAATTGCTGGTGTCCGCGATGCTGTTCATGCAAGTGCTGGGCGGCTGCCTGGGCATTCTGCTGGTACGCAGGGTGCCTGATTACTCGATGTTGGCCATCGCAGCGTTTCTCCTGGCCGGCATTGCATTGGGCATGTACATAACGGCCGATCAGGGGATTAACGTATTTCTGGGCCTGTGCGCGTTGTTTGCCCTGATCTACCTGATGTTGACGCCGTTTCAGGTGCGCATTGCGCTGCAGATCGATCCATCGGGACGCATCGCAGGGCTCATTCCCGGCATGCAATTGCTGGGCTGCGCATTCGGACCGCTGCTTGCGTCGCAGTGGGTATCGGGCGACAACGCTCAACCGGTGCTGCTGGTCAGCGTCTGGCTGTCGGTATCGGCTTTGTGCCTGATAGCGCTGCTGCACCGGCGGGCAGTTGATAGAAGGGTTGGGGTTGTGGGCGGGGTTTGATTGGTCGCCTGGGTGCGATTACAGAGCGAACAACCCGGGAGCCTCATTCAGGAAGGGCTCAACCAGGCGACCTGATTTCCTGCCTTCCATGCCAGTCCGCTTAGGACAAGGAGCCCCAACAACACGGAATACACCCAGTACGCGCCGATCCAATCGTATGACCAACCGGCCAGAATAACGCCCACCAGCCCTGCAAAACGACTCATGAAATCAATGGCGCCGTACCAGCTTCCAATGATCTCCTTGGGTAACGTAAGCTGAATGGCGCTAGCTGTACTGCGAAAATATACAGTGGTACCAAACTGGAATAGAAACATACCGACAGCCACCCATAAGAAACTTCCTCGGAACCACAGGGTCATTGCGATACCGGTGAACATTAACGCGTGGGCGGACAGTATGGTGGTGATTAGGCTTTTGTCCTGGAAAGACGACATCGTAAATCCTCCCAGCACTGCGCCAGTGGTTCCGAGCGCATAAAGATAACCTGTTTGCTCGGGAGAAAACGCATGGAAATCTCGGAGAAAAGGAATCCATAAGAGCGCCAGCACGCTTATCACCAGAACGCAGGTAGAGTAAGAGGCAAGGAAATTACGCCACTGCGAGGACCTTAGAAGGTTCACGGTTGCCATCGAAGCGCCGGTCACGCTTTCCTGGAAACGCGCTTTGAATGATGAAGACTCGACATCTGGGCGGGTAACACTCGTGCCTGCGGCCACTGACCACAGACTGAGCGCAAGAAACAAAGCGCCCATCATGAAGACGATTGAGGCAGTAAGAGCCATGGACAAGCCGACCTGGAAAATCACCAGCGCACCAATGGCAGGCCCTACCGCTCTGGCGACGCCGTTGATAATTGCAAGAAAGCCATTGACCCGTATTATCTCCTCCCTTGAAAAGAGGAAAGGAATAAAGGAAAACATGATAAGCCGGACGTACTGATGTACGAGGTCAACCAGGAAAGCAAATAACCATACCTGTTCGACAGAGCTGCCTGGCGTCGAAAGGGTCGTCACAGCCACCGTAAAAACAATGATATTTATGATCTGCGTGGCGATGAACAGCTTCCATTTATCAAATCGATCAATAAACCCCGCCCCTAGCAGGGTGACCAGTATTTCAGCGCTGTAACCTATTGCATACGTCGTCATGACGGACAGGGTTGAGCCCGTCAACGTGTAGGCCAGGTTGGCAAATGCCAAGTCGTATACCGCTTCGGAGAGCGCAATCAGCACGCCCACCGAAGCAAATATATAGAGTACCTTTTTGTTTGAATAGGGAAGGGTGTGCACAGTGTCCATCCGTTATTTTTGCGTTAACGCATCAGGCTGCTATGATTTCAAAGTGTTCAGGTATCGCACTCTTTAATTCATCGAGGCTTGCGAAATTACTCTTCAAATCAAGCGCTTCAGCAGCGGGCGCCAACATTTGAATTTTCCCAAACAACGTTCGAAGTGAGTCAGGTGTATCTAAATAAGGAGTCAGTGCTTTTTGAAACGCTTCCAGCGCAACGCATTCCGTTTCATCCTTGGCTGAGGCCACCAACGCGGCAAGTTCGGTTTTCCACGACATGCTGTGTGTTGTGATAACTTCTTGCATAGTGAATCTCCATCGTTATGAGAAAAGCAAGTGTGTGCACACCCCAATCAGGTAAAGTTATGCTGTTCAAATTTTGCCATCTTGTATACTACGCTGTGCGGGCACTGTAGCGTAGGGAGCGAAATTCTCGGGTAAGGAAGAGTATCTGATAATGGAACAAGGTCCTGTCCAAACATAGGGATGTCCGTTCTAGGCTCGTTCTTGTCAACGAAGACCTCATGCTCGCAACGAATCAATATGTCTTGGGTGCTTGTTATACGGTAAGCGATACCTTGCTCTATTCTTATATTTATCCTGGGATCAGAAATAATTGTGTGGTTTGTCATCTGTCCAAATGTTTCAGAGTTCTCTCTCAGGTCAATAAAGCTTAGAGTGATTTCAGCACCTTCATTATTTAGGAAGGTGTATATTTTTCTGGTGCGTGCATGCCAGTGGTAAGCAGCGGATTCTGCGTAATCTGACTTGAGCAGCAAAACATCTGAAACACAAGCATTAGTGTTTGGTACGAGGGTAAATGATTTACCCCCTGTCAATGCGTAACGATTGCGCCTGACTTCAACACCTGGGATTTTAGCTTTTTCTACAACCGCCGCCAATGAACGGTCATCGTTTGCCCATTGCTTGGGCTCAAGCATTACAAATTTCTTGGCGCCAGCAATTTGCACGGAAAAACGTGCGAGGTACGACTTCGGATTTTCAAGAAGTGATTGGGATATCTTTGACAAAAAAAGATGAGCCTCATCAGGCAATGTATACCGGTTTGGTCTGATGATGGGAAACTCGTCTAGCGCTGAAGAGCGAGGAACTGAAACCAGATCATTGTCCAGATTCCATGCGGGATTGTCGTGATCCACATACCATACAGGCTCATCGCGTGTCACGATGCTTTCGAGATTATCAAATGTATGCGCCACGCCTCGGGGGATGACCAATCGTCTTTCTAAAGAGGGCTTAAAGCGCAAGCGAACTATACGATGAAGCGTAGCACTGCCTTCTCTACAATCCACGAAAAAACCATCAATTTCAACGATCGGATCTCCCATGAACGTGAGTCGGTCATCTTGTCCGACGTGAATTCCATAAGTAGAATAATGAAAATTTTTCTCGTGAGTTACAAAGTCTGAAATGAGAGGGCCGGGACTGGAAATAAGCTTCTTATGGCAAAAACTAGTGGGTGATTTAGCTAACGATGTGAGATTAGGCTCAAACTGTAAGCCTTCAATAGAAAAGGCTAAGGAAAGGCTGCCATCATCAACTTTTTTGAACATAGATCCCTCGCATATTTGGGCACTTGAAAACTTTATTGTTCAAGAGCTTGCCTGCCTTGGCTGCGTGAGCGCTAGAGACCGCGAACATTTTCGGGTATCAGTTGAGTACTCACCTTGCGACTTAAATATTGAGTAGCGAATTATTCGAAGTCAATATTTTTTTAATTATTTTTTTGAACTAGGGCGCTCTATTTTTGTGCCTGGCTTACCAAAGTGGTGCAAGAAGGGTTTTTTGAAAATTATCATGTCTACTCAGGGATTACCGCAGGGGCCATGCGATAAAAGCACGAGCAATCTATTTAGGTATCACTCATTTTTTGCGCGTGCTCCGAGACAGTGCGCCCTTGTTAATACATGTCGCTGGATTGCCCGCCCCAAGTACTCTCTCTCTTAGGTGGAGGTTGAGGTCATCAAGACCACATCCAAGCTTTATTTATTTAAAAAAGCTATAGATAGTGTTTGACTGATAGCTTGACGCTTCTAGCTCGCCTAACCGCTGCATTATGAGGACCGCACTTTTAATTGTTGAATCGGCGCGGTCTTTTAACAGAATGCCCGCGCGTTAACCGGTGGGCCGACGCTTATGATCACCCGGCGTTAACTCAAACATGGCACTTTCACGCGCCCGGTCAGCATTCACGACGGAGCTTGGCGTAGACCTATATCTTGATCGCGCGGCGCTGAGTGCACTAGCTTGAATGGACGGCTGATCAATCCTTGGCAGGCTTTGTCTCGGAAAACGTACAAACAGGACACGCAGGACGCTTTTTCAGCGCTCATTTGTCGTCCGGGTGAATCGCCCGGATGCAGCGCGGATCAACGTGTTGCGGGCTGACAGCCCCGATTTCACGCAGCGGCGATGGGCTTTTTGAAAAAAAGAGCGTGGACTCGGGATATAACACTAATTAGAATCAGTCTCATTTGGCGCATCCCATCGCTCAAGGCTTTTGACATGACTCAAGCAGCGACGCTATCACAGCAGACCTTGCATTCCCTGTACCGCGATCATCATGGCTGGCTGGAAAGCTGGCTGCGCAGACGCATGGGCAATGCCTGGGATGCGGCTGACCTGAGTCAGGATACGTTCCTGCGCGTGCTCTCCAGCTCCCAGCAGATCGCCGATATGCAGGAGCCGCGTGCCTACCTGCTGACCGTGGGCAAGCGCCTGCTGAGTAATTTCTACACTCGCCGCAGCCTTGAACAGGCTTATCTGGAAGCGCTGGCGCAGTTGCCCGAAGAAAGCGTGCCGTCGCCGGAGCAGCGCTGGTTGCTTCTGGAAACCCTGCAGGCGCTGGACGAGCTGCTCGATGGCCTGTCGGCAGTGGTGCGCCGGGCGTTTCTCTGGAGTCAGCTCGAGGGGCTGGGCTATCGGGAAATCGCTGAACGCCTGAGCGTTTCTGAACGCACCGTCAAACGCTATATGGCGCAAGCCTACGAGCATTGTCTGTTGGTGGACTGGTGATTCGCCCGGCACCTTCGAACGAAGAACGCGAGGTCGTACGCAAAGCGGCGCAGTGGCTGGCGCTTCTCGAGTCCGGCGGTGCCAGCGATGAAGATCACGCCATGCTGCAACACTGGCGTGACAGCTCCGCCAGCCATGAGCGCGCCTGGCAAAAGGCCCAACAGCTGCGTCAGCGTTTTTTCGGTCTGCCTGCCAACCTGGCCATGGCGACGCTGGATCGTCCTGACAAGGCCAGGCGCGCAACGCTGAAAAGGGCGCTTGGGGCCGTTGCGCTGGTCCCCACCGTCTGGCTGCTGGGGCGTCAATTGCCGCTGGATGTCTGGCGTGCCGACCTGCAAACCGCAGTCGGCGAGCACAAGCGCCTGTCGCTGGCCGATGGCAGCACCTTGCAACTGAATACCGACAGTGCGGTGAACGTGGATATGGGCGCCCGGGCAATCACGCTGGTGCGGGGCGAAATAGCCCTCAAGGTGCCTGGCAGCGTGCCGCTGACCATCAACGGTCCTTATGGCCGCATCGTGGTCGGTCGGAGTGAAGTCTGTGTGCGTCTCAATAATAGCGACTGCCGGGTTTCGGTCGTCAGTGGCACGGTGCAGCTTTATCCCCTGCACGGGCCTGTGCTGGCCTTGAATGCGCAGCAGCAGGTCACTCTGAAGCAGAGCGGCATCGGTGCTGTCAGTGTCTTCGACGCCTTGCTGCCTGGCTGGCGTGACGATGTGCTGAGCGCGCAGAACCAGCCGCTGGGCGATTTCCTGCGCGAGCTGGGTCGCTACCGTCCGGGCCTGCTGCGCTGGGAGCCGGCGCTGGAAAACCTTCGAGTGACGGGCAGCTTCAGGCTCGACAATACTGACCGCGTACTGTCTTTGCTGGCGGCCAGTCTGCCGGTGGAGGTGCAGATGCGCACCCGTTACTGGGTGACCCTGGCGCCTCGAAAAAACATTTCGACAAAAAATAGTGCGTAACGCTGTCCCTTTTTTTTGTCTCGCTGGTCATTCCAGGTAAGTGCACAAAAAATACGAGAGCTTCCCTCTATGTCCGCAGTGTCTTCCTACCGTTTGCGTCCGCTTTTGCATTTCAGCCTGTTGCTGACGTTGAGTTCCAGTCCGTTGTTCATCTCGACCAGTTGGGCCGACACCTCGGGTAGACGCGCCTATGAGGTACCGGCCGGCAGCCTGAGCGCCGCGCTCACCCGTTTTGCCGGGCAGGCCGGGGTCAATCTGTCGGTAGACCCTGCGCTGGTGAATGGCCGTAACAGTTCGGGGTTGTCCGGCGAGTTCGCGGTCGAGGAAGGGTTTGCGCGCCTGCTGCAAGGTTCCGGCCTGCAGCTGATGCCCGTCGGGGAGCAGGCTTACACGCTGATCCCGGCACCTGAAAGCGCCAGCGCAGGTTTGCAACTCGCCCCCACGTCGATCGTTGGTGACAGCGGAGTCACGGACGGTCAGGAATACGCGGGCGGTCAGGTGGCGCGCAAAGGCTCGCAGGGCATGCTGGGTTCCCGGGACTTCATGGAAACGCCATTCAGCATGACCACCTACACCAAGGACGCGGTGAAAAACCAGCAGGCCCGAACCCTTGGCGATCTGATCGCCAGTGACCCGTCGGTACGCGCCACCAACCCTGCAGGTGGGCGTTACGAGCAGTTCACTATTCGCGGCTTGAGCCTGTTCAACAGTGACGTCTCCTACAACGGTCTGTATGGCATCCTGCCCACTTACACGATCGACATGGAAATGGCCGAACGAGTGGATATCCTCAAGGGGCCAAGCCAGTTGATCAACGGCATTTCACCGCGAGGCAGTGTCGGCGGCGGGATCAACGTGGTCCCCAAGCGCGCGACGGATAAGCCGATCACCGAGCTCACCACCAGCTATGCTTCCAAGGGGCAGGTGGGTGCTGCGGTCGACGTAGCCCGTCGCTTTGGCGAAGACGACAAGTTCGGGATCCGTTTCAACGGCGTGAAGCAGTCCGGTGACACTGAATGGGATCACCAGAGCGTCGATCGCGACATGGCCGTGCTGGGTCTGGATTTCCGCGGTGATCGCCTGCGTCTGTCCACGGACATCGGGCACACCGAACGCGACACTGATGCGCCGCAGGAACGTGTGCAGGTCGGTGCCAACGCGAAGGTGCCTAACGCCAACGATGTGCGCGACAACTATGCGCAGTCCTGGAGCAAGGCGCGCACCAAGGATACTTTCGGTGCAGTGAATGCCGAATACGACCTCAGCGACTCGGTCATGCTGTACGGCGGTGTCGGCGCGCGCAAAAGTAACCATGATTTCCTGCGCCATGCGGTATCGGTCACCAACGACGCAGGTGACTTCAGCGTTCAGCCGCGCGATTTCACCCGCGACGAAAATGTGCGCACAGCCACTGCCGGTGCACGCAGCTGGTTCACTACCGGGCCGGTCAGCCACGAGGTCAATCTGGCTGCCAGCTATTTCTACATGGACTTTGAAAACGGTGGTGCGCGCTATGCAGCCGCACCAAGCAATCTCTACAACCCTGTCGATACGCCGACTCCCTCCAACCCAACGCGTACCGACTCCAAGGTTTACACCGAGAACCGCTTCAGCGGTGTGGCGCTGACCGACACGTTGGGCTTCTTCGAGGACCGTCTGCTGCTGACACTCGGCGCTCGCTGGCAGCGGGTCAAGGTTGATGACTGGACCGATGACGTGAAGGGCGACACCGCGTACGACGAGGAAAAGGTCTCACCGTCAGGCGGCATTCTGTACAAGGTGACCGACGACTTTTCGGTGTACGCCAACTACATGGAAGGCCTGAGTCAGGGCAAGATCGCTCCGTCGACCTCGGTGAACGAAGACCAGATCTTCCCGCCGTTCGTCAGTCGTCAGGTCGAGGTCGGCGCCAAGTATGACCTGGGGTCATTCGCCTTCACCGCCAGCGTATTCCGTATCAAACAACCAGCCTACGATACCAATACCACCTCGCGTGTATTCGGCCCGAATGGCAAGCGCCGTAACGACGGTGTCGAGCTGACCATGTTCGGTGAGCCCATGAAGGGCTTCCGTCTGCTGGGCGGAGTGATGTACATCGACAGCGAACTGACCAATACCGTCAACGGCACATTCGACGGCAATCGCGCACCGGCCACCCCCAAGTACAACGTCAATCTGGGCGCCGAATGGGACGTCCCTGGCGTCAACGGCCTGACCCTGACCGGCCGAGGTATCTATACCGGTTCGCAGTATCTGGATCAGGCCAACAGCAAAAGCATCGATTCATCGGAGCGTTTCGACGTAGGGGCGCGGTATGCCTTCAAGGTCGATCAGAAGGACATCACGCTGCGGGCCAATGTCGAGAACGTGATGAACAAGTACTACTGGAGCTCGGCCGGCGCGTCGGACGACAGCGAGCCGGGGCTGACCCTGTCGACGCCGCGTACCTATCTGTTGTCGGCCACCGTCGGTTTCTGAGTCGATACGTGACGCCCAGGGAAGGGCTCACGTGTATAGCGAACGACCGGCAGTCCTCATCGAGGGATAAACTGTGTGCAGCATTAAATAATCAACCTCAACGGCGACACAACAGTTTGTTATTTAGATAGGCTGTTTTGTCATAACGCCAAAATAACAATAGCCACCTTCAATAGTGGCACATTGAGTTATACCGATTAATCCTGTCGGCATAACTGTGTGCCTTGTTCATTATCAGGCACGCAAAAAGTTTATTTAAATTTCATCTTGTTTTTCGCAACAATGGGTTGCACTTTCAGGTAAATGATAATAATTTGCATCCGGAAATCCAGTGAGGACTTACAGATGTTGAATAATGGCTTATTGCACTCAACTACGTCGCAGAAAACCAATGCCAACTATCTGGACAGGCAGAGCAAGTTTGAATCGAATGTAAGGAGTTACCCACGCAAGTTGCCATTGGCGATCGCCAAGGCACATGGCGTGTGGGTCACGGATGTTGAAGGGACCACGTATCTGGACTGCCTGGCCGGCGCCGGAACATTGGCATTGGGCCACAATCACGAAGCCATCATGGCCAGTCTCGACAGCTTTCTGACCTCGGGCATGCCTATGCACACCCTTGATCTGACCACTGCGGTCAAGGACGCCTTCAGCGAAACGCTGCTGAGTCTGCTGCCAGGACAGGGACGTGATTACTGCCTGCAATTCTGCGGTCCATCCGGGGCAGACGCCGTCGAAGCCGCGATCAAGCTGGCCAAGACCGCCACCGGTCGCCATAACATCATCAGCTTTTCCGGCGCCTATCACGGTATGACCCACGGTGCCCTGGCGCTGACCGGCAACACAGGGCCAAAAAACGCCGTCGCTAATCTGATGCCCGGTGTGCAGTTCCTGCCGTACCCCCATGAATACCGCTGCCCGCTGGGCATTGGCGGCGAGGCCGGTACCGAAGCGCTAAGTTACTACTTCACCCAGTTCATCGAGGACGTGGAAAGCGGTGTGTCGCTGCCGGCGGCGGTGATTCTGGAAGCGGTGCAGGGCGAGGGCGGTGTCAATCCGGCACCTGCGGCATGGCTGCGGCAGATTCGCGAGGTCACCCGCAAACACGGCATTCTGCTGATTCTGGATGAAGTACAGGCCGGCTTTGGCCGCACCGGCAAGATGTTTGCCTTCGAACACGCGCAGATCGAACCCGACGTCATCGTCATGTCCAAGGCGGTCGGCGGCGGTCTGCCGTTGGCAGTGCTGGGTTTCAAACGCGAGTTCGACGCCTGGTCTCCAGGCAATCATGCCGGCACCTTTCGTGGCAACCAGATGGCCATGGCGACCGGCCTGGCGACCCTTGAAGTGCTGCAACGACAGAACCTTGCCGGCCAGGCCGCAAAACGTGGCGACTGGCTCAAAGAACAGCTCGGTCTGTTGCAACAACGCTATCCGGCGATTGGCAATGTGCGCGGCCGCGGTCTGATGCTGGGCATAGAGATAGTGGACGAGCGCAAACCGGCGGACCGCCTCGGCAGCCTGCCGATGGACCCGGACCTGGCTGTTGCCATTCAACAGCATTGTTTCAAACAGGGGTTGTTACTTGAACGGGGTGGTCGCAATGGCAACGTCATTCGCTTATTGCCGCCATTGATCATTACCGAAGAGCAATGCCAATTAGTGATCCAGCGTTTCGAACAAGCGCTCAAGGCGGCACTGTCCCAGCTGCGCCAATGAAACTCAGGTGATAAGCAGGGATAAACAGTAAGTCATCCGTGACACTGACATCACGACTGAAACACTACCCGCACACAACGTTTGGCTGGGCGAACTTATCGGACCTCGACAGCTCGATTGTTGTGCCGCAAGCGATAAATCAACGTTTGTTGCGACGTCATTTAAACGGTCAGCGTAAAGGCGACTGTGGAGCAGACATGACTAATACCGATCGCACCGTCTTATCAAACATGGTGAGCGAGTTGGCAACCACTCGCGCGTTACTCAATTGCCTGATCAAGGAATTCGCACTGCCGGAAGAGTGCCTGCATTACACCTGGCCTGAAGGCATGCAAGGCATAGCGCCGGGCAGTTTCGTGGATGGTGGGCAATGGAAGGGCATTCCGCTCACCATCAGCCTGCCCAATCAGCAGCAGTTCTTTGTCCTGGTGGACCGCCGCGACCATTTGGGCAGCCATCGCTACCTTTCCGATGTCTACGCACGTCAGGGGCAGAGCACTTGGCGCTGCCTTGCGTTTGCCGAATTCGCCCGACAACTGTTGACAGCCTGTGAGCACATGACCCGTGCCAGCAATGACGAACTGCTGGATCAGGTCCTGCAGAGCCAGCACCTGACTGCCGCCATCGTTGCCCATAACATGACCGGTCAACACCCGGAGCCACTCAGCGGCTATCTGGCCAGTGAGCAGGGTTTGTGGTTCGGCCATCCCAACCATCCGGCGCCCAAGGCGCGCCTGTGGCCTGAGCATCTGGCCCAGGAGACCTATGCCCCGGAGTTTCAGGCGCAGACTGCGCTGCATCTGTTCGAAGTGCCGCTGGAAGGGCTGCGAATCACCTCCAACGGCTTGAGCGATTCAGAGGTGATGGCAGGCTTCGCTGACCAGTCGCGGGCCCGACCCGGGCATGCGCTGATCTGCATGCATCCGGTACAGGCGCAATTGTTCATGCAGGACCGTCGCGTGCAACGTCTGCTCGAACTGGGCGACATCTCGGACCTGGGTGCCAGTGGCCTGCTGGCCAGCCCGACGGCGTCGATGCGCACCTGGTACATCGAGGGGCACGACTACTTCATCAAGGGCTCGCTGAATGTGCGCATCACCAATTGCGTGAGGAAAAACGCGTGGTATGAGCTGGAAAGCACACTGATCATCGACGAACTGTTCCAGCGCCTGCAGCAAACACGCCCGGAAACCCTCGGCGGGCTGTCTACAGTCGCCGAACCCGGCTCGATGAGCTGGGCTCCCAAAGGCGTGAGTGAGGCGGACGGTCACTGGTTTCGCGAGCAGACCGGCGCCATTCTGCGGGAAAACTTCTGCCGCCGCTCCGGCGCCGATTGCAGCGTGATGGCGGGCACACTGTTTGCCCGTGATCTGCGTTCACGCCCACTGGTGCACGACTTCCTCGAGCGCTTCAATGGTCGGGAACTCGAGGATCAGCACCTGCTGGACTGGTTCGATGAGTACCAGTCCTTGCTGCTGAGCCCGGTCATGGCGCTGTTCTTCAATCATGGCATCGTGATGGAGCCGCATTTGCAGAATGCAGTGCTGATTCACGATAACGGACGCCCGCAACAACTGCTGTTGCGCGACTTCGAAGGCGTCAAGCTCACCGAAGAGCTGGGCATCAAGGCGATTCAGGTGGGGCTGCACCCGAGAATTCGCCAGTCTTTGCTCTACACCCGCGAACAGGGCTGGAACCGCATTACCTATTGCCTGCTGATCAACAACCTGTCCGAGGCGGTATTGGCCTTAAGCTGGGAGCGTCCGCACCTGGCACCACTGATGTGGCAGCGCGTCGAGCGACAATTGCAGCGTATTCGTGACGAACTGATGCTGCCTGCACCCGAGCTGGACGCGCTGATCGCTGGCCAGTCGATTGCCTGCAAGACCAACCTCAAGGTCCGGCTTGCCGCCAAGGCTGACCGCGAAGCCAACTATGTGCGTCTTGCATCGCCGTGGGCCACGGAGGCACGTTATGCATAAGGTGCCGGAAACCGTACTGGCGGCCATCAAAGAGGTTCGGGCGCTGGAAACCGATCCGCTGGCGGCCTTTGTCTACGATCTGGACGCGCTGCAGCAGCATGTCAGTGAAGTCATGGCGGCGCTGCCGGCAGGTGTCGAGCTGTATTACGCGATCAAGGCCAACAGCGAAGCGCTGATGCTGGAAACCATCGCCCCGCTGGTCAGTGGCTTTGAAATTTCCTCTGGGGGCGAGATCGAGCGGGTGATGGCCTGTCCGACACGCAAGCCCTACGTGTTCTCGGGCCCAGGCAAACTCGATTCCGATCTGCGCTCGGCGTTGCTGAACAAGGTTGAAGCTATCCACCTGGAGAGCCTCAACGAAATCGCGCGTCTGCAGCAGCTAGCCGAACAAGCGGGGCGCGTGCAGCCGGTATTCCTGCGCATCAACCCGCAACTGCCCGCTGCGCAGTCGAGCAGGCTGGCGATGGCCGGGACCGCGACACCGTTCGGCATTGACGAAGCCGACCTGGCCGAGGCGGTCAGACGCGTGGACAACGCCAGTCACCTGATGCTCAAGGGCTTCCATGTACACGCCATGTCGCATCAGATGTCGGTCGAACGTCATGAGCAGTTGCTCGATTTCTACCTGCAGCGCTGGCAGGAATGGAAGGCTCTGGCCCGCGACCCAGGCCAGCTCACCCATTTCAACGTCGGCGGCGGTATTGGCGTCGATTACCTCAACAGTCAGCAGTTCGACTGGCAGCGGCTGTGCCGCTATCTGGAAAAACGCCTGGGCGAGCAGCACGATGCGCCGATCCTGCGCTTCGAGCCGGGACGCTTCATCAGTGCCTATTGCGGCTATTACGCCATCGAGGTGCTGGACAGCAAAACCAGCCACGGCGAGCATTTTCTGGTCTGCCGAGGCGGAACTCACCAGTTTCGCCTGCCGGTCGCGCAAAGCCATGACCATCCGGTTATCCACCTGCCGACTGCGCCGCAGAGCACTGAGTCGTCAGAGCAGGCTTACACCATTGTCGGGCAGCTGTGCACGCCCAAGGACGTACTGAGCCGTCGCCAGCCACTCAAAGGCGTGAACATTGGTGATCTGCTGGTCCTGCCTTTGGCGGGGGCGTATGGCTACAACATTTCCCACGCCGACTTTCTCTGCCATCCAAGACCGTCACAGCACTTCGTGCGCAACGGTGAACGGGTTCGCCAATGAGTTTTAACGTCCCACGCCGCTGGGTGGTGTTCAACGTGCTGCTCGGTACGCTGACGGTCAGCCTGAGCAACAGCTCGCTCAACCCGGCGCTGCCGACCTTCATGGAGGCGTTCAGGATCGGCCCGCTGCTGGCCACCTGGATTGTCGCCGGATTCATGACCAGCATGGGCATGACCATGCCGCTCACCAGCTTCCTCAGTCAGCGCATCGGACGCAAACGCTTGTACCTGTGGGGTGTGGCGCTTTTCATTGGCGGTTCGCTGTTGGGCGCGCTGGCCGACTCCATCGCACTGGTGATCACCGCACGGGTGGTACAGGGCATTGCCAGCGGGCTGATGATCCCGTTGTCGCTGGCGATCATCTTCTCGGTGTATGAAAAGCACGAACGGGGCAGAGTGACCGGGCTTTGGAGCGCAGCAGTGATGCTCGCACCGGCGCTTGGTCCGCTGTGTGGCAGCCTGATGCTGGAGTGGTTCAGCTGGCGCTCGCTGTTCCTGATGAATGTACCCATCGGCCTGCTGGCACTGCTGCTGGGCGTCGGCGTGCTGCCGGACTCCGAACCTGCCGAGCGCAAGCCGTTCGACCTGATCGGCTACCTGCTGGTGGCGTCGGGCATCGGCTTGCTGATGATCGCCATCAGCCGCATGCACCATGCCCAGGCGCTGCTCGATCCGGTCAATCAGGCCATGGTGCTGGTCGCGGTGGCTTGTCTGGTGGCGTTCGTACGTGTCGAGTTGAGTCGACAGGCACCGCTGCTGAATCTGCGCCTGTTCAACCTGCGCGGTTATCGCCTGAGCGTGATCATCGCCGTGGTGCAATCGGTCGGCATGTTCGAGTGTCTGGTGCTGTTGCCGCTGCTGGTGCAGAGCGTGCTGGGCTACAACCCGATCTGGACCGGCCTGGCGCTGCTGTGTACCGCCAGCTTCGCGAGCCTGTTCGGCCAGTGGGGCGGCAAGGCACTGGACCGCCATGGCCCGCGCACCGTCGTCGCCGTCGGACTGCTGTTGACCGGCGTTTCGACCCTGGCGCTGGGCATGCTCAAGGCCGATGCCGCGATCGGCGTGGTGTTCGTGCTGATGATGATTCGTGGCGCCGGCCTCGGGCTCTCCTACATGCCAGTGACCACGGCGGGGCTCAATGCCTTGCCCGAGCCGATGGTCACTCAGGGCGCTGCGATGAACAACATTTCCCGGCGTCTGGTCGCGTCGCTGGCCATCGTCATCGCATCGCTGTGGCTGGAGTTTCGCCTCAACACCGCGGGACCGGCCGCCACGCCCTCTGCCATCAGTGAGGTGTTCATCGCCACCGGCCTGCTGATCCTGCTGGCACTGCCCTGTGCCTGGCGTTTCCCCCTTAACGACGAGCGCGCCGAGGCCCAGCCCGACGCGGTCGAACCCCGATAATTTTTCGTTCGAGGTATGAACATGGCTACCCCTTTACCGCTGCAACGTAACGCCGCTTCGACAACAACGACAACGACTACGACGGGTACTGGTGCCTGGCTGGCCGACGTCAGCGCCGAGCGCTATCAGCAAGTGCAACGCCGCGTGATCGGCCAACTGCTGCAAACCCTGCTGTACGAGGCTGCGCTGCCTTACCGCTGTGAGCCGCTGGATGATCATCGGCATCGTTTTGCAGTGGCCGTCAGTGGCGGTGTGGAATACCACTGCGAGGGTCTGCTGAGCACCAGCTTTGAGCTGATCCGCCTCGATCACGCCACGCTTGAGCGGGTGGACAGTGCCGGCGAACGCAGCGTGCCGGATCTGCATCTGGCGTTGACCGAGCTGCTCAGCCCGTTCAAGGACAGCCCGCACCTGACACGCTTCATCCAGGAAATCGAGCAGACCCAGCTCAAGGACTTGCAGGCCCGTAATCAGGGTTATCAGCCCGCCAGACCAGCGCATCAGCTGGATGTCGACGCGCTGGAGCAGCACTTCATGGATGCCCACAGCTATCACCCATGTTACAAGTCGCGGATCGGCTTTTCCCTGGCTGACAACCGCCACTACGGACCAGAATTTGCCACGCCTTTCGCGGTGGTCTGGCTGGCCGTGGCGAAATCGAGCGCCTCGGTCGGCCACTCGCGGAGCATGGATTTTCAGGCGTTCATCCGTCAGGAGCTGGGCACACAACGCTGGCAGGAAATAACTCGGGATCTAGCCGCGCAGGGCAAGTCCATCGACGACTATCAACTGATGCCGGTGCATCCGTGGCAGTGGGATAACGTCACGGTGTCTACCTTCTACCCGGAACTGGCCAGCGGCGAGCTGATTTACCTGGGTACGTCGACCGATAGCTACAAGGCTCAGCAGTCGATTCGCACGCTGGCCAACGCCAGTCAGCCACAGCGCCCATACGTCAAGCTGGCGATGAGCATGACCAACACCTCCAGCACACGCATCCTGGCGCGCCACACGGTGTTGAACGGCCCGATCATCACCGATTGGCTGCACCAGTTGATCGCAACCGACAGCACCGCTCGTGCGCTGGATTTCGTGATTCTCGGTGAGGTGGCGGGGGTGAGCTTCGATTACCGCCATCTGCCGGAATCGCGTTCGGCGCAGACCTACGGCACGCTGGGCGCCATATGGCGGGAAAGCCTGCATCAGTACCTCCGGGACGACGAGCAGGCGGTGCCGTTCAACGGCCTCAGCCATGTAGAAAACCGTTACGGTGATGGCCAGCAGACGCCGTTCATAGATGCTTGGGTCAGCCAGTACGGGCTCAAGGAATGGACCCGGCAACTGCTGCAGGTCACGGTACCGCCGATCATTCACATGCTCTATGCCGAAGGCATCGGCATGGAGTCCCACGGCCAGAACATCGTGCTGATCGTCAAGCAGGGCTGGCCGCAGCGCATCGCCCTCAAGGACTTCCATGACGGCGTGCGTTATTCACCTGCGCACCTCGGACGTCCCGAACTGTGCCCAGAGCTGGTTCCGCTGCCCGCCAGCCATGCAAAACTCAACCGCAACTCGTTCATCATCACCGATGACGTCAACGCGGTGCGCGATTTCTCCTGTGACTGTTTCTTCTTCATCTGCCTGGCTGAAATGGCGATTTTCCTGCGTCAGCAATACCAGCTGGACGAAGCACTGTTCTGGCAGATGACCGCCGACGTCATTCTCGACTATCAGCGTGCTCACCCGCAGCACCGCGACCGTTTCGGGCTGTTTGACGTGTTTGCGCCGTCGTACGAAGTGGAAGAGCTGACCAAGCGTCGACTGCTGGGGGATGGCGAGCGTCGCTTCCGCTCGGTACCGAACCCACTGCACACCTACAGGCCGCAATGATGCTGAGGACCAATACGCTCAAAAGCAGAATTGCCGACGGACAGCCTGCACACGGGGTGATCAGTTCGATCCCGGCCCCGGCCGCCATCGAGTTGATCGCCGAGGCCGGGTTCGACTTCGTGATCATCGACATGGAACACGTCCTGATCAACCCGGAAACCGTGGAAAACATGATCCGTGTGGCAGAGAGCTACGACCTCACACCACTGGTGCGGGTCGCCGATCTCAACCCGAAAACCCTGCTGCGCCTGCTCGATGGCGGCGCGCAGGGCATTGTCTTGCCGATGATAGAGAGCCCCGAGCAACTGGCGGATGCGATTGCCGCCTGCAAATACCACCCGCTGGGTCGTCGCAGCCTCAATGCCGGACGTCCCGGCTCGTTCGGCAAGCACAGCCTGGCGCAGTACGTGGAGGCCGCCAATCAACAGATCATGGTGGTGGCGATGATCGAAAGCGCCGAAGGCGTACGCCGTGCCGCCGAGATCGCCAGCGTGCCGGGGCTGGACATGATTCTTGAAGGCGCGGCAGACCTGTCGCAGTCACTGGGCATGCCCTGGCAGATCGATCAACCAGATGTACAAAACGCGTTGATTGCGACTTGGCAAGCCACCCACGCGGCGGGCGTCGCCTATTGCGCGATCCCTCGTCAACCCGGTGACGCTGCCCGTTGGCAGGCTCGCGGGGTCAACACCTTTGTCCTCGGGGATGAGCGCGGCATTGCCTTTCGCGCGCTTCAGGCCCGCCTGGCTCAACATTCAGCAGAAGGAAAATAAACCATGAACTTCACTTCACTCGCCGCTGACCTGGTCATGCAGGATTTGGTCGATTGCCTGCTGGCTGAGGACTTCTTTGGTCGCGAGCCATTGCGCCTGCAGGACAGCAGCCAATGGCAGCTGCGCCACCCGCAGGCTCCGCAACTGGTAGAGCAGGGCAGCGCGCAGCAAATCTGGGAGTGGTGCTGCGATGATTCGGAGCAACGCTTCATCAGCATCGCGTTGCGCCCCGGCATCACCCAGCAATGGGAAAAAGTGCCCGGCACCCCGGTACTGGGCCGACAGGACGAGCGCTGGACGCAGTTGTCGCCGGAAGACTTCATGAAGTGGGTGTTCGCCGGCAAGGCGACGCTGCTTCAGGACAGCGAGCGTCAGGACAACGAAAAGGGTATCGCGCTGTTTCTCGATGTGTTGCGCATCAGTGTCTGGCAGACCGCGCTGTCGCTGGACCACAAGGTCGACGAGCAGAACCTGATGGCTCAGGACGGCGCAACCTTCTTCAGAACCATGGAGCAGTGGGCGTCGCTGCGTGATCGCCCTTATCACCCGCTAGCCAAGGCCAAACAAGGCTTGAACGAACAGGAATACCTACAGTACCAGGCCGAGTTCGCCCGGCCGGTAGCGCTGAACTGGGTGGCCGTCGACAAGACCTTGCTGCAATGCGGCGACGGCGTGGAGGACTTGAATGCATCCTTTCCGGCACGCTATCTGCTGCCCGAGAACCTGCAAGCAGAGCTTGACCGGGAGATGCAGGCGCGTGGCATTGCCGGCAGCCATGTTGCGCTGCCGGTTCACCCGTGGCAGTTCGAGCATGTCTTGCAGGTCCAGCTGGGCGATGCGTTCGCCAAGGGCGATTGCCAGCAGCTTGATTTCAATCAGGCGCAGGTGCATGCCACTTCGTCGCTGCGTTCGATGACACCGTGCTTCAACAGCGCTGACTACCTGAAGCTGCCCATGGCGATTTATTCGCTCGGCGCTTCGCGCTATCTGCCAGCGGTCAAAATGATCAACGGCGGGCTTAGCGAAAAACTGCTGCGTCAGGTGGTCGACAAAGATGAAACCCTGAGCCGTTCGCTGCACTTGTGCGACGAACGCAAATGGTGGGCATTCATGCCGCCACAAGCCACGCTGTTCGACGAAGGACCTCGGCATCTTTCGGCCATGGTGCGCGGCTATCCGGCCGCGTTGCTCGATGATCCGGAGTGCCGCCTGCTGCCCATGGCGGCGCTGGGTACACCGCTACCGGGGAGCAATCGGCATTTCTTCGACGAGTGGATGGACTACCGCGACCTGCCGCGCAATCAGGCTTCGGTACTGACACTGTTTCGCGAGTTGAGCCACAGTTTCTTTGACATCAACCTGCGTATGTTCCGCCTGGGCATGCTCGGCGAAGTGCATGGTCAGAACGCGGTCATGGTCTGGAAAGCCGGACAGGCTCAAGGGCTGCTGTTGCGTGACCACGACTCGTTGCGTATTTTCGTGCCCTGGCTGGAGCGCAACGGCATGCACGACCCGGAGTATCGAATCAAGAAAGGGCATGCCAATACGCTTTATCATGACCGCCCCGAGGACTTGCTGTTCTGGCTGCAGACGCTGGGTATTCAGGTAAACGTGCGGGCAATCATGGATACTCTGGCGCAAGTGTATGACGTACCGGTCACTGCGCTGTGGACCGTATTGCGCGATGTTCTGGATAATCTGATCACAACCATCGAATTTGACGACGAGGCGCGTGGCATGATCAGGCAACAACTGTTCGAAGCCCCCAACTGGCCGCAGAAACTTCTGCTGACGCCTATGATCGAGCGCGCGGGCGGTCCGGGCAGCATGCCGTTCGGCAAGGGTGAAGTGGTCAACCCGTTCCACAGGTTGCGCCGTGCAACCTGACCGAACCCTGCATCCTTCGCGGCGCACAGTGTTGCGCCTTTCGCTGGGGTTACTGGCGCTGCCTGGCATTGCCCGGGCAGCGCCGCTACGCGTTATCACCCTGTTTCAGGGGGCGTCCGACACTGCCGTAGCCCTTGGCGTAACGCCTTGCGGCGTGGTGGATTCATGGAGCGAAAAACCAATGTATCGCTACCTGCGCCCGGCGCTGGCGGCGGTACCGCATGTGGGCCTGGAAACCCAGCCGAGCCTGGAAGATATCGTGCTGCTCAAGCCGGACCTGATCGTCGCCTCACGCTTTCGCCATCAACGCATCGCGCCGTTGCTGGAGCAGATCGGCACGGTGCTGATGCTCGAAGAGGTGTTCGAGTTCAAGCGCACCCTGGCAATGATGGGCGCGGCCCTGCAACGTCAACAGCTGGCCATGGACCTGCTCGGGCAATGGCAACAGCGTGTGGCAGCGCTGCGTGGCCAGTTGCAGGCGAAGTTCGCCCGACGCTGGCCAATCACCGTGTCGGTGCTCGACATTCGCGAAGACCATATCCGTAGCTATCTGCCGGCCAGCTTTGCCGGCTCGGTGCTCAGTGAACTGGGCTTTGCCTGGACGCCCGCGGCCCGCGAAGCCACGGGCGTGTCCCTTAAACTCAGCAGTAAAGAGAGTTTGCCTGTGGTCGATGCCGACCTGTTCTTCGTCTTTCAGCGCGCGGACAGCAACGCCGCGCAGCACACCTACGACAAGCTGGTACAGAACCCGTTCTGGCAACAGTTGCGTGCAGTACGGGACCACCAGGTATGGCGCGTTGATGCCGTGGCCTGGAGTTTGTCCGGCGGCATTCTGGGCGCCAATCGCATGCTCGATGAGATCGCCCGCGTGGCCCTGGCGGATAGCGCCTCATGACGGCTGCGGTAAAACTGGGCCTGGGGCTGTTGATACTGGTAGCGTGCATGGGATTGAGTCTGGCCACCGGGGCCACCTGGATATCGCCCGCTGCCATTGTGCGAAGCGTCTGGCAGGCTGATGCGCTGAGCGCTATCGAGCACGTGCTGCTCGACACACGGCTGACACGCACCCTGATGGCCGTCGCAGTGGGCTCTAGTCTGGCGGTTGCCGGGGCGCTGATGCAGGCGCTGACGCGCAATCCGCTGGCGTCGCCTGGCCTGTTCGGCATCAATGCCGGCGCGACGTTTGCCATCATCGCCTGTTCGTCGCTGCTTGCACTGTCGTCCATGAGCCAATGGCTGTGGTGCGCGTTCATCGGCGCTGCGGTGGCGGGCACGATTGTCTGGGTCATCGGCAACCGGGGGCAGGGCAGCCTCAATCCATTGCGCATCGTGTTGGCCGGCGCAGCGATCACTGCCTTGTTTACCGCATTCAGTCAGGCCTTGCTGGTGGTCAATCAGGACGGTCTGGACACCGTGCTGTTCTGGCTGGCCGGCTCGTTGTCGGAGCGCGAACTGAGCACCGCCGCGCCGTTGCTCGTCTGCGTGGTCATGGGGCTTGTCGGCGCGCTGGTGCTGGCGGGGCAGGTCAACGTGCTCAACACCGGGGAAGCCATCGCGACGGCGCTGGGCCAGCGTACGGGGCTGATTCGCCTGATGATGAGCGTGGTGATCATTGCCCTGGCAGGCAGCGCCGTGGCGCTGGCGGGCAGTATCGGCTTCATCGGTCTGCTGGTGCCACACATGGTGCGCAAGACGCTGTCCATCGACCATCGCTGGCTGCTACCCGGCTGCGCAGTGCTGGGCGCGACCCTTTTGCTGCTGGCCGACACGCTGGCGCGAGTCGTGATTGTCCCTCAGGAAGTCCCGGTGGGTGTGATGACTGCGCTGTTCGGTGCGCCGTTCTTCATTGCACTGGTTCGGCGGGGCGCACGCTATGGATAAGCATTTCACCGTGCGCTACAGGCGCTTTTCCCGGCAGCTCAGCCTGACAGCATTGACGCGCTTGCTGACGGGCCTGGCGCTGACGCTGCTGGTCGCACTGAGCTCGCTGGCCTTGGGCAAGATCAATCTGACGCCAGCGACCCTGCTGAGTGTTTTTACCGGTCAGGCGGATGCCAGCCTGGTCTTTATCGTCGAACAACTGCGCATGCCCCGGCTGGCCCTGGCCGCCCTGGTCGGCGCGGCCCTGGCGGTGTCCGGACTGATCCTGCAAAGCATCATTCGCAACCCGCTGGCCTCACCGGATCTGTTAGGCATCACCAGCGGTGCCAGCGCCGCCGCCGTGTTGTACCTGTCATTCTTCTCGGCTGCACTGGGCGCGCAGTTTCTGCCCCTGGCGGCGATCTCTGGCGCAGGCCTCGCGGCACTGGTCATTTATCTGCTGGCCTGGAATCAGGGCGCTTCACCCTTGCGCATGGTGTTGATCGGGGTAGGGGTGTCGGCTCTGCTGGCTGCGGTGACCACGTTCATTCTGGTGTTCAGCCCGTTGACCACCACCTTGTCGGCTTATGTCTGGCTGACCGGGAGCGTGTATGGTGCCAGTTGGCCGGAGCCCCGCGCACTGGCCGGCTGGCTATTGTTGACGTTGCCGCTGCTGGCGCTGCTCGCGCGTCAGGTGCGCATGCAGCAACTGGATGACGCGCTGGCCCAGGGCATCGGCGTGCGCGTGCAATGGCTGCGCGCGGGGTTGCTGCTGGTGAGCGTCGCGCTGGCCGGGCTGGCGGTCGCCTGGGGTGGGGCGATTGCCTTTGTCGGGCTGATTGCGCCTCATATCGCCAAACGCCTGATGCCGCCGGGGTTCGTCGGTCAGGCGCTGATGGCGGCGTTGATCGGTGCCAATCTGGTGATGCTTGCCGATCTGGCCGGACGCACGCTGTTCCTGCCGCTGGATCTGCCCGCAGGGATTTTTGTCGCGGTGCTGGGCACACCTTTTTTTCTGTACCTATTGATCAACCAGCGGCACTAAGGAATTACGGATGGCGTCAATCGCAACCCACGACCTGACCCTGAGTTACCAGCGGCAGGTGATCATCGACAGTCTTGATCTGCAGTTACCCGCAGGCCAGGTGACCGTGCTGATCGGCAGTAACGGTTGCGGCAAAAGCACCTTGCTAAAATCCTTGGCGCGCCTGCTCAAACCCCAGCAGGGCACCGTCGTGCTCAACGGTGCCGACATTCACCAGAAGTCCACTGCGACCGTCGCGCGTGAACTGGCGATTCTGCCGCAAATGCCCAGCGCACCGGAAGGCATAAGCGTGCGGCAACTGGTGGCGCTGGGGCGTTATCCGTATCAGAACTGGATGCAGCAATGGTCCGCCGAGGATGAAGCCATGGTCGCACGGGCTCTGGCGCAAACCGGCATGCAGGACCTGGCCGACAGACCCGTCGATGCCCTGTCAGGCGGCCAGCGTCAGCGCGCATGGATCGCCATGACCCTGGCGCAGGATACCGACATTGTATTGCTGGACGAACCGACGACCTTTCTCGATCTGGCTCATCAGATCGAAGTGCTGGATCTGTTGCGCGACCTGAATCGGCAAGAGGGCAAGACCATCGTGATGGTCCTGCATGACCTGAATCTGGCCTGCCGTTACGCCGATCACATGGTTGCCGTCCACGAACGCAGCGCCTTTGCCCAAGGGCGTCCGGCCGATATCCTCAGCGAGGCGCTGGTCAAGCAGGTCTTCGGCCTCAACTGCCGGATCATCGCCGATCCATTCTTTGGTACGCCGCTGTGCATCCCCTTTGGCAGGGAACTGCCGCAATGAGTCTGGCGCAGGCGTTCAGCGAATCTGAATGGGCGTTGCTGTCCGAGGCGCTGCGGCTCAGGCCGGCAGGTGAGCACGATCCGCGCTCGCTATCGGCCCGCGCGCTGCTGGACGACGCAGTCTGCGAGCAATTGCTTGGCGTGTTGGGGCCGGTGATCGGTTCTCCGACACAGGCAATCACCGCATCACTGCTGGCCAAGCGCATTTCTTTCTTGAGCACCGGTGCCTGCCTGTACGCGATGTCGGTCTACGACAAGGGCCTGACCCTGTCGCTGGACAACAGCGTGATCGAATACGCGCATGATGATGGCCTTTGGACCTCGTCAATGCCTTTGCTCGATACAACGCCAGTGGGTTATGAGCCGGGTGCTCGCGAAGCATGGCGTGATCAGATCGCCACCACTTTGTTCCGCGACCTGCTTCAGCCGCTGTGGGAAACTTTCAACCGTGTCACTGGCATTTCCCGACGCATTCTGTGGGAAAACACCGCAGTACGCGTGTATTCGCTGTACGACAAGCGCATGGACAAGGTTGAAGACCCGGCGATCCGGCAGCGCTGTGAAGCCGATTTCGACTGGCTGCTGCACCAGGCCGATCCCACGCTGTTCGGCCTGACCTACAACCCGCTCAAACACTTCCGCCGTCCGCCGGTTGTGCTGGAAGCCGAAGGCAAAAGCATCCGTTTTCGGCGCACCTGCTGCTTTTATTACGACGCCAGCAACCCCGTCGAGTATTGCTCGACCTGTCCGTTACTGAGGCCCAAAAAATGTCGATGAACAAGCAGATTGCACACCGCCAGCAACAACTCAGCGACGCCGTCATAGAGCAATACCGTGACATTGCCGCGTCGACCATCGGCCACCTCACCGACGCGGGTTACCTGCGCGGGATCAGACCGCTGTTCGAGGGTGCCAGACTGGTTGGCAACGTTGTCACGGTCAAACTGCAACTGCCCGACGGCAGCATTTTGCGCGATGCACTGCTGAACAGCCTGCCAGGCGATGTACTGGTGATCGAATGTGTCGGCGACGAGCATTGCGCCTGCTGGGGCGAACTGCGCACCCTGGCCGGGCTCATCAAGGGGCTTGCCGGCGTCATCGTCTCGGGCGCAGTCACCGACGTTGCCGCCTTGCGCGAACATCGTCTTCCCGTGTTCAGCCGGGGAGTCAGCGCAATGACAACGCGCACTCTCGGGGAAAGCGGCGAGCTCAATGGACTGATCCATATAGGCGGCGTGGAGGTGAGGCCTGGGGACATTGCAGTCGGGGATGATGACGGAGTATTTATCCTGAGTCCGCAACAGGCGAACGAACTGTTACCCGAGTTGCTGGGCAAGGAGAGTGCGGACCGAAAAAGAAGGGAAGAACTTATCGACAGACTGAATGGGCGCCAGCCTGAACTCGGAAGTTAGCGTTGACACGATGTTTAATATTTGGATCCTATATCCACAATTAGACAATAGGCGCGTCTTTTATGTATTAAGTTTGCTAGCCCTGCTCAAGATTGCGATTCCATGACCGATGCAGATTGGAAACCCAAACTGTCCCGGATAGCCGCAATGTTCAATTCGCATTTGAAAAACACCAATAAGGCATTGGAGCGCCGCCTCGCCATGCTTGAGCAAGCAGGGCAAATCCTCAATCTGGAGACAGTTGCCGTCGTGCTGGATGGCACGGGCAAAATACAGACCGTCAACGCGTTGTTCGAGACGGAGATGAGCTATGCACAAGCAGAGCTCGTCGGACGCAACCTGTCTGATCTGAGCCCGCCGGAACTGAACGGTGACGTTCACCAGAAGCGCGCATTGACCGCGATTCGAGACGGCAAGCACTTCAGCGGTACGTTGCGCCTGGTCAGCAAGACCGGGTCCAGGGTGTGGCTGAGAACCGTGGTCGTACCCTATAAAAATGAAACCGGCGGCGTCGAACAGATCACCCTGTACTCGAGTGTTCTGACGCGAACGATTGAAGCCTCTCGCGAGAACGAGGCGCTGGTCAATGCACTGCAACGCTCCACCGCCGTTATCGATTTCACCCTCGATGGCATTGTCATCGGCGCCAATGACAACTTTCTGAGGGCGATGGGGTACGAGTTGAATCAGATAAAGGGCAAACATCACAAGATGTTTTGCGTGCCTGAAGAGTCTGCCTCTGACGCATATACCCGATTCTGGGAAAGACTGCGTCGGGGGGAGTTTATCGTCGATCGTTTCCGCCGAATTGACAAAGGTGGTCGTGATGTATGGCTGGAAGCGTCTTACAACCCTATTACCGACGCCAACGGCAAACTCTATAAAATTGCCAAGTTCGCAACGGTTATCACTGAACAGGTTGAGCGCGAGAAAGCCGTCGCTGAAGCATCTGAAATGGCGTATCAAACTTCTATCGATACTGACAGCAGCGCACAGCAAGGCCGCAAAGTCATCAAGGACACGCTGCAGATGCTCGGCCAACTGACCATTTCAATGGAAGAAGCCACACGAGGCATCGAAGCACTGGACTCACAAAGTCAGGTGATTGGAACAATCATCAAAACCATCAGCGGCATCGCCGAACAAACCAACCTGCTCGCGTTGAACGCAGCGATTGAGGCCGCCAGGGCCGGCGAACAGGGCAGGGGCTTCGCAGTGGTGGCCGATGAGGTGCGCCAGTTGGCCTCTCGCACGACAAAAGCGGCGGAAGAAATTGTAAGCGTCGTGAAGACCAACCAAAGCCTGGCCTCAGATGCAGTGGGCGTGATTGTGCGCAGTACCGAACAGGCGTCCGAGGCGCTGGTATTGGCCAACGACGCAGACCGTGTGATTCAGGAAATCCAGCACGGTGCAAACACTGTAGTGCGGGCCGTCAGCCGATTTGTGGACCAGCGCTCCAGCTAAGTGCGTGAGCAGTCGAGTCGACTCAGGCGAGGCGTTTGAATCGGAGGTCGCGACAGGAGGACGAAATTTTTCCGCGACCTCCAACTGAGCTATCCGGTAGGATGAATGGCAGCCTTGGCCAGAATCAACAATCTGGCCGAGACAGAGGATCCATTAGAAAACACTCTTTGAACACTTCGTGGCACGTAAGAGAGACGCTATGAACTGGCACACGTGGTGGGTATTTGCGGTTACTGTTTTCCTGCTGTCAGGGACGCCGGGGCCTAATATGTTGCATGTGCTTTCCAGAGCCGTTTCGTTAGGTTTCGCAAGAAGTATTCCCGCGATGATCGGCTGCCTGGTTGCTGTTGTTGCGGTACTCAGTATTTCGGCTGCCGGTCTTGGCGCGCTGCTTGCCGCATCCCCAAGAGCATTTGAAGCGCTACGTTATCTCGGCGTAGCTTACCTTTTCTGGCTGGGCTACAAGGCATGGCGCGGTTCAGCGCAATCACCACAAGACGCACCTGTGTCGAGCCCAGCGGTGTCGAGCTGGCGCGTGTTCATCAACGGACTCATTGTAGGATTTGGAAACCCTAAACTCCTGCTCTTCGCAGCTGCATTCCTGCCTCAGTTCATTGTTCCCAGCCAGCCGCAAATGACCCAGCTCATTATTCTGGTTATGACTTTTGCTGCGTGCGAGATGTTCTGGTACATGGCGTATGCGCTAGGCGGAACTCAACTCCGCCGATATTTAACTCGCCCTGCTATGCGCCGAGCGTTCGATCGTTTTACCGGGGTGCTCTTTGCAGGCTTCGGTGTTCTGCTTCTTCGCTTTCGCCCACAATGATCGCACGATGGACAGTGGCTAATAGTCGGCATTAGCTGTCGGCTGCTGCACCTCAGGTGTGAATGGATAAAAATCAGTACAGCCATTTTATGTATAGAAACTGCATAGGGCCCCGGCCGTAAACCAGATACTCATCGCAACCCCGGCCCCCTTAGGCTTTGCGGATGTTTTTGATCACACGGATTTGCATCCGCACGATGTCCAACTGCTTGCCAATGAAATGCTTGCGGCAACCGCAGGTCAGTTCGTGCTCGGGTAGTTCGTGGATGACTTCGATACGTAGCAATTCAGCCAACAGGGTTTTGCGTTTACCACAGCGTTTGACCGGTACAACGTGTTGCGCTGCCACCGAAGCACCGCGCCCAGATCAGGTCTCGAAGGCGGCCGAGCGGAATCCATCGGCCGGGTAAGGTGCCTGATTCAGATATAAGCATTCCTTATTGTCGATGACTCATGGACTATATGCCCATTTGGCTGCCTCTCTGAGGCAAGCGCTCGCATCTGCAGGAGCCCGTGAATGAACATCAAGATTGAGGCGCTGATCGCCCGGAAGATCGGTTTCGCCTCCCACCAGAACGCCGTACCGCTCGTACGTGAATTGAGTATCTGGAACCAGGAAGAATCCGGTTTTGAAAACCTGACCCTGACTTTAAGCACCGACCCGGATTTCGTAGAGAGCCGCACTTGGCGTATAGACCGCATTCATGCAGGTGATCGCCTCAACATTTCCGAGCGTGATATCAAGCTTAACGCAGGTTATTTGTCCGGGCTGACTGAAAGCCTCAGCGCTGAGGTGGTGATGCGCCTGTCCCAAGGCGATGACGTACTCGTCGAGCAACGCTTCCCGACAGAACTGCTGGCGCGCACAGAGTGGGGCGGCTTGAGCGCCATGCCGGAGTTGCTTGCGGCTTTTTGCATGCCCAATGATCCCGCAGTAGATCGGGTACTCAAAGCGGCCTCACAGGTTTTGCGGCGCGCAGGCAAGAAAGATGGCATCGACGGCTATGAAAGCAAGTCGCGCACGCGAACCTGGGAGCTTGCCTCTGCTATTTGGTCCGGAGTGTGCAGCTTTCAGTTGAGCTATGCATTACCCCCGGCCAGTTTTGAGCAACAGGGGCAGAAGGTCCGGCCTCCGAGTGTGGTTCTGGAAAACGGCGTGGCGACCTGCCTGGATACTGCATTGCTGTTTGCTGCAGCTTTGGAGCAGGCGGGCTTGAATGCCCTGCTTATCATGACTAAGGGACACGCATTTGCAGGCGTATGGTTGCAGCCTCAAGAGTTTTCTCAATTGTTGACCGATGAGGCGTCGGCAGTACGCAAACGCCTGGATCTGAAGGAAATGGTGGTATTCGAAACCACGCTTGCCACACAGACACCTGCGCCGGGCTTCTCCCAGGCGATTACAGTCGCCGAGCGTCAGCTAGATGATGAGCAGTTCATCATGGCCATCGATTTGCACCGCGCCCGAATGCAGAAGATTCGTCCGATGGCGCTCGTCTCAGTAACCGAGGGATCGGATGATACAGCCGATGCTCCACCCACTATTGAAGGGCTGGAGGAGGCTCCGGCACTCCCGGGGTTCGATGTCGAAATAAATACGGATAGCGAAGGTCCAGCCGGAAAACTGACGTTGTGGCAACGCAAACTTCTGGATCTGACGACTCGTAATCGTCTCCTGCACCTTCCGGACAGCGCAAAGGGCGTGCGCCTGATATGCCCGGATCCGGCCGTGCTTGAAGATCTGCTTTCCAGTGGCCAGCGCATTCGCATCCTGTCAGTACCTGACTTGAAAAGCAGTGGCCGGGATGTGGCCCTGTACGAGCAGCAGAATAATGAGAACCTGGTCGACGAAGTTGCTCGTCAGGCGCTGGCTCGAGGCGAAGTGCTCGCCAGTCTGGAGAAGGTGAAACTTGAAGCAACCCTGATCGATTTGTTCCGAAAGGCGCGTAGCGATCTGGAAGAGGGCGGTGCAAATACACTGTTTCTGGCCATCGGCTTTCTCAAGTGGAAGAAAACTGCCGACGACCCGAAAACCTACTCCGCGCCCCTGATTTTGCTGCCGGTAAAACTTGAACGTAAAAGTGCTTTGTCCGGGGTGACGCTAAGCCTTCTTGATGAAGAACCGCGTTTCAATCTGACGCTGCTTGAATTGCTGCGCCATGATTTCGAGTTGGTGATTCCCGGACTGGACGGCGAACTACCCAGTGATGAAAGTGGCATTGATGTGACGGGTATCTGGAACGTAGTGCGGCGAGCAGTGCGTGACGTACCGGGTTTCGAGGTGAGCACCGAACTTGTGTTAGGTACATTCTCATTTGCCAAATACCTCATGTGGAAAGACCTGAATGCCAACGCCGCGCAGCTATTGCAAAGCCCTTTGGTCAAACATTTACTGGAACCCGGTGGCGCCCGTGAAGGGTTCTCCGGTTCAGACGAGTTTCCCCGACCCGAACGTTTGGACTCGTCGATAACACCCGCTGAGCTTTTTACCCCGTTGCCCGCCGACTCCTCGCAGTTATCTGCCGTGGTGGCATCTGCAGGTACCCACAGCTTTGTCATGGACGGGCCACCGGGAACCGGCAAGTCGCAAACCATTGCCAACATGATTGCTCACAACCTTGCTCTGGGACGTCGCGTGCTGTTCGTGGCAGAGAAGCGCGCAGCCCTGGACGTCGTTTACCGTCGCCTGGCAGAGAAGGGGCTTGGCGAGTTTTGCCTGGAACTGCATTCAAGCAAGGCCTCTAAAGTTGAAGTACTCAAACAACTGGACCGCGCCTGGGATGTCAGCGATGCGTTGAGCCCGGAGGCGTGGGAACGTGAAGCCACTCGTTTGCAGACGCTGCGCTCGCGACTCAACGAACTGGTCGAGGTACTGCACCGACGCTGGAGCAACGGGCTCTCCCTGCATCAGGCGATTGGTCGTGTGGTTCGTGATCATGGCCCTCAAACACCCAGGCTGACCTGGCCATCAGACACGCAACATGATGCCGCCGAGTACAGCCAGTTGCTCGATCTTGCGCGTCGCTTAGGCTTGAACGGCGATGCCGCACGTAATCTGTCAGGCAAATTCGGCGCTCTGGCGCAGACCCAGTGGTCGAACGCCTGGCAGGCACACATTGCGAATGCCGCACGTGAGTTGCCGCAGGCCCTTGACGCGCTGAGTGCCACGAGTGAAAGACTTCTTGGCCTGACGCACCTTGACTTGCCTGTATCTGAACCGGCGCAGGTTCAGCACCTTAACGAATTGGCGACTCTGGTCGTGGAGTCCTATGGACTGAACCTCTCATTCGCTTTTGCACCCGATGCGGTCGCGCGTATCGAAGCAGCCCGGCGCGCGTGCCAGTTAATCGAAAGCTATCGAGAGCTTGAGGAAGGTCTGTCGCTGGATTATGCAGACGAAGCCTGCCGTCGCATTCCCGTTGAGGCGATGCGCAGCGAATGGCGAGATGCCGAAGGAAAGTTCTGGTTCCTGGCGACTATCGCCAAGAAAAAGGTCGCAAAGAAACTGGCCTCTTCAGGCGGCGCAGCGGGCCTGCCGGACACACTTGGCGACCTGGCAATTTTCGAGCGCCTGTACGCGCAACTGAACGAACTGGACACATTGGCCGGCAGCCTGCAATCGATCCCGGGCTGGCAGGGCCTGACCAGTGACGTGTCACAGATATTTCGTGCAGCCTCAATGGCTGAAAACCTGCGTGGGCTGATGAGCGGTCTGGCCCAATCACCGGACCACCTCATTTCATTGCGCAGCGCCGTCGCGCGTCTGGTCGTTGAGGCAAATGAAATGTTGGCGCCGGGCGGGCAAATCGGCGTAGCGCTATCGGCTTTGCAACAGGCATTGTCTCGCTATGAAGACGCCGCTCGACTGTTTGCCGAATTATCTGCAGCCGGTACAGACACACAACCAAGCGTTGGCGCGTTGCGGGCTACTTCACTCTCGATCCAGCAACACGAGGAGCAACTCAAGGCATGGTGCGATTGGTGCCGGGTTCGCGAGCAGGCGGGTGAGGCTGGTTTGGCAAGTCTGGCCCGTGCGCTCGAGGCAGGGAGTCTGTCACCTGCAGCAAGCGAAGAAACCTTCGTCACGGCCTATGCTCATTGGTTCGCTACGCAGGGTATAGACGGCGAACCTCTGTTGAGGAATTTCGTGGCTGCCGAGCACATGAGCGACATTGCGGCTTTCGTGCGTCTGGACGACGAAATGGCCAAACTGACGGTGCGTTACATCCGGGCTAAACTGTGTGGCTTGATCCCCTCCAAAAATGACATCCCCAAGAGCAGCGGCTTTGCCATTCTCAAACATGAATTGCAGAAGTCCCGCCGGCACAAACCTGTCAGGCAACTGGCTGTTGAAATGGGCGACGCACTCAATCGCCTGGCCCCCTGCATGCTGATGAGTCCGCTGTCGATTGCGCAATTCCTGCCCGCCGATCAACCGCCCTTCGATCTGGTCATCTTCGACGAGGCTTCGCAGATTGCTCCATGGGACGCAATCGGTTCGATAGCTCGCGGCAGACAAGTCGTTATCGCAGGTGACCCGCGTCAAATGCCGCCGACGAACTTCTTCAACCGTGGCCCGAATGCCAGCGACGACGATACCGCGGAAGACATGGAAAGCATTCTGGACGAATGCCTGGGAGCAGGGGTGCCGAGCCACAGTCTGAGTTGGCACTACCGGAGTCGCCACGAAAGCCTGATTGCCTTCTCCAATCACCGTTACTACGACAGCAATCTCATCACCTTCCCGGCAGCAGAGACCCGTGCAAGTGCCGTCGAGTGGCGCAGGGTCGACGGCGTCTACGCAAAAGGCAAAGGGCGTTACAACCAGGCTGAAGCCGAAGCCATCGTCAGCGAGACAGTCAAGCGCCTTACCGATCCAGCGTTCGTGGCTGCTGGCCACTCGATCGGTATTATCACGCTCAACTCTGATCAGCAAAAACTGATCAATGATCTGCTGGACAACGCCCGCAAGCAGTACCCAGAGATCGAGCCTTTTTTCCAGGACACACAGACCGAGCCGGTTGTCGTCAAGAATCTGGAAACAGTCCAGGGTGATGAGCGCGATCTGATCATGCTCGGGATAGGCTATGGCCCGACCGAGCCGGGTGCGCAGGTCATGTCGATGAACTTCGGCCCCCTCAACAAAGACGGCGGCTGGCGCAGGCTTAACGTCGCGATCACACGGTCTCGCCGGGAAATGTTGGTGTTCTCATCCTTTGATCCGTCAATGATCGACCTGAACCGGACCAATGCCCGTGCAGTCCGGGATCTGAAGCATTTCATAGAGTTCGCCCAGCGCGGACCAAAAGCTTTGGCCGAGGCGGTACAGGGCTCGGTCGGTGGTTATGACTCGCCGTTCGAGGAGGCAGTCGCTCAAGGGCTACGGCGCCTCGGTTGGCAAGTGGTGCCGCAGATTGGTGTGTCGCGTTTCCGCATTGACTTGGGAATCGTTCACCCTGACCGCCCGGGTGACTATCTGGCCGGCGTCGAATGCGATGGCGCTACCTATCACAGCGCCGCCACTGCCCGTGATCGGGACAAGGTCCGCGGAGCAATTCTCAGTGGCCTCGGCTGGAACCTGGTGCGGCTATGGTCCACTGAGTGGTGGGTAGACAAGGAAGGCGCATTGCAGAGACTGAACGCAGCGTTGAATGATCTTTTGGTGCAATCCAGGGAGGAGACAGCAGACCAACAGATAACCGAACAGCCAACGGCCGAGCCCATCGTCATAGACTTCTCCACCGTACCCCGCATCAGTGGAGAGTCGCCTGATGAGCGGGTTGCTTCCATCAGTGAGTTGCCAGCAGAGATGGGTGAGAGCCGCATCGCGCTGTCTCATGGCCTTACACCTGCCGCCGCGGGGCAGAAGGGTATCTATCGCATAGCCGACCTTTCTTCTCTCGCACCACTGATCCAGGCTGACCAGTTTCACCTGCCTGGTTACACTCCGGTACTTCGTCAGCTCATTGAGGAAGTGCTGCGCCAGGAAGCGCCGATTCGCGACTCAGCTTTAATCCAGCGTATTGCGCGTGCACATGGCTTCCAACGATCAGGACGGCTTATCAGAGACAGAGTGCTGGAATTGGCGGAGCAGCACCATTATGTTCAACAAGCAGGGTTTGAAGAGGTATTCGTCTGGCACTCGGAAGGCGATGTGGCCGGGTGGACGACGTACCGGATTCCGGCCTCAAGCGAGGATACACGAGCCATAGAAGAGGTTGCTGCTGAAGAATTGCGCATTGCGGCGACGGGTGTCGATGCCGAAGACAAGGCCCTGGAGGTTGCTCGATTGTTCGGTATAAAGCGCCTCACAGGACCTGCGCGTGAACGGATGGAGCGAATCTTCAGTACATAAGAGCTAGCGCCCCACTGATGGGGCGCTAAGGCGCCCGCCGGAGCGTAATCCGGGTCAATTCCGAAGGTTTGCCGAGGCGAATGGCAAACCCGGGCCAGAGGGCGGTGCCGTTGTTGACGTACAGTTGCATTCCGCCCACATCATAAAGCCCTGACACAAATCCGCCATTGGCCAGGGCCAGCAACCAGTGAAGACCGAAGATCATGCCGCCATGGGTATGCCCGGAGAGTTGCAGCGCTACGCCGTGGGTCGCTGTTTCCTTCGCGTTTCTGGGTTGGTGGTCGAGCAGGATGATCGGCGTGTCTTTCGCGATGCCTGCTATGGCTTTTTGCAGGTCTGGCGCAGGGAAGCCGGTTTTCGGCGCAGTGACGTCGGTGACGCCGGCCAGAGCGATGCGTGCACCGTCGTGCTCGATCATCGTGTGGCTGTTGGCGAGAGGGATCATTCCCAGAGACACGAAGTGCTGCATCCACGCCTGATTGTCGAAAAAGTACTCGTGGTTGCCGGGGATGACGTATACGCCGTCCGGTGCACGCAAATCGCGCAGGGCCTCGATATCCTGTTTCCGGTTGCCTAGCGATCCATCAATCAGATCGCCGGTGATGACGATCAGATTCACCCCCAGCGCATTTGACTGCTGTACCACCGCCTGGGTCCAAGGCGCATCGAACAGGCGACTGATGTGCATGTCGGTCAGTTGCAATACTTGGTAGCCCTCGAATTGCGGAGGCAGGTTTTTAATCGCGATCTGGATGTCTTTCACCGGCGGCACGCGCACAGCCTGCTGGACGCCGACTGCTGCCAGCAGTAGAGCTGCCACACCAATGAAGTAACGCAGATTGGCCGGAATGCTCAGCGTCTGCCGGCGCACCAACATCGTCAGCAACGTGCCGATGTCGACGATGATTTGCAGCACCGCAAGCAACAGGATTGCGCCGAACGCCCAGTTGAACAGCATCACGACGTAGCGAGGAAACTCCGGCGAGAACACGCTGCCGGAAGAAAACCGGCAATACAAATGGTATTGCGAGGCAAGGACAAGCACTACGGCAACGGCGATTTTCGCCGATAGCGCCCAAGGCATCGGCCACAGGAACCGGGCAATGACGTACAGGCAGGGCATGCTGAACATGACATGAAACATTAACGTGCTCCGTTGGCCGTATTGATGAGGTGGATAACTGCGTCAAGGGCACGGGCAGTAATGAGGTCGACCTCGTCATGCTGCAGCGTGTTGCCGGGCCGAGGTGCCAAAGATCTTCGTGCCGAGGCAGAACTTCGACACAAGCACAACCGTGATGCCAAGTTTCTTGTAACGGGCGGCGCTTGTCGAGCCATGCTTGAACGTAGCGAATATCGGTAGCCGCCGACATCGATGCCGCATGCCAGGTGCTTCTGTCCATGGCTGGACATGAAACTGTAGACCCGACGTTGCGCCGGCGGCGTTTTTTTGACCTGGGCAGCGTGGCTGATACCAAGGGTTTCATGGCTATCCGTTTTCAGCTAACGGATAATGTGCGAGTTCGAGGTTCATGCTGCAATCTGCCGTACAGGAGTTAATGATGGTCAAAACGCGTCCACGTCCCGCCGTGAATGGAGTCGCATCAGCGGATAGGGTGCTCACCGTTCTTTCTTCGTTTCAGATCGGAGACTCGGCCTTGAGCCTTGTGGAACTGGTAGAGCGCACTGGACTGATCAAAAGCACGATCATGCGTTTGATGGTTTCCCTGGAAACCTATGGTTTCGTCAATCGCCTTGCAGACGGTCGCTACATGCTCGCGAGCGAAGTCATGCGCCTCAATGCGGTCTATCAGGATGCCCTGGATCTTGAGCGGCATGTGTTGCCAAGGTTGCACAAGCTGACCGGAGAAACCGGCGAGACCGCCTCTTTTTATGTGAAACACGGTGCCTATCGGTTGTGTCAGTACCGGGTCAACTCTCCTCACCGTCTGCGATTGCACATGCAGCCTGGAGACATGCGCCCCATGGACGGTGCGGCGAGTGCCGAAGCATTGCGTACACCGTATGCACGTGCAAAGGATGGGCTGGAGCCTTTTTACTCGAGCGGTGCGACGGATCCACATGCGGCCTCAATGGCGTTGCCCATTTTTGGCCCGCTGCATGAAAACATCGGAGCGTTGGTGCTTTCAGGCCCGTCGATGCGGCTGACCGCCGACTATGCAAAAGCGATCCGCTCCATCTTCATCGAGGTGGCTGACGACCTGACGCGCAGCCTGGGAGGGAAAAGCTTCGGCGAGGAGAAGGTGGCACATCGCGCACCGGCGGTCGACGAAGCGGTCTGAGTCCGGCAGCAGTGCGAAGTTTCCATAAACGGCCGACTTGAAGCGCTGCGCAAGGCAGCGTTTCAAACCGTTATCGCCAGCTTCTCAGTTGACCTCTACAGATTTGGCGTCCTCATGCGCCTCACGCTTGCGGCTTCTGCCCATCACAACCACGGCGATTGCACCAGCCGTGCACAGCGCGGCCAGAGGCAGCAGAGCGATCGCATAACTTCCCGTGGCCTGGTGAATGGCACCATAAGCATTGACCATGATCCCGCCTCCGATCAGATTCGCCAGGGCGCCGATGGCCGCCAGCCCGGCAGCGGCCGTACTGCTCGAAAGCCAGTTGGACACCAGTGCCCAGAACGGACCTTTCATCGAGTAGGCGCCGATCAGCACCATGGTCAGCATCACGACAGTGGCGGGTAGAGCGGACGTGACCAGCGCCAGCAACAGCCCCGCCGTGATCAAAAACAGGGTGGCGGAGGTGTGCCAGCGACGTTCATTGCTGCGGTCCGAACTGCGCCCCCAGATGATCATCGCAACCGACGCAATACCGTAAGGAATGGCATTGACGAAACCGATCTCCAGATTGCTCAGGCCAAAGCTTTTCAACAGCTGTGGTGCCCAGACACTCATGGTGCTGCCTGCCGCAGAAGCGCCTGAATAGATAAGCGCCATGACCCATATATCCTTGTGCTTGAGCAGCTTCCACAGCGAGATATGGCCGATGTTGGTCTTGAGCTTGCGCTCCTCGTCCAGCTTGTTGACCAGCCAGGTGCGCTGTTCGTCATCCAGCCAACGAGCCTGAGCGGGACGATCCGTCAAAATGAAAAGGCAGGCGATTCCCAGCAGTACGGCGGGGATACCCTCAAGAATGAACAGCCAATGCCAGCCCCTCATGCCCATCCAGCCGTCCAGTGTCAACAGGTAACCCGAAAGGGGGGAGCCCAGAAAGTTTGCACCTGGAATAGCGACCATGAAGATCGCCACCATGCGTGCGCGATAGGCCGACGGCAACCAGTAAGTCATGTACAGCAGCACGCCCGGGAAGAAACCTGCTTCGGCAGCACCCAGCAGAAAGCGCATGACGTACAGCGAGTTAGCGCCCTGCACAAAAGCCGTACCTGCGGAAATCAGCCCCCAGGTGATCATGATGCGTGCAATCCAGATGCGCGCGCCGAATTTCTGCAGGGCCAGGTTGCTCGGCACCTCGACCAAAAAGTACGAGACAAAGAACAGGCTGCTCGCGAAACCGAAGATCGCCGGGCTAAGGCCAAGGTCATGATTCATCTGCAGCGATGCCATGCCGATATTGCCCCGGTCGATGATCGCTATCAGGTAACAGAGGATAAGGAAGGGAAGCAGTCGCCATGCGACTCGGCGCATGGTGGTGCGCTCGAGTTCGGTGACCGGTTGCGTCGGTTGGGTGCGGGCCATGGTGCTCTCCTGTGTTTATTTTTGTGGAGAAACGGTAGATGTTTGCCCCGCCAGCTCGGCAGCAGGGCGCAAGCTGGATCAGCTATCGAGCAATTGGCGATTCACGATACAGCGAGGATCAAGCGCGTCGCCGTCCCATACTTTGACGATCTGTTGAACAGCCAGCAGCCCCACGCGATCACGGGATTCGGTGGTATTGGCACCCGTATGCGGGGTGGCAACAAGATTCGGCAGTTGCCACAGCGGACTGTCGGCAGCAGGCGGCTCCGGATTGAACGTGTCCAGCCCCGCGCCTGCGATCCTGTTGGTTTGCAGCGCCTGGATAAGCGCCTGAGTATCGACCAGTTCGCCGCGAGCAGTATTGATCAAGATGCAATTGGAGCGCATGCGGTTCAGTTGCGCGGTACTGATCAAGTTGCGATTTTCGTCGGTCAGCGGGCAATGCAGGCTGATGATATCGCTGGATTCGATCAGGCGGTCAAAGTCGGTTTCGAGCTCGACGTGTGAACGTTCGGGTAGCGTTTTGAGGTAAGGGTCGAAGACCTTGACCTTCATCTGCAAAGGCGCAACCAGATCCATCAGGACGCTGCCGATCGCCCCCAGGCCAACCAGCCCCAATGTCTTGCCGAACAGCTCGATGCCGTTGGCGGTGGCCTTGTCCCAATGCCCCTGACGTGTACGGGCATCCAGCCAGGCAATTTGTCGAGCCACGCTGAACATGAGTGCAAAGGCATGTTCGGCCACGGATTGCGCATTCGCCCCGAGAGCGATCATGACAGGGACTCCTTTCTCTGCCGCCGCCTGAATATCGATGGTGTCGTAGCCGACCCCATGCTTTGCGACCGCCTTGAGCCTGGGGGATGCTTCGATCATTTCTCGCGTGAGCTTGCCTTGCCTGACGATGATCGCGTCGGGCTGTACGTCGCGGATGAGCGAGGTGAGCTCTTCAGCCGGCAGGTAGGGGGTGGAGGGGAAAATCTGAATGCCCAGATCATTCGCATAGCTCATCGCGTCGTGTGCCAGGGCGGGGCCTGTCAGCAGAATCTTGCGGGTCATGGATGCGTACCTTGTTCTTGTTTGCGTTCGCGTTTGGTGTGCGACCGGGCAGCAACTTCAGCCCGATGCCTAAACCCTACCATAATGAAATGCCATTTCACGATATTGATTTTTATCGATCTAAAAAGGGTTATGAATTCTTTTTTACTGCTTGATTGATTCTAAATGAAATGTGATTCTGAAATTAGCATTACGCAGCTTTTCGGCGGCACCCCATAATTTCAAGAGAGATATGCCCCATGACGATAGGATTCCGAGTCCTCGAAGCAGCCCGCAAAGTCAGCGCCGAGTGGGTGTCACGTTATCGCGACGTACCCGTCGCGAATGTCAGCGATTCGATGAATCGAATGACCGCAGGCGGCGCTCGCCTGCGTCCGATGCACCGTGAAGGTGTGCTGGCGGGGCCGGCATTGACTGTGAAAGCGCGGCCCGGTGACAACCTCATGCTCCATTACGCCATTGATATCGCCGAGCCTGGCGATGTGATCGTGGTGGATGCGGGGGGAGATCTGAGCAACGCGCTCATCGGCGAGATGATGGTGGCTTATGCGGTGAAGCGTGGCGTGGCAGGCATCGTCATCAACGGCGCGATTCGGGACGCAGGGAGCATTGCTGCCGGGACATTCCCGATGTTCGCAGCGGGCATTTCCCACCGTGGCCCCTACAAGGACGGACCGGGTGAGATCAACGTGGCCATTGCAATCGACGGGATGGTGATCGAACCGGGTGACCTGGTCATAGGCGATGAGGATGGCTTGCTGTGCGTACCCTACGACCAAGTCGCCGACGTCTATGATCGCGCCTCAGCCAAACACCATGCCGAACAAAAGCAACTGGAACAGATCGCCAGCGGAGAAAACGATCGCTCCTGGGTCCTGGAGTCTTTGAAGAAAAAAGGCTGCCAGCTACCGCAGTAACCTGGTGCACATGGCGTAAGCACGAGCGTGGCGCAACGCTGCGCCGTGCCGTTACGCCACGCCAGGCGGTTGAAAAGGGCGGCCGGGATGTGAGTGTCGGACTTGATGCTCAGCGTTGAGCAGGTATCGTGTAGGCGACACATTGAAAAACACGCGGCTCTGAAAAGGGCCACACGATATTTTTCAAGGCGCGATACAGACACCTCTTCGCGCTGACTGCACAAGGATTACGTTCATGAAAGCTTTTCAGATCGGATCTCAACAAGGCCTGGACGCTTTGACCGCGACCACTCGGCCCGAGCCGATCGCCGGGCCGGGACAGGCCATAGTGGCGCCGCGCCTGGTGAGCCTCATCAGCCGGGATGTGCAAATCCTGCGTGGCACGTACGGCCCCAGACAATTACCAGAACGCATTCCCGTGTCCGAAGGCATGGGTGAAGTCATCGCGGTAGGCGAGGGCGTCAGCCAGGTCAAACCGGGCGACCGGGTCATCTGCGGTCACTTCCCCAGCTGGCTGCAAGGCGAATTTCGCAGCAGTGTGTTCGCCCACGATGTCGGTGTCACCCATGACGGCTGGCTGGCTGAAAAAGTCGTATTGCCCGCCGCTGCATTGATTCACGTACCGGACGCGTTGGCTGACAAGGACGTTGCCGCACTGGCATCTGCAGGCCTGACCGCCTGGAACGCGCTGATGGAGGTGTGCAAGGTCAAACCGGGTGAACTCGTTCTGTGCCTGGGGACCGGCGGAGTGGCGCTGGCCGCGTTGAAACTGGCCAGGCTTCACGGCGCACGCGTGGCGATCACCTCATCGAGTGACGAGAAGCTTGAAATCGCGCGTCAGCTTGGCGCCGACATCACGATCAATTACCGTACGCACCCGGACTGGGCAGCGCAAGTCATGGCGCTCAGTGATAACGCAGGTGCCGACATTATTATCGAGACAGGAGGCCAGGACACCCTGGGGCAATCGATCGCGGCGGCTGCCGTCAACGGACGTATTGCAGTAATAGGCGTGACGCCAGGTCAGCACTCGCCGATTCCCGACTACCTGTCGCTGATCCTCAAAAACGTCACAATCAGAGGCATTGCCAACGGCAGCCGCGAGATGTTTGTCGACCTTATACGAGCCATCGAAGCGAATGGAATTGAAACGGTAGTCGCCAGGACATTCAAATTCGCCGAGGCCCCCGAAGCCTACGCGTATTTCGCCGCAGCACAGCACATCGGCAAGGTGTTGATCGAGTTTGAACAGGGGTGATCTCGCTGCGCCATAGTTGAACCTATAGCGAAAGGCTTACACGCGCTGGAGTGGATCAGCCCTGTACGACGTGCTCGCGAAGTAGCAATCTATAGCCATCAACCGTTGCGCAGGAGGCGCTTCGGAGGTCAAGGATGATCACCATTGCCGGGACGGCTACTGACAGGATGTCGGAATGGTATTGATAGAAAAACGACCCGCTTCGGCGGGTTTTTTTATGCGCTAGAGGAATAGCGCTATACGCACAAACCTGCACAGTATTGTCGTTTACCCTCGACATTGATCAGTCGAGGGGACGGCAATGACGTCCGGCATACGCCGGATGGCGCGGCGGTCGCGGTCGAGACGGGTATCAACTGGTCTACAGACCGTACCGCTGCACGGTGGGAGAATCCTTTAATGTGGAACGACCATAAAACCGCACTCTGCTCAGACAGCCGCCTGAAACATCTCTACTGGGATTGGATGCTGCATGCGCTGCTCTGCATGCAACCAGCGAAGTAGCGCACTGCGACCCGCGATGCCCATTTTTACCGCCGCGCGCTTGAAGTAGCTCTCCACTGTGCTGACTTTCAGATCAAGCCTTTCTGCCAGTTGAGGCACCGTGAGACCAGCCAGCAGGCCGACGCACACTTCGGTTTCGCGCGAAGACAGGCTTAGCGCCGATGCCTCGAGGCGGCCCAGGAAACGCTGGCGCAGGCCTTCCATGGCATCTTTGTTTTTCAGGCTTTTTGTGACAGGCAAGGGGTTTGTCGAAACGAGGGTAGGTGTCACGGTCGCAATGTGTTGCTTCACGATGGGCAATACGACCCAGGACAGGTCTTTGAGTCGGGCGCGCTCTTGACTGGTGAATGCCTTGGCAGAGGGTGATCGATAAACCGACAGCACATATTCCCCCTTTCCCGGGTAAGCGAGGTGTACTTGGGGGAGAGCGGCGTGGGAGGGCACATGACCTGGCTTCTCTTGCGCGCTGTAAGTGGGCGACTCGAACCTGATGGATCTGTCGATGCGCGTATCTGCCAGCTCTGTCGGGCTCAACAGAACAGGCTCCAGACGTCTGCTATCGACCCCGGGAGTGAGCACCTGGTGTAGGTTTCCGCCAAATGCACCTATGGCCTGAGCGCCGGTGACTTCATTCGTAGATCGACTGAGTCCCTGAATGACATGGGTCGCATCCACGGGCAATGAAGCGGTAATCATCTCGTGGAGCAAGCGAGCGAACTGACGGCTTCCAATACCGGAGATCACTTTGCCGAGATGCGGGAAAAGCTGTTGCATGTTCATCGGGGTTCCTTTTTCCGTTTATAAAGAGACACGCCAAGGCGCAGCCTTGATTCAGCAAATGAATAAGTAAGTGCTTTGTACTCTTCAAGCCCTGCGACCAAACAGATTATATGTAGGGCGTCATACAAAGTTTATACTGACTTAACAAGAGGTTGAACGTGGAGCGATAACGTTGCCCAAGAGCACGCACTAGTAAAAAGTCATGCGTCTTAAGAAAAGCGAGAATGCTAACCATAAGCAATGCACTCGTTAATATTGATAACTTCTTTTATCGATGTTTATTGAGTCTGAGGTGCGCCAGGTAGCGCAGGGAAATGCGAATCACTCTGAGTAACTAGAGGGTTGTCTGATGACAATCGTCCCACAGAGTGAAGCCATAACGCCTGCGGCGGCGATCTAAAGGCAGCGAGTAACGTTGGCATGACGATCAACTCCCATCCCTGTCCATGTTGTCCACGTACGCACACGGGGGTGGCAATACGGGGGCGTGTTGCACCATTTTTTTATATTAAGGTGATCATATTGATCGAAGGGGCCTTAAATAAATCCATCTGAGCGTATGACCGAATACTAACCATATAGTTCATGTTTCACACCTGAATTGCAATGAAAAAAGCTTAATAATAAGAGAGAGATCACACGTGACGCTTATAACGCTGGGTGTCATTCCGCGCAGTATTACTGGATGTGCTGGACAGCAGCGAAGCGGCATGACGCTCCGGACAGGCACGCCATACTAGTTATCCTGCTCGATAGCAAGTGAATAAGTACCCACGCGTACGATAGTGCACAGTAAGTGCGCATCACAACGCCCTTCATCAGGGGGGCGCTTGTTTTTTATTTTAGTGTTTGCTGACTTCGCTACAGGCATTTTATAAAACTATCGCTGTACAACAGTAGCCTCACTCGGTTTAGCCGATGGAGGGGCGGTTGGCTGGCGGTGCGACACAGGCAACATCACCGAGCACCTGGTGCAGATTGGCTTCGGCCACCCGCTGGGCGAGACGATCAGACAGGTAAAACCGCGCTGCGGCGCAGGGCGGGCTCAGGCTGTTTGAGATACGCCTGTCATCCACTTGACCAAACCGTGTCGCCCCTTCACACCAAGCTTCGCTCCGGCGCGCTTGAGGTAGGTTTCGATGGAGCTGTTCTTGACATGCAGTTTGTCGGCAAGCTCTGGGACCGTAGCGCCAGCCAATATGCCAAGGCATATTTCTTTTTCACGCAATGACAACCGGACCTCCGCTTGACTCAGCTTATCGTTGAACTCGCGTTGAAGCTGCTGGCCGCCCTGTGTAACGGCTTCGTTGTCAGCATGCGCAGTGCATAAGGTACGGGTTGTCTGGGCATGTCTGTCCAGCAGGGGCAACAGGGCCTCTGAGAAATTCTTCAAAAACGATAATTCGTGAAGTGAAAAATCACGTTGATGATGGTCGCGGTGCAAGGAAATGACACAGCGCCTGTTCGACTTGCGCGACACCAGATTGCAGTGATAGGTACCTGTCGGGCCAGAGCTGGCCTGTCCAACGCTGCTGGGTAGTTTCAGATGAACGAGCAGAAAGTCGTCAACACTGAGCATTCGAGCGAGCAGCGTCTCCTGGTTCTGCGACACGGTTAGAATCATCGGTTTGTGATCGGCGGTCTCCTGCCCCAGAGGCTGGATGCTGATAACGCTTCCTTCATTCTCGTCGATCGTCCATTCGCTCAGGTCGAGGCAATCGATGGGAACGCTGGCCGCGATGATTTGGTACATGTTCGAAGCGAATCCTGCATCACCCACGCTTGCGATTAACTTCCCGAGCTCCAGAAAATACGCTGACTGATTTCCCGTCATTTGTAGATTGGCTTCCATTACACATTCGCCCCCATGGCGTTAATCTCCAGCCGAACCAAAAGCAACCTCGCATACAGGGCAGCCGTCTCATACCTAGCAATGAGTATACTGTCTGATTGTAGGACAATGTTACTAGTGCATTAGAGAATTTACACATAGAGGCCATACCCAGTCTGTAGGGGAAAAGGGGGACAAGCGTCTCGCTAGAGGCCGGATAGCCAGCGCCGACGGTGCTCACTAGCAAGTGACAAACACCCTAAGCGGGAACCCGATATTAGTCTCAGAATAAAAGATCTTTTGCGTGGCTGACCTCTTCGATACGTCACGATTGCAACTACTAAAGCCTGACGCCTGCGACGAAAGACATGGCGGGCCATCTGTCTCAAAAATAAAGTTCTTCATGCCAAGAGTCCATTGCCTCACGTGATCGCTGTAGGGTGCTCAAAATATGTTTCGTTTTTGCGTTTCAGACACAACCATCCGGCGACGCCCCGCGATAATGTCCCTGAATGCGGGGACAGACGCACACAGGTCCTGATGTTTCCATTAGTGCATGGCTGAAGAATGAGCGCCTGCCTCGCAGGACAGCGGTAGTGGCGAAGTAGATATTCTCATGTACGCCCTTTATTTAAGTGTTAAGCCGTTGATTCATCCGAGATCCGGGAAGCCCATTAGGCGGGGAATACAGTGAGCATTGTCGGCTTTTTCCGGAAATTGAATTTCCGCAAAATCCTTTTGAGACTCGTGTTGATCGATCTAACGATCTCGCTGGCTGGCTACGCCTTCTATAAGGGCGCAAGCGGGGAAGAAGAGACAGCTTTTCTCTCTGCCGCAGCGGAAGTTACGGACATGGAGTACGCCGTCATGGCACAAGGTGTGCTCCATGGGCGTAATCAGGTGGACGTCGGCGCACAGGTTTCCGGGCAATTGCAGTCCTTGAAGGTCAAACCTGGTGACATGGTCAGAAAAAACCAGCTGTTGGCAGAGATCGACCCTCTGCCCGCCAGAAATGCTCTGCGCCAGGCGGTCGTCAAAATCGAACAACTCACGGCTGAACGGGACGCGACGCTGCATAAGTTGAAGCTTGCCGAGTCGAATGATCGCAGATACCAGGCACTGGGCTCCACGACGGCGGTTTCCAAAGCGGATCAGGACAAGACTCGATTTGAGCTGGAGGCCCAGCGCGCCAATCTGGTTTCGCTCACCGCACAATTGCAGACCGCCCGCGTGCAGGAAGAAGCGGCACGCATCAAACTCGACTACACACGAATCTTCGCACCAATGGATGGTCAGGTCCTCGCCATCGTCACTCAGGAGGGCCAGACCGTCATTGCAGACCAGATGGCACCGGTCATTCTGAAGATGGCGCAACTCGACACCATGACCGTGAAGGCGCAGGTTTCCGAAGCCGACGTGCTCAAAATCAAACCCGGTCTTGCGGTTTACTTCACTATCCCGGGCGATCCTGATACACGCTATAACGCCACCCTCAAGGCGATCGAACCAGGTCCTGTGGACGCTGCAAGCCAGTCCGGAGCAACAGGCGAAAACAGTAAAGCCGTCTTCTACAACGCCCTTTTTGATGTCCCCAACCTTGAAAGCCGCTTCTACATCGACATGACCGCTAACGTCCGAATTGTGCTGGAGGCGAAGGAGGGCGTGTTGACGATTCCTGTTACCGCACTGGGTGACCGGCGGGAAGACGGCACCTACAGCGTAAGAGTTCTGGGTGAAGGTGACGAGGTCAGAACAGCGGACGTGGTGCCAGGTATCAACAACCAGGTCAGGGTCGAAGTACTTTCGGGGCTCAAAGCCGGCGACAGGGTTGTCATCGGAGAGCGGGGCGGTCTGGAGGGTGCTTAAAGGGGGGGGGGGCGACTAACAAGACATCGAGGGCGGCAGTAAGTCTGCGTCAAATCGATAACGGATACGTTGTAAGCGCCTTGTTAATGAAATGGGCGTACGTATTAAAACAAGGTCAACCGTGGATTAACAATCGATGCCAGCTTCAGCAATGTCCTGAAGGCTTAGGCGCTTGCCCATGCACCCGTGGTGTTCATGTTTGAAACCCCCGGCGAACTGGAAAACAAATCTATTTTGGAGTGTTGGGTATGGCTATGTATTACGTTGCAATTGCAATGCTCACCTTGCTGCTGGTGCCAGGGCCGACCAATTCGCTGCTGCTGCAATCAGGCATCAGTCGCGGGCTGGGCATGTATTCGCTGAAGCTGGTCGCTGCCGAGTGGGCGGCTTATCTGATTCAGATCACCTCGTGGGGTTTGTCCATCGACGCAATGATCGAAAACTATGGCTGGGTGGTGGTCGCGACCAAAGTTCTGGCCGTGATGTTCCTGTTCTATATTTCTCTGAAATTGTGGTTTTCGATTCAACAGGACACCGATGGAAAGCCAGCGCCGATTTCGATCCGAGCGTTGTTTTTGGCAACGCTCAACAATCCAAAAGGGCTGTTTTTCGCTACGATCATAGCGCCCGCTGGAACCTTTTTGCACTTGGAAAGTTATGGGGCATTCATGACTGTTTTTTCGTTGGTCGTTATTCCTGTCGGAATAACGTGGGTCGCGTTGGGCGCATTTTTCGGCCGAAAGCTACCCTCGTTACTATCGGGCAATCGAGTCAACCGATTTGTTTCATTGGTCATTGGACTGTTCGCGATTATTGCCTTGTATAACGTGGCCACCACCGCGATCTTTGCCTGAGTTATTAAACCCGACAGTACCCCGCCCATACGCCATCTATTAAATGTGTACCGACCGTTGATTGTACTTATGAGGTTAATAATGAGTGGAGTGGTCACGTGAGCTACCGTGGCATTGTGCTCAGTGAAGATGAAGAGGTCGAGTTGAATCGGCGCTTTGAATCCATCACGGTCAGTCAGCGCGAAGGCCGCCGGGCGCAGGTGATTTTGCTCGCTGCACAAGGCTGCTCGCGTAACGAGATTGCCAGGTTGACCGGGCTATCGGTTGTTTCAGTCACCCGCTGGTGCAAGCGCTTCCGAGAGCTGCGCCTGCAAGGTCTGGTGGATCTGCCTGGAAGAGGCCGCAAGTCATCCCTGCCAGCCGAAGCCTTGAGGAAAGCCCTTGATCAAGTCACTCAGCCGTGTGTAGGTCACGCTCGCTGGAGCTGTCGAAGCATGGCGAAGCTTGTCGGTATATCGCCGGCCAGCGTCCAGCGCATATGGGCCGCCAACAACATAAGACCACACTTGGCAAACGTATCAGAACTGCACAGCGGTTCGGACGTCGAAGAAAAGTCCGGTAAGGGTGGCGGGGGGATATCCGAAACGCCCGAATAAAGCGTTGATGTTCTGTTATGACCAGCCAGACCAGGGACAGACTCTACAGCTTGCACAGCCAGAACATGCTTGCACAAGAGCAACTGATCAAGCCGCTTATCGCAATGTCATCTACTGCACCGGACTGCCTGCGGGTCAAATGATCAGTGTCATTTAGTACCGGTTCAGCGATTGCTGCAATCCCTGCGACGCCCAAGTGGTTCCTGATGCGACGCAACCCGCTAGGCCGGGTTGCTCTCAGTCATGATTGGGCACTGGCTCGCGGCGCGCAAGGATCAGATCCCGCTCCGAATAAAAGCCCTGCACCAGACGATTCTTTGACCGGTACTCGCACATCACCAGCAGAGTGTCCGGGAGAGGAGTGATCGCAGCTTCATGCTTGACCACCATGATTTTGCCGCCCGAGCGAAGGCGTACATGTGCTCCTGGTTCGAATGTGCCCATCTTCAGTCCTCACAAGGGTTTTGATGTACGCTCTGTCCAGCCGCCGCCCAGCGCCTTGTAGAGATTGACTTCGGCGGTCAGCTGCGACAGTCGGTCGGTGATCAGGGTTTGTTGAGCGCTGAATAAAGAGCGTTGTGCATCGAGGAATGTCAGGCTGCTATCGACGCCAATGCGATAGCGGCGTTCGGCAAGGCTGTAATACTCCCGGCTTGCCTGTACAAGGTCGCTCTGCGCTTTCAGCTGACGTTTGTAGGTCTGGCGCGCAGCCAGACCATCGGAGACCTCCTGAAAGGCGGTCTGTATCGATTTTTCGTACTTTGAAACGCTTATATCCTTCTGGATCTTCGAGTAATCAAGACTTGCCCGCAGACTGCCGGCGTTGAAAATCGGGATATTGATCTGCGGCGAAAACACCCAGCCTCCCGAACCCGCTTTAAACAGGCCGGACAGCTCGGTGCTGGATGTACCGGCGTTGGCCGTCAGGGTAATACTCGGGAAGAACGCCGCTCGCGCAGCACCGATACTGGCGTTGGCCGACTGCAACTGGTATTCGGCTTCCAGAATGTCCGGGCGTCGTTGCAGCAGGTCAGAAGGCAGCCCCGCAGGCACTTCAGCGAGCCATTCCGAGGACAACGGACGGCTGGGCGCGGTGTCCGCAACCGCCGTGCCCACCAGCAAGGTCAGGTTATTGAGGTCCTGGGCGACCTGACGCTGGAACGTCGCCAGACTTGCTCGTGCGCTCTCCACCGATGTACGCGACTGGGCCAGGTCCAGTGACGAGGAAGCGCCGACTTGCTGGCTACGAGTGGTCAGCTTCAGGCTTTTTTCGTAGGACATCAGCGTGTCCTGAGTCAAGGCTAACAGCTCCTGGTCGGCACGCCAGGTAAGGTAAGCGGTGGCGACACTTGCCACCAGACTGAGTTGAGCGCTGCGCCGGGCCTCTTCGCTGGACAAATAGGTGAGCGAGGCCTGATCGCTGAGGCTGCGTATGCGTCCGAACAAATCCAGTTCATAAGAACTGATGCCCAGCGTCGCCGAATAAGTACCGCTGGTCACCGGTCCGCCGGTCTGCGTGATACTGGCGGGCTGGCGTTGCCGGGTACCGCTGCCCGTGGCGCTGATCGCGGGAAACAGATCGGCGCGCTGAATGCGATATTGCGCTTGATAGGCCTCGACGTTGAGTGCTGCCACGCGCAAGTCACGATTGTTGAGCAGGGCGCTTTCGATAAGTTGTTGCAGCGTAGGGTCGCGGAACAGGTCACGCCATCCCATGTCCGCCGCCAGTGGGCCAGAAAGCGCTGGCGCCGAGTCGAAAGATTGTGGGTAGTGTGCGGCAACCGGGGCTGCCGGGCGCTGATAGTCCGGAATCAACGAGCAGCCGCTCAACGACAGTACGGCAAATAGCCATGGGCTAACGGATTTGTTCATTCTGCGCATACCAGCCACTTGGCCAGCCCATGTCGACCGCTGATACCCAGCTTGGCGGCGGAGCGTTTCAGATAGGTTTCGACAGAACTGCTCTTGACGCAAAGCTTCTCTGCGATTTCAGGAACTGTGCTGCCCGCGAGGAATTCCAGACAGGCCTCTTTCTCCCGTGCCGAGAGTGAGACGTCGCAGGCACGCAAGCGCTCGTTGAACTCGCTTTGCAATTGCTTGTGCTCGAGGGAAAGCGGGCCATGGGACAGCGCCCCCCCAGCGCTTTTCATACCGGATTGGCGATGGGCGCGGGCATGGCGCTCCGACAAAGGCAGCAGGGCCTCCGAGAGGTATTTCAAAAAAGACAGTTCTTGCAACGAGTAATCTTTGTCAGCTTGCGGACGGTGCAGTGAGATCACACAACAGCGATTGGCCTTGCGCGAAATCATGCTGCACTGGTGGGAGGTTCCGAGACAGTCATTGCCTTGCTGGTTTTTCATCCGGGCGTTCAGGTGAATCAGCAGGTCGTCCTCTACCTCCAGCACGCGCTTGACCAGTGGATGGTCGCTGCGGTGTCTGGCACGGGTCGGACACACCGTTTGCATCTGCGGATTCAACTCAGCGCCCGCGTAGCCCAGCAACTGTACATCGGTCACCGTCGCCTGACTGTCATCAACGGTCCACTCGCTCAGTTCCACACGGCTTACAGCCAGCGATGTATTGATTAACTGGTACATGTTGCTCAGAAACATGTCATCTCCGACGCTAGACACCAGCTTCCCGAGTTCCAGATAAATGTGCGTTTTCACTTCATCTTTGGCATTCACTTGTCGGTTCATATGTCCATTCCTGAAGATCAGAAGTTGCGTGCAATTCTGTCGCCCAGACTGTGAATTCGGCCCTAAGACCGCTCAAATCCTTCGCGCCTCAACATCACTCGAATCCGGTATCAAGCGCGATTATCTTCACAAGAAACGATTCAGCTTGAGGATCCAATTAAGCTGAGTTGTGCAGGAAAAGTCTGTCACGGGATACCGGGACATCCTGCACAACCGAGCGGTTACCCGTCAGAAAGTGCGGTTATCGAACAGGGACCTCTTCACTGCTGCTCATTTGGACGGGCTCCTTGTCGAGAGCTCGAGAGATCGCCTGGCCCAATGCGCTGACGTGAGGCGCCCTGACCAGTGTGTCGTGGGTGCCGGGAAGCGCTGTAACGCTCACCGGTGTTTCAAGCAAAGCCCCCCAACCCAGCAGCGGATCGGTGCGCTCCTGCCCGCTTGCGGTAAACAGTGTCACGTGAAGCGGGGCGGGCAGGCTGACATAGGCACTGATGGCGATGTGGATCGCATGGGCCACCGCAACATGGCTGCGTAGCATGGTGGCATCGACGTTCTGCGGCAGTTCTTCCGGAAGCAGGCGCTGTGCCATGCAAAATGCCAGCATTTCCTCGACGGCATCCGCGCTGGCCAGCTCGGTGAGCTGCCGGAGAACCTCGGGATCAAGCTGCTCGGGTAGCCAGCTCATCAGGAATTGACCTTCGCTCAATACCTCCGGCGCTTGCTGCTCAAGACGCGCGGAGGTGTCGATGATGCCGAGGAACTCCAGCTGTTCGCCGCTGGATTGCAGTTGGCGGGCCATTTCATAAGCGATAAGACCACCTGCAGACCAGCCGCCGATCCGGTAAGGCCCTCGCGGTTGTACTTGGCGAATCGCTGCCAGGTAACGCGCAGCCATGGCCGGCACCTCAAGCAGCGGCTTCTCTCCAGCTGCCAGGCCACTGGCGGCCAAGCCATAGAGCGGCACCTGTGGGTCGATTGCCGCGGCCAGATCGCGCACGTACTGCACTTCGCCGCCCAACGGGTGGACCAGGAACAGCGGCCTTTTCGAGCCAGTGCGACGGACCGGTACCAGATTGCTGTGATGGCCGGGACGTGTCTGGCTGTCCAGTGTCCTGGCGAAACCGGCAATGGTCGGCTCGATAAACAGATCGCGGACAGCGATCGGTTTGCCGAGTACCTTGCGCAAACGCGACGCCATCTGCACGGCCATCAGCGAAATACCGCCCAGCCTGAAGAAGTCGTCATGGCGACTGACCTTGTCCAGCTTGAGCAACTCCTTCCAGAGGTTGGCGAGGGCGATCTCGGTGTCGCCTTCGGGTGCTTCGTAAGGCAGCTCTTCAGGCTGTTCGTCCTCGACCGTCGCAGCGAGCGCCGCGTTATGCGCCGAACGCGGCAGCGCCGGCGTGTTGTCCAGCACCTGACCGATCGACTGCTGTGCGTCAGTCACCATATTCTCCAGAACCCTGGAAAACAGCTGCATGATGGCCTGCACAGTGGTTTTGTCGAACAGGTCGCTGGAGTATTGCAGGCCGCCGCTCAGGCCTTCGCCGGTATCGGCGAGTGACAACGAAAGGTCGAACTGCGTGGTGATATGGGCGCTGTCCAGCGACTCGACTTCCAGGCCGGGCATTCGCAACAGCGAAGGGGGCGTGTTGTCCAGGCTCAGCATCACCTGGAACAACGGGCTGTGGCTCATGCTGCGGGTTGGCTGCAAGGCGCTTACCACTTGCTCGAACGGCAGATCCTGATGACTGTAGGCAGCCAGCGTGATGTCTTTGATCCGACCGAGCACTTCACTCAGTCGAGTCTCTCGGCAGGTTGCCACACGCAATGCCAGCGTATTGGCAAAGAAGCCGATCAATGGCTCCAGCTCCGGGCGTTGACGGTTGGCGACAGGCGTACCGACTACTACATCATTCTGGCCGCTGAGGTGACTCATGAGCATCGACCAGCCTGCCAGCAGGACCATGAACAATGTGCTGCCCTGAGCCTGACTGAAGGCACGCAAGTCGGCACTCAGCTCTGGCGAGAGCACACAGTCGATCATCCCGCCGGTGTAGCTCTGGATGGCTGGGCGCGGACGGTCCAGTGGCAGGTTCAATACGCTTGGCGCACCTTCCAGATGCGTGCGCCAGAAGTCGATCTGAGCTTGCAGCGCCGGGCCGTCAAGGGATTGCCGTTGCCAGGCGGCGTAGTCCACGTATTGCAGTGGCAGCGCTGGCAGCGGGTCTTTCTGGCCTTGACTGAAGGCGGCGTAAAGCACGCTCACTTCCTGGGCAAGCACACTGTTGGACCAGCCATCGGAGACGATGTGGTGCAGCGTGATCAACAGCACATGTTCGGTATCCGCGACCTGCAGCAGATGCCCGCGCAGCATCGGGCCCTTGGTCAGATCGAACAATTGCGTGGCATTTTCCTGACCCAGACGGGTCAGGGTCGCCGTGCGCTGGTCACTGGAAAGATCGCGCAGATCCTGGTGCAACAGCGGAAAGCGGGTATCGGCCGGGGCGATCTTCTGCACCGGTTCACCGTCCACCAGTTCAAAACGCGTGCGCAGGGTTTCGTGGCGTGCAACCAGGCGGTCCAGGGTCGCCTGCAAGGCAGCCGCATCAAGCGCCCCTGTCAGGCGCAACGCCATCGGCAGGTGGTAGGCCGCGCCGGCCGCGTGATCCAGATGATCGAGGAACCACAGACGTTGCTGGGAAAAGGACAGCGGCAGGCGACCCGAACGGTTGGCCTTCGGGATCGATTGCGCTTCACTGGGCGCCGTGGCATTGACCAATGAAGCCAGGCCACGCACGGTCGGGGCGTCGAAGAGCTCACGCAAGGTGATTCGTGTACCAAGCTTGCGTCGCAGTCGCGACAGCAATTGCACGGCGAGCAACGAATGGCCGCCCAGTTCAAGGAAGCCGTCGTCGCGGCCGACCTGATCCAGATGCAGCAGGGCTTTCCATATTTCGGCGATGGCCTCTTCGGTTTCGCCTTGCGGCGCCTCGTAAGCCTTGCTGGCCAACGCATCCTGACCGGGGGCCGGCAGCGCTCGGCGGTCGAGCTTGCCGTTCGAGGTCAGCGGCAGGGCATCCAGCTGGACGAAGGCGCTGGGCACCATGTACTCAGGCAGATGCTTGAGCAGCTCGCTACGCAAGTGCTCGGCCGCAACCGATTCACCGCAGACATAAGCGACCAGGCGCTGGCTGTCCGAATCACCCTGGCTGTCGTTGCGGGCAATCACCACCACCTCGCGGATGCCTGGTACGGCCAGCAGAACGTTTTCGATTTCACCCAGCTCGATACGGAAACCGCGAACCTTCACCTGGAAGTCGTTACGGCCCATGTATTCCAGCGTGCCGTCCGCCAGCCAGCGACCCAGGTCGCCGGTTTTGTAAAGGCGCGCATTGGCAACATCGGAGAACCGGTCGGCGATGAAGCGTTCGGCACTCAGCTCGTCACGGTTGAGGTAGCCACGGGCCACACCGCTACCGCCGATGTGAATTTCCCCGGCGACGCCCAGTGGTGCGGGCTCGCCACGCGCATCCAGAACATGCACCTGAACGTTGGCGATGGGTCGGCCGATGCTTGGTTTTTCACCCAGGTCGCGGATCAGATCAATGGTCGCGTCCACTGTGCATTCGGTCGGGCCATACATGTTGTAGAAGCGGATGGTCGGGCAGTTGCGCAGCTTTTCCCAGGTGCTGGCGTTGATCGCCTCGCCACCCAACAGCACGCTGACCGGCTGGTAACTGCTGCGCTCCAGCAAACCGGCCGAGAGCAGGGTGTCGAGCTGCGAGGGTGTTGAGTCGAAGGCATGAACCTGATGGGCTTCGAGGAAGTCCAGCAGTTCGCTGCCGTTGGCACGAATAAGTTGCGGGATGATCACCAGCGTGTGGCCGGAGAACAATTGCGAGATGCCTTTGATCGACATGTCGAAGAAGAAGCCGGCGTTCAGCGCCACGGTGGCCGGTGTCGGGCAATGCTGATGGGTGGTGCGGGTCAGCACGTTCCAGAAGTTGAACACCGAGCGGTGCTCGACCATGACACCTTTCGACTGGCCGGTGGAGCCTGACGTGTAGATCACGTAGGCCAGGTTTTCCGCCGTCAGGCTGTCGACCAGCGGATTGGCATCGAACGCCTGATCATCCGCCGCCAGCAGCGATTCAGCGCTGTCGAGCAGCATCAGTGGTGTATCGCCGGCCGGCAGACTGAGGGCGCTCTGGGTCAGCAGCGCACGCGGCTGGCTGTCCTGCAGCATGAAGGCCATGCGGTCAGTTGGGTGGGCAGGGTCGATCGGCACGTAGGCGGCGCCTGATTTGAGCACCCCCAGCAGGCCGACAATCATATCCAGGCTGCGCTCGGCGCAGATGGCCACGCGCTCGTCCGGTTGTACACCAAGTTGCAGCAGTTGCCGGGCTATGTGGTTGGCACGGCGGTTGAGCTGGCGATAGCTTAGCTGGCGGTCTTCGTAGACCAGCGCCACGGCGTCAGGATTGCGGCGGACCTGGTCTTCGAACAAGGTATGGATCGGCACGACCGGTGCGAAGTCGCTGGCAGTGTCGTTGAAGTCGTTGAGCAGCAGTTGCCGCTCGGCCTGCGGAATCACTTCCAGGCTGCTTGCCAGGCGTGCCGGATCCTGCTCAAGGGCATTGACCAGCTCGGCAACCGCCTGACCGAGGTAGGCGGCAATCCGGTGCGGATCGATGCCATCTATAGACTGCACGGTCAGCGAAAAGCCATTGGCCTCATTGGCTACGGCAATTTCGATCGGGTAGTTGGTACGGGTTTCGGAGCCCAGGAAATGAACACCTTCCTGCTCCTCGCCCATGTCCTCGATGTTTTCCCCGGCAGTGTTCACCAGATCACCGTGACGGCAATTGAGGATCACGGTGAACATCGGCAGCGATGCATCCACTGCGCTGCAGCGCTGCGCCAGGGCCAGTGGCGCCTGCTCGTGGGTCAGCAGGCCGCTGAGCTGTTGGTAGGCGTCCTGAACGATATCGCGCACGCTGTTTTGTTGCAGGCGAATACGCATCGGCAAGGTGTTGATGAACATGCCCAGCGCATGGTTGGCACCGGAGGTGCCTTGGGAACGTCCCGAAAGCACGGTACCGAAAATCCCGTCGTCGCGGCCGCTGGTGGCGGCTACCACCAAGCCCCATGCCGCATGGAACAGCACCGAGGTCGGCACGCCCTGAGCCCGTGCGGTGGCGTGGATCCGCGCGCTGAGATCGTCGCTCAGATCCTGCACCGAACGCAGGATTGTTGCATCGCCGCCACGCACATCGAGCACGCCGTAAGGCGCAGTGGTGGTATCGACATCCCCCAGCAGTTGATGGAAGTAGGCTTCATGTTCGGCCTGGGACACACACGCGGCCTGGGCGATGAAGTTGCGGTACGGCTGCGATGGCGGCAGGGCGTCGGCGCGTCCGTCCATCACTGCCTGGATCTCGCCCATGATCAGGCGCAGGGTGACGTTGTCGCTGATAAGGTGATGGTCCAGCAACGCCATCAGCCACTTTTCCTGCCGGGTATCGTAGGTGATATACGCGGCTATCAGCGGTGCCTGTTGCAGGTCCAGGCGCATATGGTAGGTATTGGTGCGTTCGCGCAGCATCTGCAAGGCGTCTTCACCCGGTGCAGTGTCGAGCTGAATGACTGGCAACGTTGCCTGACGATGCACCACTTGTACCGGTTGCGGCAGACCTTGCCAGCGCAGTGAGCTGCGCATGATGTCGTGGCGGTTGATCACCACTTGCAGCGCGCCGAGGAATTTGTCGAGCAACGCACGGCTGTCGAACGTCGCTATGGTGCGCATCAGGTAGGCGTCGCCTTCTGACTGCAACAGATGGTGAAACAGGATGCCTTCCTGCAGCGACGACAGTGGGTAGATATCCTGAACATTGGCGACGCCGCCTGGCACATCGGCAACGATATGTTCCAGTTCCTGCCGGGTCAGCTTCACCAACGGCAGCATGTCCGGGGTCAACGCCGTGCAATCGACCGGAATCAGGTTCGCCGGGGCGACCCGTTCCGCCGCAGTGCCGCCCGCCAGGACCGCAGCCATGGCTTGCAGGGTTGGCGCCGAGAACACCGTGCTGACGTCCAGCACCAAGCCGATCTGACGCAAGCGCTCTATCAGGTTAATCACCAGGAAGGAGTGACCACCCAGTTCGAAGAAGTGATCCTGGCGACCGGCACGTTCAACCCCGAGCAATTCCTGCCAGGCAGCGGCCAGGGTCGTTTCGATAGCGCCTAGCGGTGCTTCGTAGTCACGACTCACCGTTGCGAACTGGTCCGGCGCGGGCAGGGCGGCACGGTCCAGCTTGCCGTTGGTGGTCAACGGCCAGGTTTCAAGGGTCACAAAGGCGCTTGGCAGCATGTGTTCGGCCAGCACGCTGGCCAGTTGGCTGCGCAGAAGCGCTGACTCGGGAGCAGCGCCGTCCTCGGCAATCAGATAGGCGACCAGGCGTTTGTCGCCAGGGCGATCCTCACGCACGATGACCATCGCTTCACGAACGTCGGGGCAGGCGAGCAATTGCGCCTCGATCTCGCCCAACTCGATACGAAAACCGCGAATCTTGATTTGCGAGTCATTGCGGCCGACGTAGACCACGCCGCCGTCGCTGCGGTAGTGCGCAACGTCGCCGGTGCGGTAGAGCCGTGCGCCGCTTTGCAACGCATAGGGGTCGGCAATAAAACGTTCGGCATTCAGTTCGGTGCGGTTCAGGTAATGCCGGGCAACCCCGGCACCGCCAATGTAAATCTCGCCATTGACGCCGACCGGCACCGGCTGCTGATAGTCATCGAGGATACGCAGGCACAGGTCATCAAGTGCCGGCCCGATCAGACTTGGCATGGCTGTGTCGATTTCCGACTGGCTGATCGGGTAGTAAGTGGCATGCACGGTGATTTCCGTGATGCCGTACATGTTCACCAGACGGGTACGCGACAGCGGTGTGCGTGCGGTCCAGGGCTGCAGGCTGCGGAAGTCCAAAGCCTCACCCCCGAACACCACTTCACGCAGCGCATGCTCCTGCGGGCTGCGTTCGCGAGCCTGGATGAACTGGCGGAAAGCGCTTGGCGTCTGGTTCAGAACGGTGACCTGCTGCTCGCAGACCAGCGCATAGAAGTCATCCGGTGAACGCGCCACCTCACTCGGGACGATGACCAGTTTGCCGCCGTAGCACAGCGCGCCCCAGATTTCCCAGACCGAGAAGTCGAAGGCAAAGGAGTGGAACAGCGTCCAGACATCCTCAGGCCCGAAGTTGAATTGCCCGGCGGTGGCGTCGAACAGGCGTGCAACGTTGCCGTGCTCGACCAGCACACCTTTGGGCAGGCCTGTAGACCCTGAGGTGTAAATGACGTATGCCAAATGATCGCGAGACAGACCCGGCGCAGCAGGCTCAGGGTTGCGGTCCAGCGATTCATCTGCCAAATCGGCACTGTCGTTGTCCGCGCCGAGGGTCAGTACCGGCACGCTGTGTACCGGCAGCACGTCGAGGCAGGCCGACTGGGCCAGCAACGCTACCGGCGCACTGTCTGTCAGCAGGTAGCCGAGACGCTCGGTGGGGTAAGTCGGGTCCAGCGGTACGTAGGCCGCACCGGCCTTGAGCACGGCCAGCACCGCGCAGATCATCTGCGTGCCACGCTCTGCGAGGATCGCCACCCGGTCATCGGGACGTACGCCTTGGGCAAGCAGTTCATGGGCCAGACGGTTGGCTCGGCGATTGAGCGTCTGGTAACTCACCTCTTGCCCGCCAAAGACCAGCGCGATGTTTTGCGGATGGGCGGCGGCGAACTGTTCGAAGCGCTGATGCACCATCAGACCCGACGCGAATACCGCCTTGGGCTGCAGCAGCGCTGGCGAGGCCAGGCGCTGCGCCGGGCTGAGCAACGGCAGGCCGAGCACAGGTTGCGCGACATCCTCGACCATCGCTTCCAGCAGCGTATGGAAATGCTGGGCAAAACGCTCGACGGTGGCGCGATCGAAGAGATCGCTGGCGTATTCGATAACCCCGGTGAGGGTGCCGTTTTCGCTGCCCAGGATCAGCATCAGGTCGAACTGCGCGGTTTCATGGGCTTGTAACACGGGGTGCAGGCTAAGGCCCGGCAGCTTCAACTCGCCGCCGATGCTGGTGTTATCCAGCGACAGGGCGACCTGACACAGCGGGCTATGGCTCATCGAGCGTGGCGGCTGCAAGGCTTCGATCACTTGCTCGAACGGAATGTCCTGATGTTCATGGGCCGCCAGCGTGGTCTGGCGGACCTGCTCCAGCAGTTGCGCCACGCTGGGGTTCTGCGCCAGATCAATGCGCAGGGCCAGGGTGTTGACGAAGAAACCGATCAGGTTCTCGGTTTCGGTGCGGCCACGGTTGGCGCTCGGCACGCCTATCACTACATCGCGTTCGTTGCCCAGACGTGCCATAAGCACCGACCAGGCACTGAGCAGGCCCATGAACAGGGTGACGTTATGGGCCTGGCAGAAGCGCTCCAGACGCTGATAAAGCGTCGCATCGATCGTCACGGGCACCGCGCCGCCGCGGTAGCTTTGCAGCGCCGGACGCGGCCGGTCGGTGGGCAGCGACAGCAGCGTCGGCGCGCCACCCAGGTGCTCACGCCAGAAGTCGGCCTGCTCGGCAAGGCGCTCGCCGGTAAAGGTGCGGCGTTGCCAGGCGGCGTAGTCGGCGTACTGGATTGACAGGGCTGGCAGCGGGTCCGGCTGATGCTTACTGAAGGCCTGATAGAGGGCGGCCAACTCGTTGACCAGCACACCCACCGACCAGCCGTCGGAGATGATGTGGTGCTGGGTGATCAGCAACATATGCTCATCATCCGCCAGGCGCAGCAGACGCCCGCGAATCAGCGGGCCCTGGCGCAGGTCAAACGGTGCAGCGACCTCGCTGTCGGCGATGCGTGAAGCGCTGAGGCTGGCCTGTTCATAAGGCTGCGAGCGCAAGTCCTCCTCTGCCAGGGCGAAACCGCTGTCCGCCGCAGCGATGACCTGCACCGGATGTTCGCCGTGCAGCTCGAAGGTGGTGCGCAGGCTTTCATGACGTGCAACCAGACGGTCGAGCGCAGCCTTGAGCGCGCGGTGATCAAGCTCGCCGCGCAGCAGCAGCGACATCGGCATGTGGTAGGCGCCACTGGCACCAGGGTCGAGCCTGTCGAGGAACCACAGGCGCTGCTGGGAAAAGGACAGTGCCAGCGGCGCGTTACGCTCGATGGGTTCGATACTGTCGGTGTCGGCCGCTTGCAGGCCGTCGACCACTTTCGCCAGTTCGGCCACGGTCGGGTGATTGAACAGCTGACGCAGCGCCATGTCGCCGTTCAGTTGCTGACGCACACGGGAAACCAGTTGCGCAGCCAGCAGCGAGTGACCGCCAAGCTCGAAGAAGCCATCATGGCGACCCACTCGTTCAAGGCTCAGCAGCTCCTGGAATATGTCCGCCAAGGCCTGTTCGGTGGCACCCTCCGGCGCAACGTAAGTTCGCGCGGACATGGCGTTCAGGTCCGGTGCCGGCAGTGCTTTCTGGTCGACCTTGCCATTGAGCGTAAGCGGCAAGGTATCCAGGCGCATGAACACACTCGGAACCATGTATTCCGCCAAATCGGCACTCAATTGCGCACGCAGATCCTCTGGATCAGGTGCTTCAGCGTCTGCATGCACGGTGTAGTAGGCGACCAGACGGGTGTCACCCGGGCTGGCTTCGTGCGCCACCACCACGGAGTTGCGCACGCCGTCGCACAAGTGCAGGAGGCTTTCGATTTCGCCCAGCTCGACGCGGAAGCCGCGGACCTTGACCTGCCCATCGTTACGCGCCAGGTATTCAAGGTTACCGTCCGGCAACCAGCGCGCCAGGTCGCCGGTGCGATAGAGTCTCGCGCCGGCCTGCTGGCTGAACGGGTCTTCGCTGAAACGTTCGGCGGTCAGTTCCGGGCGGTTCAGGTAGCCGAGTGCGACGCCTGTGCCACCGATGTAGATCTCGCCGACCACACCCATCGGCACCGGCTCGCGCCCGGCGTCAAGCACATAGACCCGCACGTTGGCATTAGGCTTGCCAATCGGCAGACTCAGGGTGTCAGGCAGTACATCGAAAATTTCGTAGCTGGTGGCACAGGTGGTGCCCTCGGTCGGGCCATAGCCGTTGAACAGGCGTACCTGAGCGGAGTGCTCCCGGACCCGACGGAACGAGGCCGGATCAGCGCGCTCGCCGCCACACATGATCATGCGCAGGCCTGCCAGGGCCTCGGGAATCAACCCGGCATACAGGTTGAAGAGGGCGGTCGAGCTGATCATGGCTGTTACACCATGGCGCTTCAGCAGGGCGGCGAAGGCCACCGGCTCAAGCAGCACCTGCGGCTCGATAATCACCGACTGGCCGCCATTGAGCAATGCACCCCAGATTTCCGGAGTGCTGGCGTCGAACGCCGGGTTGGACGAAAACGCCACACGGTCCTCGGCGGAGAAGTCGTAGTAGCCGTTGTCCTGAACCAGCCGAATAATGCCGTTGTGAGTCACGATCACGCCCTTGGGCACACCGGTGGAGCCAGAGGTGTAGATGATGCACGCGGGGGTTTCGCCTGCGATTTCATCTGCAAGCATGACTGGCCCCTGGTTCAGCGCCGACAGTTCCAGTGTGTCCAGATCCAGTCTTGGCGTCATGTCAGGTGCCGTCAGGTCGCTACGGCTCAGCAGCATGATGGCTTCGCTGTCCTCGAGCATGAAGCGCAGGCGCTCTTCGGGCGCCAGACGATCCAGCGCCAGATAAGCCGCGCCGCACTTGAGGGTGGCCAGCATGCTGGCCAGCAATTCCACCGACCGATCCAGCAGGATCGCCACCCGGGTTCCTGGCCCCACACCGTGTTTGCGCAGGTGCTGAGCCAAGGCATTGGCTCGGCTGTCGAGTTCGGCGTAGGTCAGCGTTTGCTCACTCTGGCGGACTGCAATTGCCTGCGGTGCAGCTTCGGCATGCGCCTCGAACAAGCGATGCATCAACTGACCGACAGGGTAGGCGCGCTCTGTGGCATTGATATCCTTCAGCAGGTACTCGCGCTCCGCAGTGTCGAGCAACGGCACCTGCTCCAGCACTTGCTGGTCATCGGCCACCATGGCCTCCAACAAACGCAGGAAGTAGCCTCGATAACGACGCATGGTGCTTTCGTCGAACAGCGCGGTGGCGTACTCCAGCGTGCCGATCAGTTGCCCGTCCACCTCGCCGATGTCCAGCGCCAGGTCGAATTTTGCCGTATCACCGGCCACTGCGACGCCTTGCAGGGTCATGTCGCCGAGCAGCAGAGCGGCGTCCTCGTTGTTTTGCCATGACAGCATTGCCTGAAAAATCGGGCTGTGAGACAGGCTGCGTTGTGGTCGAACCACTTCGACCACTTGTTCGAACGGCAGGTCCTGATTTGCCTGGGCAGCCAGAGTCTGCCGTTTGACTTGCTGCAGCAGCGTTTCGACGCTCGGGGCGCCCGAAAGGTCGACCCGCACAGCGAGGGTGTTGACGAAGAAGCCGATCAGGTTCTCCACCTCGGCGCTCATACGGTTGGCCACCGGCGTACCGATCACCACGTCGTCCTGACCGGACAGCCGTCCCAACAGCGCGGCCCAGGCGCCCATGACGGTCATGAACAGGCTGCTGCCATGGCGTTGGCTCAATGCCTTGAGGCCATGGGTCAAGTGTGTATCGAGCACCAGTTCCATCGTCCGCCCGCTGTAGTCCTGTTGCGCCGGACGTGGCCGATCGGTCGGCAGGGTCAGCAAGGCTGGTGCACCGGCCAGGGCTTGCTGCCAGTACTGACGCTGTTGTTGCAGCACGTCACCACTCAACCATTCACGTTGCCACAGTGCGTAGTCGACGTATTGCACTGGCAAGGCCGGCAATGGATCCTCCGCCCCCTGACTGAAGGCTGCATAGAGGGCGCCCAGCTCGCGGTTCAACACCCCGGTTGACCAGCCATCGGAGACGATGTGGTGCATGGTCACCAGCAACACATGGTCGTCATCGGCCATGCGCACCAGACGCCCGCGCACCAGCGGTCCATTGACGAGGTCGAAGTGCTCGCTGGCCTCTTGTGCTGCGATGGCAAGCAGCGTGTCTTCTGCATCGTTCTGCCCGGCCAGTACCTGCAGTTGCAGTCTGAAACCTGTGTCAGCGGCAGAGATACGCTGCTCTGCAGGCTGTCCCTGCTCTTGTACAAAGGTCGTGCGCAGTGCCTCATGGCGGGCCACGATACGGTCCAGTGCGCGTTGCAGCGATGCCTGATCAAGGCTGCCGCGCAGACGTAATCCAACTGGAATATGGTAAGCGGCGCTGCCACCTTCCAGTTGCGCGAGGAACCACAGGCGCTGTTGGGCAAACGACAGCGGTAGCGCACCCGAACGCTGCACAGGCGTGATCGCCAGGCGAGCGTTGTCCTGCGTGTTGCCCAGCCGCTCGGCGAACTGTCGCAGCACCGGTGCCGCGAAAAACACTGACGGTGAAACCTCCAGATTCAATTGCTGACGAACCTGAGCAAGCACGCGCATGACCAGCAATGAATGACCGCCGAGCGCGAAAAAGTCATCATGACGGCCGACTTGTGCGACACCCAGCACATCGGCCCAAATGGCGGCGATTGCCGTCTCCAGCGGGCCATCGGCTGCTTCGAAATCATGCTGATCGAAGGCGTCGGCATCCGGCTCGGGCAACGCCCTGCGATCCAGTTTGCCGTTGGCGCTCAGCGGCAATGCGGCCATGCGCACGAACGCTGCCGGGATCATGTACTCCGGCAGGTTGAGTTGCAGCTGCTGGCGCAGCGCACGCGGGGTCAGGGCAGGGCCAGACTCGTCGCGAGTGGCATATTCCACAAAATACGCGATCAGTTTCGGCGTGCCGCCGCTGTCCTCGCGAATCACGACCAGGCTTTCGCGCACGCCCGCAACCTCGGCCAGGCGTGCTTCGATTTCGCCCAGCTCCAGACGCAGCCCGCGAAGCTTGGCCTGGGAGTCGTTTCGGCCGAGGAATTCGATATTGCCATCAGCCCGATAGCGAGCCATATCGCCGCTGCGATACAGCCGTTCGCCCGCCACGAAGGGGTTGTCCATGAAGCGTTCGGCAGTCAATTGCGGCAAATTCAGATAGCCGCGAGCAATACCTGCGCCGCCGATATACAACTCGCCCGCGACACCCGGCGGGACCGGTTGGCCCAGCTCGTCGAGCAGATAAATCCGCGTGTTGGCCAGTGCCCGACCAATCGGCAAGACCCCGTCGACCTGGCTGGCTGCCTCGAACTCGAAACAGGTGCTGTCGATGCTGGCTTCAGTGACGCCGTAGGCCTGGACGATCTGCACGTGATCGCCACAGAGCTTGCGCAGTTGCCGGGCGCTGTGCGCGGTCCAGATATCCGAACCACAGACCACCGTGCGCATGAACGACAGGTCGTGACCGGTCTCTTCCACCCAGCCCAGCAACGCGTTGAGCACGGCAGGCACGAAATCCGCAAAACCGATCGACTCTTCGCTCAACAGGCGGTAAAGCGCAGGAGGGTCCATCAAGGTCTCGCGTGGGCACAGCACCAGTGTGCCGCCGAAACCCAGTGAGCGGATCAGGTCGGCGCTGAACACATCGAAGGAAAACCCTGCCATCTGCAAGTGATTGAGTGGCGCGTGCAACGGATACAATTGCTTCCACGCCGCGCTGACTGCGAGCAATCCGCGATGCTCGACCATTACGCCTTTCGGCACGCCGGTTGAGCCCGAGGTATAGATCACATACGCCAGATGGTGCGCACCGAGGGTTTCCACCACCGGGTTGTCGTCACGCTCGTTGAAGGTGTCGCGTTGATCTTCATCGAGCAGCACCAGTGGCAAGTCCAGCGTCGGCAAATGCGCCTGCACATCACGCTGGGTCAGCATTGCCGACGGCGCACTGTCTTCAATCATGTAGGCCAGGCGCTCGGCAGGGTAGGCCGGATCCAGTGGCACATAGGCAGCACCGGCCTTGAGTACACCGAGCACGCCGATCAGCATTTCCACGCCACGTTCTACGCAGATCGCCACCCGATCATCCGGTTTGATGCCCAGGATGATGAGGTGATGAGCCAGACGGTTGGCCTGACGGTTCAACTCCGCATAACTCAAGCGCTGCGCCTCGAAAGCCACGGCGATGGCGTTGGGCTGAGCCTGAACCCTGTCTTCGAACAGCTGATGGATCGTGAAGTCCTGCGGGTAGGGCGCCTCTGTTGCGTTGAGGCCCGCCAGCAGATGTTCACGTTCGTCGCCACCCAGCAAGGCTACGTGCTCCAGCACCTGCTGGTCGTCGGCGACCATGGCCTCCAGCAAACGCCGGAAGTAGCCCAGATAGCGCCGCATGGTGCTCTCGTCGAACAACGCGGTGGCGTACTCCAGCGTGCCGACCAGTTGCTCATCCACCTCGGCCATATCCAGCGTCAGGTCGAATTGAGCCGTATCAGCGGCCAATTCGACGCTTTTCAGGGTCATGTCGCCGAGCGTCAGATCAGACGCCTCGTTATTCTCCCACGACAGCATGGCCTGAAAAATCGGGCTGTGGGACAGGCTGCGCAGCGGATTGATGACTTCCACGACTTGTTCGAACGGCAAGTCCTGATGCGCCTGGGCATCGAGAGTCTGCTGCTTGACCCGCGCCAGCAGCGTCTCTGCCGTAGGCTTGTCACTGAGGTCAACGCGGATGGCCAGGGTGTTGACGAACAGACCCACCAGCCCTTCGACTTCACTGCGTGTACGATTGGCCACAGGCGTACCAATGACCACATCGTCCTGACCCGCCAGGCGTCCCAGCAGGCCGGCCCACGCAGCCATGACCGTCATGAACAGGGTGCTGCCGCGGCGTTGGCTCAATGCCTTGAGACTTCGGTTAAGGTCTTTGTCGAAAACGACGGGCAGTGCTGCACCGGCATAGTCCTGCAGCGCCGGACGCGCACGGTCGGTGGGCAACATCAACAACGCCGGAGCATCTGCCAGGGTTTGCTGCCAGAAATTGCTTTGCTGTTGCAGCAGATCGCCACTCAGCCAGCGACGTTGCCACACCGCGTAGTCCAGGTATTGCAGGTCCAGCGGCGCCAGCGGGTCGTCCTGGTCCTGACTGAATGCCGCATACAGCGCGGACAATTCGCGGGTCAGCACACCAACCGACCAGCCATCGGAAACGATATGGTGCAGGGTCAGCAACAATACGTGATGGTCCTCGGCCATACGAATCAGGCGGCCACGAATCAACGGGCCCTGTTGCAGATCGAAGCTTTGCAGCGACTCTTCGCTGGCCAGTGCCTGAAGTTTTTTCTCGGCATCCGCCAACCCTTGCAGGTCGTGCACTTGCAGGTTGAAACCGGTGTCCGCCGGGCTGATGCGTTGCACCGGCTGTCCGTCATCGCCCTGCATGAACGTGGTGCGTAAACCTTCGTGGCGCGCCACGATACGCTCCAACGCCCGTTGCAATGCCTTGAGATCCAGTTTGCCATGCAGGCTCAGGCCGGCAGGTATGTGGTAGGCCGCGCTGGCGCCTTCCATCTGGGCGAGAAACCACAGACGTTGCTGGCCGAATGACAACGGCCACGCCTGATCGCGTGCCACCGGCACGATGTCCGGCAAGTCGCTGCGTCCGGCCTGAGCGATGGCCGCGGCCAGGGTACTCAGTTCGGGATGGGCGAACAGCGCGGCCAGACCAAGTTCGACGCCCAATTGATGGCGCACCTGGGAAATCAGGCGCATCGCCAGCAAGGAGTGGCCGCCCAGTTCGAAGAACTGGTCATGACGGCCCACCTGTTCCAGATCGAGCAGGTTTTGCCAGATCTGCGCCAGCGCAATCTCGGTAGCACCTTGCGGCTCCACGTGTTCGCGACTGGCAAAAGCATCGTCCGCCGGAACCGGCAAGGCCTTGCGGTCAAGCTTGCGGTTCGGCGTCAACGGCAGTTCATCAAGCAGCACGAACGCGCTCGGCAGCATGTACTCGGCCAGTTGCGGTGCCAGTTCGGCACGCAGTTCAGCGGCTGTAAGCTGGCTTTGCGGCTGGGCAACCACATAGGCCACCAGGCGCTTGTCTCCCGGATTATCTTCCCGAGCGACCACCACCGCTTCCTTGACCCCTTTGCAATTACCCAGGCGGGCTTCGATTTCGCCCAGCTCGATACGGAAGCCGCGAACCTTGACCTGGAAGTCGTTACGACCCAGGTACTCGATACGGCCGTCGACCATGTAGCGCGCCAGATCGCCGGTTTTGTACATCCTGGCATCAGGGCTGTTGCTGAAAGGATCCGCGAGGAAGCGCTCGGCGTTGACCTCTTCAAGGTTCAGATAACCGCGTGCCACGCCGTCGCCGCCAATGTAGATTTCACCGGCCACGCCATACGGCACTGGCTGCTGATGAGCGTCGAGCAGGTAAATGCGCGTGTTGGCCATCGGTTTGCCGATGGTCGCATTACCACTGCCTTCGCTGCCGGCCGCAGCGTCGTGGCTGACGTAGGCCGCAGTGCAGGACACCGTCGCTTCGGTTGGCCCATAAGTATTGATCAGACGCGTGTGCGCCGGGCGCATCTCGGCCCAGAGTTTGAGCTTATGTGCCGACAGTGCGTCACCCGTGACGTTGATCAAGCGCACATGCTGCAGACGTTGCTCAGCGACCTGCGGCTGTTTGTGCCATTCGGCCACCAGCGTATGCCAGTGCGCAGTGGTCAGGTGCAGGACGGTCGGATGAATGCCGTAATCTTCAGTCCCTTCGCTGCCGAAGATCTCGCGGCTTGGCGTCAGGGTGGCCCCGGCCAAGAGTGCCGGGAAGATTTCTTCCACCGAGAGGTCGAAGTTCAGGGTGTTCTGCTGCAGGACGGTGTCAGTTGGGGACAGAGCAAAAAGCCGCGCCGCATCGACGCTGTAGTTGACCAGGCCGCGATGCTCGATCATCACGCCTTTCGGATTGCCGGTGGAACCCGAGGTGTAGATCACATACGCCAGGTTGCGCACGCCGAGATTCGGTACGACCGGGTTGTCATCACACGCGGTGAAAGCCTGACGCTGATCGTCGTCGAGCAACACCAGCGGCAAGTTCAGCGCCGGCAAGCGCTCCTGTAGATCACGCTGGGTCAGCAACGCCGACGGCGTACTGTCCTCGATCATGTAGGCCAGGCGCTCAGCCGGGTAAGCCGGGTCAAGCGGCACATAAGCGGCACCGGCCTTGAGCACACCGAGCAGGCCGACCATCATTTCCACACCGCGTTCGACGCACAGCGCCACCCGATCATCCGGGCCGATGCCCAGGCCGATCAGGTGATGAGCCAGACGGTTGGCCTGACGGTTCAGTTCGGCATAGCTCAAGCGCTGCCCCTGGAACGCCACGGCGATGGCACCAGGTTGCGTGCGTACCTGGGCTTCAAACAGGTGCTGAATGCACAGCTCCGTCGGGTAGTCCTGGCGGGTCTGGTTGAAGGTCTCCAGCAGCAGGTTGCGCTCGGCGGCAGGCAGCACATCCAGCTGCGTAACGGCCATCTGCGGTGTGTGCGCCAGCGCGTCGGTCAATTGCTCCAGCGCGCAGTGCATCATGGCGCACAGGCGTTGCGGATCCGCAGGCTGCATGCTGTGTATTATCAGGTCGAGCTCACTGCCGTAATCGTTGACCGACAAGCACAGCGGATAGTTGGTCCGCTCGGTGCCGTCAAGCAGGCGCATTCCCGGCCATTGCAACCGGCTGTCCTCGCCCTGGTGCCGGTAATTGAGCAGGCTGGAGAACAACGGCACCCCTGTGGCCACGCTACTGCAACGCTGGGCCAGGGCCAGTGATGCCTGCTCGTGGCTCAATAACTCGCTGAGATCACGGTGGGTGGCCATGACCAGTTCCTGGGCGCCTTGTGTGGTCAGTTGCACACGAACCGGCAGGGTGTTCATGAACATGCCCATGGCCCGCTCGGCGCCGACCGTACCTTGCAGGCGGCCGGTGACCACGGTGCCGAACACCACATCATCGCGATCAGTACAACGGGCCATCACCTGGGCCCAGGCGACATGAAACAGAACCGCCGGGGACATGCCGCGCTCCCGGGCCTGGGTCCGGATACGTGCGCAGAGGTCACTGCTCAATGCCAGTTTGGCCTCTTCGACGTCATTGCCGTCGCCCTGAACTTCCAGCAGGTCGAACGGAGCGGTGGGTGAATCAACATCCGCCAGACGGCGTGCAAAATAGGCTTCGTGGGCACTTGAAGGGCTGGCGAGGGTCTGTGCGACAAAATCCCGATAAGGCTGCGCTGGCAGCAGGTCTGCGCTCTTGCCTCGCATCAGCAGGCGAATTTCTTCGAGTATGAGTTCCACGGTGACGTGGTCGCTGATCATGTGATGATCAATCAGCGCCAGTAACCAACGTTCCGAGTTCGGGTCGCCAGCGATGTAGGCCAGTAGTAGCGGTGCCTGTCGCAGGTCCAGGCGCATACGACCTGGATCACTCAGACGATCCAGCTGACTGAGTGCGTCTTCATCCGGCGTCAGGGTGAGGGTATGGACCGGCAATTGCGCCTGGCGGTGCACCACTTGCACCGCTTGCGGCAGGCCGATCCAATGCACCGAGCTGCGCAGGATGTCATGGCGGTCGATTACCGTTTGCAGGCCCTCAAGAAAGGCGTCAAGACGCGCACGGCTGTCGAACTCGATCATCGAGCGCATCAAGTAGGCATCGCGCTCACAATTCAGCAGGTAATGGAACAGGATGCCGTCCTGAAGCGGTGCCAGCGGGTAGATGTCCTGGATATTGGCGGCGCCGCCGGGAACGGCGGAGGTGATCAGTTCAATCTGAGCGCCGCTCAGTTCCACCAGCGGCAACATGTCTGGCGTCAATTGCGTGCAATGAGCCGGAATGCGGTTGGCGGGTACCTGGAACAGAACGTGTTTGTCCTGGCTGATGGCGAGGGCCATTTCACGCACGCTGGGCGCAGTGAATACAGTCTTTACGTTGAGATTCAACCCCTGCTTGCGCAGACGCTCGATCAGAGAGACGGCCAGCAGTGAGTGGCCACCGAGTTCGAAGAAATGGTCGTGACGCCCGACCTGCTCGACGCCCAGCAGGTCTTGCCAGATAGCCACAATCTGCGTTTCGGTTTCGCCTTGCGGTGCTTCGTAGCCACGGCTGATCAGCGCATCAACGTCCGGGGCTGGCAAGGCATTGCGATCCAGCTTGCGATTCGGCGTCAACGGCAGTTCATCAAGCAGCACGAACGCGCTTGGCAGCATGTACTCGGCCAGTTGCGGTGCCAGTTCGGCACGCAGTTCAGCGGCTGTAAGCTGGCTTTGCGGCTGGGCAACCACATAGGCCACCAGGCGCTTGTCTCCCGGATTATCTTCCCGAGCGACCACCACCGCTTCCTTGACCCCTTTGCAATTACCCAGGCGGGCTTCGATTTCGCCCAGTTCGATGCGGAAGCCGCGAACCTTGACCTGGAAGTCGTTACGACCCAGGTACTCGATACGGCCGTCGACCATGTAGCGCGCCAGATCGCCGGTTTTGTACATCCTGGCATCAGGGCTGTTGCTGAAAGGATCCGCGAGGAAGCGCTCGGCGTTGACCTCTTCAAGGTTCAGATAACCGCGTGCCACGCCGTCGCCGCCAATGTAGATTTCACCGGCCACGCCATACGGCACTGGCTGCTGGTGAGCGTCAAGCAGGTAGATACGCGTGTTGGCCATCGGTTTGCCGATGGTCGCATTACCACTGCCTTCGCTGCCGGCCGCAGCGTCGTGGCTGACGTAGGCCGCAGTGCAGGACACCGTCGCTTCGGTTGGCCCATAAGTATTGATCAGACGCGTGTGCGCCGGGCGCATCTCGTCCCAGAGTTTGAGCTTCTGTGCCGACAGCGCATCGCCAGTCACGTTGATCAGACGCACATGCTGCAGACGTTGCTCAGCGACCTGCGGCTGTTTGTGCCATTCGGCCACCAGCGTATGCCAGTGCGCAGTGGTCAGGTGCAGGACGGTCGGATGAATGCCGTAATCTTCAGTCCCTTCGCTGCCGAAGATCTCGCGGCTTGGCGTCAGGGTGGCCCCGGCCAAGAGTGCCGGGAAGATTTCTTCCACCGAGAGGTCGAAGTTCAGGGTGTTCTGCTGCAGCACGGTGTCGGTTGGGGACAAGTCAAACAGCCGCGCCGCATCGACGCTGTAGTTGACCAGGCCGCGATGCTCGATCATCACACCCTTCGGATTGCCGGTGGAGCCCGAGGTGTAGATCACATACGCCAGATTGCGCACGCCGAGGGCTTCAACCACCGGGTTGTCGTCACGCTCGGTAAAGGTTTTGCGCTGATCATCGTCGAGCAGCACCAGTGGCAAGGTGAGGGTCGGCAGATATTCCTGCAAGTGACGCTGTGTCAGCAACGCCGACGGCGTACTGTCCTCGATCATGTAGGCCAGGCGCTCAGCCGGGTAGGCCGGGTCAAGAGGTACATAAGCAGCACCGGCCTTGAGCACACCGAGCAGGCCGACCATCATTTCCACACCGCGCTCGACGCAGAGCGCCACGCGATCATCAGGGCCGATGCCCAGGCCGATCAGGTGATGAGCCAGACGGTTGGCCTGACGGTTTAGTTCGGCATAGCTCAAGCGCTGCCCCTGGAACGCCACGGCGATGGCACCGGGTTGCGTGCGTACCTGGGCTTCAAACAGGTGCTGAATGCACAGCTCCGTCGGGTAGTCCTGGCGGGTCTGGTTGAAGGTCTCCAGCAGCAGGTTGCGCTCGGCGGCGGGCAGCACATCCAGCTGAGTAACGTCCATCTGTGGTGTGTGCGCCAGCGCGTCGGTCAATTGCTCCAGCGCGCACTGCATCATGGCGCACAGGCGTTGCGGATCCGCAGGTTGCACGCTGTGTATCAACAGGCCCAGGTCACTGCCGTAATCATTGACCGACAAGCACAACGGGTAGTTGGTGCGCTCGGAGCTGTCGAGCAGGCGCAGGCCCGGCCATTGCAACTGGCTGTCCTGGCTCTGGTGCCGGTAGTTGAGCAGGCTGGAGAACAATGGCGCCCCCGTGGCCACGCTACTGCAACGCTGGGCCAGGGCCAATGATGCCTGCTCGTGGCTCAGTAACTCGCTGAGATCACGGTGGGTGGCCATGACCAGTTCCTGGGCGCCTTGCGTGGCCAGTTGCACGCGGACCGGCAGGGTGTTCATGAACATGCCCATGGCACGCTCGGCGCCTATCGTACCTTGCAGGCGGCCGGTGACCACGGTGCCGAACACCACATCATCGCGACCGGTGCAACGGGCCAGCACCTGCGCCCAGGCGACATGGAACAGAACCGCCGGGGACATACCGCGCTCCCGGGCCTGAGTCCGGATACGTGCGCAGAGTTCACCGTTCAATGCCAGTTCGGCTTCTATGACGTCATTGCCGTCGCCCTGAACTTCCAGCAGTTCGAACGGAGCGGTGGGTGAATCAACATCCGCCAGACGGCGTGCAAAATAGGCTTCGTGGGCACTTGAAGGGCTGGCGAGGGTCTGTGCGACAAACTCCCGATAAGGCTGCGCTGGCAGCAGGTCTGCGCTCTGGCCTCGCATCAGCAGGCGAATTTCTTCGAGTATGAGCTCGAGAGTGACGTGGTCGCTGATCATGTGGTGATCAATCAGTGCCAGTAGCCAACGATCCGAGTTCGGGTCACCAGCAATGTAGGCCAGTAGTAGCGGTGCCTGTTGCAGGTCCATGCGCAGACGACCTGGATCACTTAGACGATTCACCTGGCTGAGTGCGTCTTCATCCGGCGTCAGGGTGAGGGTATGGACCGGCAATTGCGCCTGGCGGTGCACCACTTGGACCGCTTGCGGCAGGCCGACCCAATGCACCGAACTGCGCAGGACATCATGGCGGTCGATAACCGTCTGCAGCGCCTCAAGAAAGGCGTCAAGACGCGCACGGTTGTCGAACTCGATCGTCGAGCGCACCAGATAGGCGTCGCGTTCACGATTGAGCAGGTAATGGAACAGGATGCCTTCCTGAAGCGGTATCAGCGGGTAGATGTCCTGAACATTGGCGGCTCCACCGGGAACGGCGGAGGTGATCAGTTCAATCTCATCGACGCTTAGTTTCACCAGCGGCAGCATGTCTGGCGTCAATTGCGTGCAGTCGGCCGGGATGCGGTTAGCCGGAGCCTGGAACAGGACTTGTTTGTCCTGGCTGATGGCCAGGGCCATTTCACGCACGCTGGGCGCAGTGAATACAGTCTTTACGTTGAGATTCAACCCCTGCTTGCGCAGCCGGTCGATCAGAGAGACGGCCAGCAGTGAGTGGCCACCGAGTTCGAAGAAATGGTCGTGGCGCCCGACCTGCTCGACGCCCAGCAGGTCTTGCCAGATAACCGCGATCACCTCCTCGATTTCGCCTTGTGGCGCTTCGTAGCCACGGCTGATCAGCGCATCACCGTCCGGCGCCGGCAGCGCCTTGCGATCCAGCTTGCCGTTCGGCGTCAGCGGCATTGAGTCGAGCAGCACATAGGCCATCGGGATCATGTAGGCCGGCAGTTGTTCCTGCAGCCAACCGCGCAGGCTGTCGATGTCTACCGAAGCATGCTCTGCGATCAGGGTGTAATAAGCCACCAGGCGTTTATCGCCCGGTACATCTTCACGAGCAGTGACTACCGCCTCATGGACTGCCGGGTGTTTGGCCAGCGCGGCCTCGATTTCGCCGATTTCGATACGCAAGCCACGGATCTTCACCTGAAAGTCGTTGCGGCCCAGGTATTCCAGCGCGCCATTGGCCAGCCAGCGACCCATGTCGCCGGTTTTGTACAGGCGTGCCTGTGGGTCGCTGGAAAACGGGTCGGCGATGAAACGCTCGGCACTCAGCTGTGGCTGGTTCAGGTAACCCCGCGCCACGCCGATACCGCCGATGTGCAGTTCACCGGCCACGCCCATTGGTTGCAGCTGGCCCAAGGCATCCAGCACGTGCATCTGAATGTTGGCAATCGGACGGCCGATGGGCACGCTGTCGCCCGGATCCGTCGGACGGCATTCCCAGGCGGTAACGTCGATGGCCGCTTCGGTCGGGCCATAGAGGTTGTGCAGTTCAACGCCCTTCAGGTGTTGCTCGAAGCGGCGCTGCAACGCACGCGGCAAGGCCTCGCCGCTGCACAGCACGCGGCGCAGTTGCGGGAAGTCGCGGGTCGAGCGGTGTTCCAGAAACACATCGAGCATCGAGGGCACAAAGTGCAGCAGGGTAATGCCCGCGTCAGTCATTACCTGCGCCAGGTAGTCCGGCTCCTGATGGCCACCGGGACGTGCCATGACCAGTTCGGCACCGGCGAGCAGCGGCAGGAAAAACTCCCAGACCGACACGTCGAAACCGAAGGGAGTCTTTTGCAGCACGCGATCCTGACTGTTCACTTGATAGGCATCGCGGGCCCAGAGCAGGCGGTTGACCACGCCCAGGTGTTCGTTCATCACGCCTTTGGGCGTGCCGGTAGAACCCGAGGTGTACAGCACGTAGGCCAGGTGATTCGGCTGCAGGCCCAGGGCCTTGGCATCCGGGTTGCCGGTCGGCTGCCTGGTCAGTTGCGCGCTGTCATCGCGGTCATCGAGCACCAGCACCGGAAGGTCCAGAGCCGGCAGGTTGTCGCTCAGGTCCTGAGTGGTCAGCACCGCCTGCGGCGAGCTGTCCTCGAGCATATAAGTCTGGCGGGCGCTAGGCAGGTCAGGGTCGATCGGCACGTAGGCGCCACCGGCCTTGAGGGTACCCAAGAGCGCCACGACCATTTCCGCGCCGCGACGCAGGCTGACCGCGACCCGCGTATCCGGCTTCACACCCAGCTCTATAAGGCGATGGGCGAGCTGGTTGGCCTGTTGGTTGAGTTCGGCGTAAGTGAGCAACGGCCCGCTGTCGCCGCGTACGGCGCAGGCATCCGGACGCTGGGCGGCCTGTTGTTCGATCAATTGGTGGATCAGTACGTCGCGCGGATAAGGGTGGGCAGTGTCATTAAACCCCGCCAGTAATAGCTCGCGCTCATCGTCCGGCAATATCGGCAGGCTGTTCAGCGCTGCTTGCGGCGTGTGTTCCAGCGCTTGCACCAGGCTGCGCAGTGCAACCTGCATGTACTCGCCGATGCGCTGGGCATTGATTTGCTGGACGGCCTGAACGGTGAGCGTAAAAGCATCGCCCAGGTCATCGACATTCAGGGTCAACGGGTAGTTGGTATGGTCTTCGGTGCCGAAGGACTCGATCCCACCCCAGGCGCTGGCAGCTTCTGCTGAAACATCGCTCACAGCATCGTGCCGGTAGTTGAGCAATGCACTGAATAGCGGCGTCGGAGCGGCCACGCCGCTGCAACGCTGGGCGAGCACCAGCGGAGCATGCTCATGCCCCAGCAAAGCCGTCAACCGCTCGTGGGTTGCCTTCAATCCGTCGGCCACTGTCGTCGCGCCGATATCGACGCGCAGCGGCAAGGTGTTGATAAACATGCCCAACGCACGGTCGGCGCCATCACCGGCCTGCATCCGGCCCAGCAGTACCGTGCCGAACACCACCTGTTCGCAGGCCGAGACATTGCCCAACACCCGCGCCCAGGCCAAATGCATCAGGCTCGCGACGCTGACGCCTGCCTGTCGAGCCTGAGCACGCAAACGCAGGTTCAGTTCGGCCGCCAGGGTCACGCTGGCCTCTTCGAGGTTGCGGCCACGGTCCTGCACATCCTGCAAACCGAACGGCAGCGTCGGCTCGTCGATGTCGCCGAGCATGTCGCGGAAGAACGCTTCGTGCTGTGCCTCGCTGACACCCAGGCGAGCCTGGGCGACATAGTTGCGATATGGCACTGTCTCACCCAGGTCATTGCCCTGACCGAGCAGATGCGCCTGAATTTCATGCAGTACCACGGACAGGGAAGTGGCGTCGCTGACCAGGTGATGGGACAGCAGCATCGCCAGCCAGCGGTCGTTGACCGGGTCATGGCTAAAGACAATGCGCATCAATGGCGCGTTACGCACATCGAGGCGGTAATGCCGGCGATCGAAGCGCTGGTGTAATTGCTCGTCAACCGGGCCGTCTGCAGGGTCGAGGAACAACTCGATGACTTGCAGTTCAGCTTGACGCAGCACGACTTGCACCGGTTCATCGAGATCCTCCCACAGCACCGCGGTGCGCAGGATATCGTGGCGGTTTATCACACCTTGCAAAGCACCGCTGAAATCGTCCAGTCGCGCCCGGTCAGATAGCGCGAACAGTGCTTTCAGGGTGTAGGGGTCGCCCTGTTCGGCACTGATATGGTGGTAAAGAATCCCCGCCTGCAACGGTGCCAGCGGGTAGATGTCCTGCACGTTGGCAACACCACCGGGCATGTCCTTCACCACGTGGTCGATCTGCGCCTGAGAGAGGTTGATCAGCGGCAACATCTGCGGGGTGATACGGTCGCAACGTTCGGGAATAAGATTGGCCGGCACCACGACTTCCGAGCCACCACCGGCAGCTGCCGCCAGTGCCGCCACGGTTGGCTGGCCGAACAGCACATGCACATCGGCACTCAGGCCGACCTGGCGCATGCGTTCGATCAATTTCACCGCCAGCAGTGAGTGGCCACCCAGTTCGAAGAAATGGTCATGGCGACCCACCTGTTCAACCTTGAGCACGTCGGCCCAGATCGACGCCAGCAGGGTTTCCACTTCGCCTTGCGGCGCTTCGTAACCACGGCTGATAAGCGCCTGTGCATCCGGTGCTGGCAGCGCCTTGCGATCGAGCTTGCCATTCGGCGTCAGTGGCATCGCCTCAAGCAGTACATAAATGGCCGGAACCATGTATTCCGGCAACTGTTGCTGCAGGTGACCGCGCAAGGTTTCGATATCGACAGCAGTGTGCTCGGCAGACTGCGTGTAGTAAGCCACCAGACGTTGGTCGCCGGGTATCTCTTCGCGAGCGGTGACCACCGCTTCATGGACCGCCGGGTGTTTGGCCAGGGTGGCCTCGATTTCGCCGATTTCGATACGCAAACCGCGGATCTTCACCTGAAAGTCATTGCGGCCCAGGTACTCCAGCGCGCCATTGGCCAGCCAGCGACCCACATCGCCGGTTTTGTACAGGCGTGCCTGCGGGTCTTCGGAAAACGGATCGGCGATGAAACGCTCGGCACTCAGCTGCGGCTGGTTCAGGTAACCCCGCGCCACGCCGATGCCGCCAATGTGCAGCTCGCCCGCCACGCCCAGCGGTTGCAACTGGCCCAAGGCATCGAGTACGTGCATCTGAATATTGGCAATCGGGCGGCCAATAGGCACGCTTTCGCCCGGATCCGTCGGACGGCATTCCCAGGCAGTAACGTCGATGGCCGCTTCGGTCGGGCCATACAGGTTATGCAGTTCAACGCCCTTGAGCTGTTGCTCGAAGCGGCGCTGCAACGCACGCGGCAAGGCCTCGCCACTGCACAGCACGCGGCGCAGTTGCGGGAAGTCGCGGGTTGAGCGGTGTTCCAGAAACACATCGAGCATCGAAGGTACAAAGTGCAGCAGGGTGATGCCCGCGTCACTCATCACTTGAGCCAGATACTCCGGATCCTGATGGCCACCGGGACGAGCCATGACCAGCTCGGCCCCGGCCAGCAGTGGCAGGAAAAACTCCCAGACCGACACGTCGAAACCGAACGGGGTTTTTTGCAGCACGCGATCCTGACTGTTGACCTGATAGGCGTCGCGGGCCCATAGCAGGCGGTTGACTACGCCCAGGTGTTCGTTCATCACGCCTTTGGGCTGCCCGGTGGAACCCGAGGTGTAGAGCACGTAGGCCAGATGGTTCGGCTGCAGGCCCAGGGCCTTGGCATCCGGGTTGCCGGTCGGCTGCCTGGCCAGTTGCGCGCTGTCATCGTGGCTATCAAGCACCAGCACCGGAAGGTCCAGGGCCGGCAGGTTGTCGCTCAGGTCCTGAGTGGTCAGCACTGCCTGCGGCGAGCTGTCCTCGAGCATATAAGTCTGGCGGGCGCTGGGCAGGTCAGGGTCGATCGGCACGTAGGCGCCACCGGCCTTGAGAATACCCAAGAGCGCCACGACCATTTCCGGTCCGCGACGCAGGCTGACTGCGACCCGCGTATCCGGCTTCACACCCAGCTCTATCAGGCGATGGGCGAGCTGGTTGGCCTGTTGATTGAGTTCGGCGTAAGTGAGCAACGGCCCGCTGTCGCCGCGTACGGCGCAGGCATCCGGACGCTGGGCGGCCTGTTGTTCGATCAGTTGGTGGATAACGACATCGCGGGGATAGGCGAGGGCGGTTTCGTTGAAAGCTGACAGTTGCTGATGCTCGGTTTCGCTCATCAGCGGGAAGTGCGCCAAAGGCGTGTCGTGCTGATTCAGCACTGCTTCAAGCATGGCGAAAATGCGCTGCTGTACGCGCTGCGCTTCCTCTAAGGTGAAATAAGCCGTGTTGAAATTGAAATCCAGGTGGATGTCTTCAGAGGGATGGTAATCGCGTACGAAGATCGCCATGGGCGTCTGCTCGTAACCATTGTCCAGCATCAGCACCCGTGCCGGGTCCTCGCAGCCGAACGTGACGTCACCATCGAAGCTTTCGAACGAAAGTGAAACATCGAACAGCTGGTGGCGTCCGTTTTGCGCCAGCCGCAGGCTGCGATTGAGTTCGGCAATCGGGAAACGCTGGTGGCGGTAAGTGCGACGTAGTTGCGTGCCGATGTTATTCATCAGGTCGACCAGCGTTTCATGCGGATCGAAGCCCACGCGAATCGGGCTGATAGACGAAAACATACCGATGGTGGCTTTCTGACGAGCATTGGTACGGTTATGCACCGGCATGCCGACAACGATCTCATCGACGCCCGCGGTGCGGCAGAAATAGGTGCTGATCACTCCGACCAGTACATGAGCCACGGACAGGTTGCATTCGCCGGCAAACTGAGTCAGCGCGTTGTAAAGCGCGCGGGGCAACATGGCTTGAACCTGGTCACTGGGGGCTGGGCCGTTGGTTACGCCTGCCTTGAAATCTGCTCTGCGTTGCAGCAGAACCGGCGGCAGTTGGGCGTAGGCCTGCTCCCAGAACAGTCGATCACGCTCGTAGCGAGAAGACGTCATATAGGCCTTGTCTTCTTCAAGGAACGAGAGGTAAGAAGGCCCCTCGGCCAGCGTTTGCTTGCCTTCCAGCAAGCCTGAGTAGGCATCGCTTACGGTGTGCGCTATCAGCACTGCACCGATGCCGTCGGCGACCAGGTGGTGCAAGCGATTGAACCAGTAATAGAGTTGCGGCCCGCAACGAACCAGACGCGACTCCCAGAGTTGTCCGGTCATTGACTCAAAGGGTTGGCGGAAGGACTCGCGCAGATGCGCAATGGCCTGCTCGGCGTCGCCGTCGACGTCAGGCAAGTCGGTCACTTCAAGCGTGAACGGCGCCTTGGACAGAACCCGCTGGCCGCCCATGCCCCTTTCGTGGCTGAAACTCAGACGCAGCGCGTCATGGCCGTCGACGACCATCTGGATGGCTTTCTCGAACAGCGCAATATCGATGTCGCCCTTGATCTCCAGAGTCATGCCGATGTTGTAATAAGGCAGGTGCGGATAGGCGAGCTGATCAAGCCAGATACCTTGCTGAACCGAAGCCAGCGGAAGGAGCTCTTGTCCTTGCGTGCACAGATTGTCGATCAACGAATTCATCTCAAAGCACCTGTTTGCGAAATCAATTGGCTCGTCTCCGGTCGAAGGGCGGCGCGGCATGGCGCTGGACGAATGCCAGTCGGCGGGAGGATTAAGAACATTGAAAAAAAAATAGAGCATCCACCTGGGGATGTCTGTCATGGGAAGCTGGGACAACTGCGCGCGGTGGTCTTCCGGGCTGGGTGATCAATGACTCAAGGCTACGCTGCGCCTCGCCGGTATAAAGGCCTGGACCGATTCCATTGGCCTATGGAGCGGGTCGGTGAAGGAAGGTTGGTGCTTCGCCAGTATGGCGCTTTGAAGGTGAGCCGGTCGCCGCCGCGCTCAAGGTCGCCGCGCAGAGTAAAGCCAGGGGCCTGAGCCCCCTTTTTTACTCGACGAGGTATCGAACCACTGTCAGGCAACAGCGGGCTGAAGAACTTCTTCGAGGAAGCTGAAGGCGGTTTGTTTCGATTGATGGCTTGAGGCAAAGAACGCGAGGTGGCTGCCATCGCGCTCTACGTGCAGCGTGGCGTCCTTGATCGACGCGGCGATATACCGTGAGCCGCCGATGTGCGTAGTCGAGTCGGCATCGCCCGCCACCACCAGGGTTGGCGCGGTGATGCGCGTCAGTCGTGGTGCCAGCTCGGTCTTGTTCAGCGCGTCATTCAGGCGCGCATAGCGATAAAACAACTCGGGATTGACGTAGGGGTAAAGCACCACGTGGGCAATGGGCTCAGGGGTGGTGGCCAGCGTCGCCTGGTCCAGGAACATCGTTTGCAGGTCAGCAGCCTCGCCACGATCCTGAGCTGCGCTTTCCATCAGCCACTCGAAGTTTTGCTGGTGAGCGGTGCGCAGGTCGTTGTCGCCCAGGTTGTAATCCCCATGCCACAGGCTCAGGGAGTTGACCCGGTCGGCGTGGGCAGCAGCGGCGCTCAGGGCGATCACTGCGCCGCCGCAGATACCCATCAGATGTGCGGTTGATAACCTGAAGTGATTCATTACGCTGATCATGTCGGCAACCTGGGCATCGGTGTCCACCGCGATCTGGTCGAATGCCTCGCAGGCACCGAACAGCCCTCGGGTCTCCCAGGTCACGACAAAAAACCGCTCGCTCAAGGCATTGAACCAGTCGCGGCAGAGATCGAACGGAATGCCGCAAGGCAATGCCAGAACCACGGGAGGCAGCTCGCGGTTGGCGCTCGCATGCACCAGCAAAGGCGCATGGTCACGGGTGGTCAGGTGCAATGTCTCGATGTGCGGCACTGCACCGCTGAATTCAAAATGCTTGAGCAGTCGATTGAAGGCGGTGACGTCTTCAGCATCGTCGAAGTGCTCGTAGCTGTAGTCGAGCGCCTCGCAGAGTTTGCGGCTTATAAAGTATTCGAACGACGACAGTTGTGCCTCGCCACCGTGCAAGTACTGCAGGGTGCGCACACCAATGCGCGCAAACGCGGCATTGATCGCCCGCTCTGTGGCTCGCACGCTGGAGCACGCCGGCTCTGGCAGCGGGTCGTTGTCCCGGGCGAGAAAGCTCAGGCACACGGGATCGGGCAAATTGAGGGCAAGGTGCCTGAGCATCCTCACCGTCTCGCACAGACGCATCGCTGCATCGGAGGAAATAGTCATGGATCTACACTCTTTGTTGGGCGCTTTTTTCAGGCACATTGCGCGAGGCTACGTTCGTCTGACGTCTGTGGGTCAGACCGCTTCGAATTTCTTGCCGCGTGTGGTGTGTGTCACGAGACGGTTGTATTCGGGTGTTTCGTCACCGATCACCTGCACCGCGCCGTATTTCTCCAGGCTGATGCGGCCGCCGTACTCTTCGATGTGGTCCGAATCCGGATAGACGTGCACGAACGACGGTACGTAGCGTGACGCGAAGCCCATGCGCATCTCCTGTGATTCGCCGCTGTGCGGATAGGACGCATGCATCAGCGTTGACCAGAAAATGATGAACTGCCCGGCTTTCATCTGCATGGGCACAGCAGAGGCCTCGTCGGGTTTCCAGTTCTCATCGATCTGCAACTGCCGATAGTCGTAACCGAAGAAACCGCGACGCACGCCATCCTTGACCACCGAGTTGTTGGCATCGGGTTCATAGCTCATGCGCTTGGTTTCGTCGTAATTCATGCTGTTCTGGGTGCCAGGAATGAACTGCAGGCAACCATTGGCAATGTTGGCGTCGGTGAACGCCGTCCAGACGGTGATGGTGCCGCCGAACTCTTCATTTTCCGGCCAGATGATCTGCGGCTTGCCGGAAGCATTGGCGAACGTATCGGCCTGATGCCAGTCGGTGCCTTCATCGCCCGGATACTTGGGAAAGAACTCGGTGCGCCAGCAGAGCACATTAGGTCCGAGGATGCTTTCGACACGGTCACAGATTTCCGGGCGGCAGATATGGCTGGCCAGGAAATCATCATCCAGATGGCGGTCGTAGTTGGCGATGTTGGTCCCCCCGGAAATGGCGTCCAGATCCTGGTAGGCCGCGGCGCTGCGGTCGAGCAGGCGCAGACGGGTGCGCTTCCAGGTTTCTTTCATTTCTTCTGGCGAATAGGCGTCAAACGGACCGATAAAACCATTTTTCTCGAACGAGGCACGCTGTTCCGCAGTTAAAGCGAATTTTTTGCTCATGAGCTTTTCCTTTTCGGTCAATGGGCTTGAACAAGGCTACGGGAGATGTGGTCGGCCAGAACTTTGGCCGTTGCGCCGTCCGCCAGGATCCCGGGGTCGAGGTTGATTTTGTAATGTGTCTTGAGCTTGCTCAGCGAGCGGATCAATGCCAGTGAAGTGCCGCCGGAATCGAAGAAATCATCATTGACGCCGATGTTTTTCAGACCCAGGTCTTCGCTCCAGACCTTGAGCACGAAGTGCTCCTGTTCACTGAGGCCCTTGACGTCTGCCGCGCTTGAAGGCGTCGTGTCAGCGGCAGGCGAGGGCAGTTGTTGCTTGTCGATTTTGCCGTGATGAGTCACCGGCAGTTCTGCCAGCGGCACATACACCGAGGGCCGCATGTACTCCGGCAAATTTTCGGCCATCAACGCGGCAACTTCGCTGCGAGCCTGTTCGGTCCAGGCATCGACGCCCTGGCCTGGTACCACGTAAGCCACCAGGCGCAGGTCACCATCGCCGTAATCATGTACGCCGACATGGGCAGCGGCCACGCTGGGGCTGGTTTGCAGAGAGGCTTCGATCTCGCCTGGCTCGATGCGGAAACCGCTGATTTTCAATTGCTCGTCGCAGCGACCGGCATAACTGTATTCGCCATTACTCTCCAGGGTCATCAGGTCGCCAGTACGGTAAGCGCGTATGGCACCGGGCAACTCGACGAAGCGCTCGACGTTGAGCGCCTCACGGTTCAGGTAGCCCTGAGCCACGCCAGCACCTTCGATGTACAGCTCGCCGGTAGTGCCTGCCGCCACTGGCGCCAGGCTGGCGTCAAGCAGGTGCAGGCGCCAGCCGTCCAGCGGCTTGCCCAGCGACACCATGGCTGCTGTTTCCAGGTCCTGCGCCAACACTCGCTTGAAGGTGGTGTGAACGGTGGCCTCGGTGATGCCGTACATGTTGATCAGCGCGGGCTTCTGGTCGCCGTGACGCTCGACCCAGGGACGCAGCACGCTGGCGGGCAACGCTTCGCCACCGAACACTACGTAGCGCAGCGCCAGCGGCGCGGTGTTGCCACGATCGGCCTCATCAAGACCACGGAAAGCCGATGGCGTCTGGCTGAGTACGGTGATGCGCTGATCGGCGAGCCATTGACGCAGAGCGGCAGGAGAGCGCGAGACGTCATACGGGACAACGGCCACCTGGCCGCCGTGGGCGAGGGCACCCCAGATTTCCCAGACCGAGAAGTCGAAACCGATGGAGTGGAACATCGACCAGACGTCCTGGGCGTTGAAGCCGTAGGCGCGTTGAGTACTTTCCAGCAGGCGACTGACGTTGCCATGAGAAACCTGTACGCCCTTGGGCTCACCGGTGGAGCCAGAGGTGTAGATGATGTAGGCAGTGGAATTACTCGGGTTGATACGGGTGTCTTCAGCAGCCGGTTGCAGCGCCGGCGCGGACAGTAACTCGTCGAGCGCCAATACGCGCAGGGACGGTATTTTCGGCAGGTTGGCGGCATCACCGATGATCAGGCTCAGCTCGCTGTCACGCACGATGTGCTCGACGCGTTTGCCAGGGTATTGCGGGTCGACCGGCACATAGGTGCCACCGGCTTTGAGAATACCCAGCAGGCTGGTGACCAGATCGACGCTGCGCGGCAGGTACATACCCACACGCGTGCCGTAGGTCACACCTTCATCGCGTAAACGTGCAGCCAGCTTTGTCGACAGCGCGTCGAGCTGTGCGTAGCTCAACGTCCGGGCCGCATCGCTGACGGCGGTGCGCTCAGGAAATTGTCGCGCCCTGTCACTGAATATCTCGTGCAGGAAAGCACCGGGCTTGAGAGGGGCTGACGCGGCGTTAGGCGATTCGTCAGTGTTCGTAATCGGCATGACCAAGGCTCCTGTGTAATAACCAGATGCAGCGTGCAAATCCGCTGCAATCGAGACATCCCTGCGGCCTGAGGAATCCGTCAATGGGCCGGCATGATCCGCAGTTGGCGCATTTCAGCACCGTCTGCCGGCCTGCGTCTGTCGAGGGAAATGGGGACAAAGCCTGCCGAACTGGATCAGTACGCATCGACACGCTGTGCGACCGATGTCCCGGATTGCGGTGACAGACGCCCCTGGCCATCAGTGTTTTTATTCTTGCGCGGTGCCGGAGCGTGTTGGTCTGGCTCCCTACAAAAAGTGGATGTGAAGGGCTGAGGTCCAGGAGTTTGTTCATGAGTCTTCAAGCTAACACTGCGTCCGTTTTCGCTGATGAGCAGCAAACGGATACGCCAACCTGGCCCGACAGGGCCGCTGACCCGTCGGTACGGTTGTCCTTGCTGGCTACCGGTAACAGTTTGCCTGTGGTGATCGAGCCAACAGCTGACGAGCTGGACCCGGTGCTGTGGGCCAGCGCCCGGCGCGAAGCGATCGAGACGCTGCTGTGCCGTCACGGCGCAGTCTTGTTTCGGGGATTTGATCTGCCTTCGGTCGCCGCCTTCGAATCGTTCGCCGAGGCGCTTTCGCCTGGCTTGCACGGCACGTATGGCGACCTTCCGAAGAAGGAAGGCGGGCGCAATGTCTATCGCTCCACGCCGTATCCCGAGCGCGAGATGATTCTTTATCACAATGAGAGTTCGCACCTGGAAAGCTGGCCACGCAAGCAATGGTTCTTCTGCGAGCAGCCATCGCGGGTGGGTGGGGCAACTCCGCTGGCGGACATCCGTCAAGTGCTCGCGTACCTGCCGAAAGAGGTGGTCGAGCGCTTCGAGAGCAAAGGTCTGCTTTACAGCCGCACCTTCACCGCCGGTGTCGAGCCAAGCTGGGAATCGTTCTTCGGCACGTCCGAACGCAGCGTTATTGAACAGCGTTGCCGCGAGCAAGGTACAGACTTCGAATGGCTTGACGGCGACACTTTGCAGCTGCGCACCCAGTGCCCGGCGGTGATCACCCACCCTTTCACGGGAGAGCGTTGTTTCTTCAACCAGGTGCAGTTGCATCACCCGTACTGCATGGGCGAGGAGCTGCGCGAGGACCTGCTTGACATGTTCGGCCCCGACCGCCTGCCACGGTTGGTCAGCTATGGCGACGGCTCAGCCATCGAGGACCCGGTAATGGCCTTGATCGGTGAAGCCTACGAGGCTTGCGCTGTGCGTTTCGAATGGCGCAAGGGCGATGTGGTGATGCTTGACAACATGCTTGCCGCCCACGCCCGTGACCCCTATGAGGAACCCCGGCTGATCGTTGTCGCCATGGGCGAAATGACCGCTCGGGGCGACGTTTGGCAACCGGCCTGAATGATCGACATCCCGTTATCAAGCCAGGACTTTCAACCACCGGCGCCCGCGCTGGCTAATGCATTCAAGGGCAGCAGCTAATGAAAACCAAGCAAGAGAAGAAGGCCAGACCAGGCTCGATCATGCGTCTGTTATGGAGCAGCCATCCCTGGCTGACGTTCTTTACGCTTCTGACCGGGCTCATCAGCGGCGTTGCGTCCATTGCCGTGGTCAATGTGATCAACCAGGCGATTCATGAGGAGACCTTTCAGCGTCAGTCGCTGTTCTGGTTCGTCGGCCTGAGCGTGGTGGCGCTACTGTTCCGCAACGGTGCGTCGCTGTTTCCGGCTTATGCCAGCATGCGCATCATGACCCGTCTGCGCATTGCCCTGTGCCGCAAGATCCTCGGCACGCCGCTTGAGGAGGTCGACCGCCGCGGTGCGCCGAATGTGCTGACCCTGCTGACCAGCGATATTCCGCAACTCAACGCCACGCTGTTGATCATGCCGACGATCCTGGTGGAGTCGGCGGTGTTCCTGTTCGGTATTGCCTACCTGGCCTACCTGTCCTGGGTGGTGTTTGCGATAACCATCTCGCTGATGATGCTGGGCGTTGCAATGTACCTGCTGTTTTTCATGGGTGGCATGAAGTTCACCCACAAGGTGCGCGACGAATTCACGGCCTTCAACGAATACACACACGCACTGGTGTTCGGCCTCAAGGAACTGAAACTCAACGGTATTCGCCGCCGCTGGTTCAGCCGCTCGGCGATCCAGGAGTCTTCGATCCGGGTCGCGAAGTACAACTACATCGAACGGCTCTGGTTCACTGCCGCCGAAAACGTTGGCCAGTTGACCCTGTCGTTGCTGGTCGGCTGCCTGCTGTTCGCTGCGCCGATGTTCGCTGTCATCGATGCCAAGACCATGAGCGCCAGTGTGCTGGCGGTGCTGTACATCATGGGCCCGCTGGTGATGCTGGTCAGCGCCATGCCGATGCTGGCCCAGGGACGTATTGCCTGCACGCGACTGGCGGATTTCGGATTCTCCATCAACGAACCGCATCCGGAGCCGGAAACCAGCGATACAGACAATGTGCTGCTTCTCGATCACAAGAAGTCCTGGGGCAGTATCCAGCTCAAGAACGTACACATGAACTACAAGGACCCGCAGAGCAGTTCCGGTTTTGCCCTGGGACCTATCGACCTGACGATCCACGCCGGTGAGCTGGTCTACATCGTCGGCGGCAACGGTTGTGGCAAAAGCACCCTGGCCAAAGTGTTCTGCGGCCTGTACATCCCGCAAGAAGGTCAGCTACTGCTCGACGGTGCGGCGGTCACAGACGACTCGCGCGGCGACTATCGCGATCTGTTCTCGGCGGTGTTCTCTGACTTCCATCTGTTCAACCGATTGATAGGTCCTGACGAGAAAGAGCATCCCAGCACCGATCAGGCGCAGACATACCTGTCGACCCTGGGCCTGGAAGACAAGGTTCAGATCGAGGGACTGGGTTACTCGACCACCACGGCCTTGTCATACGGCCAGCAGAAACGCCTGGCCCTGGTTTGCGCCTATCTGGAAGACCGTCCGATTTACCTGCTGGACGAATGGGCCGCCGACCAGGACCCGCCATTCAAGCGCTTCTTCTACGAGGAACTGCTGCCGGACCTCAAACGGCGCGGCAAGACCGTTTTGATCATCACTCACGACGACCAGTACTTCCAGCTGGCCGATCGCATCATCAAGTTGGTCGATGGTTGCATCGTCTCCGACGTGAAGTGCGCGGTGCAGGACAAGCGCGCCTGAACTGAAGCGCGGTCCAAATTTCCAGGGATGATCCTTCGCAAAACGGCATGAAGCGCGCTACTCCCTGGCCCCGAATCGACTATCGGCTGTCGCCGCCTTTTGCGTGCGACAAGGCCAACCCTTTGCGAGAAGAAATGTATGGCATTTGTCCTGACCGCTGCCCAACGCAATATCTGGCTGGACCAGATGACCCAGCGCGACTCGCCGCTATACAACATCGGCGGCTACGTGGAGATCGAAGGCCCCTTCGATTCCGGGATATTCCAGCGAGCCTTGGACCTGTTGATCGAGAAGCATGATGCGCTGCGCATGGTCCTGCTCGAAGAGCGGGACGAGGAAGGCGTGCCGATGCAGACCTTCGCCACGAGCATGCCGATGCTTGTGACACCGTTTGACCTGCAAGGGCGGGACGACCCGCGTCAGGCAGCCGAACACTGGATGCAGACTCAGCTTGAACAACCGTTCAAGCTGGAAGGTGGACCACTGTTCCGAGTGCATTTGCTCAAGCTCGAAGCACAGCGTTTCTACTTCGTGATTCATGCCCACCACATTGCGCTCGATGGCTGGGGCATCGACCGGCTCTGTGCGTCCGTCAGTGAGCTTTACAGCGTATTGCACGATCAACGTGTGCCCGATCTGGCGGCACCGTCCTATGTCGATTTCATCAAGGACGACCGCCAGTATCGCGAGTCGCCACGCTTTGCTCTCGATCAGGCCTATTGGCTGGACAAATACCGCGACATCCCCGATCCATTGCTGGCGCCACGTCACCAGGCTCGGATTCAGCACCCGGCGACGAGCCGCAGCGGCCACCTCAGCTACGGCATGGACCGTGGCCTGGAGCAGCAGATCGAGGAGCTGGCCCTGCGACTGAACGCCTCGTCGTTCCACGTTCATCTGGCAGTGCTGTACGTGTACTTCACCCGCGCCTATCAGCGTGATGAACTGGTCATCGGCTTGCCGATTCTCAACCGTTCCACTGCCAGCTACAAAAAGACCCTGGGGCTTTTTACCCAGCTCAGTTCAGTGCGTCTGAAATTCAGTCCCGACCTGACGTTCGCTGAACTGGTCCAGGGCATCTGTCGGGCAGTCAAGCAGGATTACCGCCACCAGCGGTTTCCGGTCAGCGACCTTAACAGCTTGCTGGAATTGCGCCGTGCCGAGCGTACGCAATTGTTCGACCTGACGTTTTCTTATGAGCGCCAAAACCAACTGCTTCGCTTCGGTCAGGCAAGCGCCCGCGCCTTCAAGTGTTCAAACAACCACGAGCAGACACCGCTGGCCATCCACCTGCGCAGCAACGCTTGCGACACTGAATCGCGGCTGCACTACATCTACAACGAGGCCTATTTTCAGCACGACGAGATCGTCCCGCTTGCCGAGCGCTTGCAGCAAGTCACGGAGCAGGGGCTGGCGAACGAACAACTGCCAGTGCATGAGTTCTCGCTGATCAGCAAGACCGACGCCTTGCAGATTCAGACGTGGAATGCCGGTCAGCCACATTCCGCCGAGTACCTGACGATCCACCAGCAGTTTGAAGCCCGCGCCGCAGAGCGACCAGACGCCGTCGCGCTGATGTTCGAAGGGCAGACCCTGAGCTACGGTGGACTCAACGCGCGTGCCAACAAGGTCGCGCATCGTTTGCTGGCACAGGGTGTACGCCCGGACGATCGTGTAGCGATCTGCGTCGAACGCGGCCCGGCAATGATTATCGGCTTGCTGGGGATCCTCAAATCCGGCGCCGGTTACGTGCCACTGGACCCTGCTTACCCGCTCGAGCGTCTGGCCTACACACTCGGCGACAGTGCGCCGGTAGCATTGTTGAGCCAGCAATCAGTACAACAGGCGTTGCCGGTGTCGGATGTGCCGCTGATCTATCTCGACGATGTCGACTTGCAGGATGAACGCGCCTGCAATCCGCAAGTAGCGGTCAAACCCAGCGACCTTGCCTACGTCATCTACACCTCCGGCTCCACCGGCCTGCCCAAGGGTGTGATGGTCGAGCATCGCAACGTTGCACGACTGTTCTCGGCCACCCGGGACTGGTTCGGTTTCAATGAACAGGATATTTGGGCGCTGTTCCACTCGTTTGCCTTCGACTTCTCAGTCTGGGAAATCTGGGGCGCGCTGCTGCACGGCGGACGTCTGCTGATCGTGCCGCAACTGGTCAGCCGTTCGCCTGAAGACTTCCACGACCTGCTGTGCAGTGCAGGTGTTACGGTGCTCAACCAGACGCCGAGTGCGTTTCGCCAATTGATTGCGGCCCAGGGAGAAAAGGAACAGGCACATTCGCTGCGCCAGGTAATTTTCGGCGGTGAAGCACTGGATACGGCGATGCTCAAGCCGTGGTACGCACGCAGCGTGAACGCTGACACGCAACTGGTGAACATGTACGGCATTACCGAAACCACCGTGCACGTCACCTACTATCCGTTGCAGCCTGAAGACGCCCAGCGCGTGGGCGCCAGCCCGATTGGCAAGCGCATCCCCGACCTGCAACTTTATTTGCTCGATGCCTATGGCCATCCGCTGCCACCGGGTGCGGTGGGCGAGTTGTACGTCGGCGGGGCAGGCGTGGCCCGTGGCTACCTCAATCGCGACGAATTGAACGCGACGCGCTTTCTCGATGATCCATTTGCTTCGGAACCGGGCGCGCGGATGTACCGCTCTGGCGATCTGGGTCGCTGGTTGCCGGACGGCAGCCTGGAATACCTGGGCCGCAACGACGAGCAGGTAAAGATTCGCGGTTTCCGTATCGAGCTGGGCGAGATCGAAGCTCAATTGAGCGCCTGCCAAGGCGTGCGCGAAGCTGTGGTCGTGGTGCGTGAAGACGAACCGGGCGACAAGCGTCTGGTGGCGTATGTCATCGGCACAGCAGACCTGGAACCCGACGCTACCTATTTGCGTGAACAGCTGCGCCTGTCGCTCGCCGAGCACATGCTGCCAAGCGCTTTTGTCAGTCTGCAGGCGTTCCCGCTGACCGCCAATGGCAAGCTCGACCGCAAGGCACTGCCGCTGCCCTCGGCCGAAGCTTATGCCCGGCGTCAATACGAGGCACCGCAAGGGCTGACGGAAACCCGCCTGGCCGGGTTGTGGACCGAGTTGCTGGGCGTCGAGCAGGTAGGCCGCCATGACCAGTTCTTCGAGCTGGGTGGGCATTCGATGCTCGCGGTGAAACTGATCGAACGCATGCGCGACATCGGTCTGAATGCCGACGTGCGCGTGCTGTTCGGCCAGCCAACCCTGGCCTCGCTGGCGGCAGCCAGCGGCAAGGTCACAGAGGTGCAGGCGCCCACCAATAAGATTCCCGCCTATTGCCGGCACATTACCCCGGACATGCTGCCTCTGGCCGCGCTCACCCAGGCCCAGATCGACCGGGTGGTCACCAGCGTGCCGGGCGGTGTGAGTAATGTGCAGGATATCTATGGGCTGGTGCCGTTGCAGGAAGGCATCCTTTATCACCATTTGGCGAATGAGGAGGGTGATCCATACCTGTTGCAGGCCTTGTTGCGGGTCGATAGCTTCGAGCAGTTGCTGGACTTTACGGAAGCCTTGCAGCAAGTCATCGATCGTCACGACATTCTGCGCACGGCTGTGGCCTGGGAAGAACTCGACGAGCCGGTGCAGGTGGTCTGGCGTCAGGCACGGCTGCGGGTCGAGGCGTTTTTACCGCACCCGGATCAAGGGGATGTTGCGGCCCAGTTGCAGGCACAGTTCGATCCACGGCGGATACGCATGGACCTGCATCAGGCCCCGATGATGCGCCTGCACTACGCCGAAGATCCCGTCGACCAAAGCTGGGTTGCGGTGCTGCTGTTCCATCACCTGATCGACGACGCCACATCGCTGGCCTTGCTGGGCGCAGAGATCGAGGCGTTCAGACAAGGGAGCGGCGAACATCTGCCCGCGTCGGTGCCGTATCGTAATCATGTGGCTCAGGCGCGATTGAGCGTGAGCCGCGAGGAGCATGAGGCGTTTTTCCGCGACATGCTCGCAGATGTTGACGAGCCGACCCTGCCATTTGGCCTGCAAGACGTGCAAGGCGACGGCAGCGGAGTCGACGAAGCGCTATTGCCGGTTGAGCCGAAACTCGCCGGACGTCTGCGCGCCCATGCGCGGCGCCTGGGCGTCAGTAATGCCAGCCTGCATCACCTCGCCTGGGCCCAGGTGGTCGGGCGCCTGTCGGGGCGTCAGGATGTGGTGTTCGGTACCGTGTTGATGGGCCGCCTGCTCAGTGGTCAAGGCGCCGAGCGGGCCTTGGGCATGTTTATCAATACCTTGCCATTGCGCGTCGCTGCCGGAGAGCAGGGCATTGAGGCTGCAGTGCGCACCACCCACGCCCGGTTGGCGGCGTTGGTCAGTCATGAGCATGCACCGTTGTCACTGGCCCAGGGATGCAGCGGCGTAGCAGCACCGACACCGTTATTCAGTGCGCTGATGAACTACCGCCATGTCGCGGTCGGCGCCCAGACACCCCAAGAGGCTGGGCAGACCAGACTCTGGGGCGGTGTCGAGGTACTCGGCGGTGAAGAGCGCACCAACTACCCACTGTCGTTATCGGTAGACGACCTCGGCGAATCCTTCGGTCTGACCGTTCAGGCGGTGGCCGGAATCGATGCCCGGCGCATCTGCGGTTACATGCACACGGTGCTGGAACAACTGGCCGACGCGCTGGACAACCGGCCCGATGCTGCCTTGCACAGCCTCGACTGGCTGCCCGCGCACGAGCGTCGCCAATTGCTGGAAGATTTCAACGCGTTCGATAGCGCCTACCCGCAAGACCTTTTGCTGCACCAGTTGTTCGAAGCTCAGGCAGCTGCGCAGCCCGATTCGGTGGCGGTCACCTACGAAGGCCAGCGCCTGAGTTACGCCGAGCTCAATCAGTGGGCCAACCAGATTGCCCACCGGTTGATCGCTGCAGGCGTTGGTGCTGATGACCGCGTAGCGATCTGTGTGGAACGCAGTCTGGAAATGATCGCCGGCCTGGTGGGCATTCTCAAGGCCGGCGCAGGCTACGTGCCACTCGACCCTTCTTACCCTGAAGAACGCCTGGCCTACATGCTTGAGGACAGCGCACCGAAAATACTGCTGACCCAACGTGGTTTGCGCGAGCGCTTTGCGCAGGCCGCCATGCCGGTGTTGCTGCTGGAAGCTGAGGCCCGCGCCGAGAGCGGTATCGACCGCGCGCCGGCAACCAACCCGCAGCTCGCAGGGCTTGGCGCGCAGCACCTGGCGTACCTGATCTACACCTCGGGCTCTACCGGTCAGCCAAAAGGCGTGGCCATGCCCCATGCGCCGCTGGTCAACCTGATGCACTGGCAGATCGCCCAGGCTGTCGAGGACCGTCGCCCGAGGCAACGTACCTTGCAGTTCGCAGCACTGGGTTTTGATGTGGCCTTTCAGGAAATCTTCAGCACCTTGTGCGCAGGTGGCGAGCTGTCGCTGATCCACGCTGATACTCGTCTGAATTTCCGCCGCCTGTTCGAGCATATCTGCGAGCAGCGTATCGAACGCCTGTACATGCCGTGTATTGCCCTGCAGGCATTGGCCGAGGCCGTGGTTGACGAGCCTGAACAGCCTGAGTGCCTGTTGCAGGACGTGATCACTGCGGGTGAACAACTGCGAATCACCGAACCGATGCGGCAGTTATTCGCCCGTCTGAGCGATGCCCGCCTACATAATCACTACGGCCCGACCGAGTCCCACGTGGTCACGGCGCTGACTCTTGATGGAGATCCACAGGCCTGGCCGACCTTGCCGAACATCGGCCAGCCGGTGGCCAACACCCGCATTTACCTGCTCGACGAAGACATGCGCCCGGTGCCGGTGGGCGTTGCGGGTGAACTGTACATCGGTGGCGCATCTGTCGCCCGTGGCTACCTGAACCGCGATGACTTGACCGCCGAACGCTTTATCGCTGATCCGTTTGCGAGCAACGATGTCGGCAACCCACACGCGCGCCTGTATAAGACCGGCGACCTTGCCTGCTGGCAGGCGGACGGCAGGATTGTCTACCTGGGCCGTAACGACGATCAGATCAAGGTGCGTGGTTTTCGTATCGAACTGGGGGAAATCGAGGCACGCCTTGGTCAATATCCAGGCCTGCGCGATACGGCGGTGCTGGCCCGCGAAGACGTTCCAGGTGAAAAGCGCCTGGTGGCGTATTTCAGCGTGCAGGCCGGCCAGGTTGTGCCCCAGGCCGACCAGATGCGCCTGCACTTACAGGCTCTGCTGCCTGACTACATGATCCCGGCGGCCTATGTACACCTGGAAAAACTGCCGGTGTCGCCCAATGGCAAACTGGATCGTCGCGTGTTGCCGCAGCCCTCTGCCGATGCCTTCGTCAGTCGCGACTATCAGGCGCCACTCGGCGATACCGAAACCACGCTGGCCGCGCTCTGGTGCGAAGTACTGAGTGTGGAGCGGGTCGGTCGGCAGGACCATTTCTTCGAGCTGGGCGGTCATTCGCTGCTGGCGGTGAAGCTGATCGAGCGCATGCGCCAGGCTGGCCTGAGTGCCGATGTGCGCGTGCTGTTCGGCCAACCGACCCTTGCCGCACTCGCGGCGGCGGTGGGCGGCGGCATCGAGATCGAGGTGCCCGCCAACGGCATCCCCGAGGGCTGCAGGCACATCACCCCGGACATGCTGACCCTCACAGCACTGGACCAGGCGAGTATCGAGCGTATTGTCGCCGGCGTTCCCGGTGGCGCAGCGAACGTGCAGGACATCTACCCGCTGGCGCCGTTGCAGGAAGGCATTCTTTACCATCATATTGCTGCCGAACAGGGCGACCCGTATCTGCTGCAAGCGACCTTCGCCCTGCGCGACCCGGCACACGTACGACGCTTTGCCGAAGGCTTGCAGGCGATGATCGATCGCCATGACATCCTGCGCACGGCGCTGGTCTGGGAAGATCTGGAGCACCCGCTGCAAGTCGCTCTGCGCCGGGTCGAGCTGTCGATGGAGCAGATCACCCTGGCCCCGGACGGCGCCGATATCGTCGCTGAGCTGCAACGCCGTTTTGATCCACGCGAGTGCCGCCTCGATCTCAGTCAGGCCCCGCTGATTCACCTGGCCTTCGCCGAGGACTCTGAGAACCAGCGCTGGGTGGCGATCCTGCTTTTCCACCATATTGCCCTCGACCACACCGCGCTGGACGTGATGAGCGCAGAAATGCTCGCCCACTTGCAAGGCACTGCGGCGCAACTGCCGCCGGCGATGCCTTACCGGAATTACGTGGGTCAGGCCCGTCTGGGCGTGAGTCGCGAGCAACACGAAGCGTTTTTCCGCGAGATGCTTGGTGATGTCGATGAACCGACCCTGCCGTTCGGCCTGCTTGAGGTGCAGGGTGACGGGCAGGGCGTCAAGGAGGTTCGCCACGATCTTCCGGCTGATCTGTGTCAACGTCTACGCACTCAGGCTCGGCAACTGGGGGTGAGCGCAGCAAGCCTGCACCACCTGGCCTGGGCAAGAGTGCTGGGCGCCGCCAGCGGGCGTGAAGATGTGGTGTTCGGCACCGTGTTGCTGGGACGCATGCAAAGCGGCCTGGGTGCTGACCGCGCCCTGGGGATGTTCATCAACACCTTGCCGCTGCGGGTCGATGTCGGTACCTGCGCCGTGCGTCAGGCCGTACGTCAGACACACGCCCGGTTGACCGCATTGCTCGGCCACGAACATGCGCCGCTGGTGTTGGCTCAACGTTGCAGCGCGGTGGCCGCAGCCTCGCCACTGTTCAGCGCGCTACTCAACTACCGCCACAGCCCGGCGCGCGAAGCAAGCGGTGGCGAGCGGTGGGCGGATGCTCAGGTGCTCGGCGTCCGCGAACGGACCAACTACCCGTTGAGTCTATCGGTGGACGATCAAGGCGAAGGCTTCCTGTTGAGCGTGCAGGTGGCAACTGGTTTCGATGGCCAGCGGGTCTGCGATTACATGCAGACCGCCTTGATTCACTTGGTCGAGGCCCTTGAGTCCGCACCGGATTCAGCCGTGCGTGACCTGTCGGTAGTGCCGGAAACCGAAAGCCAGCAACTGCTGGTGGCGTGCAACGACACCGCGCGGGATTACCCGCAGCAACAGACGGTGCATGGCCTGTTCGAAGCTCAGGTGCGGGCGTACCCCGAAGCTTGCGCGGCAATCCACGATGGTGTTGCCGTGAGCTACGCCGAACTCAACACCCGGGCCAATCGCCTGGCGCGGCATCTGCTGGGGCTCGGTGTGCAGCCGGGTGACAGCGTGGCGATCCTGCTGGAACGCAGCCACGATTTGCTCGCCAGTCAGCTGGCAGTGCTCAAGTGCGCGGCGGTGTACGTGCCGCTGGACGTCAACGCGCCTGTAGAGCGACAGGCGTTCATGGTCGAGGACAGCCAGGCGCGTGTCCTGCTGACTCGTAGCCGGATATCGCTGACAGCCAGCACTCAGCGTGTCGATCTCGACGGCCTGACCCTGGACGGTCTGAAAGACACTGATCTGGCATTACCGCAGTCCAGCGAAAGTGTCGCCTACATTATGTACACCTCTGGTTCGACGGGTGTTCCGAAAGGTGTACTGGTGCCGCACCGGGCCATCAGCAGGCTGGTGATCAACAACGGTTATGCCGACTTCAATGCTCAGGATCGCGTAGCGTTTGCCTCCAACCCGGCGTTTGACGCCAGCACCCTGGATGTCTGGGCGCCGCTGCTCAATGGTGGATGTGTGGTGGTGATCGGGCAGCACGACTTGCTCTCGCCGCTGAATTTCCAGCGCCTGCTGCTGGAACAAGCCGTAACCGTGCTGTGGATGACCGCCGGATTGTTCCATCAATACGCCTCGGGTCTGGGCGAGGCCTTTTCGCGCCTGCGCTACCTGATTGTCGGCGGTGATGTGCTGGACCCTGCCGTTATTGGCCGGGTACTGGCGAACAATGCGCCGCAACATCTGCTCAACGGTTATGGCCCGACCGAGGCGACGACCTTCTCCGCCACCTACGAGATTGTGTCAGTCGGCAATGGCTCGATCCCTATCGGCAAACCGGTGGGCAACACTTGCCTGTATGTGCTCGACAGCCAAGGCCAGCCAGTGCCTTTGGGCGTGCCCGGCGAGCTGTATATTGGTGGACAGGGTGTCGCCAGGGGGTATTTGAACCGTGATGAACTGACTCTTGAGAAGTTCGTCGCCGACCCGTTTGACAGCGCCCCACAGGCTCGCCTGTACCGCACTGGCGACCTGGTTCGCTGGCGCGCAGATGGCAATCTGGAATACCTGGGTCGTAATGACGATCAGGTGAAAATCCGTGGTTTCCGCGTTGAACTGGGTGAAATCGAAGCACGCCTGGCCGAGCACTCGGATATTCGTGAAGCCGTGGTGCTGTGCCGTCAGGATGAGCCTGGCGACAAGCGTCTGGTCGCTTATGTCACGGCGCAGCAGCCTGAAACTGCACTGGACATCGAACACCTGCGTAACCATCTGCAAGGGTTGTTACCGGACTATATGGTACCGGCAGCCTACGTGCAGCTCGATGCGCTGCCGCTGACCGCCAACGGCAAGCTCGACCGCAAGGCCCTGCCAGCGCCGGACGCACTGTCGCTGATCAGCCATGGTTACGAAGCACCACAAGGCGAGCTCGAAACCCTGCTGGCCTCAATCTGGGCAGACGTACTCAAGGTCGAGCAGGTGGGTCGCCATGATCACTTCTTCGAACTGGGTGGCCACTCGCTGCTGGCGGTGACGCTGATCGAACGCATGCGCCAGGTCGGCCTGAGTGCCGACGTTCGCGTGCTGTTCAGCCAGCCGACCGTGGCGGCGCTGGCAGCTGCGGTCGGTGGTGGCACGGAAGTCGTGGTGCCGGCCAATCTGATTCCCGAACATTGTGAATACATCACCCCTGAACTGTTGCCGCTGATCAGCCTGAGCCAAATGCAGATCGATCAGATAGCTGCCAGCGTGTCGGGCGGCATGGCGAATGTGCAGGATATCTATCCATTGGCGCCTCTGCAGGCAGGGATTCTCTACCACCACATCAGTACAGAAGGGGGCGACCCCTACACGTTGAAAGCGCTGTTCGAGATATCTGACCGGACACGACTGGACGCTTTCAGCGGCGCCTTGCAAGGCGTGATCAACCGGCACGATATCCTGCGTACCGCCGTGCTGTGGCAAGGTTTCGATGAACCGGTGCAAGTGGTGCTGCGCAGAGCCGAACTGCAAGTCCCGGAGTTGCTCCTCGACCCGGCAGACGGCCCGGTTGATGAGCAATTGCACGAGCGCTTCGATCCTCGGCATTACCGCCTCGATGTGCGTCACGCGCCCCTGATGCGCATTGTCTTCAGCCATGATCCGCTCAACGGCCGCTGGCTGGCGATGTTGCTGTTTCATCACATGGCCATCGACCATGTGGCACTGGAAGTGTTGAAGCATGAAATACAGAGCGGGTTGCTCGGCGAGGCCGATGCCTTGGCAGCGTCGGTGCCCGTGCCGTATCGCAACTACGTGGCCCAGGCACGCCTGGGTGTCAGCCAGGCCGGTCACGAAACATTCTTCCGCAAGATGCTTGGCGACATCGAAGAACCGACCCTGCCGTTCGGCCTGCAGGATGTGCAGGGCGACGGTCGTGATATCGAAGGAGCCAGCCTGACGCTGGACGCCCGGCTGGATCAGCGCCTGCGGGCTCAGGCAAGGCAGCAGGGTGTAAGTGCCGCCAGCCTGGTGCATCTGGCCTGGGGCCAGGTGTTGGCCAATGTATCGAGCAAGTGTGACGTGGTGTTCGGCACGGTATTGATGGGCCGTATGCAGAGTGGTGAGGGCGCTGACCGCGCCATGGGCATGTTCATTAACACGTTGCCACTGCGCGTGGATGTCGGTGCGATAACAGTGGTCGAGGGATTAAACACGACTCACGAACGACTGACTGCCTTGCTCGGCCACGAGCATGCACCGCTGGTGCTCGCCCAGCGATGCAGTGGTGTGGCCGCGCCACTGCCATTGTTTAGCGCTTTGCTCAACTACCGCCACAGTGCGCCTGGCAGCGTTTCAGAACGGACCGCCCAGGCCTGGGAGGGTATTTATGCCCTGAACAGCGAAGAACGCACCAACTATCCATTGACGTTGAACGTCGATGACCTGGGTAAGGGGTTCAGCCTCACGGCGTTGGTCACTTCGTCAATCGGCGCCAAACGCGTCTGCAATTACATGCAGATGGCGCTGGAAACCCTGGTAACGGCGCTGGAGCAGACACCACTAGCCTCCTTACAAGAGTTGTCGATCCTGCCTGCCGAGGAGCGCGAGCAGTTGCTGGTGGGGTTCAATAACACCGCGCTGGATTATCCGCACCAACAGACCATTCACGGGATGTTCGAAGCGCAGGTCGAGCGCACGCCGGATGCTGTAGCAGTGGTTCACGGTGAACAGCGCCTTAGCTATCGCCAACTCAACGAGCAAGCCAACCGCCTGGCCCATGCCCTTCGTAAACAGGGAGTGCGACCGGATTCGCGAGTCGGGATCTGTGTCGAACGAGGCGTGGAAATGGTCGTCGGGTTGCTGGCGACTCTCAAGGCGGGCGGCGGTTATGTGCCGCTCGACCCGGCTTATCCAGCGGAACGTATTGCTTATATGTTGCAGGACAGCGCTCCGGCAGCCGTGCTGGCTCACACCGCTACTCAGGGCTTGCTGGCCGATATTTCGATGCCCGTCATCAATTTTGACCTGAGCGATTGGCAGGACGAATCCGTCCAGAATCCGCAGGTGGCGGGGCTGACTTCGGCGCACCTGGCCTACCTGATCTACACCTCGGGCTCCACCGGTCTGCCGAAAGGCGTGATGATCGAGCACCGCAACACCGTTAACTTCCTGACCTGGGCGCACAAAGCCTTTGACGCTTCTGTGCTGGAAAAAACACTGTTTGCCACCTCGCTGAACTTCGACCTCGCCGTCTACGAGTGCCTTGCGCCACTCACCTCGGGCGGCAGGATCGAGGTGGTTAAAAATATTCTGGAACTGCAACACGGCGAACATGATATCGGCCTGATCAACACCGTGCCGTCGGCGCTCAAGGCCTTGCTGGATGTAGAAGGATTGCCGACGTCGGTCCACACCGTGAACGTGGCCGGGGAGGCCCTCAAGCGCAGTCTGGTGGAAAACCTGTTCGAAAAAACCGGCGTGCAGCGCTTGTGCAACCTTTATGGCCCGTCGGAAACCACCACGTACTCAAGCTGGGTAGCGATGGATCGCGAAGACGGTTTCGCTCCTCATATCGGCAAACCGGTTGGCAATACGCAGTTTTACCTGCTGGACGAACGGCAACAGCCCGTCCCCCTGGGCGTTGCGGGCGAGATCTACATCGGCGGCGCCGGTGTAGCGCGGGGCTACCTGAACCGTGACGAACTGACCGCCGAACGCTTCCTCAACGACCCGTTCAGCCAGCGACCAGCAGCACGCATGTACCGTACCGGCGATCTTGGCCGGTATCTGCCAGACGGCAACATCGAATACCTCGGCCGTAACGATGACCAGGTGAAACTTCGCGGTTTCCGCATTGAGCTGAGCGAAATCGAGGCCGTTCTGGCCACACACCCTGCGGTACACGAAGTAGCGCTGCTGGTGCGACAGGACGCAGGAGAGAAACGCCTGGTGGCCTATTTCACTGTGCATGAGGCTCAGCGAACACTGGAAATAGAGACACTGCGCAGCCATCTGCAAACCCGCCTGCCGGACTATATGGTGCCCGCAGCCTATGTGCGCCTCGATGCACTACCGCTGACAACCAACGGCAAACTTGACCGTAAAGCGCTGCCCGAACCGGATGCGCAGGCATTGATCAGCCGTGGCTACGAAGCGCCGCAAGGTGAAGTGGAAAACCTGCTGGCGACGATCTGGGCCGAAGTGCTCCAGGTTGAGCAAGTCGGTCGACGTGACCATTTCTTTGAGTTGGGCGGGCATTCGCTGCTGGCCGTCAGCCTGATCGAACGTATGCGCCAGGCCGGCTTGAGCGCAGACGTTCGCGTACTGTTCAGCCAGCCGACCCTCGCCGCGCTGGCTGCGGCCGTGGGCGGCGGCGCAAGTGACGTAACAGTCCCCGAAAATGCTATCCCCGACGACTGCATGCGCATCACGCCGGAGATGCTGCCGCTGGCCGATCTCGATCAGGCCGCCATTGACCTCATTGTCGCCAGCGTGCCAGGCGGCGCGGCGAATGTGCAGGATATCTACCCGCTGGCGCCGCTGCAGGAAGGCATTCTCTATCACCATCTGGCCGCCGAGGTCGGCGACCCCTATGTGTTACAGACGCAGTTCGCCTTTGCTGACCGCGAGCGTCTGAACGCCTTTGTCGATGCCTTGCAAAGTGTGATCGACCGTCACGACATCCTGCGCACTGCGGTGCTTTGGCAAGGTCTGGCAACACCGATGCAGGTGGTCTGTCGTCAGGCTCTGCTGTTTCTGGAGCAGGTCGAACTCGATCCGGCCGATGGCCAGGTCATGGATCAGTTGCAACAGCGCTTCGACCCTCGTCACTCAAGGCTGGACATGAGCCAGGCACCGCTGTTGCAGCTGTCCTTCGCCGAAGACCAGCCCAACCAGCGTTGGGTGGCGATATTGCTGTTCCATCACATGGTTCTCGACCACAAATCGATGGACGTTGTGCTTAATGACATGCAAGCCCGGCTACTCGGCAAAGCGGACCAGCTCGACGCCGCGATACCGTATCGCAACTATGTGACCCAAGCCCGTCTGGGCATGAGCCGCGAAGCTCATGAAGCGTTTTTCCGCGAGCTGCTGGGGGACATTGACGAGCCGACGCTGCCGTTCGGCCTGCTGGATGTGCAGGGTGATGGCCACGACATTGAAGACAGCAACCTGATTCTGGACCGTCGGCTCACTCTGCGCCTGCGCGCTCAGGCACGGCAATTGGGGGTAAGCGTCGCGAGTCTGGTGCACCTGGCGTGGGCTCAGGTATTGGGCAAGGTGTCGAGCAAGCGCACGGTGGTATTCGGCACCGTGTTGATGGGCCGTATGCAAAGTGGCGAAGGCGCCGAACGGGCGTTGGGCATGTTCATCAATACCTTGCCGTTACGCGTCGATATGGCGGGGCAGAGCGCTCGCGGCGGAGTGCGGGCGACTCATGCCCGCCTGACCGCGTTGCTTGGCCACGAACACGCGCCGTTGGTGCTGGCGCAGCGTTGCAGCGGTGTGGCAGCGCCCTTACCCCTGTTCAGCGCGCTGATCAACTACCGCCACAGCGGCGTGACCGAACCCTCCGATGAGTCGATCGAGGCCTGGCGCGGTATCGACATGCTCAGCAGCGGGGAAAGGACCAACTATCCGTTGACCTTGAACGTCGATGACCGGGGTGACAGCTTAAGAATGTCGGTGCTGGTGACCGGCAAGGTCGGCGCCGGACGTGTCTGCGGCTATATGCAGACCGCACTGAAAAATCTGCTTATCGCGCTGGAACAATCACCAGACACTGCCCTCGATAGCCTGCCTATCCTGCCGGCCGACGAGCTTGAGCAGTTGCTGCTGGGGTTCAACGACACGGCGCTGGATTATCCGCAGCAGCAGACTATCCATGGCCTGTTTGAAGCGCAGGTCGAGCGCACACCGGAAGCGCTGGCAGTCGTCCATGGCGAACAACGCTTGACCTATTGCGAGCTTAACGAGCAGGCCAACCGCCTGGCCCATGCCTTGCGCAAGCAGGGCGTTCAGCCTGATTCTCGCGTCGGAATCTGTGTAGAACGCGGCGCGGAAATGGTCATCGGTTTGCTGGCGATTCTCAAGGCGGGCGGCGGCTATGTGCCGCTCGATCCGGCTTATCCAGCGGAACGTATTGCTTATATGTTGCAGGACAGCGCTCCGGCAGCCGTGCTGGCTCACACCGCTACTCAGGGCTTGCTGGCCGACGTTTCGGTGCCTGTGATCAATCTTGATCTGAGCGATTGGCAGGACGAATCCGTCCAGAATCCGCAGGTGCTTGGACTGACTTCCGCGCACCTGGCCTACCTGATCTACACCTCGGGTTCGACCGGCTTGCCGAAAGGCGTAATGATCGAACACCGCAACACCGTCAACTTCCTGAGCTGGGCGCATAACGCTTTCGGCGGCTCTGCACTGGAAAAAACGCTGTTCTCCACCTCGCTGAACTTCGACCTCGCCGTCTACGAGTGCTTTGCGCCACTGACCTCGGGCGGCAGCATCGAAGTCGTCAAAAACGTGCTGGAACTGCAACACGGCGAGCACGATATCGGCCTGATCAACACCGTACCGTCGGCGCTTAAAGCACTGCTGGACGTTGACGGGCTGCCGGCAACGGTTCACACGTTGAACGTGGCCGGTGAAGCGCTCAAGCGCAGTCTGGTAGAAAACCTGTTCGAAAAAACAGGCGTGCAGCGCCTGTGCAACCTCTACGGTCCTTCGGAAACCACCACCTACTCAAGCTGGGTGGCCATGGGCCGCGAAGACGGTTTCGCTCCTCATATCGGCAAGCCGGTCGGCAACACACAGTTTTATCTGCTGGATGAGCAACAGCAGCCGGTTCCACTGGGTGTTGCGGGTGAAATCTACATCGGCGGTGCCGGTGTGGCCCGTGGCTACCTGAACCGTGACGACCTCACTGCCGAACGCTTCCTCAAGGACCCGTTCAGCCAAAACCCAGCGGCACGCATGTACCGCACTGGCGACTTGGGTCGCTATCTGCCAGACGGCAATATCGAATACCTGGGCCGTAACGATGATCAGGTGAAGATCCGTGGCTTCCGTATCGAACTGGGCGAGATCGATGCGCGTCTGGCTAAACACCCGGCCGTCCATGAAGCGGTGGTGACGGCTCGCGAAGACATTCCCGGCGACAAGCGTCTGGTGGCCTATTACACCTTGGCGGCCGGGCACACCGTAGTGGACATCGACAGCCTGCGCAGTCATTTGCAGCAACGGTTGCCGGAGTACATGGTTCCAGCCATTTACGTGATGCTGGATAAGCTGCCGCTGACCCCCAACGGCAAGCTGGATCGCAAAGCACTGCCAGCACCCGACAGTGACTCGCTGATCAGCCGTGGCTACGAAGCGCCGCAGGGCGAAACAGAAACGCAGATCGCGGTTATCTGGCAAGAATTGCTGGGCGTCGAGCAGGTCGGTCGTCACGACAACTTCTTCGAACTGGGCGGTCACTCGCTGCTGGCAGTCAGTTTCATAGGTCATATGCGCCAGTCAGGCCTGAGCGTCGACGTGCGTGCGCTGTTCGGCCAGCCCACGCTGGCCGCACTGGCCGCAGCAATCGGTGGTAGCACTGAGATAGTGGTGCCGGCCAATCTCATTAATGACGATTGCCAGCAAATTACGCCTGAGCTGCTGCCGTTGATCAACCTGACGCAGGTGCAGATCGATCAAGTCCTAGCCACCGTGCCGGGCGGCGTGGCCAATGTGCAGGACATCTACCCGCTGGCGCCGTTGCAGGAAGGTATTCTCTATCACCACCTGTCAGCCGAAACCGGCGACCCCTATGTGTTGCAGACTCAGTTCGTCTTTGACGACCGCGAACGCATGGACGCCTTTGTTCACGCCCTGCAAACAGTTATCGACCGCCACGATATCCTGCGCACCAGCGTGGTGTGGCAAGGTCTCGACTCCCCGGTCCAGGTGGTCTGGCGTCAAGCCCGGTTGCACCTTGAAGCGCTTGAACTGGATCCGGCAAACGGTGGTATCGCGGAGCAATTGCACAGCCGTTTCGACCCGCGTCACTACCGTCTGGACATCGGTCAGGCTCCCTTGATGCGCGTAGCCTATGCCGCAGATCCGCTCAACCAGCGGATTTGCGCGATGTTGCTGTTCCATCACATGGCCCTGGACCACGCCGCGCTGGAAGTGGTGAAGCACGAAATACAGAGCTGTCTGCTTGACGAGGCCGAAGCCTTGGCAGCGTCGGTGCCCGTGCCATACCGCAACTATGTGGCCCAGGCACGCCTGGGTGTCAGCCAGGCAGATCACGAAACGTTCTTCCGCGACATGCTGGGCGATATCGACGAGCCGACGCTGCCGTTCGGCCTGGGGAATGTGCAGGGCGACGGTCGTGATATTGAAGAAGCCAGCCTGGTGCTGGACGCCCAACTGAATCTGCGCCTGCGAGCTCAGGCCCGGCAACAGGGTGTGAGTGCCGCCAGCCTGGTGCATCTGGCCTGGGCCCAGGTGCTGGGCAATTTGTCGGACAAGCGCGACGTAGTGTTCGGCACAGTGTTGATGGGCCGGATGCAGAGCAGTGAGGGCGCCGACCGTGCCTTGGGCATGTTCATCAATACGTTGCCCCTGCGCGTGGACGTCGGTGCGATAACAGTGTTCGAGGGTTTAAAAGCGACTCACGAGCGACTGACGGCATTACTCGGTCACGAGCATGCGCCGCTGGTGCTCGCCCAGCGTTGCAGTGGCGTGGCCGCGCCGCTGCCATTGTTCAATGCGCTACTCAACTACCGCCACAGTGCGGTTGGCAACGTCTCCGAGCGGGACACCCAGGCCTGGCAGGGTATCCATGCCCTGAGCAGTGAAGAGCGAACCAACTATCCGTTGATTGTGAACGTCGATGACCTGGGTACGGGTTTCAGGCTGAATGTGCAGGCTGTGACCGGTATTGATGCGCGGCGCATCTGCGCCTACATGCAGACCACCTTGAGCCACTTGGTCAAAGCCCTTGAATTCGCGGCGGATTCGGTGGTGTGCGATCTGCCGGTAGTGCCGGAAGCCGAACGGCAGCAACTGCTGGTGGCGTTCAACGACACCACGCGGGATTACCCACAGCAGCAGACCGTGCAGAGTCTGTTCGAAGCCCAGGTACGGGCGTGCCCCAAAGCTTGCGCTGCAATCCACGATGGCGTGGCCATGAGCTATGCCGAACTCAACACCCGGGCCAATCGCCTGGCGCGGCATCTGCTGGGGCTCGGTGTGCAGCCGGGTGACAGCGTAGCGATCCTGCTGGAACGCAGCCTCGACCTGCTCGCCAGCCAGCTGGCGGTGCTCAAGTGCTCGGCGGTGTACGTGCCGCTGGACATCAATGCACCGGTCGAACGTCAGACGTTCATGATCGAAGACAGTCAGGCGCGTGTTCTGCTGACCCATAGCCAGATGTCGCTGACGACCGCTGCGCAGCGTGTTGACCTCGACAATCTGACGCTGGACGGCCTGAAAGACACTGATCTGGCATTGCCGCAGTCCAGCGAAAGTGTCGCGTACATCATGTACACCTCCGGCTCGACGGGCACCCCGAAAGGTGTGCTGGTGCCGCATCGCGCCATCAGCCGTCTGGTGATCAACAACGGTTACGCCGATTTCAATGCTCAGGATCGCGTAGCGTTTGCCTCCAACCCGGCGTTTGATGCCAGTACGCTGGATGTCTGGGCACCGTTGCTCAATGGCGGTTGCGTGGTGGTGATCGGGCAGAATGACTTGCTGTCCCCGCGCGATTTCCAGCGCCTGTTGCTGGAGCAATCGGTAACCGTGCTGTGGATGACCGCAGGGCTGTTCCATCAATACGCTTCGGGGCTGGGCGAAGCGTTTTCACGTCTGCGCTACCTGATCGTCGGCGGCGATGTGCTGGACCCTGCCGTTATAAACAGAGTGCTGGCGAACAATCCTCCACACCATCTGCTCAATGGCTATGGCCCGACCGAGGCGACGACCTTTTCCGCGACCTACGAGATTACGTCGGTCGGCGATGGCTCGATCCCTATCGGCAAACCGGTGGGTAATAGCCGCCTGTATGTGCTCGATGGCCAAGGCCAACCGGTGCCGTTGGGCGTGCCCGGCGAGCTGTATATCGGCGGGCAGGGCGTTGCCAAGGGCTATTTGAATCGTGCCGAATTGAGCGCCACGCAGTTTGTCGTCGACCCGTTCAGCCCTTCTGAACATGCACTGATGTACCGCACCGGCGATCTGGTGCGCTGGCGTGCCGACGGCAACCTGGAATACCTGGGTCGCAATGACGATCAAGTGAAAATCCGCGGTTTCCGTGTTGAACTGGGTGAGATCGAAGTGCGCCTGGCCGAACACGCCGATGTAAGCGAGACCGTGGTGCTATGCCGTCAGGATGTGCCTGGTGACAAGCGTCTGGTGGCCTATGTCACGGCGCGACAGCCTGAAACCGTGCTCGACATTGAGTCTCTGCGCAGCCACCTGCAAGGCACATTGCCGGAGTACATGGTGCCCGCGGCCTACGTGCAGCTCGATGCGCTGCCGCTGACCGCCAATGGCAAGCTCGACCGCAAGGCCCTGCCAGTGCCGGATGCGCAATCGCTGATCAGTCGTGGTTACGAAGCACCGCAAGGCGAAGTCGAAGTGGCGCTGGCCGAGATCTGGGCCGAGGTGCTGCAGGTCGAGCGGATTGGCCGTAACGACAACTTCTTTGATCTGGGCGGGCACTCCCTGCTGGCCATGCGCATGGTGTCTCAAGTGCGCCAGCAACTGGGCGTGGAATTGCCGCTGGGCGAGCTGTTCGCCCGCGGTGAACTGGCAGCGGTGGCCGCAGCGCTGGGTGGCGTGGCGCGCAGTGAGCTGACAGCGATCCTGCCGGTGAAGCGTGATCAGCCAATGCCATTGTCCTTCGCCCAGCAACGGTTGTGGTTCCTGGCACAGATGGACGGCGGTAACCAAGCCTATAACATCCCGATGGCGCTGAGCCTTGAGGGTACTCTCGACGTCACCGCCCTGACGCGAGCCTTGGCACGCATCGTCGAACGCCATGAAACCTTGCGTAGCCGATTCGTGAGCCGCGAAGGCGCTGCGCAGGTGCTGTTCGCGCCTACCTGCGCAGACGCCACACTGTCTGTCGAAGACATTCGCCATGTGCCCCATCGCCTGCAAGAGGCTATTCGGGTCGAGGCGGTCGCACCGTTCAATCTGGCTGACGGCCCACTGATTCGCGCTCATCTGCTGCATGTGGCCGACGACCGTCATGTGCTGCTGCTGACTGTGCACCATATCGTCGCCGATGGCTGGTCGATGGGTGTGCTGAGCCAGGAGCTGCTGGCGCTGTACCCGGCGTTCTGTCAGGGACAGCCCGACCCACTGCCGCCGCTGGCGATCCAGTACACCGATTACGCAGTATGGCAACGTCGCTGGCTATCGGGCGAGCGTCTGCAGCACCAGGCGGCCTACTGGCGTCAGGCACTGGAGGGCGCGCCGACGCTGCTCACGTTGCCAACTGACCGGCCGCGTCCGGCGCAGCAGGACTTCGCCGGAGCCAGCCTTGCGGTGCAACTGAACGCACGTCTGACGGCAGATCTGCGTCAACTGGCGCAACGCCAGGGCGTTACGTTGTACATGGCGCTGATGACCGCCTGGGCGACGACACTTACACGTCTTTCCGGTCAGGGCGAAGTGGTGATTGGCAGCCCGGTGGCAGGGCGAGGCCGTAGCGAACTGGAAGACCTGGTCGGCCTGTTCGTCAACACCCTGGCGGTACGCATCGACACCTCGGGCAATCCGAGCGGCGAAGCGCTGCTGGCTCAGGTCAAGACGCGCGTACTGGAAGCACAGGAGCATCAGGACCTGCCGTTCGAGCAGGTCGTTGAAGTGGTTCGTCCGACGCGCAGCCTGGCCCATCCCCCGTTGTTCCAGAACACGCTGAACTGGATGCCCGGCAAACACGCCGCCGCGTCGCTGGGCGACCTGCGAGTGGTGCCGATCGAGCAGGTCAGTCAGGTGTCCAAATTCGACCTTTCGCTGAACCTGAGCGAGCAGGGCGAGACGCTGGTCGGTACGCTGGACTACGCCACGGCGCTGTTCGACGAAGCGACCGCGCAGCGGTATCTCGGCTATTTCGTGCAAGTCCTCGAAACCCTGGCGAATGATGAGCAGACGCACCTTGATCGCATCACGCTGGTCGGCGAAGAGGAACGCCGTTACCTGCTGGAAACGCTCAACACGACGGCGCTGGCGCAGGTTAATGATGAGCAGACCGTGCACGCCATGATCGAAGCCCGGGCGGCCAGCGCGCCCGAAGGTGTGGCGGCTCAGGTGGGCGAACAGTGCCTGCACTACGGCGAGTTGAACCATCGCGCCAACGCACTGGCCCATCACCTGATCAGCCTCGGCGTCGGTGTCGATGATCGTGTGGCGGTCATGGCCCGTCGCGGCCTGGACACGCTGGTGGCCATGCTCGCCGTCCTCAAGGCCGGCGCCGGCTACGTCCCGGTCGATCCGTCGCACCCTGACGAACGCATTGCCTATCTGCTGGCCGACAGCGCACCCAAAGTGCTGCTGACCCAGCAGGCCCTGATCAGCCGTGTGCCCGAAACGGCTGCACCGGTCATCGCCTTCGACCGGCCTCAATGGCCGCAACGCCTGGACAACCCGCAGGTGGCCGGGCTCAACGCCACGCATCTGGCGTACGTGATCTATACCTCCGGTTCCACAGGCCAGCCAAAAGGCGTGATGGTCGAGCACCGCACCCTCGGCAACCTGATCGACTGGCATTGCCGAACCTTCGATCTGCAGGCTGGCAGCCATACCGCCAGTGTCGCTGGCTTCGGCTTTGACGCCATGGCCTGGGAAGTCTGGCCGGCGCTGTGTGCCGGGGCGACCCTGCACCTGCCGCCTGCGGAGGTGAGTAATGAACAGCTTGATGCGCTGCTTGATTGGTGGATCGCTCAACCGCTGCAGGTCGCTTTCCTGCCGACACCGGTCGCCGAGTACGCCTTCAGCCGCCACCTGACTCACCCCACCTTGCGCACGCTGTTGATCGGTGGCGACCGTCTGCGCCAGTTCCAGCGCGATCCGGGTTTTGCCGTCATCAATAACTATGGCCCGACCGAGGCCACGGTGGTTGCCACATCGGGGCGCTTGCTGCCCGACGGCAGCCTCGACATCGGCACACCGATTGCCAACACCCGCGTGTACCTGCTCGACAAACATCAACAACTGGTGCCGCTGGGTGTGGCGGGCGAGCTGTATGTGGCCGGAAACGGCGTGGCGCGGGGTTACCTTAACCGGCCGGAGATGACCGCCGAGCGCTTTTTGCGTGATCCGTTCCACGCCGACGCACGGATGTACCGCACCGGCGACCTGGCACGCTGGAATGCCGATGGCACTCTCGACTACCTGGGGCGTAACGATGACCAGGTGAAAATCCGCGGCTTACGCGTTGAACTGGGCGAGATCGAAGCTCAGCTCAGCCAATTGCCGGGTATTGAAGAAGCGCTGGTGCTGGCCCGTGAGGACGAGCCGGGCCAGCCAAGGCTGGCGGCGTATTTCATCGAACGCGCCGGTTCGCTGTCGATGCCGGTGTCCGAACTGCGCGCTGCCTTGCTGGCAGTGCTGCCGGGCTACATGGTGCCCAGCGCCTTCGTACGTCTGGACGCCTGGCCGCTGACCGCCAATGGCAAGGTCGACCGCAAGGCCTTGCCATTGCCGGATCGCGAAGCGCTTCCTGATCGCGAATACGAAGCACCTCAAGGGGTGGTGGAAACGGCTGTGGCCGAGATCTGGAGTTCACTGCTGCACGTCGAGCGGGTGGGGCGTCATGACCACTTCTTTGAACTCGGCGGTCACTCGCTGCTGGCTGTCAATCTGATCGCACAGATGCGGCGCCAGGGGCTCGATGCCGATATTCGCACCCTGTTCACACAGCCGACGCTGGCCGCACTGGCTGCGGCGGTGGGTGGCGGAAGTGAAATAACAGTCCCGGAAAATGCTATCCCGGACGATTGCACGCGCATCACTCCGCAGTTGCTGCCGCTGGCCGATCTCGATCAGGTCGCCATCGACCGTATTGTCGCCAGCGTGCCGGGTGGCGTCAGTAATGTGAAGGATATCTACCCACTGGCACCGTTGCAGGAGGGGATTCTCTACCACCATCTGGCTGCCGAACAAGGCGACCCGTACGTTCTGCAAACGCTCTTCGAGATCGCTGATCGCCAGCGTTTGAACGCTTTTGTAGACGCCTTGCAAAGTGTGATCGACCGTCACGACATCTTGCGTACCGCAGTGCTGTGGCAAGGTCTGGAAACACCGATGCAGGTCGTCTGGCGGCAGGCCCGCCTGCATCTGGAGCAGATCGAACTCGACCCGGCCGATGGCCCGGTCATCAATCAGTTGCAACAGCGCTTCGACCCTCGCCATTCGCGGCTGGACTTGAGCCAGGCACCGTTGCTGCGTTTGGTCTTCGCCGAAGATTCGCCCAACCAGCGCTGGGTGGCAATCCTGCTGTTCCATCATATGGTCCTCGACCATACGGCGATGGAGGTTGTGCTCCACGACATGCAGGCACACCTGCTGGGCCAGGCGGACCAACTCGAGGTCGCCATTCCGTATCGCAACTATGTGGCCCAGGCTCGCCTCGGTGTGAGCCGCGAAGACCATGAAGCGTTCTTCCGCGAACAGCTCGGTGATATCGACGAACCGACGCTGCCATTCGGCCTGCTGGATGTGCAGGGCGATGGCCGCGACATTGAAGAGAGCAGTCTGACACTGGACCGTCAATTGAACCTGCGCCTGCGCGCCCAGGCCCGGCAGCTGGGGGTAAGCGCCGCGAGTCTGGTCCATCTGGCTTGGGCTCAGGTATTGAGCCAGGTATCGGGCAGGCAATCTGTGGTATTCGGCACCGTGCTGATAGGCCGCATGCAGAGTGGTGAAGGCGCAGAAAGGGCGTTGGGCATGTTCATCAATACGTTGCCGCTGCGCGTCGATCTGGCCGGGCAGGGTGCGCAGGCCGGGGTCCGGGCGACCCATGCTCAACTCACCGCGCTGCTCGGCCATGAACACGCGCCGTTGGTGCTGGCGCAGCGTTGCAGCGGCGTGGCGGCACTGCTGCCACTATTCAGCGCGCTGCTCAACTACCGCCACAGCAGCGTGGGCGAACCCTCTGCTGAGTCGATCGAGGCCTGGCGCGGCATCGACGTACAGAGTGGCGAGGAACGCACCAACTACCCGCTGACCTTGAACGTCGATGATCAAGGCGACGGTTTCAGGTTGTCAGTGCTGGTGACCGGCAAGGTTGGCGCCGGGCGAGTCTGCGGCTATATGCAGACCGCGTTGGACAATCTGCTGGTTGCGCTGGAGCAGTCGCCAGATACTGCCCTCGAGAGCCTGCCGATTCTGCCGGCTGCCGAGCGCGAGCAGTTGCTGGTGGGGTTCAACGACACGGCGCTGGATTGCCCGCACGAACAGACCATTCATGGGCTGTTCGAAGCACAGGTCGAGCGCACACCTGAAGCGCCGGCAGTCGTCCATGGCGAACAGCGCCTGACGTACCGCGAGCTTAACGAGCAGGCCAACCGCTTGGCGCATACCTTGCGCAAGCAGGGTGTGCAGCCGGATTCCAGAGTCGGGATCTGTGTAGAGCGCAGCGCGGAAATGGTCGTCGGTTTGCTGGCGATCCTCAAGGCGGGCGGTGGTTACGTGCCACTGGACCCGGCTTATCCAGCAGAGCGTATTGCTTACATGCTGCAGGACAGCACGCCTGCTGCCGTGTTGGCACAGTCGGCGACAGAAGCGTTACTGACCGACGTTTCGGTACCGGTGATCAATCTTGATCAGAACAACTGGCAAGAAGAATCGGTGCGGAATCCACAGGTGGCGGGGCTGACCTCGGCCCATTTGGCTTACCTGATCTACACCTCGGGCTCTACCGGCTTGCCGAAAGGCGTGATGATCGAACACCGCAACACTGTGAACTTCCTGAGCTGGGCCCACACGGCTTTCGACGGCGCTGCACTGGAAAAAACACTGTTCTCCACCTCGCTGAACTTCGACCTCGCGGTCTACGAGTGCTTCGCGCCGCTCACCTCAGGGGGGCGAATCGAGGTTGTCAGCAACGTTCTGCAACTGCAACACGGCGAACACGATATCGGCCTGATCAACACCGTGCCGTCGGCGCTGAAAGCGCTGCTGGAAATCAACGCGCTGCCAGAGTCGGTGCATACCGTCAACGTCGCCGGTGAAGCGCTCAAGCGCAGCCTGGTGGAAAACCTGTTCGAAAAGACCAGCGTCCAGCGCCTGTGCAACCTCTATGGCCCGTCGGAAACCACCACCTACTCAAGCTGGGTGGCGATGGATCGCGAACACGGCTTCGCTGCACACATCGGCAAGCCGGTTGGCAATACACAGTTTTACTTGCTGGACCAACAGCAACAACCCGTGCCACTGGGTGTAGCGGGTGAGATCTACATTGGCGGCGCGGGCGTGGCCCGTGGCTACCTGAACCGTGACGATCTGACTGCCGAACGCTTCCTTGCGGATCCGTTCAGCCCGCAGCCAGCGGCACGCATGTACCGCACCGGCGATCTCGGTCGCTACCTGCCAGACGGCAATATCGAATACCTGGGCCGCAACGACGATCAGGTGAAGATTCGTGGCTTCCGTATCGAACTGGGCGAGATCGACGCATGCCTGGCCAGGCATCCAGCAGTCCAGGATGCGGTGGTCACTGCACGCGAAGACGTCCCCGGCGACAAACGCCTGGTGGCGTATTACACGGTCCAATCCGCGCAAACTGCGCCGGACATCGACAGCTTGCGCGGCTGGCTGCTGGGGCAGTTGCCGGCCTACATGGTCCCGGTGGCTTACGTGCGTCTCGACGCATTGCCTCTCACGCCCAACGGCAAACTCGACCGCAAGGCGCTACCCGCGCCGGGCGAGGGGGCATTGATCAGCCGTGGCTATGAAGCCCCGCAAGGTGAGCGAGAAATACTGATCGCCGGTATCTGGCAAGACTTGCTGGGTGTCACGCAGGTTGGACGGCATGACCACTTTTTCGAGCTGGGCGGCCACTCTCTGCTCGCTGTCAGCCTGATGGAACGCATGCGACAGGAAGGCCTGGAGGCTGAAGTCAAGTCGCTGTTCAAGCACCCGACACTCTCGGAATACGCAGCTACAACGGAAAGAATGGAGATTGTTCTGTGAGCATGATTGAACTGTTGGCATTACTGGAAGAGAAAGACGTGCAGCTTGCCGTCAAGGGCGACCAACTGCTCGTCAGCGGCAAGCGACAGTCCCTCATGGAACCCTCTGTGGTGGCAATGTTGCGCGAGAACAAAGCGGCATTGATCGAACTGATCAATGCCGGCGAGTATTACAGCGGCAAGGCCGATGAAGTGGACGTTCCTGCCCAGGCGATTGTGCCGGGCTGCGAGCGCATTACCCCGGACATGTTGCCGTTGATCGAACTCGACCAGGCAGCCATCGAAACAATCGTTGCCCGCGTCCCTGGCGGCGTGCCCAATGTGCAGGATATCTACCCGCTGGCGTCGTTGCAGGAAGGCATTCTTTATCACCATATCGCCGCTGAACAGGGTGATCCTTACGTACTGCAGGCACAGTTTACGATTGCCAGCCGGGAACGTTTCGACGAGTTCACCGCGGCCTTGCAGCAGGTCATCAACCGCCACGACATCCTGCGCACCAGCGTGGTGTGGGAAGGCCTGGACGAGCCAGTGCAAGTGGTGTGGCGCAAGGCTGATCTGGTGCTCAGCGAAATCACCATTGACCCTGCCGCCGGCCCCGCCAGCGAGCAATTGCAACAACGCTTCGACCCACGGCATTACCGCCTCGATATCAGCCAGGCACCCTTGCTGCGGCTGGCCTTCACCCACGACGAGGTCAACCAGTGCTGGGTGGCGATGCTGCTGTTTCACCACATCGCCATCGACCATGCGGCGCTGGACCAGGTCCATCATGAAATCCATGCGTATCTGTACGGTCAGGCCCACACACTGGGCGAACCGGTGCCGTATCGCAACTACGTGGCCCAGGCCCGGCTCGGCGTCACGAACAAGCAGCACGAAGGGTTTTTCCGCGAGATGCTCGGCGACGTCGATGAACCCACGTTGCCGTTCGGCCTGCAGGATGTGCGCGGCGACGGCCATGGCATCGAAGAGGCGCATCAGCCTCTGCCTGCCGAACTGAGCCAGCGCTTGCGTGCTCAGGCGCGACTGCAAGGGGTGAGCGCGGCGAGCCTGCATCACCTTGCCTGGGCACGGGTGCTCGGATGCCTGTGCGGGCGTAACGATGTCGTGTTCGGCACGGTGCTGCTGGGGCGCATGCGCGGTGGCGAGGGGGTTGGCCGGGCCTTGGGGATGTTTATCAATACCTTGCCGCTACGGGTGGACGTGGGTGAGCAGGATGTACGCGCCGGGGTCAAGGCGACCCATGCACGTTTGACAGCGTTGCTCGGCCACGAACACGCCTCGCTGGCGTTGGCCCAGCGTTGCAGCGGTGTATCGGCACCGACGCCACTGTTCAGCGCATTGCTCAACTACCGCCACAGTTCAGCCGGAGCGGCGAGCGATCAGGAAGTCACCGATCAGGCCGATCAACTCTGGGAAGGGATCGAGGTGAGGGGCGGTGAAGAACGCACCAACTACCCGTTGATTTTATCCCTCGACGATCTTGGCGAAGGATTCAGCCTTAATGTTCAGGCTGTTGCCGGTATCGGTGCCCAGCGGGTTTGCGGGTATATGCAGACGGCGCTGGAAAGCCTGGTGCATGCACTGGAGCAGACGCCGCAGGCGCCGTTGAACAGCTTGCCGATCCTGCCAGCCGACGAGCGCGAGCAGTTGCTGGTGGATTTCAATGACACCTCGCTGGATTATCCGCAGCAGCAGACCATCCATGGCCTGTTTGAAGCGCAAACCGAGCGCACACCGGAAGCGCTGGCAGTCGTCCATGGCGAACAACGCTTGACCTATCGCGAGCTTAACGAGCAGGCCAACCGCCTGGCCCATGCCTTGCGCAAGCAGGGCGTTCAGCCTGATTCTCGCGTCGGAATCTGTGTAGAACGCGGCGCGGAAATGGTCATCGGTTTGCTGGCGATTCTCAAGGCGGGCGGCGGCTATGTGCCGCTCGATCCAGCTTACCCGGCAGAACGTATTGCCTACATGCTGCAGGACAGTGCTCCGGCAGCCGTGCTGGCTCAAACCGCTACTCAGGGCTTGCTGGCCGACGTTTCGGTGCCTGTGATCAATCTTGATCTGAGCGATTGGCAGGAACAATCCGTCCAGAATCCGCAGGTGCCGGGGCTGACTTCGGCGCACCTGGCCTACCTGATCTACACCTCGGGTTCGACCGGCTTGCCGAAAGGCGTGATGATCGAACACCGTAACACCGTGAACTTCCTGAGCTGGGCGCATAAGGCGTTCGACGGCTCTGCACTGGAAAAAACGCTGTTTTCCACTTCGCTGAACTTCGACCTCGCCGTCTACGAGTGCTTCGCGCCGCTGACCTCGGGCGGCAGTATCGAAGTCGTCAAAAACGTGCTGGAACTGCAACACGGCGAGCACGACATCGGCCTGATCAACACCGTACCGTCGGCGCTTAAAGCGCTGCTGGAAGTTAACGGCTTACCAGAATCTGTGCACACAGTGAACGTGGCCGGTGAAGCGCTGAAGCGCAGCCTGGTTGAGTCGCTGTTCGAGAAGACCGGCGTGCAGCGCCTGTGCAACCTGTATGGCCCATCTGAAACAACCACGTACTCAAGCTGGGTGGCGATGGATCGCGAAGACGGCTTCGCTGCGCACATCGGCAAACCGGTCGGTAATACGCAGTTTTACCTGCTGGACGAACAGCTACAGCCCGTGCCACTGGGTGTTGCGGGTGAAATCTACATCGGCGGTGCCGGTGTGGCCCGTGGCTACCTGAACCGTGACGACCTCACTGCCGAACGCTTCCTCAAGGACCCGTTCAGTCAGCAACCCGCGGCACGCATGTACCGTACCGGGGACCTTGGCCGTTATCTGCCAGATGGCAATATCGAATACCTGGGCCGTAACGATGATCAAGTGAAGATCCGTGGCTTCCGTATCGAACTGGGCGAGATCGATGCGCGTCTGGCCAAACACCCGGCCGTCCATGAAGTGGTGGTCACCGCTCGCGAAGATGTTCCCGGCGACAAGCGTCTGGTGGCTTATTACAGCGTCCAGTCCGCGCAAACGGAACCGGGCATCGACAGCTTGCGCGGCTGGCTGCAGGAACAACTCCCGGCCTACATGATCCCTGTGGCCTACGTACGTGTTGACGCAATGCCGCTGACTCCGAACGGCAAGCTCGACCGCAAGGCGCTGCCAGCACCCGACAGTGACTCGCTGATCAGCCGTGGCTACGAGGCCCCTCAGGGCGAAATCGAAACGCAGATCGCGGTCATCTGGCAAGAATTACTGGGCGTCGAGCAGGTCGGTCGTCACGACAATTTCTTCGAACTCGGTGGTCATTCGCTGCTGGCAGTCAGCCTGATCGGGCGCATGCGTCACATCGGTCTGAGTACTGATGTAAAAGCGCTGTTCAGCCAACCGACCCTTGCCGCACTGGCCAGTGCCGTGGGCGGCGGCGATGAACCCGGCAGTGATGAAGTCACCGTAGCGACCAACCTGATTACCCCAGGTTGCCAACGCATCACCCCAGACCTCTTGCCGCTGATCAAACTGACCCAAGAGCAGATCGACCTGGTGGTGGCCTGTGTGCCCGGCGGCGCAGCGAACGTGCAGGATATTTACCCGCTGGCGCCGTTACAGGAAGGCATTCTCTATCATCATATCGCCGCAGAGCAGGGCGATCCTTACGTACTGCAGAGCCAGTTCGCGTTCCAGAGCCGCGCTCATCTGGATACCTTCGCCCAGGCCCTGCAAACGGTCATCAACCGCCATGACATCCTGCGCACGTCCATGCACTGGGAAAGTCTTGATGAGCCTTTGCTGGTGGTCTGGCGTCAGGTCGAACTCAGCGTCGAGGAAATTCAGCTCAACCCTCGCTTCGGTGATATATCCCGTCAGTTGCAAGAGCGCCTGGACCCGCGCCAGATACGCATGGACATCCGTCGGGCACCCTTGATGCGAGTGGTGTGTGCCCTGGACACCGTCAACCAGCGTTGGGTGGCGACGCTGATGTTTCACCACATGATCCTTGACCACACTGCGCTGGATCAGGTGCGCTATGAAATGCAGGTCTGCCTGCTCGGTCAGGCCGATCGACTTGGTGACTCAGTTCCTTACCGAAACTATGTCGCTCAGGCCCGACAGGGCGTGAACGAGCAGGATCATGAGCTGTTCTTCCAGGACATGCTCGGCGACATCGACGAGCCGACGCTGCCGTTCGGCCTGCACGACGTGCAAGGCGACGGCAACGCTATCGATCAGGCTCGTCTGACGCTGGATAACGCTTTGAGCCAACGCCTTAGAGTGCAGACGCGGCAGCTTGGGGTCAGTGCTGCAAGCCTGCTCCATCTGGCATTCGCACAGATGCTGGGCCGCCTCAGCGGACGTGATCAAGTGGTATTCGGCACCGTCCTGATGGGCCGCATGCAGAGCGGCGAGGGTGCCGAACGGGCCCTTGGCATGTTCATCAATACCTTGCCGCTGCGGGTGGACCTGGGCGGTGAGGGCGTACGTGACGGGGTCAAGGCCACGCATCGGCGCTTGACCGGGTTACTCGGCCATGAACATGCCTCGCTGGCACTGGCCCAGCGCTGCAGTGGCGTGGTCGCACCGACACCGCTGTTCAGCGCCTTGCTCAATTATCGTCACAGTAGCGTTGCCGTGACCGATGAGGCAATGGCGGCCTGGGATGGCATGCAGTCTTTGCGACTGGACGAAGAAGAACGCACCAACTACCCGCTGACCGTCAATGTCGACGATACGGGTGAAGGCTTCCAGTTCACTTCGCTGGTGGCGGCGAGCATTGGCGCGCAGCGCCTTTGTGACTATCTGCAGTTGGCCGTAGCGGGGCTGGTCGAGGCGCTGGAACAGGCGCCGCAAACGCCGTTACACAGTATTTCGATACTGCCGCTCAGCGAACGTACCCAGTTGCTCGAACACTGGAACCCTTCCGGCAAAACCTATGCACATGAAACACCGATCCACCGGCAATTCGAAGCCCGCGCCGCAGAACGACCAGATGCCGTCGCGCTGATGTTCGAAGCACAGACCCTGAGCTACGGCGAGCTCAATGCGCGTGCCAACCAGGTCGCGCACCGTTTGCTGGCCCTGGGTGTACGGCCTGACGATCGCGTGGCGATCTGCGTCGAACGTGGCCCGGCGATGATTATCGGCGTGTTGGGCATCCTCAAATCCGGCGCCGGTTACGTGCCACTGGATCCGGCTTACCCGCTTGAGCGCCTGGCCTACGTACTCGGCGACAGTACCCCAGTGGCATTGTTGAGCCAGCGATCAGTGCAACAGGCCTTGCCGGTCTGCGAAGTGCCGCTGATCTACCTTGACGATGCCGACCTGCAGGACGAATCCGTCTGCAATCTGCAAGTACCGGTCAAGCCCGCCGACCTTGCCTACGTCATCTACACCTCCGGTTCCACTGGCCTGCCAAAGGGAGTGATGGTCGAGCATCGCAACGTCGCACGGCTGTTCTCGGCCACCCAGGACTGGTTCGGTTTCAATGAACAGGATGTTGGAGCACTGTTCCACTCATTCGCCTTCGACTTCTCGGTCTGGGAAATCTGGGGCGCGCTGCTGCACGGTGGGCGCCTGCTGATCGTGCCGCAACTGATCAGCCGTTCACCTGAAGACTGCTATGACCTGCTGTGCAGTGCCGGAGTCACGGTACTCAACCAGACACCGAGTGCCTTCCGCCAGCTGATTGCGGCCCAGGGCAAGAGCGAGCGCGCACACTCATTGCGCCAGGTGATTTTCGGCGGCGAAGCACTGGAAACGGCCATGCTCAAGCCGTGGTACGCCCGCAACGTGAATACCGGCACGCAACTGGTGAATATGTACGGCATCACCGAAACCACCGTGCATGTGACCTACTATCCGTTGCAGGCCGAAGATGCACAGCGCATGGGCGCCAGCCCGATCGGCGAGCACATTCCCGATTTGCAGCTGTATGTCCTCGATGCTCATCGCGAACCGGTGCCAGTAGGGGTGATTGGCGAGCTGTATGTGGGCGGCGCCGGCGTTGCGCGTGGCTACCTGAATCGCGAAGCACTGACGGCCGAGCGTTTTCTCGATAACCCGTTCAGTAGTGCTCCGGGTGCGCGCCTGTACCGTACCGGCGACCTGGGGCGCTGGCTGGCCAATGGCAGCCTCGAGTATCTGGGCCGTAACGATGAACAGGTGAAAATTCGCGGTTTCCGTATCGAGCTGGGCGAGATCGAAGCTCGATTGAGCGCCTGCCAAGGCGTACGTGACGCTGTGGTTGTGGTGCGTGAAGACGAACCGGGCGACAAGCGTCTGGTGGCCTATCTCACGACGCAGCAGTCGGGCGACCTGCTGGACATCGAAAGCCTGCGCGAGCATCTGCAAGGCACGTTGCCGCAGTACATGGTGCCGGCGGCCTACGTGCAACTCGATACGCTGCCGTTGACTGCCAACGGCAAGCTCGACCGCAAGGCGCTGCCAGCACCCGACCGTTCGGCGTTGGCCAGTCGGGGCTATGAAGCGCCAGAAGGCGACACCGAAATGGCCATTGCGCGGATCTGGCAAGACCTGCTCCAGCTGGAGCAGGTCGGCCGGCATGACCACTTCTTCGAACTGGGCGGCCACTCGCTGCTGGCGGTGAAACTGATCGAGCGCATGCGCCAGATCGATCTGGTTGCCGATGTGCGCGTGCTGTTCAGCCAGCCGACCCTGTCTGCCCTGGCGGCAGCGGTGGGCGGCAAAGGGCAAGTCGAGGCACCCGCCAACCTTATTCCCGCCGACTGCTCGCGCATCACCCCGGATATGCTGCCGCTGGTGTCGCTGAGCCAGGAGGATATTGATCGCGTGGTGTCCAGCGTGCCCGGCGGTCTGTCCAACGTGCAGGATATCTATGCCTTGGCGCCGTTGCAGGAGGGGATTTTGTATCACCACCTTGCTGCGGCCGAAGGCGACCCGTACCTGCAACACGCACTGTTTGCCTTCGACAGCCGAGAACTTCTGCATAACTTCGCCCAGGCACTGCAAGGCGTGATCGCGCGGCACGATATCCTGCGCACTGCGGTGTTTTGGGAACGTCTCGACGCCCCGGTGCAGGTGGTCTGGCGTGAAGCGACTCTGGGCCTGGATGAGCACATGCTGGACCCGGCCGATGGCGACATCGCCGAACAACTGCTCAAGCGTCTCGACCCGCGCCACACGCGTCTGGACATCCGTCATGCACCGATGCTGCGCATCGGTTATGCACACGATGAGGTGAACAATCGCTGGCTGGGCATGTTGCTGTTCCATCACCTGGTGGACGACGCCACGTCGCTGCGTATTCTCAGAAGCGAAATCGAAGCGCACATGCTCGGTCAGCAAGCCTCGCTGCCACCGTCCGTGCCCTATCGCAATTACGTAGCTCAGGCCATGCTCGGTGTCAGCCGTGAAGAGCACGAGGTATTTTTCCGCGACATGCTCGGTGATATCGACGAGCCGACGCTACCCTTCGGCGTGCAGGACGTGCAGGGCGACGGGCGCGGTATCGAGGAAGCATGCCAGCGGGTCGACATTGGCCTGAGCCAGCGTTTGCGCGTGCAGGCCCGCCAACTCGGGGTCAGTTCTGCCAGCCTGTATCACCTGGCCTGGGCCCGTGTACTGGCTGCCGTTTCGGGCAAAGGCGATGTGGTCTTCGGCACCGTGTTGCTCGGTCGCCTGCAAGGCGGTGCCGGCTCTGACCGGGCGCTGGGGATGTTCATCAATACCTTGCCGCTGCGCGTCACGCTGGGCGAGCAGGGCGTGCGCAGCGGTCTGAAAGCCACTCATGCGCGACTCAGCATGCTGCTGGCCCATGAACACGCGTCGCTGGTACTGGCTCAACGCTGCAGTGGTGTGCCCGCGTCAACGCCACTGTTCAGCGCCTTGCTCAACTACCGGCATATCGACGCGCAGGTCAACCAAGAGTCTTTCGACACCTGGCAGGGCATCGAAAGCCTGCACAGTGAAGAGCGTACCAACTATCCGCTGGCCCTTTCAGTGAATGATGAAGGGGAGGGCTTCAGCCTTACCGTGCAAGCCATTGCCAGTATCGATGCACAACGGGTCTGCTCTTATATGCAGACGGCGCTGGAGCATATCCTTATGGCGCTGGAGCAGGACCCCGAAGCACCGCTGAGCAGTATTGCGATCCTGCCGGCTGTCGAACGCCAGCAATTACTGGTCGAATTCAACAAGACCGCGCGGGATTACCCGCAACAGCAGACCGTGCACGGCCTGTTCGAAGACCAGGTACGGGCAGTACCCGAAACTTGCGCGGCGATTCACGACGGCGTCTCCGTGAGCTACGCCGAACTCAACACCCGTGCCAATCGTCTGGCGCGGTATCTACTGGGTCTCGGCGTACAGCCGGGTGACAGTGTGGCGATTTTGCTGGAGCGCAGCCTCGACCTGCTCGCCAGTCAGCTGGCGGTGCTCAAATGCGCGGCGGTGTACGTGCCGCTGGACACCCATGCACCGGTCGAACGTCAGGCATTCATGATTGAAGACAGTCGTGCACGTGTCCTGCTGACTCATAGTCACGTATCGCTGACGAGTGGTGCACAGCGTATCGATCTCGACGATTTGACCCTGGACGACCTGAAAGACACTGATCTGGCATTGCCGCAGTCCAGCGAAAGCGTCGCCTACATCATGTACACCTCTGGCTCGACGGGGGTTCCTAAAGGTGTGCTGGTGCCGCATCGCGCCATCAGCCGCCTGGTGATCAACAACGGTTACGCCGACTTCAATGCTCAGGATCGCGTGGCGTTTGCCTCTAACCCTGCGTTTGATGCCAGTACGCTGGACGTCTGGGCACCGTTACTCAACGGCGGCTGTGTGGTGGTGATCGAGCAGAACGACTTTCTGTCTCCACTGAATTTCCAGCGTCTGCTGCTGGAGCAATCGGTAACCGTGCTGTGGATGACCGCCGGGTTGTTCCATCAATACGCTTCGGGTCTGGGCGAAGCGTTTTCACGTCTGCGCTACCTGATCGTCGGCGGTGATGTGCTGGACCCTGCCGTTATAAACAGAGTGCTGTCGAACAATCCTCCACAACATCTGCTCAACGGCTATGGCCCGACCGAGGCGACGACCTTTTCCGCGACCTACGAGATCACTTCAGTGGGCAGTGGTGGTATCCCCATCGGTCGACCTGTCGGCAACAGTCTGGCTTACGTGCTCGATGCGCTGCGCGAACCCGTGGCAGTGGGTGTGCCCGGCGAGCTGTATATAGGCGGGCAGGGTGTTGCCAAAGGCTATTTGAATCGAGATGACTTGAGCGCCACGCAATTTGTCGTCGATCCGTTCAGTGCGTCGGAAAACGCACTGATGTACCGCACTGGCGACCTGGTTCGCTGGCGTGCCGACGGCAACCTGGAATACCTGGGTCGCAATGACGACCAGATAAAAATCCGTGGTTTCCGCGTTGAACTGGGTGAAATCGAAGCGCGCCTGGCCGAACATCCCGAGGTTCGCGAGGCTGTGGTGCTGTGTCGTCAGGATGTGCCGGGCGACAAGCGCCTGGTGGCTTATGTCATAGCGCAACAGCTTGAAACCGTGCTCGACATTGAACACCTGCGCAGTCATCTGCAAGGCACATTGCCGGACTACATGGTGCCTGCGGCCTACGTGCAGCTGGACGCACTGCCGCTGACCGCCAACGGCAAGCTCGACCGCAAGGCGCTACCAGCGCCGGATGCGCAATCGCTGATCAGCCGCGGTTATGAAGCCCCTCAAGGCGAGGTCGAGACCCTGCTGGCGTCGATCTGGGCAGACGTACTGACGGTCGAACAGGTCGGTCGTCATGATCACTTTTTCGAACTGGGCGGTCATTCGTTGCTGGCGGTGATGCTGATCGAACGCATGCGCCAGGTCGGTCTGAGTGCCGACGTGCGCGTGCTGTTCAGCCAGCCGACCCTGGCAGCGCTGGCAGCGGCGGTGGGCAGCGGCCGTGAAATTCACGTCCCGGCCAATGGCATTGCCGCGGACTGTCAGCGGATTACACCGGACATGTTGCCGCTGGCAAGTCTTGATCAGGTCGCCATCGACCGGATCGTTGCCACGGTGCCCGGCGGCGTTGCCAACGTGCAGGATATCTACCCGCTGGCGCCGCTGCAGGAAGGTATCCTCTATCACCACCTCAGCGCTGAACGCGGTGATCCCTACGTGCTGCAATCGCTGTTCAGCTTTGACAGCCAGGAGCATGTCGACGATTTCGCCCGCGCCTTGCAGTTCGTGATCCAGCGTCATGACGTGCTGCGCACCGCATTGGTCTGGGAGGGGCTGGACGAACCGATGCAAGTGGTCTGGCGTCAGGCGCCGCTGATGCGCGAAAGCTTTGATGCCGACCCACACGCGGGCGACATGGCGGCACAGTTACACCAGCGTTTCGACGCCAGGCACCATCGTCTGGACATTCGTCAAGCGCCGATGATGCGTCTGGTGTGTGCCTGGGATGGACCGAACCAGCGCTGGCTGGCGTTGCTGCAGTTCCATCATCTGGTCATGGACCATACCGCGATGGACGTGGTGCGCTACGAGATGCAGGCCAGCCTGCTGGGCCAGGAGGCGCAACTGGGCGCGGCGGTTCCGTATCGCAACTATGTCGCTCAGGCCCGACTGGGCGTGAGCCAGGAAGAGCATGAGGTGTTCTTCCGCGACATGCTGGGCAATGTCGACGAACCGACGCTGCCGTTCGGTTTGCAACAGGTACACGGTGACGGGCGCGACATCGAAGAAGCCCGACTGACCGTAGACGCAGACCTCAGCCGTCGCGTGCGGAGCCAGGCCCTGCAGCTGGGCGTGAGTGCCGCGAGCCTGGTCCACCTGGCCTGGGCGCGACTGCTGAGTCAGGTCTCGGGGCGTGACGACGTAGTGTTCGGCACCGTACTGATGGGCCGCATGCAGGGCGGCGAAGGCGCAGACCGGGCGCTGGGAATGTTTATCAACACCTTGCCGCTGCGGGTAGAGCTGGGCAATCTGGACGTACGTGACGGGGTCAAGGCCACGCATCGACGCCTGACCGGGTTACTCGGTCATGAACATGCCTCGCTGGCACTGGCCCAGCGCTGCAGTGGCGTGGCCGCACCGGCACCGCTGTTCAGCGCCTTGCTCAATTATCGTCACAGCAGCATTGCCGTGACCGATGAGGCACTGATGGCCTGGGATGGCATGCAGTCGCTGGGCGATGAAGAACGTACCAACTACCCGCTGACGCTGAACGTCGATGACCAGGGCGAAGGCTTCCAGTTGACTGTTCAGACCGTGCCACTGGTTGAGGCGACACGGATCTGCGCCTACATGCAACAAACCCTGAACAGTCTTGTCGATGCGCTGGAACAGGCGCCGCAAACCCCGCTGCATGCTATTTCGATATTGCCGTTCAACGAACGTGCGCAGTTGCTCGAGCAGTGCAACCGGCCTGAGAAGAGCTATGCACACGAGACACCGATCCACCGGCAATTCGAAGCACGCGTCGCAGAACAGCCAGACGCCGTCGCGCTGATGTTCGAAGCGCAGACCCTGAGCTACAGCGAGCTCAATGCGCGTGCCAACCAGGTCGCGCACCGTTTGCTGGCCTTGGGTGTACGCAATGACGATCGCGTGGCGATCTGCGTCGAACGTGGCCCGGCGATGATTATCGGCTTGCTGGGGATCCTCAAATCCGGCGCCGGTTACGTGCCACTGGATCCGGCTTACCCGCTTGAGCGCCTGTCCTACGTACTCGGCGACAGTACCCCGGTGGCGCTGTTGAGTCAGCGATCGGTGCAGCAAGCCTTGTCGGACTCCGATGTGCCACTGATCTATCTTGACGATGCAGACCTGCTGGATGAATCCGTCAGCAATCCAATGGTATCGGTGCAGCCCAGCGACCTTGCCTACGTCATCTACACCTCCGGTTCTACCGGCCTGCCCAAGGGTGTGATGGTCGAGCATCGCAACGTTGCACGACTGTTCTCGGCCACCCAGGACTGGTTCGGTTTCAATGAACAGGATGTCTGGGCGCTGTTCCACTCATTCGCTTTCGACTTCTCGGTCTGGGAAATCTGGGGCGCGCTGCTGCATGGCGGACGTCTGTTGATCGTTCCGCAACTGGTCAGCCGCTCGCCTGAAGACTTCCACGAACTGCTGTGCAGTGCTGGTGTAACCGTACTTAGCCAGACACCGAGTGCGTTCCGCCAGCTGATTGCGGCCCAGGGCGAGAAAGAGCAGGCACATTCGCTGCGCCAAGTGATTTTCGGCGGCGAAGCACTGGAAACGGCGATGCTCAAACCGTGGTACGCCCGCAACGTGAATACCGGCACGCAACTGGTGAACATGTACGGGATTACCGAAACCACAGTGCACGTCACCTACTACCCGTTGAAGGCCGAAGACGCCCAGCGTGTCGGTGCCAGTCCGATCGGCAAGCGTATTCCAGACCTGCAACTGTACCTGCTTGACGCCCATGGCGAACCAGTGCCGGCAGGCGTGATCGGCGAGCTGTACGTGGGCGGTGCCGGTGTTGCCCGTGGCTACCTGAACCGTGAAGCACTGACGGCCGAGCGTTTTCTCGATAACCCGTTCAGTAACGCTCCGGGTGCTCGCCTGTACCGCACCGGCGACCTGGGACGCAGGCTGGCCGATGGCAGCCTGGAATACCTGGGCCGCAACGACGAACAGGTGAAGATTCGCGGCTTCCGTATCGAACTGGGTGAAATCGAAGCACGTCTGGCTGAGCATCCTGAAGTCTGCGATGCCGTGGTGCTGTGCCGTGAGGATGTGCCCGGTGACAAGCGTCTGGTGGCCTATGTCACGGCGCTGCAGGCGCAAAGGCTGCTGGACATCGAAAACCTGCGCGAGCATCTGCAAGGCACATTGCCGCAGTACATGGTACCGGCTGCCTACGTGCAGCTCGATGCACTGCCGCTGACCGCCAACGGTAAGCTTGACCGCAAGGCCTTGCCTGCGCCTGACCGGTCTTCAGTGGCCAATCGGGGCTACGAAGCGCCAGAAAGCGACGCCGAGATGGCCATTGCGCGGATCTGGCAAGACCTGTTGCAACTCGAGCAGGTCGGCCGGCATGACCACTTCTTCGAGCTGGGCGGCCACTCGCTGCTGGCCGTGAAACTGATCGAACGCATGCGCCAGATCGATCTGGTTGCCGACGTGCGCGTGCTCTTCAGCCAGCCGACCCTGTCGGCACTGGCGGCAGCGGTGGGCGGCAAGGGTGCAGTAGAAGTACCCGCCAACCTTATTCCCGCCGACTGCGCGCACATCACCCCGGACATGCTGCCACTGGTGTCACTGCGCCAGGAGGATATCGACCATGTGGTGTCCTGCGTGCCGGGTGGTGCGGCCAACGTGCAGGATATTTATGCCCTGGCGCCGCTGCAGGAGGGGATTCTGTATCACCACATTGCTGCGGTCGAAGGCGATCCCTACTTGCAGTACGCACTGTTCTCCTTTGACAGTATCGAGCGCCTGCACAGCTTCGCCCAGGCCCTGCAAGGCGTGATCGCGCGGCACGATATCCTGCGTACCGCCGTGCTTTGGGAGCGTCTCGAGGCACCGGTGCAGGTGGTCTGGCGTGAGGCGCCGCTGGGGCTTGATGAGCTGGTACTGGACCCGGCCTGCGGTGATATTTCCGAGCAACTGATCAAGCGCCTGGACCCGCGTCACACGCGTCTGGACATCCGTCAGGCGCCGATGTTACGCATCGGCTATGCCCAAGACGCGGTAAATAACCGCTGGATGGGCATGCTGCTGTTCCATCACCTGGTGGACGACGCCACGTCGCTGCGTATTCTCAGAAGCGAAATCGAAGCGCACATGCTCGGTCAGCAAGCGTCGCTGACGCCCTCCGTGCCTTATCGCAATTACGTGGCTCAGGCCAGGCTCGGCGTCAGCCGCGAGGAACACGAAGCGTTTTTCCGCGACATGCTCGGCGACATCGACGAGCCGACGCTACCGTTCGGCCTGCAGGACGTGCAGGGCGAGGGGCAAGGTATCGAGGAAGCATTCCAGCGGGTCGACATTGACCTGAGCCAGCGCTTGCGGGCGCAGGCTCGTCAACTCGGGGTCAGTTCCGCCAGCCTGTATCACCTGGCCTGGGCCCTTGTACTGGGCGCTGTCTCAGGCAAAGAGGATGTGGTGTTCGGCACCGTGTTGCTTGGTCGTCTGCAGGGCGGCGTTGGTTCTGACCGGGCGCTGGGGATGTTCATCAACACCTTGCCGCTGCGCGTCACGCTGGGCGAGCAGGGCGTGCGCAGCGGTCTGAAAGCTGCCCACGCACGACTCAGCGGACTGCTGGCCCATGAACACGCGTCGCTGGTGCTGGCTCAGCGTTGCAGTGGTGTACCGGCGTCAACGCCACTGTTCAACGCCTTGCTCAACTACCGGCATATCGACGTGGAGGTCAATCAGCAGGCTTTCGAGGCCTGGCAGGGCATCGAACATTTGCACGGAGAAGAACGCACCAACTATCCGCTGACCCTTTCAGTGAACGATGAAGGTGCGGGCTTCAGCCTCACCGTTCAAGCCATTTCCAGTATCGATGCGCAACAGGTCTGCGCGTATATGCAGACAGCGCTGGAGGGTGTGGTCAGCGCACTGGAGCAGTCCAGCGAGATGCCTTTGGCTGGTTTGTCGGTTGTGCCAGCAGCAGAGCGTGAGCAACTGGTCTTCGGCCTCAACGCTACCGCGCTGGATTATCCGCACGAGCAGACCATCCATGGCCTGTTCGAAGCACAGGTCGAGCGCACGCCGCAGGCTGTGGCCGTGGTGCATGGCCAACAGCGCCTGACCTATCGCGAGCTCAACGAACAGGCCAACCGCCTGGCCCATGCCTTGCGCAAACAGGGTGTGCAGCCCGATTCCCGCGTAGGGATCTGCGTAGAACGCGGCGTGGAAATGGTCGTCGGTTTGCTGGCGATTCTCAAGGCGGGTGGCGGCTACGTTCCGCTGGATCCAGCATATCCGGTAGAGCGGATTGCTTACATGCTGGAGGACAGCACGCCTGCCGCCGTTCTGGCTCAAAATGCTACTCAGGGCTTGCTGGCCGACGTTTCGGTACCTGTGATCAATCTTGATCTGAGCGATTGGCAGGGCGAATCCGTCCAGAATCCGCAGGTGCCGGGGCTGACCTCGGCACATCTGGCGTACCTGATCTACACGTCCGGTTCCACCGGTATGCCAAAAGGCGTGATGATCGAGCATCGCAACACCGTGAACTTCCTGACTTGGGCACACGTGGCGTTCGAAGGCTCTGCGCTGGAAAAAACGCTGTTCTCCACCTCGCTGAACTTCGACCTCGCGGTCTACGAGTGCTTCGCACCGCTGACATCGGGTGGCAGCATCAACGTGGTCAAAAACGTCCTGGAACTGCAACACGGCAATCACGATATCGGCCTGATCAACACCGTTCCCTCGGCACTGAAAGCGCTGCTGGAAATCGACGGTTTGCCAGGGTCGGTCCACACCGTCAATGTCGCCGGCGAAGCACTCAAGCGCAATCTGGTGGAATCACTGTTCGAGAAAACCGGCGTGCAGCGCTTGTGCAACCTGTATGGGCCGTCCGAAACCACCACCTACTCAAGCTGGGTGGCCATGGACCGCAAAGACGGCTTCGCTCCGCACATCGGCAGGCCGGTGGGCAACACCCGGTTTTACCTGCTCGACGAGCAGCAACAGCTCGTTCCGCGGGGTATGCCGGGTGAAATCTACATCGGCGGTGCCGGCGTGGCCCGCGGTTATCTGAACCGTGATGATCTGACCGCTGAACGCTTCCTCAAGGATCCGTTCAGCCTCTCACCCGGCGCGCGTATGTACCGCACCGGCGACCTGGGTCGCTACTTGCCGGATGGCAATATCGAATACCTGGGCCGTAACGATGATCAGGTGAAGATCCGTGGTTTCCGTATCGAACTGGGCGAGATCGAGACGTCCCTGAACAAACACCCGCAGGTGCAGGAAGCGGTGGTTGTCGCCCGCGAGGACGTACCCGGCGAAACCCGTCTGGTCGCGTATTTCACACCGTCTGACCCGACAGTGTTACCGGAAAGCAGCGATCTGCGCACGTACCTGCAAGGGCTGCTGCCGGACTACATGCTGCCGGCCGCCTACATGCCGCTTGATGCGTGGCCGCTGACGCCGAATGGCAAGCTCGACCGCAAGGCCCTGCCGGCACCGGACAGCAGTGCATTTACCTCGCGTGCCTACGAAGCCCCGGTGGGTGACGTGGAGATCAGGCTGGCAGCGCTCTGGGCGGAGCTGCTCAATGTCGAAAAAGTCGGGCGTCATGACCATTTCTTCGAACTGGGCGGGCATTCATTGTTGGCGGTCAGCCTGATCGAGCGCATGCGTCAGGCGGACCTGGAAGCTGACGTCCAGGTGCTGTTCGGTCATCCGACGCTTATTCAGGTGGCTGCCTCGGTGGGTAAGGTCAAGCGGCTGGAGGTGCCGCAGACGAAAATACCCACACTCAACCGCAAACGCCGTATCTGAAGCGACGGTAACTGCCCGCCCGATCGGCAACCGGTCGGGCGGTTGCCTTTCACCCTGACGTCCTGCGTAACGGCTTCGTACCCCCCTCGCAACATCCCACTCTGTCTGTTCAGCCAGGCGCTCGCACATCGCTGCGCCGACCGCCACCCTCAAGTCTTGTCCCAGCTTCCCACGACAGACAGTCGCCCATGGATGCTCTAATTTTTGCGGCGTGTGGGAAGCACGGCGAATGGGAAGTTTCGTGTGTGTCAGAGGACCGCAGCCCTTTATTGCTGCGGCGCCCATCATACCTGCACCCGGATCCCGTTCTGTCTTCGAGTTTAGAAGCCCCTCCGTTTTTATCGTGCGAAACACTGGTTGCGACACCGATCTCAGGGATCGTCGACCCCCTCTGAAATGATAAACAGCAGGTTATTCGATGCACTTCAGCGAATTGATGGCAGTTCTTTCCACGCATGCGATCCGTCTTCAACAGGAAGAAGACGATCTCGTGATTCTCGGAGACGACGAGGGGCTGGACAGTGCCACCCTTGAAAGCCTGAGCGTGCACAAGGCAGAACTGCTGACGCTGGTGGCTCGAATGGGCGGTGACTGGCTCAGCCCGGCCTTTCGCATTACCGCGGACATGCTGCCGCTGGCCAATCTAAGCCAGGAAGCGATCGACAGAATCGTCGACGCCGTCCCGGGCGGCGCTGGCAATGTGCAGGACATCTACCCGCTGGCGCCCCTGCAGGAAGGGATTCTCTATCATCACCTGACGGCCGGGCAGGGCGATCCCTATGTATTGCAGGATCTGTTCGGGGCCGAGAGTCGCGAACGTCTCGATGACTTCGCCCAGGCACTGCAGGCGGTGATCGATCGCCATGACATCCTGCGCACGGCAATGGTCTGGGAAGGTCTCGACGAACCGGTGCAAGTGGTGTTGCGCGAGGCGACGCTGACAGTGGATGAGCTGACACTGGACGCGGCTGACGGCCCCATCGAGACCCAGTTGCGCGAGCGGTTTGATACCCGGCATCACCGCCTGGACCTGCGCGATGCGCCGCTGATGCGCATGGTGTGCGTTGAAGATCCGGCCAATGCCCGCTGGGTCGCTATCCTGCTGTACCACCACATTGCCATTGACCACGCCGCGCTGGAACTGGTGAAACACGAGATGCAGGCCTTTCTGCTCGGCGAAGGCCACGCCTTGCCCGAAGCCGTGCCGTATCGCAACTACGTGGCACAGGTGCGGCTGGGTGTCGGGGCAGATGCTCATGAAGGTTTCTTTCGCGAAATGCTGGCCGATATCGATGAGCCAACGCTGCCGTTCGGCGTGCTCGAAACGCCGGGCAGCGACTCGCTGATCGAAGATGTGCGCCTACCCGTCGATGACGCATTGAGCGCGCGCCTGCGAACTCTGGCAAAGCAGCTAGGGGTCAGTGCCGCGAGCCTGCATCACCTCGCATGGGCGCGGGTGGTGGGTGCGCTGTCAGGCAAGTCGGACGTGGTTTTCGGCACGGTACTGATGGGCCGGATGCAGGGCGGTAATGGCGCCGACCGGGCATTGGGTATGTTCATCAACACCTTGCCGTTGCGAGTCAAGCTTGAAGGGCATGCGGTGCGCGAAGGGGTCAGAACCACCCACGCACGGCTAACCGCATTGCTCGGTCACGAACACGCATCCCTGGCCCAGGCCCAGCGTTGCAGTGGTGTGGCCGCACCGGCACCGTTGTTCAATTCGCTGCTCAATTATCGCCATAGTGCCAGCGAACCAGTCGTTTCATCAGAGGCGCTCCAAGCCTGGAAAGGCTTGCAGAGCCTGGGCAGCGAGGAGCGCAGTACTTACCCGATCACGCTGTCGGTGAACGACCTGGGCCAAGGCTTCAGCCTGACGGTTCAAGCCATGGCACAGGTCGGTGCAGAGCGCATCGGCAACTATATGCTGACGGCACTCGGTGCGCTGGTCGAGGCACTGGAGCAGCAGCCGCAAACCCCGTTGCAGCGTTTGCAAATCCTCTCGTCAACCGAACGCCAGCAAGTGCTGCACGCCTTCAATGACACGGCACGCGACTACTCACGTAACAGCAGCCTGCAGGAACTGTTCGAGCAACGAGTGGCAGCGCAGCCCGATGCGCTGGCCGCTGTACAAGATGACCAGCAACTGACCTACCATGAACTCAACAGTCGCGCCAACGCGTTGGCCCGTCACCTGACCGACCTTGGCGTGCAACCGGGCGAGCGGGTGGCGTTGCTGCTGGAGCGTTCCCTTGATCTGCTGGCCGGGCAGTTGGCGATCGTCAAATGCGGGGCGGCCTATGTACCGCTAGATATAAATGCCCCCGCCGAGCGTCAGGCATTCATGCTGCAAGACTGCACAGCGCGTTACGTATTGACGCTGGCTCGCCATCATCTGCCTGAAGGCATCCGGCGGATTGACCTTGACCTGCTGGAACTGCAAAACGATGCGCCTGACCCGCTACCGTCAGCGTCCGCCGAGTCGGTGGCCTACATCATGTACACCTCCGGTTCCACCGGTATGCCCAAAGGCGTATTGGTGCCGCATCGTGCTGTCAGCCGTCTGGTGCTCAACAACAATTATGCCGATTTCAATGCCAGGGATCGTGTAGCGTTCGCCTCCAACCCGGCTTTCGACGCCAGCACCCTGGATGTATGGGCGCCACTGCTCAATGGCGGCTGTGTGGTCGTGGTGGAGCAGTCGGTATTGCTGTCTCTCGACGAGTTCCGTGCGCTGTTGCTGTCCCAGTCAGTCAGCGTGCTGTGGATGACCGCGGGCCTGTTCCATCAATATGCCGACGGCCTGATGGAGGCTTTCGCCAGATTGCGCTACCTGATCGTTGGTGGTGATGTGCTGGACCCGGCAGTGATCGCCAGGGTATTGAAAGACGGCGCACCGAGATACTTGCTCAATGGCTACGGCCCGACCGAAGCGACGACCTTCTCTACAATCCATGAGATCACCTCGGTCGGCAACGGCGGTATTCCTATCGGCCGCCCGATTGGCAACAGCCAGGTCTATGTGCTCGACGCCCTACGCCAACCGGTGGCGATCGGTGTGGTCGGAGAGCTGTATATCGGCGGGCAGGGCGTGGCCAAGGGTTACTTGAACCGCCCGGAGCTGAACGCTACGCAGTTTATCGCCAATCCTTTCAGTGAGGACGCTGGAGCCCTGTTGTACCGCACCGGCGACCTTGGTCGCTGGAACGCAGACGGGGTGATCGAGTATCTGGGCCGTAACGACGACCAGGTGAAAATCCGTGGTTTCCGTATCGAACTGGGTGAAATCGAAGCGCGTCTGGTCGACTGCCCTGGCGTCAGAGAGGCGGTGGTGCTGGCCCGCCAGGACGAGCCTGGACACAAACGCCTGGTGGCGTACGTCGTCGGTGAAGAAAACAGCGTCTTGTCAGCGGTCGAACTGCGCCGCGAACTGGCGGCGTCTCTGGCCGAATACATGGTCCCAAGCGCCTTTATGGTGCTGGATTCGTTCCCGCTGACCGCCAACGGCAAGCTTGATCGCCGAGCCTTGCCGGTACCGAACGCAGACGCCTATGCCAGCCGTGAATTCCAGGCACCCGAGGGTGAAGTGGAAATTACCCTGGCGCGCTTATGGTCCGAATTGCTCAACGTTGAACGCGTCGGCCGTCAGGATCACTTCTTTGAGCTCGGCGGGCACTCGCTACTGGCGGTCAGTCTGATCGAACGCATGCGCCAGGCGGGCCTGAGCGCAGATGTTCGCGTGCTGTTCAGCCAGCCCACGCTGGCCGCACTGGCCGCCGCTGTCGGCGCAAGCCATGACATCAAGGTACCGGCCAATCTGATAGACAAAGGCTGCGAGCGCATCACCCCGGAACTGTTGCCGTTGGCGAATCTGACCCAGGTGCAGATCGATCAGGTGGTCGCCACTGTGCCTGGCGGCGTTGCAAATGTTCAGGATATCTACGCGCTGGCGCCGTTGCAGGAAGGCATTCTCTATCATCACATGGCAGCCGAGGCCGGCGACCCCTATGTGCTGCAGGCCCAGTTCGCCTTTGACAACCGCGAGCGCCTGGACGCCTTCGTTCAGGCTTTGCAGATGGTCATCGATCGTCACGACATTCTGCGTACCGGGGTGGTATGGGATGGTCTGGACTCACCGGTGCAAGTGGTCTGGCGCCAGGCGCAGTTGCACCTTGAAGGGCTTGAACTTGACCCTGCGGACGGCGAGATCGGCGCGCAACTGCATAGCCGCTTCGATCCGCGGCACTACTGCCTCGATATGACTCAAGCGCCACTGATGCGTCTGGTCTATGCCGAGGACCCGCTCAATCAGCGAATCACCGCGATGCTGCTGTTCCATCATATGGCCCTGGATCACACGGCGATGGACGTTGTGCAGCATGAAATGCAGGCCTGGCTGCTCGGCGAGAGTGAAACCTTGTCGGCGCCCGTGCCATACCGCAACTACGTGGCTCAGGCGCGTCTGGGTGTCAGCCAGGCTGATCATGAAGTGTTTTTCCGCGACATGCTGGGCGACATCGACGAACCGACGCTGCCTTTCGGCCTGCAGGATGTGCAGGGCGATGGCCATGATATCGAAGAAGCTGTCCTGGTGGTGGACAGCCAGTTGAGCCTGCGACTGCGTGCTCAGGCCCGACAACAGGGTGTGAGTGCCGCCAGTCTGGTGCATCTGGCCTGGGCTCAGGTGCTGGGCAAGGTTTCCGATCGTCGCGACGTGGTGTTCGGCACCGTACTGCTGGGCCGTATGCAGGCCGGCGAGGGCGCTGATCGAGCGCTGGGAATGTTCATCAACACCTTGCCGCTGCGGGTTGCCGTGGGCGGGCAAGGGGTACGCGCCGGGGTCAAGGCGACACACGCGCAACTCACCGCGTTGCTCGCTCACGAACATGCATCCCTCGCATTGGCTCAGCGTTGCAGCGGAGTGTCCGCGCTGACGCCGCTGTTCAGCGCACTGCTCAACTACCGCCACAGTGCGGTTGGCAGCGCTTCAGAACGGACCGCCCAGGCCTGGCAGGGTATTCGTGCCCTGAACAGTGAAGAACGCACCAACTATCCATTGACGTTGAACGTCGATGACTTTGGTGAGGACTTCAAACTGACTGCGCTGGCGACGATCACTGTCGGTGCGCAGCGCGTGTGTGGCTATATGCACACGGCGCTGGAACATCTGGTGGACGCACTTGAGTTGATGCCACAAGCGTCGCTACAAAGTTTGTCGATTTTGCCAGCTGTCGAGCGCGAGCAGTTGCTGGTGACGTTCAACGACAACGCACTGGATTACCCGCAGCAGCAGACCATTCATGGGATGTTCGAAGCACAGGTGGAGCGCACGCCGCAAACCCTGGCAGTGGTTCACGGCGAACAGCGCCTGACGTATCGCGAGCTTAACGAGCAGGCCAACCGTCTGGCCCATGCGTTGCGCAAGCAAGGCGTTCAGCCTGATTCGCGGGTTGGTATCTGCGTTGAGCGCGGCGCCGACATGGTCGTCGGCTTGCTGGCAATCCTTAAAGCGGGCGGCGGTTATGTGCCGCTGGACCCAGCTTATCCAGCAGAACGTATTGCCTACATGCTGCAGGACAGTGCGCCTGCCGCGGTACTGACTCAGTCGGCCACTGAAGCGTTACTGGCCGACGTTTCGGTACCTGTGATCAATCTTGATCTAAGCAACTGGCAGGACGAATCCGTCCAGAACCCGCAGGTGGCGGAGCTGACCTCGGCGCATCTGGCGTACCTGATCTACACCTCGGGTTCGACCGGTCTGCCGAAAGGCGTAATGATCGAACACCGGAACACCGTGAACTTTCTGACGTGGGCGCACGCGGCTTTCGATGCTGGCACAAACCACTCGGCACTGGAAAAAACGCTGTTCTCCACTTCGCTGAACTTCGACCTCGCCGTCTACGAGTGCTTTGCGCCACTGACCTCGGGCGGCAGTATCGAAGTCGTCAAAAACGTCCTTGAACTGCAACACGGCGAACACGGCGAACACGATATCGGCCTGATCAACACCGTACCCTCAGCGCTCAAGGCACTGCTGGACGTTGACGGTCTGCCGGAATCGGTTCACACCGTGAACGTGGCCGGTGAAGCCCTCAAACACAGTCTGGTTGAATCACTGTTCGAGAAAACCAGCGTGCAGCGTCTGTGCAACCTCTATGGCCCATCGGAAACCACCACCTACTCCAGTTGGGTGGCCATGGACCGCGAAGACGGCTTCGCTGCGCACATCGGCAAACCGGTCGGCAATACACAGTTTTACCTGCTGGATGAGCAACTGCAGCCTGTTCCACTGGGTGTCGCGGGTGAAATCTACATCGGCGGTGCCGGTGTGGCGCGAGGCTACTTGAACCGTGACGACCTCACTGCGGAGCGCTTCCTTAAAGACCCGTTCAGCCCGCAGCCCGCGGCACGCATGTATCGTACCGGTGACCTTGGCCGTTACTTGCCAGACGGCAATATCGAATACCTGGGCCGTAACGACGATCAGGTGAAGATCCGCGGTTTCCGTATCGAACTGGGCGAGATCGATGCACGTCTGGCCAAATATCCGGCTATCCACGAAGCGGTGGTGACTGCTCGCGAAGACGTACCGGGCGACAAGCGCCTGGTAGCTTATTACACCCTGAGCACAGGGCATGCTTCGGTAGACATCGACAGCCTGCGCAGCCATTTGCAGGAAAAGCTGCCTGAGTACATGGTTCCAGCCATTTACGTGATGCTGGAGAAGCTGCCGCTGACCCCCAACGGCAAGCTGGATCGCAAAGCACTGCCACCACCGGACAGTGAGGCGCTGATCAGCCATGGCTATGAAGCACCGCAAGGCGAAATCGAGGAGCAGATCGCGGTAATCTGGCAAGACCTGCTGGGTGTCGCCCAGGTTGGGCGTCACGACCATTTCTTCGAACTCGGCGGTCACTCGCTGCTGGCGGTGAGCCTGATAGGGCGTATGCGCCAGTTGGGCCTGCGCGCCGACGTGCGCGTGCTGTTCAGCCAGCCCACCCTGGCTGCACTGGCCGCGGCGGTCGGCGGTGGCACCGAGATCGTGGTACCCGCCAACCTGATCAGCGTGGACTGCCAACGCATTACGCCTGAGCTGCTGCCACTGGCCGACCTGACTCAGGCGCAGATCGATCAAGTCGTAGCCACTGTGCCGGGCGGCGTGGCCAATGTGCAGGACATCTACCCCCTGGCGCCTCTGCAGTCAGGCATTCTTTATCACCACCTGGCCGCCGAAATCGGCGACCCCTATGTGCTCCAGACCCAGTTCGCGTTCGCTGACAGCGAGCGTCTGAACGCCTTCGTTCAGGCCTTGCAGATGGTCATCGATCGCCACGACATTCTGCGCACCAGCGTGGTATGGGACGGTCTGGACTCGCCGGTGCAAGTGGTCTGGCGTCAGGCACAGTTGCACCTTGACGCACTTGAGCTTGATCCGGCAGACGGCGATATCGGTGCGCAACTGCACAGCCGCTTTGACCCGCGCCATTACCGTCTAAACATAGGCCAGGCGCCGCTGATGCGCGTGGCCTATGCCGAAGACCCGCTCAACCAGCGCATCTGCGCGATGTTGCTGTTCCATCACATGGCCCTGGACCACGTAGCGCTGGAAGTGGTGAAGCATGAAATGCAGGCATGGCTGGCGGGCGAGGCCGACACGTTGGCGGCGTCGGTACCCGTGCCGTATCGCAACTATGTAGCCCAGGCACGCCTGGGTGTCAGCCAGGCCGATCACGAAGCATTTTTCCGCGACATGCTCGGCGACATCGACGAGCCGACGCTGCCGTTCGGTTTGCAGGATGTGCAGGGTGAAGGTCGTGACATCGAGGAAGCCAGCCTGGCGCTGGCCCCTCAGATGAGCCTGCGCCTGCGTACTCAGGCTCGCCAACAAGGAGTGAGTGCCGCAAGTCTGGTGCACCTGGCCTGGGCTCAGGTGTTGGGCAAGGTGTCAAACAGGCAGGATGTGGTGTTCGGCACCGTCCTGATGGGCCGGATGCAAGGTGGCGAAGGAACCGAGCGGGCTTTGGGGATGTTCATCAACACCTTGCCGCTGCGGGTTTCGGTGGGCGAGCAGGGCGTGCGTGATGGGGTCAAGGCCACTCATAAACGCCTGACTGCCTTGCTCGGTCACGAACATGCCTCGCTGGCATTGGCCCAGCGTTGCAGTGGTGTTGTCGCACCGACGCCGCTGTTCAGCGCGCTGCTCAACTATCGTCATAGTGGAGGCGGCAGCGCGTCCGAACAGGCCATGCAGGCCTGGCAGGGTATTCATGCCCTGAGCAGCGAGGAACGCACCAACTACCCATTGACGTTGAACGTTGATGACCTGGGTGAAGGGTTCAAACTGACTGCGCTGACGACGACCGCTGTCGGCGCGCAGCGCATATGCGGATACATGCACACTGCGCTCGATCAGTTGATTCAGGCACTGGAGCAAGCATCAACCGCGCCCCTCGATAGCCTGTCGATCCTGCCTGCCGACGAGCGCGAGCGGTTACTGGTGGGTTTCAACGACACTGCGCTGGATTATCCGCAGCAGCAGACCATTCACGGGCTGTTTGAAGCACAGGTCGAGCGCACACCGGAAGCGCTGGCAGTCGTACACGGCGAACAGCGCCTGACGTATCGTGAGCTTAACGAGCAGGCTAACCGCCTGGCCCATGCCTTGCGCAAGCAGGGCGTGCAGCCGGATTCCCGCGTTGGTATCTGCGTTGAACGCAGTGCCGAGATGGTCGTTGGATTGCTGGCGATCCTCAAGGCGGGCGGCGGGTATGTGCCGCTCGATCCGGCGTATCCGGTAGAACGTATTGCTTACATGTTGCAGGACAGCGCTCCGGCAGCGGTGCTTGCTCAGACCGCTACTCAGGGCTTGCTAGCCGATGTTTCGGTGCCTGTGATCAATCTTGATCTGAGCGATTGGCAGGACCAATCCGTCCAGAATCCGCAAGTTCCGGGGCTGACTTCGGCGCACCTGGCCTACCTGATCTACACCTCGGGCTCCACCGGCCTGCCAAAAGGCGTGATGATCGAACACCGCAACACCGTTAACTTCCTGAGCTGGGCACATAATGCATTCGACGCTTCGGCACTGGAAAAAACGCTGTTCTCCACTTCGCTGAACTTCGACCTCGCCGTCTACGAGTGCTTTGCGCCGCTGACATCGGGCGGCAGTATCGAAATTGTCAAAAACGTGCTGGAACTGCAACACGGCGAGCACGATATCGGCCTGATCAACACCGTACCGTCGGCGCTTAAAGCGCTGCTGGAAGTTAACGGCTTGCCAGAATCTGTGCACACAGTGAACGTGGCCGGTGAAGCGCTCAAGCGCAGCCTGGTGGAATCGCTGTTCGAGAAGACTGGCGTGCAGCGCCTGTGCAACCTCTATGGCCCGTCTGAAACCACCACCTATTCAAGCTGGGTGGCGATGGACCGCGAAGACGGTTTCGCTGCACACATCGGCAAACCGGTCGGCAACACGCAGTTTTACCTGCTGGACCCACAGCAACAGCCTGTGCCGATGGGTGTTGTCGGTGAAATCTACATCGGCGGTGCCGGTGTGGCGCGGGGTTATCTGAACCGTGACGACCTCACTGCCGAGCGCTTCCTCAAGGATCCGTTCAGCCAAAACCCAGCGGCACGCATGTACCGTACCGGTGACCTTGGCCGTTATCTGCCAGACGGCAATATCGAATACCTGGGCCGTAACGATGATCAGGTGAAGATCCGTGGTTTCCGTATCGAACTGGGCGAGATCGATGCACTGCTGGCCAAACACCCGGCGGTCCATGAAGCAGTAGTCACCGCCCGTGAGGACATCCCGGGCGACAAACGCCTGGTGGCTTATTACACCGTCCAGGCCGCCCGCAATGAGCCAGACATCGATAGCCTGCGCGACTGGCTGCAGGAGCAACTGCCGGCCTATATGATTCCGGTGGCCTATGTGCGTCTTGATGCGCTGCCGCTGACCCCGAACGGCAAACTAGACCGCAAGGCCCTACCAGCACCGGACGGTGATGCACTGATCCGTGGCGGCTACGAGGAGCCGCAAGGCGCAGCCGAAATCATTCTGGCGAAGATCTGGAGCGACTTGCTCAACATCGAACGTGTCGGTCGCCACGATCATTTCTTTGAACTGGGCGGGCATTCGCTGCTGGCAGTGAGCCTGATCGAACGTATGCGCCAGGCCGGCCTGAGTGCCAATGTGCGTACGCTGTTCAGCCAGCCGACCTTGGCGGCACTGGCCGCAGCGTCAGGCGCGGTCGACGATCTGGTGATCCCGGCCAACGGTATTCCAGTGGATTGCCAGAGAATTACCCCAGACATGCTGCCGTTGGTCGACCTGACTCAAGAGCTGATCGACCAGGTGGTGGGCTGCGTGCCCGGCAGCGCGGCGAACGTGCAGGACATCTACCCGCTGGCCCCCTTGCAGGAAGGCATTCTCTATCACCACATCAGCGCCGAACAGGGCGACCCCTATGTGTTGCAGGCACAGTTCGCCTTTGACAGCCGCGCTCACCTGGACTCCTTTGCTCAGGCCCTGCAAACGGTTATCAACCGCCATGACATCCTGCGCACGTCCATGCACTGGGAAAGCCTTGATGAGCCTTTGCAGGTGGTCTGGCGCCATGTCGAACTCAGCGTAGAAGAGATTGAGTTCAACCCTTGCCTTGGTGATATAGCCCGTCAGTTGCAAGAGCACCTGGACCCGCGCCAGATACGCCTGGACATCCGCCAGGCACCCTTGATGCGCCTGGTGTGTGCCCTGGACAGCGGCAACGAACGCTGGGTGGCGACCCTGATGTTTCACCACATGATCCTTGACCACACTGCGCTGGATCAGGTGCGCTATGAAATGCAGGTCTGCCTGCGCGGTCAGGCCGAGCAACTTGCCGACTCCATTCCTTACCGCAACTATGTCGCTCAGGCACGACTGGGCTTGAAAGAGCAGGACCACGAACTGTTCTTCCAGGACATGCTCGGCGATATCGACGAGCCGACGCTGCCCTTCGGCCTGCACGATGTGCAAGGCGACGGCAGCGCTATCGCTCAGGCCAGCCGGGCGCTGGACGGCGCTTTGAGTCAACGCCTGAGAGTACAGGCACGGCAGCTTGGGGTCAGCGCGGCAAGCCTTATCCACTTGGCGTTCGCGCAGATGCTCGGTCGCCTCAGCGGACGTGAACAGGTGGTGTTCGGCACCATTCTGATGGGCCGCATGCAAAGCGGCGAGGGTGCCGAACGGGCCCTTGGCATGTTCATCAATACCTTGCCGCTGCGGGTAGACCTCGGCGATCTGGGCGTACGTGACGGAGTCAAGGCCACGCATCGGCGCTTGACCGGGTTACTCGGCCATGAACATGCCTCGCTGGCACTGGCCCAGCGCTGCAGTGGCGTGGTTGCACCGGCGCCACTGTTCAGCGCCTTGCTCAACTATCGTCACAGCAGCGTGGCCGTGACCGATGAAGCAATGGCGGCTTGGGATGGCATGCAATCGCTGCGGCTGGCCGATGAAGAACGCACCAACTACCCGTTGACCATCAACGTCGACGATATGGGTGAAGGATTTCTGTTCACAGCACTGGTAACGGCGAGCATCGGCGCGCTGCGTGTTTGTGACTATTTGCAGTTAGCTACAGAAGGGCTGGTCGATGCGCTGGAACAGGCGCCGCAAACGCCGTTACACAGTATTTCGATACTGCCGCTCAGCGAGCGTGCGCAGTTGCTCGAACAGTGGAACCTGCCCAACAAGACCGATACACACGAAACACCGATCCATCAGCAATTCGAAGCCCGCGCCGCAGAACAGCCAGACGCCGTCGCTCTGGTGTTCGAAGAACAGATCCTGAGCTACGGCGAACTCAACGCGCGTGCCAACCAGGTCGCGCATCGCTTACTGGCCTTGGGTGTACGCCCGGATGATCGCGTGGCGATCTGTGTCGAGCGTGGCCCGGCGATGATTATCGGCTTGCTGGGTATCCTCAAATCCGGGGCCGGTTATGTACCACTGGATCCGGCGTACCCGCTTGAGCGCCTGGCCTATACCCTCGGTGACAGCACGCCGGTGGCATTATTGAGCCAGCAGTCAGTGCAGCAAGCCTTGCCGGTGACGGAAGTGCCTATCATCAGTCTAGATGATCCCGACTTGCAGGACGAATCCGTCTGCAATCCAGAGGTAGCGGGGCTGACGGCTGCGAGCCTGGCCTATGTCATCTACACCTCCGGCTCAACCGGTCTGCCCAAAGGCGTGATGGTCGAGCATCGCAATGTTGCACGGCTGTTTTCGGCCACCGCAGACTGGTTCGCGTTTGGCGAACAGGACATCTGGGCGCTGTTCCACTCGTTCGCCTTTGACTTCTCGGTCTGGGAAATCTGGGGCGCCTTGCTGCACGGCGGACGTCTGCTGATCGTGCCGCAACTGATCAGCCGTTCACCAGAAGACTGCTACAACCTGCTGTGCAGCGCCGGGGTAACGGTATTCAACCAGACGCCAAGTGCGTTCCGCCAACTGATTGCGGCACAGGGCGAGCACGGGCAGGCGCATTCGTTGCGCCAGGTGATTTTCGGCGGCGAAGCACTGGAAACGGCCATGCTCAAGCCGTGGTACGCCCGCAAGGTGAATGCCGGTACGCAACTGGTCAACATGTACGGCATTACCGAAACCACGGTGCACGTTACCTATTACCCGTTGCAGGCCGAAGATGCACAGCGTATCGGTGCCAGCCCGATCGGCAGGCGCATTCCCGATTTGCAACTGTATGTCCTCGATACCCATGGCGAACCGGTGCCAGTCGGCGTGGTCGGCGAGCTGTATGTCGGCGGTGCCGGTGTGGCACGTGGCTACTTGAACCGTGAAGCACTGACGGCCGAGCGTTTCATCGATAACCCATTCAGTACGGCACCGGGTGCGCGCCTGTACCGCACCGGCGACGTGGGTCGCTGGCTGGCCGATGGCAGCCTGGAATACCTGGGACGTAACGACGAACAGGTGAAGATTCGCGGCTTCCGTATCGAGCTGGGCGAGATCGAAGCGCAACTCGCCGCGTGTGACGGTATACAGGATGCGCTGGTGCTGGTGCGTGAGGACGAGCCTGGTGACAAGCGTCTGGTGGCCTATGTTATCGGCACCGCGGGACTGGAACCGGACGCTAGCCGATTGCGCGAGCAACTGCGCCTGTCGCTGGCCGAGTACATGCTGCCAAGTGCCTTCGTCAGTCTGGAAAGCTTCCCGCTGACGGCCAACGGCAAGCTTGACCGCAAGGCGCTGCCCGCGCCCGACCGCTCGTCGGTGGCCAGTCAAGGCTACGAAGCGCCTGAAGGCGATACCGAGATGGCCATTGCGCGGATCTGGCAAGACCTGTTGCAACTCGAGCAGGTCGGCCGGCATGACCACTTCTTCGAGCTGGGCGGCCACTCGCTGCTGGCCGTGAAACTGATCGAGCGCATGCGCCAGATCGATCTGGTAGCCGATGTGCGCGTGCTGTTCAGCCAGCCGACCCTGTCTGCCCTGGCGGCAGCGGTGGGCGGCAAGGGGCAAGTCGAGGCTCCCGCCAACCTTATTCCCGCGGACTGCTCGCGCATCACCCCGGATATGCTGCCGCTGGTGTCGCTCACCCAGGACGATATTGATCGCGTGGTCTCCAGCGTGCCCGGCGGTCTGTCCAACGTGCAGGATATCTATGCCTTGGCGCCGCTGCAGGAGGGGATCTTGTATCACCACCTTGCCGCTACCGAGGGTGACCCGTATTTGCAATACGCGCTGTTTGCCTTTGACAGGCTTGAGCGTCTGCACAGTTTCGCCCACGCGCTGCAAGGCGTGATCGCACGGCACGATATCCTGCGCACCGCCGTGCTTTGGGAACGTCTCGACGCCCCGGTGCAGGTGGTCTGGCGTGAAGCGACTCTGGGCCTGGATGAGCAAGTGCTGGACCCGGCCGATGGCGACATCGCCGAGCAGTTGCTCAAGCGTCTCGACCCTCGTCACACGCGTCTGGACATCCGTCAGGCACCGATGCTGCGCATCGGTTATGCACACGATGAGGTGAACAACCGCTGGCTGGGCATGTTGCTGTTCCATCACCTGGTGGACGACGCTACATCGCTGCGCATCCTCAGAAGCGAAATCGAGGCACACATGCTCGGTCAGCAAGCCTCGCTGCCGCCGTCCGTGCCTTATCGCAATTACGTAGCTCAGGCCATGCTCGGTGTCAGCCGTGAAGAGCACGAGGTATTTTTCCGCGACATGCTCGGCGACATCGATGAGCCGACGCTGCCATTCGGTCTGCAGGACGTGCAGGGCGACGGCAGCGGTATCGAGGAGGCGCGCCTGCTGGTCGACGTCGACCTGAGCCGACGCCTGCGCGTACAGGCTCGTCAACTCGGGGTGAGTTCTGCCAGCCTGTATCACCTCGCCTGGGCTCGTTTACTGGGCGCTGTGTCAGGCAAAGAGGATGTGGTGTTCGGCACCGTGTTGCTCGGTCGCCTGCAAGGCGGCGCTGGGTCCGACCGGGCGTTGGGAATGTTCATCAACACCTTGCCACTGCGTGTCACGCTGGGCGAGCAGGGCGTGCGCAGCGGTCTGAAAGCGACCCATGCGCGACTCAGCGGGCTGCTGGCCCATGAACACGCCTCGCTGGTACTGGCCCAACGTTGCAGTGGTGTACCCGCTTCGACGCCATTGTTCAGCTCGCTGCTCAATTTCCGTCATACCGGTGATGTCGCCGCGAGCGACAATGCGCAGGTCGCCTGGGAAGGCATTCAGGCGCTGCACGGCGAAGAACGTACCAACTACCCGCTGACCTTGTGCGTGGATGACATAGGCGAAGGTTTCGCCCTGACCGTCATGGCCGAAGCACAGATCGGTGCCAAGCGTGTATGTGCGTACATGCACTGTGTGCTGGAAAACCTGGTGCAAGCACTGGAACAGACCCCGGACGCTGCGCTGGGAGCGCTGCGTATCCTGCCCGGGATCGAGCGCCAGCAACTGCTGGAAAGCTGGAACACCCCCCATGCGCTGCAGGCCGATGACACCCTGATTCACCGTACCTTCGAAGCCTGGGTGGTGGCGCAGCCGAATGCCGTGGCCCTGCACTATGAAGACCGAACCCTGACCTATGCCGAGCTGAACACCCGTGCCAATCAGGTGGCCCACTACCTGCTGGGCCTGGGCGTGCAGCCGGATGACCGGGTGGCGATCTGCGTCGAGCGCAGCCTGGAAATGATTGTCGGTTTGCTCGGTGTGCTCAAGGCCGGTGCGGGTTACGTGCCGATTGACCCGGCCTATCCGGCGGAGCGTATTGCTTACCAGTTGCAGGACAGCGCCCCGATGGCGGTGCTGGCCGATGCTGCCGGGCTGGCGCTGCTGGGTGCGTTCGACGGCCCACGCGTGGATTTGCACAGTCCGGCGTTGCAGGCCCAACCGGGTCACAATCCACAGCTGACCGGGCTCAGCCCGCGCCACCTGGCTTACGTCATCTACACCTCCGGTTCGACCGGCCTGCCCAAGGGCGTAATGGTCGAGCACCGCAACGTGGCCCGGCTGTTCTCGGCCACCCACAGCTGGTTTGGTTTCAACGAGCAGGATGTCTGGGCGTTGTTCCATTCATTCGCGTTCGACTTCTCGGTCTGGGAAATCTGGGGTGCGCTGTTTCACGGCGGGCGTTTGCTGATCGTGCCGCAACTGATCAGCCGCTCCCCGCAAGACTGCTACGCGCTGTTGTGCAGCGCCGAAGTGACGGTGCTCAACCAGACCCCGAGCGCGTTCCGCCAGTTGCTCAACGCCCAGGGCGAGAGCGATCAGCGACATTCCTTGCGCCAGGTGATTTTTGGTGGCGAAGCGCTGGATACCGGGATGCTCAAGCCGTGGTACGCCAGGGTGATCAACGCCGGTACGCAGTTGGTGAACATGTATGGCATCACCGAAACCACGGTGCATGTGACCTATCACCCCCTGGTGGCGGCAGATGCGCAGCGTGCGGGCGTGAGCCCTATCGGTGTACGCATTCCCGATTTGCAGTTGTATGTACTGGACGCGCGCCGCGAGCCGGTGCCGGTGGGTGTGGTCGGCGAGCTGTATGTCGGCGGCGCCGGTGTCGCGCGGGGCTACCTGAATCGTGAAGCGCTGACGGCCGAGCGATTCCTGGCGAACCCGTTCAGTAAAGATCCTCAGGCGCGTCTGTACCGAACCGGCGACCTGGGTCGCTGGATGGATGATGGCAGTCTCGATTACCTGGGCCGCAACGACGACCAGGTCAAGATCCGTGGTTTCCGTATCGAACTGGGAGAAATCCAGGCTGCGCTGGCCGCCTGTGACACGGTCCGCGAAGCGCTGGTGCTGGTCCGCGAAGATCAACCGGGTGACAAACGCCTGGTGGCTTATGTGATCGCTGCGCCCGGCCACGAGATCGTGGCGACTGACTTGCGTGAGCGCTTGCTGCTGTCCCTGGCCGATTACATGGTGCCCAGTGCTTTTGTGGCGCTGGGCAGCTTCCCGCTGACCGCCAACGGCAAGCTCGACCAAAAGGCATTGCCCGCACCGGATGCGCAGGCACTGGCAATGCGTGAATACGCGCCGCCCGAAGGCGATGTCGAGATCGCCATCGCGCAGATCTGGCAGTCTCTGCTGCAAGTGCCACAGGTTGGCCGCCACGATCATTTCTTCGAGCTGGGCGGGCATTCGCTGCTGGCCGTCAAACTGATCGAGCGCATGCGCCAGATCGACCTTTCGGCTGATGTGCGGGTGCTGTTCAGCCAGCCGACCCTTGCCGCACTTGCTGCTGCGGTGGGCGGGCACACCGACGTACAGGTGCCGGATAACCTGATCGTGCCGGGCTGCGAGCGTATTACCCCGGACATGCTGCCGCTGGCTGATCTGGATCAGGCAGCGATCGATCGGGTAGTCGCCAGCGTCCCGGGCGGCCTGGCCAACATTCAGGACATCTACGCCCTGGCCCCCTTGCAGGAAGGTATTCTCTATCACCATCTGGCTGCGGATGAAGGTGATCCCTATGTCTTGCAGATGCTCTTCGCGTTCGATGATCGCGAGTGCCTGGCCAGTTTCGCCGCGGCCCTGCAGAACGTGGTCGAACGCCACGACATCCTGCGCACCGCCGTGGTCTGGGAAGGGCTTGAGCAGCCGGTACAGGTGGTCTGGCGCAACGCTAAACTGAGCCTGGAAGAGGTGGCCATCGATCCGCTCGACGGTGACGTGCTGACACGACTGCGCGAGCGTTTTGACCCACGTCACTATCGCCTGGACATTGGCCAGGCGCCGCTGATGCGCATTGCCTATGCCGAGGACAACACCCACCAGCGCCTGGTCGGCATGTTGCTGTTCCACCATCTGGCGCTGGATCACACCTCACTGGAAGTGGTGGTGGAGGAAATGCAGGCCAGCCTGCAGGGGCAGATCGAACAATTGCCGGCCCCGGTGCCTTATCGCAACCATGTGGCACAAGCGCGTCTGGGTATCAGCCAGGCCGAGCACGAAGCGTTTTTCCGCGACATGCTCGGCGACATCGACGAACCGACCCTGGCTTACGGCATACAGGACGTGCAGGGCGATGGCAGTGGTATCGAGGAAGTGCATCAGGTACTCGACAGCCAGCTGAGCAGCCGTATACGCAGCATTGCGCGGCAATTAGGGGTTAGCGCTGCCAGTCTGGCGCACCTGGCATGGGCTCAGGTGGCCGGTCGGGTGTCGGGCCGTGAAGAAGTGGTGTTCGGTACCGTACTGATGGGCCGCATGCAGGGCGGCAACGGCGCCGACAGGGCGCTGGGAATGTTCATCAACACCTTGCCGCTGCGCATCAGCGTCGGCAGCCAGAGCGCTCTGGCGGCGGTCAAGCTCACCCACCAGCGCCTGTCGACCCTGCTGGGGCATGAGCATGCCTCGCTGTCGCTGGCTCAGCGCTGCAGCGGCGTGCCGAGTTCGCTGCCGCTGTTCAGCACCTTGCTCAACTACCGCCACAGCAACGGTGGTGCGGCCTCGAGCGAAACATTGTCAGCCTGGCAGGGCATTCAGACCCTGAGCATGGAGGAACGCACCAACTATCCGTTGTGCCTGAACGTCGATGACCTGGGCGATGACTTCATGCTCACCATTCAGGCCGTCAAGCAAATCAGTGCCACGCGCATCGGCGAGTACATGCAGGTTGCACTGCGCAGCCTGGTGCAAGCGCTGGAACACACACCGCAAGCAGCGCTGAACAGCCTGCCCATACTGCCGGACGACGAGCGCGAGCTGTTGCTGGCGGGCTTCAATGACACCGCTCACCCTTATCCGCGCGATGTACTGATCCATCAACTGATCGAACAACAGGCTGCTCAGCGTCCGGATGCCTGCGCCGTACGCGGCGACAGCGGGCCGTTGCTCACTTACGCCAAGCTCAACCAACAGGCCAATCAGCTCGCCCATCGCCTGATCGAACTGGGTGTGGAGCCGGATGCGCGGGTTGCGGTCAGCCTGCGTCGCGGACCGGAAATGGTCGTGGCGCTATTGGGTATCCTCAAGGCCGGTGGCGCCTATGTGCCGATCGACCCGGATCTGCCCAGCGCTCGCCAGGCCTATATGCTCAGCGACAGCGCCCCCCGTGCGCTGCTGACCAGCCAGGATCTGCTTGCAAGTCTGCCAGCCCTTAGCGTTACGGCGCTGGTGCTCGATGGCCACGATGAAAGCGCCCGGCTTGCCTTACAGCCGATCAACAACCCGGATGCCAAGGCATTGGGCCTGAAGCCGAATCACTTGGCCTACGTGCTGTACACCTCGGGTTCCACTGGTCAGCCCAAAGGCGTGATGAACGAACACCTGGGCGTGGTCAACCGCCTGCTCTGGGCTCGTGACGCCTATCAAGTGAACAGTCAGGATCGCGTGCTGCAAAAGACTCCCTTCGGTTTCGACGTATCGGTCTGGGAGTTTTTCCTGCCGCTGCTCGCCGGTGCCGAACTGGTCATGGCACGTCCCGGTGGCCATCAGGAGCCGGACTACCTGGCGCAGGTAATGACTGACGCGGGCATTACCCTGCTGCACTTTGTGCCCTCGATGCTCGATGTGTTTCTGGAACACCGCTCGACCCGCGACTTCCCGCAACTGCGCCGCGTGCTGTGCAGCGGCGAGGCCTTGCCGCGTGCGTTGCAGCGCCGCTTCGAGCAACACCTGAAGGGCGTTGAACTGCACAACCTCTATGGCCCGACTGAAGCGGCCATCGACGTTACCGCCTGGGAATGCCGCCCGACGGATCCGGTCGACAGCGTGCCCATCGGCCGTCCGATTGCCAACATTCAGATGCACGTGCTGGATGCCTTGGGCCAGCTGCAACCAATGGGCGTGGCCGGTGAACTGCACATTGGCGGCATCGGCGTGGCGCGGGGTTACCTGAACCTGCCGGAGCTGAGTGCCGAGCGTTTCATCGCCGACCCGTTTTCCAGCGACCCGCAGGCACGCCTGTACAAAACCGGCGACATGGGTCGCTGGCTGGCCAATGGCGCATTGGAATACCTGGGCCGTAATGACTTTCAGGTGAAGATCCGCGGCTTACGCATCGAAATCGGTGACGTCGAGGCCGCTTTGGCCAGACACCCGGCAGTCCACGAAGCGGTGGTCACCGCTCGCGAAGACATACCCGATGACAAACGTCTGGTGGCTTACTACACGCAGTCTGCCGAGCACACTGCTGTCGATATCGACACCCTGCGCAGTCACCTGCAGCAACAGTTGCCTGAATACATGGTTCCGGCCATTTATGTACTGCTCGAGGCCATGCCGCTGACGTCCAACGGCAAGCTTGATCGCAAGGCGCTGCCAGCACCGGGCGGTGATGCGCTGATCAGCCGTGGCTACGAAGCACCGCAAGGCGAAATCGAGGAGCAGATCGCGGTAATCTGGCAAGACCTGCTGGGCGTCGAGCAGGTCGGTCGTCACGACCACTTCTTCGAACTCGGCGGCCATTCGCTGCTGGCGGTGAGTCTGACCGGGCGTATGCGCCAGTTGGGCCTGAGCGCCGATGTGCGCGTGCTGTTCAGCCAGCCCACCCTGGCTGCACTGGCCGCAGCCGTGGGCGGTGGCACCGAGATCGTAGTGCCAGCCAACCTGATCACCAAGGACTGCCAACGCATTACGCCTGAGCTGCTGCCACTGGCCGACCTGACTCAGGCGCAGATCGATCAAGTCGTAGCCACCGTGCCGGGCGGTGTGGCCAATGTGCAGGACATCTACCCGCTGGCGCCGTTGCAATCAGGCATTCTTTATCACCACCTGGCCGCCGAAATCGGCGACCCCTATGTGCTCCAGACCCAGTTCGCGTTCGCTGACAGCGAGCGTCTGAACGCCTTCGTTCAGGCCTTGCAGATGGTCATTGATCGCCACGACATTCTGCGCACCAGCGTGGTATGGGACGGTCTGGACTCGCCGGTGCAAGTGGTCTGGCGTCAGGCACAGTTGCACCTTGACGCACTTGAGCTCGATCCGGAAGACGGCGATATCGGTGCACAACTGCACCGCCGCTTTGATCCGCGTCACTACCGGCTGGACATCGGCCAGGCACCTTTGATGCGCGTGGCCTACGCCGAAGACCCGCTCAACCAGCGCATCTGCGCGATGCTGCTGTTCCATCACATGGCCCTGGACCACGTAGCGCTGGAAGTGGTGAAGCATGAAATGCAGGCATGGCTGGCGGGCGAGGCCGACACTTTGGCGGCGTCGGTACCCGTGCCGTATCGCAACTATGTAGCCCAGGCACGCTTGGGTGTCAGCCAGGCCGATCACGAAGCGTTTTTCCGCGACATGCTCGGCGATATCGACGAGCCGACCCTGCCGTTCGGCCTGATGGATGTGCAGGGTGAAGGTCGTGACATCGAGGAAGCCAGCCTGGCGCTGGCCCCTCAGATGAGCCTGCGCCTTCGTGCTCAGGCCCGACAACAAGGAGTGAGTGCCGCAAGTCTGGTGCACCTGGCCTGGGCTCAGGTGTTGGGCAAGGTGTCAAACAGGCAGGATGTGGTGTTCGGCACCGTCCTGATGGGCCGGATGCAAGGTGGCGAAGGAACCGAGCGGGCTTTGGGGATGTTCATCAACACCTTGCCGCTGCGGGTTTCGGTGGGCGAGCAGGGCGTGCGTGATGGGGTCAAGGCCACTCATAAACGCCTGACTGCCTTGCTCGGTCACGAACATGCCTCACTGGCGTTGGCCCAGCGTTGCAGCGGGGTTGCCGCGCCGGCGCCCTTGTTCAGCGCATTGCTCAACTACCGCCATAGCGGGGTCGGCAGTGTGTCCGACCAGGCCATGCAGGCCATGCAGGCCTGGCAGGGCATTGCGGTCCTCAGCGGCGAAGAACGCACCAACTACCCACTGACCTTGAACGTCGACGATCTGGGCGAAGGGTTCAGCCTGACGGCGTTGGTGGTTTCGTCAATCGGCGCGCAACGTGTGTGCGGCTACATGCACACGGCGCTGGAAAACCTGTTGACGGCGCTGGAGCAGACGCCAGAAACGTCGTTGCAAGGTTTGTCTATCCTGCCAGCTGTCGAGCGCGAGCAGTTGCTGGTGGGGTTCAACGACACGGCGCTGGATTGCCCGCACGAACAGACCATTCATGGGCTGTTCGAAGCACAGGTCGAGCGCACACCTGAAGCGCCGGCAGTCGTCCATGGCGAACAGCGTCTGACGTATCGCGAGCTTAACGAACAGGCCAATCGCCTGGCCCATGCCTTGCGCAAGCTGGGCGTTCAGCCTGATTCGCGGGTTGGGATCTGTGTAGAACGCGGCGCGGAAATGGTCGTCGGTTTGCTGGCGATTCTCAAGGCGGGCGGTGGTTATGTGCCGCTGGACCCGGCTTACCCGGCAGAACGTATTGCTTATATGTTGCAGGACAGCGCTCCGGCGGCAGTTTTGGTTCAAACCGCTACTCAGGGCTTGCTAGGCGACGTTTCGGTGCCTGTCATCAATCTTGATCTGAGCGATTGGCAGGACGAATCCGTCCAGAATCCGCAGGTGCCTGGGCTGACTTCCGCGCACCTGGCCTACCTGATCTACACCTCGGGTTCGACCGGCTTGCCGAAAGGCGTGATGATCGAACACCGCAACACCGTGAACTTCCTGAGCTGGGCGCATAAGGCGTTCGACGGCTGTGCACTGGAAAAAACGCTGTTCTCCACCTCGCTGAACTTCGACCTCGCCGTCTACGAGTGCTTCGCGCCGCTGACGTCGGGCGCCAGCATCGAAGTCGTCAAAAACGTCCTTGAACTGCAACACGGCGAGCACGATATCGGCCTGATCAACACTGTGCCGTCGGCGCTTAAAGCACTGCTGGACGTCGATGGTCTGCCGAAATCGGTCCACACCGTAAACGTGGCCGGTGAAGCGCTGAAGCGCAGCCTGGTTGAGTCGCTGTTCGAGAAGACTGGCGTGCAGCGCCTGTGCAACCTGTATGGCCCATCTGAAACAACCACGTACTCAAGCTGGGTGGCGATGGATCGCGAAGACGGCTTCGCTGCGCACATCGGCAAACCGGTTGGCAATACACAGTTTTATCTGCTGGACGAACAGCTACAGCCCGTGCCACTCGGTGTTGCGGGTGAAATCTACATCGGCGGTGCCGGTGTGGCTCGTGGCTACCTGAACCGTGACGACCTCACTACCGAACGCTTCCTCAAAGACCCGTTCAGCCAAAACCCAGCGGCACGCATGTACCGCACCGGCGACCTGGGTCGCTATCTGGCGGATGGCAATATCCAGTACCTGGGTCGTAACGACGATCAGGTGAAAATCCGCGGCTTCCGCATCGAGCTGGGCGAGATCGATGCACGCTTGGCCAAACACCCAGCCATTCATGAAGCAGTGGTGGCTGCCCGCGAAGATGTTCCGGGTGACAAGCGTCTGGTGGCTTATTACACACTGAGCGCAGGGCAGGCTTCTGTAGACATCGACAGCCTGCGCGGCTGGCTGCAGGAACAATTGCCGGCCTACATGATTCCGGTGGCCTATGTGCTGCTCGATGCACTGCCACTGACCCCGAATGGCAAGCTGGACCGCAAGGCCCTGCCAGCACCGGAAGCCGGTGCACTGATCAGCCGTGGTTATGAAGCCCCACAAGGCGAAACCGAAACGCAGATCGCGGCTATCTGGCAAGACCTGCTGGGCGTTGCCCAGGTCGGTCGACACGACAACTTCTTCGAGTTGGGCGGTCATTCGCTGCTGGCCGTCAGCCTGATCGGACGTATGCGTCAGTCGGGCTTGAGCTCGGACGTGCGCGTGCTGTTCGGTCAGCCGACGCTGGCTGCACTGGCAGCGGCAGTCGGTGCTGGCACGGAAGTGGTGGTGCCCGCCAACCTGATTGATGAACACTGTGAATACATCACTCCGGACCTGCTGCCGCTGGCCGACCTGACCCAGGCGCAGATCGATCAGGTGGTCGCCGGCGTGCCGGGCGGCGTGGCCAATGTGCAGGATATCTACCCGTTGGCGCCGCTGCAGGAAGGCATTCTCTATCACCATATCGCTGCGAAGCAGGGCGACCCCTATGTCTTGCAGACCCAGTTCGCATTTGATAACCGCCAGCGCCTGGATGCATTTGCCGAAGCGTTGCAGCTGGTCATCGATCGTCACGACATCCTGCGCACCAGCGTGGTGTGGCAAGGTCTCGACTCCCCGGTCCAGGTGGTCTGGCGTCAGGCACAGTTGCACGTTGAAGCACTTGAGCTGGATCCGGCAAACGGTGATATCGCAGAGCAACTGCACAGCCGTTTCGACCCGCGCCACTACCGTCTGGACATCGGCCAGGCACCCTTGATGCGCGTGGCTTACGCCGAAGACCCGCTCAATCAGCGGATCTGCGCGATGCTGTTGTTCCACCACATGGCCCTGGATCATGTGGCGCTGGAGGTGGTGAAACACGAAATCCAGACCAGCTTGATGGGGCAGGCGGCACAACTGGGCAGCCCGGTGCCGTACCGCAACTATGTGGCTCAGGCGCGTCTGGGGGTGAGCGAAGCGGATCACGAAGCATTCTTCCGCGACATGCTCGGCGACATCGAAGAGCCGACCTTGCCGTTCGGCCTGATGAATGTGCAGGGTGACGGTCGTGATATTGAAGAGCACACCCTGGTCCTCGAGCCTCAACTGGACCTGCGCCTGCGGGCCCAGGCCCGGCAGCTTGGAGTAAGCGTTGCCAGCCTGGCACACCTGGCCTGGGCGCAGGTCTTGAGCAAGGTTTCAGGCAGGCAGGACGTGGTGTTCGGCACCGTCCTGATGGGCCGGATGCAAGGCGGCGAGGGAGCCGAGCGTTCGCTGGGGATGTTTATCAACACCTTGCCGCTGCGCGTCGATATCGACACCTGCGCGGTACGCCAGGCGGTGCGTCAGACCCACACCCGGTTGACCGGTTTGCTCGGTCATGAGCATGCGCCTTTGGTATTGGCCCAGCGTTGCAGCGCGGTGGCCGCGCCGCTGCCATTGTTCAGTGCGCTGCTCAACTACCGCCACAGTGCGGTTGGCAGTGTATCCGATCAGGCCGTGCAGTCCTGGCAGGGTATCCATGCCCTGAGCAGTGAAGAACGCACCAACTACCCGCTGATTCTGAACGTCGATGATATGGGTGCGGGCTTCGGCCTGAATGTACAGGCGGTGGCCGGTATCGATGCGCGGCGCATCTGCGACTATATGCAGACCGTCTTGAGCCATCTGGCCGAAGCCCTTGAATCCGCGCCGGACTCAGCGGTGTGCGACCTGCCGGTGGTGCCGGAAACCGAACGGCAGCAACTGCTGGTGGCGTTCAACGACACCGCGCTGGACTACCCACAGCAGCAGACCGTGCACGGCCTGTTCGAAGCCCAGGTGCGTGCGTGCCCTGAAGCTTGCGCGGCGATCCACGATGGCGTTGCCGTGAGCTATGCCGAGCTCAACACCCGCGCCAATCGTCTTGCGCGGCATCTGTTGGGCCTTGGCGTGCAGCCAGGTGACTGTGTGGCGATCCTGCTGGAGCGCAGCCATGACCTGCTCGCCAGTCAGCTGGCGGTGCTCAAGTGCGCGGCGGTGTACGTACCGCTGGACATCAATGCACCGGTCGAACGTCAGACGTTCATGATCGAAGACAGTCAGGCGCGTGTTCTGCTGACCCACAGCCAGGTATCGCTGACAACCGCTGCGCAGCGTGTTGACCTCGATGGCCTGAAAGTAGAGAACTTTAAAGGCACCGACCTGGCATTGCCGCAGTCCAGCGAAAGCGTCGCTTACATCATGTACACCTCAGGCTCCACCGGCACGCCGAAAGGTGTGCTGGTGCCGCATAGGGCCATCAGCCGGCTGGTGATCAACAACGGTTACGCCGATTTCAATGCACAGGATCGCGTAGCTTTCGCTTCAAATCCTGCGTTTGATGCCAGCACGCTTGACGTTTGGGCACCGTTGCTCAATGGCGGTTGCGTGGTGGTGATCGGGCAGAACGACTTGCTGTCCCCGCGCGATTTCCAGCGCCTGTTGCTGGAGCAATCGGTGAACGTGCTGTGGATGACCGCAGGACTTTTCCATCAATACGCTTCAGGGCTGGGCGAGGCCTTTTCGCGCCTGCGCTACCTGATTGTCGGCGGCGATGTGCTGGACCCTGCCGTTATTAGCCGGGTGCTGGCCAACAGTCCTCCACAGTATCTGCTCAACGGCTATGGTCCGACCGAAGCCACAACCTTCTCCGCGACCTACGAAATCACGTCGGTCGGCAATGGCTCGATTCCTATTGGCAAGCCCGTGGGCAACAGCCGCCTGTATGTGCTCGATGGCCAAGGCCAACCGGTGCCATTGGGCGTGCCCGGCGAGCTGTACATCGGTGGGCAGGGCGTTGCCAAGGGCTATTTGAATCGTGCTGAATTGAGCGCCACGCAGTTTGTCGTCGATCCGTTCAGTGCGTCGGAAAACGCACTGATGTACCGCACCGGCGACCTGGTTCGCTGGCGTGCCGACGGTAACCTGGAATACCTGGGTCGCAATGACGATCAAGTGAAAATCCGTGGTTTCCGTGTTGAATTGGGTGAAATAGAAGTACGCCTGGCCGAACACGCCGATGTAAGCGAAGCCGTGGTGCTGTGCCGTCAGGATGTGCCTGGTGACAAGCGTCTGGTGGCCTATGTCACGGCGCGACAGCCTGAAGCCGTGCTCGACATCGAACACCTGCGCAGCCACCTGCAAGGCTTGTTGCCGGAGTACATGGTGCCCGCGGCCTACGTGCAGCTCGATGCGCTGCCGCTGACCGCCAACGGCAAGCTCGACCGCAAGGCCCTGCCAATGCCGGATGCGCAATCGCTGATCAGCCATGGTTATGAAGCACCTCAGGGCGAGGTTGAGACCCAACTGGCGTCGATCTGGGCTGACGTGCTCAAGGTCGGGCAGGTCGGTCGCCATGATCACTTCTTCGAACTGGGTGGCCACTCGCTGCTCGCAGTCAAATTGATCGAACGCATGCGTCAAGTCGGGCTGAGTGCCGATGTACGCGTGCTGTTCAGCCAGCCTACGCTAGCCGCACTGGCGGCAGCGGTCGGTGGTGGCACGGAAGTCGTGGTGCCGGCCAATCTGATTCCCGAACATTGTGAATACATCACCCCTGAACTGTTGCCGCTGATCAGCCTGACTCAGGCGCAGATCGACCGCGTCGTGAAGCATGTGCCCGGCGGTGCCGCTAACGTGCAGGACATTTACCCGCTGGCACCTTTGCAGGCAGGCATTCTCTATCACCACATCAGTGCCGAGCAGGGCGACCCGTATACCCTGAAAGCGCTGTTCAGTCTGCGCGACCGCGCACGACTGGATGACTTCAGCCGTGCCTTGCAAGGGGTGATCAACCGTCACGATATCCTGCGCACCGCTGTGCTGTGGGAGGGTCTCGAAGAACCGCTGCAAGTGGTGCTGCGTCAGGCTGAAATGCACGTCACCGAGGTGGACCTAGACCCGGCAGACGGCCCGCTGGCCGAGCAATTGCACGAGCGCTTCGATCCTCGGCATTACCGCCTCGACGTACGTCAAGCGCCCTTGATGCAGATTGTCTTTAGCCATGATCCGCTCAACGATCGCTGGCTGGCGATGCTGCTGTTCCATCACCTGGTCAACGACGCCACCTCGCTGTACGTGGTGTTGCGTGAACTTCAGGCGCACCTGCTCGGTCAGCACGCTGCTCTGGGTCAAAGCGTGCCCTATCGCAACTACGTAGCCCAGGCTCGCCTGGGTGTCAGCGAGGCACAGCACGAAGCCTTCTTCCGCGACATGCTCAGCGATATCGACGAGCCGACGCTGCCATTCGGTTTGCAGGATGTGCAGAACGGTGGCCGGGACCTTGAAGAGGCGAGCGTGATCCTGCCCGCTGAACTGAACCTGCGTTTGCGGGCTCAGGCCCGGCAAGCCGGCGTCAGCGCAGCGAGCCTGATGCACCTGGCGTGGGCGCGTGTGCTCGGCAGTGTCTCGGCCCGTGACCAGGTCGTGTTCGGCACCGTACTGCTAGGCCGTATGCAGGCCGGCGAGGGTGCCGACCGTGCGTTGGGCATGTTTATCAACACCTTGCCGCTGCGCGTCGATGTCGGCGCGACAACGGTGGTCGAGGGACTGAAAGCTACGCACAGGCAACTGACGGCGTTGCTGGGCCATGAACACGCACCGCTGGTACTCGCCCAGCGTTGCAGCGGCGTGGCGGCACCGACACCACTGTTCAGCGCACTGCTCAACTACCGGCACAGCGGCGTGAACGATGTTTCGGCAGAAACCGCCACTGCCTGGGAAGGGATCGAGTCCTTTGGCGCCAAGGACCACACCAACTACCCGTTGACCCTGAACGTGGACGACGTGGGTAACGGGTTCAGTCTGACCGTACAGGTCAGCAGCGAAGTCGGTGCCAAACGGGTCTGCGGTTACATGCAGACCGTGCTGGAGCATCTGGCGGATGCACTTGAGCAGTCACCGTCCCTGGCCCTCGACAGCCTGCCGACCCTGCCGGTCGACGAGCGTGAGCAGTTGCTGGTGCAGTTCAACGACACCGCTCTGGATTACCCGCACGAACAGACCATTCATGGCTTATTCGAAGCGCAAGCCAAGCGCACACCGGAAGCACTGGCAGTGCTGCACGGCGAACAGCGCCTGACGTACCGCGAGCTTAACGAGCAGGCCAACCGCCTGGCACATGCTTTGCGCGAGCGGGGTGTCCAGCCAGATTCTCGCGTCGGAATCTGTGTAGAACGCGGCGCGGAAATGGTCGTCGGTTTGCTGGCGATTCTCAAGGCGGGTGGTGGTTACGTGCCGCTCGACCCGGCTTATCCAGCGGAACGTATTGCGTACATGTTGCAGGACAGCGCTCCGGCAGCCGTGCTGGCTCACACCGCTACTCAGGGCTTGCTGGCCGACGTTTCGGTGCCTGTGATCAATCTTGATCTGAGCGATTGGCAGGGCGAATCCGTCCAGAATCCGCAGGTGCCGGGGCTGACTTCGGCGCACCTGGCCTACCTGATCTACACCTCGGGTTCGACCGGCTTGCCGAAAGGCGTGATGATCGAACACCGTAACACCGTGAACTTCCTGAGCTGGGCACACACGGTTTTTGACGGTTCGACACTGGAAAAAACACTCTTCTCCACCTCGCTGAACTTCGACCTCGCCGTCTACGAGTGCTTTGCGCCACTGACCTCGGGCGGCAGCATCGAAGTCGTCAAAAACGTGCTGGAACTGCAACACGGCGAGCACGATATCGGCCTGATCAACACGGTACCGTCGGCGCTGAAAGCACTACTGGACGTTGACGGTCTGCCGGCAACGGTTCACACGGTGAACGTGGCCGGTGAAGCGCTCAAGCGTAGCCTGGTGGAATCGCTGTTCGAGAAGACTGGCGTGCAGCGCCTGTGCAACCTCTATGGCCCGTCTGAAACCACCACCTATTCAAGCTGGGTGGCCATGGATCGCGAAGACGGCTTCGCTCCACACATCGGCAAACCGGTTGGCAATACGCAGTTTTACCTGCTGGACCAACAGCAACAGCCCGTCCCCCTGGGTGTTGTGGGCGAGATCTACATCGGCGGCGCCGGTGTGGCGCGGGGCTACCTGAACCGTGACGACCTAACTGCCGAACGCTTCCTCAAGGACCCGTTCAGCCAGCAACCAGCAGCACGCATGTACCGCACGGGCGACCTGGGGCGCTACTTGCCAGACGGCAATATCGAATACCTGGGTCGTAACGATGATCAGGTGAAGATCCGTGGTTTCCGTATCGAACTGGGCGAGATCGATGCACTGCTGGCCAAACACCCGGCGGTCCATGAAGCGGTTGTGACGGCTCGCGAAGATGTGCCGGGCGACAAGCGTCTGGTGGCTTATTACACCCTGAGCGCAGGGCATGCTTCGGTAGATATCGATAACCTGCGCGGCTGGCTGCAGGAGCAATTACCGGCGCATATGATCCCGGTGGCCTATGTGCTGCTCGACGCACTGCCGCTGACGCCGAACGGCAAGCTGGACCGCAAGGCATTGCCCGCACCGGACGCCGATGCACTGATCCGCCGTGGTTATGAAGCCCCGCAAGGCGAAACCGAAACCCTGCTGGCGGGAATCTGGAGCGACTTGCTCTCGGTTGAACGCATCAGCCGTCACGACCAGTTCTTCGAACTCGGCGGCCACTCATTGCTGGCCATGCGTTTGATTTCGCAGATTCGCCAGCAACTGGGTGTCGAACTGAGCCTGGCCGCGCTGTTTGCCCACCCCGAACTAAGCGCCTTGGCACTGGCCATCGCCCGCGCCGGACGCAGCATCCTGCCGGATATCGTGCCGGTGGCACGCGATCAGGTCTGGCCGCTTTCGTTCGGTCAGCAACGTCTGTGGTTCCTCGCGCAGATGGAAGGGGCCAGCGCGGCCTACCACATGCCTATCGGCCTGAGCCTGCATGGCGAGCTGGACCGTACGGCGATGCAACGGGCCCTGGAGCGCATCGTCGCGCGCCATGAGGGCTTGCGCACCACCTTCATTCAGGGCGATGACGAACAGCCATTGCAACGGATCAGCCCGTCAGATGCCGGCTTCAACCTGCAGCTGCATGATCTGCAAGGGCTGGTGGATGCCAAAGAGAAGCTTCAGGCACTGGCCAGCGAAGAGTCGCTGCAAAGCTTCGATCTGGAACAGGGCCCGTTGATCCGTGGTCGTCTGATCCGTATGGCCGAGGACCATCACGTCCTGCTGCTGACCATGCACCACATCGTTTCCGATGGCTGGTCGATTGGCGTGCTGACCCGTGAACTGGCCGCGCTCTATGCGGCATTCAGTCAGGGCCAGGACGACCCGCTGACGCCTCTGACGCTGCACTACCTGGACTACGCGGTGTGGCAGCGTCGCTGGTTGAGCGGCGATTTGCTACAGCAACAAAGCGACTACTGGCAGCAAACCCTGGCAGATGCTCCGGCGCTGCTGATGCTGCCCACCGACCGGGTGCGTCCGGCGCAGCAGGACTATGCCGGCGCGGTGCTGCCCATCGTTTTCGACCAGGACCTGACTCGCGGCCTCAAGGCCTTGAGCCAACGTCACGGCAGCACCCTGTTCATGACTGTAATGGCCGCCTGGGCTGCGCTGTTGGGACGTCTGGCCGGTCAGGACGACGTGGTCATCGGCACGCCGGTGGCCAACCGTACACGCAGTGAAGTCGAAGGATTGGTGGGCCTGTTCGTCAATACCCTGGCGATCCGCGTCGACCTCAGCGACAAGCCCACGGCAGAGACGCTGCTGGCGCAGGTCAAGACCAACACCTTAGGCGCCCAGGACCATCAGGACCTGCCGTTCGAGCAGGTGGTGGAAGTGATCAAGCCGGTGCGCAGCCTGTCGCACAGCCCGGTGTTCCAGGCCATGCTCAGCTGGCAGGACATGGGCGACGGGGATTTCTCCCTCGGCGATCTGCAACTGGAAAGCCTGAGCGCGGGCCATACGCTGTCCAAGTTCGATCTCTCGCTGGACATCGGCGAAGCCCAGGGCCAACTGTTCGGTTCGCTGGAATACGCCACTGCGTTGTTCGACGAAAGCACCATCGCGCGTTATCTGGGGTACTTGCAGCGTTTGCTGCACGCCATGGTCGCCGATGATCGCCAGGTACTGGAACAGGTGCCACTGCTCGATACGGTGGAACGCAAGCATCTGCTGGTCGACCTCAACGCTACCGACGTGCCTTACCCGCAAGACGCCACGATTCATCAGCTATTCGAAGAAAAGGTCCAGACCCAGCCCGACGCCATTGCCGTGGCCTTCCAGGCACAACGCTTGAGCTATGCCGAACTGAACCGTCAGGCCAACCGCCTGGCTCATCACCTGATCGGCATGGGCATCGGCCCGGATGATCGGGTGGCGATCTGCGTCGAACGTGGGGTGAAAATGATAGTCGGGCTGCTCGGTGTGCTCAAAGCCGGCGCCGCCTATGTGCCGTTGGACCCGGCGTATCCGGCCGAGCGTCTGGCGTACATGATCAACGATAGCCAGCCATCGGCGTTGCTCACCCAGCGCGGCCTGCAGGAGCGTTTGCCAGCACTGTCCATGCCGCTGGTATTGCTCGACGACGAGCATTGCCAGGGTTTCACCGAGTGTGATGACAACCCGGTCGTAGCGAATCTCGGCGTGCGCAACCTGGCGTATGTGATCTACACCTCGGGCTCCACGGGTAATCCGAAGGGGGTGATGATCGAGCATCGCGGTCTGGTCAACTACAGCGTCGATGCGGCACGCCTGTTTGGCTTGTCCCAGAGCGACACCGTGCTGCAACAGAACACTCTTAACTTCGACCTTTCGGTGGAGGAGATCTTCCCGGCACTCCTGGCCGGTGCAACCCTGGCGCCAAGCCGCGAGATCTTCGGCAGTGAAGGCACTGAAAATCACGGCATTTATGCGACCGTCCTGCACTTGACCGCTGCCCATTGGCACACGCTGGTCGCCGAATGGCACAACCAGCCGCAGGCTGCTGAACAACGCCTGGCCGAAGTGCGCATGATCAACGTCACCGGTGACGCATTGTCGGCACAGAAACTGAAGCTCTGGGACGAGGTGCGCCCAGCACATACGCGCCTGATCAACACCTACGGGCCAACCGAGGCGACGGTGTCTTGCACTGCGGCTTACGTCAGCCATGACGCCGTGGCTGGCAGCGAAGGCAGCGGCAACGCGACCATCGGCAAACCGATGGCCAACACGCGCATCTACCTGCTTGATGCCCACCAGCAGCCAGTACCGTATGGCGTGGCCGGTGAGATTTTCATCGGTGGCGACGGGGTAGCGCGGGGTTACCTGAACCTTGCCGAGGTCAACGCAGAGCGTTTCCTCGCGGATCCGTTCAGCAACAGCCCTGATGCCAGAATGTACAAAACTGGCGACCTGGCGCGCTACATGGCCGACGGCCGTATCGAATACCTGGGCCGTAACGACTTCCAGGTCAAGGTGCGCGGTTTCCGTATCGAACTGGGCGAAATCGAAGCCCGTCTCGGCAATTGCAAAGGGGTCAAGGAAGCGGTGGTGATCGCTCGGGAGGACAATCCCGGTGAAAAACGTCTCGTGGCCTACGTGATCGCCCAGCCACAAGCGAGTCTGGATGTCGCCAGACTGCGCGCCGAGCTGGCACCGCAACTGGCCGAATACATGCTGCCGAGCGCGTTCGTGCTGCTCGATGCACTGCCGCTGACACCTAACCGTAAACTCGATCGCAAGGCCTTGCCGGCCCCGGCGGACGATGCTTTTGCCAGTCGTCAACATGTCGCCCCGCAAGGCACCAGCGAAAAAGCCCTGGCGCAGATCTGGCAGAACCTGCTCAACCTGGAAGCAGTAGGGCGTCATGACCACTTCTTCGAGCTGGGTGGGCACTCGCTGCTGGCGATGCGTCTGATTTCCCAGGTGCGTCAGCGCATGGGCGTCGAGCTGAGCCTGGCGGACATCTTCGCCCAGCCGGAGCTAGCGGCACTGGCTGAGGTAGTGGCGCACGCTGCCGGCAGCAGCCAGCAGCCCATCGTGCCGGTATCTCGCGATCAGGCTTTGCCGCTGTCGTTTGCCCAACAACGCCTGTGGTTCCTTGCACAGCTGGACGGTGGCAGTGCGGCTTATCACATTCCAGCCGGTCTGCGTCTGCGCGGCAGCCTCGATCAGGACGCATTGAAACGAGCGCTGGACCGCATCGTTGCGCGCCACGAGGCGTTGCGTACGACCTTTGTACAGGAGCAGGACCAAGATCCGCTGCAGCGTATCGCCCCGGCCGATATCGGTTTCAGCCTGCAACTTCAGGTGCTGACCGGGCAGGCCGATGCAGAACAACAATTGCTCGCCATCGCCACAGAAGAGGCCGAAGAGGGCTTTGATCTGCTCAATGGCCCGCTGGTGCGCGGACGCCTGGTATGCCTGGCCGATGACGACCATGTGTTGCTGGTGACCATGCACCACATCGTCTCTGACGGCTGGTCCGCAGATGTATTGACCCGTGAACTGGGCCTGCTCTATGCCGCGTTCATTGCCGGTGCCGAAGATCCGTTGCCCGCTTTGCCGGTGCAATACGCCGACTATGCCGTGTGGCAGCGCAACTGGCTGAGCGGCGACGTACTGCAACAGCAACGCCAGTACTGGCAGCAGACTCTGGCCGGTGCGCCGTCCTTGCTGACCTTGCCGAGCGACCGGCCACGGCCGGCGCAACAGGACTACAGTGGCAAGTTGCTCGGGCTGGTGCTCGACGCCGACCTGACCCGCGGCCTCAAGGCCCTGAGCCAGCGGCATGGCAGCAGCCTGTTCATGACGGTCATGGCCGCATGGGCGGCGCTGCTGGGACGTCTGGCCGGTCAGGACGACGTGGTCATCGGTACGCCGGTGGCCAACCGCATGCGCGCCGAAGTTGAGGACCTGATCGGGTTCTTCGTCAACACCCTGGCCGTGCGCGTCGACCTCTCGGGGACACCGAGCGTGCAAAACCTGTTGCAGCAGGTCAAACAGCAGACCCTGGCCGCCCAGGCGAATCAGGACCTGCCGTTCGAACAGGTGGTCGAGGTGGTTCGCCCACAACGCAGCCTGTCCCACAGCCCGATCTTCCAGGCCATGTTGTCGTGGCAGAACAACGAAGCGTCCGACCTGGCGCTTGGCGACATGGCCCTGCAGGGCGTCGCGGTGGCAGGCCATACGGCCAAGTTCGACCTGACACTGGACATGACCGAGGTTGGCGATCAATTGATCGGCACGCTGGAATACGCCACGGCACTGTTCGACGAACGCACCATGCAGCGCTACCTGGGCTACTTCCAACGCTTGCTGGAAGCCATGGTCGCCGACGACCGCCAGGTGCTGGAACAGGTACCGTTGCTCGATGCGGTGGAACGCCAGCATCTGCTGGTCGAGCTTAACGCTAACAATGTGCCTTACCCGCAGGACTGCACGATTCATCAGCTGTTCGAAGAAAAGGTCCATGCACAGCCCGACGCCATCGCCGTGGCCTTCCAGGCGCAGCGCTTGAGCTATGCCGAACTGAACCGTCAGGCTAACCGTCTGGCCCATCACCTGATCGGCCTGGGCATTGGCCCGGATGATCGAGTGGCGATCTGCGTCGAGCGTGGCGTGGAAATGATGATCGGCTTGCTCGGTGTGCTCAAGGCAGGAGCGGCTTATGTGCCGCTGGACCCGGCGTATCCAGCCGAGCGCCTGGCCTACATGATCAACGACAGCCAGCCAACGGCATTGCTGACCCAGCGTGATCTGCAGAAACGCCTGCCGACGCTTGCTTTGCCACTGGTGTTGCTCGACGACGATCAGCGCAACACCTTTACCGAGCGTGACGACAACCCGGTGGTGGAAGCCCTCGGCGTGCGCAATCTGGCGTATGTGATCTACACATCAGGTTCAACCGGCAATCCGAAGGGGGTGATGATCGAACATCGCGGTCTGGTCAACTACAGCGTCGATGCTGCACGCCTGTTTGGCCTGTCCCAGAGCGACACCGTGCTGCAACAGAACACCCTGAACTTCGACCTCTCGGTGGAGGAGATCTTCCCGGCGCTGCTGGCTGGCGCCACTCTGGCGCCAAGCCGCGAGATCTTCGGCAGCGAAGGCTCTGAAGATTACGATATTTATCCGACCGTCCTGCACTTGACCGCCGCCCACTGGCACACGCTGGTAGCCGAATGGCACAAGCAACCGCAGGTGGCGGCTCAGCGCCTGCAACATGTGCGTCTGATCAACGTCACTGGCGATGCACTGTCAGCACAGAAGCTCAAGCTCTGGGACGAGGTGCGCCCGGCGCATACGCGCCTGATCAACACTTATGGGCCAACCGAAGCGACGGTGTCATGTACCGCCGCCTACGTCAGCCATGACGCCCTGGCTGGCAGCGAAGGCAGCGGTAACGCGACCATCGGTAAACCGATGGCCAACACCCGCATCTACCTGCTCGACGCTCACCAGCAGCCAGTGCCATACGGCGTGGCCGGTGAGATTTTCATCGGTGGCGATGGCGTGGCGCGAGGCTACCTGAACCTTGCCGAGGTCAACGCAGAGCGCTTCCTCGCGGATCCGTTCAGCAACAGCTCTGATGCCAGAATGTACAAAACTGGCGACCTGGCGCGCTACATGGCCGACGGTCGCATCGAGTACCTGGGCCGTAACGACTTCCAGGTCAAGGTGCGCGGTTTCCGTATCGAACTGGGCGAAATCGAAGCACGCCTGGGCAATTGCGCCGGGGTCAAGGAAGCGGTGGTGATCGCTCGGGAAGATAATCCGGGAGATAAACGTCTGGTGGCCTACGTAGTCGCGCAGCCGGATATGCACCTGACGGCCGCCAGCCTGCGTACCGAACTGGCGCCGCAACTGGCTGAATATATGCTGCCGAGCGCGTTCGTGATCCTCGATGCCTTGCCGTTGACGCCGAACCGCAAGCTTGACCGCAACGCCTTGCCGGCTCCGCAAGCCGAGGCCTTTGCCAGCCGCGAACATGTGGAACCGCAAGGCGACACCGAGCTGGCGCTGGCGCAGATCTGGCAGAGCCTGCTCAATCTGGAACAGGTGGGCCGTCATGACCAGTTCTTCGAACTGGGCGGGCACTCGCTGCTGGCGATGCGTCTCATTTCCCAGGTGCGCCAGCACCTGGGTGTCGAGTTGGGCCTGGCGGATATCTTTGCCCAGCCGGAGCTCGCCGCCATGGCACGGATACTCGCCGAAGCCAAAGGCAGCGTTCAGCCAGCTATCGTACCGGTGTCCCGTGATCAGGACTTGCCGCTGTCGTTTTCCCAGCAGCGGCTGTGGTTCCTCGCCCAACTGGAAGGCGGCAGCGCGGCGTACCATATCCCGGCAGGGCTGCGTCTACGTGGCACTCTGGACAACCCTGCGCTGGAGAGGGCGCTGGACCGTATCGTGGCGCGCCACGAAGTGCTGCGTACGACCTTTGTGCAGGATCAGGACCAGGATCCGGTACAGCGCATCGCCCCGGCCGATATCGGTTTCAGCCTGCAACTGCAGGTGCTGACCGGGCAGGCGGATGCTGAAGAGCAACTGCTCGCCATCACCGCTGAAGAGGCCAACGAAGGCTTTGATCTGCTCAACGGCCCGCTGGTACGCGGACGCCTGGTGCGCATGGCCGACGACGATCATGTGTTGCTGGTGACGATGCACCATATCGTCTCCGACGGCTGGTCTGCGGATGTGCTGACCCGAGAACTGGGTGCACTCTATGCCGCGTTCAGTGCCGGCGCCGAAGATCCGTTGCCCGCGTTGCCGGTGCAATACGCCGACTATGCGGTGTGGCAGCGCAACTGGCTGAGCGGCGACGTGCTGCAGCAACAGCGCCAGTACTGGCAGCAGACCCTGGGCGGTGCGCCAGCGTTGCTGACCTTGCCGACCGACCGGCCACGCCCGGCACAACAGGACTACAGCGGCAACATACGCGGTCTGGTGCTCGATGCAGAGCTGACCCGTGGCCTCAAGGCCCTGAGCCAGCGGCATGGCAGCACTTTGTTCATGACCGTGATGGTTGCATGGGCCTCGCTGCTGGGGCGTCTGGCAGGTCAGGATGATGTGGTGATCGGTACACCAGTAGCCAACCGCCTGCGTGCCGAGGTGGAGGACCTGATCGGGTTCTTCGTCAACACCCTGGCGATACGCGTCGATCTCTCCGGCGCACCCAGCGTCGAAGCGTTGATGCAGCAGGTCAAGCGCCAAACGCTGGCAGCGCAGACCCATCAGGACCTGCCGTTCGAACAGGTGGTCGAGGTGGTTCGCCCGCAACGCAGCCTGTCCCACAGCCCGATCTTCCAGGCCATGTTGTCCTGGCAGAACAACGAAACGTCCGATCTGGCGCTGGGCAATATGAACCTGGAAGGCGTGGCGGTGAACGACCACACGGCCAAGTTCGACCTGGTGCTGGACATGACCGAGGTCGGCGATCAATTGGTCGGCACGCTGGAATACGCTACGGCGCTGTTCGACGAAAGCACCATGGTCCGTTACCTGGGCTATTTCCAGCGATTGCTGGAAGCGATGGTCGCCAATGAGCACCGCATCCTGGAGCACGTACCATTGGTGGATGCGGTCGAGCGCGAGCACCTGTTGAGCGGTCTTAATGCAACCGAACGTGCTTACCCTCAGGGTCAGCTGATGCATCGCCTTTTCGAGGCGCATGCAGCGTCTCGACCTCAGGCGCTTGCGGCCCGTCAGGGTGAGCAGACGCTGACCTACGCCGAACTCGACAGCCGCGCCAACACCCTGGCTCAGCACTTGCGCCAACACGGCGTGAAAGCGGGAACCCGAGTGGCTATCCTGCTGGATCGTTCGGTGGAGCTACTGACCGGTATGCTGGCCACGCTCAAGTGTGGCGCGGCTTACCTGGCGCTGGATCGCCTGGCCCCCGAGGAGCGTGTGCGCTTCATGCTCGAGGACAGCGAAGCACTCATGTTGCTGACCCGCAGCGAGCTGACGGCACCTGAAACGACGCCGCGACTCGATCTGGACACCCTGGACCTATCAGTGGCTCACCAGGGGCCAGTCACGCTTGCAAATGAGGTCGCAGGCGAGACTCCGGCGTGCATCATCTACACCTCCGGTTCCACCGGCATGCCCAAGGGCGTGATTGTCACCCACAACGGCATTGTGCGGCTGGTGCGGGACAACTATGACTTCCGTGCCGATGACCGCGTGGCGTTTTCTTCCAACCCGGCGTTCGACGCCAGCAGCCCGGAAATCTGGGGTGCCTTGCTCAATGGCGGTCAGTCGATAATCGTCGAGCCTTCAGTGTTGCTTGAGCCGACAGCCTTTGCCGCCTTGCTCAAACGCCATGCAGTGACGGTGATGTTCAGTTCGACCGCCTTGTTCAACCTGTATGCCGGGTTGATTCCCGAAGCGCTGGCGGGCTTGCGCATGCTGGAGTGCGGTGGCGAACGGGCGGATCCGGCGTCGTTCCGCCGGGTGCGTGAGCATTCGTCTCAAGTGCGCCTGTTCAACGGCTACGGCCCGACCGAGGGCACGACGTGCGCTACTCGTTACGAAGTGTTCGACGTGCAGCCGGGCACCCTGAGCCTGCCAATCGGCAAACCCAACGCCAACGTGCGCATCTATCTGCTCGACGCGTGCGGCGAGCTGGTGCCGATGGGCAGCGTCGGCGAGATCTATATCGGCGGTGTCGGCGTCGCGCTTGGCTACCTGAATCGCGCGGAACTCACTGCTGAACGCTTCAGCGACGACCCGTTCAGTCAGCAGGCGGGGGCGCGGCTCTATCGCACCGGCGACCTGGCGCGCTGGTTGCCGGACGGCAACCTCGAATACCTGGCGCGTAATGATGGTCAGGTGAAGGTCCGCGGCTTCCGGGTCGAGCTTGGGGAAGTCGAAAGCAGCCTGCATGGGTGCGATGGCGTACGCAACTCCGTGGTCGTGGCGCGCGAAGACAGCCCGGGCGACACGCGGCTGGTGGCGTATTACACCGTGCATGCGGGCGTTGAAGCACCCGAGCCGGAGGCCTTGCGTGCGCAACTGAGCGCCGGCTTGCCGGAATATATGGTCCCGAGCGTCTTCATCTGCCTGCCAGATTTGCCGCTCACGCTCAATGGCAAGGTGGATGTTCAGGCACTGCCAGCACCAACGGCGGATCAGTTCGCGAGCCATGCGTTTGAAGCCCCGGTAGGGGAGTTGGAGATTCGTCTGGCGAAAGCCTGGGCGCAAGTACTTGAATTACAACAGGTGGGCCGTTATGACAGCTTCTTCAATCTCGGAGGTCACTCGCTGATGGCAGTGCGACTGGTCAACCAACTGGTACAGAGTGGTTTGTCGGTGTCTCTGGCCGACGTTTTCCAGCACGCCAGCGTCGCGGACCTGGCGGGCCTGCTGGATAGCCGCAGCAAAGAGGCTGCACCGCAGCTTCATGAACAACTGGTGCCGTTGCGTACCACCGGTAGTCAGCGTCCGCTGTTCCTGGTTCATGAGTTCACTGGTCAGGACGTGCATTTCCCTGCGCTGGCGGTGCACATCGATAGCGATATTCCGGTCTACGGGTTGAGCGGCATCCCCCTCGGTCAGGAGCAGCTGCAGACCATGGAATGCCTGGCAACACGCTTGTTGAGTGCCATGCGCAGCGTTCAGCCGCACGGACCTTATCGCCTGGCGGGCTGGTCGTTCGGTGGGCTTCTGGCCTACGAAATCGCCATCCAGCTGGAGGGTATGGACGAGGAGGTGGAGTTTATCGGCCTGCTCGACACCTACATGCCGCGCCTGGTGGATCAGGGTCGCGAACGCTGGGACCTGCAGACCGCCCACCGTCAGCACCTGCTGGAACACTGCGAGCAGTTCTGGAGAGCACGAGGCGAATGCACGCAGGCCCTGGAGGCCCTTGAGCGAGTGCGTGCAAACCGGCAGGCCTTTGATTTCGCAGGGCTCCTGCAACACTGTCGTGAGCAGGGTGCGCTGCCTCCGGAGCTGGAAACCTACACGACCGAGGATCTCTGGCAGTACCTCGACCGAGAGGTGGCTCACGGTCATGCGCAGGCCAATTACACGGTTTATCCCAACAGCGTGCCGCTGCACTTGTTTACCGCCATCGAGTGGGAACCCAACTCGCAGAAACACAGCGGTTACCTGGGTTGGGATAGCGTCCTGCCAGTCGGTCAGTTGCGCAGTATCAAGGTCGCGGGCGATCACTTGAGCATGATGAAGCCGCCGCATATCGAGGGTCTGGGTCAGGCGATCAGCCAGGCGTTGGCTGATCTGCCCGATCGGCCGCGGGGGGCTGAAAGCGCCCACCGGCCGTTGCTGACGATTCAGGGCGGACGTCGCGATCACGCGCCAATTTTCTGTGTACCGGGGGCAGGGGACAGTGTGACCGGCTTCATCAGCCTGGCCGATGCCCTTGGGCCGCACTGGCCAATCCATGGGCTGCAACCACGCGGGCTGGATGGCCGCACGGTGCCTTACAGCCTGGTGGAAACCGCCGCCGAGGCGTATCTGCAAGCACTCGACAGCACTCATCCCGAAGGGCCGGTGCATCTGCTCGGTCATTCGTTCGGCGGCTGGGTGGCCTTTGAAATGGCCACGCGCCTGACGGCAAGCGGCAGGGAAGTGGCTTCGCTGACACTGATCGACAGCGAGTCGCCGGGCGGCAACGGCGTGGTGGGCAAACCTTACACCGCGATAGGCGTACTGGAACGTTTGATCGAGACCATGGAGCTGGCTGCGGGCAAGTCGCTGGGCATCGATCGTACGGCCTTCAGGGCCCAGGACGATATCGGCCAGATGCGCTTGTTGCATGCCGGAATGGTGCGGGCAGGGATGCTGCCGCAGCGTTCGTCGCCGGACGCGATGCGTGGGCCTGCGCGGGCCTTCGGTACGGCGTTGCGCACGCGTTATCAACCGTCGCAGATCTACACCGGACCGGTGCGTCTGGTGCTGGCTGACGACCCGGTGCTGGATGCGGCGGGCAATCAGCGCGAACAACAGGCGATGGTCAGCGGCTGGCGCCGGTGTGCCCCGGACCTCACTGTCTGGCGTGGGCCGGGCAACCATTTCACCATCCTCAAGGCGCAGCATGTACAGCATCTGGCGAACTGGTGGCTACCCCGTCAATAACCTCGTTTCTTCAAGCCCGGCGGTTGATCGCCGGGTCAATCCTCAACACATTCGTGGCTTTCTATGAAAAAGTTGAAGTTTCGCAAAGTGCTCATTGTTGTAGTGCTGTTGGTTCTGGCAGCGGGTATTGCCTACAGCATCCAGTCCCCGGAAAAGCCACCGGAGTACCTGACTGCCAAGGTCGAACGCACCGAAATTGAAAACTCGGTGCTGGCCAGCGGGGTGCTGCAAGGCATCAAACAGGTTGACGTCGGCGCGCAGGTCTCGGGCCAGCTCAAGTCACTGAAGGTCAATCTGGGTGACAAGGTCAAACAAGGTCAGTGGCTGGCGGAAATCGATCCCGTGGTGCTGCAGAACACCCTGCGTCAGTCGCAGGTCAACGAACAGAACCTGATCGCCCAGAAGGACGCGGCTGTCGCACAGCTCAAGGACGCCAAAGCCATTTACCAACGTTACAAACAACTGCGTGCAGATGACGCGATCTCGCAAAAGGACTTCGATACGGCGCAATCGGACTTCGAGGTCCGCAGTGCCAACCTGCGCTCGCTGGAGGCACAAGTGCGCGACGCAAGAATCCAGATCGAGACCGCCAGGATCAACCTGGGTTACACCCGTATCGTCGCGCCGATCAGCGGTGATGTGGTGGGTATCGTGACGCAGGAAGGGCAGACCGTGATCGCCAGCCAACTGACGCCGGTGATTCTCAAACTGGCGGATCTGGACACCATGACCGTCAAGGCACAGGTCTCCGAGGCCGACGTGATTCATATCACACCGGGACAAGAGGTGTATTTCACCATCCTCGGTGATGCCGAAAAACGCTATTACGCCAAACTGAAAGGCACGGAACCGGCGCCGCAGAACTTTCTTGACTCGCAGTCCAGCAACGCCAGCAAGCCGAACAGTGCAGTGTTCTACAACGCGTTGTTCGACGTCCCCAACCCGGATCATCGTCTGCGTATTTCGATGACCGCCCAGGTGCATATCGTCCGCGAAAAGGCCAAGGACGTACTGACGGTGCCTGTTGCGGCCTTGGGCGACAAGAACGGCGACGGAACCTTCCCGGTGCGCGTGATGGACGCTCAAGGCCAGGCCCAGAGCCGCAATGTGCAGACCGGTATCAATAACAATGTGCGGGTCGAGATCAAGAGCGGCCTTGCCGAGGGTGACCAGGTGGTGATCGGTGAACCATCGGCCACACCAGCGGCAGCGGGGGCCTGACCATGAGTCGAGCTCTTCTGGAACTCAAGGGTGTAACCCGTCGTTTCGTCGCCGGCGAGAAAGACTTCATCGCGCTGAATGACATCAACCTCACGATCAATGCCGGCGACCTGATTGCCATTACCGGGGCCTCGGGTTCCGGCAAGTCAACACTGATGAACGTCCTGGGTTGTCTGGACCACGCCAACAGCGGCAGTTACAAGGTCGATGGGCGTGAAACCGGTACGCTGACCGATGATGAGCTGGCAGAGTTGCGTCGCGATCACTTCGGCTTCATTTTTCAGCGTTACCACCTGTTACCGCACCTGGCGGCGATCCAGAACGTCGAAATGCCGGCCATCTACGCAGGCACCGGCAAGAGCATGCGCGTGGAGCGCGCGCAGAAGCTGCTCGAGCGCCTGGGCCTTTCGGGGCATCTGGAGCATCGGCCAAGTCAGTTGTCAGGCGGCCAGCAACAGCGCGTGAGTATCGCCCGGGCGCTGATGAACGGCGGCGAGATCATTCTGGCCGACGAACCCACCGGAGCCCTCGACAGCGTGAGCGGCAAGGAGGTAATGAACATCCTCCTCGAGCTCAACAGCGCCGGGCATACGGTGATCCTGGTGACCCACGACGAGAAGGTTGCAGCGCACGCCGAGCGCATCATCGAAATGCGTGACGGCGAGATCATCGCCGACCGGGTCAACACCGATCGCCCGATCATCAACGAAAAAGCTACCGAGCGCCTGCCGTCCAAACCCAGGCAGGGCAACCGCCTGATGGCCAACATCGGCCTGTTCCAGGAGGCCTTCGTCATGGCGTGGGTGGCGCTGATCTCGCACCGTATGCGCACGCTGCTGACCATGCTCGGGATCATCATCGGCATCACCTCGGTGGTGTCTATCGTTGCGATCGGCGAAGGGGCCAAGCGTTATGTGCTCAAGGACATCGAGGCCATCGGCAGCAACACCATTGAGGTGTTCCCGGGCAGTGACTTTGGCGACACCAAGTCAATGGATATCCAGACCCTGGCGCTGTCCGATGTAGCGGCGCTGAGCAGTCAGTACTACATCGACAGCGCCACGCCGAATATCGGCCGCAACATGCTGCTGCGCTACCGTAACATCGACGTATCGGCGACGGTGAGCGGGGTCAGCCCTAGCTACTTCCAGGTGCGTGGCACAAAGATGGGCTCGGGGGTGGGGTTCAACAAGGATGACGCCCGTCGGCAGGCGCAGGTGGTGGTGATCGATTACAACACCCGGATCCGCCTGTTCGGGCCCAAGGTCGACCCGCTGGGCCAGGTGATCCTGGTGGGTAATCTGCCGTGTACAGTGATCGGCGTGACCGAGAACAAGAAAAACATCTTCGACACCAGCAAGAACCTGAATATCTGGATGCCCTACGAAACCGCCTCTGGCCGTCTGCTGGGTCAGAGCTACCTGGACAGCATCACCGTGCGGGTCAAGGACGGGCAACCGAGCAAGGTGGTCGAGGATAACGTCAACAAGCTGATGCAAAAGCGGCACGGGACCAAGGACTTTTTCACCTACAACCTCGACAGCGTGATGCAAACGGTGCAGAAGACCAGCCAGTCGCTGGCCCTGTTGCTGTCGTTGATCGCGGTAATTTCGCTGGCAGTAGGCGGCATCGGAGTGATGAACATCATGCTGGTATCCGTCACCGAGCGGACGCGCGAGATCGGCATTCGCATGGCAGTCGGGGCACGCCAGTCGGATATCCGTCAGCAGTTTCTGGTGGAGGCGGTGATGGTCTGTCTGATTGGTGGGGTCATCGGCATCGGTCTGTCGTTCGTGATTGGCTATGTGTTTTCACTGCTGGTCAAGGAATGGCAGATGGTGTTCTCCGTGGGCTCGATTGTCACGGCGTTCATCTGCTCGACATTGATCGGCATCGTGTTCGGCTTCGTACCCGCACGTAACGCGGCACAGCTTGATCCGATCGAGGCGCTGGCTCGGGATTGACAAGGGGATTACAGGACAAGGATGTCCTGTCCAACGGAGAGTAACGCCTGTGCGCGACCGCGCACTGAAAGACGCCTGCGCGCGGGGTGAAAAAGATCGGCGTATGAAACGTCGATGCAGGAGGCTTCAGAATAGGATAGCGTTCGTGAGGGGCTCATACAGCCGACGTCTATCTGTCGGCTGCATCAACCTCTCAAGCAAGCTTTTGCGAGTGATCAGCCAACCGCGCTGACGCTGGAAACCCGTGCGGCGCTGCTGCTCTTGAGGGACTGTTCGAAGCGGTCGAGGACCATGCCCACTTCTGACTCTGTGATATTCAACGGAGGCAGGAAGCGCAGGACTGCACTGTTGCGTCCACCGGTCTCGATGATCACGCCATTCTTGAAGCACTCCAGCTTGATCGCCCGGGCACGTGCGCCATCGCCAGCCCCCGGACGCGATCCGCTGGCCGGTTTGACAATTTCCACCCCGAGCATCAAACCGCGGCCACGAACGTCGCCGATAAACGGGAATTGCCGGGCGATATCCTCCAGCCCGCTGTGCAACTGCTCCCCTCGGCGCGTGGCATTGCCGACCAGGTCGTGTTCCTTGATATGACGCATGGTCGCAGCGCCTGCCACCATCGCCACCTGGTTGCCACGGAACGTACCTGCGTGCATGCCCGGGCCCCATGTATCCAGGTGCTCGGCATAGACGATCACCGATATCGGGTAACCGCCACCGATCGCCTTGGACAGCACCAGAATATCCGGCGTTATCCCGGAATGTTCGATGGCAAACAGGTTGCCGGTACGTCCGAGGCCGGTTTGCACTTCATCGATAATCAGCAATATCCCCAACTCGCGGGTGATCTCGCGCACGGCGCGCAACCACTCGGCCGATGCCGCAATACAGCCGCCTTCGCCCTGGATCACTTCGACCACCATCGCCGCCGGTTTGGGCACGCCACTTTCCGGGTCACTGAGTACCGTGCGGATGTACTCGATGGAGAGACGGTCGGTGTGTTCGCCATCGGTGCCGAACGGGCAGCGGAAGCGATAGGGGAACGGCAGGAAGTGGGTACCCTGCGCCATTAGGCCGGCCTTGGGGTTGAGGTTGCCCATGGCCGACAATGCACCAGCGGTCATGCCGTGGTAACCACCGTGGAAGGACATCAGCGGCGAGCGCTGGGTGTAATGGCGGGCCAGTTTGATGGCGGCTTCCACTGCGTCTGAACCGCTGGGGCCGCAGAACAGGATTTTGCTGTTGTCGCGCATGCTGGCGGGCAACGTCGCGAACAGTTCTTCGACGAAGGCGTGCTTGGCCGGTGTGGCCAGGTCAAGGGCCTGCTGCAGATGATCACTGTTGAGGAATTCGATCACCGCGTCACGGACAATCGGTGGATTATGACCCAGTGCGAGCGTGCCAGCGTTCGACAGGCAGTCGAGGTATTCCTGGCCGTTGGCGTCCTTGACTCGCATGCCCTTGCCGCTGACAAACAGCTGCTGGAAGGTCGCTGCGTAGGTGCGCGCATTCGACTCCAGTTTCTTGAGATTGCTTAACTCTTCCATAGTCGATCCCTTGTTGGCACAGGTACGGATTCATTGCTACTCGCTTCGAGCAGAGTCCGATTCTGTAAGAACCTCAGGGTGATCGCCAACTTATCGCCGCTGGACTGTCCCCGTATTCCACGACAGACATCTCGCGGCCTCAGGCGTTAAATGCATGCTACGAAAGGGATTTGTGGCGCTGTAAGAAACCTCGCGACAATGCTCCTGATCGTCCGGACTCTTGCCCCGTTACCCCCTTTCTCAAGACACCACTGTTCCGGAATCTTCGAGAGCTTTATGTCGATTGGCAAACCTGCTGGCTACTTCCTGGTGTCAACGCTTTGGGTATCGCTGCTGAGCGGCTGCACGCTAGGACCGGACTACCAATTGCCTGCGGTGGCGGTTGCCAGCCAGTGGCATGCGCCGCTGCCTCATGGCGCGTCGATGGTCGGGCTGCAGGATTGGTGGCAACAGTTCAATGACCCGGCACTGGCAACCCTGCTGCGTCTGGCACAGGCAGACAGCCCGTCCCTCGATCAGGCTCTGGCGCGCATTGCCCAGGCTCGCGCCACGCTGGACGGCAGCGTTGCCGACAGGCTGCCGCAAGTAAGCGGCGGCGTGAGCAAGTCGCGCGCCGGCATCAATCAGAGCGGATTGCACAAGAGCGGTACGACCTCCGGCGCAACCCTCGATGCGTCCTGGGAACTGGACCTGTTCGGCAAACTGCGACGCACCGACGAGGCTTCGCGTAATCTGCTCGAAGCACGTGTCAATGACTGGCATGACGCTCGTGTGTCACTGGCCGCCGAGGTCGGTGATGACTTCGTGCAGTACCGCGGCTGCCAGATGCTGGTCAACGCTTACCGTGATCAGGCGCAATCCCAGGAGCAGACCGCACGTCTGACTCGCGTGTCGTTTCAGGCCGGGTTCACCGCAGCCGCCGATTCATCATTGAGCGACGCCAGTGCGGCGGCGAGCAATGCGACTCTTATCAAACAGCAAAGCGAGTGCGACGTGCTGCTCAAAAGCCTGGTGGCCCTGACCGGCAGCGACGAGGAACAGGTGCGAGAAGTGCTCGGCCATAACCCCGCGCGACTGCCGCAGCCCGCGTTGCTGGATGTACGGGAGATACCCGCCGACCTGGTGCGCCAGCGCCCGGACCTGGCGTCCAGCGAGCGCGAGCTGGCCGCCGCGAATGCGAAGATCGGCGCTGCCCAGGCTGATCGTCTGCCCAAACTGAGTCTGGTTGGCTCGTTCCAGGTGGGGACGACCACCGGAGTATTCAGCCGTGTCTGGAGCCTCGGCCCGCAACTGACCGTTCCGTTGTTCGACGCAGGCAAGCGCCGGGCGGCGGTGGACTCGGCGCAGGCGGATTATGACGCGGCGCTGGCGACCTATCGGCAGACCTTGCGCACGTCGGTGATGGAAGTCGAGCAGTCACTGGTACGTCTGGACGCGGCACGGCGTGGGCAAGCCAGTACGCAGCAGGCAGCCGACGGCTATGAAGCGTCGTTCGAGGCCACAGACCGCAACTGGCAGGCCGGCAATGCCAGCTTGCTTGACCGCGAAGTGGCTCGACGATCGGCGCTGTCGGCGCAAATCGAATTGATCACCGTGCAACAAAATCAGGTGCGTTACTGGATTGCCCTGTACAAGGCCTTGGGCGGTGGATGGCAGGACAGTCGCGAAGGTTTGGCCAGAGAGACACCGAAGCGGGGCGGCGCATGAAGAAGATACACGTTTATGGGCTGCTGGCGTTGGCAGCGTTGAGTGTCTCGGGCTGGATATTGTTTGGCCGTGCAGAACCGACCCCGGCCGCCGTTGCAGCGCCAGCTACCAGCCTGACGGTCGAGGCGGTTCAACCGCACCGCGAAGACTGGCCGCAGGAACTAGTGGCCAGCGGTGCGCTCGCGCCGTGGCAGGAAGCCGTGATCAGTGCCGAGACCGGGAGCTTGCGTATCGCCAGCCTGAAGGCTGATATAGGCGATCAGGTGAAGAAGGGCCAGGTCTTGGCGACTCTGGCCGATGACAGCGTGCTGGCCGAGGAAAACAAGCAGAAGTCGGCGGTCGCCCAGGCCACTGCGCAATTGCAGGAAGCCCGTTCCAATGCGCGACGTGCGGCGGTGGTCGGACAGAGCGGGGCCTTGTCCGAGCAGCAACTGGAAGAGTACAGGGTCAAGGTACAGACCGCCGAAGCCAACCTGGCCTCGGCGAATGCCGATCTGCGCAGCATCCGGATCAAACTCACGCAGACGCGCATCGTCGCGGTGGATGACGGGATCATTTCCGGGCGCAAGGCCTTGCTTGGCGACGTGGTGTCGGCGGGCAGCGAGATGTTCAGAATGATCCGGGATGGCCGGATCGAGTGGCAGGCAGAACTGGACGCCCAGCAACTGCCGGGCGTTAAGCCTGGCCAGTTGGCCCGGGTGATGTTGCCGGGCGGTATCGAGGTCCAGGGACGCGTGCGCCTGGTCTCGCCAGTGCTCGATGGCAAGACCAGCAGGGCGCTGGTCTACGTTTCCCTGCCGGTGGGGGCTGTGGCCCGCGCCGGCATGTACGCCAGCGGTCGCATCGAACTGCCTTCAAGCCCGGCGCTGACGGTTCCGGACACCAGCGTGATCCTGCGCGACGGGCACTCTTATGTGTTTGTGCTGGGCAAAGACATGCGCGTCAGCCAACACGTGGTCGAGATCGGCCGACGTCGTGGATCGGCGCTGGAAATCGTCGGAGGCCTGGCAGAGCAGGCGCAGATCGTCCGCAGCGGTGGGGCCTTCCTCAATGACGGGGCCAGCGTGACGCTGGTCAACGCCGAGGCCCGTGCGCAATGAATATCTCCGCGTTGTCGATTCGTTACCCGGTCCCGGCGGTCATGCTGTTTTTACTGCTGACCCTGTTTGGTTTCCTCGGATTCGAACGTCTCGGTATCCAGGACTTTCCCGACACCGATCTGCCTGCAGTGGTTATCAGTGCCTCACTGGAAGGCGCCGCCCCCGAGCAACTGGAAACCGAAGTCGCGCGCAAGCTCGAGGACAAGCTGACATCGCTGCGCCTGCTCAAGCACGTCACTACGAAAATTTCCGAAGGCAGCGTCCTCATCAATGTCATCTTCGAGATTGACAAGGATGGCAATGAAGCCCTCAACGAAGTGCGCAATGCGGTGGACAGCGCTGCGGCTGAGTTGCCAGCCAACCTCGATACGCCGTCGGTAACGCGTCTGACCACCAACACCACAGCGTTGCTGACCTATGTGGTCGATGCGCCACGTATGGACGAAGAGGCGTTGTCATGGTTTGTCGACAACGAGTTGAGCAAACAGCTTCTGACCGTGCGTGGTGTCGCGAAGATCAGTCGCGTGGGCGGCGTGGACCGCGAAGTCCAGGTTGACCTTGACCCCACGCTGATGGCCGGTCTGGGTCTGAGCGTGACAGACATTGCGAATCGTCTGCGGGCGATGCAGAAAGATAACTCCGGTGGCCAAGGCGATCTGGGCAGCGGCCAACAGGCGCTGCGTGTGCTTGGCGGCATTGATGACCCGGCGGCGCTGGGCGCTATCCGCATTCCTGTCAGCGATGGACGGATGCTCGCTGTGCAGCAGTTGGCCACCGTGCGTGATACCCATGCCGAGCGCAACACCCTGGCGTATCGCGACGGCAAACCGGTAATTGGCTTTCAGGTCATCCGCTCCCTGGGCTTTTCCGACGTAGGCGTGACCAAAGACTTGCGCCAGGCAGTCAGTGAGTTCGCCAGGCAACACCCTGACGTGCATATTGAAGAGGCGAGTAATGCCGTCGAGCCGGTGATGGAAAACTATCGTGGCTCCATGGCGCTGCTCTACGAAGGCATGTTACTGGCGGTGCTGGTGGTCTGGTGGTTCCTGCGTGACTGGCGGGCGACCATTATCGTGGCCACGGCATTGCCTTTGTCGATCATCCCGACCTTCGGCGTCATGTATTTTGCCGGCTTTAGCCTCAATACCGTTTCGCTGCTGGCGCTGGCGCTGGTAATCGGCATTCTGGTCGACGATGCAATTGTTGAGGTCGAAAACATTGCTCGACACCTGCGCATGGGCAAAACCCCGCGACAGGCGGCAATCGAGGCGTCCGACGAGATTGGCCTTGCCGTATTGGCAACTACCGTGACCCTGGTCGCGGTGTTTCTGCCGACTGCTTTCATGGGCGGGATTTCCGGCAAACTGTTTCGCCAATTCGGCGTGACGGCCAGCGCTGCGTTGATGTTTTCGTTGCTGGTCGCCCGTCTTCTGACGCCGATGATGGCGGCGTATTTGCTCAAGGCACGGCCGCATGGCGAGCATGACAGCGGTTTGATGAGACGTTACCTGGGCTGGATTCACACCAGCCTTAGTCGCCGCAAGACCACCATGGCCATTGTTGGTGCTTTGTTTATCGGCTCGCTGGCGCTGATCCCGTTGCTGCCGACCAGCTTTCTGCCTGCTCAGGATATTGCCAGCAGCACCGTCAGCCTGGAATTGCCGCCCGGCACCAGTCTGGCTCAGACCGGTGAGATTGCCTTGCAGGCTGAAAAGCGTTTACGCGCGATTCCTGAAGTGGCCCACGTCTTCATCGCGGCGGGCAGCGGCGATGCGGGCGGTGCAGGTGATCGGGACGCGAAACTGACCGTCGATCTGTTGCCGCGTGACCAGCGCGCACTGAAACAGTCGCAGGTGGAAGCGAGCATGCGTGAACGTCTGCGCAGCTTGCCCGGTGTGCGGGTAACGGTCGGTGGTGACGGCAGCGGAGAACGGCTGGACATCGTCCTCGCCAGCGATGATGGCGATTTGCTGGAGCGCACTGCCGCCGCTCTTGAACCGCAGTTGCGCCAGATAAAGGGCATCGGCAACGTCACCTCGAGTGCTGCAGTGCAACGGCCGGAAATCCAGATGCGCCCTGACGTTTTCCGGGCGGCAGAGCAGGGCATCAGTAGCCAGGACATCGCCGACACCCTGCGGATGGCCACCTACGGCGAATACAGTTCGTCCCTGGGCAAGATCAATCTGTCCCAGCGCCAGGTCAATGTGCGGGTGCGTATGCAACCGCAAGTACGCACCGACCTGCAGAGCCTCGCTCAGCTACGGATCAAGGGGCGTGATGGCCAGATTGCGCTGGCGTCGCTGGGAGAGCTCAGCATGGGCAGCGGTCCCGCGGAGATTGATCGTATCGACCGCTTGCGCAATATCACGCTGTCCATCGAACTCAATGGCAGCAATCTGGGCGAAGTGATGGAGCAGGCCAGGCAGTTGCCGGCCATGCATAACCTGCCAGCGCAAGTGAAACTGGTGGAGCAGGGCGAGTTGCAGTTGATGAGCGAGCTGTTTGGCAACTTCAGCCTGGCGATGGCCGTCGGCGTATTCTGTATCTACGCGGTGCTGGTGCTGCTGTTCCATGACTTCATGCAGCCGCTGACAATCCTTTCGGCGCTCCCCCTATCGCTTGGCGGCGCACTGTTGGCACTGTTGATCGGCGGGATGAGTTTTTCCATGGCGTCGGTCATTGGTTTGCTGATGCTGATGGGGATCGTGACCAAGAACTCGATCCTGCTGGTGGAATACGCAATCATGGCTCGCCGCGCACCCACCGTGAGCCGCTATGAAGCGTTGATCGACGCCTGTCACAAACGCGCCCGGCCGATCCTGATGACCACCATCGCAATGGGCGCGGGCATGTTGCCGACCGCACTGGGATGGGGCGGCGAATCAGGTTTCCGTCAACCGATGGCAGTGGTCGTTATCGGCGGACTGTTGGCCTCGACCGTACTAAGCCTGTTGGTAGTGCCCGTTATCTTTACTTATGTCGATGATGGTCATGAGAGGCTTAAAAGTTTGTTCCGCAGGCCTTTATAAAACAATGTAATCCGTCATAGAGGCGGGCACCCTGAAAGGGGTAGGCATCCAAGAGAATACTTCGCATTTCGATACACTTCCTCTCTGGATTCCACTGAACGCACCCAGCGCATCAGTGCCCGTTCTCATCTAATTACCACTTTTTTAGTCCGTTCCACACTACGCCTGTTCATAAAATCCAATCCATGCCGATAACGTCAGGGATTGCGAAAGGTTAGCGTGCAGTGAACAGCGCTTTCCACCTCTCACGACCTGTAAAGCTAACGGCTTGACGGCAGATAGCCACTACGCAGTGACGCCGTTAGTTGCTGTTATAAACAGGTTCCGCTCTGGCATAGAAATTGGATAGCCATTTCCGTAGCCCGATGAACCGCTTGTAGAAAAGGTACCTAGAACCACGTGCAACTAGTTGTCTCTAGTGCAGTAGGGCTTCCGGACAGAAGTGACCCCCTTACTTAACGATGATGGATAATCAATGAACCTGATAAATCGCACCAGTTTCGCTAAAAAACTCATGGCCGCGTTCACCGTTTGCGCCGTGATCACACTGGCTGTGGGTGGTGTGGGTATGCTCGGTATCAACCGGCTTTCCGATGCCCTTGAGCTGACGTTCTCGAATAATCTGGTTTCAGTAGCCAACACCAACGAGACGATGACTGCCCTGACCACTCACAACCGCGGGCTTTACCGTTTGCTCGATGCCAAGGACACGGCCACGGCGGAGAAAATGCGCCAAAGTATCAATGCCGAGCTGGAGCGTGCGCAAAAAGTCTATGCCATCTACCGCGCGACTCCATTGGAGGACGATGAACGTGCAGCGGGTGATCAGTACGACGCCTTGATGCCAGCCTATATGTCTGCTTCCCAGAATATCTTTGACCTGCAACAGGCCGGCAAACTGGAAGATGCGCGCATTCGTTTAAACGCGCTGGCTGACGGGGAGTTCAACAAGGCTCGCGGCTATCTGCAGATCATGATCGACTCCAACAAGCGCCAAATCAAAGAGGGTGCAGAAGCCGCTGACAGGTTGCAAAGCACCTCGGTATTCATGCTGACCGCGGGTGTTGTCATCGCGTTTGTGGTGGCGATCATGTTGGGTATTCTGATCACTCGCATGATTAGCGGGCCGCTGAGAAGCGCTATTGAAATTGCACAACGTATTGCATCGGGTGACCTGACCCAGAGCGTTTCCAGCACCCGAGGCGATGAAGCAGGGCAGCTGCTCAATGCGATCGGCACGATGCAGGGCAATTTGAAGCGAACCATTCAGGAGATTTCCAGCGCGTCCGATCAGCTTGCTTCGGCTGCCGAAGAGCTTGGCGCGGTCACGGAAGAAAGCACCCGCGGTCTTACTCGGCAAAATGACGAGATTCAACAGGCTGCAACGGCAGTGAATGAAATGACGGCGGCTGTGGAAGAGGTAGCCCGCAATGCGGTGTCTACGTCGGAGGAGTCGAAATCACTGGCAACCGACGCCGCTAACGGGCGGGGCCAGGTGGATAATACCGTCAAGGGCATCGGCACGATGGTCAGCGAGATCACCGAGTCAACGGGGTCGGTCACAACGCTCGCCGGCCATGTCCGGGATATCAGCAAAGTGCTTGAGGTCATCCGCAGCATTGCGGAACAGACCAACTTGCTCGCGCTGAACGCCGCCATCGAGGCTGCACGCGCCGGTGAGCAAGGCAGAGGGTTTGCTGTAGTAGCCGACGAAGTGCGCGCTCTGGCGCACCGCACCCAGGCTTCCACGGTGGAAATCGAAGGCATGATCGGTACCGTGCAGTCCGGCGCCGACGGTGCGGTCGCTGCAATGAGCAAAAGCCTGGCGACGGCCACCAACACCCAGGAACTCGCTCAGCGCGCCGGCAGCGCCCTGGAAAAAATCACCAGCGGCGTGGGGATGATCAACGAGCGCAACATGGTGATTGCCTCGGCGTCCGAAGAGCAGGCCCAGGTGGCACGCGAAGTAGATCGCAACCTGGTCAACATCCAGGAACTGAGCGCACAGTCGGCAGCAGGTGCCAATCAAACGAGCGCGTCCAGTCAGGAACTGTCACGGCTGGCGACTTCGTTCAATACCATGGTGGCGCAGTTCAAGCTTTAACAGGCTTGTGCAGGTGTATTTCCGGTCTGGTCGTCTGGACCATTTGGGCCGGGAATACACACTGCTTTTCCTTGTTTAAGGGTCGACCTCGTCAGTTTCTGGGGCGACTCGCTTGAGGCTGATTTGAGTCTGGCTGCTGTGTTAAAGACCAGACAATCGCCAGATTTGAAATATCTTGAAACATTCATGTCACATCACGAGTCAATGGAATAACCCTCTTTAAGGTTTTCCGATGAAAACGCCTCGCCCCGACACCCGCCTCAAATCCCTCATCAACTTGCGCAATTTAAAGATGGCGCGGTCTGCGCACGCGTTCGTGCGAGGCAATACCGCCCAGTTCTATGAGTGGCTTCACAGCCAGTCGGGGAGACGCCTGCCCAGCGGTCCGCCCGTCTGGATCTGTGGCGATTGTCACGCCGGCAACCTGGGGCCCACGGGAGATTCGAGAGGGCGCATCGACATGCATATCCGCGACCTCGATCAAGCCGTGATCGGTAATCCTGCCCATGACCTGGTGAGGCTTGGGTTGTCGTTGGCGACGGCGGCTCGTGGCTCGGATCTGCCCGGCGTTACCACGGCAAGAATGCTGGAGGAAATGATGCAGGGCTACGAAGAGGCGTTTATGGGCGACGACGATGAAGAGCCCGATCGTCCTGCGCAAGTGAAAGCCGGCATGCGTAGCGCGGTACAACGCACCTGGAAGCATCTGGCCAAGGAGCGTTTCGAAGGTACACAACCGACCATTCCGCTTGGCAAGCATTTCTGGCAACTGTCCCGTGCGGAACGCGATGCAATCAAGGAGCTTTGCGAAACGCCGGAGATTCATGCGCTGGTGACATCGCTTAAAGGCAGGTCCCAGGATGACCGTGTGCGCTTACTCGACTCCGCCTATTGGGTAAAAGGATGCAGCTCTCTGGGCCTGCTTCGCTATGCGGTGCTAATGGGTGTAGGCGATGAAGAGGATGAAGAGTTCTGCCTGCTCGACGTCAAGGAAGCCGTCGCAGCGGCGGCCCCACGTACGGCAAGGGCTCGCATGCCCAGAGACAATGGCAAACGGGTAGTGGAGGGCGCCCGGAACCTGTCTCCCGGCCTGGGTAGCCGAATGGTTGCCGTGCGAATGCTGGATCATTCGTTCTTCATACGTGAGCTGCTTCCTCAGGATATGAAGCTGGAACTTGATGAGCTCACTGAGCAAGAGGCGATGCAGGCCGCAGCGTACCTCGCGAAAGTGGTCGGTAATGCCCACGCCAGACAGATGGACCTGGCCACACGCGCGGCGTGGATCAGGGATCTGCAAAGCAATCGGTCCGATACCCTGGACGCTCCCTCCTGGCTATGGTCGAGTGTCGTCCAACTGGTCGGCAGTCACGAGCAAGGCTACCTTGAGCACTGTCGGCGCTACGCGCTGTAGCGCCTTATGAATGCCGAGATGAGCGGAACAGAATTCAGTTAATCGATATTCCGCTCATATTCTTGGGGAACGCATAAGGCAGTCAGCGTCAGGTACTTATCGGTTATGGCGCAGAATGGAGAAGTTCAGCGCCGCTGCCACCGAGAGCCAGACAAGGTAGGGGAACAAAATCAGCCCGGTGATGATGTCCAGTTGCAAGGCCATTACGATCATCACGGCAACTACGATCCACAGCAGAACCAGAATCACCATCGCAGCAACGAGGCGGTTCGCGCCAAAGAATACCGGCGTCCACAACGTATTCAGCGCAATTTGAGCCGCCCACAAGGCCAGCACGATCTCGCTGCCGGGGATCAGCGTCAGGCGATAGCCTGCCCAGGCGAGAAGCAGATAAATCGTCGTCCACGCCACCGGAAACGCCCAGTCAGGCGGGGTGAAGCTCGGTTTTTCAAGAGATTCGTACCATGCTCCCGGCTTGAAGATGATGCCGGTTGCTCCGGCGGCGCAGCAGGCTAGAAGGAAAATGAAGAAGGTCATGGGTTGTCCTGGGTCGAGGGCTTATGAGGCTGATCGGTGGTAGCGATACCCAGGTTTGACGCCTTTGCGTTGAAAAGGTCCGTTTTTTTGATATGAGGGGCAGGGCGTAAGGGTGCAATTTCCCAGCATCGAATGACGAACGATGTTGCACGGCTTCACAGCGATTGCCGTCGCTCGAACTGTGCGCGTAACAGCTTGGCGCTCAAATCCTCCCAATGCTCGACAAACGCTGTACGGGCTGTTTCGAAGTCACGGCTGCGAAGGCAGGCTATCAAGCGCTCATGGTCTTTGACGATTTGCTTGGGGTCCTCATAACACGGCTGTTGCAGTACCAGCAGCAGTTCAATCTCGCTTTCCAGCATGGCATAGCTGCGCTGCAGGCGTGCGCTGCCACTGGCGCGGATGATCGCCCGGTGGAAATCACCATCAGCGGTGACAATGTCGGAGCGTGGGGTATCGGGTGCGGCATTGCGCAGTCTTTCCACGGCGTCCAGCGCATCAGCCGGGACCGTGCCATTGAGGATAATCATGCGCACCGCTTCAGTTTCCAGTACCCCGCGCAGCCGGGCGATGTCGACGACGTCGTCCGGGCCGAACTCGGGTATGCAGAATCCGCGATGAGGCACTTTCAGCAGCAAGCCGAATGACACCAGCAACTGTGCCGCACTGCGAAACGTGTTGCGCGCCACTTCGTACTCTTCCGCCATCTTGACGTCCCGAAGGAATTCGCCTGGCTCGAAGTCACCGTTCAGGATCCTGGCCTTGAGCTTCGCAGCCAGTGCTTCGACAGCCGAGAGCCTGGCTGGGGATGTTTCGATGTTTGCGCTGGAAAGAATCATGGTAACCACGACGGGGGTTGGGGCTCGGTAGAGTGCGCGATTCTAGTACGACTGGGTGTGCGGACACCAGTAAGCCATCAAGCTTCTTTTTAATTTGTACAACAATTTCATTTTTTAGAAATTTTTTTATATCATTTCAACCATATGATTATTATGGACTTTTAAAAGACATCACCTGAAAGCCAGGCCTTTCAGCAGAAATATTCGCTTCCAATAAAAATAGTTGTAGCACAATATCTGCGCATCGACGTCGTGCCATGCATGGCTTTGCCGGCCCAGGAGTCCAGCGATGCAAGTGATTGGGAAAGATCAGTTCAGCGAAAGCCTTATCGCCTTGCAGGGCGATTTGGCGGCGCCTTTCACGCCAGTGTCGCTGGAAGAAGGCCGGCGTATCGTGCTGGAGCAATTTGGTATCAGCGCGCAGTTGACGCGATTCGCCACAGAAAAAGACGATACGTTTCGCTGCGATTGTTCAAGCGGTCAGTCCTATGTGCTCAAGATCGCCAACCCGCAGGAGTCGCCCATTGAGCTGTCGCTGCAAATCGAAGTCATGCAGCATATCGGGCGCAGGGCGCCCCAATTGCCGATTCCCAGGGTTTACCCCGCGCTGGAAGGCGGGTACCTGACCCCCGTCGTAACCGAAAGTGGTGAGTCAAGGCAGGTGAGGCTTCTGAGCTTTCTGCCAGGCACCCCCTTGGATAAAACCACCCTCAATACCCAGGGGCGCGAGCAGATCGGCCAATTGCTTGCGCACCTCAGGCTGGCCACTGCCGACTTCGCCCACCCGGCAGAGTCCCGCAAGGTGTGTTGGGATGTGCAGCACCTGCGGGTGCTTGAACCCCTGCTCAATGGTGTCGTCGAGCCCGCGCGTCGGCACTCGCTGGAGCGGGCGCTCGAACGCTTTGGCGAGGTGGAGGGTTTGATCGCCGGGTGCCGACAACAAGTACTGCATAACGACTTCAATACCTCGAACATCGTCATTGATGCGCATCGCCCGCAGTGCGTCGGGGCGATCATCGATTTCGGCGACACGGTCAAGACCGCTATTGCCATCGATGTGTCCACGGCCATGATGAACCAGTTGCTCGCAGTGCAAACCGTTCAGGACGTCGATATTTTTGCCCCCGCCAAGGACCTGCTCAGAGGGTACCTGCACGTTGCCGACCTCACGGCTGAGGAGCTGGCGCTTATCCCTCATCTGGCCATGGCGCGCCTGGTTGCCAGAGCGTTGATTACCACCTGGCGCTCGCAGCTCTTCCCGCAGAACAGTGCCTACATCTTAAGGAACGCCGCGCCGGGATGGGGCCAGCTGGACTGGATGCTTGACCGGTCATCGTCACAGATGTCAGCGCTTCTGATGCACTTCGCCCACTGATTCATCCATTGCTTAGGGGGTTTTAAATGAGCAACTCAAACATCCAGGCCATCCGTGGTGACATGCCCAACGGCTTCAACCCTGCCAACGTCGATCGCCTCGACGCTGCTGCACGTGAACACATTCAGCGCCGGATCGATTTGCTGGGGCCTGCCTATCGGTTGTTCTATAACGAGCCGGTGGGGGTCGTGCGTGGCAAAGGGGCTTATCTATACGACAAGGACGGCAACGAGTACCTGGATGCCTACAACAACGTGGTGTCGGTGGGGCATTGCCATCCGCGCGTTATCGCTGCCATCACTGAGCAGATGAATAAGCTGTGTAGCCACACTCGTTACATGCAGGACGGCATTCTTGACTACGCCGAACAGCTGCGCGCCACGGCGGACGGAGAGATGGGCGCCGACGGGCACTTGATGTTCACGTGCAGCGGTTCGGAAGCCAACGATCTTGCCATCCGCATTGCACGGCATCACACCGGCAATACGGGCGTCATCGTCACCGCCGAGGCCTACCACGGCAACTCAGCGACGGTGGCGGCCTTTTCGCCGTCGCTGGGTCTCAATGCCAAGCTCGACCCGTTCGTGCGACGGGTGCCTGCTCCGGACTCCTATCGCATTCCACGTGAAGCACTGGGTCGCTACATGGCCGACCAGGTGGCGGCGCAGATCCGCGATATACAACGCCATGGCGGCGGCGTCGCAGCATTCATTGCCGACTGCCTGTTCTCGTCCGATGGCGTTTTCTGTGATCCGGTGGATGTATTCGGGCCGATCGCCGAGGTGGTGCGCAAGGCTGGAGGCCTGTTCATCGCCGATGAGGTCCAGTCGGGGTTTGGTCGCAGCGGCACGCATTTCTGGGGGCATCAGCGCCACGCGGTGGAGCCGGACATCATCACCATGGGCAAACCCATGGGTAACGGCTACCCGGTGGCGGGGTTGATGGTGCGTCCGGAGGTAGTCGCAAGCTTCGGTCGCGACATGCGCTATTTCAATACCTTTGGCGGCAACAGCGTGGCGATTGCGGCCGCCCAGGCAACGCTGGATGTCATTACCGAAGAGCAGTTGATGGCCAACGCCAACCGTGTGGGCAGCCTGATAATGGCCGGACTCAAGGACCTGGCTGCGCGGTATGAGCAGATTGGCGACGTGCGAGGCACCGGCATGTACTTCGCCGTCGAGCTGGTAAAGGACAGGGCCAGCAAGACGCCCGACATGCAGACTGCTCTGCGCCTGGTCAACCATCTGCGAGAAAAACGGGTGCTCATTTCCGCCACCGGACCCGATGCGAGCATTCTGAAAATTCGCCCGCCCTTGATCTGGACAGCCAGGGAGGCGGGGCGTCTGCTTGACGCTTTGGAAAGCGCTTTTGCCGAGTTGTAAAGCCCACCCCGGCGTCTCGACAAAGTCTGCTGAGACGTGCCTTTTAAACGGTGTTTTGTACCAAGTAACCCTGCATTTAACCGCTTATTTACGGCCTCATGGTGGTGTAATGACCCCATGATGGCCAGATGCACGGCACACCACAGCGGTTTGCGCCGTAATGACCTCATCACTGATCAAGGACCGCATTCATGAGCGATCTTCGCCCTAAGTACATCACCTTCGACTGCTACGGCACATTGACCAACTTCAAAACCGCAGCCCTGACGCGGGATCTGTTTGCCGATCGCATACCGGTTGAGCGGATGGAACAATTCATCAAGGACTACGCGGCCTATCGCCTGGACCAGGTCATGGGTGACTGGCTGCCTTATGATCAGATTCTAAAGATAGCCCTGGCGCGCACGTGCAAGCGTTGGGGCATCGAATACCGCGACGAAGGTCAGGTCTATTACGACGCTGTGCCGACCTGGGGGCCACATCCTGATGTGCCGGCGGGTTTGGAGAAAATCGCTGGCAAGATTCCCCTGGTGATTTTTTCCAACGCCATGGACGAACAGATCATGTCTAACGTCGACAAGCTCGGCGCACCGTTTTACAAGGTCTTCACCGCTCAGCAGGCCCAGGCCTACAAGCCACGTCTGGCGGCGTTCGAATTCATGCTCGATAACCTGGGCTGCGGGCCGGAGGATGTGCTGCACGTTTCGTCGAGCTTTCGCTATGACTTGATGTCGGCCCACGACATGAAGATCAAGCACAAAGCTTTCGTGGCGCGGGGGCATGAACAGCCGGCCAATGCTGCTTTCGGCTACCACCAGATCGCGGATATCGGAGGGCTGGCCGGACTGGTCGGGCTCTAGCAACAGATTTCTCTTTTGAACTCATGTGGATAATCAGAACATGCCAGCACCTTTAACTCCCGTGCATACCTCTGCAGATCTGCCGGCGGAGGCCGATGTGGTTGTGATCGGCGGCGGTATAATTGGCGCGTTTACCGCCTATTACCTTGCCAGGCGCGGCATGAAGGTCGCACTGGTCGAAAAGGGCCGCATAGGCGCCGAGCAGTCAAGTCGTAACTGGGGCTGGTGCCGCCAGCAGAATCGCGATGCGCGTGAATTGCCGATGGCCACCAAAAGCCTGGAACTGTGGGAGCAATTCGCCGAGCAATCCGGTGAACAGACCGGTTTTACGCGGTGCGGCTTACTCTACCTGAGCAACAACGAGCAGGAGCTGGAAGGGTGGGCGCGCTGGGGCGAGTTTGCGCGGACCGTCAACGTGCAGACCCAGATGCTCAATGCCGAGCAGGCCGCCGAACGGGGCAGAGCAACAGGCAAGCCTTGGAAAGGCGGGGTGTTTGCGCCTACCGATGGCATTGCCGACCCGTCCCGCGCAGCCCCCGCAGTCGCGCGCGCGATCATGGCACTGGGCAGTAGCGTGCATCAGAATTGCGCCGTGCGGGGCGTCGAGACCGAAGGCGGTCGATTGTCGGCAGTGGTCACCGAAAAAGGCACCATCCGCACCCGGCTCGCAGTGCTTGCCGCAGGCGCCTGGGCATCTTCGTTCTGCCGCCAGTATGGCATTCGCTTCCCACAAGCGACGATTCGTCAAACCGTGCTCTCAGTCTCCGCCCCGAGCCAGGAAATTCCCAGTGCGCTGCATACCACCGGCGCGTCCATGACCCGCCGCGTTGATGGCAGTTACACGCTGGCGATCAGTGGCCGGGGGCGAGTCGATATCACGCCGCAGTTGCTGAAGTTCTCTACACAATTCCTGCCAATGTTTCAGCGCCGCTGGCGCAACCTTGCCCCTGGGGGGCTGGAAGGCTGGCAAGCAGGCCACGAAAGCTTGAAGCGCTGGCGCTTGGACCAGCCCACGCCGATGGAGAGAATGCGCATTCTCGACCCAAGCGCTGACGCCTCAGCAGTTGCGCTGACTTACAAGCGCGCGGTGGAATTGGTGCCGGCACTGCAGGGCACGTCAATCCAGGCGTCCTGGGCCGGTTACGTGGACAGTACGCCGGACGGCGTTCCCGGTATCGGCGAAATGGCCAGCCTGCCTGGGTTGGTGATCGCGGCCGGGTTCAGCGGACATGGTTTTGGCATTGGTCCGGGCGCGGGCCACCTTATTGCCGATATTGTCAGCGGTGTGAGCCCCATTGTTGATCCGCGGCCTTATCACCCGGACCGTTTTCAAACGTCCGCCTGGGGCAAGGTGGCGGACTTTTGAGCTGAAGCTGGGGCGAGGGGGTGGATTTATTTCACCTTTTCAGTCTCGCGCATAAACTGCCCGAGTTCCTTGCTATAGAACTTCGCCATGCTCGTGGTGCCGTGACCACGGGTGTCGGCACTGGCGGGGATAAGTAATAGCCGTGCGTGCTTGAGTTCTTTCATCGAGGCCTGCATCAGGCCTGTTTCCGGCGGGATGCGCTCATCGTCCGCCGAATTGATGGCCAGCACCGGCGCCTGGATTTTCTTCAGACCGGGGGCTGCGTTGAAGTCGGCGGAAGATTGCCATTGGTAGATAAAGTCATTGGCGTCGGCGGTTTGTGCAGCGCTGAGGCGTTCATCCACCAGCTTGTCGGCTTGGGCGCGGGTCGGGGCAGCCGCCTGATACGCCAGAGTACCGCCACTGGTAGCGATGCTGAACATCGCGTTGGCCAAGCGTAGGGACGGCGGTTGCGCGCTGTAGTTACCGTTGTTCCAGGCCGGGTCTTGCTTGATTGACTCCACCAGCAAGCGGCGCATCATCCAGTTACGGGACGACATTTCGTTGGGTTGGGACGCCATGGGCACCAGCGCGTCCATCATCTGCGGCCAGTTCTGGCCCCACATCCAGGTTTGCATGCCGCCCATGGAGTTGCCGATGATAAGCCTCAGGTGCTTGATACCCAGGCCTTCGGTGACCAACCGATACTGGGCTTGAACCATGTCATTGTAGTTGTACGCCGGAAACCGAGTGCGCAAGCCATCTGATGGTTTGCTGGACTGGCCCACGCCGATGCCATCGGTGGAAATGATGTAGTACTTGCTGGCGTCCAGCGGCTGACCAGGGCCAAACAGCTCACCGCCAAAGTCCTTGCTCAGCATATCGCTGCCTGGCCGATAAGTGCCGTGCAGAAAGAGGATGGCGGGGTTCTTGGGATTGCCAAGGGTGATGTAGTGCAATTTGAGGTTGGCGAGTTTCTCACCCGTATGGAAGGTGAACTGCGAGGCGATCCAGTCGCTCTCGGTTGCTGCGGGTAACGGCGCGGCACTGACGGCGGAGGCCAGTAACGCTACAGAAAACAACAGCCCGATCGCGGGATGTGAAATGAATCTATGCATGGCTGTGTCCTATTATTTTTGTTTTAGGAGGTCCTGCGCTTCGATGCTTGCAGGAGAGTGATTACTTGGCGCGCGTTTCGCTGGCCCTTGGGGTGGTGCCACCGCGGCGCAATGTCCCCCGGTGTCGATACAGGGGATCTTGGTTCCCGTCCCGTTTTGTGTTTTTGTCAGGGCGTCATGGATGTCGAAAAGATCATCTTCCAACGATCAGATAATGTTAAGTTAATTTTTATATAACATTACTTAACACCTTGGCGCAGCTTTGTTTTGAAGAATATGCTTGAAAAAAGCGAGTTCGCGCGTTGGCGAGGGAGCGGTGGAGGGGGTGAGTGAGTTGCGCCCGTAAGAGGGTTGACTGGGCCAAAAGTCCAGTCAGCCCAGTCGAAGCGATGAAAACGCAGCCGGAAACCTCAAACGGTTTGGCCGGAAGCAATGACCTTGCTCGGAATTTCGCCAAGACGTCAAATGCAATGGCCAAGGAAAATTAACCAGTAATGGTTTTCTTTAGTTATCCTCGCCAGCGATCACGATATGGCTATGTTCATCAGCATCATTGATTCTGCTAGAGCCTCTTCCAGTCAGATCAAACGAGATTACCAAGCCTGGCCGCATGTCTTTTGGTCCGTCAGTCTTGCTGTTGGTGAAATGGCCGGCACCGCCCCATACGATACTTTTGTTCGCGCAGACAGCGGAGGCCTCTCTTGTAGCCGCCGCATCCCAAGCTACATTCAAAGCTAGCCTCTTTTTCATGTACAAAATTTTTTGCATCGGCGTTTTAGGCTGATCTATCGCCATTTTCCTATCAATTCCAGAAACATAAATCCCTGCACGATGAGCACTGCACAGCGCCTCAGAAACCTTGTCTAGCCAAGCGTCTCCGTGTCGCCCCCATGATGCTTCCAGAAAGTGTTTGACAGCGCTTTTTCCATCGCTCAATGCTTCTCTGAACGCGGCGCCATCGGAGTGCTTTACAAACTCTACCGCCAGGTGGTCGACGCCTGCATTTTTAAGTTTTGCAGCGGACTCGGTTATTAGTTTAGGTATGAAAAGCTTACCGTGCTCATCACCAATGTACACAAGGTTGTTGTCACTGGCTGCGCCTACTAGCGTATCAACGGGCCCACCCCTTGGAGGCCTGACATTTATACTGGGGTTGATACCTGCCGATGAGCTGCCTGAACTGACATAGCTGGTCGGGCTGGATGATGAAATTCTATTTAGCATATTATGTCCTTCGTTGTTCGAATTACGTTAGCTGGGAGTGTCGCTACCACATCGAATGTCACGCACCAAAGGGTTCCAGACATCACCGTCGTTTAAGTGGCTCATACTGGCTTGTCAGTTCCCTGATATCTGAAGGCCATAAGATTTGCTTTATTGCGCACGTGAAAGAGCAACGATGGTGGCGCGCAACGACGGGCAAAAGCACGGAAAGCAGGAGTTTTTCTGCTGCCAGGGCTCATGAGATGACTCCGTCAGCAAGTAGCAAACTGATTGCACGCCTTGAAGATCAACGCTGGGGTTTGATCTGGATAGGCCGGGCAGGGGGCCGATGCGGAATCTCGTTCAATTTGCCCAAATGGTCACTGCTCTCGGCTCAATCACGATATGGGGTTACCCTGAAGACCGGGTCATAAGGCGGGGCCCACCTGCCATCAATGTATCGCTCAAGCGGGGCTTTTGGGCCTACAGTCTTGAGTGTCGCTCACTGCAAGGAATACACATGAACGCGTTGCCTTCAACCTCTCTGCCAAAGCCCATCAGCCTGCTGGGTTATGGCGGTCTTTTGCCGTTTATTTCTCTGGCGCTGCTGATCCCGTTCTCTGGCGACTATCGGCCGCTGTTTGCGATTGCGCTTGTTAACTATGGAGCCGTCATCCTGAGCTTCGTCGGCGCCTTGCACTGGGGCTTCGCCATGACCGCGCAAGACATGAAAGCCGAGCAGCGCAGCGGCCGGTTCATCTGGAGTGTCATCCCTGCACTTATTGCCTGGATTGCCACGTTACTGCCAATGCCATTGGGTTGCTTGCTGTTGGTCATCGGCTTTGTTGTCCACCTCTGGCAGGACAGGCAACTCTCGCGGGTTATAAGCTTGTCCGCCTGGTACCTTCCGATGCGATTACGGCTTACCGTCGTGGCTAGCGTCTGCTTACTGCTTGCCGCGATAGTTGAGGTGCTTCATTTATGAAGCCTCTCAAAATCAGAGAGCTGTAGTGGTCTAATGATTCCAGTCCAGCCTGGCATTACGCGAGGTCAAGACCAGTAGCCGTATTGCGATACCCACATCGACCAAGGAGTGATTTTCAGGCGCTCGATCACCTTTTCAGCATGCGGTTATGTAAGGTTTTTTTCGAAGTAAACGCGATTGAAACCATCCTCCGTGCGCTCTGCCACTTTCACATAACCAAGCTTGGGATAGATCGAGAGATTGTCTGCCATCTTTGCATTGGTATATAGATGAACGGCGCTCATACCACGCTGTCGTGCGGCATTTTCACAAAAACTGATCAGCGCCTTTCCGACCCCACGTCCGGCAACGCTCGGGAGGACTGCCACGTTTTCCAATAAGAAATACCCATCCTTTTCATGGAACACAATAAAGCCCTGAAACCGGGCTTGGTCGTCTGTCGCGACATACACTATGCCTGTGGCTATCTGCGTGATGAAATCGGCGGTCATCGGCGCGGGCTTGCGCCCGATCACCGGCACATAGCGAGCGTAGGCTTGTTCAGCGCAATGTCTAATATCGAACTCGTCACTTGCTTCGGCTGTCCGGATCATATCGTTTTCCTAAAGAATTCTATCTGCTGATAGCCGAACCTTCGGGCACAACGTCACGCTGGGCGACCATCGAAGCATGCAACCGATTCATTACCGGTCACCCATGCGCTTGAGGCCGCAGCCGCATGGGCGGGGCACTTAAACTGTAATAGCCGCATTCAGGATCAACACCACAATCAATCCGACCACAGCCACAATCGATTGAACCACCGAGATCGTCTTCGTCGCTTCTCCCATTGTCATGCCAAAGGACTCCTTTACCATCCAGAAGCCTGCATGATTTGCATAATTGAAAAACAGCGAACCGCAGCCGATGGACAATGCCAGCAAGGGCAGGTTAAGGCTGGGATCGGCACCCGCAAGCGGCGCGAGCAAGCCCGCAGCGCCTACGATACCCACAGTTGCGGAACCTGTAGAGACCGAGAGCAACATCGCAATCAGCCAACCCAGGATCAACGGAGGGAAGGCAGACTGTTGGGTCAAGTGCACAATGGCATCGCCTACCTTGGCACTCGTCAGCAGCTCCTGAAATGCCCCGCCTCCAGCAATGATCATGATGATGGAGGCAATAGGTTTGAGGCTTTTACCCAGCGAATCGCGCAGCTTTTCGGCGTTGCCACCGCGCGCCAGTACCAGGCTTGCGCCGGCGAAAAGCACGCCTAAGAGCATGGATATCAGAGGGTTGCCCACGAAACTGGCCATCTGCAGGATCGCATTGCCCTTGGGTAGCAGCATCTCGGCGACGGCATTTATCAGCATCAGGATCGCCGGTAGCAGGGCTGCCAGTGCGCCGAGCCAAACGCCGGGGCGGTGTTGATTGTCGGCTTTTTCAGCCAGAGTAAACTGATCAAGTAATGCCTGGTCAGGCCTGGTGCTCATGCGCTTCGAAATGAACGCACCGTACAGCGGACCGCCCAGAATCATTGCTGGAATAGCCGCGATAAAGCCGTAGAGCATTGTCGGGCCTACTGAGGCTTTAAGCGCGGCGATGGCCGTCAACGGGCCAGGGTGCGGAGGTACCATGCCATGCATAGCGGCGAGCGCGGAAATCACAGGAACACCGACATAAACATATGCCGAGCCTTTGAAGCGAGCCTGGCTTTCCAGCTTTCGCGCCACACTGAATATCAGCGGTAGCATGATCACCAGCCCCACCTCGAAGAACATGGGTATGCCAATTACAAACGCAACAATCATCATTGCCCAAGGAATCATTCGATCCGAGGTGCGCTTAAGGATGACCTCGGCTATTTGCTCCGTGACGCCAGCATCAGCCAGGATTTTGCCAAGCATCGCGCCAAGCGCAATTACGATCCCAACTGCCCCCAGTGTCTTTCCGGCACCGGCGATCAAATGAGCGACGATACTTTCGGGCTGCATTTGGGTGGCAAAGCCCACTCCAACGGAAACGATCAACAGGGCCAAAAGCGGGTGCATTTTGAGTCGCGACACGATCAGTGCCACCAGCACCAAGACGCTGACAAGCGCTGTCATTAGAAGTTGTATATCTAGGGTAGTCATGAAGAGGTCTCAGTAATGGGAGCGCTGAGGCTGTACTCAGCCTTGGAAAAAGTCGTAACGCTGCCGAAGCACGCTAAGAATTAAGCTTGGGAGCACCCGCGTGCAACGGCCGCATTAGGAAAGGCGAACACGTCGTATCCTGCTGCTATGCCAATGCCGTCAGGTAATTTAGGTGTTAAGCGAGTAGGGGCGCGGGCACGTGCAGCACCAAGGTTGAGGCCTTTGATGTCCGGCAAGCGAAGAGGTCGACGGACAGATGTGCGACGCCCTTGTTGACGCTCCAGCAAACCTGCGTTGACCCTCGCATCTACCGCCTTGGGTACGATGCAGGTCGATAGCAGGTATTCAGCTGAAAGCGGCGTCTCCGTGGGAATAGCTTCGCCGGAGCGCCCCTGGATGTTTGCAATCTGCTGAGCCAAGGGGTCATTAAGGCGCTGATAAAGGGGTGTAGGGCTATCGTTGTGCACAGCATTCATTGAGTGATTCACCTTGTTATATAGTCATTTATATGAATCAAGGTAAAGTATTTGTCCGACGATGAGAGATTGTCAAGAGTGGCCTTGTGGGTGTGGGTCGAGTCCCGGTAGCAGTTGGTTTTCCATCATCACGCTAACGGTGGCTATCGAATTCCGACAAACACCAGGCTGCGCGCTTTCGGAAAGCCTAAGCCGGGCAGGGGGCCAATGCGGAATCTCGTTGAATTGCCCAAATGGTCACTGCTCTCGGCTCAATCACGATATGGGGTTACCCTGAAGACCGGGTCATGAGGCGGGGCCCACCTGCCATCAATGTATCGCTCAAGCGGGGCTTTTGGGCCTACAGTCTTGAGTGTCGCTCACTGCAAGGAATACAAATGAACGCGTTGCCTTCAACCTCTCTGCCAAAGCACGTCAGCCTGCTGGGTTATGGCGGCCTTTTACCGTTTATTTCTCTGGCGCTGCTGATCCCGTTCTCTGGCGACTATCGGCCGCTGTTTGCGACTACGCTTGTTAACTATGGAGCCGTCATCCTGAGCTTCGTCGGCGCCTTGCACTAGGGCTTCGCCATGACCGCGCAAGACATGAAAGCCGAGCAGCGCAGCGGCCGGTTCATCTGGAGTGTCATCCCTGCACTTATTGCCTGGATTGCCACATCGAATGGATCAGGCTCATCTGGGCAGTCGCACGGTGGCCGATACGTAGCGAGTCGCAGACAGTCAGTCCCGGCCCAGACAGAAAACGATCCAGAGACGCACAGATTGGATAGACGAGGGTAAGCCCTTGAAATTTCTGTCGAACGAAGCGTCCAGGGTTAAAAAATTTCAGTCCAGGAATTACGAAACGCTGACACATGAGCAGACATAGAAATATACATTATTTAACTTATGGGCGATGCTTATTGTTTATGAGCGATCGAACCCCCAATCACTAGCGGGTTTTCTCCGGGTGTATGGAACCAAATGTTCACAGATTTATGTTCATGAGGACCTTCTGGTTTATCTGCAGAGGACTCCTTGGGATTGCCAAATCCTGGAACGACTGAGCTGCTTCGTAGACCTGACCCCGCCTCCGATAGCGGGATAGGGAAAGGACTGGCAATCTGATCTCCCAGTCGTCAGCGAACTCTCACCTGTGAGCTTCGACTCGGTTTTTGGCTGCTTCGGGTCGATTTCCTTTAATTTGTCTGCCTTCGTTAGAGCACTAAAAATGACGGTTGCGTGCTGCGCTGGATGACGCGTAAGCACTGGAGAAGGGCGTCGGTCGCTCTTCAGAGACTTAGGGTTCAGATCTGGTGGTTCCAATCATTAAATGATCAGTATGCGAAGACAATTCGCGGTGTGCACGTCCGGGTGATGCCATTTGGGTTGAACTATTGCAGGCGCTAGAATCTACGGCTGGCCCCTTCGGTGGTTCGGGGTCGTAGCCTAGCAGCGGCACTCTGAGTCTGACGGTAGATTCTCAACCGCGGCGTGCGTGCAACTTGAACAACCTAGTCTGCATCTTCGATGCGAACGCCTAGTATGCGGGCGGCAGGGGGCATAGGATTTCGATCTGCACTGGAGGGCTACAAAGGGTTTCATGGCTGAGAGCATTTCGAACTCGGAACCAACGGTATAAGCGATATGGGAGTTAATTCTGGATTAGTCCAGTAGCCAGGCAACACCGATCCATCTAGGATCGGGTTGACCCTCACTAGGAAGACGGGGTACAGCAATGGCAATAAACCTCAGTGCTTTGGGTTCAAACGTTTCTAGGTATCGCATCCAGCTCGCACTGACCGTGGAAGAGGTGAGTGCGGCCACTCGCATCCCGCCAGAGCGCCTTTGCTCTGTCGAGGCAGGCGAAGTTGAGCCTACCGGGGACGAAGTTCTCATCTTGGCTGACCTTTTCCGCTGCGATTTCAAATTCTTCATTTCTAATGAACAGGTTGCGCCTTTCGAGCAGACTGAAATCCTTTACCGGGCACACGGTAAAGAATTCTCAAAGGACGATCGTCGGGCGGTGCAGGAGTTTTTGTACCTTTGCGAGACAGAGGCATTCCTTGCAAAGGCGATGGGTATCAAGCATCGGCAATTCACGGCTGCGCCTCCTACCGGCCATTTCAAGAAGGATGGTGTTTCGGCAGCGACCGGATTCCGTCGCTTCAACCAACACGAACACAACGCTGTTCCCAGAGATGTCTATCGAGAAATCCGTGAGACGGGAGCACATGTCTTCCGCCGCAAACTCGGAAATTCTAAAGTTTCCGGCCTCTTCATGCTTCACCCAACTGCCGGTAAATGCATCCTGGTTAATTATAGCGAGGATGTGTACAGGCAGCGGTTCAGTGCGGCTCATGAAATGGCTCACGCCCTATTTGATGCGAGTGACGGTCCCAGCATTACCTACGTGCAAACGGATAAGGATGATCGCCGGGAGCTACGAGCGAACACCTTTGCCTCTCGCTACCTGATGCCACCAGAATTCCTTCGGCAACTGCCTGATCCTAAACGTTGGGTGGAGGCAGACGTCCAGCACTGGGCAAATGAACTGCGAGTGAGCTGCGTGGCCCTTGGTATCGGGCTCAAAGCTGAAGGGCTGATTAGCGAGGCTGTATTCCAACACATCAAATCGTGTCGAGTGCCTCGTAATCTCAAAGTCGATCCAGAGCTTCCAGATCAATTAGCGCCACGACAACGGGAGCGTAAAGCTCGTTTGTTGGAGAGAGGGCTGTCGGATAGCTACGTCGCCTTATGTCTGGATGCGGCCAGTCAGGGAGTCATCACACAGGGGAGACTGGCAGAGGCCTTATTGTGCGACTACGAAGAGCTTCGAGATCTATTATCCCTTTACGGAAGATCATCTTATGGCCATTGATCCTTCTCAATTCAACCTTCACAACGTGACAGATACGTGTTCCGTCTGGAACGTTCTATCATCCTCAACCCTTTACCGGGCCGCAGTCGCAGCTAAATGCAGCTTCTGTGTGACAGGCTTTGTGGATTACGAATGTCTAGCTAAACCTAGGACATTGCCAAATGATTCGAGTCGTGAGCTACAGCGTCGACTGCAGGAGGCACGCCGAGCCGGTCAGTTTGAAGTCCACTCCTGCAGCATTGCGGATCTTCAGGTCATTGGATTGTTAGAAAGTCGCAAGCGACTAGGGAAGGGAGAGCTTTCATCCATTGCATTCGCCATGGGCCGCGGGCTAGCAGTGTTAACGGATGATCAGGGCGCCAGAAAATTATCTGCCGCCGCCGGGGCGCATCCCACGCAGACGACGCCCCACCTTCATGGCTGGTTGATCTTCACGCGACGGCTGGACGATGCCGATCATTGCAATGTCCTGAGTCAACACCAGCAAATGGAAGGATGTCTTGCGCCTCACCTGCAAGATGCTTATGTGTTGGCGCTCCAGTGCGCCCGCAACGCTCTGTCCACGCCCGAGTAGTTCATGTTCGCAAGGGCAGCAATAGTATAAGGAGCAACGAAATTGGCTAAGGTTGAGCCGCAGCTTCTTCAAGCTCTTAGTGATCTATGGATCGTTCGCAAATCCCAAAACGGTCTTTGGTCTGAACCTGTATTCAAAAGGCTTGAGAAGGTATGTGCGGACCTGTACGAAAATGGTCGACATAGCTTCGGATCCTCCTTCGCGCTGAACCATGCTTTGAGATCACTCGGAGCACCCGGCACCCTGCCAGAGGTTTTGGAAGCCGAGATTGGCGATGTTACTGAAGCGGCGGAGAGGCTGGATCAGGCGTTCAAGCAAACGAGCACGCGTCGCACTTATATCTGCCCGCTAGATTTGGCGGAGGACGTGCCGTCATTAACGTTTGGGGCAGTCAGGCTGGGTAGATTTAGCGCAGCGGATCTTGAGACCTTTTTCGATGCTCGTAGACTAGCTAGATGCTATCCAAACCAACCGCTCGATTCGGCAAGACTATCGCAATTCCATTGGCTTGTGATCGAGGAAAATGTTCCCGTGACTCGTAGTGTAGGACTACGAGCAATGCCGGACTTCTCCACGATCATGGACAGGGACTTTGGTGAAATTGATCCCCACAAAGGTCGCTTTCCACAGGCCGTTGAGACCGTGCTCTTCTTCCTGTTGCTTGCTCCATGGGAGAAGTGGTCAACCATGAACGAAGTAGATTGGCGCGGTTTTCGGGTGCCCTGGGTTTACTGTCTCGACGATGATCTGTTCGTCTCACCCTCAGCGCCCCCTAGCGCGGATACGCTTTCATGGGAGCCGCATACCTATACGGACGATTGGGGAGAGTCCATCGAGGTGGAGCGCCCCATTGAACTCAGGCTGATAGATTCCGCCAGAGGTGAAATGCTTGAGTTCAGTGATGAGCGCTGGACGGACTTCAAAAGCGCTCTCGACTCAGAGCTCTTACAACCCCCTGTCATGCATTTCGTGGTGCGGGCATTCCTTGCAAATGGCATTGATGAGTTCATGGCACACTTGACCGCCATCGAGGCCGCCCTGGGACTTCAGACAGATCACGATCCGAAGGCCCGGAAGCTGCATCATCCAAATATTGGTGCTACTAAACGCGTGAGCGTCCGGTTAGCATCCGCTTTGGACGATGCTTCTGCTGCAGACCTGTACGCTGACCTGTTCAACCTGCGGAGCGCCTTCATCCATGGGAGAGGTGGCATCGAGAAAATCTCAACTCAGAAACGCGTTAGTGCACGACGCCTTGCCGCTATGGCCGCCAGTGCACTGGTGACGCAGGCAAGTCAATCAACACAGACCAGGGAGCGTGTCCTTGGAGAGTTATTAGACAAAGGCGTGCAGCTCGTAGCCAAGTAACCTAAGGGGAAGCGGATACACAGCGACATGGTAGGAGTGATCAACCCTGGTGGCGAATCGCCTATAAAGTTCAGTACGTCAGGCTTCTTTTTGTTGCACAGACAGTCCCTGTCTATGCCAAGTGGTACTAATAAGTGAAGTAGCTACGAGTTGATGGAGCGATTCGCAAAGCGCGCCCGCCATCCGACTGATTCCAGTTGCCCAGCCCAGGAAAGGGCCGAGTTTAGAAATTGGTTCTGAATTAATTAGGAGCTTCACGTGCAGACCGTAAGTCCATCTAGCTACTGCATTATCGAGCACAAACACAGGTATTCCGCGTGGGCAGCGAGCCGTGCCGCGAGCACGAACACCTGCCGATTCGACGTCAATACAGGCAAACTCATCATTGAGGCAGTGGGACTCAAGGAATTGTTAGCAGACCCCGAGTTATTGCCCACACCCCATAGTATTGATGCGGAGCATCGGCAGTGGTGCGTTAGAGCGATACAAGCAGCTACTGAACATAACCTGCGCAGCTTCAATCACGGCGTCGCAGCAAAATTAATCAACGTTTACCTCAAGGGTGCAGTTGTTTGTGCAGGGCATGAAAACCACGCCAACGTCGCTTCACTTCACCCACCCATCGATAGCCTTCTGCTCGATGACCTATATGTGCATGATGTAGGCGGACTGCGTGCCACGTGGGCCAAAGCGCGCAAGCTGCGCTGGTCGAAGTTCGATTCCAGTCAGTACCAAGACGTCATTGACGGGGTGAGACAAGCTATGGCCGGAAAGCCGCTTTGGCAGGTAGAGGCCCACTGGCGCGGTTACCAGTAACACCGTGACTCAAGTGTCGGGGGCCACCAAGCAGGGTAGGGGAGTCGCTGATGGTCTGTTACGGCAAGGTTGAAAGTCAGATTGCGGGTGAGAAATGAATTCGAAGACATGATGCATGAGATCATTCATCGAGTCGATGCACTAAACTCCCCCCTAATTCAGGTTTGTGGCACGGGTATCGGTTAAGCCGGTGTAGATGACTGATCTAACATCGCGGATCTTGGCTTCAATAGTAATAATTTATCATGGTTCAGATAGAGTAGTTTTCAAATGGATTTCGAGTACGATGAGTTTGACGCAGACGAAGAAATCGTCACGCAGAATGATCACTATGCTGCGCATCCACTTTCTCCATTTGGGTGGTTGTATATTGCAGCCGACGTTAGAGATATGGGGATATCAAAAATAGGATTAACAACAAAAAAAACGCCTGAGCAAAGGCTTGCAGAAGGAAAAACCTATAATCCGTTCATCGTGCTTTTCGCTACCTATAATCTCGCAAAGTCCACCTATGGAATTTCAAAGTTTGAGTTGAAAGCTATCGAAGGCTACATCCATCGACGATCTTTTGCTGACCCAGTCTTGCATTTATATACAGGTCGGAACTCCGAATGGTTCTACATGCATCCGGATCTGGCCGAATATGAAGTTGATAGAATGCTGGTGAAGCGTGGGTTCAGCGTGAGAGGAAAGAGGTTATTTTCATATTATGAAGGCGACCATACTTATGAGGGGGTCTATGTTTCACGAATGAGAGAGATCAAGAAAATATATCGGCCTTTTCCTGATGACTTTGAAAAAATGGCCGTGGATTCTGGAATTCCATATAAATATTTCCAAGAATATTTGGATTACCTTACAGAGTATCACTCTAGAAGCTCTAAAGATAAAGTTTATCTTTGATTTAGGGTGGCAAAAAGCTGAAGCCGAGCTTTTTCTGCCGCTTTTCGCGCAGCAACTGCGCGAGGCATGCGAATGAGGCAGCCCTGGAACAACCAGGTCGAGAACCAGATCCGGCCGTCAGCGCTTGGACGCTCGAACTGGTTGCCGCCGGGTCGCTACGCAGCGGTAAACGGGCCACGGCGATCATGAGTTTGATCCAGTCTTCTAGTTTGTGACATTTTCGCAAGATCAAATGCCAAAGAACATTTTTCGATCTTCACTCTTATGCAAGTTATGCTTTGCGACGTGATAAAATTTTGGCTCAATCTTATCTGAAAATAACATGAAAGGTAATTCATCTATGCAGATTTCAGCTACAACGGCGCCAAAATCCTTGTCATAGCAATCTTGAAGAATCTTTAGATTGGTAGAAGGAAAACTGTCCTTGAATTCTTTATTAAATTCCGGGTAAAAATACCTAATTAGCGCCGCTTCATACAGAGAAATTTTTTCCGCTTCTGTAGTGTTTTGCGCTTTGTCCAATCCTTGTTTTATCCGTGCATCACCGCTATCGCCATTTTTAGCAAATGGGTTCATCATTGTAATGAGTTGATTGCTAGGTTGAATGGAAAGCAAAAGTAGAGTCAGTTTGTGCCCTGATGGAACTCCCTTCAGCGCTATTTTTTGCAAGGTTTCATGTTTTAGAAGTCGATCAATGGCATTTCTTGAACCGTCTTGACCGTATGCCTGGCCAATGTACTTTACGTCGAAAGTAACAGCTTTAAATTCATTGCTTAGGCGGTCTTGTACATGCTCCATGTCAGGCCAAAACCTTTCGCCGGTCGGATCCTCTAGGAAATTATAACCGTCTTCCATCTTGTAGATTAAACCAGGTATTGAATACGTGACAGTATACTTTTTACCCAATACATTCAATTGTATATTAAGCTCATCTCCCGTTTGGCTTGCACCAGTGAAATCCACAATTGGTGTGTATCCGATGCAGTAAATGTGACACGTTTCAATGACGCTCATCATGGATTGCAAAATGGCTTTATCGTAAATAGCCTCAGCGGGCATCGTGCAATAACTGTAGGCATACATGCCTATGGCATGCTCGACATCATTCAAAGCACGACCAAATACATGATGTTTTGAGGGCGACTCGGGATTTTCGGTCAATTTCCTACTCCTTGTGTCAAATCTGTAAAGATTAGTGCCACCAGCGAAAAAACTGTAAGGCTCTACACGATCTCGAATTTTTGCAGAGGCTACACTCCTTTGTACAGCGAATCTAGATTCATCGCACAAACGCCTAGCTCATGATTTAGCTTCACTAAATTTTTCGAATGCAGCTTCAAACTGGCAGGAACTGCTCCTATCTGAACAGACGGAGCTCCATGATTCAGGCTCTTCAGCGCTCGGGTCGCCTGGGTCATGTTCGCGGTCATTGATGCTGACATAGGCATGCTGAGAACCCTGATTGATGTCCGTGGTGTAGAGCTTCAGAAGCTCTCCACGACGGATACCGGTCTCCAGCAGTAATTCAATCATTAGCCAATTGCGCAACTGCAATCGTTCTGGAAACGGATTCTCCGCAGCGCCCGGGCGAATCAGCGTTTGAATGATCTGGAGTTGCGTATCTGTCAGGCTGCGGTAACGAGCGTGGTCGGGACGAACATTGATGATATGGCTCTCAAAGCGCCGTTCAATGACGTCGGCGACATCTGCAAATGCCACCTCGATGTTAGCCAGGCTGGTTGAGTTCTGACGGGCACGCCGGATGTATCGGGTCACACACCAGGACAGGAACTGCTTCAACAGCCGCAGGTATTGGTCACGGGTGCGCGGATCGATCAGCGGAAAAGATGTCGTTTTAGCTGTGCCTATTCGGGCGACCAAATTATCGGCCTGACGGCCGCTTTGGAGCCAGATGGCGTAACCATCCAGTAAAGCCAGAATCACCTCAAAGTGGCCCGCTAAGATGGCTTCATCGATATCCAGATCTCGGCTTTTGGCATAGGTGTAGAAAGCCTGGATAGCACGCAGGTGCGCTGCGGCGGTGTTGTATGCACGATGCCTGAGCTTGAGCTGGACGTAGATGAATGGGACTAGCTTGGGCAATGGCGCCGCCTGACCATCCTGCACAAGCAGCGGCACACGCTGACCGGAAGCGAAACGGCTCTGAACCAACTTCACTGGAAGGTCCTCATTCAAAGGCTCACCATGAACATTTAGTACATGGCCCGTTGACAGAGTGGACGCCAGAAGCGGTTTTGTCGAATCAGTGACTTAGGCAGTTCATGAACATCCATGACATGACCTGCCGTTTAACATAATATACATTATGCGTAACAAAGTATTTCACAATCCAGGCCAGTGCCCACCGCATTTCACCAGGAAAAGGCTCCTGTCGAAACATGCCAATCAGCCTCGAATCTAACCTGAGCGAAACCGCCACTAACAAAAACTTGATCGCGGCGATTGAAGCTGAGCTTCCGGCCTTCCGAACAATGTCAGTGGCGACCGAGAAAAACAGAAGCTCAAACTCACTGCATTACCAGCACCAGCGGAGTTTCTACGCACGTTGATCTATCAACAGTACGCTCGCCGAGCGAGCCCTGCGCTGTATCCACCTGGACGCAAGACCTGGCTCTTCGCCGGGAATTTTGTGCGGCGGCAAGCGCGCATCAATGTGGACACTCTCCTGCGATGTATTTAGGGTTACCATTCCACGCAAACCAACCTACGAGAGCTTCATGCCCAATACACTGAGTTTTCACCAGGTTGATGTATTCGCTAACAAGCCCTTGGAAGGCAATGCCCTCGCAGTCGTAAGCGACGCCGATGATCTGACCACCGAACAAATGGCCGCGTTCGCACGTTGGACAAACCTTAGCGAGACTACATTTCTCATGCGTCCTACCCATCCTGATGCGGATTATCGCGTACGTATCTTTACGCCAATGCGTGAACTTCCCTTCGCTGGCCACCCTACCTTAGGCAGCTGTTACGTGTGGCTAGGGGATAATATTTTTTCGCAAAGTAAAGAAGTCGTTCAGGAGTGTGGTGCAGGTTTAGTTAACATCCGCCGCGACGGCCCTCGTCTGGCTTTCGCGGCACCACCATTGCTACGTGGAGGCGCGGTTGAAGACTACGTTTTGCACCGCATCATCGATGGATTGGGTGTTGCACCTGACCGTGTTATTGCGAGCCAATGGGCAGACAACGGTCCGGGTTGGGTTGTCGTAATGCTGCGCTCGCGTGAAGAATTGTTGGCAATACATCCAGACTATGCAGCACTGAACGGGTTAAACGTAGGAGCCTTTGCGCCTTGGATCGGGCGAGATGCAGGAGCTGATATTGAAGTTCGAGCCTTCATTAGTGACAGGTCTGCCGAAGACCCTGTTACTGGTAGCCTTAATGCCAGCCTTGCCCAATGGCTAATACCAGCCGGGCTAATGCCGAAACGATATACTGTCAGCCAAGGTACGGCTTTAGGGCGTCACGGACGAATTCAGGTAGAACAAATTGGCGAGCGCATCTGGGTTGGTGGTGAGGTTCAAAAATGCATTACCGGCCGAGTCTCTTTTTAGTAGATGATTGAAAATCCGGTTGAGTCAGTGAGCTTTTCAGGACGCTTTTCCAAGAAAACTTGAGAAACCAGAACAACCGCCCTCACCCAACCTTAGAATCACTGAGATTAATAACTCAACTAAACAGTCATTTAGTTGAGTTATCCATCAACACCAACAAGCGCCCCTCCTGCACTTTACCCAAACATAAAACACTACAGTTGACGATCAACGGCGCGGCATAACAGTCTCATTATGAGCAATAGCTTCAGTACGGCTGTGATGGCCGAGCGTGCGCAGATCCTCCAGCAACCGAACAAATTCGACGACGGCGGGAGCCATTGTTTGCTCCGTACGGGTAATAAGCCCAATCTGCCGAACAACACCCGGATGATCGATTGGCACTTTACTCAGGTCTCCCCGCCCATCGTCCGCCGACTCCGGAAGAAGCGTAATGCCCTGCCCCTGTCTGACCAACGCCAGTACCGTAGACATGTAATTGGCTTCCAGGCCCGCAGATAAAGGCAGTTGCTCGTCAGCAAACACTCGCTCGACAAGATCGCGAACACTGCTTTCCCTGCCGGTAAGAACGATCGGGAAACCAGCTATCTCGTTCAGTTTCACTGCGCGGCGATTCGCCAAGGGATGGTCTTTTGGAGCGAACAGGCACAACCGGTCTTCCAGGATGGCGTTGAACTCCAGCCCATGGGTGGGCCGAGCCTGCACGCCTAATCCGAAATCCACTTCGCGCTCCATGACAAGCGCATCGATTCGTTGCGCGACGACATCTCGCAGCCTGACCTCGACACCGGGAAACCGTTCGCGAAACGTCTTCAACACTGCAGGCAGTACGCCTGAACACAGCGACGGCAACGCGGCGATCGTGATCAACCCGCGTCGTGAGGCTGCAATGTCCCGCGCGGCACTAACGATGTTGTCCAGATCCAGCAGCAGTTTCTCCATAGGCAAAAGCGCATTTTGGCCAGCCCCGGTCAAGCAGACATGACGTGGGCTTCGTTCCAGCAAGGCAACGCCGAGCCAATCCTCCAGTTGCTGGATTTGCACGGTCAGTGCAGACGGCGACAAGTTGAGAGCGGCTGCAGCCTTGGAAAAACTGCCGGTCTGAGCCACTGACAGGAAGGCGCGAATATGCTGGATCGAATTCCTCATTTTGTTTTTCCGAATATGACCCACTGAATATTTCAATTCACAGAGCATAGCGTCGTTGCTATTACTCTTGCAAAACAACAATAGGGCGTCTCGTCGCTGCCGCGCACAGGGATGCCAAAGAGGACCAGCCTATGCTCGCTACACTCGGTGTGATAACCATCCTTGCCATGCTCGTCAGCATTATGAGCAAACGCATATCTCCCCTGGTTGCATTGATCGCCCTGCCGATCATCGCCGCCCTCCTCGCTGGCTTTGGTCTGCAAACCAGTGGCTTCATCATCACAGGCATCAAGAACGTTGCGCCCGTAGTCGGGATGTTTGTATTCGCCATCCTCTTCTTCGGCATCATGACGGATGCCGGCATGCTCGATCCGATCATCGACCGCATCCTCAAACGGGTCGGTACACGGCCAACCCGCATCGTCATGGGCACCGCACTGCTGGCGCTGTTGGTGCATCTGGACGGCTCCGGCGCGGTGACCTTTCTCGTGACCATTCCCGCAATGCTGCCGCTGTACACGCGCCTTGGCATGGATAAACGCATACTGGCGTGCGTGACGGCAATGGCTGCGGGGGTCAACTTCCTGCCCTGGACGGGCCCGGTGCTGCGCTCCTCCGCCGCCCTTCATGTGCCGGTTTCGGATCTGTTTCAGCCGCTCATTCCGGTGCAGATCGTCGGACTGATCTTTGTCTTCACCTGCGCGTTTTTCCTGGGACGGCGCGAAGAGCGACGCCTCGGCCTGGGCCCCGACAATCTTGATGTAAAACCCCACCAACGCGTGCTCAGCGATGCCGAGCGTGAACTGCGCAAGCCTCGGCTGTTCTGGGTCAACCTGCTGCTGACGCTGGTGGTAATGGGCGTGATGATCGCGGGCGTTGTCGATCCGGTGGTGATGTTCATGCTCGGCACCGTGATTGCCTTGTGCATCAACTACCCCGCCGTGGACGCACAACGGGCGCGTATCGACGCACACGCCAAAACAGCCCTGACCATGGCCAGTATTCTGCTGGCTGCCGGGGTGTTCACAGGCATCATGCAAGGCACCGGGATGCTGAAGGCCATGGCAGAAGTGGCCGTGGGCCAGATCCCCGCCGGGCACGGCAAGCTGATCCCGGTCGTCGTAGGCTTTATATCCATGCCCCTGAGCCTGCTTTTCGATCCGGACTCCTTCTACTTCGGCATCATGCCGGTGGTCGCCGAGGTCGGCAAAGCGCTCGGCGTTGACCCGATGCAGGTCGCGCAAGCGTCGCTGCTTGGCGTACATACCACCGGGTTCCCGGTCAGCCCGCTGACGCCAGCAACCTTTCTGCTGGTCGGCCTGTGCAAGATCGAATTGGCCGACCATCAGCGCTTCACTATCCCTTTCCTGTTTGCGGCCTCGGTCATCATGACCCTGACCGCTATGGTCATAGGAGTTTTTTGAATGAAAACCATACGGATTGGTTCAGGGGCCGGTTATTCCGGCGACCGCATCGAGCCGGCGATCGAGCTGGCCGAGCATGGGCAACTGGATTACCTGGTATTCGAATGCCTCGCAGAACGTACCATTGCGCTGGCACAACAGTCGCGTCTGGCAGACCCATCAGCAGGCTACGATCCATTGCTGAGCGAGCGCATGCGCCGGGTCTTGCCTTTTGTGGGCAAAGGCGTTGACGGTACGAGCCGTCGCTTGCGAATCATCACCAACATGGGGGCTGCAAATCCGCTTGGCGCCGCAAGTGAAATACGCCGGATAGCGGCAGATCTTGGCCTGACGGGCTTGAAAGTCGCAGCGCTGACAGGCGATGACGTGCTCGCAGCCCTACTGCAACAGCCCGATCGATCCCTCGACAACGGCAGGTCTCTGCGATCCCTCGGCGACAGACTCATTTCGGCCAATGCCTACCTTGGCGCAGAAGGAATCATCCAGGCCTTGCGCGCCGATGCTGACGTGATCGTTACCGGAAGGGTCGCTGATCCGTCACTGTTTCTCGCACCGCAAATGTTCGAGTTCGGCTGGGCCGAGGACGACTGGGCATTGCTGGGCCGTGGAACCTTGGTCGGGCACTTGCTCGAATGCGCCGGCCAGGTCAGCGGCGGCTATTTCGCGGATCCCGGTTTTAAAGACGTTCCCGACCTCGACCGCCTGGGCTTCCCGCTGGCCGAGATAGATGCGGCAGGCAATGCCGTTATCAGCAAAGTGGCGGGCTCAGGCGGCCGCATTGATACCGCCACCTGCACCGAGCAAATGTTGTACGAAGTGCATGACCCTGCCGCCTACCTGACGCCCGATGTCAGCGCGGACTTCACCCATGCTGGCTTCGAATCCATCGCGAGAGACGAAGTACGCGTTCAGGGGGCGGGCGGACACGCACGTCCCGAGACGTTGAAGGTGTCCGTAGGTTTTCTCGATGGCTGGATCGGCGAAGGACAAATGTCCTACGGCGGCCCCGGCGCGCTGGCCCGCGGGCTGTTGGCGAAGGACATCGTGCTCAAACGACTGGCTCTGACAGGCGTGGCATGTGAGGACATTCAGGCCGAACTGATCGGCGTTAGCGCCTTGCATGGAAGTCACCTGGGGGCGCGCGCCGAGGGCGAGCCCTGGGAGGTACGCCTTCGGGTCGCCGCGCGTTGCGTGGACAAAAGCGATGCGGTACGCGTCGGCAATGAAGTAGAAACCCTCTACACCAACGGCCCATACGGAGGCGGCGGTGCGAGCAAATCAGTCCGCCAGGTGGTCGCGGTGGCGTCACTGTTTGTGCCGAGAGACCACGTCAACCTGCACGTACACCTGGAGCTCCTGCCATGAACACCACAAAACTGCGGGACATCGCTCACGCACGTACCGGTGACAAGGGTGACGTCTCCAATATCTCCATCGTTGCCTTTCACATCGACGATTATGCACGTCTGGCTGAGCTGCTCACGGTTGAGCGGGTCACTGCACACTTCGCCGAACTGCTGGACCTGAATGGGCCACCCGTAAGGCGCTACGAACTGCCTTGTGTAGGTGCGCTCAACTTCGTCCTGCCCGGCATCCTGCGTGGCGGAGTCACACGGTCACTGGCGCTCGACGCCCACGGCAAGGCGCTGGGGGCCGCACTGCTCGATCTGTCTCTGGAATGGCAAGCCGCGCCACCCGATGCAACACTTCGGTCGACCAGCTAACGGCGCACTTTGGCGCACCCTGCACGCATTGATGCAACAAATCCGTACCCGTTGAAAAATTGGTTCACCCACCGGCGGACCAATCCTCTCAGCATGCCGCGGACCAGTCGGGCGGACCTTTGAACATTGGCCCGCCAGGCTTGATCGTCGCCAGTCGCTGGTCATCTTGTAGCTCAAAATTAACCGAACCAATTTTCATTGGCATCGCTCTTGCACCAGCCCTTCTGCCTGGAACCTCTGCCTAGGGGCAGTTCAGGGCATCTTTTTTTGGTCTGGCGCGAGTACCACGATGCAAAGGTTCGACCCTGACATCCCTATCGACAACTCTTCGAAACTGGCGCTGGATGCGTTGCGCCAGATCGTTGCCCAGCATGCAGCATTCCCCCAACGGGCATTGCCTACCGAGCGGGATCTGGCGGCCGATTTCGGGGTTAGCCGACGGGCAGTTCGTCGCGCCCTGTCGGTGCTGGAAGCCGAAGGCCAGGTCTGGCGCCGACAAGGCAAAGGGACCTTTGTCGGACCGACGCCACCCAGTGCTGCCATGAGCTTCGCGCGGCTTTCCGGCCGGACCAATTTCACCGAGGTCATGGAAGCGCGTCTGCACCTGGAGCCGGCACTTGCCTCACTGGCAGCGGTACGGGCCAACGGTGAACAGATGGCGATTCTGCGCCGTCTTGCAGAGCGCACCACTCGCCAGCAGGTCGCCGAGCAGACCGATGCCGAAGGCATTGAGCTGTGGGACAGCGCACTGCACCGCGCCATTGCCGAAGCGGCGGGTAATCGGCTGATGCTCGACATCTTCGAAATGCTCGATGCGATCCGTCTGGACCCGGCCTGGCGCGACTTGCGTCACCGGGCACGCAATGCCGACCGCCTCGACACTTACAGCCACGATCACGACGACATCGTCAGCGCCATTGAAAGCCGCGATCCGATCAAGGCCGCCACCGCCATGCGCGGCCATTTACGTGCGCTGCAACAGGCCCTGAACACCGTCATCAACCAAGACCTGGAAGCCAGCCTATGAGCGCCACTGCCAACCTCACAGAAAACGGCGACGGCACGGTGCTCAGCATCAGCGACCTGACCGTACGCTTTGCCGGTGCGCCCGCCAATGTTGTCGACGGCGTATCGTTTTCCGTCAAGCGCGGCAAGACCCTGGCCATCGTCGGCGAGTCCGGCTGCGGCAAGAGCGTGACCTCAATGGGCCTGATGGGCCTGTTACCGACGACGGCCAAGGTAGATGCCAGCGACTCGCTGCTGATCGATGAAGCCTTGCTGGGCATGTCCGAAGAGCGCCTGCTGGACGTGCGCGGTAATCGCATGGCGATGATCTTTCAGGAGCCGATGACCTCCCTCAATCCGGTCTTCACCATCGGCGAACAGATCGCTGAAAGCGTGATGCGTCATCAGGGCCTCTCAGACAAGGCTGCCCGCCAGAGGGCTCTGGACATGCTGGAAAAAGTCCGCGTGCCGGACGCTCGCCAGCGGCTGGACGCCTACCCGCATGAACTCTCGGGAGGCATGCGGCAACGGGCCATGATTGCCATGGCGCTGGCCAATGACCCGGCGCTGATCATCGCGGACGAACCGACGACTGCGCTGGACGTCACCATTCAGGCGCAAATTCTCTCGCTGATCGCCAACCTGCAGACCGAGACCGGCACAGCGATGATTCTGATCACCCACGATTTGGGCGTGGTTGCCGAAGTCGCCGATGAGGTCATGGTCATGTACGCCGGACGCGTCGTGGAAAGCGGCCCGGTGAAAACCCTGTTCGACGATCCGCAGCATCCGTACACCATCGGCCTGATGGGCTCGATGCCCTCGATCGGTCCTCGTGAAGGCCGCCTGGCAACGATCAATGGGCGAGTGCCGACGCCGGCAGAAATGCCCGGCGGTTGCCGTTTCGCCGGACGCTGTCCGTTCGTAATCCAGCAATGCAGAGACGAACGCCCGCCGCTGCTTGAGTTGTCCCCCGGACACTTCGCCGCGTGCATCCGTGCGCCTTTGGAACAGCATGTGGGAGTCAGTGCGTGAACCTTTCCAAACCTGACATCGCCGGGCGCGTCAGCCCCGACAGCAACGCGCAGAAACCCATTCTGGAAGGCATCGGCCTGAGCAAGCACTTCGCCGTGGAAAGCGGTTTTTTGCAGCCGAAGAAGCCACCGGTACAGGCCGTCAATGAGGTCAACCTGTCGGTCCGCAAAGGCGAGACGCTGGCACTGGTCGGCGAGTCCGGCTCGGGCAAATCCACGCTTGGCCGCTTGCTGCTCAACCTGCTGCAACCGACTGCGGGTGACGTGATTTACGAGGGCCGCAACCTCGCCAACCTGACACCGGAAAAGCTGCGTCAGGTACGCCGAGACTTGCAGATCATCTTTCAGGACCCGTTCGCCTCGCTGAATCCACGCATGACCGTTGAATCCATCGTTGGCGAACCGATCTGGCTGCACAGCCAGGCCAGCCGCAGCGACCGCCAGGCAAAGGTCGCCGAGTTGCTGCGCACGGTAGGTCTGGCTCCTGAACAGGGTGGTCGGCATCCCCATGAATTCTCTGGTGGTCAGCGCCAGCGCATCGGCATCGCCCGCGCACTGGCTTCCGAGCCGCGCTTGATCCTCGGTGACGAGCCGGTCTCGGCACTGGACGTTTCGGTGCAGGCGCAAGTGGTCAACCTGCTCGAAGACCTCAAGCATCAATTCGGCCTGACCCTGGTGATTGTTGCCCATGGCCTGGCCGTGATTCGCCACATGAGCGACCGCGTGGCGGTGATGTACCTGGGTGAAATCGTCGAACTGGCGCCGGTCGACGCGCTGTTCGAAAACCCGTTGCACCCTTATACCCAGGCGTTGATGGCCGCCGTGCCGGTCAGCCACCCTGACCTGCGCCAGCCGCGTCCGCTCCTCGGTGGCGATATGCCCAGCCCCAGCCGCCCGCCTTCGGGCTGCCGCTTTCATACCCGTTGCCCGCACGCCCGTGCGCTGTGCAAGGAGGCTGCGCCGGTCATGGAAACCGTCGAGGCCGAACGCCAGGTCGCCTGCCACTTCTGGCGTGAAATCGCCAACGCAGGCAGCGCCACGCTGATCCTTCCGACACCCAGCGCTGCTTACACCCAGCGCCTGAATCTGTTCAAGCACCATCAATCCCTTGCAGTGGAGAGCCAGCCATGAAAATCGCACGCGTCGTGACAGGAACATTGTTATTGCTGGCCGCCAATGCTGCCTTCGCCGAATCGACGTTGCGCATCGGCATTCAGGACGATCCCGATGTGCTGGATCCGCATCGTTCGCGCACCTACTCAGGCCGTCTGGTGTACACCGCGCTGTGCGACAAACTGGTGGACGTCAACCCGGACCTGACCTACTCGCCGCAACTGGCCACTGCCTGGAACTGGAGCGAAGACGGTAAAACCCTGACCATGACGTTGCGCGAAGGCGTGACGTACCACGATGGCGAACCTTTTGATGCCGCATCGGTAAAGTTCAACCTCGACCGCGCCCGCACCCTCCCCGACTCCCTGCGCAAAAGCGAGCTGGCCTCGGTGGACAGCGTCGAGGTGATAGACGCAAAAACCGTCGCCATCAAGCTCAAGCAAGCCGATGCCACGCTGGTTTCTCAGCTATCGGACCGTGCCGGGATGATGCTCGCGCCGAAAGCTGCGCAAGGCGAGTTCGCCTCCAACCCGGTCTGCTCCGGTCCTTACAAATTTGTCCAGCGCGTGCAGCAGGATCGAATCGTGCTGGAACGTTTTGAAAACTACTGGAATAAACAGGCGTATCACTTCGACAAAGTGGTGTTCCTGCCGATTCCGGACACCTCGGTGCGTCTGGCCAACCTGCGCTCCGGCGATCTGGACATCATCGAGCGTGTTGCGCCAACCGATGTGAAAACCGTCAAGGCCGACAGCAAACTGGCGATCTACAACACACCGGGCCTGGGCTACATGCAGCTGATGTTCAACATCGGCAATGGTGAAAAAGCCAACTCGCCGATGGGCAACGACAAGCGCGTACGCAAGGCGTTTGAGCTGTCCATCGACCGCGACGCCATCAATCAGGTGGTGTTCGAGGGTCTGTACGCGCCAAGCGCTCAACCGTTCCCGAAAAACAGCCCGTATTACGACAAGGAACTGCCGATCCCGGCTCGCGATGTCGAGAAAAGCAAGGCGCTGCTGGCGCAGGCCGGGGTGAAACTACCGTTGGCGGTGGACCTGAAAGTGGCCAACAACCCCATCGCGCAACAGGTCGGGCAGATCATTCAGGCCATGGCTGAGGAAGCGGGCTTCAAGGTCAACCTGATTGCCACTGAATACGCGACGATGCTCAGCGAACAGGCGAGCGGCAACTTCCAGATCGGCATGAGCGCCTGGTCGGGCCGTCCTGACCCGGATGGTGATATCCATCAGTTCGTGACCTGCAAAGGCGGCCAGAACGACGGCAAGTATTGCAACGCCAGGCTCGACGAACTGCTCAACAAGGCGCGCACCGTGAACGACGTTGCACAACGCCAGGCACTGTACAACGACGCACTGCGCTTGCTGGCCGATGAAGTACCGACCGCCTACTTGTATTTCGACCCGCGAATCATTGCCATGCGTAACAACGTGACCGGTTTCGTCCCTAACCCGGACGGTCTGATTCGTCTGAACAATGTCGCGTTCAAGCCATGACTGACGGGCGCACCTGCGAGGTTCCGGTATGCTGATGTTCATCCTGCGACGCCTGCTCAGCTCGATCCCGACGCTGATTCTGGTTTCGCTGTTCGTCTTCACCCTGCAGAAGCTGCTGCCGGGTGACCCGGTGCTGGCCATGGCCGGGGAAGAGCGCGATCCGGCGGTCATGGAGTACCTGCGCGACAAGTACCGGCTCGATGACCCGATCCCGTTGCAGTACCTGAACTGGGTCGGCAACGTGCTGACCGGCGACCTGGGCACATCGCTGCGCACCGAGCAACCGGTAACCACGCTGCTGGCGTCGAAACTGCCGGTGACCCTCGAACTGGCGGTGCTGGCCCTGCTGATTGCGCTGCTGATCGGTATTCCCACCGGGATCATTTCGGCGGTGCGCAAAGGCACCGCCGTGGATTACGGGGCCAACGTGGTGGCGCTGTCGGGGATTTCCATTCCGCACTTCTGGCTGGGCATTCTGCTGATCATGGTCTTTGCGGTGAAACTGCAGTGGCTGCCCGCCTCCGGCTTTGTGCCGATGGGCGAGGACTTCGGGCAAAACCTGAAGACCCTGATCCTGCCTGCCTTCGTATTGGGTGCCGGGCTTTCGGGGATTCTCATGCGCCATACCCGCAGCGCCATGCTGGAAGTACTGCGCGCTGACTACGTCCGTACCGCCCGAGCCAAGGGATTGTTCCCGCGTACAGTGATTCTCAAGCATGCGCTGCGCAACGCGTTGATGCCGATCATCACCCTCACGACATTGCTGTTCGGCGAGTTGCTCGGCGGTGCGGTGTTGACCGAGCAAGTGTTCAGCATTCCGGGGTTCGGCAAGATGATCGTCGACGCCGTGTTCAACCGTGACTACGCCGTGGTGCAAGGCGTGGTGTTGTGTGTCGCGATTGGCTTCCTGATGCTGAACCTGCTGGCCGACGTGCTTTATCGCCTGATCAACCCACGTCTGAGGACTGCCTGATGACCGCTATTGCCAGCCTCTCGCACAGCGCGATCCTGCCCCGCAGTCGCTCGCCTTTTCTGAAGAAATTCCTGGCCAACAAAGGCGCGGTGCTTGGCGCGGCGGTGTTGTTGCTGTTTGTCCTGGCGGCCGTTCTGGCGCCCTGGATTGCGCCTCATGATCCGCTCAAAGCCAACTTCCTCGCGGTACGCAAGGCCCCCTCGTTGATCTACTGGATGGGCACCGACGAACTGGGGCGCGATCTGTTCTCGCGCTTGCTGTATGGCGCCCGCAGCTCGCTGCTGGCCGGGGGTGTTTCGGTAGCCATCGCCATGTTCATCGGCGTGCCGCTGGGCCTGCTGGCCGGGTACTTCGGTGGCAAGCTGGACATGATCATTTCGCAGGTCATGGAAGCGCTGCTGTCCTGCCCGTTTCTGGTGCTGGCCATCGCTTTGGGCGCCTTTCTCGGCCCCAGCCTGACCAACGCGATGATCGCCATCGGCCTGTCCGCGATGCCGATCTTTGCCCGACTGACCCGCGGCCAGGTGCTGTCGATCAAGCACGAGGATTACCTCGAAGGTGCCCGCGCCATCGGTCTGCCGGATCGCTGGATCATCCTGCGTTACGTACTGCCAAACGTGATGTCGCCACTGGTCGTGCAGGCAACGCTGACCATCGCCTCGGCGATTCTGGCCGAAGCCAGCCTGTCGTTCCTCGGCCTGGGCCAGCAACCGCCGTCGCCGTCCTGGGGCTCGATGCTCAATACTGCGAAGAATTTCATGGAGCAGGCTCCGTGGATGTCGATTGCGCCTGGCGTGGCGATCTACATCACGGTCCTGTGTTTCAACCTGCTGGGTGACGGCCTGCGCGATGCGCTGGACCCCAAGGGCTAAACCTTTCGTCTTCTGCCAAAGAGAAACGCTTATGTTCGATGATCTGGATTACAACCAACCGTACGCGTCGGCCCGCTCGCCGGTGATGGGCAACAACATGGTCGCCTGCTCTCAGCCATTGGCCGCTCAGGCCGGGCTGGACATGCTGCGCCGTGGCGGTAATGCGGTCGACGCCGCCATCGCCGCGGCCATGGTGCTGACCGTGGTCGAGCCCACCGGCTGCGGAATCGGCAGCGATGCCTTTGCCATCGTCTGGGACGGCAGCAAGCTGCAAGGCTTGAACGCTTCCGGTCGCGCGCCACAAGCCTGGACACCCGAATACTTCAAAGGCCAGAGCCAGATGCCGCAGCGCGGCTGGCCTGCAGTCAGCGTGCCGGGTGCAGTGTCGGCCTGGGTGGAGCTGTCAGCGCGCTACGGCAAACTGCCCTTCGCGACCCTGGCCGAACCGGCGATTGGCTACGCCCGCGACGGCTATCAGGTCACGCCGATTATCGCCGAGTTGTGGAAACGCGGCGCGCATCTGCTCAAGGATCAGCCGGGCTTTGCCGAGTGTTTCATGCCGGATGGCAAGGCCCCCATGGCCGGAGAAAAAATCCGGCTCAAGGACCACGCCCGTACGCTGGAACTGATCGCGCAGACCAAAGGCGAAGCGTTCTATCGCGGCGAACTGGCGCAAACAATCATCGCCCATGCCAACGCCAATGGCAGCGTGATGAGTCTCGACGACCTGGCGACGCACACCGTGGACTGGATCGACACCCTGTCGGTGCCATACGCAGGCGCTGTCGTGCATGAACTCCCGCCAAATGGCCAGGGCATTGCCACACTTGCCGGCCTGACCCTGCTCGAGGCACTGGGCGTCGGCGAACACCCGGTGGACAGCCTCGAGACGGTTCACCCGGTGCTGGAAGCAATGAAGCTGGCTCTGGCCGACCTCGACGAACATGTCGCCGACAGCGAGCACATGCGCGTGCCGTCAGCCGATTTGCTGGGCAAGGCGTACCTGACGGAGCGCGCAGGGCTGATCACCGATCAGGCCGCCAATCCCGGGCACGGCTCGCCAAAACCGGGTGGCACGGTGTACCTGTCGGCAGCGGATGAAAGCGGCATGATGATCTCGTTCATCCAGTCGAACTACATGGGCTTCGGTTCGGGTGTGGTTGTACCCGGTACGGGCATCAGTATGCAGAACCGTGGCGCGGGCTTCTCGCTGGATCCGCAACACGTCAATTACGTCGCGCCGCGCAAACGCCCGTTCCACACCATCATCCCCGGTTTTGTCATGAATGCCGACGGCACGCCGCTGATGTCCTTCGGTTTGATGGGCGGCCCGATGCAGGCGCAGGGTCATTTGCAGATGATGATGCGCATCCTGCGCTACAAACAGAACCCGCAAGCCGCTGCCGACGCACCGCGCTGGAGGATCGAATCCGGCCTGAAAGTCGCCGTGGAGCGTGCGTTTGACCCCGAGGTGGTGAAAGCACTGCGCGCCAAGGGTCACGACATCGATGTCGAAGAGCCGAGCGGCGTGTTTGCCTTCGGCGGTGCGCAGATTATCCAGCGCACCGCGCATGGATACGTGGGCGGGACCGATCCGAGGAAGGACGGAACGGTCGCAGCGTATTGAGCGACCGCGATATCCGCTACTGACAAGCCATCGAGCAGACGGCCCTGGTCGGGAATCAGTTGCTCGATGCGCTTGGTAATCCGCGCACCTTAGGGTTACACCTTGCCCTCGACCAAGGGTCTTGCGGCTCGCCGGTGGCCCAGTAGCGCGTCCAGGATGATAAAGCCCAGCAGACTCAAGCCCAGTACGGGCAGCGCAAAGCCAGTCAACACTGCAACCAGGATCAACGCGCATTGCGCGCCCGGATTCAACGAGCGCCAGAGACTCAAGAGCGTTGCCTGCTGATTGCGTGGTTGAGAAAGCATTGGACGACGTCGCCACCACATCACATAACCCATGACGACCATGGCCGCCAGGCCACTGGCGAACACCACCAGTACCAATTGATTGGCCAGACCAAACAACACGCCCATGTGCGCATCAATGCCCCAGCGGGTGAGCTTGGCGGGCAGCGAATAGTCTGCAAACTTGACATGATCCACCACGTCCAGTGTTTGCGGGTTGATCGACACAGCATCTACTTGCGTCGGCCAACTGCGATCTATCTCGCTGACTACCCAGGCCTTGTCATTGCTCGCGGATGGCCGGATTTCAACCTTGGCAGCATCGATATGTGCGGCACGCGCGCTGGCCAGAACACTGTCGAACAAGGCAGGGTCCAACTCGGCCGCCTGTGTCGTCGGCGCCATGTGCATATGATGCTCGGCGTGCTCGTCCATGGGCATAGACATTGGCATCGCCGCCGACTTGCCCAATGAGGTGGCCACACTGGGCGTTGACCAGCCGTAGTACGCACGCAATACGCCAATGTTATCGCCGGCGTACTGTGACCACGTCAAACCGGTGGCCGAGAAGAACAGCAGGCCCAGCAACAGCCATACGCCGGTGGTTGCATGCCAGCGGCGCACGTTGCCGCGTTCACGACTCTGCCGACGACGGCGAACCGCCCACAGCACCAGACCGCCGAGCGCAGCCACCCACAGCCATGAGGCGGCCAGCTCGCTGTAGATCCTGCCGACATCGCCCAGCAGAAGGCCCCGATGAAACTGATCGATCCAGGTACGTAGCGGTAATATGCCACTGGTACCGTAGACCTTCATGTCGCCGCGAATTTCGCCACTCACCGGGTCCACGAACAGCGCTCGATGCTCCGATGGGCCAAAGCCCGGATCGCTGAACATGACCCGAGTGGTATCCCCTTCCCGGGGTGCCGGGCGCACTGCGGCGACGCTCAGGCCTGGACCTGCCGATGCCTGCGCGCGCTGGATCTGAGCCTGCAAGCTCATCGCAGGGCCACGACTGTCTGTGTGTAGCGCATGCGCATAGAGCGAATCTTCGATCTGCGGGGTCAGTGCATAGACGACGCCACTCAAGGCCGCGACCAGCATAAACGGACCGACGAATACGCCGATGTAAAAATGAAGCCTTTTCAGAAAGGCGACAAATGCTCCGGAAGGCCGTGGCTCCGGGCTTGAAAATGATGCAGACATAGGGACTCACCAACGTATGAACGCGCCCCGCCGGAATGACCTTCCGGCAGGCTGTAAAGACACTATCGGTTGTTCGTGCGAGCGATACTCACACGTCCACGATGGGCACTAAGGTGCCTGTGGATTGAGTCCCGGAAAGGTGTACCTTGGCAGGTTGCCGAGCCAGAGTTCGGGCAACACAAAACGAGTACGGCGGACACGGATCAGCCAGCCCAGCGCCACGAAGAAAATCATCGCCAGCGTCAGTGTTCCGGCAAACGAACAGTCTCCCGACTGCGCCTTCATGCTGCCTGACATGTCCATCTTCTTGGAAGAATCGTGCATGGACATGTGCATCGTGTGATGCCCGGCATGCATATCAGACATCCCATGATCTGCATGGGAAACCGAAGCCATTGCAGTGCCGGCAAAAGCGGCCATCATCTGGCCGTGACCGATGCTGCACGCAAGACCATTGAACAGGACAACTGCGTACAGTATCCAGGCAATGGGCGAGCAATGGGTTCGGAAGAAGTTCATGGCGGCTAATTTAACATCTCTGGCCGGAACTAGACAGAACGGGGTGAGCGGGTCGGCAGCCCTTCGCAGGATCGATAACCGCCGAGTCCGCCACGTGTTCGCACGAAGCAAGGCACGCCGCGTGGCCCTTTACTTTGCTGCATCGAATAAACCTGGCAATGGCAGTCAAGCGGACCGTCGTTCTACACACATCGTTAACTACTTCGTCGGTACCCTCTCCTTACAGGATCGTGTCGAATATAAAGGCACATGAAGTAAGCCTTGAACACTTCGCAACCATCAGCACGCCTGCATGAAACTGCCTTGACCTTATAACTCACCCAAACATTTCTCGATGATTACCTATACCATCCTGTTCCTTATCAGCAAACTTTCTCTCTGCCGCACTGCCCGACCCTACCGCCTGGTTATATATATCACTTGATAGCGGTCATGTTTTCTACACCCGGCAAGCTTCCTCCTGACCGGGGTTTCCGCAAACGCACCGTCTGCGTCTAAAAAAAACCGAGAAAAAAGCTGCCCCCCAATGAAACCTGGTCAATAGCAACCTTCTCGATTCAGGCTCGACCCTGTCCGACAACGCAAAACCCATTCCCCGGTCATGAAAGCTTCATTAAAAAAACCTGCAACTGCAACACACTTCATCCGCTTTAACTTTTCATGATTATCATGAGCAAGCTGAACTAAAGCTGTCTGTTCATGACGCGCTCGATGAAATCTGAACGGCAGATTAATAATTCTACATGGACGCATAACGGCGTTGTCGTTCGTTTGGCTTTCACCCTACTCTATGATTCGAAAGCCTGCCAGGCGATACAAAAAAGCAACGACGTCTAGACATTATTTTCATATTTGAACGCCCAAGTTCACCGCACTCACGCGCACTCGTGGTGTGACTTTTTTATGTTCGGCCCTGCTGCGTCAATCGGAGAGTCTCTGTAGATGAGTCAAACTTTTCTTGCCTTTTCACGGCCGTCCATTGGCGATGAAGAAATTGCTGCGGTAACGCGCGTGCTGCGCTCCGGATGGATCACCACTGGCCCGGAATGTCAGAAGCTGGAGGAAGAGTTCGCCGCGCGGGTCGGCGCTCAGCATGCAGTGGCACTGTCTTCGGCCACCGGGGCAATGCACGTTGCGCTGCTGGCGCTGGGCGTAGGGCCTGGCGATGAAGTGATTACGCCGTCGCAAACCTGGGTGTCGACAGCCAACATGATCTGCCTGCTAGGGGCCACTCCGGTGTTCGTCGATGTCGACCGTGACACCCTGATGACCAGCGCCGCGCTGATAGCGCAAGCCATCACCCCGCGAACCAAGGCGATCGTGCCGGTGCATTACGCAGGCGCTGCATTCGATCTCGACCCGCTGTATGCGCTGGCCGACCGGCACGGCATCACCTTGATCGAAGACGCTGCGCATGCCGCCGGCACCGGTTACCAGGGACGTCCGGTCGGCCAGCAGGGCACTGCGATCTTTTCGTTTCACGCGATCAAGAACATGACCTGTGCCGAAGGCGCGATGCTGGTCACCGACAATGCGCGACTGGCTGATCGGGTGCGTCAGCTCAAATTTCATGGCCTGGGTGTCGATGCCTACGACCGCCTGACCCTGGGTCGCAAGCCCCAGGCCGAGGTTATGGAGCCTGGTTTCAAATACAACCTGGCCGACATCAATGCGAGCATTGCGCGGGTGCAGTTGCAACGCCTCGATGCAATCAATGCGCAGCGTCAGGCACTCGCCAGCCATTACCTCGAACGACTGGCCAGCAGCCCCGTTCTGCCTCTCGCCCTGCCCCGGCATGCCCAGCAACACGCCTGGCACCTGTTCATTCTGCGCATCGATCCCGAGCGCTGCGGGCTGGATCGCGACGCCTTCATGAAGGCCTTGCAAGCGCGAAACATCGGCACCGGCATCCACTTCATCGCCACTCACCTGCACAGCTATTACCGCAAGCGTTTCCCCGACGTCTGCCTGCCCGACACGGAATGGAATTCATCAAGGCTGTGCTCCATACCCCTGTTTCCCGACATGACCCTCGATGATGTCGAGCGGGTTGTCGGTGCCATTGAATCGACCGTGGAATCCAGCCATTGAAACCGTATCCCATCAAGTTCGTGTCGATCGTCATCCCTGTCTACAACGAACGACAAAGCCTGCCAGAGTTGCTGCGCCGCACTGAAGCGGCCTGCGAACAGCTCGACCACCGCTTCGAAATCGTGTTGGTCGACGATGGCAGCCGCGACGACTCGGCAGACATCCTCCAGCGGGCTGCCGAGCGCGCCGACAGCCCCTTTGTCGCAGTGATCCTGAATCGAAACTACGGTCAGCACGCAGCCATCATGGCCGGATTCGAGCAGTGCCAGGGCGACGTGGTCATCACCCTCGATGCCGACCTGCAGAATCCACCCGAAGAAATCCCTCGTCTGGTAAAGCTCGCTGAACAGGGATACGACGTGGTCGGTACGGTGCGCAGCAACCGTCAGGACTCCGCCTGGAGACGCTGGCCATCGAAACTCATCAACCTGGCCGTGCAGCGCTCCACCGGCGTGGCCATGAACGATTACGGCTGCATGCTGCGCGCATACCGGCGCACGATTGTCGACGCCATGCTCGCCTGCCGGGAGCGCAGCACATTCATTCCGATTCTGGCGAACAGTTTTGCGCGACACACCACCGAGGTGCTGGTCGATCACGCCGAACGCGAGCACGGCGACTCCAAATACAGCCCGATGCGTCTGATCAACCTCATGTTCGACCTGATCACCTGCATGACCACCACGCCCCTGCGCCTGCTCAGCATCATCGGTTTCAGCATGGCGTTGCTCGGTGTCTCGTTCGCGGCGCTGCTGATCGTTCTGCGCCTGATCTTCGGCGCGTCATGGGCCGGGGACGGCATGTTCGTACTGTTTGCCGTGCTGTTCGTATTCACCGGCGGGCAGTTCATCGGCATGGGACTGCTGGGTGAATACCTGGGCCGGATGTACAGCGATGTGCGTGCGCGTCCTCGGTTCTTTATCGAAAAGGTCGTGCGCAGCTCGTCACCGGTTGCCACCGACAACATTGATTCCTCTGTAACTCCCTATATGAACAAGGTCGCGCCATGAGCACTAAAGCTGTCGTTTTCGCTTATCACGATATTGGCTGTGTCGGCCTGCAAGCGTTGCTGGACGCAGGCTATGAGATTGCGGCGGTGTTCACCCATGCCGACGACCCCAAAGAAAAAACCTTTTTCGGCTCTGTGGCGCAGATGTGCGCCCGGCACGGCATTGCGGTGCATGCCCCCGAGGACCCGAATCACCCGCTATGGGTAGAGCGCATCGGCAAACTGGCGCCGGACTTCATTTTCTCCTTCTACTATCGCCAGCTGCTCGGCGATTCGCTGCTGGCCTGCGCGAAAAAAGCTGCGCTGAACCTGCATGGCTCGCTGCTTCCGCGTTATCGCGGACGCGCGCCGGCCAACTGGGTGCTGGTCAACGGCGAAAGTGAAACCGGCGTTACCCTGCATCAGATGGTCAAACGCGCGGATGCCGGGCCGATAGTCGCTCAGCAGCGAGTGTCGATCAGTGCCACCGATACTGCCTTGACGCTGCATGGCAAATTGCGTGACGCCGCCGCTGACCTGCTTTGCGAAACACTGCCCCTGCTGGCCGCGCAAGGGCAACTGCCAGCTACGCCCCAGGATGAATCGCGTGCGACGTATTTCGGTCGGCGCACCCCGGCCGACGGTTTGATCGACTGGTCGCTGCCGGCTACCCAGCTCTACAACCTGATCCGCGCGGTAACACAGCCCTACCCTGGCGCGTTTTGCCCGGTCGGTGACAACAAGCTGATCGTCTGGGCTGCCAGCGTGGACACGAGCAGCAATGGCGAGGCGCCCGGCACGGTCATCAGTCACGAGCCATTGCGTATCGCCTGTGGCGAGGGTTCGCTGGTCATCACCGCAGGGCAACGCGGTGACAGCGGCTTGTACCTCAGTGGTGCGCAACTGGCGCGCGAATTCGGGTTGGTAGCAGGCTCACAACTGCTCGACAAGGCAAAGCGCCGGTCGGTTCGTCGCACCCGAGTGTTGATCCTCGGCGTCAACGGCTTCATCGGCAACCACCTGTCAGAGCGTCTACTGCAGGATGACCGTTACGAAATCTACGGCATGGATATCGGCTCGGACGCCATCGAGCGCCTGCGTGCCAAGCCGAACTTTCATTTCATCGAAGGTGACATCAGCATCCATACCGAATGGATCGAATACCACATCAAGAAATGCGATGTCGTGCTGCCGCTGGTGGCCATCGCCACGCCGATTGAATACACGCGCAATCCACTGCGGGTTTTCGAGCTGGATTTCGAAGAGAACCTGAAGATCGTTCGCTACTGCGTGAAGTACAACAAGCGCGTGATTTTCCCGTCCACGTCCGAAGTCTATGGCATGTGCCAGGACGCAAACTTCAACGAAGACACCTCCAACCTGATCGTTGGCCCGATCAACAAGCAGCGCTGGATCTACTCGGTGTCCAAGCAGCTGCTGGACCGGGTGATCTGGGCCTATGGCCAGAAAGGCCTGCAATTCACCCTGTTTCGCCCATTCAACTGGATGGGACCGCGTCTGGACCGCCTGGACTCGGCGCGCATTGGCAGTTCGCGGGCCATCACCCAACTGATCCTGCACCTGGTCGAAGGCACGCCCATTCGCCTGGTGGATGGCGGCGCCCAGAAGCGCTGTTTCACCGATGTCGTCGACGGCATCGAGGCGCTGGCGCGGATCATCGAAAACCGTGATGGGCGCTGTAACGGACAAATCATCAACATCGGCAACCCCGACAACGAAGCCAGCATCCGTCAATTAGGTGAAGAGCTGCTTCGCCAGTTCGAAGCTCATCCGTTGCGCGGCCATTTCCCGCCCTTTGCGGGCTTTCGTGAAGTTGAAAGCCAGTCCTTCTACGGCAAGGGCTATCAGGATGTCAGCCATCGCACGCCGAGCATCGACAACGCCAAAAAGCTGATTGGCTGGACGCCGGGTATCGAGCTGAGCGAGACCATCGGCAAAACCCTGGATTTCTTCCTGCGCGAAGCCATGGCTGAAAAAGCGGATCAGTGCTGATGCAGGCAGGCTTGAGAATCGATGTCGACACTTACCGGGGCACGTGTGAGGGCGTGCCCAGGCTACTGGACATACTCGACGAAGCGCAGGTCAAGGCGACCTTCTTTTTCAGTGTCGGACCCGACAACATGGGGCGCCATCTGTGGCGTCTGGTAAGGCCTACGTTCTTTTGGAAGATGCTTCGCTCCAAGGCGGCGAGCCTGTATGGCTGGGATATTCTGCTGGCCGGTACTGCATGGCCGGGCAAACCGATCGGCCGTGACCTTGGCCCACTGATGCGCCGCGCGCTGGATGCAGGTCACGAAATCGGCCTGCATGCCTGGGATCATCATGGCTGGCAAGCGAATGCCGGACACTGGAGCGACAGACAGTTGACTGCCCAGATACACCGTGGGGTCGACTGCCTGAGCGACATCCTCGGCCACCCGGTGGTGTGCTCCGCAGCGGCAGGCTGGCGCGCCGACCAGCGCATTGTGCAGGCCAAAGAGGCGTTTGGCTTTCGCTACAACAGTGACTGCCGTGGCGCCAGTCTGTTTCGCCCGTTGCTGGTCCACGGTAGTCTCGGTACCGCTCAGGTTCCGGTGGATTTGCCGACCTTCGATGAAGTAATCGGCCCGCACCTGCAGCCGAATGCGTTCAACGACTACATTCTCGGCCGCTTCGCCGCACGACGGCTCAATGTCTACACCCTTCACGCCGAAGTGGAAGGGATCATCATGGCCGAAGGTTTCAGGCAACTGTTAAAGCGGGCCAATACCCAAGGCATCCACTTCGCGCCGCTGGGCCATCTGCTACCCGATGCCATCGAACGGTTGCCTTCCGGGCATATCGTTCGCGGCCACCTGCCCGGCCGCGAAGGCTGGCTGGGGGTGCAGCAGTGATGCACGTCAGGCATCGTCATCTTGCGCTGCTGTTACTGGCGTTCGTGCTGGCTTATCTGCTGCCGCTGGGCTTTCACGGCCTGTGGATTCCCGATGAAACCCGCTATGCGCAGATCAGCCAGGAAATGCTCCACAGCGGTAACTGGATTGCGCCACACTTCATGGGGCTGCGTTACTTCGAAAAACCGGCTGCCGGTTACTGGCTGATTGCACTAGGGCAGCAGGTCTTTGGCGAGAACCTGTTCGGCGTGCGCATTGTGTCGGCACTGGCAAGCGGCTTGAGCGTGCTGCTGGCCTATCTACTGGCCGGCAAGATCTGGAACGACCCGCGCAAGCAGTTCGCCAGCGCCTTGCTGTTCATGAGCTTCGGCTTTATCGCCGGCCAGGCCGGTTACGCCAATCTTGATCCGCAATTCACCCTCTGGACCAACGTGACACTGCTGGCATTCTGGTACGCCGTGCACAGCATCGGCCGAGCGCGTCTAGCGGCATGGGCGGCAGTCGGCGTGGCCTGCGCAATGGGCTTCATGACCAAGGGCTTTCTCGCCTGGGCACTGCCCGTCATCATCGCCCTGCCCTACATGCTGTGCCAGCGACGCCTGGCCGAGCTACTCAAATTCGGCCCGCTTGCAATCTTGATTGCCATCGCCGTCTGCCTGCCGTGGGCGCTGGCAATCCACCAGCAAGAGCCCGACTATTGGCGCTACTTCTTCTGGCACGAGCATATTCGCCGCTTTGCCGGGGACAATGCCCAGCATGCCCAGCCCTGGTGGTTCTATATGCCGTTGCTGGTGGCGGCCTGTGTGCCGTGGGCACTGCTGCTGCCGGTAACACTGAAACAGGCATGGCAAGAAAAAAGCCACCCTGACATTGCCTTTTTGCTGCTGTGGCTGCTGCTGCCACTGGCGTTTCTGAGCCTGAGCAAAGGTAAATTGCCAACCTACATACTGCCGTGTCTGCTGCCGTTGGCGCTGCTGATGGCAAACACTCTGGTCGAGCGCCTCGATCGAGGCCACAGCACAGCGTTGCGCGCGAACGGAATATTCAACGCGACCGTCACTTTTCTTGGGCTTTTAGCGTTGATCTACCTTCAACTCAAGCAGCCCGTCTACGAAAACGAACCGATGCATCTGTCACTGGCGGTCATCGTGCTTCTCGGATGGACACTCGCCAACGCCCTGCAAGGCTTGCGCCCCCTGACCTTTTGGGCCACGCCGGCGTTGGGCGGTTGGCTGCTGATCGCATTGCTGCCCGCTGCGCTGCCAAACGATGTGATCAACAACAAGACTCCCGACCCGTTCGTCGTCAGGCACCAGGCCGAACTGGCGGACTGCACGCATCTGCTGAGCAACGACCTGGGCGCTGCCTCGGCATTGGCGTGGCGCCTGAAACGGCCTGATGTTGCACTGTTCAACACCTGGGGCGAGCTGGAATACGGCCTGGGCTATCCCGATGTGCAGGGTCGAGAAGTCCGCCTGCAGGACATTGATGCCTGGATGAAGAACGCCCGCAGCCAAGGCCGGGTCGGCGTCATCATGCGCGGCAAGAGCGATGAGGAACTGAAAGAGCTCGAAAGTCTTCCCAAGGATGGTCAGCGCTATGACGAAGGCAACCTGGCCATCCTCATTTACGAGAAGTCGGCATCGTGACCTGGCTGATGCTGGCAAGCGCATGCCTGCTGACCTGCCTGGGCCAGATCGCGCAGAAGTGCGCGGTACAAGACTGGCGCGGGGCATTTCCCGGCGCGTTTGTAGCGCTGCGCTCAACGTGGCTGTGGCTGGCGCTGGCCTGCCTTGGGTCGGGCCTGCTGGTCTGGCTGCTGGTGTTGCAACGCCTGGACGTCGGCATCGCCTATCCGATGCTGGGTGTTAACTTCGTGCTGATCACGCTGGCGGGGCGCTATGTGTTCGACGAGCCGGTTGACGCACAGCACTGGCTGGGTATTGCGCTGATTCTTGTCGGGGTATTTCAGTTGGGGCATCAAGCGTGACCCGCTGCCGGGCAACCCTGTGCGCCATGGCCAGTGTGGCGCTGGTCAGCGCGGCACAGCTGGGTATGCGCTGGAGCATGAGCCGCCTGCCCTCGCCCGCTCATTCGCTCGAACTGCACAATTCGACGCAGCTCGATCTCAGTGCCCTGATGGTCGTCTGCGCCTCGATCACCGCTTATGCGCTCTCCATGCTTTTCTGGTTGCTGGCTCTTCGGGTCTTGCCCCTGAGCCGTGCTTATTCGCTGCTCAGCATCAGCTACGCGCTGGTTTATACGCTCGCCGCAGCACTGCCGTTTTTCCACGAGACATTCACGGTATCGAAAACTGTGGGTGTCACCCTGATCGTGGCAGGTGTCTTGATCATCAACCTTCGGCGCGTCCCCCGGCCATCACCTCAGGATCTTCCCCATGAAAATCAGCGTTTTCGGTAGCGGATATGTCGGCCTGGTACAAGCGACCGTGCTTGCCGAAGTCGGCCACGATGTGGTCTGCATGGACATTGATCAGGCCAAGATCGACCAGTTGCGTCAGGGCCAGGTGCATATCTACGAGCCAGGACTGGCCAATCTGGTGCGTGAAAACCTGGACCAGCAGCGTCTGTGTTTCACCACTGACGAGCAACTGGCAGTGGAACATGCCGAGGTCCTGTTCATCGCGGTCGGCACGCCCTCTCGTGCTGATGGTTCGGCCGACCTGAGCGGCTTTTTTGCGGTGGGCGAAGCCATCGCCCGGCATCGGCGCGAACCGCTGATCATCGTCGAGAAATCCACCGTGCCGGTCGGCAGTGGCGACGCTTTGCGCAACCACGTCGATCAGGCACTGCGTCAGGCGGGCCGGCTGCTGCAGTTCGATATCGTCTCCAACCCGGAATTTCTGAAGGAGGGCTCGGCGGTCAACGATTGCCGGCGCCCGGACCGTATTGTCATCGGCTGCGAAAATGAAGCCGTGCGCAACGTCATGCGCGAGCTGTATGCGCCGTTCAACCGCAATCATGAGCGGATCATGTTCATGGACCTGCGTAGCGCCGAACTGACCAAGTATGCCGCCAACTGCATGCTGGCAACCAAGATCAGCTTCATCAACCAGATCGCCGAACTGGCCGAGCATCTGGGCGCGGACGTCGAGTTGGTGCGGCTGGGCATCGGTGCCGACTCACGGATAGGTTACGACTTCATCTATCCCGGCTGCGGTTACGGCGGTTCATGCTTCGGCAAGGACATCCGCGCGTTGATTCACAGCGCCCGGGAGGCTCATTGCTCCAACGATCTGCTGTCGGTGGTCGAGGCCATCAACGAACGGCAGAAGAACAAACTCTTCGAGCGGGTCAACGCGTTCTATCAGGGCGATCTGCGCGGCAAGACCTTTGCCCTGTGGGGCCTGGCGTTCAAGCCCAACACCGACGATATGCGTGATGCCCCGAGCCGCGTACTCATGGAAGCGTTATGGGAGGCTGGCGCCAGCGTGCGGGCGTTCGACCCCGAGGCCATGCAGGAAACCCAGCGCATCTATGGCCATCGCAAGGACCTGATGCTCATGGGCACGCCGGAGTCCGCGCTCAACGAGGCCGATGCATTGATCGTCTGCACTGAATGGCAACAGTTCAAAGCCCCGGATTTCGAGTTGATCCAGCAACGCCTGAACGCGCCGATCATCTTCGATGGACGCAATCTGTACGACACTGAACGACTGGCAAAACGCGGCTTCCACTACTTCCCCATCGGCCGTGGCGAATCGTGCGACCTGCCAATCCCACAAAAGCAGTGGACGGCCTGTAACTCGCTTGTCAGCAGTCAGTTCGTGTAACGGGCTGCTCCGGTGGCCGTCAGTTGCCGACAGTCACCGGAGCCTGGCTGACGAAATAGTAGATACGCTCGCCGACCTTGACGCTGTCGACCACTCGCAAGGGTGGTTCGGGAGGCTGCAGGCTTTCCATGATCGCCACATTGCCGTCGGCACGGGTCAGAAAGCTGCTCAGGTCAGCACTGGATATGAATGTATCCAGCAAGCTCTGGCTGTAGAACACGCTGGCACCTGCCAGCCGTTCACTGGGCTGAAACAAGGCGACGTGCCGTCCCTGGACTTGCAGGGAATGGACCTTGTCAGTCAGCGGCAGGAACGACAACTGCCGGTCCGCTCGCGGTTCCAGCCATATGGCTGCGCCGAGATACCCCGCCACGATCAAAACGGCAGCGGCAACCGTCATCGCCCTTGCGTTTCGTACAACCAACGCCGCATACGGAGAGCGCTGCGAGCGCGCCTTGAGTCGCTCGCCCAACACAAAGGTATATTCCGCCGCAATGACCGCAGCCGCAGGGGCCAGTGACATCAGATAAACCATGCGTTTACTCGAGGCCAGCGACAACAGCAGGAACTGCGCGATCAGCCACAGGCTGAAAAACAGCAGGTAACGGTTGGCCCGCAGCTGTTTGAGGAAATGCCACAGCCCCAGATAGACGAGCACATTCCACGGCAAAAACGCTTCAGGCAGTTTGCTCAGATAGTAATGCACGGGCTCGTAATGCCCCGCCTCTTCGAACGAACCACTGAAGCGTCCGACACTGTTGGTCCAGAGCACGTCCTTCAACGACTGCGTACCGCCCTGCCCGTATAGAAAATACAGCCATACCAGCAAAGGCACCAAAGCCAGGACGGTGAACATCGCCGGGCGTAGCCAGTGGGCGAGAACAATGCGTTTGCTCTGCACCGACTGGCACACAAGCCAGGCGAAAATGACCACACCCGGCATCGCGAGGCCCAGCACGCCCTTGCTCAGGGTTGCCAGCGCGATCCCCACTACGAAGAGCAGCCAGGCGCCTGCGGGAAATCCGTCGCTGCGCAGACGCTGACTGGCGCAAAAGAACCCCAGCAACGCCATGCTCACACCCAGCGCCAGCAACGCGTCCTCGCCCACCTGCCGCGAATTGCTCCAGAAACTGGCCTGGGTCGCAAGCATGAATGCAGCCACCCACGCTATGGAGGCAGGTCGCCCGAAGCGACGCAGCATGCTGTAAAGCAGCAACACGCTGAACAGCCCCGCACAGGCGGACGCAAGCCTGACCGCCCAGGGAGTCGCACCGAACGCCCCGATGGACGCAGCGTCGAGCCAGACGCTCATCGGCGGTTTTTCCAGGAACGGTTGATCGTTCAGTTTCGGGGTAACCCAGTTGCCACTCAGGTGCATTTCCATGGCAATGCCGGCCACGCGGGGTTCTGTCGAGTTTTGTAATTGGTGATTGCCCAGCGCGATAAAAAACAGCAACACGCCCAACAGCAAAAGCAATGGCGACAGCACGCGAGAAGTTATCAAGGGAATGACCGCAGCGACGTGGAAGGGGGAGACATACAATCGGAGCGATAAAGTATAAGAGGGTTATTGTTGAGAATGTGTTGACCCATGAAGCCTTCAGGGTGAAATCCCAGCCGTGATCGTGAACAGTTCAGCCACTGTTCAGACTTCATTGCAGCTCTATGAAAACAAAAAAAAATGGGGAGCGATAATCGCCCCCCCATTTAATACATCAGTTCACTTTTTTTGCAGTGAATCAGACCGCAGCAACAACCTTGGCTGGCGGCTGAGTGCGACGACCCAGTACACCTGCACCCGCAGCTACCAGACCCGAGATCACCAGCGTGATCAGCAGAATCCAGGCACCTTGCGAAACACGCTTGGCGGTCACTTCAGCCGCTTCGCGGGCTTTCTGTTCAGCCTGAGCTTTCAGTTCCTGATACTTGGCATAAGCCTGACGGTAGCTGGCCTGAGCCTGATCAACGATCTGGTTGGCTTCGGCATCAGTCTTGTTGCCACGCGCCTTGATCAGATTGACCAGCGCCTGACGGTCAGCGGCATCCCATGCCTGGTCGCCCTTGGCTTTGATGCGATCCATCAGGCCGCTCAATTGCTGGTCGGCTTGCTGAGGATTCTGTGCGCTCTGCTTGGCAGTGTTCTGTGCGTCTTGCTGGGTCGCCTGAGCTTCCTGCTTGACGTTATCCGGGTTCAGCTCGGGCTTGCCGGTCTGACGCATGGCTGTTTCGATCTCGCCCTGAATATCGTCCAGATTGAAATCGATGCCTTGGGCGCGCAATTGATCCTGAATCTTGCTGCCAACGGCTGGAGCCACCTGTGCGATACCACTGCCCAGTGCCGACATGCCGCTGCCCGCCAGGTTGAGCCCGCCGCGCACGACGCCGGTCACTGCGCTGGAGACCAGATAAACCGTGATCAGCGAGACGCTCGCCCATACCAGCAGGCCATGAAATGCACCTTCACGCTGCGCCAGACGTCCAGCGGCCCAGCCGCCGACGAACAGCGAAATAACCGAGCTTACAACGACCCAGATACCTGCGCCCGTACCAATGCCGGACAACGGATTGGCTTCCTGCATGGGATCGATACTGGCACTTCCGATTGCCGTACCCAACAGGTTCAGCAACAGCGAAACAACCATGGCCAGAACAACACCGGCCAGAATCGCACTCCAGGAGATTCGTTTAAGCAGCGGAGCCGCTGCATGAGTTTCGTGGTACACAGGGGCACCTGGGGCGATACGGTCGTCGCGAATCATAGTCATAGTCCTTTGAGTCATTGGCAGTAAACGCACACATGTGTGGCGTACAAATCAATGACCCGAGCGACGTTCAAGAAGTTTAAAAATTTTATAGACTTTTTTTCAGACTTGAAAAAGCACAATAGAACTGTATTGATAGTGACGCACATCAATGGAACGTTATCTGCTCGCCTTGCTCCAAGCGATTTACACACTTGTCATTTTATTAGGTTGTTTGCTCTAACTATTGGCAGTTGTCTGATGTCCGTTAATAACAGACGGGCATTACGGGCTGATTGCCTTTTGAATATCGGCACTCATTGGATAGGCTTGATTATATATCAAACAGCACGAAGGCCTGACTGAGAACAGGCAGGCCTTCATGTGTTCATTGTCAGTATCGTCAGGCGATGCCGTTCGGCCCATCGAGGACCTGCCTGACCTTCCTGGCGAGGTCCTGCGGCATGCAAGGCTTGGATACCACCTCAAACTCGGAACCGCCAATGTCGGTTCGCTCGATCGAGCTTTCAGCGTAGCCGGTGGTCAACAGCACTTTGACCTTCGGGTACCTGCGCCTCACTTCACGCGCGAGCATCACCCCGTTCATGCCACCCGGCATGATCAGGTCAGTGAACAGCAAATCATATGTGGCGCCGGCCTCGAAGCGCTTCAGCGCCTCACGGGCATTGAGGACGATTTCCGACACATAGCCGTAATCATCCAGCACCATCTTCGCCAGCTCGGCCACATCAGGACGGTCTTCCACGATCAGAATTCGTTCGCAACTGCCAATGCGCCTTTCCGAGGCTTTCGGCGGATCGTTCTTGCTCAGCACGGCTTCGTCTACAGGGAAATACAGGCGCAGCGTGGTGCCGACACCTTCTTCGGTATAAATACGCGCCGCACCACCCGACTGTTTGGCAAAGCCATAGACCATCGAAAGACCGAGCCCGGAGCCCTTGCCTTCTTCTTTGGTAGTAAAGAACGGGTCCATTACCCGATCACGGATACTCGCGGGCATGCCGATGCCGTTGTCCGTCACCGCAATAGAGACATAACGGCCGGGTAACAGACCGTCGTAAGACATATTGGCCAACTCGTCGACGACCAGATTGCGGGTTTCAATAAATATCTTCGGGTCGGGCCTACCAATGAGTGCATCGCGCGCATTAATGAAAATATTAAGCAGTGCGACTTCTGCCTGGGTTGGATCGATACGGCAGTTCTTCAGTGCCGGATCCAGATCGGTTTCGATAACCACTTCCGGGCCAAAAGTACGCTCGATCAGCGGCTCTGTCGTGGAAACCAGGCCATTGAGGTTGAGGACTCGCCCCTGCAGTTTCTGTTTCCGGGCAAATGCCAGCAGTTGCTTGGTCAGTGTACTGGCGCGTTCGACGGCAGACTTGGCGTGATGAACACTGCGCTGGACACGCTGCACATCAATGGTGGGTTTCTCTGCCGCACTGCCGATCAGATCGATATAACCACCCATCACTTGCAGCAGGTTATTGAAGTCGTGCGCGATGCCACCGGTAAGCTGCCCCAAGGCCTCCATCTTTTGAGCCTGACGCAATGCTTCTTCGGCATCTCGACGGCGGCTGATGTCCAGCTGCGACGCAAAGAAATAAATCAGGTCGCCCGCGTCGTTATAGACCGGGGAAATAAACAGCGCATTCCAGAACGATGAACCGTCCTTGCGATAGTTGAGAATTTCAGTGGAGATATCGACGCGCTCTTCGATGGCATCTCGAATCGACTGCACCGCCGCCCGGTCAGTGTCCGGCCCTTGAAGAAACCGGCAGTTGCTCCCGATGATTTCCTCTGACGCATAGCCGGTCATTTCCAGAAATGCCTGGTTGGCAAAAATGATGGGATTGTCCGGGCGATTGGGGTCCGTCACGATCATCGGCATCCGGGTCGTTTCTACCGCCGCGAAAAAGATATCCTTTCCCTGATGTTTGATATCTCCCGTCGCCGCATTGTCGACCCGGGCTTTATTGTCCGACACTCCAGAAACTCCACGACTGTTTATTGGGCTATTGCGCCTGCTCTCTAATGGCTAGGACTGGCGAAGCCTCAAAAGGGTTCTAAAGTATCTGACAAAAATCGAATTATATTCATTTGAAGGGTCACGCACTCCCGAAGCGCTTACTCAAACGGCAAATTTTCCATTCTTTTCTCGAATGAGAGCCGCCAATTCAAGCGTGTTTTCGCGCAACGCCACCTGCAAAGGGTCAAAGATCGCCCGAGCACCCTGCCCGTCTGCATAACCCAGCAGCCCCGCCGGACAGTATCGACCGTCGTCCCAGCCCGGATAATCGATAACGGGATACCAGCAGATACCTTGCACAGGTACGCCTGCCCTCACCGCCTTGCTGACCTCGGCACAAACGTAATTGAACCAGGGCAGACGCTGAACGTCTTCAGCACCGGTTTCAGAAATCAATATCGGTCTGGCGTATCGCCTGTGCAGCTCGCTCAACATGCCGTGAAAAGGCCTGTACTGCGGATCGTCGTGCGTAAGCTTATGGCCATTGAGCTGCCATTGATTATGCGGATAAAAGTTGACGCCCAGGATATCCAGATACTCGGGGCGGCCGCCCAGCCCGGGCCACTGCCGTCCGGATAACAGATCCCAGGCTTCGAACTGCGCCAGCCGATAACGTTCTGCTGCCGCGGCATCTGCGCCGCTCCGCGTTGCCGGTACTACATGAATCAATGGCTCGGCCTGAATAAAACGCGCGTTGGGCTCTACCGTGCGTACCGCGTCTATTGCCGCAATACTGGCCCGGACCAGTTGATGCTTGAGCTCCATGCCGCGCTGCTCGCTACCGGGGTTGAAATAAGCCATGTCGCCCCCGGCCCAACTCCAGAACGAAATCTCATTGATCGGCGAATAGAAAGGTGCGGTCTGCCCTTCGTCTTTGACGACCTGAGCCACCGCCGCTGCAAAACGCGCAAAGTGCTCGACAAACTGCGGCCGCCAGACATCCAGATGATCTGGGTAACCGTAATGGCACAAGTCCCAGATGACCTGGGTGCCCTGATGCCGCGCAGCTCGCAGCATGGGCAGAAAACTGCTCCAGTCGTAACAATCTGGACGGGTTTCAATCAGATGCCAGCGCAGACCGTCACGTACAGTGCGCATTCCGCACTCAGCCAGCGCGGCAAAATCTTTCTGTGCCCAGCGGTCGTGCCCGGTGGCGTGAAGCAGGTCGAGTCGCACACCGTCACCTCGTCGATGGCTGGCGCACTCGAATCCGCCGATGAAAAAACTGTCGAACAGGCCGCCCATGCTCAACCTCGCGCAGGCTGTTCGATCGGTTCGGGAGGCGGCTCAAAGAAGTCATGGGCCAGCCGCTGGTACAACGCCAATGCCTGGCCCACGACCTGGTCCATGTTGTAATACTTGTAAGTGCCCAGCCGCCCAAGGAAAGTGACCTCATCCGACTGATCGGCCAAAGCCTTGTAACGCTTGTACAACTCGGCATTTTCGGGTCGGGGAATGGGGTAATAAGGATCGCCTTCGGCACTTGGAAACTCATAGCTGAGACTGGTTCTGGCGTGCAGTTGACCGGTAAGGTGCTTGTATTCGGTGATGCGCGTATGAGGGACCGCCTCATCCGGGTAGTTGACCACCGCCACCGATTGAAACTGCGCCTGATCAACGGTCTTGTGCTCGAAACGCAACGACCGATACGGAAGACGGCCATAGCAATAACCGAAGTATTCATCAATCGGCCCGCAATAGATCAAATGCGAATACTTCACCGCCGTGCGGACATCGGCAAAGTCGACCCCCAGTACCGTATCGATAAGCGGATGGTTGAGTATCCGCTCAAACATGTGCGTGTAGCCGTGCAGCGGCATTTTCTGAAAAGTATCTGTGAAATAACGATTGTCCGAGTTAGTGCGGGTAGGCACTCGGGCGGTAACCGACCGGTCCAGTTGCGAGGGATCCAGCCCCCATTGTTTGCGGGTGTAGCCACGGAAAAACTTCTCGTACAGCTCCCGACCAATCTGATTGATCACAACGTCTTCGGAGGTTCTTATCGTCTCGACGGGCTCGGCACGGCTGGCAAGAAACGCTTCGGCTTCTCGTTCATTCATCTGTAAGCCGTACAGGCTGTTGAGCGTATCGAGGTTGATCGGAACAGGCAGCAGTTGGTCGTCTACGCTGGCAAGCACGCGGTGTTCGTAATCGCGCCATTCGGTAAATCGTGAAAGGTATTCCACAATCCGCTCAGCGTTGGTGTGGAATATATGTGGCCCGTATCGATGAACCAATACCCCGGCGCTGTCCAGGTGATCGTAAGCGTTACCCGCGATATGTGGACGTCGGTCGATGAGCAAAACGCGCTTACTCGATCCAGCCGCCAGCCTTTCCGCCAACACACTGCCTGCAAAACCTGCACCGACGATCAGAAAGTCATAGGGCGTCTTTTCACACGCGGCTGATTCGAGATTTATCCGAGGCATTCTATGTGCTCCCCGATGGCCACCAGGTCAATTTGCGCCTTCATGGCCGCGCACGTATTGTCCCAGGACTCGCCGACCAGCAACGCGTCAACTTTGCGAAGAAAATCAATAGTCCCTTTGTGCGCCAGTGCCTCTTGAATCGCGCGCGCAAACGCGTCGGCATCATCGGCAACGGCGACAACACCCGACTCACCATACGTTCTGACCACATCGGCAATTCGGGTTGATACCACCGGGCAGCCGCCAGCCAGGTATTCCGGCGTCTTGGTCGGGCTGATAAAGCGTGTGGAGTCGTTCAGCGCAAATGGCATCAACGCAACGTCCCAGCCAGACAGATAGGCTGGCAAGTCGTCATAGGACTTGCTGCCTAGATAATGGACGTTGGCCAAATGCGGCAGGCTTGCCGGGTCGATCTTCACCACCGGGCCGATCAAAACGATTTGCCAGTGTGGCTGCAACTCGGCCAGTTGTTGAATCAGCCCGATATCAAAACGTTCGTCAATGACGCCGAAAAAGCCGAGTCTTGGATAGGGAATGTACTGTTGATCCTCGGGGTCAGGCTGCACGTTGCGAGCGGCTGAAAAATGCCCGAAATCGACACTGCTGGGCATGGCGTGCGCGTTCGCATGCTGCCGACGCTTGGTCTCCCACAGGCTGAAGCCGCCAGTAAACACAACATCTGCGCGCTTCATCAACGCTTCTTCCTGTTCGACAAGCTCTGGCGGCGCACCTTTGAACGCAGACAATTCGTCCATGCAATCGAAGATCGTCACGTGCGCGCTGAGGTGATCGGTAAACGCCAGGCTCATCGGGGTGAAATACCACAACAGCAACTCACCAAAACGTTGTGCATCGATAAACCGATTCAGTAATACACGCTGTGCGGTGATCACCTCATCAGGCTGCATCTTCCAGGGCAGGTGCGGCACCAGTACTGTGACACCGCACGCTTGCGGCAACTGCTCAAGGCGGATATCAGGGGAGTCCGACAGAACAGGCTCCTCAAGAAACACCACCTGATAATCCTGCGCCATGCGCGACATGATGTGCTGAGGACGCTGATAGACAAACCCCCATCGCAGATGGGACAGGCACAGCAGCAAAGGCCTGACGACGGCCTCGACTCGGGTTAAGGCCAACGTCTCGGACTGGATTGTTTGAACACCGTTCATAGAGTTTCCCTTCTGTTAGAAAGTCCTGGATGAAACTGAAGGGCTCTTGAAAGGGCTAAGCTTCGACGGCATTCATGATGAGGATAGGCAGTGGCGGCTGTTGCGTACATGGAACCATCACATGCATGCAGCAACCATAGACCGGCTCATCAGTTTCGAACACGCGCCCAGGCCGCTGTTCGTTGATTCCGATAAAGGGTATGCGCCGTCGGGAATGACGCATTGAACTCGTCGCAGAGAATACGCCCTTAGTCTTGAGCGAATGTTTTTTGGTACCTGCAGTACGTTTTAACCACGTCCCCCACGCGGTGGTCTGGTCCTGATTTTCGCAAGCAAGGCTCCGTTGTCGTCCTGTTGAGAAAGGTCACGAGGCGGAGCCCTCAGCTCGCTTCTTAACGAGGCGGCGAAAATCCAGGAAGGACACTCATGATTCTGGTTACCGGTGGTGCGGGATACATTGGCGCTCATATCGCGCTCGAATTGCTTGAAGATGGCCGCGATGTCGTCGTGCTTGATAACTTGTGCAACAGTTCGCGAGAGCCGTTAAGACGGGTTGAGGAACTCTGCGGGCGACAGGTTGTGTTCATCCACGGCGACGTGCGCAGCAAAGCGACGTTGCACCGATTGTTCGCTCAGCACCCTGTCAAGGCGGTGGTGCATTGCGCCGGGCTCAAGGCGGTGGGCGAAAGCGTTCGAGAGCCGCTGCGCTATTTCGAGACCAACGTGAGCGGCAGCGTCAACTTGTGTCAGGCAATGGCAGAAGCAGGCGTGTTCGACCTGTTATTCAGCTCATCCGCGACGGTTTACGGCGAGTGTGAGCAAATGCCGCTGGATGAGAACTGCCCACTGGGTTTACCGACCAATCCTTACGGGCACTCCAAACTGATGGCCGAGCATGTGATGCAAAGCGTCGCTCGCTCGGATCCACGCTGGTCCATCGGGCTGCTGCGCTACTTCAACCCCATTGGTGCGCATCCGTCCGGCTTGCTGGGCGAGTCGCCCTGCAACACGCCGAACAATCTGTTGCCCTTCCTGCTGCAGGTTGCCAATCGACTGCGCCCCGCTCTGCACATTTTTGGCAGTGACTACCCCACGCCGGACGGAACAGGTGTGCGTGATTACCTTCATGTCATGGATCTGGCCGAGGGACACTTGAAGGCGCTGGACAGAATTCATGACCAGCGCGGCGTATCCGTCTGGAATCTGGGCACAGGACAGGGCTATTCAGTGCTTGAGGTGGTGCAAGCCTTCGAACGTATCTCCGGCAAAGCTGTGCCTTTGATCTTTGAGCCACGCCGGCCCGGAGACATTGCAGCATGCTGGTCCGATCCAGGAAAAGCCGCGCGTGAGCTGGATTGGCGGGCCAGGTTCAACCTTGATTCGATGCTCACTGATGCCTGGCGCTGGCAGTGCATGAACCCGCAGGGTTATAGACCGACAGCGCTGGTCATTTGAATTGCATCCAGACGTGCCAACGGTACCCACGCCATCGTAACGGCACGTCAGCAAAAGCAGGCTAGAAGTTAGCGGGTGTGTTGGCGCTGATGATCTCGGCTTCATCCTGGCCGATATTGCGGAAGCGATGCGGCAAGGTGGTCGGGAAGTAATAGCCGTCTCCTGGACCGAGGATGTTGACCTGTCCATCGATAGTCAGCTCCACAGTGCCGCGCGTCACCAGACCACACTCCTCGCCTTCGCTGTGAACGATCGGTTCATCGCCCGAGTCGGCGCCTGGCGCGTATTGCTCACGAAGAAAGCGCATTTGCCGGCTCGGCAGGGTCGCCCCGACCAGCAGCAGGCGCGCACCGTTGCGCCCCAGGTCGGGTTGATCACCGGCTCGAAACACGTACTGATCCTGCCCAGGAGGCTGATCGAACGTGAAAAAATCCGCCAGCGTCATAGGAATGCCTTCAAGCAGCTTTTTCAGCGAACTGATGGAAGGACTGACACGATTTTGCTCGATGAGGGAAATCGTGGCATTGGTCACACCACTGCGTCTGGCGAGCTCACGCTGTGACAGCTTGTAGCTTTCACGCACCAGTTTGAGTCGTGCTCCCGTATCCATAGTGGCCTTATGTGAAAGATATCCGGTGAATGAGGCAGCGCCCCGGCGCAATGGATCGTCCATTACCCGAAGCCCGTCAAGCCGGATATTAAATCACGTTTGCCCACAACACTCAGCAGCTCATCGCTCTAGTGGCTGCTGCGCGCATACCTCTGGCTGGCCTCGCGAAAGGCCTTGAACAGGCTGAGCGAAACAGGGTTGTCCATGAACTCCCATTCCGGGTGCCACTGCACGCCCAGCACAAAGCCTGGCGCGCCGGGCATGGAAACCGCTTCCACAAGGCCATCGGGGGCCAATGCTTCTGCGCGCAGGTCCGACGCCAGGCGATCGATACCCTGGCTGTGCAGGCTGTTGACCTCGAACCCCGGTGCCAGCCCGAGCGCGTCGAGCAGACCGCCCGGCTGCACCTGCACGGCATGCTTTGGCGCGTACTGCACCGCCAGCACATCGCTTTGCGGCTCGCGATGATCCAGATAGCCGGGCAACTCCTGGACCCGCTGATGCAGGCTGCCGCCAAGCGCGACATTCAGCTCCTGAAAACCGCGGCAAATGCACAACACCGGCACGCCCTGAGCGATGGCAGCCCTGAGCAGCGGCAGAGTGGTGCGATCCCGGAATACATCATGGGCGGTGCCCTCCACGCTCGCCGGCCCATTGTAGTGACGCGGCTCGACGTTGGACGGCGAGCCGGTAAACAGCAGGCCATCCAGCGACGCGAGCAGTTGCGCAGGCTCGGTGGGCACCTCGAGCGCAGGCAGAATGACCGGCATACCGGCGAAGGCTGCGGCCTCGACGTACTTGTCGCCTGCCGTGTGAGAGGAATACTTGCCCAATTGCTGACGGCAGGCGGTGACACCGATCAAGGGATGTCGCGACATAGGTTGAATCCTGTTTGAATCTGAGTGGCCAGCGCCGGTCGGGCGCTATCCAGCGGGAATGAAACCAGTCTAGGATAGTCGTCTGCGCAACAAACATAGGCATTCCGGCAAAGGAACAATGCACCGATGCAATATGAAATCACCCACGCCGACCTTGCACTGGTGCTCGCCCTGGTTCGCGGCCGCACGCTGGCCCGTGCCGCCGATCTGTTGCAAGTTGATGTATCGACCGTATTCCGCTCAATCCGTCGCCTGGAAGCCGCGCTTGGCGCAGCGCTATTTGAAAAGAACCGGCGCGGATACATACCGACCGATACCGCTCAGGCCATGGCCGAGCAGGCCGAGCGCGCCGAACAGGCACTTGCCGCTGCGCGCATCGCCTTGCAACAGGGCGAACAGGTGGTCAGCGGCACGGTACGCCTGACCTGTACCGATGCGGTACTGCACAGCCTGCTATTACCCGCACTGGCAGACTTCATGCCGCAGTACCCGGCCCTTACGCTGGAGCTGGCCACCTCCAATGCTTTTGCCAACCTCAGCCGTCGTGATGCCGACATCGCCCTGCGCCTGACCAATACGCCACCCGAGCACCTGATCGGGCGCTGCCTGGGCAGTGCCGACTACTTCGTCTGCGGTCGCCCCGAATACCGCGAAGCCTTGACGCAAAACCCGGCCTCGATCCCATGGATCAGTCCGGACGACTCGATGCCCGACCACACCTCGGTGATCTGGCGCAAACAGACCTTTCCGGGGGTATTACCGAGCTACCGCTGCAGCAGCATGTCGGCTGTCTCGCAGTTGGTCGCTGCAGGCTTGGGCGTTGCGGCGCTAACCGGCTTTACGGTCGAGGGCCTTGGGGCGGTCGAACCTCTGAGTGGCCCGCTGGAAGGATGCCGCACCGAGCTGTGGCTGCTGACCCGCCCCGACTGTCGCGCACTGCGTTCCGTGCAGACTCTGCTGGAAGCACTCGCGCCGCGCCTGCGAGCAGCGTTGCAGGTATCCAGCCCTGACTGATCAGCCTCTGTGGATCCATTAAATAATAGTTAACAAAATTAATCATTGGATTAATCTCGATCCTGTGGCATTAATAATCACAAGGAAACAACTTAATTCATTCTGTGGATCCATAAGATCAATAATCGAACCGTGGAGAAGCATCATGCACCCGAAAAATGCGTGGTACGTCGCTTGCACAGCGGATGAAGTCGCCGACAAGCCTCTGGGCCGGCAGATCTGCAACGAAAAGATGGTGTTCTATCGCGACCAGAACCAGCAGGTCGTTGCCGTCGAAGACTTCTGCCCGCATCGCGGCGCCCCGCTCTCGCTGGGCTATGTCGAGAACGGCCAACTGGTGTGTGGTTACCACGGGCTGGTAATGGGCGGCGACGGCAAGACGGTTTCAATGCCCGGCCAGCGTGTTCGAGGCTTCCCTTGCAACAAGACCTTCGCGGCGGTCGAGCGCTACGGCTTCATCTGGGTCTGGCCAGGTGACCGGGAAAAAGCCGACCCGGCACTCATTCATCATCTGGAGTGGGCCGTCAGCGACGACTGGGCCTACGGCGGCGGGCTGTTTCATATCCAGTGCGACTACCGCCTGATGATCGACAACCTGATGGACCTCACCCACGAAACCTACGTGCATGCGTCCAGCATCGGCCAGAAGGAAATCGACGAAGCCGCGCCCGTTACAACCGTCGAAGGCGAAGAAGTAGTCACCGCCCGGCACATGGAAAACATCATGCCGCCACCGTTCTGGCAGATGGCACTGCGTGGCAACAACCTGGCCGATGACGTGCAGGTCGATCGCTGGCAGATCTGCCGCTTCACTCCGCCCAGCCATGTGCTGATCGAAGTCGGCGTAGCCCATGCGGGCAAAGGCGGGTATGACGCGCCTAAAGAGTTCAAGGCGTCGAGCATCGTCGTCGACTTCATCACCCCCGAGACCGACACGTCCATCTGGTACTTCTGGGGCATGGCGCGCAACTTCAATCCCGCTGACGAAGCGCTGACCGCCAGCATCCGCGAAGGCCAGGGCAAGATATTCACCGAAGACCTGGAAATGCTTGAACGCCAGCAACAGAACCTGCTCAAGCACCCGCATCGCAACTTGCTCAAGCTCAATATCGACGCCGGTGGCGTGCAGTCACGCAAGATTCTGGAGCGGCTGATCGCTGCCGAGCAGGCCGGTCCCGGCGAGCAGATTCCCGTGATGGCAACAAAATGACCGGCCATTGCTCGTCGAAACACCAAGACAACAATCAGAAGTGACCCGTGCCGCGGTCACCCGAGGACTTACCATGATCGACGTGACGGTGTTATCACGTAACGATGAAGCGCTGGATATCTGCAGTTTTGAACTGGTGCGAGCAGACGGAGCGCTGTTGCCGCCGTTTACCGCGGGCGCGCACATTGACGTGCACCTGCCGGACGGGCTGATCCGCCAGTACTCGCTGTGCAATGCCCCGAACGAGCGTCACCGCTACCTGATCGGCGTCCTCAACGACCCGGCTTCGCGCGGTGGCTCGCGCAGCCTGCATCAACAGATTCAGACTGGCGCACAGTTGCGTATCAGCGAACCGCGCAACCTGTTCCCGCTGGCTGAAAACAGCCGACGCACGCTGCTGTTCGCCGGCGGTATCGGCATCACGCCCATCCTCTGCATGGCCGAACAGCTTGCGCTGGAGGCTGCCGATTTCGAGCTGCATTACTGCGTGCGTTCCGCCGAGCGCGGCGCCTTTATCGAGCGCCTGAAGCATTCGGCATTTGCCGAGCGCATCACACTGCACTTCGATGAACAGCCGGATACCGTGCTGGACGCTGCCACAGTACTCGCCCACCCACAGCCCGATACCCATCTGTACGTATGCGGGCCAGGCGGTTTCATGCAATACATCCTCGACAGCGCGCGTAATGCTGGCTGGTCCGAGGACACTCTGCACCGTGAGTACTTTTCCGCAGAGCCGGTGGACACCAGCAACGACGGCAGTTTTTCAATCGAGATCGCCAGTACCGGGCAGGTCATTGCCATTCCGGCCAATAAAACCGTCGCTCAGGTGCTCGAAAGCCATGGCATCGATATTCCGCTGTCGTGCGAGCAAGGTGTCTGTGGCACCTGCCTGACGCGGGTGTTGAAAGGCATTCCGGATCATCGCGACCTGTTTCTGACCGAAGACGAGCAGGCGCTCAACGATCAGTTCACGCCCTGCTGCTCACGTTCGAAGACGCCCGTGCTGGTGCTCGATATCTGATCAGTCCGGGCGCTGAATGACCTTCATGCGCTCGTTCTGCCCGGCGCCGAAGATTTCCGCGTAGCGCAAGGTGGCATTGGCATGCTCGCGCATGATCGCTTCGGCGCGAGCGCCCTGCCCGTTGACCAGCGCATCCACCACGGCGTGATGCTGCATGTGGGCGAAATTGAACCTCCGGTATTCCCGAATCAGGTTGTCGCGATCCACGGCCAGCGCGGTTACCGAGGCAAAAGGCAGATGGTCGTTGCGCGACAGTGCGTCGGCAATGGCACGATTGCCGCTGCCCTCGACGATCACGCGATGCAGACGCATGTTCATGTCGTGATAGACCTCCAGGTCATCTTCAGTGACATGGCCTTTTTCGAACAGCGCATCACCCTGCACCAGACAGGCCTCAAGCTCGTCGCGCGCCTCTTGGGTCACGCCGCGCTCAGCCATTTGCCGCGCCGCAAGCCCCTCAAGGACGCCGCGTACATCCACCGCGCCGGCGATTTCAAGCGGGCTGATCGAGCGCACCTGAAAACCACGCCCGCCAAAGGGCACCAGCAGCCCCTCCTGCTCCAGCGTTCGGAACGCCATGCGCACCGGCATGCGCGAAACGCCGAACAGCTCGGCGGTCGGCACCTCCATCAGGCGCTCGCCGGCAGCCAGCTCGCCTGATGCAATCATCTTGCGCAGCGCAACAAGGACGGTCTGCCCGGGTTTGCTCATCAAAAGGCTTCCGTGGAGATCAAAGAAGGCATCTTACCCCACGCACGCCCGAGTGAATGGCCCACATGCAATCGATCAGACGGGGCACGAGATGGCGTAACCGAAGGTGCGCTCTTCATCGGGTATTTCAATCCAGACCAGCGTCTCTGCAAAACTGATCGGCGGGCTGTAGAAGTAGCCCTGCACCATCGTACAACCCAGAGTGGTCAGTGCATTCAACTCATCCTGCGTTTCTACGCCTTCGATCACGCAGCCCAGGGACATGTCCAGACTCAAGGCAACCAGTGATTTGACGATCTTGTAGCTGGCCGGGTTGTTGTGCACCCCGGTGACAAAGCTGCGGTCGATCTTCAGCTTGGTCAGCGCCAGCGCGTGCAACTGACTGAGGCTGGAGAAACCGGTCCCAAAGTCATCCAGCGAGATACCGCAACCCAGCTTGCGGAACTGGGTAATGGCCTGCTGCACCTGAGCAATATCCTGCATGACCGCCGTTTCGGTGATCTCCAGATCGAGCCGCGACGCATCGAAGCCGCTGTTCTTGATGATCTCGACAATTCGGCTGACACTTTCCAGAGACGCACAGTCGTGCGCGGACAAATTGAACGACAGCCTGACAGGCGCAGGCCAGGACAGGGCCATGTGCAGCGAGCGGGTCAACAAAGGCGCGGTCAGCTTGTTGATCATACCGATGCGCTCGGCGATCGGAATGAAATGCGCCGGCGATACTGATCCCAGTTCCGGGCTGTTCCAGCGCGCCAGTGCCTCGAAAGCGACCGTTTCGCGCGTGCAGCTTTCAATGATCGGCTGAAACAATACGTGGAACTCGGTTTCCAGATTGGCGCGCCGCAAGGCCTGTTCGGTAACGCCGTCCACATGCAATTGCTCACGATGACTGGCGGAGAACAGGCAGGTGGTGCCGGGGTTATGGTTCTTGCCCTGATACAGCGCGTAATCGGCAAACTCGAACAGCTGGGTCGCGTTATCCGCCGTGGCCGGGTACGTCGCCAGGCCCAGTGTCGCGCCAATCTGGATTGGCATGTCCGACAGCTCGAAACTTTCGTGCATGAGGTCACACAGGTGCTTGCCAAACGCCAGCAACGCGTCGCTGTCCATGTCACCCTTTATCACCAGCGCGAACTCGTCACCGCCCAGTCGCGACACATGCACCTTGTCGCTTGAGGCGCTGGTCAGGCGTTCAGCAACCAGCATCAACAGACGGTCGCCGATTCGATGACCATAAAGGTCATTGACCGGCTTGAACCCGTCCAGGTCCAACACGCCCACTGCCAGCTCGCTGCGCTGCGCCACTGCCTCAATCATCGCGGCATCCAGCGTCTGAAAGAACTGTCGACGATTGGGCAGGCCTGTCAGGCTGTCCTGATTGGCCAGCAACAGGTTCTCGTTACTCAGTTGCTCGGTCTTTACCTGCACATTCACCAGGCTGGTGAAATCGCGGTACTGGTAATGAAGAATGATCAGCATGCCGATCGACACCAGCACGATGTTCACCGCTGTGGCGATAAAGGTAATGTTGTAAGTGGAAGCGAAGAAAATAACGAAGGCGGTGTTGACGACCAGCGCGGTGGTCAGCGCTGCAGGCCGCAAGTGCATCATGCAGAAGATGCAGACAATCACCGTAATGCCCATGAAAAACGCGACATGCGCCTGGGAATAGGCATCGCCATAGGGGTAAAGCGACAGCGACCAGGCGGCAAACCCGGCCGCTATGACGCCAGCCAGGCCGTGCGTACCACGCAACGTGGCCAGAATGATCGCCGGAGCCGGCGGCGGCCGGTTTACCGTGCGCAACCATTTGCGTGCACGGACGCCACAGATAACCGTCAGCAGCGCAGGGACCAGCAGCGTCAGCCATACCGGAGCGGTTCGCCAATGGGTGAACGCCAATGCCCAGGTATTGACCAGCAGCACGAAGTACATCAACGGCAGTTGTCGGGACAACGCAACGTATTGGGCCTGCAACAACCTGGGGTTATCAGCGGGCACAGACATCAGGGCACGCAAGGCACCCGGTAGTTTTTTCAGCATCGCAAGGCTTCTCTGTTACCACAGTCAAAGCACACGTGGCTTGCTGCTCATCATGCGAACCGGACAGCTAATTGTCGGTTCGCTTGTCAGGCTCTCGGCGGATGTGATTAATTCTTTACGGTAAAAACCAAGCCGTGCGTCGGTTTAATCGAAATAACCCGCCGGTCACTTTCCCCCTGCGCGCGCCTGGATCAATGACGCTTGTACACCTTTCAAGCGTCCTCTACGGACAAAGGGCACTAACGTACCGATCTTCCATTTGCAGGCGACCATGCTGATGGCTGGCGGTATTGAAGCAGCGAAAGTCGATGAGCAATTTTTGTCGGTCAACAGCCTCTCAGGCTTGACGCAGTCACTCCATCAGTTCGCCGCCACCTGCGCCCGGTCGGCCTGCATGACCAGGGCTTTGAGCGAGGCGTCGAACTGTTTCAAGGCATTCACCTGCAAATCACGCTGCTGATCGATCTGTGCGGCGATCTCTGGAGCGGCCTTGCCTTGCACCCAGACCGAGGTCATTTCCCGAACCACCTCACCTTCAGCCTTGCCGATGTATTGCAGGTCATTGTCATAGAAGCGCGCCATGAACCGCGCCTCGACCTGACTGTTGCGCTTGCTCACCAGACGATTGTAAGTGTCGAGCATGACCACCACGTCCGGCCGCGCCTGCATCAGCGCATCGAGATTGTCGTAAACGGTTACCGAGGCGAACTTTTTCTTCAATGAACCCACCAGCCAGTCGGTCGCCAGTGCAGGGTCCGAGCTGTTGATGAATGCGTTGCGGATACGCGCATCGAGTGCGCCATTGCTGCCGCTCCTGAGTGCAACCGAATGGTATTTGTTCAAATACTGAAGGTTGCTGAGGGTGTTTTCGCTGTACAGCACGCCCACCGACTGAGTGTGTTGCAGGCTGGCGGCGCTGTCGACGACGGGCATGAAATGGCAGGACTGTTCGGAGACCGGGGAGACGGCAGCATTGACGGGGGCAGTGAACACAATGCTGGTGCTGAACACGGCAGCAAACGTCAACAGATTGAAGATTCTCATCGCGTCGTCTCCCTTTGGAGCAGGTGGCTATGGCGCCATCCTCCTCCTTTGCCGGAAAAACAGAACTTGCCTTGCTTGATGATGACTATCGACTGAATGAATGATAGTTGATGCCACTGCGTTGCAAGGTTTTTCGCTTCAATTTTCATCTGCCCTGACGGCCGCACGTATGGCTTCAAGCAGCATCCGGCACGCCGGATTGTCATTGTCGGTACGCCAGGCCAGGTGCAACTCGCTCTGCACGCCCTCGCCCAGGTCAATGTCACGAAACACGACGTCCTTGAACACCACATTGGTCGCACAACGCGGTACTAATGCCAACCCCATTCCGGCGTTGACCAGCGCCAGGATGGTCAGTGACGATCCAAGCCATTGGACATACTCCGGCGCAACTTGCGCGGAACGAAACATACCGGTCAGCAGTTCGTTGAACGGTGGATACGCCGAGTGCGAATACATCAGGAACGGCGCGCCATCCAGATCGGCCACCGCCACCGAATCGGCATGCGCTAGCCGATGGCTGCTCGGTACGGCCAGCACGAACGGCTCGCGTACCAGGCATTCGCTCTCGTAACCCGGCTGAAACAACGGCGCTCGCACGATGCCCAGGTCAATGCGCCGCGCCCTGAGTGCTTCGTGCTGCTGATAGGTGTTCATTTCCGTCAGGGAAATCTTCACCTGCGGTTGCTTGAGGCGCGCCTCGGCGATCACTCTGGGCAGAAACTCATACACCGCGCTGCCGACAAAACTGATGGTCACCGAGCCGATGTCACCTTCGGCGAAGCGCCGCGCCGAAATGGCCGCCTGCTGCGCGCGCTCCAGCAAGGTCTGCGCCTCGATGAAAAAAGCCCTGCCCGCCGCAGTCAGGGCCACACTGCGAGTGCTGCGAGTGAACAGCTCGACGCCCAGATTGTGCTCCAGTATCTGAATCTGCCGACTCAACGGCGGCTGTGTCATGTTGAGCCGTTCGGCGGCACGGCGGAAATTCAGCTCCGTGGCCACCGTGGTGAAGCAACGCAGTTGGGAAAGCTCGAACATTGATCCACTCCCGGTATCAATCAAGTCAAAAGCTGGATTGGACAGGAATAATACACGCCTCCATGATCGACTCATCCCCAAAAAAACAATGAATGGGAGTCGCCTCTTGAATACCGTCCCTGGTACTACGGACGTCACGGTGCTTGCCCGTGCGGCCGCCAAGGTGAAACGCCACGTGCTGCCGCTGTTCGTGGTGATGTTCATCGTCAATTACATCGACCGGGTCAATATCGGTTTTGTACGCAGCCATCTGGAAACCGATCTGGGCATCGGCGCAGCAGCTTACGGGCTGGGTGCCGGATTGTTCTTTGTCGGTTACGCACTGTTCGAAGTCCCCTCCAACATGCTCTTGCAGCGCTACGGTGCCCGCGCCTGGCTGACCCGCATCATGTTTACCTGGGGCGCGGCCGCGATGGCCATGGCGTTCGTGCAAGGCGAAACCAGTTTCTACGTACTGCGCTTCATTCTGGGCGCTGCCGAAGCCGGTTTCTTCCCCGGCATCATCTATTACTTCACCCAGTGGCTGCCTTCCAGCGACCGCGGCAAGGCCATGGCGCTGTTTCTCAGCGGTTCGGCGATAGCGTCGGTGATTTCCGGACCGGTGTCCGGCGCCCTGCTCGGCATCGAGGGCCTGAACCTGCATGGCTGGCAATGGATGTTTCTGATCGAAGGCTTCGCGTCGATCGTGCTCTGCGGTTTCGTCTGGTTCTGGCTGCAATCACATCCTCATGAAGCCCGCTGGCTCAGTGACGAAGAAAAAACCGCGCTCAGCACCGCCATCGCCGAAGAGCAACGGCTGCGCGAAGCTTCACAAACCGTCAGACCCTCGGTATTCCGACTGTTGGCGGACCGGCAGATCCTGCTGTTCTGCTTCATCTACTTTTCCGTGGCACTGACCATCTACGGCGCCACCTTCTGGCTGCCGAGCATGATCCGCAAAATGGGCAGCTTCAGCGATCTCGAGGTCGGGTTGTTCAATTCGATCCCATGGATCATCTCCATCGTGGCCATGTACGGCTTTGCAGCACTGGCGGCACGCTTCAAGCACCAGCAGGCCTGGGTGGCGGTCACCCTGGTCATTGCCGCAGCCGGCATGTTCATGTCCACCGTGGGCGGTCCAGTGTTCGCCTTTGTCGCCATCTGCTTCGCGGCAATCGGTTTCAAGGCCGCCTCTGCGCTGTTCTGGCCAATCCCTCAGGGCTATCTGGATGCACGCATTGCCGCTGCGGTCATTGCGCTGATCAACTCCATCGGCAACCTGGGCGGCTTCGTCGCGCCCACCACGTTCGGCTTTCTGGAACAGACCACCGGTTCGATTCAAGGCGGTCTGTATGGACTGGCAGCGACATCGCTGCTGGCTGCGGTGGTGATCTTCTTCGCCCGCACTACGCCACGAGGTGACCGCGGCCGCCCGTCCAGGGCTGAGCGGCCCGCAGCGCTCAGCCCTGCCGTCACTGGCACCCCTTCCAGCCTCAAACCCTGACTTCCGGGAGACCGCCCTTTGAAAATCATCCGTGTAACCGTGACCCCTATCGCCTTTCGCGACCCGCCGCTGCTCAACGCCAGTGGTATTCACGAACCCTTTGCCCTGCGCTCGATCATCGAGGTGGAAAGCGACAACGGCTACATCGGCCTCGGTGAAAGCTATGGTGATGCCCCGGCACTGGCGATTCAGCAACAGGTGCAGAACCAACTGATCGGGCTCGACCCGTTCAACCTCAATCAGCTGCGCAGCATCGTCCAGGCGACCGTGGCAGCGCATAAGCCTGCCAGCCTGGCCGGTGCCGAACTGGCGCCGGGCTCACACGCCAGCAAGGCAGTCAGCAATGCTTATTCTGCGTTCGAGGTGGCGTTTCTGGACCTGCAGGCGCGTTCCATGAACCTGCCACTGGTGGACCTGCTCGGCGGTGCCATTCGTGACCAGATACCCTTCAGCGCTTACCTTTTCTTCAAATACGCGCAGCATGCCGATACCCCTTACGCGCCCGACAGTTGGGGTGAAGCGCTCAGCGAAGAGCAGATCGTCGCTCAGGCCCGGCGCATGATCGAAGCCTATGGCTTCAAAAGCATCAAGCTCAAGGCTGGTGCGCTGCAGCCGGAACACGAGGTGTCGTGCATCAAGGCGCTGAAAAAAGCCTTCCCCGGTTATCCACTGCGCATCGACCCCAACGGCAACTGGTCACTGGAGACCTCGATTCGCATGGCCGAACTGTTGGGCGATGACCTGCAATATTACGAAGACCCGACGCCGGGCCTCGACGGCATGTCCGAATTGCACAAACGCACCGGCCTGCCGCTGGCGACCAACATGGTGGTGACGGATTTCGACGAGTTCCGCCGCAGCGTAGCCCTCGACAGCGTGCAGATCGTGCTCGCCGACCACCATTACTGGGGCGGCCTGCGCGACACTCAGGCGCTGGCGAAGATGTGCGACACCTTCGGCCTGGGCGTGTCGATGCACTCCAACTCGCATCTGGGCATCAGCCTCATGGCCATGGCCCACGTCGCAGCGTCGGTGCCCAATCTGGACTACGCCTGCGACACGCACTACCCGTGGCAGGAACCGGACGAGGAAGTCATCAAGGGCGGTAAACTGCCGATTGTCGATGGCTGTGTCAGCATCACCCGCGCCCCTGGCCTGGGGCTGGAACTGGACCATGACCAGCTCGGCAAGCTCAACGACCAGTACTACAGCTGTGGAATCCGGCAGCGCGATGATGTGAAGCAGATGCAGAAGTACAAGCCGGACTGGAAGGCGGTCAAACCGAGGTATTGAAGCCGCCCGGCTCGGCTTAATCGGTCTGCTGAACAGGCGCGGGCCTCTGGTAGAGGCCCGGTGGATCCTGCCGGGTGCGGCCACGGATCAAGGCTTCGGGGTTGCGGCTCAGGTAATCTGTCAGGACCCGTACCGAACGGGCCATGCGCTGAACCTCATCCATTGTCCGGTCGATCTGTTGACGCACAGGCGAGTCCTCGGCAAGCGCTGCACCGGCAATGTCCATTGTGCTTCGGGATTGCTCCAGAACACCGTGCAGTTCAGGGATCACCTGCGCGTTGAAAAGCCTGAAAGTCTTCTGCGCCTCGCCAAGGCTGCCATTCAGGTTGCCGGCGATCTCCTGCACCGGCACTTTGCCGACCTTGTCGATGATCTGCTGTACCTGCTCCTGCATCTTTTCAAGCTCCCCCGGCACGGTCGGAATTATCAGCGGCTGCGCACTGACATCGAACGGTACCGGCGTAGCGTTGGCGATAAAACCCAAGGAAATATACAGTTGTCCGGTCAACAGACTCTCGCTGCGAGGCTGTGCACGCAGGCCCCGCTTGACGAAGTCGGCTATCAACTGCGCCGTACGTGCATCGTCGGTAACACCCAATGTCTTTACGATTTTTTCATTGGCCATCCCCAGGCGATCCGGGTAAATCACCGCCCCGACGATACTGGTGAACGACTGGCTGGCCGCGTCGTAATCCAGGTCTACAGAGACGACTCGCCCCAGTGTTATCCCCATGAACTCGACCGGTGAATTGACCTCAAGCCCCCGCAGCGACTGACTGAATATCATGCGGATGTAACCCGGTTCGCCGTCGGGCGGCGACAGCGCCTTCTGCTGATCGTCGAACAGCGTAAAGCGTGCATGCTCTGCAGCCCTGGGTGCCTTCGTGCTGTAATCCGGCTCGACGAAGGCCACCCCTCCCGCCAGTATCGTCGAAACTGATTCAGTCTTTATTTTCAGACCATCGGCGTCCACCGTCATGCCGATGCCGCTGGCATTCCAGAAGCGTGTATCAGTAGTCACAAACCTGTCGTTGGGCGCATTGATGAAAACTTCCGCATCCACGCCCTTGCCGTCATCGGATAAATGAAAGGCCGCTATCTGTCCGACTTGAATGCGTCGGTAGTACACAGGAGACCCCACCTCCAGTGAGCCCATGTCCCCGGCGTGCAGGGTAAAACGTGTGCCTTTTGTACCGTAGGTAATGGGTGGCGCAGTTTCCTGACCGACAAAGTGTCTTTTCGTACGCCCGGACGTGCCACTGTCCGTCGCGATAAATGGCCCGGAAAGCAAGGTATCCACGCCCGACACACCGGTGGCGCCTATGCGCGGGCGCACCACCCAGAACAGGGAATCCTCGGCAGTGAACGCACGGGCGCTGGCATCGAGGTCCACCGTCGCCACCACGCCTGTACGGTCGTTGTTCAAGACCACGGCCGATACCTTGCCAATCACGACATTCCTGACCTTGACCTTCGTCTTTTGAGCTTCAAGCCCCTCGGCTCTCTGGAAGGTGACGAAGATTCTCGGGCCTTTGGACAGTGTGCTGCCGATCAGCAGCGAAAGGCCTATCAAGGCAGCAAACAGCGGAACCAGCCAAACCGGGGATACGGCGAAACGTCTGTTTCGGGAGAGTGAAGCGCCGACTGCCGAGGCAGAAACCGAACCTGAGCGATCAGACATTTTGTCCTCTGAGACGCCCACACGGGGTCATGCCGACGATTGATACTGTCGGTCGAACTCTGAACCTCGGCTTTCAATAAACCATCAAGGAAATATCAAGATCTGATCAAGGCGCGATGGTGCCGTTGCGGCGGGAATCCATCGTGTGGTCTTGCATGAAGCCGACCTTTTGATCGTAAGCGGATGGCGAACACATCTTTACTTCGTCCTCACATCGATCTGCTTCCAACTGCTATATAAACTCCGTCTGGCTAAGAGGTGTGAGTGGGTAGTGGGAGCGATGCGATCATTTGATCAAAGGCCACCACCGCATATCTTCCATCAAGGCTTTTCAAAGTTGGCATTTCTGAAGGAAACCCGAATCGCACTCTGCCGGGAAGCACTTCATCCAAAGCTGAGTACCAGGTCAGCAGAGCTTGTTGGAGACGCACGTGTAGCTCGAATCTACTCCGTCGGCGGGTGGTGTCTGCTTTGGCTCGCTCTCGCGCAAGCTGAGGATCTATGCGGCCAATAATGTAACAGTCAGCAAAGCCAATACGTCCTTGTGCGATTGTTTCTCTTGTGGCGTCCAACTCTATTCGCCAGTTGTGTTCGCTCGTCTCGCCGATCTGCCAAAGGCTCCAGATGTAGTGGAGCTTGAGAGGGTCACTGTCACACAAAGCCCACGAAGAAATGTCTTCGATGGCCAACGCTTTTTGCCAGCGATCCACGTTCCGCTCTGCCCAAAAAGTTGCTGCTCCGACTGGATCTTTTATCCGATCCGGTTCGTTTTCAAAACGGCCGTTTTCAGGAATGACATGTTGCCCTCCATGCTTAGCGCACCAAGTCGTTTTCCCGCTGGCGCTGATTCCTTCAACAACCAAAATCATCGTTATGACTACTCCGTTAATTGCGCCATCCTTGCAAGTCCCAAATCATCAGGGGTTACGTGGTTTGAGCCGCGCAGATTGGATCAAACTCATGATCGCCCCCGCCCTTTTTCCGCTGCGTAGCGACCATGCAAAGAGCCAGTTCTTACGTCCAAGAGCCCATAGACGGATTTGATTCTCGGCCCAATTGTTGTCAATGGGTACGGCTCCGTCGTCGAGGTAGCGCGACAGCGCTGCCCAGCGTTTCAGGCTGTAATCGAGTGCTCTACTGATGGCCGAACCTTCGAGCACAAGATCGCGCTGGGCGATCATCCAAGCATGCACCATGTCCATCACCGGTACGGCTTTTTCTTGCCGTATTCGGCGCCGTTAAACGCAGGTTGCGGCGCCGTGTTTTTCTGCGCTTGTACCCGAATCCATTTATGGAAGAGGTTTGCGTTGAGGCTATGGCTGAGCGCGATGCTGGCAATAGAAGCGCCGGGCTGGGCACACTCTTGAATGACTTGGGCCTTGAAGGACTTGGAGTAGGAACGGCGTTGTGGCTGCATGAAATACCCGCTTAAAAGGCTAGAACTGGTGTTCACCTAAATTTAAGTGCACACCATGTCCTGGCCTCGCGGGGCTGGGTAGATGACTTGGCCGGACGCATACTTTTGGTCGGCTTCATGCCGTTGATCAAGGCAACGGGTCGAACTTCAATTCGCTGAGGCTTTGCACCTTGTCTTCGCGAACCATCTTGTATTCGGTGTTCGGGCCGATCCAGTGCGCCCAGATTGCATCAATCTCGCCTGCGGCTTCCATTTCGCGCAGCGATTCGTTGACCTTCGCCAGAAAAGCCGGTTCGCCCTGGCGCATGCCGGCACCAATGGGCTCAAGCGCCATCGGTTCCTTGGCGATTGCCAATTCCACGCCGCCAGCCTTGGCCTGCCCGACCAGCTTGATCGCAGTCATGGTGTTGGTCACCAGGCCCACCACCTTGTTCTGTTGCAGCGCCATGTAGGCAGAGCCGGTGTCCTGGAAGGTCACTGGCGTTGCGTCAGCCAGACGGATCGACTGCTCGGACGTAGAGCCTTTGGTCGAACTGATGCGTTTGCCCTTGAAGAACGATTTCGGTTGATCGGCATTCGCCGCACGAACTACCAGTGTTTCCTTGGCGATGTAGTAAGGGTCGCTGAACTGGATCTGCTCGGCACGGCTCTTGGTGTAAGCCAGGTTGGCGAAAATCACGTCCACGCGGCCCATTTTGACTTCCGGGATCCGTGCTTCGACCGACAGCGGCTTGAGTTCCAGCTCCACACCCATGTGTTTGGCCAGGGCTTCGCAAAGATCGACGTCCATGCCCACCAGTTCGCGGGTTTGAGGGTCCGGTGCCGAGAACGGCGGAACGTCGGCGTACACGCCACAGCTCAGGCTTTTCTTGCTCATCACATCGCTGAGCTGATCGGCATGGACCGCTGAAACAGCCAACGGCGACAACGCCAGTGCAGCCAGTACAGACTTGATACGCATGGTGAGACTCCTGGAAATGAATTGAGTAATTCGCTGAAATCAGTGCCTGCGCTCAGTGGCTGCGCAGGTCGGCAATGAAGCGCTGGGCACGCGGATGGCCCGGTTGCTGAAAGAACACCTCAGGGCTGGACTTTTCGAGGATCTGCCCCGCATCCATGAACCAGATGGTGTCGGCCACTTCCCGGGCAAAATTCATCTCGTGGGTGACGCACATCATGGTCATGCCCTCTTTGGCCAGGCCTTTCATGACGCCGAGCACCTCGCCGACCATTTCCGGGTCGAGTGCGCTGGTGGGCTCGTCAAACAGCATGACGGGCGGCTCCATGGCCAGCGCACGGGCAATCGCTACACGCTGCTGCTGGCCACCGGACAACTGCGCCGGGTAGGCACCGGCCTTGTGTGCCAGCCCTACCCGATCCAGCAACTCCATGGCGCGGGCGCGCGCTTCGCTGCTCTTCAGGCCGCGGACCTTGGTCGGGGTCAGGATGATGTTGTCGAGCACCGACAGATGCGGAAACAGATTGAAACTCTGGAACACGAAACCCACGCGGCTGCGCAGCCGATTGACGTTGGCGTCGGTGCCGTTCACGTCACGGCCATCAAACAGGATCTGGCCTTGCTGCACGTCCTCAAGACGATTGACGGTGCGGATCAGCGTCGACTTGCCCGAGCCTGAAGGCCCGCACAGCACCACCACTTCGCCGCGCTGCACTTCGGCGGTGATATCGGTCAGGGCCTGGTACTCGCCATACCATTTGTTGATCCTGGAAAACATGATCATCGGATGCATTGGGCAACCCTCAGTTATCGGTAGTCAAAGGCCGGGGAACGGGCACAGGCGATACATCGCCTTCGCGTTTGCGGGCAATACGCTGCTCCACCACGGCGGCGAGACGGGTCAGGCCGTAGCACAGCACGTAGTAAGTGATCGCCAGGATGAAGAACACCTGAAACGGCTTGGTCAGCAGCTGGTTATTGATCTGATTGGCAGCAAAGGTCACTTCCTGGACGTTGATCACGTAGCCCAGCGACGTTTCCTTGATGATCGAAATGAACTGGCTGATCAGGCTCGGCAAGGCGTTGTATAGCGCCTGCGGCAGGATCACCCAGATCGTGGTCCGCAGGTAGCCCATGCCCAGTGCGCGGGAGGCTTCGTACTGACCAGTCGGCAGCGCCTGAATAGCGCCGCGGATGATTTCGCACAGATAGGCGCTCTGATAGACCACCAGCGTGCAGAGCATGGTGGTGAAGCCGGTGATGTTATGGCCGATCAGCAACGGAACCAGAAAGTAGGTCCAGAAAATCACCATCAGCAGCGGAATTCCGCGCATCACATAGACCCAGACCGTCGCCGGGTAGCGCAACCAGCGCCACGGTGAGACCCGCGCCAGCGACAACAGCAGCCCCAGGGGAAAGGCCAGCAAGAGTGCCAGCGCCGCCAGCATCAGCGTCGAGATCAGGCCGCCCATCGGGCCATGGGGGTATTGACCGACCAGCAGCAAGGTCCAGTTATCGCGAACAATCGTGAAGACATCGAACATCGCCGCCTACCTCGCCATGGCTTTGCTGAACTGCCGGGCCAGCAACGCGCCCAGGCCCATCAGCATCAGTGAAATGGCCAGGTAGACCACGGTTGCCACCAGATACGCTTCGAAGGTGCGGAAGGTATAGTTCTCGACTTCGCGGGTGGCATAAGTCAGCTCCACCACGCCGATGGCCATGACCAGACTGGTGTTCTTGAACAGCAGGACCGTGTGATTGATCAACGACGGCAAACAGTTGCGAACCCCTTGCGGCAGGATGACGTAGCGCATCGAACGCACATAGCCCAGGCCCAGGGCACGCGACGCCTCGACTTGCCCGGCCGGAATCGCGCGCAACCCGCTGCGGATGTCTTCACTGAAGTACGCCGCCTGGCAAAGCCCCAGGGCGATGACCGAGAACAGATATTCGGTGCTGTAGTTGGCCAGCCAGATCTGCGTGCTTTCGGACAGCAGCGTCGGAATACCGAAATACCAGAGCATCAGCTGCACCAGCGTCGGGACATTGCGGTGGTAGGACACATAGCCCGCCACCAGGCGCTCGGCGTACTTGTTGCCGGTCAGGCGAATCGACACCAGCAGCAGGGCAATCGCCATGGCCAGGCACCAGGCAACCAAGGCCAGTTGCAGGGTCGTTTCTATGCCCTTGACGATCAGCTCGGCGTACTCGCCCTGCAGGATCGCTGAAAGATCGAATTTACTCGTCATGGTTGTTCCCATAGACATTCAGCCAGGGCAGAAGCAAGGCGCCAGTGAGTCTGGCGCGGGTATGGCATGGCGGCTGGTGCCGCTCTCGTGATGGGTACAGCCCTCGAAGACGCAGCCTCAGCCTTCGTAGTCCTGCGGGCGCGCCGTCGACAGCCCGCCGGGGACCTGCAGCGTCGGGGTGATCTCCATGTGGCCGATGTTGACTGCGATGGGCGCGGCAATCACATAGGCGATCGCATCGGCAATGTCCTTGGCCACCGGCAGCTCATAGCCCTCGATGAAACGCTTGCGCACTTCCTCGGAGTCGCCATGCACATGGGCGAAGATATCCGTCGCCACGCGCCCCGGACAGATTTCGGTAACCCGCACGCGCTTGCCGAAGGCATCGATGCGCAACTGCCGGGACAGCATGCTCACCGCCGCCTTGGTCGCGTGGTACGTCGAGTTGCCACCGAAGTTGTACGCGGCAGCGATCGAGCTGATGTTGATGATGTGCCCGCAATCACGCTCGACCATCCCTGGCAACGAGAGCCTGGCGATCTGCAATACCGCGCGCAGGTTCACATCGACCAGCAGATCGATCCCTTCGGCATCCGCTTTGAGCAGCGAGCCCGGCCGGTCGACGCCGGCATTATTGACCACGACATCGAAATGATGGGCCTGAAACAGGGCCGTCAGGCCAGCCAGATCCGTCACGTCGATAGCGTGCGCGATACAACCGGTGCGCTGCGCCAATGCCGCCAGCTTGTCGGCACTGCGCGCCAGCGCATGGACCTGCAGACCTTCGGCACACAGCCGCTCGACGACGGCCTCGCCAATGCCGGAAGAAGCGCCGGTGACCAGCGCGGTTTTGTAATCGGAAAAAGGCATGTCAGGGTTTCCTTGAATAAGCGTCGATCAGCCGCTTACTGTTAATGCTGATCGCCTTGTACTGGACTTTAACGAGCGTCACGGGCAGCGACCAAGACACAATGGTTGTGTGGCGATAAGCTGCGCTTATGACCCGAGCAACTGTGAAACAGGGGTGATGACACCGCCCTGCTCTTCGATGCTCCGGCGAATGCTGCGCGCCAGCTCCACCGCCCCCGGCGTGTCGCCATGCAACAGAATCGACTGGGCGTTGACCGCCACACGCTTGCCGCTCAGGGTCGTTACCGTGCCGTCCTGCAGCAGCTGCGCAACCCTGGCTCGGACCTGTTCCGGGTCCTTGACCACCGCACCGGCAATGCCACGCGGCACCAGCAGACAATTTTCGTCATAGGCGCGGTCAGCCAGAAAGGTCGTCGCCACCCTCAGGTTGCACGCCTCGGCGGCGCTCTCGATGGCCGCGCTGCTGGATGAGCTGATGATCAATTGCGGGTCAAACGCTGCGACGGCCCTTACCAGAGGCCCGGCCAGTTCGGCATCGGCCGCGGCCATATTGCCCAGCGCACCGTGAAAACTCATGTGCGTGACGCGGTAGCCGGCAGCGGCCGCAAGGCCCGCCAGAGCGCCGAGTTGATACACCACGATGGCGCACAACTCCTTGAGTTCGATGTTCATCCTGCGGCGGCCGAACCCCTGCAGATCCGGAAAGCCGACATGCGCACCGAGATCGATGCCCAGCGCCTTGGCGCGGCGCACCGTGCTGTCCATGATCAGCGGATCGCCGGCATGAAAGCCGCACGCCACGTTGGCCGAGGAGATCAATGACATCAACGCCTCGTCCTCGCCCATGGTCCAGGGCCCGAAGCCCTCGCCCAGATCAGCATTCAGATCAATGCGCATGATCATGTTCCTCCAGTTCAATCAGCGGCTGGCCATAACCGACGCGCTCGTTTTCGGCGGCCAGGAAGCGCAGTACGCGCCCTGCCTGATGACTGCGCACCGGCAGATACAACAGGCCGATACGCAACAGCCCCAGCAACTGCCCCACAGCCACTGCATCGCCGGGTTTCACGTAGCTGTCGCGTTCATCGGGATGACTCGAGACAAATATGCCGGGGTTATCGGCACTCACCACATGCGCAGTCAGCGCAGGCTGTTCAGCGGCAACCTGTGGCGCAGAAGGCGCAGCACAGGCCTGCACAGGCTCGCCACGGCGGATCAACAGCTCGAAACCCGGGCGTTTCAGTTCCAGTACAGTAAGCCCGGCGTCCCGAATCCATGCTGCCAGCTGGCGAATCTCTTTGATGTTCATCCGCGATGTCCTTGCAGGCTGCGCAGCGCGAGCATGCGCCGGGTGTCTTCGATGAAAGCGTGATTGGTGTCCAGCGCCTCGACCGCCTCGTCGTAACTGCACTGCACAAAACGCACCTTGCTGCCGATCGGCGCCTGCCCAAGGCGCCACAGGTCGGCTTCAATGACCGTGGCAAATTTGGGATAACCGCCACTGGGCTGGGCATCACGCATCTGCACGATCGGCTGTCCGCCGTGGGGCACCTGAATCACACCGGGCACGATGCCATGAGAGCGGATTTCCAGCGCCTCGCGCGCAAGCAAGGGTGTGCCCTCCATGCGGTAGCCGTAACGGTTGCTCTGCGTGGTGATTTTCCACTCACCGGCAAAAAACGTTGCTTGCGCCTCGGCGCTGAAACAGTCGAATTCGGCAGCCGGCAGCACGCGGATGGCGGGCAACCCGTCGAGCATCAACGGTAAGGCCGCCACGGACGATTGCACCCCGAAATCACTGGCGCGCGGCTCATTGGCAGCGCCCGCAGGAATCACATCGCCCTGCTGCAACGCACGGCCCTGCCAGCCTCCAAAAGCCCCACGCAATTGCGTGCTGCGCGAGCCCAGTACCAACGGCACATCGACGCCACCGGCCAGGCACAGATACACGCGGCTGCCCATCGTCGGGTAATTGAGCCGCAACACCTGATTCTTGCGCGCCTGAGCGACCCAATTACCCGGCAGCCGGTGCCCATCAAGCGACGCAGCGCAGGCGGCCCCGGTGATCGCAAAGGTGCAGTCATCGACAAAGCGAACTTCGAACGGGAACAGCGGAATTTCAATGCCCGCCGCGTCTTCATCGTTGCCCAGCAGCAGGTTGCCGATCCGCAGTGACAGCGTGTCCATCGCGCCAGAGGTGCCGACGCCGTAACCCAGGCTGCCGTGTCGCCCAAGATCCTGAACGGTCGCCAGTGCCGTAGCGCTGATAACTTCGATCATCGGATGATCCTCTCGATACGCAAGCGCAGTTGATCGCCGGGTTGCAACAGCGCCGGAGGGTGCTGACCCGCATCAAAAAACACCATCTCCGTGCGTCCTATGGTGTTCCAGCCACTGGGGCCGGCCGAGGCGGAAATACCTGTCTGAACGCCACCGATGGAGACCGACCCGGCACCGATATCGAGTACCGGCACCTTGCGCCGCGGCGTCGCCAGGCGCTGGTCCATGCCGCCCAGGTAGCAATAACCCGGATGGCTGCCCAAGGCGTACACCGGGTACAGCGGCTCGCAGTGCAGATTGGCAATGGTTTCGATATCCAGCCCGGTGTGGGCGACGACATCAGCCATGTGCGGGCCGCCATCACCGCCGTACACCACCGGCAATTCAATGATCCGGCCTTGCAACGGCAGCGGCTGGCACTGCTCCCAGGTCTCCAGCAAACGGTTTTTCAGACCGGCCAGGTCCCGCGGTGGCGCTGCGAAGGTCAGCATCAGGTTGTTCATCCCCGGCACCGCCTCGCGTACCTGCGGCCAGTCCCTGCTCAGACGGGCCAGTGCCCATATCCGTTGCTGCGGTGCCAGGTCGAGCTCGCCGGGTGCTTCGAACAGCAACGCGGTGGTTCCCAGCAAGGTGATTCTTGGCGCATTCGGCGCCTGCACGAGACTCATGGTTGGCTCCTTGTCTGCAACCAGCGCTCCAGGTGATGAATGTCCATGCCACCCCTGCAGAACACCGGGTCCTGCAGAATGTCGCGATGCAGCACGATGTTGGTCGAGATGCCCTCGACGTGCATTTCGCTCAGTGCCAGACGCATGCGTGCCAACGCCTCATCGCGACTGGCGCCATGGGTGATGACCTTGGCCACCATCGAATCGTAATAAGGCGGAACGCGGTAGCCGTGGCTGACATGTGAATCGACCCGCACACCGAAACCACCGGGGATCTGCCAGCGAGTGACCAACCCCGGCGTCGGCATGAAGCTGCGCGGGTCCTCGGCGTTGATCCGGCACTCCAGCGAATGGCCCGAAACGCGTACGTCGGCCTGACTGAAACTCAGGCGCTCGCCCATCGCCATGCGGATCTGCTGCTGAACAATGTCGATGCCGGAGGTCATTTCCGTTACCGGGTGCTCGACCTGCAGGCGGGTGTTCATCTCGATGAAATAGAACTCGTCCTTTTCGAAGAGAAATTCGAACGTGCCGACGCCCTGATAGCCCATCTGGCGGCAGGCCTGTGCGCAGCGCTCGCCTACTCTGGCCATCAATGCTGCGTCGATGCCGGGTGCAGGCGCCTCCTCAAGGACCTTCTGGTGGCGGCGCTGCATCGAGCAGTCCCGCGAGCCGAGCCAGACGGCATTGCCGTAGGCATCGCATAACACCTGAATCTCGACATGGCGCGGCTGACCCAGAAACTTCTCGATATACAACTCGGGATTGCCGAAGGCGTGCCGGGCTTCTTCGCGGGTCAGCGCAATGGCATCGAGCAACTGAGACTCTTCCTGAACCACGCGCATCCCCCGCCCTCCGCCGCCGCCTGCGGCCTTGACGATGACCGGGTAACCGATGTCGCGAGCGATTTGCAGGATGCTGTGCGGATCGTCGGGCATGCTGGTGTCCGGACCGGGTACGCACGGCACGCCAGCCTCGCGCATCGCCCGCTTGGCTGCGACCTTGTCGCCCATCACCCGAATGCACGCAGCGCTGGGGCCGATGAAGGTCAGGCCAGCCTGCTCGATGCGTTCGGCGAACGCGGCATTTTCAGACAGAAACCCATAGCCGGGATGGATCGCCTGAGCACCGGTCAGCTGCGCTGCATAGAGCACGGCCGCCTGATTCAGATAACTCTGCCCCGCTGCGGCAGGACCGATGCACAGCGCTTCGTCTGCCTGTTGTACATAACCGGCATCGCGATCCGCTTCGGAATACACCGCGACCGTACGCAGGCCCAGGCCCTTGCAGGCGCGCTGTATGCGCAGGGCGATTTCGCCGCGATTGGCGATCAACACTTTATCGAACATCAAAAACCCCTGATCGGTGAACCCGCAAGACGCTCTGCAAGGCAGCTCAAGACCATCACGCAATGCTGAACAGCGCCTGACCGGCCTGAACTTCTTCGCCATTGGCAACCAGAATGGCAGTCACGACCCCTGCCGCTTCGGCCTTTACCGGATGAAACATCTTCATGGCCTCGACCACGGCAAGGGTCTGCCCCACCTCGACGGACGTGCCGATCTCGACGAAAGGCGGCTGGTCGGGTGCCGGCGTCAGGTGCAACACCCCGTACAGCGAAGCGCACGCCTGTGTCTGTTGTACGGCGGCCGTCGTACTTGCCTGAGTCGGAGAAACAGGGCGCGCTGCGGGCGTCGTCTGCGCTGTCGAAACAGCCGGATTGACGCGATTGGCGACCTGAGCGGGCTCGCGCAGTAAACGCAGCTGCGCGTCGCCTTCACACAGACTCAGTTCGCTCAGGTCCGATTCGGCCATCAGGTCGATAAGTGCTTTGATACGTTCCGGTTTCATGCAACAGCCCTTGCCTGGCAAATGAAATGTGGCTGAGGGCAATGTAACGAGGCAGGTTTTTGACCGCCAAGACGGTTTGACTGTGGGGTGATAAGCGCCCCTTATGACGTCGGGATCATTGCGTACGGCGGTTGCCGCGCATCTCTGCGACCAGTTCCAGAAGGATCGCCTTGACCGCCTGGGCCGGAACCGACAGCGGCAAGTGCCCGGAAAGGCACAGCGCGAGAGGTGCTTCGATTTCGGGTTCGACAATGCGGCTCAGGTTGACCGCATGCGTGTCTGCCAGCACCCGTGCAGCAGACTCGGGAAGAATGGTCGAGCCGAATCGATCGGCCACTGCAGCGGCCAGCGTCGTCGAAGATTCGACTTCTGCGACCACCCGGGCACTGCGTTCGATACGCACAAATGCCTCGTCCACCAGACGCCGGACAGTGTTGTAGGTGCGCGGCAACAGCAGGTCGATATCGGCCAGCTCGCTGAGCGGAATTTCCTCGCGGCCCTGGAGCGCCTCTTCGGCACTCACCAGGTACAGTTGCTCGCGTATCAACGGCACGAAACTCAGGCCATGCACCTCTCGCCCGCCATAGAGAACGGCCATGTCCATGCGCCCGTTCATGATCAACTCGCTGAGGGTGGTGCCAAAGTTCTCATTGAGGTACAGCAGAATGCCCGGATGACGCTCGCGCACGCGTTTGAGCAACGGCAGCGACAGCGTCGAAGCGGCAGTGCCGGGTGCCAGCCCTACCGACACCGGCCCCGATAACGCCAGACCGCTGGCGTTGACGTCACTCTGCGCCTGCTCGCACTGGCGCAGGATCACCTGAGCATGCCCGTACAGCACCTTGCCCGCCTCGGTCGGGGTGACGCCGCGCTTGGTGCGGATCAATAATTGTTGCTGCAGCTCGGCCTCCAGCGTCACCAACTGCTGGCTCAGCGCAGGTTGTGCGATGTGCAGCACATCGGCGGCCTGGGTCAGGCTGCCAATGTCGACAATTTTCACGAAATATTTCAAACGGCGAAGGTTCAAGGTGCTGCACTCCAGAGTCGCGATCAGGAGGCTTCAGCAAGACCCAGGCCAGCTCCAGAAAACCAGACATAAGCAATTGCTATGTCAGTCCCCGCTGATCGCGTTTGCCAGGCGCTGATCCCCCTGCAACCATTGCCCGCCCGTTTTTGGTGCGACGCTGGTTCATCTGCGGTCATAAGCGCTGCCTATCAACCCAGAACGAACTCGTCTTATGGCGAGCGCCTCGCTGGCTCGTAACGTATTCCTCATCAAGGCCATCAACGAGGAATGCCAACGTGACCGCATCTCGCATCGCTGCCCGCGTGCTCCGCATCAAACCGTCGCCAAGCAGCGCTGCTGCCGATCGGGCCAATGAACTGCGGCGCGCAGGCAAATCGATCATCAACCTGGTGGTTGGCGAGCCGGACTTCGACACGCCGGCGCATATTCGTCAGGCCGCCTGTACCGCCATCGAGAACGGTGAAACCCGCTACACGCTCAACGCTGGCACCACGGCGCTGCGCGAGGCCATCGCCGCCAAGCTGCAGCGTGAAAACCGCCTTGCTTATGCGCCCGGTCAGATCGTGGTCACCAGTGGTGCCAAGGCCGCGATCTTCAATGCATTTGCGGCGACATTGGGTGTCGACGATGAGGTGCTGATCCCCGCGCCTTACTGGGTGTCATACCCGGACATGGTCCTGGCCTGCGACGGTCGTCCAGTGACCTTGGCATGCCCGGAAGAAGATCAGTTCAAGCTGACTGCCACGCAACTGCGCAATGCGATCACGCCGCGCACCCGCTGGCTGCTGCTCAACTCGCCGAGCAACCCGACCGGTGCCACCTACAGCGCATCCGAATGGCGCGCGCTGGCCGACGTACTGCTCGATTACCCGCACGTGCTGGTCATGACCGATGACATCTACGAGCACATCCGCTACGACGACGCTCCGCTCAGCCACCTGCTCACTGTCGAGCCGGCGCTGCGCGAACGCGTGCTGATCATCAACGGCGTGTCGAAAACCTACGCCATGACCGGCTGGCGCATCGGTTACGCCGCAGGCCCCGACGATATCATCAAGGCGATGGCGACCCTGCAATCGCAGTCCACCAGCAACGCCTGCTCGGTGAGCCAGGCCGCCGCAGTCGCTGCCTTCAACGGCGACCAGTCTTTTGTCAGCGACAGCGTCAAGGTCTACAAACAGCGCCGTGATCGTTGCCTGGAGCTGATCAACGCCATTGACGGCCTGAGCTGCATCAAGCCCGAAGGCGCGTTCTATCTCTACGTCAATTGCGGGGCACTGATCGGCAAAACCACACCGTCAGGTTCGGTACTGGAAGCCGATACAGACGTGGTGCTGTACCTGCTGGAAAGTCAGGGCGTGGCCGTTGTCGCAGGCACCGCCTATGGCCTGGCACCGTTTTTCCGGATGTCTACGGCTACAGCACTTGAAACCCTTGAAGACGGCTGCGCGCGCATGGCGACTGCTGTCGCTGCATTGCGCTGAGCACCTCGACATGACGACGCCGAGCCATCCAGCCCTGACCTTCAAACAGGCCTTGTTGGCCATGCTCGGCATATCACTGGTACTGGGCCTTTCCGCGCTGGATCAGACCGTCATCGGCAACGCACTGCCCAGCATCGTCGCCGAGCTCAACGGTTTCGAGTTGTACGCCTGGGTCGCCACCGGCTACCTGCTGGCATCTATCGTGACCATCCCGATCTTTGGCCGGCTGGGCGATTTTTATGGACGCAAACCGTTCGTACTGGCCGCAACAGTCATCTTTACGCTGGCCTCGCTGCTCTGCGCACTGGCAGACAGCATGTTGGTGCTGGTGATCGGGCGAGCCTTGCAAGGCGTGGGCGGCGGCATGTTGATCGGTACCGCCTTTGCCTGTGTGCCCGAGCTGTTTCCCGACACCCGCCAGCGGCTGCGCTGGCAGGTGTTGCTGAGTGCCATGTTCAGCGTGGTCAATGCCATCGGCCCAGGATTGGGCGGTTATCTGTCCGGCGAGTTTGGCTGGCGTTCGGTTTTTTGGTTGAACCTGCCCCTGGGCGTGGTTGCCTTGTTTTTTGCCTGGCGCTTTCTGCCGTGGTATCGCCCGCAAGGGCATCGACCCCATTCTGCCGGTACGATCCGGCTCGACTGGCTCGGGGCTTTATTGATCGTGCTGACTCTTGGCAGCCTGCAATTGTTCGTCGAATGGCTGGGCCAGCGTTCTCTGTCCGTCAGCCTGACCTGTGGCGCCGTGACCCTCGCGGCCATGGCCGGCCTCTGGTTCCAGGAGCGCCGCTGTGCCTTTGCCTTGCTGCCCGCCGGACTATTCGCCAACCGCAGCATCCGCCTGCTGTTCATCATGTCGCTGCTGGCCGGCGCCATCATGTTCACTCTTCTTTTTTATCTGCCGCTGCTCTTGCAGGGCAGCTACGGCTACTCGCCAAAAGACGCAGGGTTACTGCTTACCCCGCTGGCGCTGAGCATTACGCTGGGCGCCATCGTCAACAGCCGGATCGTCACACGCATGGCCAACCCCAACCGGCTGCCGGTCGCCGGGTTTGCTGCGTTGTCAGTCGCCTGCATTGCCCTGGCACTGGTCGGGCTGCATGCCGGGTTCAGCACCTTGCTGGGGCTCATTCTGCTGGCGGGGCTGGGGCTGGGTTTCATTCTGCTCAACCTGACCGTATTCACCCAGACGCTCGCCGAACGGCAATTTCTCGGTATCGCCACGGCACTGACGCAATCCTTGCGACTGGTCGGCGGTTTGCTGGGCACGGCGGCCATGGGCGTGCTGGTCAAGCTGCTGTATGTCGCCAACCTGCAAAGTGCGCTGAACGCAGCAGGTCAGGCGTCGGCCTTACCGCGCTTGGCTGACCCTCAGGTTCTGCTGCAGCACACGTCTGCCAATGTCGATGCGGCGCTGCTGATAGCCCGCACCGCCCTCGCCCAGGCTGTGGGCACGGGGCTGCTGACATGCGCCGGGCTGGGCGTGCTCGCGCTGCTGGTTCTGCATCGTCTGCCTCGCGTCGAGCTTCATCGAGTGCCCGGTGCAACAACGCCTGCAACGGATTCATGTGTAACACCTGCGCCTGAAAAACAACAAGAAACCTGACTGCCGCCTGACTCTGCCTCTCAAAAAACACTTAATTACAGCATGAGGATGAATCCGATGGAGCGTATCAATCGCGCCGCCCCTTTTGTTGCGGGCTTTTGTGGTCTGCTGATCGCTCAGCAGAGCTACGCCGAAGGTTTTCTGGAGGACAGCAAGGCCAGTATTCTTGCGCGCAACTTCTTCAGTAACGCAGACAACCGCAGCGGCGCTGCCGACCCGAACTACACGCAGGAGTGGGGCCAGGGCTTCATGCTCAACTACCAGTCGGGCTATACGCCAGGCACAGTGGGCTTCGGTGTCGATGCACTCGGCCAGTTGGGCATCCGTCTGGACTCGGGCAAAGGCCGTCACTACAACCCGCAAAGCACGGCGTTCAACGGCAATATCTTCCCCACGGACAGCGACGGTCGTGCGGTCGACGAGTTCAGCAGCCTGGGGGCGACGCTCAAGGCACGCGTCTCCAGGACCGAACTGAAATACGGCACGCTGGTGCCCATGCTGCCGGTGGTGATGTCCACCGACCGTATGTTGCAACAGACTTTTCGTGGCGGGCAGATTCAGTCTGGCGACCTGAAGGACTTCACCTTCACCGCAGGCCAGCTGGAACATGTCATGGGCCGTGGTTCGACCAATCAGATGGGTATGTCCATTCCGGGTGCAAACAACCCGCTGACCGGCGAGTTCGTCAACACGTTCTACTATGCAGGCGTCGATTACAAACCGACCAAAGACCTGACCTTGCAGTACTACTACGGCAACCTGGAAAACTTCTACAAGCAGAACTTTCTGGGCCTGAAATACGACATGCAACTGGGTCCAGGCACCCTGCGCACCGACCTGCGCCATTTCGACAACCGCTCGGACGGCGCCAACGGTCACGACCCGGCGTTCTACACAGTGGGTTATTACGGCAACGGCGTCACCAAGGGTGAAGTCGACAGCCGCCTTTCCAGCGCCCAGTTCACCTACCTGATCAATGGCCACACCTTCGCTGCGGGTTACCAGGCCGTGACCGGTGACAGCGATGCGGTCTGGCTGAATCAGGGTGACGGCTCGACTGCCTACTTCATGACCGAGTCAATGATCGGTAAATTCCAGCGCGCCGGAGAACGTACCTGGCAGGTTCGCTACGGCTATGACTTCGCCAGACTGGGCGTACCGGGTCTCAACTTCCTGGCAATGTATGAAAGCGGCTCGAACATCCAGACGTCCGACGGCGACAAGAAGGAATGGGAGCGCAACGTCACCCTGAGTTATGTGGTGCAGTCGGGTCCGGCAAAAAACCTCAGCGTCGCGCTACGCCACGCGCAACTGCGCACCGAATTCGCCAGCCAGCGTGATTCCGATGAGCACCGGGTGATCGTCAGTTACCCGATCAATATTTTCTGAGATATCGGCGGTGCTCAATAGGGCCCGGACTGACCGGGCCCTTCAGAACACTCAGTTCGATACCTGATCGAGAAATATCAGCTGCGGCGGCTCTGCCAGCAACTCGCCGCTGACTGCCGCGAACTGTTGGTAGTGCGGCGTGGCGACATGGGCGTCCAGTGCTGCCTGATCCTTGAAGCATTCACGCATGTAGAACGTGCCGCGCTCATCACGCGCTTCGAACAGTGTGTACTCGATATTGCCTGGCTCCGCCCGGGTCGGCTCCACAAGTGCCGATAATGCGGTTTTCAGGGCCGACTCTTTGCCGGCACTGGCTTTCAGGACTGCCATCAAGGCCAATGGCTTTGCAGGTGTGTTCATTATCGATGCTCCGGTATTCGATTCGATCAGTGGGTAGGTGCGGGCGCAGCGTCTATTTTCAAACGCAGCAGGCTGTAGGGTTTTTCCCGCTTGTCGTGGCCGGCGTTGAAGTTGGCCTGGCGGTGCAATTGGTTGACGATGAAGTACAGGTAGCCATCCGGGCCGATCGACAAGGTGTCAGGCCACAGCATGCGCGGATCGTGTGCCACTGTTTGCCAGGTACCATCCGGCAGGCGTTTGCGAATCGAATTATGCTCGTAGTCGCCTGCGTATACCGCGCCTTTGGCATCGGCCTCCAGGCCATCCGAAGCGCCTTTTTCTCCAAGGTCCTGCACCGCCGCTGCCAACTGCTGCTCACTGACCTTGCTGTCGTTCAACAGCTCGGTGGCCACGGCATACAGATGACGGCTGGACAACGGCGAGAAATACAGTGTCTTGCCGTCCGCCGACAACGCAATGCCGTCCGAGGCGACGCCGACCGGTTTGCGCGTTCCGTTCGGGCCATCGCCCAGCACCGCCACGCCCTCGACGACGGGTACGAAAGCCGGATCGACAGATGTTGACTGCGCCCCGTTCAAGCGCCGCACGGCGTGACCGCTGGCAATGTCCATGACAATGATCGCACCCGGCCCGCTCAAGGATGAGTCCGTTACATAGACCGTCCCCTCCGCTCCCTTGCGAAAGTCAAAGCGCATGTCGTTGACATAGGTGCCGGGCAATATGACGTTATCCGGAAACACCAGGCGCTTGACGATTCGGTTGCTGGCCAGGTCCACCGCAACCAGTTTGGCGCCGCCTCGACGCGGGGACGCAAAGCCCGGTGCGGCCGTGTCCAGAAGCCAGACACGCCCCTTGCCGTCGGCGACCACGCTCTGCACGCTGATCAGCCCGTCGCCAGGGTCTTTGGGGTTCTCCTTGTTGACCGCCAGATCGGGGTAGGCAACCACTTTGCCGTCACGAATCTCGCCCACGGTAAACGGCACCTTGTCACCCCAACGCGGGAAATTGACGAAGATCCGCCCGGTTTCAGTCACCGTCACCCCGGTCGGCATCGCGTCATAAAAAGCATGAACCTGCTCAAGCTTGCCAATCGGTTTGTCAGCAGGCGCACTGGCAGGCAATGGAACGGCGGTCGCGCCGTAGGCCAGCGAAGTGGCGAGTGTGGCTGCGGAAATCATGGCAATTGCGGCGGAAATTTTCGTTCGATGCATAGTGCTCTCTCCTGAGGGGCTAACTGCCCATCAGCATTGGGGGCTTTGTGTGCCATAAACAGGTTGACGACTAGTCTGAACTTTCTTGTTTCAAAGAAAAACGCGGGGAATACGCTAACACTTTCAACGCGGAGGCGAAGATCGGTATTAATCGTCAGCCACCACTTGCAGTCAGCATCCTGACGATCGGCGGTTTTGATGACGGTCAGCATCAATGCTATATTCACCCTCTTCCAGGCCGAGATGGCCACCACCAGACAGGCAAAGAGGCAACCTGCATGAGAGTTACCAAGGCGCAGGCCCAGGCCAACCGGGCACACATCGTCGAGACGGCGTCCGTCCAGTTTCGCGAGCATGGCTATGACGGTGTCGGGGTGGCCGATCTGATGGCTGCCGCAGGCTTTACCCACGGCGGGTTCTACAAGCATTTCGGTTCAAAATCCGACCTGATGGCCGAATCGGCGACCTGCGCCTTCTCGCAGACGGTGGCGAACTCGACCGGCATCGATCCAGCGCAGTTCATCGATTACTACCTGTCCCGAGAGCACCGCGACAACCTTGGCACGGGCTGCCCTATGGCCGCGCTGAGCGGCGATGCAGCGCGCCAGTCGGACGAGGTCAAAGCGACCTTCGCCGACGGCATCGAAAGCCTGCTTGCAGCGCTTGCTCCCGCTCAGGCAGCGCCCGGCGACGAAGAATGGAAACAGGCGCGGGCAAACACCATCGACCGCTTTGCCCATGCGCTGGGGGCGTTGCTGCTGTCACGCAGTTGCCCGAATGACTCGCCGCTGGCGGACGAAATACTCGAGGTGTGCCGCGCGAAGATGCGGGCACAACTGGAGTCCGGTCAGGCCGACTGACCGTCTCAGGAAGGAAACAGTTTGCTCAGGCACGCCAGCTTCTTCTTGTAGGACTTGCGCGCCACCAGCGCTTCCTCCAGCGTGACGGCCACGAATCGGGCGGTCTGATTGGGTTGCATCTGACCGATCAGATCCAGGTCCGCGCTGATCACCGTGCCGATCATCGCATAGCCCCCGCCCGACACGGCATCACGATGCAACACAATCGGTTCCAGCCCGGCAGGTACCTGAATCGAGCCGATCGGGTAGCAGCTGTCGACGATATTGGACGGATCGGAACCGGCGCCGAAGGGCTGCTCTCTGGGCTGGAAGGTCAGCGCCCTGCCCCCTTTGAAGCGATAACCGATGCGGTCGGCTTCCGACCCTACGCTCCAGGGTTCGGAGAAAAAACTGGTGGCGGCAAATTCGGTCAGGCGCTCGTAATACAGACCCGGCACCACCCGCAGATACACTTCCCCGCCCAGCGATTGGCGCAAGGCCATCGGCAGACTGGCCCCGGCGCGTCCCTTGCCGCTGGGTGTGCCTATCGGCAACTGGTCATCAGCGGCCAGTCGGCGCCCCTGAAAACCGCCAAGCGCACCCAATGTGTAAGTGGAACGGCTGCCCAGCACCAGCGGCACATCAATGCCGCCGGCGACGGCCAGGTAGGTGCGCGCACCGTCCTTGGGGAAGTCGAAACGCAGCACTTGGCCGGCCTTCACCGCAAAGGCGGTGTCGTGGTGCATTTCCACGCCGTCGAGACGCGCCGCCATGTGCGCGCCGCAGACTGCAGCCAATGTATCGCACTGGAACTCCAGTTCCGGCCCCAGCAGTGTGCATTCAAGCGCCGCAGCGCCGGGTGGATTGCCGACCAACTGATTGGCGGCGCTGAGGGCATACTGGTCGAGCGCACCGGAGGGCGGAATGCCCAAGTGGTAATAGCCCTCACGGCCGAGGTCCTGAACCGAGGTGGCCAGACCGGGTTTGAGCACCTTGATCATGCCAGCACCTCCTGCAACGACTTGGGATAGCCCACCGGATCGGCCAGAAAGGCATCCAGCGAAAACTCGACCGGACGGATGAGCAGGTCGAAGCGCCCCGCTTCCACCTCTGCGACAGCCTCGTCATAGGCTTGCCGGTCAAGCGGTTTGAACTGGACGATATCGCCCGGCCGGAAGAACACCATGTGCTCTTTCAGGTAGGCCAGCTTCTGCTGCGGGTCATAGATCGGCGCGGGAGTGACGCCAAACATCTGATAACCGCCCGCTCCGCGTACCGAATAGATGCAGCCGAAGCAGCCGCCGTGGCCGAGTGTGTGCTTGGGGGTATCGGTGCGCGGACGCAGGTATTTGGGCACTTGCAGCTGACGCTCGCGCTCCACCATCTGGAACATGAATGGCAGACCGGCGACAAAACCGACCATCGAAACGAACCACGGTGCGCCACTGTGCGCGGCGATGAAGGCATCGACATCCGCCAGGTTATTGATGCGTGCAGCGTATTCCAGGTCGGTGGAACCGGGGTCCTGATGACGGTCACGAAAACGCATCAGGGTTTCGTGGGTCCACGGATCGTTGTACAGCACCGGGATTTCGATGATCCGGGTCTGCAGGGTACGTTCGGCGACCGCATCGGCCTCGGCCGCCCTTACCGCTTCGAGTAAGACGTGTGGTGCGATGCGGTCCGGATCAAAACGAATCTGGAATGACGCGTTGGCCAGGCAAACGTCCAGCACACCATCCAGCGCCAGACGCTCGACCGCACGGGTCACCGCCAGTCCCTTGAAAAATGCTTCCAGCGACATACTGTCACTGACCTCGGCGAACAGATGTTCATCAGCGCCAAAGCTGTAGCGAATCGGATCAGCCATGTCTGTTCCTTTCTTGAAATCGTTGTAGAACGGCAGGCAAAAAATCAGTAACACGGCTCGTGCGTCTGTGCACACGATACCTTGGACTCAACGCGGTGCACGCACCTTGATGCCCGCTGCGTCGAGCGCCAGACGTGTCGCTTCTGCAAGGTCCAGCGCGCCCGGCGTGTCGCTGTGCAGGCAGATCGAATCGAATTCGATGCTCAGGTCCTCACCCTCGACAGTACGCACCAGACCTTGCAGGCACGCGCGCACCACGCGGGCTGCGACTTCGGTCGGGTCCAGGGCACGTACGTGACGGGTGAAGACGATGGAGCCGCTAAGGTCGTAATCCCGATCAGCGTAGAACTCGCGGATCACCGGCTGGCCCAGTTCCTCGGCGATCTTGCAGATAACCGAACCGGGCATGCAGTAAAGCAGCAAATCAGGCTCCAGGCGCTGCAGGTTTTCCACCAGCAGTCGGGCTGCGGCTTCGTCCCTGGCCAGGTGCATGTACAAGGCGCCGTGTGGTTTGAAATGCTGCAAGGCCACGCCCTGAACCCGCGCCAGCTCGCGCAGGGCGCCCAGTTGGTAGAGCATGTCGTCGACCAGCTCCTGGGGCGTCGAGTTGATATGACGGCGGCCAAAGCCGACCAGATCGCGAAACCCCGGGTGTGCGCCGATGGCAACGCCCAGGCGTTTCGCCTGCTCGATCGTGCGGCGCATGGTGCCAGGGTCACCTGCGTGAAAACCGGTCGCAACATTGGCGGAGCTGATAAAGGTCATCAATTCAGTATCGACGCCGTCACCAATAGTCCACGCGCCAAAGCTTTCACCCATGTCCGAGTTGAAATCCACCTGCATGGCTGTTGCTCCTGTGGCTGTCCGGACAAAGGGCTATCCGGCTTCATGCAAAGCACGTTAAATTCAGTCGCCCCCCTTGGGTAGATCTATTAACAGATACGCTATCTTCTGAAAAACAGATACCCCGCTCAGTACAAACTCTGTCTGGAGTGCTTATGTCCCTGACCCTGCGCCAGGTCCGTTATTTCGTGGCAACTGCCGAGATCGGGCAGATTTCGCAGGCGGCCATTCACCTGAATATTTCCCAATCGGCGGTCACCACGGCGATAAAGGAGCTGGAGAGCATGCTCGGCACCCTGTTGTTTCAGCGCTCGGCGCAGGGCATGAGCCTGACTGAAGCAGGCCGCCACTTTCTCAACAGGGCTTACGTCATCCTGCGCAGCGTCGATGATGCGCTGAACAGCCCGCTGCCCGATATCCGCGCCAGCGGCGTATTGCGCCTGGCCGCCAGCTACACGGTCATCGGCTACTTCCTGCCGCATCATTTGCAGCGCCTGGAACACTGGCACCCGGACGTCGCCATCGAGGTGCATGAGCAGGAACGACAAGCCATCGAACAAGGCCTGCTGCAAGGTCGCTTCGACATGGCGGTGGTGCTGACGGCAAACATCACTCACCCGGATATCATCTCGGAAACGTTGTTCAACTCCGAGCGCCGCCTGTGGCTGTCCAGCCATCACCCGCTATGCCAACGCGCCTCTGTCAGCCTCGCCGACGTCGCGCAGGAGCCCTATATCCTGTTGACCGTCGACGAAGCCGAACAAAGCGCCATGCGCTACTGGGAACTGGCCGGGCAACAGCCTAATGTCAGAATCCGCACCAGTTCGGTGGAAGCGGTGCGCAGTATGGTCGCCAACGGCAGCGGCGTGGCGATCCTTTCCGATCTGGTGCATCGCCCCTGGTCGCTGGAAGGCAAGCGTATCGAAACGATCACCGTCACCGATACAGTAACGCCCATGAGCGTCGGCCTGGCCTGGCACCGCGAACGTGAATTGAGCCCGGCCATGCAGGCCTTCCGCAACTATTTTCATGACGCATTTCTGGCCCCGCAGCAACTGTCGGCACGGCGTTGAACCTGCAGCGCACTATTGCGCAGGGTGTGCCGGTGGCCGAGTGACAGGTGCATGCTCGGCCATCAGCTCGGTGATCCAGTCGATAAACACGCGGACCTTGATGCTGATGTGACGGTTCGGCGGGAAGGCCACGTACATCGGCATGCTGTCCAGCTGCCAGTCTTCGAACAACGGGACAAGGGCTCCGCGCTCCCGATACGGCTTGGCCATATAGTCCGGCAGCCAGAGAATGCCCATTCCGGCCAAACCTGCGGCAACGTAGGCATTGCCATCATCCACTGCCAGCGTATAACGCCCCTGCACATGGAGCTTTTCCCCGTTGCGTTGCATGGCATAGGGCAGCGCCTTGCCGGTGCGCGCCCACAGATAGCCGACGATGCGATGGGCCGAGTCTTCGAGCTCTTGCGGATGAACAGGCGTGCCCATTCGCTGCAGGTAGTCCGGCGCGGCGTAAACGCCCAGTTGCAGGTCGCCCACCCGCCGTGCCATCAGCGACTGATCGGCTATCTCGCCACCCCGCACCACGCAGTCGACGTTCTCGCCAATCAGATCGACCATACGGTCGCTGACGCCCATATCGATCTGAATGTCCGGATAACGCGCATGAAAGCCTGGCAAGGCGGGCATCAGCAGCATGCTGGCCAGCGGGCTGGGCACGTCCACGCGCAATCGTCCTCTGGGCAGCGACGCTGCACTGGACAGGCTGGTCTCGGCGTCATCCATGTCGGCCAGCAGCCTGACCACGCGCTCGTAAAACACCGCACCGTCGGCAGTCACGTTGACCCGGCGCGTGGTGCGATTGAGAAGCTTGACCCGCAAACGGGCCTCCAGCTGCTGCACCAGTTGCGTCACGCTGGTCTTGCTCATGTGCAGCGTAGCCGCGGCCTTGGTGAAACTGCCGGTTTCCACCACGCGGGCAAACGCTTGCATTGCGTCGAAACGATCCATCCTCGCCCCCGCCTGTCATGCCTCATCAGCCTGTCGATTGTTTGGGTTTCCCAAACAGTGCTGAGTACGGTTGCTGGTTTATCGCACAGACGCAAGTCCCTAGTCTGGCTTCAACGCTGATTTCAGCTTTCGTACCCAAGTGTTGATGGAGACACCCATGACCCAACGTGACGTCGTTTTCCCGGCTGGCCGGCAGGCGCTTTACGAGCGCAATCGCTATTCGCCCGCCCTACGCTCCAATGGTTTTCTGTTCGTGTCCGGACAAGTCGGCAGCCGCGAAGACGGCTCACCCGAGCCGGATCTGGAAAAGCAGGTGCGCCTGGCGTTCAACAACCTGAATGCCATCCTGCTGGCGGCCGGCTGCACGTTCGACGATGTGGTCGACGTGACGGTGTTCATTGTCGATCCCGAGGCCAGGTTCGAGCGGATATGGAAAGTGATTCCAGAGTTCTGGGGCGACGCGCCGCACCCGACCCTGACCGGCGTCGGTGTGACCTGGCTGTATGGCTTCGATTTCGAGATCAAGGTCATCGCCAGGCTGCCGGAAGCCGTCGAGCAATAACCGGGCGGCGTGGGTCCGCTCAGCGGCGAATCGGCACCACGCGGTCGCTTGCATCCGCCGCCAGGGGGCCCTCGAACTGCTGGAAGAACTGCCCGGACACCACATGATCGAGAAACTGCGCCTGCTCTTCGGAGGCCAGACGTATCGGCGAGTAGCCGTCGGCATCAGGCACAGCCAAAAGGCGCGCCTTGCGTTCGTGAGCCACCGCGATGAACGCCCTTTTCTCTTCGTCGGACATCAACGAAAAGTAATCGGAAAGATTTTCCAGCAAGCGCACCGCCAGATCCTGGTCGAGCTGCTTGTCATCCGTGAACATCAAATGCCAGACGAAATCGAAAGAAAGCTCAGCGAGGGCACGCATAGACGGGGTTCCGTGGGGTCGAGAGGTGCGAGATTCACTGTTCGCTACGATTCGGTCAAGCGCTAAAGGATGACCTGCGTGAGGCGTAGCGTTTAAAGCAGGAAAATGTCGCATTTGCGGGTATGTTCCTGGCTAGACACGCTCGGACGCATAGTGGGGATTCTCGATCAGCAGCGCCATGCCCTGCCCGCCGCCGACGCAGGCTGCAGCGATACCGTAGCGCAGGCCCGTGTCGCGTAATTGACGGGCCAGGGTCATGACCAGACGCAGCCCGGTGGCGGCCAATGGATGGCCCAGGCCCAGTGATCCACCCAGGCAGTTGAGCCGCTCGTGGTCAAGCTCCAGCGTTTGTGCCACTGCCAGAACCTGAGCGGCCTGCGCTTCATTGATTTCCAGTCGACCGATATCCCACAGTGCCAGCCCGCTGCGCTGCAACAGCAAGCGGATCGCAGGTGCGGGGCCAATACCCATGAACTCTGGCGCGACACCCGTCACCGCGCTAGCCAGCAAATGCGCCAACACCGGACTCGTCGATTGCGAAGCACTCCCCACCAGGGCCGCCGCAGCGCCATCGACCACCGCACAGCTATTGCCTGCGGTCTGCACCCCGTTAGCGTGAATGGCGCGCAGACGCGACAGCGCTGCCAGATGGGTCGCACGCGGATGGCTGTCCTGCGTCACCACTTCAACCCCTCGCGGCAACTCGATGCCGCGCGGCTGATAGCCTTCCAGCGCAAAGCGCTCGCTGCTGACCGGGACAATTTCCTCGGTCCATTTGCCGGAAACCTGCGACTGCAGCGCCCGCTCATGGCTGAGCAAGGCATAGCGGTCCACTGCTTCACGGCTCAACCCATGCCGTTTGGCGAGGTGGTCTGCCGTGGCGATCATGTCCATCGCCGGTGCAGGGTCATACAGCGCTTCCCAGAGAAAATCCTTGAACTGCACAGCGGCGCCGAGCGAGAAGCCATTGCGGTGGGTATAGGCCGCGATCGGGTTGCGCGACATGGACTCGGCGGCGACGCACAGCGCCATCTGCCCGCCTTCGCCCACGTGCATGGCGGCCTGGCGCAACAATTCGAAACCGGTGGCGCAGATGCGCTGCACACCCAGTGCCGGAACGCTTTGCGCGACGCCGCTGTAAAGGCCGATATGCCGGGGCAGCAGGTACGCATCGAAACTGGCCTGCGCCATCGAACCGGCCAGTACGCTGTCGATCTGATCCGGCTCGATGGCGGCGCGTGCCAACACCTCGCGGCCGACCTTGATACCCAGGTCGATGGGCGAGACAGCCGCCAGAGCGCCGCCCAGATCCACCCAGGGCGTGCGCACCGCATCGAAGATGGCCACGTCGCTGAATGCCGAATACTGCCCGCCGCCACTCATGCCTTGGTCTCTGCTCTGAGCTTGTCCGGGTCCTGATCACGGTACAGCGCTTCGACCTTGTCTGCGCGCCACTGCAGGACGGCGCGCTGGTTGATTGACCCCTTGTCGGTGATTTCGCCGCGATCAATGGACGCGGGCTGATCAAGCAGCACGATCCACTCCAGCCGGCTGGCGTTGCCGTTCGCGCCCTGATTCAGGCGCGCCAGCCAGTCGGCGAACCACTCGCGTACCGGCGCACTGGCCAGTACCTGTGCATCCGTGGCCTGTGCATCCAGCCCGGCCAGTTGCCGACACTCGTGCACCCTGGGAAACACCAGCGCCCCGAGGCATTCGCGGTCAGGCGCAGTGATGACCACATCCTGCACGTACGGCGAGCCTTCCAGCACCGCGCGGTTGCGCATCGGTCCGACGCTGACGAATACGCCCGACGACAGCTTGAAATCCTCGGCCAGACGCCCGTCGAACATCAGGCCCAGTTCGGGTGCCGCAGGATCGGCAAGCTTGATTGCATCGCCGGAGCAATAGAAGCCGTTCTCGTCGAACACTTCGGCCGTCTGCTGCGGCGAGCGCCAGTAGCCCGGCATGATGTGCGGACCACGAAACCGCCCTTCGAGCTTGCCATCCACCGGCACCAGACACACTTCGCATCCCGGTGCCGGCAGGCCGATGTACCCGGCCATCGACAAGGGCCCGGTAGTAAAGGTGCAGGACGGCGCAGCCTCGGTCATGCCCAGCCCGGCCATCATGCGAATCCGCTCGCCGCAATGCTGCTCGGCCACCCGGTCAAGACGATCCCAGATGCTTTGCGACAGGCCGGCAGCGGCGAAGAAGAACAGCTTGATGCGCGAGAAGAATCTCTCGCGCAGCTCGGCGTCCTGCTCCAGTGCGTTGACCAGCTCCTCCCAACCCTTGGGCACAGTCAGGTAGGCGGTAGGCGAAATTTCCTTGAGGTTGCGCAAAGTCTCGGCGAAGCCTTGTGCGGTGGGCTTGCCGTTGTCCAGATAGAACGTGCCACCGTTGTACAGCACGATACCGATGTTGTGACTGCCGCCGAAGGTGTGATTCCAGGGCAGCCAGTCGACCAGCACGGGCGGTTCTTCGCCGAACACCGGGAACGTCTGCAGCAGCATCTGTTGATTGGCACACAGCATGCGTTGGGTAGTAACCACCGCCTTGGGCAGTTTGGTCGAGCCCGAGGTGAACAAAAACTTGGCGATGGTGTTAGGGCCGCTGGCCAGGAAAGCGGCATCGGCCTCGCTGCCACCCGGCTCTTCGAGCAGGCTGGAGAAGCTCAGATGAGGCCTGCCATTGAGCTGTCCGCGTACAGTGATGACGGGCGTGTCCGCAGGAATGATCGCATCGATGGCACGCTGGAACGGCGCGGCATCACTGACAAATACCAATCCTGGCCGCAATACGTCGCAGACGTGTCGTAACTTGGCGAAATCCTGAGACATGACCGAATACGCCGGTGATACCGGGCAGTATGGAATGCCGGCGTACATGGCACCCAGAGCAAGCTGCAAGTGCTCGATGTCGTTACCTGACAGCAACGCCAGCGGCCGGTCGGCGGAAAGGTCGTACGCCAGCAGGCTCTGCGCGATAGCGCGCACATCCGTCAGCATCTCGGCATAACTGACCTTGCGCCAGCCGCCACGGCTGTCGCGGGCGGCAATAAAGGTCTGTTGCGGACGCAACTGAGCCCAGTGCACCAGCCGGTCAAGCAGCCGGTCGGGCAATCGTGCCAGGGGCTCCAGGGAACGCATGTGCAGAACGCCCTGCTCTTCCCGCACCTCGATGGGCGGGTGGCCGATCGAGACCTGACGGTAGCGCGGTGCATTATCTTCACTTTGCAGCGTTGATGATCTGATATCGGAACTCACGTGCGTTCTCTCCATCAAGGTACGCAGGCGCCAAACGCTACGCAGCGGTTCGGGCCAAGCGTTGCAGCACCAGGCTGCAGCCTTGTTATTGTTGTGCCTGAGTCACCGGCGACACGGTCTTGTGTAAAAGAGCGTTACCGCCGGCCTGGAAGGTTTCAGATCGGGTGGTTCAAATGGGATAGTGCCGTGGCCCGTTTTGCAACGTCACCCAGCGCAACTGGGTAAAGTGCTCGATCGAGGCCTTGCCGCCGAAACTGCCATAGCCACTGGACTTCACCCCGCCGAAGGGCATTTGCGCCTCGTCGTGAACGGTGGGGCCGTTGATATGGCAGATCCCGGACTCGACCCGTTGCGCAAGCGCCAGGGCCCGGCTGGTATCACGACTGAAAATCGCCGCCGAGAGACCGAACTCCGAATCGTTGGCCAGTCGCAATAGCGCTTCGTCACCGTCGCCGCGCAGCACCACGGCCACCGGGCCGAAGGACTCCTCGCGGTACAAGCGCATGGCATCTGTCACACCGTCGAGCAGCGTCGGTTGCAAAATGCTGCCCTGCAACTGCCCGCCAATCACCAGCGTTGCGCCAAGCGCCACGGCGTCATCGATCAAGCCTTTGATGCGCGTCCCGGCACCCACGTCGACCAGCGACCCGAGGACCGATTCACTGTCATCCGGATTGCCAGCGCGCAAGGTTTTGATCTTGGTCGTCAGCTTGGCAACGAAGGCGTCGGCGACCTTGTGATCCACGATCAGCCGCTCGGTGGACATGCAGATCTGGCCCTGATTGAAATAAGCGCCAAAGGCGGCGGCCTCTACTGCCGCGTCGAGATCGGCGTCGTCGAGCACCAGAAACGGTGCCTTGCCACCCAGTTCAAGCAGTGCCGGTTTCAGATACCGCGCCGACAGTTCACCGACGATGCGGCCTACATGAGTGGAACCGGTGAAATTGACCCGCCGTACTGCCGGGTTGGCAATCAGGCGCTCGACAATCGCCGGCGCATCGGCCGGCGCGTTGCTGATCACGTTCACCACACCGTCACCCAGCCCGGCATCCTGCAGCACCTGGCCGATCAGCCGATGCACGGCTGGGCTGAGCTCCGAAGCCTTGAGCACCACGGTATTGCCGCAGGCGAGTGGCATGGCGATAGCACGCGTGGCAAGAATCACCGGCGCATTCCACGGCGCGATACCGAGGACCACACCGCAGGGCTGGCGCAGCGCCATGGCAAAATTGCCGGGAACATTGGAGGGGATGACATCGCCGGTAATCTGCGTCGTCATGGATGCCGCTTCGCGCAGCATGTTGGCGGCCAGCTGTACGTTGAAGCCGTACCAGTTGGCCATTGCTCCGGTTTCACCGGCAGCGGCAATGAATTCAGCGCTGCGGGCCTGCAACTGCGCGGCAGCTTCGAGCAGACGCGCCCGACGCTCGCCGGGCACCATCGCCGCCCAGCCGGGGAACGCAGCCTGAGCGGCTGCGACCGCCGCATCGGCATCTTCCAGAGTCGCCGCGGCCACCCGCGAAACCACCTCGCCAGTCACCGGGTTGCAGCGTTCAAATGTACGTCCGTCACTCGCGGGGCACGACTGGCCGCCGATCAGCAGGGGCACGTCCAGCATGGTGATTCCTCTTTATTATCTTTATCAGGAACTACAGACTCGGTTTTAAAACTTCTGGATACCCGACTAGCGTTTGTAAGCTTCCAGACCAGGCTTGATGCTCTTGTCATCGAGGAACTGCTTCATGCCCTGCTCGCGCCCGCCTTCCTTGTCCAGCAGACGTGACTGGTCGAGTTTGGCGTACAGGTAGTCTTCGTTCTGCTCCCAGGTCAGTTCGCGGCAGCGTTTGAAGCCGTGCTTCGCGGCGCGCAGTACCACCGGATTTTTTTCCAGCAGATTGTTGGCCAGATCGATGGTCACCTGACGCAGTTGCGCCAGCGGCACGCTTTCATTGACTAGGCCCATTTCAGCGGCCTTCTGACCGTTGAAGGTTTTGCCGGTCATGATGTAGTACAGCGACTGGCGGTGGCCCACGGTGTCAGCCATAGCCTTGCTCACCAGGTTGCCGGGCGGAATACCCCAGTTGATTTCCGAAAGGCCGAAGGTCGCTTCATCAGCGCAGATCGCCAGATCACAGGCCACCAGCGGGCTGAAACCACCACCGAAGCACCAGCCGTTGACCATGGCGATGGTCGGCTTGGCGTACATGCGCAACATCTTCCACTGCCACTGGGAGGCTTCCCGACGGATTTTTTCCTGAAGAATTTCCGGTCCGGCATCTACCTCGCGGAAGTACTCCTTGAGGTCCATGCCAGCGGTCCACGCCTCGCCCGCACCAGTCAGCACCAGAACGCCCGCATCGGGATCCTGCTCGAGGGTTTCCAGCACATCGATCATTTCGCGGTTCAAGGTCGGGCTCATCGCGTTGCGTTTTTCCGGCCGATTGAGGATGACCCATGCGATACCGTGCTCGATCTCGACCTTGATGGTTGACCAGCGGCCTTCATATTTGCTCATGGCGATGCTCTCTTGTTCTTGGCTTGAAGATGACTCAAAGCTAAACCGCAAATATAGTTATGTCAATTAACTGTTATCCATATTAATCAAAATCTCGGCACTCCGTCCGAACCCGTGGGTCACAGTGAAGTAACACCCCATAGCTATCATTCGCCAACCTCGGCAAACTGATCGGCTGATTGACCCATCAAACCATAAGGACCGCATTTTCAATGGCCAAGCCATCTGACATCGCCGACGTTTGCCAGGCTCCCGTACAGGCTGCCGAGGCACCTTTACCAACGGATTCTGCGCTGGATGATCTGATCGGTTATGCCATGCGCCGTGCGCAGCTCAAGCTGTTCCAGAACCTGATCGGACGTCTTTCCACACACGACCTGCGTCCGGCGCAGTTCTCGGCCCTGGCGATCATCGAGCAGAACCCGGGGCTCATGCAGGCAGACCTGGCCAAAGCACTGGCGATCGAACCGCCTCAGGTCGTTCCATTACTCAACAAGCTCGAAGAACGCGCGCTGGCCGTCCGGGTACGTTGCAAGCCGGACAAACGCTCGTACGGCATCTTTCTCAGCAAAAGCGGCGAAACACTGCTGCGCGAGCTGAAACAGATCGCCGTAGACAGCGACCTCGAATCCACCGCAGCGCTGGATCAAAAGGAACGTCAGGACCTGCTCAGGTTGCTGAAAAAAGTGTATCAATCCTAAACGGCTTCCCTGCCGTCAAGGCGGGGGTCGCTACCAGAGCGGCAAGCTGTATTGCACGATAAAGCGTGTCTGGTTCTCGTCCCGAAACGCTGCACCTGCCGGGAAGTCGTTGCGATAGATCGACTTGCGCGCCAGCAGCCCGACGTTCTTCAGCGGACCGCTTTGTACAACGTAGCCCAGCTCCATCTGAAACTCACGCTCCTTGCGATCATCGGCATTGAAAGCGGCCAGCTCGATGTTGTCGCCGCGCACATAACGCAGGCGACTGCGCAGCCCGACCAGCCCGATGGCCGTGAAGTCATAGTCGTAGATGGCTTGCCAAGTGCGCTCCTTGGCGTTGAGGAAGTCCGAGCTCATGGTCATCTCGCTCAACCCCATCAGCTCGGTGCCCGAGACATAAGGCGTCGCCGTGTCGCCACTGGAATGCATGTAGCCAAGGCTCACGCTGTGCCCTCCCCACTTGTAGCCAAGCAGCGCGGACAGGTTCTGGTTGTCTACTTCGCCGGCCTTCGCACTGCCGGTATCGCGGCTGAAAAAGCTGCGCAGATCGGTGCTCAGCACGCCGTCGCCAATCGCCAGCTTGTGCAGCAGGGCCAGGGTGTTCTGGGTATAAAGATCGTCTACTTCGGCATGATACGCACGCAGGCTCAGGTCCTTGTCGACCTGATAATCGCCACCGGCATAAGCCATGTGCGACGACGTTGCCGCCCCATTGAAACGGCGGTTCGGTGAAGCGATGCTGATGGCCTGGTAGTTGCTGGAGTCACGCTTGTTGACCCGGTCGATGTAGCCCGCGTTGAGGGTCAGGTCATCGATGTCCCTGGAAGTCAGCGTGGTGCCACGAAAGGTCTGCGGTAACAGTCGCGAGGGACTGGCGAAAGCGAACGGCAGGAAAATCGACACATCACCGGTCTTGACCGTGGTTTCATGGAATTTCAGCTTGCCGGTCAGGGCCAGCCGCGAATACTCGTCGGCCGCACGGCCATCACTGGCAGATACCGGCAACAGCTCGGTGCCGCTGCGGTCTGGCGAAGAATCCAGCTTCACGCCGACCAGCGCCCGGGCGTCCAGGCCGAACCCCACCGGCCCCTGGGTAAAGCCGGATTCCGCATTCATGATGAAGCCCTGCGCCCACTCCCGAGTTGCTGTCTTGGCGCCATCATCCTTGTAATCGCGGTCCATATAATAGTTGCGCAGGGTCAGGGTGCCATGGCTGTCATCCAGAAAGCCCTGCGCCTGTGCAGGGTCGGGAATGGCACTGATACCCAGCAGGCCCAGCGCGAGGCCACAACGTTTTCTACGAAAAAAGGGAGCTGACACAGCGCTTGCTGCATCATGAGCGAGCTTCGACATGTTCGGTGTCCACTTATTGTTGTTGTTTTGGGAGTCGGTCCGGCGCTTGATTGCAGGTCCGTGAGCAGAGAATTGAAAGATTCCGCAGCCACGTCAATCCAAAGTGACCGATAATCGAACATTAATATCATTAACTACTTTATCGGCCGCTCGACATTCATCTTCTAACTCAATGTTTTTAAAAGACTAAGATCCGTTTTTTACGAGTATTTCGACCAGATTCAATTTTTAGTTATTTTTGTTACCTTGATAACTACCTGTCACAACGCCTCGATTGGCGCTAGGGAACAGGCTTTTCTCCACAACAAAAACAACAATGAGGCTTGCCATGAACAGTCCGTTACGTCGATCGACGCTGACCATTGTCTTGTGTTTTATCGTTGCGCTCATCGAAGGTTTCGACCTGCAAGCTGCCGGAACGGCGGCCGCCGGGTTGCGTCAGACCTTCGCCCTTGAGCCGAAAATGATGGGCTGGGTGTTCAGCGCAGGGATCATTGGGCTGCTGCCTGGCGCGTTCTTTGGCGGATGGATTGCCGATCGCATCGGCCGCAAGAAGATCCTGGTGAGCGCAGTACTGCTGTTCGGGGTCTTTTCGCTGAGCACTGCGTATGTCGAGAGCTTTTCCGGCCTGTTGCTGGTGCGCTTCATGACCGGCCTGGGTCTGGGAGCAGCGCTGCCCAACCTGATTGCATTGTGCGCCGAAGCCGTCAGCGAACGTCACCGCGGGGTGGCCATCAGCGTCATGTATGCAGGAGTGCCATTGGGTGGTGCCCTGGCGGCGGTCGTGACCATGTTCACCAGCGAGCACTGGCAGACCACGTTCATCATCGGCGGTCTGGTGCCGCTGCTGGTAGCTCCGCTGATGATCCTGTTGCTGCCCGAGTCCAGCGCTTTCAAACAGCAGACCACTGCTGACAGCGTTCGGCATTCAAGCGTCACTGCGTTGTTCGGCGAAGGCCGGGCGCGCACGACGCTGGCCTTGTGGCTCGGTTACTTCTTTACCCTGACCGTGATGTACATGCTGCTCAACTGGCTGCCTTCACTGCTGATCGGTCAGGGTTTCAGCAAGCCGCAGGCGGGCATGGTGCAGATGTTGTTCAACATCGGCGGCGCACTGGGATCGCTGTTGGGCGGGCTGTTGCTCGATCGCTGCAATGGCATCAAGGTCGTGCTGTTCGTCTATGCCGGTTTGCTCGCGGCGCTGGCAGGCGTGGGTTTGTCGGTTGGTATCGTCCCGATGGCCATTGCCGGGTTTGCAGCCGGGGTGTTTGTCATCGCCGCGCAGTTGGTGCTGTATGCACTGGCCCCACCCTCCTACCCGACCTCGGTACGCGCCACCGGTGTGGGAGCTGCGGTGGCCATCGGCCGTCTCGGTTCGGTCGCAGGTCCGCTGGCGGCCGGGCAACTGCTGGGCGCTGGCGCCGGAACCGCCGGCGTACTGCTGGCCACCTCGCCAGGTCTGGTGATTGCGGCACTGGCGGCGATCACCGTGCTGTCCAGATCAATCACCGTCGAGAAGCGTGAGCTCAAGGCTGCAGAGTCGAGCTGATCAGACGCTATGCCATCGTCCCCACGCTCTGCACACAGCGGTTTTTCTTTGTCAGGTAGATCAGGGTTCGACTCAGGTCACCTTTTCGCCCCTCGGCGAGTTACTTTGATGGGGCCAAAGTAACCAAATCCCCTGGCTCCGTTTCCGGCCCGACTTCGTCGGGTTCCTTCGTCCTGAAGCTGATCCGGGGGTCGCCGCAACGGGCCATCCATGGCCCGGTGCGTCTAGCCTGGCGTCCTGCCAGGCTACCCCCGGATCAGCGCCAGGACTCAGCCGTCACTTACGTCGCAATCTGCGTCGTCAGCGCCATCGCGATCGAAAAGCGCTTCTATGGCAGCGGCTAACGGCAAGTCATGCTGTTGCGCCGCATCTGAGAGGTGTGACGCAGAGCGTCACGAACTGCATTCCAACGCGGAGCGTTGGAACGATAGTCAAAACAATCTCATGCCTTACAGCTTGTGCAGAAAATTCAGCACCACCTTGTTGCCTTCGGTGCGGTTTTCCGCGCCCTGTTCAAAGTAGCTATTGACCGTCAGCACGTTCTCCTTGTTGAAGGCATACAGGAAGCCGGGGCCAATGGCCCAGACCTTTTCCTTGCGACCACTGACATCATGGCCGTCCACCTGGGTATCCGTGAACTGCTTGAGCCAGTAACCGTTGAGCCCCAGCGAGAGTTGCTCGTTAACCGCATATTGCAAAGTCAGGTTGGCATGCAAAGCCTGCCCTGCCTGCGTATCGGAAACATTGCCAAACCCGGCTTGCGGGTCATCGTTCTTACCGTTCCATAAATACATGAAACGCCCGCTGGCCGACCATTTCGGCGAGAACCAGTAAGTCGCGGCGTAGTACGGGTTGAACGACCAGAAATTACTGCCCGGGTTGATCGAGCGATTGCGATCATAAGCGCCGACCGGAATCGCAATGTCCGCCTCGACACGCTGGGTTAGCAGCGGGCTGCCATCGGCACGGGTGATTGTCGGCAGTTGCAGAAACGGACCGATAACCAGATCACCGAAACCGGCACGCGAACTCAGGGCGGTGTTGCCCAGGCCGTCATCCACGTCGACATGCGCCAGCGACGTGTTGATCGCGGTAATACCCGGCATGGCACCGTTGGCCAGCGGCTGACCGACATAGATGATCTGCGTGGTCACCGCCAGGACATCCACATCCTGTTTGGGAAGTTGCAGTTTGTCGCCATTCACGTCATTGAAGCGATTGGCCTTGGCATAGTTCAGATACTCCTCCAGATACCAGCCCGGGCCTGCAGGCGCCGGGGATCCGTCGTAGAAGCTGGTGTTGCCCAGATTGAGGCCGGGCAAGTCATAGGCGTATGCAGTCGATGACAAGGCGATGAATGATACGGTCGCAACGGTACGCAAGACTGACTTGGGCATCTTGTGATTCCTGTACTTATTGTTGTTGTTTTCAAGAGCCCCGACGCCACGAACGCGTCGCCGGGGTTGCAACACGTGCAGCCATTACACGTAGGAAGCGGCCAACCCTCCATCCACCGGCAAGTTGACACCGTTGATCCAGCGCGAGGCGTCGGAACACAGAAACGCAATCACCTCGGCCACCTCATCGGCCAGCGCAGGGCGCTTCATGTGCAGGCCATCACGGGCGACCCGCTCTTGGCCAACCATGCTGACAAAGTCTCCCAGAATCGGCGTGAACACCGGCCCCGGTGCGACGCAGTTGACGCGTACCGAATGATCGCGAAACCATTCCTGCGACTGCTTGAAGCTCCAGACGATCAGCGCTTCCTTGAAATACTGGTAGCAGGTTTCATGGGCGACCGGATTGGCCGCCAGCCACTCCTGCCCTTCGCCGTAGCTTTCGGTGGCAGCCAGCGCCTTGTGCAACTCCAGCCTTTCCGGCCACTGCGAACCGAGTATCGACGCCACGTTGACGATACTGCCGCCCGACACGATGCGCGGCAACACGCGTTGGGTCAGGTGACGCAGCCCGAGGTAATTGACCTGGGCGACCGCCTGAACGGGGGCAGTGCCGGGTACACCGGCGATATTGCACAGGCCGTCGATCTGCTTGGGCAAACGCTCGATCAACGCGTCGATACTGCCTGGGTCGGCGAGGTCCGCCTGGAAGAAACTGTCCACGGTCAGTTGCGGTTCATGACGATCGATGCCGATCACTCGGGCACCCTGGAAGCGCGCCACACGTGCCAGCTCAGCGCCGATGCCGGATGACACGCCAGTGACGATCAGTGTTTTGTTATTCAGGTTCATAGTCACGCGCTCTTATTGTTGTTGGATCACGTTTTGCCGTTGAATCAAATCACTTGTTGCAGTGAAGCATGGAATATCAGTCAGACTCAGAATGGATAGGCCGGCGCCTGGTTCTTAACTGTCACCCACTGCCATTGGCTGTATTCATCCCAGTCCGAGGGGCTGCCAGCGCTGCTGCCGTTGCCAGACGCACCGCGCCCGCCGAACGAGTTGACACACTCATCAGCCACTGTCTGATCGTTGATGTGCAGCATGCCGCACCTGAGTCGGTCGCCAAGCGCCGTCGCGCGGCCGATGTCAGGGGAAATCACCGCAGCCGCCAGGCCATACTCGGAACGATTGGCCAGCTCGATGGCTTCCTCGTCCGTGGAAAAACTGACCACAACCGCCACCGGGCCAAATATCTCTTCGTCGAATGCGCGCATGCCGGGTTTCACGCCGCTGAGCACGGTCGGTCGATAGAACAGGCCTTCATACTCGCCACCGGTTTCCAGTTGCGCGCCGGCCTGCAGGCTGTCACTGACCACCTGATGCACGTGCTGCAATTGCCGTTTGTTGATCAGCGGCCCCAGAGCAGCCTCACCGCGTGCCGCGTTACCCACCGTCAGCGCCCGCGCCTTGTCCGCCAGCTTGCGGGTCAGGTCGGCGACAATGGACTCATGCACCAGAATCAGCCCGGTGGCCATGCAGATCTGCCCCTGGTGCAGCCAAGCACCAAACGCCGCATTGCTGGCGGCCAGATCAAGGTCGGCGTCTTCAAGAATCACCAGTGGATTCTTGCCGCCCAGCTCCAGCGACACTTTCTTCAGATTGCGACCCGCAGCCTCGGCAACCTTGCGTCCGGCGCCAGTCGAGCCGGTAAAGGTGATCATCTGCACGTTGGTGTCGCGGCACAACGCCTCGCCGGCATCGACCAAACCCGGCAGCACGTGCAACAGCCCCTTGGGCAGGCCGGCTTCCTCGAACAGCCGGGCGATCAGGAAACCGCCGCTGATCGGCGTCTGTGGATCGGGCTTGAGCACCACGGCATTGCCGGCAGCCAGCGCCGGAGCGACCGAGCGCAGGGACAGTACCAAAGGAAAATTGAACGGCGATATCACCCCCACCACACCGTGCGCAACACGCCGCGCATAGGACAGACGACCTGCCTGACTCGGCAGTATCAGGCCATGACCATGGGCCTGCGACAGCATCCCCGCAGCCTGACGCAACAACACGATGGTCTCGTTCACTTCGTGCTGGCCCTTTTGCAAGCTGCCGCCGGTCTCGCGGGCGACATACAGGGCCAGTTCATCGAACGCACAGACCGCATGATCGGCGGCCAGAAGAAATATGTCGGCCTTTTCACGCGGCCCCAGCGCCGCCCAGGCAGGTTGAGCCAGCGCGGCCTCACGGCAGGCAACGGCAATGTCCGCAGCATCGGCCATGGCAGTGTTCATCAGCAGCTCGCCGGTCGCAGGCTCGATGACGGGCAATGAAGGAGAAGAGGAAGGAATCCAGTCGCCATTGAAAACGCATTCGGCTTCAATCGCGCGTTGCAACAGAGGGGTGCCATCAGACGCTGACATATTAAGACTCCGGCTTTTATGGTTGTAATCGCCTGCCCCTTTTGTCGTGGGAAGCATGCGCCGTACTTACGTCAGAGCAAAGCCTGTGCCGGGATTGTAATCCGACCATCATGTCATCACTCAACCGCTTTGGAACGAGGGTTTGCGACGACCTTGCTGAAACTTCGTGCCCCTCACTCGGAAACTCTACGCGGACGCGCTTGTTCATTTGATGAAGTTATGTTTATTAATCAAGCCTCGATTTGATCATTTCGACCATCGCCCGGCCGAGGTACACCCATGAACAACCCTCACTGCGAGCTGCCCGATCACAGCGTTCCCACCGAGCATTTCTCGCCTCGCGGCGACAGCAGTCAAACGCACGCAGGCGGCTCGCCAACCGCCGAGGAATTGACCAGTTGCCTGTTCTTTTCGCCTGACGATGGGCGCATCTGGCTCAACGACCAGCGCATGTTGCTGCTGCACACCTCATCGTTCGGCACCCTGCGCCGCGAGATCATCGAGCGGCTGGGCCAGGAGCAGGCACGCGGAATGTTCACCCGTGCCGGGTATCTGTCTGGCGCGCGTGACGCCCGATTGATTCGCGAACGCTGGCCACAGGCTGACGCCTCTTCGGCGTTTCGGGCAGGTACGCACTTGCATACCCTGGAAGGCATGACCAAGGTCGAACCGTTGCACTTCAAATTCGACGCCGAGTCAGGGTTCTACGAGGGGGAGTTTCTCTGGCATCACTCGTGCGAAGCCGACGAGCATGTCGCAGCCTATGGTATCGGCCAGGACCCGGTGTGCTGGACCGAAATCGGCTACGCCACCGGGTTTGTCAGCGGCCTGTTCGGACAGATGGTGGTTTTCCGCGAAGTCGAATGCCGGGGCATGGGGCATGCGAGCTGCCGTGTGGTCGGCAAAACCTCGGAACAATGGGGCGATGTCGAACGCGACCTGAGCTACCTGAGAGCGGTCACCTCACCTGCTCCAGTGCACAGCGCCCCGACGCCAGCAGCGAGCTATGAGGCAAGCCCGCCGACCGCCACTGACCAGCCACTGGTCGGCGCAAGTGCTGCCTTCAATGCGGCCAGCCAGGCGTTGCAACGAGTGGCGATGACCCCGGCAACCGTATTGATCAGCGGTGAGTCCGGAGTCGGCAAGGAAATGTTCGCCCGCCAGTTGCACCAGCTCAGCCGCAACCGCGAAGGCCCGTTCGTTGCGCTCAACTGCGCAGCTATCCCGGACAACCTTATCGAGGCCGAGTTGTTCGGGGTGGAACGAGGGGCTTATACCGGGGCCACGCACTCCAGACCCGGGCGTTTCGAGCGCGCCAACGGTGGCACGCTGTTTCTCGATGAGATCACCTCGCTAAGCCTTGCCGGGCAAAGCAAGCTGCTGCGCGCCTTGCAGGAACGGGAAATCGAGCGCGTCGGGGGTGTACACGGCATCAAGGTCAACGTTCGAGTGGTGGCGGCGACCAACGTCGATCTGCGCAAGGCGGTGGCCGCTGGCGATTTCCGTGAAGACCTGTTCTATCGCCTCAACGTCTACCCGATCGCCCTGCCGCCATTGCGCGAGCGCCGCGATGACATTCCACTGCTGATCAATTTCTTTCTCAAGCGCTTCTGTCAGGAGTACGGCAGGACGCCGGCCGGATTGACCATGCGCGCGCTGAAAACCCTGCTGGGTTATGACTTTGCCGGGAATGTACGTGAATTACAGAACCTGATTGAGCGCGGCCTGATTGCCAGCGATGAAGGCCAGGCCATCGATCTGGTGCATATTTTCCGCAACGAATCGTTACCACGGGACGCCTACTCGCTGAATCACCACGGCGCGCTGCGTCAGGCATCGGCTGCGGGTGCACAGCAGGCACCTGCTGCCTCGCTGCTGGACTCCCTGAATCAGCCGGATCAGGCGTTCTCCATCGACGGCCTCGAACAGCGCCTGATCCAGGAGGCGCTGGACAAGAGCGAAGGCAACCTGGCGGCCGCCTCGCGCTTGCTGGGCCTGAGCCGCGCCCAATTTGCGTATCGCCTGAAAAAGCATCAGCCCTGAGCAGCCTGACTCAGCGGTAACGCGCAGCCGATCCCGCTGCGCATTACACCTTACAGTGGCAAGGCGCTGACCACGCGTAGGGCCAGCCCTTCGTAGGCGTCCAGGGTGATAGTGAACTCGCCCTGCTCGGTCAGATCGCCTTCAACACGCTCGTTGATGATGTCGACCACCGGACCCGGCGCGATACCGGGCAGTTGCAGCGTTTCGACGATGGTCTCCGCGCTGAAATTGAGCGCAGTGATCTGCGTGCCCTTGCCGGCCGGCAATTCATGGACCATGACCAGCAGCCCTGGATGCTCGACATCCGGAATCAGAATCTGACGGCTTGCGGCGATGTCATAAGCGCGGCGCACAGCGAGAATTTTCTTGAGCTGCGAGGCAAACGAATCGGGACGCTGGAGCTGAGTGACCAGGCTGCCGTACAGCGTCTTGGGACGCGGCATGTCACCCGCAGAAAACTCGGCTTCCGGGTCCAGATCGACCAGATCGTAGGCGCCGCGGTGAACCCAGCGTGTGTCGCCATCCTGCATCAGATGGTCGACCTGCTCGGCCGGCAGTGTCAGGGCACCCACAAGGTCCCAACCCGACAGAGCAAACACGCCCGGCTGCATGGCGTTGTACATCACCAGCAGCAAGTGGATGTGCTGGATCTGCTGAATGTCGGCATCGGTGATGGTGTTCAGGTCACGAATGCCCAGCGCTGCAGTGATGATGCTCGCCGTGGTGCAAGAGACGCCGTTGGTGACGAATTTGAGGTTGTACGGCGCATGTTCGCCGGACAGCTTTTCGTACATCTCCTCACGGATGTGCTCGCGCAGGATGTTGCCCGGGAACGTCTGGCCCTGGTAATGGAAAGTATCGTGGGCGTGCAGCGTCCAGAAGTGCACCAGTTCCAGAGTCAGTTCATCGTGGTTCTGCAAGGCATGGATCAACGACGCCGGATCGATGCCATAGGCATGTACCTGACGCAGCATCAGGCGCAGGAACTCGGTGGTGCCGGTCAGCAGCGCGTGCTGATAGGCCGGCCGGGTAATGAAATCGTAAGACAGATCCGCGCCACCCTGCCCCATGGAGGCAATGTCATCGATGGTCAGGTTCAGCTCCTGGAAGCTGAAGCCGCCCGCCTTGCGGATCGCACCGGCCAAAAGCTGGTTGCCGGTGATCGACAGCGGATGGCTTTCCGACCAGGCGGTACCCTCGGCGCGACGCTCGACACCAAGGAAGCCGTTGGCGTCCAGACGCAATACGCGGGCGCCCATGACATCGATGGCGTGCAGCGCGTCACCGATGATCATCTGCTGCGCGGCAAAGCTGGGGTCCAGCCAGTTCAGGGAGGGCTGGCCGTCCTTGAAATAATGCAGGTAAACCCAACGGCGGGCCTTGCCATCAACGCCCTGTACCACGTCAGTGGCGCTCCAGTCGGTTTCCTTGACCCCGGGCTCGAAGAAAATTACCCGCTGCAACTGGCCGACGATGTAATGCTTGTCGCGCAGCTGATCCACCACATCGGGCATCAGGTTGACAGCATCGCGGCCCGCAGGCACTTCAGGCAACAGTTGCCAGTCTTCCTCACGGATCTCGACCATGTGGAACAGACCGGGGTAATCCTCGTACGCCATCTCGGCCAGGCGGAAGTCAGCGCCCTTGCCGGTGTGCGACGGGATGATGTCGTCGATGATCACCGCGTTGTGCGCTGCGGCAATGCGCGTCAGGCTCAACAACTGCGCCTCGGTACCCAGGTCCGGGTCGATGCCGAAACTGATGCGGTCGAAGTTGCCATCGATACTTGGCGTGCGCTCGCGGCCGTGCAAGCCGCCGGAAAGCTTCAGCGGCCCGTTGTGAATGCCCTGAATGCCGATTTCCGACAGTGCATGCCAGAGGGTCTCATCACCCAGCGCTTCGAGCACCGAGCCGCCTTCGCGGGTGACGATGGAGGCCGGGTAGGCGGTAAACCAGACCGAGGCGATAGCGGAGGCGTCTCTGGGACGTGCAAGGGCGAAAGGACGCTGCCAGAGCCTGCCCTGCCCCGAATAGGTCTTGGCGCGCTGTCTTGCGGCGTTCAGCATCGATTGCTCGACCAGCCAGTCCACGTACTGCTTGTCCGGTATCGTCATAGCGTTCAGTCTTCCTCTCGAATCGGCGACCTGAGACGCCCCGCGTGCGGAGCGTCCTGAATGTATTGCTTACGGATATGAGCCTTGCCGGCCCGATTCGTTGCATTCGTATCGCGTTCAAACGTTCGTTGAGGGCACTGTGACAGTGTTTTGTGACACCTCGGTCAATCAGGCCGAGTGTTAGAGGCCGGTGGTTTTTTCAGTGCCTGAACCACGGCATTGGCGGCGTTGGACAGCAATGAAGCAGGCCGCGCCACGACGCTGATCTGACGCCTCACGGTCAGCGGCAACGGGATCGATTCCAGCTCGCGAAGCCGCCCGCTCAACAGCGCGCTGGGCACAATCGAGATGCAATGGCGTTTGCCAACCAGGTCCAGCAGCGTGTCCAGGCAACTGAGTTCGCCGCGATGGCTGAGCCGTACCTGTGCCGATGCCAGTTGCTGGTGCAGGCGTTCCACGCCCGGATGCCGCCAGGCAACATAGCGCGACACCTGCGCAAGCTCGGCGAAACATTGCGCTTTGCCCTGCTTGCTTCGCGCCGCCACCAGTAGGTAGTGGTCCGACCAGCAATGGTGTTCGAGGTAATGCTCGTCCAGCACAGTACCCGGCAGGATGAGAATATCGGCCACGCCCTTTATCAATGCGTCCAGCGACGGATTCTGTTCGCTGCGGTGCAGCACATTCAGGTGGATATCGGGGTAATGATGGGCGAGAAAGTCCAGCGAGGCGCTCAGGCCGGTTTCGCGGATGTGCGAGTGGTAATGAATGGTGACGCTGCCACTGACCCCATTTTTTTTAGTTGTTCGAGCGTGGCCATGATATTTCCCAGGGTCTGGTTGATGACCTTGCCTTCAGGGGTGAGCGTGCAACCCGTGCGGCTGCGAATGAACAGGCGTTTTTCGAAAAAATCTTCGACCTCCTTGATCGCATAGCTGATGTTCGACTGGCTGCAGCCCAGAATGGCGGCGGCCTCGGAGAACGAACCGTGCTGTGCAACGGTTTGAACGACTTTGAAGAAGTGGGTTTTCATGTGTCCTGCACTCTGGTTTTGCAAAGGTGGGTGCGGTCCTGCCGCTGAGCCAAAGGCTCGGGAATACAGGAAACCCCCGCCGAAACACCGAGTTGGCCGGGTTATCGGTCGTTCGAATGAGTGTCTCAAGCGGGGGTAAGGCGGACGCTGGCTATAGCGTTGAAGCGCTGGCTATGCACATTTCGGGCACATAGCCTCTTCAGGGGTATCCGCAGCGCGACTGGATGACTCAGTCGTTCTCGGTCCAGTCGAAATCCATCTGCAGCGCGGTGCGTTCGGCCAGTTCACGGCTGTGCAGGCGCTCGACCAGGTGCAGGCTCATGTCGATGCCGGCAGAAATGCCTGCCGAGGTCACGAACGAGCCTTCATCGACCCAGCGCAGCGTGCTGAGCACGTCCACCGACGGGAACATTTCCTTGAGGTCGTCGATGTCTTCCCAGTGCGTGGTCACCTGCTTGCCGGCCAGCTTGCCGGTCCTGGCCAGCAGGAAGGCGCCGGTGCACACGGCAGCGACCACGCGACCGGGCTCCGACTGATCGCTGATCCAGTGGATCACGTCGGGTTTTTCCAGCTCGGCGGTCACCACGCCACCCGGGACGATCAGGCAGTCGACGGGCGGATGGTCGTTGATCGAGAAATCCGGATCGACCTTGAGCCCGGCGCGGGCACGCACCGGCGCCGTGCTGCGGCCGATGGTGAACACGTTGAACAACTGCCGGTCATCACGGCTATTGCGGGCGTGCATGCGGGTTGCGGTGGTGAACACTTCATAGGGGCCAGCGAAGTCGAGAACCTCGACGTCGTCATAAACGTAGATACCGATATTGAGTGGCACGAGTTGGCTCCAGGGCCTGCATGGCAGACCACTTGCATCATATTGAGGGTTAAGCGGGTTTCAGCGGTGACACAGAGCAGATTACTCAGTAGCATCACGCCAAACTACTGGCTGAAATGCCAATATCCGGTAACATCGCGCCATGAAAAATCATCTCGTTGTCGCACTCATCTACAACCAGCTGTGCACCTTCGAATTTGGCTGCACGGTTGAAGTCTTTGCGCTGAAAAGACCAGAGTTGGGCGTCAGCTGGTACGAGTTTGCGACCTTCCCGGTCGACGACGGCCCGATCACCGCTGCCGGGGGCATCACCATCGTGCCGACACCCGGCGAGGTGCTGCTGGAAAACGCCGACACGATCATCGTGCCGGGCTGGCGCGGGGTGGAATCCGAGGTCCCGCAACGGCTCATCGAACAGCTCCAGGCGGCTCATGCACGCGGCGCGCGAATCTGCTCGATCTGTACCGGGGCTTTCGTACTGGCGGCGGCCGGTCTGCTCGACGGGCACAAAGTGACTACCCACTGGCGCTACACCGACCTGCTGGCCACCATGTACCCGGGCCTGACCATTCAGCCCAACGAACTGTATGTGGATCAGGGCAGCATCGTGACCGCAGCAGGCTCGGCCGCCGGGCTGGACATGATGCTGCACCTGGTGCGCAACGATCACGGCTCGCGCGTCGCCAACATGGTTGCGCAGCGCATGGTCATCCCGCCGCATCGCGAAGGTGGACAATCGCAATACGCATCCCGGCAACTGGTATCGGCCAGCGACGGGCCGATTTCCAACCTCATGGACTGGATTCGCAGCGACTTGCAGCGCCCGCATACCATCAAGGAGATGGCCTCACGCGCGGCGCTCAGTACACGTACCTTGCACCGCAGCTTCATGGAAAGCACCGGGCTGACGCCTTACGACTGGCTGCTCGGTGAGCGCATTGCCTACGCCAAGGAACTGCTGGAATCGTCGAAATTACGCCTGAACGAAGTGGTGGACCGCGCCGGCTTCGGCTCCGAAGAGTCGTTTCGCCGGCACTTCCGCAATCTGGTAGGCATCAGCCCGAGCAGTTACCGCAAGCAATTTGCCCGGGCCTGACCCCCAGCCTGGGGTAAAGCGCATCGACGATTGCGTCGGCAAATTCGCCCCACGCGCCGGCAACCGCCGTGTTGGTCAGGACCACCATGCTCAGCGCAGCACGCGGATCGACCCAGTAATGGCTGCCATACAGCCCGCACCATGACCAGGTTCCCGCGCCCTGCCGCTGCCCGGCGAGCGCTGGATCGGTGAGGATCATCGGCCCCAGCCCGAACCTCCAGCCGGGCCCGCGGCTGGCGATGCCCGTCTGGCCGATCGCATTGCCCAGCAAGCGCGCGGTACTGGCCTCACCCAATAGCGGCGCGCCGCCGAGGCGCAGGCATTCGAGCAATCGAAGGTAGTCATCCGCCGTGCCCAGCATTCCCGCCCCGCCTGACTGATACGCATCGGTGTCAAAGGCGCGGGCTGCGGAAAGCTGCGCCTTGCCGCTGGCGAGCAGCACCTCATCGTCATCGCCGATACGCTGCGGGCCGCCGTCCCCGTCCTTGTAGGCGCTGGCCAGCGGCGGATATCCCGGCAGGTGCCTGAATGAGGTCGCATGCATGCGCAGAGGCGCGGTGACCCATTTATCGATGGCTTCTGACAACGCCAGCCCCGTGGCCTGTTCGACCACTGCACCCAATACATCCGTGGCCAGCGAGTACCCCCAGGTGCTGCCGGGCTCGAACAGCAAGGGCACACGCGCCAAACGCGTCAGGTTTTCCTGCAGGTCGAACGCTACCCGGTCCAGCCCGTCCGACACCCCGGCTCGCTGATAGGCATTATCGGGCGCCTGCTCAAAGCCATAGCTCAAACCGGACGTGTGTGACAGCAGGTGCTGCAGCGTGATGAGTGGCTCGCGGCCGTTGGCCAGACGCGGTCGAAAGGCTGGCAACCAGTGAGTCACCGAAGCGTGCAGATCCAGTACACCCCGCTCGCAGAGCCGCAACACCGCAACCGAGGTCAACAGCTTGGTCAATGAGGCCAGGCGAAAACGCGTGCGGCGGGTGACCGGAATCTGCTGCTCGCGATCGGCCCAGCCGCGCGCACTGGCGTATGCCAGGCGGCCCTGGCGAGCCAGCAACAGCAAGCCGCCGACGATCCGGCCCTGCTCGACGAAACTCCGCCAGACTTGGTCAAGACGCTGTAGGCCCACCTCGTTCAGGGCAGCCATGGTTCACTCGCCCCTCACTGCACGGCTGAAAATCTGCGCGTAGACCTGCGCCGAATGGCGAATCGGGTTGGTGTGCGAGCATCCATCGGCAAAGGCCATCCGTCCGACCCGCTCGGCTTCGCGATCATCAATGCCGATCTCGCTCAGCGTATGCGCAATGCCAATCTGCTCGCGCAGCGTCAGCAGCCAGTCCATCACCCCGGAAAACCCGGGCGACGGCAACCGCAGGTAAACCGCCAGATCGTCCATTTGCGTCTGCAGCACCGATCTATTGGCCTCCAGCACATAGGGCAGCAGGATCGCGTTGAGCAAGCCATGATGCTGATCGTAGAGCGCCCCCAGGCTCTGCGCGATTGCGTGTACGCCGCCCAGACCACGCTGAAACGCGGCCGCGCCAAGGCTGGAGGCCACCAGCATCTGCTGTCGCGCCTCCAGATCCTGCCCATCGGCAACAACGCGCGGTAAAAACGCTTTGATCATCTGCATGCCCTTGACCGAAACCGCCTCGGCCATCGGGTGCCAGGCCGGCGAACACCAGGATTCCATGCAGTGGGTCAAGGCATCGGCCCCGGTGGCGGCGGTCAAGTGCCTGGGCAGGTCGAGTGTCAGCGTGGCATCCAGAATCGCGATGCGCGGCATCATGCGAATGTGCAGGATGGTGCGTTTGACCTGCGCCTGTTCATCGGTAATCACCGACGCACGCCCGACTTCAGAGCCGGTCCCGGCCGTCGTCGGCAGCGCAATCACCGGCGCAATGCCATCCGGATCGGCGCGCAGATGGTTGTCGTTGATGTCTTCGAAATCCCATAACGGGCGGGTCTGGCCCGACATCAGTGCGACTGCCTTGGCAGCGTCCAGCGCCGAGCCGCCGCCAAACGCAATCACACCGTCGTAGCCACCGGTTCTGTAAGCGTGCAGCCCCTCGGCGACGTTGGTGCCGGTCGGGTTGCCCTTGACCCGGTCAAACAGGCCGCAGTGACCCAATTGGCTGCGGCAGTCCTCTACGGCGCTGGCGATCATGTCGGTGCTGCCGAGAAAGCTGTCGGTGATCAGCAGCGGACGCTGTATGCCGGTCACCCTGCAGGCGTCGGCCAGTTCATTGACGCGTCCTGCGCCTGCGCGGATGGAAGTCGGGTAGTGCCAGTCGTTGCGATGCATGCAGGTATTCCTTTACAGATGTTTCAGTGAATGAAGGCAGCCGGCAGCAAACCGATCAGCAGGCGCAGACCAAAGGCGATCATGAACAGGCCGGTGACGATGTCGATGGCCTTTTTCATGCGCTGATAACGCGCCTGTACCGCAGGTATCGAAAACAGCGTGGCGAGCAGCACGAACCAGGAAATCGCCAGTACCGCGATGATCGATACCCCCGCAGTGCGCACCCACATCGGCATGCCTGGCGTGGTCACGGTGGTGAACACGCTGGTGTAGAACGCCAGCGCCTTGGGATTGGTCAGGTTGGTCAGCAGGCCGAACCGATAGGCGCGGCGCAGACTGCCAATGCCCAGCGCAGCGATATCCCTGGGTTTGGGCTGGCTGCCGGCACTGCGCAGGCTTTTGCTGCCGAGCAAGGTCAGGTAGGCACCGCCGAGCAATTGCAGCGTCGGTTGCAGCCATGGCAACTGCTGAAACATCAGCCCCAACCCGGTGGCGGCCAGCAAGGCCCAGAGAATGCTGCCCGAGGCAACGCCCAGCCCGGCACAGATGCCCTGCTGCCGTGACTGGCTGAACGAGAGTTGGGTGATGACCAGAAAATTCGGACCGGGGCTGATGATCAGCACGATGAACGCGCCAGCAAGGGCGGTCAGCAAAGTGATTTCGTACATAGCAATAATTCCTTTTTAATTAATAGCTTGAGTGGCTTTTCTCAACTGAAATGTGATGCCACTTGAAGTTGTGTTTGTCAGCGTATCCAGGCAGGACTCGACCGCCCGACGCGCCTCGATCAGCGCGCGACAGCTCGGGTCAGGTGTCGGTACGTAGTGGTTGTAGAACGTGCAGCCTTCCACGGCAGGCCCGAGAACCCAGAGCCGCTGCTGCACCTCACCGTCGCGGTCGATTGCGCGGCCCACGGCGTCGGTGTCGATGCCATCGGCAGGCCAGGCATGGGCGGCACGAATCAGCCCGCGCTCGCGCAGATCGTTGATCAACCCCTGACGACTGCCCGACACACCGCTGTGGGCGACACGGGCAGACAGGCGGTTGTGCGGCTCCTGCACGTCACTCATCGGCGGCAGAACCGTCACGACCCCGGCCTCGATCAGCGCCAGCAGGTCTTCATGGCGTTCCTTCTGCGGCCCGCCGACCAGACGGTTGCTCAATCCCGCCCAGGTGCCATAGAACTCCAGCGTCGAGGATTCGGTCAGGCCGTTGCGATCGGCGACCAGACGCAACAGGTCGCGATAATCGCGCCAGACCTCCAGCGCCTGACAGATCGGGCTGTGCGCGGTGCCCAGCCGACTCAGGGCCAGGTCACGTTTGATCCAGTCGACGAACCACGGCCCATACGAGCCTTCGGCGCCAGACCAAGGCTGGGTGCTCAGCCAGTGCTCAAGCTCGAATGCACCCCCTTGTTCTGCCAGACGGGCAAAAACTGCCGGTCTGGAGATTGACTCGCGCAGTAGGCGCTGGACAGAGTCCAACCGCCCAGGCGCCTCCATCCGGACCCTGGCCTGATAAAACACGGCACGCATCTCATCCTTGATCAGGGGCAGCACATCGGTGCGAAAGTCGAGCCGCCCGCCTTTCTTCTGCTCGCGCAGACGCGCTAGGGCGTCGGCCGTGAAAAACAGCCTTGGCAACGGTGCGTGACGGCAGGCATGCCATTGCGGCCTGGCATGAAACGGCAATCCGCTACGCGAATACATCAACACCCTGGGCTCGCGTCCGGACGGCAGGTAACGCCAGCCGGCGAAGCCGCCATCACGCACGTAGCGCCCGCCACGCCCCTGAGTCAGATGCGCTAGCGTGTCCATGGCCGTCAGCCCAAGGCCTTCGATGACCACGCACTCGCCGACGTCCTGCTGCACGTGGGGATCAGGCGCATGTCCGCTGGTGAGGAACACGCCGTCTACGTCCATTGCCAGACTGCCGGTGCGCAGCCGGAAACCCGGCGTTCGCAACGTTGGCTGGCAGCTCAGCACCTGCTCGGCGTGGTGACGCACCTGCACATGCGCCGGGCAGCGTTGCAGCAGGAAACGGTAACTGTCCTGCAAATAGCGCCCGAGCAATGCACGCGGCACGAAGTCGCCAAATGCCACCGCTCTGCCCTGCCCATCCGGGCTGACATGGCCGCGCTCGTCCAGGCGTATATCCTCACGGCTGCACCATTGCAAAAAGGTCGGGCCTGGCGGTTCACACGCCGGGAATGCCGAGGAAAACGCCGACAACTGACCGGCCATGGTGTTGAGCATCAGGTAATCCGGCTGCTGCGCAAGGTGCAACCCGCTGCCCGGCGACTGCGGATCGAACACCTCGATACGCACCGGTTGCTGCACGGCGTGACGACTCATGCCGATCAACTGCTCCAGAATGCTCAACCCGCGTGAGCCCATGCCAATAATGGCGACGGTATGCGTGTGCATGGCCATCACCAGCGCGCCGATTCAAAGAAGAACTGCGGCACCGGCAAAGCGCTACCCTCGGCCACCGCCTGGCGATACACCCGCTGCCCCACGGCGAGGTCCAGCACGCCGAGCCCGAACGGCGAAAAGATCGAAGCCTTGTCCGGGCTCAGCTCCACTTGCCCGGTCATCAGCTGTGCCAGCGTCCCGGTAATGAACGAGCGATGCTGATACTGCTGCACGGCGAGGTCAGGCGAGGTCTGAGCCTTGAGGCAGTGTTCGACGTCATCGAGGATGTTGTTGGCCTGGGCAATGACCTCCGGCCCCAGATCGCGCAACGAGATGTTCAGCACCAGTTGCCCCGGTTGAAACACCGGCTCCAGTACATAGGGGCTCGGCGCAGTAGTGGCGAACACCACCACATCGGCTTGCAAGCACGTCGCCAGGTCGCTTGGCTCGCTGTGCAGTCCATGGTGACTGGCAGCATGCCCGACCAGCGCCAGCGCCGAATCCTGGTGCTGATCGAAGACGCTGACCGCGTCCATCGTCCAGCCATCGCTGACGAACATGTCGAGGATGGTGCGGGCAATGAAACCGGCACCGATGAACGACATTCGCCCGACATGACGCTGCTGGCGGTTCATCCAACGCGCAGCGAGCACCGCCGAGGCTGCCGTGCGCATGGCACTGATGCGCGAGGCTTCCAGGCAGGCAAAGGCATAGCCGGTCAGCGGATCGTTGAGGATCAGCACCGCCGAGGCGCGCTGCAGACCCGTGTCGATATTGCCCGGAAAGCTGGAAATCCATTTGATGCCACTGACCGGCTGCTTGCCCGACAGGCTGGCGGGCAAGGCAATGATGCGATTGGCCGGCGCCTGCGCAAAGCGCAGAAAGTGACTGTCGGGGTTGATCGTGCGGCCAGCCTCATGATCCAGATAAGCCGCCTGCACATCACCGATACAGGCCAGCGGGTCTGCCGCCAGCAGGCGCGCAACCACCTCACCATCGACCACATGGAACGCCGCCTTCTTCAGCCGCTCGGCGGCCAGCCAGACCGTCCAGCTTGAATGCCGGGAAAGCGCAGGCGCTTCCATGCTCTCCGGAGATGTCTCGGCCACTGGTGAGGACAAGTCTGCCAGGGTCATGCTCAGCACTTCGCGGCCAAACCGCTGTTCGACCCACTGATCATCGTAAAGCGTGTCCAGGTAGCGCTCGCCCCAGTCCGGCGACAACGCCACGACCACCGAACCGGGCTCGATGCGCTCGCGCCAGGCATGCACCGCAGCGATCACCGTTGCGGTCGACCCGCCGACCAGCAAGCCCTTGCTGCGCGCGAGGATGCGGCACATGGCGACGGTGTGTGATTCCGGGACCATTTCCAGCGCATAAATGCCGTCGGCGTTGAAGATCGGCGGGCGCTGGCTGGTGCCCAGCCCAGGAATGAAGCGCCGGCTGGCCGGGGTGTCGAAGGTCACCGAGCCGACGCTGTCCACAGCAATGATTCGGGTGGTCGGATGATGGCGCTGAAAATGCTGAATGCAGCCCATCAAGGTGCCAGTGGTCCCGGCACCGACGAACACATAATCCACATGGCCGAAATGCTGGCTGATCGAACGCGCCGTGGTTCGCGCATGGGCACGCGGGTTGGCTGCATTTTCGTATTGATTGAGCCAGACATAGCGCGGGTCGCTGGCCACTTTTTGGCGAATCAGCTCGATGCGCGTCCCCAGAAACCCGCCGTTGGCGTCCGGGATTTCGACCTGGATGACCTCTGCGCCGTAGCTGCGCATCATGCGGATGTTATGGCTGGAGCTGTTGGGGTCGACCACGCAGGTAAACGGGATGCCCCGCTCAGCGCAGATCATCGCCAGCGCCACCCCGAGATTGCCCGACGAGGACTCGATCAGAATCGTGTCCGGGCCCAGCAGCCCCCGCGCCTGAAGGTCATTGATCAACCCCACAGCAGTCTTGAGCTTGATCGAGCCTGCCGGGTTGAGCGATTCCATTTTCAGGAAAAAATCGGCCCCCAGGCCAGTCACCTTGAGGAAGGCCTGATCGTGAACGATTTCGCAAAGAGAGTTGTACATGGGCTTCACTTCCACTGTGCCAGCAAGGGTTCGGCGGCCGGTGCTACGGCCTGCTGAAGGGCCGTGGCGATACGCTCGGCGCGCAGTGCCATCAGTGAAAACGACTGACTGTCACTGATTCCGTGGCTGCGTTCGGAAAGACCGTTGACCCAGATATTCACGTCGCACTCGCCTTGGGTGGCGACCTGATAATCCCGATCGATGAGCAGCCCCCCGTCGACATCGGCCCGCAGCCATGGCTGCAAACCACTCAACAACGGCGGTATCAGGTACTGCTGATACCCGGTGCCGAGTACCACGGCGTCGACCTCCAGCACTTGGGTGCGCTGGCTAAAGGTGTCGGTCAGCTCGACCCGGTAGCCCTCGGCGACGGGCTCGATGGCGCTGATCACGCTGTAGGCGTAGGTCTGCAGGCGCTTGCGACCAGAGATGGAGTCTTCGTAGATCAGCGAAAACAGCTTCTGGCTTTCGTCCGGATCGATCCCTGCGTAATTGGTCGAGCGGCTCCAGTCGAGAAAACGCTGCCGCGCTGCCGGGTCCAGGCTATGGAAATAATCGACGTGATCCGGGGCGAATACCCGGTTGGGGAACTGGCCAAGCTGGGTGAGTTTGAAACCGGCCGAGCGATGCACTGAATGCACTTCGATGCCGGCGTCGCGGCTGACCAGCTCCAGCACCGATTCACTGGCGCTCTGCCCCGAACCGAGCACCAGCCAGCGCTTGGGCAACTGCTCGCCGAAGGCTTGCAGACGGCTCAAAAACTGCGACGTATGAAACAGCGTCGGGCCGATCAGCGACTCGAACGCGTGGGGAATACGCGGCGCGCTGCCGTTGGACAGCACGACATTGCGCGTCGTGAAGCAGGTATCCGCCGTGCACACGCGTAGTTCATGCAGGCGCCCATGACGCAGCACCGGGTCAATGCCTGTGACCGGCGTGTTGAAGCTGGTCTGGCTGTCCACCTGCGCGGCGACCCAGGCCAGATAATCCGACCATTCATGACGACTGGCCGGTCGGCCCAGCAGGCCGAAATCGAACATTCGCCTGTGTTCCTTGAGGTACATGGCGAATGAGAAGCGGCTGCGCGGGTTGCGCGGGGTCACCAGATCGCGAAATACGTGATGATTGATGTCCGTTCCGGCCAGCAGCAGTTCGCGATGCCATTGGCTGTCCTGCGCAGCTTCCAGATAGCGAACGAACAGCGTGCCCAGCGGGTCATTGGCCTCCCGCGCATCGGCAAACGCGCAGGCCAGCGCGATACCGGCCGGACCGAAGCCGATACAGACGGCGTCCGAATGTAAGGTGTGTGGTGTCGAGTTACCCATGAAGTTCCTGTCCTTAGAGTTGGTGTAAAGCGGTGTTTTGGGGGCTATCGGGTGATGCGGCTCAGCCCGGTGGGGCCTGGCGTCCAGAGGCAGGTCGTCGCGCTGTGCAGCTCGCCCTGATCGAAGCTGACCGTGCCCAGCGGTGTGTTGAAGGTGCTGTGCCGAAACGCATCCGGCAGTTGCCCGGCGCGAAGACCGCCGCGGGCCACCTCGGCCAGCACGTAAAGCATCAACAGGCTTTCGCGAAAGTAGGTCTGTGGCTCGGCAGCGAACATTGACCGGTGCAGTGCCTGGGCCTGACAGCGATGTCCGGCGCTGTCGGGGGCTCCGAAGCCGATCACGAGGGTATTGCCGTCGTGCGCTGCGGCGCGCCCCAGATACGGCGAGGCAGCGTCGTCGGTCAGCACCAGCGGTCGGGTACTGCCGGCTTGCCGCCGCGCTTGCCAGTGCTCGCGACTGGGTTTGAGGCGTCCGGCAAACACCTCGACATCGGCCTGCTCGAGCTCGTCGACACGTTGCAAACCAGCACTAGCCAGCGCCGCGCTGATGGCAACGCACAAGGCCCGACCGTGAGCACTGTCGTCGGCCTGAACATGCACGCGCGGCCACTGACGAGTCGCCAGCCAGCTGACCAGATCCGCCGCCAGTTGCCGGTCCGAGGGGCAGAAACGAAAGACATTACGGTGCTCCAGAGTCAGGCAATCAATCGTCGCAGCGGGGGTTAGCAGGGCAATACCGGCGTGTCGATACAACGGCGCGGCAGCGACGGCTGCATCCGAAGAGAAATGACCGATGACCAGGTCGGCCTTCCAGTCGATCATTTGCCGAGCCACATCGGCCCCGCGAACGGCATTGGCAGCGTCGTCGAGAAAGCGCCACTGCACTCGCTCAAGCCCCGGCATGCAATTGCGCGCCACCGCCAGCGCCCTCATGAAAGTCCGTGCGTGCGGCGTGTCGTCGGGGTCGAACAGAGCGCTGACCCCGACCCGCAAGCCCGGCAGGCGCGAGTCGACCGAGGGCATCATGGCTGCACGCTCGCCAGCGCGAGGCTTTGTACCGAAAAGCCCGGCATCGACCTGCCTGGCGACAATGCCGACCAGCCGGGGCAAGCGCGATCCGTTCCGGCCAGATGCCTGCGCAGTTGCTCGACAGCAATGTGCGCCACGCCGGGCGCGAACTTGAAGCCCAGCCCGGACATGCCTGCGGCCAGATACACCGGGCTGAGCTCGGCGCAGAACCCCAGCATCGGCCGACCGTCGGCGCTGTAACTGTCGAAACCGGGCAACACATCGAGCACCTGCGGCTTGCCGGCCGAGGCGCACAACTGGGCGACGCGCTTGCAGGCGTCTTCGCTATGCCGTGCATCGGGCTGCGCAAGGTGCTCAGGCCACAGGCCGCTGTCACGCGCGCCACAACCGGTCTGCACGATATGCCGAGTCAGCGGTATGCCGTAGCTCTGGGTGACCGCATCGATCACCGGCATTGACCAGTCGCCTTCGGTCAGCACCCGGGCCAGGGGAATCGAGCGTGCTTCCAGCCCCGGGTGCGGCACCAGGTGCTGGCTCCAGGCACCGGCCGCGACCACCACGGCCCGGCAACGCAGCGTGGCGCTGCCCAGGTTGATGTGCACAAGGTCGGGTGCCCGGCAGTCAATGGACTTGATCTCGCGATGCTCGAGCAGCAAGCCCTGCTGGCGTACTGACTGACACAGCGCAGCAACGGCCTGGCGCACATTGCCGACGCAGGCGCGCGGCTCGAACAGGTTGACCCGTTCCAGCGTCGGGCAATGCGGGTAGCGCCGGCCGTCGAGCTCGTGACCTGACAGCAGGCGCATCGGGTAGCGTTCGCTGCCGTACTGGTCGATGGCGCGGTGCAGGTTATCCAGCTGGTCCGTAGCCGCCCGGTAAATCACCCCGGTACGCCGCAACGCACTGGCGTAAGTGGTCGCAAAAACGCCGTCGTCCATCAGGCTGATGGAATAGGCCGCCAGCTCCATCAGCAGCGGATCGCTGTCATACAGGCGAACCAGGCCGCCGGAATAGCCGCTTGCGCCCAGGCTGCCGGCTGCGCCCTTGTCGATCAACGCGACCGACACACCGGCGCTGCACAGCTTCGCCGCGATACTGGCGCCGGTGATCCCGGCGCCAATGACCGCTATCTCATAATCGATGAGCATTGTCGTGAATCCGTTCAGATGGAGTATTCAGCGGCCGGGCCGTTCATCAGCGTCGCGTGGACGCGGGCTTCAGGCAGTCCGTACGCGCTGATGATCTGCGTTGACATGTCCGGCATCAGCGCCTTGCCAACCACTGCGATGAAAGCCGCCAGATGGCTGACCGGGCGACCTTCGGCCAGACGCGCGCGAGTAATGGCGATCACGTCGAGCAGCACCTGGGCCATGCGTTTCATCGAAAACTGCGCAGGCTCCGAGGCTTTGCTCCACTGCACGCGCAACGCTTCCAAGAGTCCGGCGTCCGCCCCGCAGAGGCTGCTCCACCAGTGGTCGTCGCGGTTGCTGGCGGCCTCCAGCAAGGCCGGAAAAAACTCGTCGAACACCTCTGTCCGCCATGCCAGGAACTGCGCCAGGCGGAAATCACCTTCGCTTTCCTCCGGCGCGATACTCGCCAGATACAGGCGCGCACTGTCGGCGCAGGCTTCACGGGCCAGGTCGCCGACCCAGATCGCATGGTTGCGGCTGGTCGACAGGTTCAGGCCATCCAGCTTGAGAAACTGATTGGGCATGAAGCGCTGGCGGACCTTGATGTCGCGTAGCGCCGTCAGTTGCGCCGGATAGACGATGGCGTGGCTGAACACGCAGTCAAAGCCGAGAAAATGCACCAGCGTGCCCTGCCCTGACTGCCAGTACTGACGAAACAGCTCCGGACGCCCGACGCGGTCGGCATACTCCCGAAATGCCGCCATATAGCCCGCCAGACCCATGAACCAGGTGTGCACCCGGCACGAGCCGTCGGCCTGCAGGTCGAGCCCGCCGTCGCCCGGGCGTGTGACGCCCCAGTCATGCAGGTGCTCCAGGCTGTCGCGCAACCAGCTGTCGAGCGGCTTGCGCCATGACTGGCCCAGCAGGCGGTCACGCAACTGCGGCTTGAACCCGGCCAGTTTCAGAAACGCGCGATGGACGTTTTTCCATTGCGAGGGCTGACCGCAGAGCTTGCAGCGCAAGTCCGTCATCAGCTCGGCGTCAGGGGCCTGGGCGCAGTTCTCGCACTGACTGGCGTCGGACTCGGCACCGCAGTAATTGCAGTTGCCCCGGGCAAACGCCTCGTAACCCCAGACATCGCAATCAGGGCAATACGGCTCACTGGAATCCCGACACTCGATCGCGCCGGCATCACGCAACGTACCGAACACCTCACCCACCGCTTCGGCGAACCACGGGTTGTCGTGCGGGCGCATCCAGTTGTCGGGCTGTATGTTGATGGCCGCCAGCGAGGCCTCGATGCGGTCGGAATTGCGCCTGGCCAGCTCCACCGGGTCGACGCCCTGCTCCAGTCCTTTGCGCAGCATGTAGGACTGGTAGTCGTCGGAGTAGGACACCAGCACACACTCGTGGCCACGCTGACGCTGCACGCGGGTGAAGACATCAGCGGCCAGAAACGGCCCGGCGATATGGCCTATGTGCAAATCGCCGTTGGGGGTCGGTGGCGTGATGGTGACAATGAACTTACTCATCGAGGCACCCCGTGGTCTCGCTGTGCTGCGCCACGAACGCGTTGACGTAGTTCATGTCCCACCAGACCACATAAAAGTGGAAGTCCTCGGCGGAATCGTTGATGACGTAATGGTTGGTGTGTTTTGGAATGGCGGCGATATCGCCAACGGTGAATTCCATCTTCTGGTCACCGACAACCAGACGCGCACTGCCCTTAATGGCAATGAAGATTTCCTGATCGATCTGGGTATGTGCTTCGCTGCAGGTGCCCGGACGGACCACGCACCAGCCGCCAGCAAACGGCATCGGGTAGCCTTCCCACGGCAGCAGGCGGCTGCCATCCAGACCGTACTCATGTACCAACGAGTCGAATCGGGTTTTACGGTGTATCTCGAACTTTTCCATGCTCAGTCCCGTACGTTTCAAGTGCGGCAAAGCATGGAATTGTTGCCAATTGTTGGCTATCCGATTGCCGGATAGCTCAGGGTCGAACTATCCAGTTTTTGGATGGCGATCCGCAGGCAGGCCCGCCGTCCTATTTTTTTTGACAATGACGGCTATCGATAACGCTGATAACTGAATCGGGGACGGCGGTGTTAACGTTGCCGGCGATGAACGAACATTTCTCCCGGCCCCGCGAATCCGCATCGCGATGCCGGTGAATCTCTGCTCTGCTTCATCACTCCTTTGGTTAGATCTTTTAAGCCACCCCGTTTACGCGAGGTGGCTTTTTTTTTGCTTAAAGATCAAACCGGTCCACAACGTTGCGCCGCTCGTTGTCACTGCGCATGTCGTAACTGGCGGTGGTCGAGATGTGCGTGTGATGCGCGAGCTTCTGGGCAATCGACAGATCGAACTCTTCGATCACCCGGGTGATGAACGAACGTCGAAAATCGTGGGGCATGATGTTCACGCCCACCTGGCGCCCGCGCTGCTTGGCGATGAAGTAAATCGCATGCTTGGTGATTCTGTCGCGGGTGATATGGCTGCCACGGCGGATCCGGTTGAACAGGAAGGGGTCATCGCCCTGCCCCGGCTGGAGGCATGAGCGGCGCAACTCCAGCCAGTCGGTCAGCGCCTTGAAGGCCCATTCGGGGGCGTACTTGATCAGTTGCTTGTTGCCTTTGCCCAGCACCCGCAGGCTGCGCTCGGCGAAATCGATCTGGGAAAGGTCGAGGTTGACCGACTCGGACTTGCGCATCCCCGAGCCATACAGAATGGCAATGATCGCGGCATCGCGACGCCCTTGCGGCCTGGGGTCGGCAGCACAGGCTTCCATCAACTCACGAATCAGCGTGCGACGGATGTTGCGGCCCTTGACCAATCGCGTGCCGCTGACCGGCTTGATGGAGCGGATTTTCAGCAATTGATCGTGGCTGATCAGGTCGTGTCGCCAGGCTTCGTTCATCACCCCACGAATGGCGTTCACATACAGCGAGGTGGTATTGGGCGCGTAGTCATCCTGACGCAGCGTTGCGACCAGCGCGGTAACGTGGCCAGGTTGCAGGGTATGCCAGGGAATATCATGAATATCGACGTCAGCCATGCCCAGCCGGTCTGCCGCATCCTGCAGAACGTAGGTCATGGTCAGGCGGCTTGAAGGTGCCAGGCGGTCGAGGTAGAGGCGCAGCGGCTTGTTGACGTCGGGCAGCGAAGGCTGGCTGACGACGCGTGCGTCCTTATCAGTGTGAGGGTCGTGCGGCATAGAAAGCGACGCCTTTTCTGGTGCAAGCGCGTGCCAACAGCCACGGCGCCTTTCATTCGTATTCAGGCGACCGACTTTAGCACGAGGGCTCTGGTGCGACACCTGCGCTGCAGCGCACCACCTTTACCGTCAGGCAACGCCCGGTAACATCCTGCTGCTTGAACGACGCGTCGCCTGAGATAGCCTTGGCCGTCCTTTCCGCCATCGAAGGCCGGCACGCACCTTGATTCCTTCCTCTGCCAGCAAAACAACTGGCCGTCGTGAAGCGGCGGCCAGTTTCTGGTTGCTGACCCATCAGCTCAGTCAGCGCAGCGAAGCCGAACGCCTGACGAATATTCAGGCGGGCTTTGCGCCTCGCTGGATCCGTGCAGTGCGGGAAGCGCTGGCCCTTGGCCCCCGGCAAATGGAAGCGCTGTTCAACGCATCGATTTCAACCCTCGAACGGCGTCAGCGCCAGCAGCAGTCACTGGACCTGGTGGCCTCCGAACGCCTGGACCGTGTGGCGATGATTGCCAGCCACGCCCTGCAGGTGTTTGCAACGCCCGAGCGTGCCGGCCAATGGCTGGTTGCCCGCAACACCTCATTCGGCGGTCGCACGCCGTTGCAATTATGCGAAACCGGGCTCGGCACGACGCAAGTGCATCGCGCACTGGTCGAACTCGAGTGTGCCAGTGCGAACGCGCTGTGATTCACTCAGCGTGCAGTATCCACCACGATCCGCCCACGAACATGACCTCCGATCAATTGCGGCGCGAGGTCGATCACCTCGCTCAAGCCGACTTCACGGCTGATCAGTGGCAGCAAAGACATGTCCAGGTCGCTCGCCAGCCTCGACCAGGCTTCCAGCCGATCCGCGCGCGGGCGGGTCACGCTGTCGATACCCGCCAGCGTGACACCGCGCAGAATGAACGGCGCAACCGACCCCGGAAACTTCATGCCCTGCGCCAGACCACAGGCCGCCACCACGCCGCGATAACGAATACCGGCGCACACATTGGCCAGTGTATGGCTGCCGACAGAGTCGACTGCCGCCGCCCATTGCTCCTTGGCCAGCGGTCGCCCAGGCTGCGAGAGGGTTTGCCGGTCAATGATCTGTGCCGCGCCGAGTTGCTGCAGGTAGTCGCTTTCCGAGGCCCGCCCGGTGGATGCAATGACCCGATAGCCGAGCCTGGCCAGGATGGCGATGGCAAAGCTGCCGACCCCACCATTGGCGCCGGTGACCAGCACATCGCCGTGGTCAGGCGTCAAGCCGTGCTTTTCCAATGCCAGGACACTGAGCATCGCGGTGTAGCCCGCCGTGCCGATGGCCATCGCCTGCGCCGGCGTGAAGGCCTGTGGCAAAGGAATGAGCCACTCGCTCTTGAGCCGGGCCTTTTGCGCCAGCCCGCCCCAATGTCCTTCGCCTACGCCCCAGCCATTGAGCAGAACCTTGTCCCCGACCTTGAACTCAGGGGTATCGCTGGCTTCGACCGTACCGGCCAGGTCAATACCCGGCACCATCGGGAAGCTGCGCACGATCGGGCTCTGACCGGTGATCGCCAGTGCGTCCTTATAGTTGAGCGTGCTGTGCGACACGTTGATCGTCACGTCGCCCGAGGGCAGCCGCGCTTCGTCGATGTCGGTCAGATTGACGTGATATCCCGCCTCATCCTTGTCGATCAAGATGCCCTTGAACATATGCGCCTCCAATTTAGACTGATCGTCTTTAAATAACTCTGACAAGAAATCATTGCGGTAAACCGCGAAGGTAGCCGGCAATGAACGTGTTCAATGGTGTAGCGCTTTTAACCAGTCGGGCACGCAGCACTGCGCCTTCCCAGCCGACCCAGAAAAACGCGGCCAGCTCATCGCAATCAGCGTCTGCGGCCAATTCGCCCATTGATTGCGCAGACCTCAGACAGCCCGCCAGCTTTGACTGCCAGTCTCGCAGCGTCTGTTCCAGTACCTCTCGAAATCCGTCCGGTAACAGACTGATTTCCTGGCCCAAATTGCCGACCATGCAACCGCGTCGATAGTCGTGTCGCGCCATACCGCCCTTGGCGCTCTGCACAAAGCCGACCAGTCGTTCCAGTGGCGAAAGCGCTTCATCCAGCAGCCAGTGGTCGAGCCGCTGCGCGAAATAGCGCGCGTACTCATCCAGCACCGCCCGGCCAAAGGCTTCCTTGCTGGGGAAGTAGTGATAGAACGACCCTTTGGGAATGCCGACTTCCTTGAGGATGTAATCCAGCCCTGTTGCCGAAAAACTCTGTTCGGTGAGCACTTCCAGACCGCGACGCAGCAGCGCCTCGCGGGTCTCGAGGTTATCGCGATCAACCTTCGGCGGCCGGCCGGGACGCCGGGGCCTGGCGAGTGAGGGAGTCGGTAGCGGGATAGTTGGCTGAGTCATCCCCGAATAGTAGACCGATCGTTTTTTATGTCAACCAAGCGACCCTCCCGGCTTGTCGACGCTCGACGTGGCGTTTGCCATTCACGCCATTCTCGCGCTCAATGAGCGTCTGCCGAATGCCTGCCGGAGAACCACATGAGCCAATGGCCAGATAGCCGCATCACTGAACTGTTCGCCATCGAACTGCCGCTGTTGCAAGCTCCCATGGCGGGCGCCAGCGGATCGCAGATGGCCATTGCTGTGGCTCAGGCTGGCGGCTTGGGGGCATTGCCCTGCGCCATGCTCACCCCTGAGAAAATCGACCAGGAAGTCGCGACTTTCAGGCAGCAGACCGGCAACGCCCCGTTGAACCTGAATTTCTTCTGCCATCAGCCTCCTGCCTACGATGCCGAGCGCGCCGAACGCTGGAAGCAGTCGCTCAAGCCCTATTACGAGGAATTAGGTGCCGATTTCGATGCGCCGACACCGGTCTCTAACCGCGCGCCCTTCGACAGCGACAGCTGCGTATTGATCGAGCGCTTGAGGCCGGAAGTGGTGAGTTTCCATTTCGGCCTTCCGCAGCCATCGTTACTGGATCGGGTCCGGGCCACGGGTGCAAAGATCATCTCGTCAGCCACCACGGTCGAGGAAGCTATCTGGCTGGAGCAACACGGCTGCGACTCGGTGATTGCCATGGGCTACGAAGCAGGCGGCCATCGGGGGCTGTTCCTCAGCGATCACCTGCACACCCAGGTCGGCACCTTTGCATTGGTCCCGCAAATCGCTGACGCGACAAGCATCCCGGTCATCGCCGCAGGTGGTATCGCGGACGGTCGCGGTGTAGCGGCGGCATTTGTCCTGGGCGCTTCGGCGGTACAGATCGGAACCGCATATCTGTTCTGCCCGGAAGCCAGCGTCAGCGCCCTGCATCGCCAGGCGCTGCACGATGCCTCGGGCAGCCAGACCGCGCTGACCAACCTCTTCACCGGGCGTCCGGCGCGAGGCATCGTCAACCGGCTCATGCGCGAAGCCGGCCCCATCAGCCCGCTCGCCCCGGCGTTTCCGCTGGCAGGCGGTGCCTTGATGCCGCTGCGCGCCCAGGCGGAAAAACTGGGCAGCAGTGACTTCGTGAACCTCTGGGCAGGCCAGGCAGTCGGCATCAAACATCGGCTGGGAGCCACCGAACTGACGCGGCAACTGGCTGAAAATGCGCTGAAAATTCTGTCTCCGCGATAAAACAGTGCTTTCAGAACAACAGGCTGACGCTATATATTTATCTATATAGCGAAACGCCCTTACCCCGATGGCGTGCGTTTTCATCATCAAGGAGCTGTTTCATGCGAACGACCACGCTACGCGCCCTTCTCAAGTTCTCCGTGCTGGCCTTTACCGCCTCTGCCGCAGCCCATGCGTCTGCCGACGAAGTGCAAGTCGCCGTGGCGGCCAATTTCACCGCGCCGATCCAGGCGATAGCCACTGACTTCGAGAAGGACACCGGCCACAAACTCGTCGCCGCATTTGGCGCTACCGGTCAGATCTATACGCAGATCAAGAATGGCGCGCCGTTTGAGGTCTTCCTCTCGGCTGACGACACCACGCCGGCAAAACTCGAGCAGGAAGGCGACACCGTCAAGGGTTCGCGCTTCACCTACGCGGTCGGAACACTGGCGTTGTGGTCGGCCAAGGATGGTTATGTCGACAGCAAGGGCCAAGTGCTCAAGACCAATCAGTATCAACACTTGTCCATCGCCAACCCCAAAACTGCGCCGTACGGCCTCGCGGCGACTCAAGTGCTGAGCAAACTGGGCCTGACCGAGGCCACCAAAGCCAAGATCGTCGAAGGTCAGAGCATTACCCAGGCCTACCAGTTCGTCTCCACCGGCAATGCCGAGCTGGGTTTCGTGGCCCTGTCGCAGGTCTACAAGGATGGCAAGCTGACCAGCGGCTCGGCCTGGATCGTACCGGATGACCTGCATGACCCGATCAAGCAGGACGCGGTCATCCTCAACAAAGGCAAGGACAGCGCCGCTGCCAAGGCGCTGGTCGAGTACCTCAAAGGTCCGAAAGCCGCCGAGATCATCAAGTCCTTCGGATATCAGCTGTAAATGCCGCTGGGGAGTGCCGACATCGCGGCGATCTGGCTGACGCTGAAACTCGCGTCGCTGACCACCGTCATCCTGCTGATTATCGGCACGCCCATCGCGCTGTGGCTGGCGCGCACTGATTCATGGCTGAAGGGGCCGATTGGCGCAGTGGTCGCCCTGCCCCTGGTGCTGCCGCCAACCGTTATCGGTTTTTACCTGTTGCTGCTGCTCGGCCCCAACGGCGCGGTGGGTCAGCTCACACAAAGCCTGGGGCTGGGTACGCTGACTTTCAGCTTTGCCGGGCTGGTGATCGGCTCGGTTCTGTATTCGATGCCTTTTGTCGTGCAGCCGCTGCAGAACGCGTTCGCAGCGATCGGCACCCGCCCTCTGGAGGTCGCGGCCACCTTGCGGGCGGGGCCTTGGGACACCTTTTTTCACGTGATTCTGCCCTTGGCCAAGCCGGGGTTTATCACTGCGGCCATCCTCGGGTTCGCGCACACGGTCGGCGAGTTCGGTGTGGTCCTGATGATCGGCGGCAATATTCCCGAGAAAACCCGTGTGGTGTCGGTGCAGATTTTCGATCACGTCGAATCCATGGAGTACCTGCAAGCGCACTGGCTGGCCGGCGCGATGCTGGTCTTTTCCTTTCTGGTGCTGCTGGCGTTGTATTCCAGCGGCAAATCCAGAACGGGATGGAGCTGAGCCATGGCGTCGCCTATAGAAGTTCGCCTGCAGATGGCCTACCCGGATTTCACCGTCCGTACCGACCTGAGCCTCCCGGGGTCGGGCATTACCGCGCTGTTCGGGCCTTCCGGCTCGGGCAAGACGACCTGCCTGCGCTGCATCGCCGGCCTGGAAAAAGCCGATCAGGGCTTCATCCGCGTTCACGATGAAGTCTGGCAGGACACCGAAAAAGGTATTTTCCTGGCTCCGCACAAGCGGGCGATCGGCTACGTGTTTCAGGAAGCCAGCCTGTTCGCGCATCTGTCGGTGCGGGACAACCTGGAGTTCGGGATGAAACGTATCCCGCGCCAGCAGCGCCGCATTCAACTGCCGCAGGCCTGCGAACTGCTCGGCATCGATCACCTGCTGCAGCGCAACCCTGACAAGCTGTCCGGTGGAGAGCGCCAGCGCGTGGGCATCGCCCGCGCCCTGCTGACCAGCCCGCGGCTGATGCTGCTCGATGAGCCGTTGGCGGCGCTGGACACCCGGCGCAAAAGTGAAATCCTGCCGTACCTGGAGCGCCTGCACCGGGAACTGGACATCCCCATGCTGTATGTCAGCCATGCTCAGGATGAAGTCGCACGCCTGGCGGACCACCTGGTGCTGCTCGACGCAGGCAACGTGCTGGCCAGCGGTCCGATCCAAGAAACCCTGGCGCGGCTGGACCTTCCGCTGGCGATGGGCAGTAATGCGGGGGTGGTCATCGAAGGCACGGTCAGCGCCTATGATCAGCATTACCAATTGCTCACCGTGACCCTGCCCGACAGCAAGCTGAGCATGCGCGTCGCTCACGCGCAGATGCAGGTCGGCACCCTGCTGCGCATCAAGGTCCAGGCCCGTGACGTCAGCCTCAACCTGCAACCCGATTACCAGAGCAGCATCCTCAACCGCTTGCCGGTCACGGTGATAGAAGAAGCACTGGCCGACAATTCGGCACACGTGCTGGTCAAGCTGGACGCTGGCGGCACGCCGTTGCTCGCGCGCATCACTCGCTATTCCAGCGACCAACTGAACCTGCACAGAGGTCAGTCGCTCTGGGCGCAGATCAAGGCAGTCGCGGTGCTGGCCTGACGTTTCGAAAAAAAACGCCACGCAGCAAATAAACGGCACCACCGTAAAAGGCCGAGGTCAGTGTTTTTAACTGCCTTTGGAACTTAGCCATGCCTGACTCGACTGCCATCAGCCAGCCCGCCAGTGAACTGCATTACGTAGACGACACTCAACCGGGCCTTACGCGCAAGGTACTGCGCGGCAAATTCGCGTACTTCGACACTCAGGGTCAGCGCATCAAGGACGAGTCGGAGATCAAGCGCATTAATGCTCTGGCAGTCCCGCCCGCCTACACCGATGTGTGGATATGTGCCGACCCGCTGGGTCACCTGCAGGCCACCGGCCGCGACGCCCGCGGGCGCAAGCAGTATCGCTACCATCCGCGCTGGCGCGAAATACGTGATCAGGACAAATACTCGCGGCTGATCGAGTTCGGCCATGCGCTGCCCAAAGTGCGCAAGCAGATCGAAGCACAGCTTGCTCAGCCTGGCATGGGCCGGGAAAAAGTCATGGCGACGGTCATCTCATTGCTGGACGCGACCTTGATCCGCATCGGTAACAGACAGTACGCCAAGGAAAACCGCTCTTACGGCCTGACCACCCTTCGCAACAAGCACGTCGAAGTCAAAGGCGGCCAGATCCTCTTCGAGTTCCGCGGCAAGAGTGGCGTCGAGCACAAGGTCAGCGTCAAGGATCGACGTCTGGCCAACGTGATCAAGCGCTGCATGGAGTTGCCCGGACAAAACCTCTTCCAGTACCTGGACGAAGACGGCGTGCGCCACGCGGTGACCTCATCGGATATCAATGCCTACCTGCAAAGCCTCACCGGCTCGGACTTCACCGCCAAGGACTACCGAACCTGGGCGGCCAGCGCGCTGGCGCTGGCAACACTGCAAAAACTGCACTGGGAGCCTGAAGCCGACGCCAAACGGCACATCGTCGACATGGTCAAGGCAGTCTCGAAACAACTGGGCAACACCCCCGCCATCTGCCGAAAATGCTACATCCACCCGGCGGTTCTGGAAGGCTTCCTGCTCGGCAACCTCGCCAAACTCCCCCGCTCCCGACAACGCAAAGGCCTGCGCCTGGAAGAAGTCGCCCTGGCGAGCTACCTGCGAATACTGGCTGACAAGGTCGAGGCTGTGGTTAAGGATGCGGTGGTGAAAGACAGCAAGGCCTGAGCCGCCTGACCGCGGCACGTCAGCCTTTGCGCCAAAGAAATTTCGTAGCTTCATGATTTGCCAAGCATTTCTGACAGACAAAAAAGCAGCGTCTTGCCCTCTTCGGGACGCTTTCAAGCTTGCTTCATGGGGGCCGGGTGTATATATTCCCTGCTCTTGGCGCTACCGCCCCGATGGCGAAATTGGTAGACGCAAGGGACTTAAAATCCCTCGTCCTTTGGACGTGCCGGTTCGACCCCGGCTCGGGGCACCACATATAAATCAAGGGCTTACGCGCGTTATGTGCGTAGGCCCTTTTTGTTTAAATTGCCGCAATTTTATATTCTTGCCGCAATTATTGTTAGCGCCCACCTCCGGCGTCCTGCCGACGAACACCACTCCCCAAATCTGAAAGACTCAACTACTGTATGCACATACAGCAATTGAGAATCACTCATCATGAACATCGACTACGCCGAAGACTGGCCGTTTTGCCCCACTGAAGAGCAGATGCTTAAGCAGCACGCGCACCTGGTGGCGGAAGAAAACAGACTGCTGCGCGACGAGGTCGACCGATATCGCAAGCACGTCACCAAGCTCATCGATATGCACAACGATGCGGCGCTCGAGCGTGACAAGCTCAGGATAAAGCTGAGGGATGCGGACAGCCGGATATCTGACCTGCTACGCGATGCCTGCGATTCCTGGGCGACAATCAACTCACAGAAGTACGTGATCGAACAGCATCGTGAGGTCATGAGGCTCGAAGGAATCAGCCCGGAAAGATGGGGTGAAAAGGAGTAGCGCTCGAAGCGGGCCTACATTTTGCGTATCCCGAACTGCGCGGCTTTGACCGTCGAGTCCTGCGGCACGCCTGCAGCCAGGTACAGGCCCATGCGCGAGGTGATCACGGTTTCACTCAGGTCAATCGTGCCGCGCTGCGTTTCCAACGCCCCGGCAAAGCTGGCCGGCATGGTGAACGCCTCTTGGTACTTGTCCATCGACCGATAGTAGAACGTGGACGACGCACCGTTGACCGTCTTGGTGATGGTCAACTCAGCCTCCCAAGCCAAAATGCCGCGCGACGACCCCATGATTTCCACCGCCGACACCATTTCGATAACGTCGCCGGCCGCCAGGTTGGTCTGTACCACGTTGGCCGTCGGTTGCATGTAGATGTAACCGCCCGCCGCAGCCATGTTGCCACGCAGCTCGATGCACTGCGCCTCGCCATAGGCGGCAGTCTCCTTGAACCAGCGCGTGGTGATCCCGGCCAGACCAGAGCCCACAGCCTTGTAGCCGTCCGCCAGCACAGACCCGGCCACAGCATTCACGCCAGCAGGTAGAGAACCGCTGGTGCCCGCCAGCAGCGGGTTGGCATTGAGGCAGCCGAACGGGCGGATGGCCGAGTAAACGTCGCCAGAGTCCGTGGGCAGCGGGATTCCGGGAAACTCGAAGTTGGCGGTGATGATCGGCACCACCCGCGAACTGATGAACTCGGCACCCAGGATGTTCGGGTGCAGGCCTTCCACGGTCATGGCTTCGGTGAAGCCGTCCCAGATGTTCACCACCGGCACGAACTGGCTGACATAGTTCAACACCCAGTCTTTGTAAGCGATCGCATCGGTTAGCGCCTGCCCGGTCACTGCCCTGTTGCCGAAGCGCGGCGTGCCGGTGCCGACGATCAGGTACTTGCCGGGCGTGTTCATGAACGCGGTGACGATCTTCATCACGTTGGCTTTCGTGTCGGCCAGGCTCATACCTGCCGTGGTGCTGTCGTTGGTGCGCGACAGCAGCAGCCACAGGTCGGCAGTGGATGACGCAATGCAGGCCGGCAGCCTGGCCAGAAACTGCCCGGTGTGGTCGCCGAGCTTGCCCTGGTTGTCGAGGTAGCTGGGGAATAGACCGGTGCGCGCCGCGATCCAGCCCGCATAGCCGTAGGCCTCCGTGCCGAACGCTGTCGCGGCGATGGTATGGCAGTTGCCCGAGAAGCTATCGCCGAGCAGGCCCAAGCCACGCCGAATCGGTTGGCGGCGTAGGATCGGGTTGACCAGAAGGCTCATCGAGTCACCTCGAAGACAGCGCCACCATTGGGTGTAATGCGCGTCGAAGAATTGCCGAGCTGCAGCAGGTACCCGCCATCTTTGGTGAAGGTGTCAGTCACAACCCAGCTACCGCCGGCCTGCTTTTCGACAGTCACGCTGCCGCCGTTCGCCTTGACGATCAGCATCGTCTGGCCCATGTATTTTTGAATCAGCTGGGTATTTGCCATTTTATTGTTCCGTCACTCGGAGGTAATCAGGGGCTTGGGGAGCGCATCAACAAAGCGGTTACACGCCAGGCCGGCTATTCGGGATTCGTCATAAGCCTTTGCCAACTCTCCCGCTCGCGCGTCAGCCCGGCCGAGCAGGTCGGAGAGCACCATGGCGGCGCGGCTGGCTGCCTTGCCTCGTTCGGCAGCGCCGGTATCGCCGGGGGCGCAACTGGTGGCGGCTGCCAGCTTTCTGGCTTCGACGCGCAGCCGGTCGCCAGCAGCATCAGCGACAGCAGCATCAGTAAGCGCAGCGGTCTGTTCTTGTCTTGCATCGTTCGCCACCTGGTTGGCCGCTTTCTGGCGGCGTTGCTCTTCGGTTCGGTACTCGGTGGTCGTGGTGGCCACCGCTTCGAATTGGGTGCTGACTTCCTCCGCCCACTTTGCCTTCCAGGCCAGATCGGTGACGGTCACGCCGTGCAGGTATGCCCTGTACAACGCACCGGCCAGCGCCAACAGGATCAGTAGCAGGCCGGCTGCCTTCCACGGCAGGGCCTTCACGCCAGCACCTCAAGCGCTCGGGCGTACAGCGCCTGCCGATCAGCCAGCCCGTTCGTACCGCCATTGATCCGCTTGGTGATGGTCAGGAAGTCACCCTTGTCGGCCAGCGTATTGAGCGCGGCACGGTGCCAGAACCACGCCGCCGACATCGCTGCGTGCTGCGGTAGCTCGAGCAATTCGGGGTAGTCGATCAGGTCCAGGCCGAGCGCTTCGCCGCACTCTTCGTAATTGGCCCTGCCCGTCACCTGGATCAGGCCACGGCCACGGTATTTTGAGCCGTCACCCGCAAAGGTGTTGCCAAGGTCCTTGCGTCCCTCGTACCCCAGCTGCTGCGTAGTCGGCCCCCATATCTCGCGCACGTAACGCAGCTGACCAGACTCATGGCCGACCTGGGCAATGAATGCCGCGATGCGCAGCGGTGTCACGATCTGGTACTTGCTCATAGCGGTGTTCAGGACAGGTGCAAAAACGCCGGCTCTCTGGCCGGCGTTCGGGAGGGTCTGCAGCAGCTGATGTACGGTGATCGACATATTTTTCTCCAAAAAATAGTTAACTTGATGAAAGCTCATGGACCAAGCTGCTTATAAAGAGTAGATCTACGGACCACCCATTTTTTAAGTCTTTTTTTGCAGCAGGCTATGACCTAGGCTTTGGGCTATCGTATGCAGACGTAGACATGAACGCAGGGTTTGACTACTCTCACGGATTGCATAGCCATAAGCGTAGGATTAGAAAACCGTTAAGATAGCCCACAGAATAGGAATCTAAAATTGGGTAACTTTATTGAATCAATAATAGGCAACATAGAATCTGTAAAAGAGCCTATACATATAAAACTCCAAGGTAAAAATCTCATAATAACCGGAAGAAACGGATCTGGAAAAACTTACTTTTTAAAAAAAATTTTTACAGAGCTAGACGCGCTAAAAAAAACCTTTGGAGCATCCTCGATAGATAAGTTAACGTGGAGACTCAACATGCTTCAGGAGCAGTTACATAACTCTCATTTTCCTCCACGCTCTTCCACCACATCGGAAATAGCCTCCATCGAATCAGAGCTACAGGCAAGACTAGGAAAGCTCAACATATACAACAACCTAAGCAATGAGGAATGGAGCCTGATACACGAAAAGAAAGCAGTTCTAATTTTATTTGAAGCTGAGAGAGTTGCCAATATCTCTCATGCCGATGGCGCCAAAGGTCTGGAAAGCACTAAAAATGCAAACCAAGGATTTGGATTTGAAAGCAGATTTGGCAACGATCTAGAGCAACATTTAGTCAATATGATAAACAGGCGCTCGTACGCTGTGGCCAATAGTGAAAAGAGCGATATTGCAAACTCCATCGACACCTGGCTAGCAAACTTCGATAGCAACTTAAAATTACTAATGGAGGACGAAAGCACAGCGCTATCCTTCAATCCAGACACTTTGAAATACACAATAAAAAGAGATAATAAACCAACTACAGACTTTCAATCGCTTTCTTCAGGATACTCTGCAATCTTTAGCATATTCAGCGAATTGCTTATGCGTACCGAATACTTTGATATCACACCTAACGAGCTAAGAGGCGTGGTTTTTATAGATGAAATAGAGTCACATCTTCACGTATCTCTTCAAAGGCTCATACTGCCATTTTTTGAGCGATCTTTCCCAAGTATTCAGTTCATAATAACCACGCACTCCCCATTTGTTATTACCTCTACAACCGACAGCGTCATCTATGACCTAACAAGTAACACATGCATTCAGGAGGACGTATCACTTTACTCCTACACATCTATACTAGAGGGACTATTAGGCACACCTCCCCGCTCATTAATTTCCGACAACCGGCTGTCAGAAATAGTAGGTCTATTAAACGAGCCCGATTTAAACGAAGACAAACTCAGATTTCTTTTAAAACAGATGCAACACTCAAGATTAATGCTCGACAAGCAGGTCAAAGCCATACACGAACTGGGACTCAACATCTTACAAGACAAGGAACAGTCTGATGTTCAAAGCAACTCGACCGACTAGCGCACCAAAAAGTGCACACTCGAAAAATTATAACACACAGGAAATAGTAGATGCGCTCAACGAGATATTTCATGGGAAGTGCTACCTGTGTGAAAGAGCTGACCTGACAGACCCAGAAATCGAGCATTTCAACCCTCACAAAGATGATCCGATAAAGAAATACGACTGGTTGAACTTATACTACTCATGCAGTCGCTGCAATAGCATAAAAGGAGCACACCACGTAGATCTTCTTGACTGCTGTGACGCATCAATCAATGTATTTAGTGAAATTAAGTGTTTGATGACAGCAACCACATCTGGCGAAATATCTGTCACACCAGGTAGTAGTGCTCCTACAAAGCAAACAACTAATACTATCGCGCTATTGAATGAGTGCTACAACTCCAGCAACACAGGGCTGAGGGGAATAACAAGATCAAATATGATCAATCAGCTGTTTGACCTTTGGACAGACTGGCTGACATATCGCAAAATAATTGTAAGCAAAAGTTCCGGCACTAATGAAATTGCGCAAGCCATGGATAAAATAGAGCCCATGCTGCAAATAGGCTTCCCATACTCGGTATTTTGGCGGTGGCATGTTCTTGAGGATACAATGCTTCTGGCCAAACTAAAACACTTAACATTGAAATGGTAATACCATAGTTATTTCACTGTAAAACTTATTACTGGATGAGCCAGCTTTTCTACAAAAGCTGGCTCATCATTTTTATATCCTCGACGACCTGACATTTATCGACGTTGCGAGACTCAGGAATGTACAGCTAGACCTCCGCAGCCTTTACACTTACTGTGACTTTGGCGCTGTAGTCCTTGAGCAACTGAGCGGTGAACACCTGGGCGGTTGGAAACTGGCTCAGGATTTCGCGCGCGCGGCTGTCAGCCTCGGCCTCGGTGGCGTAGCGCGTGCTGTTGGTAGCGTCGAAGCTGTTGCTACTGTTGATTGCGATGAAAGGCATGGTGAATCTCCGGCGTTGTGAATCAATTGAATGGAAACGGTAGAACTGCGGTATTGACGACCAATGCAGTCGGCATTCTGTCCAGCGGTAACTGATCAACGCTGCCAGGCAACGTGTAGGCTGAGGTAGAACCCACCGTGATATCTGTTGTTGCGCCAGCAGGGCCGAACATAAAGCTGATGCCTCCAGACCTGCCGTAGGCACCTTCTGACATACCTACGTATTGTCCGTTTACATTGGTAAGCGGGCTACCCCATACACCTAGGCAGTTTCGTGCAAAGTTTAAATATGCTGCGTACTCCCCTGCTGGCAAATTCACGTCAACCACAAAGTGTGCGATAGGATCGACGTTTGCGGTTTGCGCTCTTATGCTCTGCCAACTCCCCCCGTTGTAGGGCGATGGATATTTGTCATACCTATCCTTAGGACTCGGCTGGGGAGCCTGAATAGAATATGCAACATTCAAAGGCGTCTGAAGAGAGTTAAAGGTTATCTTACCTGAAGCATTTCTAGTTTTAAAAAATGGTGGACTACCCGCAGTGTCACGCATCAGATCAAAGACATAAACTTTGGTATTGGAGTCTGCACAACTGAAAAAGAACTTCATGGTATCTCCGTTTCGGTAGCTACCCTGCAGCGTTCCTTTTCCGGTTAGAAAGCACATGGGTGACTGAGCATCATTAACCGTGACGCTAAACATTTGATCACCCGACCGAAACGAGTCCTGATAACTATTAGGGTCGTTAGGATCTACGTTAGACCCTCTGAGGTATTTCCTCGGCCATGTCTCATCTGCAGCGAGGTAGGCGCTTTTAACCAAACCATACGCCACGTAATCACTGTTGAACACAAGCGAGCCGTTGGGTCTTCTGAAAATAAGCGGCATTAGAAGTATCCGAAAAATATTCGACAATTCGCGGCGAAATATCCCCAGCCCGGAGCAAAGGAGTAGTTCCACGCCAAGGAGTTACCCGATAAGGTAACCCCCGGACGCTTACCCTTCTCCCTCTGAAGATCGACCAGAGGTACAACGTGATAGTACATCGCCTTACCGTCTGGAGCAGAAGGTAACGATGCCGATCCATTGGCACCCCCAGTATCAACCCACCCCATGTTCTGACTGATACTCATGGTCAGGTCCATTATTGTTTGGCCTTGCTTGTTGCGAAGGATCATGCCAGCCATACTAAACCTCTACCATGTTAACTCCATAAGAACGACGCCACCGGACACGGCAAACAAACCATCCTCTCTCAAGATGCAGTAACTTCCGCTTTTAGTCTTATTTTGAATGATCAGCTGCCCGACATTGAAGTCAGCGGTCATTAACGGCTGTCCGAAGTTATTGAAAGTAGACGAGTAGATGCTTTGCCCTACTAGCGCATTAGTGATTGTGGCTTTTTTAATTACCGCATCAGCAATGAAGACCTGCCCGTTTTCTACCGCAAATGGTGAGAAGACTGCCCCGTTGTTGGGATCGTCGTTAAGCACCACAAACGAACCTGCGGTTACTGCATAAACCGATTGAACAGTACCGCCGCTGTAGTCCAGACCCAGTGCGAACCCTGCGTTATATCTAATCCCATTTGCAGTTATTTGAACCTTGTTGACGATTGAGCTGGATACTTTGCCGTCGACCGATGCTGCCGTGTTAAACGCCTGCTGCGCATAAGCATTGGCGTTACCCGCCGTCGCTTGCACATCGTCTACCCGCCGCGACAACGCGCTATCAGCATTTGCCCTTGTGTTGACCTCGCTTTGAATGGCGGCGTTTACGTTGCCCACCGTTGAGTTGAGCCCGTCCAACCTGCTCGACACCGCGCTGACAGCATTCGCCCTAGTGCTGGCCTCACTCTGGATCGCCGCGTTAGCCGCCCCTACAGCCGAGTTCAGACCATCCACCCTTGACGTCTGCGCTGTAATCGCCAACCCCTGTTGCGTCACCGTGGCCGTGGTCGACGAGAGTGCCGCCGCCGAAGCGCTGGGCATCTTGTTGCCGATAGAGATGTAAGCAATGTCAATGACTGAAGCATTCTCACCTATTGCAACCAGATCGAGACGGACATCGGTGATTGTCTTGCCTACCCATGCAGTATTCCCCGACAGGTTGATCTCGATGACCTGCCAATCAGTGGTGGAGACGTCAATCGTGAATGGCTGTACGCGATCCTCGGACCACCCCCCATTTTCATTGGCCCAGTAAAGACGGCCTGCGCTTCGAGTGTTGTTGCTTCTTCTCAGCCACACCCTGAGATAGGGAAACGCGGTACCACTCACATTGGGCGCTTGGTTTTTAAGCAGTAACGCTGAGCCGGTCATCCGGACAAATGCCGGGTTGGCCACCAAACTAGGGCTTCCACTCAGTGTCCCGAGCGTGAATCCGTTCAGGGTGTTCAAGAACTCCCAAGACGCGGGTGATGCGGCGAAGTTGGAGCCCTCGCCTGCCAACGAAGCTTTCAGGGAGCTGACTTGCCCGCTCACAGCTGTAAGCGTGGCGCCCTGTTGGATCACGCTGGAGTTGAGGCCTGCAACAGCAGACGATGTAGCAGCCTGCTCTGCCGCCAGAAGCCCGTTATTGTCCCTCCAGCCGGTAACGGTGGTGCCCACCTCAAGCTGAGCTCTGGTGTACTCAACGAACCCGGCCCCAACAGTATCCGAGCCATAAAGCCGGAAATAAACCTGCACAGAGGCAGTCCCGGCCGGCAGGTTCGGGTAGTCATAGACGATTCGCTGAGTGCCGCCAGTGGCCACAATTAGAGGACCCGAAACGGTTACAGCGTCGGTGCCCGCAGCGTCAACGCCTTGGATGAATATCTTGAACACCAATCCTGCAGTGGCGCGCACGTAGCACGACGCAACCACTGAGCTACCTGCCGTGACCTTTGGCCGGTAGTTCGCAGGTGAGACTCTGATGCCGCGATAACTGTTTGAGAGGTTCAGGCCGGTAACGTCAAGGCGCTGGGCCTTCTCGGAGCTGACCAGCCAGGACGGCACGATCGAAGGCACACTGGTGCCGCCTGACGCACCTGAATCCGTGATCCAACCCTCGGCAGTGCCGGCGGACGCGCTTTCCTTGCTGAACGTCGGGTTGAAGAACAGATTCTGCCCGCCCGATGTACCCACGCTGTTGCTCAGCGAAAACAGCTGGCTGCTGGTGCTGGTGATGCTGGTCTCGTTCTGCGTAACGCGGGCGGTGAGCGCGCTGGTGGCCTCGGCTTGTCCGGCAAGATCAGTCTTGACCGTGTCGGCATTGTCCTGCCAGCCACTGACCACGGCGGCCAACTGCGCCTGGACACGATCAACCTCAATGAAGCCGGCAGTAGCCGAGTTCACGGTGACCAATCGGGTGATGCAGTGAACGGTTGCGGTATTGGCTGGCAGCGACGGAATGGTCAGCGTGTGGCGCTGCCATTCCCCGGTAGCAATGAGGGTGCTTGAATTCACCGTCACAACTACTGCACTGCCGGAGTTGAGCGGCTGCAGAAATATCTGAATGCCCAGTCCCGGCGTTGCCCGCACATAGCAGGAGAAGGTGAACGGCTGACCTGGCCCGGCAGATGGCCGCTTTTCAGGCGCTGGAACCACATCGATGTAGCGAGAAGGGTCCAGATTCGTCACGTCAGCCCGCTGCGCTATGCCTTTCGAATCAATGCCCGATTGCACATAGCTGGTGCTGGTAATGGTGGCTGGTCCGCCGATCTGCCAGCCGTCACCGATAAGACCTGCACCGATGGTGCCGCGCTTCTCGAACGAGGGGTTGTAGACGAGGTTCTGCCCGCCCACCATAGCGATCGAGGCCGCGATATTTGTCAGCGACAGACCTTGCGAGGTGATCGCGCCTCCCTGCTGGTTCACCGTGTTGGTCAGCGCATCGACGGTCGAAACGTTAGCTTTGCCTGGCAGCGCATTGTTCAGTCCGGTGATGGCCGAGCCCTGGCTGGTGAGTTTCCCCTCAGCATCGGTAACCCGGTTGCCGATGGACTGCACGTTGCTGGCCGAGGCCTTGCCATCCAGAGACGTCTGCAGGCCGGTGAGCTGTTGCGCCTGCGCGGTGTTGACGCCCTCAATGGACGTGACCTTTGTTTCGACGGTCTGCACCCGAGACGCCAACCCCGCAGCCGTGGCCACCGCCTGGCCAACGTTCAGCCAGTAGGTGGTGTTCGGCGGCGGAGTGTTGACCGGTACGTTCTGCGTGGCCTGGTAGATGATGCCGTCCGAGCCCAGCACGCCCTGCCCGGCCTTGTAAGTCCCGTCTGGCTTGTATGGCATGGAGTCGGCAAGGTCGGCTATGTTGTCGATCTGCTGTTGCAGCTCTGCCCGGACATCCGCCAGATTGCCGTCTACATCAGCGATCTGCTCGTTCAGCGCTGTTCTGATGATCGCTAGGCGCTCGTTAACCGAGCCAGGTCCGTTACCCTCGATTTTTTCCAGCTTGGAAAGCAGATCTTTGCCGAACGCGCTTTCAGTGATTTCACCGGCGATCTGCTCAAGAATTGCAGTCGCATCGGCGCTGGCGGACCCCATGACGCCATCGACCAGAGGGAACCACGGACCGATGTTGCCGGTGCGATCAACCAGGCGCGCCCAGAAAAAGAACGTCTGCCCGGCGCGCAGCCCCTGCATGACGTAATCACCCTGCGGGTAAGCCAGGTCGGCCAGTTTCGTGGCTGCTTTCAGATCGTTCGCCAGTGCATACCAGAGCTCAGTCCGCTGGCTGTCTTCAGCACCCGAAGGGAAGCCCCACTTAAGGCCAATGCCGAACAGCAGGCTTTCAGCGGTCAAGCTGGTCACCGCCGGCGGCAGACCTTCTTTTCCGTTCAACTGAGTGAGGATCGAATTCCGCCAGATAGACGAAATGTCGTAGGCGCTCACTGCGCGGACACGAGCCAGGTACGAGCCCGAATAGACGCCATTGATCTCAACGCTGGTTGTCCCGGTGCGCTGCACCTTGATCCAGTTGCCGCTGTCCTTGCGCCACTCCACGTCATAAGCGACCGCGCCAGAAACAGCCGGCCAGTTTATGGTCATGGTGGTGACCGCAATGCCTTGAGAGATCGCCGTGGTGCTAGTGATCGATACACTGGCGGGCGCTGCTACTACGGTGATCGGAATAACGCTGATCGGACGCTCTTCCAGCCGGGCACCGGTATCGATGTAGGCAAACTTGCTCGGCTCGTACTGAAGAGCGGTAATTGCGTACTCGCCTTCCGCACTGCGCTTGACGCTCAGCACTCGGTACAAGGGGATAGCCAAGTCGTCGGCGTCCAGCGCCCATTGCAGCTGCGTGGTCGGCGTCTCGCTGTACGCGACGGTGATGGTGATCTCACGACCTGCCACCGACTGCACGGTCCGGCCTTCGGCCTGGCCGCTCGGCAGGTTGACGATCAGACGATCGCCCGGCTTTGCGAGCGTATCCCGATCAAGGGTTACTACCTTTCCAGCAGCGCCCGCAATACGTCCGCCGATCTCGCTGCCGGCCAGCAGCGAATCAGCGACTGGGATGATGTAGCCAGGAAGCGGAATAGCGCCTTCCATACCGGTGCTGAAGCTCACAGTACGGTCTTGATTGTTGCTCATCACTACCCATTTGCCGCGGCGCTGACCCTCGGAAGCGCGCGTGCAGCCGATCGCTGTCAGCTCGGTCGGTTTGTCGCCGAAACGACGCTGCAGCACAGGGTCGGCGAACGTAATAACGTCGGTGTCGTAGTTGTTGTCCGGGTTGTCGTAGCCAACGATTGCACGGGTATAGCGCGTCTTCGCCGAAGCGCTGCCGTAGGTGAATTTACCGCCGATGACGTTGGCGCGAGTGAAGACATAATCGAAGTCTTGAGCGCGCGGCATATCAGCCTGGGTAACCAACTGACCTTGAGCCCAGTAGGTCATGCTCCGATAAATGCCGGAGATATCGCGCAGCAGGGACCAGGCATTGACCTTGCCCTGCAGGTTCATATCACATAGGTAACGGGGCTCTACGCCGCCCACGCCATTTGGGACATCCTGGTCGCAGTACTGCGCGATGCGGTACAACTCCCACTTATCGACCATCCACGGCTTGATGCGTTTACCGAGGCCAAACCGGTCTTGAGTGCATACGCCATATGTCACCCAGGCAGGGTTGTTGGTCCATGCCTCTTTCATGGAGCCGTCCCACACGCCCGAATAGGTGCGGTTGAACGGATCGTAATTGCTCGGCACCTGCCATTTCCGTGCTTTGCACTTGACCGTCACTGCGGGAATGTTGGTGAACTGCTCGGCATCGAACTCGATGTAGAGCAGCGCCGTGTTCGGGTAGCGCAGCTTTGCGTCGATGACCTCTGTGAGCCCGGCCACCAGCATGGTGTCGGCGATCTTGTTGGTGTTCTGGTTGGCGGTCAGGCGGCGGACGCGGATCTGCCAGCCTGAAGTCGCGGCGGGCAAATCGATGCGGCGCGAACGCTCGTAGCGCGTGGTGGTTTTGCCGTCCACGGCCTCCAGCAGTGCCTCCTTGTAGCTGCCGCCGTCAGTGGCCACGTCGATGGCGTATTCAATGCGGTAGCCGCCGACATTCCCTTCGTCGTCCTGCTTCTGGAGCGCGGGCCATGCAAGGCGCACGCGTACAGCTGACAACTGAGTATTGGTGATCGAGCGAACCCAGGGCGAGTCGTTGCGCAGCTCGACGTTGACTGTCGTCTCGTTGTCGATCGACGGAATGCCAGGAATGTACGACTGATCAACTGAACCGGTGCGCCATTCCCATTTCACGTTTTGGAAATTGACGTTGCCGCTGGCATCGTTGATCGGCGTGTTGTCGAGGTAGATATCAGCTGCCGTCGGGGTGCCTTCAAACTCGCCCTCGCCTACCGCGATGAGCAGCTTTGCCAGGTTGGTAGAGCGCAGGCTGTCGGAAGCCTCGGTCGGCGACTTCGGACTGCTGCTGCCGCCTTTTTCACCGTGGATATCGATCTTCAGTGCTGCGCCCATGCTTTTCTCCAGGCATAAAAAAACCGCCTCTCGGGCGGTGTGGTTTCGCGAATATGGCTACGCTTTGTCTTCGGCGTAGATTGAGGCCGAGATGATCGCCCCGCCCCAACGCCTCTCGCCGATGCAGATCGGGACCGGGTTGCCGCTGGCCGTGGTGTTCTTGGCGCTGCCGAATGCGTAGGACGGGGAGTTTTCCGGTGATGCGCTCTGTTTCAGTCCGGAGGCCTGGGGGCTGAGCATCTGGATTACGCCGCCAGCAGCTGAGCCGATACCTGCCGCCAAGAGCGCAGGCTGAGAGCCGGGCGCGACGAAAAACGACGCAATGATCAGTGCCACACCCAAAACGGTCTGGAGCACACCGGCTCGCTTGCTGCCATGAATAACGGGCACTACACGCACCTCACGTGATCCGCCAAGGCCAAAACCGTCCTCTCCGACGTTCTTGCCGTTGCGGAATATCACGAAGCGCATGCCGAGTCGATCAAGGCGTCGGATCTCGTCAGTGAATCCCTCCAGTGTCGCTTTCAGGGCTTTGAACACCTCCCAGGTCTGGCCTGAGTCGATCTGCCTGCGGTGTACCCTGCCGTACTTGCGGGCCAGTGATCCAGATAGCTTGATCGTGGTCATGGGTGAGTAGTGAATGGCTGTCATGCGTTTCTCCGAGGCGTAAAAAACCGCCCGGAGGCGGCTTCGTATTTTAATTTTGCGGGCTTAACCGTGCTCCAGAATTCACGTGGTGCCCTCTCTTGAGTAAAGGTGAGGGCCACCACGGAGCTGGTCGCCCATCCAGCGTGGCTGAATGACCAGTAACGCGGCTCGCCATCGGCATAGTAGCTTTGCGCCTCCAACGAACAACCTCGGTCCGTTGTTTGGGATGCGGCCGACAAAGAGTCAAAGCTAAGCAGCCCGCCCCGCAAGCGCTACCCGAAGAAATGACGTCAGGGCGCAAATCACTTCTAATGGAAAAAAGGTCGCTTCATGGATGACTGGACTACCAACCCTCAATTCTGGATCAGCAGCGCTGTATCAGCCATCACGGGCTTCCTTCTCCAATATTTGTACAAACTCGGGCACAGCAAAATTCAACCTCTGCTCACTGGAGCCAAAGGTCAGGTTCGATCATTTTTCAGGGGTCGTAAACTGAAAGATTTGAGGCGGGTCAAAGCTGCGCGGTTCGACTCGGTGAGAATAAACCGGGAGATTGCGCTGAGCTACGTAATGCTGACGTTGTTTATTGCTATGGCCGCATTATGTGTGATCAGCTTTGCCTTCATACCGCCTGACGCTCGCAGTAGCCCCATTCTAGGGTTCCTGTACGCCTCCATGACCGGAATACCATTGCTAATCTTCGAATTCGCATGGCTAGTCACCTCCACACGCGTGAATGAGATGCTGAAGTACCGAAGTCGCATAAAGCGGCGTGGTCGGCGGATCTGCTAATCCGTAAATCTGGCTTTGGCGACGCCGCCACCTTTGAATATTCAAAAAGCCAGAAGCGCCATGAAGGTGGCGATCCTACACGACGGTTCGTGCGCGATACCGTGTAGTGAGCAACCACTAAGACTTAAATTAATAACACCAACGAGAGTCAACCAAATGCAGAATGCAAAAACGCCCCCAGCGGTATCTAGTGCTCAATTAAGACTTATTCAGCTTTATGGTTTTTTTATGGTTGCCTGGTCAGCACTTGAGAGTGTAATACAAGCCGCAATAATGAAGGAGCTAGACGTATCACCTATAAAAGCTGTAATCATCACAGGAAAACTACAATTTCAACCCCGGATACAGCTTTTAATAGGTTTACTCAAGCAAAACATACCTCAGAACCAAGAAGCGATTAAAGCAATGCAAAAAATGGAAGGTTTTGCGCACCGAAACACAATTGTACACGGACTAATTGTTGTCGGAAAACCTGAGCAGCTAACCTTTATTAAATACGATGGAGGCGCAAGTGTTAGTCAGAGCTTTACTCCAATCGAAATGGAAAGACACATCAATGGACTGAACGACCGCTCTGAGAGAATCCAGCATCTGCTTGGGATTACGGATAGAGAAATACAGGAAATCGGCGATGCAACGCTGTCCCTTGTAAAAGTTATTAAGAAATCGACTTAGCTCCTGCATACAACAGAGGTACAGGAGCAGGCTCTCGACTTTCGGAGCAGGATTCTTAAAGCGCCTGTCGAAGCTGATTGTTCGGAATATAGGGACTCGCCGTTGGAACACCATCTCTAAAAACCACGGCCTACCTGTCCACCCATCCAGCGTGGATGGAATGACAGTGGCGGACATCGGCAAGGGCGTAGTAGCGTGACGCTAAGGGTCAGGCTTTCTAGCCGGTAGCAGTACCGTGTTTTTAGGCCAGCCATCAAATCTAGAGGCTTCTTCATAATGAGGAGCGTCCAACGTGAACAAAGGGTGCTCAGCGTCAGACAGTAAAACCTCTTTGATATTTCCCTTTAAGTATTTCACAGCTAAGGCGAGAAAGGTTTCTAACTCCGTTTCGAAATCTACAAAATGCCCGTCTACGAAAATTCTTCCGCGCCGATCATAAGATTTAGGTCTGGTAAGGCTTTTCACCACAAGTACCTCTACCATAGAATCCTCCAAGAGGCTTTATAAATGAATGGAATCACCAAAGCAAAAAATATTTTAGCTACAACTACTGCCCTTATTGAAACAACCGAAGCAAACGGTACGTCACGAGGGACCGGCTTCATGTTCGCGATAAACATGGGACAAAATGAAGTAGCACCATTGCTTATCACGAACAAGCATGTACTTAAAAGCGCAATAGCACTATCGATAAAATTTTCTCTCTCCTCGCCATCTGACTACACGAAAAAAATAGGCATTGCCGAATACGTATTAAAAGACGGTTTGAGCACTATAGTTTTCGAGCACCCTGACAGCGATATAGATCTTGCATCGATTAACATCGCCGCCTTGCTGCAGGACCTAGAGGACTCAGGTTACTCGGGCCACGGCAACATGTTCGCTGAGAGTGACATCGTGGAACAAGAAACCTTAGATACCCTCGGATTAGCCGAAGATGTTGTCATGATAGGGTATCCAACAGGGCTCTCCGACGAAAAACACAACCTGCCAATTATCCGCCAGGGAACACTGGCTAGTGATCCAAAAATTGACTTTGATGGGCGCCGGCATTTCGTAATTGATTGCGCATGCTTTCCTGGCTCAAGCGGAAGCCCTGTTGTTTTGAAAGAAAGTCAGCTCATTCAAAACGACCAAGGAAATTTAATATTCAAGCACCGCCCTAACAGACTAATCGGAATCTTGTACGCTGGCCCTACGCACACCAGTAAAGGTAAAATTGTGATCAGAAACATTCCCGGATCTACCGAAAACTTTGCACAGGTAGATCACATGATAAATCTTGGGTATGTGATACCAGCAAAGCATGTTTTAGCTTTTAAAAACATGATGACTATGAGACCGGCAGGTCAGAAAATCGACTTCACTAGATCTATAACAATGCTCTAAATATATCTTCTTGCGCCCACTGGCGGTCGTGCTTCGCAAGGGCGACCGTCAGATCATCAAGGCATGCAAGTAGCTCAGCCTTAAAATCGCTCATCATTTCTCCTGCGGCCCTGCCGCGTTATGTGGTCGATTGTGCTTCTTTGTGCCTGAGAATCAGGCGGGTTCTGTCCAGCCACGGACCACCGAAAACGATGATCTCCGACGGTCTGCCGTACAGGTGGTGTAGCAGGAAAGGACCGGGGCCGAATACCCCGCTTTCTTCACCGGTCAGCGAAGCGTCCGCGCCGAGATAGATGCCGGCGTGGTTCGGGTGCTTGGTCCGCCCTACCTCCATAACGATCATGTCGCCGCGCTGCAGCTGATCAACCCTGACGAACCCGGCCTCCTTGTAATTGGTTTCATACAGGCTTTCCGCATCCGCACTTTCCCACCATCCGTCTGCGCGCTCGAATGCTTCGAACTCCAGGCCGAACTCGCACTTGTACCAATCGGCGCAGACCTGCCAGCAGTCCCAGGCGCCGTGCACGAACGGGCGTTTCAGAAGCGGCGTGTTGCCAGTCGGCACGATGGTGCGCAGGTCGCCCTCGGGCCAGCTGAGGATATGCCAGGGCAGTTCCGTAGCTTCGCACATCGCCAGGTCACGAGGTGACGGCCTGCTGGTCGCGTCGGGGTGCGAGTGGACAACTCCGATGATGGCGCCCAGTTCTTCCGCCGCTGCGTAATCCTCGGGGCTGATGCGGAACTCTTCGTTTGGATCGGTCGCCGAGTTGGAGCAAGGAAAGTACTGCTGCTTTCGCCCCACGCTCAGGAGCAACCCGCAGCACTCGCGCGGGTACTCAGCCGCCGCATGCGCCTGCACGGACGCCAGGATGTATTTCAGCATGGTCAGCTCCGCGCGATCAGGGATACGGCGGGGAAACCGCCAAAGGGTACTTCGTTGCCAGCCCCGAAGCGCGGCGTGCAGCCGCGCGTCAACGTAGCATCGCAGACATCAAGTTCAGGGTTATCGGTGGGCTGCCCGTCCTTGTCGACGTATGGCCCGGTGTAGCCGCAGTTCGGCCCGCGGTATCCACCAGTGAGGCACCAGTGACAAAGCGTGGTCATCTGCCGGCCAATCGATTCGCCGCCGACGTCGCCCGGGCTGGCCAGCTCCCAACTGACCGTTTCACCGTCCTCATTAGTTTTCTGATCGAGATACCAGACCTCGATAGATTCTTGAGTCGGATCAGCGTCGGGGTTGCCGCCAGGGAAGTTCTCGGCGTCCAGATACCTGCCGAGCGTATGCCTCATCGTAAGCTTGAACTCGAGCAGATCTTCGAATGCCAAGCAGAGCGCCGTGATACGTCCGTTGACGTTACCCACCGAAAGCGTGGGCCTAACTGCCGTGCCGTCTCCATTGGCCTCAATGCCGTCAATCTGCATGGGCCAGGCACCGTACTCGTTGCCTTGCCACCAGATCGATTTCGCGGGTAACTGGTCAGCTTCAAGGCCGACCGCTATCAGTTCAGCGGGAGTGTGCGGAATGGCATGACCATGGAAGCGCAAAATGTCTGCTCCGTAATCAGAGCCATCAAGCTCAAACAACAATACTTCGCTGCCTGGCTCAAGCGCCTGGATGTCAGCAATCAACGGCATGAGATGTCCTTAAGGGTGGAAGGCCCGGTCGAACGTGGCCGTCAATTTGAATACGTTGCCACCCATTGGGGTGGGCACTGGATTTTTGCAGGTGAACAGCCCCAGCTGGCCGAGCGGCGTGGTCCAGAGGAACGCTTTCGCTCCGGCGTGCTTGTCGAGGAACTCCATGATCTTCAGGACCCTATCCTTCGTGCCCGTGAAGGTGATCGGGTATGAGTCCTCCTTGTTATTCGGCCCGTCGCCGACGTCCTGCTTGTAGCCGTTGCCGAACTGAGAGGTGCGCACCCGATAGGTGATATCGGGCGCGTCTCCGTGCTGGGTTGGCCAGGTAAAGGTTTCAATCGCCATAACTACCTGCCATTTGTGAGCCTCCAGATAGAACCACCAGGTTGGAGAGCGCGAGCGATTGCAGTCTCGGCCTCGGCTTTTGCTGCCTGCTGAATGCCTTTGCCGAGCTGAGTGGATGCTTCCTGCGTGCTTGAGCTGCCTGAGTCGCCAGACGTCTGGACAGATACCGAGACAGGGAAGTTGTAGGTGTTGCTTCCGCTGCTCCCGCCTCCTCCCAGCGCGCGAACGCCCAGCTGGCCGCCGGCCGTGCGGGTGAGTGGCATGATCGCCTCGTCACCGGCCTCGCCCATCACTCCCACACCTCCTCCAGCGATACCGAACGCCGTCGGCTTGCTGACGACGCTATTGGTGAACGCAGCGCCATTGGCGAACATCTGCACGCCGTTGGACCATGCACCACCTTTGGCCTGGGCGACCCCAGACCAGCCGCTCAGTGCTGCGTCGCTGTATCCCGCAGCCGTTGAACCCGCCGACGCTGCTGTAGATGCCCCGCCGCTCAGGTAACTGGTAGCCGCGCCGAACAAGCTGCCCAGCAACGCAGAGCTGGCTTGGCGTGTAGCGATCTTGGCCATATCGACCAAGATCGATTTGGTGAAGTCTGAAAACGACCCCTTGCCAGTTATCGCGAAGTTGGCGACCGAATCCTCCATGCTGCTGAACGCGCTGGTGAATAGACTTTTGGTCTGCCCGGCGACGTCCCTCGCCGACTCCAGGTAGTTCTGGAAGGCGGACGATGCACCAGCACTCCAGCTGCCCTGAGCAACGGTCATATCTTCGTAGTTGGCCTGAACCGTGTCGCGCAGCTCCTGCTGGTTCTTGTTGAGCGCTGCCAGCTTCAGGTTGTACTCGTCGAGACTCATGCCCCGCGAGCCGTCACCATACTGGATGGCAAGCTCGACCTTCTGCTGGTTGGCCCGGTCATCTACAGAGTTCTGCTGGTCCACCAATCCACGCTGGCGATCGCCCATGCCGAGCGTCGCAGCAGAGCGCTGCCCCTGTTGGCGCAGCGTTTTGACCTGCTGCTCCAAAGCGCTGGTGTAGGTCGAAACAGCCAGCTCTTGCTTTTTTAGCCTACCTATTTCACTGGTAGCGAGTACAGACAGTTCGCTGTCAGCTTTCTTCTGCGCCTCCACCATCGAGGTTCGAGCGTCGGCGATCTTCTGATCAAGCTGGATGCGCTGCTCAGCGCTGGTGGAGGCCCTGCCCTTGGCTGCCTCAAGTGCCGCTATCTCTGCCTCATAGGCCGATGTCACGTCATCCTTCTGCTTCTCGACGATGGCCGCGCGCTGGCTGGCATAGGACTCAGCAGACACCAGTCCAGCTTTCTGCGATGCGTCCAGCTCTTTCTGAATACCGTCGTAATAGCCCGTGATCGACTTAAGCTGATTCTGTGCATCGTTGAATGCACTCAGGTCTACCGCTGACGCAGCCTTGGGAGTCTCCTTGTAGGCCGAGCTATCACGTATGGTTTTGTAGGCTGCCTCTTCCTGTTCGGCAGTTATCTTGAAGCCCGCAGCACGGGAAGCAGTGATCTGACGCTGTTTAGCCTCAAGCGCGTCATTCATCTTCTCGGCTTTTGAGCGCCCGGCCAGCTCATCCTGCTGATACTTCGTGTAGGCCTCGTTTCCCTTGCGACGAATTTCGCCTAATCGCCCTTCTTCCTTGGAGCTTTCAGCCTGCGCGTCACGAGCTTTTTCGAGAAGCTTTAGCCGATCTTCCAGAAACTTGGTCGAATCACTTCCCTCAAACATTCCCGAAAGCCAACCGCTCTTCCGTTTTTCGATCATCTCCTTGGTGTTATTGATTTGCTCGTCAAGGCTTTGGTCTCGACCAACATCTCGCATAGCATCCCAGGCATTTTTTGCGGTATCTGATACCCCCTTCCAAGCCTTTTCAAGTACGCCAAGGTTGGCCGTTATTTGAGCGCTTCTACTATTTAAAGAATCCGCATACGACTTAAAAGCTACCTCTGCCGCAGCCTGGGTTTCACCTTGGCGTTCAAGTGCAGCGATCTGCGAGAACGTTGCGGCGGTCAGATAGTTCAGTGACTCCGTGAACTCCAGCGATGCTTTCAGGGGCTCCTTTGCGAGCCTCTCAAAGTTCTTTACGGTCTCCGCAGTCGACTTGCCTGTCGCGTCGTCCATGTTGGCAGCGGCAGTAGCAATCATCTGAAAAGATGATGCTGAAATGCGGGTTGACCCAGCAAGCAACGCAAGCGTCTGCGCGGCCTCATTAACAGTACCGTTTGCGTCGGAAACAGCCCTGGCCATGTCGCTTAGCTGTCCGGCACTCGTTCCCGCGGTATTGCCGGTCATGATCAAGGCAGTGGTATACGCGGTTGCCTCGCTGCTCCCCTGCTTATATGCAATCCCCAATGCGACGAGCGCGGCAGCGGCAGCTACGGCACCTACAAGGACTGCGCCCATACCTACGCTAAGACCACCCCCTGCCGCCCTGAGCGCATCAGCTGCCTCCTTAGCGTTCTTGCCAGCGTCAGCTGCCGTGTTCGCCCCTTCCGCAAGGCTTCCTATACCAGCGCCCGCAGCCTCGGCACCTTCTGCAGCAGCCTTACCGCCGCTACCAACTGCCTCCAAGGCGTCACCAATCGAACCGATCCCACCGCCTATACCGAGAATGGATTTGATCTTTCCGCCGAGGACATCAATCGTCGGTCCAATACCACCGAACGAGTCTTTGATCTGCATGCCTTGCTGGAGGAAAACCTGCAGCGGATTTTGCCCTCCGATGAGGCTTGTGAAGATATCGCTGAACTGACTGGGCAACTGACGCAACGCAGCCTGAGTCTGTGCAGCTGATACGCCCGCGCTTTTGACGCTTTCACCGAACTCACCAAGCTTCTGACGGGACGCGTCAATCCGGGTGGAGTACTCCTTGAACGTATCGGCATCGATAAGCCCGGCGTTCTTGTATTGCTGGAGCTGTGCCTGCTGCTCATCAAGTTTGCCGAGCGCTGTAAGCGTCGGGTTGATTTTACCCAGAAGCACCTGTAGCCCTTCAGCCTCAATGCCAGTAGCGGCCGCTGCCTTCTTCGTCGATTCAGCAAGTTGGTCGGTCGACCCCACCAAGGCATCAGAATCAGCCTGCAATCGACGCCGAAGCGCTGCCAGGCTGCTGGCAGAAGAGCTTGAGGCGTCCACAGCCGCCGTGTTTCCGGTGACACTGGTTGTCAGGCGCTGGTAGTACTCGCTCGAATCCAGCGAGGCCTTGGCCATCGCTGTGAGGCGAGCGATCGCCTGGTCCGTTGTTTCGTTGAGCTTTCCCTCAGCCGTTGACAGGCCCGATGCTGCTGACGTCGCTTTGTCAAAGCCCGAGGAAACCCCATCAGCAGCCTTCTCTGCCCGCGCACCAGCGGCGGCCAGTTTGTCCAGATCGGTAGCGGCCTGCGCGGCATCGCCGGAATCAACCTTGATCCCGAGTTCTGCAATGGTCGTCATGAGCGCTCCGTTATTTCGATTCGCTCATCACGAGCAATGCTTCGACTTCCAGCGTACGGAGGTCGGAAAAGATGCCAGGCAGTTCTTGCCGTTTGATGCCCGCCATGTGAGCCGTGGCAGGGATGGCTGCATAGTCGAGACCGGATGCGCCGCCCGGCCCGGTCCGCCACTGAGTGGAGAGCGATTCGAACAGACGGAATGCCTTCCACGAGTCCGGCCAGACCTCGACCTCTTCGACGGGAATGTCAGCCAAGGTCATACCGAAGGCGGCGAGTTCATGCTCCGACGGCCCGTGCTCATACAGCGCACGGGCCGCCGCCTTCAGTTTCCCAGGCGTGCCGGGTCGTAGGCCGATTGGTACGCATCGATAACTGCCTGGGGCGCACCGACGCAAGTGGTAACCAGCGCGGCTACGGCTTCGTCAGTGAACTTGTCGTCGAAGGACCAGTCAGTCACAACGTCCTTGATCTGCTCGACCTGCAGAGCGATCTCTGAGGCCGTCACTTCCTGCCAGGTGATGCCGTCGTCGATGCGCTTGGCGTTCAGATCGGAGCGGGCCGTGTTCCAGCGCTCGAACATCTCGGCAAGCGCCTTACGGTCCATGTACTTGAATTCAAATTCCACCTTCACCGGCGCTTCGCCGATGCGAGGAATCATCACCGGCGCTTTGAAGGTCGGGTTTTGAGCGATCTTGATCTTGGCCATGGGTTACGCCACCACTGCGGAGTAACGGGTTGGACGGCCGGCCAGTGACAGAGTCATAACGCGGGTCATGAGGTTGTTTCGGCCCAACGTCGGCGTCGTGGTGATGGACACATAAGCGTTGTAAACGATGCTGCTACCGCCCGGCAGATTCAAACGAAGCACACGCGTCTGCTTGTCGTCGTCGGCAGCCTCCACCACAGCCACATAGGGAAGGTCTGGATCATCCGCCACGGTAAACGACATGCTGATCGGGTTTTTGGTGGTTGGCATCTGACGATCATCGTCGTCGGCGAGGAAGCCAAAGGTCAGAAACTGCTGGTCACCACCACTGGTGTTTACCTCGGTGATCTGGGGCACCTCGACAAAGCTGGTCACCTTGCGCACTGAGCCGGTGCCTGAACCAGCCGGGTATGGCTGCAGATTGGTGGTGTTGATGTTTTCCAGCGCAAACGTACCGCTCAGGCTTTTGGAAACGCGAGTGGCGCGATCATTCAAGCGAGTCCAGCCCGACGTTACGGCGATGATGTCACCGTCAGCCAGGCCGTGCGCAGCGGCAGTGGCAACAGCCGGATTTGCATTGTTCAGCGCAGTTACCGGGACTGCCGCGCCATATGCGGAGGCGATCTGAAGGGTTGCGCCGTTGGGGAGTCTGAAGCCCATGTTGGTTTTCCTCTGTGCAGAAATGACAAAACCCGCTCAATGGCGGGTTCTGGGTTTGCCCAATGGGCGAATTAGTTGGTGTCGGCGCGGTACTGAAACGAAGCGGAGACTGTCAGTGTGCTGTCACCGGTGATCGGCGGCCCAGGTTCTACCGGCGTGAGCACCAGCACCTCGAACGCGTCTTGATTGAGCCTGAGATAGGCCGGGAACAGAGCGGCAATATCGTCTACAAGGCCTTCAGCTTCGCCAGTCCCATTGCCTGCTGGGGTGACAACGTTGACCTGAAACACGCCTGTATAGACGCGGTGATCACCCGACAAGGTGTCGGTACCGGTCCCGGCTGGAAGCATGAACGCCGCCAGATACGTCTCGTCTGTCTCTGGCGTGAAACTGACACCCTGGTAGGCGATCCTCAGGTTGCGCCCACCCGCCCACACCGCGAGTCTCTGCTCAAACAGTGAGCGGATTATTTTGTGGCTCATACCTGATGATTCCTGATGGCCGCCTCAACGATCTGCTGGAAACGCGCCACGGTGATTCGGACCATGCCGCACGGCGCCTGGGTCGAATGCCCAAATTCCAGCGGGATGGCGTACGGCAGGCTGTTGGTGATGTACGCGACGTCGCCGGCGTGGAATTCCAGCACACCGTTGACGATGCGCGCCGTGGACTTGCTGCCAGTGGGATCGACCTCTTCTGTAGTCGTGCCATCTGGTGCGCCAATCCCGAACATCCAGTTGCCACGGAACCGGCCACCGACGTAATCCTGGCCAGCTACGAGTCCGTTGACGTTGAAGTTCTGGACACGCTCGGTCTTGGTCAACGGCTTGGCGTATTTCACGCCTCGCTTCAGCTTGCCGGACTTCGTGAAGTTCGACTCTGTCAGGTTGATGACCGTATTTCTCAGGGAAACCTTGAACTCGTACTCGTCGGCTGCGCGGGTGTTGGCATCACGAAACGCCAGGTTGGCCGCCCATATCTCAGGATTGCCCACTGGAGACATCCGGATGACGCTGCTGCCGATCTCGATGATTATCTCGCGAAGACTGACATCGACCGCTTCCTTCGCCTGCTCGGCAAATTTGGCGAGGTCGAGGGCGAAGCTACCGGACTGACCAGCACCTGCGCGGCTCATGAGCGCACCTGCAGCTCGTAGAGCAGTGGTGTGCCTGCCGGGTTGATCTCTTTCAGCGGAGGAATGATTGACCAGGTACGACCTTGGACCACCACTTTGCTGAGCAGCGTCGGTGGCTCACTCAAGCCTCGAGCGGCAATCTTCAGCTTTTTGTCGCCTACCTTGATCAGGGTATTGGTCTGGAACTCCTGCCCAGTGAAGTCGAGCAGGATGCCTTGAGCAGTTCGCTCTGTGACCGTATCTGGTGATGTGGTGCCGGAGCCCGGGTTGTAACCGCCTTTTACCGAGTCGCGGATGGTGACTGTCTGGCCGTATTTAGTGATCAGATCAAGGGCCATCACGGCCATCTCTTCGTAGAAGGCCATGGTGGCTCCGCTTTGTATTTATCGTTTTTTACGCTCTGCGAGCATTAGGTCGGCAAAATTTGCTGCGCTCCCAACTTTTGCCTGAGGGGTTGCTGATAAGGCGGCAAGAGGGCCGCCGCCTGCATCATTCCCAGGCTTTGCGAGCAGGCCAGTGAGCGCTGCGGCAAAATATCCATCCCACACGTTTTTTTCTTCCTGAGTCATAGCAACCTCCTAACAATGGAGGTCACAAGCTACCACTAAGCCCTTACAGCGAATAGGCCGCGCTTTAATAGGTAGTCAGCGAACTGCGTGGCACTCGGTCGATCCGGAGCAGCAGGCAGCAATCGCTTACTCGTGTTGCTGATGGTCGCGTATTCACGCTCTACCGCGCCGTCGACCTTTTCCTTCGTGACCGCGCCCTGGCGCTTGTCGATAGGATCAATGTCGTCGGCATGAATCTCTGCGGCCAGAGCCATCTGACCGTACTGAATACGTGCCGGGAGGTACCGCTCCGGCTTGTTCTCGCCATCCAGGCGAATCTCCCGGCGAGGCCAGGAAAGTACCTGATCGCCGGTGGATTTGCGTCCCTTCCAGGTCATGCCGTCCATCACCAAGGCGGCCCGGCGCAAAACAGCCTCTTGCGCAGCCTCTTCAGCCGGAATGGCCGCACCGAATTTCCCGGCATAGATGACCAGTTCAGCGGCAGTGGCGTAGCTTTCAGCATCCGGTACGCCGGTGCCGTCCTCGATGATGAGCATGACTTATTCCTTGGTTTCGTTCAGGCGATCTGCTTCGGCCTTGGCCTGAGCTTCATCACCAGCAAAGTCGCTGAATCGTACACCGTCGCGGGTGATGATGATCCACTGGTTATCTGCTTCCAGCTTGGGGATGTAGACCGGTTCTTCCTTGGTGCCATCCTTCTGGGTGCCATTGGATTCAGGCTTGGTTGGGCCTTTGCCCTGCTTTGCAGGAGTTTTGTCAGCAGCCTTGGCCTTGCCTTTCACCGGCGTCTTGCGTGTCTCGATCTCCACCTCAATCTCGACGGCCTTGTAGGCATCGACGATTTCCGGGTAATCGCCAACCACGGTGACCTTGGTCACGCCGCGTTCGACGTTCCGGAACAGATCCGGGTTGCGATAGCGCTTGTTGGGATCGAAGTCGCCGCGCTGGTTGCTGTAAACGAGTTCCATGATGTTCTCCCTGGCGGCCATTTCTGACCGCGCGTATCGAATGGCTTATGCGGCCTGAGTGAGTTCGATCATCACGCCAGCAGTGACCTTATCGCTGGCAGAGTGCTTGACCCAGTTGGCGGACGAGCCGACAGCGGCGAGCGATGGGTTCGCACCACCGGCAGTTTCCTTCCAGCTGTAACCCAGAACATCGATGTTCACGACGCCTTCAGCGCGGTAGCCGATGCCGAGGTTTTCTTCGTCGTTGACTTCATAGGAGCGGAAGCCAGGAGCCTGGGATTCGGTGATGGTCACTGCGCTTGGCAGCAGGCCGAAGATCACGTCAACCGGAGCGGTATCGGTAACCAGTACCGGCTTGCCCAGAGTTCCTGGCAGGCCGCCGTAGATCACGACACCCGCCTCTTCGTACAGCTTGTTGGTGATGGCTTCATCGACGATGTCGAAGTAAGCCGACGAGTGCATGACCCACAGCGCGATACGGCCGAATTTGTCACCGAACTTGCGCATGCCGCGAGTCAGCGTCTTCTTGCCGTCCGTCTCGATGCTGGCCTCAACGACCATTGCAGGGTTGGAGCCGATCGACGCGCGCAGCGCGGCAGTTGCGTACTGCACGAAGCCTTCAAGGGTTGCGTCTGCAACGTCCTGGCCGATGATCTGGGAGAACTCGTCTACCGGGCGACCACGACGCTTGAACGCCTCTTCGGTCGTCTGGTAAGGGCCGTACTTCCACGGAGCCTTGACGCCGACTGCCTCACCGGCGCCGATTTTCTTGGCGACGACTTTGGCTTCGGAGTTAACGTCACGGTGATCCAGCGAACCTGCCAGCTTGTAGAAGGCACGTTTGCGGAAGTCGCCTTCGATCAGCTCGTTGTCGAGGATGATTGCGCCGTTGGAGGACGCGTTGAAGATGTCCAGGTTGTCCTGAACACGTTCCAGGTACGCGGTCTGAGCTTCATCGTTGTAGATGATCAGATCGCTGTTCACAGTTGTTGCCATGGGTGAATCCCCTTACTTGGGCAAATTGAGGTATGCGGTTTGGCCGTGCTTGCGCTGGTAGTCGCGCTTTTGCGTGGCTGTCATTTCGGAGCGCTTCAGTGCAGCCTGGCCGCCACCCCCGCCCGGGGCATTCGTACCCGAGGCCCTTGGCCACAGGTGAGGAGCGCTTTCGCGCAAGGATTCCGCCCATTCGAGCGGGGTCAGAGGGGTCTTGCCGTCTTTGCCGAGAATGGTCTGACCAGACTCATCAACGGCGACCGCTTCGCCCTCTTCGTTCAGTGAGAACACGCCTTTGGCGCGCAGGATGATGTCGTCAGTTGCTTCAGGCAGCGCGCCGGCTTTTAGGGCCGCTCCGCGCACCGAGTCGCCCAGGACCTTGCCCTGAAACTTGGCGGCGAATGTTTCAGCCTTCGTCGCGCGCTCACTGATTGCCTTCAACTGCTTGTCATAGTCGCCGCGCAGGCGCTCGGTGCGCTTGTTGAACACCTCGTCCACCTTGCCCTCTGTAAGCAGCTTGGTTTCCTCGTCCTGACCGGCGCGGCTCAGCAGGCCTTTGACGGCGTCGATGTCGATGCCCTCGAACTGGGTTTCAAACTGAGTCAGCTTGCCGGTGGCATCCTTGAGCTTACCCAGCAACTCACTGTTTTTATTTTTCAGACCGGCCTCAGAGGTTCTGACAGCAGCCTCAATAGCGGCTTTGATGGCTGGGTTTTCCAGGTCGATTTCGTTTTCTTCTGCCACGGTGATGCACCCCTTGGGTTTTGTCGGCCCGCCTTACGGGCGTAAAAAACCGCCCGGAGGCGGCTGATTGAAAGTGTTCGGTTAAATTCCGGCGCGCTCGAAGGCTAGCGGCTCGAGCTTTTTCATTTGCTCCAACATCAGCGGCTTGAAGTTGCGGTCGAGTTGCAGCTCAGAGAAGCGCTCAAGCGTCAGTCCGCCATCACGGAACAGCTTGGCGCGAGTCGGGCCAAGCGCCTGATCCTGAAACGCCGAAGGTTGGAGCTTGAGCCAATCGTAATAGCTCAGATCGGCCGCCACCTGGCCTCCACCGTTCGGCCCTACCGAGGCGCGGGTAGCATCCTTGCTGAGGAACTTGGTCCATTTGGTCACGGGCACGAAGGTCGTCCGGCACCTGATGTGAAACGGTGGACGCGGCCCGGAATCGACTGGGAAGCGGCGTTTATCCAATGACCTGCAGGTCTGGGTTGTCTTGCTGTCGAGGGTCGCGACGATCTCAATCTCGGCGACTACATCAGGATTGGCCTTGATGGTCTCCATCCGAGCCTGCGAGGCGACGTGCTGCACAGCCGTGTGCACGACCGCACTGGCATTGCGCTTGGTCGTTGCCAATATCCCGTCGCTGTACCCCGCAGCCTTGGTGCCGCGAATCTTGCGGATGACCTGAAAGTTCGTCTGCCCTTCAAAGAATCCTTGCCTGATGGCACCACTGACGCGCTCACGCTCGGTAGATGCCCAGTCCTTGATGAACGGCTCTAGCAGCTTGCCGCCGCAGTTGTCGCGCACGCTGAGCGGGTTGTTAAGCACTGCCGAGCGGATAGCGCGTGCTGGCGGGACCACTGCATCAAAGGTGACACCCACAGGCGCGGACCGGGATAGCGCCGTCGCTTCGAATTGAGCCTCGTAGTTGGCCAGGTCGATCAGATCAAGATTCAGCGTCGTGGTATAGCGGTCGAAAATGCCGAGTAGCAGGCTGTCGACCTCGTCGAGCAGTTGGTTCAGCCGCTTGATGTTGTACTCGCTCAAGTCGGCGTTGGTGAGCTGCTCGCGCACCGCCCGGTCGATCTCTTTGAGGAAAGGAGCGAATTTCTCGACCTCACCAGCCTTCAGTTGCTCCAGGAACACCGAGTGCCGAATCGTGGCATCAAGTACCGCTTGGTTGACGGCCATCGTTTAAGTCCTCGTCATCATCCAGGCCGAGGTTGTCGGTCTGCTCCTGAAGCTCTCCGTCTATCTGCTTGTCGGTTCGCTCAGGTGCGATCAGCCCCAACTTGCGCAGGTAGCCGCGCAGATCGGCTTTGGCAAACCCACCGCTCTGCCATAGCTGCACAAGCGCGGTGATCATCTGCGGGTCAGCGCTGAGTTCGACGAACTCTTGATTCACCAGATAAGCCGTCTTGCCGGTGACACCCAGGAACTGAGCGCACCAACCCAGCGCCCGGGTATAGGCCTCGTTGACGTTGGATACGCAGATTGCGAGCACCGACGTGGACGCCGACTGGTCGCCTCTCGACTCGGTAGCTGTTTTGGCCGTTATGGACGACACAACCATGCGCGCGCCCAGCTCGATCATCATCTGGTTCTTGTCGGCCATCGCCTCTTTCACCAGTGTGTTTGGCTGGGGCTGGGCAAAGGCGAAGGTTTCGCCAGCTGGCACAGGGATCGGAGCGCGGGAGCCTACGTAAACGCCCTCTTTGCGCGCCATCTCAAGCCATTGTTCGTCAACGCCGCTGATCCACGGCTGAGCCTGGCCACACCAGAACACGCTGTCCTCGTAGTCCGCGCTGTTCCGGTAATGGCCGAGGTTGATCATCGCGATGTCGTAAAGCGGTGACTCGTCAATGCTTGGGTCGTTGTTCTGCGCGCCGATGAACGTGAAAGGGATCTCCTTGAGACGTCCGCCCTTCCCCTTCGGCATGTACTCCTCAACCGCCTCAAGAGGACCGCCGCCGCGCGGGCCTTTGCGACGCCATACGCGACAGACGTACAGTCCAGCCTCGTCCAAGGCCAGCTCGCGAAACTGCTCGGTGCGCTTCAGCCCAAACCCATCCGGCTCTTCGTTCATCTCACGCAGCACAACCATGATCAGGACGTTGTGGCCGTCCACCATGCCGGTGCGCCAGTTGATGACGTCTTCAGCCGTGTAAGTGAGGATGACCGAATGCCCGCCGATGCCGCCGTCTTCGTGGAAGTCCACGAAAAGACCATGACGACCGGCTTCTAAGACCTTCTCAAGCGAGCCTTGCGACTGCTGATAGATGCTCACGCCTGCGCCGTTGGCATTGTCCTGCAGGTATTCAAGGTTCTTGGGGACCGTCAGCGTGGGGTCTTTGTGGAACGCCAAACCAATCAGCCCGTTTCGGGTGTGACCGGTGGCGTTCTTGAACACCGCGCGCTCGCGGTACGCGTTGTTGCGTTCGACGTTCTCTTCTGACTTGTCATGCCGGTTGATGTAAGGCAGCCGGTCAACAACGCGATGCTGGCCAGCACAGACGTCGCGCACAGTCAGCCAGCGATCCAAGGCCTCGATGTATTCGGGCCGTTTGAAGGAAACGTCGTTGTTCATCGGGCGTATCCCAGGGCTAGAGAGGTGACCGGTTTTATGATCGGGTACTCGCGGTGGATGAAATAACCGCCGCCATCGTTCGCGTGGTCATTGCCTTGTGATTTGTCGGGTTCACCGTTGGCCGCCCAGACCTGCTGCTCAAGGCCATCGGCATATGTCGGGCAGGTGAAAGGGTTGACCAGGTATCGGCGCTCGCCCTGCGCGTTGCAAAACATCGCGTTCATGGCGTTGATTCGATCCTTCACCGGAGGGTTGGCCGCAGGTGCGATCACTGTGAAGCCTGCCTGCTTGAGCATGGCTATATCTGTGACGCTGGCATTGACTGACTTGCGCGAGTCGCCCGATGCGTCTGGGTAGATACGGATTTCGCAGGACTTGATGTACTTGTCGCCATCGTGGCGCCAGTAGCGTTCCTTGATGCGTCGGATCATGTCGGGCGTGTCGTAGCCATCCATGAACTCGTCCACGGCTCGGGGCAGGCCCTTTTCCCGCTTCACATGCGTGATCGCTGCCATCTTGCCGACGTTGAAGTCCATGCCGATGAACAAAGGCTCACCGGCCTGCACCGTGTCGAAACACTGGTTCAGCTTGCGGTCATAAGCGTGGTAGATCGACCCAGACGTCAGGTTGACGAATTGGCCGTTCAGGTACGCCCTGATCAGTTGCTCGGGGTATGACTCCATCAGCGACGGGATGTAGTCGTCCGGCAGGTTCAGCTCGTTGTCGAAGGTGCTGGCCTGGATGAGCCCATACATCTCCTTGAGCGCTGGCTTGTCGCGCAGCTGCTTCACGAACTGCAGGAAGACGAACTTGAAGCCTTCCGGTGTCGTGGTGACGTCCACGCCGTTCTTCAGACCGGGCAGGTTGTAACGCATTCGCGCGATGATCTTGCGCCAGGCTTGCTGCGCCTTGATCGAGGTCAGAACGTCCAGTTCATCGACCAGAGCGTGTCCGACCTTGAAGCCGACAATGGTTTGTGGCTTCTCCATCGAGCGACAGATCACGGTGCCGCGATACTGCCGACCGCTATAGATGTGAACCTCATGGTTCGCCTGATTGATCTTTGTCTTCAGGCCCCACTCATAGGCCACCTCTTCCATCGTTGGATAGAAGATGTCCCGAATCTGCGGGTACGTCGGTGCGAAGTAACCGGCGTTGACACCCGGCCACTCCATGAAGTGCTTGCTCAGCGCCGAGCAGCCGACCCAGGTCTTCCCAGAGCCGAACCCGGCCACGAATGCGCGAAACTTGTGGGGCAGCAGCAGGAATTTCGATTGCGGGACGTTAAGGCTGGGCATCAGGCTTCCTCGCATCCACTACATCGACCTGGATGCGAGTCGGAATTGCTGGCTCGTCTCCCGCCTCATCCTTGCGATGGCGGTTGACGTACATATCGCCGGATTCTTTGGCCGCCTGTTCAAGTACCTGTAGGGCCAGCGCCAGGTTGCGCATACCTTCGGCCTTCTCAACAATCCTACCGAGGGCACGCAGCCGATATGCCCGGTTGGCGATCGGAATCTCCGCCGTGTCTTCACGGAAACGCTTGCGTGTGTCGTGAAATAGGGTCACCCACCTGGCCGCAAGGTTCACCCCAGCGCGCTTGGTTGGGTCGTGCGACTCACACTGTTGGCGGGATATCTCAATGCTGAATTCTTGCTTGACCTGCTCTACGACTTGCGAGGGAGTGTCGAAGCAAGCCAACGCCTGAACGATGAAGCTCTTCACCTCATGCTTCAGGGCTGCCATAGGTTGGATTCCGTCTAATGCCTGTCAAATTTCAGGCCGACTTGAGCAGACAGGTTCCGCAGGCCCTCGATATATTCAATTTACCTACCTCAGCAGGCTTGTTTGCAGCGTCAACCAGTCGCTGAACGTCTGGGCTTGCCCCATAGCGACGGACCACACCGACGAACTCTTCGACGTCATGGCCCTGCAGCTTCAGCTTGGGTGCGCCCTCTTTGGTGAAGGCAGGCTGACCGTATTGGTCCGTCGCTTGCGCCAAGTGGTAAAGCTCATGCTCGACCAGTGCACAGAAGTCGGCATCGCTGCAGGTTGCGCAGTAATCGGCGGCCAACGTGATAATGAAGTCAGGGGTGTCACCGAACCAGTCACGCATCTGCTGTTCCATACGGGCCTTCTGCCACCCGCCAGCTCGGAAGGCGACCTGTTCGGCCTGGCCCAGTACTCGGCGGCCCTGCTTCTCGAAACTGGATGATGCCCACATCACACGGATGTCGGCGTCGATCAGATGGGCGTGGTCTTCGTTATGAATGCTGCCGGTGTCGGCAAGGATCTCGGCTTGTATCCATTCCCATACGTTCAAGGCGGGTGTCAGACGTAAACCAAAGTCGGAAGAGTCGGATAGTTGAGTCAACGATGCTGGTGGGTATGGCCTACCCATAATAAAGCTCTTGCCTGATATTATGTCCATTTCGACCAATCTGTGACTCTAGGGAATGTAAATGACTCGAAATGCATCCGGAATTGTCAAAGCCGCTGCCCAATTAATCTTCGGCGGAGCTGGTGTGGCAGCACTCGTCACTATCGCGTACACGATGTGGCACGACTCTACCGAAAAATCTGCTGCATTCGGCAAGAACGAGGCAGCACTCGGGTTCGCAAATGGCCAGCTTATAGAGACCAAAACTGAAAATGAGAAGCTGAAAGTAGAGAGGGCAAACCTTCAGCAGCAGATCGATAATCTGCGGCAAGAGCTGTTAACAGAGCAGATAAACAATAAATACGATAAAAAGCTTCTCACCGAAAGTAACCTTAGGACGCAACAGCTTGAGACCCAAGTAACGCAACTCGGTACGTCATTAAGGAATTCCGATCCTTGCGCGATTTTGAGGAAAGATATCGGTGCCCTCGAAGAAGAACTGCAGCGTCCAAGCTACTCGTCGGCCAGCCTTAACGATCTCCAGAGAACCCAAGCGCAATCCAGTCTTGAGAAAAAGTACAATTCTCTCGATGTGTGTCAGTCATCCCGCAGATAGTTCACCACCCAGATCGCTCAATATCGATGGGCTACGAAAAATCACAGTGCCCGCATTGATGGCGCGTTACGGCGTCTGCCGCTCTACCGCCTCGTTCACCTTGTCGGCGGCCTTGCTGGCTGTCTCTGCCGCCTTGGTGGCCTTGCCGGCTGCGTCCTCAACCTTCCCTGCTGCATCGGTCGCGGTCTTGGCCAACTTGTTGAGGCGCATGTCGCGCTGAACGGTGGCCTCGTCGTAACCGCGGCGCACTTCGGCGACCTGGGCGCTATACCAACTGGCAAGCGACCATTGCGAAGCACCGAAGCCCAGCGCGAACGACCCAGTGACCAGCAGCGAGGCGATCACCCACACTTCAAGGCGACGCCACCAGCGCCGGGCGATGAAATCTCTGACGCACCTTTCCATCAGTTGATACCTCCGAGCTGTGCACGCAGACGAGCGATCTCAGCGCTTTGGGTAGTGACCTTGTCAGTGAGCTGGGCCACCTGGCTGGTCAGGGCTTCGATCTTCCCTTCCATCCGGCCGACAGCGGCAGCCAGTTCATTGCGTTCTTTGGCGAATTGGTCAGCCCGAGCCTCGGCCTCTTTGCGCGCCAGGCGTTCCGAGTCGAGCAGTTCGTTGAGCCTGCGGACGGTGCCGATATCGGCGTTGTCCATGGCGCGGTCGGTCGCATCCCGGGAGAGGAATTTCCTCAACCACAGGAAGCCACCCAGCAGGATTGTGCCCGTACCGCCCAGCCAGGTAGCTGTGCCTGGGCCGAGATCGGTTGGGTCCATCATTACTCCACTAGTGGCGAGGTCTGCTTCAGGCCATGATTTGGCTCGACACCAACAGCACTCCCAGCTTGAGGCGATGGGTGTGGTGGCGCCGAAAAAGAAAAGGCCCCAGCAAGTGCCGAGGCTTTGAATATGGAAAAAGTAGCGCGTCAGTGGGCATACTATGCGTTGAATAATCTCTATCAAAGCAGATCATTACGAGGATGGCGCAGTGGCCAAAAGCAATATCGGACATCTTTCGCTCGCCTTTTTGGCGTGCCTCACTGATCTCGCAAATGCGGTGCCGCGTGATGTTTCACCCGGAGCTGAAGCGCTGTACTTCAACGCGTTACCTTACCTGGATGAAATTGACGAATTAAATAACGAACTATTCAGCCTTCAGCATCAGCTACCCAATAAAGAAAAAGTACCAGAGGGGAAAAAAGAAACACTCAAAAACAAAATAAGTACACTACTGATGGAGGCAACCCCGCTACTCAGGCGCTCATCTGATGAAGGTAATCCCGCCGCACAATACCGACTGGCTTGGCTTGCCATAGAATTCGATCCCAGAGAGCAGGTTGTAGATCAGGTTTGCTCTTTGTTGAAATCAAGCCTGACAAAAGGGTTCGCTCCGGCTGGTCTACAGATGATCAGCTACTGCTTCGATGATGTGAAAACAGCCGAGTTTCGATCGCTGATTGATGCCTTGCCTGAACCTCCAAGCCCGTACAGTAAGTACTATCCGCAGCCAGTACTTATGCCGAGATGCGACGGTAAGCGCGCCTCCAATGGTGAAAATACAATCGGTTCACTTGATGAAAAAGCAGTTCGCGCCGATCTCTACATGAGCCTCTCGACTCAAATGTCGACGCAGAACCTTAAGCAAGAACAAATGCGATACCTTCAAAAATCTGCCGAATACGGATGCACTCGCGCTATAGAGCGACTAAAGCTAAAAGCAGGTAACTAAGCCTTCGCGAGAGCTGCCGTAGATACAGGTAAATTCGAGACATAAAAAACCCGACTCAGTGGCCGGGCTTCTTTGTCGTCAATCCCCTACTTGCGCAGGAATGACAGGATTGGGTGAATAATGGCTCACTGGATCAATCACCGTCAAGCGCAATCTGCAATCAAAATGCCTTCAGCCTCCAAAATGTGCTGAGCCTCGGTCAGAGCCATGTCAACCATGCTCTCCAGCCCCTTGCGAATATCACGCCTCCACCGCTCCTGCGTTTTGATCGGGTGCGGGTCGTCGCTCCAGTTGTCCATCTCGTACCAGGTGGCTGGAAGCACATTTGTGCTGCGCTTACCTTCAACGCCAGGCAGCTTTGGCATGGCCCAGGTGACGATCGCGCAGTGACGAAACCTCTCAGGCGCCGGCGACCGGTACTGTTTAGTGATTTCCGTGATCGCCGCGTGCTTGCGGTCAGTGTGAGTTGAGAATTTCGCCACCAGCGCTCGCCAGTGTTCTGGGCTCAGTGCCTTGTGCAGGCGTCCGAACACCCAGCAGTCGGTCAGGAACGCAGCCTCCTTACCGACAATCTCACCCTTTTGTTTTGCGCATTGGACCTTCGGCTCGAAATCACACCCTCCAGCCGAGTTGATGGTTTCCGCGGCCAGAGCCCGGACCACTGCCGCTACAACGTTCCGATACATCATGCCGCTTCTCCTTTCTTCAATTCTCTGGTCAGTGCCCGGTACTTGGCTGTCAGGGCTTTCAATTCTTCGATGGTGTACTTCTGGGGCTCATGAGGGCCTTCGAGCCATTCCACGTTGACAATGCCGATGCGGCGAACCAGCCCAGCCCGGTAATTCACCAGATCGCCAGACTTGTGCGTGTTGCACGGCGCGCATTGCCTCCATACGTTGAGCGGTTCGAATCTCAGGGCCGGGTGACCGCCGACGGACCGGTAGTGCCCGGCGTGCCACTGGCCGTTGTGATGCCGTCCGCAGCTCACGCATGGCTCGCCCATGTCGCGATGACGGACCCACTCGTTGAACGCCTGCTGGGTGTCCTTCATGTGGTCGCTGCGGGACTTCAGTTTCTCCTTGCGGGCCTTGATTTCTTTGCGCTCGATATCAGCCAGCGCCTTGCGAGCCTGCGGAAGGTTCTCGGCGGGCATGGCAATGGCGCAGGCTGGTCCGCAGACCTTTTGCATCGGGCGCAAAGGCAGGAAAACTTCGGAGCAGTGGGCGCACTTCTTGGCACGTGGAGTGCGCTGGGGAATGCCACTGGCCTTGAGTGGTACCTTGCGTTGCAGTGAGGTGCGCTTCATGCAGCTGCCTCACCGATCAGGTCACCGAAAAAGACGCCCAGCGCCGTGAACTCGGTCAGGATGCGGTCGGTGTACGCGATGCCCTGAGCGCGATTGAACAGGCTGGTGACCGGGAAACCGTCTGGCCCCAACAGCTTGTTGTCGCCCATCAGGTCGAGCTTTTCCTCGTAGCTCAGGTGTTTGGTGGTCCGGTACCAGGCCGCGCGGTAGTCCTCGTCCTCATTGATCAGAATCTGAATGCCATGGTGCAATTTGCAGTACTTGCGCGCCTCGCTGGCGTCGCCGATCTGGGTCATCTCGGATATGCGCTTGTAGAAGGCGAACCACAGGGCGTTCTGGTCGAGCGTGCGGTCCTTGCCCGGGCGGAGCGACACCACGACGAACTTCTTGTCGCGGAACATCGCCGTCATGCGTGTGACGGCTTCGGTGAGCTTGGATTGACAGTTCACGCTGATTTTGTCGGTCATAACTCCGCCCTCTTCGATTGCAATTCCTCGGCCTGCCGCTGGAGCAGCGCGAGGCGTTCGGCCAAATCATTGGCGGCCTTGATCTTCAATTCGTGCCTGCGCCTGGCCGAGGCCTTGCTCATTTCGCGCATGCTGTCTCTCACCGCCTGAAGCTTTTCGCGAACGTCCGGGCTTGGGTTGGCAACCTGCCCGGTGATCAAGCCAGCAATGGCCTGGCCGTCCTGCGTGACGGGCACCACGTTCAGATCAGCCAGATACACCTGCCCACGCGCTTGCGGGATGCGCTGCATCTGCACGGCCTTGGTGATCGCCTCGACACGGCGATTGGCGTCGAAGCCGACTGAAACGCGCCAGTTGACGCCCTTCTGGTCATTGCGGGCCTGAGCCACAAGTCGCTCGTAGGCGCTGATGAACGCCATGCGTGCGCCGATCTTGTCACCTGCATCGAGAACAGGCTTCGCTGCGGCCAGAGCGACCTGGATCTCGTCGGTAAGCACGACCGTCTCGTATTCGTCGTTGGTCGTCATGGCGATGGCCCATGCCTCGTCCTTGCCCGGGCGACCGTCGGAAGACTGGACGCGCTGGAGGATGTCGGCCATGGCCAGCTTTCCCTTCACTTCGAAACGGCAGGCCTTCAGCGCGGCTTTGACTACCGGCACCGAGTAAGCACACAGGTCTTCAGCCATGATCGCTGCCGTGCCGGGATTCATTTCCTGACCCATGGCTTCAGCAGTTGCGCAGATGGCGGCCGCCAGTCCTGCGACCTGCTGATCGTTCATTTCAGAGGTATTCATTGCGGTCACCTGCTTGGCGTTTGGCCAGAACCATCTGGGCGGCCTGCTCCGCTGCGGATAGATTCGCCTCAGTCCTTTCCATCTGGCGCGCAGTTGTGCCGTTGACGCGCTGACCGGTTACCCACTGGGTGTGATAACTCTCAGCGTTTGCCAGCAGCTCGTTGAGGCTGTGGCATTTGCGCAGAACGGCGGCATCGCTGGTTTTCAGGAAGTGGGCAGCGACGTGGTGAGCGACATCAGCGCCAAGACGGTCGACCAGTTGGCCGAGCTGACCGCCGACCTTGGCGTTCCACACCGGCCAGGCGCTGTAACGCTTGCGGTAGGCCATGGCGTAATTCGCCCAGACCTTGAAGGTTTTGCAGGTTCGATCTTTCGGCCCAGGCATATCGGTGGGAATCTCAACCCGTGGCGTGTCGGCGCGATCGTCAACCACAGCCAAACCGCAGGACTGACCCGGCTCGCCGGGAGGGTCTTGCAAGTCCTGACTTGTACCCTGATTGGTATCCTGATTACTTGTATCCTGATTTGTCGGAGATTTTTCCGACCCTTGCCCGGATTTTTTTCCGACCTTGATCGGATTTTTCTCCGAGGTAGCTCGGATTTTTTTCCGAGCCTTGCCGTCTGGTAGGGTCGGATATTTTTCCGACCCGTCGAGCTTCTGATTCCACTCGACGGCCTTTGCTGTCAGACGAAAAAGCGTAATATTTGAAGTGCTGGAAAGCTCAATCAAACCCGCCTCTTCCAGAGCCTTCAACATGCGGTAAGCGGTATCAGGCTTGTCAGTGAGCAGCGGAAGCTCCTCGATGATCTTCGCTTTGCTCAGCGCAAAGAAAATCCCGCCATCGGTCTTGATAGGCTTGGTCCAACTGGGGCAACCGTAGACGAAGGCAAACAGTAGGGCCTGCTGAGAATTCAGCCCCCACTCCAACGCCTTCACCTGATTGATCGTGACGGTGTACTGCATATCAGGACTTCCCGACCTTTTTGGTCCGGCTCATCAGGCAGCCTTCAGAGATTCGCGAAGCACCTGAAGCGCGTCGATCGCTTCTTGAATGGCTTTGTCACCCTGGGCTTTTTCGTGCTGGCTGATGTGGTTGTCGATGGTGGCGTCGTAGACCAGGCGCTTTACGTCACCCGACTCGGCGGCGAGATGTGCTAAGGCCGCGAGCAGTGGTTTCGGCACAGGCCGGTGACGCGCAACGACATCGCAACCGAACTCGTCAGCAAGGGCCTTCAGCGGACGCAAGTCATTCGTGTGCAGCAGAATCCCGAACAGGTGCTCGATCGTCAGGTGATGAGCATCGTTGTCTGGGTTGGCGCGCTGAAGCAGGCTCACGTGAGCGACTCCCATTTTCGCTGCCAGGCTCTTGGCCTCGTTTTCGAGCACTGCGCTCTGGCAGGACCGCAAGAAATTTTCCATTCGTAAAACCTCAGATTTGTTTCAGTGGTGGCGAACTGCGTGGTACAGCAGAATCCGACTCACGCTCTGGTCACGACTCAGCCATTGGTTGACTTGGGTTACGCGGCTGATTTTCTAGGCTGAACAGCACAGAGCTGGCGCGCAGTTATCTGTCCGCCGGTGAGCTCTTCAGCCAAAAATGCTTTGTTCGCACCCATGGCGTGCGTGCCGTTGAACCAATAGGAAACGGCGGCTTGGGATACGCCCAGTGCTGCGGCGGTCTTTGCTTGCCCGCCAAAGAACTCGACGAGCTTTTCAATGGGGGTCATAGCGTCAACTCCTGATAAGCATGCTTATATCTTATTGATAAGAAGGCTTATTTGCAAGCATATAAGGGACCTTATAAGTTGCTCTGCATGACTACACTTGCCCAAAGACTGAAACTCGCTCGAGCGCACGCCAAGATCACCCAGCGAAAGCTGGCGGAGCTCGCGGGCGTAGAGCAGCCCGCTATATCCCAAATGGAAAGCGGAAAGACGCTCAAGTCCGCGCATCTCGTCGCGCTGGCCAAGGCTTGCGGCGTGAATGCTGACTGGCTTGCCACCGGTACTGGTCAAATGGCCAGCGAGCCGTCAAACGTGGAGATAGTCGAACAGCCCTCGCGCATGTACCGCTACCCTGTAGTGAGCTGGGTCGCAGCCGGCGAGTGGTCGGAAGCGGTTGAGCCTTATGCGCCAGGTGCTGCTGATGAATACGACGTGTCTGACTACAGGGCCAAGGGCCCGGCGTTTTGGCTGGTGGTTAAAGGGGACTCGATGACGGCCCCTACTGCCCCTTCGATTCCAGAGGGCTCACAGATACTCGTAGACACCCGGGCAGAAGTACTCCCAGGCAAGCTGGTGATCGCGAAGCTGGCAGGCAGCAACGAGGCGACGTTCAAGAAGCTGGTAGAAGATGGCGGCGTCAGATACCTGAAGCCCCTGAACTCTGCCTACCCTACAGTGCAGTGCGCCGAGGACTGCAGGATCATCGGCGTGGTGGTCAGGTCGCTAACGAAATTTGCATGAAACCCGAGTCATATGGCCCGGCGGGAATTCGTAGGAGTACCAGTCATGGGATTGACGAAGCCGAATCAACAATTGGCACGCGACCTACAGGGCCTCGCCTCTGACTTGAAGTGGTCGGCCGTGGAGTTGCTGCGGATCGTCGAGCGATTGAGCCTTGCGGGTAACGAGCCTGATGCCCAGGCCATCCTGAAGATGATAATTCTGTTCCAGGCCGACGAGGACAAGCTGGCTGGGTATGTAGATGAGGTTAGGCAAGGACGGATTGTACGGGAACGATCTGAGTAGCCGGGTCATCTGGTCTATCATTATGGAATGTGAAATGAATGTCTTTAAAGTCGCGGTCCTGATAGTCGTTTCCCTTATTGTCTCAAGCTGCGCCAGCAAGCCAAAAACTGAATACGAAAAAAAAATCGAAGCGATCCCAATGCCAGCGACGGAAGCCGAGAGAGCTGAGCAATGTCGGGCAGTTCAGGATCTCGCAAGATCGGCTTTTGTGGACGACGCGCTTCACCGCGCCCAGCGCACAGACCCCGGCCCTGGCCTCCCGATTTACGATGAGTCTGTATATCCAGCGCTTATGCGACGCCATCATGCAATGAATTGCCCTAGCTTTAATTTTCTAAAGTGGTGAGCGCATGGCGAGAACAGGGTTTCTGGAGCAAGGCCGGGGCCATCGCCTGGCTGGCGTTACTCATGATGATTCCTGGCGCTTCCGACTCGGCCTGGTTGGGCGGAGGATTATCCGGCCGCAAGCGGGTCTTCAGTTCGGGCTTCGTCGTATTGTGCGTTTTCGTGGCTGTGGTTGAGCTGATAGCGCTGGATCACTTCTATGGTATGCGAGTGCGGTGAAGATACGGCAGATAGTGCGTGTGCGGCCTGGGTAGGCCGGGTAATCTGGTATGGCGGTCCGTTAGTAGCACCCATTCAGGAGTCTTTATGAGAAACAGGATGTTGGTAATTCTAGCGGTGGCAGCCATGCCAGCCCTCGCCTCTGACAAAGCTGGCAGGTCCCTAAGATGTAAAGGCTCCGTATGAGGAAATCTATTTTTTTTCGCAACTACTCGACGGGACTTCAGCGATAGGGCCGGGCGTCTCTAAAGCGGAGAGCAGTCGAATCACTCCGCCGCATCTCCCGTCATGTCGGTCAAGATACGCCTCATAATCTTTACCTGCCTCAGGAGTAAATACTCGGGTAGGTGGCACACAAAACGCTTGGTCGGTGACCATTTTCATCAAGACTACAGAAGGGGCTCCTGCGGGGATAACAAACTCTGAGTACGACTCGCCATAGCTCAGATGATCGCTCCTCCATGACGCAGGCATTCCTATGCTTCGTTTGGTGTGTTGTCCTATGGTGGAATTGACCTTATCTGCAACGGTATAGCCGTAGGCAAAAAGAGGTTCTTTGCTCGAAGCGCAGCCTTGCCCAGGATTGATTGCGACGGGCAAACCGTTGTTTCCGAAAAGACGGATCCTTGCAGAGGTTGCCTGATCGTAGGGCTGCTCTTGTATAGGCTGCTCATAATTAGTAGAACCGCAGCCACTAAGCAACAGCGCAGAAAAAAGGGTCAGCAATCGGATGTTCAAAAACAACTCCTTGGTTCAGATATCAAACCGTTATCGGCAAGTTTTTGAATACCTAAATGTCCCTGCCGACGCAATCGGAAAGCAAGCTTTAGAGTATGGCTTTAAGGGGGGCTCTGCGCCTACCGATGCATCAGGCGAGCAAAAATTGCAAAGCTTCCGGGGCAGCATGGATGGGTGCCTGTTTAACATCACAAGATGTGTTGAGCAGACGCTTACTTTCGTTTTACCCCTCCCACGCCCTCTGCTGCCGGTCAGACGCAAGCCTCCTCAGCCTCATATCCCCTTTCACCTCAATTACGAGCCCGACGATATCCCGGATCGTCACCAGCGCCGCAGTATCGATGCCTGTGACGGTGAACTCCTCCGCCTCGCTGCTCGTATCGAACACCTGGATCGTCATTGACGCGTCAGGAGCTATCACGCATACGCACTTCATTGGCAAAAACGCTGCCTCTATGCAAGGCCTCAGATCCATTGGGGAATTCATTCGGTCCATCCTGGTTGCAAGCCAGGAGAATTCCTGAGGCCTACGTTGCGCCGAGTGTAGTTGGGATATTGGATAGTGCTGGGGTTATGCCCGATCCACCCTAAATGACCTCTGGCCCTCGCGCAGCCCGCCCTTTCTGATCCGACCTGACCCGCCACTGAGCGGGGTTTTTTATAGACTAGAAAAATAATATAAGCATGCTTATTGACCAGAAAGATAAGTGGGCTTATATTTTGCTCATCGAGACGCGAAACAGCCCCTCAACAGGCCCAGCGGATCGATCCGCTCTTTAACAGCCCGCGCAACAAGCAACAGACCGCATTGCCTCTACCGGCGACCGGCGATCAGACAGCCCCGAAAGGCTGCCCACGACAGGGAGAACCCTGTACGGCTGACGATGGTGAAACGCCTTGACCGAGTGAATGACCCGGCAAGCAATGCGCCCCGCGAATCCCAGCGGCAGAAGGGAGAGACACCGATTTGAATTAGCGCTCCGAGCTTCGGCTATGAGGAGCGCCGGACCTCATGCGATGTGCCTTAAAACTCAACCAGGCACAGGGCTGCACGTCGCATGTTGCATATGCCCGACGACCACAACAGCAACGCTGATCGAGCTGATGTGAACAGGGAAGCCCGCAGCCACGCCACGATGCCGAAACCTGCAATCAGTGAGCGGGGATTAGGAACCAGAAGCAACCACACCGCTGACGTAGTACCCCGGCCTGTCGCCAGTAGCGAGGCCGGGATTTCACCGATTGGCCTTGGCGACAGGGCCAGATGGGAAATCACCATATCCAGCATGGAGCATCAAATGACCGAGCAAACCCTTCAGCAACTGCTGGCCGAGCGCGTCAGCACCTACGCCCTATCAGATCGCCCTCGCGAGCTGATCGATGAGGGCATCGACAAGATGTTTAAAAGTGTCGTCGAGGATGCTTTCAGGTCCTACGGCACCATAGGTGAGTCAATCAAAGCAGCGGTAAAAGAAGCCTTTCCGGCAAATGTCACGGACATGTTTGAGCTTCAGCGCTACAACGCGTTGATCGCCAATGCATTGCGTGAGCGCTGGGAGGCTGCCGGCATGGAATCGGCGATCATGAAACAGGCCGATGCATCCATCACCGAGGTATTGACCGGTGAGGGCCTGCTCACAGGTGAGATTTCGCTGAAGGATTTGCTCGAAGCGTTTATTGAGGAACACAAGGAAGAGGCAGCTGAAGAGAGGTGGAGCGCGCCTGAGATTCGCATCACCGAGGATGACAGCCATTCTCGCAAGTTCTACCACATCTACTTCGACGCGCAGCCCGAAGGTGAAAATCGGTACAGCTTTAACAATGAACGCCGCAGCGACTACGGCCTGAAACACAACCTGCATGTGATGGTTGAGGGCGAGCGGGAGACTGGCGACCGCTGGAGGCCGAAGGTTGAATTCGGGAAGGTCTACAGCGCCCAGCTCGACGATAAAAAAATCTCGGTGAAGATGGAACTGCGCACGAAATGGGAGCGAATTCTCGCCTCGCTTTATTTTGGCGACGCCGTCCTGTTGATCGATTGCGAGGAAAGCGATTTCTCGTATGGATTCGACGACTGAACAACCAGCGCCAGCGTCAGCCTGACGAAAACTGCCCGATCCCTGTCATAGCGCCAGGCTGCATCGGAGTGTGATCTGCATATTCAATAGCGAGGCATCGTGAATGGGTATGAGCCGGGTAGCTTAAAAGTAAAGCCCAGTGCACGGGAGTTGAGGGTGCAAGACCCTTCTCGGCGCTCAGATCACACCCCGATGCGGATGAGTACACACCGCGAAAGCGGCCCCCTGCGTCAACCCTTGGGAATCAACACGGCGGTGGAAGTCCGCGCTGGAGACGTAACCAGCAAAGCAGATGCGGCGTTGAAAGCTGGGTTGAACGCTTCGGCGGCCCTGGAGAAACGCGGTTAAAAGGCACCAGCTTTGGCTGGTTGCTCCTCCGAGCGGTCGTGCCGAAAGGCTCCGCTCTCGCCGGATTCGCGCCCGGCCATCTGCCCCCGCCTCCCAAACCCCGAACCTCTCCGACTGAACCCTCTCCGGTGCCTGTATGGCCTCTAGCCGTTCTTGAGTGTTCAGTCGAAGGGGTTCACTGATCAAGGAGCATGAAGCTCATGGCTCGAACCAAATACACAGTTGAAAAGGTCCTGTATTTCGCCAACCAGAAAAGCGCGCTCCACGTAGGCCCGAACGAAGAGAAGATCGATTCAGACCTGCACAGGACGGTTCAGGCTCTCGTAGAGAAAGGCGACATTCACCTGTGTGGGACAGACGACTCTGGCGAGTATTTCAAAACCACCAAGTCAGGCGAAATTCATCTTCTGAAATTGCAGATCGCTTGGCGCAAAGCTCATCAGAAAGACGTCGCTGACCATCAGACGGCACTTACCTTGCTAACCGCATAATCCAGCCCCTGGAGACGACCATGAACGCAGCAGCAAAGGTGTTGCCTCTTGCGGGCGCGTCAGTAAAGCAACTGACGCCCGCCGAACGACTTTGGGTTGCAAACAGTGCGCACGCTCTGGTGCACGGCGACGACATCAAGTTCAAACGCCGCCTGCAGGAGCCCCAAGGCGTCACGTTCGAACGCTTCCTGATCGCGGTCGATGAGTTCGCCATGGAGAAGCTCGGCGCCTCTGGTGCGAGCCAGTCAGCGCTGGGGCGTCTGGTCTACATGGCCAAGTTCGGTTCACCCGCCTGCGCCAGAGAGGCGGCAGACGCCGTGTTGAGCTGCCCCAACCCTAAAGACACCCTGTTCGAAATCGCAGAGGGACTTTTGCGGCCTTTGGCGGCAGACGGTGTGATCGCTCAGCGCGAGGATGAAGACCTTTGAGCCCGCACATCCTGATCGACGAGGCGCTCGAAACCCTCAAGCACCCCGCCAGCACACGCGGCGAGGTTGTTTTGGTCCAGCAGATGATCACTAAGATGATGACCGACGAGCTCATCACCCTTGAAGAGTTTTCCCACTATTGCAGTCGCCTGCTGAGGCACTGCCAACAGCGCAAGGAGGCGGCATGAGCCAGCCAATCGTTAAATCCCTCATCGATGAGCAACTTGACGAGGTGAAAGCCCGCGCCCAAGTACGCGGAACGATCACCTACCCCGTCGGCATGCGAGTTGCTGACCTGCCCTACCCGATCAAAGCTGACTGGCTCAAGCGTCGGCCGGTGGGTGGACGGTCATGACCCGCAAACAACGTCAGTTGCGTATCTACACCTGGCGAGGCTCATTCGTCGTGCTGTCCCTCGCAACAGCCTGGATGCTCGCCAGCGCCTACGCATCGCACCTGACATCATGAGGCGACCATGCGGAACAAGTATCCCGGCATCTGCTACCGCTGCAATCAGCCAGTAGCCGTCGGCGCTGGCCACTTCCATAAGCACGGCGGCAAGTGGGCAACGCATCACGCCGAGTGTGCGATCAAAGCCCGGCAGGCAAAGCTACAGCCTCAGCAGTAACCCCTTCCCTATTCAATCGCTGCGCCCGCATGGAGCGCGAGGATTTCCTATGTCCGCAAGAAACGTTGCGTCCGTATCGCACGAGCAGAATTTGCATGTGCTTCCGCATGCCGCCACTTCGACCAGCGCCTTGGTCCTCGACGGCGACAGCCTGGACAAGATGATGCGCCTGGCCGAGGTCATGGCGACCGGGCGAGCAACTCTACCGAAGCACTTCAACGGCAATTCCGCCGATTGCCTGGCCGTCGTCATGCAGGCCATGCAGTGGAGGATGAACCCCTTCGCCGTCGCACAGAAAACCCATCTGGTGAACGGCGTGCTGGGTTACGAGGCGCAACTGGTCAACGCCGTCATCACAACCTGCGCACCTGTGGTGGATCGCTTGCACTACGAGTGGTACGGCAACTGGGAAAAGGTCATCGGCAAGTTTGTGATCAAAAACGGCGACAAGGGTGAGTACCGGCAGCCAGGCTGGAAGCTTGCCGACGAGGAAGGCCTGGGCGTGAAGGTTTGGGCAACGTTCCGCGGTGAAGACGAACCGAGGGTACTGGAGCTGCTGCTGGCCCAGGCGCGCACACGCAACAGCACGCTCTGGGCCGACGATCCTCGCCAGCAGCTTGCGTACCTGGCAACCAAACGCTGGTCCCGCCTCTACTGCCCGGACGTGATTCTGGGCGTTTACAGCCCAGATGAGCTGGAGGAAAGCGCCCCTCGGCACCGTGATGTTTCCCCGCAGCCAGAGCAGCAAGGGTCCGAGCTTCCCGCATACGAGGACGACAAGTTCAAAATGATGTTTCCCAAATGGCAGGAGGGAATCGACACCGGAAAGACCGACACCGAAAGCCTGATCGCCTTCTTGGAATCGAAGTACACCCTCAGCGCCGATCAGATCGACCGAATCAACAAGATGGCTCCTATCGCCGGAGAAACCGCATGAAGACGCATAAAGTCACCCAAGGCAGTGCCGAATGGCACGCACTCCGCGCCAACTATCGCACCGCCTCTGAAGCTCCGGTGATGATGGGCGCGTCCAAGCAGATGAAGCGCACCGAGCTGCTTCATGCCAAGAAGACCGGGCTCGACCGGGACATTTCGTGGTGGGTCCAGAAGTACTTGTTCGACAAGGGTCACGAAGCCGAAGCGCTGGCCCGCCCGATTCTTGAAGGTCGAATCGGCGAAGACCTGTTCCCGGTTGTGGGCACCGAAGGCGACCTGCTGGCCTCCCTCGACGGCTGCACAATGATGGGCGAGATCGTTTTCGAGCACAAAATGTGGAACGAGCAGCTCGCCGCCGACGTGCGCGCAGGTGATCTGGATGCGCATTACTACTGGCAGCTGGAGCAGCAACTGCTGGTGTCCGGTGCCGAGAAAGTGATTTTCGTTTGCTCGGACGGGACCGAAGACAACTTCGTCTCGATGGAGTACTTCCCGGTGAAAGGTCGGGCGGCGAAGCTGGTCGCCGGCTGGAAACAGTTCGAAGTCGATCTTGAAGCGTATGAGCCAACTGAGGCCGTGGTGGAGGCAGTTGGGAAGACTCCGGACGCGCTGCCAGCGCTGCGCATCGAAGTAACCGGCATGGTCACTGCGAGCAACCTGGAGCAGTTCAAGGCGCATTCGCTGGCCGTGTTTTCGGCGATCAATACTGACCTACAGACCGACCAGCACTTCGCTGATGCAGAGAAAACAGTGAAGTGGTGCGGCGAGGTCGAGGAGCGCCTGGAAGCGGCCAAGCAGCACGCGCTGAGCCAGACAGAGACAATCGACGCCCTCTTCCGCACCATCGACGAGATATCGGAGCAGGCCAGACGCAAACGCCTTGAGTTGGACAAGCTGGTGAAAGCTCGCAAGGTGGCCATTCGCGAAGAGATCGTGCTGAAAGCGAAAGCAGCGCTGCGTGATCATCTGGACAAGATCAACACCTCGTTCGGCGGCAAGGTGCGGCTGCCGGAGATCCCCGCGGACTTCGCCGGCGCGATCAAAGGCAAAAAAAATATCGCCAGTCTGCGTGACGCCGCCGACTCTGAACTCGCCCGGGCCAAGATCGAGGCCAGCCAGATCGGCGACGGTATCCGCGCCAACCTGGAAAGCTTGCGCTCGCTCGCCGTGGATCATGCGTTTCTGTTCAACGATGCTCAGCAGATCGTGCTCAAGAACAATGATGACCTGGTGGCCCTCATCAAGGTGCGGATCAACGAGCACAAGCAGGCCGAGGAAGCGAAAGAGCTTGCGCAGCGTGAACGTATTCGTGCTGAAGAATCAGCGAAGCTTGCGGCTGCGGCTGCGGCAGAAGCAGAGCGAGTCGCTGAAGCTGAAAAAGCGAAAGCCAACGCGCCTGCGCCGCAAGCCGCTGAGGCACCCAAACCAGTCGAACAACCAGCTCCGAGAATGTCGGCCGTCGCACCATCCGCGAAGGTACCGCCCAAGCCGACAAAGCTTGAAGCCAATGTCACCGACCTTCATGCGCTGGTAAAAGCCGTCTACGAAGGTCGTGCGCCGATATCGGTCCTCACAGTGAACTGGGGCGCGCTGGACGACCTTGTCCACATTCAAGGCGCTGACTTCCAAATGGACGGAGTAACCATCACGCAGGTGGCAGCATGATGACTACCGAACTGAGCGCCATCCAGCGCAACAGTGCCAAATCATCCGAGCTGGCCGCCGCGGTCAGAGAATTCCAGCGCAGCGGTGGCACGGTATGCGATCTTGGCTCATGCAGGATTGCGCCCCGCCCACCTCGTAAAGAGCCGCAGCCCCGGCAGCCACGTTACAACGGCGCGGATCACCGGAAATATGTCGAGGAAGAGGAAGACCTGAAACTGCTTGAGCGAATCAAGGCGATGCGCGACCTGGGCGTCAGCCACTTCCAAGCCGAGAAGCAGACCGGCATCAACCGCACCGTCATCAGGCGAATCGTTCAGAAGTACAGCCTGGACTACCCCAGCAGCAGCCGGGCGAAATGAAGCGCCTGCAAATGCGCGTCGGCCACGGCAGACGCCAGCAACACATTCACTTGCCGCCCAGCGGCTACACGGAGCTGATAACTGGCCCTGACCCAGAAACAGCGGGACGAGAGGACAGCGCTTAAGCGGCAGAAGGCCGGGGAAGAGGAATTGCGACTCAGAGTGCGGCCTGGCACGAAGCAGGCGCTGAGTGAGCTGATGGACTGGGCTGGCATCGAAGAGCAGGCCGAGGCCATGACCTTGATGATTCACCACCTTCACGCGCTTGGCCCGGTCGAAGCGCTGCGGTTTCTTCGGGTTGCGCGCCACGAAATCAAAGTGTCGCCAGTTTTGGCGCGGAAGTTGGAACTCGCATATCAGAGGGGGCAATGCGGATTAGCCGGGAGGACTAGCTACTCTGGTGCGACCACGAACAAGCAGTTGTGCTGCCCGTCAGTAACCATGAACCGACCGTCGCCCGAATCATTAGCGGTCCCCAGATAGCGACCTTTCATATCGTACATTTCGTCGCCGTCGAAACGGTAGATAAGCACGTTTGATGGTGAGCGAACAAACTCGTCCTGGTCTATCCGGCCAATGGGAAGCTGGCCCGGTACGCGCCCTTGAAAAACGTTGTAGCGACCACTGCTGAAATCGATAGCCATTACTGCTCCTTTGATCCGGCTTCATACCGGCTAAAACTCAAGCCAAAAGTTAATAAAATTTCTACCCAGAGTAAAAGTTACGAATAATACTTATCTAATCTTTAGCTGAAACCAACCAGAAGAGAAATTATCCTCAAATTCTATCTGGGAGTTTGGATTGACCTACAAAATGGGATAAGGCCTACATCATTCAAAAGTACCGGACTGATCGGCTTGCCAGAATTATTGATCCAGATCGCTCGTATTTCATGCTGCCTGGCAAAGTCTGACTCTTTAATCAGTGCCGGATGTATACCCCAGTTCTTCCCGTTCCATACTTCATGACGCGGCTTATAAACCACTTCTTCAATGGTCAGGAGTCGTGCAGAAACATGCATATTCAGCGTAGACGTGAGCCTTTTATAAAACCCCAATACGTCGAAAATCTCAACGCAAGAATCTGCCCCCTCGAACTGCTCTAGAACTTGCTGAGAATATTCAGATGAAATGCAGTGCACAAAACAATCGGGATGATCATGCTCTTGAATCATGGAAAAATCAGAAATTTGGATATCCACGCTTTCATCAAAGCTTATTGCATTGAAATGCTTCAAAGCTTCAAAATGCTCAGCATGCTGCACCCTATCTCTTGCATAATCGATATGATGACTTACTGTTTTTCTTCCTTCGTTTCGATCAGATATCCCAGATTTGTGCTCATTTTTTCGAAAGTCGTGAAGAGTGCCCACTCTTACGCCACCTAGAGCCAATAACGAGTCGTTGTGTTTCTTTCCTGAGTATCTATATCCCGACTGCATAGAAATCTCCATCCGGCTCCATGCCGGTCATCATCTATAGCTCACACCTAACCAATTTGCCACTACCGGCACGAACAATTGCGCTTGCGATCGCGCACTGTTCACCGTCGTCCTCTTCAACTCGAAATCCCATCCAATGGAATCCCCCCCCGGAGAAACAACCATGTCGAAACCGACAGACACCAGTGAATTCCTCAACGAACTGAATGGCGGGGCTTTCGCCAGCCAGATCGGCCACGCTCTGTCCGAAGTTGCCGCCGGTGTCGTCGACCACGGCAAAGCCGGGAAAGTGGTCATCACCCTGGACTTCTCCCAGATCGGCGAGTCCAGCCAGGTGAAGATCAAACACAAGCTCGACTACAAGGTGCCGACCAAGCGAGGCACCCGCAGCGAGAACACCAGCCTCGACACGCCAATGCACGTTGGCTCCGGCGGCAATATCACGCTGTTCGCCGAAAAGCACGACCAGCTGTTCACGCGTGACGATGCACCTATCCCACGCCGCGACTGATCATCCTCCCACCAAGCGAGACCTGAAATATGTCCCTCACGAAAGAAGCAATTCAACTGATCACCGATACCGCGCTGATCGCAGACGGCAAAGAGCTGAACACCGTCACGCCTACCATCGTGCTGCCCGAAGGCGCGAAGATCGTGAACCTTGAGCAATTCGGCGCAGGTCGCAGCCGCTTCCGTGGCACGTTCTCCACCAACTCCCTGGCGGACTTCGCTAAATACGTGTCCGACCGCAAGGTGGCCGACGCAAAAGGCTTCATCAATCAGGACGAAATGACCTGTTCGGTTCTGTTCAACCTGGGCAACGAAGAAGTGCCAGGCCACGCAGATGATCGCGCTGTGCTGAAGCTCAAGCCCACCGCTGCCTATCAGGCCGTGCAGGCCATCAGTGGCCGGGCCATGTCGCAGAAGGATATGAGCGACTGGATTGAAGACTGGCACAGCACCCTGTCGGCGGTCGGTGATGAGCTGCAGAACATCCCACTGGCCAAAGCCATCGCCGCCGTGCGAACGATCACGGTCAAGGCATCGTCGGAAAGCGATCACACCGTCAGCGAGACACGCGCCAGCCGCAGCGCAATGGATGCCATCGAGGCGACCAGCAAGGAAACCTTGCCCACGTCGCTGATCTTCTCGGCCGTGCCGTTTGAAGGCCTGCAGATGCGCGAAATCATCCTGAGAATCTCCGTCATCACCAGCGGCGCACAACCGGTGCTGAAACTGCGCTGGGTGGGCGAGGACGTGCAGCGCGAAGAGATAGCGCAAGAGTTCAAGTCTGTGCTTGAAGCGAAGGTAGGTGATGCAGCTCAGCTGGCGCTGGGTGCCTTTGATCCGAAGTAAATAGAGTTAAAAACGCCCCGGGTGGTTAGCCTGCCCGGGGGTTTGAGATAAACCCTCAACCACCCAACATGGTCATGATTGAAGCTCCAATCGTAGTAAGCGACTCAACTTTTGGCAGTGAGGCTATAAGACGCTTGACTATGGTCTTCTTGGGAGCGGGTGAATCAAGCTGAGACTTGATCTCGTCAACGACCTCAAGCGCTTCAAGTCTTTCAGGCCCCTCAAGGTCAAGCGTTTCAACTTGGGCCCTCAGAGCCGCAACTAGATCAGAGATTTCACTATTTGAATTCACTGTGTTTGTGGAGTTATCTACGCTTTGGTTGTTGACGCGGGCGTTGTCGCCATGGAAGTTATAAATGGTGCTATGGCTAACTAGCTCGGCTTCTGCTTCTCCCATGCGTCTCACGGACATTTGATAATGGGCCTCGAAATCCATCACGGCCTCATGGAATCCTGGCTCTGTGACTTCGAGCGTTTCAGTTCCGCCGTTGGACATGTGCCGGATTATAAGGTCTTTGGGCTCAATGAAAATTGATGAGTCCCAAAGAAAGACTTTTCCCTTTTGCACGCTGGCCTTCAATCCGTCAAATCGTTGGCCATTTGTTTTTAGGACCGAAATGCTGTCCTTTGCGAAATCATTAAACATCCCACGCATCACGTTCCCATCCTAGTCAGTGTCACCCGGCCTAATGCCGGGCCCTGCTATCAATACGCCACTTCAACGACTCACGCCACCCCGGCAAGGATGACCTATGTCCGCTCACCAGAAGAAACACCCCTTCGATTTCAAAACCCAGTACGGCCTTGGCTTCAATCCGCAAGACGATGAGATCGTTGTGGACTTCTTCTGCGGTGGCGGCGGCGCCGGTACCGGGCTGGAAATGGGCCTTGGGCGCACCGTCAGCGTGGCCAAGAATCACAGCCCGGCAGCGATCAGCATGCACACCGTGAATCACCCGGGCGCGAAGCACTTCACGACCGATGTATTCGACGGCGATCCGGATACCGAATGCGGTGGCAAGGCCGTGGGCTGGTTCCACATGAGTCCTGATTGTACCCATCACAGCCAGGCCGCTGGCGGGCAGCCGCGCAAGCGCGAGATCCGCAACCTTTCTTGGATCGGTTTGAAGTGGGCAGGCAAGAAGAAACCCCGCGTCATCAGCCTGGAGAACGTAAAGCAAATCCTGCAATGGGGGCCGCTGGTGGCAAAGCGTTGCAAGTCGACCGGGCGGGTCGTAAAGCTGGGCGGCGGCATAGCCGCACCTGGTGAGGTTGTGCCGGTCGATCAGCAGTTTCTGGTCCCAAACCCGGACAAGCGTGGCAAGACATGGGCCGTGTTCGTGGCCGAGCTAGAGCGCCTGGGCTATGCCGTCGAGTGGCGTGTGATCCGAGCGTGCGACTTCGGCGCACCGACCAGCCGGGAACGCCTGTTCATGATTGCCCGCTGCGACGGACAGCCGATCGTGTGGCCAGAGCCGACCCACGCCAAGCGCCCCGCCAAAGGCCAGAAGCCTTGGAGGACAGCCGCCGAGTGCATCGACTTCACCGACCTGGGCAAAAGCATATTCGGACGCAAGAAAGACCTGGCGCCGGCCACCCTGCGCCGGGTCGCCAAGGGCATGAAGAAGTTCGTCATCGACAACCCGACCCCCTTCATCGTCCCGATCGCGAACTGGTCGGGCGAGACGGTGCAATCGGCCAACGAGCCGCTGCGCACGGTGACGTCATATCCAAAGGGCGGCGCTTTCTCGGTCGTCAGCCCAATCATCGCGCCGGCGACTCACCAAGGCAGCGATCGCATCAACGATCCACTTGAGCCGCTGCCAACGGTGACGTGCGCCAACCGCGGCGAGCTGACTCTGATCAGCCCTACCCTGATCCAGTCTGGTTACGGCGAGCGAGAAGGCCAGCAGCCCCGCGTGCCGAAGATTGAACAGCCATTAGGGACGGTCGTTGCCGGTGGAGTTAAACACGCGCTGACAAGTTCGATTCTGGTGGGTGCTGGCGGGCCGGTTTATGCGGGCAACCCAGTTACCGTAGATCAGCCGGTCGGCACGCTCATGACTCGCAGCCACCGCGCGGTTGCCACCGCCTTCATGGCCCAGATGAATGGCGGCTTCAACACCACCCACGCCAAAGGCGCTGACGAGCCTATGACGACAATCACCAATACTGGAAGCCAGCAGCAGTTGGTGACCGCGACGCTGATAACCAACACCACCGGCCACGGACCGACGGACCTGGCCAATCCAGTGCCCACATTGACTACGGGGCAGCATCACGCAATTGTAGCCGCAAACCTGGTGCACCTGCGCGGCAACTGTGATGCACGGGACGTGACTGATCCGCTGCACACGATCAGCGCCGGCGGCCAGCACCACGGGCTGGTCACAGCGTTCATGGAGCGGCAGTTCGGCGCCAGCGTCGGCCAGCCTCTAAATGAGCCAGCGCCTACCGTTACGGCCGGTGGCGGCGGTAAAAGCTCTCTCGTATCTCTCAGGCTATCGCCAGAGCATGAGGAAGGCGCACTGCGTGTCGCCGCGTTCATGATCAGCTATTACGGCACCGAGAACGTGAGCGGTGCAGGTGAGCCAGCACCAACCATCACGACCAAGGATCGCTTGGCGCTGGTCACCGTCATGGTCAAGGGCACGCCCTACGTAATCGTCGACATCTGCCTGCGGATGCTCAAGCCGTCTGAGCTGTACAAGGCTCAGGGCTTCCCGGCCGACTACGTCATCAGCCACGGCGCCGACGGCAAGCCCTTCACCAAAACTCAGCAGGTTCACATGTGTGGCAACAGCGTCAGCCCGCCGCCGATGGCTGCGCTTGCCCGCGCTAATGACCCCTTCAGATATAAGGCTAACGTAAAAGCTGCGTAGTCGGGTTCTAAGGGGTTGCGTATAGACTGCTTATACACACGCCACATAGGGATCGCCCAAGTTCCGCCGCAGCACGTCGTGCCTGAAGCTCCTCCATACAGCCTTTACCAATGTATTCGCCAGCGGACTGCGTGACCTTTTGACAGATGGACCACTGAGCTACAGAACATTGCCGAGGGTCGGTACTGGGGAGCCATTCGCCCTTAAAGATATGGTGTTCACCAGTGTCCATATGTTTTTTAAAGGTGTACAGGGTCATTTCGGCATCCTTTCGTCAGTATTTTGATCTGTATAACATCCTTTTTTTAACTCGGTATCAACTCCCTATTGATCTATCAGCCGCGTGTGCGGCAAGGACGAAGTCATGCCCGAAATAATTCCTTGCTCGGAGTACGACGCAACGAATGATCGCTGCAAAAGCGGCTTCCCTGTGCTGCATTCGATATGTCGTGGCATGCCGAGCGGATGCCACGCCTGCGGCGTGCCTAGGACAGTGCCGATGTGTTTGCGCGAAGACCTCCCGCCTCACTTGATGCGTGCTGACGGGATGCCGCTCGCCTGGCCCAACGATAGCCTCAACCCTACCGCACCATGAAGATCAGCTCTCCCCTGTCAGTCATCGCCATGCCGTACTTGAGCCGGCCCAGGTACTGCTCGTGCATTGAGTAGACCCGGTCATCGATGATTCTGAAAATCATCGTTGTTTCCGACCATATATTGCCGTCCACCGCCCGCCTGCCGAGCCTGGCATTGCGCGGACCGTAAACCTCATCCGCCGTTGTGGTGCATTCCATGACCTCTCCTTGGTGCCATCCCAGCTCCTGCTGGCTGCGTGGACCATAGCAGTGATCCGCACAACCCGCCTTACAACTACTTCCCCGCCGAGCGCGGCCCGGAGCATAAATGAACACTATCGAGTTTTTGAGTCACCAAGAGGTGTGCGAGCTTACCGGCGCGCGCACTAAAGCAGGACAAATAGCCGTTTTGGCACGCAACGGAATACGCCACACCATCAAGCGCACAGGCTGGCCCTGCGTGGTGGCTGCGGCGTTGGTTGGCGGGAAAGAAGCTGGCAAAGAAAGCACCGGCTGGCAGCCGCGTAAGGCGGGATAAATGGGACGAAGACCATCCGAGCCGGGTGCTATTACCCGGCTTCGCAAGCGGAAGCGAGGCAGTCTCATTTATTACACCTACGACCTCGGAGGCAAGCCGCGAAAGGAGATATACCTGGGCAAGGATTATGGCCTGGCCATAATCGAATACGCCAAGCTGGAGAAAGACCGGGCCGCCACCGAGCGCGTTAAATCAGTCGTCACTTTCGCCTACGTCGCGCAGCGCTACCTGGTTGAGGTGGTGCCAACAAAAGGGCCGGCCACGCAAAAGGACAACATCCGCGAACTGAAACAGTTGATGCTGTTCTTCAACGATCCGCCAGCACCGCTGGAAGAAATCCAGCCGCAACACGTCCGCCAATACCTACGCATCCGGGGTATGAAAGCCAAGGTTCGGGCGAACAGAGAAAAGGCACTGCTGAGCCATATCTGGAATTTTGCTCGCGAGTCCGGCTACACCAGCCTTGCTAATCCGTGCGCGGGGATCAAGGGCAACAAGGAATCAGGTCGTGAGGTGTACATAGAAAATGACGTATTTGCGAACGTCTATGCACACGCCTCTGAACCGGTTCAGGATGCCATGGACATCGCTTATCTCACTGGCCAGCGCGTTGCCGACACTCTGAAGATCGACGAGCGCGACATTCGTGATGGGGTGATCCATGTTCGGCAGAACAAGACCGATGCCAAGCGTCGGATCGAAATGGGCCCCGAGTTGCTTACCGTACTGGAACGCATAGCGGCTCGCAAAGCCGCCCTCGTCGTTCGGTCCACAAAATTGATCGTATCGGCGGACGGCCAGGCGTTCACTTACGGCATGCTTCGGTATGGCTTTGATGACGCACGCGAGAAAGCGGGTGTTGCAAAGAAGGATTTCCAGATGCGGGATCTGCGCGCCAAGGCTGGCACCGACAAAGCCGAGGACAGCGGCGATATCTTGAAAGCCAGGGATCAACTCGGCCACACCACTGTGACCATGACGGAGCAATACATCAGAAACAGGATCGGCAAAAAGGTCACTTCTACCAAGTAAATCCCGCCGCAAAATCGTGCCGCAAAAAAAGCAGGCCCCGCGCAGAGTCTTGCTTACAGCGGAGCGTTATTGCACTTTTTGAGGCATCAATGCTCCTGTAACCTTTTGTATATATTAGGATTTTATGGGGACTTAAAATCCCTCGTCCTTTGGACGTGCCGGTTCGACCCCGGCTCGGGGCACCATTTAAAATCAAGGGGTTACATGGCTTTAGTCACATACCCCTTGAGTTTCATGCTCCGCAATAATTAATGCTGCACCGCAACTCGTCGTAAACCCTACCCTCCCGGCGTCCTGCCGACGAACACCACTCCCCAAATCTGAAACACTCAACCATTGTATGTCCATACAGCAATTGAGAATCACCCCCATGAACGAGAGCAACAGCTCAGAAGCCTTGGCCGAATGGCACAAAAGGCTCAACGACAGGAGGCAATGGACGAACCCTGCAGGCACCTACCGGTTTCTGGCACGCATGGCCGAAGACATGCGGGCTGGCGGGCTGGTCGATCCATTGGAGCGCTTTGAGCTATTCGAACTGGCCAGCGCTGCCTTCTGCCACTTCACCGAAGAAGGCAACCACGAATGGAGGCATCAGGCCTCTGACTATCTGGCCTACAACAAGGGCGGCATTGTAGTTGGCAGCCTGCTGAACTCCCGATACGTGCTTCATGAGGCCGACCAGTCGCCCTATCACGCCGCCCACTTCGCTTTTCTCGATGAGAAAAACGACCTCATCATGAGGGACTACAAGAAGTACGGCGTGCTCGAGGGTCGCTACACCTATACCGAAACCGGGCAGACGCTGACGCTGGTTGAGCAACCCAGGCAGATGAACGGCGTGAGCTATCAACGCCTGAGCGATGAGGATCAATATCGAGCGCTCGTCGACGCCTCAGCGATAGCTCTCGACCAAGGCGACTTCAAGGCTTACGTTTCGCTATGGAAGCGTCATAGCGACTCGATATTTATCAGATGCCTTCACTGCCTGGATGGATTCGCAGTGCGTGAAGATTGCACACACTGCGATGGATGAGGCTTTACCGAAGACCCGCAGTGCGCGAATAAGCTGCCACAGTCGCTCAACAGCCAGCGAAGCGCGCCGAAAAAATAGTAGAGCGCCCCCCCTCGGACAGGCGATCACGGTTCAGGAAGCCGACAGCGGATGTCTATTGAACTCATAAAAAATAGCCATCCTGAGTCAGCCAGCTATTCACGTCCGTTTGGCTGTGCCAGACTTACCGTAGTTGATGGTAAGGGAGAGATCCTTTGAAAGCACTTATTCTATTCGGTGCTCTATTGCTGAGCGGGCAGCTTTCCGCGGCTCAACTGGACATGCAGTTGGGGCAGATCAGTCGCACTTGGCAAACAGAAGATTTACTAACCCATCCTCAACTGCAAGTCATTACAGTTAAAAGTGATGTGGCCTACAAGAAGGACATGACTTATTACGCCGTGCCCTTGAGTGCGCTACTGACAGGCATCAAACCCAGTGACCACCTGCAGGCAGTCGCTCTGGACGGGTTTGCCGCAGAGCTGGCCGCGGCGCCGTTACTCAACGACAAAGGCGCACGGGCTTGGTTGGCGATTGAAGATCCTGCCCATCCATGGCCACCGCTGGCCGCTGGCAAACCCAGTGCAGGGCCTTTCTACCTAGTATGGACAGACCCTCAGGTTGGAAATATCAGCCCAGAGCAATGGCCGTTTAAAGTGGCCAGCATTAAGAGCATGACTTCGGTTGCCCAGCGTTTCCCCGCTCTGTTACCAGACCCTGTGCTCAAGACTGATGACCCGGTCAATAAAGGGTTCGCGCTATTTCAGAAAAACTGTTTGGCTTGTCATCGATTGAACGGGGCGGGCGATGCGCAGTTTGGGCCGGATCTAAACATTCCCTACAACCCGACCGAATATTTGGGAATGGATTTACTCAAGCTCTACATTCGAAACCCTCAGGATTTGCGTCAGTGGCCTCAGGCGAAGATGCCCGCGTTTTCGGAAGCGGTATTGCCGGATGCTGACTTGCAGATGCTGATAGCGTATTTGCACCATATGGCTGGACGCAAGATAAAGCCTTGATCCTATTCAACGATGGCACGACAGCACGAGCTGAAATACGTTTTGATAACTGTAGTGCGTATCAGGCAGAGCAGATGCCACCCTTCACACCTTGCGTATCCCAAACTGCGCGGCCTTGACCGTAGAGTCCTGCGGCACGCCTGCAGCCAGGTACAGGCCCATGCGCGAGGTGATCACGGTTTCAGTCAATCGTGCCGCGCTGCGTTTCCAACGCCCCGGCAAAGCTGGCCGGCATGGTGAACGGCTCTTGGTACTTGTCCATTGACCGATAGTAGAACGTGGACGAAGCACCGCTGACCGTCTTGGTGATGGTCAACTCAGCTTCCCAAGCCAGAATGCCGCGCGACGAACCCATGATTTTTACCGCCGACACCATTTCGATAACGTCGCCGGCCGCCAGGTTGGTCTGTATCACGTTGGCCGTGGGTTGCATGTAGATGTAGCCGCCCGCCGCCGCCATCTTGCCACGCAGCTCGATGCACCGCGCCTCGCCATAGGCGGCAGGCTCCTCGAACCAGCGCGTGGTGATACCGGCCAGGCCAGAGCCTAGGGCCTTGTATCCGTCCGCCAGCACCGACCCGGCCGCGGCATTCACGCCAGCAGGCAGAGAACCGCCAGTGCCCGCCAGCAGCGGGTTGGCATTGAGGCAGCCGAACGGGCGGATGGCCGAGTAAACGTCGCCAGCGTCCGTCGGCAGCGGAATGCCGGGAAATTCGAAGTTGGCGGTGATGATCGGCACTACACGCAAACTGATGAAGTCGGCACCCAGGATGTTTGGGTGCAGGCCCTCCACGGTCATGGCCTCGGTGAAGCCATCCCAAATGTTCACGACCGGCACGAACTGGCTGACATAGCTCAACACCCAGTCTTTGTAGCCGATCGCATCCGTCAGCGCCTGCCCGGCCAGCGCCTTGCTGCCGAAACGCGGCGTGCCGGTGCCGACAATCAGGTATTTCCCCGGAGTGTTGAGGAAAGCCATCACGATCTTCATCACGCTGGCTTTGGAGTCCGCCAGCGTCATGCCAGCAGTCGTGCGGTCGTTGGTGCGTGATGGCAGCATCCACACGGTGGATGAAATAACCGCCGCCATCGTTCGCGTGGTCATTGCCTTGTGATTTGTCGGGTTCACCGTTGGCCGCCCAGACCTGCTGCTCAAGGCCAAAGGGACTCTTTTTTGAAAACACCTCCGGTCAAAGCCTCCGCGCGCTTGGCAATTACTGGAGACATCCCATGCTTTTCCCGAACACATCCGGAAACGGTGCTTTGATCAACTTTGAGCTTTTCAGCTGTGGCCTCCTGGGTGCCGAAGAAGGCAACGAGGTCCTTGTAAATACTGTTCATGCTGCCCCTCCATACGGGAATACCCATATACTAGATTATAGGAAAACCGATTTGCAAGGATATGGGAGCGCCCGTAATACTCAACGGATGGAATTTAAAGACCGATTAAAGGCCGCAAGGCAGCACGCAAAGCTCAATCAAGCAGAATTGGCAGTTCGCGCGGGCATCACGCAGACATCTATTTCCGACTTGGAGCGTGGAAAGTCCAAGGCAACTGCTCATGTGGCGAAGATCGCCGACGTCTGCGGCGTGAATGCACTGTGGCTTTCGGACGGAAAAGGCGACATGACAGCGTTCATCACGTCTAACGAACCCTCCAACGTATCCATGGCTGAGCAGTCCTCACATATGTATCGCTACCCTTTAGTGAGCTGGGTCGCGGCCGGCGAGTGGTCGGAAGCGGTTGAGCCTTATCCGCCAGGTGCTGCTGATGAGTACGACGTGTCTGACTACAAGGCCAAGGGCCCGGCGTTTTGGCTGGTGGTTAAAGGGGACTCGATGACGGCACCTACTGCCCCTTCGATTCCAGAGGGCTCACAGATACTCATCGACACCCGTGCAGAGGTCCTCCCAGGCAAGCTGGTGATCGCGAAGCTGGCCGGCAGCAACGAGGCAACGTTCAAGAAGCTGGTGGAGGACGGCGGCGTCAGATACCTAAAGCCGCTGAACTCGGCCTATCCGACCGTGCAGTGCACCGAAGACTGCAGGATCATTGGTGTGGTGGTCAGGTCGCTGACGAAGTTTGCGTGATCGACCGGGTCATCTGCCCGGTCATTATGGAATGTGAGATGAAGTGTTTAGAGTCGCGGTATTGGTAGTCGCTCCGCTAATTTTCTCAGTTCAAGGTACGCTAATTTTTCTTAAAACAGGGTAATTCAATAAGGAGTTTTTATGAAAGGTTCTGTGACGTTGGGTCTTATAGTCGCCGCGCTGTTTTCCTCAGTCTCTCAAGCCGCTGACGTCAAGTCATGCAGCGATCTGTCCGGGCGGTGGGAGACAACCGCCGGCGATCAGCATCTCGTGTTGAACATATCCCCATCAGCAGAGGCCTGTGGGACGAACTGTGTGACGTTGGAGTTAAAATACAACCTTAATGAGACTCGTGTTAACAAAGCCTACTGTCACGAAGGCGTTGAGGGCATCAAAGGCCAAGGGCCAATGGTCATCTCGTTCGAGGGAGCCTACGGTGGGCATTCCATCGGGACATACAATCGACAGTTGGACGTGCTGTGGGCCGGCGTAATACCTAAAGACAGCAAAGGGAACTGGGAAACAAAAATGGACAATTACTGGTTCAAGCGAGTGGGCAACTAAGGAGCTGGCTGCTTATAAAGCGTGTCCACGCCAGCCTCAACCCGTTTAAAAATCGCCCAACATCGCTGTCGCATACCTATAGGGAGGTCCTTAGGCGTGATCATCCTGCGGGAGACGACTTCCGCCGGATCATCAGTAATCCGCCCAGCGGGGTGGCGGTGGGCTGCAGTCTTTGATACTGCGAACCTATCAGACGTCTAGCAATGTGCGGCACCATCAGGCCGACAAAACCTACGGTGCTGCTCTTCCGCCTCGTTGTTCGTGTCGAATACCCGGATCGTCATTGACGCGTCAGGTGCGATCACGCAAACGCACTTCATCGGCAAACACGCTGCCTCTATGCAAGGCCTCAGGTTCTTTTGGGAATTCATTCGGTCCATCCTGGTTGCAAGCCAGGAGAATTCCTTAAGCATGCGGTTCGCGGAGTGTAGTCGGGATACTGGACAGTGCCGGCCTGGTGCCTAATTCACCTCCCGCCCCCCTCTGCTCGCAGCTGGAGCCTGGCCTGAGGAAGTTACTCTAAGCTTTGCGCCCCTTCTCATGCCAATTAGGCACCAAATGGCGGTTCTTCAGATCTTCCTTCAGCTCCATCACCAGCGCCGCGATAGCGCGAGCCGAAACCAGCCCTGAAACGTCGATCCCCGTGACCGTAATCTCTTCCCTGTTCGTATTCTGGTCGAATATCTGAACAGTCATCGAGCCGTCTGGCGCGATCGTGCAGACGCATCGCATGGGCAGAAATGCAGTCTCAACGATGTGTCTCAACTCCAAACTCGAAATCATACCGCCACCTCCTTTTCGGGTATCAGGGCATTGTAATTTTTAGGCCTGTACGAATTCAGCCGGTTCCAAAAATTTGCGTCCCCAGATCGTTCTTCCCCTCTTCGATCTGAGCTGGACCACCAACGAGCGGTTTTTTTACATCGCTGAAAAAAATAATATGGGGATGCCCATTTACTGAAAATATGGCTTATCCTATATTTACGCCCATCGAGACGCGAAACAGCCCCTCAACAGGCCCAGCGGATCGAACCGCTCTTTAACAGCTTGCGCAACAAACAACAGACCGCATTGCCTCTACCGGCGACCGGCGATCAGACAGCCCCGAAAGGCTGCCCACGACAGGGAGAACCCTGTACGGCTGACGATGGTGAAACGCCTTGACCGAGTGAATGACCTGGCAAGCAAGCGTGAATAAAACCGGCGTGCACGCCAGCGGCTCTACGTTCAGCTAACGGCCAGCCCATGACGAGCAGTATGTTGCGGGGAAGATTTGACGCGGCACGCGAGGCGGCCGGTGTGGAGAAGGGAAATTTCAGATGCGAGACCTGCGAGCGAAAGCCGGCACGGATAAGGCTGAGTCGAGCGGCGATATCCTTCAAGCCCGCGATCAGCTCGGGCACACCACCGTGGTGATGACCGAAAACTACATCCGCAAAAGGATCGGGAAAAAGGTCACTCCAACCAAGTGAATTCTGCACCGCAATTATTTTTACCCCCTTGAATTTAAAGGGCTGCAAGGCAGGTAATTAACGTGTCATGCGGTGCAGGATTATTGCTAACCATCTGTTTATAAAGGATAAATTTACGGACTTAAAATCCCTCGTCCTTTGGACGTGCCGGTTCGACCCCGGCTCGGGGCACCACATATATATAAAGGGCTTACGGAGCATTTTGCTCAGTAGGCCCTTTTTGTTTTGGTCCACGAAAAAAGTCGTGGTCTGCAATTCCAAAAAACTCTTTGCCGCGTTCCTGATCAGTTATTACGGGACCGAGAGCGTCAGCGGCGCGGCGAACCGGTACCAACCTTGGCTCTGGTCACCGCAGCAGGTCCACATGTGCGGCAAAAGCGTTACCCCGCCGCCCATGGTAGCTCTCACTCAAGCGAACGATCCGTGGCGCATAGCAGCTCAACACCAAGTGGCAGCATGATCAATCGCTTCTGGCGCCTGCTCGCCAAACTACTCGCGCTCCCGGTAAACACTGCTCGGGCAGCGATACTGATCGGCGCGTGGCTTGACAACGTTTTAACGACAGTTGCCTTGAACAACGGGTGCAGGGCTGAACCGCTTGTCGCCAGCCACTGAAGGAACGGCAGTAACTGGCCGATACGATTGCATTACCCTTCTAGTTCGGATAGGGAAATCAAGGAAGACTACACTACGATGAATCTCTTACGCGGCACTATGTTATCAACACGCCTAATTTCTGCGTTTGTGGTATGCGCAGTTGTCACACTAGGTGTAGGCCTTGTCGGATACACGGGTATCACAGGCCTCAAAAACAGCGTAGATGGGATCGTCAATAACAACCTCGTATCTGTGTACAACACGAGTAATGCACGCTCAAATGCGATAGCGCATTATCGCGACTTGCACCGCGCACTGCTGTATAAATTTGCAAAGGCAGACCAAGCCAAATATGACGAGACGTTGAAGTCCTTAGCAGACAATCAAAAAGAAGTAGAACAACTTTTCAATGCATATCGGCAAACGCCTCTGGAAGACGATGAAAGAGCGGCAGGTGATCAGTTTAAAAAAGACTGGCCAGCGTACATTAACGCATCCTCTCGCGTGATCGAATTAGCGGCGAAAGGTGACCTTGAAAGCGCGAACAAGCTATTCGCACAAGAGGTGGATCCTGCCTACAAGAAAACAAACGATGAGTTAAAGATAATGGTAGCGTCTAACAAGCGCCAGAGTGATGACGTCGCTATAGAAGCCGCGAAGACTTCGAGCGTCGCATACGGTTCATTGGGCATAGGCGTAGTGATCGCGTTTGTTGCTGCAATTATTCTGGGCTTATTGGTCACACGCTCGATCACTCGACCGCTTTTGGGGGCGCTACGGACCGCAAAACAAGTGGCCGACGGCGACCTTTCTCAACAAATTGATGTCACCGGGAATGACGAGATCAGCACACTGCAATCAGCACTAAGCACGATGCAAGTTAACCTAAGAAATACTGTTAAAGAAATTGCCAATGCGGCTGATCAATTGGCCTCTGCGTCCGAAGAGTTGAATGCAGTTACGGAGGAAAGCTCCAAAGCGCTGATACGCCAGAATGATGAAATCCAGCAAGCCGCTACGGCGGTGAACGAGATGACAGCAGCGGTTGAGGAGGTAGCGCGCAATGCCTCAGGCGCGTCTGAGTCCTCTGAAGAAACTAGCCGCAGTGCTATTGAAGGACGTGATCAAGTAAAGAATGCCGTTGGATCGGTTAATACTATGGCAGAGCAGATTTCTCAATCGACTGAAAAGGTCACGGTACTCGCCACGAGAGTCAATGAGATCACAGGCGTTCTCGCAGTTATTCAGTCCATAGCCCAGCAAACCAACCTGTTGGCATTAAATGCCGCAATTGAGGCAGCCAGGGCTGGCGAGCAGGGTCGCGGCTTTGCGGTAGTCGCCGATGAAGTGCGCGCCCTTGCGCACCGAACGCAGGCATCGACCGCAGACATTGAGGCTATGATGGCCCAAATTCGTGCGGGTGCGGATGAAGCAGTGATCTCTATGAATAACAGCAGGAGCCTTGCAGGAGAAACCCGTGATCAAGCGATTCAGGCAGGTCACGCGCTAGACAGAATCACCGAAGGTGTCTCAATGATTAATGAGAAAAATCTCGTGATCGCAAGTGCTGCCGAAGAGCAAGCTCACGTAGCTCGAGAGGTGGACCGAAACCTGATTAATATTCAAGATATCTCCACTCAGACTGCAACTGGCGCGCACCAAACCAATGCCTCGAGTGCAGAGCTTTCTCGACTTGCCGCCTCATTTGGAGTATTGGTCAATAAGTTCAAGACCTGAATAAAGTTGATCAGAACGCGTGTGTATATAGTAGGCATCTGACAATAGCGCATTCAGATGCCTGTGTGCTTGCGCACAGATCTTCCGCCTCGCTTGAGGCGCGAAGACGGCACGCCGCTAGACTGGTCTGAAATCACATCGCCCCCAGACAGCATTGTCATCCCATGCGAATACATCCAGGACATGAACTGGAGCGAATACCGATCAGCAACTACACCAAAGCCCCTCCATCCTTTTTTTGCGGATCACAGGGAAAATAGGTACGAATAAGGCCCTCGCTGAACTTGGTAACCAGACGTCCCGAGGGATCTGAGTAAATCGCAGGCATGGAAAAGCCAAGCCGTGAGACTGGGCTTGGGCGATCGATACATCAATTGCGCGGGCCGTAGACCTCATCCTGACTTGTGGTGCTTTCCATGACCTCGCCAAAATCTGTCTGTCCATGCAGACATCGAGAATCACTCACCATCAGCATCGACCACGCTGAATATTGACCGATCCCCCCTCCCAGAGACCTGCATACCCTTAGGGCAATCATGAGCGTGACTAATGATTTATTGAAATCAATTCGTTTTTGTTCATGTAGGCAACCGACCTAAAATCCCTACAGCTCTTCACCCTCAGCAGAATAACGGCTGCTGATCGAAGACACAGACATCAGTCAACGCTAAAAGGGGCAAGACGCCTATCCGGGCGTTGCCTCGTAAGGAAGGATGCCAAGCCTAGATGAAAAAAGAATTCACATTTTCTATCAAGTGTACTTGTTTCGATGAGAATTACTCACCCTCAGACACTACCCGAGTCACGACTAATTTTGCGAACCTGGCCAGGGGAAAAAGTCGCCGAGAGAATTTACGTAATACCTTGAAGATGATCGACAATCGCTTCAATGCCCTGGCGCACTGGGACAACCCTAAAGGCGATCGTTATACGCTGGCGCTGAACATTGTCTCTGCGGAAATGAATATCGATGCTGAAGGTGATCACTCTGCTATTCCGTTAATTGAGGTTTTGAAGACAACGATCATTGACCGAAAAACCAATACGCATATTAACGGAATGGTAGGAAATAACTTCTCTTCCTACGTGCGAGACTATGATTTCAGCGTGAGATTACCAGAGCACAAGAAAAACCAGTCCGGGCTCAGCACGCCAGAAGATTTCGGAGATCTGCACGGAAAGCTCTACAAAAGCTTTGTCAATTCAACCAGCTACAAAGCGCATTTTGACAAACCGCCTGTTATCTGCCTGAGTGTATCGAGCGCCAGAACCTATCACCGGACCGAGAATCAGCATCCTGTTTTAGGGTATGAATACCAGCAGGATGAATACTCGTTGACGGATGAATATTTCATGAAAATGGGTTTAAAGGTTCGCTATTTCATGCCCCCGAACAGCGTTGCGCCTCTGGCGTTTTATTTCTCGGACGATTTGCTGGGTGACTACACCAATCTGGAGCTTATTAGCACCATCAGCACGATGGACACCTTCCAGAAAATTTATCGCCCTGAGATATATAACGCAAATTCAACGGCAGGAAAAATCTATCAGCCTAGCTTGAAAAATAACGATTACTCATTGACCCGCATTGTGTACGACCGCGAGGAGCGAAGTCAGCTGGCTATAAAGCAAGGGAAATTTGTTGAAGAGCACTTTATCAAACCCTATCAGCCCCTTCTGGATCAGTGGTCCGCAAGCTGCATTCTTTGATCATTTAAAACCAAGGTTGATTTTTCATGAAAAAACTTTTGCCCACCTCCACTGCTGGCAGCTTGCCTAAACCTTCCTGGCTTGCACAACCTGAGACGCTCTGGTCACCGTGGAAATTGCAAGGGGAAGAACTGGTTGAAGGTAAGCAGGATGCGTTACGTTTGTCGCTGCAAGAACAACAACTGGCCAATATTGATATCGTCAGCGACGGTGAACAAACGCGCCAGCATTTTGTAACTACATTTATTGAGCATCTCGATGGCGTCGATTTTGAACAGCGCGAGACCGTTAGAATTCGAGACCGCTATGATGCGAGCGTGCCAACGGTGGTGGGGGCTGTCGCTCGCCGAAAACCAGTTTTTGTTGAAGACGCAAGATTTCTACGCCAGCAAACCAGGCAGCCTATCAAGTGGGCCTTGCCCGGACCAATGACGATGATTGACACCCTCTACGATGCTCATTATAAAAATCGTGAAAAACTGGCTTGGGAATTTGCCAAAATCCTCAACCAGGAGGCCAAGGAGCTAGAGTCTGCCGGGGTTGATATTATTCAGTTTGATGAGCCTGCATTCAATGTGTTCTTTGATGAAGTGAATGACTGGGGCGTCGCCACCTTGGAAAGGGCAGTTGAAGGGCTTACATGTGAAACGGCCGTGCATATTTGCTATGGCTACGGCATCAAGGCGAATACCGACTGGAAAAAAACGCTGGGCTCCGAATGGCGACAGTACGAAGAGGCCTTTCCCAGGCTGCAAAACTCCAGTATCGACATCATCTCGTTGGAATGTCACAACTCGCACGTCCCTATGGATCTGCTTGAACTCATTCGAGGCAAGAAAGTGATGGTAGGAGCCATTGATGTGGCAAGCCATGCCATTGAAACGCCTGAGCAAGTCGCCAACACGCTAAGGAAAGCGCTTAAATTCGTCGACGCCGACAAACTCTATCCCTGCACCAACTGCGGAATGGCCCCTCTCCCTCGTCATGTCGCCAGCGGCAAGCTGCGCGCGTTAAGTGCAGGGGCAGACATCGTCCGCAAAGAACTCTTGAGCCAGTGATCGGCTACGTACGCAAGTCAGTAGGCGATACTCAGGCCTGGCTTGCACAAAAAAGCCCGGCGCTGAAGCCGGGCTTTCTGATCATCTATTCCTTATGCAGAACACGCATGGCCAACGCTTCGCTGGTCGCTTGCACCCTGTCCTTCTCGTCTACACCTTCCCAATAGAACGGATTCTGGAAGCTTCTAGACGCGTAGCGTTCACTACTTAACGGGCGGCTTGTCAAAATCGACATCAAGCGTCTGATAAAATGCCATCGGTGATTCAGCAACGATCCAGAGAAGAAGGATGACGTGGTGACCTTGTTTGCCCTCTGGCAGTACTGCAGAGATCTCTGTTTTCGGAGCAAGTTCTTCACGGTGCTCGCTATACGGGTCAAGAAGAGAGATCTCTTCGTAAAAAGGTTTCTCTTGAAAGTGGGCACGCGTCAATCGAGTGCTCTCATCCCAGCCATCTTTAGTAATGAACCAGCGATAACCACGCGTCACATGCGGTGCCTCATACCGCCAAGTCACCATAAAAGTGCTGACACCTTTCACACCTTGGCGAGGCCAGCCTTCAGCGTTGCCCTTGGCTGCCAGTCTGTCTGCGACCTCTCTATCGGTATAATTCAAGCACTCACGCTCGTCGGTCCAACCTCCGCTCACTATAAGGCCATCCTTTGGAGGCTCCGCACTGGGAACATCAGATTTAAAACCAGCGAATTCACCTCCAATGGTATCCGGAAAGTTTTTGCCGCTTTCTATCCCATGCAGGTGCCACTCCAGTACCCAGCTCTGATCCATTGCATAAGAGCCCCTCGTTGCAGGGTCTGTAATCCGCCCGTGTTTAACTCCCGTGGTGGTAGCATCACTCATGTCCCTGTCCTCAATTATTAAATCAGGCATACCTTGCCTGTTACCCAATTGAAGACCTGCTTTCCTGAACGGAATAGCTAGCAGTTCAGCGAGTAGATTTTTCCATAAAACCCTGAAACAAGGGTGCGGGAAGCTAGACAAGCCAGCCCGCTCCCCACTCCATACTCGGCATTAGCGTTTCAGAGCATCACGTTAATGCGAAAGACATTCTGCTCGGGGTCCAGCAGCACGGCCTGATACCAGTTGTAATAGGTCAGGTACGGTTCCTTGACCAGTATTGCGCCCTGCGCCACCGCCAGCGGCACCAGTCGGTCCACCTCGGCTTGGTCGGACACGTCGATGTTGAGCAAAAACCTGCACCCCTTGCTGCCTGCAAACGCTTCCAGGCCAAGCAGCTCATACGCATCCAGTGCGTTGAAACCAATGCAGGACTTGCCGGTGTCCAGTCCGCGAAAGATCGGTGATCTGATGGCCTCGATTTCGCGAAAGCCGAACAGGTTCGAGTAGAACGTGCTCAGGCGGACGATGTCCTCCGCGAACACGTTGACGTAAGACAATGAGTTCATATCAGGCCACCTTGCTGCCGCCAAAAGTGGTCTGCTTGACGAACTTGGACAGCAAATGATCGCCTGATGTCACCGGCGCATGCCGAGGTGTGGCGCCAGGTTGCAGGCAGCCTGGCAGGCATTGAATCAACGTGTCGTAGTTGGGTTGGTGGAAAAACACCAGAGACTGTCGACGATTGTCCTGCTCGCTGGTCATCGGCGGGTTGACCACTCGATGCAGCGTGGAAATCCACTGGTCGTTGGTCCACTGCATCATCAGATCGCCAATGTTGACCACAAAACCATTTTCGACATACGGCACATCGACCCACTCACCTTGACGATTACGTACTTGCAAGCCGCCCAGCGCGTTATCAGGACGCACTATCGTAAGACTGCCGTAGTCGGTATGCGCACTGGCGCGTAACTGGCCAGCCTCGACTTCGGTCTTGATGTCCGGATAACTCAGGCTGCGGAACATGCTGATATGCCGGTCGATCTTGTCATCGAAAAAACACTCATCCAGTTCCAATGCCAGGGCAAACAGGCGCATCAACGATTGAGCCAACTCGCTCATGGCATCGAAATAGGCCTGATAAGTCTCCTTGAATCCGGGCAGCAGGTTTTGCGCAGGCCAGACATTCGGTGCGAAGTGCGAGCCGGCCTGGGCATTGTGATAATAATCTTCATCCGGCACATCGCTCGGCCCGATGGAGAAAGACTCCTTGAGATCCCCCGGCGCACTCTCCTCCAGAGAATAGGAAAGGCTCTCCTCGGCCACCGCACTGTAACCCCGCACCATCTCCGGGCTGGGCCGATCTGCCTTGCGCTTTTCCGCCAGCGGCAAATCAAAGAATTGGCGGGTCAAACGCGAGACCCTGTCGATAAGCTCTCCGGGAATCTGGTGCTCGGTGATGACCAGAAACCCGATGTCCCTGCACGCCTGATTGACTGCCTTGGCTACGGCAGCCTTGCCGTCCGGGTCTTCTGAAAAATAAGGGGCCAGGTTGATAATGGGCACATAGTGCAGAGTCATACGGCTGTTTCCTCTCGCTGACACACTGCCGAAAAGGCTCACCTACAAGGGTGAAGGTCAGCGAGGCAAGAGCAGAAAGCATGCCACTGGAAGAATTCATCGTTCATACAAGCAGTTAGCTGTTTCGACGGTTAAAGCCGGATCAAATGGTCTGAAACAGAACGCATGGTTTGAATGCACAGGTATGAAAAAACGGGCCAGAATTGCGCACATTCGCCCGCTGTTTTCAGGCGCTTGCAATACGCTCGATGACGTCGGCGGTCGTCGTTACTTCGCCGAACTCATAGGCAATCGTCGTCAGCGATATTCGCTGAACCTCCTCGGCTGAAACAGCGCCGAACCCGACGTCCGGGTAGTCCATCGCAGCATTCGCGTCGCTCAGGGCAATGACTTTGTACTCACGATGCACGCCGTCCCTGATCGTGGTTTCACAACACACATTGGTGACCGTACCGCAGACGATGATCGTGTCGACATCCCGCGCACGCAGCACGGTGTCCAGGTCAGTGTTATGAAAGCCGCTGTAAAACAGCTTGTCGACAATCACGTCACCCGACCTGGGCGCGAGTGCTTCGATGACCTCAACGTCCGGATCATGCCGTGCCAGTATCTGGTCCACATTCGGATAAAGATCGCGCATGCGCCCGGTATCAGAACCATCGCCGCGCACGATATGGCGAAGATAAACCACCGTCACCTGCGCAGCCCGTGCGGTTTGCAGCAGCTTCTGGATAGGCTGGATGATGTCCGCAGTACTTTTTACGTACAACGCCCCGCTGGGCTCACAAAATACCTTTTGCATGTCTACAACGATGACCGCTGTTCTGCGCGGATCGATCGGCCAGCGGACAAGGGGTTTGCTCATGGGACTTACCTCGATTGAGCCTGACAGGCTAGGTAGTCTTGCCAAGCAATAATCGTGCTGTAGGTCTCCATAGCATCTGCTGGGAAGAACTGTGCACCGTTCACGCGGCATTACAACGTATGTGCCTCATGCGCCTGAACTGCCGTCCTAAACGCATCAAAAATACAAGGAACGTTGTTATGAAGCCGAGTTTCGTAGAGCAAAAACCGTCAGGCAGGTTTCATCTGAAAACCCATGGCATGCTACTGCTGGCACTTGCCTTGACGGGGTGCGGAACGATCAACACTACGTTTAGACCCGATTCCGTCGCAGGTGAAAAGCTTACTGACTGGAAATCAAATTGCTCCTCCATTCCGCGCGTTTACAGCGGGGTCATGCTCGATTTCTGTGAACTGAACGCCGAGCCCAAACAGAGTAGCGCTTATCAGAAGACCAATGCGCCTGAGTGGGTTTTACTGGACATGGGTTTATCAGGCATCGTAGATACATTGCTCCTGCCTTACACGATTTATCAGCAAAACCAATACGGCTATATCAACGCAAGCCGCTTTAAATAGCGTCTGAACTCGGCTTTCGGAATCCCTCATTTTCTCGCGCCCGATAAAAACCACGCAGACGTTAATCTGCGGGACTTTTGAATGGCGGGAGCACAGTCGGGAATCGGATCTGCCGAAACACGTCCATTGCGCAAAAAGCATCAGACGAAAGATCAGGAAAGCTTGAAGGCCTTCAGCGCCTGCTTGGCGTTGGCTATCAGGTCAGGCGTCATTGGCCTGCCTTGTCTGTCCAGAAGAACCGGGGTGCATGCGCATCGACAGCGCACCCGATTATCCCCCTCTGCCCACCAATCGAGCATCTGCTGCCCCGTGAACAACTCGCCATGTCGTTCGATATGCTGCTCCCGACTGGTGGGCGTCAGCGCGGACAGATGCATGAATTTCACCGGCATCCCGAGACGCTCTGAATCGGCGATGTCGTTCTGCAACTTGCGAATCCGCATTTCATGAAGTTCGGAATCAGAAATTCTACCGACCAAGGCTGAACCCTCGTTAAGACACACATCAAATTAATAGACCACTCACGCCACTCACGCCAGCTTTCAAACGTGTATGAGTCAGCTCTTTTGCTGGCTAAGCGTGGTACCTATGAATGATTTCAGTGTCCCGGAGTTGTCCTGATCAGATGGAAAAATACAAATCTGCGCCCAATAAAAAACCCCGCAGACGTTAATCTGCGGGGCTTTGAATAGTGGAGGCCGAGGTCGGAATCGAACCGGCGTAGGCGGATTTGCAATCCGCTGCATAACCATTTTGCTACTCGGCCTCAAACGAAAGATGCTTCACTTGAACATCAAACGCATTTTGATTTCACGGGAAACCTGTATTTCTTTGGCTTCCAACCCATTGAATCTAAAGGTTTTTTTTCAATTCCTCGCTCAGGAATGGACGCAATTCTGTACTGGTTCGCATGCCATGTCAAGAACGAGGAGAAAATAATTCGCCGACGCTGCATCGCTGCAATCGCTACTGCGCCTGACGCTCCAGAGGCGTATAGGGTTTGAAGAACCCGCTGCCCATCCATTGCGGTGTTTTTTCCGTGGTCAGCGGCTGGGCGCGCTGGTAGCTGTTTGCGTTTTTCGCGTAGCCCTTGTGGTCGTACTCGGCCATGAACGGGTACGGGAAGACCTTGCGAGTACGTCCGCGATTGCCCACGTTTTCCTTGACCATGGACGCCGGCAGCGACTGTGCCAGTGGTCTCTGCCTGTTGCCGGCCTTGTCGGGGCCTGCCTGTCGGACAACGATGGCATCCGGGGCCCGGCTTTTTTCGACCCAGGCCATGACCGGTGTCAGCAGATCGACCAGGCTTGGCCCTTCCCCGCCGCCGCAGTGATAAACGCCGGGCAACATGTACAGCCTAGAGAAGGCCTCGGTGCGGGTCTTGCCCATCTCGGCTTCAAGCGCCTCGTGATACGCCAGGGTGTTGAGTGGTGAGACGTTCGGGTCAGCCCAGCCGTGCCAGAGGATCAGCTTGCCGCCGCGGCTGGCGAATGGCGAGAGATCGGGATTGGTAGCATCGTACAGCGCATGCAGCGGGCGCAGCTGGTCAAAAGTTTTTTCGTCGAACGCCAGCGCATTCAAATCGAAACTGGCAGGCGGGTTCTTCTCGAACACGACATTGCGAATGGCCTCCAGCGCGGCCTTTTCGCTGTATACAATTTGATCGGCGCTGACCGGCACGAACACCCCAGCCCAGGCCAGCTCCGAACCCGGCTGCGGGCCACCCAGGGTCAGCCGCTCGCCACTGACAGCGTCCTTCGGGCCTTCGTAAAAGCGTCTGACCGTGGCCACCTCCTCTGCGCTCAGGCACGTGGCGGGGTCGGCGGACGCCTTGCATTGCAGCGCTGCGGGGTCGAAGCGGCAGATACGCGGATCCGCTATAAGGCCATCGATCTGCCCGTCCAGCAGATCGCATTGTTCGAGTACGGCCTTGTGCAGCAACGGCAGTCGTGAAGCGAGAAGAATCGGCTTGCCGTCTGCGCCGCGGTTGGAGCGCGCCATCCAGCCGTGATACAGGGTTTTCTGCACTTGAAAGTTGAGCGCCGGGGCTCCGGCAATGATGCCGTCGAAATCGTCCGGGTAACGCTGTGCTTCGATCAACGCCTCGCGACCGCCGTCCGAGCAGCCACTGAAGTAGGCATATTGCGCTTTGCGTCCATAGAATGCGGCGATCAGTTTCTTCGAGGCCAGCGCAGTGAGGTGCACACCACGATGGGCGAAATCGGCGCGTTTTTGCGGGTCATCGCCAAAATGCTCGTCTGCCGCCTGATGGCCCATGTCGGTGGAGGCCACCGCGAATGCGCCAGCACTCAGGGATGTACAGCCATCAGCGGCGCGCACGGTCGAGTTGACGTTGCCACACAACCCGCCGCAGCCGACTTGCAGGTAACGCTGCTCCCAGGTGCCGGTTGGCAGCTCGAGCCGAAAGTTGATCTCCGGAGCCAACCGGGCTTCCACAGTACACACCGCAACACCATCACGGGTCGACTCACTGGCCGCCAGCACACGACTGCCCTGCCCGCCGAGATCACTGAGATCCACGCTGCTCAGTGCAGTACAGCTGCTGACCGGTTTGACCACTGCAAGCCGAGCCACGTTGTCGGCGGTCGCCGAGGATGCCACACGGGCCATAGCCGGCGTCTGAATGCTGAGTGAAGTGACCAGCAGCAACAAGGCGTGGGCGTACTTCGGCTGGGAGGGTTTCATGAGAACTCCTGTTCATGAAGGATCAAAACCACAGTGCGAACCTGCAAATGGCCGCACTGCGCGTAAGGGTAAAACGTTTAAGCCTAACGATTATTCAAAGGCTAGTAGAAAAAATCACCAAAGCCTCGTTGGACGGTGCCACGCTGGAAGAGCCCCGACAGCACTGCATCTGTTGGCAACCTGAGCCGCAAACAGGAACAGGCCTGCCCGGGTCAAGACCCGATCCAATCGCTGTATGGGGGTGGGCTATAAGCTGGAGTTGTGACCGTCACTGTGCTGAGCGCACATCACGCATCCATACCGTTCCGAGCACTCAACATCGGACGCGGAGCGTCCAGAAAGGCATTCCCACGCGGAGTGGGCACAATAGTGATCTGGAGAATTCTCGTTTCCCACGCTCCAGTGGGAATGCCTGTCGTGACCCTATGTGTCACGCGTTCACGCAGTCTCCGTTTGCCGGTTGCGATGCAGCGCAGCAAGGTCACGGAAGACAGCCCCCGGATGACCTGCTTCCAGGCGCGAGCCATCGCCAAACAGCTTTTCGCGCAACGTGCCATTGGCGTATTCGGTCTTGTAGACGCCGCGTTTCTGAAGCTCCGGCACCAACAGTTCGACCGCGTCAATGAAGGTTTCGTGGGTCAGCGCGTACGCCAGGTTGAACCCGTCGACGTCTGTTTCTTCAACCCACTCCTGCAGCAGATCGGCCACGGTTTCCGGGCTGCCGACAAACAGCGGGCCGAAGCCACCGATGCCGACCCAATCGGCCAGTGCCTGCGGCGTCCATATCGTGTTCGGGTCTGCCGTGGAAAAGGTCTCGACGGCCGACTGAATGGCATTGGTGTGAACGTGGCGCAGGGGTTCGTCGGGCTTGAACTGGCTGAAGTCGATGCCGGTCCAGCCGGAAATCAAAGCCATCGCGCCCTCATAACTGACCCAGCTTTTGTATTCTTCGAATTTGGCCTTGGCCTTGGCATCCGTCTCGCCGAGGATCACCGTCTGCAAATTGAAAATCAGCACCTTGGACGGGTCACGACCAGCCTCTGCAGTGCGCCGGCGGATATCGGCCACGGTCTTTTTCAGCAGGACTTTCGAGGGGGCTGCAACGAAAACGCATTCGGCGTGCTCGGCGGCGAACTGCTTGCCGCGGCTTGAAGCGCCGGCCTGATAGAGCACAGGCGTGCGTTGCGGCGACGGCTCGCACAAGTGGATGCCAGGCACCTGGAAGTGTTTGCCGACATGGCGAATCTCGTGGATTTTGGTGGGATCACTGAATACCCGGCGCTCCCGGTCACGCAGAATCGCGCCGTCTTCCCAGCTGCCTTCCCAGAGTTTGTAACACACCTCCAGATACTCCTCCGCGTAGTCGTAGCGCGCGTCGTGTTCGGTGAGGGTTTTCTGGCCCAGGTTCTTCGCGCCGCTTTCCAGATACGAGGTGACGATATTCCAGCCTGCGCGCCCCTTGGTCAGGTGATCCAGCGTCGACAGGCGACGGGCAAACGGATAGGGATGTTCGAACGACAGCGACGCGGTCAGGCCGAAGCCCAGGTGTTCAGTCACCAGCGCCATGGGCGGGATGAGCTGCAACGGGTCGTTGACCGGCACCTGAGTGGCCTGGCGAATCGCCGCCTCGCCGTTGCCGCGATAGACGTCGTAAATACCCAGCACATCGGCAATGAACAAACCATCGAACTTGCCGCGCTCGAGAATTTTCGCCAGATCGGTCCAGTATTCGAGGTCCTTGTACTGCCAGGAGCGATCACGCGGATGCGCCCAGAGGCCCGGCGATTGATGGCCGACGCAGTTCATGTCAAACGCGTTGAGGCGGATTTGGCGGGACATACACTTACTCCTGAAGCTGCGGCGGAACCACGCCATTGAGGCGTTGATTGCCGATAACCTGATAGTGCCAGCGCAGCGGTTCACGGCCGGTTGGGGCTGGCAGTGACGGGCGCTGCCCGGTCAATTCGTACTGAATATTGCCCACCGCCTGCAAAGCATCGGCGCTGGCAATGACCGCCTCGCTGCTGGCGATCAGGCGTTGTTCGGCAGAACCGTCCTGCCGCCGGGCGCGTTCCAGCAGCGCGGCGGCGACGTCCAGACGAATCTGCAGATCCCCGACCTTGCTGATCACATAGGGGTCATCGACGATGCGCTGCAGACCACTGAGCGACCACGGCCGACCGTGCTCACGCAGGTAGTCGAGTGTGTGTTGCAGGCCCTGGCGCGCCTGATCAAGGTCTTCGGTAGCAACCGCCAGTTGTGCGGTAACAGCGGGATGTGTCATGGGCGTACTCCTCGATCAGTTCCAGGCGTGACGTGGCGGCGCGATACCGTTGAGCACCTGATTGCCGATCAGGTGGTATTTCCAGCGCGCCGGGTCATGCAGCGTGTGGGTCCGCGCGTTGCGCCAGTAACGATCCAGATTGAGTTTGCCAAGCACCGAGCGGGTGCCGGCCAGTTCGAACAGCTGGGTGCTGGCGAGCAAGGCAATCTGCGCCGACAGCACCTTGGCCTGGGCGACGATTACCGAGGCCTGTGCGACGCTGGCTTCGCTGGGTTCGGCCAGGGCATGGTCGATGGCCTGCCCGGCCTTGGCGAGGATCGCGTCGGTGCCGTGCAGCCGCCACTGCAAGTCGCCGATGGCAGCAATGCTGAACGGGTCCTGCCAGCCGAAATCCTGCTTGCTGTCGATCGATGGCCGGGCCAACCGGGCGTGCTTCAGGGTTTCCTCGAACGCGCCGTGAGCAATGCCGGTATCCACCGCCGCCTGAATGATCTGCGAAATCGGCCCATGGGCAGTCGGTTCGTCGAAAGCGCGATGCGCCGGGATCACCGCACTCGAGGGTACGCGAACGGCCTTCAACACCGCCCCGCCGCTGGCCGTGGTGCGCTGACCGAAACCGTCCCAGTTATCGATGATGGTCAGCCCCGGATTGTCGCGCTCGACGAAAGCGATGAACACCTGATTCTGCTCGTTGACGCCTGAAACCGGCACGATGTGCGCGAACAGTGCGCCGGTGCAGTAGAACTTTTCGCCGTCCAGCACTGCGTGCTCGCCATCGAATCGAATCCGGGTCTGGAAGGCGCCGGCGTTCTTGCTTTTCGACTCCGAGAACGCATTGCCAAAGCGGTAGCCGGCCAGCGCCTTGCCGAAGTAGTGGCGCTTCTGCTCCTCGGTGCCGGTCTGCAAGAGAATATCGAGCACGCCCAGATGGTTCTGCGGGATTTGCCCGAGTGAAGGGTCAGCGGCAGAAACAAGCTTGATCACTTCCGCGACGGTGACATAGGAAACGCCCGCACCGCCATAGGCCTTGGGTACGGTAATGGCCCAAAGGCCGCTGGCGGAGAACTCATCCAGCTCGGCGACCGGCAGACGCCGTTCGCGATCACGCACTGAAGCTTCTTCAGCAAAGCGACCGGCCAATGCTCTGGCCACTTCAAGGGCTTCGGCGTCCGAGCCAATGACATGCGCTGCGGGAGGTGCGGCAGTTGAAAGGGAGGAAGGAAAACTCATGGACAGGCTCCTGCTCGTTGGCGACAGGTTGAAAACACTCAACACGCTTGACCCTGAACATTGCACAGCCCGTGCCGAAAAATATTTCCCTTTAAAAGCAGTAAGTTGCGAAGCAACGCTCATGAATGGCCGCACCCTGCAGCGCAAAATGTTCGAACGCTGTTGCTGGCCGAACAGCGGCGCACTCGCAGCGCATCCAGCGCAGACACAGGTATTTCAGGGCTCATGAGCTGCCGACGTGGCTGACGACGCGATGGGGTTTGCCAGCCAGCGCTCATGCCACTGTTGGCTGACCAACAAGAAAAACATCTCACCAAAAATAGGCTATTAAAATCAATTAGTTATATTCAGGCATAAAGCATGCAGAGAGTCCTGCGAACCTTCCACCGGCCCGTGTGCCGATCTCTTCGCGCTCAGGAGTACTGCATGACTCAAACAACCGGCTCAAACCCGCTCTCGCTGGGGACCGATTACGAAACCCTGGCCAACCGATTTCGCCCGATCTTCCGTGAGATCGGCGCTGGCAGCGTCGAACGCGAACAAGCACGCGCCCTGCCCCATGAACCGATTGCCTGGCTGCAGAAAGCCGGGTTCGGCGCTGTACGTGTACCCACCGAATATGGCGGTGCGGGTGCATCGATCAGCCAGCTGTTTCAACTGCTGATCGAGCTGGCCGAAGCCGACTCGAACATTCCGCAAGCCCTGCGCGCGCATTTCGCCTTCGTTGAAGACCGCCTGAATGCACCACCCGGCGCGGACCGTGACCAGTGGTTTGCGCGCTTTGTCGCCGGGGATCTGGTGGGTAACGGCTGGACCGAAGTCGGCGCGGTGAAAATCGGCGACGTGATTACCAAGGTCAGCCCGCAAGGCGATGGTTTCGTGCTCAACGGCACCAAGTTCTACAGCACCGGCAGCATCTTTGCCGACTGGATCGACGTCTACGCCCAGCGCTCCGATACCGGCGCCGACGTGATCGCGGTCGTCGACGCCAGGCATGCCGGTGTGCGCCACAGTGACGACTGGGACGGGTTCGGCCAGCGCACCACCGGCAGCGGCACCTCGGTCTACGACAATGTACCGCTGCCGGCCACACACGTCATACCGTTCGAGCAACGCTTCAAATACCAGACGGCGTTTTATCAATTGGTGCTGCTGGCGGTGCTGGCCGGTATTGGTCGAGCTGTCGAACGCGACATCGCTCAGGAAGTGCGCGATCGCAAACGCGTCTTCAGCCATGGCAACGCCGGGAGCGTCAGCCAGGACTCACAAGTGCAGCAAGTGGTCGGTCAGATCGCCGCTCAGGTCTACGCCGCAGAGGCCGCAACGTTGCGCTCCGCCGAGCCATTGCAGCGTGCGTACGTGGCACGTTTTGGCAATGACCCACAGCGGGAAAAAGACGCCAATATCGCCGCCGAAATCGAGACCGCCAAGGCCCAGGTGATCGTCTCGGAACTGGTGTTGCGCGCTGCAACTGAGCTGTTCAACGCACTGGGCGCTTCAGGTGTCAGCGTCAACAAGGCCCTGGATCGCCACTGGCGTAATGCGCGCACAGCGGCATCGCACAATCCGCTGATCTACAAGGCGCGCATTGTCGGTGACTGGCGCATCAACGGCACCGAGCCGCCGTTTGTCTGGCAGATCGGCAGCGGTAAAGGCAACGCGTAAAGAGCACTCACACCGCGTTACGCAGCAGGTGGCGACTGGTAAAACTGAACGCCAGCACCAGAAAGATCAGCGCCCCGGTCGCAACCTGCTGCCAATAGAAGTTCCAGCCGATCAGCAACAGGCCGTTGGCGATCACGTTGATGAAGAGCACACCCAAAAGTGTGCCCGGAATATTCGGACGCCCTTGACGACTGAGCGTCGTACCGATGAACACCGCGCCGATGGCATTGATCAGGTAAGCGTTGCCTGACATCGGCACGTAGGCGTTGACCGTCGAGCTGAGCAGGATACCCGCCACCGCACAGGCCAGCGCGCTGGCGAAAAACACCTGCACGGCAATGCGCCGCGTGGGCAGGCCCGAGTAATACGCCAGCTGCGGCTGCGTGCCCAGCGCAAGGATTTCCCGTCCCAGACGGCCACGCGCCAGAATCAGCCCGTAAAGCCCTGCCAGCAACCCTACCACCAACAGCGGCAACGGCACGCCGAGGATCAACACAGCGCTGATGCCCGGTAACGCGCCCTGAGCGATATAGATCGGCTGGCCACCGTCGGACAACAACTGTTGCACGCTGGTGCCGATAAACAGCGTACCCAGCGTCGCCAGGAACGGCGAAATGCGCAGCCCGGCGATCAGCATCGCGTTGAACGCCCCCGCAATGCCACCTGCCAGCAGGGCCACCGCAATGGCCGCGCCCAGACCATGACCGCCATTCAGGGTGACGACGAAACCGAGGCCGGCAAAGTCCAGCGCCGTTCCCACCGACAGATCAATGCCGCCAGCCGCAACGGCCAAGGTCATGCCGATTGCGACGATGGCCAGCAACACGAAGTTGTTCAGCACCAGGCTCGACAGGTTGCCCCAACTCAGAAAGCCCGGCGCATTGATCGCGAAAAACAGCAGGATGACCGACACCAACAGCGGCAGGACCGCTGGCAAAAGGCGCGGCAGCACCTTGACGAGCGTCGAGGAGGTACTCAGGGTCAGCGTACTCATTGTTCACCCTCCCGGCGGCCGAATGCCCCGGAAAATGCCACCACCAACAGAATCAACACGCCTTGCACGCCGTTGACCCAGAAACTGGAAATGTTCAGCAATTGAAAACCGTTGATCAAAAAGCCCAGCAGCAGCGTCGCCAACAGGGTGCCGGGAATGTTTGCGGTCAGACGCCGCGAGAACACCACGCCGAGAAAAGCGATGGCCACCACTGACAGCAACATGTCACCGGAACCGGTCGTGCTGCCGCTGAAAAACGCTGCGGAACAGAACGCAGCAATGGCGGCGCATCCGCCGGCAATCAGGTAACTGGCAAACACATAGCGCCGCAGATTCAACCCGGCAGCCTCGGCGGCTTGCGGGTATTCGCCAATGGCGTACAGACGCAGACCAAACGCGCTGTGCTGAATCACCAGCCACAACACCGCAGCGACACCCAGCAGTACCCAGGCCAGCGCGGGAATACCCAGCCAGACGTCGGACGCCAGGCTGTCGAGCAATGCCGAGTCGGTCGCCAGCACAGTGTTCTGGGTCAGCACCAGCTCCAGGCCGGCAATCAGGTTCATGCTCGCCAGGGTCGCCAGTAACGGCGGCAAGCGTAGAAACACCACCGCCAGGCCGTTGAACGCGCCGACCAGCAGGCCGCAGCCGAGCGTCAGGCCAATCGCTTGCCAAGCATCGAACCCGGCATTGTTCAGGCTGCTGTAGACGGCCGCACACAGACCGAGATTGGCCGCCAGCGACAGGTCCAGGCCGCCGCTGACCACATTGGAACCACCACCGATAACCACGCAGGTCAGCCCCAGCGCGAGTATGCCGAGGGTTGCTGACTGGGCGAACACATTGCTGATGTTGCCGAGGCTGATAAAGTTCGGCGCACTAACTGCAAAGCCGAGCAAAATCGCCAGAAACACCAGCAACGAACCGCGCTGCGCCAGCTGCACGAGCCAGCGCTGCGCTGGATCGCCAGCCTGCGCAACGGATAGATCAAGCGCGGACATAATGGGCCTCCGCAGGGAGTGATTGGCTGTCATGGTAGCTTTCACTGGCGCCCGTGGCGCAGGCCAGCAGTTGGTCGCTGTCGGTGCTCAATGAATCGAATTCGCCTGCAATGCGTCCTCTGTGCAGGACCACAATGCGCTGAGTGATGCCGATCAGCTCCGGCAAGTCCGACGACAGCACCAGCACCGCCGCGCCGCCCTCGGCAAGCCGGGCAATCAATCGGTAGATCTCCACCTTGGCGCCGATGTCGACGCCAACGCTGGGCTCGTCCAGCAGGTATAACGTCGAATGGCGGCTCAGCCACTTGCCCAGCGCAACCTTCTGCTGGTTGCCACCGCTGAGCGCGTGCACCGGCGCATCATGGCCTGAGGTCTTGATTGCCAGTTCGTCGATCAGGTGTTGGCTTTCCCCGGCTTGCGCCGCAGCGTCGAGCAATCCCCAGCGGCTGAAGCGCCCCAGGCTGGCCAGCGTGATGTTCTCCAGCACCGAAAGCGCCGGTGCCACGCCATGCGTGCGGCGCTCCTCGGGGACCAGTGCGATGCCATGGCGTACCGCGTCACGCGGTGATTTCAACTGCAAAGGCTGACCGTTCAAGAGCAATTCGCCGCGATCCGGCTTGAGCAGCCCGAACAGGCTCTTGAGCAGCTCCTTGGCACCCGAGCCGACCAGCCCGGTCAGGCCCAGCACTTCGCCACGCCGCACGCTCAGGTCAACGCCGTCGTAAAAGCGCCCTGCCCCCAGCCCGCGCAGTTGCAGCACGGGCGTGCCGGGTGATGTCCGGGCACGAAAATATTGCTCGCCTACCTCCCGATTGACCATCAGCCGGGCGATCTGCGCAGTACTGGTGAGTGCCGGATCGACCACCGCCACATCGCGGCCGTTACGCAACACGGTGACCTGATCACAAAGCGATTCGATCTCTTGCAAGTAGTGGGAAATGTAGACAATGGTCAGCCCTTCATCGCGCAGGCGTCGAACGATGTCCAGCAAGCGGTCCACCTCCTGCTTGACCAGTGACACACTCGGCTCGTCGAACACCAGCACCTTCGGCCTGGCCAGCAACGCGCGAGTGATCTGCAATATCTGTCGCTGGGCGCTGTCCAGATCGCGTACCAGCGCCCCGGCGGGCAGGCGCATGGCAAAGTAATCGTCCAGAAGCCTTGCCGCCTCACGCTCTTGGGCACGGCGATCGACGAAGGGGCCACGCTTGATTTCCTGCCCGAAAAACAGCGCCTCGCCGACGCTGAAGCTGCCCGGCAGCAGTCGCTCCTGATGAATGAAATGCACGCCTGCGGCCTCGACCTGACGCGGAGTGAAACTGTCGAACGGCTGGCCATGAATACTCAAACGGCCGGCATCGGCGCGATGAATACCGGCGAGAACCTTGATCAGGGTCGACTTGCCCGCCCCGTTTTCACCCACCAGCCCGTGAATCGTTCCGGCCTCGACCTTAAGGTTTACGCCATCCAGCGCCTGGGTGGCGCCAAAGCGCTTGCTGATACCCTTCAAGTGCAAGGCCGGCGGCACCGCCGCGACGTCTGCAATCGCTGATCTCATGATTGATCTCCCGCGTCAGTTATCGCCTCTGAGCTTTTGCACATCCGGCAGATTGGCGGCCGTGGTCAGCAAGGTGGGCACCTGGGTCTCCTTTGGCAGATCGTGCTGTCCGGCCAGGTAACGAGCAACGTTCTGCACCGCGGTTTTGCCGATCAATGCAGGCTGCTGGGCAACCACGGCACCCACCGGCGAATCTTCGCGGCGCATCAGCTCGAGCACTTCCGGCGTGCCGTCGACGCCGTAGGTCTTGATTTCGGTTCTGCCGGCATCGATCAGTGCCTTGCTGGCGCCCAGTTGCGGGATGTCCCAGGCGGCCCAGATCGCCGAAACACTGCCTTTGGGGTACTTGTTGAGCAACGCCGAGACTTGCGAGTAGGCGTCCTGAACCGTGTTGGGAATGACATCGCGCAGCTCCGGCTCGATGATTTTCAGCTGCGGATGATCCTTGAGCGCAACCTTGAGCTGGTCATAACGAATGGCGCAGACCGGCACGCCATAAAAGCCATTGAACACCAGCACGTTACCCTGGCCACCTGCGTCCTTGATCAGTTGCCCGGCCAATGCCTTGCCGGTGGCCACGTTGTCGGACGTGGTGTTGTTGAGGCTGTATTGCGAGGGCGCATCGATGGTGAACAGCGGAATACCCGCCTTGCTGATGCGCTTGAGCCAAGGGTCGATAACACTGAGGGTGCCGAGGGTCTGGATCACCGCATCGGGCTTTTGCGTGACCACGGTCTGCAATTGATTGACCAGATTCTTGTCGTTGCGACCGGCATCGAGCGTGATGGGCGTGCCGCCCAGGCGCTTGACCTCATCCACCTGCGCCTGGAAGGCCTTGATATCGAAGTAGTGACTGGTGCCGGTCATGCTGATCGCAATGCGTTTACCGGCCAGCGAAGGCACGTCGCTGTCCTCGGCATAAGCGGTTGCGACGAGGCTGGTGGCCAGCAGGGTCAGCATCAGAGTGCGCCCTATTGCATGCAGGCGGTTGGTCTTGGGGGTCGGGACGGCATCAGGCATTCGGGTGGCTCCGCTGGCTCAGGAAAACAATCCTGATCGGCAGTGCATAGGTCATGCCCAAAACCGTGCGCTGCGCCTGGCTATGGCGCGAGGCCCGGCGGCAGGCGCTTTCACGCCGTTGCGCTGGATGGTGTGGGTGCGCAGTAGCCAGGTTTTACCGGCGCAAACGCCGGACACTTTGTCGATTCGCTGTTGCACGGACAACAACGAATCGATGCGGTAACGGGCCTGCTATCGGCCCGTGTTATCTGAGCTTGAACTGCCCCAGGGTGGTCGTCAGGTCACTCGCCAACTCGGCCAGCGACTGGCTGGCACTGCCGGTCTGGCTGGTGCGCACCGCCGATTGTGCCGACAAATCACGGATGCGCACCAGGTTGCGGTCCACTTCCCGCGCAACCAGCGCTTGTTCTTCGGAGGCGCTGGCGATCACCGTATTGCGCTCATCGATAACCATGACCGAGCTGGCGATGCTGGCCAGCACAGCGTTGGCCGACTCGGCCTGTTGTTTGGTGCGTTGCGCCTGTTCGGTACTGACTTCAAGCGCGACCAGAGTACTTTTGGTGCCCTGCTGGATGTGCCCGATCATGGTTTCGATCTCGCGAGTCGATTCGCTGGTACGGTGGGCCAGCGCGCGTACCTCGTCGGCGACCACGGCAAAACCCCGTCCGGCATCGCCCGCGCGTGCCGCTTCGATGGCCGCGTTGAGCGCCAGCAGGTTGGTTTGCTCAGACACTGCGCGGATAACATCCAGAACCTTGGTGATATCCAGCGTGCGGGTTGCCAGCGCCTGCGCCTCGGTCGAGGCCGTGCCAACATTTCGGGTCAGTTCAAGGATCGACTGGACGGTTTGATTGAGCTCTTCCTGACCTTCGCGGGCCGACACCGAAGAAGCTTTGGATTCCACCGAAGTGGTCACCGCATTACGCGCCACTTCATCGACCGCCTGACTCATCTCGGTGACGGCGGTGGCGGCCATTTCGATTTCGCTGTTCTGCACCACCAGATCGGCGTTGCTGTTAACCATCAGGGCGCTCATTTCTTCCGTGGCCGACGCCAACTGGTGAGCGGCGTCGCCCACCTGGGTCAGGGTCTGGCTCAAATTGCCGCGCATGCGCTCCATTGATTGCAGCAACAGGGCGGCTTCATCAGTGCCCTCGCGGTTGATTGCGCTGGGACGCAGGTCGCCCGCGGCAATGGTTTCCGAACTGTGCAACGCCTGACTGATCGGCACTGCGAGACTTTTGGTCAGACGCCAGGCAAGCAATACGGTTAACAACACCGTCAGAAACATGACCCCATAAGTGACGATCAGGGCGTTCTCATACACCGACGTCGCTGCAGCGCTGGATTCGGCTTCGGAGTCATCATTGATCTTTTCCAGCTTGCCCAGGGCGGCTTCGATACTTTCCGCCATGGCCTTCATCTCGCCCCAGACGAGCGCCCTTCCGGCATCCGCCTGATTCTCGTTGATCAGCGTATAGACCTTTTCGGCACGGTCGATGTAGCCCTGATAAGTGCTCTTCAGCCCCTCGACGAGCGCGCGCTCGTCATCCTCGGTGATGAGCGGGTCGTAGGCCTCTACGGCCTTTTGGAACCCGGCCTTCTTTTCAAGGAGCTCGGTGTGAGCCAGAGTCACCTGTGCAGGGTCATGCGAGGCAAGCATTTTAGCCACGGTAGTGCGGGTTTTCTCGACCGCCAGGGCAATATCGTCACCCAGCGCAATCCCTGGAAGCGCGTCGTTTTCGATTTCAAGCGATTGCTCACGAATACCGTGCAATTGCTGAATGCTGAAAATACCAAGCCCGAACACCAGCACCACCATCAACGCAAAGCAGGCGGAGGTCCGCGCGGCTATTTTCAGCTGTCTCAGCATCTTCAATCCCCTTCCCGTGACCGGTGAATAAATTAACTCCGTCATGTCTATCGGCAGAACAGGAAAAAGGATGAAGATGCTCTGAACAGAGAGGTGCCACTGCTATCGTGGGCCCATCTGGATCGAAGCTTATGGTAGGTTTCGCGACGCTCGATAATTGCGAGATGGACGGGTCTTTTCGCCCTTCAGACTGACTTCCTGGAGCTGCCATGAAACATTCCTACGCCGCTGCACTGTTTGCTCTTTCACTGCCAGGCCTCGCTCACGCAGGCGACGCACTACCCACCTACTCCGCCATTACCCAGGCGTTGAACACTGGAGAGTCGGTCGCCGTGGTGATCGACCTGGGACAATGCAAATCCTCGATCGCCGGTGCCGAGCCGTCCAAAACCAAAGGCGGCAAACGCATCGATGCCTACCGCATTACCCCCGACGGCACCCTGGCGTTTTCGGACACTCACTTCAGCCTCGATCGCAATAACAAGCCCATCGAGCAATTCATTCGCTATCAGATACGCTCGAACGGCACCGCCACATTCAGCATGACCACGCTGAATGTTCCTGGTTATCAACAGGTGGGCAGTCCAGTGAGTTATGAGTGTGGGGTCGGCAAGGGCTTGAGCTTTTTTGTCAGCCAGTAAGGTTCACGCCTTAACCGAATAAACCAGATAGATATTCGGCGTGAGCGACAGACCCTCCTCACGCCTTTGACAGTAACGCTCGAGCTGCTTGTCGGGAGACAACATTTCGAGCAGTTCAAACCCCTGTGAACTGGCGACTTCGACAAAATGATCGGGATGCAATGAACATGCTTCAACGGCCCCGGATGAAGCCTTTTCACGATGCTTTGCTTGTGCTGCCGAGTACCCGGAGCATCCAGCTCCCACACGCTCAGGCCTGACAAGGCACCCCCTCTTCCGGGTGCAAACGAATCAAGCCCTGCTTCTATACATCAATAGAAAAAATAGTTTAAATTTCTTTGCGCCGGGCCCGACAGGTGTCGACGACAAGGGTTGCGCCTCAATAGACAAAGCCAACACTCGCTTTCACATCTGCCTGCTTCTGTGAAGGCTCTTTATATCTCGTTAACCTGAAAAATACTGACACGCATGCGGTCATCCCCGGCGTGTAAATTTACTCTGCCGACGTACAGGTTTCTCTGCAGGTCATCATGCGCACCGGAAGCAACGCTGAACTGCTTGCTGCACGTGAACCGACAGCGCGATTCGTCCAATGGTGCGCGGTCCGCTTCATCGAAGGCCACGAGCCCCTCTCCAACGACATCTATCTTTATTCCATCGTCAGTCAGCAAGGTGTAGTACAGGCTGAATCGTGCAAGGCTGTCATCCTGGGGCACGAGAAAAAGGCTGCCTCCCGGAAGAACCTGCCCCTGCAATCCATCGCCGTTAAACTCTCCTCCCAGTATCTCACCGCTGCTGCGCTGCCCCCGCTGCGGGTTGCAAAGCGCTTGCGGCTTATCGATACGCAGGCGAGCAGTCAGTACTTCATGCAGTTTCATCGTCTCCATCCCCCTACCCCCTCATCTTGCATGCGGCGATTGACGCTTCGCCCATAACTGTACCAAGGAGTATTTTTTAGCCCGTGCACCGCACGCTGTCAATTTAAATGTACCAATTGGTACGCTTATCAGGGTGCAGGACAGGTTCCGCCCAAGCGGTATCGTTTCGCCACTTCCGATAAAACCCCTGGTCCGTGCCATGCGCAAAAAGAGGTGTAAGCCCATTGCATAAGGCCATGTAATGAACTGATTAAAATGGTTTTTACTCAACTAACACCCTTGGCCAACCAAGCCTGCCCGGCCAACTCATAGCACACTATGTACTAAATGAATTTTAATCCACGCCTATCGAAAACCTGCTTACATGAGCGATATCAATTTTCCTGACCGTGCCTTACAAGGGGATACGAAATGACCTATACCGTCAAACAGTATGGATGGATTCGCGATCTGCCTGATCATCGCGATCATCTGTATGCCGCCCCGCCCACCGCACTGGCGGCGCTTCCACACAGGGTTGACCTGCGCCCCCATTGCCCGCCTGTATACGATCAGGGCCAACTGGGCAGTTGCACCGCAAACGGCATTGCCGGAGCGATTCAGTTTGATCGCATGAAGCAAAAGCTGACGCCGGCATTCGAACCCTCGCGGTTGTTTATCTATTACAACGAACGGGTTATTGAACATACCGTCGATTCGGACAGCGGCGCGATGATCCGGCACGGCATTAAAAGTGTAGTGAAGCAAGGTGATTGTCCCGAGAAAGAGTGGCCTTATGATATTGAGAAGTTTGCTGTCAAACCTCCGGCAGCCTGCTACAAGGATGCAAGAAAGTACAAGGCGGTGTCTTATCAGAAAGTTGCGCAAAACCTCAATCAGATGAAAGGCTGCCTGGCGGCAGGTTATCCGTTTGTCATTGGTTTTTCCGTCTACGAGAGCTTTGAAAGCAAGAAAGTTGCCAAGACCGGGCATGCCCCAATGCCGGGTCCTCACGAAAAAATGCTGGGAGGGCACTGCGTATTGGCAGTGGGCTACAACGATGCCCATCAGCATTTCATCTTGCGCAACTCATGGGGCGCTGGCTGGGGCATGGAAGGCTACTTCACCCTGCCCTACAGTTATCTGCTGGATGAAAATCTGTCCTCCGACTTCTGGACGATCAGGGTCGTGGCTGCCTGACCTTGTCAGGTACTTGAGCATTGCACGGCCGCATTGGCACCCTGCTGGTACTCTCGCGGCGTGCAGCCGAACTCGCGACGAAACACGGTGTGCAGGTATTGCGCAGACCGGAAACCACAATCACGGGCGATCTCGGCAATAGCCAGCCCGGTGTTTTCCAGTCCGTTTGCAGCGGCGGCCAGTTTGAAACGCAGGATCTCGTCGTGCACGCTGCAGCCCCTTACCCGACGAAAGTGCGACTCCAGTGACGAGCGCGAGACGCCCACATAGGCGGCTACCTGTGCAGTTTTGATGCCCTGGCACGCGTACTGCCGGATAAACAGCAGCGCCTGCATCACATAGGGGTCACCCAAGGGCTGATGCAGACTCGAAGCCTGCACGTTGACAGTGTCAGGCGGTATCAGAATGTGTGTACCCGAGGACGGCATGCCGTGCAGCATCTGGTGCAGCAGACGTGCAGCGGTGCGACCCATCGTATCGGTTCCTTGAACGACCGAACTCAGTGGCACGCGAGTGAGGGTCCGGGTCAACGGATCATTGTCGATGCCGATCAGTGCCACCTGTTCGGGGACAGCAATTCCGGCGGTCAGGCAGGCCTGCAATAGCTGACGGGCGCGGGCGTCGGTCACGGCGATGATGCCGATCGGCTTGGGCAGGCTTTGCAGCCAGGCGATCTGCTGCTCTACGGCGCTGTCCCAGAGCGGCGCGCTGGTGCCCAGGCCACGATAGACCTCGGCGTGCAGGCCGTCGCGTTGCAGCAAGCGGCGAAAGGCCTGCTCTCGCTCCTGCGCCCAACGATTGGCTTGCGCTTCAGGCAGGCTGAAGCAGGCAAAGCGCGTCAACCCGGCCTCGATCAGGTGCTCGTAGGCTGCCTTGATCAAGGCGTGATTGTCAGTCGCCACATATGGAATGCCCTTCGGGTAGGCGCGTTCGTCCTGATAGGACCCGCCCACCGCTACCACCGGCAATTTGATCCCGGCCAGTGCCTCGCCGATCAGCGGGTCATCGAAATCGGCAATGATCCCGTCGCCCTGCCAGCGCTCGATGCCTTTCAGGCGACAGAGGAAGTCCTCCTCGAGGAACAAGTCCCAAGACACCCGGGTGCTGCTGAGGTAGTTGCCGATGCCACTGATGATGCCGCGGTCATAAATCTTGCTGCCGTTGAACAACAGCGCGATGCGGTGAACGGGAGGTACGGTTTTCATTGTTTTTATGCCGATTCGATAAGCACGACGCCGTGGGCCACAGACTAGGCCGCTGACCGACGAATCTCAACACTCAAAATCGCACTGTACGTTGACGATTTTCATAATCAGCGCATGCAGGGCCGTTGCTAGTATCCAGACACCGCCAAGAACAATAAGGAAAACGCTCATGCCGTACTTCCCCGACGTCGACAGGGTTCGCTACGAAGGCCCTGACAGCGACTCGCCCCTCGCCTTTCGCCACTATGACGCCGACAGGCTGGTCCTCGGCAAACCCATGCGCGAACACTTGCGCATGGCGGCCTGCTACTGGCACACCTTCGTATGGCCGGGCGCCGACATGTTCGGTGTCGGCACCTTCAAGCGCCCATGGCAAGGTTCCGGTGACCCTATGGAACTGGCCATCGGCAAGGCCGAAGCGGCGTTCGAGTTCTTCTCCAAGCTCGGCATCGACTACTACAGCTTCCACGACACCGATGTGGCACCGGAAGGCGCCTCACTCAAGGAGTATCGCCACAACTTCGCGCACATGGTCGATCATCTTGAGCGCCATCAGCAACAGAGCGGCATAAAACTGCTGTGGGGCACGGCCAACTGCTTCAGCAACCCACGCTTCGCCGCAGGCGCTGCGAGCAACCCGGACCCGGAAGTGTTCGCCTACGCCGCGACCCAGGTGTTCAGCGCAATGAATGCCACCCAGCGTCTCAAAGGGTCCAACTACGTATTGTGGGGCGGTCGCGAAGGCTACGAAACCCTGCTCAATACGGACCTCAAGCGTGAACGCGAACAACTCGGTCGCTTCATGCGCATGGTCGTTGAACACAAGCACAAGATAGGTTTCAAGGGTGATTTGCTGATCGAGCCCAAGCCACAGGAGCCGACCAAGCATCAGTACGATTACGACAGCGCCACGGTGTTCGGTTTTCTGCAGCAGTACGGCCTGGAAAACGAGATCAAGGTCAATATCGAGGCCAACCACGCCACGCTGGCCGGGCACAGCTTCCACCACGAAATCGCCACAGCGGTCTCGCTGGGGATCTTCGGCAGCATCGACGCCAACCGTGGCGACCCACAGAACGGCTGGGACACGGACCAGTTCCCCAACAGCGTCGAAGAGATGACCCTCGCCACCTACGAAATCCTCAAGGCTGGCGGCTTCACCAACGGCGGTTTCAATTTCGACTCCAAGGTGCGTCGCCAGAGCCTCGACGATATCGACCTGTTTCACGGCCACGTCGCCGCGATGGATGTCCTCGCCCTGGCGCTGGAGCGTGCCGCGGCCATGGTGCAGAACGATAAACTCCAGCACTTCAAGGACCAGCGCTACGCAGGCTGGCAGCAGCCATTTGGCCAATCGGTACTGGCGGGCGAATTCAGCCTTGCGTCGCTCGCCGAACACGCCTTCGCCAACGAGCTGAACCCGCAGGCCGTCAGTGGCCGTCAGGAACTGCTTGAAGGTGTGGTCAATCGCTTTATCTACGCCTGACAGGCTTAGCTGGACGTCGCCGTGACATTCAGGCGACAAATCTTCATACGCGACGTCCGGCAACGCTCTACAGTTCTATCGTTATCGCCCAGTCAAGAAGTGTCTCAAACAACAATAAAAGGACGCACCCTATGAACACCCTGAAACGTACGCTGCTCGCCAGCGCGCTGGCCTTGCTGTCCCTGCCGGTGATGGCTGACTCTGCGCACCCGAAAATAGGTTTTTCCATTGATGACCTGCGTCTGGAACGCTGGTCACGCGACCGTGATTACTTCGTTGCGGCGGCGGAAAAGCTCGACGCCAAGGTCTTCGTGCAATCGGCGGATGCCAATGAGCAGAAACAGATCTCGCAGATAGAAAACCTTATCGCGCGCGGCGTCGATGTGATCGTCATCGTGCCGTTCAACGCCACCGTGCTGACCAATGCCGTTGCGGAAGCCAAGAAGGCCGGGATCAAGGTGGTGTCGTATGACCGGCTGATCCTCAATGCCGATATCGATGCGTACATTTCCTTCGATAACGAAAAAGTCGGCGAGATGCAGGCCAACGGCGTGCTGAAAGCAGCGCCCAAGGGCAATTACTTCCTGCTGGGCGGCGCGCCCACCGACAACAACGCCAAGATTCTGCGCGAAGGCCAGATGAAGGCGCTGCAACCGGCTATCGACAGAGGTGATATCAAGCTCGTCGGCCAGCAGTGGGTAAAGGAGTGGAGCCCTACCGAAGCCCTGAGCATTGTCGAAAACGCCCTGACCCGCAATAACAACAAGATTGATGGCATCGTCGCCTCCAACGACGCCACTGCCGGGGGCGCTATTCAGGCCCTCGCGGCACAGAAACTGGCCGGCACAGTCCCTATCTCGGGTCAGGACGCAGACCTCGCGGCGGTCAAGCGGGTCATCGATGGCACCCAGACCATGACCGTCTACAAGCCGCTGAAACTGATTGCCACGGAAGCCGCCAAGCTTTCAGTGCAATTGGCACGCAAAGAGAAACCCGAGTTCACCTCGAAATACGACAACGGCAGCAAGAAAGTCGACACCATCCTGCTGACGCCTACAGCGTTGACCAAGGACAACATCGACCTGCTGGAGAAAGACGGGTTCTACACCAAGGCGCAGATTGCCGCGCAATGAGCCTCGATCGTTGATACGTCGCTAAAATCTAGAGCACGGCCCTGTGGTTAGGCAGGGCCGTCGCTCAGGCCAAGCCATCACACCTTCGTAGAGCCCTGCGCCATGTCTGACTACCTGCTGCAAATGAACGGCATCGTCAAATCCTTTGGCGGTGTGAAAGCGCTCAACGGCATCGATATTACAGTGAAGCCCGGCGAATGCGTCGGCCTGTGCGGCGAGAACGGCGCGGGCAAGTCGACGTTGATGAAAGTCCTTTCGGCGGTCTATCCCTACGGCACCTGGGAGGGCGAGATCTTGTGGGACGGCCAACCACTAAAGGCACAATCGATCAGCGAAACGGAAGCGGCAGGGATCGTCATCATCCATCAGGAGTTGACGCTGGTCCCGGACCTGTCGGTGGCCGAAAACATCTTCATGGGTCACGAGCTGACGCTCCCCGGCGGGCGCATGAATTATCCGGCCATGATCCACCGCGCCGAGTCGTTGATGCGTGAACTCAAAGTGCCTGACATGAACGTGGCACTGCCGGTTTCCCAATATGGCGGCGGCTACCAGCAACTGGTGGAAATCGCCAAGGCGCTGAACAAGAAGGCGCGCCTGTTGATTCTCGATGAGCCCTCCTCGGCCCTGACCCGTTCCGAAATCGAGGTGCTGCTGAACATCATTCGCGACCTGAAGGCCAAGGGGGTCGCATGCGTTTACATCTCGCACAAGCTCGATGAAGTGGCCGCCGTGTGCGACACCATCTCAGTCATCCGCGACGGCAAACATATTGCAACCACCGCAATGGCGGACATGGACATTGCGAAGATCATCACCCAGATGGTCGGACGCGAAATGAGCAACCTCTATCCCACCGAGCCGCATGATGTCGGCGAGGTGATCTTCGAAGCGCGGCATATCACCTGCTATGACGTCGATAATCCCGGGCGCAAGCGGGTCGACGACGTATCGTTCGTCCTCAGGCGCGGGGAAATCCTCGGCATTGCCGGGCTGGTGGGCGCGGGCCGTACCGAACTGGTGTCAGCCCTGTTCGGTGCCTATCCCGGTCGGTACACCGGTGAAGTGTGGCTCAATGGCCAGGCTATCGACACGCGCACGCCGCTCAAATCGATACGCGCCGGTCTGTGCATGGTCCCCGAAGACCGCAAGCGCCAGGGCATCATTCCGGACCTGGGCGTCGGCCAGAACATCACCCTCGCGGTCCTCGACAGTTACTCGAACATGACCCGCATCGACGCCGAGGCAGAGCTGGGCAGTATCGACCGGGAAATCTCGCGCATGCACCTCAAGACGGCCAGCCCGTTTTTGCCGATTACCAGCCTGTCCGGTGGCAATCAGCAGAAAGCCGTGCTGGCGAAGATGCTGCTGACCCGCCCGCGCGTCCTGATTCTCGACGAGCCCACCCGCGGCGTCGATGTCGGTGCCAAGTATGAGATCTACAAGCTGATGGGCGCGCTGGCAGCCGAGGGCGTGTCGATCATCATGGTGTCTTCGGAGCTGGCCGAAGTGTTGGGCGTGTCCGACCGCGTACTGGTGATTGGCGACGGCCAGTTGCGCGGCGACTTCATCAACCATGACCTGACTCAGGAGCAGGTCCTCGCCGCTGCACTCAGCCACTCCGATGCCCCTCACAATAATGCCCGGAAGACCGCGTAGATGAACCAGGTCAAACAGTTCTTCACCCGCTACAAAATGCTCGCGCTGGTGATTGCCATCGCCGTTATCTGGCTGTTCTTCAGTTGGCAGACCGAGGGCGGCTTCCTGACGCCGCGCAACTTGTCCAACCTGCTGCGACAGATGTCCATTACCGGGATTCTGGCCTGCGGCATGGTGCTGGTGATCATCAGCGGCGAGATTGACCTGTCGGTGGGCTCATTGCTTGGCCTGCTCGGTGGCCTGGCTGCGATTCTGGATGTGGTTTACCACGTGCCGCTGCTGGCAAACCTGAGCGTGGTCGCCTTGTGCGGCCTGCTGATCGGCCTGGCCAACGGCTACATGACCGCCTACCTGCGGATCCCCTCGTTCATCGTCGGGCTGGGTGGCATGCTGGCGTTTCGCGGCGTTCTGCTGGGGATCACCGGCGGCACGACCATCGCTCCGGTGTCGCCGTCGCTGGTCTATATCGGCCAGGGTTATCTGCCGCATGCGGTGGGCACCGGGCTCGGTATTCTGCTGCTGGCGCTGACGCTGTTGCTGACCTGGAAACAACGGCGCAACAGAGCGCTGCACGGGCTGGCGGCACATTCACTGATTCGTGATGTGTTGCGTGTGGTGTTGATCGGCACTGTGCTGGGCGGCTTTGTCTATGTGCTCAACAGCTACGACGGAATCCCCGTTCCGGTGTTGCTGTTGCTGGTCCTGCTCGGCGTGTTCAGTTATGTCACCACCCAGACGGTGTTCGGGCGCCGTGTCTACGCCGTCGGCAGCAACATGGAAGCCACGCGCCTGTCCGGCATCAACGTACAGGCCGTGAAGCTGTGGATTTTCGGCATCATGGGCGTGATGTGTGCGTTCGCCGGGCTGGTCAACACCGCACGCCTGGCCGCCGGCTCACCCTCGGCCGGCAACATGGGCGAACTCGACGCCATCGCCGCATGCTTCATCGGCGGTACGTCCATGCGTGGCGGTTCAGGCACTGTCTACGGTGCCCTGCTCGGCGCATTGGTCATCACCAGTCTCGACAACGGCATGTCGATGCTCGATGTCGACAGCTACTGGCAGATGATCGTCAAGGGCGGCATTCTGGTGCTGGCAGTGTGGGTGGACGTGAGTACCCGCGCCGGGCGGCGCTGATCGCTGCCCGACACGCAAGCTGACAGCGCGCGATCAAGCCGGTCTGGCCGCTATCGCTTCGACCTCGATCAACGCGCCGGGCAATGGCAGCGCTACCACCTGCAACGCCGTGCGCGCGGGTTTGAGAGGTTGTTCCGGCGTGCCGAAAAATTGCGTGTAACCAGCCTGCAACCCGGCAAAATCCAGCTTGCCGGCGGTTTCCTCGGCACCGACCAGAAATACCCGCAACTGTACGATATCGCCCAGATCTAGGTCCTGTTGCTGAAGGATTCTGCGCAGTTTGTTGAATACCGAAACGGTCTGTACTTCGGTGTTGCCATAGGCTGCCGGCGTACCCGCCGGAGCATGCGGGTCGGCGAGGTCAGGCAAGGTGCCGCTGACGAATACCAGGCTGGTCGAGGCTGGCACTGTCACGGTTTGCGAGATCGGAAAATCGCCGACGCTGGTGCGTTGAATGCTGTCGCTCATGGTGTCTCTCCTTCAATGGATATTCAGGAATAAGGGTTACGTAAAACGCGGGGCTCGTGCAGTTGCACGTCATGACGCGGCAAGGGTCGAAATCTGCCGCGCTTGCGTCACTCGCTCGGCCAGTTGCGCCACCACATGTCGCGCCGAGTTGGCCGCTGACTCCTGCCAGATGCCAACTCCGCTTTGCACCAGCCCGTCACCGGCGAAGTACACACGACCGTGGGGCTCGTCCAGCAACGCACTGGCAGCGGCAGGGAAATGTTCGCGTTGCAACCAAGGCCCTTCGCTGTAAGGGATCTGCTCCCAGGACACGGCCAGCGGGTTGCGCAGCTGCCGCGAATACCCCGGGTGCAGCAGCTCTACCGCTTCTCTGGAAGTGGCGTATTGTGTGTCGAAGGGTTTCGCACCGAACGCATCGGCCCCCTCCCCTGTGACATAACCCGCCACAAGCAGGCCTTGTCGGGTGTTCAAGTCGTTGCTGGGATACCACAACAGACGCGCCGGATGGTCGATCCAGGACAACCCGCCGTAGATGCGGTAGTCGGTTTCCCAAAAACGCGGAGATTGCCAGGCCACCTTGGTCGCCTGATCGTTGCGGGTGCTGAGCAAGGCCGCCTTGACCGGGTCACTGAAATCGGTGTCCAGTCTGGCCAGCAAGGGCAGTGGCAGGGTTGACACCAGATAGTCGGCGCGCACCACATGCTCGCGACCGCTGTATTTGTCGTGATAGGTAACTGCCACGCCGTCTTCCAGTTGACGAATCTGCCGTACCTGCGCGCCCAATTGCACCTGGTCGGTGAGGCGCTGGTAAAAGGCGTCGGTGATCCGGTCCATGCCACCGACCGGTTGAAACATGGTCGCGGAAAACTCGGGAAACTCGGTGTGCAGCAGCGCGCCCCATAATTCGGGGTGCAGCAAGCGATCCAGCGCCACCGGTTGCGCACTGCTCGGCAAGGCTCCCGGATGAGAAAGCGACGTTTGATACCCGGAGCGCAGGCTGCCCTCGTAAGCCAGCTCCTGCGAAAGGTCGCCATATACCTGCAAGAACGCCAGCAGCCGCTGACGCTCTTCGCCGCTCAACACATCGTCCAGCGCGTCGCGCTGCACCGCCTTGGCCAGCAAACCGGAAAGATGGCCGCGGGCGTCATTGATCGCCTGGCCGACAGTGAACGCGGGGCGTTGCAGGTCCGGGCGTACCTGTGCTCCATGGCTGCTGTTGACCAGTACTTCAAGCGGCACACCCAGTTCACTGCAGTAGTCGAGCAGCGTCCGATGCTGGCTGGGAATGCGCGCCGGACCGGCATTGAAATACACGCCTGAATCGAAGCTTGCGGTCTGTGAGCGGCCGTCTTTGTAATCCACCCGATCGCCGTTGCGCAGCGTCCAGTTACGGCCACCCACTCGATCACGGGCTTCCAGCACTTGCACGGCAAAACCTGCGCGCTTCAGCTCCAGTGCCGTGACCAGCCCGGCAATGCCTGCCCCCAGCACCAGCACGCGAGTGCCCTGCCCCAGACCGTCGCCGAGTTTCAGAGGCTGTGGCCGTCGATGCGATGAAGGTCCCAGCCCCAGTACCGCAAGCGCATCCTTGACGGCGGTCTCGCCGCCCACGGCAGCGATACTGGAAAGCGCTTCACGTCGTGTCAGTCCCATATCGTTTGCTCCCTTCAACGCTTCAGTCCGGCAAGCCGGGCGGATTGATCAGCGACTTGTCGACGCGTTCCACGTCCAGCCCCCAACGTTTGAGTACCTGCTCGTACTGGCCGCCGGCAATCGCCCCTTCCAGGGCGGTGTGAATCGGCTTGACCAGGCCGTTGTCCTTGCGCGTGGTCACGGCGATATCCGCCTGCAGCGGCCAACCGCCGTTGACCGTGCCTACCCGCTTGATGCCGCCAGTAATCGCGGCCGAATAGGCATATATCGAATTGGGCCCGAACAGCGCATCACTGCGACCCGACTGAATGGCAAGCTGTGCGGCCGCCTGATCATCGAAGTACTGCAACAGCGCAGGCTTGATACCGGCCTTTTCGTTTGCTTCGTTCCACGCCAGCAGAACCTTTTCCTGATTGGTGCCGGAGCCGACGATGATTTTCAACCCGGCAATGTCCGACGCCTGTTTTATCTCGCTGATTTTGCTGTTGGCTTTTACGTAGAAGCCCAGTACGTCCTGACGGTAAGTGGCGAAATCGAAGCGTTTCTTGCGTGCTTCCGTGACCGTGACATTGCTGATCACCGCGTCGTATTTCCCCGAACTGACGCCCAATGGCCAGTCCTCCCAACTGGTTTGCACCACGTTCAATTGCAGGCCCAGGCTGTCCGCTACCAGTTGCGCGGTATCGGCCTCGCTGCCAATAGTGGTCTTGTCATCATTGGCCAGCAGCGCCAACGGCGGCCCCGCAACACCGGAGACGGCCACGGTGAACTTGCCAGGCTGGGCGAACTTGAAGCCCGCCGGGATCTGTGCGATGGCCGCCTCGTTACGCGGCACATGAATGCGTGGCCGGTCGGGACTCAGATCGACCGGTTGCGCGGTCGACGCCAACGTATTGTGGGCGACGCTGACGGCTAGCGTCAGCAAGGCCACACGGGCGCTATTGATGAACATCAGTGGTCACTCCTTGATAGCGGGAAAGTCATAGCACCTTGCCGAGAAAGGCAGCCGTGCGAGGATGTCGAGGTTGGCGGAACACCTGCTCCGGAGGCCCTTGCTCGATCAGTCGGCCCTCGCAGAGAAACACGACATGGTCTGCCACCTCACGGGCAAAGCCGATTTCATGAGTGACCACCACCAGCGTGACGCCCAGTTGCGTCAGGCCCTTGATGACGTCCAGCACCTCGCCGACCAGTTCAGGATCAAGGGCTGAGGTGGGCTCATCGAACAGCAGGACCTTGGGGTCCAGCGCAAGCGCACGGGCGATGGCGACACGCTGTTGCTGACCACCGGAAAGCTGGCGCGGGTAAGCATCTGTCTTGTCTGCCAGACCTACCCTGGCCAGCAGTTCATTTGCCCTGAACCGGGCCTCGGACTTGCTCCAGCGTTTGTGGGCCAGAGGCGCTTCGGCGATGTTTTCCCAGGCAGTGAGGTGTGCGAACAGATTGAAATTCTGGAACACGAAGCCGACGTCGATCCGCCGCTTGAGGATCTCGCGCTCCTTGAGTTCATAGAGCAGGTCGCCCTTGCGACGATAACCAACGTAATCACCGTCGATGGTGATGTACCCGCTGTCGATCTTTTCCAGGTGGTTGATGGTGCGCAGCAGCGTGGACTTGCCGGAACCGGAAGGACCGAGTATCACCGTGACCTTTCCCGGTTCGATGCTCAGGTCGATGTCCTTTAGCACCTGCTGGCTGCCAAAGCGCTTGCCCACGCCCTGGATCTGAATGCGCCCTGCGCGCACTGGCGTGGAGGCCTCACCCATGGTGCTTCTCCCCGGACACGCTGCCCTTGAGCCAACCGCGCAGGCGCTGCAAGGGTGTCGGCGGCAGTACACGTGCCGAGCCTCGGGCAAAATGGCGTTCGACGTAATACTGGGCGCTGGTCAGCACCGTAGTGATAATCAGGTACCAGACGGTGGCCACGATCAGCAGCGGAATCACTGCCTGGGTACGGTTGTAGATGACCTGCACGGTGTAGAACAGCTCTGGCAAGGCCAGCACGTAAACAATGGATGTTCCCTTGACCAGTCCGATGATCTCGTTGAAGCCTGAAGGCAGAATCGAGCGCAACGCCTGGGGCAGAATGATCCGGAAAATCCGCCGCGACACAGGCAGGCCAAGTGCCGCAGCAGCTTCATGCTGACCGGCATCGACACCGATCAGCCCACCGCGAATGATTTCTGCTGTATAGGCCGACTGCATCAGACTCAAGCCCAGTACCGCAACGGTAAACTGGCTGAGCACGTCCACCGTCGACCACTCGGCGAAGACCAGTTGGGTGAACGGCACCCCCAGCACAATGTGGTCGTACAGGTAGGCGAAGTTGTAGAGGATGATCAACACCAGCAGCGCAGGCATCGAGCGGAAAAACCAGATGTAGCCCCAGGCCAGTGCCGCCAGCAGCGGCGAGCCCGACAGGCGCGCCAACGCCAGCGCCGTGCCGAGAATGATGCTGAACAGCGTGCTGAGCAACGTCAACAGAAGCGTCTGCGCAAGGCCGCGCAGCACCGATGGCGAGAAGAACCACTGGCCGAAGACGCCCCACTCCCAACGTGGGTTGGTCGCCAGCGAGTGCACAATGGCCAGCAGCACCAGCGCTGCGAATATCGACCCGAACCAGCGACCGGGATGCCGGGCGGGAACGACCTGCAACGCCTTTATCGGCGGGGGTGCTACGCGGCTCTGAGGAAGCGGATAATGACTGGGCTCATCAATGAAGTCATAGGGTTTGGCGACAATGGGCATGGTGGTTCCTCGCACGCAATATTGGGTTGTCAGGTGCTGGCCTTAAAAGGCGTAAGTCAGCCGGGTGTAGTAGTAGCCGCCAGTGAAACCGTAGGGCGAATAGGTGCCGTAGCTGCTGACCATGGTGCTGCTGGGAATCCCCTGCTTTTTGGGATAGACGTCGAACAGGTTCTTGGCTCCGATGGCGACATTGAGGTTTTTGCTGAGGTTGTAGCCAAGGTCCAGATCGGTGATCCACTTGGCGCCGTACACCCGGTCCAGATCACGATTGGCTGAGGAATTGACCTCCTTGTAAGCGCCGTAGCGGGTCAGCGCCAGATTCAGGTTGAAGCGCTCGATACTCCAGTCACCGCCCAGAATCAGCTTGGTGCGCGGCTGCACACCGGTGATCAGATTGCGCGCTTCGCGGTCCATCAGTTCATAGGACGTACCGAGAATCGAGGTGGACTCCTTGTAGCCAAGGATCTTTGTCTGGTTCCAGTTGAACGCCGCCGTCCACTTAAGTGATCCGTACTGCCCCAGGTCCTGACTGTAATTGCTGACCAGGTCCAGCCCCTTGGTACGGGTGTCGGCACCGTTGATGAAGTACTGGCCACCCGACGTCGAGTCGATGCCATTGTTGAGCAGCACCTGCGTGACCTCATTGCCCAGCAAGGTGCCGGTCAGGGTGATGCGGTCACGCAAATTGATCACGTAGGCGTCGGCGGTCAGCGTGAGGCGGTCGGTCGGTGTGAGCGTGAAACCGAGGCTGAAGTTGGTCGAGCGCTCCGGTTTAAGGTCCTCGGCACCCAGCGCTTTCGCAGCCCCGGACCCCGTTGGCAACACGCCGTAGTTGATGGACTGATAGACCCCGTCCACCACGCCATACGTGGTCGAGCGCGCACTGAACAGGCTGTTGGCCAGAGACGGCGCACGGAAACCATTGCTGACGGTGGCGCGTATAGCGAATTGGGGAGTGAAATCGTAACGCGTGGTCAGTTTGCCGCTGCGGGTCGCACCCACGCCCTGATTGTAATGCTCGTAGCGAAATGCGCTGCCAACGTACCAGTCCGGTACAGGGTTGAAGCCCACGTCGACATAACTGGCGACACTGTTACGCGACGCGCTGCTTTCTTCGTCAGGGGAAATACCGTTGGTGACTTGCGCTCCGGAAGACGCGCAGTTGCCCGGCGTAATGCAGTAGCCGCCATTGGCATAGGATTCATAGTCACCGGCCTGCACCTCATACGTCTCACGCCGATGCTCGAGGCCATAGGACAAATCCAGGGGCTTTTGCAGGCCGATGTCGAAGCCGCGCTTGAAGTCCAGATTGGTGGTCAGTTCGGTGGAGATCCACGTACCGGAAGTAAAGCGATTGGGCGTGTCTTCACCCAGGGACGGGTTCTGATTGTGCGTGGTGCCCTGCGCGGCTTCGTTGCGTCCGTAGGTGCTGGAAAGATCCCAATCCCATTCGCCGACGGTGCCTTTGCCGCCAAATGCGGCCTGGAAATCATCTTCATCGATGTACCAGGTCGGTGTGTATCCCGCCGGGTATCCGTTAGGCCCGGTGGTAATGGTATTGGTGATGGTCGGCAGGCGAAAATTTTGCCCCTGCTCGGCTTTACGACGTGAATACGTGGTGAAGGAATACAGGCTCAGGCTGTCATTGATGGGCAGTTCGGCGTTGTAACCCAGAGTCAGCAGGTTGGTCTTTGGCGTGCCGTAGCCGCCATACGTGGACTTGCCCGCCAGGTCATAGGCCTGCTCGTAACTGTAACCATTGGCGCTGGCCTTGTTGTCATCATTCTGGCTGCGGGCGTCCAGCGCCAGTTGCACAATGCCCCCGTCGCCAATCTCGAAACCCTTGTTGAGGCTTTGCTGCACAGTCTGCTTCTTGCCGTCATAGCCGAGCCCGGCGTTGCTCACCGAGGTACCGCTGGTGTCAGCCTTGAGAATGACGTTAATGACCCCTGCAATCGCATCGGAACCGTATTGGGCCGCTGCGCCATCGCGCAGGACTTCAACATGGTCGATGGCGCTGATGGGGATCAGGTCCAGGTCCGCAGGGGCAGCCCCGGTGTTAATACCGTTGATGTTCAGGGTGGCGCTGGTGTGACGACGCTTGCCATTGACCAGCACCAGCACTTCGGCGGCGCTCAAGCCACGCAAGTTGGGCGCACGGGCAATGCCGCTGGCATCCCAGCCGGTTTTTTCCGGCAGGGTCAGCGATGGAATTACTGCACTCAGGGCTTCCATCAGTCCGGGTTTGCCGGTGCTCTGTAGTTGTCTGGCGCTGACCACATCGATCGGTACCGGGCTGCTGGTGACCGTGCGTTGCTCGGCACCGCGATTACCGGTGACCACCACAGTGGACAAGGTACGCGGGTCGTCGGTGTTGTTTTCCTGGGCTCTTATGGTCCCTGACAGCAACACGCCCCCTATCGCCAACGCCAATGGGCAGTAGCCCATTGCAGCAGTCGATACCCGGGCACGTTGTAAGGCTTGTTTCATACCCACTCCAGACATGGCTGTCATAGCAGCCACACATCCAAATCGCGAAATCGGACATTCCCGCTGTTTTGAGGACGGCGCGGCATGCACGGTTTTAAAAGTGATCAACGACATGCAGGAAAGCCTGCGGCCGGGTTTGGCACTTAGCGGTCTGAACGAACTAGCTGTGAGGCGAACAGTTGGTGCGCAGCAGTGGCAAGGCGACGCGCCTGTCAGTGACAGGGCGAGAGAAGTAAAGGCAATGGCAGGATTGAACAGGCAACATACGTTGAACTCCCTTCCAACGATTCTGCACCGGGGTCAGCGTTGCAGCGCCCCTGTCACACCGTGCAGTCTGGCGGCATGACACACAGAATCTTGATTACGATTGGTACCATCCGAGGTAAGGGGTAGGCTGTTGAAACCAAACATAACGGAATCAATTTCGAAAATATAATTCTATTTGGTCATAAGCTAATATTATTATTTCTGATCTAGATTAAATTTAATTATTTAAAAATAACATTTTCTGCATGAGAAATTTTCCAGATCGAAAAGCCCGGTTATCAAGCCGGGCTTCACGCCACATTGCCTACTTCGAGAGCAGAAGCTCAACCAGCTCGTCCGCCCCTCTCGAAATGCCGGCCTGCGCCGCCGACAGACTTCCGAAGGTTGAGCCGATGTCATAGACCTTCGGATACTGCCGGGTGACATAGGACGCCAGCAGTTGCGAAGTGGACGCGTCGTAGATCTCGACGGCATAACTCACGGAGCCGGTAAAAGTCCCCTTACGATCTCGGGCCGCCTGAACCAGGTTATAAGAGCCCATGCCGATATCGAATCTGGAGAACGTCGACAGCCCGGCGACAGTGGTCTCGGCCCCGGTGAGTGTCAGACGAATCCTCAACGTACCGCGCCCCGGCGTGGCGGTGAATCGAAAGTGTCGCCCCAAGGCCTCGGAGAACCTGACCGTCATGTCGTTGGCAAGGGTTATGCGGTCCTTGCGCTCCAGCCCGGAAAACTGGGCATCCACTCCCGTGTAAATCACCACGGGCTCAAGCATGATTTGATCGTATTTATTCCAGTTGACTGCGGTGGTGTATTTAAACGGTATACGCCCGGTACTGTCCTGCTCGTTAGGCCGCATTTCGAGCGAGGACTCTATGCCCGAGTAAGGGGACGGTTCGTGGCTGGCACACCCCGCGGCCAGAAATCCCAACAACAAAAGCACGGACAACTTCATGTGTTTAACGTAGTGCATGCGGAATTCTCCAGCAGGATCCGGTCATTGAAATTCAAACGCTCACCGTCCATCAGGCACGCCTGCAGGCAACGCGCTTGAACAGCATTGTTTCTAGTGAGGAGCTCTCTTTTTTGCCTGTTGCGGGCTATTCGCGAACGTTGATACCGCATTGCACGGCATTCAATCGTTCGCTATCTGTTGGCACTGAAAGATGACTCATTCCGTTTGGGCTTTGCCGTCGCTCGTAGCGAAACCGGCAACACCAAAACTGTACCAAGGTGTATACTTTTAGACGTTTGCAAAGCGCTCGTCAATCTAAAATGTACACACCGGTATACTTTTGATGGCTTTAAGATTATTGACCTGGAAAGACAGGCAGCGTGTCAGGTAAGTGTGGGCTAAACACCCCTTGGATCGGTAGTACTCGAAACCCAAGGCCCGGATGAAGGCCACCGCCCATTGTCAGCACGGTCTTTTGAGCATAAGGTGTAAAAAACCTATACAAGACTATTAGCGATGTACAAGAAATTTGAATGGCCGCTGACACTTTACTTCGATGGTGACTGCCCGCTCTGCGCCCGAGAGGTCAGAACCCTGCGCGCCCATGCAAAGCCTGAGCGGCTTTTGTTCGTGGATATTCGTGATGACACCTTTGACGCCACTTCTCTGGGATTCACACTTGAGGATATGGAGTCGTTACTGCACGCCAGATTCAACGATGGCACGTGGGTCAAGGGTCTGGACGCGACACTCTGGAGTTGGCGAGCGGCCGGCCTGGGTGCGTGGGTCGCGCCGCTGTCGTGGCGATTCATGAGGCCCGTGTTCAACCTGGGCTACCGGCTTTTTTGCCGCTCGCGCCCTTACCTTGCCTGGCTGCCCCACCCTGACGGCAGCCGCCGTTGCAGTAGCAACAGCTGTGCGGTCCCGGACGCAAAACCTGCTTCGGCCAAGCGGAATTCCAGTACGGAAAGGTAAACAAGGACTGCTTACCGCAGAAACGAAAAAAGACGCCTGGGCGTCTTTTTTTGCTGATTCACTAAGCCCGCAGGGTTCAGTGAATCAATATTTGGAGCGGGAAACGAGACTCGAACTCGCGACCCCGACCTTGGCAAGGTCGTGCTCTACCAACTGAGCTATTCCCGCATTGTCTTGATGACGGGCGCTATTCTAGCGGTTCAGATAGCGGCGTCAAGCCTTTGATTCAAAAACTTATTTTTTTTCTGCAGTCGTCCTGAGGTGCGGCCATGCGGCTCTCAGGTATTGCACCATGGACCAGAGTGTCAGCCCCGCAGCGATAAGCAGCAACGCATAGCCAAGAATGACCCAAACGGTGATGGCCGGCGGGTTACCGAGCAGAATGACCAGCGCGAGCATCTGCGCCGCTGTCTTCCACTTGCCCATGTTGGAAACGGCAACCTGCGCACGCGCGCCGATTTCCGCCATCCATTCGCGGAGTGCAGAGATTACGATTTCACGGCCGATGATCACCGCGGCGGGCAGCGTCAGCCATAGATTGGCATGCGCCTGAACCAGCAGCACCAATGCCACGGCCACCATCAGTTTGTCGGCTACCGGATCGAGAAAGGCACCAAAGGGCGTGCTTTGTTCAAGACGGCGGGCCAGATACCCGTCGAGCCAGTCGGTCGCCGCAGCGAACGCAAAGACTGCACTGGCCGCCATGTAGCTCCAGTGATAAGGCATGTAGAACAACAAAATGAAGATCGGAATCAGTAAAACGCGTAGTACGGTGATCAGATTAGGGATATTCATCGGCACAACTGGCTACGAGGTGAACGAGCATTCTACTCGCTGTGCAGGTTTGCATAAATCGACTCTGCCAGCTTTTTGCTGATTCCGGGTGCTTTTGCTATTTCATCGATGCTGGCACGGGACAATTCCTGCAATCCGCCGAAATGTTTGAGCAGGTCACGACGCCGGGTCGGCCCGACACCCGCCACGCCCTCGAGGGTCGATGTACGCCGGGTCTTGCCGCGGCGGGCACGGTGGCCGGTGATCGCGAAACGGTGTGCCTCGTCGCGAATCTGCTGAATAAGGTGCAGGGCCGGAGAGTCGCCGGGCAACGTGAATTCATGCGCCGAGTCGTTCAGATACAAAGTCTCGAAACCTGCCTTGCGCGTGGTGCCCTTGGCCACACCGAGCAGGATGAGATCAGGAACCTGTAATTCATTGAGCACGTCGCGCGCCATGGACATCTGCCCCTTGCCGCCGTCCACCAGCAGCACGTCAGGCAACTTGCCCTCCCCGGCCTTGATGCGGCTGTAACGCCGGGTCAACGCCTGGTGCATGGCGGCATAGTCGTCGCCTGCAGTTACGCCTTCGATATTGAAACGCCGGTAATCGGACTTGATCGGGCCTTCGGGGCCGAACACCACGCAGGACGCTACGGTCGCCTCACCGCTGGAGTGGCTGATGTCGTAGCATTCCAGGCGCATTGGCGGGTCTTCGAGACCCAGCACCTTGGCCAGCGCTTCGAACCGAGAAGCAACGTGCTGACGGTTGGCCAGCCGCGCGGTCAGTGCCTGCTCGGCATTGGTGACCGCCATTTGCTGCCAGCGCGCCCGGGTGCCGCGCACGCGATGACTGATGACCATCTCGACGCCGCGCAGCTCTTCGACGGCGTCGACGAACGCGGGGAAATCGTCGTTGATGACATTGACGATAACTTCGCCGGGCAGCTCACGGTCGATGCCGCCGAGGAAATACTGTGCCAGGAATGCCGACATCACTTCGCCGACCTCCTCTTCTATGCCCACCTGCGGAAAGAAGTTCTTGCTGCCCAGCACCCGCCCGCCCCGCACGCTGATCAGGTGCACGCAGGCACCGCCAGGGTTGACGAATGCGGCGACCACGTCGACATCGCCGGTACCGCCGTCCATGCTTTGCTGATCCTGGACGCGGCGCAACAAGGCAACCTGATCGCGCAACTCGGCTGCACGTTCGAAATCGAGCGCCATCGCGGCTTTTTCCATGGAGGCGTTCAGCTCGTCGCTCAGGGCATTGCTGCGCCCTTCGAGAAACATCACCGAGTGACGTACGTCCTCGGCATACACCTCAGGCTCGACCAGCCCGACACATGGCCCTTTGCAGCGCTTGATCTGATATTGCAGGCAAGGACGTGTGCGGTTCTTGAAGTAGCTGTCCTCGCACTGCCGCACCTGGAAAGTCTTTTGCAGCAGACTGAGGCTCTCGCGAATCGCGCCTGCACTTGGGTAAGGCCCGAAATAACGACCCTTGGCCTTCTTGGTGCCACGATGAATGCTCAGCCGCGGAAAGGCGTTATCGGACAGAAACACATAGGGGTAGGACTTATCGTCACGCAAGAGAATGTTGTACGGGGGCCGCCACTCCTTGATGAGGGTCTGCTCCAGCAACAGCGCTTCGGTTTCGTTGCCCGTGATGGTGGTTTCGATCTGGGCGATACGCGACACCAGCGCCCCGGTCTTGGGCGCGTGTCCAGTCTTGCGGAAGTAGCTGGCAAGACGCTTCTTGAGGTTCTTGGCCTTGCCGACGTAAAGCAGTGTGGCTTCGGCGTCGAACATACGGTAGACGCCGGGGCGACCGCTGCAGGTCGCGAGAAATGCACTTGGATCAAATGTCTGGGTCATGTTCAGGCGCTGGCATCAACCATGCCGTGACGTACAGCGAGCAAAGCCAGTTCAACATCACTGCTGATCGAGAGCTTTTCAAAGATACGGTATCGGTAGGTATTAACGGTTTTCGGTGAAAGGCACAGCTTGTCCGAGATGGTCTGGACTTTCTGGCAGCCGACGATCATCAGAGCAATCTGGATCTCGCGCTCGGACAGCAGATCGAACGGCGAATTGTTGACTTGCGGCTGAAACGACTTCAATGCCAGTTGCTGGGCAATCTGCGGGCTGATGTAGCGCTGACCGGCAAACACCAGGCGAATGGCCTGGACCATTTCCGCAAGCCCGGCACCCTTGGTCATGTAACCGGCAGCGCCAGCCTGCAGCAAACGGGTCGGGAAAGGGTCTTCTTCACAGACGGTGACAGCGACGACCTTGATATCAGGGTGGCTGCGCAGCATCTTGCGCGTGGCTTCCAGCCCTCCGATACCCGGCATTTTGACGTCCATCAATACGACGTCAGGCTTGAGCTCGCGCGCTTTCTTCAGGGATTCCTCGCCGGAATCGGCCTGCCCGACAACCTGCAGACCATCAATGTCGGCCAGCATGCGTGTGATGCCTGTCCGGACAAGATCATGGTCATCGACAACTAGCACCTTAATCAAGCAGACACCTCGCGCAACGGTCATAACGAATGCCAATCACCATAACAAAAACAACGAGGCAGACCTAGCACTGCGAGCAACGTCTCACATCAATATGATGGCAGGCACATCAGGCAGGGCTGTAAAAACTCGATGTGCCGGCAGGGCTACGCCCGTTCCGGTCTTGTATCACTTGGCCGACGGAAGTTCCGCAGCCCCCGATGATAGCCCCGAGAGCTCGGCAATAGTGGTTGTCAGGCGCCGGATAGCGTCCTGATCTTCCTTGCCCAGCACCCGGTAATTGCCGAGGATCTTTTCTTCGATGAGACTGAGGTTGTCGATCGGCACCGGCGTTCGCGTCCCAGTTAACACATAAAGTACGTCAACACCTTTGGCCGCAACCGCAGCCAGATAATCGGCCTTCGGCGCGCGATCACCATTTTCGTACTTCCCTTGGGCGTTGGCCTCGACCCCTCCTATCTCACCAAATGTACGCTGAGACATCCTCAGACGCTCTCTTTCCTTTCTCAACCGGCAACCGATTCCACTCATTTGAACCTATGATCCTGTTGTAGCTATCCTAACGAATGTTAGAATCCCGCGGAATTGAATAGATTTGAACGGTTTTGAACTATGCCCGGAATACGCACCGCCGCACAAGCCAAGGCTTGGCTGGATCAACAGGGCAAATCTGTTCAGGAGTTCGCTCGTGAAAACAGCATTGATCCAGCGACCACTTACCAGGTACTGGCAGGACGCAAGAAAGGAAGGCGCGGTGAAGCGCATAAGGTAGCTGTACTGCTGGGCATGAAGATCGGGACGGTCCCGAACACGGAAGCCCTGCATGAAGATGCACGTGAATAATAGCCGTTGTTGGCTGGCGACAACGCATCCCGGACAAAACGCCAAAGCCGTTGCCTGCATTCAGGTATACAGCGTTGCAGGCAAAATAGCCCGCCCCGAATACTGCATGCCGTCGACCGTTGAGCGGTTCGCTGTCGCTAACGAGATTCCATCTGCCTGCCTTCGCAGAAATCGATAATCCCGCTGATTGAATTTTCCAATTGAAGGTGCCTCCTTTCCTGAAGTAAGCTTGCGCTCAATCTACGGAGACCCACCATGCTGCAATCCACTTCACCGCTACTCGACGTTGCTACCGGCATTGCTTGCCGTGCGCGCGCCGTGGCTGCGCAAGCGGCCTCGGTGAGCGCATCCGTTGATTCTTATTATGGGTATTGGTTTAGCCACTGGCGCGCCTGATACCCATCCGGCGCCCACATTAAGGGGACGCCAACCAGAGAATTCTCTAACCCCCGGTCGGCTTCCCGACCGGGGGTTTTGTTTTTTCAGGACTACGTATTTCAACGGTCTGTTCAAGAACAGCCGTAAGCAATCAACCTGCATCGCATCGAGGATCACGACATGAACTACGCCACTTATTACCGCAACGACATCGATTTTGCCTGGCGATTTAGCCACCTCCGTTCGGGACAGCCTGCCGCCTCCGTTCGGTCTCTGCCAGGTGGCAAGCACATACCCCCGGTTCTAGAAGCCCTTTGTCGAACACCCCAGTAGGTCTGCGCGGGAGCTCCCGCCAGCCCAGGAAGCCAGAACATGAACTCGTCCGTTGCCGTAACCCCGTCCGACCTGTCCAGCCACGCCGTCAATCTGGCGGACAACAGCCCCGCCTCGAAACGCCTGCCAGGTACTCTGGAATTGAAGATGCGTCTGCCCCTCGGCGCAGCGCTCACCGAACAGGTTGCCGCCCATCGCCGCGCCGTACGCGCCATACTTGAAGGCCAAGACTCGCGACTGCTGGTCATCGTCGGCCCCTGCTCGATCCACGACCCTCGATCCGCCCTTGAGTACGCTGAGCGACTGGCCGACCTTGCCGCGCAAGTCAGTGATCAGATGCTGCTGGTAATGCGCGCTTACGTCGAAAAACCGCGCACGACCGTGGGCTGGAAAGGCCTGGCTTACGATCCGCGCCTCGATGGCAGTGACGACATGGCCGAGGGCCTGACGCTGTCGCGGCAATTGATGCTGGAGATGCTGGGCCTGGGCCTGCCGATCGCCACCGAGATACTGCAACCCATGGCGGCGGGCTACTTCGACGATCTGCTCAGTTGGGTCGCGATTGGCGCTCGGACCACCGAATCGCAGATCCATAGGGAAATGGCCAGCGGCCTGCCCATGGCTGTCGGGTTCAAGAACGGTACTGACGGCGGCGTGACGGTGGCCAGCGACGCGATGCGTTCGGCCGCGCATCCACATCGCCACTTTGGCATGGACCGTCATGGCCACCCCGCGATTATCGAGACACAAGGCAATCCGGATACGCACATCGTGCTGCGCGGCGGTCACGGCGGCCCCAATTACGATCACCAAAGTGTGGCCAACGTGCAGGCGAGCCTGAGCAAGAATAATGTCGCGTCGCGAATCATGGTCGATTGCAGCCACGCCAACAGTGGCAAGGACCCGCTGCGTCAGCCTGGTGTGTTCGAGGACGTACTGGAACAGCGCTTGTCAGGCAACACCTCGCTGATCGGCATGATGATCGAAAGCCACCTGTTCGACGGCTGCCAGGCATTGGGCGGAACGCTGCAGTACGGCGTTTCGGTCACCGATGGCTGCCTTGGCTGGGAAGGTACCGAACGCCTGCTGCGTCGTGCGGTTGACCGTCTGCGTTACAGATAAACAGAGCGAAGGAACTTTGTCGGGAAATACCGCACTGAATCCGGTAGGCTGTTTCTTTTTTTTCACAGGAGATTATTCCCCATGGCTAAAGCCACTGCCCGCCACATCCTTGTTTCGAGCGAAGAAAAATGCAACGAACTCAAGGCGCAGATCGAAGGCGGCGCTGATTTCGCTGAAATCGCCAAGGCCAATTCCAGCTGCCCGTCGAGCCGTCAAGGCGGTGACCTGGGTTCGTTCGGTCCAGGCCAGATGGTCAAGGAATTCGACACTGTCGTATTCAGTGCTCCGGTGAACACCGTTCAGGGTCCGGTAAAGACTCAGTTCGGCTATCACCTGCTGGAAGTGACCAGCCGTCAGGACTGATCCTGTCGCACCGGGTGCCAGACGGCTCATCTTCGGATGGGCCGTTTTTGTATGTGGCCGTTTCAACGACACAGTGACCCGGCATGCGCGCAGTGGCTTGGCGAAGCGCCCATTTGTCTGTAGAAGATAGCGCGATGCAGAGGCATGAGCTCTGCCATGATTGTTGTCACCGCTGTACAGCCAGTCGCCTTTAACCCTGACATTCGCTTGCGAACGTCAGTCAGGATTCGAGTCATGCGTTTTGTTTTTTCATCGTTGCTCGCCTTGACGCTGACCTTCGTTGGCGCTGCCCAATCGCTGTCCGCAGCCCCGCAACACGCTCTGACCGTTTACGGCGAAGCGCCACGCTATCCCGCCGACTTCAAGCACTTCGATTACGTGAACCCGGACGCCCCCAAAGGTGGCAGCATGCGGCGCTCGGCCATAGAAATCGGCCAGTTCGATCACCTGATGCCGTTCACCGACAAGGGCATGGGCGTTTCGCAGATCAATGGCATGCTCTACTCCCCACTGGCCACGCGCTCGATGGATGAGCCCTACACCGTCTACGGGCTTGTCGCCGAGAAAATGGAGCGTGGCGCGGATGGCCTCTCCCTGCGCTTTTACCTGAACCCCAAGGCACGTTTCGCGGACGGCACGCCGATTACCGCCAGTGATGTGAAGTACACCTACGAGCTGCTGATGACGCAGGGCAACCTGCAATACCGGACCCAGTTTGAAGCGGTCAAGGGCGTGGAGGTCGAATCACCTTCGCAAATCCGCTTCGACTTCAAGAACAGCGATAACCGCACCCTGCCCCTCGATCTGGCTTCGCTTCCGGTATTCCCCGAGCACTGGTGGAAAACCCGTGACTTCGCCAGCGGTGCCGGCTTTGAGATTCCGCCGGGCAGCGGGCCCTATAGGATCAGCCATGTGGACCCGGGCCGCACCGTCACCTTCGAGCGCGATCCGGACTGGTGGGGCAAGGACCTGCCGGTCAGCAAAGGCCTGTATAACTTCGACAGGTTCAGCATCGAATACTTCGGCGACACCGATGTTGCACGTACGGTACTCAAAGGCGGCGCTTACGATTACAACCGCGAGTTTTCGGCCACCGGCTATTCAATTCGCTATGACGGCCCGGCGCTCAGCGACGGACGCCTGCAGAAAGCCCAGTTGGCCAGAGGCGCGGTGCAAAGCTCGCAGGGTTTCGTCTTCAACCTGAGCCGCCCCATGTTCCAGGACCGCCGCGTGCGCCAGGCGCTGTCGCTGCTCTGGGACTTCGAATGGACCAACCGGCAGATGATGCGCAACATGTACATCCGCCAGAACAGCTTCTTCTCCAACTCGGAGTTGGCCGCCAGCGAACTGCCCACGCCGGCTGAGCTTAAAATCCTCGAACCATTGCGCGGCAAAGTCCCCGATCAGGTGTTCGACAGCGTGTTCGAGACGCCCAAAACCGATGGCACAGGCTTTATTCGCGACAAGCAGCTGCAAGCGCTGGCCCTCATGAAGGAAGCAGGCTGGACGCCAAAGGGCGATGAGCTGGTGAATGCCCAGGGCGAACCCTTCAGCTTCACCTTTCTCAATGCACAAACAGGCTTCGAGCGAATGCTGCTGCCCTACAAACGCACCCTGGCGCAGATCGGTATCCACTTCGACATTCGCCGCATCGATGCCGCGCAATACCTTAACCGCGTCATGGCCCGCGATTACGACATGATTGTCACCGGCTACCCGGTCTCGACATCGCCCGGTGCCGAGCTGTACAGCAGTTTCGGCTCCAAAGTGGCGATGGACCCTGGCTCGAGTAATTACATGGCGCTGCAAGACCCCGCCGTCGATGCGCTGATTGCCGGCCTGCTCAAGGCCGACAGCAAGCAGACCATGACCGACTACGCCCATTGCCTTGACCGGGTACTGCAGTGGAACTACTACTGGATTCCCAACTATTATCCGCCAGGCTCTTCAACCGTCTGGTGGAACCGTTTCGGCATCCCGAAAATTCAGGCCAGCAACAATGAGGCCATCGAAACATGGTGGGAAATCAGCCCGACACCGCTGACCAATGAGCAATTCGCTGAAAAACGCGGCGCATCAGCCACCGTTTCGGAGATGCAGTGAATGCTGGGTTATATTCTGCGTCGCCTGCTGCTGATCATCCCTACCCTGCTATGCATTCTGCTGGTCAACTTTTTCATCGTGCAGGCCGCTCCGGGTGGGCCTGTGGAGCAGGCCATTGCTCGCCTGCAAGGGATCGGCGGTGCGACCGTGGGCGCCGGTGCCAGCGAGTCCGCCGGTGGCCACTCCAAGGCGTCGCGGGGGCTGGACCCGGCACTGATCAAGCAGATCGAACGCCAATACGGTTTCGACAAACCAATGCACGAACGTCTCTGGCTGATGCTGAAGAATTACGCACGACTGGATTTCGGCAGCAGCTTCTTTCGCGGCGCAACGGTGACCGACCTCATTCTGCAGAAAATGCCGGTGTCGATATCGCTGGGGCTCTGGGCGACATTGCTGACGTACCTGGTGTCGATCCCGCTGGGGATTCGCAAAGCGGTCAAACACGGCAGCCAGTTCGATATCTGGAGCAGCACCGCCATCATCATCGGTTACGCTATGCCAGCCTTTCTGTTCGCCATGCTGCTGGTGGTGGTGTTCTGTGGCGGCACGTCGCTGAACTGGTTTCCGGTACGCGGACTGGTCTCGGACAATTTCGAGCAACTGACCACGATCGGCAAGATCGCTGACTATTTCTGGCACTTGGCGCTGCCGGTCTCGGCGCTGGTCATTGGCGGCTTTGCCACGCTGACACTGCTGACCAAACATTCCTTTCTCAACGAAATCACCCGCCAATACGTGACCACGGCCCGCGCCAAGGGCATGAGCGAGCGGCGGGTGCTGTATGGCCATGTGTTTCGCAATGCCATGTTGCTGGTGGTGTCGGGCATTCCGCAGGCCTTCATCAGCGTGTTCTTTGCCGGTTCGCTGCTGATCGAGGTGATCTTCTCGCTGGATGGCCTGGGCCGCATGAGCTATGAAGCCGCTGTGTCGCGGGACTATCCGGTGGTGTTCGGCTCGCTGTTCATCTTCACCGTGTTCGGCCTGCTGATAAAACTGATCGGCGATATCTGCTACACGCTGGTCGACCCCAGAATCGACTTCAGCGCGAGGAATGCATGATGCGCAGCCTTTCGCCGCTGGCCCGTCGTCGCCTGGAGCGCTTTCGCAGCAATCGCCGCGGCTGGTGGTCGCTGTGGCTGTTCTGCGGACTGTTTGCCCTGACCCTGGGTGGCGAACTGATCGCCAATGACAAGCCGCTGCTGGTCAGCTATCAGCACTCACTCTATTTCCCGGTGTTCAAGCGTTATACCGAGCAGCAATTCGGCGGCGAGCTGCCATTCCAGCCCGATTACCGCAGCGACTACGTGCGCACGCTGATCAGCAAAGGGGACGGCTGGATGCTGTTCCCGCCCATCCCGTTCAGTGACGACACGCCCAACTATGATCTGACCACCCCGGCCCCCAGCCCGCCCTCTGTAGAAAACTGGCTCGGCACCGACGATCAGGCTCGCGACGTCATGGCGCGGGTCATCTTCGGCGCCCGGGTGTCGATCCTGTTTGCGCTGGCACTGACCTTTATCAGCGCGTTGATCGGCATCAGCGCCGGGGCGTTGCAGGGCTATTACGGCGGCTGGGTCGACCTGTTCGGTCAGCGTCTGCTGGAGGTCTGGTCGGGCCTGCCGGTGCTGTACCTGCTGATCATCCTGTCAGGCTTCGTCGAACCCGATTTCTGGTGGCTGCTGGGCATCATGGCGCTGTTCTCCTGGCTGACCCTGGTCGATGTGGTGCGCGCCGAGTTTCTGCGCGGCCGCAACCTCGAGTACGTCAAGGCCGCTCGCGCGCTCGGTCTGGGGGATCGAAAAGTGATCCTGCGCCACATCCTGCCCAACGCGATGAATGCGACGTTGAGCTATCTGCCGTTCATTCTTACCGGTGCCATCTCGACCCTCACTGCACTGGATTTTCTGGGCTTCGGCATGCCTGCCGGCAGCGCGTCGCTGGGCGAACTGATCGCCCAGGGCAAGCAGAACCTGCAAGCGCCCTGGCTGGGGCTGACGGCGTTCTTTGCCCTCGCGTTGATCCTGACGCTGCTGGTATTCATAGGAGAGGCGCTGCGTGACGCCTTCGACCCGAGGTCCTGACATGTCGGAAAACCTGATCGAAATCCGCGACCTGAGCGTCGCCTTCAACGGGCAGAAAGTGGTCAGCCACCTGAGCCTGGATGTGCACCGTGGCGAGTGTCTGGCACTGGTTGGCGAATCCGGTTCCGGCAAGTCCGTCACCGCCCATTCGATCCTGCAATTGCTGCCCCGCAGCGGCACCCTGACCACAGGCAGCATCACCTACCGGGGTCAACAACTGGTGGGGGCCGACGACCGCACCCTTCGCAAGCTGCGTGGCAACCGGATTGCGATGATTTTCCAGGAGCCGATGACCTCGCTGAACCCGCTGCACAGCGTAGCCAGGCAAATCGGCGAGACATTGTTGCTGCATCGCGGCATCAGTGGTCGTGAAGCGCAAAAACGCATTGTCGAGCTGCTGGAGCTGGTAGGCATTCAACAGCCGGAAAAACGCCTGAAAGCCTATCCGCACGAGCTGTCCGGGGGCCAGCGCCAGAGGGTGATGATTGCCATGGCACTGGCCTGCGAGCCGGAGCTGCTGATTGCGGACGAGCCGACCACTGCGCTGGACGTCACGGTGCAACGCAAAATCCTCCTGCTGCTCAAGGAGCTGCAGCAGCGCCTGAACATGTCGCTGCTGTTGATCAGCCATGACTTGAACCTGGTGCACAGCGTCGCTCAGCGCGTCTGCGTAATGCGCGCCGGCGAAATCGTCGAGCAGTCCGATTGCAAGTCGCTGTTCAAATCACCTCAGCATCCCTACAGCCGCCTGCTGCTGGACGCCGAACCTGCCGGCGAGCCGCTGCCACGCGACACCCGGGAAACGGTGCTGCAAGTCGACAACCTGAAGGTCTGGTTTTCCCTGACCGGCGGCATCCTGCGGCGGCACAAGGAATACCTCAAGGCGGTGGATGACATCAGCCTGAGCATCGAGCGCGGCAAAACCCTCGGTATCGTTGGTGAGTCGGGTTCCGGCAAGTCGACACTGGGCCAGGCGATCCTGCGTCTGCTGGAGTCACGCGGCAGCATCCGCTTTCGCGGACAGGCGCTGGACGGCCTCAGTCAGAAACAGATGCGCCCGTGGCGTAAAGAGATGCAAGTGGTCTTTCAGGACCCTTACGGCAGCCTCAGCCCGCGCATGTCAGTGGCGCAGATCATCAGTGAAGGACTGGAGGTGCACAGCCAGTACAACCCGGCGAAATGCGATGCAGAGGTCATTCGGGCGCTGGAAGAAGTCGGCATCGACCCGCAGAGCCGGCACCGCTATCCCCATGAGTTTTCCGGTGGCCAGCGTCAGCGCATCGCCATTGCCCGCGCGCTGGTGCTGAAACCCGCACTGATTCTGCTCGATGAGCCGACATCGGCGCTGGACCGCACCGTGCAGAAACAGGTCGTGGCGCTGTTGCGCGAACTCCAGGAAAAGCATGGCCTGACGTATCTGTTCATCAGCCATGACCTGGCAGTGGTCAAAGCCCTCGCCCACGACGTGATCGTGGTCAAGGATGGCAAAGTCGTCGAGCGTGGCGCCAGTCATGATGTCTTCGAGGCGCCGCAACATCCCTACACGCAGGAATTGCTGGCGGCCGCGCATCCTGAATGATCTGGCCCACAGCGAAGCTTCTGCCCGGAAGGCGTAGGAGCGTCACCGATTTAAGCCTGCGGACCCGGCGCGTCATCATCGACCAGCCCCCACTCGGCGGTGCTTGCCGTACTGCTGCCGGTCGGTGCCGGCGGCGGTGTGGTCAGGGTCCCGGCGCCGCCTTCACTGTGCAGTTTGAGGCGCAGGCGCACGTTGTTTTGCGAGTCGGCGTTCTTGAGGGCTTCTTCTTCGCTGATTGCACCTTCAACGGCCAGATTGAATAGCGCCGTGTCGAACGTCTGCATACCGAGGCTGCCGGACTTCTCCATGATGCCCTTGAGTTCGGTCAGTTCATTGCGCTGAATCAGGTCGCGAATGGTCGGCGTGCCCATCATCACTTCCACCGCCGCGCGGCGCTTGCCATCCGGGGTTCTGACCAGTCGCTGGGAGACGAATGCCTTGAGGTTGTTGCCCAGGTCATGCAGCAACTGCGCGCGACGCTCTTCCGGGAAGAAATTGATGATCCGGTCCAGCGCCTGGTTGGCGTTGTTGGCGTGCAGTGTCGAGATCGCCAGGTGGCCGGTGTCGGCAAACGCCAGCGCATGCTCCATGGTCTCGCGATCACGAATCTCGCCGATCAGAATCACATCCGGCGCTTGGCGCAGGGTGTTCTTCAGTGCCGCATGGAAGCTGCGAGTATCGACCCCGACTTCGCGCTGGTTGACGATCGACTTCTTGTGGCGATGGATGAACTCGACCGGGTCTTCAATGGTGATGATATGGCCGCTGGCGTTGCGGTTACGGTAGTCGATCAGCGCCGCCAAAGAGGTCGATTTCCCGGAACCGGTGGCCCCGACAAACAACACCAGACCGCGCTTCTCCATGATCACGTCGAGCAGCACGGGCGGCAGGAACAGGTCTTCGAAACGCGGGATGTCCAGCTTGATATTCCGCGCGACGATGGACACCTCGTTGCGCTGCATGAAGATATTGATCCGGAACCGGCCGATACCCGCCATAGAAACGGCGAGGTTCATCTCCAGTTCGCGTTGAAACTCGAGCTTCTGCTCCTCGTCCATAAGCCCCTGGGCAATGACTGCGACCTCCCCCGGCTTGAAGGTTTCGCTGCCCAGTGGCTTGAGCACACCGTTGAACTTGGCGCACGGTGGTGCTCCGGTGGAGAGGTACAGGTCCGATCCGTCCTGACTGGCCAGAATCTTCAACAGCGCCGGGAAATCCATAATCAATACCGTACAAAATGAAGTAAAAAGACCACGGCCGTCAGGACGGCACGCGTGACGTGCGGGCGTCGCTCAGCAAGAGCAGGCATAATGGCAGCCTTTTGCAGCAGGTGATATTGCGACATGAAAGCCCAAGCCCGCCATATTCTGGTGAAGACCGCCGAAGAGGCCGAACAGCTCAAGCTGCGCATTGCCAAGGGTGAGGCATTTGACGTGCTGGCTAAAAAGCATTCTAGCTGCCCGTCCGGCAAACGTGGCGGCGATCTGGGCGAAGTCAGGCCTGGGCAAATGGTCGGTGCCATCGATCAGGTGATCTTCAAAAAGCCGTTGCGCGTCGTGCATGGGCCAATCAAAAGCAAATTCGGCTATCACCTGGTGCAGGTGTTCTATCGCGACTGAAACACCGTTCAAAAGCTGAAAAACCCCGAACCGAGAGCGGTTCGAGGTTTTTCGGGCATTGACCAGCGCGGCAATCAGTTCGGCGAAATGGCGCCGTCTACCAGCACTTGAGCTTCTGCCACCAGACGCTTGAGGTGATCTTCGCTGACAAAGCTCTCGGCGTAGATCTTGTAGATGTCCTCGGTGCCTGAAGGGCGCGCCGCAAACCAGCCATTTTCGGTCATGACCTTCACGCCACCAAACGCCTGATCGTTGCCCGGTGCATTGCTCAGCACCTGCTGAATAGGCTCACCCGCCAGTTCAGTGGAAGTCACCTGCTCCGGCGACAGCTTGCTCAGCAGTGCCTTCTGTTGCGGGTTGGCCTTGGCATCGACGCGGGTCGAGAACGGCTCGCCCAGCTCTTCGGTCATGGTCTTGTAGATCTGGCTTGGATCGCGACCGGTGCGCGCGGTCATTTCCGCAGCCAGCAAGGCCGGAATCAGACCATCCTTGTCGGTGGTCCAGACCGTACCGTCGCGGCGCAGGAACGAGGCGCCGGCACTTTCTTCACCGCCAAAACCCAGCGAGCCTTCAAACAGGCCTTGCGCGAAATACTTGAAGCCGACCGGCACTTCATAAAGGCGACGGCCCAGGCGCTTGGCCACACGATCAATCATGCCGCTGCTGACCACGGTCTTGCCGACCGCTGCATCGGCACGCCACTCAGGACGATTCTGAAACAGATAGTCGATAGACACGGCGAGGTAGCTGTTGGGCGTCATCAGTCCGCCAGACGGGGTCACGATGCCATGACGGTCGTGATCCGGATCGCAGGCAAATGCAACCTGATAGCGGTCCTTGAGACCGATCAGGCTTTGCATGGCGTGGCTGGAGGACGGGTCCATGCGAATCTGGCCATCCCAGTCGACCGTCATGAAACGGAACGTAGGGTCGACAAATTTATTGACCACATCCAGATTCAGGCCGTAATGCTCGCCAATCGCCGACCAGTAATTCACTCCGGCGCCACCCAGCGGGTCGACACCAAGACGCAGGCCCGAGTTGCGAATGGCGTCCATGTCGATCACGTTTTTCAGGTCGGCCACGTAGGTGTTGATGTAATCATGGCGGTGCGTGGTATCGGCACGCAGCGCTTTTTCATGGCTGATGCGTGAAACGCCAGTGACTTTCTCGGCCAGCAGTTCGTTGGCCTTGTTCTCGATCCACTTGGTGACATCACTGTCGGCCGGGCCGCCATTGGGCGGGTTGTACTTGAAGCCACCGCTTTGCGGCGGGTTGTGCGACGGCGTAATGACGATGCCGTCCGCCAGCCCTGAAGTACGGCCGCGGTTGTAGCAAATGATCGCGTGGGATACCGCAGGCGTCGGGGTGTATTCGTCACCTTGCGAAATCATCACCTGCACGCCATTGGCGGCCAGCACTTCAAGCGCGGTGGCAGCGGCCGGGGTGGACAGCGCGTGGGTATCGGCACCCAAAAACAAGGGACCGTCGATGCCGTTGGCCTTGCGGTACAGGCAGATCGCCTGACTGATAGCCAGCACATGCCATTCGTTGAAACCCAGGTCAAACGATGTGCCACGGTGCCCGGAAGTGCCGAACGCAACACGTTGAGTGGACACCGATGCATCGGGCTGGCCGGTGTAGTAAGCCGTGACCAGTCTCGGAATATCGACCAGTAACTGCGCAGGTGCCAGCTTGCCGGCGAAAGGACTGAGACTCATACAACCTCCACGAAGAAATGAAATACGGAGAAAAAATAAAGACTTGTTGCAGCTGCCAAGGTGGTCGATGCCGCAGTTTACTGGCAGTTCGACAGCGCTGCTTGAGTATTGATCCCCGACATCTGCCTCTGTTTCAGCTCAATGGCCAAAACGGCAACCGAACTCAGGCCATCGACGTTTCGGGCCGCCACCACGCTGGAAACAACTGCTTCACCTTGTGCTCGGCAAAGCGGTCATCGATGAGCATGACCACACCGCTGTCACTTTGGCTGCGAATAACCCGTCCGGCTGCCTGTATCACCTTCTGCACGCCAGGGTAAAGGTAGGTGTAGTCGTAACCGGCACCGAACAGCGCGGCCATACGCTGCTTGAACTGTTCGTTGACCGGATTGAGCTGAGGCAGGCCCAGGGTAGCGATGAATGCGCCGATCAGGCGTGCGCCCGGCAAGTCGATGCCTTCACCGAACGCGCCGCCCAGCACGGCAAAACCGATGCCCTGACTGCTCAGGGTGAACCGGTCGAGAAATGCGTGGCGCTCACTCTCGCTCATCCCCCGTGCCTGCTGCCAAAGGCTGATGTGCGGGTGAGTGCGCGCCATCAGCTCGGCGACCTGTTGCAGGTAATCGAAACTGCTGAAGAACGCCAGGTAATTGCCCGGCCGCGTGTCGAACTGCTCGGCCATCAGTTCGACAATCGGCGCCAGCGAAGCCTGACGATGGGTAAAGCGCGTGGAAATGCGACTGACGATGCGCACGTCGAGCTGATCGTGATGAAACGGCGATTCCACGTCGATCCATGCCGTGTTGGCAGGCAATCCCAGCAGGTCCGCGTAATAGTGGCGCGGGTTGAGCGTTGCGGAAAACAGTACCGTGCTGCGCGCAGCGGTCAGGCGCGGGCGGATGAAACGCGCGGGAACGACGTTGCGCAGGCTGAGGCGCGACAGAATGCACTTGCCGCCCGCCTCGCGCCGAGTGATGTCGAAAATGAAATGCTCATCGAACAGCTCGGCGATGCGCACAAAGCCGATGGCTTCCAGGTAGAACCCCTGCAACGTGCCATCCACGGCCTGCGGGTGCTCGTTGAAATGATCACCGATGGTCGAGATGCACTGGTTGAGGCTGCCGATGAACTTTTCCGGTGCTGCCGAGTACGCCTGATAGGCGCCGGGCTGTACCTTGTGCAGCGCATTCCACTGTCGATCCAGACGCTGCAAGGCTTTCTTCACAGGCTCGGGCGCTGTCTGAATCAAGGCTTTCAGCTGGCTCTGGTCAAGGCTGGCGCTGTACATCTGGCGTGCCCGCTCGACCATGTTGTGGGCTTCATCGACCAGCACCGCAACGCGCCACTGATTGAGCTGACCGAGGCCGAACAGCAGCGCGCTCAGGTCGAAGTAATAGTTGTAGTCCGCGATGACCACGTCAGCCCAGCGCGCCAGTTCCTGGCTCAAATAATACGGGCAGACCTGATGCTGCAAGGCCACATCGCGTACGCCCGCCTGATTCAGCCACGGCGAGGTCAGCGCCGCCGAGCGAGCGGCTGGCAGACGATCATAAAAGCCGCTGGCCAGCGGACAGGAATCACCGTTACAGGCCTTGTCCGGATGCTCGCAGGCCTTGTCGCGCGCCACCAGCTCGAGGACCCGCAGCTTCAGCTCCGGCGCGCTGTGATTGATGACTTCCAGCGCATCCAGTGCCAGTCGACGCCCCGGCGTCTTGGCGGTGAGAAAGAAAATCTTGTCGAGCTTCTGGCCGGGCGCGGCCTTGAGCAAGGGAAACAGCGTGCCCACCGTCTTGCCGATACCGGTCGGCGCCTGAGCCATCAGGCAACAGCCGGTACTGACGGCCTTGTACACCGACTCGGCCAACACCCGCTGCCCGGTGCGGAAAGACGCGTGGGGGAATTTCAGGCTGCCCAGTGTCGTGTGCAGCGCCCGCGTATGCGCCAGTTCCTGCTGCGCCCAGCCGAGGAATATCGTGCACTGTCGTTCAAAAAACGCTTGCAGCGCGGCCGCACTGAACGGCTCGCGAATCAGGGTTTCCTGCTCGCTGACAATGTTGAAATACACCAGCGCCAGCGTCACGCTCTCAAGCTGCAGGCGCTGGCAAAGCAGCCAGCCGTAGACCTTCACCTGCGCCCAGTGCAACTGACGGTGGTTGGCCGGCATCGCGTCGAGTTCACCGCGATAGGTCTTCACCTCTTCCAGTTGATTGCGACTGGCGTCATAGCCGTCCGCCCTGCCCCTTACCGTCAGCTCGCGATAATCGCCACTCAACGACAGTTCGGCCTGGTAATCGGCACCGCGCCGCGTGGCGACCGTGCGATGCCCGGCAATGCCTTCCTGTGCCGTGGGTGACGGCGTGAAGCGCAGGTCGAGGTCGCCGACCTTGGCAGTGAACTCACACAACGCGCGCACGGCCACGACATAACGTGCAGGCGGCTCGCTGGCGAGGACAGGCTCGGGATCAGGGTTTACGGGGGCGTTCGGGGTCACTGCGCTGGGGAGCCGTTGGTTGTGAATACTGGACAAGCGTCCAGTTAACAACCTTGAAACACGTCTGGCAAACAGAAATGGATCGACGGCCTGCCATGTCGACGTCTATGGCAGACGAGCCTGGCCCAATGCCTCTCCCAGCGCGCTCAGCAGCCTGGCAGGTTCACGGGTCCAGTCAGTGGCATAACTGACCCACAGATGTTGCGAGTAGCGGTTCTGCACAGTGAACAGCTCACCGGGGCTGACGACAATCGACTGGGCCAGCAACGCAATGAAGACCTGGCGCATGTCCACGGGGTACGCACTCTCGGCCCACACGCCGCAGCCGCCCTCGGGCAACTGATAACGCAGCGCCCCGCCGGTGTGTTCATCCAATTGCCGGGTCATCGACTGCATGCGTCTGCCCAGCGTCTCTCGCAACGCCAGCAACTGCCTGTCCAGACGCCCGCTGCTGCACAACCTGGCGATGGCCCTTTGCCGAAGCGGCGGCAGTTCGAATGCTCGCAGGCAGAAATACTGCTGCCATCGCGTATCCAGGCTCTTGCACAGCAGGTAAGCATAGGGCGCTTCAGGCCCCATGCTCTTCTCGAATCCGCCGATGATCACTAGCCGCTGCGGGTCGATCCAGTGGCGCAGCGGAGCTTGCCCGCCAACAAACTGCAGCCCGGTGTGACTGTCGTTTTCCAGCACCCAGACCTGATGACGATTGAGCACTTCGGCGACAGCCTGGCTGTTGTTCTGCGGACGCACGCTGCCTCGCACCGGGTTCAGCAACGAGGGCAACACGACAAGCCCTATGTCATGGCCGCGCAGCAGACCGTCGAGCCGGGCCGCATCAAGGCTGCCGGTCTCGTCCAGCGGCAGTTCGATAACCCGGATATCAAATGATTGCAGCAGGCGCAGCACCCCCCAGGCACAGGGCGACTCCACCAGTACAGTGCCGCCGCGCAGCCGCAGCGTGCCGAGCACCGCCTTGAGTGCGCCGTGAAAGTCAGCGGCGACATAGACATTGTCAGCGTGCCAGCAATGCGCTGCATCGCGGGTGTAACGGGCGGCCAACGCAGTGCGAAGTTCCGGCTCGCCGAATGGCTGAAAAACCGGGTCCCGCTGACGCGGGTAATGCCTGCCCAGCTCGCGTTCCATTGCTGGCAGCGGACTGTCCTGGACGTGCAAAAGCGCCGGCTCATCGCAGCCCAGCAACACCATGCCGGGACACCGGGCGTTGTCGTACAGGGCCTGCAAAAGATCGCCGTCTGCGTCCGGCACTACGTGTCCCTGCGCACTCAAGCTGCGCGCTACCGAGTAATAACCCGATTTTGGCAGCGAATAGACGCGCCCTTCCTTTTCCAGCAATGAATAGGCGCTTTGCACCGTCGATATCGATACGTTCAGTCGCTGGGCCAGCTGTCGCAGTGACGGCATTTTCAGCGCCGGCTCGCCCTGCTGCTGGTCAACCAGACGCACCAGGTAGCGGTAGACCGCCTGATAGGCGAAATCCGTGTTGTTTTTCATGCAGGTACCCGCCGCTCAACCAGAACAGGCTTCAGAACATTGCTGCATGACCGACGCCGTTTGCAGGCAGCAGCCATGCCTAGCAACCGGATCAGCGTCCCGAGAGCATCTCGGCCACTGCCTGACCCGTCGCAGGGTCGACGGTCATGATCCGGCGCTTGTCGGGGTCGGCAGCGCGGATTCTGGCAATGATTGACTGCGGGTCGTCGAAGTTCACCCGCTGCTTGCCGTAGAGGTTGTGCAATGACTTGAGGCTCAAACCGCTGATATCCACCAGCCACTGCATGACCTGGTCCGGCGCCGTCGAACCCGACAGCGCCTTGTGCAGATCCGGCAGCGCCACCAGCATCCCTGAGTGGCAACTGCGCAGAAACGACTCCAGGCCATGGCCATGATCCACGAACGGCGAAAACAGCATGCACACCAGTTGAGTCTCGTTCAGGCCGAAGCCCTCCTGAGCGAAGCTCGATGCCAGCTCGCGGCGCGCCTCGATGCGCGCCCGACCGGCATAAGCGCTGAGCGTCTGGTCGATCAATCGCGGCGGCATCTGCTTTCTGCGCATCAGTGACGTCGCCAGTTCAAGGTATTCGGCGATCCCGTCGGCATAAGTACGCGCTTGCAGGTACTGCGCCGTCAGCCCGCGCATGTGAGCCATCAACAAAGGGTTGGCGCAATCCGATTCACTGAAACTGAACGACAGATCATCGAAGCGGAAATCGAGGAATTCGGTCAGCAGGTTCCAGTGCTCGTCCGCCTTGCAACTGACCAGATCGGCAATAGTGATGAACGCCGGCGTGCTGCTTTTTTCAGGCAGCACCATGGCTCGGCTTGCCGGCGGGCTGTCATCGTCCTCGCCGTACAGCTCGTGATAATAGGCCTGGCCAATCGTATCGATGACCTTGAGCACGCTGGCCAGCGTCTGCTTGCCCCAACTGCCCGAGTATTGCCCGGTACGCTGAGCCAGACGCATGATCCAGGTCGCGTACTGACGCTGCTCTCTGCGCGAGTCGCCACTGACCACCGCATCGACACCGCTGCCCCAGCTCAGGGCGCGCCCCAGAAACTCCGCCAGCCCGAGGTAGCAGGTGTTGCAAAACGTAGTGCGGGCGTCGCCTGCGGACAGGTGTCCACCCAGCAGCATGTCCAGCCGATTCTGCTCACGCCCCGCACTGGAAAAAGGCAGGTCCGGCTCGAAGGCCTGGGTGTACTGATTGTCGATCACCAGCATCTCGACACGCGGGTCGTCATACAGAAACAACGCTGAATAGGTGCGGTTGATGTTATCCATCACCGCAGGGGTCATGCCCGCGTGACGCCGATTGGCAACCCGCAGGTTGAACGTGGCGGGCGAGCGGCAGGCAATGCTCAACTGGGCAGCGCGCAAAAAGGCAAGCGTGTAGGCACTGTCCTTGCCACCGCCGAAAGCCACCAGCACCTTGAAGCCGGCAATCCGCTCGATCCCGCCGGCCGCAACAATCAGACGCTGGATCAACAACTGCAGCGCGGTGCGCTCTGCACGCGAGAAGTACCCCAACAAGCGTTGCAGCACTTGCTGGTAGACATAATTCATTGCCTGTTCGTGAATAGAACTCATTGTGTGCCACCTGCCTGTCGCTCAAGACATGACACGGTGCAGACAGAACATTGAACATCAAGCTGACAACCAAACTTATAGTCGCGCATGACTCATTCCCTGAGTGGTAATTACCGACGCATTATCAGCATCTTTGAAACAATTACAATAGACAGTTTGCGTTGAAAAACAGTGCAGTCCGGAGCACACTTTCAACTGATTAAACACACTGTTTAATGTGTGCAATTGAACGCAGGCGACAAACGATTTTTTTCAACTTAACAGCCCGCAACCCCAACAGCCAGGACGCTCAGGCTTTACCACAAGCGGCCGAGCACCCGTCGCTGTTAATATTTCATTCTGCCTCGTAGGAAATGATATTTATAATGCCGCCTTCACTGACAGAACTCATACACTCAAATAAACAATCCTGCCGACCCTGTTGTCGATTTTATTTTCACCCTTCATTCAAGGTTATGCACTTCTCGGCAAGCTGACAGGTGCGTCATTGACGTCGTTTAATATCTGGCGTCTCTTTTGCAATATAGAATGCAAAAAGCCTTCCGACCGGAAGGCTTTTCAATAACGAGCGCTGACCAGGAGGTGATGAATCAGACCGCCTCGACTTCCAGCACCGCACGCCCGCCAATCGGGCAGACATCCATGTAACGGTGCGCCTGCACCACTTGCTCGAACGGAAAGCTGCGCGTCTGCAACGGCGCCAGTACCTTGTCGCGAGTCATCTGATTGATGTCCTGCAAGGCACGCTGCAGCGCTTCTTGATCCTGGGTAATGCCCAGCTCGGGCTTGCCGGTGAAATTGCCCAGGCAATGCACGTAGAACTGGATGTTCTTCTGGAACGCGGCACAGGCCGGAAACGGCGTCTGATTACCACCTTGCAGGCCATACAGCACCAGACTGCCACGTGGCGCAAGCACATCGCCCATGATCGACATCTGCGGACCACCAAGGCCATCGAAGACGGCATCGACACCACGGTTGTCGGTGTACTTGTTGATCGCCATCAACAAGTCCTGTTCTTCGGTGACGACCACCTTGTCGGCCCCCAGTGACAGCAGATACTCACGGGCGTCTTCGGTCTTGGTCGCGGCGATGACCCGAGCACCCAGCGCCTTGCCCAACTGCACGAATGCAGGGCCGGAGCAGTGGCTGGCGTCGGTGACCAGTACGGTTTGACCGGACTTGATACGCGCCAGATCAACGTATGCAAAGTAAGCCACCAGATACGGCGTGTAATGCACGCTGGCCTGGACCGGCGTCAGTACATCCGGATAGCGGGTCAATGCACGGCGCGGCATGACGATGGATTCGCCGTAAACCGGGTGCTGATTGGCGTCGGCAGCAGGAAAACTGGCGACCTTGTCGCCCACTTGCAGATCATCAACACCGTCGCCCAGCGCGGTAACCACGCCAGCCATCTCATAACCCAGACCGGCAGGCAGCCGGGCTTGGGTAGACGCGAGATTTTGCCGCCAAAGAACGTCGTACCAGCTGACACCGATGGCCTGAACACGCACCTGTACCTCGCCGGTGACAGGCGACGCGACAGGATGCTCTTCGACTTTGAGCACCTCGGCCGGGCCAAACTGGTGAAAACGGATCGTGCGGGACATTTAGAACCTCGCCTGGTGAACCTTGATGCCACAAACTTTATCCGGGCATTGCCGGCAACACCATCGGTGGCTATTAATAGTCGACATGCCTGTCATCGATTGTGTCCTGTGCGCTGCACGGCGCAGCCAGACAGCGTCTGGGCGTCGATGCGCGTAATGGCCGCCATTGTTCGCATGTCGACGAAACATTGCAAGCCGTGTGGACATTCAGTAACCCCCACAGTAATTTTCGCTGCCCCCGACCCGCATTTGCTCGTACTATCGCACCCTGCTCACGTCCTCAACCGACAAATGGCCCGAGATATTCCGCATGAATCGCAACGACCTGCGTCGCGTCGACCTCAATTTGCTCATCGTTTTCGAGACCCTGATGCATGAGCGCAGCGTCACGCGTGCGGCGGAAAAGCTGTTTCTCGGTCAGCCGGCAATCAGCGCTGCGCTGTCACGGCTACGCGGCCTGTTCGATGATCCACTGTTCGTGCGCACCGGGCGCAGCATGGAGCCCACCGCCCGGGCGACGGAAATCTTCGCCCTGCTCTCCCCGGCACTCGACTCCATCTCGACAGCGGTCAGCCGCGCCTCGGAGTTCGACCCGGCGACCAGCACCTCGGTCTTCCGCATCGGCCTGTCCGATGACGTCGAGTTCGCACTGTTGCCCACCCTGCTCAAGCGTCTGCGCTCCGAAGCGCCGGGCATTGTGCTGGTAGTCAGGCGAGTCAATTACATCCTCATGCCGCCCCTGCTTGCCTCCGGGGAGATTTCCGTCGGCGTCAGCTACACCCAGGACCTGCCCGCCAACGCCAAGCGCAAAGTCTTGCGCAGGAGCAAGCCGCAACTGCTGCGCGCCGACTCGATACCCGGCCCGTTGAGCCTCGACGACTTCTGCGCCCGCCCCCATGCACTGGTCTCCTTCGCCGGCGACCTGAGCGGCTTCATCGACGAACACCTGGAAAAACTCGACCGCAAACGCCACGTCGTCCTCGCCGTGCCCCAGTTCAACGGCCTGGCCACACTGCTCACCGGCACCGACATCATCGCCACCGTGCCTGATTATGCGGCGCAGGTCCTGACCGCCGCAGGAGGCGTGCGCTCTGAAGACCTGCCGATTGAAACCAGGACGTTCGAACTGCACATGGCCTGGCGCGGCGCGCAGGATAATGACCCCGGGGAGCGTTGGTTGAGGTCGCGGATTCAGATGTTTTTTGGGGATCCGGATAGTCTTTAGGGGGCGTTGGGGAGGCTGTAGTGATGGCGCCATTGCCTTGCACAATCCTTAGGGCATTCCTCTGCTATCACTCGGCACGGGATCGTCTCGCTTGCTGGTAGCGGGCCTTCAACGCCAGGTAGCACAGGCAGCCTCCATAGCATTGGTAGATGAGGTGGAGCATGGCCTGGAACCTCATCGTTTGATTCGTTTCATGGACTCCTTGGGCACCAAGGACACACCGGAAACCCTCCAGGTTTTCCTGACCACCCACTCGCCTGTTGCCCTACGAGAACTGTCAGACGCCAACGGAAGGTGATTGTGCATTCTGCAATGGTACTAATTCTGCAGAAATACTAAAATGCGACTGATTTTTTCATTTTTGTTTTTGAAGAACAGGGAGTTCTATGTCTTTTGATGCGTTTATGAAGGTTGATGGTGTTGAGGGCGAGTCTCTTGACGATGGGCACAAAGGTAAGCGAATGGATTGAGTACCAACAAATAAAATTGAAAAATTAATCTCAAGGGTAGATGTATGACTAACCGCACATACATCACCTGGCGGGAGTGAAGAATGAAACCAACAGACGAAAACAGCACAAACTATTTGATGGTCAGTGCCGCCGCTAAAAACCTAGGGGAGCAAGCCTGTACATTAGGCATCAAGCATATTAAAAACGGCACACTGCGCTTGCAGTTCAACCGTGAAGTCGCCTATTACGCTAAAAGTATTGTTAATGATGTCTCTGAAGGTAAAAAAAGTCCTGAGCAGGGCCTAAAAGAACTAAAAGATGAACAAAATAGCTTGTTTACTCAGTCATGGGAGGTTGCCAAAAAAGGCGTTGGCGCAGTCGCCGGAGCAATGCAATTCGTAGCGGGCGCGGGCATTTGCTATGGCTCTGTAGGTACGCTGTGCCTCGTTGCCGGTGTACCAATTATGGCTCATGGTGCAAATAACGTTTATGAAAACGGGCGCAACCTTTGGGAGGGGCGCAGTGACACAGAAGGCCCAGTAAGAAAGGGGTACCAAGCAGCAGCGAAAGCAGTTGGTTACGGAGCACAAGAAGGAAATATGGCCTACGGGTCAGCCGACCTTGCGATGTCTGTATATGGTGTCACTAAGCTGGTTCTAAAACCAGACTCTTGGCGCCTATTTAGATACATTAGAACTGATTATGTTCGTGCATATAGAAACACCTCAATACCTGTATTGGTCATAGATAGGGCCGCCGACGCTATCACCGTAGACGGAATGCAAAAACAGTGAACCGACAAAAAGCTGGACGATTTTTTTCAAACGCAAGAGTTTATCTATTTGCGATTGCGTGCGCGGCTTTTCATTCAGTATGGATATTGCTTCTACTTAGTTACTTTTTTGATCTTAGCGTCTTTGCGGCTAGATTTGTAGCAACACTACTTTTTATTATAATTTCTTTTTTTTGCATTAAATTATTCCATGGAAAAATAAACAGACTTTGATTTATATAGTCTGCAATATACAGTTTTTCTTAATTAATCAGAGACTCAATAATGAGTCGATCAGTATACCGATTACGTACGCCCGCCCACGTCCAATACTAAAGTTCAAACCCCCTCCCGCCGCCGATCCTCCCTCGGGCATTTCGTAAAACGTGCTCGATAGCTGCGAGTGAAATACGACGGCGATTCGAACCCGCAGGCGATGCTCACTTCCAGCACACTCAGACCGCTTTGCCGCAGCAGTTTCCGGGCTTTCTCCAGGCGCAGGCCCAGATAGAAGTTGCTCGGTGTGTCGTTCAGGTGCAGGCGAAACAAGCGCTCCAACTGGCGCCGGGTGACGTTGATCGCTTCGGCCAGGGCCAGCGTGCTGAGGGGGCGTTCGGTCTGCTGCTCCATCTCTCCGATCACGTGCACCAATTTCTTGTTGGCGGTGCCGTAGCGCGTAGCGATCTGCATGCGTTGGTGGTCCTTGCGCGTGCGGATGCGGCCCAGTACGAATTGTTCGGACACTTGAATCGCCAACTCGGGGCCGTGCGCCTGGGCGATCAGGTCGAGCATCAGGTCGATGGACGCTGTGCCCCCTGCGCAGGTGATGCGGCGGCGGTCGATCTCGAACAGTTCCTGGGTCACGGTGAGCTGTGGGTAGGACTCCTTGAACGCTTCGATGGCTTCCCAATGCAGGGTCAGGCGATGGCCATCGAGCAAGCCGGTTTCAGCGAGCACGCAGGCGCCAGTGTCGATGGCGCCCAGGGTCACGCCTTCATGATCAAGGCGACGCAGCCATTGCTGCAGGGCCGGCGTGGCGAACTGCAGCGGTTCAAAGCCAGCCACTACTAGCAGGGTCGCGCCTTTTTTCAGCGACTCAAGCGCCGCGTCGGCGTTGACCGACATGCCGTTGCTCGACTGTACCGCGCCGCCATCGGCGCTCAGGACGTGCCAGCGGTACAGCTCGCCACCAAAGCGGTTGGCCACCCGCAAGGGCTCCAGCGCGGAGATAAAGCCGATGGCCGAGAACCCCGGCATCAGCAAAAAATAGAAATCCTGGGCCATGTCAGCGCTCTCGTCGGACCTGCAGCGTGGCACGTTGATACTCCCGTTCATGAGCGCATTCAAGGGGCAGGTCGCCGCAGTGCAAAAGCGGGTCGCTGCAGTTCGCTTCGCCGTTCTCCAGGCAGGGTAATTTGTTTCCACGGTGCACAAAGACGCCGACACCCCACAATAACAATCTGCCGAGGCCCCCTCCATGAACCGACTGATTAGCTGCAGCGTGCTTGCACTCAGCGCCAGCGCTCTGTTGAGCAGCAATGTAATGGCAACTGATGCCGCTTCATGCCAGAACGTGCGCATGGGTGTGGTGAACTGGACCGACGTGATCGCAACCAGCGCCATGACCCAAGTGTTGCTCGACGGCCTGGGTTACAAGACCAAACAGACCAGCGCTTCCCAGCAGATCATTTTCGCCGGCATCCGCGACCAGCGCCTGGATCTCTTTCTGGGCTACTGGAACCCGCTGATGACCCAGACCATCACGCCGTTTGTCGAAGCCCGGAAGGTCAAAGTGCTCGACAAACCGAGCCTGGAAGACGCTCGCGCCACCCTCGCCGTGCCGACTTACCTGGCGGACAAGGGCCTGAAGTCCTTTGCCGATATCGCCAGGTTCGAGAAGGAACTGGGCGGCAAAATCTACGGCATCGAGCCTGGTTCAGGCGCCAATACCCAGATCAAGGCGATGATCGCCAAAAACCAGTTCGGCCTGGGCAAATTCCAGTTGGTGGAGTCCAGCGAAGCCGGCATGCTCGCCGCCGTGGACCGTGCCGTACGCCGCAAGGAAGCCGTGGTGTTTTTCGGCTGGACGCCGCACCCGATGAACGTCAACGTGGCGATGACTTACCTCAACGGCAGCGACGACGCCCTGGGCCCGAACGAGGGCATGGCCACTGTGTGGACGGTCACTTCGCCGACTTATGCCGAACAGTGCCCCAACGTGCACAAATTGCTGACTAACCTGACATTCACCGCCGCCGACGAGAGCCGGATGATGCAGCCGTTACTGGATCACAAGGATGCTCTCGAGTCCGCCAGACAATGGCTCAAAGACCATCCGCAAGACCAGGCGCGCTGGCTTGAAGGCGTCACCACCTTCGACGGCAAACCGGCTGCGGCAAACCTTCAATTGAGCAGCCAATAACCTGATTTTGAACGGCCGTTTCGCGATCCTCCAGGGTCGCGAACGGCGTCATCACGCCTGTAAGGAGCCACCCATGAACCACGACGTCATCATCACCTGCGCACTCACCGGTGCTGGCGACACGACCGCCCGAAGCCCTCACGTACCGGTCACGCCCAAGCAAATCGCGGCCGCCGCGGTTGAGGCCGCCAAAGCCGGTGCCACCGTGGTGCACTGTCATGTGCGCGACCCACACACCGGTAAGTTCAGCCGCGACGTGGCGCTGTACCGCGAAGTGATGGAGCGCATTCGGGAGGCCGACATCGACATCATCGTCAACCTCACTGCTGGCATGGGTGGCGATCTGGAGATTGGCGACGGTGAGCACCCGATGGAGTTTGGTGCCAATACCGACCTGGTCGGCCCAATGACACGCCTGGCCCACATCGAGGAACTGCTGCCGGAAATCTGCACCCTCGACTGCGGCACCCTGAACTTTGGCGACGGCGACACTATTTATGTGTCCACCCCGTCGCAACTGCGCGCCGGCGCCAGACGTATCCAGGCGCTGGGCGTAAAGGCCGAACTGGAAATTTTCGACACCGGCCACCTGTGGTTCGCCAAACAGATGATCAAGGAAGGTCTGCTCGACAACCCGCTGTTCCAGCTGTGCCTGGGTATTCCATGGGGCGCACCCGCCGACACCACCACCATGAAAGCCATGGTCGATAATCTGCCCGCCGATGCGGTGTGGGCGGGCTTTGGCATTGGCCGCATGCAGATGCCGATGGCTGCGCAAGCGGTGTTGCTGGGCGGCAACGTCCGGGTCGGTCTGGAGGACAACCTGTGGCTGGACAAGGGCGTGCTAGCCACCAACGGTCAATTGGTGGAACGCGCCAGTGAAATTCTCAGCCGCTTGGGCGCACGAGTCATGACCCCGGCAGAAGGCCGCATCAAGATGGGCCTTACCAAGCGTGGCTAAAGCCTCCGAGACATAAAACCCCGTGATTGAATCACCGCACTCTTCAGGAGCGTCGCCATGAGCTTTATCACCGAAATCAAAACCTTCGCCGCTCTTGGCAGCGGCGTCATCGGCAGTGGCTGGGTATCCCGCGCCCTCGCCCATGGCCTGGATGTGGTCGCCTGGGACCCCGCGCCCGGCGCCGAAGCAGCGTTGCGTAAACGTGTCGCCAATGCCTGGGGCGCCCTGGAGCAACAGGGCCTGGTACCCGGCGCATCCCAAACTCGCCTGCGCTTCGTGGCCACCATTGAGGAATGTGTCAGAGAAGCCGACTTCATTCAGGAAAGCGCCCCGGAACGCCTGGAACTGAAACTGGATCTGCACAGCAGGATCAGCGCGGCGGCCAGGCCGAATGTGTTAATTGGCTCGAGTACGTCAGGCCTGTTGCCAAGTGACTTCTACGAAAGCTCCGCGCACCCCGAGCGCTGCGTGGTCGGTCACCCGTTCAATCCGGTGTACCTGCTGCCGTTGGTGGAAGTGGTGGGCGGCAAGAATACTGCTCCGGCGGCCATACAGGCGGCAATCAAGGTCTATGAATCACTCGGTATGCGCCCGCTGCATGTGCGCAAGGAAGTCCCCGGCTTTATCGCTGACCGCTTGCTCGAAGCGCTATGGCGCGAGGCGCTGCACCTGGTCAATGACGGCGTGGCGACCACCGGCGAAATCGATGATGCGATCCGCTTCGGCGCCGGGTTGCGCTGGTCGTTCATGGGCACCTTTCTCACCTACACATTGGCGGGTGGCGATGCGGGCATGCGCCACTTCATGACTCAGTTCGGCCCGGCGTTGCAGTTGCCATGGACCTACCTGCCGGCACCGGAACTGACCGGCAAACTGATCGACGATGTGGTCGACGGCACCACTGATCAGCTGGGTAAACACAGTATTTCGGCGTTGGAGCGCTACCGTGACGATTGCTTGCTCGCCGTGATGGAGGCGGTGAAGACTACCAAGGCCAGGCATGGCATGAGCTTTGCGGAATGACCCTCGGGAAACCGGCTTGCCTTTGCTGGGAGCTGTGAATCTTCCATCGCCCTGCAGAGCACGCCAGCTCCCTCATTTGATCAGTACTGACCCGGAATCCCCCGACATGCCTGCACTGACCACCTACACCACCCGAGTCCAACCCGACTGGGTCGACTACAACGGCCACCTTCGTGACGCGTTCTACCTGCTGATATTCAGCTATGCCACTGACGGGCTGATGGAAGCCCTGGGGCTGGATAGCGATAACCGCGAAGCCAGCGGCCACTCGCTGTTCACTCTGGAACTGCACCTCAATTACCTGCACGAAGTGAAACTCGGCGCCGAGGTTGAGGTGCATACCCAACTGATCGCCCACGACGCCAAGCGCCTACATCTCTATCACAGCTTGCATTTGGCAGGCGATGAGATGGAACTGGCTGGCAATGAGCAGATGCTGTTGCACGTAGACCTGGCAGGCCCGCATGCAACGATGTTCACCAAGGCAACGAAGGAAAGACTTGACGCTATGAGCGCTGGGCAGTCAGAGCTGCCGAGGCCCAAGCTCCTTGGTCGGGTGATTGGGTTGCACGCTGGAAAATAATCGAAAGAGCCCCCTCACTGCCAATACCTTGATCCACATCGGACTGCCCAGGCTGACACTGAAGGGTGCGTGACAAACGGCTCTCTTCAAAAACCTGGCAGGCGGACCTGCAGGGTTACTTGTCGAACTGCGCGCATCATTTGCGCAATCCATTAAACATTGGTGCGCTGCATCACGGTTTGCCATGCAAAAACAGCTTGCACTCCAACCCAACAGGCCACTATAAAATGTACATGACTAGACAGGTTCGATTCGACAAGAAAACCCAGGTGATCAATGAGCTGATCCGCCGTATCGAAAGCGGTCAGATGAGCTCCGGCGCGCTGCTTCCCGGGGAAAATCTCCTGGCCCAGGAATTCAACGTCAGCCGCGGCACGCTGCGCGAAGCGTTGTCCGAGCTCAAGCGGCGTAACTTCATTGCCACGCAGACCGGTGTGGGTTCGATCGTCACCTACGACGGTTTCAGCCTGGACCAACGTGCCGGCTGGGCCCAGGCCCTGGCGGACACGGGTGCTGGCGTGCGCACCGAAATCCTGCGCTTGGTAGCGGTGCAACGGCCCGACCTGGAAGTGCGCCTGGGCACTTCCAGCCTGGTGGCGCTGGACCGCCGACGTATCGCCGCCGATGGCAGTATCGTTTCCCTCGAGCGCGCCTTGATCCCGGCGGTTGATGGCCTGGAAAACCTGCCGCAAAACGGCCTGCTGGAACAGTCACTGACGGTGACCATGGCCGCCCACGGTTTCATTGGCGACAAGGGCGATCAGTGGATCGGCGCAGGGCCTTTGAACCGTGATGACGCCGTGCTGCTGGCACGCGAGCCCGGCACGGTGTTTCTCAAGGCCGTGCGCACGACCTTTGACCGCCGTGAACGTTTTATGGAGCACGTGGAGAGCCTGTTGGACCCCGTGCATTTTCGCCTTCATCTCGCCTTCGGATCGTCCACATGAGCGCAACCTTTCTGCAAGACCGAGGCCTGGGGGCCTTTTATGGCCTGGCCTTGGGCGACGCCTTGGGCATGCCGACGCAGTCGCTGCCGCGCGCGTTGATCCTGCAACGCTATGGCCGTATCAGTACGCTGATCGGCGCCGATGCCGACCAGCCGATCGCACCCAACATGCCGGCCGGTGCTATCACCGATGACACCGAGCAGGCCATCCTGGTGGCACAGTTGCTGGTGGCCGGCGGCGGCAGCATCGACCCGACAGCCCTGGCCCACAGCCTGATCGAGTGGGAAGCCGCGATGAAAGCCAAGGGCTCCTACGACTTGCTGGGGCCATCGACCAAACGCGCGATTGAAATGATCCTTGACGGCCATAGCCCTGAAGAGGCCGGCCGCTTCGGCACCACCAATGGCGCGGCAATGCGTATCACCCCGGTGGGCATCGCGGGCGACGTGAGCAACCGCGAGGCCTTCATGGCCCTGGTGGTGCAGGCCTGCCAGGTGACCCATAACACCACGCTGGGCATCTCCAGCGCGGCGGCGGTCGCGGCCGTGGTGTCCGCCGGGATCAATGGCGCGCCCTTGGCCGAAGCTCTGGAGACAGGCGCCGAGGTGGCCCTGAGTGCCGAACGCCATGGCCATTGGGTTGCGGGTGGGCGTATCGCCGCGCGCATTCAATGGGCCAAGGCACTGTGCGCCGACTGCACAGACGACCAACTGGCCGACCGAGTGCACGATGTGATTGGCACCTCGGTTGCCTCACAGGAATCAGTGGTCGCTGCGTTCACCCTCGCCCACCGCGTGGCGAGCAGCCAGCTCAGTCCGTTCGATGCGGTGTGCATGGCAGCCAGCCTGGGCGGCGACACCGACACGATTGCCGCCATTCTCGGTGCCATGCTGGGTGCCTGCAACGGCATGCACGCCTGGCCGGCGGCGTTGATAGAGCAAATTGATGCGGTCAACGCGCTCCACCTCGCGCCTTTGGTCGAACAACTGCTGGCCCTGCGCACCGGTTGATGGACCGGGCTGTGCTCGCCCACTGTGAACAATATCACCCTCGCCCTCAGCCTTCCGAGCGGCGATCAGGCTGACCCGATTTCGGAAAAGCCAATTTGCACTGGATTGCACCTGCTGACGTACTGCCACAACCACAATAAAGGCAATAGGAGCAACGCAAATGACTACATCGTCCCCCTCTCAAAGTGCGGGTCAGCTGGAAACCCGCGGCATCGAGCCCGTTCCTGAAAACGAGTGCAACGGCCACCCGCTGCAACTGTTCTGGGTCTGGTTCGCCGCCAATATCAGCATCCTGGGCTTGCCGCTTGGTGCCACCTTGGTAGCGTTCCAGGGGCTGGCCATCTGGCAGGCAATTATCGTCGCCATCCTCGGTGCCGCCGGCTCGTTCGCCGTGGTGGGCGTCATATCCATTGCCGGGCGCCGCGGGCGGGCACCGAGCCTGACCCTGTCCCGGGCCATCTTCGGGGTGCGAGGCAATATCGGGCCCACGCTGGTTTCGCTGATGTCGCGTCTGGGCTGGGAAACGGTCAACACCACCACCGCCGCGTTTGTCCTGCTGTCACTGTTCGCGATCCTTTTCGGCACCCCCGTGGAGGCGAAAAACTCGCCTGGCCTGACCCTGCTGTTCATCGCCTTGTTCGTGCTGCTGACCCTGACCGTCTCGGGCCTGGGCCATGCCACCTTGCTGGTCATCCAGAAATGGGCGACTTACCTGTTTGGCGCGCTGAACCTGGTGGTCGGTGGCTTTCTGCTCACCCACATCGACTGGAGCCTGGTCTTCGACGCGCCAGCAGCGCCGCTGAGTGCGATGATAATCGGTGTCGGCACCATGGCCGCAGGCACTGGTATCGGCTGGGCCAACGCGGGCGCCGACATGTCGCGCTATCAGCACGCCAGCGTTAAGGCCACTCGACTGGTGGCCTCGGCAGCGTTTGGCGCGGGGATACCACTGGTCTTGCTGATCACTCTCGGCGGCCTGTTGTCGGTGGGCAACGATCATCTGGCGTCAGCCACCGACCCGATCATCGCCATTCGCGAGATGTTGCCCACCTGGATGGCCGTGCCCTATCTGATCACTGCGTTCGGCGGCCTGCTGCTGTCCAACAACCTGTCGGTCTACTCGGCCGGCCTGACCACCTTGACCCTCGGCCTGAAGGTCAAACGAGTACACGCAGTCATCGTCGATATCATCGCGATCTTTGCCGGTTCGATCTACTTCATGCTGATCGCCGACAGTTTCTACGGCCCTTTCATTACGTTCATCTCGATGTTGGCGGTGCCCATTACCGCGTGGGTCGGTATCTTTGTCGTCGACCTGCTGCACCGCCACATCTACTCCCCAAAAGACCTGCTGGACCAGACCCCACGCAGCGCTTACTGGTATCGCGGCGGCGTCGAATGGCGCGCGTTGGGTTCGTGGGCATTGGCAATCGTGCTTGGCTTCAGCTTCACCACCGTGGCCACCACCCCGGAGCATGTGCTGTTCAAGGGCTTCCTTGCCGATTCCTGGCTGGGTCATAACGGCCTGGGCTGGATCGTGACCTTCATTGTCGCCGGTGGCCTGTATGCGCTGCTCGGCGGGGCACGTGATCGCCGTATCGCTACCAAAGAGGCTGCCCATGCCCGCTAAATTGTTCTACACCGGCCAGGTCGTGATTGACCTGGTCATGGCCATCGACCGCCTGCCGCCGTCGGGCGGAGATGTGCTGGCCAGCAGCGCCACGTTCGAGGCCGGTGGAGGCTTCAATGTCATGGCCGCTGCGTGCCGCAATGGCTTGCGCACCGTTTATCTGGGTCGCCATGGCCAAGGCCGCTTCGGCGACATTGCTCGTCAGGCCATGCGCGACGAAGGTGTGGAGATTTCCACGATGCCCGTTCCCGGTGAGGACACCGGCCTGGCCGTTGCATTGGTGGAAGCCTCGGCCGAGCGCTCGTTCATCTCCTATGTGGGCGCTGAAGGTGGTTTGTCTGCCGATGACCTGCAGGGCGTGCTGGTCAGCGCCGAAGACTACGTATTTGTCAGCGGCTACAGCCTGGCCCACAAAAACAAGGTCACAGCCCTGCTCGCCTGGCTGGGCGGATTACCCAGCGGCACTGCCGTGGTATTCGACCCGGGCCCATTGGTGGATGCGCTTCATGGCGTCGAGATGCGCGCCGTACTTCCGCTGATCAGCGTATGGTCCAGCAACTGCGAAGAAGCCCTGCGCTTCACGCAAACCCGGACGCCAACCGACGCGCTCCACAGGCTGGCGTCCATTCTGCGCGAAGATGCGCTCATAGTGATTCGTGACGGCCCAGCCGGTTGCTGGATCCACCATGCCGGACAGACGCGACACATACCCGGCTTTGCCGTCACGGCAATCGACACCAATGGTGCCGGCGACGCTCATGCCGGTGTGCTGCTGGCCGAGTTGGCCAGAGGCAGCAGTGTCGACCGCGCGGCGCTGCGCGCCAATGCGGCAGCAGCGATTGCGGTCACACGCCGGGGGCCGGCGACTGCGCCTGGCCGTGAGGAGGTAGATGCGCTGGTGGGGGCCGATTTTTAGGCTGGCTTGAGCCGCGCTGCACCGTGATGGAGATAATGACAGGCAAGTTTGCGGATGCTCAAAGTCTTCCACACGGCCCTAAGCACTGGCAGCGTCGTTTATAAGAATCGCCCGTGACCGCCGTCGACCTGACTGTGGTGTAACCGGGCTACGTTCTGATCAATGCGGCTCTGGATCATGCGCAGGGTGTCTCGAGTAATAACCTGCGGACAGAGGTTCTCGGCGATGGCTGTAAACCGGCTTGCTACATCACACATGCTGTCAATCACTCCAGTTGCAGCGTCCGGGGACATCTCGGCTTCCTCGGCAAGCCGAAGCATTTGCGCACGGGAAATCTCCAGCGCCTCTCCCATCACGTCCATCTGATGGTATCCGCCTGCCCCCTCGCAGAAGGTTACGTCGTAAGCCGGCGACAGTTTCCACTGACCGTCCTGCGACATGATGTAGGCGAAGTTCTTGGGATGATCGTCTCGGTTGTTGAACGCAACGTTAAAAACGGCACGCTCGAACGCGCGTGCCATCTCTCGCACATCGTTGGTACACATCTGTGTTGCCCGCAAAAAGTTGACGTAGTCCAACACACCCGGAGACTGGTAATTTGCCCCCGTAAAGGCGGCCAGGCTTTGCATGGGTATACGTAAACCATCGCGACGGTCAAATCGCTTACTGGCAAACGCTGCCAGGCCATCAGGCAGATTGAAGTACCGGGTGTCAGGGGTCTCGATACCGCACATGCGCAGGCACTCGGCGTAGACCATTTCGATGGCGCACACTTCTGCGTGTTCTTCTTTGGCCGGAAACTTGATCAACCATGCTTCAAAGCCCGGCGTAGCCGCAGTGGTAAACCCGCCAGTTTCAGGATCGCGATAGACGAGAGCCTTGGGCCTTGCCCCTTGAGGCGAGCCACCCACCAGCAGTAATGCCTGCAGGAACTCGCCACCGTTTCCACGCAATACTTGCTTCACATCGGCGGCGAGCTGTTCCAGCGGGATGTGGACGTCAGATTCCTGCCCTTCGGGCGCCACGGGCTCAAACGTCATGGCGCCCATTGCGCTGCTACCGATATAGGCCAGCCGTTCCAGAGGGCCGATGCGCGCGGTGGTGAGCCCGCGGCGCCTGAAAAGACGGTCCATCAACAACATGCCCCATCCATCCGGCAACGAGTCGTAAACAGGCCCTGGCAAGTACAGCTGATGGTCCGGGAAGTCTCGGCGCAACTTGCCCCCCTCCAGGGGCAGCGTATAGGAGGACAGTTCCAGGCCCCTTTGTCTGGCTTCATTGCTGTATTCGAACACGATCAGCGGGCGACCGGTCAAAGCGGTCGTCGAGACCAGCGTGCCCCACTGCCATCGCTCACCCCAGCCCTCGTAGAAGACGTTAACCTGCTCAAGCATCGCCGGACTTCCTCTTTGTACGGAGACGATTGGCGCTGTTTTCGTAGCGTCGAATGTCTTCGATGCTGTCCAGCTTTGGCAGAAACAGGCCTTCGAGTTCCTTGGTTCGGCCAAGAGCCATAGCCACCCGCACGACGTTCTCGAATCCGACATTTCGTCCGGCTTCGAGGTTGGAGACCGTATTTGTGCCGATGCCGGCACGCCCGGCGAGGTCGGCTTGTGTCATATTCAGCGCCAGACGCTCTGTGCGCAGGCGGTCGCAAAGGCGCTTGACGATCTCACCGGGCTTGCTGAAGCTTAAATCCAACATAATGTGTATAAAGCTCGCCTCAGCTATTTAATTCACAAAATTATAGAATTAACCTCCTATATCAGCAAGCAGCTTAATGTCCATACTCCGGTTCTTGATCGGATCACCCTGCCAGACCACATTCCCGGTCCAGCCGGCTGCCCCGTGCAAAACCATGAGCACCTGCGCGCAGTGCGATCAACAGGCTCAGCAGCAAAAGCATCAACAAGACCCAGGGAAAGGAACCTGCTCCCCAGTGGCCAAGCAACACGCCACCCAGTAACCCTCCGCCTGCGATGGCGCTGTTCCAGACCACGACGTTCATCGAAAGCGCTACATCTGCGCCCTCGCCTGCCGCATCGGCGAGCGCGGTTTGCAGCAGCGTGGCGGCACCGCCGAAGGTCAGCCCCCAGATAAAAGCGCCGATGTAAATGGCTGTTGCAGAGCCGGAAAACACGCCGAAGAACACTGACACCGCTGCGAAGGTTGCCAGGCTGGCAAGCACTGTCTTGCGCAGATGGCGATCAACCAACCGTCCCGTAACCCAGATGCCCGCCAGTGCGGCGACCCCGAATGCCAGCAATACCAGGTCCACATCATTCGCCAGCCCCGCCGCGGAAACGAAGGGAGCGACGTACGTGTAAAGCAGGTTATGAGCCAGCATCCAGGTGAAAACCACGCCCAGCACCGAGCGTACGCCGGGCGTGAAAAAGACCTGACGTAACGCCATGCGCTGTGAGGAGGACTTGCCGGGATAGTCCGGCACTTTGACCAGCACCCAGATGATCAACAGCACGGTCATCCCGGACATCAGGCCAAACGCCATGCGCCAGCCCATGAAGCCGCCAAGCCAGGTTCCCAGAGGCACGCCCAGCGACAAGGCAACGGGCGTACCGACCATCGCCACGGCCAATGCGCGGCCTTGCAGTTGCGGGACCACCATGCGCCGTGCATAACCGGCGATGAGGCTCCAGGCCAGACCCGCCGAGACGCCTGCGAAAAACCTTGCGATCAGGGTCAGTCCATAATTGGACGACAATGCAGTGACGCTGTTGAACACCAGAAAGCCGATAATCGTCACCAGCAATACCGTTCTGCGCCGCCAGCTTTGCGTGGCGATCGTCAGCGGAATGGCGGCCAGCAATGAACCCAACGCATAAACAGTCACCATCTGCCCTGCAAACGATGCGGACACCTCCAACCCGTCGGCGATCTGCGGCAACAAACCTGCCGGCAAGGTCTCGGTGACAATGCAGATGAACCCCGTCATTGCCAGCGCCAGTAACGCCCCCAGCGGGAGTGTTTCGCCCTGTTTCTCATCCGTAGTCACTGAAATACCCTCACTAATATACTGATCGGTACAAATATAAGCAGGTGGAGTCAGGTGGTCAACGACTTATGTATCGATTAGTATTTAATTAATTCCGAAGGAGACTCGATATGGCACAGCTGGGGCGTCCGCGTACATTTGACCGTGATGTAGCGATCACTCAGGCGCTGCATCTGTTTTGGGAGCACGGCTACGACGCAACCTCCCTCAGCCAGCTCAAGGCAACCATCGGTGGCGGTATCACGGCGCCGAGCTTCTACGCAGCGTTTGGTTCGAAGCAGGCCCTGTTCAATGAAGTGATGGAGCATTACCTCGACACCTACGGGCGAGTCACCGACAGCCTGTTCGATACGACCCTGCCACCCCGAGACGCAATTGAACTCACCCTTCGCCGCTCTGCGAAAATGCAATGCGAGCCAGGGCATCCCACGGGGTGCCTGGTGGCGTTAGGGCTGATGAGCGCCTGCTCGGACGAGAGCAAGGCCATTTCCGAACCTCTTGCGCGCGCCAGGGATCTGAACCGCGCAGGTATCGTGGCCTGTATCCAGCGCGCCGTTGCGGCAGGCGAGCTGCCCGCGACGGTAATACCGGAAACGCTCGCGGCCGTGTTTGACAGTTTTCTTCTGGGTTTGTCTACACTGGCGCGCGACGGTGTCCCACATGCCACACTGGACGCCGCAGTGACCCAAGTGATGAGACTGTGGGACAGCCTGGGCAATGGCGCCGACAAACATTGACCCTGAAGCTCAATCTGGAAGAGGTTCGGGAGGCGTCGAGGACGCCAGACTCTTTGCACTGATTTTTTTGGAGAACACCATGCTTCGCGCGTTTGAAAAATGGCTTGACCCCTTCCCGCCTGACGAAGTGCCGCCGCCACCTGACGGCCTGGCAAGGTTTCTCTGGGCCTGCACGCGAGGGGCACGCGGTTACATCCTTGCGTTTGCGCTGCTGTGTGCCGGTGTGTCGATTTACGAAGCCTGGCTGTTTTCCTTCCTCGGGCAGGTCGTGGACCTGCTGTCCACCTGGAAGGCGGGCGGCGATACGGCCGTGCAGGAAAGTAGCGTGCTGTGGGGCATCGGCCTGGTATTGCTGAGCAGCATCGTGCTGGTGGCATTGCGCACGATGGTGCAGCACCAGGTATTGGCGATCAACCTGCCCCTGCGGCTGCGTTGGGACTTCCATCGATTGATGTTGCGGCAAAGCCTGTCTTTTTTCTCCGATGAGTTCTCCGGCCGCGTCACCACCAAGGTGATGCAGACAGCGCTGTCAGTGCGCGAGGTGCTGTTCACGATCGTCGAAATCGTCCTCGGTATCGGCGTCTACTTCATCGCGATCATCGCCCTGGCCGGCGGCTTCGACCTGAAACTGATGCTGCCTTTCCTTGGCTGGCTGATGCTGTTCGGTCTGGCCATGCTGTACTTCGTGCCACGCTTGGGCAAGGTCGGCCAGGAGCAGGCCAACGCGCGCTCATCGATGACCGGACGTGTCTCGGACGCGTACACCAACATCACCACGGTAAAGCTGTTCTCGCACTCCAAGCGTGAAGCGCATTTCGCGCGGGCCGCGATGGAGGACTTCAAGCTCACCGGCCTGGCCCAGATGCGTCTGGTCAGCCAATTCGAGATCGTCAATCAGGCACTGGTGGTCGCGCTGATCATGGGTGCTGGCGGTTACGCCCTGTGGCTGTGGCACCAGGGCCAGGTCGGCACCGGTGCGGTCGCGGCGATCACCGCCATGGCGTTGCGTATCAACGGCATGTCGCACTGGATCATGTGGCAGATGACCTCGCTATTCGAGAACATCGGCACCGTTCAGGACGGCATGGAAACCTTGACCCGCGGTCCCAAGGTCGAGGATGCACCAGACGCGAAGGCTCTGGTCACCCGCGGTGGCGCGGTCACCTTCGATAACGTGAGCTTCAATTACAACGGCGAACGTCAGGTGCTCGATGCCCTGAGCCTGACCATTCGTCCTGGTGAAAAAATCGGCCTGGTGGGTCGCTCCGGTGCCGGCAAATCCACGCTCATCAACCTGCTGCTGCGCTTTTATGACGTGGACAAGGGGTCGATCAGCATTGATGGGCAAGACATTGCGCACGTCACTCAGGACAGCTTGCGCAGTGCCATCGGCATGGTCACGCAGGACACCTCGCTGCTGCACCGCTCCATTCGCGACAACATCGCCTACGGACGCCCCGACGCGACTGATGAGCAAATCCGCAGCGCTGCGGCGAGTGCGCAAGCCGACGGGTTCATCAGCCAACTGAGCGACAAACAAGGCCACAGTGGCTACGACACGCTGGTGGGTGAGCGCGGTATCAAGCTGTCGGGCGGACAACGCCAACGCGTCGCCATCGCCCGGGTGATGCTCAAGAACGCCCCGATCCTGCTGCTCGACGAAGCCACCAGTGCGCTGGACTCGGAAGTCGAAGTGGCGATTCAGGAGAGCCTCGATGAAATGATGCAAGGCAAGACGGTGATTGCCATCGCCCACCGCCTGTCCACGATTGCCGCCATGGACCGGCTGATTGTCATGGACGACGGCCGCATCATCGAACAAGGCACCCACGCCGAACTGCTGGGCAAAAACGGAACCTATGCGCGGCTATGGCAGCACCAGAGCGGCGGGTTTCTCGGTGAGGATCAGGGTGTGGCCGAGGACATGGGATAGGCATCAACAACAAAATAAACAAATGTGCTTTCAGTAAAAATACAATTATTCTTTGCCCATGATCAAAGAACTGAAAACATTTATCGCCGTGGCAAGAGAAGGCACTTTCGCTGCGGCGGGCAGCAAGATCGGGCTGACCCAGGCCGCTGTCAGTGCGCAGATGCAGCGCCTTGAAGCTGAACTGGGCGTCGAATTGTTCGACCGAAAAGGACGTTCAGCCCAGCTCAACCGCATGGGGCAGCAAGTGTTGCTACAAGGTCAGGATCTGGTGCGCCAGTTCAGCAGCCTGGGCACTACTACGGTCGGGTTGCCCGCCAGCGTGCTGGTGACCATCGGCGCAATAGCCTCTGTGCAACGCTCCTTTCTGCCGGAAGCGCTCGCTCGGTTTCATCAGCAATTCCCCGCGTGCAGGACGCGTGTCATCCCCGGCCTGTCCATGGACCTGGTCAATCAGGTGGACGCTGGCGAAATTGACATGGCAGCGATCATCCGCCCGCCGTTCTCACTGCAAAGCGACCTGCGCTGGACGACACTGGTCCGTGAGCCCTATCGCCTTATCGTGCCTGTCGACATGCCGGGGGATGACTGGGCCGAGCTGGTTTCGGCTCATCCATTCATTCGTTACGATCGATCGTCGTTTGGTGGCCGTCAGGTCGACCGGTTCCTGCGCCAGACCCATGTCTCGCTGCGCGAAGTCTGCGAGCTCGATGAACTGGATGCGATCATCAAACTGGTCGCCAACGGCGTCGGCGTAGCCTTGGTTCCGGAAACGGCAACCCTGCAGACATGGCACGCCGGTGTGCGCTCTATCGACTTGAAAGCGCATACGTTCCATCGCGATATCGGCCTGGTACATCGTGCTCGCCGCAGCCTGACCGAACCGGTGAGCACGCTGGTGCAGCTGATTAATGACCACGTGATGACTGGTTAGCGTTGCGCCCACTCAAGCAAGCCTGGCGCGACGTGGTGCGCGCCAGGCTTTTTACTATTTTGCGAACAGCTGACTCATGTCCTTGAAGGCCTTGAACTCAAGCGCATTACCGCAGGGATCGAAAAGAAACATGGTGGCCTGTTCACCCACCTGCCCCTTGAAACGAATGTAGGGTTCGATGACGAACTCGGTGCCGAAGGATTTCAAGCGTTCGGCCAAGGCCTCCCACTGGGCCCATTCCAGAATGATCCCGAAATGCGGAACCGGCACGTCGTGACCGTCTACAGGGTTGCTGTGCACGCTCTCTTGAGAGGCGGTTTTCGGGTGTTCATGAATCACCAACTGGTGCCCGTAGAAATCGAAGTCGACCCACTGATCGCTGGAGCGCCCTTCGGAAAGACCGAACACTTCACCGTAGAAGGCACGTGTCGCGGCCAAGTCATAAACCGGGATTGCAAGGTGGAAAGGAGAAAGACTCATCAGGACTCCGGTTGCAGCTCTTGGTGGCGGGTGAAGCCGGACGACGCGCTCGCTGCCCGGCGACTTCTTCAAGGTCCACTCATGCTAAAGCCGGCCGACGCCAATAAAAATCAATATATATTTTCAAGATACACAAATTATTTTTGTGATAGCTGCCAGTCTCAAACACCCGGCCATCTCACGAGTGCAGACCGATCCAGCCGTTGATCCCTACATACATCCCGACACAGATAATCAGGACGCTGGACAGATAAGGGGCGCGTCGAGCGGCGGCACTGAGCCAGGGAAAACGATTCGAGGCTTTTCGCGCACCGATGGCGGCGGCAGCGCCAACAGTGACCAGCGTAATGGCGAGCCCCACGCTGAAACAGATCACCATCATCGCGCCCAGGGTGACCTGCTGCACCTGCAGACACAGCAGCAGCACGGTGATGGCCGCCGGGCAAGGGATAAGGCCCCCGGTCAATCCGAACATCAGGATCTGGCCATTGCTGACCTCGCGATGGGTGAAGCGCTTGCGAATGTCGTCAGCATGGGCCTTTTCATGGGCGTCCTGATAGCCTTCGGCGCTCAGGTTCAAGCCTTCCAGATCGCTGTGGTCATGGCTGTGACCATGCTCATGCTCATGCTCATGCTCATGCTCATGCTCATGCTCATGGGAGTCCACGTCGTGCTCATGGCCATGGCCTGTATGCCCGTGACTCAGCCGGGCACTTTCGAACTTATACAGCTGCTCGCCACACCAGGTGCGCCACAGCATCCACAATGCAATGGCGATGATCACGGCAGACGACGCGAGCTGAAAGTAAGGCTCCGTGGTTTCAGCGTCCAGCCCCTGCCCCAGATACATCCCGCCGATGGCCACCAGCCAGACAACGGCGGTGTGCGAAACGGTAGCTGCGACGCCAAGCATCACAGCCTGTTTCACCGAGCCACGAATGGCCACAATGAACGCCGCCATCATGGTTTTCGAATGCCCGGGCTCTAGCCCGTGCAACGCGCCCAGCAAAATGGCACTGGGGAAATACAGCCAGGCATGCGAACCACCTTGCTGCAACAACTCGACGAAGTTGGGCATGCGAGACCTAAAGGTATTTGGTGATTTGCTTGAAGGCTTCCAGCGGTGCCCGCTCGCCCCTGGCGAGTGAACCGAGCGTGTCTTCGAGGCAGTGATCGATATGATCCTGAATCAACGTGCGCTTGGCCTGGCACACCGCTTTCTCGACCGCGTGCAACTGCTGGGCGATGTCCACACACTCGCGCCCTTCTTCGATCATGGTGATGATGCCGCGCAAATGACCGTCGGCCCGTTTCAGGCGCTTGATGACAGCTTCGTGGGACTGGTGCGTATGGCCGTGGGGATGGTCGTGTTCACTCATGGATCGAGCTCCAGTCTGGGTGATTCAGACCGGCACTCTATCCCCCCAGGGGGGATACAGTCAAAGCCTATGCGATATACATTTACTAAGGCTCTTTTTTGCGCAGGCAGATTCCCCGAAAACTTACTAGACGACTGGTCGGTTTACGTTTAGGATGCTTGGCATTATGAAGAAACCAGCCCAGGACATGCGACAGCACATCATTGATGTGGCCCGCTCGCTCATGACGAACAAAGGCTATACCGCCGTTGGCCTCGCCGAGGTATTAAGCACGGCTGGGGTACCCAAAGGCTCGTTCTATTACTATTTCAAATCGAAGGAAGAATTCGGTCAGGCGCTGCTGGAAGAGTATTTTTCCGAGTACCTGGGCCGAGTCGACGCCCTCATGGCACGTCCGGGAAGTGGTGCCGAGCGGTTAATGGCCTACTTCAACTATTGGATAGAAACCCAGGGCACCGACCTTCCCGAAGGCAAGTGTCTGGTCGTCAAGCTGGGGGCGGAAGTCTGCGATCTGTCTGAAGACATGCGTGGTGTGCTCGAGGTCGGCACAGCAAACATCATTAAACGCCTGACTGCCTGTGTAGACATGGGCGTCGCCGATGACAGTATTCATCCCGAGGGCGATCATGAAGGATTCGCAGAGTCCCTGTATCAGCTATGGCTTGGCGCTTCCCTTCTGGCGAAGGTGAACAGGTCCACCGAACCTTTCGAGAAAGCACTGACCATGACCAAGCGCCTGCTGCGGTAGCAGGCATTTTTTTTTAGTCTTTTAAGTAGACGACTGGTCTACTATGTGGAGTATTTGATGAATGACACCCATAACACTACCGACCTGTTTTCACCCGTCACCATGGGCTCTATGGAGCTGGCGAACCGTATCGTGATGGCACCGGTAACACGCAGCCGCTATGGCGAGGATGGTGTTCCCAATGAACTGCACGCAACCTACTACGCGCAACGCGCTACGGCAGGGCTGATCGTCGCCGAGGCGACAAACATTTCCGCTCAGGGTCGAGGCTATGCCGCGACCCCGGGGATCTGGAGTGATCAACAAGTCGCAGGCTGGCGGGCAGTCACCGACGCTGTGCATGCAGCAGGAGGCAAGATTGTCAGCCAGCTATGGCATGTGGGGCGATTCTCCAGTGTCGACCTGCAACCCAATGGCGAGGCACCGGTAGCCCCGTCCGCCATCAAGGCCGAGGGCAATACCTACACCGTCGACGGTTTTGTACCAGTCTCCATGCCGCGCGCACTGGAAACCGGCGAAATCCCCGGCATCATCGAGCAATACAAACACGCCGCAGAGAACGCCAAAAGGGCCGGTTTTGATGGCGTTGAAGTCCATTCGGCCAACAGCTACCTGCTGGACCAGTTTCTGCGCGACTCGACCAATCAGCGCACCGACCAGTATGGCGGCTCGATAGAAAACCGCGCTCGCCTGACGCTGGAAGTCACCCAGGCCATCGTGGATATCTGGGGCAGTGACCGCGTGGGTATTCGTTTGTCTCCGGTAACGCCCGATGCCGGGAATACCCCGCCCGACAGCAACGTCATGGGCCTTCATGGCTACCTGATCCAGCAACTGAACACATTCAATCTGGCCTATCTGCACTTTGTCGAAGGCGCCACTGCCACCTCCCGTGAAGTGCCGGAAGGTGTCGACATGGATGCACTGAGCGCCCGGTTCAACGGTCCGTTCATTGGCAATAACAACTATGACCTGGAGATGGCGATCGAGCGCCGGGCGCAGGGCAAGATCGACGCGGTGGCTTTCGGTCGCTTGTTCATATCCAACCCCGATCTCGTCGCCCGTCTGCGCCATGGTGCCGAGCTGACCATTGCACCTCGTGAGTCGTACTACGGCGGCGGTGCCAAAGGCTATATCGACTGGCCAATGGGTAATTACTAAGCCAGAGCCGGCTCCTCCCCACCATCAACTCCCGGATGCCGGAAATACCGCGATAAAGGAAAAACACGACATGAATTATCTCGACAAGAAAACAGTAATCGTCACCGGCGCCTCGTCGGGGATCGGCGCGGCAACAGCCAAATCACTAGCAGCCTATGGTGCCAATGTCGTAGCGGCCGCCCGGGATGAAGAAGGGCTGGTCGCTATGATCAGTGAACTACAGGCTTCCGGTTACAGAGCAGTGAGCTGCGTAACTGACGTAACCAGCGCTGACGAAACACAGCGGATGGCACAGTTCGCCAATGACACCTATGGCTCTGTGGACATTCTGGTCAATAACGCAGGCCTGATGCTGTTCTCCAACTGGGTCGATCTCGCAACCCGGGACTGGCACGCGATGGTCGACGTGAACATCAAGGGCTACCTGAACTCCATAGCGGCAGTTCTGCCGTTCATGATCGAACAGAAGTCTGGTCAGATCCTGAACATGGACTCGGTCGCAGGTCATCAGGTCGGCCCGGCAGCCGGCGTTTACAGCGCTACCAAGTTCTTTGTCCAGGCGATGACCGAATCGATGCGCAAGGAGCTGGGCGTGCAGCACGGTCTGCGCGTCAGCACTGTCAGCCCCGGCATGATCAATACCGGCTGGGCCGACAAGGTCACAGATCCCGAGGGCCGCAAGGCGGCCAAAGCGCTTAATGAAATCGCCATTGCGCCTGAGGATATCAGCCGCGCCGTGATCTACGCCCTCAATCAGCCAGCCAACGTAACCATGAACGATCTGATCATCTCGCCAACCCGTCAGGACTGGTAATCAGGCAGGCGATCCTGATTCACCTGCCATGCAATCAGTTCCCAACCCAGGAGTAACACCCATGAGCAATAACATCAAAGCCGTCCCGACCAACGACTACAACGCAGTTATCGCAACGGCCAGCAAGTACGTAGAAGGCTTGCGTACAGGCAGCGTTGCCACTATCGAGGAAGCATTCCACAAAGATGCAGTGATGTATGGTTTCACCAATGGTCAACTGCTGGGTGGACCGATCAGCAACCTGTACACCTTCGTCGAAACCAATGGTACCGCTCCAGACATAACGACGCGTCTGGACGTCCTTGCCATTACGCCCACCACGGCAGTGGTCCGGGTCGATATGGAAAAGGATGCCATTGGTGCGGACTACAACGACTACCTGACGCTGATCAAAATCGACGACAGCTGGAAAGTGATTGCCAAGGTCTACCATCAATTTGAAGGCTAACACGGCTGATTGCGCCGATAGTGCTGAGCGTCGGCGCACGACCCACCAGAGGAAGATTTCATGTCAAAAGTTTTTGTCATCGGCGCAGCCGGAAAGGTCGGCCAGCGCCTTCTGAAAAACCTTGGCGGCGGCGGTCATGAAGTGATCGCACTGCACCGAAAAGAAGAACAGTCGGCGGCAATCAAAGCGACTGGCGCCATACCATTGCTCGGCAACCTCACCGAGCTGGACGCTTCTCGTTTGTCCGCTGCGATGACAGGCAGCGATGTCGTGGTTTTCACCGCTGGGGCTGGCGGCGCAGGCATTGAGCTGACCAACGCCATTGATGGCAAGGGCCTGGAGACCGCTGTTGAGGCCGCTGTGCTTGCCGGGGTCAGTCGCTTTCTGCTGGTGTCGGCATTTCCTGAAGCTGCACGCGGTACAGACACCTCCGCTGGATTCGAGAATTACATGCGGGTGAAAAAACAAGCCGATGTGTATCTGGCCTCTTCCGCACTGGACTGGGTGATTCTAAGGCCAGGCACCCTGGTCGACAGCGCGGGTACCGGTGAGGTCAGCGCAGGTCCGGCTGTCGCGTATAGCGAAATACCGCGCGATGACGTAGCCGCTTTCCTGGCTGCACTGGTCGACCGAATCGAGATATCCCGGCAGATCATCGAACTGACCCAGGGCGCAACGCCTGTCTACGTGGCGTTACGCACGCTCAGCCGGCGCTGATGCTTGTCAGCAACGCCTACACCAACTCACTGTCCTTGATATTGGCAATCGGCCCGAGAATAGCTGGATCGAAGTCGCGGAGTGCCGCGCCCTGACGCAACAACTCTGGCAGGTCCGGATTGGCCAGCGCCCCCTTGCCCACCGCGATGATGTCCGCGCCTTCACGAAGCACCTGGTCGGCTTTTTGCGGATCGTGCAGGCCGCCATTGGCGATCAGCGTGACATCCGGCGCGTAGCGACTGGCCAGTTCGACCAGGCTGGCTTGACCCTGGGCAAACGCCGGCTGCCATGCTTCGTGTTCGGTCACATGGATGTAATCGACGCCGGCATCGGCCAGCGCAGCGAAAATGATTTCGGCATCGCGCTCGCCCCCCGCCCATTTGTGCTGAAAGTCGTTGACCTTGCCTTGTGAGAGACGCACGCCCACCGGTGCCTGCCCGGCGACTTTTTTCACTGCGGCGATGACCTCGAGCGTCAGTCGCAGACGCTGTCCGACCTCACCGCCCCATTGATCGGTGCGCTGATTGCTGTAGTCGGTCAAAAACTGATCGAGCAGGTAGCCGTTCGCACCATGTATCTCGACACCGTCGAAGCCTGCAGTGCCGATAGCCAGTTGCGCCGCGTGGGCGAACCCGTCAATGGCCTCGGCAATATCCTTGTCACTCATCGCCCGCGGAATCCGGTAGCTGCCCGCGCCGTAATAGAACGCCATCTGTTCGCCCTTGGGACGAATGGCCGAAGGACCCACCGACTCGCTGACGAAGCGATTAGCCTGACTGAGCGCACCGGCGTGCATGAGCTGCGCAATCATGACACTGCCATGGCGGTGCACAGCATCGGTCGTGGCACGCCAGGCCTGAGCTTGCTCGTCATCGGTGAGCCCGGGCTGGAAGCGGTAGCCTTGGGAAGAACTGCGATCGGTGTAGTTGCCCTCGGTGATGATCAGGCCAAAACCGCCCTTGGCGAACCGCTCGTAGTAGCGCGCCATGGTCTGCGTTGCACTGCCCTGCTCGTCCGCGCTCACACGTGTCATGGGCGCCACCGCAAACCTGTTCTTCAGTTTCAGATGACCTCTATCGAACGGAGCTGTAACGTGTTTGTTTGTCTCGCTCATACTTCAAATCCTCACTGTGCAGACCGGCTGCGAATTGCCCGCAGTCATTGACAGAACCTGCAGCAACGTTAAGGGCTGGCGCAGCCCATTGGAACCCGGCCGTGCAGATAAGGCGCTTTAACGAAAATGGATAGAATCCGTGCAAATATCTGATATAGAGGTGTTCGCCGCCATTGCCTCCAGCAGGAGCCTGTCGGAAGCGGCGCGTCGACTCGGGTTGTCGCCGATGGCAATCTCCAGACGTCTGGCTGCGCTGGAAAACGACCTGGGCGTCAGGCTGGTTCACCGCACCACCCGCTCGGTATCACTGACGCCGGAAGGCGAAGTGTTTCTGCCGCATGCCAAAACCATGCTCCACGCCAGCGAAACCGCCCGTGCAACGCTGAAAGCCGATGCGGGTACGGCCAATGGCGTATTGCGGGTCACTGCCCCCAGCGTGTTTGGTCAGACCGTCATCATGCCGCTGCTGCCTGCGTTGATGCAGGAGAACCCGGCACTGAGTATCGACCTGACGCTGTCGGACAGCATCGTGGACATCGCCGGGCTGGGCATCGATGTCGCCATTCGGATCGCCACGATACGTGACTCCGCGCTGGTGGCCAGATCGCTGGCGCCCAACCCCCGGGTCGTGTGTGCAAGCCCCGACTACCTGGCACGGCACGGCCAGCCATCAATCCTTGACGAACTTCGTCAACACCCGTGCATAACCTTGCATGCGATGCCTTACTGGCCGTTCATCAGAGAAGGCGAGCCGGTGGCCATTCGCGCTCAGGGGGCGTTCTCGGCCAACAGCGTCGAAGCGGTGCGCACGGCGTGCAAACAGGGCCTCGGGCTGGCGATGCTGACCTATTGGGATGTTCAGCAGGAAATCCGTGAAGGCAGCCTTCTGCAGATACACTTCGAGGACGTCATCCCCGAGCAGTTGTCTGTCACGGCGGTATTGCCAACCCGACAGCGCGTCCCTCACCGGGTACGCTTGTTCGTCGATCGCCTCGAAGCAGAGCTTGAGAGCAAGGCAGTTGCAGGCGGTGCCACGCTGTAGACAAACGAACCGGCCTCTCGCCGGTTCGCGCTCCATCCGCGGAAATCAGATCATAGCCATCAAGGCTTCCACCTTCCGCCTTCGACGATGACCGCATTGGGGTCTGTGCCCTCGGCCAGCTCTGGGCGTACATACTGATCATAGAGCTTGAGCAGGTATTTCTCTTCGCCCAGCCTGGCCAGTTCGGTGTTCACCCAGTCGCGCAGTTCGATATTGCCTTTTTTGACGGCAGGAGCGATTGGCGCTTCGTCACCGAGTTTCTGCTCCAGCACGCGATAGCCGGGGTTTTTCTTCGCCCAGCTGAACAGCACCAGATTGTCCTGCGCATAGGCATCACCGCGACCATTGGCCAGCGCTTGCAGCGACTCGGAGTTTTTCTCGAACTTCAGCACTTTCCAGTCAGGATGATTTTTCGTCAGCCAGAGATCAGCCGTGGTGCCGGTGGTGACGATGGTGGTCTTGCTCGCCAGATCGTCCAGCGTCTTGACCGGACTGGCTTGCGGCACCAGTGCCTGAACTGCAACACGCAGATTCGGGTTGGTGAAATCCACTGCCTCTCGACGTTCCGGCGTAACCGTCATGTTGGCCAGAATCAAATCTACCTTGTCGCTCTGCAGAAACGGTATGCGGCTGGCAGGTTCGACCACTACGAACTCGATCTTCTTCTCGTCGCCCAACAGGTCCTTGGCGAAACGCTTGCCCAGGTCAGTGTCGAAACCGACGTACTGGCCCTGCTCGTTGACGAAGCCAAAAGGCGGTTTATCGCTGAACACGCCGACAATCAGCTTGTCGCGAGCCTTGATGGTTTCCAGGTAACTGCTGGACGGTGAAGGGGCAGCCTTGGCCACGGGCTTCTGCTCGGCAGGCTTGTCGCAACCCGCCATCAGGGTGAAGGCAATCAACGGTAATACGAGGGCAGTTTTGAAGCTCACGATGCTTTCCTTTTTGGCATGTTTTCCACGTAGGAGAACCTCTCCAGGAACTGCTGCGCGCGTGCGGTCTGCGGGGCGCTGAAGAAAGTTTCGGGGTCGTTCTGTTCCGCGATCCGGCCGCGGTCCATGAACAGGATTCGGTCGGCCACCGCGCGCGCGAAGGCCATTTCGTGGGTGACGATGAGCATGGTCATCCCGCCCTGGGCGAGGTCGAGGATCACTTCCAGTACTTCCTTGACCATTTCCGGATCAAGGGCTGCGGTCACCTCATCGAACAGCATGACTTTGGGGTTCATGCACAGCGCACGCACGATAGCGATACGCTGCTGCTGGCCGCCGGACAGCTCGCGCGGATAGGCATCACGTTTTTCCGTCAGGCCCACCCGCTGCAGTAATGCCTCGGCCTGCTGACGAGCCTCGGCTGCACTACGTTTTTGCACGCGCAACGGGCCGAGCAGAATATTGTCGAGTACGGTCATGTGCGGAAACAGGTGATAGCTCTGAAAGACCATGCCGATTTGCTGCCTGACCAGCCGCCAGTCGGCGTTGGCGGGCAGCGCCTTGCCGGCAAAGCGCAGGCTGCCGGCATGACCGAGTTCGAGGCCGTTGAGGCAGCGCAGCAATGTGCTCTTGCCGCACCCGCTGGGGCCAAGAATCACCACGACTTCGCCCTCTTTCACGCTCAGGTCGATGTCTCGGAGCACCGGAGTGTCACCGAAGTTTTTGCTGAAACCGGACAGTTCGATCAATGTGCTCATGCGTGATTCCAGCGCCGTTCAAGCACACGCGAGGCGGCCGACAGCGGATAACAAACGATAAAAAAGAATAGAAACAGGAAGCCGTAGATCAGCACCGATTCGTACGTGCGCTCGATGATCTGCTGGCCGACCTTGGTCACGTCCACGACTCCGATCAGGACAGCTAGCGAGCTGGTCTTGATGAGCCGCGTATAGACATTGATCACCGGCGGCGTCAGCCGCTTGAGTGCCTGTGGCAACAGCACGCGACCATACAACTGGCCCAGACCAAGACCGATTGCCAAGCCTGCTTCGCGTTGCCCGCGTGGAATCGAACGCAGCCCGCCGCGCACTACCTCACCGACCTCGCTGGCCCCCCACAAAGAAAGCACCAGGACCGCGCACCAGAACGCCGGAATGCTCAGGCCAAGGAAAATCGGTAACCCAAAGAAGAACAAGTACAGCCAGACCAGTACCGGAATCGCCCGGAACAGCTCCAGATAGATCCGCAACGGCACCTCCAGCCAGCGTTTGCCAAGGCTGCGCAGCACGCCGTAACACAGGCCGCCAAGACTGCTGAAAACGATTGCCAACAGTGAAATCCCTAATGTGCGCCCTGCCCCCGTGATCAACTGCGGCGCAGACACCCACAACAACTCAAGACCCGAACTGGCCATGCTGGAGCCTCCTTTCCAGAAGACCGAGTAACAAAGACAACGGCAGGAACAGCAACACGCACAGGCCGGTCATCACCGCGAGCATCTCGTAGGTTTTGTAATACAGGGCAATGTAGCTTTTGGTGGTGTAGAGAATTTCCGGCACCGCGACAGCCGAGACCACGGTGGTTTCCTTGAGCAGAAAGACGAAATTGGCGAACAGTGCCGGCAGGCTGAGGATGCCCGCCTGCGGCAGAATCACGTGGCGCAGTAGCTGCCAGCGGGACAGTCCGATGGACAACCCCGACTCGATCTGAGCCTTGGGCACGGCCTCTATGCCAGCGCGCAGAATCTCGGTCAGGTAAGCACCGCCGAGAAAGGTCATCGCAATCACTGCCGACGCGAAACCCGACACGCGAATCCCCAGCGTCGGCAAGGCAAAATAGATGAAAAACAATTGAATCAGCAATGGCGTGTTACGCGCCAATTCGACGTACACCGGCACCAGACGATGCAGGACCGGCACCTTGAACGTGGCAATCGCAGCGTTAACGACCGCTACAGTAAGCGAGGTCAGGATTGCAATCAGCCCCACCTGAAGGGTGACACCAACGGCTTTGAGGAAGGCAGGCAAGGTGGAAATGGCAAATGCGTAATCGAAGGTCATTGCTGGCCATCCACATCGAGGTACATGTACAGAAAACACATCAGGCGGGGCCTTGAACTTATGTATTGATATATAGCTTAACCTTCTGTTTTTTATAAATTTAATATCTTTTTAGAATAAGCATAGAGCGCGAAAAATCACACACGCCTGAATTGTCATCTGACTGCGTCAGAAAAGTCTGAATACAGCTGGAAGCACTTCCTGCTTCCTATGCAATGACCTATCCAGAGCGGATGGGCTGCACGGTGACAAAGACAGAAAGCCCCTCAAATCGAGGGCTTTTTCGTTTTCGCCAACGTTGTTCGGTGCCCGAAACAGCAAGCATCTGAAAAAATACTAATTAAGCATAATAAACCATCTTATAAATCATAAAATCCTATATTAGCTTAGAAGAAAAAAGACTTTTACAGCGTCCCCCTCATAAGAATACGGTCTTAAGAAATCAGTGCTGAAGCACTGTGCTCGACTTGAAGAGGACCTTCCATGCGCCGTACACCGCCTTCGACTTTCTCAAATGGATTCGCGACCCGGAGCACAGTCCGATGACTGGGCGCCCTTTCCTCTCGCGCCTGCTGTTCGCCGCCGTCACAGCCATTACCCTGCTCGGCTGCTCACCTTCCGGCCAGGACGGCCAGGCAGCCAAAACCCTCAAGGTGGCGTTCTTCAGAGACAACACCACGCTGGTCAGCCTTGACCCTTTTCAGGTTTACTGGCTGGAGCATCGGGTGGTGCTGCGCAATATTGCAGAGTCCCTGACCGATCAGGATCCACAGACCGGCAAGATCATTCCCTGGCTGGCGGAGCGCTGGGAAATCAGTGACAACGCGCTGGAGTACACCTTTCACTTGCGCAAGGACGTGACCTTCAGCAACGGCACACGTTTCGACGCTCAAGCGGTGAAGACGGCCTACGACGCGGACAAGTCGTTCGCCGCACAATTGCCAGCCACCTTCGGCGCCACTTACCTCAAAGGTTACGACCACGCAGAGGTGCTGGACGACTTCACCATCAAACTGGTGCTGGCCCAACCCAATGCAGGCTTTCTGCAAGCCACCTCCACCACCAATCTCGCCATTCTTGCTCCAGAGTCCTACGCGCTCAGCGTCAAGCAGCGCTCGCTAGGTGCAATCATCGGCACCGGGCCATTCGTGCTGGAGCGCTACACCCCTGAAAGTGGTTTGCGCCTGACCAAACGCAAGGGCTATGCCTGGCCATCGGCCAATGCGCAGAACAAGGGCGAGGCGCATCTGGACGCGGTCGAGGTCAGCTACGTGCCGGAAGAAAGCGTACGTAACGGCCAGTTCGTTCAGGGGCAGGTCGATATTCTCTGGCCGCGCAATCCGTTCTCCGAGGTGGACCTCAGCCTGTTCAAGTCCAGGGGCGCGACCATTCAGAGCCGGTCGCTGCCAGGACCGGCCCTGAACCTGTATCCCAATACCCGCGGCAATCGCATCCTCGCCGATCGAAGCGTGCGTCTGGCGTTGCAAAAGGCAATCGACCGCAAGACCTACGCAGCCACCGTTTATAACCCGCAATTCCCGGTGGTCTCCGGCATCTACGACGTCACCACGCCGTTTTATAAAAGCCAGGCCGACAAACTGGCCTACGACCCTCAAGGTGCAGAGCGCCTGCTCGACGCTGCGGGCTGGCAGAAAAACGCCGACGGCTATCGTTATAAAGAAGGCAAGCGACTGAAGCTGGCCTACAACCTTTCCCCCGCTGAAACCGCTGGTGATGTGCTGATTCAGGATCAACTGCGCAAGGTGGGTATCGAGCTCAAGCTCAACGTGGTGACCACCGCCGAATGGGCTGCGGCCAACGCGGCAGGCAACTATGACCTGACGTCCACCTACATGACCCGCGCCGACCCGATCATCCTGCAGACCATCATCGACCCGCGCAGCGCCAACAGTTCGACACTGGCGACCAACCTTTACGCGCCGGAAACATTGCCCAAAGCCCTTGCGCTGTTCGACGCCGGGCTGACCGCCACGCAAAGCGAACAGCGCGCCCGGGCTTATGGCGAGTTGCAGGACCTGCTGGTCGACGAAGGCTCGGCGTTCCCGGTCTACGAGCGGGTCTGGCAAGCCGCCACAGCGAAAAACGTACGCAATTTCCACTGGACGGCGGAAGGCTTTGCGCTGTTCAACGACATCGAGCTGGCAACGCCATGAGCCGCTATATCCTCAGTCGCATCGCGCAAGCACTGCTGGTACTTTGGGGGGCCTACAGCGTCACCTATTTCATTCTGTACCTGCTGCCCGGCGACACCCTGTCGATCATGCTCAGCGCCTCGGGTGTCGAAATCGACTCACTTTCAGCGCAGGACCTCGCTCAGGCCAAGCTCTATTACGGGCTGGACCGGGGCATATTCGAGCAATACGTCGATTTGCTGTGGGGAGCCATGCACGGTGACTTCGGCAACTCGCTGACGCTCAATCGCCCGGTGTCGGAGTTGCTGATCGAACGCCTGCCTCAAACCCTGAGCCTCGCGGGGCTTGCCATTGTTCTGTCACTGATCGGCGGGATCGGTCTGGCGTATCTCACAGCCTACGTACGCTGGCAGCCCTTGAAAGTCGCCTTGTCACGACTGCCGTCGCTGGGCTTCTCGGTGCCGGTCTTCTGGATGGGCCTGCTGTTCATTCAACTGTTCGCGTTCACTCTTGGCTGGTTCCCGGCGACCGGCAATCAGGGTTTCTCAAGCCTGATATTGCCAGCCGTCACGCTGGCGATCCCTAGCGCCGCGGTGTACGCCCAGGTCCTGCAACGCGGCTTTCAGGGCGTCTGGAAAGAGCCCTACATCATCACCGCTTATGCCAAGGGCCTGACCCGCGCGCAGGTTCAAGCCCGCCATGCGTTCAAGAACGCTGCCCTGCCGCTGCTGACACTGATCGGCCTGCAGGTTGGCAACACAGTGTCCGGCGCGGTGCTGGTGGAGACCATTTTTGCCCGCTCCGGGGTCGGTCGACTTGCCCAGGAAGCCGTACTGCGTCAGGACATCCCGGTGGTACTGGCCATCGTTGCGGTCTCCGCAGCTGCGTTCGTCGTGGTCAATCTGATCGTTGACCTGCTGTATCCCGCGCTGGATCCGCGCATCGCCCATATGCCAAAGGTCTCCTGAAGACATGACTATCTTCGACAACCGCCTTGCGCGCCTGGCTCGCCTGGTTGCTTCCGGTGAAACCATTCCAGTTAAAACCGCACCTGCAGCGCTGTGGCGACGGCGCAGCAGCCTGAGCCGGATCGCGGAAGCCGCGCGCCCCCTGTTGCGGCGCCCGGGTTTTCTGCTGGCAGTGGCAATCGTCGCCTTTGCGCTGCTGGCCGCGCTGGCACCCCATCTCCTGAGCAGCTACGCACCTTATGCCACCTCGCCTGCCGACAAGCTCACCGCCCCCAATGCTGCGCACTGGTTTGGCACCGACGAGCTGGGCCGTGATCTTTATACCCGCGTGGTGCACGGCTCCAGCCTCTCGGTACAGGCCGCACTGCTGGCGGTTGGCATCGCCATGGCCGGCGGCTTGAGTCTGGGGGTGATTTCCGGTTTCGCAGGCGGGCGCATCGATGCGGTGATCATGCGCCTGATCGATGTATTGCTGGCCCTGCCCGGCTTGCTACTGGCGCTGGCGATTGTCACAGCCATCGGGTTCGGCACCCTTCCGGTAGCCATAGCAGTAGGCGTAGGGATCATTCCCGGTTTCGCTCGCACCACCCGCGCAGAAGTGCTGCGGGTCAAGACGTTGCCCTACGTGGAAGCTGCACGTCTGGGCGGCGCGAGCTGGACCCGTACCCTGCTGCGACACATTCTGCCCAACGCCTGGGGCCCGGTGGCGGTGCTGGCCACACTGGACTTCGGCGCGGCGATTCTGGCGACGGCCGGGCTGAGCTTCCTCGGCTTTGGTGCTGAACCGCCAGCCGCCGAATGGGGCACGCTGATCGCCAACGGTCGGCACTTTCTGATGACTGCGCCTTGGGTTTCGCTACTGCCTGGCTTGTTCGTGGTCGCTATCGTGTTCAGCTTTAACCACATCGCACGCACTCTGGAAGAGATTCAACGATGACCGACACCCCGCAACTGATCGACATCCGACACCTGGGCGTTGCCTATCGTTTCGACGGGCAGGTCAATCAGGCCGTGCGCAACGTTTCGTTTCAGGTCGCCAAGGGCGAAACCGTGGCGATTGTCGGCGAGTCGGGTTCCGGCAAGTCGACGATGGCCAACGCAATCCTCGGCCTGCTACCGGATAACGCAACCATCACCAGTGGCGAACTGCAGATTGATGGTCACGATCTGAGCCATGCGTCCGAGCGCGAGAAACGTCGGATTCGCGGCAGCGTGATCGGCTTGGTGCCGCAGGACCCGATGGTCAGCCTGAACCCGACTCTGCGCATCGGTCGGCAAATTGCCGAAGCACTGCTGCAGGCGCATGGCGGGCGTTATCCGACAGTCGATGCCGATGTGCTGGAACTGCTGCAGCAAGTCGGCCTGGACAAGCCCTTGTTACGCGCTCGTCAGTACCCGCACGAACTGTCCGGCGGCATGCGCCAGCGCGTGTTGATTGCCATCGCCCTGGCAGGCAATCCGCGCCTGATCATCGCCGACGAGCCCACCAGCGCTCTGGACGTGACGGTACAACGCAAGATCCTCGATCATCTGCAACGTCTGGTGGCCGAGCGTGGCATCTCCTTGCTGATCATTACCCATGACCTCGGTGTGGCGGCCGACCGCGCTGACCGGGTGCTGGTCATGAACAACGGCGAGCTGGTCGAACATGGCACACCCGAGCAGATTCTCGTCAACCCAGGCCATGCCTACACCCGAGCACTGATCGCCGCCGCTCCAGCATTCGGCCAGCGCAAAAGCCCGGTCGCTCCACGCCGGGTCCTGGCCAATGACACACCATTGCTGAACCTGAGCAACATCAGCAAGACCTACCGTCTGCCCTACGTAAAAGGCGAAGAGGCAGAGTTTCAGGCGTTGCAGGATGTCAGTTTCAAGGTCTTTCCCGGTCAGACACTGGCCATCGTCGGCGAGTCCGGTTCTGGCAAAAGCACTGCACTGCGCATTGCGTTGGGCCTGGAGAAGCCCACCCACGGACGAGTTTTACTGGACGACCAGGATGTCACCGACCTGGGCTGGCGCGAATTCAGACCACTGCGACGGCGTATCCAACTGGTGCAGCAAAATCCGTTCGCGGCCCTTGACCCACGCTTCACGTTATTCGAAAGCATCGTCGAACCCCTGGTCTCGTTCGGCCTGCTCAAAGGCCGCGAACTGGAGCAGGCCGCACGCCGGTTGATAGAGCGAGTGCAGTTGCCCGTGGCCTATCTGGACCGCCTGCCGCGCGAGCTTTCCGGTGGCCAGCGTCAGCGGGTTGCCATTGCCAGAGCGCTGGCCCTGCAGCCCGATCTGCTGCTGCTCGATGAGCCGGTCTCGGCACTGGACGTGTCGGTGCAGGCGCAGATCCTCGACCTGCTGGTCGAGCTGCAAGCCGAATCGGGCATCGCCTACGTGCTGGTCTCTCACGACCTTGCAGTGGTCGCCAGCGTTGCCCACCAGGTACTGGTGCTCAAGCATGGCAAGACCGTCGAGCAGGGTCTGGCCGAGGAAGTTTTTGCCAGACCTGAAGCGGCCTACACCCAGGAGTTGATTGCCGCGATACCTGGCCGGCGTCTGGAGTTGCAAACAGGGACGCACTGACAAATACCTGGTCTTGCATCAATAGGTCGCACGACGCTTGGCATCCATAACGGCGGCGACTGCGTATATGCATATTCCTTATCGATATTTAAATTATTTTTTTAATAGCTATAGAGTTGCGTCTTATGCACTAAACGTTGCCGAAGCAGGATGCAGGCAAGACCAAGCTACCTTGCGCTTGCGCACCTGACCCGCATGTTCAGGCCGCATCAGCAAGAAGCCCTATTCCCCTACTTCGAGCACCCGCAATGAAAGGCATCACCCCCCTGTCGTTCCCAGCCCTGATGGGTTCAGCGCTGCTGCTGAATGCCGTCATTTCATTCCCTGCCCTGGCCGGACTGCTGGAAAAAGGTCGCACTGACGGCCTGACCGCTGGTATCGCCAATGAACAGCCCTATGCCTACATCGGCACCGACGGCAAAGCCACCGGGGCCAATGTCGAGATATTGCGGGCGATTCTAGAACCGCTGGGCATCAAGCAGATCGAGACGCCTATCACTGACTTCGGTTCGCTGGTGCCGGGTCTGGCAGCCGGTCGTTTCGACTTGATCGGTGCAGGCCTGTTCATCAATCCGAATCGCTGCAAGGTCATCGCGTTCTCCAACCCGGTGACACGATCCGGCGGTGCGTTCATTGTCAAAACCGGTAACCCGCTGAACCTGCACAGCCTCAAGGACGTCGCCGGCAACACCAAGGTGCGCCTGGCCACGCAACCTGGCAGCAATCAGGTTCAGGAAGCCAAAGACAGCGGTATCGCCAACGGCAACGTGGTGTTGTTCGACAAGGACACCGAGGCATTGGCCGCCTTGCAGGCGGGTCGCGTGGACGTGGTTTATTTCCCGGACGCCGAAGTCATCAGTCTGATCAAGAAAGCCAACAGCGCGGACATCGAACGCGCCTTGCCTTTCGAGCAGATCCCGGACGCCAGTGGCAAACCGGGCTGGAATTACCATGCCTATGGCCTGCCAAAAAATGATCCGGCGTTTGAACAGGCTTTTAACGAACAACTGGCCAAACTCCGGGCGTCGGGCGAGCTGCTGAAAATCCTGCAGAAGTACGGCTACACCGAAAATGAACTGGCTGACCCGGCCATCACCGCAGTCCAACGCTGCAACCCATGACCTGCCCCGCCCCGCAAGGGCGCGCAGTAAACGGCCCTGACCCACACGAGTACGGCCATGCCTGTTGATGCTGCAACACTGGAAACCGCAGGTTTCATCGCCAGACAACTGGCCCACGGTGCCTGGATCACCCTGCAGATCACCGTGCTTGCCGAACTGCTGGTGCTGGTGCTCTCGTTTGTAATCGCCCTGATGCGCCTGTCGCCCTTCCGGGCGTTACGCTGGTTCGCCACGGTGTATGTCGAGGTGCTGCGTGGCATCTCGGCATTGGTGCTGCTGTTTTATCTGTTCTTCATTCTGCCGCTGTTCGGCATCCGCCTGTCCCCCATGACCACCGGCGTGCTGGGGCTGGGCCTGACGTTTTCGGCGTATGGCGCGGAAATCATTCGCTCGGCACTGATCAACGTCAGCCAGGGTCAACGTGACGCTGTGCGTGCGCTGGACTTCGGGCCGATAAGCGCATTTCGGCGAATCATTCTGCCGCAGGCCCTGCCGTTCATGATCCCGCCGATGGGCAATCAGTTGGTCGAGCTGCTGAAAACCACGTCGCTGGTCTCGCTCATCACCCTCACCGACCTGACCTTTACCGGCAGTCAATTGATCACCACGCTGGGCCAGCAAACGCTGATCTGGAGCATCGTGCTGGTGTGCTATTTCGTGATGGCCTGGCCATTGAGCTGGCTGGTCAAGCGTTATGAGCAGCACGCCACCGCGTGGCGCACGGCCAGGGGATGAACGATGGAGTTTGATATCGCATTCGCCTGGTCGATTCTGCCGGAGCTGTTTCAGGGCTTGCTGGTGACCGTACAGGTCGTGGTGCTGGGGTTCCTGCTCGCGGTGTTGCTCGGTCTGATCCTGGCCCTGACACTGCGCTCGCAGATAACCATCGTGCATCGCCTGAGCAAAGGCTACCTGAGCTTTTTCCGTAATACGCCGTTGATGGTCCAGTTGTATGTGCTGTTCTTCGCGCTGCCGCTGGCGGGCATCACCTTCCCGGCGATCACCACCGGTGTGATAGGTCTTGGCTGCTATTACGCGGCCTATATTGCCGAAGCGTATCGCGGTGCCATTGACGACATCCCGGCCGGACAGTGGGAAGCCGCACGCGCCCTTGACTTCAATCGTGGCGACACCTGGCGGCGCATCATCCTGCCGCAGGCGTTGAAACCCATGCTGCCGGTGCTCGGTAATTACCTGATCGGTATGTTCAAGGAAACGCCACTTCTGGCGGTGATTACTATTCCTGAACTGTTTCAGGCTGCCAAGCAGATCGCTGGCATGACCTATCGTTACAACGAACCGTACACGGTGATGGCGCTGATGTTTCTGGCAATCAGTGTGCCGACCTCGTTGCTGTTCAAATACCTGGAAAGGCGCAGCCATGTCTGATCTCGCACACACCGCAATTCCGTCCGTCACCATTGCGCAGATACAGCTGAAACACGTGGTCAAGGACTTCGGCCGCAACCGGATCATCGACCATCTGGACCTGAGCATTCCTCAAGGTCAGAAAGTCGCCTTGATCGGCCCCAGTGGCTCGGGCAAATCAACGGTATTGCGCCTTATCAAGGGCCTGGAAAACTACCAGCAAGGCAGCATAGAAGTCGCAGGCGAAACAGTGCCCGCGCGCGCATCCGGATGGCGCTGGCCTGGCGCACGCAAGGCTCCGGTGGAGCATCGGGTAGGCATGGTGTTCCAGCAGTTCAACCTGTTCCCGCACCTCACCGTGCAGGAAAATGTCACCGAAGCGCCGTTACGGGTGCTCAGACTGACTCGTGAAGAGGCCCTTGCGCGCGCGCATCAATACCTCGGACTGGTCGGGCTTGCTCACAAGGCCGATGCCTATCCGAGCCAGCTTTCCGGTGGTCAGCAACAACGCGTAGCGATTGCCAGAGCGCTGGCCATGCGTCCGCAGGTCATGTTGTTCGATGAAGTCACGTCGGCGCTCGACCCCGAGCTGGTCGGCGAGGTACTGGCGGTGATTCGCTCGATTGCCCACGAATTTCAGATGACCATGCTACTGGTGACCCACGAGATGAAATTCGCTCAGGACATCGCTGACCGGGTGCTGTTCATGGAGGGAGGCCGCATCGTGGCGGACGGCACCCCGAGCGAAATTCTGCTGAATCCGCAAAACGAACGGACTCGAAGATTTCTGCAGCGGGTGGAGCAGCGCTGATTGCCAGCGCCGCTCTTCTTGCATTGTGAGACGTTTGAACGTCGCGACTTTTTGAAAGTGGCGACCATCAGATCCGGAAGCGCGCAACCATGTCCTGCAGGTTGCTGCCCAGGCGCGCCAGTTCCACGGTAGACGCCGCGCTTTGCTCGGTAGCCGTGGCAGACTGGTCGGCAATATCGCGTACGCTGATGACACTGCGATTGATTTCGTCGGTAACGGCGCTCTGCTCTTCAGCGGCAGCAGAGATCTGTTGACTCATCTGTTCGATGGTCACGATCGAATGAGTGATTTCAAGCAGCGATTCTTCGGCCTGGCGCGCCAGCGCCACGGTGCCTTCAGTACGTTGACGGCTGGCATTCATCAGCTCCGATGCCGCGCCAGTGCCATCCTGCAAGGACTTTATCAGCGCCTCGATTTCAGTCGTGGATGACTGTGTACGCTGAGCCAGCGAACGCACCTCATCGGCCACCACGGCAAAGCCACGGCCCTGCTCACCTGCGCGTGCAGCTTCGATCGCGGCATTGAGGGCCAGCAGGTTGGTTTGTTCTGCCACCGCCTTGATCACATCGATGACACCGCCAATCTTGTCACTGTCCTGAATCAGGCGCTGCATGGCCTCGCCCAGTTGCCCCACTTCACCGGCAAGCTGGCTGATTTCACGCGTGGCGTGTTGCACCACGCTGCTGCCATGGGCTGCACGATCACTGGCCTGTCTGGCGGCCTGCGATGCATCTTCAGTGTTCTGCGCCACTTCCTGAACGGTGGAAGCCATCTGGTTCATGGCGGTCGCCACCTGGTCGACTTCCAGTTTCTGCTGAGTGACACCCGCACTGGTCTGCTCGCTGACGGCTGAAAGCTCCTCGGCCGCCGTGGCAATTTGTGTCACGCCATTGCTGATACCGCCAATCAGGGTCCGCAGCGATACGGTCATGTGTTGCATGGTGTTTTGCAGCAGGCCCAGTTCATCCTGGCGAGTGGTACTGAGGTCGTTGGTCAGATCGCCGTCGGCAATCCGACGCGCCGCGATCACTGTCGAATCGAGCGGACGGGTGATCTGACGGGTAATCAGGATCGCCGCGAAGATGCCCAGCAGCAATACGATCACCGCCACGGTGAGCAGCTGGGTTACTGCACTGTCTTTTTCTTTATTGGCACTGACAACCTGACCCGCCATCAGCTTTTCCGCACTGGTGACGATGTCCATTGACTGCTGGCGAAGGCTGTCGCGAATCTGATCGTTCTGTTGCATCAGTTGCGAGATGGAGACCATCAACGACTTGTACTGTTGCAGCGCCGCGAGCGCCTCATCCACCGCCGGGCCGGCCTTGTTAGGCAGTTGATTGCGCGCGCTGCCCACCTGAGCGATCAGCGAATCGGCAGCGTCGAAAGTAATCTGCCTGTTTTCAGCAGTCGGGATACTGATATAACGGCGAAACACCAGGCGAAAGTTGGTCATGCCATTGCGCAGGTCGCCGGCAATCTTCACTTGATCGATACCGCTCTGGTCCAGCGAGCGGGAAACGTCGTCAAAGGTCTTTTGCAGCAGTGTTTCGAAACTTCCGCTGACCTGTTCGGAAATGGTGATCAGCGGCTGCATGGCCTGATCAATTTGCCGATTGTTATCGACCAACTGGCTGAACGTTTGCTTCAAGACACCCGCCTGGTCGCGAATCCCTCTGAGCATATCGGCGTTGACCGGAACGGTCAGAATCTTCAGGCCGTCCTCGATGGTCTTGCCCAGGTTGTCCAGAGCCGACGTATAGCCCTGCGAATTGCTCGCGTCAGGCTTGGCGGTGTAGGTCTGCGCAGCGATCCTGAGGCTCAGCGCATCGGCCTTCACCTCGGAAACCTTGGCTGCCTTACCCAGCCGTTCGATCAGCAGGTTGGTGCTGAGGTAACCGATCGCGGTGACCGTCAGCACGCCCAGCAGTATCAGACCGAAGCCTACACTCAGCTTTTTGCTGACCTTCAAATTGTCCAGCCATGTCGACTTCATCAAATCTTTCCTCGGGATTTATCGTGATACCCAAGGATCGACTGTTCGCGGAACAACTTAATAGCCGCGGCGATTGCAAAGATTTATCGAAGAGATAGCAATATGACATGAGCTTTTTTGGCACTCTGTCAGGCCAGCACTTGCAGCCCCGAATACCTGGCCAAAGTCCGCCTTCAGGGTCACTCGCTCAGGGAGTTTCACAGACCTATAGCTACTCATCATTGTCGGTGATAGTAACCTTCGGTTTATTCGATTCGTTAATAACACCCCGTGCGCAACAGAATCCGCCCCATTCTTCACTATTGGCGGAACTTCCCATGCACCAGACAATCAGCCATCTGCGCTACCCTCTCACCGCCCTCGCCTTGATCGTCATCAGTGCTTGCGGCCGTGCGCCGGAAGCCACCAGTGCGCCTGGCGCAGCCAAGGTCAGTGTGGCCAAGGTACTGGAGCAGCCAGTCAACGAGTGGGATGAATTCACCGGTCGTCTCGAAGCACCTGAAACCGTCGAAGTGCGCCCGAGGGTTGCCGGTCAGATCGATCAGGTAGCCTTCACCGACGGCGCGCTGGTCAAGAAAGGCGACCTGCTGTTCCAGATCGATCCGCGCCCTTTCCAGTCGGAAGTCCGCCGTCTCGAAGCCCAGTTGCAACAGGCCCGCGCAGTCGCTTCGCGCAGTGACAGCGAAGCCCAGCGTGGTGAGCGTCTGCGCAGCAACAATGCGATTTCCGCCGAGCTGGCCGAATCGCGGACCACTTCGGCGCAGGAAGCCAAGGCCGGTGTCGCGGCCATTCAGGCGCAACTGGACCTGGCTCGACTGAACCTCAGTTTCACCCGTGTCACCGCACCGATTTCAGGTCGCGTGAGCCGTGCCGAAATCACCGCTGGCAACATTGTCACCGCCGATGTCACCGCCCTGACCAGCGTGGTCTCCACCGACAAGGTCTACGCCTACTTCGACGCGGACGAACGCGTGTTCCTCAAGTACACCGAGCTGGCCCGCAAAGGCCAGCGCGGTCAGACCACGCCGGTGTACCTGGGGCTGTCCAACGAACCTGGCAACCCGCACCTGGGCCAGATGAACTTTGTCGACAACCAGGTCAACCCGAGGACCGGCACCATTCGTGGCCGCGCCGTGTTCGATAACGCCGACGGTGCGTTTACCCCCGGTCTATATGCGCGCCTGAAACTGGTGGGCAGCGGCACTTACTCGGCCGTGCTGATCAACGACGAAGCGGTGGGCACCGACTTGGGCAAGAAGTTCGTGCTGGTCATGGACAAGGACAACAAGCCCGCCTACCGGGCTGTCGAGCTGGGGCCGAAAATCGAAGGCCTGCGCATTGTGCGCAATGGTCTGGCCAAGGATGACACCATCGTCGTCAAAGGCTTGCAGCGCGTTCGTCCCGGCCAGCCTGTGGACCCTGAAGTCACTCCGATGGCCAGCGCCGACACCCTCGCCGCACTGCTCAAACAACGCCAGGCCCTCGAAGCCAGCAACCTGCCACAAGTGGCGCCCAAAGCGGCCGTCAAAATCGCCAGCGCTGCCGCGCCGCGCGGCTAAGGGACTCGTCCGATGAACTTCTCCAAATTCTTTATTTCACGGCCGATCTTCGCCGCAGTGCTGTCGCTGTTGATCCTGATCGCCGGTGCCATCTCGCTGTTCCAGCTACCGATCAGTGAATATCCGGAAGTCGTGCCGCCAACCGTGGTGGTACGCGCTAACTTCCCCGGCGCCAACCCTAAGGTGATCGGCGAAACCGTGGCCTCGCCACTGGAACAGGCGATTACCGGTGTCGAAGGCATGCTCTACATGTCCTCGCAGGCCACCGCCGATGGCAAGCTGACCCTCACCATCACCTTCGCACTGGGGACCGACCTGGACAACGCGCAGGTGCAGGTGCAGAACCGCGTGACCCGCAGCGAGCCGAAGCTGCCTGAAGAAGTGACACGCATCGGCATCACTGTGGACAAGGCCTCCCCCGACCTGACCATGGTCGTGCACTTGACCTCACCGGACAAACGCTACGACATGCTGTACCTGTCCAACTACGCCGTGCTCAACATCAAGGATGAGCTGGCGCGACTGGGCGGCGTCGGTGACGTGCAATTGTTCGGCATGGGCGATTATTCGCTGCGGGTCTGGCTCGATCCGAACAAGACCGCCTCACGCAACCTGACCGCCACTGACGTGGTCAATGCGATTCGCGAACAGAACCGTCAGGTCGCCGCTGGCCAGCTGGGTTCTCCGCCCTCCCCGAATGCCACCAGCTTTCAGATGTCGATCAACACTCAGGGCCGCCTGGTCAGTGAGGAAGAGTTCGAAAACGTGGTCGTGCGAGCCGGTGCCGACGGTGAAATCACTCGCCTCAAGGACATTGCACGCATCGAACTGGGCTCCAGCCAGTACGCGCTGCGCTCGTTGCTCAATAATCAGCCTGCGGTAGCGATCCCGATCTTCCAGCGTCCCGGCTCCAACGCCATCGACATCTCCAACGATGTACGCGCACGGATGGCCGAGCTCAAGAAAAGCTTCCCGGAAGGCATGGACTACAGCATCGTCTATGACCCGACGATCTTCGTCCGCGGCTCCATCGAGGCAGTGATTCACACGCTGTTCGAAGCACTGATCCTGGTGGTGCTGGTGGTGATCCTGTTCCTGCAGACCTGGCGCGCATCGATCATCCCGTTGGTGGCCGTACCGGTCTCGCTGATCGGCACCTTTGCGGTCATGCATATGTTCGGTTTCTCGCTGAACGCGCTGTCGTTGTTCGGCCTGGTGCTGGCGATCGGTATCGTGGTCGACGATGCCATCGTGGTGGTGGAGAACGTCGAGCGTAACATCGAGCTGGGCCTGGAGCCGGTCGCCGCCACGCACAAGGCCATGGCCGAAGTCACGGGGCCGATCATTGCGACGGCGCTGGTGCTGTGCGCTGTGTTCGTGCCTGCGGCATTCATTTCCGGGCTCAGCGGACAGTTCTATAAGCAGTTCGCGCTGACCATTGCCATTTCGACGGTCATTTCCGCCTTCAACTCGCTGACCCTGTCGCCTGCACTGGCCGCGGTATTGCTCAAAGGTCATGACGCGCCCAAGGATCGCTTCTCACGCTTCCTCGACAGAATGCTCGGCAGCTGGCTGTTCCGCCCGTTCAACCGCTTTTTCGAGAAAGCCAGCCATGGCTATGTCGGTACGGTTGCCAGGGTTATTCGCAGCAGCGGCATTGCCTTGCTGGTCTATGCGGGCCTGATGGTTTTGACCTGGATGGGTTTCGCCAGCACACCGACCGGTTTCGTCCCTAGCCAGGACAAGCAATACCTGGTTGCATTTGCCCAACTGCCGGACGCCGCGAGCCTGGACCGTACCGAAGATGTCATCAAACGCATGTCGGAGCTGGCCCTCAAGCAGCCTGGCGTGCAAGACGCCATTGCCTTCCCGGGTCTGTCGATCAACGGCTTCACCAACAGCCCGAATAACGGCGTGGTGTTCGTGACCCTCAAGCCGTTCGACGAGCGCAAAGACCCGAGCCTCTCGGCCAATGCAATTGCCGGCGCGCTGAACGGTCAGTTTGCCTCGATTCAGGAAGCCTACATGGCGATCTTCCCGCCACCACCGGTACAAGGCCTGGGCACCATCGGCGGCTTCCGCCTGCAAATCGAGGACCGTGGCAACCTCGGCTATGACGAGCTGTACAAGGAAACCCAGAACATCATCGCCAAAAGCCGCAGCGTGCCGGAACTGGCCGGGCTGTTTACCAGCTACACGGTGAACGTGCCGCAAGTCGATGCTGCGATTGACCGCGAGAAAGCCAAGACCCACGGCGTTGCAGTCAGTGATATTTTCGACACGCTGCAGGTGTATCTGGGTTCGCTGTATGCCAACGACTTCAACCGGTTTGGCCGCACCTATCAGGTCAATGTCCAGGCTGAGCAGCAGTTCCGTCAGGATGCCGACCAGATCGGTCAGCTCAAGGTACGCAATAACCTGGGCGAGATGATCCCGCTGGCAACCTTCGTCAAGGTCAGCGACACCGCCGGCCCCGACCGCGTCATGCACTACAACGGCTTCATCACTGCTGAAATCAACGGTGCAGCGGCACCGGGTTACAGCTCTGGCCAGGCTCAGGCAGCGGTCGAGAAACTGCTTCGCGAGGAACTGCCGACCGGCATGATCTACGAATGGACCGACCTGACCTATCAGCAGATCCTTTCGGGCAATACCGCGCTGTTCGTGTTCCCGCTCTGTGTGCTGCTGGCGTTTCTGGTACTGGCAGCCCAATACGAAAGCTGGAGCCTGCCGCTGGCGGTGATCCTGATCGTACCGATGACCCTGCTCTCGGCGATTGCCGGGGTGATGATCGCCGGCAGCGACAACAACATCTTCACTCAGATCGGCCTGATCGTACTGGTAGGCCTGGCGTGCAAGAACGCGATTCTGATCGTCGAGTTCGCCAAGGACAAACAGGCTGAAGGGATGAGCCCGCTGGATGCGGTACTGGAGGCATGCCGCCTGCGTCTACGGCCGATCCTGATGACCTCGTTCGCCTTCATCATGGGGGTCGTGCCTCTGGTGCTGTCCAGCGGTGCGGGTGCCGAGATGCGCCATGCGATGGGTGTCGCAGTGTTCTCCGGGATGCTGGGTGTCACGTTCTTCGGCCTGCTGCTGACGCCGGTGTTCTACGTGCTTATCCGTAATTACGTCGAACGCCAAGAGGCCCGCAAGGCCGCCAGGGTAAACAGCCAGCAAAACCTGCCTGCGGAGATGCATTGATGAGCGCGTACAAAGTCTTCATCCCGAGCCTGCTGGTCATGGCACTGGCGGCCTGCGCCGTGGGCCCCGACTACCGGGCACCGGTTACGGCGCCAGCGAAACTGGCGTCCGCCGCCCAGGGCAGCTATGACCGCAGCAAAGTGGACAGAGCCTGGTGGCAGCAGTTCGAGGACCCGACCCTCAATAAACTGGTAGCCAGGTCACTGGACGGCAACCGCGATCTGCGCGTCGCCTTCGCCCGGCTCAAGTCGGCGCGAGCCATTCGCGATGACGTCGCCAACGATGTGATGCCAGTGGTGACCAGCCGCGCCAGCAGTGACATCGGCAAGGGTCAGCAACCCGGCATCACCGAGCGCCGAGTCAACAGCGAGCGCTACGACCTGGGCCTGGACATGGCCTGGGAAGTGGACTTGTTCGGGCGCATCCAGCGCCAGCTGGAAGCCAGCGACGCCGATCAGGAAGCTGCAGAGGCCAACCTCTATCAGCTTCAGGTCACCCTGATTGCCGAGGTGGTCGACGCCTACGGCCAACTGCGCGGCGCACAGCTACGAGAAGCCATTGCCCGCGACAACCTGAAAAATCAGCAGAGTTCTCAGGACGTGACCACGCAACTGCGGGATGCGGGTGTGGGCAATGAGCTGGATGTGGTGCGTGCAGAGGCACGACTGGCCGCTGTCGAAGCGACCGTTCCGCAGTTGCAGGCCGAGCAGGCTCGCCAACGCAACCGTATCGCCACGTTATTGGGTGAGCGTCCGGAAAACCTCAGCGTCGACTTGAGCCCTAGCAAACTGCCGGCCATCGCCAAGGCCTTGCCGATTGGCGACCCTACGCAAGTGTTGCGCAATCGGCCGGACATCCGTGCAGCCGAGCGACAACTCGCTGCATCGACCGCACGTATCGGCGTTGCGACTGCCGATCTGTTCCCAAGGGTCAGCCTGAGCGGTTTTCTGGGCTTTACCGCCGGACGCGGCTCGCAGATCGGTTCGTCAGCGGCCAGAGCCTGGTCGCTGGGCCCGAGCATCACCTGGGCAGCCTTCGATCTGGGCAGTGTCCGGGCGCAGATTCGCAGTGCCGACGCTGACGCCGAGGGCGCACTGGCCAACTATGAGCAGCAAGTACTGCTCGCCTTGGAAGAGTCGGAGAACGCGTTCAGCGATTACGACAAACGCCAGCAGCGGCTGGTCTCGCTGATGCGCCAAAGCGATGCGAGTCGCTCGGCGGCCAGACTGGCCTCGGTGCAGTATCGCGAAGGCACGGCGGACTTCCTGGTCCTGCTGGATGCCGAGCGCGAGCGTCTGGCGGCCGAGGACGCTCAGGCGCAGGCAGAAATCGAGCTGTACCGCGGCATTGTGGCTATCTACAAGGCACTGGGTGGTGGCTGGCAGCCTCAGGCCTGAACCTGAAAAGCCGGTAAACCCGCCCCGCGTCCGATCAGGCCGCGGGGCTTTTTTTGCCTGAAACCCGGCTGCATCATGATTGCCGTTTGACAGCTGCCAGCCACTCCCCGAAGCTGCAACCCGTCAAGCATTGGAAATCGATATGCCCAGACTTTCTAACACGGGGTTATCGCCTCAACCCACTTCTCGACGTCGCTGGCTGATCGGCGCAGCGGCTGCAGCGCTTTTGGTGCTTTCGCTGGTTTTCTGGTGGTGGCGCATGCCCATCCAGACCGCTCCCGTGAAGCTGAGTCATACCTATGCGCAGGCGTTGGAGCAGGCACATGACGGCAAACCGGGTGCCGCGCGCGTGCTGTATCAACAACTGGCTCGTACTGACCTGTCTGACACGCAACGCATCAGCCTGCTCGCCGAACTGAACGACTATCCCAGCCCCCAGGCCCTCAAGTTGCTCGACGCTGCGTTGAGTAACCCGTCCGCTCAAGTGCGCGAAGCGGCCATCGATGTCAGCGTCAGGCTGGTCTCCAACAGCCAGCGCAGTCTGTTGCTCGGCCCGCTGCTGGATGACGCCGAACAATCCGTCAGGTTTCGCGCCACCAGCGCCCTGCTCGGCCTATCACCTGATGAGCTGGGCCTGTACTTTGCCGTTCTGCAGCAAAGTGCCGAGGCGTTTCAGGAGTCACTCAAGAGCCAGCCGCAAAGCGCACAAAACCAGCTGCAACTGGCCAGGCTGTATCTGCAGACTGGCGATCTGGAGCCCGCGCTCACGGCACTGCAGCGGGCAACCGCGCTGGACCCGGGCAATATCGAAGCAGCGCTGGCGCACATTGAATTACTGGACCGCAAGGGCCAGGCCGAGCAGGCGCGCGGCCTTTTCGCACAGTTGCTGGAGCACAACCCTGGCTCGTCCATGCTCCAGCACGCACTGGGCATGTGGCTGCTGAACCACGGCCAGGCGGAATTCGCCGTGCTCAGCCTGGCCAAGGCCACGGAACTGGCACCCGATAACAACGACTATCGCTATGACCTGGCGGTTGCACTGCACTCGTTGAACGAGCTCGAAGCGGCACAGCGCCAGTTGACCCAGATCGTTCAGAACCAGCCCGCAAATCGCAAGGCCAGGGTGCTGCTGATCCAGTACTGGAAAGAGAACGGTCAGTTGCAGAACGTGCAGATTCTGCTGGCCGAGCTCGAGCAGCAGAACCCGGATGACCCTGTGCTGCAACAGGGGTTGTAGGGTCAAAAACGCAACGTGGATACGGGCGAAAGGCCATCTTTGAGTGGTCCACGCGCCTTTCAGCACGTGGCCTTCAGACATTCCCTCCATTTCCTCATCCGACACTCCTTTTGCCTGTCGGATATTTCTTTTTCCAAGCCATTCACTCTCTCATGGCACGTTTTCCATCCGTGGCTAATATCGGAAATAACTTACAACGCCCCTCTGCCTACAACACGGACATCATCCCCTATATCCAACATCGTCTCCCTGCGCCATTTAACGAATTTGTGAAAGGCTATTTTCTAACTGGAAAAAAAAGTGCATCATTTGCGGGCGACTGAGTTATAAATACCCTCTATCTGCACAACGACAAGCCGCAAAGGCCAAGTTTCAGCATAGAAACCGCAGGTATCGGGCACCCTCGAGTGAGCGAATCGACCTATCAGTTTTGTCTCATCGCTTTATAGGGCTGACAACAGCCATTACATTGTTGGAGTATATTAATTGTCCAGACTTGCCGAGTTTCGAGCAGCAGAGAAAGCCCTTCAGGAACAGCTTGCACAGCTGGAATCGTTGAAGAATGACGCCGGATTGAAGAAGGAGATCGAATTCGAGCAAAAGCTCCAGGACCTGATGGGCACCTACGGTAAAAGCCTGCGTGACATCATCGCAATCCTTGACCCTTCGAGTGCAACCTCGCTGGTTGCACCCGCAGGGCCAAAGCGTCGCCGTGCACGCGTGGTCAAGGTTTACCAGAACCCGCATACCGGCGAGCTGATTGAAACCAAGGGCGGCAACCATCGCGGCCTCAAGGCATGGAAAGAGCAATACGGTGTAGACACTGTTGATTCATGGCTGCGTGCCTGATTGCAAGTTGTCACTTGAAGCCCTGCACTTGCAGGGCTTTTTTATCTTCGTCACTGCAGCTCTTCACCTGCGTACTGCAGGGCTGTGCTCAGGCGTCATCACACAGTACCTGTCGATCCGCAGCGGAAATTCATATACATGATTAGGTGGACTGCCCGGTTCGTATACTTCAATGCAGCGTGTAAATGCCGCGAGAATAATGACGTCAATAAATCCGGATTATGCGATTCAGCACACAGTTACAAACCTGAACAGTTCCTGAAGTGCGTAGAGTAATTATTCAGTTTGACCGCGTGATGAGATACATCACTATTTGTTTCTCAATGATTCGTCGCGCTGAAACGCATCGATTGCGCAACACAGCGCAGCTTCACACTTTTTTCACATGGACTCTCGGATGATGAAGACCGCTAAAGGAATAGCGCCCCATGCCCGCCTCGGCGGGCTTCTTTTTGTCTGCGAAAAGGCAGATCTCACTGCGTAACGTCCAGACGCAGACTCTCACGAATACGCAGTGCCTCATCCTTGTTGCTCGCATAACCGTCTGCCGATCCCGCGTAGGACAATGACCAGGCCAGATCCTTGCTGGCGGCCGCGACCAGTGTCTGGGTCAACACGTGCACACCATTCTGAGTAATGGTGCAGGTGGTTTCGAGCGCGGGCACCACGCTAAGCCGACTTTCACGGACATGCGTGCAGACGCTCTGCAACCCACTGCGGGCAAAATTGACCTGAACCGACTTACGCATTTCCAGCAGAACGCCCTGGACATTGACGTCATGTCCCGGCGCCAGCCGCGTTTGGGTGAGCTCCATGACCATCAGCGGATTTCCACTTTGATCGTTTTTCACCGCGCGCTGTCTGACCTGCACGGACGGTTGAACGGGCTCGCCCGACTCGGTCGGTATCGACTCGACCTCCCAGCCTGCGGGCCAGACGATCATTGCATCGGCGGCATGGACCTGAGCAGTGCCCAGCAGCAGGAACAGGCACAGGCTTGGCACGGAGCGTCGGTAGTGCGAAAGGATCATGATCGGGTCGCCAAAACGGTTGACCGGAAATTCTGAGCCTGTTGTCGGCATCGAGCAAGGCCGACGCGACGTTATACGCGCCGGGTTTGGCACTGCCTGCCCTGCCCCGTATCATTTGGCATTATTTGTACATTCTGTTGGAGACACATTGATGAGCTTGCACGAACTCAACACACTACCGGGCGTCACAGCCAATCCTGAAGCGGCCACCCGGCAGTTTGTGTTCAACCACACCATGCTGCGCGTCAAGGACATCACCAAATCGCTGGATTTCTATACCCGCGTACTGGGCTTCAGCCTGGTAGAGAAACGTGACTTCCCGGAAGCCGAATTCAGCCTGTACTTTCTGGCGCGGGTCGACAAGGCACAGATCCCGGAAGACGACGCTGCCCGCAACGAATGGATGAAGTCGATCCCCGGCATTCTGGAGCTGACCCACAACCACGGTACCGAAAGCGATGCCACCGCGTCGTACCACAACGGTAACAGCGACCCGCGCGGCTTTGGCCATATCTGCGTGTCGGTGCCGGACGTGAAGGTCGCCTGCGAGCGATTCGAAAGCCTGGGCGTCGACTTTCAGAAGCGCCTGTCCGATGGCCGCATGAACAGCCTGGCCTTTATCAAGGACCCGGACGGCTACTGGGTGGAGATCATCCAGCCAACGCCGCTCTGAGACCGCGGTGATCGCTCCGGCAAGGAGCGACCCGCATAGAAAGCAAAAAGCCCCGTGATCGCTCACGGGGCTTTTTGTTTACCGCTGTCCGATCAGGCCGGTGCGGAGGTACGGATCAGATGGTCAAAGGCGCTCAGGGAGGCCTTGGCACCTTCGCCCAGGGCAATGATGATCTGCTTGTACGGTGCGACCGTTACGTCACCAGCAGCGAAGATACCCGGCACCGAGGTTTCACCACGGGAATCGACCACGATCTCGCCACGCGGCGACAGCTCGATGGCACCTTTGAGCCATTCACTGTTGGGCAGCAGGCCGATCTGCACGAAGATACCTTCGAGCGGCACGGTGATCTCTTCGCCTGTAGTGCGGTTCTTGTAGCGCAGTCCGTTGACCTTCTGCTCATCACCGGTCACTTCAGTGGTTTGCGCGCTGGTGATCACAGTCACGTTCGGCAGGCTGTGCAACTTGCGCTGCAGCACCGCGTCGGCACGCAACTGCACGTCGAACTCCAGCAGTGTCACGTGCGACACGATACCCGCCAGGTCGATTGCAGCCTCGACGCCCGAGTTACCACCACCGATGACAGCGACTCGCTTGCCTTTGAACAGCGGGCCGTCGCAGTGCGGGCAATAAGCCACACCCTTGTTACGGTACTGCTGCTCGCCCGGCACGTTCATCTCCCTCCAGCGTGCGCCAGTGGCAAGGATCAGCGTCTTGGCCTTGAGGCTGGCACCGCTGGCAAACTTCACTTCGTGCAACTCGCCGGCTGCGCCAGGGATCAGCTTGTCGGCACGTTGCAGGTTCATGATGTCGACTTCGTACTGCTTGACGTGCTCTTCAAGCGCCACGGCCAGTTTCGGCCCCTCGGTATGCTGTACCGAGATGAAGTTCTCGATGGCCATGGTGTCCAGCACCTGACCGCCGAAACGCTCGGCGGCAACACCGGTGCGGATGCCTTTGCGGGCAGCGTAGACGGCCGCCGCAGAACCTGCGGGACCACCGCCTACGACCAGCACATCGAAGGCCTGCTTGGCGTTGAGTTTTTCCGCCTGACGCGCACCGGCGCCAGTGTCGATCTTGGCCAGAATCTCTTCCAGCCCCATGCGGCCCTGACCGAACAACTCACCGTTCAGATAGATGCTCGGCACCGACATGATCTTGCGATCGGTCACTTCGTCCTGGAACAGCGCACCGTCGATAGCGACGTGCTTGATACCAGGGTTCAACACTGCCATCAGGTTCAATGCCTGGACGACGTCCGGGCAGTTCTGGCAGGACTGCGAGAAATAGGTTTCGAAATGGAATTCGCCCTCAAGCGCGCGAACCTGTTCGATGGTTTCCGCACTGACCTTGGGTGGATAGCCGCCGACTTGCAGCAGCGCCAGGACCAGCGAGGTGAATTCGTGACCCATGGGGATACCGGCAAAACGCAGGCTGATATCGTGGCCAGGGCTGCTCAGCGAGAACGACGGAGTACGCGCGTCGGTACCGCTGTCATTCAGGGTAACGTCCTTGGAAACGCTGATCACATCATTGAGCAGTGCAAGCATTTCCTGAGACTTCGCGCCGTCATCAAGGGACGCGACGATCTCGATGGGGCGAGTAACCCGCTCCAGATAGGATTTCAACTGGGCTTTAAGATTGGCGTCCAACATGTGGCGGCTTCCTGTTTACAAAGGGTAGAAATAACAACGCCCAGGCGATTACCGCCCGGGCGTTTTTTGGGGCGATGCGGTTTACTTGCTCAAGAGCTCAACGCCCCTAGCCGATTCATGCGACTCAGATCTTGCCAACCAGGTCCAGGGACGGAGCCAGAGTAGCTTCGCCTTCTTTCCACTTGGCTGGGCAGACTTCGCCCGGGTGAGCGGCAACGTACTGAGCAGCCTTGATCTTGCGCAGCAGCTCGGAAGCGTCACGGCCAACACCGCCGTCGTTCAGCTCGACGATTTTGATCTGACCTTCAGGGTTGATCACGAAAGTACCGCGATCTGCCAGACCGGCTTCTTCGATCAGCACGTCGAAGTTGCGGGAGATGGTCAGGGTCGGGTCACCGATCATGGTGTACTGGATCTTGCCGATCGCTGGCGAAGTGTTGTGCCATGCAGCGTGGGCGAAGTGGGTGTCAGTCGAAACGCTGTAGATTTCAACGCCCAGCTTCTTGAACTCTTCGTAGTTGTCAGCCAGGTCTTCCAGCTCGGTCGGGCATACGAAGGTGAAGTCGGCCGGGTAGAAGAATACGACAGACCACTTGCCTTTGAAGTCAGCGTCCGAGACGTCAACGAAAGCGCCGTTCTTGAATGCGGTAGCCTTGAACGGTTTTACCTGGCTGTTGATGATAGGCATCGGTATATCTCCTGATGGGTTGGATGGGTTGTGAATTCGATGGAGTGAAGCTTACGCATGATCGATGACAATCGCTCATTGGCAAACCTGATGTCACTGATTGCTTTTCACTATGAAGGCAGCTTATTGATAGAAGAAACCTTCGGACCGCTCCCCGCCTCCGGTGGACTCAGGAACGGAGCGGCATCAATGTAGCGCATCGCCGACTTGATGTCCCTCCAGCCTACGTAGGACATCAGTGACTTGAGGTCCCAGCCGTTACTGTGCGCCCAACTGGCGAAGCCCCGGCGCAGCGAGTGGCTGGTGTAGTGCTCTGCGGCGATGCCTGCACGCTGGAGCGCCTGACGCAGCAACGGGATGACGCTGTTGGCGTGCAGCCCCTCCTCTTTAAGGTTACCCCAACGATCTACTGCCCGAAAGACCGGACCGCGTACCAGCGCGGCACAGTTGATCCACTCTATATAGGCTTGCACCGGGCACAGCCGCTGCAAGGCCGGGGTCTGGTAGGTCCTGCCGAGATTGTCGCGATCGCCTTTGCTGCGCGGCAGATAAAGGCTGATTCCCGAGTCGGCGATGGCCTTGACATCCTGTACTTGCAGGCGGCAAAGCTCGTCGCTGCGAAACCCGCGCCAGAATCCCAGCAGGATCAGCGCCGAATCACGTCGACCGCGCAACAGACGCGGCTGATCGTGTTGTGCGCTCGCTTCACGTATTTCAATCTCCAGCCAGGCGATGACTTTTTCCAGATCCTGCAACTGCAAAGGCTCGGCCTGCTTTTCCTGCGCCGGGTGCAGCGCGCGAATGCCCTTGATGACCTTGCGCACCATGGGTGCCTTGGTGGGATCGACAAAGCCCTGGCTGATATGCCACTGGGCCAGCGCTGACAAGCGCAACTTCAGGGTATTCACCGACAGCGTCCCGGCATGGCTCGCCAGGTAGCGCGCCACGCTTTCGCTGGTCGCCGGCAGAAACCCGCCCCATGTCACCTCGAAATGCTCGATTGCAGCCCGATAGCTGCGGCGCGTGTTGTCGCGGGTCGCCGCCTCGATATAGCGATCAACGTCGTTCATGGCTAAAACCTGCTGGGTGTACCGGTAAAGGTGCCGTAAAGGTAGCTGACAGCACCTGACACGGGATAATACGCCAATATCCCGTGTTAATTAATTCAAAAAATAGCTAATTATTTCAAAACAGATAGTATGTAATTACAGAGTACATACCACAGTACGAAATCGTAGGAGACAGCATGGCCCGCGGCGGTGTAAACAAGGCTTTAGTACAGAAAGCAAGGGCGTCCCTGCTGTCCAGAGGCGAAAACCCCAGCATCGATGCGGTACGTATCGAAATGGGTAATACAGGGTCGAAAACCACCATTCACCGCTATCTGAAGGAGCTCGAATCCACGCAAGCCCCGGCACCGGATATCAACGAGGAGTTGAGCGATCTGGTGGCTCATCTCGCCCAGCGGCTTCAGGAGCAAGCACAGGAACGTATCGATCAGGCGCACGATCAGTATCAGGCCGAGCGCGATATCCTCCAGCGGCGACTTGCGGCGACTCAGGAGCAGATCAGCCAACTGGAAAAACACGCACAGCAGCGCGCAGAGACACTGGAACAACAAGCTGCCGCCCTGCGCCACACGCAAGGCACACTGCAGGATGTGCAGACAGAACACGCCCGGTTGCTACAGGCCAATCAGGATCTGGAGGCCCGTCTGCACGACAAGGACGGGCAGATCCACTCTCTGGAAGAAAAGCACCAGCATGCCCGCGAGGCGCTGGAGCACTATCGCAACTCGATCAGAGAACAACGCGTACAGGAGCAACGACGCCACGAAAGCCAGGTTCAGCAGTTGCAAATGGAACTGCGACAGGCGCAGCAAGGCATGGCTATGCACCAGGAAAACATCACACAGCTCAATCGAGACAACGAAAGACTGCTGGCTGAAAATCGCACCACCCTGCGCGAACTGCACAGCCAGACCGACCAGTTGAAGCAAGCCAACACGCAGAATGTCGCCTTCGCAGAACAACAGCAGCACGCCCACACCCAATGCGCACTACTGGAAGAAAGGTTACGCAGCGCGCAGGACGAAAACGCCGCGCTCAAACAAGGCATGACCGATGCGCAGCAACAGAGCCGCATGCTGGAACTGCTGCTGACCAAGAAGGAAGCGGCACTGGAAAACCTGCAGATCAGGCTCGATCAGCCGGACAAACCCAAAGCCGCCAAGAAGAAGCCATCAGACCAGACATGACCTGAAGATTCAGGCAAGCGCGACCTCGCCGCACGGCAGATGCAAATCAACCCGCGTCCCCTGACCTTCAGTGCTGTCTATATGCACGTGCCCACCAGTCTGCCGGGTAAAGCCATAGACCATCGACAAACCCAGCCCGGTCCCCTGACCTACCGGCTTGGTGGTGAAAAACGGATCGAACACCTGATCGATGACATCCTGAGCAATGCCGCAGCCGTTATCTTCGACACTCAGCAGTACATAGTCGCCAGGCAGCAGACCGTCTTTTTGCGTCGCAAGCGTTAGCGAGCGACTGCGCACGCACAGCGTCCCTCCGACAGGCACAGCGTCGCGAGCGTTGATGACCAGATTCAACAGGGCATTTTCCAGTTGATGCTCATCAGTGCGTATCGCACTCAGCCCCTCCTCCAGTTCGATCTGCAGATGCGCATGAGCGCCGACCGTACCTCGCAACAACTCTTCCATCGAGCGGACCATGCAATTGACATCTACCACGGTGACATTGAGCGACTGCCGGCGGGCAAATGTCAGCAGCCTGCGGGTCAGTGCAGCAGCCCGGTTTGCCGAGCTTGCTGCGGCATCCAGGTAGCGCTCGACCTCACCGATCCGCCCGGCTTCCACACGCAGCCTGATCATGTCCAGTGCGCCAATCACGCCGGAAAGTACATTGTTGAAGTCATGGGCGATGCCCCCGGTCAACTGACCAATCGCATCCATTTTTTGCGCGTGACGCAAGACCTCTTCAGCCATCGCTCGCTCGGCAATTTCGGCCTGCAACAACTCATTGGTGGTTTTCAGCTCGCGCGTGCGCTCGGCGACGCGCAACTCAAGACTCTCGTTGAGTTCGCGTAACGCTTCTTCTGCATTGACCTGGGCGGTGATATCGGTGTGAGTACCCAGCCAGTGGGTGATGTGGCCCCGTGCATCGCGCAGGGGTAACGCGCGTGACAGGAACCAGTTGAATGCGCCGTCCTTGCCACGTATCGGGAAGGTATCTTCCCAGATCGAGCCGGTGGAAAAGCAGTATTGCAAACGCGCCATCACGCGCTCGCGATGTTCGGGATGCAGAACCGAGCGCCAACCCAAGGCAGTCATGGCCTCGAGCGAGGCGCCGGTGTACGCATACCAACGCTCGTTGTACCAGTGAACCTGCCCTCGGGGGCTGGCAGTCCAGGCCAGTTGACTCATGTTGTCAGCCAATGTCCTGAACTGACGCTCGCTTTCACGCAAGGCATCGATGTACTGCGCGACTTCGCGGTCCTGCTCAGCCGAATGCAATGGCATTCTGGCCGGCGGTTGTTCTCTATTCACGGGATCCATCCTCTTCAAGCTTTTACCCCAGAGCTCTTCCTGAACTCCGGGCGCTGCGTGACTTAACGTTTGACAGGCGTACGCATGGTGACGAACTCTTCTGCCGCAGTCGGGTGCACCCCAATAGTATCGTCGAATACCTGCTTGGTCGCGCCAGCCTTGATGGCAATGGCCAGGCTCTGGACGATTTCGCCAGCATCCGGCCCCACCATATGGCAGCCCAGCACGCGGTCGGTTTTAGCATCGACGACCAGCTTCATCAATGTGCGCTCCTGATCATCGGTCAGGGTCAGCTTCATCGGCCTGAAACGGCTTTCGAAAATCTGTACATCGTGACCGGCCTTGATTGCATCTTCTTCGGTCAGGCCGACCGTACCAATGTTAGGCAGACTGAAAACTGCCGTCGGGATGTGATTGTAGTCTACCGGGCGATACTGCTCGGGCTTGAAAAGTCGACGCGCGACCGCCATGCCTTCAGCCAGCGCGACAGGGGTCAGTTGCACACCCCCAATGACATCGCCGATGGCCAGGATGGAAGGCTCGCTGCTTTGGTAATGCTCATCGACTTTGATGTAACCGTGCTCATCCAGCTTGACGTCGACACTGTCCAGACCAAGATTGTCGAGCATCGGCCGACGCCCCGTCGCGTAGAACACGCAATCGGTCTCGAGTGTACCGCCGCCTTTCATGGACAACAGCAAACTGCCGTCAGCCTGCTTGTCGATGCGCTCGATATCGCTGTTGAAGCGAATCGTCATGTCGCGCTTGAGCAGCTCTTCGTGGAGATGGGTACGAACACTGCCATCAAAACCACGCAGAAACAGTTCGCGACGGTAGACCAGCGTGGTATCGGCGCCCAGTCCGTTGAAGATCGAAGCGAACTCCACGGCAATATAGCCACCGCCCACAACCACAACGCGCTTTGGCAGCGTCTTGAGGTGAAACGCCTCGTTGGACGTAATGGCATGCTCGCGCCCTGGCACCTCAGGCACCTGCGGCCAGCCGCCGGTGGCAATCAGAATACGCTCGACGCGATAAGTCTGGCCGTTGATTTCGACCTGCTGCGGCCCGACGATCTTTGCGTGGCCTTCGAGCAGGGTAACACCGCTGTCGACCAGCAATTTGCGATAGATGCCGTTGAGGCGACTGATCTCACTGTCCTTGTTGGCAATCAGCGTGGACCAGTCAAAACTGGCCTCACCCAATGACCAGCCAAACCCTTTGGCGTGGTCGAAATCTTCGGAAAAGTGCGCCCCGTATACCAGCAGCTTCTTGGGTACGCAGCCCACGTTGACGCAGGTCCCACCCAGATAGCGGCTTTCGGCCACAGCGACCTTCGCACCAAAACCGGCAGCAAAACGTGCCGCCCGAACGCCGCCTGAACCGGCGCCAATTACAAAAAAATCAAAATCAAAAGCCATCGATATCTCCTGAGCAGGGTCACAGCATAACCGCCTGACGGTCATTCAGAAATGAAAAAGCCACCCGAAGGTGGCGTTCTCACAGCAGCGTCATTCAAAAATCAATGAGCTTTGCCGGCTTTGTAGAAATGCTCGAAGCAGAAGTTTGTCGCCTCGATATAGCCTTCAGCGCCACCGCAGTCGAAACGCGTGCCCTTGAATTTATAGGCAAGCACGTTGCCTTCTGCAGCCTGCTTCATCAAGGCGTCGGTAATCTGGATCTCACCACCCTTGCCTGGCTCGGTCTGTTCGATTTTCTCGAAAATGTCCGGCGTCAGAATGTAGCGGCCGATAATCGCCAGGTTGGACGGTGCATCTTCAGGCTTCGGTTTTTCAACCATGTCGGTCACGCGGAACAGACCAGGCTTGATCTCTTCACCCGCGATCACGCCATACTTGTTGGTTTCCGACGGATCAACTTCCTGAATGGCGATGATCGAGCAGCCGTAGTGCTTATGCAGCTTGACCATCTGCGCCAGCACGCCGTCGCCTTCGAGGTTGACGCACAAGTCATCCGCCAGAACCACGGCGAACGCTTCGTTGCCGATCAGCGGGCGACCGCTGAGAATGGCGTGACCCAAGCCTTTCATTTCGGTCTGACGGGTGTAGGAAAAACTGCACTCATCGATCAGCTTGCGGATGCCGACCAGGTATTTCTCTTTGTCGGTGCCCTTGATCTGGTGCTCCAGCTCGTAACTGATGTCAAAGTGGTCTTCGAGCGAGCGCTTGCCGCGGCCGGTCACGATGGAAATTTCAGTCAAGCCAGCCGCGAGTGCTTCTTCAACACCGTATTGGATCAGTGGCTTGTTGACCACCGGCAGCATTTCCTTGGGCATGGCCTTGGTCGCTGGCAGGAAGCGAGTGCCGTAACCGGCTGCTGGGAACAAGCATTTCTTGATCATAAAAGTCCTTGGTAAGGGCTGTTGGTGTTAACGGCGCAGTCTAATGATGGGGCAGTCACCTTACAATGCTGCCTTTGGCCGTCCGATGCCATCATAGAGGAATACTCGTACAGATAGTTCCGCAGTTTCTGGATATTGCCTGTACACAAATGCCGCGCAGTTCACCCTCAAACTACCGTTAGACCCAGCGCAGCCCGCCTGGAATGGCCTTTGTCGACGGCTGCAGCCTTTACATCAGGGTTCGTGAATGGCCAGGCCGCGACAAACGAGAAGCCGGCAGTTTATGATGCAAAACATGGCGGAACGATGGCACCTGTTACCAGTCCAACGCTCGCATTTATTAATTCACTGGCCTTATCTCGAAGCGAAAAACATGATCAGAATTTTGTCCATTATTGCTGTGCTGGGCCTTACCGGCTGCGCGACCGCCTCCAATACTTACCTGAAAAACGGCAAACAGGGCTTGAGCATCGACTGCTCCGGCGAGGCAATGTCCTGGGCAAGCTGCTACGAAAAGGCGGACGCGTCCTGTGCAGGCACAGGCTATGAAATTGTCGGCACAGATGGTACCCCTCAGCCTGCCGAAAGCGACAAGACACTGGGCGTGGACGTTGGCAACTACAAAAGTCGCAGCGTGCTGGTGGTCTGCAAATAGTCGGGTCTGCCGCCCTGCCCACCACAGGCAGGGCCAGCTGACCGAGCCTGACCTATCAGCCTGAAATGCACGCTTCGGCAGCGTTCTGCACATCCCTGAAACGGATAGGCACATTGGAAAGTCGTTCGTAGACCTTGATCGTACTACCGCCCGAGCGGCTCTCGATATCGACCAATGCTGCGGGTGCCTTGCTGAGTTTCTGCGCGACGATGACCCGCAGGCCGTCATGACGAGGCTCGATCAGAGGCGGCTTGCGACTGCTGCTGATCTTGCCAGCGAAGCAATCAGCGTATTCCTGAGGATTCTTGCCCGACATCACGTTCATGGTGGGGGGTGTATGCTCAATGTCATTTACTGTGGCACAGCCAGTCATTGCCAGAGCCAGGACTACTACAGCAGCCAGTTTCATACAAAGCCTCCAAATAAAGGTCCTACGACAAGCCCTAGGGCAATTAAATCCCGGCTGAGGCATTTTTTCCCGGAAACACGGCAAATTAATGCTCACCGACGTCAAATTGCGGGCGTCGCATGCTATCGTTTTGATTTTTCAGAAAAACCCCCATTTCGGAGCCCGTCATGAAATTCGTACACCAGCGTGAGCATCTCAACGAGGACGACCTTGTCGTCATCGAGTGCTCTCAGACCTGCAATATTCGCCTGATGAACGATGCGAATTTTCGCAGCTTCAAAAATGGTGGTCGGCACACCTATCATGGCGGCGCGTTTGACAGATTTCCGGCCAAGATCGCCGCACCAAGCACCGGTTTCTGGAACATCACCATCGATACCGCAGGCCGCAAGGCAGATACCAACGCCGGACGCAAACTGCCCTTCACTCACAAGATCAAGATCGTCCGGCGCTCGACCACTCGCCTGGGATGATGCAAGGAGTCACCGTGAACAATCCAGTCCCGCGCACGACCAAATTCGCTGTCAGCTACAAGCTCAATGGCGAACGCCGCTTTGAATTCGCCCAATTGCAATCGGCATCCACCGAGGAAGCCGAGGCCGCCTTGAAAAAAATGCACGGCGAGAGCGACGACCTTATTACCGACGTCAAGGTCAGCAAGGCTCTCTGATACTCACCGGAGCTCGATCCGATCATGCAACGCAAAGGTGACACTCCCGCCACTCTGGACCTGTTCGCGGACCAGACGGCCCAGCCTCGAAACGATGAGCGGATCGGGCCTGGGTCATGGCTGTTCAGAGGCTTTGCGCTGAGCGCCATGCCGCAGCTGCTGTCCGCCCTTGAGGCAACACTGGGACTCTCCCCGTTCCGGCACATGAAGACCCCCAGCGGTCTGAGCATGTCGGCAGCGCTGAGCAGTTGCGGACAACTGGGCTGGATAACCGACCGTCACGGTTACCGATACAGCGCAACCGACCCACAAACAGGACAGGCCTGGCCGGCGATGCCGGACGTCTTCATGCAGCTGGCGCAGGATGCCGCACTGGCAGCAGGCTATGCCGGGTTCGTCCCTGACGCCTGCCTGATCAATCGCTATATTCCGGGCGCCAGGATGTCCCTGCATCAGGACCGGAACGAACACGACCATCGCTGGCCAGTGGTGTCGGTATCACTGGGCATACCGGCCATCTTCCAGTTCGGAGGCCAGCTGCGCAGCGACAAGACCCAACGCATCTCCCTGTTTCATGGGGACGTTGTGGTTTGGGGTGACGAGGACAGGTTGCGCTTCCACGGCATTTTGCCAATCAAGCAGGCCGAGCATCCGCAACTGGGTGAGCAACGAATCAACCTGACCTTTCGCAAGGCTGGCCGCGACAGCTGATCAGGCCTCTTCAAGCGCGCCGGAAGTCCTGGCCAGCGCCGGACATACCGCCCGGTGCAGGTTGAGTGCCGTATTGATGATGCCGATGTGGCTGAACGCCTGAGGGAAATTGCCCAGCATGCGCCCGCCCTTCGGATCGTACTGCTCGGCCAGCAGGCCGACGTCGTTGCACAGACCCACCAACCGTTCGAACAGCCGCGCGGCATCATCAGCCCGGCCCAGCAAGACATAGGCATCGGCCAGCCAGAACGAACAGACCAGAAACGTCCCTTCACGGCCGGCGACGCCATCGACACTGCGCTCGTTGTCGTAGCGCAGCAGCAGACCATCCTGCATCAGCGTGCGCTCGATCTGCGCGACAGTACCGATAACACGCGGATCTTCGGGCGCAAGAAAACCGGTCAGCACAATCTGCAGCAGGCTGGCGTCCACCTCTGTCGAGCCATAAGTCTGCACGAAGCTGCCAAGCTCGGCATCGAAACCGTGGCGACAGACATCGGCATGGATCTCGTCCGCCACCTTCCGATAATGCACTGCCAGCGCACGATCCTCATCGCTCTCGGCAGCCTGGGCAATCTGCGTGGCGTTACGGTCAAAGGCCACCCAGGCCATGACTTTCGAATGCGTAAAGTGGCGCGGCTCGGAGCGTATCTCCCAGATGCCCGCATCCGGCAGGTGCCAGATCTTCTCCAGATAAGGCATGACCACCTTGGAAATCGCCAGACTGCGCGGATGCTGCGTCATACCGCCGCGCAGTGCCTGAATCATCGCATCGGCCACTTCGCCGTAGACGTCCAGCTGAACCTGCGTTGCCGCACCGTTGCCTACACGCACCGGCAGCGAGTTCTCATAGCCACTCAGCCAGGGCAGCTCGTACTCCTGCAAACGTCGCTCGCCGCCTACGCCGTACATGATCTGGATCTGCTCCGGATTACCGGCAACCGAGCGCAACAGCCAGTCCCGCCAGGCCTGGGCTTCCTCGAAGTAACCCAGATTCATGAATGCCAGAAGGGTCATGGTGGCGTCACGCAACCAGCAATAGCGATAATCCCAATTGCGCTCGCCGCCCAACTGCTCGGGCAATGAGGTGGTCACGGCGGCAACGATGCCACCGGTGGGCGCATAAGTCATGGCTTTGAGCGTAATCAGCGAGCGCTTTACCTGCGCCGTCCACGGCCCGACGTCAGGGCAGCGATCAGAAAACTCGCGCCAGTAGGCTGCGGTGGTCTCCAAGGCCCGATCGGCATCGATCTGATCGAGCAAGGGTGCAAAGGATGCCTGATAGGCCAGTGTGAAGACCTTGCGCTCGCCTTCATCCACGTGAAAAAGGCTGGCGGTGTGATGATCCTGTGGGTGCAGGGCCACAGGGCTGCGCAAAACCAGCATTTCCGGCCCGGCGACTGCGGTCAGTGTATGAGCATCCTTTCGCTCGACCCAAGGGACGCTGCTGCCGTAATCGAAACGGATGGCGAGGTCCACAGCGAACTCGACCCGACCGGATAGCCCGACCACCATGCGCACCACGTGGCCGGAGGTCTTCATGGGCATGAAATCGATCAGCATCGCGCGACCGTCACGGGTTTCGAAAACCGTTTCGAGAATCAGGGTGCCGTCGCGATAACGGCGCTCGACAGCGGTAACCTCGGCGGTTGGCGCGATCTTCCAGCGGCCATGCTCATCACCGCCCAGCAGTGCGGCGAAACAGGCCGTCGAGTCGAAGCGGGGGAAACACAACCAGTCCAGCGAACCATCACGGGCGACCAGCGCCGCCGTCTCGCAGCTGCCCAGCAATGCGTAGTCTTCGATCAGTGCAGCCATTCAGAAATGCCCGTCGTGATGATGATTCGTTAACGTGGGTATGCAGCTCGATCAGACGTTCAGGATGTAACGCTCGATGGCGTTGGCCACTCCGTCCTGCTCATTGCTATCAGTAACATGATCAGCCTGTCCCTTGACTGTCTGCTCGCCCTGCCCCATGGCGATCGACAAGCCGGCCTTGTGGAACATTGCCACGTCGTTACCGCCGTCGCCTATGGCCGCCGTACGCGACAGGTCGACGCCCAGATAGTCCGCCAGCGCGACCAGAGCGGAACCCTTGTTGGCCTCCAGCGCAGTCACATCCAGATAGTATTTTTGCGAACGGGCCGCCAGCGCAAGCCCTTCGATCTGCGGGTTGAGGCGCGCCTCAAGGGTCTTGAGCAGCTCGAAATCACCGCTGGCCGCGACGATCTTGTCGACGCGATCCAGATACGGCTCGAAACTCTCGACCTGAACATAGTCATAGCCCAGCGCATCGAGCTCATGATCGACGTAAGCGGCGTCGGGATCGATCAGCAGCCACTGATCGTCGGCAAACACCCAGATGGCAACGTTCTGCCCGGCAAACAACTCCAGACAGATGCGAACGGCGCGCGGGTCAATGCGATGAGCCACCAGCAGGCTGCCATCGGGATGGGTGATGGTGCCGCCATTGAATGCCACGGTGGGCAGGTCGACATCCAGCGCCTCGATCACCTGACGCATGGCCCTCGGCGGCCGACTGCTGGCCAGCGTAAAGTGAACGCCGGCAATACGCAGACGCTTGATGGCGTCGATATTGGCTTGGCTAAGGCTGTGATCACGGCGCAGTAGCGTGCCGTCGATGTCAGACAACAGGAACTGTACAGGCAGTTCAGACATTCAATTCTCTCCATTCCCGACCATCACGACTCAGCAACTCTTCACCCGCTTGCGGGCCATCCTTGCCAGCTTCGTAAAGCTGCACTTGCGGCTGAGCGGCCCAAGCGTCGAGGAACGGCTGCACTGCACGCCAGCCGTTCTCGATGTTGTCGGCACGCTGAAAGAGCGTCTGATCACCGGTCAGGCAGTCATAAATGAGGGTTTCGTACCCCGTGGAGGGCTGCATCTCGAAGAAGTCCTTGTAGGCGAAGCCCAGCGCGATATCCTCCATTTTCAATTCCGGGCCCGGACGCTTGGCAAACAGGTCGAACCACATGCCTTCGTTGGGCTGGATCTGGATCCGCAGATAGTTGGGCTTGAGCCGGTCGACTTCGGTATCGCGGAACTGCGCATAAGGAGCAGGCTTGAAGCAGATGGCGATTTCCGTGCTGCGAGCGCTCATGCGCTTGCCGGTACGCAGGTAGAAAGGCACACCCACCCAGCGCCAGTTGTCGACCATGACCTTGAGCGCAACGTAAGTTTCGGTGTTGCTGTCCGGCTCCACGCGATCTTCCTGACGATAGCCGACGACCTCCTTGTCGCCCATCACGCCCTTGGCGTACTGACCACGCACCGAATTGGCCAGGGCTTCCTCCTGACTCCAGGGCCGGATCGCGCCGACCACTTTGGCCTTTTCACCGCGAACGGCATCGGCACCGAAAGCGGCAGGTGGCTCCATCGCCACCATCGCCAGCAGCTGGAACAGGTGATTGGGCACCATGTCGCGCAAGGCCCCGGTATGCTCGTAAAAGCTGCCACGGGTTTCCACGCCTACGGTTTCCGCAGCCGTGATCTGTACGTGATCGATGTAGTGATTGTTCCAGAACGACTCGAACAGGCCATTGGAAAAACGGCTGACCAGAATGTTCTGCACCGTCTCCTTGCCCAGGTAATGGTCGATCCGGTAAATCTGCTTCTCGCTCATGACCTTCAGCAGACAGCCGTTGAGCTCCACCGCACTGGCCAGATCGGAGCCGAACGGCTTTTCGATCACGACACGACGGAAGCCTTCTTCGGTTTCCTGCAGCAAACCTGACGAGCCCAGCCGCTGGGCAACCTCACTGAAAAATCGCGGCGCGGTGGCCAGATAGAACACCGCGTTTGCGGTACCGGTGCTCTCGATCTTGCTGGCGATGTCCTGATAGGTGGAATCGTCGAGGAAGTCGCCCTGCACATAACTGATGCGCTCGGCCAGCTTGCCCCAGAGCGCAGGATCGAGCGGATCCTTGCCGCCGCCGGCAACCTTGCCGGCGGCTTCATCACGAATGAAGTTCTCGAGCTTTTTCGCAAAGTCGGCATCGCTGATCGCATTGTGATCGACGCCGACGATATGCAACCCTTCATCCACCAGACCGTCGCGTGACAGGTTGTAAAGCGCCGGCATCAACAGGCGCTTGACCAGGTCCCCATGGGCACCGAACAGAAACAGGGTCGTGGGTGGGGCTACCTCGGCTTTTTGCTCGGCACTGCCACGCGACAGGCCCATTACTTGGGTTCCTTGTGGCCACCAAATCCAAAGCGCATGGCAGAGAGCATCTTGTCTGCGTACGAGCTTGTCTGGCGGGAACGGAATCGCGCAAACAGAGCGCTGGACAGCACAGGAACCGGAACCGCCTGCTCGATGGCCGCCTCGATGGTCCAGCGACCTTCGCCGCTGTCGGCAACCGAACCAGAGAACGCATCCAGATGCGGATCGGTGGCCAGGGCGTCGGCGGTCAGGTCCAGCAGCCAGGACGACACCACACTGCCACGACGCCAGACTTCGGCAATGTCAGCCGTGTTCAGGTCGAAACGCTGTTCAGGCGGCAGGAGTTCGGAGTTTTTCTGCTTGAGAAGATCAAAACCCTCGGCGAAGGCCTGCATCATTCCGTATTCGATGCCGTTATGGATCATCTTCACGAAATGCCCGGAGCCCGCAGGGCCGGAGTGGATATAACCACGTTCGGCGCGATCATCGGTCGAGGTGCGGTCACGGGTGCGCTCGATCGAGCCAAGACCCGGAGCCAGTGTCGCGAACAGCGGATCGAGGCGCTCGACAACGGCAGCCTCGCCTCCGATCATCATGCAGTAGCCGCGCTCGAGGCCCCAGACGCCGCCTGACGTGCCGACATCGACATAATGCAGGCCCTTCTCGGTCAGTTCCTGAGCGCGACGGATATCGTCCTTGTAGAAAGTGTTGCCGCCGTCGATGATCACGTCATCGGCGTCAAGCAACTCGCTGAGGGTCTGGATGGTGTCTTCGGTCGGCGCACCAGCCGGGAGCATTACCCAGACAGCACGGGGCTTGGCGAGCGTGCCGACCAGTTCCTTCAGATCTGCGACCGCAGTCGAACCGTCATTGGCCAGGGCGTTGCGCGATGCTTCATCACGGTCGTACACCACAGTCGTGTGACCATTCAGCATCAGGCGGCGTGCGATATTGCCGCCCATGCGGCCCAGTCCAATAATCCCAAGTTGCATGAAGGTGCTCCTTAAATCGTAAAAAGGTGCGTCGCTTGCCGTCCAGCGCATCGACAGATTGCGAGCATGCTGTTTAGTCAAGCGAGGCGGAACGTCGGTTCCCTTGCGAGAAGATGAAGACGCGAGCGCCCTCCTGTGGTGCATTTTGTCGCGATTAAGAGACATTCGCGACAATTAAAAATAAAAAAGTTCCAAAATCATGCAAAAGAAATCAAAATCGGTGCCGATAGAGAGGGTAAGCAGCGGCGCTCAGGGATTGAAAGTCATTGCCATGGACCTCTCTGAGGTTGAATCCGCCATTTGCGAGGTGAGCAATGGGCACTGTACTACCAGCAATTGCACCACAAACCCTGTATGTCACTATCCGTCGTGACGAACTGCGCACATTAAAAGAAGAGCGCGAGCAGTTGCAGAAAAAAGTGGCTCATTTGAGCTCGATACTGCAGCAATCGCAGTTATCCGCCCCTGGCAAGATGCTTCAGGCCTGACCGCAACTGTATCATTCTTCAAAACGCCTCAGGGCAAGCCCGATCATCTGGCTTGCCCACCTGACCTGCCCCCTGTTGATCCCCGCAGCCTGCTTGATCTTCCGAGCCGCCCGGTCTGCACCTGAACGATCAAAAAAGACCCTTGGCGAATAAGCTCTCTACAGCGCTTTCTGCCAGAACATGGCACGCCCCATTTCAGGGCTCAATTGATAATTGTCGAAACCGAGCTTTCTGTAAGCCCCTTGCGCAACCTCGTTGCCTTCCAGAACTTCAAGCGTCAGCTTGCAGCAGCCACGCTGGCGTGCAATTTCTTCGACCTTGAGCAACATTTTCTGACTGATACCGAGGCCACGATATTGTGAGAGCACCGCGACGTCATGAATATTGACCAACGGACGACAGGCAAAGGTTGAAAACCCCTCGAAGCAATTGACCAACCCCACCGGTTCACCCGATATGAATGCCAGCACGCTGAACGCATAGGGACGCTTTGCGAGTTCGATTGCCAACTGGCGACGGGTGTCGCTCGACAGAGGCCGCCCGGTCCCCATGGCATCCATCGCATATTCATTCAAAACGAACCCGATCGCATCCGCGTGCACAGGATTTGTATAGCTCGCTTGCAGTACCAGTACCTCGGGGGCTTCCATTTCCATCCTCGTCAATTCAATCAGAGTGATTCAGTGAAATCAGTCAAAGGGTGATGCCTCAGGCCAGTGTCAAGGCCGGGGCTTGTGGCCCGATTCTATCCTGCCCTGCGCCAAAATGTTCCAACGTAGATGTAAGGATTTTCTCGTCGCGCCCGCAGATTGACCAATACACGCACCCGGAAAAGGCGTTACGCACCATTGCTGCTCATCACAGCCGGCCCCCTACGGTATAAGTGATGAAAACCAAGTGTCTGGACGGGATTGTCCAACGATCCGACGACCGGTAACGGGCTCTCCGGACGCAGAAAAAAGCCTTGAAAAAGCGCAGCGACAACCCGGCTGCCACCTGCAGCCTGCCATCATGCGGGGCGTCGAAGCCTGTGCCAGACATTCGCAAATAAAAAAGTCGAAACTTCTCCAAAACCGCCGGGTCAGGTGATTAGAGCATCTATGCTATTGGCTGACATCCGGTAATGGCGACATCACACCGCTTTGTCACTATGCATGGTCAAAACGGGTATCGATCTTGCGTAGTGCACGTATGTGTACCCGGCCATAGGAAATGGCCAATAAAAATCAAGTGATGCACCAAGACTGTTTTAAGGGGAAAAATTGATGATTAGCGCCGCTGTGAAAACCCAGAAGGGAGAGAGTTTTAACCAGCCTGTCGGCGAGCTGACTCATCTGCCGGTGTTCTCTAACAAGAGCGTTCCTGTGTTGCAAATGCCAACGTCGACTGTTCAGCCTCAGCCGACCATGTCCCAGGTCAACAGACGCAAAGTGTTGTTCGTGACCTCCGAACTGGCCGATCTGGTGAAAACCGGTGGGCTGGGCGATGTGTCTGCCGCACTGCCGCGAGCCATGCGCCACCTGCATGACGTTCGCGTACTGATTCCAGGTTATCCGCAGGTCATCAACAGCGGTAATCCTATCCATATCATCAGCCAGTTGGGCGGGCATGCAGCGCTGCCGCCTTGCAAGGTCGGTCGTATGGACATGAAAGACGGTCTGGTGATCTACGTACTGATCTGCCCGGAGCTTTACGAGCGCGAAGGCACCCCTTACGCCGACAGCACTGGCCGCGACTGGTCCGATAACCATATTCGCTTCGCCCGTCTGGGCCTGGCAGCTGCCGAGTTCGCGGCTGGCGAAGTCAAGAGCCAGTGGTGCCCCGAGCTGGTTCATGCCCACGACTGGCCCGCCGGCCTGGCGCCTGCTTACATGCGCTGGCGCGGGCAGTCCACGCCAAGTATCTTCACTGTTCACAACCTCGCCTATCAAGGCACCGTAAGCACTGCCTCGAGCCGTGAGCTGGGCATCCCGGACTCCGCCATCACCCCTGAAGGCATGGAGTTTTACGGTCAGCTGTCGTTCATCAAGGCAGGCATGGCCTTCGCCAGCCACATCACCACCGTGAGCGCCACCTACGCTCGGGAAATCACCACCCCGGAGTTCGGCTGCGGCCTTGAGGGCTTTCTGCAAAGCAAGGCCAACAAGGGCCAGCTCAGCGGCATTCCCAACGGTATCGACGAAAGCTGGGATGCCGCCACCGACGAACATCTGATCTGCCACTTTGCGCCCAACGAATGGACGCGCAAGGAAATCAACGCTGACTACGTACGTGAACTGTTCGAGCTGGATGCCTCTACCGGGCCGCTGTTCGCCGTGGTGTCACGTCTCGTGTACCAGAAAGGCCTGGACCTGACGATCGGCGTTGCCGAACACATCGTCAATAATGGCGGGCAGATCGCAATCATCGGACGCGGTGAACCCGAAGAAGAAGATGCCATGCGCGAGCTGGCTGCACGCTTCCCCGGGCGTGTTGGCGTGCGCATTGGCTTTAACGAAACCGACGCACGACGCATGTTCGCCGGCAGCGATTTCCTGCTGATGCCGTCCCGCTATGAGCCATGCGGGCTGAGCCAGATGTATGCGCAACGCTTCGGCTCGCTGCCTGTCGCACGCAATACAGGTGGCTTGGCCGATACGATCGAAGATGGTGTCACTGGCTTTCTGTTCAATGAATCGACAGTCGAAAGTTACACCGAGGCCCTGAATCGCGCTCTCCAGGTCTTCGCCCATCCGGAGCTGCTCAACGCCATGCGCTGCCGTGCCATGGCGGCTCCCTTCAACTGGCATCAGGCAGTAGAGCCCTACGCAGATCTCTATCGCGATCTGTTGAAGAAAAACGTGAGTATTTCCAGCAACTACTAGGTTAAGGATTGAATGGATGCCCCTGCGTACAGACGATAACTGGCGCCACGGCGCCGTTTTGTTGGACCCTGAACACACCCGGTTTGCCCTCTGGGCACCGGATGCCTCCTTCGTAAATGTCGAACTGCAGGATGGCCAGTCACTGGCCATGCTGCCTCAGTCAGACGGCTGGTTCGTCCTGGAGGCCCGCTGCAAGGCGGGTACTCGCTACCGCTTCAGGATCGACCACGAGCTGGACGTTCCTGACCCCGCCTCCCGCGCGCAGGTCGATGACGTTCATTCTGAAAGCCTCGTCGTCGACCCTGACGCTTATTCATGGCAAAACACTGCATGGAACGGGCGTCCCTGGCACGAAGCTGTCATCTATGAACTGCACGTGGGCGCCATGGGTGGCTACGCTGGCGTGGAAAAGCACCTGCCACGACTTGCCAAACTGGGCGTTACCGCAATCGAACTGATGCCGCTTGCGCAGTTCCCCGGTGATCGCAACTGGGGCTATGACGGCGTTCTGCACTACGCTCCGCAGTCTTCCTATGGCACGCCGGAACAGCTCAAGCACCTGATCGACACCGCCCACGGTCTTGGCCTTATGGTGATTCTGGACGTGGTGTACAACCACTTCGGGCCGGATGGCAACTACCTGGGCAGCTACGCCAAAGAATTTTTCCGTACAGACCTGCACACCCCGTGGGGTGATGCGATCGATTTCAGACGCCCGCAGGTGCGCGACTTTTTCGTTGACAACGCCCTGATGTGGCTGCTCGAGTATCGCTTCGACGGACTGCGTATGGACGCTGTACACGCCATTCGCGACGAGACCTTCCTGCCCGAGTTCGCAAAGCGGGTTCGTGGCCGCATTGAACCAGGCCGCCACGTGTGGCTGAACCTTGAGAACGAGTTCAACCAGGCCGGTCTTCTGGAAAAGGGCTTCGATGCTCAATGGGACGACGACGGGCACAACACCCTCCACGTGCTGTTGACCGGTGAAACCGACGCTTATTATTCAGACTTCGCCAAAGAGCCCACGCAAAAGCTTGCGCGTCTGCTCAGCGAAGGGTTTGTCTACCAAGGCGAACCGACGCGTCACGGGCATACGCGAGGCGAGCCCAGTGCGCACCTGTCGCCGTCGGCTTTTGTGTTGTTTCTGCAGAACCACGATCAGATCGGCAACCGCGCACTCGGTGAACGCCTGCCGCAGCTCTGCGCGCCTGCGGCATTGAAAGCCGCCACTGCGCTGCTGCTGCTTTCACCGATGATCCCGTTGATGTTCATGGGCGATGAATGGGCGGCCAGCGAACCGTTTCTGTTCTTCACCAGCCACCACGGCGAGCTGGCCGATGCGGTACGTGAAGGACGTCGCAAGGAGTTCGCTGATTTCGCCGCATTCGCCGATCCGGAAAAGCGCGAGCACATTCCTGATCCAAACGACATCAAGACATTCGAAGCGTCACGCCCGGCGTTTTCAGCGGTCGATCTCGATACCGACATAGGCCTGGATCATCGCAGCTGGCTGGAGTTCTATACGCAGTTGTTGGCCTTGCGCCATCAGGAGATCATGCCGCGCCTGCAGGGCGCACGCTTCCTGAAGACCGATATTCTCGGTGACAAGGCGGTCAGTGCGCGGTGGACACTGGGTGATGGCAGCGAGCTGCGTATTGACCTCAATCTCAGCGAGCATGCGGTTGACGCACCGCCACAAGCGGGTGCCCGCGAGATATTCTCCAGCGCAGAGAAATCGTCCGAACTTTCCCCACGCGGCATCCTCAATGCTTACACGGCCATTGTCAGCCTGAAAGCAAGTGATGTTCTGGAGGAACAGGATGAACAATGAGCAATTGGAGAGGCTTGCGACCGAGGCAGGCTTGTCGGTGCACTGGGTCGATGCCAACGCTCGGCCGCAGACCGTCAGCCCGGATGTACTGCACAAGGTTCTGGAAGCGCTGGGCTATCCTGCTGAAAGCGGCGAGGCTATCGATGCCAGCCTGCTGCGCCTGCAAAAAGCCAGTCACGGCACCAGCGCCCCGCCACTGCTGACGGTCGATGTGGAAAGCAATCTGGACCTGTCCCAGTGGTTCGCGCCACAAACGCCGTTCACGCTACACCTCGAAGACGGCTCTTCACTGGATGCCAGACTGACCTCGAACGCAGAGCTTCCGGCGCTCGCTCCGCCCGGCTACCAGCAGCTGGAAATCGCAGGACAGCATCTGACCATCGCGGTCGCGCCGAAAACCTGCTTCAGCATGGCAATGGCCACCGAGACCTCGAAGCCGCACGGCTGGGGCCTTACCGCCCAGCTTTACAGCTTGCGGCGTGAAGGCGATGGCGGTTTTGGTGACACCGAGGCGCTGGAGAAAGTCTTGCGCTCTGCTGGCGAGCGAGGGGCCGATGCGCTGGGCATCAGCCCGATCCACGCCATGTTCGCCAATGACCCTCACCGTTACAGTCCTTATTCACCTTCCAGCAGGCTGTTCCTCAACAGCCTGTACGCGTCGCCGGGTGCGATTGTCGGTGAAAGTGCGTGGCGTCAGGCCATCGAAGACGCGCGCGTCGGCGACGAGATGAAGCGCCTTGAAACACAAACGCTGATCGACTGGCCAGCCGCGGCCAACGCCAAATGGAAAGCGCTGCACGCGCTTTATCAAGGCTTCAGCGCGGGTGATCACCCGCTGCACGAAGACTTCAACAGCTTCCGCCACAGCGGTGGCGAAGCGCTGGAAAATCACTGCCGCTTCGAAGCACTGTGTGCCGAGTCAGAAACGCTGAACATCGGCAGCAATTGGCATGAATGGCCTGAGCAGTTCAAAGACCCTCGCGGCGACGCCGTCGCAGAATTTGCCAAAAACCATCGCGAGCAAATCAGCTTTCATGCGTTCGCCCAATGGCTGATAGCCCGTGGTCTGGAGCGTGCACAGGTTGCCGCACGCAGCAGCGGCATGCGCGTCGGCCTGATCGCCGACCTGGCAGTGGGCGCCGATGGCGCAGGAAGCCAGGCCTGGAGCCGCCAGGACGAGCTGCTGTCGGCTCTGACCGTCGGCGCTCCCCCAGACATTCTCAACCGTGCCGGCCAGAGCTGGGGGATTTCCGCGTTTTCGCCGGACGGCCTCAAACGTAATGGCTTTCGCGCGTTCATCGAGATGCTGCGGGCCAACTTCGCCCATGCTGGCGGGTTGCGTATCGACCATGTCATGGGCTTGCAGCGCCTATGGGTCATCCCGCAAGGGGCGCCTCCCAGCGAGGGCGCGTATCTGAACTTCCCGCTGGACGACATGCTTCGCTTGCTGAGTCTGGAATCCTGGCGGCACAAGGCGATCGTGCTCGGTGAAGACCTCGGTACGGTACCTGAAGGCCTGAGCGAAAAACTCAGTGCCAGGGCAATTCTTGGCATGCGTGTACTGCTGTTCGAACAGAACAATGGTCAGTTCAAGCCGATTCTCGACTGGTCGGATCAAGCATTGGCGACCACCAGTACCCACGACCTGCCGACCCTGGCAGGCTGGCTCAGCGAGCTGGATATCGAGTGGAACGCGCGCCTCGGTCATATTGACGATCAGCACGAATCGCAGTGGCGCGAAGAGCGCACGCGGGAATATGAAAGCCTGCGGCGTGCCTTGAGTCAGAACATCGACAGTATGCCCTCCGATACTGAAGATCCGGCCCAGATCATCGACGCGAGCATCAGCTACCTGGGTCATACACGTGCGCCATTGGTATTGCTGCCGATAGAAGACGCGCTGGGTGTCGAAGAACAGGCCAACCTGCCCGGCACCATTGACAGCCACCCCAACTGGCGCAGGCGTCTTCCCGGCGATGCGGCCTCTCTGCTAGATAACCCGAATGCTGCTCGACGACTGGAATTGCTTTCCCGATCCCGGCTGCAGGCTACGGAGCGTGATCAATGACCCGTCCATTACAGCCTTTGCGCGCCACCCAGCGCCTGCAATTCCATAAGGATTTCACCCTCGACGACGCCGTGCCACTGGTGCCCTACTTCGCCAGCCTGGGTATCAGCCACATCTACGCATCGCCGCTGCTCAAAGCCCGTGCCGGCTCGATGCACGGCTATGACGTGGTCGACCCGACGGTCATCAATCCGGAACTGGGCGGCGAACCTGCCCTGCTGCGCCTGGTCGAGACCTTGCGCGAGCACGGCATGGGGCTGATTCTTGATATCGTGTCCAACCACATGGCGGTCGGCGGTGCCGACAACCCGTGGTGGCTGGACCTGCTGGAATGGGGCCGTCGCAGCCCGTATGCAGAGTTCTTCGACATTCAGTGGAATTCGCCGGACCCACTGCTGGAAGGTCAACTGTTGCTGCCATTCCTGAGCAGCGATTACGGCACGGTATTGCAGGCCGGCGAAATCCCGCTGCGCTTCGACGCAGAGCATGGTGCGTTCTACATCGAGCACTATCAGCATCACTTTCCGATCTGCCCACTGACTTACGACTCGCTGTTGCAGGCCGTGGATCACCCCCAACTAAAGGAAATGGCCCAGCGTTTCACCGCACTGGCGCAGTTCCCGCAGGCCTATGAGCGTGCACGCCAGGCCAAGGCCGAGTTAGCCGAGCTGGCCAAGGACCCGCAGGTGCTCAAGGGTGTCGAGCAGATCCTCGCGCATTTCGATTCGAGCAAGCCTCAAGGCTTTCAGCGCCTGCACCAGTTGCTGGAGCGTCAGCACTACCGTCTGGCCAGTTGGCGCACCGCTGGCGATGACATCAACTGGCGGCGTTTCTTCGACATCAACGAGCTGGGCGGCCTGCGTGTCGAGCGGCCACAGGTGTTCGAAGCCACCCACGGCAAGATATTCCAGCTGATTGCCGATGGCCTGGTCGATGGGCTGCGTATCGACCACATCGATGGCCTGGCTGATCCGCGCGGCTACGGTCGCAAGCTGCATCGTCGGGTCAAAAGTCTGCTCAAACTGCGCCCCGAGCACGCGCAGATTGATCATCTGCCGATCTTCGTCGAGAAAATCCTCGGCCCCGACGAGCCGCTGCGTGAAGACTGGAGCGTTGACGGCACGACCGGTTACGAGTTCATGAACCAGGTGTCACTGCTGCAACACGACCCCAAGGGCGAAGAGCCTCTGGGTGAGCTGTGGAGCCGCCTGACAGAACGTACCGCTGACTTCGATCAGGAAGTACTGGTGGCCCGTGATCTGGTCCTGCATGGCACGCTGGCGGGCGATTTCGAGAACGTTGCTCAATCGTTGCTGCAGGTTGCACGCAGCGACCTGATGAGCCGTGACCTGACCCTGGGTGCGATTCGCCGTGCCCTGCTCGCGCTGATCGTCAATTTTCCGATTTATCGCACGTACATCTCGGTGTGCGGCCGCTCTGCGCAAGACGACAAGTATTTCCAGCAGGCCATGGAAGGCGCGCGTGCAACGCTGAACGAAGGCGACTGGCCGGTGCTGGATTACCTGGCACGCTGGCTGGGTGGCGAACCGTGGCGAAAACTGCCACGCGGCCCGCTGCGCAAGGCCTACAAGAATGCCTGTGTACGCTTCCAGCAGCTGACCTCCCCGGTTGCCGCCAAGTCGGTGGAAGACACCTCGTTCTACCGCTCTGCCGTGCTGCTCTCGCGCAACGATGTGGGTTTCCATCCGCAGCACTTCAGTGCGCCGGTAGAAGACTTCCATCAGGTTTGCCTGCAACGTCTGGAGAAGTTTCCAGACAATTTGCTGACCACTGCAACGCACGATCACAAGCGTGGCGAAGATACGCGTACACGCCTTGCGGTGCTGAGTGAATGCGCCCCGTGGTACGCCGAACAGGTGGAGCGCTGGAGACAGCTGGCGATGCCGCTCAAGGGTGACGAGCCGACGATCAGTGCCGGCGACGAGCTGATGCTTTATCAGGCCTTGCTGGGCAGCTGGCCGCTAAGCCTGGAGGGCGAAGAAGCTCACCAGGAATACGCGAAGCGCATGGTCCAGTGGCAGGAGAAAGCCCTGCGCGAAGCCAAGCTGCAAAGCAGCTGGAGTGCACCGAATCAGCCCTACGAAACCGCTTGCCGCGAATTTCTGGAGCGTTTGCTGCTGGCACCGGAAGCCCTGGCGTTGCGTCAATCCCTCAGTGCGACAGCCAACCGTATTGCCACCGCCGGCGCGCTCAACAGTCTGGCGCAAACCTTGCTACGCTTGAGCGTACCCGGTGTTCCTGATTTGTATCAGGGCACCGAGTTCTGGGATTTCAGCCTGGTGGACCCGGACAACCGCCGCCCGGTTGACTACGCTGCACGGAAACAGGCTCTGGCCGAAGACGCAAGCGTTACCGAGCTGCTGACTGACTGGAAGGACGGGCGCATCAAGCAGGCGCTGATCGCGAAGGTCTTGAACCTGCGTGCCGAACATCCGGGACTGTTCAGCGAGGGCAGTTATCAACCGCTGGAAGTAAAGGGCAGCCACGCCGAGCAGGTGATGGCCTTTGCCCGGGAGACGCAAGGAGTGCGCGCTATCATCGTAGTACCACGCACATGCAGTGAACTATTGGGTACTGCGCAAACTCCATTGATTAATGCTGCCAATTGGGGCGACACACGGATCATGTTGCCGTTTGCCGACTCCGGTTCTGACTGGAAGGGACTCTTTTCTGACGTTGTCGTGACGAGTGATCGGGAAGTACCGCTCAGTGCAGCGCTTGAAAGATTTTCCGTCAATCTGCTTATTCAAACTATGTAATAGCTGGGAGTCTCAAGATGAGTGCCGACGAAAAAAGAATTCGCGACTTTGCTTACCAAATCTGGGAATCGGAGGGTAAACCTTCCGGTCACGACGAGCGTCACTGGGAAATGGCGCGCAAGCTGGCCGAGGCCGAAGCGCTGGCGCCGAACAAGTCCAGTGTGCGCAAATCGACCAAGCCCAAGCTGCCTGAGGTAGACAGCGCCAAGGCGCCTGCCAAGGGCGCGGCAAAGCCCGCCGCAAAATCGGCGCCTGCGCCGAAGCCTGCTGGCGAAGCCAAGCCCAAGCCTGCTCCCAAGGCGGCTGCCAAACCTGCTCCCAAGGCCAAGCCCCCTGCAGCCGCTGCAACCGACGCGCCTGCCAAACCTGCTCCGAAGAAGCCGCGCAAGCCGTCGAATTCTTGAAACTCTTCTGGCCGCGCACCGGTCAACTATTGCAGGTCTCGCTCTGACCAGAGATGAGGCCTGCTACACCCCCTTAGATTATCGTCAGTATCGAAGCCAGCGGCTTCGGTAGCGGCCTTGGCCGCTCAGAAAATCATTCGACGTCAGGAAGTCACCATGAATACGAAGTCCACTACACCGGCAGAAGATAATTCAGCCCCGCTAGACAACCCTGGCAGTACCCCGTCTCGCATTCGTGAAGGACTTCCCTTTCCTCTCGGTGCAAGCTGGGATGGCCTGGGCGTCAACTTCGCCCTGTTCTCGGCAAACGCCACCAAGGTAGAGCTTTGCCTGTTCGACTCCACTGGCGAAATCGAACTGGAACGCATCGAGCTTCCGGAATACACCGACGAGATTTACCATGGCTACCTGCCGGACGCTCACCCGGGCCAGATCTACGGCTATCGCGTGTACGGTCCGTACGATCCAAAGAATGGTCATCGTTTCAACCATAACAAGCTGCTGATCGACCCGTACGCCAAGCAATTGGTCGGCGAACTGAAATGGTCGGAAGCGCTGTTCGGTTACACCATCGGCCATCCTGACGGCGACCTGAGCTTCGACGAACGCGACAGCGCCCCTTTCGTACCGAAAAGCAAGGTGATCGACGAGGCCTACACCTGGGGCCGTGATCAGCGCGTCGGTACGCCTTGGGACAAGACGATTTTCTACGAAACCCACGTACGCGGCATCACCATGCGTCACCCTGAGGTGGCCGAAGAGCTGCGCGGCACGTTCGCCGGTCTCGGATCAGCGCCGGTCGTCGAGCACATTCGCAAGCTGGGTGTGACCTCCGTCGAGCTGCTGCCGATTCATGCCTTCGTCAACGACCAGCATTTGCTGCAAAAGGGCATGACCAACTATTGGGGCTACAACAGCATCGCGTTCTTCGCCCCGGACCCGCGTTACCTGGCGAGCGGCAAGATTGCCGAATTCAAGGAAATGGTTGCGCACCTGCACCACGCCGGTCTCGAGGTCATTCTCGATGTGGTCTACAACCACACCGCCGAAGGCAACGAGCTGGGCCCTACCCTGTCGATGCGCGGTATCGACAACGCCTCGTACTACCGCCTGATGCCGGACGACAAGCGCTACTACATCAACGACTCGGGTACTGGCAACACTCTCGACCTGAGCCATCCTTGCGTATTGCAAATGGTCACCGACTCCCTGCGCTACTGGGCTTCGGAAATGCACGTCGACGGCTTCCGCTTCGACCTGGCGACCATTCTGGGCCGCTACCACGACGGTTTCGACGAGCGCCACAGCTTCCTGGTCGCCTGTCGTCAGGACCCGGTGCTGCGTCAGGTCAAACTGGTCGCCGAGCCATGGGACTGCGGTCCGGGCGGCTACCAGGTGGGCGGTTTCCCACCCGGCTGGATGGAATGGAACGACAAGTTCCGCGACACGGTTCGTGCCTTCTGGAAAGGCGACGAAGCTCAACTGGCTGACTTCGCTGCGCGCATGACCGCGTCCGGCAACATGTTCAACCAGCGCGGCCGTCGTCCACAGGCGTCCGTGAACTTCATCACCGCGCACGATGGTTTTACGCTGCATGACCTGGTGTCGTACAACGACAAGCACAACGAAGCCAACGACGAAAACAACCAGGACGGCAGCAACAATAATCTGTCCTGGAACCACGGCGTTGAAGGTCCGACCGAAGATCCGGAAATCAATACTCTGCGTCTGCGCCAGATGCGCAACTTGTTCGCCACCCTGCTGCTGGCACAAGGTACACCGATGATTGTGGCGGGCGATGAATTCGCGCGTACTCAGCACGGCAACAACAATGCCTACTGCCAGGACAGCGAGATTGGCTGGATCAACTGGGATCTGGACGAAGATGGCGAAGCGCTGCTCAAGTTCGTCACTCGCGTGATCAAGCTGCGTCAAACCTACCCGATCCTGCGTCGCAGCCGCTTCCTGGTAGGCGACTATAACGAAGAGATCGGCGTCAAGGACGTCACCTGGCTTGCTCCGGATGGCAACGAGATGAGCGTCGAGCAGTGGCACGATGCCAATGGCCGTTGCCTGGGCATGCTGATGGACGGTCGCGCACAGGAAACCGGTATCCGCCGCGCGGGTGCCGACGCCACGCTGCTGCTGGTGGTCAACGCGCATCATGACGGCGTCAACTTCACCCTGCCGGAAGTGCCTGAAGGTACCCATTACGAGTGCCTGATCGACACCAATCAGGATGATGCACGCAGCAAGGAGCACTTCGCGTTCGGTTCGCAATACACCGTAACGCCGCGTTCGCTGCTGCTGTTCGAACTGAAGCGTGAAGACCAGCAATGATCGATGCCTTGAGCGAGTTTCTCGACTGGCGCAAGCACGGTTATGCCGATACGCGTGCGCTGGGCGAGTGCTTGCAGGCATTGGTCAACGAAGGTCTGGATCAGCTTCCCCTGCCTGCCCGCGGTCAGACACTTGAGCGCTGGCGGGCGCTGGCCTGCGTTGCAGGCCACGACCTGGGGTTGTGCAAATTGTACGAGGGGCACACAGACGCCTTGGCGATCATGGCGGAACTGGGTGCCCCGCCCCCCGAACAATTCAGCGCCTGGGGCATGTGGGCGGCAGAGCCGCCGCAGGCACGGGTGAATATCAGCGGCGCAGGCGATGCACTTCGCCTGCACGGCCGCAAGGCATGGTGCTCAGGCGCTTCGGCGTTGAGCCATGCGTTGATCACTGCATGGGACGCCGAACATCGGCAGCAGCTGGTTGCAGTACGCCTTGGCCAACCCGGCGTACACATGACCAGCGACGGTTGGCGCGCAGTGGGCATGGGTGCTACCGGCAGTATCGACGTGGTCTTCGACAACGCCATCGGTCAGGCGATCGGGAAGCCGGGCGGCTATCTCGACAGACCAGGCTTCTGGCAAGGCGGCATCGGCATTGCGGCCTGCTGGTACGGCGCATCACGCGCCATCGCGCAGCGCCTGGTGGCCCATGTCGGCAAGCGTGAGGACCCGCACGCCCTTGCGCACCTTGGCGCTGTGGACGTCGCACTGCATGCCGCAATCGATGTGTTGCGCGCTGCTGCCGCGCACCTCGATCAGGCGCCCGCCGAGAATGCCGAGATGCTTGCCAGACGTTGCCGTGCTTATGTCGAACAAGCCGCCGATCTGGTGATTCAGCATGTGGGCAGGGCCGTCGGGGCCGGCCCTTATTGCAAGGACCCGCACTTTGCCCGGCTGATCACCGACCTGCCGGTTTTCCTGCGTCAGAGCCACGCCGAGCAGGATTTGGCGGCGTTGGGCCAGTTGTCCGGCAAGGCGTTGCCCGCTGCACGCACGTGGTCACTATGAGAGTGTATAGAGCATGAGTGAAGGGTTCGTAGTGAGTGATGACGAGTCCGGCCAGGGTACTTCCCTCGCCGCCTGGAACGCTTCGACCAAGCTGCACGGCCTGCCTGTGATCACCGCTGACTTGTTGGTGCCGGCCAATTGCCGAGCCGTGATCATCGCCCCGCACCCGGATGATGAAATACTGGCCTGTGGCGGTCTGATGAGCCAACTGGCGCAACTGGAACGCAACCTGTTACTGATCTCGGTCACCGATGGTACGGCTAGCCATCCGGGCTCCACGCTCTGGCCCGTCGATCGTCTGTGCAAAGTCCGACCTGAGGAAAGTGCCGAAGCCTTAAATCGCCTCGGTATACCTGCAGAACGCCTCGAGTGGTTGCGTTGCGGCCTTCAGGACGGCGCCGTGGCCGACGCGGAAGATCAACTGGTGGCCTTTCTTGAACAGCATCTGGGCCCTGCCGACGTGGTATTCGCCACCTGGGCAGAAGATGGCCACAGCGACCATGAGGCGGTCGGCAGAGCCAGTGCCAAGGCCTGCAAGACCACCGGAGCACAGTTCCACGAGGTACCGGTCTGGGCCTGGCACTGGGCTGATCCTGAAGACCAACGCCTGCCATGGGACAGAGCGCGCAAGCTGCTGCTCGATCCGGTCACGCTGGCCCATAAACGCAATGCTGCCCAAGCGTTCACCAGCCAGTTGCAGGGTGATCCGGCCATCGGTCTTTCCCCGGTTTTGCCGGACGCAGTGCTGGAAAGGCTGCTGCAGCCCTTTGAAGTGGTGTTCACATGAGCGTCGAGGACAGTTATTTCAATGAGCTGTTTCTCAACAACGAGGACCCGTGGGCATTCAAGCAACGCTGGTACGAACGGCGTAAGCGCGCCTTGACACTGGCCGCTCTGCCCCGCGAACGCTACCGCTCGATATTCGAGCCTGGCTGCGCCAACGGTGAACTCAGTGCCGATCTTGCCGGGCGCTGCGATTCGCTGGTGTGCTGCGACACCTCGAATCTGGCTGTGGATCTGGCACGCAAGCGTCTGGCCGGCCTGCCCCATGCCAAAGTGTTGCAGGCGCGTTTGCCGCAGCAATGGCCACAGGGCGAATTTGACCTGATCGTCTTCAGCGAGGTGGGTTATTACCTGGACGCCGACGACCTGCACGGCCTGATCGACCGTGCACTGGCGGCCCTCGCACCGGATGGCCAGTTGCTCGCCTGTCACTGGCGGCCCGATATCGAAGGCTGCCCGCTGAACGCCCAGGCGGTTCACGACATCCTTGCTGCACGCTTGTCCATGCATCGACTTTTCAGTCATCACGAACAGGATTTCCTGCTGGACCTGTGGAGTCGTGATGGAACCTCCGTAGCAGAACAGGAATTCTCCGATGATCGGCATACTGATCCCGGTGCACAATGAAGAGCAGTTACTCGACTTGTGTCTCGAAACGATAAAGCAAGCGGCTGCACACCCCGACCTCAAGGGCGAATGCGTAGAGGTGCTGGTGGTTCTCGACAGCTGCACTGATCGCTCGGCGGAGATCGCGCGTGCCCATGGCGTGATGATTCTCGAAGTGTCGGCGCGCAACGTGGGGCAGGCTCGAGCACAGGGCGCGGAGTTTCTTCTCGACCGGGGTGCACGCTGGCTGGCGTGTACCGATGGCGACAGCACCGTGGCCAGTGACTGGCTTGCCGAACAGCTGGCGCTGGATGCCGACGCGGTATGCGGAACGGTCACGCCCGGCGACTGGAGCAAGGACATCTCGGCGGCCGCGCAAGCTGCTTACCTGCAGCATTACCAGCACCGTGAAGGTCACAGACACATTCATGGTGCCAATCTGGGCGTCAGCTCGATTGCGTACATCAGCGCAGGTGGTTTTCCGGCACTGCCCTGCCACGAAGACGTGCACCTGATTCAGCAGCTGGAGTTGATCGGTGCGCGTATCGCCTGGAGTTGCCGCCCCAAGGTCACAACCAGCACCCGCCTCGACTCGAAAGCCAGGGGCGGGTTTGGTGATTTTCTAAGTTCGCTGAATGCCTGAACGGCGTGCTTACTGATGATGCGCCGTTTGCATGCCTGAACGGTCATCGTCGGCGGAATTCAGCGCCGCACTGAAAAACCGCACCGCTTCGGCACTCAGGTTGCGGTGAATATCCTCGCGGTCCACGCCGTCAGGGTCGTTGCACAGCAACGGCGCACTGGCGCGTTGCTCATCACTGCACGGTGCCATGAAGACAAAATGCCCTGCCCCGGCCAGTAGCTTGTAGTCGGGCGGCTGCGGCAGCTTGCGCGCCAGTGCCTCTGCGTTTCGGTCGATCGCCAGCAACTGATCGTCATCTCCCGCGTACATCAAAACCGGCACGTGCACATCACCCAACGTGTGACGGCCGAACATCAGGCTCAATGGTGCCATCAACATCAACGCGCCAACCCTCGGATCAGCCTGAGCATGAAGGTCATCACGGTCCGCGACCAGTTCGCCCTGCGTCTTGCAGGCGTCGCGGTCTGTCGGGCGTTCGACGCAGTACTGACGCAGACGCTGCAGATCAGGCTGCGCGCCAGCGAGAATCAGCGCGGTTTCGCCACCGGCCGAATAACCGATCACGCCCACTTGCCGGGCATTGAGATAGGGGGCCAGCAAGGGGTCGAGCAAGGCCGTACTGATCGCTTCGGAAATCTGCAGCGGCCGACCGTACAGGTTGCTCAGGCTGCCGAGACGGCTGTGATCGCGATCATTGTCGCCAGGATGGACCACGGCAACCACCACAAACCCCTGCCGCGCCAGCGAAGTGGCCAGGTCATGCAGCGCCAGCGGGGTGCCGGTATTACCGTGCGACAGCAACAGCAAGGGGAAACGGCCCATTGCGATAGGCGCCTCTTCACCGGCCTCGACGCGATAGCCATGCAGGATGCTCACTTGCTCGGCGGCGGTCGAGGGGTAAAAGGCGATGGCCTCGACCGGCTGGGAATCCAGTGGATCAGGGAAACTCAACGCGTGATAGCCCGCGCTCCAGGACTCGTCCGCCAGAGCGTGCACCGAAACAAGGCTATCGAGCAGGAAAACCAGCATCACTGCACAAAGACGTACCATGGCAAGGCCCAACCTTTGCAAATCCGGAACCTCGTCCGGACAATCCATCAAGCGCTTGTGTCGAGCATCATGCTCCAGCGCGCCGTACCCACCCAGATATGAGTGTTGAAAACAGAAATAGTGCACAAGCCGGGCCATAAACTGCCCGTTGTTTTTTCGCGAGGGCGACTATTTTCGCCAGCCTGACAAGGCATTGCTCGAAAAGGCTAGTCTAGTCCCGAAAGATCGCCATTACCTGTAAGGAAGCTGTCAAGGTTGTCTCCCGTCAACAAGCAGCTTACCGGCAACCCATCGGCCCGCATCAGAAACAAAAAAACTCCACAACCCGGCAGGAAAACCCCGCGCAGGTTGTAGAGTTTCGTGTACAGCGCTCTGGATCAGGCCGCGAACAACTCGTTCTGAATGTATTGCTGAGCAGCGCTCATGGCGCTGGCACGCGGCTCTTCGCCATACGCCAGGCCGTGGGCACGGACGAATTGCAGGTCGGTGATACCGATGAAGGCGAACAGCGTCTTGAGCAGCTCTTCGTGACCGGTGCCCGTGGGTTGCCCGGCGTGCAGCCCGCCTGAGGTGGAAACGATAATGACTTTCTTGCCGCCACACAGGCCTTCAGGGCCCGCTTCGGAATAACGGAACGTGCGACCCGCGATCAGAATCCGGTCAAACCAGGCTTTCAGCTGGGTCGGGATGGTGAAGTTGTACATGGGTGCGCCGATGACCAGCACGTCCGAATCGAGAAACTGCTGCAAGGTGGCTTCGTTGCCTGCCACTTCCTGCTGCTGGGCGGCGTCACGGACGTCTACAGGCGTGCCCGCTGCGGCGAGGCTGGCGGCAGAGAAATGCCCAAGCGCATCGCTGGCCAGATCTCGGTAGGTGACCTGGCTGTCGGCGTGCGCATTCAGGTAGGCCTGGACAACCTCACGGGTCAGCTGACGTGAAGCAGAGTGATCGCCAAGGATGCTGGAGTCGAGGTGCAATAGATTCATAACGTAGCTCCCATAAGAAAATCGCCACTGAGCGATGAAGTGGCGAGCATCCTATCCTTGATCGCAATAGCTGATTAGTGGTCTTGAATGCGACTGTTCGTTCTATTAAGAGAACAATAAAGCGAATCAGGACTCAGGCTAAGCTCTTTGAACGAGGTCTCGAACACATCCAGCAGGCCCCTGACCGCTGGAAGCAGGCCTCGGCGCGAGGCGAACACGGCATGCACGATGCCGCACTTGGGTCGGTGCTCGCTGAACAGCTCGATCAGACGTCCGTCCTGCAACGCTTCCCTGACAATCAGCTCGGGAAGCTGCGCTACGCCTACACCCTGCAAGGCGGCCTGCAGCATCATGTCCAAGTCCGAGCTGATGAGCCGCGGCGTGTGGCGTATTTCGGCATACTGGCCGGGCTGCGTCTCCAGCAACCAGCGGTGCTCGTGATTCGAAGACGGCATGTCGAGGCTGGGCAGTGTCGACAGCGCGTCGAGAGAAGGCGTCGCCGACAGCCTGGCCGCCAGGTCCGCGCGCGCCACCAGACGCTGGGCACTGTGCCCGAGCTTCTTGACCACCAGCCCGTCGTCCTCCAGCGGTGGAAAGCGCACACGTAGCGCAATGTCGATGTTCTCGGTCAGCGGGTCGACGCGTCGGTTGGTACTTTCGACCTGGATCTGAACCTTGGGGTGCTCGGCCGCGAAACGGGCGATGGTCTCGTTGAAGCCCATCGCTGCCAGAGCCGGAGGACAACTGATCACCACCCTGCCCTGCGGTTCGGATTTGGAACGCAGGATGGCCTCTTCGGCCGCCTCGGCCTCGACCAGCATGGCCACGCAGTGCGCGTAATAGTCACGCCCGCTTTCGGTCACCGCGAAGGTGCGGGTCGAGCGGTGAATCAGGCGCACCCCCAGGCGCTCCTCAAGCCCGGCAATGCGCCGGCTGAGCTTGGACTTGGGGATCCCCAGCTTGCGACTTGCCGGCGCAAAGCCGAGGCACTCGACCACCTGGACGAAATAAAACAGATCGTTGAGATCAAACACCCGGCCACCTCGTTTTCAGAGCCGGGAGTATGCAGCGCCGTGCTCCGTGCCTCAAGGCCGCGGCTGAGGATCGCGCCGGGTCATTCGGCAGTCAGAAATGCCAGCACCGGGCCGGTAAATGCCTCACCCGCCTCGACGCTGGACAGGTGGGCCGCGTGCGGTTCGATGAGCTGCGAACCCTGAATCCGTTCGACCATGAAACGCCCGTCCGCCGGGGTTGTTACAGCGTCCTCCGTGCCACAGATCACCAGCACCGGCAGTTCGATGGACGCGATCTGCTCACGGAAATCCGCATCGCGCACAGCCGCGCAATTGGCTGCGTAGCCCTGTGGCGAGGTACGTGCCAGCATGCCGACGACCGTGTCAACCGCAGCGGGCTCGGCGTGCGCGAAGGAAGGCGTGAACCAGCGTGCGATCGAGGCATCGCGCAACGCGACCATGGCCGACTGGCCGTCACGCAGAACGGTTTCGATACGAGGATTCCAGACATCGGGGTTGCCGATTTTGGCGGCCGTATTGCACAGCACGACCTTGTGCAGGCGCTGCGGCGCATTGATTGCCAGCCATTGGCCGATCAGCCCGCCCATCGACAGGCCGCAGAAAAAAGCCTTGTCGATGTCCAGCGCATCGAGCAGCGCCAACACATCGCGACCGTTTTGCTCGATGCTGTAACTGCCCTCAGTGACCAGCGATTTGCCATGGCCGCGCGTGTCGTAACGCAATACCTGAAAGTGGCGTGTGAACGCAGGCACCTGGTTGTCCCACATGTGCAGATCAGTGCCCAGGGAATTGGACAACACCAGCACGGGCGCGCCCGCCGGACCTTCGAGCAGGTAGTTCAGTTGACCATCAGCGAGTTGCACGGCAGACATTCGAAACTCCGGAGAAAGGCAAAGCTGCACACTAATCAGTGTCGCAGCAGCATACAATCGGCGGATCGAATATCCGTGCGGCTATCGAACAGCTTACCGTGCGCCGTCAGAACCCAGGGAGCATCCATGCCAAAGAGCCCGCAAAAGACCCTGCACAAGGAAGACATCGCCAGATTCTGTCTCGACCTGCCAGGCGCGCGTGAAGACTACAAGTGGGGCGGCATACGGGTTTTTTCCGTCGCCGAAAAGAAAATGTTCGCGGTCATGGATCTGGTCGGCGAGGACCTTGCGTTCAAGGTCCACCCGGAATTGTTTCTGGGTTACGTGGATCGACCCGGCATACGACCTGCACCCTACCTGGCGCGTGCGCACTGGATCAGCGTGGCCGACCTGAAGACGCTGAGCGCCGATGAGGTGCGCGACCTGCTGACCCGCTCGCACCAGTTGGTGGTCGGCAAGCTGCCGAAACGGCAGCAGATCGGCCTGAAGCTATAACGGCAACAGTTGCACAAGCCGCTTGCCCAAAAACAGCCAGTCAATCCACAGCGCCTGATGCACCAGCACGATCAGCCAGAACACGACCTGGAAAGATACCTTGCGGGTCTTGTGCCGGAACACCTGCTGCGCCAGCAGCGCGCCGGGCCAACCACCGAGCAGCTCGACGCCATGCAGGACGTTCTCCGGGGTGCGCTGGCCCGCGTTGCCGGCCTGTCGCTTGTCATGCCGGTAAAGCACGAACGCCAGCAGGCTCATGACGATCAAGACCAGCGCCGGGATCGGCGTGACTTGCCTCAGCCACAGCGACGCCGTGCCGTAAACCGGTAACGCACACAGCAGCAACAACACCAGTACCTTCAAGCGCAGTTGCCGGACCGGCGACCTGCCACGGCTGGCTGGCCGTGACGACTCGCGGTTCGCTGTCATGCCTTGGCCGATGCCCAGTCGATCCAGCCAAACTGCCAGGTCGCCAGAATCAGCAGGCCGAAGGCGATGCGATACCAGGCGAACACCGCATAACTGTGAGTGGCGATGAACTTGAGCAAACCGCGCACTGCGATCATCGCGAAGATGAACGAGGTGATGAAGCCGATGGCAAATACCGCGAAGTCGTCCGGGCGAAACATGTCACGGTACTTGTAGCCCGAATACACCGCGGCACCGACCATGGTCGGCATGGCCAGGAAGAACGAGAATTCGGTCGCCGCCTTGCGGGACAGGCCGAACAGCAGGCCGCCAATGATCGTCGAACCCGAACGCGAGGTGCCGGGGATCATCGCCAGGCACTGTACCAAGCCTATTTTGAGCGCATCGCTCCAGCTCATATCATCGACGGTTTCGGTGCGCACGGTGTGCTCGCGGCGCTCGGCCCAAAGCATGATCACCCCACCGATGACCAGCGCCGTGGCCACGGTAATGGCATTGAACAGGTAGTGGTGAATGGTATCGGCGAAAATCACGCCCAGCACCACGGCAGGCATGAAGGCGATCAGCAGGTTAAGGGTGAAACGCTGCGCTTGTTGCTGTTTGGGCAAACCCACGACGACGTCGAGGATCTTGCGCCGAAACTCCCAGACTACTGCCAGAATCGCCCCCAACTGAATGATGATGTTGAAGGCCATGGCACGCTCGCCGCCAAAATCGATCAGGTCGGCGACGATGATCTGATGCCCGGTACTGGAGATCGGCAAGAACTCCGTCAACCCTTCTACAACACCCAATATCAACGCCTGAGCAGCGGTCCAAAGATCCATCATTCCCCCATGAAGCGATGCCGCAGGCTCGCTGTTTAATGTTGTCGTGTAAAAAATGCTTGCCACTATGCCGCCACATGCCTGAACGAAGCTTGAAGAAACTCGCGCAAATGCAAGGCGCGGAATGCTAGCAGACCTGCACGCACAACGCCTGCTGACGTAAGCTCCGGCGCAACACAAGCTGCACGCCGCGCGCAGAAGCGCATACAATCGCCGGCCCCACCCCTCACCACCCTCACCAAGGAGCCGCCATGTCCGGGCTTGAACTCTTCGCTGCCGCCATCGGCGTTATCGCAGTCTGGCTGACAGTGAAGCAGAATCCCTGGTGCTGGCCAATTGGCCTGGTCATGGTGGTGATTTACATCTGGATATTCTTCGACGTGAAGTTGTATTCGGACATGCTCCTGCAGGTCATCTACGCAGGCCTGCAGGTCTACGGCTGGCTGCAATGGACCCGGCACGGTGACGGCCTTCCGGTCAAAGCCGTAACCACGTTGCAGAACAGTTCGGTGCTCAAGGGGCTAGCGTTCGGCGTACTCATCAGCGTTGCACTGGGTGCCGGCATGGCGCATTTCACCGATGCGGCACAACCCTGGCTGGACGCCGCATTGACCGGGTTCAGTCTGGTGGCGCAGGTCTGGATGGCGCAAAAGCGCGTTCAGTGCTGGCCGCTGTGGATCCTGCTCGATGTGATTTTCGTCGGCCTGTTCATCTACAAGGACCTTTACCTGACGGCTGCGCTGTATGGCCTGTTCACCCTGCTGGCGGTGCAGGGCTGGCGCGAGTGGCGCAACGATCTGGCGCTGGCGCGATGAAAGTTCTGGTCCTCACCGGCCCCGAGTCCAGTGGCAAGAGCTGGCTGTCGGCGGAGATACAGCATAGGTTCGGCGGCCTGTTGGTCGGCGAATATGTGCGGTATTTCATCGATCAGCAGGGCCGCGACACAGATTACGCCGATATCCCGGCCATCGCTCAGGGCCAACTGGCCTGGGAAGACGCCGCGCGCGGCGCAGAGCCAAACTTGCTGATACTCGACACGCACCTGTTGAGCAACATGCTCTGGAGCCGCACGCTGTTCGGCGACTGCCCTGCGTGGATCGAACAGCAACTGCTGAGCCGTTCCTATGACCTGCACCTGCTGCTGTCGCCCGAGGGCGTTGACTGGATCAGCGACGGCCAGCGCTGCCAGCCGCAGCTGGGTGAACGCCAGGCCTTTTTCAACGCCAGCCGGGAATGGCTGGAACACCACCAGCAGGCTTACCGGATAGTGGGCGGTAGCTGGGAGCAGCGCCGCGAGCAGGCGCTGAGCGCTGTCTCGCAGTTGCTGGACGACTCAGCGGATCTGGTGCTTGTGTAACAGACGATAAAACGTCGGTCGCGAAATACCCAGCACTCTGGCCGCCACGCTCAGATTGTCACTGTGGCGCGTCAACACGTCGCATAAGGCCTGACGCTCGGCCCGGGACTTGTAATCCTCCAGCGTGCCCATGTTGCCAACACTGTCCTCTTCGCCCAGCAGGCCCAGATTTGCCGCTTCTATCTGCCTGCCTTCGGCCAGCACCAGCCCGCGCCGAACGCGACCGGCCAGCTCGCGCACATTGCCCGGCCAATCGTGCTTGCCCAGCGCCACCAGCGCATCCTGACTGAAACTGCGCGCCCGCCTGCCGGTTTCCTGACTGTACACATGGGCGAAATGGTTAGCCAGCAACGCCAGATCGCCATGGCGCTCGCGCAGCGGCGCTACACCGACCTGCAGCACATTGAGTTGGTAATAAAGGTCCTCGCGAAAGCGCTTTTTGCGCACGGCCGTTTCCAGATCCTCGCGAGTGGCGGCCAGCACCCGCACATCCACTGCAATCGGCTCACCGCCGTCCGCGCGCTCGATCTGCCGGTCTTCGAGAAAACGCAGCAGGCTCGCCTGGGTATCCAGCGGAAGCTCACCGACCTCGTCGAGCAACAGCGTGCCGCCGTCTGCGGCTTCAAGCAGTCCGACCCTACGCGCCTGAGCATCGTCAAACCCGCCGTCCTCATGACCGAACAGCACGGTGTGGATCGACTGCCCGTCAGGCGCTGCGCAATCAACCACGATAAAGGGTTTGTCACGTCGCAAGGACTGAGCATGCAGGCTGCGGGCGATCAGTTCCTTGCCCGTGCCCCGCTCGCCCCTGATCAGCACCGGCGAATCGGTGGGCGCCAGTTTACTCAGCAGCCTGCGCAGTTCACGGACAGGCCGACTGTCGCCGAGCAACTCGGGGTCCGCGCTGAACGGCGATGGCGAGCCCTGCACTGGCGGCGGCCCGGCCGTAAACGCCCTGTCCAGCGAGGCGTGCAGCCGACCGGCATCGAAAGGCAGCGTATGAAAGTCGAAAAACCAGCGGCAGACGAAATCGCCGATTTTCTCGCGGCGCAAATCACTGGCTGACAGCACGGCAATCCAGCGCACCGGGCTGTTAACGAACAGCGCCTCAAGCCTGGGCAAGTGTTCAAAATGATCGGACGTCAGGTGAATCAGGCCTACATCACAATCAGAAATGATTGCCGAACCCGATGGGCTTTCCTGCACCGTCCAGCCGGCTTCGATCAGAACAGGGATCAATGGATGACAGTCGTCACCGCCATCGAGCATTAACAGACGTCGTGTTGGGGCCGATCCATGCATGAAGTTTCCTTGGCGCCCGGCGTATGGAGGGATTTTGAAAAGCTTTTTATAAACAGTCTGTTGGCGAGCCCAATCATCACCCTAGCAAATATTTGACGCGGCGTTGTACCGTTTGGGTCTAACGCTCATAACCTGAAGTCATTAACGCGCTACATGCCCGACCCTTTTTGCCCGGGACATCCATGCGCGCGCCCGTCGAAAATAATTCGCAACTATTTTCATTGAACAGTGTGACTCATGCCCCCTTGTCGTTCATCAACACAAGTAACCAGCCGGACGGTTAGCCCGCCGCCGTGACTGAATTGATATGGGCACTTGAGGAAATGACCATGAACGCCCCACTGCGCTTCAACGATGCACTTCTGATCGCTGGACACGCTTTTGAACCCTTCCAGTGTGTTGCCTGGGCACCACAGGACGGTAACGGCGAACTGAGCCTGACGGTGATCGACCGCACCAGCAATCGTATCGGTCGCAAGCAGATCCCGAGCAGCACCTATTCCGACAAGCGCCAGCTGGCCAGCGCTCTGGAACAGGCCCGTGCAGAAATCAGCAACGAAGGCTACGACCTTGAGCCGTGGACCATGCCGGCTTGATGGCTGACTGAGCCGGCTCCCCGCTTGGCGTAATGGAAAACCTGTGGGATCGCCGCACTCGCCGCGCCCACAGGAATTTGTTCTCAGTGCCATGCTCTGCGCGCGCCAACCCCGCAGAGCATCGGCAAGAGAGCACAGGGCCTGACGGGTTCCCCACCCTCAGACCCGCTTCAACTCATCAATGTGCCGGTACTCGGCCCCCAGACTCGATGCCAGTTCCCGCGCCCTTCCCAGGCGGATCGGGCCTTTCTCGATATCGATCAGCAAACTGGCGCAGTCGAACGCGGGCAGTGCCGGCAACGACTTGATCCGACCATCGGTCAGCACCAGAACCCGCTGCTGTTCGGCCGGATAGCGTTTTTGCCGTTGCGCCAACCATTCAGCCGCCTGTTGCAGCGCTTCCGGCAACGGCGTACCACCACCAGCCCCCAGTGCATCCAGCCAGGGTGTCAATGCCGATGAGGCCTTCAGCCCCTGATGTTGCCAGCGTGGCGCAGTGCCGCTGGCGGTCAGCAAGGCCAGCCGAGCCCGGCGTCGATAGGCATCGTCGAACATCTGCGACAGCAGGCCCTTGGCCTGACTCAACGCCTGATGGCGGCGGGTAGACGCCGAAGCATCGACAATCACCAGCAATAACTCGCTGGGCCGGCTGCTACGCGGCTGACGCACCAGGTCCTTATGGCTCTTCGGCTGACCGCGCAAAAAAGTCGGCAACCATTGCACCGGTCCATCAGCCCCGACACGCACAGCGCCCTGCCTGCCGCAGGCCAGTCGACCGGGACGGGGAATGGCATCCGCCCCCTGTATGGCGCGGGGACGGATGCCTAGGGCTTTTTTGGCCAGCTCGGCACTTCGCGGCGTGATCCGGTCGTGACTGCCTGGGCGGGCAACTCACCCCAACTGCCCTGCCCGCTTTCAGGCTCGGCCTGTTTGCTGGACGATCCTGGTGGCGGCGGCGGTGCCTCGGAATTCTGCGGCGGTGGCGAGGGCTCGCGGCGCCGGTGACGCAAGGCAAATTCGGCAACGGCCTCGATGTCCTGCTCTTCAATGTGCCCCGCACCCCGCCACGCTGCATGAGCACGCGCAGCCCGCAGCCAGACCAGATCGGCGCGCATGCCGTCGACGCCTGCGGCAAAGCAGCGCTCGGTGATCATTGCCAGGGACTGGTCATCCAGCTCGATGCCCGACAACAACTGACGTGCCTGTTCACAACGCCGCTTCAAGGCATCCTGCTGCATTTGCCACTGCTGGCAGAAGCTCTGCGGATCGCTGTCGAAATCCAGACGGCGACGGATGATCTGACTGCGCTCGGCAGGCAGCGTATGGCCGCTCAGGGCCACATTGAGGCCAAAGCGATCCAGCAACTGCGGGCGCAATTCGCCCTCTTCGGGGTTCATGGTGCCGATCAGCACGAAACGCGCAGCATGACGATGGGAGATACCGTCGCGCTCGACCAGGTTGACGCCGCTGGCCGCGACGTCCAGCAGCAGATCGACCAGATGGTCGGCAAGCAGGTTGACCTCATCGACATACAGCACGCCACCGTCGGCCTTGGCCAGCACGCCTGGAGAGAAGCGCGCGCGGCCTTCGCTCAGCGCGGCGTCGAGATCCAGCGTGCCGACCAGACGCTCTTCGGTAGCGCCCAGCGGCAAGGTGACGAACTGACCGCTGGCCAGCACATCGGCCAAACCGCGGGCCAGCGTCGACTTGGCCATGCCTCTTGGCCCTTCGATCAACACGCCGCCGATGCGCGGATCAATGGCAGTCAGGCATAACGCCAGTTTCAGGTCATCGGCACCCACCACAGCGGCCAGTGGAAAATGCGGAGTTTCGCTCATCGTTGAGTCAAACACGGTCATCAGTTCTCTTCTATGTCCAGGAGCAGGTCTTCCAGCGCCTGCTGATACTCGCCAGGCTCCTGCCAGAGGCCGCGCTGCTGGGCTTCGAGCATGCGCTCGGTCATGTCGCGCAGCGCATCGGGGTTGTGCTGGGCGATGAAATCGCGAGTCGCCGGGTCCAGCAGATAGGCGTCGGCGAGCAGCGCGTACTGGTGATCATCGATCAGCTCGGTGGTCGCATCGAACGCGAACAGGAAATCCACGGTCGCGGCCATCTCGAAAGCACCTTTGTAACCATGGCGCTTGGCCCCTTCGATCCATTTCGGATTCGCTGCGCGCGAGCGTATCACCCGGTTCAGCTCTTCCTTGAGGGTGCGGATTTTCGGCAGGTCGGGCTGGCTATGATCGCCATGGTAACTGGCGGTCTTCTGCCCGCTGAGGGTTTCAGAAGCGGCGAGCATGCCGCCCTGAAACTGGTAGTAGTCATTTGAGTCGAGCAGGTCGTGCTCGCGATTGTCCTGATTCTGCAGCACCGCCTGCACCTGAGAAAGCCGCTGGGCAAAGCGCTGGCGCGCGGGCGTACCTTCATCGGCAGCGCCATAGGCGTAACCACCCCAATTGAGGTAAACCTCGGCAAGGTCGTCGCGGCTCTGCCACAGACGGCCATCGATCGCGCCCTGCACGCCAGCGCCGTAGGCACCGGGTTTGGCACCAAATATCCGCCAACCAGCCTGACGCGCCGCCTCGTCTTCATTCAGGCCTTCTGCGATGAAGCCTTGCCGTTCTTCACGGACCCTGGCCGCCAGCGGGTTCATGTCGTCGGGCTCGTCAAGCGCCGCGACGGCCTGCACCGCAGCGTCGAATAGCTTGATGAGGTTGGCGAAGGCATCGCGGAAGAAACCGGAGACCCGCAGTGTCACGTCCACTCGTGGGCGGTCGAGCAGGCTGATCGGCAGAATCTCAAAGTCATCGACCCGCTGACTGCCCGTCGCCCACACCGGACGCACGCCCATCAGCGCCATGGCCTGGGCAATGTCGTCACCGCCGGTACGCATGGTCGCCGTGCCCCACACCGACAGGCCCAACTGGCGCAGGTGATCGCCATGGTCCTGCAGGTGTCGTTCCAGCAACAGGTTGGCGGACTGGAAGCCGATTCGCCAGGCCGTGGTGGTCGGCAGGTTGCGCACATCCACGGTAAAAAAGTTGCGGCCAGTGGGCAGCACATCCAGGCGCCCCCGGCTCGGCGCGCCGCTGGGGCCTGCCGGCACGAAACGACCACTCAGCGCGTCAAGCATGCCCTGCATTTCGCCGGGGCCGCAGGCATCCAGACGCGGCGCGACGACGTCACGCAGGCTGTCGAGAATCTGGGCCAGATCATCGTGCGCCGGCAAGTCGGTCAACGCTTCGCCCTGCGTGACGCGTTCGATAAGGATGGCGGCGTAAAGCTCCAGCCGCTCGCGCGCGTCGCCCGCACTGCGCCAAGGGTCGCTGCTCAAGGCCTGCAACGCAGCGGGGCGCGGGCCGGTCCAGGGTTCGGCCAGCTCGCAGTTCAGCGGGTCGAAGTCTAGCTCGAAGGCCTTGCTCAACGCGCGCAACAGACTGGACTGAGCGCCACGCCCGTCACCACGCGGAATACGCAGCAGCGCCAGCAAAGTGTCGATGCGCAGACGGCCTTGTGGCGACTGACCGAAGATATGCAGGCCATCGCGAATCTGCGATTCCTTCAGATCACACAGGTAAGTGTCCAGACGTGGCAGCCAGAGCGCCGCATCGGCATCGCTGTCGAGGTTCTCGCCCAGCGCCAGTTCGCGGTCGATATGGGTTTCACGGACCAGTTCGAGAATGTCACGCTGCAGCTCGCGCGCGCGGCGCGGATCGAGCATTTGCGCTTCATAGAATTCGTCGGCGAGCAGTTCCAGATTACGCAACGGGCCGTAGGTCTCCGCGCGGGTCAGCGGCGGCATCAAGTGATCGATGATGACCGCCTGAGTGCGCCGTTTGGCCTGTGCGCCCTCGCCCGGGTCGTTGACGATGAACGGATAGATGTTCGGCATGGCGCCCAGCACCGCGTCCGGCCAGCAGGTTCGCGACAACCCCACGCCTTTGCCCGGCAGCCACTCGAGGTTGCCGTGCTTGCCGACATGCACCACCGCATGCGCGCCGTAGGCCTTGCGCAGCCAGAAGTAGAACGCCAGGTAGCCATGGGGTGGAACCAGATCCGGGTCGTGATACACCGCGCTCGGGTCGACCTGATAACCCCGTGCCGGTTGAATGCCGATGAACGTGAGGCCAAAGCGCAGTCCGGCTATCATCATCCGGCCGCTGCGAAACATCGGATCGGTGTCCGGCGTGCCCCAACGGGCGTTCACTGCGTCGCGATTTTCCTGCGGCAGTTCATTGAACGCCGCCAGGTATTCCTCCAGCGCCATGCTCTGGTGACACGGGCGCTGGTCGATACTGTCCAGATCATTGGTCACGCCGCCCAGCAGTTGCTGGATCAGTTCGGTGCCAGTGTCCGGCAACGGTGCCAGCGGATAGCCCTCGGCCTGCATGGCGCGCAGAATATTCAGCGCCGCAGCAGGGGTATCGAGCCCCACACCATTGCCGATCCTTCCGTCGCGAGTCGGGTAGTTGGCGAGAATCAGCGCCACGCGCTTTTCGCCATTGGGCAGGCGCGCAAGTTCGATCCAGCGCCGCGCCAGTTCCGCGACGAAATCCATCCGGTCCGGCTGGGCACGGTAGCAGACCACGTCCGACTGGCTGCGCTCACTGCGCCAGGCCAGGTCCTTGAAGCTGATCGGCCGGCTGATGATGCGTCCGTCCAGCTCCGGCAAGGCAATGTGCATCGCCAGATCACGAGCGCCAAGGCCCTGTTCGCTGGCCTGCCAGGCAGGCTCGTTGTCCTGCGCGCAGATGGCCTGAATGACCGGCACGTTGCGCCGGAACGGACGCAGATGCGGCGCTTCCGGACTCGACTGAGCAAAACCGGTGGTATTGAGGATCAGCTCGGTTTCAGCCTCATCCAGCCAGTCCTCCACCTGAGTGAAACAGCCGGGTTCCTTGAGGCTGGCCACAGCAATGGGCAGCGGGTTGATGCCTTGCGCCTGCAAGCGCACACAGAACTCGTCGATGAAACCGGTATTGGCGGCCTGCAGGTGCGAGCGATAGAACAGCAGCGCCACCACTGGCTGCTCGGCAAGCCAGTCTGCCTGCCAATCGGCAAGCTGCGCGCTTGCCAGGCGAGGATGGTAGATGGCTGTGCGCGGCAACGGCGCGGGCTCGACCCAGGAATAATCGCGGTCCAGCCAGCGACTGGCCATGCAGTTGTACAACTGCAGCGCGTTCTGCAGGCCACCCTGACGCAGAAACTGCCAGAGTCGGTCGCGTTCTACGGCAGGCACGGTGCTCAGATCACTCAGTTCCGGATCAGGACGGTCATCACCGGGCACCAGAATGACCTGAACGCCGCGTGCCGCGAGCTCCATCAGCCGCTCGACGCCGTAGCGCCAGTAGCCAATACCGCCGTGCAGAGAAATCAGAATGACCTTTGCGTGACGCAGCACTTCATCGACGTACAGGTCGACAGAGGCGTGATTCTGGACCTGCATCGGGTTAGCCAGACGCAGGCTGGGGTAGTCGTCGGGGAGCTGCCGGGCGGCTTCGGCCAGCAGCGCCAGGCTAGAGTCGCCGCTGCAGAGAATCACCAGCTCGGCCGGGGTCTGGCCCAGATCGGCAATATTGTCGTCAGGTACGAAACCGCCGGGCTGGGTTCTCAGTAAATGCATGGGTCAGCCGACAATCGCAGCATTGAGTTGCGCTTGCAGGGCTGCGGCATCCAGTTCCTGACCAATCAGCACCAGGTGTGTGGCACGCTCTTCATCGGCACGCCAGGCGCGGTCGAAGTGCTTGTCGAAACGCGTGCCTACACCTTGAATCAGCAGGCGCATCGGCTTGCCGGGAATGGCCGCGAAGCCCTTCACACGCAGAATGCCGTGTTGCACCACCAGTTGATTCAGTGCATCGAGCAGGACTTTCTCATCGGCTTGCGGCAGCTTCAGGGAAATCGAATCGAACGCGTCGTGATCGTGGTCATCATGATCGTCATCGTCGTGGTGATCATGGTGGGTCTTGCGAGCATCGATATGCAGTTCGGACTCGGCACCGACACCCAGCAGCACGCTGATCGGCAGGCGACCACTGCTGGCTTCGATCACCTTGACCGCAGGCGGCAGCTCCTCGGCGACTTCGGCACGCACCGTCGCCAGACCTTCGGCGTCGATCATGTCGGCCTTGTTGAGGATCACCAGATCGGCGCTGGCCAGCTGATCGGCAAACAGTTCGTGCAGGGGCGACTCGTGATCCAGGTTGGGATCGAGTTTGCGCTGCGCATCGACTTGATCCGGGAAGGCAGCGAAAGTACCGGCCAATACCGCCGGGCTGTCGACCACCGTGATCACCGCATCGACCGTGCAGGCGTTGCGGATTTCCGGCCATTGAAAAGCCTGGACCAGCGGCTTGGGCAGCGCCAGACCCGAGGTTTCGATCAGGATATGGTCCAGATCACCACGGCGCGCGACCAGTTCGCGCATGACCGGGAAGAACTCTTCCTGCACGGTGCAGCACAGGCAACCGTTGGCCAGTTCGTACACCCGGCCGTTGGCTTCTTCTTCGGTGCAGCCGATCGTGCACTGCTTGAGGATTTCTCCGTCGATGCCCAGCTCGCCGAACTCATTGACGATGACCGCAATGCGCCGCCCTTCAGCGTTGTCGAGCATGTGCCGCAACAGGGTGGTCTTGCCCGAGCCGAGGAAGCCGGTGACGATGGTGACGGGAAGCTTGGCCAGTGTTTTCATCAGGTGCCCTTTGGCAGTGCGGCGGGCAAACAGGACGAGAACCGCATGCAGGACACGCAGATCGGATCGCCACCGGATCACCCCGCCCGGTTGTAGTGAGAATTCTCCAGAGCCGCAGCATGTGTGGCCCGTTCGAGGCAGGTCTCCTGGCTCACGGCGGCGTGCGGCAGACAATGAATAATAATGTGCCGACACGCATTCATCGCGCCTTCCCGCCGCAGCAGTGGCTGTGCAATGAACATGACCGTTTACAGTTGCGGGGGCAGCTGCGGCATGTACCGCATTCCCGTCTTAGCTCCACTGGGTGATGTTTTACGCAGGGAGAACCTCGAATCAGCAAGGCTACGCAGTGACTGCAGAGAGGTCAATCGTTCAGATTGACGCTGCCCCGCCGCCCATGCTCTCCTGTGCGCCTTGTTTCGGGTGCCCCTCACGGGGTGAAACGGGAAACCGGTGCGCTCGCGTTGTCGAGCAAGTCCGGTGCTGCCCCCGCAACGGTAAGCGAGAGTAGGTCTGATCCACTGTGCCGCTGGCATGGGAAGGTGACCTTGCAGGCTTTGACGCACTGACGTCCTGGTCCCTCGCGAGCCCGGAGACCGGCCCGATATGCTTGCAATGACAAACCCGCGGTGGGCGGGCGCAGTTGAAACCTCCGGCGTCTGCCGGCAGGTTCTTTTGCGCGTGGCCCACTTGCCGATCACCAACAAGAGGGAACGCCATGTCGACCATCAGCAGCCACGCCGCCGCGCCCAGCTCCACACGTACTCAACGCCTGACAGCCGCCATCAGCGCTGCGCTTCTCGGCGCCTGCCTGGTGTACTTCGCCGGTTTCTCGCACATCGCGGCCGTGCACAACGCGGCACACGACACCCGTCACAGCGCTGCCTTTCCTTGCCATTGAGGGCCTCACAATGTTCAAGCGAATCGCCTACACCGCAGGTTTCACCGGCCTGCTCGCCGCCCTGCTGCTGACGCTGCTGCAAAGCCTGTGGGTGGTGCCGCTGATCCAGCAGGCCGAGACCTACGAAAACGCACCTGCCGAGCAACTGCATCAGCACGCGGACGGCGCGATGGCCGAACACAGCCATGCCCATGACGAAGCGGCCTGGGAGCCCGAAAACGGCTGGCAGCGTGTGCTGTCCACCACCGGCGGTAACCTGGTGGTCGCGGTGGGCTTCGCCTTGATGCTTGCCGGGCTTTACACCCTGCGGGCGCCAGGTCGCACCGTGCAAGGCGCATGGTGGGGGCTGGCCGGTTTTGCCGTGTTCGTGCTGGCCCCCACCCTTGGCCTGCCACCCGAACTGCCAGGCACAGCGGCCGCCGAGCTGAGTCAGCGGCAACTGTGGTGGCTCGGCGCTGCCGCGTCGACTGCCGCCGGGCTGGCCTTGCTGGTGTTCGGTCAGAACTGGCTGCTCAAAGCACTGGGCGTGGCGATTCTGCTGGTCCCGCATGTGCTTGGCGCGCCACAGCCGCTGGTCCATGAAAGCCTGGCTCCCGAGGCTCTGGAATCGCAGTTCATGATTGCCTCGCTGCTGACCAACGCGCTGTTCTGGGTCGCGCTGGGGTTGATCAGTGCCTGGCTGTTCCGCAGAAACGACGTGCATACCGACAATGTCGACCTGCATCAGGCCTGATCCAGCGACCCTTCAACCCGGCGCACCTCTGGTTGCCGGGCTGGGCTGTCGGCGCGGCTGCTCGGCTGCGCTGTTGCGCGATCTGCTCGAGCAGAGCCTGCAGGCACTTGAGCTGGACATTGGCCGGGTGACCGCGCTGGCGTCCATCGACCTGAAAGAAACCGAGCCCGGCCTGCTTGAGCTGGCCGGGCAACTGGCTGTGCCACTGGTGTGCTTCAACGCCGCGCAACTGGTGGCGTGGGAACTGCACCTCACTCACCGTTCTGCGCAGGTGTTCCAGAACACGGGCTGTCATGGCGTCGCCGAGGGCTCGGCCCTGGCACTGGCGGCGCAACTGGGCGACGGTACGGCCACCCTGCTGATCGAACGGCAGAAAAGCGCGCAGGCCACTTTTGCCTTGGCAATCAGCCCTGCGCACAGCGGATAATCTCCCCGCGCTCATTCACCCCGGAGAATTCATTGACTGTCTATTTCATCGGTGCAGGCCCTGGCGATCCGGAGCTGATCACCGTCAAGGGCCAACGCCTGATTCGCAGCTGCCCGGTCATTATCTACGCAGGCTCGCTGGTGCCCCTCGCCGTGCTGGAAGGTCATCAGGCCGTGCAGGTGACCAACAGCGCCGAACTGCATCTGGAGCAGATCATCGAGCTGATCAAGCGCGCGCACGCACAGGGCCAGGATGTGGCGCGCGTGCATTCCGGAGACCCGAGCCTGTATGGCGCTATCGGCGAGCAGATCCGCCATCTGCGCGAATTGGGCATTCCGTTCGAAATCATTCCGGGGGTGACCGCGACCGCTGCCTGCGCCGCGTTGCTGGGCGTCGAGCTGACCCTGCCGGACGTTTCGCAGAGCGTGATTCTGACCCGCTATGCCGACAAGACCTCAATGCCCAACGGCGAGGAACTGGCCAGTCTGGCCAGCCATCGGGCAACCATGGCGATTCATCTGGGGGTGAACAACCTGCAGCGGATCGTCGAGGAGCTCATGCCACATTACGGTGCCGACTGCCCGATTGCCGTGGTGCATCGCGCCAGCTGGCCGGATCAGGACTGGGCCGTTGGCACGCTGGCAGATATTCACGAAAAGGTACAGGCCAAGGGCTTTCGCCGTACGGCGCTGATTCTGGTCGGACGTGTACTTGCCGATGACACCTTCAGCGAGTCCTCGCTTTACCGCGCCGGGCATGCCCACCTGTTCAGGCCGGTGTAGTCAGTACCGCCATGGTGATCGCAGTAATGAGCGGCGACGCATGGCGTGATGAAAAGCGTGCCAACGCTGGGCTGGCACGCTGATCGGTATTGCCCTCCTCAGGCAGCCGCCTCATACAGCTTCGGCGCGGCCACTTCGCCGCTTTCCAGGCTCTTGCGCAGAATATCGGCCTGCACGGCAGCCGCTTTCATGGCGCTTTCCTTGATGTAGCCATAGCCGCGAATGCGTTCCGGCAGGCGTGCCAGACTCAAGGCGGTGTGGCGATTCTGCGCCTGAAGGTGTTGCAGGATCAGTTCGATATCGCTGACATAGCGGTCAATCAGCGCCCTCTCCTGCTGACGTTCGAGACTGCGACCGAACGGATCGAGCGCCGTGCCACGGAGGAATTTGAACGTCGCCAGCACATCGAACGCGCGCAGCATCCACGGGCCAAAACTACGTTTGCGCGGCAGGCCATTGTGCGGATCGCGCTTGGCCAGCCACGACGGTGCCAAGTGAAACTCCAGTCGATAGTCACCCTCGAACTGCGCTTGCAACTGGCGGGTAAACTCGCCGTTGCTGTACAGCCGCGCCACTTCGTATTCGTCTTTATAGGCCAGCAATTTGAAGTAATTGAATGCCACGGCCTCGGTCAGCGTCGGCTGCTGGCCAGGGAACGCGCGCGATTCGCTGTCGCGTACGCGTTGCACCAATGCCAGATAGCGCTTGGCGTAGGCGGCGCTCTGATACTGCTTCAAGGTATCGACATTACTCTGGATGCGCTGATCAAGGTCCATTGGCTGCGGCTCGCTGACCTTGTTTTGCGGGTTGACGAAGGCCTCCACAGCAGCAGGATCATGTGCGGTACGACGCCCCCAGAGAAACGCCTGCTGATTCAGATTGACCGCTACGCCGTTGAGTTCGATGGCCTTCTCGATGGCCGCCGAGGTCAATGGAATCAGGCCCAGCTGAAACGCATAGCCGAGCATGAACAGGTTGCTGGCGATGCTGTCGCCCATCAGTCGAGTAGCCAGTGATGTGGCTTCGACAAAGTGGGTCTTCGCCGCGCCGACCGCCTCAATGATGGTCTGCTTCATGGCTTCGGCCGGAAACACGGCATCCGGATTGCGCGTGAACTCGGCGGTCGGTGTTTGCTGGCTGTTGACCACCGCATGGGAAATCTTGCTATCGAGCTTGGCGATCGCGTCCGGGCCGGCAGCCACCAGCAAGTCACAGCCGAGCAGCAGGTGCGCTTCACCGGCGGCGATACGCACGGCAAACAGATCCTCCTGGCGCGCGGCAATGCGGATATGGCTGACCACCGGACCGAATTTCTGTGCCAGACCGGCCTGATCGAGCACGCTGCAGCCCTTGCCTTCCAGATTCGCGGCATAGCCCAGCATCGCGCCGACGGTGGTCACCCCTGTGCCGCCGACACCTGGCAGGAGAATATTGAACGGCCTGTCGAGCGACGGCAGTGCCGGTTCCGGCAGACGCGCGAATGCTTCGACCTGCTTGGGCAACGCAGGCTTGCGCAGTTTGCCGCCATGCACGGTGACGAAGCTCGGGCAGAAACCCTCCACACAACTGAAATCCTTGTTGCACGCGCTCTGATCGATTTCGCGCTTGCGCCCCTGCGCCGTTTCCTTGGGCAGTACAGACAGGCACCCGGATTTGACCCCGCAATCGCCGCAGCCCTCGCACACCGCCGGGTTGATCAAGGCGCGCTTTTCCAGGTCAGGCATTGTGCCGCGTTTGCGACGGCGGCGCTTTTCAGTGGCGCAGGTCTGGTCGTAGATGATGACCGACACGCCTTTGAACTCGCGCAACTCGCGCTGCACGCTGTTCAGATCGCGCCGATGATGAAAGGTGGTAATCGGCGCGAAGTCTTCACGATTCGGGTACTTGTCCGGCTCGTCGGAAACCAGCGCGATGCGCTGCACGCCTTCGTTGAATACCTGACGACTCAGTTGATCGACGCGCAGCACGCCGTCGATCGGCTGGCCACCCGTCATGGCCACCGCATCGTTGTAGAGAATCTTGTAAGTAATGTTGACCTTGGACGCAACTGCCGCACGCAGCGCCAGGTGCCCCGAGTGAAAATAGGTGCCGTCGCCCAGGTTCTGGAAAACGTGCGGGGTTTCGGTGAACGGTGCCTGACCGATCCAGGTCACGCCCTCGCCGCCCATCTGGGTGAAGGTATCGGTTTCGCGGTCCATCCAGATGGTCATGTAATGGCAACCGATCCCGGCCAGGGCGCGACTGCCCTCCGGCACCTTTGTCGAAGTGTTATGCGGGCAGCCGGAGCAGAAATGCGGGGTGCGCTGGGTGGTGAACAGGGGGGCCTGCAGCGCTTGCTCCTTGTCGCTGAGAAACTGCAGGCGCGCTTCGATCTGCGGGCTGCTGTAGAACGGCGCAAGGCGTTTGGCGATCACCCTGGCAATCATTGCCGGGGTCAGCTCGCTGAGGTTCGGCAGCAGTGAGCGGCCCTGCTCATCGAACTCGCCGACCACCACTGGCCGGCGCTCAACAGGCCAGTTGTAAAGCTGACCGGTCAACTGGTCTTCAATGACACTGCGTTTTTCCTCGACCACCAGAATCTCGTCCAGCCCTTCGGCAAAGTCGTGCACCGACACCGGCTCCAGCGGCCAGCTCATGCCGACCTTGAGCACGCGAATCCCGACCTTCTCGCACAGCTCCTGATCAATACCCAGCTCTTCGAGGGCCTGACGCACGTCCAGATAGGACTTGCCGGTGGTGATGATGCCCAGCCGGGGTTGCGCAGAATCGATCACCACCTTGTTGAGCTGGTTGGCACGAGCGAAGGCCCTGGCTGCGTAGATCTTGTAGGTATTGAGTCGCGCCTCCTGGGCCAACGGCGGGTCCGGCCAGCGGATATGCAAACCGCCTTCAGGCAGGTCGAAATCGTCCGGGATACGGGTTTTGATCCGCAATGGATCGACCTCGACCACCGCGGAAGAGTCGACGTTCTCGGCAATGGTCTTCATCGCCACCCAGCAACCGCTGTAGCGCGACAGCTCCCAGCCAATGATGCCGTAGTCGAGAATCTCCTGAACATTACTGGGGTTGAGCACGGGGATCATCGATGCGATGAACGCATGCTCACTCTGGTGAGCGATGGTCGATGATTTGCAGCCGTGGTCGTCGCCCGCCAGGATCAGCACACCGCCGTTGGCCGCAACACCGGCTGAGTTGCCGTGCTTGAAGACATCACCGCAGCGATCTACACCCGGTCCCTTGCCGTACCAGAGGGCGAACACCCCATCGTACTTGCCATGCGGGAACAGGTTGACCTGTTGACTGCCCCAGACCGCCGTGGCGGCCAGTTCTTCGTTGATGCCCGGCTGAAAATGGATGGCGTTTTGTTGCAGGTAGTCCTTGGCGTCCCAAAGGCTCTTGTCCAGATTGCCCAGCGGCGAACCGCGGTAGCCCGAGATAAACCCGGCAGTGTTCAGGCCCTGCGCCTCATCGCGCTGCTTTTGCAGCATCGGCAGGCGGGTCAGGGCCTGCGTGCCAGTCAGGTACAGGTTGCCGGTGGCAAGCCGGTATTTATCATCCAGACGAATATCAGCCAGGGACATGCGAATACCTCTCTTGTTCTTATAAGGTCAGGTCTTGTACGCCGGGACGGTCCTGCCCGGCAGCCTTGCAACTAGACTGCCAGCAGCAAAGAGGCTTTTTCTTTCTAAATGCGCGCAAATCTGCTGATATTCAGCATGCTTTTTTCGGCCAGAACAAAAAACAAGGTCAATTCATGCAGCCAAAATTGAGCCCCATCGATCGCAAGATTCTTCGTCTGCTGCAACATGACGCCAGCGTGTCGGCAGCGGAAATCGCCGAGCGGGTCGAGCTGTCGCAATCGCCCTGCTGGAGGCGCATTCACCGGCTTCAGGAGGACGGAGTGATCGAACGCACGGTCGCCCTGCTCAGTACCCAGAAGCTGGGACTGAGTATGACCGTGTTCGTCGAGGTCAAGCTGTCAGGCCATGGCCGCCGCTATCTGGCCGAATTCGAGGAGGCAATCATCGGCCACCCCGAGGTGCTGGAGTGCTACACGATGGCCGGGGGGATGGACTTCATGCTCAAGGTGGTGGCGCAGGACATCGCCAGCTACGAACGCTTTCTGCGCGATCATTTGCTGCAATTGCCCCACGTCCACGAGGCCCATTCGAACATCGCCATGAGCACGGTGAAGCGCACCACGGAGCTGCCGCTGGACTAGGAATAGAATCGGGGAAAATCGAGAAAAGAAAATCCGCCGAGCGAGCGCTGGCGGATTATCGGTATCAATGAGGGCAATAAAAACGTTTGACTTGCAAATGATAATGATTATTATTGCATCAGCGGGTCGCGAGACTCGCTGGATAACCCGGAAGTCTTAGGTCGGCTTCCTGATTATCTCCTCATCAGGCTAATCACGGTTTTTGACCCGGCTTATCGCCGGGTCTTTTTTTGGTTCTTTCTTTATGGTTTCGCTGCTTCAGGCTAATGAAGTCTGGGTGTTGCGCGGTGTGTTGCAATGCCGGGGATCATAGCAAAGGCGCCTCGATCAAGGCCATGCTTTTAGGGCAAAAACGCCTGGATGCGGCAGATAAAACGTAAATGCTGGGACTTTTCACTTGAGAATGATTCTCGTATTCACTAGTCTACGCTTGTCACGGACGCTACCCGACACCGCAAGGAAGACTCCCATGGACGATCAGCGAGCGATACATCATGAGTAATCAGCTCTCGTCTCTACTGCACCTCCCCGTCCGCCTGCCCGAGCCGCAACCCACGCTGCAGGCCATCGAACTCGGCCACCGACTGGGCAAGCTCTCGCGCCGGACCCGGCAGATATTCCTGCTCAGCCGACTCGACGGCCTGGCCTATGCCGACATTGCAGCCTTCATGAGCGTCGACATCGCGCGGGTAGAGCGCGCGATGCTTCGCGCGCTGGGCAAGGCCTATGTGCCAGGCGCGGCAGACACCACCAGCGCTGCCATTCAGGCCACCCTTCAGGATCGCGCCAGCCGCTGGTATGTGCACTTGCAGAGCCCTGCGGCAACCGCCAGCGAACGCATCGAATTTCGCCATTGGCTGGACGCCGATGCCGCGCACCTTTCGGCCTTCCAGAACAGCGAGCGTTTGTGGCGTCAGTTGCAGGCACCCGCCTCGTTGCTCGGCGCATCCGGCTGGCATCGACGCAAGCGCCGCGTGTATCTGGTCTGGTGCCTGCTGACCGCCTTCATCTGCAGCCTGATGGTCACCGCCGAGGCCATGTCCTGACGCGCAGATGACCGTTGCAGTGAAGTTTACGTCGCAGGGCGCGATGTTGATCGGTGTACAGTAGCCGCTTGAAAAGGCATCTACGCAGCAGGCACCTATCTTGACTCTCACTATCGGTTCAGATTTCGACAGCGGCAACATTCTGGTTCTCGACGCAAGCGACCCGGCGCATATCAGGCTGGCGATTCGGCCCGACACGCAAAGTGCGCATTTCCAGTGGTTTCATTTCAAGGCAGACGGCCTGAACGTCGGCCAGACCTATGGCTTCAGCCTCATCAATGCCAGCGAATCCACCTTCAACAATGCCTGGACCGGCTACAACGCTGTAGCGTCTTACGACCATCAGAACTGGTTTCGGGTAGCGTCGGATTTCGACGGCAAGGCGCTGAATTTCAGCCTGGCCGCAGAGCAGCCGCAGGTCTGGTTTGCGTACTTCGAACCCTACAGCCGTGAACGCCATGACTGGCTGATCGAACAGGCTCAGGAAAAAGCCGGTGCACAGTTGCTGGCTGTCGGCAAAAGCGTCGAGGGTCGGGATATTCAGTTGCTGCGCAAAGGTGACGGTGCCGAAGGCAAACGCAAGATCTGGATGATTGCCCAGCAGCACCCTGGCGAACACATGGCCGAATGGTTCATGGAGGGCGTGATAGAACGCCTCCAGCAAAAGGATGACGCCCCACTGCAGCAATTGCTGGCGGAAGCGGATGTGTATCTGGTGCCCAACGCCAACCCGGACGGAGCCTTTCATGGCCACTTGCGCACCAACGCCAGCGGCAAGGACCTTAACCGCGCTTGGCAGGACAGTACCGAAGCGCTAAGCCCGGAAGTGTCCTTCATCAGGCAGCAGATGGAAAAATACGGCGTGGACATGTTCCTCGACGTGCACGGTGACGAGAAAATCCCTTACGTATTCACCGCCGCCTGCGAAGGTAATCCGGGGTATACCGCGCAACAACGCCAGCTTGAAGAGCGCTTTCGCAGCCGCCTGTGCGAGGTCAGCGACAACTTTCAGACGGTTCATGGCTACCCACGCGGCGCACCCGGTCAGGCCAACATGAACCTGGCCGCCAATGCCGTGGGCGAACGCTACAAGTGCCTGTCACTGACCCTGGAAATGCCGTTCAAGGATCACGACAACGCGCCAGACCCGGTCACCGGCTGGTCAGGCAAGCGCTCTGCGCAACTGGCCGGGGAAATACTGACCGTGCTGTCCGAGATGGTAAAAGAGCTTCGCTAAGAGCGCTGCTACCTTCAGGCAAACCGAAATGCCCACCTATGCGTGGGCATTTTTGTTTACGTTGGCGACCCGTCGTACGATCAGACTGGCCAGTGCGATCAGCGCCAGGGTGATCACCACTGCCCCGTAGACATTACTGGTCATCACCAGGCCCGCCGAGTGGGCGAAGTATCCGGCGACCAGTGCCGGTATGCAGAAGGCCAGGTAGCTGAGCACCAGAAAAGCCGACATCAGCCCGCCCCGCTCGTGGGCATGCGCCAGAGGCATGAGCATGCGCAGTGCGCCCAGAAAGCTCGATCCGAACCCCACACCTGCGACCACTGCGCCGACGAAAAACAGCCACAGCAAACCGAGGTTGATCGAAAGCAGTATCACCGCGACACCCAGTGGCAAAAAGCTCGCACCTACCCACAAGCCGAGCACCGGCTCGCGCTGACGCAGCGTCAGAATCGCCGCCGCGCCGCTGAGGGTCAGCGCCGCAACCGCCAGGCCGCCATTGAGCGGTGAAGTGGAACCGGTCGCCGCCACCAGCAAGGACGGGCTCAACGACAGAAAGAAGCCACCCAGTGCCCATGCGGCGATGTCCACCGGCAGAACCAGCCACAGCATGCGCCGTGCCTGCTGCGGTACATGCAATGAGGGCTTGAGGGATTGCCAGACACCGGGCTGGCGACTGACGGTTTCCTCGACGCGTCCCAGGTACAGGGCCTGACTCAGGAATGCGGCCAGCAACAAGCAGTAACCCAGCATAAGCGGCATCGGCGCGAACTGCGCCAGCAGTGCCGTGCCCAGAGCGCCAACGGCCATGCCGAGCATCGGCGAAATACTGTTGATCAACGGCCCTTTGACCGAATCATTGTCCAGCAAGGCTGCGCCCAGTGCGCTGGCAGCCAGCCCCGTCGCAAAACCCTGCAGCAGACGCGCGGCCACCAGCCAGCTGACATCACTGGCCAGAATGAACAGCAGCATCGAGACGCTTTGCAGCAGCAACGCGCCGAAAATCACCGGGCGCCGCCCCAGATAGTCCGACAGCGACCCACCCATCAGCAAGGCGGCCAGCAGGCTGAATGCATACACTGCAAAAATCAGGGTAAGCACGCCCGCCGAGAATCCCCATGCCTCCTGGTACAGGTGATAGAGCGGCGTGGGCGTGCTGGACGCGGCAAAAAAGCATAACGTGGTAAACGCCAGAAACCCGAGATGGTTTGGTGCCCGACCGTCAGACTTCACGTCTGGCGACGTCGAATCGTTTGAAGAAAGGGACATGAATACGCTCTCCGCCAATGCAACCTGTTAAAGCCATAAATTAGCTTTTGCGGAGTGTGCGACGTGGTAGCGCTTAAAGCAAATACTTTGTGTTAAGGTCCGCCGTATGGCTATTAAAGAAGCAATTCGCACCGGAGGCCGCAGTGCCCGGGTGCAGGAATCCATCCATCGCGCGGTCCGCGACTTGTTGCAGGAGCACGATCGCTCAGCACTCAGCGTGCCGATGATCGCGACCCGTGCAGGCGTTACGCCGTCGACCATTTATCGCCGCTGGGGTGATCTGACCACGTTGCTGGCGGACGCTGCCCTGGAGCGCCTGCGCCCTGACGTGCCGATCGATCAGGGCAGTCTGCATCAGGACCTGCTGACCTGGAGTGAAATGTATCTGGACGAAATGTCCTCGGCACCTGGCCGGGCATTGATGCGCGATGTGGCCGCCAGCACGTCTGGCTGTGTGGGCAAGTGTGCAGCGATGGTTCGCGAGCAGCTGCAGGTCATGATCGATCGCGCCATGGCTCGCGGCGAGGCTTCCCCCAGTGCCGACGACATGATCGATGCCGTCATTGCGCCCATGATTTACCGGATTCTGTATGCCGAATCGGCGCCGACGCCCGAACGCGTGCGTCAATGGGTCGACCGCTGCCTTAGCTGAGCCGCTTTGCGGGGAGTCAGAGGCGGCAACTCCCGTTATCATGCGCGCCTCGTCCGACACCAATGACCGAACCTATTCATGCACACCCTCGCAGATCTACGCGCCGGCAAGCTGGCAGGCATCAAACGGCTTGACCTCTCCTGTGGCCTGAGCGAATTCCCGGTCGAAATCTTCGACCTGGCCGACACGCTGGAAGTCTTGAATCTCAGCGGCAACAGGCTGACCTCGCTGCCCGACGACCTGTGTCGCCTGACCCGCCTGCGCGTCCTGTTCGTATCAGACAACGCCTTTACGCACCTGCCGGAAAGCATTGGCCAATGCCCGCAGTTGCAGATTGTCGGCCTCAAGGCCAATCGCATAGAGCAGGTCAGCGCAGCGGCACTGCCGCCGCGCCTGCGCTGGCTGATCCTCACCGACAACCGCATCGAGTCACTGCCCGACGAACTGGGCCGCCGCCCGGACCTGCAAAAGCTGATGCTCGCCGGCAACCGCTTGCGCACCCTGCCCTTGACCCTCGCGCAGTGTCACAAGCTGGAGCTGATCCGCATTGCGGCCAATCGTCTGACCGAGTTGCCGGACTGGCTGCTGAGCCTGCCTGCGCTGGCATGGCTCGCCTTCGCCGACAACCCGCTGTGCGCCGAACGTCCCACCGCGCCGATCCGGGAAATCCCCTGGCAGCACCTCAGCCTTCACCAGCGCCTGGGCGAAGGTGCGTCGGGAATCATCCAGCAGGCGGTCTGGCACGACGCCGGCGCTGAGCGCATGGCAGCGGTCAAGCTGTACAAGGGCGCGGTCACCAGCGATGGCTCGCCGCTCAATGAAATGGCCGCCTGCATCGCCGCAGGCCGCCACGCACAGCTGATCGAGGTGCTTGGACAGATCAGCGGGCATCCCGAGCAGCAGCGCGGCCTGGTCATGGCGCTGATAGCCCCCGATTTCGGCAATCTTGCCGGTCCGCCGAGCCTGGAGTCCTGTAGCCGCGATGTCTACGCCAACGACACGCGCTTTTCCCTGCCGGTGCTGCTGCGCCTCGCTGAAGGCATCGCATCGGTCACCGCGCACCTGCACGCCCGCGGGATCACGCATGGCGACCTTTATGGTCACAACATTCTTGTGCAAGAGGATGGCAATTGCCTGCTGAGCGACTTCGGCGCGGCGTCCTTTCACCCGTCAGCCGGGCTGGGTGAGGCGCTGGAGCGCATCGAAACGCGGGCATTCGGTATCTTGCTGGGGGAATTGCTGGAGCGTTGCGAGGCAGAACCGCAGGATCAGAACATCATGGCGGGTCTACAGGCGCTGCAGGCGAGCTGCGTGCAGCCTGATTGCCAGCAACGACCGTCGCTGGCAGAGGTTCTTCTACAGATCAAAACATGGAGCGCGTAAAGCGCTCCATTGCGCAGTGATCAGCCTGCCAGGCCCACGTAAACGTTCTGCACGTCATCATGGTTGTCGATGGCTTCGAGAAACGCTTCGACTTCGGCCATCTGCTCATCGGTCAGGCCGTCCACGGTGCTTTTCGGGCGGTAGCCCAGTTGCGCGGACTGAACGGTGAAACCGAATTCCGGGAGCGCCTTGCAGACCGCGTCCATGTCGGTGGATTCGGTCAGGAACAGCGTCGCGCCCTCTTCACCGGGCTCGAAATCCTGGGCGCCGGCCTCGATTGCCGCCAGCTCCGGGTCGGCATCCGCTGCTGCAGGAACAGCCTCGATCATGCCCTGATACAAAAAGTCCCACGAAACCGAACCCGCAGCACCCAACTGGCCTTTGCGGAACAGCACGCGAATTTCCGAGACCGTCCGATTAATGTTGTCGGTCAGGCACTCGACGATCACCGGCACGCGGTGTGGCGCAAAACCTTCGTAGGTCAGACGCTCGAAGTTAACGCTCTCACCCAGCAGGCCTGCGCCTTTCTTGATGGCACGCTCCAGGGTCTCGCGCGGCATCGAAGCCTTCTTGGCCTGCTCGACCACCAGCCGCAGACGCGAGTTCATGTCCGGGTCTGCGCCAGCACGAGCCGCGATCATGATCTCCTTGGACAGCTTGCCAAACGTACGTCCCTTGGCATTGGCTGCCGCTTCTTTATGCTTGACCTTCCACTGTGCGCCCATGTCTGCTCTCTTGATTCGCTAGGCACCTCGCCGTCTGCGCCTGCATAACTGACAGAACGCGACGCTGGCAAGGCGCTGAAAAAGGGTCACCGGCAAATACCCTGTCCGGCGCGGCGCATTTTATACGCGATCACGGCAGATGAAACCCCCGACAGGCAGATTGCCCTTATGAACTCGCCAGGATGGCTGCCAACTCGTCCAACCGCAATCATCGTCTTTCCATCAACGCTTGTAGGCTTTTTCCGAAAAACCTCGCAGCAATGCTTTTGTAACCCCGTATTCCGTAACCTGCGTGGCCCCGTTTTTCAAGCTAGAGAGCCCCGCCGATGCGCAAGGACCTGCAAGTGCCCTTCATGCTGGCGATCACCGACTGCCAGCCGGATCTGCATATCATCAGCTTCGCAGGCCATGAAGCCCTCAATGAAACGTATCGCTTCGACATCTGGATGATCGGCAGCGACCCGCAACTGGATGTGCGCAGCCTATTGAATCGTGAAGCGTTTCTAAGCTTCGGCGAATCCGGCAGCGGCAGGCATGGCCTTATCGACCATGCGGCGCGGCTCCACCGCGGGGCTCGCGTGAGTCTCTACCACCTGATTCTGGTGCCTGATCTGCACCGGCTGGTGCAACATCGACAACGCCGCACCTATCAGGACCTTGCGATTCCTCAACTGATCGTGCAGTTGCTTGAAGCGCACAGTATCGGCGCGAACGCATACCGATTCGAACACGTGAATGGTCTTTATCCTGCCAGGCCGCTGCATATCCAGTACGACGAAAGCGATCTGCACCTGCTGCAGCGCCTGTGCGAGGAAGAAGGCATGCATTTTCGTTTTGAGCATCGCCAGAGCGGCCATCGGCTGGTGTTCTCGGACGACGCTGCGAGCTTTCCGGCGCAGCCATTGCCGGTGCGCCTCAAGCACCCGCAAACGTCAGGCGCGCCGCGAGAGACGCTGGAGCACCTTGCCGAACGACTGGGTTTTCCGCCTGTTTCAAGGCAACCCACCGACCACCCGCAACCTGCGCGCGCACCCGAGCACCCTCTGACCATAGCGGCCAATCATGCCTTTCAACCGCCAGGCTTTCGTGGAGCAATCAGCCCCCAGGAGGCCCTGAGCCGGCAGCGTGGCAGTCGCAGGCTGGAGCGCCTGCGCTGCGAAAGGCGCGATGTCAGAGGGCGAAGCACAGACACCGCCTTGCAGTGTGGTGAAGTCATCCAGGTGCTCGATCATCCGGAGCCCTTGCTCAATGACCAATGGTTAGTGACCGAAGTGGTTCACGCGGGCAGGCAGTTACAGGTGCTGAAAGGTGCCGCCGCCCATGATGCACTGGCAATCCTGCGCATCCTCGTCGAAGCGCAACGTTCGTCACCCGAGGCTGAACAGCTGCAAGGCAACGGTTACTGCAACAGCTTCAGGGTCATTCCGTGGGCGACGCCGTTTCGACCGTCGATCAACCACCCGAGACCCGCGGCCACCGGTGAGCATTTCGCCACATTGCAGCGCAGCGACACCCAGCCGGGTCAACCCGGATATCGTTCAATCCGCTTCGACTGGCACGTGCAAAGCCCGCAAGACGAACCCGTACAACGCTGGCCGATGGCCGAGGTCGCCTGCCCGGAGGTTGATCGGCTAGCGCCGGGCGCACGAGTGCGGGTCCGCTTTCTCGACAATCATCCCGAACGGCCTGTGATTTGTGCAGTACTGTCACCGGGCCATGAGCTGGACGGGATGACGGCACAACCGGCTGGCTGTATTCGAGTGGCGAGCGGTGAGCACTTGCACGTCAATGCCCACGACGGATTGCTGGTGCGCGGGCAAGCCGCGGCGCTGCACGTTGACGCGCAACGTATCCTGATCGTGGGCCATAAAGATCAGCAGTCCTTGAAATCGGGCTGGCGCTTGTCGATAAAGGCGCGCATGCCCTCCTTCTGATCCTGGCTGGCGAACGCGGCGTGAAACACCCGGCGTTCGAAGCGGATGCCTTCGGCCAGGCTGACCTCGAATGCGCGGTTGACACTCTCCTTGACCATCATCGCCACTGGCAGGGATTTACTGGCGATGACCGCTGCCACTGCCAGCGCTTCCGGCAGCAACTGATCGAGCGGCAGCACGCGGGCCACCAGACCCGCGCGCTCGGCCTCATGAGCATCGATCAACCGGCCAGTCAGGCACATTTCCATGGCCTTGGCTTTGCCCACCGCGCGGGTCAGGCGCTGCGTACCGCCCATGCCCGGCAACACGCCGAGATTGATCTCGGGCTGTCCAAACCTGGCGTTTTCAGCGGCCAGAATGAAATCGCACATCAATGCCAGTTCACAGCCGCCACCCAAGGCAAAACCGGCTACCGCAGCCACCAGGGGTTTGCGTCGGGCGGCGACCCGGTCGCTTTCACGAAACAGGTCATCGAGGTAGATCTGTGGGTAGGACAGGTCGACCATTTCCTTGATGTCCGCACCGGCGGCAAAGGCTTTTTCCGAACCAGTCAGTACGATGCAGCCGATCGCACCGTCCGCCTCGAACTGGTCGAGGGCATGGTTCAGTTCGTTGATCAGGCGCGCATTCAAGGCGTTCAACGCATTGGGCCGGTTCAGCTTGATCAGACCTACACTACCTACAACCTCTATGAGAAGCGTCTCGTAAAGCATTGATAAATATCCTTTTTGTTTAATTATGCAATAAGCAGCTTTTTATAGAATTAACATTCAATTATTAGATCAAGCCATTGATTAATAATGGTTAATTCAAAATCTCGACAGCTATTGCGGTAGCTTCACCGCCGCCGATGCAGATCGCCGCAATGCCACGCTTGAGCTGTCGATGCTGCAAGGCCGCCAGCAGCGTCACGATGATTCGCGCACCCGAGGCACCGATCGGATGGCCGAGCGCGCAGGCCCCGCCATTGACGTTGACCTTCTCGTGTTCAAGCCCCAGTTCGTGCATCGCCACCAGCGGCACCACGGCAAACGCCTCATTGATCTCGAACAGATCGACGTCGTCCAGCGCCCAGCCTGTCTTGCCCAAAAGGCGCTGAATGGCGCCTATCGGCGCCGTTGGAAACAGACTCGGCCGATCGGCGAACGCAGCATGCGCATGTAACACCGCCAGAGGCTTCAGGCCACGCCGCTGAGCCTCGGACTGACGCATCAACAGCAGCGCTGCTGCGCCATCGGAGATAGAACTGGAGTTGGCCGCGGTGACCGTGCCGCCCTTGCGAAAAGCGGGTTTGAGCGTGGGAATCTTGTCCGGACGCGCCTTGGGTGGCTGCTCATCGTGAGTGATTTGCCTCGACTCTTTGCCCACGGTGACTTGCACTGGCACGATCTCGGCGTCGAAATGGCCTCCGGCAATGGCCTGTTGCGCGCGAGCCAGTGAGGCCAGGGCAAACGCATCCTGTGCCTCGCGACTGAAACCGTTGAGCCCGGCGCAGTCCTCGGCGAAGGTGCCCATCAACCGGCCTGGCTCATAGGCATCCTCGAGGCCGTCGAGAAACATGTGATCGAGCACCTTGCCATGCCCCATGCGATAGCCGCTGCGCGCGCGGTCCAGCAGGTAAGGCGCATTGGACATGCTCTCCATGCCGCCAGCCACCACCACCGCAGTACTGTCTGCCAGCAACAGGTCATGGGCCATGATTGCGGTCTGCATGCCGGAACCGCACATCTTGTTGACCGTGCTGCACAGCGTCGCATGGCTCAGCCCGGCACCCAGCGCCGCCTGCCGAGCGGGTGCCTGACCGAGACCTGCCGGCAGTACACAACCAAACAGTACATGCTCCACGTCTTCAGGCTCAATGCCTGCGCGCTCGACAGCGGCACGGATGGCGATCGATCCCAGCGCGGTGGCACTGAGGCTCTGCAGGTCGCCCTGAAAACCGCCCATGGGCGTGCGCACGGCACTGACAATGACCACAGGATCTTGACGAGGGGGTGTCCTTTCGATGGACATGGCTATCTCCAGTCTTGTTTTTATAGGTACGGTTTTCTATAGGTACGGTGGAATCATCAACCTGCTGCCTTGCAGACGCAATGGTTGAGGCAGGCAGATTAGCCGCTATCCCGGCATCGTGCCTGGCGCGCCGAATCTCTCATCACCGGCGAGGTCTGAAGATCACTGAACCTGACGCTGGAGCACACGAATGTCGCTACGCCTGATCCGCGCCCTGCTCTCGGGACTGCTCATCCTCGGCTTGAGCGCCTGTGCGCTGATTCCCCATCGAGACCCGCTGACGATCAGCGTCGTGGGTATCGAACCCATCCCCGGTCAGGGTCTGGAACTGCGCATGGCGGTAACGTTGCGGGTGCAGAATCCAAACGAAACCGAGATCAACTACAACGGCGTCGCGCTGGACCTCGACGTGAACGACAGGCTGCTGGCCTCCGGGGTCAGCAACCAGAAAGGCACTGTAGGACGCTTTTCCGAGGCAGTGCTGGTGGTGCCGGTCAGCGTGTCGGCATTCGCGGCCCTACGCCAGGCACTGGGGCTCAGTCAGAGCCAGCGTCTGGACAATCTGCCCTATACGCTTCGCGGCAAGCTGGCTGGCGGCCTGTTCGGTACGATGCGCTTCAGTGACAGCGGCACGCTGGATTTGCGCCAGGCAGAGGGAGATCCCTGGTAACAAGTCATTACGGGTGGTAATGCATGTAGGGGTTTGGCAGGGTAAACGGGACGACACAGGTGGCATGCTTTCTGCTGGCTGACTGCAGCGCATGCTCTGCACCTCCCCACCCTCAAGGAAGATTTGCCAATGACCCCACAGAACCCGTCAGCACGTTTTTTCCCGACTTTTCTGGCCCTTGTGACGCTGATGCTCAGCCTGTGCATGGCACCGTCATGGGCTGCAGAAAAAAGCGCCAAGCGCGGCATCGCCTACGACATCGCCTTGCCCGCCGACCTGAGTGCGTTATCGTCGGGCGTGAGCTGGTGGTACAACTGGAGCCCCAGGCCCCATGACCGTCTGGCGTCTTACGATTACGCCTCGATGTACGGTGTGGATTTCATCCCGATGGTGTGGAACGGCAACGTTGACGACGGGCAGTTGAAGCAATACCTGCTGGCTCACTCAGCCATCCGCTATCTGCTGGTGATCAATGAGCCGAATCTGCTCGATCAGGCCAACATGACACCCGAAGCGGCGGCCAGCTTCTGGCCGAGGCTGGAACAGATCGCCGCCCAGACCGGTGTAAAGCTGGTGGGGCCAGCGATGAACTGGGGAACCATGCCAGGCTACGGCGACCCGGTCGTGTGGCTCGATGCCTTCTACACGGCCTATCGGTCGATGAATCAGAATCGGGACCCGCGCATCGATTACCTGGCTTTTCACTGGTACGACTATGGCTTGCCGGGGATGCTCGACCGACTGGCAAAGTACGGAAAGCCCTTCTGGGTCACCGAGTTCGCCAATTGGCACGCCCCGGATGACGGAGCGCAGATTGATTCAGTCGACAAGCAGAAACGCCAGATGGCGGAGATGGTCGCTACCCTTGAGCAGCGCCAGGACGTGTTCAGATACGCTTGGTTCACGGGCCGGATGAACCCTGACCCGCACTTTTCAAGCTTGCTGGACGCTGAAGGCAAGCTGACCGAACTGGGCCAGTATTACCTGTCGCTGCCACACAGCGAGTAACCCCGCGCGGCTCGGTCAACGCATCTTCGCAGCCTCTCAGCGAGGCTGCGCCGATCTCGGTCAGACCACTGATGATGTGTTGGGTGTAGGGAAATGACTGATCGGGTTCCAGGACTCTTGTCGAGATCAACAGCCCTTCCCTGACCAGCGTGTCGACCGTCGCCACACAGACATGGATCGCCGGGGCGCTTGAATACGCGCGCACCAGCTCCCTGTAGATCTGACCGAAGGTCAGTTTTTGCGGTTTGCTGAAGCACAGGCGACCGACGATGCTCAACACCGCGAGGTCCACCCGCTGTTTTCCGTCACTCACCACTATTGCCTTTAACGAAAATAAAAATGACGCACCACCGGCTGATTATTCCTATCGCCCTTGTGCCATTTGTACAGGGCAAAGGTTGATCGATACTGCACAATTTCACGTCCAGTTTTAATGGAATAAATAGTAAGGGCGTCGTTGATTAATGTTCACTCCACGCGGTGAAAACCCCTTTAAGCGTTCATTAATTCATGTGGACATCTCGATACTTTCTCTTAAAGAGCCAGCCTTTAAAACGCGCACGAACCACGAGGATGCGAAGCTTACCAGCTCGCTAAACCTAACGACAATTAGGTTTATTAAAAAACAATAAAAACCCATATAGATGGAATATATTGGCTATTAATTGCGTTAAAATTGTCAATTTAACGATTTTATTCTTAAAATTCTGTTTAAATCATCTGGCCTCATCTGAAAAAACCACGTGATAGCCATGTGGCATCATTTATTAAAATCTCCATTGCTCATACTTTAGTGGCCTGTGAACTTTTTACTGTCGCGCTGGACTGAGTGTTCAGCCGAGCCCTGCGCCATTGCAACAGCCGTCCGTTTTTATCCTGCAAACCATCAATCGAGATTCAATCGATGAATAGATCAATGCTGTCTGTTTTCAGTGCAGTACTTCTGTGCGCGCAAAGTGCCTTAACTTTCGCCGCGGACTCAACTTCCAGCACACCTGCCAATGGGTCCGATCAACAGATCCGGACGCAGGTGGAAGCCAAGCGCGACCAGTTGTCAGGCGCCGACAAGATCAATCCGGCCCAACAACAGAGTTCGTCGTCCCTGCTTGACGCGCCGGTGGACACCGACGACGCCCCTGCCCAGGCACAACGACCATGAACAACCTCAATCAACCGATCACATCGACCGGAAGGACACTTGCCTTGTCAGCCTTCAAACAGACGCTGGGCCTGAGCCTGCTGACGTTCAGCGTCATGCAGGCCAACCTGGCACTCGCCGCCGTGACCCCGGCGACCGGCAACGAAGTCGAGGCGCGTGTCAGCTCGATTCTCGACAACATGAGCCAGTCGGAAAAGATCAACTTCACCCGCGTCAACGACGGCCACATGATCCCGTCCCTGCTCAAGTGGGGCATCAAGGGCACCGTGGCGTATGACTCGTCCATGGGCGTGCACGTCAACAACGCCACATTCGGCGCTCAATACCCGTCGCAGTCTGCGCTGGCAGCGACCTGGAGCATCAACCGGGCCAAGGAATTCGGCCTGGCCATCGCTTATGAAACGCGCATTTCCGGCGGTCAGCAGATGCTCTCGCCGGGCGCGAACCTGTACCGGACGCCCTACAACGGCCGCTCGGCAGAATACGTTAGCGGTGAAGACCCGTTCCTCGGCGCCGTGCTGGCACCCGCTATCGTCAACGGCATCCAGGCCCAAGGTATCCAGGCGAGCGGCAAGCACTACCTGGCCAACGAGCAGGAAGCCAATCGTCAGGCGATCGACGTCAAGGTCGATGAGCGCACCCTGCGCGAGCTGTACCTGCCAGGCTTCGAATCGATGGTGAAGAACGCCAATGTCGCCTCGATCATGTGCGGCTTCAACAAAGTCAACGGCGACTACGCCTGCGAAAACCATCACCTGATCACCGAAGTGCTCAAGGGCGAATGGGGCTATCAGGGCATGGTCATCAGTGACTTCAATGCCATTCATGATGCCTTCAAGGGCGCGTGGGCGGGTACGGACATCGACATGCCCTCCGGCCTGCAGTTTACCGAAGCCAATCTCCTGCCCTACCTGTGGAGCGGGCAACTGACTCAGAACGTGATCGACGACAAGGTCAAACGCAACCTGCGCGGCATCGTCAGCTATGACCTGCAGAACAACCTCAACACCGCCAAGACCCTGGAGCATCCGGAATACGGCATGCGTGCCGCGCTGAATTCCGCGCGCGAATCCATCGTGTTGCTGCGCAACGAGAACACCGCTGCCGGCAAACCGCTGCTGCCGCTGGACCGTTCGGCAAAAATCGCCGTGATCGGCAACTGGGCGCACGACGTACCGGCATCGCCTTTCGGCACCGCTAACTCACCGCCCAACAGCTACGTGACCGAGCTGAGCGGTTTGCAGCAACTCGCATCCAGCAGCAGCGATGTCACGTATCTGTCAGAGATGAGCCTGAATCCGGCGAGCTCGGTGTGGTATCAGCCAGCAACCGGCGACAACGGGATCAGCAACGCCGGGGTAAAAGCCGAATACTTCTCCAACACCAGCTTTTCCGGTGACCCGGTGCTGACGCGTGTCGAGCCCGGCGTGAACCTGAACTGGACCACCGGCAGCAACGTGACCAACGCAGGCAGCACTGCGGTGTCTGGCTTCAGCCCGACAGCCGGTGCTTTCTCGGCACGTTTCACCACCACCATCAAGCCCACCATCTCGGGTGCTCAGGCGTTCAAGGTGCGTGCAGATGGCCCCTACAAGCTCTGGGTCAACGATGAACTCATCGTGCAGAGCGACGGCGTGCCTTACTCGGGCGATGTGGTGAATGCGCTGACAACGTCGGGTAAAACTGCGGCATTGTCGGCCGGCAAGACCTATACCGTGAAACTGGAATACCAGCGCGTACAGGGCAATTTCATTCCGGCACTGGGCGGCCTGACCGGCGTACAGATGAGCTGGGCTGCGTTGCGTCCGCCAAAGGACCTGTCGAAATACGATGCGGTGGTGGTTGCGACCGGCACCACGTCTGAAAACGAAGGCGAAGGTTCCGACCACGGCTTCGATCTGCCAGACCAACAGGCGGAACTGATCAGCTTCGTCGCCAAGGCCAACCCCAACACCATCGTGGTCATGCACGGCGGCGGCGTGGCCAATATGCAGCCATGGGCGAACAAGGTCGGCGCTGCACTGCAAGCCTGGTTCCCGGGCCAGCAAGGCGGTCAGGCACTGGCCGAGATCCTCTATGGCAAGATCAACCCGTCGGGCAAGTTGCCGGTCACGATCGACAAGAACATTGAGGACAACCCGAGCTATGCCTCTTATCCGGACCCGGCGGCCTACCGCGGCAGCAACCCGCTGACCGAGATGACCTACAGCGAAGGCCTGTACATGGGTTATCGCGGGTATGACAAGAAACACGCCAAGCCGCTCTATCCATTCGGTTATGGCCTGTCCTACACCACGTTCAGCTACAGCGACCTGAAACTGTCGACCAACGTGCTGACCCCAGGCTCGACGGTTGACGTGAAATTCACGGTGACCAACACCGGCGACAAGGCAGGCTTTGAAGTGGCGCAGCTGTACGTGCAGCCGGTCAAACCTGCTGTTGACCGCCCGGAGAAAGAGCTCAAGGGCTTCACCAAGGTGTACCTGCAGCCTGGCGAGAGCAAGACCGTCAGCGTACCGATAGACTCGCGCTCCCTGGCTTACTACGTCGACAAGACGGCAAGCTGGGACGTCGATGCCGGGAAATTCAAGATCCTCGTCGGCGCGGATTCTGAGAACCTCACGCTCAACAGGACGCTGATCACCCTGTACCCGGAAAAACTGACCACGCGTGACAGCAACCCGCTGCCATTGCCACTGCGCAAGGCAGTCCAGGTCAGCGCTGCACAGACCTACTGATGCACCCCGTCAAGGCTCATGGATGAGCCTTGATATCCCTTCCCAATCGCTGCACATAGATATCGAAAACCGCCATGACATCCACGTCCTGGGGGCTTCGCAGCCACTGAATCTGCAAGCCGTCCATGACCGAGAAGATCTCCTGGGCCAGGGCTTTGACATTGATATCGCCGCGCACTTCCCCCGCTTCTATCAACGCCTGCAAATGCCCGCGTGCGTGTTCGTGGGTCAGATGGAATCGTTCAAGGTGCCAGGCCCATGCCGGGTGCGCCTTCGACAGGCTCTCGGTATTCATCAGCAACGCGGCCTGACATTCCTCGGCGCTCTCGATACTGAAACTCATGCTCAGTTTGAGAAACTTCAGAAACCCTTCAAGCGTCGGCTCGGTGACCAGATCCTGAAAACGCGAGGTGACCCGCTGGTCCCTGCGTTCCAGCAGGGCGGCGAGCAGTGCTTCCTTGTTGGGGAAATGGTGCAGCAACCCTACCGTGGTGATACCGGCAAGCAGTGCAACCTCGCGCATCGACGCGCTCGAATAGCCGTCTCTGGCAAAAACAACGGTAGCGGCGTCCAGCAAGGCCTTTCTGCGCATGTCTCCCTTGGGCGCGCGGCGACGCTTGGGTGGTGCCGTTTCTGCGGATTCATTCCCTGATTCTTCGATGACCATAAAAACCTGATAACGCCTTGATTCAATGTACCCCGACGCTCATGACCGGGGCCCTGCTGGTAAAAAACCGTTTCGCCGTCAGCGACGCCGTGGTGATGGAGACCAGCGCGATGAGCGCATTGCCGGTAAACATGCCGGGCAAGGCACCACTGCTGCCAAACCAGTGGGTCCCGGCGAAGACGAACGGCACCGTACCCGCCGTTGCCCTCAGCCAGGCAAACACCGCGACCCACCATGACCTGTTCATGGTCAGGAACACCGCGATGGCGACAAAATCCAGACCAATCAGAACCCAGAGACCGCCGCCCCACAAACAAAAGGCCATGAACACGGCGCGGGCTTCGTCCCCCAATTGGTAGAGGTCGGCAATCATGCCACCACAGAGCAGGAGCACCAGCCACACGGCCAGCCCGTAGCAGACCACCAGCCGCCGGGTAAAAATGACCGCAGAACGCACGCGATCATCGCGGCTCGCACCAATGTTCTGACCCAGCACCGGAGCCAGCGCGCCAGGCAGGGCAAAAAAAGCGCAGTACGAAAACTGTATGACCCGATCCAGCACCGTCATCGCGGCCAGAGCGGAAGTGCCAAATGCCGATAGCGAGGCGACAAGATAAGCCAAACCGACCGGCGTCGCCAGATTTGCCGCCATCGCCGGGAGCGCCAGCCTGAAAGTATGCCGCGCATGCAGACGCAACAGTTTCAGATGGCGGGTAAACACCATGCCTATTCGGCTGCGCACCCAATACAGCCCGATGGATGCTGAAACTGCTGCGGATACGGCAAACGCGATCCCTGCACCGTCGAGCCCCAGGCCGAGCCCGAAGATGAAAAACGGGTCTGCCACTGCCAGCGAGGCGGCAGCGGACAGCACAACGCCCATCGCCCGGCGGTTGTCACCAATGGTTCTGAGCATCTGCGCCGACATCTGCATCACCGCCTGCAACGCGGTAAAAGGCAGGGTCAGCCAGATAAAACTGCGCGCTGCTTCGTAAGTGGCCGCCTCGGCACCCAGCCATCGCATGATCGGCACGATAAACGTCAACTGGGCGGCGGCTGCCAGACCGCTGACCGTGATCACCATGAGCATCAGGCTGCCAGTGAGCCTGGGTATCGATCTGGCCGCACGATGGCCGATACGCGCGGAAAGCACCGACGCCCCGGCGATGATGAGGCCGGTTGCCAGCGCGCCGTTGAAAAACATCAGGACTTTGGCAATGCCGACCGCTGCCAGAAGCACGGGATCATGCAGCATCGATACGTAGACCAGCGTGAGAATGTCGACCAGAAAGACGGCGAACAGGCTCAAGGCGCTGGCACTGGCGGTGACGACGATATGACGCGCTACGCTGCCTTGGGTAAATCTTGCACTGGCTTGGGCCATCAACGTTCTCAAAAGGCCTTACGGATCAGGAAGGCAAGACACCCTCACCAAGACACCCTCACGCTGTACCGTGAAGAACGATCAGCGCCGGATTGTCGGATCGCTGTCGGATGTGCTGCTACCTGCTCGCCGCCATCAGACGATTCACTTCACTGCGGACCATGTTGGCGTATTCCGGCGGACTCATGGTGTCCAGTTCGGAACGAACCCACTCAGACCACTTGCCCTTGCGCTTGGCGCGCTCGCCCATCAGGCGTGCCGCCTCGCCTTTTGCCTTGCCCAGATTGCTCTGCCACAGTTCGAACAGCCGGGATTTTTCGTCTTCGAGAGCGGTACGCTCAGGGAGCGGCCGATTGGCCAGATTGAAACTCATCACAGTCACCTACGGCTAAAAACGGCTGCATCTTACACCCGTAAGGGGCATTGTTTGCAGAGTCTTGCGTCGGGTCATTCAAGCAATTGCAACTTTTCAGGATGCGCGAGACTCCATTGAACACTGTTGCCACCACTTGAAAGGAATACACCCATGGCTCGTAAGACCCCTGCTCAACAAGCTGCCGATCAAATCAAGGATCAGGCATTCAGTGACCTGCAGGCACTGATCGAAGAATCCGACAAATTGCTCAAGGAAAGTGCTGCTCTGGTGGGTGAAGAAGCAGAGACACTGCGCGCACAGTTGAGCGCCAAACTCAAGCAGGCACTGGACTCGATGGCCAGCGTTCGCGACCGCACCAAGCCGGTTGTCGAAGCGACCGAAACCTACATCGGTGGTCACCCATGGCAGACCGTGGCTATTTCTGCGGGCTTTGGCCTGGTAGTAGGCCTGCTGCTGGGTCGTCGTTGATCGACTGATGAACGGCATCGCGGGCCAGGTTGCTGGCCCGCGATGCTGATGCAGTAACGCGTGATGAAGCAGATGTAAACCTGGCGAATGCCTTAGCGGGTGTGCTGTACCACAGACGGCTCGGCAAAACGGTGCGATTTGGTCACCTTCGCCTGTAACGCCACGCGCTCTTCCTCGGCCTTGGCCTGGCTTTCATAAGGTCCTATCAATACCTGCTGTTTCCCGTCCACGTCCACGATGATCGGGGCATAACTGCGCTCGAGCAACCAGGCGCTGGAATCGCTGACCGCCTCCCGCGAGTTCATCTGAATGAACCACTGCGGCGTAGAGACCGGAGCAGTCGCTGCCGTCCCCTGGACTTTATCCCTGGCGGGCCCGCCTCCATCGCATCCGGCCAGAGCCAGTACCGCTATCATCATTACCGTCTTGCGCACGTAGGTTTGCTCCTCGTCTGAAGTGGCGCGAGTCTAACATCGCGGCGCGGCCCGTTGATCACCTGTGTCGAGGTGTCGCACTGCCTCTGGAATGACGTGAAGTACCTGCAATACGGGGCTATCACCACATCGGGCCGGTTTGGCGGCAACCGCCGATCATGTAATCAGATATTTCTTTGCATATAAACGCCACAGGAAGTGTCACATGACTGCGACCATGTTGATCGGTGGCTTGCCGCCATCGATGCATTAGAACAGGAGTTCATCATGTGCGACGACCGAAATCCCCTGCATTGTTTCATTCCGCCTTACATGCTCGAGCGTATGGCGCAGTCCCCCAAGAATCTGGTCAGCGCCCGGGCCATTGCCAACCTGACGAGCAGCTCGGCATTCCTTGCTTCCCGCCTCTCTGCGCGAACCATGCCATCCATGCACGCGATCAAATCGCCTGACGGACGAAAGCACCGTGTGATTCATGATGCCAAAGGCACTGACGATCTCCCCGGCGCGGTGGTGCGCAAGGAAGGCCAGGCAGCGACAGGCGACAAGGCGACCGATGAAGCCTACGATGGCTCAGGCGACGTCTATGATTTCTATGCGCAGCTGTTCGAACGCAACTCGCTGGACGACAGTGGCATGTCGCTGGTCTCGACCGTGCACGTCGCCGAAGTGGATTTCAACGGTGAGCATGTACCGCTGAGCAACGCTTACTGGAATGGCAGCCAGATGGCTTACGGCGATGGGGATGACCTGGTCTTCAAGCGCTTTACCGGCAGCCTTGAAGTGATCGGTCATGAACTGACCCACGGCGTGCAGAGTTTCACCTCGAACCTTGACTACCGCGGGCAATCCGGGGCCTTGAACGAGCACTTTGCCGATGTATTCGGCATGCTGGTGCGCCAGTGGAAACAAGGCACCAGCGCCGCCGAGTCGGACTGGGTGGTGGGCAAGGAGTTGCTGGTGCCGGCCCCGACGCGACGAGGCATTCGCGATATGGAAAAACCCGGCACTGCGTATTCCAACGATCCGGATCTGGGTGATGATCCGCAACCTGCGACGATGGCCGACCTGTATACCGGTGCCAAGGATCGCGGCGGCGTGCACATCAACTCGGGCATTCCCAACCGGGCATTCGTGCTGGTGGCCAAGGCGCTGGGCGGAAATGCCTGGGAAGTGGCGGGCAGAATCTGGTATGAAACGATGCTGGAGCTGGCCTCGGACAGTCAATTCATCGACTGTGCCAAGGCCAGCGTAAAAATAGCCTCGGACCCGCGCTTCGGCCCCAAAGCCAAAAAAGCCGTGCAGGCGGCCTGGAAAGAGGTCGGTCTCAAGGTATAGCCAAAGCGTAACCACCCAAAGGTGCTTGAAATGAAGGTCTGTCTAGTGCAATCCGGCGGTTTTGCAGGTGCAGTCAAACGCTGTGAAGTCGATACAGCCACCCTTGAGCAGCCCGAAGCCGAGCAGTTGCAGAGGCTGGTGAGCGATAGCGGCCTGAATCAGTCCAGCAGTGCTTTCAATGACGAAGCGCGGGACCTGAATCAGTACGAAATCACCATCGAGGATGACGCCAAGGCAATCTGCCTGACGTTCGACGAACACAACGTGCCTGCATCTGCCCGCCAGTTGCTCGGCTTTCTCAAGCAACGCGTCAAACCGGGCAAGCTCTGAGACAGGCCCTTTGCCAAAGGACTCTGGCCGCAGCGATGCCCTTTCGTCGACAGATGGGGGGCATCGCTGCTACCGGATTCGCCACCATGACTCCGCGCATGGAATAATGGCGCAGTGACATGTGAACCACCCGACACCCTGGCGGTCAATGATTTGTACCGATCTGCTAGCGTTGACCGTACAAAAAAAAAACGCTTCACACTGCCATTAACGAGGTATCTTTTCGTGCTGCGCGTTCTTACCTCCTTACCTCTGCACCAATGGCGTCGATGAGCACTGTGCATCCTATCGAACACTCTTCCGGCCTGATTATCTGCGAGCACTGCGACTCGCTCTACGAAGCCCATCCTCTGCAGCCCGGCGAGGCAGCATTCTGCCTTCGCTGCGAAGCACTGCTCGGTCGCGGCCATCGGGTGACCATAGAACAGTTGCTGGCGTTGACCATCGCTGCAGCGATACTGTTCGTATTCGCCAATCTGTTCCCGGTCATCAGCATCAATATGAAGGGCCTCTCCAACGAGGTGACGCTGTGGCAATCGGTTGAAGCCCTTGCTCAAGGACGTATCACGATCATTGCCTTGGTGGCCGGTCTTTCGATCATTTTTGCGCCGCTATTGCAGATCGTCCTGCTGTTCTGGGTGCTGGTACACGCGCACAAGGGCATCGTGGCGCCCGGCTTCAGAACCTGCATGCGCGCCCTGGAGCACTTGCGCCCATGGAGCATGCTCGAAGTGTGCATGCTTGGCATTCTGGTGGCGATCATCAAACTGTCCGGGATGCTCGACGTACACCCCGGCGTCGGGCTCTGGGCCATGGCAATGTTGATGGTGCTGATCCTGCTGATTGCCAACAAGGATATCCGCCGGTTGTGGGACGAACTGGGAGTGCAGCCGCAATGAACGGCATCCCTTTCGCCCATGAACACAAGCTGTGCCTGTGCCATACCTGCGGTTATGCCTGCCAGGAGGACGCTACACGCTGTCCGCGTTGTGATTCACCTGTGCACAAACGCAAACCCAACAGCATCAGCCGCACCTGGGCCTATCTGATTGCCGCGCTGATTTTCTATATCCCGGCCAACGTACTGCCGGTGATGTACACCAACCTGCTGGGCAACCGCAGCGAAAGCACGATCATGAGCGGCGTCATCGAGTTTTTCGAAAGCGGCTCCTGGGACATCGCCATCCTGATTTTCGTCGCCAGTGTTCTGGTGCCATGCATCAAGTTTCTGGTGCTGGGCATGCTGCTGATCACCTGCCAGCGTCGCAGCACCTGGGCGATGCGCGAGCGCGCGCGCCTGTATCGCTTCATCGAACTGATCGGCTACTGGTCGATGCTCGATGTGCTGGTTGTAGCCCTTGTGGCGTCTCTTGTTCAGTTTCGCGAGCTCAGTACTATCGAGCCGCGAATCGGTATTCTGTTTTTTGGCTTGGTAGTGGTGATGACGATGTTCGCCGCCATGAGTTTCGATCCCCGGCTTATCTGGGACGCAGAGGTTGAAGATGTCTGACAGTACCCTCCCCCCGCCTGCTTCAGTGCCACGCCCTGAAGTCAAACGTCGTCGCCTGCGTGTCTCGCTGATCTGGCTGGTGCCAATCGTTGCCGCGATCATTGGCATATCCATGGCCTTGCATGACTGGATGAACATCGGTCCCAGAATCACTGTCAGCTTCCTGACAGCCGAAGGTCTGGAAGCCAACAAGACCCAGGTCAAATACAAGAACGTGGTGATCGGCATGGTCACGGATATCAGCCTCAGTGACGACCGCACGCATGTGCTGGCCACCATCGAGCTGAACACCAGCGCTACTCCGTTCACGCGGGTCGACAGCCAGTTCTGGGTGGTGCGCCCGCGCATCGGCGCACATGGGGTTTCGGGCGTGGACACGCTGCTTTCGGGTGCCTTCATCGGCGCCGACGCCGGCAGCGCCGAGGAAACCAAGGCCAGCTTCACCGGCCTGGAAACGCCGCCGCCGGTGACCTTCGGCGAAAAAGGCAAGCGCTTCACGCTGCACACTGATGATCTGGGCTCGCTGGACATCGGCTCACCGATCTACTTCCGCCGCATTCAGGTCGGTCAGGTAGTGGCCTATGACCTGTCCAAGGACGGCCGCGGCGTCGACATACAGATTTTCATCAACGCTCCGAACGACCAGTACATCACTACTGACACACGCTTCTGGAACGCCAGCGGTGTCGACATCACCGTCGGCGCCTCAGGGGTCAAGGTCAATACGCAGTCCCTGACCTCGATCATTTCCGGCGGTATCGCCTTTCGCGAGCCGAACTGGAGCCCGGATTCGAAACCGGCGGACGAGAACGCAGAATTCAAGATATTCGATGACCAGGCCACGGCGATGGCACCTCCCGACGGCGAGCCTCGCTATATCCGCATGCGCTTCAATCAATCGCTTCGCGGCCTGACGGTCAACGCGGCGGTTGACTTCCTCGGGGTCAACATCGGCAAGGTGGTTTCGGTGGATCTGGACTACGATCCGGCCACCAAGACCTTCCCCGGCATCGTTGGCGCAGTGATCTATCCCAAGCGCCTGGGGGCAGCCGAGTCCAAGCTCAAGGAACTCGGCGGCTCGGGCGATGAAGAAGAACAATCTGCCCGCGTACTGGGTGCCTTTGTGGCCAATGGTCTGCGCGCGCAGGTGCGTAACGGCAACCTGCTGACTGGCCAGCTGTACATTGCCATGGAGTTCGATCCAAAGGCGCCGAAGGTGGCGTTCAACGCCAAGGCCCGACCGCTGGAGATTCCGACCGTGCCGGGCAGCTTCGACAAGCTGCAGGAGCAGTTGCAGGCATTCGTCGAGAAGCTCAGCAACTTGCCGATCGACCAGCTGGCGGGCAACCTCAACGGCACCCTCAGCGAATTGCAGAAAACCCTCAAACAGGTCAACAGCAGCGTGTTGCCGCAGATGCGTGGCACCTTGCAGCAGGCCGAGAAAACCCTGGGGACTGCCAACGACTCGTTCGCCGAAGATTCACCTGCGCGTCAGCAACTGGGCCAGGCCATGGATGAAGTGCAACGTACTGCACGTTCGGTGCGGGTCCTGACCGACTTCCTCAGCCGCCACCCGGAATCGCTGATTCGCGGCCGTACGGGCGACGCAGCGCCACGTTCGTTCAACGCCCCGTCCTCGTCCCGAGCCATTGATCCGGAGCCAAAACAATGACCTTGCGCCTGAAACTGATGGTACTTGCCGCAGCAGTGGGCCTGGGTGCCTGCACCTCGACACAGACCCACTACTACACGCTGATCGCGCCGATGAGCGCGACCAGCACGGCCGCCAGCAAACCCATGCCGTTCCAGTTCGAGATGCTGCCGGTGATCATGCCGGTGCAGGTCGACCAGCCGCCGCTGGTGGTTCGTCAGGGTAACGGCAGCCTGGCCATTCTGGACACCGAACGCTGGGGATCACCCCTGGGCGACGAGTTTCACGATGCGCTGACCCCGCAACTGGAGCGTCGCTTCGGCAGCCGCGACATGGCCGGCTTGCCGAAAAACAGTGACCAGCCAACGCTGTCGATCCGTACCGACGTGCGGCGTTTCGAGTCGATGCCCGGCAACTACGCCCTGATTGATGTGGTGTGGACACTCGGGCTTCGCGAGGCTGGCGCCACGGCGGGCAGCAAACGGCAAAGCCTGACCTGCAGCAGCGTGATCCGCGAGGAGGCCGGTGAAGGCATGGAAAATCTCATCATTGCCCACCAGAAAGCGGTCGCGCAGCTGGCAGACAAGATCGCCGTCACGGCTGCGAGCTGGACCGCACAGCGCGCCTCGCGCTGCCTGTAACTCTATCGGGAGGTCTGCGCAAAAGACCTCCTGTTTTCGCCGAACTCAGCCTGGAACCCTCCGGCCAGACGCCTGGGCATCGCGGCTCAAAGCGTTCAATTCGGTACAAAAATGTATCACCCTGGCGGATTCCTACGTACACTCGGCCACCTGTCTGGTACGTTAGTACCTGATTGGACCGAACACTCAACTCCTCGCCCTTGCAGGGATGTCTGATCAGTCGACGCCAGAAACGCTTGTTAACCCTGACTGTAGCGGTGCACAGTTTATCGAGGACAAACGGATGACAGGGATCGGACCGCGGCTTAAAAAGGAACGTTTGCGCCTCAAGCTTTCGCAAAGTGCACTGGGCGCGATAGGAGGCGTGGAAACCAATGCCCAGGGTAACTACGAAAATGGCGTCCGCTCTCCCCGTGCGGATTATCTGTCCAGCATTTCGAATGCCGGCGTTGATGTTGCCTATGTGGTCACCGGCCTCAGTGCTACGCGTAATGTCCCCGCTGTCATAACGTCGGACAGCCACAGCTGTGGCCCGCTCAACCGCGTCGTCGAACGCTTGCACGGCAACCTGCACGACGCGACCCAGAACCTGTATCACTTCACCCGCCTGATCGAATCGAACGCAGGCGTTGGCAATGTGGACAGCAATCAGCTGGAAAACATCAAGAATGACGCCGAAGCGATCACCGTCGCAACCGTGCGGCTGATCTACATGACGTCAAGAATCAAGTAACGCGCAAGTATCGCGTGCCGCCAAGGCCGCTCATTGCGCCGCAAACGCCTTGTCCCTGAGTTTGTCCAGCACCAACGCAATGAATGCCGACACCGCTGGCGGCAGATGCTGTCGGCTGGGATAAAGCACATGCAAACCATGGCTGATGCGCTGGTACCGGGGCAGTACCGGCACCAGCCGGCCATCCCGTAGATCCGAGCGGATCAGCGTCGCAGGCAACAACGCGATACCAAGCCCGGCGAGGGTTGCCTTGCGCAGCGCCTGCGCGGTGTTGGCATTAAACCGGCTGGCAATGTGTACCTCATGCATCTTCGTGTCCGGACCGAGTAACCGCCATGCCGTGACGCCGCCGCGATGCACTGCACTGACACAGTAATGACTGTGCAGGCTCTGCAGGGAATCAGGCATGCCATGAGCGGCAATATAAGCAGGACTGGCGACCATCGTGTCATGGCCTTCATCGATCAATTGCCGCCCGACGTACCCAGAGTCCTGCAAAGGGCCACCCCGAAAGGCGATGTCCAGCCGGTCAGCGATCAGGTCGGCGTGATCATCACTGAGCACGAACTCCAGTTGAACACGCGGGTAACGGGCAAGAAAACCGGCCACCCAGTCCATCGAGAAAAAGTCGAAGAAATCAGCCATCGCTGCGATACGCACCAGGCCACTTGGCTCATCGCGCCCGGATGCAAGCTGCTCTGCGGCTTCCATCACCCCGTCGACCGCGCCCACGCATCGGTCGTAGAACTCCTCTCCAGCCTGAGTGAGCACCAGCTTGCGCGTCGATCGCTGCAACAGTCGCGTGTCCAGTTGCATTTCCAGTTGCTGAACCCTGCGGCTGATCGTATTGGACGGCATGCCCAACTGCCTTGCTGCCTGGGCAAAACTGCCGCTGCGCACCACCTGCACGAACAGCGCAACATCGTTGAGATCGAACGCCACGCCCGCATTCCTCGTATTTATGGATCAGTCCAAGCCAACTATACCGACTAATCAAGCAATCCATTGAAGCTTATTATTTGCGCTCAGGCATCAAGGCCCAGAGGAGAACGCCATGAACAGCATCGTCAGCATTCAGCCACGCGCCATCGTCCATCGCACCACCGGCAGAACTCGCGGGCCGATCACCCGACTGGTGAGCCCGGGCGATCTGGGTCAATTGTTGAAGCCTTTCGTGTTTCTCGATCGAATCTGCTTCACGTCAGAGCCGGGGAAAACGGGTTTCGGCATGCACCCGCATTCGGGTATCGCTACGCTGACCTACATGATCGAAGGCGAACTCGCCTATGAAGACACCACTGGAAAATCCGGAGTACTGCTCAGCGGCGGTGTGGAATGGATGAGCGCCGGCAATGGCGTCTGGCATGACGCCCAGCCAGTAAACGGTTCGGCTGTGAGGGGCTTTCAGCTATGGGTCGCACTGCCCGCCGCGCAGGAAAATGGCCCGGCACAAAGTGTGTACCTGTCGGCAGCGCAGGTTGCACAACAAGGCCCGGCAAACGTGCTGCTGGGACGCTATGGCAGCGCAAAAAGCAGCCTGCCAGCACCGGAAGGCATGAATTATCTGGCAGTACAGCTCAAGGATGGCGAGCACTGGCGCTACACACCACCCGCAGGCCATAGCGTGGGCTGGCTGGCAGTCAACACCGGACAGCTCGACGCAGGCGGCCCGGTCGGCGCGGGTGAACTGGTGATTTTCGAGGAATCGGATCGCCCCATCGACATCGTCGCCAAGGGTGATACCCACTTCGTGCTGGGATCGGCAGTCAAGCATCCGCACGACCTGGTCACAGGCTACTACTCGGTACACACCAGCAAAGCCGCGCTGATTCAGGGCGAGCTGGAGATAGAACGCATCGGCGCACTGTTGCGCGAGGAAGGCAGGCTCTGATTGAGCAGCAGCCTCCTGTTCAAAGACTGGCTACGCCCTCACCGGGACAGCGGCGCACTGGAACCGATACTCAAACCCTGGTGGCAGCGCTTCACCGGGCCTTATCGGTACTACCCGGGGCGCCGCTACCTGCCCTCGCCGCTGAGGGCTTTCATCGACCTTATCAATGCGCGCTGAGCCACATCAGCACACAGGCAGCATCAGCTCATCGCCACAACCGGACCCACGCCACGACGCGCTGGCGCGGCCATGGCGAACAGCTCATCGACGCGTCTGACTTCATCCGCACTCGGTTTTATGGCAACGGCACAGGCAACGAAGATGCCCGCATTGAAAATCAGACCGACGATGCCACTGGTCAACGAGCCCAACGCCGGAATGTCATCCGGGTAGACCGTGGTCAGCACGATGGCGATCACGATCCCCACCAGCATGCCGGCAATCGCGCCCTGCTTGTTGCCATGACGACTGAAGACGCCGAAAAACAGCGGCACGGCCAACTGGATGATGCCCTGATAGGAAATCTGCGCCAGCAATTGCAGGCGGGCGTAGTCGAAGGTCAGGTAGGCCAGCAATGAGGCCGCCGCAATGAACACCACCATGCCGACCTTGGCGAGAATGGTCTTCTCGCGATCACTGCGTGGCTTGCTCCAGGTCGCCAGGTCATTGGCAAACTGCGTACCGCACACCTGCACGCAGCCGTCGACATGGCCGATACTGGCCGCCAGTACGATCATGATTGCCACGCCAAGCAGCCATGGCCCGCCGATATCGAACAACGACAGGAACCAGCCGTGTTGCGGATGAGCCGCGACATTGGGGTCCTGGCTGATTGCTGCGGCGAAGAGCATCAGAATGCCGTAGAAGCCGCCGACCAGCAGGATGGTCAGCAGCGTGCCCTTCTTTACCGAGCGCACGCCGCTGGCGGTATAGATGCGCTGAAAGCTCATCGGCCAGCACATCGAGCCGATCACGCCGGTAAAGATCAGGCTGAACATGTACATCGGGCCATAGGTACTGCCTGCTCCGCCCGGGATTACCAACATGCTGGCGGGCAGCTGCGACAGGTTGCTGAACGAGGCCTGCGCGCCGAACAGCAGGAAGATGCACAGCGCAGCGCACAGTACATAGGCAATCAGTCCCTGGTACATGTCAGTCATGATCAGGCCGCGCATGCCCATGCTCACCGTCCAGTACTGACGAATCAGGATCACCGCCACGCCGACCAACAGGCAGGTGGTCACGCCCCAACGACCGAAGCTGGCGAACTGGAAAAGCGTCGCGAGGGCCTGAATCCCCATCACCACCCAGGGGAATACCGAGATGATGCCGATGATCGAAGCAATGCGTTTGACCACGGGACTGTTGAAGCGCATGCCCAGCAAATCCGGTTGGGTGGTCAGGTTGAAGCGCTTGCCCCAGGTCCAGGCACGATTGGCCATCAGGTACATCGCGGTCACGCCCAGCGTGGCGTAAACCATGCCGTAAAAGCCCAGCGCGCCACTGACCGACAAGGCGAAGAACGCCGTGAACGTTGCGCCCGGCCACCAGGAGTTGGTGTAGCACATGGCGATGAACCACGGCCCGTAAGAGCGACCGCCCACCGCGTAATCGGAAAAGCTCTCGCTCTTGCGGTTCGTCGCGTACAGCACTGCAATCATGCCCGCCAGAAATACACCGATCAGGCCGAAGGTGATGTAAAGATCCGAAACCATAGTCGTACTGATCATTGCCCGTCCCCCTCTTGTGGAATTTCACCCAGCAGCGACTCGACCACGTAGAGCATCCACAGGCCCAGCCCCATGAGCACCGCGATCAGAATCCAGTAGAAGATCGGCAGCGGAATGCCCAACACCAGCACGGCGCTGCCGCTGACCTTTAGGTAAAACGGCGGAAACAGCGCCATCATCAACAGCGCGAAGAAGTACAGGCCAAACACCAGATTCTTCAGGCGGCCGGGGGTAGAAAGGGACGGAACGTTACTCATGGAGTGCTCCTTGAATTTCAGGATCTGGCTATGGATAAGTGATCGGATAAAACTCAAGCAGTGAAAGAAACACGCGGTTACCCGCTACTTTTTTATTATTGAAATACGTGTCTTACGTGTTCGAAGGCGCGCGAGACGAGATCGACTCAGACCTGCCGCAGCCAGGTTTCCCATTGCGAATCATTGATGATGCTGCGCGCGCGCATGTGCTTCCAGGTGCCGTATTTGTAGAAGTCGAAGTCCAGTTGCGACACCGCGTGCTGCACCATCGCCCAGGTCGACCATTTGATGTCGGCCAAGGCTTTGTTGAGTTTGATCCGCGCTACGGTTTGCGCGCTGACCTGGCCGAAGTAATCCTCGATCAGCGCCAGCTCCATGTCGTCGCTGAAAAACATCTCGCCAAACCACAGCGCCAATTCGTAATGGCGGTCGTTGTTGGAGGCATACTCGAAATCCACCAGACGAATCTGGCGATCCGCGTTGAGCATGAAGTTGCCTGCCAGCGTGTCGTTCATGCACGGCGCAAGATCGATCCCGGAAGCTTGCAGCGCCGCTTTCGCGCGCTGGTATTGCAGGCACAACCAATCGTCATCCTGAGGCTTGATGCCCTTCAGTTCCGCCACCTGGCTCTGATGCTCGGCGATCATGTCGAATACAGTCTTGGTCTGTTGCAGCAACGGTTGATCGTTGAATGCCTTGAGCCCGTGCAGGGCACTGTGGCGTATGTCGCGCTGCAGAAAGTCATGGTTGGACGACGCCCGCCAGCCCTCCATAAACTCGAACACCTCGACACCAAAGGCTTCGAGGAAGGCGAAAACCGGTGCGCCATAACCGGTTTGCGCAGCCTTCACACTGGCCTCGTGGGCGGTGTGCCGATCGATGAACATCTCTGTGCCGACGCCTGGCACCTTGAAGAAGTACGCCGTGTCGGCGCCCTCGACCTCGACCCGCCAGTTGGTGTTGGAGATGCCGCCACTGACAGGCTCGTAGCCAACGCGGCGGCCCTGCCAGCTGTCGATGCTGCGCACGGCGGCTTCCAGTTGTCGCTCCTGGGTACTGACCGACTGCCCTAACGTTTTCATGCTCTACCCTCCTGAACCTGACGCATCCAGCCTTCCAGCCGCGGGTCCTGAACGCATTGTCGGCAACGCAACAGCGTCCATTGCCCAACCTTGGAAAACTCCAGTGGCCGCGAGGACGTGGTACCGGCCCAAAGCCCCCACAATGTCCAGTACCAGTCGTTGATCAACGCATACAGACGGCAAACGGCGTAGTCGATTTCCAGGCATTGCCCGGCCCACGCGCTGATCCCCTCGCGCCACTGACGCTCGAACGAATAAAGCTCATTGAGGGTAATCGCGACGTCGTACCACGGATCCATGCAGCCACCGTAGTCAAAATCCACCAGACGCAACTGACCTTCGCTGGACACCATGACGTTGCTGGCCACACCGTCGCCGTGCAGCGGAGCCGCTTGCACGGATCGGCTCTGCAGCGCCTGCCAGGCCATGTCGACGCAACGGTCGATCCATTGATGCTCGGCAGGCAGCGCAACGTTATCGTGCTCGCACAGTGTGCGCAGGCGCTGGATATCCGCCATCGGTGAACGCACGACATCAGGCACAGGTCCGGCATGCACCTGCCGCTTGAGTGCCCACAGCGCTTGAAGCCGGCCGGGTGCGAGCAGATCGTCGAGCCGCGCAGCTCGCCAGTCGACACCCAAGTCCTCGAAGACCAGCACGCCATTGGCCTGGTCTGCGCCAAGCAGGCGCGGTGCCGCCGCGCTACGGCCGGCAGATTCGCTGGCCTGGGCTACGTTATCGAAATCGATCAGTGGCGCCATGTCGGCATGCAGAACCTTGGCGTAGCAACCGCCTTGCACGCTGCTGACCCGAAAGCCGGCCCACTCGGTCGACAATCTCGAAGGCGAGGCCACGCCCTGGGTAACGTTCTCGATCTCGGCGTCTGCCGCGAACCCGCAAGATGTCAATGCGCTGCGCAGGCGCTTGGTCAAGTCGTCGGCATATGACATGGTCAGCTCCTCAACCAAATGACGCGGATGAGGTACAAGCCCGATGCAACAGACCGGTCAGCATGCGCAAACCGTTGTGCATGTCCTGATCGCTGGTGTATTCGGCTTCGTTATGAGAAACGCCATTGCTGCTGGGGATGAACAGCAGGCACACGGGATAGCGCCTGTTCAGACTGATGGCGTCGTGACCGGCAACGGTCATGCTGTCGGTGGTCGACAAACCCAGCTCGGCGCCTACGCCGTGCGCCAGTGCAGCGAACCCGTCATGCAGCCTGGCAGGTGAGCGCAACACGCTGCTTTCCACTTCAAACGATGTCATGGTCTTGTCAACGATCGCGCGCAGCGTTGCATCCAGGCGTTCCGAGGCAGCACTCAGCAGATCGACATCGCGGGAGCGGTATTCGATCAGCAGCGAAACGCGCGAAGGCACCACGTTGGGCGAATTGGGGTAGACCTCGATACGGCCTACCGAACTGTGCATCTGCACGCCGTGCTGCAAGGCTTCGTCATGCACCGCAGTGATGGTATGTGCGGCGGCCAGCAACGCATCCCGACGGGCAGCCATGGGTGTAGGTCCCGTGTGATTCTGCTCGCCGTCGAAACGTACCCGCCTTTTCAGGGCAGCCCAGGTCTCGCGCACCACGCCGATGGCGGTCTGGCTGCTTTCCAGGCCTGCGCCCTGCTCGACATGAATTTCGACATACCCGGCAATGTTCAAATCAACCCGATCGTTGCCAAGATAACCGATGGCCTGCAGGGCGTCCTTGAGACGGATGCCGTCGCCATCGCGGCTTTCCCAGGCGTCGTCCAGCGTCAAGGCACCGGTGAACACACTACTGCCGATCAGGCTCGGCTGAAAGCGCGCGCCCTCTTCGTTGGTCCAATTGACCACTGCCAGATTGCAGCGCGGGACTTCGCCACGCTCAAGCAATTGCCGCACCAGGCTGGACACCGCCACGGCACCGGCAAGCACGCCGTACACGCCATCGAAACGCCCGGCACTCGGCTGGCTGTCCAGGTGTGAACCGCAGAGCAGATAAGGCGCGTCGGGATCAAAGATCATGAGGCCGAACAGGTTGCCCACCGCGTCGATGCGTACTTCGAAGCCGTGCGCTTCGAGCCAGTCCCGAAACAAGTCACGCACCTGTCCGTCTTCAGCCGAGGCCGCCAGCCGATGCAGGCCTCCGGCCGGAGTCGCACCGATGGCCGAGCTTTGCCGAAACACTGCTTCGAACGCTGCCAGATCAGTTGCGCTCGGCTCGATCAGCTCAGGAATAGAGGGTGTCGACATGATCTTTCTCCAGGCGTGTCGCAAACTCGTCGGATAGCGCGCGATTGGTAACCAACGTCGTGATCGCGGCAAATGGCAGGGTATTGATAAAGGTACGATGACCGAACTTGCCATCGTCGGCCAGCACCACGCTGCGCGTGCAATGCCTGACCAGCGTCCTGCGCAACATGGCTTCCGGCTCCTGGTAATCCATCAGGCCGAAGTCCAGATCAATGCCGCCGATGCCCATGAAGGCAATGTCGTAGTGAAACTGCCGGGCGAACTCCAGTGTATGGGGGCCGATCAAGGCGTTGTCGGTGCGCCGCACATCGCCGGGCGCAACCAGAACCTGATTGTCGCTCTGGTGCGATATCAGCTGAGCGATGTCCAGCGAGTTGGTGATGATCTTCAACTGACTGAACCGGGTCAGCTGCTGGGCCAGCGCCAGCGTCGAGGTACCGGTGTCGAGGAAGATGGCCATGCCTTCGCTGACCAGCTGCGCAGCACGTACGGCGATGCCTGCCTTGGCGCGAGGCTTGAGTCTGCTGCGCTCCTGCAACGGCAATTCTTCGCTGGACCTGGGCAGAATCGCGCCGCCGTGAATGCGCCTTAACCTGCCCTCTTCTTCCAGATGCTTGAAGTCGCGGCGGATGGTCTCTTCGGAGACGAACAGCAATTGTGCAAGGTCCGACGCCTTGACCCGCTGCTGTTGAACGAGCAGGCGCATGATTTCGTCCAGGCGCGGCTGATTGAGCATAGGGGTAACATTCCGTTGCAAAGTGATGACTCCAGTGTCCGGCCCCTTGGGCCGCTGATCCGTGTGCGAGAGCGACATGTCTATTGCCCCGAAACCGGTGGCAGGTGCTGATCCCAGGGCGCAATGGCCTCTACCGCGGCACAGAACTGCAGCACCTGGGCATCGGCAAAGCGTGGGCCGACGACCTGCAAACCGATCGGCAGTCCTGCTTCGCTCCGCCCACAAGGCAAATTGGCGGCCGGGTTGCCAGTGATATTGAAAGGGTAAGTGAACGGCGTCCAGCGCGCCCACGGCACAGCGCCGTCCTGCCCGGCATAGCCAACAGGGGCTACATCGTCTGCGGCAAACGGCAGAATCGGCAGGGTGGGCATGAGCAGCAGATCGTAATCGTCAAACAATGCGTGCACCTGATTGGCGAACGCCGCACGCTGTTGCAGGGCCTGCAGATAATCACTCAGGCTGTACTGGGCAGAGCGCCTGATCAGATCGGCAAAGCCCGGATCGAGCTGGTCCAGCTTCTGCGCAAGCGCCTTGCCATAGGCAATACCGCGCCCGGCGACCCACAGGGTTTCGAAGGTTGCCAGCGGGTCCTGCCAATCCGGCTTGAGCGTGCTGACCGTAACGGGCAGCGACCTGGCGATATTACCCACGGCGGCGTCAACCGCTGCGGCGACTTGCGCATCGACCGGGGTGTCGAACAGCGTTGGGCAGAAGCCGATGCGCAAGGGTTGCAGCGGCTGGTCGCAACGGGCCAGAAAGGACTCGTCGGGGGCTGGCAGCGCCTGATGATCGAGTGGATCGGGGCCCGACAGAATGTCGAACAACAACGCGCTGTCGCGCACGCTTCGGGTGATCGGCCCGGCATGACTGAGCATTTCGGTGGCCGACCAGGGCCAGGTGGGAATACGCCCCAATGTGCCCTTGAGGGCAAATGCGCCACAGAACGAGCCCGGTATGCGTACCGAGCCGCCGCCGTCCGAGCCCAGGGCCGCAGGAACCATGCGCGCCGCCACGGCAATGGCCGAACCGGAGCTGGAGCCGCCGCTGGTGAGGCTCGGGGCCCACGGGTTGCGCCCGTTGCCGAACACCCGCGACGTACTGGCGCCCGTCCAGCCGAACTCGGTGGTCGCGGTCTTGCCGAGAATGATCGCGCCAGCGTTTTTGAGGCGACGGATGATGGGTGCATCCTGTACCGGCACCGACTCCAGCGCAGTCAACGACCCCCGCGTGGTGCGTAGTCCTGCAGTGGAAAAGAGATCCTTGATGCCAAAAGGTATGCCGTGCAGCGGCCCGCGTACCTGACCGCGCTGCAGTTCGGCGGTCATGCTTGCGGCCTGTTCAAGCGCGGCCTCGGCATACACATCACCGAATGCATTGAGTGTGGAATTGTGGGTTTCAATCGCTGTAAGGCACAACTCGGTCAAGTGTATAGGCGTCAGATACCCTTCGCGGACACGCGTGGCAGCCTCGATCACGGTAGGCATGGAAGATGGCTTGGATTCAATCAAAGCAGATACCTCTCAGACACTTATGCGCAACGCACGGCACCAACGACTGTCGGCGCATTACATTCAGCAGGCTCTGATCAGTCAAGTGGGTTTTGTTGGATATATTGAATTTGTGGTTTTAAATTTTGTAACAGCACCGTCGCGGTGCCAAAAAACGCGCAAAACGCCGCATCGCACAATTGCGGTGCGCGATTAAAACCAGAAAAGAAAGGGGGAAGTCGGCCAGAAAAGACTGCGCCTGCCAGCGGCGCAGTCCTGTCATGGTGATCGGTCTTTCAGCTCAGCGATCAGACCGCCAGATCGTGAGCATGGAACTCGGTGACGCCAACCAGCTGGATTTCAAAGTCCGCATGCAGGTCAGCGTTGACGTTGCCGGACAGCACATGATCAGCAAAACGCAGCTGGCCAGCGCCGGTGAACTCGCCGCTGCCGATGAAGCTGAAAGCATCAAGCGCTTTGGTGTCCACGTTGGCATCCATCTTCAGGAAGCTCAGTTTGTCGCCTTGCTGGCTATTGAAGTCGGTGATCACGTCGCTGTTGTGGCCTTTGCCCATTTCCGACAGGTTGTTGAACACGAAACGGTCAGCGCCGCTACCGCCAGTCATGATATCGGCGCCCTGACCGCCCACCAGTTTGTCATTGCCGGCGCCGCCGAACAGAACGTTGTCCGCATCATTGCCGGTCAGGGTGTTGTTGCGGTCATTGCCAAGCACGGTGAACGCGCCCTCGCCTTTGAGATGGACATTCTCGAAGTTCGCCAACGTCCCGGCATTGAGGTTGATCACCTGTGCAATGGGCGAGGTATTGTCATAGGTGATCTTCAGCGTATCGACGCCCTGATCGGCCTTTTCCTGAACGAGGTCCAGTTCGCCTGCCTGATCGATGACGTAGGTATCGTTGCCCAGCCCGCCGATCATGGTATCCAGACCGCCGCGACCATTGAGCACGTTATCCAGGTCGTTGCCGATCAGCGTGTCATTGAAAGCGGAACCTATGGCGTTTTCGATGTGCGCCCCGTAGGCGATCGCCAGACCGGAATTCATCGATGTCGGTGCATCAGGGTTCGCGTTGTAATCGAGAAACGCCTTGCCGATGGTGCTGAACTCACCCTCGTTGAGGTTGATTTTCACCGATGCTTCCTGATTGCTGGCATCAATGGTGTCTTTGCCGCCAGCGTCCCAGATGGTCTCGAATACCGACTGCCCAGGTGCCCATTTGTAGACGTCGTCGCCAGTGTGGTAGTGGGTGTTGGCACCGTATATAAACTGCATGGCCGCGACATCGAGCAACATCGGTGTGGTGGGCTTGAAGCTGTAATTGTTGGTGTAGCTCATGATGGTGTAACGCGCATCTTCGAATTTGGCATCGAGCAGAACGTCGTTGTACTGCGAGGCTTCGAACGAATGCTTCAAGCCCAGTGCATGACCGGTTTCATGCATGAACGTGAGGTAATCATCCGTGCCCTTGGCAGGATCGGCCGCGTTGACGTTCGGCCCGATCCAGACATCGCCGGAGCGGCCCAGTGTACCCGGCGCATAAGCCTGGCCAAACTCGGTGCCTTGCAGGCCCTTGAAGCCGCCGAAACGGATGTCTCCGACATTATCGGGTGTGTCCTGAACCTCGGTGAACTTGATATCTGCCACCGCACTCCAGGCATCCAGTGCGCTTTTTGCGGCTGCCGCCTGGGCGTCGGTCAGCGAATAGGCATCACCAGGCTCCTGCGAGCGACTGTAGTCAGTGGCGTAGACGGAGTCGGCCCGATGAAAACTGTAAGTCAGATGGGTACCGGACGAGTCCCCGAGCCAGAATGGCCCCCATAACAGGCTGGTGACTCGGTCGTCAGTAGCTCCGTCGGGCAGAAGTTCGGCAGGGCTTGATTCATTTGGGCCGGGCATTGGCGTTGCTCCAGAAGAATACGGGACGTTATTAATGGGCTCACGATCTTTGCCAAGGCAAAAACCGGACGGCAGTTTATTACACGGCACGCATAATATGGACACAATAAGTTACAAATACAGCGCTAAAAAGGGCCATCTCGTTACTCTCGGCACCTGCCAACTTCTTATGTCGAGCGAACTTTAACTTTTATTACAGGCGTCATTTAATGACGCGCCGTTATATAGATTGTTCGAACCGGCGACGACAGTAAGAAGTGACTGTTCCGAGGGTGTTCAAACACGGCCGTGACGCCCTTCCACTGCGCAGGATTTCTTCACTGCGAGTCGAGTGAGCAGGCTGAATAAAGGGGACATCGTGCAAGCCTGTGCACGCCGAGCTGATTTATGCGGCGTATACCTTGCTGCACTCTATGGATCATAGGCATCATAAGACCCAATTTCATCCGATCGCGGTGCGCCCCATGACCCACCACCCTGCGCCACTTCCCGCCAGCGAGGAAGAACGTGTCCTGTCCCTTGAGCATCTCAAGATACTGGACAGTGCTCCCGAGCAAGACTTCGACGACATTGTGCTGCTCGCCACAACACTGTGCGACGCGCCCATTGCGCTGGTCTCGCTGGTTGACCGAGAGCGCCAGTGGTTCAAGGCCTGCATCGGCCTGGACGTGCAGGAGACGCATCGCGACCTGGCATTCTGCGCGCACGCCATCCTGCAGCCTTCCGATGTGCTGGTGGTTGAAGACGCGACCACTGATCCTCGCTTCAGAGAAAGCCCGCTGGTACTCGGGCCTCCTTACATCCGCTTTTATGCAGGTGCGCCGATTCGTACCGAGGCCGGTCATGCAATGGGCACCGTCTGCGTGATCGATATCTGGCCGCGTGTACTGAGCGAACAGCAACGTCGTGCGCTGCTCGCACTGGCGCGGCAAACCGCAGCCCTGATGCAATACCGCCTGGTCTCGGAACAACGTGACCAGCACGCCGCCGAGCTGGCGCTGGGGCTCGAAAGCTCCCAGAGCCAAAGCCTGGCGCTGGAGCGCAACCTGCGCCAGTCGCAACGGGTGTCGTCGCTGGGTATGCTCACCGCTAGCATCGCTCATGACTTCAACAACCTGCTCCAAGCACTGAGCGCCAGCCTGCAACTGATCCGCATGCGCTCACGCCGCCCGGCCGACGTCGAGACGCTCAGCGATACCGGACTGCGAGCAGTGGATCACGGTCGCCAATTGGTGACTCGCCTGCTCAACAGCGTTCGCCAGGACGGTTCCGAACTGATCTGCATTGATGTCAGCGAACGGATCGATGCCGCGCGTGATCTTCTGTTGCGTTCGGCGGGCGACACGCTGGAGCTGTCATTCGACCTATCCGCCCGAGGCTGGGGCGTGTTGTGCGCCGAAGCGCAATTGCATACCACCTTGTTGAATCTGCTGAGCAATGCGCGTGATGCAATTTCGGGCCCCGGCAAGGTGCATATCTCGACCCGGCTGGAGTCCGTCAAGGACGACCCGCAATTCCCGGAAGGCGATTATCTGGTACTCAGCCTGAAAGATAACGGCCCAGGCATGGCTGCCGAGCTCAAAGAGCAAATGTTCGAACCTTTCTTCACGACCCGAAGTTCGGACCCGGGTGCCGGGCTTGGCCTTGTTCAGGTGCAGGAGTTTGCGGTAAATGCCGGCGGAGGCGCACGCGTCGAAACAGCACCGGGGAGTGGCACTACCGTATATCTCTACTTGAGAATACTGGGCCCGATCAGTGCAACGAATGCACCAGCCCATATAACCGAACAATAACAACGGCTCATCGCCGGCGAGGCGTGGTGACTTCAGATACCCGTTAAATAAAAATGGCCGAACATTCACTGTTCGGCTTTTTTATTTTCTAACCTGCTTCATCCTGTCGCCGGGGGTTTCAAGGCCAATGGCGTCGTATGACCGCGTTGACTACTGGCTCCGCGTCAACCAGTAGCAACAGCGCATGAAAATCGGGCCGGACATTACGCAGGTGCTCTCGCGCGCCACTCCATTGCGTCACGACAGAGGCCAGAATCTCCACTGCGCCGGGCGCATCGCAACACCAGATCCCGGCATCACCAAACAGGTCGGCAAACGTCTCCCAGTGTTCATGCAACCGCGTCCGGGCTCCCGCTTCGAGCAGCCTCTCCAGACCATCGTCGGAACCTGCCAGCCAGCGCTGCGGGTAATCAATAATCCCGATGGCGGCGTAGCAATTGGCTGCAATGTAAACCAGCGCGCGTAGCGCTTGAGCACGCTGCGCGGACTTGCCAGGCAGAAGTCCGGAGTCGGGGTGCTCCAGGCCCAGATGAATCAGGATCGCAGCACTTTCAGTGAGCACCGCGCCATCGGCCAGCACCAGCGTGGGGACTTGCATCATCGGGTTGACCCGCCTCAATGCCTCCTTCCCAGGCCCCTCTTCCCACCCACAGGCGTCGCTCAGGGTAAAAGGTACCGAGCAACGCCGAAGCGCTATCTCGATCGCAGCCGAACCCGAACCTTGCGTGCCGAAAAGCGTGTACATAGCAGTGCTCCTTGCCAGGTGCTGCAGGCTCGCTCCGCGCAGTCACACTGTCGGGGGAGCGAATAAATGGGCGTGCATGAAATCAATGAAGACTCGCAGGCGCAGCGAAAGATGCTTGCTGGATGGCCAGAGCAATCTGAACGTTCCGGTATGCACCGTGTAATCATCCAGGACAGGTATCAGCTCGCCGTTGCGAATGGCCGATGAAATCATGAAGTCCGGCAGACAGGCAATTCCCAACCCGGCCCGCGCTACGTCCACCAGAATCTCGGTGGTGTTACACACCATGGCCTGGGGTAACTCGAGATCGTCGACGCCCGCCTCGCGACGCAGCGGCCAGTGTTCAAACCTTCCAGTGGAGGGAAACTTGTGCAACAGGCAGGCGTGCTGACTCAGGTCCCCAGGATGCCGGGGTATAGCGTGCCGGGCAAAATAGTCCGGAGCGCCGACGATGCGCAACTGGAAACTGCCCATCCGCTTCGACATCAGCCCCGAGTCACCGGGATCGCCGGTGCGTAACACGATATCGAAGCCCTCCTCGATGATATCGACCATGCGATCCGAGAAGTCGATGTCCAGTTCGATATCGGGATAGGTACGCATGAAGTCGATGATCACCGGCATCACCAGTCCGCTGACCAATGGCAAACTGATCCGCAACCTGCCCTTGGGCAAGTCTCTGGCATTGCTCAACTCCATTTCCGCCGCTTCCAGCTCCGACAGAATCCGGCGGCAACGCTCCAGGAATATCGAGCCTTCCAGCGTCAGGGCGATACTGCGCGTACTGCGATGAAAAAGGCGGACGCCGAGGCTCTCCTCCAGACGGCCAATACTCTTGCCGATCCCCGACGAAGAGATGCCCAGGCGTTTTCCGGTCTGGGTAAAACTCCGCGTTTCAGCAACCAGAACGAACACGGCGATGCTTCCGAGCGATTCCAATACCCACTCCTATTCAGGACAACCCTGTCCTATACGTTCGGAACATAAGCCTGTTTTTGTTTGCGGGCGCAACCCCTAATCTCGCGGCAGGGCGATCGCTCTTGGATAAACGCGTGCACCACGGCAAAACCCAGGCACGCTTCACAGGGACATTGCACATGACCACAGCACACAGGGTTCAAACACAGCCCACTGCAGGACGATGGGGGCAACTGCTCGCCGCTTGCCTGACCGGCATTCTGATCCCGTTATGCTTCACGGGCCCTGCCGTGGTTCTACCGTCGATAAACCAGGCACTGGGCGGATCAGCCGTCGAGCTGACCTGGGTCATCAACGCCTATATCCTGACCTACGGCAGCGCGATGATGGCCGCCGGGAGCCTGACGGATATCTACGGCAGAAAACGCGTCTGGTTGATCGGGCTGGCGATCTTCGTGCTCTCCACCTTCGCCATTCCGGCAGCCTCCTCCGTCGTCCAGATCGACCTGCTCAGACTGGTTCAAGGCCTGGGCGGTGCAGCAGCGTTCGCCGGGGCGATGTCGTCGCTTGCCCAGACCTTTCATGGCGCCGAGCGCACCCGAGTCTTCAGCCTGCTGGGCACCACCTTCGGTATAGGTCTGGCCTTCGGCCCTCTCGCAGCCGGCTCGCTGGTGGATTCGGCAGGCTGGAAATGGTCATTCCATGCGACTGCACTCATCGGCGTTGCGGGGTTCCTGCTGGTGCTGTTCAGCGCCACCGAGTCAAAGGATCCCGACGCAACAGGTATGGACTGGCCGGGCGCAATCAGTTTTACCGCAGCATTGACCCTGTTCACTTATGCCATTCTGCTCGCCCCTGAAGAGGGTTGGACCGATCCATTGGTGATGGGTGGCATCATCGGCTCACTGCTGCTGTTCTGGGTATTCATTGCGGTGGAGCGGCGCGTCGCCCGTCCCATGCTGGACCTCTCGTTGTTCAAGAGCGCGCGCTTTGTCGGCGTGCAGATTCTTGCAGCCACTCCCGCATTTTTCTTCGTCGTGCTGATCATCATGCTGCCAGCGCGCTTCATTGGTATCGACGGCCTCAGCGCCTTTGAAACCGGGCAGATGATGACAGCCCTGGCGGCGCCCCTGCTGATCGTGCCCCTGCTTGCAGCGCAGCTGGCACGTCGTTTCACGTCAGGACTGCTGTCCGGCGTCGGGCTGCTGCTGGTGGCGGCCGGCCTGTTATGGCTGGGGCTGGCACTGGACAGTGGCGCGATCAGGACAGCGTTGCTGCCGATGGCCTTGATCGGTATCGGTATCGGCCTGCCCTGGGGGCTGATGGACGGCATGGCGATCAGTGTCGTTGAAAAAAAACGCGCCGGCATGGCCACCGGCATCTTCAACGCGGTGCGCGTTTCGGCAGACGGGATCGCTATCGCAATCGCGGGTGCCCTGCTTGCAACGTTCATTCAATGGGGACTTTTCGACGCACTCAAGGATGTCTCACCTGATGTGGTCACCGAAGCGGCCAACCGCGCTGCCTTGGGCGATCTGCACAATGCGACAAGTATTCTGTCCGGTCAGGCAGCGTTGCTGCACCAACAGTACGTCAGTGCCTTCCGCAATCTGCTGTTCATTCTCAGCGCCGCCACCGTGCTGACGGCCGTGGCGGTCTTTGCGCTGCTTGGTCGCGTACGCGCTCATGAAGAACCGCCCATAGAGCCCTCCGACACGCTTGAACTGGCGGGCGAAACCAAGTGAGTCCCTATGAAATACCAGGCGCAAAGCGGCATCCAGCCTTTGCAAAAGTGTTCGCGCCGGGTCATCTCACGTTCGGGTTGATCGCGCCGCTGGAGGGCTACCCCGACTCCGCAGCACCGACCATGAAAGACCATCTGGCCCTCGCCATTCAGGCCGACAAGGCCGGTTTCGCCGCGCTGTGGCTGCGCGACGTACCGCTTCTCGATCCGGGGTTCGGCGACGCCGGCCAAGTGTTCGACCCTTTTGTCTACGCCGCGCTGCTGTCTGCCGTCACCCGGCAAATCTGCATCGGCACGGCAGGTATCATATTGACGTTGCGCAATCCGCTGATGGTTGCCAAACAGGCGTGCAGCGTCGACGTGTTGCTTGAGGGGCGCTTCCTGCTGGGTTTGTCTACCGGGGACAGGCCCGGCGAATATCCCGCGTTCGGCGAGCATTTCGACACCCGCGCGGAACGCTTCAGGGACGGCGTCGAACTGCTGCACGCGGTGACCGAGCAGTCTTTTCCAGTGTTCAGATCGCGCCATTACGGGCAACTCAATGGCGCGCTGGACCTACTGCCGAAACCGGTTTTCGGGCGGCTGCCGATGCTTGCCATCGGCCGCTGTCAGCAGGACATCAAATGGCTGGCCAATCACATGGATGGCTGGATATGGCATCAGAGCGGCTTCGACACCTTGCCTGAAGTGATCAATCATTGGCGCAGTGCCAATGAGCAAAGGCACTTCAAGCCCTACGGCTATGCGACGTTCTTCGATCTGGACGAGAACAAGGACGCGCCGATGAAAGTCGGCCGCGGAATCAGTACCGGGCGCAACGCCCTCATCGCCCTGTGGCAGCGTCAGCGGGAACAGGGGGTTTCGCATGTGGCGCTGAACCTCAAGCCCCTGAGGCGTCCGGCCACAGAAGTGTTACAAGAGCTGGAAGAGTATGTGCTGCCGTACTTCCCGACCCGCCGGGGTGATCATGCCTGACCGACTACTTGGTCGGCACGGCCACCGCAGGTTCAGGATTTAGCAAGGACGAACGATCCAACCACCGACCTGGGAGGTCACGATGCGCGCTGAAAAATCCTATCCGATAAAAACCAACCCGATGCGCAGCAGCCCGAACAAGATACAGCTGGGTGTTTTCTCCACCAATACCGAGGGTGGCTGCACCGTCACCAATGCGCCTGAACGCCTGCGCGGAGACGATTGGGCTGGCAACCTGGAAATCGCCCGGATTGCCGACGATGCGGGGTTTGAAGCCTTCATACCGGTAGGCCGCTGGAAAGGTTTCGGCGGTACCAACAATACCGGCGGTGTCTGTTTCGAAACCTATACCTGGGCTGCCGGGATTGCAGCCCTGACCAGTCAGATCGCGGTGTTCACCACCTCGCACCTGCCCACCGTGCACCCGCTGTTCGCGGCCAAACAGGCGGTGACCATCGACCACATCAGCGGCGGGCGCTTCGGGCTGAATATCCTCTGCGGCTGGTATGGCGCGGAAATGCGCATGTTCAGCGGCCACATGATGGAGCACGACAAACGCTACGACTACGCGGAAGAGTGGCTGCACATTGCAAAAAATGCCTGGGAGCAGCAGACCCCGTTCGACTTCAAAGGCGAGTATTTCTACATCTGCGGCGCAATCTCGCAGCCACAACCCTTGAATAAACCCTACCTGATCAATGCCGGAGGGTCGCCGCGCGGCAAACTATTCTGCGCAGAACATTGCGACGCCGCGTTCCTGATCGTCAAACATCTGGACGGCGAACAAGCGGTGCGTGAGCAGATTGCATCCTACAAGGACCTGGCGAAACAGAAGTTCGGCCGTGACATAAAGATATGGTGTTATGGCTACGTGGTGCAGAAGGACACGCAAGAGGAAGCAGACGCTTACCTGGACTATTACGCCAACCAGGTGGGTGACGATGAGGGCTGCGACATCATTACCGGCGAGCTGGGTATCCAGACCGGCATTTTCACCCCCGAAGACGCCGTGCGTTTCCGTTTCCACTTCAAGGCCGGATTCGCCGGGGTGCCACTGGTAGGCACACCCGAGAGGATCGTGGAGCTGTTCAGGAAGTATTCTGACTGGGGGATCGACGGCATTGCCCTGACGTGGCTCGATTACCACGAGGGTATAAAGGACTTCGTGAGAGAAACACTGCCACTGATGGAAGACGCGGGCCTGCGTGAACCCAGAGTTGTGGAGGCGATTACTTCGAAGGTGTCCGCAGAAGTAGCCTGATGGCCAGGCCGCCCTGGCAGTGCTGGCCAGGGCGGCCTTATCCGAACAGCTTAAAGGGCCAACATGCGTTGCGGATTCAACAGAGTCACCTCGGTGCGGCGCTCGCCGCTCAAGCCGAACGCGTCGAACCACTGCCCGCTCAGCGACAGCCACTCGTGGACATCGACCTGACTGGTCTGCCCCAGGTCCGAGCTGTAGACCACATTGCCGACATGACTCAACACATCGCTGAAATCCTGCCGGTCCTGATAGCCCAGCAAGTACGTCAGTGCGGTCTGCTCGATGTAGACCGATGGCTCTGTGCCGATCAGCGCAAGCTCGGCCGCGTCTAGACCGGTCAACGGATTGGCAGGCTGGTTGAGCATCAACCTCGGCACACCGATCCGCAGCGCTTCGTCGATCAGCGTCCTGACTTCATCGGCATCGGCATGCCCGGTCGAGATCACCAGCGGATAGTCACGCGCCATTCTCAGAATATCCAGCGCCTGTGGCGTCAGACGGCCGTTCTCCGATGTCACTCTGGCAGGCTTGATGGGCTTGTCCCGCAACAACGGATGGCTCAGGTTGCGGGCCAGCGTGCTGGCATGCGTTCTGCCGGTCACGGTTGGCAAATGAACCATGAAACGCCCCGGCTCATCGCCACGCAAACAGAGGCTGCGCTCGACCACCCGATAGTCGATGCCGCCGGCAATCTCGTTCAGGACCACTGAGCCGCTGACCGGAAAACCCTGATCGCGCGCTTCCCACGCCTGGGCTGCCGTACACCCCAGATGATTCTTCAGCACCACCCTGCCCTGTGCCCGCGCGTAGCACCTGCCCGCCTCGATCGCACCATGACGACGAATGAACGCGTCAGGATTGGCGTGGTAATGCACATCGATGAAGTTCAGCGCGTCGACCTGGCTCATTGCACACACTCCTGGCGGGTCATCAGGAACGCGTCGATGCTGTCCAGCACCTGCTTCAGGTCATCCGCCAGAGGACGCATCCCGCCCCCCTCCACGCACAGCGAGCGTTGCTTCCGGCCACGGGTACGCAGCACATTGCGCACGCCCACCAACTGCGACTTTTCGCCGAACACGCTCAACACACGCCCCTGGTAATCGAGCAGGCATTCACTGAGATCCACACCAGCCAGCAACCGGAAACCCACTGTCAGGCGCTGCCCCTGCATCGAAAGCGTCGCGTCACTCTCGTGGCCGGCTGGGTCCGCTCGTTCATGGACCTGCCCGTCAGGCAATACCAGGTTGTCCAACAGATGCCTGGCTTGCTCGACATGCCCCTGTTCGGCCAGGTCCGCCATATGTCCCAGCTTGGAATCGAGTAACCCGTCGGCCTTGGCCGGGGAAGACAGCAGCAGCAAAGCAGGTGTCGACTGCAGAAATGAACTGCCTGCCAGTGCCTGCGCCAATGCACCGCCCAGGGCAACGCCGACCAGTACATCCGGCACACCCCATGGCTCGAGTGCGCAGGCCCAGCGCTCGGTAAATGCGCCAAAGTCCTCACCCGGCACAACGGGCAGTGACAGGGAATCAAACACCGTGACCTGAAAACCGGCGGCGGTGAAATGCTCGATCAACGATTGGGCAAATCCACCTTCGTCCCAGACCGGCATCACCGGTGACAGAATAAAGACGCGCGAATGCCCGGCACCAAAGGTCCGGAAGGTCATGCAATGACTCATGGCTTTTGCTCCTGCAAAAAGAACCAGACCCGCCTTGTCGAGCGGGTCCGGTCGTTGCTCCATCGTGAGGGCTCAATCGTGAAGGCTCAGCGGGGCGTGCGAAGGCGTTCGACACTGGCGGCATACCCGCGCAAGGTCGACTCGACAATCAGTTGTGCGGGAAGCACCTCCTTGATCAGGTCCGCGACTTCGCCTGCCCAGATGGCCCGGATACTGACATCGTCGGCCGCCAGCGCGGCTTCATAGTCCAGGCGCAGTTGACCGGCTGACGCAGCGAAAGCCTGCTCCTCACCCACCCAGCTAGCGGAAAAGTCATTGCCGATCACACGTCCGCTGTAGCCCTCGGGCCAATCGATGCCGCGCACCTGATCGAAGATCCGGGTTCGCACCGTATCGCTCGCAACCGCCTGCAGCAGTCTCTGTTTTACCCGTTCGGAAGGCAGTGCCTCCTGTGAAGCCAGAAAGCGCGTACCCATCATCACGCCGTCCATGCCCAGCGCCAGCGCAGCAGCCATGCCACGCCCGTCGGCGATCCCGCCGGCACCGATCAGCACGACATGCTCACCCACAGCGTCGCGGACCGCCGGAAACAGCGGCAATGAAGCGCGGCGCAAACTGTGACCACCCGCCTCGGCACCTTGCACGATCAGCGCATCGGCACCGGCGTCCAGCGCTTCAAGCGCCTGGTCGACGTCATGCACCTGAACGATGACTTTGGCATTGGCCTGATGGATGGGCCTGACGAAAGGACGTACATCACCAAACGAAAGGGCAACCACCGCCGGACGATACTCCAGCGCCAGAAGAAGCAATTCGAACTGTTTGGCCACGGTAAACATGACCAGGCCTACGCCCCAAGGCTGCTGCACCTCTCGCATCATCTCCAGTTCACGCGCCATCCATTGCGGGTCGCCGTAACTGGCACCCACCAGACCAAGGCCACCGGCACGGGAAACCGCAGCCGCCAGACGCCCACCGGAAGCGCCGCCCATGGGCGCCAGAATCAGCGGGTGGTCAATGCCCAGAAGTGAGGTCAGTGCTGTATTGATCGTGGTCATCGCATAATCCCTGTGCAATCCGAGTGAATATCAGACGAAGGCGGCCTGTGCGCCGCCCCCTTCTGCCGGTTGTGGCTCCAGCCGGCCTTTTGTAAGGCAATTTCAGGGGTGATGTACTCGGCCACGTTGTACAGGTGATATTCCCAGGTACCGGTTTCTTTCAACCGGGAATAGCGCGACAGAAACTCTGCGTCGGTAAACAGCGACTCGAACTGGCTGCGATCGCTCCATTGCGCCTGATTGATAACGGTCTTGCCGTCGATGCTTCTCATCAATCGGCTCCATTTGAAGGCACTGTAAGTGCGTGCCACGTAACTGACCGTCTCTTCAAGAATCTGAATGGCCAGATCCTGAGCCCCCTCATTTACCTGTACGACATTGATCAGATAAACCGCGTTGTCATCGCTGACGGATTGGGCGTCGAACAATTCCATTTTCATCATCATTTCCATTCAAGTGGGAAGGCAGATCAGTTCACGCCTGCGAAGGCATCGCGACGCTGATTTTTTCAGCGTCAGTCAGCCAGGGCTGGTCGTAGCGATAGGTGCTGCGGGCTTTTTCCAGCGTCCAGCCAGCCGATATGGCTTCGATGATGCGGCGTTCTGTCTGCTCGACCGCCTGGGCACGGCGTACGACCTCGGCGGCCAGTTGCTGGGGAATCACAACGCACCCGCTGCCATCACACACCAGAAGGTCGCCGGGCCGGACTGTTACGCCATCGATGAGCAGAGGCACTTGTACAGCCTGGAGTTGAGCGCGGTTCTTTGCCGACTGCATGAAACGCCCGCGACTGAACAATGGGTAACGGCACTCGATGACCGTATCGATATCGCGTGCCACGCCATCGATCACAGTGCCCTTGATACCATTGGCCAACGCGAAGTGGGTCATGATGTCGCCCCATACCGTGCAGTCCTGGCGTCCGTTGTTTGAGGAAACAATCACCGCACCGGCCGGTACATGATCGATATAGTTGGCAGCCCCCTTGAATAGCGCAGAGACATCGACCGGCTCGTACTGCACGGTAAATGCGATGCCTACGCAACGAGTGCCAGGTACTTGCGAGGCAATACCCGAAAGCCCGCCGTCGACCCCCAGGCTGTCCAGAGCGTCAGACAGGGACGCAGTGTCGAGATGTTCACATGCCTCCAGCACGGCTTGCGCAATGGGTACAGCTTCAAAGTGCGCTGACATGACGTTCTCCCTGTGCTGAAACCTGTTCGTTGCCATACCCGAACGTGCGGGACTGCAACTCGATGCACTGTTGAACGATCGCTTCGCCCACCTGAGCCGTGGTATGGGAACCGCCGAGGTCATATGTGCGTGTGGATGTGCGAGAAACCAGGCTGACGGCCTGGCTGATACACGCCGACTCGGCCGGGAACCCCAAATGCTCCAGCATCAGCGCGATGGCCATGAACATCGCGCCGGGGTTGGCCTTGTTCAACCCCGCATGGGCAGGCGCGCTGCCGTGCACCGGTTCGAAATAAGCCCCTGAATTGCCGAAGTTGCCACTGGGCGCAAACCCCAGGCCTCCCATGACTCCGGCGCCGAGATCGGAAAGAATATCGCCGAACATGTTCTCGGCAACGATCACCCCGAAGCGCTCGGGACGCTGCACCATCCACAGGGCAACCGCGTCGACGTTTTCGATGACCCCGGTCACGTCCGGATAACGCAGAGCTGTTGCTTCGAAGATGCCCCGTGCAAAGGCGCTGCTGTGCCGCAGGACCATGGGTTTGTCGACAAACGTGACCCGCGTGAAGTGGTTTTTGCGGGCGTACTCGAAGGCGTATTCGAAAATACGCGTCAGGCCACTTCGCGTCTGCAGGCGCAACGTCACCGTCGCATCATCCTGCCCTTCTCGCTGCCACGCCGCGCCGAGGGCTTCTCGCTCTTCGAGCAGCGGCACCAGTGCATCCGGGATACAACCGAAGTCCAGCCCCGCATAAAGCCCTTCGGTGTTTTCCCTGATCACGACAAAGCGAAATCTGTTTTCGCCAGTCATGTCACTGACCGGGCGGACATTGGCGTACAGGTCAAGATTCTGCCTGAGCTGAATGACCGGGCTGACATAGCGGCGGTTCTGGCCCTGAAGCGCCAGTGGCAACTCTGCTTCGGCCTCTGCCAGAGGTTTGCTGGTGATTGCGCCAAGCAATGTCGCGTCGCAACTGGCCATAATCTCCCAGGTCCGGGCCGGAACGGTTTCCCCCTCGGCCCTCCAGCATTCCCAACCGATGTCCGCCGCAATCAGATCGAACGGCAGGTTCAACGCCGCGATTACCGGCAGTGCCGCCTCCATGACCTCAATGCCGATCCCGTCACCGGGCAAGACACAGATGCGCTTTCTGAGCGCTTGAGTGGTCATAGCGCGACTCCCTTGACGCCATTCGGCAAGCCGGTAGCGATGGTCGACAACACCGCTCGCGGCGCAAAACGCGCCACCTTGTCCTGCTGATGCATCACCTCGATCGCTCGGTACTCGGAGGTCAGTTGAAAGCGCTCGAGGGTGTCTCGCACGCGTTGACTGCTGTCATAGGGAAAGTTGTAAGTGCCCAGAATGATATCCATCAGCGGGCTAGGCATATTGTTGTGCGGTACCGCGCGGGCCGTGGCTTCCGACAGTTCCATCAGTTTTACCAGGTCATAACCATGACTGACGCCCGTACGCTCCAGGTAGGCAACCAGCATACTCAGGTGAAGATTGCCGGCCCCTTTGCCCATGCCGCATATGGACGTGTCGATGTATTCAGCGCCGGCTTCTATGGCGGCCGCTGCATTGGCCAGCGCCAACGACAGATTGTTATGCGCGTGAAAGCCCAGCGGCACCAACAGCCGGCTTGAGAGACGACTGAACAGTCGGTCTACATCGGCTGGCAACATGTGGCCATTGGAATCCGCACAGCAAACGATATCTGCGCCGGCACCCTCCGCGCGCACTGCCGTATCAAGCACGCTGCCTGGCGTCTGCGAGGTGACATGCGTCACATTGGCGCTGACACTGAAGCCGTGATCGCGAGCCAGCGACAAGGTCACAAGCCCCTCATCCAGTTGATCGCGCCTCAAACAGACGCGGATCATCGAAACGCCCTGCTCCTTGAGCATGGCGAAGTCATCCGTGGCGATGTTTCTGGGGTGAACCATGACGGCCAGTTCGATACGGCCGTTGGCCGTCTGCGCAATCTTTTCAATGAAGCCTGCGCCTACATCACTGGTCAGACCGTGCTCGCCTTTCGGGGCGAAGGATCCTTTGCAATAACCAATTTCGCAGAGGTCGACACCCGCACTGGCCAAGCCAGCGACCACTATCTGCGCCTGATCTTCTGTGAAGTTGAAGTTGTTCCGATAACCACCGTCACGCAAGGTAACGTCGAGAATTTTTACGTCGGCCATGAGAATCTCCGGCTGTCCTTAGGGTGTCACCAGGGTGCTTGAGATGATCTTGCCACTGCATGAGTTTTTATAATTATCCAACAGCGCGCCATCTAACAAACCTTGCCGAGCCGACACCTTAACGTCTCGGAGTTTCGAGTCATGAACTGCTCCACTCGACATTGATCCTCGTCAAAACAGCCGAACTTGTAAACTGTCGATATTTGATGAGGGGATGGGAATTTTTTCACCACAAGACTGTTTACCGTCAACATGACCAGCGCGAACTCAGGCCTGGCTAGCGATAACAGCTTTCCACATAATTCATGGCAGCCTGGATGGACGCCACCGCGCGCAGGTCTTCATGCACGCCGAGCCAGACATCGACTTCCAGCGGAGCCGACAACTCCACCCGGCAAAGACGATCATTGTCCTCTACGGCAAAACTGGGCAGTAACGCGATGCCCACACCGGTTTCCGCAGCACGAATTTGCAACTCCACCGTTTTGGCCTCCAGCACAAAGGGTCGATCACCGACGATATCCCTCAGCCAACCGTTCTGACTGTCACTCATCAGTTCATTGTCATAAGCAATAAACTCATACTGCTGCGGAGGGCGTTGCTCCAGATAAAAACGTGCGCAATAAAATGAAAAGGAAGCCGTGCCAATACGCCGCGCGACAATGCCGCTTTCAACAGGTTTGGAAAACCGTATACACAGGTCAGACTGGCAACTGGATAACGACGAATACTGGTGATCGCCCAACAAGCGCAACATAATGCCGGGATGCATCGCCCGAAACGCCCCCAATTGTGGCACCAGCTTCTCGACCGCCACCGACGGCGGCGCACTGATGGTCACCTCCACACCCTGCACCACCTGAGCCGCAACCGCGAGACGACCAACAGCCTGGGTCTGCGCCTCGATCTGTCGCCCGATCGCCGCCACACGTCGTCCCTCATCAGTCAGTTCATACAAACGCTTGCGACGGTCGACAAGCTTTACATTGAGAGACCTTTCCAGCGAAGCGATACGGCGCGAAACAGTGGCGTGCTCCACACCCAGTATCCTTGCAGCACCACTCAGGGAACTGACCGTGGAAAACATCACGAAGTAACGCAGGTCCTCCCAGTCAAAACAGATCCTGGGTTTTCTGAACAGGTTGTTAACATCGAAGGTAGCCGATCCATCCACTGGAGTCATTGTCATCCAAGCCTTATCCTTATGCGCTCGTGCGAATAGTTAACTTCGTTATGTTTTGAACTGAGTGTTGGCAGGCGTTTAGAACGATAAGGATAAGGCTAACGACTTCCTCAGGCCCGACTAGCGAGCGGGTGCCGCTGGGTAGTTTAGTTTATTGCGGAGTGGGGATTGCGGAGTGGGGTTCGGATGATTTGGGACGGGGGTGTCCGGAGTGGGGGTTTTGCTCGGGTGACAGCTTTTAAAACAGAAGCAAGGTAGAATTATTTTAGAATAGATAAGAAAATCAATTATACTCTTAGCTCGAAGATACACGTTATCAAAACCTATCCATCAGCGAACTTATATCTCATAAAATACATTACTTAATAAGTCCAGCATCTGAAAGCATATCGATGCTTTCCCCATTGCCGCGAATGCCGCTAGTAAGACCCCCTACCGCAAAATCTGACTTGCTCCAAAATGACTGCAGCGAACATGGCCAGCCACTCGCTCTTCGTTGTAATTAAGGTCTTTAGAAGCGAGTAACTATATCCTTTCGTTCGCCATTAAAAGCGAAAGATTTTAGAAGCGAGCCTAGCTTAGCAGAGCCGCTTTCGGCAGCCGAGCATTAATCACTACACGTGTTCTCTCCAAGGGCCTTAACCATACCGTACCGAACCGGCTTTGCTATCGTTCAAGGCCTGATGCTTGTCTTGCAACCCGCCACGGCATGCCAGTGGATCATAACTTGCACGATTCCCAACCAACTTCTTGGCAAGGGCATCCACCTCTTCGTATGGGCGCTTCAATACAATCGTTGGCAATGCTTACACTTGACGGGACTCAGCCAACACTAGCAGTAGCTTTCTTCATCGCTTACGACCCTCTAACGCATGCCACTGCATGGATCTGAAACCGAAGCACCTAGCTCAGATAGAGCAAGTGAAACCTCATTAAAAACCTCCAATGACACACATTATGGTGAAAGCAAGCCAAGAAACTTACTTACTTCCTCAAACCCTAATCTCACCATAATATTAATCGCATCTTCACCCATATTTAGATCATAGCAATCCCATAATGATATCAACATCGTTCGACTCGCCCACTAAGCCCAACCTCTATAACGCTATAAGCATGCCATTGCCTATCACTTAGCCCTAATAAAGACCTTACAAAATCAGACCTATCTACAACGCCAGACTCAAAGCCTTCTAACAACTCTCTAAATTCAGAATCAAGGTCGCTATTAGTCATAGTCTCTGGCAGCGCAGCGTAGTAAGCAATTTTTTTCATACCTAGAAACCCACTGGTATATGTGTAGAACTGGAGGGTTTTCTATACAGCAAACCATCTTACCCCAGCAATTTACCTCTTATTTTAATCTGTGCCGTCCATCCAGAGCCCGAATTAGAACCAGGAAATCTTTCAGCAGCGCTTGCATCAGGCGCATGCCATTTCACTTCGATATTCTGACCATTGATTCTATACTGAAACTTACTACCAGCTGCAATCGTAGCAGAAGACTGGAAGCTATTTGGAGTACGGGGCGGTACAAATTGCTCTAAATCCGAAATACTAATCCTTCCGTTATCGATAAAAGTTTTGGCTGAAGCCTGTGGATCAAAAAAAGCTGCTGGCTTACTCGGCCTTGGTTGACTTAAGTAACCAAAATCACCATCTGCCTGCGACACAGGATACGGTGGTCTTGAAACAGGCTGGTTTGCTGGCACCTCCACGGTAGCTTTTGCACCACTGCCAAACTGAACCCACTTCCCTCCAACCCACTTGACCGCAAACCCACCAATCTCTGCAGTGATCAAACCACTGGCGACGTCAAATATCAACCCACCCGCCTGCTGGTCGGATTGCGCCAGTAATTTATCCCCCGCACGCTCAAGCCTTGAGCCGGATCCAGGTACTTGAACTGGGCCTCGTTGGAGGTTTGTCCATCGATGAACGCCTGACCGGTGCGGGCCACGACTGCTTGCTGGACGAGGCGTTGCTCATACAAGCCATCGCCCAAGCGCTTGGCACTGACTTCGGGGTCGTAGCCCAGGCCTGCGAGCAGGTAATCCGAACTCATGAACTGCTTGAGCTGGGTGAGCACTGGGTCGGTTTCAATCAGGCATTTTTGCGGTTTGGAAGCGAACGAACTGCTGGGCAGGCCCTGCACTCTGATGACGGGTTGTACTGCCGCAAAAACAGCTGGCGTAATGGCGCTGGCTTGCGCCGCGGCGGCGAGTTGAATGCTGGTTTTTTTATTTTTGTGACGGGACTGGTCTGAGTATGTTCAGATCATTTCCAGCTTCAAGCGTCGAGGCGCGGTTGGTCGTCTCGACCACTTGCTGACTGGTGCGCTGCTTGCCGTTGCCAAATGTCTCATTGCCCGTCGGCCGGACAGGAACTGCGACGTGCTGTCTGCTAATTTGAGCGTGTGAACCTTTGCTTGTGGCATAGTCATACTTCCCTGCGCCGCTGACGGCATCCTTGGTGCTACCGTGGTCGTCATCAATGCTCACGCTAAGGCCATTGTGTGAGTTTTCGCGCTGTTGTTCAGCTCAACCAGCGCAGCAAGGCCGTCGATGACTTTCGGAAGTCCACTGACTTGGGGTAGAGGCAGACTTTTTCGACTTTGGTGTCGCGTCGCATCATGAAGTGCTGACTTCTGAAAAGAATCGGGAGCACAGCATCAAGCTTCAATGGCTGGTTTGGAGTGTGTGGTTCATGAGGCGCTTACGATCGATAAGCGCATGGCTCGTGTTCTTCCGACATCAAGAACGCGGTAGCCTAATGAAATGGTCACCCCCACACCCTGCGAGGGCTAAGGGTTTGGCCATCATGAAGCGTCTGGCGGTTGTTTTGGCTGAGCATGAACTTCCCGTTCGTCTGACGGTGCTGCTGCAGCGTTTGCACAATCACCTCATCTATCTGGATGAGCAAATCAAGGCAATGGATAAAGAGCTGGCATGCCAAGTGGCCGATGATGATCTGGGTAGCCGTTTGCTGAGCATTCCATGTGTAGGCCCGATCACCGCTAGCCTGCTAGCTGTGGAGATGGGCGATGGGCGATGGGCGATGGGCGATGGTAAGCAGTATCGATGCAGCCGGGGCTTTGCCGCATCAGTGGGATTGGTACCCAAGCAATACAGCACCGGCGGCAAGGCCAACTTACTGGGGATCAGTAAACGCGGCGACAAGCACCTTCGACAGTTGCTCGTGCAATGTTCCAGGGTCTACATGCAGAGACTCGATCACCAGAAAGGAGCCTTGGCCGACTGGGTTCGTTCATTGCTGAGTCGACGCCACTCCAATGTTGTGGCCCGTGCCTTGGCTAACAAGCTGGCGCGAATCGCTTGGGCGATAGCCGCGCACCATACGCAGTACGAAGCAGGGCCAGGCGCCTGAGCGCCTGATTCGGCAGTTGTTGCTGTACCACGATTTACCTTTCAGGTTTTGCGATAGCTGAATAGTGGATGACGTAAACGGCCTATCAGCCTGACGAAGAACCTGTTTTAAAAATTGGCTCAGCAAGAAGCCGGTCGCCTTTTCAGGATCGTTAGGCGCGACTCTCATCATGGCGCGTGTGAATCATCCAATAGACGCCGGATAGATTTAAGCAAGCCAACTACTTCGCCCATGAATCAGCATTGCAAAAAAGGGGGTGACCATAGATTTTTAAAATTGATTTCTCCCGCTCAAGACGGGCGATACGAACTTCGAGCTCCTGGATTTCCTGCTGCTCTGGACTCAATGCTTGCTCTGAGGCGTTACAACGTTACGCTTCTGCTGGAGCTGGCTCACCCAGCGACGCAGCGTAGACTCGACCACCCCAAGCAAGCGGAATGCTTCGATATGGCTATAGCCTTGATCGAGCACGAGGCCTGCGGCGTCACGTTTGAATTCAGTGGAATAGGTACGGCGTTGTTTGGTCATCAGCCCCCTGTCTGGCGATATTCTCGCCTAAATGAGTGTCCGAAATCATTAGACCACTACAAACTCTCAAGACGCTCAACCCGGTATGGAAGGTTTAAAGTCTTCAATACTTTTTCTCCTCTCTTCCAAAAGAGACACAACAAACTGGGAATCAAACCCCACAAGAAACTCGATCGCGTCATATATCTTCCATCGATGAACTTCTGGCTTATCAATTATCGACATGAGATAACCCTTAATAAGAGGGAGATATTCAAAATACTGCTCACGCTTTATAAATGATAACACATCAGTGATCTCGAAAGGATTGCTAGCTGCCAACTCTATTATTTTGGACAGCAGGGGATAAACCTCCGCTCTTGCTACGTCTTTTTTCCCCGCACCAGCCATATTGGCATAAAACATAACCACAGCCATAAGAACCTGACGAAAAGTATCATCGTACCCATGCAATCTATGAGGATATATATTAGTTATAATAGCAGACTTTTTCTCGACAAATTCCTTCAATACACTAAACCCCTCAAAAACCCCCCAACTGGCCAGCAACTTCGCAGCCAAAAATTTTACTACTTCATCATCTGTGTTACGAAGTAGATCAATTACTGCCTCCATTCTTTCTTGTGGAATATCTTCTAAATCCAAGTCACCTGCATCAGCAGCATAATCTGCGCCTTCCGGAATATTGCTAAGCAAAAAATTTGTTTTATGGTCCATAATAAACACCTACTTATCGATATGTTTTATATAAGTGGCTGGAACGCAACCTTTGATCAGACACTCACCATCGCGAACAGTATTACCCAGATCAGACTCTGCCCTAGATAAAGAAGTTTGATTTTTTGGCGAAGGGTTAATGATATATTTTTCACGCGCCGCATTTACTCTAGCTTGCAACTCAGCTACAACTTCACGATTTGTCAAAAACCTCGTATCAGGCAATAGACCGGAATCGATGTCTTTTTGCAGACGATCGACATCGATTTCGATTTTATTCGAACCATAGCCCTTAGGATCGGAAGCAACCCGCGGATCGGTCACAGAAATATAGGGGGAATTTTCAGACCCTCCGCCACGTACATGTGTTTGAATACTACCAGTACCATCTTGATTTGGAGGCACCAATTCGCCATCTTCATTTATGTGCGCCTTCGGTTTACCGTTACTCCCGATCTGCGAAGAGAAATCATCATCGCTGCGCACTACGACATTATCATCTAAAGCTTTTGAACCTGCATCAATCTGTCTATCTACCAGTGCTTCACCGCTTTTTTCAAGCCGCTTTGACGCTTTCGCAAGCACCTTGCGGAATGCAACCCCCCCCCAGCAGCGGCTGCTAATCCTCCCCCAATGGCCTCCGCCAACTCAACAGTTTCTTCGGGCGTGAGCTTGAGCTTGGCCTGGAGTGTTTCTGCCACGGCCTGCGCGCTAGCACCGGTCGTCGCAACTGCCAAGGTCTCCTGAAACTCTAGGTTCTCATTGATCAGGATCTGCAGCGAGTCCTTGGCGTACTTAGAACCATCACCCAAAGCATCGTAGACACTCGAAAGATCGGCTACCGTGTTAGCAACATCCCTTGAGGACGGTTTACACAGGGAAACGTCGAACCTGCAATTGATGATCGCTTCAATCGTTTGATCCTCGCTTACTTTTTTGTAAGCGGCCACAATCGAATCGCACTCGGCAGGGGCACATTTCCTTAACTTTTCGGCTGCCTCTTTCAACTGGTTATGGGCAAGGTAGTTGTACTGCGTACTGTTAGCCGTCACCGCCGCTGCTGCCGATGCGTCCCCACCCGTTGCGGCAGCAGTCAGAGCACCGATCAACTCCGAGGCAGTCATCAGCTTGCTGACACCTCCCTGATACGCTTGGGAGTTTTTGCCTAAATCACTTGGCAGCATCCTCTGCGCCAGATAATCGACAACCATTTCATTCGCACCAGCGGCCAAGGCACCCGTTCGGAAATCGCCGCCCATTGCCTCGGACATCAACCCGCCAAGCACGGCATGCATGCCGACTTTGGTGAGTTTGCCCTCATCGAACAGAGTGAAATCACCGATCTTGCCTGCGGCAATGGCGCCACCCGTAGCGATTCCCGTACTGACGATGGAAGAGCCAAGGTTATCCTTGAAACTCCCGCCCATGATCGCGGTCTTGATCACAGATTCGGTGATCACCTTAGTCGCAACGGTCTGAACACTCGCAAGGTCCAAGCCCAGATTTTTCGGGTTGATGGTCGGTACGAAACCTGCCATGACGCCCGCCATGGCGTATCCCTTGATGGCGCTGGAAGACGTCACGTCTTTGAAAACAGCGCCAAGATCACCCTTGTTGTTGATCGTGCTCGTCACCGCCGTCGTCGCAACGCTGGTTGCTACAGCGCCGCCAATACCAGCGCTTAAACCAAAGCCTGCTGGGCCCATCACCGCCGCCATCAGGATGGCGACAACAATCTGCGCAGCAGGCCCAAGGCCCGAGTTGTCGTACTTGAAGCTTTCGTGGATTTCCTTGACCTGACGCCAGTCGATGTCCCCTCGTTTCTCGGCATCCTTGATCCAGGCCAGTTGCGGATCGGCCTTGACCATTGCGTCGATGCTCTGGCTTACACTTTGCTGATTGACCTGTTTCACATCAATGCGCAGACCGTTGACGGCCTGAATGGCAACTTCGCCTTTGGCCACCAGTTCGCTCTGGCGAAAGGTCTCGTCGGTTGTCCCTTTGCCTTTTGTCGAGAACCACGCTGCACTGCTTTTGTTCTTGGTGTGGCTTTCGTCGTGGAGGTCTTTCACGCCCTCGAAATCGATTGCGCCGCCACTGTTGATCAACAGGTCATTGCCACTGTTCAGTTTGGCAACCTGATAATGCTGGTCGCCGCCACTTGCCAGCGTCAGGTTACCGCCAGTCGTGATTTCACTGCTGATATTGCGCGTGTCGGTCACTTCATCGCGCTTGAAGTTTTTAGCCCCAAAACTCCCCCTCTTCTTTTTGTCATACAGCGAATAATCACTGTCCTGCGCAGCCAAGATGTCGAGGTTTTCACCGGCAACCAGGTACGCCTCTTTACCCGCCGTAATGCGGCTAGAGATCACGGCGAGGTTCTGGCCAGCCTGCAAGGCAACACTCCCACCGGCATCAAGATCAGAAGAAACCTGGCTGACGTGGTCTTCCTGACGGGTCAGTTTTTTGCTTTTGGACAGGGAATGTTCTTCGTCCGCCGCAGAGCTGATGGTGAGGTTTTCGGTCGCCGCCATGGTGATGTCGCGTTTGGCGTCGATCTGGCTGGCGATGATGGCAATGTCGCGTCCGGCCTGAACGGTCAGGTCGCGCCCGGAACTGGCGGTGGAGCCCAGTTGGGTGATGTCGCTGCTGTTGTGTTTGCTGTCCGAGAACAGGCTGTTGGTGACTTCGGTCGGGGCGATGGTGACATCGCGTCCGGCCTGGATGCTCATGTCACGACCGCTTTCCAGCACGCTGCCTTTGTTGATGACGTCGCGGCCTGCCGAAATGCTCATGTCGTTGGCGGCTTCGATGCGCGCTGCGCTGTCGGCGAACTCGTTGTGGCGCTGACCGCGTGCACTGTTGTCCATCGAGGTGACGCTGCGTTCGTTGATCACATCGCCATTGATCGAGGTCAGTGATACATCGCGACCTTTGATGATGCCGCCAGCGGTGTTGATCAGATCATTGCCCGCGAGCAGATCGAGCCGGTTGCCGGCTTCTATCAGGCCGGTGTTGATCAGGTTGTTGCCTGCGACTGCCGAGAGGTTGTTGCCTGCGACTGCCGAGAGGTTGTTGGCTGCGTGCAAGGTACCGACGTTGTCGAGGTTCTGGCCAGCGATCAGTGAGACGTCGTTACCCGCAATCAATGCCCCGGTCGGGCCAAGGCGATTGTCGGCCTGTGCCAGATACAGCACCGGCACCAGCACTTTCTCGCCATTCACTTCGTGCTCTTCGAGCCAGACGATGTCGTGGGTCAGCGCTGCGACTTGTTGTGAACTGAGCGAAACGCCCACAGCCAGGTTCAGTTTCTCTTTGCTGGCGATGGCGTTGTTCATCAGGTACTTGAACTGGGCCTCGTTGGAGGTCTGCCCGTCGATGAACGCCTGACCGGTGCGGGCCACGACTGCTTGCTGGACGAGGCGTTGCTCATACAAGCCATCGCCCAGGCGCTTGGCACTGACTTCGGGGTCGTAGCCCAGGCCTGCGAGCAGGTAATCCGAACTCATGAACTGCTTGAGTTCAGTGAGGACCGGGTTGGTTTCGATCAGGTATTTTTGCGGTTTGGAGACGAAATTGCTGCTTGGCAGGCCTTCCACTCGGGTAACGGTTTGTGCTGCTGCGGCAGCGACCGGCGTGATTGCAATGACTTGATCCACTGAGTGCTGGAGCCGATAACAGGGCTATTCTGCGTAACCATCGAGTTGCAGTTACAGAAATAGGATTACAAACAGCTGGCGTTACCGAGACACTCTGAGTAACCAAAGAATTGCTGACTGAAGAAATGACTAGCCCGCCCTGAGTAGCGACAGGATCGCGAACAGCGGCAATGACCGGAACGTCTTGAGCATTTACGACGGCTTGGGTAACGGCGGCAGTCACGCCTTACTGGGTAACTATTGGAGCCTGATTGACTGCACTGAGCAGGTTACCCTAAGTCCCATTTACCACCTGACCGATCTTGTTGACCTGAGGGCCCGTACCACTCGGGCGTTCTGGGCGGCTGAGCTACCTGAAGTCGAAGAACCAGCAGTGATATTAGGAATACCCTATGCCGGGACTGCATTCTAGACGGGTAGCAGAGCACCGCCGATAAGGAGGCTCATAGCAGAGGTGCAATCAGGTCGAAAAGTCCGCTCTGATCAGCGGGCAGTTTTAAAAATTCTGAACAAGGCTCTTTCATACACGCATTAGCCTCTGCCACTAGCTATAAGCCCCAGAAAAAACTTTCAAAAAGTTTCGACTGAGATCAGCCATAAATCATTTAGCCTCATCATCCATGAGTGACTTATACTTTTTAAAAACTCCAACCTCTATTTCTCCACCATCAATTAACCGCTCATAGAAACGGCGATCCACCGCCCATTCCTCAAACACTAGGGACGCCACCTGCGAACCATTATAGTTAGTACAGAAGCCAAGTTGCCAGTGAGTAGACAGCTTATTATTGCTTACAAAAAACAAGTCAGCCGCGTACGGCTTTGGATACTCATCATCAACGTCAACACACAAATAGTACCAAGGGCTATTCTCCCAAAACTCAATACCATAAACAACATACTCACTACCTAAGCTAATATCGATCTTACCATCTGGTCTGAATATTTTATCTTTCAAAACGCCCAAAACAACTTCATCAGATATATCTTTCAAATCATTTATCTTACATATCACTTTCAAACCATTCACCTTCAGTCAATGCTATGCTTTTTAAATTTAAAATCCATCAAAGTCCCAGTTTTTGGATCTCTAACATAATGAACAACTGAGTCCTTACCATCGGCAGACTTAACTTTGTATTCAATTTTGTCCATACCCTTGAACGCTTCGTCGCCTAAGTTACGTATAATCACATCCCAAGCGCCAGCTTTAGCTGCTTCTAGCGCCATTTCATCTTGGAGGCTTTTAGGTTCTCGGCTCCACTTATCTACTATTTCCTGATTCATCACCCCCGGCGCAGGAAGCTCAACCACAGGCCTCGAATAATCAACAGGCGTCTGATCAGCAATCTGACTGCCACCCGTCGAACCCACACCAGCAGGCGTCGCTCCAGCAGCATACCCGCCGCTGGACGGATTCGCACCCTGGGCCTGAACGATAGGATTCACCAGCCTGGTGTTTTCGCCGTCCAGCAGATGTACCGGGAATGTCGTACTGAACAGAAATTTCCATATCTCTATGGAGGTGCTGACCTGCTGTTCGGCTGACTGGCCTGATTGAGCTACAGAGAGTGCGACGGCATTGGCTGCCGCTCTCAATCTATCCTGACCTTCCGGCGTCGCTGCTGTGGTAGAAAACGCAGCACTCAGGGCCACAATTGCGCCAGCACCCAGCGCCACTACTGGAACAAAACTCGATGCACCATCATTTGGTTTATTCAGCGTGGTCAACAAAACCATCGCCTGCATCGCTTGATCCGGGTGCTCCTCACCCAGTTCGGCAATACGTGCGACGAGCGCTTCCGCATTGGAGCCCAGATTTTTGTCAGCAACCCGGTTTAGAACTGTCCTGATGCCCGCCGACCTTTTGTCTTCATCCAGGCTGTTGAGTTGTTGCATCAGTTCGGTACGAGCGACTTGGCGTTGTGCTAGTTCTGTCGCGTTACCTGTAACAGCCCCTAACGGCAGTAACGCGGTGACCACAAGCATGTCGACCAGTTTGTCTATTGTGTTTCGACTGTTTTCTCCATAAAGCGCGGCGTTTTTTTGCCATTGATCAAGTGTCTCTTTCGGGCTGGCAACCGCATCCAACGAACTCTTCGTCACATACAAATCAGTCCGGTGCTCGTCATCACGCGTGATCTCGTAAGCCTTGTCGACATCACGATTCAAGCCCGCTGTTGAGTCCTTGCCCGCCGTGTCACTGCGCACCACCACATCGCCCGCACCGACCGTGCCCCGGACGATCTGCTCACGATCCTTGTTGTAGTTCCAACCCTCCACGCTCCAGCCGTTTTTCTGGTTGTCGCCCTTGCCTACCTGACTTGAGTCCTGCGTAGTGTTGCTGCCAGTGCCGTACGAACCCCCGACGTTCAGGTAGTAACCGTGCTCCTTGTCCTTGCCCGCGATGTCGCTGTAGCCCAGCGTGTTGGTGTCCAGCTTGAGGTTGCCGCTATCGGAAGCGATCAATGCGCCGTCGAGCTGGGTGTGGTTCTCGGTGCGGATGTCGACCTTGTCTTTGGCCGTGATGCGGGTCTGTTCCTCGATCCAGTTCTTGGAGCCGTTGGTCTGACCGTACCCGACCGAGCCGCTGACACTGCCGCCAAAGCCCACTACAACGGTCGCGCTGAGGTCGAATTCCTTACCTTGTGCCTTGCCGGTATCTGGCAGGGAAGTGACATTGAATTGCCGCGCAGTGTGACACCAGCAATATACTTAAATTAAGCAAGGACGCTTCGATCCCGCGCACAGAACCCAGATACTTATTAGTCAGACGCCCAATCAGATCAAGCTTAATCAGCTCACGCTTCACAGCAAGATTAAGCTTTAGCAATATCGATATACACACACTCGACTCTAGCTTTTTTTTGGAACTCATCAAAATCCGGAACGTAAAACCTTATTGTATTATTTTCAGCATTAAACCCTGTTCCATCGTCATCAAAAATCAACGGCTGACCAATGCTAGAAAAAAAAAACTCTAACTCCTCAACATTGCTGCCGAGCAATTGTTTTCCGAAATAATAAAACTCAGCCTCAGGATGGTAAAGCTGAACACCTTTTACCTCGTCATTAGCGTCATACCAAACTTTAACAACTGCCCCACCAAACACATCTGTAGAGTTTTCTGAAAACTGAGTCTTAGGAAAAGTTCTATAATCTCCTCCTAGCTTTTTTCTTAGAGCGCTTCTAAAACGAGTATTTTTAAAAATACTCAAACCATCAGACTCATCATACTCAAATCTCATGCCTCTCACCTCGGTATAAACTGTTCAGGATTTAAAGATTTTGCATACTCTTTCATTTGACCAATAGACGCGTCGTATTTATCACCGAATTTCGAACGAATATCATTTACATCCATATCAATAGCCTCATCCAACTTACCTTCCTTCAGCAATTTCTCTTGTTGTGCTCTGTAGGCCTTAGCTTCCGGAGAACTACCATAACTGGCGGTTAGCTTGTGATCTGCCGGATCCATTTTTATGGCCGGCCCATCCGCACTGCTTATAGGTGCGCTCGCGTAACAGTTTTTTGCCGGGCAATGATGAGAGTCCAACCCATCATTTACAGGTTTAGATGTTTCTCGGTGGGGGCCGCCTAAGACTTCCGGTTCTTTTTTTGGTGCATCTGCCAAAATTGGCTTACGCTCTCCAGTAGATTTACGGCCTTGAAGCATCCCTGTCAAGATGGAGGCCATTAGTTGTCCGCCGCCTATCAAAGAACCTTCAAAGCTATCCTTTTCGTTGAGAGCTACACCTTCGATGCTGTCCGCTACCTGCTTGCCCAGCACCCCGGTGTATTCAGCTATTCGCTTGCCCACCGCCTCACCCAAGGGCGTCTCGGAAACCGCATTGAAAACCGCCAGTTGCACGAGACCTTTAGGCCCCTGAGCCACTGCCACCAACACACTCACAGCCTCCTGCTGATCTGGATGCTCCTGGATGTATTGGTTGATCGAAGCCATCGATCGCAGGGTGTCTTGAGCAGCAGTAAGTCTTTCTGCATCACTAGAATTGACAGGAGTGGCAGGTAACTCGATTGATCCTGGGCTGTTAGCCTTGTTGTCCGCCTGAAGCGTCTGATCAAGAACTTCGACCGGGTTAAGGTCGATCCCGGCAAGGCGCGCAATTTCGGCCACGACCGTTTCCTGAAACGCAGGGTCGGCCATTGTCTTCATCGCCTGACTGCGCGTCATCCCACCCTGAAGCAACGAGTCCAAGGTGTTTTCAGCAAAATCAGCCCCCATCAGACTGGCAGCGCCCGCATCCATCTTGCGGCCTAGGGTGCTCTCGATCTTGTTGACAGCACGGGTCAGACCACGGGAAGCCTCTTCATAGTTTTGCCTGGCAGTTTCGTTGTAAGTCAGGAGTTGGTTTGACCACTGCTTGGCAGTGTCTACCGGCTGGCTAACCGCCTCCACCGAACTCTTCGTCACATACACATCAGTCCGGTGCTCGTCATCACGCGTGATCTCGTATGCCTTGTCGACATCACGATTCAACCCAGCGGCAGAGTCCTTGCCACCTGTATCACTGCGCACAACCACATCGCCCGCACCGACCGTGCCCCGGACGATCTGCTCACGATCCTTGTTGTAGTTCCAGCCCTCGACGCTCCAGCCGTTTTTCTGATTGTCGCCCTTGCCTACCTGACTTGAGTCCTGCGTAGGGCTACTGCCAGTGCCGTACGAACCCCCGACGTTCAGGTAGTAACCGTGCTCCTTGTCCTTGCCCGCGATGTCGCTGTAGCCCAGCGTGTTGGTGTCCAGCTTGAGGTTGCCGCTATCGGAAGCGATCAATGCGCCGTCGAGCTGGGTGTGGTTCTCGGTGCGGATGTCGACCTTGTCTTTGGCGGTGATGCGGGTCTGTTCCTCGATCCAGTTCTTGGAGCCGTTGGTCTGACCGTACCCGACCGAGCCGCTGACACTGCCGCCAAAGCCCACTACAACGGTCGCGCTGAGGTCGAATTCCTTACCTTGTGCCTTGCCGGTATCTGGCAGGGAAGTGACATTGAAGTCGCGGCCTACACGTCCGACCACGTCGTTGCCGCGCAGTGTTGCACCGGCAATGTTGGTGTCCTGGCCGCTGGTGAAACCGAGGTGATTACCGGCGTAAAGGTACGCTTCCTGCTGCTGTTTGCCCTCGCGCTCCAGGTCGCCTTTGCCGATGTTGACGCTGGCGTAAACACCGATGCCTCCCGGACCGATGGCGATACCGGCTTCCCCTCCGCCATTTTTACGGGTGTTTTCGGTGGAGCTGTCGTTCTGTGCTGCCTTGATATTGAGGGTGTTGCCGGCATTCAGATTGATGTTTCGCTCTGCCTGAGCCTGCGTGCCGATCAGGTTGAGGTCATTGCTGGCCTTGATGGTGACGTCACGACCTGCCTGCAACGTAGTAACGGTCGAGGCCTCCTGACTCTGATCACCTTTGGCGATGCCGCTGCTGCCACCCACGCCGAGTTTGAACCCGCCACTGCTGCTGCCGTGGATACCACTCCAGCTTTTCTGCTCGCTGGTTTCCTGGCTGTAGCTGCCTTTGGCGGCATCAAGCGTGACATCCCGGCCTTTGATGTTGATGTCGCGGCCAGCCTGCAATTGACCGCCGCTGATCTGAACGTCGTTGCTCGCGGAGATGTTCAGGTTGTTGCCAGCGTCCAGCGTCGAGGCGCGGTTGGTCGTTTCGACCACTTGCTGGCTGGTGCCCTGCTTGCTGTTACCGAACTTTCCATCGCCCGTCGGGCCAGACAGGAACTGCGAGGTGCTGTCTACTGCCTTGAGCGTGCTAGATCCCTTGCTCGTAGCGTCCTCACCCTTGCCTGCGCCGCTGATGGCGTCCTTGGTGCTGCCATAGTTGTGATCAATGCTCGCACTCAGACCATTACGCGAATTTTCGCGCTGTTGCTCGACCGTTTGAGATTCACGCGCAGTATCAATCTTGATATTGCGCCCGGCGGTCAGATTGATGTCATTGAGCGCCTGAAGGTCAGAACCTACCTGATTGATGTCGCGCTTGGCATTGACTGTAAGGTCTTCGCCTGCGCGTACCTGGCTGGCGGCAGCGCTCTGTTGCTCAAGGCGGTTCTTCTCCTTGGTGCGATCAACGCCTGCAAAGAAGGTCACGCCGTTGGCGTTAGAGGACACGCCGATACCCGACTGCCTGTTCTTCTCCCAGTCCTGATTGGACTGGGAGCTCTGAGCGGCAAGAATGTTGACGTCCTGACCCGCGTTCAGACTGACATTCGCGCCTGCGTTGACGCCGCTGCCGACAATGTTGATATCGCGCTCGGTCTGCAGACTTACATTGCCTGCAGCGTTGATCTGGCTGCCTACACTGGTGCTGCTCTGCGCTTGGCCACCAGCTTCTTTAGCCGACGAGATGGACAGGAATCCGCCAGACACTGAAAGACCGGTTTTCTTCTTGTACTCGTCGCTGTGTCTGGAAGCTTCGTCGTTGGCCGAGAGTAGATTGATGTCGCCGGTTTTATCCACCAGACCGGCTCTGAGGTCCACATCATTGCCTGCATCAATGTTGCTGGCGCGCAGCGTGATGTCCTTGCCTGAAGCCACTACCACATCGTTGCCGGCACTCAGTTCACTGGCGACTTGAGTAGCGCTGGTCTTCAGCTCGCTTTTTCCGCTTTTGGACACGCCAAAAGAGCCGGATTTACTTTTCTGGCTGTAAGCACCCTGCTCATCGACACCAGAGAGTACGGTCACATCGTTAGTGGCACCGAGAACCAGGTCATTGCCTGCCGAAAGACGGCTGCCAATGACACTGACATCATGCCCACCGTTGATGCTGATGCTGCCGTCAGCAGCTTTGGTGGTATTGATGGTGAGGTCTTGCCCTGCATTGATGACCGACGCAACGTTGTTGCTTTCGTAGCTTTCCTGCTGTTTGCTGCTACTGCGTCCGAAAGAACCTTTGCTCTTTTTGGCATAGAAATACGAGCTTTCGTCCTGAGCTGATGCAATGGTCAAGTCGTGCGCTGCATCAAGCGCAATGTTGCTCCCTGCATTGATGCGGCTGGCGATAATGTCGAGATTCTGCCCGGCCTGCAAAGCCACACTGCCACCCGCTTTCAGGTCCGCAGACACCTGACTGACATGATCTTCCTGCTCGGTCACCTTCTTGCTTTTGCCGTAGGAATGCTGTTCATCAGCCGCCGAGGACAGGGTCAGGTTTTCCGTCGCGGCCATCGCGATGTCGCGCTTGGCGTCGATGCTGCTGGCGATGACGTTGATGTCGCGTCCGGCCTGGGCCGTCAGGTCGCGTCCGGCGCTGACCGTGGAGCTCAGTTGCGTGATGCTGGAGTTACTGGAGTTCGCACCGCGTGTCTGGCCGTTCTCGGTCTGGGCCGAGTCGATAGCGACATCGCGGCCCGCAGAGATGCTCAAATCACGACCAGCCTGCAACACGCTGCCGGTGTTTTTCACGTCACGACCCGCTTGCAGGGACATGTCGTTAGCCGCTTCGATACGTGCCGCGCTGTCAGCGAAGTCCTTACGCCAGGTCGCATCATCCGCAGCGCTCTGATGGCTGGTCACCGTGCGTTCGTTGATGACATCGCCGCGCAGGGCGGTCAATGTCACATCACGTCCGGCGATAATGCCCCCGGACTTGTTGACCAGGTCATTACCCGCCAGCAGGTCCAGACGGTTGCCAGCTTCTATCAGGCCGCTGTTGACCAGATCATTTCCAGCAGCAGCCGACAGGTTATTGGCCGCTCGCAAGGTGCCGACGTTGTCGAGGTTTTGCCCCGCGATCAGCGAGACGTCGTTACCGGCAATCAATGCCCCGGTCGGACCAAGGCGATTGTCGGCCTGAGCCATATACAGCACCGGCACCAGCACTTTTTCGCCATTCACTTCATGCTCTTCGAGCCAGACGATGTCATGGGTCAGCGCTGCGACTTGTTGTGAGTTCAGCGATACGCCGACCGCCAGGTTCAGCTGCTGCTTGCTGGCGATTGCGTTGTTCATCAGGTACTTGAACTGGGCCTCGTTGGAGGTTTGCCCGTCGATGAACGCCTGGCCGGTTCTGGCCACGACTGCTTGCTGGACGAGGCGTTGCTCATACAAGCCATCGCCCAGGCGCTTGGCACTGACTTCGGGGTCGTAGCCCAGGCCTGCGAGCAGGTAATCCGAACTCATGAACTGCTTGAGTTCAGTGAGGACCGGGTTGGTTTCGATCAGGTATTTTTGCGGTTTGGAAACGAAGTTGCTGCTGGGCAGGCCTTCCACTCGGGTCACCGTTTGCGCTGCCGCCGAAACGAGCGGCGTAATAGCGCTGGCCTGCGCCACTGTGGCGGGCTGAGTGATAGCGGTTGAAGCAGGCGTGGTCGTGACAGGGTTTAGAACAGCAGCAGTGACAGGACTGACCGGAGCAGCCACAGCGCTGCGAACCGGTGCAATGACCGTTCCGCCTTGAGCACTTACAACCACCTGGGTGACTGCAGCAGTCGCGCCTGACTGGGCACCGGTCGTAGCCTGATTGACAACGCCGACCAAGCTACCTTGCGTACCATTTACAATCTGACCGGCCTTGTTGACCTGGGTGCCCTGCACCATTCCAGCGTTTTCCGCGGCCGAGTTACCGGAAGAAATGGCGGTGATAGCCGCAACACCTGCCGTCGATCCTGTATTCTGGACAGGCAACAATACGCCGCTGCCCTGATTGCCCGTCGCAATGCCGGTCACGCTGCCGACGCTGGTGACACCTGCGGAATCAGAGGTATGGCTTGGCAGCACTAGCCCACCAATAGGTGCGGCACCTGGAGCGCTGGTATCAAAAGCAGTTGCATTGGCGCTTACGCCTGCGCTTTGCCGTGTGACGGAAGCAAGCTGGCGGGTGGCGTTGGATATCTGGCCCACCGAGCCAATCTGGATGGTGCTTGCCTGTGCGTCTGAAACGGTGTGCTCTCGTTGCGCGACGGACACCGCTGCGCTGCCCATTGTCCAGCTTTGCGGCAGGCCTATAGGTTGAGCGACAGTGGCTGCGGTGCCGGTCTGGCCACTCAGGCGGAACAGGCCGTTCTGCCCGGTCGGCAGGCTGAAGCCTGGCAGGCTCAAAGGATTGACTTGTTGTTGGGCCAGGTCTGGCGGCAGTTGCTGATTGACAGTAATGCGTGTGGAGAATTGACTGCCCGGCGCATTGGTGTCAGTGCGAGAACCGCCGCTCACGTAGCTGTAACCAGCGCGTACGACGTTGTTGCCGATGTTCTTGCTCGCGTTGACGTTTACCGCGCCGCCGGCCTGGATAATGGCGGCATAGCTCTGGTCGCCGGTTGACAGCTGAGTGACCTTGCGGAACTCAGGCATCTCTGTCTCGGTGATGGCGATGAAGTCCGCCATTGCCGGTTCCAGGCCGCTGAGGTTGTTGGCGTTATAACCGCTGCTGGTAAACCAGTACTTTTCAGTGAAGTCGCTTGCGGCGTTGGTCCAGGCCCCGGCGTTGCTAGTACGGGCGCTGCGGTACACGCGCACTGTTTCGGTGTCGCTGGCCTCTATGCCGGTGTTGTTCAGGTTGTTCAGCGTAGCGTTGAGGTTACCGCTGGTGACGATGGTGCTGCTTTGGTTGAACAGATCACCGCCGTTGATGTTCAGATTACCGCCAGCGGTAATGCCGGACGCAGCACTGGCTGCGGTCACTTCAAGCTTTTCACGCTGGGTTATTTCCCAGGTATGAGTTGCTTTGCCACCGCCGCAGTCGTTGTTATAAAACTCGCGATTGCACGCCCCCTCATCAATCCTGGCGGTATAGATACCGCCATTGCTGGTCGTCAACAGGGCGCGGACGTTTTGTATTGTGCTCGCCGCGAGGCTCATGCTGCCGTCGCTTTGTATCGACGCAGAACTGTTGACGATGCTGTCGGCAAGCGCGCCTTGCCCGTTACGGTCAATCGTGAGATTGCCCAGGCTGTAGATGTTGGCGTAGCTGTTGTTCAGCGAACTGACACGCAGGCTCATGTTGTTGCCACTGAAGATCAGCCCACGGTCATTGACCAGCGAGCCGGTGGTCACAGTCAACGCCTGACCGCTGCCCAGCGTGCCTTGGTTGTTGATGCTCCCCGCGTTGATGGTCAGATTAGTCGCCGAGGTCAGGCGACCGGCATTGTTCAGTTGCCCCCCCATGGTCACCGAGGTTTCACCGCCGCCGGATATGGTCGAAGCGGCGCTCAGGTTCACTTGTGCCGCACTCAGTCCGAGCGTTCCTAGGCTGCTGAGACGGCCATTGCCGCCGTATGTACCGCCGAGGTTGAGGCTTAGCGAGCCGTCACTGGCGATCAATCCATCGTTATTCCAATTGCCACCATTACCCACGAGGCTGGTCGATGCCAGCAATTGCCCGCCCGCCGTCTGATTCAAGGTTCCGACATTCACCGTCAATCGCCCGGCCTGAATCACGCTGCTGTTGGTCCAGCTATCAGCACTCAGTGTCAAACCACCGCGGGTAACAATGCTGCCGCCAGCACTGGTCAGGTTGGCCGTAGAAATATCAAACGTGCCATTACCCGTATGCAACAACGACCCGCCGCCATTGAGAAAGCTGCCCGCATTGAGGATCAGGTCGCTGTTGGCGCTTTCCAGGGTGCCGTTGCGGTTGTCGAACAGGTTGCCGATCTGGAAGTTTGTGGCGCCGCCTCCGCCCAGCGCGCGCAGTTGCCCGGTCTGGTTGTCCAGACTGGCAGCGGTCACGGCCAGGGTGCTGTCGCTTTCGATGATGCCGAAGCGGTTGTTCAGCGCGCCGCTCAGGTTCAGTTCGACCTGGCCGCCAGCGATCTGGCCGTCGTTGTCGCCACTGTTGTCGAAGTTGCCACCGTTGACCCGCACCAGGCCTTTGGCGTACAGGCCGCCGTTGCGGTTGTCGAAGCCGGGGGTAGTGATCAGCGCTTCGCCGCCGCGCGCGGAGACTCGGCCGCCGTAGTTGTCGAAGCCGCCCAGCGCGGTCAGGTTGAGGCGCTGCGCCTGGATGACGCCACCCTGGCGGTTGGCGTCATAGCCATTTTTCAGCACACCGGCCAGTTTTGCGGTGAACAGACCTTGCAGGCTGGACAGCACTCCGCCCTGACTGTAGAGGTTGGCGCCGCTCAGGTTCAGGTCACCGTTCTGCGCGATGATCCGACCATTCTGGTTGTCGACGGTACCCGCGACATCGACGCTCAGTGCGCCGACGCTCTGTACCGCGCCGCGAACGTTGGACAGGCTCGCTGAATTCAAATGTGCATCGGCGCTCTGGCTATAGATCAGGCCATCGGCATCGTTGAGGACACTGCCACCCGCGACGACTGTCAGTGTGTTGTTGGCAGCAACAGTGCCGCGGTTACGGTTGTCCAGTTGCCCGGACGTATTGAGGGTCATCAGGCTCTGGCTGATCAGTTGCCCGGCCTGGTTGTTGATCGCGGTGCTGCGCCGCAACAGCAGGTTACCGCCGCTGGCCAGCTTGCCGCTGGTATTGGTCAGGCTGCCCAGCAGGTCGAGCGTCATCTCGCCCTTGCTGCTCAGGTTACCGGCGCTGTTGTCGAGGCTGCTGCCTTCGAAGCTGAAACTCTGCTGGGCCGTCAGATTACCGGCCGCGTTGTTCAGGGCATTGGCTTTGATGGTCAGCCCGGCACCACTGTCGATCAGGCCGTTCTGGCTGTTGTTCAGCAGGCCCGCGACGGTCAGGGTCTGACCGGTTCCGCTGGACAGGATGCCGCCGCTGTTGTCGAGACTGTCAGCGGTAACGCTCAGCGTGTTCTGGCTGACCAACGCACCGTTGCCGCCGTTGAGCAATTCACCGGTCAGGGTTGTAACGAGGCTACCGCTGCGGCTGGACAAGGTGCCGTTGTTGCGGTTGTCGAGGCGGTTACCAGAGACGTTCAGACCCTGCCAGCCAGAGATCAGACCGTTCTGGTTGAGCAGGTTGGTCGCGTTGACCGTCAGCACGTTGCTGCTGATCAGCTTGCCGCTGCTGTTGTCGAGGGTGCGGCCGTCGACTCTGAAACTCTGTGCGCTGGAGACCTCCCCAGACTGGTTATTCAGGTCGCGAATGCGGTTAAGGGTCAGCGAACCGTCTGCCGTGATCAAACCGCCGAGGTTGTTGAGGTCGTTGCCTTGCATGTCGATGGACAGACCGGCATCACCCATCACGCGTCCGCCGTTGAGCGACAGTGCATTGAGTACCAGGGTCATGTCACGCGTGGCCGACACTTCGCCGCCGTTGCCGGATTCCAGACTGCCAGCAGTCAGGTTCAGGGTGCCGGTGCTGTTGATCAGGCCCTTCGCGGTGTTGTTGATCGATGTAGCGTTGAGGATCAGGCTGGTGCCGCCCAACACCTGACCGCTCTGGTTATCGAGGCTGGCCGCGCCTACCTTGAGCGCCTGAGCAGCGTTGATCAGGCCCTTGTCACGGTTGGTGAGCAGGCCGGTAACCGTCAGGTCCAGGTTGTTGCGGCTCGTCAGCGTACCGCCCGTGTTATCGAGCGTATTGGCGGTGGCATCGACACCGGCGGCGGCGATCATGCCTTTGACGTTGGTCAGCGCACGAGCGATGCGCAGGGTCAGCAGTTGATTGCTGAGCAGTTTGCCGCCGCTGTTATCCAGTTGCTGGGCGTTGACGGTAAATGCCTGGGCGCTGGAGATTTCACCGTTCTGGTTCAGTACCTCGTTGACGTTTTTCAGCAGCAGTGCGCCCGGCGCGTTGATCAAACCGCCCTGGTTATCCAGTTGGCCGTTGTTCAGGTCCAGGCTCAAGGAAGTGTTGCTGAACAGACTGCCGCCCTGCTGACTCAGGCGGCTGACACTGGCGGTCAGTGCCTGGCTGCTGCCGATGCTGCCACCAGCGCTGTTGGTCAGTCGTGCGGTCGTCAGGTCCAGGCGATTGCTACTGCTGACGCGACCGTTATGGCTATTGTCGAAATCCCCGGTCTTCAGGGTCAGCAGGCCTTTGCCGCTGATGTTGCCTTTCTGGCTGTTATCAAGACTGGCACTTTTCAGGTCCAGTGCGCCGTCGGTCAAAAGCTTGCCGCCCTGGTTGCTGATTGCCCCGGTGCTGTCGAGGGTCAGTTTTCCAGCGCTGGAAATGCTGCCTGCGGTATTGGTCAGACTGCTGGTCTTTACCGTCAGGACATCTTCGTTGCTGATCAGGCCTTGAGTGTTATCGAGTGCTGCAGACAGGTCGATACCCAAGGCTTTGAGGGCGCTGAGCGCACCACCGGTGTTGTCCAGGGTGCTACCGACCAGCGTCAAGCCGCCTTGGCTGGAGAGCAGACCGTTCGTTCGGTTGGTGATCTGCGCAACGTTCAGATTCAAGGCTTTCTGCGCCAGCACCTGACCGCTGTCGCTGTTGTTCAGTTGCTGGCCGGTCAGGGTCATCTCATCCTGACTGGACAGTTCACCGCCACGGTTATCGATGCTGGTGACATTGATATCAAGGGCTTGGGTTGCGCCGATGAAACCGTTCTGACGGTTGTCCAGCGCGTCGCCACGCAAGGTCAATGTGCCTTGGGCAAGCATCTGGCCGTTCTGCTGTAGAAGGCTGCCGATCCGTGCGTTGAGGTTCTGTTTGCTGGCGATCTGGCCGAGGCGGTTGTCCACGGTCGCGGCGTTCAGCGTCATGTCAGCGTCGCCGACCAGCGTGCCCTTGACGTTGGTCAGGGCGGTATTGACCATCAAGTCCAGAGCTGCGCGGCTGCTGATCAAGCCTTCGGTGTTGTCCAGGCTGTCGCTGCGAGTGTTCAGCGCGGCAGCGGAAATCGTACCTTTGACGTTGCTCAGCGCCTTGTTGACGATCAGCGTCAGGGCCTGACTGCTGAGCAGTTTGCCGCCACTGTTATCGAGGCTGTCGACGTTCAGGGTGAAGGCCTGTGTACTGGAAATTTCGCCGTTCTGGTTGGCCACGCCGTTGAGATTCTTCAGCAGCAACACGCCCGGGGCGTTGATCAGACCGCCCTGATTGTTCAACTGGCCGTTGTTCAGATCGAGGCTCAGCGAGGTGTTGCTGAACAGCTCACCACCCTGCTGGTCGAGGCTGGTCACGCTGGCCGTCAACGCCAGCGCACTGGCAATACGTCCGGCGCTCTGGTTGATGACCTTACCTGCCGTCAATCGCAGGGTATCGCTGCTGGTCAGGCGACCGCCCTGGCTGTTGTCGAACGTGCCGGTGGTGACCTGCGTGGCGCCCTTGCCAGCCAGTTTGCCCGCCTGACTGTTGTTCAGGCTGGCGCTGGTCAGTGTCAGCGTGGCGTCGGTAGTAACGGAGCCCGCCTGGTTCTCCAGAGCGCCGGTGGTGGTGACGCTCAAGGCATCGGCACTGGACAGGCTGCCCGAAGCGTTTTGCAGGGAAGCAGCGCTGACCGTCATGGCCGACTCACTGCTGAGCAGGCCGCCAGTGTTGTCCAGCGCGCCAGACAGGCTGATGTTCAGGTCCTTCTGGCTCGCCAGCGTACCGCCTGCGTTATCCAGGCGTGTACCGTCGAGACGCAGGGTGTTACCGAACAACAGGCCTTTATTCAGGTTGATCACGCGCGCCACGGTCAGCCCCAGCGCCGTACCGGCCAGGACCTTGCCGCCATTGCTGTTGTCGAGCGTCTGACCAATGATGTCCACACCGATCTGGCTGGACAGTTCACCGGCCTTGTTGTCGATATCGGCAACATCGATTTTCAGCGCTTTTGTAGAGCCCACCAGGCCGCCCGACCGGTTGTCGAGGGTTTTGCCGATCAGGGTCAGATTGTCCTGCGCAACAAGCTCGCCGCCCTGCTGGGTCAGACTGCCGATATTGGCGACCATGTCTGCCTGGCTGGCGATACGACCGCTGCCGTTGGCAACGCTGTCGACCTGCAACTGCATCAGGCCAGCGGCGTTGAGCAGACCGTTCTGGTTGTCCAGACGCGTGCCGACCAGTTCAAGACCGGCATTGCTGTTGATCAGGCCTTTTTGCGTGGAGCTCAGACCCGTCTGGCTATTGTCGAGGGCATCGACGAACAGCTGCAGGCCTTTCTCGGCACGAATCGCACCGCCACGGTTATCGACGCTGTCGCTATGCACGATCAACAGGTTCTGCGCGGCAATACGGCCGCCACGGTTATCCAGCGTCTTGCTCGAAAGGTCCATCAAGCCTTTGGCTTGCAGGCTGCCACCCGCGCGGTTGTCCAGCGCTCCGGTCAGCTTCAGAGTCAGTTGGCCATCTGTGACCAGTGCACCGGACTGGCGGTTGTCCAGACTCGCGGCACCTATGTTGATACCCTGCCCTGCGCCCAGCGTTCCGGCCTGATTGTCGATGGTTTCAGTGATCACCAGTTTCAAGAACCGGTCAGCCATGACCTGGCCAGCGGCGTTATCGAGACTCAGCGCATTCAGGGTCGTGTTACCAGCACTGGTCAGCTCGCCGCTGCGGCTCGACAGCTGGCCAGTAACGTTTACCAGCAGATCGGCATCGCTGCTCAGGCTGCCGCTGTTGTTATTCAGCTCATTGGCCGTCAGATCGATACCGTTGCCAGACACCAGACCGCGCAGGTTGGTCAGTAACTGGTCGACACGCACAATGAGCGCTTTGTCGCTGAGCACCGAGCCAGCGGTGTTGTCCAGCGACGTCGCAGCCAGGGTGAAGCCGTTGGCGCTGGAAATTTCACCGCTGCGGTTGCTGACTGCATTGAGATTTTTCAGCAGCAACTGGCCCGGCGCGGTAATCAGACCGCCGTCGTTGTTCAGCACGCCTTTGCTTAAATCGAGGCTGACATCGCTGTTGCTGTACAGACGGCCATCGTTGGTCTGATTCAGGCCGGTGACTACGGCAGTCAGCGCCATGGCGCTGGCGATACGACCGGCATCACTATTGTTCACCAGCGCTGCATCGAGCTTAAGGGTTCCGGTACTGGTCAGGCGACCGCCTTGCTGGTTGTCAAAGGCGCCTGTGACGAGTTCTACCCCTTTGCCGGCAATACGACCGTTCTGGCTGTTGTCGAGACTGCCACTGGTGAGCACCAGTGTTGAATCGCCGAGAATCTGCCCGCCATGGTTCACGACCGGGCCATCGACCGTCAGGGACGAGGCGCCGGCGCTGGTGATGCTGCCGGCAGTATTGCCCAGAGAAGCGGCGCTCAACGCCAGCGTGCCATCGCTGCGCAATGCCCCCTGATCGTTGTTGAGGACGCCCGTGACTTTCAGGCCCAGACTGTTTTTGGCGTAGACGCTGCCACTGCCAGTGTTGGTCAACTGGCCGACGTTCAACTGCACACTCTGCTGTCCGGAGACGGCACCTGCGCCCTGGTTGTTCAGGCTGTCGGCGTTGAGCAGCAACGTACCATTGGCCAGTATACGGCCCTTGCCACTGTTATCGAACTGGCCGACGGTTGCGGTCACCTCTCCAAGGCTGGAGAGTTCCGCGTTGCGGTTGTCCAGCGTCGCAGCACTCAGTTGAACACCGGTCGCGGAGATCAGACCGCGAAGGTTGGTCAGCAGTTGGTCGATGCGCACGATCAAGGCTTTGTCGCTGATGACCGAACCATCGGTGTTATCCAGCGAAGTGGCCACTAGCGAGAAACCGTTGGCACTGGAAATTTCGCCGTTCTGGTTGTTGACCGCCGTGAGGTTTTTCAGCAGCAACTGCCCCGGCGCATTGATCAAACCGCCTTGGTTGGTCAGCACGCCGTTGCTCAGGTCCAGGCTGACATCGCTGTTGCTGTACAGACGGCCATCGTTGGTCTGGTTCAGGCCAGTGACCACTGCAGTCAGGGCCATGGCGCTGGCGATACGACCCGCGTCACTGTTGTTGACAAGCCCGGCGTTGAGCTCAAGCGTCCCGGCACTGGTCAGGCGGCCGTCCTGATGGTTGTCGAAAGCGCCAGTGGTGAGCACCACACCATTGCCGGCAATGCGACCGCTCTGGCTATTGTCCAGGCTCGCGCTGGAAAGCGTCAGCCCCGCATCGCTGATGATCTGCCCGCCCTGGTTGACGACGGCAGCATCGACTTGCAACGTTGCAACACCGGCACTGGTGACCCGACCGCCAGTGTTGGCCAGAGAAGCTGCTTCCAAGTCCAGCGTGCCGTCACTGCGCAGTACGCCCTGATTGTTATTCACTGCACCGGTCAGCGTCAGACCCAGCGTGTTTTTTGCATAAACGCTGCCGCCGGAGTTGGTCAGTTGTCCCAGAGTCAACTGGACGCCCTGCTGTCCGGAGACCACGCCGTTCTGGTTATTCAGGTTATCGGCGGTCAGCAGCATTGTGCCGTTGGCCAGAAGACGCCCTTTCGCACTGTTATCGAACTGGCCGATGGTGGCAGTCAGGGTGCTCAGGCTAGAAATTTCCGCGCTGCGGTTGTCCAGCGTTGCAGCACTCAGATTGACGCCATTGGCGGAAATCTTGCCGCGTAGGTTGGTCAGCAACTGATTGATGCGCACAACAAGCGCTTTATCGCTGAGCAGCGAGCCGTCCGTGTTATCCAGCGAATTGGCAGCCAGTGTAAAACCGTTGGCACTGGAGATTTCACCGCTCTGGTTGTTGACGACATTCAGGTTTTTCAGCAGCAACTGGCCAGGCGCATTGATCAGGCCGCTCTGGTTGCTCAACAGACCATTGCTCAGGTCCAGGCTGACGTCGCTGTTGCCGTACAGCCGGCCGTCGTTGGTCTGATTCAGGCCGGTGACCACGGCAGTCAGGGCCATGGCGCTGGCGATGCGCCCGGCGTCGCTGTTGTTGACCAGCCCGGCATTCAGCTGAAGTGCACCGGTACTGGTCAGGCGACCGTCCTGATGGTTGTCGAAGGCTCCGGTGCTGAGCACCAGACCTTTACTGGCAATACGCCCGCTCTGGCTGTTATCGAGGCTGGCGCTGGTGAGTGTCAGTTGCGCGTCGCTGAGTATCTGCCCGCCCCGGTTGACGACGCCGTCATTGATAATGATCGACGCGACACCGGCGCTGCTGATACTGCCCGCGCTGTTGGCCAGCGAGGCTGCACTCCCGGTCAATGAACCGTCGCTGCGCAGCACACCCTGATCATTGTTCAGTGTCCCGCTGACGGTCAGACCAAGACTGCTTTTGGCAAAAACGCTGCCCCCACCGGTATTGTTCAGTTGGCCCAGGTTCAGTTGCACGCCCTGCTGCCCGGAAACGATCCCGTTCAGGTTATTCAAGCCGCCCGCGGTCAACAGCAGCGCGCCATTGGCCAGCAGGCGACCTTTTTCGCGATTATCGAACTGGCCTATGGTGGCCGTCAGGCTGCCCAGGCTGGACAGTTCGGCGTTGCGGTTATCCAACGCTGCGGCGCTCAGGGTGACGCCGTTGGCGGAGATCTGCCCGCGCAGGTTGGTCAGCAGCTGAGCGATACGCACGATCAGCGCTTTGTCGCTGACCAGCGAGCCGTCAGTGTTGTCCAACGAAGTCGCTGCCAGCGTGAAATCGTTGGCGCTGGAGATCTTGCCGCTCTGGTTATTGACGACGTTCAGATTTCTCAGCAGCAGCTGACCGGGAGCGGTTATTTGCCCGCTCTGGTTGTTCAGCAGGCCATTGCTCATATCCAGGCTGACGTCGCTGTTGCTGTACAAGCGCCCGTCATTGGTCTGATTGAGGCCCGTAACCACGGCGGTCAGAGCCATGGCGCTGGCAATACGACCGGCGCCACTGTTGTCGACCAGCCCGGCATTCAGTTGGAGTGCGCCGGTACTGGTCAGGCGGCCGTCCTGATGGTTGTCGAAGACTCCAGTACCGAGCACCAGACCTTTACCGGAAATACGACCGCTCCGGCTGTTATCGAGGCTGCCACTGGTGAGTGTCAGTTGTGCATCGCTGACTATCTGTCCACCCTGATTGACCACCGCACCGTTGAAATTGAGCGCACCTGTGCCGGCACTGCTCACACTGCCGTTGGTGTTGGCCAGACCGGCTGCTTTGAGGTCCATTGCGGCATCACTGCGCAATACGCCCTGATCGTTTTGCAACACACCGCCCAGCGTCAGGTTCAGCGCATCCTTAGCGTAAACGCTGCCCCCAGCGGTATTGTTCAATTGCCCCAGGTTCAGTTGCACGCCCTGCTGACCGGAAAGGATCCCGTTCAGGTTGTTCAAGCCGTCCGCAGTCAACAGCAGCGCGCCACTGGCCAGCAGGCGGCCTTTTTCACGGTTATCGAACTGACCAACGTTGGCCGTCAGACTGCCAAGGCTGGATATTTCGCCATTGCGGTTGTTCAGTGAGCCCGCTGTCAGATCAAGACCGGTCGCAGAAACCAGACCGCGAAGGTTGGTCAGCAACTGATTGATGCGCACAACGAGCGCTTTATCGCTGAGTATCGAACCGTCGGTGTTGTCCAGCGAAGTGGCTGCCAGCGTGAAGCTGTTGGCGCTGGAAATCTTGCCGCTCTGATTATTGACCACCGTGAGGTTTTTCAGCAGCAACTGCCCCGGCGCAGTGATCTGGCCACCCTGGTTGGTCAACAGGCCATTGCTCAGGTCCAGGCTGACGTCGCTGTTGCTGTACAGCCGGCCGTCGTTGGTCTGATTAAGGCCGGTAACCACGGCAGTCAGCGCCATGGCGCTGGCGATGCGACCGGCGTCGCTGTTGTTGACCAGCCCGGCGTTCAGTTGAAGCGCGCCGGTACTGGTCAGGCGGCCGTCCTGATAGTTGTCGAAAGCGCCAGTGGTGAGCACCACGCCATTGCCGGCAATACGACCGCTCTGGCTGTTGTCCAGGCTGCCGCTGGAAAGCGTCAGACCCGCATCGCTCAGAATCTGCCCACCCCGGTTGACGACTGCGCCCGTTGTGCTGACCGTTGCCGTGCCGGCACTGGTCACGCTGCCGCTATTGTTACTCAGAGAGGCTGCGCGCACGGTCAGTGTGCCGTCGCTGCGCAGCACGCCCTGATCGTTGCCCAAAGCGCCGTTGACGACCACATTCAGGTTGCTTTTGCCGTAGACACTGCCGTTGCCGGTGTTGGTCAGTTGCCCCAGATTCAGCTGTACGCCTTGCTGTCCTGCGACCGAGCCGTTCTGGTTATTCAGATGGTCAGAGGTCAGCTGCAGCGCGCCGCTGGCCAGCAGACGGCCTTTTTCGCGGTTGTCGAACTGGCTGACGGTCGAGGTCAGGCTGCCGAGACTGGAAATTTCCGCGCTGCGGTTGTCCACGCTTGCCGCGTTGAGCAGCAGATCGCCGTTAGCGCTGATAAGCCCCAACTGGTTGAGCAACGGCCCGGAAATACGGGCGGACAAAGCGCTGCCGCTGAACAGCTTGCCTTGCTGGCTGTTGTCCAGCGAACCCGCAGTGATCGTCATAGTGCCATTGCTGCTGATCAGCCCGCTCTGGCTGTTGAGCACCTGAGACGCATTGATATCGACAGTGCCGCCCTGGCTCAGAATTCGGCCTGACTGACGATTGTCGATTGCAGTGGCCACGATGCGTGTGCTCGACTGACCGTTCAGTGTGGCCCCCTGATTGTTCAGGGTCTGGCTGATGCTGGCTTGCAGGGCGCGGCTGGCGGTGATGCTGCCGCTGTTGTTCAGCCCGTTGGCAGACAGCGTCACATCGCCCGATGTATTGCGGCTGTTGTCGGCATTGACGCCCGCCTCGATCACCGCGGTGTTATTGATCTGACCGCCTGCGGAAAGTGTCAGTGCATCGCGTGCGGCGACGTTCTGCCGGGTGATGAGATCACCTGCCGTGGTCATGCCCAGTGACGACCCTGCATAGACCGGCCCGTTGACCTCGGCACTGTTGGCCTTGACCGCCACAGCACTGCTGGCAGCGGTCTGCATCATGCTTAAGTGGCCGCTGGCATCAAGCTGGATATCTCCGCCACTGGCCACCAGATCGCCGGCCAGCCTGACGCCGACACCCGCCTCGGTGCCCACCAGACGGATCGCGCCGGCATACATGCCGCCCAGCGCCGAGCTGTCGACGGCCAGCTCCGGTTTGGCGCTGCCGTCGTCAGGCAAAGCGGTGGGATTCAGCGTCTGCGCGTCGACATCGTTGCGACCGGCAATGATGTTGAGGCGCTTTGCGTGTAGCTCGGCATTGATCTTCGCGCTACGGGTGATGATGTCGAACTGGTCGACGTTGTCCGCGTTCAGCCCCACGCCGTCGATGGAAATGCTGCCGCCCTGCACATTGAAACGCTGCAATTGCCCGTTGGCATCCAGCACGGGTTTGCCGGTGGTCAGCGTGACCTGCGGGGTATTGATGAAACCGCAGCCGTTGCAACTGATGCCGTAGGGGTTGGCGACGATGACACGCGCCGCCTGCCCGGCCACTTCCGTATAGCCCCTGAGCTGACTGGCGTTGGCCCCGACCACTTCGTTGAGGATGGTGCTGGCTGCCGTGCCGCGCAGGTTGGAGTTGCCGACGATGATGCCGCCCAGTTGGGTGCTCTGGGTCTGGTTGGTGGAGTTGTTGAGGATGACGCCCTGGCTGTCGACGTTGAACTGCTGATACTGGTTGTGTGACAGGCCGCTGGCATTAGGCGCGGCGATGTTGACGATAGGCACGCCATTGCCGGCCTGGTTCAGACTGGTATTCGTGCCGCTGACCACGATGCCTTCGGCTTGAACCAGCATCGGCTGCCAGAACATCGCATTGGCGAGAATCAGCGCGAGGCCGCGCTTGGGCATTCCCCAGAAAGACCGGCGCTCGACCAGCACAGCAGAAGGCTGACGAGCAAGCAGAGCCAGTTGGTGGACGTCCATGTAAATGACCTCGAAACAGGTAGGTTGAAAACGGCGCTATTAAAGAAAGAAGTCCATACGGAAATAGATCGGCGCTTCGCGCTCGATCACATCGGGACGTTCCAGGGAATGAGCGAACGTCACTGAGGCAGCAACGTGCTGGCCACGCGTAAACAGCTCGAACGAGTTACTGGACAAGCGCCCATGCTGATTGCCGTTGTAACGATCGTTGCGGATAACACCCTGGTCGTAACCGGCAGCCGCGCCATACTCGGCGAACACCGGGCGCAGCCAGTCCAGGGTGACCGGGCGAGTCAGGCGCAACTCGTTACGCCAGTAACCACCGCTGTCGCCAGACAGAAACTCATCCTTGTAACCGCGAACCGATGCCGATCCGCCCAAGCTGGTGCGTTGCGAACTGAACAGCACATCCTCACTGCGCTGCCCGGTGGCCAGGCTGGTGAAGCTGAGGTTTTCGCCCCACAGTTGAAAGGGGTGCAGATAGCTGAGGGTGCCGGTGTATTTGCGATACCGCGCATCGGCCTCACCCGGGCGAGGATCGTGGTTGCCCTGCGCGTCCAGTGCACCGATGCCTTGCTGCATGCCCAGATCGATGTTGACGAACGCCGAGCCGACCCGCCGACCGTGGTTGATGCCGAACTGCGCCTCGGTGATGCGATTGCTGCTGACTGCCAGCTTGCTGCCTTCGACATAATTGTTGGTGCGCAGGTAGGACAGACCGGCGTTGAGCGAGGTCTTGCTCAGCGCGTCGCGATACACGACCCGCTCGGCCTTGAACTGGTGGTTCTGGCTATCGCCGTCCTGCTTGAAGTTGACGTTCGAGGCCTGCGCCACCGAACGATATTCACTGGTGTTGTACAGGTAGCTGAACGTCCACCAGCCCCACGGCAGGCTGTAGGCAAGCGAGGCGTTGCGGGAGGCTTTCTGCCGATCGCTGATCGCGTCGTGGCCGCCGCGCAGGCTGAACTGGTCGGCCAGCCCCGACGGATTATCCCACTCAAGGCCAGCGTTCCATTGCTGCTCGCCGGTGCTGCGCTGACCTTCGTTGGTACGCGACAGGTTGGCCCGCCATGGTTTTTGCGGAGTGTTCTTGACCACTACGTCACTGCCACCGACGGCCTTACCGGGGGTCAGCTCCATCTGCGCCTGATTGGACGGCAGGCGATTGAGCTGATCGACCATCTGCTCGATTTCGCGCAGGTTGACCATCTGGCCTTCCCTGCCGGGAAACGTCATGGCCAGCTCACTCGCCGACAGGCCGCTGGCAGGATCGCCACGCAGATGCTCAAGCTTGCCTTCGATGACCAGCACTTGCAGGTCGCCTGTCGACAGGTCCTGTTGCGGCAGATAGGCGCGAGTGGTCACCAGGCCTTTTTCGAGGTAGTGATCGGTGATGACTTTAAGCAGCTCATTGAGCTGCGCGACACCAAGGCACTTGCCAATATAGGGCTTGGTCAACGCATCGCGCTCGGCGGCCGATAGCGAGTCGGCGCCCTTGAGCTCAATACGATTGATGGTGAAACAACGTGTATCGGCCGGAGAACTCGGGGCAGCGGGTGCGGTTTGTTTGCCCGGCAGGTCCTTGAGTTCTTCAAGGCGGCGGCGCTGCTCTTCGAGCAGGCGATCCTGACGGTCACGAATAAGATCCTGGTCACCTGGCAAACTGGCGGGAGCAGTGGCTGCAAGCGAGGTAGCTGGCGCGATGGCGAGCAGTAGCAGCAAAGCCAGTTTTAGGGCATGAGGATACACGGCGCGTCCTTGCGGTAGCATATTGATATCAAAAAGGTGGGTAATACTAGAACGCCATCATAGCGGCGTCAAATATTTGTATCGACCTTGTATCCGATTTGTTGAACTTTTTTTTGAAGCTGATTTTTTACAACTCTGACCTTTAGCCAGCGCTCAAGGGTCATGTGCTTAATATTGATAGGGGATAGCGTATCTTTTCGACATAGTATTAAGGTCATAATTAAATATATGCAGAAATGCTAATCGGCTATTACGCGAAAACCGGCTGGGCTCAAGGCCGCAGACACACTAATAAAATGACTATGGTCTAAGGAAACAGGCGCAAGCATGCTGACCTTCCAGGGCCCTGGAGCCGCGACGGCGGTATTTTTTGCATGGCCAGGGTGTAAGACAGAGGCAGCAGGTTTCGATCAAACCCTGTGGTGTGGCGCATGAGCAAAACGGGATGAGTAATAACAGCTAGTTGTCGGACACCACTCGACAATGAACCGCTATGCCAGAATCAGCGCCGCCTGCCGTTGAATGCAGTATCGGGTCTCTGCAGCCTGTATCTATTTAAAAGCGAGTCATCGACTCTACAGCCTCCCGCGCCACGCACGGGAGGCTTGTCGAATCACTGTTGTCCGGACAACTTCATGATCATTCGCGACAGCAAATAGATCCGCGGCGCCACGCTGCCCACTTCGGCATACTCTTCGGGTGTATGAATATTGCCGCCGACAATCCCGAAACCGTCCAGCGTCGGTGTACCCACGCTGGCAGACAGGCTTGAATCCGCCGCCCCTCCGCTGCCCTCGATGGTCAGGGTGCGACCCAGTTCACCGTAGATGCCTTGTGCCATCGCGACCAATGCATCGGACTGCGCGGTTTGTGGCATCGGTGGCAGGCCACGGACCAGGCTGGTCTTGACCTCGGTATCAGGCACCAGCTTGTTGGCCGACACCTTGGCCAGATCCTGCTCGACGCGGTCGAACTCCTCCGGTACGGCAGCACGCACGTCGGCCTTGGCGCTGGCCTGATCGGGAATCACGTTGGTGCGATCCCCCGCCTTGAGCACGGTGAAGTTGATGGTGGTTTTCTTCTCCTCGTCACCCAGCTTGCCGAGTTGCAGGATCTGATGGGCAACTTCGGTCGCGGCGTTACGTCCCAGCTCAGGCGCAACGCCTGCATGCGAGGCCTTGCCTTTGACTTCGACCAGCGCGGTTGCCGAGCCTTTGCGCCACACCACCAGACCGTCGGCCGGACGCCCCGGCTCGAGGTTGAGGGTGACGTCATGCTCCTTCGCGGTTTTCTTGATCAGCTCGGTACCGACGCCTGAGCCGGTCTCCTCGCTGGCGTCGAGCAATACCGTGATCTGCGCGTAGTCGGTGAACTTCAGGTTGTGCAGCACCTTCAGCGCATAGATAGCGGCAACGATACCGCCCTTGTCATCCATCACCCCTGGGCCATAGGCACGCCCGTCCTTGATATGAAACGGTCGCTCGGCCGCAGAACCTTCCTTGAACACGGTGTTCATGTGCGCCATCAGTAGAATCTTCGCCTTGCCGGTGCCTTTCAGGGTGGCGATGACGTGGTTACTGGCCTCTGGCGTATTTGGAACGAGCTCGATGGTGGCTCCAAGCTTTTTCAGTTCTTCGATCGCGATGTCGCTGACCTTGGTCAGGCCCGGGACATACCCGGAACCCGAGTCGATGTTCACCAGACGCTCCAGCAGCTTCAAGGCTTCGTCCTTGTATTGCTCGGCATCGGCCTGGATGGCCTTGTGCGGTTCGGCCATGGCCGCCGGTGCCAGGGCTGTCAGCGCAAGCGCCAGGGCGAGATGAGCAGCCAGTGGCGAGCGGGTAAATGAGCGCATGTGTTTCATCCTTGTGTTCGATCATCGAGGTTTTTTCAGGACCATACCCTACACACGTACCGGCCGTCATGGTTCAGCTCGCCTTGCGCCAGCGCTCGAAGCGGTCGAACAGCAACGCGTAGAGGATCGGAATCAGGCCCAGTGTCACCAGCGTACCCAACGCCAGGCCACCCATGATGGTGATCGCCATGCCCTCCCAGAGCGGGCCGGCAAACAGCATCAGCGGCACCAGCCCGATGATGCAGGTCAGTTTGGTCATCACGATCGGCCGCAAGCGCTTGATCGCTGCATTGACCACGGCGTCATGCACCGCCAGGCCCTGCTCGCGTTCAACCTCGATACGTTCGAGCAGCAGCACGGCGTTGTTGACGATGATGCCGGCCAGCGACAGCAGCCCGAAGGTGGCCATGAAGCCGAACGGATAGCCGGTGAGCACCAATGCCAACGCCACGCCGATCAGCACGAAGGGCACGCTGGAGATGACGATCAGCAGCTTGCGAAACGAATTGAACTGCCAGACGAACAACAACAGCATCGCAACCAGTGCGTGTGGCATGTACTGCAGCAGCGCCTGATTGGCCTCGGCCGAGTCTTCTATTTCGCCACCCGGTTCGATGTGGTAACCCGCCGGCAGGCTGATTGCAGCTATCTGCGGTGCCAACTGCTCGACGATCGAGGTCGCTGTCATTGACGGATTGTGTCCGACCACCGTGATCGCGCGTTGCAGATTACGCCGCTGGAGGGTCGATGCCTCCGCCCTGGGCTCGACAGTGGCAATGGCCGACAACATCAACGGCGCACCCCCGGAAGCCGGGTAAATCAATGTGCTGTCCAGATCATTGCCCGGTTTGCTCAGCGTGCTCTGCTCGCGCGCCACAATCGCGACAGCAATATCGCCATCCTGCAGCGACGACACGGACAGCCCGCTGTTTCTCAGTTGCAGGGCCTGGGCGATGTCCTGAGTGGCGACACCGGCCTGCAGGGCCTTGTACGGGTCGACGACAACGTCGTAACGCAGCAATCGGGTCCGCCAGTCATCGTGCACGTCCAGGGTTCCAGGCAACGCCGACAACGCCTGCTCGATCTGTCGGGCAATACCGCGCAACACTTCCTCATCAGGACCGATGACCCGGTAGACCGCAATCCCCGCCTCGGTGGTGCCCATCGAGAATCGTTTGGGCTGCGCTTCGATTTCAGGGTGATGCGTGAGGACAAATTGCCGTGCGCGCTCGATCACCGCATCAAGGTCGGCACCCTCGCGCACGCTGACAGTGAAGTACGCGATATTCGGCGCCGGCAACGGGGGATTGAGGCCAAGCACGATCCGCGGCCCGCCACTGGCGACATAACCAATACTGTGTTCCACATCCTGATCGCTGCTCAGCCACTGGCTGATATCACGCACCGCTCGCGACGTGTCTCGCGAGCTGCTGCCGGGCTCCAGCACCAGCGGAATCTGGAACTGCATGCGGTCCGACTTCGGCAGAAAATCGTACGGCACCCGGGTCAGCACCACGACCGCCAACGCCAGCAACCCCATCATGCAGGCAATGAAGATCAGCGAGTGATTCAGCAAGCCCTCGATGACCTTGCGATAGCCACGGTAGAACACCGAGGCATACTCATCGGCCTCGTCCGCCGACGCTTTGACGGCCGGCATCCTGGCGAAGTAAAAGCACAACAGGGGCGTCACCGTGACGCTGAGCAACCACGAGCTGATCAGCGTCGTGGCGAGCACAACCGCCAGCGAACGCAGGTATTCGTTGGTGCTGGTCTGCCCCAGAAAGAAGGGCGAAAACGCCAGCACGATGACCAGTGAAGAGGTCAGCAGAGGGATCATCAAGGTGCGCCCTGCCTCCTCACAGGCACTTCGTCGATCCTCGCCCGCATGCAGGCGTCGCTCGATGTCTTCGGCGATGACAATGCCGTTGTCCACCAGCAAGCCCAGCGCCAGGATGATCGCGGCAATCGACACCGTCTGCAGTTCGATCCCCAGTGCGCGCATGACCAGCAGCGTACTGAGGATGGTCAAGGGCACAATCACCCCGACCACCAGGCCGGTGCGCCAGCCCAGAAACAGCATGACCACGCACATCACGATCACCACCGTCTCGGCCATGACGTGATACATCTTGCTCATCTCGTGCTCGACCACGCTGGACTGGAAGGTCACCACGTGCAAGGTAAAGCCCGTCGGAAGTTGCTGCTCCAACTCACCGAGTCGCTTGCGCAAGGCATCACCGAACGTCTGCACATTGAGGCCTGGCTGCATCGAAACCGCCAGTACCACAGCATCCTGTCCCTGGTAGATCGCTTCGGTTTCCGGCGGGTCGACAGGGCTCACCGATACCCGACTCAGGTTCTGCAACGCGACCTTCTGACCATTGGGCAACTGCACCGGGAACTGCCGAAGCTGCTCCAGCGAAAGCACCTCGCCACTGATCGAAAGCGTGGTGCTCTGCTGGCCAATGACCGGGTTGCCTCCTGTCGCTATCAGGTTGCGGGCTTGCAGTTGCTGAAGCAGCTGTTGGGGGGAAAGTCCGGCGGCGGCCAGCGTCTGGTGCTCGACATCGAGGTAGATGCGCTCATCCTGCAGGCCATATAACTGCACTTGATCGACACCCTTGAGCGCATAAAGCTGATTGCGCAAGCGTTTGATCGGGCCGCGCATCTCGCTCATGGTGAAACCCGGTGCGGTCAGCGCGACCGAAGCCACGGCCACGCGACCGAAATCATCATCGACAAACGGCCCTTGGGTGCCAGGCGGAAAACCACCGCTCGTTTCGCTCACCTTCGCCCGGAGCCGTTGCCACAGCAGCCCGAGATCCTTGACGTTGTCATACGCCGTGACCTGCACGATCACTCGGCCAGGCTGGACCGTGGTGAGCACGTTCTTGATCTCGGCCAGTTCACGGATACGCTCTTCGAGCGGCCTGGCGAGCAATTCCTCGCTGCGCTCTGCGGACAGCCCGTCCAGAGACACGCTGACCAGTGCGTCGCGAACAGTCACCGACGGCTCTTCCTGAGAAGGAAAGCTCAAAAAAGTCGCGACACCGGCCAGCAAAATCAGCAAGGCAGCAAACAGGGTCAGGCGGCTTGCGCCCATGGCGCGGGAGGTAAGATTCATTGCGCATCACCGGTCAGGCGAGTGTCTGAATGAAACAGCGTGACGGGCTGACCGTCCTGCAGAAAAGCAGCGCCGGCAGTGACCACCTGTTCACCTGCGACCAGCCCGCTGACCACCACTGCCCGGCCCTCTCTGACTGTACCCAGCGTGACGGAGCGGACGGCGACTGTTCCTCCCGGCTGGTGGACGAAGACTTCGGCAACGTGGCTGCTGGTCCCCATCCATAATGCTTGCACCGGAACTGACAGCGACTGTGCGTCGGCAGCGGGATGCATTTGCACAAGCAGCGTGACGCCACTGGGCAGCCTGCCGGCAGGCCGCAGCACTCGGAACACGGCCGTTCTGACCAGCCCGTCATCGGCTCGGGGCGAAATGCCTTCCAGGGCGAGATCAAACCCTACCGTACCGTCTGCGCTGCTGGAGGCGCTGGCGAGGTCGCCCGGCTCAAGCGAATCGGCAAGTGCCAACGGAACAGCCGCCACCACTTGTTGCTCTGCGGCGGACTCGATATCCAGCAGCACCTGCCCGGCGGGCAACAAGCTCTGCGGTTGTGCATGACGGGCCACCACGCGCCCGGCAAAGGGTGCGATCAAGCGGGTGCGATCCAGTTCGCGACGGGCCAGGTCCAGCTCGGCTTGCGTGCGGATCAACTCGGCGCTGGCTTGTTCACTGGACGACTGGGCCGACTCGACCACGCTCTGGGCGACACTGCCCGCTGCGAGCAGGTTTTGCTGACGCTGGTAGTTACGCTGGCGCTCCAGCGCCTGAGCCCGAGCCAGCCGCAAAGCGGCCTGCGCCTCCTGCAGACGCAATTGCGCAGGCTGCGGATCAAGGCGGGCGAGCACCTGGCCCGGCTTGACGCTATCGCCAATGTCGACCCGCAGCTCTGTCAGGGTGCCTGCCGATTCAAACGCCAGACTGGCGCGCTCCTGCTGTCGAACGGTGCCGATGAAGCGCAGCGCAGCGCCCTCTCCCGCCCGCACCGTCTCAACCTTGACTGCCCGGACAGGCGGAGCACTGGCCGTCTGTTTATCACCGCAGCCACCGATCATCAGGGTGATCAGCACGACGCCGCAAGCGCGTGACACACGCCTCCGTAGAGCCAGAAACGCATCAGGATTCAATCGCATGGCAGGCTTCAACCCTTCAGAAAGCGTAATTCAAGGCAATCAGGCCACTGCCTTCGGCATCGGTCTCGACCAGTGGGCTGCCACGGGTCTGATCGGTGTAGTGCGTCACCCCGACGCTGGCGACGGTTGACCAGTGGGCGTCGAAGGTATGCTGCCAGGCGAGCGCCGCCGAGTACGCGTAAATGCCGCTGTCTGCGTTGAAACGGGAGAAGCCGTTGCGCTGACTCTGGATCGGGCTCACGCCGAAATAGGTCTGGTTGTAACGGCCGTCCCCGGCGTGCGCATCGATGTCGAGGGTCACTGTATCGGTCTGGCTGTGGTAGGCAATGCCCTCGAAACCCAAACGGTAACGATTGCCACGTTGTTCGCCAGCCACCCGCAGTTCGGCCTCGGCACTGACGGACAGCCACGGCATGAGTTGCTGAGAAACCATGAAGTCGCCCACGGTCGCGCCCTTGACGGTGCCCATCCCTCTCAGTTCGTTGGAACCAGGCCGATTCGTGCTGTTTTTCTCGGTCCGACCGAAATCGTAATTGAGTGCAGCGCTGGCACCGAACCCGGAATCCGACTGCCATTGCAGCCCCAGACCGCGCGTGGTGTCGGCGAAGAAGATGCCGCGCTGGACCGTCAGCATGGGCACCACCTGACTGCGGTATTCATCGGCACCCATGTAGCGCGGCAGCACGGCCATGCCGAGCCCGAAATTGACGTTGAACCGGTCACCCAGCATCGACTGGCTTTCAGCAGTGCTGTCCTGGGCACAGGCCTGACCGGCCAGGCTCATGGCCGCAGAGGTGATCAACACGGTCAGCACAGGTTTAAGCAGCGCAGACCGCAGGTGAGTACGAGAGATTGCAGGACTCATGGGGATACTCCGGTTTCATTCAGGATTGGGGTGGGGTTATCGGTTCTGCTCCCCGCAGTACTCGAAACAGATCGATACGGTTTTGCTGCAGCGCGTCGAGAGACTTGCGAGCGGCTGCGTCGGCTTCGGCAATACGGAGAGTGGAAACCAGCAATGCAGTACGCTCGACCGCGCCCGCATTAAGCTCAAAGGACAGGCGCCGCACTTTTTCCTGGACCAGCGCAACCCGCTCGACCTCGTTGCGGACATGGTTCAGGGCCTGCTGACGGCGGGTCAGCACAGCGGACATTTCATGGAAGGCGTTCTGCACGGCCTTTTCATACTCGGCCACTGCGATCTGCTGACGCACCTTGGCAAGATCCAGGTTGGCCTGATTACGCCCGCCGTCGAACAGCGGCAGATTCAATTGCGGGGTGAACAGCCAGGCACCGCTGCCGTTGCTGAACAAGGTGCGCAGGCTGTCGCTCTGCAAGCCCACGCCGGTACTGAGTTTTATCGACGGAAAGAACGCCGCACGGGCAGCACCGATGTTGGCATTGCTGGCCTTGAGGGCTTCTTCGCGCTGATGGATGTCGAAACGCTCCAGCAGACGCTGAGACGGCAGATTCGACAGCCAGGCCGGCGTCTCGACCAGCGCGGCGGTCAGCGCAGGGGTATCTGGCTTGGTCGCGGGCAACGCTGTCGAATAGCCGGTGAGCAACAACAAGGCCTGCGACGCGTTGGCGTGATCGCTTGCCGCATCCTGTACCTGCTGTTGCGCAGTCAGGGTGTCTAGGCGCTGTGCCATCAGATCGTCCAGCGAAAGCGCGCCTTGACGCTGCTGCTCTTCGGCCGCCTTGACCAGCATCAGCCGGGCCTCGTGAACCGCCTGCGCATCCTGCTGCACGGCAGCCGTCAGACGCTCGGCCAGCCAGGCGCGGGCGACTTCCGCGATCAGCGCACTGCGTGCCGCCTGCTGGCCGTAGGTGCTGGCCAGATAATCGTGCCGCGCCGCTTCTGACAGGCTGCGCACGCGCCCGAAGAAATCCAGTTCGAAGTCAGAGACGCCCACCGACGCTATGGAAATGTCCTGACCATAACGCTCGTCGGCGGCCGCATTATCGAAGTGCTGACGATCGCGCTCGACACCTGCGGCAAGGGTCGGAAAGCGATCGGCACGGGTAATGCCGCGCATTGCTCTGGCCTCCTCCACACGCAGCACAGCCACACGCAAATCGCGATTGAACGCCAGCGCCGATTGCAGCAGACCGCGCAGCTCGCCCTTCGGCGATAACTCGCCAGCCAGCGCTTCTTCGTCGGCACTGAGCACGACGACTGTGGAGGTATTCGCAGCCGCGACCACAGCAGGCACCTGATCGACAGGGACCGGCAACGCTGGACGCTGATAGGCCGGTATCAACGAGCAGCCCGAAAGAACCAGGCTCGCCAGCATGGCAAGGCAATACCGTCGGCGGTTGCGGATACGCTTGGACAGCGGTGTACTCATCGGCATAGGATCTGTCCGCGACAGTGGGCTCTGGGCAGCATCCTGAACGTCGACTTTCAACAAACCGTTCGTGAATTATCAAGATTTGATCAAGAGGCGCTCTCGTGTCAGGAAAACGCATTCTTATCGTTGAAGACGATGCCGACAGTGCCAGCATTCTCGAGGCTTACCTGCGTCGTGACGGTTTCAACGTCGGGCTGGCCGAAAACGGTCAGCGCGGTATCGATATGCACCGTCAGTGGAAACCCGACCTGATTCTGCTGGACGTCATGCTGCCGCTTGTCAGTGGCACGGACGTGCTGTCGGCCGTCCGGCGCTGCAGCGACACGCCGGTGATCATGGTCACCGCCATGGGCGACGAACCGGAAAAACTCGGTGCCTTGCGCTATGGGGCCGACGATTACGTGGTCAAGCCCTACAACCCGCGGGAAGTGGTGGCCCGCGTGCATGCGGTTCTGCGGCGCTCCCAGCAGAACGGCAACAACGAGCGTCATTTGCGCTACCAGAACCTGCTGGTGGAGCTGGACGCCGTCACCGCGATCATTGAAGGTCAGGATGGCGCAGAGACCGTGCTCGACCTGACACCTACCGAGTTCAAGATCCTCTCAACGCTGCTGAAAACGCCGTCCAAGGCTTTCACTCGCGAAGAGCTGCTGGAAATCTGCCTTCCCGACAGCGAGGCGCTGGCCAGGGTTGTCGATGCGCATGTGCATAACCTGCGGCGCAAACTGGAGATCCATGGCGTGGACAACGTGCTGGTCACCGTCCGTTCGGTTGGCTATCGGTTCAGGTGATCCTCATGCGACATTTTTTCAGGCACAGACAAAAACCGTTGTGGCACTGGGTCGGCATGCGCATGAGCATGCTCGCCGTCGGTGCGGTCATCGTCATCGCGTTTTGCATGTGGCTGCACGTCACGGTCTCTGACTGGCTCACTCTGCAGGCCATGCCGGCCGACGTGCGCATGGAGTTCCTGCGGCTGCAGGCCGAGCCCACCCTGGACATGGTCAAGCTACGCGAACTGTTCTTCGAGTATTACCCGATCGAAAACCTGCTGCCGGGCATTGCCAACAAGGAATGGTGGGTGCTGGCAGCACTGGTATTGGTGGCGATCCCGATCATCCTATTCTTCGGCTTTCTGTTTTCCCGCCCGCTTTCCAGCCAGTTCTCTTCGATTGCCAGAGGCGCACGTCAAGTCGCCCAGGGCGACTTCAAGACACGCCTGCCGATGAGCACCAACGGCCCGGACGAATTGCAGGCGCTGGTCAGCGACTTCAATACCATGACCACCCAGCTCGGCCGTTACGAACTGGAAGTCAGCGAATCCAGCGCCATGATTGCCCATGAGTTGCGCACGCCACTGAATGCCGCCATGGGACGCATACAAGGCATGATCGACGAAGTGTTCCCGCGTGACCTGGCACAACTGGAAATGGTCCATCGCCAGCTCGGCCAGTTGAACAAACTGGTGAGTGATCTGCACCTGCTCTCGCTCGCCAGCGCGGGTCAGCTGACCCTGGACAAGACGGAGTTTTCCCTTGAGAAACTGGTGGTCGAACGTCTGAGCTGGTTTGCCACGCCGCTCGATGAGGCAGGTGTCGTCGTGACGATCGATATCCCGCGGAAATTGACCGTCAACGCCGACCGTGACCGAATCGGCCAGGTGGTGAATATTCTCGTCGATAACGCGCTGCGCTATTCGGCGATGGGCGGCGAGCTGCTGATTGTCGGCAAAGCCAGCGCAGGGCGCATGGAACTGACCGTCTCGGACCGCGGCCCCGGCTTTGACTCGGAGAACCTCGAACAGGTATTCGACCGCTTCTGGCGTGCCGAACGTTCACGGGCGCGTTATTCGGGAGGCAGCGGCCTTGGCCTGTCGATCGCCAGAGCCATTTGCCTCGAGCATGACGGCACTATCGAGGTCCGCAACAGGCCAGGCGGAGGATCCGTCATCCGCCTGGAGATTCCGGGCTGAGCCTGCCTGCCCGGCCCCGCAGATCAGTGCCCCATCAACGAGTCGATGCCGTCCGGCTTGTCGTGCACACCAAACCGGTCCACCAGCGTGGCGGTGGCCCGGTTCATGCCGATAACGTCGACGCTGATGCCTGCCTTTCTCAGTTTCAAAACCACCTTGTCCAGTGCGGCCACAGCGGTGATGTCCCAGAAATGCGCCTCGCGCAGATCGATGACCAGTGTCTCGAGGCTTTCGCGCAGGTCGAATGAGGCCATGAAACGGTCAGCGGAGGCGAAGAATACCTGGCCTGTCACGTAGTAGGTGCGATGGCTGTGGAAGGGATCACGGTGCGACGTGACGTCAAGGAAGTGAGCGATCTTGCTGGCAAAGAACATCGAGGCAAGCAGAGAACCGACCAGCACACCGTAGGCAAGGTTGTGGGTCGCCACGACCACCACCACGGTGACCACCATCACGATGTTGGTCGAGAGCGGGTATTCCTTGAGGTTGCGGATCGATCCCCAACTGAAGGTGCTGATCGACACCATGATCATCACCGCCACCAGCGCCGCCATTGGGATACGCGCCAGCCATTCGCCCAGAAACAGCATCATGATCAACAGCAGTAAACCTGCGCTGAGGGTTGAAAGACGTGTTCTGCCGCCAGACTTCACGTTGATCATCGACTGGCCGATCATGGCGCAGCCGGCCATGCCCCCGATCAGACCCGTGGCGATATTGGCAATGCCCTGCCCTTTGCACTCACGGTTTCGGTCACTGGTGGTATCGGTCAGGTCATCGACGATGGTCGCGGTCATCATCGACTCCAGCAGGCCCACCACAGCCAGCGCGGCGGAATACGGCAGAATGATCAGCAGGGTGTCGAGATTGAGCGCGACATCCGGCCACATGAAAGTCGGCAGGCTGTCGGGCATTGCGCCCATGTCACCCACGGTTCGTACATCGAGCCCCATGTAAATGGACATTGCGGTGAGCAGCAGAATGCACACCAGCGGCGAAGGCAGCAGCTTGCCCAGCACCGGCACACGCGGGAACAGGTAGATGATTGCCAGGCCCGCTGCGGTCATCGCATAAACCGGCCAGGTCACATGGGTCAATTCCGGCAACTGGGCCATGAAGATCAGAATCGCCAGTGCATTCACGAACCCGGTAACCACCGAGCGTGAAACGAAGCGCATCAACTCACCCAGGCGCAGATAGCCGGCGATGATCTGCAGTACGCCGCAGAGCAAGGTGGCGGCCAGCAAATACTGAAGCCCGTGCTCTTTGACCAGATTCACCATCAGCAAGGCCATCGCACCGGTGGCCGCAGAAATCATCGCCGGGCGCCCGCCCACGAAAGCGATGACCACGCAGATACAGAACGACGCGTAAAGCCCGACTTTCGGGTCTACCCCGGTAATGATGGAGAACGCGATGGCCTCTGGAATCAGGGCCAATGCAACAACCAGCCCGGCCAATACATCGGCACGAACGTTGGAAAACCACGCAGCTTTGATTTTTTCTAACATGGGAATACCTGTGGCAGACGCAGCAAGACGCACGGCAGCGATTGCCGGACGAGCAGGAGCATCGGTTTTCGATTAAGTAATCAGAGTGGGAGTGGCGGCGACCAAAAAACGGGCGCAGCAACGGGCGACTGCAGCAAGAAGGCAGTCAGGTGTTGCGAGGGGGGCGTAGCGCTAAGGCGGCGTAGGCAGCCAGTTGGAACGGGACACGTCTATTTCCTTCGATGGGTCGTAAGGCGCTGGCATCATAGACCTATCCGTTTGAGGGGTTCAAGCGCAAGCCATCTCCCCGAACGACCTGAGTGACGGGTGGCGTAACACTCTGCAACACCTGCAAAAGCCATCTGATCCTGTTTTTTACAGCCCTTTTGTCTCTGTTCGTTATGACCGGTTTCGCTCATGATGCAGCCTTGCTCATTCGAAGCCGCTTATGAAACGCTACGAAAAATTTGCCGCCGACATCTCGGAAATGATTCGCAGCGGCGTCCTGCCCGCCGGGGAAAAAGTCCCGTCCGTACGCGTCGCGAGTCGCACCTGGTCCGTCAGCCCCGCGACGGTCTTCAAGGCCTATTACCTGCTGGAAGACAAGGGACTGATTCAGGCCCGCGCACGCTCCGGGTATTACGTGCGCGAGCATGCCGCCAATGCACTGACCGAGCCTGAACTGATCAGACACACCAGCGAAGGCACCGAACTGGGCGTCAGCGACCTGATCTTTTCAGTGCTCGGCTCGCTCAAGGACCCGGACACCGTGCCGTTCGGCTCGGCGTTTCCCAGCCCGCACCTGTATCCGCTGGCGAGCCTGGCAAAGTCGATGGCGTCAGCTGTGCGTGCGCTGACGCCTGCGGGCATCGTCAGCGACATGACCACCGGGAATCCCGAACTGCGCCGACAGATCGCCCTGCGCTACATGATCAGTGGCGTGCGCTTGCCGGCTGACGAACTGGTCATCACCAATGGCGCGATGGAAGCCCTGAACCTGTGCCTGCAGTGCGTCACCGAGCCCGGCGACCTGGTCGCCATCGAAGCCCCGGCGTTCTATGCCTGCCTTCAAGTGCTGGAGCGCCTGAAGCTGAAAGCCGTCGAAATTCCCGTGCATCCGCGTGACGGCGTGGACCTCGACTCGCTGCAGGACAGCCTGACACGCCTGCCGATCAAGGCTTGCTGGTTCATGAGCAGCTTTCAGAACCCATTGGGCGCGAGCATGACTCAGGAAAACAGGATCAGGCTCTACGACCTGCTGGAACAGCATCAAATCCCGTTGATCGAGGACGATGTGTACGCCGAACTGTATTACGGCGCCAAGGCGCCTCACCCGGTGAAAAGCCTGGACCGCAGCGGACTGGTGATGCACTGCAGCTCGTTTTCCAAAACCCTCGCACCCGGCTATCGGGTCGGCTGGGTGGCAGGCGGGCGTTACACCGAGCAGATTGACCGCCTCAAGCTCATGACCACCCTCTCCCCTTCGGTCCCCGCCCAGGCCGCGCTCGCCGACTACCTCAAGCATGGCGGCTATGACCGCCATCTGCGTAAACTGCGTGACACTCTCGAACTGCAACAAGGCGCGATGCTCGCCGCTGCCGCCCGCTATTTCCCGGCGGCGACACGCGTCACCCGCCCCGTCGGCGGCTACTTTCTGTGGTTCGAATTCCCCGGGCAGGTTGATTCGCTGCAGCTCTTTCAACTCGCGCTAGCGCAAGGCATCAGCCTCGCACCCGGCCCGATCTTTTCCGCGTCACGGCGCTTCAAGAATTGCGCGCGCCTCAACTACGGCACGCCCTGGGACGAACGCAGCGAGCAGGCCATGGCGATGCTGGGACGTATCATCGCGTCGTTCTGAGCGTTTTCATGCCTTGCATAAAGGCAACTGATCCGTATTTTTAAGCCGTTTCTGAATCTGTACCAGAATCTGTATGAGCACGATAATGGCAGCGCTTTCAAACGCGCAGGCCAACCGCCAGAAGCGATACCTGCGGCTCGTTACAGACAGATCGATCAGCAGGAGACGCTCATGGGCAAGCTCGGACTTTCTTTGATAGGTTTTTTATTGTTGGCAATCGCGGTAGGTTTGTTGGGGACTATTTCGCCGTATTGAGGCGCCGCGAGCCAGGAATGCTGAAGCCGCGTCGCATTAGCGCCAAAACGAAAAAACCCGCCATTAGGCGGGTTTTTTCTTGTTCAAAGGCCTACACATCGCCTTTGAAATATATTCTGGCTCCACGACCTGGACTCGAACCAGGGACCCAGTGATTAACAGTCACTTGCTCTACCAACTGAGCTATCGCGGAATGAGCGCTATGTTACTGATTCGGAAAAGGAAGTCAAGCAGAGCAGAAAAAAATCCTGCTCGTTCATCCGGATGCCATTTCCGGCCAGACAGGGGCACAGGTCAGAGGACTGCCTGCAGTACACGGTAGTCCTACTTGATCCGGTAGTGAAAGGTATTCTTCACCCCGGACACTGTCACCGCCCTGCCCTCGACGGTCCTTGGCTGATAACGAAAGGTCTGCGCTGCGGTCATTGACGGGCGCTGGCCAGAATCAAACGCCGACATATATGTGACTCTGATGCGACAGAGCGTCACGCGTTGCCCGCAGCGACCGCCAATGCAGTGCTGTTCAACCGCGATGGTACTGACGACGCAGAGTGCGACGTAAGTGACGGCTGAGTCATGGTGCTGATCCGGGGTGGCGTACACGTCAGATGCGAAGCAAAAACCTGCAACACACGAGAGCTGATTCGACCTTTCACGGTCCGCGTGACCCGTCACCGAAGTGTCATGTGCATCTGTTCTGCTGGCCGATAATCAGCACCTCAGGAGCCGTCTGTTCATGTTCAGGATTATCCAACCTCATCGCTGGAAACTCGCCGTGCTGATGGTCGCCTCCAATCTCGGCCTGCTGGCGTTTCTGGCATTCGGCACCGTCAAACCTGTCAGCGAATGGCAGTGGCTGGACATCGTCGGTGAAGGTGGCTCTGCCCTGCTGTCGCTGGTCTGGCTGTTTCTGGTGTTCAAGAGCAGACCGGCCGGCCGTGTGACCAATTACCTGTCGATCGGCCTGAGCTGCGTGTTCTTCTCGTGGTGGATCGACGCGCTCGACGAATTTATCCGCCTGCCCACCGAAATCGAATGGGATCACTGGCTGGAATCCGGCCCGATGCCGGTCGGCCTGATCCTGCTGACTTTGGGCATCTACCACTGGCATCGCGAACAACTGGCAATCAGTGCGCAAATGGAAAAGCGTGAGGGCGGCTTCCGGGAGCACCGGCTTTACGACAAGCTCACCCCGCTGGGCAGCGCCGACTATCTGAAGCGCCAACTGGTGATCAGCCTGGAACAGAGTGTCTGCCAACAGCAGCCGCTGTCGCTGCTGGCGCTGGACCTGGATGGTTTCAGCGCGATCAACAATGCCTTCGGGCATGCCGAAGGCGACGAGGTGCTCTCAGCGCTCAACCACTTGCTGGTACTCAATCTGCGCCGCCAGGACCTGCTCTGCCGCCTGGCCGGCGACCGCTTCGTGGTGTTGCTACCCAACACCGCAGAAAGCCAGGCAAAACTGCTGGCGCTGGAGTTGCAGCAGGCGGTCGCCAGCCTGGCGCACAAGACCCGGCAACAGGGCGAGCGCATTCATCTTTCGGCCAGCGTGGCGGTCGTCATGGCACTCAATGAAACGCCGGACAACCTGCTACGCCGCCTCAATCTGTCGATGGCCCGCGCCCGACACCCTCTGACCCGCACTGCCTGAGCGCCTGACATGACGCTTAAAAGTGACTGGTACGAAGTCGACAGCCGCTTCATCCCCAGCCAAGCTGAAGCGCAAGCTGCACAAGCACTGCACGCACTTTCAGGCGCAGCACGATCTGGCGCGCAAACACGTCGCGTTGTACCTGTATCAGATCAAGGGGATGAGCAATGAAGCCGTGGCGGACTATTTGAACTTCAACGACCCGGCCAATTTCCGCCGTTCATTCAAACGCTGGACAGGCAGCACGCCGCCCCTGATACAGCGCCTGTTCAACTTAGAGTGAGCGCGCCTCAGCGCTGCACGCACAGCTTGTAGCCCAGGCCATGGGCGGTGTGCAGCAACGGCGTGTCGTGGCCGCCATCCAGTACCCGCCTGAGCACATGGATGTTGCTGCGCAAGCTGCTGCTGTTCGGGGCATCACGGCCCCAAAGCGCCTCCTCCAGTTCGGATCGCTTGACTATGTGCGGGCTTTTGCGCATCAACAGTTCCAGCAGTTTCATGTTGGTCGGGTTGAGCTTCAAAGGCACGCCTTTGCGGGTGACCTCCAGGGTGTCCAGATCGAACTGCAGGTCGGCAACCACCATCATCCGGTTGTCCTGGCGCTGCCGTCGGCTGACAATCGCTTCGACCCTGGCGAGCACCTCGGACATTGCAAACGGCTTGGTGATGTAGTCGTCGGCGCCCACCTTGAAACCGGTGAGCCGATCATCCAGTTCATCGCGCGCGCTGAGCATCACAATCGCGACTTCCGACTTAGAGTACTGGCGCAGGCTGTGGCAGATCTGATTGCCGTCGATGCCGGGCAGCATGATGTCGAGGATGATCGCATCGAAGCGTTTCGAGGCGGCCAGATGCAACCCGCTCAGGCCGTCCAGCGCCCCTTCTACCGCATGCCCCCTGAGCTCGAAGAACTCCAGCAGGTTGTCGTGGATATCACGATGGTCTTCAATAACCAGAATGTTCATTGCCGTGCCTTGTTATTTTTCTACCCGGCCGACCGGGCATCTGCTGCCAATGCGTCTGCAGGCCGAGTGCCGAATGCATCAGGTTTGTTGACGGCCACTGCCTGGCTAATCGGCTGTTGCAACCTCGATCGGCCATAGAAGCACAAGGCAACCAGCAGCGTGCTCAGCCACACCACGATACCCGCCCAGAAGGTGTGCGACATGAAGTGCCAGCCTTGCAGTACCCGCGTGGTGCCGTAAATCATCCCGAGCAGGAGAATGCCCGCCAGCAAGACTTTCGAGTGCCGCCAGCAATAGCGACGAGCCACGAAGTACAGGGCCAGCAGACTGAACGCGCTTGACGCATGACCGCCCGGCCAGCATCGCCCGGCGCCAGCCTCGTGGAGCAGGTTGAAGTTCCTGAACCACTCGATGTGCGCCTGGCTGCCACCGTACAAGGTGGTCTCGACGGGGCAGTAAACGCTGGTATGGCTTTTCAGGTAATGGATCATGCCGGTGCTCAGCGCAAAGGCGACGATGACGAAAAAGAAGTCCAGCCGGTGCCTGCGCGCAAAACGCAGAAAGGTGCCCAACCGAGAGCCCGTCAGCCGCCTCGCGAGGCGCGAATCATCATATTTTTCCAGCAACGGCCAAACGAAGGACAGCATCGCACCGATGATCGCCAGTTCCCCGGTCCAGTTCGGAAGGATCCTCGCCCATCTGTGCGTGATGTTCTCGAACAGATGGCTCTGGCCGATGGGGAACACTCCGGCCGTCGAATCAAAAAACAGGTCAGTCAGTTGCCGGTCGATCGTGGTCAGGTCGAAAGTAACGAAGACCAGTAGAGCGAAAAACACCGGTAAACCCAGGTTTATGCCGTAAAACCGCAGCCTGGCGCTGGAAGATGTCGTCAATTGAATTGCTCGCTGTTGAGGTTTGCCCATTGCCCGGCATTCAGGGAGCCGAGAATTTTTGGTGGGTGGCTGCCGTCTACTTGTACGAAAAACGCCTGGGTGTACTCACTGGAGCGCTCGCCGCCAGGTACGCCGGCCTTGCGTTCGAACTGGTCGATGCAGCCACTGTGAGTGACCAGTACCATGTTCTCGCCGCTGACCTTGTGGGCCTGCACAGCCTTCATGAAGCCGCTGTCACAGTCGTTGATCCAGTCCTCAGCGACCACCGCGTGTCCTGCCAGCAGTTGCGCAGTCTGTTGCGTGCGGGTTTTGGGGCTGGCGATCATGCGCGCGTGGTCCATGCCCATCTTCTGCAACCCGGCACCCACCGCCAGCGCGGTATCGCGGCCGTTGGAGGTAATGCCGTCGGCGTCGCCCATGCACGGGTTGCTCGAGCGGTCACAGCGTTCGGCATGGCGAATCATCACCACCACATTGCCTTGTCGCCAGTGCTCGCGAAGGCCGGAAACGCTCAGGTTTCTACCGACTCCCAGGTCCACTACATGCACACCGGAGAACGACGAGTAGAACCACGCACAGATAGCCATCAGCACGACGGTAACTGACATCGATACGATGTGCCGATGCAATTTGTAGCGCTGACTGATGCCCGAACGGGGAAGTACATTCTTGTTGATTATCGTGTTGGTCAAGGGACCACTCCTGCCATGAACCTATGTGTGGCGTTGACCCAGGGAGTGCCCGAGGTCTTCGCCGCTCCCATGCAGGCAAGATAGGTTCAGCATCGTCCCGATGCAGTGAAGAAGATGTGAAAAACGTGTTGTGGCCCAGCGCCATGTTTTTCACGCGAGCGCTCTGGAATGGGGGTTTGCGGTTTTACAGGCATGAACATGAAGATAATTTAAGCGTTTTTGCCGAAAGTTCCGTGCTCATCAGGACGATTTTTAACTGGCCGACCGTCTGCTGCAGCGGCGCTGCAAAGGATTAGCCACTAAAACGCTTATCGTTTACCATGCCGCGCGTCGGTTTCCGAGAGGAACTAACAGGGAATTCGCGCGCCTTTTTCCACCAGGCGAAAAACGAAACTGCCCCCGCAACTGTAGGCACCGAGCCTGCTCCATGACTGCCACTGGATCGTGATCCGGGAAGGCCGGAGCCTGGCGATGACGTGTCAGTCAGGAGACCTGCCGACCCGATTCAACCAACTAACCGGCGGGGTGTCCGGGAAGGACATCCGCACGCGTCGGCGTTTCCTGCCGTGCCCGGTTATCTTCCGGGGATGTGTTTCCTGATGTGCATTGCGCCCTGGCACCTGCTCCAAAGGAGACCGCATTCCATGTCGCTGCCCCGCCTCGCCGCACTCGCTGCCAGCCTGACGCTGTCCACCCTGGCCCTCGCCGCCCCCACTCAGTACCCGCTGACCCTTGAAAACTGTGGCGCGACCCTGACCTTCACGCATGCGCCAACCAAGGCTGTAACCATTGGCCAGGCCGGCACCGAAATGCTTTACGAACTGGGCCTGGGCGACAGACTGGTCGGCACCTCGCTGTGGTTCAACAACGTATTGCCACGCTTCAAGGCGCAGAACGACAAGGTCGAACGCCTGGCCGACAACGAGCCCAGTTTCGAAGCGGTAATCGGCAAGCGACCGGAACTGGTGGCCGTGCAGCTGGAGTGGATGGTCGGCAAACAGGGCGTGGTCGGCACCCGCGAGCAGTTCCATGACCTGAAGATACCTACTTACATCCTGCCGTCCGACTGCGAAGGCAAGGACAATCTGGTCGGTGCCGATGGCACACGACTGGAGCCATTCCGCATCGAGACCATCTACAAGAGCATCGAGCAACTGGCGCAGATTTTCGATGTACAGGATCGCGGCGACGCGCTGGTCACCGACCTCAAGGCCCGCCTGAGCGCAGCGATTGCCAACGTCAGGCAGAACAAGGCCAACGACGTCTCGGCGCTGTTCTGGTTCTCCAGCTCCGACCTTGCCAGCGACCCTTTCGTGGCAGGCCGCAAAGGCATTCCAGACTTCATGCTCAACAGCCTGGGCATGCGCAATATTGTCCAGTCCGACGAAGAGTGGCCAACCGTGGGCTGGGAAACCATCGCCAAGGCCAACCCGAGCATTCTGGTCATCGCGCGCATGGATCGCCGCCGCTTCCCGGCCGACGATTACCTGAAAAAAATCGAATTCCTCAAGACCGACCCGGTGACCCGCAACATGGACGCAGTCAAGCATGACCGGATCGTGATCATCGACGCCGAGGGCATGCAGGCTGGCCTGCGTCTGTTCACCGGGTTCGAGGAACTGGCTGACGCCGCCAACCGTTTCAACGCTGCCAAATGAGATTGCCGATAGCGTTGGTTCATGTGCTCTGGGTTTCGGCGGTGCTGGTGCTGGCGATCATGATCGGGGCCGCGATCGGCGAAACCTCGATCAGCCTGCAGGTGGTTTTTCAGGTGCTGGCCAACAAACTCTGGGCCGCCGGCTATGTGCTCGACCCTATCGACGAAGGCATTGTCTGGAACTACCGGCTGACCCGCGCCATTGTCGCAGCGGCCTGCGGGGCCGGGCTGGCGATCTGTGGTGTGGTGTTGCAGTCGCTATTGCGCAACCCGCTGGCAGACCCGTATCTGCTGGGGATCTCCGCAGGGGCCTCGACCGGTGCAGTACTGGTCGCCATTCTGGGCTTCGGTGCAGGTGCGATCTCGATGTCGGCGGGTGCCTTTGTCGGGGCCGTGGCGGCATTTTCGATGGTCGCCCTGCTGGCGCACTCTTCACGCGGCACCACGGCAGCCGGGCAGATCATTCTGGCCGGGATCGCCGGTTCGCAACTGTTTAATGCCCTGACCTCGTTTCTGATCACCAAATCCGCAAGCTCCGAGCAGGCACGCGGCATCATGTTCTGGCTGCTGGGTAACCTCAGCGGCGTGCGCTGGCATTCGGTCTGGCTGGCCGTGCCGACGGTGCTGGTCGGTCTGCTGGTGTGCCTCTGGCACCGGCGAGCGCTGGACGCGTTCACCTTCGGCAGCGACTCGGCCGCGTCACTGGGGATCGCGGTACGCCGCGTGCAGATCATATTGATCGCTACCGCCGCGCTGGTCACCGCAGTGATGGTCTCGATTGTCGGCTCCATCGGTTTCGTCGGGCTGGTGATCCCGCACGCGGTGCGCATGCTGGTCGGTGTCCGGCACGCGCGGCTGGTGCCGCTGAGTGCCTTGAGCGGTGCACTGTTTCTGATCGCTGCCGATATCCTTTCGCGCACACTGATCAAGGGGCAGGCGCTGCCGATCGGGGTGATTACCGCACTGATCGGCGCACCGGTCTTCGCTTTGATTCTTATCCGGGGCAACAGCACGCGATGAACGCCTTACCTCATCCGCCCAGTACACCGGTGCTCGGTTGTTCCGGTCTGGGTTATTCGGTTCGTGGCGCGGCGCTGCTGCGCGATGTCGACCTGAGCATTGCCGCGGGTGAAACCCTGGCCGTGGTCGGTCCCAACGGCTCGGGCAAATCCACCCTGCTCAAGCTACTGGCCGGCATTCAGAAGCCGGTCAGCGGCTCGGTCAGCCTGGGCGGGCAAGCACTTGAGGCGTTGAGCCGCAGGGACGTGGCGCGCCTGCTGGCGGTGGTCGAGCAGCAAGCTGAAACCAGCGACGCCGTGACCGTACTGGATGCCGTCGAACTGGGCCGCACGCCATGGCTGTCGGCACTCGAGCCGTGGAGCGCCGAGGACGACGCGATCGTTCGCCAGGCGTTGCAGGATGTGGACATGCTGCACCTGCAAAAACGCGCCTGGCACACCTTGTCCGGTGGCGAGCGGCAGCGCGTTCACATCGCCCGGGCGCTGGCGCAACGGCCGCAGATCCTTCTGCTGGACGAACCGACCAATCATCTGGACATCCAGCACCAACTGACCATCCTCGGTCTGGTCAGGGCGTTGCCGGTGACCACCGTGATTGCCCTGCACGATCTGAATCAGGCACTGGACTGCGACCGTGTGGCGGTCATGGAAAAGGGTCGGCTGGTCGCGCTGGGTGCGCCGCTCGAGGTGCTGACCCCGGAACGCCTGCTGAGCACCTTCGGCGTCGTGGCGCACTGGCTGACCGACCCCAGTGACGGGGCGAAGATTCTGCGCCTGCGCTCGCGCTGAAACCGCGCCGATGGTCAGTCCGGCACCTGCTGCAATCTGCAACAGGTGCACCGCGCGGTCTGTGGCACTACAATGCGCGCTTTGCCCGCAGCCGGATCCCGTTGCCATGTCGTTACCCAAGCACCACCTGGAATTGCTCAGCCCTGCACGGGATGTGGCCATCGCCCGTGAAGCCATCCTGCATGGTGCCGATGCGGTCTATATCGGCGGGCCGAGCTTTGGTGCACGGCACAACGCCTGTAACGAGGTCAGTGACATTGCCGAGCTGGTCAAATTCGCGCACCGCTATCACGCGCGGATCTTTACCACCATCAACACCATCCTCCATGACGACGAACTGGAGCCTGCGCGCAAGCTGATTCACCAGCTCTACGACGCCGGCGTGGACGCACTGATCGTGCAGGACCTCGGGGTGATGGAGATGGACATTCCGCCCATCGAGCTGCACGCCAGTACGCAAACCGATATTCGCACCCTGAGCCGGGCGAAGTTTCTCGATCAGGCCGGTTTCTCGCAACTGGTGCTGGCCCGGGAACTGAATCTGCAGGAAATCCGCGCTATCGCTGACGAAACCGACGCGGCCATCGAATTCTTCATCCACGGCGCACTGTGCGTGGCGTTCTCCGGGCAGTGCAATATTTCCCACGCGCAAAACGGCCGCAGCGCCAACCGTGGTGACTGCTCGCAAGCCTGCCGCCTGCCATACACCCTCAAGGATGATCAGGGTCGCGTTGTGGCCTTCGAAAAGCATCTGTTGTCGATGAAAGACAACAACCAGAGTGCCAACCTGCGTGCACTGGTGGACGCCGGCGTGCGCTCGTTCAAGATCGAAGGACGCTACAAGGATGCGGGCTACGTAAAAAACATCACCGCTTATTATCGCCAGCGTCTGGACGAGATTCTCGAAGATCGCACGGACCTGGCACGTGCTTCCAGCGGCCGTACCGCGCACTTTTTCGTGCCGGACCCGGAAAAGACCTTTCATCGCGGCAGCACCGATTATTTCGTCAGCGACCGCAAGATCGACATCGGCGCGTTCGACACGCCGACCTTCACTGGTCTGGCGGTGGGCACCGTTGAAAAGCTCGGCAAGCGCGATCTGATCGCCGTGACCCATGAGCCGCTGTCCAACGGCGATGGCCTCAATGTGCAGATCAAGCGTGAAGTGGTGGGCTTCCGTGCCAACATCGCCGAGCTCAAGGGCGAGTTCGAAGAAGACGGCCAGAAACGCTGGCGCTATCGCGTGGAGCCCAACGAGATGCCAGCGGCCCTTTCCAGCCTACGCCCCAATCATCCGCTGAACCGCAACCTGGACCACAACTGGCAACAAGCGCTGCTCAAGACCTCGGCCGAGCGTCGTATCGGCGTTCAATGGCAGGTCACGCTGCGCGAAGATCATTTGAGCCTGAAAGCCACCAGCGAAGAAGGCGTGAGCGTCACGGTCGGTCTTGATGGGCCATTCGGAACGGCCAACAAGCCCGAGCAGGCGCTGGATCAGCTGCGTGACCTGCTCACCCAACTGGGCACCACGATCTATCATGCCCAGGATGTCAGGCTTGACGCGCCACAGGCGTTCTTCGTGCCCAACTCGCAGCTCAAGACCCTGCGCCGCGACGCCATCGAGGCATTGACCGAAGCCCGCATCAAGGCTCATCCGCGCGGCGGACGCAAGGCCGAGACCACTCCGCCACCGGTGTACCCGGAGTCGCACTTGTCTTTTCTGGCCAACGTCTACAACCAGAAGGCTCGCGACTTCTATCATCGCCACGGCGTGCAGTTGATCGACGCGGCCTACGAGGCCCACGAAGAGACCGGCGAAGTGCCGGTGATGATCACCAAGCATTGCCTGCGTTTCTCGTTCAACCTGTGCCCGAAACAGGCCAAAGGTGTGACAGGCGTGCGCACCAAGGTCGCGCCGATGCAACTGGTGCACGGTGATGAAGTGCTGACCCTCAAGTTCGATTGCAAGCCTTGCGAAATGCACGTGATCGGCAAGATGAAAGGTCACATTCTCGACTTGCCGCTACCTGGCAGCGCGGCGGCCAAATCGGTGGTCGGCCACATCACGCCGGAAGACCTGCTCAAGACTGCGCGTCAGCGTTCTCCGCATTGATCGGTACAAGGGGTTGGCACCCTGCCAACCCCTTACGTCTCTGATAAAGCCCTCTTAAAGAACGCGCTCCATGTGGGTGGTGTTCCACACCGGATCGCTTTCCACATCGGTTACGGCAAAGCCCTGTTTCTCCCAGAAACGAATCGCGCCTGGCAGAAATGGATGGGTATGCAGGTACAAAACCTCTATGCCGCCTGCCTCGGCATGAGCCCAGAGCGCCTGACATAAGCGGCTGGCCAGCCCGTCGCCGCGAAACTCCGGCGTGACGAACAGACGTACGATCTCGACAGTTCTGCGCCCGCGGTAATCGAACTGCGGGAAACGATGATCGTAAGGCAGGTAGCCCACAGCCGCGATGATCTGCCCTTCACAGCGGGCGATCAGGAACTTGCCGTTCTCACCGTTCAGATACACCTGCTCGAAACCGGCCAGATCGGGCGGAACGGTGACGGTGTCGAGCAAGGGAAAGATCGCGGCACGCGCGCGCATGACGAAATCGACGGTGTGCGGAATCTCGGAGGGGTGTACTTCAGTGATAGTGATGTTCATGAGCACGGACTTATTGGGGGAATTGCAGGGTGATACACATGTTACGCCAGCCTTGGGCTTCTGAACGCACGGCTTAACTATAGAGCAGGCGGCGCGGCGCAGAATTGCGACGCGGAGCGTCACGACAGGCATTCCCACGCGGAACGCTCAGCGTTATACGCAAGTCCGCTTTTGATTCTGGCCGAAGGCCGTGGGAGCGACCGGCGGGCAGAATCAATGACAGACCGCAGGCACGCCGTTATCGTGCCCACGCTCCGCGTACAGCGTACAGCGCACAGCGCACAGCGCACAGCTTTACAGCGCAGCCCCCTTGATGCGCACCAATGCAAGGCAGGAAAAATCCTGCGCCAGATGCGGCTGTAAACGCTGCGCGGCCGTGCGGGCATTGCCCATTCGGGCTTGAAGCGCTGCCGGCGCAAGCTGGCACAACCTCTGCATAATCCTCAACAACCCCACCATGAATGTGGTCGGGCCGCCCCGGTTGATCGATGTGGATCGCCAGTCTCGCAAAGACCAGAGGGCTACTCGGGTGCTTCCGGCAACGTGGCTCGATGACACCCCAGAATACCCAATAAAACAACAGGCAAAGGCGCCTGGAACCGAACGGTTCCGGGCGCTTTTTTTTTGCTTTGAAAAACCTGATTGGCCTCGGCCGGGACTCGCTATGAACACCACAGTCTTCCCCCTCAACGATGTAAAAACCCTGATCGTCGTCGGTAATGGCATGGTCGGGCATCATTGCGTCGAGCAGTTGATCGCAGGCGGCGCACTCGAACGCTATCGCATCCACGTCTTTGGCGAAGAAACACAGCGCGCCTACGACCGCGTGCACCTGTCCGAATACTTCACTGGCCGCGACGCCGAATCGCTGGCCATGAGCGAGATGTCCGTTTACGAACAACCCGGCCTGACGCTGCACCTCGGCGTACCGGTGCTGGAGATCGATCGTGATCGTCACGAAATCATCACCGCCGAAGGCTGCTTCGGGTACGACAAGCTGATTCTGGCCACCGGCTCCTACCCGTTCGTACCGCCTATCGAAGGCGCCCGAGGCAACTCCCGGCTGGTCTATCGCACACTGGAGGACCTGGACAGCATTCGCTATGCCGCGTCGAAAGCCCGCCGTGGCGTCGTGGTCGGCGGCGGACTGCTGGGGCTGGAAGCGGCCAATGCGCTTAAATCGCTGGGGCTGGAAGCCCATGTCGTCGAGTTCGCGCCGCGTCTCATGCCGGTGCAACTGGATGAGCTCGGTGGCGCTGCGTTGAAAGCGCGTATCGAAGCGCTGGGCGTCGGCGTGCATTTGTCCCGCGCCACGCAGTCGATCAGCGACGGCAAGCAGTACCGCTATCGCATGAACTTTGCCAATGACGAGTTTCTCGAAACCGACCTGATCGTGTTCTCCGCAGGTATTCGCCCGCAAGACGCCCTGGCCCGTCAGTGTGAACTGGCTCTCGGCCCACGCGGCGGCATCGCAATCGACGAGCATTGCCGCACCAGCGACGCCGATATCTATGCCATCGGCGAATGCGCAGCCTGGAACGGCAGTGTGTTCGGCCTGGTTGCGCCCGGTTATCAAATGGCCCGTGGCGTGGCAGCGCAGTTGTGCGAACAGGATACTGACGCGTTCTTCGGCGCCGACATGTCCACCAAGCTCAAACTGCTGGGCGTGGACGTCGGCTCCATCGGTGATGCACACGGCGCGCTGGCCGGGGCGGTCAGTTATCGCTTCATTGACGAAGCCACCGCCAGCTACCGTCGCCTGGTGGTGTCGGCCGATGGCAAGCAGGTACTCGGCGCGGTGCTGGTCGGCGATAACAGCTACTACGACACGCTGCTGCAATATGCGCAGAACGGCATCCCGCTGCCCGCCGATCCATCGAGCCTGATTCTGCCGCGTGGCGAAGGCGCACCGACGCTGGGCGCCGATGCCCTGCCCGCCACAGCGACCATCTGCTCCTGCCATAACGTCAGCAAAGGCGCCGTGTGCTCGGCCATCGACAATGGCTGCACCGATCTGGCCGCAATCAAGTCCTGCACCAAGGCGGCCACCGGTTGCGGCGGTTGCACCGCACTGCTCAAACAGGTTTTCGAGCATGAACTGATGGCCCGCGGTGTGGCGGTCGACAAAAGCCTCTGCGAACACTTCGCTTATACCCGCCAGGAGTTGTACTCGATGGTGCGCGTCGAAGGCATCGAGACCTTTGACGAACTGCTGACTCGCCATGGCAAAGGCGCGCATGGCTGCGACATCTGCAAGCCCGCAGTCGGCTCGATCCTGGCGTCGTGCTGGAACCGCCCCATCACCGAGCCTTCGCTGGTGCCACTGCAGGACACCAACGACACCTTCATGGCCAACATGCAGAAAAACGGCACCTACTCGGTGGTGCCACGTATTCCGGGTGGTGAAATTACCCCGGACGGCCTGATTGCGATTGGCGCGGTGGCGAAAAAATACGACTTGTACACCAAGATCACCGGCGGCCAGCGCATCGACCTGTTCGGCGCGCAGCTGCACGAGTTGCCGGATATCTGGAGCGAGCTGATCGAGGCAGGCTTCGAGACCGGCCATGCCTACGGCAAGTCGACCCGTACGGTTAAATCCTGTGTTGGCAGCACCTGGTGTCGCTACGGCGTGCAGGACAGCGTCGCCATGGCGCTGCGCATTGAGGACCGTTACAAGGGCCTGCGCTCGCCGCACAAACTCAAGTTCGCCGTGTCCGGCTGCACACGCGAATGCGCCGAAGCGCAGAGCAAGGACGTCGGCGTAATTGCCACCGAGAACGGCTGGAACCTGTACCTGTGCGGTAACGGCGGCATGCGTCCGCGTCACGCCGAGTTGTTCGCCACCGACCTGGATGACGAAACCCTGATTCGTTACATCGACCGCTTTCTGATGCTCTACATCCGCACCGCCGACAAGCTGCAACGTACCTCGGTCTGGCGTGAAACGCTGGAAGGCGGCCTCGAGTATCTCAAGGCGGTCATCATCGACGACAGCCTGGGCCTGGCCGCAGAGCTGGAGTCGCAGATGCAACTGGTGGTCGACCGCTACGAATGCGAATGGGCCAACGCCCTCAAGGACCCGGAAAAGCTCAAGCGTTTCCGCACTTTCGTCAACGACGGGCGTGCTGACCCCGACGTGCAGTTCGTCAAGGAACGCGCCCAGCGCCGTCCGGCAAAACCCGAAGAGCTGGCCCTTATTCCGTTGTTCAAGGAGGTAGTGTGATGAACGCGTCTCAGACAATACTTGCCGGCGACAATGCGCCCACGGCAGCGCAGCCGCACTGGCAGACGCTGTGTGGGCGCGCGGATCTGGTCGCCAATTCAGGCGTCGTGGCATGGCTGGACGGCGCGCAGGTCGCGCTGTTCTACCTGCCCGAAACCGCACAGGGCGAGCAGCTCTTTGCTATCGACAACCGCGATCCCAAATCCGGGGCGAACGTGATCGGGCGTGGTCTGATCGGGCAGATCGCGGGCGAGCTGGTCATCGCTTCGCCGCTGTACAAGCAGCACTTTCGTCTGCACGACGGCAGTTGCATCGAATACCCGGAACAGCGGCTCGACGTCTGGCCGGTAAGGCTCAAGGGTGATCAGGTAGAGATTGCCGTTTAATCGACAATGCCGATCGCAGACAACCTGGTCGCTGTCGAACCAGGTTGCTGCGGGGCATTTCTTGCAGCTTATTGAAGCTCGGAGACCAACGCCTTGTTGAAGCCCTGCGGGTCTTCCATCTGCGGGGCATGGCCCTTGCCCTTGAACTCCACCAGCCTGGCGCCCGGGATCATCTGCGCCACCTGCTTGCCTAATACCTTGTAATTGCCGATCTTCGCCTTGACCTCAGGCGGCGCGATGTCGCTGCCGATGGCAGTGGTATCGGCATCGCCAATCATCAGCACCGTCGGCACCTGCAATTTGGGAAACTCGTAGAACACCGGCTGGGTGAAAATCATGTCGTAGATCAACGCCGAGTTCCAGGCCACGATCTTGTGCCCCGGCCCTTTGTTCAGACCGGCCAGCATGTCGACCCACTTGTCATACTCAGGCTTCCAGCGACCATCGTAGTAGGTCTTCTGCTCGTAGGCGCGAATGCCTTCGGCGGTGGTCTTCAGCTCTCGTTCATACCACTGATCGACGCTGCGGTACGGCACGCCGAGTGCTTTCCAGTCCTCGAGGCCGATAGGGTTGACCATCACCAGCTTCTCGGTCTGTTTCGGGTACATCAACGCGTAACGCGTAGCGAGCATGCCGCCCGTGGAGTGACCGATCACAGAGGCCTTGTCGATACCCAGCTTTTCCAGCAGCGCATGGGTATTCATCGAAAACTGCTGGAAGCTGTACTGATAGTGCTCCGGCTTGGTCGAGGTGCAGAAACCGATCTGATCCGGTGCGACAACGCGATAGCCTGCGGCACTCAGTCCCTTGATGGTGTCTTCCCAGGTCGCAGCGCAAAAATTCTTGCCATGCAGCAGCACTGCGGTGCGGCCATTCGCCTTGCCGCCGGGCGCGACGTCCATGTAACCCATTTCCAGCGTCTGGCCCTGGGACTGGAAACTGAATTTGTGCAGCGCATGGGGGTACGTGAAACCTTCCAGTTGCTGGCCATAACCGGGCGTCTCAGCCAGTGCTACGCCTGACAGCGTCAACGACATCAACATGCCGGCAATCTTTGCAGCCCGCATAAGGGGCACCTCCTGTAGCTAGGGATCGGGAATCCACGGCGGTTTTTACGTTAAACCGCAGGCCCGCCAGTAGACCCTGTTTCCCCCTACAGATTCGCCCTTTTCCTGCCTGAAGAAGCGTAAGCAGACGTTTCATCATGTTGAGGCAAAATGCTGGACGCCTTCTGTGCGGACTGCCTAGACTTAGCCACCCGTTATCGGCCGTTTTGGCCATCCGGGTCTGATGCCAAGGAACAGCAATGAATCGAAATGAACTGCGCAAGGCCGACATCAACCTGATGGTGGTATTCGAAACATTGATGCAGGAGCGTAACGTCACCCGTGCAGCCGAAAAATTGTTTCTCGGCCAGCCCACGATAAGCGCTGCCTTGAATCGCCTGCGCAGTCTGCTCAACGACCCGCTGTTCATCCGCGTCGGCCACCGCATGGAACCCACTGCACGCGCCCACGAGATTCTCAAGCACCTGACGCCCGCGCTGGACGCCATGTCCACGGCGCTCAGCCTGACCACCGACTTCGATCCATCAGTCAGCAAAATGACCTTTCGCATCGGCCTGACCGATGACGTCGAATTCGGCCTGCTGCCGGCGATGCTCAAGGCCATCCGCCTGGAAGCGCCCGGCGTGGTGATCGTGGTCAAGCATGTCGACTACCTGAATATCTCCGAAGTGCTGATGTCCGGCGATATCACCGTTGGCGTCTGCCTGACCCGTGAACTACCGGCCAACGCCAAGCGCAAGACCCTGCGTAACGTGCAGCCGAGGCTGGTGCGCGCCGACAAGCCTGCCAGCCCCATGAGCCTGGACGAATACTGCTCGCGCCCGCACGTAGTGGTGTCGCACGTCGCGAGCGTCAATAGTTTCTCCGATGAGTGGCTGACCGCGCTGGGGCGCAAGCGGCAGGTGGTGTTGTCGGTGCCGCAGTTCGCCACCCTGCCCGCCTTGATGGCCGGCACCGACATGATTTCGGGGCTATCCGACTACGCGGCAAAGGCCATGAGCGCCTTGGGTTTGCTGTATGACGAGCCACTGCCCTTCCCCACGCCGGGGCTGGACCTGTCAATGACGTGGCTGAGTGTGATGGACAGCGACCCTGCCGAGCGTTGGCTGCGCAGCAGGATCGAGGAGTTCATGGGCGAGCGCCAGGAAGCGCCCGCCCTGACCGGATGATCAGCCGAAACGACCGGTGATGTAATCTTCGGTCTGGGTCTTGGAGGGCTTGGTGAAGATGGTGTCGGTGTCGCCGTGCTCGATCAGTTCCCCCATGAACATGAAGGCCGTGTAGTCGGAGCAACGCGCCGCTTGCTGCATGTTGTGAGTCACTATGATCACGGTGAACTGCTCTTTAAGCTCGGTGATCAGCTGTTCGATACGTCCTGTGGAAATCGGGTCAAGTGCCGAGGTCGGCTCGTCGAGCAGCAATACCTGAGGACGCAACGCGATGGTGCGGGCGATGCACAGACGCTGCTGCTGACCACCGGACAGGCCGGTCGCGCTCTGCTTGAGCTTGTCCTTGACCTCGTCCCACAAGGCCGCGCCACGCAGGGCCTGCTCGACGCGATCTTCCATTTCCCGACGCGACAGTTTTTCGTGGTGCTTGATGGCATAGGAAATGTTGTCGTAGATCGACATCGGGAACGGCACAGGCTTCTGAAACACCATGCCCACATGACTGCGCAGGCGGTTCATCGAATAGCCTGGCGCCAGGATGTTCTCGCCATTGAGCAGCACTTCACCGCGCGCTTCCTGCTTCGGGTACATCGCGTAGATGCGGTTGAAGACGCGCAGCAGGGTCGATTTACCGCAACCCGACGGGCCGATGATCGCAGTGATGCGCTTCTCGGGGATGGTCATGTCGATGGACTTCAACGACTTCTGGTTGTTGTAGAAAAACTCCAGACCGCGTACTTGGATCTTGGTTTTTTCGTTGGCCAGGGAAAGGTTGTTCATCAGGACGCCCTATTGCGCAGAAGAATTAAGCGAGACAGCAGACTCAGTATCAGTACGAACAACGTCATGACCAGCGCACCGGCCCATGCCAGGGAGTGCCAGTCATCGAACGGGCTCATGGCGTACTGGAAAACCACCACCGGAACGCTGGCGATGGGTTTGAGCAGATCGCTGCTCCAGAACTGGTTGCCGAAAGCGGTGAACAGCAGCGGCGCGGTTTCGCCGGTGATGCGTGCCAATGCGAGCAATACGCCGGTTACCACACCCGCCTTGGCCGCGCGAAGGACGATTTGCAGGGTCAGCTTCCATTGCGGTACACCCAGCGCCAGCGCAGCTTCACGCATGGTCGAGGGTTGCAGTTGCATCATTTCGTCAGTGGTACGCACCACCACCGGTATCACCAGCAATGCCAGCGCCAGCGCACCGGCAATCGCCGAAAAGCCCACCTGATGGCCTGTCACCGCGTTGAGTGGCAGTACCACGACGGTGTAGACGAACAGACCGAGCACGATGGAAGGTGCCGACAGCAGGATGTCGTTGATGAAGCGAACCGTGTTGCCCAGTTTGGTGTAGCGGGCAAATTCGGCCAGCCAGATGCCGGCCATCAGGCCGATCGGCGTACCGATCAGCAGGCCGATGCCGGACATCAGCACGCTGCCGTAGAACGCGTTGGCCAGGCCACCCTCGGTACCAGGCGGCGGAGTCATGCCGGTAAACAGTTGCAGGTTGAGCGCGTCGATGCCCTTGATGATGGTGGTCAGCAGAATCCACACCAGCCACAGCAGGCCAAAGGCAGTGGCACCACAGCTGAGTACCATTGCAATCTTGTTCTTGAAACTGCGAACCCGATACAGGTGCTCGCTGCCGGTCACATCCTTACTCATAACCCCTCCTTACGCGAAAGGCGCGACAGCATCAGGCGTGCAAGGGCCAGCACGATGAAGGTGACGACGAACAACAGGAAGCCGAGGGCGATCAGTGCGGAACGGTGCAAGTCGGTATAGGCCTCGTTGAACTCGTTGGCGATCACCGAAGCGATCGAACTGCTCGGCATCATCAGCGAAGCCGAGAACTGATGCGCGTTGCCCAGTACGAAGGTTACCGCCATGGTTTCGCCGAGCGCGCGTCCCAGACCGAGGAACACACCGCCGACAACGGCCGAACGGGTGTAAGGCAGCACGATGTCCCAGACCACTTCCCAGGTTGTACCGCCCAGTGCATAGGCCGATTCTTTAAGGGCCACGGGCACGGTGCGGAAGACTTCCTGCATCACCGAGGTAATGAACGGCGTGATCATGATCGCAAGCACGATGCCGGCGGTCAGCATGCCGATACCCAGCGGCGGCCCTTGGAACATCGGACCGATCAGCGGCAGTGCGCCAAGGTTTTCGGTGATCCACGGCGACAGGTGTTCAGCCATGAACGGGCCGAAGACAAACAGCCCCCACATGCCGTAGATGATCGAAGGGATACCGGCCAACAGCTCGATGGCCGAGGCGATCGGCATGCGCAACCAAGGCGGCGCTACTTCGGTAAGAAAGATTGCAATGCCGAAACTCACCGGTACGGCGATCAGCAAAGCCAGAAAAGAGGTAACCAGGGTGCCGTAGATTGGAACCAGGGCGCCGAACTTGCCGGCGTTCACGTCCCACTCGGTGCTGGTCAGAAAGCTAAACCCGAAAGTCTGGAATGCCAGACTGCCGCCCCACAGGGTCGACAAGGCAATACAACCCAGCAAAGCAAGCACCAGCATCGCTGCAGCCTGCAATGAACGCTTGAACCACAGGTCATGACGATGATCCCGTTTGGCGCGCTTCTCGCCCTCGGACTCACCAGCGGAGACGTTAGCGGACAGGTATTGGGTGTTTTCAGTCATGTTGAGGCCACTCGCAAGGAAAAGCCCCTGTCACCGAGCCGATATCGCGGCTGATGACAGGGGTGGTACGGGTTGAATCACTTACTTGGTGAATTCCGTTTTCCAGTAGCTTTCCACGCGATCAACCAGCGATTTCGGCAATGCTACATATTCCAGTTTCTCGGCCTGCTTCTGGCCGTTTTCCAGGGACCACTTGAAGAAGTCGAAAGCAGCCGTGCTTTTCTCTTCGTTCTTGGCTTTCTTGTACATGATGATCCAGGTGGTCGCGGTGATCGGCCATGCAGCCTCACCTGGCGCGTTGGTCATGATCAGGTTGAAGTCTTTGGCGCTTGCCCAGTCGGCAGTATCAGCGGCAGCAGCAAATGCCTTGGCATCAGGCTTGATGAATTTGCCGGCAGCGTTTTTCAGCTGAGTGTAGGACAGCTTGTTGGTGGTCGCGTAGGAGTACTCGACGTAGCCGATCGAACCCTTGATCTGCTTCACGTAGGCCGAAACACCTTCGTTACCCTTGCCGCCCACGCCTGCTGGCCACTGTACGGTCGAGCCGAACTTCAGCTTCTCGTTCCACTCCGGGCTGACTTTGCTCAGGTAGTTGGTGAAGTTGTACGTGGTGCCCGAACCGTCCGAACGGTGAACGACGGTGATCGCCACATCTTTCAGGTGATCTTTCAAATCAGGGTTCAGGGCAACGATTGCAGGGTCGTTCCACTTCTTGATGTCGCCCATGAATATCTTGGCGATGGTTGGGCCGTCCAGCTTCAGTGCGCCACTTTCGACGCCTTCGACGTTGATGATCGGCACGATACCGCCGATCACGCTCGGGAACTGACCCAGACCGCCAGCCTGCAGATCTTCTGCGGACATCGGGGCGTCGGATGCGCCGAAGTCAACGGTCGCAGCCTTGATCTGGGCAATACCACCACCCGAACCGATGGACTGATAGTTGATACGGTTATCCTTGCTCTTGCTGTAGTCCTGGGACCACGCCGAAATAACCGGGTAGACGAAACTCGAACCAGCGCCTGTTACATCAGTCGCGTGAGCCACACCGCTAAGGCACAGCGATGCGATCAGAAGCGACAAGCGTTTTTTAGTCAGCAGAATCACGGTAATACCTCAGTCCAGGAGATTGTGTGGTGGTCCACTTAAGGAGGCCCGAGGCGGATTTAAAACCTCAAATGTTGCTGTTTAATGACAATCCAACGAATCGTGTCGGGCGCGGAACCTTTTTGTAAGTAATTTCTTACGTCGCTGGTGGTGACAAACCCTTTGAAAGCCAATGTTTACGGGCTATTTGCGTGGTGCCAAGCCAAATAGCGTTCTGCCACCACTCATCAGATAGCGGAATGCCAGCTGCGTTATAAAAATGTAAGAAAGTGTGATTTTAAGAATCGTTGTAAATGACCAAGCGGTCACGTTATAGCTAAATCAACTTAAAAATCCGCTTTCGACGGCGCTAAGGGGGTGTATGAGGACCGAAAAGAGCGCGCGATCGCTCTCACGGCTGATAGCAACGACGTAAGCCGTCATGTATCGAACATATCTACCGTTCGTCGGGTTCGACGGCACCTATGGCCACTGGCCAATGACCAATATGAGTCCTTTAAAACAACGGAGTAAGCACCATGATCAAGACCAAACTGACTGCCCTGACTCTTGCTGGCCTGATGGCTGTAGCTTCAGGTGCGGCCTTCGCCGAGTCGACCACCACCCCTGAAACCCCGATCAACAAGAATGCGACCAAACTGCCGGGCACCAATACCCAGCCGATGGACCGCACCTCGTCCGAGACTCCAGGCGTGCAGACTGAAAGCAAAGAAGCGGCAGCCGAGCGTTCGATGAAGCACGACAAGGCTACACACGGCACTCACGACAAGAGCACCGTCACTGAAAAGACCAAGACTCAATAATCAGGCGTCTTACGCGGGCAGGACCATGCCCTGCCCGCGGGTCTACCCTTCTCGCGTCACCGTTTCAATCAAGTACTGTTTCAATCAAAGTACTCACGGAGTTTGCATAATGATCAGGAGTAGATTGGGGGCGATAAGCCTCGCGGCATTTTTGGCCCTGTCGGGCACCAGTGCATTTGCAGGTTCGACCGGCCCGACCAACCCGGTCAGCGACAGCCCAAAAGTACCGGGCACCGGAGCGGAAAACAACGTCGATGGAACCAGCCCCGGCGCGCCAGGCACAAGCCCCGGCACCAAAGGCATGGACCCCTTGCCTGGAAAGAACGGCAGTGCGGATGACAAGCCTCATGATTCGAAACAGCCCCATGATGCGGATCATCAGGACAGTCAGGATGGGCACAAGGCCCCTTGAAGGTCTGACAGGTCGCTACTGACACAGACACTGTCGTCAGTCGCCCACTGCACGTAACACACCTCCACCGGCATGCCATGCTCGGCACAGAAGTCCAGCCAGCGCAGTTGGTTGTCCTGGAGGCGGTCACCCGGCCCCTTGACCTCGATCATTCGATAACGACGCTGTTCCGGAAAAAACTGGATCAGATCGGGCATCCCTGTACGGTTGGCTTTTATGTCCTGCAACAGCCGACGAAACCAGCGAAGCAAGTGTTCTGCCGGCAAACAGTAAAGCGCCTGTTCAAGAAGCTCAGGCGTCAGTGCACCCCAGAAAACAAACGGTGATTGCAGGCCGTATTTGCTTTCAAAATGCTCACGAATGGTCGCCAGGTATTCACCCGATTCAAGTTGCAGCAGACAGGCATCGAACAGCGTCGCCCTGCGCTGATAGAAGTCAGGGCTGTAGAGATCACTCGGCGCACTGTGAAACGGATGAAAGAATGCACCCGGCAACGGGGCGAAAATGGCTCGCCAGCACAGCAGCCCGAACAGTGAATTGATCAGCGCATTTTCGACATAATGCACCTCCCCACCCTGCTCTTCTTCAAGGTGCAGGCGTATCAGACGCTCGACACTCATCCCTGACACTGGCGTGACCTGTACGTCCAGCCGCGCAATGGCGCGCACCGTGCGCTTGCGCGCTGCCGTCAGGCCGAGCTTGCGTTGCAGGCGTGGCAATACGCGTGACAGGTGCTGGACCTCCGCATCACTTTCCGGTGCAAGACGGGCCTGTTCCGCCAGCGCCAGCGCCGCTGCGTACTCGGCGTTGCGCTCCAGTACGCGGATTTGCCTTGAGCGCGCGCCGGGGTAACCCGACTGACGATACACCGCCATCGCCAGAGGCCAGTCCTGCATGCGTTCGGCCTGTTGCCCGATACGAAACAGCAGTTTGCCGCGCCGCATGAACAACCACGGGTTGCCGCACTCGATGGCAATGACACGCTCGGCCAGCGCATGCAGTTCCAGGCAGGTTTCCAGCGCTTCCCGGCAGGCATGCAATTGCAGGCACACATCGATGTCGGCACGCTGGTTAATGCCGCGCGACTCCAGCGAAAACTCGACTTTCTCGTAGCGGTAGATACCCAGGTCAGCCAGCACGAATTCTGACCATTCCTGGTACAGATTGCCGAAGTACAGCAAGCGCAGGCGATCGCACAGCGGCATGATCTTCAGGCCGAATACGGCGTCGGGCAAGGTCGGGTGCCATTGTTCGAGGGACTGCGGCGACGGGTACATCGGCTGCAAGCGCTCGAACCATTCCTGCTTGCGCTCAGGGCCCTTGACCGCATGGTCTTTGAAGCACTGGCTCAACTCATCCCGACGCAGCAGCTGGAACAGCTCGCTCAGGCCCAGCGGCGGAGCGCTGTCGACCCACTCCCGCGCCAGCAGCGGCAATACCGCGTCATGAGGGTCGCCAATCTCGACATAACCGAGTTTGCTGGCCCGAAACAACACGCCTTTGCGCATTACCATGCGCACCAGCAAACCCTGGGAGGGCACCGGCAGCTCGGCAAACTCGCTGATGAAGCGGCGCTCGCTCGTATCGAGCAGGTCATCATAGCGCCGGGCAATCCAGTCAAGGACCTGACGGAAGTTTTCCAGGTAATAAAACGGATTGTCGAGGGGCGAAGTATTCAAGGCCAGCGTTCACATGACAAATGAGCAGACCGACCAAGGATACTGGTTATCCGTACAGATTCCAGCGTAAACGCCTGCTGATTGTGTTTCGGCCGATCAATGGCATGTATCGCCGGCACGCGGTCAGCCTTAGAATCGGCGGGATAATATCTGCAGCCGAGAGACGAATATGCACGCGCCACTGGTTTATCTCGCAGGCTTCGACGTGTTCAGGACCGACGCCGTGGAACATGGACGCTATCTCAAGGCATTGTGCGCGGCACACGGGCTTGAGGGTTTGTACCCGTTCGACAATGAGGTCACACACGGACGGACAGCACATGAGACCGCGCAGCAGATTTACTCGATGAATGTCGCGATGATCCACCGCTGCTCTGCCATGCTGGTCAACCTTAACGTTTTCCGCGGCCTGGAGCCGGATTCGGGCACGGCATTCGAAGTCGGTATGGCGGTCGCACTGAACAAGCCGGTGTGGGCGTACTTTGAACCGGTGGCGTCGTTGCGCGACCTGGTTCCCCACGATGAAAACGGTCTCGACGCCAACGGTTTTATGGTTGAAGACTTCGACTTGCCGCGCAACCTGATGCTCGCCTGCAGCTGGGCGGGTACCAGTTCGACCGTGGAGCTGGGTGCAGAGGCGCTGGCAAAGTACCTGAGCGGCTTTCAGGCCCTGCCGGCGAACGGCTGAGCGCAGGCTGTCACCCCCAACCGAGAAAGTCCCCGCCGTTGTCGCGCAGCATCTGCAACATGCCTTCTGCCGCAGGTGACAGGTAACCGCCCTTGCGCAGTGTCACGCCGATGGTGCGTTTGAGGGTGGTTTGCTCCAGCGGCACCTCGCGCAGGTGCTGCATGGTCTTGCCGAATTCCAGCGACTCGCGGGCAATGAAGCTCAACAGGTTGCTGCGGGAAATAAGCCCCGGCAACAGCGAGATTGAGTTCGCTTCGATCTGCACCGTGGGCAGTGGCAGGCCGTGAGCGGCGAAAGTCGCGTCGAGCCATTTGCGCGATGAAACACTCACCGGCGGCAGTACCCAGCGATACGCGCACAGGTCACTCATTTTCAACGACGGTTTGAAGATCGGATGATTCTTGCTGGCCACCACCACGGCTTCGTCCCTGAGTATGGCAAAGCTGGTGACGTCTTCACTGTCGGGCGCCAGCGCGCAGATGATCATGTCCAGCTGCCCCGAGCGCAACGATTCACGCAGCAGGTCATCCTGGCCTATCACCAGCTTCAAGGTGACGTCCGGGGTACGTTGCAACAAGGCCGAAGTCAGTTTCGGCATCAAATATTCCGCCATGGTCGCGGCGCAGCCGACACGAATGTTACCCACCATGCCACTGGCGAAATCCCGGATTTCGCGCTGGGTCTGGGCGATGCTTTGCTGCAACTCCTTGCCACGCGCCTGCAACAGCTCGCCTACGGGGGTCAGCTTGATGCGTCGGCCGTCACGTTGAAACAGTCGCGTGCCGAATGATTCCTCGAGGCGCTGAATGCTTTTGGTCAGCGCTGGCTGACTGCGATTGAGCTTCTCCGCAGCGCGTCCGAGGTGCCCCAGCTCGGCAATGGTTTCGAAATAGGTGAGATCGCGCAAGTCCATATCTATCAACCAAAGTTATCAATTCATGATTATTAGAAAATAGACTTGATGGGTTGCGAAGTCGATACTGTGTGTATGTGATTTACCCCAATCAAGGAGAACGTCCTTGTCAAACGCTTCACGCTTTTCGCTTTCCTCCCTTTCCCCGCTGGCTCAATGGGCGGGTCTAATCCTGATGGCCGGCATTGCCGGTCAACTGCTCAAACTGTTCGATATGCCTGCTGCGATGTTTCTCGGGCCCATGCTGGTCGCCATCGGCTTTGGCGTATCAGGTGCCAGCATTCGCATGCCCAAGCGGGCCTTTCAACTCGGTCAGGGCACGGTTGGCGTGCTAATCGCGCATGCCATGTCAGTCAGCGTGCTGCTCACCGCCCTTCATTCATGGCATGTCATGCTTCTGGCGACCATCCTCACGGTCGTGCTGAGCGCGGCGGTTGGGCTGGTGCTGGTGCGCTTTGCCGGTATCCCGAGCAACACCGCAGCCTGGGGCACGTCACCGGGCGCGGCTTCGGCAATGGTCGCGATGTCCGAGGACTACGGTGCCGATTCGCGCATCGTCGCCACCATGCAATATGTGCGCGTCGTCTGCGTGGTCACTATCGGCGCGCTGGTCAGCCATTTTATCGGCGCCCCGGATTCCGCTGCGGCCCTGCACACCAGTGCAGCGGTACTGCCCAGCCTGAACCTTGTCGACCTTGCGCTGAGCCTGGCAGTGATTGCCGCAGGCGTGACTCTCGGCTCGCGCCTCCCGGCAGGTGCCCTGCTGGTGCCACTGATGCTGGGCGGCGCGCTGCAACTGAGTGGCGTGATGCAGATCACCGTTCCGGCCTGGTTGCTGCCCATCGCTTACGGTGCCATAGGCTGCTACGTCGGCCTGCGTTTCGACCGGCCGACGGTGCAGTACGTCTGGAGACGGCTGCCGATGATGATTCTGGCCTCATTGCTGTTGATCGTACTCTGCGCCGTGTCGGCCTGGCTGATTGCCGTGATGCTGGGCAAGGATTATCTCTCTGTGTACCTGGCGACCAGCCCGGGCGGCCTGGACACCATGGCCATTATTGCCATCGATACACATGCCGACGTCGGTTTCGTACTGGCGATGCAGACCTTGCGCCTGTTCGGCGTGATCCTGACCGGTAGCTTCCTGGCCCGGCAGATCATCCGCCTGACCGACAAACGCATCCCTGCGCTTTGACTTCAGATTTCAGGCTTGAGCCGACAGCCCAGGCTTGACCCAGTGGTTTATTCCAGTCCCGCCAGAGCGCTGGCCAGGCTTGGCGCCAGCGGCAACACCGGCAATAACGTGGCCTGATAGGCGTGATAAAGGTCCGGCTTGCCGGGCCATATGTCTGCGCTGGGCTCGTTGCGCTCGTTCAGCTCATGGCGCCAGCTGCCATGTTCATGATCGATGAACAGGGTCTCGTTGAACTCCCAGAAACAGCGATACCAGTCTTCATACTGCTGCTCGCCGGTACGTTGCAGCAATGCGGCAGCAGCAGCGGCCGCCTCGCAGTGAGTCCAGTGCAGGCGATGACGGACCACCGGCTGGTTCTGCCAGTCGAGGGTGTAGACAATACCCGGTGCTCCATCGACATCCCAACCGTACTGGCAGGCATTGGCAAACAGTTGGCGGGCGTCGTCCAGCAACCATTCGGGGTTGGCGCGTCCGGCCTGACGGCGCGCAGCCTCCAGATGCAACACCAGCCGCGCCCACTCGAAGGCATGCCCCGGCGTAGTGCCGAAGGGCCGGAAACCGTCAGCCGGGTTTTCCCGGTTGTAATCGGGCAGCGGCTGCCAGTCCTGGGTGAAATGCTCGATGACCTGAAAGTTGTTGGCACCAGCATGCTCGTGGATAACCCGCTCGACAATGCTCAGCGCCCGGTCTAGCCACTGCGCGTCACCCGTTACATCAGCCAGTGCAAGGAAGGCTTCGGTGCTGTGCATGTTGCTGTTGGCGCCGCGATACGACTCTTCATGGCTCCAGTCCCGCGCGAACGACTCACGCATGGCACCTTCCTGCTCGCTCCAGAAATGCGTCTGGATGACCTGAATGGCGTCGGACAGCAGTGCCTGCGCGCCAGGTCGTCCCGCCACCACGGCAGAACTGGCCGCCAGTGCGACGAACGCATGCAGATAAGCCTGTTTTTCGGTCTTGCCGCCGTCTTCGAGCGCGGCACTGAACCAGCCGCCGTGTTCGGCATCGTGCAACGGTCCGCGCAGTGCGGCGATACCGTGATCGACCAGCGCAGCACAGCCAGGGATGCCCTGCGCATGCGCCATGGCAAAACAGTGGGTCATGCGCGCCGTGTTCATGGTTCCTGCGGTGGCACCGACCATCAGCCGACCGTAGTCATCAAGACTGCCAAAGCCGTTGTCCAGCCTCGAAGCCTTGGCGAAGGTCAACAAACGATTGCCTTCCAGTGCCAGCCACTGGTGATGGGCTGGCGAGCGCAGCCAACTGCTGAAGGTTTGATTATTGTTATTCATGAAGCGATGCCGCCCCCTTCGATAAGGTTGTGCCCAGACTGTACCGGAGGTCATTTCGACCGAGGGCATAATGCGCGTCCGGTCGATCGTCGGCAAGCGGACACAACCTGTATCAATGTAGGGTTTTACACCTTGAAGCGTGAGACCACTTGGCTCAGATCGGCCGCCAGACGCGACAATTCGTGGCTCGACGCACTGATCTGGTTGGCACCCTGAGTCGACTGCATGGACAGATCGCGAATGTTGACGATATTGCGATCGACCTCACGCGAGACTTGCGCCTGCTCTTCCGCCGCGCTGGCAATCACCAGATTGCGCTCGGAAATCTGATTGATCGACGAGGTGATTTCGCTCAAGGACTCGCCCGCGCCCTTGGCCAGCGCCAACGTCGAGTCGGCCCGATCGCGGCTGGTGTTCATCGAATCGAGTGCCTGCGCCGAACCGCTGCGCATGGCACTGACCATCGAATCGATTTCCAGGGTCGACTGCTGGGTGCGATGCGCCAACGCCCGGACTTCGTCCGCCACCACCGCGAAACCACGGCCCGACTCGCCTGCACGTGCCGCTTCGATGGCGGCGTTGAGTGCCAACAGGTTGGTCTGCTCGGCAATCGAGCGGATCACGTCCAGCACTTTACCGATGTCCTGCGACTGATTGGCAAGGTTTTGCACCAGCGTCGAAGTGGCCTGCACGTTGTCGGTCAGCGTCTGAATCGACTGCACCGTCTCGATCACCCGCGTCTGGCCCGCCAACGCCGAAGTACTGGACTGGTTGGAGGCGTCCGACGTGGACACGGCGTTACGCGCAACTTCTTCTACTGCCGAGGTCATTTCGTTGATCGCCGTGGCGGCCTGATCGATCTCAGCATTCTGCTGGTTCAAGCCGCGGTAGCTGTCTTCGGTGACCGAGTTGAGTTCAGTGGCGGCCGATGCCAATTGAGTGGCTGAGCTACCGATGTGGCGCATGGCTTCACGCAGATTGACCTGCATCATCGCCAGGGCACGCAACAGTCGGGTGACTTCGTCTTCACCATCGACTTCGATGCTATGGGTCAGGTCGCCGTTGGCAACCTGCTCGGCAGCGGTTACCGCACGCTGCAGCGGGCCGACGATGCTGCGGGTCAGCCAGAGCGCCAGGCCGATGGTGCACAGCGCAGCAATCACTACGAAGATAATGACGATATCGCGCGACTTGTCGTACTGGGCCTCGGCCGACTTGCCTTCCGCATCGACCTTGGTGACATAAAAGTCCGCCAGGTCACCGAGTTGCTTGCCGGAGCCGTCGACGATCTGCTTCATGTCGACCAGCAGCAGCTTGTTCAGCCCGACGCTGTCGCTCTGGCCAGCGAGTACAAAGGAGCGGTCCAGCGCACTGCGGTATTGGCCCATGGTCACCATGAACTGGTCGGTCAGCGACTTCTCTTCCGGAGTGTCGACAAAGGTCTTGAGGACAGCCAGCTTCTTGTCCAGATCGCCCAGGCGTACGTCCAGCTGGCCACGGTAGGTCGGAATGCTCGCAGGATCGGTGTCCAGCGCCATGCGCAAGGAAATGGTCCGAATGCGCAGCATGATTTCGCGGATATCGTTGACCACTCGCATGCTGGGCAGCCAGTTGGTCTCCACCGCCACTTCACTCTGGCGAATGGTCGACATCTGCGCCAGCGCAAACCACCCCAGCAAAGCCACCAACAGGGAAATGAGGGTAAAACCCAGACCGGCACGACGAGCGATAGTGAGTTTGCGTAAATTCATGACCAGGGCTCTTTATATTTTTTGGAGGGCAGTATCCGACGCGAAGTTGTCAGACAACCGACAGCGTATCGCCCTGGTCAGGCAATTCTTTAGGACGGCCTGCGATCATTTGCAGGGTTGCTTAAAGTAACGGCCAATAGCTGGGCCGGTGTTCGCTGATCACAGTGCTGTCATCAGCCGCCCGAAGCCATCTGCCAGAGCCGCGCCACATCGCGCGCGCGCTCGTGCAACAGGCGGCGGGTATCGCGGCAGGCCTGCTCGAGACTCATTGGTCCGCTGACCAGAGCAAAGGCTGCGCCGATGCCATGCGCGTACAGCTGCTCGTAGCCCTCCCCCAGGGTTCCCGCCAGCACAATCACCGGCACTTGCCGACGCTGGGCGACTCGCGCAACGCCAAGCGGGGTCTTGCCACGCAGGGTTTGCGCGTCGAAACGACCTTCGCCGGTAATGACCAGATCGGCACCGATCAACGCCTGCTCCAGCCCGGTCAGGTCGGCCACCACTTCCACGCCGGCACGAAACGAGGCCTTCAGGTAGGCCTTGGCGGCAAAGCCCATGCCCCCGGCCGCACCGCTGCCAGGACTGTTGCGCAAGTCCTCGCCGAGGACCTGAGCCGTTTGGTCGGCAAAACAGCCGAGCGCGGCGTCCAGCGCCATGACCTGCTCGGGCGATGCGCCTTTTTGCGGGCCGAAGATAGAGGAAGCGCCATTCGGTCCGCAGAGTGGATTATCGACGTCGGCGGCGATTTCGACGCACACGTCAGACAAGCGTGGATCAAAACCGCTCAGATCGATACGCGCCAGCTCGGCAAGCGCGAGCCCACCGGACGCCAGCGGCTGATCGTCGGCATCCAGAAAGCGCGCCCCCAAGGCTGTAAGCATGCCGCTGCCGCCATCGTTGGTTGCGCTGCCGCCGATGGCCAGAATCACCCGACGCGCTCCTGCATCCAGTGCCGCCGAGATCAATTGGCCGGTGCCTTCCGTGCTGGTCACACAGGCGTCGCGTTGTGCGAGGGTCAGCAGTTGCAAGCCACTGGCCATGGCCATTTCGATGATTGCGGTCCCGCTCTCCGCCAGCCAGCCCCAATGGGCAGTGACCGGGGCGCCCAGCGGGCCGCTGACGCTGGCGCTCATCAGCTCGCCATTGCAGGCAGCCAGCAGCGCCTCGATGGTGCCCTCCCCGCCGTCTGCCATCGGGCATTTGATCAGCTCGGCATGCGGCCAGACTTCTGCCACACCACTGGCAATCGCGTCGGCAACTGCCTGGGCGCTGAGGCTGTCTTTGAACGAGTCGGGGGCGATGACTATTTTCATTGTTGTTCTCCAGATCCGGTACTCGAATGCTCTCATTCAAAACCGTGCTTTCCGCCTGTCGATCGCACAATGATCCGTCGCCATTCTCGGGCGTTTGAACAAAACCCGGCTTCAGGTCTGGCGAGTGATCATCTGCGCCCCCAGGTACAGCCGCAGCAGGTCGTCGGTCTTGTAGGGATCGCAGCCCGTCAACTCGCCAATCTTCTCCAGCCGGTAGCGCAGGCTGTTGCGATGGATACCCAGCGCTTCGGCGCAGGCCTGACTTTCGCCGCTGTACTCGAACCATTTGCACAAGGTGTCGAGCAGTTGAGTATGCGTGTGCAGACGCTCCAACGGCTCGGCGACGTGTTCCGCCAGCCAGTCGTGCCGGTAGCGCCAGAACAGCACCGGCAACCGATACGCTTCAAGACGCAGCAGACGCTGCGCCGGCCTTGCCTGGCTGGCGTAGTCGAGCAGATCCCGCGCTGCGGCGCAGGCTTGGCGCAGGGTGGGCAGGTCTGCCGATTGCGCCACGGTGGCCATACGCTGCACTGGCCAGTGGTGTTCATCGAACTGCTTGAGCAGCAGCGCATCGTCACGCTCCTTGCCCGTCGCGCGGCACCAGTACAGCAAGGTGGGCTCACGCAGCACGCACCAGCTGTCGGCGTAGCGCGTGCCAAGCCATTTGGCAGCCTGGCTGGCAGCCAGCCCCTCCTCGGCAAACTGCAGCAGCACCACCTGACGCGCCATGTGCGGCTGCAAACCCAGCTGGCGCGCTTCATCCACCAGGCTGTCGGGACACTCCGGCAACAGCAGGCGAGCGAGCAGGTCTTCGCTGCGCTGCGCCCGCCATTGAAGATCAGCCTGCTGACGACGCTGTTCCATGAGCATCTCGGCAGTCATCTTCACCAATTCGCCATACACCCGCACTTCGTCCGGCTCGCCAGTGATGCCGAGCACGCCCACCAGTTGATGGTCGAGCATCAGCGGCAGGTTGACGCCGGGCTTGACACCCCCGAGTTGCGACGCCGCCAGGGAATCGATTTCCACCACCTGCCGGTTGGCCAGCACTCGCTGCGCGCCTTCATGACGGGTACACAATCGCTCGGCATCACCGCTGCCGATGATGATGCCCAGGTAGTCCATGACATTGACGTTGTACGGCAGGATGGCCATGGCCCGGTCGACGATGTCCTGAGCCAGCGCTCGATCAAGGGCGAACATGAACGACTCCGGACGCGTGGCGAGGCTTGCAATGGTTGGGCATATGGATACATTTTGTTGAAGTTATAGAACGCCCGAGTGTGCCTGAAAGTAGGCACGGGCGCGACGTACATGGCAGAGTGCCCGCGTCGACCTTTTGAACCCTCGAATATGTGTGCACAGGCCCCCTTTTGATCAAATTCCGACTCGCCAGCCTGCTGTCGCTGCTGACCCTGCAAGCCTGCACGTCAATGGCAGAAAGCGAAGAGCCAAAGCAACGCTTTGAAGACTACCGTCAGCAGACCCTCGAGCTGATCCGCAACCAGCGTAACTTCCAGACCGCCGACCACCAGGCCGAACTGGGCTGGAACGCGCCGCGCCAGTGGACCCCGAGCGGGACACCCAAGGGCGGCGTGCTGCTGGTGCACGGTCTGGGAGATTCGGCGTGGTCGTTTCATGACGTGGCACAGACGCTCGCCGCTCAGGGCTATCTGGTCCGAACCGTGCTGTTGCCGGGGCATGGCACCAAGCCCGAAGACATGCTCGACGTGCGCCTCGAACAGTGGCAGCAAGTGGTGCGCGAACAGGCGCAGTTGCTCGGTCGCGAAGTGCCGAAGGTTTATCTGGGCGGTTTTTCGACCGGCGCCAATCTGGTCTTCGATTACGCCTATGGTCATGACGAAATCGCCGGCCTGCTCTTGTTCTCGCCAGCATTTCGCTCCAACAGCGGCTATGCCTGGCTGACCCCGTGGATCGGCTGGGCACGACCCTGGCTTGCCGCGCCGAACGAAGGCCTGCGCCCAATGCAGACGCCGGTTCGCTACATGAACATGCCCACCAATGGTTTTGCCCAGTTCTATCGCAGCAGCGCGCTGGCCCAGGACCGTTTGCATCAGCGTCGCTATGACAAGCCGGTGTTCATCGCCATCGCCGAGCACGACTCGGTACTCGACACTGATTACGTGCTGGATAATTTCAGCCAGCGCTTCAGTAATCCCGCCAGTCGGCTGATCTGGTACGGCGACCTGCCCGCCCGGGCTGCCAATACGCCGCGCGTCGAGGTGCGCAAGGACTATCTGCCGGAATACCGCATCAGCCGCTTCTCACACATGGGCCTGCTTTTTTCAGCGGACAATCCGCTTTACGGCCTATCGGGCAGCCAACGTATCTGCTGGAACGGCCAGAGCACGGCAGACACCGCCAAGTGCATGGCGGGCGAGCCGGTGTGGTATTCGGACTGGGGCTATACCGAGCCGGGCAAGATCCATGCGCGGCTGACCTTTAACCCGTATTTCGAGTGGCAGACCCACGTGATGCTCGGCGTGCTGAACGCAACGCCGTAGTACGCAACCGCCGCCCTTGTATTGTTGATACCGGGGGCCACGCCTATTTAGGAGCGAACTTGTTCGCGAAGGCGTTGTGTTGAACGCCAAATCTTCTGCGGCTGTACGGGCCCTTTCGCGAACAAGTTCGCTCCTACATTTTGCCGTACGCTCAAGCATGGGGGCTTTTGTAGGAGCGAACTTGTTCGCGAAGGCGTTGTTTTGAGCGCTAAATCTTCTGCGACGGTACGGGCCCTTTCGCGAACAAGTTCGCTACATTTCTGCCATACGCTTGAGCATGGGGTGCTTTTGTAGGAGCGAACTTGTTCGCGAAGGCGTTGTTTTGAAAGCTAAATCTTCTGCGACGGTACGGGCCCTTTCGCGAACAAGTTCGCTACATTTCTGCCATACGCTTGAGCATGGGGTGCTTTTGTAGGAGCGAACTTGTTCGCGAAGGCGTTGTTTTGAGCGCCGAATCTTCTGCGGCTGTACGGGCCCTTTCGCGAACAAGTTCGCTCCTACATTTTGCCGTACGCTCAAGCATAGAGTGCTTTTGTAGGAGCGAACTTGTTCGCGAAGGCGTTGTGTTGAACGCCAAATCTTCTGCGGCTGTAAGGGTACTTTCGCGAACAAGTTCGCTCCTACATTTTTGCCGCACGCTCAAGCATGGAGGGCTTCTGTGGGAGCGAACTTGTTCGCGAAGGCGTTGTGTTGAACGCCAAATCTTCTGCGGCTGTAAGGGTACTTTCGCGAACAAGTTCGCTCCTACATTTTTGCCGCACGCTCAAGCATGGAGGGCTTCTGTGGGAGCGAACTTGTTCGCGAAGGCGTTGTTTTGAGCGCTAAATCTTCTGCGACGGTACGGGCCCTTTCGCGAACAAGTTCGCTACATTTCTGCCATACGCTTGAGCATGGGGTGCTTTTGTAGGAGCGAACTTGTTCGCGAAGGCGTTGTTTTGAAAGCTAAATCTTCTGCGACGGTACGGGCCCTTTCGCGAACAAGTTCGCTACATTTCTGCCATACGCTTGAGCATGGGGTGCTTTTGTAGGAGCGAACTTGTTCGCGAAGGCGTTGTTTTGAGCGCCGAATCTTCTGCGGCTGTACGGGCCCTTTCGCGAACAAGTTCGCTCCTACATTTTGCCGTACGCTCAAGCATAGAGTGCTTTTGTAGGAGCGAACTTGTTCGCGAAGGCGTTGTGTTGAACGCCAAATCTTCTGCGGCTGTAAGGGTACTTTCGCGAACAAGTTCGCTCCTACATTTTTGCCGCACGCTCAAGCATGGAGGGCTTCTGTGGGAGCGAACTTGTTCGCGAAGGCGTTGTGTTGAACGCCAAATCTTCTGCGGCTGTAAGGGTACTTTCGCGAACAAGTTCGCTCCTACATTTTTGCCGCACGCTCAAGCATGGAGGGCTTCTGTGGGAGCGAACTTGTTCGCGAAGGCGTTGTGTTGAACGCTAAATCTTTTGCGGCTGTACGGCCCCTTTCGCGAACACGTTCGCTCCCGCATTTTGCCGTACGCTCAAGCATAGAGTGCTTTTTGTAGGAGCGAACTTGTTCGCGAAGGCGGTGTTTTGAACGCCAAATTTTCTGCGGCTGTAAGGGCCCTTTCGCGAACACGTTCGCTCCTGCATTTCAGCCATACGCTTGAGCATGGGGTGCTTTTGTAGGAGCGAACTTGTTCGCGAAGGCGTTGTGTTGAACGCCAAATCTTCTGCGGCTGTAAGGGTACTTTCGCGAACACGTTAGCTCCTACATTTTTGCCGTACGCTTGAGCATGAGGGGCTATTGTGGGAGCAAACACGTTCGCGCCTACTCCAGCGGGACCAGCCGCTCTCGGCTGTTGCTCAGGTGCGTCCACATCGCCGCGCGCGCGGCATCCGGGTCTTTGCGGCGAATGGCGCTGAGCAGTGCTTCGTGTTCGAGGTTGGCCAGATAGCCCTGATGCGCGAGGTTGTTGCCTGCCCGCTCGCTCGATGCAATGCGGCTGCGCGGAATGACCGCACTGCCCAGGTGTTGCATGATCTCCAGAAAATACGGGTTGCCGGTGGCTTCGGCGATCAACATGTGAAAGCGTTTGTCAGCCTCGACACAGCTGTCGTCGTTGGCCAGGAGGTCCTGATAATCATCCAGCGCCTGACGCATAGCCGCCAGTTGCTCATCGGTACGGCGCACAGCCGCCAGCGCCACGGCCTGGGTTTCTAGGCCGATACGCAGTTCGATGATATCGCGCACTCTGGAAACGGTCTCGACCTTGAGCCGCAGCCCCGTCTGGTCACTGCGCTCGAGCACGAATGTGCCGATGCCGTGATGGGTCACCACCAGCCCGGACGCCTGCAACTTGGAAATCGCTTCACGCACCACGGTGCGGCTGACGCCATGCTCGCGAACGATCTGGTTCTCGGACGGCAGCTTCTGTCCGGGTGCGATCTTGCCGAGCAGAATTCGCTGGCTCAGTTCGGTGACCAGATCAGTAGCCAGGCTGTGCTGACGGCGTTTGGGCGCTGTGCTGGCAGGCTCTTGCATAATGAATGAATCCTGACTTGTCTGTTTAAGCTGCCGTATCACGGCGGTGGCAGCGAGAATACTGGGCTGGGAGAGGCCAGAAGCCGGGTTTAACAGCCCTGCGCAGTTGTCTTACTTGTATTACAAGCATTCCCCGCCTGTCAAAGCGCCTGTTTCCGCGCATCTTGCCTTCCGTCAGCCGTTGCGCTCAACGGCACCCACCAAGCCCAGCTAATGCACACAAGCAAAACCCCTGTATTTATTGGTCTAAACTTCAATTCAACACGGTCATATATGCCGGGCACACCTGCACAACGGCGAGTGCCTCCGGTTTAATAATCTCGCAGATCATCACTGCCAAGGGATTGCACAACGGCTTTTTACTTGTATGATGACCGACAATGCGAAGGACACACTTCGCACATACCCGCATAAAAACAACGAGTGGGAGATTCAACTGTGAGCACATCCAATTCCAGGATGGCCGACGGCACAGGTTCGGTTCTGAATTCAGCCGTATCCAAGGTCAAACGTCACGTCCTGCCGCTTTTCGTCATCATGTTCATCGTCAACTACATCGACCGGGTCAACATCGGCTTCGTGCGTTCGCACATGGAGCATGACCTGGGTATCGGCGCTGCAGCCTATGGCCTGGGTGCCGGACTGTTCTTCATCGGCTACGCCCTCTTCGAAGTCCCTTCCAACATCCTGCTGCAGAAAGTCGGCGCGCGTATCTGGCTGACGCGAATCATGCTCACTTGGGGTATCGTCGCCGCCTGCATGGCCTTCATCCAGACCGAAACCCACTTCTACATCCTGCGCTTTCTGCTCGGCGTGGCCGAGGCCGGTTTCTTTCCAGGTGTGATCTACTACTTCACCCGCTGGCTGCCTGGCGTCGAGCGTGGCAAGGCGATTGCCATCTTTCTCAGCGGCTCGGCCATCGCCTCGCTGATCTCGGGCCCGTTGTCCGGCCTGCTGCTGCAAATCACCGGTTTCGGCCTGAAAGGCTGGCAGTGGATGTACTTCATCGAAGGCATGTTCTCGGTCGGTCTGTGCTTCTTCGTCTGGTTCTGGCTGGACTCCAAACCGCACGATGCCAAGTGGCTGACCCGCGAAGAACAGGATGCGCTGGTCAACGCCATCGATGCCGAACAGGCTGCCCGTGAAGCGGCGACGCCGGTCAAGGCCTCCATCGGCAAGCTGCTCAAGGACGGTCAGATCATTCTGTTCTGCCTGATCTACTTCTTCATCCAGCTGACGATTTACGCAGCGACGTTCTGGCTGCCGAGCATTATCCGCAAAATGGGCAGTCTGACTGACTTCGAAGTCGGCATGTTCAACTCGATTCCGTGGCTGCTGTCGATCATCGGCATGTACGTGTTCGCCACGCTGTCCGCCAAGTGGAAACGTCAGCAGGCCTGGGTAGCAATTGCGCTACTGATTGCCGCTGCCGGGATGTTCATGTCGACCACCGGCAGCCCGATCTTCGCCTTCGTTGCCATCTGCTTTGCAGCGCTGGGTTTCAAATCGGCTTCTTCGTTGTTCTGGCCGATCCCACAGGCCTATCTGGACGCACGGATCGCCGCTGCGGTCATCGCGCTGATCAATTCGGTGGGCAACCTCGGCGGCTTCGTGGCACCGACCACCTTCGGCCTGCTGGAAGAACACACCGGCTCGATCCAGGGCGGACTGTATGGCCTGACCGCCACTTCGATCATCGCCGCGATCATTGTTTTCGCCGCGCGCAATAACCCCAAGCCTGGCGCGACGCCGGTCGCCGCCATTCAGACGCCGGCAACCCACTGATGCACGTGCGCAGCCGCTTTTTCATCGGTCATATTTTCAAGGCCTTACGTTTAAAGGACCCGTCATGAACATTCAGCAATCCAATATCACCAGCAAGGCCCCCGTCATTACCGAGATGCAGGTTGTGCCCGTAGCAGGCCATGACGACATGCTGCTCAACCTGAGCGGCGCACATGGCCCCTACTTCACCCGCAACGTGATCATTCTCAAGGACAACGCAGGGCATGTCGGTGTGGGCGAAGTGCCTGGCGGCGAGCTGATTCGCCAGACGCTGGAAGACGCGCGATCGCTGGTCGTCGGCAGCAGCATTGGCACTTACCAGAAGATTCTCAACGAGGCACGCAAGGCGTTTGCCGATCGGGACTCCGGTGGCCGTGGCTTGCAGACGTTCGACTTGCGCATTGCCATTCATGCGGTCACCGCGCTGGAAGCGGCGCTCCTCGACCTGCTCGGCCAGCATCTGGAAGTACCGGTTGCGGCGCTGCTGGGCGAAGGTCAGCAGCGCGATCAGGTCGAAATGCTCGGTTACCTGTTTTATGTTGGCGACCAGCGCAAGACCGATCTGGCCTACCGCAGCGAACCGGAGGCCGACAACGACTGGTTCCGTATCCGCCATGAAGAAGCACTGACTCCAGAGGCTGTGGTGCGCCTGGCCGAAGCCGCGCATCAGCGTTACGGCTTTCAGGACTTCAAGCTCAAGGGCGGCGTGTTGAGCGGCGACCAGGAAATCGAAGCAGTGACGGCGCTCGCCGAACGCTTCCCCGACGCGCGCATTACGCTGGACCCCAATGGAGCCTGGTCGCTCAAGGAAGCGATCCGCCTGTGCCGCGATCAGCATCATGTGCTGGCCTACGCCGAAGATCCGTGCGGCGCAGAAAACGGTTATTCCGGTCGCGAAGTGATGGCCGAATTCCGCCGCGCTACCGGACTCAAGACAGCCACCAACATGATCGCCACCGACTGGCGGGAAATGGGTCACGCCATACAGTTGCAGTCAGTGGACATTCCACTGGCCGACCCGCACTTCTGGACCATGCAGGGCTCGGTACGGGTGGCGCAGATGTGCAACGAGTGGGGCCTGACCTGGGGCTCGCACTCTAACAACCATTTTGATATTTCCCTGGCGATGTTCACCCACGTGGCCGCTGCAGCGCCGGGCACTATCACCGCGATCGATACACACTGGATCTGGCAGGACGGTCAGCGTCTGACCAAGGCGCCGCTGCAAATCATCGGTGGCAAGGTCGAGGTTCCGAAGAAACCGGGGCTCGGTGTCGAGCTGGACATGGACCAGTTGGCCAAGGCTCACGAACTCTATAAAGGCATGGGCCTGGGCGCGCGTAACGACGCCGTGGCCATGCAGTTTCTGATCCCGGACTGGAAATTCAACAACAAGCAGCCTTGTCTGGTGCGTTGAATCGGTCTGACATTCGCCGTTGACTCGCCGCCTGTTCAACCTCTGGCTGGCACACGGCGCGCAACCCCCTTGCGCGCCGTTTTTTTTAATCGAATTTGGCTTGCCGAAGCGGCATGCTACTGTCTGGTAATGTCCAGTAACGATTAGACCGCATGCGCCATCTCGCCCGCACCCGCCCTCGCCTCACCCTTGCCGCTCTGGTCGGCCTGACCGCAGGCATCGCCTGGTCCTGGCTCATCCCTCACTCGACACTGACCCAGAGCCTGCTGACTGGCTGGGACACAGGGGTTTGGCTTTATCTGATCATGATTTTCATCCGCACGCTGCGCAGCGACGCTGACGATGTGCGGCGGGTCGCGATGAGAGAAGACGAAAACGCGGGGGTCATTCTGGTGACGGTCTGCGTTGCGGCGCTGGCCAGCCTGGCCGCGATCATTTTTGAAATCGCCAACAGTAAAGGCCTTTCCAACGACGCCAAGATGCTTCACCACGCCTTCACCGGCCTGACGGTCATAGGATCGTGGCTGATGATCGGCGTGATCTTCAGCCTGCATTACGCACGCATGTTCTACACCTGGAAAGGCAAAGAGCCCGCACTGGCATTTGTGGGCGGTGAAAAGAACCCCGATTACTGGGACTTTCTGTACTTTTCGTTCACCCTCAGCGTCGCAGTGCAAACCTCCGATGTGGGCGTAGCGACGCGTGAAATGCGCAAGGTCGTGCTCGGCCAGTCGTTGATCTGCTTTGTGTTCAACACCGCCATTCTGGGTTTTTCGATCAACATCGCCGCCAGCCTGTTCAATTAGCGTTTGCCTTGAAAAACAATCCCGTCAAGAGGCCTTAAGACAATGACCCCATTGAAAATAGCGGTACTTGATGACTGGCAAAACGTCGCCAGCACTGTAGTGGACTGGTCCGTGCTTGATTCAGTGGGCAAGGTCAGTTTTCTGCATGACTACCCTGCCGATACATCGACCATGGCGCGGCGCCTGCGAGACTTCGACATCATTTGCGTGATGCGCGAGCGAACCCTGTTCGATGCGACAGTGCTCAGCCAGCTGCCGGCGCTGAAACTGCTGGTCACCGGCGGCATGCGCAATGCGGCGATTGATACCGCTGCGGCCAAGCGTCAGGGCATTGTCGTGTGTGGAACAGAAAGCTATAAGCATGCGGCACCGGAGCTGACCTGGGCGCTGATCATGGGCATCACCCGCAACCTGGTGGCCGAGGCCAACTCGTTGCGTGCCGGCAACTGGCAGGCAGGACTGGGCAGCGACCTGCATGGCAAAACCCTGGGCATTCTCGGCCTGGGCAGTATCGGTAAGTGGATCGCCCGCTACGGGCAGGCATTCGGCATGAAGGTCATTGCCTGGAGCCAGAACCTGACGCCAGAGGCTGCTGCCGAGTCCGGCGTCACCTATGTCAGCAAACAGCAACTGTTCGAACAGGCCGATGTGCTGTCGGTACACCTGGTGCTCAGCGATCGCAGCCGCGACCTGGTGGACGCAGAAGCACTGAGCTGGATGAAGCCCGGCGCTTATCTGATCAACTCGTCACGCGGCCCGATCATCGATCAGGCCGCGCTGATCGAAACACTGCAGCAGCGCAGAATCGCCGGCGCAGCGCTGGACGTCTTCGACATCGAACCGCTGCCGGCCGACCACCCGTTCCGTACCCTGGACAACGTGCTGGCGACCCCGCACATCGGGTACGTCACCGAGAACAACTACCGGACTTTCTACGGGCAGATGATCGAAGACATCCAGGCGTGGCATGCGGGGTCGCCCATTCGGGTGTTTGGCTGACGAGCCCTGCAACATCAGGTTGTAACCTATGGATGCCACGCTGCTCCTGGGCGTTGCGTATCAGCCGATTTAAAGCCTGATCACGGGCCGCGATGTCGGCCCTCGCTTCCAGGCCAGTAAACGACCAGCGCTTCGGACAGAAAAAAGCCATAACCGAATTAACCGGCCAGACTTTTGCTGCACGGAAAATGAGTTCTATACGAACCTGCTCGTCCAGTAGACAATGTGCGGGATACAGTTGCACCCTGAGCCCGAGCATCAATAAACAACAGAAACATGGAAACAGTCGCACAATCGTTCAATCAAGTTTCCGACGTGTTTATATGGACACTTTCATTTTAGAAGTTATCGCCTGCCTCGAGCTTCATTCTGCTGCTTCACCAGGCGCAGTCACTTTTCGCATAGACCACAGAGACATCCGATGAATATCCGCTCAGTCGGGCCACATGACAGCCTCATGGCAGCTAACGAAAAACCTGTCATGGCAGACAGGACCCCACAGCCGGCGAGCGCTGGCACGACGGCTGCAACTTCGGATACGCAGACGAAACTTGATACCTACACCCCCTCCGACAGGCGCTCCGCTGAAGCAGCGGAAACGTCGCCGGTCTATACCAAGGCCATGCTTAATGACGCGGCCCCTGTCAAAGACAACACGACCTCTGCCGAGCCAGATACAAAAATCAAAGACAAAGACAAGGTTTCCGCTTCAGACCCCGTCAAAACCCCCGAGCCCGTCTTGCGCGGGGGGGCCAACGTCAATCCTGATGATATCGCCACACCTGCCGCTGCCACGAAGATGATTCAGGACCTGAAAGCGATTGGAGGCGGAACCTTGCGCTTTCAGATGACGCACGATCAGATCAAGGACAGCAGGCAGTTGGATAAGCTCAGAGCATTGCTCAGTGAAGGGGGCAAACAGGGTGTAAAAGTTCAGTTCACGTTCCGCGACGATGCGAACCAGGGTAGCGGAAACGTGCTGACGGGGGACAAATTGAAGGAGGCCGCGGCCGACATCAGTACCATTGTCAAAAGGTTTGGCAGTCGTACAGGCTTTGTACTGGATACCTTCCATCAGGGCGGTAAAAGCGCAAGTCAGGAATGGGCTGACATGCAGACCACATTAATTAAATCCGCGCGCGATGCCGGTTATAGAGGAAGTATTGTTGTCGAGGACAGCAATTGGGGGGGTGGCCTGACCGCAGGTCCGCAAAGCGGCCTGGTCAAGTTTGCCGTTCAATTAAAGGCTGCCAATGGCGACGACAACCCAGCCCTGATTGGAAGCTTTCATGTGTATGCCAGAGAAAGCGAAGCCTCTTCGCGACTCGCCAGCCAGATCAAGGCATTGAAAGAGGCTGGCTATAAATTCCAGATTGGCGAAGTGGGTAATGCCAACCTGACAGCAAACAATACCTTCCAGCAAAAGGACGCCGCCACAAACGCCTTGCGGGATAATATGAGCGCTCTCAAAGCAGCCGGAGCGGATATTTTGCCCGGCAAGGAACAGTTCCAAGGGGGCAAACTTCGCCATCGTGCCGGTTTTTCAACGGCCGATCAGTACTGATGATGCACGGCCGCGTGTGCGCAAGGGCCGGTGCCCATGACACACGCTGCTGAACCTGCCCTTGAAAGGGTCAGGCTTTCTCCATCAGAACGCGATACCGGCACACGGCATCACAACGTATAGGCAATCCCCACCTGCACCGTCCGCGGAGCCCCCGGATAGGCATAGACATTGCCGAAAGAGCCTTCCTCATAGTCTGTGTCGAACACATTCTTAAGGTCCAGATTGAGCTTCACGTGCGGGTTGACCTTGTAATAGGCCAGCAGGTCAAACACCGTATAGCTGTCCATCGAGAAAGAGGTGTTGGCTGTCCGCCCGGCGCGCTGGTCGACATAGCGACCGCCGCCGCCCAGGCCCAGACCACGCAGGGCGCCGTCCTGAAACTCGTAGACGTTGAGCAGGCTGAACGTTTGCTCGGGAATGTTCATCAACCGTGTACCGGAGCGTAGCGTGTTGTCCTTGGTGACCTCGGCGTCCACGTAGGCGTAGCTGCCCATTACCCGCCATTGCGGAGTCAGGTTGCCGACCACGTTCAGGTCCAGGCCGCGACTGCGCACCTCGCCCGCCGCCACACTGAACGTTGAATCGAGCGGATCGGTGGTCAGCACGTTACGCTTTTCGATCTGATAGATCGCCGTGTCGACACTCAGCTGCCCGTCCAGCGCTTCCCACTTGGTTCCGACTTCATAGGACTTGCCCTCCTCCGGCTTGAACCCGCCACCCAGTCGGCTGGCACCGCTGTTGGGCTTGAACGAGCGAGCGGTGGTGGCGTAGACGGCAAGGTCGTCGGTCAGGTCGTAGCTCAGGCCGAGGCGCGGTGTGACCGCGTTATCGCTGGCAGTCCAGCTGCTGGTGCCGGGCAGGAAAGAATCGTAATCGTGTTCGAAACGCTCCAGACGCACACCGCCCAGCAGCTTCAGGCGCTCGGTCAGGGCCATCTGATCCTGCACGAAGGCAGCCCAGGTCTTGAGGTTCTCCTTGTCGTGGGTTGTCGTTCGGGTCAGTGCCGGACGAGCCTGGCCGTAGACCGGATTGAAGAGGTCGATCGGGTAGGCACTGACTGCACCGCTGGAGCGTTGAATGATCGACTTGTAGTCATAATCTTCGTACTCGACACCGGTCAGCAGCGTGTGCTCGAAACCGCCCGCCGAAAAATGCCCGGTCAGATTCAGCTGCACATCGCGATCGGTCCATTCCAGCTTGCGATAGTTGAAGTTGCGCCCGAGGGTGCGACCGTCCGTCGCCAGCCCGTTGGCCTCGATGGCATCGCCTTGCAGGGAACCATCAAGGATCTGCACGCCACCGCCCAGCGTCCAGTCCGGGTTGAGGTCATGCTCGAAGCGCAGCTGTGCCATGTTGTTATCGTTATGCAGCTTGCCCACACTCTTCTCGCCGAAGAACGTGTCGCGGGAAGCGGTGCCCGTCTGGTTGGCATAACGCGTCAAGCCACGATCCAGCGGCGCGTTATTGCGCATGAAGTCACCTTCGAAGGTGATGCGCGTGGCGTCGTTGACCTGCCAGCTCAATACCGGCGCCACACCATAGCGCTCGGTTTCGACGTGGTCACGGAACGTATCGCCGCCCTCACCCACGACATTCAGGCGATAGGCAAAACGGCCTTCATCATCCAGTGGCCCGGAGGCATCCAGCGTTCCACGCTTCATGCCCTGATCATTGAGCTGACTGCCCAAGGTAACGGAAGGCTCGGCCAACGGCTGTTTGGAAACTACATTGAAGGTGCCGCCCGGATCGCCGCGACCGTAGAGCGTGGTGGCCGGACCACGCAGCACCTCAAGGCGCTCGATGGTGTTGGCGTCCGGCATGTTCGGATAACCACGATTGATCGGGAAGCCGTTGCGATAGAACTCGCCAGTGGTGAAGCCGCGCACCGTGAATGTGGTCAGCCCCTGGCCGCCGAAGTTGTTGGCTCGCCCGACGCCACCCGCGTAGTCGAGAGCATCCTGCAAACGTGTGGAACCGATGTCCTCGACCGCTTCGCGGGTCACGACGCTGACCGATTGCGGGGTTTCGTGCAACGAGGTATCGGTACGCGTGGCGCTGGCGGACCGTGTGGCCCGATAACCATCGACCGGCCCTTGTGCCGTTTCGGCATTGGCGGCGCCCTGAATATCGATATTCTGCAACTCCATGGCAGGCTGGACGCCAGCCACCTGATCAGCCCAGGCCGCTTGAGAGATAGCCTGGATAACGCAAAGTGAAACGAGAGTACGACGCATCGACATGCAGCCCTTGGCAAGAAACCAGACCTCTTGGGACCTGGCAGGATTTTTTGCGAATAGTACAGATTCGTATTAACGCCTGATACAAATTCCCAAAAATACTCTTGCTCGGTCACGGTACGACGCTTAGCCAATGTGGCGATAAACAGGCAAACTGCGCTCATTGCTCCTTACCAGAGAACCCACGATGCCCCTTTCCCACAAGCCTGCCGATCCTCGATGCGCCTTGCTGGTGATCGACATGCAGTACGACTTCATGCCCGGCGGGCAACTGGCGGTGGCTGAAGGTGATGCGCTGCTGCCGTTGATCAATCGCCTGGGTGCGCGCTTTTCCCATGTGATCATCACTCAGGACTGGCACCCTGCCGGGCACATTTCCTTTGCTTCCAGCCATGCGCAGCGCCTGCCGTTCGAGAGCATTACCCTGCCCTACGGTCCGCAGACGCTGTGGCCGGATCATTGCGTACAAGGCAGTCACGGTGCGCAGTTGCATGCCGACCTCGACCTGCCGCACGCGCAACTGGTCCTGCGCAAGGGCTGCAATGCGCACATCGACAGTTACTCGGCATTTCTGGAGGCAGACCGCACGACCCGCACAGGGCTGGCCGGGTATCTGACAGAGCGCGGCATCGACACGCTGTTCGTGGTCGGTCTGGCGCTGGACTTCTGTGTCGCCTGGTCGGCGCAGGATGCACGCAGTGCGGGTTTCAACACTTTTGTGGTCGAAGACGCCTGTCGCGCCATCGACATGAACGGCTCGCTGGAGCACGCCTGGAGGACCATGCTGGGCATGGGTATCGAACGCGTGCAGAGCGCCGATCTGCTGGGCTAGACCGACACATTCTGCCAACTGGCTCAAACATTTCTCGATACGCCCCGCCGCTGGCGAACGACAGCACGCGGCGCCTGTCTGAACCATCGGCCCGACATTGCCCCGGTCGGTCCATTTCATCACTGGCGCTGAGGACGTTGTATGGATCACGAAGTAGATGGCAAAACCCCCGGCCTTTCCGCCGAGGAAGAGCGCGAGATTGATGAGAATCAGCCGCCCCGCGCGGCGGTGTTGCACGAAACCATTCGCATGCAGGGCGACCACGAACTGGAGCGCAGCGTAGCCGCGCTGTGGTGGTCGGCACTGGCTGCAGGGCTGACCATGGGCCTGTCGCTGATGGCCATGGGGTTGTTGAACTCGCGCCTCGAAGGCATCCCCGGCAGTCATGTGATCAGCAGCCTCGGCTATTCTGCAGGGTTTCTGGCGGTCATCCTGGCGCGCCAGCAACTGTTCACGGAAAACACCATCACGGCTGTGCTACCCGTCATGAGCAAGCTGAACCTGGCCAACATCGGGCGGCTGCTGCGTTTGTGGGGTGTGGTTCTGACCGGCAACCTGGTCGGTACGCTGACGGTGGCCTATGTCATGCTCAATCTGCCGATTTTCGATACCAGCACAGACAAGGCGTTTCTGGAAATTGGCCACAAGGTCATGGAAAACGACATGGCCCAGATGTTTTCCAAGGGCATCGTCTCGGGCTGGATGATTGCGACCATGGTCTGGATGATCGCGTCGATGGAAAACGCCAAGATAGCGATCATTGTGCTTATCACTTACCTGATGGCGCTTGGCGACTTCACGCACATCGTGGTGGGTTCGGCCGAAGTATCCTATCTTGTATTCGCGGGTGAACTGGGCTGGAAGGATTTCTGGTTTGCCTTCGCAGGCCCCACGCTGGCAGGCAACATCATCGGTGGCAGTTTTATTTTCGCTTTGATCAGCCATGCGCAGATCCGCAGTGAAAAAGACACCACAGAGAAAATGGAGCGCGATCGCAAAAACAAGGAAGAAAAACTTCGCCTGGAGAAGGCGCAGAAGCTCAAGGAAGCGGATTTCACGGCAAAGCGAGAAATATGATCCCTATCATTAAACTTTCTTTCAGGAAACGCGGCGGATTTTAAAGGCAGAATGACTCTTTGAACGCATCTATTCAGGCAGGGACCATGACCCGAATTCTGGCAATCGAAGATGATGCCATCACTGCAAAGGAAATCGTGACCGAACTCAGCAGCCACGGGCTGGAAGTGGACTGGGTCGACAATGGCCGTGACGGTCTGGCGCGTGCAGTGAGTGGTGATTATGACCTTATTACCCTGGACCGCATGTTGCCGGAGATGGATGGTCTGACCATCGTCACCCACTTGCGCGCCCAGGGCATTTCCACGCCGATCCTGATGATCAGCGCCCTCTCCGACGTGGACGAGCGCGTTCGCGGTCTGCGTGCCGGAGGGGACGACTATCTGCCAAAGCCCTTCGCGTCGGATGAGATGGCTGCGCGCGTCGAGGTGCTGTTGCGGCGCAGCAACCCGGTCAGTGCCGCCAAGACGGTATTGCAGGTTGCCGACCTGGAACTGAACCTGATTACCCGGGAAGCGTGTCGCGGCGGCGAGCCGCTGATCCTGCTGCCCACCGAATTCAAGCTGCTTGAGTTTCTGATGCGCAACAGCGGACAGATCATCACGCGAATGATGATTTTTCAGGAAGTCTGGGGCTACCACTTCGACCCGGGCACCAACCTGATCGACGTACACATCGGCCGTCTGCGCAAGAAGATCGACCAACCCGGCACCGCACAGCTCATTCAGACCGTGCGAGGATCCGGCTATGTCATTGCCGAACCCGTCTGACGGCTGGCGATCATCAACGAGTCGATTACTGGCGCTGTACAGCTCGCTGTTCGTAGCCTGGAGCGTAATTCTGCTTGGCGTCCTGTACTGGGAAGTTACGTCCTATCTGGACACCCTCGCCCGCCAGTCACTTACCCATCGCCAGCAACTGTTTTCGCGCTTCGAGGGGCAAGGACTGGTGGACGCTCTGGCCACCAGCATGACCTTCGATACCCGGTCCGTGGATGCCTACGGTCTGTTCGACGAGAACTTCCGGCCGGTTGCCGGGCCTATCAACAGCGTCCCGAAAAACCTGCCGATAGACGGCCAGATTCATGTGCTGAACGATTGCATCGAGTCGGACGATCCAGGCATGCCGCAAGGCAGTTGCGATGCGATCGTCAATCGCACCTCGGACGGCCGCTGGCTGGTGCTCGTTCGCGAGAACGGCTCGCTGTTTGCGGTGAGCACGCTGATCCTGCATGCCTTGCTGTGGGGCATCTCGCTGACCATTATTCCCGGTGTTGCCGGCTGGCACTTGCTGCGCCGGCGACCGTTGCGGCGTATCCGTGCGATCCAGGCCAGCGCCGAATCGATCATCGCCGGCGACATGGCCGGCCGTCTGCCGGTCTCCAACAGGCGCGATGAGCTAGACATGCTGGCGGTGATCGTCAACGCCATGCTGGACCGCATCGAAAAGCTCATGAACGAGGTCAAGGGCGTCTGCGACAACATCGCCCATGACCTGCGCACACCGCTGACGCGCTTACGCGCGCAGCTTTACCGTATTCAACAGCAGTCAGCCCACGATTCGACCCATGCCACGCAGATTGCCCAGGTCATCAGCGAAGCTGACACGCTGATGGCACGCTTTCGTGGACTGCTGCGCATCTCCGAGCTGGAAGACCGCCAGCGGCGCTCGGCATTCGTTGAACTGGAACTGCGCCCATTGCTGCAGGAGCTGCACGACTTCCACCTGCCGCTGGCTGAAGAAGACCAGATCACCCTGATACTTGACCTGCATGAAACGTTACCCACCCTGGTGGGCGACCGCGCCCTGCTGTTCGAGGCACTGACCAACCTGCTGGGCAACGCAATCAAGTTCACCCCTGCCGGTGGAGTCGTCAAAGTCAGCGCCTACCCTGCCCCAGGCGGTACCACACCGTGCATCGAGGTAAAGGATTCCGGCCCTGGCATCCCCGTCGCCGAGCGCGCCGCTGTCTTCCAGCGCTTTTATCGCAGTGAGGCCGGAACCGAGCAAAGCGGCTTCGGCCTCGGTCTCTCGGTAGTGGCCGCAATCGTCAATCTGCACGGTTTTACGCTGCAGATAGGCACCAGCGAATACGGCGGCGCAAGTTTGCTGCTGGAATGCCGCACAGTGAATACGCTGGCCTGATATTCAGGCACTTTTCAAGCCCACGATTGCACGATCGCGCCTGCTTTTTGACGAGATTAACGCGTCTGGCCCAAGGGTTTCAGCGACTTAGATATTAATCTGGCGCGTTCTGCCAAACATAAAGCTGTAACTAGGTGTTACAAAATCATACTCTGCTTGACCGTTTCAGCCTGCGCAAGTTCCTCTCAATAAATACGCTTTTACGGCTGGATACGGCGTTTTTCCCCGATTAAATCCTTCTCTTTCGCAAAACATGATGGCCAAACGCCAAGGTGAAACGTGAGCGACTAGACATTTTTATGACGTCAGTGACTTGTCGCAATGCTGGCACTGCGTTATCTATGTCCGGGCAGACACAGTTCCTGCGGTAACGTTTCCGCTGCACCCAGAATAATAACTCACCGGATTTCGCCACTTACCAGGCGAGGCTTTGGCATGGCTGCCGAAGCAGAGAACGCTGCACTAATTGCTGGATAACATTTTAGCTGGGAGGCTGTTATGGGCGCACAATCGAAGATTCTAACGATCGGTAAGTACAAGGTTTACGCCGAGACTTACTGGAAAGGCAGCGACGCCAAGACCATTCTGCTGGTCAACGGTGCACTGTCGACCACTGGCTCTTTCGGGCAGACGGTCAAGTACTTGCAACCGCACTACAACCTGGTGCTGTTCGATCTGCCGTTTTCGGGACAATCCCGAGCGCATAACCCGGACGACATGATGGTCAGCAAGGAAGATGAAGTAAACATTCTCCTCCAACTGATTGATCTCTATCAGGTAAACCACCTGCTGTCGGTCTCCTGGGGCGGTGTATCGGCCCTGCTGGCCCTCTCTGCATGCCCTCCATCCGTAGAAAAAGCCATCATCAGCTCGTTCTCGCCGGTGCTCAACGAGGCCATGCTCGACTATATCGACAACGCCCAGGTCTACCTCGCCGCGCGAGAAAAACGCAAGATCGGCTCACTGCTCAACGACACCGTGGGCAAGTACCTGCCGCGCCTGTTCAAACTCTATAACTACAAGCACCTGATCAGTCTTGCCGAGCACGAATATCGCCAGATCGACTTTCACATCAGCCAGATTCGCCAACTAAGCGCCAGTAATTACGTCGAGCGTTTTTCCTCGATCAACATTCCGGTGCTGTTCATCAACGGTGAAAAAGATGAATACACCACCGTTGCAGATGCCCGCATGTTTTCCAACTACATTGCCAAAAGCAGTTTCAACGTAGTTCCGGACACCGGGCACTTTCTGGACTTGGAAAGCAAGGCGGCGTGGCACCACTCGCAAAGAAACGTACTGACATTTCTGGGCACTGAAGCTACCCAGGAGGTTTGGCCCAGCGTCACCGCGATGGCCTGAAGCACTCGCCTGCGCCCGGGAAGCCCTTGCGCTTTTCCGGCGTGACGCTGTGATTCATGGGTGTTGGCTTTCTTTGATCGGGCAGTGCTATTCGTTGATGACTTATCCCTTTGCAACGCTGCTGCGTTCGTGCTGCCGTGTTTCCGGAAATCTCCGGCCGTTGCACTCTCTGTACACTCAGCCCGGCGTGGTGCTGGGGTTCATCTCGCTACTCTCGCTCAGCGCCTGTTCTGCAGGAAAACCCGCAGAAAAGGCGCTGGTGCGAGTCACCGCGCAACCGGTTGCCTTACTGAACGTCGCCAGCAGTGTGACGCTGACGGGCGACATCCAGGCACGCAAGGTGACCGAGCAATCGTTTCGTGTCTCCGGCAAGCTGATCAAGCGCTATGTGGATGTCGGGGATCGAGTGCGGGTCGGGCAAGTTCTGGCCAGACTCGACGCGCGCGAGCAAAAGACCGAGCTGGCGTCAGCCAGTGCCGAAGTCGCCGTACGACAGTCGCGGCTGCACCTCGCCGAACAAAACTACCAGCGTCAGCAAGTGCTGCTGCCCAAGGGTTATACCAACCTCAGCGAATACCAGAGGGCCCGCTCTGGGCTCGACAGTGCGCGGGGGGATCTGGCCGCGCTGCAGGCGCAGCAGGCCAACGCGCGTGATCAGGTCGGTTACACCGAACTGTTCGCGGCAGCCAATGGCGTCGTGACGGCGCGCTATGCCGAAGAAGGTCAGGTGGTTCAGGCCGCCACTGCGATTTTCAGCGTCGCTCATGATGGCGAGCGCGAAGCGGTGTTTTCCGCGTACGAATCGCTGCTGCGCGCCGATCAGACCGGTGCTGCAGTGACTGTCAGCCCCTTGGGCCAGCCGGAGATTCAGCTGAGCGGCATCATCAGGGAAATCACCCCTATCGTCTCCGCCGCGAACGGCACGTTGCGGGTGCGCGTTGCACTGCAGGGCGCCGCTGCGTCGCTCGCACTGGGCTCCGTGGTCAGCGCTCGCTTGCAGACGCAGTCGCAATCGGCGTTCGCCCTGCCCTGGTCCGCATTGAGCCGTACACAAGGACAACCGGCAGTCTGGCGGGTGGACGCTCAGGCCAGGGTCAGGCTGACGTCTGTGAAAGTGCTGCGTTACGAACAGGGCCAGGTCATCGTTTCAGAGGGCTTGTCCGAAGGTGATCGGGTGGTTTCCCGAGGGCTGCAGTTTCTCTACCCGGGACAACGGGTAGAGGTCGCAGAGCAAGCACCAGCCGAACAAAGCGTCTCGCTGGCGTCGTCGGGAGCTGCGCGATGAGCACCTCGTGCGTAGAACCACGAACGAGATCCCGCTGCTGGCTGATCTGCATTCTGATCGTGGCACTGCCGGGATGCCGCGACAAACCGCTTCGCGAGGTTGTCGAACGCCCGGTGCTGTTCACCGAAATAGTCGATCAGCACAGCGCCTCTTATGGCCGCTTCGCCGGCGTCATCGAGCCGCAGTATGAAGCGGAATTGGGGTTTCGCGTCGCTGGCCGACTGGCAACCCGGCACGCGGAGATCGGCGATCAAGTGCGCAAGGGCGATCTGCTCGCCACCCTGGAACCCGGCGACCAGCAACACCGTTTGCGTGCCCGCCAGGCGGAACTCGGCAAAGCCCAGTCCGCCTGGCAACAGGCGCGCGACGAGTTGACGCGCTACCAGCAGCTCTATCAACGCGCTATCGGCTCGCGAGCACGAATGGATCAGAGGGTCAGTGGCGCGCTGCACAAGGGCGAAAAAGTAGTGACTGCCGGCGTCAACGGCATGCAGTCCGGTCAGAAGGTCCGTGTGCAGCGAGAGGTCGGTTTGTGAAGGAGCGCTTCAATCTATCGGCCTGGGGGCTCAGGCATCGCACGCTGGTCTGGTACATGATGTTCGTTTCACTGCTGATGGGCAGCTGGTCATTCCTGAATCTGGGGCGTGAGGAAGACCCTTCATTCGCCATCAAAACCATGGTCATTCAGGCGCGCTGGCCGGGTGCGACGCTGCCCGACACCCTGCAGCAGGTAACTGATCGGCTGGAAAAGAAACTCGAAGAAATCGACGCGCTGGATTACGTGAAAAGCTACACGCTGGCTGGCGAATCGACGCTTTTTGTCTTCCTCAAAAGTGAAACCCGAAGCGTTGATATCCCGGCAGCGTGGTATCAGGTACGCAAGAAGATCAGCGATGTGCGCAGCGAACTCCCCAGCGGTATTCAGGGCCCTGCGTTCAATGACGAGTTTGGCGATGTGTTCGGCAGCATCTATGCGTTCACCGCCGATGGCCTGTCTTTCCGCCAACTGCGCGACTATGTCGAGCAAGTGCGCGCCGACATCCGCAGCGTGCCCAACCTGGGCAAGATCGAGTTGCTCGGCGCCCAGCGCGAAGTCATTTATCTGAATTTCTCGATCCGCAAGCTCGCGGCGCTGGGCATCGATCAGCGCCAAGTGCTGAAAAGCCTGCAAGCGCAAAACTCGGTTACGCCTGCTGGCGTGATGGAGGCCGGTCCCGAACGCATTGCGGTGCGGGCCAGCGGGCAGTTCAGCAGTGAACAAGACCTTGAGGCTGTCAATCTGCGCTTCGGCGACCGGTTCTTTCGCCTCAGTGACCTGGCAACCATCGAGCGCCGTTATGCCGATCCGCCCTCCTCACTGTTCCGCTTCAATGGCCAGCCGGCCATTGGCCTTGCGGTGGCCATGAAGCAAGGTGGCAACATCCAGGCATTCGGCACCCAGTTGCAGCAGCGCATCGATGATCTGACTACCGAATTACCGCTGGGCATCGACGTGCACCTGGTCTCAAGCCAGGCCGATGTGGTCGAAAAAGCCATCGGCGGCTTCACCCATGCACTCTTTGAAGCGATCCTGATTGTGCTGGTCGTCAGCTTCATCAGCCTCGGCATCCGTGCCGGTCTGGTGGTGGCCTGTTCGATTCCGCTGGTGCTGGCGCTGGTCTTCGTGTTCATGGAGTACAGCGGCATCACCATGCAACGTATCTCGCTGGGCGCGCTGATCATCGCCCTGGGGCTGTTGGTGGATGACGCGATGATCACCGTCGAGATGATGGTCACTCGCCTTGAAAGCGGCGACTCGTTACCGCAGGCCGCTACCTTCGCTTACACCTCGACAGCGTTCCCGATGCTGACCGGCACATTGGTCACGGTCGCCGGTTTCGTGCCCATCGGCCTGAACTCCAGCTCCGCAGGCGAATACGTGTTCACCATGTTCGCCGTCATTGCCGTAGCGTTGCTGCTGTCCTGGCTGGTGGCGGTACTGTTCGCGCCACTGATTGGCGTGCACATCCTCAAGGCGTCCGCGCAACACGCAGCGCCGGGGCGCTGGATGCGTGGTTTCAGCCGACTGCTGGTCAAGGCACTCGAGCACCGGGGGTGGGTCATAGGCATCACTCTGCTGATGTTCATCGCGTCGCTGTTTGCAGGCAGGCTGCTGCAGAACCAGTTCTTCCCGGACTCCGACCGGCCGGAAATTCTGGTGGATATCTACATGCCGCAAAACGGCTCCATCGAAGGTACCCGCCAAACCATGGACCGCTTTGAAGCAGCGCTCAAAGGGGATGCCGATGTGCTGCGCTGGAGCTCTTACGTGGGCAAGGGCGCGGTGCGTTTTTACCTGCCGCTGGATCAGCAATTGAGCAACCCGTTCTACGGACAACTGGTGATCGTCAGCCAGGGTGGCGAAGCGCGTGACCGGCTGATCGAACGCTTGCGTCAGCGCTTTCGCGACGATTACGTCGGCGTGGGTGGCTACGTTCAGCCGCTGAACATGGGGCCGCCAGTGGGCTGGCCGGTGCAATACCGGGTCAGCGGGCCGGACATCGAACAGGTGCGCAGCCAGGCCATGGCGCTGGCGGCGATTCTCGATGCCAACCCCAATATCGGCCAGGTCATCTATGACTGGAACGAACCGGGCAAGGTGCTGAAGATCGACATCGCGCAGGACAAGGTGCGCCAGTTCGGTCTGTCCTCCGAGGACGTGGCGCAAATCCTCAACAGCCTCGTCAGCGGCACCACCATCACTCAGGTGCGTGACAGCACCTATCTGATCGACCTGGTCGGACGTGCGGACAGCGACGAACGCAGCTCGGTGCAGACCCTTGCCAACCTGCAGATTCCCACACCCGGCGGTGCGAGTGTGCCGCTGCTGGCGTTCGCCACGCTCAGTTACGAGCAGGAACAGCCGCTGGTGTGGCGGCGTGACAGACTGCCGACCATCACCCTGAAAGCCAACGTGCTCGGCACTTTGCAGCCGGCAGCGCTGGTCAGGCAATTGAAGCCCGACGTCGATGCGTTCAGCGCCGACCTGCCGTTACGTTACTCGGTCGCCACTGGCGGCGCAGTCGAGGCCAGCGCTCGCTCACAGGGGCCGATCCTGAAGGTCGTGCCGTTGATGCTGCTGTTGGTGGTCAGCTTTTTGATGATCCAGTTGCACAGCGTGAAAAAACTGCTGCTGGTGGTCAGCGTAGTGCCGCTGGGCCTGATCGGCGTGGTCGCGGCCTTGTTGATTTCCGGCTATCCGCTGGGGTTCGTGGCGATTCTGGGCGTGCTGGCGCTGATCGGCATCATCATCCGCAACTCGGTGATTCTGGTCACGCAGATCTATGAATTCATTGCCGCCGGGGAAAGCGCCTGGACATCGGTGGTCAAGGCCACCGAACATCGCTGCCGACCGATTATGCTCACTGCTGCGGCCGCGAGCCCGGGCATGATCCCGATTGCCCGCGAGGTGTTCTGGGGGCCGATGGCCATCGCTATGATCGGCGGCATCGCCATCGCCACCCTGCTGACCCTGTTTTTCCTGCCGGCGCTGTATATGGTCAGCTATCGGATCAGGCCACCCGCTGTTTAGCAGGTCAGATTTCCACCGGCAGGAAATCGAACAGCGCCTGTGGGGCCTCGACCAACATAATGCGCTTGAGCGGGTCCGGGCATTCAAGCGCGCGAAACTGCTCGACCACACCGGTGTAGCTGACCACGTGCTCATGCTGAGTGTGCGGCCAGTCGCTGCCCCATACCAGTCGGCGCGGGCCAAAGCTTTGCAGCAGCAACGGCCATGCGGCGCGAGCAAACGTCGCGTTCTGCTCGACACTGCCGCCCAGACGATAGATCGCCGAAATCTTCATCCACATCTGTCCGCTAAGGCCCAACTCCAGCAAGGCCTGGAACGCCGGATCATCAACACCAAGGCGCGCATCGGGCCGCCCGAAATGGTCAATCACCAGCTTGCAACCGAACGGCAACAACTGCCGAATCAGCCCCGGAAGGTCAGCGACCTCGCGGTGCAGTTCGACATGCCAGCCTAGCGTCCAGATGTGTTTGAACAGCGTCTTCCATTCCGGCGCGGCAAAGTCTGGCAGCGGCCTGCCGATCAGGTTCAGGCGGATGCCGACGATGCCCAGCCGGGCCATATGCTGCAACGCACCGCGACTGATGTCCGTGTCGACCACCGCCACACCGCGCAAGCGGTCCGGAGCCTGCGCCAGGGCATCGAGCAGAAACCGGTTATCGGTGCCCAGAAAACTGGGCTGGATCAAAACACCGTGGCTCAGACCATGTTCGCTGAGGTTGGCCAGATAGGCGTGCACCGTTGCGTCGTAGTCCGGGCTGTAACGCCGTCCTGACGCCAGGCTCAAATCCTTGCTGAAGACATGTGCGTGGGCATCGATGCCCAGTATTGGCGTGGTACAAGAATCAGTCATGGGTTCGTCTATAAAGAGTCAGCGCGGCGCCGCAACACCGCGAATGAAAGGTTTTCAAGCCCGCTGCGCGGCGCCCTTGTCCAGTGGTTCGGCAACGGGCAGCGTAGCCTCGAGGTTGCGTCCACGGGTTTCCGGCAGGCAGAAAGCGGCAATCATTGCCACGCCGTAGGCAATGCCGGCGTCGATTCCTATGGCGCTGCCAAGCGACATTGACTGGCTCATATGCCCCACCAGAAACGGGAACACCGCCGACAGCACGCGCCCGAAGTTGTAGCAGAAGCCCACCCCGGCACCCCGCACCGCTGCCGGGTACAGCTCGTTGAAAAACGAGCCGAGGCTGGCCGGAATGCCTGCGGCGAAGAAGCCCAGCGGAAAGCCGAGAAACAGCATCTGTGTGTTGCTCAACGGCAGCAACAGGTAACACTGAACGGTGACCACGCAGCACAAGGCGAACAGCATAATGTTCTTGCGTCGACCTATGCGGTCGATCAACAGACCGCTGCACACACAACCGCACCAGAACGCAACGATAATGACCGCCAGATAGCCGCCTGAACTGAGCACGGACAGGTTGCGCTCGGTTTTGAGAAAGGTCGGCAACCACGTCATGACCGCGTGATAACCGCCGTGCGCACCGAGCCCCAGCAAGCCACCGAGCAAGGTAACGCGCAGCAGCTCGGGGCGAAAAATCCCGGCCATCGACTTGAAGAGGTTGACCTTCGGCGCGGCGCTTTTGTGCATGCGCAGGAAGCTCTCCGGTTCTTCGACATTGCGTCGCACCCAGATGATCATCAGGGCGGGCAGCAGGCCGACAAAGAACATGACCTGCCAGGCAATATCCTCCGGTACAAACGAATAAATCAGGGTGAACAGCACCACTGCAAGGCCCCAGCCGACGGCCCACGCACCTTGCACGGTGGCCATGACCTTGCCGCGGTAGCGGGACTGAATCGTCTCGGCCATCAGCACCGCGCCTGCTGCCCACTCACCACCGATGCCAAAGCCCTGCAGCGCCTTGACGATCAGCAACTGGTTGAAACCGGTCACGAACGCAGACAAAAAGGTAAAGAAGGAAAACCACAGAATCATCCACTGCAGCGTGCGCACCCGGCCATAGCGGTCGGACAGCGTCCCGCCCACCCAGCCACCCAACGCCGACGTTACCAGCGTCACCGCGCTGATCAGCCCGGCATCGCCCTTGGTCAGGGCAAACGCAGCAATCAGAGCCGGAATGGCCAGACCGAACATCTGCACTTCCAGAGCGTCCAGCGACCAGCCGCCAAAACAGGCCCAGAAGGTCTTGCGTTCTTTGGGAGTGACGTCGCGATACCAATTGAACATGGCGCTTATCCTAATGGGCGTTGCACGGCTCGGGCAGGCTGCAGCGCTGTCAGCGAATGTCCACGCTGTAGCGGAAATGGCTGGCGTGCCCTCGCGAGCGGCGCCACTCCAGAGGTTCACCGGCGTAATTACGCGCCACACGCTCGATGACCACCACCGCACTGCCGACCGGAATCTGCAGCAACCGGCCGTATACGTCGTTAACCGTCTCGGCCGTCAGGCTTTCTTGCGCACAGGCGACCACCTGACCGCAGACATCTTCGTAGATCGGATAAAGCAATGGCCCCTGCGTATCGAGGTCAAGCTCCAGCAATGCCTGAAACCGCGCACGTGGCAGCCAGATCTCTTCGGCCAGCACCGGCTGGCCATCCAGCAACCGCAAGCGGACCATACGAATCACCGGCGCACCTGCGCCCATCCCCAGCGCTTGAGCGACCGACGAAGGCGCATCCACAGGCTCGACGGATAAGATCCGGCTTTCCGGCACCCGGCGTTCACCCGCTTCGGTTTGAAAACGGAAAAAACGAAACAGCGAGGACTGAAACTGCGCGCGACGAATGAACGTGCCACGCCCCTGCTGGCGCTCCAGAATGTTGTCGCTGACCAGCAGATCAATGGCCTTGCGCACCGTACCAGTGGACAGGCCATACTCTGCAGACAACGCCGCTTCGGTAGGAATCGCCTCACCCGGACGCCAGCGATTATTGGCAATCTGCTCAGCCAGGCTGTCGCGCAGGCGTTGATAAAGCGGTAGACGTTCGTCGCTGGAAAGCTTGTTCATTGTTTTATTCATCCAGTCATCTATATGAATTTCTGAAAAGAGTATTCATCCGTGGCAAGCGAAGGTCAATAGTTCGCGAGCGTGCGTGACTATACCGACACATCGCTGCGCTTCGCTGATCATCATTCCCGGAAATATCCTGTATCAACTCGCCGCACCTACTTAATGGCCGATAAAACCGTTAGCCTGCGCTGCATCGATCAAAAACCGTCTGACAGACACGCTTCCAGCGTCTGACAGTCCATGCTCAAGCGAGACTTTCATGCCCCACTCGTCCCAATCCGCGCATAACGCTATGACCATGACCCCGGCCATGGTCATGCTGTTTGCCTTCTGCTGCGGCGCAATTGTCGCCAACATCTACTACGCCCAGCCGATCATCGAGCTGATTGCCCCGGACATCGGTCTGTCGAGCACGGCGGCCAGTCTGATCGTTTCATTGACGCAGATCGGTTATGCGCTGGGGCTGTTCTTTTTGGTGCCACTGGGCGATTTGCTCGAGAACCGCAGGCTGATGCTGGTGACGACTGTCGTCGCGATTCTCAGCCTGCTGGGTGCCGCCTTCGCCGAGCAGCCGAATGTGTTTTTGCTGGTCTCGCTGCTGGTGGGCTTCAGTTCAGTATCGGTGCAGATGCTCATTCCGTTGGCGGCGCATCTGGCTCCGGAGGAGTCGCGTGGGCGGGTCGTTGGCGGGATCATGGGCGGACTGCTGCTGGGGATTCTGCTGGCGCGGCCGATTGCCAGTCTGGTGGCCGACCATTTCGGCTGGCGGGCGGTGTTCGGCTCGGCGGCCGTGGTGATGATCGGCATCAGCGTGGTACTGGCGACCACCATGCCAAAACGCCTCCCGGATCATCGTGCGTCCTACGGCCAGTTGCTGTTCTCGCTCTGGACGCTCTTGCGTACCCAGCCGGTGCTGCGCCAGCGTGCCTTTTATCAGGCTTGCATGTTTGCGACCTTCAGTCTGTTCTGGACCGCCGTCCCGCTGGAGCTGTCGCGCAATCACGGGCTGTCGCAAACCCAGATCGCGCTCTTTGCCCTGATCGGCGCGATCGGTGCCATTGCGGCACCGATCAGCGGCCGCCTGGCAGACGCTGGCTACACCCGCATCGCATCACTGGGCGCACTGTTGTTCGGCGCACTCAGCTTTCTTCCAGGCCTGGTTCATCCAGCCTACAGCGTGATTGGCCTGGCCATAACCGGCGTGGTGCTGGATTTCTGTGTGCAGACCAGCATGGTCCTGGGCCAGCGCACGGTCTACGCGCTGGATGCCGCCAGCCGCAGCCGGCTCAACGCGCTGTACATGACCAGTATTTTCATCGGTGGCGCCATTGGCTCGGCAGTCGCCAGCCCGCTGTTTGATCACGGTGGCTGGACCTGGGTGCTGATCGCTGGCACGGCACTGCCACTGATTGCATTGCTCGCGCTGCTCAGGGACCGATCCAGGCAGAATGCGTAAACCCTGCACTTTGTAACTGAATTGCAGGATAATGCCGCGGCGATGTCATACCCCATCGCCCTTCTGGCTCTCTCTCGCACCTAAAGGCTCGCGTATCCGGCACCTCTGGATCTGCGCGATTGAACACGGATTGTACACACGCCTCATCCCAAGGCCCCCACCCGTCGATACCGCTGCTCAAGCGTATCGGTATGCATTCCCGCAACCCGAACAAGGCAAAAACAGCAATGGACGCAGCACCACGAACAAGCAAGATTTCCGCGATTCTGGTCAAAATATCGGCAGGCATAGTCTGGATGATCGGGGTCATCTGGAGCATCTTCACCTACCTGTTTCCGGACCCGACCATTCTTGGCCTCAGTGTCGACTTCATCAACTGGAAGACACTGATCATCATTGTCAGCACAGTCATGCTGTTCAGCGGGCTGGGTATCGCCATCCTCGCCAGAAAGCTCCCCTCGTTACTGAAGCTTGGCGTGTGGATGGCGCTGTCACTGTTTCTCTGCGCGGTGTTCTTCAAGCTGGGCGGCGAATACGCAAAGCCTTCGGTGGAGTTCGCCCGCAGTCAGAAACTGTTTACCGAGAATGACAACGCCAACATGTTCGGCAAGCGTTCCGAGACGGTAGACAATCTGAGTATTGAGCTGCTCGACTGTGATCAGAATGGTCAGTCGCCTACCTGCACGCTTGAGCTGATCAATAAAAGCGCCGATCGCGACTTCAGGTTTCTCAACCCGATCAGCCTGTTCGAAGAAACCGGCGGCGCGCTGGGGCTTTCGCAACTGCGTGTCGGCGATGCAAAGTTCGATCGCTGGGACAGCTTCCAGTTGATCCGAAACGTGCCTACCCGCGTGACACTGATCTTTGAAGCGACCAAGGGCCGTGTGAAGCAGTCACCTGCCTTGAAGCTGACCTTCCGCGATCGCGAGAACAAGGACAACGTGCTCAAGTTCAACGAGGTCAAGGTCAACTAGTTGAACGAAGAATGAGCGTCGCCCCTAGGACGACGCACGTATTCACTGGCGGTTTGACTGCTTCAACCAAGCCGCCAGATCCATCACTTCAGCCTCATTGATGCTGTGCCCCATGCCTTCATAGGCATGCAACTGCGGCGTCAGGCCGAGCGATTTCAACGTCGCTTCGGCTTGCGGTGCGCTGGCATAGGCCACCTGGCGATCCTGCGTGCCGTGGCCGATGAATACGCTCAGAGCCTTGAGGTCGTCGGAGGCTTTGACCTCGGACTTCACGACCGGCAGCAGCCGCCCGCTCAATGCTGCAAAACCGCCGACCAGTTTGGGCTGTCGCAGGGCGACTTCATAACTCATCATGGCGCCCTGGCTGAAACCGATCAGGAAGACCTTGCCTGGCTGGGTATGAAACTTCTCAGTGGCTTTGCCGATGAACGCGGCTAACTGGGTACCGCTGCTTTTCAGGTCTTCAGTCACACCGTCGTAATCCGCGACGCCGGGCTTCTGGGTGAACCATTTGTAGCTGTCAGCGCGCAACTCCATCGGCGCCTGTACCGACACGTAGTTGTAGTCGGCCGGAAGCTCTTCCTTGAGCCCGAACAGGTCGGCGGCATTGCTGCCGTAGCCGTGGATGAAAATCACCAGTGGCTGGTCAGGCTTGTCGACATTGGTCTGCGCCAGGTAATCGAGTGGCAGGTCCGTATGCAAGGTGTCCTGCGCCTGTGCCATTCCGACAAAGGCAAACAGCAAGGCAGCGAAGAATTTCAGCATGTTCATGACCTCTGTTTGACGCTGCCAGCGGGCAGCGTCGTGAGTGGACGTGGTGGCAGAAACTAACACAGCCTCAGTTCTGCATGCTGGTCCGCGAAACTTCCGGCTTGATCAACTGCATCTGCTGACGGTAATCATCCGTCACCTGACGGGCCTGGCTGCTGCTGGTAATGACCCGCGGCGTGATCAGTACGATCAGTTCGGTACGGCCCTTGGATTTGCTGGTATTGCCGAACAGCCATCTCAAGCCCGGGATGCGTCCCAGATAAGGTACGGCGCTGACCGACTCGGCGTTATCCTGTTTGATCAAACCGCCCAGCAGCACGGTCTGACCACTCTGCGCGGCCACTTGCGTGGCCACCGAACGGGTGGAAATACGCGGATTGCCGTTGGCATCGCTGTTGTTGGCATTGGTGTCGGCACTGCTGACCTGCTGCTGAATGTCCATGTACACCAGGCCGCCCGGATTGATGCGTGGCACGACATCGAGAATCACACCGGTCTGCACATATTCGACGCTGCTCAATGTGGTGCCGGCATTGGTGTTGGTGTTGATCGAGGTCTGGCTGATCGGGATGTTGTCGCCGACCTGAATCTGCGCCTGCTGGTTGTTCATGACCACCAGCGAAGGCGCCGACAGGACCTGCGTGCGGCCATTGGTTTCCAGCGCCCGCAAGGCGACTTGCAGGTTGTTGCTGACAAAGGAGTAGAAGAACGCGTCAGTAGAGGCCAGCGCAGCACCGCCAGTACCAATCGCACCCTGGCTGCCCGCAGTATTGGTCACGTTGCCGGTGGTACCCGAGTTGCCCGCCAGACGCCCGAGGTACCACTGCACGCCCATGTCCAGCTCACCGGTGAGCTGGACTTCCAGAATGCGCGTCTCGATCTGCACTTGCAGCGGCGGATTATCGAGGCGTTTGATGGCCGACTCGATCTCCTTCCACTGCGCCGGACGGGTGCGCACCAGCAACTGGTTGCTGCTCTTCTGCGCCGTGATGCGTGTGCTGGCGTCCAGAGACTTGTTGTTGCCACCGGACTCGCTGCCTTCCTGGCTGGCCGAATCCGAATCACCGCCACTCTGATCGTCGCCTTCGGATTCGCTGTCGCCATTGTTCTGGCTGTTGTTCATGCCCTGACTGTTGCCAAACCCGCCACCATTGCTCAGGCCGCTGCCGGTACCGCCCAGCCCGTTGGAGCTGCTCATGCCGCCGACACCGTTGCCGCCACTGGAGTTGAGCGACGACAAGGTGGTGGTGCGCAAGCCTGGTGCAACTTTGGCCGCAGCGTCTTCCTTGATGGCGCCGGTGCCGTAAATCTGCCGCAGGTATTTGGCCAGATCAGTGGCCTTCATGTTGCGTACGTCATACACGTACATCTGCGGCTCGTTGCCACCGCCCTCATCGATCGTGTGAATCCACTCGCCGACTTCATGCAGGTATTCAGGCTGCGAGGAAATCGCCACCACCGAATTGGTCCGCTCGATTGGCAGGAAACGCACCATGCCCGCCAGCGGCATGCCGCTTTCCGGGCCGAACATTTTCTGCAGTTCTGGCATCAGTTCGCCAACCGAGGCGCGTTGCAGGCCGAAGACGCCGACAGACATGCCTTTGAGCCAGTCCACATCGAAGGTGTCGATGGTGTCCTGATAGTTGGCCAGCTCTTCGGGCGTACCCGCCAGGCTGAGCACATTGCGCGCCGGGTCTACCAGCAGGAAGGCGTTTTCCCGGGCGAACGGCTTGAGCAGCTTCTGCATCTCGGTCGCCGAGATGTAGCGCAGCGGAAACAGCCGCGCCGACATGCCGGCCGAAGGTTGCGCCACGCGCATTTCCGGGACCAGCTTGCCCGCCACCGCCTGGTTCGATGGCAGGATCACGTAGCGGTTGCCCTGCTTGATCATGGCGTTGTCGGTCCAGGACAGCAGCGTCTCGAGAATCGATAGCGCCTGCTGCTTGTTGACCGGCTTGGACGTCGAGAAGCTCACATCGCCCTTCACACCCTGGGCAATGCTGTAATTCTCGTGCAGCAGATCGCCCATGATGCTGTTGATCACCGCCTGAATCGGCTGATTGGTGAAGTTGAAGACGATGTCACCCGTCTCGGCCTGACGCGCTGCGGGAGCAGCGGCAGGCTGACGGATGAAACGCTGGTTGCCTTTGATGATCTGCCGCTGCGGCGAGCTGGTCGTCTGCTGGAAAGGTGGCTCGACGGGCGGTCTTTCGCTGCGCGGGTCTACCGGCGGGCGTTGTGAACCGGTTCCCTGGAGCGCTTCCTGCAGCATGCCATTGTCGGGATCGAGTGTGTCTGACTGTGACGCGCAGCCGCCAAGGGCGACGGCGGTGGCCAGGCAAAGCAAGGGTGTGCGCAAGGTAGCGATGGCAGGAACTCCAGAAAAGGTACCCATCACAGGGTGGAATCGTTGGTTAAGGTAATCGGCGGTGTATTCGACGGCGGCGGCAGACGCAGCGCGGGCAGGCGCAGGACTTGCGTGCGGTCATCGAGTTTGAACGTGGCCTGGGTGGGCTCCAGACGGTCCAGCGTCCAGCCGTTGGGCAAGCGATCGCCCTGACGGACCTTCAATGCCGGACCGCTGGCCTGCTTGAGCAATGCCACGCGCAACGAGCCGTCCATGATTACCCCGGTCAGGGTCAGGCCAGCCAGATTGGTGGCCTGCGCATCGGCTTTGCGAACGGCCACGTCAGGGCTGCGATCAGGACTGAACAGCGGGGTTTTCCAGGTATTGGCCAGGCTGTCGAGTGTCGCCGAAGGCGCGCTGTGGACCTGCGCCCGCTGATCGACCGGGTCGCGCGGTGCCTGCTCGGGCAGCCAGTCCGGTGAGTGCGCGGCGCCGCTGAAGACCAGTGCGATCAAAGCTGCCAACACTGCGGCAAAAGCCAGCAGTGCCCACTCCAGCGGACGCAGTGAACCGATCATTGCTCGCCCTCCCCGGCACTGGCCGGTTGCAGGTAGCCGCGCACCAGCAGGTGCACCACCAGTTTGCCAGCAGCACCGCTGGCCGGAGCGTTGGCGTCGCGACGCATACTCATCTCATCAATAAACAGAAACGGGCGCTGATACTCCAGCGCATGCAGGATGGCGGTCAGTGGTTCGATGGCGCAGTTCAGGGTCAGGCTGACCTTGACCTGCCGATACGGCTCGGCACTGTCCTGCTCAGGGGTGATCGGCATGCGCTGAGTCAACTCGCAGCCGCCGCCAGTGCTGGCCTGGCTGCTGATCAGGTCGGCAATGCGCTGCATCAGATCCGCGGCCACGGCACTGGGATCTTCGCCCGGCAGCAGGCTGGTGCTGCTGGCCGGATCACGGCGGGCCTGCTCCAGTTGCTCGCGCAACGAATCACCCTGCTGCAGAAGGCCCGCGTAGCGCTGCTGCTGTTCGCGCAACTGGTCGGTCTGTTCGTTGATGTCGCGCAAGGGTCCGGCGAACCAGCTGTCGATCAACAACCAGTAAGCCAGGCACAACACCAGGGCCAGAATCATCAGGGCAGCGCCCCGCCGCTCACGGCTTGTCAGTGGACGGCGCATCGGCGTTCTCCTGCTGCTGGTTCTGGTGCAAATGCGCGCGCAGGGAATATTGATCCTTGCCGGTTTTGGTGTCGGGCTGGATCACCCCCTGAAACTGCGCATTATCCAGACTTCGGCAGTCCTTGACGCGGCCGATCAGCGCACTGGCCTTGGCGCTCTGCCCGGAAAAGGCCACCTCGGCACTGTCGCTGATTTCCAGGTGCTCGATCCAGGTGTCCGAAGGCAGGCAGGCGGTCAGTTCGCTGAGCAGCGCCGAGAGCGGCGGCTGCGCAGCCTTGCGGCGCAGCAGGTAATTGGCGGCGCCCAAGGTGTTGGTCAATTGCTGGCGCAGTTGTTGGACCTCGCCAACCTGAGCCTTCTGCGCCTTGACGCTGGCCTGCATGTCCTCGAGCAGGTTCTGCCGATCGTTCAGCCACAGCAACATGGCGCTCAGCAGCAGGCCGGCACACAGCCAGATCAGCCCGCGCTGCAAGCGATGGCCGGAGCGCGATTGCTGCGGACGCAGTGGCATCGGCAGCAGATCGACACCCATGCGCTGCCCTGTAGTCAGGTTGTCAGCGCCCACATCAGTGCCCACATCGACAGCATCGGGACGCAACCCACGCTCGGCGCACTCACTGAGTATCGCGTCCAGCCGCTCGCGCAGGATTGCCACCAGCGTGACCTGCACAAAGCTGGCGCTGCGACTGTCCTGACGGGCGACGAAGTACAACTGCCCAGCGTCAAATGGCGTGAAACGGTCAAGCTCGTAGCCGACCACAGTCGACAGATTGCGTGCCGCAGCCGCAGGAAGCTGCAAGGTCTGCAACAGCACAGCCGAGGGCGGCAGCAGCAGAACCCGCCGTACCTGAGGCGATGCATCGGGCAGCGGCTCGACCAATGGCCAGACAAGCGCCTGCTCCACGGTCTCGCGGCCCAGCCATCGACGCACACGCGGCGGCAGGCAGGCGCGAAGCTCCGTCACCCACCACTGCCAGGCATGTTGCGCCGGACTGCCACGCCACTGCCGGGCGACCTGTTCGCGTAACGCGTAAACAGGCGCCAGACGTGCAGAAACTGATGAATTCATTCTTGCCAACGCAACACCCTGTAGGGCTGTGCGCCTCCCTCCGATGGGCTCAATAAAACAGTGGTCTGTAACAGGGCGGTCACACCGCCCGGTCGTTCTGCGCGCGTGTCGATGGCCAGTACCTCACCGGGGTCGGCCCCGACCGCGCTCTGGTTCGGCAGGTTCAAGGCCCGACGCAGCAACGCCGAAGCGAACGCCGGGTCGGGCCGATCCAGACCGCTCCATAATGTTATTTCCGGCAACAGCCGGGTATACAGCGCCTGGTTCATGCCCGGCAGCTGGCGAACTTCTTCTACCACCCGCAGCGGTGACTGACCGCCATTGCGCTGCGACTCCAATACCTGGGCGATACCGCTGGCCTGATTTTTAGCCGCGCCGCAGGCCTGCAGCAGACGCGATATATCAGCAACCGGCGCGCTGTTGAGGTCCAGCTTGCCGCGCTCGCTTCTGATGCTCACCAACAGTTGCGTGTCATCCATCCGTAACGAGACCACACGCCCGTCAGCAATCCAGCGTTTGCGCTGTTCAGGATCGAGCAAGCCCTGTACAGCCATATTCATGCCAGCTTCGGCGGCCATCAGCGCCTGGGTATTTTGCCGTAACCAGAGCGACTGCCGACTTTCCAGTTGCACCCACCCGGCCAGCCCGCCGAGCAACAGGCTCAGCAGTGCCAGCACCCAGAGCACCACCAGCAGCGCAACACCGCGCTGCGATCGGCCCGTCACGTTCATTCGCCGCCCGCCCCACCGGACAGGTCCAGCCGCAAGGCCACCACTTCAGAGACCCATTTCACCGCGCCATGGGTCTGCATGTCGATGCGCACCGCGCCCGGCAAGCGATTCGGCCAGGGCCATTCGGCCATCCAGCCGGTCGGCTTGCCCTTGGGCGTCAGCCCGCGATAACTGAACGTCAACGACTCGACGTTTTGCAGCAATACCTGAGGCTCACCCCAGGGTTTGAGGGCGATGCCATTCGCACTGGACAGAACCTGAGCGAACGACACTTGCAAAGACCGATGGTCTTGCGGCCCCTTGAGCTCCAGGCTGTGAACCTGGATACCGCCGCCTAGCTCGCCCGGCAGCGTTGCGACAAACCGCAACTGCTGCGCCGAGCCTTCAAAAAAACCGCTGTTGACGTCATCCTCACCAGACGTGTCCAGCGGCAGCGCCTGAGCGATCGAGCTGCGCAGAAACGCTTGCGCGGCGCGGATCTCGTCCAGGTTAACGGTGTAGCGCTCAGCCTTGAGCACGGCACGATTGGCGCCCAGCAACGCCCCGGCAACCAGTACCAGCAACACGCCGAGCAGGCTGATCACCAGCAGCACTTCCAGCAGCGTGAAGCCACGCTGGGTACGCATCATGACCCCGCACCGCTGACAGCGCCGCGTAATTTAAACGTGCTGAACTGCGCCTTGCGCTGATGTTCACTGAGCATCAGGTCGAGGCGAAACATCCTCGCCTGACCATTGGCACCCGGCAGCTGACGGATATCCAGTGTCCAGTCGATGCCTGCGAGCTCTCCCTTTCGCGTACCGTTTTCCAGCGGACCGGCGCTTTCCTGATCCATTATCGTGCGTGCCGCATGGCTCAGCCGGTCACTGCGCGACACCTGCTGCAAGGAGCGCGCACTTTGCCCGAACGCCACCAGCAGAACACCGCTGCACACCGCCATGACGGTCAGTGCAGCAAGCATTTCCAGCAGGGTGAACCCCGACTGCGATGTTTTCATTAAAGCGTCCGGACCTGGACGCTGCCGGTCAGCCAGCCAATATCAATACGCCAGCGCCGGTCGCCGTCAGCGACCACCACATTGCCACCGCTGGAGCCGCCGTCCGGGTAGAACTCCACAGCGGAACCAAGATCGGACGCGGTCTGCATGGTCACGCGCAGACTTTCCGGCCAGTGCATCTCGCGCTTGCCGGGCGCCTTGAAGGTCGCCTTGCGCAGATTGAATTCGGTGCGCGCCGGCTGACCGGTGACAATCGCGCGCACTCTGGTGGCCCGCAACGCTTCGACCATGTCGCCGACCGCGCGCCGTTCACTGGCGGTGCTCAAACCCTGTTGCAGACCGAAACCCACCAGACCGACGGCGATGCTCATCAACACCAGCACCACCAGCATTTCCATGAGGGTAAAACCCCGGCTTGCGACAGGCGTTCTCATGCCGAACGTTACTCCCAGTTGCCCAGGTCGGCGCTGTACCCTTCGCCGCCCGGCTGACCGTCCTGGCCGTAGAAGATCAGGTCGAAGCTGCCGTGCTGACCAGGGAAGCGGTAGCCGAATGCATGGCCGAACGGATCCTTGAGGTCCGAAGGCTTGGCGTAAGGGCCGTTCCAGTTCGATGCATTACCCGGCTTCTCGGTCAATTGCTGCAAGGTCTTGGGTGGCGAACCGACGTCCAGCGCGTAGCTTTCAATCTTCATGCCCAGGCTGGCCAGTTGAGCCTTGCCTGCCCCGTACTTGCCCTTGTCGACGTTGCCGCCCACCTGACGCACGACGATGGTCGCAACGATGCCCAGCAATACGATAACGGCGAGCATTTCCAGCAATGTGAAGCCGCCCTGTCGACGTGCGGGTTTGAAACGTGTACGGCTAAAAGTCATCGGAATGGTTTCCTGTTTCATGAATTCAGATATTGCTGGTCAGGCTCATCAGCGGCAGCATGATGGCCAGCATGATCACCGCGACCATGCCTGCCATCACTACCGTCAGCGCCGGTACGAGTGCGGCCAGCATGCGGTCGATACCGCGCTTGGCCTCGACGTCGAACACATCGGCGACCTTCATCAGCATGGTGTCCAGTTCGCCAGCCTGTTCGCCGACCTCGATCATTTGCAGCGCCAGATCCGGCAACAGCGGTTGCGCGCCAAATGCGCTGGCCAGCGTACCGCCACCCTTGACCGACTCGGCCGCCTGCTCGACCTGCGCCTGCAGGGCACGATTGGTACAGACCTGGCGAGCGATCACCAGCGCCTGCAACAACGCCACTCCATTGGTCAAAAGCGTCCCGAGGGTTCGAGTCAGACGTGCTGCCTCAATGCGCTGCAATAAAGGACCGATCACCCGAATGCCCAGCAAACGGCGATCGCGGCGCTCGCGACGCTGCGGGTCGCGCATGCGAATGGCCATGCCCCAGATCAACGCGATCAGGCCCGCCAGCACCGCCAGCCCGTAGTCGCTCAAAAACTCTCCGAGGTTGAGAATAACCTCGGTGATCAACGGAATCGGCACGCCGAGATCCTTGAAGATCGGTACGAATTGCGGCACGACGTAGGCCAGCAACAGCGCCAGGGAACCCAACACGCCTACCACCAGGAAGGCCGGATAGATCAGCGCGTTGATCACCTCGCCACGCAGCAACTGGCTGCGCTCCAGGTAATCGCTCAGCTGGCGCAGCGTACTTTCCAGTGCGCCACCGGCTTCACCGGCGCGGACCATGCTTATATAGAGGGGCGAAAACTGGCTGCCCTCTTCTTCAAGTGCCACGGACAACGGCTTGCCAGCCTTGACCTGTTCGCGGATGCGCTCGATCAACGCTTTGGTCTGCGGTTGTCCAGGCTGTTTGAGCAGAATCCCAAGCGATCGTTCCAACGGTTGGCCTGCGCCGAGCAACGTTGCGAGCTGCTGGGTGAAGCTGACCAGCGCCGCGCCATTGAGCAAACCGCTGCCCAGCGCACGACGCAAACCGCCCAGACCGGCAGCATCGACCTGCAAAACCATCAGGCCACGCTTCTGCAACGCGGCAATGGCGGCGTCCTGATCGCGGGCCTCCAGCGTGCCATTCTGCGGCGCACCCTGAGCATCCAGCGCGCGGTACTTGAACAGGCTCATGTGCCTTCACCACGGGTGACGCGCAGCACCTCTTCCAGCGAAGTCACCCCTGCAACGGCTTGACGCAGGCCTTCTTCATGCAGTGTGCGCAAGCCGCCACGTCGGGCAGCCTCTTCCAGCGTCGAGGCGTCGGCGTGGCGCATCAAAAGACTGCGCAGCTCTTCGTTCATCACCAGCAGTTCGGTGATTGCACTACGGCCGCGATAGCCGCCGCCGGGCGCATCGGCACGTGGACGATACAGGCGGATCGGCCGCTCGTCAGTGAAACGCTCCAGCCCGTGTTCGGCGATCAGCTCCGGTGGCGCATCGAAGGCTTCACGGGTTGCCGGATCGAGGCGACGGACCAGGCGCTGAGCCAGAATTCCGTTGACCGTCGACGCGATCAGGTAGCTTTCGACGCCCATGTCCAGCAAGCGGGTAATACTCGCCGCCGCGCTGTTGGTGTGCAGGGTCGAGAGCACCAGGTGACCGGTCAATGAGGACTGGATGGCAATACGGCAGGTTTCCAGGTCGCGCATCTCACCGATCATGATGACATCCGGGTCCTGACGCACGATGGAGCGCAGCGCTCCGGCGAAATCCAGGCCGATGGATGGCTTGACCTGAATCTGGTTGATGCCTTCGAGCTGATACTCGACCGGGTCTTCAACGGTGATGATCTTGCGCTCGGCCGTATTGAGCCGTGACAGCGCGGTATACAGCGTGGTGGTCTTGCCGGAACCGGTCGGCCCGGTGACCAGCAGAATGCCGTGCGGACGCTCCAGCACGTCGAGAAATTCGTCCAGCCGTTCGCCATCGAAACCCAGGCTCGGGAAATCGAAGTTGATGGTCTGTCGGTCCAGCAGACGCATGACCACCGATTCGCCAAAGCTGGTGGGCACTGTCGATACCCGCAGGTCCAGCTCCTTGCCCTGGATGCGCAGCATGATCCGGCCATCCTGCGGCAGACGACGCTCGGCGATGTCCAGCCGCGCCATGATCTTCACCCGGGAAATCACCGCTGCCGAAGAACTGGATGGCGGCGCTTCCGCTTCGTGCAGCACGCCGTCGATGCGATAACGCACCTTCAACTGGCTCTCGAACGGTTCGATGTGGATGTCCGATGCACGCTGCTCTACTGCACGCTGCAGGATCAGGTTGACCAGACGAATGACCGGCGCTTCGGAGGCCAGGTCCTTGAGGTGCTCGATGTCTTCCAGCGAGCCACCCTCCTCATCCAGGTTCTCGATCAGGGTGCCCATCGCCGAGCGGCCCTGCCCGTAGTAGCGCTCGATAAGGGTTTCAACCTCGTTGCGCGGGCCAATGGACAGTCGCACCGGCACCTCGCAGGCGTAGGCGATGGCCTGAAACGGGTACAGCGTGCCAGGGTTGGCGCTGAGCACTTGCAGGCCCTGATCGCTCCAGCCTACCGGTACGACTTGATAGTGGCGCATGAAGCGTTCGGTCAGCGGCGGCAAAGGGTCCAGCAGCGGTGGTACAGCATCGGCGAGCAACAACGGTGCCTGCAGCAATGCCGCCCATGCGCGGGCCAGTTCGAATTCGGAAACCAGGCCCAGACGCGTCAGCAGCCCGAGCAACTCAGTGCCTTCCGACTCCTGCTGCAGACGCTGGGCGCGCTCCAGATCGGCCGTTTTCAGACCGGCATTTTCGATCAGCCAGGCACAAACCTGCTGGGCATCCGGAATGAGCAGACGGGAAACTTCGACGGGAGCTGACGGCATGAATGAGGGCATTTTGCTACTTCGGAGGGACATATTACAGCACTCTCCGACCGGAGAGTGCTGCGCTCAAAGGCTTCAAACGATCAGTTTGACTGCTTTTGAGGGGTTGCGTTCTGCGGGCGACCGCCTTTTGTCGTTTCGGTCTTCTGGTTTTGCGCTTTCTGAGCCGCCTTGGCGTCCTGAGTCTGGGTCATCACGGTCTCGTCGCTGGCGCCGGAAGTTGCATCTGTATCCGTCGCGTCGTCGGCAAAGGCTGCACCACTCAGGGCAAGACCCAACACCACACCGGCACTCATCATGGAAAACTTCATCGTATTAACTCCTCAAAAAAACAAAAAGAGCCCCGCAAAAAAACGGAGCAGTTGTAGAAAACGGCCAAGAACTAGCGCACAGCACATGTCGCAACTTGCGAGCTGTCTTTCTTCATCCTGAAAAATCTTAAACCCATCGACCAGTAGGTTTAACAAGAGTTCCTCAGATGTAAAGAAAAATTACCAAATCAAAGAAAAATACGCTTTTATTTGACATTTATGCCTTGTTTTATACTTAATTGTATCGTTTTGTAGATTCAAAACGCCATCACGTGATGTCAATTTGATAGCGCTCGGCAAGTAAAAAAAGAAACGCCAAACAAAACTAATACGGTAACTAAGGAGTCCTACCTCGCGCCCTTGAAACAGGGAATAAACGCGACGACGGGAAACTGTTGCCCACAGAAAAGTTGGCCGAAAGCAGTAAATAAGAACGCATTTATCCTGCGCACGTGCGCAGGCAGACAGTTATTTGAAACGCAGTTGGAGAGCAATATGAACAAGCGAAAGATGATAGGCGCGCACTCGGCGCTGGCCTTGCTGGCATTGGCAGTATCCCAGGTGCACGCCGCTGACCCGACCGTACAACAAGGGCGTGAAGATCGCGCCGAAAAAGCCGCACAGAAAACCCTGGCCAAGATGACCATGGAAGAAAAGCTGGCCTACATTGGCGGCACCGGCGGCTGGGACGTCAAGCCACTGACCAACTACGGCGTCCCGCAGATCCATGGCGCTGACGGCGGTGTGGGCGTGCGCTACACCAGCGAAGGCAACGATCAGGGTGTTGTCTACCCGTCCGGCCCTAACCTGGCCGCCACCTTCAACCCGCGTCGTGCCATCGACCTCGGCCGTGCGCTGGGCTATGACACTGCCGTCGGCGGCTACCAGTTCATCACTGGCCCCGGCGTCAACCTGTACCGCATGCCGTTCGGCGGCCGTGCGTTCGAATACCTCTCCGGTGAAGACCCGTTCCTCGGCGCCAGCCTGGCACCAGGTGTCATCAACGGCATCCAGTCTCGTGGTGTATGGGCCAACGCCAAGCACTACGCGGCTAACGATCAGGAAAGCAACCGCTTCAATCTGAACCAGACAATGCCAGAGCGCGTGCTGCGCGAAATGTCGCTGCCTGCGTTCGAATCGTCGTCGAAAAACGGCAACGTGGCGATGATGATGTGCGCTTTCCAGAAAGTGAACGGTGAGTTCGCCTGCGAAAGCGAGCACCTGATCGCCCAGATCCTGAAGAAGGAATGGGGCTTCAAAGGCTTCGTACAGAGCGACTACAACGCTGTCGTGCACGGTTTCAACGCTGCCCGCGCCGGTACCGATCTGGACATGATGGGGTACCAGATGAACAGCTCCGTGCTGAAGCCGCATCTGGACGCCGGCGACCTGAGCGCTGCGACCATCGACGACAAGGTCCGTCGTATTCTCAAGCAGATCTACCTGTACAAGTTCGACAGCAAGACGCCGCTGACCACGCACAACATGAACAGCTCGACCAGCAACAAGGTTGCTCTGAACGCTGCGCGTGAAGGTATCGTACTGCTGAAAAACCAGGACAACCTGCTGCCGCTGGACAAGCAGAAAGTCAAGAAAATCGCCGTTGTCGGCACCCTGGCCAAGTACTCGCCACCGACCGGTTTCGGCAGCGCCAACGTCATGGCCAGCCATTACGTCAGCGAATTGAGCGGCCTGCAACAAATCGCGCCTAACGCCAAGGTCGACTTCATCGAAGGCCTGTCGCTGGACCCAAGCACCAGTGCCTGGACCACCACCGACGCAACTGGCAATGAAGTCCAGGGCATGAAGGCCGAGTACTTCAGCAACACCAACTGGTCTGGCGATGCCGCTGTCACCCGCACCGAGAAGCACGTTGACCTGGACTGGGCCAACGACAAGAACCTGCCGTTCGAAAGCAACACTTCGACGTCCGATCCGTACACCACCAAAGGCTCGACCGCTGGCCAGTTGAATGGCGATACATCGTCCACTTCGATTCGCTACACCGGCAAGGTCACCCCGACCCAGAGCGGCGAGCAAGTGTTCAAGGTGCGTGCCGACGGCGCCGTGCGTCTGTGGGTCAACGGCAAGAAAATCATCGACAACGGTGACGGCAAGCCGCTTCCGGGCAACAGCATTCCGCCTACCATTCCAGAGTTCGCCAAGATCAACCTGGAAGCGGGCCAGTCTTACGACGTGAAGCTCGAGTACTCGCGCCGTGCCGGCTACCTGTCGACCATGGGCGGCCTGGTAGGTGTGCAGTTGAGCTCCGCCTCGCTGAACGCTCCTCAGGACCTGTCCGGCTATGACGCCGTCGTGGTTGCCGTAGGTAACAGCAACGAATACGAAGGTGAAGGTTTCGACCACAGCTTCGATCTGCCTGAGTTCCAGAACGAGCTGATCCAGAACATCGCCAAGGTCAACGCCAATACCGTGGTGACCATGTATGGCGGTACGGGTCTGAAGATGAGCGACTGGATCGAACAGGTTCCAGCAGCGCTGCACGCGTTCTACCCAGGTCAGAACGGTGGTCAGGCCCTGGCCGAGATCCTGTTCGGCAAGGTCAACCCGTCGGGCAAACTGCCGATCAGTATCGAACGCAACATCGAAGACAACCCGGCTTACGCTTCTTTCCCGAAATTCGACAATCAGAACACTCTGACCGACATGGATTACAAGGATGACCTGCTGCTGGGTTATCGCGGATACGAGAAGAAAGGCATCAAGCCGCTCTACCCGTTCGGTTACGGTATGTCGTACACCACGTTCGGCTACAGCAACATTAAGGTGACGCCAGGCGTCGCGGTCGGCAACACGCCGATCAAGGTGTCCTTCGACCTGAGCAACACCGGCAAGGTCGGTGGTTCGGAAGTCGCCCAGCTGTACGTGGGCCAGCAGAACCCGAAAGTCGAGCGTCCGATCAAGGAACTCAAAGGCTACAAGAAGGTGTTCCTCAAGCCGGGTGAAAGCAAGCGTGTGACCATCGAGCTGAATGACCGCTCGCTGGCCTACTTCGATGAGAAGAGCAAGCAGTGGGTGGTCGATGCCGACACCTTCAACATCTCGCTCGGTTCGTCATCGCAGGACATCCGCCTGAACGCCAAGCTGGTCAACTCGTTCCGTCAGGAACTGTCGACCACCACCAGCAACCCGCTGCCACGCTCCGCTCTGAACTCGGTTCTGGTCGAGAAACCACCGGTCAAGACCGGCGGTGTATTCAAGCAGACCGTTGAGTAAGCGTTAGCCGACTGAAAGGTAAACGGACAAATAAAGGCTCAAGGACGAGCCCTTACCGCTGCATCGACCTGCGCAATGTAGGTATCGAAACACTCGACCAGATCCACCTGATCGGGAAAGCGTAACCACTGAATCTGCAAGCCATCCATCATCGCCAGAAGCTGCCGGATAATCTTGTCCAGATCCACATCCGCACGTACCTCCCCGCGCTCCACCAAGGCCGAAAACTGTCCCAGCAAGTGCGCGTGAATACGCTCGTAGCGCGTCTGGAACCATTCATAGGCAGGCTGGTTTTCCAGCAGACTTTCCGCATTGAGGATCGAAAACGCTCGTACCACGCCGGGTGCCGTGGCGTTGGAGCGGTTGATCGCGCGCAAGCCGCCGAGCAGACCGGTCAAGGTGTTATCGGTGCGGACTTCGGCAGCAATTCGGCCGTTGACCTCGTCGCGTCGCTCCAGCACGCCCATCAGCAGCGAGATCTTGCTCGGAAAATGGTGCAGCAATCCGGCAACGGAAATACCGACGATGGCTGCTACCTTGGCCACTGAAGCGCCGGTATAGCCTTCAAGGGAAAACACTTGCAGTGCCGCATCGAGCAGTTCTTCGCGGCGCTTTTCGCCCTTTGGCGCGCGTCGCTGTCGGGTGACTGCCGTGCCCGTTTCCGTGGGGTCATGCCGAGTCATATCAGGCTCCTTCTTGAACAGCCGCGTACCCTAACGATTCAGGCAAGCGCTGGCAACGCTATTGAGCCGGATTGTTCGACAATTTCATCTTGTACAGCAGAACCATGGCAGGGTCAGGTGCGCTCCACCGGAACACTGCCCCAACCTTCGCCCAGCATGCGCTGCATCAGCACCGTGTCTACCCAGCGACCATGCTTGAAACCGACCGATTCGAACACCCCGACCCGGCGAAAGCCAAGACGCTCATGCAGGCGCAACGACGCGATATTCTGGCTATTGCCGATTACCGCAATCATCTGCCGCCAGCCGCCCGCTTCACAGTGCTGCACCAGGGCACTCAACAGCGCCTGGCCGATCCCCTGACCGCCGAGTCCATCGCGCACGTACACAGAATCCTCGACGGTAAAGCGGTAGCCTGGACGTGGCCGATACGGCGTAACGTAGCCATAGCCGACAATTTCTCCGCCGCGCTCAGCGACCAGATACGGCAAGCCTTTCGCAAGGACCATACGACGACGCTGCAGCAATTCGGCCAGGTCAGGCGGCTCCAGCTCGAAGCTGGAAATCCCGTGCAGCACGTGGTCAGCGTAGATCGCCTGTACAGCGGGCATGTCATCGTCGCGGGCGTCACGCAGGTCAAAGGTTGAAGTCATGTCCAGGCTCTGTACGAATGTCTGTGAATGGCCGCAATGATGCCGCTCACCACGACATTAAAAAAGCTATGATTTGTCATCCACAGCATAAGAAATACTTTGTCATGCGTCGGCTGAACCTCAATCACCTGCACACATTTTCGCTGGTCATTGCCCATGGCAGTTTTTCTGCGGCGGCGGAGCGTTTGCACCTGACCCAACCCGCGGTCAGCCTGCAGGTGCGACAGCTGGAAGATCAACTGAAGCTGCAACTGATCGAACGGGTCGGCAAACGCCTCAAACCTACCTCCGCAGGCAATGTACTGCTGGAGCATATCGCGCGCATCGATGCGGTGGTCGAAGACGCCTTGCAGGAGCTGTCCAGCCATGCCAGCGGCATTGCCGGAAAAATCGCCATCGGCACCGGCGCAACAGCGTGTATTCATCTGCTGCCGCCCATGCTGCAGGCGCTGCGTCGGCGTTTCCCCGAACTGGATGTGCGCGTCAGCACCGGCAACACCGAAGGCATCCTCAAGGCGGTCGAAGAAAACCTCGTGGATCTGGCGCTGATCACCCTGCCCGCCTCTGGTCGCAGTCTGCACATCACGCCGCTGCTTGAAGATGAGTTCGTCGCGATTTTCGCCAGCAGCCAGCGACCGATGCCGGCACACATGACCCCGGAGCGCCTCAGCGCACAGCCGTTGGTCGTATTCGAAGCCGGCAGCAGCACGCGTCAGTTGATCGATGAATGGTTCCTGCATGCCGGCATCCGCATAAAACCGATCATGGAACTGGGCAGCATTGAAGCGATCAAGGAAATGGTCGCTGCAGGCCTGGGCTACAGCATCGTGCCGCGGATGGCCGTTGCTGCGCTGCACCATCGCCGCGGCCTGCAAGTGCAGCCCTTGGCAACAGCGCTGACTCGCACCCTGGGAATTGCCTTACGCCAGGACAAACCGGTCAGCAAAGCCCTGCGTCAGGTGCTGGATGCGCTGCAAGACCTCAAAAGGTCATGAAGGCGCGCCACGATAGAGGCTTGATTGCGCCCATGCACTATAAAGAGCAAAGGCACTCGGCTTGGCAAATAAGGTCGACAGTTGCACAGGCGGCGAATCAGGTTGTACGATGACTGCCCACTGGTAACTGAAAAAATGATGGCTGGCCTGCTTTTAGACGCTCCATCACTGACAATCTGTAAAGCAACTCGGCAACCCATAAGGAGCGCCGGTCCGGATACCTTCCCTGCCGACCTCCAACCTCAAAACAACAGGAGATACCGATGCCTAACATTCTCGGCCAGAACTTCATCGCTGGCGGCCGCAGCGCTTTGGGCCAGAGCCTGCAAAAAAGTCTGGACGCCACCACGGGTGAAGAGCTGCCTTACAGCTTTCATCAGGCCACCGACGGCGAAATCGACGCCGCGGCACTGGCTGCCAAGGCTGCATTCCCGGAATTTCGTCAGCTGAGCCCGGCCCGTCGCGCGGATTTCCTCGACGCCATTGCTGATGAACTCGACGGGCTTGGCGATGACTTCGTCGCTATCGTCTGCCAGGAAACCGCTCTGCCCCAGGCGCGTATTCAGGGTGAGCGCGGGCGCACCAGCGGCCAGATGCGTCTGTTTTCCAAGGTCCTGCGCCGCGGTGATTTCGTCGGTGCACGTATCGACCTGGCGTTGCCGGATCGCAAGCCGTTGCCACGCGTCGACCTGCGCCAGTACCGCATCGGCGTGGGCCCGGTTGCTGTGTTCGGGGCAAGCAACTTCCCGCTGGCGTTTTCCACTGCGGGCGGTGATACCGCAGCAGCACTGGCCGCCGGTTGCCCGGTAGTATTCAAGGCGCACAGCGGTCACATGGCGACTGCCGATCTGGTGGCCAGCGCAATCATTCGCGCTGCCGAGCGTACGCAGATGCCCAAAGGCGTGTTCAACATGATCTTCGGCAACGGCGTCGGTGAAGGCCTGGTCAAGCACCCGGCCATCCAGGCGGTTGGTTTCACCGGCTCGCTGAACGGTGGCAACGCGCTGTGCAAAATGGCTGCCGAGCGTCCACAACCCATTCCGGTGTTTGCCGAGATGTCCAGTATTAATCCGGTCGTGCTGCTGCCAGGCGCCTTGCAGGCACGTGGTGAAACCGTGGCCAAGGAGCTTGCCGGCTCGGTGGTCATGGGTGCCGGTCAGTTCTGTACCAACCCCGGCGTGGTCATCGGCCTGCGCTCCCCGGCGTTCTCGACATTCATCGAGCAACTGACCGAACAGATGGGCAGTCAGGCTCCGCAGACCATGCTCAACGCGGGTGGCCTGCGCAGTTATAGCAAGGGCGTGGAACATCTGCTTTCGCATCCTGGCGTGACTCATCTGGCCGGCAAGCCACAGGAAGGCAAGCAGGCTCAGGCGCAGTTGTTCAAGGCTGACATCAGCCTGTTACTGAACGGTGATCAATTGCTGCAAGAGGAAGTCTTCGGCCCGACCACGCTGCTGATCGAAGTCGCTGACGATGCGCAGTTGAAAGACGCGCTGCAAGCCTTGCGTGGTCAGCTGACTGCGACGGTGATCGGCGAGCCTGCGGACTTGAGCCAGTACAACTGGCTGCAACCGATTCTCGAAGAGAAAGTCGGGCGCATTCTGTTCAACGGCTACCCGACCGGTGTCGAGGTCTGCGAGGCCATGGTTCACGGTGGCCCATACCCGGCAACCTCGGACGCACGCGGTACCTCGGTGGGCACCCTCGCCATCGACCGCTTCCTGCGCCCCGTGTGCTATCAGAACCTGGCGGACAGCCAGTTGCCACCTGCGTTGCAGAACGCCAACCCGTTGGGCCTGCGTCGTCTGGTCAATGGCGAATGGAGTGATCAGCCTGTCGCGTAATCGCCATCGGCTAAATCCGCAACACAGCATCCGCAACACAGCAGCGCGACCTGATGAGGGTCGCGCTTTTTTTTGGAAAAAATTTCTTTTTTGTGCCCGGAGTCGCTTATAGCGGACCGGTTTTGTACCCGGATGACAGCAACATAGAAGTGCAAAACATGGGCTGTTCATAAAATAACCACACAGCTGTAAGCCACGTGTAACAAGGGTTTCAAAAAGTTACCCACAGACATACCCACGATTTCCGTGGACAACTTTTCATCGAATTCGGACCTTAAAAACCCTGAGCAGTGCAAGCGTAAATTTTTGACGGGGGCCTTGAATTCCGGGGTGATGGCATCGGTAATGGCCCACGAGGCCGCCCGACATAACCTTATGCACGTTTGGCGGTTGATTCGACAGGCAGTCCCGCGTGAAATAGACGATTTATCGAGGCCTCAACCATGCAACAGCGTTGTAACGTGGCCGTACTCGGCCTGGGTGCCATGGGTGCTGCCACGGCCTATCAGTTGGCAAAGGCCGGAGTCGATGTGATTGGCATCGACCGCTACGCCCCTCCGCACACACAAGGCTCCAGTCACGGCGATACCCGCATCACGCGGCTGTCGGCCGGTGAAGGTCCGCAATACCTGTCACTGGTACGCAGCTCGCAGCGCATCTGGCGCGAACTTGAAGCATTGAGCGGCGAGTCGCTGTTCGAGCAGTGCGGAGTGCTGGTGATGACTTCAAGCCCCGCTTACGATCCAGAGGACGTCAACGACTTTACCCATCAGACCATCGCGCTGGCCCGCACTTATGGGGTGAAACACGAGGTATTGGCGGCCGCAGCGATTCGCGAGCGCTTCCCTCAGTTCGCTCCTGTGCTGGATAGCGCCATCGGCTATTTCGAACCAGAGGGCGGATTCGTTCGGCCCGAGCGCTGCATCGCCGTACAGCTCAAGCTGGCAAGGCAACACGGCGCGCGTTTGCTGACCCACGAGACGGTCACGCAACTGCAGGCGCATGGCGATCAGGTACGAATCACCACCGACAAGGGCTCGATCATCGCCGACAAGGTCGTGGTCAGCGCGGGCATGTGGTCGGCCGATTTGCTCGGCGCACCGTTCAGCGACCTGCTGCGGGTGTGCCGGCAGAAGCTGTTCTGGTTCGAGTTGCAGCATGAGGCTGCCTTTGCTGCGCCGTCGCCAAGCTTCATCCTGATTCACGGGCCGGGCGACGCCGATGTCAATTACGGCTTCCCGCCGCTGCCCGGTGAAAACAGCATGAAGGTCGCCACCGAGCAATACCTTGAGACGTCAGCGGCTGACCAGTTGGACCGCACCATTACCGCGCGGGAAGAACAGGAAATGTTCCGCACTCAGGTGCAGGGCAGGATTGCGGGACTGACGCCAAAGGTGGTCAAGTCTTCGGTGTGCGCTTACACGGTCACGCCGGACTGCCACTTCATCATCGATGAACACCCGCACCTGAAAAATGTGACGGTGGTCTCGGCCTGTTCCGGCCACGGTTTCAAACATTCGGCCGGGCTCGGACTGGCGCTGGCGCAACGCTGTATCGAAGGCGAGAGCGATGTGGATCTCTCGGCCTTTTCACTGCAGCGTTTCGCCAGACAGTGCTGATCAGCGCGCCACCACGAAAGCCTCGTCGATGCGCGCCAGATCGGTGTCACGCAAGGTGCCGGCGTAGTAATGCAGCTTGATCCAGGCCATCAAATAGTCGTAACGGGCTTTCGCCAGATCGCGACGAGTACTGTAAAGCTGCTGCTCGGCGTTGAGGGCATCCAGGCTGATGCGCTCGCCACCCAGAATGCTCTGGCGGGTCGATTCGACAAGTGCCTGCGCCGAGATCAGCGCCTTCTGATAGGCGCGCAACTTGCTCACCCCTGACGCACAGGCGTTGAACTGGCGACGCAGCTCGATCAGGGTTTCGCGGGTCTTGCCCTCCAGCTCGTATTCAGCCTGCTCGCGCTTGCTGTTGGCCTGGCGCACCGAGGCGCTGGTGCCCCCTCCGGCGTACAGCGGAAGACTGAGCTCGATGCCTATCGTGTTGGTGTCGTAACGCTGATTGTAGGTGTTGCCGCTGTCCGATTCGTTCTGACGGATACTTGCGTAGGCATTCACCGTCGGCAGATGCCCCGCGCGATTGCGCTCCACCTCGTATCGCGCCACTTCCAGGGACTGACGCTGCGAAGCCAGGATCGGGCTGTTGGCCATCGCCAGCGCATGCCACTCGGTAAAGCTGGACGGTGCGAGGACCAACGCCTGAAAGCTGTCCCTCAAGGGCTCCAGCTGCGCAACATCGATACTCGGCTCGCCCAGCAACGCGGCCAGCTCGCGCAAGGCCGCGTCCTGCTCATCGCTGGCTTCGATCTGCTCGGCAATCGCCAGTTCGTTGCGCGACTCCGCTTCGAGAATGTCGGTGCGTGTGCCCTCTCCCTGCTCGAACATCTGCCGATTCTGCGCGAACTGGCGTTCGAACGCCTGCTGCTTGGCACGCGCGATATTGATCTGGTCCTGGGCGAAGAGTGCCTGGGTGTACAGGGTCAACACCCGCACCAGTAACTCCTGGCTCTTGCTGCGAAAGGTCTCGTCGGCAAACAACGCCTGGGCCAGTCCCTTGCGGTAATTGGCGTACGCCTCGTAATCGATCAATGGCTGCTGAACCGTCAGGCTCGAACCAAAGCTGTTGTAGTGGCGATGATCAGTGGTGTCTTGAGTGCTGCCTTTGAGGGTCGCCTTGGAATCGTTGCGCCCCTTGTTGTAGCTGTATGACACGCGGGGCAACAAGCCGGCACGACCAATCACCCGGTTTTCCAGACCCGCGTCACGCTCCTTCAGCGCGCCCAGATAAACCGGGTCATTGCGAAGCGCCAGTTCATAGACCTGAAACGGGCCCATGGCCTGACTCAAGGGTGCAGTACCCATCAGGATGGCCGTCAGCAAAGCAGCTTTAAGGGGATGACGAAACATCCTATTCCTCCGTCAACGCGGAGCCGGCACGGTCCAGCAAAGGTTTGAACAGATAATTGAGCAGCGAGCGCTCACCCGTGCGCACGAACATTTCAGCGGGCATGCCGGGTTTGATCACCAGCCCGTTGAGTTTTTCCAGCGCCGCGTCGCCCACCGAGGTGCGCAGGACGTAATACGGCTGGCCGGTTTTTTCATCCTGCATCTGGTCGGCAGAAATCAGGCTCACCTCGCCGGAAACCCGCGGCGTACGGCTTTGATTGAACGCGGTAAACAGAATGTCGACCGGCAAATGGCTAGCGACCTTGTCGATCAGTTGCACTGGCAGCCGCCCTTCAACTTCAAGCCGTGTGCCTTGTGGGACGATTTCCAGCAGGGTTTCGCCGGCACGCACCACCGCACCTTCGGTGTGCACGCCCAGATTGACGGCGATGCCATCCGCCGGCGCCAGGATGGCGCTGTGTTGCAGACTGAAACCGGCCGAGGCCAGTTGCTGCTCAAGGGTAAGCGCCTTGACCTGGGCATCGGCCCATTGGCTGCGCACCTCTTTCTGGTACTCCTCGCGCTGCTGCTGAAGGCGCAGGCGCGACTCGACGATACCTTGCTCTATACGTCCGGTTTCGCCTGCGTTTTGCGCCAGGCTCTGCTGCACCTGAGAAAGCTGACGCTGGAACTCCAGCAGGCGATTGCCGGGAATGAACCCGTTCTGCGCCAGCGGCTCCAGGTTACTCAGTTGCTTGCGTAGCGAATCAGCCTGAGCCATCAGATCCGAGCGTGCACGGCGCATGCCGGCGAGCTGCAATCCGGCACCCTCGATGCTCGCCTGCAGACCGGACTGCTCGCGCGCCAGGGCCTGGCGTCGGCTGCTGAACAACTGCCGCTGCCCTTCAAGCACCAGCGCCAGCCGTGGGTCGGGGTCTTGCCCCTGCCCGGCGGCAATGAGTTCTGCGGGAAAACGCACCTCGTCAAGGTTGTCGCGCTCGCTCTGCCAGCGCGCCAGGCTGGCCCAGGCCATTCGGTACTGGGCTCGCAGCGATTGCACGTCGGCTTCGACCTGAGTCTGATCAAGGCGAAACAGCGGTTCGCCCTCTTTGACCAGTTGACCTTCACTGACCAGAATTTTGCTGACCACGCCGCCATCCAGCGATTGCACGGCCTTGCGTTTGCCAGAGACCACCACCGTCCCCTGCACGGCAATGCCCTGATCCAGAGGGGCAAGACTGGCCCACAGAAAAAAACTGCCCGCCCCCGCCAGCATGAGAATCCAGCCGGCGCGAACGAAGAACTGCACGCCACGCTCCTTGCCCGGCACGGCGTAATGAGTGTCGATAGGGCTGTTCATACGTCGGACTGCCTGTTCTGCGCGCCGTATTGACGGCTCATGGAAAGCCCGGCTGCCGGGCGAGATTGCGATTGAGGGTGCGCTTGCGCTGCTTGCGCTGACGATGGCTGCCCGGACAAGGCCTGCAACACCTGAGCCGTGGCACCGAATGCCTGCATGCGACCTTCGCTCAGCACCAGCAGGCGATCGGTCTGGTTCAACGACTGCGTACGATGGGTGACGAGCACAACGGTACAGCCGCGGGTCTTGAGTTCAGCAATCGCCTGAGTCAGCGCCGCTTCACCCGCGGCATCCAGATTGGAATTGGGCTCATCGAGCACCACCAGTCGCGGATCGCCATACAGCGCACGGGCCAGCGCGACGCGCTGTTTCTGACCGCCGGACAAGCCAGCGCCATCATCGCCCAGCCGCGTGTCGTAGCCTTGCGGCAGGCGCAGAATCAATTCGTGCACGCCCGCCAGTTGCGCGGCAGCAACCACCGCGCTCGCGTCGCCCTCGCGAAAGCGCGCGATGTTTTCTGCCACGCTGCCGCCGAACAGCTCGATGTCCTGCGGCAGATAGCCAATATAGGGACCCAGCGCCTCTCGGTCCCAGCGATGCATATCGGCCCCGTCCAGACGTACCGTTCCGCCCAGCGCTGGCCAGACACCAACCAGCACGCGTGCCAGGGTCGATTTTCCGGAGCCGGATGCGCCCAGCACGCCGAGCACTTCACCGGCTTGCAACTGGAAGCTCACTTGCTGAATCGTCGGCGACGTTTTGCCTGGAGGCGCCGCGCTGACCTGTTCGGCACTGATCTGACCGCGCGGTGCCGGCAGCGGCATGCGCGGCGCAGGCTCGGCGTAGGTCTTGAGTAACTGGTCAAGGCGCCCGTAGGCCAGGCGTGCAGAACTCCATTGTTTCCAGACGGCGATCAACTGGTCGATGGGGCTCAGAACCCGACCCATGAGGATCGAGCCGGCGATCATCATGCCGGCGGTCATGTCTCCATTTATCACCAGCAGTGCGCCCAACCCCAGCACCAGCGACTGCAGGCACAGGCGTAAAGCCTTGCTGATTGAACTGATCACCGCTCCCGTGTCACTGGCACGGTTTTGCAGGGCCAGAAAGCGCCCATGCACATGGAACCAGCGACGCCGCAAGACCTCAAGCATGCCCATCGCCTGGATCGCCTCGGCCTGTTGCAGATGCCGGGTCGCCAATTGCGCAGACTGCTGCGAGTAGCCGCTGGCTTCGGCCAGCGGTTTGCGGGTCAGCCATTCGTTGAGGCAAGCCAGTCCGACCAGCAACACCGTCCCCACACTGGCCAGCACGCCTAGCCAGGGGTCGAAAAGGAAGATTACCGCCAGGTAGATGGGAAACCACGGGGCGTCGAAGAACGCGAACAGCGCCGGCCCGGTGAGAAACTGGCGGATGAAGGTCAGGTCACCCAGCGCCTGTCCAGCCTGACGCTGTCCGGCGTGCAGGTTGCTCTCGAACGCGGCCTGATAGACGCGCAGATTGAAACGCTTCTCCAGCTCGCTGCCGATGCGGATCACCACAAAGCTGCGGATCATCTCCAGCAAGCCGATAAACGCAAAAAACCCGACCACCATCAGCGTCAGCATGGCCAGAGTGGTCTGGTTCTGTGAGGTCAGTACGCGGTCATAGACTTGCAGCATGTAAATCGATGGGGCGAGCATCAGCACGTTGATCAGGGCGGTAAAGCAACCGACACCAATCAACGCGCTCTTGTAGTCAGCCAGCGCTTTGTACAACGGCGCAGGGTTGCCTTGGGAGGACATACTCATGGTTCTTCCTTGAAAGCCGCGAGTGCGGCCGGGTGACATCCTTGGGGACATTCATTTCGGACATTTTTTCGGTGCACGGCCGGCACCCTTTATTCGGCTGCGCGCTCCAGCCTCAGCACCTGACCGCTCGGCAGGCGCGCCTCATAGCGCTGCTCTCCCATATGGTTGAAATGAATCAGTCGATTGCCCTCTTTGTCGGTCAAGGCGAGACCGTCAGGCGTCGGGAACCAACCGACTGGTGCTTCGTTCAGCCATTTGGTGGCGCAGGCGGTATCGCCGCCCAGCTGGGGCGCCTCGGTGTTCAACTGCAGTTCGCAGGCTCGATCAGCCTGTGAATGAATAAACAGGTACCACTTGCCACTGAGTTCAGCGGGGCTTGGCAGTTTCAGACTCATGGCCATGCATGCTCCAGAAAGGCTCACCAGCAGCGCAAGAGCGGCTGGAGCGAATTGAAAAAAACGGTTGAGCTTCATAAGGACGAACGTTCCAGATCATGGGCGGGCCGATCGACTCGCCCATGATTTTTACCGGTTAAACGATGATGTCAGCAGCGACTGCCTGACCTACGGTACCGACCAGGAAATCGCCGATGCCCTGCCCGGTGAAGTCGATCGCCAGACTGCCCAGATTGCTGCTCTGGTTATAGTTGAGGATCGCCTCGCCAGCATGGCCGCTGAACGCGTTGACGAACTGCAGCGCGCTCAGCGTGGAAATGGCCGACACGTCGATCTTGTCCTGACCGCTGACGAAATCACGAATCGTATCCTGGCCTGCACGGTTGGAGTCGGAGCTGGCGCCAAACACGAAGATGTCGGCACCCGCACCACCGGTCAGGCTGTCGGCGCCGCCACCCCCATAGATGATGTCGTTGCCGGCACCACCCTTGAGGTCGTTGGCGGCAGCATTGCCGATCAACAGGTCATTGCCCGAACCGCCCACCGCGTTTTCAACCACCACACCCTTGGCGATCGAAACGTTGCCCACCATGCCACCGACATCCGAGAACGAGGCGGCATTGAGGTTGATCTTCTGGTTTTGGGTGAAGCCGGAGAAGTCGAGGGTATCCTTGCCCCCGCCATCCCACACCGAGAACACCACCTTGGAGGAGGCGGACGTGGCGCTGTAGAAATCGCGCCCGGCAGTGGAGTTGAACCCATAGACCGTATCACCGGCACGGGTGCTCATGTTCGCGCCATAGAGCTGCTGAACGGCAGTGATGTCATCCAGCAACGGTGCCGAAGAGTACGACGGAGCGCCGCCCTTGACGAAGTTCTGGTCAGTGTTGGACTCACTCCAGTAACTCATGACGCTATAGCCACGGGTGTCTTCTGCGTAGGTGGCGTCCTTGTAGCTCGGATTGCCCTCGCCCGCGTTGTAGTCACCCGGGTGAGACAGGCCCAGGGTATGGCCGATTTCATGGGTCAGGGTCTGACGGCCGTAATTGCCATTGTCCGGGGTGGTGTTGACCTTGTAGCTGTTATCGACAAGGTACCAGGACTGGCCGTCAGTACGGCTGTTGCCGCTCGGCAGGTAGGCAAAAGCTGCCCCGCCTGCGCTGCCGTTGCTGTAGTTGCCGAAGGTCATATGCCCGTCGCCGCCGGAAGCCGCCTGGGTAAAGCTGACCTTGGCGACGTCTGCCCAGGATTGCATCGACAATACCGCCTGTGCTTTCTGCTGCGCGTTGAACGCACTGAAAGTCCCCAGCGAATTGTCGAACCCGGCAGGCTTGGCCGTCAGGAACGTGTAGGTGAGGTTGATGGTGCCGTTGCCATCGCGATCCGTCCAGGCGGCGTCGTCGCGAAGAATATAATCAGCGGCCTGATCGACCGAATACGAGGGCTTGCCATTGATCGTGAGGTTGCCGCCACGGTCATACTGGTGCGCGAACGCATTGATCTGGTCAAAAGAGGTGCTGGTAGCAGCGGAAAGTTGAATTGCAGCATTTTCTTTGACTTTCGTCATGACACTTCCTTGTTTGCTGTTTGACAGGTTAGGTACGACAGGACTCTCCCCTGTAGCGAGAGAGTCCGGTCACACGCCTTGTGAAGCATAAAAATCGTATTGCGTAACAAAACTGACACATCCTGAAATCTTGTGTCCAGCACTGTTCGATGATGTCAAGTGGCCCTAAATGGGCAAGCGCCTACAGGCGTTGGAGAATCGCCTGATATTATTTTTTGTGATGATGAAATAGTCGATAAACGCTTGAACAGACTGTAGCAAGCTTGATAAATATGACTGATAGGTCAGGAATTTTACGGGGTCGACTGGCCGCAAATGCTCTGAGTAATGCTCCGGCTCACTCAGCCGCCAGGAACGGCACACCGCCAGCAGTGCGATGGGCCAATGCTGACATTTTTCCCCGCCACACAAACGCAAAAAGCCCCGACAAGTCGGGGCTTTTGTTGAAGTGCAGCGGCCTGAATATTCAGGCCTGGTAAATCAATCGTCGCGGCTCATGATGCCGAAGATCTGCAGCAGGCTGATAAACAGGTTGTAGATCGATACATACAGGCTGACCGTCGCCATGATGTAGTTACGCTCACCACCCTGAATGATCGCGCTGGTCTGGAACAGAATGCACACCGACGAGAACAGCACGAAGCCCGCGCTGATAGCCAGTTGCAGACCGCTGATCTGGAAGAACATGCCGGCCACTACCGCACCCAGCAGTACGAAGAAACCTGCGGTGATGAAACCACCCAGGAAGCTCATGTCCTTGCGGGTAATCAGTACGTAGGCTGACAGGCCACCGAATACCAGAGCCGTCATCGCGAAGGCGGAGCTGACCACTTCAGCACCACCGGCCATGCCCAGGTAACGGTTCAGGATCGGACCCAGCAGAAAGCCCATGAAACCTGTCAGGGCGAAGGTCGACACCAGGCCCCAGGCCGAATCACGCAGCTTGTTGGTCAGGAAGAACAGACCGTAGAAGCCGATCAGCACCACGAAAATGTTCGGGTAGCCGACGCGCATCTGCTGAGCGACAAAGGCCATGACACCACTGAAAGCCAGTGTCAGGGCGAGAAGACCATAAGTATTGCGCAGGACACGACTAACCTCGAGCTGGTCGGCCTGCATGCCGGTTTTAAGGCTGTAATCCTGTTCGCGCATGGCGAAACTCCTTGCTGTTGAAATGTTGAGTTGCAAAGATCATAACAGAGGCGCTGCAACTGGCTAGTCACAGAGTTTGACAGCTTGTTTCATTCCGGTATTATGGCGCCCGCAACGAAGTGGAGGTATGGCCGAGTGGTTTAAGGCAGCAGTCTTGAAAACTGCCGACTGTAACAGGTCCTAGAGTTCGAATCTCTATGCCTCCGCCATATTTGGCAGCGCAAAGCCCTGATTATTCAGGGCTTTGTCGTTTCTGGTCGCCACGAATTCCTCCCACCGCCCCGCCGTGCGAGCTGCAGCACGCAACCTGATATATTGATGTCCATACCGAATCAATCAGCCTGGTTACGCAATGCCCATCAATTTCGACCTCAACGACCTCCAGGCATTTCGTGCCGTGGTCGAGAATGGCAGCTTCCGCAAGGCCGCTGAAACCGTGCAGATCACCCAGCCTGCGCTCAGTCGGCGAATAGAAAAGCTCGAGTCTGCGCTGAATGTGAAGCTGTTCGAGCGGACCACCCGCAGGGTCAGTCTGACCACGGTCGGCCGCGCATTTCTGCCTCAGGTCGAACGCATTCTGGATGATCTGGACAGCGCGTTGATGACCATCGAAGGCGTCGGCTCCACGCGAATGGGCAGCGTGACGATTGCCTGCGTGCCTTCAGCCGCCTATTACTTCATGCCTCAGGTCATCAGCGCCTTTCACCGGTTGTTTCCGAAAATCAGAATCCGGGTCATGGACGCCAGCGCCAATGAGGTCAACAGCGCGGTTGCCCTGGGCGAAGCCGATTTCGGGGTGAGTTTCAGCGGCAATCTGGCGCCGGAGGTGGATTTCGAGCTGCTGCTGCAGGAACGCTACGTGATGGCCTGCAGGCGGGATCACCCGCTGGCAAAGTGCGACAGCGTCAGTTGGGAAGAGATGTACCGCCACGACTACATCGGCCTGGACATCACCTCGGGTAATCGTCTGGTGCTGGATCAGGCGCTGGCACCTTCGCGCCCGCACAAGGAAAGCATCTGCGAAACCCGCCATGTCACGACCATGATCGGCCTGGTGGAAGCCGGGCTTGGCGTGGCTGCGGTGCCGTCGATCGCCATGCCGATGACCGCTCACCCGTTTCTGGTGAGCGTGCCATTGGTTGCGCCCGAGGTGATTCGCAATGTAGGGCTGATCAAGCGTCGTGGCAGGACCTTGACACCGGCAGCCCTCGAGTTGGAACAACTGGTCAGGAAAATGCCTTCACGCTCAGCGGGGAACTGAATCCAGACCGGTAGACTGCACTGTAGCCTGGGCCTTCGGGGAAGCCAGGTAATCCAGCAAGGCCTTCGCCTCTTTCGGATGCTCGGCATTGACCGGGATGCCCGCGGCATAACGGGTAACCGACTGAACGTCTTCCGGGATCTTCGCCACGAACGTCACGCCGGGAATCGGCAGCAACTCGGCAACCTGTTGAAAGCCCACCTCGTAGTCACCCTTGGCAACCACCGAAGCAACCGGGATGCGCTCGATCATCTTGCCCTTCGGCGCGAGCTCCTTCTCGATACCGAGCTTTTTGAAAAGCTCTTTTTCGATGTACACGCCACTGGCGCTGTCGGAGTAAGCCACCGACCTGGCCTTGAGCAAGGTGGCCTTGAGCTCACTGTCGGTGCCGATCGCCGGCTTGGCCGCACCCTCCTTCACCACCATCCCGATCCGCGAGTCAGCCAGTTCGACCCGCGATGCCGGGTCTACCTTACCTTGCTTGATCAGATCATCCAGCGCATAGCCGACCATGATCACCACATCGGCGTGCTCGCCACGGGCTAGACGATTCGGGATGGCCTCGGGCGCCTTGCCCATCGATGGGCCGAGAATGGTGTCCAGCGAGTCCCCGGAAGACGCCGCGTATTGCGGTCCGAGCAGTTTGTACGCAGCCGTAAAGCCGCCGGAGGTCATAACCTTGAGCTGTTCAGCCTGCGCCGCCGCACTGACCGCGATACAGCCGAGAAAAAGCGCGGCCAATTGATGTTTGCATAACGATTTCATAATGATTTTCCTTGATTAAACAGCCAGTTGCGGGCGGGTCGAGATGTGCCGGTAGAGCACCAATGTGGCACCCAGCGCACAGGCTGCAGCAAATGTCATCCAGTAAGCAGGTGCAGCCTTGTCGCCGGTGAGGTGGATCAACCAGGTCGAAATCGCCGGAGTGAAACCACCAAAAACCGCCGTCGCCAGGCTGTAGGCCAGCGAGAAACCGGCAACACGCACCTCTACCGGCATGATTTCGGTCAACGCCGGAATCATCGCGCCGTTATACAAGCCGTAGAGAAACGAGAACCACAACAGCACTTCCAGCATATGGCCGAAGCTGGGCGCCAGAGCGAGGAAAGACAGCGCCGGGTACGCACTGACGATGGTCAGTAGCGTCATCGCAACCAACAGCGGCTTGCGCCCGAAACGGTCGCTCAACATGCCGCCGACAGGCAGCCAGATAAAGTTGGAGACACCGACCAGCAAGGTCACCAGAAGCGCATCGGAGGTACTCAGGTTGAGTACGGTTTTGCCGAATGTCGGTGCGTAGATGGTGATCAGATAAAAGGTGGTAGTGGTCATCGCCACCATCAGCATTCCGGCAATCACCACGCGCCAGTTTTGCAGCAGCGTCGCGAACACCTGCCGCATGGTCGGACGATGAGAGCGAGTGGCGAACTCCTCTGTTTCCTGCAGGCTGCGGCGCAGCAGGAAAATGAACGGAATGATCAGGCAACCGATGGCGAACGGAATTCTCCAGCCCCAATCGGCGACAGCAGCAGGTGCCATCCATTGGTTCAAGCCATAGCCCAGTGCAGCGGCGACAACGATTGCCACCTGCTGACTGCCCGACTGCCAACTGGTATAGAAGCCCTTGCGGCCGGGTGTCGCCATCTCTGCCAGATACACGGACACCCCACCCAGTTCCGCGCCGGCAGAAAAGCCTTGCAGCAAGCGGCCGACCAATACCAGGGCCGGCGCCCACAGGCCGATGCTCGCGTAACCGGGTACCAGAACGATCAGCAGCGTGCCACTGGCCATGATCGAAAGCGTCACGATCAGCCCTTTGCGGCGGCCCACGTCATCGATGTAAGCGCCCAGAATCACGGCACCCAACGGACGCATCAGGAAGCCAGCACCGAAGACCGCGAAGGTCATCATCAGCGAAGCGAACTCACTGCTGGCCGGGAAAAAGGCGGAGGCGATCTGGGTGGCGTAAAAGCCGAACAGGAAGAAGTCGAACTGCTCGAGGAAATTACCGGAGGTGACCCGAAATACCGCGCCTGCCTTCGACCGGGAGGATTCTTTTCGTAATGGGGATGAGCCGTGCATCAGTGTTCTCCAGCGATCTTATTAGAGTGTTGTAAGCGCTTGTGATGGAGGAGTCTGCCGGACACACTTTGAAACGATAAGTGCTATGTTTTCATCGATTGATGCCCATTGAACATCAATCCGGGCGCAAACCGTTGCATCCCGGTCCAGCGCTTGCAGGTCAACACGCGCCAAACTCACACGCCTGCCCTTGAATTCTTTATCATTGCGCATGTTTTGTTGGCAGAGCCGATCATGAAATTCGCCATCTCCCTTTTTTCCGCCGCGCATGCGCCCTCCTCTCGGCGAGCCTTGCAGTTCGCCAGGGCGGTGCTGGCAGGCGGGCACGAAATTGTCCGGTTGTTCTTCTATCAGGAAGGCGTACACAGCGCGTCAGCCAACGTCGTGACGCCGCAGGACGAGCAGGATATGGCACTGCAGTGGCGTGACTTCATCGTCGAGCACAAGCTGGACGGCGTGGTGTGCATTGCCGCGGCGTTGCGTCGCGGTGTGCTCGACACGCAAGAGGCCGAGCGTTATCAGCGGCCGGCGGCAAACCTGCGCGAGCCGTGGGAATTGTCCGGGCTGGGCCAGCTGCACGATGCTGTGCAATCGGCTGATCGCCTGATCTGCTTCGGAGGGCCATGAGATGCCCAGATCACTATTGGTTGTCAGCCGTCAGTCGCCGTGGTCCGGTCCCGGTGCCCGCGAAGCGCTGGATATCGTACTGGCGGGCGGAGCATTCGATCTGTCGGTAGGCCTGCTGTTTCTGGACGACGGGGTTTTTCAGTTGTTGCCACAGCAGTCGCCCGACGCCCTGCAACAGAAAGACCTGACCGCAAACCTGAAAGCCCTGCCGATGTTCGGTGTCGAAGACCTTTACGTCTGCCGACAAAGCCTGGCCGAGCGCGGCATCTCCCCTGGCGCATTGAGCGAAGAGCTGAGCCAATTGACTACGCGCGCAGAATTGTCAGCACTTTTTGACCGGTATGACGAGGTAATCACGATCTGATGGCTACTTTGCACGTTCTCTCTCACTCGCCGTTTGCCGACACCCGGCTGGACAGTTGCCTGCGCTTGCTGGGCAACGATGATGGCGTACTGCTCTGTGGCGATGCCACCTATGCGCTGATGCCATCCAGTGCGCAGCTCAAAGCCCTTCAGTCGTCGGTCGACTCATCGCAACTGTTCGCCCTCGACGAAGACCTCAGCGCACGCAATCTGCCCCTCCCTGCCGGAGTCAGCAGCATCGACTACCCGGCGTTCGTGGAACTGTCGCTGCGCTTCGACAAGGTCAATACCTGGTTATGAAACAGTTGAACATTGATGGGCGCAGCATCGAACTGGACAAGGATGGTTTTCTGCAAGACCTCAGCGACTGGTCGCTGGACGTCGCCCACGCCTTGTCCGCCGAGGAAGGTATCGAGCTGAGTGCCGAGCACCTTGAAATCCTTGAGCTGCTGCGAGGTTTTTACGCCGAGTTCCAGCTTTCGCCCGCAACACGGCCGCTGATCAAATACACCGCGCTGAAGCTGGGTGCAGAAAAAGGCAACAGCATGCACCTCAATCGCCTGTTCAACGGCACTCCCGCCAAACTCGCCGCCAAGCTGGCGGGCCTGCCCAAACCGACCAATTGCATATGAATGATTACGCTGCGCTTGTCACTGAAACACCTGAAGAACATCCCTTTGCGACGTTCGTTCGCATTCTGGGCAAAGGCAAACGTGGCGCGCGCAACCTGACTCGCGAGGAAGCACGGGAAGCCATGGGCATGCTGCTCGATGAAAAAGTCGAGGACACCCAACTTGGCGCTTTTCTGATGCTACTGCGTCACAAGGAAGAAAGCCCCGAGGAGCTGGCGGGGTTTACCGAAGCGGTGCGTGAACGTCTGCACGCTCCCGACATGCAGGTCGACATCGACTGGCCGACCTACGCCGGAAAAAAGCGTCACCTGTCCTGGTATCTGCTGGCAGCCAAATGCCTGGCGCAAAACGGCGTCAGGATCCTCCTGCACGGCGGGGGCGCGCATACCGCAGGGCGTCTGTACACCGAGCAGCTGCTGGACCTGCTGAAGATACCGCTGTGCCGCAACTGGTCAGCGGTCAAAACCTCGCTTGAGCAAGAACAGCTGGCGTTCATTCCGCTCGCCGACTGGGCACCGCAGTTGCAGCGCATGATCGATCTGCGCAACACGCTGGGGCTACGCTCGCCCATTCATTCGCTGGCACGCATTCTCAATCCGCTGCAGGCGCGGTGTGGCCTGCAAAGCATTTTTCACCCGGGCTATCAAAGCGTGCATCGCGATGCCAGCAGCCTGCTCGGCGACAACGCCATCGTGGTCAAGGGTGATGGCGGCGAAATCGAGATCAACCCCGACACCATCAGCCACCTGTACGGCACCACCGGCGGCCAGCCGTGGGATGAAGAATGGCCAGCGCTCTCACCGCGTCGCCATGTAAAACCGGCGACACTCGACCCGCAGCAACTGCTGGCCTTGTGGCGAGGAGAAATCGAAGACAGTTACCCGCAACTTGCATTGATATCGACCATGGCGCTCGCCCTGCGCGGCCTGGGCGTCGATCGTGACGAGGCCTTCGCCCAGGCGCAGGTATTCTGGGATCGCCGCGACATCAATCTGTGACGCTTCGGCCTTTCGACAATGAAAGGCCGTAATCCAGTCGAACCGATGCACCCGCGCTGACCTCCAAGCTCTATCACCTGGAAATGGGAGTCAGACATGGGCCTTCTGGTCGAAGGACACTGGCAAGACCAGTGGTACGAAAGCAGCAAAGATGGCGCATTTCAGCGCGAAAATGCGCAGCGACGCAATTGGGTCACGCCCGATGGACAGCCTGGACCGTCCGGTGCAGGCGGGTTTGCTGCGCAGGCGGGCCGCTATCACCTGTACGTGTCTCTGGCTTGCCCGTGGGCACACCGCACGCTTATTTTGCGCAAGCTCAAGGGCCTGGAAGGCCTGATCGATGTATCGGTAGTCAGCTGGCTGATGCTGGAAGACGGCTGGACCTTCGATCAGCAGAAAGGCTCCAGCGGCGATGCCCTGGACGACCTGCAGTTCCTTCACCAGCGCTATACCGCCGACGACCCTCGATACACCGGCCGCGTCACCGTTCCGGTGCTGTGGGACAAGCAGCAGCAATGCATCGTCAGCAACGAATCTGCGGAAATCATCCGCATGTTCAATTCCGCATTCGACGATCTGACCGGCAATACGCTGGATTTCTACCCGCAAGCGTTACGCGCGAGCATTGGCGAGCTTAACGAGCAGATCTACCCGAAGGTCAACAACGGCGTGTACCGGGCTGGTTTCGCAACTTCGCAAGGTGCGTATGAGGAGGCGTTCGACGATGTGTTCGCTGAACTGGATGTGCTGGAAAATCTGCTCGGCGAAAGGCGTTACCTGACAGGCAAACACCTCACCGAAGCCGACATACGCCTGTTCACCACCATCGTGCGCTTCGATGCGGTGTATTACAGCCACTTCAAATGCAACCTGCGGCGCATCGCGGACTACCCCAATCTCCGCAACTGGCTACGTGAGCTTTATCAGTGGCCGGGTATCGCAGAGACGGTAAGTTTCGAACACATCAAAGGGCATTATTACGGGAGCCATCGCACCATCAACCCGACCGGCATCATACCGAAGGGGCCCGCACTCGATCTGCAGGCAGATCACGACCGTGAGCGACTGTCCGGTGAAGGTGTCTGGAACAACTGACGTATGGGAAGAAGTGGTGGATAGCCCGGACGGGCTACCCACCATTGACATCAGAGAGTCGCCTGAGCGCCCTCGAACCACGCCAGCTTTTCACGCAACTTGACCACCTCACCGATGATCACCAGCGTCGGCGCATGAACGTTATGCTCGGCGACCAGCTGCGGCAGGTTTGCCAAAGTACCCGTGAACACACGCTGATTGACGGTGGTGCCCTGCTCGACCAGTGCAGCAGGCGTGTCGGCAGAGCGACCGTGCCGGATCAACTGCTCACAGATAACCGGCAAACCGATCAGCCCCATGTAAAACACCAGTGTTTGCGCAGGCGCTACCAGATCTGACCAGGGCAGATCTGTCGTACCGTTTTTCAAGTGCCCGGTGATGAAGCGCACCGATTGCGCATGATCACGGTGCGTCAACGGTATACCCGCATATGCTGCGCAACCGCTGGCAGCGGTGATGCCGGGCACTACCTGGAACGGTATGCCATGCGCCGCCAGTTCTTCGATTTCCTCGCCGCCACGGCCGAAGATGAACGGATCACCGCCCTTCAGACGCACCACTCGCTTGCCCTGCTTTGCCAGTGCAACCAGTTGCTGGTTGATCTGTTCCTGCGGAACGGCATGCTCCGCACGGCGCTTGCCAACGTAGACACGCTCGGCATCACGACGGCACAGGTCAAGAATCGTTGGCGCGACCAGGCGGTCATACAGCACCACATCCGCTTGCTGCATCAGGCGCAAGGCCCGGAAAGTCAGCAAATCCGGATCACCTGGACCCGCACCGACCAGATAGACCTCACCGGTCTCAGAAGGCGGCTCGCCAGCAATCTTGGCGATCAGCATACGTTCGGCTTCAGCACCCTGCCCGGCCAGCTGGCGATCGGCAATGGCGCCCTGAAAAACATCTTCCCAGAACGCTCGGCGCTGCTGCACATTCGGAAACAGGCCTTTGACCTGATTGCGAAAGCGCGCAGCCAGTCCGGCGAGCTGCCCGTAGCTGGAGGGAATCCAGGTTTCCAGCTTGGCGCGAATCAAACGCGCCAGCACCGGCGCATCGCCGCCACTGGACACGGCAATCACCAAGGGCGAGCGGTCGACGATGGCCGGAAAGATCACCGTACACAGCGCCGGGGCGTCAACCACGTTGACCGGAACGCAACGCAAGCGGGCATCGCGTGACACCTGAGCGTTGAGCGGCTCATCATCCGTCGCAGCAATGATCAGCACGCAACCATCAAGGTCGCATTCGCTGTAGCCGCGCAGGATCATTTCACCGCCGCTCTGGACAACCAGCTCGCTCAGTTGTGCCTCGATTTCCGGCGCAACCACGCGCAGCACTGCACCGGCGTCGGCAATCAGGCGTGATTTGCGCAGGGCAATTTCACCGCCACCAACCACCAGCACACGGCTGCCACGCAGGTTATGGAACAGCGGCAGAAATTCCATTTAACCGATGACCTCAAGGCCGCCCATGTACGGCTTGAGCACCTCAGGCACACGAATCGAACCGTCCGCCTGCTGATAGTTCTCCAACACTGCCACCAGTGTGCGGCCTACCGCCAGGCCCGACCCGTTGAGGGTGTGGACCAGCTCCGGCTTGCCGGTTTCAGGGTTACGCCAGCGCGCCTGCATGCGCCGCGCCTGGAAATCACCGCAGTTGGAGCAGGAAGAGATTTCGCGATATTTGTCCTGGCTCGGAATCCAGACTTCCAGGTCGTAAGTCTTCACCGCACTGAAACCCATATCGCCGGTGCACAGCGCGAGCGTGCGATAAGGCAGCTCAAGCAATTGCAGGACGCGTTCGGCGTTGCCGGTCAGCGACTCGAGCGCGGCCATGGAGTCATCAGGCGCAACGATCTGGACCATCTCGACCTTGTCGAACTGGTGCTGGCGAATCATGCCGCGAGTGTCACGCCCGGACGCGCCCGCTTCACTGCGGAAGCAAGGGGTATGGGCGACAAACTTGAGAGGCAGCTGTTTGGCATCGAGAATTTCTCCCGACACGATATTGGTCAGCGACACTTCGGCAGTCGGGATCAGGTACAGATCGGCCTCGCCTTCGCGGGAGATCTTGAACAGGTCTTCCTCGAACTTGGGTAACTGACCTGTGCCCTGCAACGCTGGAGCCTGCACCAGATACGGCGTGTAAGTCTCTTCGTAGCCGTGCTCGTTGATGTGCAGATTGATCATGAACTGTGCCAGGGCACGGTGCAGACGCGCGATCGGACCACGCAGCAGCGCAAAGCGCGCGCCGGACAGCTTGGCGGCAGTCTCGAAATCCAGCCAGCCGAACTTCTCGCCCAGCGCAACGTGATCCTTGACCTCGAAATCGAATGACGTCGGCGTACCCCAGCGACGCACTTCGACGTTGCCTTCTTCGTCGGCACCGACCGGCACGGACTCGTGAGGCAGGTTCGGAATACTCAGCACCAGCGCATCCAGTTCGGCCTGAATGCCGTCCAGCTCGACCTTGCCTTCGCTCAGCTCGTTGCCCATGCGCTCGACATCAGCCATCAACGGCGCAATATCTTCGCCGCGCTGCTTGGCCTGACCAATGGATTTGGAACGTGCATTGCGCTCGGCCTGCAGCTGTTCGGTGCGGGTCTGCACTACCTTGCGCTGGGCTTCCAGCGATTCAATGCGCGCCACATCCAGCGTGAAACCACGGGAAGCCAGGCGATCCGCTACGTCCTGAAGTTGAGTACGTAACAGTTTGGAATCGAGCATATCGTTCTCTCGTCTATCAAAGTCTGGTCAGGGACAGGCCAGCCCAGGTTGCGAGCAGCCCGCCGAATACACTGATACCGGCATAGCCTAGGGCCAGCGGTACCTGCCCGCTTTCCAGCAGGCGCAGCGTATCCAGTGAAAAGGATGAAAAGGTCGTCAGACCGCCTACAAAGCCGACAAGCAAGCCGGCACGAATTTCGATGGGCACTTCCGGACGCAGCAGGAACAGTCCGTACAGTACACCGATGATCAGGCACCCGACGATGTTGACCGCCAGCGTCGCCGCATAAAAATAACGAGGCCAGTTGGCGCTGACCCAGGTGCCTGTCGCAAAGCGCAATAATGTACCAGCGATCCCGGCAATCGACACCGCAAGAATAGTCTGAATCATCACTTTCTCCGCTTGCGAGGGCTGGCATCGTCCAATGCGTTCAGATGCCTGAGCTTTTCACCGATCTTGAGCTCCAGACCGCGAGGCACAGGCTGGTAATACTGCCGTGGCTCCAGCTCGTCCGGAAAGTAGTCTTCGCCAGCTGCATAAGCATCGGGCTCATCATGGGCATAGCGATATTCTTCGCCATAACCTAGCTGCTTCATCAGCTTGGTAGGCGCATTGCGCAAGTGCAGCGGAACCTCCAGCGAACCGTGCTCACCTGCTTCGCGCATAGCCGCCTTGAACGCCATGTAGACCGCGTTGCTTTTTGGCGCACAGGCGAGATAGACAATAGCCTGCGCGACCGCCAGCTCTCCCTCGGGACTGCCAAGGCGCTCCTGCACATCCCAAGCGGACATACACAACGGCAGCGCACGAGGATCGGCATTGCCGATATCTTCACTGGCCATGCGCACCACGCGGCGCGCCAGATATAGCGGATCACAACCGCCGTCGATCATCCGCGCAAACCAGTACAGGGCCGCGTCGGGATTGGAACCGCGAATCGACTTGTGCAGTGCCGATATCTGGTCGTAAAACGCCTCGCCGCCCTTGTCGAAGCGGCGTCGACTGTCACCCAACAGGCTCTGCAGCAGCCCGACATCGATTTCGCTGCCGTCTTCGGCCAGATCCGAGGCGTTCTCCAGCAAGTTGAGCATGCGCCGACCGTCGCCATCGGCGGCGGACATCAGCATCGCAAAACCCTCATCGCTCAAGGCCAGTTGCCGCTTGCCCAGCCCGCGTTCTTCGGTCAGGGCACGGTTGACCAGCTTGCGTAACGCCGCCTCGTCCAGGCTTTTGAGCACGTAGACGCGCGCCCGGGACAACAAGGCGTTGTTGAGTTCGAACGAGGGGTTTTCGGTGGTCGCGCCGATAAAGATCAGCGTGCCGTCCTCGACATAAGGCAGGAAGGCATCCTGCTGTGACTTGTTGAAGCGGTGCACTTCGTCGACGAACAGGATGGTGCGCTTGCCGTACTGTCCGGCCTGCTGCCGGGCGACTTCGACGGCCTGACGGATTTCCTTGACCCCGGCGAGCACCGCCGAAACCGTCTCGAAGTGCGCGTCCGACACTTTGGCCAGCAGCTTCGCCAGGGTGGTCTTGCCCACCCCGGGCGGGCCCCAGAAAATCATCGAGTGCAGTGCGCCTTGCTCCAGCGCCTCACGCAGAGGCTTGCCGTGGGCAAGCACGTGTTCCTGGCCGACATACTCATCCAGGTTGGTAGCACGCAAACGTGCAGCCAGAGGCTGAGCTATCGGTTCGCGGCTGAACAAGTCCATGGTCAGAAATCGGCCCTTTTACTCTTGAATGACATCAGCACCCTTGGGAATCTGGAACTGAAACTTGCTGGCTGCGATCGACTCGTTGGCCTTGACCCCGGTGAACAGGATATTGGTGCGCTGACCTACGCTGTCGATCAACTGCATGTCGTTGATGATGCCGTTGCGGAACGACAGACGCAGGCTGTCGAACAGCGTGTCCTTGGTCTTGGGCTTGAGCACGAAATCGATCACGCCACCCGCCTCTTTCGCGGTGATGTCGAAGCTTTCGCTGATCTTCGATACATCACCGGACAGCAGCAAGGCTGGAGTCTGAGTCAGGCGCTGATCGAGCTTCTTGATCGTGACCTGCTCCAGATCAGGGTCCCACAGCGAGACTTTCTTGCCGTCCGAGACCATCAACTGCTCCTGTGGCGCATCGGTATGCCAGTTGAACAAGCCGGGGCGCTGCAGGGCCATTTCGCCGGTGGTTTCCTGCAACTGGGTACCGCCACCGTCCAGCGTCAGTTGCGAGAAGCGGGCGGTCAGGGTCTGGGATTTCTCCAGCAACTGGGTCAGGCGCGCCACGTCCTTGCTGTCGGCATGGGCGGGGATCATGGAGAAGGTCAGTGCAGTGGCCAACAGCATGCGGATAAGGCGCATGGGATTCCTCTTTGAAGTCGATGATGATGCGACAGCGTGGCGTGCACGCCGTCGCCGCAATACGGGGTGATAAAAATCAGTCGCGCACCGGCCCGGGGGCCAGGACTTCGCGCGAACCGTTGGTATTCATGGAGGTCACGACCCCTGCCATTTCCATCGCTTCGATCATGCGCGCTGCGCGGTTATAGCCGATCTTCAACTTGCGCTGTACGGCAGAAATCGAAGCGCGACGGCTTTCCAGCACGAACTTGACGGCCTCATCGTAAAGCGCGTCGCTTTCGCTGTCTTCACTGCCTTCGCCGCCACCGCCATCAAAGCCGCTGCCGGGCTCTTCGACACCGGCGAGAATATCGTCGTTGTAGTCCGGGGAACCTCGCAGCTTCCAGGCTTCTACCACACGATGCACTTCTTCGTCGGAAACGAACGCGCCATGCACACGAATCGGCAGGCTGGTGCCTGGCGGCATGTACAGCATGTCGCCGTGACCCAACAGTTGTTCGGCGCCACCCTGGTCGATGATGGTCCGCGAATCGATCTTGCTCGATACCTGGAATGCCATACGCGTCGGAATGTTGGCCTTGATCAGACCGGTGATCACATCCACCGACGGACGCTGGGTCGCGAGAATCAGGTGGATGCCCGCAGCACGCGCTTTCTGGGCGATACGTGCAATCAGCTCTTCGACCTTCTTGCCTACGATCATCATCATGTCGGCGAACTCGTCCACCACCACCACGATGGTCGGCAGCTTGCTCAGCAGCGGCGCTTCGTCATGAATGCTTTCGCGCTTGTACAGCGGATCGGCAAGCGGCTCGCCCGCGTCCTGGGCATCCTTGACCTTCTGGTTGAAGCCGGACAGGTTACGTACACCCATCTTCGCCATCAGCTTGTAGCGACGCTCCATCTCGGCAACGCTCCAGCGCAGGGCGTTGGCGGCGTCCTTCATGTCGGTGACCACCGGACACAACAGGTGCGGAATACCTTCGTAGATGGACAGTTCGAGCATCTTCGGGTCGATCATGATCAGCTTGGCGTCTTCCGGGCCGGACTTGAACAGGATCGACAGGATCATGGCGTTCACACCCACCGATTTACCGGAACCGGTCGTACCGGCTACCAGCAGGTGGGGCATCTTGGCCAGATCGGTAATCACCGGCTTGCCGCCGATGTCGTGGCCCAGGGCCAAGGTGACAGGCGACTTGGCGTTATCGTATTCGGGAGTCGACAACACCTCGGAGAAGCGCACAATCTGGCGATCTTCGTTGGGGATCTCGATACCGACGGTGGTCTTGCCCGGAATCACCTCGACTACACGAACGCTGGTCACGGCGAGCGAGCGCGCAAGGTCCTTGGCGAGGTTGGAAATGCGGCTGACCTTGACGCCGGCGGCTGGCTGGATCTCGTAGCGGGTAATGACCGGACCGGGGTGGATGGAGTCTACCGAGACCTCCACACCGAATTCCTTGAGCTTGATTTCCAGCAAATGACCGACGGCCGCCAGAGACTCTGGGGAATAGTTGAGCTGCTTCTTCTCTGCCGGGTCGAGGATGGAAATCGGCGGAAGCGTACCTTCCACTGCACTGTCCACGAACAGCGGCGCCTGCTTTTCCTTCATGACGCGCTTGCTGGGCTCTACAGGCTTCGAAGGCGCTGGCGCGATGACCGCTGGCACGTGCTTTTCGCGCTCGGTCATGTGTTTGCTCAACGACGCTTCACGCTCAACCAGGCGCTCTCTGGCCTTGGCCTGCTCGCGACGATCAGGAGCCACAGGCGCCACCACATCGTTGACGCGCATGTCCACCTCACGCAACTGCGCAACCATCTGCTTGCGCTCGGCGCGGGCAGTCCACCAGCGGTTCGCAGCGCCCTGAAACAGTTCGAACAGGTCGAGGGTGATCTTGCCGGTGACATCCATCACCTTGAACCAGGACAGGTCGGTAAACACCGTCAGGCCAAACAGAAACAGGGCGATGAACAGCAAGGTGCTGCCCTGAATATTCAGCGCTTTCTTGGCCAGATCGCCGAGCACTTCGCCCAGCACACCGCCTGCCGAGCCTGGGAAGCCGGCCGAGAAATGGAAATGGATATGCGCCAGCGCAGCGCCCGCCAGGATCAGGAACACCAGACCGATCAGGCGCCAGGAAAACAGCCAGCCGCTCCATTGCCATGGCTCATGGCGATGGCGAAAGACCTGCCAGGCCTTGATCGCCAGCAACAGCGGGAAGATGTAGGCGAAATAGCCCAGAATCATGAACAGAATATCGGCACAGAACGCACCTGCACGCCCTGCGGCATTCTGCACCTGTGCCGCATTGCTGCTGGTGTGGCTCCAGCCGGGATCGCTCTGATCGTAGGTCAGCAAGGCCATCATCAGATACAGGCACAGTGCGCCAAAGGCGATCAGGGCCCCTTCCTTGAGCCGGTAGTGCAATTGCTGTCGCCAAAGCGGGACAGCGCTGGGTACTGGGGTGGATTTCTTCAAAACGCTTTATTTCCTGCGCAATAGCGCGAACATCTCGTTGATTGACCAGAAACGGCTGTCGGACGGCACTGACTGCTCCCGCATGGACAGGGAGCGCAGACAGCGGGAAAGCCTGTCGACAGACGCTTGAATGATAACGCCCAAAACAGGCATTGTACGGTTTTACAGCCACTTGAGTCTGTACGAAAACACACCAGATCCACTTCAGGCGGTTCTGCAAGACGGAACACGCTTTCACCTTCACTGACGATGTTCAATTTGAGCATGCATTGCGTTTTGTGACAAAGGCTTATGGCGTGTTTCTGTCAACGGTCTGCAACTTGAGCGGCCACGCCACCGTTGCGAGGCTCACGCCCTACCGCATGCACAAGGTACGCGCCATAATGACAACCGCTTGTGACCACGCCTGTCGCACAGAGTTGCACACACAGACAGGTGCGCCCTCCCCTTCCGCAAAGTTGTGATGCCATGCTGACCTGGTTGACCCGCAACAGCCTCGATTTTCCCCCACTGGAAAAAGCCCTCCGTGAACCCAACGGTCTACTTGCCGCAGGCGGAGACTTGTCGGCCGATCGCCTGATCAGCGCTTATCGACATGGCTGCTTTCCCTGGTTTCAGGACGGTCAGCCGATTCTCTGGTGGTCTCCCGATCCGCGCACCGTGCTGTTTCCTGAAGAACTCCATGTCTCGCGAAGCCTCGGCAAGGTTCTGCGCCAGTCGCGCTATCGGGTGACCTTCGATCAGGATTTTGCCAGCGTGATCAAGGCCTGCGCTGCGCCTCGCAGCTACGCCAACGAAACCTGGATAACCGGCTCGATGCAGGCGGCCTACGTTGAGTTGCACCGCCGTGGCCACGCGCACAGCGTCGAGGTCTGGGATCAGGATGAACTGGTCGGCGGACTGTACGGCCTGGCAATGGGCCAGCTGTTTTTCGGCGAGTCGATGTTCAGCCGGGCAGACAACGCCTCGAAAGTCGGCTTTGCCACGCTGGTAGAGCATTTGACTGACTGGGGATTTGTGTTGATCGATTGCCAGATGCCCACTCAACATTTGCACAGCTTCGGCGCGCGCGCCATTCCTCGGCAGACTTTCGCCGATTACCTGTCCCGCCATCTGGACCAGCCGACCGACGCCGACTGGTCAGCTAGGCGAGTTTGACAGGCTGGCATACACTCATGGGTAAGGATTCACCATTAGGCGACGACCATGACAGAGCTGGCGAGGCTGAAGTTTTATGCCACTCAACCGCACACGTGCAGTTACCTGCCCGAAGAGCAGGCGACGACCCTGTTTCTGGACCCCAGCCAGCCGATGGATGTACAGGTCTATGCCGACCTGTCGGACATGGGTTTTCGCCGCAGCGGTGATCACCTCTATCGCCCGCACTGCCAGAACTGCAGCGCCTGTGTACCCGCACGCATTCCGGTGAGCCTCTTCGTCCCCGACCGCCAGCAAAAACGCATTCTGAAACGCAATGCCGACATTCAGGTGCAAAGCGCCAAACCAGTGTTCACTCAGGAATATTTCGATCTTTATCGGCGTTATATTGAACAACGGCACGCTGACGGCGACATGTTCCCGCCAAGTCGCGAGCAATTTTCGACCTTTCTGGTCCGCGACCTGCCCTTTTCGCGCTTTTACGAATTTCGTGTCGATCAACGCCTGTTGGCAGTCGCCGTCACCGACCTGCTGCCCAACGGGCTTTCAGCGGTCTATACGTTCTACGAACCCGATGAAGAACGCCGCAGTCTGGGCCGTTACGCGATTTTGTGGCAGATCGCCGAAGCTGCCAGGCTGCAACTGCAGGCGGTGTACCTCGGCTACTGGATCAAGAACTGCAAAAAGATGAATTACAAGACCCAATATCGCCCCATCGAGCTGCTCACCAATCAAAGATGGGTCACTCTGTATTGAACCCCTTGGCTTAAACTGGTTTTTTCGGGCACAATGCACGCCGCTTTTGCCTGGCGCCACTTGCACCGGGCCACTCATTTGTATACCGAGGGCTTTACTGCATGTCGAAAGAAGACAGCTTCGAAATGGAAGGCACTGTCGTCGACACCCTGCCCAACACCATGTTTCGCGTGGAGTTGGAAAACGGGCACGTCGTAACCGCGCATATCTCCGGCAAGATGCGCAAGAATTACATCCGTATTCTGACCGGTGACAAAGTGCGTGTAGAGCTGACGCCCTACGACCTGAGCAAAGGGCGCATCACCTACCGCGCTCGCTAAACAGGCATTAACGAAAACGCCCGGCATAAGCCGGGCGTTTTTGTATGCCTGTTTTTCTACAATCGATGCCCTCAACCTGCCCCGCATCATCATGATGCGGGGCGAGGCGTAGGCTATCAGGCCATTTCTGCCGTGGTTTCGAAATCGAAGGTGATCTCGCCATCCTTGATATCGATGTGCACCACGCCGCCATGTTCTGACAGTTCGCCGAACAGGATCTCTTCGGCGAGAGGCCGTTTGATCTTGTCCTGAATCAGGCGAGCCATCGGTCTGGCCCCCATTGCCGCATCGTAACCACCCTGCGCCAGCCAGCTTCTCGCCGCCTCGGACACTTCGAGCAGTACGCGCTTGTCTTCCAGTTGGGCCTGAAGCTCGGTGAGGAACTTGTCGACCACGCTCTTGATGACTTCGTGGCTGAGGCGACCAAACTGAATGATGGTATCCAGACGGTTGCGGAACTCCGGCGTGAAGCTCTTCTTGATCACTTCCATCGCGTCAGACGAGTGGTCCTGATGAGTGAAACCGATCGAAGCGCGCGCAGCAGACTCGGCCCCGGCGTTGGTGGTCATGATCACGATCACATTGCGGAAATCCGCCTTGCGCCCGTTGTTGTCGGTCAGCGTACCGTGATCCATCACCTGCAGAAGCAGATTGAAGACTTCCGGGTGAGCCTTTTCGATTTCATCGAGCAACAGCACGCAATGCGGCTGGCGGGTAATGGCCTCGGTCAGCAGACCGCCCTGGTCGAAACCGACGTAGCCCGGAGGCGCACCGATCAGACGGGAAACGGTATGCCGTTCCATGTACTCGGACATGTCGAAACGGATCAACTCGACGCCCAAAGCCTTGGCCAACTGACGAGCCGCCTCGGTCTTGCCGACGCCCGTAGGACCGGCGAACAGGAACGAACCGACCGGTTTGTCAGGCGACTTCAGACCGGCACGAGACAGCTTGATCGCCGTCGACAACGAGTCAATGGCCGCATCCTGCCCGAACACCGTGAGCTTGAGATCGCGCTCCAGGTTACGCAGCAGTTCCTTGTCGGAGCTATTGACGTGTTTTGGCGGAATACGCGCGATCTTGGCAACGATGTCTTCAACCTCGGGCACATCGATACGTTTAGCGCGCTTTTCGACCGGCTGCAGACGCTGGTAGGCACCCGCTTCATCAATCACGTCAATGGCCTTGTCAGGCATATGACGGTCGTTGATGTAGCGCGATGCAAGCTCTGCGGCAGCGCGCAGGGCTTCGTCGCTGTATTCGATGCTGTGATGCTGCTCGAAACGGCTTTTCAGGCCACGCAGGATACCAATGGTGTCCTCGACCGAAGGCTCGGACACATCGACTTTCTGGAAACGACGCGCCAAGGCACGATCCTTCTCGAAAATCCCGCGAAACTCCTGGAAGGTGGTCGAACCGATGCAACGGATCTCGCCGGAAGACAGCAACGGCTTGAGCAGATTGGAAGCATCCATTACCCCGCCGGAAGCTGCGCCAGCACCGATGATCGTGTGGATTTCGTCAATGAACAGGATCGCCTGAGGACGCTTGCGCAGTTCGTTGAGCAACGCCTTGAAGCGCTTCTCGAAATCGCCGCGGTATTTCGTCCCGGCCAGCAACGCACCCAGGTCGAGCGAGTAGACGACGCTATTGGCAAGCAGGTCAGGCACCTGATTGTCGACGATGCGCTTGGCCAGACCTTCAGCGATGGCCGTTTTACCGACACCCGCTTCACCGACCAGCAAAGGGTTGTTCTTGCGACGACGAGCCAGAATCTGTGCCACCCGCTCGACTTCGCTTTCGCGGCCGACCAGTGGATCGATGCGCCCCTGACGGGCCAACTCGTTCAGATTGCTGGCATAGGCATCCAGAGGATTGCCTGAGGAAGATGCTTCACCGCCCTCGTCGTCCTGCATATCCTGTTCACCTTCAGAAGAGTGTTCGCCGTGCCCTGGCACCTTGGAGATACCGTGGGCGATGTAGTTGACGACATCGATCCGGGCCACGCTCTGCTGTTTGAGCAGAAATACGGCCTGGCTTTCCTGCTCACTGAAAATCGCGACCAGCACATTGGCGCCGGTCACTTCGCGCTTGCCTGAGCTCTGCACGTGGAAGACTGCCCGTTGCAGCACGCGCTGGAACCCGAGCGTCGGTTGTGTCTCGCGGTCCTCGTCATGAACGGGGATCAGCGGAGTGGTGGAGTCGATGAACTCCTGCAGATCATGCTTGAGTTTATCGAGGTTTGCGCCGCAGGCACGCAGGACAGTGGCTGCAGCCTCATTATCCAATAGAGCCAGCAGGAGATGCTCGACCGTCATGAACTCATGACGCTTCGAACGTGCCTCCTTGAAGGCAAGATTGAGGGTGACTTCGAGCTCACGGTTTAACATAGCTTCACCTCATACCCAAGTGGTCGGCGTTTAACCGTCCTTCTCGATCTCACAGAGTAGCGGATGCTGGCTCTCCCTGGCGTATTGATTGACCTGCATTGCCTTGGTCTCGGCGATGTCACGGGTAAACAATCCGCAGACTGCCCGTCCCTCTGTATGGACGGCCAGCATGACTTTGGTGGCCAGCTCACGATTCAGGTTAAAAAACACCTCGAGTACTTCTACGACGAAATCCATCGGGGTGTAGTCATCGTTGAATAAAACCACCTTGTACATCGGTGGCGCCTGCAGGGCCGGCTTGGCGTCCTGCACCGCAATGCCCGCCGAGTCGTCCTCGTGCGACTGCGGATCATCCTGATTGAATGTTAGTCGAATCTTGCTGAATGCATGCATGGAAAGAAATGTTCGTTTGAGGGCGGATTGAGCAATTTAGTCGCAGTCTGGGCGGTTTTTAAATGGGCTGCCACATGACCTTGACTATCAGCTAAACGGTGTTACAAACAATAGAGCCCACATTGGGTAAAAAGGGTCCGCGCAGTCAACCAAAATTTTTTGGGTGAGCAGCGGATTGAAGTGGATGATACTCCTGACGGAGTCCTTTGCAGAGGGAGATGGTAATGATTGAAGGAAAAGTCAAGTGGTTCAACAATGCAAAAGGGTTTGGGTTCATAAACGCTGAAGGCAATGACGAGGATCTGTTCGCTCATTTCTCGGCCATCGAAATGGACGGTTACAAAACTCTAAAGGCTGGCCAGAAAGTCAGATTTGAAGTCGCCCAAGGTCCAAAAGGGCTTCATGCGGTAAAAATCAAAGGCTTGGAAGATAAAAAGCTGGATCCGGCAAAAGAAACACATCCGCTGCACCAGCAGGACCACGCTCACGCGGACGCCTGATACTCATGTTGAAAAAGTGATTAGATCTATAGCGGCAGCCATCAGAGCCAGCCGAATCAATAGAAACATGCAATGAGCTTTGCCGGACACGTAGAAAGACAGGGACATTGGTCTGTTTATATCCGTCACGCTCCACAGGGTGTCGAATTAGCGGTTATTGCACCGCGGATACCCAGACTCCAATCCAGAACGTTCCGTTCGTCTACCCCAAGCCGTCCTGAACAACGAAAATCCGCCCTCACCATCTGCCCCCCCCATCAAGGCGTGCCAGGCCCCACATGCCAACCATTCCAGACAGCTGCCTGGAGGACTGCGCGTTCGACCAACGGCGGATATTCATTTTTCGATAGCTCGCATAGCATTAATGCTTGGTGCCAATGGTTTGATATACTCGCGCCGTGACCGCAGAGTCATCAAGGCCGACCCGTCCGAATTCTGACCCTCGGCCTTCCTTATGCGTCGGGCTGCTACCTGACCCGACAGCTTGACGCTCGACTGATGCACCCAACATCACCGCGAATAAACCTCGACCTGGCTCATGGCCGAACCGTGGGCAAGCGCGCTTAGAATGCGCGTATCGAGATTTTGTGCATGCTCAGCAAAAGAGAGTTAATACGAATGTCCAACCGCTCGAAGATCATCTACACCTTCACCGACGAAGCTCCGGCCCTCGCCACCTACTCCCTGCTGCCTATTATCGAAGCGTTCACGGCAACCTCCGATATCGACGTGGAAACACGCGACATTTCTCTGGCGGGCCGTGTTCTTTCCAGCTTCCCGGAATTGCTTGCCGACAAAAAAGTGCCGGATCATCTCGCCGAGCTGGGCAAACTGGCCACTACGCCAGAGGCCAACATCATCAAGCTGCCTAACATCAGCGCCTCGGTCCCGCAATTGAAGGCGACCATCAAGGAGCTTCAGAATCAGGGCTACAACATTCCTGACTACCCTGAAAACCCTGCCACTGACGCGGAAAAAGAAACCCGCGCACGCTACGACAAGACCAAGGGCAGCGCCGTGAACCCTGTTCTGCGCGAAGGCAACTCCGATCGCCGCGCCCCGCTGTCGGTCAAGAACTACGCGCGCAAGCACCCGCACAAGATGGGCGCCTGGTCAGCTGACTCCAAGGCTCACGTTGCACACATGAGCAACGGCGACTTCTACGGCAGCGAAAAAGCTGCCGAGATCGCAGCCGATAACACCGTCAAGATCGAACTCGTCGCCCAGGACGGCACCACCACCGTCCTGAAGGAAAAAACCTCCGTCAAGGCGGGCGAAGTCGTCGACTGCTCGGTCATGAGCGCCAAGGCCCTGCGCAGTTTCATTGCTGCCGAAATCGAAGACGCTCGCAAGCAGGGCGTTCTGTTTTCGGTGCACTTGAAAGCCACCATGATGAAGATCTCCGATCCGATCATGTTCGGCCAGATCGTCGACGAGTTCTACAAGGACGCGCTGACCAAGCACGCCGATACGCTCAAGCAGATCGGCTTCAGCCTGAACAACGGCATCGGCGACCTGTACGAACGCATCACTGCCCTGCCCGCTGACAAGCAGGCAGAAATCAAGGCTGACATCGAAGCGGTCTACGCCGTTCGTCCACAGCTGGCGATGGTCAATTCCGACAAGGGCATCACCAACCTGCACGTGCCGAGCGACGTCATCGTCGACGCCTCGATGCCGGCAATGATTCGTGACTCCGGCAAGATGTGGGGCACAGACGGTCAGTTGCACGATGCCAAGGCGGTCATTCCGGATCGCTGCTACGCCACCATCTATCAGGCAGTCATCGAAGACTGCAAGAAAAATGGCGCATTCCACCCGACCACCATGGGCAGCGTACCGAACGTCGGTTTGATGGCTCAGAAGGCCGAAGAGTATGGCTCCCACGACAAGACGTTCCACATTCAGATCAACGGCGTGGTTCGCGTAACCGACAGCCAGGGCAACCTGCTGATGGAACAGAACGTCGAAGCCGGCGATATCTGGCGCATGTGCCAGGCCAAGGACGCACCGATCCAGGATTGGGTGAAACTGGCCGTCAACCGTGCCCGCGCCAGCAACACCCCGGCTATCTTCTGGCTGGACTCGTCCCGCGCCCACGACAGCGTGATGATCGAGAAAGTGCGCAAGTACCTGGGCGACCATGACACGTCGGGCCTGGATATCCAGATCCTGTCACCTGTCGACGCGATGAAGCTGACCCTGGAACGCACGCGCGCAGGCAAGGACACCATTTCGGTGACCGGCAACGTTCTGCGCGACTACCTGACTGACCTGTTCCCGATCATGGAACTGGGCACCAGCGCGAAGATGCTGTCGATCGTTCCGCTGATGAACGGCGGCGGTCTGTTCGAAACCGGCGCGGGTGGTTCGGCTCCGAAGCACGTGCAGCAGTTCGTCGAGGAAAACTTCCTGCGCTGGGATTCGCTGGGCGAATTCCTCGCGCTGGCAGCGTCCCTCGAGCATCTGGGCCATGCCTACAACAATCCGAAAGCGTTGGTTCTGTCCAAGACCCTCGACCAGGCCACTGGCGAGTTCCTGGACCGCAACAAGTCGCCTTCGCGCAAGGTAGGCGGTATCGACAACCGCGGCAGCCACTTCTACCTGACCCTGTTCTGGGCTCAGGCACTGGCTGCTCAGAACGACGATGCAGACCTCAAGGCGCAGTTCGCACCTCTGGCCAAGACCCTGACCGACAACGAAGAAAAAATCGTTGCCGAGCTGAACGCCGTTCAGGGCAAGCCGGTGGATATTGGCGGCTACTACTTCCCTAACCCGGAAGTCACCAGCAAGGCCATGCGCCCGAGCGCCACGCTCAACGCGGCCATCGCCGCGCTGTAAGAGGCAATCCGAGGCGGTGCATAAAAAATGCACCGCCTCACGAAAAAATCCCCGGCCTGTTGTCGGGGATTTTTTTTATCCATGAAAAATTTCAGCTACCTGAGTAAGCGCGGGCGCCAGGGAGATGCTCGCTCAAGCACACCATTTATCCCTTCAGCTTTTCAGTGTGCGCGAAAGAAAGTCGCGAATGTATTCGGCGACCTCAGGCGCGTGTGTTTCCAATGCAAAGTGCCCTGCATCCAGCAGATGCACTTCAGCAGCCGGGACGTCCTTGCGATAAGCATGCGCGCCAGGCGGTATGAACGCAGGATCGTGCTTGCCCCAGACCGCCAGCAAGGGAGGCTGATATTTGCGCAGGTATTCCTGAAACGAGGGGTAAGCCGCTACGTTACTGCGGTAGTCAAGAATCAGGTCAAGCTGGATCTCCTCTGCGCCCGGCCGCGCCATATACATAATGTCGAGGTTGTAGCCATCGGGAGAAAGCTTTTCAGGATCGGCTCCCGTACCGTATTGCCAGTCCCGGATGACTTGCGGTGACAACGAGGCGCGACAGGCTTCGCGATTGGCTGCCGAAGGCTCGCGCCAATAGGCTTGCCACGGACCCCATTGATCGCTGAATCCTTCCAGGTAGGCGTTGCCGTTCTGACTGATGATTGCAGTAACCTTCTCCGGGTTCGCCGCTGCGAGCCGCAAACCTGTCGGTGCGCCATAGTCGAATAGGTATAACGCGTATTTCTTCAGGCCCAGTGCCTCGGTGAAGCGCTCGATCACCTTGTAAAGGTCTTCGAATGTGTAATCGAACTGCCCGCGCGGTGGAGCCTTGGTATTACCGAATCCAGGCAGGTCGGGAGCGATCAGGCGGTACTGACTCGCCAGCAAGGGCATCAGGTCGCGAAACATGTGGCTGGAACTCGGAAAACCATGAAGCAACAGAAGCACCGGGGCGTCCTTGGCTCCGACTTCGCGATAGAACACATTGACGTCTCCTACCTGCTGAGTGTGAAACGCCACGCGGAAGGCATCATCAATGTTCATTGCATTTTCCCTGGATAGAGGTTTATTGCTTGCAGAAGCGGCGCTCACCAACGACGCCCCGAGAGCAGAAGCAGCGCCTAACGCTGACGCTTGTAAAACCTTGCGCCGACTGACACCGGATGCGGCATTTTCAGCGTCGGCTGAACCGAAATTTTTCATAGAAGAGTCTGACCAGGCTGAATGAATGAGTCGCCCATCCTAATCATTGCGCATAGACTGCAGAATCACCGCAAAAATCAATTCACCATTTCAGATTGTGAAATGCTGGTAGGATTTCGCATCTCTCGTGGCAAGCAGGCAGCCTATGGACCGTATTCAGGAAATGACGCTTTTTGCCGCACTTGCCGAGCAAACCAGTTTTGCCGGGGTGGCCCGCCACTTTGGCCTGTCGACCGCTACGGTAACCCGGGCTGTCGCGAGCCTGGAGAGCCGCCTGGGCATCCTTCTGGTGGTGCGCACCACTCGCAATATGCGGCTCACCGAGGCGGGCCAGCGCTTCGCCGCTGATTGCCGTCGATTGCTTGCCGACCTTGATGAGGCTGAAAGCGCGGCAGGCGGCTTGCATGCGTTGCCAGGCGGCCTGCTGACGGTCACCGCACCTCAGATGTTCGGCGCGCTGCATGTCGTGCCCGTAATGACGAGCTTTCTCGAGCGGTTTCCGGCCGTGGACATCCGTGCCATTCTGGTCGACAGGGTAGTGTCCATGCTCGATGAGGGCGTCGACGTGGCGGTCAGGATCGGCACCCTGCCCGATTCGTCTCTTACCGCAATCCCGACAGGTAGCGTGCGGCGCATGGTTTGCGCCTCCCCTGCCTACCTCGAAAAGCATGGAGCCCCGCAGCATCCCGACGATTTGCGACAGCATTCCACAGTTTCAACCACCACCGCCGAACGCTCGCCTCACTGGCTTTTCCGGATCGATGACAAGCATTATTCAGTAGACGTCGCCTCAAGACTCAGTCTGACGTCTTATCAGGCGGCGATCAGCGCAGCGTTACAGGGCTGGGGACTGACCCAGGTGCCGTACTATCAGATACGCGAGCACCTGCAGGAAGGCAGGCTCAAGTGTGTTCTGGAGACGTTCGAAATAATCCCGGAACCGGTTCACGTTGTTTACCTGGAGGGCCGTCGTCGCTCATCCAAAGTGCGAGCCTTTGTGGACTTCTGCGTCAGCGCCCTGAGGCATGACCTGCAGTTCGAGCAACAATAAGCTGTTACGGCTGACTCAATCCCCAGCAAAGAGACCATTATCATGACCTGGCAAGCCCACGTTACCGTCGCCACCATCGTCGAAGATCAAGGCCGCTTTCTGTTCGTCGAAGAAATCAAAGGCGGACGCGCCGTACTCAACCAACCCGCCGGGCACCTCGACCCGAACGAGAGCCTGCAACGCGCTGCAGTGCGTGAAACCCTGGAAGAAACCGGCTGGGACGTCGAATTGACTAGCGTGGTGGGCATCTACCTGTACACCGCACCGAGCAATGGCGTGACCTACCAGCGAATCTGCTTTGCCGCCAAGGCCCTGCGCCACCATCCGGAATATCAACTCGATGAAGGCATCGTCGGCGCAGTCTGGCTGACTCGCGATGAACTGGTAGCCCAGCAGGAGCGCTGGCGCAGCGAGCTGGTATTGCGCTGCCTGGACGACTACCTCGATGGTGAACATTTCAGTCTCGACCTGCTGCGCGACAAGGCGTGAGACTCGACGCCCTCAGCCTGATAGAATCGCGTCCTTTTACAGGTCAGCCGTTGAATCCCCATGCGTGATCCAGCCCCCTCGAACTCAGAAATGAAGCGCGTCATAGTCGGCATGTCCGGCGGCGTGGACTCTTCCGTTTCCGCCGTACTGCTCATGGAGCAGGGTTATCAGGTGGAAGGCTTGTTCATGAAGAACTGGGAAGAAGACGACGGAACGGAATACTGCACCGCCCGCGAAGACCTGGCAGATGCCCAGGCCGTGTGCGACAAGATCGGCATCAAGCTGCACACGGCCAACTTCGCGGCCGAGTACTGGGACAACGTCTTCGAGCACTTCCTTGAAGAGTACAAGGCCGGGCGCACGCCGAACCCGGACATCCTGTGTAACCGCGAAATCAAGTTCAAGGCGTTTCTCGACTACGCACTGATGCTCGGCGCCGACCTTATTGCTACAGGCCATTACGTACGCCGCCGTGATATCGATGGACGTACCGAGCTGCTCAAGGGCCTGGACCCGAACAAAGATCAGAGCTACTTCCTGCACGCCGTTGGCGGCGAGCAGATTGCCCGCACCCTGTTCCCGGTTGGCGAGCTAGAAAAACCGGAAGTGCGCGCCATTGCCGAAAAGCACGGCCTGGCCACTGCCAAGAAGAAGGATTCCACCGGAATCTGCTTCATTGGCGAACGCCGCTTCACTGATTTTCTGCGCCAGTACCTGCCCGCCCAGCCCGGCGAAATCAAGACCACCGAAGGTGAAGTCATCGGTCGTCACAGCGGCCTGATGTACCACACCATCGGCCAGCGTCAGGGTCTGGGCATCGGCGGTCTCAAGGATGCCAGCGATGATCCGTGGTACGTGCTGGTCAAGGACCTGGACAACAACGAACTGATTGTCGGTCAGGGTAACGATCACCCCTGGCTGTTTTCCCGTGCGCTGGTTTCTTCGGAAATCTATTGGGTCAACCCGATCGATCTGAGCAGCCCGCGCAGGCTCACCGCGAAGGTCCGTTATCGTCAGGGCGACCAGCCATGCACACTGGAAAAAACCGCAGACGGTTATCGCGCCACATTCGATGACCCGCAACGCGCCGTCACTCCCGGCCAGTCTGTGGTGTTCTACGACGGCGAAATCTGTCTGGGCGGCGGCGTGATCGAAATTGCCGAACCCTGGACCAGCAAGGACAAGCGTTGATGAGCCCGACTCAGGAACAACTGATCGCTCTGGGCGGTGTATTCCAGGCCGCCGTGCTCGTCGACCGGATCGCCAAGACCGGTCAGATCAGCGAAGCGGCCCTGGGCTGCATGCTCGGCAGCCTGCTGGTGGTCGATCCCAAGGATACGCTGGACGTCTACGGCGGCGACGATCTCAACCTGCACGAAGGCTATCGCGCCATGGCCAGCGCCCTGGAGCGCGACCCGGCAACCTTGCAACGCGAGCCGTTGCGCTACGCCCTGTCGATGCTCGGCCTCGAGCGTCAGCTGGCCAAGCGCGATGACCTGCTTGAAGTGATCGGCAAACGCATTCCGGTGATTCAGTCACAGGTCGAGCATTTTGGCATCGCCCACGAGAACGTGATTGCCGCGACCGGCGCGCTGTATCAGGACACCCTGAGCACCTTGCGCCAGCGCATTCAGGTGCAAGGCGACATGCGTAATCTGCAGCAGCCGAATAATGCCTCGAAGATTCGCGGCATTCTGCTGGCCGGTATTCGCTCTGCCCGCCTGTGGCGGCAAGTTGGCGGTCATCGCTGGCAACTGGTGTTCAGCCGCCGCAAGTTGTTGAAAGAACTTTATCCATTGCTGCACGGCTGACCCGCCGCGCGCCAATGACCTTCACCACCCCTGGCACGACGCTGTCTACGCTGGTCGGCGGACTCCGGTCCGACTGACTTTTCATGTATGATATGCGCCCTTTTCGTCGCCCGACTGTCCGAGAGCATCCCATGCAGCTTTCTTCGCTCACTGCGGTTTCCCCTGTTGATGGCCGCTACGCCGGCAAAACCCAGGCCTTGCGCCCTATTTTCAGCGAATACGGCCTGATCCGTTTCCGCGTGATGGTTGAAGTTCGCTGGCTCCAGCGTCTTGCGGCTCACCCGCAGATCACCGAGGTCCCGGCCTTCTCCGCGCAAGCCAACGCCATCCTGGATACCCTGGCCGAAGACTTCTCCGTGGAGCATGCCGAGCGAGTCAAGGAAATCGAGCGCACCACCAATCATGACGTGAAGGCTGTGGAGTATCTGCTCAAGGAGCAGGCTGCCAAATTGCCAGAGCTGGAAAAGGTCAGCGAGTTCATCCACTTCGCCTGCACCAGCGAAGACATCAACAACCTGTCTCACGCATTGATGCTGCGCGAGGGCCGCGACACTGTCGTGCTGCCGCTGATGCGTCAGATCGCCGACGCTATCCGCGAGCTGGCGATTCGCTTCGCAGACGTGCCGATGCTGTCCCGCACCCATGGCCAGCCCGCCTCCCCGACCACATTGGGCAAGGAACTGGCCAACGTCGTCTACCGCCTCGAGCGTCAGATCAGCCAGATCGCGGCAGTCCCGTTGCTCGGCAAGATCAACGGCGCAGTCGGCAACTACAATGCCCACCTCTCTGCCTACGCAGACATCGACTGGGAAGCCAACGCGCGCGCCTTCATCGAAGACGAGCTGGGCCTGGGCTTCAACCCCTACACCACGCAGATCGAACCGCACGACTACATTGCCGAGCTGTTCGATGCTATTGCGCGCTTCAACACCATCCTGATCGACTTCGACCGCGACATCTGGGGCTACATCTCGCTGGGCTATTTCAAGCAGCGCACCATCGCTGGCGAAATCGGCTCCTCGACCATGCCGCACAAGGTCAACCCGATTGACTTCGAAAACTCCGAAGGCAATCTGGGCATCGCCAACGCACTGTTCCAGCACCTGGCGAGCAAGTTGCCTGTGTCTCGCTGGCAGCGTGACCTGACCGACTCCACCGTGCTGCGCAATCTGGGCGTCGGCTTTGCCCACAGCGTCATTGCCTACGAAGCCAGCCTCAAGGGCATCAGCAAGCTGGAACTGAACGAACAGCGCATTGCCGCCGATCTGGACGCATGCTGGGAAGTTCTGGCAGAGCCGATTCAGACTGTCATGCGTCGTTACAACATCGAAAACCCATACGAAAAACTGAAAGAACTGACACGCGGCAAGGGCATCGGTCCTGAAGCGTTGCAGACTTTCATCGACGGCCTGGACATGCCTGCCGAAGCCAAGGCCGAGCTCAAGAAGCTCACGCCGGCCAATTACATCGGTAACGCAGCCGCTCAGGCCAAGCGCATCTGACACGCAAAAAAATTGCACACGCCCGGCTGTGCCGGGCGTTTTTATTTCAAGGGCTTACACATGAATCCTGATATTCCTCTGCAACTTCTGGGCGGCATCAGTGCTCGCGTTTTCCTGCGTGACTACTGGCAGAAAAAACCGCTGCTGATCCGCCAGGCTCTGCCGGACTTTCAAAGCCCGATCGACGCGGACGAGCTTGCCGGCCTCGCCCTGGAAGAAGAAGTGGAGTCGCGCCTGGTCATCGAAAACGGCGAGCGTCCATGGGAGCTGCGTCGTGGCCCGTTCGCTGAAGACGAGTTCAGCAAGCTGCCCGAGCGCGACTGGACGCTGCTGGTCCAGGCCGTGGACCAATTCGTCCCGGAGGTCAGCGAGCTGCTGGAAAACTTCCGTTTTCTGCCCAGCTGGCGGATTGACGACGTGATGATCAGCTACGCAGCCCCTGGCGGCAGCGTCGGTCCGCATTTCGACAACTATGATGTGTTCCTGCTTCAGGGACATGGCAAACGGCACTGGCAGATCGGCCAGATGTGCGATGCGGAAAGCCCGCTGCTGCAGCATGCCGACCTGCGCATCCTTGCCGAATTCGAGAAGACCGAAGAGTGGACGCTGGAACCGGGCGACATGCTTTATCTGCCGCCACGCCTGGCGCACTGCGGCGTCGCCGTCGACGACTGCCTGACCTACTCGGTCGGTTTCCGGGCGCCAAGCGCTGCCGAAGTCCTGACTCACTTCACCGACTTCCTCAGCCAGTTCATCCCGGATGAAGAGCGCTATACCGATGCTGACGCCCAGCCGGTCAGCGACCCTCATCAGATCCAGCATGACGCGCTCGATCGCCTGAAAACGCTGCTGGCCGAGCACATGAGTGACGAACGCCTGCTGCTGACCTGGTTCGGCCAGTTCATGACCGAGCCGCGCTACCCGGAACTGGTGACCGGCCCTGAGCTGGAAGAACAGGACCTGCTCGACAGCCTCGAGCAGGGCGCGGTGCTGATTCGTAACCCGAGCGCACGGCTGGCCTGGTCTGAAGTTGATGACGATCTACTACTGTTTGCCAGTGGCCAGAGCCGTCTGCTGCCGGGCAGCCTGCGTGACCTGCTCAAACTGATCTGTGCCGCCGATGCGTTGCACAGCGAAAACCTTGGCCAATGGTTGGCCGATGACGAGGGGCGCAATTTGCTTTGCGAACTCGTAAAACAAGGAAGCCTGGGATTTGCCGATGAATAAAGTCACTGTAGCTGTCGCCCAATGGCAGAAGAACAACGCCGATATCCGGCGCATACGCGATTCGGTATTCATTGCCGAACAATCGGTGCCGCCGGAACTGGAGTGGGATGCCGAAGACGCAGGTGCCGTGCACTTTCTTGCGTACGAAGGTGAATATGCGGTGGGCACTGCCCGACTGCTGCCAGATGGCGAGATCGGCCGCTTGTCAGTCCTGAGAGACTGGCGTGGCCTGAAGGTCGGCGAGGCTCTGTTGGGTGCCGTGATCCATGAAGCTGAACAGCGTGGCCTCAAGCCGCTCAAGCTGAGCGCTCAGGTGCAGGCCGTCGAGTTTTATCAGCGCTTCGGCTTTTCGGTTATCAGCGACGAGTTTCTCGAAGCCGGCCTGCCACACGTCGATATGCTCCGCGAAGCGTGATCAACGCGATTATGTAGGCGCTCACCGCGGCACTACATAATGATCGCCCTGCCCTTTTTCGCTAGACCCTCTCAAGGTCGAACCGAAAAGCGGCAGGGCTTTTTCATGCCTGACCATTCAGCTTGATTGCCTGCAGCCGACACAGTGGCACAATCATGCTTTACGCGCTTACCGCGGAGAATGAACATGTCAGTACGCAACTTGCTCAATGCAGCGCTCACCTCGATGCTGATCGTCCTCAGCGCTCACGTCTTCGCAGCGACCGAAGTCGTCCCGCTCAACTACCGCACCAGTGCCGATCTATTGCCGGTCGCCAAATCCTTTCTGGGGGACGAAGGCACCGTCAGCGCCTACGGCAATCAACTGATCGTGAATGCAGAGTCACGCAAGATCGAAGAACTTCGCGCCTTGATCTCGCAACTCGATACCGCACCGAAACGCTTGCTGATCAGCGTTGACACCAGCGACAGCGCGACGCGCAACAGCAGCGGCTCGCCAGTGATCGAGTACGGTACCGCCAGCCGTGAAGGCGGCGTGCAACAAGTACAAACCAGCGAAGGGACCCCTGCACTCATTCAGGTTGGCCAGAGCGTGCCACTGACCTCCTCATCCACGGACGCGTACGGATACTCGCGAAGCGACACCGAGTACCGCAATGTAACTCAGGGGTTTTACGTCACGGCCAGCGTGACCGGCGACACGGTTCACCTGAGCATCAGCACCAATCATGACCGCATGAGCCAGGAGCGCCCTGACGCCGTCAAGGTGCAGAGTACCGACAGCCAAGTGAGTGGCAGGCTGGGAGAATGGATCACGCTGGCGAGCAATAGCAACGAATCCGTCGCCGATCAGAGTGGTCTGGCGCAACGCTATTCCACCCAGGGTCGCGACGATATGATTTTGCGCGTAAAGGTCGAAACCCTCGAATAGCCTGTATGGGGTGAAAACCCAATACTTACGGGCCTTTTGATGACTGGCCGGTCGACTTCCCACAAATATGTAGTGATTTAAAAAAAGCACTACAAAACGTTTGACGCCCCCCGGAAGTGCGAGGCATGATTGCCTCGCTCCCGCTAATCAGAGGCTTTGCAAAGAGTCTTCGAGTCGCCGCTCTCACACACCCCGCAGAGCCGATTCGTGTCCGCACCGCCCACAAGGCAGTTTGACGAGGTTGCGACTGGAACGAAGTTGTCCCAAGGGACGGAAGCGTAAACGGTAACCCGGCAAGGCCGACGGTGATGCACAACGCCACTGCAGGCCCGACTGTCCACCTGACAGCCTCGTGTCCGGACGCCCGCTCTCCCCTCGAGTACATCGTTCACCCGTCGCGACCCACGTAACGTGCGGCTTCAAGCAAAGCCCCGGATCAGCGAGCAGCCATCTACCGTGCCTTCGATAAACGAGGCGTTTTGGCGGAGCAGGACTTTCCAACGAGACCTACTTCTAGAGGTTTATCACCATGGCACTGACACGCGAACAACAAATAGCGGCTCTCGAGAAAGACTGGGCTGAAAATCCGCGCTGGAAAAACGTGACCCGTACTTACTCCGCTGCAGATGTGGTCCGCCTGCGCGGCTCGGTTCTACCCGAACACACCTTTGCACGACTGGGTGCAGACAAGCTGTGGAATCTGGTGACCCAGGGTGCCAAACCGTCCTTTCGACCGGACAAGGATTTCGTCAATTGCATGGGTGCCCTCACTGGCGGCCAGGCCGTGCAGCAGGTCAAGGCCGGTATTCAGGCCATCTACCTATCCGGCTGGCAGGTCGCTGCCGACAACAACTCTGCCGAGTCCATGTACCCGGATCAGTCGCTGTACCCGGTCGACTCGGTGCCGACCGTGGTCAAGCGCATCAACAACTCGTTCCGCCGTGCCGACCAGATCCAGTGGAAAGCCGGCAAGGCGCCGGGCGACGAAGGCTACATCGACTACTTCGCCCCGATCGTGGCAGACGCAGAAGCCGGATTCGGCGGCGTACTCAATGCCTATGAGCTGATGAAAAACATGATCGAAGCCGGTGCCGCCGGGGTGCACTTCGAAGATCAACTGGCTTCAGTGAAGAAATGTGGCCACATGGGCGGCAAGGTATTGGTCCCGACTCAGGAAGCCATACAGAAACTGGTCGCTGCACGCCTGGCCGCCGACGTAGCCGGTGTACCGACCATCATTCTGGCCCGGACTGACGCCAACGCTGCCGACTTGCTGACATCCGATTGCGATCCGTACGACAAACCATTCGTGACCGGCGAGCGAACCCACGAGGGGTTTTACAAGGTTCGCGCCGGTCTCGATCAGGCGATCTCGCGTGGCCTGGCGTACGCGCCCTACGCCGATCTGATCTGGTGCGAAACAGCCAGACCGGATCTGGACGAGGCACGCCGATTCGCCGAAGCGATCAAAAAGGAATACCCGGACCAGTTGCTGTCCTACAACTGCTCGCCGTCCTTCAACTGGAAGAAAAACCTCGACGACGCAACCATTGCCAAATTTCAGCGCGAGCTGTCGGCCATGGGTTACAAGCACCAGTTCATCACCCTGGCAGGCATTCACAACATGTGGCACAGCATGTTCAATCTGGCACACGACTACGCCCGCAATGACATGACCGCCTACGTGAAGCTGCAGGAACAGGAGTTCGCCGACGCTGCCAAGGGCTACACCTTCGTCGCCCACCAGCAGGAAGTGGGTACCGGCTATTTCGATGACATGACGACCGTGATCCAGGGCGGCGTATCGTCGGTAACCGCACTGACCGGCTCCACCGAAGAAGAGCAATTCCACTGATACACCGCGCAACGCGTTGAAAAGACAGGCCGCCCGTAAGGGCGGTCTGTGTTTTGTGTCAGAAGGTGCCGGTATTGATTTCGGACAATATGCAGTTGCCGAGCAAATGCTACAAAAGGCGCACTTTATAAGCAGTACCGTTACCCACTATGCGACGACTACCGCACGCTGAACTATCAAGGCCCCTTCAAATGATATTAATTATCATTCAAATTGCCTTTCCTTACATTTCGTGCACAAGAAACATAATTAATGAAATCCCCGCTGACGCCCGTCTGGCAGGCCCTGCAGCCTCCGTGAAAGGCCGTGGGCAATTAATTCCGTAAATAAATTTGATGTAGAAAATTTACTTGCCAAGTGTTTGCACATAAAATCAATCCGTTGACCGCACTGCGACATTTCGTCACTGCCTCGACTCTTTATCAAGCACAGAGACCTTTGCTCTCTAACAAGGACTGACAGCATGCCCGAATCGACAGGTCTGATTGCCCATAACTGGGGCTTCGCCATTTTCCTTTTGGGTGTTGTCGGCCTTTGCGCCTTCATGCTCGGTCTGTCCAGCCTCCTCGGAAGCAAGGCCTGGGGCCGCAGCAAGAACGAACCTTTCGAATCCGGCATGCTGCCTACCGGCAGTGCGCGCCTGCGTCTCTCCGCAAAATTCTATCTGGTCGCGATGCTTTTCGTGATCTTTGACATTGAAGCCCTCTTTCTCTTTGCCTGGTCTGTGTCCGTCCGCGAAAGCGGCTGGACCGGATTCGTCGAAGCTCTCGTTTTCATAGCAATTCTGTTGGCAGGTCTTGTCTACCTATGGCGGGTTGGCGCTCTTGACTGGGCTCCTGAAGGTCGCCGTAATCGGCAAGCGAAGCTGAAACAATGAGGCTTTGGCGATGCAATATAATCTCACCAGGATCGACCCGGACGCTCCTAACGAGCAGTACCCCATCGGCAAACGGGAAACCGTTTCCGATCCGTTAGAAGATCAAGTCCACAAAAACATCTACATGGGCAAGCTGGAAGACGTGCTGAACGGTGCGGTCAACTGGGGACGTAAAAACTCCCTGTGGCCCTACAACTTCGGCCTGTCGTGCTGCTATGTGGAAATGACCACCGCCTTCACGGCACCCCACGACATCGCGCGCTTTGGTGCCGAAGTCATCCGGGCGTCGCCACGACAGGCGGATTTCATGGTTATTGCCGGTACCTGCTTCATCAAGATGGCGCCGATCATCCAGCGTCTCTACGAGCAAATGCTCGAACCCAAGTGGGTCATTTCCATGGGTTCGTGTGCCAACTCCGGTGGCATGTACGACATCTACTCAGTGGTCCAGGGGGTGGACAAATTCCTTCCCGTGGATGTCTACGTGCCCGGCTGCCCGCCCCGCCCCGAGGCGTTTCTGCAAGGTTTAATGCTGTTGCAGGAATCCATCGGCAAGGAGCGTCGCCCTCTTTCCTGGGTCGTTGGCGATCAAGGCGTGTATCGCGCCGAGATGCCGTCGCAAAAGGAACAGCGCCGCGAACAGCGTATTCAGGTGACCAACCTGCGCAGCCCCGACGAAGTCTGATCCAGCCCGTTCTTCTTATAAAAAAGACAAGAACCGGGGTTGATTCTGTACGTTGACCGAAGTGATTGAGACCTATGACTGCAGACAACGCTCTGTACATCCCGCCTTACAAGGCTGACGACCAAGATGTCGTCGTTGAACTGAATAACCGTTTTGGTGCCGAGGCTTTCACCGCCCAGCCGACTCGCACCGGCATGCCCGTGCTGTGGGTCGAGCGCGCCAGACTGTTTGAAATTCTGACGTTCCTGCGCAACGTGCCCAAGCCCTACTCCATGCTGTATGACCTGCATGGCGTGGACGAGCGACTGCGCACAAACCGTCGTGGTCTGCCCGGCGCAGACTTCACCGTGTTCTATCACCTGCTGTCGATCGAGCGAAACAGCGACGTGATGATCAAGGTAGCGCTTTCCGAAAGCGACTTGAGCGTACCGACGATTACCAGCATCTGGCCCAACGCCAACTGGTACGAGCGTGAAGTCTGGGACATGTTCGGCATCGACTTCCCAGGCCACCCGCACCTGAGCCGCATCATGATGCCGCCAACCTGGGAAGGCCACCCGCTGCGCAAGGACTTTCCTGCCCGTGCAACGGAATTCGATCCGTACAGCCTGACCCTCGCCAAACAGCAGCTGGAAGAGGAAGCCGCACGCTTCCGTCCGGAAGACTGGGGCATGAAACGCTCTGGCGCCAACGAGGACTACATGTTCCTCAACCTGGGGCCGAACCACCCTTCTGCTCACGGTGCGTTCCGTATCATTCTGCAACTGGACGGCGAAGAAATCGTCGATTGCGTTCCGGACATCGGCTACCACCACCGTGGTGCCGAGAAAATGGCCGAGCGCCAGTCCTGGCACAGCTTCATTCCCTACACCGACCGTATCGATTACCTGGGCGGGGTGATGAACAACCTGCCTTATGTGCTCTCGGTCGAGAAGCTGGCAGGCATTAAGGTGCCGGAAAAGGTCGACGTCATCCGCATCATGATGGCCGAGTTCTTCCGAATCACCAGTCATCTGCTGTTCCTGGGTACCTACATTCAGGACGTGGGCGCCATGACACCGGTGTTCTTCACGTTCACCGACCGCCAGAAAGCCTACACGGTGATCGAAGCGATTACCGGCTTCCGTCTGCACCCTGCCTGGTACCGCATCGGCGGGGTCGCTCACGACCTGCCGCGTGGCTGGGAAAAACTGGTCAAGGACTTCGTCGACTGGCTGCCCAAGCGTCTCGATGAATACACCAAGGCTGCGCTGCAGAACAGCATCCTCAAGGGTCGTACCGTCGGCGTTGCCGCCTACAACACCAAGGAAGCCCTCGAATGGGGCGTCACCGGTGCAGGCTTGCGCTCCACCGGTTGCGACTTCGACCTGCGCAAGGCTCGCCCTTACTCGGGTTACGAGAACTTCGAATTCGAAGTGCCGCTGGCCGCCAATGGCGATGCCTATGACCGCTGCATGGTCCGCGTCGAAGAGATGCGCCAGAGCATCAAGATCATCGACCAGTGCATGCGCAACATGCCGGAAGGCCCGTACAAGGCGGATCACCCGCTGACCACGCCGCCGCCGAAAGAGCGCACCCTGCAGCACATCGAAACCCTGATCACGCACTTCCTGCAGGTTTCGTGGGGCCCGGTCATGCCGGCCAACGAATCCTTCCAGATGATCGAAGCGACCAAGGGTATCAACAGCTATTACCTGACGAGCGACGGCGGCACCATGAGCTACCGTACCCGGATCCGCACCCCGAGTTACCCGCACCTGCAGCAGATCCCTTCGGTGATCAAAGGCAGCATGGTCGCGGACTTGATCGCGTACCTGGGTAGTATCGATTTCGTTATGGCCGACGTGGACCGCTAAGCATGAATAGCCCGCTAATCCAGACAGACCGTTTCGCCCTGAGCGAAACCGAGCGCTCGGCCATCGAGCATGAGATGCATCACTACGAGGACCCGCGCGCGGCGTCCATCGAAGCCCTGAAAATTGTTCAGAAGGAACGCGGCTGGGTGCCCGACGGCGCCATTTACGCGATCGGCGACCTGCTGGGCATCCCTGCCAGCGACGTCGAAGGCGTTGCCACCTTCTACAGCCAGATCTTCCGCCAGCCGGTCGGGCGTCACATCATTCGCGTCTGCAACAGCATGGTGTGCTTCATCGGCGGCCATGAAAACGTGGTCGACGAGATCAAGAGCTCACTGGGCATCGGCCTGGGTCAGACCACCGCCGACGGTCGTTTCACACTGCTGCCGGTCTGCTGCCTCGGCAACTGTGACAAGGCGCCGGCCGTGATGGTCGACGACGACACTTTCGGCGATGTACAGCCTGCTGGCGTTGCCAAGATGCTGGAGGGTTACCTATGACCATCACTTCCTTCGGCCCTGCCAACCGCATTACGCGCACGGCAGAAACCCATCCGCTGACCTGGCGTCTGCGCGACGACGGCGAGCCGGTCTGGCTCGACGAGTACCAGACCAAGGACGGCTATGCCGCAGCGCGCAAGGCGCTGATGCAACAGGCGCCTGACGATATCGTCCAGTCGGTCAAGGATTCCGGCCTCAAGGGACGCGGCGGCGCAGGCTTCCCCACCGGTGTGAAGTGGGGCCTGATGCCCAAAGACGAGTCCATGAACATCCGCTACCTGCTGTGCAACGCGGACGAGATGGAGCCCAACACCTGGAAAGACCGCATGCTGATGGAGCAACTGCCCCATCTGCTGGTCGAGGGCATGCTGATCAGTGCCCGCGCGTTGAAAGCCTATCGCGGCTATATCTTCCTGCGCGGCGAATACGTCACTGCGGCCAAGCACCTCAATCGCGCAGTGGCGGAAGCCAAGGCTGCCGGTTTGCTGGGCAAGAACATTCTCGGCACCGGGTTCGACTTCGAGCTGTTCGTGCACACCGGTGCCGGTCGCTACATCTGCGGCGAAGAAACCGCACTGATCAACTCGCTGGAAGGCCGCCGCGCCAACCCGCGCTCCAAGCCGCCCTTCCCTGCTGCAGTGGGCGTTTGGGGCAAGCCGACCTGTGTGAACAACGTCGAAACCCTGTGCAACGTGCCTGCCATCGTCAATAACGGCAACGACTGGTACAAGTCGCTGGCTCGCGAAGGCAGTGAAGACCACGGCACCAAGCTGATGGGTTTCTCCGGCAAGGTCAAAAACCCCGGTTTGTGGGAGCTGCCTTTCGGCGTACAGGCTCGCGAACTGTTCGAAGACTACGCCGGCGGCATGCGCGATGGCTTCAAGCTCAAGTGCTGGCAACCCGGAGGCGCCGGTACGGGTTTCCTGCTGCCGGAACACCTGGACGCCCAGATGTATGCAGGCGGTATCGCCAAGGTCGGCACCCGGATGGGTACTGGACTGGCGATGGCGGTCGACGACTCGGTCAACATGGTCTCGCTGCTGCGCAACATGGAAGAGTTTTTCGCTCAGGAGTCCTGCGGCTTCTGCACGCCATGCCGCGACGGTTTGCCATGGAGCGTGAAAATGCTTCGCGCCATCGAGAACGGTCAGGGTCAGCCGGGGGATATCGAAACCCTGCTGGGTCTGGTCAATTTCCTCGGCCCTGGCAAGACCTTCTGTGCCCATGCACCGGGCGCCGTTGAACCCTTGGGCAGTGCGATCAAGTATTTCCGTTCCGAGTTCGAAGCCGGTATCGCGCCAGCCAGCGCAACCACGCTCGTTCCGGGCAAAAGTCCGACAGTGGTCGGCGCATAACAAGACACAACGGTCGGCAGCTGTTCGAGCTGCCGTCCTCGTACCTGCTGACGCCCTCCGGGCTGAACGATACGGGTACTACCGAGATTCCATTAGCCACGCCCGCTGACAACGGGCCAACGAAGACCTTTGAACCATGGCTACTATTCACGTAGACGGCAAAGCGCTCGAAGTCGATGGTGCAGACAACCTGTTACAGGCATGTCTGTCGCTTGGCCTCGATATTCCTTATTTCTGCTGGCACCCCGCCCTTGGCAGCGTTGGCGCCTGTCGCCAGTGCGCGGTCAAGCAGTACACGGACGAGAACGACACCCGCGGTCGTATCGTCATGTCCTGCATGACGCCAGCCACCGACAACACCTGGATTTCCATCGAAGACGATGAGTCCAAGGCCTTCCGGGCCAGTGTCGTCGAATGGCTGATGACCAACCACCCGCATGACTGCCCGGTCTGCGAGGAAGGCGGTCACTGCCACCTGCAGGACATGACGGTGATGACCGGCCACAACGAGCGCCGTTATCGCTTCACCAAGCGTACCCATCAGAATCAGGAGCTGGGGCCGTTCATCGCGCACGAGATGAACCGCTGCATCGCCTGTTATCGCTGTGTGCGCTTTTATAAAGACTACGCAGGCGGCACCGACCTGGGCGTCTACGGCGCCCATGACAACGTGTACTTCGGTCGCGTTGAAGACGGCACGCTGGAAAGCGAGTTCTCCGGCAACCTCACCGAGGTCTGCCCGACCGGTGTGTTCACGGACAAGACCCACTCCGAGCGATACAACCGCAAGTGGGACATGCAGTTCTCTCCAAGCATCTGCCACGGCTGTTCCAGCGGCTGCAACATCAGCCCGGGTGAACGCTACGGTGAATTGCGCCGCATCGAAAACCGTTACAACGGCTCGGTCAACCAGTACTTCCTCTGCGACCGCGGACGTTTTGGCTACGGCTATGTCAACCGCAAGGATCGCCCGCGTCAGCCATTGCTCGCCGACGGCCAGGTCAAACTGAGCCTGGACGAGGCACTGGACAAAGCGGCGGACCTGCTGCGCGGCCGTAACATCGTCGGTATCGGCTCTCCTCGCGCCAGCCTTGAAAGCAACTACGCGCTGCGTGAGCTGGTGGGTGCCGAGCATTTCTACAGCGGTATCGAAGCCGGTGAACTGGAGCGTATCAGGCTGATCCTCAAGGTCCTGAACGACAGCCCGCTGCCTATTCCGACCCTGCGCGACATCGAAGATCACGATGCCATCTTCGTCCTCGGCGAAGACCTGACCCAGACAGCGGCACGTATGGCCCTGGGCTTGCGCCAGGCCGTCAAAGGCAAGGCTGAAGACATGGCAGCGGCGATGAAAGTCCAGCCGTGGCTCGATGCAGCCGTGAAGAACATCGGTCAGCACGAGCTCAATCCGCTGTTCATCGCCAGCATCGCCGAGACCCGTCTCGACGACGTCGCAGAAGAATGCGTACATGCAGCGCCCGATGATCTGGCGCGTATCGGTTTTGCCGTAGCCCATGCCCTGGACGCCAGCGCACCTGCTGTCGAAGGTCTGGACAGCGAGGCGCTGGAACTGGCGCAACGCATTGCCGATGCACTGCTGGCTGCCAAACGACCGCTGATCATTTCCGGCAGTTCACTGGGTTCGACAGCGCTGATCGAAGCTGCTGCCAACATCGCCAAGGCCTTGAAACTGCGCGACAAGCAGGGTTCCATCAGCCTGATCGTGCCTGAAGCCAACAGCATGGGCCTGGCGATGTTCGGCGGCGAGTCCGTAGATGCCGCGCTGCAAGCCGTGATCTCCGGCAAGGCCGACGCTATCGTGGTGCTGGAAAACGATTTGTATCGTCGTGTGGACGCCAGGATCGTCGACGCCGCGCTGAGCGCAGCGAAAGTCGTGATCGTCGCTGACCATCAGAAAACCCCGACCAGCGACCGCGCCCACCTGATCCTGCCAGCTGCCAGCTTCGCTGAAGGCGACGGCACACTGGTCAGCCAGGAAGGCCGCGCCCAGCGCTTCTTCCAGGTCTTCGATCCGACCTATCTGGATGCCAGCATTCTGATCCACGAAGGCTGGCGCTGGTTGCATGCCCTGCGTGCCACCTTGCTGAACAAGCCGGTTGACTGGACGCAACTCGACCACGTCACCGAAGCCTGCGCCGGCAGCACGCCGCAACTGGCGGGTATCGTCAACGCCGCGCCGTCTGCGTCGTTCCGCATCAAGGGCCTGAAACTGGCTCGCGAACCGCTGCGTTATAGCGGTCGTACCGCGATGCGAGCCAACATCAGCGTGCATGAGCCGCGCACCTCGCAAGACATCGACACAGCGTTCTCGTTCTCCATGGAAGGCTACTCGGGCTCGGCCGAGCCTCGTCAGCAGGTGCCATTCGCCTGGTCGCCGGGCTGGAACTCGCCACAGGCCTGGAACAAGTTTCAGGATGAAGTCGGCGGTCACTTGCGTGCCGGCGACCCGGGCACTCGCCTGATCGAAAGCCAGGGCGATGGTCTGTCGTGGTTCTCCAGCGTGCCACGCGCGTTCTCTCCAGAGCGCGGCACCTGGCAGGTCGTACCGTTCTTCCACCTGTTCGGCAGCGACGAAACCTCGTCTCTGGCCGCGCCGGTTCAGGAACGCATCCCGCAGGCCTATGTCGCAGTGGCCAAGTCCGAAGCCGATCGTCTCGGCGTCAACGAAGGTGCCCTGCTCTCCTTGAGCATCGGCGGCGAAACGCTGACCTTGCCGTTGCGCATCAGCGAAGAACTGGGCGCGGGCCTTGTGGCATTGCCGGCAGGACTGCCTGGCATTCCGCCAGCACTCTTTGGCAAATCCGTTGACGGTCTGCAGGAGGCAGCGCAATGACCTGGTTTACCCCTGATGTGATCGACGCAATCATTGCAGTGGTCAAGGCCATCGTGGTGTTGCTGGGCGTCGTGGTTGGCGGTGCCTTGTTGAGCTTCGTCGAACGTCGTTTGCTGGGCTGGTGGCAGGACCGTTATGGTCCGAACCGCGTGGGTCCGTTCGGCATGTTCCAGATCGCAGCTGACATGCTGAAGATGTTCTTCAAGGAAGACTGGACCCCACCGTTCGCTGACAAGGTGATCTTCACCCTGGCGCCGGTGGTTGCCATGAGCGCCTTGCTGATCGCCTTCGCAGTCATCCCGATCACCCCGACCTGGGGCGTCGCGGACCTGAACATCGGTCTGTTGTTCTTCTTTGCCATGGCGGGTCTGTCGGTGTATGCGGTGCTCTTCGCCGGCTGGTCGAGCAACAACAAGTTCGCCCTGCTGGGCAGCCTGCGTGCTTCGGCACAAACCGTGTCCTACGAAGTGTTCATGGGCCTTGCGCTGATGGGCATCGTGGTTCAGGTCGGCTCATTCAACATGCGCGACATCGTTGAATATCAGGCGCAGAACCTGTGGTTCATCATTCCGCAGTTTTTTGGCTTCTGTACGTTCTTCATCGCAGGCGTGGCGGTGACTCACCGCCACCCGTTCGACCAACCGGAAGCCGAGCAGGAACTGGCTGACGGCTACCACATTGAATATGCCGGCATGAAATGGGGCATGTTCTTCGTGGGCGAATACATCGGGATCATTTTGATCTCGGCGCTGCTGGTGACGCTGTTCTTCGGCGGCTGGCACGGCCCGTTCGACATTCTGCCATCGCTGGCATTCTTCTGGTTCGCCTTGAAAACCGCGTTTTTCATCATGCTGTTCATTCTGCTGCGCGCCTCCATCCCGCGCCCGCGTTATGACCAGGTCATGGATTTCAGCTGGAAGTTCTGTCTGCCGCTGACCCTGATCAATTTGCTGGTGACTGCTGCGATTGTGTTGTTGAACACACCGGCAGGCTCGGTTCAGTGAGGATTTGACCCATGTTCAAATATATTGGTGACATCGTTAAGGGTACGGGTACCCAGTTGCGCAGCCTGGTCATGGTCTTTGGCCACGGCTTTCGCAAGCGCGACACCCTGCAATACCCCGAAGAGCAGGTTTATCTTCCGCCCCGCTACCGTGGCCGCATCGTTCTGACCCGCGACCCCGATGGTGAAGAGCGCTGCGTGGCGTGCAACCTGTGTGCGGTAGCCTGCCCGGTCGGCTGCATTTCGCTGCAGAAGGCCGAGACAGAGGACGGACGCTGGTATCCCGACTTCTTCCGCATCAACTTTTCGCGCTGCATCTTCTGCGGCCTGTGCGAAGAAGCCTGCCCGACGACCGCGATCCAGCTAACGCCGGACTTCGAGATGGCCGACTTCAAGCGTCAGGATCTGGTGTACGAGAAGGAAGACCTGCTGATCTCCGGACCCGGCAAGAACCCTGACTACAACTTCTATCGCGTTGCCGGTATGGCCATCGGCGGCAAGCCCAAGGGCTCCGCACAGAACGAAGCCGAGCCGATCAACGTCAAGAGCTTGCTGCCTTAAGGAAGTAAAGATGGAATTCGCTTTCTACTTCGCATCTGGTATCGCTGTTGTGTCCACCCTGCGGGTGATCACCAACACGAACCCGGTGCACGCCCTGCTCTACCTGATCATCTCGCTGATCGCCGTAGCGATGACTTTCTTCAGCCTCGGTGCGCCGTTCGCCGGTGTGCTGGAAGTCATCGCCTACGCGGGCGCGATCATGGTCCTGTTCGTGTTTGTGGTGATGATGCTCAACCTCGGCCCGGCCTCGGTTCAGCAGGAACGTGCCTGGCTCAAACCCGGCATCTGGATCGGTCCGGTCATTCTCGGCGCGCTGTTGCTGGCCGAGTTGCTGTACGTGCTGTTCGCCAACCCGACCGGCGCTGGTGTCGGTCACACCACGGTCGACGCCAAGGCAGTCGGCATCAGCCTGTTCGGGCCCTATCTGCTGGTGGTGGAACTCGCCTCGATGCTGTTGCTTGCAGCAGCCATCACGGCTTTCCATCTGGGCCGCAACGAGGCCAAGGAGCCAAGCCAATGAATGCTATCCCTCTTGAGCACGGTCTGGCGGTCGCCGGGGTCCTGTTCTGTCTGGGTCTGGTCGGCCTGATGGTGCGCCGTAACATTCTCTTCGTGTTGATGAGCCTGGAAATCATGATGAACGCCGCTGCACTGGCGTTCGTCGTGGCCGGCAGCCGTTGGGGGCAACCGGACGGGCAGGTGATGTTCATCCTGGTGATCAGCCTTGCGGCAGCCGAGGCCAGTATCGGCCTGGCGATCCTGATGCAACTGTATCGCCGCTTCCACACTCTCGATATCGATGCTGCCAGCGAGATGCGCGGATGAATCTTCTCTTTCTGACTTTCGTATTCCCCCTCATCGGCTTTCTGCTGCTGTCGTTCTCCCGTGGACGCCTCTCGGAAAACCTCGCTGCGCTGATCGGCGTCGGCTCCATCGGCCTGTCAGCCATCGTCACGGCCTGGGTCATCTGGCAGTTCAACGTGGCGCCACCCGAAGGCGGTCACTACACCCAGGTGCTGTGGCGCTGGATGGACGTCGATGGCTTCCAGCCCAACTTCGCGCTGTATCTGGACGGACTGTCCGTCACGATGCTGGGCGTCGTGGTTGGCGTCGGCTTCCTGATCCACCTGTTCGCGTCCTGGTACATGCGCGGTGAAGCGGGCTACTCGCGCTTCTTCTCCTACACCAACCTGTTCATTGCCAGCATGCTGTTCCTGATCCTGGGCGACAACCTGCTGTTCATCTACTTCGGTTGGGAAGGCGTAGGCCTGTGCAGCTACCTGTTGATCGGTTTCTATTACAGCAACCGCAACAACGGCAACGCAGCGCTCAAAGCGTTCATCGTCACCCGTATCGGTGACGTGTTCATGGCTATTGGCTTGTTCATCCTGTTCCAGCAACTGGGCACGCTCAATGTGCAAGAACTGCTGGTCAGGGCGCCGGAACACTTCAAGGTCGGCGATTTCTGGATCGTGCTGGCGACGTTGATGCTGCTGGGCGGTGCGGTCGGTAAATCTGCACAGCTGCCACTGCAAACGTGGCTGGCGGACGCGATGGCCGGTCCTACGCCAGTTTCGGCGCTGATCCACGCAGCGACCATGGTCACGGCGGGCGTTTACCTGATCGCGCGCACTCACGGCCTGTTCGCACTGGCACCTGACATTCTGCATCTGGTTGGCATTGTCGGCGGCGTCACGCTGGTTCTGGCGGGTTTCGCCGCACTGGTACAGACCGACATCAAGCGTATCCTCGCCTACTCGACCATGAGCCAGATCGGCTACATGTTCCTGGCACTGGGTGTCGGCGCCTGGGAAGGCGCGATCTTCCACCTGATGACCCACGCCTTCTTCAAGGCGCTGCTGTTCCTTGCTTCCGGTGCGGTGATCGTTGCCTGCCACCACGAGCAGAACATCTTCAAGATGGGCGGCCTGTGGAAGAAACTGCCATTGGCCTACGCCAGCTTCATCGTCGGTGGCGCTGCTCTTTCCGCCCTGCCGCTGCTGACGGCGGGCTTCTACTCCAAGGACGAAATTCTCTGGGAAGCATTTGCCAGCGGTAACAACGGTTTGCTGTATGCCGGTCTGGTGGGCGCGTTCATGACGTCGCTGTACACCTTCCGTCTGATCTTCATCGCGTTCCATGGTGAAGCCAAGACCGAAGCACACGCAGGTCACGGCATCGCTCACTGGCTGCCACTGTCGGTGCTGATCGTGCTGTCTACGTTCATCGGCGCGTTGATCACTCCGCCCCTGGCCGGTGTGCTGCCGCAGAGCGTCGGCCATGCCGGTGGCGAAGCCAAGCACAGTCTGGAGATCGCTTCCGGCGCCATCGCGCTGGCCGGTATCCTGCTGGCAGCGTTGCTGTTTCTCGGCAAGCGCCGCCTGGCGACGGCTATCGCCAACAGCGGTCCGGGCCGTTTCCTTTCGGCCTGGTGGTTCGCGGCCTGGGGCTTCGACTGGATCTACGACAAGCTGTTCGTCAAGCCGTATCTGGCAATCAGCCATGTACTGCGTAGCGATCCGTTCGACCGCACCATCGGCTTGATCCCACGTCTGGTCAAAGGCGGTCATGACACCATGAGCCGCACCGAGACCGGCCAGTTGCGTTGGTATGCTGCCTCGATCGCCGTGGGTGCCGTTCTGGTACTCGGTGCCGTCGTTCTGGTTGCGATCTGATATGAACCTTGCGAATTTGCGAAAGGAATTGAGCCCGTCATGATTCTGCCCTGGCTAATCCTGATCCCCTTCATCGGCGGCCTGCTGTGCTGGCTGGGTGAGCGCTTCGGCTCTACCCTGCCGCGCTGGATTGCGTTGCTGACAATGACCCTTGAACTGGTTCTCGGCCTCTGGCTGTGGGCTACCGGCAACTTCGGCTACGCGCCGGTGCCGGGTGCCGATCCGACCTGGACCCTGGAATTCCACCACCCGTGGATCACCCGCTTCGGCATCGACGTGCATCTGGCACTCGATGGCCTGTCGCTGCTGATGATCCTGCTGACCGGCCTGCTGGGCGTGCTGTCGGTGCTGTGCTCGTGGAAGGAAATCCAGCGCAAGGTCGGTTTCTTCCACCTTAACCTGATGTGGATCCTGGGCGGTGTCGTCGGCGTGTTCCTGGCCATCGACCTGTTCATGTTCTTCTTCTTCTGGGAAATGATGCTGGTGCCGATGTATTTCCTCATCGCGCTCTGGGGTCACAGTTCTTCGGACGGCAAGAAAACCCGTATCTATGCAGCCACCAAGTTCTTCATCTTCACTCAGGCCAGCGGCCTGATCATGCTGGTGGCGATCCTGGGCCTGGTGCTGGTGCACTTCAATCAGACCGGCGTGATCACCTTTGCCTACGCCGACCTGCTGAAGACCAAACTGGCACCGGGCACCGAGTACATCCTGATGCTGGGCTTCTTCATTGCCTTCGCCGTCAAGCTGCCGGTGGTGCCATTGCACTCCTGGCTGCCGGATGCGCATGCCCAGGCACCGACTGCAGGCTCCGTCGACCTGGCGGGTATCCTGCTGAAGACGGCGGCTTACGGCCTATTGCGCTTTGCCCTGCCGCTGTTCCCCAACGCATCGGCCGAGTTCGCACCGATTGCAATGACGCTGGGCCTGGTCGGTATCTTCTACGGCGCATTCCTGGCGTTTGCCCAGACTGACATCAAGCGCCTGATCGCGTTCTCCAGCGTTTCGCACATGGGCTTCGTACTGATCGGTATCTACTCGGGCAGCCAGCAAGCCCTGCAAGGCGTACTGATTCAGATGATCGCCCACGGTCTGTCGGCTGCAGCACTGTTCATACTCAGTGGTCAGTTGTACGAGCGTCTGCACACTCGCGACATGCGTGAGATGGGCGGTCTGTGGTCACGCATCGCCTACATCCCGGCCATCAGCCTGTTCTTTGCCGCCGCCTCTTTGGGTCTGCCGGGCACCGGCAACTTCGTCGGCGAATTCCTGATTCTGCTGGGCAGCTTCGCCAGCTCACCATGGATCACGGCGATCGCCACCTCCGGTCTGGTGTTTGGTTCTGTCTACTCGCTGATCATGATCCACCGCGCCTATTTCGGCCCGTCGAAGTCCGACGAGGTTCTGAAGGGCATGGACGGACGGGAAATGATCATGGTGCTGGGCCTTGCCGTGTTGCTGGTCGTGCTCGGGGTATTCCCGCAGCCGTTCCTCGACACATCGGCGGCGACCATGCACGGCGTGCAGCAATGGCTAGGCACTGCCTTCACTCAACTCGCTTCGGCCCGGTAAGAGCGCTATGGACCTGACGATTCAACACTTTATTGCGCTTGCGCCACTGCTGATCACCAGCCTCACCATTGTCGTGGTGATGCTGGCGATCGCATGGCGCCGCAATCACTCGCAAACGTTCCTGCTTTCGGTAGCAGGCCTCAACCTGGCTCTTCTGTCGATCTATCCAGCACTGAAAGTTGCCCCTCTGGTCGTGACGCCACTGCTGCATATCGACAACTTTGCCTGCCTGTACATGGCGATCATCCTCGCCTCTACCCTCGCTTGCGTGACCATGGCGCACGCCTATCTGGGTGACGGCAAGGTCGGGTATCCCGGCAATCGCGAAGAGCTTTACCTGCTGATCCTGCTGGCAGCTGCCGGTGGACTGGTGCTGGTCAGCGCTCAGCATCTGGCAGGCCTGTTCATCGGCCTGGAACTGCTGTCGGTGCCGGTCTATGGGCTGGTGGCTTATGCCTTCTTCAACAAGCGTTCGCTGGAAGGCGGCATCAAGTACATGGTCCTGTCGGCCGCAGGCTCGGCGTTCCTGCTGTTCGGTATGGCGCTGCTGTACGCAGAGGCAGGCTCGCTGAGCTTCGACGGTATCGGCAAGGCCATCGCGGCGACAGGCATGCCGAGTCCGATTGCCAGCCTGGGTCTGGGCATGATGGTCGTCGGTCTGGCCTTCAAGCTGTCACTGGTACCTTTCCACCTGTGGACCCCGGACGTTTACGAAGGCGCCCCTGCGCCGGTCGCAGCCTTCCTGGCGACCGCCAGCAAGGTGGCGGTGTTCGCGGTACTGGTGCGTCTGTTCCAGGTTTCACCGGCAGCCAGCAGCGGTGTCCTGCATGACGTACTGGCAGTCATCGCCGTCGCGTCGATCCTGGTCGGCAACCTGCTGGCGCTGACTCAGACCAACCTCAAGCGTCTGCTGGGCTACTCCTCCATCGCTCACTTCGGTTACCTGATGATTGCGCTGGTGGCCAGCAAAGGCATGGCGGTCGAGGCGGTCGGCGTCTATCTGGCGACTTACGTCCTGACCTCGCTGGGCAGCTTCGGTGTGATCACCATGATGTCTTCGCCTTACAGCGGACGTGATGCTGACGCAATGTTCGAATACCGTGGTCTGTTCTGGCGTCGCCCTTACCTGACGGCAGTCATGACCCTGATGATGCTGTCGCTGGCAGGTATCCCGCTCACCGCAGGTTTCATCGGCAAGTTCTATATCATCGCCACCGGTGTCGAATCGCAGCTGTGGTGGTTGGTCGGGGCTCTGGTAATCGGTAGCGCCATCGGCGTGTTCTATTACCTGCGTGTGATGGTGACCATGTATCTGGTCGACAACAAGCTTCCTCGCCACGACGCAGCCATCAACTGGGCACAGCGCACGGGCGGCGTGATGCTGCTGGCCGTTGCGATCCTGACCTTCGTGCTGGGTGTCTACCCGCAACCGCTGCTCGATCTGGTGCTCAATGCCGGTCTGCACGTAGCGGGCTGATCCTGCGCAAACGCAAAGCCCTGCTCTCGAGCAGGGCTTTTTTTTGTCTCCGAAACGGCTGGAACGGCTACACGGCAACGCCTTTCGCGGCCCGTACAGCGCCAGGGGATAGGCCCACAGTTCTTTTGAATGCACGGCTGAAGGCAGCCAATGAGCCGTAACCCAGTTGACTGGCAACAGCCTCCAGAGAACAGTGTTCACGGCTCAGGCTATGCAATGCCAGGCGCATTCTCAGCTCCGTCAGGTACTGCAATGGCGGCATACCCGTAGCCTCGAGAAAGCGCTGTGCGAACACAGAGCGGGAATGCCTGGCCTCATGGGCAAGCGTGGCCACCGTCCAGTTTCTGCCTGGGTGCCGATGCATCATGACAATGGCCCGACTCAGTCGAGGGTCTTGCAAAGCGCCGAGCCAGCCCGCGACATTTCCACAGCCGCCCGCGACCCAACCACGCACCAGCAGCGCAGCAACCACTTCGGCAAGACGTGCCAGAATCCCCGCATGCCCGGCCTGCAGCATCAAGGTCTCACGCTCCATTGCCGCGAGCATGGGCCGCAGCTCGGGACATGTCTCCAACAGAGTGCTGACCTGCATGACATCCGGCATGGCGGCAACAAGCGGTTGCATGCCGCCCAGCTCCAACTCCATGCAACAGCTGAAAATGATCGCGTGATCAAAGACTCCGCCCTCCTCGTCGTATGCCCCATTGTGAACGCCATCGACAATGGCGGTAGACGGGTCAAACAGCTGTATATCGCTCGCAGCCGTGTCTTCAGCCGGCAAAATGGCATGGTGCCCACCGCGCGGAATCAGAACCGCGTCCCCGCTGTCGAGCCTGCATAGAACGTTCTCAGCGCTACGCAACCACACCGGCCCACGTCCGACGAAATGAAACTGTGCTCGCCCGATTGCGTTACTGAAGCCAACACCAAGGGGCTGTACGACTTCCAGCCTGCGGAATTGAACACCGAATAGACGCATACCGAGCAGCAGTTCGCTGATGGGGTCATTTGAGCAGGTTGGCATGGAGAACGCTCACCACGAATTCAGGACGTTTAATCAATTTTTCCGGATCTTACGTCATAGACCGTCCTGCGTCATCGACCTACAGTGCGCCCATCACTTCTGCCGCAGGGAAATCGCCTCATGAATCACATTCGCTTCGTTCGCCTACTGCGTAATACCTGGCTTGTCGCGCTGTTAAGCGGACTATCGTCGATTGCCCTGGCAATAGACAAAAGCTACACCGTCACAGCCCCTGACGGCGTCAAGCTCGCTGTGCAGGAATCAGGAGATCCGAGCGGCCCGGCTCTGATTTTCATCCACGGCCTGCTGGGCAGTCACCTCAATTGGCAGAAGCAGATCGGTAGTCCTCAGCTGCAGCGCTACCGGATGATTACTTATGACCTGCGCGGTCACGGGCTTTCCGACAAGCCCGAGAATATCGAGGCGTACCGCAATGGAAGTCATTATGCGGACGATCTGGCAGCGGTAGTTGAAGCCACTGCAAGCAAGCGTCCGGTGCTGGTTGGCTGGTCAATGGGGGGCGTGGTCATGTCCAACTACCTCGCCGCCTATGGCGATGCGGAGATCGGAGGGGTTGTGTATGTCGATGGTGTCATCGAGCTCAACGCTGCTTTGATTACAGCTCATCCTCAAGTGTATGCAGGCCTGAGCTCAGAGGACCTGAAGACCCACCTTGATGCAGTGCGTACTTTTCTCGGACTGTGCTTCCAGACAAAGCCGGATGCACCGACATTCGAGCGGCTGTTATCGAGTGCCGCGATGGCATCGTGGGCGATGACCCGTGCTACGCCTGCAATGACTGTCGATGCGGCAGAAGGCTTGCCCAGAGCAAAGGTGCCAGTATTGATGCTGTATGGCGGCAAGGATGAGCTGGTCAATGTTCAGCCCAGCATCGCACGTGCCCGGCAACTCAATGCGCGGATTCAATCCAAGGTGTACGAAAATTCAGGCCACGCGCCATTTCTGGAAGAAGCATCACGCTTCAATACAGATCTGACAGCCTTCATGGACTCGGCTGCCATCGCGGCAAAAGGCTTAGACTGAGACCTGCTCCGAGCGTTATGTCCTAATCAAAAAAACCGCGCATGCTCCTGCCTGATAAATGGCAGGAGGCATGCGCGGGTCTGTGTCGGCTACGCCTCCTTACAATATCAGCCTGGCAGTTTTACGGGCTTCTTGGCGCCGCTGAACAACCCCCAGCTGGACATGAACAGCGCCGCCACCAGAGGTCCGATCACAAAGCCGTTCAGACCAAAGACCGACATGCCGCCCAACGTGGAAATAAGGATCAGGTAGTCCGGCATTTTGGTGTCTTTGCCCACCAGGATCGGGCGCAGTACGTTATCCACCAGACCGATCACGAAGACGCCAAACAAGCCCAGCACCACACCTTGCCAGATCATGCCGCTGAGCAGGAAGTAGACTGCCACCGGCGCCCAGACAATCCCGGCTCCCACCGCAGGCAACAGCGACAGGAACGCCATGATCACCGCCCAAAGCAGCGCACTCGGGATGTCCAGCACCCAGAAGATGAAGCCGCCCAGCGCACCTTGCGTCACCGCGACCACCACGTTGCCTTTGACCGTGGCACGTACCACACGGGTGAACTTGAGCTGCAGACGGCGCTTCTGCTGTTCGCCCAACGGGAAGGCGGTGCGGATCTTGCGTACCAGCTCCTGTCCGTCGCGCAGGAAAAAGTACAGCAGGTAAAGCATGATGAAGACGCTGACGACAAAGTCGAAGGTGCCCTGCCCGAAGCTGAATGCCTGGGTAGCCAGGTACTGACTGCCCTGCATCGCGCCCTTGGCGATCTTGTCGCGCAACCCTTCCAGGTCGCCCATGCCCAGACGATCGAGCAGCGCCTGCATGGAGTGCGGCAACAGGTCCTTGAACTCGGCCAGATAACCGGCGATATCCAGTTGCCCGGTCTCGACGTTCTTGTACAGCGTGGTGCCCTCCTGAACCAGCAAGGCGCTGATCACGATCACCGGCAGAATCGCGATAACCAGACAGATCATCAGGGTGCACAGGGAGGTGAGATTGCGTGACCAGTTGAACTTGATCTGCAATTTGCGCTGCACAGGCGCGAAGATGATTCCAAGGATGACCGCCCAGAACACTGCGCCATAGAACGGCAGCAGAATCCATATGAAGGCAATGGTCACCAGTACCAGTAGCAGAATGAGGGTTTTGTATTGCAGCGTGGTTTCGTTCATGTCCTGTCCATGTCATTAGACCGCGCATCGCGCCCGGTCTAGAGCTTAGTCAGCACACAAGCGCACGAGTGCCATCTTCTATGAAGGCAATATGACGGCGACGAAAGTCACGGGTGATGGCAGGGATTCAAGCAGCTGCCCGACAGACATCAGCGCCGGAACTGACCGAGCAGGCTGTCCAGGCGCGCGCCCGTTCAGCCAGGCTGCGTGAGGTCTTGGCGCTGTGCCGGGTTTCATCGGCGACGCCCTCGACTGCACTCAAGATCTGATGAACGCTGCGATTAATTTCTCTGAAAGGTGCCGGCTGACGTACTACGGGGCAGTCCGCTCTGGCAGGTCTATGCGTACCCGCAATCCCCCTGCCGGACTCTCCTGCAATTCCAGTTGACCACCCCACGCCTCGACGATGTCGCGCACGATACCCAGACCCAGCCCGTGGCCAGTAATCTGCTCGTCAAGACGAGCGCCCCGACTGAACACTTCTGCGCGTTGCGCCTCGGGAATACCAGGCCCATCGTCATCCACCAACAGACAGAAGCCCTGATGCTGAATGAGAATGTCCAGACGCACTTCGCTGTCGGCCCATTTGCAGGCGTTGTCCAGCAGGTTGCCGAGCAGTTCGAGAATGTCCTCTCGATCCCACGGCAGGTACATGCCCGCCTCGACATCGTTGATCAACTGGAGATGGACACCATGAATCATGCCCAGTGTGGAGAAAAGCCCGGGCAGTTCGGCGTCACAATCGAAGCGGGCTCCCGGTAGAGCGTCGCCGGAGAGGCGTGCGCGATTGAGCTCGCGTTCCAGACGCAGACGGATATTTTCCAGCTGCTCCTGCAGCGTCCTGCGCAAGGCCGGGTTGGCGTCCAACTGGCCGCTGAGGGCCAGGCTGAGCAAGACCGCGAGCGGTGTCTTCAAGGCATGTCCAAGATTACCCAGTGCATTGCGTGAGCGTTTCAGGCTGTCTTCGGTATGCGCGAGCAAGTGGTTGATCTGAGCCACCAGCGGCTCGAGTTCGAGGGGAACCTGATTATCCAGTTGTGAGCGCTGGCCCTGCTGGAGCTGAAAAATCTGCTCGCGAACGGTTTCAAGCGGACGAAGCGCTCTTCGCACGGTGATGCGTTGTAACACCAGCACCAGGATCAGCGCGGCAAGCCCAAGTCCCAGTCCGATCTGCTGCATGAGACGAAAACTCGCCCTGACCGGCGTGTAATCCTGTGCGACGGTGATTGAAATCTGCTTGCCGAACTTGCGGTATTCGCTAGTCAGCATCAACAGCGATTGCCCGGTCTTGCCGAGCTCAAGATTGGCATGCAAACCCACCCCAGGCTGGGGCAGCTCGAAATCCCACAGGGAGCGGGAGCGCCAGTGCCCCTGTGGCAGATCCATGCGGAAGTAATGGCCGGACAACGGACGCTGGTAGGCACCCGAGAGGCGATGGTCATCCAGCTGCAGCCCGGCAGGACCTCGCACCAGTGCTACCAGCAGGTTTTCACTTTCGTTGCGCAGGCCTGACTCCAGATAGCGCTGCAGGCCCACTTCGAATAGCCAGAGACTGGTCTGCGCCATCACCAGACCGACAACCACCATAACGGCGATCAAACCCAGACTCAGACGCCGCTGTATGGATTTCAACCGCCGGCTCCACCGTACAGATAGCCCTGACCGCGGCGTGTCTCGACGACTGCGCGGCCCAACTTGCGCCTCAGGTGATTGACATGGACTTCGATGACGTTGGAATCACGCTCGTTTTCGCCATCGTACAAGTGCTCTGAAAGATGGCTTTTAGAGAGAATCTGTCCCGGGTGGAGCATGAAATAACGCAGCAGACGAAACTCAGCCGAGGTGAGCTGGATATCCACGCCATCCCGGCTGACGCATTGACGACCTTCATCCAGATTAAGGCCGGCCGATTCCAGCGTGGGCTGGTTGGCCAGCCCGTGCGAACGTCGCAGCAATGCCTGAATACGCAGCTGCAGCTCTTCAGGATGAAAAGGCTTGGTCAGGTAATCATCGGCGCCTGCCTTCAAGCCTTCTATACGCTCTGACCAGGAGCCCCGCGCGGTCAGAATCAACACGGGGGTCGCCAGACCTTTGCTGCGCCAATGCTGGAGAACCTCAAGCCCTGGAATGCCAGGCAGACCCAGATCCAGAACAATCAAGTCATACGGTTCACTTGCGCCTTGATGAACCGCATCACGCCCGTCAGCCAGCCAGTCGACCGCGTAGCCTTGACGCCCCAGCGCAGCCAGCAGCTCATCGGCAAGGGGAACATGGTCTTCAACCAGTAGCAGGCGCATCAGTCATCATCCTCGTCTTTCAGCAATCGGCTATCACGCGCATCGAACTTGAGCTCGCGAACGACGCCCTCAGGGGTCAGCAACTCAAATTCATACACGTACACATTATTCTTTTCCTCAAGCTCGGCCTCCAGCAAACGAGAGCCCGGATGAAGGCCCATCGCGCGCTCGATGAACTGTTCAAGAGGCAGGATGACCCCGCGCTGCCGCAAACTGAGCGCTTCATCCTGATTGAGATCTCTGGCATACACAAAAGAGCAGGTCAGGCTCAAACCAAGGATGACACAGAGACGCTTGTCGACATTCATTAGTTATCCTGATGATTCCTGTAGACCTGGCCCGTGGCGGCGTCCATTTCGAGAACCCACTCAACACCCTGTTTGTCACGCAGCTCGACATTGTAAACGTACCTGCCGTAGATGTTCTTGAACTGCGTGCCGGTGATACTGGCATCGGGGTGTTTGCTCAGCGCTTTGGCATCGAGCTTTTCAGTCGAATGAAGCGTACCGGCCTCACTGAGGCGCAGCACTTCCTGTGGGTCGACCCCACGCGCCTGAATGAAGCAGGACGTCAAAACAAATGTAAGGGCCGCCAGCAGGGTGGTCAGCGTTTTCATAGGGGGTATCCATAGCGAACGGTGCTTCTATGGCGTCCACCTTAACCGGTACAACTTAACTCAAACTGAATAGATCTGGCCGAGTGCCATCAAGCGTTCTAGCGGGGTCATCGCGGCCAACCCTTGCATGGAGTTTCAGGCCATTGCTGTTAAACTCGTCGATTGCATTTATCGCGTGAGCGATCGCCATTTTTCCGGGGCCAATACACAGTGGAAATCTTCAAAGAGTTTACCTTCGAGTCAGCACACCGCCTCCCCCACGTTCCAGAGGGGCACAAGTGTGGACGCCTGCACGGCCATTCGTTTCGTGTCGGCATTCATCTGGCCGGAAAGGTTGATCCCCATACCGGCTGGATCCGGGACTTCTCGGAAATCAAGGCGATCTTCAAGCCGCTGTATGAACGCCTCGATCATAACTACCTGAATGACATCCCGGGCCTGGAGAATCCAACCAGCGAAAACCTGGCGAAATGGATCTGGAATGAATTGAAGCCTTTGCTCCCGGAGCTGTCGGCAGTCCGCATTCACGAGACCTGCACCAGCGGATGTGAATACCGCGGCGACTGATTGCCCTGACAATAAAAAAACCACCTTATCGGTGGTTTTTTTGTGCCTGTCGATCGGCGGCAGATATAGCCACGCAGCCCCATGATGCATAGAAACGAAAACGTGTTTTCACGCTGGTTTTTGCAGGCACCAGACAAACAAAAACCCTCAACGCGTAAGCGATGAGGGTTTCTGGAATTCAATCTTGACGATGACCTACTCTCACATGGGGAAACCCCACACTACCATCGGCGATACATCGTTTCACTACTGAGTTCGGGATGGGATCAGGTGGTTCCAATGCTCTATGGTCGTCAAGAAATTCGGGTACCGAATCGTGCCCTGCGGCGCGCTTCAGCAAATCGGGTATGTGATAGCAAGCTGTTTCAGGTGTCATTCGTGACGCAAACTTTCGGTTCGTGTCATCTTCACAGTCACCGCAATCTGCTCATTCGACGCAAATTGCTTGGGTGTTATATGGTCAAGCCTCACGGGCAATTAGTATTGGTTAGCTCAACGCCTCACAGCGCTTACACACCCAACCTATCAACGTCGTAGTCTTCGACGGCCCTTTAGGGAACTCAAGGTTCCAGTGAGATCTCATCTTGAGGCAAGTTTCCCGCTTAGATGCTTTCAGCGGTTATCTTTTCCGAACATAGCTACCCGGCAATGCCACTGGCGTGACAACCGGAACACCAGAGGTTCGTCCACTCCGGTCCTCTCGTACTAGGAGCAGCCCCTCTCAAATCTCAAACGTCCACGGCAGATAGGGACCGAACTGTCTCACGACGTTCTAAACCCAGCTCGCGTACCACTTTAAATGGCGAACAGCCATACCCTTGGGACCGGCTTCAGCCCCAGGATGTGATGAGCCGACATCGAGGTGCCAAACACCGCCGTCGATATGAACTCTTGGGCGGTATCAGCCTGTTATCCCCGGAGTACCTTTTATCCGTTGAGCGATGGCCCTTCCATACAGAACCACCGGATCACTAAGACCTACTTTCGTACCTGCTCGACGTGTCTGTCTCGCAGTCAAGCGCGCTTTTGCCTTTATACTCTACGACCGATTTCCGACCGGTCTGAGCGCACCTTCGTACTCCTCCGTTACTCTTTAGGAGGAGACCGCCCCAGTCAAACTACCCACCATACACTGTCCTCGATCCGGATAACGGACCTGAGTTAGAACCTCAAAGTTGCCAGGGTGGTATTTCAAGGTTGGCTCCACGCAGACTGGCGTCCACGCTTCAAAGCCTCCCACCTATCCTACACAAGCAAATTCAAAGTCCAGTGCAAAGCTATAGTAAAGGTTCACGGGGTCTTTCCGTCTAGCCGCGGATACACTGCATCTTCACAGCGATTTCAATTTCACTGAGTCTCGGGTGGAGACAGCGCCGCCATCGTTACGCCATTCGTGCAGGTCGGAACTTACCCGACAAGGAATTTCGCTACCTTAGGACCGTTATAGTTACGGCCGCCGTTTACCGGGGCTTCGATCAAGAGCTTCGCTTGCGCTAACCCCATCAATTAACCTTCCGGCACCGGGCAGGCGTCACACCCTATACGTCCACTTTCGTGTTTGCAGAGTGCTGTGTTTTTAATAAACAGTCGCAGCGGCCTGGTATCTTCGACCGGCAGGGGCTTACGCAGTAAATGCTTCACCTCCACCGGCGCACCTTCTCCCGAAGTTACGGTGCCATTTTGCCTAGTTCCTTCACCCGAGTTCTCTCAAGCGCCTTGGTATTCTCTACCCAACCACCTGTGTCGGTTTGGGGTACGGTTCCTGGTTACCTGAAGCTTAGAAGCTTTTCTTGGAAGCATGGCATCAACCACTTCGTGTTCTAAAAGAACACTCGTCATCAGCTCTCGGCCTTAAGATCCCGGATTTACCTAAGATCTCAGCCTACCACCTTAAACCTGGACAACCAACGCCAGGCTGGCCTAGCCTTCTCCGTCCCTCCATCGCAATAACCAGAAGTACAGGAATATTAACCTGTTTTCCATCGACTACGCTTTTCAGCCTCGCCTTAGGGACCGACTAACCCTGCGTCGATTAACGTTGCGCAGGAAACCTTGGTCTTTCGGCGTGGGTGTTTTTCACACC
>NZ_JAFIBO010000001.1:2362500-3922500 GCF_017833055.1 Pseudomonas sp. PvP100
GTCAATCGGATGGATCGCGATCAGCAATGGCCCGCTAAGGAAAGGAATGAAATACATTTTTGTCGTATTGGCCATATTGGCTGTGGCAGGTTGTGCAGCCACATCCAGACCCGTCACGCAAAGCAAGCGAGGCATCCACATCAACTGCTCAGGCCTCACGTCGTCTTGGGCAAAATGCTACGAACTGGCTACCAACTCTTGCGCGTCCAGAACATTCAAAGTGATCGCAAAATCCGGCGATGCCACCGAGGAGCCCGAAGACTATCCGTTCGGCCTGAACCCGGCGGGTTACACCAGCCGCAGCATGATCATTGTGTGCAGGAAAGTAGCACCACTGGCCGATCCGTCACCGCAGGACTGAGCCCGCGGCAACGTGAAGGCCTGATCAGACAGGGATCGTGCGGGCCTGCAGCCACAACAGCGCAGTGCCCTGCAGAAACGGGCTCAAGCGCGTCAGAACCTGCACATGGTAGTCGTTCAGCCAGGCGCGTTCTTCTGCGTTCAACATCGACACCTCGAGGCAACGGGTGTCGATCGGGCACAGCGTCAGGGTTTCAAAGCGCAGGAACTCGCCGAACTCGGTTTTGCCTGCTTCCTGGTTGATCACCAGGTTTTCGATACGCACCCCCCAGCGTCCAGGCCGGTACGTACCGGGCTCGATGGACGTGATCATCCCTGGCAGCATGGCCGTCTGCGGCGTTGCAGGTGCCTGATAGGCAATGACTTGCGGCCCCTCGTGCACATTCAGGAAATACCCCACACCGTGCCCGGTGCCGTGGCCGTAATTGACACCCTCACTCCAAATCGGCGCTCGGGCAATGGCGTCCAGTAGCGGCGACTGAATGCCCTTGGGGAAGTGAGCACGTGACAGTGCGATCACACCCTTGAGGACGCGCGTACAGTCCTGCTTCTGTTCGGCACTCGGTGTTCCGATCGCCACCATCCGCGTGATGTCAGTGGTGCCACCAAGGTACTGGCCGCCCGAATCGATCAGCAGCAAACCATCACCTTCTATCCGCGCATGCTCCGCCTCGGTGGCGCGATAATGCGGCATTGCGCCATTAGCGTTGAAACCCGCAATAGTCGCAAAGCTGGGCGAGACATAACCCGGACGTCGCTCACGTGCCTGCGTGAGTTTTTCATCGATGGTCAGTTCGCTGACAGGCTCTCGCCCCAGTGCACTGTCCAGCCAGGCGAAGAATTCGCACAGCGCCGCGCCGTCCTGCTCCATTGCCTGACGGATATGAGCCGTATCGGTCTCGGTTTTTCGCGATTTCAGCAACGTGCTCGGGTTAAGCCCTTCAACCAGCGTGACCTCACTGTCCAGGTAATCGAGCAGCCCGCAGGTAACCCGCGCCGGATCGACCAGCAGTCGCGCATCCTTCGGCAGTTCACGCAAGGCGGCGCCAATCTGCGTGTACTCCATGAGGTTGATGGCCTCGCGCTCCAGGCGCGCACGCACCGAGTCCGGTACTTTCTTCGAGTCCACGAACAGCGTGACGCTTTGCGGACCGATCAAGGCAAACGCGATGAACACCGGATTGTAGGAAACGTCTGCGCCACGCAGATTGAACAGCCAGGCGATATCGTCCAGCGTTGCAATGAAATGCCAGTCAGCTTTTCGCTCGACGATGATCTGACGAACCCGCGCGAGTTTTTCGCTACGGTCCAGTGACGCTTGGGGAGGCAAATGCTCGTAAATCGGGTGGGACGGCAACGCCGGGCGGTCCTGCCATAGCTCGGTAAGCAGGTCGATGTCGGTTCGCAGCCGCGCGCCACGTTCGTAGAGCTTGCTTGCCAAAGTCCGTGAAGAAGCTACGGCCAGAACCGCCCCATCAACGGCAACCACGCTTTCGGCCTTGGCCTCATCTGCCAGCCATTCGAGCGGACCTTGCTGGCCAGGCATCAGTTTCACCAACTCGATGCCGCTGCCGGCCAGCTCCTTGGTGGCCTGCTCCCAATAGCGGCTATCAGCCCAAATGCCGGCAAAATCCTGGGTGATGATCAGCGTACCGACCGAGCCGTGAAAACCCGACAGCCACTGGCGCCCCTGCCAATAGCCGGGCAGGTATTCGGAGAGGTGCGGATCCGCTGACGGCACCAGATAGGCATCGATGCGCTCCCTGCTCATCAAGGCGCGGGTTTGCGCCAAACGTTCTGCCACGCCTGAACTGGCATTGGATTGCGTGCTCATTGACTCTCCTGCTGACCCGGAAATTGACTGCTTTCACTGGTTCAGATAATGGAGCACTCATCAAGCCTGAGCAACCGCCCAGAACGCAGGCTGAACAAGAGAGGCGCGAATCGAGTCGACCGCACGCTCTATGTCCTGCTCGCGGGTGAAGCGCCCCAGGCTCAGGCGTATGGTCTGGCTCGCGGCCTGCGGGCTCAGCCCGAGGGCGAGCAGGACATGCGACGGCAGGTTTTTTGCCGAGTTGCAGGCGGAGGTGGACGAAAAGGCCAGACTCTCACCCAGCGCGGCGACGTCCAGATCGTTATGGGTGAAGGTAAAACTGAGTGTGTGGGCAATCCGCTGCGTGGGACTGCCGTTGATACACACCCCGGGGATCTTGGCCAGGCGCTCACAAAGAATATCACTCAGCCGCTGTACTTCAACCACTTCTTCTTCGAGCACCTCTGCCGCCAGGGCAAAGGCAGCGCCCATTCCGGCGATCTGATGCGTCGCCAGTGTCCCGGAGCGCAAGCCATATTCGTGGCCTCCCCCATGAATCTGAGCGAGCACACGCTGCTGCGCGCGCGGACCGACGTACAAGGCACCAACGCCCTTTGGCCCATAGATCTTGTGTGCCGAGAGCGACATCAAATCCACCGCGAGCTGGCTGAGGTCAATCGGCAGCTTGCCAGCGCCTTGTGCAGCGTCGACATGCAACAGCGCCCCGTGCCCACGTACGCGCCTGCCGATTTCGGCGATGTCGTTGACGGTACCCAGTTCGTTATTGACCAGCATCAGCGAGACCAGAAATGTATCGTCACGCAAGGCTGCACTGACCGCATCGGCACTGATAAGGCCCTCGCTGTCCGGCGCCAGCCAGGTAACATCGACGCCCTCTTCCTCAAGTTGACGGGCGGTGTCGAGGGTAGCCTTGTGCTCGATCAGGCTGGTGATGATATGACCGGGTCTGCCTCCGAAGACCGCTGCCTGGCGCTTGGCACGTTCCTGAGCTACCCCCTTTATTGCCAGATTGCTGGATTCGGTCGCGCCGGAAGTCCAGATGATCTGCGAGGCTTGCGCACCCACCAGGTGCGCAACCTGCCCACGGGCAAACTCCACTGCAAGGCGGGCTTTCTGGCCGAACGAATGGGAGCTGGAGGCGGGATTACCGAAGTTGCCTGATGCCCCCAGGCAATCGACCATCACTCTGATGACGCGCTCGTCCACAGGCGTGGTGGCAGCGTAATCGAAATACAGCACTGGCTCGTTCATACACGTTCCTCGTTTACAGACCATGAGGAAGATCATGCACGAAATCAAATAGAACCAAAAATTATCAATTAGTATTTATATAGATCAAAATTGAATATTTAAAAAGCTGCTGTCGTAAAATCTGTTGATCTCTCGACGCCGGACAGAGGTCGTGAGCTGTGTCTTTAAAAAGACATCGACGGATGATATTTTTTTGACACACTTATAAATCAGTACGTTAGATTCTCCGCTCTACCATTTATCAAAAATCTAACAGAAACCTGACGAAATAATTTGACAGATACCCTGCCGCCACCGATATATAGGACCGTCAGGCACATTCCGGTTTTACGCACATGCCGCAGAGCATGGCGTCGGAATCATCCGCCGAAGTTGACTGCTGTCCCGTCTCACCCTGTCAGTTATTTCCACGGCGCTTACCCGGCGCTGGCGGATGTCTGTTGACTCTCACTTCCTTTTTAAACTGCTAAATGCGTTCGGTGTGGCGGTAGCTTTGCCTGTTGCAATGCGACCCACTCGACGCTTACGCGTTGGTTCTGTGTAAGCAGCGCCCTGACTGGATCGACACGATTCGGCGGTAGCGTGCCCGGCAGTCAACGCACGTCTGCGAAAGATGCCCGGTCACCCGCTTGGCAACGCGCTGATTCAAAGAAACATGGAGGCTTCGATGATTAACGTGACCAAGACATATCTGGGTGATATCGACCAGTTCAAACGCTATGTCGAAGGCATCTACGCACGTGGCTGGCTGACCAATCACGGTCCGCTGGCCAGGGAGCTGACGGATCGACTCAAGGACTACCTGGGCGTCAGGCACATTATTCTGACCAATAACGGCACCCTGGCCCTGCAAGTGGCCTATCGGGCGCTGGGGCTGAGCGGCAGCGCAGTGACCACGCCATTCAGTTTTGTCGCGACCAGCAGTTCGCTGCAATGGGAAGGCATCCGGCCGATCTTTGCCGACATCGATGCGCACACCTGGAACATCTCGCCGAAACACATCGAAAACAGTATTGCCGAAGACACCACTGCGATCGTCGCCACCCACGTGTTCGGCAATCCGTGTGACGTGCAAGCCATCGAGCAAATAGCCCGCGAGCATAAGCTCAAGGTCGTCTATGACGGCGCACATGCATTCGCCGTGCGTCACGCAGGCCAGTCGGTGCTCAATCACGGCGACATCAGCACCTTGAGCTTCCATGCCACCAAGCTGTTTCACACCATTGAAGGTGGCGCGATCATCACCAACGATGACGAGCTGGCCAGACAGGCCCATCTGATGTGCAACTTCGGCATTTCCGGCGTCGACCGGATCGACGGCATCGGCATCAACGCCAAGCTCAACGAATTCTCTGCTGCGATGGGTCTGTGCATTCTCGACAACATCAGCAACATTCTCGAAGAGCGCGCAGAGATAGCCGATCACTACACCTCGTCGCTGCAGGACTATCTGGATCTGCAGACACCCCAGGCCGACAGCCAGTTGAATCACAGCTATTACCCTGTGGCCCTGCGCGACGAGCAACAATTGTTGAGCGTGCGTACGGCACTCAACCAGCACAAGATCAATCCTCGCCGCTACTTCTACCCCTCGCTGGACACCCTCGAATACCTGCAGCCTCAGCCCGGCCAGCCGGTCTCCAGAGCGTTGAGCGAGCGTGTGCTGTGCCTGCCTATCTATCCCGGCTTGCTGAAAAGCGAGCAGGACCTGGTGATCCGCACCCTGATCGAAGCCTGCAACGGGACTGAAACTGACTACCGGGCTTGCACCGTTGCGCGGGTCTGCTGACGACCATGCCAGGCAAACATTCCCTCATTCGCAACACCCTCCTGAATTATGGCGGGCAGGCTTACGTGCTGCTGGTCGGGATTCTGATCATGCCGTTTTATCTGGGCCATCTGGGTGCCGAAGCGTATGGCCTGATCGGCTTCTTCACCCTGCTGCAGGCCTGGCTGCAATTGCTGGATGCCGGCCTGTCGCCCAGCCTGGTGCGGGCGGTGGCGCATCAGCGAGACACCCCTGCAAGCAAACAATACCTGGGCCGTCTGCTGCGCTCGTTCGAACTGGTTTTTCTGCCGATGGCCATGTTCTGCGCCCTGCTGGTCTGTATCGCCAGCCCCTGGATCGCCGCGCACTGGCTGAACGCAAACACGCTACAACCCGACACGCTGACCCATTGCATCACTTTGATGGGCATCATCATTGCCCTGCGCCTGTATTCGACGCTGTACAAAAGCGCGATTCAGGGCCTTGAACAGCATGGCTGGCTCAACGTCGCCAATGTGTTGATCGCGACATTGCGCTACTTCGGTGGCCTGGTGCTGGTCAGTCAGTTTTCCCGGGACCCACGAGACTTCTTTGAATTTCAACTTGCGGTGGGGCTGCTCGAAACCCTGTGGTTTGCCGGCAAGGCCCGCGGGCAGATGCCTGCGCCGCATTGGCTGACCGGTCTGGACTGGCCATTGATCAAGCCGATCCTGCCCTTCGCCGCCAGCCTGTCGCTGAGCGCTGTGCTGTGGATCGTGCTGACTCAGGTGGACAAGGCTCTTCTGTCGAATCTGCTGCCGCTGGGCCAGTACGGCTACTTCTCACTGGTGGCGTTGATCGCCACCGGCATCGTGATGCTGACCAATCCGCTGGTCCAGACGCTGCTGCCGCGCCTGACAGTGTTGATGGCCGAGGGGCGGCGCGACGAGATGCACGCCTTGTTCCTCGCCGCCAATCGCTTCGCCTGCACCTTTGTGTTTCCTCTGGCGGCGGTCATTGCCCTGTATGCAGAACCGTTGATTCTCGCCTGGACCGGCGATCCGGTCGCCGCAAACTGGAGTCGCCCGGTACTGGGCTGGTACGCACTGGGCAGCGCCATCATGGCCGCCAGTGCCTTTCAGTTCTATTTGCAATACGCCTATGGCCGAATGCATTTGCACCTGTGGTACAGCCTGATATCGACGCTGGTCAGCGTGCCGGTGATGGTGCTGGCGATTCATTACCAAGGCGTGTACGGCGCGGCGTTGGCGTGGTTTTTTCTGCGCGCGACGTCTTTCGCGATATGGCCAGCCATCGTGCATCGACACCTGGCCCCCGGCCTTCATCGCCAGTGGCTGAGCGACATCCTGCGTATCAGCGTCATGACCGCTGCTGGCCTGGTGGTCAGCGCTCCCGTATTCAATCTGATTGCCGGTGAAAGCCGCAGCAGCGTGCTTCTGGCACTCGCGCTCAGCGGGCTTGTCACCCTGACGCTGGTGGCGACGAGTCACCGGCCGCTGGCATCGAAACTCTATGTTCTGTTCAGTAAACCGAGTACTTGAGCCATGGACGACACTGTAAGAAATACCGAGGAAACCTGCCTGGCGCCGCCGCTGCTGAGCATCGTATGCCCCGCCTACAATCAGGAAGGCTTCATCGCCCAGACGCTGGACGGGCTTTTGTCACAGCAGACCGATTTCAGGTACGAAATCCTGATCAACGACGACGCCTCCACAGACGCTACCGCGCGCATCATTGCGCACTACGCCGAGCGGCATCCGACGATCATTCGGCCCTTCTATCAGCAGATCAATCAGTACAGTCAGGGCAGGGCTTGCGTCCCGGGCCTGTTTGGCGAAGCGCGCGGTCGTTACATCGCCTACTGCGAAGCCGACGACTACTGGACCGATCCGCAAAAACTGCAGCAGCAAGTGGACTTTCTCGAAGCTCATCCGGATTACGTCATCACTTATCACGACGCGTTCGTCTTCGATGACCACGGCCAGTATGGAGTGCAATTGCAAGGCCACCTGCGCGCCGATGCCTCGGCGCTGGAGTTGCAACAGGCAAGACGCCTGTCGACCCTGACCGTCTGCTTTCGCAATGTGTTCAGCCAGATGCCACCCGAACTGAGCCTGTGCAGCGCACCATTGAACGATATGTGCTGGTGGTCGTTGCTGGGGGCCTACGGCAAGGGCAAGTTCATGGCCGGGATCAAGCCGGCCGCCTATCGCGTGCACCCTGGCGGGGTGTTCTCGATGCGCAGTGACAAACGCAAGTTGCACATGAACCTGCAGACCTGCTCAAGCCTGGCCAACTATTACAACCGCTTGGGCAATCAGCCGCTGTACCAGTATTTCCTGATGCAGACGGTGTGCCTGTCGCTGGCCGCACTCGCCCCCCGCCACAAACTGCAGACGCTGTGGAAAGTGGCGGTCAACATGATCGGCAATCTGCGCAGGCGCCTGCCGCCCGCCACTGGCAAAGCTCATGTTCAGTAGTGTGCTGGTGTTGTGCGTCGGCAACGTCTGCCGCAGTCCGATGGCCGTGGCGATGCTGCATGAACGCCTGCAGGCCACGCAGGTGCGTATCCAGTCGGCAGGCATAGCCGCGTTGTCGGGTTCGTCGATCGACCCGACGGCACATGCAGTGCTGCAGTCGCACCGGGTACAGCCTCGGCGGCATGCCGCTCGCCAGATGAGTCGCGAGTTGCTGCGCCAGGCCGACCTGATCCTGCTGATGGAGCAGGCGCATTTCTCCGACGTCCTCGAACTGGCCCCCGAGGTGCGCGGCAAAGCCTTTCTGATCGGCAAATGGCAGGACCCGCTCGACATCACCGACCCTTACCGGCGGCCCGCGTCAGCCTTCGAACAGACCTACGCGCAGCTCTCGCGCTGCATCGACGACTGGCTCCCTCATTTTCAGTCAGGAGCAACAGGATAAATGACCGTCATGAACCATCCTTCCCTGAATTTCCAAGCGGACCCCCGGATCGATCTGGCAACAGTCCTGCGGATGCTGTTCGATCACAAGACCCTGATCCTGTGGACCGTCGGCGTGTTTTTCCTGATCGGCCTGGGCTATGCCATTCTGGCCACACCGGTGTATCAGGCCACCGCCATGATTCAGATAGAGCCTCGGAAAATCGGCATCGAGGGCACGCCGGAAGTCAGTGCCAAGCCACTCTCGGTGTCGCAGGCGACCACCGAGATCGAGCTGATCAAGTCCCGCGCGCTGCTGGGCAAGGTCGTCGACGATCTGCAGCTCAATAGGCTCCAGACACCTGATTTGTTTCCTGTGATCGGTCCTTATCTGTATCGCACCTTCAAGCCCGCACGCGACGGTGAGCTGGCGCAGCCTTTATTCGGCCTGACCCAATATGCGTGGGGCGGCGAAAAAATAGAGGTGTTCCAACTGGAAGTGCCGGAGCACCTGCTGGGTGAAAGGCTCACCCTGACCGCAGGCAAACCCGGCCAGTTCTCGCTCTACGACAGCGAACACAATCTGCTGCTCGGCGGTGCGATCAATCGCGTGGTCGAAGGCCACGGAATCAAGATCCAGGTCGCTACGTTGCAGGCACGGCCCGGCACCGATTTCACTGTCTCCAGACAGCGCACGCTCAGCACCGCGCTGATCTATCAGAACCGCCTGAAGATCGCCGAGGCCGGCAGGGACTCGGGCATCATCTATCTGTCGATCGAGGACCAGGACGCACAACGGGCCAACCGGATTCTCGATGAGGTCAGCCATCTGTATGTACGTCAGAACGTCGAGCGCAGTTCGGCCGAGGCCGCCCAGCGCCTGCAGTTCTTGCGCTCGCAGTTACCCGCCGTACGCAAGCAGCTTGAGGAATCGGAGACCGCACTGAACACCTTCCAGACCAGCGCCCGATCGGTGGACCTGAGTATCGAAACCAAGGGGGTGCTTGACCAGGTGGTCAGTCTTGACTCGATGCTGTCCGAACTGAAACTCAAACGCGTCGAACTGGAGCGGCTGTATACCCGTGAGCACCCGACCTATCGCAGCCTGATGAGCCAGATGAACCAACTGGAACAACAGCGCCAGGGCCTGCTGAAAAAAATCGACGCGCTGCCCATGACCCAGCAGGAGCTGTTGCGCCTGACCCGCGATATGCAGGTCATCAGCCAGACCTACACACTGATGCTCAACAAAAGCCAGGAGCAGGACATTCTGCGCGCCGGCAACATCGGCAATGTACGGGTCATCGACAACGCCGACACCAATGTCGAAAGACCCGTCAAACCGATGAAAACGCTGATTGTGCTGATTGCCACGCTGCTCGGCGCACTGGTGGCGATGACCATGGTTTTCGTGCGTCAGGCGTTCTATCGCGGCGTAGAAAGCGCCGAGATCATTGAAAATCTGGGCATGCCAGTCTACGCGTCGCTGCCCTACTCGCGTCAACAGGAGCATCTGGACAAGCGCGACCATGCTGGCCAGGAGTCGAAGCTGCTGAGCATCGCCGCGCCCGCCGAGCTGGCGATCGAGTCATTGCGCAGTCTGCGCACAAGCCTGCACTTCGCCATGCTTGAAGCGCGCAACAACGTGCTGATGATATCCAGCCCGACACCCGGAGCAGGCAAGTCTTTTGTGTCGAGCAATCTGGCGACCATCATTGCCCAGACCGGCAAACGGGTCCTGCTGATCGATGCCGACATGCGCAAAGGCTACCTGCATCGCCTCTTCGGTCTGCAACCCAAACACGGGCTGTCAGACACCCTGGCGGCGCGTCTGCGCTGTACCGAGGTCATCAACACCACCCGTGTCCGGCATCTGGATTTCATCTCCTGTGGTTTCGCCGCGCCTAACCCCTCAGAGCTGCTGATGCATGACAACTTCCACAAGATGCTTACCGAACTGTCGCCGCTGTATGACCTGATTCTGATCGACACCCCGCCCATCCTGGCCGTAACCGACGCGACGCTGGTCGGCCGTCAGGCGGGCACTTGCCTGCTGGTGGCGCGCTTCGGCATGACCACCGTCCAGGAAATCGAAGCCAGCAAACGACGTTTGGGTCAGAACGGAATTCTGATCAAGGGCGCCATTTTCAACGCGGTGGTGCGCAAGGCTACGACCTCCGACTACGACTGCGCCGCCTACGGCTACAACTACCACCCCGCGCCACGATAACCAGGGCGCCGCGTGCCGCTGACCGAGCTGTTTCATTTAAAAGGAATTAACCATGTCCCGCTCCGACCAGGATGTCCGCTGGTACTTGATCCAGACCAAACCACGGCAGGAAGCCCGCGCCGAAGAACATTTGCGGCGTCAGCAGTTCGAGTGCTATCGACCGTTACAGGCCGATGCAAAAAAAACCGGCGCTAAGGCTCAGGCCGGCGAGCCCTTGTTCCCCGGCTATCTGTTCATTCACATGGATCAGGTGCAGGACAACTGGTACCCGATTCGCTCCACCCGCGGCGTCTCGCGCATCGTGACCTTCGGCGGTCATCCGGTGCCGGTTCGGGATCATCTGATCGAGCAGATCCGCCAGCGACTCGCCACGCCCGCGCCGAAAGCACAGTTTACCCAGGGCGACGCAGTGCTGATCACCCATGCCAGCTGGGGTGACGTCGAGGCCATCTTTCTGAGCGAAGACGGCGCGCAGCGCGCGGTGATCCTGCTCAATATGCTGCAACGCCAGCAAAAAGTGGTGCTGCCGATCAGCAGCCTGTCGCGAATCGAGGCGAGCGCCTAGCGCTCGAACCCGCCGCAACCTGCCGCACGACGTGTACTGAAAGCATGCGTCGCACGCCTGTTCCACCAGCCTCGGAATCGCACCATGCCGCGCCAGACCACCCTGGTGACGCTCACCTATGGTGACCGTTTCAGCTATTTGCACACCCTGATCAGCCGCTCGCTGGAAAGCCCGCTGATCGGCCGTGTGATCGTTGTCAGCAATGCTTCCACCGCGCCGCTGCAAGCGCTGTGCGATAAGTGGCCCGATCGGGTTCAGGTGATCTGGCTGCCGCACAACACCGGCTCGGCCAATGGCTACTCGGTGGGCATCAACGCCGCGCTGCAAACCGGAGACGACTGCATCTGGCTGATGGACGACGATAACGCACCGACCGCGCATGCCATCGAGGCATTGCATCGATCCTTGCGTGAACGGCAACTCCTCGACGGCCAGGACAACTGCGCGGTGCTCGGCTTTCGCCCCACGCATCAAGCCGACATCGCCGCAGGTGTGCCGCTGCAATACGCAATCCAGCGGCGCTCAAGCTTCTTCGGCTTTCACATCGCCCAGTTGCCTTACAAGATCTGGCGACGCCTGCCGTGGGGACAGCCCGATGCGACCCGGCTGATGCCGGAGCGCGTGCAACTGCCCTTTGCCACTTACGGCGGGCTGCTTGCCCATCGCAGCCTTTACCAAAAGATCGGCCTGCCACTGGATGCTCTCAAGCTGTACAGCGATGACAGCGAATACACCTGGCGCATCACCGACGGTGGCGGAAAGCTGTTTCTGGTGCCCGATGCGCGGCTGGATGATCTGGAAGACTCCTGGAACATCAAGGCACGGACCCGCAATGTCTATGAAAGCTACCTGCTGGGCGGGTCGGATCTGCGCGCCTACTACGCAGCGCGTAATCAGGCCTGGTTCGACAAACATGTCTGGGCGGCTTCCACGCTCAGCTATCGGCTCAATCGCCGGATGTTTCTCTGCCTGCTGAGCCTGTATGCCTGGCGCCATGACGCGGCCCAGCGTCTGGACCTGCTCAACGACGCCATTCGCGAAGGGGAAGCCGGCAGGCTGGGCCTGAACAGGGCCTACCCACTATGAAAATCCTTTTCATCAATAGCCTCTACGCGCCCGATATCGGCGGCGGCGCAGAAATCATTCTGCAGCGTACGGTCGAGGGCTTGCAGCAGCGCGGGCACAGCGTCGCGGTATTGGCCACCACTGACCGGCCTGGCCTGCAACTGGCTGAGGTCAATCGGGTCAAGGTCTATCGGGCCGGCCTTCTTAACCACTATTGGCACTTCATCGCCCAGCGTCCTGGCCGTCTGGCGCGCTTTGCCTGGCACTGGCGCGACCGCTACAACGCAGGCATGCGTGAGTACGTGGAGCGCGTGATGGAGCTGGAGCAGCCAGAACTGGTGGTGTGCCATAACCTGACGGGCTGGTCGGTGTCGGCATGGGACCAGATCACCCAGGCCAATTGCCCGATCGTGCAGGTGCTGCATGATTTCTACCTGCTCTGCCCGGCAAGCACGATGTTCAGCAAGGGCAAAAACTGTCAGCGCCGCTGCACGACATGCACACGGTTGCGCAGCCATCATGCACAACAGTCGGAACAGGTCAGCGCGGTGGTCGGCGTCAGCCGCTTCATGCTCGACACGCTGCGGGCGCAGGATTATTTCAAGCATGCCAGAGGCTATGTGGTGCATAACGCCAGCCCGTTTACGCCAGCGCTTCGCGAGCAGCCCAAAGCACTTGTCGATAACGCACCGTTGCGTTTCGGTTACCTGGGCACCCTGTCGACCAACAAGGGGCTGGAGTGGATGATCGAGCAGTTCCAGCGCCTGCCGTTCAAAGCCACCTTGCAGATCGCCGGGCGCGGACAGCCATCCGATGAAAAGCGCTTCAGGGCCATGGTCACTTCCCCTGACATCAGCTTCGTCGGTTTTCAGAGGCCTGAGCATTTCTATCGCCAGATCGACGTGGCGGTTGTGCCTTCCCTGTGGAATGAGCCATTCGGCATGGTCGCGGTCGAGGCGTGCGCGCACTCGCTGCCGGTCATCGCCAGCCGCATGGGCGGGCTCACGGAAATCATTCAGGAACCGCTTAATGGCTTGCTGTGCAGCCCCGATGACCCTGACTCACTGGGGCTGGCGATGCTCAAGCTGCATCAGCAGCCCGAACTGCTGGCACGCCTCGGCAGCCAGGCACGCAGCAGCGTCGCGTCATTGATGAACCTGGACTTGATGCTGGACCAGTACGAAAGCATCTTCGCCCAGACCTTGCAGGATCGCAGCACGTAGCACCTGGCAAGTAGCACGGCGAACGGGCGCAGTCGCCCCGTTCGACGACATCACGGACACGGTGTGGCACCCGCCAGCCCACTTTCATCAGCAGGACGCTCAAGATGATTTTCATCAATGCACGGTTTCTTACCCAGGACATCAGTGGTGTACAGCGCTACGCAGAGCAGATGTGCCGAGCGCTGAAGCGACTGCGCGACGATCTGGTATTCGTTGCCCCGCATAACATCAGACTGCATGACTGCGCCAGCGCATTGGAGGCGCACTGCATCGGGCGCTCCACCGGGCATGTGTGGGAGCAGATCGACCTGCCGCTGTACCTGAAACGTCGGGGCAGTCCGTTGCTGATCTCGATCAGCAACACCGGGCCCATGCTGTATGGCAACCAGATTGCGACTCACCACGACATCAACTATGTGCGCTACCCGCAAAGTTACACCCGGTTGTTCCGGCTGGCCTATCGGACCATCACCCCGATCCTGCTGTCGCGCGCCAGAACGCTGATCACCGGCAGCCACTTCTCGCGCAGAGAAATATCCTCGTTCTATGGCTACGCAGAAGACAAAGTGCTCGTCGTACCGGCTGCGGTCAGCGACGATTTCATCCCGGGGCCGACCGCTGTGAATCGTCCGAACTACCTGCTGGCCGTGTCCTCGCCGGCCGTACACAAGAATTTCAGACGCATGATTCAGGCCTTTCTCAGCCTGCGTGGCCACCCGGATCTGCAGTTGCATATTGTCGGCGCAGCCAGCGCGCTGTTTGCCGACCCGAACCTGCAACACATCGCCTGTCGTGACCCGCGTATCCGTTTTCTGGGTCGCCTCAGTGATGCCGAGCTGATCGCGCAGTACCAGGGCGCGACTGCGTTCGTCTTCCCTTCGCTTTACGAGGGCTTCGGCATCCCGCCGCTCGAAGCCCAGGCCTGCGGCTGCCCGGTGCTGGCGGCCAATGCCGCGTCGATCCCGGAAGTTCTGCAGGCCAGTGCGCTGTATTTCGACCCGCTGGACGTCAGCCACATGGCCGCAGCCATGCAGCGCATTCTGCTGGATGCGCCCTTGCGCAACGCGCTGCGTGTCCAGGGCCTGCAAAACGTGCAGCGTTTTTCCTGGGAGCTTTCCGCACAGCGTCTTTCCCAGCACATCGATACGTTGCTGGCGTCCGACCCCGCGCAGCAAAGCAGACTGAACATCGCCACCGAATCGTCCACCGGCAAACCCTGAATCCACAACAGCAAGGCCAGGATGCGCGCCGTCGCGTCCGCATTAGTGCGGGCCATTACAGCAAGGAACGCCCATGAGAATCGCTATCGTCCACGACTGGCTGGTGAGCTACGCCGGTGCCGAGCGCGTGCTCGCGTCATTGATCAACGTCTGGCCCGCTGCGGACCTGTTTGCGGTCATCGACTTCCTCAGCGATCAGGACCGCGCGCACCTGCATGGCAAGGTCGCCAGAACGACGTTCATCCAGAAGCTGCCCGGTGCCCGCAAACACTATTCGCGCTACCTGCCACTGATGCCGCTGGCCATCGAGCAACTGGATCTGTCCGGCTATGACCTGATCATCAGCAGCAGCCACGCAGTGGCCAAGGGCGTGCTGTGCGGCCCGGACCAATTGCACATCAGCTATGTGCACTCGCCGATCCGCTATGCCTGGGACTTGCAGCATCAGTACCTTCAGGAGTCAGGGCTGAGCAAGGGAATCAAGGGTGGCCTGGCGCGCCTGATCCTGCATTACATGCGCTTGTGGGACCAGCGCACGTCGACCGGCGTGGATGCCTTCATTGCCAATTCCGGGTTTATCGGTGCGCGCATCAGCAAGGCCTATCGACGCGACTCCACCGTCATCTACCCGCCGGTGGACACGCTCGGCTTCACCGCACAGGGCACACGTTGGGACTTCTACCTCTGCGCCTCGCGAATGGTGCCTTACAAACGCATGCCGATGATTGTCGAGGCCTTCGCCGCGATGCCTGACAAACGCCTGATCATGATCGGCGACGGACCGGACCTGGCCAAGGCACAGGCCATTGCCAGCCAGGTGAGCAACGTGACGCTGCTGGGTTTTCAGCCAGGTAACGTGCTGCTCGAGCACATGCGCAGTGCCAAGGCGTTTGTCTTCGCCGCCGAGGAAGATTTCGGCATCAGCCCGGTCGAAGCCCAGGCTTGCGGCACGCCGGTCATCGCCTTCGCCAAGGGCGGCGTCATGGAGACCGTGCGCGGCCTGGATCACCCGCAACCGACCGGCGTGTTCTACCCACAGCAAACAGTCGCATCACTGATCACCGCCATAGGCGAATTCGAAGCGGCGCAATCACGCATCTCTCCCGAGGCCTGCCGGGCCAATGCCGAGCGGTTTTCGGTCGCGCGCTTTGAGCAGGAGATCAAAGCCTTCGTCGAGGACCGTCTGGCCCTCTCAAGCAGGGTTCATCTGGCGCGCCTGCCTCAATCGCAATGTGCCGCCCAGACATCTCCCGGGCCTAGCAGTGAACTGCCTGGCCGTGTCGTCTCCCTGAAAACCGTCTGAACGAGCCCTTCCCATGCGTACTTCAGTTCGCGGCATTCTGCGTGCCCACCAGTCAGCGCTTTCGCTCGCCCATCGCTTGCTGGACCTGACCGTCATTGTGCTGATCGGTTACTGGCAAACCGGGCTGACGGTCACCGACAGCACAGAGGCCTGGTCGCACATTTTCCTCGCGGTGCTGGTCTTTCACTGGGTCAGCGAGTACCACCAGTTGTATGGCTCATGGCGTGGCGAGCGCATCCTGCGCGAGCTGACCAAGGTCTTCAGTTATTGGGCGATGACCTTCATCACCCTGCTGTCGCTGAACAGTCTGCTGCTCGCTCAGACGCAATTGCCCGATAACGGCCAGATGAGCTGGTTCGCGCTGGCACTCGCCGTGCTGTGCGGCTACCGGCTGCTTATTCGTCTGGCCCTGCACACCCTGCGTCGGCGTGGCTTCAATACGCGCCGGGTGGCGATCGTCGGCACCGGCCAGGTCGGCGAGCGGCTGGCCCGGTCCATCGCCCTGGCGCCCTGGATGGGCCTGATCCTGCTCGGCTTTTACGACGCGCATCCGCAGCAGATGAATCTGCAGGCGCACAAGCGCCGCCCGCCCGTACTGGGTGACCTGCAGCAGTTGATCGAAGATGCCCGCGCTGGCCGGATCGACAAGGTGTACATCACCCTCGCCTTCAGCGCAGAACCGCAACTGCGCGAGTTGATTACGGGCCTGAGCGACACCACCGCCTCGGTGTACCTGATTCCGGATGTGTTCATGTTCGACCTGCTGCACGCGCGCAGTGAAAGCATCAACGGCCTGGCCAGCATCAGCATTTTCGACTCGCCCATGGACGGTGCCTGGAGCCTGGCCAAACGTGCCGAAGACATCGTGCTGTCGAGCCTGATTCTGTTGCTGATCGCCGTGCCCCTGCTGACCATTGCGGCAGCCATCAAGCTTACCTCGGCCGGCCCGGTGCTGTTCCGCCAGCGCCGCTACGGGCTGGACGGCCGCTCGATCATGGTCTGGAAATTTCGCAGCATGAGCGTCCAGGAAAACACCGATGTGGTGCTTCAGGCGACGCGCAACGACGCGCGGATAACACCGCTGGGCCGCTTTTTGCGCCGGACGTCGCTGGATGAGCTGCCGCAGTTCTTCAACGTGCTGCACGGCGACATGTCCATCGTTGGCCCACGCCCCCACGCCATTGCCCACAACGAGCAATACCGCAGGCAGGTCAGCGGTTACATGTTGCGCCACAAGGTCAAGCCCGGCATCACCGGCTGGGCGCAGATCAACGGCTGGCGCGGCGAAACCGACACGCTGGACAAGATGCGCATGCGCGTCGAGTTCGACCTGGAATACATCGAGCACTGGTCGATCTGGCTGGACCTGAAAATCATTCTGCTGACGCTGCTCAAGGGGTTCGTCAACAAGAACGCCTTCTGATGCCAGCGCTGACCTGAGCACACACCGAACACCCTCGGTACGCAACAAGAACGGAGCAATCCCATGAAAGGAAAAACGTCATGAATCGAAGCGTTACTGCGTTACTGCTGGTCAGCCTGGCGCTGCAAGGCTGTGCATTCGCGCCGGGGCAACATATGACGCCGGATGACGTCACTCTCGACAAACCGGACGAACCCCGTGCACAGCTGATCGAGGTCACGCCGAAGACCCTGCAGCAACAGCAACTGCGCGCCACTGCAGAGGCCAAGGCCCTGCCGCAGGTGCTGCTGGACTACAGGACTCCGGAATACGTGATCGGTGCTGGCGATACCTTGCTGGTCACCGTGTTCGAACACCCCGAACTGACCGCGCCGGGCTCACAGGACCAACTGGATGCCAACACCCGGGAAGTGCTCAACGACGGCACGCTCTACTTCCCCTATGTAGGCAGAATCCGCGCGAGTGGCAGAACGGTCAGCGAGGTTCGTGAGCAATTGCGCATGGGCCTGGCGCCGCAGTACACCGAGGTCAAGGTCGACGTCAAAGTGCTGCGCTACAACAGCCAGCGAATACTGCTGTCCGGCTCTTTCAAGGTCCCCGGCCCGCAACCGATTACCAATATTCCGTTGAGCCTGGTGCAGGCGGTGAGTGTCGCCGGCGTCGACCTGACCGATGCCAACCTGGCCGGGCTGACCCTGCGCCGGGAGGGCAAGGACTACCTGATCGACATCGACTCGCTGAACCGCCGGGACTCGCAACTGAGCCGGATCTTCCTGAAGGACGGCGATTACCTGCACCTGAACAGCAACTCGCGAAACAAGATCTACGTGCTGGGCGAGGTCCGTAACCCTCAGGTGATCTCGTTCGGCACCACTCGCCTGACCCTGCTCGAAGCGTTGGGAAACTCCGGCGGCCTCAGCCCGGACAGCGCAGACGGCGATGCGGTGTACGTCATACGCGGTGCGGAAAACTTTGCCCGGGCACCCTCCACCGTCTACCACCTCAACGCGAGAAAGCCCACCGCCTACCTGCTGGCCGGGCAGTTCGAGCTCAAGGCGCAGGACGTGGTGTTCGTCGGCCCTGCCGATATCACCCGCTGGAGCCGCTTCATCAGCCAGCTGCTCGGCTCGGCCAGCGTGATACAGACCGGTGCGGCCTTTCGCAACTGAACCGCGCGGCCGTTCGCCAATCTCCCTGCACGCGGTTGTGCAGGGATTTTTTTGCCTGTCGCACTGCGCCAGACTGTTGCCAGAGCAACAGCGGTTCAACAGTTGACGGCTTTTGCATCAGCGCGGCGAACTCTCTCCCCCTGCGTGAAAGACACGCAGACCCAACGGCTGCGGGCCATCGCCAGACACACAAGAAGGCTGGCACATAAGCTGCTTTGCAGGCTTACGTTTATCGCAAGGACATCCCACATGCGCGTCGTTTCACTTTCAGGCAGTCCCTCCCCCAAATCCCGTTCCGGCGTTGTGCTGGCCCACGCCGGCCGCTGGCTGCAGAGTCACGGCGTTGAAGTCACCACATTGCGCATACGCGACTTCAATGCGGAGGACCTGCTTTTCGCCCGTTTCGACAGCCCGCAGGTGCTCGAATTGATCGAAGCGGTCAGTCAGGCCGATGGCCTGCTGATCGGCACGCCGGTATACAAGGCGTCATTTTCCGGCGCATTGAAAACCCTGCTCGACTTGCTGCCCGAGCGCGCGCTGCATGGCAAAGTGGTCTTGCCGCTGGCCACCGGCGGCAGTATCGCGCACATGCTGGCCGTGGATTACGCGCTCAAACCGGTGCTGTCGGCGCTCAAGTCGCAGGAAGTGCTGCACGGCATCTTCGCCATCGATACCCAGGTCAGCTACGACGACAACGAATTAGGCGGTACGCTGGACGAAATCCTCACGGAGCGTCTGCATGAAGGGCTGGAACATTTCCACCATGGCCTGCAACGTCGCTTGCAGGCGCGTCACCAGCAGGCTGGCGGGCACTTGCAACTGGCGTTGTAGTGCCGGAATAGCAAAGGCATCAATGCTCGATAAACAGCGGATACAGCGAGGCCACCAACAGCGCTGCCATCACGCCGTTGAAAATACGTAACCCGAGCGGATCGCGCAGAACGTTGCGCAGCAAACTGCCAAAGCCTGCCCAGACGCCCACGCTGGGCAGGTTGATCAGCGCAAACACTGCCGAAATCACCAGCACATTGTAGAAGTAGCCCTGCATGGGGGTGTAAGTGCTGATCGCGCCGATCGCCATGATCCAGGCCTTGGGATTGACCCATTGAAAAAGCGCGGCGCTCATGAAACTCAGCGGCTTACCCTGGCTGTCGACGCTATCGGAGGCCGGTTCCGACGTGGCGATTTTCCAGGCCAGGTACAGCAGATAGGCAGCGCCCACATAGCGCAGGATCGTGTAGAGCACCGGCCAGGTCTTGAACACGCTGCCCAGACCGAAACCGACGGCCAGCACCAGAACGAAAAAACCGACACTGATACCCAGCATGTGCGGCAGGGTGCGACTGAAACCGAAGTTCACGCCCGAGGCCAGCAGCATCATGTTGTTGGGGCCGGGAGTGATGGAGGTGACGAACGCGAAGAGTGTGAATGCCAGAAGCAAATCGAAAGAGAGAAACATGCTGCCTGTCCGGATCAGTGAGTCAGGTGCTCACCCTATCGAAGGCGGTGCAGGAAACACACGGACAGTTGACGGCCAATTACAGCAGTACAGTTCTTGCACAACGCACTTTTCAAGCCGACTGTTAACCTTGTGGCTGCTGACCCGCGACACCCCGATCGACGCTTGTTTCGCCTGTTTCATCGAAGTCCCGCGCCTGCTGGATCTGCGGATCCGCCATCAATTGCGCCTTGCGTGCCTGATACTCATCAAATGACAGGCCTCGACGGTTGAGGTCTTCAAGAGCCAACTGATGGCTTTCTTCAGCGCTGAACGCCCGCTGCTCGACAGCGTGGTGAGTGGAGCAGCCGGAAACCAGCGCAACAGTGAATGTCAGGACAAGCGCAAGGGCGAGCATACGGTTCATCGGGGGCCTCCGGTCGGGCTTCATTTCAGGAATGAAGCAAGGTTACGCCTGCCCCTGACGCAGCAAAAATCATCCGCCGTGATAGTCGCTATCGACTGTTGCGAGCATTCTCGATCAACACCTCGCGCAACGCTTGAGCCGCAGTTGAAAGCTTGTGATCGGCAAGCATCATCAGGCCGATACGCCGTTCGATCAGCGGCTCCACCAGCGCCACGCAGCAGGCCCCCAGTTCCTGCATCTGCCCGATGCACAGTGACGGTACCGCGCTGACGCCCAGGCCATTGGCAACCATGCGCCCGATGGTCGACAACTGATGGCTCTCGAACGCGACCGCCAGCTTGCCGTGGCGGGGCTCGATGGCCTGTTCCAGCAGCAAACGTACCGCCGACGGGCGTTGCAGGGCGATGAAGTCTTCACGCAGCAGTTCTTCCCAGGTGACCTCACGCCGCTCGGCCAGCGGCGACTCCCGGGGCACCACGGCGACGAAGCGGTCCATATAGAACGGGATAAACGACAGGGCACTGTTCGACTCGGGCTCAAAGCCGATACCCAATTCGACACGGCGATGGCGAACCATTTCCAGCACTTGCTCATTGATCACGTCATGCACCGCGACATTGACGCGCGGGTAGCGCCCACGAAACACCTTCAAGGCCGCTGGCAGCAGATTGCCGGCAAATGACGGCATGGCGGCGACCGACACCCTGCCCATTTGCAAAGTAAAACGCTGACGCAGCAGTTCTTCGGTGTTGTCCCAGTCGGCCAGCAACTGGCGCGCCAGCGGCAACAAGGTTTCGCCCTCGGGCGTCAGACCGACGTTGCGCGTGGTGCGCGTCAACAGCTGTCCGCCAAGGTCCTCTTCGAGGCTCTTGATCGTCAGGCTCAAGGCTGGTTGCGACACGTTGAGTCGCTCGCCGGCCTGAGCGAAGCTCAGGTACTGCGCAACGGCCAGAAAAGCGCGAAGCTGCTTGACGTTCATATATTTGCTTTTCTTATGAATTGATCAGAAAAACAAAATTAACAAATCAGTCACGCCGAGAGAAGATGCAGGTCACCCGATCCTCCGACAGCGCGACTGTCGGTCAACAACTATAAAAGGCGGATCATCATGGCTGGACTCGATAAACGAGTAGCGACCTACGAAGAAGCCCTCGCCGGGCTGACCGACGACATGACGGTACTCTGCGGCGGCTTCGGCCTGTGCGGCATCCCGGAAAACCTGATCGCGCAGATCAAGCGCATGGGTATCAAGGGCCTGACCGTAGTCTCCAACAACTGCGGCGTTGACGGCTTCGGACTCGGCATCCTGCTTGAAGACCGGCAGATCCGCAAAATGATTTCGTCCTACGTCGGCGAGAATGCCTTGTTCGAAAAGCAGCTGCTCAGCGGCGAGCTGGAAGTCGAACTCACGCCACAAGGCACCCTGGCGGAAAAACTGCGTGCCGGTGGCGCAGGCATTCCGGCGTTCTATACCGCAACCGGTTACGGAACGCCGGTCGCCGAAGGCAAGGAAACCCGTCAGTTCAACGGCCGCAACGTGATTCTGGAAGAGGCCATCACCGGTGACTTCGCCCTGATCAAGGGCTGGAAAGCCGACCACTTCGGCAACGTCATCTATCGTCATACCGCACAGAACTTCAACCCGGTGGTGGCCACCGCCGGACGAATCACCGTGGTCGAGGTCGAGGAAATCGTCGAGCCGGGCGTGCTGCTGCCTACCCAGATCCACACCCCAGGCATCTACGTCGACCGGGTCATCCAGGGCACTTTCGAAAAACGCATCGAACAGCGCACCGTCAGAAAATCCTGATAGCGCAGCCTTGGCCCTACAACAATAAAGAGGCTTCAGACGATGGCACTTTCCCGCGAACAAATGGCTCAACGTGTCGCCCGTGAGCTCAAGGACGGTTATTACGTGAACCTTGGCATCGGTATTCCGACGCTGGTGGCCAACTACGTGCCCGATGACATCGACGTCATGCTCCAGTCGGAAAACGGCCTGCTGGGCATGGGCGCCTTCCCCACCGAAGACACCATCGACGCAGACATGATCAATGCCGGCAAGCAGACGGTCACCGCGCGCATCGGCGCCTCTATTTTTTCGTCGGCCGAATCCTTTGCCATGATCCGCGGCGGCCATGTCGACCTGACGGTGCTCGGCGCTTTCGAGGTGGATATCGAGGGCAACATCGCTTCGTGGATGATCCCCGGCAAGCTGATCAAGGGCATGGGTGGCGCGATGGACTTGGTGGCGGGCGCTGACAACATCATCGTCACCATGACCCATGCGTCGAAGGACGGCGAATCCAAACTGCTCACCCGTTGCAGCCTGCCACTGACCGGCGCAGGCTGCATCCGCAAGGTGCTGACTGATCTGGCCTACCTGGAAATCGAAAACGGCGCGTTCATCCTCCGCGAACGCGCGCCGGGGGTCAGCGTGGAAGAAATCGTGGCCAAAACCGCAGGCAAGCTGATCGTGCCGGATGACGTGATCGAGATGAGTTTCTGAGTGCGGGCCAACACGGAGCGTTGGCACGATGGTCACCAGCTCACAAGCCGGGCCTTTAGCTAAATTGCTCTAAAGCGCTTTTCGAGCACGATGGCACAGACGACGCAGAGTGCCACGTAAGTGACGGCTGAGTCCTGGCGCTGATCCGGGGGTAGCCTGGCAGGACGCCAGGCTAGCCGCACCGGGCCATGGATGGCCCGTTGCGGCGACCCCCGGATCAGTGTCAGGGCGAAGGAACCCGACGAAGTCGGGCCGGAAACGGAGCGAAAGGCTTTGGTTACTTTGGCCTCATCAAAGTAACTCGCCGAGGGGCGAAAGGTGACCTGAGCCGAACCTCAATCCACCTGACATCGCAGAACCCCCGTGTGACGCGGAGCGTCACGAACTGCATTCCCAGGCGGAGCATGGGAACGAGAGTCAACCGCACAACTTTTTGGGGTCAGTTCACCAGCGTGGGAACACCGTTCTGAACACTCTGCGTCCGCAATAGTCGGCTGTTCAAGTAACTCCCCGATAATAATTACAAAAAGAGGTGCCCCAGATGGCCGCCAACATAGAAGAAAGCCGCTCCGCCCGATTTGCCTTGCGCTGCGCCGCGTGGGCTGAACGCTGGTTTCCTGATTCATGGGTATTTGCCGCACTGGCAGTGGTCATCGTCACGCTGGCGACACTGGCGATCGGCGCGCGCCCGGCCGAGGCTGCCAAGGCGTTCGGTGACGGATTCTGGAGCCTGATTCCGTTCACCATGCAGATGGCCTTCGTGGTCATAGGCGGTTACGTGGTCGCCAGTTCACCGCCTGCGGTGCGCCTGATCGACCGCCTGGCCCGGGTGCCGCGCAACGGCCGTTCGGCGGTGGCCTGGGTGGCGCTGATTTCCATGCTCGCCTCGCTGCTCAACTGGGGCCTGTCGCTGGTGTTCGGCGGCCTATTGGTGCGTGCCCTCGCCCGCCGCACTGACCTGCGCATGGATTACCGCGCAGCCGGCGCAGCCGCCTATCTGGGCCTGGGTGCAGTCTGGGCGCTGGGGCTGTCGTCTTCGGCCGCGCAATTGCAGGCCAACCCGGCCAGTCTGCCGCCGTCGATCCTGGCGATTACCGGCGTGATCCCGTTCACCGAAACCATCTTTCTCTGGCAATCCGGGGTCATGCTCGCCGCGCTGGTGGTCATCTCACTGATCGTTGCCTACGCCACCGCGCCAGGCCCGAACAGCGCCCGCGACGCCAAGGCCTGCGGTGTCGATCCGGCCTTCAACCTGCCGCCACTGCCGCCCCGCACACGGCCCGGGGAATGGCTGGAATACAGCCCGCTGCTGATCATCCTGATGGTGCTGCTGGGGGTTGGCTGGTTGTTCAGCGAGTTTTCGAGCAAACCGGCGATCACGGCGATTTCCGGGCTCAATACCTACAACTTCCTGTTCATCATGCTCGGCGCCCTGCTGCACTGGCGACCGCGTAGTTTTCTCGACGCCGTCGCGCGGGCGGTGCCCACCACCACCGGCGTGCTGATTCAATTCCCTCTGTACGGTTCGATCGCCGCGCTACTGACCACGGTCAAGGGCAGCGATGCGCAAACCCTGGCGCATTACATCTCGACGTTCTTCACCAGTATTGCCTCCCACGACACTTACGCGATTCTGATGGGCGTCTATTCGGCCATATTGGGCTTTTTCATTCCGTCGGGCGGCGGCAAGTGGATCATCGAAGCGCCCTACGTAATGCAAGTTGCCAACGAGCTGCAGTATCACCTCGGCTGGGCAGTACAGATCTACAACGCAGCCGAAGCCTTGCCCAACCTGATAAACCCGTTCTACATGCTGCCGCTGCTGGGTGTACTGGGCCTGAAGGCGCGTGACCTGATCGGCTTCTCATTCGTGCAGCTGCTGGTCCACACGCCGCTGGTGCTGTTTCTGCTCTGGGCACTGGGCACCACGTTGGCCTATGTGCCACCGGTAGTGCCCTGAATGCCTACGCGTCGAATGCGTAGTCACGCTCGACCCGGCAGATTCGCGTGGTAAACGCCTGATACCAGCGCGAACGTCCCTGCTCGCGGACCTGAGCATGATCGGCCTGCTGTTTCCAGGCGAGAATCGCGGTTTCGTCGGTCCAGTAGGACACGGTGATGCCCATGCCGTCGTCACCGCGCGCCGACTCCACGCCCAGAAAGCCTGGCTGTTGTCGGGCCAGGCTCACCATGCGCTGCGCCGCCTCCGCGTACGCCTGATCATCGTCAGGCGTACGCAGCGAGGTGAACACCACAGCGAAGTAAGGCTTGGCAAACCGGGCGGCCATCATGCCGGGTTGCTCAGGCAGGCGCGGACAAACGCGGCCACCACAGGTGGCGTCTGGCCCTGCAACGCAGCGCGCTCCGGCTGGAACAGTGTGGCGACGTAGAACGGGTGCCCCTGCAATTCCATACAGCGCACTTCGCCCTCGGGACCGCGCCCACTGACCTTCAGATGCTCGCCGAACAGCGCCGACTCCAGCTCGCGGCGCAGACCGTAGCGGCAGTGATAGCGCTCTTCGATGTCGAGCCTGCCATAGGCTTGGGCAATCAGCGTGTCGGGTTGCAACTGAATCGCTGCCACCGATTCAACCAGCGAGCAACTGAGCGGCTCGATAATCACGTTTGCCGCGTCCGGCGCAGTTTCGCCATGCTCGGCGTCTGCCCAGCCCAGTTGGTGGCGGGCGTACTCGACCAACGCGTGCTGAAAGCCCCCGCACGTCCCCAGAAACGGCACCCGGTGCTCACGAGCGAAACGAATGGCCGTCAACGCGCCCAGCATGTCCCGATACGGACTGGCCGGAACGCACCACAGACCATCGAATTCGGCGAGTTGCGCACCGCTGCCGATCCCCGGCGTCGGCAGCCATTCGAAACCGACCGGTACCTGCGCGGCCTCCGCCGCCCTCTGCAAGGCCAACGGAATGGCCTGATGCGCAGGGACATCCGCACTGAAGTCCCCTACCAGACCGATCCGTATCCCGTTGCGTGTGTTATCTGCTTTGCCCATGCCCTGCTCCCTGTTTGATGTCGTACAGCCCGGGCAGACTATAAACAGGCAGCAAAACCAGCAGAATGGGCGTTACAGCAACGCCTCGCGTGCAAGCGTGCACGGTTGCTCATTCAGTCACAGGCGTCAGCAACGGTTGCCCGGCAAAAAACGCCAGCAGGTTATCGTTGACCATTTGCACACTGTCTCTCGAAGCCTCGGGGGACAGGCCTGCCACGTGCGGTGTCAGCACCACATTGTCCAGCGTCTTGAGCACATCCGGCACAGTCGGTTCATCGTCGAACACGTCCAGCGCGGCCCCGGCAATCTGCTCATGCTGCAGTGCACTGACCAACGCCTGGGTATCCACCACGCTGGCGCGGGCAATGTTGACCAAAAACCCGTCAGGGCCCAGCGCCTCAAGCACCCGAGCGTCGATCAGATGCTGCGTGCCGCTGCCACCGGGCGTGGCGATGACCAGAAAATCCGATGCGGCCGCCAGCGCCTGCGCTGTCGCATGCCAAGTGTAATCGCAGTCGCTGCGTGGCTTGCGGTTGTGGTAACCGATGGCAATATCAAAGGCGGCTGCACGCTTGGCAATCGCCAGCCCTACCGCCCCCAGCCCGACGATCCCCAGACGCTTGCCTGCCAGCGACGGGCGCACCACCTTGCGCCATTCGCTGCGTCGCACCGAGGCATCGGCCTGCGGAATGTCGCGCACCAACGACAGCAGCAACGCCAGCGTATGATCGGCCACCGTGGCGGCGTTGACGCCTGCACCATTGGTCACGACGATGCCACGTGCCTGCGCGGCAGGCAGATCGACCTTCTCGTAACCGGCGCCGCTTACGCAAATGATGCGCAGCTGCGGCAGTGCATCCATTTCCTCGGCGAAAAATCCCAACGGCCCGCGTGTCACCACGGCAATGATGCTCGGCCCGTGCGTGGCAATCGCCTCGGCACGCAGTTCGGCCGTCGGGGCGCGAATCAACTGAAAACCGCTGCTTTCAAGAATCGGCAAATACGTGTCCAGGTTTTCCACCAGCACCAATACCGTTGTCATGCGCGCTCCCGTTCGATCAGCAAAATGCTGACCTTAACGCGACTCGACCCACTTGTGCAGCGCCGCTGACGCTGGAACTGAAAAAAGCCTTCCCGAATACGCCAGGCGTTCATAAAGTGGACGCATTTGCGGGACAGACTAATGCGCAAGCAGACTTGGCAGTCAGCAGAGTGCGTTATGGTTGCGTGCAGTGACGCGACCAGTGGTTCTAAGGTCTGGCGCGCAGGCTGCTCATAAAACAGGCTTTCTCAAAAACAAGGAAACACCCGCCCATGCAAGGATTTCCCACCACCCTGTTGAAAAAGACCCTATTGGCTGCGGCTGTCATGTCGGGCCTGATGCTGTCGTCAGGCATGGCAGCGGCGGCGGACGCCCCAGGCAAGGTGCTGAGCGAGAAATACGGCCTGCCCTGGCCAGCCGTGATCGCCCATCGCGGTGCTTCGTTCGACGCACCGGAAGAAACCATCCCGGCCTACACCCTGGCGCGGGACCTGGGCGCGGACTACCTGGAAATGGACATCCAGCGAACCAAGGACGGCGTGCTGATAGCGCTGCACGATGACGTGCTGGAACGCACTACCAACATCGCTCAAGTGTTCCCGACACGGGTGAAAGACCCGGTCAGCACCTTCACTCTGGCGGAGCTCAAGCAACTGGACGCCGGTTCGTGGTTCAACAAGGCTTACCCGGACAGGGCCCGCGACAGTTACAACGGGTTGCAGATCCTGACGCTGGATGAGGTCATCGACATCGCCGAGGGCGGCGCCAACAAACCTGGGCTGTACATAGAGACCAAGGTGCCGAACAAGTTTCCTGGTGTCGAAGCCGACCTGAAGAAACTGCTGGCCAAACGCGGCTGGCTCGACCAGCGCCCTGCGGCAGAGGCCGGCCATGTCAACGTCGCGCACATGCCAGGACGCGTCGTCCTGCAGACGTTCGAGAAGCAAAGCCTGGAACTGCTGCAGAAAGAAATGCCAAAAGTGCCCAAGGTCATGCTGTTGTGGATTGGCGAAGGCTCGATAGAGCCCAAATCCAGCGTCGCGTTCAAGGACTCGGGAGCCAAGGACAAGGCCAGCTATTACGCGACCCAGGAAGTCAAATCAGCGCAAGAGTTCGAGCAGTGGATTGACTGGGCCAAGGCCCACGGCGCCATCGGCACCGGCCCTTCGTCGCAACTGGCCAAGGGTGGCGACCAGAGCTACATGGACCTGGTCAAACCCTGGATGAACAACCTGACCCACGAGAAAGGCATGGTCATCCACCCGTACACGGTGGATGACGCAGAGGACTTCAAGCGGATCAGCCATGATGGCGCGGACGGCTTCTTCACCAACCGCACCGCCGAACTGTTGAAGTTCTACGAGCGGCCGGCAACAGAAAGCATTGAAACGATTCTGAAGCGTAACGGCTACTGATCCAGCGGCTGGCTGCATCCTGCGATGCGGCCAGTCGATCAGAAGTCGATAGTGCCCGACAGCTTGAGGGTACGTGGCTCGCCCTGAGTCAGGTAACCGCCATTGGCTGATGCCCAATAATCCTTGTCCATCAGGTTCTCGACGTTGGCGCGCAGGGTCACGTCCTTCTGCGCAACGTTGAAGGTGTAGCGTGCGCCCAGGTCGAAGCGGTTCCAGGTCGGGATGCTCAGGTTGTTGGCAGCATCGACATATTGCCCACCGGTGCGCAGCATTCGCGCATTGATGGCCGCGCCTTCGATCCCCGGAATGTCCCAATCGGCACCCGCATTGAACTGGAAGGTCGGCACACCCACGGCCCGATTGCCGTCGTTGCTGCCACTGGCCGTACCGCTCACCTCGGTGTCCATCAGGGTCAGACCGGCCAGCAGGCGCAAGCCGCTGACAGGTTGGCCAAAGACGTTCATCTCAACGCCGCGGTTGCGCTGCTGTCCATCACGGACATAACGCGACCCGGTGCCTTCCAGAACCTGATAGCCGTCAGCCGGTTGCTCGATGCGGTACACGCCCAGGCTCGCGCCGAACGTACCCATGTCCAGCTTGACGCCCGCTTCCACCTGTTTCGAACGCGACGGCGCAAAAACTTCGCCAGGGTTGATGGTGACGGTATCCGGAGCCGTTGGACCTTGCGCCAGACCTTCGATGCGGTTGGCGTAGAACGACACATAGTGCCAAGGCTTGAATACCACCCCGTAGACCGGCGTGGTGATCGCTTCGTCGTACAGCGCATTGCGCGGGCCGCTGCCGTATTCATACCCCTGAACACGCAGTTGCTGGCGACGCAGGCCTGCAGTCAGCAACAGGCGATCATCGAAAAAGCCCAGCGTGTCTGAGAACGCGACGCTGCGCATGCGACTCTTGCCGACAATGCCGGGATCATTCAGATCGCCTGCGGTGAAACTGTCGAGTGCCGGGCGCTCTTGGGAGACAGGGTCGTAAAGGTTGTTGCTGGAGGTGCCGCCGAACAGATACGCACTGCGCTGTTCGGTCCAGATACCGGACAGCCCGAAGTTGACCTTGTGGCTGACCGCGCCGGTCTGCAGCTTGCCATTGATGCCGGCCATGGCGGTCTTGTTGTCTTCGTCATGCGGGATGAAAGACGGTGCGGCCGTGGTATTGCCTGCGGCATCGTGGACAGTTGGCGAGCCATATACGCCGACCTCACGGGTGTGCTTGGCGCCCACTGCGGCGTACAGCGTCCAGTCTTCGTTGAGGTCATACTCGGCGCGGCTCATGCCGAAGGTGTCTTCGGTTTCGGTCCAGGTCCAGTTCGGCGCGTAATTGGTATCCGAGTCCGGAGCATGCGGCACGCTGGTCAGGGCGCTGTCGACAAACACCGTGTTGCGGCTCTGGTTGATGCGCTGCTTCTGGTAGGCAAAATCGCCGGACAAACGGAAGTTGTTACCTCGATAATCCAGCCCCAGCGCGAACAGCTTGCTGCGATGCTCTTCATCCTCGACGCCGGTCTCGCCTTCGCGCTGCGACAGGTTGAGACGCGCGCCGAAGCGATTGCCCTCGCCAAAGCGCTGCCCCAGGTCGAGATGCTCGCCGACCCGGCCGTCGCTGCTGATGTCGGAGGTAAAACGACGCGTCGGTGTGTCCTGCGCGCGCTTGGGCTGCAGGTTCACGCCGCCGCCAATCCCGGAACCGGTCGGCGTCACGCCGTTGATGAAGGCGTTGGGGCCCTTGAACACTTCAACGCGCTCCAGCGCATCGGTCGATATGATCTGGCGTGGCAGTACGCCGTAAAGGCCGTTGTAGGAGATATCGTCGGTGGTCAGCTTGAGGCCGCGAATGACGAAGATATGCGAAGCGTTGGCATAACCACTTGACTGACGCACCGATGCATCATTAAGCAATACGTCGCCGACGGTTTCAGCCTGCTGGTCCTCGATCAATTGTTCGGTGTAACTGCTCATGGTGAACGGCACGTCCATGATGTCGGCATTGCCCAGAACGCCCAGTTGCCCACCGCGCGCCACCTGCCCACCGGCATAAACCGGCGGTAGCGCGTGAGGGTCGGCCTTGTCGGCACTGATGTCGGTCTCGCCCAGCACCACAGGGCCGTCCTGCCGAGTGGCAGCCTCTGCAGCGGCCCAGGCCGGAGATCCAATGGAACAGCAAAACGCGAGCAACGTAAGGCGCATCGGGAACGATGGGGAGTTCATCAGTAGGTCCTGAAGACAAGTTGAACGAGATCGGAAGCAACCGTCCTGGACATCACCGATCGGGTGAATGCGAAATGATATCAGATGTTACTGGTAATGCTTATCATTTGTTTGTGCATAGAAGATGATAAGTCAGCAACGTGATGCGGTTCGTTCCGGCGCTGCATCATGAAAAATCAGCGCACATGGCGTCCCGTGGCGTTCCGCAATGCTTTGAAACAGGTTGGCGACAGCCACAGGAGGCCGACTGTCGTGTAAGCTCACAGGCTATTGGTTTTCCCATCGAGAGGCCTATGCAGTCCACTTTCCGACGCTCGACCCTGGCAGCACTTCGTGGTTTTGCCTTGCAGAGCGATGCAATCTCCATTGTTCCTTCTGCCGCAGACTATCGACGCTGCCTGCTGGAAAAGATCGCTTCGGCCACCCGGCGCATCTATATCATCGCGCTGTACCTGCAACAGGATGAAGCCGGCCAAGAGATTCTCGACGCGCTGTACGCCGCCAAATCCGCGAGGCCGGAGCTGGATGTGGTGGTGCTGGTCGACTGGTTTCGCGCGCAACGCGGCCTGATCGGTGCCGGACGCCAGCCCGGTAACTCGACCTGGTATCAGGCGCAGAACCTCGAATACGATGAAGAAGTGCCGATCTACGGCGTGCCGGTGCAGACCCGCGAACTGTTCGGCGTGCTGCACCTCAAGGGCAGTGTGATCGACGACTGTGTGATCTACAGCGGCGCCAGCATCAACAACGTCTACCTGCACAAGCTCGACAAATACCGTCTGGACCGTTATCACCTGATCGAAAACGCGGCACTGGCCGACGCCTTCCAGAATCTGGTGCAGCGGGAAATACTTTCGTCGCCGGCCGTGCACCGCCTCGATCTGCAATCGCCGCCCAGCTCGCGCAGTTTGCGCAGCGAGATCCGCGCGTTTCGTGGCGACCTGAAACGCGCCACCTACGACACCTCGGCGGGCGAAAAGGAAAACGGCGACATGCGCGTGATTCCGCTGCTTGGCGTCGGTCCGCGCAACAATCTCAACCGCGCCATCTGCGATCTGATCGCGTCGAGCAAGATCCAGCTGACCATCTGCACGCCGTACTTCAACCTGCCGGTGGCCGTCACTCGCGAGATCAACCGGGCGCTCAAGCGCGGCGTACAGGTCGATATCATCATTGGCGACAAGACCGCCAACGACTTCTTCATCGATCCGGATGAGCCGTTCAAGGTGATCTCGGCCCTGCCCTACCTCTATGAAATCAGCCTGCGGCGCTTTGCCCACAAGCATCAGAAGGCAATCGCTCAGCACCGCCTCAATGTGCACCTGTGGAAACACGGCGATAACACCTTCCACCTCAAAGGCATCTGGGTCGACCAGCGTTATACCCTGCTGACCGGCAACAACCTGAACCCTCGCGCCTTTAATCTGGACCTGGAAAACGCCTTGCTGATCGACGATCCGAAGGGTCAGTGGAGCGAGCCACGGGAAGCGGAAATCGCGCATTTGATGCGCAACACGCAGCGCGTCAACCAGTATGACGAGCTCGACACCCTGGCCAACTACCCCGAAGGCGTGCGCAAGTTTCTCAAGCGTGTCAGCCGCGTGCGGGTCGAGCGACTGCTGTACCGGATTCTCTAAGCCCCAGCGTGCGGCCGGCATGTCAGCTATTGCTTGGCGTGCCGGCCACGTATCCCCTTGCAAAACCCGGACAGTGGCCTTGCTTCAAGGCCGTTTCGCACCCAGTTGTTTCCACATCTTCTGCGTGATCTTGCGCCGGTTGCTGTAACCGGCCCACGGGTCGTCCTTGAGCCGCTTCAAGCGCTGCTCAAGGTTGGTGATGTCCCACTGTGCCGACGACTTCAGCCCCGCCAGCTCATCCAGCGCAATCGGCACCGAGACCGGCAACCCGGGCCGGGCGCGTACTGAATAGGCGGTCACCGTGCTGCCGCCGCGGCTGTTGCGCAGGTAATCGATGAAGATTTTTCCGACGCGGTTTTTCGGCCCCATGGTGGCGGTGAAGCGTTCCGGCAACTGACGGCTGGCAAACTCGGCGATGGCCTTGGCGAATGCCTTTACGGTGTCCCAGTCTGCCTGCCGCGCCAACGGCACGATGATGTGCATGCCCTTGCCGCCGCTGGTCTTGAGAAAGGCCTCCAGACCCAGCTCTTCCAGCACGGCGAGCACCATTTGTGTGGCCTCGATCATGCTGCGCCAGGGCAGTGCCGGATCGGGATCAAGGTCCAGCACGAAATGGTCCGGCGTTTCGATCCTGTCACGCGTCGCGCCCCAGGTATGCAGCTCGATGGCGCCCATTTGCGCAGCACCGACCAGCGCCTGCACCGAATCTATTTCCATCAGCGCGGCATGCCCCGGGTCCAGGGCACGATCCAGTTGCCTGATGTGCGGGATCGCCAGATGCTCGGCATGCTTCTGGAAAAACTGCTCACCGTCGATGCCCTCAGGACAGCGCAGCAGGGCTACGGGACGCTTGTTCAGGTAGGGCAGAATCCAGTCGGCGATGGACTGGTAAAACTGCGCAAGTTCGATTTTGCTGGTGCCGGTCTTGCTGTCGATGACGCGGTCCGGATGACTGATGCCGGTGCCCGCCACATCAACTTTCCCCTGCGCGGCCTTTTTGCGCGCCTTGGGCGCTGCCGTCTTGGTTCGTGCCTGGCTGGGCACATTGGCAGGCTGAGCGTCTTCACGCACCACGTCCTTGGCGGGCTTGTCGCTGCGCAGTCCGACAAAGGCGGCCTGGCGCACGATGCCTTCGCGGGTCCACTGGGCGAACTCGGCTTCGCAGACCAGTTTCGGCTCCACCCACTGCACGCCGCGGGCCTGGGACGCGGAGAGCTTTTTGGCCAGCGGTGAATCCTTGCGCTGCAACTTCTTCAGTTGTTTATGCAGTTGCTCAAGGGTCACTTCAGTGAACCCGGTGCCGACCCGTCCGGCGTAGACCAGCCCGTCCTCACCGGCATTGACCGCAAGCAACAGGGCACCGAATGCCGATCGGCTGCCCTGCGGCGCCGTGTAGCCGACGACCACGAATTCCTGTCGCAAGCGACATTTGAGCTTGATCCAGTCGGCATTGCGCTTACTGACGTACGCACTGCCGGCACGCTTGCCGATCACCCCTTCCAGGCCCATTGCCGCAGCACTCGCGACAATGTCCTGATGGCCCGCCTGAAAGGCATCCGAATAACGCAACAGGCAACTTTTCTGTGCGTCGAGGACTTGTTTCAAGGCATCACGACGCTGCTCAAGCGGCACTTCACGCAGGTCCTCCGCGCTCAGAAACGGCATGTCGAACAGGTAATACAGAATGTCCTTGCTGTTCCCCGCGTCGAAGGCATTCTGCAAGCCCTGGAAGTCGGGCAGCCCCTGCTCATCGAGAACCACCACTTCGCCGTCGAACCAACTGTCACGCAGCTTCATGCCCTTGAGCGCCTTGACCAGCTCCGGCAGCCGCTCGGTCCAGTCATGCCCGTTGCGGGTGAACAGCCGCACATCGTCGCCCTGAATGCGGGTCAGCATGCGGTAGCCATCGAATTTGATTTCGTACAGCCAGTCACCGGCCGGCGGCGCTTCCACCAGCGTTGCCAGTTGCGGCGAAAGCGTATCCGGGAAAGCCGCTTTCGCTTTCCTGCGGGTCGGCTTTGCAACTGGCGTCGGCGCTTTTGATTTTGATGTGGCGGCCTTGGCTTTGCCGCTTGCAGCACTGGCCCCGGACTTTTTCGAGGCGCTGCGTTGCTTGCCCACATGAGCACCACTGATCACGCTTTGCGGCTGCTCATGGGTGATGTCGTATTCGGCAGCAGGTCGCGCGATGTCATCCTTTTCCTTGATCAGCAGCCACTGCTCCTTGCTGCCGCTGCCCTTGAGCCGGGTACGCACCAGCGCCCAGTCACCGCTGAGCTTCTCGCCGACCAGAGTGAACTTGAGTTTGCCGTCCTCGTAGGTCTTTTGCGGATCGCCGTGCGGCTGCCAGACACCCCGATCCCAGACAATCACATCACCGCCACCGTACTGACCCTGCGGGATGCTGCCCTCGAAGCCGGCGTAGTCCAGCGGATGGTCTTCGACATGCACTGCCAGACGCTTTTGCGTAGGGTCCAGGCTGGGGCCTTTGGGCACGGCCCAGCTCTTGAGCGTGCCATCCAGCTCCAGTCGAAAGTCGTAGTGCAGGTTACGTGCGTCATGCTTCTGGATCACGAAACCAAGCGCACCGGGCTGCGACTTGCCTTTGCCCTTGCGTTTGCTTTCCGCAGGCTCGGAAGTGATGTCGAAATTGCGCTTGCGGGTGTATTCACTGGCGGGCTTGGCCATCACCGGTCACTCCGTAGGGCTCAAGAGGCTTTGCTGGTTTTCTTGCGCGCGGCAGGCCGCTTTGGCCTGGGGCTGTCCTTTTCGGCCGGTTTTTCCTTCGCCGCAGGCTTGCTCGCCTTGCCTTTACTCGCCCCGCCCTTGCCCGCCAGACTGCGCCGCAGCAGGTCGGTGAGGTCGATGACATCGGCACTCTTGCGCTCTTCCTCGGCCGGATCGGTCTCGACATCCTCGATCTCGCCTTCGTCTGCCTTGGTCTTGACCAGGTGCATGATCTTGTCCTGAAAGGTGTCGCGATACAGCTCAGGCTGCCAGTCAGCGCTCATGTCCTTGACCAGCCGCTTGGCCATGTCACGTTCGCTCTTATTCAACTTGGCGTCGGTCACCGCATCGCTCAGTTCCAGTGCATCCAGCTCACGCACGTCGGCAGGCCAGCGCAGGATCACCATCACCAGCGCCGATTCCAGTGGCATGACCGCCGCGAGGTGTTCGCGGGTATGCAGCACAACATTGGCCAGCGCGACCTTTTTGGTGTCGACCAGGGTTTCGCGTAGCAACGCATAGACTTTCTCGCCGCGCTTGTCGGGGGTCAGGAAATAAGGCGTGTCGATGTTCTGCAAGGGGATCTGCTGGCTGTCGACGAACGCGAATATGTCGATGGTCTGCGTCGACTTGGGGTGCGCAGAACGGATTTCCTCCTCGCTGAGCACCACATAGCGATCCTTCTCGTACGCCACGCCCTTGACGATGTTTTCGCTGGTGACTTCCTTGCCGGTGACCTTGTTGATTCGCTTGTAGCCGACCGGGTCCATGCTGCGTTTGTCGAGCCAGTCGAAGTCGACACTGGTCGACGTTGTCGCCGAAACCAACGCGACCGGTATATGCACCAGCCCGAAGCTGATTGCGCCCTTCCAGATTGCCCTTGCCATGGTCTGACTCCTGTTGGTCCTGGAAAAGTGACAGGGCCGGTCGGAGAAAAGTTTCGGCAGCCTGACGAGCGCCGGGAAACCTGCCCAACCGGAAACGTTTTTTACCCTGAATGCCAGACTTTCACCGCGTCGGCGCTCGGCAGGCGCCTTATTGACGGGGCTCTGCCACCGTCAAAAGCCTTGTGTTCAAAGGGCTGGCGCAGAGATGTGAGCGGGGTCGCGGAGGACATATGCATTTAGGATCTAAAAATATGGTTTAACGTTCTTTTGCGGAATAAAAAAGACGTTCTATAAATGGCCCCACCCCGAACGCTGTTGGTGAGGTGTCTGCCAACCGACAGCGGATCCCGTCAGCTTCCATCTGGCTGATTACTTCCAAGGATTTGTCATGAACGTTTTCTGGTTTCTTCCGACTCACGGCGACGGCCATTATCTGGGCACGACAAAGGGCGCACGTCCCGTCACCCTCAACTATTTGAAACAGGTAGCGCAGGCCGCCGATGACCTGGGTTATTACGGCGTATTGATCCCTACCGGTCGCTCCTGCGAAGACTCATGGGTCATCGCCTCGGCGCTGGTGCCGCTGACCGAGCGCCTGAGGTATCTGGTGGCGATCCGTCCGGGGATTATCTCGCCGACCGTCTCGGCACGCATGGCAGCCACGCTGGATCGCCTGTCCGGCGGCCGGCTGCTGATCAACGTGGTGACCGGTGGCGACCCGGACGAAAACCGTGGCGATGGCAGCTTTCTCGACCACAGCGAGCGTTATGAAGTCACCGACGAATTTCTGAAAATCTGGCGTCGCGTCCTGCAGGGTGAAGCGGTCGACTTCGAAGGCAAGCACTTGCGCGTGCAGAACGCCAAAGCGCTTTACCCGCCGATTCAAAAACCCTACCCGCCGCTGTATTTCGGTGGTTCCTCCGACGCGGCGCATGACCTTGCGGCCGATCAGGTGGACGTGTACCTGACCTGGGGTGAGCCTCCGGCAGCCGTGGCGCAAAAGCTCGCCGATGTGCGTGAACGCGCTGCGCGCAAGGGACGTACCGTTAAGTTCGGCATTCGCCTGCACGTGATCGTGCGCGAAACCAGCGAAGAAGCCTGGAAAGCCGCCAGCACACTGATCGAACACATCAGTGATGACACCATTGCTGCGGCGCAGAAGTCCTTTTCGCGCTTTGATTCCGAAGGCCAGCGGCGCATGGCGGCACTGCATGACGGGCGTCGCGACAACCTGGAGATCGCGCCCAACCTGTGGGCCGGTGTCGGCCTGGTACGCGGCGGAGCGGGCACGGCGCTGGTCGGCAATCCCGAAGAAGTCGCGGCACGTATCAAGGAATACGCCGACCTGGGCATCGAGAGCTTCATTTTCTCGGGTTACCCGCATCTTGAAGAAGCTTACCGCTTTGCCGAGCTGGTCTTCCCGCTGCTGCCTGAGCCTTACGCCAGCCTCGCAGGGCGCGGCATCACCAACCTGACGGGCCCGTTCGGCGAAATGATCGCCAACGATCTGCCCCCGCAGGCCAAGTGATGTCCGGACAACTGCTGACCTTACCCCACTCGCCTGCGCTGGCCACCTCGATCAGGGCCACTGCGCAGGTGTTCGAAGACCCCAAGTCCCGAGCCCTGCTCGCTCACGTACGCCAGGTTGCGCCCAGTGATGCCAGCGTGCTGATCATTGGCGAGACCGGCACCGGCAAGGAGCTGGTCGCACGTCACGTCCACGAACTGAGCGCCCGCCGCGACAAACCGTTCGTGGCGGTCAACTGCGGCGCGTTCTCCGAGAACCTGATCGAGGCCGAGTTGTTCGGCCACGAAAAAGGCGCGTTCACCGGAGCGATCAGCGCCAAGGCGGGCTGGTTCGAAGAGGCCAACGGCGGCACACTGTTTCTCGATGAGATCGGCGACCTGCCCATGTCGCTGCAGGTCAAATTGCTGCGCGTGCTTCAGGAGCGTGAAGTGGTGCGTCTGGGCTCGCGCAAGAGCGTGCCCATTGATGTAAGGGTCCTCGCAGCGACCAACGTGCAGCTGGAAAAGGCCATCAACGCCGGGCATTTTCGCGAAGACCTTTATTACCGGCTCGACGTGGTCAATCTGGAATTGAGCCCGCTGCGCGACCGGCCGGGCGACATCCTGCCCTTGGCCCGGCATTTCATAGAGGTCTACAGCCAGCGGCTGCGGCATGGTCCGGTACGGATCAGCCCAGAAGCCGAGCACAAGCTCAAGACCTACAGCTGGCCGGGGAATATTCGCGAGCTGGAAAACGTCATCCATCACACCCTGCTGGTGTGCCGTGAAGGCGTTATTCAGCGTGATGACCTGCGCATGTCCAACCTTAGAATCGAGCGCCAGGATGAACAGAACCCGCCTGACGAATCAGCCGAGCAACTGCTCAACCGGGCGTTTCAAAAGCTCTTTGAAGAACAGGCCGGTGCCTTGCACGAGAAGGTCGAGGATACGTTGCTCAGAACCGCCTATCGCTTCTGCCACCACAACCAGGTGCACACAGCCAGCCTGCTGGGCCTGACCCGCAACGTCACGCGCACACGCTTGATCAAGATTGGCGAACTGGCGGTCAACAAACGCAGACCGGGTGAAAACGTCCAGGGCGACCGCATGCTGCATCTGTCGGTGTGAAGACTCAGACCGATGACGCAGAGCGTCACGAACGGCATTCCCACGCTGGAGCGTGAGGAATGATCGCTGTCCGGGAGAACACTATCGTGCCCATGCTCCGCGTGGGTATGCGTTTCCGGACGCTCTGCGTCCTCTTCTGAGCAAGCGGCGCTTTACGACAAACGCATCGCCAGCGCCTTGGCCTGGATCGCTACATCGGTCACTGCGGTGCTTTCCCACCACATGCCGCGTAATGGCGGGCCCATGGCGAACAGGCGTGTCGAGTACTGACCGTGTGCGTCGAGCACAGCGCCAGCGGCGTCGGCGGCGATGCCGAGTGCCAGCGGGCCGGGCTGTATCAGACCGCGAACCAGCAACTGCCGGGGCAACGGGCGATCCACGCGTCGCCAGTCGTATTCGATGCCGGTAGAGTTGATTAACGCATCACCAGTAATCTGCGTCGGCTGACTCTCACCGCGCCGACGCACGCTGATCTGTACCTGACCTGACGGCAGACTGGCCACGCCCTGCAACGAGGCAGCGTCAATGCTCAACCGCCCTTGCCTGATCAGCCGCGCAAGCAGCGCAGCGCTGGGTGGCGGGGAGCGATGGTGGTGACTCTCCCACCACGGTCGTACATGACGGACGAACTGGCGGCGCTGCTGATCGCTGGCCTGATTCCACAGCCTGCCCACATTGGCACGCACGGTGTCCAGCGGTGCCTGCCAGTCAATCCCGCTCTCGATGGCCAGCTCGCACTGTTCACGCACTTTGCGCAGCAGTTGCCGAGTACTGCGGATACTCGGGTCCTGAGCGAGAAAATCAGACCATTCCGGCGGCTGACGCCGGACATGCGGCAACAGGCCGTGCCGGGAAAAGATCTGGATGGGCCCACGATGCCCGGCCGTTTCCAGCGAGACCAGCGCATCGACCATGGTCAGCCCCGAGCCGATGATCAGCACACTCGACTGCGGATCGAGCTTTCTCATCACCGCCACATCCCAGGGATCCAGCGCAGCCGTGTTCAGCTCGTTCGAATCACGTCGCGGGGTGCGTGACGCCGCGTACATACCGGTCGCCAGTACGGCGTGGCTGCCGCGCAGCATACGACCGTCAGCCAGCGAGACACTGACGCGACCTTCATGGACCTGCAGGTCCACTGCCTCGCCGGGCACATGCACGGCGGTCGAGCCAAAGGCTTCGCCAGCGCTTCGGGCTTCACGCAGCCGCTGCTGGACGTAAAGCCCGAACACCCCGCGCGGCGGAAACAGTTCGGCGACCGGGACCCTCTGCTCAGCGGCTTCAGGCCAGCCACCAGCGGCCAGATAGTCAGTCAGCCATTGGGTAAGGTCATCCGGGTTATCCGGATCGACGCTCATCCGCGCAGCGTTGCCATTGAGTGTATGGCCCGGCTCCGTCGCACTGTAGGCCTCGCCCCTGCCGAGTTCGCTACGGGTTTCGATGATCAGGATTCGCCGCTGGCCCGGTCTGCGCAGCAGTTGCGCCGCCAGCATGGTCCCGCTCAGACCGCCGCCGATGATCAGAATGTCAGCCGTCTGGTGGGAATCTTCGGTCATCGAACAGTGCCTCGGTCGGGTTGCGATAAAGAATCGGAAGGTCAGAGCGCGACGTTACGCACGAAACGCAGCGGCACGTCGGCATCGTTGCAATAGCGGTGCGGCTGATTGCTGGGGAACATGAAGAACTCGCCCGCTCCTATCTGCTGCGTGGCCGCAGGGTCGGAAAAACGTATCGTCAGATGCCCTTCGACGACGTAGACCTGTTCACTCCAGCCATCGGGATCGGCCTCCGAGACATAGGCGTCCCCGGGCTGCAGACAGAACTCCCACAACTCCACCTCGCGCCGGGCAACGGCCCTGGCCAGCAGCACCGCCTTGCTGCCGGCGATCGTACCGGCCCATGCCAGCTCGTTGATGCGGCTGTAATCGTGATTTTCGGGGGCCTGGATCAGGTCGCTGAACGCCACTTCCAGGGCTTCGGCCACGCGGTCCAGAGTCGCCAGGCTGACGTTTTTCTCGCCGGCCTCGATAGCGACCAGCATACGCCGGCTGACTCCGGACTTTTCCGCCAGCGCCGTCTGGCTGAGGTCCGCACTGTTACGCAGACGCCGTACGTTCTGGCTGACGTGCTGCAGCACCGGAGGGCGCTGGGAATTTTCTTTGTGCATGCTGGTGCTCACATCAAACCGTTGCGCATTATACTGCCCAGCCCAAGGACACTGTCAGGGTGTTCAGCCTCACACCGCGCGCATGGCAATTAACAGGAATCCGGAGCTGACATGAAGTCTATCAGCCGCACACCCCGCATCAGCAAGGCAGAAGCCGTACTGATTCTGATCACCATGCTCTGGGGAGGCACCTTTCTACTGGTCCAGCATGCGATGACCGTCAGCGGGCCGATGTTCTTCGTCGGCCTGCGCTTTGCCGCCGCAGCGCTTATCGTAGCGCTGTTTTCAATGAAGGTGCTGCGCGGTCTTACCTTTCTTGAGCTCAAGGCCGGCGTCTTCATCGGCATCGCGATCATGCTCGGTTATGGCCTGCAGACGATCGGACTGCAGACCATCCCCAGCAGTCAGTCGGCGTTCATCACGGCGCTCTACGTACCCTGCGTACCTTTGTTGCAATGGCTGGTACTGGGCCGGCGACCAGGGTTGATGCCGACACTGGGCATCATCCTCGCCTTCACCGGGCTGATGCTGGTCGCCGGGCCGCAGGGCGCTTCCCTGCAACTCAGTTCCGGCGAGATCGTGACGCTGATCAGCACAGTGGCCATCGCCGCCGAGATCATCATGATCAGTGCCTATGCCGGTGAGGTCGATGTGCGTCGAGTCACCGTGGTGCAACTGGCTACCGCATCGGCGCTGGCATTTCTGATGATCGTCCCGACCGAGGAACACTTGCCGGATTTTTCCTGGTTGCTGGTGTTCAGTGCTGTGGGGCTTGGGACCATGAGTGCGGCGATCCAGATCGCCATGAACTGGGCACAGAAAAGTGTTTCGCCGACCCGCGCCACGGTGATTTATGCCGGTGAACCGGTCTGGGCCGGCATTGTCGGAAGACTCGCCGGCGAGCGTTTGCCGGGCGTCGCCCTGCTGGGCGCGGCACTGATTGTGGCCGGGGTGATCGTCAGCGAAATGAAGCGGCGTTCGGCGTCTGATGATCAGAGCATTGTCGACGAAGAGGGAAATGAACAAGCCGTGCGCAAAGCTGAGTGAACAGCGGGCTTTGCCAGCCATGAAACACCTTGCTTCTTCAAAGCTATTTCAAATACATATCGCTGCATCAGAAGTAATTATTTACCGAATTAAAAAAGCAGACACTTTTTGTAGGAAATTTCGGAAACCGTCCCTTTGGTATCGGAGTGTCTGGCACGTATGATGCTTGACATTCCCCTGCAGATTAGAAGCCTATGTCCCTGATAGTTCTACTGCTTCTGCCTTTCATCGGCAGCTGTCTGGCGGCCTTTTTGCCGCACAACGCGCGTAATGCGGAATCGTTTCTGGCCGGTCTGATCGCCCTCATCGGCGCGGTGCAGATGGCCTTGTGGTTCCCGCAGATCGCCGACGGCGGCGTGATTCGTGAAGAGTATTTCTGGCTGCCAAGCCTGGGCATGAACTTCGTTCTGCGCATCGACGGCTTCGCCTGGTTGTTCTCGATGCTGGTGCTGGGCATCGGTGCGCTGGTCTCGCTGTACGCGCGTTATTACATGTCGCCTGACGATCCGGTGCCGCGCTTCTTTGCGTTTTTCCTGGCCTTCATGGGCGCCATGCTCGGACTGGTGATGTCCGGCAATCTGATTCAGATCGTGTTTTTCTGGGAGCTGACCAGCCTGTTCTCGTTCCTGCTGATCGGCTACTGGCACCATCGGGCCGATGCCCGACGCGGCGCGTACATGGCGCTGATGGTTACCGGTGCGGGCGGTCTGGCGCTGCTGGCCGGCATGATGATCCTCGGCCATGTGGCAGGCAGTTACGACCTGGACCGTGTTCTGGCCTCCGGTGACGCGATTCGTGCGCACGCCCTGTACCCGGTGTTACTGACCCTGATTCTGATCGGCGCACTGACCAAAAGCGCCCAGTTCCCGTTCCATTTCTGGCTGCCGCATGCGATGGCCGCGCCCACGCCGGTGTCGGCGTATCTGCACTCGGCGACCATGGTCAAGGCCGGGGTGTTTCTCATGGCGCGCATGTGGCCGGCGCTGTCCGGCACCGAGCAATGGTTCTGGATCGTCAGTGGCGCGGGTGCCTGCACGCTGATTCTCGGCGCCTACGCGGCCATCTTTCAGAATGACCTCAAGGGCCTGCTGGCCTATTCGACCATCAGCCACCTGGGCCTGATCACCCTGCTGCTCGGCCTCAACAGCCCGCTGGCTGCGGTGGCTGCGGTGTTCCATATTCTCAACCACGCGACCTTCAAGGCGTCGCTGTTCATGGCCGCTGGCATCATCGACCACGAGAGCGGAACACGCGATATCCGGCGTCTCAGTGGTCTGGTAAGGCTGCTGCCCTACACCGCGACACTGGCGATGGTCGCCAGCGCCTCGATGGCCGGCGTGCCGCTGCTCAACGGTTTTCTATCCAAGGAAATGTTCTTTGCCGAAACCGTGTTTATTTCCGCCACTGCCTGGGTCGAGATTGCCTTGCCGGTGATCGCGACCATCGCCGGGATCTTCAGCGTTGCCTATTCGCTGCGTTTCACGGTCGATGTGTTTTTCGGTCCGGCGGCCAAGGATCTGCCGCACTTGCCCCACGAACCGCCGCGCTGGATGCGTGCGCCGGTCGAACTGCTGGTGCTGACGTGTCTGGTGGTGGGGATTTTCCCGGCGCAATCGGTCGCGCCCCTGCTCGCCGCCGCTGCGCGTCCGGTGGTCGGTGGCACACTGCCCGAATACAGCCTGGCGATCTGGCACGGCTGGAACCTGCCGATGGTCATGAGCCTGGTGGCAATGGCGGGCGGTATCATTCTGTATCTATTACTGCGCAAGCCGCTCAAGCACGAGCGCATCACCGCCCCGCCGCTGGTGGGACGTCTCAATGGCAAGCGCTTTTTCGAGCGCAGTCAGGTGGTGATGATGCACTGGGCACGCCGTTTCGAACGCAAGGTCAGCACTCGCCGCCTGCAGCCGCAACTGTTTCTGCTGGTGCTCGCGGCGGTACTGGGCGGTTTCATTCCGATGTATTTCAGCGGCCTGACCTGGGGCGACAGGCCGAAGATTCCGGGTTCCGGAGTGTTTGTCACGCTGTGGCTCATAGCGATTGCCTGCGCCATAGGCGCGGCCTGGCAGGGTAAATATCACCGTTTGGCGGCACTGGTGATGGTCAGCGTCTGCGGGCTGATGACCTGCATTACCTTCGTCTGGTTCTCGGCCCCTGATCTGGCACTGACGCAACTGGTCGTGGAGGTGGTGACCACCGTGCTGATCCTGCTCGGTTTGCGCTGGCTGCCGCGACGCAATGAAGACGTCGCCCCGCTCAGCGCACGCCTGCGTGCCCGCACCCGACGCATCCGCGACTTCGGCCTGGCGGTGCTCGTGGGACTGGGCATGGCGATACTCTCCTACGCCATGCTGACCCGCCAGACGCCCAACGCCATCTCGTCCTTCTACCTGAGTCGTGCGCTGCCCCAGGGCGGCGGCACCAACGTGGTCAACGTGATGCTGGTGGATTTCCGCGGCTTCGATACGTTTGGCGAGATCACTGTGCTGGCGGCGGTCGCCATGACAGTGTTCGCCCTGTTGCGACGCTTCCGCCCACCGAAGGAAAGCATTCTGCTGCCCGCACAACAGCGCCTGCTGGCCCGTGACGTGGTAACGGACCTGGTCAACCCGCGCAGCGCCAGCGATACCGCGCTCGGTTTCATGATGGTTCCGGCAGCGCTGGTTCGATTGCTGCTGCCGATTGCCTTCATCATTTCGATGTACCTGTTCGTCCGCGGCCACAACCAGCCTGGCGGCGGGTTTGTTGCCGGGCTGGTGATGTCGGTGGCGTTCATTCTGCAATACATGGTGGCAGGCACCCAGTGGGTCGAGGCGCAAATGAGCCTGCGCCCGCTACGCTGGATGGGCACGGGCCTGTTATGCGCGGTTCTGACTGGCGCAGGCTCGATGGCGCTGGGTTATCCGTTCATGACCACCCACACCGCCCATGTCGATTTGCCGATCCTGGGTGATATTCACATTGCCAGCGCGCTGTTCTTCGATGTCGGCGTGTACGCCGTGGTGGTCGGCTCGACGCTGCTGATTCTCACCGCACTGGCGCACCAGTCAGTGCGCAGCCATCGGCCGACGCAGTTGCCCAAGCCTGTCGCCAACCCGCAAGGAATCCTCTGATGGAAGAAGTCATTGCAATCGCCATCGGTGTACTGGCCGCCTCGGGCGTCTGGCTGATCCTCAGGCCACGTACCTTCCAGGTAGTGATGGGGCTGTGCCTGTTGTCGTACGGGGTCAACCTGTTCATCTTCAGCATGGGCAGCCTGTTCATCGGCAGAGAGCCGATCATCAAGGACGGCATTCCTCAGGACCTGCTCAATTACACTGATCCGTTGCCACAGGCGCTGGTGCTGACCGCGATTGTCATCAGCTTCGCCATGACCGCGCTGTTTCTGGTGGTCTTGCTCGCCTCCAGGGGCCTGACCGGCACCGACCATGTAGATGGCCGGGAGCCCAAGGCATGAGCTGGATGAACCAACTAATCATCGCGCCCATCCTGCTGCCGCTGCTGACCGCCGGGCTGATGCTCTGGCTGGGCGAAAAGCACCGGCCGCTCAAGGGCCGTATCAATCTGTTTTCCAGCATCCTCGGGCTGGGCATTTCCGTAGCGCTGTTTCTCTGGGTGCAACACAGCGGCAGCAGCGGCTCGATCGGTGTCTATCTGCCGGGCAACTGGGGCGTGCCGTTCGGCATCGTGCTGGTGGTCGACCACCTGTCAGCGATGATGCTCGTCCTGACCGGGATTGTCGGGGTCTGCGCCCTGCTGTTCGCGCTGGCTCGCTGGGACAGGGCCGGTGCCAGCTTCCACGCGCTGTTCCAGATCCAGCTCATGGGGCTGTACGGCGCGTTCCTGACTGCGGATCTGTTCAACCTGTTCGTGTTCTTCGAAGTACTGCTCGCGGCGTCCTACGGCCTGATGCTGCACGGCTCCGGCCGGGCACGGGTGTCGACGGGCCTGCATTACATTTCGATCAACCTGCTGGCGTCGTCGCTGTTTCTGATCGGTGCAGCGTTGATTTACGGGGTGACCGGCACGCTGAACTTCGCCGACCTGGCCATCAAGATCCCGCAGGTAGCGGAGTCCGATCTGGGCCTGCTGCACGCGGGGGCTGCAATTCTGGCCACGGCGTTCCTGGCCAAGGCTGGCATGTGGCCGCTGAACTTCTGGCTGGTTCCCGCCTATTCGGCAGCCAGCGCGCCGGTGGCGGCGATGTTTGCGATCATGACCAAAGTGGGGGTCTACACCCTGCTGCGCCTGTGGACCCTGCTGTTTTCCGGTCAGGCCGGTGCGTCGGCCTTCTTCGGCGGCGACTGGCTGATCTACGGCGGCATGGCGACGATTTTCACCGCAGCCATCGCCATCATCGCCGCCCAGCGCCTGGAACGACTCGCCAGCCTGAGCATACTGGTGTCAGCAGGCATTCTGCTGTCCGCCGTTGGCTTCGCCCAACCGAGCCTGACCTCGGGCGCGCTGTTCTACATGGTCAGCTCGACGCTGGCATTGAGCGCCATGTTCCTGCTGGGCGAACTGATCGAACGCTCCCGCTCGGCCAACGAGATCCCTCTGGAATACGACGTGGACCAATTGCCTCGTACCCTGGAGTCTCTGCATCCGCCGCCCGGCGCCAACCTGGACGACGAACAGAAGGTCGTGGTCGGTCAGGTCATTCCCATGACCATGGCTTTTCTGGGCCTGAGTTTTATCGCCTGCGCCTTGCTGATCATCGGCATGCCGCCGCTCTCGGGGTTCATCGGCAAGCTCACCTTGATCAGCGCCCTGATGAACCCGCTGGGCCTGGACGTCGCGAAGGATGAGGCGCTTTCCACTCAGGCGTGGATGCTGATCGGCCTGCTGATCTTTTCCGGACTGGCGTCGCTGATCGCTTTTTCAAGGCTCGGCACGCAACGTTTCTGGACGCCACACGAGCGTCCTTCGCCGATGCTGCGCCGCAACGAATGCCTGCCGATCATCATTCTTCTGGGTCTGTGTATCGCGCTGACCTTCAAGGCCGAACCCTTGTTGCGCTACACCCAGGACACCGCTGCAGCGCTGCATGAGCCCAAGCAGTACGTGCAGTCAGTGCTCGCCACACGCCCGATACCGGGCCCAACCAGCCAGGAAGTCGATGCGGAGGGACAGCCATGAAACGCCTGTTTCCCGCCCCTCTCCTCTCGTTGGCACTCTGGCTGCTTTGGCTGGTATTGAACCTGTCGATCAGCCCCGGTCACCTGCTGCTGGGCGCGGTGCTGGGTTTTCTCGCGCCGCTGTTGATGGCTCCTTTGCGCCCGCTGCCGGTGCGTATTCGCAAACCCGGCACGATCCTGAAGTTTCTATGGCGGGTGGGACGCGACGTGGTGGTCTCCAACGTGCAGGTCGGCCTGAGCGTCTGGCGGCTCGAAAGCCGTCCGCCACGCTCGGCCTTCGTGCGCATTCCACTGGACCTGCACAACGCTCACGGCCTCGCCGCGCTGGCGATGGTCACCACGGTAGTCCCCGGAACGGTGTGGTCGGAGCTGGCACTGGATCGCAGCGTGCTGCTGATGCATGTCTTCGATCTGGAGGACGAAGCGCAATTCATCGAGCACTTCAAAACCACCTATGAGCGACCGTTGATGGAGATCTTTCAATGAGTGCACTGCTCGACAACGCCATCCTGATCAGCCTGCTGATCTTCGCCTTGGCGATGGTGATCACCCTGCTGCGCCTGCTCAAGGGGCCTTCGGCCCAGGACCGGGTACTGGCGCTGGACTATCTGTACATCATTGCCATGCTGATGATGCTGGTGCTTGGCATTCGCTACGCCAGTGACACGTATTTCGAAGCGGCCATGCTGATTGCCCTGTTCGGCTTCGTCGGCTCGTTCGCTCTGGCCAAGTTCCTGCTGCGCGGAGAAGTGATCGAATGACCGGACTGCCGAACACAGTACCCTTCTGGGTGGAAATACTGACCGCCGGGCTGCTGATCGCCAGCAGCCTGTTCGCCTTGACCGGCGCGCTCGGGCTGCTGCGCCTCAAGGACTTTTTCCAGCGCATGCATCCACCCGCCCTCGCGTCGACGCTGGGCGCCTGGTGCGTTGCGCTGGCGTCGATCATCTACTTTTCGGCGCTGAAGGCGGAGCCAGTGATCCACGCCTGGCTGATCCCGGTATTGCTGGCGATCACGGTACCGGTGACTACGCTGTTGCTGGCGCGAACGGCGCTGTTCCGCAAGCGCATGGCCGGTGACGACGTGCCCGCGGAGGTCAGCAGCGGTACCGGCAACGGAGAATCGGCAGGCGGCTGAATCAATGTCTGGCCAGTGTTACTCGCTGGCCTTGAACGTCAGCTCGCCCTTGCGCCATTTGGCAGCCTTGCCGACGGCGCCTTTGAGAAGCTTGCTCATGCCGATCTGCAATTGCTCTTTCGCAGCGAAAACCATGAACACGGTCTGACCTTCCTTGAACACGATACCGTGACCTTCGGGGACGTCGACGAAGGCATATTCGCCCAGCCCGTACACGGTGGTCTTGATTTCGCGGAATTTCAATTCGAGCTTGCCGCCCTCGCGGCTGGGCAGAACAGACGCGCGGAAATGGTCGCCCACCTTGAGCTCAAGGCGAGGTTTGTCGTCGACGACCAATGCGCTTTCGGTGTCGATTTCGGCGATATAGATGCCTTCGGCTGATTGCTCGGTGATGTAGACAAAACGGGATTGAAACTGCTTGACCAATTGTGCGCGGAGGTCGCCGAGCACGAACAAGGCATGGGTATCCAGATTACTTACAGCCAAAGTACAAACCCTCAAACATGAAATGAGGCTGCCTGATGTCAGGGCAGTCGAAAAAGTGATTCATCCATAGACCGCTTCATGTGGCCGGAAATTTTCCGGCATGCTGCACGCAGAAGCGCAGACAGCGCCGCCGCAAACCTTGTGCAGGCGGGTGGCGGATTCTACCGGCTCATGGCAGCTACGGGATATATACCTTTTGTACACAGCAGTGTCGCGCAAGCGCTGGGGCCCCGAAAATAAAGGTCAGCCCGGGCACGGCGCAAAGGCTGGACGGGTTCCAGCCTGCAATGTGTGCGTCCTGCGATAGCAGAAACATATCATTTATAGCCGCTGTAGAAAAAGCCATCTTTTCCTGCACAGCCAAATGCATCGAACTCTTGCCTGTGCCCACTACTCCCATAAGAACTGATGAATACGGGGATAACCCCCGGCGAGGAGATGACATGGAACAGACTACAACTACCATCAACGACCTGTTCGCCCAATTGGCGCTGGACTCCGATGATGAGAGCATCGAAAAGTTTATCGCCAGCCATCCTCTGCCCGACGACGTCAAGCTGATCGACGCAGAGTTCTGGACGCCGCGTCAGTCTGACTTTCTCAAGGAGCAGCTGCACGAAGATGCCGAATGGGCGATGGTGGTCGACGAACTGAACGTGCGTCTTCACAAAAAGCCCGAGTGAGCCACTCGGGCGTTGAGGCCTATTGCGGATAACCGGGCTGGCCGATATTGGGATGCAATATCCGGCCGCCTGACTGGGGTGCGTGGACGAAAACAGCGTCGCCTAATGTACCCACTCTGCCGACCACTGCATTCCAGTGCGCAGACTGATGGATATAGCGCCAGCGTAGCAATGCCTCTTCATGACTGTCCAGCAGGTAAGGCCCGCCTCGCGCATAGTCGATCAACCGGGTAGAGATGTTCTCGAGCTCGGGAGGCAACTGGAATTCGGGGGTCAGTGGCACCGGATTGAAAGGCACGCCCTCATCACACGCCAGTGTGTGCATCACCAGCAACGATACTCTCGACAGGTGGCCAAATACCTGGCGGCCTATCCCCACTGCGGCAACAACTGTACTCATGCCATTCAGGCTTTTCCTGCACGGATAACACTTGCTCTCGCAAGCCTGAACCCTCAGCCAGGCCTGACTATCGAGCGGGTCGATCCAGTGATCGCGGTTCATTCGGTTCAATTCAGCCTGTGCCTCCTTCCAGCTTGGTGCCTCCTCGCACGGGCTGCCACGGCTGACCACACTGCTGCGGGGACGCGTGAGCAATACGCTTTCCTCCATCTGTGGAGGGTAACCCCCACCGATATCGGAATGTGCACCGGGCAGAACGATTTCCCTGGGCCACACGGGCCGAACGCTGTTCAGCGCAAAGTTGCGCCGTGACTCATCGCGGGCCACCAGATGCAACACCTGCTGCGCACACCCCGGAGGCAGGTAAAGATTGACTCTCCTGTTGCTCGCATCGCGGGTATTGCCCATGTCCTTGAAGCTGCCGATGGCTGCAACGGTATCGAACAGACCGATTACCTTGAGCCGTACGCTGCCGTTGCTCCAGCTGAAACTGTCGCTCAGCCTGGCCTTGCGGCTTTCAAGTATCGGCTCGAGCATGCCCGAACGCTGCTTGAGTATTTCATTGACCAGATGCCTGGCCGACGCTGCACCTCGGCTGAAGCCGAACACGTCCAGTTCCAGCGCTTCGAGCACACAATCCGGGTTGTCGCGGGGAAACGCTTTCAATACCGATTCCAGCTTTTTGAATGCGTTTTCCACCTTGGAGATCACACCGGTGGCCCCGCGACCGAAACTCTGCCCCGGCCATACCGAATCACGTCCACCGGAGGTGGTGCCGGCCCCGCTTACATAGATCGGGTAATACACCTTCAGGCCTTCACCGTCATTTTCGGCAACAGATTGCAGACGGTAGATATCGACCAGTCTGGCTATATTGCTTGGATCATTACTGTAACTACTGCCAGGCTGAACATGACGACCCGCGCACGCTTTAATATGCTGCCCCTCATTGATCTCCATCAATGCCTGGCAGTCGGCTCCGATCTGACTATTGACGCGATTATTTCCCGTCCCATCGAAGAAAATCCCTACCCGCGCCGTGACGCGCCGTGTCACCACATCTGAAAGGGCTGCCGACTGTTGAAAACTCCGTTTATCGCTCATAACACTTCCGTCCCTAGAGGCAAGCCATGAAAAGGCTGCGCTTAAATCAAAACGTAAATAACGTTGATTTAAACAGCTTGCTTAAAGACAGTGAGCAGTCAAGCCATGTTGCACGTTTTCAGACAGCTCCTACAACTTCTATCGCCATGACTTTATTACCTTCAACTAAAAACCTACACACGCGCCAGCAACTTTGCTGATTAGTTATTTCTTTGAAAAAACCAACTAACAGGCCAGCCCTTTTGCCGGCCTGAATGATCGGTTACGCGTCTCAGCGGCCTTGCGGCCTGTACCCCAAGCGCAGGCCGCCCCAATGTCGGCCGTTGACCAGGATCGGCACGGACAGGTCGTGCATCAGTTCACCGGTGTCTCGCGTGTAGGTTTGCAGCAGGACCGGCTGTTGGTGGCTGCCACAGCGAATGCCGGTACGGTCATCGAACTTGCGCTTGCTCCGATTGTGCGCATTATCCGCCGTGGCATCGCCTGTCAAAGGCTGACTGAAGGCGTTGTTGTGCGTCGGCACATAGCCTTGCTGGGTACAGGCGATGGCAAATACCAGACCTTCGTGGCGCGACAGCAGCGGTTCTTGCAGTGCTGGCAATACCTTATCGGTATAACGGTCGAAACGTGTTGTAAAGCGAGTGGGTGAAGTATTGGCGACGGGTTTGTAATTGCGGTCGAACAGGTCATCAAGGCTGACGCGTCCCTGTTCGATATCGGCCTCGAATTTTTCGCTGATCATTCGCGCGCCTTCACGAGCCAGGTCGTAAATGCGTTGGTGGTATTCATCCAGACCGACCTGCGCCAGGCGCTGACTGATAGTCTCGGCCTGCCCCTCCATCTGCACTGCGGACTTGGCCAGTTGCCGGGTCTGCTCATCGCTGACAGAAAGATCACTGCGCATGTGCTCGACAGCGTCGAACAGGCTCGCCAACTGGTCCTGATTGCTCCTCGCCCCCTGCGCGATTTCGCCGACCTGGCTTTCCAGTTCGACCGCAAGCCGGGCGATATTGCCCAGGTGCTCGCCGGTCAGCTCGACCTGCTCGACACCCACATCCAGATCGGACGACAGCTCACGAATCTGCTCCACGACTTGTGCGGTGCGCTGCTGGATATCCGCCACCATCTGCCCGACCTCCCCGGTGGCACTGGCAGTGCGACCGGCGAGACCACGGACTTCGTCGGCAACCACCGCAAAACCGCGTCCGTGCTCGCCAGCCCGCGCCGCTTCGATGGCGGCGTTGAGCGCCAGCAGGTTGGTCTGGCTGGCAATCGACTGAATGACCAGCGTCACACGCTGGATCTCTTCACTGCGCTGGCTGAGTGCCTCGATCAGCTCACGGCTGCCGACGGCACGCTTGCTCAGGCGGTGCATGCGTTCGATGGACTCATTCAGCACGCTGCTGCCCGATTCGCTGCGCTGCCGCGCCTCGCTGGCGGCAACCAATGCCTGCTGACTCAACTGGGCTGTCTGTTGCTCGGTGGCGATCATCTGTTCGGCACTGCTGACGATCTGTTCGGCAGCCCCCAGTTGCGACTGCACCTTGCCAGCCAGTTGCCCGACCGAAAAGGCCACCTGGGCCGCGGACAGCGCGTTATGACTGGTGGTGCGCGACAGATCGCGGGTCAGCAAGGCGATATCGCTGTCGCCCACCGCGCTGCCTGGAAGCGCTTGCCTGCTGCGCACCAGGCGCGGCAACCAGACCACCAGCAACGCCAGCGGAACGACGACATACAGCGACAGGCCTGCAACGCTCATGGCGGCGAGCAGCAGGCACAGGACCACGCTTTGCACCGCCGGCACCCACCACCTCGATGCAGCGTCGGGCGTATCGGCCAGCGGTAATCCGGCTGCCATGGATAGGTTGTCGGCCATGTTGCGTCACCCCGTCTGTCATTGTCGTTATGGCGCTATTAAACGCCAGATAACGGCCTTGTGCCATGCGCTGTTGGTCGTAGCGACCGGGCGATGGACGTCAACGCGTTTTCGACAAATTCCGGGCACAACAAAACCGGGAGGCAATTGCTTGCCTCCCGGTCTGGACACTCAGCCGCTGTTACCTGTCTATCAGGCCTGGCGCTGGTGCTTGTCGATCTGCTCGTGGCGCTCTTGCGCTTCGATGCAATACTTGGTGGTCGGGCTGATCAGCAGGCGCTTGAGGCCGATTGGCTCGCCGCTGTCGTCGCACCAGCCGAAGGTGTCATCGGCAATACGCGAAAGGGCCATTTCCAACTGTGGCAGCATGCGCTGGTCGCGATCGATCACGTTGACCAGCCAGTGACGCTCTTCTTCGACCGAAGCAGCGTCAGCCGGATCGGCAGGCGTGTCCAGGCTCTCGATCGCAATGCGGCTCTGCTCGATACGCTCATGGATCTCGACCTTCATGCCCTGCAACAGCTCGACGAAGAAAGCGTGCTGCTCGGCGTTCATGTAGTCATCGGCCGGCATGGCCAGCAACTTTTCCTTTGTCATTTATTTCTCTATAAAAAAACGTGCATTGAGGAGCGGCCTGACGTTGCCGTACAAACCAATAATCTCCAAGCGCCACCTGGCACTCAATTTACGAGGGGCGGCAGTCTAAGGCCGGCTAGCGGGCTCGGCAACACAATTGAAGGATTTTTGTACAGCAAATACCTTAAAACCCTTCAAGTGCGGGCGAAAGACCTGACCAGCAGGTTGCTTGATGAGGCTCTGACCCACTGACAACGAATCGGTTCCTGCAAACTCCAACGCACAAAAGGGCCTTGAAAGGCCCTTTGATGCAGGTGATGGAATCAGCGCTTGGTCTTGCGCTTGTTGCGATATTGATCGATTACCACGGCCACGACAATGATCAAGCCTTTGATAATGTCCTGAACATAGGCGTCTACACCAACAAAGGTGAAACCGCTGGCCATCACGCCGAGGATCAGCGCACCGATAACCGTACCGGTAATCCGCCCAACCCCTCCGGAAAGGCTAGTGCCGCCGATGACCGCAGCGGCGATGGCGTCCAGTTCGTAGGACATGCCCATCCCGGCCTGCCCGGTTGCCGCTCGCGCCGAGGCAACCACACCCGCCAGCCCGGCCAGCAGCCCGGCGATGCTGTAGACGATGACCAGATGGCGCTTGACGTTGATCCCCGAGGTGCGTGCCGCCTGCATGTTGCCGCCAATGGCGTAGGTGTACTTGCCGTACTTGGTGTAACGCAGGGCTATGTGAAAGATGACCGCCACCACCAGGAAGATGATCACCGGCATCGCGCCCTGGCCAATGGCCGTGTACGAGTCGGAGAGCATGCTGACCGGCTGACCTTCGGTGTAGAAGCGTGCAAGGCCGCGCGCAGAGACCATCATGCCCAGCGTGGCAATGAACGGCGGAATACCGGTTATGGCAATGATGCTGCCATTGATGGCGCCCGCCAGCAGCCCGACGCCGAGACCGACAACGACCGGAATCCACACCGGCAGGTCGGTCAGCGACGGAAACACCGCCCGGGAGAAGTCGGAAGTCTGAGCCAGGCTCGCGGCAATCATCGCTGAAAGCGCAAGCACCGAGCCGGAGGAGAGATCGATGCCGGTGGTGATGATCACTTGGGTCACGCCGATGGCCAGCAAGCCGATGATCGACACCTGCAGGATCATCAGTACCAGACGCTGGGAATTGAGCAGGAAGCTCTGATCACGGACGATCCAGCCGAACAGTTCAAAGATCAGGCCGATGCCGATCAGCACCAGAAAGATGCTCAGTTCGGTGGGCAGCCGCCGTTTGCTTCTGGTCGGCGTCATGGCCGGTTTATTTTGCAGAATCGCGTCGCTCATGTTCGTTATCCTCTTGTTCTTCTTCTACCGAGCCCTGTAGTGCGAACTCAATGAACCTTGTGGCCGGAGGCCAGATGCATGACTTTTTCCTGGGTCGCTTCACTGCGATCAAGGATGCCCATCATTTCGCCTTCGTGCATGACCATGACCCGGTCACTCATGCCAAGCACCTCCGGCAGCTCAGAGGAAATCATGATGACCGCCATGCCCTCACTGGCCAGCAGGGAGATCAGCCGGTAGATTTCTACCTTGGCACCCACGTCGATACCGCGCGTCGGCTCATCCAGAATCAGTACCTTGGGGTTGGTCATCAGCCAGCGCGCCAGCAGCGCCTTCTGCTGGTTACCTCCGGATAATGTGTCGATGCACTGCTCCAGTGACGGCGTCTTGACCCGAAGCTTTTTGCACATGTCTTCGCACAGGGCGCGCAAGGCCTTCTGTTGCACGAAACCGTTGCCGGCATAGTTGTCCAGCACGGCCATCTCCATGTTTTCCATCACCGACAGGCATGGAAACAGACCAGTCAATTTGCGGTCCTCCGTGAGTAGCGCAAAACCCAGTTCGATGGCCTGATGTGGATCGCCGATGTGCACCGTCTTGCCATCGAAGCGCACCTCGCCGCTATCGCTGGGGGTTATGCCAAACAGCGTCTCGGCTACATTGGTGCGTCCGGAACCCATCAGCCCGGCAATGCCAAGCACCTCCCCGGCACGCAGGTCGAAGCTCACATCCTTGAAAATGCCGTTCAGGCTCAGCCGGTTGACGGACAGCAGCACATCGCCTGCCGGTTTCTCCCTTTCGGGGAACAACTGGGTCAGTTCCCGGCCCACCATCATGGTGATCAGACTGTCGCCATCCATGCTTTCAGCACGCTGCAGACCGATGTAGGCACCGTCGCGGAACACCGCCACTTCGTCGGCGATCTCGAAGACTTCGTTCATCTTGTGGGTGATGTAAATGATGCCTTTGCCCTGGGCACGCAGGTCGCTGATGATCGAGAACAGGTGAGCGACTTCGGTTTCGGTGATGGCCGAGGTCGGTTCGTCCATGATCAGCACGTCCGAGTTGTATGACACGGCCTTGGCAATCTCCACCATCTGCCGCTCGGCGATGCTCAGCGTGCCGACCAGTTCCTCGGGATCGAGCTTGATGCGCAGGCGCTCCAGCAGCTCGGCAGTGCAGCGATGCATCTCGCGGTGATCGACCATGTGCAGGCCGTTGAGCTGCTCGCGACCGATCCAGATGTTCTCGGCAATGCTCATGAACGGCATCAGGTTCAGTTCCTGATGGATCATGGCGATGCCTGCCTGCAACGCTGAAAGAGGCGTCTCGAAGCGGACCGGCTTGCCACGCAGACGGATTTCGCCCGCGTCCGGCTGATAGATGCCCGCAATGATTTTCATCAGGGTAGATTTTCCGGCTCCGTTCTCGCCCATCAGCGCCAGCACGCTGCCAGGGCGAACACGCAGTTGCACATCATTGAGCGCAACCACGCCAGGAAAGCCCTTGGTGACATGGCTGATTTCCAGCAGATACGGGGCCTGGGCGTCAGGCGCCCCGCCATCCCCGTCGCCGGACGGCAGATCGCGTTGCTCGGGCGGATTGGCAGTAGCAGAACCGAACATGATCACAACTCCTCAAGCGGCAGGCTGCGGCAGAGCATTTGCGTGCCCTGCCGGGCCTGACGATCGTTGTTATTTGAAAGTGGCGACGTTTTCAGGGGTGATCAGGCGATAGGGAATGATGATCGCCTGGGGCTCGACCTTTTCCTTCCTGGCCAGTTTCACCGCGGCATCTATCGCCCCGTCGGCCTGCCCTTTCGCGTCCTGATAGACCGATACGGCCAGATCGCCCTTGGTCACGGCGTTCAGTCCGTCTGGCGTACCGTCGACACCGGCGACGAAAACGCTGCCCTTGCCGACGCCTGCCTGCTTCAGCGCCATCGCCGCACCAATGGCCATTTCATCGTTGTTGGCCAGCACCGCATTGAATTTGCGCCCTTGAGTGAGCCAGTCGTTGGTCAGGTCCATGCCCTTCTGGCGCAGGTAGGTACCCGTCTGCTCCTGGTCTATCTTGATGTCCGGGTACTTGGCCAACACCTCCTTGACGCCCTTGGTGCGGTTTTGCGTGGAGTTGTTGGCCAGGTCACCCAGCAAAATCATGACACTGCCCTTGTGGTCCATCTTGTCAGCGATGTATTGCGCCTGAAGTCGACCGGCCTCCATGTCATCCGACGTCACGGTGGCGACGCCTGCTGGCAGCTTCGGATCGTCCGGGCGGCGGTTGACGTAGACCAGCGGGATACCGGCGGCGACCGCTTCCTTGGTGATCCGCGCAGTGGCGGCAGTGTCGACCGGGTTGACGATCAGCGCGTCGACTTTCTTGTTGATCAGGTCCTTGACCTGATCGAGCTGCTTGTTGACGTCCGCGCGGGCATCGACGAACTGCAGGTCCACTTTCTCGGTCGTGGACATGACCTTGGCCTTGGCACTCATATCGTCACGCAGGTAGGTCAGCCAGGTGTCATCGAACTGCGACATGGACACACCGATCTTGATATCGGCCAACGCTGCACCGCTGCCCAGCATCAGCGCCATCGCCAACGAGGTCAAAGCAATCTTGGTCTTCATGAGGATCTGTCTCCAAATTCTTGTTGTTGTGTGGATGCAGCAAATCAGCGTGACAGGCGGATCCCGGTAGCACCGGGGATGCAGAACAGTTGCGCATCCTTGTGGCGCACGCACAGGCCCCGGGCGACGACGGTGAGAAATCGCTCCAGGGTCCGGATCCAGAATGACGGGGTGGCAGAACACTTGGCGGTGACGCCAGAGGTAGGGGTTTTCATCGACAGTACCTATCTTTTGTTTTGTTTTTGTCGGGCTTGCTTCTCGTGATCTGAAAAACCTTCAAAACGCGAGTGATTCGATCGTCGGTAACCTGAAAACGACTCTATTGGAAAATATTTTCCAATTCAACTGATTTTAGAATTTTATTCCATTTCATTTTGTGCGGTTGCAGAAACGACAGAGCCTGACGCATGGCAAGCGTCAGGCTCTCTTCGATAACGGGGTGCTGGATGCGCTGCAGTGCGCGATGGCTACAGCACTACGACCCGCCCCTCTCTAGCGCTCAGGCGCGCGGCATCCATGACCTGCGCAGAGGCTATCGCATCGTGTGGATTGACCGGATTACTGCCCCGCTCGTCAATGGCGCTTTGTAACTGGCGGTAGAACTCAAGCCAGCAACCGCGCTCCGAGGGTACACGCTCGCGATGCTCACCCTGCTCGAACCAGCCCCAGCGCCGATGCTCCTCGACACCCCAGCGCTCGCCCTCGGACTTTGGCGTGAGCCCGGCAAAGGCGGCCTCTTCCTGGCCGTCCAGCCCGTCCACGCTGTAACAGCCCTTCGCCCCACTGACCCTGAAACGCGGTTTGGCACTGTTTTGCAGGCAACTGCCGGACAGGTGTGAAGTCACGCCGCTGGCATGCCTCAGGGAAACGAAGAACGTGTGGTCCAGTTCGTCTTGCGGCGCAGCGAATTGCAATTCGGCATACACCCGTTCGACCGGCCCGAACAGCACCAGCGCCTGATCCAGCAGATGACTGCCCAGATCACGCAGCACGCCACCGCCGCTGGCTTTGCCGACAGACCGTGGCGAATAACGCTCGATGCTGGACTCGAACCGGCTAACCGCGCCCAGAGCCTCACTGTCGAGCAATTTGCGCACGGTGAGGAAGTCCGAATCCCAGCGGCGGTTCTGATAAACGCTGAGCAGTACGCCACGGCGCTCGGCCGCGTCCACCAGCTCGCGTGCCTGCGCTGCATCACTGGCGAAGGGCTTGTCGCTGACCACTCCGACACCCAGTTCTATCGCTTCGAGGATCAACGCTCGGCGCGAGGCCAGCGGTGTGGAAATCACCACCACATCAACCCCGGCAGCGACCAGCTCGGCCAGCGTGTCGAAGGTCGCCACGCCGGGATGGTCTTTGGCCACTTCCTGTTTGCGCTCGGGTGAACGGGTCACCACACCCACAAACGTGGCACCCGGCAAACTTGAAATCAGCGTCGCATGAAAGTAACGCCCGCCTTTGCCATAGCCCACCAGCCCTGCTCGCATGCATGTCTCCTGTAGTCCATGAACCTCATGGCCGCAGCCGTCGGTTGTGTAGTTGATACCGCCGTTTCAACGGAGCAGCTCGCTTTTGACCCGCTCCAGCATGAATCGGCTCGATTCATCTGCGCGTTCCTCCCAGGCAAATACCGCCACTGTGGCAATGCCGTCGAACTTGATGTCCCGCAACGTCGAGAAGAACGCCTCCCAGTTCACCTCGCCCTGGCCGATGTCCAGGTGCTGATGCACCGTCGCCGTCACGCCGGGCGGGTTGACGATGTAGCGCAGGTTGGAAGAAGCCCGGTGATTATAGGTGTCGGCAATGATCAGATGCGTGAGCTTGTCGCCGGCATAGCGCAGCATCGAAGCGATATCACCAACGCCATCGTCGTAGAAGAAAGTGTGTGGTGCCGCGTACAGGTAGTTGATCCAGTCCCGATCGAGCCCGCGAATAATATCCACCGACTCGTTGTTGCGCTCGCAGAAATCGTAGGGGTGCGCCTGAATATCGAGCTTTATACCTTCACGCTCGAAATGCGGCATCAATTCATCCATGGATTTCATGAACTGGTTTTCACAGACCAGCGCATGGTCGGACTGCCCGCTGAACTCGGTATTCATAAGGTCGCAGTCCATCTCAACGGCGACCTGAATGGCACGTTTCCAGTTGCGAACCGCTGCAATACGCAGGTCTTCATCTGGCGCAGCCCAGTGGTACAGCGGCAGCAACGAGGAGAGTTTCACCCCGGCATCACTCAGGGCTTTGCGAAACTCCCTGATCCGCGCCCGATCCACCCGCGGGTATTTGTAAAATGGCATGAAATCTTCACGCGGCGACAGCTCGATATAGTCATAGCCCAGCTCCGCGGTTTTATCGACCATCGCCCCCAGAGACAGATGGCGATACATGTAAGGGTCCAGTGCAATACGCATGATGCCTCCTTTTATTCCTTTCAAGAGATGTACTGGTTAAACGCAGGATGGTCAGCTATAGAACACCGGACGCATGGCGAGGGTGATCGGCACGACTGCGCCCGTGTTCTGCGCCAGCACGCAGGCATCGGCGGCCACAGCGGCGGCATATCCGTCCCAGGCCGAAGGGCCGTAGAGAGTCCCCGCTTTGACGCCGTCGATGAAGTCCTGCAACTCGACGTCGTAAGCAGCGATGAAGCGGTCTTTCCAGTCCATCAGAATCGCGTTGGACAGCTTCGCCTCGCTGCGCAACTGGACCTGAGAGGGCTCCGGCAGTCTGGCAATACCCGTCTCGCCGACGACTTCACACTGGATGTCGTAGCCATACTGGCAATTGACGAATACTTCGACGTCGATGCGTGTGCCCTTGACCGTTTCCAGCATCACGATCTGCGGGTCCTTCAGGTGCGCCAGGGCCTTGCTGGTCTTGCGCGGGAATACCACCTGCACCGACACGTAGTCATCGTCGAGCAGCCAGCGCAGTACGTTGAGTTCGTGAATGAGCGTATCGGTGATGGCCATGTCGGTCTTGTAATTCTCGCCCACACTCGGGTTGCGGTGCGCGCAGTGGAGCATCAGCGGCTCGCCGATCCGGCCGCTGTCGATCACTGCCTTGAGCGCGCGATAGCCCTGGTCATAAGGGCGCATGAACCCCACCTGTACCAGACGCCTGCCACTGGCGATCTCGGCTTCGACAATGTGCCGGCAGCCTTCGGCAGTGACTGCCAGCGGCTTTTCGCAGAACACCGGCTTGCCCGCAGCGATGGCTGCCAGCACATATTCTTCGTGACTGGGCCCCCAGGAGCAGACCAGGACCGCCTCGACATCCGGCGCGGCGATCAATGCGTGCCCGTCGGCATACACTTCGGCGCCGAGGTCCAGATCGCGCACCACCTTCGCTGCCTGTTCGAGATTGATGTCGGTGACGGCCACCACCTGACTGCCGACCAGCGTCTTGCTGCAACGCCGGATATGATCCTGACCGATTGCGCCTGTACCGATCACGCCGAGTTTCAATGCCATTTTCATGTTCCTTTTTTGTTATTGGATGTACCCGTGAACGGATCACGGGCGCTGAACGATAAAAGTGATCAGTACTGACGAGCCTTGAGCAGCTCGCGATTGAGCTTTTCATACACCTGAGCGGTGGTGCCGGTGGTCGACACTTCGGCAACCCCGACACGCCACCACGACAGGTATTTGTGGATCATCGTCTTGGGCAGGACCTTGATGTCGATCAGCGTCGACACGGTCTGACGTTGCGCATCGGCGAGCGCCTGGCGCAGTTGTTCGGCAGTACTCACCTTGTAGGTCTTGCAGCCATAGGCGGCAGCACTCATGGCGAAATCCACTGGCACAAAGTCACCGTCGAGCTTGCCGGTTTCCGGATTGCGGAAACGGAACTCGGTGCCGAAGCTGTTCATGCCGTGCTCCATCTGCAGATTGTTGATGCAGCCGAAAGTCATGTTGTCCAGCAACACCACGTTGATCTTGCGCCGCTCCTGGATCGAGGTGGCCAGTTCCGAATGGAGCATCATGTAAGAGCCATCGCCGACCAGCGCAAAGACTTCGCGGTGCGGCGCTGCGAGCTTCACGCCCAGTGCGGCGTTGACTTCATAACCCATGCACGAATAACCGTATTCGACGTGATAGGTGTCGACTCCGGTACTGCGCCAGGCGCGCTGCAGGTCACCCGGCAAGCTGCCCGCTGCTGCAACGATCACCGCATCGGCAGGCAGGCTCTGGTTGAGGATGCCCAATACACCACTCTGAGTCAGACACGAACCCGTCAGCTCGATGAAATCGCGCAGCACGGCAGGGTCCAGGTGATCGTTGATTTCCGGGACAAAATCCTCACGCTGGTACTCGACCGCGTACAGGCGATCCACCTCGGCATCCAGCTCGGCACGTGCCGATCGCGGTGCATCGCCCCAGGCCGCACGATAACCGCAGGCCTGGAGGCTTTCGGTCAGCGCCTGCAATGCCATCTGCGCATCGGCCAGGACCTGCACGCCGTCCAGTTTCTGCACATCAAAGGCACCGACATTGAGGTTGAGAAACTGCACATCCGGGTTCTGAAACAGCCATTTCGACGCGGTGGTGAAATCGCTGTAACGGGTGCCTACGCCGATGATCAGGTCAGCCTCTTTGGCCAGCCGATTGGCCGCCAGCGTGCCGGTTTCGCCGATGCCGCCCATGTTCAACGGGTGCGCCGAAACGATGGCACTTTTGCCGGCCTGAGTTTCGGCGAACGGGATATCGAAGCGCTCGGCAAAGGCCTGCAAGGCATCCGCCGCACCGGAGTAACGCACCCCGCCGCCGCAGATCAGCAACGGCTTGCGCTTGTCGACAAGTAGTTGCAACGCGTCGTCAAGCATGGCCTTGCTTGGCGGACGCCGGTCGATACGGTGCACGCGTTTTTGCAGGAAGCTATCCGGATAGTCGTAGGCTTCAGCCTGCACATCCTGAGGCAGCGCCAGGGTAACGGCGCCCGTGTCGGCCGGGTCGGTCAGTACGCGCATGGCATTGAGCGCTGCGCTCATCAACTGCTCGGGCCGGTTGATGCGGTCCCAGTATTTGCTCACCGCCTTGAACGCGTCGTTGGTGCTGATACTCAGGTCGTGAAACTGCTCGATCTGCTGCAGCACCGGATCGGGCTGGCGGCTGGCGTAGACATCGCCCGGCAACAGCAGCAACGGGATGCGGTTGGCCGAGGCCGTTGCCGCAGCGGTGACCATGTTCGCCGCGCCAGGGCCGACCGATGAACTGCACGCGTAGATCTTGCGACGCAGGTGCTGCTTGGCAAAACCGATGGCGGCGTGGCACATGCCCTGCTCGTTACGGCCCTGATGGACCACCAGGTCGCCGCTGTCCTGCTCCAGCGCCTGCCCAAGCCCCAGCACGTTGCCATGCCCGAAAATGGTGAAAATGCCGGCGACGAATTTGCTCTGTACGCCGTCGACTTCGACGTACTGGTTATCGAGAAACTTCACCAGGGCCTGGGCCATGGTCAGTCGGGTTGTACTCATGTTCGCACCTTGTTCTTGTTTGAGGTGGCCAGGGTTTGAGCCGGCCTGACGGCTGAAGTCAGTGACGCTGCGAAACGGCTCGTGACAAATGCGTCATGCTTGCCGCTATTGCCTGAGGAATGTCATCCAGCGCGTGAACGCTTTCGGCAAACGGTTCGAACGACAGATGCCCCTCATAGCCGCTGTCCAGCAAGCGCTCGATCTGCGACGCATTACCCAGAATGTCGCCTTCGCCGACCAGCACGCGATGACCATCGCGAATGCTGTTGAGCGGTGTCTGCGCATCCTCGACACCGGAGATATGTACCAACCCCGTCAGCTCCGGGAACAGCTCGACCTCGCCGGCCAGATGGTGGTGAAAGGTATCGTGAACCAGTCGGTAAACATCCAGCCCGCCGACAGCTTTGATCGCATCCACCGCTTGACGCTTGAGTCGCAGCGAGCACTCCTCAAAGCCGAGGGGTTCGACGAAGCCGAGAATTCCGTGCTCGCGAAGAATCGGGGCCAAGGCCGTCAATGCGGTGCGTAATCCCGCAGCGCGCTGCGCACCGTTGCGCGGGTCGGCACGGTCATTGAGCGGGCACAGCACCAGACCGCGGGCACCGCAGTCGCGGGCGTACTGCGCCAGCTTGGTCGCTTGAGCAGCGCGCTCCTGGTTCCACACATCGAACGGGTACAGGGCGTTGATGGACAACACCTCTACCCCCCTGGCAGCACAAAGATCACGAACGACCTCGGGGGCAGTGCCGTCTTCGATCTCGATGCCCTTGAGGTCGTTGCGAATCTCGATGGCATCGGCACCCAGCTTGACCGCCAGGTCGACGAAGCTTTCCAGAGACAGGCGCGGCGCGACCATTCGATTAAGGGCGAAACGCAGAGGGTGGTTCATTGTTTTTGTTCTCCGCAACATTCCATTGATAAAAGTTATTTGGCAGTCGGCATACTGAACTCGGGGCCTTTGGCGATGCTGTCCGGCCAGCGTTGCATGACGCTTTTGTAGCGGCTGTAAAAACGCAGGCCTTCTTCGCCATAGGCATGGTGATCGCCAAACAGCGACCGCTTCCAGCCGCCAAACGAATGCCAGGCCATGGGTACCGGGATCGGCACGTTAATGCCGACCATGCCGACCTTGATGCTGCGAGCGAACGCGCGGGCCACGCCGCCATCGCTGGTGAAGCACGACACACCATTGCCGAACTCGTGTGCGTTGATCAGCGCCACAGCGCTGGCAAAATCCGCGACGTGGACGATGCCCAGCACCGGGCCGAAGATTTCTTCCTTGTAGATCTGCATCTGCGGCGTGACGTGGTCGAACAGCGTCGCGCCGACGAAAAAGCCCTGCTCGGCACCCGGCACCTTGAAGTTGCGCCCATCGACGAGCAGCCTGGCGCCCTCTTTGACGCCCTGATCGATGAAACCCTCGACCTTGGCCTTGTGCACGGCGGTGACCAGCGGCCCCATGTCCGAATCGGCCTGCATGCCGTTGCCGACCTTGAGCTGGTCGATGCGCGGCAGCAGCTTGTCGATAAGACGCTGGCCGACATCGCCGACCACCACGGCAATCGAGATCGCCATGCAGCGCTCCCCTGCCGAGCCATAGGCCGCCCCGATCAACGCGTCGGCGGCCTGATCCAGATCAGCGTCGGGCATCACGATCATATGGTTCTTGGCCCCGCCCAGCGCCTGCACGCGCTTGCCGTGGGCAGTACCTTGCTGATGGATGTATTCAGCGATCGGGGTCGAGCCGACGAAGGAAATAGCCTCGATGTCAGGGTGCTGCAGCAACGCATCAACCGCCACCTTGTCACCCTGCACCACATTGAAGACGCCATCGGGCAGACCGGCTTCCTTGAGCAGGCGCGCCATCAGCAGGCTGGCCGACGGATCGCGTTCGGAAGGTTTGAGGATGAAGCAGTTGCCGGTCACCAACGCCATGGGGATCATCCACAAGGGCACCATGACCGGAAAGTTGAACGGCGTGACCCCGGCGCAGACGCCCAGTGGCTGACGCAGGTTCCAGTTATCGATACCGCCGCCGATGTTGTCGCTGAAATCGCTCTTCAACAGGCTGGGAGCACCGCAGGCAAATTCGACGATCTCGATACCGCGCACCACCTCGCCGCGTGCGTCGGACAACACCTTGCCGTGCTCGCGGCAAATGATCTGCGCCAGTTCGTCGTGGTGATGATCCAGCAGTTCCTTGAACTTGAACATCACCCGCGCACGGCGCAACGAGGACTGCTCGGACCAGGCCGGAAACGCCGCCTTGGCCGCCGCAACCGCTTCATCCACGGTCTTCACGCTGGCCAGCGCAACACGCGCCTGGACCGTGCCGATTGCCGGGTTGAAGACATCGCTGTAACGCTCGCCCTCGCCCGTGTCCAGGTGTCCGTTGATGTAGTGGCCGATTACCGGTGACTCGTTCATCTCATGCCTCCAGAACAAAAATGGGAAATCAGAGATCCAGCAGCCAGCTGTGCTGCGGATCGTTGTGGAACTGCCAGGCGCGCGTCGGGCCGGCCATTACGTTCAGGTACCAGGATTCGTAGCCATAGGGGACGGAGACCGGGTGGTAGCCCTTGGGCACGGTCACCAGGTCATTGTTTTCCACGGCCATGGCCTGATCGATGCTGCGGTCGTCGGTGTACACCCGCTGGAAAACGAAGCCCTGCGGCGGGTTGACCTGGTGGTAGTAGGTTTCTTCGAGGAAGCTCTCGTGCGGCAGGTTGTCCCGGTCATGCTTGTGCGGCGGGTAACTGGAGGAATGCCCGGAAGGTGTACGCACCTCGACCACCAGCAGCGAATGCGCCGCTTCACTGTCCGGCAATATGTCGCACACATAACGGGTATTGGCGCCCTTGCCGCGTACGCTGCGCTTCATGCTGCCCGGCATGATCAAGCGTGCCGGAAAATGTTTGCCGGCATCGCCCGGCGCCGTGCATACGGCAAGCTGCACCGCGCCACGCGCGACAAACTGCGCCTGGCTATGCGGCGGCAGGTAGACTGCGAATGGCGATTTTTCCTCGAATACCGATTGTCGGTCGCCGATGTTTTCCCAGTTGAAAGCGCCCTGCCCCGGCGCTTCGCCACTGACGCTGGCGTGCCCGGTCAGCAGGACCACGCACAGCTCGTTTTCTCCTGCGCTCAGTGGCAGGGTTTCTCCGGACTCCAGGCGGTAGGCGGCGAAGTTCACGTATTCCAGCGAACCGGGGGCCAGCGCTACGACGTCGCGGCCAGTGGATTTACTCTTGGTCAGCAGATTCATGCTTGAGTCCTCCTTATCGTGCATCGGCCAGCAGTTGGCGCAGCGTGTCATAGCCTTTTTTGGCGTAGACATAACTCGGCGCTACGGCTGGGTCCTGTTCGGCCTCGACCACCAGCCAGCCGTTGTAATCGGCCTGCAGTAACACCTTGAGCAGCGCCGAGAAGTCGATGTCGCCATCGCCCGGCACCGTGAAAGTGCCGTTGATGATGCAGTCCGGAAAGCTCCACAGATTGTTGCGCGCCAGTTGCACCACCGGCTTGCGCACGTCCTTGAAATGCACATGGCAGATGCGCTGGATGTGCTTGCTCAACACCTGAAGAGGTTCGCCACCGCCCATGTAGCAATGCCCGGAATCGAACAGCAGTCCGACTTCCTCGCCGGTCAGCGCCATCAGCCGGTCTATATCCTGCGGCGACTCGACGTAAGCGCCCATATGATGGTGATACGCCAGACGCACGCCCCGGGACAGGGTGAAACGCGCCAGCTCGGTCAATTTTTCGGCGTACTCATGCCAGGCGGCATCGGTGTGAAAACGCGGTCGTTCGACCAGCGGAATACGCTGCCCCTGAATCGAGTCGGCCACCTCGCCATACACCAGCACCGAAGCGCCATTTTCGGCGAGCAGTTGCACATGCGCAGTGATGGCTTCGATTTCCTCGGCCACCGAACGCCGCGCCAGGCGGCTGGAATACCAGCCGGACACCAGCGCCAGATCATGGGGCCGCAATACATCACCGACGCCCTTGGCATCTTTCGGAAACTTGCCGTTGAGCTCGAAGCCCTCGTAGCCAATGGCTTTGCCTTCGCTCAGCGCCGTGCTCAGCGGGGTTTCTCCGCCAAGGGCCGGCAAATCATCGTTGCTCCAGGAGATCGGATTGATGCCGATGCGGATCCTGGGTGTGGAAGTCGAAACGGGCATGGCTGCACCTTTTTTGTTGTTATCGCGACGTTGTTGTCGTGACGTCGAAACCCGGAACCGATCAGGCGCGGCTTTCGCGCCAGGATTCGATCAACCAGTTAAAGGTGCTCTGCACCCGACTGATCAGCGTCGCATCGTCTATTTCGCCGGCCATCCAGGCCCGGCTTGGCTCACGGAATATTGTCCGGCCGACGGCAAAGCCCTGGCAGACGCGGCTGTGGCGTGCTTCGGCAAAGCCGGCGGCGAGGTCCTCGACCGGCGCATTGAGCCCGAGCAGCACCACGCCGCGGCAATACGGATCGCGTTGCTGGATCAGCTCGTCCAGTTGCTGCCAGACCTGCGCGCTCTGCGCCTCGATCTTCCACCACGCCGGGTAGATGCCCAGATTGTACAAACGCTTCAGCGAGCGAAGCATCACGTCCGGATGAGGCGACGGGTGATCCTTGGGCGGGATGATTTCCAGCAGCAACTCATGGCCGCTGACTTTCGAAGCGTCGTAGAGCGCCTTGATCTGCGCTTCCTGCTCCAGGCGTAACATCGGCTCGTCATCGGGGTGATATTGCACCAGGCACTTGATGATCTGCTCTTGCGGCCAGGCGAGCAGATTGCTGCCGATGGAGCGACCGTGCTCGAAGGCCAGCGGCCTTGAACCCTGCACTTCCACCGGACGCGCTACCCACCAGCCGCGACCGGTCGCCGCGTTGAGTGAATCCTGACCGAAGCGCTGGTCGGCAAGCAGACCGACATCGGCTTCGATGCCGCGCTTGCGCAGGTCGGCTTCGACCCGCTCGACCGCCTGCACGAACAGCTGCTTGAGCTGGCTGATGCTGCGAAGATCACGCCCGGCCTGTTGCGCCAGTTCGACCAACTGGCCGCGATGGTCGAAGGCAAAGATGAACAACTGTCGCCACTGCTTGCGCGGCACGCTGACCTGATGCAGCCGTTGCAGGGCGACATCCTGATCAGGGCGAGTAATGGGTTCAGGGCTGTTGAACAGGTAATCGAGTTCGGCCGGGGTCGGCATGGCGGGCGCACAGGCGTGCCGCGACACCACCAGCCCGCCACAGGCATTGGCCAGCTGGCAGCAGCGTTCGTCGCTGGCCTCCTTGAGCCAGCCGCTGAGAAAACCGGACATGAACGCATCGCCCGCACCGAGCACGTTGAGCACTTCGACCTGCACGCCGGGGTAGATGGCGCCCTCTTCCAGCCGCGCAGGAATGGCCCCGTGAATCACCGTGCAGCCTTGCGGGCCGAGCTTGACCACCAGCGTTGCGGCCGTCAGTTCACGCACCTTGCGCAGGGCAGCGAGCAAATCGGTCGAACCGCCGGCAATCTGAAATTCCTCTTCAGTGCCGACGATCAGGTCGAAACGCGGCAGGATGCGCTGCACATGCTGGCTGACCTTCTGATCGGCAACGAACCGGGTCTCGCCGTCGGCCTTGCCTGCCAGCCCCCAGAGCACCGGGCGGTAGTCGATATCCAGCACGCGTTTGACGTCATGCTTCTCGGCATAGTCGAGCGCCTGGCTGCTGGCCTTGAACACCTGATCAGTGGAGAAATGCGTGCCGGTGATCAGCAGCGCCTTGCTCGAGGCAATCTGCTGCTCGTCGATGTCCTCGGCGCGCAGGGCCATGTCAGCGCAGTTTTCACGGTAGAACACCAAGGGGAAGGTTTCACGATCCTTCAGCCCCAGCAGCACCATTGCCGTCAGGCGCTCGGGGTCGCGCTTGACGGCGCTGACATCACAGCCTTCGCGAGCCAGGGACTCGACCAGAAAGCGACCCATGTGATCATCGCCGACCCTGCTGAGCATGGCTGACCTGAGCCCGAGCCTGGCCGTGCCGAAGGCGATATTGGCCGACGAGCCGCCCAGGTACTTGGCGAAACTGGAAACGTCTTCCAGCCGCGCCCCCACTTGTTGCGCATAAAGGTCGACGCCCAGGCGTCCGAGGCAAATCAGATCCAACTGACGCCCAGTGGCAAAGCGTGTCTGGCCCATGGTGGCTCCTGTTATTTTTATCAGCCTGCAGCGCTTGCATCATGTGTACACGCTGCTTTGTGAATGCAGCGTAAAACGTCAAGACGCATCAATCAATATTTTTTCTATAATTATTTTTAGTGGAATATTTTTTCCATACCGCCGTTCAAGTGCTGGCACACTGCGCAGACGGTTAGGATATAGTCGCCGTTCTGCCCCAAGGCAGACTCCACCGTCAGGCCCACAACGGTCGTGCTGTGCACGCAGTTGCCCTGAAAAAGAACAAGCAGAAAGGATGTGAATATGACCAGCGCCGATCAGCCCACTCTGCCCGGGACGAGCGTCGACATGCCGCCGAACAGTGCCGAAGGCTTGTTGCGGCTGATCACTGATGAATACGAGGGACTGCCACGTCAGCTCAAGCGGATCGCCAGCTATATGAGCCAGCAGAGCGACCGGATCATGGTTGACCGGATCAGCGACATCGCCCGCGAGTGCGAAGTCCACCCTTCGGCCATCGTGCGATTTTCCCAGCGCTTCGGCTTCAGCGGTTTCAGCGAGATGCAGGCGTTATTTCGCGAGGCTTATACGCACAAGACCACGCCGGTGCAGAACTACCAGCAGCGTATCCGCAGCCTGATCGCCAACAAGTCACAGAAAGCCAACGCAGGCGATCTGGCACGCGAATGCGTCAGCGCCACCCTCTCTGGCCTGGAACGCCTGAGTGTCGAACTGGATGACGATGAATTCGAAAAAGCCGTGGACCTGGTGGTCAACGCCGACAACATCTATGTGGTGGGCGTGCGCCGCTCGTTTGCGGTGGCTGATTATCTGGTCTACAACCTGCAACACACCAACAAGCGCATTCACCTGATCTCTGGCCTGGGTGGCAGCTATCGCGAGCAAATGCGCAGTGTGCGCGCCAATGACCTGGTGATTGCCATCAGCTTCACGCCCTATGGCAAGGAGACCCAGCACTGCCTGCGCATTGCCCAGCATCATCAGGCCAAGACGCTGATCATCACCGACAGCAACCTGTCGCCGCTGGCCAAGCGCGCCAACTCGGTGTTGCTGGTCAACGAGGGCAGCTCGTTCGCCTTCCGCTCGCTGAGCGCCACGCTATGCCTGTGCCAGGCGCTGTTCATTGCCGTGGCGTATCGCCTGGAACTCAAGGTCGATGAAATACACGAGCAGGTCGGGTTTGATGACTGAGGGCTGAGCCCTCAGGATTTGGCTTCCTCGCCCATGCGCTGCTGGTTCTTCTCGCCCATTTTCTTCGCGCGTTTTTCCAGCACCAGATACACCACCAGCGCCAGCAGCAGCGGCAGCAGGAAGTAGATCGCGCGGTAGCCGATCAACGCTGCGAGCAGGCTGCCCTTGGAAAACTGGTGCGCCAGCAAGGTGATAAACACAGTCTCGAGCACGCCGAGGCCTGCTGGAATGTGAGTGATCACCCCGGCGATGCTGCTGATCAGCAACACACCGAGAATCGCCGGATAAAACGCCTTGTCCGGCAGCAGGGTGTAAATTACCGCAGCCATCAACGACCAGTTCAGAGCGCCCAGACTGGCCTGCATCAGCGCCTGCTTCATCGATGGCAGATTGAATTCCTGATCACGGATGGTCCATGAGCGTTTCTTCGAAAACCGGCAGGCCAGCAGGTACGCAAAACACACGGCCAACAGTCCGAAGCCGATCAGTTGCAGGGTTGTGGTGCCGATCGACCACTCCTTGGGCAACTCCAGAAAACGCATCGAAAACACAAAACCGGCCAGCAGCATGTAGCCCAGCCAGTTGGTAATCAGGCTCAGGCTTAGAATCCGCGTGATGGTCGAAACGTCCAGCCCCAGTCGCGAATACAGGCGGTAACGCAAGGCGATGCCGCCGACCCAGGAACTGAGATTGAGGTTGAACGCGTAGCAGACAAACGTCACCGGCACGATCTGCTTGATCGACAACTTGTGCCGGGTGTAATAGCGCGCCAACACGTCAAAGCCGCAGTAGGTCGCGTAGCTGGCAAAAGCCACCGCCGCCGCGATGGCCAAGGTGCTGGCCTTGTAGGACGCCAACGCCTGTTTCACCTCTTGCCAGTCAAGCTTCTTGACCAGCATAAACAGCAGAACCGGGACGGCGATGAAGAAAAACAGGTTGAACACCCGCTTTGCCCACTTCCACTTGGTTCCCTGCGCACTTTGCGGCGCTGCCTGCGTGGCTTGGGTCATAGGGTTTTCTCCTGGTCCATCGGATGGTTGTTCTGCTGCTGTTCGATCACTTTCGCTTCGGGCACTACATCACCGGCACGCAGTGGCTTGAGGCGCACACCGTGAACCGGGAACAAACCGGCAATGGCCGGAAAACGGCGCAGGAAAAAGAAACTCAATACGATCATCGGCGCACGCCACCACTGGCCACGCGCCGCCCCCTTGAGGCTCATTTGCTTGCTGTGCGCAGCGGCAAGTTCCATCAGATGGTTTTGCAGATGCTCATTGAGCGCGCGATCACGAATGAACAGGTTGGCTTCCAGGTTCAGCGCAAGGCTCAGCGGGTCGAGATTGCTGGAGCCCACGGTGGACCAGTCCTGGTCGATCAACGCGACCTTGCCGTGCAATGCACGTTGCTTGTATTCGTGAATGGCCACGCCATCGCGCAGCAGATAGGTATAGGTCAGTCGCGAGCAGACCCGCACGAACGGCATGTCGGGTTGGCCTTGCAGGATCAGGGTGACCTTGACGCCCCGCCGTGAGGCATTACGCAGCTCACGCAGAAAGCGGTAGCTGGGGTAAAAATATGCATTGGCCAGGGTGATGCGTTGCGTCGCAGCGCGAATCGCCTCGAGGTACTGCTCTTCGATATCGGTGCTGTGCTCGTCATTATCGCGCTCGGCGAGCAGCATGCTGGCGTCACCGGCGCGGTCCAGCTTGAGTGCAATGGGCGGTAACTTGTCACGAACGACCTTGCTGAGCATATTCAACGCGCTGTGGTGAATATCGCCAACAATCGGCCCGCGGACCAGAACGGCGTAGTCCTGCTTGGCCGTCACCCCGGTGTCGGTCATATGATCGACGCTGTAGTTGATGCCGCCGATGAAACCCAGTTCGCCGTCGATCACCACCACCTTGCGGTGCAGGCGGCGGAACAGGTTGGTGCGCATGCCCATGAACCGCGGGCGCGGATCGAACAACTGGATCTGGATACCGGCGTCGATCATGGTTCTGACAAACGTCGAACTCAGGTCCGAAGTGCCATAGTCGTCCACCGTGACGACCACCTTCGCACCATTCGCGGCGGCTTCGAGCAACGCCTGTTGCAAACTTTCGCCGATTCGGTCTTCAAAGATGATGAAGGTTTCGATCAGCACTTCTTTGCGCGCAGCACGTATGCACTCGAATACCCGGGCGTAGAAATCCTCGCCATTGATCAGCAACTCTACCGAGTTGCCGTCACGCCACTGCCCTGTCGTATCGCTCATAAGGTCAACTCCACCGCCAGCGGTGCATGATCGGAAAGGTGGGACCACGGCCGGCTGGACAACACTTTCGGCCGGTGCGACGTCGCATTGCGGACATAGATCCGGTCCAGGCAGAGCAAGGGCCAACGGGCCGGAAAGCTTTTGGCCGGTGCCCCGAAGCGCTCGACGAAAACCTCATGCAGCCCGCTGCCCTGCAGCGATGCATCGGCGCGCCGGCGCCAGTCGTTGAAGTCACCGGCAACGATCACCGGCTCGCCCTCGGGAATACGTGCCATCAGCTCGTTAAGCAGTTTGAGCTGCTGACGCCGATGGCTTTCACGCAGCCCCAGGTGCACACAGACCGCATGCACCCGGCCCGCGTGTGGCACCTCGAGAATGCAGTGCAACAAGCCGCGCTGCTCGGTGCCATGAATGGAAATATCGAGGTTTTCATGCTGGATGATCGGGTATTTGGACAGCAACGCGTTGCCATGATCGCCATCCGGGTACACCGCGTTGCGGCCGTAGGCAAAATCACTCCACATGCTGTCGGCCAGAAACTCGTACTGCGAAATCGTCGGCCAGTCCTTGACCTTGCGCGCATGGCTCTGTTGTTCGCCGTGCACTTCCTGAAGAAACACGATATCGGCCGATACAGTGCGCACAGCTTCACGCAACTCCGGCAGAATGAAGCGGCGATTGAAAATGCCAAAGCCCATGTGCATGTTCATGGTCAGTACATTCAATGAAACACTGGCGGACACTGGTGTCGCTGGGCCGACAGGCGGATTGGCACTGGTCAAGACTTGCTCCCGGGTGAATATTCACGGCATATGAAGCCACCCGTGGGCACAGGTTCCGTCGCGTATTTCACGTGCTGTGTATTTGCCATATTTAGTGGCCGGAGAGGCACGTGAAAAAAATCAGGCCATCATGAAACGCAGGCGCCCGATCGACAGCCTAAGCTGTGCACCAGACCTGCAAACAAAGAGACAAGGAATCAAACCGTGGATGCATCGACTTCTCAACGCTACACCGCCCGGGCCAGGTGGCTGCACTGGTCAATGGCCATTCTGATCGTGCTGGCGTACACCCTGATTCTGAGCCGCACCCAGTTCAGCAAGGGCTCGGAATACCGTTTGCTGGTCGTGCAGAGCCATTACTGGGTCGGCATTCTGATTCTGATCATGGCGTTTTTCCGTGCCGCCGAGCGTCGACGTCATCGTCCGCCCGGCATTACACCGCCGCTTGAAGGGGCGTTGCGCATCGTCGCAACCCTGACCCATTACGCGCTGTATGCGTTCCTGTTTGCTCAGCCGTTACTGGGCCTGCTGACGGTGATGGTGGAGAAAGGCGCACTGCCCATCCCCCTCACCGACCTGCAGATCCCCTGGCCGCTGGCCACCTCGGACCACCTGGCCGAAACGTTCGAAGACGTGCACAAGTTGCTGGGCTCGATCTTTTACTATGTCATCGGTCTGCATGTGATCGCTGCGCTCTGGCACCACCTGGTGCGCAAGGACGATACCCTCAAGCGCATGCTGTAACTCAGGACGCCGAAAGAACCCGGGCAAGCGTAGCCTTCACCTTGCCCATCCCCTCGCGCAGGGCCTGTTCGATTTCCGCCATGGTAATGACAGTCGTCGATTTGCCCGCTGCCGGATTGACCACCAGCGCCAGGCAGGCGTATTCAAGCTCCAGTTCACGCGCCAAGGCGGCTTCGGGCATGCCAGTCATGCCGACGATGTCGCAACCATCACGCTCCAGGCGAATGATTTCGGCAACAGTCTCCAGACGCGGTCCCTGGGTACAGGCATAGACGCCCCGATCGGAGAACGCGCATCCCTCTGCCGTCAACGCCGCAATCAGCCTAGCACGCAGCGGTTCGCTGTACGGATAGCTGAAGTCGATGTGCGTGACCTCTTCCAGATCATCGGCAAAGAAGGTGTGCTGACGACCGCTGGTGTAGTCGACCAGATCATGCGGCACACAGAAATGCCCGGTGCCCATGGCCGGATGAATGCCACCGACTGCGTTGACCGCAAGAATCGCTTCGGCACCTGCCTGCTTGAGTGCCCAGATATTGGCCCGGTAGTTAACCTGATGCGGCGGCAAGCGGTGCGGGTGGCCGTGGCGCGCCAGAAACATCACTTCACGACCGGCATAGTCGCCGATCTGGATTTCGCCGGACGGTGCGCCATAAGGGGTGTTCATCGGCAGGGATTGCCGAATATTCAGGCCCTCGAGCTGGGTCAGGCCAGTACCGCCAATAATCGCGTAAACAGTCATCGCAAATCCTTAATCGATCAGTTGAGCAGCGCGCAGAGCCTGGAGCGCGGCCTGCCAGCGCGGGTGTTGCCGATAGTCGGTGCTGGCCGACGCCTGACCGCGCATACGCGCGATACGTGGCGAAGGCTTGACCTTCAGGCGCTGTGCAGCGCCCAGCGCAAGCTCTGCGGCCGCCCGGTCGTTGCACACCAGGCCCATGTCGCATCCGGCTGTCAGCGCTGCCTCGATACGGCTGGCCGCATCACCGACGACATGAGCCCCGGCCATCGACAGGTCATCGCTGAAAATAACACCGTCAAATTGCAGTTCGTCGCGCAGAATGTCCTGCAACCAGCGCCTTGAGAACCCTGCGGGCTGCGAATCGACTTTCGGGTAAATGACATGCGCTGGCATCACTGCAGCCAGCTGCTGACTCAGACGAGCAAACGGCACCAGATCACTGGCGCGGATCTCTTCCAGGCTACGCTCGTCATTCGGGATAGCCACATGAGAATCGGCTTCAGCCCAGCCGTGGCCGGGAAAATGCTTGCCGGTGGCAGCCATGCCCGCAGCGTTCATCCCACGAATGAACGCCCCTGCCAGCAACGCCGCCCGCTGCGGATCGCCTTCGAACGAGCGCGTCCCGACCACAGCGCTGCGCTGGTAGTCGAGGTCCAGTACCGGAGCGAAGCTCAGGTCCAGTCCGACCGCCAGCACTTCGGTCGCCATCAGCCAGCCACACTGTTCAGCCAGAAGCTCGGCGTCAGGCTTGTCGGCGATGGCGCGCATCGGCGGCAGGCGTACGAAGCCCTCACGCAGGCGCTGCACCCTGCCGCCCTCCTGATCGACGGCCAGCAGCAGGTCCGGGCGCACAGCACGAATCGCGGCGCTCAACTCACGAACCTGACGGGGATGCTCGATGTTTCGGGCAAAGATGATCAAACCGCCCACTTCGGGCTGACGCAAAAACTGACGGTCTTCGCTGGTCAGCCAAGTGCCGGCGACATCGACCATCAGGGAGCCTTGCAGGACAGAACTCATAGAAAAACCCTTACACACCAGTGCTCGTTCACAATCCGGGCATGGTGCTTGATCCTGAAGCCCGACGCAATCCGACACGCCGGTACAGCGTGACTCAGGGCAGAGGCTTCAGGCCTTGGCGACCGCAGGCGCGCTGGTGCTGCTCTTGGTCCGCGGCCTGAGCTGGGCGGCGATCATCGCAGGGTCGCTGACCCCGGTGTCGGCGCGCATGCCGGCGGCCAGAAACGGCACCATCAGGCGCATGACCTGCTCAATGGAGGTATTGACGCCGAAATCGGTCTCGGCAATGGCGCGCAGGGCCTTGATACCGGACATGCTGAACGCCGCAGCGCCGAGCATGAAGTGCACGCGCCAGAACAGCTCGATGGGTGGAATGCGCGGCGCAGCTTCGTTGACCAGCGTCATGTAGCGACGGAACACCTTGCCGTACATGTCTTCGAGGTAGCGGCGCAGGTGGCCCTGGCTCTGACTGAAGGCAAGCCCCAGAAGGCGCATGAAGATCGACAGGTCGTTACCGCTGCGCGGCTGCACCACAAGCGCCTGCTCGACGAGAATCTCCAGCAGTTCCTCAAGGCTTGGCTTGTGTTCGGGTTTTGCCTGGCGACGTTCCAGTTCGCGGTCGAGACTGATGCAGAACGGTCCCAGAAAACGCGAGAACACGGCCTGAATCAACGCCTTCTTCGAGCCGAAGTGATAATTCACTGCAGCCAGATTGACCGACGCCTTGCTGGTGATAAGACGCAATGACGTTTCGGCAAAGCCTTTCTCTGCAAACAACTGCTCTGCAGCATCAAGAATGCGTTCAACGGTTTCCGACTGGGCCATGGCTCTCTGCCTAACAAACGAACGTTTGAAACATACGTATCAAACGCCTCGGTTGTCAAGTCGGCGCGTTCACTTTGTGGCCGAACAGTCACGGTAATGGATGTTAAATGAGAAAACTCAGGTATTGCCGAGATTTTTGACGGGAGGCGCTGCATGAGTAGGGCCACCGCTCGGCAGCCAAAATGAAATGGATGATTGCCAACGCGCCTTCACTGTATATAATCCCAGTCACTGTATAAAAAGCCAGAGCGCCCCTCATGATCAAACTGACGCCACGCCAGGCTGAAATCCTGGGTTTCATCAAACGCTGCCTGGAAGACAACGGGTTCCCGCCGACACGTGCGGAAATCGCTCAGGAGCTGGGCTTCAAATCGCCCAACGCGGCGGAAGAGCACCTCAAGGCCCTGGCGCGTAAAGGCGCCATCGAAATGACCCCGGGTGCTTCACGCGGTATTCGCATCCCCGGCTTCGAAGCGCGGCCGGATGACCCCAGCCTGCCAGTCATCGGCCGCGTTGCAGCAGGCGCACCGATCCTGGCTCAGCAACACATTGAAGAGTCCTGCAACATCAACCCTTCCTTCTTCCACCCCAGCGCCAACTACCTGTTGCGCGTTCATGGCATGAGCATGAAGGACATAGGCATTCTGGATGGCGATCTGCTCGCCGTGCACACCACACGCGAGGCCCGCAACGGCCAGATCGTGGTTGCCCGGATTGGCGATGAAGTGACCGTCAAGCGTTTCAAGCGTGAAGGCAGCAAGGTCTGGCTGCTGGCGGAAAACCCTGATTTCGCACCCATCGAGGTCGATCTCAAGGATCAGGAACTGGTGATCGAAGGTTTGAGCGTCGGCGTCATTCGCCGCTAAGGAGACGTTATGCAGTTCCATCAAGCACCGCATTCGCAATTGCCGCTGTTCGAGGCGTTTCTGGCTCAGCCCATCGCCCCGCTGCTCACAGATGCAGTCGAAACGCCGCGGGGCGATGAACCAGAGCCCTTCAGTGAACTGTCATTGCGCGGCGCTGCGGGGAACTGCCTCAACCTTCTGGCCCCTATTCTTCGGGAACTGAGTGAGGAGCTGGATGCGCGCTGGCTGACACTGATCGCACCGCCATCCAGCCTGACGCAGACATGGCTGCGCGATGCCGGGCTGAACAGGGAGCGGATTCTTCTTCTGCAGCCACGCGGCACGCAAAGCGTACTGGAGTTGACTCGCGAAGCACTTAGACTGGGGCGTAGTCATACGGTGGTGAGCTGGATCAACCCGCTAGGCGCCATAGCGCGTCAGCAACTGATCAGTGCAGCAAAAATCGGGGAAGCACAGAGCCTGAACATCCGTCTGGGCTAAGGCCCAGTCGTCGATCAATGCAGAACGTGAGGCACATCATCCTTTTCGATTTCGCCTTCCGCCAAGCGGCCAGCCATCTGCACACCCACACTCAACATGGCTTTGGCGACTTCGACATGCTGACCCTGCATGAACGCTTTGGCATCCGCAGAGAAATCAAGCGTTACCAGAGAACCCTCGTCATCGGCACGACGCAGCTCGATACGTCCGTCAGGTAGTTCGACAATTTCCAGGAAAGAGGTAGGCATTGGTACAGTTACTCCGCGATAAGCCGGCATTGTAACAGCCTGCCAGCCCTTACTTCATTGGTTTTCAGCACTCGCTCAGGCCTTCACGAAAACGGATGGCCAACCCTTTAAGCTGTTGGCGCCAATTTTCGAGCTCTTCACGTGAGAGTTCAGACTCCGGCTCTGCGTCCAGGTTCACTGCCTGTATCATCGGCTGCGTGACATCACCCTTGAGCTTTTTCGGCGCTCGCGGTGGCTCATACAACGCGTTATAGGCTGCCAGCAGTTGCGCAAGCCATGTCTGGCGATTCTGGGCGAGCTCTACCAGCTCGGCCATTTCGGGAATTGCGATGGCGTTCAGCACCTCTTGCGTCAACAACTCTTCCGCACGTCGCGCACTGGCTTGCGGCAGACGGTAGTAACCTGCGATCTCATGACACAGGCCCAGCAGCGCACCATACAGATGAAACAGCGCGGACTCGCGTTCTGCCTGCAGCAACGCAGGAGAGTTCACCGCCTGCCCCTTCTTCGCCCTCCCCAACGCTTCGAGCGAGAGCCCTGCGAAATAGATTTTCTGGTTGGTACGGGTATAGAGTTCATGAGCCATGGCGACACTCTCCATAACGATAGGATAGAGAACAGCATAGCCTGCGGCACTTGGGCCGTCCGGCAAAACAGGCGGATGCCTATCGAAAACAGCGCCCGGCTCACTTGAGCCGGGCGCTTGCGATCAACGCTTGTCTTCAACCTTCCAGGCGCTGCCGTCATAGAACGCACGCCAGCCGGTAGGCTTGCCTTCTACTTCGGTCTGGACGTATTGCTCTTTGGTCTTGCGGCTATAGCGGATCACTGCTGGACGACCGTCCGGATCCTTCTTCGGCGCTTCGCAAAGGAAGTGATACTTGGGATCGATTTCGTCCTTGTGCGGAGCGATTTCGATGACCAGCGGTGCGCGGGTTTCGCGATTCTTCGGGAACTGGCTGGCAGCCAGGAACAGACCCGAAGCCCCATCACGCAGGATGTAGGTATCGTCAACCTTGTCGCACTTGAGCTCCGGCATTTTCACCGGGTCCATCTTCGGCGGCGCCGCGTCACCGCTTTTCAGCAGTTTGCGGGTGTTCTTGCAGTCCGGGTTGGTGCAGCCGAAGAACTTACCGAAACGGCCGGTCTTGAGCTGCATCTCGCTGCCACACTTGTCACACTCCAGGCTCGGACCTTCATAGCCTTTGATGCGATAAGTGCCTTCCTCGATCTCGTAACCGGTGCAATCGGGGTTGTTGCCGCAAATATGCAGCTTGTGCTTCTCGTCCAGCAGGTAGGCGTCCATCGCCGTGCTGCAGATCGGGCAACGATGCTTGCCGCGCAGAACACGCGACTCGGACTCACCCTCATCATCGTCGGCAATTTCGTCGCCGGGAGTCAGATTGACGGTCGCCTTGCAGCGTTCCTTGGGTGGCAGGCTGTAGCCGGAGCAACCCAGGAAAACGCCCGTCGAGGCCGTACGGATCTGCATTGGACGGCCGCACACCTTGCACGGGATATCGGTCATCACTGGCTGGTTGGCACGCATACCGCCATCAGCGGCCTCGGCCACCTCAAGCTTTTTACGGAAATCGCCGTAGAACTCGTCCAGCACGTTCTTCCAGTCGCGCTCACCCTGAGCCACGTCGTCGAGATTTTCTTCCATCCCGGCGGTAAAGCCATAGTCCATCAGGTTGGAAAAGCTTTCGGACAGACGTCCAGTGACGATGTCGCCCATCTTTTCCGAGTAGAAGCGGCGGTTGTGCAACGCCACGTAGCCACGGTCCTGGATGGTCGAGATGATCGCTGCGTAGGTCGACGGGCGACCGATGCCACGCTTTTCCATTTCCTTGACCAGGCTCGCTTCCGAGTAACGCGCAGGCGGCTTGGTGAAGTGCTGGCTTGGGTCGAGCTTGTTCAGTTTCAGGGTTTCGCCCTGGGCCATGTCCGGCAGAACGTCGTCATCGCCCGGCTTGGCCATCTGCGGCAGCGCACGGGTGTAACCGTCGAACTTGAGGATTCGGCCCTTGGCGCGCAACTCGAAATCGCTCGCGGCGACCGTAACGGTGGTCGACAGGTATTGCGCAGGCAGCATCTGGCAGGCCACGAACTGACGCCAGATCAACTCGTAAAGACGCTCGGCGTCACGCTCCATCCCGGTCAGTTTGCTCGGGTGAGTGTTGACGTCGGAAGGACGAATCGCTTCGTGAGCTTCTTGCGCGCCTTCCTTGCTGCTGTAGACGTTGGGCGACTCCGGCAGGTACTTCTTGCCGAATTCGGTTTCGATGTAGTCACGCGCCATGCTGACGGCATCAGCCGACAGGTTGGTCGAGTCGGTACGCATGTAAGTGATGTAGCCCGCTTCGTACAAGCGCTGAGCCATCATCATGGTCTTCTTCACGCCGTAGCCCAGACGATTGCTCGCCGCCTGCTGCAGGGTCGAGGTGATGAATGGCGCCGATGGCTTGCTGCTGGTCGGCTTGTCTTCACGCTTGACGATGCTGTAGCTGGACGCCTTGAGCTTTTCAAGGGCGGCCATGGCCTGGCTTTCATTCAGCGGCTTGAACGCTTCGCCATTTTCACGTGCCACTTCGAAACGCACATTTGCGCCCTTGGCAGTGCCCAGATCGGCGTGGATCTCCCAGTACTCCTCGGGGTTGAACGCACGGATTTCACGTTCGCGCTCGACTACCAGTTTTACTGCGACCGACTGCACACGTCCGGCAGACAAGCCACGGGCAACTTTCTGCCAGAGCAACGGCGAGACCATGTAGCCGACGACGCGGTCGAGGAAGCGACGCGCCTGCTGGGCGTTGACCCGGGCAATATCCAGTTCGCCTGGCTTGGAAAACGCTTCCTGAATGGCTTTCTTGGTGATTTCGTTGAACACCACGCGCTTGTAGCGGCTGTCATCTCCCCCGATGGCTTCGCGCAGGTGCCAGGCAATGGCTTCCCCTTCGCGGTCCAAGTCCGTCGCGAGATAGATGATGTCGGCATCCTTGGCGAGCTTGCGCAGCTCTTCAATGACCTTTTCCTTGCCGGGGAGGATCTCGTACTTGGCTTTCCAGCCGTGTTCCGGGTCGACTCCCATGCGCGAGACCAGCTGGCGTTGCGCCTTTTCTTTCGGCGTCAGTACCGGGCCTTCGCCCGCGGCAGCCTTGCCACGCTTGGCGGCAGGATCTTTGGCGGCACTCGCCGAACCGCTGGTGGGCAGGTCTCGGATATGGCCGATACTCGACTTCACCACGTACTGGTTGCCCAAATACTTGTTGATGGTCTTGGCCTTAGCCGGGGATTCCACGATGACCAGCGATTTGCCCATGGATCAGAAAATTCCTGAATACTAGATGAAAGACAGTGAGGAGCTTGTAAAGGCCACGCTATATATAGTGGCTACAAGGTGAGGTCAAGCACAGCCTGTTGTGCAATCGCCTCTCACGTTCGGGAAAACAGGCTGGGTTCAGCCTCAACCAGAGCAAAGCGCGGGACGTGCTCGCCGTCAACCTCGACCGACTCCAGAAACATGCTCAAGGGACGTACCCACATCCCGAAATCGCCGTACAAAGCCTGATAAAACACGACTTCCTCTTCGGTTTCGGAATGTTTTGCAACGCTGAAAACCCGGTAGTGCGGGCCCTTGTAATGGCGATAGAGCCCTGGTTGCAGTTGCATGTCGCGGTCCCCTTGTAACACGTCCAAAAAATTTGCCTGAAACCATTTTTTCAAAAAACAAAAGCCGGGGCACCAAGCCCCGGCTCGCATCACACTCGGGAATCAGACGCGTTCGAAAACGGTCGCGATGCCCTGACCCAGACCAATACACATGGTCGATACACCAAAGGTGCCGCCATTCTGCTTCATGACGTTGAGCAGAGTGCCGGAGATGCGTGCACCGGAACACCCGAAAGGATGCCCCAGAGCGATGGCGCCGCCGTGCAGGTTAACCTTCTCGTTCATCTTGTCGAGCACTTTCAAATCTTTCAACACCGGCAAGGCCTGTGCAGCGAAGGCTTCGTTGAGCTCGAAGAAGTCGATATCGGCAATACTCAGGCCGGCGCGCTTGAGCGCTTTCTGGGTGGCCGGAACCGGACCATAGCCCATGATTGCGGGGTCGACACCGGCCACTGCCATGGAGCGTATCACCGCCATCGGCTGGATACCGAGGTCCTGGGCACGCTGGGCCGACATGACGATCATGCACGATGCACCGTCAGTGATCTGCGAGGACGTACCGGCAGTCACGGTGCCACCTTTTGGATTGAAGGCAGGCTTGAGTGCCGCCAGACTTTCCAGGGTCGTGTCCGGCCGGATGGTTTCATCGTAGTCGAAGACCTTGAGGAAGCCGTTCTCGTCGTAACCCTGCATCGGGATGATCTCGTCCTTGAACTTGCCTTCCAGCGTCGCCTTGTGCGCCAGCTGGTGGGAACGCAGACCGAAAGCGTCCTGCTGCTCGCGGGTGATGCCGTGCATTTTTCCGAGCATTTCGGCGGTCAGGCCCATCATGCCGGAGGCCTTGGCAGCGTGCAGGGACATATGCGGGTTCGGGTCAACGCCGTGCATCATGCTGACATGGCCCATGTGCTCGACACCGCCGATGACGAACACATCACCGTTGTTGGTCATGATTGCCTGAGCAGCCGTGTGCAGCGCGCTCATGGACGAACCACAAAGACGGCTTACCGTCTGGGCGGCCGAGGTGTGCGGGATCTGGGTCAGCAATGACGCCATGCGCGCGATGTTCCAGCCCTGCTCCAGGGTCTGGTTGACGCAGCCCCAGATCACGTCCTCGACTTCAGCCGGGTCGACCTTGTTGTTGCGCTCGAGCAACTTGCTGATCAGGTGCGCGGACATATCTTCGGCGCGGGTGTTGCGGTGCATGCCGCCCTTGGAGCGGCCCATCGGGGTGCGACCGAAGTCAACAATCACGACGTCTCTTGGATTAAGGCTCATTGGTTCATTCCTCGGAAGACGCTTGACCGAAGAAGCTCTGGCCTTTGGCGGCCATCTCACGCAGCTTCGTGGTCGGTTGATACAGGGCACCCAGTTCGGCGTATTGGTCAGCCAGGGCAACGAATTCGGCAACACCGATGGAATCGATGTAGCGCAGCGCGCCGCCACGGAACGGAGGGAAACCGATACCGTAGATCAGGCCCATGTCAGCCTCGGCAGCGGTTTCGACAATGCCGTCTTCCAGGCAGCGGACCGTTTCCAGGCACAGCGGGATCATCATCCAGTTGACGATGTCTTCATCGCTGACTTCGCGCTGCTCGTAGACAATCGGCTTGAGCACGTCCAGCACTGCCGGGTCATTGACCTTCTTGGGCTTGCCCTTCTTGTCGGTCTCGTACGCGTAGAAACCCTTGCCGTTCTTCTGCCCGAGGCGCTTGGCGTCGTAGAGAGCGTCGATCGCAGAGCGGCGATCATCTTTCATGCGATCAGGGAAACCTTCGGCCATGACGTCACGACCGTGGTGGCCGGTGTCGATACCGACCACGTCCATCAGGTAGGCAGGGCCCATCGGCCAGCCGAATTTCTCCATGACCTTGTCGATGCGCACAAAATCCACGCCCGCACTGACCAGTCTGGCGAAACCACCGAAGTACGGGAACAACACGCGGTTGACCAGAAAGCCCGGGCAGTCGTTGACCACGATCGGGTTCTTGCCCATTTTCTTGGCGTAGGCAACGGTCGTGGCGACCGCTTCTTCACTGGATTTCTCGCCACGGATCACTTCCACCAGCGGCATCATGTGCACAGGGTTGAAGAAGTGCATGCCGACGAAGTTTTCCGGGCGCTTGAGGGCCTGGGCCAGCAGGCTGATCGAGATGGTCGAGGTGTTGGACGCCAGAATGGTGTTTTCACCCACGTTGGCTTCGACTTCGGCCAGTACCGCCTGCTTGACCTTGGGGTTCTCGACGACTGCTTCGACGACCAGATCGACATTGCCGAAATCGCCGTAGGACAGCGTCGGACGAATGGCGTTAAGCGCTTCGGCCATCTTCGCTGCGGTCAGACGACCTTTCACCAGGCGACCGCCAAGCAGCTTGGACGCTTCGTTCAGACCCAGTTGAATGGCCTCTTCGCGGATATCCTTCATCAGGATCGGCGTGCCTTTGACTGCCGACTGGTAGGCAATGCCGCCGCCCATGATCCCGGCGCCCAGCACGGCCGCCTGCTTCACGTCCTTGGCAATCTTGTCGTAGCCCTTGGCTTTCTTTTTCAGTTCCTGATCGTTCAGGAACAGGCCGATCAGACTCTGCGCGGCTGCAGTCTTGGCCATTTTCACGAAACCGGCGGCTTCGATCTCCAGTGCCTTGTCACGACCGAAGTTGGCGGCTTTCTGAATGGTCTTGATGGCTTCGACCGGGGCCGGATAGTTCGGGCCGGCCTGACCTGCGACGAAGCCCTTGGCGGTTTCGAATGCCATCATCTGTTCGATGGCATTGAGCTTGAGCTTGTCCAGCTTCGGCTGACGCTTGGCCTTGTAATCGAATTCGCCGGAAATGGCGCGCTGGATCAAATCAAGGGCGGCGGCCTGCAGCTTGTCGGGCGCTACCACTGCGTCCACGGCACCGACCTTGAGAGCGTCTTCCGCAGCGTTTTCCTTACCCGAGGCAATCCACTCGATTGCGTTGTCGGCACCAATGATGCGTGGCAGACGCACGGTGCCGCCGAAACCCGGGTACAGGCCCAGCTTGACCTCGGGCAGACCGACGCGAGCGCTGCTGGCGATGACTCGATAGTCTGCGGCCAGGCACATTTCAAGACCGCCGCCCAACGCGATACCGTTGATTGCCACGACAGTCGGCACGTTCAGGTCTTCGAAATCACTGAAAATTCTGTTCGCTTCCAGATTGCCGGCGACCAGCTCAGCTTCCGGCAACTTGAAGTTGTCGACGAATTCGGTGATATCGGCGCCGACAATGAATGAATCTTTGCCACTGGTGACAATCACGCCCTTGATCGATGCGTCGGTCTTGACCGCATCGACTGCCTGGCGGAACTCATTGAGGGTGAGACGGTTGAACTTGTTGACGGACTCACCCTTGAGGTCGAAATTCAATTCGACGATGCCACTTTCAAGAGCCTTAACCGTGATGGCTTTACCTTCGTAAATCATCAACTGATCTCCACAATATGGAAGCTGAACAATACCCGCCGGACCTCAATGTCCGACGGGGCTACGACGTCGCCGTCGATGAACACGCCAAATCACACGCTTACCGCCGCGACGTGGTAGTCGGGATTCTGTCAGAGCTCTCTGACGACCAAACGCTCATTTCATACGCCCGTTTGATTTGGGTACGCACACCATCAGGCATAACCACACGATTGTCAATTCGACAAAACGCCTGAAAATCCACGTTTTAACAGGAGCATGCGCAGGCTTCATAATGCCCACGAAGACCTACGATCCTCCATCATTCGCAGTAATGATAGTGGCCATTCGAATGCCCTGCAGCTGCCGCATGGGCACGCGGTAATACGCCGCCACACTAGGCCTGGCGGGCTTCTGCATGACGATAGCCATGCCGCGTGACATTCGATAGGCGCAGCGAACAATTAGCCACGAACGCACCGTATGAGGGCACGCGCAAAAAATATTCGCAGGAATCGCGACAAAAAGAAGCAAAAGGTCTAGAGTCGCAGCACTGCGCCACAAGAGGCTCGCAATGCAGCTGATTTGCGGGTGCGCAACAGCGAAAGCCGACATGGCGGCGAAAGCCTGTCGGCACGCGACGAATTATCGGCCTGCCTGGCCAACCCCGGCCCGATGTTGTTATCGGGCTTTTTAATGCCTGCGATTCAGGGTCAGGCCAGGGCCTTGAGCAGCGCATCAATACGCTGTAACACTTCTGCCTCGCCCCGCTCCGCCCAGTACACCGCAACCAGCTGCCCGTCAGCCTCGACCTTGTAGGCATCCACGGGCAATGTTTGCAGGTAAGGCAGCAGCTTCGCGTCTTCGCAAGGCTCGCGCCAGCGGTTGCGCCACACGCCCGGCTCGCTTTGCCAGTACACCCAGGCATCTGCATGCGAGCCCAGGCGCGGGCGATGGTACTGCGCGCAAGGGCTGGGCGGCTCCTTGCTCAGCCAGTGCGGCCACTCCTGCGGGGTCAGTTGCATGCCCATGCCCAGGCGCCGCGCCTGCATGCGCAACGCCATCCTGCCGCTCTGCTGGCGCGAGGGACGCAGCCACACCAGTGGGCTCAACATCACACCAATGATTGACAGGACTATCCAGACCGTCATATCTCTTGCCCCCAGCCGATTTCAGGCTCTTTACAACATTCTAGAAAACAATGACTTGCACATGGGTCTGCCCAGATGCGAACGAAAGAGCCATACTCCCATCATTGCAATTCTCCCGGAGGACACCCTCATGCCATACAAACACATTCTGGTTGCCATCGACCTCACCGATGAGTGTGACCCGGTCATACGTCGCGCCAGCGGGCTGGCCAAGGCCAGCGGGGCAAAACTGTCGGTCGTGCACATCGTCGAACCGATCGCCATGGCGTTCGGCGGCGACGTGCCGATGGACCTTTCACAGTTGCAACAGCAACAGATCGATCAGGCCAGGCAGAAGCTAGCAAAGCTGGAGGACAAGTATCCGGAACTGGAGAACAGCAAAAGCCACATGGTGTTCGGCCAGCCCCGCCAGGAGATCCACAAGCTTGCCAAGAGTGAAGAATGCGACCTGATCGTTGTCGGCAGCCATGGCCGTCACGGCCTGGCCCTGCTGCTCGGCTCGACCGCCAACGACGTCCTGCACGGCGCACCCTGCGATGTGCTGGCAGTAAGCCTCAAGAAACCCGAGTAAGCTGACCCGCCACAGAGAAAAGCCCGGTTAACCCGGGCTTTTTTGCATGTCAGGAACGCGCCGGACTATCACTCGTCCAGCTCGGCCCAACGCTCCAGCAGCTTGTCCAGCTCGGCCTGCAGGTTTTCCAGCTGCGCCAGCACGGCTGCAGTCTGCTCCGCCGAGCGCTGATAGAAGCCCGGCTCGGCCATTTCCGCGTTCAGCGCGGCCATCTTGCCTTCGACTTCATCGATCTGCGCAGGCAACGCCTCCAGTTCGCGCTGAAGCTTGTAGCTGAGCTTCTTCTTCGCCACCGGCATGTCCTGAGCGGCGACCGGCGCGGCCTGCACCACAGCGCTGGCCAGCTCGGCCTTGCCCGACTTGGTGTCGGCGACGCCCAGCAGACGCGGCGAACCGCCCTGACGCAGCCAGTCCTGATAACCCCCCACGTACTCACGAACCTTGCCCTCGCCTTCGAACACCAGAGTACTGGTGACGACGTTGTCGAGGAATGCCCGGTCGTGACTGACCATTAGCACGGTGCCTTTGAAGGTCAGCAGAACCTCTTCGAGCAGCTCCAGGGTTTCGACGTCCAGGTCGTTGGTCGGTTCGTCGAGCACCAGCAGGTTGGCTGGCTTGCTGAACAGCTTGGCCAGCAACAGACGGGCTCGTTCACCACCGGACAGCGCCTTGACCGGCGTGCGGGCACGCTGCGGGCTGAACAGGAAGTCGCCGAGGTAGCTCAGCACATGACGGCTCTGGCCGTCGATGTCGATGAAATCACGTCCCTCGGCAACGTTGTCGATTACGGTCTTTTCCAGATCGAGCTGGTGACGCAACTGGTCGAAATAGGCCACGTCCAGACGCGTACCGACTTCAACCTTGCCTGCAGTCGGCTGCAGATTGTCGAGCATCAGCTTGAGCAGCGTGGTCTTGCCGGTACCGTTGGCACCGAGCAGACCGATACGGTCTTCGCGCTGCAGGACCATGGAAAAGTCCTTGATCAGGGTCGGCCCGCCCGGATGAGCGAAGCTGACGTTCTCAAGGATCATGACCTGCTTGCCGGATTTCTCGGCAGTGTCCAGCTGAATGTTGGCCTTGCCGGTGCGTTCACGACGCTCGCTGCGCTCTACACGCAGCTCCTTGAGCGCACGCACGCGACCTTCGTTACGGGTACGACGCGCCTTGATGCCCTGGCGGATCCAGACTTCTTCCTGAGCCAGACGCTTATCGAACAGTGCGTTGGCGGTCTCTTCAGCAGCCAGCGCGGCTTCCTTGTGGACCAGGAAACTGGCGTAGTCGCCATCCCAGTCGATCAGGCCGCCACGGTCCAGCTCAAGGATGCGGGTCGCAAGGTTTTGCAGGAATGCCCGGTCGTGCGTGATGAACAGCACTGCACCCTGGAAATCCTTGAGGGCTTCTTCAAGCCAGGCGATGGCGCCGATATCCAGGTGGTTGGTCGGCTCGTCGAGCAACAGCAGGTCTGGCTCGGACACCAGCGCCTGGGCCAGCAGAACACGGCGACGCCAGCCACCGGACAATTCGGCCAGGGTCTTGTCGGCCGGCAGCTGCAAGCGGCTGAGCGTGCTGTCGACCAACTGCTGCAGGCGCCAGCCATCACGGGCTTCGAGGTCCTGCTGAACATGCATCAGCTTGTTCAGGTCTTCCTCGGTGACGCAGTTCTGCGCCAGGTGGTGGTACTCGGCCAGCAAGGCACCGACGCCATCCAGACCTTCGGCAACCACGTCGAACACCGTCCGTCCGTCGGCTACCGGCAATTCCTGGGGCAATTCGCCGATCTTGAGGCCGGGCGCGCGCCAGACAGCCCCGTCATCAGGCTTCTGAACGCCTTTTACCAGCTTCAACATGCTGGATTTGCCTGTGCCGTTACGGCCGATGATGCACACCCGCTCGCCACGGGCGATCTGCCAGGACACCTTGTCCAATAACGGCATGGCGCCGAAAGCAAGGGACACATCGCTGAATTTGAGCAGGGTCATGAGCTTCTCCAAAAACCGGGCGCGCATTCTACCTGAGATAGCAGGCAGATGTCGGCATTCGTGGCACCGCCGCGCGCCTCGACAAGACTTTATGACCGCCAATTATTTCCATATGAGACAAGCTCGTCGGCAATGCTTTCACCAAGAGCTGGCAAAAGGCTAAGCTAGCAATACTTTTCACCGACTCATCTGCTCGGAAGTCTCATGCGCAGTCGTTTGTTCAGCTTTTTATCGTGCCTGCTCCTCTCCGCCACCGCCGTCCAGACTGCTCATGCGGTAGACCTCAACCAACAACGCAAGTATTACGACGAAGCCAAGCGCGCACTGGCCAAGGGCGATTCCGGCCCCTACCAGATGTACGCCACGGCCCTGGCCGACTATCCGCTGGAGCCTTACCTCGAATACGACGAACTGACGGCGCGCCTGAAAACGGCAAGCAATCCCGAAATCGAGAAGTTTCTTGCCGAGCACGGCGATCTGCCGCAAGCCAACTGGATGAAGCTGCGCTGGTTGCGCTGGCTGGCCGAGCGTGGCGACTGGCAAACCTTCGTCAAGTATTACGACCCGAAGATGAAATTCGTCGAGCTGGACTGCCTGTACGGGCAGTATCAGTTGAACAGCAACAAGCGCGCCGAAGGTTTCGCCAGTGCCGAAAAGCTCTGGATGACCGGCAAGACATTACCTGCTGCCTGTGACGGTTTCTTTGCCCAGTGGGCGGCGGCCGGCCAGTTGACCGAACAGAAGCGCTGGCAGCGCGCCAAGCTGGCGGCGCAGACGCGCAATTACAGTCTGGCCAGCACGCTGGTGGACAGCCTCAACTCGCTGGCACCGCAAGGACGCCTGCTGCTGGCTGTCGCGCAGAAACCCGAGATGGTCAACAACCCGTCGCAATTTACCCCGGTAGACGAAGCGATGTCCGACGTGGTCGGTCTCGGCCTGCGCCGACTCGCCAAGCAGGACCCGCAGAAAGCCCTGTCGATGCTCGATGGCTACGCCGCGACCATGCATTTCTCCCGCGAAGAGCAGGTCGAGATTGCCAAGGAAATCGGCCTGACCCTGGCACGTCGTTATGACGACCGCGCGCTGGAGGTCATGACCAAATACGACCCTGAATTGCGTGACGACACCGTGACCGAATGGCGCCTGCGACTGCTGCTGCGTCTGGGTCGCTGGGAAGACGCCTATGAGCTCGCGCGCCGACTGCCCAAGGATCTGGCAGCGACCAATCGCTGGCGTTACTGGGAAGCCCGCTCTCTGGAACTGGCGCAACCCAACAGCCCGCTGATTGCCGCGCTGTACAAGGACGTCGCCAAGGAGCGTGACTTCTACGGTTTTCTGGCTGCCGACCGCACCCAGAGCCCGTACCAGCTCAACAACAAGCCCCTGGTGCTGAGCCAGGCGCTGATCAACAAGGTACGCAACACGCCCGGCGTGCGTCGCGCACTGGAGTTTCACGATCGCGGCGAGATCGTCAACGGTCGGCGCGAGTGGTATCACGTGAGCCGCCTGTTCAATCGTGACGAGATGGTTGCCCAGGCCAAGCTGGCCTACGACATGCAATGGTATTTCCCGGCAATCCGTACCATCAGCCAGGCGCAATACTGGGACGATCTGGATATTCGCTTCCCGATGGCACACCGCGACACGCTGGTACGCGAAGCCAAGGTGCGTGGCCTACATTCGAGCTGGGTGTTCGCCATCACACGCCAGGAAAGCGCCTTCATGGACGATGCTCGCTCGGGCGTCGGTGCCAGCGGGCTGATGCAACTGATGCCTGCCACTGCCAAGGAGACCGCGCGCAAGTACAGCATCCCGCTGGCCTCGCCTCAGCAGGTGCTGGACCCGGACACCAATATCCAGCTGGGCGCCGCCTACCTGAGCTCGGTGCATGCGCAGTTCAACGGTAATCGGGTGCTCGCCTCAGCGGCCTACAACGCCGGCCCGGGCCGTGTGCGCCAATGGCTTAAAGGTGCCAACCATCTGGCCTTCGATGTCTGGGTAGAGAGCATTCCGTTCGATGAAACCCGTCAGTACGTGCAAAACGTATTGTCGTACTCGGTGATCTACGGCCAGAAGCTCAACTCGCCTCAGCCTCTGGTGGACTGGCACGAGCGGTTCTTCGACGACCAGTGACCGGTCGGCAGGAGTGCTGCGCTCAGCACTCCTGCCGGACAACGGCAGTCCCCGCCCCTACTCCAGCACTTCGACGGACATGCCCACTTCAAGCTCCCCCAACCCCTCGTTGGCCACGTTCTGGCCGAACAGCACGTTGCCTTCCACTTCCCGATAAGTCTTGAGCGTGGCGAACGGTTCGCGATCTGTACTGCGCTCGCCGGTTGCCGGGTCGACAGTGGTCAGGATGCAGCGTGCGCAAGGCGTGAGCAGCTGGAACTCGATGTCGCCGATGCGGATGCGTTTCCAGCCATCCTCGGCAAAGGCCTCGGCCCCTTCGATCACCAGATTGGGTCTGAAGCGCAGCATTTCCATCGGCCTGCCCATGCGCGCTGAGAGGTCATCGAGCGATCCCTGACCGATTAGCAACAGTGGAAAACCATCGGCAAAGCTCACCCGATCGTTGACCGTCTGATAGCCGCCAGGGATCCAGCGTGCACGCTCCGCCGGCAGATAGACCATACGCGTGGGCTTGCCGATAAACCGGCTGACCCATTCGGCCGCCTCATCGCCCGCATCCGGCACCTGCAGCGAGTCACGCCAGACGGTGACGCCACGCAGATTCAGGTCGATATTCAGCGGAACCGCGACGTCCTGGGGTTCGAAGCCAGGTGCCGAAAGCGTCACGCCGCCACTGGCGTTCCACAATACCGACAGTTGGGACATGTGCGGCAGCGCACGCTGAGTGAAGAACCGGCCATTGCTGGCGTCGACCAGCATCCAGCGTCGATCACCCGCCAACCCCAACGCATCGAACGATGCGCGCTGCATCGACTCGGCCTTGCAGGATTTGAGCGGGAAACGATAGAGCGAGCTGAGACGTAACATGGGCGCCGATTCCTTTGAGGGCTGGATAAGCTTTGATGCAGACAGCAAAGCTTATCCGAAGCCGGAGCCGACGGCACTCGCGGTGAAGAATCGCGCGCGGCGTCAGACAATCATCAAAAGACGTTCGCGCACGACCTCGACCAGCTTGTCGGGTTGGAACTTGGAGAGGAAGTTGTCACAGCCGACCTTCTTGACCATTGATTCGTTGAAGCTGCCGGACAATGAGGTATGCAGGACGATGTACAGACCACGCAGACGTGCATCGTTACGAATCTCGGTGGTCAGACGGTAGCCGTCCATTTCCGGCATTTCCGCATCGGTGAACACCATCAGCAGCTTCTCATGCACGTTCTCACCTGCATCCGCCCAGGCTTTGAGCATGTTCAGCGCCTTGAGACCATCGCTGGCGACGTGCAGCTTGAGGCCCAACTGAGACAGCGTGTCGCGCAACTGCGCCAGCGCAACCTTGGAGTCGTCGACCAGCAACACTTCGCGGCCACGGGCGTTTTCCAGCACCGGGTCTTCGAGCTTCTCGCGGGACACCTTGGCGTTGTAAGGGACGATCTCGGCGAGTACTTTTTCAACGTCGATGATCTCTACGAGTTGATCATCGACCTTGCTGATCGCGGTCAGGTAATGCTGACGACCGGCGCTGACCGGCGGCGGCATGATTGCGTCCCAGTTCATGTTGACGATGCGGTCGACACCACCAACCAGAAAGGCCTGAACCGATCGATTGTATTCGGTGACGATGATCGTGCTGCCCGGACCCGGCACCAGCGGGCGCATGCCGATGGCCTGGGAAAGGTCGATGACCGGAAGGGTCTGGCCGCGCAGGTTGACCACGCCACACACAAACGAATGACGTTGCGGCATGAGGGTCAGTTTGGGTAGTTGCAATACTTCCTGGACCTTGAACACGTTGATCGCAAACAACTGCCGACCGGCAAGGCGAAACATGAGGATTTCCAGGCGATTCTCGCCCACCAGTTGTGTGCGCTGATCTACTGTGTCGAGAATGCCTGCCATTATTAGCTCCTGAAGCGATGGTCACATTGATTCTGTTGAGCCTGTATCGGCTGAAATCAGCCGGACCTTAATGGCGATGAACGGCCATTCTCAAGCATTGATGTCATTTTACCATCATGCTTTACTGATGTCGCTTTCAAGACACGCAAATGCAGCTCCAAACCAGCACCGAAAATGCCTCGGTGCCTCTCTGCGACCAAAACCAAATCAAATATCTGCAAAAAGTCAATCAGGGATAACCTGATATGATCGACATCTAATTGCCACTATTGTGACGGCATTCTCACTACATGAATGGCGTTTGATTTGTGTCCGCGTCCCAATCTTTGCAATCGATCGGCGCTGGCAACATTCAGAAACGCCCTACATACTTTTGTTTGAAATCGACATTAACTGTCAGCCATTCGCCGCGGGCGGAAGTTCGCTATCCATGATCAGTGGAGACACAGGATGCTGAGCCACAACGATTGGCAGCACAAGCACGACCAGTTCCTGAGCCTGTCTCAGGCACTTCTGCACAAGTCGGAAGAATGTCTTTCGCATCTGGAGCTGATCCCCAACGATGAGGACGCTACCGGCTGCCTGTTGACCACCCTGCGCAAGCTCGCGCAGGAGGCAGAAGCCGTTCCAGTGCCGTGCATTGCCGATTTTTCCCGTCAGCTGTGCCAACTGTTGAAAACCGGCGGCCAGGCCAACGAGCTTTCTCAGGAAGCCCTGCTCGCCGTCAAGAACTGCCTGACACTTATGTACTGGCAAGTCGAGCTTCTCGATCCGCATACCGGCGAGCTGACGATGGACGACAACGAACAGCTTGAACTGCTGGAAAAACTGGCCAGCGTCTCCGCGCAATCGGCTTCGCCGAAAGATGTAACCCGCCAATAACACTCGATCACATCCGGCCGTTGAGAGTCACATCGCGATGTCATTGAGGCAGCGTTGTCACGTCAGCATTTTCCGTTCATTGTCTTTATTGCAGCTAACATCCTATTCAAGTATGACCCGAGGCTGCACACACGTTTGAGCGGTCTCATTTGCACAAGAAATCACAATGACCTGCAATCTGTTATTGGTCGACGACCACTCCCTTATCAGAGCCGGCGTGCGAGCGCTGGTTGCAGACATGCCTGGATACACCATCCTGGGCGAAACGGCTGACGGCTCGCAACTGGCGAGTCTTGCGCAGCGCCTCAAGCCCGACATCATCCTGCTCGACATCTGCATGAAAAGCATCGACGGCCTGGTTGCACTTGAGCACCTGCTGAAGGTGCAACCGCACTGCAAGGTGTTGATCCTGTCGGCGCAGAATGATCCGGACATGATCATGCGTACGCTAGACATCGGCGCGCAGGGTTATCTGCTCAAGGACACTACGGCTGCGGAACTCGAACAGGCATTGGAGGCGCTACGTGGCAACGAGCGCTATCTGAGCCCGGCCATTGCTCAGATGGTCATCGAGTGCGCACTGCGCGGTACACCCTCGGACCGGGCCCAGGCGGCGAAAGAGCGCTTTCGACTGACCGCTCGGCAACTTGAAATCCTGCGCCTGATCGTGCGCGGCAAGTCCACACGCGAGATCGCCGATGGCCTGGGGCTGAGTGTCAAGACCATCGAGACTCACCGCGCCCAGGTCATGAAACGCCTGCAGATATTCGACGTGGCCGGGTTGGTGCTGTTTTGCGTTCGCGAACGGATTATCAGTCTGGACGACTGAGCTTCGGTGCACCGCCCAGTACCGGAGAGTCCGCTGGCAGGTGGACGTGAAGCGCGCCCGGCCGGGCCTCGAAACGCAGGTCCTCGCCCGACAGCGGCTCACCGTCCAGATTGATATCCAAACCTTGGGCGGACTTGAGCTCTACCCAAGGCAAACGCGCGCGAATGAACATATTGTCGATACCCAGCCCGCCCTCCAGAAGGCTCCTCAGCGTGCCGACCACTTCCTGAGGCGCTGGCAGGATGCTGATGTCGAGAAGACCATCGTCGGCCATCGCGGTCGGGCACAGCTCGTGTCCACCGCCCGCCTGCCGACCATTGCCGATACCCAGTGCAAGCAAGTCACCGCGCCAATGAAAGTCCGGCCCGGTGAGCTCACCATGCGCCGCATGCAGCTCGCTGAATCGGGTCAGGCCCGTAAACAGGTAGGCAGCACCACCCAGCACCTTCTTCAGGTCCTCGGACGTGTTCGCCGTGACCTGGCTGCCAAACCCGCCGGTCGCCATATTGAGGAACAGCTTGCCGCCCACCTCACCCAGATCGACCGCACGCGGAGCCACGTCCATGAGTTGCAGGGCTTTGGAGACCTCAAGAGGCACGCCGGCCGCACGGGCAAAATCGTTCGCAGTCCCCAACGGCAGAATAGTCAGGCTGGCCTTGGTTTCGGCCAGTGCCAGAGCTTCGGCGATATCGCGCAAGGTGCCGTCGCCACCACCTGCGACAATGTGCCGATGACCGGCGGCCAAGGCTTCGTCGACCAGGCGCTGGGCATCGCCGGCTTCCCAGGTCAGTCGCACGTCCAGTTCCCAACCCTGCTTACGCTTGTCTGCCACTGCGTCACGCACGTCTTCATTGAGTGCCTGTTTACCGTGAAGAATGAGCATTGCCCTGCGTTGTGTCATGACACCTCCTCTGCCGAACCCTACGAATTGAAACCTGCGAGCGACGCTCTTTTCTGTTATCGGCGCCCGCTTACATTTCGCACGACGCATGACTGTGACCCCGGGCGGTCGGAAAAAGCCCATCCGATGCGGAAATTTTTTTCACCCTGGCAACCGCTCGTTTTGCCCCGCAGGCATTGGCGAGAGCCACTTAACGGGCGGTCCGGATCAACGCCTGCGTCATGAATGAAGCACTTTTGTACTGTCGCTATTCGTTTCATGAGCTTTACTGACAGCATTACCCTCAACTGATGGAAATTTCCTTCACAAATGATTGAAAAGGCTTAAATAAAATCCGGTCAGGGACGACATACATAAAGTGCTATTCACAAAAGACGATCTGGATTCCTCATCAGCACGATGTGTAACTGGCTACGCTTGGACACAGTTCACGCATAAACACCTCCAGGGTGTTGCAGGCAGACAGTAGAAAGCTGTCCTGAATCAGCAGAATTCAGGCGCATACAGGGAGTAGGGGATTTCTATGAGGTTGCAGCCCGTCGACAGTCTTTCGCTGACCCGCACCAGCCTGGTCGAATACTTTCTTTTCGGCATCCGCCTGGCGCATGGCATCGCCTGCATACTGCCGGGCCTGGTGATCATGTTATTGATCAAGGACGGCGGCACGGACGCTCATCAGAGCTACCTGACCATGCTGCTGTTTTTCGGCTGTGTCGGGGTGCTGGTATTTCAAGCCATGGGCGTCTATTCCGAAGCGCTGTTCAGCAACGATCTGCGCATGGGCGCGATGGCGCTGGCCTGGACCGCCGCTTTCGGACTATTGCTGTTCATGCAGCAGGCAATGGGCCTGTTCGGCTACCTGCCACCCGAAGAACTGCTGATCTGGTACCTGACCAGCCTTGCACTGTTCGGCATCATTCGCCTGCTGTTACTGACGCTGTTCAAACATCAGATGCGCAAGGGCGTCTTCCTGCAGCACGCGGTGATTCTGGGCGCGACGGAGAACGGCCAGCGTCTGGCCGAATACCTGCTTGAACATCAGGACATTCGTTCAGGCGTGACCGGTTTTATCGACGACCGTATCGGCCGCATGCCCAAGACCGTGGCCAACCTGCCGCTGCTGGGCAATACCAGCGATCTGGAACGGCTGATCCGCGAAGAGAAAGTGACTCAGGTGCTGGTCGCCCTGCCCTGGACCGCAGAAAACCGCATGGACTACATCATCCGCGAATTGCGCAGGCTACCGGTCAACGTGTTGCTGGTGCCGGACATGATTGCCTTCCGACACACCCACAACCGCATCACTGAAGTCGCCCGGCTGCCGATGTTCAATGCCTCGGATCTGCCGCTCAGTGGCTGGTCGCCGTTCATCAAACGTGCTGAAGACATCGTGCTGTCATCGCTGGCATTGCTGGCGCTGTCACCCTTGATGCTGCTGGTCGCACTGGCGATCAAACTCGATTCCCCAGGCCCGGTGTTTTTCCGTCAGAAGCGCTACGGCTACAACAATCGCTTGATCGAAGTATTCAAGTTTCGCTCCATGCATCAGCACCAGGCCGATGCAACCGCCGAACGGCAAACCACCCGCGGCGACGCCAGAATCACCCGGATAGGACGTTTCATTCGCAAGACCAGCCTTGATGAACTGCCACAATTATTCAACGTGGTGGCGGGCAGCATGTCGATGGTCGGGCCGCGCCCGCACGCCACGGCGACCAAGGCTGCGGGGATTCTGTTCGAGCAGGCGGTCAAGGAATACACCTCGCGGCATCGCGTCAAACCAGGCATTACCGGACTGGCGCAGATCAACGGCTATCGGGGCGAAACCGACACCGTTGAAAAAATCGAAAAACGCGTCGAGTTCGACCTTGAGTACATAGAAAACTGGTCCGTCTGGTTCGACCTCTACATCCTTATGCGCACTGTGCCTGCAGTGCTATTCACCCGTGAGGCTTACTGATGAGCACTCTCATTCCCTGCATTATTGCCGGCGGCTCCGGCACCCGCCTGTGGCCTGTTTCGCGTGAAGCCATGCCCAAGCCGTTCATGCGCCTGCCAGACGGTCAGAGCCTGCTGCAGAAGACTTTTCTGCGTGCGGTGGGTCTGCCGGGCGTCGAGCGTTTGCTGACGGTGACCAACCGGGAAGTGTATTTCCGTACGGTGGACGACTACCGCCAGTTGAACAAAGGCAATGCGCGCCTGGATTTCATCCTCGAACCCTTCGGCCGCAATACGGCAGCTGCGGTTGCCGCTGCGGCGCTGCACGTCAGTCAGTTGTATGGCGACGAGGCGCAACTGCTGGTTTTGCCTGCCGACCACCTGATCACCGACGTGGGGGAATTCTCCAGAGCGGTGGGCGCTGCACAGAAGCTGGCTGCCGAGGGCTGGCTGGTGACATTCGGCATTCTGCCGACCGCACCGGAAACCGGTTTTGGCTACATTGAGAAAGGCCCGGCACTCAATGCGGACGCCTGTCAGGTCGCCCGCTTTGTCGAAAAGCCCGATGCGATCACCGCCCAGGGCTATCTGGACAGCGGTCAGCATTTCTGGAATGCCGGCATGTTTTGCATGCGCGCCGACGCCGTGCTGCGCGAGTTGCGCACGCATGCGCCGGACGTCCTGAGCGCCGTCAGCGCGTGCCTGGAATCGAGCCCGCGCAAGGAAGGCAATCGTGAGCTGCAAGTCGAGCTGGACGGTGAGTCGTTTGCCCTGACACCGGACATTTCCATCGACTACGCGCTGATGGAACGCTCCGAAAAAGTCGCCGTGGTGCCCTGCCAGCTTGGCTGGAGTGATATCGGCTCGTGGCAGGCAGTGCGTGAGCTGTCTCCGGTCGATGCGCAAGGCAACTACTGCAACGGCGAAGCCGTGCTGCACGACGTCAGCAACTGCTACATCGACTCCCCAAAGCGTCTGGTGGGCGCTATCGGCCTCGACAATCTGATCATCGTCGACACCCCCGACGCCTTGCTGATCGCCGACGGTCGCCGCAGCCAAGAGGTCAAGATCATCGCTCAGGAGCTCAAGCGCCAAGGCCATGATGCCTACCGCCTGCACCGCACGGTCACACGCCCATGGGGCACCTACACCGTCCTCGAAGAGGGCAAGCGCTTCAAGATCAAGCGCATCGTGGTTCGCCCGCAGGCGTCGCTGTCGTTGCAGATGCACCATCACCGCAGCGAACACTGGATCGTGGTCAGCGGCATGGCCACCGTCACCAACGGCGAGCGCGAGTTCATGCTCGATACCAACGAGTCGACCTTTATCAAGCCGGGCCACACACACCGCTTGGTCAACCCCGGCGTCATCGATCTGGTGATGATCGAGGTGCAGAGCGGCGAGTACCTGGGCGAAGACGACATCGTGCGTTTTACCGACATTTATGGACGTGTACCCGACAAGGCCGTGAAGAGGTGATCGGCGCAGCAACAAGCGTCGCTTGATTCAAGCGCCACGCAATCGACTGCACCCGGAACAGGCATGACCCGCCTACATGAATTTATTACCCGCGAGGGAGCCGTATTTGTGCATGACAGGAGCTCAGGAACAATGAAAAGCATGATGCTGATTGCCAGCTTATTGCTGTTGAGTGCGTGCAATACCCCTTCCAGGGTGGGCCTGCCCGATGACCGTGCGCAAATCGAGGCCGGCCAGGCTGCGGGCCGTGCACTGGCTGGCAAGCCACTGCCGCCGGAGCGAATCCGCCCCGGCGACACGCTGCGCATCGTGCGCAACAGTGGCGAGGCACCGTCGATTTCGGCGTTTACCGCCAACTCCATCTATGAACTGACCCTGTTTCAGGTGCTCAACGACGGCACCTTTTCCTACCCTTACATCGGCACGGTGAAAGCCGCGGGCCTGACCCTCCAGCAGCTTAACGACCTGCTGGAAAGCAAACTGCAGACTGTTTACCGCGAGACCGCGCTGACGATCAACATTTCCCAGTCGCCGGGCAACACGGTGTTTGTCGGTGGCGCAGTGCGCAACTCGGTCACCTTGCCGGTCAACGTCGCCACCAACCTAGACCAGGCCATCGTCGGCGCGGGCGGCGTGGCGCTCGATGCCGATGCCGGTCAGGTCGCGCTTCTGCGTCAGGAAGAAAACGGGCTCTACAAGACCTACTTCTTCGATTACAGCAAGTTCCTCTGGGCGGGCGGCGTCGGTGGCCCTACCGCACCGGTCCTGTTGAAACGCGGCGATATCGTGTTCGTTCCCAAATCATCGGTCGGCAACAAGGTTGACGGCGTGTCCCTGTATTTCAACCAGTTGATCCCCTTCGCGAAGTCGATCGGCCTGGGCCTGAACTATGAGCTGCGCAACAACAATTAATTGTCAGGGAAACAGACATGATCAACATCCGCTCATTCCGCGACTTGCTGCGCCTGCTCTTCATCTTCCAGCGCGAAGTCAGGATTACCGTGCTGGCGACGTTCGTCATCATTCTTCTGGGCGCGTTTCTGCTCCCCAACCGCTATGAGTCCACCGCCCTGCTGCTGGTCAAGCCCGGCCGCGACAGCAGCACGGTGCCTATCGAGTTGTCCGACCGACAGGCCATCGTGATACCGAGCGGCCTGCGCGATCCGCTGCTCGACGAGGAGCGCATGCTAAGCGGGCGGCCGATCATGCGTGCCGTTTCCGAGAAATACCTCGCCGAGCTGTCCATGGTGCCGCCTGAAACGGGCGCTCTGGCCTCGGTGAAGAACGGCATCAAGACCGTCGTCGGGGCGCTCGTCAACGGCGTGCGCAGCGTTCTGCAATTCATCGGGCTGGTGGAACACCGCTCCCAGGCCGAGCGCCTGGCGGAGGATCTGGAGAAAAACTTCAAGGTCAGCCATGAGCCTGGCTCGTCGGTGATGGAACTGAGGTTTACCTGGAGCGACCCGGAAGTCGCGCAGACCGTACTCAAGACCTGGATCACCGAGTACCAGACGCAGCGCACCAAGACGCTGGGCCGGGTCAGCCTGTACGCGTTCTACGAAGGGGAAGTGAAGGCGACCGGTGCGAACATCATCGAGTACAAGAAGCAGATCCAGAACTACCTGAACCAGTTGAGCGCGGTAAGTATTTCCCAGCGTCTGGCGGACACCTCGCAGGCGCTCAACGATCTGCGCACCGAGCGCAACAACACCACCCGCTCGATTGCCTCGACCAAGGCAGGTCTGGACCTGCTGAAAAAACAACTGGCAGAGCAGCCCAAGACCGTCTCGGCAGGCCGCGAACTGGCCCTCAACCCCAATCGCCAGGACTTGCAGAACCGCATCAACGGCAAGGAAGTGGAACGTCAGGAGATGCTCCGCTCGTTCAAGGACGAGGCGCCGCCGATTCGTGCGATCAATGAGGAAGTCAGTAACCTCAAAAAACTGCTCAAGGAACAGGACGCCACCGTACAGCGCTCCGAAAGCATCACGCCCAACCCGATCTACAACCGCATGCAGAACGTGTACGCCGACCAGCAGACCAGCTACGCACGCCTGCAAACCCAGTTCATCCAGCAGAACGAGCAAATCGCGCAGCTGGAACGTGACCGCCAGCAGGCACTGAATCTGGAGCCGGAACTGTCACGCCTGCAGAACGAGCTGGATGCGGCAGAAAAAAGCTATGCGCTGTACAAAAACAGCCTGGAAAAATCGCGTATCGACCGTGAACTGGACAACAGTCAGATCAGTAATATCGCGACCATCGAGGAGGCGACCTTCAACCCCAGCCGGGTATTCCCGAAAAGCCTGATGATGCTGTTTCTGGCGTTCCCGCTGAGCGTCGTGGTCGGTGCCGTGGCGCTGTACTTCTTCTACCTGCTGGACCAGCGCATTCACGACGGCGACAAGATCGAGAGCAACTTCGGTGTTCCGGTCTGGACCAGCCTCCCCGACCTGGAACGTGCCCAGGAACGCAGTGCAGCCCTTACCTCGAACCTGCATCGGGTGTACGGCATTCTGCCGCTGGATCAGGTAGAAGAACGCGGTTTGACCATTGGCTTTACGTCGGTGAAGTACGGGGCCGGCGTGTCGTTCGTGATCGCGCGTTTGAGCACGCTGTTGATCGAACAGGGCCATCGGGTGCGTACCGAAGGCCGCAGTCCGGCCATTCCGGGCGAAATTGTGCTGATCAACGCTTCGGCACTGTCGGCGAATCAGGACGCCTTCGTGCTGTTGCGCAAGGCTGACCTGATCGTGCTGGTGGTTCGCGCCCAGGACACCACCGTGCCGATGCTGGAAGACACGTTGAACAACCTCAACACCGCGTTCAAGAAAGTCGACGGCATCATCATCAACCGTCGGCGCTTCGAAGTGCCTGAAAAAGTCTTGAGTTTTCTCAAGCGAATCGGGAGCAGAGGCTGATGCGAATAGCTTTGCTTGCGCCGCTGCCACCCGAGCAGAATGGCATCGCCGATTACGCCGGACATCTGCGCAATGCGCTTGAAGGCCTGGGTCTGCAGGTCACTACACCGCTGCAGGGCGTCGGCAACGATCCCCGCGCCGCAGAGCAGCGGGTGGCCGAAACTGACTGGAGCGGCATCGATCTGGTCCACGCTGAACTGGGCGGTGGGCGACTGGCAGAGTTTCAAGCGCTGCGCGCACTGCGTCGGCGTTTCCCCAAGCTGCCGTTGACCGCGACCGTACACGATCCCGAGCGGCTGGTCTGGCGGCGCGAAAAACTGCCCTGGCCGTTGTCGATGGTCAGCGGCATGCGCTCGCCGCTGCCGGAAATCGCCACGGTACTGGCCGACCCGCTGTGCCTGCATGAAGAACGGCAGCTGGCGCGGCACATGACCCGCCTGGTGACCCTGACCCAGGCGGGCAGCCATAGCCTGCGCCAGCGCATGGGGCTGACAGCGGCGCAGATGGCGGTCATCAATCACGGCAACCTCGACATCGCCCCCGCGCCGTTGCCGCCATTGAATCCCCTGCGCCTGTTGTATTTCGGTTTCATTTATCGCGGCAAGGGTATCGAGGATTTGCTCGATGCGCTGTCCAGCGTATTCACTGCCCAGCCTGCACTGCGCTCGACCGTGCGCCTGACCCTGGCCGGTGGCAGCGAGCCGGAAATGGCCTTCGGCCCTTCCGGCAGTTATCTGGAACAATTGCGACTGCGCATCCGCCAATTGGGCCTTGTCGATCTGATCGACTGGCAACTGGACCTGCCTGCCGAACAGATCCCGCAGGTTATCCAGGCCCACCACGTCATGGTTCTGCCCTATCGCGAGTCAAGCAAACTGAAGATTCTTGGCAAGCTGCGCGGCACCAGTGGCGCGCTGTCGTGGGCAGTGGCCTGTGGCAGAGGCGTCATTACCTCGGATGCACGCTCGTTTGCCGAAGAAGTCTCACATGGTAACGGCATGATCTACCCGCAAGGCGACGTCGACGGGCTGACGCAAGCCCTGACCCGCGCCTGCGCAACACCGGAACTGGTCAGGCAATGGGCCGATAACGCTGCGCAGATGGGCAAGGCCAGGGTCTGGAGCCATACCGCAGAACATTTTCAGAATGTATTTCGCCAGGCTTGCCAGGAGAAGTGACATGCAGCGTCCATCCAGATTCGGGCAACTCGTCACCCGCGTACTGCTCGGCGCAGCGCTGAGCTGTGCCGCGCAAGCGTCAACGGTCCTCAAGGCTCCCCGCGAGGTAGTATGGGCAGACTTTCTGGGCGTCAACGTGCAGTTTCAGTACTTCGCGCCTGACATCTATCAACAGCAGATGAGCCGTCTGGATGAACTGGGCCTGAACTGGGTGCGACTGACCATTCACTGGCCAGTAATCGAGCCGCAAAAGGACCGTTACGCCCTGACCGAGCTGGACGCCGCCATGGCCGCGATCAAGGCGCATAATTACAACACCTTGGCGTACCTGGTCGGGTCAGCGCCCTTCGCCAGCAGCGCGCCGGCCGGGGCAAAGGCCCGCGATCAATATCCGCCAACCGATTTCAACGTGTTCGCCGCACGCATGACCGCCCTGGCCCAGCGCTATCCTCAGGTCAACAACTGGCAGGTCTGGAACGAGCCGAACATCGTCTGGCTGCCCAAAGAGGACCCGGCTGCCTATAGCCGTTTGCTGACCACCACTGCCAATGCGATCCGTGCGGTGCTGCCGAGCAAGACGATCGTCACTGCGGGCATGGCTTACTACAGCCAGATGCACAGCACCTCCGGCTACATGCTGCAGACCCTGCTCGACAACGGTCTGGGCCAGCAGAATATTGTCGCGGCCTATCATCCCTACTCCGAGTACCCGGAAGGCGATTCCACACCGGATCGCGATTTCCTGGTGCGCGCCAATGCCATGAACCAGTTGTTGCACAGCAACGGCGTCAAGCAGGTGTGGGCCACTGAATGGGGCTGGTCGAGCTATGCAGGCCCGGTGGAGATGCAGCACCTGATTGGCACCTCCGGCCAGGCTGACTATACCCTGCGACGTCTGGCGCTGATGAGCGCCATGGATTTCCAGCGCATCTTCCTGTTCAACCTCAGCGATCTGGACGAGCGCGCCTCGGCCCGCGATCAGGGCTACGGACTGCTTGACCTGCAAGCCAGTCCCAAACCGGTCTACACCGCGCTGCAGAACTTTCTGAAAATCACCGGCCCGCGCCTGCTACCCGCCGAACCCCCAGCTGTAAGCAGCGTCCCGGACGACCTTTATGCCGTTCCGTGGACGCGTGCAGATGGCACGCATCTGCTGATGTTCTGGAGTGCGGCGGGCACGTCGCTGAATTTCCCGGCTATCACCGACGCTGTGGTTCACGACCCATTGACCGGTAGCCGCACCCCGCTATCCGGCAGCCAAGGCGTCACCCTGCTGCTGAAGCCGACTCTGCAAATTCTGGAATGGAAGCCCTGAGCCATGCGAATCCTGTGGACGCTCCCCTACCTGCCCTGGCCCACCACCAGTGGCGGCAAGACCCGGGAATACCATTTGCTGCGCAACCTGGCAGCGCGTGGCCATCGCATCACGCTGCTGGTGCAGTCCAAGAACCCGCTGGACGACGACGCTCGTGCGGCACTGGAGCCGTGGCTGGAACGCCTGATCGTGATCGATCGCCGCCCGCTGCTCAGCCTGCGTACCCTGCTGGCCGTGGCGTTTGCCGCGCCACCGATGCTGGCCAGCGTGAACGGCTACGCGCCGCAACTGGAAAAGGTCTTCGAACAGTTGCTGGAGGAGGACTGGGACATTATCCAGTTGCAGCACACTTATGCCTTTCAGCCCTTCGAGCGTGCGCTCAAGCGCTCTGGCAAGCCCTTCGTGCTGACCGAGCACAATGTCGAATCGGACCTCGGTGCCGCCAGCTACGACCGTCTGCCTCGCTGGGCCAATGCCTTCGCGGTCTATGACCGCTGGCGCTACCGGCGCTGGGAAACCCGCGTGTTTCGCCAGACCGGCGAGTTGATCGCGGTCACCGAGGACGATGCCAAGGCGCTTTCGCGTCTGAGCGGCAGGGCCACGTCCTATGTCGTAAACAGTGTCGACTGCGATTATTACGCCAGCGTCCATGCGGACCGTCACAGCCATCGCCTGCTGTTCATCGGCAACTATGAATACGGCCCGAATGTCGACGCCATCGAATGGGCGCTGGACGAAATCATGCCAAAGGTCTGGGCCTTGGCACCGCATGTGCGTTTTGCCATCGGCGGCTTCGGCATGCCCACGGCCTGGCGCGAGCGCTGGCCTGACCCGCGCATTGAATGGCTGGGTTTTGTGCCTGACCTGCGTGCCTTGCAGGCCACTGCCTCGATGTTCTTCGCGCCCCTGCGCCAGGGTGGCGGCTCAAAGCTCAAGACCCTGGAAGCCATGGCCGCCGGCCTGCCGGTAGTGACCACCGCGCAGGGGGTTTCCGGGCTGGCGGTGCGGCATGGCGAACATTACCTGGGCAGCGAGGATGCCTCCGGGCTGGCGACCCTGATCGCTGAATACACCGACAAACCACTGCAGCTCGAGCAGATTGGCGAGGCCGGCCGCGTTTATGTTCGCGCCCGACATGACTGGTCCGTTTCGGCCGCTCAGCTGGAAGTGATTTACACCCGTTTTTCGTTCTCCAAGCAAGGATTGCGCTCATGCGTATAGGACTCGACTACCGCGCCGCAGCCGGTTACCCCACCAGCGGCATCGGACGCCAGAACCTGGCGCTGGAACAGGCGTTTCGTGAACACCCGGACGTGCAATTGCAGCTGTTCGGCGTGGCCCCTTACGACCATCCGGTACGCCGCCTGATGCATGCCCCGCGCTGGGCCGCTCCATTGAATTCGGTGCATCGGCTGCCCGACCGCCTGCGCTTCGAAGGCCAGTTCCTGCCTGCAGCCCTGCGCGATGCCGGTATTCAGATCTATGTGGCCAATATCAACATGGGCCTGCCGCTGGGGCGCAAACCGGCCGGTATGCGCTACGTGCTGCAATTGCACGATCTGTTTCAGCTCACGCAGCACAACAGTCACGGCTCGCAACTGAAAGCCAGGCTCTACCGGATGACCGACTACCTGTCGATTGCCTGGTCGTTGAAGGTTGCCGACCAGATCTGGGTGCCCTCGCAGTTCACTGCAAACGAAGCTGCTCGTATGTTCCCCAGGATCAAGGCCAAGCTGCGCGTCATACCGCTGCTGGTGGAGGCGTTCAAGGGTGAGCCGGCCGACATCGCGCAACTACGCCTGCCGCTGCGTTACTGGCTGTGCGTGGGCACGCGCGAACCGCGCAAGAACATCAAATGGTTCGTGGATGCCTGGCAGACCGCGCGCATGCAATTCGTCGATACCCCGGAGCTGGTACTGGTCGGTGGCGATGATCCGCTGACCGAGGCCCAGCGCCAGTTACCGGGTCTGCATGTGCTCAGCGGCCTGAGCGACGCCGAACTGCACGCCGTCTACAAAAATGCCGAACGGCTCTGGCAACCCTCCAAAAGCGAAGGTTTCGGGCTGCCGGTGATCGAAGCACTGAACACCGGCACACCGGTTGCAGTGGCCACTGGCTCGTCGCTGGACGAAGTCGCCCCGCCCGACAGCCCGCGCTTTTCGCCAGTCGACAGCGGTAATCTGATCAGGTTGATGGGCTCACTTTCTCAGGCGCCCGAAGAGGATCCGGCGATTGCCAAAGACTGGACGCAGCGCTACCAGTTGGAAGCCTTTAGCGAACGCGTGCACGCGGCGCTGGAGGAATTGCGCTGATGCCAATGGCCTTACCCCTGGGGCTGCTGTTCAGCCTGCTGTTCGGCGTGATGATCTGGATGTTGCCCGCGCCCTTCGTGGTGGCGGCAGCAATCGGTATCGTGGCGGTTGCCACGATCATGCGTCGGCCGGTACGCGGGCTGCTGCTGTTCTGCCTGATCGGAACCTTCCTGCCCTACTCGACGGTTCAAATCGGCATTCGCACCACGGTGTCTGAAGCGCTGATCATGCTGACCTGGGCCAGCTACCTGCTGCATGCAGTCTTCCAGGAGCGCCAGCGTGTGCCCCATATGCTGCGACCCGAACGGCTGCTGGTGGCATTGATGCTGTTCAGTGCGTTTCCTTTTCTGGCCGGGCAGTTGACGGTTGTCGCCGAGGGCAACGGACCGATCAACTGGATACGCTGGTTGTTCAACCTGTCGATCCTGTTTCTGGTGCCACGCCTGCTGACCGACCTCAAGACGCTGGAAAATGCAGTCATCGCGCTGCTGGGCGGGACGCTGTTATTGCTGCTGCTCTCGATCGGAGTCTATGTCACCAAAGGCTCGGCCACTGCAATTATTCCGATCCTCGGCAGCCTGGGCTACAGCGGTGCCGACATCCTGAGCCAGAGCCTGCTTTCGCTCGCCAGCCGCATGGGCTCACCGTGGATGCACCCCAACGTGGCCGGGGGTGCGCTGGCGATGCTGCTGCCGCTAGCCTTCTGCTTCGGCATGACGCGCAGCGGCGCGGCTCGCAAGCTGGGCCTGACGGTGGCCGCACTGGGCGCGGTCGGCCTGTTGCTGACCGGATCACGCGGTGCGCTATTGAGCCTGATCGCGATGATGCTGCTGATGGCCCGGCGACGCATCCCGCACTTGGGACGGCTGCTGATGGGTGGATTGGTGGCCGGCATTGTTCTGCTTATGTTCTACCCGCCTCTGCAAGACCGCCTGATGGGGCTGTTCAGCGATGACGACGCCAGTACCGCGATTCGCTTTCTGGAATACAGCCATTTCCCCGATGCAGTTGCCACCTTCCCGTTCGGCATCGGTTTCAAGACCGACCCGCCGGTACTGGGCTACACAGAGTTTGGCATTTCCAACCTGTGGCTGAACTACATCTACAAGATCGGCATACCCGGCATGCTGCTGTTCATCGCCATTACCCTCAGTTGGTGGAAGGAAGTGCGCCCCGGGAGCGGCCGGGTCGTGCTGACTCGCGACAACGGCATTGCGCTGGGCTGCACCAGCGGTGTGCTGGCAGCGCTGTTCAGCGGCCTGTTCGACCATTACTTCAGTTTCACCAGTGTGCTGGTCGCATTTTTCTGGCTATTTGTCGGCATCAGCCTGTACGAAACCAGACGCCTGCGCGCCAGCGCCTACACAACACCCAGACATCTTGACGCCTCACACGAGCCGGGAGCCTCCTCATGAAACACCGCATGATGCATTCTCATAATCTCAGGGAGGCACTGCCCGATTACGCGCGCAAGATGGCGGTGCCGCTCGACGAGCTGGAAGCCGCCTACCAGTGGATGCTGGACAACGAAGTATGCTTTGAAACGCGGATCAAGGATCGTACCCTGTCGTTCATCTGCTACCTCAATATCGAGCCAAGAATCGAACACCCGCTGGCGCGACGCTTCTACAAGCTGCTGGCTATCGAAACCAAAGGCCCCCTCATCCCGCTGTACGGGATCAATTGGCCGACCCTGCGCGACCGCATGTTGCGGACCTGGGAGCAGGCGTACAACATCCTCATCTGCAAGATCCCCAGCCACACCCTGCGCCTGCTGTGGCTGCGCATCGGCGGCGCAAAGATCGGCAAGGGCTCGACGGTCTGGCGCAATACCGAGGTGCTGGGCGTCGACAGCCTGCGCATCGGCAATGACAGCACGGTGGGCTGGCACTGCCAGCTGGACGCACGCGGCGGCCTGGTGATCGGCGATCACGTCACCATCGCTTCACATGTGCTGATCATCGCCGGCGGACACGATCTCAACGAGCCTGAATTCTGGGCAGTAGGCGGGCCGGTGTTCATCGGCGACTACGCCTGGATCTGCAGCCGCGCGCTGCTTTCGTTCGGTGCCGACATCGGCGAAGGTGCCGTGGTGGGCGGTAACAGCGTGGTCTCCAAACCGGTTCCGCCCTACGCCATCGTCAGTGGCCCGAACGCGGAAATCAAGGGCGAGCGCGCTCGCGGCCTCAACTACAAGGTGGGCGGCAAAGGCCTGTTCACCTTGTTTCACTGATCAGAAGCGCAGGCGATGCTGGGTTCGACACTTTGGCTGACACTGGCCACCCTTACCGGGCTGGCTGCCGGATTTGCCCGCGAATGGCTATTGGTGGCGGCCTGGGGTGCCGGAGGCCAGAGCGACGCGTTTCTGGTTTCGATGTTCCTGCCCGAGGCGCTGCGCATGTCACTGGCGGCGGGCTTGCTCAGCGCCGCAGCCCTGCCCCTTTATCAGCAGCGCAGCGTTGAACGGCAACAGCGCTGGCTGGGAGGCATGGCACCGCGTCTGTTACTGACCGGGCTGGCAGTGAGTGTCATTCTGCTGTTGAGCGCCGGGGGGCTGGTGCGCCTGATCGGTCCGGGGCTGGACGCCGACGGCTACGCGCAGGCTGCCAGCGGCCTGCGCTGGCTGGCCTGGTGCGCACCGGGTTTCATGCTGCATGCGCTGTTTTGCGTACCGCTGCAGGCTCGCTCGCGCTTCGTGCTCGCCGGGCTCGGCTCGCTGCTGTTCAACCTGCCGCCGGTCATCTACCTCGCCACATTCAGCCATGCCTCGACGTCGACCGGGCTGGCCAGCGCGTGCGTGCTGGGTAGCGTGCTGATGCCGGGTGTGTTGTTGCCAGCCCTGTATCGCTCGGGCTGGCGGCCCTGGCAGTGGCAATCGGAAGCCGGCGCAATGCGTGAGCTGTTGCAGCGCATCGGCCCGCTGCTGAGCAGCAACCTGGCCAGCCAGGGGCTTGCCCTGCTGGAGCGCATGGTGGCTTCGCTGCTCGGCGAAGGCGCGGTGACTTGGGTCAACCTGGCGCGCAAATTGATCAACCTGCCGCTGATTGCCTTGATGAGCCTGAATCAGGTGTTACTCGGTCTGATGAGCGGCAGTGCCGGCGATCAGCGCCTGTCGCTGCTGAAACGCGGGCTGGGCAGCGCGACCTTGCTGACCCTGCCGGCGGTGGCCGGGCTGATCGGCGCGGCCGGGGCGCTGGTAACACTGTTGCTGCCCAATCAGACCCAGGGCGGGCCGCTACCGGAATTGCTGGCCTGGTTTGCCGTGCCGCTGATGTTCGGTGCCTGGAATGCCTTGCTGGCGCGCTATGCCTACGCCGCCGGTGACACACGCCTGCCGCTCAATTGCGAACTAGTCGGCAGTCTGTGCAATGCGCTGCTGCTCGGCGCACTGCCCGTCGCCTTCGGCCTGACCGGCATTGCCCTCGCCGCGCTGGGCGGTGCGCTGGTCACCGGCGTGCTGCTGATGCGCCGCCAGTCTTTGCTGCATGTCTTGCCGTGGCGCAGCCACTGGTTGCTGGCCAGCCTGCTGATGGCTATCGCCGCCCTGTTGCTGCATCCGTTGCACGACACCTGGCTGCAACTGGGCCTGAGCTGTGTTTATGGCGCACTACTGCTGGTCGGGTTGGCGTTGTGGCTCAAGCAGTGGCGTAACGTGTCAGCCTGATCGGCGGCCTGACGACAGGTTTCCCTGAAGCGCTCCAGGCTCGGCGAGATGAACTTGTCGCGATGCCTGATCATGAAAAACCGACGATTGAGCGGCGGCAGCGGGCTGGCGAGCGTGCGCAACTGCCCGCTGGCCAGCAGGTCGGCAACCACACGACCGGATAGACAACTGATACCGATGCCTTGCGCGAGGGTGCGCATGATCGCTTCCGAGCTGCCTACCTGACGCATATCCTGCAGGTCATGCAAATGCCTGAGCAGCAAGTGTTCGACCTCTTCGCGCGTTCCCGAACCCTGCTCACGCAGCAGCCACTCCGCGCTCTGCAGTTCGCCCAGCGACACGTGTTCCTGCCCGGCCAGCGGATGAGCGCTGCCGGCGACGATGAGCATTTCATCGACCAGCCATGGCTCGGCGATCAGCTCAGGCAGATGACAGGGTGCCTCTATCAGACCCATGTCGATTTCAAACTGCGCGACCTTGCGAGCAATCAGCGCGCTGTTGCCGATGTCCACATCGATTCGCAGCTGAGGCGTCGAGCCGCGCAGTGCCCCGACGATCTGCGGCACAACGTAATTGCCGATGGTGCTGCTACTGCCGATGCGCAGGCGAGCATTCAACGCCGCGTCGGGCAACAGAAAGCTGTCCTCGATCTGCTGGGCGTTTTCCAGCATTTTCATGGCTCGCGGCAGCAGTGCCTGCCCGCTGTCATTGAGCAGCAGACGCTTGCCCACCCGGTCAAACAAACGCGTACCCAGCGCGCTTTCCAGCTCGTTCAATGCCGCGCTGGTGGCTGACTGGGACAGCGCCAGAGCGCTACCTGCGCTGGTGGTGCTGCCACAGCGGGTGATCGCGCAAAAAATCTGTAATTGCCGCAGGTTGATTCTCAAGGCCATCTCTCTCGCCGGGTAGACCTACCTGAAAAACAGGTAACTATGAGAGAGATTACCCGTTTAGAAGATTGACTGTCGATCCGTAGACTGATGGCAAGTCCCGAAATCACCAGCAGGAGACTGCCATGAGCAGACTCGCAATCCTCATCAAGGGCAACGCCCCCTTCGCAGCACTGACCAGCCCGCTGGAGGCGATTCGGCAGTTCACCCCCAACTGGTTCGCCGTGACCATGGGCACCGGGATTCTGTCGCTGGCGCTGGCTCAACTGCCGGGTAGCCCTGCCCCGCTGCGCGCGCTGGGTGAAGCGTTGTGGTTCCTGAACATCGCCCTGTTCACGCTGTTCAGCGTGATGTACGCCAGCCGCTGGTTGCTGTTTTTCGATGAGGCACGTCAGGTCTTCGGGCACTCCACCGTGTCGATGTTCTTCGGCACCATTCCCATGGGCCTGGCGACCATCATCAACGGCCTGCTGGTGTTCGGGCCGGCGCGCTGGGGCAGTGCCATTGTCCCGGTTGCTGAAGCCTTGTGGTGGCTGGACGTGGCGATGGCCCTGGCGTGTGGGGTGCTGATCCCTTTCATGATGTTCACCCGTCAGGAGCACAGCATCGAGAAGATGACTGCTGTCTGGTTGTTACCGGTGGTCGCGGCAGAAGTTGCAGCGGCCTGTGGGGGATCGCTGACAACGCATCTTGCGGGCGCTGACTCGCAGTTCACGGTGCTGATCACCAGCTACGTACTGTGGGCCTATTCGGTGCCCGTGGCGTTGAGCATTCTGGTGATTCTGCTGTTGCGCCTGGCGCTGCATAAACTGCCCCACGAAAGCATGGCCGCCTCCAGTTGGCTGGCACTCGGTCCCATCGGTACGGGCGCACTGGGCATGCTGGTGATGGGCAGCGACGCCCCGGCTGTCTTCGCCGCCCACGGCCTTGCATCCATCGGTACGGTGGCAGCAGGCATCGGTGTGCTGGTCGGTATGCTGTTCTGGGGGCTGGGTCTGTGGTGGATGGCGCTGGCCGTGCTGATTACAGCGCGCTACGTGAAACAGGGTATCGGCTTCAACCTGGGCTGGTGGGCGTTCACCTTTCCACTCGGCGTGTACGCAGTGGCGACGCTCAAACTCGGCGCCACCCTGCATCTGGGCTTCTTCGATGTCTTTGGCACGTGGCTCGTGGCGCTGCTGGCGCTGATGTGGTCGGTCGTGTCGATACGCACTCTGGCCGGCGCCTACCGGGGTTACCTGTTCGTCTCGCCCTGCATCGCAGCACAAGGGTGCGTCCGCCGGTAAGTTTCCTTGAACTTACCTCGGCGGCGAGGCGCCTGAGAGGAATATCTTCATGACAGAGAGCCTCCATGCCCAACTCAGCATTTTCCGCCAGCCACTTTTCCGGCAACCACGCCGCTCGCGATGAAAACATCGTCATCAACTCCTACACTACCGTGCTGCGCAAAACGGGCGTTCCCCATGAGTTGTTCGCGACTTACTGGCGCGACGTTCATGGCCCGCTGTGCGCCAGGCTTGAAGGCCTGGGCTGGTATGTTCAGCATCACCTGACGCGGGAAAAGGACGGCCATCTGTGGCCAGTCATCGAAGGCGTTACGGCCTTGCCTGACTACGTACTGGATGGTGGCGTGGAGATCGGCTTTCTGTCCGCCGAAGCGCAGAAACAATTCAAGGATGCCAGCGCCCTGCTGTTCTCCGACGAGCAGAACATGTTCGAGGAAACCATCGCCTACGACGTACCGGATGGCTCCAGCACGCTGGTGGATCGCCTGCCTGACCCGATCCCCAACGAAACCGCCACACTGGACAAGATGCATCTGCACTTTCATCTCGCCAGCGCTGACCTGCCTGCAGCGCGAAAAGCCATTGAGCAACTCGCCAGTGACATGGCGAGTTCCGATGCCGTGCTGAAACTGCGCCTGCACCTCGCACAACCTTACGATAACGCCAAGCCTGCACCGCCTGCGCCGGATGTTAATCATGAGGTCGAAGCGTCGCGCCTGAATATCGTCATGATGGAGTTGGTGTTCGAATCGGCCTGGACGCGCCGGACCTACTATGCCAGTGAGCAGTTCAAGACGATCACTCAAGGCATCAGCAAGCATGTTCGCTACATCACGCCGTTCGGTGTCAGCGGTGTCTACACCTACGTACGCGATGCGCTGATGACCACTGCTGGTGTGCGTGGCAGCAGGCAGGCAGAGCTGATTCGTCAATTGGGTGCGATCAACCAGACCCGGCCCGAGATCGAAAGCCTGTTTGGTGCGCCGTCGACGTTTTAATATATCTGCCCCGCATGTCTGCTTTAACCGGCACGATTCGGAATCGTGCTTTACTCAGCAAAATGGAATTGGGTGATGCCTGTGAAAGCTTTGACGACTCGTGAGGTGTATCAGCAACTGCGGGATGCTGCGATGGGTACACGGTCGCTGAAGTTTACCGGCACACCCTCCGGCTTCGGGCTGCAACAGGTGGACATCGACGGCTGGCTGCTGACGCTGGAAGTCACCGAGGGCAGCCCGACCCGCTGTCGGGCGTGCCGCTGTCCGCTGGGTCGGGAAGGCTCGTTCGAAAGCTGGCTGCGCACTGATCCGGTGAGTTTGCTCAGTGGCTGGGAGCATGCGCAGATCGAGCGGTTGCTGGGTGAGGCGGCAGCCGGGCAGCTTGGGCTCGATCAGGTTCCGGGGCAGTCACCTGAATCTCAATGAGCGGTGCTTTAACTGCCTGGTTATGTTTGACCGAGGCACCTCTCGTTACTCATCGTCCGTACTCATCGTTATACACAAGTCTGCTTTTGATTCTGGCCGAAGGCCGTGGGAGCGAACTTGTTCGCGAAGGGGGCTGTATAATCGCCGAAAATACATCGACTGAAACACCGTCTTCGCGAACAAGCGAAGCGTCACCCGGCTCACTTCCACGCCCTTCGGGCAGAAGCCTGTAAGTCCTTTATTCCGGGCATTCTAGAACGTGTGTATAACGCTGAGCGCTGCGCGTGGGAGTGCAGTTCGTGACGCTCGGCGTCACACAGCGGTTCTGCGATTTCAGGTGGACTGGGGTTCGACTCAGGCCTCCTTTTCGACCATCAGCGAGTGATTTTGATAAGGCTAAAGTAACCTCACACTCTGTGCCGTCAGTGCCATTGTGGTTGAAAAGTGCTTTGCTCGGACTCAGCCCATTGCTGAATCGTTTAACTCGGCGTTAAATAGCTGTTCAGATGATAGGCAACACCATAATTCCAATAATTACAGAAGGACCACCACCATGAAATCCCTTCCTCTGCTCGTAGGCTTCGGTGCTCTTACAGCCGCTTCCAGTGTGTTCGCCTGGGATTACGTGCTGCTCGACACCGACAAGGCTGCGCAGAATCAGCAGATCACCAGTCAGCAACTGGGCGTCAAGACCGACAAGCCGTTCACTGTCACGATGCGTACGCTGCATGGCGGTCGTCAGGAGGACGTGAGCATCATCGATATCGACAATGGCACGATGAAGCTGTCAGTCGTCCCGACCCGTGGCATGAATGTGCTGCAGGCGTCAGTCGGCGATGTGCGCATGGGCTGGGATTCGCCGGTCAAGGACGTGGTCAATCCGGCCTTCATCGAGCTTAATGGCCGCGGCGGCCTGGGCTGGCTGGAAGGTTTCAACGAGTTGGTAGCTCGCTGCGGCTACGAGTGGGTGGGCCATCCGGGGATGGACAACGGCGAGTTGCTGACCCTGCACGGCCGTGCCGCCAACATTCCGGCGAGCAAGGTGACACTGCAGATCGACGAAAAACCGCCGTACGCAATCCGCCTCAAGGGCGAATTGAAGGAGCAGGCGTTCAAGAAGGTCGACTTCTCGGTGCAGACCGAACTGGTCACCGAGCCAGGCAGCACAAGCTTTTCGCTCAACGATACGCTGACCAACAATGGCGACTATCCGAAGGAATACCAGGCTCTGTACCACAGCAACTTCAGCACGCCGTTGCTTGAGCAAGGGGCGCGTTTCGAAGCGCCGGTCAAGCAGGTCTCCCCGTTCAACGACAAAGCCAAGGGTGATCTCGGCGACTGGCAGACCTACCGCGCACCGACGCCGGATTACGACGAGACGGTCTACAACGTCGTGCCCTACGCCGATGCCAAGGGTGACACGCTGACCGTGCTGCACAACAAGGCTGGCAGCCTGGGCGTGTCGGTCGGTTTCAATACCAAGCAGTTGCCGGTGTTCTCGCTGTGGAAAAACACCGACACCAAAGGTCAGGGCTACGTCACCGGGCTGGAACCGGGGACCAGCTTCTCCTATAACCGTCGCTTCCAGCGCCCGCTGAATCTGGTACCAACCATTGCCCCGAAAGAGCAACGTCAGTTCCAGATCAGTTACAGCCTGCTGGCTGACAAAGGCGCGGTCGACAAAGCCCTTGGACAGGTCAAGCACATTCAGGACGGTCGCGAGACCGAAGTGCGCAAAGAGCCGCTGGTGGATCTGACCAAAGAGCAATGATCCTCATCTGACGTTTCTCCAACGCAGCGCTGAAACAGGGCCGGATGTCGACGCAAGCCATTACGTCGACATCCGGCCCTGCTCGTTCCGGTGGTAAAAAATTCTCACAACACTTGAGGTTTTCGCCTGTCTACACCCTCTCAACCCTCCGAAGACGAGCATGCACATGAAAATCCTGATGGTTTTGACATCCCATGACCAACTGGGCGGCACCGGCAAGAAAACCGGTTTCTGGCTCGAAGAGTTCGTTGCGCCGTATTACGCGTTCAAAGAGGCCGGTGCCGACATTACGCTGGTTTCTCCGAAAGGCGGTCAACCACCGCTGGACCCGAAAAGCGATGAGCCCGACGCTCAGACCGAAGACACCAAGCGCTTCTCCAAAGATGCTGATGCACAGAAAGCGCTCGCTAACACCGGCCTTCTGTCTGGCGTCAATGCTGCCGATTTCGATGCCGTGTTCTATCCGGGCGGTCACGGCCCGCTGTGGGACCTGGCTGAAGACAAGCACTCCATCGCGCTGATCGAGGCCTTTGCCAAGGCAGACAAGCCACACGGGATGGTCTGCCACGCACCTGGCATATTGCGTCACGTAAAAGCGCCGGACGGCCAGCCGCTGGTCAAAGGCCGCCGCGTCACAGGCTTCACCAACAGCGAAGAAGAAGCGGTCGGCCTGACCAAGGTCGTGCCTTTTCTGGTCGAAGACACGCTCAAGCAACTGGGCGGTGACTATTCCAAGGGCGACGACTGGGGCGTCTACGTGCTGACCGACGGCAAACTGGTGACCGGCCAGAACCCGGCCAGCTCGGCGCAGGCCGCCAAAGACCTGATCACTCTGCTGAGCTGATCGATCTGCGCGGTTCGGCGTCCGACGCTATCAGCATCGGGCAACGGACCGCGCGTCATTTAAATCGAATCTTGCATCCGCCACACTGACCAATAACCACACCCCCCGACAATAAGGAATACGGTCATGGCTGATGAATCCAAACGCGAAGACCTCGATCACAAGCCTGAAAACGCCGGCAAAGTGGGCGAGAAAAACAAACAGCTCAATCAGCAGGGTGAACAGGCCCGACCCGCCACCTCGCCCGACCCGCAGAAAGACAAGTCCGGCAACTGATACCGCGTCAGAGCAAGCCGCGTTCGGCACACACCTTCACGACTTGTTCACGCAGCCAGCCACTGGCTTCGTCTCGATCCGCCTGGGCGCTCCATAGCATGTCCAGACTGAAGCCAGGCAGGTCAGGCGGCAGTTCGAATACGGAAATCCACAGTTCATTACCCAGCAGCGTTTGAATACGGCGTGGCAGCACCAGCATGAAATCCGTGCCTTCCAGCAACTGCAAGGCTGCGCGGTAGCTATTGGCCCGTGCGACGATATTGCGCTCAAGCCCCTGCCGCTGCAGCCAGCCATCCACCATGTTGGTATCGGACGTCCACGGCGTCGGGTAGACATGGCGGTGCTGGATAAAGGTTTGCAGGTCGATCAGGGCGCTGAGCGGCGCGAACCTGGAATCCATGACGCACACCAGATCATCCTCCATCAACACCTGCGAAATCAGACTGTCCGGGACTCGGTGAAAACCAGGCCCGAAGTACAGGGCAAGGTCAAACAGGCCATCGTTCAATTGCTCGGCAGGCAACTGCTTTTCAAGCTTTTGCACATTGACCGTCACCGAGCAACCGGCGGCAGCGAAGTCACGCAGCAGATGCGGCAATACCAGCAGCTCGAAATACTCAGGGGCACAGACCGTGAAGGTCGTTTGTGTGCGAGTCGGGTCGAACAGATCGAGGCCGTTATGGCACAGATTGACCGAGCGGAGAATCTGCTGCACATGGTCGTGCATGGCCAGCGCCTTGCGGGTCGGACGCATGCCGTTGCGAGTACAGATGAACAGATCGTCCTCGAAGTTCGCACGCAGCTTTTTCAGGCAATAACTGACCGTCGACTGGCTGACATGCAACGCTTCCGCGACCAGGGTCAGGTTGCGCTGCTCATACACCGAGACAAAGACCATCAGGTCCTGCATGTCCAGCTTTCTCAGGGCATTACTGTTAAGCATCAAGGTATCTCGCTGGCGCTGTGACCGGGCGGTCAGGTCAACGCGCACAAGATAGCATCAAAATGCAATCATGCCGCCTCCCTGCCAGTGATGACAGGTTCGTCGAGTGCGTTGCGCAGATGATCAGCATAACGTCGGGGGTCGAGTCGCACCACCATCAACAGCATGATCGCGACCAACGCCATCAGTGCCCACCACGCCCCCTCAAAACTGCCCGTCAGGTCACGAATGACGCCGGCAAGCAGCGGCGAAAGGCTGGCGATCAGATAACCCACGCCTTGCACGAATGCCGTCAGGCCACCCGCCTGCTGTGGATCATCGAAATGATCCATGGACACGATCAGGCTCAGCGGAAAGAGACCGCCAATCCCCAACCCCAGCAGGCATGTCCACAGCAGGCCCAGCTGTTGCGGCATCAGAATCAGCCCGGCAAAGCCAGTCGTCATCAACGTCAGCAGTACAACCAGCGCCACGCGCTTATCGCGACTGCGGTTGGCCAGCGCCGGAGCCAGCAGACCCGATACGACCTCCATCAGGGTCAGAAAGCCCAGCAGCAGCCCTGCACTCTGCTCACTCCAGCCATTCTCCAGATAATACGGCGCCAGCCAGGCCAACACGCAGGTATAGGACGCCGTGCCAAGGCCGAAGAAAATCCCCAGCATCCAGGCCCGAGGCATGTGAAAAAAAGTCTGCCGGTGCCCTGCAGCGGTTGACGCGTCGGACTGCAAAGCGTGCCGCTGGGCAAACCAGAAGCACATCGCCAGAAGAGCCAGTAGCGACCAGACCGCCAGGCCGACGCGCCAACTGCCACTGCTGTCCATCACCAGAGGGCTGAATGAAGCAGCCAATGCGGCGCCACCCATAATCGCGGTCACATAAAATCCCATGTACAAGGACACGTTGGCCTTGAAACGCAATTTGATCAACGCAGGCATCAGCGCCTGAATCAAGGCGATACCAAGCCCCGCCAGCACAGCGCTGAGGATCAGTTCAGCAGCAGAATCGAGAAACAGACGCGCCACGGTTGCCAAACCGATTAACGCCAGTGAAAGCAGGATGCTGCGATAGGATCCCAGGTAACGAGCGATGCCCATGCCGAAAAACATTGCCAGTCCCATGCTCATGACCGGCAACATGGTCAGCAACGACGCCGTTCCGAAACCGAGCGGAACGTCCAGCCGAATCGCCACCAGCAATGGACCGACCGCAGCCATCGACGGGCGCAGGTTCAGCGCCACCAACAGGACACTGATCATCAACCCCATATTCTGAACTGCCGAACCACGCATCTGCATACCGTCACCATCGCTATTGATGGTCACGATTAGGCCGGGCGCGTGCTCAAGTGACAAATCAAAATCTGGGCCATGCTATTTAAAAATCAGTTCACTGTTGCCAAAGATGGTTTTCAGGCGTTCTGGCGACGGCAACTGCAGGATTCTGCGGCCTCCGGCTGGGCGGCTTCAGACTCAACCACCTCATCCACGGCCAACCACCAGGTCAGACCGCGACACGGGTACTGCACATAGAACGGCTGGCCCATCATCGGCGTAGTGATCGAGACATTCTGCTCCCAGGCCAGAGCCAGAATGCGATCGAACGGCTCGTGCCAGGCATGCATCGACAGGTCGAAGGTGCCATTGTGGATCGGCAGCAACCAGCGACCGCGCAGGTCCAGGTGCGCCTGCAGCGTCTGCTCGGGCTGCATGTGCACATCGGGCCACTCGACGTTGTAGGCGCCGGTTTCCATCAGGGTCAGGTCAAACGGTCCGTATTGCTCGCCGATGGTTTTAAAGCCATCGAAGTAACCGCTGTCGCCACTGAAGAAGATCCGCTGATCGCCATCGATCATCACCCAGGACGCCCACAAGGTGCGGTTGCTGTCGAGCAGCGTGCGCCCGGAGAAATGCTGTGAGGGTGTGGCGACGAACTCGATTCCCGCCACCTCGGTGGACTGCCACCAGTCCAGTTGACGCACCTTGTGCGCAGGCACGCCCCACTCGATCAACGTATCGCCCACGCCAAGCGGCGCCAGAAAATGCTCGGTCTTTTCGGTCAGCGCCTTGATCGCCATGCGATCGAGGTGGTCGTAATGGTTGTGCGAAAGGATCACCGCTGTGATCGGTGGCAATTCTTCGAGGCTGATCGGCGGCTGATGAAAGCGCTGCGGGCCCGCCCACTGCACGGGCGAGGCACGCTCGGCAAACACGGGGTCGGTCAGCCAGAACTGGTCGCGCAGTTTGAGCAGAACGGTCGAGTGCCCCAGGCGGTACACCGTGTTGTTCGGTGCAGCCAGCAATTGCTGACGCGACAGCGGCTGTACCGGAATGTCGCCTGCCGGGCGTGTGTCCTTGGGCTTGTTGAACGCCTGATCCCAGAAAATACCGAGCGTGCGCAGCAGACTCGATGGCTTCATGGTGGCGTGATTGCGGTATCGCCCTTCGTGACGGGACAAGACAGGCAGTGAAGAAGAGTCCTTTTTCTGATGCGTCGAGGCCATGGTTCGCTGACTCCTGGGGGCAGGTTGAGGCTCCAGCCGTGCATACTTCGTACGTGATCCTGTTGCAGGATGTCCGAGGGAAAATATGTAACAGTGTTTTACACTACACGGTGTAGTTTTAAGCTTGCATGATCCTTGGCGACAAGTAAACTGCTGAGTGTAATTTTCTCTAAACGCACGTTTGAAGCGAACCTATGACCGAACCCATGCGCCTCACCGATCAGAAACGCGAATCCATCGTCCAGGCGGCTATCGCCGAATTCGGCGATCGTGGCTTCGAGATCACCAGCATGGACCGGATCGCCGCGCGGGCCGAGGTTTCCAAACGTACGGTCTATAACCACTTCCCCAGCAAGGAAGAACTGTTCGCCGAGATGCTGCAGCGCCTCTGGAGCTGCGCCCCGCCGCAGGCCGAAGTGGTTTTTCATCCGCAGATCGGCTTGCGCGAGCAGTTGCGGGAATTGCTCTGGGGCAAGATGCGCAACCTGACCAACAGTCACTTCCTCGACCTGGCCCGCGTGGTGGTTGGCGCGACCATTCACTCGCCCGAGCGGGCGCAGGTGTGGATGGCGCGGATCAATGAACGAGAAGAAACCTTCAGTGCCTGGATTCGCGCCGCGCAGAAGGACGGCCGTCTGAAACCGGTCGACCCGGCCTTTGCCGCGACGCAAATGCATGCGTTGCTCAAGTCGTTCGCGTTCTGGCCGCAGGTGACGTTCAGTGCTGCATTGCTTACCCCCGAGGAGCAGCACACGGTGGTCGAATCGACGCTGGACATGTTTCTCGGCTGGTACGAAATAGCCCGCTGAAGCAGCCGGACACGTTATTTTCAGTCGAGCACAACGCCCCGGCACTCGCCGAAGCCAATCGAGACGTGCCCTTCGCGATGACAACGGGCACGCAGAATCACCTCGTCGCCCTGCTGCAGGAACATTCGCGTTTCGCCATTGGGCAAGGTCACCGGTTGCTTGCCGCCTGCGGTCATCTCCAGCAGGCTGCCGTACTGACCTTCCTGGGGGCCGGACAACGTACCGGTGCCGAGCAGGTCTCCCGGTTGCAACTTGCAGCCGTTGACGCTGTGATGCGCAACCAGCTGCGCCACTGTCCAGTACATGTTCAGCGCGTTGCTCAGACCTAACCGATGAGGCGCCAGCCCGTCGGCTTTCATCTGTGCAGTCAGCAGCAGCACTTCCAGCTCGATATCCAGCGCCCCGCGCTGCTGATCGTGGTCATCCAGCAGATACGCCAACGGTTGCGGATCGCCTTCCGGACGCGGCGGTTGCGCGCGACGAAACGGCTCAAGTGCTTCGGCGGTTACCACCCAGGGCGAGATCGTCGTGGCAAAGCTCTTGGACAGAAACGGTCCCAATGGTTGGTATTCCCATGCCTGTATGTCACGCGCCGACCAGTCGTTGAGCAGGCACAACCCGGCGATGTGTTCGGCAGCCTGATCGATCCCGATGGCCTCGCCTTGGGCATTCCCCGGCCCGATCCAGACCCCCAACTCCAGCTCGTAATCGAGGCGTTTGCAGGGACCGAAAACGGGAACCTCCTGGCCTGGCACCAGGGTTTGCCCGTTGGGCCGCCGCACCGTCGTACCGGAGGGACACAAGGTCGACGCTCTGCCGTGATAGCCGATAGGCACGTATTTGTAGTTGGGCAGCAGTGGGTTGTCCGGGCGGAACAGCTTGCCGACATTCAGTGCATGATGAATACCGACGTAAAAGTCCGAGTAATCACCCACCCGAGCCGGCATGTGCAACGTGCACTCGCTCATCGGCAGCAACAAACCGCCAACAGCCTGCAGCCTGTCGCGCTGCGGGCTGTCTTCATCGAGCAACTGCAACAAGGCGGCGCGCAACGCCCGTCGGGCAGCGACACCCAGCGCAAGAAAATCATTGAGCTGGTCGCGGCTGGCAATTTCAGCTACTTCGGCGGCCTGCCCCTGAAACATCCCGGACTCTGTTGCCACGCGCAGATCGAAAATCCTGTCGCCGATGGCCACCCCACCACGCGGAGCGGTCTGGCCATGGCTGAACACGCCAATCGGCAGGTTCTGCAGGGGGAAATCGGCATGCCCGTTGGCAGATTCGACCCAGCTACGACGATTGAGCGCGGTAGTCATCAGCGTGGCTCCTGGGTGAACGTTCTGGCCATGTCCTTCCAGCAGGCATCGTAATCGGTTTGCAGTTGCGGGCAGTCGAGCGCGTGACGACTGGGGCGCAACACCTTGCCGGTCTCGAACATGAAGGCCATGGTGTTGTCGATCCTGTGCGGTTTCAGCTCGGCGGCAATGGCCTTTTCGGCGGTGACATTATCGGGGCCATGCGCACTCATGCAATTGTGCAGCGAAGCGCCTCCGGGCATGAAGCCTTCGGCCTTGGCATCGTACGCGCCGTCGATCAGCCCCATGAATTCGTTCATCAGGTTGCGGTGGAACCACGGCGGGCGGAAGGTGTTTTCCGCCACCATCCAGCGCGGCGGAAAGATCACGAAATCGATATTGGCCTGGCCGTGAATAGCCCCCGGTGAGGTCAGCACGGTGAAAATCGACGGGTCAGGGTGATCGTAGCTGACCGTACCGAGGGTGTTGAAACGCCGCAGGTCATATTTGTACGGAACGTTGTTGCCGTGCCAGCCCACCACGTCGAACGGTGAATGCTCCAGTTGCGTCGACCACAGTTCGCCGAGGAATTTCTGCACCAGTTGTATTGGCTGGCGACTGTCTTCGAACCAGGCGACCGGGGTCAGAAAATCACGTGAATTAGCCAGCCCGTTGCTGCCGATCGGGCCCAGTTCCGGGAGGCGCAAGGCGCAACCGTGATTCTCGCAGAGGTACCCACGAGCGCTGCTGTCGAGCAGTTGGACGCAGAACTTCAAACCTCGCGGCAAGACGGCGATTTCCAGGGGTTCGATGTCCAGCAAGCCCAGTTCGGTGATGATTCTGAGTCGGCCCTGCTGCGGCACCACCAGCCATTCTCCATCCGCACTAAAGAACGCTCGCTGCATGGAAGTATTGGCGGTGTACAGGTAGACGCTGACACCCTCGACCTGCTCCGCCGCCGAGGTGCTGGCGAGGGGGATGAGACCGTCGATGAAATCAGTCGGTGCCGCCGGGATGTCGAAGGCATTCCAGCGCAACCGATTGGGGTTGATCGGCCCCTGCTCCTGACCGGCGATCTGCCGATCCATGCGCTGATAACGCGGATGGGCTGCCGATGGCTTGATCCGATACAGCCAGGTACGTCGGGCTTCGCTGCGCACGACCGTAAAAGCGGTGCCCGAGAACTGCTCGGCATACAGACCCAGCGGATGCTTCTGCGGCGAATTCTGGCCAGCGGGCAGCGCACCGGACAGCGCCTCGCTGCTGAACTGGTTGCCGAAGCCCGACTGATAAACCAATGCGTCGGAACTGGAGTGGATAGCCATCTGGACCTCTTGTTGTCATGGGGTCGGGCAGAGACAGGACGAAACATTATTTTACGTAAAGCGATTACGCATAACGTAATTTGAGTTTGCCAGCCGGTCAAGCTATAAAGCTGCCTTTCCCGATCGGCGCACAACACCCCATGACCCAGCAAACCGAAAGCCCCGCAGGCGGACGCCAGCAAAAGGTCCAGGCGGCCGAAGTCGGGCTGGGCGTACTCAAGGCGCTCGCTGAACTCTCCCCTGCCACGTCCTTGTCAAGACTGGCCGAACACTTGGGCATGCCCGCCAGCAAGGTTCATCGTTATCTGCAGGCGCTGATTGCCAGCGGTTTTGCCGAACAGGATGCCGTCAACAATCACTATGGGCTGGGGCGCGAGGCGTTGCAGGTGGGACTGGCCTCACTCGGCAAGCTGGATGTCCTCAAGGTGTCGGCACCTTGGCTTGCCAGCCTGCGCGATGAACTGAACCAGACCTGCTTTCTGGCGGTATGGGGCAACAAGGGCCCGACCGTGGTGTATGTCGAACCCTCGATGGGTGCCGTGACGCTGGTCACGCAGATCGGTTCGGTGCTGCCACTGCTTGGCTCGTCCACCGGCCTGGTGTTCGACAGTTTTCTGAACGGGCGCGAAACCGCTGCGCTTCGCGAGCAGGAAGTGCCGTTGCTGAGCGCCAGCCAGTTGCGTGAGGTCGAGCAGCATGTCGAGCAGATTCGCACCACTGGCGTGCACCAGATTCAGGGCTTGCTGATGCCGGGTATCAACGCAGCCTCGTCACCGCTATTCGCAATGGGTAACAAGCTGGTGGGCGTGATCACGGTCGTCGGACCGGGATCGGTGTTGAACGACGAGACGCAGAGTCTGGCGGCCAGAAGGCTTTTGCAAACGGCGGTGACAATCAGCGAGCGCATGGGAGGTAGCCGTCCGTCAGACTGAGGTTGCGCCTGCAGCGACGTACGTTGGTTTGCCGAACATATTGATAGCAACCCTGTGCAGGTACAGGTACAGATCCATGACGCTCGACTATCGAGTTGACGCTGTGGATACCCTGGCAAAATGACTATCTGCTTGCCACCCTTGAATCAAGCGACCTTCGACACGGTTACGCCCTTTGGTTTTGGCCAGGTAAAGGAGTCGATCCGCTTCCTTCAGCGCAGCTGTGTGCTCATCCTTCTTCTCTGCTGCGTTGATCGCCACCACGCCCGAGCTGATGCTCAGCCTGCCCAGCGGGCTGGACGAGTGCTCTATACAACTGGCTTCAATGGATGATCTGATTTTTTCCGCGAGCCTCAGCGCGCCTGCCAGGTCGGTTTCAGGCAACAGAATGACAAACTCTTCACCGCCGTAACGTGCTGCCATATCCCCGGACCGGTCAAGACTGTTGCCAATCAGCCCCGCCACTTGCCTCAGGCAGTCGTCACCCTGCAGATGACCGTAGGTGTCGTTGTATTGTTTGAACCAGTCGATATCCAGCAAAATAATTGCGATGGTTGCATCATTCCGGCTCGCCCGCCCCCACTCCTGCTGCAAGGCCGTATCGAAGCAACGTCTATTGGCCAGGTGCGTCAGGCTGTCCGTGTGAGCGATGATCTCCAGGTCGTTCCTGGCGATATTCAGTTCACCCTCCGCCGTGATCAACTGCTGGATTTGTCGGTACAACAGCACGCCCAGAAAGACCAGCGCCAGGATAATGATGCCGGTGATGGTCATGGACCGCTGTGCATAGGCCCACCAGGGCGCGAACACATGCTGACTGGAGATACCGGCAGCGGCGACGATGGGCAATCCGGACACGCGCCGATAGGCGTATACCCTTTCCACCCCATCCACCACGGAGTTGATCACTGCGGTGCCGCTGTCGCTGTACGGCAGATAGCGAGTGAAGATATCGCCCTTGGCTACATTGGTGGTCATCAGTGCGGTTAATGTGGGCCGCCGCGCAAGCAGGTCGCCATTATTCAGAGCGAGGAAGATCACACCCTTGTCGTCTACATCCATACGCTGGAAAAACGCCTGGAAATAAGCCACCGGCACGGTGGCGAGTGCAACGCCTGCAAAACTGCCATCCGCCGCATTGATACGCCGACTGACCGGGATGACCATGTCCCCTGTATTGCGGCTTTCAACAATGGACCCTACATGAATGGACGGGTCAGGGTTGTCGCGGTGGTAAATGAAGTAGGCGCGGTCTTCGTTGTTCCTGGTCTGCACGCCCTTGGCAAAGGAATTGGCGACCCAGTTGCCTTGAGCATCATAGATGAACAGCCCCTGAAGCCCTTTGACGTTGACCAGGTCTTGAGCCATCAGTCTGGTCAAGCGGCTTTGCTGCTCGCCTGCGGCGCCATCTTGCTCAACCCGCTCGGCAAGGTCACGCAGCGTATTGTCAGCCTGCTGCAGGGTGTCCTGAGCCTGCTGTTCAGCAGCAAGCACGATATTGGACACCGCAATCCTGGCAGTGGCGACGCGCTCGAGCTTGGATTGGTTCATCTGCCAGGCGGTGGCCAGGATCAACGATAGACAGACAAGGGCAATGAAACCGATCAACGCCTTGCTGAGCGCCGAAGGTGCAAGCCTCGTCGAAATAGAGAAAAGCCGCTGCATAGGGTCGTCATCAAATTGGCAGTGAAAACCGCTATGCAGTTTCCATACCCTTGCGACGCCAAACCTGAACACTTCGTTACGATCGGGTAATACTGGCCTTAGTTGGATCCATACCCGCCACGCTAGTTGCTTGAGAAGTTGTTACAGGTATCCGGCTTTTTGACGATATAGCTTCTAAGCTGCCTTGGACAGCTATCGAGACGCTACCGCGAGAGGTGCTGCATGTATCTGACTTTCCTTTTCCGGCGTGGCGCAAGCGCATGCTGGCAGGGTACCTCCACCGGTGCCGACACAGCGGCGTTATCCATCGATCGCTTCGTGTCTCGCGTGCGATCAGTGTTTAGCGATGGCCTCAAATGAATAGTTACCCAGTCGGCGATGATGACGAAGAACGTATTTGTATCTTGAATGCCTTTTCGTTGATGGATACCCCACCTGAGCACGAATACGATCAGATCGTGCAAATGGCATCGCGGATTTTCGATGTGCCCATTGTTCTGATTTCTCTGGTTCATCGAGACCGGCAATTCTTCAAGGCGCGCGTTGGCCTCGATGTCTGCGAAACGGGCCGCGACGTTTCATTCTGCAATTTTGCGCTCATGGGCCGTAACGTTTTTCTGGTGCCTGATGCATTGCAGGATGAGCGGTTCAGCTCAAACGCCTTGGTAGTCGGCGCTCCCCATATTCGCTTTTATGCCGGGGCGCCGCTGATAACCGCCAGTGGTCATGTGCTGGGCAGCCTGTGCCTGATCGACAATAAACCTCGGGAGACTTTCTCGGAGCGAGATCAGCGGGTTCTCCAGGACCTGGCGGTCATGGTCATCGAGAGAATGGAGTTGCGTCGGCTCACGCTCGAGAATGAAGACAGCCACACCCGCTTCATGAATATCACCTCGACTTCACCCGACGCGATCATCTGCTCGGACAGCAAAAACCGGATCATCTCATGGAACAACTCGGCCGAACTCATTTTCGGGCATCGATCCGAGGACGCCATGGGCAAGCCTCTCGACATCATTATTCCGCCCGAAATGCGCTCCAGGCACCATGCAGGTTTATCGAGGGTTGCTGCGGGTGGCCCGGCCTCCATTATCGGAAAATCCATCAACCTGACGGCCATCCATCGCGACGGTCACACCCTCCCCATCGAGCTCTCGCTCTCACAATGGACGTATGCCGGCGAGCCACAATTCGGAGCGATCATTCGTGACATCACCCAGCGTGTCGAGGCGGACAAATTACTCAAGCATGCGGCCGAATACGATCACCTGACCGGGCTTGCCAATCGATCGACACTCAAAAGGCGGATCAAAGAGGCGTGCGACGCGCAGCTGTCAGCAGCTATCCTGCTGATCGATCTGGACGGCTTCAAGGACGTCAACGACACGTTGGGCCACGCTGCAGGTGATTTTGTGCTCAAGGTGACCTCTCACCGTCTTCGCGAACACGTACCGGCCTGCCATATGGTCTCGCGTCTGGGCGGCGATGAGTTTGTCGTGTTCCTGTCCGACACCGCAGACCCTGACAAGGCGATCAAGCTGGGCCTGGCGCTCATCGCGGTCATCGAGGAACCGATAGAGTTTGAAGACAATTCAATCTACATCGGCGCCAGCATCGGCGTCTCCGTAAGGTCTGGCGCTGATTACGACGATGAGCAAATGCTCGGCAATGCGGATCTGGCGCTCTACCAGGCCAAGTCTGACGGACGCTCCCTGGTTCGCACCTTCACCTCCGAGCATCGACAGACCGCTTCAAGAAGAGGAGCGCTCAGCTCATCGATGCGTCAGGCATGGGCCAACAAAGAGTTCGAGCTTTACTACCAACCTCAGGTACGACTTGCGGATGGTCGTATCACCGGAGCCGAAGCCCTTATACGCTGGAACCATCCGACACTGGGCGTCGTGTCCCCGGCGGTTTTTCTGCCCGCACTGGAAGCAGGCCTGCTTGCGGTGCCGGTGGGCGAATGGATACTGCGTTCAGCCTGTGAGCAGGCAGCGAAATGGCGAACTACCGGCTGCGAGGAATTCCGCATCGGCGTCAACCTGTTCGCCGCGCAGTTTCGCATGCGCGACTTTGCCGAAATGGTTGAAAGTGCGCTTGAAGACTTTTCCTTGCCTGCACACTCACTCGAGCTGGAGATCACGGAAAACATCATCTTGCGAAACGAGCAGCGCATTATGGAACCGCTGCGTCACCTTCGCTCGTTGGGTGTGGGCATCGCGTTCGACGATTTCGGTACCGGCTATGCGTCCCTGAGCCTGCTGAAAGACTATCCGGTGACACGACTGAAGATTGACCGCTCATTCGTAAGTGGCGTAGAGCGCAGCAAAAAAGATGAAGTCATCGTCGAGGCCGTTGTCAGGCTGGCAAACGGCTTCAATCTTCAGGTCACGGCAGAAGGCATAGAAACCCGTGAGCAGGAAAGTCTGATGCGCCATTATGTATGCGACGAAGGCCAAGGCTATCTGTATGGTCGCCCCATGCCGGCGCATGACTTCACCGAGCGCTATATCTCTTCTCACAACCGGCAAGCTGACGTGCTCAAGCACAAATGACTCAGAACGAGCCTGGGCCGGCTCGTCTGATCGCGCAAGACGGACGCTTTTTATGATTGCTCAGTCCGGCGTCAGGACACCACGCTGAATCTGGTCGCGTTCGATGGATTCAAACAGTGCCTTGAAATTGCCTTCGCCAAACCCGTCATCGCCTTTGCGCTGAATGAATTCGAAAAACACCGGGCCCATCAGCGTTGCGGAGAATATCTGCAACAGCAAACGACGCTCGCCCCCTTCGGAAGAACCATCGAGCAGAATACCGCGTGACTTGAGCTCGGCTTCCGGCTCACCGTGATCAGGCAAGCGACCTTGCAGCATCTCGTAGTAGGTATCCGGCGGCGCAGTCATGAAGCGCATGCCGGTTGCTTTCAGCGCGTCCCAGGTCTTGATCAGGTCATCGGTAAAGAACGCCACGTGCTGAATGCCTTCGCCATTGAACTGCATCAGAAACTCTTCGATCTGACCCGCGCCCCTGGACGATTCTTCGTTCAGCGGAATGCGGATCATGCCGTCCGGGGCGGTCATGGCTTTGGAGGTCAGGCCGGTGTATTCGCCCTTGATGTCGAAGTAACGCAGCTCGCGGAAATTGAACAGCTTTTCATAGAAACCGGCCCAATACGCCATGCGTCCGCGGTACACGTTGTGGGTCAGGTGATCGATGAATTTCAGACCGGCACCGACCGGATGGCGGTCAACGCCTTCGATGAAGTTGAAATCGATGTCGTAGATCGACGTGCCCTCGCCGAAGCGATCGATCAGGTACAACGGCGCGCCACCGATGCCCTTGATCGCGGGCAGGCGCAATTCCATGGGCCCGGTAGCGATTTCCAGCGGTTGTGCGCCCAGTTCCAGTGCCCGGTTATAGGCCTTCTGCGCATCTTTCACGCGGAACGCCATACCGCATACCGAAGGACCATGCTCGGCGGCAAAGTACGATGCCAGGCTGTGCGGTTCGTTGTTGAGGATCAGGTTGATCGCCCCCTGACGAAACAGGGACACGTCCTTGGAGCGGTGCGTTGCGACTTTGGTGAAGCCCATCATCTGGAACACAGGCTCAAGGCTGTTGGGCGTCGGTGATGCGAATTCGATGAATTCAAAGCCCATCAGGCCCATGGGGTTTTCGTAGAGATCAGCCATGACTGGCTCCTTGCAGGAAAGTGAGAGTGGGTAACCCTGGCAATCACTGTCCTGCGGGCGGCGCGCACGGGATGCCTCGCACGCTGCGTGCGAGAAAATCACCGAATATCAGTTGCAGACCTAGAATCTTCATGAGGGCAGCCTACTCCGGCTTATCCGATTGTGCATCAGGGTGTGCCTGGTAAAAGACCGAGGGCTGCCGTGCCAGATGCTCGACCCGCTGAATGCGCACGAATGCAGTCAGGTCGACGCGGTAACGATGCGCTGCGTACAACTGGGGTAGCAGGTAAATATTCGCATGGATGCGGTATTTTTATTTTCGTAAACCTATTACGTCATGCGTAAATTGCGGGATCGGACCCTCGCTGTCAACTCAAGCCTCGCAACGAATGAGCTAGGATGCATTAACCCGACAAAAACAACCCAGGGTGGCTTGATGAACATTCTGTACGACGAACGCATCGACGGCGTGCTGCCCGCCGTCGACAAGCAGCTGCTGTTGCAGGCGCTGCAACAGCAGTTGCCCGACCTGGACATCCTGCATCGCCCCGAAGAGCTGCGGCCTTACGAGTGCGACGGGTTGTCGGCCTATCGCACCACACCGATGCTGGTGGCATTGCCGCGGCATGTGGAAGAAGTACAGACGCTGCTCAGGCTGTGCCACGCACGTCGCGTACCGGTGGTCGCTCGCGGGGCGGGCACCGGGCTGTCGGGAGGCGCGTTGCCGCTGGAAAAAGGCCTGCTGCTGGTCATGGCGCGTTTTAACCAGATCCTCGATATAGATCCCTCCGCGCGCTTGGCGCGGGTTCAGCCCGGCGTGCGCAACCTGGCCATTTCCCAGGCGGCAGCGCCCCACGGCCTGTATTACGCGCCGGACCCGTCCTCGCAAATCGCGTGCTCCATCGGCGGCAATGTGGCGGAAAATGCCGGCGGCGTGCATTGCCTCAAATACGGGCTGACCGTGCATAACCTGCTCAAGGTCGAGATCCTGACGGTGGAAGGCGAGCCAATGACGCTGGGCAGCGACACGCTGGACTCGCCGGGCTTCGACCTGCTGGCACTGTTCACCGGCTCCGAAGGCATGCTCGGCGTCATTACCGAAGTCACGGTCAAACTGCTGCCCAGACCGCAGGTGGCCAAGGTGCTGCTGGCAGCCTTCGATTCCGTGGAAAAGGCCGGGCGCGCGGTGGCCGATATCATTGCTGCGGGCATTATCCCCGGCGGGCTGGAGATGATGGACAATCTGGCGATTCGTGCCGCCGAGGATTTCATTCACGCAGGCTACCCGGTCGATGCCGAAGCCATCCTGCTCTGCGAACTGGACGGCGTCGAAGCCGATGTGCACGCTGACTGCGAACGGGTCAGCGAGGTATTGACACTGGCAGGCGCGACCGAAGTGCGACAGGCCAAAGACGAAGCCGAACGGGTCCGCTTCTGGGCCGGGCGCAAGAACGCTTTCCCGGCCGTGGGTCGCCTGTCGCCGGACTACTACTGCATGGACGGGACCATCCCGCGCCGTGAGTTGCCGGGCGTATTGCGCAGCATCAGAGAGCTATCCGAGCAATACGGCTTGCGCGTCGCCAACGTGTTTCATGCGGGCGATGGCAACATGCATCCGCTGATCCTGTTCGATGCCAATCAACCGGGTGAGCTGGAGCGCGCCGAGGCACTGGGCGGCAAAATCCTCGAGCTGTGCGTCAAGGTCGGCGGCAGCATTACCGGCGAGCACGGTGTCGGTCGCGAGAAGATCAATCAGATGTGCGCCCAGTTCAATAGCGACGAGCTGACCTTCTTCCATGCCATCAAGGCGGCATTCGACGCCAGCGGCCTGCTCAACCCCGGCAAGAACATCCCGACCCTGCATCGCTGCGCGGAATTTGGTGCCATGCACATCCATGCCGGGCAATTGCCGTTCCCCGACCTGGAGCGTTTCTGATGAGCACGATGGACAACGACGTCAGCCAGGCACTGCTCGAGCGGGTCAATCAGGCGCTGCGCGACGAAACGCCGTTACGTATTCAGGGCGGCAACAGCAAGGCTTGTCTCGGTCGTGAAACCGCTGGCGAAATACTCGATACCCGCGAGCACCGTGGCATCGTCAGTTATGACCCGACAGAACTGGTGATCACTGCACGCGCCGGCACGCCATTGAACGAACTGATGCAGACGCTGGATGCCGCAGGCCAGATGCTGTCTTGCGAACCGCCCGACTTCGGCGCCGCGACGCTCGGCGGCATGGTCGCTGCGGGACTCTCGGGACCGCGCCGGCCGTGGAGCGGATCGGTGCGTGATTTCGTGCTGGGCACACGGGTCATCACCGGTCTTGGCAAACACCTGCGTTTCGGCGGAGAAGTCATGAAGAACGTTGCAGGTTATGACGTTTCACGCCTGATGGCAGGCAGTTTCGGCTGCTTGGGGCTGCTGACCGAGGTGTCGCTCAAGGTGCTGCCCAAACCACGTCTGTGCAGCAGCATCGCACTGGAAATGGACAGCGCGCTGGCCTTGGCGCGCCTTGCCGAGTGGGGTCAGCAACCGATACCGATCAGCGCGGCCAGCCATGATGGCCACGTACTGCGTCTGCGCCTGGAAGGCGGTGAAGGTTCAGTGGCCGCAGCCCGGGACCGGCTCGGCGGCGAGCTACTCGATGCCGCGTACTGGCAACAGTTGAATGCGCATCACCTGCCCTTCTTCGATGACCCGCGGCCCCTGTGGCGGCTCTGTGTACCTGCCGACAGCCACCTGCCGGATCTGCCGGGCGAGCAGTTGATCGACTGGGGTGGCGCGCAACGCTGGCTCAAGTCGGACGCTGACGGACAGACCATTAGAGCCATCACCATGGCGGTTGGCGGCCATGCGACCTGCTACAGCCAAGGCGTCGTCGACAGCCCGTTTGAACCGTTGGCCGCACCTGTGCTGCGCTACCATAAGGCACTCAAGACCCGACTCGACCCGCAGGGGATTTTCAACCCCGGTCGACTGTACGCGGAGCTTTGAAACATGCAGACCACATTGAGTGAACACGCCAGAACCCTGCCGCGCGCCGAAGAAGCCGAACGTATCCTGCGCAGTTGTGTGCATTGCGGTTTCTGTAACGCTACGTGTCCGACCTATCAATTGCTGGGTGATGAGCTGGACGGTCCACGCGGCAGGATCTACCTGATCAAACAAGTGCTCGAAGGTCAGCCGGTCACCGAGAAAACCCGTGTGCATCTGGACCGCTGCCTGAGCTGTCGCAATTGCGAGACCACCTGCCCGTCCGGGGTGGATTACCACAACCTGCTGGACATCGGCCGCGCGGCGGTTGAGGCCCTGGTGCCGCGGCCACTCGCAGAACGCGTGCTGCGTGAAGGCTTGCGTCGCGTCATCCCCCACCCCGGACTGTTCAAATCCCTGACCGGCATGGGCCTGAAGTTCAGGCCGTTGCTGCCACAAACCCTGGCCACCAAGCTGCCGGCGACGGTCCATCCTGCCGGACTTCGCCCGCACACCGGTCATGCGCGCCAGGTGTTGCTCCTGGAAGGTTGCGTTCAGCCGGGCCTGTCGCCAAACACCAATAGCGCTACGGCGCGGGTGCTGGATCGTCTGGGCATCGGCATTACGGCGGTCAGACAGGCGGGTTGCTGCGGCGCCGTGGATTATCACCTCAATGCACAGGAGGCAGGGCTGGACCGGGCACGGCGCAACATCGACGCGTGGTGGCCCGCGTTGCAAGGCAGTGCTGAAAGCCTGATCCAGACGGCCAGCGGCTGCGGGGCCTTCGTCAAGGATTACGGCCACCTGCTGCGCCATGATCCAGCCTATGCCGACAAGGCCGGGCAGATCAGCGCGCGAACCAAGGATCTGGTCGAACTGCTGCGCGACGAACCGCTGGAAACCCTCGGCATCAAGACCGATCAGCGCCTGGCGTTTCACTGCCCGTGTACGCTGCAACACGCGCAAAAACTCGGCGGCGAAGTCGAGCGTGTCCTGACTCGTCTAGGCTTCAATCTGACCACAGTGCCGGACGGTCATTTATGCTGCGGCTCTGCAGGCACCTACTCCATCACCCAGCCTGTCATCGCCCGTCAACTGCGCGACAACCGCATGAACGCACTGGAGAGCGGCAAACCGCAGGTGATTGCCACCGCCAATATCGGCTGTCAGACCCATCTGGCCAGCGCCGGCCGAACGCCAGTGCGGCACTGGATCGAACTGATCGACGCGGCGCTTGGCACGCCTGAATCACACTGAACGCCAATCAATAATCACTACTCCGGAGAGCTCCATGAAGATCAAAGCCGTACTGACCCAGACCGAAGTCAGCCTGATGCTCGGTGCCGCACGCGAAGAGGCGCAGGCCAATGGCTGGGCCGTTTCCATCGCCGTCGTTGATGACGGCGGCCATTTGCTGGCATTCGAGAGACTGGACGACGCCGCACCGATCAGCAGCTACATCGCGATCGAAAAAGCCCGCACCTCGGCACTCGGCAAACGTGAGTCCAAGGGTTACGAAGAGATGGTCAATGGCGGGCGCACTGCATTCCTGAGTGCTCCGCTGCTGACTTCCCTGGAAGGCGGTGTGCCGGTCATCGTCGACGGCCAGGTGATCGGTGCGCTGGGGGTTTCAGGCGTGAAGGCCGAACAGGATGCTCAGGTCGCCAAGGCCGGCGTCGCAGCGCTTGACGCCGACTGACGGTCGACCCGGCTGGTAACACGCAAGCCAGGCCATTGCAGGAGTCTTCATAGCCGGTAGATCGAAATCCAGCTCATGTCCGGATGACTGGAATAGATGTACGTGCCGGTCTTGTTGAGTACCGCACCGCCTACCGACGGAAAGTAAGCGATGCAGGTGGCGATGCCCTTCACCGTGTCGATCCGGTAAACGTCGTAATTACAGGTATAGATCGCGTAGACATAGCGGTCATCCGAGGTCACTCCGATGACTTTCACCGGGTAGCCTTGCGTGCCGATCCTTTCCCGATAGAAGGTTTTGTTGGTCGCCGCATCGATGATGTAAACCTCGTCGATGCCACCGACATACAGCCAGGCGCCATCGGAACTGAAGGCCATCGAACGCGGGTCGGAGAAGCCGGGAATGTCATGTTGCAGGTAATCGACCTTGCTGATCGCAAGAACATCGGTAGGCGCGGTCCGGTCAACCAGCATGGTTGCGTAAAACCTGTCGTTCAACGGGCTGATCCCGAGGGCCAGTGATGCGTTGGTCAGGGCACCCAGATCGAACTCGTTTTCGACCGTGTAATTCTCGGTCTCGATGAGGCGAATCAACCCGCCGAGCGCGTTCTGAAAGGACAGGCAGATAAAACGGCCATCGGCACTGCACAGGATCCTGTTGACGTTGGCTGCCGGCAGTATCCTGATCACTTCGCGCATGCGCGTATCGACCACGTAGCACCTTTTCTGGCCGATGGTGTAAAGCCTTTTGCCATCGGGGCTCAGGGTAATCGCGCCTGCCCCTGCCCGCTTGATGGCACCCGTTACGCTTGCACTGGCGATGTCGACCACACTGACTTCGCGACCACTTTCATGAGCGACATACAACGTGGTTTCATCAGGGCTGATAGCGATCTCTGCGGGTACGAAGCCCAGCGGGATAATGCCGGTCAGCCAGGCGATGTCCAGGGGGACACCTGAACCGACGGGGTCGACGATATGCGTCAGGGCTCTAACGTTCTGAGATGCTTTTTTTTGCATTTCTCTCACCTTCAATAGGTCTTGTAAGACCGCCAGAACGGGGAATAGATAAGAAGATATATCCCCGTCATCCAACGATGCGGCCAAGACACTTATGCCGCTCCGAGCCAAAAACGTAGGGTCATTGAATACTCAACACGGGGGGATGGGTACTGTCAGAAATAACAGTCGAAATGTGTCGAAACCGTTCGAATGAGGGTATCGACAACAGTGCAGGACAGCACGGTCGGGCACTCCAGCCCGGAGGCATCGAGCCCGCAGAGCGCCCCTACCATTGGTCAGTGCAATGACCCGGGGAAGGATCGCCAGGGCTGGTCGGGGAAAAGACTCAAGAGCTTTCCCGCACCACCAGTTCAAACCCTAGATCGACCTGCGGGTGCTGGATGACCCCGTCCAGCAGGCCCAGCAAGACCTGAGCAGCACGCTGTCCGACTTCTTCCCTGGGTGTGCGAATCGAGGTCAGGCGCGGCACCATGTGCGCGGACCCAGGCAGGTCGTTGAAGCCCACCAGAGAGACCCGTTCGGGAATCGCGACCCCCAGGCGCAAGGCCTCCAGCGCAGCGCCCTGCGCCAGGTCGTCATTACAGAAGAACACCCCGTCGACATCCGGATGCTGGTCAAGCAGGCGCGCGAACAACTCCCCGCCCAGACCGATCGAGGAGGCCTGGCGTGTCGAGACCTGCAGCGCGGGGTCGAACAGCCCGGCGTCTTCCAGCACCCGACGGAACCCGGTGCCACGTTGCAGCACACGAGGGTCGAGCTGGGCGGCCATGTATGCCAGCCGATGGCGGCCACGCCCGAGCAGGTGCCGCGCAGCTTCGGCACCGGCCTGTTGCTGCGAGAACCCGACGCAATAGGCGCCCAGGCGAGTGTCGAGTTCCATCATGTGCACGCAGGGTATGCCGCTGGTTTCAAGCATCTGGCGGGACGCTGCCGTGTGGTCGAAACCGGTCAGCAGAATACCGCGCGGGCGATTGACCAGATGGTTGCGTAGCAGCTTCTCTTCCTCTTCGGGTGAGTAATGGTAGTTGCCGATGAGCACGTCCAGGCCGCGCACGCGCAACACGTCCTGAATGGCTTCCAGCGTCTCGATGAACAACTGGTTGGAAAGCGACGGCACCAGCACCACGACGGTCTGACTGCAGGAAGAGGCCAGCGCCCTGGCTGCCGGGTTGGCCACATAACCCAGGCTCTGCGCCGCAGCACGGACCTTTTCGACCAACTCAGGCGCCACGGTGCTGATACCGCGCAAGGCTCGCGAGGCGGTGATCGGAGAGACGCCAGCCAGCTTCGCCACTTCATTGAGCGTGGGGCGACCAGTCGAGCGGGAACCAATGCGTATCATGCGTTGCCAACTAACATAGGGGTTGCCAAATGTGTCGAATGCCCCATAAGGTAGCGCTGTCTCATGGAACGTGACAATGCTTTATCGCTGGTTTCACAGGGGTTACCCGATTCGGGTCCCGCGGAGAACAGCCTCCCATGCTTATTGATGAGCCCAAAACAACGACAAATAACTGGAACAGTCCGGGATGAGACTTATGTCCCCCCGAAAGAAGACAGCGCTGTCTCCAGATGAGGTGCCTACTGTGACAACTGCGAATACTGCTATTTCCGCCCTTGTGGTGATGGGTGTATCTGGCTGCGGCAAGAGCGCCGTCGGTGCCGAGATTGCCCTGAACAGCGGCGGCCGCCTGATCGAAGGCGACGCGTTCCATCCTCCAGCCAACATCGAAAAGATGAGCGCCGGAACCCCCCTCAACGACGAAGACCGTGCCGGCTGGCTGACCCGCCTGGGCGAAGAGATGGCTGCCGCCCTCGCCAACGGTGAACACCCGGTTCTGACCTGCTCTTCGCTCAAGCTCATCTATCGCCAGCGCCTGCGTGATGCGGTGCCAGGCCTGGGTTTCGTTTTTCTGGAACTCAGCAAGGAACTCGCCAGCGAACGCTGCTCGCACCGGCCTGGGCACTTCATGCCCGCCAGCCTTGTAGACAGCCAGTTCGCGACCCTCGAACCGCCCTATGGCGAACCGCTTACATTGATCGTGGACGCGTCCCAGCCTATCGATGTCATCGGCAAACAAGCCGCAGCATGGTGGAAAGGCTCTCACGCCTGATAAAGGCGTGAGTGCAAAAGACAGCGCTGTCTTGCGCACACACGATTGAAGTCGGCGCTGTTAACAGTTCCTTAAAACAATAAACCGGAGAGACATCCATGTTCGGTATGACCCATGAGACGTTCCTGCTCGTCGATGCGTTGGTGACCATCGTCGGCCTGGTGCTGCTGATCACCACCTTCAAGGTGCACCCTTTCGTCGCGTTGACCCTGGCGGCAGGCTTTCTTGGCCTGACCTCGGGAATGCCGGTCGAAAAAGTCATGAAATCCTTCCAGGACGGCTTCGGCGGGGTGCTGGGCTTCGTCGGCATCATCCTCGGCCTGGGCACAATGCTCGGCAAGCTGATGGCTGACTCGGGCGGCGCGGACCAGATTGCGCAAACGCTGATACGCACGTTCGGCAAACAGAAAGTGCACTGGGCAATGATGTTCTCTGCCTTCCTGGTGGGCATCCCGTTGTTCTTCGAGATCGGTTTTGTCCTGCTGATCCCGTTGGTGTTCATTGTTGCGCGGCGCACCGGCGTGCCCATCGTCAAGATCGGCATCCCGCTGCTGGCAGGCCTGTCAGCCGTACACGGTCTGGTTCCGCCTCATCCGGGTCCGTTGCTGGCCATCGGCATATTCGGCGCCGATATCGGCAAAACCATTTTCTACGGACTGATCGTTGCACTGCCGACGGCCATCATCGCCGGCCCGATCTTCGGTAACTGGATTTCCAAAAGCATCCCCGGTACGCCGTCCAAGGAACTGATGGATCAGATCGCCAAGGAATCGAGCACTGAAAACCTGCCAGGCTTCGGCATCACACTGGTGACCATCCTGCTGCCGGTCTTCCTGATGCTGCTCAAGACCTTTGCCGATGTGGTGTTGCCGGAAAACAACATGTTCCGCATCTGGATGGACCTGATCGGTCACCCGATCACCGCCCTGCTTGCCGCGCTGTTGCTGGCGTTCTACACCTTCGGCGCCGCACGTGGTTTTGATCGCAGCAAAATCATGAAGCTGCTGGACCAGAGCCTGGCTCCAGTGGCGGCAATCGTGCTGATTGTGGGCGCAGGCGGTGGCTTCAAGCAGATGCTGGTCGCCAGTGGCGTGGGTGACGTGATCGGACACATGGCTGTGCAGGCGCAGATCAACCCGATCATGCTGGCCTGGCTGGTAGCGGCGGTCATCCGTATCGCAACCGGTTCGGCGACGGTGGCAACCATTACCGGTGCTGGCATCGTAGCGCCGGTGGTCGGCCTGATCCCCGGCGTCAATCGCGAGCTGCTGGTGCTGGCAACCGGTGCCGGTTCGTTGATCCTGTCGCACGTCAATGACGCCGGGTTCTGGCTGGTGAAGCAGTACTTCAACATGACCGTTGCCGAGACCTTCAAGACCTGGACGGTGATGGAAACCATTCTCTCGGTCGTCGGCCTGATTTTCATCATGCTGTTGTCAATGGCGGTGTAAACCCCGAACGAGCCTTCGCGGGCGCTGAAACCCGCGAAGGCCTGGCCCTGCCTCACACCCGTGCATCCCTTCCCTGCCCCCCCGTGGTACCCAGCATCAGCGTGAACACTAAGGTGATCCGCAGACCCTTCCTACACACTCGCTCAGCACTTTCATTTGAATTTTCAGAAAGCCCGGGCAATCTGGTGCAGTCGTGCCTACGCTTGTACTCATATCGAAATGGCTCAAGCAGCACCGTCGGCTAAGATGATGATGACCCGGAACGGTGCAGCGGTTGACGTTACTTTTTATATGACGCCAGTAAATACGGGCATTTTCACGTCGAAACGGGCAGAATTGGCGCACTCGTCGTATCCGGGATGCAAATCTCGATGACAAGAAAATGAACCGAGGGAATTTAATTCACCTGTGCGACGTCATAAGACGGATGCATTTGGATGCACTCGGCAACAATCACCACGCAAAGGCAAACGCCAGCCTCTTGAGAGAGGCGTTTTCAAGAGGCCATCAAGGAAAAGATTATGTTGATACTCACTCGCAAAGTAGGCGAAAGCATAAATATCGGTGACGAGATCACCGTCACGATTCTTGGCGTTCAAGGGCTTCAAGTCCGCCTGGGCATCAATGCACCCAAAAATGTTTCAGTGCATCGTGAAGAAATCTACAAACGTATCCAGGCAGAACTGGCTCCCAACCAGGACCCACAATAACTCCCGCACTACCCCCTTATTCAATGCTGACCTGCCGTTTATTGGCAGACCGGCCGTACGGCGTCCCTGGGACGCCGTTTTTTATGACCACCAACCTGCGCTGCACCAGCCTAACCGGCCTGAAGGCCTAAAGCCGCTTGCATGAATCCTTCCGAAATGAACGTCTCGGCAGCTACAGGCTGATGAGCGAGTCTGCGTGTGACCGCCTCCAGTACCACTCGGCTGGCATCATGATGAAACTGCCAGACGCCGTATATCCGGCCGTCGAAGGCGGGTTCGCTGCCCAATTGCGGGTCGACGCCCAATCCGGCGCCCAGACCGAAAAGATGCAGGCCCTTGATTCGACGACCGTGCTGATCGAACGGGCAGCCGCCAGCGTCCGAATCGAGCCCCCCTTTGGCCTCGCGCAAACTGACGAGATTGCCATTGGCATCACTCAGTCGGGGCAACACGGGCTGATAGCCAGAGCACTGCACGATCACAGCCGAGTCGGCCAGCGCGAGTCGGGCTTGCTCATATTCATCGGGGCGTCCGCCCAGTGTCTGCAACATCTGCACGCGCACGCCGGTTTTGCCCACGCGACCGTTTTGCAACGCTTGGCGCCCGATCTCCAGCGCACGGTAACGCAAACCTCCGGAACGGTTGACCCGACCTGAAACCGGACAGACATCAAGCTGCGCGTCAAATACGTAACCGGCCGCGTGCGCCAGTTCAACACTTTCGTAAAACAGCCTGATACTGCTGCGATGAACGAGTGACAGTTCCTGCAAGCCGGCAAACTCCAGTGCATCCGCCAGATTCTCCAGCGTCGAAAACGCGCTGTGAGATCCCCCAACGATGGTGATGCGCCCGTTATCGGCCAGCGCCGGGGCAAACACTTCGCGCAACTGCACCGCGTTCATGCGCAGCAAGCGGTCAGCGCTCTGGACAGTGCAGTGGTCCGGCAGCGTCAGGCCTTGTCGAGCAAGATCATCGATCAAGTGTTGTGGATCCTGGCGCCCGCCCAGGTTGAGTACCAGCGCCTGACAGCGCACACGTCTTTCGCCGTACACGCTGTCAACGTGCAGACAAAACTCGTCACCCTCGCATATCACCTCATCCAGGCGCGTGCCGGACCAGACTTCTACACCATAACGTTGCACGATGTGGTCCAGCACCAGCCTGGATGCCTCGGCCATGAGCAGGCCCACATCCGACAGTTGCGGCGCGCTCTGTGCCTGAGCCTTGATGCGCCAGTAAGCTGCGGAGTTTTCCAGGGGTTCGAATACCTCGCGCAATGCCGGATCGCGAAGACAATCAATGAACACATCGCCAACCGAGTTGGCAGTGATCCGGTAATCTCCCAGCGCACCCGTACCGGGCCGGTCACTTGCATCAATGACAATCAGTCCTTTGGCTGCGAGCCCGGGCATCGCGCCGCTTTTCAGGGCGTTGAACAAAAAGCCCATGCCCGCGAGCCCTGCGCCACCCACCACGCAACCGCAGGCTGTTTCCATACAGGTATCAAACATAATGATGCTCCATCGTCATTTTCATACGTGGGTGCAGTCCAGAAGTTCTGGAGGGTCGAATACCTGATTGATAAAGCGAATCAGCGTCCCTGCACGATTCGAGGCAAAACACATGCAGCACACTGCACACGCTCTCACTCACGGCACCTGTGAGCCGCCATGGTCAGAAAAAGTGTTCTTCACAAAAAATTACAATAGGTAAAACAGACACAGGCCTTAAGTTCAGACCTGACAGGGATAAGACGTCATGCTACCGCCCTTTTTTAACCCAGCACTTTTATCAACTTGAGAAGAGTGACAATGCGTTACAAAATAAGTCGGGCAACTGAATAGTTGCAAAGAAAAGCAAGAGTGTCAAATGGGCTGAAAGCAGCGGCAACGGCCCGGAACGCTTTATAACCTGATGATTTGAATGAGCTTGTATCTTTCAGCCGTGGAAGCCCCCTTCAAAAGAGCAGTTGTCGACGACATTACAGCGTTCAACGCGTTCAACTTATTTTTTATCGTCTGCGCTAAAAACAACAGGCTTTCGACGCTGTTAATTTGACGAGCACACTACCGATGTGCGCCACCCAAGGGTCCGCGCTCATGAAGAGCAGAAGAGCCCCTCTCCCAGCACTGAATGCGATTGATAAATCGACCCATGGAAACGACAAGGCCCCGATCAGCGATGATCAGGGCCAGGTACCGTAATGCCGGAGCATCAGCGGGGTGCAGCGGTATCAGGCAGCGCTGTAGTAAGCTTTAGCGACTCGAGCCGTCACCGGCACTTCACGCAACTCGGCCACCAGCTCAGCGATGTCCCGAACGGTCTTGATACGGCTGAGCGGCAGTTTCTTCTGACGCTGGGTGCGCCCGGATACCGGGTGGCTTATCTGCACATTCATCTGCTCATCGGCAATCGTACAGGTGCAACGCAACGGCAGAAGCGCACGTTCAACCATACTCCTGAGTTCTAACTCGGACAGTCCACTCGCGATCATTTCTTTATCTCCTTATGTGTGTAAGCATGTCCCGACAGTGACAAAATCTTGATAATTTTTATTGTTGATGACTTTTTAAAAACGGCCCGCGCCAGCCCGCCAATTATCTGTCGCCACTCACGTGATGCTTAAACCCGTTATACACTGCGCCCTGCACTTGAGGCAACTTCCATAATTGAATATCGACAACCCTTTTAACGCAGTTTTTTATTGACGGCGTCAACAGAAGAAACGATTCACTGCCCTGTTCATCAACAAAATGGCACTTGAGATGAACCCGCGTGGATAAACTGCACGTAAAAGAAGGAAGTTAAGACTGACGAACGGTTGAAGCCTGAAACGGATGCGGCCCTCGCAAGGCACGCCCGCTCCTTCAAAAGAGTCGTGCGTGCCCTGCTTGAAAACTTACTCTTGTTCGTCTTGCATATTCTCTTTTGCGTCGGTGCCGGACAGCCGCAGGTGAATCAGCGCAACACGCTCGCCACGCTTATCGAGCTTTTCTTCGATATGGAAAGGACGGAATCCCATCCGCGGATAGAACAGCAGGCCCGGGACGTTGTGGTTGTAGCAGGACGCGATCATTTCACTCGCTTCGTGCTTGTCGAACGCAATCCCCATCATGGTGGTGATCATGAAGCGCCCTACCCCTCTGGAGCGGGCTTTCGGTGCGATGATGACGTTGCCCAGCGAACAGCGGCCGCGAAAGGTGCAGAGAGAGAAGTTGGCAAACCCTACCACTTCGCCATCCATCTCGATGACGGTCGAATCATGACGCGTCTCGAGCGCATGGATGAGTTGCGAGGCGGTCAGCGGGTACGTTGCCCTGGGGAACATATAGAACAGCTCATCGGCATTCTGCGGCATCTCGCAGATGAGGGGGACGTCTTTTTCTTCCAGGGGACGGTGAGTGAACATAGGCGGTAACCTCTTGAAGAAATTGAAGAAAGCGCGGGAATACAGCAAGCAGATCGGCGAATCCGGCGACGGTAGATGACAAAAACACAGCGCCCTCGCCCACACAGCATAATCCGCGGCTATCGAAAAGGGCTACCTCAATAACAAAACGTGCTAATGAGCGTCGTTGTCGATGCTGCCTTTAGGCCTCCTCGCGCAAGGTATTGAAGCCATGGGCTTTACTCGCCTCAACCTTTCGGTATTTGCGGCGAGGGTGCGCAATATCCTGTAACCCGGCGTTCGTCGGCTGGTCTTGCATCCCGGATGCAGATTCTGCATTTATTTCATTTTGTTGACCGGACTATTCCTCTTATGTCGATTTCGCCGCTGGCTCGCTTCAAAGCCCGTCCGCTCAGATGGATTAGCATGATAGCCGTCATCCTTGGCCTGCCCGTCGGCTGTGCAGTGCTTGAACACAAGGAGCGCGAACTGGTGTTCCGCATCGAGCCCGGTACCGCCAGCTGGTACAGCGGTCTGCCGGCAGATGTGCAGGAAATCGAACTCAGTACACCGGCATTCGGCACCGCGCAGAATATCCACGCATGGTGGTGGCCCGCTGCGGACAAGAACGCCCCGGCAGTGCTGTACCTGCATGGATCACGATGGAACCTCACCGGCCAGCTGTTCCGTATCCAGCAACTCAAGGCGCAGGGCTACTCGATACTGGCGATCGATTACAGGGGTTTCGGGCAAAGCATGGGCCAACTACCGTCGGAAAGGTCTGTGTATGAAGACGCACACATCGCCTGGGAACGCCTGAAGCAATTGCAACCCGACCCGCAGCGCAGGCTGATTTATGGGCACTCTCTGGGCGGTGCGGTGGCGGTGGATCTGGCGGCCGAACTGGGCGAAGACGCTGAAAAGGGCAATGCGCCGATTCAGGCCCGCGGGCTGATCATAGAATCGACGTTCACCAACCTGGCCGATGTGGCCACCGCGCTGGCCAACACCTCACTGCCGGTGCGCTGGCTGCTGTCGCAGAAGTTCGACTCGCTGGACAAGATTGCAGACATCCATATGCCAGTGCTGATCGTGCACGGCACCGAGGATCGCTATGTACCGTCCCGCTTCAGCGAACAGTTGTTTGCAGCCGCGCGGGAGCCGAAGAAACTGTTATTGGTGCCTGGCGGTACGCATAACAACAGCATGCAGCTCGGACAGCCCGCTTACAGCCGGGCCATTCGCGCCCTGCTCGATACACCTGCATCGCTGCCTCAGGTGACAAAACAGGGCAAGGACTCAAAGAGCGCCGGTTAGACAGCGCCGGGCGCGTGGCAGTAGTCTTCGGACTCATGGCCTAAGGACCCCGCAATGAACTGTATTGTCGAATATTCAGACCCGCATCACCGCCTGGCGGTCATCCAGCTGTGGAAGACCGTCTTCAATGACGACATGCCACACAATCGCCCAGACCTGTCGATCGACAAGAAACGGGCTGTCGACGACCATTTGTTCTTCGTTGCACTCGCGGATGACCAAGTGGTCGGGACCCTCCTTGCTGGCTACGACGGGCATCGCGGCTGGCTGTATTCGGTTGCCGTCGATCCGCAACAGCGCGGCAACGGCCTGGGCACCCGGCTGGTCAGGCACGCAGAAAAGGCGCTTGCGGATCTCGGCTGCGTGAAGATCAACCTGCAGATCCATACCTTCAATGAAAGCGTGCAGGCCTTCTATCAAACCCTGGGCTACACGCCGGAGCTCATTATCAGCATGGGCAAGCGGATCGATGCCAACGTAACGGCTCAGTCCTGAGCCGAGCGCTCTCTGTTTGCCGAGGGGACCGAAACCAACAGGCGCCTCAATCATTTATTTACATGAGAATTAATATCAAATTACAATTATTGCTATTAACGTCATAGCAGAGCATCTCCCTTGAGCACGTCCTTCCAATGCCCTCGCCGTCCCGGCACTTTTCTGCTGTCCGCGCTTTCTCTGGCGATGTTCTCCGGCGGCGCAGTGCATGCAGCTGAAACTGCAACGCTGCCCGCTACGCAGGTGTCGGCAACCGCGACCGAAGCGCAGGAAGGCTACAGCGCCAAAAGCGCCAGCACCGCGAGCAAGAGTGATGTACCACTCAAGGAAGAAGCGCAGTCGGTCAACGTGGTGACACCACAGACCATTGCCGACTACAACGTGCGCTCGCTGGACGATGCCATGAAGTTTGTCAGTGGCGTCAGCCAGGGCAATACGCTCGGCAACACCAAGGACTCACTGGTCAAGCGCGGCTTCGGCACCAACGATGATGGCTCGGTACTGCGTGACGGCGTGCGCTCGGTGGTGTCGAAAAATTTCGGTGCCACGACCGAACGCGTTGAAGTGCTCAAAGGCCCGGCCTCGCTGCTGTACGGAGCAATGGAGCCAGGTGGCGTGATCAACGTGATCAGCAAACAGCCGCAATACGTGCAAAGCACCACGCTCAGTGGCTCGGCGTACAGTGAAGGCGGCGGCAGTTTCGGCGTCGACACCACCGGCCCGCTCGGCGACTCGGGGCTGGCCTACCGCCTTGTGGCCGAGCGTCAGAGCGAGGACTACTGGCGTAACTATGGCGTTGACCAGCACACGCTGGTCGCGCCGTCGCTGTCCTGGACCGGGGAGCGCGCCAGCCTGACGCTGGCTTACGAATACAACGACTACGTCAGCCCGTTCGATCGTGGCACGGTGTTCACGGGCGGTCATCCGGCCGATATCAGCTACGACAAGCGCCTGGACGAAAAATGGGCAAATACTGTCGGCATCAGCGAAACCGCGACCGCGCGCTTCGAGTACCAGCTCAGCGATGACTGGAAAACCCGCCTGACCTACGGCTGGAACAACGACCGCTACAGCCTCTCGATTGCCCAGCCGAGTACGCTGTCCAGCAGCGGCGTGCTGCGGCGTCAGGCCAATGGCGGCCATTACGATTATGAAACGCGTTATGCCAGCTGGGACTTCATCGGCAAGCAGGAGGTGTTTGGCCAGCAACATGATCTGCTGATCGGTGCCGAGCAGGAAGACTCCGACAAATACCGCGGCAAGACCTACCGCAACGCCGCGCAGAACGGCTTCAACATCTTTTCGCCCAGCTATGGCAGCCTGGCGGAGCCCAGTGTTGTCAGCACGACCACCAGCAACCTGAGCAACCAACTGACCTCATCGTCTGTTTACCTCAAGGATAACTGGCACCTTGATGACCGCTGGATTCTGGTCCTGGGTGGCCGTTACCAGCATTACGATCAGTACATCAAACAGGGCCTGGGCGCGAACCGCACGGTGAACCTGGACAGCAATGACGATGTCTTCCTGCCAATGGCCGGTCTGGTATTCAAGGTCAATGAAGACCTGTCGCTGTACGGCAACTACAGCCGCTCCTTCGTACCCAACGATGACGTCAACGATGACGGCACCACCTTCGACCCGGAAGAAGGCCGCAGCTACGAAGTCGGGGCCAAATATGCACTGGCACCGGAACTCAACTTCAACCTCGCGGTATTCGACATAGAGAAGAAAAACGTCGTTACGCCTACCGGCGTGACCGGTGTCAGCGAAGCAGCCGGCAAGGTAGGTTCACAAGGCGTGGAGCTGGACGTGACCGGTCGAATTGCCGAGCGTTGGGACATGATCGGCACGTACGCCTACACCCATACCGAAGTGCTGGATGATCCAAGCAACAAGGGCAATCGTCTGAGCCAAGCCCCCAAGCACACGGCCAGCCTGTACCTCACCCACCACCTGCAAGTCCCGTCCGGTCTGGGCGACTGGCACGCCGGTGGCGGCGCACGCTACGTCGGCGAACGCGCCGGCGACGATGCCAACACCTTCTATATGAGCAGCTATACCGTGGCCGATGCGTTTCTGCGCTGGGACGTGCCTATGGCCGGTTATAAAACACGCCTGCAGTTGAACGTGGATAACCTGTTCGACAAGCAGTACTACCCGTCCAGCACCGGCAGCCAGTTGCAAGTCAATGTGGGTGAACCGCGCACCGCACGCCTGAGCGCCAGCGTCACGTTTTAAGACGTTGCCACAGAGCAGGCCTGCGCGGGCTTGCTCGGTGGCACTTGAAGGGATGTATCAGAACTTAATTCGGTAAAAGCTGATCAGCGCTTCATTGCCATACAGGTATTCGAACCTGCCGATGAACGCGCTCTTCTCCAGCCACTCGTTAGGACCCAGAGAAACCTGAAAGCGGGGTGTGCAAGTGCACTGGTAATGGCCTTCGCTGATTGGCCATACTCCGTTCTGCAGCTCGTGCTGGCCCATTTCGTCAACAAGCAGAGCGCCTCTGCTTTCTACGTTGATCATTTCACCCAGTTGGGTGACCAGCGTGAAACGGGTTTCGAGAAAGGCCAGCTCGGATGACAACTCAACCAGCGTATTGCTACCGCCGGAAAGTACCGAGCCGCTGAAGTTTTCGCCGTAAAACTCCCCGCCCAAAACAGTGCTGTTGCTACGCAGTCCATCGCTGCATATCCCCATGAGCACAGGAGCATCGGTCTTCAGAATCACCGTCAGCATTTTTTCCAGCTGAGGAGCCGTTGCCGTATTACCACGAAAAGAGCGTTTGACGGATTTGTTGAAGTCGATAATGGTCATAGAACTGTTCACTCCATCTTTGAATGGATTCGGGCAACGAGTGGCCGGGTGCAGTCCATCGGCATTTATCTACGCCTGCTTTTCCAGTAAGCTCCACGGAGTCGACTGAAATCGTACCGAACGGTTCAGTTCCAGTCTAGAGAATTTTGCACACTATCTGCCCACCGGAGAATTGAGGATATGAATGAAGGTCCGTACTGAAGCTCGCCGCGAAGCCATCATTGATGCCGCAGCAAGTGTCTTCCTCGAAATGGGCTACGAGCGTGCATCGATGAATGAGGTCACCAAACGAATGGGTGGCTCAAAGGCGACGATCTATAGTTATTTCCCTTCCAAGGAAGAACTGTTCATCGCCGTAGTCGACAGACTCGCAACCGCCCATTTGGCCGACGCGGTTTCAGAGCTGGCGATCCAGGATGACAGACCGATCGATTTGCGGACCCTGTTCACGCGCTTCGGGGAACGCATGCTGATGGTGCTTATCAATGATGACAAGGCACTGGCCGTGTATCGCATGGTGGTCGCCGAGTCCGGACACTCGGACATCGGCATGATGTTCTACGAGTCCGGTCCCAGCCAGTGTCTGCAGACAGTCACCTCAATGATGGCTCTGGCGATGCGAAGAGGCCAGTTGCGTGACACCGACCCGCATATCGCCGCATTGCAGCTGACTGCGCTATTGACTGCCGAAACCGAGATTCGCCTTTACCAACAGGCGCCCATGCCGCTGAGCATCGAAGAAATTCGCGCCCTGGTCAAACGCGCAGTCGATACCTTCATGTTGGGCATGGAGAAACGTTGAGCGCACATAACAGAACCAGCCGGTACTGATAAGAACCGACACTGCAACCCTTCTGAAACACCTTGTTACCCTTTTACAGCCAAGTTAATCCGAATGAGGGCGATAGCTGATTACCCCTTCGGAGAAACACTATGATCCTGCGAAAACTCAACCTGGCCGCTCGTTCGACGCTCTGTTTCGGCGTGTTCTGCCTGATGATCATTGCCTTGGGCCTCCTCGCCCTGCGTCAGGCGGCCGAGCTCAATGCGGCGGAAAAATTCATCGAGACCAATGTGCTTCCGAGCGTAAAACAGCTCGGGTCGATTGATCGGGAGTTTGTCAGTATCCGCGGCAACAACGCCCGTGTGCGCAATCCGATTGAACCGCAGGATCGAAAGACCAAGGCGCTCAGCGATATCCAGCAGTCTCGCTCGCTGATCGCCGGCTATTTTGACACGCTCGGCAAATTGATCGTGACCCCGCAAGGGCGCCAGGCATTCGATGAATTGTCTCAGGCACAGGCCGGGTATCAGGTGGCACAGGATCGCTACCTGGCCTCAGTGGCCGCCGGCAATCTGGAAGCTGCAGTGGCAACCTCCAATGGCGAAATGAAAAGCGCGGCCGATCAGGTTGAAGTCGGGCTGAAGAAACTCATCGGCGTCAACGACGCCAAAGCCGAGAAAGCCGGCGCTGCCGCTAACGCTGCCTATCAGCAGACGCTGTGGATGGTGGGCATTTTCATCACCGTGGGCGTCATCACTACGCTGCTCCTCGCCTGGATGTACACCCGCAGTCTGACGGGCCCGATTGGCGATTCGTTGAGTATCGCGCAACGCATCGCCAGCAATGATCTGAGCAAGGATATCCCGCAACATGGCACTGACGAGGCGGCGAAACTGATTGCCGCACTCGCCACCATGCAAACCAACCTGCGCGATGCCCTGATCCTGATCGGCGACTCCTCCACCCAGCTGGCGGCCACCTCCGAGGAAATGCATGCCGTCACGGAAGATGCATCGCGCACCATTCTGCGCCAGACCAACGAGATCGAAATGGCAGCCACCGCCGTCAACGAGATGAGCGCGGCGGTAGAAGAAGTGGCCAGTAATGCCGCATCGGCATCGGAAGTGACCTCGCAATCCAGCACTGCCGCCATGGCCGGACGCGCGCAGGTCGATGAGACCGTCACGGCGATCAACCTGATGGTTTCCAAGGTGCAGATCACGTCCACCGAGGTACAAGGCCTGGCCGTCATGGCGACGGATATCAGCAAGGTGCTGGATGTGATTCGTGCCATCGCCGAACAGACCAACCTGCTGGCGCTCAACGCGGCCATCGAAGCGGCCCGCGCAGGTGAAGCCGGACGAGGTTTTGCGGTGGTTGCCGACGAAGTCCGGGCACTGGCGCATCGCACTCAGCAATCGACCCGAGAAATCGAGCAGATGGTCGGCTCGATTCAGACCGGTACCGGCAATGCCGTCAGCGCAATGGAGCAGACCAGCGTTCAGGCCCACAAGACACTGGAGATGGCCAATGGCGCCGGCAAGGCGCTGCTGGAAATCACCGAATCCATCAGCCAGATCAATGAACGCAACCTGATGATCGCCACCGCTGCCGAAGAACAGGCTCAGGTCGCTCGAGAAGTCGACAGAAGCCTGGTCAGCATTCGTGATCTGTCCAGCCAGACATCCGAGGGCTCCAATCAGACAGCCATCGCCACTGCAGAACTGTCGACCCTGGCTTCAAGCCTGAACCGTCTCACCAAGCAATTCCGCGTTTAAGCCCCTCTGCCGGGAAGCTCGCTTCCCGGCATCTTTCCTTGTCGAATGATCTGCCTAGGCTTGCCAGCCCGTTACGCAGCGGTAGACGCTACTGCTGCGTGCCGAACATTGCCGTCCAGTAAATCCCTGCGTCACTTTTCGGGTCCATCGCGTAGGCTGCGCCCAACTCGCGGAAATCCGGATTCATCAGGTTGGCGCAATGGCCCGGGCTCAGCAGCCAGCCATCCACCACCTTGCGCGCACTGTCCTGACCGGCGGCAATGTTCTCCCCCACCTGCTGCCCCACATACCCGGCCAATTCGGCGCGGTCGCCAGGTGTACGGCCGTCACGATCCTTGTGGTCAAAAAAGTTTTGATTGGCCATCGCCTGGGAATGACGTTGCGCAGCGGTCCCCAGCACCAGGTTCCAGGCCAGCGGTGTGGTTGCGGCGAAGGATTGTGTGCCGCACTGACGTGCCTGAGTGCGGGCATTGTTGATCATGTCCAGAATTTTTTGCCCCTCTGCCTGCCAGTCGCCAAGACGCGACGCGACCAGCGAACGCGCCAGCACGATACGCCAGTCTCGTCCTTCACGGCTGACCCCGATATCGACGAACTGCGGGTCCAGCACCACACGGCAAAAACTCTCCAGAACCGCCTTGAGTGCAGCGTCTGCATTGTTCGGACCGGACAGGCTTATCGCCTGCACAGTGACCATCGGATAGGAAGCACGCGTCAGCGCCTGTTGCAGGTCCAGATTGCCACTGGCCGGCAGCACCAGACGCGCGTCGCTGGTCAGCGGCTGCAGTTCCATGGACACCTGCTCGCCGCAGCGCTGTGCCTGGCTGCGATAGGCATTGAGGGATTCGATCAGTTGCGTTTCGTCGCCAGCCAGCGCAGCACTGGCGAACACGCCAGGGCACAGCACGGCCAGAAAGGATATCGACACTCGCGGGAGCGACAGGCGCAGAAGGTAATGAATGACAGGCATGAAAAGTCTCTCTCGGGCTGAGTCCGCCTATGATGCGCGAAATGACCCGGTCGGGCGCAACGCCTTTTTTATGCCTGACCGGAATTTCACTACCGATCGGGCCCAGACGCGCGCCAGACAATGCCCCGTGAGGGCGACTTACAGCTTGAAGTTGGCAACCAGTGAGTTGAACGAGGTGGCCAGTCGCGACAGTTCCTGACTGGACGCGCTGGTCTGGTTGGCACCGGCAGCGCTCTGGGTCGACAGGTCCTGAATGTTGATCAGGTTACGGTCTACCTCGCGGGCCACCTGGGCCTGCTCTTCCGAGGCAGAGGCAATGACCAGATTGCGCTCATTGATGGTGGCTACACCCAGGGTGATTTTCTCCAGCGCCGCGCCCGCCCGCTGAGCCAGTTCCTGCGTGTTGGTGGCCAGCGACAGGCTCTTGCCCATCGCCGCAACTGCGCCGTCGGCGCCCGACTGCACGGTGCTGATCATGCCTTCGATTTCCACTGTCGATGCCTGAGTACGGTGCGCCAAAGCCCGAACCTCGTCAGCCACCACCGCAAAACCACGCCCCTGTTCACCAGCACGCGCAGCTTCAATGGCGGCGTTCAAGGCCAGCAGGTTAGTCTGTTCGGCGATACTGCGAATCACGTCAAGCACCTTGCTGATTTCCCGCACATGCCCGGCCAGCTCGGATACAGCGCCGGTGGATGCGGTGATCTCGTGAACCATGGTGGTGATGCCCTTGACTGTGTGATCGACCTGACCACGGCCATCGACAGCATCGTCTGTCGCAGACTTCGACGCTTCGGACGTGGACACCGCGTTGCGCGCCACTTCTTCCACTGCGGCGGTCATCTGATTGACAGCCGTTGCCGCCTGCTGGATTTCGTCGTTCTGGCGAGTCAGCCCGCGGGTGCTTTCATCGGTGACGGCGCTCAGTTCTTCGGCAGCGGAAGCCAGCTGGTCCGAGGCACTGGCAATCTGTTGAATAGTATTTTTCAGACCGTTTTGCATATCGGAGAGCGCGTTCAACAGTTGTCCGGCTTCATCGCCACTGTTAGAAACAATAGGCTGAGTCAGGTCACCGCCCGCAATGCGCTGAGCACTGGCGACTGCGACGGCCAAAGGACGGGTGATCATGCGGGTAATCAGTACGCCCAGCATGATGGCCACCAGAAAGGCAATCACCACGCCAATCTCCAGCATCAATACCGAATTGGCCTTCAGATCGGCAGCAGCGGCTGCGCCTTCCTTGATCTGACGGTTGTTGGAATCGATCATGGTGCGCATGTAACTGCGCACCTTGGTAAAGCTTTCCGAGGACAGGCTGTTCAACTGGGTCCGGGCAGCCGGGTAATTACCCGCCTTCATCAGGTCGACAACCTGTTGAGAGCCCGAAACGTAAGCGGGCAGCATCAGTTCCAACTGGTCCCCGGCGGCGCGTTCGTCATCTTCCAGAGGCGTGGCACGATAGATCGCAAACACTTTTTGCGCACGGGCCAGGTCATCACCCAATGCCTGACGAACTCGATCCTTGTCCGTTTCGGAGACACCGCCATCCTGCGCATCCAGCAAACGGTAAAGCCCGCGGTTGTGAGCGGTGAAGCTGGTCAGCGCTTCATTGGTGTTGCCAACCGAGACCAGATTGTTGGAGAAGGTCAGCTCAAGGGCGTTGGCCAGGCGGGTCACGCCCACCATCCCCAGAGCGCCGACGGCCAGCGTAATCAATGCACAGATGATGAAAGCAGAGAGCAGCTTGGTGGAGAATTTGGACTGACGCAGGACGTTCATGGGGCTTACCTGTTGCTGAATGAGGAGTGGTGTCAGTGCCGAAATGAGGTGATCAAACAGCGATGATGTCATAATGACTTCACCTCATTTGGATCGTTCCACAACCTCTTCTTTTTTCGATAGAAAAGACTTTGGCAGTCGCACTTGTGCGGCCAACGCTCTCTATCGGTCCTGCCTCATTGCGTTCTTTGTCAGTGCAGGCGCGAAGTTTTTGACGCGTCGTCTGCCAACTCATTGTTGCCAAGACGTTGCTCGGCGAACGTTCTCGCTTCAAGGGTCATACGGTCCAGATGGCGATCGCGTTGCTTTTCCGCATCGACCATCGCGCTGTTGCCGTGCTGTTTGAGCAGGTAAGCGTGAATCTGCCGCACTTCCACCGAGTTGTAGATCGGCGCGATATCCATGACCGCAAGCAAGCCGTCAGTACCGTGATCACGCGTGTTCATGATGACCTGCGGACCACGCGCACCCAGCACTTGAAAGCCCATTGCCTCGAAATACGCGACTTTGCCGACCACGCAATACAGCTCTGCGTGCGGATAGCGACTGGTCATTTTCTCCAGCATCGAGCGTGCGATGCCCTGACGACGGTGGCTGTCGCGCACCGCCATGTAGGCTACGGCGCAGGCTTGCGGATCATCCTGGACAGGCATGTACAGCAAAAAACCCAATACGGTTTCGGGGTCTTCATCGTCCAGTGCGACGATCAGCTCCACGGTCAGCTGCTGCGAACCGTCCATGGCATTCAGGTACAAATGCACCTCGTAGCCCACGCCGTACTGGTAAAGGTTGTACAGCGGGTTGCTCGGCGCAATGGCCACCAGGCTGATGTCCGTCACGTAGTCGACAACCATCTGCTGGATCTGGGCACGGATGAATTCCGGCGGCGGGGTGTGTAGCAGCATGATCGTCGGCATGGGACAAGGGGCTCCATTTAATAGGTGTGTCTGTACAGGACGTGGCCACATGATAGCGCGTCGAAGCATTCAGGACCGATATTGTCATATTGCCAGCATCCAGCAGCGCGCCAACTTAGTTGCAACTTATACGATGACTTAAAAAAAGAATGTCAAATAGCCACCCACCTGAACGATGATCCTAACTACCAGTACGATCGTACCAACCCACTCGACAGCGACCTGACGGGAGCCAGACAACAAAGCTGATAATGATTCACATCTACCTGATAGAGGGGCAAGACAGTAAGTTTAATGACTGTCGACATTCAATAAAAATCCATTTATTTCAGAGGGATGCTGAACTAGAGAAAACTCGGATATATAACTTGATCCACAACGTCTGAACGGGCATCAATGCACCAGGCGAATTCAGTGCAAACATTCTTTACCGGGTCTACCTTTTGCCTGAGTATTTATCTCAATCACCCCGATACATTTTTATAATCACCGCATTTCCCTCACGCGCCTAAGATAATCCGGCCTACTAAAAATATGAGGGATTCAAAATGCCGTTATTAAACTGGTCCAGACACATGGTGTGTCTAACTGCAGCCGGTCTGATTACTATTCCGACCGCTTATGCAGCCGATACCCTGACCCGCGACAATGGCGCCGTCGTTGGAGACAATCAGAATTCTCAGACCGCAGGCGCCGAAGGGCCTGTCCTGCTGCAAGACGTGCAGCTGCTGCAAAAGCTGCAGCGCTTTGATCGCGAACGCATTCCTGAGCGCGTCGTGCATGCCCGTGGCACTGGCGTCAAAGGCGAGTTCACGGCCTCCGCCGACATCAGCGACCTGAGCAAGGCGACCGTTTTCAAATCCGGCGAGAAGACCCCGGTATTTGTACGCTTCTCCTCCGTGGTTCACGGCAATCACTCGCCTGAAACCCTGCGCGACCCGCACGGCTTCGCCACCAAGTTCTACACGGCTGACGGTAACTGGGACCTGGTCGGCAACAACTTCCCGACCTTTTTCATTCGTGACGCCATCAAGTTCCCGGACATGGTCCACGCGTTCAAACCTGACCCGCGTACCAATCTGGATAACGATTCGCGTCGCTTCGACTTCTTCTCCCACGTACCGGAAGCCACCCGTACGCTGACCCTGTTGTATTCAAACGAGGGCACCCCAGCGGGCTATCGCTTCATGGACGGCAACGGTGTACACGCCTACAAACTGGTCAACGCCAAGGGCGAAGTGCACTACGTCAAGTTCCACTGGAAATCCCTGCAGGGCCTCAAGAACCTTGATCCCAAGGAAGTCGCTCAGGTCCAGTCCAAGGACTACAGCCACCTGACCAACGATCTGGTCGGCGCGATCAAAAAGGGTGACTTCCCGAAATGGGACTTGTACGTTCAGGTCCTGAAGCCTGAAGAGCTGGCGAAATTCGACTTCGACCCACTGGACGCTACCAAGATCTGGCCGGATGTTCCCGAGAAGAAGATCGGGCAGATGGTCTTGAACAAGAACGTCGATAACTACTTCCAGGAAACCGAGCAGGTCGCCATGGCCCCGGCCAACCTGGTGCCAGGTATCGAACCTTCCGAGGACCGTCTGCTGCAAGGCCGTGTGTTCTCCTACGCTGACACGCAGATGTATCGCCTTGGCGCCAACGGCCTGAGCCTGCCCGTCAACCAGCCAAAAGTTGCGGTCAACAACGGCAATCAGGACGGTGCGCTGAATACCGGTCACACCACCAGCGGCGTCAACTATGAGCCGAGCCGTCTGGAACCGCGTCCAGCGGATGACAAGGCGCGCTACAGCCAGCTGCCGCTCAGTGGCACTACCCAGCAGGCGAAGATCACGCGTGAGCAGAACTTCAAGCAGGCGGGTGATCTGTATCGCTCCTACAGCGCGAAAGAGAAGACTGACCTGGTACAGAGCTTTGGCGAGTCGCTGGCCGACACTGACACTGAAAGCAAGAACATCATGCTGTCGTACCTGTACAAGGCAGATCCGGACTACGGCACTCGGGTAGCCGAAGTCGCCAAAGGCGATCTGAGCAAGGTCAAGTCCCTGGCTGCAAGCCTCAAGGACTGATGATCTGATACCCCGTCCCGGTGCTTTGTCGCCGGGACGGTTCCCGTCAGGAGAACGCCCATGAAACATCTGATCTATGGCTTGCTGCTGTTTGCCGCAGCCGCAAGCGCCACACCGCCGACATCGACACCCACCCCCACTTCACCGCCTTCAGAGCTGAGCGCCGAACAGACTGCCAGCCAACTGCGCACGCTGTTTTTCGACGCCTCCCGTGAAGGCAACAACCCGATGCTGGACACGTTTATCGAGGCTCATTACGACCTCAACATCCGTGACGAACAAGGCTATACCGGTCTGATTCTGGCGGCCTATCACGGCCATGAGGATTCGGTGATACGCCTGATAGACGCCGGAGCGGACCCATGCGCCAAGGACAATCGCGGCAATACGGCGCTGATGGGTGCGATTTTCAAAGGTGAACTGAGCATCGCCAAGCGTCTGGTGCAGGCAGATTGTGGTGCGAACCTCACCAACAATGCCGGACAGACTGCGGCCATGTACGCCGCCTTGTTCAAACGCACTGAAGTGCTCAAGGAGCTGACCGACAAGGGCGCAGACCTGAGCATTCGTGACAGCATGGGCAATGACGTAGAAGGCTTGTCCAAGGGTGAATTCCAGGCGCCGCCTGTCCGCTGACGGCGGCTGGAATCAGTCTTCGCGCTCGATCATTTCGTAGATGCGGCTGGCAAACGCTTCCATGGTGAAGGGTTTGGTGAGCACCCACATCCCCGGATCCAGATGGCCGTTGCCAATGATGGCGTTCTCTGCGTAACCCGTAATGAACAGCACTTTGAGGTCGGGTCGAATGATGCGCGCCGCATCGGCCAATTGCCGGCCATTCATGCCACCCGGCAACCCGACGTCGGTCACCAGCAGGTCGATACGCGCATCGGACTCCAGCACCTTGAGCGCAGATGCGCCTTCGCCCGCCTCGATCGGAATGTAGCCCTGGTCCTCCAGTACTTCGGCCACCAGCATGCGGATGGTCGGCTCATCGTCGACAATCATCACGGTGCGCTCGGTCTGTACCGACGTCGATTCAGAGGCATCCGCAGACTCGATCTCTTCCGGCGCCCCAAGGTAATGACGCGGCAGGTACAGGCACATGTTCGTGCCCTGATCAGGCTCGGAATAAATGCGCACCTGGCCGCCGGACTGGCGCACGAAACCGTACACCATCGACAACCCCAGCCCCGTGCCCTGCCCCAGCGGCTTGGTGGTAAAGAAAGGATCGAATGCCCGATTGATGACCTCGGGCGACATGCCTGTGCCGGTGTCGCTGACACACAACGACAGGTACTGCCCGGGGATCAGATCGCGGCTTTGCGAACCACGCTCGTCAATCCAGCGGTTGGCTGTCTCGATGGTAATCCGCCCGCCTCGCGGCATGGCGTCCCTGGCGTTGATGCACAGGTTCAACAAGGCATTTTCCAGCTGCGGTGCATCGATGAACGTTGACCACAATCCGACCGAGGTCACCACCTCCACGGTGATGTGCGGCCCGACCGTGCGCCGAATCAGTTCTTCCATGCCGATGACCAACCGGTTGACGTCGACCGGCTTGGGGTCCAGGGTCTGCCGACGCGAAAACGCCAGCAATCGATGAGTCAGTGACGCCGCACGTTTGGAAGCATCCTGCGCAGCCCCTATGTAGCGGTCCAGTTCATTGAAACGACCCTGGCTCACCCGCGTCTTGAGCAGTTCCAGCGAGCCCGTGATGCCGGTCAACAGGTTGTTGAAGTCGTGGGCGATACCGCCAGTCAACTGGCCTACGGCTTCCATCTTCTGCGACTGGCGCAAGGCTTCTTCAGCCTGGCTCAGGCGCTTCTGCTCGCGCAGCCGCTCGCTGACATCGTAGGCAAACAGGTAAGCGCCAATGGCCTGCCCCTGAGCATTGCGCAGCGTGCTGTAACGTATTTCAAAATGGCTGGCCGGATCGTTCGAGTCGCTGAAGCTGACGCTTTCGGCGAACTCCTCGCCCGCTAACGCACGCGTCCAGCGCCGTTCAAGATCAGCCTTGCTCTGCGGCCGGTCGTCGAGCAGGTCGAGCATACTGTCACCCACTTGCGGCCGGACGCCGAACAGGCGCTCGAACTCGCGCAGGGCAGCGCCATTGATAGCCATCCAGCGAAAATTGCAGTCGACGACATGAATGATCGCATTGGTGCCGTTGACGACATCGGCCAGCACATTGCGCTCGGCCACGGCTTCGACAATGCGCGCCTCCAGTGTTTCGTTCAGTTGCTTGAGCGCCAGCTCGGCGCGCTTGCGTTCAGTGATGTCTTGAAACAGTACCGCGACCTGCCGGCGGCTGGCCGGCTCGATGCGAAACGCGGTCAAAGCCAGATAACGCCCGGTGGCCACCAGCTCGCGCTCGAAACGGATCGGCTTGCCGGTCCGCAACACATCGCCGTAAAACTCCACCCAGCCATCAGCCTCCTCGCGAACCATCTCGCGCAGCTTCTTGCCCACCACGTTGGAAATGCCGGCGTGGTACTCGTAGGCCGGGTTGGCTTCGACGTGAATGTAATCGCTCAGCGGACCGTGCGGCCCGTCAAAGAACTCAATGATGCAAAAGCCTTCATCCATCGCGTTGAACAGAAAACGATAACGCTCTTGGGATTGTGCCAGGGCGTATTCGGCCTCCCGACCGGTGACACTCAGGCTCTCTTTAAGCGAAGCGTTTTCCTGCTCCAGAGCCGCTAACCGGCTCTGGAGACGTTGTAAATCTGTCGGGGTCACAGCGGCGGCACCTGAGGTATTGGTTGTGCCGCTTTCCCGTCGTGCGGGGCGACGCGAACACGCTACGAGAAAAAACGCTCGCTTGCAAAAATAATGGCTTTTTGAGTTCAGAAATTGGTGGTTTTCGTCAAATCAGATCGAGACATGCTTTTGTGAACAGTCTTCACCAGCACAGGACCTGCCGTGCGGGATCGGTCCCATTGCGGCGCACGCTGTCAGTTCGACGCTGAGGTTGCCGCATGCAGGCGCAGCCATTGGTCTGCGACTTGCCCCATGTTCTTGGGCTCGCCATTTTTGATCCACGCCATGAATGGCCGATCGAACCTGAACGACGCCCCGCACTGCAAGGTCATGAAGCGCCTCACGTTCTGCGTGTTCCGATAGTCGTCATTCACCGGCGTGTCGCGCGTGATGAGGTCGGAGTGCCAATCGAAAGCCATGCCTGATTCCTCGTGCTGTCGGGTTGCAGACACTCTTTATAAAGGGATTCTGCTGCAGTCGCGAGACTGGAAAAGCTTGTGCCGTACAGGAAATTGCGCAAACCCGACTCACTCTCCCGCAAACGGCACCAGCGACTCAAGCAGCCACGCGCCCGCAGGCCCCAGACTGCGTTGGAACGACCAGATGACGTCCACCGCCGAGCGCCGCGGCCAGCCGGAGACTTGCAGCTCTTTCAGAAGGCCGCCCGAATAGCGCGACACCAGCCAGCGCGGTAATGCCGACCAGCCAAACCCGAACGCAGCCATGTCCATCAACAGCAGGTAATTGGGTGCCGACCAATGCCGATGGCCGCTAGTGGGCAGGTCGTCGGTGGGGATGCTGTGCTCGATCAGTGTATTGAGGCGCAAGGCGCGATAGCGGGCCAGCTGTTGGTAATCGACCCGTTCCAGTGCGGCCAGTGGATGTTTGTGCGACACGAACAGACCGAAATCGGCACTTTCCTCGATGGTCGCGTGACCGATTTCCGGTGGGTAGCTGGCTTGCGCCGACAGCAGCCCCAGTGAAGCCCTGCCCGACTGCACCAGGCTGATGGCGTCGCCATGCTCGGCGAACACGCATTCCATTTCCAGCTCTGGAAAGCGTTGATCGAGCTCGGTCATCAGCCGTTCGAAATCGGCAAACTGGTTGGCATCCGACAGCACCAGCGTCAGCCGTGGCTCGACCCCTGCCGCAAGCCGCGCAGCCGCGCGACGCAGCCGGTCCGAGGCGCACAGCAGATCATCGACACGGCCCAGCATGACCCTCCCCGCTTCGGTCAGGACCGGTTGCCTGGAAGAGCGATCGAACAGCTCCAGCCCCAGATCGATTTCCAGGCGGGCGATCGCTTCACTGATGGTCGATTGGCTCTTGCCCAGACGGCGTGCGGCCGCGCTGAACGAACCCAGCGCGGCAATCTGGGCGAAGGCTTCCAGGGCTTCTGGCGAATAACTCATAGCGCTCTCATATCGGTTTAACCGATGGTATTGATTTTCAACTTAACGTAAACACCGATGATAATACCGCCATCAATCATCACCAAGGGCAGCGTAGTCATGAGTAACAGCCAACCGCACATCGACCGGCAACCCGGCGTCGCCAGCAAAACCCTGCGTGAGCGGGCGATGCATGCCGCGCTGTTCGAGATCGGCGGTGTGATTCTGGTCGCACCACTGCTGGCCTGGCTGATGGACCAGTCGCTGGCGATGATGGGCGCCATGACGGTGATGATCTCGACCATCGCCATGCTGTGGAACATGACCTACAACGCGCTGTTCGACCGCCTGCGCAACCGCTACGGATTTACCATGAGCCTGACGGTCCGCGTCCTGCACGCAACGGGTTTCGAAGCCGGACTGATTCTGGCCGTGGTGCCGCTGGCCGCATGGTGGCTGACGATCAGCCTGATGGAAGCGTTCTGGCTGGACATCGGTCTGCTGCTGATGTTTCTGCCCTATACCCTGCTGTTCAACTGGGCTTACGACACGCTGCGTGAGCGCCTGATACAGCAACGTCTGGCGAGGTGTAAGGTGTGAGGTGTGATGCATCAGGCACACGCATACCGTGCATCAAATGTTCTCACTGGATAATCAAATCCTCGTCATTGCACACTGTCCTCTACTGACCCAGGCAAGGATACCCTTCGATGACAACTGAAGTACTCAAACTGGCCGCGTTCAGCGATGGCGATCGGGGTGGCAATCCGGCAGGTGTGTGGATTGGCGATGCGTTACCCGAGGATGCCGTCATGCAGCAGATTGCCGCCGACATCGGTTTTTCCGAAACGGCGTTCGCTGCGCCTGTCGAAGGCGGCTGGCGGGTGCGGTATTTCTCGCCGCTGGCAGAAGTACCGTTTTGCGGGCACGCGACCATCGCCCTGGGCGCAGCGCTGGCGGCGCAGCAAGGCGATGGCGTGTTTCAGCTGACACTCAATCAGGCGCAGATTACGGTCGAGGGCCACGCACAGGGCTCGCTGACGTCGGCGGCGCTGCAATCGCCACCCACGTTCAGCAAGCCGGTCAGTGTGCCGTTGCTGGAAGAAGCCCTGGCGCTGTTCGGCTATAACCATGCCGATCTGGATGAGCGCATTACCCCCGCGCATATCAATGGCGGTGCCGGGCATCTGCTGCTGGCGCTGAACAGCCGCGAAAGGCTCAAGGCCATGCGCTACGACCAGCAGACGGGTCACGACCTGATGGTCCGTGAAGGCTGGGCGACGATTCTGCTGGTGTGGGCCGAGACCGATCAGTTGTTTCACACCCGCAACCCCTTTGCGTTCGGCGGCGTCTACGAAGACCCGGCCACCGGCGCGGCCACGGCAGCGCTGGGCGGCTATCTGCGTGATATCAGCTGGCCGCATGGCGGTTTGATAGACATTATTCAGGGCGAGGACATGGGCAGCCCATCGCGCCTGCGCGCCGAAATCCCGCAGCAACCGGGAAGCTCGATCCGGGTGTCGGGGATGGCGCGCAGGTTGTAATACCGATCAGGTCCTGAGTTTGCTGCCCCCGATCGCCACGCCCACCAGCATCACGGCAACGATCATGAACGCCAGCTCAAGACTGCTGACATGGGCAATGAAACCGATTGCCGCAGGACCGATCAGAATCCCGGCGTAACCGACTGTGGTAATGGCCGGGATTGCCACGCTTTCAGGCATGGTCTTCTGCCGACCGGCTGCGCTGTAGCAGACCGGAACGATGTTCGAGCAACCCGCCCCCACCAATGCATACCCCAGCAGCGCCGCCTGCCAGAACGGGATCAATGTCGCGACGGCCAGGCCCGCTGCGGCACACAGTCCGCCGAGAATAATCACTCGGTTGGAGCCGACGCGTTTTACCACTGCATCGCCAAACAGCCGTCCAAGGGTCATGGTCGCGGCGAATACCGCGTAACCCAGCCCGGCATAGGAAGGCTCGACACCACGCAACGAGGTCAGGAATACCGCGCTCCAGTCGAGCATCGCGCCTTCGGCCAGAAATACGGTGAAGCAGAGCAGGCCAATGAACAGCACCACGCCACGCGGGATTGCAAAGGCTGGCCCATCGGCCGGACTGCCGTAAGGCAACAGATTCGGCGCCGCTTTGGCCAGCGCGACCAACGTCAGGAAGACCACGATCAGCATCGCCGTGAATGGCGAGATACCCAGGCTGAGCAAACCGGCGACGCCCGCTGCACCGACAATCCCGCCAAGGCTGAACAGGCCGTGAAACCCCGACATCATGGTCTTGCCGCTGGCGCGCTCGACAATTACCGCCTGCACGTTGGCCGTGCAGTCCACTCCGCCCATGCTCGCGCCAAACAGAAACAGCGTGGCGATCAATAGCGGCAGACTGGAAATCGTCGCCAGCAGCGGCAGGCACAGGCAGATCAACAGCGTCGAACACACCAGCAGACGCCGACAGCCAAAGCGCGCCGCCAGTGCTCCCGCCAGCGGCATCGAAATGATCGAGCCCACCCCCAGACACAGCAACAAGAGCCCAAGCGTGCCCTCATCAAGGCCCATCCGCTGTTTGACGTAAGGCACCAGCGGCGCCCACGAGGCCACGCTGAAACCGGCAATGAAAAACGCGATACGCGTCGAAGACTGCTCCGCCCGAGCCTTGGCATCCTGGGCTGCGGTGCTGAAAGAGGTCATGCATGCTCCTTGTAATTTTACCGAGTACGGTCACACCGGCCAGCGCGACAGCCTAACAAATCTGATCGGTTAGCCAAAACCTCTGATGCACTTGGAAAGGGCTCGTTCCATCGCCGTGCAGAGGCCGTCTGATTTGCAGCTTTTTGCACCTCAGGCCAGTAGACTGGCGACCACGCGCACCAGACAGGTGCGCAATCTGTCGAATCAGTTGTTGCGGAGGCCGTTGTGTACAAAGGTGTCGTGCTGTCGGTCCTGGCGTCTACGCTGTTCGGGGTCATGTATTTCTATACGTCACTGATGGCCCCGCTCGACGGCGAAGAAATCTTCGGCTGGCGCATGCTGCTCACCGTGCCCTGCGCGACGCTGTTCATGCTGGTCAGCGGTGACTGGCGGCGAGTCCGCGAAGTGGCTGTCCGACTCACGCAGCAACCGCTGCTGATCTTCGCGCTGCTGCTGTCTTCGGTGCTGCTTGGTGCGCAGTTGCTGATCTTCATGTGGGCACCGCTGCACGGGCGCAGTCTGGAGGTGTCGCTGGGCTATTTCCTGCTGCCGCTGAGCATGATTCTCACCGGCCGCGTGGTGTATGGCGAGCACCTCTCCTACTTGCAGAAAGTCGCTGCGGTGTTTGCCATGATCGGCGTGGCGCATGAGCTGTGGCGGCTGGGCAGTTTCTCCTGGGAAACCCTGCTGGTCGCGGGCGGCTATCCGCTGTACTTCGTGCTGCGTCGCACGCTCAAGACCGATCACCTCGGCGGGCTCTGGTTCGACATGCTGCTGATGCTGCCCATCGGCCTGTGGTTCATCGCCCACGGCCATCCGCAGGCCATTCAACAGACACCGCTGTTGTACCTGCTGATTCCGTTGCTCGGGGTAATCAGTGCCTCGGCGCTGGTCAGTTACATCCTTGCCAGCCGCCTGCTGCCGTTCAGCCTGTTCGGACTGCTCAGTTATGTCGAGCCGATCCTGCTGGTCGGCGTCGCCCTGCTGCTGGGCGAGAGCATCGGTCGCGATGAATGGCTGACGTACCTGCCGATCTGGATGGCCGTCGTGGTCCTGATGATCGAAGGCGCCAAGCACATGCGGGCCCAGCGCCGCCGCGATGCGAGCTAAGCGTCAGGACTCGGTGAAACGCTCCAGCTGCATTTCCTGAAGTCGACTGAGGGTGCGCCGGAAGGCAAACGACAGGTAGCCCTCGGTGTACAGCTCGTCCATCGGCACCGGCGCTTCGACATACAGCGGAATGCGCCGGTCATAGCACTCGTCGACCAGCGCGATGAAGCGCCGCACGCCATCATCGTTGGGCGACAACTGTGGCAGCTCGCGATCGCCTGCGGTCACCTGCTCGACGCCATCCTCGGTGCCGCGGGCAATTTTCGCTTCGCGCTGTGCGGCCCCCAGCAGCGGCACCTCGCTGAGCAGAATCACCGAAAAACGATCACACAAGGCGATGAAATCCATGGCCGCCAGCGGCTGTTCGCAAAGGTCGCGATAGCGGCACCACACGGCCGTGTCGGAATGCTGAACCACATTAATGCTGCGATAACCGAGCATGACCTGCGAATCGTGAACCGGCTGATCCGCGCTCAACGCTTCGAAGATGCCCTGCAAGGCGCTGGGTCGACCGGCTTCGGCAATCCAGTAGCGCTGATGCAGTTGCCCGGGGTGCAGCCGGTGATCCTCGCCGCCGTCGACGGCCACCACATCCATGTACTTCAGAATGGCCGCAACCGCTGGCAGGAAGCGCTCGCGATTGTGGCCATGGCTGTATAACTGCTCCGGTGGCTGGTTGGACGTGCAGACCAGCACCACGCCCTCTTCGAACATCACCTGCAGCAGCCCGCCGAGAATCACTGCGTCACCGATATCGGTGACAAACAGCTCATCGAAACACATCACCCGCACGTCACGCGCCAGCTCCCTGGCGACCACGGTCAGCGGCTGGGAAGTGCCCATCAACTCGAACATGCGTTTGTGCACCCAACGCATGAAGTGATGAAAATGCTGACGCCGGGCCGGTACGCTCAGGCTTTCGAAAAAGCGGTCCATCAGCCAGGTCTTGCCACGTCCGACCGGCCCCCACAGATAAACGCCACGAGCCCGACCGCGAGCGTCGGCCAGCCCCTCGTAACACGCCTGCAATTGCCGGGCGGCCTGCAACTGCGCCTGATCGGGTTGAAAACCACGCTGGACGGCACGTTCGTAGGCTTGCAGAGGAGAGACGGCATCCATCAGGCACACACCCTTCGCTATCGGAGAAAAGACATCCAGCCTATACGAGGCTGCGCCGCGCAACTCAACTCAGGCATGCTGCACGCCGGCACGCTTGAGCAATCGCTTGCAGCGCTCGGACAGGTGTACCACACGCAGATGCTTGTCCGCTTTGGCGTAGCGCTCGCGCAGGGTTTTGAGCGCAGCGATGGCCGAGTAATCGACAAAGCTCAGGTGCCGGCAGTCCAGTGTCACCTGCGCCGGGTCTTCGGCCGGGTTGAACTGGTCGAGAAACGGTGTGGTCGAGGCGAAAAACAGCGTGCCATGCAGGTGGTAGACCTTGCTGCCGTCGGCTTCGACATGGCTGTCGGCGTACAGCTCGCGAGCCTGCTGCCAGGCGAAATTGATTGCTGCAATGATAATCCCGAACAGCACTGCGGTGGCCAAATCGGTCAGCACCGTGACCACGGTCACGGCAATGATCGCCAGGACGTCGTTGACCGGCACCTTACGCAGCACGCGCAGCGAAGCCCAGGCGAAGGTCTGCTGGGCGACCACAAACATCACTCCGACCAGCGCCGCCAATGGAATGCGCTCGATCAGCGGCGAGAGGAACAGCACGAACATCAGGATCATCAACCCCGCGACCACGCCCGACAGACGACCGCGGCCGCCAGAACTCAGGTTGATCACGGTCTGACCAATCATCGCGCAGCCGCCCATGCCGCCGAAGGCACCGGAGACCACGTTGGCAGCGCCCAGCGCCACGCACTCGCGATCCGGATAACCACGGGTTTCGGTGATCTCGTCGGTCAGGTTGAGGGTCAGCAGGGTTTCCAGCAGACCGACCAGCGCCATCAGGATCGCGTAAGGCGCGATGATGCGCAGCGTCTCCAGATTCCACGGAATGTCCGGCATGGCGAATACCGGCAAGCCACCGGCGATGTGCGCCATGTCGCCCAGGGTGCGGGTCGGCAGGCCGAGCAGGTAGACCGCCAGCCCGACGCTGAGGATAGCCACCAGCGCTGGCGGCACAATGCGGGTCAAGCGTGGCAACAGGTAGACAATCGCCATGGTCAGCGCCACCAGCCCGAGCATCACGTACAGCGGCGTACCGCTGAGCCATGATTCACCCAACTTGAAGTGCTCCAGTTGCGCCATCGCGATGACGATCGCCAGGCCGTTGACGAAGCCCAGCATCACCGGATAAGGCACCAGCCGCACCAGTTTGCCGAGCCGCAGCAAGCCGAACAGGATCATGATCAGACCGCCCAGCAATACGGTCGCCAGCAAATACTGCACACCCTGCTGAACCACCAGCGCGACGATCACCACCGCCATGGAACCGGCCGCACCGGACACCATGCCCGGACGCCCGCCGAACAGCGCGGTCAGGGTACAGATGATGAACGCACCGTAGAGCCCCATCAGCGGATTGAGATGGGCGACCAGCGCAAAGGCGATGCACTCGGGCACCAATGCAAAAGATGTGGTGAGGCCTGCCAGGACTTCGGCACGTATACGGATCGTTTTCATGGGTTACCTGAGCGGCGCTCCATGGAGGAAGCGCAAAAAAGGGGGCATATTACGCAAACCTTTGACGACCGACCACCACGGTGGGGCTTCCAGGAAAGCTCTCTGATGATCGGCCCATGCCCCAAAACAACAAGGAATAATCCAATGCAATGGAATGGAGCGCTGCTCTGCACAGGACTTCTGCTGTTCAATGCGGTGGCTGTTGCCGACGATGACACAGCGTCTGTCGACGCATTCGTGCAGGCAGAAGCCAGCAAAGTGATGCAGGAAAATCATATCGCGGGCCTGTCGATCGCCGTTACTCGCCAGGGCAAACAGCAGTTCTACACCTATGGCGTCGCATCAAAAGCCACCGGCCAGCCAGTCACCCGCGATACGCTGTTTGAACTCGGCTCGATCAGCAAGACCTTCACCGCCACCCTCGCTACCTGGGCGCAGGCCAATGGGCAGCTGTCGCTGACGCAAAGCATCGACAGCTATATTCCGCAGTTACAGGCCACGCGGCTGGGCAAGGTGCCGGTTTTCCATCTGGGCACCCACACGGCTGGCGGCTTCCCGCTTCAGGTGCCGGATAAAGTGCAAAACACCCGCCAGTTGATGGAATATTTCAAGGCCTGGCAGCCCGACTATCTGCCCGGCACCCATCGCACCTACGCCAACCCCAGTGTGGGCCTGCTCGGCATGGTTGCGGCGCGCAGCATGAAACTGCCTTATGAACAGGCTCTGCAGCAGCGGCTGTTTCCGGCGCTGGGTCTGAGTAATACCTATATCAACGTGCCCGATGAAAAACAGGCGCTGTATGCGCAGGGCTACAACAAACTCGACGAGCCGGTCAGGGTCAATCCAGGTCCACTGGCGGCTGAAGCCTACGGGGTGAAATCGAGCAGCAGCGACTTGCTACGCTTTGTCGAAGCGAACATCGGGCTCGGTCAAAACGACGCCGCGCTGCAAAAAGCCCTGCGCGATACCCGGACCGGCTATTTCAAGGTCGGCGGCATGACTCAGGACCTGATCTGGGAGCAGTATCCGCTGCCGGTTCATCTGGAAACGCTGCTTGAGGGCAATGCCAGCGCCATGCTGAACACGGTCAAAACCGAAATGATCGAGCCACCGCAGGCAGCGCAATCTTCGGTCTGGGTCAACAAAACCGGATCAACCAACGGTTTCGGCGGCTATGTGGCGTTCATTCCGGAGCAGCAGTTGGGGATTGCCATCCTCGCCAACAAAAACTACCCGAACGAGGAGCGGGTGAAACTGGCCTATCGAATTCTGCAGAAAATGGGCTGCTGCTCAACGCCCTGAAAACAGTCCTGCCCCCTCGGCCGCTTCGATTTCAAGCAGCTTGCGCTTGCGCTCGACGCCCCAGCGGTAGCCCGACAACGATCCATCGCTGCGCACCACGCGGTGGCAGGGAATGGCCACTGCGAGCTTATTCGCACCGCAGGCATTGGCAACCGCACGGACTGCACTGGGCAGTCCTATCTGCGTCGCGATCTGCGTGTAGGTGGCCGTCGATCCGGCAGGAATGTCCCTGAGCGCCTGCCAGACCCGCTCCTGAAACACCGTGCCGCGGATATCCAGTGGCAGCGCCAGGCCGGTCGCGGGTGATTCGACAAAACCCACGACCTCGGCAACCAGTTGTTCGAACGCTGCGTCTGCGCCGATCAGGTTGGCGTTGGGAAACTGGTCCTGGAAAGCTTCGATCAGCGCATGCGGGTCATCACCGAGCGAAATTGCACAGATGCCCTTGCTGCTCGTAGCTACCAGAATCGAACCCAGCGAACTTTCACCCAGAGCGAACCTGATATCGACATTGGTCCCGCCTGCGCGGTATTCGGAAGGTTTCATGCCAAGCATGTTCTGCGATGCCTCATAGAACCGACTGTTGGCGTTGTAGCCCGCCTCGTACAACGCACGGGTAATGCTGACGTCCTGTGAGAGCTGGACTTTCACCCGCGAGCGTAACGAGGCAACACTGTAGGCCTTGGGCGTCAGCCCGGTCAGCCTTTTGAAAATACGGTGAAAATGAAAACCGCTCATCCCGACCTGCTCCGCGAGCTCGGTCAGAGTGGGCATCGATTCGGCGGCATCGATCAGTCTGCAAGCCTGGGCGACGGCTTGCGCGTGCTTGAGCTGCAGCGCATGTGAATCGCCGGCATTGCGCAGGGACGGGCGAAACCCGGCGGCCTCGGCGTCGTGTGCACTATCAAAAAACACCACGTTTTCCGGACGCGGCAGCCGGGTCGGGCTGCACGGGTTGCAATAGATGCCAGTGGTCAGCACGCCGTAAACGAAGGCAGCGCCAGCGTCTGAACGCCGATTGACCAGGATGTCCCAGCGCGGATCGTCTTCAGTGCGCAGGGCGCGTGCCGGTTGAGTGCGTTCTGTGCTGTCCATGGTCGAGCCCGCCTTGAGTTTCGATAAGACTGCGCCTGTCAGAGCCACTGGGCACTCCGAGTCTTGCTTTCAAATTCGAGATGAGCCGAGTTCGCTGAAATCGACCGGCACTCGCCACAGATACCAGGCGGCGATGGTTCGGTAAGGCGCGAAGCGCTCGGCAAGCCGGGCCATTTGCCGGTGCGACGGCTTGAGTTGCAGAGCATACAGTCGCCGGTAGCCTTCGCACACGCCGAAATCGCTGGCTGGCATCACATCCAGCTGACCGAGCCCGTAGATGAGCATCATCTCCACGGTCCAGCGGCCCACGCCCGGTAGCTGGATCAGGCGTTCGACCAGCGCCTCGTTGCCCATCGCCAGCGCAGCACTGACCTCAGGCACCAGACCGTCCAGCCGCGCCTCAGCAATCGCCTTGATCGCCCGGCATTTGGACGCCGAGAAGCCACAGGAGCGCAGCGCCTGATCATCCAGATCGACCAGTGCCTGCGCGCCCGGAAAGCTGACCTCTGGAAGGCTGTCATCCAGAAACAACGCACGCAGCCTCCTGACCATCGCATCGCCCGCCCTGGCATGCAATTGCTGATAGGCGACCGCCTTGACCAGCGCCTGAAACGGGTCCTGCGCTGCGCTGACCGGATGCAGACAAGGGCCGACATGGTCGATCAACGACTGCCATTGCACGTCTATGGACCTAAGCGCCGCGACCGCCTCAGCATGCTCGCGGTCAGCGCTGTGTGATTTTGATGACATGATGACTTCCAGATTGAAGCGGCCAGGCGGGCAAACAGGGTTTACGCAGAGGCGGAAATGATCGCTGATTTGCGAAGACCGCGGAACGTTCAAAACACCGTGACCGATTACCTGAACCTGACCTGAACGACCTGCCAAAAACGCAAAGCCGATAAAAAACAACTACCCGCATTCAAGAATGAGTATCATTATGTTACGCAGTGTTTCCGGCCTACGACCCGCTGAGACACGTTCACCCTACAGCTTTGACTCGGTGAGATATGCTTGTTCCCTTTTTGATCATGCTGCGCGAAGGCATCGAAGCCGCGCTCATCGTTGGCATTATCGCCAGTTACCTGAAGCAGACCGGCCGCGGCGAGTGGATGCCTGCGGTGTGGATCGGCGTATTTCTGGCTGCCGCGCTCTCGCTGTTCGTCGGCGGCGGGCTTGAGTTGATGAGCGCCGAGTTTCCGCAGAAGCAGCAGGAACTGTTCGAAGGCATCGTCGGCCTGATCGCCGTCGGCATTCTCAGCTCCATGGTGTTCTGGATGCGCAAGGTCGCACGGTCGATAAAAAACGCGCTGCATGAATCACTCGATGCCGCCCTCACCGGCTCGAAAAACCAGACCTACGCGCTGATTGCCATGGTGTTTTTCGCCGTGGCCCGCGAAGGCCTGGAGACCGTCTTCTTTCTGCTCGCCGTGTTCCAGCAGAGCGACGGCTCCGGCGCGCCGCTGGGCGCCCTGCTCGGCCTGTTACTGGCAGTCGCTTTCGGTGTGGCCATCTACAGCGGCAGCATGCGCCTCAACCTGAGCCTGTTTTTCCGCTGGACCGGGTTGTTCATTCTGGTAGTGGCGGCGGGCATCCTCGCCAACTCCGTCCAGGCACTGCATGAAGCCGGGGTCTGGAATCACCTGCAGGAAGTGGTTTTCGACATCAGTGCGCTGCTGCCGATGGATGGCCCTGCCGGTTCGGTACTGGCGGGCATGTTCGGTTACCAGGACGCGCCGACGGTCAGCACCCTGACTGCCTACCTGATTTATCTGATCGGGGCGCTGCTGCTGTTCTTCAAGCCGCACACCCCGGCCGCTGGCAAGGTCATGCAGCCAAACACATCTTCTGTTACGAACGAATAAGGGCCTCCATGTCTAACCGTCCCTCAGGGCCTTCCGGGAAAGCCCGGCCGCCCCGTGTCCTGCGATTGGCAGTCGCCGGCTCAGTGATCCTGATGATCGCCGCAGGCGGGCTGTTCTACTACGCCTCGCAGGTCGCGGCCAAAAAGCGCGCGGCCAATGCCGGTACTGAGACCGTGGTTAATATCCACGCTCATAACTGCGAACCGAACGCCTTGACGGTCGCTGCGGGCAAGAACGCCTTTCGCATCGTCAACCGCTCGGAACGCGCCGTCGAATGGGAAATTCTCGATGGCGTGCTGGTGATTGAAGAGCGGGAAAACATCGCGCCAGGGCTGAGCCAGGTGATCAATGCCAACCTGACGCCCGGTGATTACACGATTACTTGCGGTCTGCTGAGTAATCCGCGCGGCACCTTGCACGTCACGCCGACGGCAGAGTCCGACGCCAAGGCCAAGGCGCGTCCGTCCATGACCGCCTTCATCGGGCCGCTCTCCGAGTACCGCGTGTACCTGAGCCTGCAAAGCTCGGCGCTGATCAAGGCCGTCACCGCCCTGCAACAGGCCATTGATGCCGGCGACCTGAGCGCCGCCCAGGCGGCCTACCTGCCCGCCCGCGCCGTCTACCAGCGCATCGCACCGGCTGCACAGCGCCTTGCCGAGCTGGACAATGCGATCAATGCCCGCGCCGACTATTACGAGAAACGTGAACAGGATCCTGGCTTCGGCGGCTTTCACCGAATTGAATATGGCCTGTACGAGCTACACAGCGTCGAGGGCCTGGCGCCGGTCGCGCAGCGTCTGCAAACCGACGTCACCCAGCTCAAGCAACAGTTGATGGCGCAATCGCTGGCGCCCGAACAGCTGGCGGCCATTGCCACGCGCACCCTGCGCAGCCTGGCTGAGGTACGCAGCAACGGCGAAGAGGAACGCTACAGCCACAGCGACCTCAACGGCTTTGCCGCCAACCTGGACGGCACCCGCAAGATCGTCGACCTGCTGCGGCCGTTGCTGGCCCGCAGTGCGGGTGATCTGTTGCAGAAGATCGACGCAGCCATGGCTGATCTGGACACCACGCTCGATGCGTTGAGCAGCGCCGATGGCGGCGTACGCCCCTACGATCAGGTGGATAAGGCGCAGCGTCAGCAGATCGCCGCCAAGGCTGGCGCTCTGGCTGACGCGCTCAATGGCATCGACCCGGCACTCGGCCTCTCCGGCCTTTGATTTACTGGAGCACAGCACGATGAAAAATCCGGACAGCAATTCAGACACGAGCAATGCTCCGGCCTCCCTGCAACGCCGCCGCGTTCTGATGGGGCTCGGCGCTGCAGGGGCCGCGCTGGCTGGCAGCAGCCTGAGTGGCAACGCACTTGCCGCAGCACCTGCGCAGGTCGCCGAAGCGCCGAACAGTGAGAAAACGCAGGACCACAACGAGTTTCACGGCCTGCATCAGAGCGGCATCGTCAACCCGCGCCCTGCTGCGGGCATGCTGGTAGCGTTCGATGTTCTGGCCGCCGACCGTGAGGACCTGGAACGTCTGTTTCGCACCCTGAACGAGCGCATCGCGTTCCTGATGACCGGTGGCCCGGTGCCGGAGATCGATCCGAAACTGCCACCGCCGGACTCGGGCATTCTCGGTCCGGTGGTGACCCCGGACAACCTGACCATCACCGTGTCGGTAGGCGAGTCGCTGTTCGACGAGCGTTTCGGTCTGACCCCAATCAAGCCGAAACGCCTGAGCCGCATGACCGGTTTCCCCAACGATGCGCTGGATCCGGCCAGTTGCCATGGCGACCTGAGCATTCAGTTCTGCGCCAACACTGCCGACAGCAACATCCATGCGCTGCGCGACATCGTCAAGAACCTGCCCGACCTGCTGTTGGTGCGCTGGAAACAGGAAGGCACCGTGCCGCCCCAGGCACCGAAGAAACCCGGTCAGCCGCCGGAAAGCGCGCGCAACTTCCTGGGTTTCCGAGATGGCTCGGCGAACCCGGATTCCAACAACCAGAAGACCATGAACGAACTGGTCTGGGTGCAGCCGGGCAGCGACGAACCGGCCTGGGCCGCCAACGGGAGCTATCAGGCGGTGCGCATCATCCGCAACTTCGTCGAGCGCTGGGACCGCACGCCCTTGCAGGAGCAGGAGTCGATTTTCGGCCGCAGCAAAAGCACCGGCGCGCCCATGGACGGCAAAGTCGAGAGCGATGTGCCCAACTACGCAGCCGACCCGGAAGGCAAGAAAACCCGACTGGATTCGCACATCCGCCTGGCCAACCCGCGTACCGCCGAAAGCCAGCGCAACCTGATACTGCGCCGCCCGTTCAATTACTCCAATGGAGTGAACAAGAACGGTCAACTGGACATGGGCCTGCTGTTCATCTGCTATCAGGCCGATCTGGAAAAAGGCTTCATTACGGTACAGAGCCGGCTTAACGGCGAGCCGCTGGAGGAGTACCTCAAGCCGGTCGGTGGCGGCTATTTCTTCACCCTCCCGGGGGTAACCGGCGACCAGGATTTCATCGGTCGCTCGCTGCTGGCGGCCGTATCGTCCACTCAAAACGCATGACCTATCCACTCCTGACCCGGAAGACACTCATGAAAAAGACGCCCCTGGCTTTGCTCCTGACCCTTGGCCTGCTCCAGACTCCACTGGCGGCCTTCGCCGCCACCGCGCCGCTGGATCTGGTAGGCCCGGTGTCGGACTACAAGATCTACGTGACCGAGAACATCGAAGAACTGGTCAGCCACACCCAGAAATTCACCGATGCCGTGAAAAAAGGCGACATCGCGACAGCCAAAAAGCTCTACGCCCCTACTCGCGTGTACTACGAGTCGGTAGAGCCGATTGCCGAACTGTTCAGTGACCTGGACGCGTCCATCGACTCACGCGTCGACGACCATGAACAAGGCGTTACGGCGGAAGACTTCACCGGCTTCCATCGCCTGGAGTATGCGCTGTTCTCGCAGAACACCACCAAGGATCAGGGCCCTATCGCCGACAAGCTGTTGAGCGACGTCAAAGACCTGGAAAAGCGCGTGGCCGAACTGACCTTCCCGCCTGAAAAAGTCGTCGGCGGCGCCGCAGCCCTGCTGGAAGAAGTGGCAGCGACCAAGATCTCCGGCGAAGAAGACCGTTACAGCCACACTGACCTGTATGACTTCCAGGGCAACATCGATGGTGCGAAGAAAATCGTCGACCTGTTCCGCCCGCAGATCGAACAGCAGGACAAAGCCTTCTCGAGCAAAGTCGACAAAAACTTCGCCACCGTGGACAAAATCCTCGCCAAGTACAAGACCAAGGACGGTGGCTTTGAAACCTACGACAAGGTCAAAGAGAACGACCGCAAAGCCCTGATCGGCCCGGTCAACACCCTGGCAGAAGACCTCTCGACCCTGCGCGGCAAACTGGGCCTGAATTGATCTGAAGCGCCGCGCCTGCCCAAGGTGCGGCTCTTTGCCCTGCCCGGTGGTCACTGCACCTGAGTGTGACGCAGAGCGTCACGAACTGCATTTCCCACGCGGAGCATGAGGAACGATAATCTCACTACCGCCATCGTGCGACGCTCTGCGTCGCATGCCGTTCGGGACGCTCTGCGTCCGCTCCTAGATCCCGCTGAACCAGTTGTACCCCTGATCCTCCCAATACCCCCCAGGATTCTCGTTACTGACGAAAATCTCCACGATGTGCTTGGGATTCTTGAAGCCAAGCTTGGTCGGCACCCGCACCCGCAACGGGTAACCGTAATCAGGTGGCAGCGCCACTTCACCAAAGTCCAGCGCAAGCAACGTCTGCGGATGCAACGCAGTGGGCATATCCAGGCTCGAGTAATAGCGGTCCGCGCACTTGAAACCGACAAAACGCGCCGTCGTGTCAGCGCCGATATACTCCAGGAACGTCTTCAGCGGCACGCCGCCCCACTGCCCTATCGCACTCCAGCCCTCGATGCAGATCAACCGCGTGATGTCCGTGCGTTGCGGCAGTTTGCGCAGCGCCTCCAGCGTCCACGGCTGCTTGTCCCGCACCAGCCCCGACACCGCCAGTTGGTAATCGGAAAGGTCCAGCTCCGGCACATTGTATTCAGGGTAGAACGCATTGAACGGGAACGGATTGGTCAACTGCGCCTTGCTGTAGGTCGGCGCCAGCTTCTGGCCGTTGAACAGCCAGGCCTGAACCCGGTCATTCCAGCGCGACATGGCCCACAGCACTTTATCGACCTGATCGCCATCCTGCAGGTTGCAGCCTGTGAGCATCGACATCGCGCCCACGGTCAGCCCGGCGCGCAAAAACGAGCGGCGCTGAATATCGACCAGCTGGCGCTCTTGCGCGGGCTCAAGGCGGATACGCTGAGTGATGCGTTTACGTGGTTCGTTCATGATTGCGCAGTTCCGTCTTCGTTCGGCTGGCGGCCGCCGGTAATCATCGGCAGCAAAGTACTGGGCACCAGCACGACCAGCAGCAGATGGACGATGACGAACGCGCCGATGGCGGTCATCGCCCCGAAATGTACCCAACGGGCGAAATCGAATCCGCCCAGCAGACTGACCAGCTCCTGAAACTGCACCGGTTTCCAGATAGCCAGACCGGACAGCACCACCAGCACGCCCATGGCCAGCACCAACCAGTACATCAACCGTTGCACGGCGTTGTAACGGCCTTTGACGTGGACCAGTCGAAAACGTAACGCGTCACTCATGTCACGCGTCACTTCGGACGGCCGGACCGGCAACAGGTCGCGTTTGAAATGGCGGCTGAACACGCCATACAACACATAAATCAGACCGTTGATGACCAACAGCCACATCACCGCGAAGTGCCAGGCAATGGAACCGCCCAGCCAGCCGCCGAGTGTCAAGAATTTGGGAAAGGTGAACGGCATCAGTGGCGATGCGTTGTAGATCGCCCAACCGCTCATGAACATACAGACCATGCCCACGGCATTGACCCAGTGGGTCAGGCGCACCGGCCACGGATGGATGGGGCGGGTTTTCATGTCGAGATCCCTCTGATCAGGCCTGGAAAAGGCTGTCAGGGGCAGCCTTGCGCCCCTGACAGCTCTGGCGGTGATTACATCGGCGGGGTGAAACCGCCTTTGCCGACGGCCACACCACGAGCGGACTTGCCGTCGTCAGCCGGGAACACCACGACCTTGGCGCCCTTGGTCAACTGGTCGACCTTGCCTGGCTCGACGTAGGCGATAGGCACATCCTGCGGCACCACCAGTTTCTTCTCGCCACCCTCGTATTTGACGGTCAGCGTGCGGCCATCGGTGCCAGCCAACGTGCCAACGGTGCCATTGGTCATGGTGCCGGTGCTGCCATCAGCGTTTTCCCAGCCATAGTGACCTTCGCCACTGCCTTTGAGGCTCGCCTCAAAAACGGTCACTTCCAGCGCTTTCAGCGTGCCGTCCGCCTGCGGGATGGCAGCCGAACCGACAAAGCTGTCGCCTTTGATTTGCTTGAAGTCAGCTTCGGACACAAGACGAATACCGGTCTTGTCAGTCAGCTTGATACTTTCGTGCTGACCCGAACGGGTGGTGAAATCGAGGGTGTCGGCGCTGACGCTGTCGACGGTCCCACGCATCGGTTTGACCACCTTCATGTCGGCAGCCTGGGTCATGACAGCGGCACTGAGCAACAGCAGGCCGAATGTAGTAGAGAGTGCAGTCTTCATCGGTACTTCCTTGGCAGGTGAGATCTGAAACCCATCTTTGCACCGCTACCGGCACCGCAGAATGACCGGGCAATGACATTTTTGTCATTCGTCGGACACCTTGTCGGCAACTGGTTAGACTCCGGCATCGGCGCACCATGGGTGCAGGCAAAAGCGTAGCGGACAAAACGATGCATATCCTGCTGATTGAAGATGACACCAAAACCGGCGAGTACCTGAAGAAGGGTCTGGGTGAGTCCGGCTACAAGGTGGACTGGACCCAGCACGGGGCCGACGGCCTGCACCTGGCGCTGGAAAACCGCTATGACCTGATCGTGCTGGACGTGATGCTGCCGGGCATCGATGGCTGGCAAATCATCGAAGTACTGCGCGCCCGGCAGGACGTGCCAGTGCTGTTTCTGACCGCGCGCGACCAGTTGCAGGACCGGATTCGCGGCCTGGAACTGGGTGCCGACGATTATCTGGTCAAGCCGTTTTCCTTCACTGAACTGCTGCTGCGCATCCGCACCATCCTGCGCCGGGGCGTGGTACGCGAGGCGGACCACTTTCATCTGGCCGATCTGGAACTGGACCTGCTGCGCCGCCGCGTAACGCGCCAGCAACAGGTCATCGTGCTGACCAACAAGGAGTTCGCCCTGTTGCACCTTTTATTGCGCCGCGAAGGCGACGTACTGTCCAGGGCACAGATTGCCTCGGAAGTCTGGGACATGAATTTCGACAGCGACACCAATGTCGTGGACGTCGCCATCAAGCGCCTGCGCAGCAAGGTGGACCTGCCCTACCCGGTCAAACTCATCCACACCGTGCGTGGCATCGGTTATGTGTGCGAGGTGCGGCCATGCGACGCCAGCCTTCCCTGACCCTGCGCTCGACCCTGGCCTTTGCCTTGGTGGCGATGCTCACCGTCAGCGGCGCAGGCCTGTACCTGTATCAGTCAATCGAAGAAACGGTCATGCAGCGCAGCGACCATGCCGTGCTCGCGCGGCTGGACCACTTTCGCAAGCTGCTGCGCTATGACTTGACCATGGACAACCTCAAAGGCAGTCCGCAGCTGTTCGAGAACATGCTCGACAGCGAAGAAGATATCTTCATCATCGGCGAGCCAGGCAAATCACCAGTGATCTCGGTCAACCCGCAGCACGCGCCCCTGCCGGAGCTGCCGACCGTGGCGCAGGACCAGCCGCTGCGGGTCGACGACCTGCGCAGCGGCATGAGCCTGCAAGGCGTGCCGTTACGCGCTGCTGCCGTTCAGGTGATGTCCAACGGTGTCGAAGTACGTTTGCAGGCCGCGCACCTGATGGTCAAGGAAATGGCCATGCTCGCCAGCTTCCGTCAGCGCATCTATATAGCCGTGGCCCTGGCGTTTCTGATCACCGCAGCCTTGGGGTATGTGCTGCTGCGTCGCGGCTTGCGTCCGCTGCGCAGAATGGCCGCCCATGCCGCCGCAATCACCCCGGCCAGCCTGCACAAACGCCTCGACAGCCGCGATACGCCCGTCGAGCTGCAACAACTGAGCGACGCCTTCAACGCCATGCTTGACCGTCTGGACGATGGCTACCGACGCCTGATGCAGTTTTCTGCCGATCTGGCCCACGAAATCCGCACACCCGTCGGCTCGCTGATGGGCCACTGTCAGGTCGCCTTGCGCCAGAACCGCAGCGCCGATGAATATCAGGCGCTACTGGCCTCCAATCTGGAAGAGCTGGAGCGCATCTCGCGGCTGGTAGAAAGCATTCTGTTTCTGGCACGGGCGGACGAAGCCCAAGCCGCGCTGGAACGTCAGTCGCTGGATCTGCATGATGAGCTGCAACGGGTCGCCGGCTATTTCGAGGGGCTGGCCGAAGAACGCAATCTGACCCTGAGCACCCACGGACAAGGCACGCTGCTGGCCGATCCGATTTTGCTGCGGCGTGCATTGAGCAATCTGGTCGCCAATGCGATTCGCTACGCCGATGAAGACAGCGAGATTCTGATGCGGGTGACGGCTGTGGACAGGCACTGGAAGATCGATGTGGAGAACCAGGGACCGGTGCTGCCGGAAGCCACACTCGCGCGCTTGTTCGATCGTTTCTATCGCGGTGACGCCTCACGCCATGAGCGTTCGGATTCCAACGGCCTGGGGCTGGCGATCGTCACGGCAATCATGCAACTGCACGGCGGTCGGGTCGAAGTCGATCAACCCGCCGTCGGCAGAATCTGCTTCAGTCTGATATTCCCGGCGGCCTGAAGCCTGCGGTGCGCGAGGATCAATTCTTTTTCTCGTGGGCAATGGCCAGCTTGTAGAAGGTGGCCGAGCCGCCTTCCGTGGTGTAGCCGGTATTGTCCTGGGTATAGACCCCTGCCTTGAAGTAGAACAGTTTGCTGGCCCAGGCTGAATCCAGCTTGGCGTACCAGACTGCGTCAAAGGCATTGACCGTCAGATCGCCAGATGGCGACAGGTTGATGGTGTAGTTGAACTGCTTATCGAGCGGCACACCCTGGGCGATGGTGATGACCTCGATTTCCGAGTCCGGCGTACGACGAAACTTGGCGACGATGTTACCGGTCTGCAGCTTCTCCTTGTACTGATACTCCACCTTCAGCAGCGGTTCGGTGCTCTGGTAGCAGTGGATCTGACCGATCACGATCTTGCCGCTGGAAGGCACCTGATCAACTTCCAGGGTGGCGCGCAGAAAGTTGTCGGCACTGGAATAGGCCCAGTTGAAGACTCTTCCGTCTGAAGTCGTCTCGCGCAATTCGGAACGCGGGTACTTGGCGTTTTCGGTGGTTGAACCCGTCACCGGCGCCCAGAAGAACAGCGTATCCCCGGATTGAAAATAGCCATCCCGATAGCCCTTTACCAATTTGGGGGTTTCGATGATGGTCGCGGGGCTTCCGACAGGTACGGAGAGATTCCAGGTAGCAAGGTCGATCATCGCGTAGCTCGCAAGGTGCGTATCACGCACCAACTGAATGGCTCTGGAACGGGTGTGCTGGCCCGTTTGGTCATCCAGACTATCGGCTTAATCGTTTATTTTTAAAACAGACCCGACAACGCTTTGGCGTCAACAAAACGTCTAAAAATAGCCAATGCCATCACTCCGATATCAATTGTTGCAGTGCAGCAATGTGCCACTGTCGAGCTACAAGCGTTGATTAACGTGAAGAAGTGTTTTGTGAAGCGCGTCATTTTTTTGAATGTATCGAGTCCGCCACAGCGCGAAAAACCGCAAATTACCGACAGACGGTAGCGATTATCTTCAGGATAAATGAACTTCCGCCGCTTGAAGCGTACCAAGGCGACCCTTTTAGAGCGTCACGTCGTCTCAAAACACGTTTTTAACGGGTTAGAAAGAAAGCGCCTCCGCCGGGCAGCTTCGGGTTGACTGTAAGCAGTTGTTACGGGATATTAGTTAGCAAGCTATTTATATCCCTACTAACAATATTGCTCCTAACTAAATTCCTGGTGTTTCCATGTCTGTCGAATACCTGCATCGGACAATCAGCAGTGGCCTGGTGGCCGCGTCTCGCCAATGGCGACGCATCTGCCAGAACACGCTGGTGACCTATGGCATTTCCGAAGCCTGCGCAGGTCCGCTGTTGGCCATCGCACGCCTGGGCGATGGCGCACATCAGGTAAAAGTCGCCCAGGCGGCCGGCATGGAGAGCCCGACGCTGGTGCGTCTGCTCGACCAATTGTGCAAGGCCGATATCGTTTGTCGCACCGAAGATCCGAATGACCGCCGCGCCAAGGCCTTGAGCCTGACGCGCAAAGGTCGCGCACTGGCGTGTGCCATCGAAGCCGAGCTGACCCGCTTGCGTGCCGAAGTGCTGCACGGGCTGCAACCTGCCGACCTGGAGGCCACCTTGCGGGTGTTACAGGCGTTTGCCGATGCGGCGCAGCGCGAACACGGGGGCCAGGCTTGAACGGATTTTTCTCCAGCGTTCCACCTGCACGCGACTGGTTCTACGGTGTACGCACCTTCGGCGCGTCGATGCTGGCGCTGTACATCGCATTATTGATGGAAATGCCTCGCCCCTACTGGGCAATGGCCACGGTGTACATCGTCTCCAGCCCCTTCGTCGGCCCGACCAGTTCCAAGGCCCTGTACAGAGCAGCCGGAACCCTGGCCGGTGCAGCGGCCTCGGTCGTGCTGGTGCCCATGTTCGTGCAGACGCCGTTGTTGCTGGCCATCGTGGTCGGGCTGTGGACCGGTACCCTGTTGTTTCTGTCCCTGCACTTGCGCACCGCCAACAGCTACGCATTGATGCTCGCCGGCTACACCATGCCGCTGATTTCGCTGCCGGTGGTCGACAACCCGCAGGCTGTATTCGACATCGCGGTGTCGCGTACCGAAGAGATTTTTCTCGGCATCATCTGCGCCGCTGTCGTGGGTGCGATGTTCTGGCCCAGACGCCTGGCGCCGGTGTTTCAGGCCACCACGGAAAAGTGGTTCAGCGATGCCGCGACCTACAGTCAGCGTTTTATCAGCCGCACCTGTCAGCCCGAAGAAATCGGTACGCTGCGCAATTCGATGGTCGGCAGCTTCAACTCGCTGGAAATGATGATCGGCCAGTTGAGCCACGAAGGCGCCCGCAAGCAAACCGTGCGCAACGCCAATGAACTGCGCGGCCGGATGATCCACCTCTTGCCGGTCATCGATGCGCTGGACGACGCGCTGTGGGCGCTGGAGCGACGCACGCCCGAGCTGCTGGCCAGCCTCAAACCCTTGTTGCACAAGGCTTGCGACTGGCTTGAAAGCACTGCCGACGGGCCACAGGTGGAGCAATGGCAGCAGTTGCACCGCGATCTGCAGAGCCTGCAACCGGACTCCGCGCAACTGGACGACCGCAATCAACTGCTGCTTTCCAATACGCTGTTCAGGCTGGGTGAGTGGATCGATCTGTGGCTGGATTGCCGAACCCTGCAATACGCGATCAAGACCGACGATCAGTCACAGTGGCGCGCGGTCTATCGCCACTGGCGCCTGGGCCGGCTGACCCCGTTTCTCGACCGCGGTCTGATGCTCTATTCGGTGACCTCGACAGTACTGGCGATCATCGCCGCGTCGGTGTTGTGGATTCTGCTCGGCTGGAAAGACGGCGCAAGTGCCGTGGCACTGGCGGCGGTGTCGTGCAGCTTCTTCGCCGCCATGGACGACCCTGCTCCGCAAATCTACCGGTTCTTCTTCTGGACCCTGCTCTCGGTGGTGTTCGCCAGCCTGTACCTGTTTGTGGTGCTGCCCAACCTGCGTGACTTCCCGATGCTGGTGCTGGCCTTCGCAGTGCCGTTCATATGCGTCGGGACCCTGACCGTGCAGCCGCGCTTCTTTCTCGGCACGCTGCTGACCATCGTCAACACCTCGTCGTTCATCAGTATCCAGAGCGCTTATGACGCGGACTTCATGAACTTCCTCAATTCCAACCTGGCGGGTCCTGCCGGGCTGCTGTTCGCCTTCATCTGGACCCTGGTGTTCCGCCCGTTCGGCGTCGAACTGGCCGTCAAGCGTCTGACCCGTTTCAGTTGGCGTGACATCGCCAGTCTCAGTGAAAACGCTTCGCTGGCCGAGCATCGGCGCATGGGCGTGCAAATGCTCGACCGCCTGATGCAGCAACTGCCGCGCCTGACGCTCACCGCCCAGGACACCGGGATTGCCCTGCGTGAACTGCGCGTCGCGCTGAACATGCTCGACCTGCTGGCCTACACCCGCCGTGCCACGCCTGGGGCCCAGGTACTGCTGCGTCAGGTAATCGACGAAGTCAGCGGCTATTTCAAACAGTGCCGCAAGGCCGGTGAACGGCTGCCGGCGCCCAGAGGCCTGCTGATGGCCATGGACCGCGCACGCCGTTCACTGACCGATCAGGAGATGGGCGACAACCCGGCCCGACTGCACCTGCTGCATGCTCTCAGCGGCCTGCGCCTGGCGCTGCTGCCGGGGGTCGAAATCGTCACCGTGGGCGGCGAACTGACCGAGCAACTGCCGCACAACATCGATGGAGCGCCCCTGTGATCGGTGATCTGGATATCAGCGGGATCTTCATACCCACGTTCCTGGCGATGATGGGCATCGCCTATCTGCTGTTTCTGGTCGTGCACACGATGCTGTCGCGTGCCCACTTCTACCGTCTGGTCTGGCACCGGGCTTTGTTCAACGTAGGTCTATACGCTTTGTTGCTCGGCGCCGTGGATACTCTAAGTCGATACCTGATGACATGAAAAAACCGATACTGACACTGGGCCGTGTGGTCCTGACCCTGCTGGTTGTCACCTTGGCCGCCGTGGTCGTATGGCGCATGGTGATGTATTACATGTATGCACCGTGGACGCGGGACGGGCATATCCGCGCCGACATCGTGCAGATCGCACCGGACGTGTCCGGGCTGATCCAGAAGGTCGAAGTCACTGACAACCAGCCTGTGCACAAGGGCCAGGTCCTGTTCACCATCGATCAGGACCGCTTCCGTCTGGCACTGCGCCAGGCGCAGGCGACGGTCGCCGAACGTCAGGAAACCTGGGAGCAGGCACGCCGTGAGAACAAACGTAACCGGGGCCTGGGCAATCTGGTCGCCCGCGAACAACTGGAAGAAAGCCAGTCACGCGAAGCCCGAGCCCTTTCGGCACTGGGCGAATCAAAGGTTGCGGTGGATGCCGCGCAGTTGAACCTGGATCGCTCGGTGATCCGCAGTCCGGTGGACGGCTACCTCAACGACCGCGCCCCCCGCGAACATGAGTTCGTCACTGCCGGGCGTCCGGTGCTCTCAGTGGTCGATTCGACGTCGTTCCACATCGATGGCTATTTCGAGGAAACCAAGCTCGATGGCATCCATGTCGGCCAGGGCGTCGACATCCGTGTCATCGGCGACAACGCGCGGCTGACCGGCCATGTGGTGAGCATCGTTGCCGGTATCGAAGACCGCGATCGCAGCAGCGGCTCGAACCTGCTGCCCAACGTCAACCCGGCCTTCAGTTGGGTGCGTCTGGCGCAGCGGATTCCGGTGCGGATTGCCTTCGATGACGTGCCTGCCGATTTTCGCATGATTGCCGGGCGTACCGCGACGGTGTCGATTATCGCCGACACGCAGGAGCGCAGCCGATGAAACGTGCTTTACGCGTGGCCGCGCTCGGCTTTACCGCCGTGCTGTCGGCCTGCCAGATGGTCGGTCCGGATTACCAGTTGCCCAAAGACGGCGCGATCAATCGCCCTGACTTGCAGGGTGAACTGGCTGGTCGCTCGGTCAACACGGTTTCGGCCCCGGTGCCTGCTCACTGGTGGCGCCTGTACCAGGATGCGCGTCTGGATGAGCTGGTGGGCCAAGCCATCGCTTCCAATACCGACCTGCGCATCGCTGCCGCCAACCTGCAGCGTGCCCGCTATCAGACCTCGGAAGCCGAGGCGGCCGGCGGCTTTACCAACGGTGCGAAGATCGGCGCGCAGCGCGTGCAGGAGTCTGGCGAGGCGTTTCTGCTGACCGACAAGGTGCCGGTGGCCAATGTCGGCGACGTGGGTCTGACCACTTCGTACCAGTTCGATCTGTTCGGCACCTTGCAGCGTGGCATCGAAGCGGCGCAGGCCAATGTCGATGCCAATCAGGCGGCGGTGGATACGGCACGTATCACGGTGGTCGCCGATGTAGTGCGCGCCTACACGCAGATTTGTGCGGCCAATGAAGAGCTCGACATCGCCCGCGAATCGCTGGAATTGCAAAAACAGAGTGTGTCCCTCAACCAGCGCCTGCGTGATGCCGGGCGTGGCGATGAAACCCAGGTCACTCGTTCGCAGACGCAGTTCAAGTCATTGCGCGCCGAAATGCCCCGTTACGAGGCGCGTCGTCAGGCTGCGATGTTCCGCCTGTCGATGTTGCTGGCCAAACCTGTCGAGCAACTGCCCGCCGGGGTCAGCACCTGCAACCAGTTGCCGCATATTGCGCAGGTCATGCCGGTGGGCGACGGCGCAGCACTGCTCAAACGCCGCCCGGATGTGCGTCAGGCTGAACGCCATCTGGCGATGTCGACTGCCGAGATCGGCGTTGCCACCGGCGAGCTGTATCCGGACATCAGCATCGGCGCGAGCATTGGCACCACCGGCCTGATCGAGAACCTTGGCAAGCCGGCGGCCAATCGCTGGGGCTTCGGGCCGCTGCTGAACTGGACTATCCCGTCCAACGGCTCACGCGCCCGCATCCATCAGGCCGAAGCCTCGGCGCAAGCTGCGCTGGCGCGCTTTGACGGTGTGGTGCTCAATGCCATCCGTGAAACCCAGACCGGTCTGGCGCAATACACCGCCCTGCTCGACCGCCGCGACGCGCTCAAAGACGCCGAGCAATCTGCCAAGGAAGCGGCTGACCAGACACACCGTTTCTATCAGGCCGGACGCGCCTCGTTCCTCGCCGATCTGCAGGCTACGCGCACTTACACTGACGTACGCGCGCAGATGGCCGAAGCCAACACGCAGGTGGCGATGGGGCAGATCAATCTGTTTCTGGCTCTCGGCGGCGGCTGGGAGAAGGATGACGTGGCGCAGCAGTAGGATGGGCGTTCGCCTCGCCATCAGGCGTGGTTCGGATTGATCAGTGCCCTGAGGACATGGTCTTCCCAGACGCCGGCAATTTTCAGGTAGGCACGGGCATAGCCTTCCTGTTCGAAGCCAAGCGACTGCAGAAGTCGCTGACTTTTCAGGTTGTGTGGCAGGTGGTTGGCCATGATTCGATGCAGGCCCATGTGTTCGAAGCAGTAGCGATTGGTGACCTCCAGTGACCTTTTCATCAAGCCCTGCCCCTGAGCGGTTTCTGCCAGTGAGAAGCCGAGGTTGCAGGCCTGGAAAGCGCCTCTCACGATGTTGGTGTAGCTGCAGCGTCCCAGCAATTCTCCGTCCGGAGCGGTGATAAGGAAAAAAAACGCGCTGCCGACCTGCATGCTTTCCCATTGCTGCTGGACCCTTGACCGGGCGTTTTCGAGAATGAAATAGTCATCGTCCCTTAGCGGTTCCCAAGGCTGCAGATGCTGGCGATGGGTATTTTCATAACGGTTGATCAGCTCGGCATCATCAAATGCCAATTTTCTGAGAGAAAAGTTCTCGCCTGCATACTGCATGTTTACTCCCCGTGTCAGTCACTACCCGGATTATCGTTTCTACGCTCCAGCGTGGGAATGCAGTTCGTGACGCTCTGCGTCACACGGCGGTTTTTCTTTGTCAGGTGGATTTGGGTTCGGCTCAGGTCACCTTTTCGCCCCTCGGCGACCTACTTTGATGGGGCCAAAGTAGGCAAAACCCGCAGTTCCGTTTCCGGCCCGACTTCGTCGGGTTCCTTCGCCCTGGCACTGATCCGTCACCTACGTCGCAATTTGCGTCGTTAGTGCCACCGTGATCGAAAAGCATTTCGGTGGCAGTGGCGGCGATTTTGACTATCGTTCCTCACTCCGCGTGGGAATGCAGGTCGTGACGCTCCGCGTCACACAGCGGTTTTCTTTGTCAGGTGGATTGAAGTTCGACTCAGGTCACCTTTACGGGCGCTGTAACGGCCTTTTCGCCATCAAGCGAAGCGTCGCCCGGCTCGCTCCCGCAAGTATTGTGCGCTTGCACTCAACCACACAATGCTCCTAGGCTCTCCCGATCTTTGATTCGGGAAGCACCATGGACAGCTCTCTCAGCCGCCGCGAGCGGTTGCATATTGTTATTTTCGAGGCCAATACGCCTGCCGGGCGGACGTTTGACAAGGCGGTGCTGGTCGCGATTCTGCTCAGTCTGCTGGTCACTATCATCGATAGCATCGAGAGTATTCATCGTGATTACGCGATGCTTTTCGCATGGATCGAATGGGGCTTCACGCTGATGTTTGCCATCGAATACATGCTGCGCCTGTATTGCTCGCCGCGGCCGCTGAAGTACGCATTCAGTTTCTACGGATTGGTGGACCTGCTGGCGATCGTGCCGGGCGTGCTGTCTATCTATTACAGCGATGCGCAATACCTGCTGATCGTGCGGATCATCCGTATGCTGCGGATTTTCAGGGTGCTCAAGCTCGGCACCTACCTGCGGCAGGCCAATTACCTGCTGGCGGCGCTGCGTGGCAGCAAGCAGAAGATCATCGTGTTCCTGGTCACGGTGTCTACGCTGGTCACCGTGTTCGGCACGCTGATGTATGTGATCGAAGGTCCGGAGCATGGTTTCACCAGCATTCCCAAAGGCATTTACTGGGCTATCGTGACCCTGACGACGGTGGGCTTTGGCGATATCGTGCCCAAGACTCCACTCGGCCAGATGCTCTCCTCGCTGGTGATGATTACCGGTTACTCGATCATCGCCGTGCCCACCGGGATATTCACCGCCGAGCTGGCCAACGCCATGCGCGGCGAGCAGTTGAAACACGACTGCCCGGTGTGCTCGAAAAACCTTCACGAGCACGGCGCGGCGTTCTGCTCACGCTGCGGCAATCAATTGTTCAAAAAAACAGAGCACACGGTATAAGCAAAGATCTTTTCGGTCTTTAAACCGCAGGCGCGATGCTGATAGTGTCGCGGCATTACGCCATCAGGCTGATCACACGACTCTTCATCTCAAGGACCCTGCAGTGAATAAACTCTTCGCCGCCTCGCTACTGGCCGCCGGCCTGGCTTTTGCCAGCGCTGCCCAGGCAGCTCCAACGCTGCTCAACGTCTCCTATGACGTGATGCGTGATTTCTACAAGGACTACAACAGCGCCTTCCAGAAACACTGGAAAGACGAGAAGAATGAAGATGTGACCGTGCAGATGTCCTTCGGCGGATCGAGCAAGCAAGCGCGTTCGGTCATCGACGGGCTGCCGGCTGACGTGATCACCATGAACATGGCCACTGACATCAACGCCCTGGCCGACAATGGCAAGCTGGTGCCGGAAGACTGGGTCAGCCGCCTGCCGAACAACAGCGCGCCCTTCACCTCGGCCACGGTGTTCATCGTGCGCAAGGGCAACCCGAAGGCGATCAAAGACTGGCCGGACCTGATCAAGGATGGCGTGGAAGTCATCGTGCCCAACCCGAAAACCTCGGGCAACGGCCGCTACACCTACCTCTCGGCCTGGGGTTACACCTTGAAAAAAGGCGGCGATGAAGCGGCGGCGAAGAAATTCGTCGGTGATCTGTTCAGCCATGTGCCAGTCCTTGATACCGGCGGCCGTGGTGCGACCACAACGTTCATGACCAACCAGATCGGCGACGTGCTGGTCACCTTCGAGAACGAAGCGGAAATGATCGCCCGCGAATTCGGTCGCGATCAGTTCGAAGTGGTTTACCCCTCCGTGTCGGCAGAAGCCGAGCCACCGGTGAGTGTGGTCGACAAGGTGGTGGACAGGAAGCAGTCGCGCGCCCTGGCCGAAGCCTACCTGAAATACCTGTGGTCACCGGAAGGCCAGGAGATCGCTGCCAAAAACTACCTGCGCCCGCGTGATCCGCAGGTGCTGGCCAAGTACACCGATCGCTTCCCGAAAGTGGACTTCCTCTCGGTGGAGAAAACCTTCGGTGACTGGCGCACGGTGCAGAAGACCCACTTCATCGACGGCGGTGTGTTCGACCAGATCTATCCGGGCAAATAAACCGCTCAGGCAATGCAAAACGGCGACCTTCGAGGTCGCCGCTTTTATTGAGCCTGGATCATTTACTGAACTGTTTGCCCAGCCCTGCCGGCACGCCACTGACATCAGTCGCCTGCCACGGACCGTTGGGGCTGGTTGCCCAGCTCCAGCCGTCATTCCACTGGTAGTAAGTGCGCTGGCGATAGAAGGTATTAGGCTGATCGTCCATCACGTACACGCCCAGGCGCGGGTCCCAGTGGCTGCCGCCGCCCGGTGGCGGCGCGAAACTGGCCGAGGACTTCGGCGCTGCGGCAGGCGCCTTGGCAGGCTCCGAAGGCGCGCTACTCGGACGCGGTGCGCCGGGCTGCTGGCCACCCGGCAGGTTAAGGATAGGATCCTGGCTATGTGGCGGTGCCGGATGCTGGACAGCACAGGCACTCAGGCCAACGACCAGACCCAACAAGGTGATGCGTGCGGTACGGTACATAAGCGAATTCTCTAGTTATCCGGACTGTCAATGGTCAACGCCTGCTGCGCCGCAGTATCACTGGCCAGTGGCTGACTGCGGCCGACCCACTCACCGGTGGTTGGCTGCCCTGCGCGAGACACTCGCGCAACCAGTTGGACTTGCGCAAAGTTCGACAGGTTCAGTTGCGGCATCATTGCGTCGGCATCGCTCAGTTCCACGTAGGCAGGCAGGTCCGCCGCGGTAATGCGTTTGACCGCCAAAGGCGCTGCCGGGCCATTGATCGCGCGGGCGAAGATGAACACGCTGTCGTTCGGCCTTACCTTGCCTTGAAGCGCCGCAGCCAGCTCGACATGAATTTTTATCGATTTAGTCTTCACCGCCGGCGCCGCGTTTGCCACGCGTTTGGCGAGGTTTTCTCTGGCGCGGGCAATACCGCCTTCCAGTGCCGAACGCGATGCGTCATCTGCGGGCAGTGCTGCAAGCAACCGGGTCCAGTAATCCACCGCCGCCTGATAGCGCTGTGTTTCGAACGCGGCAATCCCGAGCAGGCCAAGGCTAGTGACTTCCTTGGGGTCAGCCTGCAGCGCTTCGTCGGTCAGCGCCTGCACCTGGGGTGTGAAGTGTTTGCCACTGGCGAAATACAGCGCCTGAGCCCACTGCCCGAGCAACTCGGGCTGCCTTCCGGCCAGCGCCACCGAGCGCTCGAACATCTGCGCGGCATCACCCGGACGGTTCTGCGCCATGTAGCTGCGCGCCAGAAAATACAGGTTTTCGGCTGAATCCGGTTGAGCCTGCACGCTGCGCTCAAGGCGCTGGGTCATGTCTGCCAGCGAGGTGGGTGGTCGAGCGAATTCGCGACTCAGTTCAACCCGGTCACTGGCACCCAGCTGGAGATAGCCCGCCAGCCCCAACACCGGGACCAGCAGCGCAGCCAGCACCAGAAGGGGCTTGCCCAGACGCGATGTGCGGGCAGGCTCGGCGCCTTCGGTGTCGGCAAGCAGCTCACGCGCTGCTTCGGCACGTGCAGACTGCAATTGCGCCACCGACAGCACGCCCTGCTCCTGCTGAACCTGCAACTCGCTCAACCGCTCTTGATACAAGGCCACATTCAGAGCTGTGCGGTCTTCTTCCCGTTGCGCGCGATGGCCGCGCAGCAGCGGAATCAGCAAAAAGCTCAGCGCGACCATCAGCAACAGCCCGGTAGCCATCCAGAAGTCGATCATGGGCGGTGCTCATCCAGCAAGGTGGCAAGACGCTGCTTCTCATCTTCGCAAAGCTCGTCGGTCTGTGCGGATTGTGCCTTGCGGCGGCGGCCAACGATAAGGCCGATCACCACAAACCCGCCAACCAGCAGGCCGGCGGGCCCGAACCACAGCAGCCAGGTGCGTGCATTGAGGCTCGGCTTGTAGCGAACGAAATCGCCATAGCGATCGACCATGAAATCGATGATCTGTTGATTGCTCTGCCCTTCGCCCAGCATGCGGTAGATTTCCTTGCGCAAATCAGCGGCAATCGGCGCATTGGAGTCGGCAATGTCCTGGTTCTGGCATTTCGGGCAGCGCAGTTCTCGGGTCAGTTCGCTGTAGCGCGCGCGCTCAGCATCGTCGCGAAAGGCATAAGCGTCGATGGCCGCGTGAGCGATGCCGGAACACAGCACGCTGAACAGGACGATCATCAGGCAGCGCTTCATGGCCGCGCCTCATCGACCAGTTGCTGATAACGCGCGGCAAGCTTTTCGCGCCACACTGCGTCGTCGATAACCCCGACGTGTTTGTGACGAATGACGCCTTGGGCATCGATCAGGAAGGTTTCCGGCGCACCGTACACCCCCAGGTTAAGGCCCAGAGAACCGTCCTGGTCACGAATATTCAACTGATAAGGATCATGGAATTCCTTGAGCCACTTCAGCGCGTCCGCGTTGACGTCCTTGTAATTCACGCCGTAGATCAGCACGCCCTGCTGCGCCAGCCGGGTCAGCACCGGATGCTCCACCCGGCAGGCCACGCACCAGGTGCCCCAGACGTTGACCAGCGCAGGTTTGCCGAGCAGATCGGCACGGCTCAACATCCGCTCACCCTGCACCGCCGGTAGCGAGAATGCCGGAAAAGGCTTGCCGATCAGTGCCGAGGGCAGCTCGGCGGGGTCCAGATACAAACCGCGATACAAAAACGCCGCCACGCCCAGAAACAGCACCAGTGGCAGCACCATGACCCAGCGTCTCATTGTGCTGCTCCCGACAAACCCAACGCCTCGCGCACCTTGTTCTTTACCCGGGTGCGATAACGCCGGTCCAGCGCCGCCAGCACCCCGCCCAGGCCGGTCAGCAGGCCGCCCAGCCAGATCCAGCGCACAAACGGTTTGACGTGAACCCGAACGGCCCACGCGCCATCGCCCAGCGGTTCACCCAGGGCGACATACAGGTCCCGGCTGAAACCGGCATCAATGCCCGCTTCGGTCATCACCGACTGCTGCACGGTGTAGAGGCGCTTCTCCGGGTGCAGTTCGGTCAGTTGAACGCCGTCGCGCAACACGCGAACCGTGCCCCGATCAGAGGTGAAGTTCGGCCCTTCATAATGCCGGGCACCCTCGAAGACAAAGGTATACCCACCCAGTTCGGTGGACTCACCAGGGGCCATGCGCAAATCGCGCTCGGCGCTGTTCTGGCTCGACAGCACCACCCCCAGCGCGCACACGACAATCCCAAGGTGCGCCAGCTGCATGCCCCAATAGCTGCGGGTCAGACCGCGTGCGCCGCTGAGCAGACCCTTGTGGCGGGTCTTGTCGAGCAGGTCGCGAACCCCGGCCAGCAGCACCCAGGCGGCGAGCATCAGGGTCGCCAGCACCGCCCACTGGAAATCGCCCAGCAGCAGACCGGCCAGCACCGCCAGGACGACGCTGCCGATTAGTACCGGGGCCAGCATGCCAAGCAGCCATTTCAGCGGCGTGTCCTTCCAGCGCACCAGTACGCCGACCGCCATCACCACCAGCAACAAGCCCATCAACGGCACGAACAGCGTATTGAAGTACGGCGGGCCGACCGACATCTTGGCGCCGCTCATGGCATCGATCACCAGCGGATAAAGGGTGCCCAGCAGAATCATGGACGCAGCAACCACCAGCAACAGGTTATTGCCCAGCAGCAGGGTTTCCCGCGACCACAGGCCGAATCCGACCTGGCTTTTGACCACTGGTGCGCGAATCGCGAACAGGGTCAGCGAGCCACCCACCACGACCAGCAGGAACATCAGGATAAACACACCGCGTGCCGGGTCCGAGGCAAAGGCGTGCACGGAGGTCAGCACCCCGGAACGGACCAGGAAGGTGCCCAGCAGGCTCAAAGAAAACGCAGCAATGGCCAGCAATACCGTCCAGCTCTTGAATACGCCACGTTTTTCCGTGACCGCCAGCGAGTGAATCAGTGCAGTGCCGACCAGCCAGGGCATGAACGAGGCGTTTTCCACCGGGTCCCAGAACCACCAGCCGCCCCAGCCCAACTCGTAATACGCCCACCACGAGCCCAGGCTGATGCCGATGCCGAGAAAGGCCCAGGCCACCAGCGTCCACGGACGAGACCAGCGCGCCCAGGCAGCGTCGAGTCGACCGCCGAGCAAGGCCGCGATGGCGAACGCAAAGGCTACGGAGAAGCCGACATAGCCCATGTACAGCATCGGCGGATGCACGATAAGGCCAATGTCTTGCAACAACGGGTTCAGATCACGTCCATTCGCGGGCATCTGCGGCAACAGACGCGCGAACGGATTTGAGGTGAGGATCAGAAACGACAGGAAACCTAGGCTGATCATGCCCATCACGGCGAGGACCCGCGCCAGCATCACCTGCGGCAGTTGCCGGGAAAACACCGACACGGCGAAGGTCCAGCCACCGAGAATCAATGCCCAAAGCAGCAACGAACCTTCATGCGCGCCCCACACGGCGCTGAACTTGTAGTACCAAGGCAGCGCGGTGTTGGAGTTCTGTGCAACGTAGGCAACCGAGAAATCATCAATCATGAACGCGTAGGTCAGGCAACCGAAGGCGAAGATCAGAAAGCTGAACTGGCCCCAGGCTGCCGGACGGGCAAGGCTCATCCACAAGCGATCACCGCGCCATGCGCCGATCAGCGGAATGATGGCCTGCACCAGCGCAAAGCAGAATGCCAGAATCATGGCCAGCTGGCCGAGTTCGGGAATCATCGATCAACCCTGTTTGACGGGTGTGGAAGGCACAGCCGGTGCCGCCTGACCGCTGTCACGCAGCGCCTTGGTGACCTCGGGGGGCATGTATTTCTCGTCATGCTTGGCCAGTACTTCATCGGCCACCACTACGCCCTGTGCATTGAGTTTGCCCAGCGCCACGATGCCCTGCCCTTCACGAAACAGATCGGGAAGAATGCCCCGATAAGTGATGGTCACCGACTTGTTGAAATCGGTGACCACAAAACGCACGTCCAGCGAATCGGCCGAGCGCTGCAAGGAGCCCTTTTCGACCATGCCGCCAGCCCGAATGCGCCTATCCAGCGGTGCCTCGCCATTGGCGATCTGGCTGGGGGTGTAGAACAGGTTGATGTTTTCCTGCAAGGCGCCGAGGGCCAGGGTCACGGCCAGACCGACACCGGCCAGCAGCGCGACAATGATCAACAAGCGTTTTTTGCGCAGCGGGTTCACGGGCGATTCTCCCGCTTCAGGCGACGTGCCTGCTGTTTCAGAAACCGCTGCCGCGCCCATAGCGGCAACGCCACGTTGATCAGCAGCACCACAAGGCACAAACCGTAGGCCGACCAGATAAATACGCCGTGGCGGCCCATGGCAAGAAAATCGCTGAACGATGCAAAACTCAAAGCGTGTTCTCCGACTGCGCTGTCGTGTGGCCCAGGCTGCGCAGAATCTCGGCCTTGGCCCACTGGGTGCGCGCTTCGCGACGCAGCACTTCAAGACGCATGCGCATCATCAACAGCACGCCGAACAAGCAGTAGAAACCCAGCGTGGTAAACAGCAGCGGCAGCCACATTTCAGCCGGCATGGCGGGTTTTTCCGTGAGGCTGAACGTCGACCCCTGGTGCAGGGTGTTCCACCACTCGACCGAATACTTGATGATCGGAATGTTCACCACACCGACGACGGCCAGCACCGCGCAGGCCTTGGCGGCGCTGTCGCGGTTACTGATGGCATTGCCCAGCGCGATCAGGCCGAAATACAGGAACAGCAGAATCAGCATCGAGGTCAGTCGCGCGTCCCAGACCCACCATGCTCCCCAGGTGGGCTTGCCCCAGATCGCGCCGGTCGCCAGCGCCAGCGCGGTCATCCACGCGCCAATCGGTGCAGCGCAGTGCAGTGCGACATCGGCCAGCTTGATTCTCCAGACCAGCCCGACCACCCCGCACACGGCCAGCATGACGTAACAGGACTGGGCGAGCATCGCGGCGGGTACGTGGATATAAATGATCCGGAAGCTGTTGCCCTGCTGGTAATCCGGCGGCGCGAACGCAAGGCCCCAGACCATGCCGATGACCAGTAACAGCACAGCGGCAACACTCAGCCAAGGCAGCAGGCGTGCGCTGACGCGGTAAAACCCTTTCGGCGAGCCGAGCGTGTGCAGCCAGGCCAAACCGATGCTGCTTTTCATGGCGTTGCTTTTCATCAGGGTGCATCCAGGGTGTTGACCGGCATCGAAGTCTCGATCCCGGAACCTCAATTATTCGCCGATGCTGATTTTCAGGCCAGCGGCTATCGCAAAGGGTGTCAGGGTGATCGCCAGCGCCGCCAGGCTGCCCAGCCACAGCAGATAGCCGGTCGCCGGCATGCCCTGCAGCGCGGCCTGCAACGCGCCACTGCCCAGAATCAGCACCGGGATGTACAGCGGCAGAATCAACAATGCCAGCAGCAGGCCGCCACGCTTCAAACCCACGGTCAACGCCGCGCCCAATGCCCCCAGCAGGCTGAGCACCGGGGTGCCCAGCAGCAGCGAAACCATCAACACCGGCAGGCACTGCACCGGCAGACCGAGCATCAAGGCCAGCAAAGGTGACAACAGTACCAGTGCCAGCCCGGAAAAAACCCAGTGTGCCAGCACTTTGATCAGCACCAGAAGGGCCAGCGGGTGCGGCGAAAGGACCCACTGCTCCAGCGAGCCGTCCTCGAAATCACTGCGCAACAGCCCGTCCAGCGACAGCAGCACGGCCAGCAGTGCCGCCACCCAGACCAGCCCCGGCGACAAGGTTTGCAACAATTGCGTCTGCGGCCCCAGCGCCAGCGGGAACAGGGCGACCACGATCGCGAAGAACACCAGCGGGTTGGCCAGCTCTGCCGGACGCCTCGCCAGCAGCCGCACCTCACGGAGCATCAGCAGAACAAACACATTGCTCATGCTGACCACTGCCCCAGGTCGAGGTCCCGATAGCCCGCGGGCAGACGGCTCAGGCTGTGGTGGGTGGTCATGACAATCATGCCGCCGTGTTCACAGTGCTCGGCGAGGTGTTTCTCCAGTTGCTCGATGCCTTGGCGGTCGAGCGCGGTAAACGGCTCGTCGAGCAGCCAGAGTGGCGGGCCCGGCAGATACAGACGTGCCAGCGCGACGCGACGCTGCTGCCCGGCCGACAAAGTGTGACAGGGCACGTCCTCGAAACCTGCAAGGCCGACCGCATCTAGCGCGGTAGCTATCGCGCCGGCATCGGCTGGCTGGTGCAGGGCGCTGAGCCAGGACAGGTTTTCCAGCGGCGTCAGCACATCCTTGAGCGCTGGCGCATGACCGATCCACAACAGCTTGCTGCCCGGTGCCGCGGGCCCACGATCCACTGGTTGCGCGTCGAGCACCACCTGCCCGGCCGTTGGCTGCATCAACCCGCACAGCAGGCGCAGCAGGCTGGTCTTGCCGCAGCCGTTGGGACCGCTGATCTGCAGCATGTCGCCCGCGTGCAGATGAAGATCGAGGTTTTCGAACAGCATCCGCCCGTCCCGCTCACACGCCAGAGCCGTCGCTTGCAAAAATGGGGTGGCTGGGATCATGAAGCGTTTCCAGTGCTTTGCGTCGCGAAATGTGCCAAAACAGAGACATACAGAGTAAAACGCGGTTCAAGTCGGGATTGATACGGCCGTTACATGAAGAGAAGTTAATGGCGGCTGGTCCGGTTTCGGCCGGTATTATACATGCGAGTCCTGTTATCAAAGGGGCAATTTCCTCGGGTTGATAGTTCAATGACAGGCGACATCACCAGCGTTCCGGCAACAAACGCCACCCTGACACTGTTGCGCGCCGGCATCTCCCCCGCGCAAGTGCTGACCATGCTGCAATCAGCGGAAAATCTGATCCCTGAAGGCGAAACCGCTAACGCCGAAGTGCTGACCCTCAAGCAGGTCAACCAGAACTTCCAGCTGCTGTTGCGGCTGGTGCTCGCCAACGGCAGCCTGACCAATTTACCGGTCACCAGCAGCGTCCCGTTCACGCCCGGCAGCCTGCTGCAAGTGGCGCAGGCGTCGGCCAACGAGCTGACCTTGACGCTGCAGCAGCTCAACGGCGCGCTGAAAAACTCGATGACCAGCATCGATACCCAACAATTACCGGTCGGCACGCTGCTGCAAGGCAAAGTCATGACCAGCCAGGTGATCGCTCAGGCAGTCAATCAACTGGCCACCCAGAACCCCGCTGCGGCGACGCCCATCTACCGCTCCATCGTGATGCTGCTCAACACGGCGCTGGCGGGTTCCAGTCTGACCATCGAGAGCCCGCAGCCGCTGACGGTTGGCAGCCTCTTGAGCGCTCAGGTACAAGGCAATCAGGCACTCAACTTCGTGGCCCTGCCCGGTCGTTTCGACCAACTGGCCGTGGCGCAGCAACTGTCCGCACAGCAAAATCGTCAAGGCTCGCTGGACACCCTGATCAATGCCCTGCAAAACCTGCAGTCCGGCAGCCCGACCAGCACCAGCCCGGCCATCAGCGCGCCGCTGCTGGCCAGTATCAATCAGTTGCTCGCCGACCTGCCCGACGTCGAGCAGATGACCACACCTAAGGGCGTGGCCCAGGCGCTGAACGCCAGTGGCGTGTTTCTGGAAGCCAGACTGCTGGCCGGATTGAACCCGGCGCAGCAGCTACCGGACATGAAGGCCAACCTGATGCGTCTGATCGCCCAGATCCTGCCCGGCCTGCCGGACAATATGTCTTACGGCGCAGCGGCGGCGTCCAACACCCTGGCGCGCACGATGCCCAATGCAATCCGCAATGCGCTGGGCACCCTCGGCCTGGTCGCGGCACGCACTCAGCCAAGCATTTTTCCGCTGCCGTCGCGCACGGTCAGCGGTGGCGAGAAAGAGGATGATCTGGAAATCCTCCTCAAGCTCGCTGCGGCTGCTGTCTCACGCCTGCAAAGCCATCAACTGGGCGGGCTGGAACAAACGCGCACCAACGCCGACGGCACCCAGGTGACCACCTGGCAGCTGGAAGTGCCGATGCGCAACGCCCACGACATCGTGCCCTTGCAGGTCAAGGTGCAGCGTGAAGACACGCCCGATCAGGACGCGGCCGAAGACCGTGATGGTATCGAGATCAAGGACACCCGGGAAAAGCTCTGGAAAGTCGACCTGGCGTTCGATCTCGAGCCGTTGGGCCCCTTGCAGGTGCATGCGCAGTTACTGCGCGGCACGCTGTCCAGCCAGCTGTGGGCCGAGCGCCCCGACAGCGCGGCATTGATCGAACATGAGCTGGGGTATCTGCGCGAACGGCTGATAGCCTGCGGCCTGGCAGTGGGCGAACTGGCCTGCAGCCACGGCGCACCACCAAGCGGTCCGCGTACCGCGCTCGAACAACGCTGGATCGACGAGAACGCCTGATGAGCCTACCCGAACACACTCCGCGCCAGGCTCTTGCCCTCAGCTATGACGGCCAGCACGCCCCGACGCTCAGCGCCAAGGGCGACGACCAGTTGGCCGAGGCGATTCTGGCCATTGCCCGCGAATACGAAGTGCCCATCTATGAGAACGCTGAACTGGTCAAGCTGTTGGCCCGCATGGAATTGGGCGACAGTATTCCCGAGCCGCTGTACCGCACGATTGCCGAAATCATCGCGTTCGCTTGGCACCTGAAAGGCAAGTTTCCGGCTGGTCAGGACCCGAACGCGCCACCTGTCGAGCGCGATATTACGCCGCGCTACTGACTGCATAAGCGCTGGCCGGTATCACATTGCAATCGGCTTGCGCCCTGCAAACGAATGCGCCAGCGTGCCGCCGTCGACCAGGTCCAGCTCGCCACCCAGAGGAACGCCGTGGGCAATGCGCGATGCGACCAGGCCCTTGTCATGCAGCAACTGGGCGATGTAATGCGCGGTCGCTTCGCCTTCCACCGTTGGATTGGTCGCGAGGATCACCTCGGTGAAGGTGCCCTGCTGGCTGACGCGTTCCATCAATTGCGGAATGCCGATGGCCTCCGGTCCCAGGCCGTCGAGCGGCGACAGGTGCCCCTTGAGCACGAAGTAACGACCGCGATAGCCGGTCTGCTCCACCGCATAGACATCCGTCGGGCCTTCGACCACGCACAACAGCGTGTCATCGCGACGCGGGTCTGCGCATTGCGGGCAGAGTTCCTCTTCGGTCAGCGTGCGGCACGAGCGGCAGTGACCCACGCCGTCCATCGCCTGCCCCAGTGCCTGCGCCAGCCGCGAACCGCCGCTGCGGTCGCGCTCCAGCAACTGCAACGCCATGCGCTGGGCGGTTTTCTGACCGACGCCCGGCAGCACGCGGAAGGCATCGATCAACTGGCGAATCAGGGGGCTGAAGCTCATGGAGAAAAATCCGACAAAAACACAAGACGCGGTTTATACCCGCGCGTTGCCGTGAGCGTCAATTAAGGTGTTCAACACAGCGACCAACAGCGTGCCGGTGCTTTGCCGAATCAGGCTTTCAGGGCTGTCTCGAGAAACTCGGTCAACGCCTGTACCCGTGCGCTGCGATGCTTTCGTACAGGCACCAGCAGGTTGATCGGCGCACTGGCCAGTTGCCAATCGGCAAGCACCCGCACCAGCCTGCCGCTGGCAATGGCGTCGCTGACGTCCCACTGCGAGCGCAACACGATGCCCAGCCCCTGTTCGGCCCAACGCCGGGCGACCGAGCCGTCGTTGCTGAGCAGCGCGGGCTCGATGCGCAGGGTCTTTTTCGTCTGGCCCTTGCTCAGGTGCCAGAGGGTGACGTCTTCATCGTTTTCGCGAATGCAGATGCAGCGATGGCCAGCCAGTTGATCGGGCGTCGAGGGCACACCATGCTGCTCGATATATGCGGGGCTGGCGCACAGCCAGCGATGATTCTGTGCCAATGGCCTGGCGATCCACTGGCTGTCGTTGAGGCTGCCGATGTGTATCACCGCATCGCTGTCGTGACGGTCCGGCCAGGGTGTTTCGCGCAGGTCCAGCTGCAGACACAACTGCGGATGCAGCCTGGCGAAGCGCGCCAGCAGCGGCGCAATGCGCTGGCGTCCATAACCGAACGGCGCAGCCAGGCGCAGCGTGCCCACCAGCCGTTCATCACGCTGCCTGAAAGACTCCGGGAGTGCCTCCAGTTGCTCCAGCAACTGTGCGCTTTCGCGGGCGAAACGCTCACCATCAGCGGTCAGACTCAGGCGTCTGGCGTCGCGACTGGCCAGGGTGATGCCCAGTTGCGTCTCCAGTTTGCGCAAGCGCATCGACAACGCCGGCGGCGAGACGTTGAGGATTCTGGCGGCAGCACTGAGCGATTCGCAGCGCGACAGGGTCACGGCCAGACGCAGGTCTTCGATAGCAATCATTCACTTCAGCTTAAGGATTGATGATCATGCATTGAACCACAGCTTCATCATCGCTGCGTAGAGTGGCTGCCGTACCCAGCCACACGAGCGCTTTCCATGTCAGCTTCCCTGTCTTCTCTCGATACGCCTGTCGCGCTGCTCGATGTGTCGCGCATGCAGCACAATATCCAGCGTATGCAACAACGCATGAACGAGCTGGGCGTGCGTTTGCGCCCGCACGTCAAGACCAGCAAATGCCTGCCGGTCATACAGGCGCAGATTGCAGCGGGTGCCAGCGGTGTCACGGTGTCGACGCTGAAGGAGGCTGAGCATTGCTTTGCCGAGGGCATCGATGACGTGTTCTATGCCGTCGCCATTGCACCCGGCAAGCTGGAGCAGGCACTCAGACTGCGGCGCAAGGGTTGCCGCCTGAGCATCCTGACCGACAGCGTGACGGCTGCCCGGGCAATTGTCGCCTTCGGCCAGGCGCATGACGAACGTTTCGACGTCTGGATAGAAATCGATTGCGACGGTCATCGCTCCGGCCTGACCGTCGACGACCCCTCGCTCGTCGAGGTCGCGAGCACGCTGGTCGACGGTGGCATGCAACTGCGTGGGGTAATGACCCATGCCGGGTCCAGTTATGACCTCGACACACCCGCAGCACTGCAAGCCCTCGCCGAACAGGAACGCAGGCTCTGCGTCAGCGCCGCCGAGCGGATTCGTCAGGCAGGACTGCCCTGTGCGGACGTCAGCATCGGTTCAACGCCGACGGCACTTTCGGCGCAGAGCCTGCACGGCGTGACCGAAGTTCGCGCCGGGGTGTATGTGTTCTTCGATCTGGTGATGCACAACATTGGCGTATGCCAGGCAGATGAGTTGGCCCTGAGCGTGCTGACCACGGTCATCGGCCATCAGCAGGACAAGGGCTGGATCATCGTTGACGCAGGCTGGATGGCCATGAGCCGCGATCGCGGCACGCAGCGCCAGAGTGAGGATTTCGGCTACGGCCAGGTGTGCAGCGAAAGCGGTGAATGGATCGACGGTGCACGGGTCACCGGTGCCAATCAGGAGCACGGCATCATCACGCTTGCTGCGGGCAGCGAGGCCGACATCAGCGAGCGTTTTCCCATCGGCAGCCGACTGCGCATTCTGCCCAACCACGCCTGTGCCACCGGCGCGCAATTCCCGGACTACCACGCCTGCGACAGCGAAGGCGCAATCCATACCTGGAGTCGCCTGCATGGCTGGTGAGATGAAACCGATCAGTACGTCCCTGGCCGCAGCACCCGGTGGGCATTATTCGCAGGCGATGCTGCATCAAGGCATGCTGCATGTTTCCGGACAACTGCCGGTGCGCGCCGATGGCAGTCACAGCGTCGGCGAGCCGTTCGAGGTCCAGGCTGCGGTCGCGCTGGACAATCTGCTGGCCATCCTTGGCGCGGCGGGATGCAATACGGATGACCTGCTGAAAGTGACCATTTATATCGCCGGCGTCCAGCATTGGCCTGCCTTCGACCGCCTCTACGCGGGCTATCTGGGCGAACATCGCCCTGCGCGCGCGGTGGTGCCGGTTCCGGAATTGCACCACGGCTACCTGATCGAGATCGAAGCGCTGGCGCGTTGCAGCCAATCAACATGACCGGGAGCCCTTCATGACCCCACAAAAAAGCGATGTCCTGATTATCGGCGGCGGCTTCATGGGCGCGTCCTCCGCGTTTTTTCTGCGCCAGCACGGCCGTTCGGTCACCCTGCTGGAGCGCGACCAGATCGGCCAATACGCCAGCGGCGTGAATTTCGGCAACGTGCGCCGTCAGGGACGGTTTCTCGGCCAGCTGGAACTGTCCAATCGCTCCTGGGCACTGTGGAAGCGCCTGCCGGAGCTGATCGGCGAAGACCTGGAATTCATTCCCAGCGGGCATATGCGCGTGTGCTATCGCGAAGACGAAATCGCCGAACTGGAGGCCTATGCCGCCGCCCCGCAAGCCCGCGAGCTGGACTTGCAGATCCTTTCCGGCAAGGCGCTGCACGACCGTTTTCCGTTTCTCGGTGCACAAGTCAAAGGCGGTTCCTATGCGCCCCATGACGGGCACGCCAACCCAAGGCTGGCAGCCCCCGCGTTCGCCCGCGCGGCGATTCGTGCGGGGGCAAGAATCGAAGAACGCACTGAAGTGACCGAGGTACAGAAGGTCGGCGGCGAGTTTCAAGTCACCACCGCCGATGGACAGCTATTCGTCGCCGAACAGTTGCTCATCACTGCCGGTGCCTGGGGTGCCAGGCTCGCCGAGCAGTTCGGCGAGTCTGTACCTCTTGAGCCCAACGGACCGCAGATGTCGGTGACAGAACCGGTACCTTACGCACTGCCGACGGTGATTGGGGTGTTTACCAGGATCAAGGAAGAAGTGATCTATTTCCGACAGATCCCGCGCGGCAACATCATCATCGGGGGCGGCAATCGCAATAGACCGGACATGCTCAACCGCCGCGCCTACTTCAAGCCGGAGAGCCTGATCAACCAGATGAAACAGATGAAACGCCTGCTACCGGGCGCAGAAAAGCTGAACATCATCCGCGTATGGAGCGGCATCGAGAGTTACACACCTGACTCGCTGCCGATCATGGGCCGCAGCGGCAAAGTCGACGGCCTGTTCTACGCGTTTGGCTTCTGCGGCCATGGTTTTCAGCTTGGTCCCGGCGTCGGTGACGTCATGGCCGAGCTGATCAGCACCGGCAGCACGCGCACGTTGATCAGCCCGTTCGATATTCGCCGCTTCACCGACCCGACCGCCATCGAGATGCCGCTCATGTCCAGCCTGATGAGCACCGGAAAGCTGGTATGAGCCCAACCACTCACCCACCCCATCGCAACGGAGGCGCCATGCCTGCAACCTCAGACGCTAACTACCAGTATCGCCCGGTGACTGCGGCGGATATCCCGGCAGCCCATGCCCTTTCAGTGAGCCTCAAGTGGCCACACCGCGAACAGGACTGGGCGATGGTGCAACGTACTTCCGAGGGTTTTGTCGCAGAGCACGATGGCCAGCTGGTTGGCGTGGCGTTTACCTGCCATCAGGGCGACTGGTCCTCGATCGGGCTGGTGATCGTCCGCGATGATCATCAGGGCAAAGGCATCGGTCGCCGCTTGATGAAGCTGTGTCTCGACGCGACGGCACCGCGCACGCCGATCCTCAACGCTACGGAACTGGGCGCGCCGCTTTACCAGAGCCTGGGTTTCGTTGACTTCGCGCGTATCCAGCAGCATCAGGGCGTTGCCGACCTGTCAGGCATGGCGCCAGCGAAAGACGACCTGCCGATTCGTACGCTGGGCGCGACCGACCACGCAGAACTGATCCGACTGGCCAACGCGGGCAGCGGCCTGGATCGCACTGCCGTGTTGACTGATCTGTTGCACGATGCAGAACAGGCGGTCGGCATTGAACACGCAGGCCGGTTGCAAGGCATCGCCCTGCTGCGCCGTTTCGGGCGCGGTCATATCATCGGTCCGGTGGTTGCCCGTGATGTCGATCAGGCACAACGATTGATTGAACACCTGTTGCAACAGATACCCGGTCTGTTCGTGCGCTTCGACATTCTGACTGACTGCGGGCTGGCGCCGTGGCTCGAAAGCCTGGGGCTGCCGTGTGTCGACAGAGCACCGCGCATGGTGCTCGGGACGCCGCCTGCCTCGAACCCGGATGTGCAGCAATTCGCGCTGGTGACTCAGGCGATCGGCTGAGTCACCAGCGCGGGTAAACGGCCGAAACAGGTCCGCCATGTTAGCGGGTTGCATACAGCAGATTATTCTTTGCAACCCGGCAGATCGGCGCTTTTTATCCAGACTGCTTTGTTAGCTTATGGGTATCGAACGGCCTGACCGTAAAGGGCCTGGCCTTGACCACTATTGCTCCAGGGAGCCCGCTGGATGACCTCACAGTCCTTGAACAGCCATCACGTTGATCCGGACACCGCGCTGAAACTCTATATTGATGGTGGTTGGTCCGCCCCGCTCGACCCGGTCAGTATCGCGGTGATCAACCCTGCGACCGAAGAGGTGGTGGCGCATGTCGCCAGTGGCTCGGCCGCCGATGTCGACCGTGCGGTTGCGGCAGCGCGGGCAGCCTTTGCCAGCTGGTCCGGCACCTCGCCACACGCCCGGGCACAGGTCATCGGCCGAATCTACGAGCTCATTATCGAGCGCAAGGAACAACTGGCGCAGGCGATCTCGCTGGAGATGGGCGCATCCATCAGTTCGGCGCGGGCCATGCAGGTGCCGCTGGCCGCAGAACACGTGCGTGTCGCACGTGACCTGCTGGCGAGCTACCGCTTCCATACCGTCGAAGGCGGCACGGCGATCGAACGCGAGCCCATTGGTGTGTGTGGGCTGATCACACCGTGGAACTGGCCGCTGTATCAAATCACCGCCAAAGTCGCCCCGGCCATCGCGGCCGGCTGCACGGTGGTGCTCAAGCCCAGCGAATTGTCACCCTTGAGCGCTCTGCTGTTCGCGCAACTGGTGCATGACGCGGGTCTGCCGCCCGGCGTGTTCAATCTGGTCAATGGCAGCGGCCCCGAGGTCGGCGGCGCGATGGCGGCCCACCCTGATATCGACATGATCTCGATCACCGGCTCCAACCGGGCAGGCGCATTGGTGGCGCAAGCCGCCGCGCCGACGGTTAAACGAGTGACTCAGGAACTGGGCGGCAAATCACCGAATATCCTGCTGCCCGACGCCGACTTCGCCAAAGCCGTGCCGCCCGGCGTGATGGCCGCGTTCCGCAATGTGGGTCAGTCGTGCAGCGCGCCGACGCGAATGATCGTGCCCAGAAACCGACTGGCGGAAGTCGAGGCTCTGGCTGCCGAAACGGCCGCAGCCATTGTTGTGGGCGATCCACAGTTGGAGGGGACGGTATTGGGCCCGATCGCCAACGAGGCGCAGTTTCACCGTGTCCAGGCGATGATCGATGCCGGGCTGAGCGAAGGCGCGAAGCTGGTGTGCGGCGGGCCGGGACGGGTGCAGGGCCATGAGCGAGGCTTCTATACCCGGCCAACGGTGTTTTCCGAGGTGGACTCGTCGATGCGTATCGCCCAGGAAGAGATTTTCGGCCCGGTGCTGTGCCTGATTGCCTACGACACGATTGAGGAGGCTATCGCAATTGCCAACGATACGGTCTATGGCCTGGGTGCGCATGTCCAGGGGCAAAACCTCGAGCAGGCACGCGCGGTGGCTTCGCGCATTCGTGCCGGGCAGGTGCACCTGAACTACCCCGCCTGGAACCCGATGGCCCCGTTTGGCGGCTACAAGCGCTCGGGCAACGGTCGCGAGTACGGCGTGCAGGGGTTCGAAGAGTATCTGGAGACCAAGGCTATTGTGGGGTTTGGCTGAGTGGGGTTTGTGATGCGCGCTAATTCTTGCTGATTGTGAGGATCGTGCCAACGCGGCATTGGCACGATAATCACTGGAGCGTGCGAAACAAGAGTGAGAAATCACTTTCTCGCCGCTTTGGCCACGTCCAGCCTGCGCAGGTGGCAGGTGACTTCTTCGCGGTCGTGGTAGAGCTGTTTGCAGCCGATGGACACCCGTACCCCTCGCGCCTGAAAGCCCTCTTCGATGCGGTCGAGCAGTCGGCGTACTTCAGCGTAGCGCTGTTTCATCGGCAACTTGAGGTTGACCACCGCTTCGCGGCACAGTCCTTCACCCAGCCAGGTCTCCAGCAGCGCCGCATTGCGCGCAGGCTTTTCGACGATGTCGCAGACCATCCAGTCCACGGGCTGTCGAGGCTTGTAGGTAAAGCCGTCCGCCATCAGATGCTGCACCAGCCCGGTGTCCATCAGGCTTTCCGCCATCGGCCCGTTATCGATGGCGGTCACCAGCATGCCGCGGCGCACCAGTTGATACGTCCAGCCGCCCGGCGCGGCACCCAGGTCCACGCCGGTCATGTCGCCGGAAAGGCGCTCGTCCCACTGGTCTCTGGGAATGAAGTGGTGCCAGGCCTCTTCAAGCTTCAAGGTCGAACGGCTTGGCGCTTCGCGGGGAAACTTGAGGCGCGGGATGCCCATGGGCCACATGGCGGAGTTGTCCGCATCGGCCAGACCGAGAAACACCTCGCGACCACTCTTGAAGGTCAGCAGCAGACGCGGCTTGCGCGGGTCATCCACCAGTTTGCCTGCCTGAGTCAGGGCCTTGCGCAGCGGCGCTTCGAACTTCTTGCAGAAATTCGACAGTTCCTTGCCGTCGTTGGTATCCACGACCTCCAGCCACAGACTGCCGCAGGTAGGAAACGCCGCCAGCTGCGCGAGAATCACGCTGATGCGATCGGTTTCCGGCAACTCGAGAAACAGACCTCGCGCCCACTGCCGGGGAAAGATCAGCTTGTCGAAGCGCTGACCGTTCATCAACCGTTCGGCGCCATCCGCCTCGGTGCAGATGAATTCGGCGCAGGCCGTGTCGGGACGGGCCTTGGCATACCCGGCCACGTCCAGACGCGCGGCGTGATCGGCTATTTCCGAGCAGACTTCGCCCTCAAAACCGGGTCGGCAGTGCATAAACAGTGTATTCATGGGTTACTCCTGGGCAGTGGGCACTCGGGCGTAACCCCGCAGACTTGAAAGCCGCGCATGATAGCCCAATCCAGGAACCACTGGTGCGGCCGAACAGTCCACAGAACTTGAAGCCTGATGCGGCGCTCCCGACCTGATGCACATGGAGCCCGTAAACCGATGTTCGGAGAACATTCCTCAAAGGAGACATTCATGCCCTCCCTCGATAGCCTGAAGAGCCTTAAAACCCTCGAAATCGATAACAAGACCTACCACTACTTCAGCCTGCCGGAAGCCGCCCGATCACTGGGCGATCTGGACAAGCTGCCCATGTCACTCAAGGTGCTGCTGGAAAACCTGCTGCGCTGGGAAGACAACAAGACGGTAACCGGCAACGACCTCAAGGCCCTCGCCGACTGGTTGACCGAGCGTCGTTCGGACCGGGAAATTCAATACCGCCCCGCCCGCGTCCTGATGCAGGACTTCACCGGCGTACCGGCGGTGGTCGATCTGGCCGCCATGCGCGCGGCCGTGGCCAAGGCCGGCGGCGATCCGCAGCGAATCAACCCCCTTTCCCCGGTGGACCTGGTGATCGACCACTCGGTGATGGTCGACAAGTTTGGCAACGCCGAAGCCTTCGGCGAGAACGTCGATATCGAGATGCAGCGCAACGGCGAGCGCTACGCGTTCCTGCGCTGGGGCCAGAGCGCTTTCGATAATTTCAGCGTGGTGCCACCCGGCACCGGCATTTGCCATCAGGTGAACCTCGAATACCTGGGCCGCACGGTATGGACCAAGGAAGAGGACGGCCGCACTTACGCGTTCCCGGACACCCTGGTCGGTACCGACTCGCACACCACGATGATCAACGGCCTGGGCGTGCTGGGCTGGGGCGTGGGCGGTATCGAAGCCGAAGCGGCGATGCTCGGCCAGCCGGTGTCAATGCTGATCCCGGAAGTGATCGGTTTCCGGCTGACCGGCAAACTGAAGGAAGGCATCACCGCCACCGACCTGGTGCTAACCGTCACCCAGATGCTGCGCAAGAAAGGTGTGGTCGGCAAGTTTGTCGAGTTCTACGGCGACGGCCTGGCCGATCTGCCGCTGGCCGACCGCGCGACCATTGCCAACATGGCGCCCGAATATGGCGCGACCTGCGGCTTCTTCCCGGTCGATGACGTGACGCTGGACTACCTGCGTCTGTCAGGTCGCCCCGACGAAACCGTCAAGCTGGTCGAAGCGTATTGCAAGGCTCAGGGTCTATGGCGTCTGGCGGGGCAGGAACCGGTGTTCACCGACAGCCTGGAACTGGACATGAGCACGGTCGAAGCCAGCCTTGCCGGCCCCAAGCGCCCTCAGGATCGTGTAGCACTGCCGAATGTCTCCAAGGCCTTCAGCGATTTCCTCGGTCTGCAGGTCAAGCCTGCCAAGGTCGATGAAGGTCGGCTGGAAAGCGAAGGCGGCGGCGGTGTCGCGGTTGGCAACGAGGCTCAGGTCAGTGGCGAAACCCAATATGAATACGACGGCCAGACTTATCACCTGAAAGACGGCGCCGTGGTGATCGCAGCGATCACGTCCTGCACCAATACCTCCAACCCCAGCGTCATGATGGCAGCCGGGCTGGTCGCGAAAAAAGCCGTCGAGAAAGGCCTGAAACGCAAGCCGTGGGTGAAAAGCTCGCTGGCTCCCGGTTCCAAAGTGGTGACCGATTATTACAACGCAGCGGGTCTGACCCAATACCTCGACGCCCTGGGCTTCGATCTGGTCGGTTACGGCTGCACCACCTGCATCGGCAACTCCGGTCCGCTGCTGGAGCCTATCGAGAAAGCCATTCAGCAGTCCGACCTGACCGTTGCGTCGGTACTGTCGGGCAACCGCAACTTCGAGGGCCGCGTCCATCCGCTGGTCAAGACCAACTGGCTGGCATCGCCCCCCCTGGTAGTTGCCTATGCGCTGGCAGGCTCGGTGCGCATCGACATCAGCAGCGAGCCGCTGGGCGAAGGTGCAGACGGCAAGCCGGTTTATCTGCGTGATATCTGGCCGAGTCAGCAGGAAATCGCCGACGCCGTGGCCAGCGTCAACACCGGCATGTTCCATAAGGAATACGCCGAAGTCTTTGCCGGCGACGAACAATGGCAAGCCATCGAGGTGCCGCAGGCTGCCACCTACGTCTGGCAGGACGATTCCACCTATATTCAGCACCCGCCGTTCTTCGACGGCATCGACGGTCCGCTGCCGGTTATCGAAGACGTGGAAAACGCGCGCATCCTGGCCCTGCTGGGCGACTCGGTAACCACCGACCACATCTCACCCGCCGGTAATATCAAGGCCGACAGTCCTGCCGGGCGCTACCTTCAGGAGAAAGGCGTCAAGTACCAGGACTTCAACTCTTACGGCTCGCGCCGTGGAAACCATGAAGTGATGATGCGCGGGACGTTTGCCAATATCCGCATTCGCAACGAAATGCTCGGTGGCGAAGAAGGTGGCAACACGGTGTATGTGCCCTCCGGCGAGAAGCTGGCGATCTACGACGCAGCCATGCGCTATCAGGCAGAAGGCACGCCGCTGGTGATCATTGCCGGTCTGGAATACGGCACGGGCTCAAGCCGTGACTGGGCTGCCAAAGGTACCAACCTGCTGGGCGTCAAGGCGGTCATCGCCGAAAGCTTTGAACGGATTCACCGCTCGAACCTGGTGGGCATGGGCGTGTTGCCATTGCAGTTCAAGAACGGCCAGACGCGCAAGACCCTCGGCCTGACCGGCAAGGAGACACTGAAGATCACCGGGCTGACCAACGCAGACGTGCAGCCGGGCATGAGCCTGACCCTGCATATCGAACGCGAAGACGGCAGCAAGGAAACCGTCGACGTGCTGTGCCGTATCGATACGCTTAACGAAGTGGAATACTTCAAGTCAGGTGGCATTCTGCATTACGTGCTGCGCCAGCTGATCGCGTCCTGATACCCGCTGAATAGGGCCTGCACCCTGTTTAAGGGTCAGGCCCCAGCATGAAAATTTCTATAATCTCGCCCCTGCCCTGCTGAACGCCGGATAGAATTCCCCGCTCTCAAGGCAGGACTTACTCATGACCACAAGGCACTGGCTGACTTTCTGCCTCCTGAGCAGCGGCTACGCGCTGGCGTTGTTCCACGGCAACCTTGACCCTTCGGCGGCGCTGAGCTTTGGCGCGTTGTTCATTGCCTGGTTTTGCGTGGCGCGATCCTCTTATTCCTCCATCCGCCCGTGTGGCCACGGATTGTTCATCGTGACCGGTCTGGCGCTGGCCTTTCACCTGGCGCCTGGCTTCAATAACGCCAACGTCATCGAAGCAACGCGATTCAGTGCCGATGCCGCGCTGTTCTCCATGGACCTGAGTCTGGACAAGCCGCTGATCGGCTTCTGGCTGATACTGGCCTGCCCCTGGATTCTGCCTAAGGTTGACGTCGCCCATTCACTGCAAACCGGGCTTCTGGCGCTGATTGTGACGTCGGCGTTCTGCATGACCGCTGCGGTCATGTTGAACGTCGTCGGCTGGACACCGAAATGGCCTGACCAAGGCCTGATATGGCTGCTCAACAATCTGTTGCTGGTGACCCTGACCGAAGAGCTGTTTTTCCGCGCTTATCTGCAAGGCAGCCTGATGCGCCTGTTCAAGGGCTCAAGGTATGCGACGGCATTATCGATCACCCTCGCTGCCGGCCTGTTCGGACTTGCGCACGCAGGTGCCGGCCCGCAATGGGTAGCATTGGCGAGCATGGCGGGCCTGGGGTACGGCATCGCATTTCGTTTCGGCGGGCTGCAGGCCGCCGTCATCAGCCATCTGGGCCTGAACCTCGTGCATTTCGGGCTGTTCACCTACCCCATGCTGGCCCGCCAGGGCTGACTCTACGGTCACTTGTCGCACGCCGCTCAATTTATCGACGTGCCCGCCGATAACCACGCCATAGTCTTCCGGATCGAAGGATCGAAATCCCATGCGCAACAACCAGCCTGTCACTCAACATGAGCGGACATTTCCTGCCGAACAACGACTGATTTCCACCACCGACACACGCGGCACCATCACCTATTGCAACGATGCCTTCGTCGACATCAGTGGTTACAGCGAGGCTGAGTTGGTGGGTGCGGCGCACAACACGGTGCGTCATCCGGATGTACCGCCTGCTGTATTCGAGCACATGTGGACCACGCTCAAGTCCGGGCAGCCGTGGATGGGCATCGTCAAGAACCGCTGCAAGAACGGCGACCATTATTGGGTCAATGCCTACGTGACGCCGGTGCTGGAAAACCGCCAGGTGGTGGGTTTCGAGTCGGTACGTATCAAGCCGACCGCCGAACAGATCCGCCGTGCCGAGGCGCTTTACACCCGCCTCAACAAGGGCAAGAGCGCCGTACCAAACCGCGACAAGTGGCTGCCGGTACTTCAGGACTGGCTGCCGTTCATTCTGGTCAGCCAACTGAGCTTCCTGATCGGCGTGTGGCTCAACTCACACTGGGGGTTTGCCCTGGCTGCGGCACTGTCGGTACCACTGGGCCTGCTGGGGCTTTCCTGGCAGCAGCGTGGCACCAAACGCTTGTTGCGCCTGGCCGAGCAGACCACTTCCGACCCGTTGATCGCGCAGATGTACACCGACAGCCGTGGCCCGCAAGCGCGCCTGGAAATGTCGATCCTCAGCCAGGAAGCGCGCATGAAAACCTGCCTGACGCGTTTGCAGGACACGGCAGAACACCTGAACAGTCAGGCTCGTCAGTCCAACTCGCTGGCCAATGCCAGTTCGATCGGGCTGGAACGTCAGCGTGTGGAAACCGAGCAGGTTGCCGCCGCCATCAACCAGATGGCCGCCACCACTCAGGAAGTCGCCAGCCACGTAAACCGTGCCGCTGACGCCACCCAGCAGGCCAACGAACTGACGCGTCGCGGGCGCGATATCGCCGGTGAAACCCGCGAAGCCATTCAGCGCCTGTCCACCTCGGTGGGCGAAACCGGCCTGACCGTGACCCGCTTGGCCAAGGACAGCGATGAAATCGGCGGCGTGGTCGATGTGATCAAAGGCATCGCCGACCAGACCAATCTTCTGGCCCTTAACGCCGCGATCGAAGCAGCGCGCGCCGGTGAGATGGGTCGCGGCTTTGCCGTCGTGGCAGATGAAGTGCGCCAGCTGGCGCAACGCACCGCCGAGTCCACCGGGCAGATTCATGGCCTGATCGCCAAACTGCAGCAGACCGCAACCGACGCGGTACACACCATGGACACCGGTCGCCGTCAGGCCGAAGAAGGCGTTGCCCGGGTACTGGAGGCCGATCAGGCGCTGGTGGGCATCAGTGAGGCTGTCGCCAATATCACCGACATGACCACGCAAATCGCCACCGCCACGGAAGAGCAAAGTGCCGTGGCCGAGGAAATCAATCGCAACATCGCCACCATCGCCAGCCTGGCAGACCAGACCTCTGACGAAGCGCGTCGCTCTGCGGTATTAAGTGGCGAACTGACCGACACGGCCAACTCACAGTATTCACTGGTAGAGCGGTTTAATCGCTAAGGCCTGAGACTGTATGCCAAGCCTCGACAAACTTCGGTTGGTCGGGGCTTTTTTATGAGCATTAGTAGTATGCACTGTTAACAGTCTATTCAAATCTGACGAAATCTTAAAAGCCATCTGAAGACTGTGTAGGATATTTCTTTAAAATCTTCAGTAGCAGCCATGCATGATTTTTGTCTATTGACAGTGAACGCTTACTCAGATTAGTTGAAATTCAGGTGATGCGGTAGTTATCTATTACCCGTTACGCCGACATGCAGATCGTTTTAAACAAAGCGTTCCTGCTCGGCCTGGAGACCCCGGCACTTTCAATACAGATTTAAGCACAGTAGCCTACATTTTGGCTCACAACCTTGACGGCCTCGCATGCTAACGCGTGCGAGACCCTAATGATAAAGCTGAGTGAATATTCCTACGCAGGAGTGGGAATTCAGCCAAAACTTAATTTTTCACCTTTTGTAAGACTTATCTGTAGTTAATGTCCTACAGTTAATTCATGCCTAAAAAGCCCTGGAAAAATGCACATATCAAGCCACACCCTTTATTTACAGCATCTCCGACACTAACGAGCGATAACTCACTATGCACATGATACCAAATGTAACTGCACAACCTCGCACAACCTTGGCTTACCTTTGATATCGGCAGACACTTGACCTGAACACTTATGTGCCTTGTAATATTTCCGTTGCCGACAACTGCCGGCACGCACATAACAACTCAACTTAATGTCAATAAAAGAGTTCACGATGGATAAAGAACAATCCACGGATGTAGCGGCGCGCACCCAAAAAGAACAAAATAATCCCAACAGCGCGATCACTGTTCAAGAAGCCCCGCCCCACAAGAGCCTCTACCGACACGCGAGCCCCCTCCATCTTCCATCCGATATTTCCGATACGCTGAAAGCACCTGTGCTGCCTGACATCGATCCTGATTCCATCAGTCACGAACAGGCACATGCGGGCATTACCATTCATATCCCAGGGTCAGTCAAAATGTGCTGGGGTGACGAAATCCGTTTTTATTGGGGAAAAAACCTGTCATCGACAACGCTTTTTCATCGGGTAGGCGAAAACAGCGTGATACGTGTGCTGTGCATTTCCTACACTTTTACGCCCTATATTCAGTACGGTCTGGTTGATCTGTATTACGAGCTTTATCGTGATCATCGACTGATCGGCACATCGCCAGTGCTACGGGTGAACGTCAACTACGCGGTGCCTGTCACCTCCCGACAGAGACAACGCAAACGCAGGTTCACCGATCATTAACTGAAAAGCCCCCGGTGATCATTCACCGGGGGCTCTGGTGTTGCTCAGGCACTGGCCTTAAGAATCAGAATGCCAGGCGTAGCCCTACATTCGCTCCCCAGGGTTGCTCGATATGCCGACCTTTCATGTAATCGAAGTCTGCGTGCAGTTTCATACGCTCGGACAGCGACACCGATACCCCGGCTCCCAGTTCGCCGCGCGAACCGAACAGGCTGTTATCGAATTTCACATCGTTGGCTTTCACCTCGTTGCGGCGCGAAAACTCCTGTGCAACGGCGACGCGCACATAAGGCTGCAATACCCCGCCATCCTTGAGCGCGACACTGCGGCCCAGCGAGGTGCCCACCTTGCCCAATACCGATTGGGTCTGGTCGTTCTTCGCCTTCATGCCGTTGTCCAGGCGCAGTTCCTGTCCCTGAACGACGACACTGGACAACTGAGCGAACGGTTCGAGAAAGTAATCTTCCGCCAGTTTTATGTGGCGGCCGAACTCTACCCATCCCCCTACCCCGTTGTTGGTGTAGTCACCCTTGGCCTTGCTTGCATCGCTCATGGCAACATCTGCCTTGTTGCGAAAGCGGTTGAGTTTGAGCACGCCGTCAACGTAGTAGCCTTCGTCCAACAGCCAGGTGGCATAGGCGCCTGCATAGTAGCTGTCGACTTTACCCGTAGTGCCACGGCTCAAATCGATACCGGACGTGCTGTACCCTCCCAGCACACCCACTACCAGTTGGCCGTTGCTGACCTCGACGGGCGCATCGGCACCCAGCGACAGGCCACTTTGTTTCTGCCGGTAGTCAACACCGTCACTGGTCGTGGCATTCAGCCTGTTGCCATAGGCACGCATCCAGCCGCCCGCCCTGCCGCTTGCACGAACCTCACCCATGCGCGAACGCAAGGTAGAGAGCTCACTCATCCAGATGGCAGGTGCCGCACTGTAAAGGGCAAGCGCGCTCTGGGTCGAAGGGCTTATGACCTTGTGTTTACCGACGATGAACCAGTCATTGCCCTGCTGCTCCAGCAAATACGAATAGGCGCCCAGGTCGACCCGTCCGCCCAGCAGGCTGAATTGCGCGTCGCCACCTTCGGTATGCACCACCTTGAGCGGTGCCATGTCGGCAGACACAATCTCCTCCCCCGTGTTGCGCACCCGCAAGCCGAACTGCCCACTGGCCTGGCCGTTGACGTCAATGAGGTCTCCGACGCCGTTGTCCAGATCCACGCGCAAGCCGAACGTGCCAGCCCCTGACAACTCATTCAGCGAAAGGGTATGAAACCCTTCGTCAGCAAACGAAACCCTGCCACCCTGCAGGGAAAGCGACCTGACGGCATTGTCGCCCTGCATCTGCCAGTGACTGCCCGAGGTAATCGCCAGACGGCTGCCATTGACGATGTCGCCGTTCAATTGCGCGCCGTTTTGCAGCGTGATGTTCAGGGTGCTGGTGTCATCGGCGACAAGGTTGCCATTGAGGGTGCTGTTGTCGACGTTGAAGTTGGCGGTGCTGTGATCTTCCACTTCCAGCAGGTTGCCATTCCCGGACCATAGCTCGGATTGGTTTTGCACAGCTATGTCGGCCTCGATGTCGAATGCGACGCGCTGGTTTACTTTGATAGCGGCCCCGCCCAGCCCCTCGACGATCGACCGGTCAATCACAGTGACGGACTTGTTTCCGTCCACTACTCCGTTGCCAGATCCATCTACCAGATTGATTCCATTCATGTCGCCTGTGACATGGCTGTTGTCAGCGATCAGCACATTGGCGCCAGAAGCAAAAATTCCCTGACCACCCTTGCCTTGCGACGCAAATCCGCGCACATCGGTATTAAAAATATTCAGCGCGCCCCACATCCCGACTGCAATGCCATAGCCAGAGCCCGATACCTCGCTTGAATGAGCCGATACCGAGGAACCAGGGTTGATAGCGCCGATCACTCCCTGAAGAACGATGCCGACACCTGTCGCGTTTTTTACGGTAGCGTTGGAGAGATTACCCAAGGCATCGGTGAGGCTGATACCACTCTCCACCACGCCGGACTCAATATTGACCGTAGCGTTTCTCACGCCAACAAAGTCTACTCGCCCACCGACAACATTAAGAACACTTTGATCAATGATGTGGTAAGAATCAAAGGGCGTATCAGGACCTACGGTAATGATTTCACGCCGTCTGACGGTTTCATCTGGCAACTCTTCAGCCGGCAACACTCCGCTGACTATTTTGGAGTCTAAAGGCAGACCATTATTATCGCCCGATGCCGCTGCCGACGCCTGCACATTAGCTAGAGCGCCAAAGGCAATCACGGCAAGCTGAAACGCGCCACCCCGCGACTTAACGACATTATTTTCTCTACAAGACACCGTCCATCTCCTCGTTCATTGAGAATGGAAAGGTAGCCCACTTAGCTCACAAACTTTTAACCTGTTCAATATCAAGTACGTAGGAGCAATCCCAAAATAATATAAGAAGCTTCTTACAGCGAGATTCTACATGAGCGTCAAGCAAAAAAACTCGCAAAAGAATTAAGAAATACCTGCACACCCACTTGACCAACTTACAAAAACCCTATTACGTCCAATCGTGACTGAGGACATAAGTGGCGCGTTCATCAAGAGCTCATCACAAAAACCTCATACAAAAACTCGTTCGACAAAAGTAGGAAACTCCCTACAAAATTTTTAATAAAAAAGGCTTCTACACATGGAAAATCTCTCAACACGCTATCTCTCAACACCTGTTTCAGTTCCCGGAAACAGACGTCGAAACTTGAATCTTGTATTGACTGCCCCTGATATTGCAGTCGCATTTCATGATCAAGATACGCCAGGACTCATACCGGTCGCTGAGGCATCTCAACCGTTGACGGTCGACCTCGTTGTATGGCCAGCCGCGCTTCCTGGTTACACATATCAACTGCTGTTCAATAGTATCGCGACCGGCCCCCAAAAACTGATTCTGCCCTCACATGCACCAGGAGACCCTCTGCAACTGGAGATCCCGTCCGAACTGCTGCTGGAAGGTTTCCACGATGTCGCGTACGTCGTTGTTAATCCGATCAATCAGACAGAACAGAAATCGGAAATTTTCCGGATTCAGATCGACCGGACAGCGCCAGGCGCTCCGGAGCTTGCTGCCATACAGTTTCCAGCCGAGATTCAGAACGGTCTGACTGCTGCCGAGCTCGATCAACTGGGTGGCCAACTTGATGTACAGATTGCCGGCTACACAGGTATGGCCAAGCATGACCGCATCCTGACCAGGTGGGGAGATATCGTAGGCCCCACTGCTGTCGTCAACGAAACCGACATGGGACTGGACAAGGTCTCGGTCACTTTTACACGAGCGTTTCTGCAAACGTTGGGGGAGGAAGAAAAGCAGGTGTGCTATCAGGTCATCGACCGTGCGGGCAATCCTTCAATCCTCTCGAACACCGTCCCGGTGAAATTAAGACTGAAAGACTTGCCCTCCGATTATCCGGCACCTGTTATTGATCAGGCGGTAGGCGATCTGGTCGATTATCTGGAAGCGCAGGCGGAAGTAGTGGTCGACATCCCGCATTATCCAGGCGCGGCAGCGCTTGATAGCATCCAGCTATTCTGGGGCATCAATAACCCACTGACCCCTGTGTTCGTTACGCCTGGCGACGAAAATGAGGCTGTCATACTGACCTTGAAGTTGCCATTCGAGGCCATCGTCCAGGGTCCACAAGGCGACACAGCGGTTCATTATGAAGTGTTTCGCAACGGCGAACTGACTGGCACGTCGCTGGACACCCACATAGACGTTTTTACAACACTTCCCTTCCCCACCCCCTTGAACAACGTGACGGTACAAGGGACGAGCGTACAAAACCCGAACACCCAGGACAACTTCATCGATGAAGACGATTACGAGTTGAACGGCAGAGGGGTGGTGGCCTGGAATACGGGGTTCGAAATCAATGATGACCTGAACCTGTACTGGGGCAATCAGGTAAAACCGCAGTGGTATCAAATACGGTCGAGCGACGTTGCAGCGGCAAGAGACCTGATCATTCCGATTGACAATGAGCTGATGAAGTTGCAAGGCACCGGCGAAGCCATTCCCGTGTACTTCACCGTCACGCGTACAGGAAACCCGAACAGCATGACGAGTCCGATGCAGCCTGTAACAGTACGGTCTCGAGAAGAGCAACCCGGTGGCGAGAACGGATTGACCGGACCCACGTTCAATCTCACGCCAAACGGAGTGCTGGGCCCCAATGAAAATCCGGACGGTGCAGATGTAAAAGTTTCACCGTATGTAAACATTGCCGAGGGTCAGAAGATCACCTTCACCTTCAAGGGATTTGACGATTCCAATAATCCCATTGAGGCCGCTACCTACGTGGCGACTCGTAAGCTGGATGAAGTGGATGTTGTGCAAGGGCATGTATTCACGGTCCCTCAGATCAACACACTTCTTATTTGCACAGGGTTTGCGGAGGCGAGTTATACCGTCGACCCTGTCGAAGGCAGCAATCAAAGTGCGGCAAATTCCACGGTCACTCGCGTCGTCGTGCACATGCTTAAACCTACCGACTTTACCTGTCTGAGTCGCTAAGCCGTTGCGGGCTCACGAGGCCCGCAACTTTTACACTTATAAGGAACGCCCCATGTATAACGCCGCGACTGAAAAAAAAGAAAACGTGCTGACTGCGCCTGTCATCGCAGCCGCCTTGAACGATGGACTATTACCCGTCGACAGTTTGAACACGCCCCTCGAAGTGCTGTTGAACGTATGGCAAGGCGCGCGCCCCGGCTATACCTATCAGCTGTACTTCGACGGAGTGCTTATTGGTCTCAAGAAAGAGATACTGCCTTCGCAGATGCCAGGTGACGACCTCATGCTGCACATTCCACCCGAGCTGTTGAAGGAAGGCCGTCACTCGGTGGCTTACGCGGTCGAAAACCCGATTAATATGGTCGTCGAGTTTTCTGCCGAGACAGCTGTAATCGTAGACCTTACCCCGCCTGGCGATCCGCTGCTGGCTCCCATCATTTTTCCCGCGCAGACACAGAACGGTCTGACCTCCGACGAACTGCAAACCATGGGCAACGTGCTTTCAGGGACAATTGCCAGCTACAACGGCATGCAGGAGGGCGATGTTGTCCGCACTTACTGGAATGATCTACCCGGTCCTATGGCGGTGGTGAGCAAGGATGACGTAGGTCTCAGGCGAACAATGGTCGACTTCACCCGATCGTTTCTGGAGTTGATCGGCGACATTGAGGCGCCGGTTTACTACACCGTCACAGACCTGGCAGGGAATCTGTCAATGGCCTCTGAGGCTGTGGACGTGAAGTTGCAACTCACGCACGTAACGCCCCTCCCCACCCCCACCCTGAAAGAAGCCATCGGCACCACGCTCGACCCGGCCAACGCTTCATCCGGTGCAACCGTGGTGATCGACGCCACGGCCAATCTGCAAGCGGGCGACCAGGTCATCACACAGTGGCAAGGGCCCAACGGTAACGACACCCGGGAAAAAACCCTGACCGGCGCGGACGCGGGCAAGACGCTGGAGGTAGTGTTTGCTGCGGCGCTGGTGACGGCAAACGCCGGGCAGACGGTGGCGATTTCTTATGTCGTCAATCGCGTCAACGGTCTGGTTCAGGTATCCGGCACGCTGGCCTTGCAGATTCTGGCGGCGCAGCCCGAGCTGGTGCTGGACACTTCGCCGGTCACGCTGGGTGGCAAGGTGTATCTGCTTCCGGGCTCACCGGACCTGTTGCCGAACTTCCCGGCCGACACCACCGTTCAGCGTCAGGCCAGTGGCGGACAGGCACCCTATCAGTACACCTCGAGCGACCCGCTGGTCGCGAAAGTGGACAACAACGGTCTGACCTCGGTTCGAGGCAAAGGCACGGCCATCATTACTGCGACCGATGCGCTGGGCGCGAGCAAGCAATACACGGTGACCGTCACCGGCGTCATCCATTGCATCGGCCTGGGCAGCGGCAGCTTTTCTCAGATCAGCAAAAACGCGGGCAACAACGGCGCGAGGATTCCAACCATCCACGAGCTGGTGGATATCCACGCCCTGTATGGCAATCGCTGGCCGATGGGCAAAGGCAATTATTGGTCGTCGACTGTTTCAAGCGCCGGTATCGGCGGATGGAACTGGTATTACGTGAAAAACATGGTCACTGGCGGCAACTTCAAACTGAAGAGTCACAATTCCAGTCTTGGCGTAGGCATCAGATGATCGATTGCTGAACCCATTGTTAATCCGGCAGGGCGTTGCGCTAAAGGTGTAACGCCCTGTCACCGCTTTCAGGAGCTTCCCAGGTTCAGCCCATGCACCGACCGACGCCCTCACGCCAACGCTGCGTCCACCCTGTTGTTCTCGAAGACCGCTTTGCCGCGAGCATCAACACACAACCTTTCAGGACGTCCTCACTGACAGGTCGACTGACACTGAGATCGGAGCTGGAACAGCCCCCCGCTCACTGGATATGGCAGGTCATCGCCGATGGCAAGGTGGGCAGCCGACGAACCACCATCGGCTTGTTTCTGGATCGCGATCTTGAGCCCGGCGGCCACGACCTTATCGATCATGAGCAGATCAAGGTGATCTACACCGAAACGCTGCACCGGAAGAACACCGTCTACCACTCGGCGCATTTCCAGGGCGGCCGGCTGGTGCTGCTTGAAGCCAACCCCTGCACACTGCGGATAAGGGGCGAGTTCAGTTTCAATATGTCGTCCATCAACCTTGATGTGACCGACGGCGCCTTCGACCTGTATTGCCGGTGACTCAGGTGCGCAGGAACCCGGCAATCTCTCTCGCGGATTCAGTCAGGCATTGCTCGTGGCTGATACCCGCGACCTTCAGGGGTTTGAGGTCGTGATTGGCTGTCGACAACCAGTGCAACCGGATGGCACTGGACAATGCATAACCCTCTACGGCTTCTCGATTGCCCAGCGCGTCGCGTTCGCCCTGAACGATCAGCGTGGGCGTCCTCAGTTCGGCCAGATGAGCCACGCGTGGTTTTTCTGGCTTGCCAACGGCGTAGAACGGATACCCCAGACACACCAGCGCATCGACCTCAAGCTCATCGGCGACCAGGCTGGCCATCCGCCCTCCCATTGATTTGCCGCCGACCGCCAGACGCCCGGGGATGTAAGCACGGGCGCAGGTGAACACCTCTCTCCAGCATTCCAACAGTTGTGCTTGTGGATTGGGTGGACGCTTGCTGCCGCCCTGACGCCGCTGCGCCATGTAGGGGAACTCGAAGCGCAGGGTGCTGATACCTTGCGCCGCCAGATCAGCCGCCATGCGGTTCATGAAGTCGCTGTCCATGGGTGCGCCTGCACCATGCGCCAGCAGCAGGGTCGGTGTGTCCAGCACATGCGCAGGCTGCGCCGGCGTCCACAGCCAGCCTCTTTCACTGGCCAGTCTCAGCCATTGATCGGTACCGATAACAGGCTTCAAGCCGTTGCTCATGGTTGCCTCATTCAGTTGGGTCACAGAGTAGCCCGCTACTATAACGGCGAACAGGATTGTGCATCCCGCACGAATCGCGAGCGCACGGTGCATCGACATGCCCTGCCACGTCGGACAGCCACCATTCAGGTCTGCCTGGGTACTGTGTCAAGGTGCACAAGGTCAAGCACCGAGACAATGAGCGCCCCAAACTCGACACCGCCGGGCGGCTTCATTGACGGCACTGGACGCGCACACGTGCAACAACACCGCTGAGTCGGTCACCAGAGTCATATGCCTGCTCAGGCCAACTTGCTGGGCAATGACAGGTGTTACTGCCGACTGAATAGACGTGACAGTCTTTGCGCGAGTCCTGATCAACTCGTCTGTACGCGAAGATCGCCACCGCTGTATTCCAGTCCAGCGGCGATGCGTGAACTCCGCACCCTGCAACGGGGTGCGGAATACCTTCTGAGCCTGCTCTCAATGCAGCATCATCAAACACAGCCACTTTTCGTACAAAGCCTGCGACTTCCCACACCCCTGTTTCAAAGTTAAACTCGCCAACACGCGTCTGCCGCAACCCTTTTGACGCTCGTTGATGTGCCTGTCTGTTCCTGCCCCTGCCTTTTCGGTGTGCTTCGATGCCATTTCCAGCACTGCATCGCCCTGGCCCGATTACGTCTGCGGTAACCCTCTGAATCGTGGAAGTCTGCAATGAGCACAACAATCAGTCCGACAACCTACAACTACACCGTGGTGCGCCAGTTTGCCATCATGACCGTGGTCTGGGGTGTGGTCGGCATGAGCCTGGGCGTGTTCATTGCTTCGCAGCTGGTCTGGCCAGGGCTGAACCTGGACCTTGAATGGACCACCTTCGGACGCCTGCGCCCGCTGCACACCAATCTGGTGATCTTCGCCTTCGGCGGCTGTGCGCTGTTCGCCACCTCCTATTACGTAGTGCAACGCACTTGCCAGACGCGGCTGATTTCCGACGGTCTGGCGGCCTTTACCTTCTGGGGCTGGCAGGCCGTGATTGTCGGTGCCATCGTGACCCTGCCGATGGGCTACACCACTACCAAGGAATATGCCGAGCTCGAATGGCCGGTGGCGATTCTGCTGGCCATTGTCTGGGCCGCCTACGCAGTGGTGTTTTTCGGTACGATCGTCAAACGCCGCACCCGGCATATCTATGTCGCCAACTGGTTTTACGGCGCGTTCATCGTCGTAACCGGCATGCTGCACATCGTCAACCATATCTCGTTGCCGGTCAGCCTGTTCAAATCCTATTCGGCGTATGCCGGTGCGACCGATGCCATGATCCAGTGGTGGTACGGACACAATGCCGTCGGGTTTTTCCTGACCACCGGCTTTCTCGGCATGATGTATTACTTCGTGCCCAAACAGGCCGAGCGCCCGGTCTACTCCTATCGTTTGTCCATCGTGCATTTCTGGGCATTGATTACCCTGTATATCTGGGCCGGCCCGCACCATCTGCACTACACCGCCCTGCCGGACTGGGCGCAGTCGCTGGGCATGGTGATGTCGATCATTCTGCTGGTCCCCAGTTGGGGCGGGATGATCAACGGCATGATGACGCTGTCGGGCGCGTGGCATAAATTGCGGACCGATTCGATACTGCGCTTTCTGGTGGTCTCGCTGGCCTTTTATGGCATGTCGACCTTCGAAGGCCCCATGATGGCAATCAAGACCGTCAACTCGCTTTCGCACTACACGGACTGGACCATCGGCCATGTCCACGCCGGAGCACTGGGCTGGGTCGCGATGATTACCATCGGGTCGGTCTACCACATGATTCCGAAACTCTACGCCCGCCCGCACATGTACAGCGTCAGTCTGATCAACACGCACTTCTGGCTCGCGACCGTCGGCACCGTGCTGTACATCACCTCGATGTGGGTCAATGGCATCACTCAGGGCCTGATGTGGCGCGCGGTGAACGACGACGGCACGCTGACCTACTCTTTCATCGAAACCATGCAGGCCAGCCACTTGGGCTATATCGTGCGGGCCATCGGTGGCGCCATTTTCACCAGCGGCATGTTGCTGATGGCTTACAACGTCGTGCGCACGATACGTGCCTCTGACCCTCAGGCGGCAGCAGCGGCCACCCGCATCGCAGTCGCAGGAGCGCATTGATGAAGCACGATGCGCTGGAAAAAAACATCGGCCTGCTGGCCTTCTTCATGGTGATTGCCGTGAGCATCGGTGGGCTGACGCAGATCGTCCCGCTATTCTTTCAGGACGTAACCAACCAGCCTATCGAGGGCATGAAGCCACGCAGCGCGCTTGAGGTGGAAGGCCGTGATGTGTTCATCGCCAACGGCTGCGTCGGTTGCCACTCGCAGATGATCCGCCCGTTGCGCGCCGAAACCGAGCGCTACGGGCATTACTCGGTGGCAGGCGAAAGTGTCTGGGACCATCCCTTCCTGTGGGGCTCCAAACGCACCGGGCCGGACCTGGCAAGGATCGGCGGTCGCTACTCGGACGAGTGGCACCGGGTACACCTGAACAACCCGCGCGACCTGGTCCCGACCTCGATCATGCCGGCTTATCCGTTTCTGGCAGAGAAGACAATCGACAGCACGCAGACTGCAAAAAAACTGCAGGTGCTGCGTACCCTCGGCACCCCTTACACCGACGCGGATATCGCCGGTGCGGCGGCTGCGGTGCAGGGCAAGACCGAAATGGACGCGCTGGTGGCCTATCTGCAAGGCCTTGGCACGCTCATCAAGAGCAAACGGTGATCATGATGGACATCGGAATGATTCGAGGCCTTGGCACACTGGTCGTGATGGTCGCCTTCATCGGCCTGATGCTGTGGGTGTTCAGCCCTGCCCGCAAGGCAGACTTCGACGACGCGACCTTGCTGCCTTTCGCGGATGACCCCGAGGCCATCGGCAAGGTCGAAAATGCCAAGGCTGAACGGGAAGGCCGGTCATGAGCACGTTCTGGAGCCTTTACGTCGCGGTCCTGACCCTGGGCACCCTCATCGCAATGCTCTGGCTGCTGGTGTCCACGCGCAAAGGTCAGCCCGACGAACCCACGGATGAAACCGTCGGCCATACATTCGACGGTATCGAGGAGTACGACAACCCGCTGCCCAGATGGTGGTTCTATCTATTCGTAGCGACCATCGTCTTTGCCCTGGGGTATCTGCTCCTGTACCCGGGCCTGGGCAACTGGCAGGGCTTGCTGCCCGGTTATGAATACCGGGACCAGGACAGCAAGACACAATTCTCCGACGGCCAGCAAGGCTGGACCAGTATCCATGAATGGGAACGGGAAGTCGCAAACGCCGAAGCCCGCTACGGGCCGCTGTTTGCCAGGTACGCCGCCATGCCCGTCGAGGAAGTGGCGAAAGACCCGCAGGCGTTGAAAATCGGCGCACGCCTGTTCGCGTCCAACTGCTCGGTCTGCCACGGCTCTGACGCGAAAGGCGCCTATGGCTTTCCCAATCTGACCGATGCCGACTGGCGCTGGGGCGGCGATGCGCAGGCGATCAAGACGTCTATCCTCGCCGGGCGCATGGGCGTGATGCCGGCCCTGGGCGGCGTGCTTGGCGAACAAGGGGTTCGCGATGTGGCGGCCTATGTGCTGACGCAACTGGACGCGCGCGCGCTACCGCAGGATGCCAAGGCTGACCCGGTGGCAGGACAGAAGACCTTCGCCAGCCTGTGCGTTGCCTGTCATGGGCCAGAGGGCAAAGGAATGCCGATTCTCGGCGCGCCGGACCTGACCCACCCCAACGCGTTTATCTACGGCTCCAGCTTCGCTCAGTTGCAGCAGACCATTCGTGATGGCCGCCAGGGCCAGATGCCTGCTCAGCAAGCATTGCAAGGCAATGACCGGGTTCATATTCTGGCTGCCTATGTTTACAGCCTGTCCCGTCAAGAGCCACCAGCCGAATCCAGATGACAGGGCGCCGGTCAGCCTGGGGTTGTAGCATTCTGAAAGAACAAATTCTTTGTAGTTACATCTCTACATGACTAGACTCATTGATGACCACGACACCCTGTCTACTCATTCTGGAAGTCGCACACATGACCACTACCCTCTCCAGCCGTGAATTCAATCAGGACACCAGCGGGGCCAAGAAAGCGGCTAATGAAGGCCCGGTGTTCATTACCGACCGCGGCCGCCCGGCCCATGTGCTGCTTTGCATCGAGGATTACCTGAAGCTGACCGGCAGCGCGGCAAGCATCGCCGACATGCTGATAATGCCCACTGACATCGATATCGAATTCGAGCCTCAGCGCGCCGTGATCACGCCCCGACAGGTTGATCTGTCCTGATGTTCCTGCTCGACACCAACGTGGTTTCAGAGCTCAGGAAGCGCACTGCAGACGCCAACGTGCTGCGCTGGTCGCGAACACAGATGGCCTCCAGCCTGTTCATCTCGTCCATCACGATTCTTGAACTCGAAACAGGTATCCTGCGCATCGAACGCCGCGACCCGACACAAGGCGCAGTATTGCGAATGTGGCTCGACCAGCACGTATTGAAAGCATTCGCCGGGCGTATCCTGACAGTCGACACCCAGGTCGCAAGGCGCTGCGCGCAATTGCACGTTCCCGACCCGCGCAGCGAATGCGATGCGCTGATAGCCGCCACTGCGCTGGTACATGGCATGACCGTGGTCACACGCAACACAATGGACTTTCAGTCGTGCGGGGTCGCGTTGCTCAATCCCTGGGTCAGCCAGTTGAATGAAGAAGCGGCCGTATATTCACGTGCATCACGTTGAACGCGGATATGAACCTGCCTGACCTGTGTCGGCCGGAGCCAGGCCGCTGGACTCATCGATGACCAAGCAGATTCCAGTACACGACATCACCCCGGCATCCGAAACAGGCGGCGAATTCACCGACCTCTATGCTTCGCGCCAGAAAATCCAGACCCGCGCGTTCAAAGGCCTGTTTCGAAATGTGCGGATGCTCGGCGGCGCGCTGTTGCTGCTGATCTTTTTCGGCACGGTCTGGCTGAGTCGCAGCGGGCATCAGGCGGTCTGGTGGAACCTGCCGGAACGCAAGTTCTACATCTTCGGCGCAACGTTCTGGCCGCAGGACTTCATCCTCTTGTCCGGCATTCTGATCGTTGCAGCGTTCGGGTTGTTCTTCATCACCGTCTATGCCGGGCGGGTCTGGTGTGGCTATACCTGCCCACAGAGTGTCTGGACCTGGATCTTCATGTGGTGCGAGAAAGTGACTGAAGGCGACCGCAACCAGCGCATCAGGCTCGACCATGCCCCTATGAGTGCCGGCAAAATGCTGCGCAAATTCGCCAAGCACAGCCTGTGGCTGCTGATCGGGTTTGCCACCGGTATGACCTTCGTGGGCTATTTCTCGCCCATTCGCACGCTGTGCGTGGATCTGTTCACGGGCCAGGCGGATGGCTGGGCCTATTTCTGGGTCGGTTTCTTTACCCTGGCCACTTACCTTAATGCCGGCTGGCTGCGCGAACAGGTATGCATTTACATGTGCCCCTATGCGCGATTCCAGAGCGTGATGTTCGACAAGGACACGCTGATCATCTCCTACGACCAGAATCGTGGCGAAGCCCGAGGCCCGCGCAAGAAGGAAGCCGATCCTCAGGCACTGGGGCTGGGTGACTGCATCGACTGCACGATGTGCGTGCAGGTCTGCCCGACCGGCATCGACATTCGTGACGGCCTGCAGGTGGAGTGCATCAGCTGTGCGGCGTGCATCGATGCCTGCGATACGGTCATGGACAAGATGGATTACCCTCGCGGCCTGATTCGCTACACCACCGAGCACAACCTGTCCGGGCAACGCACCCGCACCCTGCGCCCGCGCCTGATCGGTTATGCGCTGGTCTTGCTGTTGATGATTGCGCTGCTGACGGCTGCTTTCTGGATGCGTACGCTGGTGGGCCTGGAGGTCAGCAAGGACCGCATGCTGTTCCGGGAAAACGCCGAAGGCCGGATCGAAAACGTCTACAGCCTGAAAGTGATGAACAAGGATCAGGTGGACCACACCTATGTGTTCCAAGCCAACGGTCTGCCGGACCTGAAACTGCAGGGCCGTCGGGAAATCAGCGTCCCGGCGGGTGAAATCGTCAGCCTGCCGGTGGAGCTGTCCAGCGCGCCGGAAAAACTACCGTCGCACAGCAACGAGGTAACCTTTACCCTCAAGGACATCGACAGCGATACACAGGTCGAGACCCAAAGCCGCTTTCTTGGCCCACCTATTCGTTAAGAGCCCCGTCATGCCCGCTGCGACTGCTGCAAGCCCCTGGTACCGGCACCTCTGGCCATGGATCATCATCGCCATCCTGACCGGCTCGGTGACCTTGAGCCTGTCGATGGTGTTCATCGCCGTGACCCACCCGGATCCGCTGGTCACCGATAACTATTACGAGGCCGGCAAGGGCATCAATCGCTCGTTGAATCGCGAAGTGCTCGCCCAGACCCTCAAGCTGCACGCGCGCCTGAACATGGATGAGCTGACCGGCGAAGTCGAACTGCGCCTGAGTGGCAACAGCAACCCGGAGCGTCTGGAACTCAACCTGATTTCACCCACGCGCCCTGACAGTGACCGCCGGGTGTTCCTGACCCGCAGCCCGTCCGAACCGGGCCGTTACATCGGTCAGTTGCAGGACAAGGTCAACGGTCGGCGTTTTGTGGAACTGCTGGGTGTCGAAGGCGAGCAGACCTGGCGCCTGTTCGAGGAAGAACAGATCGGCACCAATGACGTGACCCTGGGTGACGAGCCCCTGCAAGCCGCGCAACGCCGGAAAGACTGAACGTGGCCAGGCCCTCCTCCCCCGCGCCGCTGCACTGCTACCACTGCGGCCTGCCGGTTCCGGCGGGCAGCCATTTCAACGCGGTGGTGCTCGGAACAACCCGACAGCTGTGCTGCCCCGGTTGCCAGGCAGTAACCGAGGCCATCGTCGCGAGCGGTCTGGACAACTATTACCGCCATCGCAGTGAAACCTCGGCCAACCCGGAAAGCCTGCCCAGCCAATTGCTCGATGAACTGGCGCTCTACGACCGCCCCGACGTACAGGCGCCGTTCGTGCGCCACGACGGCGACCTCTCAGAGGCCACCCTGCTTGTCGAAGGCATCAGTTGCGCGGCCTGCGGCTGGCTGATCGAGCAACGCCTGGGGCGATTGCCCGCGGTGACCGAAGCGCGGCTGAATCTATCCACTCATCGCCTGCTGGTGCGCTGGAACGCCGACCAGCTTGCCCTCAGCCAATTGCTGAACGAACTGCACGCGATTGGCTATGTCGCCCATCCATGGCAGGCCGACCGCGCTACCGAGCGCATGGCGAGTGACAATCGCTTGGCGTTGCGACAACTGGGCGTCGCCGGCCTGCTGTGGTTTCAGGCAATGATGGCAACCATGGCCACCTGGCCGGAGTTCAATATCGACCTCAGCCCGCAGATGCACACCATACTGCGCTGGGTGGCGCTGTTTCTGACCACGCCGATCGTCTTCTACAGTTGCGCGCCGTTCTTTCGCGGCGCGTGGCGCGACCTGCGCAGCCGTCACCTGACAATGGATGTCTCGGTGTCGCTGGCAATAGGCGCGGCCTACGCCGCAGGGATCTGGACCGCCGTCACCGGCGCTGGCGAACTGTATTTCGATGCAGTCGGCATGTTTGCGCTGTTCCTGCTGGCAGGACGTTACCTGGAACGCCGGGCTCGCGAGCGCACGGCGGCGGCCACGGCCCAACTGGTCAACGTGCTGCCCGCCTCATGCCTGCGCCTCAGCGATGACGGCCAGAGCCAGCGCATCATGCTCAGCGAACTGCACCTGGCTGATCGGGTGCTGGTGCAGCCCGGTGCAGTGATACCGGCCGATGGCAAAATCCTCGAGGGTCACTCCAGTGTCGATGAATCGCTGTTGACCGGCGAATACCTGCCACAGATGCGCAGTGTGGGCGATGCGGTCACCGCAGGAACGCTGAATGTCGAAAGCCCGCTGACCGTTGCCGTGACGGCGTTGGGCCACGAAACCCGTCTTTCGGCCATTGTCCGACTGCTTGAACGCGCGCAGGCAGAAAAGCCCCGACTCGCGCAGATCGCTGACCGTGCAGCACAGACTTTTCTGCTGTTTTCGCTGATCGCGGCCGCGCTGATCGGGGTGATCTGGTGGCAGCTGGACGCATCGCGCGCGTTCTGGATCGTTTTGGCCATGCTCGTCGCTACCTGCCCCTGCGCACTGTCGCTGGCGACGCCGACTGCATTGACTGCGGCGACCGGCACGCTGCACACACTTGGTCTGCTGCTGACCCGGGGTCATGTGCTCGAAGGCCTCAACCAGATCGATACGGTCATCTTCGACAAGACCGGCACCCTGACCGAGGGGCGCCTGACACTGCGCGGCATTCACCCGTTGCGCGAGCTGGACGCCAATCGCTGCCTGGAACTGGCGGCAGCCCTGGAAAACCGCTCCGAGCATCCCATCGCCCGCGCCTTCGGTCGAGCGCCAACGGCTGCCGAAGAGGTGCTCAGCACACCGGGACTGGGCCTGCAAGGTCGTGTTGACGGGCATCTGCTGCGCATCGGCGAGGCGGCCTTCGTCTGTGCGCTGAGCGGTGCTGAAACACCCTTGCCAACCGAGCGTTCCGGCCAATGGCTGTTGTTGGGCGATACGCAGGGCCCACTCGCATGGTTGGTACTGGACGACCGACTGCGCGAGGATGCAGGCACTCTGTTACACGCGTGCCGGGCGCGAGGCTGGAAGACGCTGCTTTTGTCTGGTGACAGCTCGCCGATGGTTGACCGTGTCGCGCAGGCGCTGGGCATCGACGAGGCGCGTGGCGGCATGCGCCCGGACGATAAGCTGGAGGTGCTGCGCCAGCTTCAGGCTCAGGGGCGCAAGGTGCTGATGATCGGTGACGGAGTGAACGACGTACCGGTCATGGCAGCAGCCGACATCAGTGTGGCGATGGGCTCGGCCACCGACCTCGCCAAAACCAGCGCTGACGCCGTGCTGCTGTGTAACCGTTTGCCGGTGCTGATCGACGCGCTGAATCTGGCCCGGCGCACGCGTAGCGTCATTATCGAAAACCTGCTCTGGGCCGTTCTGTACAATGGCCTCATGCTGCCCTTCGCGGCGCTGGGCTGGATCACTCCGGTGTGGGCGGCGATCGGCATGTCGCTCAGTTCGCTGACTGTGGTACTCAACGCCTTGCGCCTGACCCGCCTGCCGCGTCGTGCGCCCGTTTCCCCATCTGCCCCGGAGGTTTCATGCCCGCGCTTTACATCATGATTCCTGCCGCTCTATTGCTGGTGGGCGTGGCGATCTACGTGTTCTTCTGGGCAGTGGACAGCGGTCAGTACGACGACATGGACGGTCCGGCACACAGCATATTGTTCGACGACACACCGCCTGTGGAGCATGCCCCGCCTGAGTCTCCCCAACCGGGCCCGGACGAGAAACGCGATGTTTGAACTCGCCTCGATGCTGTTCTCGGCGTTCATTCTCGGGCTGCTCGGCGGCGGCCACTGTCTGGGCATGTGTGGCGGCCTGATGGGAGCCCTGACGCTGGCCATCCCCAAGGAACAGCGCAGCCGCCGGTTTCGTCTGCTGCTGGCCTACAACCTGGGGCGCATTCTCAGCTACGTCGCAGCCGGCCTGTGTTCCGGACTGGTCGGCTGGGCTGTGGCGCAAAGTCCGCTGGCGACGGGCTTGCGCATCGTCGCCGCCGTGTTGCTGATCATGATGGGGCTGTACCTGGCCGGCTGGTGGAGCGGACTGACCTATATAGAGCGTCTCGGCCGAGGCCTGTGGCGTTATTTGCAACCCTTGGCCAGTCGCCTGTTGCCGGTGTCCAGTGTGCCGCGCGCCTTGTTGCTCGGCGCCCTGTGGGGCTGGCTGCCCTGCGGGCTGGTGTACAGCGCCCTGCTGTGGGCCGCCAGCCAGGGCAACCCTCTCGACAGTGCACTGCTGATGCTGGCCTTCGGGCTGGGCACCTGGCCCGTTCTGCTGGCCACCGGCCTGGCTGCCGAACGCACCACGGCTTTGCTGCGCAAACGTGGCGTGCGCATGGCGGGAGGCTTGCTGGTGATGGTCTTCGGTATCTGGACCTTGCCAGGCCCGCATCAGCACTGGCTGATGGGGCATTGAGGCCGGCAACTCTTGCCATTTGATCCACATCAACGCCGACCCTCGGCCTCCTGCGTATGCTCGCGATATCGCCAGCCGGACCGGGAAACGCGCGCATGCTTGACGCCATTCGTTGGGATTCAGACCTGATCCATCGCTACGATGTGGCCGGACCGCGCTATACGTCCTATCCGACAGCGGTGCAGTTTCATACCCAAGTGAGCGCCTTCGACCTGCTGCACGCGCTGCGCGAAAGCCGCAAGGCGTCACGTCCGTTATCGCTCTACGTGCATCTGCCCTTCTGCGCGAACATTTGCTACTACTGCGCCTGCAACAAAGTCATCACCAAGGATCGCGGACGCGCTCAGGCCTACCTGCAACGGCTCGAGCACGAGATACAGATGCTCGCCTGTCACTTGGCGCCCGGTCAGGTGGTGGAGCAACTGCATCTGGGCGGCGGTACGCCGACCTTTCTCAGTCACGACGAACTGCGCCGCTTGATGGCGCAGCTGCGCTTGCATTTCAACCTGCTGGACGACGACTCCGGCGACTATGGCATCGAGATCGATCCTCGCGAAGCCGACTGGTCGACGATGGGGCTGCTGCGCGAGCTGGGTTTCAACCGGGTCAGCCTGGGCGTGCAAGACCTCGACCCGACGGTGCAGCGGGCGATCAACCGCATGCAGAGCCTGGAAGAGACCCGCGCAATCGTTGAAGCGGCGCGCACGCTGCAATTTCGTTCGGTGAATATTGATCTGATCTACGGTCTGCCCACACAGAATCCGCAAACCTTCAGCCACACCGTGGACAAGGTCATCGATCTGCAGCCCGATCGGTTGTCGGTGTTCAACTATGCGCATCTGCCCGAGCGCTTCATGCCGCAGCGGCGCATCGACGTGGCAGACCTGCCGGATGCAGAAAGCAAACTGCTGATGCTGGAGCGCACCGTCGAGCAATTGGGCAACGCCGGTTATCGCTACATCGGCATGGACCATTTCGCCCTGCCCGACGACGAGTTGGCCACCGCTCAGGAAGACCTGACCCTGCAGCGCAACTTTCAGGGCTATACCACGCACGGTCACTGCGACCTCATCGGCCTGGGTGTCTCGGCCATCAGCCAGGTCGGCGAGCTGTACAGCCAGAACAGCAGCGACCTGAACGAGTACTTGAGGCTGCTGGACAGCGACCAGCCAGCAACCCGACGCGGGCTGATCTGCAACGATGACGACCGCATCAGGCGCGCGATCATTCAGCAGTTGATCTGCCACTTCACGCTGGATTTCGGCGAGATCGAAAAGACTTTTTGCATCGATTTCAGGGACTATTTCAGCGAAGCGTGGCCGCAACTGCTTGGCATGGCCAGCGACGGGCTGATTACGCTGAGCGAGACGGGCATTGAAGTCAGACCGGCAGGCCGCCTTTTGGTACGCGCAGTGTGCATGGTCTTCGATACTTACCTGACCCGGCAGAACAGACAGCAGTTCTCCCAGGTGATATGACCTGCGGCCGGGTGCTACATTTTGGCCAGAACCAGCATCCCCGCCTTGGTCTTGTCGGCGTCACTGGAGCCCAGGCTGTTCATGAGCGACGACAGATCGGCCGTGGAATTGCTCACTTGCGCCTGCAACGTGCTGAGCACGGTCTGTAGCGCCGCAGCCTTGGTCCTTCGCTCCTCGGGGCTCAGGCTGGGGTCATTCAGCGCCTTCTGGATCTGCTCCATGGTTTCCTCGATCCTGCGCTGAAGTTCGCGAATCGCCTTGAGGATCTTCTGCACGGAACCAGGCAGGCCGCTCTGTTCGATATCAGCGTTTCTGGAAGACGATGACGCAGCCGCCTTGCCTTCTGCCGACAAATTGACCTGTACGGCCTTTGTCTCGCTTGCCGACGCCTCGGTAGTGATTTGCTCGGCGTTACTGTAGGTGGTCTGCGAGGTCGCAGTCCGTATCGTAATGCTGCTGATCAACGGGAGTGTCGTGGACATGACGAGGCATCCTGGCTTGGCTGAAGGAATACGTGGTTATCGGCAGGCAACCTGTAACCTTGACGACGCCGACCGATTTGCAGGCTGGCCCCGACAAGCACGGGTGAGTTACCCTTACGGCTTATGTGTGATTTCCCACAAGGAATTAAGTGATGTCCGAGCCAGTCAAGTCGCGCGCGCAAAACCAGGCTCACTGCAAGGATTGCAGTCTCGCGCCGTTGTGCCTGCCCCTTTCGTTGAATACCGAAGACATGGACTGCCTTGACCAGATCGTCAAACGCGGCCGCCCGCTGAAGAAAGGCGAATTTCTGTTTCGTCAGGGGGACACCTTCGAGTCGGTCTATGCGGTGCGTTCCGGGGCGTTGAAAACCTTCAATATCAGTGACAGCGGTGAAGAACAGCTCACCGGTTTTCACCTGCCCAGCGAACTGGTGGGCATGTCCGGCATGGACGCCGAGGCTTACCCAGTCTCGGCCCAGGCACTGGAAACCACGTCGGTCTGCGAAATCCCTTTCGAGCGTCTGGACGAGCTTTCCGCGAAACTGCCGCAACTGCGTCGGCAGTTGATGCGCGTCATGAGCCGTGAGATCCGTGACGATCAGCAAATGATGCTGCTGCTCTCGAAAAAGACCGCCGATGAGCGTATCGCCACGTTTCTGATCAACCTGTCTGCACGCTTCCGCGCCAGAGGCTTTTCGGCCAATCAGTTCCGCCTGAGTATGTCGCGCAACGAAATCGGCAATCACCTGGGTCTGGCAGTCGAGACCGTGTCCCGTGTCTTTACCCGGTTCCAGCAAAATCAGCTGATTTCTGCCGAGGGCAAAGAGATTCACATCCTCGCCCCCATCGAGCTGTGCGCACTGGCTGGCGGGTCGATGCAAAGCTGAAACGTGCGATCTTTGGCGGGTCGGCTTAAACTGTCGGCCAAAACTGCCATGGAATCCCCTGATGACTTTCGATCAATCGAACTTCAAATCCCTCATCCGCCCGGTCGTGGACTTCCCCAAGCCGGGCGTGGTCTTCCGCGATATCACGCCCCTGTTCCAGTCGCCCAAGGCCACCCGTCAGGTGATTGACAGCTTCGTGCAGCGCTACATCGATGCCGAGTTCAGCCATATCGGCGTCATGGACGCGCGGGGTTTTCTGATCGGTTCGGTGGTCGCGTATCAATTGAACAAGCCGCTGGTGCTGTTCCGCAAACAAGGCAAACTGCCTGCCGATGTACTGTCCGAGGCGTATCAGACCGAATACGGCGAAGCGTATCTGGAAGTGCATGCCGACAGTCTGTGTGAAGGTGACTCGGTCATCATGTTCGATGACTTGATCGCGACCGGAGGCACGCTGATCGCCGCTGCCAACCTGATCCGCCGTATGGGTGCCGAAGTGTACGAGGCTGCTGCGATCATCGACCTGCCGGAACTGGGCGGCTCCCAGCGTCTTAACGACCTGAAGATCCCGACGTTCTGCCTGACCGAGTTTGCGCTGGACGAGCAGTAAGACGGGGCGCTGACCGTCGCTCCGCGTTGCACAGCGGTTCTGCGATGTCAGGTGGATCGGGGTTCGACTCAAGTCACCTTTTCGCCCCTCGGCGACCTACTTTGATGGGGCCAAAGTAGGCAAAGCCCGCAGCTCCGTTTCCGGCCCGACTTCGTCGGGTTCCTTCGCCCTGTCACTGATCCGGGGGTCGCCGCAACGGGCCATCCATGGCCCGGTGCGGCTAGCCTGGCGTCCTGCCAGGCTACCCCCGGATCAGCGCCAGGACTCAGCCGTCACTTACGTCGCACCCTGCGTCGTCTGTGCCATCGCGATAAAAAAGCATTTTAGGCAGCATTAACAGTTAAGGCATGATCTTGTGCCGCGCCGGAAATTTATGACGCCAAGCGTTACGGAGGGCATGCCAACGCGGAGTGGCTGGCACGAGAGTTACAAGATTATCGTTCCTCACTCCAGCGTGGGAATGCAGTTCTGGACGCTCTGCGTCCGACCTTGGGTGTGCAGCGCAGGCGTGCAGGGAAAAGAAACTAGCTCGCTGTATTACCGTGCAGTTTGGTCATCAGTTGCGCTTCGGCCTGGGTCAGGCCGCAGGACTGGGTCAGCTCGTCGATGCTGGCACCCATGCCGACCAGACGGGCGGCCTGGGCGAAGGATAGCGTGGAGGGATCGCGCTGCTCCAGAGCGGTGAGCTTGTCCGGCAACGGCGCAACGACGGCACGCAGCTCATGCAACGCTTCGCCCATGCGCACCGTACCGTTCTGGTAGTTGTCCAGACGCCTGGCCAACTCCTTGATCCGCTGATCCCGCAAGGCAGCCGCCTCATCACGCTCGGCGTCGAGCTTGCGCTGACGCCTGGTATGGGCCAGGAACATAAACAGGGTCACTACCCAGAGAATGCCCAGAAAGACGACAGCTACCTCAAAGATCAATCAGATGTTCTCCAGATCGGACCACTCTTCTTCGGACATCATTTTGTCCAGTTCAACCAGAATCAACAGTTCGCCGTTCTTGTTGCAAACGCCCTGAATGAACTTGGCCGATTCGTCGTTACCGACGTTAGGCGCAGTTTCAACTTCTGACTGACGCAAGTAAACCACTTCCGCAACGCTGTCGACCAGAATACCGACCACTTGCTTGTCAGCTTCGATGATCACGATACGCGTGTTGTCGCTGACTTCAACCGGGTCCAGGCCAAAACGCTGACGGGTGTCGATCACGGTCACGACGTTACCGCGCAGGTTGATGATGCCCAGCACATAACTTGGCGCACCCGGCACCGGGGCGATTTCAGTGTAGCGCAGCACTTCCTGCACCTGCATTACGTTGATGCCGTAGGACTCGTTGTCCAGGCGGAACGTAACCCATTGCAGAATAGGATCTTCGGAACCTTGTGCAGACGACTTATTCATAACCCCAACCCCTCACGTGTGTTCTTTGCAGGTGACGCCACTGGCATCGACCCATGATTATTTCGACTTGTTCAACTGCTTGACCGCACCACTGGCTATCAGCTCGGCCAACTCTGCTACATCCAGCAACGCGCACATATGCTCGATGACCGTACCCGCCAGCCATGGACGATGACCTCGCTGCGCGCGCCATTTGATCTCGTTCGGATCAAGACGCAACGAACGGCTGACCTGATGCACCGCCAGCCCCCACTCGTATCCCTGCACCGAAATCACATACTGCAATCCCTGGCGAAAATCGTCGCGGTAGCGATCAGGCATGATCCAGCGCGCGGTATCCAACACTTTCAGGTTGCCTGCCTGACACGGCAGGATCCCGAGAAACCAGTCCGGCTGACCGAACAGCGGCGTTAGCTCCTGCCCTGCCAGCGGATAAATCGACCCCAGGCACACCAGCGGCACCGCCAGTGTCAGACCGGCCACATCGAACAACAGGCATTCGAACGGCTCGGCAGCCCATGCCGGACGACCATCACTGGTCGGCGGTGGTGTAGGGGTACGCTGGGCTGCCAGCGTGCTCAACTCGGCGACCGGTTCCACCAGCGCAACGGTTGGCACTGCCTCTTCAACCTGAGCCTCTTCAACCTGCACCGCTTCGGCAACGATCACCGGAGCGACTTCAACCACTGGCGCAGGCGCCAGGACCTGCACCTCGACAGCCACCGGAGCCGGCGCGGCAACCGCGACCGCCAGCGGCTTGATCTGCGCCTGCATCCGCGCATCAAAGGCCTGCTCTTCGAGCACAGCCGCCTGAAATTCATCGATGCTGCTGACGGGCTCTTCGAGCACTTCAGTCGCGTCGTACAGCAGTGCGTCCAGGTAGGACTGCAAAGCCAGTTTGGGTCGTGTTGCTACTTCTACAGGGCGGTTCATACCGGGGCCCAACGAAAAATGGAGCATGTGCAGCCTGATACAGTTATCGGCCGCATTGAGGCATCACTTGAGCAAACAATGCAGAAAGAGTAGACGTTCACGTCAGGCCACCTGCGCATTGAGCTGCTCGGCGAGCATATGCTTGAGCAATGCCCGGTAAGCGATCACACCACGACTCTTGCTGTCGTTCTGCGACGGCGTAAGCCCCAGACGGCTGGCATCGCGCAGTCGTGTATCGACCGGCACGTAGGCTTGCCAGACATGCTCGGGGAAGCTGTCGCGCAACAGTTTCAAGGTGCCCATCGATGCCTGGGTACGGCGGTCGAACAAGGTCGGCACGATGGTGTAAGGCAACGGCACCTTGCGCGAACGATTGATCATGGTCAGCGTATTGACCATGCGCTCCAGACCTTTCACGGCCAGAAACTCGGTCTGCACCGGAATCGCCAGTTGCTGGCTGGCCGCCAGTGCATTGACCATGAGAACGCCCAGCAGCGGCGGACTGTCGATCAACGCATAGTCAAAATCCTGCCACAACTGAGCCAGGCTTTTCGCGACAACCAGACCCAGGCCGCTCTGGCCGGGTGACTGGCGCTCCAGCGTGGCAAGCGCGGTGCTGGAGGGGATCAACGAGATGCGTTTATCGCTGGTAGGCAGCAACAACTGGCCGGGAAGACCGTCCGGCACAGCACCTTTATGCAGAAACAGATCGAAAGCGCTGTGTTCCAGCTCGTCCGGGTTATGCCCGAAATAACTGGTCATGGAGCCGTGAGGGTCCAGATCGACCACAACCACGCGCTTACCTGAGTCGGCCAGCAAACCGGCCAGGGCAATGGTCGTGGTGGTCTTTCCGACTCCACCTTTCTGGTTGGCTACTGCCCAGACTCTCATTAATTGTTTTCCTTGCGTACAGCGACGACCATACCGATACGATGTTTAGGGGGCGGGTGACGGAGAATTGACGGCGTTCGCGCGTACCGGCGGCTTTGCTGGCACCGGTGCAGTTTGTGTGCCAGCACGCCGCAATGCAGCATCAGGCTGCACATTGGCCGATCCAGCGCTGGTCAGACTGCGGCGAACGTCCAGATTGCGCGAGATAACCAGCACTACACGGCGGTTCTTGGCGCGTCCGGCCGTGCTGGTGTTGGGAACGATCGGCTGAAATTCACCGTAGCCCACCGAAGCGAGTCGCGCCGGATTGACGCCGTCCATGGCCAACATGCGCACAATGCTGGCAGAACGCGCCGAAGACAGCTCCCAGTTGGTCGGGAATTGTGCAGTGCTGATCGGCTGGTCGTCGGTAAAGCCCTCCACATGGATCGGGTTGTCGAAGCGTTTGACGATTCCGGCGACCTTTTCGATGATGGTGAACGCCTTGTCGCTGGGCATCGCATCGCCGCTGCCGAAAAGCATGCTGGAGTTGAGCTCGATCTCGATCCACAGTTCGTTGCCACGCACCGTCATCTGATCGGACTTGATCAGGTCACCGAACGCATCGCGCACGTCCTGGGCAATGGTCTGCAACGGGTCATCGGACGCCTGACCTATACCGGCGTCAGTCTGCTCGCTGTCCTTGACCAGGGGCTCGGCAGGCTTGACCGAGACCGGGCGCTGCTCACCGATGGGGATCGGCTTCATGGTGCGTTCAGTGTCGTTGAATACGCCGACCAATGCCTGGGACAGGATCTTGTACTTGCCTTCGTTGACCGAGGAAATCGAGTACATCACCACGAAAAACGCGAACAGCAAGGTAATGAAGTCGGCATACGACACCAGCCAGCGTTCGTGATTTTCATGTTCTTCGACCTGACGACGGCGAGCCATGCGTTGTTACTCCATGAAGCCTTGCAGCTTGAGTTCGATGGAGCGCGGGTTTTCACCCTCGGCGATGGACAACAGACCTTCAAGCAACATTTCGCGGTAGCGCGCCTGACGGTGGGCAATGGCCTTGAGTTTGTTCGCCACTGGCAAAAGGATCAGGTTGGCCATGGCCACGCCGTAGATGGTGGCGACGAAGGCCACCGCAATACCACTGCCCAGCTGGCTGGGATCAGCCAGATTGCCCATGACATGGATCAGGCCCATGACTGCGCCGATGATACCCACGGTCGGCGCGTAGCCGCCCATGCTTTCGAATACTTTCGCAGCCTGAATATCGCGGGTTTCCTGCGTGATGAAATCCACTTCAAGAATGCTGCGAATCGCGGCGGGTTCTGCACCGTCGACCAACAGTTGCAGGCCCTTGCGCGAATAACCGTCGGGCTCGGAATCAGCTACGGTTTCCAGACCCAGCAAGCCCTCTTTGCGAGCGGTCATGCTCCAGCCGATCACTCGATCGACACCGCCAGGCAGATCGATACGTGGCGGAAAAATGATCCAGTGGATGATTTTCATGGCACGCATGAACGCGTTCATCGGCGACTGCAGCAGCGAAGCACCGAGTGTACCGCCCAACACGATCAGCGCCGCCGGACCATTGAGCAAGGCACCGAGGTGCCCGCCTTCGAGAAAATTACCACCAATGATTGCGACAAACGCCAGGATCAGACCGATAAGGCTCAGTACATCCATCAGAGACAGGCCTCTACCAGGTGCCGACCGATGTCGTCCAGACTGTAGATCGCATCCGCGAGTTCAGCCTTGACGATGGCCATCGGCATGCCATAAATCACGCAGCTCGCTTCATCCTGAGCCCACACGGTACTGCCAGCCTGCTTGAGCAAACGCGCGCCCTCGCGGCCGTCGGCGCCCATACCGGTCAAGACCACCGAAAGCACTTTATCGCCGTAGGACTTGGCGGCAGAACCGAAGGTGATGTCGACGCAGGGCTTGTAATTGAGGCGCTCGTCGCCCGGCAGAATCTTCACCGTGCCGCGTCCGTCAACCATCATCTGCTTGCCACCCGGTGCCAGCAGCGCCAGACCAGGACGCAGCACGTCGCCGTCTTCCGCTTCCTTGACGCTGATCTTGCACAGCTTGTCGAGACGTTCGGCAAACGCCTTGGTAAACGCCGCAGGCATGTGCTGAATCAGCACCAGTGGTGCCGGAAAGTTGGCTGGCAGTTGGGTCAGTACGCGTTGCAGTGCGACCGGGCCGCCCGTTGACGTGCCGATGGCCACCAGTTTGTAGGCCTTGCGCTTGGCCGTGCCTGACGTCGTCGGGTGCGCCGGCGCATGATGGGCCGGGGCGGCCGAAGCGGCAGCGGGTGTTGCCGTGCGTGACGGCACCGCCCTGGCGGGTGCCGGGGCTGGCGCAGAAGCGCGGCTGGTCAACGTCGACGGAGCCGGTGCTGCCGGAGTTGCACTGGCTGAACCGAACCCGCTGGAACGACGATTGCTGCGTGAGATGCTGTTGATTTTCTCGCACAGCAGTTGCTTGACCTTCTGCGGGTTGCGCGAGATATCTTCGAAATTCTTGGGCAGAAAATCCACCGCACCGGCGTCAAGAGCATCCAGCGTCACGCGCGCACCTTCGTGCGTCAGCGACGAGAACATCAATACCGGGGTGGGGATACGCTGCATGATATGGCGAACTGCCGTAATGCCATCCATCATCGGCATTTCGTAGTCCATGGTGATGACATCCGGCTTGAGCGCCAGCGCCTGCTCAATCGCTTCCTTGCCGTTGGTGGCGGTGCCGACCACTACAATGTTGGGGTCCGAAGAAAGAATTTCCGTAACGCGGCGGCGGAAAAAACCGGAATCATCCACCACCAGGACCTTGACTGCCATAAACACTCCAATAGGTGCCGCAGGCAGCCAGGCTGCCCGCGACCCCGGGTTCAGATACGCCGTGCGGCGTAACGCTTGAGCATGCTGGGTACATCGAGAATCAAGGCGATGCGACCGTCACCGGTGATGGTGGCGCCCGACATACCCGGCGTACCTTGCAGCATCTTGCCCAGCGGTTTGATGACCACTTCTTCCTGACCGACCAGTTGATCGACGACAAAGCCGATGCGCTGAGTGCCGACCGTGAGGATTACCACGTGCCCTTCGCGCTGCTCCTCGTGAGCCGCCGAACTGACCAGCCAGCGCTTGAGGTAGAACAGCGGCAAGGCCTTGTCACGTACGATCACCACTTCCTGGCCATCAACCACGTTGGTAGTCGACAGGTTCAGGTGGAAGATTTCGTTGACGTTGACCAGCGGGAAAGCGAAAGCCTGGTTGCCCAGCATCACCATCAGGGTCGGCATGATCGCCAAGGTCAACGGCACCTTGATGACGATCTTCGAACCCTGGCCCTTGGTCGAGTAGATGTTGATCGAGCCGTTGAGCTGGGAGATCTTGGTCTTGACCACGTCCATGCCCACACCGCGACCCGACACATCGGAAATCTCGGTCTTGGTCGAGAAGCCCGGCGCGAAGATCAGGTTGTAGCAATCGGTGTCACTCAACCGATCGGCTGCATCCTTGTCCATGACGCCGCGCTTCACTGCAATGGAGCGCAGTACGTTAGGGTCCATGCCTTTGCCGTCATCGGAAATCGACAGCAGGATATGGTCGCCTTCCTGCTCTGCCGAAAGGATCACACGACCGCCGCGGGACTTGCCCGTGGCTTCGCGCTCTTCCGGCGTTTCGATACCGTGGTCGACTGCGTTACGCACCAAGTGGACCAGTGGATCGGCAAGCGCCTCTACGAGGTTCTTGTCAAGGTCGGTCTCTTCACCGACCAGTTCCAGGTTGATCTCTTTCTTGAGCTGGCGAGCCAGGTCACGGACCAGACGCGGGAAGCGGCCGAAGACTTTCTTGATCGGCTGCATGCGGGTTTTCATCACCGCAGTCTGCAGATCGGCAGTCACCACATCCAGGTTGGAAACTGCCTTGGACATGGCTTCATCGCCGTTGTTGAGACCCAGGCGCACCAGACGGTTACGCACCAGTACCAGCTCGCCGACCATGTTCATGATCTCGTCCAGTCGGGCGGTATCGACACGAACCGTGGTTTCGGCTTCTGTCGCCACCGGCTTTTCGCCGGTAGGCGCAGGAGTGCGCGCAGGGGCTGGAGCCGCCGCGGGTTTGGCCGGCTCGGCTTTAGCAGCAGGTGCTGGAGCAGGCTTGGCAGCAGGAGGTGGCGGAGCAGCCGCTGCGACCGGAGCAGGCGCCTTGGCAACGATCGCCTCAGGCTCGAACTTGCCCTTGCCATGCAATTCATCGAGCAGGCTTTCGAATTCGTGATCGGTGATTTCGTCCGAAGCAGCAGCGGGTGCCTTGGCAGCAACGGCTACGGGTGCAGCAGCTACCGGAGCCGCTACGGCGCCATCAAACGAGCCTTTGCCGTGCAGTTGATCGAGCAACGCTTCGAATTCGTCGTCGGTGATTTCATCACCGGCAGGCGCTGCACTGCCCTGCGCCACAGGTGCACGTGCCGGAGCAGGAGCAGCGTCAGCCGCAAACTTGCCTTTGCCATGCAACTGATCAAGCAGGGATTCGAATTCCTGATCGGTGATTTCATCACCCGCCGGCGCAGCCGCAACCGCTGCTGGCGCCGTTGCAGGCGCTGCAGATACCGGGCTTGAGCCGTGCAGCGAATCGAGCAACTCCTCGAATTCATCATCGGTAATCTCGTCGCCAGCGGCTGGCTCCGCAACCGCAGCAGCAGCCTGGACTTCAACCACCGGCTCAGGTTCAGGAGCCGCTACTTCATCGGCGGATTGTGGCTCGGCCAGACGCGCCAGCGCGGCCAGCAGTTCTGGCGTCGCCGGAGTTACGTCAGTCCGTTCACGTACCTGACCGAACATGCTGTTGACGGTGTCCAGTGCTTCCAGGACCACGTCCATCAATTCGGAATCGACGCGACGTTCACCCTTACGCAGGATGTCGAACACGTTTTCGGCGATGTGGCAGCACTCCACCAGCTCATGGAGCTGGAGGAAGCCGGCGCCCCCTTTTACAGTGTGAAAACCGCGAAAAATTGCATTGAGCAGATCAGCATCATCCGGTCGGCTTTCCAGCTCGACCAATTGCTCTGACAACTGCTCCAGAATTTCGCCGGCCTCTACCAGAAAATCCTGAAGGATTTCTTCATCGGCGCCGAAGCTCATGGGGTGCTCCCTAAAATTAACCGTCAACAGACCTTAGAAGCCGAGGCTCGATAGCAGATCGTCTACATCATCCTGTCCGGATACGACGTCTTCACGTTTATCGGCATGAATCTGCGGACCTTCACCCTGAGCGAGATGTTTTTTAGGATCTTTTTCATCGAGGATGGATTGTTCGTCATGTTCGATGCCTGCAAAGCGATCGACATGACTGGCCATGAGCACCAGTTTGAGCAGATTGCTCTCGACTTCAGTGACCAGTTGCGTCACTCGCTTGATAACCTGACCGGTAAGGTCCTGGTAATCCTGGGCGAGCAGAATGTCGTTGAGATGCGCGGAAACCTGATGGGTTTCCTTCTCGGTACGCGTCAGAAAACCATCGACCCGCTTGGCCAGCTCGCGGAACTCTTCGGCACCGATTTCGCGGCGCATGAAACGTCCCCAGTCGTCGCTCAACGCCTTGGCGTCGGAACTCAGGCCGTTCATGACCGGCGTACTCTCCTCCACCAGGTCCATGGTGCGGTTGGCCGCATTCTCGGTCAGCCTCACCACATACGACAGGCGCTCGGTAGCATCCGTGATCTGCGACACTTCCTCGGCTTGAGGCATGTGCGGATCGATGTGAAAGTTTACGATTGCACTGTGCAGCTCACGAGTCAGCTTGCCCACTTCCTGATAAAGGCCGCGGTCGCGTGTCTGGTTGAGTTCGTGAATCAGTTGCACAGCGTCACCGAAACGACCCTTTTCAAGGCTGGTGACAAGTTCCTGCGCGTGTCTCTTTAAGGTCGACTCAAAGTCGGCCATCGAATCATTGTTATCCATAGCGCCCTCGCGGCTTGCATCAGCTATTGACGCGTTCAAAGATCTTGTCGATCTTGTCTTTCAGGGCTTGGGCAGTGAATGGCTTGACTACATAGCCGTTCACCCCAGCCTGGGCAGCTTCAATGATCTGCTCACGCTTGGCTTCGGCAGTGACCATCAGCACGGGAAGGCTCTTGAGGCGTTCGTCCTTGCGGACTTCGCGCAGCAGATCGATACCGGACATGCCAGGCATGTTCCAGTCCGTCACCAGAAAGTCAAAGGCACCGCTCTGCAGCATCGGCAATGCGGTCAGACCATCATCCGCTTCCGATGTGTTGGTAAACCCCAGATCACGCAAAAGGTTCTTGATGATCCGCCGCATCGTTGAGAAGTCATCAACGATGAGGATTTTCATGTTCTTGTCCAATTCGACCTCCAAGCAGTCTTTAACGCGTTCAGCACCTGAACACGCTGTTCACTCAATACTGGCACAGCACACCTCCGGCTGTACGAAACGACGACGGGCTTGGCACAACAACAGGCAAGGACCTGAGAAACAAGCCCATCAAGGCAATGCCTGACAGGCTTCTGACGAGTCCATCCTGTTACCACGTAACGCTCTGCACAGCCGGCTTGCAACCAACATGCGGCCAAGGACCGCACATTGCCTGTCAACGCGCTCGCCACTCCCCCAAACGCCCTCGCAAACGAGCTGCGCACTGGCTGTGTAACTGACTGACCCGAGATTCGCTGACCCCAAGAACCTCTCCGATTTCCTTGAGGTTCAGCTCTTCGTCGTAGTACAGCGCCAACACCAGACGCTCGCGCTCTGGCAGATTGGCAATTGCATCGGCCAACGCAGCCTGGAAGCGCTCGTCTTCCAGGTCGCGCGACGGCTCAAGCGATCCGCTTGCGCCATCCTCGTGCAGCCCTTCATGATCGCCGTCCTGCAGCAGGTCGTCGAAACTGAAGAGGCGGCTGCCCAAGGTGTCATTCAAAATCCCGTAGTAATCATCGAGACTCAACTGGAGTTCGGCCGCAACCTCGTGATCTTTAGCGTCACGGCCGGTTTTAGCTTCAATTGACCGAATTGCGTCGCTGACCATGCGCGTATTGCGGTGTACCGAGCGTGGCGCCCAGTCACCCTTGCGCACTTCATCGAGCATCGCACCACGGATGCGAATGCCAGCATAGGTCTCGAAACTCGCACCCTTGGTGGAATCATACTTGGTGGAGACTTCAAGCAGGCCGATCATGCCAGCCTGGATCAGATCCTCGACCTGCACGCTGGCCGGCAAGCGCGCCAGCAGATGATAAGCGATACGCTTGACCAATGGCGCATAGCGCTCGATCAACTCGTACTGTGAATTACGGGAAGTCTTGCTGTACATCTGGTAGCCGCTCGCAGTCATTGCACAGGCCCTGCACTGGTCTGGTGAACGAGTCGCTCAACGAAGAACTCGAGATGACCCCGCGGATTGGCTGGCAACGGCCAGGTATCAACCTTCTGGGCAATGGCCTTGAAGGCCAGTGCACATTTGGAACGCGGGAATGCTTCGTAAACAGCGCGCTGTTTCTGTACCGCCTTGCGTACGCACTCGTCGTACGGCACGGCACCTACATACTGCAGTGCAACATCGAGAAAACGATCCGTCACTTTGGTCAGTTTGGCGAACAGGTTGCGCCCTTCCTGCGGGCTCTGTGCCATGTTGGCCAGCACCCGGAAGCGGTTCATGCCGTAATCGCGGTTGAGCAGTTTGATCAGGGCGTAGGCATCGGTGATCGACGTGGGCTCATCGCACACCACCAGCAGCACTTCCTGAGCGGCGCGCACGAAGCTGACCACCGACTCACCGATACCGGCGGCTGTGTCGATCACCAGCACATCGAGGTTGTCGCCAATCTCACTGAACGCCTGGATCAAGCCCGCATGCTGGGCGGGCGACAGATGCACCATGCTCTGGGTGCCGGAAGCGGCGGGTACGATTCGAACCCCGCCCGGCCCCTGCAACAGCACGTCGCGCAACTCACAACGCCCCTCCATGACATCGGCAAGCGTGCGTTTGGGCGTCAACCCAAGCAGCACGTCGACATTGGCCAGACCCAGATCGGCGTCCAGCAGCATGACGCGACGGCCAAGCTCGGCGAGGGCCAGTGAAAGGTTCACTGACACGTTAGTCTTACCGACGCCACCTTTGCCACCGGTCACCGCGATAACCTGTACGGGATGCATGCTGCCCATGTTATTTCTTTACCTTGTCTTGCGTAGACCGAAACCACATCGAGGGCTGCACGTTCGCAAATGAACACTGTATGGCAGACCGTTGACGCAGGGACATTCCAATAATATCCATCACTTAACCCACTCTCTTGCCAGGGGTGTGATAGAGGTCAGCAAACATATCAGCCATTGCTTCTTCGCTAGGCTCGTCCTGCATCTGCACACTCACAGCGCGGCTTACCAACTGATGACGACGCGGAGTATGCAGGTCATCAGGAATACGTGGTCCGTCCGTGAGGTAGGCCACAGGTAGTTCGTGACTGATCGCCAGGCTCAGGACTTCACCAAGGCTGGCAGTTTCATCAAGCTTGGTCAGAATGCATCCGGCCAGGCCACAACGTTTGTAACTGTGATACGCGGCTGTCAGCACCTGCTTCTGGCTGGTGGTTGCCAGTACCAGATAGTTACGCGACTTGATGCCGCGACCCGCGAGGCTTTCCAGCTGCATGCGCAGCGCAGGATCACTGGCCTGCAGGCCGGCGGTGTCAATCAGCACCACGCGCTTGCGCAGCAGCGGTTCCAGCGCCTGAACCAGAGACTGGCCAGGATCGATATGGGTGACCGGTACGTTGAGGATGCGCCCAAGGGTCTTGAGCTGCTCCTGCGCGCCGATGCGGAAACTGTCCATGCTGACCAGTGCGATATTCTGCGGGCCGTACTTCAGCACGTAACGTGCTGCCAGTTTGGCCAGGGTGGTGGTCTTGCCCATTCCGGCAGGACCGACCATTGCAATCACGCCGCCCTCTTCGAGCGGCTCGACTTCGGGTACGGCGATCATGCGGGCCAGGTGCGCCAGCAGCATGCGCCAGGCCTGACGAGGCTCGTCAATCTCCGGAATCATCGACAGCAGGTCGCGTGACAGCGGGCCGGACAGGCCGACACGTTGCAGGCGACGCCAAAGGTTGGCCTGCTGCGGACGACTGCCCTGCAGCTGGTTCCAGGCCAGCGAGCCGAGCTGGACTTCCAGCAACTCACGCAGGCCGTTCAATTCGGAGCGCATCGAGTCATAGGCGCGCTGGCCAATGGCAGGCTCGGCGGCCTGTGCCGGTGCGTACGCGAATGGACGCGGCGGCTCTTCGAGCGTCGGCTCAATGTGCGTATCGGCAGGGTTGGCCGGCTTGCCGGAAAACAGCTGCAGGTTGATCGATGCGTCGCTGTCGCTGCGGTTGTTCAATTCGGCCTGGGCGGAGACGATGCGCGACTGAGTCTTGCGCAGCTCGTCTTCCAGTTCCATGTTCGGCACACGCGGTGCCAGGGCGGACAGCTTGTAATCCAGAGCAGCAGTCAGCTCTACGCCACCGGCAATGCGCCGGTTACCGATGATGGCCGCTTCAGCGCCCAGCTCATCGCGAACCAGCTTCATGGCTTGACGCATATCGGCGGCGAAAAATCGCTTAACTTGCATGACTCACTACCTCAGCCGTTTGGCCCGACAGTCGCTACGATGGTTACTTGCTTGTTGTCCGGAATTTCCTGGTACGCCAGAACATGCATGTTCGGTACAGCCAATCGTCCAAATCGTGACAGCATCGCCCGGACAGGCCCTGCTACCAGAAGAATTACCGGCAACCCTTGCATCTCCTGACGCTGGGCGGCCTCGATCAACGAACGCTGGAGCTTCTCAGCCATGCTTGGCTCAAGAAGAACGCCTTCTTCCTGACCCTGACCAGCCTTCTGCAAACTATTGAGCAATATCTGTTCCAACCTTGGTTCCAGAGTGATAACAGGCAGCTCCGGCTCAACGCCTACAATGCTTTGGACGATTGCGCGGCTCAGACCCACGCGCACCGCGGCCACCAAAGCGGCGGTATCTTGACTCTTCCCGGCGTTGTTGGCGATAGCCTCTGCAATGCTGCGAATATCCCGGACAGGTACGTGTTCAGCCAGCAGCGCTTGCAGCACGTTGAGCAGCGAGGACAGCGACAGCACGCCAGGTACCAGCTCTTCAGCCAGCTTGGGCGAGCTTTTGGCCAGCAATTGCATCAATTGCTGGACTTCCTCGTGGCCGATCAGCTCATGCGAATGCTTGTAGAGAATCTGGTTCAAGTGAGTCGCCACTACAGTACTGGCATCGACCACCGTGTACCCCAGCGACTGAGCCTGACTGCGCTGGCTTATTTCGATCCACACGGCTTCCAGACCAAACGCCGGATCTCTGGCGGTGATGCCGTTAAGGGTGCCGAACACTTGACCGGGGTTGATCGCCAGCTCGCGATCCGGGTAGATCTCGGCCTCGGCCAGAATCACGCCCATCAGTGTCAGACGATAGGCGCTTGGCGCCAGATCAAGGTTGTCGCGAATGTGCACGGTGGGCATCAGAAAACCGAGCTCTTGCGAGAGCTTCTTGCGCACGCCCTTGATACGCGCCAGCAACTGACCACCCTGATTGCGATCCACCAGCGGAATCAGGCGGTAACCTACTTCCAGGCCGATGATATCGATGGGCGTGACGTCATCCCAGCCCAGCTCCTTGGAGTCTTGAACGCGGGTCGGTGACGGCAGCAGGTCCTGTTGACGCTGCACTTCGGCCAGCGCCTCGACCTTCACCTGGTTGTCTTTCTTCCACAGCAGGTAAGCACCACCTGCGGCCACCAGGCCAAGACCGATGAAGGAGAAGTGCGGCATGCCTGGCACCAGACCCATCACGATCATGATGGCGGCAGATACAGCCAGCGCCTTGGGCGAGGCAAACATCTGGCGATTGATCAGCTTGCCCATCTCTTCAGAACCGGAAGCACGGGTCACCATGATCGCGGCAGCGGTGGACAGCAGCAGTGATGGCAATTGCGCCACCAAACCGTCACCGATGGTCAACAGGGTGTAAACGCGACCCGCATCGGCGAAGGTCATGTTGTGCTGAAAGATACCGACCAGCATGCCGCCGATCAGGTTGATGAACAGAATCAGCAGGCCGGCAATCGCGTCACCGCGTACAAACTTGCTGGCACCGTCCATGGACCCGTAGAACTCGGCTTCCTGGGCCACTTCGGCACGACGGCGCTTGGCTTCCGGCTGGTCGATAAGACCGGCGTTGAGATCGGCGTCGATCGCCATCTGTTTGCCGGGCATCGCGTCGAGGGTGAAGCGCGCGCTTACCTCGGAAATACGGCCGGCACCCTTGGTGATAACCACGAAGTTGATGATCATCAGAATCGCGAACACCACGATACCGACGACGTAGTTGCCACCGATCACCACTTCACCGAAGGCCTGAATCACCTTGCCCGCCGCGGCGTGGCCGTCCTGGCCGTGAAGCATCACCACCCGGGTGGAAGCCACGTTCAGCGCCAGACGCAGCAACGTGGCGACCAGCAGAATGGTCGGAAACACAGAAAAATCCAGCGGCCGCAGGGCGTATACGCAGACCAGCAGCACGACGATGGACAGTGCAATGTTGAACGTGAAAAGTACGTCCAGCAGGAACGGCGGCATGGGCAACATCATCATTGCCAGCATGATCAGCAACAACAACGGAACGCCCAACTGACCACGGCCCAGGCCTGTGATGTTGCTGCGTGCGCTACTGAGTAATTGAGAGCGATCCACTGATTCGTTACCTGCGCACTAGATCAAAACATTGACGCCGATGGCGCCCTGTATCGACCCTGTTGCAAAAAGCTGTCCAACTTTTACAAAGCCAGCGGCGGTAAGGTTTTAGAGACACAAGCCAGGTTAAACCGGAGCGCGGACCGCCCGGAACGGCATGCCCACGTGGAGCATGGGCAAGATGGTGGTCTGCCGGCAACGAAGGGAGAGCGGGCTACGCGTCGCGCTGCAGGTCGGGAGGAATCCTGATGTCGCCCAGAGGGTCGGGGCGCTTGCCCTGACCGGCGCGGAACTGGCGGATCTGGTAGACGTAGGCCAGCACCTGTGCGACCGCCAGATACAGGCCGGCGGGGATTTCCTGGTCAAGCTCGGTGCTGTAGTAGATAGAACGCGCCAGTGCCGCAGACTCCAGAATCAGGATCTCGTTATGCGCGCCGATTTCACGAATTTTCAGCGCCACCAGATCCGTACCCTTGGCCAGCAACATCGGCGCCCCGCCCTGCTCGGGATCGTATTTGAGGGCGACGGCGAAGTGTGTCGGGTTGGTGATGATCACGTCTGCTTCGGGAACGGAGGCCATCATGCGCCGCTGCGACATTTCACGCTGCAACTGACGAATACGTTGCTTGACCTCCGGGCTGCCCTCGCTGTTCTTGTGCTCGTCGCGCACTTCCTGCTTGGTCATCAGCAATTTCTTGTGCGCTTCATACAACACGAACGGCACATCCGCCGCCGCGATGAATATCAGGCCGCACGCCATCCAGAAACTGCTCCAGCCCACCACCACCAGGCTATGGATCATGGCCTGCTCGAGCGGCTCGTGAGCAATCGCGACCAGATCCTTGCGCTCATTGTTCAGGACCACCAGCGCCACTGCCAGAGTGATCAGGAATTTTCCGAAGGACTTGAGCAACTCGACCAGCGCATGCGGCGAGAACATGCGCTTGAGCCCTGCTGCCGGGTTCATCCGGCTGAACTTGGGCATCAACGATTTGGTTGCGAACAACCAGCCACCGAGCATGATCGGCCCCACCAGTGCGGCAACCAGCATGGCGATCAGAAACGGCAGGACCACGACCAGCGCATGCATCCCGGAACTGAGCAGCGCCTTGCCCATGTAGGACTGGTCCATCAGGGTTTCACGGGATATCGTGAAATTGTCACGCATCAGTTCGGACATCATCAGGGCGATATCAGAGCCGAACATCAGTAACCCGCCCGCCCCCATCAGCATCACCACCAGCGTGGTCAGCTCCTTGGAGCGCGCGATCTGGCCGTCAGCCCGTGAGTCCTTGACCTTTTTTTCCGTGGGGTCTTCTGTCTTGTCCTGGCCATTCTCGTTTTCTGCCATTCAACGAGCCCTCACCATATCGCGCAACGCCTGCAAGGCCTGCGTTGCGATCGGTTGATACTGATTGAGCATGTCACCCATGGTCATCCACAGAATGACCATGCCCAACACCAGCGTAAGCGGGAAGCCGATGGAAAAGATGTTGAGTTGCGGCGCGGCGCGGGTCATGACCCCGAAGGCGATGTTGATGATCAGCAGCGCGGTGATCGCAGGCAATACCAGTCGCAGACCCGAAGCCAGTACCCAGCCCAGCCCGTTGGCCAGCTCCCAGAAGTTATTGACCAGCAAACCACTGCCGACCGGCATCGTGGTAAAGCTCTCGACGAGAACCTCCAGCACCACCAGATGGCCGTTCATGGCCAGGAACAACAGGGTGACCAGCATCGTGAAGAACTGACCAATGGTGGCGGAGGAAACACCGTTGGTAGGGTCGACCATTGACGCAAAGCCCATCCCCATCTGCGTCGAGATGATCTGTCCCGCGATGACAAAAATATGGAAGAACAACTGCAACGACAAGCCCATCCCGGCGCCGATGATGATCTGTTCACCGATCAGCAACAGCGCGCTCAGGTCGAGCGCCTGCACGGGCGGCATGGCTGGGAGCGCAGGCGCGACCACTACGGTGATCGCCACGGCGAGGTACATGCGCACGCGACGCGGGACCAGCGTGGTGCCGATGATCGGCATGGTCATCAGCAACGCGATGATGCGAAACAGCGGCAGCATGAAGCTGGCTACCCAGGTACTGATCTGGGTATCGGTCAGCGCAAGCATCGGCTGCATGCGGTGCTAGCCGATCAGGGTCGGAATACTGGTGTACAACGACAGCATGTATTCCATGAATATTTTCAACAGCCACGGGCCGATGACGATAAGGGTGACGAGCATCACCAGCAGACGCGGCAGGAAGCTCAAGGTCTGTTCGTTGATCTGCGTGGCCGCCTGAAACATGGCCACCAGCAGACCGCACAACAGGCTCGGCACCACAAGAATCGCGACCAGCACAGTGGTCAGCCACAGGGCCTCGCGGAACAGATCGACGGCTACTTCCGGCGTCATCGGGCAGACTCCTCAGTAAAACGGCTCATACGCCACCAAAACTGCCAGCCAGGGTGCCGACAATCAGCGCCCAGCCGTCCACCAGCACAAACAGCATGATCTTGAACGGCAGAGAAATGATCAGCGGCGACAGCATCATCATACCCATCGCCATCAGCACACTGGCCACCACCAGATCGATGATCAGAAACGGAATGAAGATCATGAAGCCGATCTGAAACGCCGTCTTGAGTTCCGAAATCACGAACGCCGGAACCAGAATAGTCAATGGCGCGGCATCCGGGGTCGGAATGTCGGTACGCTTGGACAGGCGCATGAACAATTCGAGATCGCTGGTGCGCGTCTGAGCCAGCATGAAGTCCTTGATCGGCACTTGCGCCTTGGCCACCGCATCCTGCGCGGAAAGCTTCTCCGCCAGGTAAGGCTGCAAGGCGTCCTGATTCACCCGGTCGAAGACCGGCGCCATGATGAACATGGTCAGAAACAGCGCCATGCCGGTGAGGATCTGGTTCGACGGCGCCTGCTGCAGACCGAGGGCCTGACGCAGGATCGAGAAGACGATGATGATTCGCGTAAAGCTGGTCATCAACATGACAAACGCCGGAATGAAGCTCAGCGCGGTCATGATCAGCAGAATCTGCAGGCTGACCGAATACTCCTGCTGACCATCGGCACCGTTGGACAGCGTGATCGCCGGAATCGACAGCGGATCGGCCGCCAGCGCAGCAGGCGTCACCATGACCAGCAACAGCAGTATCAGGAAACGCAAGGCGCCCATCACTTCTTGTCCTTATCCTTGCCCATCAGCTCCATCAGGCGCTGAGCGAATTCAGGGGTAGCCTGCTCGCGCACCGGCACCTGTACGGGCTCCTTGAGCACATGCAGAGGCGTGATTCGCCCGGGCGTAATGCCCAGCAGCACTTGTTCATTACCGATCTGCACAAGCACCAGCCGATCACGCGGGCCCAGTGCGCGCGAACTCACCAGCTCGATCACCTGATTGCTGTTCGGCCCGACGCGCTGCACCCGGCGCATCAGCCAGGCGAGCACGAAAATCAGACCAATCACCAGGATCAGACCGAACAGCAATTGCACCACCTGCCCGCCCATGCCGCCGGAGACCGTGTTGGCCACTTGCGCAGGTGCCGCCTGAGCGGCGGGTTCGGCAGCCCAGGCCAGCGATGGCAGGGTCAGCAAAACACTCAGCCAGCGCCTCACTTAGCGCAGCTTCTTGATGCGTTCGCTCGGGCTGATCACGTCGGTCAGACGGATGCCGAACTTTTCGTTGACCACCACCACTTCGCCATGCGCGATCAGTGTGCCGTTGACCAGCACATCCAGGGGTTCGCCTGCCAGACGATCCAGCTCGATCACCGAGCCCTGGTTGAGCTGCAACAGGTTACGAATGTTGATGTCGGTGCTGCCTACTTCCATGGAAATCGACACCGGAATGTCGAGAATCACATCCAGGTTGGGACCATCCAGAGAAACCGGACCGGTGCTTTTCGGCACGCTGCCGAACTCCTCCATAGCCATCCGGCTACCCGAATTGCCGGCGTCCGCAGCCAGCAACGCATCAATATCAGCCTGACTGTCGCCAGCTTCGCCCAATGCAGCAGCCCATTCATCGGCCAATGCCTGGTCTTCAGCAGACGTCATATCGTTTTCATCAGCCATCGGTTGTCCTCTGCACGCAGTATTTCAGTTACGCAACAATTTCCGACGCAGACCTGAAAGGTCAGCGTCGCGCTATAGGTTCGATTACTTGCAGGGCCATCTTGCCCTTGTGCGAGCCAAGCTTGACCTTGAATGAAGGTACGCCATTGGCACGCATGACCAGCGAGTCGCTCAGTTCCACCGGGATGACATCGCCAGGGCGCATGTGCAGGATGTCCCGCAACGGCAACTGGCGCTGGGCGATGGTCGTGGTGAGCGGCACGTTGACATCCAGCACGTCTTCCTTGAGCGCGTTGACCCAGCGCTCGTCCTGATCGTCCAGATCGGACTGGAAACCGGCGTCGAGCATTTCGCGGATCGGCTCGATCATCGAGTACGGCATGGTCACGTGCAAGTCGCCGCCACCGCCATCGAGTTCGATGTGGAAGGTGGAAATCACTACGGCCTCGCTCGGCCCGACGATGTTGGCCATGGCCGGGTTCACTTCCGAGTTGATGTACTCGAAATTCACTTCCATGATCGCCTGCCAGGCCTCCTTGAGGTCGACAAACGCCTGATCCAGCACCATCCGCACGACACGCAGTTCGGTCGGCGTGAACTCCCGGCCTTCGATCTTGGCGTGACGCCCGTCACCGCCGAAAAAGTTATCCACCAGCTTGAACACCAGCTTGGCGTCGAGAATGAACAGCGCGGTGCCTCGCAGCGGCTTGATCTTGGCCAGGTTGAGGCTGGTCGGCACGTACAGGGAATGCACGTACTCACCGAACTTCATGACCTGAACACCGCCCACTGCCACGTCCGCCGAGCGGCGCAGCAGGTTGAACATGCTGATACGCGTGTAGCGAGCGAATCGCTCGTTGATCATTTCCAGCGTCGGCATGCGTCCGCGGACGATCCGGTCCTGGCTGGTCAGGTCGTAACTTTTGACACTGCCAGGTTCGCTGTTGTTGTCAGTCTGGACCATCCCATCGTCGACGCCATGCAGCAGCGCATCGATCTCGTCCTGGGAGAGCAGGTCTTGCACGGCCATGTGAGAGTCCTACTGCAATACGAAGTTAGTGAAGAGCAGCTGTTCTATCACAGTCTTGCCGAGTTCTTTCTGTGCGACTTCCTGAATACTGGCGGTCGCTTTCTGACGCAGCATTTCCTGGCCGATCGGCGAAGCCAGTGATTCGAAGGGAATGGCTGCGAACAGCATGACCAGATTATTGCGGATCAATGGCATGTGTACCTTCAGCGCTTCCATGTCGGCTGCATTTCGACCCAGCATGGTGATGCTCACCTGCATGTAGCGTTGGCGGCCATTGGCGTTGAAGTTGACCACGAAGGCCGGGGTCATCGGCTCGAACACCGCCACGGGCTTGACGTTCGCTGCCGCTGCGGCCGCCGCTGGGTCTACCTTGCTTTCGCTCTTGTGCATGAGGAACCAGGTCGCGCCCACCGACAAGCCTACCGCCAGCAGCAACGCCACGACGGCAATGATAATGAGCTTGAGCTTGCCTTTACCTTTGCCTGTGGTCGCGGGGTCTTTAACTTCTTCGCTCTGCGCCATGCCAATAATCCGTCACTATTCAAGAGGTTCTTCAATACGTGACAGAGGCAGAGCAAGTGTTATGCCAGAGTTGTACGAAACGGGGATGTATTGGACACAAACGGTTACGCGCTTGGGCGCAAGGGCATGGTGACTCTTATACAGGCGTTGAAGGCGCGGCGCGGTAGCTGATGACTATCGTTCCTCACGCGCGTGGGAATGCAGGTCGTGACGCTCTGCGTCACACAACGGTTTTTCTTTGTCAGGTGGATTGAGGTTCGGCTCAGGTCACCTTTTCGCCCCTCGGCGAGTCACTTTGATGGGGCCAAAGTAGGCAAAACCCGCAGCTCCGTTTCCGGCCCGACTTCGTCGGGTTCCTTCGCCCTGTCACTGATCCGGGGGTCGCCGGATCAGCGCCAAGACTCAGCCGTCACTTACGTCGCACTCTGCGTCGTCTGTGCCACCGCGGTCGAAAAGCACTGCGTTAGCAGCGACTGCGTGGAAGGCATAACATTGTTTCGCATCGACGATTTGTGATGCGGAGCACCAAGAACTCCGTGCCTGCGCGAAGCGTTGGCAGGAGAATCAGATCAGGACAGACTTGCCTCACGCATAATAATCGATCTCACTGGTGCCGATCACTCGTGCCGCTGGCTGGCTGACAGGGATGGCCGCATCGACGCCTGCGATTTCATCCGAGCTATCGCCAGAGCTCCTGCCCCCACCACGACCGCTGCGCTGGGCGCGACTGGCCTGCTCTTGAGCCTGTTGCTGGGCCTGCTGTTGCGACTGATCGGAGACATTCACGTCGACGTTGCCAAGCCCCTGCTGCACGAACGACTCACGCAACTTCGACATTTGGCTTTCCAGCGCATCACGGACACCCAGGTGCGCGCTCATGAAGGTCACTTGGGTCTGCTGCTCAGGCGCCATGTTGATCCGGATATCCAGACGGCCGAGTTCGGCAGGCTCAAGCTTGATATCCGCGGTCTTGAGGTTCTGGCTCGACAGGTACATGACGCGATCGACGATGCCTTCGGTCCAGCCACTTTGATGCATGGCCAACGGCTGGTTCATCAAGGGCGCAGCCGGTGCCGCCGCTGCACGTACGGGTTGCGCGGCCTGGCTGAGCGCAGCGAGGCGATCGGCAAAGTTGTCGACGCGCGTGTCACCGGCGGCGCCTTTGACATCCTTCAGTCCCTCACCGATCAAACCACTGAACGACTTGTCGCTGCTTTCAGTGCTGCTGCCTTCGGACGGAAGCTGCTCGCTCAAGACCGACAGGTTATTGACGATATTTTGATTGGGGTCAGCTTCAGCATTGCTCGGCGTCGCCTTGTTGGCAGCCTGGGCATTCTGCGCAGCCAGTTGGGTTTTGGCAGTGGCGTTTTCCAGCGCCAACTGCACGGCATCCAGACCATCAAGCGGATCGGCGTCTGGGTTGAAGGCGTCTTCAACCACGGCCGGCGGTGCCGCCTGAGTGGTGGTGAGCGCCGAGACCACTGGCGCAGTGACGACTTCCGAACTGGGTGGCACCTTGGCTACAGGGGCCCCGGGAGCCTGTGCGACCATTGCCTGCAATGCCGGATCAAGGGTCGGATCGACGACCGCCTGGCCCTCAGTCAACGCCGGATCGGCAGAGGCCTGTGCATCATCCTGTTTAGCATCAGAATGCCCCGCGTCATCATCTGCAGCAGCCGGCTTGGCTGGCAAATCATTGCCGCTATCGGCAACGCTCGACTTGTCGGCGGCATTTGCCTGATCACTTGCAGGCTTGTCCTTGCCGGCGGCGACCTTGTCCTTGTCAGGCGCGGTCTTGTCGCGAGCTGGCTTTACTGGCGCATCTTCCCGCGCAGGGGCAGTGTCTTTGGCCTGCTTTGCATAGACATTGGAAAAGCTGGAGGCCCCGTCCTTGCTGCTGTCAGCAGACTTGACCGCATTATTGGCCACACCGGACCTGGCGGTCACAGAGGTTGTGGCCTGAAGAAGCGCATTGGTAGCAAGGGGCATTTCGGTCTCCGCATCAGCTGCTGGTTATCGCCTTACCGGAGTAGCTAGCAATATGCGGGCCAATTTTTAAATGATCCTTGGTAACGGGAATCAAGGGGGTGAAGTCAGGACTCAACTGACGAACAGCTGCCGCTCGGAATTGAACAGCCCGCGAATCGTCATGTATTCGCTGTCGATCGTGCGAATCAGCTCTGCCAGGCCTGCGAACTGCTGCTGGCGAGCCTGGTCCTCGAGCTGACGACACAGCTCGGAAAGTTGCAAGGCGCCCATGTTGCTGCTGCTGCCCTTGAAACTGTGAGCGGTCAGGCTCAACTCCTGAAAATCAGGATCGTGCGACCCCACAGCCAGGCGCAGTTGCGCGATACGCTGCTCGGAATCCTTGAGAAAAACATCCAGCAAGGTCGGATATTCGTCCTCCATGACCTCCTGCAAGGCATTCAATACGCTGTAATCCAGATGAATCGACACTTGTTCACTCCTTGATCAAGACTCCAGGCGAGGATTATGCCACTCCCTTCCAGGAAAATTCCACGCAGGCGGTCCTGCCATCCCTGGACCACCTGGCCTCGCGGCTCAATTCGCAGACCAGGTGCAGTCCGCGACCATACAGTTCATTGCTGGCAGACGTCGGCGTCCGGATCTTTTCCACATCGAATCCCTGGCCGCTGTCCTCGACGCTGAGGGTCAGCCGACCGCCCTGCGCGACCGTTTCGACCTGCAGGGTCACCCGGATGAAGCCGGACTGCAGCCTGTCGAGACGCTCTGCGCGCTGCTGGTAATAAAGCGCGAAACCTGCTGCATCGTGCTTGAGCGACGAATCCAGCGCTAGCACACCATGCTCCAGCGCATTGCTGTACAGCTCGCCAAGCACCATGTGCAGTGCGGCCCCCTGATCACGCAGGCCATGAACCTCCAGCAGCAGTTGCAGCACATAAGGCAGTGGGTTGAAACGCTTGAGGGTCGAGGCACGAAACTCGAAGCTGGCCGACCAGTCCAGCGGGCTGGATGCGCCGCTGTCCGAATACATCATCGCTGGCAGACTTTTCAGCGGCGCCTCGACAGCGCTGACTTCCAGCAGGCTGACATCGTCACGCGCCTTGCCGCCAAATTCGTTGAGCGCCTCGAGGATCTCTTCGATCAGCAACTGCGGTTCGCGATTGGCAGACAGAACCTCTCGCAGACGCTGCGCACCGAACAGCTCCTCCTGGCTGTTACTGGTGTCGAGCACGCCGTCGGACAACAGAAATATGCGATCACCCGGTGCCAAGGGATACACGTCGGTGCGCGCATCGAAGGCATCGACGCTCAATACACCCAATGGCAGATGATTCGAAGCCAGCGGCACATGCTCGCCCTGCACGCCGCGCAACAGGTAACCGTCCGGCAAGCCGCCACTCCAGACCTCAACCTGCCGCTGCGGAAGATTGATACACAGCAGCGTCGCACAACAAAACATGTCGACCGGGAGGATACGTTTGAGCTTGGCGTTCATTTCACGGAGGATTTCAACCAGACCATAGCCCTTGGCGGTCATGCCGTAGAACACCTCGGCAAGTGGCATGGCACCCACCGCCGCCGGCAAGCCATGTCCGGTGAAATCCCCGAGCAGCACCTGCATGTGCCCGGCTGGCGTATAAGCGGCGAGCATCAGGTCGCCGTTGAACAATGCGTAGGGAGACTGAAGGTAGCGGATATTGCTCGCCCCCAGGCAACCGGCGTGGGCGATCTGATCGAACACCGCCTTGGCGACACGCTGCTCATTGAGCAGATACTCATGATGCCTGGCGATCTGGTCACGCTGCTGGCGGACGGTTTCGTGCAATACCCGCAAGCGGTTCATGGCGTTGATCTTGGCGGCCAATACCAGCGGGTTGTAAGGCTTGGACATGAAATCGTCGCCACCGGCATCCAGGCAGCGTGCGAGCGCTTCGCCTTCGGTGAGCGAGGTCAGGAAGATGATCGGCACCAGCGATTCGCCGGCCATTGCCTTGATTCTTCGCGCCGCTTCGAAACCATCCATGACCGGCATCATGGCGTCCATCAGAATCAACTGCGGGCTTTCGGCCTTGAAGATGGCAACCGCTTCGACACCGTTGCCCGCGCTGAGAACCCGGTGACCCTGCCGCGCAACGATAGTTGAAAGCAGCAAGCGGTCACTGGTGCTGTCATCAGCGATCAGAATGCACAGTTTTTTCGGGGCTGACTGCACTGGGTATGCTCAATTCGAACAGCTTCGAGAAATTGGAAATGGCCAGAATCTTCAGCACATCAGGCGTGCAGTTGACCAGGCGCACCAACGCCTTGTCACCGCCAGCGTGATCGCGCAGCAGCAACAGCATCCCCAGCGCCGAGCTGTCCAGATAATGCGTACCGCGCAGGTCGACCACGTAATTCAATGACTGCGGATGGTCCTCATAGGCAGCGCGAAACGCCTGATGGGAGTTGAAATCGAAGCGTCCTTCGATTTCAAGGATCAGCGTCCGGCCATCGTCAGAAAGTTTGGAAGTGACTGTCATGGGAACCTCGAGGTGTTTCATCACCGAGACATTGATAGCGTAGACCAGCCAGAGAGATTGCTGCGGGTCTGATTGAGTCAAACGTCAGAATTGTTCATGGCGAGGCAGACGCTGCGACAACTCGTCGAGCAATTTCTGCTCGCGCTTGTCCTCCAGCCTGCGCGCCTCGTCCATGTAGCGCTGCACCAGCTTGCGCAAGCCCTCCACCCGCGCATAGCAATCCTGCCAGGCGCTGCGCGCCCGATCCAGATTGGCCTTGTGCCATTCGAGACTTTTGTATTGCTGGGCAACGGCGACATCGAGCTGACTGAGAAAGCGCTGGTAGCCCAGCAACCATTGCCCGGAAACCCCGGCACTGCCGCGCTGCAACCATTGCTGCTGATAATCCTGACGAAACTGGTCAAGCTCCTGCAGCTTGTTATTGGCAAGGTTGACCTGCCCCTGGAAGTGCCCAAGGCGCTGGGCGGCGGTTCGCTCGGCGGCTTCTGCCATCTCGACCACCGGCGCCAGACGCGCCGCTCGACTCTGGGCCATGGCTTATCAGCCGCCAGGCGCTGGTGCGAAAATCGACGCCAGCGCCTCGCTGCTGCCTTCTATGCTTTCGTTTTCACGCAGGCCCTGGCGCTGGTAACGCACCAGCACCGGGTGCAGCGCGATCGCCATGTCGGTTTCCCGGTCGCCACCGGCCACGTAAGCACCGACGCTGATGAGGTCGCGGGTCTGCTGATAGCGCGACCACAACTGTTTGAAATGCTGGGCACGCGCCATGTGTTCAGGGCTGACCACCGCAGGCATGACCCGGCTGATGGACGCTTCAATATCGATGGCCGGGTAATGCCCCTCTTCGGCCAAGCGCCGGGACAGTACGATGTGACCGTCGAGCACACCACGCGCCGAGTCGGCAATCGGGTCCTGCTGATCATCACCCTCCGAGAGCACCGTGTAAAACGCGGTGATCGAACCACCACCCGCCTCGGCATTGCCAGCGCGCTCCACCAGCTTTGGCAAACGGGCGAAGACAGAGGGCGGATAACCCTTGGTGGCTGGCGGCTCGCCAATGGCCAGCGCAATTTCCCGCTGAGCCTGAGCAAAACGGGTCAGGGAGTCCATCAGCAACAGGACATTCTTGCCCTTGTCACGAAAGTATTCGGCGATTCGTGTGCAATACATCGCTGCACGCAAGCGCATCAGTGGCGCATCATCAGCAGGCGAAGCGACGACGACCGAACGCTTCAGGCCCTCTTCGCCGAGGATGTGCTCGATGAACTCCTTGACCTCACGGCCCCGCTCACCGATCAGGCCGACGACGATGATGTCCGCCTCGGTGAAGCGCGTCATCATGCCGAGCAGCACACTCTTACCCACGCCCGTACCGGCAAATAGCCCGAGACGCTGACCGCGGCCCACCGTCAATAAACCGTTGATGCACCGAATGCCGACATCCAGCGGCCGACTGATGGGGTCACGCTTGAGCGGGTTGATGGTCGGGCCATCCATCGGCACCCAGTCTTCGGCCTTGATCGGCGAGCGACCATCCAGCGGACGACCAGCGCCATCGAGCACCCGGCCCAGCATGCTCATGCCCATCGGCAGCCGACCGGTATCGGCCAGCGGCACAACCCGTGCGCCAGGCGCGATGCCGGCCACGCTGCCGACCGGCATCAGAAACACCTTGCCACCGGAAAAACCCATCACTTCGGCTTCGACTTCCACCGGGTGATGACTGTCGTCATTGATGACCACACAGCGGCTGCCCATCGCCGCGCGCAGGCCCTCGGCCTCAAGCGTCAGACCCACCATGCGCAGCAGGCGGCCTTCCACTACGGGCTGGACAGGCAGGCTGATTGACTCGGCATAGGAACCGAGGCGCTTGGCGAAACTGGTGCGATCAAGGCGCATCGAGGGTGTCCGCGTCGGATTCGTCAGCAGTAGGCACTGTACCTGGCGAGGCTTGCAGATCGATACTCAGATCGGCTGCCGCAGGATGGGTTACCTGCTCATGCAACTGGTCGTGCATCTTGGAAATTGCCAGGGCGATGCGCGTTTCGACGCTGGCGTCGATACGGCTATGTTCGGTTTCGATCCGACAACCACCCGGCAGCAGGTCTTCATCTTCGACGATCTTCCAGGACTCCTCGTGACGTTCGCGCATGGCCTTGACCAGCAGAAAATCCTGAGGGTTTATGAAAATTCGCACGTTCTGCGCGCCCATCGGCAAGAGCTTGAGGGCATCGCGCAGGACGCTGGCAATCTGTGCCGAGTCGGTAACCAGTTCACGCTGAATCACCTGGCGCGCGATGTGCTCGACCAGGTGAATGACGGCCTTCTCGATCTGGGTGTCCTGCTCGGCGATAGGTGTCAGCAGGTTGCTCATCAGTTGTTCCAGGCTGGCGACTTTTGCCGCAAGAACGACCTCAGCCTCCTGACGCACTTTTAGTTGAGTGCTGTGGAAACCTTCCTTTTCACCGGTGGCAAAGCCTTCGTTCCAGGCCTCCTGGCGGATACTTTCCAGCTCTTCCAGGGTCAGTGGCTGGACTTCATCCAGCGGCACTTCTTCCATCTCGGCCGGTTCGTCGAGCTGCTCGGGCTCCGGTTCAGGTTCGGGCTCGACGTGCGGATCGAAGCTGGGCAACGCCCAGATATCGAGCAACCCGGCGTCCTTGGCGCGAATGAGGTCGCTGGCCGATTCTTTATTGGAACTGGACATGAGTCGGCTGAATCCTTAGATCATTTCCTCGCCACCCTTGCCACCGAGTACGATCTCGCCGGCCTCGGCCATACGACGCGCGATGGTGAGGATTTCTTTCTGGGCGGTTTCCACATCGCTGACACGCACCGGACCTTTTGCTTCCAGGTCGTCGCGCAGCAGCTCGGAGGCACGCTTGGACATGTTCTTGAAGATTTTTTCCTTGATCGCTTCGTCCGAGCCCTTGAGGGCCAGTACCAGCACGTCCGAGGATACTTCGCGCAGCAGCGCCTGGATACCGCGATCGTCCACATCGGAAAGATTGTTGAAGACGAACATGAGGTCTTCGATCTGCACCGACAGGTCTTCGTCGACCTCGCGGATCGAGTCCATGAGCGAACCTTCGATCGAGCTGTCGAGGAAGTTCATGATATCGGCCGCACGCTTGATACCACCCAGTGTGGTACGCGACGTGTTGGCGTTACCGGAGAACTGCTTCTCGAGAATCTGGTTCAATTCCTTGAGAGCCGCTGGCTGTACGGTGTTGAGCGACGACACGCGCAGGATGATGTCGAGGCGGACCTTGTGATCGAAATGCCCAAGCACCTCGCCCGCCTGGTCGGCGTCGAGATAGGCGACCACGATGGCCTGAATCTGCGGGTGCTCGAAACGGATCACGTCGGCAACGGCACGCGGCTCCATCCACTTGAGGCTGTCCAGACCGCTGGTATTGCCACCCAGCAGGATCCGGTCGATCAGGCCGTTGGCCTTGTCCTCGCCCAGTGCCTGAGTCAGCATCTTGCGGATATAGCCATCGGAACCGACGCCAAGGCTGGTCTGATCGCCAACGATGTCGACGAACTCGCTCATGACCTCTTCGACCTGCTCGCGATGCACATTGCGCATCTGCGCCATCGCTACGCCCACTTTCTGGACTTCCTTGGGGCCCATGTGCCGGAGCACCTGAGCCGCATCGGTTTCGCCCAGCGAGAGCAACAGTACAGCCGCTTTTTCAACTTTGGAGAGTTTGGCTACCATGGCTCGTTCATTCATCAGTGTTGATCCACTCTTTCACAACCTGAGCCACACGGCCAGGATCCTCAGCCACCAAACTCTTGATTGCATTCAGCTGTGCGTCATAGCCTTCGGTCGGGCTCGGCAGCAGAATGCTCTGCGGACCGCCCAGGCTTACGCGATCGTTGGACAATTCGCCGTCCAGACCGCCCATGCCACCCAGCTCGGCGTCGCCACCGAAACCTGCCAGTTCCTTGCGCTTGCCGTTGGTGATGTTGTTCAACACCGGGCGCAGCACACCGAACACCAGAATCAGGATGAAGATCACGCCAACAGCCTGTTTGACGATGTCCCAGAACCAGGGTTGCGAATAGAACGACGCTTCAGGCAGCACTTCAGCGCGTTCGCTGGAGAACGGCACGTTGATTACGCTGACGCTGTCACCGCGGCTGGCGTCGAAACCGACGGCATCCTGCACCAGACGCGTGAAGCGCGCCAGATCCGCCGCGCTCCACGGAGCACGGCTGACTTCGCCATTGGCCGCGTTGGTCTTGACCATGTCATCGACCACTACCGCGACCGAAAGACGGGTCAGACGACCCTGCTGCTGCTTGGTATGACTGATCGAACGGTCCAGCTCGAAGTTTTTGGTCGACTGCACGCGCTTGTCGGCCGGGTATGGCGCCAATGCGGGCTGACCGGTTGCCGGGTCCATGATCTGCTGACCATTGGCATCCAGCAGGGGCTGGCCTGGCGCGATGGGGCCGGCAGCACCGGCGGCACCAGCACCTGCAGTCTGCGGAGCCGTCGCCGGACCGGGCGGCTGGTTGCTCAGCGCTCCCGGAACGCCGCCCGAGCTTGAGCTGCTGGAACGCTGTTCATTGACCGACTGCTCGCTGCGCAAGGCAGGCTGGTCAGGGTTGAAGCTTTCGGCGGTCGATTCGACAGCGCTGAAATCAACCACCGCCGAGACCTCGGCCTTGTAGCGGTCATTACCCAGGATCGGCTGCAGGATGTTCTGCACACGCTGGGTCAGCATGCCTTCCATGCGCCGGCTGTAGTCAAACTGCTTGCCAGCCATGGTCAGCTCGGAGTTTTCCGCCTGATCAGAAAGCAGCGCGCCCTTCTGGTCGACGACGGTAATCTGCGACTTGCTCAATTCGGGAACGCTGGTGGCGACCAGATTGATAATGGCCAGCACCTGGCTCGGCTCCAGCGAGCGACCGGCGTACAGCTCGACCAGTACCGAGGCGCTTGGCTTACGGTCATCACGAACAAACACCGAGCTTTTCGGAATGGCCAGGTGCACGCGCGCACCCTTGACGTTGTTCAACGCAGAAATGGTACGCGCCAGTTCGCCTTCCAGCCCGCGACGATAACGCGTGGCTTCCATGAACTGGCTGGTGCCCAGGCCCTGATCCTTATCGAGGATTTCAAAGCCGATGTTGGCGTCGTTCTGTACCACGCCCGCCTGGGCCAGCTGGATGCGGGCACGCTGCACATCATCGGACTTGACCAGCAGCGCACCGGAGTTCGGCTCGACGGTGTAGTTGATGTTCGCTGCAGTCAGGGTGTCCATGATCTGCTTGCTGTCCATGCCCGCCAGACTGCCATAAAGCGGACGATAGTCAGGCTGTTGGGACCAGAGCACCACGGCAAAGCCGATGGCCACGCTCGCGGCAAGACCGACCATGAGGCCGATCTGCCGCAGCATGGTCATTTCGGAAAGATTTTCCAGAAAAGACATACCGAACAACGGTTTTCTTTCGGAAGCGCCCGCTCTTGCAGGAACGGTATCGGCAGCTGCTTCGGCCATGACTCAGTACGTCCCTTAAACCGGCATCTGCATGATGTCTTGGTAAGCTTGAACCAGCTTGTTACGTACCTGGGTCAACGCCTGAAAAGACACACTGGCTTTCTGCGACGAAATCATGACGTCGGTCAGATCCACGCCGCTCTTGCCGACTTCGAATGCATTGGCCAACTGGCTGGAAGCCTGCTGGGTCTGCGCGACCTTGTTGACGGCCTGACCAAGCATGTCAGCGAAGCTGCTGGCACCGGCTTCCTGCACACCGGACACGGGCTTGGGCGCAGACATCGCATCCATCTGCATGGCCCGCATATCCAACATCAAGCGATTAAATTCAACACCTTGGCTCATGGACATATCTCTCGTAAGGCCCGCAAATTTTTGACACTGATTCAGCGGGTACAGAAGGTATAGCAACAACGATGCCAGCTAGATGGCGGCTATTTGCCACACCAGATAAGTGCATCATGTCACTTGACACGAGATCACGCCGAATCGCCCTTATTTACGGGGCGTCGGGTGTATTTCAGACTTGCATCACAGCAAAAATATTCAGTGACCGCCGATCGGGAACGGCAATCAGTGTGCTTCCTTCATGTGGCAAACAGATAGGCTTCCACATCCATTCCAGCGTCACGCATCTGCGCCAGCTTGTAACGCAATGTACGTGGGCTGATACCCAGGCGTTCCGCAGCCTCCTTGCGACGTCCCCGTTCAGAACGCAGGGTGTCGATGATCATTTGAAACTCATGACGCCTGAGGTCATCGCCCAGCGCGCCGGCAGATTCCGGACTAACGCCGGTCCCTGCGTTCTCCGCCACGGTAGTGACGGTCACAGCCGCTGCAGCCTCGGCGGGTGCGGCAACAGGCAAGCTGGTAACCGGCCCGGACAGACAGAAATCCTGCGCCTGAATCACCCCGCCCTGCTGCAGAATCAAGGCCCGCTGTACTGCGTTATCCAGTTCCCGCACATTCCCGGGCCATGGATAGCTCACCAGACACTGCTGCGCTTCTGCAGAAAGACGAACCGGCGCGTGCTTCATTTTATTGACGTGCTTGGCCAGAAGCCGCTCGGCCAACGGCAGAATATCGGCAGTCCTTTGACGCAACGCCTGCCATGCCAGTGGAAATACCGACAGGCGATAAAACAGATCCTCACGAAAGCGCCCCGCCGCTACTTCGCCCGCCAGATCGCGGTTGGTGGTCGCCACGACGCGAATGTCCAGAACGATCGGCTTGCGCGCCCCTACGCGCTCGACTTCGCGTTCCTGCAACACACGCAGCAATTTGGCTTGCAGCCCCAGCGGCATTTCGGAAATCTCGTCCAGCAGGATCGTCCCGCCGTCAGCCTGCTCGAACTTGCCGGCCTGCGCCGCAATGGCGCCGGTAAACGAACCCTTTTCATGACCGAATAACGTGGCTTCCAGCATGTTGTCCGGAATCGCTGCACAGTTGATCGCAATAAAAGGCTTATCGGCACGGGGCGAGTTTTGATGAATGAAACGCGCCAAAACCTCTTTACCAGTACCGGACTCGCCGGAGATCAACACGGTGGAGTCGCTTTTCGCCACGCGACTGGCCAGGTTCAGCAACTGGATACTGGCGGGCTCCACGGCAATCGGCCCGTCGCGCTCGGCAGGCTCCAGACGACCCAGTGCATGCCGCGCAACCAGTGCGATCAGCGCCTTGGGCTCGAAGGGTTTGACCAGGTAATCCGCAGCGCCCTGGCGCATGGCATCGACCGCACGCTCGACCGCGCCGTGCGCGGTCATCAGCAGCACCGGCAATTGCGGATGCCGGCTGCGCAACAGACTCAGCAATTGGTGCCCGTCCATGCCCGGCATGTTGACGTCACTGATCACCAGGCTGAAGGGCTGTGCGTCGGCGGCCACTAGCGCCTCTTCGGCAGAACCGACCGCCTGATAGTCATAACCGGCCAGCTCGAGGGTTTCCCCAAGCGCTTCCCGGAGCGAAAGATCATCCTCGACCAGCAGCACATTGATCGGCATCAGTTAGTACCTGTCGAACTGGAAGCCGGGATCAACGGCAGACTGATAATGGCGCAGGTACCACGGCCGACCCGCGACAAATAATGCACGCGTCCCTGATGCGCACGCGACACCGCCGTCACCACAGCCAGACCAAGCCCTGTGCCGGTGGTCTTGGTCGTAAAGAATGGCTCACCGATGCGCGCCAGCCCAGCCTTGTCAATGCCGCTGCCGTTATCGCTGAAGCAGATCCGCAGCTCATTGCCGCGACTGTAGGCGTGAACTTTCAGCAGTGTCCGGCCAGCGCTTGCCTGGACGGCGTTTTCAATCAGATTGAGCAGTGCGCCGACCAGTGTGTCGCGATTGCACAGCAGCTCGCCATCGATACTGTCGCACTGCCAGCGCACCGCTAAGCCCTGAACATGCGTCGCAGCAGCATTTTGCAGCGCCTGAAACAGAGCTCCGGGGGTCAGCCGATCCGTCAGCGGCAGCTCGCCCCGGGCGAATACCAGCATGTCGCGAACCTGATGCTCCAGCTCATGCAAACGATCCTTGAGCCGCGCGGCGAAACGCTGCTGGGTTTCCACCGGCAGTTCCCGCTCGGTCAAGTGGCTGGCGTAAATCATCGCAGCGGACAACGGTGTACGAATCTGATGCGCCAGAGAAGCGACCATACGCCCCAGTGAAGACAGGCGCTCGTGACGGGCCAGCTGCTCCTGAAGATGACGGGTTTCGGTCAGGTCATTGATCAATACCAGCTGCCCCGGCTCGGCATCCAGCGAACGCGTGGCAATAGAGAGCCTGCGACCGTCCTTGAGCGAGACTTCGTGACCATCGTCCTCACGGGGTGCAAAGCAGCGGCTGATCACATGACGCCAGAGCATGCCCAGCAGCGGCTGCCCGAGCAGATCGATGGCAGCAGGATTGGCCTCTCGCACGACGCCCATGCCATCAATAACGATGACGCCACCAGGCAACAGATCAAGCAGATTCTGCAGGCGGTTGGCCAGGCGTTCTTTTTCCGCCAGTTCCTGAAGACGCTGGGCGCCGGCATGCGCCAGTTCGCCCTTGAGTTCGGTAACACGCGCTTCAAGCACGCCGTAGGAATTGGTCAGTTGCGCCGACATTTGATTGAACAGCGAGAATGCCTGCTCAAGCCCCTGACGACTTTCCAGTTCCGGGGAGTACTGAGCCTGAACAGATAGGGCGGAAGTCAGTTGGGCGGCCTGGGACATGATTCATCTCTCTCGTGGCGAACCGTCAGTAAACGGTGTGTTAAGAGAGACTTAGCAATCCCCGTGCCTAAAAAAAACCCCTGAAAAATCAGGGGCTTGGTTTTTGGCACAAAAAACCGGCGTCAATCATCTGCCTGTTCATCGCCCTCACGACGACTCATACCGTACTTGCGCATCTTCTCGACCAGCGTGGTACGACGAATACGCAAGCGCTCCGCAGCGCGGGCAACGATACCGTTGGCATCGTCGAGTGCCTGCTGAATCAGGCCCTGCTCAAGACCACCGAGGTAGTCTTTCAGATCGAGCCCTTCAGGCGGCAGCATCGCGCCAGAGGCGAAATTCGGCGTATTGCTGTTGATCGCCACACGCTCTTCGATCTCGCTGCGCATGCTGTCGACCATCTGCTCGTCTTCGTCGTCGACGTAGCGAAACTTCTTTGGCAGCTCGGCCACACCAATCACACCATACGGATGCATGATCGCCATGCGCTCGACCAGGTTGGCCAGCTCACGGACGTTGCCCGGCCAGGCATGGCGACACAGCGACATGATGGCGGCGGAGTTGAAACGAATCGAACCGCGCTTCTCGTGCTCCATACGCGAAATCAATTCGTTCATGAGCAGCGGGATGTCTTCGACACGCTCGCGCAACGGCGCCATTTCGATCGGGAACACATTGAGACGGTAGTAAAGGTCTTCGCGGAAGCTACCCAGCTCGATCATGGTCTCGAGATTCTTGTGCGTCGCAGCGATGATGCGCACATCGATGCTCTGCGTCTTGTTGCTGCCCACACGCTCGAACGTGCGCTCCTGCAAGACGCGCAGCAGCTTGACCTGCATCGGCAGCGGCATGTCGCCGATTTCGTCGAGGAACAATGTGCCGCCGTTGGCCAGCTCGAAACGGCCGGCACGGCTGGTGATCGCGCCGGTAAACGCGCCCTTCTCATGTCCGAACAGCTCGCTTTCGAGCAGTTCGGCCGGAATGGCACCGCAGTTGACCGGCACGAACGGCGCATCACGACGCTTGGAGTGGTAATGCAGATTACGCGCAACCACTTCCTTGCCGGTCCCCGACTCACCAAGAATCAGTACGCTGGCATCGGTGTCGGCGACCTGCTGCATCATCTGCCGCACGTGCTGAATCGCACGGCTGGTACCTACCAGACTGCGGAACAGGTTCGGTTCACGATGACGGCCGCGCTCGCGGGCCTGGTCGTACATCTCGCGATAGACCTGGGCACGGTGCAGCGAATCGAGCAGCTTGCTGTAGCTGGGCGGCATTTCGAGGGCAGAGAGGACTCGCCTGCGCAAATCCTCGGGCAATTCGACAGAGGAATTTTCGCTCATCAGCAGCACCGGAAGGAACTCATCCCATGCCGCGATGGTCTTAAGGAGCCCCTGCAGGCTGCCCGGTGCATTTACGCTACCGACAAGTACGCACAGTACTTCTCGTGGAGACGCCAGAGAGCCGACTACCTGCTGCCAGTCCTGAGTGGAACAGGAGAGATTTTCTTCGCCAAGAAAATTCAGGATAACCGCCAGATCCCGGCGGCGCTGGCTATCGTCATCGATTAGCAGAATCTTGATTTCACGCCACATGCAATAGCAACTTCCCTAGTCAACTCAATGCCCATGATTGGGGGGGCAGCTTGGCTTTCTCAGCTGTATAAACCTTGAGACGCCAGAAAATAGTAAACATCACTAGTTAAGTCAAAAAAACGGACACAGTCAAATTTATGGCGAAATTCTTGTCGAACAATAAAAATGACAATTAAACATTAACCAAACAGATGGTATACCTTCGTCGCGCTCTTCGCATTCTGGATTTGAGTCATTTCTTCGACAACCGCTTGACGCTCGCCGGTTGCAACATCAATCAGTTGCCTGTAGACACCCAATAACTCCTCAAGGTTGCTGCGCAGTGCAGGTTCGTCGTCGGGCGCTTCGCCGACCACCGCGTCGACGCACTCGCGACATGCCAGGTCCAGCTTGACGATAGCCTCCCAGTCACGATCAGCCAGCGCGCCTACCAAGGCTTCGCGGGTTTCTTCGATACGCTTGAGCGCAGCACTCATTATTGTTCTCCTCAGGCCAGCAGATTATTGCAGGGTGCCGATAGCGTCCCAGCCTTCCTTGACGGTGATCAACAGGCCGGCGACTTCATCGAGCATCTTCTGATCATTACGGGCGTTGGCTTCCGCCAGACGCGTCATCATGTAGTGATAGAGGCTGTCCTGCCTGACCAGCGCATCGCTGGGCGAGTTTTCCAGATCCAGCCCCTCACGCAGGCCGCCCACGATGTCGATGGCCTTGCTGATGAGCACGCCCTTGCTGGCGATATCCCTGCGCGCCATGGCGCCCTTGGCCTGAGCAATGCGGTCGAGGCCACCTTCCATCAACATTTGAACCAGACGATGAGGACTGGCCTCCGAGGTCTGAGCCTGGGAGCCGATCTTCTGATACTGCCGCAACGCTAACATCGGATTCATAATGGGCCTCGTAACAAATCCAGAATACTGATACTCAAGCTATCGACGCAGTGCGCAGAAACTTTAGCCCAAAAGCAAGAACCCGACACAGCGTCGGGTTCCTGGTACTTCTGCACTGTTGTTTTACGAGGCGTTTTTCTGCGCGTTCATCGCTTCAAAAATAGAAGTAATGCTTGAAGCCGTTGCCTTTAACTGCCCGACGACCAGGTCCATTGCGTTGTATTTCTTGGTGAGGGTTGCCGTCAATGTCGTAATACGACGGTTGAGCGCCTCCTGATCATTGGCCAGTCGCGTCTGCACCTTATTAAGACTGGTGGTCTTGCCAGCCAGAACGCCATCGGCTTTCGTATACGGCTCAAGCGCAGTGTTCATGCGTGCGATCAAGCCACCCGAGCTGGTGCCGTCAGCATTGGTCACACCGGTGAACATCGCCTGAATCTGGCTGCCCAGCTTCTTGTCGCTCAGCGCTGTTGTGAGTTCGGTAGTGCTCAACGTCAACTTGCCGTCAGACTGTTGAGTCTTGATCCCCAACTGCGACAGGGAACTCAAGCCGGCATTCGACGTAGCCGTGGCAATCTGGTCACGTATCGTTGCCAGCAGCGCACGCGGCGTGGAATCGCCGGTCAACGCGGCGGCCGTGTATTTACCCTGACTGTCGACAGTGCCCTTGGTCAACGACGACACCAGAGAAACCAGTGTGTTGTAGGAGTCGACGAACGACTGCAATGACGTTTTCAGACCATCGGTATTAGTGGCTACCGTGACCTTGGTCGATGCCGAAGGATCAGCAGAAGCGCTGGGCGCGACCAGCTCGAATGTCAGACCGGAAATCGCCGTGCTCACGGTATTGGTCTTGCTGGTCAGACTCAAGCCATCGACCGTGAATGCGGCGTCCTTGGCGACATCGGTAATCGCACCGGCGCCAGTACCCGAGGCACTCATCAACTTGGTGCCATCAATGTTAAGTGCTTCCTGGCCGGAAGACCCCGTCACCGAAATGTCACTGCCCTTGCCGGTGGTCGTCGAACTGAACACCAGCCTGGAACCGTTGTTGTCGTTGATAATGTTGGCAGTGATGCCTTTACCCTGCAGCGTCGAGTTGACCTTGTCGCGCACTTCCTGCAGCGTCGAGGTCTTGTCGATCGCCACGTTGTAATCAGTGCCATTTTGAGTGATTTTCAGAGTACCACTCGGAATAGCACTCGCCTGCGTCGAGCTCAGCGCGGCGGTAGCCACCTTCGAAGGCGTTGCCAGCTGGCTAATGTTGATCGCGTAGGTGCCGTTGACTGCCGTGTTGCCCGCTGTGGCCTTGACCACCGCTTCATTGGAAGACGTAGCAGCAAAGCCCTGAAAGGCAGGCGTGGTGGAACTGGCAAGGGTGTCCAGTGTTTTCTGGAACGCAGCCAGTGCAGACGTCAACTGACTGACACCCGACAGCGATGCAGTCGTTGAGGCACTTTGCTTGTCGATCTGGTTTTGCTTGGGCGTCTTCTCGGCGTCGACAAGAACCGTCACGATATTGCCGATCGCCAGGCCCGAACCCAAGCCTGTTGAAGCTGAAATTGGACTTGCCATGTTACTTCTCCCTTCAAGAATGCCGCCGGCTTTCCTGCGCTTTCAAAGCACCGGGCAACCTGCAACAAATACCGTACCGGTGTTCAAGCCTTGGCGCGAAACAACAAACTGTTCGCATCACTCAGGCTATCGGCCAGCTTCAGGATTTCTGCATTAGGAATCTGTCTTACCACTTCACCCGAGTCGCTGGCAATGACCTTGACAATGACTTTGCCAGAATCTTCGTCAATCGAAAACTCGAGATTGCGCTTTACCTCGTGAAAGAACTTCTGGATGTCCTCAGCGGCTGCCTTGACTTTGGCATCGTCCTTGGAATCATCCTTGTGCAGACCGGAGCCTTTACTTTCGGCCGTTGCGGCAACGCGCTCGACGGGCGCCTTATCAGCAGGCTTGTCAACCGACGCATCCGGCACAGGGGCCTGACTCACCGGTAGAACGGCCGGATAAGTCACGTTCAACTTCACACTCATATCCATGACCATTACCTCAGAAAGTAAAAAAGCGAGAGAGCACTGTTAAGTACTCCCCCGCTAAAACTCACGCCGCTATTACTGAAGCAGTTTCAGTACTGCGGATGGCAGCTGGTTAGCCTGAGCCAGAACAGAGGTGGAAGCCTGTTGCAGGGTCTGTTGCTTGGTCAGCTGTGCAGTTTCAGCAGCGAAGTCGGTATCCTGGATACGACCCAGTGCAGCACTGGCGTTTTCGTTGATGTTCTGCAGGTTGGAGATGGTGCTGGTCAGACGGTTTTGTGCAGCACCGAGATCAGAACGCGTGTTGTTGATGGTCTGCAGAGCCGAGTCGATAGCGGCCATTGCAGCAGAGAAGTTGGTCTCTGCAGCAGCACTGTCGGAACCGACGATGGTGATTGCCGAACCGACACCCAGGGTGTTTGCGTCAAAGCTGGCGCTCAGAGTCAGAGTGATCTGGTTCGAGGCGCCGGAGTTGGAGCCAACCTGGAAAGTCATGGTGCTGGCAGAACCGTCGATCAGGTTTTTGCCGTTCAGGTTGGTACTGTTGGCGATACGGGTCAGTTCCGAACTCATCTGAGTGAATTCTTTGTTCAGCGCAACGCGGTCAGTAGCGCTGTTGCTGTCGTTTCGCGACTGAACAGCCAGTTCACGCATACGTTGCAGAATGTTGGTCGACTCTTGCAGCGCGCCTTCAGCGGTCTGAGCAATGGACATACCGTCGTTGGCGTTTTTGATCGCCATGGTCTGACCTTTGATCTGCGAGTTGATCTTGGTGGCGATGTTCAGGCCAGCAGCGTCGTCTTTGGCGCTGTTGATTTTCAGACCGGAAGACAGACGAGTCATCGAGGTCGAAAGGGCGTCGGAAGCGCGACCCAGGTTCTTCTGGACGTTCAACGATGCTACGTTGGTGTTTACTGTTAAAGCCATGATGAATTCCTCGTTGGTTTGGTACTACGTGGCTTCCGGCCCCTGCAAGCGCCGGGTGTGCCTAGAGAACCTTCGTAATAGTTATCGTCGCGATGGCAGGTTGCTTGAGTGTTTTTTTTTAATATTTTGCCATCACCGTGACACCCCTTATAAAACAAGGGTTTGGGGCAAAATCACACGACGAAAAAGAGAGGAATTGATGACAGTGAGAAACAGGGTGAGGCAAGCGTGTTGCGTAGCGAAGTTCAAAATGTGACGGAGATCACAGTTTAATTTAAAAACGCCCGGGGAGTTATCCGCAGGCGTTCTTTGTAAGACGAGTCGAACTCAGTCTTTATAGATAATTGCAGAGCCCCAGGAAAGTCCCACACCAAAGCCACTCAAGGCGACCCGCTTCCACGAAGAGCCAAGCACATGCTTTTCGATCAGCAACGGAATACTGGAGGACACGGTGTTGCCGGTTTCGACCATGTCCTTGAGAAACTTCTCAGGCTTGTCCTCGAAGCGCCGCGCGACCGCATCGACGATCGCGGCACTGCCCTGATGAATACAGAAGGCATCGATATCGTCTGGAGTCAGATCCGACTCGGCCAATAGCTCATGCAGATGCGCCGGCACTTTCAACAGTGCGAAGTTGAACACCTGACGACCGTTCATGAAGAAAATGCCGTTACTGACCTTCAGATGTGGCGCACCGGAACCATCGGTACCGAACTTCGCCTTGCCCAGCTGCCATTCGGCACCCTCGCCCATCCAGGTGGCTGTCGCCGCGTCACCGAACAGCATGGTGGTGTTGCGGTCTTCCTGATCGACAATTTTCGAATACGGATCGGCAGTGATCAACAGGCCATTTTTCAAGCCTGCCGCCTCCATGAAGCCCTTGATCGCATAAATGCCGTACACATAGCCGGAACAGCCCAGCGATATGTCGAATGCAGCGACGTTGGTCGACAGCCCCAGCTTGTCCTGAACGATGGCTGCGGTATGCGGCAGCCCTTCCTCGTCGCCATTCTGGGTGACGACGATCAGCACATCGATGCTTTCGCGCTTGAGCTGCGGGTTATTGGCAAACAGCGTGTTGGCTGCCTCAACGCACAGATCCGAGGTTTCCTGGCCGGCGTCTTTGCGCGGCAGGAAGGTGGAGCCGATTTTCCCAAGGATGAATTCTTCATCCTTGCCGAATCTGGCGCCTTGAGCGTAGTTATCAACACCTGCAACAGGCACGTAGCTCGCTATGCTTTTAATGCCAATCATCATGGCTTCCCGATGAGTAAACAGGTCATTTTTCGTCCCGACGAAATCGGGGCGCTACCGAATAGGGGTGATTTACGGACATTTTCAGGGCGCTTGGCAGGTTAAAGCAAGTCAGGCGCATGTCGCTCCCTGTAAAACAATACAGTGGAGATGCACTTTATGACCCGCAGGTCACTCCCGTGTGCATGCTTTAGGATAATTTGCGTCGAGGGAACATGCACTTGATGCTTGCCGGCAGCTTCCTGCGAAGAAGCCTTCAAAGTGACGAACCGGCCGCGAAGCAGCCGGTTTTACGGGGGTGAACGACTCAAACGGCCAGAGTGAAGCCTTTGCCGTGGAGATCCAGATTGACGTTGTAGGCTTCATCCTGCGCGAACTGCGCTGACCACTTGTCCATCAATGCTTCGCGCGCCTGCTGCGGGGCATGCAGCACACCGGAATGCACCACCTGCACATGCGGCGTCCATACGGTCAGGTAGCCGGCTTGCGCAGCCTTGAGGCACAGGTCGACATCGCCCAGCGCTTCGGCGAATGCCTCCTCATCAAGACCACCCACTGTGTTGTACAGCTCCTTGGCAATCATCAGGCAGGCCGATGACACGGCAGAGTAGTTCTGCTCGACCACCAGACGCTGCATGTAGCCGGTGGCGGTCTTGGGCTCACCGACAAACCCCGAACCCACACCGCCATTCAGACCCAGCACCAGACCGGCCTGAGTCACTGCGCCTTCGCCATCCACCAGCTTGGCGCCTACCACACCCACTTCCGGGCGCTGCGCCTGGTTGAGCAGTGATTCGATCCAGCCGACATTGACGATCTGACTTTCGGCATCCAGCAGGATCAGGTATTCGCCACCGGCTTCCTGGCTGATCAGATTGCGCAGGGTCGCGGGACTCATGCGCTGTTCGGTACGGAACACCCGCACCCGACCCGACACCTGCTCCTGCCGGTCAAGCCAGGTCGACAGTTCGGCAGAAGTGCTGGCGTTGTCACCGATCAGCACTTCATAACGCTGATAGCGGGTGCGTTGCAGAATGCTTTGCAGGCAGCGCTGCAATTCGGGGAGGTTGTCCTGGCTGTGCAGCAGGATCGAAACCACCGGCCGGTGGGCGTGGCGATAATCGATCTTGTAGGTGCCAGGCTGCGCCGAGCTGACTTCAGCCTGATAACCGCGCTTGCCAAGGTGGCGCTTGAGCGCTTTCTGTTCGTCCGGATTGTCTTTCAGCTCGGGCGCATCACAGATCAGCAGCGGCTCGCTCAGATGGGCCAGGCCACTCATGCCGCCCTGCTCGATCAAGCGCAGCAACAGATCGAATTCCAGCGCCTCGGGAAACTCGCGCGAGTAACCACCCGCCTCGACCAGCAACTCGCGACGCACCAGCCAGTGACGAGCCATCAATGCTGGCAGGCTTTGCAGCAGATCAAGGTTGAAACCAGGGCGAAACACCGGGGCCAGCGTGCCATTGGCTTGACGCTGAACCTCATCCACTGCAACAGCCCGGCACTGCGTCGCATCGATCAGCTCGGCGCTGGCCAGCAGCAGACCGCTGCGGGTGAACTCTTCGCCGGCCTGCGCTAGCATCAGCCAGTCGCTGGGCGACTGTTTGACGACCTGATTAATCTTGTCGACGTAATTGCTTTCGGTGACTTTCACAAAGTGCAGGGTATTGTGCAGCGTGGTCACTGCTGGCAATTCCCCGGTGGTGAACACCACCACCCTGAAGGCCTTGTAATGACTGTTGATCAGGCTGTCGAACGTGGACTGCAGCTTGAATACGTCAGCCTCAAGGTCCAGCAACAGGATACCGATCTGCGACCCGGCCGGTTTGCTGGCGAGCTTGTCGCTGATCTGCTTGAGGGCCTCAGGCGCCGGATCGCGCGAATCGAGCCAGTTGAGCAGTTGACCGGAAGCCATGCTATCGAGCAGCCGACCATTGTCGAAAGCGGATGCCGCCTGCAGACGCTGACTCCACGCCGAAACCTGTTCGATCTGCTTTTCGCTGTCCTTGCCTTTGCCGCTGATCAATTCCGCGATCAGGCTCTTCACGACGCCGAGGTTGAAAGCGTAGGTTTCGTAGGCGTACCACAAGCGGCTGATGCGCGCCTCGGCGTCCGGGTTGCTCTGCTCGCGCAACAACTCGGCCTGCTTGAGCAGCGCTGCTTCCAGCCCTTCCAGCTGCAAACGGCCCGCTGGCATCAGATGGATGAGGAATTCGATTCTGGCCAGCTCTTCGAACAGTGCCTGGTTGTAAAACGGCATTTCGACGAACTGGCGAGGCTCGAAGAGCGCGTCCGATTGCTCAAGGCCGACATTCCACACCGCACTGATGATTTTCTCATCGCCCTGGAAGCCCTGGGTCTTGAGGCACTCGCCCATGGCGGCAAGACCGGCCTGAATCTTCTGTTCGCCCTGCGCGCCGTCGAAGCCCGAGCCCTCACCGAGCAGCGCGACCAGTTTTTTGGCGAACGCATCGCGGGCGGCCCTGGCCTTGGGATCAGTGTGCCTGACGGCGGCGGCAATGGCCGCGCCATGGCGTAGCTCGGCCTGCTTGCCCGAGGTGAAGTGCAGTGCATAAGCGATTGGCAGGATGCGCAGGCGGGCCGCCGCAACCAGATAGTTCATATGGCCGATTTCCTGCCAGTGCGGCTCGGTGTCATCGGTAACCGAAGTGAACCACTGCTGCGCCAGCTCCGTGCGCGTCACTGCGCTGAGCAGCGACAGGCTTTCACTCATGAAACCCAGAACCCGCTCACCCGCGTCATCCGCGGCATAGTCTTCGCAGGTTTTGCGATCGCGACGGAAATAGTCCACCTGACCGACCTGCGCCTGATAGCTCAGGCTGTAGCCCTGACAGACGCCGTAGGTGGGGTTGGCCTCAAGAAAGCTCAGCGCTGCGCTCAGTGCATCAGGCAGCAGAAAACTGTCGACCGGAGCCTGAACCACGAAGGGCGTGGTCACCTGCTTGAGCCCCTCGGCGACCCTGACGCCAAGGCTGGCACTGGCCAGCGCGTCACTGTGCAGGTAATGCAGGCCGGCTGTGCCGGCAATCTCCGCATCAGGCTGGGCTGACGCATCGACCACTATGAGGGTGCACGGAAACTGGCTGTAATACTTCAAGGCGCGGCGCAGGAAGTCTGGCTGGTCCCTGGCCATCAACAGCAGGGTCAGACGCTGATTCAAAGCGGTGTGTTCATTTCCCGAATGGCTTTGCATGATCTTTCCTTATAACGAATCGATTGCGCCTTCAACCGCAGCGGGCGTTGAAGCAAGAGCGTAGCGTGACCGTGCCAGCGGACAACCCGCTGGTGCGTGTTCAAACGGATCGGATCAGTCCGGCAACCAGCCGTTGGCCCAATACTGCAGGTTTTCGCCGCGCAACATGAAGTCACGCAGTACTGTCTCGCGCAACTCGTCGCCCATGCGGTAGCTGGCATTGGGGTCGGACAAGTGCATGCGGATCGCCTGCAACCATTCTTCCGAGCTGTTGGTGTACACCCGGGTCGCCGGCAGATGGCCGCGATACGCCTCGGTGTCGGAACAGATCACCGGATAGCCGCAGGCGCCGTACTCCAGCAACCTGAGGTTGCTTTTGCAGTCATTGAAAATATGGAATTCCAGCGGTGCCAAGGCCAGATCAAGGTTCAGGCTGGCGAGCTTGGCCGGGTAGGTTTTCAGGCTGACCCCTGGATGGAACTCATGGATGTAGGGCTTGAGCAGATCCGGGCACATGCCGAAGAACACCCACTCGACTTCATCAGCCAGTTCGCGCACCACATCGGCAATCAGCTCCAGGTCCCCCCGATGGCTGGTGCCGCCGCCCCAGCCGATTCGCGGCTTGTCCGAGCTGCGACGCTGGGTCCGGAGGTTACTCCACAAGTGGGTCGCCAGCATGTTCGGCACGACGCGAATGTCGCTGTGCATGCTCGACAGCGCCTCGGCCAGCGGGTGAGTCGATACCACCACACGGTCACACAAGCCTATGCCCTTGCGCAGCATGGCGCCAATGTTGTCCGGCATATTGCGCTTGTGCTCGTTGCGCTCGGGGACATCGGCGATATAGTCATCGAGCTCGAAAATACGCATGGCACTGGAGTAGTTCTTCGCCAGCTCGATGTCCGGAACCTTGGCTTCTGTGTAACGGCCCTGGAAAACGATGACATCCGGCGACTGGCGCTCTATTTCGACCGGTGTTGCGGTCTCGTAAGTCATTCGGCCAACCACCCGCCCGGCCGCCATCAACTCCAGCAGTGGCTGGCTGACCCGGTAGTGCCCCACCGCCGAGGAGTTGACCGCCATACCGAAAATGGACGGCAGATGCCGGGTGCAGAACGGGCTCCAGCCCGCCAGCAGACCAGGGTCCAGAGTGAACGACAGCGCCTCGTTGAGGTACAGGTTGGGGTTGTAGGCCTGATCCCTGGCCATCTTCGGCAGCCACTTCTGGAAGAATGATTTCTGCTCGTTGTCGAGTACCTGACGAGACGTCTCGTTACGTTCGGCGGCAGCAGGCTCGGCCAGTACCAGCGATGAATCCGGGGTACCGACGATCAGGTAACCCTCGTGCCCGACGCGCATGCACAGGTCCAGATCCTGCAGCCCCTGCGTGAAGGTCGCCGCCTCCAGTGCGCCGACGGCGTCGAACACCTCCTTGCGCACCATCAGGCAATTGCCGCTGACCGCACTCCAGTTCTGGGTCAATTGCAGGCGCTGCATGTAGCCACTGGCACCTGCAGGGAAATTGATGAACGGCCGACCGGCCAGGCCATCCATGCCCATGACCATGCCTGCGTACAGAATATTGCCTTGCGGATTGAGGATACGTGGACCGACGATCCCGACCTCGGGGCGCTGGGCATGGTGCATCAGCCCCTGCAGCCAGTCCGCCTGATGGATCAGGGCATAGGCGCTGAGCATCAGCAGATAATCGCCACGCGCCTGACCGGCGGCATGATTCTGGGCGGCTGCCTCGCTGCCTGCTGCGGACAGGGAAAAAATCCGCAACTTGTCGCTGCCCAGCTCACTCATCGCCGTGAACCATGCCCGCGCTTCGGCGCTTTCGCTGGCGTTGTCGACGATCAGGACTTCGTAATTCGGGTAGGTGGTGTTGCTGAGCAAACTGTCTATGCAGCGCTCCAGGGCGCCCAGTTGATCCCTGGCGGTGATGATGATCGAGACCAGAGGCTGCGACGGGTGAACGTACTCGATGCGATTGAGCAACGGCAACTGATCGTGATGAATCACGTGTTCCCTGCCGATCCGTGACAGGTGGGCTGCAACCAGAGGCTCGCTGTGCTTGATGACACCAGGCAGTGACAGCCAGTCAGCGAATGCCAGACGCGACTCGACCTGCACTTCGGCGATGTGCTCGATGCTCTGTGGCCCGGCCCCTTCGACCAGACGCCAGATCACATCGTGCGGGGCGAGTTCATCGAAGGCCGGATCGAAACCGCCCATGTCGAGCAGATTTCGACGTTCGAACGCCAGCGTGCGCCCGACATAAGGGTAGGCACGCAGCAGGTCCAGGTTGAAGCCGGGTTTGAAAATCGGCTCTCTGGACTCGTCCTCGACCAGCGCGCCTTCGTCGCTGTAGACACACAGCAGCCCGGGGATCTGGGCGATACGCTCGGCCAGAATCAACAACGCTGGCTGCGTCAACCGGTCACCGGCGCGCAACAGGTAGACCCAGTCGGCACTGTCCAGCAATGGCAATACTTCGTTCAGTTGCCGAGCCCAGTCCGGCTGCAGAGAAAAACGCAACACCTGCGGATCGTCGACACTGGCGTTGGTCAGCACCACCACCGAGTCTGCGGCATAGTCCTGTTCGGCCAGGCTGCGCAAGGTGATATCGAGGGCCTCGGCATCGCCATCCGCATCGATGATCACCGGCACGATACGTGGCTGCCAGGCCCAACTGACGATGCGCTGTTCCAGCAGTTTTTTTTGCGGCTCGGAAAACCGGCGGCAGGACAGCCATTCGGCGTAAAGCTCTGCATAGCTGTCACTGCTGCTGCCAACGCGGCTCATCATGATGCCCTGGCGACCAGCCATCACCCCGTAAAGGCCGACCTCATCCCACTCGCGCGGCTCTTCGTGCGCGCGGCGCAGAGGCAGAAAACGCACCCAGCCCTGAGCCGGTGCGTCTTCGCCGCTACGCGCCTTGAGCATTTCGTTCAGCCAGCCCCATTCGGTGGTGGCTTTCTGGTGCATATCGCCCTGACTGCTGAAGCGCCCCGGATGCAGGCGTTCGGTGCTCTGGATACTGTGCAGCACCACCAGATTGCCGCGTCGCAGCAGGCAGATAAACAGCGTGAAATCCAGCAGCGCGACGAAACCTTGCGGCAGCGCAATGGACGGCAGGTACTCCTGGACATCGGCGCGACGCATCAGCGCACCACTGAAACCGCCCAGATAATTGCGCGGCGTGCGCTCGAAAATCGCCAGCATGTCCTCGCCCTTGAACACGGCGTCGTAGGGCACGAGGCCGACGTTTTCCATGCGGGCCGGCAAGACATAATCATCGACATCCACCAGATGGCGCTTGCTGACGACGAGTTGGACGTCCTTGTAGGCATCAAGGGTTTGCGCCTGATACGCAATGCAGTAGTTATAGAGGCGGTCGTCGTCACAGAGAAACTTGATGTACTCGCCGCTCGCCTGCTCCAGCCCCTTGAGCAGGTTGCCCTGAAACCCCAGGCGCTGAGGGTTGCGCAGGTAACGGGCCCGGTCGCTGTCGGGAGCCACCAGTTCGTCGAAAATCGCCTTGATCTCGTCGCTACGGCAATCATCACAGACGATGATTTCGAGATTGTCGTAGACCTGGTCCAGCGCACTTTGCAGCGCTGCGCGGAAAAAACGCGGATTGAGGGAGGGAATGACAATACTGACGAGAGGGACTGAATTCACTATGACTGACTCGCGAGCGGCTGGGGACCCATCAGTCGAGTGGCCCCCCTCACCGCTGAAAAAAGACGGCGGATGCTCAACGTCAGAACTCAAAGCTGACTGAACAGGTTCAACTTGGATAGCATGGTAAACACCTGCTGAGAAGCGTCCAGCATGGTTTTCTGCAATGTCAGGCGGGTGGTCGCCTCGACGATATCGGCGTTTACGTAAGTGCCTTGCTCAGTGGTGTTGTTACCTTTGAGCAGATCGTTGGTCGTGCCTTGGGCGGTTGCCGCCAGCTGACGCGCGCCGCCGCTGGAACGTGCCGTAGAGGCCTGTTCGATGGCACTGCTCATGTTGCCCAGTGCAGAGTTCAGCGCCGCCGTCATATTCTGCGAAGCTACCAGGTTGCCATCGGTGGGCGTCGACAGGGCTTTGATCGCCGCTGTCAGCGTATTCAGGATGTTCTCGGTCTGGTGTGTGCCGGATTCGACGATGAATTGGTCGCCGGCAGCCGGTGTGCCGCTGATATTGAAGTTCACCCCTGAAGCATTGGCCGTCGAACCGGTCATGGTGCCGCTGGACACTGGCTTGCTGCTGCTGGTCAATGGCGCAGCATACAAGTCGTAATCGGTCGGACTGGTGAACTTGAGGATCGCGCCTTCTGTCGGGAAGGTATTGTTGAACGCGGCCCGGTCCGCAGCGGTATTGCCCACGGCAGAGCTGCTGACGGTCGCCGTTGACGTATTGCCGGCGCTGCGCGCGGTGGAAACACTGTCCGGTGTCGATGCCAGCTGGTAGCTGCGATTGGTCAGCGCCGCATCGGCGGTAGCGTCCGAGACCCGGTCAGCGGCTGGCAGGTTGACGTTGAGGGTCATTTCCACGCCGCGGAAGGTGAACGTCTGGGCATCGAACGAGCCGTGGGAAAACTTGCCACCCGACGACGTATCGGAACTCACGTCAGTGCCACTGGCGTCAGTGATCTTGAACTGCGTGCCGCTGAGAAAGGTCAGCGTGTACGGCTCGCCGCCCTGGTAGCTGGCGTTATAGGTCGGAGTGGACGTCACCAGACCACCGCTGAGGCCGATCTTGCCGTCATCGGTTGCAGGCGAAAGCAGCGTGGCAGACGTACGGGTGGTGTTGACCGACTGCTCGAAGGCCTCGAAACCTGTGGTATTGCTGGCCATTACCAGGCCGTCGCCCACCGCCAGATTGACGCTGGTCTGGTCGCCCTTGTAGCTGTAAGAGCCGTCAGCGTTCTGCGCGTACGGTGGCGTCGACGCCTTGGAACCAGAAAATATGTACTGACCATTCGGGTCCTGGCTATTCATCAAGCCCAGAATCTGGCTCTGGTACTGCTTGAGCGCCGAAGCCTTGGCGAGACGGTCGGAGTCGGTAAAGGCGCCACTGCCCGCCGAGACGATCTGCTCACGCGCAGCCTGCATCGTGTCGATGATGCTGGTCAGGGTCGTTTCGGTAGTCACAACGTTGGTATTGATCGTGCCGATATTGGTTTCGTACTGGGTCAGCATGGAGTTCTGCTGGGCCAGTTGCAGTACGCGCGCCGCACCCACCGGATCATCGCCCGCGGTATTGAGCTTGATGCCGCTGGAGACCTCTTCGCTGGTCTTGTTCAGGTTCGAATAGTTACGCTGATAATTGGTGTTCGTGGATTCGAAGAACTGGGTAGTCGAGATACGCATGGCTCACGATTCCTTAAAGACTGTTGATCAGCGTGCTGAAAATGGTTTGTGCCGCCTTGATGATCTGCGAAGAGGCGGTGTAGTACTGCTGGTACTTGATCAGGTTGGACGCTTCTTCGTCGAGCGATACACCCGAGACCGAATCACGCGACGACTTGGCCTGGCTGACCACGGCCGCAGTGGCGGTCACATCGTTCTTGCTCTGGCTGGCCAACGTACCTACCACAGATACCGTACTTGCATACGCACCGGACAGGCTGGTGCCCACACCACCGTTGATGACGCCGACAGTCTTGGCGGTCTGCAGACCTGCCACCGCCAACGCATTGCGGTTATCGGACGAGCCACCACCGGTCATGCCAATGCTGAACGTGTCATTGGCAACCGGCGAGCCGGAGATAGTCATTTGCAGTTCAAAAGCGGTTTTGCTGCTTGGCGTCGTCGTAGTGTCAGTGTAGCCAACGTTCAACTTGACCGTGTTGGCCTGGCCCTGAATGATCGAACCGCCGACGGCGTTGCCATTCTGGTCAAGCACCGCACCGCCACTCGCATTGATCAGGGTGTAGCTCTGCACGCCGCTGCTATTCGCAGCACCCATCACCAGTTTCATCGGGGTGGAGGATTTGAGCGCATTACGCAGGTCAGCGGTCTGGGTGCTGTCGTATATATTGGACTTGGTGTTCAGCACCGGCTGAGTGAAGCCACCGGTGCCGGAGTTGCTGCTACCCGCCGTTGCCGTCAGGGGCGCCGCAGCTGCAATGTCCTTGGCATCGGTCAGCGCCACCGAAATCCCCGCCGCGCCAGTGCGTGTCGGGATGACCTTGAAACTGTCACCGGCTGCCAGCGTGTTGCCATTGAGGCTCACACTGAAGCCTTCGAACTGCTTGGGCGGATTGTCAGCCAGCGAACCGGCCCCCACGCTCTCGCCGTTGGGCAGGCGGCGCACGCTGAAATTCGATGAGTCGCTGAACGTCACTTCATAATCGTTGGCGGTCAGCTTGCTGGTGTCGCCGATCGTCACGTTGAGGTTGCCGGAGCCGACACTGTTGGTGGTTTTGCCGATGCTGCGCTGGGTAATGGCATCCGCACTGTTGATGCTGGAGTACAGGTTCGAACCAAAGTTACCCTTGCTGTCGATACCCTGATTCATCTGGCTGTTGACCTGATCGGACAGCACCATCGCGGTACGGCCCAATTCATTGGTCGCGGGCACCAGCACTTCGTTGCGATAACGCAACAGACCACCGATCGAGCCACCCGTGAGCACCGAGGTCACATCCGTCTGGGTCTGGCCGTAGGCAACCTGCACGTTGTACTGCAACGGATCGGACGGGCTCGGGCTGGCCGACATCTTGTAGGACGTGCCGCCACTGACCAGTGATTGTCCGGTGCCGGTATAGATGTCGAAGTTGCCGTTGTTCTCGACAACCTTCACACCGACCAGCTCGTTGAGCTTACGAACCGCCTCGCTGCGCGAATCGAGCAAGGTGTTCGGCGTGGCGTTGCCCGCCGACGCTTGTGTAATCTGCTTGTTCAGGCTCGCCAGGGTGGTGGTCAGTTCGTTGACCTGCTTGGTGAACGTGTCGAGCTGCGTGTTGACGTTGTCGTTCTGCGTGGACAACTGCGACGACACCGAGTTGAAGCGTGCGCTCAACGCGCCAGCCTGGGTCAGGAACGACGAGCGTTCGGCCGACTGCGTGGCGCTGGTGGCGATGCCCTGCATCTTGGTGAAGAAGTCCGCCAGCTGCACGGAGATCCCCGTCGCACTGTCGGACAGCAATGTATCGGTCTTGCTGGCCTGACCGGAATAAGCCACTGCATCCGCGCTGAGGGCGGTGCTCGATTGCAATTGGGTGTCCAGATAGCCGTTGTAGATGCGACGTACGTCGGACAGCGTAGTGCCGGTACCGATGTAGCCTACACCCTGACCAAGAGCGATCTGCGCCGACGCCGTGGTCAGCACCTGCTGACGCGAGTAACCAGCGGTATCCACGTTGGCCGTGTTGTTACCGATGGTGTTGATCGCGGCACTGCTGGCATTGATACCTGAGAGCCCAATTGAAATCAGCGACATGAGTCAAACCTTATAAAGTCGTGGAAGAGCCCGCTGCAGCGGCGTAAGTCTGGTAACTCTTCATCTGCTTCGCAATCTGCGAAATCTTGCTGGCATAGTCCGGGTCAGTGGCGTAGCCGGCCTTCTGCAATTCTTTTACAAACTGTTCCGGTTTATCGGCCGAATTGACCACTTCTTTATACCGGCTGTTGTTCTGCAACAGACTGACCAGGTCGTGGAAGCTGTCGGCGTAGGAATCGTAGGAACGGAAGTCCGCCGTTTCCTTGACCATCTTGCCGTCGCGGAACTCGCTGGTTATCGCGCGTGCTTCGGCACCCTTCCAGCTGCCCGCCGCCTTGATGCCGAACAGGTTGTGACTGCTGCTGCCGTCCTGCTGACGCATGATCGATTTGCCCCAACCGGTTTCCAGTGCCGCCTGCGCCACCAGCATGACCGGGTCGACGCCGATTCGTGCTGCGGCTTCCTTGGCCAGTGGCAGCATGGTTTCGACGAACTGGTCGGCGTTGCTGAACGCACGCTTGGCCGGTGCCAGCGGTGGCTGGGCCATGGAGCGCACGTACTCCGGCGCGGGTGCCAGGTTCGGATCAAGAGTCCAGTCGCCGTTGTTGCCTGTGCTGCCGGCTGTCGCGCGAGCAGGTACCGGGCTGTTGCTGACCGCCGCTGTAGCGGAAGGCACGATGCCAGCCAGCAGGCGATCGGTGAGCTTGGCGGGCAAGGACAGACGACGCGAGTTGAGCATCGCCATGTCATTGCGCCCTTCTCCGGACGCCGATGCCGCAGCCGCCGCCTGATCGGCAGCCACCGAGCGTGTGGCCCACAACGGACGCTGGTAGACACTGGTCGCCAGGCCGGTCTTGGCTGGCGCAGCGTCGATAGCGGCCGTTGCAGCCTTGGCGGCGTCGGTCGTATTGATCGGCGCGGCGTGGTTTATCCCCTTGTCTTTCGACAATTGGCGCATCAGCACGTCCTGCAAGCCGATACCGTTGCCACGGGTGGACAGCGTGACCGCCAGTTGCTGGTCATACATATCCTGATACTGCCGCGTGGCCGGGGTGTTCATCGGATTGTCCTTGGCCAGCACTTCGTTGGCCGAGCGCATGGCCTTGAGCATCTGGCTGACGAACAGCGACTCGAACTCGCGGGCCACTTTCTTCTGGTTTTCCACACTGTCCTTGTCGCCATGCTTCAGCGACGCCAGACGGTTGACGTCGGTATAGGCACCCGAATCGACCGCCGACGAAATTCCGCTCTTGGGCATATCCATGCTCGAATCCTCAGATCACGATCAGGTCGGCTTGCAACGCGCCGGCCTGCTTAAGGGCTTCGAGAATGGCCATCAGGTCACCGGGCGCAGCGCCCACCTGATTGACCGCGCGAACGATCTCATCCAGCGTCGTGCCTGGACCGAACTTGAACATCGGGTGCAACTCCTGCTGGGCATTGACCCGCGAGCGTGGCACGACCGCAGTCTGACCACCGGACAATGCGCCCGGCTGGCTGACGATCGGGTCTTCGGTGATGGTCACGGTCAGGCTGCCGTGGGTCACGGCAGCAGGCGACACCTTGACGTTCTGGCCGATGACGATGGTGCCGGTCCGCGAATTGATGATGACCTTGGCAGCGGTCTGGCCCGGATCGACTTCCAGGTTTTCCAGAATCGACAGGTAGTCGACACGCTGGCCCGGATCAAGCGGCGCGGTCACACGCACCGAACCACCGTCCAGCGCCTGAGCGACGCCCGGGCCCAGCAATTCGTTGATCTTGTCGACAACCCGCTTGGCAGTGGTGAAGTCGGAGCGATTCAGGTTCAGGGTCAGGGTATTGCCCTGATTGAAACCGCTCGGCACCGAACGCTCGACCGACGCTCCGCCAGGAATGCGCCCCGACGACGGAACGTTGACAGTGATTTTCGAGCCGTCACGGCCTTCCGCGTCGAAACCGCCGACCACCAGGTTGCCCTGAGCGATGGCGTAGACGTTACCGTCGACACCTTTCATCGGTGTCATCAACAGCGCACCGCCGCGCAGGCTTTTGGAGTTACCGATCGAGGAAACGGTGATATCGACCGTCTGGCCTGGCTTGGCAAATGCTGGCAAATCTGCGTACACCGCAACTGCTGCAACGTTTTTCAACTGTACGGTGCCAGAACCGGCCGGGACCTTGATGCCGAACTGCGACAGCATGTTGTTGAAGGTCTGCAGGGTGAACGGGGTCTGGGTGGTCTGGTCACCTGTACCGTTGAGACCGACGACCAGACCGTAACCGATCAACTGGTTGGCCCGCACGCCGGAGATGCTCGCGATGTCCTTCAGACGCTCGGCGTGGACGCCGAACGCTGTGGACAACAACAAGGTCGCCGCTATCAGTTGCTTGAGCTTGATCATGTTTATCCCGCTATCAGAAAGGGAACAACGGGCTGAGGAAGAACCGGTCGAACCAGCCTGGCTGGCTGGTATCGGCAAAGGCTCCGGTCCCCGAATAGGTAATGCGTGCATCAGCGATACGGGTGGACGACACAGTGTTGTCGGTCGCGATGTCATCAGCCCGGACCAGACCGGCAATCCGCACCAGTTCGTCGCCGGTATTGAGGGTCATCCACTTCTCGCCACGTACCGCCAGAATGCCGTTGGGCAGCACATCCGCAACCGTCACGGTGACCGAGCCGGTCAGACTGTTGCTCTGTGCTGCCTTGCCGTCACCCTTGGTGGTCCGCGCGCCGTTGTAACCGGCGTTGAGGCTCAAATCATTGCCGCCAATCGGGTTGTTGGTGGTCAGACCCGAACCGAACAGCGAGGTCAGACCAATGCTGTTGTTGCTGTTCTTGGACATCGCCGAAGTGGCCGCCTTGCTCGCCGCCATACGCTCGGAAAGCGTAATGGTGATGATGTCGCCAATACGGAAGGCCTTGCGGTCGCCGTACAGGTTCTGCTCGAAACCGGCCTGATAGATGGCGCCATTGTTGGCAGCCGCCGACATGGGCGTACGCGGCAACACCGGAGCGTAATAAGGGTCATTGGGCTTGGCCGTCGGCGCAACACAGCCGGACAGCAGGGTGATCCCGCACAATGAAGCGATCAACACTGAAAAACGCGGAACACTAAGGCGGTTCATGACACTTGAAACCTCGCGGTGTAACAGGCGCTTATCAGGCGCCCCATCGGATTGAGCGGTTCTACGAGCAGCGACATCAAGGACTTACAGGTTCTGCGTCAGGTTTTGCAGCATCTGGTCAGCGGTTGAGATCACTTTGGAGTTCATCTCGTAAGCGCGCTGGGTAGTGATCATGTTGACCAGTTCCTCAACGGTGCTGACGTTGGAGTTTTCCAGGGTGTTCTGCAGGGTCGGACCCAGGCCGTTAAGGCCAGGAGTACCGATCTGCGGCGCGCCGCTCGAACCGGTCTCCAGGTACAGGTTGCCACCCATGGCCTGCAGACCGGCCGGGTTGATGAAGTCTGCAGTCTGGATGTTGCCGATGATCTGCGGCGTAGCGGTTGCACCTGCCAGCGTGACGGAAACAGTACCGTCCTGGCCGACGGTGAAGGTCTGGGCGTTCTGTGGAACGACAATCGCAGGCTCGAGGGCATAACCGTTGGCGGTCACGATCTGGCCGTTGGCGTCGAGGTGAAACGTACCGTCACGGCTGTAGGCAATGGTGCCGTCCGGCTGGGTCACCTGAAAGAAACCACGACCGTTGACCGCCAGGTCCAGCGGGTTGTTGGTGGTCTGCAGGCTACCGGCAGTGAAGTTCTTCTGCGTGCCGACAATGCGCACACCGGTACCCAGTTGCAGGCCGGAAGGCAGTTCGCTGTCCTGAGTGGACTGAGCACCCGGCTGGCGTTTGATCTGATACAGCAGGTCCTGGAACTCGGCACGGTCACTCTTGAAACCCGTGGTCGAGACGTTCGCCAGGTTGTTGGAGATGGTGGTCAGGTTGGTGTCCTGAGCGGCAAGGCCGGTTTTGGCGACGTATAGTGCAGGAAGCATGTGTGTTCTCCTCGAGCGCCGGTTTGTCGGCGCAAGCTGTCATTGATTAGCCAAGTTGCAAGACGCGAGCCATAGACTGATCGTCTTCTTCGGCGGTCTTCATCATCTTGACGTGCAATTCGAATTGACGGGACAAGGCCAGTACCGAGGTCATTTCCTCGACCGCATTGACGTTGCTCGCCTGCAGAAAGCCGGACTCGACCTGAACGGTGGCGTCTGCGTCGGCAGGCCGGCCGGTCTTGGTGTGGATCAGGCCGTCAGGGCCCTTCTCCATGGTCTTCAGGTCAGGCCTGACCAGCTTGATGCGGTCAACCTGCGCCATCACCTGCGGACTTTCGCCCAGCGAACGAATGCTGATCGTGCCGTCGGCGCCGATCTCGATCTGCTGCTGAGGCGGCACGGCGATCGGACCGCCGTTGCCCATAACCGGCAAACCACTGCCGTCGCGCAACACGCCCAGAGCATCGATGTTCATGCCGGAACTGCGGGTATAGGCTTCACCGCCGTCGGGCGTCTGCACGGCGATCCAGCCATCACCCTTGACGGCGATGTCCAGCTCGCGACCGGTCTGCACCATGGCACCGGCGGAAAAGTCGGTACCGGGACGCTCGCTCATGGCGTAGGCGCGCGATGGCATGACCTCGCCAAACACCGGCATCGAGCGGGCCTGTTCAAGGTCACGCATGAAACCGTTGGTCGAGACGTTTGCCAGGTTGTTGGCATGAGCCTTTTGCGCGATCGCGTTTTCGGATGCACCGCTCATTGCGACGTAAAGCAACTTGTCCACAGTCTTCCTCCTCCGACAGACGCTTGCCGCCTGTAGCTGTTCTGAAAGGGTTAAAGCAATTTTTGAACCAACTTGTCAGGCTCGATACAAATGCCTGATTAACCAGTAAAAACTGGTGTTCGCCGATGACCTGAGGACAGAGCGCCAGCCAATAGCGGCGGCGGACTGCCGCCTGCCGCTTGCCAGGCAGGAAACACCGCCAAAAAAACTTCATCGAACTGCGCTGACAACCGGATCGACAGTGATAATCTTGCCGACACCGCAACCCTGATCGGGAACCGTCATGCCTTTTCGTGCGTGCATCATCGGTATCGCGAGCGCGAGCCTGATGACCTTTGCCCTGCTCTCTCAGGCCGCTCCCGCCCACTATTACAAATGGCAGGGCGACAGCCGGATCGTCTGCGCCCAGGCCAGCCCGGGCCCAGGCTGGAAACGATTGAAAGGCCACTTCATCAAAGCCGACTGCTCGATGTAATCAGGTCGACTGAATCAGCGTCTGCATCAGCGTCACTTCGGTGGATATCGCCTTCGAGTTGGCCTGATAGGCTGTCTGGGCCTGGATCAGCGCAATCAGCTCATCGGCCAGCACGACGTTAGAACCCTCCAGCGCGCCACTGACGATGCTGCCCAGCGTACCGACGCCCGGCACATCATATTCAGCCACTCCGGAATCAGCGGTGGCGGTCCAGCGTGTATCACTACGCGGCTGCAAGCCATGCGGATTGGCGAAACTGGCGAGCATCACCTGACCGATAGACTTGGTCATGCCATTGGCAAACCCGGCACGCAGAATGCCGTCCCGGCCAACTTCAAGACTTTTCAGCTCGCCTGCCGAATGGCCATCCACGTAGGCAGCCGAGCGCGAACTGGTAGCGTTGTGCTGAAGCAGACGGGTGAAGTCGATGGTGATGCCGTCAGCGCTGCCAGCCGCCCCGTTGGATATCCAGCGCTCGCGGGCGGTGCCAGGATCAACCGCCATCACAGGCGACCAGCCAGTGAGTTTCAGCTGAGTGCCATTGCTGCTCAGGCCAGGACTGCCGGTCAACGACGCAACGGCGCCATGGGAATCGAAGACGATGTTCGCCGTCAGCGGCGTGGTGGACGCGGAGTTCTGCGGGTTTCGATCATCGATCAGTGCGTGCATGCGCCAACTGTTGGTGCCGTCCTTCACGAAATACTGTTTCAGCTCATGAGTGTTGCCCTGACTGTCAAAGATCTGGTTACCGAACATCCTGCTGTAGGTGTTCAGGTCTGCCGGATTGAAGTCTGGAACCGGCCGATGCATGACCGTATCACCGGGATCGAGCAGACTGGCCCCGGCATCGTTCAACGGCAACGAAACAGCCCCGCCGTTCAGCGAGCCATTCGCCGCCCAAGCGCCATTGACCTGCGCGGCAGGCACCCAACCCTGCAAGGCAAATTCGGTGTCCGAGACTTTGCTCAGGTGCTGATCATTGCCGCTGTACGACAGCGAGCCGTCAGGCTTGAGCTCAAGACTTACCTGCAGCGGCGCTACGCTGTCGGGATCCACCGGATTGCGCCCGTCCACCAGCACATACATCGACCATTGATTGGCCTCGGTCTTGACGAAATACTGCTTGAGCTCATGATCGGCTGCGGGCACCGGAGTGATGCCCACATCCTGGATGGTCCGGGTGGCGACTCGTGTGTAGGTCGCGGGGTCGTCCGGGTCGAAGGTCGGCAAGCGAGCAAGCGAAGGCAGCGAGGCATCCAGATTGATAGTTTCAGCCACCGTGGTCGTAGCCCTGGCACCGACGTTGGACGTATCGATCTGCAAGTCCGTGCGGATACCACTGGCAATCTCGCCCTTATCGTTTGCGGCATACCCCTGCAAACGTCCGCCATCGCTGTCGACGACAAAGTTGGCAGCGTCTTTCAAAAAGGCGCCGGCCCGCGTATAGGCCAGCGAACCCTGATCACTGACCACGAAAAAACCGTTGCCCTGAATACGCATATCCAGCGCATTGCCGGAACTGATCACGGTTTCACCCTGATTGAAATTCTGCTGCACCGAAGCAAGTCGTACACCATCCCCGACAGCGTGCTGCCCGGCCCCCAGCTGTGCGGACGCATATAAAGCCGAAAACTGCGCACGGGACGACTTGAAACCCAGAGTACCGACGTTGGCAATATTATTACCCGCCACTTCCAGTCGTTTATTGGCAGCATGAATACCGCTGATCGCTGTATTGAATGACATGAGGACTCCCTTGCCGCAAAGGCAATTCATAGATGAGTTTTATTCTCACATCATCGTGCGTAGGAAGTTTCCAAGTAGGGTGCGGGAGTAATCCGTAACTTTCAGCACTAAAAGATATAACAACGTACTGGGCAGGCAGGCATAAAAAAGCCCCTTTTACAGGGGCTTTTTCAATACAGTTCAAACAACGTTTGTTACGTCATCTGAATAGTGGTCTGCATGATGGTGCTTTGTGTGGAAATGGTCTTGGCGTTAGCCTGATAGTTGCTCTGCGCCTTGATCAGGTTAACCAGCTCCATGGTCAGGTCGACGTTGGATTCTTCCAGCGCCTGACCGGTGATGTAACCCAGCGTACCCGACTGTGGAGCGCCGCTCACCGGTACGCCGGAAGCGAACGTTTCACGCCAGTTGGTGCCGCCGGCCTGCGCCAGGCCCTGCACGTTGGCAAAGCTGGTCAGCGAAGTCTGGCCAATGACCTGCGACTTGCCGTTGGTGTAAGTGGCGAACAGGTTGCCGCTCGAGTCGACGTTCATGCCGCTCAACTGGCCAGTGGCGTAACCATTCTGATCCTGCTTGAGCAGGCCCGATACCGAAGCGGTCTGGGTAGTGGACGACATGTCCAGCTTGATCGAAGCTGCGCCAGCAGCGCCGTTGGCTGCCCAAGTGGCCGTCGTGCCAGTACCGACCTGCACGCCAGGTACCCAGTTGTTCACGGCAAACGTACCGTCAGCATTGAACTTGATGTTGGCGCTGTCAGTAGGAACAGCGGCGCCGGCGGTGGTCACCAGGTTGCCCGAGGAATCGAACGTCAGGTCATTCTTGTCCGGCGCTGTAGACGTCGGATCGGAAATGCTGCGCCCGTCCATCAGGGAATACATCGACCAGGTATTGGTGCCGGTCTTGACGAAATACTGATCCAGGGTGTGAGCATTACCCTGAGTGTCGTAAGTCGGGGTGCTGTACTTGTTGTTGTAACTCTTGGTGTCGGTCGCATCGAACGTCGCAACGGTCGGTAATGGCGTCGTCGAGTTCAAGTTGGCGGAGTTGGTGATCGTGCTCGTTGCCTTGGGGTCCAGGTTGGACGCGTTCACACGCAGATCGCTGAGCGCGCCGGTCACGACAGAGCCATTGGCGTCAACGTTGTAACCCTGCAGCTTCATGTTGCTGCTATTGACGACGTAGCCTTCCTTGTCGGTGTGGAATGCACCGGCACGGGTGTACAGCTTCTCGCCGTTATTGCTCATCATGAAGAAACCGTCGCCATTAATGGCAAGGTCCAGACTGTTGGCTGTTCCGGTGGTCAGGCTGCCCTGGGAGAACTGCTGGGAAACCGCAGCGGTCCTCACGCCACTGCCGACGCTGGTATTGCCGGAAGTACCACGAATCGACTGAGCGTATTGATCAGCGAACTCGGCACGTGACGATTTGAAACCGGTTGTCGCGACGTTGGCAATGTTGTTGCCGGTAACGTCGAGACTTTTGTTTGCAGCATAGAGCCCACTAAGGCCGATATTGAAAGACATGTTTCACTCCTGCGCCGTAGCGGCTCTACAATCCGATAGTTTGAACTTTGGACAGGGCGACACTGCCGCTGGCCAGGTTAAGCGTTGTTTCTGCGCCATTGACACCCATCGTGACACTGTTGACCGTGGCGGGCAGGTAAGTTGAAAGCTGTGTGTTCTTGCCTTCGACCGAGCCTTCAGCTTTGAAGGTATAAGTTCCCGATGGCAACTGAGTACCGCTTGAGTCCGTACCGTCCCAGGCAAAGCTGGTGGTACCGGCTTTTTGCGTGCCCAGGTCAACACTGTCGACCAGATTCGATTGCGAGTCGTACACCTTGACGGTCGTTAGCGAGCTTTCGCTCGGCACTACGATCGACCCGGTCAGGCCTTTGGTCGTATCGACCGATGTACTGCTCGCATCGATGATTACCGAGCGTCCGACCAGTGACGAGGCCTGCAAGGCCTGCGACGACTTGTAGCTGCTGGCGATCGTGTCAACGGTCGAGGTCAGATTCTGCATGCTTTCAAGGCTGCTGAACTGCGCCAGTTGCGCCACGAACTGCGTGTTGTCCTGCGGATCCAGAGGGTTCTGGTTCTTCATCTGCGTCACGAGCAACTGCAGAAAAGAGTCCTTGCCCAGCGTGCCGGTAGAATTCGTCGCGGTCGGCGTCGGATTCTGCAGCGTATTCAAAAATGTCGATGAAACGCTGTTTGCTGTGGTGCTATCAACGGCCATAACGTTCGCCTTCTATCACTGACCGAGGGTCAGAACCTTCTGCATCATGGATTTAGCGGTGTTCATGATTTCTGCGTTGGTCTGGAAAGACCGGCTGGCAGAAATCATGTCGGCCATTTCTTCCACGACATTGACGTTGGGGTAATAGACATACCCGTCCTTGTCAGCGGAAGGATGATTGGGCTCGTAACGTGCTTCCAGGTTCGAGCTGTCTTCGATGATGCCGTTGACCTGAACGCCCTGCCCGGCTTCGCCCTGGTCCTGAAACAAAGAACCACCGGTCGACTGCTGACCCTGCATCACGGTGGCGAACACCGGGTGACGGGCACGATAGGTCTGGTCCATGCTCGAAGACACGGTCTCGGCGTTGGCGATGTTACTGGCCGTGGTGTTCAGACGCGTGGTCTGGGCACTCATGGCGCTACCGGCAATGTTGAACACATTGGCTAGTGACATGAATTATTCTCCGCGAAGGGCTGCAACCAGCCCCTTGAACTTGCTGTTGAGCAATGTGAAGCTGGCCTGGAAGCCCATGGCGTTCTCGGTGTAGCTGGCCTGCTCGACCTGGGAATCAACGGTGTTCTGGTCCAGCGAAGGCTGCGACGGCGTGCGATACATCAGCGTCCCGTCGTCATTGCCCATGCCCTCGGCTTCGATATGGCGGCTGTTGGTCTTGTTCAGCGCGAAGTGACCGTTCTGGGCCTTGTCGGTTTCGGCAGCCAGCACCGAAGAAAACTCCAGATCACGAGCCTTGAAGTTCGGGGTGTCGGCGTTGGAAATGTTGTTGGCCAACACCTCTGCCCGCTGAGCCCGGAAGTTGAGGGCCTTTTCATGTATGCCTAGCGCTTTATCGAAGCTGATGCTCATTTCGGGAAACCTTTGCCGGTTGACCTGATTCTGTTGTTACTGACAAAGCAATCGGCGTGCCATGTTGTAAAAGTCAATGTTTGCAGGGCCCGCAGGCGGTGGCGAGGCGGCAATGCCAGAAAAGCGGCAAGGCATTTCCGCTGTGGAGGGGTAAAGCGGCAAGGTGGGTGCCGTTTTTTTGCCAGTACCGGATTGCCGCCTGGCAATGGCGGCCCTTCATCATTGCCTCGATCAGACACCCAATAAAAAAAGAGACCCGAAGGTCCCTTTGACGGTTGATCAGAGACCCAGCTCACTCAAACCCGGGTGATCATCCGGTCGGCGCCCCAATGGCCAATGGTATTTGCGCTCGGACTCGGCGATCGGCAAATCGTTGATGCAGGCAAAGCGCCGTTGCATGAGGCCGTTTGCAGCGAACTCCCAGTTTTCATTGCCATACGAACGGAACCAGTTGCCGGAGTCGTCATGCCATTCGTACGCATAGCGCACGGCGATGCGGTTATCCGTGAATGCCCAGAGTTCCTTGATCAGCCGGTAGTCCAGTTCCTTGCGCCACTTGCGTTCCAGAAAGGCCTGAGCCTCTGCGCGACCATTGACGAACTCGCTGCGGTTACGCCAATAGGTGTCTTCGGTGTAGGCCAGCGCGACTTTCGCCGCATCGCGCGAATTCCAGCCATCCTCGGCGCCACGGACTTTCTGGACTGCAGTCTCCAGGGTGAAGGGTGGCAATGGCGGTCTTCCTTTATCACTCATCTCGGCGTCCTCAGAACGGTTTGTAGGGCAGGAATTTTCCATCAAGGGTGATCACGGCTCGCTCGCCCCCTTCCGGATCGTCGACTTTCTTGATGTCGAGCTTGAAGTTGATTGCGCTGATGATGCCGTCGCCGAACTGCTCGTGCACCAGTGCTTTCAGCGTTGTGCCGTAGACCTGAACCATTTCATGGAAGCGGTAGATAGTCGGGTCACTGGAGACGTCTTCGACATTGCCGCGCAACGGGATGGTTTGCAGTTCGGCGACCGCGTCCCGGTCCAGCCCGAGACGCTCGGCGACCACCTCGGCCACCGCTTCCGGCAAAGGGTGCTGACCGAGCAAGGCAGCGGTGACATACACCACGCTCAACCCCGTACCTTCTGCGAGCCCCGCCCAGGTCAGGTTCTTTGCAGTCTTGGCCTGCAGCACACGTTCAGTCAGATGCTGGCGCGGCGCTCTGGAAATATTGCTGTGCGGCATAGGTAACCCTCCGGAATGAATTCACGTCAATCACAGCATCGGCAACTATCACCATAAGATCCAAGACTGATTTATGATCATCGCCATAATCCTGACTTATGGTGATGCTGTGCTCTTACGCCATATACGTTATTTGCTGGCAATCGCCGACCATAGCAATTTCACCCGGGCAGCCGAGGCCCTGCATGTCTCGCAACCGGCGTTGTCGCAGCAGATCAGGCAGCTGGAAAGCAGTCTGGGTGTGCAACTGTTCGACCGCACCCGCCGCAGTGTCGTGCCGACCGATGCCGGCCGCGTGTATCTGGACCACGCGCGTCGCTGCCTGCTTGAGCTGGAGGCCGGGAAGCGTGCGCTCGACGATGTCAGCGATCTGTCACGCGGACAATTGCGCCTCGGCGTCACGCCCACCTTCAGTGAATACCTGATAGCACCACTGATCGACCGCTTCAGCGCGCTGTATCCCGGAGTGGCAATTATCCTCACAGAACTGCCTCTGGAGCAGATTACCGAGGCATTGATCAGTGACGCGCTCGATCTGGCCATCGGCTTTGCCGGCAGTCATGCTGTCGAGATAGACAGCCAGGCTCTGTTCGATGAACAACTGTGCCTGGTCATGGCCAAGCCTGGCCCCGAAAAGCAGGCCGCATTGACACTTGAGGACCTGCAAGCGCTTCGCTTTGCCTTGCTCGCTCCCGGATTCGCCACTCGCCAGTTGCTGGATGCCTGGTGCCAGATGCAAAACTTCAAGCCGACAGTCGGCCTAGAGGCGAACTCGATTGCCATTTTGCTCAAGGTCGTCGCCCAGGGCCGCATGGCGACCATTCTTCCCGATGCCATCGTTCGCGAGCAGCCTGGATTGCGCGAAGTTCAGACCATCCCTGCCTTGCCTGGGCGGACGGTTGCGCTGCTGCGACGTAAAAACGGCTACCAGAGCGCTGCCGCCAACGCTTTTGCAAAACTGGTGAGCGGCAGCAGTACGCAAACATGAAACCGATGGGCAGACGATCAGAGCTGTTTTCGGCCGCGCACAAAAAAAGAGACCCGAAGGTCTCTTTTTTCATGACAGGCAACTGACAGATCGTCACTTGGCCTTATAGATGATCCCGGGGCTGCACTGAACCATCTGGTAGTGATCCGGCAAACCGTTGAGTGCTTCGGAAGCCCCCAAAAACAGGTAGCCGCCTGGCTTGAGCGTGCCGTGGATACGCAGCAGGATGTCCTTCTTCACTTCGGCCGAGAAGTAGATCAATACGTTACGGCAGAAAACGATGTCGAACTTGCCCAGCGAGGCGTAGCTGTCGAGCAGGTTGAACGAGCGGAATTCCACGCGACTCTTGATCGGCGCCTTGACCACCCAGCGGCCCGGACTTTTTACGTCAAAGAAGCGCTGCAAACGATCCGGCGACAGGCCGCGGCCAATGGCCAGACTGTCGTATTCGCCGGTCTTGCAGTTATTGAGCATCAAGCCCGACAGATCGGTTGCGACGATCTGCACGCCCGATTTGAGCTGCCCCTGATTGGCACGCTCGAACTCATCGATGGACATCGACAGCGAATACGGTTCCTGACCCGACGAACAGGCGGCCGACCAGATGCGCAGTCGCTGACCAGGGCTGGCCTTGATCTGCTCGGGCAACACCTTGTTCTTCAGCACTTCGAATGGATAAGTATCGCGAAACCACAGGGTTTCGTTGGTGGTCATCGCATCGACTACCTGCTCGCGCAAACCACTGCGCGGCTGGGTCTGAATGCGCTGGACCAACTCGCCAAGCGACTTGATGCTTTGCTGCTCCATCAATTTGTTGAGGCGGCTGGACACCAGGTACTGCTTGTTTTCCCCAAGCAGGATGCCACAGGCTTTTTCCAGAAATACCCGGAACTGATCAAAATCCAAATTACCCGTAGACAAAGTGCCGCCTCTCAAATCATGTGAATCACCGGGGACGACGCCCCCGGCTGGTTATTCTGCTGCCTTGATCCGCGCAACGACCCTGGCCGCCAGATCATCAGGCCTGAATTTCGCGAGAAAATCATCCGCGCCAACTTTCTTGACCATCGCCTGGTTGAATACCCCTGACAGCGAGGTATGCAAAGTGATGTGCATCTTCTGCATGCGTGGATCATTACGTATTGCTGCGGTAAGGGTATAGCCATCCATCTCCGGCATTTCAATGTCGGAGATCATCATCAGGAACTCTTCTTCAGGTTTTTTGCCTTCTGCGACCATCTTGAGCAGGTAATCCAGCGCCTGACGACCATCGTTGAGCGCTACGACTTCCACCCCGACGGTTTCCAGGCAGCGGCTCACTTGCTTGCGGGCCACCGACGAGTCGTCGACCGTCAGCACGCGCAGGGAGACAGCCTTGTGCTGAACCTCGGCGTCAATGACACCGACCGAGATCTCTTCGGACACTGGAGCGACTTCGGCGAGAATTTTCTCGACGTCGATGATTTCCACCAGCTGGTTATCAACCCGGGTAACGGCGGTCAGGTAATGATCGCGCCCGGTGCCCTTGGGTGGTGGATGAATCTCTTCCCAGTTCATGTTGACGATGCGTTCGACAGAATGCACCAGAAAGCCCTGAACCTTGGTGTTGTACTCGGTAATGATGACGAAGGAATTAACCAGCGAAATCATGCCTGTGGAACCTGTCGCCATTGCCAGATCCATGATCGGGATCGTGCCGCCACGAATATTGGCCACGCCCCGAACGATCTTGCTCGATTTGGGCATGATGGTGAGTTTCGGGCATTGCAGTACTTCTTTTACCTTGAAGACGTTGATCCCATAGAGCTGCTTGCCGTCGAGACGGAACAAGAGCAGCTCCAGGCGATTCTGACCCACCAGCTGAGTTCGCTGGTTTACCGAATCCATTACACCTGCCATGCCGAACCCCCTTACAAAATGACCGCCGCCCAGACACCAGATCAACAAGCGGCACGGGCTTTGCTATTTATTACTTCATGAACGCAAAGACGACAATTTCTCGACACCTCGCATTAGAAACCCGCAGGCTTCTGTGCGCAATCGCCCTGCTGTGCCTTTCCAGCACGGTGACCCTCGCTCGCGCCGAGAATTTCACACTGCCTGAGCAGCTTATCGGCGTCACCCAAGGGTTTCTTGAGTTCACAGTAGAAGACTATTTGGCAACCAACCAGATTGACGGGCGTCATGAGATACAGGTCAAGCAACTCGACCCGCGTTTAAGGATGGGTGCCTGCGACAAAGATTTGACAGCCACACTGGAAAGTCCGCGCCCGGTTGGCCGGGTCACCGTGCGGGTGCGCTGCGAAGGTTCTTCACCCTGGACGGTGTTTGTACCCGCCCAGGTGCTGCTGTATCGCAACGTCGTGACCGTGATGCGCCCGCTCAAGCGTGACGCGATCGTCACCGAAGAAGACGTTGCGATGCGCGAGCGGGATGTCAGCAGCCTGGGTCAGGGTTTCCTGGCATCGCTGGATCAGGCAGTCGGTCAGAAGGTTGTCCGACAAATGGTCATCGACCAGGTCATTACCCCGGTGGCGCTTGAGCAGCCACAAATGGTTCACAAGGGCGATCAGGTTGTGATCATTGCCCGCAGCGGCTCGCTGGCGGTTCGCATGCCCGGCGAAGCGATGTCCGATGGAGGCTTCAACGAACAGATACGGGTGAAAAACCTCAATTCCCAGCGGGTGATCAAGGCAAGTGTCACCGGCCCAGGGCAGGTGGAAGTCGCTATGTAGTGCATTGATAGTGGCGCGAAGGGTGTGTTTTTTTTAGACTGCGGGGAATGCCCGACGGCAAATGTCGTCTATTGGGAAGCTTTCTCACAATCAGCCTAAAGTTTGATAGGGGTTGGCCGAAAACAAGGCAAGCGTCCAAACACCCAGAGGTTTTTTCAATCATGGTCATAGATTTCAGTCGCCTTAACAACTCACAGTCTGTTGCCGGTGCTTCCCGTACCAGCCCCAGTAAAGACACCGCCAAAACCGCTGCCCCAGACCCTGCCGTCACCGCAGGCGTCAAAAGCACCGGGGAAACTTTTTCCTTGAGCAGTGAGGCTCAACAGTTGCAGAAAATCACGGACAAGCTGACCGATCTGCCAACCGTCAACAGTGCTCGCGTTGCCGAGCTCAAACAGGCCATCGCCGACGGTAGCTACACAGTGGACAGCAACCGTGTCGCCAGCAAACTGTTGAATTTCGAAACCCAACGCTAAGCTCAGGCTGGCGCTGGATATTCTGGACGCTTAAAAACCAGAGCATGCGATGCAAGACACTACTTTGCTGCAGATGATCACTGACGACATGGTTTCGGCCCGACAGCTTCTTGAGCTGTTGCAGGCCGAATCATTGATTCTTCACGGCCGCGACATGGGCGAGATGGAGCAGGTGCTGGCGCAGAAACAGGCGCTGGTCATTCTTCTCGATCAACATGGTCGCAAACGTAGCCAGGTGCTTGCGGGCATGGGGCTGCCAGCCAATCGCAGTGGTCTCCAGCAACTGGCCAGCCAGTCGGATATCGGTGAGCAATTGCTGCTGGCTGCCGACGAACTGAATACGTTGATCAATGAATGCCAGACGCTCAACGAGCGCAATGGTAGTCTGATCCAGATGCAGCAGGTCAGTACCGCTCACCAGCTTCGCATCTTGAACGGTGGCGATACGCCTACACTCTATGACAGCCGCGGGTCGACTGCACTTAGAGCAAAACCACGCCCTCTGAGTCAGGCGTAACTTCCTGTATCAAGGTTTCGTGCATGGTGGCAGAATGCCTGATGTTGCGTTGCCGTAGTATTTTGCCTGGAGATCAAGAACGTGAATGGCTCAAGCGCGGACGATGCTCCGCAGCCCCCGAAGGTTCTCAATACACCTTTGGAAATTGCCGCTAACCTGCGGCTGCTACTCGAGAGTCATGATCCTCTGATCATTACCTTTCATGAGCGCCCCCAGCGCTTTCAGAGCTATATGCTTGAAGTCGACCGCGACAACAACGTCATGGCCCTCGACGAAATGATCCCCCGCGATGGCGAACGCTTTCTGAGCAACGGCGAATCCTTCCGTGTCGAAGGCTTTCACGACGGCGTGCGGATTGCCTGGGAAAGTACTGCGCAAATGGACATCCTCAGCACCGACGGTCAACGCATGTACCGCGGCCCGATGCCTGAGGAAGTGGTTTATCACCAGCGCCGCAACGCATTCCGGGCCGCGCTGAAGCTGGCGCAACTGGTCGACGTCGAAATCGGCGGTGACCGCCTGAAATTCACGCTGGCCGGCAAGCTGCTGGATATTTCTGCTACCGGTTGCAAGTTGCGCTTCGAGGGCGACGTGTCCGATCGCATGCAATTGGGCCAGGTATACGAACGCTTCGTTGCCAAGCTGCCTTTCGGCGCCATGACAGCGCCTGTCGAGTTACGCCATCTGCATTTCGAAGAAAGAATCAACACTACCTTTGCCGGCGTGCGCTTCCACAACATGAGTGGGCTGGTGCAGCGTCAGGTCGAACGTTTCGTCTATCAGTTACAGCGAGAAGCACGACGCTTCGACAAAGACGACGACTTCTGACACTCATCTGAATCGCCCAACGATTGCGGCATTGCTGCCGCAATCGTGCACTGCCCTGCGCTACTCGTCAGGCCTTCCAGGTCTCGCTTTCACGCTCGCGTTCATGCTCATCGGCTTCAGCCGTTTCCGCCTCGGCAGCCGGCTCGGCCTGAACCAGAACCTCGCTTTCCGTATCGACCTCTGCTTCGGACACGACCTCGGAATCCGGCTCCGGCTCCGGCTCTGGCTCAACGGTTGCCTGCATCTGTTCCTGAACCACCTGCTCGTCGACACGCGGGTCAAGTGCAACCACCAGTGGCGAACTGGACATACTGTCCGGCATCGCAACGTGGTGCAGCGGTGCGTTTTCGACCTGGTGCAGGTGAGTGACCGCCTTTGGCCTGATCAGCAGTACCAGAATCACACCAGCGCCACACACGAACGCATACAGCATGTGCCCGCCAAACAGCTTCATCACCACACCCGCAGCCAGCGGACCGATACTGGCGCCGATGCCGTAGGTCATGAGCAACATGGCCGTCAGCGACACTCGGCGCTCGGCCTCGACGTGGTCATTGGCGAAGGCCACTGCCAGCGGATAAAGGCAGAACTGCATCAGCGAAGCCAGAAAACCGACACCGAACAGCACCTCGACAGGCACGCTGGGGAACACCGCCAGCGGTAACGACGCCACCACCAACGCGGCGGCAAAGATACGCATCAGTACGGAGCGGTCATAGCGGTCGGACAGCAGGCCCAACGGCCACTGCACCAGAAAACCGGCCAGAATGCAGCAGCCCATAAACAGACCTACCTGCTCGGTGGACAGCCCCTGCTCGGCGGCGTAGACCGGTGCCAGACCATAGAACGAACCGATGATCAGACCGGCGCCCAGTACCGCCGTCAGCGACTGCGGCACACGCTTCATGAAGAAGCGCGGCTCCAGTGGCGCCGGATGCAGCGGTGCCGGGTGAATCGCCCGGGTCATGGCGACGGGCACCAGGCACAGAGCGAAACACATCGCCACCAGCATCAGCAGCTCAGGCCCCAGTTGCGGGTGAACCACCAGCACCAACTGACCCAGCACCAACCCCAGGTAGGACGCAATCATGTAGCCGCTGAAGACCATGCCGCGCTGTTTGGCAGCCGCCTGCTCGTTCAGCCAGCTCTCGATGACCATGTATTGGCACATCATGCCCAGACCGACGATCACCCTCAGCACCAGCCAGGCTGGCAACCAGCTGATCAGGCCATGCCCGAGCACTGCCGCACCGACGATGCCGGCACAGGTGGCGTAGGCGCGAATATGCCCGACACGGCCGATCAGGCGGTGACCGATCTTGCCGCCCAGTACCAGACCGAAATAGTTGGCAGCCATCAACGCACCCACCCACAGGCTGTCAACCTGATCGGCGGCCAGGCGCAGGGCCAGATAAGTGCTCAGCAGACCCGAGCCGATCAACATCATCAACGAGGCAAAATAAAGCGCTCGAAAGGACTTCCAGATTTGGCGCATCAACTTTCCAAAAATAGGGAGTCGCCCGACTGGGCGAGCCCGACACTGCGATTCTTAAACCTGAGCAGCCAGCACGCGCCGTTCCCAGGGGGTTATCTCGTCAAAAAAACTGGTCAGTTCCAGGGTCTTCGACGCGATGTAGCCTTCGATGAATTCATGACCAAACAGTTCCTTGGCCAACTGACTGCTTTTCAGACGCTCCAGAGCAGCGTGCAAGGTACACGGCAATAACAATTCTTCCGGCACCTCCAGTTCGCCCTGCAGCGGCGGCGTCGGTTGCAGTCGTTGCTCGATGCCATGCAGCCCGGCCGCCAGACTTGCGGCAATAGCCAGATAAGGATTGGCGTCAGCGCCCGGCACACGATTTTCCACCCTTCTGGCCGCCGCTGCACTCGACGGAATGCGTAATCCGGCAGCGCGATTGTCGTAGGACCAGCAGGCGTTATTGGGTGACGCATAAGGATGGCACAGGCGCTGGTAGGAATTCACATTGGGCGCGAACAGCGCGGTGAAGTCCGCCATGCAGGCTTGCTGGCCAGCAATAAAATGACGAAACGCGTCGGTCGGCTCACCCTGCGCATCACTGAAGACGTTCACTGCGGTCTCTGCTGCCACTACGCTCTGATGAATATGCATCGAACTGCCCGCCGTATGGGCCAGCGGTTTGGCCATGCACACCACGATGAGCCCGTGCTTGAGCGCAACCTCCTTGAGCAAGTGCTTGAACAGAAAAGTCTGATCGGCCAGCAGCAGCGGATCGCCATGCAGCAGGTTGATCTCGAACTGACTGACCCCCATCTCGTGCATCACGGTGTCACGTGGCAGGCTCAGCGCGGCCATACAGGCATACACCTCGGCAAAAAAAGGCCGCAAGCCGTTGTTGGAGCTGACACTGAATGCCGAGTGCCCCTGTTCGCGTCGCCCGTCCAGCCCAGTCGGCGGCTCAAACGGATAAAGCGGCTCGGGATTGGGCGCGAAGATAAAAAACTCAAGTTCGGTGGCCACCACTGGCACCAGGTCCTGCGCAGCGTAACGGGCGATAACCGCCTTGAGCTGATTACGGGTGGAGAGCATGCAGGGCTGGCCATCGAGGTCCTGCGCATCACAAATGGCCAGGGCACGCGGCGACGTGCTCCAGGGCAGACGGTGGAGCTGCTGTGGATCACTGATCAGCGCCAGATCGCCGTCATCACTGCCGTAAAAGCGCGCCGGCGGATAACCGCCCATGATGCATTGCAGCAACACGCCGCGCGCCAGCTGCAAACGGCGGCCTTCGAGAAAACCTTCAGCCGTCATCACCTTGCCGCGAGGTACACCGTTCAAATCCGGGGTTACGCACTCCACTTCATCAATGCCCATCAGCATTTCTTTCTGCGAATGGGGGTCATTGCGTGTCATGGGTCAGTCCTTTTAGTTGAGCAGCAAACGCCAAGCTTCAACCTTCAGGCTGCAATCTTCAAGCACCGCGCTTCAGGCTGTAGGCCTGCCGCTCAACGCGTCAGAGAACCGGGTTATGGAAAGGTGTCCCGGTCACTTCGATGAACTCTTTTCGGTAGTCTTCGTTTTCCGGGTCGACCACGAGGGCCTGGCGCAGGAATTCGACGCCTTCGGCCACATTACCCAATTGACGACTCAGGGCACCGGCGAGGTGCAGCCTGGTGGCATCGAAAAAATTGAATGACAGCATAATCTTGGTCAGCGTCAGCGCGTTCTCGAGCTTGCCCGCCATCAACAATTGGTTGAACTGCGTGTTGAAGTCGCCGACGTCCTGCCACTTTTCGGCAGACAAGCCCTCCACTTTGCGCAGCACGACGGTGTGGCCGTTGCCTACTTTCGAATCGGTTTCTTCGACGCACTCGATGTACCAGCAACCCAGGCCTGACGAGTTAACGTAATTGACCGCGCGGAGCATGCTTTGCAGGGAAAAGACCTGATAGTGACCGCGCCACTCGCCTTCAGTGACGGTGGTCATGTCGACCTTGTTTTCATAGTCCTCGATCATCTGCGCCAGCGTCGTCAAACGACGCGCCCGATCAGTCTTGGCTGCGGTGCGCTTGGGAAAGATGCAGAAGAATACCCCGCCGTTCTTCAGCACTCGGAAGGATTCGACGTAGGCAGAAAGCAGGTTGGGGACGTGCTCGATGACGTGCGAGCTGATCAGATAGTCAACCGACGAGTCTGCCGTATGGATGCATTGAAAATCGCCCAGCATGTCGACCTTCGAAACATCGCCCGACACTTTCATCTGCTCGACGAAGTACTGCTGATAGTCTTCCATGTCGCGAGGGTGCAGAAAATCCACACCGTTGCACGGCGCAACGTTCAGGCAATGGGCAAGATTGAACGCGTTGTGAGCCGCGGCGCCCAACTCTATACCGTGCCCCTGGCAGTACTTTTTAGCTAACAGCATCACCCACCCACCGCTCATCGTGATATCGAATACAGCCTTTCAACGATTTCGGCGGTGTCCGCTAAAACTTTAACCAGCACCGCTCCAGGCCTTTGGCGTGCCAGCAATTGGCGCAAATATTGCAATCCACCGCGTACATACATCGATTTACGTCAGCGCGGGCTTGAACTGCCCGCCGAGCGGCGACGCCAATCAACAACAATCACGCTAACGCCCGAGAGAACAGAGGATCACCATGATCAATGGTCAAAAGGTTGGCTGCGGAATCGTCACCTACAACCGTCCTGCGCTGCTGAAAAAGCTTTACGATTCCCTGCCTGCCGAGATCATCGACTGCGTTGTCATCATCAATGACGGCGAGGTGTACCCGGAGTTTTCCGCGTATGACAGCGAGGTCTTCTTCAACAACGAGACCAACCTCGGCGTTGGAAAATCCAAGAACAGAGCTTTGTCGCGACTCATGGACGCCGGGTGTGAACACCTGTTCCTGATCGAAGACGACATCTATATAAAAAGCCCGGAAGTCTTCGAGCTTTATATTCTGACCTCGACGCTGACCGGCATTCAGCACCTCAATTACAGCCAGCATGGTCTGATGAACAAGACGCCGTCCGGCGAGGCCAACGCGGTGTACCGGATTGACTACGGCAATGGCATCAACCTACCCTTGTACCGCCATTGCGTCGGTGCGTTTTCCTACTATTCCAGACGCAGCCTGGAAGCCGCCGGCCTGATGGACGAGACGTATCACAACGCCTTTGAACACGTCGATCACACCCTGGCCATCATCAACCAGAACATGCACCCACCTTTCTGGTTTTTCGCCGACATCGATAATTCGCAGCTGTATCTGGGGGACGAGCCCTGGACGCTCGAGGGCTCAACGATTTCGTCCGACACCCTGCACCGCAAAAACGCCCTCGCAGCCATTGAACACTTCACGCTCAAGCACGGCTGCGAACCGGTCAAACATCCGTTGGCGTCTGATCAGGAACTGATGGACAGCCTGAACAGCATCAAACAGAACTTCGGATTGAATATCTAAGCGCCGAGTCCGCCCCGCAATCCTGACAAGGCGTTGCGGGGTACTCGTTGAAAGACCGCTGCCTCAGGGCAGGGTCATACTGAACATCGCCCCGCCCAGCACGCCGCCGTTGGCGATTTCAATGCGCCCGCGCATGCCGTTGCGTACATGCAGCCGGGCAATGTGCGCAGCGAAGTACAAGCCCAGGCCGGTACTGCCGCTGCCCTGGTTGATGCCCTGCACATAGTCGGTCTGGCGCTCGATCAGATACGCCGGGTAGCCGGGGCCGTCGTCATTGATGGTGATTTTCAGCTGCCCGCCTTCATCGCCGACACTGACAACGATCTGCTCGCGGGCAAAACCGATGGCGTTGACGATGATATTGCCCACCACCGAGCCGATCAGTTCGCGGTCGAAAAAGCCCAGGGGACTCGCCACGTCGATCGCATGACGCGCGGCAATCCCGCGGCTGGCCAGCACGTCCTGATGATGGGCGAGTTGCGCTTCGATGAAATCGTCCAGTTCGTGGTAGTCCGGACGCAATGGCATCTGGTTGACACCCAGCTTGTAGAGGCCGAGCAACTGCACGAGCATGCCGTTGAGGTTGGCAAATTCATAGTCGATGATGCCATGCTCGGACGTGTCGCGCTGCTGGACCGAAAGCTTCGCCTGCCACTGGCTGTGTGCCTGGGTCAGGGTCGCCAGCGAGTTCTTCATGTCGTGCACCGTGGAGGCGATCACCATGGAAAAGTCGAGGCCCTGCTCTGTCTCTTCACTCATGCGCTAAACGCCCTCTCCCTGAGTTTATGGTAGCGCTCATAACGTGGATCGCTTTCCGGGATCTTGCCAAGCATGGTCAGGCTGGCACGACACTCGTCAATTCCGGCCTGGCCCAGATTCTGGCCAGGGTGAAGCAGCGACTGCACCATATTCAGCGCAATACTGATGTTCTTTGGCTGCAAGCCAAGCGCACTGCGAAAAAACGCTTGTGCTTCGGTGAGGTTGCCGGCCTTGTAACTGCGCACGCCTTGCAGGTTGAAATCGACAGCCGCCTTGCTGGCCCCCAGAATCGCCGGATCATCGGTCATGCTGGCAATGCTTTTCATCACTGCAGGATCGTCGCCGTAGGCCCCGGCACAACTCTTCAAGACGCCGGCACCGGCCTCTTCCTGACCGAGTTTCTTCAGTTGCGCAGCCACCATCAGTGCGGCGTCGGCACTGAGCACCTGCTCCATGCCATCCAGCCTGGCCATTGCCTGCTCGGTGAGCTTGGCTGCGGCTTCCGGGTCCGAATGCTGCAGGCTGGCCGCCTTCATTAGCCGGGTACGTACTTGCAGCCCCTCGTCATCGCCATGCTCCTTGGCGACATCGACGAGGGCGTTGTTGATCTCGACACGGGTGCGCGCATCGAGCCCCTGATCGCCACCTTTGCTGATCAACGCATGCGCCAACCCGAGGTTGGTTTCCGGATCCTTGAAACGCGAATGCTGACCTTGGGAGACGGCCTGGCGATAGGCCTTGGAAGCACTTTCGAAGTCATCGTTGCCGAGTGCCAGCTTGCCCAGCAGCTTCTGCCGACGCACCGCCAGCGGCGACAGGCGCACTGCGCTTTCCAGCACAGACTGCGCGCGCTTGCCATCGCCAAGCGCGACCAGCACATCAGCCAGGCCATCGAACAGCGCAGGCATGGTCGGAAATGCCTTGATTGCCTGTTCGTAGACAGCCTGCGCCTCGGCGGTCTTGCCGCGCTTGAGCAGCAGGCTGCCCAATGCGCCGTAGGCCCACGGCGTGGCCCGATCAGCCAGAATGGTCTTGAGGAACGCTTCCAGGGGCTCGTTCTGCTTCAGGTCACGCAAGGCATCGGCCTTGTAGCGCAGGCACAACGGCGCATAACGCGGGTCCTGCTCGATCAGCTTGTCACACGCGGCCAGCACCTCGGCCGGTTTGCGACGGTCGAGGGCCTGCAGAATCGGCTTGAGCAAGGTCTTGCGCTGCACCAGCTTTTCCAGCCGCTGGGCCAGCCCGGCGCGGTTGAACGGCTTGGTCAGGTAACCATCCGGCTCCCACTCGAGCGCACTCATGACCATCGCCTGACTGTTTTCGGCAGTGACCATGATGAATACGCTTTCGTAACTCAGCAGGCGCTCGATCATCAGGTCTTCCAGCACCTGCTGGCCGTTCTTGCGGCCATCACCCAGGTTGAAATCGTGCAGCACGAAGTCATAACGCTTTTGCGAGCACATGCGCAGAGCCTGCTCGCCGGAGTCGGCGGTGTCCACTTCCTTGACGCCCAGTTCACGCAGCATCGATCTCACTGAACTGCGAAAGTCAGAGAAATCATCAACGATAAGAAAGCTTTTTTGGTTGTACGCCAGCATCCGGATTCCTGCACAGGAGAGGGTGAAAATATGAGATCCGCGGCCTGAACATCATTCAGACCCGACTCGGCAGCCCATTTTTCAGGACGCACATAATAACTGACGGCAAAGAGCCATAACACAACTTGCCATGACCCCTCCCCGCGCATCAAAGCGCGAGGTTGAGGGCAACACTCAGTTTTTCGACCATCCACGCAGAAACTGTAGAACGAACATCAACTTCGCACACGAACCCTATGCCAGGCAGACATAAAGAGTGTGGGCTGGGTCGTGATTGCGGCAGGGGAAAGGCATTTTCGGAGAGGTCCGTCACACATCGGCTGCGCACTCGATATAACGCACAACGTGGTGGACAGCATGCCAGCGCGGGGCGCTGGCATGTGAGGTGGTCCAGGCGGTTTACACCCAGCCGTCGTTCTTCTTGCGGCCCTTGGTCAACGCCGGCAGGATCAGGCCGACCAGCAAGCCGGCACCGGCAATGCTGCCGCCGTAGACCATGTAACGCATCATCACCTGCTTGTTCTCATCGCCAAGTCGCGCCTGAGTCGCACGCAATTCAGCCTGAGAGTCGGCCAGTTGATCGTTGAGGGTCTTGGTGCGCGCCTCCAGTTCGTCGACCAGTTTCTTGCGCGCGTCCAGCGTTTCCTGCATGCCCTGCACGCGGGTCTTCCAGGTATTGTCGATGCCCGCCAGTTGCTCGGTCAGATCGGCGACCTGCTGAGTCAGCTGTGGCACACGCTCGGCTTGCCCAGGCACTTCCTGCAAGTCGCTGCTCGGAATCCACACCGTGGAACCGCCTTCGCCACGCACCTGGCTGAACTTGCCCGAAGAACTGAGCAGCTCGACCTTCTGCCCGGATTTCAGCGTACCCACAATCCGGTGATCATCGGTTGGTCCGCTGCGTACATAGGTGGTGAGGCTGTCGCTGACCCAGCGATCGCTGCCTGCGGCCTGTGCGCTGCCAGGCATGACAACGGTCAATGCAGCGCCAACCAGGCCTGCGCCGAGCAAGCGACGCGAAACGGCGAACAGGCCAGGGGCTCGGGAAAGAAGTGCGGAAAAATGACGAGACATGGCGATAACTATCTTTATCTGAAATGAAAATAAAGCCTCGTTTAACGGGCCGGCTAAGGATGGGAGCGGCAAGTGATCAACGGTTTTGCAACTCCTGCCCGGACGGAATGTCTGCCTATCAGGCGCGTTGAAAAAGCACCTGATGATCCCTTTCATGCAGGCCGTCCAGAAAGTCCATCAGCTAACAGACTCCGTTAAAGGGGTCAGGTTCACTATTGCCCGTTGTCCGCGTCAAAATTCAGCCGCACGGTCAGCGAAGCAAGTGCCTGCTTTCAAAAGAATTCGCCTGCCGATTCAATCCTGCGATGACGCACAACGGCTCAAACAGGGGACGTCTGCGGTCCGGCGTTTGCTTTCCCGGCCAAGTGCTGTAGAAAAGGCTCCACAGGGGCGAATGTTCTCGATATTCGCCATCCTGATGCTCGACTGCATCGCTCTAATGGAAAATAGAATGATCCCAAGACAAGTGATTAACGCCACCGTAAGCCCGAAAGGCAGCCTTGAAACCCTGTCCCAACGTGAAGTGCAGCAGCTCAGCGCGGCCGGTTCAGGCAGCACCTATACCCTGTTTCGCCAGTGCGCCCTGGCCATTCTCAATACCGGCGCCCACGTCGATAACGCCAAGACCATTCTTGAAGCGTACGAGAGTTTTGAAGTCCGCATCCATCAACAGGACCGCGGCGTTCGCCTGGAGCTGCTCAACGCGCCTGCCGATGCATTCGTCGACGGCGAGATGATCGCCAGCACCCGCGAAATGCTGTTCAGCGCCTTGCGCGACATCGTTTATACCGAAAGCGAGCTGGACAGCCAGCGCATCGACCTGAGCAATTCCCAGGGCATCACTGACTACGTGTTCCACCTGCTGCGCAACGCTCGTACCCTGCGCGCCGGTGTCGAGCCGAAGATGGTGGTGTGCTGGGGCGGCCATTCGATCAATACCGAAGAATACAAATACACCAAGAAAGTCGGCCACGAGCTGGGCCTGCGCAGCCTGGATATCTGCACCGGCTGTGGCCCTGGCGTCATGAAAGGCCCGATGAAAGGCGCAACCATCGCGCACGCCAAGCAGCGCATCGTCGGCGGTCGCTACCTGGGCCTGACCGAACCGGGCATCATCGCCGCCGAAGCGCCCAACCCGATTGTCAATGAGCTGGTCATCCTGCCGGACATCGAAAAACGCCTCGAAGCGTTCGTGCGCGTCGGCCACGGCATCATCATCTTCCCCGGTGGCGCAGGCACTGCCGAAGAGTTTCTGTATCTGCTGGGCATTCTGATGCATCCGGACAATAAGGATGTGCCATTCCCGGTAATCCTGACCGGCCCTAAAAACACCGAACCTTACCTGCAGCAGCTGCACGCGTTTGTCGGTGCCACGCTGGGTGAAGAGGCGCAGCGTCACTACCAGATCATCATCGACAACCCGGCAGACGTTGCCCGGCAGATGACGCAGGGCCTGAAGGAAGTGAAGCAGTTCCGCCGCGAGCGTAACGACGCGTTTCACTTCAACTGGCTGCTGAAGATCGAGGAAAGCTTCCAGCACCCTTTCGATCCGACCCACGAGAACATGTCCAGACTGCAACTGAACCACGATGTGCCGACTCACGAACTGGCCGCCAACCTGCGCCGGGCGTTTTCCGGCATCGTCGCCGGCAACGTCAAGGACAAGGGCATTCGTCTGATCGAGCAGCATGGTCCTTATCAGATCCACGGCGACCCATCGATCATGGGCCCGCTGGACAAGTTGTTGCAGGCCTTCGTCGATCAGCACCGCATGAAGCTGCCAGGCGGCGCGGCGTACGTGCCGTGCTACCAGGTCGTGACCTGACCGCATAACGGCATGCTGCAAGCCGACGGGGTGCTCTTGAGCACCCCGTTTCTATTTCTGCTGGCGAAAGGCCTTGGGCGACTGCCCGGTAGCGCGCTTGAAGAAGCGCGAGAAATACGCAGGCTCGGAAAAACCAAGGCTGTCTGACACCTGATTGATGGTCAGTGTGGTGTAGATCAGGTTGCGCTTGGCCTCCAGCAACAAGCGCTCACTGATGATCTGCAAGGCCGACTGATTGCACAGCCGCCGACACAGTGCATTCAAATGCGCGGCGCTGATACCCATCGCCTGAGCATGCTGGTCGATCGACCAGTGCTCGCGAAAACTCGCCTCCAGTTGATGCATGAATACCTGCAAATGCTCGCGGCCGCGATCCATCGAATGAGTCTCTTCGCCGGCATGCTCACTGCTGCGCCGACTGAGCCACACCGCCAGCACATTGACCAGCGAGTGCAGCATCAGATCGCGGCCCGCTCTGGGCTGCCGGTATTCATCGGCAATGGCATTGAACAGCGTGTCCACATAATCGCTGTCTGCCCCGAGCACATAGCAGCGGGAAGCGCTGAGGGCAGAGACGTCGAGCGCAGCCTCGAGTTGCTCCACCAAGGGTCTGGCCAGGCTGAGAATATGGCCCTGAATATCTCTGGAAAACCTGAAGGTGTGCACGCTCAGTGCGGGAACGACCTGCAGCGCAGGCATCTCGACCTCGCTGACCAGGTCCTCGACCTTGAGCATCGCCTTGCCCGACTGCACGTAAAGCAGCTGGACCAGATCGCCATGCCGATGCGGCTTGATCTCCCATTCGTGAATCCTGCTGCGCTCAGGGATCGACTCGCAATGGATCAGGTCCGGGGTGGGCCAGGCCGTGGTCTCTCCGTAGAGCTTGAACACCGGTATCGCTGCTGTGGCAGGTCTGGCCATGTCGTCCTCTCTCGTCCGGACCCTCGAAAAGTCCAGATAATGCAGCGGATATTGCCTTCTTATCCAGACGGCATCCATTAAAAATGCAGGAGACAAAAACAAACACGTCCCGCTGGCTAAACCTGGCAGGGATCAAAAGACAGGACTATCGCCATGAAGACCAAGGTTGCCATTATCGGTTCAGGCCCTTCCGGGTTGCTGCTGGGCCAACTGCTGCAGCGTGCCGGCATCGACAACGTCATCCTCGAGCGCAAGGACCCCGATTACATCCTTTCGCGCATCCGCGCCGGCGTTCTGGAACAAGGTATGACCGACCTGTTGCGTGAAGCGGGCGTCAGCGAACGCATGGACGCAGAGGGCATGATCCATGACGGTTTCGAGCTGGCGTTCGCCGGTCGCTGCGAGCGCATCGACCTGAAGAGTCTCGCCGATGGCAGGACGGTAATGGTCTACGGTCAGACCGAAGTCACCCGCGACCTGATGGCCGCGCGCGCAGCGACCGGTGCAATGACGATCTATGATGCCGCGGACGTCAAGGCGCACGACCTCAAGAGCGATAGTCCGTACCTGACGTTCGTGAAAGACGGCGAGACCGTGCGCCTGGACTGCGATTACATTGCCGGCTGTGACGGCTTTCACGGGGTGTCACGGCAATCGATTCCCGCTGACGCCCTCAAGGTATTCGAACGCGTTTATCCGTTCGGCTGGCTCGGCGTACTGGCCGATACGCCGCCGGTCAACGAAGAGCTGGTCTACGCCAATCACCCGCGCGGCTTTGCCTTGTGCAGCATGCGCTCGGCCATTCGCACCCGCTATTACGTGCAGGTCAGTGCCGACGAGAAGGTCGAAGACTGGTCGGACGAGCGCTTCTGGGATGAACTCAAATCCCGCCTGCCCGAGCATCTGGCAGAGCGTCTGGTCACCGGGCCGTCCATCGAGAAAAGCATCGCGCCGCTGCGCAGCTTTGTGGTTGAACCCATGCAGTATGGTCGCCTGTTCCTGCTCGGCGACGCCGCGCACATCGTCCCGCCGACCGGTGCCAAGGGGCTGAACCTGGCGGCCAGCGATGTCAGCACGCTATACCGCATCCTGCTCAAGGTGTATCAGGAAGGCCGCACTGACTTGCTGGAGAAGTATTCACAAATCTGCCTGCGCCGGGTGTGGAAAGCCGAGCGTTTCTCCTGGTGGATGACGTCGGTGCTGCATAACTTCCCCGACACCGACGCCTTCAGCCAGCGCATCCAGCAGACCGAACTGGACTACTACGTCGGCTCGGAAGCCGGGCGCAGGACCATTGCCGAGAATTATGTGGGCCTGCCGTATGAGGCGGTCGAGTAGAGCGTTGGCCCCGGCGCTGTCATGTTCGTTGCGTACTGACGTTGGCGACAAGCCATAACCTCCCCCGCGTACCTGCGTTGTGCAATCACACAACGCATGCCCCCTGCCGCCGTGCAAACCCCCAAAGCGTTTTCGTCACCGGCCACCTATGATCAAGCGTGCATCCAATAGCTATCGGGCTATATAAAAACAACAAGCACAGAGGAACACCCGCCATGACACCTGTTTCGACCCACGAGGTGGGCGACGCTGAAGGCAATCTTGTCTACCGTCGCATCACCCTGCGCCTTATCCCGTTTATCTTCATTTGCTACCTGTTCAATTACCTCGACCGCGTGAACGTCGGCTTCGCCAAGCTGCAGATGCTCGATGCCCTGAATTTCAGCGAGACGGTTTATGGCCTCGGTGCCGGCATCTTCTTCATTGGCTACGTGCTGTGTGGCCTGCCCAGCAATCTGGCGCTGAACCGCTTCGGGCCGCGTCGCTGGATCGGTCTGATGATGATTACCTGGGGAATCTTCTCGACCTGCCTGCTGTTCGTCACCACGCCGGTCGAGTTCTACGTGCTGCGATTTCTGACCGGTATGGCAGAGGCCGGCTTCTTCCCCGGCATCGTGCTATACCTCTCGCGCTGGTATCCGAATCAGCGTCGCGGGCGAATCATGGCACTGTTCATGTCGGCGATTCCGGTCTCCGGCCTGCTGGGCGGCCCGTTTTCCGGATGGATTCTCAATCATTTCGCTGCAGGCCAGGGCGGCATGGCCGGCTGGCAATGGATGTTTCTGATTCAGGGCGTGCCCACCGTGGCGCTGGGTGCGCTGGCCTTCGTTCTGCTGTGCGACAAGGTCGAGGATGCCCGCTGGCTGACGCTCGAGCAGCGTCAGCGGGTCAAGACCGATATCACCAACGATGAACTGAGCCGCCCGGTACACGGCAAAAGCTCGGTGGCCTCAGTGCTGAGCATGCCGTTCATATGGATTCTGGGCTTTATCTACTTCTGCATTCAAAGCGGCGTCTACGCGATCAATTTCTGGCTGCCGTCGATCATCAAGAACCTCGGTTTCAGCGATGCACTGGTAATCGGCTGGATCAGCGCCGTGCCGTACCTGATGGCGGGCGTATTCATGCTGCTGGTCGGCCGCTCCGCCGACCTGCGCAATGAGCGCCGCTGGCATCTGGTGGTCCCGATGCTGATGGGCGCGACCGGCCTGATCATTGCCGCCAACTTCGCGACGCTGCCCATCGTTGCCATCATCGGGCTGACTATCGCGACCATGGGTGCGCTGACCAGCCTGCCGATGTTCTGGCCATTGCCGACCGCCCTGCTGAGCGCCAGCGTTGCCGCAGGCGGGCTGGCGCTGATCAACTCGATTGGGCAGATGGCAGGCTTTCTCAGCCCTTACCTGGTGGGCTGGATCAAGGATCAGACCGGCTCGACTACCTTGGCGCTGTACGCACTGGCTGCGCTGACCATCGTTGGTAGCCTGGTCGCATTGCGGGTCAGTCGTTCGTCAGCAGTCAAGGTGGCAGGCCCCGCCTGATCACCATGGCCGAAGACAGCGTGATCCTGCGTATTTGGCATGAAGCGGGATGCGCAGATTTTTGCGCACCCGATACCCGCATAAAACTGACCAAGGCTTGTATTTAAAACGCTGCAGCACACAGGAATGAGTCGGCGCATGTGCGCAGACGTTTGCGCACTATTTCACGTTTTTTTTGCTCAATGTCTTTGCTTTAAATCTCTATCTATTTGTTTTTTATAGGTAAATAGACAGTCGGCACATATCTTGGAATGCACCTCTGCATACAGCGGGCGATATCGCCCGTTTCTGCGCAGAGATTCCATGCATGATCGAAAAATCCGGCACCCATACACAACGACGTGCTGCAACGTTCGCCAAAACACCCGCCACGGCCACCAGCCTGTGTCCCTTCCGAGGACCTGACGTGGCTATCGTGCCGGTGCGCTATGCGCTGGACCGCTCCCGCTACGATGCCGCTCCCCAGAAGCTGAAACCGCTACTCACGGGCAGCCGCTGGGCGGTGATGCCGAAGCTGAAAACACGCAGTTATACCCTTCGCCAACTGTATGACGGCTATGTGTATGTCTATGACGAAACGGCAGAGACGTTGCACGAGTACGCGGTGTCAGCCGCCAGCGGCAACCTGAGCCGTATTGTCTGGACCGATGCGCAGATCGGCAGTGACCGGCGAAGCGGTACCGACGATGGCAAACCCTTCTTGCTCTATCCGCGAAAAAACCGGCTTCACATCGCCTTTTCCCCTCAGCAATGGACTTGGCGAATCTGCGAACACCTGCGCTCCAATCCGGCAAGCCGCGCGTCATGGATGAAAATGCTGGATCTGAAACGCTACTGCATGACCATGGCCGAGCCGGATACCTTGCCGTTGAACCGCATTGCCGAAGCGGTGGCGGACATCGACAAGGAGCATGTGGTTGAAGATGACCGGTTCGCAGACTCGGCGATTCCTACACACGAGTCCTCCAGTGAAGAAACCCAGCCGCTGTTTTCGCCAATCGGCGCTGACGTTTTCTGGCAGGGCAGCGTTGAAGATCAGGACAGCTCCCTGCTCATCGCCCTTGATGACCCGCTGGCCATTTTCAATGATCTGGGCATGCAACTGGCCGCCGATCAGGCCGCTTACCGCAACTGGCAAGCCGAGCACGAACACAAGATCCAGATCGCCCAGACTGTCACCGCACTGTGTGGCGCTGAAGGCGAACCGGAGAAATTGCCGGCATCGGTGCGCGGCAATGCCGCGCTTACCCATCAGTACCTGAGCGACGTCGAAGCCTATTTTGAACAATGCACGTTTGAACAAGAGCAGATCGGCAACAACACCGCTCCCGGTGGCGTGCTGTTGCTGCCGGATATTTTCAAAAGCCCGGAGATGCGCAGATCGATTGAAATGCGTTACGGCAGCGCGCCCTCCGACGAGGCCCTGCAAGCCTGGAAAGATCGCCACAAATGGCGGCGCGAGGTCGATCTGAGCGGTGCGCGTCAGTACCTTCAGCAGCACCTGCCAACCGGAGACACACTGCTGCAACAGGTGCGTGACACGCAAAGCGACTTTCGGCAATGGTCGGCCCATCTGGGCACGGAACCGCTCAAGCTGTTTGTCGACCCCACACACCCTGAAAGCCTGCTTTATCTGCAAACGCTCATGCTTAACCTGCAGATCATTTACGCTCAGGACAACGCCGCCAGCGCCTGGCTCGCCGAGCAGGAAGCCAACGACAGCAGCCTGTTTGGCACCTTGCGCTACGGCTTCTCACCGGCGCTCAAACACGCGCTGCATCAGGAGGCCAACGCGCTGCTGAACGGCCTTGGCGACGTCACCAACCTGGCCACTCGCATCGGCGAACTCAACGGCACGCTCAATCACCAGGGCTTTGCCGAAAAGCCGTGGATGAAAGCGCTGAAACACCCCGTTCAGCACACCTTCAAAGCCCTCGGCCAACTGGCTAGCAACGCAGGCAAAGCGACGTTCGAAAGTATCCTGCTGGCCTGGGTGCCCATCGACAGCCGTCTGGCGGTGGGCAAGCAGCAAAACATCGTTGCACTGATACGCACGCTGCTGATCGGCCAGATCCTGCTCGACTCGAAGGCGCGTATTGCGATCGATCACAACATGCTCGCGAAGCTGAAAAACTGGATCAGTGAGTGGCAGGTACTCAACAAACAGATCAGTGATACCCGCCGCAGTTGGCTCTACCCAACCGCTTACAACCCCCGCAAAAGCATCGCCAGCCACCTGCGCGCGCTCGAACAAAAACTTCGCCTGCACGAACTGAGCATGCCCGCCCTGCTCGACTATCAGAACAACCAATACGCCAAGCAATTACAGGACGAGATTCGCCTGCACTTCCAGTCCGGCAAAGCCATCACCAAAGAATGGCTGAGCACCGTCAGGCGCTGGCTCGATGGACTGGGAGGGATTGCCGGTTCGATCACCTGGGGCGTGATCATGCTCAACTTCATCAACACCGCCTTCACCTATCGCGACCTTACTCGGGATGGCGAATTCAGCACCAAGGACATCGGCAAGGTGACGTATGGGTTGGGGTATAGCTTTAACTTGCTGATGGCGGTGTTTGTTGAAGCACCGTGGGCGGTTATCAGTACAGCCAAGCCTCTTTCTATTGGCGGATATGACATCGGCATTCTCGATAAGTCGGCGGCTTACTGGAAAGCACGGGATAATGCGGTTTGGGGGGATGCGATAAGGGGGTTTAGAGGCTCGATGGTGGCGATGGGGGCGTTTGGGATAGCGGCGGTTACATTAGAGCTATTTGACGCTTTGGATGATTTTTACGCAGCTAAAACTTCAGATGAAAAACACGGACTCCGTATTAAGAGAGTTGCTGTATTCCTGATGGGTTTAGGTTCTTCGGCACAGCTATTAGCAGGCGTTTTCCCTGCTAGCACTTTTACGATTATTGCGATGAGTTCGTGGTTCAGCGTAGCCCTGATGGCAGTTGGCTTTATTTATCTCCTTGCCACGATGACCCTAAACTATTTCAAGCAAGACAGTGTGGGCTGGTGGCTACGTAAGTGCTGTTGGTCAAGAACCATAGACTATCGCTACGACGAGACTGCAAAAGGTAAGAATGAAGAAGTAAGCGCGTTGATGGAAATTCAATTATCTCCGCAGGTTCATGTAAAAAGTACCGTGCATTATGAGGATCGTTACCTTGGCAAAGGCGACTATATGAGTGTCGCTGTGCAAAATGGCGCTGGGGTACAGGTGTATTTCCCACACTTTTTACGCGGCAAATCTGTTCACTTCAACATTGTAAGTAGCAAGCGCCCGTGGGGCGTGCTACCTGTAGAAAAAATAGATACCCCAATATATGAAGCGTTTCTGAACCGCGGAAAATTCAGGAAGGTCGAGCAGTTCGGGATGCTCACTAACAAACTAACTGCCAAGGCTAGTGAAGACTTCACCTACCCTCTAATGCCCCCTGAAAACGAGGACCTCATCTGGGAAACCTGGGTGCCGCTTGATAAGGAAGCAACTTTTCTGGAGCTACAACTCTGGTATCCGTCTGACCTTATAAATTCCGGCGAGGACGATAGAAGCTATCTTTTTCAGATGGAGCTTGGCACAAGAGGCGATACCTCTATTGACGGCTTGGCGGCCATGGAACTCGCGGTAAAGGCATCAAGCAGGACTGGTTCCCTTACCCTGGAAGTCGCAGAGGGCACACCTATATGACTCAGCAAGAAAAGGCTTTAGACCTGCCGAAAGGCAAAGACATTTTAAACTGGAAAGTCAAAACGCTGGCGAGGTCACCTAAAGAGATCATGATCACACAGCTTGGATTTATCGCCTTCTATCTGACCGCCAGCTCACTTTTTATTTGGGGAGGCTGGATAATGTTTTCGGATAGCCTTTATTCTTTGGTATACACAGTTCTTGCACTTGTAGGGTATCTTGCCTATTTCGTAGGCCTGCTCATCCGCCAAAAAACCATCTTCAACTACACCCTGAAAACCGATGGAGCCACGGTCGAGTATTACCTCCACTACCCCGACTTCGCCTCAAGCTTCTTCAAAGGCATCGCCATTTTCGTCATGCTGGTATTCGGACTCGTCGCCATCCTGACCGGATCGTTACTCTTTCTGGTCGGTCCGGTAGCGATGGCTTTCATCGCCGCCATCAAACTGCTGACCTGGGAAAACCCTGTCCACCATCGACAAACCGCCCCATGGCAACTGCACGAATTCGTCACGGTCGATCACAAACGCCTGATGGTCATCATCCATTGCGACGATATCACCACCGGCTTTGCCGCGCGTTTTCCCAGCAAGGCGTTGATGGGCAAGTACCTCGCCTTCCTGCGCGAGGTACTTCCAGCGAACGTTGAATACATCGAAAAGGCTACTAACTGGTATCAGGGCTGATGCGACTCAGGCTTGAGCTGAAACTCACTGCAAGCCTGAGAAAGCGATCAAACCGCCATTGGCACCGTGAAGCGGAACTCGCTGCCCTCGCCCACCCGGCTTTGCGCAGCCAGTTCACCGCCGTGGGCCTTGATGATGCCTTGCGAGATGTACAGGCCCAAGCCGGTGCCGGTCGGGTTGCCTTCCTTGACGGTCCAGTAGCGTTCGAAGATATGCGGCAACTGTTCGGGAGGGATACCCTCGCCGGAGTCCCGCACGGTGAACACGATTTCGGAGCCGTTGGACATGGCTGACACGTCGATCTTGCCCAGTTTCGGGGTGAATTTGATAGCGTTGCCAACCAGGTTGGACAGCACCTGAAACAGGCGCTCCGGGTCAGCATTGACCTTGATGTCCGGCTCGGCGCTGAAGGAAATTTCGACGGACTTGTCCATCGCCAGCGGGGCCAGCAAGGTATAGGCCTCCTCGAATATCTGGCTGACTTCCAGCGGCTGCGGCGTAATCGTGTAACGGCCTGCTTCGATTTTCGAGGTGTCGAGCAGGTCTTCCAGCAACACATTCATGCGGCTGGCGGCTTGCTGCATGGTATCGATTGCCGTGGAAATACGTCGCGACGTGTGTGGCCCATCGGAGCTGAACGACTTCTGCATCATTCCGCAGAGCATGGAAATGACCGTCATCGGGTTGCGCAAGTCATGGGATACAACCGCGACCAGTTCGTCGCGGGCGCGAACAGCCTGTTGCTCCCTGCGCACCTGACGGGCAAGGTCGTTTTCCAGGGCGGAGCGGCGCAGGTCATTGGCGGCGAACACATCGCCATAGCTCCACTTCGTAGCGATCCCGGTCATCTCGACCTTCCAGATCTCAAACGAGGTACGCGGCCGAAGACGCATGCCGCCTGCCGAGCTCTCCATATCCAGTGGTTTTTTCGGATTACCGCTCCACTGGACCGTTTCCTTGACCTCGGGACGAAACCAGATAACGCCGTTGTCGACCGGCTTTGGCAGGCTCATCGCCAACACGCCGCTAGCAATTGGCTGATAAGCCTCGGCAGGCGGATAGACGCTGGATAGATGATGACTGGCATACACTGGTTCGCCACCAGCGATCATCCACGCATGCAGCGCACGTATGTCGGACGGCTCAGGGCAGATGCCGAAACAATGCGTTTGCCGGTCTTCGATGATGGCGACGCCGGTTGCGCCCACCATATCCATCAACAACTGTGGTTGCTGCGCCAGGCCATCGAAGACGTTTTCTTCGGACCCGGCCATGGCCAGATTCAATTGCTCGAGCGCCCTGACCTTCGCCTCTCGCTGACGGCTTATTTCCAGCGCTTCCATGGCGCTGATCTGCAGCGACAGAACCTGGCCGATTGCCTGGCAGGCACTGCGCAGTTCGTGGGACACGTACAGCGGCGTACGGTTGCCGCAACTGATCAATCCCCACAACTTGCCGCCCTGAATCAGCGACACACTCATGGATGACAGCACGCCCATGTTCTTCATGTACTGGCAGTGGATCGGTGAAACACTGCGCAACGTCGAAAAACTCAGGTCAAGCTGCTGCAGAGTGTCCGGGCGCAGTTGAGGCACCAGGGGCACCGGGGTGTAATCGGCATCGGGAATAATGCGCAGCCAGTTGCGGCGATACAATTCGCGCGCCTGCTCGGGAATGTCCGATGCCGGGAAGAACAGACCGTTGAAGAGTTCCATGCTTGGCGCCGAGGCTTCGGCGATCACCTGACCATGACCTTCTTCTTCGAAACGGTAGATCAGCACCCGGTCGTAACCGGTCATTTTCTGGATCTCGCGGACGCTGACTTCATACAGGGTCTGCAGATCACTCGCAGCGTGCAGTTGACGCAACATGCGCCCCATGTTGCCGGTGCGCTCGGAATAACTGACCGATTGCGCATCCTTGCCCTGAATTTCGAGCTCCAGAACCAGAACGCCCTGATGGCGGTGCAGCAAGGCTTCGAACTCGATGCCGTTGATGGACATCAGCAGGCGTTGCGCGTCAATGAACGAATCATGAGCACTGGCGCTTCGGATCACGTCGGCCCAGCCAGCGCCCAGCACACAGTCCAGCCCCTTGCCGAGCACCTCCTCCGGCACATGGCCCAGCACGGTCTGCACATTGGCACTGACTTGCAGGATCGTCAGCTCGGGCTCTGTCAGCGTGAACAGCAGGCCATGAGGTTGAATGGCACCGGGAAACTGAATGGGCTCATCCGCACAATTGGCCAGGAGGACTTCAAAGGCATCTTTGTCGAGTTGGCTCATAACAGTACCTCTTGACCCTCGAGCCAGTGCTCGAAACATGCAAATGTGGAGTGCGCTGCAAAAGCGGCGGCATCAGTAAAGGCAACTTCTTGGGGTACTTCATCCAGATGATCAAGAAACGCTTTCCAGCGAGGTCCGGTGCGGGCACCGTACACATCGAGAAAGGCCGTTCCACTTTGCTCATCCAGACCCAGACGCTTGTTTATTTCGCGTCGCAACACTTGCCCGCCCAATGTGGCCCCTTCCAGCACATACATCACCCCCATACAGGCCCCGGGAGAATCAACAGCGGGTAACTGTTCGCAGCGAGGCAATTGGCCAATGTCATGGTCGGACAGCCCCAACGCACGCAAATCCTCGACCAGCACAGGGGTTTTGACCCTCTCGATCGGGATAAGCTCCGCGGGGATCAAGGCACTGGCATGCAGGATCGCTTCAAGCGGTGCATAAAAACCGTAGTAAGCCTGAAGCAGGCGCAGGTAATGGGCGCGATCCAGAGCGGATGAAAAAAATGGCATGCGTTTTTCAAGCCTGACGTGCAACTGACTCGTCTCAGCACGCAGTGCATCAAGCAGTTTCGGCGGGGTAACAGATGAAAAACTTGCCGGCATCCAGGAAGGCTCTTGAGTGTGCAATGGGCAGAAAACGCATCCGAGCGAAAACAGGCCGCCAAAATACAGATTCAGAGCAAAATCTGACAGTTTTTTCCTGCGTTTGCGATGAAATACCACAATCCATAAAGAAAAAGAGTCAGGGTTACAAGACGACGGTCTACAACTCCCCGCGAAATACGCGCTCAACTAAAGGCGATAGTCGAAAACCGAGCCCTATACGCGTTTGGTGCGTGCGCGGTTCACAGGAGCAAGCACTTTAACATCATCTAATTGCGATGCCATCCTTACGCAAGACGCAAGCCACCGACTCGACCGGCGGCTCGCGTATGCCCCTGAATAAAGCCGGCTCTCTCTGTCAACGCACGTTCTGGTACAGCATCATTCGCGAGGTTTCATGCAGGCCGCGGGTCAGGTCGCGCAGCCGTTCGAATTCTTGCGGGTTCTGTTCGGCAACGTTGTCCAGCGGCGTGGGGGAAGACAGGTCGTGGAGCGTGGGCGAACTGCCGTCGTGCTCCATTTGCAGCAGGTAGTTGCGCGTGACACCGCCGATCAGCGGGAACGTACCTTCGCGCAGTACCAGCGGCACCACACGCTCACCTTCTGGAGCCGCCTGCTGAATGTCACGGCCCATGGTGCCGCTGGTGAAGTCCATACCGGCCATCCCGGCGACTGTCGGCAACAGGTCGGCAAGGCCGACCGCTTCGTCGACGACCCGTGTGCCCAGCAGGCCGGGGGCGTGAATCAACAGCGGGACGTTGTTGCTCTCCAGGCCCAGTTGCTCGAACGCCGGCGCCATGTGCGGGATCTGGCTGATCCGCGTGTTGTGATCGCCAAACAGCACGAAGATGGTGTTTTCGTAGTAACCGCCCGCCTTGGCCAGTTCCATCAATCGCCCGATATTGAAGTCCAGCAGGCGCACGGCGTTGTACTGCTCCACGCTGCGCGAACCGGCGGCCTGAACCTGCTCAACAGTCTTGTCGCTGACCTGAAAACCGTCGTTGTCTTTGGGGATGGTAAACGGCCGGTGATTACCCGCAGTCTGCACGTAGGCAAAGAACGGTTTGTCGGCTGGCAACGCACGCAGGAGCCGGTCACTCTCCTTGAACAGGTCCAGGTCGGAAATCCCCCAGACATCCACCTGCGGTGACTTCCAATCGCGCTCGTCATACAGCCGTACGTCGTCGATACTGCGACGGATCAAGGCGTTCATGTTGGCCCAGCCGGAATTGCCGCCAATCATGTACAGCTTCTCGTACCCTTTGAAGTCGTTGATGATGGTGTTTTGCCGTGTGAGCAGCGGGTGACGCGTGGCGGTTTCCTGCCGTGTCACGTCGGGCACCCCGGTGATGCTCGCCCAGACCGTTTTCGCAGTGCCGGTAACCGGCACGTAAAAGTGCTTGAAGAACCAGCTTTGGGTGGCCAGATGGTCCAGGTTCGGCGTCGGGTTCAGCGGGTTGCCGTAGGCGCCGACGGCACTGGTGCCCAGCGATTCGAGCATGACGAACATGACATTCGGCGGCCGCTCGCCCGGCAGCCGGTAAGGCTGCACGGTCTGGTGACGTTTGAAACTCAACCCCTGCACGTCTGGCTGGGGAACGCCCAGATAACGCGCGACCCGTTCATAGTGCTTGCGCACCTCGGGTTCATCGAAGTTCGACTGCGAAACCTTGAGCGTGTCGTACAGGAACAACGCCGGGTTGAGTCCCAGCGCCGCCACCTGACTGTTGCCGGAGAAGAACGCATCGCTCCAGCGCAGCGGCACCGGGTTTTCCAGATTGAGATTCTCGACCCGGCCCAACAGGCCGAGAAAGGTTGCACAGACCATCAGCGCCGAACCCCAGACCACGGACCCGCGTTTGATTGGCCTGGCCTCACGGTCCAGGGTGACACGTTCAAGCCTGATCAATACCCAGCCGAGCACGGCGACCGTGAGCAGCCAGCCGACAGTGATCCACAACACCGGATAGGTCTGCCAGAGCATGTCTCGGGAAATCTGCGCATCCTCCAGATAGCGCAGCACGCTGGCGTTGAGCCTGACGCCGAGATAGGCGTAATGGCCGAAATCGACGATGTAAATCATCGTCAGGATCGCCAGCGCCACGATCAGATAGCCTCGCGCCAGCCAACGCAGGGCACGCACGCTGATCAGGTTCCAGCCCGGCAACCAGAGCAGCACCGCGACCGGCAGCAGTATCAGCAGCGCCAGGCGCAAGTCGAAGCGCAAACCGATGCCCAGCGTCTGTGCGACCTCGCCATGCGTGAACAGCGTGCCCGGCTCGATGCCGGAAAACCCGAAGAAGAACACACCCCTCAGCAACGCCGACAGCAGGAACACCACCATGACCGCGCCCAGCCAATAATGCAGGCGTCGCGATTGCAACCAACTCATCGTCATTCCCCTAGACATTGCCGACAGACAGAGCGGCCGGACGGCGCGTCTCCATTGCCCGGCGATAAACAAAACGGACAGCCAGGATCAGCAATGCCCCACAACAGTAAAGGCCAAGCAGCGGATCGATCAGGTAATCCCAATAATTCTCCGATGGCTTGATGCGGAAAGTGAAGGCCAGCGTCGCAGCGCTGAGCATCACCGCGGCCAGCGCATTGCGCATAAAGACCAGCCCCAGCGCGATGACAGCGACAATCATGATCATCGGCCGCGGGTTGTAACCCCAGCGGTACGGATCGAAATACGTCAGGCCCAGTGTGGCCGGGTACAGCGTCAGTGCCAGCGCAGCAAACACCAGCAACACCACCGCGCGCCTGGACACGGCCAGTGGCTTGAGCACACCCAGTCGCTGCAGGGTCAGCCAGCCCAGCAGCACCAGGCTGCTGATGGCCAGGTCATCGGTCAGGCTGCGGGCATAGGACGCCATCGACAGCCCGTCGATCGAGATCACACTCAATAGCGAGACGGCGGCCAGCAGGCCGCAGCGCCACCATAACGATGCGGTCAGCGGCGCCAACAGCACAAACAGGGTCCAGGCAAACGCCAGATGAGCCAATCCCAATGCGATCATAAAAGTTGCTCCGCCAGCCAGGCCTCGTTGAAGCTGACATGCTTGATGAAGGTGTTATTCCATGAGTAGACCAGGTGATACAGGCCGTCCGGGCTACGGATGAAGTACGGGTATTCGTATTCGAAGTCGCAGCCCTGGGGCGAGCAGACGCGTTGGTCCAGATTGCTCAGAAACGCCTCTTCCATCGGTTGACGCAGGGCGCCACTGGAACTGCGGAAGCCCTCGCCGATCACCTCCTTGTACGCCTCAAGGGTAAACGGCGTGCCCAGCGGATCGGGCGACTTGTCGAAATCCATCAAGGGCCTCCAGACGTTCATCTCTTCATCAGTGCCGTACAGGCTGAGCTTGAAGCGCCCCTCGCGCAGGTCATTGAGCGCCACCAGCAACCCCCTGCCCGGCACACCGACCGCAGCCAGCGAAGAATTGGGGTTGCTCGGGGTCAGCGGATACGGCTCGCTCCAGCTCTGCCCGCCGTCTTCGGTGCGGCTGGCCAGCACCCGGTGGAACGTCTCGCCGGCATAGCGCAACAAGGCCACGGCGCGCTGCCCATCCAAAGGCACCACGGTGGGTTGCAGGGAATTGTTGCCACGGCTGATGCGAAACTTGTCGATCACTTCACCGTCGGCACTCAGGTACAGGTATTCGGCAAACTTGCCGAGAAACTCATGATAGACCGGCAGGCCGATCGAACCGTCGGCATGAAACACCGGCGCGCCGCGCACCAGCGTACTGATGTTCAGGAACGGTGTTGTCACCAGTTGCCATGGCGGCGACCAGCTGGCGCCCATGTCGCTGGAGACCATGGCGTTGACCGTGCTGCCCGCCCAGCCGCCGACCGAGACTGAAACGTAGAACAGCCACAGGCGATTGTCCGGAGCCAGGGCGATCACCGGATTGCCCAGTTTGCGGATGTATTTACCGGTGCCTGACTGGGTGGACTCACGGGTTGCCAGCACCTGCTCGCCGCCCCACTCGCCACTGGCCGCATCGAAGCGCGAGGTGCGTATTTCAACGTCGCCCGCCCCTTCGCGAGAACCGGCGAACCACACCGACATCAGGTCGCCGCCGGGCAATGCTGTCACGGCTGAGGAATGCACGAAGTCGTCCAGGTCGGAAGACGCGAAACGCGACATATAGGACGCCTTGGGCGCCACGCTCTCAGCGCCCACTGGCGCGGGGCTGAGCGCAAAGGGCGCAATACGGTGCTGTGGATGGCTGAGCCACGCACTGAGAAAAATCGCCACAACAATCAGGCCTGCGCTCCATGCAGTCAGGTTTCGGGAAATAACACGCATCGGGAGGCATCACTGTAAAGAGGAACAAAGGTGTGGTTTCAGCGATGGCGATCTTCGGGCAACGGACGTCGTTTGCCAGTCAGCATCGACAGGGGCAGGTTGTCACGCACCTGAACGCTTTCGAAGATGGCGGCGGCCATGTGCAGCACCACCAGGGCACACAAGGTGTTAGCGAGAATTTCATGGATGTCCTGCGGCCAGTCGGCGCCCCACAAGGCATCGACCTCTTCCATCAGAAAACCGGTCAGGCCCATGCCGAAGATCAGCACCATCATTAGTACCATGACCAGCGCGCCGAGCGGGGAATGACCGAGCCGATGGATCGGTCGCCGGTCGATCAGCGAGCGGATATGCGCACGCAGGCGCGCCGGATGCGGCCAGAAATCGCTCCAGCGTGCGCTGCGCGGCCCAATGAATCCCCACACCACGCGCACCGCCAGCCAGGCAACCGCGTAATAGCCCAGCCAGATGTGCCAGTCGCCACCTGCTTCATTGAAGAAATAATTGGCAACAAAAACACCCGCGATCGAGACGTGAAACAGCCTGACCAGCGGGTCCCACAGGCGCAGGGAAACACGGCTCATTACTTGGTCTCGGTCTTCACCGCTTTACCCGTCACCGGATCGTGATAGATCTCGACCTTGCGCTTGTCCTTGTCGAAACCATAGATTTCGTAGCAGTTGCCGTCAGTCACCTTGAACTTGCTGATCTCGTAACCCTGAGCCTTGAGCTGCTCCTGGAATTTGGCCTGATCCTGCCATTGGGACTTGTCAGCCGTGGTGCATTGCGGCCCGGCAAGTGCCAGCGGGCTGGCCAGACACAGGGAAATCAGCAGGACTTTACGCATGACAGATACTCGCAAGCAGTTAAGGAGCGCCTACTGTGCGAAACGAATCTTAGGAAAAGCTTAATACGTAATAGCTCGTAACATCTTCCCGGACACACGGCACTTCGCGCTGCTGCCTGCTGACGGCATCATGGCGCCCTTCTTCCCACACTCACCGGTCAAACCCTATGCGCCTGCTTCTCGTCGAGGATGATCGAGCCATTGGTCAAGGCATCCGCGTGGCCCTGAATACCGAGGGCTACACCCTTGACTGGCTGGAGGACGGACTGAGCGCGCTGCACGCCTTGCGCAGCGAGCCATTCGACCTGTTGCTGCTCGACCTCGGATTGCCACGCATGGATGGCCTGGACCTGCTGCGCCAGTTGCGCGCCGAAGCACTCACCCTGCCGGTGCTGATCCTGACTGCACGCGACGGGACTGCCGACCGTATTGCCGGTCTGGATGCCGGTGCGGACGACTACCTGATCAAGCCCTTCGACGTCGATGAATTGAAAGCCCGGGTCCGCGCCCTGCTCAGGCGCAGCCAGGGCCGTGCGCAACCGCTGCTGGAGCACGCGGGCATCAGCCTCGACCCGGCGTCGCAACAGGTCAGCTTCAAGGGCAGCGAAGTACCGATGACGCCGATGGAGTACCAGCTGCTGCATCAACTGATGATCCGCCCCGGCAAAGTGGTCACCCGCGAGCGTTTGTCCAATACCCTGTACGGCTGGCAGGACAAGGTCGAAAGCAACACCTTGGAAGTGCTGATTCACAACCTGCGCAAGAAACTGTCTACCGAGCTGATCCGTACCGTGCGCGGCGTCGGCTACCTGCTGGAGCTCAAGGCATGACCTCGGTACGCGCGCGCATTCTGATCCCGGTACTGATGCTGCTGCTGCTCGGCGACCTGACCATCAGCCTGCTCGCCCTGCGCGACAGCCATCACGAAATCGAAGAAGTCTACGATGCACAGCTGGCCCAGAGCGCGCGCCTGCTGCAAGGTGTGCTGCGTCAGCGCGCAGCGGGTGAGCAGGACCTCGACAAGCTGTATCAGGCGTTCGATCAGGCCATGAGCCGGGTCGGCACCAGCGGCGTGGCCCATCCTTACGAAACCCGGCTGACCTTTCAGGTCTGGCGTACCTCGGGCGAGCTGCTGGTGCGCTCGGCCGAAGCGCCGCTGCTCAGTGCACCTCCGGCAACCGAAGGCTCCCATGATCTGGTCGAGAACGGGCACGAGTGGTGCGGCTTTCTCCTCGCCGATCCACAGCAGGGTTTTCTGATCTGGGTGGGTGAGCGCGATGACGTGCGCCAGGACCTGATTCAGCGCATTGTCAGTCACACGCTGTGGCCAACGCTGATCGGTGTGCCTCTGCTGGTGGTCGCGATATGGCTGGCCATCGGCTGGGGCCTGCGCCCGCTGCAAGCGATGGCCAGAGTCATCCGCAAACGCGATGCCGAAAGCCTCGAACCGCTTGATGTAACGCCCCTGCCCAAAGAACTGGAGCCCATGCAGTACGCGCTCAACCGCCTGCTGACCCAGATCGAGAGTGTGCTGGAGCGCGAGCGACGCTTCATCGCCGACGCGGCCCATGAACTGCGCACGCCGCTGACCATTCTGCGCATCCACGCGCAGAACGCACGCCAGGCCGAAACCCCGGAGCAACGCCTGGAAGCACTGGATTTCCTCGTGCATGGCGTCGACCGCGCCGCCCGCCTGGCCAGTCAGTTATTGACCATGGCACGCCTGGAACCGCGTCTTGAAGTCAGCCAGTTACAGACCTTCGAGCTGAACACGCTGGTACGCGAGGAAATGGCCGAACTCACGCCGCTGGCCCTGGAAAAGCGCGTCGATCTGGTGTTCGAGGAAGGCGAGGATTGCGTGATCCGCAGCGACCCGGCAGCCATCACCATTGCCCTGCAGAACCTGCTGACCAATGCGCTGAATTTCGCCCCGACCGCCAGCGAGATTCGCGTCGTCCTGCACACCCAGGAAGATGGCAGCGCGCACCTGTCAGTCGAAGACGCAGGGCCGGGTATCGACGAACAACAGAAGGCGCGCCTGTTCGAACGCTTTTACAGTCAGGGTCACAGCAATGGCGCAGGACTGGGGCTGGCGATCGTCGACATGATCGTGCGCAAACTGGAAAGCAGTCTGCACCTGCGCAACTCGGCGCAGGGCGGACTGTGTGCAGAGCTGCGCATCAAGAGCAGGACGAGCTGAACCCTGCTCGGCTCAAAGCACCACGCGCAGGCATTGCCCGGCGTGATACAGGGTGAAGCCCGCGTCGTAGGCCAGGCTGCGCAACGAACTGCCCGAGACCTTTTTGCCGCTTGAAAAACTCATCGGCAACGCAGTTGCATCGTTAGTCAGCAGGTAATCGGCAAAGCACTTGCCCACCAGCGTCCCGGTGGTCACCCCGCGGCCATTGAAACCGGTCGCCGCCAGCAAGCCTGGCGCTGGTTCGAAGAGGCGCAACAAGTGGTCCGGCGTGAAGCCGATGCGCCCGGTCCAGGTGCTCTGCCACTCGACCCGGCCCAGTTGCGGGAAGTAATGCTGCTGGACGCGATCCGCCCACTGGCGAATGAACCACAGCGGATAATTGCCGGCGTTACCCAGGCTGCCCAGTAACAGGCGCCCATGGGCATCACGACGAATGTTGCTGAGCACCGTGCGCGTATCCCACGAACCCTGCCCGCCGCGCAGAATCTGCGCCTGCTCGGCACCGCTGAGTGGCTGCGAAGCGACCTGATAGTAGTAACCCGTGAAGATGTGATCCTTGATATCGGTCCACTCGCCTTCGGTGTAGGCATTGGACGCGATGATCACTTTCTCGGCGCGCACACTGCCCGCAGCAGTAGAGACCTTCCAGCCGTCAGCGGTGCGTTGCAAGCCGTTGACAGGAGAATCACCGAACACTTGCCCACCCTGCGCCACCACGTTAAGCGCCATGCCCGAGACATAGGCCATCGGGTTCACCGTGCCGGCGCGGTGATCGAGCAAGGCACCGCTGACCTTGTCGGTACCACAGGCGTCTTCGCAGGGTTTGCCGGTCAGTAATTCGACGTTGGCACCGCGCCGCTGCCACTGTACGGCGCGGCTGCGCAGGTCAGCCAGGCCCTTGGCGTTATGCGCCATGTGCAGGTTGCCGGTGCGCGTGTCCTGGCAATCGATGCGGTACTGGTCGATGGTCGCGAACACCAGTGCCGGTGCCGCGCCCAATGCGCCATTCAGTCGGCTGGCCTCGACGCTGCCCAGTACCTTGTCCAACTGATCGGGCGCCACCCAGGTCCCGGCATTCACCAGACCGACGTTGCGTCCGGAACCGCCATTCCCGACCTGGTGCGCTTCGACCACGCACACCGACTTGCCGCCTTCCAGCAAGCGCAACGCCGCTGACAGACCGGTGAAACCGGCGCCGATGATGCATACATCGGCGCTCCGCTCGTCGCTCAGGGCCGGGCTGACCGGACGTTGCGGAGTCAATTGTTCCCACAGACAGCCTTCAGCAAACTGCACCATCGAAAAACTCCAGCAATGTCGGTGATAAGCGCCCGGTTCACATCAGTCGAAAACGATGCCCTGAGCCAGCGGCAACTCGCGGGAGTAGTTGACGGTGTTGGTCTGCCGGCGCATGTAGGCGCGCCACGAATCGGAGCCAGACTCGCGGCCGCCCCCGGTTTCCTTCTCGCCGCCAAATGCCCCGCCGATTTCCGCACCGCTGGTGCCGATATTGACGTTGGCAATCCCGCAATCGCTGCCCGCGGCGCTCTGGAAAGCCTCGGCCTCGCGCAGGTCGGTAGTGAAAATGCACGACGACAGGCCCTGCGGCACTTCGTTGTTCAGGCGCAGGGCCTCTTCGAAGTCGTCGTAGGCCAGCACGTAGAGAATCGGCGCGAAGGTTTCGTGACGCACGACGTCGCTCTGGCCAGGCATTTCGGCAATGGCCGGCGTGACGTAGTAGCCGTTCGGGTATTTGTCCTGCAACTGACGCTCGCCACCGAACACCTGCCCGCCTTCGTCGCGGGCCTTGGTCAGCGCGTTCTGCATGGCCGAAAACGCTTGCTGGTCGATCAGCGGACCGATCAGATTGCCTTCGCGCGGATCACCGACGCGCACCTTGGCATAGGCTGCCTTGACGCGGGCGACCACTTCGTCCTTGATCGAACGGTGCACAATCAGGCGGCGCAACGTGGTGCAACGCTGACCGGCGGTGCCTACCGCACTGAACAGAATGCCGCGCACGGCCAGGTCCAGATCGGCGCTCGGGGCCAGAATCATCGCGTTGTTGCCACCCAGCTCCAGAATGCTGCGCCCGAACCGGGCGGCGACACGCGGACCGACTTCACGGCCCATGCGGGTGCTGCCGGTGGCGCTGATCAGCGGCACGCGCGGGTCATCGACCAGCGCTTCGCCGGCGTCACGATCACCAATCACCAATTGCGCCAGTGCTGCGGGTGCATCACCGAAAATCTTCAGCGCCTTGTCGAACAGCGCCTGACAGGCCAGTGCCGTCAGCGGGGTCTTTTCCGAAGGTTTCCAGATCACCGGATTGCCGCAGACCAGCGCCAGCGTGGTGTTCCAGGCCCAGACCGCGACCGGGAAGTTGAACGCGCTGATAACACCGACCACACCCAGCGGGTGCCAGGTTTCGCGCATGTGATGACCGGGACGCTCGGAGGCGATGGTCAGACCGTACAGCTGACGCGACAGACCAACGGCAAAGTCGCAGATGTCGATCATTTCCTGCACTTCACCCAGACCTTCCTGAGTGATCTTGCCGGCCTCGACCGACACCAGTTCGCCCAAATCAGCCTTGTGCTCACGCAGCACCTCACCAAAGATCCGCACCAGCTCGCCACGCCGTGGGGCCGGCACTGTGCGCCACTTCAGAAACGCATTGTGGGCGCTGTCGATACGCGCCACGACCTGTGCCTTGCCTTCAAGCGTGACCGAGGCAATGCGGCTGCCATCAATCGGGGTGTAAACCGGATAGTCCCCTTGTGTGTGGGCACTGTTCGCCACGCCCAGACGTGCTAGTAACTCGGCAACCATGTTGATTCTCCTGTCATGAAACCACGGTGGAAATCATCGATGACCTCAGTATCAAGCCACTCAGGGTCGGGCTACAAACGACGTTTTTGAAAAACATGATTCCTTTTAGGAATGAACTTCTGATCATTAGCAGCCAGAAAAGCCATTACATCGGGAATTATTGGAATGACCCGGTGATTTTATTTCGTTTGCGAGCGCTGCCCGATGTTTGTTTGGATAAGCCCATCATGATCACCCGGAGTCGGGGCCAGACCGATGAGCGAACACATCAGCGAATCCATTTCGTTTGTCCACAACATCACGCTGTCCCATGGCCGCAACGCTGAAGTCTGGGACACCGCCGGCAAGCGCTACATCGACTTCGTCGGCGGCATCGGGGTGCTCAATCTGGGGCATTGCAACCCGCAGGTGGTCACGGCCATTCAGGATCAGGCGGCAAAGCTGACCCACTATTGCTTCAACGCCACGCCTCATGACCCGTACATCCGTTTCATGGAGCAGCTCACGCAGTTCGTGCCGGTCAGTTACCCCCTCAGCGGCATGCTCACCAACAGCGGTGCGGAAGCGGCCGAAAATGCGTTGAAGATCGTACGTGGCGCTACTGGCCGTACTGCGGTCATCGCCTTCGATGGTGGCTTTCATGGCCGAACGCTGGCGACCCTGAACCTCAATGGCAAGGTAGCGCCCTATAAACAGAAAGTCGGCGTGCTGCCCGGTCCGGTCTTTCACGTTCCGTTCCCCAGCAAGGATAACGGCGTGTCCACCGAGCAGGCACTCATGGCCATGGACCGGCTGTTCAGCGTCGAGATCGACGTCAACGACGTGGGCTGCATCATCTTCGAACCGGTTCAGGGCGAAGGCGGTTTTCTGGCCATGCAGCCGGACTTTGCCCAGGCATTGCGAGCGTTCTGCGATAAGCACGGCATCGTACTGATCGCCGATGAAATCCAGTCCGGCTTCGGCCGTACCGGGCAGCGTTTCGCGTTCAGCCGCCTGGGCATCGAGCCCGATCTGATTCTGCTGGGCAAAAGCATTGCGGGCGGCATCCCGCTGGGTGCCGTGGTAGGTCGCAAGCCGTTGCTGGACAACCTGCCCAAGGGCGGCCTGGGCGGTACCTATTCCGGTAACCCGATTGGCTGCGCAGCGGGCCTTGCGTCACTGGCGCAGATGACCGATGCCAACCTGTCCAGTTGGGGCGAGCAGCAGGAACACGCCATCGTTTCACGCTATGAAGCCTGGCAGGCGAGCAGACTGTCGCCGTACCTGGGCAGGCTGACCGGTGTTGGCTGCATGCGCGGTATCGAACTGATCACGGCGGAGGGCGAACCCGGTACCCGACAGCTCGCCGAGCTGCTGAGCTCGGCCAGGGACGCCGGGCTGCTGCTGATGCCCAGCGGCAAGTCACGGCACATTATCCGCCTGCTGATTCCGCTGACCATTGAGCCCGATGTGCTGCACGAAGGGCTGGATATTTTCGAGCGCTGCCTGGCGGCGCTGGCTTGAACCCGTACGGAGAAAACACCCTGATGAGCACAGCACGCTTTGCCGACCCGGATCAGATCCGCGCGGGTTTTTCTCGCGCCATGTCGCAGATGTACAAGCACGAAGTGCCGCTGTACGGCACGCTGATGGCGCTGGTGAGTGAAGTCAACGAACAGGTCATGAGCCATGACAGCAGTGTGCTGGACAGCCTGCGCCAGACCGGTGAAATCCAGCGCCTGGACATGGAACGGCATGGTGCGATCCGCGTCGGCATGGCACAGGAGCTGGCCACCCTCGCCCGCCTGTTCGCGGTCATGGGCATGCAGCCGGTGGGTTACTACGACCTGAGCACGGCCGGCGTGCCGGTTCACTCCACCGCCTTTCGCGCCGTGCATGAGCAGGCGTTGCAGGTCAGTCCGTTTCGGGTGTTCACCTCGTTGCTGCGCCTGGAGCTGATCGAAAGCGACGGCCTGCGTGAGTTCGCCAGTCAGGTGCTGGGCAAGCGCAGTATCTTCACGCCCGGCGCCCTGGCGTTAATCGACAAGCATGAAGCAGACGGCGGCTTGAGCGAAGCCGATGCGGCCGAGTTCATTCAGCAGGCGCTGGAAACCTTTCGCTGGCACAACACGGCGACGGTTTCGCTGGACGACTATCAGAAGCTGAACACTCAGCATCGCCTGATCGCTGATGTGGTGGCGTTTCGAGGTCCGCATATCAACCACCTGACGCCACGCACGCTGGACATCGATGCGGTTCAGGCCGGCATGCCTGGCAAGGGCATCACACCCAAAGCGGTGGTTGAAGGGCCGCCACGTCGCCAATGTCCGATCCTGCTGCGCCAGACCAGTTTCAAGGCGCTGGAAGAACCGATTACTTTCATCGGCCAAGGGAGCATTCAGTCGGGCAGCCACTCGGCACGCTTCGGCGAGATAGAACAGCGTGGCGCTGCACTGACGCCCAAAGGCCGCGAGCTGTATGACCGGCTGCTGAACGATGCCCGCGAAGCGCTGGGCGAGTTCCCCAGTGAGGCTAATGCCGTTCGCTATGCCGGGCTGCTGGAAGAAACGTTCAAAGCGTTTCCGGACAGCCACGCTGAAATGCGCAGGCAGGGTCTGGCCTACTTTCGCTATTTCCCGACCGAGTCAGGCATTGCCGCGCGCGCATCCGGCAGTCTGGAGCAGCTTGTCGAAGCAGGTCATGTGCGCTTCGAGCCACTGGTGTACGAAGACTTTTTGCCGGTCAGTGCGGCGGGCATCTTCCAGTCTAATCTGGGCGATAACGCACAGGCGCATTACGCGACGAATTCGAATCAGCAGGATTTCGAGCGGGCGCTGGGACGCGGGACGCTCAACGAACTGGACCTGTATGCCGACACCCAACGGCGTTCTCTGGAGAAATGCGCCAGGGAACTGGAACTGAGCAGTCCCGCCTGCTAATTAGTGGGAGCTTGCTCGCGAAGACGATGTTTCAGGCGATGCTTTTTTGGCGCCCATACCGAATCTTTCGCGAACAAGTTCGCTCCTACGGCCTTCGGCCAGAATCAAAAGCGCACTTGCGCATAATGATGAGCGCGCTGCGTCACATTCCCGGTTCGCTACCCCTTGGGCAAAAGGCCGTTTTGATTCTGCCCAACGGGCGTAGGAGCGGACTTTTCCGCGAAGGGGCCGCAAGCCTTCCCGAGAATGTATCGCCTGAAACATCGTCTTCGCGAACAAGTTCGCTCCTACGGCCTTCGGCCAGAATCAAAAGCGCATTTGTGTATAACGATGAGCGCTCTGCGTCACATTCCCGGTTCGCTACCCCTTGTCCAGAAGGCCGTCTTGGTTCTGCCCAACGGGCGTAGGAGCGGACTTGTCCGCGAAGGGGCCGCAAGCCTTCCCGAAAATATATCGCCTGAAACATCGTCTTCGCGAACAAGTTCGCTCCTACGGCCTTCGGCCAGAATCAAAAGCGGACTTGTGCATAATGATGAGCGCGCTGCGTCACATTCCCGGTTCGCTACCCCTTGTCCAGAAGGCCGTTTTGATTCTGCCCAACGGGCGTTGGAGCGGACTTGTCCGCGAAGGGGCCGCAAGCCTTCCCGAAAATATATCGCCTGAAACATCGTTTTCGCGAACAAGTTCGCTTGTATGGTAAGACTTGAAGGGAGGAGGAGGGACTTAGTTCGCTTCTGACTGTTCGCGCAGTACAGACCCGTAGGAGATTTCACCCCTCCTCCTTTCACCCAAGCGCCGATAAAGAATGCTTAAGGCTCACAACCTACGATAGAAACAAGCCTGCGCCTCTGGGTGGCCCCTTCAAGTCTGTAAACCTTATCCTCGAGGAGGCGTTATGGCAATGCGGGTTACTCTGGAAAAACCGATCATCGGTGTAGATGTCGCCAAGAATGAGCTGGTGATCTACCACGATCAATATGATCGACTTGAGGCAATCCCCAATACCAAAGTCGCCATCACCCAATGGCTGAAGGCCTTGGCGAGCAGCTGCGCCATCGCCATCGAAGCCACTAACGTCTATCACGTCCTGTTCGCGGATGCGGCCCACGAAGCAGGCTGTGACGTTTATATGGTGGATGGCTATCAGCTCAGTCATTACCGTAAAGGCGTCAACATACGCGCCAAAACCGATGCCCAAGATGCTCGTTTGTTGGCCCGATACCTGAAAAACGAGCTTGATGAGTTGCGGCCCTGGATACCTGCGAGCCCGCTTTATCGGCAGCTTCTGAGCCTGTTCCGACGTCGTGCAGCCTTGGTTCAGGCTCGTACTGGCCTGGTACAAAGCTGGACCAACGAGCCTTTTCTGAGAACAGCGTTCGCCAATCAGGTCAACTCGATGAAACGATTTGAGGCGCTCGTTGAAAAGAAGATTCGCGATGTACTGCAGGAAGCCGGGCTGATGAGGCAGGTCAACCGCTGTATGAAAGTAGAGGGGATCGGCTTTCTGACTGCAGCTCGTTTGGTCACTTCTTTTCAGCGAGGCGAGTTCAGCGGAGCGAACGCCTTTATCGCGTTTCTTGGGCTGGACCTGAGAGTATCCAAATCAGGGCAAAGTGATGGACCTCGTCGATTGACCAAACGCGGCGATCCAGAAGCCCGACGGTTGCTGCACAACGCGGCTATGTCCGGGAGCCGTACGCCGGCCTGGAAGCCTTTTTATGAAGAGCAGAGAAAGCGTGGCTTTAGTACAACTCAAGCGCTGGTCATGCTCTCCCGAAAGTTGGCTCGAGTAGTCTTCGCTCTGTTAAAGAACCAGAGCGAATATCAAACAAAAGTGGCTTGAGGGCTTTCCCAAAACCATAGAATCTCCTACGGCCTTCGGCCAGAATCAAACGCGCACTTGTGTATAACGATGAGCGCGCTGCGTCACATTCCCGGTTCGCTACCCCTTGTCCAGAAGGCCGTCTTGGTTCTGCACAACGGGCGTAGGAGCGGACTTGTCCGCGAAGGGGCCGCAAGCCTTCCCGAGAATGTATCGCCTGAAACATCGTTTTCGCGAACAAGTTCGCTCCTACGGCCTTCGGCCAGAATTAAAAGCGCACTTGTGTATAACGATGAGCGCGCTGCGTCACATTCCGGGGCGTTCTGTGTTCTGTTTAAAGCAACGATAAATAAAATTCGCAATATTGGTGTGCAACCTCGTGCTATGCATACTGCGATTGCGTGTGGACAGCAAAGTGCCGTATTCAAAGGCTCATCCCTTCAAATAGCGCACCCTGTGATCCCCTTGCAAAGGCTCGAAGCAGCCTGGGTCTGGATCACATTCAGACCTCATAAAAAATACCTGGCCGGATAACGGTCTCCATGACTTCATGGACTTTTCAACGCTGCCCTGGCGCTTTACCGCGCCGACCTGAAAAACAGAATAACGATTGATAAGGCCTGAAAAAGGCCATTCAGCAGGCAAGGGGATCATCATGCAAAACTCACACGCTGCAGTGTCGGGTGACAATCAGGCCGTTTCATCGACGGTGAAACTGTATGTCTGGGCCGCCGTTATCCTCACCATTGCCGAAATGATCGGTGCCGTCAGTATCCCGCTGGGCCCGGGCAAGGTGGTGTTGTTGCCGATGGTGTGGGCGCTGCTGCTGGGCGCGATGATCGGCCTTGCCAGCCGCCGTATGCCAGGCACCATTGGCATCGATCACGGCACGCAACTGCGCTCGGCCTCCATCCTGCAACCTGCCCTGCTGCTTTTCATTGCCAAGCTCGGCCTGGTGGTCGGCGGCTCGCTGCCGGTGGTGTTCGCCTCCGGGTGGGCGCTGATGTTTCAGGAGTTCGGCCACTTCGTCGGCACCGTGATGCTCGGTCTGCCGGTCGCACTGATGCTCGGTATCAAGCGCGAAGCCATTGGTGCGACCTTCTCGGTCGGCCGTGAGCCGAGCCTGGCAATCATCGGCGAGCGCTATGGCATGGACTCTCCGGAAGGTCGCGGCGTATTGGCCGAGTACCTGACGGGCACCCTGTTCGGCGCGCTGTTCATTGCCATCGTCGCCGGGTTTATCGCCAGCCTGGGGATCTTCCATCCCAACTCGCTGGCGATGGGCTCAGGCATCGGTTCGGGCAGCATGATGGCCGCCGCTGCCGGGGCGATTGCCGCGCAACAGACACCGGAAGTCGCCAAGGAAGTCATGACCCTGGCGGCAGCCTCGAACCTGATCACCACCACCATCGGCACCTACTTCACCCTGTTCATCTCCCTGCCACTGGCGGTCTGGGGCTATCGTGTGCTCGAGCCGCTGATCGGCCGCACCACCAAGGCATCGATGAGCGAGGAAGGCCTGCGCCACAGCGACGTGTCGCTGGAGGTGCCGGAACTGGGCTGGTCGGGCAAGATCAGTGCGTGGCTGGCTGCGGGTGCACTGGCACTGATTGCCAACTATGTCGGCTACAAGACACTGTCAGGCGATGCCTTCACCGGCATGGGCATCATGATTTTCTGTGCCTTCGTGGGTGAGGTGTTTTGCAACCTGCTTCGCCGCAAGATCCCTGCGGTGTGCATGGTGTCGCTGGTGGCAATGTTCCTGACCTCGCCAGCTTGCCCCTGGGCCGCCGAGATTGCGCGGATCACCAGCTCGATCAACCTGCTGGCGGTCATTACTCCGATGCTGACCTTCGCCGGTCTGTCGATTGCGAAGGACCTCCCAGCCTTCCGCCGTTTGGGCTGGAGGATTGTACTGGTGTCGTTCCTCGCCAACTTCGGTACGTTCATCGGTGCGGTATTGATCGCCGAGCTGTTCCATTGATCCACACTGCCTGATTCGGCGCGAGTCAGCCCAGCGCCTCGTTCACCAGCCAGTCATGCACTGCGCGACGTGACGGGGTGCTCAGCGCCCCTTCACGATAGGCCAGCACGTATTTCTTTCTGGCCTTGATCGGATGGCCGAAGGGCACGATCAGCAAGCCCTGCTCCAGCTCATCGGTAATCAGCGCCTTACGCGCAATGGCCACGCCCATGCCCATGCGCGCGGCGTCGATGGTCAGGTGATTACGGTTGAACGTGTGGCCGCGACGCACGTCGATGCCATCGGCACCGATGGCCGTCAGGTAGAACTCCCACTCCGCATATTCATAGCTGCCGCGCCAGGCGGTGATGTCGTGCAGCAACGGGAAGTGCACCAGCTGACTGGGCGTATCCAGCGGCGGCTTGCCCACCAGCAGGTCAGGCGAGCAGACCGCAAACAGCTCTTCCTCCAGCAAGGGCGTAGTCGACAACCCCGGATAGCTGCCGTCGTTCAGGTCGATGGCCAGATCGAAATCGTCATCACGCAACGACCCGCTGCTGTCCTCGGCAATGATACGCAACTGAATGTCGGGAAACGCCGCCTGCAAGCGTGGCAGGCGCGGCATCAGCCATTTGCTCAAGAATGATGGAATGCAACGCAGCTTGAACACCCCGCCGATACGCCCGGAATACAGCAGGCGCAGTTCTTCGCTGATACGGCTCTGCACTTCGTTGGCGACCACCGCCAGACGCTGACCTTCAGCGGTCAGCTCAAGCCCGCGCCCGACCCGGTGAAACAGCGCAAAGCCCAGGCGCTCTTCGAGCTGGCGCATCTGCTGACTGATCGCGCCGGGGGTGACGTGCAATTCTTCCGCGCAGCGGGTGAAGGACAGGTGACGGGCCGCGCAGGCGAACACCTGTAGCCAGGCGTGCATCTGTGCGTTGAAGATTCTGCTCATTGAAGAGTTCCGCTAAAGCGTTGCATAGCAACAATCGTTTGTCGTTTCGACAGCCGAAGCCAAAGATGAGTAACAGAAAAAGGGGAATACCAAATTCCCGTGCATCATCTCACCTGAAGGACCTTCGTGATGGCTATCAGCGTCTTCGACATGTTCAAAATCGGCATCGGGCCGTCCAGTTCGCACACCGTCGGGCCAATGCGCGCCGGCGCACTGTTTGTGACCGAACTGCGCAATCACAACCGGTTGCACAGCGTAGAACGGATAGAGGTGCGATTGTACGGTTCTCTGTCGGCTACGGGCATCGGTCACGGCAGCGATCGCGCAACGGTCATGGGCCTGATGGGTGAGTGGCCTGACCAGATCGACCCTAGCCAGGTCAACCAGCGCATCGACGCGCTGCGTGCCGATAACCAGCTGATGCTGGCGGGCGAACAGGCCATCACCTTCGTCTGGGAGCGGGACATGTGCCTGCTCGATGAAAGCCTCCCCTACCATCCCAATGGCATGACCCTGTGTGCCTACGGCAAGAACGGCGAACTCCACGAGCAGACCTACTATTCGGTGGGCGGCGGTTTTGTAATTGACGCCGAGCAGGCAGCCAGTGGTGTACTGGACAGTGACACGACTGTGCTGCCTTATGACTTTTTCAGCGGTGCGCAACTGCTGAGGCTGTGCAAAACCCACGGCATGAGCATTTCCGAACTGATGATGGCCAACGAAAAGGTCTGGCGCAGCGAGGAAGAAATCCGCGAGAAAATCATGGTGATCTGGGCCGCGATGCGCGCCTGCGTCGACAAGGGCCTGGTGGAAACCGGCATCCTGCCCGGTGGCCTGAACGTGCGGCGACGTGCCTACCGCCTGCATCAGAACCTGCAGAACCTGGACAACCCCAACGTGATCGGCTCGACGCTGAGCGCCATGGAATGGGTCAACCTGTTCGCCCTCGCGGTCAACGAAGAAAACGCCGCAGGCGGGCGCATGGTGACGGCGCCCACCAACGGCGCGGCTGGCATCGTGCCCGCCGTGCTGCACTACTTCATGAAATTCAAACCCACGGCCAATGACGATGACGTTGTACGGTTTTTCCTGAGCGCCGCTGCAGTCGGCATTCTGTGCAAGAAAAACGCTTCGATTTCCGGTGCCGAGGTCGGTTGTCAGGGGGAGGTAGGATCGGCCTGCGCGATGGCCGCCGCGGGCCTGGCAGAGATCCTCGGCGCGACGCCCGAGCAGGTAGAGAACGCTGCCGAGATTGGCCTGGAGCATAATCTGGGGCTGACCTGCGATCCGGTCGGCGGGCTGGTGCAGATCCCCTGCATCGAGCGCAATGCGATTGCTGCCGTGAAGGCCATCAATGCCGCCCAGATGGCCCTGCGCGGCGACGGCGAGCACCACATCTCGCTGGACCACGCCATCCGCACGATGCGCGACACCGGCGCCGACATGCACGACAAATACAAGGAAACCTCACGCGGCGGCCTGGCGGTCAACCTGATCGAGTGCTGACAGGCACTCATCGGCGTCGCGACGTATTCGAGAGCGTCAGGGACGGTACATTTCCTGCGGATGTACCGTCCTTTTCGCGAACCGGTTAGTTCTATGGCCTACGGCCAGAATCAAAGGCTGGCGTAAGCGCGCGAGCCATTCAAGCCACCGGCAAACACTGCTCCACCAGCGAGGTCCACACCGCAACGCCGGGTTCGATGACCTGGTCGTTGAAGTCGTAGTACGGGTTGTGCAACGCCGCCGACGGCTTCTCGCCGTCGACGCCCATCCAGATGTAAGCACCCGGACAGGCATGCAGCATGAAGGCGAAGTCTTCGGAGGCCATCGACGGGTTGCAGCCCCACTGCACGTTGGCCTCGCCCACTGCAGCGACTGCTGCACGACGGATCGTGGCTGCTGCTTCGACGTGGTTTTCGGTCACCGGGTAGCCGACGTTGTAGACCAGCTCGCCGCGCACGCCGAAGGCCGTCGGCAAACGCTCGACGAACTCGCCGATCAGGCGCTGGACCTTCTCCCGCACAGGGGTTTGCAGGCAACGCACGGTGCCACGCAGCGTGGCGGTTTCCGGGATCACGTTGATCGCCTCGCCGGCATTGAACTGAGTGATGCTGACCACCGCCGAATCGAGTGGCGACAGGCGCCGGGAGACGATGGTTTGCAGCCCCAGGACCAGTTCGGCCGCGGCCACGATCGGATCGTTGCCCTTGTCCGGCATGGCCGCGTGGCTGCCCTTGCCGGTCAGGGTGATTTCAAAGGTGTCGAGCGACGCCATCATCGGCCCCGGATTGATCACCACCTTGCCCGCAGGCACGCCCGGCCAGTTGTGCAAGCCGTAGATGGCTTCCATCGGAAAGCGCTCGAACAGCCCGTCTTCGATCATTCGCCGTGCGCCGCCGAGGTTCTCCTCGGCAGGCTGGAAGACGAAATGCACCGTGCCGCGAAAGCGCCGAGTCTCGGCCAGATGCCTGGCGGTGGCCAGCAGGATCGCGGTATGGCCATCGTGACCGCAGGCGTGCATGCAGCCCTTGTGCGTCGACTTGTGAACGCTGTCGCCCAGCTCCTGAATCGGCAAGGCATCCATGTCGGCACGCAGGCCGATGGTCGGGCCGTCGCCGTTACGCAGGGTGCCGACCACGCCAGTGCCGCCCAGACCACGGTGAATCTCGATGCCGAAACTGCTCAGCAGCTGTGCCACCTTGTCGGAGGTTTTCAGCTCCTGAAAGCCCAGCTCCGGCGCGGCGTGGAGGGTGCGGCGCCACACGGTTGCTTCGTCAATCAACGTTTTTGAAATGGACATGTGCTTACTCCAGACTCGCGCCGTAGCCAAAGCTGGCGGCTGGCTTGGCGGCGGTTTCGACCCAGACGCTTTTCACTTCACTGTACTCGCGCAGGGCATCCAGACCGGAAGACCGGCCATAACCACTCTCACCATAGCCGCCGAACGGCGAACTGACGTGAATAGTCTTGTAACCGTTGACCCAGAAGGTCCCGGCCCGCACTTGTCTGGCTACGCGGTGAGCGCGGCCGACATCGCGGGTCCAGACACCACCGGCCAGGCCGAAACGGCTGTCGTTAGCGATGCGGATCGCATCCTCTTCGTCCTTGAATGGAATCGCCACCACCACCGGGCCGAAGATTTCTTCCTGCGCGCAATAGAGCTCGTTTGAGCCTGCCAGAACGGTCGGGTTGATGTAGTAACCGGGCTTTTCCGGGATCGGATCAGCATGCTCGCCCACCAGCTTCGCGCCGTCTTTGAGCGCTTGCTCGACCATGTTTTTCACGTGGTTGTATTGCTTGGCGTTGTTGATCGGGCCGATCTGGGTTTCAGGGTCGCTCGGATCACCGACCTTGAACTGCGTCGCAGCCACCGCCAGGGCATTGGTGAACTTCTCGAAGATCGACTCCTGCACCAGCAGGCGCGAACCGGAAACACAGCTCTGCCCGGCTCCGGAAAAGATCGCAGCCTGGGCACCGCGCAAGGCGACTTCCAGATCGGCGTCGTCGAACACAATGTTGGCCGACTTGCCGCCCAGTTCCAGCACCGCAGGAATGCAACGCTGCGCTGCCGCCACGGCGATATGCCGGCCAGTGGCGGGTGAGCCGACGAACACCACCTTGCGAATGTCAGCCTTGGCAATGAACGCCTGGCCGATGGAATGACCGAAACCGGCAATCACGTTGACCAGCCCTTTCGGCACGCCGGCCCGCTCGATCAGCACGCCGACCATCAGCGAGCTGAGCGGGGTCAGTTCCGACGGCTTGAGAATGACCGCGTTGCCCGCTGCAATCGCCGGGGCGATCTGCCAGCCACAGGTGAAGATCGGCGCATTCCAGGGCGTGATCTGCAACACCGTGCCCAGCGGTTCGTAGGTCACGTAGTTCAGGTGCGTGGTCGGCACCGGGATGATCTCGCCGTGCAGCTTGTCCGCCCAGCCGGCGTAATACTCGAACATCTCGGCCACTTTGAGCACTTCGACACGGGCATCGCGGATCGGCTTGTTGGCGGTCAGGGATTCGATCTGCGCGAGGTTTTCCAGCTCGTCACGAATCAGATTGCCCACCTGATACATGGCGCGGCCACGTGCCTGAGCGGTCAGTGCCCACCATTGTTGTTGAGCAGCCCTGGCGGCCTTGTCGGCCACTTCGACCAACGACTCGTCGGCGTCCGGAAAACTCAGCAGCAGGCTGTCGTCATGGGCATTGCGCACTTCGACGGGCGCGCCGTGACCGTCGATGAACTGGCCGCCGACGTAGCTGGCGATGACACTGCGATCGCCCCAGTAAGGACGCATCAGTTCGAGGATTTTTGCAGTGCTCATCGCTTATTCTCCATGACCGTAAAGTTTGCCATCGGTGCGTTGCACGATGGCGCAGAAGTCTTCGTTGTCCGCCAGGGTTTCACTGCTGGCCTGCCACAACTGGGCGACGACGCGCGACAGCGGCAGGTCCATGTCCAGGCTGTCCGCCAGATCGCTGGCCAGGCCGACGTCCTTGCGCATCAGGCCCATGGTGAAACCGGAGTCATACGCCTTGTTGAGTACCCAGGTCGGGAACATGACTTGCGTGGCACCGCTGCGCCCGGAACCGGCATTCAGGCCCTGCAGAAGTTTTTCCGGATCGACCCCTGCGCGCGCGGCCATCGCCACGGCTTCGGCAGTGCTGATCAGGTGACAGGCGGCGAGCATGTTGTTGGCGATCTTGGCGACGTTGCCTGCGCCACATTGCCCGACGTGCACGCGTGTGCCGCTCATGCCTTCCAGGACCGGCATGGCGCGCGCCAGGTCTGCGTCCTCGGCACCGATCACCATCGACATGGTGCCGGTGGCAGCGCCTTTCGGGCCGCCAGACACCGGCGCGTCGATGAATGCGATGCCGTTTTTCGCCAGTTCGGCGGCGACCTTGCGGCTCATTTCCGGCGTCGACGTTGTGGTATCGACAACGATAAGGCCCTTGCGCCCCACCTCGTTGATGCCACCCGCGCCGAGGCACACCGATTCCACGTGCTCGGCCTTGGGCAGCGAGAGGATCAGAATGTCCACGCTTTGAATCAGTTGCGTACGGTCGGCAACCGGCTTGACGCCCTTGCTTTCGGCCTGGGCCAGCGCGGCCTGCGACAGGTCGAAGCCGCTGACATCAAAGCCCTTGCCCGCCAGCGTGGCAGCCATGCCGCCGCCCATGTTGCCCAATCCGATCACACCTGTTTTCAAAGTCATGTCTGCATCCCGATCAAAGATTTTGTACGAATTAGAGGATGACGCTGCGAGCCCTTTCGGCCTGCAATGCGCTGATGATTCGAGTATGGACAGCGCTCTCCCCTCTCAGCAATAATCAAAAAATCGAATTTATGTTGCCTTTAGCGCAACACTGGAAGCCCATGAGCCTCGTTCAAGATCGACGCATCCTGTATTTTTTCGAAGCCGTACGATTGGGCAGCGTCCGGGCTGCCGCCGACTTCCTCAACGTTGCGCCTTCGGCGGTGAGCCGCCAGATCGCACAACTGGAACAGGAGCTGGGCTCTCCCCTGCTGGAGCGTCATCGACGCGGCGTCAAACCGACCGAGGCGGGCGACAAGGTGCTGGCCTACTACCGCCAGCGATTGACGCAGCAGGAGGTTTTGCTGGATTCGATTCAGGCCTTGAAAGGCTTGCACAGCGGCTCGGTGACACTGGTCTCCGGGGAGGGTTTTCTGGAAAGTCTCGCGCAGCCGCTGGCCCGGTTTTCCGAGCTGTACCCCAGGATCGAACTGATCGTGAACGTCTGTGGCAGCAACGAAGTGATTCGCCAGGTGGTCGAGGATGAAGCGCACATCGGTCTGGTCTTCAACCCGGCTGCCGACCCGAAAATCCGCTCGCATGCGCATCAGCGTCAACCGGTCTGTGTGATCACTGCGCCAGATCATCCGCTGGCCGAAGAACCTGGCCCGATACAGCTGCGGGCACTTGAAGACTACCGTGTAGCCCTGCCTGCCGTGTCTTACGGTATCCGCCAGATTCTGCTGCAAGCCGAGCATCAGTTGGGCATCACCGTGCAGCCGACGCTGACCTGCAGCACCTTCGCGATGCTCAAGCATTTCGCCATGCAGGGTGGCGTCACGCTGCTGCCGACCTTTGTCGTGGAGGAAGAAATAAAGGCCGGAAGATTGCGTGCCCTGCCCTTGCAGCATGAGGTGTTCAGCAGCCCGCAGACTCACCTCATCAGCCGATTGGGCCGTCAACTGAGTGTCGGCGCCAATCGCCTGATGGGCATGCTGTTGCAGGATATGACAGCATTCCGCAACTGACCTACCGTTAGTCCCCACGTCAAGCAATCGCGCTGAACCAACAAAAACCTCATGGTTCATCTTCAGTAACGGATCGGAATTTTCTGCTACCACTGAGGATTAACCATGAGAGCTTTGACTTACCACGGCGCGAACAGTGTGAAGGTCGATACAGTGCCGGACCCTGTGATCGAGCAAGCGGATGACATCATTCTGCGCGTCACGGCGACCGCTATCTGCGGTTCCGACCTGCACTTGTATCGCGGCAAAATCCCTACGGTTGAACACGGCGACATTTTCGGTCACGAGTTCATGGGCGTCGTGGAAGAAACCGGCTCGGCCGTCACGGCTGTGGCCAAAGGCGATCGCGTGGTGATCCCGTTTGTCATCGCCTGCGGCAGCTGCTTTTTCTGCAACCTCGACCAGTTCGCGGCCTGCGAAACCACCAACACCGGGCGTGGCGCGATTATCAACAAAAAGTCGATTCCACCAGGAGCGGCGCTGTTCGGCTTCAGCCACCTGTATGGCGGCGTCCCGGGCGGCCAGGCTGAATATGTGCGAGTGCCCAAGGCCAACGTCGGCCCGTTCAAGGTGCCAAGCACGCTGGCTGACGAGAAGGTTCTGTTCCTCTCCGATATTCTTCCCACCGCCTGGCAGGCTGTACTCAACGCAGGGATTGGCCAGGGCTCGACGGTTGCCATTTACGGCGCTGGCCCGGTCGGCCTGATGAGCGCAGCGTGCGCAAAAATGCTCGGTGCCGAAAAGATCTTCATGGTCGATCACCATCCTTATCGTCTGGCCTATGCGCAGAAAACCTACGGCGTTATCCCGATCAATTTTGATGACGACGATGATCCGGCCGACACGATCATTCGCCAGACCGCCGGCATGCGCGGTGTGGATGGGGTAGTGGACGCGGTGGGTTTCGAGGCCAAGGGCAGCACCACTGAAACCATCTTGGCCACGCTGAAACTGGAAGGCAGCAGCGGCAAGGCGTTGCGTCAGTGCATCGCGGCGGTACGCCGTGGCGGCGTGGTCAGTGTGCCAGGGGTTTATGCCGGGTTCATCCACGGCTTCATGTTCGGCGATGCGTTCGACAAGGGCCTGACCTTCAAAATGGGCCAGACCCACGTGCATCGCTTCATGCCTGAATTGCTGGAGCATATCGAGGCCGGCCGCCTGGAACCCGAAGCCATCATCACGCACCGGATGTCACTGGAAGATGCGGCGAAGGGCTACAAGCTGTTCGACAAAAAGGAAGAGGATTGCCGCAAGGTCATACTCACACCCGGCAACAACACGATTGTGGTGCCGGACGACACGACCGAAGCCTTGGTCGGGGGTGGCGTGCCGGCTATGTAAGGTACGGGTTCGTCTTTGATTCTGGCCTAAGGCCGCAGGAGCGAACGTGTTCGGGAACGGTATTGCAGACGATGTATGTTCATCGTTCACACTGCCCCCTTCGCGAACAAGTTCGCTCCTACGCCCTGCGGGCAGAGGCCTGAGAACATTGCAGACGATGTATGTTCATCGTTCATGCCGCCCCTTTCGCGAACACGTTCGCTCCTACGCCCTGCGGGCAGAAGCTTGGAAATGTCACTACCATGCAGAGCGCTCCTCGTTATGCGCACGTTCGCTTTTGACTCTGGCCGTAGGCCGTAGGAGCGAACTTGTTCGCGAACGGTATTGCAGACGATATATGTTCATCCTTCATGCCGCCCCCTTCGCGAACACGTTCGCTCCTGCGCCCTGCGGGCAAACGCCATCACCGGCTCAGGTAGGCGAACCGGCCTTTGAACGGTTTGCCGATCGGGTCGGCCAGGTCGCCGTGTTTGCTGGTGGTCAGGCCCAGATCCACCAGTGATTCGGCCAGTTTCACCGCCGCTGCCACGCCGTCGATGACCGGCAGGCCGATCGCTTCGCTCAACTGCCTGCCCAGATCCGCCATGCCGCCGCAACCCAACACAATGGCTCCCGCCCCTTCTTCGTCACGGACGCGCCGGGCCTGTTCGGCCATGCATTCGATGAGCTCCGGCCCGCTTTCCTCCAGCGCCAGCACTGGCAGATTGATACAGCGCACCGATGTGCACAACTCACTGAAGCCATAACGCTGCAACAGATGCTCGGCAATGATCCGCGTGCGGGTCAGCGTGGTGACCACGGCAAAACGGGTAGAAATCAGGCTGGCCATATGAAAGGCCGCTTCGGCGATGCCGATCACCGGGGCGCTGGCGTACTCGCGTGCCGCCAGCAGGCCAGGGTCGCCGAAACAGGCAATGATGTGCGCGTCGACCTGTTGCTCGCGTCCCTTGCGCACTTCTTCCAGCATGCCCAGCGTCGCTATCGCCTCATCGAAATGGCCTTCGATGGACACCGGGCCATCCGCCGGACTGCAGGCGATGATCTGCGTGCCGGGGCGCGCCACGGCTTGCGCGGCCAGGCCTATCTTGTGGGTCATGGCTTCGCTGGTATTGGGGTTGATTACTTGAATACGCACCGGGACTCCTTCAGCGCCGTTTGAAAATGCTATGAAAATCCACTGTCTCGCTGAGCGGCGCATCTACATTCAGGCTGGCACGGATGCGGCGCAGATGCTCGGCCATCCAATCGCGCGCCTGTTCGCCCTGCCCGCTTTCGAGCAAGGCCAGCAAGTCGACATGCTGGCCACAATCACAGCCGACACTGCGTCGCGAGCCGTACACCGCTACAATCAATGAGGACCGTGTGGTGAGCTGCGCGACTTGTTCGGTCAACACCTGATTGCCCGCCAGCGCGCTCAACTGCACATGAAAGCGCGCCGACAGTTGAATCGCTTCGCTGTGGCGCCCGGCGTGTTGCGCATCATGCTCCTGATCACAAAGCGCGCGCAGTGCTTCCAGACGCTGGCCGCCGACTCGCGTGGCGATATCGGCCATCAGTGCGGGCTCGATCAGTTGCCTGGCACCCAATACATCCTGTGCTTCCTGAGCCGAAGGTTGCGCAACCTCTGCGCCGCGCTTGGGCCGTAGGGTAACCAGTCGCTCCAGCGCCAGACGCTGCAAGACCTTGCGAATACCGGTGCGGCTGATCTCGAATACGTCGGCCAGGGCGTCCTCGGGCAGGCGCGTTCCCGGAGCGAGCCGGTGTTCGACGATGGCTTCCAGGACATGCTGGTAAATCTGTTCATCACGGCCCTTTTCATCGGTAGAAGGCGTGAGAAACAACGGGGCACTGTCAGGTCGGATCATGGCTTCACATCACATTGGCATTACAGATCGTATACAAGAATAGTGCCTGATGCGGAACATGATGAGTAGCGCAATTTGATGAACAGGCCAGATAGCCACTCAACTGAAAACGAATTAATCGCACCGTAAATGAGCAAAAGCGCCCTGTTTACGTGCACTTCAAGCACCTGCTCGGACTTTCCTGATTTACCCGCCCGCCTGAGTAGAAACGCCCTAAAACAAGACTCTCAGCCATTCCCTACCAACGAGAAATCGTATGGCACATGTTTTGCGTACACGATCGTATACAAAAAAATCATCGATCGTACTCCGATCCCGTCACGACACACCGAGGGAGTCAGGCAATGACAGATCAACACCCGGCCGGGTACAGCCCGCGCCTGCACAACCACGATCTGGGGCCGGTGCCGCAGAAGTGGACCTGGTACAACATTCTGGCGTTCTGGATGAGCGACGTGCACAGCGTTGGCGGCTACGTTTTCGCTGCCAGTCTGTTCGCCTTGGGACTGGCCAGTTGGCAGGTGCTGATCGCGCTGCTGGTGGGGATCTGCATCATTCAGGTGATCGCCAATCTGGTCGCCAAACCCAGTCAGCAAGCAGCCGTGCCCTACCCGGTCATCTGCCGCCTGGCCTTCGGCGTCTTCGGAGCCAACATTCCCGCCATCATTCGCGGGCTCATCGCCGTGGCGTGGTACGGCATTCAAACTTACCTGGCGTCCAGCGCACTGGTGATCGTGGTGCTGCGTTTCTTCCCGGAACTGGCCGCGTATCAAAGCGTGACGTTTCTCGGTCTGTCCTGGCTCGGCTGGTTCGGCTTTCTCGCGTTGTGGGTGGTGCAAGCCGCGGTGTTCTGGACAGGTATGGAATCGATAAGGCGCTTCATCGACTGGGCCGGCCCGGCCGTGTACGCGGTGATGTTCGCGCTGGCAGGCTGGATTGTCTGGCGCGCGGGCTGGGACAACATCAGTTTTACCCTGGCTGAAAAGGAGTTGTCCGGCTGGGCGGCGTTCGGCCAGGTGGTCATGGCCATTGCTCTGGTAGTCTCGTATTTCTCCGGGCCGACGCTAAACTTCGGTGATTTCAGCCGCTATTGCCGCAGCATGGCCGACGTGCGCCGCGGCAATTTCTGGGGTTTGCCGGTGAATTTTCTGGCGTTCTCACTGGTAACGGTGGTGATTGTTTCAGGCACGTTGCCGATTTTCGGTGAGATGATTCACGACCCGATCGCGACCGTCGCGCGCATCGACAACATCACGGCCGTGCTGCTCGGTGCCTTTACTTTTGTGACCGCGACGGTCGGCATCAACATCGTCGCCAACTTCGTTTCCCCCGCCTTCGACTTCGCCAACGTGGCGCCCAGCCGCATCAGCTGGCGTGCAGGCGGCATGATCGCTGCGGTGGCGTCGATCTTCATCACACCCTGGAACCTGTTCAACAACCCGGAAGTGATTCACTACACCCTGGACGTGCTGGCGGCCTGCATCGGCCCGCTGTTCGGCATCCTGCTGGTGGATTACTACCTGATCAAGAAGCAGCAGATCGATGTCGACGCCCTGTTCAATGACACGCCGAGCGGGCGCTACTGGTACACCAACGGCGTGAACTGGATCGCGGTCAAGGCATTGCTGCTCACCGCACTGGTCGGTCTGTGCTTCACCTTTGTCGAGTGGTTCAAGCCGATTGCCAACTTCGCCTGGTTTACCGGCTGCATCTTGGGCGGCGCAGTGTTTTATGCGCTGACTCGCTGGTCACCGGTACAGGCTGCCAACCTGCCTGCGCCTGTCGGACAGCATTGAGGTGTTGGCAAGACGCTAAGTACTTGAATGAAACCAGCGCTTTCAGGTGATTCGCCAGCCCCGGCATGACCTGGAAGCGTTGCCCTGCCTGCTCCGCTGAAGCTTGCGCGCGCCTCAAATGATATTATTTTAATATCACCCCTACCTGAATCATGAAATGATCGAGTGTCACTGATCGCTTTGTCAGGCATCAGGCACAAAATAGAATAAATTTTGTACAACTTTCAGGCCGCTGCGCTGCCCTATGACTGAGTCTTTATGAACCAGGCGTTCAAGTGGGTCGATAGTGATGAGCAATGATGTTTATGGCGGCAGGCCATTCGCCCCCCAGCCCCCCCTATCCTCGGCGCAGGACGCGGCCGAGCGGCTGCAACTCACCCTCGATTCTGGGGCAGTTGTCGGCACTTGGGTGTGGGACATCATTGCCGATCAACTGACCGGCGATGAGCGTTTTGCCCGGACCTTCGGCTTGTGCCCGAAGCTGTGCGCCAAAGGTTTGCCACTGGAACTGGTGATTGCCTCCATTCATCCTGACGATTCGGCCAGAGTCGACAAGTCGATCGAGGAGGCGCTGCAGAGCAGCGAAACCTATCGATGCGAATACCGGGTTCTGCATGAAGACGGCATTTATCGCTGGATCGAAGCCAGCGGAAAAATCGAGCGCGACAGTCGCGGTAAACCTGTCCGCAGTCCGGGTGTATTGCTCGATATAGACAGCCGTCGTACTGCCGAAGAAGAGCGCGACCGGCTCAACGAGTTGTTGAGAATATTCACCGCTGCCGTTCCCGGCGTGGTCTACGCCAAGGATCTTGAGGGCCGCATGCTCGTTGCCAATCGTGGCACCGCTGACCTGATCGGCAAACCGCCCGAGTTTTTCATTGGCAAGACGGACCTCGATTTCCTGGATGACCAGCAACAGGCGCGGATCCTCATGGAAACCGACCGCCGGATCATGCAGAACAATGTCAGCGAACAGATCGAAGAACAGGTCAATCTGGCTGATGGCTCTGCAGCGATATGGCTCTCGACCAAAGCGCCCCTGCTCGATGAAAACGGCGAGGTGATCGGTCTGATCGGCTCATCCATCGATGTCACCGCCAGAAAAAAAGCCGAAGAGGCGGTCAGAGAGCTCAACCAGACACTTGAACAGCGCATCGAACAGGCGGTTTTCGAACGCGAGCAAATTGAAGATGCCCTGCGCCACTCGCAGAAGATGGATGCCGTCGGGCAACTGACGGGGGGCATTGCCCATGACTTCAATAATTTGCTGGCTGGCATTTCCGGCAGCCTGGAACTGATCACCAAACGCTTGGCCCAGGGCCGCGTTGGTGACGTCGACCGTTACGTGTCGGTCGCCCAGGGCGCGGTACGCCGCGCGGCGTCGCTGACTCACCGCCTGCTGGCGTTCTCTCGACGCCAGACACTGTCGCCGAGAGTCACCGACGTCAACGGCTTGATTCATGACATGGAAGAGCTGATCGCTCGTACCGTCGGCCCGGAGATAGACATAAAGGTCGTTGCGCAGAATGACCTGTGGCCCGCGCTGATCGATCATGCCCAGCTTGAAAGCTCGCTGCTGAACCTGTGCCTGAACGCCCGTGACGCGATGCCCAACGGCGGACGCATTATCATCGAGACCGCCAATGCGTCCCTTGAAGAGTGCACCGACCCGGACCACGGTATTCCCGCCGGCGAGCACCTGAGCATCCGCGTGACCGACACGGGCATCGGCATGAGCCCGGACATCGCCGCCAAAGCCTTTGAACCGTTCTTCACCACCAAGGCCATAGGTGCCGGCACCGGTCTCGGGCTGTCGATGGTGTATGGCTTTGTGCGCCAGTCCGGGGGGCAGATTCGCGTCGAGTCGATCGAAGGCCAGGGCACCAGCGTGGTCATGCACCTGCCCCGCCACACCGCTGAAAACGCTCCCCGCCCCGTCGAGCCGGAAGTCATCGAAGAACCGCCGCATCACACCGGCGAAACCGTTCTGATCGTGGACGACGAACCCTCGGTGAGAATGCTCGTCGCCGAAGTCATCAGCGGTCTGGGCTACAACTGCCTGGAAGCGGCAGACGCACAATCAGGCTTGCAGATCCTGCAGTCGGACACACGCATCGACCTGCTGATCAGTGACATAGGTTTGCCAGGCGGCATGAATGGCCGGGAAATGGCCGATGCGGCCGGTGACTGTCGACCAGGCCTGCCGACCCTGTTCATCACCGGTTACGCCAAGACGTCGGTGCTGGACGATTGCCACCTGCGACCTTGCACGCAAGTGCTGACTAAGCCGTTCGGGCTGGACGCACTGGCCGGACGGGTGACAGGCCTGATCGGCGCTGACGCGGTCGCCCGCGGATATTCGTAGGGTGAATCCGACCACGCCAGATGGTCGGTATTTTGTGGTCAAGGGGCAACTCTGGCGATGCTCCAATCCCTTTTTGAGCGACGACGTCCGCCAGCATCTGGTGGATGAGCTGATGGCTGCGCGTCGTGCAGTCAAAGCCGCCAAGGCATCCGAAGACCCCGCAGCCCTGAAGGTGGCTCGTGCCAGTGTCGACAAGGCCAAAGTTGCACTGGGCGAGCGCGGTGAAGTCTGGTGGACCGATGGCGCTGAGGATCTCAATCGGCGCAAGGTGAAAAACACGCCTTATGCACAGTGGTATGCAGAGCACGAAGCGTCGGAACAACAGGCAAGTAGTGAGTAAGCACGTTCATGCCACAACACGTGATGATCGACACCATTGTGCTGCTCGCTCACTTGCTTATTTGACACGCCTTTTCTCTGCAGAGGGGCGATAGCCGAAGTAGGAGCTGTAACACTTGCTGAAATGGCTCGGCGATACAAAGCCGCACGCCACCAGCACTTCGGTTTGAGACAACTCGGTGTGCTGTAGCAACCGCCGAGCTTCGGTGATGCGAAGTTCCAGATAATAGCGCTGTGGTGTAGTGCCTAATTGCTCTTTGAACAATCGCTCGAGCTGACGTCGCGAACGCCCTCCATAAACGGCCAGTTCTTCCATTTCCAGAGGCTCCTCCAGATTGGACTCCATGAGTCCAATCACTTCGCGCAAAGGAGCGCTCACGGACAGTAACGGCGAGGTTTTGATACGCCGGTATCTGGACTCTTCGAATGACAGGATGTCTTCGATACCTTCTACCAGCGCCTTGCCATGCAGACCTTTGATCCACTCCAACGCCATATGATAAGCGCCTGTCGGACTTGATGCGGTCAGTCGGTCCCGGTCTGCGACATGCGCTTCACTGGTGACCTGGCCCACGCTGGCAATTTCCGCAAGAGCGGGTCGATGCTCTGGGTGAATCGCGCATCGGTAGCCATCCAGCACGCCGGCCCGCCCCAGGAACCAGGCACCATTCCATAATCCTGCCAGGGCTACACCCTGAGCAGCAGCTTCGCGCAATAAGCGGATCAGGTTATCGCTTGCCTTCAACTCGGTGCGATAGCCTCCGCAGATGACCAACAGGTCCAGTCCTGCAAGGCTGTCACGCCCAAACAGCTCGTCCGGGCGAATCACCAGCCCAAGATCGCTGACCACCTCGCCTTCGCCAAGACCCAGCGTGATGGTCGAAAACAGATCTCGTCGCAGCAGATTGGCCGTGACAATGGCGTCCAGCACCTGGGTGAAAGCAGGTAACGAAAAATGCTCCAGCAGAAGAAAACCGGCACACGTTTGCCGTGTGGACTCAGGCTGTTCCTCTTTCAGAAAGCGAAGGTTTTTCCCTTGCATTGCGTCGCTGAATTTACGCCTGGCGATCACTTGAAACCTCGCTTGATTCACGCCAATTGAAAACCACTCTTGCCGATGTACCCGCAGGCCGCAGTAAATGCGAGACGTCGAAGAGAGGTATACATTGAAACGCGCGCTGAATGCGTTCCATGCACTTCATTTTTGTTTTCGTGACGTTATCAAAACCTGATGAAAAACGCTGCGTTGCATAAATATCGGTGAATAGCGCCAATCTCTCGTTTTGCCGGTATGGTTAGGCTTTCCTATGAGGGTGATCCATGGCCGTCCAAAACCCCAACAGTTCTCAAAAGCACCTGGCGGTGCTGATCGATGCCGACAATGCGCCAGCAGCGATCGTAGAAGGCCTTTTCGAAGAGATCGCCAAATATGGAGTGGCCAGCGTCAAACGCATCTATGGTGACTGGACCGGCCCGCAACTCGGCGGCTGGAAGAAAGTTCTGCTCGACTACTCCATCCAGCCCATCCAGCAGTTCGCCTACACCAAAGGCAAGAATGCCACTGACAGCTCATTGATAATCGACGCTATGGACTTGCTCTACACGCGTCGTTTCGACGGGTTCTGCCTGGTGTCCAGCGACAGTGACTTCACACGCCTGGCCTCGCGCTTGCGTGAGGAAGGTCTGACCGTTTATGGCTTTGGCGAAGAAAAGACACCCAAACCCTTCGTCGCGGCCTGCGACAAGTTCATCTACATCGAATTGCTTCGTGAAGAGATCACCACACCGGCCACCGGAGACTCTACGCCGGATGCAGCTGCAACACCGAGCAACGTCAAATCAGTGGCAACCGAGCCGAGCAAGAAACCCAAAGCCCCTGTGGGCTTCATTGCAAAGATAATGGACGATATTGCTGATGAAGACGGCTGGGCACCCTTGGGCGCCATTGGCACGAACATCACCAAACTGCGGCCTGAGTTCGATCCTCGTACCCATGGCTACAAGAAACTGAGCGATTTGATCAAAGGCTATCCACAAACGTTCGAGCTACAGGCCCGTCCGGCCTCGGGCGGAACGGCAGTGCTCTATGCGCGGCATAAGCTGCAGGGCAAGTGAGGTTCGTCAGTCCAGGACTGACGGTTGCGACTGTCGGTTCTTTCCTGACGCTGTAGCTGGAACGGCACCGTCGAACACATGTAAAAAAGGTCAGCCTGAAAACTCCGATCTTCCAGTACGGCCGCACCTGTTTCGGTAACACCAAGAACAATGTGCTGGACATAGGGAAACGAGATGTCGTGCTCCAGCACAGCGGCGGAAACCAGCAGACCCTCTTTGACCAGCTCATCAATCATGGCCATAAAATCCCCGGCCGCCGGAACGTCTGATTGAAGACGTATCAGCGCGAGATAAATTTGACCAGACGTCAACTTTCCAGGGCGGACGAAATTCGAGCTGCGGACAATTTCAAGCACCGCCAATTCATCGGAAAAATTATTAAAACCCATAGCGGCCTCCCACTTCTGAAGACACTGACCCGCCTGTCCGGCTAAGTCAGGACTTTTAAAAGAAGCTCAGCTCGTGATGAGCGGAAACGCATCTGGCTTCCGTTATTCATCTTGCAATTAAACGAGCCAGATCCAGCTGGCACATACGGATTTCATGAAGCTGCATGTAGACGCTTTAGAGTGGAAGCGTTGGAAAGGCCATCCGTTGCGGATGCCGTTAACGATGATCCGGTGTCAGAAATTTCATCGCTTCCGTAATCACCGAAGGGTGATCAATCAGCCTATTGTGGCCAAGCCCTTCAGTGGTAAACAGACGCGCTCCCGGCCATAGCTCTGCAAAACGAGCGCCCTTTTCCCACGGTGTTTCACGATCACGGCGGTCATGAATGACCAAGGCGGGACGATCAAGCAGCGGCAGTCGCGAACTGGCGTCGTAGTCTGCGAAGCGGCGACCGGTCAGCGAATGCAGGACGCCCTCGAAAGGTTTGAATACTGTGTGGGCAACACCGACTGAATCGAACAGTTGAAGGACGCTGTCCGTAGGTGCCAGGAACGGCGCAATCAGGATAAAACGATCAGGGCGCCACGACTGTTCCTGAGCGAAAACAATCGATGAAGCGCCGAGTGAATGCGCTATCACCGCCGAAGGCTTTCCGAAATGGCGCCCCACGTGCTGCTGCACAGCCACGAACTGGGTCATATGACTGATGCTGCCCGCGCTCAACCCATGCGCGGGCTGATCGAACCCCACCACGGCGTAGCCCATGGAGCGCAGTAACGGCACCCATCCGATAAACCGCATCGCGTAACTTGACCAGCCGTGGGCCAGCAACACATACGGCTGGCTGGAGGGATCGCCCCAGACATAGGTGGCAATTCTGATGCCGTCCAGCTCAAGGCTACCGGTTTGCACATCCGTCGCTGTACTCAGAATTTCAGCAGCCTTGGCACGTCCGGACGCCTGCGGAGTCACAAAACGTCGAGCGAGATATCTTCCAGTGATGCCCGGTAGAATACGGCTGGTCAGCGTGAACGTGCCGCGCAGCGTCAATAGTCGAAGCCTGTTGATGATGTCGCTCATCGGTATTCCCCACGCCCGTCAGATGATCTGGCGCCATTAGAACAGCCTATCTTGTCACTGACAAGATAGGCTGAACCGATGGGAATATAACTTTTGTTTCATGATAGGGAGCCTTACATGTCGACTTCAGACGCCCCACGGACCTACCACCACGGCAATCTGCCCGCCGTCCTGCGTCAGGCCGCCTGGGATATCGTGGGGGAAGCGGGAGTCCGCGGCATGTCATTGCGCGAGTGCGCCAGACGGGCGAATGTCTCTCATGCCGCCCCCGCCCACCATTTCGGCTCTCTGGAAAATCTGCTGGCAGAGGTGGTGGCCGATGGATATGAGCGCATGGCCGACGTCATCATTGCCGTCCAACAGGAACTTGACGACACCCTCCTGGGCTGCGGTATTGGTTATGTAAGTTTCGCCAAAAGTTACCCGGAGCACTTCCGATTGATGTTTGGCGCGGGTGTAAACCGCACGTTGCCCAGGCTTCTAAAATCGGGTGAGCGTGCGCTGCAAGTGCTCCGCCAGTCGATACGCAATGCCTGGATAGCGAAATACGGTAGCGAGCCCGAGCCGGAACTGCTTGAACAGCGCACCTTCCTCGCCTGGAGCACCGCGCACGGCTACGCTTCCCTGACCATCGACAGAAAGACGAATACCCCCCCTATTCCCTCTGCCGAGTCGGTACTGCAATTGATGACATGCGCCGTGCTTATGCCGTCAGGCTGAAAACAGGCGCACTGCGGCCACCCGATTGATAAACAAACTCCGTCGTGACTGCGCTTGCACAGAAGCGGTTTCGACGGTGTGCATGCCATTTGCCCGCACGTCTTGCGACGATGTTCCCCACGTCCCCTTCCGAAAACCGAGCAAGATCGGCATCGAGCATTTTTGATGTCGATCAACATCAATACGTTGACATTTTAGATTTGGATCGTAATCATAAGTGCGACTTCCTCAACGCACATTACGAGTACCTCCTCCATGACAACGCCATCCACTGTTCTCATTACCGGTGCTTCCAGCGGCATCGGCGCGGTATATGCCGAACGCTTTGCCCGTCGCGGTCACAATCTCGTGATGGTCGCTCGTGACAAGGCACGTCTTGATGCCCTGTCAACACGCCTTCGTGAAGAAAACGGCGTTGCCGTTGAAGTCATCCAGGCGGATTTGACTCAATCTGCCGATCTCACAGCTCTGGAAACCCGTCTGCGTGAGGACGCCAGCATCGGTGTGCTGATCAACAACGCGGGCATTGCCCAATCCGGAGGGTTCGTTCAACAGAGCGCCGAGTCCATCGACAAGCTTGTCGCACTCAATATCGTCGCCCTGACACGCCTTGCGGCCGCCGTGGCCCCGCGTTTCGCGCAGTCCGGCTCGGGCTCGATCGTCAACCTCGGATCGGTGGTGGGTTTTGCGCCAGAGTTCAGCATGTCGGTCTACGGTGCGACCAAGGCCTACGTACTGTTCCTTTCCCAAGGAATGAACGTGGAATTGGCGCCCAAGGGCGTATACGTCCAGGCGGTGCTTCCGGCAGCCACGCGCACCGAAATCTGGGAGCGTGCGGGGATCGATCTGAACACTATTGCAGAGGTGATGGACGTCGAAGAGCTGGTTGATGCAGCACTGGTGGGTTTCGACCGCCGCGAACAGGTGACCATTCCACCGCTGCATGTGGCGGGGCGTTGGGACTCGCTGGATGAGGCGCGACTAGGGCTGATGTCGGACATTCGACAGGCTCAGGCGGCCGAGCGCTATCGCCCGCAAGCCTGAAGCGGATCAAGCCGCGGCAGATGCACATCCTTGTTCGACGACACTGGAATCAGAGCGTCATGAAAGCACTGACATTTGAGAATTACGGCAAGTCGCCTGAGATTGCGATTACCCACGTACCCATACCCGCCATCAAACCTGACGAACTGTTGGTGGAAGTTCACGCGGCCGGGTTGAACCCGATCGACAACATCATCACTACGGGTGTCTTCAAGTCGGTGGTGAAGTTGCAACTACCGGCCACCATGGGCAGCGATCTGGCGGGCGTGGTCATTCAAGTGGGCAGCGCAGTCACTCGATTCAAGGCAGGCGACGCGGTATTCGCGAGCCTGTTCGAACTGGGTGGGGGCGCCATCGCCGAGTTCGCCGCCGTACCGGAACACGCTGCCGCATTGAAGCCCGCCAACCTGGACTTTGTTCAGGCAGCCTCCATCCCGATGGTCGGGCTTACGTCGTGGCAGGCATTCAAAGATCGCGCCCCTCTTCAAGCCGGCCAGAAGGTGTTCATACCGGCCGGGGCTGGAGGTATCGGCACCTTCGCCATCCAGCTGGCCAAACACCTGGGCGCCACAGTGGCCACGACCACCAGCACAGGAAATATGGCGCTGGTTCGTAGCCTGGGCGCAGATGAAGTGGTGAATTACAAAGAGCAGGCATTCGAACAGGTGCTACACGACGTTGACCTGGTGCTTGGCACCACCCGGGGAGACGACCTTGAAAGAGCTGTCGGCATCCTCAAGCCCGGCGGCAGGATCGTATCCCTGGTCGGCCCGCTGGATACGGCATTCGCCAAGGCTCGGCGGATGAATGCCTTCTTCGCCCTCGTATTCGGGTTGATGAGCCGCAGGATCACGCGCCTGGCCAGAAAGAAAAGTGTGTCGTACTCGTTTCTGTTTGTCCGCGCGGATGGCGCTCAACTTGGCGACATTGCCAGGTTGCTCGAAAGTGGCCAGATAAAACCGGTGATTGACAGCGTCTTTGCGTTTGAACAGGCCCGCGAAGGGCTTGAATACCTGGGTCGGGGCCGCGCCAAAGGCAAGGTCGTTGTGAAGATCAAATAAGCACCTATTCGACGCCTCGCTCAACCACCCTTCAGGCCCGCACCTGTCGAGCATTGGAGTATCAAATGAACACCTCTTCCGAAAGAACCGCCATCGTCACGGGTGCATCATCGGGCATCGGTCGCGCCACCGCCGAGGCCTTGGCGCGCTCGGGGTACACCGTGTTTGGCACCAGCCGCAAAGCCGGTGACAGTGAGGCACAGGTCTCCATGCTGACCTGCGATGTCACGGATGACGATTCTGTCCGCGCGCTCGTTGCCACCGTCCTCGCGCAAACCGGGCGTATCGACCTGCTGGTCAACAATGCCGGCATCGGCATGCTGGGCGGTGCCGAGGAATTCTCGATCCCGCAAGTACAGGCACTGTTCGACGTCAATCTGTTTGGCGTCATGCGCATGACCAACGCAGTACTGCCATCAATGCGCCAACGAGGTCAGGGGCGCATTATCAATATCGGCTCGGTTTTGGGACTGATACCGGCGCCCTACTCGGCTCATTATTCGGCGGTCAAACATGCTCTGGAAGGCTATTCGGAATCGCTCGATCATGAAATTCGTGCCTTCAATGTCCGGGTCTCGGTCATTGAGCCGGCCTACGTACGCACCGTCTTCGATCAAAATGGCATCGAGCCGGACTCGCAGTTGCAGGCGTACGATCAGGCGCGAGCCGGTGTCCGTGCATTGCTCGCCGATGTCATGCCGACAGCCGACCTGCCCGAGGTTGTCGCAGCGGTGGTGCTGAAAGCGGCGAGCGATGTTCGTCCCCGGCATCGATACACCGCTGGCAAGACCGCCCGACAAATCAGCCTGCTACGGCGCTTCGCGCCTGCCGGGGCGTTCGATAAGAGCTTGCGCAAGCAGTTTCGCTTGCCGGAGTGAATGGCGTGGGTCGGGTTGGCATGGGACGTTTCCGGCGCGCCCTCTCCGGCCCCTACGCATCATTGCCTCAACCGGTCCAGTCAGTAACCGACGCCCCTGACCCCGCCCGAAGCGCGGATGGATTCGCCGGTGATCCAGTGCGAGTCCTGCGACGCCAGAAACACAGCCAAGGGGGCGATATCTTCGGGCTCTCCGAAACGGCCCAGGGGAGTTCCAGCCAGAATCTTCTCACCTAACTCACCGGCAAAATGACCATGGGTGGCCGGGGTGCTGGTGTGCCCTGGCAGGATCGAGTTGACCCTGATGCCCCGCGCGCCCAGCTCTCTGGCCAGCGCGAAGGTCAGGGTATCGACCGCGCCATTGGTAGCCGCGTACACGCTCGACGCCAGGTAAGGGTCAGTGCTGAGAATCGAGCTGATATTGATGATACTGCCGGTCGGCCCCAGCAATTTGACGGCCTCGCGCACTGCAAGCAGGTAGCCCAGCACGTTCAGGTTGAATTGCGTGTGGAAGGCCTCTTCAGTCAGGTCGTCGATCATCTGGAACACAGCGACACCCGCATTTTTGACCAGAATGTCCAGAGCGCCGTACATCGTGCCGACCGTTTCGAACAGGCGTATCACGTCTGCTGACTGGCTCATGTCTGCCTGTACCGCAAACGCAGAGCCGCCGTGCTCTGCGATCCAGGCCACGACGGCGTCCGCATCCGCCTTGCCGGTGGCGTAATTGACGATGACCGTTGCGCCCTCTGCGCCCAATGCTTTGGCAATCCCGGCACCTATGCCTTTGGACGCCCCGGTGACAACCGCTATCTTTCCTTCGAGTTTCATAAACCGGCCTTCTTGAAGTGGTGTGGTATGAGGCCTCGTTGCAGTCGGATCATGAATGACCGCCAGACAACGAGCCGCGTGTCATCAGTATTCGGCTATCGAGGGGGATGACGTTTGCCGGTTAGTCGCAGATCCTTGCCTGTTCCTCTCAAGCCGCTTGCCATGCCTAGAGATATGGCCCACGGTGACCTGCATGGAGAAATCATTGCGGAACTGCGCTGCATCGTGATGCGCGCACAGGACAAGTGGACTGAAACCGGCTTGCCTCGCGTGTCCATGGTCCGGGCCGAGGCCTGTGCAGATCAGGTCTATCAGCCGATGCTGCACTTGGTGCTTCAAGGCACCAAGACCCTGTCGATCGGCGAGGATGTGTCCAGGTACACGACGGGGCACTACTTTCTGGTGCCTGTCGATGTGCCTGCGACGGGACAGATTCACGTCGACACGCCGGACAAACCTTATCTTGCGGTGAGCCTGACTCTTGATCCGGAGGTAATCGCCACGCTGCTGATGGCCGAAGGCAAAGCACCTGAAGCGCCCCAGAACGCCTGCTTCGAGGGCATCATCGCGCCAGATGAAATGATCGATGCGTGGTTGCGCATGCTGCGACTCATGGACCGCCCGCACGATGTCGCAGTCCTCGCACCCATGATCGAACGGGAAATTCTGTTCCGGGTCTTGCAGGGACCACTGGGCGGCATTCTTCGTGACGTTGCACGCCCGGATGGCCGGCTGACTCAGATCCGCCGCGTCACCCAGTGGATTCGTGAGCACTACACCGAGCCCTTTCGCGTCGAACCGCTCGCGCAGATGGCCGACATGAGTGTTGCTGCCTTTTACAGGCACTTCAAATCCGTCACGGCGATGAGCCCGATTCAATATCAGAAGCGCCTGCGCCTGCTGAAGGCGCGCTGGTTGCTGCTCTTCGACACGCTGGACGCGACCTCCATCGCTTATACCGTAGGGTACGAAAGCGCTTCGCAATTCAACCGGGAGTACGCGCGGCTGTTCGGCCTGCCGCCGGCGCGGGACGCTGCAAGATTCAGGACGCCCGCGGATGAATTGACGGCCGTATCGTGAGCCGTCGTCCCTGTTGTTACATGTCAGTCACGAGCGTACCGGCAATGCTCTCGGCGAACCCGCCACCGAAGACCTTGGCCGGTGTGACAAAACCCGGCTGCCGTTCGCCATCGAGCACGCGACGCGCAGCCTCCACGGCCGCCAGCGGCGTATAGGTATAGCCGTTAACAGTCTCAATGATGGAACGTGCGATGGCGCCCGTCGCATCGGTCACCTCAACCACTGCGCGCGCCCGATGAGCCTCCCTTTGCTCGGGCGTCGGGCCATCAGGGAGTTGTGACAGATCGCCCTGCGGGAACGCATCCCCGGCGATATGCACAAACATTGCAATGTTGGGGATGCCGGTCGAATGCCAGGCGGTGACCAGGTCTCCGAATGACAACGGTACGCAAAGGACCGGGCCCTGACCAAAATCAAAATGACGCGGTTCGGCATCCGGCGTTGCAACAAGTTCGCCATCGATTCTGGCGAGCACGCCTGCACCGATGATTTCGCTGACACTCATGGCAGACCCGCGGGACATCGACCCTGGCACCTGCAGCGCTATGTTCAGCGCCGTTGGCCCCTGCACGCGCCCGGCAACCTGCACGGCCAGCGAATCGGTAGGCACAACATCCCAACCGACACCCGGCAACAGCATGACCTGATTTGCCGCCGCTTCAGCGCCCAGCCCTTCGGCCAGCCGGTAGACATTAATCTCGGCAGTGATGTCGAGGTAGTCGACACCGGCCTTGATACAGGCGCGCATCAACGGCTCGGCGGTCTGCACAAAGGGCCCTGCAAAATTGAGCAACACCGAGATGCCGGATAAAAAACCCTCAGCCTGGTCAGCCTCGAAAATCCGGTATTTCACGTCCAGCTGCGCAGCGAGGGAGGCGAGGCGCTGCTGATTGCGTCCGGCGATTTCTACATTCAGGCCGAGCGCCCTGGCCCGTTCTGCGGCCATACGCCCGGTGTAGCCCGTAGCGCCATAAATCAGAAGTGTGCTCATTGGACGTGCTGCCTTTTTTTGGAGACGAAGTCGGGGCTGCAGCCATCGGCGTACAGAACGGTTGTCGCGCGTAGAACGCTATGATCGAGCATGGGGTGGCCCTCAGATGTTGTAGCCGCCTGCGACTTCGATAGTCTGCGCATTGATCCAGCCGCCCTCTTCGGACAGCAGCATGGCGATGACGCGTGCCACATCCTGCGGCTCGCCAACCCGGCCCAGGGCCGTCTGCGCCGCCAGCATCGCCTCGAACTCATCATTAAGCCCACCGCCCAGTTCGGTACGAATGGCGCCGGGCGACACAGCGTTGGCCCGGATGCGTCGACCGGCAAACTCGGCCGCCATATAGCGGGTCAAGACTTCAAGCCCGCCCTTGAACGCCGCATAGGGAGCGACCCCCGCAGTGGCGACGCGAGTGGTGGCACTGGTCAGATTGACGATGCTGGCGTTTTCCGCCATCAGCGGCAGCAATGTCTGGGTGAGGAAAAAAGGGCCTTTGAGATGCACGTTGAGCAGGCCATCGAACTGCGCTTCGCTGACCGTCTCCAACGGATTGAAAAGCCCGTAACCTGCGTTGTTGACCAGACCGCTCAGTGTTGCCACGCCCCAGACGTCTTGCAGGACGGAGCGCACCGACGCTCGAAACGCCTCGAAGCTGCCGACGTCAGCGACATCCAGCCTGAGCGCAACTGCCTTGCCACCGGCCTGCGCGATACGCTCGACCACCGTTGCGGCGGCCTCCGGGTTGGCGTTGTAGGTAAGGATGACCCCCATCCCGCGTCGAGCCACGTGTTCGGCTGCACTTGCGCCGATGCCACGGCTGCCGCCAGTGATTACGATGACGCCCATGTGATGTTCCTCTGCGGTTTGAATGTGTCTCCACAGTACCCAGCGCCATCACCGGGAGCGTACCCGTTACTGCTCGAAACCTGCCTGTTTCTGCTTCTCGCTTGCGCGGCGCCATGCCCAGCCCTCAGCATGCGGGGCATGGACAATCAACTCAATGAACTCCGGCTGCTCGCGGCCAGGGCTGAAAATCGCCGTACCGAAACAGGCATACCTCGTGTGGCCATGGTTCAAGGCAAAATCCCCGAGCATATGCTGGCAGCGGTCTACGACCCGATGATCAACGTGATCCTGCAAGGCAGCAAGCACATGACCGTCGGAGACAGCACACTCGAATACGACCCGGCGACCTACTTCGTCATGTCCATCGACCTGCCTGCCGTGGGCTCGGTACACCCCGCCAGGTCCGGAGAGCCCTACCTGGCGGTGAGCCTGACGCTGGATCCTGCGGTGTTATCCACACTGTTCGCCGACTTGCCCAAACCTGCCAGCCGCCTCGAGAACAAGCCCGGGTTCTCAGTGGCGCCAGTGACCACCGAACTGATGGATGCATGGGTGCGAATGCTGCGACTGATGGGCGATCCGAATGCCATCGCCGCGCTGGCACCGGTTTACGAACGGGAGATCATCTTCCGGGTACTTCAAGGGCCTCATGGCTGGATGCTCCGCGAGATCGCCGCGCCGGATACTGCGATGGCCAGAGTCAACATGTCGATCCAGTGGATCCGCCGCGACTTCGCTGAGCCGTTAGGCGTGGAGCGTCTAGCGGAACGCGCGTCGATGAGCGTCTCGGCGTTTCATCGCCACTTCAAGGCCGTGACCAACCTGAGCCCTCTGCAGTACCAGAAGCGGGTACGCCTGCTGCACGCCAGAACACTGATGGTAGCCAACGCCAAAAGTGTCATGGCGGCGGCGTTCGAAGTGGGCTATGAAAGCGCCACGCAATTCAGCCGGGATTATTCGAGGGTGTTCGGACTTCCGCCAGCCCAGGATGCCGGAAGGATCCTCGAGGCTACGAGGGGCAGCAGCAGTTAATCAGTCTCTCGCCTGATGGACGCAGAGCGGCGGGCATTTAGGCCGGAAGCGGCCCACAGGCACGATAGGTGTCGATCAACGTGTCAAACAGGGAAATGTCCGACCTGCTTCTGGCAACCAGTTGAGCGCCCGCCACAGCGGAAAAAATGGCCTGCGCCCGCACCTCGCTGTCCGAGGGCGTGCAAATGTTCGCGGCCACCAGAAGCTTGCTCAGCCAGGCAATGTTGACCTGGGCAAACAGCTGCATTTCCTCAGTCATCTCCGGCGGCAGGTTGTCGGTTTCAGCGCCGACGAAAGTGCCCAGACAAAGGCGGTTTTCAACCTCCAGCGAACGCCGGAAAATTTCCGGGAAACGCTGTAACGCTTCGCCGGGATCGGGGGTTTCTTCGCAGATCGTCTCGAGTGCAGCGGCACCGTCCTGCCAGTATCGCCTGGCAACCGCGACACCCAGATCAGCCTTGCTGGGGAAGTGGTAGTAAATACTGGCCGGCTTAATTCCGACCTGGGCGGCCAGATCGCGAAAGTTCAGGCCGTTGTAGCCCTGCGACTGGGCAATGTTTCTCGCAGCAAGCAGGATCGCCTCACGGGCGTTGATGGTCATCGTAATGCCTTGTACTTCGGACGCGTTTTTGGAGACCGACACATGCTAATTCAAAAACCTGCCTTTTGTTAGGTAGAAAGACGGTGTAGCGCATGGCTGCTGAACGGCCATCGTCGGTTTCTCCCAAGCTGCAACGGCTATCGCCGGGAACATCCTGCTTGACGTTCCCGGCGATAAGGTGGGCGTGCAACAGCTCAATCATTCGGCAGGCGAGTCCAGCTCAGGAATACCGCTGCTGCGATCAGCATAGGCCGCCTGGAAAGCCGGACGCTTCTGCCAGCGCTGCCAGTACAGGTCCAGGAACTCGAAACGCTCATCCAGTGGCGTGGCGTTGACCGGGAACTTGGAGAAGGCAATGGCGGTTGCAAGCGTGATGTCCGCGAACGTTGGCGCATCGCCGCCCAGCAGCCACTCGCGACCATCGGACAGATGACGATTGACCAATGCCGCATGGCTCAGCGCCTCTTTGCGGCAGTGCTCGCCCCATGCTTCGTTCTTGGTCAGTTCAAGCTTGAAACCGAGGCCGGTGTGCAGCACGTGAAAGGCCGTAACGATCCGATAGAGGATATGCACCCAGATGCGGTTATCCCACATGTTGTCGAGGCCCTGCTCCAGAGCGCCCTCGCCCATGATCTTGCGGCCCGGATAAGCCTGATCCAGATAGCGAGCGATAGCGGCTGTCTCGGAAATGAAGCTGCCGTCTGCCAGTTCCAGGGTCGGTGTTTCACCCCACGGGTTCATGTTCAGGTGACGCCAGCCACGCTGCTCTCCGCCCGGCGTCATGTCATAAATGGTTTCTTCGAACTGATCAGCAATGCCTTTTTCGTGGATGAACAAACGCAGGCGTTGAGGATTCGGAAAAGCCGAAGGAGAGGTGAAAAGTCGCAATTTAGAGGTCATGGTCGGGCCTGTGAGGTAGGGTAGAAAACCTACCTAACTATCGTTAGGTAGCCATACCGTAGCGGTACTTTTGCACCGAGTCAACGCCTACCTAACATTTGTTAGGTAAAAAGTATTTGGCTCGGCTGATCAGCAAGCCTAGCAACCGGACAGGATTGGGCTGAAAATGCAGCCTTCAGGCGTGGGTTCGCCCGCATTGACAGCGCTCAAACGTGAGCGCCTTGATATCCTGTGCGCCGATCTCGGGCGGCCAGTGAATGCTGCTCAAAAACGTACAAGACCCAGGCTCGAACCACAGGCCTTGCCAGGCCGCATCGCGCATAGAAAGAAGGAAAAAGAATGCAGCACGCTTCGCTGAACCGTTTTCGTACCGGGTTGCTCGCCTTGCTCTTGCTGTGCGTGACCTTGCCGGCCCTGGCCCAGAATGCCCCCGCGCCCCAGGCCGATAGTGCCAGCAGCGCAGCGCCTGCCGTGGTTGTCCCAAGCCTGGATGATCTGAACCAACAGCTCGATCAGATCCGTCAGAAAGTGACGGGCAGCGCCAACGATGACCTGCTTTCAAGCCTGCGTCAGGCGGCTTTGCAGGTTCAGAAACAAGCCGACAATCTGGTTGCGCAGCAAGCTGTCGACATTGAACACCTGAATGATCAGCTCAACATTCTCGGGCCGGTGCAACCGGACGAAGCGCAAAGCCTGACCAGTCAGCGCAAGACGTTGACCGCGCAGAAAAACGCGCTGGTCAATGATGAACGTCAGACCAATGAGCTAAGCCAGTCAGCCCGGGATCTGGCCACGCAGATATTCAACCTGCGCCGCAGCCTCTTCGATTCACAGATCAGCACGCGCACGGCGAGCCCGCTCAGTTCGGCATTCTGGTCCACGCTGATTCGCCCGACCGATGACGACCTGGGACGCCTGAACAGGCTTCTGGTGGACGTGCGCCAGGTGCTCAATAACGCGATGGCACCGGACAACCGTGTGCAATTCATCAGCGTGGTGCTGGGCGCATTGTTCATCTGGGTGGTTGTCCGGCGCCTGCTGGAGCGCCTGCTGATCTGGGCGATGATTCGCTGGCTGCCCGAAGGCCGCCTGCGCCGCAGTGCTCTGGCCCTGGCTGTCGGGCTGTCGACCATTCTTACCATCACCATTGCCACTTCCTTGCTGCGCTGGGGAATCGTCCACAACGCGGTGCTCAGCAATGACGTAGTCAATCTGCTCGATCAGGTGCAGACGCTGATTACCTTCTGCGCCTTCATCGTCGGTCTGGGCCGTGCGCTGTTGATGCTGGCACACGCCTCGTGGCGCCTGCCGCAAATTCCTGACCAGATCGCCACCGCACTGGGCCGCTTCCCCCCTGCCCTGGCGCTGGCACTGATGGTCATCGGCACGCAGGAGCGAATCAACAGTGTGATTGCCAGCAGCCTGGCCCTGACGGTTGCGGTCAATGGCCTGACGGCACTGGCGGTTTCGCTGGTGTTCTTCTACGCCCTGTTGCGCTACCGCCGTACCCGCCGCCGCTTTGAGCTGGAGCGCCCGGCAGGCTTCGCCGGGCTGATTCCGTTTATCGTCGCGGTGTGGGTCGGCCTGAGTTTGCTGGCGTTGTTGAGCGGCTACCTGACGCTGGCTTACTTTCTGGCAGTGAAACTGCTCTGGGTCAGCGTAGTAGCGTCCACGGCATACCTGCTGATCGCCTGCTTCGGTGACATCTGCGAAACCCTCCTGTCGCCCAAACAACCTGGCGGCCTGGCGCTGGGCTCAGCGCTGGGCTTGTCTACTCGCCATCAGGCGCAGGCAAGTACCGTGCTGGCCGGCATAGGCCGCACCTTACTGCTGCTCACCGCTGTCCTGCTGGCGTTCCTGCCCTCAGGATCGAGCCCGGGCGACCTGCTCGCCAGCTTTACTCAGCTGGATGTCACGTCCAAATCCATGGGTAACCTGAACATCGTCCCCAGCGACATTCTGGTGGCATTGGTCTGCCTGGTCGTCGGCCTGCTGAGTGTGCGTGTACTCAAGGAATGGTTTGGAGAACGCCTGCTGCCCGAAACCAACATGGACGCGGGCATGCAGGCTTCGCTGGTGACTCTGATCGGATACATCGGCTTTGTGCTGGTGGTGGCCGTGGTGATGTCCACACTCAATATCAGCCTCACCAATCTGACCTGGGTGGTCAGTGCGCTGTCGGTGGGGATAGGTTTCGGTCTGCAAGCCATTGTGCAGAACTTCATCTCCGGCCTGATTCTGCTGACCGAGCGTCCGGTCAAAGTCGGCGACTGGGTGAGCCTGGCGGGGGTCGAAGGCGATATTCGCCGGATCAACGTCCGCGCGACCGAAATCCAGATGGGCGACCGCTCGACAGTGATCGTGCCGAACTCGCAGTTCATCACGCAGAACGTGCGTAACGTCACCATGGGCAATGCGCTGGGCGTGGTCGGAATCACCCTTACCCTGCCCCTGGAAACAGACGTCCTGCAAATACGCGAACTGCTGTTGCAGGCCTTCACCGAACACGAAGCGATACTCGATGCGCCAGCGCCTTCAGTCACGTTCAAGGACCTTACCAATACGGGGTTGATCATCAGCGCCAGCGGCTACGTGAACAGCCCACGCTCGGTGGGTGGCGCACGGAGTGATCTGTTGTTTACGGTCTTGGGACGTCTGAGGGAATTGGGTGTAGCGCTGTCTGCGCCGCAGAGCATGGTGCTGATTAATGAGGGGGCTGGGAAGGAGGCGGCGGCGGAGGAGAGTCAGTGATGCTTGTTTATATGGTGACCAATTTGAGCAGATCACCAGCTGCGTTGGGTCTATTCTGTTGAAAACAGTCGGCCATGGTTTCCACGTTATAAAAGTACGGGTCTGAGCTTGAAATCTTTGCTTTGGGCAGAGGGTTCCGGATTCAGATTTCGCGTAGATGCGCGCAAAAAAAAGCATTTTCAGCACTCATTACATGCGCAGCCTAAGGATCGACTTTTTCAACAGAATCGGTCGATAGCAGCCCGTCAGGAAAGGTAGCAACCGGTCATAGCGTCAAAAGGAGACTGACGCTCCCTAAGCGCGGCGTCGATGATGACAGGCATTCGCGGCCCCTTGCTCACCTGAAATGACCCTTCACGGTCGCCGCCTCTTAGCCTCCGGTATCCCGACCCGTATGCAGTCCACTGCCCTACTCCATGTTTATGTGGATCTGAAAGGCCAGTCCATTAAGTTTGGGACCGGCTACGCCGAAGTGACCCACGGTGACCACTGATCCTGGCCAAGGCGCAATTTTTTATAAATGCCGAATGAGACAGCGTATGGCTTGGGCGCATACGCCGTGATCTCCGCGTTGTGACAAGCCAGGATTTCCTCACCTTTGAAATAGCCTCGGTCAGCCACCACCGAAAGCGAATCCGATGCCATGGCCTCGCGCGCCTGCTTGGCCATTGAGCTGAGCTGATCACGGTCGGAACCGACATTGGTCACCTCATGAGCAACGATCAAATGGTGCTGAGCATCAACTGCTGTTTGCACGTTGTAGCCAACGACTCCTGTACCACGCGTCATCATTGAACGCGCGTCTGGATCGGTCAGACCTGTTTATCCGGTGAGTCGTTGAGCCGTTTCAATCGCTTGAAGCTCCTTCATTTGCACTTTTAGCTTGGCGATTTTCTCTTCCAGCCGCACCGTATTGACTTCAGAAGATTTGGGCTCTTGCGGAGGCGTTTTCACACACTCTGGGCCAGAAGTGGACGCTAAAGAATGGTTGAGGTGCGCAGTCATGCTTATCGCGGACAGAAGTGATTAGTAGCGAAGGCTTGATACATGCCAACGTCTCCAGTCAGGAATTGTGAGTATGTGCCCGGACAGGTTGCTAATAGGGTCGAAGCCAGCTATCAATGTTCAATCCATAGATTTAGAACGGAAATGCCCTTTGACCCAGACACCGCAATCCCCCTCCTTCAGTGACCGGATAGGTGGTGGTGGCGCTGCGACCAGCGCCGGCATTCGTTTCGAACAACAGTTGGGAGCGCTCTTCTCGTCTTGGATTCTGTCGGGCGAAAGACTGAATGACACCTTCCGCCTAGGAGCGGCATCCGCTGAGTGGATACGCTTCGAAACCGAAGCGCCGGTCGATGATATCTTGATAAAAACCAGCGACGGGGGGTATGTGGCTGTCCAAGCTAAGACAAGTGCGAGTCTTAGTGAAGACCTGGGCTCTCCGTTCGGCAAGACAGTCTCTCAGTTCGTTCGCCATTGGTTTGCTGCTCAGCAAGGCGACGCTTCAATGGGCTGGAATAGACCTCTTGATCCTGTTCGCGACCGATTGGTGCTGGCCGTGGGGCCTCAAGCGTCCAATCAGATCAAACTCGATTTACCGACCGCGCTGCGCCTCGTCGCACAGCCCGGAGCAGGCGCGTTGACGAAAGCTCAACAGCACGCCTATCAGGTGTTCTCAAGCTTGGTCGAACAAAGTTGGACGAGCATTACCAGAAGTGAATATGACAGACATCTTACGCAACAGTTAGCAGAGTTGATCGCTGTGTTCACCTTCGATGGCGATGCAGGTCATGCATTGGCGAGCGGGTCTATTTTTAAAGCTTTGGGTCAAAATGTAGATGTCGTAGCCGTGTTCACTGCTTTGACCGATATCAGCGGCCAGTTAATGAAGCAGCGTGGTGGAGGAGACTTGCGTGCTTGGCGAACGCTCCTTGCTGCCCGAGGGATTGCGCTCAGCGCCCCCCCCGAGTATCGCAGTGATATCGAAGCTCTTCAGAGACATTCTAAGGCGATCGCCAGTGCCCTCACCAGCTATGAAAGAATCGATATGGGCAATGGCAATCCGCTTTCTGTCCGCCGTGAATGCCAAGTCGAGGTTGAGGCCGCAGTTCTCAACGGACCACTGCTCATTATTGGTGAGCCGGGAGCTGGTAAGAGCGGAGTCCTCAACGCGCTTGCGAAGAAACTGTTCGATGACGGGGTGGATGTTCTCCAGCTTGCAGTGGATCGTTATTCAATTGAAAGCCTTGAAGGGCTGACTCGCGAACTCGGACTGGCGCATCCACTTCTTGATGTTATCGAGGCCTGGGAGGGGACCGGCCCGGCCTGTCTGATTATTGATGCATTGGACGCTACAAGGGGCGGCCGTGGTGAGAGCGTGTTTAGAGCGCTTATTGAGCGGGTGATTGAGCGGAAGGGGCGCTGGAATATTGTGGCGTCAATTCGAACTTTTGACCTGCGTATGGGCCAGCAACTCCGTTCTCTGTTCAATGGAACACCGCCACATGCGCCGCTTGCGGACTCGGCCTTCCCAAATGTTGCACACATTGAAGTACCGCCCTGGTCAGAATCAGAGTTTCAGCAACTTCTCCAGCAGTCCCCAACACTGGCCACGTGCCTCGATAAGTCCCCAGCACGTTTGCGTGAATTGGCAATGGTGCCATTCAACACCCGATTGCTAGGTGAGCTGATCTCAGCGAACGCCGTCAAAAATCTAGATACGATCTCGTCCCAAGCTGATCTGTTGGGCCTTTACTGGGACCACCGTGTAGAAGGTCACGGCTCGCCAGCAAAAATTTGCCTTAACCGCATGGTTAAACGGATGGTTGAGGCCCGTGCGCTTCGTGCTCCGCTCACAGAAGTCGCAGCTGAAAATCCAGCGATGATCGATACTCTCTGTCAACAAGGAGTGATCGTTATTGTTGATAACAAAAGATGGATGCAATTTCGTCATCATCTCTTATTCGACTATGCGGCGGCGAAGCTTTTTTTGGACCCGGATGCGATAAGCAGGGGCATTCATCGTTTTCAAAAGTCGGATGCGCTGGGCTTGATGTTGTCGCCGGCTCTAGGATTTGTTCTGCGCGAGATCTGGGAGTCACAGGAGAATCGTAAGCCTTTCTGGGCGTCATTGAATGCGCTTATCAATGACGAGCAAGGCGACCCGATCATCCGCAGCACAGCTGGCCGATTAGGTGCCGAATTTCCAAGTAAGAAAGAAGATTGCTTGCAGCTCGGAAAACTGGCCATATCGGGGGACAAGCCGGCGCAGGATACGCTGTCGCATGTCACCGGCGCCTTGGCTGTTCAGCTAGAGGACCAGAAAGACGTACCTTTGGAGCCGTGGGTACACCTTGCGGATTGCTTGGCTAGCTCGCCAGGCAGTGTCGCGAACACATTTCGCTTTCTTCTTCACAATCTTATCGGAAGAACGGCGGATGAGTCCAAACCGATGATTGGCCGAGCTGCACGCTCGTTACTTAGGTTCGCGTTAACTCAGCCTGAACCCGGCTTCATGGTCAGGACGGCCATCGATTTCGTCATTACTACATACAGCAGCGATGTCGTCGCTTCAAAGGAGTTGCTGGCACAGCTTTTTACTCGTGACCGGCTAGATCGGTTTGGCCATGAAGAAGTGCCAGCGGTTTGCTATAAAATCCAAGCTGTAGGCGAGGTAGATCCTGAATTTGTTAGCACCGTTGTTTATCCAGTTGTGTTTGATTATCAAGTCACAGGCGATCAGCAGACCACAATAAGCCACAGTCAAATCCTCAATCTGACTTCCAATGCTCGCCAAGACTACGGGATGGCGCGCTGGTCGCTGGGTGAGTATTTACCAAAGTTCTTGCAACTGCATCCGAAAGCTGCTGCCAGGGCAGTCATTAAAGCGGTCGAGGGATACGTCGCACGCGAACACCCAATCGCCGACAACGCCGTAATAGTACAGCTAGAATTCCCAGATGGAACAGTCCATTTGCGAGAGGACCGAAGCTACATCTGGGCGCACGATCCTAATAGTCCGCATGAGCGTGACGCAGGCCGGTTAGTGGGCAAGTTGCGCGAGTACCTCATAACCGCATCCGAAGCCGAAGCTGTGGCGGTAATCGAAGTCCTGCGTACAGAAGCCTCTTTGGCGATCTTTTGGTCTCGAATGTTCCTGTGTGCCGTTGAGCGCTCTGATAGTTTGGTAGACCTGCTATGGCAGATCGCGTCGGCAGAGCCTTTCTTGGTCCTCCCAGACACTCGTAAAGATGCGATTGATCTTGTCGCTAAGGGGTTCGCTGTACAGCCCATACTAGATCGTCAAAAATTAGAAGAACGAGTTCTTCAATTTGATTTTTCGAAGTTCAAATATGCCGAAGCTCGTCAAAACTTCCTAGAGCGTTTCTTTGGCGCCATCGGCCGAGAAAACTTGGTGACCGAGGCAGCTCGACGAATCCTGGATGCCTCTCTACAGGATGTGGCCGAGACGAACGAAAGACTATTCTCTGTTCAGACCGGTTGGAGAGATACGGAGGATTTTTTTTGGTTCAGAGATTTAGACAAAAACCTACCTGAAAATTCCTTGGCTATTGAGGCGATAAAAAGCGCCGAAAAACTACTTGAGCCGCAAGCAAAATCCCCTCCTGCCACGGATGCCTCCTTAGACGAGTTGCTGGCAGCTCTGAATTCCATACAAGCCCGATTGGCTGTCAATAAAGTGCACGTCGGTCTGAGGCGTTACGCTGAGGGGGTTATTGGTCAAGGTTGCGAGGCGATAGTATCTCGGAAACTATTGGCATCGACGTCTTCGCCCCCGACTGCTTTGCAAGATTCGTCGTTTACAACATTTTTGGAAACTGCTGCAAAATCCGAAAACCCAGAAATGGATGAGGACGTTGAGGTTCAATTCGAAAAGTCTGCTGCGTGGGGGAGCCCCGCAGCGCGAGTTGAAGCTGCCCAGTCTTACTGGGATCTCTTCCTTCAAAGACCGGACCTTTACCCCAAGTTGGCTACACAGGCGGAACAGTTGCTGGCCGATCCTCATCCCGCCGTCCGTTTGAGCGGAGCGATTCGCTTGATCAGAATCTGGGATATTGATCGTGAGCGCTTCTGGCATCTCTTGGAAGAGCGACTCAGGAATGAAACCAACCTAACCGTCATCGAGCACGTTCTAGGCGATGTGGTCTCGCGCCTAATATATTCCGATCAAGGACGTACCCTAGCGCTGTTGCAGATGCTGTCACAGCGTGAGGTGCCTGGGTCAGAGCGAGAAAGCCGCCTGCAAGAAGCTGTCGCAGATAAACTTACGATCCTTTGGATCACCTACGAGTCGGCAGAGGCCAAGCGGGTTATCGACCATTGGCTAGGCGAGCCTTGGAGGCACTCTGCATCCGCGAACAAGATTATGGCCACATTGCGCGACGCGATTGTTGCCGGGCTTGGGGATAAACCGGACAAATACCTTGGTCTTCGCAATCGTTCGCGAGCGCTCATCTCGGATATTGTGAATGCGGCGAATACTCGGCTCGCTAGATATTTCACGGCGGCAGATTTGGATGGGCCAGAAAGCGAGGAGGTCCGAGAATGCGCTCGTCTGATCGACACAGCGGGGATGCAAATGCTTTTTGCAACTGGAGCCGACAGCGATCGGTCACAGGATGATCCTTCAAATCCCCACCAAGATCTCGATGTTTTTCTACAGGAAAATGCCGATCTCATAAGACGGATTGGAGAGTATGCGCAACCGCACACCACTTATTACCTGCTTCAACTTGTCGAACGGTTGATCAAAGTTGATGCTGGTACTGCCTTTGACTTAGCAGTAAGCATTCTGCAATCAAGTACTCGATCGGGGTATCAAAACGATACTTTGGGTGTGGACTTGCTGGTCAAGCTCGTCGGTGTTTTTCTTGCTGACCACAAGGAAGTATTCGAGAACCCCGCTAGGCGTAACGCGCTCATCGATTGCTTAGAAATCTTCATGAACGCGGGATGGCCGGCCGCCAGACGTTTACTCTACCGTTTGCCGGAATTTATCCAGTGAATCGTCTGGCGGAAAAGAATCGGTTCAAGGCAAGACTCAATGACCTGCTTCGCGAATTAGAGCGAGAGCTTGAGAGGCCAAACCTGGATCCCTACGCAGAGCGAGATCCGGACCGTCGACCCCACGAGCATGACACGCGTCTACTTTTTGTGAATGAATTGCTCAGCCTTCTTGACTGGAAACTCGGTGTCCGGGGAAATGTTCTCCAGGAAGCTCGGCTACAAGCCAATACCACGAAATTTATGGATTATGTTGGAGTTGTTGAAGCGACCCAAAAACCCCTTTTGTTGGTAGAGGCCAAAGCTTGGGATAAACCGCAGGTTTCGCCTCGTGGGGACGGTACCTACGCCAGTGAGGCTGCACTCGTCGCGGCTGCGATTAAACATATTCGAGACGGAAAGCCCGCGGGCACTTCGCCGATAATCTCGGAGTGGGACTCCTATCTGCGCCAAGTCCACGGGTACCTCGAAACTCTTAAGACCAGATACAAACATACGTTGCCCAGAGCCATCATCATCAGTGGCGAGTGGATTGCGGTGTTCCGAGCACCAGATGAAACGTTCTTGGGCATCGTATTGCCGGACGATATCGTGATTTTTTATCGCCCGGAATTTAGAGAGCGCGCAGAGGAGCTATTCGAGCTTCTCCATCGTTCTGTGCTCACAGAGGAACCGCCCGTTCCTTTGCGTCCGGCGCAATTGACACAGTATCTGGAGTTAAATGACGTATCTGGGACGTTTATGGGGGTGCATGTCCACTATGAGCGAAGCGGCAGCACTCTGTTCACTCCCAGACCACGCATCCTGATATATCCAGCAATATTTGTCGTCCGCACGGATGGTGCCGTTTACACAGTAATCCGCAGCACAGGGCATTGTGAGCTGGATTATCAAACAGATCCGAATGGCGCCGACACGCTAGCGCTGCATCTGGATGAAGTTCGCCAGCACACGGAAGCTCTGATCGAGTTATGCGGGATGGAACTGGGTGGCGCGCTTTTAGCTGCCGAAATCTCACAGTTTCCCGGTTTTCCGAGTAATGAATTTCCGCAGAAAGCAGTAACGGCTATCGGGACGGTAGGGGACGACTGGCTCATTGCCACGGGAGATGTAGTGCACTTCCTATTACTGGAGCCTCGTGTTGGGGATTGTCGGTACCACAGCTGGCAACAGTGCGGCGACGATGCGACGTTGCAATCCGCGATCAGCATTCGCTCGGTTAATCCACCATCGTTCTTCGTCGATAACCAGCGTCATCACTGTGCGCATCAGGTGGTGCAGGATCGTCGTGAGAACCGTTGTCTGATCAAGGGTATCGATAGCCGAACCTGCTGCCAAGCTTGCGTCTTTTATGAGAGTTGCTGGACAGAAGAGGAGAAGGCTGCTCTGCCCTGTGGCCGGTAACAAAATCTCAGCGATAAAATGGATGTCCGCTTTGGTTCGTTTCCTGCCCCTACACAGCTATCGGCCATAAGCGGACACATGCTCGCAGCACTCCAAGCCTTCCGCAGTCTAGCATCACTATATTCCTGACGAGATCTAGTGCTGCTCTTGGCTAATCTCAGTTTCGGGTTCAGGGGGGTGAAAATAGTAGATCCCTTTAGCTTGAAGCTCGCTGCCGACATAACTTGGAATAGCTAAACCCTTCAAAATAAAATCAGGAGCTTCACCTTCTACAGTGTGGCTATGCAGCTCATTATTATGATGCCGGATCGTTTTCGAAAACTCTATGAAAGTCTCATCAGGCTTAAGTGATTTTGGATTTTCACACAAAATACAGAATGCTTCACTTAATCGCCAATGCCCGCTCAACTTATCCTTTAATTTCGGGTCTTTATGGCGATGATACAGATTGGTCAATAGGACGAGATCTACTCTGTTGTAGGCAGAAGTATCTGAGTAAGATTCGAGTGTAAACAACCCTTGGGCTCCATACAAATAAGAGTACCACTTCTGCATGTCCATAGCGTCATCACACCCCACCACGAGGATATTCAGCTCATTTTTAGTAGTGATGGAAGCAAATTTTTCATGTGCAGAGATAAGAAAGCTTTTAAGATTATTATCCATGTGCCTTTGGCGGGACAGAGTATGACCGCCGCGTGAGAACATGTCCTCTAGGTCTGCCACGATACTATCATAATCACCCAGACGACCTAACGAGCCAATTTTGAAACCTTCACTATCATCAACCTCGTGTTTTTTAGAAAAATCGGCGCACTTCACCTCTATATTGTATTTAAAATCCTCAACTCGGACTGAACAATCTACATCCTTGGGCGGATTCACCTTTTCCTCATACACAAATCCATTAGGGAAAAATCTAGCAAAGTGCGCACACACAGTCACCTCTACCGCCGCCTGTATGTATGCCTGTTCACTAACATTATCGGACTTCAAACCAAGCTTGCTGAAGCATAGACTTTCTCTCTCTGCAACACTTAGATAGGGGGCCAGATCATTGATAGCTTCCACCAGTCCGCGCGCATAATCTTTCGTAGATACGAATTTATTGCTCAGATCGAACTGCAAAACCGTTTCTTTAGAGTTCATACACACGTCTTTAGCATAGGCCGAAGGATAGACAGTACTACAACTCTAAAGCACCCCCAAGAGCCGTAAGCCAGTGACACCTGCACTAATCACCGCAACAGTACTGGCGGCATATACTCCCCGCACCGCTTTAGCCTGCCCTGCCTGCAAAACATTGATGGCTGCTGAGGTTCTCTCTGTTTGAGCCTCCAGCGCTTGGCTAAGCGAGTGGATTTCCAGCACGCGTTGTTGATCAAGGCGCTGACCGTCCTCCAAAGCTTGGAGGATCTGTTTGATGGCCATGTCCTGGCTTTGGTCCACCGTCGATTTTTCTTCCAAGAGTTTGTCGATGGAGGCCAGTCGGTCTGCTTTGCTAGCGAGTAGCTTGTCTATGGACGACAAGCGTTCAGATTTTGTCTCAAGCAGCTTGTCGATAGACGCTAGGCGTTCGGTTTTCGACTCCAAAACAGAGTGGATTTGGCCGATATCCTTACTCTGCTTGGCTACCACTGCGGTCTTATGGGTCAGGACACTTTTGATGTTATCGATGTCTTGGCGACTCTGCTGTACGACTTCGGCCTTAGCGATAAAGTCATTTTTTAGGTTGTCGATGTCCTGCTTGTTTAGATCAATCCGGGTCTGGGTGGATTTGGAGCCTTCAGCGATCTTGCAGAAAATATCGTGTGCCTTGCCTGCGAATTGCTGTCCGGTTTCGGAAAGCTCTTGGAAGCGACCTTCGCTGTCGGTCCAGCCGCTCTTGGCGCGCTGTTCCAACTCACCGATCACCGCCGCTAGAAACGAATAGCTCATAGTGTTGAGCGTAATGATTTCTTGAATCAAGCCAAGCATCAGCTCGTTAATCTTATTCTGCGACTTGGAAATGTCGATCAGGTCGGTCTTTGAGCTAGCGAACATACTTTTTATCATGCCGCGCTGTTCGATAGCTCCGGTTTTATCAGTCGATTCGGAGATGCTTCGTTCGATGTCCTTGATCACATTAAGCAGGTCGGAAGCGATACCCGCCGGTGTCATTTCCTTCTTAACGACAAGTTCGTGAGTACTCATTAAAACAGCTCCAGTAGATCGTCCAAGCTATCAACCGCTTTGCGGTAATCAGCGGCTTTAGTGGTGGTCACGGCCTTCATCGCTTGGACTTCGAACCAGTCCTCGGCGAAGGTAACACGTAACATTTCGGTGGTAACGATGACATGCCGATAGGCACTGTCGAGCATGAACATTGACTGTTTGATTTTTAGAAGCCCGACTGCTTGTCCGCGGTGGACATCGGCGAGTTGTTTGTTCTGAAAGGCAAAGGAGTCCCGCAGACGGTCGAAGGCCATAACGGTGAAGAGTGTCAGCGCGCCAGTGACAACTCCGGTAATAACCGGGGCAATGGTCGCGGCAAAGGGCAGTAGCACCGGTATAGCTTCAAGTGCTTTCTGAATTACTTCTTCCAGGGCGATACCCACACAAAGCGCAATCGAAGACGCGAGGATCTTGGCAACCTCGACAGCGATATCTTTAGACTCTGTGCCCGGCGACGGCGCCATAATCAACTTAACTGCGCGGACGATTGAAAGTACGGCTTCGCGAATCATCCGTACCAGATTTTTCGCGGTAGTGATGAAAGAGTTGATGATCAACGTCACAAATGTCGACAGAAAACCGCTGATCCCGGCACTCGCCCCCTCTTTCAGGTAGTCCGCCCACTTCAGCTTTATCCGCTCGTAGGTCGCCTGGATGCGCTCCTTGACGAGTTGCATTAGTGGCTTGGCCTCGGCGAGCCCTTTGCTCACAAGATAGCGAACATCTTGGACTAGCCCGTCGATCAGGTCCTTCAGCAGCAGACCAAGGATCTGCCTGACCACCAACTTGCCCGACGCCTTGGCACCCTCGACTAAAAACTCGCCGGATTGCTTACTAAAAAGCGCGCGGTTCTGGGTGCTGCCCACTGCCTTGGTTGCTTTCTTGTACTTGTCGAGGAGGGTCTGCTCATCCACTTCAAAGTATTCGGCGTTGGTTTTGCTCGGATCTTTACTACTAGGTAAAGCAGCCCACTCCAACAAATCCTTCTCCCCCTTGGAGCAGTTCATGTTGAATGCAGTCAACACTACGTTGTCATCAAGGGTGGCGGTTATAACTCGCTCTTCGCGGGTTTGCCCAAGCTGTCCTTTTGCCGAGCGCTCGATGCTGCTAGCGCTGACGACATGATCACGAGCGTCCATGCGAGGCCCCTCAGGAATTTCGCTCGCAACTTTGTAGCCATCATAGAACTTGCCATCCGCACTGCGCATGTCGTCATGCGCAGCATTCAGCGCAGCGTCATAGTCCTTGCGTTCGAAGCTCTTTTCGTTTGCTTGTTTCCAGGAAGCATGGCGAGCATCATCGGCATCGTTCGCGGCAATGCCTTTCTCAAAATTCTGCAACGTTGTGATCGCACCGCCATCGCGGTCATCGAACATCGCTCTGGTCAGTCCAAATGGCCCCATGAGCTGGTCAATCATCATGTTCTGGAACTCGTCGATGAAACGAGTTTGCTGATGCTGCTGGGGGGCGTCGTTGATCTCTTCGATCAAGGACTGAATCTGATCATCGATTACAACTACCAGATCGCCGGAAATCGGTTGCATAGCATTGCCTCAAGTGCCGTGGCCAGGCGAATTGAATCGCAAGGCGGTGCGGAATGAGGCCTGAGGCTCTCCTTCCATGGATGCGGGTTTCAGCAGTACCTGGATTTAACGGCAGCACTTGCAAGATCTTTAGCTCGCATTAAATTTGAAACGATGCCCAAAAATGCGTCGGCCGGGCGGGCTGTAGGCCTCACGTGGCGGTGAGAATCCCTCTCTAACTCCTCTCCATCCTATCCGTACTGCCAATTCATCCACCCAACCCGAAAGCCAGGACATGGTGTGCACTTAAATTAAAATGGACACCATCGCCCTCATGGCAGGGATCGGGTAGGTGAGTTCGCCGGACGCTTACTCTGCATCTAGATAATTTTGCTTCCATTAGGATTTGCGGGCTAGGCGTACCATCCGTGACCTATGAATGCGAGTTATCCACCGGCGATAGCAACCCGCCGTTTATGCCGAATCTGGGGATGATTGTTCACCCGCTTCATTTCAAAAAGATCAATTGCTGCCAGCAAATCGACGAGTCGTGGATAGCCGTAATTTCGAGCATCGAAGGATGCCTGGTTGCCTATCCGACTCCCCACTACACTCAATTGCGCCCATCCGTCTTCATTCTCAGCGTACGCCACGGCATTACGGAGCAGATTCAAGAGCTTCGTGTCTCCTTTCAACTCGTTCGCAGTCTTCCTGACAAGGGCGCCGGACTGAACCGCGCTATCTGAAATCGCTTTTTTCCCCGCTAGCACAGTTGCTGATACTTGCTGATCGTCGCTCATCAGGTATTGGTCAAAATACAAAAATCTGGAGCATGCGTTTACAAAGGGCTCCGGCGCCTTCCTCTCACCGAAGCCAACAACCTGTTTGCCCTCGGCTCGAAGTCTCATGACCAGAGGCGTGAAATCGCAATCAGAGGAGACGAGACAGAAAACATCCACGGGCTTGTTGAATAGTACGTCCATTGCATCCACGGCCATGGCCATATCCGTAGCATTCTTACCCTTGACCAAATCAAACTGTTGCACTGGCTGAATCGCGTGCTCATGAAGGACCTTGCCCCACGGGTCCAGGGAGGGACTTTTCCAGTTTCCGTAGGCACGTCGGATAGAGACGGCGCCATAAGATGCAAGCTCCGCCAGGACGCTACCAAGCTTTTTACTTGGGGCGTTATCTGCGTCGATGAACATCGCGACGTTCAAGTTCTGTAGTTGATTGCTCATGAAAAAATCCCTTTAATTCCAGAATGAAGGCCGCCGTCGATATAAGGCAGACGATCCGTATTACTGGCCAGTCCCGTATTTACAAAACAAAGATGATTATGCATCGGCATTGGCCACGTAGCACAACCGAAAGCCCACTTTGGCACCTTTGTAGCTCATGCTGCTGTGAACAGGGCATAACGCTCGTTCAACTCCTCCCCCCCTAATACTTTGGTGGGTTGCCGTGCAGCCTGCGGGGGCTTGCTGATGGCGGTGATCCGCAAGCCACTCAGCAAATCCCGCCGTCGAAAGAAACGGCAGGCCTTCACTATTGATTACCCAGTTCAGACTGGCGCCGAATCGCATGACACCGTCCACACGCTCTACATCGCTAGAGTTCGTACCCAGTTCTCCATCGCTACCAACTACGCCCCACCCCATCTGCTCATAGATAGGGTCATTCGGACGCTCACCCGATTTCACCTTAAAACTGCGGACAGTGTTGATGGCTCGAAAGTTGATCGATGGCGGTGGAGTGATTTGGCGCCACTCCTCAATAGTCAAAAGACGGACTGGCAACCCACTGTGTGTCTCAAAGTCACGGCAATACGCAACAGCATCGAGCCATGTAAGGGCTATGGGAAGCTCGTCCGGGTCACACGAGTTTAGAGCCTCCAGATCATCAAAATGGTCAAAGTGAGCCAGATGGGCCTTTTCTGCACGCAAGCTCCTCCAACCGGTTCGCGAGCTAAACGCCTGGAATTCGGCAATCGTTATCAGCGGCGACACCATCAAACAGCGCTCATTGATACGATGCGCGAAAAAATCGCCGTGAACGCGACCAGAGGGCTGGCGAGGCATTTGAAAACCCTGTGCAGCTACTAGTTCACGCTCAATCAATGCCTGGTACCCAGGCCAATTGGCCGCAGTACCACCGTTAGCGTAATGCCTAGACTCAGCGTCGTGCTCTAACCGCTCGCGCCAGATTGCTGTCGAGTAATACAGATGCCCTAACAGCTTGCCTTGGTCCATTGCTGTCGGGACTTCACTCTGCACGAAGAAAGGATGGAGAGAGTTCGTCGAAAGTGCCTCATCGCGCTGATCACGGATCACCCAGTCGAAGGTGCCATCCTGCCCTTTCAGGAAAATAACATTTACGTTGCCAGGTACAGGTATCACCTCGACCCAACCAGCGCTGCTGCTCTCGATCTCCGCACGGAACAGTTGAAACAGACAAAGGTCCCATTCCCGGTCGCTCTCAGTCGTGTTGTAAACCCGCATCACTGGCTCGCCAGTCGATGGCTGCATGAGATTGCTACCCAGCAGGTTGAACATACCGTCGACGTGCTCCCTGACGGAGTTGAGCATGAGCATCCGCCCAGTCAAATCGAGATAACTCAGTGCGCTTTTTTCGCTCATATGTACGGCGCGAAGCACCACCTGTTCACTGTACTGCTCACAGAAGTTGTACCGCTGCTTGTCGTTCACGAAATATTTTCCAGCAAGCGTATCGATGTCGATTCGACCGTAACTGGATGCGGCAAACAATGGTGATCCCACGCCGGTAAACATCCGCTGAGGAATGTCCATACCCGAGTTGAACAACCTGTCGGCCACCTGCTGAGCAGCAAGAGGTGTGAAGGCTGGTGTCGCCCATTTGATGAGATCGACAGGACGCGACATTCCGTGCTCGTTTAGCAGGGCAATGATTTTTGGCTGTTCAATCGTAAGCCAATGGTCATAGCTCTTCGCACCGAGTGCCTTCGCGAGGGAGTCCAGCAGAGCAGTTGGTTTGAGGGAACGTTTTTTCGACGGTTTGTCCGCGCGCGGGAGGTGCTGCTGACGCAATCTGTTAACAGCATCACGCAGATGGTCCTGATGCAGTCCACCTATACGGATCGACCATTTGCGATTGACATCAGACGGAGCGTCACCTGGGCGATCAGTCAAAACGTAGGTGTCACGGGTAGCGCGAAGAAATTCTAGCATCGATTTTATCTCTCCAAAAACCACGGCACACAGCACCGCATCGCCCCAGGCGTCAGGGAATGGTCAAAAAGGATTTGGAGAGAGAAGGTCATGAAAACCTTTAGAGCCGATCAATCAAGGAGGCGACTTCTTGACCGTGGTTGCTCAGGTACCACTCACCATCGCGGTGATGGTAAGTAGTGTACGGCGCACTGTAGAGTTTTTTCAATAGCATTCCACACACTACAAGGCGGCATGAGAATCGACCCGGAAAAATTCAGGGATCAGATCCTCAACGCACGAGAGTTATACAAAGATCTGGTTCAAAAATAACGGGAGCAAGCAGGCACCCTGCTTGGAGCTTTAGCCTTTTAGAAAGCCTCAAGCCTCGCCTCAATGCCAGCCTTTTTGGCCATTGCGATCATGATGTCGAGGCCGTCGGTATCCATGATGAATCCCACGTACTCGTCGCCACCAGTAATCAGGTGCACGTAGCGTTTTCCGAACCTGGTCAGCCACTCATCAAACTCGGCCAGCACTTGCACAACGGTTAGCCACTCGCATTGCCGGTACAGTTCCCGAATGCCACAGGCATTGGTCAAACAAGGGGCCAGATATTCGAAGCCATCGAACCCATTCCAATTTATGGCGAGCAGGACAAGCTGCTCGAGTGCTTGCCCCTTGTCCGGATCCAGCAAGCCCCCTGTCAGCGCGCTGGATGGCTCTTCTCCATGTCCATAGAAATGTATGACTCGTCGGACGAGACGCGCTTGCTCTTTTTCAGGTAAGCGTGCCAGCAGGTTTTGAGTGAAAGCCTTGAGTTCACCACGAAAGGGATGAAGCTCTCGCATGATCGCGGCGTCACTTAACGGTGGCTCATCTGGAGAAAGTTGAGTGAAGCGGCCACCGAGTAGTCGATCCAGACATCCCATACATCTCCTTTCCATGGACTGAATGGAACGCCATGTGCCGTTCCCCTGCTTCAGCGCCAATGGGACAGTTACCAACGAGTCGTGTCTATGGGCCAACCTTTCTTGCTGTAGTCTGTGGCCTGTTTGCGGAGAGCCTGGTAATGTCCTCGCAATTGTTTCACGTACTCGATGTCCACAAGAGCTCCCTGAGTTGCAGCGATCACTACCTCATGCATCTGATACAGATCATGACTCACCGAATCATCAGTAATCTCCGCTGACACCAAGATGCGGCGCTGAAGAAAACTATTGTAGAGGTCGAGAATCGAGGCTTCTTCACTCTCGGGATGACGGCAAAGGCGCCCCAGCCCACGAAGCAGTGACGCATATCCTGCCCAGAGACTAAGCATCTGCCGGGCTGCGTCTTTAGGCTTCTTGTTAAACACCGGAAATCTCGCTTTCAGCAATTCGCGAAACTGCTGATCTCTGGAGTTATCGTCTCGTGTGTTGAATTCTAGGAATGCCGACTGCTTGATGTCGATGTAGCGGAAGTCAATCAACGCATATGGAAACCGCAAGGCGGCATCGGCAATTGCCAATCTCCGAGCAGCTATCTCATCGTCAGAAAGTCTAGGATTTACAATCTCGACGAAAACCAGTTCCTTATCATCCCCCCTTCGTGCTATCGCATCGAATCGCAAACCAGAGTCTGAAAGCTGTGCCTCTACGTCAACGACGTAGCCTCGGCTCCTGTACTCACTGGCTATCGAATCAAGCTGGTACCGCTCGTATTCTCTCATTACCAGAATTTCCCATTGCTATCCACGTATGGCTCGACCTTAACTGCAGTTGCATGCTGCTTTGGGAGAGGTGCTCCGGTAGCCGAGTTGCCAGCCCCATTAGCGATCATAAGGGCATTGCTGATTTCGCGAGCGAACCCTATGGGAACCAAAAGACTGGCTTTAGGAACGGGGGGAAATCGCTCGGTAATAATGCGGGTAACCGCTTTATCATTCTCGAAGATAGCTGTCGCAAGACCATCGATGGTGTGTTTCAAACCGTTGTCTATATCGATATATTGTTGGTTGATGGGAAAATAGAAAACCTTCACGGTGAGAGCCGCTATGGACTTCGCTTTTCCTGGGTAGTGAAGCGCGACAGCACCCTTTGCAGCAGCTTCGACAAGCGTCTTCCATGCAGCCTTCTTGCCAGATGTCGAGTTGACAGAGGATGGATTGCCTAACACCGTAAATTCAATCGGTATCGTCATCGCGTTCACGCCTCCTCAGCTTCGGCCTGGAATATCTCGATCAGCTTCTGGTTGTAGTCATCCAAATATGTCTGGAGGCCTTCACGATCAACCAAGCGCACGTTCGCAGTCGTGGCCAGCTCCTTCGCCGACTTGGTGAACCAAGAGTTAGTGACAACCATCGCGTCATCGCAGCCGTAGAACGCTTTAGCAGAGATCGCTTGCTGGACGGCAGAGTTGCCTACCGAGCTGGTGTAGTTTTTGGCCTGTATCACCATAGTTTTACCGAAGCGACTCACGAACAGGTCGGCACCTTGATCAGCGGTCTTCTGAGTGCCTTTAACGTCGTACCCGATGGTCTGGAAGATCTCAACTAGGAAAGCTTCGAACTGGAATCCGTCCATAGCGTCGACCAAGTACATCGTGATGAAGCGGTTGGGATTGAAGTGCTCGAGCTGGCTGCCCAGGCGCTCAACCAAGATGTCGAAGTAGATCGATTCGCAGTGGCCAAGGCCAGAACGGAAATTCAGCAGTGCCACCAAGGGCTGGCCAGCAATGGTGGCTGCTTGGCGGTTGAACTGCATCTCGGGAAAGTCGATGTCGTTTTCCCAGACGTAGTAAAAGAACAGTGCCAGGTCAACTCTGAAAGACGTGCCCGCCTCTTCGATCCAAGAGCGCAGCGTGCTCGCTAGGTCTGGTCTGATGTGGCGGGTGACCTCCCTTGCAAAACCTGCGTACGCCGAGTTAAAAGCCGTGGTCAGCAATAGCTTGTCGAGCAGCGTCGGAAGCTGTTCAAGCTCATCGAAGCCTTTACGAATCAAGACCTCCCTGAAGAGTTCTCGCTCGGTGTAGACACCGTCCATCCGTGCACCAGGAACACCAGCCTCATCTCCCCCGCTTGCGGCGGTGTCGCGAGTGGTGTGGATGAAATTGGTGAAATATGGCGTCTTCAGTTCAGCGTACTTGCCCAGCACATTGTTCAGTAGATCGTTGAGCTGAGCCTGTTCCTTTTTCTTGCCCAAGAAGTCTTTTAGGAAGCCTTTTGACTGGTACTGAAAGTCAGGATAAAACGAGGGGTCGAGCGGCGTGAGGCTTTGCTCGCCAGCTTGGGCGGTTGAAGGAACAACCCTGAGATTGCATCGAGGACAGACTGTTTCAAAGGTTGTTCGGTGACAAGCATTACATTGGTAGATCACAGTTGTCCTTCCTTGGTAACGGGTAAGCAGAGCCCGGAAGATAGCCTAGTGCTACACCATCGTCTATTCGTATGCAACGTTACGCCTTCCGTTATTGAGCGGACGCCGGTGAAAGGGAGCACTGAACCCACTCTCTGAGCTCAGAGTAGACTTGGACAGTCCATGCTTCGCTGGTCTGGAGCAAACCGAACTCGTTAGAGCAATTGGCCCGGAACCAAGCTGCCAGTGATAATGGAGCAGGTGCAGTGCATGACCGCGGATTACAGCTGTGCGTCGATAAGCGGAGCCGCGTTAAGCGTCCGCTCCGCAGCACTGCATGTGGTCGCGATTCTATGGGCCCCACGGGATACCGGCTGTTTGGAACTGGTGAGGACGAGGGAGAGGCGCTCCGTTTACAGACTAAGCGGGAGGCCTCTAACTACAGCATGACCACGTCGCGCTCTATCGAGGCTCTCCAGTCATCAGGCATGTTGTTATAGACGTCGAAATCGACAGCTACTCCAGTCAGGGCTTCCAAATCAGCCTCCAAATCTTGGATGTCGAAAAGGGAAATTTTGCCTCGCATGTTGAGAGACATGGTGGCCAAGATGGCGAGGTCACTGCCATCCACGTCCGTTCCTCTTGCGGTCGATCCAAAAATGGCAGGCGATGCGAATCCATAAGACTCTATGAGCTGTTGGATCGGGCTGGCTTTACCCTAGATTGCGTGAGACGGTTTCATAGTTTTGCCCTTCGTTCGCCTCGGAATCATCCGGCCAAGCTTGGCCTTGTCGATGTTAGGATTTGGTCTCCCGCCCGGCTCCAGAATTGACTTCTCGCGTAGGTCAGCCCTCTCACAGCGTCTCCGAGGATATGGCAAATGATGAAGTTGGTCAGGCTGATTGGCCGTGGTGAAAGTACCGCAAACGCCGGTGCGCCCACTCAGGATCACGCGAGCATTCCTCTCACTGAGCATGGTGTTGATCAGGCACGCCGAGTCGCCCTTTTATTCGCCAAAGCCCCATACTTGATAGTCACTTCGCCGTTTTCTCGCTCTATGACCACCGCTCAGTTCATGGCAAGCGCTTTCCCAGCAGTCCCTCTGGAGACGTGGCCAATTCAGGAGTTCACGTCCCTAGAGCCTGCGAGGTACGTGAATACCACAGTGGCTCAGCGGCGGGACTGGGTGAAGGAGTATTGGAACCAAGCCAATCCTTCGTTTTTAGAGGGTGATGGATCTGAGTCATTCATTGAGTTTGTATCACGGGCGCAATCGTTCCTAGAGCGGCTTGAGGCCCATCCGGCGAAGGACATTGTGGTTTTCTCGCATGGACAGTTCATCAACGCCGTGGCGGGGTTTGTCGAGCGACAGCCTACGGAGATCGACAGTCGCATCATGACAGATTGGCGAGAGTACGAAATCGCATATCACGTTGCGAATTGCGACGGGTGCCGGCTGGTCCGCGATCAGGGGAATTTTGGCTGGAGGCTTATGCCAAAGAATGCTAAAGGCGCGGCTCTTCGAGCACGGCTGTCGTAAACCAAGCCGCCCCTAAGGGCGTCTTGGCCCTTCGGGCTTGCATCCTCACGTCTCTAGCCGTGCCGGCTTGCGGGCTCCGCTTGCTATATTTCAACACGAGCGATCTTACAGTCCATAATAACCTGCATTAAAAGACTTGCAACGAATGTAGAACTAATAAGGTAGGCCCTACCACAAGAACATAAAGCGCAACAAAGTTTCGACCCGCGTTTACGGATCTGCCCAATAAAAACTTGGAAGCCTTCGAAACAACAACTATAAAAAATAAAAGTAACAGCGGGAAGACCGAAAAAACGACGATATTCACAAGTCCCATAAATAGCCCGCCAGTACCACCTATAATCGCCATTGCCAGGGCGAGCTGATAGTCCAGCAGTTCATGTCCCAGCATCAAACTGAGAGGTGCTGCAGTCGCACGTAGCAGGCTGCCCGGCAGCACGTGAAAGTGATCACAGGCCAAAAAAATAAATGGAATACAGAAAAACAACGCCGCCCATCCCAACATATCCATCAACTGGCTTTCGATATCCATGCCAACCCGAATGGATAACCAAAGCCCCATGAACGTTACACAGTAGACAGATACAACAGGCTTAGCAGAAGCTGGCAGGATAAAAAAAGCCACTACAGACGCGATGGCCAGCCATCCCATCGCTTTGCCCAAAAAAGCCATCTCTTTTTTGTAATCCGCATTGGCACGCCAACGCAAGAAAAACAGGCCTAATGACGATAGTGTAGCTAAAACCTTCTGACCCTCAGGCGTCTTTCGTAGGTTCCCCTCTCCCCAAGCGGTCATCATAAATATTTGGATGATAAGCAGGATAATACTTATAGTCATGACGCCTCACGTTGGTCGGGTAATGCCTAGCGTGAAAAAAGCTAACTAGGCGCACTGCATCTCACAAACTAATCGGCAGGAGCGCCCATATCTTTAAATAGCCACGTCTGAATCAAGCGCTTCGCAGCCTAACCGGGGTCATGGACGGGAAGCGTCCCGAATCGGTTGGCGATGGGCTGTCAATATGGTAGGCCTGGATAGGCACGAGAACACCAACAGGCGCAAGTGTCTCGCTTCCTTGCTAATGGCATCACTCAAGGTCACGGTTAGCCAGAGATATGTCGATCAGCTCTATACGATAAGTGTCACGATTAGTGATAAAGCGCACGCACATCGCGCCGATGGAAATTACAAATAGGAACGCTATCAATATAGTTACGATTTTAGTCGATGCCGGACTTTCTAAACTTTTTGAAAATAGAGATAACCAGTTGCCTTGAGTGAGCATGTTGCCGAGCGTGAAATTTAAGATTAAGAGAGAGAATACATCAATTTTTTACCATCAGTCTCAGTGAAGTAACCCAAACGCCGCTCCAGCCTTTTTATCTTAAGCTCCAGGTAACGCTTGGCGTTTCTTAGCAAATTAATTATTTTTTCTGATAATCAACTCGATTCATGCTTTACACCCCCTCCCTAGTGTATGAGAGTATATGAAGAATGCAGCCTACGGAGAAGAGAAAGATGGCACTCTGCAATTTTGCGCCTTCTTAGCCGCTAAAATCGCGGGACGCTGTATGGATGCACAGTAACATTGCCTAACCACTAATCACTTCAAAATCACAGGAACCAGGTCACGCTCTGCTGCAGCGTGACCGCAGCATGCAATTGGCTAGGTAAAATGGGGCGTAAAGGGTGCCCGCCTAGATGCCTTTAGGTTGTAATGCATCCATACTCTTCGGTCCTGGAGGTGCGCAGGATCAAAGGCGCAGACCGAACGGAACCGAGGAGCTCAATTGGAGCAGCCTTATTTCAGCCAGGAGAAAGGGATGTCAATGCAGGACAACGCTGTAGCTTCGATCCGACTCGGGGTAGAGGACTTCAAAGCTGCTGAACACGATTTAGCCCGAGCGCTTTCCTCTATTCGAAACTTGACCTCGGGCCTCCTGTTGCTTTTTAAGGTCAAGTTGCAAGCGATGAGCTCACCTGGTTCAGGTGAGGCACTACTCAAAGAGAAAGTGACACCAAGCTTGGGAACTGACGGCAAGGTAATTTGGGTCGGCAGCGGTAAGAAGACCGTAGATGTCCATACGATAATTTCGCGGTTCAAGGGGCTGGGCGTTGATGGAGTAGAGTGGAACCTACTGGAAGCACTCACCACCATCAGAAATGATATCGAGCACTATTACAGCGTCCGCCCTACATCGGTGCTGCTGGAAACCGTGGCGAATTGCTTTCACCTGATACAGCAGTTCGTACCCACTCATTTAGGGGTCAGTCCTGTGAGTCTGCTAGGCCCAGACATTTGGACATTTCTGACTGAGCATGAAGCCTTCTACGAGCGAGAGCGCAAGGCATGCCTAGAGTCACTCAACCATGTCTCTTGGCCATCGGATATTCTTGCAAGCGCAACAGAGCATCTGAGCTGCCCAGAATGCAGGGCCAAGCTGATGAAAGCCTTCGGCGACGTCGAAACACTTTCACTAACTGCGTTTCAGTGCACCCGATGCGAAGCTACATCGCAATTTGGTGATGTGGTTAGCTCAATGCTTACTGGAAAATATTTCTCTGACCTTTACATTGCAGCCACCCAGGGTGGTGAAGGCCCCTTGGATCTCTGCGAACACTGTGACCAAGACTCGTACATTGTCGAGGAGCAACGCTGCGCCATTTGTGGAGATGGCCCGAAAGCTCCTGAGTGTAGGCAATGCGGCGCTCCACTTGATGACGAAGCAGACATTGAGGAAATCCATTCGGATGCGCTATGCGATCATTGTCGATACTTGCTGGAAATGGATTAGACAGACGCCCTTACTCCCGTTACGTGACTCGTTCTGTGCTCGTGGCTAGGGTGTATCCTCGGACAAGGGTAAGCCTGCCCGCGCCTAAGGAACCATCATTGACTGAAATTCCACGTGTACCAGGAAGAGCCTACCAAGTGACTCGTGATCCTGAACGCTTGCTCATCGAAGAGCGAGCCGAGGCTCTCTCACTTTTAGGCTATCACTGGTATTGGACGACATACGGCTATGCATGCTGAGCAGAGGCTCAAAGAGGCAGCTCGTTCAGCAAAGGTTGGTGGCATGTATATATATGGTGTCCCAGGCGGGGTTCGAACCTGCAACCTTCCCCTTAGGAGGGGGATGCTCTATCCAATTGAGCTACTGAGACACTGCGTGCCGACACACCGAGCGGTGCCAGCGAGGACGGCGTGCATCTTAGCGGCATGTGGCGCTTTTGTCATGTCGTCATTGCCCTTCGACCCTGTAGCCGATGTCGCCTGGAAACACGGCCTGATAAACCGATCATGCAATTTGCAATACCCCAAAAAGCCATCATTGCAAAACGCACTGCAGAGCACTTTTTTTAATTTAATAAGACATTGATTTTAAAGGATTTTTTATCATTTTCTGATTGGCATGCAGACTGCATTATTGATATCTGTGGAACACATCTCATCCCAAACGGTCGGGCACAGGTACTGGAAAATGAACAAGACTCTCTCAGTGTTGAATGCGGCAGCTCTGGTGGCTCTGGTGGCATTTCATTTCCAGGATTCTGGTATCAAGGACGCTCAGGCAGCCACGCCTGCTCCTGTCCGCCACCAGATCAGTCAGGCGCCAAAACTGGCGATCATGACTGAACGCGTTGCAAGCGCAGCGATGCTGGCCAATGACGATGATGAGTCACTTCAGTTTCCACGCGCCGAACAGCGCTGGGTTTTCTGATAACGCCCGCAACGACCCTTTCAAGAGAGAGTAGCCATGTCAAAATCCGCGTTGTCATTTCTGGTCCTGGCGATCATGGCTGTCGTCACCGACCTTCTGCTTCCTGTTAATGCACAAGCCATGAGTATCGCTGCAAACATCGCCGCCGGCGTGTTCGCCAGTCTGTTTGTCGTTGCGTTGTTCGTCGGTCGTCGCTTCAAATTCGACCCAGTGCTGCGCTGACAGCGAAGCTACTTGCAGCAATTTGCCCGGTCGTCTGACCGTTCGCATCCAGAATCTCCCCTCCTCCAAAAGAACCTTCCTGCATCGCAGCCAACCCTTTGTCGGCTAACCCCGCTCACGCTGAATTTAGACGCATACTTGGAGTCAAATGGCCATGACAGGAAAAAGCTCGGTGGCGTGCCCTTTTATCCCGGGACAAATGCGATGACTTTGCAAATTCGCTCGCATTTCTGATAATTGGTGCTGGCAATACGCCTCTACCTGAGTCAATATTTGTCACAGAATTGACGCCAAGGATTCGACGGAATGCGGCATTATGTCGGCCCCTTGGAACCCCGGTTGAACATTTGGCCAAAATGACTGTCTGACTGTGACAATCTTGCGGCCACTTGCTAGAACCGCTTCCCCTGAACTAACCGGTTAAATATATGAGCCCTATGAAACAGGCTACTTATTCCAGCCGCACGGCTGACAAGTTCGTCGTTCGCCTACCAGACGGCATGCGTAATCGCGTGCAAGAGGTAGCCAAGAATCATCACCGCAGCATGAACTCGGAAATCATCGCTCGTCTCGAACAAAGCCTGATTCAGGAAGGCGCTCTTGGTGATGAACCAAGCCTGCGTCTCGATAGTCCTGAGCTGTCCTTGCACGAACGCGAGCTGCTGCAGCGCTTTCGTCAGCTTTCACATCGTCAACAGAACGCTCTTGTTTCGCTGATTGCTCATGACACGGAACTCGCTTCCGAAGAGTCCTGAGATTTCACTTAACAGACAAAGGCCAGCGAAAGCTGGCCTTTTTCGTTATAGCCTTCTTGTAGTCTTTTTCTTTATTAGTCGTCGGCTTATCGCGTTACACAACGAGATGAAGACTTGGCCGAAGCATAAAAAAACCGCCTGATCACGGCGGTTTTTTATTTCAAAAGACTGTAAGAGTCGCGAGGCTTAGAGCAGAAAGATCGTCGCCAGCCCAAGGAAGATGAAGAAGCCGCCGCTGTCGGTCATCGCCGTAATCATGACGCTTGCCCCCATCGCGGGATCTCGTCCCAGTCGAGCAAGCGCCATGGGAATGGAAACGCCCATCAGCGCTGCCAGCAACAGGTTGAGCGTCATGGCTGCGGTCATGACCACACCTAATGACCAACTGCCATACAGCATGTAGGCGACCACGCCGATCACCCCCCCCCAGAGCAGCCCGTTGATCAGGCCGACAGCCAGCTCCTTGCGCAGCAAGCGCGCCGTATTACCGGTATTGACCTGGTCCAGCGCCATCGCGCGGACGATCATGGTGATGGTCTGATTACCGGAATTGCCACCGATACCGGCCACGATAGGCATCAGCGCAGCGAGCGCCACCAGCTTCTCGATGGAGCCTTCGAACAGGCCGATCACGCGCGAGGCCAGGAACGCAGTTACCAGGTTGACTGCCAGCCAGGCCCAACGGTTGCGCAGCGAACGCCATACCGACGCGAAGATGTCTTCTTCTTCACGCAGACCCGCCATGTTGAGGACTTCGCTTTCGCTTTCCTCACGGATCAGGTCGACCATTTCATCGATGGTCAGACGGCCGATCAGCTTGCCGTTCTTGTCCACGACCGGCGTGGAGATAAGGTCGTAACGCTCGAACGCCTGTGCCGCATCGTAGGCATCGTCTTCCGGGTGAAAGCTGACCGGATCATTGGCCATGACTTCGCCAACCTGCTTCTCCGGATCATTGACCAGCAGACGCTTGATCGGCAGCACGCCCTTGAGCACGCCCTCGGAATCGACTACGAACAGTTTGTCGGTGTGACCGGGCAGCTCTTTGAGCCTGCGCAGGTAGCGCAGTACGACTTCAAGGCTGACATCCTCACGGATCGTCACCATCTCGAAGTCCATCAGCGCACCGACCTGATCCTCGTCATAGGACAGGGCCGACCGCACGCGCTCACGCTGTTGTGAATCCAGTGTTTCCATGAGCTCGTGAACGACGTCGCGGGGCAATTCGGGAGCAAGGTCGGCCAGTTCGTCGGCGTCCATGTCCCGTGCCGCCGCGAGCAACTCATGATCGTCCATGTCGGCGATCAGGGTTTCACGAACGGAATCGGATACTTCAAGAAGAATATCGCCGTCGCGATCGGCCTTGACCAGCTGCCAGACGGTCAGACGGTCTTCCAGGGGCAAAGCTTCAAGGATATAAGCGACGTCGGCAGAGTGAAGGTCTTCGAGCTTGCGTTGCAACTCGACGAGGTTCTGCCGGTGAACCAGGTTTTCTACACGGTCCTGATGCTGACCTTCCTGACGATGGGTCAGGTCCTCAACAATACGCTGGCGCTGCAGCAGATCGACGACCTGAGCCAGGCGATCCTGCAAGCTTTCCTGCGTTTTTTTTACTTCTCTTTCGGTCATAGGCGAACTCCACTCCCAGCAGCGGAGCACGCCGGGAGATCAATCAGTTAATTCATGATTGTTGAAAAACATTATTGAGTAACGACTGGGTATGTCCATGGAGGTGTTCCACAAGCCCCGGCGGAGCTGACGGGCGCAATGATACACCGCTTTGAGCGAAGCGCACGCGAGAAAATTCAGCTCAGAACAACCGTTTGCAGTGCAAACCTGCACAACTCCGTAAGCCAGCCAGGGTTCGACGTCACATTCAGCCAACAAAACACGCTCGCCCCTTGCAAAGGCGGGAGTTAGCCTTTGCTGACACCCGTCACGGAGGACCTTGGGCATGCGACCTGCCAATCACCTGCTGCTGTGGAGCGCCCTGCTCTGCCTGCCTGCGACTGCAACCGCCAGCAACGTTCATCGATGCGAGGATGCATCCGGAAAGATTACGTTTACCACCCTGGGATGCCCGGATGGGCACAGCACCCGCCTGCAGAGAGCCTTCAACGCACCGCCGGGAACCCGTATCGACGTGCTGCCGCCCGCCAGCACTGCACAAACCGCGCGTGAAAAGCCGGCAGACCAGACAGTTGTCGTGGTGGGCACACGCGATGATGGCTGCGGCAACCGCTTGAGCGCCGAACAGCGCCGGGCTGCGATCATCAACCAGCGTACCCCTCCAGGCATGACGCAGCGTGATGTCGAGAGCCTGCTGGGGCGTCCCGACAAGGTCACCAACCGCAACGGCGAATTGCACTATGTGTACAACCAGAAAAAAGGCCGCAGCAATAAGGTGACATTTGACGAGCACGGATGCGTTAAAGGAAAACGCTAGAAAGCAAAAAGCCCACATCTTTCGATGTGGGCTTTTCGTTTGTATGGTGCACTCGACAGGATTCGAACCTGTGACCGCTCGGTTCGTAGCCGAGTACTCTATCCAGCTGAGCTACGAGTGCATTGGTGTTTTTAGACCAGATCACCTCTGGTTGGAGCCAGTTATCGGAAACCTTGTAATTGCTTACAACACTTCAAACAACTTTAAATGGTGCACTCGACAGGATTCGAACCTGTGACCGCTCGGTTCGTAGCCGAGTACTCTATCCAGCTGAGCTACGAGTGCATGTGTTGGTGCCGCGCATTATAGGTCGTAAAACTGTTTAGTCAAGCACTTTTTCTAGTAAATTCAACAACTTACAGATCAAGCCCAGTTTTACGCACTACATAAATAATGGCGGAGAACGGGGGATTCGAACCCCCGACACCCTTTTGAGGTGTACTCCCTTAGCAGGGGAGCGCCTTCGGCCACTCGGCCAGCTCTCCGCAACACGGGGCGTATAATAACCACCCTTTTCCCCGTTTGCAAACCAAAAATTCAATAAAAATTAATGGCTTGGTTCTTCGTCCTTCTCTTTCTTGATACGCAGGTAAATCTCTTCACGGTGGACAGCGACTTCCTTGGGCGCATTGACACCAATACGCACCTGATTACCCTTCACTCCGAGCACGGTGACGGTGATTTCACCATCCCCAATGATCAGGCTTTCCGCGCACCGACGAGTCAGAATCAGCATACTTTTCTCCTTACGCCTTTATTCAGGGACAACAGTCTGCAACCTATAGGCAGTGACACTAGCAAAACGCCATGACCACTACCTGTATATCGACTAACGCAAAGAAAACAAAAGCCCTTCTGCGCAGCACCCGAAAGACGCGGTCACGCCGCGCCCTTCGATGACAGGGTCATTCACCCTGCCGCGGAGCATCCAGCTCAAAGGCCGTGTGCAATGCGCGCACAGCCAACTCCAGGTATTTCTCTTCGATGACCACGGAAACCTTGATTTCCGATGTGGAGATCATCTGGATATTGATGCTCTCCTTGGCCAGCGCTTCGAACATGCGACTGGCGACGCCGGCATGCGAGCGCATGCCGACGCCGACGATGGACACCTTGGCGATCTTGGTATCGCCGGAGACTTCACGCGCGCTGATTTCACGCGCGGTGGCCTCAAGCACCTGCAAGGCCGCCTGATAGTCGTTGCGATGGATCGTGAAGGTGAAATCGGTGGTGTTATCGTGCGAGACGTTCTGCACGATCATGTCCACTTCGATATTGGCCGCGCTGATCGGGCCGAGAATCTTGAACGCCACGCCGGGGGTGTCTGGCACGCCACGGATGGTCAGCTTGGCTTCATCGCGGTTGAAGGCGATGCCGGAAATGATCGGCTGTTCCATGGATTCCTCTTCATCGATTGTAATAAGGGTGCCCGGCCCCTCTTTGAAGCTGTGCAGAACGCGCAGCGGGACATTGTATTTGCCGGCGAATTCGACCGCACGGATCTGCAGCACCTTGGAACCGAGACTGGCCATTTCCAGCATCTCTTCAAAGGTGATCTTGTCGAGGCGCTGGGCCTGCGACACGACGCGCGGATCAGTGGTGTAGACGCCATCGACGTCGGTGTAGATCTGGCACTCGTCCGCTTTCAGCGCCGCCGCCAGGGCAACACCGGTCGTGTCCGAGCCACCACGCCCGAGGGTCGTGATGTTGCCGTGTTCGTCGACACCCTGGAAACCGGCGACCACCACCACGCGACCCGCTTTCAGGTCGGAGCGGATCTTCTGGTCGTCGATCTGCAGGATGCGCGCCTTGTTGTGCGCGCTGTCGGTGAGAATACGCACCTGATTGCCGGTGTAGGACACCGCCGGAACGCCACGCTTCATCAAGGCCATCGCCAGCAGCGCGATGGTGACCTGCTCGCCCGTGGAGACAATGACATCCAGTTCACGGGGAACCGGCTGATCACTGATCTGCCTGGCCAGCTCGATCAGACGATTGGTTTCACCACTCATGGCCGACAGCACGACCACCAGGTCGTCACCCGCCTCACGGAATTTCTTGACCTTGTCGGCCACCTGCTCGATGCGCTCTACAGAGCCCACGGAGGTGCCGCCAAATTTCTGTACGATTAAAGCCATCTCAAAGCCGCCTCAAATCCCGTTAAGAGCACCCATTAACATTCGAGTCCCAGTACGGCCTGCCGGTGTGCGGCAGGCACGCTGACCCGACTCAGATACCCTGCTCTACAAAAGGAACGGCCAGTGCCAGCGCTGAATCCAGCGCGCCGGCATCGACACCACCGCCTTGAGCCATATCAGGACGGCCACCACCTTTACCACCTACGGCGGCAGCTGCCTGCTTCATCAAATCACCGGCTTTGAGTTGGCCAGTCAGGTCCTTGGTCACGCCTGCGACCAAGACAACCTTGTCCTCATGAACACTGCCGAGCAGGATCACTGCGCGGCCGAGCTTGTTCTTCAACTGATCGACAAGCGCCAACAGCGCCTTGCCGTCCTGACCATCCAGGCGCGTGGCCAGAACCTTGACCCCTTTGACATCCAGCGCAGCTGACGACAGGTCGTCACCGGCGGCACTGGCTGCCTTGGCTTGCAGTTGTTCCAGTTGTTTTTCCAGCAGACGGTTGCGTTCAATCACCGCCGTCAGCTTGTCCAGCAGGTTGTCGCGATTGCCTTTGACCAGCGTCGCAGCTTCCTTGAGTTGATCTTCGGCCGAATTCAGCCAGGCCAGCGCCGCAGCGCCAGTGACGGCCTCGATACGGCGCACGCCTGCTGCAACACCGCCTTCACTGACGATCTTGAACAACGCGATGTCACCGGTGCGGCTGGCGTGAATGCCACCACACAGCTCGACGGAAAACTCGCCGCCCATGCTCAGTACGCGAACGCTGTCGCCGTACTTTTCGCCGAACAGCGCCATGGCGCCCTTCTTCTTCGCCGTGTCGATATCGGTTTCTTCGGTCATTACCTCGGTGTTCTTGCGAATCTCGGCGTTGACGATATCTTCCAGCGCGCGCAGTTGCTCGGGCTTGATCGCTTCGAAATGGCTGAAGTCGAAGCGCAGACGCTGACTGTCGACCAGCGAGCCTTTCTGCTGAACGTGCTCACCCAGCACCTGACGCAATGCGGCGTGCAGCAAGTGAGTGGCCGAATGGTTCAATTTGGTTGCATCGCGAACTTCATCAGCCACTTGTGTTTCAACCTGCGCGCCAACGCTCAGGCTGCCGGACGCCACAACGCCGTGGTGCAGGAACGCACCACCGGTCTTGGTGGTATCACTGACGTCAAAGCGCGCGTCACCGGCCTGCAGGAAACCACTGTCACCGATCTGACCGCCCGACTCGGCGTAGAACGGGGTGATGTCGAGAATCACCACGCCCTCTTCGCCTTCATTCAGGTGAGAAACCGACTGGCCTTCCTTATAGAGCGCCACGACGCTTGCGCTGCCAGTGGTCGCCGAGTAACCGGTGAACTGCGTGGCCACATCGACCTTCACCAGGCTGTTGTAATCCATGCCGAACGAGCTGGCCGAACGGGCGCGCACGCGCTGGGCGTCCATTTCACGCTCGAAGCCTGCTTCGTCCAGGGTCAGGTTGCGCTCGCGGGCGATGTCGCCGGTCAGGTCCATCGGGAAACCGTAGGTGTCGTACAGCTTGAACACCACTTCGCCCGGAACCACGGTGCCTTTGAGGTCGGCCAGATCCTGCTCGAGGATTTTCAGACCTTGCTCGAGGGTCTTGGCGAACTGCTCTTCTTCGCCTTTGAGTACGCGTTCGATGTGCGACTGCTGCTGCACCAGCTCAGGGAACGCAGACCCCATCTGGGCGACCAGCGCGGCAACGATCTGGTAGAAGAAGCTGCCCTTGGCACCCAGTTTGTTGCCGTGACGGCAGGCGCGACGAATGATGCGGCGCAGCACATAACCACGCCCTTCGTTGGACGGCAGCACGCCGTCGGCGATCAGGAAGCCGCACGAGCGAATGTGGTCAGCCACGACTTTCAGCGAAGCCTGGTTGTCATTGCTGCAACCAATGGCCTTGGCCGACGCAGCCAGCAGGCTCTGGAACAAGTCGATTTCATAGTTGGAATGCACGTGCTGCAGGACCGCACTGACACGCTCCAGGCCCATGCCGGTATCGACCGACGGCGCTGGCAGCGGGTGCAGCACGCCATCTGCAGTCCGGTTGAACTGCATGAATACGTTGTTCCAGATTTCGATGTAACGGTCGCCGTCTTCTTCCGGCGAGCCTGGCGGGCCGCCCCAGATTTCCGGGCCGTGATCGAAGAAAATCTCGCTGCAAGGGCCGCATGGGCCGGTGTCGCCCATGGTCCAGAAGTTATCGGAGGCGTACGGTGCGCCTTTGTTGTCGCCAATACGGACCATGCGCTCGGCAGGTACGCCGATCTCCTTGGTCCAGATGTCGTAGGCTTCGTCGTCAGTGGCGTACACCGTGACCCAGAGTTTTTCCTTGGGCAGGTTGAGCCATTTTTCGGAGGTCAGGAAGGTCCAGGCGTAGGTGATGGCATCACGCTTGAAATAGTCACCGAAGCTGAAGTTGCCCAGCATTTCGAAAAAAGTATGGTGACGAGCGGTATAGCCGACGTTTTCCAGGTCGTTGTGCTTGCCACCGGCACGCACGCATTTCTGACTGGTAACGGCGCGGGTGTAGGCGCGCTTTTCCTGGCCCAGGAAGCAATCCTTGAACTGGTTCATGCCTGCGTTGGTGAACAGCAGGGTTGGGTCATTGCCCGGAATCAAGGAGCTTGAAGCGACACGGGTGTGGCCTTGCTCTTCGAAGAAGCCAAGGAAGGCTTCACGGATTTCTGCGCTTTTCATAGGTTCTTCCACGGAGACTGCGGCCAGAGGCAAGTGCAAAACGTCAAATGACGTAGCGACGGCAAAGGGCCGCATTATATAGGCGTTGCGCCCTCGGTACAGTGTGTTTGTGCGATAGAAACAAGTAACTGGATTATCGGCATGTCATGGGTGTTCAAAGGCTGCGAATGCGGCGATGACCTGTTCGACCTGAGCGCGCGACACGTTCAGGTGGGTCACCATACGCAGCCGCGCCGAGGCCGTGAGTACGATGCCACGCTCGGCGCAGAACGCTTTGAGCGATGCCGCGCGCTCGCCGATCTGCACATAGACCATATTGGTCTGCACCGGCTCGACAGCGTAGCCGAGCCCGCTCAGGCCTTCAGCCAGAAACGCCGCGTTGGCATGGTCGTCCGCCAACCGCTCGACCTGATGATCCAGCGCGTAGAGCCCTGCCGCCGCCAGCCCTCCAGCCTGACGCATGCCACCGCCAAGCATCTTGCGCAAGCGGCGGGCCTTGGCGATCAACGGGTGCGAACCACACAGCACCGAGCCGATCGGCGCGCCCAGCCCCTTGGAAAGGCAGACCGAAACCGAATCGAAGTGCCGGGTGATCTCATGGACATCGACACCCAGCCTGACCGAGGCGTTGTACAGCCGTGCGCCGTCCAGATGGAGGGCGAGCCCCTTTTCCAGAGTCAGGGTACGCGCGGCAGCCAAGTAGTCCAAGGGCAGCACTTTGCCCTGCATGGTGTTTTCCAGAGCCAGCAGGCGCGTGCGGGCAAAGTGAAAATCATCGGGCTTGATGGCGTCGAGCACCTGCTGCAGGTCCAGGGAGCCATCGGCCTGTACCTCCAGGGGCTGTGGCTGAATGGAGCCCAGCACTGCCGCACCGCCACCTTCGTATTTATAGGTGTGGGCCTGCTGACCGACGATGTATTCATCGCCACGTTCACAGTGCGCCATCAGTGCAAGCAGATTGCTCATGGTGCCCGACGGCACGAACAGCGCGGCATCAAACCCGAGGCGCCCGGCAAGCGTCGCTTCGAGCAGATTGACCGTAGGGTCCTCGCCGTAGACGTCATCGCCAACGGGCGCACGTGCCATGGCATCAAGCATGCCGGCCGTGGGCAGAGTCACTGTGTCGCTGCGCAGATCGATGACAGTCACGAAAAAGCTCCCTGAAGTTGAAGATCGATAATGCATGCAACCTTTGGCTTGCAACAAGGCATTACTGACGACGCGGTACATGATAATCAAGCGCCGCCGCTCTCGATACTCCGACTCCTTATAAGAAAAAGGCAGGTATACCGTACGAAAGTGTCCATGCATGATCCAGCGAACTATGATAAAAATCTCGCGCCGGCCACGTAAAGTGACGGCAACGTTCTCAGGGCGGGGTGTAATTCCCCACCGGCGGTAATGACGCGCAATGCGTCTAGCCCGCGAGCGCTTGGGGGTCGTGGCGTTGGCCGCGATCTGCAAGGTCAGCAGACCCGGTGTGATTCCGGGGCCGACGGTCATAGTCCGGATGAAGAGAGAGCGGGATTGGCGCCAACAAGAACGTCTGCAAAACCTATCCATGAACGACATCGTTCAGGAGGCTTTCCTACGCAGCTTGAATCCCTTTCGATCCAAATGCCCTGTTTTTTCCATAAACAGGAGTCAGAACACGTGCAACCAACCGCAATCGACAGCAAAAGCAAAAGCCACGCAAACGAGCGTGTCGCGTTCATCCAGGCCTGCTGGCACAAGGATATCGTCGACCAAAGCCGTAAAGGTTTTATCGCCGAGATGGCCAATCAGGGCTACGCCGAAAGCGATATCGACATCTTTGAAGTGGGCGGCGCCTTTGAAATCCCGCTGCATGCAAAACTGCTGGCCAATACCGGCCGCTACGCTGGCATCGTCGGCGCCGCACTGGTAGTGGACGGCGGCATCTATCGTCACGAATTCGTCGCGCAGTCAGTGGTCAGTGCGCTGATGCAGGTCCAGCTGGAAACCGAAGTACCGGTGTTCTCCGTGGTCCTGACACCGCATCACTTCCATGCCGGCGAAGAGCATCAGAAGTTCTTCTTCGATCACTTCGTGCACAAGGGCGAAGAAGCAGCCAAGACCTGCGCTGACACCCTGAACAAGGTACGCAGCCTGCGCCGTCTGGATGCACAGCAGAAAGCGGCCTGCTGAGACGCAGCATCGGTAGGTGTTCTCCCGGACACCTATCGTTCTGGACGCTTTGCGTCCGATCCTGAGGGTGCCGAGCGATCAGCCGAGGCTATCCGCATCAGTGGGTACGATCAGAATCCCCGCCCGCAGGCCGTTTTTGACCTTGGGGTTGGGGAAGATGATCCTCGCGCCCTCTTCTTCCACTACCCAGCGTGAACCACCCGCGTCTTCGGCCAGTACGTAGCCCTTTTCCAGCGGGGAGAAGTTCTCGACGTCATCGGCCAGGTTGAAGGTGAATGCATCGGTGCGTTTGATCACTTCCCGCGCCACGCTGAACAGTTGCAACCCTTCAAGATCGTCATCCCGCTCGGGCTCAGTGCCTTCGATGAGCTGCTCGAGACACAAGCGCAGCGGCCCAAGATTGACCTGCTGGTTCTGCCCGAACGGCCGCGCCTTGCCCAGTTCCAGAGTGAAAGCCTCGGCCCCCAATTGATCGTAGGTGTAGGCGCTGAACACAATGGACGGCTTGTTCTGCAGCAGCACCGCACTCATGCCCGCCGCTCGTAGCCGGGCCAGCTCAAGCCGGGAATGCTGACGTCCTTCCTTCCACGGGTACAGCGCGAACTGTTCGATCGTCGAGCCGCGAATGGCGGTGTGCAGATCGTAATGCAGCCGATAACGCTCCGGCAGACTGAAAAAGCTGGCGGCCAGTCGTTCCAGCTCGCAGGCCCGCAACGCCTCGGCACCACCGCTTTGCAGATGACGGCCGTTGAACAGCCGATTGACGTCCTGCTCGACAAAACGCGCCCCGCGTCGCATGGCGTCGGGATTGCCGAACAGGAACAGAATTCGTGCGCGCGGTTTCAGGTCGCCGCGCGCAATGCTGCGGATCAATTCATCCAGCAGCTCAATGGGCGCAGTCTCGTTGCCATGGATACCGGCAGACAGCAGCAGGTCAGTGCCATTGTCACGAGCCTCTGGTGGGCGGACTTCCAGTGCGCCCTCGCCCATCCAGCGCATGCGCACGCCTTCGACGGTCAGTTGAGTCTTCTCCGCCGGCTCACGTCCAGCCAGGGTCAGTTCAAGCAGTTTGCCGAGGGCGAGCATGGCGCGCTTCCTTAGTGGTTGCAGTCAGGGCCGTGAACGTGACCGTCTTCCTCGACGCCCATGTCGGCCGGCTCCATTTCCAGTTGCAGGCTGACCAGGTTGGTCGCCAGCGGACGCAGCAGCAGGTTGGCGTATTCGGCATCGTCTTCTTCGACGTCAACGCCGATCAGCAACTGGCCACGGCCATCCTGCTGAATCCACAATTCCTTGCCCTGCCAGATGACGGCAACGCGGGTGCAGGATGTTTCCAGCTGGGTGCCATCAGTGTCTTCAAGGATCAGTTGCAGGGCGTCGCTCATATAAAAATGCTCTCTATAAAGGAAAAAGTGCGCCGGACAGTGGCCCGACGCGCAGGATGCTTCAATTCAGTTGAAACGGATAAACCGCGCCCAGTTTAAGGATTTGCGTCAGTTCATCCAATGCAGCGCGGCATTCGTCGAGCAATCGAGGGTCGGCCAGATCGCTTTCACTCATGCGATCCCGGTAGTGCCTGTCGACCCACTGCGTCAACGTTTCGTACAACGGCGCAGTCATGATCACCCCCGGATTCACCGCCGCCAGCTCTGTGTCGTTGAGCGCCACCCGCAAGCGCAGGCAGGCTGGACCACCACCGTTCTGCATGCTTTGTTTGAGGTCGAACACCTTGACCTCGGCAACCGGGCTGTCATCGGCGATCAATCGTTGCAGGTAAGCCCAGACATTCGCGTTCGCCTGGCACTCCTGCGGCACGATCAGCAGCATCGAGCCATCGGACCGCGACAACAGCTGGCTATTGAACAGGTAGGAGCGCACGGCATCCTGAACCGAGACCTCGGCACGCGGTACGCAAATCGCCCGCAACTGCCCGCCGACACGACTGAGTTTGTCGCGCAGCTCATCGAGCATCGGTTCGGTATTGAGGAACGCGTCCTGGTGATAGAACAGCACCTCACCGCTGCCGACCGCAATCACATCGTTGTGGAACACCCCCTGATCAATGACCGCCGGGTTCTGCTGACTATAGACCACGCCGGCTTCGCTCAGACCGTGCAGCCGCGCAACTGCGCGTGACGCCTCCAGGGTCTGACGCGCCGGATACTTCTGCGGCGCCGGGTAGCGCGTGTCGAAGGCACTGCGGCCAAACACGAAGAACTCGACACCGGCCTCGCCGTAATCACGACAGAAACGGGTGTGGTTGGCAGCGCCTTCATCGCCAAATTGCGCGACAGGCGGTAGCGCAGGGTGATGAGCGAAATGCTTTGCATCCGCGAACATCGCGCCGAGCACGCGGGTGGTGGTCGGATGCTCGATGCTGCGGTGGTATTTGCAGTTGAGGTTGGCCGCCGTGAAATGCACGCGCCCATCGGCAGTGTCGGCACTGGGGCTGACCGTGGCCGCGTTGGCCACCCACATGCTGGATGCCGAGCAACTGGCGACCAGCAACGGCATGTCCTGGCGGGCCGCTTTTTCAATCACCTGCTCATCGCTGCCGGTGAAGCCCAGACGGCGCAGGCCGGACACATCAGGACGTTCCTGCGGTGCCAGCACGCCTTGGGTAAAACCCAGGTCCATCAGCGCTTTCATTTTCGCCAGGCCTTGCAGCGCCGCCTCACGCGGGTTAGCACTTTGCTGGCTGTTACTCTGGGAGGCAACGTTACCGTAGGACAACCCGCCGTAGTTGTGGGTTGGCCCGACCAGACCGTCAAAATTCACTTCACAGGACTTCATCGGCAAGGCTCCGTGGATCTATTCTTATAAGCAATCGTGCGCACACTGTCAGCTCAGCCTGATGCCGGGGGTCAGTGTCGCAGGCAGCGTCAGGCTGCCGGCCTCCAGCGAAGCCACCGGATAGGCGCAGTAATCGGCCGCGTAATAGGCGCTGGCGCGATGGTTGCCCGAGGCGCCTACCCCGCCAAACGGGGCGCTGCTGGCGGCTCCGGTCAACGGCTTGTTCCAGTTGACGATCCCGGCACGGCTGTGCAGCCAGAACTGCTGATAACGCGCTTCGGAGTCAGAGAGCAGACCTGCCGCCAGGCCATAACGGGTGGCGTTGGCTTCGGCGATGGCGGCGTCAAACCCGGCGTAGCGGATGACCTGCAGCAGCGGGCCGAACAGCTCTTCGTCGGATCTATCAGGCACCGCGCTGACATCGATAATGCCCGGCGTCAGCAGCGCCGAGCCGGGCTGCGGCTGGCGCATTTCCAGCAGGGTCAGTGCGCCGTTGGCGAGCAGATTGCGCTGCGCGTCGAGCAAGGCGCGTGCAGCCTCCAGCGAAATCACCGAACCCATGAACGGCGCAGGCTGTTGATCGAACGCACCGGCTTCGATAGTAGCGCTGACGCCAACCAGTCGTGCCAGCAAGGCATCACCCCAGTCGCCTTCGGGCACCAGCAGACGACGCGCACAGGTGCAGCGCTGGCCCGCGGAAATGAAGGCGGACTGAATGATGGTGTACACCGCTGCATCGATGTCCTGAACCTGATCGACGATCAACGGGTTGTTACCGCCCATTTCCAGGGCAAGGATCTTGTCCGGCTGACCGGCAAACTGCTGATGCAGCGCATTGCCGGTCCGGCTCGACCCGGTGAAGAACAGGCCGTCGATACCCGGATTGGCCGCCAGCGCGATTCCGGTTTCGCGACCGCCCTGCAGCAGGTTCAGGACCCCGGCAGGCAGCCCGGCTTCGATCCAGCACTTGACCGTCAGCTCAGCGACTTTCGGTGTCAGTTCGCTGGGTTTGAACAGCACCACGTTGCCCGCCAGCAAGGCCGGGACGATATGGCCGTTGGGCAGATGCCCGGGAAAGTTGTACGGGCCGAACACGGCGACCACGCCGTGCGGCTTGTGGCGCAGTACCGCAGTGGCGTCGCCCAGTGGCCCGCTCTTTTCGCCGGTTCGTTCGCGATAGCTCTGCACCGAGATGGCAATCTTGTTGACCATGCTGGTCACTTCGGTCGCTGATTCCCACAACGGTTTGCCGGTCTCTTCACCGATGCAGTGCGCCAGCGCGTCGGCGTGATGTTTGAGCCGTGCAGCGAAGGCCTCCAGTATCGTGATGCGCTGATCCAGAGACAGCAGTGCCCAGGCGGGAAATGCCTGACGCGCCGCCTGCACCGCCTTCTCGACCTGCGCGGCGCTCGCCCCACGCCCGGACCACAGCACCTGCTGGGTCACCGGGTTCAGCGAATTGACTACCTCACCCTGCCCGTCCTGCCACGCGCCTGCGATGTAAAGGCTATTCATCAAACGCCCTCCCGCGCCGCAGACAAGGGCACCGCGCGCACATTGTCGCCCGCACTCATGCGCAGCCGCTTGGCGGTCTGCGGAGCGACGACCAGGGTACCGGCGGCAAAACGCGCAGCGCCTACCGTGACGCGGCAGTCTTCACGCTTGCGGTTGTAGATGAGGAACTGTGGAGCGTCGTCACCTGGCGTGCCGATGGCCAGCACCAGCGTCTGGCTGTCCTTGATTGCGCGAATCTTGCCGGTCTCACACTCGATGGCCGGGCCGGCATCGAAGATGTCGACATAACCCTGATACGAAAAACCTTCGCTCTTGAGCATGGTCAGCGCAGGCTCGGTGTCGGCATGCACTCGACCGATCACGTTGCGTGCGTCTTCGGAAAGAAAGCAGCTGTACAACGGAAACTTGGGCATCAGTTCGGCGATGAATGCCTTGTTGCCCACGCCGGTCAGGTAATCGGCCTGACTGAATTCCATCTTGAAGAAATGCCGCCCCAGACTTTCCCAGAACGGCGAACGGCCCTGCTCATCGGACATGCCGCGCATTTCAGCAATGATCTTGTTGCCGAACAGCTTCGGGAATTCAGCGATGAACAGCATGCGCGCCTTGGACAGCAGGCGGCCGTTGAGGCCGTTACGCGAATCACTGTGCAGGAACAGCGAGCACAACTCGGAATTGCCGGTCAGGTCGTTGGCCAGGAACAGGGTCGGAATTTCCCGATAGATGTTCAGCTCCTGTGAAGCGCTGACGGTCAGACCGACCCGGTAGTTGTACCAGGGCTCGCGCAGACCGACCGCTCCGGCAATGGCGGAAATGCCCATCACCCGGCCGTCGTCATCTTCCAGCACGAACAGGTAATCGGCATCGCCGCGCTCGGCTTCTCCGCGAAAGGTCTTTTCGGCCCAGCCTACCCGATGCGCCAGACGCTGCTCATTGGCGGGCAGAGTCGTCAGACCGGCGCCGGTGCTACGCGCCAGCTCGATCAACGCGGGCAGGTCGCTGCTGCGTACAGGACGAACGATCATGTTATCTCCTCAGCGGCTCATCAAGAGCCTTGAAACTCGCTAATCAGCTATCGAACGTCCGGTTCAGACCGCGACAATCCGTACACTGGCACCTTCACCAACACCCAGGGCATCGGCAGCCTGGAGACTCAGCACCACCGGCCTGCCGGGCGCCCAGTCCAGTTCCAGCAGCACCGCGCGGTAGTCCTGCAACAGGCCATTGGCGATCAGATACAGACGCCCACCCTTGCCGACATCGCTGCCTTGCCCGGGCTCGACCTTGACCGGAACCAGACGGCTCTGGGCAATCGAACGAATCCCGGACACCCGAGCGTGCAGCGTCGGTCCACCGTCGAAAATGTCGATGTAGTGATCGGTTTCAAAGCCCTCGCGCATCAGGATGTCGAAGGTGATCTGCGCGCGCGGATGTACCTGTCCCATGGCTTCCTGCGCTGCGTCGGGCAGCAGTGGCACGTAGATCGGGTAATGCGGCATCAGCTCGGCGAGGAAGGTCCGGCTTTTCAGCCCGCACAGGCGTTCGGCAGCGGCGTAATTGATATCGAAGAAGTTGCGCCCGATGGCATCCCAGAACGGTGAGTCGCCCTGCTCATCGCTGTAACCGACGATCTCGGTCACCACCGAATCGGCAAAGCGCTCGGGGTGACTGGCGACAAACAGCAGCCGACCGCGCGAATTGAGCTCCGACCATGCCGTGCCGACCAGCTCCGGGACCACGTAGAAACTGGTCAACAGGCTGTTGCCGGTCAGGTCATGACACTGCGACAGCACGTGAATCTTGTTATGGATCTTCAGTTCGCGGGAAGCATGCACGAAGGTTTCGTTGCGAAAACTGTAGAACGGCTCGGAGTAGCCCGCCGAGGCCACGATGCCCGAGCAGCCCACCAGCTTGCCGCTTTCGCTGTCTTCGAGCACGAAGAAGTAGGTTTCTTCGCCGTTGAAGCTGACTTCGGCGGCAAACGACGCCTCCGACGAGCCGATCTTGTCGGTCAGGCGGCCAGCATCGTCGGGCAAGGACGTGACACCGATAGGGCTGTCGGCAGCGAGGCGTTGAACCTCGGCCAGGTCAGCCATTTGCGCAGGGCGCATTACCAGCATGGTGCCACTCCTTGTAGATCGACCAGCCTTTACGACCGGCGCTAGTAAAAGCACCACACGGCGTCAGGCCGCATGGCGCAGGAAACAGGTGCGGCACCCGCCATCAGGCGGACGCCGCTAGGCTGCCATCGAATCAGGATGTCAGTTTGGCGATGGCGCGTTCGAAGCGGTTCAGGCCCTCTTCGATGTCTGCGTCTTCAATCACCAGGCTCGGCGCGAAACGAATCACGTCAGGGCCGGCCTGCAGGATCATCAGGTCCTGGGCCTCGGCCGCATTGAAGATGTCCTTGGCCTTGCCTTTCCAGGCATCGGACAACACGCAACCGATCAACAGGCCCAGACCGCGCACTTCGCTGAACACGCCGTATTGCTGGCCGATACTTTCCAGACGGGTCTTGAATTGCTGATGCTTGCGCTGCACGCCCGCAAGCACTTCAGGCGTATTGACGACATCGATGACCGCCTCACCGACCGCGCAGGCCAGCGGGTTGCCGCCATAGGTGGTGCCGTGCACGCCGACCGCGAAGTGCCTGGCGAGCTTTTCAGTGGTCAACATGGCCGCCAGCGGGAAACCGCCGCCGATGCTCTTGGCGCTGGAAAGGATGTCCGGGGTCACGCCGTAATGCATGTAGGCGAACAGATGACCGCTGCGGCCCATGCCGCTCTGCACTTCATCGAACACCAGCAGGGCGTTGTGCTCGTCACACAGCTTGCGCGCACCTTGCAGGTATTCCAGCTGACCCGGCAGAACACCGCCCTCGCCCTGAATCGGCTCCAGCACCACGGCACAGGTCTTGTCGGTAACAGCAGCCTTCAGTGCGTCGAGGTCGTTGTACGGCACATGGCTGATGCCGGTGATCTTCGGCCCGAAACCATCGGAGTACTTCGGCTGCCCACCCACGCTGACGGTGAACAGGGTGCGGCCATGAAAGCTGTTCAGCGCCGCGATGATTTCGTACTTCTCCGGGCCGTACTGGTCATGCGCCACACGGCGTGCCAGCTTGAAGGCGGCTTCGTTGGCTTCAGCACCGGAGTTACAGAAGAACACGCGCTCGGCGAACGTCGCATCCACCAGTTTTTTCGCCAGACGCAGGGTCGGCTCGTTGGTGAAGACGTTGGACACATGCCAGAGGTTATTGGCCTGCTCGGTCAACGCACCGACCAGCGCCGGGTGGCAGTGGCCTAATACGTTGACGGCGATACCGCCCGAGAAATCCACCAGTTCGCGCCCCGCCTGATCCCAGACCCGGGAGCCCGCACCGCGCACAGGGATGAACCCGGCCGGGGCGTAATTGGGGACCATTACCTGGTCGAAATCGGCGCGTTGCACCGCAGCATGCTCAACGGACATCGGAGTCTCCTGATGAGGAACGCCTGCCTGAAACTGGCGAGCGATGGAAAGATTGTAAGGACTGATTTGTGTTCGGCCTTGCCGCCAGGCGACAACTTGTTACAGCGCAAAACCGGGTTTTTTCAAGGTTTTCGGCAATGCGACAATTTGCGTCACAAAGGCGCAGTTTAAACGGATTGAAGCCGGCCTGTCTGGACCTGAGCTGTCGCGGCAGCACTTTATCGCGACAAGACAATCAACCGCGTTCGGCAGGCACAGGGGAAAGTTCGAACGGGCTGCTACTGCGTCGCTGATTGCGGTCTTCGCGCGGCGTGGCACCGAAGAAATTGCGGTAGGCGCTGGAGAAGTGCGGCCCCGAGGAAAAACCGCACGAAAGGCCGATCTGAATGATCGACTTGCTGGTCTGCATCAGCATCTGGCGCGCCTTGTTCAGGCGCAGCTCCAGGTAGTACTGGCTGGGCACACGGTTGAGGTACTGCTTGAAGATCCGTTCCAACTGACGACGAGACACGCACACATGCTGAGCGATTTCGTCGGTGGTCAATGGCTCTTCGATGTTGGCTTCCATCAGTAGCACCGCCTGGGTCAGCTTGGGATGGCTGGAGCCCAGACGGTTCTGCAGCGGAATGCGCTGACGCTCGCCGCCTTCGCGAATGCGCTCGACCACCAGCTCTTCGGAAACCGCCCCGGCCAGTTCGGCCCCATGATCACGGGACAGCACCGCCAGCAGCAGGTCGAGCACCGACATGCCACCACAGGCGGTCAGGCGATCCCGATCCCAATCGAACAAATGGCTGGTGGCGATGACCTTGGGGAAACGCTCGGCAAAGTCGTCCTGCCAGCGCCAGTGCACGGCGGCACGGTAGCCATCCAGCAGGCCCAGTTGCGCAAGCGGATAGACGCCCGCTGACAGCCCGCCAATCGAACAGCCGGCACGCACCAGTTGCTTGAGCGCACTGCCCAGCGCCGGGGCCACACCTGCAGGAGGCTCGTCAGCCAGCAAAAACAGCTTCTGAAAGCCTTCCAGCCGGCCGGCCCAGGGCTCACCCGGCAATTGCCACGCGCTGGCGAGCGCCGAAGGCTCCGTGGCCTCGGCCTGCAGGAACGACAGCTCATAGACCACTTCAGGGTGAACGCGCTGCGCAACGCGCAAGGCTTCCTCGGCCAGTGCCAGGGTCAGGGCTTTGGTGCCAGGCCAGACGAGGAAACCTATTCGATGGGCAGTCATTGGGACATCCGATACGTATTGCCGCAAAAGCCGAGCCTTGGAAGATAGCTCGATCTGGAACATCCAGGTCGTGTCGCGCGTCGCGCAGCATGCCCTGTTCTGCCATAAAAAGGCATCGTCATACGCTGCCGATCGTCACTTCAGGCTGCCGGACAGGAATTGCTGCAAACGCTCGGTCTGCGGATTGGCCAGCACTTCGCGCGGGGCACCACGCTCCAGAACGACACCCTGATGCAGGAAAACCAACTGATTGGAGACCTCACGGGCGAAACCCATTTCGTGAGTCACCACCACCATGGTGCGGCCTTCCTGAGCCAGGCCCTGCATGACCTTGAGCACGTCACCGACCAGCTCCGGGTCCAGCGCCGAGGTCGGCTCATCGAACAGCATGACCTCGGGCTCCATCGCCAGTGCGCGGGCAATCGCCACACGCTGCTGCTCACCGCCGGACATGTGCCCAGGGTAAGCGTCCTTGCGATGGGACACGCCGACTTTGGCCAGATAGTGTTCGGCCTTTTCCAGCGCTTCCTTTTTCGACACACCCAGCACATGGACCGGCGCTTCGATGATGTTCTGCAGTGCCGTCATGTGCGACCACAGATTGAAGTGCTGAAACACCATCGACAGGCGTGAACGCATACGCTGCAATTGCTTGGCGTCGGCAGCTTTCAAACCGCCTTCCTTATTCGGCACCAGCTTCAGCTCTTCGTTGTTGAGCAGGATCTTGCCGGCATGGGGCTGTTCGAGCAGGTTGATGCAGCGCAGAAAGGTGCTTTTGCCAGAGCCGCTGGAGCCGATGATGCTGATGACATCGCCGGCCTTGGCGGTCATGGACACACCCTTGATCACTTCGTGACTGCCGTAGCGCTTGTGCAGGTCCTGCACTTCCAGTTTGTTCATGCTTTGGGTTTCCACAGAACGGTCAATCACTGAGCAGACGTCCGTGACGCAGCGCCGTGCGCCCCGCCACCTTGGCCAGCCAGAAACCGGGTTGAGCGTAACGAAGCCGCTCGATGGCGAACAACACCCCGGCAGTATTCGCACAAATGGTACTGACCTGATCGGACAGCGGGTCGATCACTTCGAACAGCGGATCGCCCGCCTCGACCCTCTCGCCAGCAGCGCGCAGGAACGTCACCACGCCAGGGTGCGGCGCATAGAGCAATTCGGTGCCTTCGAACGGCAAGCCCTCGCAGGCTTCATGCGCCGGCTGCGGCCAGTCGCCGCCGATGAAGCCCTGTTCGGCGAGAAACGCCAGAATGCCCTCGGCGTGCGCGAGGGCCTGCGGCTTGCCAGTATCGGCCTGACCGCCCAGTTCAAGAGTGGTCGCGAGGCAGGCCAGCGGGATCTGCGCCTGCGGGAAAATCCGCGAAAGGCGCAACCACGGCAGCGAGCAGGCTTCATCGAAGGAGCTGCCACCGGAATCCTCGGCGAGCAGCGCCACCTGGATATTCAGATGCGCCGACAGCGAACGCCATTGTGGCCAGTGCTGCGGCAAGGCGTACATGTGCAACGCGGCATCGGCATCACAATGCAGATCGAGCACCACATCAGCGACGCAGGCATGACTGAGCAGGATGCGTTGCATGCCTTGCAATTCGCTCTGCGGCGCGGGCAGACCTTCGAGCGCAGCGCTCATTGCCTGGCGAATCAGCCGGGTATTGGCGCGCGGGTCATCGCCCAGTTGACCTTCCAGCAACTCGGCGACCGGCTCGCTCAGCTCGGTGAAGTCACGGTTGAAATTCTTGCCACTGCCGAACTCGAAACGGCCCTGATGCGCACCTTGCAGCAACTGCCCCAGGCCCAGCGGATTGGCCACCGGCACCAGTTCGACGACACCTTTGAGGAGGCCCTGCTGCTCCAGCTCGGTGAGGCGTTTTTTCAGCTCCCAGGCCGTGCGCATGCCGGGCAGTTCGTCGGCATGCAGGCTGGCCTGGATGTAGGCCTTGCGCTCGCCGGTGCCGAAGCGAAAGACGCTCAGCGTGCGTTGGGTGCCGAGGGTGCTCCACGGCAATACATGATCGGTTCTTTGCATTTCAGACCTTCCGTGGGGCGAGGTAGCCCAGCCAGCGGCGTTCGGCGATCTTGAACAGCCGCACCAGAATGAATGTCAGGCACAGATAGAAAACGCCTGCGGTGATGTAAGCCTCGAAAGGCAGGTAGAACTGCGCGTTGACCGTACGGGCCGCGCCGGTGATGTCGATCAGGGTCACGATGGACGCCAGACTGGTGGTCTGCAGCATCATGATGACCTCGTTGCTGTACTGCGGCAGCGCCCGGCGCAAGGCCGAGGGCAGCAGAATGCGCCGGTACATCTTGGCTTTCGACATACCCATGGCCCGCGCGGCCTCGATTTCACCCGCCGGTGTGGCCTTGAGGCTGCCGGCGATGATCTCCGCCGTGTAGGCGCTGGTGTTGATGGTGAACGCCAGGCAGGCGCAGAAGGTGGCACTGGACAGCCAGGGCCACAAAAAGCTTTCGCGCACCGCATCGAACTGGGCCAGCCCGTAATAGATCAGGAACAGTTGCACCAGCATCGGCGTGCCGCGAATCACGTAGGTGTACAGCCAGGCAGGGATGTTCACCCAAGGATTTTTCGAGACCCGCATCAGGCCCAGCGGCAATGCCGCCAGCAGCCCGAACGCGAGTGAAATCGCCAGCAGCTTCAGGGTGGTCAGCAGGCCGCCGAAGTACAGCGGCAGACTGTCCCAGATCACGTTGTAGTCAAAGATCATAGGTCAGCCGCCCTCACGCCCACCGAGTAGCGTTTTTCGAGGTAACGCAAGGCGAGCAGCGACACGCTGGTGATCACCAGGTACATCGCCGCAACCGCCAGAAAGAAGGTGAAAGGCTCGCGGGTGGCATCGGCCGCCTGCTTGGCCTTGAACATCATGTCCTGCAGACCGACCACGGAAATCAGCGCGGTGGCCTTGGTCAGCACCAGCCAGTTGTTGGTGAAACCGGGAATCGCCAGACGAATCATCTGCGGCACCAGAATGCGGAAGAACACCTTGCCGCTGCTCAGGCCATACGCCATGCCCGCCTCGGCCTGCCCCTTGGGAATGGCCATGAACGCACCGCGAAAGGTTTCCGAAAGATACGCGCCGAAGATGAAGCCCAGCGTGCAGATGCCTGCCATCAACGGATCAAGGTCGATGTAGTCGTCAAACCCCAGCAACGGGGCGACGCGGTTGAGCAGGTCCTGGCCACCGTAGAAGATCAGCAGAATCAGGACCAGATCGGGAATACCACGAACCACCGTGCTGTACAGGTCGCCCAGCCAGGCGATCCAGCGTACCGGAGACAGCCTCAGCGCCACGCCGATCAGACCGAGAACGATCGCCAGAGCCATCGACGACAGGGCCAGCTGCAACGTCAGCCAGGCACCTTCGAGGATGACAGCTCCGTAACCTTTCAACATGATGTGCGGTCCTCAAGCGTGGAATAAAAATGGCGCAATCCAGGCAATTCTGTTTGCGCCATTGGTCAGGGTAAGGACGACGACTTATTTGCCGTAGATATCGAAATCGAAATACTTGTCCTGGATAGCCTTGTACTTGCCGTTGGCACGGATCGCGGCGATGGCGGCGTTGAGACGGTCAAGGTCGGCCTTGTCGCCCTTGCGCACGGCAATGCCGATGCCGTCACCGAAGTATTTCGGATCGACGAACGACGGACCTACGAACGCATAGCCTTTGCCTGCGTCGGTTTTCAGGAAGCCGTCCTGCAACAGCGTGGCGTCGGCGACAGTACCGTCCAGGCGACCTGCACCGATGTCCAGGTAGATTTCGTTCTGCGAACCGTACGGCGTCACTTCGACACCTTTGGGAGCGAGGACTTCACGGGCGAAACGCTCGTGGATCGAGCCACGCTGCACGCCGATCTTCTTGCCCTTGAGTTCAGCCAGGCTGTCGCTGATCGTAGTGCCGTCCTTCATGACCAGACGCGCCGGGGAATTGTAATACTTGCCGGTGAAGTCCACGGACTTCTTGCGGTCGTCAGTGATGGACATCGACGACAGGATCGCGTCGATCTTGCGCACTTTCAGCGCCGGGATAAGGCCGTCGAATTCCTGCTCGACCCAGGTGCACTTGACCTTCATTTCTTCACACAGCGCATTGCCGATGTCGTAGTCAAAGCCGACGATGCTGCCATCCGGGGCCTTGGACGCGAACGGAGGGTAAGCCGCTTCGATACCGATTTTCAGTGGTTTTTCATCAGCAAAGATCGGCTGGGCGAGCACGGACAACGCCATCGCGCCAATAAGCATGAGCTTTTTCATTTCCAGGGACTCCATCGGTAAAGCACGACAAGTGGCAAAGTGAGCAAGCGCCCAATGTGCGAAAGGACAATCTCGGGGAAAAGCGACGCCGGATACGTGACACCGCGCTGGCGGCTCACAGCCCTTCGGCGAATGAGGGGCATTTTAACGACAGGCTCGAAGTCGATATTTCTTCAATGCGACAACTAGTTACAGAAGCGCTTGAAGACCCACCACACGGTATTGACGGGGCCCGTTTCTGCTGATCCAGCAGCGCAGACTAAACCTGTCATAACAGCAAAAAGCGCGCCCATTATTGGCAAACCCTTTTAATCCGGCAAGCCCAGCGTGCCACATGGCGATTTAAAAGCCTTGCTGCGTCGTACTTTCCTACACAGAAACCCCAGACATGTCCCACAACGAAGCGCTGCGCGACAACGCCGTGTAAACCGGTAACAACCCGATATATATCCCTTTTCCCGTACCAGACGCCGAAAACGAAGGCGCCCCGTTCGGCTCTCACCGAACGGGGCGCTTCAGTCACAGGATCACTCAAGCAGCGTTCATGGCCTTGTGCGTGTCGATCAGATGCTGCACAACGCCCGGGTCGGCCAGGGTAGAGATGTCACCCAGCGCATCGTACTCGGCGGTCGCAATCTTGCGCAGGATGCGGCGCATGATCTTGCCCGAACGGGTCTTCGGCAGGCCGGGCGCCCACTGAATGAAGTCAGGCGAGGCAATCGGGCCGATCTCCTTGCGCACCCAGTTGCGCAATTCGGTGCGCAGCGCGTCGCTCGGTTCTTCACCGCCGTTGAGGGTCACATAAACGTAAATGCCCTGCCCTTTCAGGTCATGCGGCACACCGACCACAGCAGCCTCGGCGACTTTCGGGTGCGCAACCATCGCACTTTCAATTTCAGCCGTGCCCATGCGGTGGCCGGAAACGTTGAGCACATCATCCACACGCCCGGTGATCCAGAAATAACCGTCCTCGTCACGACGGGCGCCGTCGCCGGTGAAGTACATGCCACGGAACGTCTTGAAGTAGGTGTCGACGAAGCGGTCGTGATCGCCGTACAGCGAGCGCGACTGGCCCGGCCATGAATCGAGGATCACCAGATTGCCCTCGGCAGCGCCCTCGATGAGGTTGCCCAGGTTATCCACCAGCGCCGGAATCACACCGAAGAACGGACGTGTCGCGGAGCCCGGTTTCAGGGCGGTCGCGCCTGGCAACGGGCTGATCAGGATGCCGCCGGTTTCGGTCTGCCACCAAGTATCGACAATCGGGCAGTTCTGCTTGCCGACCGTGTTGTAGTACCAGGCCCAGGCTTCCGGGTTGATCGGCTCGCCCACCGAACCCAGCAGGCGCAGGCTGGAACCGTCGGCGCCTTCAACGGACTTGGTGCCTTCAGCCATCATGGCGCGAATCGCGGTCGGCGCGGTGTAGAGGATATTGACCTTGTGCTTGTCGATGATCTTCGACACGCGGGTGATGTCCGGATAGTTCGGCACGCCTTCGAACAGCAGCGTGGTCGCACCATTGGCCAGAGGGCCGTAGACAATGTAACTGTGCCCGGTGACCCAGCCGACGTCGGCGGTGCACCAATAGACTTCACCCGGCCGGTAGTCGAACACGCGTTCGTGGGTCAGCGCTGCATACAGCAGGTAACCTGCAGTGGTGTGCAACACGCCCTTGGGTTTGCCGGTCGAGCCCGAGGTGTAGAGAATGAACAGCGACTCTTCGGCGCCCATCTCTTTCGGCGCGCAGGTGCTGGACGCCACTTCCAAGAGCGAGTGGTACCAGATATCACGGTGACGGTTCCATTCGATCTCGCCACCGGTGCGCTTGCAGACGATGACCTTCTGCACGCTGCTGGTTTCCGGGTTGGTCAGGGCGCGGTCGACGTTGGCCTTGAGCGCCGTCTTCTTGCCGCCACGCAGACCTTCGTCAGCGGTGATGACCACTTTGGAACTGCAATCGATAATCCGGCCAGCCAGCGCTTCGGGCGAGAAGCCGCCGAACACCACCGAGTGAATCGCACCGATCCGCGCGCACGCCAGCATGGCGACCACAGCCTCGGGGATCATCGGCATGTAGATGGTCACGACGTCACCACGGTGCACGTCCTGGCCACGCAGCGCGTTGGCGAACTTGCACACTTCGGCGTGCAGTTCGCGGTAGGTGATTTCCCGGTGCTCGGAAGGGTCATCGCCCTCCCAGATGATGGCGATGCTGTCGCCGCGTTCTTCCAGATGGCGATCCAGGCAGTTGTAGGCAACGTTCAGCGTGCCGTCGGCGAACCATTTGATATCGACACGGTGATCATCGAACGAGGTCTGTTTGACCACGGTGAAAGGTTTGATCCAGTCGAGGCGCTGAGCCTGTTCACGCCAGAAACCATCAGGGTTGACCACCGACTGCTGGTACATGGCCTTGTAGGTCGCTTCATCCGTCAGCGTAGTCGCTGCGACTTCTGGGCGGACGGGGTACAGGGAAGCTGCACTCATCTTGGTTACCTCGGTGGATAGTTGTTGTTTTATGCCCCTGTTGTATCCCGCCCCACCCGCAGGGGCCATTCGACGTTGGTCTTACCGGGCGGGGCCGGAGCTGCAAGCCATAAGCCGCAAGCCGCAAGCCGCAAGCATTAAGCCCGAAAGCTTGAAGCTTGAAGCTTGAAGCTTGAAGCTTGCGGCTTGCAGCTTGCAGCTGCCCTCAAGATTATTACCATTTTGATAAAAGCGCTTATCCAAAGTCTTTATATATGCGCTGTCGCAACAGGCATAGAATTCGATCCGCCAACAAGGCAGACATCAACTGCCCCCACGCAGTGTTGTTCCAACTCGAAAAACGTATCAGACCGCCTTAGCCCATGACGTCAAAAACGTCATGCGACGGCGCTCACTTTGAAAAAGGTAAACGACAATGAAAGCTTTATTAGTGGCATTGGCCCTGTGCGGTATCAGCAGTTTCGCCATGGCCGAAGAATCGCAGACCAAAGTGGCTGCGCAACAGGCGCGTGTCGAGCAATATACCTACGGCACTCATCTGGATATCGCCCGGGTTATTTCCATCAGCCAGATCCCTAACGTCTGCGCAGTGGTCCCGGCGCGCATGGTGTATGAAGATTCGCAAGGCGCGCGCCACACCATGGGCTATCAGGTGATGGGCAACGGCTGCAGCAACGGTTGAGGCTTCTTGCCGTTGCAACCTGTGCACGACGCCTCGCCGCTATATTAAGGTGCGAGGCGCATGCGCGAAGTGGCTGACACGACTAGCAATGAGCGAGTTATTTATCGACAGGATGCGGATCTGATTCGCGCCCTAATTCATAGTCGCGCAACTTGTTGGCAATCGTTGTATGAGACACCTCCAGGCGTTTACCTAATTGGCGACTGCTGGGATATTGCGCATACAGTTGTTCCAGCACCGACTTTTCAAAGCGCCCGATAATAGCGCCCAGCCCGCCCTCCAGCGACACTTCACTCAATCCTTGTCGCACGCCGTAATCCGGCAAACGAATGTGCTCGGCCTGCACCTTGCCGCCATCACACAGCGATACGGCCTGAAACAATACGTTTTCCAGTTGCCGCACATTGCCGGGCCAGTGGTACTGACTCAGACGCTTGATGGCCGCAGGTGATATGCCGGGCAGCGGACAGCCTATCTGCCGGCTGGCCTGATCGATAAAATGCTCCACCAGAGGCTCAAGACCGTCCAGACAGTCGCGCAGTGGCGGTATATGCAGCGACAGCACGTTAAGGCGATGATAAAGGTCCTGCCTGAACATGCCTTTGGCGCACAGCTCCGAAAGATCGACCTGGGTCGAACACATCACTCGCACATCAAGAAACATGTCCTCGTCACTGCCGACCCGGCGAAAGCTGCCGTCCTGAATGAAGCGCAGCAGTTTGGCCTGCATACGGGCGCTCAGCTCACCTACACCATCGAGAAACAGCGTGCCGCCCGCGGTCAGTTCCAACAGCCCCAGCCGCCCTTCCGCACGCGCGCCTTCGAACGCACCAGGGTCATAACCGAACAGCTCGATCTCGGCCATGGACTCCGACAACCCGGCACAGTTGAGTGCCATCAGAGGTGACTGGCCGCGCGGGCTTGCCAGGTGACAGGCGCGGGCCAGCAACTCCTTGCCGGTGCCGGTTTCGCCCTCGATCAGCAGCGGCGCATCGAGGGGCGCCATGCGCCGCGCCTCTCGAACCACAGCAGCCATGACCTTCGAGCTCTGAAAGATGCTGTCGAAGCCACGCAGCTCCTGCTTGCGCACATGGTAGATGCGCTCGCCGACCCGATCCGCGCGGTGCAGCGTCAGCACGGCCCCGGCCATGGCTTCGCTGTCGTCATGTTCCGATTGCAGAGGTGCGATGTCGGCAAGAAACACATCGCCACATACCTTTACCCGCAGCCCATTGATCCGCGACTGGCTGGCGCGCACCAGCTCAGGCAGGTCGAAATCTTCGGCGTAACGCGACAAGGGCATGCCCGGCACTTCATCGACCCGCACGCCCAGCAACTGCGCAGCGGCACGATTGGCCGCAACGATCGCCCCGCCCATGTCGATGGACAACACCGGGAATTCCAGCGCACCGAGCAAGGCATTGAGCTCCATGTGCCGGCGCTCGCTGGGCATCAGCCCGACGCGCTTGACGCCGAACACCCCGGTGATCGCCTCGAACTTCGGGCGCAAGGCCTGGAACTGCAGGTTGATCAGGTTCGGGCAATGCAGATAGATCGCGTCACCGTGTTCGCCCCCCACTTCACCGCGCGCCACGTTGACGCCGTAAGCCACCAGCAGATCGAGAATGTCGCGAAGAATGCCGATGCGGTTCTGGCAGTGCACCTTGATGCGCATGAGTCATCGTCCCTGTGAGGGTATGTTTTTCATGAGTCGGCAAAATTAATGTCAACAATACGTTACGCATGCCCGCTTCGCGAGCGGCAGTATGCTTGATTTCAAGCCTCTTCCATCGCAAGCGTAAACTTTTCGTTACGAACCAGTGATCAAACCCATGCGCAGCCCTGCCCACACCCGCTGACGCGCCCTCGAAACCGGGTTATTCCTGAACACAGGCTTTTACAAGAACACTCTAAAAACACCAGCCTTTCGAGGACATCAGCATGGCCCAGACGCTTTACGTGGCACGCGAGCCGGACGCTTCGGGTTTCATCGATTACACGGCGGACGAACATGCGGTATGGAACACCCTGATTACCCGGCAGATGGAGATCGTCGAAGGACGTGCCTGTCAGGAGTATCTGGACGGCATCGAGCAACTGGGCCTGCCGCTCGATCGCATTCCTCAGCTAGGCGAAATCAACAAGGTTCTGGGCGCGACCACGGGCTGGCAGGTCGAGCGAGTGCCCGCGCTGATCCCCTTCCAGACGTTTTTTGAACTGCTGGCCAGCAAGCGCTTTCCGGTGGCGACGTTCATTCGTAGCGCAGAAGAACTGGACTACCTGCAGGAACCGGACATCTTTCATGAAATATTTGGCCACTGCCCGCTGTTGACCAATCCATGGTTTGCCGAATTCACCCACACCTACGGCAAACTCGGCCTGAGCGCGAGCAAGGAACAACGCGTGTACCTGGCCCGGCTGTACTGGATGACCATCGAGTTTGGTCTGGTCGATACACCGCAAGGACGGAAAATCTACGGCGGCGGCATCCTTTCTTCACCGAAGGAAGCGTTGTACAGCTTATCGGCAGCCCCCGAACACCAGCCTTTCGATCCGCTTGAGGCGATGCGCACACCTTATCGCATCGACATTCTGCAACCGCTGTACTTTGTCCTGCCGGATCTGAAGCATCTGTTCGACCTGGCGCAGCAAGACATCATGGCGCTGGTCGGGCAAGGCATGCAGTTGGGCTTGCACGCTCCCAAGTTTCCACCTAAAACCAAAAGCCACGCCGCCTGACGCTCGGCCCGCTATCCGAAAAGGACACTCTGCTTATGACCACCTTGAATCAAGCCCACTGTGAAGCCTGCCGTGCCGATGCGCCGCAGGTCAGCGAAGCCGAACTGCCGGAACTGCTCAAGCAGATCCCGGACTGGAACATCGAGGTCCGCGATGCGGTGATGCAGCTGGAAAAAGTGTTTCTGTTCAAGAATTTCAAATGGGCGCTGGCGTTCACCAATGCCGTGGGCGAAATTGCCGAAGCGGAAGGCCATCACCCGGGCCTGTTGACCGAGTGGGGCAAGGTGACCGTGACCTGGTGGAGCCACTCGATCAAGGGCCTGCATCGCAACGACTTCATCATGGCCGCGCGCACGGATGAAGTGGCCAAGGGTGCAGAAGGCCGAAAATAAAATGATCAGCGGGCAGCGGACCCTGCTCACGCGGTCCGGCCCAATGAAATCAAGCTGCTCAGCGCCTCGCGAGGCGAAAAGCCGGACAGTGAAAAAGCCATTTTGTTTCACGATCAGGGCAATCGGGGTAAAAAAATATCCTGATTGTCATTTTCAGTGGGTTATCCTGCGCAGGCTTTTTTAAAGCACGGTTCTATCTGCAACCCCTTGCGAGGAGCGACGACGATGCATGAAATCCCTAACTTCCCACCAGGCCAACAGGAACCACAACAGTCGACTCTGGCTCAGCAAGAGCTTGGTCAACCTGTCGCAATGAAAGCAGCACCCTCGGCTCAAGACAGCCAGAAAGCCGGACGCAAAGACTGAAGGCGATTGTTTTCAGGCGTATCGAAAAACGGTTTTGCCGGTTTTCAATACGCCTGGAAAACCAGCAACAGGCAAACAGCAGATTTTTATGAGCGACTTCACTGAAACCCAAGCCAGCGCCCTGATTGGCACCGCCGAGAAAATGGTCGAGATCTGGTCACGCCTCAGCCCGGAAAAACAGAGCGCCCTGCTCGCCCGTTTCGGCACTCAGGAAAACGCCTTGGCCGCTCTCGTGACGACACACCTTGTGTCACCCAGAGACAAATAGCCCTCTCCATTCAGGTTTATTTCAATCTGTTGCACCTGCATCGCCCGATGCATCGGTATGATAAGCACTTCGAGAGCTTGCTAAGGGTTTTTCCCCGCCCGCTCGAACGCCATGCCCGCAAAAGAATGAAAGCCCGCCCCATGTCCGAGACACAGCAAAACACACCACAAACCCCGATGGCCGTTACGCTGACCGTCGTGTCCATCGTGATGTTCACCTTTATCGGCTACCTGAACATCGGCATTCCCCTCGCCGTTCTGCCCGGCTATGTCCACAGTGATCTGGGCTTCGGTGCAGTTATCGCCGGGCTGGTCATCAGCGTGCAGTACCTGGCCACGCTGATCAGTCGCCCCTGGTCGAGTCGCATCATCGACAATCTGGGCAGCAAAAAAGCTGTGCAGATCGGGCTGACCGGTTGCGGGCTGAGCGGTGTGTTCATGCTGGTGCCGGTCTGGCTGGACAGTTGGCCGATGGCGAGCCTGGTGATTCTGCTGATTGGCCGGGTGATCCTTGGTGCGGCGGAAAGCCTTGTCGGTTCTGGGTCGATTGGCTGGGGCATCGGCCGGGTCGGCGCGCAGAACACCGCCAAGGTCATTTCCTGGAATGGCATCGCCAGCTACGGCGCGCTGGCCATCGGTGCGCCACTGGGTGTGTGGATGGTTGACGAACTCGGCCTGTGGACAGTGGGTGTGAGCATCATGCTGCTGTGCGCGCTGGGGCTCTACCTGACGTGGCATAAAGAGCCCGCGCCGATCGTGCAGGGCGAGCGACTGCCATTCATGCATGTACTCGGACGAGTGTTTCCGCATGGCATGGGCCTGGCGTTGGGCGGTATCGGCTTTGGCACTATCGCGACGTTTATCACCCTGTATTACGCCAGCAACCACTGGCCGAACGCCGCGCTGTGCCTGACGCTGTTTGGTGGCAGCTTCATCGCCGCGCGCCTGCTGTTCGGCAGCCTGATCAATCGCCTGGGCGGCTTTCGAGTGGCGATTGGCTGTATGTCCGTGGAAAGCCTGGGGCTCTTGCTGCTGTGGCTTGCGCCCACTCCGGACCTGGCACTGGCTGGCGCGGCGCTGACCGGTTTCGGCTTTTCGCTGGTGTTCCCGGCGCTGGGCGTGGAAGCGGTCAATCTGGTCCCGGCGTCAAGCCGAGGCGCGGCAGTGGGCGCCTACTCGCTGTTCATCGACCTGTCACTGGGCATCACCGGCCCACTGGCAGGCGCCATTGCCGCCGGCTTCGGCTTCGTCTCGATCTTCCTGTTCGCGGCACTGGCGTCACTCACCGGGTTGGCGTTGAGCGTTTATCTGTACAAGCAGGCGTAGGTGCTGCGCCAGTAATGATCGGTGCTCATAGTCATGCAGGTCCTGAAGAGCCCGAAAAGCGGAGTTTTCAGGCTGCTGCCCGCAGGGCGTAGGAGATTCTATGGTTTTGGGAAAGCCCTCAAGCCACTTTTGTTTGATATTCGCTCTGGTTCTTTAACAGAGCGAAGACTACTCGAGCCAACTTTCGGGAGAGCATGACCAGCGCTTGAGTTGTACTAAAGCCACGCTTTCTCTGCTCTTCATAAAAAGGCTTCCAGGCCGGCGTACGGCTCCCGGACATAGCCGCGTTGTGCAGCAACCGTCGGGCTTCTGGATCGCCGCGTTTGGTCAATCGACGAGGTCCATCACTTTGCCCTGATTTGGATACTCTCAGGTCCAGCCCAAGAAACGCGATAAAGGCGTTCGCTCCGCTGAACTCGCCTCGCTGAAAAGAAGTGACCAAGCGAGCTGCAGTCAGAAAGCCGATCCCTTCTACTTTCATACAGCGGTTGACCTGCCTCATCAGCCCGGCTTCCTGCAGTACATCGCGAATCTTCTTTTCAACGAGCGCCTCAAATCGTTTCATCGAGTTGACCTGATTGGCGAACGCTGTTCTCAGAAAAGGCTCGTTGGTCCAGCTTTGTACCAGGCCAGTACGAGCCTGAACCAAGGCTGCACGACGTCGGAACAGGCTCAGAAGCTGCCGATAAAGCGGGCTCGCAGGTATCCAGGGCCGCAACTCATCAAGTTCGTTTTTCAGGTATCGGGCCAACAAACGAGCATCTTGGGCATCGGTTTTGGCGCGTATGTTGACGCCTTTACGGTAATGACTGAGCTGATAGCCATCCACCATATAAACGTCACAGCCTGCTTCGTGGGCGGCATCCGCGAGCAGGACGTGATAGACGTTAGTGGCTTCGATGGCGATGGCGCAGCTGCTCGCCAAGGCCTTCAGCCATTGGGTGATGGCGACTTTGGTATTGGGGATTGCCTCAAGTCGATCATATTGATCGTGGTAGATCACCAGCTCATTCTTGGCGACATCTACACCGATGATCGGTTTTTCCAGAGTAACCCGCATTGCCATAACGCCTCCTCGGGGATAAGGTTTACAGACTTGAAGGGGCCACCCAGAGGCGCAGGCTTGTTTCTATCGTAGGTTGTGAGCCTTAAGCATTCTTTATCGGCGCTTGGGGTGAAAGGAGGAGGGGTGAAATCTCCTACGGGTCTGTACTGCGCGAACAGTCAGAAGCGAACTAAGTCCCTCCTCCTCCCTTCAAGTCTTACCATACAAGCGGACTTGTTCGCGAAGACATTGTTTTGAACGCCAAATCTTCTGCGACGGTACGGGCCCTTTCGCGAACAAGTTCGCTCCTACGTTCGAGCGTGGGAACGGGGCTTTTGTAGGAACTTGTTCGCGAAGGTGGTGTTTTGAACGCCAAATCTTCCGCAACGGTACGGGCCCTTTCGCGAACAAGTTCGCTACGTTCGAGCGTGAGGGCTTTTGTAGGAGCGAACTTGTTCGCGAAGGCATTGTTTTGAACGCTAAATCTTTTGCGACGGTACGGGTCCTTTCGCGAACAAGTTCGCTCCCACGGCCTGCGGCCAGAATCAAGCGTAGGCTTTTGTATAGCGCTGAGCACTGCGTGGCACGAGACTGAAAAACACCTCAGAAATCCACTTTCCCGCGTCCGGCCTTGATCGAGCCGCGTTTGCTCTTGGACTCCAGGCGCCGGGTCTTGGAGCCGAGCGTCGGACGGGTCGGGCGGCGTTTCTTTCCGACCTTGGCCGCGTTGACGATCAGCTCACTCAGGCGAAGCAACGCATCGGCACGGTTCTGCTCCTGGGTCCGATACTGCTGAGCCTTGAGCACAATCACGCCGTCGCTGGTAATCCGGCTGTCACTCAACGCCAGCAGCCGCTCCTTGTAAAATGGCGGCAGCGATGAGGCGTTGATGTCGAAACGCAAATGCACCGCGCTGGAGACCTTGTTGACGTTCTGCCCGCCCGCGCCCTGAGCACGGATAGCGGTCAATTCGATCTCTGCATCCGGCAGATGAACGTTGTTGGAAATCACCAGCATCGGGGTCTCTTCTTCTCGGAAACGGGCAAGGCTATTTGCCAGACTGTGCAGATAGGACAACGCTACGCCTATTTTTGGCCCGGTAACAGACCCACATCACCGCCAGCCACACAGGTATCGCATAGACCGATATGCGGATGCCGGGGATCATCAGCATGATGCCGAGGATAAACACCACAAAGGCCAGGCACACATAGTTGCCATAGGGATACCACAGCGCCTTGAACAGCGGCACCTGGGCGGTCCGGTTCATGTGCTGGCGGAATTTCAGGTGCGAGTAGCTGATCATCGCCCAGTTGATCACCAGCGTGGCCACCACCAGCGACATCAACAGTTCCAGCGCCTGCTGCGGCACGAAATAGTTGAGCAGAACCGCGACCAGTGTCACGGCGGCAGAGGCAAAGATCGCCTTGACCGGCACCCCGCGTTTGTCGACCTGGGCCAGCGCCTTGGGCGCATCACCCTGCTCGGCCATGCCCACCAGCATGCGGCTGTTGCAGTAAGTGCCGCTGTTGTAGACCGACAGCGCTGCCGTCAGCACCACAAAGTTGAGGATGTGCGCAGCCGTGTCGCTGCCGAGCATCGAGAACACCTGCACGAACGGGCTGCCGCTGTAGGAATCGCCAGACGCATTGAGGCTGGCCAGCAAGCTATCCCACGGCGTCAGCGACAAAAGCACCACCAGCGCGCCGATGTAGAAAATCAGGATGCGGTAAATGACCTGGTTGATCGCCTTTGGGATCACGGTCTTCGGCTGTTCGGCTTCGGCAGCGGTGAAACCGAGCATCTCCAGGCCGCCGAAGGAGAACATGATGATTGCCAGCGCCATCACCAAACCACTGACACCATTGGGAAAGAATCCGCCATGCTCCCAGAGGTTACTGACCGAGGCCTGCGGGCCGCCGCTGCCACTGACCAGCATGTAACTGCCCAGCGCAATCATGCCGATGATCGCCACCACCTTGATGATCGCGAACCAGAACTCGGTCTCGCCGAAGACCTTGACGTTGGTCAGGTTGATGGCATTGATCAGCACGAAGAAGGCTGCCGCGGAGACCCAGCCCGGGATGTCCGGCAACCAGTAATGAATGTATTTGCCGACGGCGGTCAGCTCGGACATACCGACCAGGATGTACAGCAGCCAGCAATTCCAGCCCGACAGGAACCCGGCGAAACCGCCCCAGTAGTTGTGGGCGAAGTGGCTGAACGAGCCGGCGACCGGCTCTTCGACAATCATCTCGCCCAGCTGGCGCATGATCATGAAAGCGATGAAGCCACAGATGGCGTAACCGAGAATCATCGACGGTCCGGCTGATTTCAGCACGCCCGCCGAGCCGAGAAACAGGCCCGTCCCGATGGCACCGCCCAAGGCGATCAACTGGATGTGTCGATTCTTCAGGCCACGTTTCAGTTCGCCCGAGGGTGAGGTTGTTTCACTCATTCAATAGCCACCTGATCGATCTTGTTCTGTGACGGAATAGAACCTGCTGCGCTCGTGGCGCAACAGAATTGCAGCGCCAGAGGCGGATGGCCTAAAGCGTTGAACAGCACTGTTTCACAGAAAAAAGCGCAGCATTGTACACGTGCAACCCGGCTGAGGTTCAAAACAGGGAGGTCGATGCGCGACGGCAGTGTGACAGCGCTTTTCAGAGCGACGAAAACGACAACGCCAGCCCTGTGGACTGGCGTTGCCATTCATTCACACCGAGCGATCACTCAGGCTTGCGACGACCGAAGCCCGGACGCTGACCTGAACCTGCCGGTGGGCCACGACGCTTGCCTGACGGCGCATCATCGTTGACCAGCTTGATGCCGACACGCTTCGGGCCCGGCTTGGCCGGACGCTTGTTCATGTCGCTCGGACGCTCGGCAACCGGTGTGCCACGGCTGTTGTCGGCCGGACGCGGCGCGCGCGAACCGGGCTTGCCCGAGTCCTTGCGCGGCGAAGGACGCTGAGTCGAATCGCCACCGCGCGGACGATCGCGCTCGCTGCCGGTGATCTGCGGCTGACGCGGTGCGCGCTCGCCGCCGGTCGCCGGAGCACCAGCCGCAGGACGCAAGGTGCGAACACGCTCGCCTTTGCCCAGAGGGCGCGACGATTGACGCTGCAGACGCTCCATCTTGTCTTTGGTCTTGGCATTCATCTGCGGCTGGGCCACAGGCTGCAGACCGACTTCAGCGGCCAGAATGTCGACTTCGTACTGGCTCATTTCACGCCAGCGGCCCATCGGCAGGTCGGAGTTGAGAAACACCGGCCCGTAACGCACGCGCTTCAGGCGGCTGACCACCAGCCCCTGGGATTCCCAGAGACGACGCACTTCGCGGTTACGGCCTTCCATCACCACGCAGTGATACCAGTGGTTGAAGCCTTCGCCGCCCGGTGCCTGCTGGATATCGGTGAAGCGCGCAGGGCCGTCTTCGAGAATCACACCGTTCTTGAGGCGCAGCAGCATGTCGTCATCGACTTCGCCACGCACGCGAACCGCGTATTCACGGTCCATTTCAAACGACGGGTGCATCAGGCGGTTGGCGAGTTCACCGTCGGTGGTGAACATCAGCAGGCCGGTGGTGTTGATGTCGAGACGACCGATGTTGATCCAGCGGCCTTCTTTCGGGCGCGGCAGACGATCGAACACGGTCGGACGGCCTTCAGGGTCGTCACGGGTGCAGATTTCACCATCGGGCTTGTTGTACATGATGACGCGACGGACCGTTTCGGCCGCTTCTTCGCGCTTGATGACGCGACCATCGACACTGATGGCGTCATGCAGGTCGACGCGTTGACCGAGGGTCGCGTCCTTGCCGTTGACCTTGATACGGCCCTGGGTAATCCAGGCTTCCACGTCACGGCGTGAACCCACGCCAATGCGCGCCAGAACCTTCTGCAGCTTTTCGCCTGCGGGTCCGATTTCCTGGCTGTCCTGCTTGTCTTTTTCACTCATCTGGGCACCTCCCGGTGTGTCGAATCAGGGCTGGCCGAGAACCGGCAAGACCTGTACCCGGCGCGCTGTGGATAGCGGCAAGGCGAAATACTTGAAAGCCCGGGCGACACTTGATCGCCGAGGGTCGGCCATCATACGCCCCTGCGCCGGTTTACGCATCCGGCGTCAACGGCAAATGCCCGAATCACTTCTTCTTTTTGCGACCGGCGGTCTTGAGCTTCGCCAGCCGCTTGGCAGACTCATCGAGCACCGTGCGCTTGTCGTCCTTGTCGAGCTTCTTCCAGGACTTGATTTCGCGCTTGCTGCGACCGCAGCCCAGACAAATATCATCATCGAACTTGCACAGGCTGATGCAGGGGTTCTTGGTCGAACTCATGGGCAGCGAATCTCATGGCGAGTGGTATCAGATGTGACCCTGGGCTGGCGCATGAATTCGACCGGAGTACGCGGAACGTTGGCACGACAATTCTGATTATCGTTCCGCACGCTCCAGGACGAGGTATCAAGAGGACGCAGAGCGCTCATGGCTACATACAGGTCTTGTGGGAGCGAGCTTGCTCGCGAAAGGGCCCTTACAGAATCCGAAAATAGCGAGCCTGCACCATCGCCTTCGCGAGCAAGCTCGCTCCCACGAGACTTGTGTATCACGCTGAACGCTTCAGCGTGGGAGCGCTAGTCAATCAGACCTCATCGTCGCCTTTGCCGTCTTCAGGCTCAGCCTCAGGCTCCGCGCGCAGCAGGTCGTCGAAGTCGGTCTTGAGGCCCTGCTCCATCGAATCCAGTTCCACCAGCAGACTGCGGAAGCTGGTTTCGTCACGCGGCGCGTCGGGCTCTGCGTCCGGGTCGAGGCTGGCGTCGGCCAGGGCTTGCAGGTGCGCAGGCACCGGCGCTTCTTCGAAATCCAGCACCGGCTCGGTTTCCATCTCGCGCAGGTCGGCCAGCGGCGGCAGTTCGTCGAGGCTTTTGAGGTTGAAGTGGTCGAGAAAGCCTTTGGTGGTCGCGAACATCGCCGGTTTGCCGGGCACATCGCGGTAGCCCACCACGCGAATCCACTCGCGCTCGAGCAGGGTCTTGACGATGTGGCTGTTGACCGCGACACCGCGCACATCCTCGATCTCGCCCCGCGTGATCGGCTGGCGGTAGGCGATCAGCGCGAGGGTTTCCAGCATGGCTCGGGAGTAACGCTGCGGCCGTTCTTCCCACAACCGCCCGACCCACGGCGAAAAGCGGTCACGAATCTGCAGGCGATAACCCGACGCCACTTCCTTGAGCTCGAAAGCGCGCCCCTCACATGACTTGCGCAACACCTCGAGTGCCTTTTTGAACACCGGGGGTTCAGGGCGCTCGCCTTCCTCGAATAGCTCATACAGGCGCTCCAGGGTCTGCGGTTTTCCGGAGGCCAGCAGAAATGCTTCAAGCAGCGGGGCCAGTTCGCGAGGTTCGTTGAGGTTCATGAATGTGTTTTAGCTCTACTCGGCTCGCGCCCGGACATGGATCGCCGCAAAGGGCTCGTTTTGGACCAGCTCGACAAGTGACTCCTTGACCAGTTCAAGCACCGCCATAAACGTCACGACCACACCCAGACGCCCTTCTTCGGCGGTAAACAGCTCGGCGAACGGCACAAAACCGCCGCCCTTGAGACGCTCCAGCACATCGCTCATGCGCTCGCGGGTGGACAGTGCCTCGCGGCTGACCTGGTGGCTTTCGAACATGTCGCCGCGGTGCAGCACTTCGGCCATCGACATCAGCACTTCTTCAAGGCTGACATCCGGCAGCAACTTGCGTGCACGGGCTTCGGGAGCGTCCAGTTTCGGCACGATGACATCGCGGCCTACACGGCTCAGGCCATCAATGCCCTCGGCGGCGGCCTTGAAGCGCTCGTATTCCTGCAAGCGGCGAATCAGCTCGGCGCGCGGATCACCCTCTTCCTCTTCGACCTCCGCCGAACGCGGCAACAGCATGCGCGACTTGATCTCAGCCAGCATGGCGGCCATGACCAGATACTCGGCAGCCAGCTCCAGGCGCACGGTTTTCATCAGCTCGACGTACCCCATGTACTGCTTGGTGATCTCGGCCACGGGAATATCGAGGATGTCGATGTTCTGTTTGCGGATCAGGTACAGCAGCAGGTCGAGCGGCCCTTCGAACGCTTCGAGAAAAACCTCCAGCGCATCGGGCGGGATGTACAGGTCCAGCGGCATCTGCGTGACAGCACGCCCGTAGACCAGCGCGAACGGCAGCTCTTGCTGGGCGTTGGCCTGGCTGTCGACTGCCTCGACGGCTGTCATCAGGCGCGTTCACCGAAAGGCGTCGGATCACCACAGCCGACCCGAACGATCTGGGGTTCACCCTCAGCCAGGTTAATGACCGTGGACGCCGAAATACCGCCGATCCCGCCATCGATGATCAGATCGACCTGATGCTCGAGAATCTGGCGCATCTCGTAGGGATCGCTGAGCGGCACGCTGTCGCCCGGCATGATCAGGCTGACGCTCATCAGCGGCTCGCCCAATTGCTCCAGCAGGGCCTGGGCGATGGGATGGCTTGGCACACGCAGGCCGATGGTGCGGCGCTTGGGGTGCAGCACCAGACGCGGTACCTCGCGGGTGGCGTTGAGAATGAAGGTGTACGGCCCGGGCGTGTGCGCCTTCAGCGCACGGAACGCGCCGGTGTCGACCTTGGCAAACAGCCCCAGTTGCGACAGGTCGCAGCACATCAGGGTGAAGTTGTGCTTGTCGTCCAGCTGGCGCAGGCGGCGGATACGCTCGATGGCGCTCTTGTCACCGATCTGGCAACCCAATGCATAGGACGAATCTGTCGGGTACACCACCAGCCCGCCGGCCTTGATGATTTCAGCGGCCTGTTTGATCAGGCGCGGCTGCGGGTTTTCCGGATGGACCTGGAAAAATTGACTCACGATTACTTCCTGTTCAGACGGAGGCAGTAGGCTGTTCATGTTTGAATCTGCACCACAAAGGCGGTAGATCTTCAGGCACGGGACGATAAGTGCCGATCTCGCCCCAGGTGCCAGGACCGTGGAAGTCGCTGCCGGCAGAAACCAGCAAACCGAACTCGCGTGCAAGGATGGCCAGGGTGCCGACCTGATCGGCAGGCTGCATGCCATTGACCACTTCTATGGCGTGCCCACCAGCCTGGACGAAATCGCCGACCAGTTTACGCCGTTTACTGCGGGTAAAGTCATAATGTGAAGGATGCGCGAGACTGACCCATGCACCCGACGCCCGCAAGGTGGCGACCGTGTCCTCCAGCGTTGGCCAGTGCTGCTTCACATCGCCCAGTTTGCCCGCCCCCAGCCATTTGCGAAATGCCTCGGCGCGATCCTTGACGAAACCCGAGCGCACCATGAAGTCGGCAAAGTGCGGACGCGCAGGCGCATTGCCGCTGTCACCCAGTTCCTGCTGAATCGCGCGAGCGCCTTCCAGCGCGCCAGGCATACCTTTGATCGCCAATTTGCGACTGATTTCTTCCGCACGCAGCCAGCGTCCTTCATGCAAACGGCTGATGGCCTCGGTCAGCGCCGGGGCCTGGGTATCGAATCCGTAACCCAGAATATGAATGGTCGCGCCGCCCCAGGTGCAGGACAGCTCCACCCCGTTGACCAGTTGCATACCCAATGAATGCGCCGCCGCACGGGCCTCTTCAAGCCCTTCAAGGGTGTCGTGGTCGGTCAGCGAAAGAACGCGCACGCCGTTTTCATGAGCACGCGTGACCAGTGCCGTGGGCGAGAGCGCCCCGTCGGAAGCGGTGCTGTGACAGTGCAGGTCTACATTCATAGTGAGGCTTTCGTGTTCATTGATGTTTGTTATTATGCCGCCACATCCTGCTTCTGGCTGCCATTGTGAAACAATTCATCGACTTCATCCCGCTGCTGCTGTTCTTCATCGTTTACAAAACCGAGCCGCGTGCCGTGGATATCCTCGGCAATACCTATATGGTAGGCGGCATTTTCAGTGCAACGGCGATGCTGATCATCAGTTCGGTGGTGGTCTACGGCATTCTCTACGTCAAACAGCGCAAGCTGGAAAAAAGCCAGTGGCTCACGTTGGTGGCGTGCCTGGTGTTCGGCAGCCTGACCCTGGCCTTCCACAGCGAAACTTTTCTGAAATGGAAAGCCCCGGTGGTCAACTGGCTGTTTGCCGTCGCCTTTGCCGGCAGTCATTTCATCGGCGACCGGCCGCTTATCCAGCGCATCATGGGTCATGCATTGACCCTGCCGGCGGCGATCTGGACCCGCCTCAACATCGCCTGGATCATATTCTTCCTGTTCTGTGGCGCAGCCAACCTGTATGTGGCCTTCACTTATCAGGAATTCTGGGTCGACTTCAAAGTATTCGGCAGCCTGGGCATGACCCTGATCTTCCTGGTCGGCCAGGGGATCTACCTGTCACGCCACCTGCACGACACCGCTCCCAATACGACCAAATCCGAGGACTGACATGCTCTACGCAATCATCGCCACCGACGTCGAAAACTCGCTGGAAAAACGCCTCAGCGTTCGCCCGGCACATCTGGAGCGCCTCAACGCGCTCAAGGATGAAGGCCGTCTGGTGCTGGCAGGTCCACACCCGGCAGTCGACAGCAACGACCCCGGCTCTGCCGGTTTCAGCGGCAGCCTGATCGTTGCCGAGTTCGAATCGCAGAGCGTCGCCAAGGCCTGGGCCGAAGCCGATCCGTTCGTGGCCGCAGGTGTCTACGCGAACGTCGTGGTCAAACCGTTCAAGCAGGTCCTGCCCTGAGCCTGCCCGACCGACTTTTTTAACAGCTCTGCTTTCTGATCGAGGCAGAGTCACGCGGCACCCCGGCAGTGGCCAATTGAGTGAGTCATGAGCGAGCTGTTACTAATTGATGATGATCAAGAGCTGTGCGAACTGCTGAGCAGTTGGCTGAGCCAGGAAGGCTTTCAGGTGCGCGCCTGTCACGACGGGACCAGCGCGCGTCAGGCATTGGCCGACGCCGCCCCCGCTGCCGTGGTACTGGACGTGATGCTGCCCGATGGCAGCGGCCTGGAGTTGCTCAAGCAATTACGTGCCGACCACCCCGACCTGCCAGTGGTCATGCTCTCGGCACGCGGCGAGCCGCTGGACCGCATCCTGGGTCTGGAGCTGGGCGCTGACGATTATCTGGCAAAACCCTGCGACCCTCGTGAACTCACTGCCCGCCTGCGCGCCGTACTGCGCCGCAGTCATCCGGTGGCGTCGTCAAGCCAGCTCGAACTGGGCGACCTGACCTTCAGCCCGATGCGCGGCGTGGTCAGTGTCGACGAAAAGGAACTGACCCTCACGGTGTCCGAAAGCCGCTTGCTGGAAGCATTGATGCGCCAGCCCGGCGAACCGCTGGACAAGCAGGAACTGGCGCAACTGGCCCTGGGCCGCAAGCTGACCCTGTACGACCGTAGTCTGGATATGCACGTCAGCAACCTGCGCAAGAAAATCGGCCCGCACTCCGACGGCCGCCCACGCATCGTCGCGCTGCGCAGCCGCGGCTATTATTATGCTCTTTGAGCAGCTACAAGCCACAAGCTGCAAGCAGAGCGCTTCTGGCTTGAAGCTTGAAGCTTGAAGCTTGAAGCTGACAACTTGCAGCTGCCCATTACCCTTACACAAGCTTTACCAAGCGCTGACTGCGCTTGACCTTGATCTCCCTAAACTGGGCTCATCGGCATCGAGCCGCACTAGAGACAAGGAGATACACAATGCGCAAGACCCTGATCGCTTTGATGTTTGCTACTGCCCTGCCGACCATCGCCATGGCCGCACCACCACCGCCACCTGCCGGTGGCCCGGATGCTGACGGACCTGCCATGCACATGGATCGCGATGACCGCGGCCCTGGCCCACGTATGGACCGCGGCCCTGGCCCGATGGGACCGATGGGTGAGCTGGACCTGACACGTGAACAGCGTCAGCAGATCGAACGTTTGATGCGCGAGCAACGACACGAGCGCCGCGAAATCACCCAAAGCTACCTGGAAAAAATGCCTGCTGCCGACCAGAAAGCAATGCATGACGAAATCGAAGCCAAACGCTCCAAGACCGACAGCGAAGTTCGTGCACTGCTGAGGCCTGACCAGCAGAAGCAGTTTGACGAAATCAAGAAGAAAGAAGATGAACGTCGCGCCGAATGGGCCGAGTTCAAGGCCTGGAAAGCGGCAAAAGCAGCAAAAGCGCTGTAAACATCAGGCCTCGCGGCCCGATGAGTTGAACACAACCCGGCATGCGCACGCATGCCGGGCTTTTTTACTGAGACCGAGGAAATCCCGTGCGTTCATTGTTCTGGCGAATCCTGGCCAGCTTCTGGCTGGCCATCGCTCTGGTAGGCGGCCTGTCGGTGCTCATGGGGCATATGCTCAATCAGGATGCGTGGATCCTCAGTCGTCACCCGGTGCTCAACTCGTTGCCCGAACAGTGGACACAACGCTTCGAGGACAAGGGAGCGGATAACGCTCAGGAATTTCTTCAGGACATCAAACGACGCAATCGTATCGACACTCAAGTGCTCAGCGAAAGCGGCGAGCCCATGGTGCGTGGCACCTTCCCGCCGCGCGCCGCCGCCCTGGAAGCACGGCAGCGGGAAGACGACGAGCAGGGGCGCAAACTGCCCTGGCGCCGTCTGGCCACCGAGTACAGCAGCCCGAAGACCGGCGAAACCTACCTGTTCATCTACCGCGTTCCGCACCCGGAGCTCGACGAGTGGCACCGTCAGAGTCTGATGTGGCCATTGAGCGCGCTGGGCATTGCACTGGTGGTCCTGACCCTGTTCAGCCTGTTCGTGACGCTGTCGATTACCCGACCGCTGAGTCGCCTGCGCGGCGCAGTGCACGATCTGGGGCAAACCAGCTATCAACAGCACAGCCTCGGACAACTGGCCAACCGGCGTGATGAGTTCGGCGTGCTGGCCAAGGACTTCAACCGCATGGGTGCGCGCCTGCAAAGCCTGATTGGCAGCCAGCGCCAGTTGCTGCGCGATGTGTCTCATGAACTGCGCTCGCCGCTGGCCCGGTTGCGCATCGCCCTTGCGTTGGCTGAACGTGCGGAGCCTGCCGAGCGTGAAAAGCTTTGGCCACGGCTGGGCCGTGAATGTGACCGACTGGAGGCGCTGATCAGCGAGATCCTGGCCCTGGCACGCCTCGACGCAGAGCTTCGCGGCCCGGAGCCCGTCGACCTCGAAGCGCTGCTGCAGCGCTTGAAGAGCGACACACAGCTGGACGGTGTCGAGCAGAATATTCACATTGATGTGCAGGACAACCTGCAGTTCAAAGGCTGGCCGGACATGATCGAACGGGCGCTGGACAACCTGCTGCGCAACGCGCTGCGCTTCAACCCGAGCGGCCAGCGCATCGATCTGCAGGCAACTCAGGTCGGCGATCACATCCGTCTGAGCGTTCGCGATCATGGCCCGGGCGTTGCCGACGAACACCTGACGCAACTGGGCGAGCCGTTTTACCGAGCCCCCGGCCAGACCACCCCGGGTCACGGCTTGGGACTGGCGATCGCCAAACGCGCAGCGGAACGACATGGCGGCACTCTTATGCTGGGCAATCACCCGGACGGCGGGTTTATCGCCACACTGGATCTGCCCAGAGAGCCGCTCAGTTCGTCGGCTGTCTGATCAGCCCTGCCACTCGCTGACAAACCCGCCCACATCGACTTTTGGTGCTTCGCGCGGCGGGTTCAGCGGGGTGCCCAGGTACAGAAAGCCGAGCACTTCTTCGCCGGCTTCAAGGCCGAAGCCCTTGGCTACCTGTGGCGCATAGGACAGCTCGCCAGTCCTCCAGACCGCACCGATACCCAGTGCATACGCTGCCAGCAACACGCCATGGGCGGCGCATCCGGCGGTGATCCGTTGTTCCGAGTGCGGGACTTTGAAGTGGTCCTGCAAGCGCGCGATCACGACCACCACCAAAGGTGCGCGCAATGGGCCAAGACGGGCCTTTTCCAGCGCCTGCGGGGTCACTTCAGCACCACTCTCCTGCAGCGAATGCGCCAGCATCTCGCCCATGCGCTCACGGGCCGCGCCTTCAACCGTCAGAAAACGATACGGCTTGAGCTGTCCATGATCCGGCGCGCGCAATGCAGCACCGAACAGGATTTCCCGCTGCGCAGCGTCCGGGGCCGGGTCGACCAGTCGTGGAACCGATACACGATTGAGCAAAACGTCGAGCGCCTGCATGGACTGTCTCCTTGAAAAGTGATCGAGCATTCTAGAGCCTGTTTAGCGTCAATAACGAGTGCGACGCACAATTCGTTACCTCTGCGCTTGCAGACGCTCCTCGGCCGCGCCGGTTTACATGCCTTCAAGCGCAGGTAGAATGGCGCCTTTCCTCACACCAGCCAGAGCCTGTCATGTCGTTGCCGACCTTGCGTATCATCGGTTTCATTATCGGCATCTTCCTGATCACCCTGGCTGTCGCCATGATCGTGCCCATGGCCACGCTGGTCATCTACGACCGTTTCGAAGATCTGCGCGAGTTTCTCTGGGCCAGCGCCATCACCTTTATCGCCGGTCTGGCGCTGGTGGTGCCCGGACGCCCCGACAACGTTCAGTTGCGCCCTCGGGACATGTACATGCTGACCGTCTCCAGCTGGATTGTGGTGTGCATTTTCGCCGCCCTGCCCTTTCTGCTGACCCAGCACATCAGTTACACCGACTCGTTCTTCGAGAGCATGTCCGGCATCACGGCCACCGGCTCGACAGTACTCAGCCATCTGGACAGCATGTCGCCGGGCATTCTGATCTGGCGCTCAATGCTGCACTGGCTGGGCGGTATCGGCTTCATCGGTATGGCCGTGGCGATTCTGCCCCTGCTGCGCATCGGCGGCATGCGTCTGTTTCAGACCGAGTCCTCGGACCGCTCGGAAAAGGTCATGCCCCGCTCGCACATGGTGGCCAAGTTCATCGTGCTCGCCTATGTCGGCTTTACCGCGCTGGGCAGTCTGGCTTTCTGGGCGGCGGGCATGAGTCTGTTCGACGCGATCAACCATGCGATGTCGGCGATTTCCACAGGCGGCTTCTCCACCTCCGACCAGTCGTTGGCCAAATGGCCGCAACCGGCGGTGCATTGGGTGGCGATCGTGGTGATGATCCTCGGCAGCCTGCCCTTTACCCTGTATGTCGCGACATTGCGTGGCAACCGCAAGGCGTTGATCAAGGATGAGCAGGTTCAGGGCCTGATCGGGCTGCTGTTGATCACTTGGCTGGTCATGACGGTCTGGTACGCCAATACCACGGACCTGCCGTGGACCGAGGCGCTGCGCCATGTCGCGCTGAACGTGACCTCGGTGGTGACGACGACGGGTTTTGCACTGGGTGACTACAGCCTGTGGGGTAATTTCTCGCTGATGCTGTTCTTTTATCTGGGCTTTATCGGCGGCTGTTCTGGCTCGACAGCCGGCGGAGTGAAGATCTTCCGTTTTCAGGTGGCCTACATTCTGCTCAAGACCAACCTCAATCAACTGATCCATCCGCGCGCGGTGATGAAGCAGAAATACAATGGCCATAGGCTGGACGATGAGATCGTGCGCTCGATCCTGACCTTTTCGTTTTTCTTCACGATCACTATCTGTCTGATCGCGCTGATGCTGTCGCTGCTCGGGCTGGACTGGATGACGGCGCTGACCGGCGCTGCCAGTACGGTATCGGGTGTAGGGCCAGGGCTGGGTGAGGTCATCGGGCCGGCGGGTAATTTCTCTACCCTGCCGGATGCGGCCAAATGGATTCTGTCCGGCGGCATGCTGCTTGGCCGTCTGGAAATCATTACTGTGCTGGTGCTCTGTGTACCGGCATTCTGGCGGCATTGAGGCCTGGCAGAGGCCGCGGGTAAGGCATGACGGTGTTTCGCATCTTGGATTTGTAACGCGGAACGTCACGAACTGCGTGCCAACGCAGAGCATTGGCACGATAGTCGTAAACATGAGCACGACTCGAATGCTCCACATCGGCACGACAGTCGGCTAAATTTGTGTATAACAATAAGAACCCACACGAGGACAGGCACCGTGGATACCATCAGGCGTTTTTCGAGCTTTGCCGAGTTCTATCCTTTCTATCTTGCCGAGCACAGCAGCGCTACCAGCCGGCGTCTGCATTTTGTCGGTACGTCTCTGGTGATTTTCCTGCTGGCGTTTGGTGTGGGCAGCGGCCGCTGGGGGTTGTTGTGGTTGTTGCCGGTTGCGGGTTACGGCTTCGCGTGGGCCGGGCATTTCTTCTTCGAGAAGAACCGCCCGGCCACGTTCAAGCATCCGTTTTACAGTCTGCTCGGCGACTTCGTGATGTATCGCGACATGCTCTTGGGCAAGGTGCCGTTCTAGGCCGGTTGCTTCAGGCAAGCGTTTCGCTGGCGGGTTCTTCGACCGCAACCTGTTGCGCCTTCAAATGCGCATCCGCCAGACGGAACAGTTCGATGTTGCCGTCCAGGTGTTCGATCAGGGCGGTACAGGATTCGACCCAGTCGCCGCAGTTGAGATATTCCACGCCGCCCACCTGGCGAATTTCCGCATGGTGGATGTGCCCGCAGACCACGCCGTCCAGCCCGCGCTTCACGCATTCGTGGGCGATGGCTTCTTCAAAATCGCTGATGAAATTCACCGCACTCTTGACCTTGTGCTTGAGGTACGCCGACAGCGACCAGTAGCCATAGCCGTACTTGGCGCGCCAGTGGTTGAGCCAGCGGTTGAGGGTCAGGGTGAATTCATAGGCCGAGTCGCCCAGAAAGGCCAGCCAGCGGTGGTATCGGGTGATCACGTCGAACTGGTCGCCGTGAATGACCAGAAAACGACGTCCATCGGCCGTCACGTGTTCGACTTCGTCTACCAACTGGATGTTGCCCAGCACCAGCTTGGAGTAACGGCGCAGGAATTCATCGTGATTGCCGGTGACGTAAATGACTTCGGTGCCGCGCTTGCTCATGGTCAGCAAGCGGCGAATCACGTTGGTGTGTGCTTGTGGCCAGTACATGCCGCCGCGCAGTTTCCAGCCATCGATGATGTCGCCGACCAGGTACACCTTGTCAGCCTGATAGCGCTTGAGAAAAGCGGAAAGGTGCTCGGCCTGGCAATCACGTGTGCCCAGATGAACGTCGGAAATCCACAAGGTGCGCACGCGCTGTTTGCGGCTGGGTGTGGCGAGCTGAGCACTGGTCATGTGAAGACCTCCGGCAGGGTTTCCAGAAGAGTGGAGCATGCCGGTTAACCGAATGTGACACGTGCGTGGCGATGTCGTGACAGTTGCCCTGTATTACTGAGGGTCTGCCGGAGTATGGCGGTCGTTGTGGCCCAGGTCGCGGGCCGGATCGATCTGGTCACGCAGCCGCTGCTTGAGCACCTTGGCTTCGGGAAAGCCGCCATCGGCCTTGCGTTCCCAGAGTTGTACGCCGTCACAGGTAATACGGAACACGCCGCCGGTGCCTGGCTGCAGCGAGACTTTACCCAGATCATCACTGAATGTGCTCAGCAGTTCCTGGGCCAGCCAGGCGGCGCGCAATAGCCACTGGCATTGAATGCAATAGGTGATGATGACTTCAGGCTTTTCGACAGACATGGGCGTCCCCTTCGGAAATTCAGACGACCATGATACGCAGCGTGCGCCGAATCAACGAGCGTTGGCAAAGCGGCGCAGTGCGCTGAGCGTTACGTCCTGCTCCGGTGCTTGCGGAGCGGTATCGGCAGCTGCGTTCACCTTGACGCCCAGCAAGCCCAGCAAGCGGCTTCGAATCAGTTGGAACCCGGCCTGCCCGCTGTCGCGCTGACGCGGCAGGTCGACGCGGATGTCGTCGGCAATCTTGCCGTCGGCCAGCACGATGACCCGGTCAGCGAGCAGGATCGCCTCATCGACATCATGCGTCACCAGCAGCACCGCCGGGGTGTGTTTGCGCCACAGGTCGATGATCAGTTGATGCATGCGAATGCGCGTCAACGCATCGAGTGCGGCAAAAGGCTCGTCGAGCAACAACAGTTTTGGCTCACGGACTAGCCCCCGCGCCAGCGCCACACGCTGCGCTTCGCCACCGGACAAGGTGGCCGGAAAGGCATTCAGCCGATGCGCCAGGCCAACTTCGGTCAATGCCGCTTCAGCCCGAGCCTTGGCATCGTTGATGCGCAGGCCGAGAACCACGTTTTTCCACGCGTTTTTCCACGGCATCAGGCGCGGCTCTTGAAAAACCGCCGCACGCGCGACCGGCACACGGAGCTCACCGCTGTCGATCTCGTCCAGCCCGGCCAGAGTGCGCAGCAAGGTGGTCTTGCCGGAGCCACTGGCCCCGAGCAAGGCGACAAATTCGCCCGGAGCAATATCCAGATTCAGCCCGTCGATGACCCGTTGCCGACCAAACTGGCGCACCACGTCGCGCAGTTGTACAGGCGCCTGCCCCGCTTGGGGGACGACGAATGGAGTGTTGCGCAGATCAGGAGTCGCCATGTGTTCAATGCCTCACGAAGGTCGGTCGCCAAGCCAGCGCATAGCGCTCCAGCGTGCGAATGATGGCGTCGATCACCAGGCCAAGGACGCTGTAGATCAACAGGCAGATAACGATTACATCAGTGCGCATGAAGTCCCGCGCATCACTGGCCAGATAACCGATGCCAGCGGTGGTGTTGATTTGCTCGACAAAGACCAGGGCCAGCCACGAAATACCCAGTGAATAGCGCAGCCCGACAAAAAACGCAGGCAACGAGCCGGGCAGGATGACGTGCCAGATCAGCTCGCGGCGGCTCAAGCCGAGCGTATTGGCAGCCTCAATGAGTTTCGGGTCGATATTGCGGATGCCGGAAAACAGGTTCAGGTACACCGGAAAGGTGGTGCCCATGACGATCAGCGCCACTTTGGTGAACTCGCCAATGCCGAACCAGAGGATGAACAGTGGCACCAGTGCCAGCGAGGGAATGGTGCGCAACATCTGCATGGGCGAGTCGAGAACGATTTCGCCGCGTCGGGAAAGCCCGGTCACCAGCGCAGCGACCACGCCGATGCTGACGCCAATGCTCAAGCCCAACAGTGCCCGTTGCAACGAAACCCACAAGTGGTGGGCCAGTTCGCCCGAAACGATCATCGACCAGAGCGTACCGCCGATCTGCGACGGCGCGGCAATCACGCGGACTGGCAGCAGACCGGTTTGTGAGGCCAGCTCCCAGAGCAGCAACAGCACCAGCGGGCTGAGCAGACGCAAGACAAAACCCGGCACTTGCCAGCGCGGGCGAACCGATTGCGAGATGCGGCTCTGTTCGGGTTTGTTGACCACCAGAAAACCGGGTTCTGCGAGGTTCAGCGTTGTGTCAGACATGGGCACATCCTTCCTGGACAAACCGGGCAGGACGCACCCGATACATTATGAGGGCAATGCTATTAGCATAAGAACGCTGCGTGAAATTCGATTTAGACCTAAGCTAATAGTCAGAATATTTGATCAAACAAATAAATATAATGCATATTTTTTATAATTAACTTAGACCGAAATCGAATTTCACAGCGTCTGCCCCTTGCCCTTATGGTGCCTCTCGACAAGGTCGAACGGACCTCAACCATTGGCAGGAGTTTTCATGAGCATCGAATTCATTGGCTATATCGCCACGCAACCCGGTTCTGAAATTCACCCGCGCAGCGGCGCGGCCATCCAGCCCGACTACGTGAAGACCGTGGCCAAGGCTCATGAAGATGCCGGTTTTGATCGCGCGCTTATTGCCTACCACTCCAACAGCCCGGACAGCACGCTGGTCGCAGCGCATGCCGCCAGCGTCACCACCAAACTGAAGTTTCTGGTCGCCCATCGCCCCGGCTTCATCGCGCCCACGGTGGCCGCACGGCAGTTCGCGACGCTGGACGTGTTCAATGGCGGCCGCACTGCCGTGCATATCATCACCGGCGGTGACGACAAGGAACTGCGCGCCGACGGCAGCCATATCGGCAAGGACGATCGATACGCACGCAGCGACGAATACCTCAGCGTGGTGCGTCAGGAATGGACCAGCGACAAGCCGTTCGATCATAACGGCACCTACTACCAGCTTGAGGGTGCGCACTCGTTGGTCAAATCCCCACAGCAGCCACATATCCCTCTGTACTTCGGTGGTTCCTCGGCGGCGGCAATTGCTGTGGCGGGTAAACACGCCGATGTTTATGCATTGTGGGGCGAGACATACGAGCAGGTGCGTGACGTGGTGAAACAGGTCCGCGCCGAAGCCGCCAAACATGGGCGGACCATTCGTTTCAGCCTGTCATTGCGTCCGATTCTGGCAGAGACCGAGGAACAGGCCTGGGCACGTGCCGACAGTATTCTGGAAAAGGCCAAGGCCCTGGCAGACCGCAACGGCTTTGTACGTCGCGAACCGCCGAATGAAGGATCACGCCGCCTGCTGGCCGCTGCTGCACAAGGATCGCGCCTGGACAAGCGCCTGTGGACAGGCATCGCCGGCCTGCTCGGCGCACAGGGCAACTCGACCTCGCTGGTTGGCACCCCGGAACAGGTCGCTGAAGCGCTGCTGGACTACTACGATCTGGGGATTACCACCTTCCTGATTCGCGGCTTCGATCCACTGGAAGATGCCATCGACTACGGCAAGAAGCTTATCCCGCTGACCCGCGCATTGGTGGCGCAACGTGAACAGCAGGCTCGCGAACAGGTCGCCTGATTCAACCTATATCCTGCGGGCCGGTCTGACGCCCAACGCCAGACCGCCTGCCCGCAATGCGCTGTTCAGGCGGCTGCCGAGACCGGCTTGAGCGACCGAGCCACCAGTGTGCCAAAGGCTTCCACCGGCGCTTGCAGGTTACCGAGAAAGCGCGGGTAGAACAGCCACAAGTCCATTACCGGCTTGAAGTCCTTGAGCAGCAGCGCCACCAACTGCTCGCGGTGCGCGCTGCGTTCCAGCAGCGGATGGGGCACCAGGCCAAGCCCCATGCCGTCGGCCACCAGCCCGAGTTGCAGCTCGGTGCCGAAAGTTTCCAGATTGACCTTCATGCTCAAGCCCTGATCGGTCAGCGTGCGCTGCAAGCCTGCACGAAAACCGCAGCCGTCCGGATTAAGCACCCAGCCCTGCTCATAACAATCCGCCAGCTTGCCGGGCTTTTTCGGGGCCAGCCCCTTGGCGCAGACCACCACCAGCTCCATCTTGCCAATCGACTGACCAATGATGTTGTCTGGAAATATCTTGCCTGCCGGAAACAGCGCAGCCGCTGCATCCAGCTCGCCGTTTTCGATCTTGCCGATCAGGTGGCTGCCCCAACCGGTGCTGACCTGGGCGCGCAGATCGGGAAACTCCCCACGCAATTGCTTGAGCGCATCGAGCAGCACCACGTCACCGATGGTTTGCGGCACGCCCAGACGCAACAGACCGCTGGGCGGCGTGTCACTGGCCACCAGCTCGCGCAACGAATCCATCTCGCGCAGGATCGCCAGGCACTTCTGGTACACCTGAAGACCCATCGGAGTCGGCTTGAGCGGTTTGGTATTGCGGTCGAACAGCTCGACCCCGAGGGCTTGCTCGAAATTCTGCACCCGACGCGTGATGGCGGGCTGGGTCAGGTCCAGCGATTCAGCGGCGTGGCTGATCGACTGGCAGCGGATGACTGCAACGAACGCATCGATATCATCAATTTTCATTCGGACCGCACATAAAAAAGAGATTAAACATAGGCAAAAAGCATAGTACCAGCAGGCGCTCATGGATAGCCCGAGCGTAGATTTCGCGGATTACGACAAACAAGTAACAGACGTTTTCGTTATAACCTAATCATTAAAAAATAGCATATTAAATATGTATATTATGCTTATATCGAACCATTCCCTGACTTTGATCTGGAAATGGACATGACTCAGAACCGACACCCCGAGCGACTCGGGGCCTTTATCGATGCACTCACCGAACTGCTTGGCAGCGAGCCGCATGAAGGCGATCTGTTGCGCCGCGGCGGCAAGCTGCTGGCGCAACTGGTCAGCCACGATGACTGGCTGGCAGAAGAATTTACCGTACCCGACGCCAACCGCTATCAGCAATTTCTGCTGCATGCCGATCCACAGCAGCGTTTTTCGGTAGTCAGTTTCGTCTGGGGGCCTGGCCAACGCACACCTATTCACGACCACCGCGTGTGGGGGCTGATCGGCATGCTGCGCGGCGCGGAAGATTCCCAGGGCTACCTTCGCAACGCGCAAGGGCACCTGGAAACCAGCGGCCCGGCGATTCGCCTGCAACCCGGCCAGGTCGAGGCGTTGTCACCGCACAGCAATGATGTCCATCAGGTCAGCAACGCCTTCAACGATCAGGTGTCGATCAGCATCCACGTTTACGGCGCCGATATCGGCACTGTGAAGCGTGCGGTCTATGACCTCGACGGCACCGAAAAACTGTTCATCTCCGGCTATTCGAACGCCACCGCCACCGCCCATCAGGATCAGCCAACAGGGAGCCCGACCCCATGACCACACCTGCCACCCGATCATTCGCCGACATTCGCCAGGCCTTGCTGGACCGCCAGGAGCTGGCCTTGGTAGATGTCCGCGAAGAGGCCCCCTTTGCCCAGGCTCATCCGCTGTTTGCCGTGAACATCCCGCTGTCGAAGCTGGAGCTGGAGATTTTCTCCCGCATCCCGCGACGCGACACGGCCGTGACCCTTTACGACGATGGCGAAGGTCTGGCGCAGATCGCCCTGCAGCGCCTGCAGACACTGGGCTACAGCGACGTGAAACTGCTCGACGGCGGCCTCCAGGGCTGGCGCGCGGCTGGCGGCGAGCTGTTCATCGACGTGAATGTGCCGAGCAAGGCGTTTGGCGAGCTGGTGGAGCATCACCGCGCCACCCCGTCGCTGGCCGCAGAAGAGGTCAAGCGCCTGATCGACAGCAATGCCGACGTGGTGGTGCTCGATGCCCGGCGCTATGACGAATACCAGACCATGAGCATTCCAGGCGGCATCAGCGTACCGGGCGCCGAACTGGTGCTGCGGGCACGTGAGCTGGCACCGGATCCCACTACTCGAATCATCGTCAATTGTGCGGGTCGCACGCGCAGCATCATCGGCACCCAGTCGCTGGTCAACGCGGGCCTGCCCAATCCGATCAACGCACTGCGCAATGGCACCATTGGCTGGCTGCTGGCCGGCCAGACGCTGGACCATGGCCAGAACCGGCGTTTTGCGGCAGTCAGTGAAGAGACCCGCGAAACCGCCAGTGCCGATGCGCGCCAGGTGGCCGATCGAGCCAAGGTCAAACGAGCCAGCCGTGCTGATCTGCAACGCTGGCAAGCCGAGGCTTCACGTACCACTTACCTGTTCGATGTACGTACCCCGGAAGAGTTTGCCAAAGGCCACCTGCCCGGCGCGCGTTCCACACCGGGTGGGCAACTGGTGCAGGAAACCGATCATTTCGCCAGCGTCCGCGGTGCGCGAATCGCGCTGCTGGACGACGACGGCGTGCGCGCCAACATGTCGGCCTCCTGGCTGGCGCAGTTGGGCTGGGACGCGTCGGTGATTGATGACCTGGAGGCAGCGGATTTCAGCGAACAGGGCGACTGGGACGCGCCCTTCCCGACGCCGCCGCAGGTCGAGGCGATCAGCGTCGAGACCCTTACTCAATGGCAGAAACAGGTAAACGTGGCGGTGCTGGATTTCACCGCCAGCGCCAACTATGTCAAACAGCATATCCCCGGTGCCTGGTGGACCTTGCGTGCCGACCTGAAGCAGGTGCTGGGCAAGCTGCCGGCAGCTGACCGCTATGTCTTGACCTGCGGCAGCAGCCGTCTGGCGCGCTTTGCCGTGGCCGACCTGGAAGCGTTGACCGACAAGCCGGTGTTTCTGCTCGAAGGCGGCACCGCCAGCTGGATCAAGGCCTGCCTGCCGCTGGAGCACGGCGAAAGCCGACTGGCCTCGCCACGCATCGATCGCTACCGCCGCCCGTACGAAGGCACCGACGCACCGCGCGAAGCCATGCAGGCGTATCTGGACTGGGAATTCGGCCTGGTGGAGCAGCTGGGACGTGACGGAACACACGGGTTTTACGTGATTTGATGCCGTTGAGTACACCGCGCAGCGCATTGGCACAAGCGCCAAGTGGGAGCGAGCTTGCTCGCGAAGAGGGCGCTACATTCAGTGCATTTTCTGCGTCTGGAACAGGGTCTTCGCGAGCCAGCTCGCTCCCACAAGGCTGCGTCCGACTCTAAAGGTGAGGCGTATTGGCACAAGCGTCAAAGGCTCATCAGGACTATTCATCACCCTATTGGAGACACACTTAAATGCTGCCTTTTTTCAAATCCCCCCTGCCCTTCAAAAGCCTGTTGCTGGGCGCGCTGTTGAGCGTCATGGCAGGTCAGCAGGTGGTGGCTGCCGAGCAGGCGCCGCTGCTGGTCGCCAATCAGAAGTCGTTGCTGAAAACCCTGCTGCAGGTTTCCGGTGAGCTCAAGGACGTGCCTTACGAGATTCAGTTTTCCGAGTTTCCCGCAGCGGCGCCCTTGGGAGAGGCGCTGAATGCGGGCGCGGTGGATATCGGTGCGCTGGGTGATGCGCCCTATGTATTCGCTCTGGGGGCGGGTGCACCCTTGAAAGTGGTCAGCATCACCCACGCCCAAGGCCGCTTCACCACTGCGGTGCTGGTGCCGAAAAACTCGCCGATCAAGACCGTTGCCGACCTCAAGGGCAAGCGCATCGTCACCGGACGCGGCTCCATCGGCCACTATCTGGCGATCCGCGCCTTGCATGAGGCAGGGCTGAAAACCAGTGATGTTACCTTCATCAATCTGCTGCCCAGCGAATCGCGTCTGCTGCTGGACAGTGGCGATGCCGACGCCTGGGCGACATGGGACCCGTACACCACGATCTCCATCACGCAAAGCGACGCGCGGGTGCTGGTCAGTGGCAGCGAGCTGCTGAGCAACCATCTCTACCTTGCCGCAACCAGCAAGGCCATCGAAGGCAAACGCGCGCAACTGGATGATTTCGTTGCCCGTGTGGAGCGCGCTTTCAACTGGTCCAACGCCCATCCCGAGGAGTACGCGGCGGCCCAGGCGAAAGTCACCGGCCTGCCCCTGGCGGTGCACCTCGCAGTGGCCAAGGCGACGAAAATGCAGCGCACGCCGATTGACGACCAGATTGTCCAGGGCCTGCAAAACACTGCAGACACTTACCTGGCTGAAGGCATTCTAAGCAAGCGGATCGACGTTTCGACAGGCTTCGACAAAAGCTTCAACGCGTCGCGCGCGCAGATCGCGCAGGCCACCGCTCAATAAACGCTGCGAAAAGGACCCCGCATGACACTCTCGACCCTGCGCCCTATCCCGCACCAGTTGCATGAAGCGCACGAGTCCGCCGAGGACTTCAGTAAACGGCTGGCAGAACTGACCGCAGCGCTGGCCGAAACCGCCGAGCAATACGATATCAGCGCGCAATTTCCCCATGCCAACTTCCAACTGCTGCACGCTCACGGCCTGCTTGGCCTGACGGTTCCGACCGCACTGGGCGGCGGCGGTGCCGACTTGCCCCGCGCTCAACAGGTGATCAGCGCGGTGGCCCGGGGAGAGCCGTCGACGGCGCTGATTCTGGTCATGCAATACCTGCAGCATTCGAGGCTGCAGGAGAACCGCAACTGGCCGAACCATCTGCGCGTGCAGGTGGCCGAACAGGCCGTGCGTGAGGGCGCGTTGATCAACGCTCTGCGCGTCGAGCCCGATCTGGGAACGCCCGCGCGGGGCGGCCTGCCAGGCACCATCGCACGCCGCACCGCGCAAGGCTGGCGCATCAGCGGCAGCAAGATCTACTCCACCGGCAGCCACGGTCTGACCTGGTTTGCCGTGTGGGCGCGCAGCGATGACGATGACCCGCTGGTGGGCAGTTGGCTGGTCCACAAGGACACGCCGGGCATCACCATCATTGAGGACTGGGACCATCTGGGCATGCGTGCAACCAGCAGTCACGAAGTCAGATTCGACAACGTGCTGGTGCCACTCGATCACGCCGTCAGCGTCAGCCCGTGGAGCGCACCGCAATCCGAGCTGGATGGATCAGGCCTGCTGTGGATGGCGGTGCTGCTGTCGTCGGTCTACGACGGCATCGCTCAATCCGCCCGCGACTGGCTGGTGCACTGGCTGGAACAGCGCACACCCTCCAACCTTGGCGCGGCGCTGTCGACCCTGCCGCGCTTTCAGGAAACCGTCGGGCAGATCGATACTCTGCTGTTCGCCAATCGCAGCCTGTTGCAATCGGCTGCTCACGGGCACACACCTGCCCAGCACGCCGGGCAGATCAAATACCTGGTGACCGGCAATGCCATCCGCGCGGTAGAGCTGGCCATCGAGGCTTCGGGGAATCCGGGACTGTCACGCAGCAACCCGTTGCAGCGCCACTACCGCAACGTCCTGTGCGGTCGGGTGCACACCCCACAGAACGATGCGGTGCTGGCCAGCGTGGGCAAGGCGGCGTTTGCGGCACGCAGCAAAGACCAATAAGACGCGTCAGAGCAGTGACGGCGGCTCGAACGCCGTCACCGGCGGCAGGTCCTGATCCCATTTGACGATGTCCACCGATGCTGTCTGTGCTGAACAGCCCTGCGACAGGCTGGAGGCGCCCACATCTTCGGTGATCACATTCGGGTTGCCGTGTTTTTCCAGGCTGCCCCGCTCGCCATGCACCAGCGGGTCGAACCAGGCCCCGGTGGCAATCTGCACTACGCCGGGGCGAATGCCGTCCGACACGATCACCCCGGCCAGAAACGCGCCACGCTCGTTGAACACCTTGACCACATCGCCATCGACCAGCCCGCGTGCGCGAGCATCCAGCGGATTAAGGGTCAGCGGCTCGCGCGCCTGAATTTTCGAGGAGCGACTGTAACTGCCGTGGTCGTACTGACTGTGCAAACGGGTTTTCGGTTGGTTGGACAACAGGTGCAGCGCGTGGGTCGGCGCAGGCTTTTCCAGCCACACCGGGTGACCGGGACAATCGGCATAGCCAAAGCCTGCGATGCGCTCGGAGAAAATTTCGATGCGCCCGGACGGCGTCGGCAACGGATGCGCGTCAGGGTCATGACGAAAGGATTCAAGCAGCACGTTGTCGGTGTGCGGGTAGTCTATTTCCAGTACACCGTCACGCCAGAACTGCTCGAACTCCGGCAGGGTGATGCCAAACGTTTCGGCCCGTTGCCGAGACTCGTCATAGATAAAGCGCAGCCATTCCCCCGCATCCCGACCTTCGGTAAACGCTTGTGCCACCCCCAGCCGTTCGGCCAGCGCGGCCAGAATCGAGTAGTCGTCACGCGACTCTCCCACGGGCTCGATCGCCTGCTGCATGGCGATCATGAAACGGTCGGAGGCCGAACTGCCGATGTCATTTCGCTCCAGGGCCGTGGTGGCCGGCAGCACGATGTCGGCATAGCGTGCCTGGGCGGTCCAGAACTGCTCGTGGACGATGATAGTTTGCGGCCGCTGCCACGCCTCCAGCAGCCGATTGAGGTCCTGATGATGGTGAAAGATATTGCCACCCGCCCAGTACACCAGGCGAATGTCCGGGTACCTGCGTTGCTGCCCGTTGTAATCGAAGGGCGTCCCGGGGTTGAGCAACATGTCCGTCACCCGCGCGACCGGAATGAACGCCTTGACCGGGTTGCTGCCCTGGGAAAAGCGCGGCCCCGAGAACGCTTTGCGGCCACTGCCGGTGTTGTTCATGCAGCCATACCCCAGACCGAAACCGGCACCGGGCAAACCGATCTGCCCCAACAGCGCAGCCAGAGTCACGGTCATCCAGAACGGTTGCTCGCCGTGTATAGAACGCTGCAATGAATAGGCGACGTTGATCATGGTGCGCTTGCTGGCCATGCGTCGGGCCAGCTCGACAATCTGCTGCGCAGGAATATCGGTCAGCGCCTCGGCCCAACACGGGTCTTTCGGCTGGCCATCAGTGTGGCCCAGCAGGTACTCGCGAAAACGTGCATAGCCCACGGTATAGCGCTGGACGAAATCCTCGTTGTGCAGCCCTTCGCTGATCAACACCCAGGACAGCGCCATCATCAACGCCGTGTCGCTGCCGGGACGTACCGCCAGCCACTGGTTATGCGTCGGGCCAACCAGATCGTCACGCAGCGGGCTGACATTGACGAACTGCACGCCCGCATCGGACATACGCTGTAGCGCGTCGCCCAGCAGATGGTCGCTGGCACCACCGGGGCTGGTCTGGGCATTCTTGGCGGGCAAGCCACCGAACGCGACGAACAGCTCGCAATGCTCGGCCAGGTTTTTCCAGGAGGTATGCGCCGCCAGCAGCCAGTCCATGTTGCCGACGATGTGCGGCATCAGTACCCGCCCGGCACCCAGACTGTAGCTATCGGTACTGAACACATAACCGCCGATGCAGTTAAGGAAGCGATGCAACTGGCTTTGCGCGTGATGAAAACGCCCCGCGCTGCCCCAGCCATAGCTGCCGCCGAAAATAGCCTGATTGCCGTGCTCGTGCCGGACTCGCTGCAACTCGCTGGCGACCAGATCCAGCGCGACCTCCCAGGAAACCTCGATGAACGGCTCCTGACCACGCAGATCCGGCCGTCCACCGGCCTGCTGAAGAAAACTGCGGCGTATCGCCGGGCGTCTGATGCGGGTCGGTGAGGTAATGGCCTCGGCAACCGAATCGCCGATCGGAGACGGGTCCTTGTCCCATTCTGCCGGCAGCAGCCCGGTCAGCTTGCCGTCCTCGACCTGTGGGCGGTAAGCGCCCCAGTGCAATGATGTGAAACTCATGGTGATGGCTCCCGGATGGCGCAGTGGCAGGCAGTCGGTCAGCGCACTGCTTGCGCCTGATCGGCCAGCGCGGCACTGAACGACTCGTCAAACACGCTGGCAGCAGGATAACGCTTGGTCAGCCCAGCGTTGTTGAAGAAATCGATGGTCTGCTGCGCACCGGCCACCACTTGCGCAGTGATCGGCACGACCACTACCTGAGCACGGGAAAACCAGCGGCGTGCTACCTCGGCATCGGCCTTGGTCAGCGCGGCCCAGGCGTTGGCGTAGCGTTCATTGTGCTGCGGATCGCTGACCGACCAGGCCCGGGCGGCCTGCAGGCGTTGCAGGAAATCGCTGATCTGCGCACGCTTGTCCTTGATGGCCTGATCGTTGGCGACGATGAAGCTTTGCGCCGGAATCAAGCCCTCGGCAGTCGCGATAATCCGCGCGCCCTGTTGTTCCTGTTGAGTGACGTAGGGTTCCCAGGTAGCAATCGCATCCACCGAACCGCCGTCCAGCGCGTGGGAGGAATCCAGTGCACTGAGGTAGCGATAGTCAACGGCATCGCGGGCCACACCTGCCTTGTCCAGTGCAGTGAGCATCAGTTGCTGGCTGAACGAACCTTTCCAGATGGCGACCTTCTTGCCCGCCAGATCCGCCACGGTCTTGATTGGCGAGTCCTTACGCACAACGATGGCAACGCCGTCGAGGTTCTGTCGCGACACACCGATGACCTTGATCGGAGCCCCCAGCGCGCCCATGAACAGCGCAGGCGAATCACCCAGCAAGCCAATATCCAGGCTGCCGACGTTCAAGGCCTCGGCGACCGGCGAGCCTGCGGTGAACTGCTTCCATTCCAGTTCGTAAGGCAGATCCTTGAGCACCCCGGCGGCTTCCATCACGGTACGGGCGCTGTAGCTCTGATCGCCGACGATCAGATTGGCCGCCTGGGTATTGAGCGAGGCCAAAAGGCCCAGCGACAGCCCCTTCAGCAAGCGTTGGCTCCAGCGGACGAGGGTCGTTGGCACAGGTAGGTTCTCCACAGGCATTGGGCAAATCGAAATGATCGGCAACGACCCTAACACCCGAACAAAAATTAGCTAAATTCATTTTTGTTCTAGCCTAAGATGCAAATTAATCATCAATGAATCGGCCGCCAGCCTGCTTCAAGCTTGCCGATCATTCAGTTCGAGACCTGATTCCAGACGCTCGCGCAGGAACTCGATGAATGCCTGCACCGGTCGCGACGCCTGTCGGTGTTGCGGATAAACCGCTGACAGCGTCAACGGCTCGGGACGCAGGTCATCCAGCACCCGGACCAGGCTGCCCTCGCGCAGCGCCGCGCCGACAATGAAGGTAGGCAAATAGGTGATGCCCAGCCCGGCAATGGCTGATTCCCTCAGCAGCTCGCCATTATTGGCGCGCATACGCCCGCTGACATTGAGGGTCAACGGCTTGTCCTGCCCTTGAAAACGCCATTGCGCCTGACGGCTGTGGCCATAGGGCAGGCAATCATGGGTGTGCAGGTCTTCGGGCTTTTGTGGTGTGCCGCGCTCGGCCAGGTATGCCGGGCTGGCGCAGTACACCCGGTCGATCGAGGCAATGCGCCGGGCGATCAGACTGGAATCTTCCAGCACCCCGATACGCAGCACCACGTCGTAGCCTTCGCTGATCACATCCACCGGACGGTCACTCAGGTCCACCTCCACCGCCACCTCGCGATAGCGCTGCAAAAACAGCGGCAGCAGGCACGCCAGGTGCGTAACGGCAAACGACAGCGGCGCACTCACGCGCAGGGTGCCGCGCGGTTCGTTGTTCTGCCCGGTGATGCCCTGCTCCACCTGCTCCAGCTCGGCGAGCAGACGCAGAGCCGACTCGTAGTAACTCTGCCCCAACGGCGTGACATCCAGACGTCGCGTCGAGCGGTTGAGCAGGCGTACGCCCAGACGCTCCTCCAATTGCATCAGGCGACGACTGACGAACTGCTTGGACAGGCCCAGTTTGTCGGACGCGGCGGTCAGGCTGCCGGACTCCATTACCTGGCAGAACATGCGCATGTCTTCAAAAGGGTTCATGTGTTGCGACCTGATCAAGCGCTAATGGCGTTCGACAGAGCGTAACGCAGCGTTGACCACTGTCAACCTCAGAGAGACAGTCATTCATATTTCAGCTACTTATTGCGACAGTCGATAAGCCGTACTCTTCGTCCTACGTGATCGATTGCTGAATGTGCAGCGTCGACAGATGGAGAAAGAATCATGCTGACTCTTCGCAAAGCCTCTGATCGTGGTGCAGCCGACCATGGCTGGTTGAAATCCTTTCACACCTTTTCCTTTGCCGGCTATCGCAACCCGCAGGAACAGGGCTTTTCCGACCTGCTGGTGATCAACGACGACCGTGTCAGTGCAGGCAAAGGCTTCGGCCAGCATCCTCATCGGGACATGGAGATCTTTTCCTATGTGCTGGAAGGCGCGCTGGAACACAAGGATACGCTGGGCACCGGCTCGGTGATTCGCCCTGGCGACGTGCAGTTGATGAGCGCCGGTACCGGTGTGGCGCACAGCGAGTTCAACCACTCGCGCACAGAGGGCGTGCATTTTCTGCAGATCTGGATCGTGCCGAATGTTGCAGGCGCGGCGCCCAACTACCAGGAAAAGCATTTCAGCCCCGAGCAGAAACGCGGTCGCTTGCAGTTGATCATTTCGCCGGAAGGCGAGAACGGTGCGCTCAAAGTGCGCCAGGACGCTCGCGTGTATGCCGGCCTGTTCGATGGCGATGAAACCGCCACCCTGGAGCTGGCAGCCAAGCGCTATGCCTACGTGCACGTTGCCCGTGGCAGCGTGGTGCTCAATGGCGAGCAACTGGGTGAAGGGGATGGCGTGCGTGTACGCGACGAACAGACGCTGAGCCTGAGCGCAGGGGTTGACGCAGAGGTGTTGGTGTTCGACATGCGGCCAAATGAATTGCCGCAGATGCCTTGAGCCTGAAACGAAAAACGCCGCTCTTAAAAGAGCGGCGTTCCTTTATATAACGTTAAAAACCCGTGACGTTAAAACATCTGGCTTAAAACGCACAAACAAAAACGCCGCTCTGTTGAGCGGCGTTTTTGTGAATTTGGAGCGGGAAACGAGACTCGAACTCGCGACCCCGACCTTGGCAAGGTCGTGCTCTACCAACTGAGCTATTCCCGCAATATGGCGTCCCCTAGGGGACTCGAACCCCTGTTACCGCCGTGAAAGGGCGGTGTCCTAGGCCACTAGACGAAGGGGACACTGCCTGAAACACCATGGTGTGTGTTTCAGTTCCAGACATCATCCGAAGACGTGTTCTGGTTTCACTCAACCCTGCCCTAAGGCAAAGCTGCTTAAAATTGGAGCGGGAAACGAGACTCGAACTCGCGACCCCGACCTTGGCAAGGTCGTGCTCTACCAACTGAGCTATTCCCGCAATGGCGTCCCCTAGGGGACTCGAACCCCTGTTACCGCCGTGAAAGGGCGGTGTCCTAGGCCACTAGACGAAGGGGACACACGTACAACATTCACTACTTATTTGCGCTACGCTGTGTGCTTTACGCTGTAAGTGGCGCGCATTCTATGGATGGATTGAGGGGTCGTCAACCCCCATGTGAAAATTTATTGAAATCAATAACTTCGATGCCGTTCGGAGGATGACCGACCGTCGCCAGGCGCGCGGCTGATCAATCTTCCCTCATCTATATAGAAGAGATGCCGACAAACTCCGAGAGGGACATCTATGCGCAGTAGTGCTTAGCCACTACACTCGCACTAAAACTAATTGAACGAATGAGGTTTGCACAGTGACTCCACTCATGATCACGCTGATGGTAGTAGCAGGTATCGCACTGCTCATCGCGATCGGCTACCTGAATCACGTCGCTGAAAACGGCAAACTGGAGAAGGCTCGCACCAAGGTCGAACTCGGGGATCGCCTGCGTCGCTGCAGCGAGATCACCGAAGTGTTCCCGGGCCAGCTGATGTCCCCCGCCTTGAAGCTGTTGCTGGCGCGGCTGGAGCTGAACGTCGTGCAGCGCATGCTGAACATGGAGAAAGGCAACGCTCAGCTCAAGCACCGCATTGGCGAACTGGAAGAGCAGATTGCCAAGGGCGAAGGCATCGAGATACCCAACCCGGTCACACCAATCCAGACCGAAGCCAAGGCAAAGGACGTGCGGTTTCTGCTGGAAGCCCTGCACGGTCAGGTGACGCGCGCTGCGCATGACGGTTTTCTGCAGACCAGCGAAGCGAAACACTGGATTCGTGAAATCCGCACGATCCTGGTCAACCTGCACATCGAATTTTTCAACAACCTTGGCCAGACCGCACTTTCCCAGGATCAGCCAGGTCAGGCACGCCTGGCATTCGAACGCGGCGTACAGTACTTGCGCAACCAGCCGGACCCGGTCACTTATCAACAGCAACTGCTGGCGATGGAAAAACAGCTGGCCCGCGCCAACTCGGTGGTACTGACCAACACCGCACCGACCGAAGACGACGACAACGAACTGACCGAAGGCCTGAAGCAGGACGACACCGAATCGGAATGGAAGAAGAAAGTCATCTACGATTGATGACTGCCCCGCCGCTGCCGGAATTGTGCGCCGGGCAGCGGCAGGCCGACCGGCTCAGCAGTCGGTCGATGCCAGAAAGATAGCCGCAAGACGCTCGATCCCTGCCTGATCCTCCTCGTTGAAACGCCCCACACTCGGACTGTCCAGGTCCAGCACACCGATCAGACGACCCTCCTTGATCAATGGCACTACCAACTCGCTGTTCGATGCACTGTCGCAGGCAATATGTCCGGGAAATTCGTGAACGTCCTGAACGCGCTGGGTTTGCCGACTCTGCGCGGCCTCCCCGCAAACGCCGCGGCCGAAAGGGATGCGTACACAGGCGATCTGCCCTTGAAACGGCCCCAGCACCAGTTCTTCGTTACGATTGAGGTAAAAACCCGCCCAGTTCAGATCATCGAGCTGGGTGTAGAGAAACGCCGAAAACTGCGCCGCATTGGCGATGAAATCGCGCTCATCGGCCAGCAGTGCCTCAAGTTGTGCGGCCAGCAGGCCGTAGCCGTCCAGGCCCGCGCCGGTATTTTGCAGATCAATCATGTGTGTTGCTCCAACAATTCAAGTCCTACCCAGTAACGTGCAAATTGATAGGCGCAGCGGCCATTGCGATTGCCACGCGCGGTTGCCCAGCGAATCGCGGCTTTTTCCAGGTTTTCGTCACGCTGCCACTGCAATCCGGCTTTTTGCGCCAATTGCGTGATCCAGTGTTCGACCACGTTCAGATAATGTTCCTGAGTGAACGGATAGAACGACAGCCATAGCCCGAACCGGTCAGATAAGGCGATCTTGTCTTCGACGGCCTCACTGGGGTGCAGTTCGCCGTCAACGTGTTTCCAGTCAACGTTGTCACTTTCCTTCTCGGGCACCAGATGCCGACGATTGGAGGTTGCATACAGCAGCACGTTGTCAGGCGCCTGCTCCAGCGAGCCGTCGAGCACACTCTTCAGCACGCGATAATCACCCTCGCCCGACTCGAACGACAGGTCATCGCAGAACAATACGAAACGCTGCGGCAGCTTGTGCAGTTGTTCGACCACACGCGGCAAGTCGCCCAGGTGATCGCGTTCGATCTCGATCAGACGCAGCCCGGCCGGGGCGTACTCGGCCAGCAGCGAGCGGATCAAGGATGACTTGCCGGTGCCGCGCGAACCCCAGAGCAAAGCGTGGTTGGCAGGCAGTCCTTCGATAAACTGGCGGGTATTGCGCCCCAATTGATCGCGCTGCAGGTCGACGCCGATCAGATCGGTCAGGCGTGTATCCAGGCTTACTTGCAACGGCATCAGGTAACCGCTGCGCCCTTCTTGCACCCAGCGCGCGGCGAGAGCCTGCGACCAGTCGACCGGCTCGCGCAGCGCTGGCAGCAAGGGCTCCAGTCGAGCCAGCACGGCGTCGGCGCGCTGCAGAAAAGCATCCAACCGAGAATCCACGGGATCTCCTTATATTTAACTGATTAGTCAGCAGTGCCGATCAGCTATGCTTGGCCGGCACCGGGCACCAGAAGTGGCAGTACTCATGGATATATCGCTCAAAAACAGGCTGTCGTTCAAGCAGGCACGCCTGGCTGTATTGATCGGCTTCGTGCTGGGGACCTTGCTGAGCCTGTTTCAGATTGCGATCGATTATGCCAGCGAAGACGCTTCCATCAATCGAGAAATCAAGTCGCTGCTGGAAATCATCCAGAACCCGGCATCGCGCATCGCCTACAACATCGACTCCGAGCTGGCCCAGGAACTCACACTCGGTCTGCTGCGCTCCCCTGCCGTGGTCAGCGCCAGGCTTACCGACAACAACGACGCCGTGCTCTCCAGCGTCGAGCGCCCAATGGCCACCGGGCGTTATCGGGTGTTGAGTGACTGGCTATTCGGCGAAAGCCGGCAGTTTCAGGAAAAGCTGCACCTCAATCACCTGCCCAATGAAACCATCGGCACACTGTACCTGACCGTGGACACCTTCGCGTTCGGCAGCCATTTTCTGCAACGCGCTGAAATCACCCTGCTCAACGGCTTCGTCCGCAGCCTGGCGCTGGCCGGGATTCTGACCATCCTGTTTTACGCGACCCTGACCAAGCCGCTGGTGAGAGTGATCCGCGAATTGAGCAGTCGCGATCCGCGTAACCCTGACCAAGGCAAAATCACCTGCCCGCCCTACCATGCCCAAGATGAAATCGGTGTGCTGGTCGAGACGTTCAACCGTCAGTTTGAAACCATGAGCAGCGAGTTTTCCAGGCGACGCGCGGCCGAGGACCGGCTGACCGACCATCTCAACGAACTGGAAAACATCGTCTCGGCGCGCACCAACGAGCTCAAGGCCAGCAACCTGCGCCTGCGCGAGTCCAACGAGGAACTGCAGATAGCACGCAGCACGGCGCTGGACATGGCCCATGCGCGCTCGGCGTTTCTGGCGCACATGAGCCATGAGATTCGTACACCGCTCAACGGTCTGCTGGGCATGCTGGCGCTGTCGCTGGACAGTCCGCTGGGCGCCGAACAACGCCAGCAGCTAATGATCGCCCACGACTCCGGCAAGGTACTGGTCGAGCTGCTCAACGATATTCTCGACATGTCCAAGTTCGATGCCGGCCACCTGGAGATCGAGCGTATTCCTTTCGACCTGGGGATGTTGATCGAGGACACCGCCAATCTGCTGTCGCAGAACGCAGCCCCCAGCGTGGAGCTGACCTGCCTCATCGCGCCGGACTTCCCGGCCATGGTCACCGGCGATCCGACCAGGGTGCGTCAGATCGTCAGCAATCTGCTGTCCAACGCCCTCAAGTTCACCCGTTTCGGGCGCGTGGATGTGCGTCTGACTCATCATCGGGACGCCAGCTCCGGTGAAAACCGCGTGCGCATCGAAGTCCGCGATACCGGCATCGGCATTGCGCAGGACGCCCAGACCAGAATCTTCCAGCCGTTCACCCAGGCTGAAACCGCCATCACCCGCCAGTACGGCGGCACCGGGCTGGGCCTGGCGCTGACCAACAACCTCTGCGAGGCCATGAATGGCACGTTGAGCATCCAGTCGCAGTCCGGTTTCGGCAGCCAGTTCTGCGCCGAGCTGCCGCTGCCGGTCCACGTGCCTGCGGTCACTCAGACCCCGCTCAAGGGCCGTGTGACGGTGGTCAGCTCGGCAGGCAGCGGCCTGGTGGAGCTGCTTGGCAGCCTACTGCCGTTCTGGGGGGTCGACCTCAAGCGACGCAGCATCGACGATCGCCCGGAAGCAGTGGACCTCGACGGCAGTCCTGATCTGGTGATTACCGACTGCCCCGAGTGCCTGTTTGCCATTCGCCCCACGACGCCCGTGCCGATCCTGCTGGTGACCGCCTATGGCAACTTCATGCCTGGCGAACAGGTTGCCGCCCTGGCCCCGCTGCAACAGCAGGCCCGACCACTGGCGCGCAATGCGCTTTACCACACGCTGCGGCGCATACTGGGTCAGGAAGAAACGGGGCTCAAGGACACGCAGGCGCTCGAACACACTGCGCCACGTCTGGCGCGGGTGTTACTGGTCGAGGACAACCCGGTCAATCAGCTGGTCGCCAAGGGCATCCTCGGCAAGCTGGGTTGCGAAGTGATCATCAGCAGCCATGGCGGCGAGGCCCTGGAACAGCTGGAACAAGGCCATTTCGACCTGGTATTGATGGACTGCAACATGCCGGTCATGGACGGCTATGAAGCCAGCCGCCAGATCCGCAGCAGTGGCCGCTGGCCGAACCTGCCGATCGTTGCCCTTACCGCCAATGCCATGCCCGATGAACGCGAGCGCTGCAAGGCGGCAGGCATGAATGACTATCTGGCCAAGCCGTTCCGGCGTGCCGAACTGGTCAGCATTCTGGATCAGTGGATACCCATTACCGGTATCGACTGAAGGCTCAGCGCAGCAGCGCCTCGATCTCGCCCGTCAGTTCCTCAGGCTTGGTCAATGGCGCGAAACGCTTGACCAGCCGACCATCCTGGCCAATCAGGAACTTGGTGAAATTCCACTTGATGCGCTCCGTACCCAGCAACCCCGGAGCCTGCTGCTTGAGCTGCACGAACAGCGGATGGGCCTGCTCGCCGTTCACATCGATCTTCTTGAACAGCGGAAAGCTGACGCCATAGTTCAGCTCGCAAAACCCGGAAATCGCCCCCTCGTCGCCTGGCTCCTGCTTGCCGAACTGGTTGCAGGGAAAGCCCAGCACCACCAACCCCTGATCCCGGTAATCCTGCCAGAGCTTCTCCAGCCCCTTGTATTGAGGGGTGAAGCCACATTTGCTGGCCGTGTTGACCACCAGCAACGCCTTGCCGGAAAAATCAGCGAGGGTTTTCTGTTCGCCCTTGATCGTCGTGACCGGGATGCTCAGCAGGTTTTCACTCATCAAAGGAGGCCTCGATACTGGAATTGGAACAGGGCGGTGGCTGAATCTGCAGGGCGTTCAGGCGCGCGGCACCAGATCCAAGCATACCGAATTGATGCAATAACGCAGTCCGGTAGGTGGCGGTCCATCCGGGAACACGTGGCCCAGGTGCGCATCACATTTGGCGCAGACCACTTCAGTACGAATCATGCCGTGGCTCATATCGCGAACCTCGATCACTGCACTGCCCTCGAGCGGCGCATAGAAGCTGGGCCAGCCGCAGCCTGAATCGAACTTGGTGGTGGAATCGAACAGCGGCTCATGGCAGCAGATGCATTCGTAGATACCGTCTGTCTTTGTCCCGTTGTACTTGCCGGAGAACGGCCGCTCGGTGCCTTTCAGACGACAGACGTTGTACTGCTCCGGGTCGAGCATCTGCTTCCACTCTTCCAGCGTTTTTTCCAACTTGTCCACAGGTACACCTCCGAATTCGAAAAACCCTGATCTGTACCTTTTCCGCAGATCAGGTGGCACGTATCATTGCGCCAGGTCAGACGTCAGTCTGGCACCCGCGTTTGTCGTACACAAACCCATTTTCATGGCGAATGTAGCGACCTTCATTGCAAGCCGGCGACAGCTCGTCCATTTTCGGGATCATCACCATGCAGTTCAACAAATCGAACAAGCTCGCAAACGTCTGCTATGACATTCGCGGGCCGGTGCTCAAGCACGCCAAACGCCTGGAAGAGGAAGGCCATCGCATCCTCAAGCTGAACATCGGCAACCCGGCACCGTTTGGTTTCGAGGCGCCGGACGAAATTCTGCAGGACGTGATCCGCAACTTGCCGACTGCGCAGGGCTACAGCGACTCCAAGGGCCTGTTCAGCGCCCGCAAGGCGGTGATGCAGTATTACCAGCAGAAGCAGGTCGAAGGTGTCGGCATCGAAGACATCTACCTGGGCAACGGCGTGTCCGAGCTGATCGTGATGTCGATGCAGGCGTTGCTCAACAATGGCGACGAAGTGCTGGTTCCGGCCCCCGACTACCCGCTGTGGACCGCTGCTGTCGCCTTGTCCGGTGGCAGCCCGGTGCATTACCTGTGCGACGAGCAGGCCAACTGGTGGCCTGATCTTGAAGACATCAAGGCCAAGATCACCCCGAACACTAAGGCCATGGTCATCATCAACCCGAACAACCCGACAGGTGCGGTGTACTCGCGCGAAGTACTGCTGGGCATGCTGGAACTGGCCCGCCAGCATAATCTGGTGGTGTTCTCCGACGAAATCTACGACAAGATCCTGTATGACGACGCAGTGCACATCTGCACCGCCTCGCTGGCGCCGGACCTGCTGTGCCTGACCTTCAATGGCCTGTCCAAGTCGTATCGGGTTGCGGGCTTCCGTTCCGGCTGGATCGCCATTTCCGGGCCGAAACACAACGCGCAGAGCTACATCGAAGGCATCGACATTCTGGCCAACATGCGCCTGTGTGCCAACGTGCCGAGCCAGCACGCCATTCAGACCGCGCTGGGCGGCTATCAGAGCATCAACGACCTGATTCTTCCCCCTGGCCGTCTGCTGGAACAGCGCAACCGCACCTGGGAGCTGCTCAACGACATTCCCGGTGTCAGCTGTGTGAAGCCGATGGGCGCGCTGTATGCGTTCCCGCGCATTGACCCGAAGGTCTGCCCGATCCTTAACGACGAGAAGTTCGTCCTCGACCTGCTGCTGTCCGAGAAGCTGCTGGTGGTCCAGGGCACAGCGTTCAACTGGCCGTACCCTGACCACTTCCGCGTCGTAACCCTGCCCCGCGTCGATGAGCTGGAGCAGGCCATTGGCCGCATCGGTAACTTCCTCAAGGGTTATCGGCAGTAAACAGCCACAGCCCTCCCGCCTGACCTCTCTGCCCCGACCCGCTCGGGGCAGTTTATTTCTGCGTGCCTGAAACATCATGAGCGCCCTGCCACAAACGCTTCAGGCATCGACCGCTCTGGCTCAGGCGCCGTTCAGCCTTGCGGGATTACCATTGATTGCGACAAGAGGACACAGTTTGAAATAGTCCCTCTGTTGAATAGCAGCAAGCATCACCTTATATACCCGGCATCGAGTTACATATTTACCTGAGGAGAACGTTTCGACCATGATGCGCATTTTGCTGTTTTTGGCCACTAACCTTGCGGTCGTGCTGATTGCCAGCATCACCCTGAGCCTTTTTGGCTTCAATGGGTTCATGGCGGCCAACGGGGTTGATCTGAACCTCAATCAGCTGCTGGTTTTCTGCGCTGTGTTCGGTTTCGCGGGCTCGCTGTTCTCGCTGTTCATCTCCAAGTGGATGGCGAAGATGAGCACCGGTACTCAGATCATCAGCCAGCCTCGCACTCGCCATGAGCAATGGTTGCTGCAGACCGTTGAACAACTGTCCCGCGACGCGGGCATCAAGATGCCGGAAGTCGGTATTTTCCCGGCGTACGAAGCCAACGCGTTTGCCACGGGCTGGAACAAGAACGATGCCCTGGTTGCGGTCAGCCAGGGCCTGCTCGAGCGCTTTTCGCCGGATGAGGTGAAAGCTGTACTGGCGCACGAGATCGGCCACGTTGCCAATGGCGACATGGTGACGCTGGCGCTGGTGCAGGGCGTGGTGAACACCTTCGTGATGTTCTTCGCCCGCATCATCGGTAATTTCGTCGACAAGGTGATCTTCAAGACTGAAAACGGTCAGGGCATCGCTTACTACATCACGACGATCTTCGCCGAGCTGGTACTGGGCTTTCTGGCCAGCGCAATCGTCATGTGGTTCTCGCGCAAACGCGAATTCCGCGCTGACGATGCCGGTGCACGACTGGCGGGTACGAGTGCAATGATCGGCGCGCTGCAACGCTTGCGTTCCGAACAGGGCGTCCCGGTGAACATGCCCGACAGCCTGACCGCCTTCGGTATCAATGCCGGTCTCAAGAAGGGCCTCGCCGGCCTGTTCATGAGCCACCCGCCGCTGGAGCAACGCATCGAGGCCCTGCGCCGCCGCGGTTGAATCAGATGGTCGCACCCACGCTCCGCGTGAGACGCTGGTTTTTCTTTGTCAGGCGAAATGAGGTTCGACTCACGTCACCTTTTCGCCCCTCGGCGACTCACTTTGAGGGACCAAAGTGAGCAAAGTCCTTGGCTCCGTTTCCGGCCCGACTTCGTCGGGTTCCTTCGCCCCGTCACTAATCCGGGGGTCGCTGCAACGGGCCATCCATGGCCTGGTGCAGCTAACTCGGCGTCCTGCCGAGTTACCCCCGGATCAGCGCCATGACTCAGCCGTCACTTACGTCGCACCCTGCGTCGTCAGTGCCATCGCGATAAAAAAGCGCTTTTATGTGCAGTGGCTATGGACAAGCCATGACGTTGTGCTGCCTCCCAGAATTGACTCAATGCACATCCACGGAAGTGAGAGTCGGGAGGCTTGCGCGCTCAGAGTTACACACGTTCCAACACATAAACATGCTCATCCATACGCTCCAATCCGGCCTTCAACCCCTTGGCACTGCTGTGCAGCGTATCCTGCCCACCAACCTTGGTGACCTCCCAGTTCCCTGACATGACCCTGTGCAGCCATGTTTGCGGGACGGAGAATGGCGGGCCTTCGAGCAGGGCCTGGTCGTATTCCAGGGTGATCAGTAAACCGCTGCACGTCTGCGGCATCAGCGCTTCAAGGTGCTGCACATAGCGTTCACGCATGTCAGCTGGCAAGGCGATCATCGCGGCGCGGTCGTAAAACGCCGCGCAATGACCGATATCGCGCACAGTCAGCGCGAAGAAATCACCGCACCAGATTTCGATACCCGGCACTGCGTAGACCTTGAAGTCGCCCTGCGACGTGATGTGCGGCTGCTGACCACGCTCGGTGAAATAGCGCTCTACCGCCGCCTCGGACAGCTCGGCGCCCACCACGTGATACCCCTGCCCGCTCAGCCAGCTCATGTCCTGGCTCTTGCCACATAACGGCACCAGAACCCGCGCTCCCGGAACAACATTCAGCGAGGACCAATATTGTTGCAGGTCCTTATTGACCTCTGACTGGTGAAAGCCGATCTGCCCGGCACTCCAGCGCTGCAGCCAAAAATCCGCCTGCATGAAACCTCCTGAAAATTCGATAAAAAAGCGCCAGAACCTATATTATATTTAGATCATAAAAATGACCGACTATGAGTCATCCCACTATTCTGGAGCTTTAAATGTTCCCCAGCCTGTTTATTTCCCATGGTTCACCCATGCTGGCACTTGAGCCCGGTGAAAGCGGCCCGGCTCTGAAGCGACTGGCTGCCAGCCTGCCCCGGCCTCGCGCCATCGTGATGGTGTCTGCCCACTGGGAAAGCCATGAGCTGATCGTCAACGGCAACCCACAACCCGAGACATGGCATGACTTCGGCGGCTTTCCGCCCGAATTGTTTGCAGTTCAGTACCCGGCGCAAGGGCTGCCGGAGCTGACGCGCAAGGTGGTTGAACTGCTTGCCGCCAGCGACTTGCCTGCACGCATCGACAGCAGACGTCCCTTCGACCATGGCGTCTGGGTGCCTTTGTCGCTGATGTACCCGGACGCCGATATTCCGGTGGTGCAGGTTTCGCTGCCCAGCCGCCAGGGGCCGGAATTACAGACCCGCGTGGGCAGGGCACTGGCCAGCTTGCGTGAACAAGGTGTGCTGATCATCGGTTCAGGCAGCATCACGCACAACCTGCGTGACCTTGACTGGAACGCCGACCCCGACAGTATCGAGCCCTGGGCTGCCGCGTTTCGCGACTGGATGATCGACAAACTGCAAAACGACGACGAAGCCGCACTGCACCACTACCGCAGCCTCGCTCCTCATGCGGCCCGTGCGCACCCCAGTGACGAGCACCTGCTGCCGCTGTATTTCGCACGCGGCGCTGGCGGTGTTTTCGGCATTGCCCATCAGGGCTTCACCATGGGCGCACTCGGGATGGATATCTATCGGTTCGGGTGAAGCCAATAACGCCAATTTGCCTGAATACAAAGCAAAAAAATCCCCGAACCAGTCGGGGATTTTTTATTGGCCGATCAGCTCAAGAGCCGATCAGTCTTCGCGATAGCGACGCAGCTTGAGCTGCTTGCCAGCAACGCGGGTGTCCTTGAGCTTGGTCAGCAGACGCTCAAGACCATCTTCCGGCAGTTCAACCAGGCTGAAGCTGTCACGGACCTGGATACGGCCGATCGCTTCGCGGGCCAGGCCGCCTTCGTTGAGAATGGCACCCAGCAGGTTCTTGGCAGCGATACCATCACGCGCACCCAGCGCGGTACGGCAACGAGCACGGCCTTCAGCCAATGGGACCGGCGCACGACGCTCACGCTCAGGACGATCACCACGGTCGCTGCTGCGCTCTGGACGATCACCGCGTGGGGCGTTGTTCGGAACCAGTGGACGCTCGCGCTCGATGGCTGCCAGGGTCAGTGCCTGACCGTTGGTAGCCTTGCGCAGCAGTGCAGCGGCAAGAGCGCGAGGGCTGCAGCCGATGTCGGCAGTCAGACGATCGAGCAGATCACCGTGAGTCGATTCGGCATCGGCGACCAGCGGCGACAGGCTGTTGGTCAGTTTCTTGATGCGCGCATCCAGAACGGCCTGGGCATCCGGCAGGCGGACTTCCGCAACCTTCTGACCGGTAACACGCTCGATCACTTGCAGCATGCGGCGCTCACGAGGCGTCACCAGCAGCAGTGCGCGACCTTCGCGACCGGCACGACCGGTACGGCCGATACGGTGAACGTAGGACTCTGGATCGTAAGGCATGTCCACGTTGAATACGTGAGTGATACGCGGAACGTCAAGACCACGGGCAGCAACGTCGGTCGCCACAACGATGTCCAGACGGCCATCCTTGAGGGATTCGATAACGCGCTCGCGCTGGTTCTGGGCGATGTCGCCGTTCAGTGCGGCAGCCTTGTAGCCTTTGGCTTCAAGGGCGCTGGCCAGATCCAGGGTCGCCTGCTTGGTGCGGACGAACATGATCAGGGCATCGAAGTCTTCGACTTCCAGCAGGCTCAGTACAGCCGAGGTCTTCTGGTCAGCGTGAACCAGCAGGTGAGCCTGTTCGATCGCGGTAACAGTCTGGGTCTTGGTCTGGATCTTGACGTGCTTCGGATCACGCAAATGGCGCTCAGCGATGGCACGGATCGACTGCGGCAAAGTAGCCGAGAACAATACGGTTTGCTTGGTTTCCGGCATGGCCTTGAAGATAACTTCGAGGTCGTCCATGAAGCCCAGCTTGAGCATTTCGTCCGCTTCGTCGAGAACCAGGTGGTTCACGGTCGCCAGGACTTTCTCGTCACGACGCAGGTGGTCGCAGAGACGGCCCGGGGTAGCGACGACGATCTGTGCGCCATTACGGATAGCCTTGAGCTGAGGGCCCATCGGCGCGCCGCCGTAGACCGCTACAACGGTCACGCCCGGCATTTGTTTTGCGTAGGTCTCGAACGCGGTGGCAACCTGAAGTGCCAGTTCGCGGGTCGGGGCCAGGATCAGTGCTTGCGGCTCGCGCTTGCTCGGGTCGATCCGATGCAGGATAGGCAGTGCGAAAGCGGCGGTTTTACCCGTACCGGTTTGCGCCTGACCGATCATGTCGTGGCCGGCCATGATGATCGGGATCGACTGCTGCTGAATGGCCGACGGCTCTTCGTAGCCAGTGGCGATAACGGCTGCGAGGATATTTGGATGAAGTTCAAAAGCGGCGAAGCCGCCGAATTCCTGGGTCATGGGTCTGCCTCTAGTGCATCCGCAAAGACCCATGCTCCAAAGCTGCGCGTGCCGTGTACGACCCTAAAGTCACCCTGGCTGCTTTGTCGGCGGGGATTTGCGAAAACGTTTGATGAATGGATCGCCTAGGATAGTCCGCAGAGCGAACAAGCAGCCGAAGCTGGCTTCGGGAAATTGCAATACCTTGACGAGGGTCCTGTTAAAGACCGGCGCGCACTATACCGGAAATACGCACCTTGGTGAGTCTTTTTTTACGAAACGTTGCGCCATTTTTGAGCGGCGGCAGGCCCTGAGTGCGGGCAGAAGACCGCTTGATCAGGGCGCGGGCCCGAGATTGCGGGCATTGCCGCTTAAACGTTTAACCTATTCTTGCACATGACCGGCATTCTGGCCTTCGAGGTGTGGCGAATTGTCCCACCCCGTTTTCAGAACAACCTACTCACCTGCCACCTGCTCAGGTGGCGGAACGAATGGCCTTGATCAGCGACGCCAGCGAGTAGCCCAGATGCGGCGCAAGTGCCTCGGCTCGCCCGCTCAACGCGTCGATATCCAGCGTCTGATCCAGGTCGGCGGGCACGAGCAGGATGACGTTGCCCTCCTTCACCGGCAGCTCCCAGTAATGGCGGTGGTAAAGGCCGCGCAACAACGCCGCTCCCAGCGGTTTGCCGTCGTCAGTGGCCCACTGATTGATGATCAGCCAGCCGCCCGGGTTCAGCCGCTGCTGACAGCTCTGCAGGAAATTCCAGGCCAGGTGCCCGACGCCAGGCCCGACATCGGTGTACAGGTCGACAAAGATCAGGTCGGCAGGCTCGGCGCTGTCCAGCAGGTCCAGCGCATCGCCGATGCGGATATACAGTCGCGGATCGTCGTCGAGCCCCATAAACTCCATGGCCAGACGTGGCACATCCGGGCGCAGCTCGATGACTTCCACGTCCTCGAGTGGCAGGAACTTCATGCAGGCCTGGGTCAGCGTACCGGCCCCCAACCCCAGAAACAGCGCGCTTTCCGGCGCGTCATGGCACAGCGCGCCGATCAGCATCGCCCGGGTGTAGTCGTACTCCAGCCAGCTCGGATCGGCTGTAAAGGTGCAGCTTTGCTCGATGGCATCGCCAAACTCCAGAAAGCGGTAGTCCTCCACTTCCAGCACGCGAATCATGCCGAAGTCGTCGTGGACCTCGGCCAGGATTCGCTCTACGCGCTCACGCTCTTCCGTCATCACCGTTCCTGGTTGCCTGCGCTGAGCGCAAAATACGAATTGTCGGGCAAGCGCACGGCTTTGTCACACGTTGTGGCGTCCAGCACCGCTCCAGTGGTCTGCACCAGACTGGCAGAGCAACGACGAACTGCTAACATGCCGATCCGATTGCACAACTCTAGAGCCAATAATGAGCCAACCCTGGAGCCCCGACAGCTGGCGGGCACTGCCGATTCAGCAGCAACCTCACTACCCTGATGCCGAGCACCTGCACCGGGTCGAACAGACGCTGGCCAGTTATCCGCCGCTGGTGTTCGCCGGCGAAGCCCGTGAGTTGCGCCGTCAGTTTGCCGAAGTGACCCAAGGGCGTGCGTTCTTGCTGCAGGGCGGCGACTGCGCAGAAAGCTTCATGGAGTTTTCCGCCGCCAAGATTCGCGATACGTTCAAGGTCCTGCTGCAGATGGCAATCGTGATGACGTTTGCCGCCGGCTGCCCGGTGGTGAAAGTCGGACGCATGGCCGGGCAATTTGCCAAGCCACGCTCGGCCAATGACGAAATCATCGACGGCGTGACGCTCCCCGCGTACCGCGGCGATATCGTCAACGGTATCGGCTTCGACGAGAAGAGCCGTGTGCCGGACCCGGAGCGCCTGCTGCAGGCCTATAACCAGTCCACCGCCACCCTGAACCTGCTGCGCGCCTTCGCTCAGGGCGGATTTGCCGATTTGCATCAGGTCCACAAATGGAACCTGGACTTCATCGCCAACTCGGCGCTCGCCGAAAAATACAGCCAGCTGGCCGGGCGTATCGATGAAACCCTGGCGTTCATGCGCGCCTGCGGCATGGACAGCTCGCCGCAATTGCGCGAAACCAGCTTCTTCACCGCTCACGAAGCGTTGCTGCTCAACTACGAAGAAGCCTTCGTGCGACGCGACAGTCTGACCAACGATTACTATGATTGCTCGGCGCACATGCTGTGGATCGGCGACCGCACACGTCAGCTGGATGGCGCGCATGTCGAGTTCCTGCGCGGGGTCAACAACCCGATCGGCGTCAAGGTCGGCCCGAGCATGAATACCGACGACCTGATTCGCCTGATCGACATCCTCAACCCGGACAACGACCCTGGACGCCTGAACCTGATCGCCCGCATGGGTGCCAACAAGGTGGCTGATCACTTGCCGCAGCTGATCCGCGCCGTCGAGCGTGAAGGCCGCAAGGTGCTGTGGAGCTCGGACCCGATGCACGGCAACACGATCAAGGCCAGCAGTGGCTACAAGACCCGCGATTTCGCGCAGATCCTTGGCGAAGTGAAGCAGTTCTTTCAAGTCCACCAGGCCGAGGGCACTTACGCGGGCGGCATTCATATCGAAATGACCGGACAGAACGTCACCGAATGCATCGGTGGTGCGCGCCCGATTACTGAAGACGGCCTTTCGGATCGCTATCACACGCATTGCGACCCACGCATGAACGCCGATCAGTCATTGGAACTGGCCTTCCTGATTGCCGAGACCCTCAAGCAGGTCAGGCGCTAAACAGGAAACCCGGGCCAACTGCCCGCTCAATGCTTGAGCGGGTCGTCCCAGAACGGACGTTCGGCTTCCTGCTGAATGTCGGCACGGCTCAAGCCCAGGTCCTTAAGTGTTCCGTCACTCATTTGCGCCAGCAGGTGGCGCTGGCGGTGCAACTCCAGCCAGCGCTGCAGATGACCCTTGAGCACTGTGAACACCGCGCCCGCCTGCAAACACCCATCAGCCCTTTCCACCCCTACGCATTGTTTCTGACCTTTCATCATCTTGCCCTCCTTGTGGGATGACTGAAGTCTCGCTTCGGGCGTAGGATCAATCCAACGAATGTTCGTTATGCCTTCCATCTGGGAGATTGATGTATTGGCCACCTACCCGAGCATTGATACCGAACTGTTGCGCACCTTCGTGGCGATTGCAGATCACGGTGGTTTTACCCGTGCAGGCGAAGCCGTCAACCGCACTCAGTCGGCGGTCAGCATGCAGATGAAGCGTCTGGAAGAAGATGTCGTGCAGCGCCCGCTGTTTCAGCGTGAAGGTCGGGTCCTGAACCTGACTGCCGAGGGCCAGGTATTGCTCGGTTACGCGCGACGAATCCTCAAGCTGCACAGCGAGGTGTTCAACACCTTGCGCGAGCCGCACATGATCGGCGTGGTAAAAATCGGCTCGCCTGACGATTACGTGATGCGCTTCCTGCCCGGCATTCTGGCGCAGTTCGCCCAAGCGTATCCGCTGGTTCAGGTGGAAGTGCATTGCGAGCCATCGGACCTTCTGCTGCAACGTCACGACCTGGATCTGACCATTGTCACGCGCAAGCCCGGCACCGAGATCGGCACATTGCTGCGTCAGGAACGTCTGATGTGGATGGAGGCCAGCGGCTTTGCCCCGCATGAGCAAACGCCCATTCCCCTGGCGATGTTCAACACCCACTGCTTCTGTCGTGACTGGGCGTGCAATGCGCTGGACGGCGTCGGGCGTGACTACCGCATCGCCTACAGCAGCTCGAGCATGGCGGCGATCACCGCAGTGGTCAGCGCAGGCCTGGCAGTCACCGCGCAGTTCCAGAGCCTGGCCACAGCGGATTTGCGTATCCTCGGCGAGGCGGAACAATTGCCACAGTTGCCAACCGCCAGCATCGTCCTGCTACGCAAGCCTGAAAATCCCTCGCCCATCACCGAATGCATGGCCGATTACATCATCGCCGGCTTCAAACCTTGAGCGCGAGAATGACCGCACAGAGCACTAGAAACACGCAGAACATCAGGCGCAGGGTGCGCTCCGGCAACGAATGCGCCAGCTTCACGCCCCAACTGATGCTGGCCAGGCCGCCAATGGCCAGCGGAATGCCCATCGCCCAGTTGACGTGATCGTGCAGCGCGTAGGTGACGAGCGTGATGCCGGTGCTCGGCGCCGCCAGGGATAGCGCCAGCCCTTGGGCCACGACCTGGGTCGCGCCAAAGACACTGGTGAGGATCGGCGTCGCCACTACCCCGCCGCCAACGCCAAAAAGACCACCGGTCACGCCGGACCCGACGCCCAGCAGCCATAGCCACTTTTCATGACGCAACCCGCCCGCGGCCTGTTTGCTGCGCCAATACATCTGCGCAACGTTGAACACGGTCAGTACCACCAGAAAACCGACAAAGGCCAGGCGCATGCCCTGCGGGTCGACGCGGACCGCGAGCAGTGAGGTCAACCAGGCAAAAATGAAACTGGGGATGATCAACATCAGCGCATTACGCAGCAGAATCCGGTTGCGCTGGTTGTAACGCCACAAGGCAAGCAACACATTGGGCAGGACCATCAACAAGGCGGTGCCTTGAGCGAGTTGCTGATCCAGACCAAACAGCACCCCGAGGGCGGGAATTGCCACAAGACCACCACCGATGCCGAACAATCCTCCCAGGGTGCCCATCGCTGCACCCAGCAGCACAAACATCACAATTTCAATCACACTGCATCCCCACCCAATCAATGAGCAAATGCTACGCAGTCCTGCTCTGGACCGACACCCGATGACGCCGTTTTTTTTCACGCGTCACGCACAATCCCAGCGCGTTGAGCGCACATGAGCAAAATTATCTGGCGCATTAAAGAGTGCAACACTAAGTTAAACTCATCCGACCGAGTTTGAGGACCTGATATGAGCGCCGATGAAAGCCCGACCCGCGCCGCACCTGCCGATTGCGATTCGCTGCTGCTGGATAACCAGCTGTGTTTCGCCCTGTATTCCACGTCGTTGATGATGACCAAGGTTTACAAGCCGCTGCTGCAGGCGCTCGGGCTCACCTATCCGCAGTACCTGGCGATGATGGTGCTGTGGGAAAGGGATGGGCTTACCGTGGGGGATGTCAGCACCCGCCTGCTCACCGATCCGGGCTCATTGACGCCCTTGCTCAAACGCCTCGAAGGTGAGGGCTTCATCAGCCGTACGCGCAGCAAGGAAGACGAGCGGGTGGTGCTGCTTCACCTGACTGCGCAGGGCCGCGAATTGCAGCAGAAGGCCTTGACCGTCCCTGGCTGTGTTCTTTCGTCGAGCGGGCTGACCATGGAAAAGCTTCGCGACCTGCAAGCCCAGTTGCTGCAGCTGCGCGAGCACCTGCACCACAGCCTCTAGGAAAAAGTGCAGACCTGTCTCTCGTCACCGCGCGTGAGGTCTGACAGGTGCTCCAAGCATGTTTTCTTGCTTCCAACGACCATCCTCGACCTTTTTGCAAAATTAGCTTGCGCGCAAACTATCCTTGGACTACCTTTGCTTTGCAATTAGTTAGCGCGCAAGTATTTAGCGCAATCAAACCTTCATCGAACGAGGCAAGATCATGGACACTCTTTACACCGCAGTTGCAACCGCCACCGGCGGCCGTGATGGTCGTGCTGTTTCCGACGACAAGATTCTCGACGTCAAGCTGGCGACCCCGAAAGAACTCGGTGGTGCTGGCGGCGCAGCCACTAACCCTGAGCAGCTGTTCGCTGCCGGTTATTCGGCCTGCTTCATCGGTGCATTGAAGTTCGTGGCCGGTCAGAGCAAACGCAGCATTCCGGCAGACACCTCGATTACCGCCCATGTAGGCATTGGCCAGATTCCAGGCGGTTTCGGTCTGGACATCGATCTGCATGTCAGCCTGCCAGGCCTGGAGCAAGCCGACGCTCAGCAACTGGTCGATGCCGCTCACGTGGTCTGCCCTTACTCTAACGCCACTCGCGGTAACGTCGATGTGCGCCTGCATGTAACGGTCTGATCCGGTCTGACGCCTGAGTAACGGCCACCTCACAAGAAACTCAGGCACAAAAAAACCCGCAGCGATGCGGGTTTTTTGCGTAACGGGGTTACAAAACCGTGCTTACTTCGCACGGCCTTTGTAGGAACCGCCTTCACGGGTATCGATCTCGATCATGTCGCCGATTTCGATGAAGTCAGCAACACTCAGCTCGGTGCCGTTTTTCAGTTTGGCAGGCTTCATGACCTTGCCCGACGTGTCGCCACGAGCGGAGCCTTCGGTGTAGTCAACCTGACGCACGATAGTAGTCGGCAGCTCTACGGAAACCAGACGGTCTTCGAAGAACACGGCTTCGCAGACGTCGGTCATGCCTTCTTCAACGAAAGGCAGAACGCTTTCGATGTCTTCGGCGTTCAGCTCGTACATGGTGTAGTCAGTGGTGTCCATGAACGTGTAGGTGTCACCGCTGATGAAAGACAGGGTGGCTTCCTTGCGATCCAGGATCACGTCGTCCAGCTTGTCGTCGGCGCTGTAAACGATCTCGGTCTTGTAACCGGTCAGCAGGTTTTTCAGCTTGGTCTTCATGATCGCGCTGTTACGACCGGATTTGGTGAACTCAGCTTTCTGAACCAGCCAAGGATCGTTCTCGAGACGGATCACGGTACCGGGTTTCAGCTCTTTACCAGTTTTCATTGCATATATCCGAATTTGGATGGAATTAACCAAAGGCTCTGTACGAGAAACAACCTGCGCAGGCCTTTTTCGTACAGAGCCTTGTATCAAGGCCGCGTATCATAGCGAATTTACATAAAACTGCACCAGCGCCGTGGCAAGATCAGTCTGTGCGGCTTGTTGCTGGGACCAGTGTTCGGCATGTCGCTCGATCTGCGGCCAGTGTTCTGCCAGCGCCGCCCAGCACTCGCCAAGGTCGCCACCGACATTCCAGCGCTGCCAGAACTGATTCAGCGCCTGCGCGGCTGCCGGCGAAAGACCCGCGAGATAGAGCGTTAAAAACGCATCGAGCTTGGGCAGATGCGCGTCGTCTTCCTGCTGGTAGATGTGCCAGAGCATCGGCCGCCCCGCCCACTGCGCACGCACGAACGAGTCTTCGCCGCGCACGATATTGAAATCGCAGCTCCAGAGCAGTTGGTCGTAAAGCTCCTGACGGATGAACGGCAGGACCTGAACCGTCAGCCCGCCGCAGGCCTGAATGAACCCGGCGCGCAGCGGATCTTTGGTACCCAGCCAACGCTGCAGGTCGCCGAGTATGCGCCCCTCTGGCACCAGAAGATGCGTCGGCCGGCTGTCGCAGACCAGGGCATCAAGCCAACTGCCGAGCGCGGGATTTTCATAGGCAAATACCGAGATCAGGCGCGCATCGGCCAACGCTTCGATACCCAACCCGCTCAGGAAGGCTTGCCTTGCCGCGCTGTTTTGCTGAAACACCTGGCGCTGCTCGATGAGGTTTTTTTCGCGCAACAGGCCACCCGTGGTGTCGGAAAAACCCGGAAAGAAAAAGAACTTCTTCAAACCGTTCGACTGTGGCGAAGGCAGGCCGTGGCAGCCAGACACCCAGTCCTCGGCGCTGAGGTAATCGAGATTCAGCCACAGCGGCCTTGGCGAACGCTGCAGCATCGCTTCGGTGTAGCGCGTCGGCAGGCGGCAGGCGAACGCTTCGATGACGACATCAGGAATATCGGTGTTCAGCCATTCGGTCGGCCACTGGCAGACGCTCACGCCCTCTTGCCATTGTTGCCGGGCCTGGGGATCGGCTCCGGGGCACAAGCGAACGAAGGCCGACAGATCATCGATCCATAAACGCACCTGCAGGCCATGCTCGGCAACCAACTGGCGCGCCAGACGCCAGGTCACGCCCGCATCACCGTAGTTGTCGACTACGCTGCAAAAAATGTCCCACGAGGCTTTCATCCTGGCTCCCTGAGGCTGGATGGCAAAAAATGCTGATTGTCGTTCAGAACGGCACGTTGTCACCAGCCTGATGCTGCCGGGCAAACAGGCGGCACCGTTTTCATGCCTGACCATCAGGCATGGCACAATCACACCTCTTGGTCTGCAAGGAGTTCAGCCATGTCATTCCCTACCCGCCGTCGCGACCTGTACGTGTCGTTGAAATTGATCGTGTGCATAGCGCTGGGCATCTGGCTGGGCGCCCTGGCGGTGTTTCTGACCGCCCTGCTGTATTACAAAAGCCTGCCACCGGCCCAGACCCAGGCCCTGGAAAACGCCGCCGCACAGCTGACCGCCCCGCCTGCGCAAAAAGCCTCCCCCCCGTCTGCGCCGGAGACCGAGATGTTTCGCAAATATGAGCAAAGCCTGCGTGAAAGCGAGGCGCGTCAGGCCCGCGAACAGACTCAGGAGCAGCAACAGCGCACCTTCAACCGCTCGAAGTGTGACTTCTGGATACAGCAGGATCGCACCGCGCCGAGCGAAAAAAGCCGTGCCAGCATCAATCAGTACTGCGGATAAACCATGAACAAACGGGATGTGCTGCAACGGATCATCGACAAACTGAACATCGATCTGGACATCGCCGAACGAGCGGCGCAGACCGCCTACGAAACGGCCACTCACGAAGAGAACATTGCCGAGAACAAGTACGACACGCTAGGGCTAGAGGCGTCCTATCTGGCAGCCGGCCAGGCGCGCCGCGTCGAGGAGATTCGTCAGTCGTTGACGCTTTATCGGAAATGGTCGCTCAAGCCATTCGATGAATCGCGTGGCATTCAGACCGGTGATCTGGTGGTCGTCGAGAATGCCGACGGGCAGACACACTATCTGTTTCTCGGCCCCGATGCTGCCGGCCTGAAGGTCAGTGCAGGGGATCAACTGGTCACCGTCATTACTGCCAGAGCCCCGCTCGGGCAGAGCCTGCTGGGCAAATTCGAAGACGATGCCGTACAGATTGTCATCAACGGCAGTCGACAATCCTACGAGATCACACAGACGTTGTGACACACCCGGCATCTGCAGGGTTGATCGCATCAAGTTTTTGTGGGTAAGGTGAACCGTCGCCATCACCACCGCAACCGGGGCAACATCAAAGCAAACAAGGACTAAAACCCAAGGAGATTTTTCATGACGAACGTCATCGCATTCCCTGACGCCCATGAACGTGATCGCCTGAAGTCCAGCCAAGATCCGGCGTTGAGATACTTGAACAAGAAAGAACGACAACTGATCGACCAACTGCGTTCGACCAGCCATGCGGGACGGCAGTACGTTTACGACTATGCGAGCATCATGCACTTGTCCAGGCCGTTGTATCCCGAGCCAGTGGACTGATCACGATCGCATGACCTCATCGCAGTCTGCGCTGTTAAATCGGCGCAGATTGCGAGGTTTCGCTTGCTGGCTTTAGCGGATCAGCGAAAAGATCAGTGCTGAAATGGCCACCACACCGGCGGCAACCACAAAGTAGTTGGACCACGCGCCAGCGTATTTACGCATGGCAGGTACCTTGTGGATGGCGTACATCGGCATCAGGAACAGCAAAGCCGAAATCACCGGCCCGCCCAGGGTTTCGATCATGCCCAGGATGCTTGGGTTGAGTGTTGCCACCAGCCAGCACACCACCAGCATGAAAGCCGCCGTCATGCGGTCCAGCGCCTTGGGTGCAGGACGACGGCCCGCCTTCAGAACCAGGCCTTTCAAGCCCTCGCTTGCACCGATGTAGTGGCCGAGAAACGACTTGGAAATAGCCACGAACGCAATCAGTGGCGCGACAAAGGCGATGGTCGGGTTGTTGAAGTGGTTGGCCAGGTAGGACAGGATCGAGATGTTCTGCGCCTTGGCCTCGGCGAGCTGGACAGGCGACAGGGTCAACACGCAACTGAATACGAAGAACAGCACCATCACGACCATCAGACCGTGGGCGCGGGCCAGAATCTGCGAACTGCGCACTTCGGCGTTTTCGCCATATTGGCGCTTCTGATCGACGGCAAACGCGGAAATGATCGGTGTGTGGTTGAAAGAGAACACCATCACCGGAATGGCCAGCCACAGCGTGGGTATAAACGCCGATAGCTCAGGGAACGTGGTGGCGGTGCTCAGAATGCCGCCGGTCCAGTGCGGAATGAGGAATATCGCCAGAAACAACAGTGCGACGATGAACGGATAAACCATCAGGCTCATGGCCTTGACGATGAACCGCTCGCCACAACGCACCACGGCCAACAGCCCCATGATCAGCACAAACGCCAGTGCGGCGCGCGGCGGTGGCGTGATGTGCAGCTGGTGCTCAAGAAAACTGCCCACGGTATTGGTGAGGGCCACGCTGTAGATCAGCAGGATCGGGAAGATGGCGAAGAAATACAGCAAGGTGATCATCGCGCCAGCACTCTTGCCGAAATGCTCTTCGACCACATCGGTGATGTCGGCACCCTCACGTCCTGAGAGCACGAAGCGCGTCAAACCGCGGTGAGCGTAGAACGTCATGGGAAACGCCAGCAGTGCCAGCGCCATCAATGGCCAGAAACCGCCGATACCCGCGTTGATTGGCAAAAACAGGGTACCCGCACCGATGGCGGTACCGAACAATCCGAGCATCCAGGTGGTGTCATTACGATTCCACGACGCGATGCTCTCGGGAGCTACATCCAGACGTTCTACGACGCCATTAGCCTGATCATTCATCCGGTCGACTCTCCGTGGCCGGTTTATCAAAAAGGGAAACGCATCGAAAAAACCGGCAGTTCAGCGCTCCCCTCGAAAACAGCGGGCGAGATTCTCCGGGATTGGCGCCAGAAGTCAAAGGTTTGTAGGACAATAGTTTCTTCCACGACATGCTGGCGTTCGAGCGCACGCCTTTTGCACAAAGGGCTGGAGGACGGTCGACCTCTTGTCGAGGAATTAGTGTTTCAACAGCTTACGGGCTCAATCGAGCCGACCCCGCGGCTTAACATTCGGGAACAGTTCTGCGTTTTTCCTGGAGGGACAGCAGCGATACCATGCCGCGCCTGTGCGGTACATCCGGCAAAAACCTCTTCAAGGACCAAAAACGATGTTGAGCATCAACGCCGGGCCGTTCGCCCTCGCGATATCCCATCTGTTGCTGTTGGGCGCCTTGATAACCGCCACGTGGGTAGAGGCCCGGCTCGTCCGGCACACCCTGACCAGAAAGACCGCAGTATTCGGACTCTTCATTCTGGGTATTGCCACTGCACGTATCGCATTCGTCCTGACCTATTTCGCGCAATACAGCGACGCCCCCTGGAAGGCGCTGGACATCCGTGATGGCGGCTTTGTGGTCTGGCCCGGGGTTATCTGCGCTCTGCTGGGCGGCTTGATCATTGGCTGGCGCCGTCCCGGACAGCGGGGCGCCCTGACGTTCGCAGTGAGCATCGGACTGGCGATCTGGGTATCGGGCGGTTTGATTCTGGACCACTATCAGAAGGGCAATTCGCTGCCTGATACAACCCTTCGGACGCTGACTGGCGAGCCGGTCAGGGCCTCCGACTATCGGGGCAAACCAGTGGTCATCAACCTGTGGGCCACCTGGTGCCCTCCGTGTCGCCGCGAAATGCCAGTGCTGCGCGATATGCAACGGGAACGCGAGGACATTACATTTCTGTTCGTCAATCAGGCCGAAAGCGCCGGAGAAGTCAGCGACTACTTGTCGAAACAGCAATTGGTGCTAAGCAACAGCTTTCTCGATCCGGACGGCGAGTTCGCCCGCCAGGTGGGTTCGGCGGCGCTGCCCACCACTCTTTTCTACTCACCAGACGGACGGCTGATCGACAGTCATCTGGGCGAATTGTCCAGAGCCAGCCTCACTCATTACCTGGATAAATAGCTAGGTATTCACCTACCTGATTGAGATGAAGTTGTCATTGCGAGCGAAAGCCTGCTGCATCGTTTCACCTATCCATGTATAAATGCGCTTACACATTGGCCCTTCTGGAGACTCAGCGCATGCGTTACGCGCTTGATCATAAGGCCCAAACGCACCAACGCATCGTCAAGGAAGCGTCCATGCGCTTCCGTCGTGACGGCATTGGTGCTACGGGCTTGCAACCTTTGATGAAGGCACTTGGCTTGACCCATGGCGGGTTCTACGCGCATTTCAAATCCAAGGATGATCTTGTTGAACAGGCATTGAGTCACGCCCTCGACAATGTGAAAGGAATCACCAGCGACGTTTTCGCCAGGCAGGACTCGCTCAGTGAATTCATTGATCTCTACCTATCGATAGCCAGCCGCGATGCGGAAGACGGCGGTTGTCCGTTACCGACTATGTGCCTCGAACTAGGCCAGCGCGATCAGCCCAGCATGACGACGGATAAAATCATCCTTCATCTGCTTGAGCAGTTCGACAAGCCCCTGGCGGAGAATGGACTGGAGTCCAAAAGCCTGCCGGTGCTGTCCGCACTGGTAGGCGGTCTGGCACTCGCCCGCAGCGCTTTTGACGAGGAACTGTCACAGCGCATTCTGGACACGACCCGCGACTATCTCAAAAAGGAGATAAAAAAGAGCACCAACTGATCCTCTGGAACAAATACTTTCTCGGAGAGCTTCCCCGGTGAGAGTTTATAAACACACAGGCCGATCATCGATCGGCCTGTGTGTTTAGCGGATGAAGCACTGATCAGTCGAGTGCAAGCTTTTCGCGATTCCTCTCCAGAATGGCCTTGCCGATTCCTTTTACTTCGATCAGTTCATCAATCGAGGTGAAATCGCCGTTGGCTTCCCGATAAGCCACAATGGCATCAGCCTTGTTCTTCCCGATCCCCGCCAGTTCTTTCTGCAGTGTCTGAGCATCGGCAGTATTGAGATTGACCCTGTCCTTGCGCTGCTCATGCGCCACAGCGGGTGCTGTTTCTTCCATCATCGGCGAATGGGATACCGCGGGCTGCGGGATGGCTGGCTGGGACGCAGGCGCGGCGTTGACCGCAACCGAGGTACTGGTGAGCAAGGCAAAGATCAAGGCATTGAAGATAGGGGTTCGCATAGATAAAGCTCCATAGCAATTCAAGGCAGCATCCACATGCTGTGCCTGAAACTTAGACCAGCGTCCCCTCCTGGAAAAGAAGTCGAGCGTTGCTGCCTGTTGCCGGATTGTTCAACGTATTTCCACCTCTGCCCAGAGCCCCGGCAGTACTGATGAAATCACGTTTCGCCGCTGCGTTCCTGATACATCCAGTCAACGATTTCACCTTCTGGCGTATAACCGTTTACCGTTTCGCGCAGCAACTGACGCACGCTGGTGTAATCATCTCGGTCGACCGCATCCAGCAGCTTTGTCAGGCGGCCTTTCAATACATCCCATGGCAGGCAATCTTCATTTGCACTCATGATCATCGGGTGCTCGGTGGCAACCACGTTGTCGCCGATCAACAACTCTTCATAGAGTTTTTCACCGGGACGCAGGCCAGTGAACTCGATGGAGATATCACCGTGCGGATTTTTCTCCGAGCGAATGGCCAGACCGGAAAGATGGATCATCTTCTCGGCCAGTTCGACAATCTTGACCGGCTCACCCATATCGAGAACGAAGACATCGCCGCCATGCCCCATGGAGCCGGCCTGAATCACCAACTGAGCGGCTTCGGGGATGGTCATGAAATAGCGGGTGATCTTTGGATGCGTCACCGTCAGCGGACCGCCTGACTGGATCTGCTTGTGGAACAGCGGGATCACCGAACCGGAAGAGCCAAGCACGTTGCCAAAGCGCACCATGGTAAAGCGGGTCTTGTTGACCTGATAGACGTTGGCCTTGTCACCGAAGATCACTGGCGCGGTTTCTCGGCTCAGTGCCTGCAATATCAATTCGGCAAGGCGCTTGGTGCTGCCCATCACGTTGGTGGGGCGGACCGCCTTGTCGGTAGAGATCAGGACAAAGTTGGACACCCCTGCCTGCAACGCCGCCTGGGCGGTATTGAGCGTACCCACGACGTTGTTGATGACGCCTTCCGCAATATTGTGCTCGACCATCGGCACATGCTTGTAGGCAGCAGCGTGATAGACCGTATCGACCTTCCAGGTTTTCATGATCGACAGCAGCTTGGGGTGATTGCGTACCGAACCGAGTATGGGCAGCAATTTCACCGAGAGTGACTCGCGAGCCGAGCGCTGTTCAAGTTCGGAGAGAATGCTGTAGAGATTGAATTCGCTATGGTCCAGCAGCAGTAATTGGGTAGGTTGCAGCAGCAGTATCTGTCGGCACAGCTCGGAACCGATCGAGCCGCCGGCGCCGGTCACCAGCACCGTCTTGCCCTTGATGCAGTGCTCGAGCAGGTTATCGCGAGCCGGGACTGCATCGCGTCCCAGGAGGTCTGCGATGTCGACTTCCTGAAGGTCATCGACCTTGACCCTGCCAGCGGCCAGATCCATGAAGCCCGGAACGCTTCGTACGTGCAGCGGGAAGCCTTCCAGAAAGCCGAGGATTTCCCGACGACGCCCACGCGACGATGACGGGATTGCCAGGAGGATTTCCTGAGCTCCCGTGGAATCGATCATTCGCTGGATGTTTCGCGGCTTGTAGACCTGAAGACCGGAAATGACCCGGTTGGAAATCGACTCATCATCATCGATGAACGCCACCGGATGCATCAGACGGCCCATGCGCAATGCGGCGACCAACTGGTTTCCCGCTGCACCGGCGCCGTAAATGGCAACCTTCTGCAAACCGTTGTCGCTCTTGGCGAAAGGCACGTGCTGCGCCGCAGCGAACCAGTCGCCGAGAAAATACTGCCGCATGGCCAGGCGCAGACCGCCGATCATGACCATGCTCAGCCACCAGTAATTGAAGATCACCGAACGCGGGACCAATTGCTGGTGGTTGCTGTACACGTAGACCATGCAACCAAGGATCAACGACGACATCGTGACGGCCTTGATGATGGCAATCAGCGCATCATTGCCGAAGTAGCGCATGACTGCGCGATACATGCCGAATCGTATGAAAAGCGGGATAGCCGCAACGGGCGCACTGATGAACAGCCACGTGTGCTTCTCGAGAGGATTGATCAGCTCATCGATACCCAGCCGTACCACAAACGCCATCCACAGAGCCAGCCAGACCAGGAAGACGTCGGTAGCAACCTGAATTATTCGTTTTTTGCGGCGTGGTAGAGCCAGTAATCTGGTCCGCAATCTGCTCATCAATTTTTTTATGCTCCGTTATGCTACCGGTTGCAACATGATCTGAAATCGGTACCTGTGAAACAGCTACGTGTCTGAGACAACCAGAAAAACACTTCGTTACCTTATTCTGCCTCGCCGGCGCCGAACCTCAACGCCAGCAGAATCAGCGGGCAGTAAGCAATGACCGCCCATATAAGCCCTTCCCCGTCGCCCAGCGCAACCCATAGTGCAATGGGCAGCAACCACACCAGATTGATCAACCCCACCGCAAGCGTAACCGGCACATGCCTGCCGTAGTGACGCGAAGCAAACTGGTACGCATGGCTGCGATGCGCCTCGTAGAGCCTTTCTTTACGTAACAGGCGTCGCACGAGGGTTACGGTCGCATCGACGACAAACACTCCCAGCAGAATCAACCAGGACCAGAATAACTGAGGTGAAGCCCAGGAACCCTGAATGGATAGCACACCGAGCACTATGCCGAGGAAACCACTGCCCGCATCGCCCATGAATATCTTCGCCGGAGGGAAGTTCCAATAGAGGAAACCTGCTGCGGCAGCGCCCAGCATGAGCACCTCCCAGGACAGCCCGGCCTGGCCGCCAAACGCGTAGATAATGCTCATGCCCAGGCATACCGTGACCGCCTCGATACCGGCGATGCCGTCTATTCCGTCCATGAAGTTGTAGAGGTTCAGCATCCACACCAGATAGAACGCCGCGAGCACCTGCCAGAGCAATCCCAGGTCGACCGTCCAGCCCATGACGTCGAGCGGGGCAAGTCCGCCCAGCCAGAACAAGGCCCAGGCAGCCGCAGCAAAATGCCCCAGCAGGCGCCACCGTGCGGCGATATGCCCGTGATCGTCCATGAAACCGATCACCGCCACCAGGCCTCCCGAACCGACAATTGCGGCAAGCGCAGAGGGAGGCAGATAACCCGCCCACCCCAGCACAGCGATCGCCAGGATGAAAGTGATGACGATGGCAACACCGCCGCCCCTGGGCGTGGGTATGGAATGCGAACTTCGGGCGTTTGGAATGTCGATCAGACTTTTGGCGAGCGCATACTTGCGCAGCAACGCCGTTAGAATCAGAGACAGAAAGGCAATAGCGATTACCGACAGCCACTCAATCATGCTTGTCGTGTTCCAGATAATATCGGGCAGTGTCCTGCATGGCGTGTTCAATACTCACAGGTGGATGCCAATCCAGCATCGTACAGGTTTTACTGATATCGACCTGCAGCGAGTTACACAGCCGTTGTGAAAAAGCTTTCTTGCCTAACAGTGCTGCAGCCGCTTTCAACAGCGAGGCCGGCACCGGCAACAGTCGAGCAGGTTTGCCCAGGGCCTTGCCCATTTCGCGCAGCAGCCTGGTCGTGGACAAATCTTCCCCATCACTGACCAGAAACGTCTGGTCAGCCGCAGCAGGATGATCGACACAGACCGTCACCAGGTCTGCCAGATTATCCACCGCCACAAGGCTTCTATGATTATCGATGGACCCGAGCGGCAACGGCAGCCCCTTGTCCAGCCAGCGCATCATGCTTCTGAAGTTAGCCTTGACCCCCGGACCGTAGACCAGTACCGGTCGAATGATCACCACCTGCATACCGGTGCGGGCAGACAACTCACGCAAGCCCTCTTCGGCCCTGTGCTTTGAAACACCATAGGCATCCAGCGGATTGCACGGGTCGCTGGCCGTGAATGGCGCACCCACAGGCGTAGACTCGCCATTGGCCTTGATGGAACTGATAAAGATGAAGCGTCTGACGCCTGCGGCTGCGGCCTGCTCGGCCAGATTCAGCGTTGCGGTGACATTAGCGCGGAAGTATTCCTGATCCGGCGCTTCAGCGGTCTCGTTCAGTACATGAACACGGGCAGCACAATGAATCACCACGTCCGCGCCAGCTACAAAACTTGCCCATTGATTGTCCGATGCCAATGATTGCGCGCTGACAACATCGATGCGCGGACTGGAAGCGACATAAGCGCCTCGGACTGCAACCCTCACAGCAAAGCCTGTGCGCTCGATCAGCCGACGAACCACGGCACTGCCCACGAAACCTGTCGCACCTGTTATTGCAACCAATGCAACATCACCGCTCATGCAAACACGCCCTTCCAAATCGGCCAAATATTGCTCAAGTAACGCCTTTTGACAACTGAAATATGTTCAATCCACTTTATAACGTTCACGATGATGCTCAACGTGCACCAGGGTCAATGCACAATCATCATGTCCTGGCACTCACTTGCAAGAACTCGGTTATTGCGTCAGTCGACAACTAACGTGCTCATCGTGCCTTCAAGGGATAAACAGTTCCAACGGGCGTTTTTCGAGCGAGTACTTACGACTCAGAATATTACCCAGAACCTTTTTCGCAGCCGCTTCGCCATGCACCAACCGAATCTGCGTTGGCCACTCTTTCATCCCCGTGACGAACTCGACCAATTCGACCTGATCGGCGTGAGCAGAATAGCCTTTTGCGGTATGGACTCCGGCATTTATATCAAAGCGCTCGCGATCCAGCTCTACATAGCCGCCCGATGGGCCATGTAACTGAATGGCCTCGCCCGGTGTTCCCTTGCCCTGATAGCCGACAAATACCACGTTATGTCGTGTGTCGCCGAGCATGGCTTTCAGGTAATTGACGATTCTGCCTCCTGCACACATGCCGTTACCGGCAATCACAATGGCCGGACGCGCCGTACTGGCCAGGTAATTGACCGTACGCAAATGCTCTTCATGGGTGTCGACGGTAACCAGTTGCTCGAAACCCAACGGCTTTCTGCCGACGTCGAGCCTTAGCCGGGCGTCCTCATCCCAATAGTCTTCGAACGACTGATAGACCTTGGTAAAGCGACTCGCCAGAGGCGAATCAAGGATGATCGGCAACCTCGACCAGTCTGGGGCACTCTCACCCCGGTGCTCGCTGCTTTCAGTGCAATGATTCGAAGGCATCTTGCGTCGCAGTATGTCTTCCAGCTCGTAGAGCAATTCCTGGGTTCGGCCGATGCTGAACGCCGGTATCAGCACGGTGCCGTTATCCTCCAGCGCCTTGTCTATGATGCGCTCAAGTCCAAGCTGACGAATGTTGCGATCTTCGTGAACACGATTGCCGTAGGTGCTTTCCAGCACCAGCACATCCGCGCGCTCGGGCGGCTTCGGCGCAGGCAGAAAAGGCGTATGACTCGCCCCCAGGTCACCGGAAAACACCACCCGCACAGAACGCCCTTGTGCAGGATATTGAAGATCGCATTCTATATAGGCCGACCCCAATATGTGTCCGGCGCGCTGCAAACGGACCCGGCAATGCACGGATTCGTTGTCGATCAGGCTGAACCAGTCATCGAATGGCAGAGCGATAATTCTCTTGTTGATGACGTCCAGGTAGCGCGCGACTTGCCCGGGGTCGTGTGCAAATTCAATTTTCAGGAGATCTTCCATGACCAGTGGCAACAGATGGGCACTGGGCTCACTGCACAGTATCGGCCCCTTGTAACCGGATGCCAGCAACTCTGGAATACGCCCGACATGGTCATTGTGTACGTGGCTGATCAGCAGCGCCCTGATAGCCTCGGGATCGAATCCGAATGACGCGCTTTCGGACTGCCTGCCGCGCTCCTGCACCGACCCACAGTCAATCAGCAGGCTGCTCGATACGTCGATGTGCAGCTGATGACACGAGCCCGTTACTGTATCGACAGCGCCGTGATGAATGATTTGCGGATAAGACATGCAGTCACCTTTTCTTGCCAGCCTGCTCTGAATATCCGGGATATCCGATATCAGGGCTGAACATTAAGTTTCGGCGCATTCTGCACTTGAACGAATCATTTTCAAGCCTTGACACAAGGCTGTCAGGGCAGCAGTAATCGACGCTGAAAATCAATATAACCCGTACCCCCTTTAAAATGGGTACACGATTTAAAAAAGCGAATATTCCTACACGGCGTAGTAACTAATCTTCATATAACAGAAGAATAAACCGACAGAATTATAAGACTCTTTTTTCGACAAAACTGTTTGAAGACACAACAAAGCGTGCCAGCTCAGCAGCAGCGCATGCTGCTTCATGAACAGAAGGGAGTAAAAGACGCGCGCTATCGTGTCGCCAGATCGTTCTCCGACGACGCATGATCAGCGCTGCTCAGACAGAGCGAGGGGAAGGTGCGCGCTTTTTGCGAAGGCTGGCTATCCACGCCAGTATCGGGCCAATGACCATGCCCACGAGCAACGCGAGGACAACAGGCAATGCCAGCGGAAGCTGAGGCGCCGACCAACCGAAAAACGTCACGGCAACAGACTGCCGGTTCTCAAGCACAAACACAGTTGTTGCCAAAACAACGAGCAATACGGCGACGATCAAAATGACTCGTTTGAAGATACGCATCTGGTGATCCTGTGGTGAATGGCTTTAAAAGCCCTCTTCTTCATCCTCGTTGACCCGATCCCGCAGCTCCTTGCCCGGCTTGAAATGCGGGACAAACTTGCCATCGAGGCTGACCGACTGACCGGTCTTCGGGTTGCGCCCTACCCGCGGTGCGCGGTAATGCAGCGAAAAGCTGCCAAAGCCTCGAATCTCGATTCGGTCTCCGGTTGCCAGACACTGGGACATTTGTTCAAGCATGGTCTTGATGGCCAGCTCGACATCCTTGGATGAGAGCAGCCCTTGATGGGTGACAATTCGTTCGATCAACTCCGACTTCGTCATATTTTTCCCTTCTTTTTCAAGCAGCTAGATCAGCGCTTGGAAGGTTTTAGCATGACCGGATGAATTTGAACAGCCCATCTATTGACTTATGTTCAATCCCGTCTAACCAGGCATGAACAGATTACAGCGACATGACAGGGGCGAGGCAGGGGAAGGGAGCTGGAGCAATAGACGAAACGAGACAGCCTGAGAGGCCAATGGAGGCGTTTTGCGACTCACACTGTGCGTGAGAGCAAGCCAGGAAGACCTGAACCTGTAGGGCCTGAACGATAGAAACAAAAAAGGACGACCGAAGTCGTCCTTTTTTTGGTCAAGCAGAACTTAGTTCTGTTTTTCCATTTGCGCGCGCAGCAGGTCACCAATAGTGGTAGGACCAGTGCTTTCAGCGACTTCAGGCTTGCTACGCAGGCTCTGGATCGCTTCTTTCTCGTCTTCAACGTCTTTCGACTTGATGGACAAGCTGATTACGCGGCTCTTGCGGTCAACGCTGATGATCTTGGCTTCGATCTCTTCGCCTTCCTTCAGAACGTTACGCGCGTCTTCAACGCGGTCACGGCTGATTTCGGAAGCCTTGAGGGTCGCTTCGATGTCGTCGGCCAGAGTGATGATGGCGCCTTTGGCGTCAACTTCTTTAACGATACCGCGAACGATGGCGCCCTTGTCATTGACAGTGACGTACTCGGAGAACGGATCGCTTTCCAGCTGCTTGATACCCAGCGAGATACGCTCACGCTCAGGATCAACCGACAGGATCACGGTGTCGAGCTCGTCGCCCTTCTTGAAGCGACGTACGGCTTCTTCGCCCACTTCGTTCCAGGAGATGTCGGACAGGTGAACCAGACCGTCGATGCCGCCGTCCAGACCAATGAAGATACCGAAATCGGTGATCGACTTGATGGTGCCGGAGATTTTATCGCCCTTGTTGAACTGGCCAGAGAAATCTTCCCATGGGTTAGATTTGCACTGCTTGATGCCGAGGGAGATACGACGACGCTCTTCGTCGATGTCCAGAACCATGACTTCCACTTCGTCGCCAACCTGAACGACTTTCGAAGGGTGGATGTTCTTGTTGGTCCAGTCCATTTCGGAAACGTGTACCAGGCCTTCCACGCCTTCTTCCAGCTCTGCGAAGCAGCCGTAGTCGGTCAGGTTGGTAACACGCGCGGTAACGCGGGTGCTTTCCGGGTAGCGAGCCTTGATAGCGACCCATGGATCTTCACCCAGTTGCTTCAGACCCAGGGAAACACGATTGCGCTCGCGATCATACTTCAGGACCTTGACATCGATCTCGTCGCCAACGTTGACGATTTCCGATGGATGCTTGATGCGCTTCCAGGCCATGTCGGTGATGTGCAGCAGGCCATCGACGCCACCCAGATCGACGAATGCGCCGTAATCGGTGAGGTTCTTGACGATACCCTTGACTTGCTGACCTTCCTGCAGGGACTCGAGCAGAGCTTCGCGCTCGGCACTGTTCTCGGCTTCCAGGACACTGCGACGGGAAACGACAACGTTGTTGCGCTTCTGGTCCAGCTTGATGACCTTGAACTCGAGCTCTTTGCCTTCCAGGTGAGTCGTGTCACGCACAGGGCGGACGTCAACCAGAGAACCAGGCAGGAACGCACGGATGCCGTTAACGTCGACAGTGAAGCCGCCTTTAACCTTACCGTTGATAACGCCCTTGACCACTTCTTCAGCTGCGAAAGCCGCTTCCAGAACGATCCAGCACTCGGCACGCTTGGCTTTTTCGCGGGACAGCTTGGTTTCGCCAAAGCCATCTTCGACCGCGTCCAGCGCAACGTGAACTTCATCACCGATCTTGATGGTCAGCTCGCCAGCGTCGTTGTGGAACTGCTCCAGCGGGATGAGGCCTTCAGATTTCAGACCGGCGTGAACCGTAACCCAACCTGCCTGGTAGTCGATATCAACGATGATCGCGGTGATGATCGAACCGGCCTGAAGGTTGAGGGTCTTTAGGCTTTCTTCAAAAAGTTCTGCAAAGCTTTCGCTCATTTTAATTCCTGTTGATCAAGGGCGAAGAATACGCCCATCTGCCACGCTCCAGACAACGTGGGTTTCGTTCAAGTAAAAGAAAGCCTGCGGGACTATGACTGGTCTCCCACATGCTTCTTCGTCATCCGGCAATACCGCGAAGCGCGATTTCGCTCAGAATGCGTTCCAGCACCTGTTCGATGGACAATTCAGTGGAATCCAGCTGTATGGCGTCGTGCGCCGGCTTCAACGGTGCTACCGCTCGCTGGGTGTCACGCTCGTCGCGTGCACATATCTCATCTAGCAGACTCGACAGACTAACATCATCGCCCTTGGCCTTCAACTGCAAGTAACGTCGACGCGCACGCTCCTCGGCACTGGCGGTGAGGAATATCTTCAGCGGTGCATCCGGAAAGACCACGGTACCCATGTCGCGACCGTCCGCGACCAGACCCGGCTCTTCCTGAAACGCTCGCTGACGCAACAGCAACGCATCGCGCACCGCCGGCAGCGAGGCCACCTGTGATGCGCCACTGCCGACCTGCTCGTTGCGAATGGCGTGGGTGACGTCCTCGCCTTCCAGAATGATGCGCTGCCCCTGCCCTGCTGCAGTCGCTTCGAACTGAACATCCAGATGAGCGGCCAGAACCTTGAGCGCTTCTTCATTGGTCAGGTCGACACCGTGATTGCGCGCCGCGAAAGCCAGCAGGCGATACAACGCGCCGGAGTCGAGCAGGCACCAGCCAAGTTTCCTGGCCAGCAATCCGGCGACAGTGCCCTTTCCGGAACCGCTGGGGCCGTCGATGGTAATAACAGGAGCTTTGATTTTCACTTTTTGTCCTCTTGCGCTACACGCATGCCAACTTGAGCGCACAGCGCCAGAAAATGGGGAAACAATGCGGCGGCATCCGCGCACGCCTGGATACGGATGGGTGCCGAAGCCCTCAACGATGCAACGCGAAACGCCATGACGATACGCTGATCACCGCGAGCATCCACCTCGCCGCCACCCGGCACACCGCCTTCGATAATGATGCCATCCAGCACGGGCTCGGCCTCGATACCGAGCGCCAGCAAACCGTCAGCCATCAGCCTGACGCACTCCGACTCATCGGCTTGCAGGGCCTGCGCGCCGCGCAGAATGGTACGCCCTTCTGCGCAGGCTGCGGCAACAAGAAGCACCGGAAATGCATTCAGCGCCAGAGGCACCAGCGCTTCGGGGATGTCAGCGCCTTTGAGCCGGGCCGAGCGAACATGCAGGTCAGCGACCGTTTCATTCGCCAGCTTGCGGACGTTCTGCAGCACGATATCGCCGCCCATCAGGCGCAAAATATCGATCGCCCCCTCGCAAGAGGAACTGACGGGAACGTCCTCCAGCAGCAGATCGCAGCCTTCACTGATCGACGTCGCGACCATGAACAGCACTGCCGACGTCACGTCAACCGGCCCCTTGATGCGATGACTGACACCCTCAGCAGACCCGCTGTGAAGTGCACGAGGCTCCTCAGGTGCGGTATCGACACGCGCACGGCTGGCGAGAATTCTGCCGAAGTGCTCCCTCGCTGCGCGTGCACGGGTAAATACATCCATCAACTGCGCGCCATCACCGGCATCCACAGCCTCGCGCAAGGCGTCGAGATCGGTGCGAAAGCTGTCCAGGGTGCGCAGTACGGCATCACGATTGGCCATGAAAATGTCATGCCACATGGTCGGATCGCTGCCTGCGATGCGCGTGAAATCACGAAACCCGCCCGCGGCATACCTGAATATGTCCAGGTTCTCATTGCGCTTGGCCAGCGAGTCGACCAGACCGAATGCCAGCAGATGCGGCAGATGGCTGGTGGCAGCCAGCACCTCGTCGTGGCGCTCGACCTGCATGTGCTCAACGTCGGCCCCAAGGGCTGACCACAACTGGTCGACAATCGCCACCGCCTGGGGATCGGTTTCAGTCAGTGGCGTGAGAATGACCTTATGGCGACGAAACAGCGCCGCATTGGACGCCTCGACACCGCTCTGCTCGGAGCCTGCAATCGGATGGCCGGGAACGAAGCGCGACGGCATGTGCCCGAACGCCTGACGTGCAGCCCTCACCACATTGCCTTTGGCGCTGCCGACATCGGTCAGGATTGCATGACCCAGATCGATCGGCGCCAGCAGCGCAAGCAGCTTTTCCATGGCCAGTATCGGCACCGCCAGTTGGATCACGTCCGCACCACGGCAAGCGGTGGCAAGGTCAGCCTCACAACGGTCCACGACCCCCAGCTCGACCGCCAGCTGTCGCGACTGCGGATCGAGGTCGACGCCGACCACTTCGCCACACAGGCCGCTTTCGCGCACACCCTTGGCAAAGGAACCACCGATCAGCCCGAGCCCGACGACCACCAGACGACCGATCACCGGCCGTACTGACTGTTCTGCAATCACATCAACCACGCGAACACACCTGACAACCCGGCAAGGTAAAAAACAAACGAATCATGGACCACACCCTCAGAGCACCGCTTTCGGGTAGGAACCCAGCACCTTCAAGGCGACGGCTTCGCTGCTGATTCGCTCCAGCACGGCCTTGACCAGCGGATCCTTGTGATGGCCGACGAAGTCAATGAAGAACACGTAGGTCCACTTGCCACTGCGCGAAGGACGGGTCTCGATACGCGTCAGGTCCAGGCCATTCTCGTGAAACGGCACCAGCAGCTCGTGCAGCGCGCCCGGCTTGTTGCTCATCGACACAATGATCGAGGTTTTGTCATCGCCGGTCGGCGGGACTTCCTGATTGCCGATAATGAGAAAACGCGTGGAATTGTCCGGACGATCTTCGATCTTTTCCGCCAGACGGGTCAGGCCATACAGACCTGCCGCCATATCGCCGGCGATGGCCGCCGAGTTCCACTCACCCTTTACCCGTTTGGCAGCTTCGGCGTTGCTGGCAACGGCGACGCGCTCGACATTCGGGTAATGGGCATCCAGCCATTTACGGCACTGAGCCAGCGACTGGGCATGGGAATAAATGCGCGTGATGCTTTCCGTCTTGGTGCTTTCGCCCACCAGCAGATGGTGGTGAATGCGCAGTTCTACTTCGCCGCAGATCACCATGTCGTGTTCAAGAAAGCTGTCGAGGGTGTGATTGACCGCGCCTTCGGTGGAATTTTCCACCGGGACCACGCCGAAATTCACGGCACCGGCGACCACTTCGCGGAACACTTCGTCAATTGCAGCCATCGGCAGACTGATGACGGCGTGCCCGAAATGCTTCATCGCGGCGGCCTGGGTAAACGTCCCCTCAGGGCCAAGATAGGCGACCTTGAGCGGCTGTTCCAGCGCGAGGCAGGAAGACATGATTTCGCGGAACAGACGCGCCATTTCTTCGTTGCTCAACGGCCCGCGATTACGCTCCATGACTCGCCTGAGCACCGCAGCTTCGCGCTCCGGCCGATAGAACACCGGCACCTCGCCTTCAGCCAGCGAGGACATCTTGACCCTGGCCACCTCTTGGGCACAGCGGGCACGCTCGCTGATCAGTTCCAGAACCTTCTCATCGAGGCTGTCGATACGGACGCGAAGCGCCTTGAGTTCTTGCTCGGACATCAGCCGTGCTCCTTCTCGAAGTCTTTCATGTAGGCCACCAGCGCGTTGACGGCGTTGATATCGATCGCGTTGTAGATGGATGCACGCATGCCTCCCACCGAGCGATGGCCCTTGAGGTTAAGCAGGCCGTTTGCATCGGCACCGGCCAGGAACGGCTTGTCGAGACGATCGTCAGCCAGGCGGAACGGGACGTTCATCCACGAACGATCAGGCTTGTTGATCGGGTTGCTATACAGCTCGCTGGCGTCGATGAAGTCATACAGCGTGCGCTGCTTGATTTCGTTGCGCTTGCCGATCGCTTCGACACCGCCCTGCTCTTTCAGCCATTCGAAAACGAGCCCGGACAGGTACCAAGCCAGGGTCGGCGGCGTGTTGTACATCGAACCATTGTCGGCCGCGACCTTGTAGTCGAGCATGGTCGGGCACAGCGAGCGCGCGCGGCCCAGCAGGTCTTCGCGAATGATCACCACCACGATGCCGCTGGGGCCGATGTTCTTCTGGGCGCCGGCGTAGATCATGCCGAAACGCGAGATATCGAGCGGACGCGAGAGGATGTCCGAAGACATGTCGGCAACCAGCGGCACGTCGCCGGTTTCCGGAATCCAGTTGAATTCCAGGCCGCCAATGGTTTCGTTTGGCGCGTAGTGGACGTAAGCCGCGTCCTTGGACAGCTTCCACTCGTTCTGGCCGGGAATGGCGAAGTAATCGTAGGCCTTGGCGCTGGCCGCGACGTTGATTGCGCCGTAGCGCGAAGCCTCGTCGATAGCCTTCTGCGACCAGATGCCGGTGTCGATGTAATCGGCCTTGCCATTTTCAGGCAGCAGGTTCAGCGCAATCTGGGCGAACTGCTGGCTGGCACCGCCTTGCAGGAACAACACTTTGTAATTCGAAGGAATGGACAGCAGATCACGCAGATCCTGCTCGGCCTTGGTGGCAATGGAGACGAACTCATCACTGCGGTGGCTCATTTCCATGACGGAAAGGCCTTTGCCATGCCAGTCGAGGAGCTCCGCCTGGGCACGCAGCAGAACAGCTTCAGGAAGCGCAGCAGGACCTGCGCAGAAGTTAAAGGCTCGCTTGCTCATATCCACTCTCGTCAAATACGTTGGGTCTGTACGCGCTTGTTTCTGGTTACTTGCCACGAGCAGACAGACGCCGCAGCGACTGGCAGCTCCTTGCGGGAATCTTGATCCGGCCGCCGGGCTGGCCGAATGCCGCAAGGGCTGGACTTGCCTGGAATGCAGATGCATGCACAGACGAGCCAGCCCTTACCTGATTTACGTTACCGCTTAGTTCTGTGGTTCGTCTTCGTCTGACGCAGCATCCGCCTGCAGGTCTTCACCGGCATCGTCCACTTCAGCGGCATCGACGATCACGCCGTCGACAAGCTCACCCTCAAGCTCTTCGCCTTCGACTTCCGACGGCTCCTGAACACGCTCCAGACCGACCAGTTTCTCGTCGCTGGCCAGCTTGATCAAGGTAACGCCCTGGGTGTTACGACCCAGACTGGAAACTTCACCGACACGGGTACGAACCAGCGTGCCCTGATCGGAAATCAGCATGATTTCTTCGCCATCGAGCACCTGAACCGCGCCGACCAGACGGCCGTTACGCTCGTTGCTGACCATGGCGATGACGCCCTGACCGCCACGCTTGTACTCGGGGAACTCGGAGATCGCCGTACGCTTGCCGTAGCCGCGCTCGGAAGCGGTTAGAATCTGGCTGCCTTCTTCCGGGATCAGCATCGAAATCAGCTTTTGCCCTTCTGGCAGACGCATACCACGAACGCCACGGGCTGTACGGCCCATGGCGCGCACGTCGGATTCCTTGAAGCGGGTCACCTTGCCGCCGTCGGAGAACAGCATGATTTCCTGTTCGCCATCGGTAATGGCTGCGGAGATCAGGATATCGCCCTCGTCCAGTTCAAGGGCGATGAGGCCCGAGCTGCGCTGACGGCTGAATGCAACCAGCGGGGTCTTCTTGACAGTACCGTTGGCGGTGGACATGAAGATGAACGGAGCCTTCTTCTTGTCGGCCGCCTTGATACGGGCCTTGCGCTCTTCTTCGGTCTCGCTGCTGTTTTCCGCGTCGTCCAGCTCGCCTTCCAGGGCCTCGCCTTCCTCATCGGCACGCTTGCGCATGGCTTCAAGGTCGACCGGCAGCATGGTGGTGATGTATTCGCCGTCGCTCAACGGCAACAGGTTGACCAGCGGACGACCACGGGCAGCGCGGGACGCTTCCGGAATCTCGTAGGTCTTGAGCCAGTAGACCTTGCCCTTGCTGGAGAACATCAGCAGCGTGGTGTGGCTGTTGGCAACCAGCAGGTGAGCAATGTAATCCTCATCCTTGATGCCGGTGGCCGACTTGCCCTTGCCGCCACGACGTTGAGCCTGATAGACCGCCAATGGCTGAGTCTTGGCATAGCCGCCGTGGGAAATGGTGACAACACGCTCTTCTTCGGTGATCAGGTCACCCAGCGTCAGGTCCAGACGTGCATCGAGAATTTCGGTGCGACGGGCATCGCCGTATTCGGAGCGGATCAGTTCCAGCTCTTCGCGGATCACTTCCATCAGGCGCGTTGCGCTGTTCAGGATGCGGATCAGCTCGCCGATCTGGTTGAGAATTTCCTGGTACTCGCCCAGCAGCTTCTCGTGCTCGAGACCGGTCAGGCGGTGCAGACGCAGTTCCAGAATGGCCTGAGCCTGTTCCGGCGACAGGAAATACTTGCCTTCACGCAGACCGTATTGCGGATCGAGGTTCTCGGGGCGGCACGAATCGGCACCGGCACGCTCGACCATCTCGACCACTGCGCTCGATTCCCAAGGCGTCTTGATCAACGCTTCCTTGGCTTCGGCAGGTGTCGGAGAGGCCTTGATGAGGGCGATGACCGGGTCAATGTTGGACAGCGCAACGGCCTGACCTTCAAGGATGTGGCCACGCTCGCGCGCCTTGCGCAGTTCGAACACGGTACGACGGGTCACCACTTCGCGGCGATGACGAACGAAGGCTTCCAGCAGATCCTTGAGGTTCAGGATGCGCGGACGACCGTCGATCAGGGCGACGATGTTGATACCGAAAACGCTTTGCAGCTGGGTCTGGGCATAGAGGTTGTTGAGGATAACCTCAGGCACTTCGCCACGACGCAGCTCGATGACCACGCGCATACCATCCTTGTCGGACTCGTCGCGCAGTTCGGTGATGCCTTCGAGTTTCTTTTCCTTGACCAGCTCGGCGATCTTCTCGATCAGACGCGCCTTGTTCAACTGGTAAGGCAGCTCGGTGATAACGATCTGCTGGCGACCGCCCACCTTGTCGATGTCTTCGACGATGGAGCGGGCACGCATGTAAATGCGTCCACGGCCCGTGCGATAGGCTTCGATGATGCCGGCGCGACCGTTGATGATCGCCGCAGTCGGGAAATCCGGACCGGGGATGTATTGCATCAACTCGTCGACCGTCAACTCGGGGTTGTCGATCAGCGCCAGGCAACCGTCGATGACTTCACCGAGGTTGTGCGGCGGGATGTTGGTCGCCATGCCCACGGCGATACCGCTGGAACCGTTGACCAGCAGGTTGGGAATACGGGTCGGCATGACCGCCGGGATCATCTCGGTGCCGTCGTAGTTCGGCACCCAGTCCACGGTTTCCTTGTGCAGGTCGGCCAGCAGCTCGTGCGCCAGCTTGGTCATGCGCACTTCGGTGTATCGCATGGCGGCAGCGTTGTCGCCGTCGACAGAACCGAAGTTGCCCTGACCGTCTACCAGCAGGTAGCGCAGCGAGAATGGCTGAGCCATACGAACGATGGTGTCGTACACGGCGGTGTCGCCGTGCGGGTGATACTTACCGATCACGTCACCAACCACACGGGCGGATTTCTTGTACGGCTTGTTCCAGTCGTTACCCAGCTCGCTCATTGCGAACAGCACGCGCCTGTGCACGGGCTTCAAGCCATCGCGTGCATCGGGCAGTGCGCGACCGACGATTACGCTCATTGCGTAGTCGAGGTAGGACTGCTTCAGCTCGTCTTCGATATTGACCGGGAGGATTTCTTTGGCCAGTTCGCCCATGAGAAGCCTGATTCCTTTTTCTGGTGAAACCTCGCAAACCCATTCGGGGTATACGAAGCTCGCCGCTGCCAGCATATGCAGGGCAGCGACTTACGACAAATCAACGAGTTATGCCATGAATCTACGCAGCGTGGGCGACTACAATCAGTGTCCCCGATAACCGCCGGATATTACCACAATCGCCGAGGCGCTCACATCCTTTGCAGGCGCTGAAAGCGAGCCGCAGACACATAACACGCCTGAGAAACGCTTACAGGCCCGCCCAGCCGCATTGCACAACGGCGACGGGTCAGGCCTGTCTGCCTCAGTGAAGGTGTTTACGGCTCATCAATTGAGCCATGCGCGCGGTATCGGGACGTTCGACAATGCCCTTTTCGGTCACGATGGCGTCGATCAGGTCGGCCGGCGTCACATCGAACACCGGGTTGAAAGCCTCGACCTCAGCGCCGACTCGCTGGCCGCCCACTTCGAGCAGTTCACGGCCGTCGCGCTCTTCAATGATGATGTCGTCACCACTGGCCATGTCCATGTCGATGGTCGAGCTCGGTGCGACCACCATGAAGCGCACCCCGTGGTGCATGGCGGCGACAGCAAGCTGATAGGTGCCGATCTTGTTCGCCACGTCGCCGTTGGCGGTGATGCGGTCAGCACCGACGATGACCCAGGTGATGCCCTTGGTGCGCATCAGGTGCGCGGCGGCGGAATCTGCGTTCAGGGTCACCGGGATGCCCTCGTTGGCCAGCTCCCAGGCGGTAAGCCGCGAACCCTGCAGCCAGGGCCGGGTTTCGTCGGCGTAGACCCGCTCGATCATGCCTTCCAGATGCGCCGCACGAATCACGCCCAGCGCCGTGCCGAAGCCGCCAGTGGCCAGCGCCCCGGTATTGCAGTGGGTGAGCACCGTCTGCAGATTACCCTGGTGCTTGCGGATCAGGTCGGCGCCCAGCTGCGCCATGGTCAGATTGGCCTCGCGGTCGCTCAGGTGAATCGCCACGGCTTCGGCCTCGAGGGCCGCCAGCGGGTCATCGCCGTGCTTGACGCGCATAAGACGATCACGCATCCGGTTCAGCGCCCAGAACAGGTTCACTGCCGTCGGGCGCGAATCGGCCAGCAACTGCAAGTCCTCTTCCAGCGCCGGATACCAGTCTGCACCTTGCGCGATACGCGCACGTGCGGCCAGCACCGCACCATAGGCAGCACTGATGCCGATAGCCGGCGCGCCGCGCACGACCATCGTACGAATCGCTTCGGCGACTCCCTCGGCGGTGGTATAGCGGTGCCAGACTTCCTCGAACGGCAGTACCCGCTGGTCCAGCAGGTACAGAGCGTCGTCTCGCCAATCGATGGCCTTAACTTTCTCTGCAGCCAACATTCGATCGCGCATCGCCAACTCCATCTTGAACATCCGAAACCCAGCATCAAAAGCCGCTGATTATAGCGAGCCGCCTGCGAAGACGCTCGGGTATACTTCGTCATCAACGTAATAAACGATGGAAACCTTCTCATGCCGAACGCTACAGCACCGCTCGACCTTTTGCTCCTGCCCGCCTGGCTGGTGCCGGTCGAGCCCGCAGGCGTCGTGCTCAAGGACCACGGCATCGGCATTCGCGATGGCTGTATCGTCTATATCGGTCCACGTGCCGAAGCGCTGCGGCAAAACGCCGTGCAGGTGCAGGAACTGCCCGGCATGCTGCTCAGCCCCGGCCTGATCAACGCCCACGGCCATGCGGCGATGACCCTGTTTCGCGGGCTGGCCGATGACCTGCCACTGATGACCTGGCTGCAGGACCATATCTGGCCTGCTGAAGGCAAGTGGGTCGATGAAGACTTCGTGCGTGACGGCACAGACCTGGCCATCGCCGAGCAGCTCAAGGGCGGCATCACCTGTTTCTCCGACATGTATTTCTACCCCAAGGTGGCCGCCGAACGCGTCCACGCCAGCGGCATGCGTGCGCAAATCACCGTCCCGGTGCTGGATTTTCCGATTCCAGGTGCCCATACCACGGCTGAAGCCCTGCACAACGGCATCGAACTGTTCAACGATCTCGCCCATCATCCACGCATCAAGATCGCCTTCGGCCCGCATGCGCCCTACACCGTGAGCGATGAGAACCTGGAGAAGGTCCGGGTAATCGCCGACGAGTTGGACGCCACGATCCAGATGCACGTCCACGAGACCGCATTTGAAGTCGAGCAGGCTGTCGAACAGCGCCAGGAACGCCCCCTCGCCCGCCTCAACCGGTTGGGCATGCTCGGGCCGCGCTTCCAGGCCGTGCACATGACCCAGATCAGCGACGACGATCTGGCACTGCTGGTGGAAAGCAATACCAACGTCATTCATTGCCCGGAATCCAATCTCAAGCTGGCCAGCGGTTTCTGCCCGGTTGAACGACTGTGGCAGGCCGGTGTGAACGTTGCGGTGGGCACCGACGGTGCCGCCAGCAACAATGACCTGGACCTGCTCGGCGAAACCCGCACAGCCGCCTTGCTGGCCAAGGCTGTTGCTGGCTCGGCTACGGCGCTCGATGCACACCGCGCGCTGCGCATGGCAACGCTGAATGGCGCTCGCGCCCTGGGTATTCAGGCCGAGACCGGCTCGCTGGAGATCGGCAAGGCGGCGGACATGGTCGCTTTCGACCTGTCAGGCCTGGCCCAGCAACCGATCTACGATCCGGTATCGCAGCTTATATATGCCACTGGCCGCGATTGCGTGAGTCATGTCTGGGTGGCCGGCAAGCAATTGCTCGACGCTCGCCAGCTGACCCGCATGGATGAACACGCTTTGCGCGACACCGCGATCGCGTGGGGCCAGCGTATTTCCGGTAAAGCCGAATAATTCGATTCGGACCGAACACATGCCAGTCAGGCTTATCTATAAGCCTGACTGATGAAAAAGAATTTTGAGTTCAAGAGGGACACCCATGAGCAACGTCGACCGCGCAGAAATCGCCAAATTCGAGGCCCTGGCCCATCGCTGGTGGGACCGCGAAAGCGAATTCAAGCCGCTGCATGACATCAACCCGCTGCGCGTCAACTGGATCGACGAGCGTGTCGGCCTGGCGGGCAAGAAGGTGCTGGACGTCGGCTGCGGCGGCGGCATTCTCAGCGAGGCGATGGCTTTGCGCGGCGCCACGGTGACCGGCATCGACATGGGCGAAGCGCCGCTGGCAGTTGCGCAGCTGCATCAGCTCGAATCGGGTGTCAGCGTCGAGTATCGACAGATCACCGCCGAGGACATGGCCGAAGAAATGCCCGAGCAATACGATGTAGTGACCTGCCTGGAAATGCTCGAGCACGTGCCGGACCCCTCCTCGGTGATCCGCGCCTGCTACCGCATGGTCAAGCCTGGCGGCCAGGTGTTCTTCTCGACCATCAACCGCAACCCGAAAGCCTATCTGTTCGCCGTGGTCGGCGCCGAATACATCCTCAACCTGCTGCCACGCGGCACTCACGACTTCAAGAAATTCATCCGCCCTTCCGAGCTGGGCGCCTGGAGCCGTGACGCCGGTCTGCAGGTCAAGGACGTCATCGGCCTGACCTACAACCCGCTAACCAAGCATTACAAGTTGACCTCCGATGTCGGCGTCAACTACATGATCCAGACCCTGCGGGAGGCATGATTGATGCGCCTGAGAGCGGTTTTATTCGACATGGACGGCACCCTGCTCGACACCGCACCGGACTTCATCGCCATCGCCCAGGCAATGCTTGCCGATCGTAACCTGCCTGCGGTGCCGGACAAACTGATCCGCGACGAAGTTTCCGGCGGTGCCAGAGCCATGGTCGCGGCCAGCTTTGCGATGTCCCCCGAAGATCCACAATTCGAGGCATTGCGCCTGGAATTTCTGGAACGCTATCAGCGTGACTGCGCCGTCCACAGCAAACTGTTCGACGGCATGGACGAACTGCTGGCCGACATCGAAAAGGCGGGGCTGATCTGGGGTGTGGTGACCAACAAACCGGTGCGCTTTGCCCAACCCATCATGGAGCGGCTCGGCCTGTCGGAACGCTCGGCGCTGCTGATCTGCCCTGACCATGTCACACACAGCAAGCCACACCCGGAACCGATGATTCTGGCCTGCCGGATGCTTGACCTGGACCCGGCCAGCGTTCTGTTCGTAGGCGATGACCTGCGCGACATTGAGTCCGGGCGCGACGCCGGCACAAAGACCGCCGCCGTGCGCTACGGCTATATCCACCCCGACGACAACCCGGATCACTGGGGTGCCGACGTGGTGGTCGATCATCCGCTGGATTTGCGCAAGGTGCTGGATAACGCACTGTGCAGCTGCTAAACGAGGCTTTACATGTTTGATTACTCCGCGCACCCGGAACTGCTCAAGGGCCGGATCATTCTGGTCACTGGCGCCGCTCGCGGCATCGGTGCCGCAGCCGCCAAAGCCTACGCAGCGCATGGCGCCACCGTCCTGCTGCTGGGCAGGACCGAAGCCAGCCTGGCGCAGGTCCATGACGAGATAAAGGCAGCAGGCCAGCCGCAGCCGTTGGTCATACCCTTCGATCTGCAAAGCGCCGACCCTGCGCAGTATCAAGCGCTGGCGACCATGATCGAGCGCACAGTCGGCCGTCTTGACGGGCTGCTGCACAACGCCTCGATCATCGGCCCGCGTACCTCAGTGGAGCACCTGCCCGGCGAAGACTTCATGGAGGTCATGCACGTCAACGTCAACGCCACCTTCATGCTCACCCAGGCACTGCTGCCGCTGCTTCAGCGTTCGGAGGATGCATCGATAGCCTTCACCTCCAGCAGCGTGGGCCGCAAAGGGCGCGCACAATGGGGCGCTTACGGCGTGTCGAAGTTTGCCACCGAAGGTCTGATGCAAACCCTCGCTGACGAGCTGGAAGGCGTCAGCACGGTCCGCGCCAACAGCATCAACCCCGGCGCGACCCGGACCGGCATGCGCGCGCAGGCCTACCCTGATGAAAACCCGCAGAACAATCCGGCACCTGAAGAGATCATGCCGGTCTATCTGTACCTGATGGGGCCGGACAGCAAAGGCATCAACGGGCAGGCATTGAATGCCCAGTGAAGGGAAAAGGCCGTTGTGACGAAAAACCGTCACAAAGGCTGTTTCGAGCGGCTTTTTAAGTCAAGGAATTGCCGATCCGGGGCCACTGTCAGAGAGATGGCGTCAGCTAAACCACTGATTTTAATAAGTCTGGCCAAAAATGAACCGAATGGCACCACGTCCCCTCTAACCCAGCCAAGCCAGCAATATGTGCTGAGGAGCGAAGAGATGAATTTTCCTACCCAGACCCATGCAATCGATTTCGATACGGCTGAACTGCAGCGCCTGGGTTTTAGAAATCGACCTGACGCCGTGCTTCCCCCCCCGTCACTGCCCGAGCTGATCTATCAGCTTGGGCGACAATTGCAGACCAGTCTGGAAGCCGAGCGGATACTGACCCTGTTCTTTCAAGGCGTACAACGGTTCCTGCCATTGAGCGGTCTGATGTATCGACATATCGAAAGCGACTTGCACCTGCGTCTGGGCGAGATGTCATCCGACAGCGCCAGTTTTCATCTGCGTCACGAAGGCAAATGCATCGGCGAACTTGAGTTTCAGGGCTCCAGGCCATTCGATACGCGGCAACTGAGCGACCTCGAATCCCTGCTGGTGTGCCTGGTGTACCCGTTGCTGAATGCGCTGCTGTACCGCATTGCTACCCAGACTGCCCTGCGTGACCCGCTGACCAGCACCGGCAATCGCATCGCCATGGATCAGAGCCTGGCCCGCGAAATCGAGATTTCACGTCGCCACAAGCAACCCTTGTCCCTGCTGATGCTGGATATCGACCACTTCAAGAAAGTGAATGATGAATACGGTCATCACACCGGTGACGATGTGCTGAAGACCGTCGCGCAGAGCCTTAAGGCACAACTGCGCAATATCGACCGGGTGTTCCGCTATGGCGGTGAAGAGTTCGTGGTGATTCTTTCCAACACTGGCGCCGATTCTGCCGAGCTGATTGGTCAGCGTCTGTGCCAGGCCGTGCGAAATCTAGAGTTTCGCGAGCTTAGCCCGGCATTGACCATGACTGTCAGCCTGGGTTGCTCGACACTGCTGCCGACTGAAACAGCCGACAGCCTGCTGCGTCGTGCGGACAATGCTCTGTACGTCGCCAAGCGCGAAGGCCGCAATCGTATCGCCATGGCAAGCTAGCACTCTCTCCCGCAGTCTCGCCCGTCCTTATGCCTCCAGCGCGGCAACACGTCCTCGCGGCTTGACCCTGTCCAGCTGCATGCAACGCTCAAGAAAAAGGTACATATAGTCGTAGCTTTTGGTAACGGCCTGACGCAGCTCGGCCTGCAATTGCACACTCGGCTTGTTACCCACCAACGTACAAATAATCTCGAGCGCCTCCCAAGGGTGCGCGTCGTCGTACTGTGCATGCATCTTGAGCCACTTCATGGCTTTCTTGCGTGTCTCTTCAGGAAAGGCTTCGGCGTACACACCGCTGGAGCAGACCACGGCCGACCATTCGCCGGTCGCCCCCTCAATGGCGTAGTTGGTAGCCGCCATCGCCACGGCCAGCGAATCTGACGAGCTGGTCTGCCAGCACCAGTGGCTCAGCGCGTGCAACTCGGGCGCTACCCGCTGATCGTGCAAGTCTTCAAGCGTCACTTCATGGGCCGCACACCAGTTCACCCAGTAGTCGGCATGATTGAGTTCGACACGGATATTGCGCATCAGCCAGCGGCGCGCCATGTCTTCACCCGGGTGACGACCGAAACGGGTCTTGGTGAGATTCTTGGCCATGTACACCGCAAACTGCTCGACGACTGGCCACCCGCCGATCAGGTAGTGACGCATGATCTGCGGACTCAACTTCGCGTCACGCATTTGCTGGTACAACTCGTGCTCGACCACCCGCGCTTTTGCAGCGCTGCAATCCTTGATCAAATGCTGCGCCCAGGCCGGATAACTGCTGGCTTCCATGAGCGGACCGGTTCTTTCGAAAGCGTCGATCACTGGGGTATCTCCTTATGAGGGTTTCAACTGATTAACGTAGCGTTCCTGGCGCGCCGAACATCAGGGGGTCAGGCCGTACGGGCTGAATATAAAGACTCTCGCAAGTGAACAATTCAGGGCGGGAAATCAGATAGCCCTGTGCAAAATCCACGCCCATTTCCTGCAACGCAGCTTCGATCTGCGGCGTCTCAACGTACTCCGCAATGGTGCGTTTGCCCATGACATGGCCGATATTGTTGATCACCTCGACCATCGCCTTGTTGATCGGGTTGTCGAGCATGTCCTTTACAAAACTGCCATCGATCTTCAGGAAATCCACCGGCAAATGCTTGAGATAGGCAAAGGACGACATGCCCGAGCAGAAATCATCAAGGGAAAACTGACAGCCCAATCCCTTCAACTCGTTGATGAATCTGATCGCACTTTGCAGGTCGGCAATCGCACTGGTCTCGGTGATCTCGAAGCAGATCATCCCGGGCGATACGGCAAACGTCTCGAATTGCTGTTTCAGGTATTCGAGGAACGTATCATCCCCGATACTCGATCCTGACAAATTTATAGCACATAGCGCCTGTGGCACCTGATGCCGATCATCACTCTGGCACTGAGCTATGACTTTGAACACATTGTGTACCACCCAGCGATCCAGGGTGGTCATGAGTCCGTAGCGCTCGGCGGCCGGAATGAAATTGTCCGGGACGACCATTCGCCCGGATTCGTCGCGCAGGCGCAGGAGGATTTCAATGTGTCGTACTTCACCCGCCTCGCCCTGTATCGAAGCGATTTCCTGCGCATAAAGGCAAAAGCGATTCTCGTCCATGGCCATATGCAGGCGCTGTATCCAGGCCATCTCGCCAAAACGCATCGACAGCGTCAGATCATCCACACTGTAGGCCTGGACCCGATTGCGACCTCTTTCCTTGGCCATATAGCAAGCCATGTCAGCGGCCGACAATGATCCTTCCAGAGACGCCGGCGTGTCGCCGAGGTGCACCAGGCCAATACTGACGGTAGCCATGAATGGCCGGCCTTTCCACATGAAATGCAGACGCTGCACCGCCTCGCGCAACGCCTCGGCAATATCGAGCGCCGTTTCGGCGGGACAATCGACCAACAACACACCGAATTCGTCACCTCCCAGCCGGGCCAGCGTGTCGCCGTCACGCAAACCCTGCGGCAAGGCCCGGCAAAGCTGACGCAATAGCTCATCACCCGCCGCATGGCCACCGGTATCATTGACCAGCTTGAACTGATCCAGATCGAGAAACATCAGGCAGTGGCTGCGGCCCTGACCGCAGTCTTCATCGAGCACTCGCTGCAAGCGGCGTTCGAATTCACTGCGGTTGACCAGCCCCGTCAGCGGATCATGGGCAGCCTGCCAGGACAGATCGGCGATGTACTGCTGCTCCTGGGTCATGTCATGCAGCACCAGCACCGCACCACTGATCACGCCTTCGGTGTAGATCGGCGTACCTACCAGCGCGACCGACACCGTGCTGCCATCAAGCCGCTGAATCAGCTTGCTGTTGGCGCTGCCGCCCTTGAGTTTGCCGGTGATGATCTGCTCGACCAGCGTTGACTGGTCCTTCTGATCGTTTTCATCCAGCAGATTGAACAGTGCAGCCAGAGGAAGCCCGCTGGCCTGAGTACTTTTCCAATGGGTGAGGCCCTCTGCGGCAGGGTTCATGTAAACAATGGCGCCGGCCACATCGATGGTGATCACCCCGTCGCCGATAGACTCCAGCGTGATCTGTGCGCGCTCCTTCTCCAGTTGCAGGGCATCGGCAAATACACGCCGCTGAACGATCAGACGTCGCACCCGCAGCAGCGCCAAGAGAATCAGTAACACGGCGGTGACCAGGTTGACCGCTATCAACAGGTTGAGGATCAGCCTGGAGCCTTCGCCCAGTGCATCACTGAAAGCGCGCGCAGCAGGCGTTACGCCTTCATCGATCACATTGATCTGCTCGCGCCATTGATCGACCTCGGCGGCGCTCACAGCGCCCTGCCCGACCCGCTCATGAATATGCCGCGCAAGCTCGTCGAGCTGCATGAGGTAGCCGTCACCCACTTCCCAGAAATGGATGACCTGCTTCATGAAGCTGAAGCTATGGAAATTCATGTACATCCAGATGATGCCGTTTACATCGTCCGGGTGATTGCCGCCTTGAATGATTCCACTTCTGGCATCGGCCAGCGACGGGTTGGGCTGATCAAGGGCTTTGCGTAGCGCCTGGCCGCCCTGAGGTACGGAAAAGGCTTTTTGATACTTGAGGTAGTCACGCTCATCGTGACGGCTGGCGTACAGGCTCAGGTAGTGAATGGCGTCCTTCTGCCCCTTGGACCAGAGGCTCTCCCCCGCCACATAGCTGCGTACCGCAGACATGGTGTAGAGACTGACGCACCCCAGCAACGCCTGAAACAGGGCGACGGCAATGAAAGGCCACACGATGCCCAACAGACGGGGCTTGGAGAAGGTCCATGCTTGCTTCATGGGTTTCACGTCACCACATGCCTGAATAAACGTCTAGCGCAGAGACTAGGCTAAATTCGCCCGTGATGGCAGGTGATTCTCCCGCAATCGAGCCAACCGGTGCGCTGATCGAGGCTTCGCACATCAGATTTGTTGCAGATGTCCGTACAGTTTGGCGTACAGACCTCCTTCGGCAATCAACTGCTGATGGTCACCGTCTTCAACAATACGCCCGCCATCGAACACCAGCACCCGGTCAGCCTGCTTCACGGCCGACAGGCGATGGGCAATGATCAGCGTCGTGCGGCTGCGTAGAAAACGTGCGAGCGCCTGATGCAGGTTGTACTCGGTGGCAGCGTCCAGCGCCGAGGTGGCCTCATCGAGGATCACCACTTTGGGGTCGGACAGCACCATGCGCGCGATGGCCATGCGCTGGCGCTGGCCACCCGACATTCTGACCCCGGAGCGTCCGACAACGCTGTCCAGACCTTGTGGCAGATCGCGGATCGCAGGGTCGAGTTGCGCAACCTCCAGCGCGCGCCAGCAGTCTTCATCGCTGCAGTCACGGCCCATGGTCAGGTTGGCGCGTACGGTGTCATTGAACAGGGCCGGATGCTGCAGCACCACGGCGACGTTCTCACGCACGGTCTCCAGGCCAATATCCTGCTGGCTGACGCCGCCAAAACGGATCACCCCGGTACGGGCCGTATAGAGCCCGAGCAGCAACTGCACCAGGGTGCTCTTGCCGCCGCCGCTGGCACCGACAATGGCGACCTTTTCTCCCGGCGCGATGTTCAGGTTCAACTGGTCCAGCACCAGGTCTTCGCCATAGCCGAAAGTCAGGCCACGCACTTCGACCCCTACTGTTTCCTTGCCCTCGAACGGGTCAGTGCCACCGGCATATTGCGGCTCGTCGGCACGCGCCAGCAGCTCGTTGATGCGCGTCAGAGCTCCGCCGGCTGCGTAATAGGCGTATTGCAGGTTCAGCAGTTGCTCCACCGGCGTCATCATGAACCACAGGTAGCTGAACACCGCGAGCATCTGCCCAATGGACAGGTCCGAGAACAACACGGTAAGCATTGCCGCGGCGCGAAAGATATCGATACCGAACTGGAACAGCAGCCCGCTGGCACGGCCCGAGGCGTCGCTTTTCCATTGTGAATTGATTGCGTAGTCACGCACTTCCTGCGCACGCACGCCCAGGCGCCCCAGAAAGAAGCCTTGTCGGTTCCCTGCCCTGACTTCCTGAATCGCATCCAGCGTCTCGCTCAGCGCCTGGGTGAACCGCGACGTGCTGTCGTTCTCCAGCTTCTTGAGGTGCTTGACGCGCTTGCCCAGTTTTACCGTGAGCAGGATGACCAGCGGGTTGAATAGCATAATCAGCAGTGCCAGCTTCCAGTGCATCCACATCAGAATGCCCGCGGTGCCTGCCAGGGTCAGCGTGGCCACCAGCAGACGACTGAGGGTTTCACCGACGAACTTGTCCAGCGTATCCAGATCGGTGACCAGGTGCGTGGTCACCGTGCCGCTTCCCAGGCTTTCGTATTCACGCAGGGAAATGCGCTTGAGCCGCTCGATCAGCCGCAGCCGGATACGATAGACGATGTCCTTGGCCAGCCCGGCGAACAGCCGCGCCTGCAACACATTGAACACCAGCGCTCCGACCCGCAGCACCAGCGTTAACGACAGCATCAGGCCAATGTAGCCCGCCGCCTTTTGCCAACTGCCAGGCAGCAGGTGATCCATGACCTTGAGCGCAGCATCGCCACGGCCCAGCAACACCTCGTCGACCAGCAACGGCAGCAGCAACGGGATAGGCACACTGCACAGTGTGGCCAGCACCGCGACACCGTTGGCCAGCCACAGGGACTTTTTATGCCGCAAGGCGAGACGACGGATCTCGGCCCAGCTCAATGCATCGCTGCGCGTGGCGTGCGACGGTCGGGCAGCCTCAGTCACCTCATCATGCACTGGCTGCACGCTCCAGCCATCGACCCAGCAAGGGCGAAAGGCTGCTCAGTGGCTGATAACCGTTGGTCAGCAGCGCCAGCTGACCATTGCGCTCGGCCAGCAGGGTCGGGAAGCCGGCAATGCCCAGATCCTGTGCCCAGGCAAAATCGGCAGCGGTGGCCGCTTGCCGCTGAGGACTTTCAAACTCATCGGCAAATGCCTGACGCGACAGCCCCGTCTGCTCCGCGAGCTCAGCCAGCAATGACGGACGCGTTACGTCACGGGCTTCGCTATAGAAAGCCCGCTGAATCAGTCCGACCAGCTCCCAGGCGCGATCCGGGTCCAACTGCCGTGCCGCAGTAACGGCCAGGCAGGCAGGTGTAGTGTCGTAGACAAACCCTTCCGGCAGCGCACCTTCGCGACGAAATGGCTGGCCGGTGGCCTCTTCGACCGCCTGCCAGTGTTCAAGAATGTAACGACGTTTGGCAGGCTCCAGCGCCGCACCTTCGGAGCGCAGCCCGCCCATCACCAGATGCAGCGGCACGCCCGCCGCCCGAGCCTGTTGCACCAACGCGTCGGCAACCGGGGCAAAGCCCCAGCACCAGGAACACATCGGGTCCATGACATAGATCAGGCGGGCAGACATGGCTCAGGCCTCGGAGGGTAAACGATAGTTGCGACCGATCGGATGAGGCTGGTTACGTGCCTTGGCCAGTTCGATCTGCTTTTGCCGGTCGATGGCGCTGCGACGCGTCTTCTCGCTCAGCGAATCCCAGCAATGCGGGCAGCTGACGCCCGGCGAGTAATGCTCGCTGGCGCGGTCCTCGGCACTGATGGGCGTGCGGCAGGCGTGGCACTGATCATAATCGCCTTCGGTCAGGTCGTGTCGCACCGTGACCCGATTGTCGAACACGAAACACTCGCCGCGCCAGTGACTTTCCTGCTCAGGGACCTCTTCCAGATACTTGAGAATGCCGCCCTTGAGGTGATAGACCTCTTCGAAGCCCTCGCCGAGCATGTAACTCGACGCTTTTTCGCAGCGGATGCCACCGGTGCAGAACATGGCGACTTTCTTGTGTACTGCCGGGTCGAAATGCGCCTTGATGTATTCCGGAAACTCTCGAAACGACGTGGTTTTCGGATCGATGGCGCCCTCGAAGGTGCCGATCGAGACTTCGTAATCGTTACGAGTATCGATCAGCAGCACTTCGGGATCGCTGATCAGGTCGTTCCAGTCCTTGGCCTCTACGTACGTACCGACGCTCTTGTTCGGGTCGACGCCTTCCACGCCCAGGGTCACGATCTCTTTCTTGAGCTTGACCTTGGTGCGATAGAACGGCTGCTCGTCGCAGTAGGATTCCTTGTGGTCGATGTCGACCAGGCGCGGGTCGTTCTTCAACCACGCCATCAGGCCATCGATGCCTTCGCGACTGCCGGACACCGTGCCGTTGATGCCCTCGTCGGCGATCAACAGCGTGCCCTTGATGCCGTTGTCGATCATCGCCTGCAACAGCGGCTCGCGCAGTTCCACGTAATCGCTGAGGGTAACGAACTTGTACAGCGCAGCCACGACGATCGGCTGAGTCATCGGCTCTTGAGTCATGTATCTCTCCAGTGGCGACCCTCGCAAAGGGCCTACCGGGTAAAAAATTGCGGACCAAAAAAACGCACCGGCCAGGCGGCGCGGTGCGGATTCTAGCAAAAACCGGAGTACAGCAGGCAGCTCGGCGGGTCAATCGCCCCGGCAAGGGGGCCGGATCAGTAAAAAGCCCTGATCAATGCCCGCCGGCACAGGTCGGCGAAGCAGGCGCTGCACCGATCTTCGACCATTCTTCAGGCGTGTACGTGTGCAGCGCCAGCGCATGAAACTCGCCCATGAGCGGGCCCAGCGTGGCGTAAACCTTCTGGTGCCGCTTGACCGAGTTCAGGCCCTGAAACTGATCACTGACCAGAACAGCCTTGTAATGGGTCTGCTGACCACGACTGTGCATATGACTCTCGTCGAGCACTTGCAGGTGGTGCGGTTGCAGCAGCGCAAGCGCCGACTCGATTCGTTGTTGCATGGTCATGATGGAAATCGCCTGTCAGGGCTTTTTGGCCGGAGCCGGAGCAGCTGCCTTGGCAGGTTCCAGTTCGGCAGTCATGTCAGCCAGCAGCTTGTTGACGACCGGAACAGCGCTTTCCAGCTTGCTCTGGGTCAACTGGGCCGACTGCTGAGCCAGCTCAGGCATCTTGGTCATCACTTTCTTGCCCAGTGGAGACTGGTAGAACGCAACCAGATCCTTCAGCTCGCTTTCGGTGAAGTTGGCGGTGTAGAGCTTGACCATCTCAGGCTTGAGCTTGTTCCAGCCAATGGCTTGGTCCAGAGCGGTATTGGCCTTGGCCTGATAAGTTTCAAGCAGGGCTTTTTTCGACGCAGGTGCCTTGGTTTCAGCAAAACGCTGAGCGAACATCTGCTGAACCTGAGCGTAGACCGGAGCGCCCAGGCGATCGGCGTTGGCAAGCTTCAGGAACGTTTCGGCGCTCGCGTTGTGACTGGCGGTGTCGGCGAAAACCTGGCCGCTGGCACAGACCAGGGCTACCGCGGTACAAATGGCACGAAGACGGGTCATCGAGTTTCCTTATCTAGCAAACGAGGCATTACCCCAGGGCCGACCATTCTGCGCTTATCTGGGCTTTTGGCTCAACCCCCGGTTCACCCAGCGGTTAAAAAGCACTGCGCGGGAACCCTGTGGGCATATGGACACCTAACCCTGCAACGTACTTAAAGGAGTAAGACCAGTGAGCCGCACCGAAACCGACAGCATTGGCCCGATCGAAGTCCCCGAAGATGCCTACTGGGGCGCGCAGACCCAACGCTCACTGATCAATTTTGCGATTGGCGACCAGCGAATGCCGCTGCCCGTCCTGCACGCGCTGACACTGATCAAGAAAGCCGCCGCACGGGTCAACGACCGAAATGGCGATCTGCCTGCCGATATCGCCCGCCTGATCGAGCAGGCCGCCGACGAAGTGCTCGACGGTCAGCATGACGCGCAATTTCCGCTGGTGGTCTGGCAGACCGGCAGTGGCACGCAGAGCAACATGAACGTCAACGAGGTGATCGCTGGCCGCGCCAACGAGCTGGCTGGCCAAGGTCGTGGCGGCAAGTCGCCAGTCCATCCCAACGATCATGTCAATCGCTCGCAAAGCTCCAACGACTGCTTCCCGACAGCCATGCACATCGCCACTGCCCAGGCGGTCAAGGAGCAACTGCTGCCCGCCATTGCCGAATTGTCCAGCGGTCTGGCCGAACAGGCGGCGCGGCACATGAAGCTGGTCAAGACCGGGCGCACGCACATGATGGATGCGACGCCGATCACCTTCGGCCAGGAGCTGTCGGGATTTGTCGCGCAACTCGATTACGCGGAAAAAGCCATTCGCGCCGCTCTGCCCGCCGTCTACGAGCTGGCTCAGGGCGGTACAGCAGTCGGCACCGGGCTCAATGCACCCAAAGGGTTTGCCGAGGCCATTGCCGCAGAACTGGCCGCGCTCTCAGGCCTGCCATTCGTCACCGCCCCCAACAAGTTCGCCGCGCTGGCCGGTCATGAGCCACTTGCTGCGCTGTCCGGCGCATTGAAGACGCTGGCCGGTACGCTGATGAAAATCGCCAACGACCTGCGCCTGCTGGGCTCAGGCCCACGTGCCGGGCTGGCAGAAGTCAGACTGCCTGCCAATGAGCCAGGCAGTTCGATCATGCCCGGCAAGGTCAATCCGACCCAGTGCGAGGCCTTGTCGATGCTGGCCTGCCAGGTCATGGGCAACGACGTGACCATCGGTTTTGCCGCCAGTCAGGGTCACCTGCAACTGAACGTGTACAAGCCGGTGATCATTCATAACGTTCTGCAGTCGATTCGCCTGCTGGCCGATGGCTGCAGCAATTTCAACGAGCACTGCATCGCGGGCATGGAGCCGGATGGCGAAAAAATGGCCGAGCACCTGGAGCGCGGCCTGATGCTGGTCACCGCCCTCAATCCGCATATCGGCTATGACAAGTCGGCGCAGATTGCCAAGAAAGCCTACACCGAAGGTCTGACCTTGCGCGAGGCGGCATTGGCGCTGGGTTACCTGACCGATGAAGAGTTCGACGCCTGGGTGCGGCCGGACAAAATGCTCGAGGCAGGCAGTAATGGCTGATGCCAGAAGCGGCGCAACGCCACTGGAAGGTAATGGCAAACGAATCCTGATGGTCTACGGCACGCCGAAGGCCATCAGTTTCTGTCACGCCCTGGGTGACGCCTATGCGCAGACCGCGCGTGGCGAAGGGCACGTGGTGCGGGTCATCAAGCTGGGCGAACTGGACTTCGATCCGATTCTGCACAACGGCTACGATCAGACTCAGACCCTTGAGCCCGACCTGCTCGAAGCCCAGCGTCAGATCCACTGGGCCGAGCATCTGGTCTTCGTCTACCCGGTTTGGTGGGGCGGCTTGCCTGCCTTGCTGACTGGCTTTTTCGACCGGGTACTGACACCCGGGTTTGCGTTCAAGGTGCATGGCCGCAAGCACTCATCCAATGAACTGCTTCGCGGCCGGACGGCGGAACTGCTGGTCGCCATGGACACGCCGCCGCGCTACTTTAAATGGATTTACGGCGCGCCGGCGCACCGCCAGATGGTGCGGACCATACTCGGCTTTTGCGGGATCAAGACCAAACGCCTGACCGAGTTTGCCCCGGTACACAGCGCCAGCGAACAGCAGCGCCAGGAATGGATTATTCAGGCGCAGGGGCTGGGCAGGCGCTGATCTGCCCTACCACCCGCACGTCAGGCCTGCGCAAGCCGCGCCTTGCGCGCCCTGAGGCCGGCGACCAGCGAAGGGCCAAGCGCAGTCAGCGCCGACCCGGCCACCACCAGCAGCGCACCGCCGTATCCCAGCATGTTCAACTCTTCAGCTAGCACGTAATCCGGCCACAGCCAGGCGGCAACCGCCACGGCGGTTAGCGTGACCAGGGGCGTCAGCGCCAACGTCGCACTGACCCGCGAAGCCTCCCAGTGCGCCAGCGCTTCGGCGAAGGCACCATAGGCCACCAGCGTGTTCAGACAGCAGGCCAGCAGCAGCCAGCCTTGCAACGGGCTCAACAGCAACGCTTCGGCAGGGTGCGCCCACGGCGTGAGCAACAACGCGCAAAACAGGTAGATCACCATCATCACCTGCAGCGAATTCCATACCGTCAGGAGCTGCTTCTGACTCAGCCCGTAAAACGTCCATATGGTCGAGGCCAGGAGCACCACCAGCACGCCCAGGGTGTAGTCACCCAACGAGGTGAAAAGCTCCACCAGACGCTGATTGAAAAAGAATCCGAAGCCCACCAGCAGTACCATCAGGCCGATGCCCTGCCCCAGACTGAAACGCTCCTTGAACAGAAAGATGCTGCTGATCAGCAGAAAAATCGGACCGACCTGAACCAGCAATTGCGTGGTGCCCGGACTCAGCAGGCGCAAGCCAATGAGGTACAGCACATAGTTGCCGACCAGACCGAACACAGCCAGCCCGACCAGCACCCTGCCCTTGCGCCCCAGCACTTTGAAGCTGGGCAGGCGCTTGACCGACGCCAGCCAGATGAACAACAGCGCACCAGACACAGCCAGGCGGAACCAGGTCACTGTCACAGGATCCATCACCTGCAGCACCTGCTTGAGCTTGATCGGCAAAATGCCCCACAGCAGCGCGGTCAACAGTGACAGACAAAGGCCATAGACCCAGCGACCAGACGAGATATGCATTGCAACTTCCGCAAGAGGGTTAAAACAGAACATTCATTCTAGGCGCTGATCGGCAAAGCAACAGTTACAGCTGGGTGCAGTTAACGGCGCGAATTGTGTTCCTTATTCCTGGCCGGCGTGATTGCGCTGGTAGGTCTCACTGCCCATGGCCTGAATCTGACCTTCGATCAACGCATCGAACGGCTTCAGCAACGCCTCGAACGAGGTGGGTGCTTCCAGCGTCTGCAAGGTATGCACGATGGCCTCGAGCGTCGACAAGGCCTCCGGGCCCGGCGCCTTGCGCAAGCGATAACGCGAAACAGGCACGTCGCCCGGCGTCACCCTTGGCAGCTCGGCGAGCAAGGGGTTGAGATGCAGCAGTTTGCGCGCCTTGCGCCACGTGCCATCCGGCACGACCAGCAGCGTGGGCAGTGAATCCTGCGCATAAGGCGTCAGCGTCTGCGCAGCCTCACCCGGAAACAGCAATCGAGGCTGATAACCGGGCGGATTCAGAATCCGCTGCAGATCGTCGAACACTTCACCCACCAACAACTGCGCATTGACCAGACCGAGTGCGGCCAGTCGGGCGGTGTTCAAGGCATGGCCGACTTCATCGGGATGCTGCAGGATCAACACTCGCGTGCGACTGTCCAGCTGTGGAATCAGGGCGCACAGACAATGCGTGGCAGGACGCAGACAACGTTCACAACGGGCGCGGGACATCGATGGGTACTCGGTCAATCTCACAAGGTTAAAGAGGCTGCACTGCGCGATGAATCAGCGTTGCCGCAAACCGCCTGTCGAACAGCCAGGCATTTTAAACAAATCAGCCTCCCAACGGCGGAGCAATCCGCAGCCGCAACGGCGATTTGAGCTAGCCTCATGGGTCTGGGCTGGAGAAATGAAGTACGCCTGCTGTATCTGACAAGATCCACATCAGGGGCTTTCATGAATCGCGAAGAGATCAGGCAAAAGGTATTCGACGCCCTGGGTATCATTCTAGTGGACAAGAGCGCCATTCAGGATGACGCAACGCTCGCCGATCTGGCCCTTGATGACGAGGATATCGAGCGCTTTTTCAGCGCGCTGGAGGAAGCCTTCGATTTCACCCTCCCTGAAGCCATCAGAAGACAGGCAACCGCCAGACCAGATCAGTTTGCGCTGGACAGCATCGTCAAGCTGATTTTGCATGAGCTGAAAAAGGAACCGGGAAAGTCAGAGGAAAAGCACGGGCATCAGCATTGAAAGCCGGCCCTTGTATCGGGACGCCCTGTGCGCCCCGACGAAATTCAACATGCGCATTACCCTGTGGCCAGGGTCAGGCGAGAGGCTTACCGGCGTTGGCGGCGACGATCATCGTCGGCACGAACCGGAATGGGCTGCAGTTTTGGGCGTTCTATCAGACCCAATGCAACGCCTACATCGTGGAGCCATTCTTGCAGTTTGCTATTCATAGAGCCCCCTTGAGGGAAATACTCGGCAGTCGATCCGTACTCATCACTCACTAGAGATCATAGAAGCAAATGAACTGTTAGCCGAGTGCAACGAGAAACAATTTTCCCGATGGAGCCAATGTGACATTTGTGCAGGATCGCTTCTAGTCTTTGCGACGGACGGCCTGTTACTGAACATTACGCCGACGAGTCGACCAGACTCAGTCTGGCGGACTGATCAGGCCATCGCCGTCGGTCATCGCCCGTTCCAGTAAATCGGCGGGCAGACTCTTGCTGGCGCGCGCCCCCAGCAGTTTGAGCTGCTCGCTGCGGCTGATCAGGTTGCCACGCCCTTCCGTCAGCTTGTTGCGCGCAGCCGAGTAAGCCTTGTCCAGTTGTTGCAGGCGGTTGCCCACCTCATCCAGATCCTGGATGAACAATACGAACTTGTCGTACAGCCAGCCTGCGCGTTCGGCGATCTCACGGGCGTTCTGGCTCTGACGCTCCTGCTTCCAGAGGCTGTCAATCACCCGCAAGGTGGCCAGCAGGGTAGTGGGGCTGACAATAACGATGTTGCGGTCGAAGGCTTCCTGGAAGAGGTTCGGCTCGGCCTGCAGGGCGGCAGAAAAAGCGGCCTCGATAGGCACGAAGAGCAGAACGAAATCCAGGCTATGAAGCCCTTCGAGACGCTTATAATCCTTGCCCGACAAGCCTTTGACATGGTTACGCAACGACAGTACGTGCTGCTTCAGCGCAGCCTGACCAATGACCTCGTCATCGGCAGACACATATTGCTGGTAGGCCGTCAGGCTGACCTTGGCGTCGACCACCACCTGCTTGTCGCCCGGCAACATGATCAACACGTCAGGCTGAAAGCGTTCGCCGTCCGGCCCCTTGAGGCTGATTTGCGTCTGGTACTCACGGCCCTTTTCAAGCCCGGCATGCTCCAGCACGCGCTCCAGGATCAGCTCGCCCCAGTTGCCCTGGGTCTTCTGCCCCTTCAAGGCGCGTGTCAGGTTGGTCGCCTCATCACTCAAACGCTGATTCAACTGCTGCAGACGTTCCAGCTCCTTGGCCAGGGAAAAGCGTTCGCGCGCTTCGTTCTGGTAACTCTCCTCGACACGCTTTTCGAACGACTGGATACGCTCCTTGAGCGGCGTGAGCAATTGGCCCAGCTGCTGCTGGCTGGTCTCGGCGAAGCGCTGCTCGCGCTCATCGAAAATCTTGCCCGCCAGTTCAGCGAACTGCGCGCGCAGCTCATCCCGGGACCCCTGCAGATCGTTCAGGCGCTGCTGATGGCCATCCTGCTGTTCGCGCAGCTCAGCGTTAAGCGCTGCACACTGCGCATCAAGGCGACGCAACTCTGCCTCTCTGGCGGCACGCTCATGATTCCAGTCCTGTGCCGTTTCGCGCGCGTTATCGCTTTCCTGGCGCAACAACTCGACCTCGCGGCGCAAAGCCGCCAGATCAGCCTGCTTGGCGGCATTGGCCTGACTGAGGTCGCTGACCTCGTCACGGCACGCATCCAGCTGGGCGTTGAGACCTTCCTGCGCCATTTGCGCCATGCTCAAACGCTCATCGAGCAACGCGCTCTCGGCCTGACGAGCGGCCAGACGGCGCTGCAGATGCCAAAGCAGGCCCAGCAAGGGCAACGCTGCTGCGCCAAGCCCCAGTAACAGGCTGTTCAGGTCCAGTGCCATTAAAGACTCCATGCGGGCTGAATAATAAAGGCCAGCGGCAGATTGAGTAGAGCGTGATAATGCAGCAGAAACATCATCTCGGGTGAGACGGGATCAACAGGCGGGGGCAAATCGGGGAAACGGATTGTACGCGCTTTCAGCACGGCACACAGCCCCTATTAGGGGGACATTTGCGCGGGACAATCCACAGAAGCTGTGGATAACTCAGTGGACAACCTCCCTTTAACTTCCGCAAACGCAAGCAGCATGGGGCCTGCGCTCAAACTGACGATTTTTTCACCAGCTAAAAAAAACGATGTTTTTCATTGACTTAATAATTCACCATCATAAATCAAACCCTTAGCTTCGCTTGTGACAGTGATGTCGCAGCTTGTGGCGCTAATGTGCACAACTCCTCATCAAGGCCGTTTTTGGTCATTTCATGCATTATTTATTGCGCGCCCGAACGCATCGCATTCTCAATGAATACAAGGCTTTCAGCAAGTTTTCGGTTTCTGGTTCGACATCGATGAAGAGGCATTTTGCGCATTATTCAGGGCAATGAAAGCAACACAGGCGACAAATTGCACATAGTGCGGTCCAAGCACTGCCAAAAATGCTCCCCACCCTAATGAACCAACGATTCAGTGAAGGAATCCATGAAGGAGATCGCCAAGTTCTTCCTGCTGCTGTTGGCTGTTTGCTTCGTCGCCCTGGCAGTCAGTATCGTGCTGCCACCCCCGGACGGCGGCGTGTTCGCCTACAGCGTGCTGCTGTCAGCGATCGCCCTGATGCTGATCATCTGCGGTGACCTGAGCAGCGGGCGCATCAACGCGACAGGCGACATCATGCGCGCCATCGAAAGCCGCAGGTCGCTGCGGCTTACTGTCACCGCCTACGTGCTGGGCTGCTCGATGGTTGCGTCAATCACCGTACTGATCTATAGATTGGCCGGGCACTGGTGAAGTTTTATACACTGCCACTTGCAATGTCCAGATGAGGCGGGTAATATCGCCGCCGTTAGTACCAAGCTGAAAATCAATTCCGGTCGACAAGTCCCCCGACAGACACTCCTCCATGCGACGAGAATGTTGGCAACAAGGGATCGACCACCTCGATGGTTTCCAGACATGAACCTTTCGCACTGATGCACCATTTGGGGTGACAGTGCAGTCATGGCCCTCATGGTCTGCTTCAACCAGCCTGCAATTGATCAGGATCTTCACCCGGAGCGTAGAACCTTTGCTCCTGTTGTGTTGCCTGCCCTCCTAAGTACCTACCGGTCAGCCAGAGCGCCATACGATAAAGCGCGCTTCAACTGCCTGTCTTTGTTCCAGTCAGGTTCTCCGCCCAGCCAGGCTTTTGTATCAAATGTCGGCCCGCGTTTACTGGAATCTTTATTTTTGCACGGTATTGTTCCGTGTTGCTTCAGGAAACACCTTGAATATGAATACTCAGACTCAACATGCAATTCACACATTGACCAACGCTTTTGCCCCAATGAACTGCCTGATCATGGCCGCTCGCAAAGGCTGCTTCAGTTTCACCATCGTCAATGAACATGGCATCGCCCGCCACAGCGAACGCCTGTACCCCGATCAGTACGCCAGCGCCGAACCGCTGCAGGCCGTGATCGAGCGTACCCGCCAGGCCCTCATCGCCTGACGAAAACGTTGCACCGCAAGCCAAAAGCCCCGCACTGCAAAGGCGGAGCTTTTTTTATGCGCGCTTTATAACAGTGTCATTATGCGACGATAAGGCTCTGGAACTGCGCTAATTCGAAGTTCCTACTCCTTCGGCAGGATTGTCCTACAAGAATAGCTCTAAATCGGGCTCCTCAGCCTATAGCGCGCCGTCGAAAATGTTGGTAATTTTCGACCGGTGAACAACAAGGAGTTCTAATAATGAAAATAATGACAAAAGCACTGAACCGGACAACGCTTGGACTCGCACTGGGTCTGGCCTCTTCTCAACTGCTCGCTGCCGGCTTTGCCCTCAACGAACAAAGCATCAGCGGCATGGGCACCGGCTTTGCAGGTCGCTCCTCGTCAGCCGATGACGCAAGCACCGTATTCGGCAACCCTGCCGGTATGTCCCGCATCAAACGCGAACAAATCAGCGTGGGTGCAGCGGCAGTGATCGCCAAGACCGATATCGACAATGGCCGTGGCACATTTGGCGGCAGCAACGACGGCGATATGGTTCCGGTGGTCGGCGTACCCATGGGCTACTACGTCAAACCAATCGATGATCACTGGGCATTTGGTCTGGGCGTGTACGTACCGTTCGGCCTGGTCACCGATTACGAAAAAGGCTTCGCTGGTCGCTACTGGGGTGACAAGAGTCACGTCCAGGTCGTGACCTTCCAGCCGACTGTCAGCTATGCATTCAATGACAAGGTGTCCATCGGTTTCGGCCCGACGATCAACCGTATCGACGGCGAGCTGACCTCGGCAACATTGAACGCCGCAACACCGGGCCGTAACGACGGCAAGGTGAAGATCGAAGGCGATGACACCGCAATCGGCTTCAATGCCGGTATTTTGGTGCAGGCTACCGACACCACTCGCCTGGGCCTGACTTACCACTCCAAGGTCGATTACAAGCTCAAGGGCAAGACCAAGATCGAAGGTTCGGGTTTCGGTCCTTTCGGCGGTCAGAAGTATGACGCTTCGCTGGACATCTCCACGCCTGAGTCCGTGGACTTCTCCATCACCCAGCAGATCGACGAGAACTGGACGGTCTATGCCGGCAGTACCTGGACTCGCTGGAGCCGACTGCAAGACATCACCGTCAACAACGATGGCGTCCCTGCCCTGCTGGGCGGTTCTGCCGGGCCGATCGGCACCATCAGCGAAGAACAGAACTGGCACGACACCTGGGCCCACGCCATCGGTGCTTCGTACAAGGTCAATAAAGAGTGGACGCTGCGCACCGGCTTCTCCGTTGATCAGTCGCCGACCAACAACGTCAACCGCTCCCCACGCATCCCGACGGGCGATCGCAAGATCATCAGCTTCGGTGCAGGCTGGAGCCCGACCGACGACCTGACCATCGACGTGGCGTACTCGTACCTGCGTGAAGACGAAACCAAGATCCGCGACTCCAGCGCGACCAAAGGTTCGTACAGCGCCGACTACCGCAACACCGCTCACGGCCTGGGCACTTCGGTTACCTATCGCTTCTGATAAGCAACTGCCAGGCTGAAAAAAAGCCCGCAACCAGTGATGGTTGCGGGCTTTTTAGTACGTGCCTGGTGCGCTCAGATCTGCATTGATTGACTACCGCACAGATACTCCACGTCATTGACTGACTATCGTGACGACGCTCAGCGTCGGCATGCAGTTCTGGACGCTCTGCGTCCTCTATGTGGCGCTCCGCGTCACACAAGGGCTCTGCGATGCCAGGTCGATTCAGACAAGACTCAAGCCGCCCTTTTTTGCCCCCTAAGGCTTAGACGCAATCGCCTTCTCAATGGCTGCGATCAGCTCAGGATCATCCGGCTTGGTCATGCTGGAGAAGTTGGCGATGACCTTGCCCTGGCGATCGACCACGTACTTGTAAAAGTTCCAGCGCGGCGCACTGCTTTGCTCGGCCAGCACCTTGAACAAATGGGTCGCATCGTCACCGCGCACGGCCTGCGGCTCGGTCATGGTGAAGGTCACGCCATAATTGACGTAGCAGACCTTGGCAGTCTCCTCACCATCCTTGGCTTCCTGTTTGAAGTCATTGGACGGCACGCCCAATACTTCGAGCCCCTGCCCCTTGTAGCGCTGACTCAGCGCTTCAAGGCCTTTGAACTGCGGGGCGAAGCCGCAGAAGCTGGCAGTATTGACCACCACCAGCGGCTTGCCGGCAAAGCGCTTGCACAGGTCGATGTTTTCCTTGGCGCGCAGCTTGGGCAACTCGCCTTGCAGCAACGGCGGGCAGTCGGCGGCCATTGCAGCACCGCTCATGGCCAGCAGCAAAAGAGGGATCGAAAAAAAGCGAATGTTCATCATGGCGGCCCTGAATATTGTTTTGGTCTGCCGACACGCTACCCCATGCAGGAGCGTCTGCCTAGCAAGCGCCCATTCCCAATTGCAATGCGCCCAGCCCGACATGCTGCCAGGCCCACCAGAGCAATCCCAGCACCACGGCGCCCACCAGCAGCGCCGCCAGCAGAGGCCAGCGCCGACTCATGCCAGACCGCCCTGCGCCTGCAATCGTGCCACCGGCCGCTCGCGCACCGGCCAGTTGAGCGCCGCGGCGAGTAGACTCAGCAGTATCGAGACTTGCCAGATCAGGTCGTAGCTACCGGTGCGGTCATACACCAGCCCGCCCAGCCAGCCACCGAGGAAGGCGCCTAGCTGGTGAAACAGGAAGACAATGCCGCCCAGCATTGACAGGTTGCGCACACCGAACAGTGTCGCGACCGTACCGTTGGTCAGCGGCACGGTCGACAACCACAGCAAGCCCATCGCCACGCCGAACAGATACGCTGTGGTCTGGCTCAAGGGTATCCAGAGAAACATCACGATCACCACCGCACGCAACAGGTAAAGCACGGTCAGCAGTCGGGGCTTGGACATGCGCCCGCCCAGCCAGCCTGCTGTGTAGGTGCCGAAGATATTGAACAGGCCGATCAGGGCCAGCACTGTAGTGCCGACCTTGGCGGGCAAGTGCTGATCCACCAGATAGGCCGGCAAATGCACGCCAATGAACACCACTTGAAAGCCGCAGACAAAGAACCCCAGCGCCAACAGCCAGAACCCCGAATGCGAGCACGCCTCACGCAGCGCCTCGCCCAGGGTCAATTCGACGCCGGTGGATACGCTCGGCGTATCCTTGAGCATACCCACCAAAGGCAGGATCAACGCCACCATCACGCCCAGCACCAGCAAGGCACCGGACCAGCCCAGCCAGTTGATCAAACCCAATGTACCGGGCAGCATGGCGAACTGACCGAATGAGCCGGCCGCGCTGGCGATCCCCATGCCCATACTGCGTTTTTCCGCAGGCAGCGCACGCCCCACGACACCCAGAATGACCGAAAACGATGTGCCGGACAGACCGATACCGATCAGCAGACCGGCGCTCAATGAAAGGCTGAGGGAAGAATCGGCGGTACTCATGCACAACAGACCTGCGGCATACAGTACACCGCCGACGAAGACGACTTTCGCCGCACCAAATCGATCGGCCAGCGCCCCGGCGAATGGCTGTGCCAGGCCCCACATCAGATTCTGTAGGGCAATGGCAAAGGCAAAGACTTCACGTCCCCAGCCAAACTCGGCGCTCATGGGTGCCAGAAACAGACCGAAGCCGTGCCGCGTGCCCAACGAAAGCGCAAGAATCAGCGCACTCCCCAGCAGAACCCAGCCACTGGTACGCCAGATCGATGTCATGGTTAAGCTCCCTGCGCTTTGTGTTACATGGTTTTACCCGCGATTCGCGAAGCTACGCGCTGCCGGTAAAAGCTGTCAACAAAGCGATGCGCAGGGTCTCAAAGCAGCGCCAGCGTCAGCAGCACCGTCAACTCCAGCAGCTCAAGCAAAGCCCCGGCTGTATCACCGGTGCATCCGCCCAGACGTCGCATCATCAGCTGCCGCAACCAGAAGAAGCAGGCGGCGCAGACCAGCAATACCATTACCCCTGACCAGCCGGCGAGCAGCACGCACGCAATGGCAGTGGCGAGCAAAACCTTGCGTCCAGGGCCACGCGGCAGGTGATCGGCCAGCGCCTGCCCCAACCCGCCGGAACGCACATACGGCGTCCCCAAAAACAGCCCAAGCATGGCAGCGCGCCCGATCACCGGTGCCAACAGCAGCCAGACACTGGCATGGCTCTCGATCAGCGCCAGAATCGCGGCAAACTTGAGCAGCAGCACCAAGACCAGCGTGACCACGGCGATAGGCCCGCTGCGTGGATCTTTCATGATCTTCAAGGTGCGTTCACGGTCACCGAAGCCGCCCAGCCAGGCGTCAGCACTGTCGGCCAGACCATCCAGATGCAGGCCGCCGCTGAGCAATACCCAGGCAGTGAGTACCAGCGCGGCGTGCAGCATCAGCGGCGCACCACTGAGCAGCGTGTTGAAACCCAGCAGCAGTGTGCCGAACACCGCCCCCACCAACGGGTAGAACAGCAAAGAACGCCCCAGCTCTTCGGGACGCGGCATACCAGGCAGCCTGATCGGCAGGCTGCCGAGAAATTGCAGAGCGATCCAGAACGGCAGCATCTCAGATCTCCGTGAGTACGCGATCAGCAGCGACCTGAATCGACAACAGCGCGCCATGCCCGACCACCACCTGCAACAGTTGCTCACGCGGCAAACCACGCGCCTGCGCCACCAGCAGGCGCATGACACCACCATGACTGACCAGCAACACGCGCTCACCGGCATAAGCCTGATGCAGACGCTCAACGGCACTCAATACGCGATTCGAGAAATCCAGCACCGGCTCGCCGTTGGGAGGTGTGAAGGCGTAGGGATCCGCCCAGAACAGCCCCAGGCCCTCGGCATCGGTCTCCATGAGTTGCGCAGGGCTGTGCCCTTCCCAGTCACCGAAATGCAGCTCCTGCAAACCCGGCTCCAGGTGCAGAGGCAACGACAAGCGCTGCGCCAGCTCTTCGGAGAAATGTGCGCAACGTTGCAGCGGCGAGCTGACGATCCGCGTCCAGGGGCCGCCACCCGCCACTGCCGCACGCATCTGCTGCCAGCCAGACTCGTTCAGAGCGTCGTCGATGCTGCCGCGCAGGCCGCCGCCCAGTTCGGTTTCGCCGTGACGCAACAAGTCCAGGTGCAAGGTCATGCGGGACGATCCGCCACAGCCGCTTCGGCAAACGTCGCCATGCCGTTGTGCAGCTCGCACGCCAGGCGCACCAGCGGCACCGCCAGTGCGGCACCGCTGCCCTCGCCCAAACGCAAACCGAGGTCCAGCAACGGTTCGGCCTGCAGCGTTTCCAGCAGATGCCGATGGCCCGGTTCGGCGCCCCGATGACCGAACAGCAGCCAGTTACGGCAGGAAGGGTTCAGGCGTACCGCCACCAGCGCGGCCACGCTGCAAATGAAACCGTCGACCAGTACCGCAATTCCTTCCTGCGCGCAGGCCAGGTACGCACCAGTCAGTGCGGCGATTTCGAAGCCGCCCAGACAGAACAGGCTGCTCAGCGGGTCACCCGCCTGCTCGGCGTGCAATGCCAGTGCGCGCTCAATGACGTGGGTCTTGTGCTGAATACCCTCGGCGTTCAGCCCGGTGCCCGGTCCGACCAGCAATGGCGCGGCGCACTCCAGCAGCGAGCAGGCAACTGCGCTGGCGGCTGTGGTGTTGCCGATGCCCATCTCGCCACCGATGAACAGTTCGGTGCCGACAGCTTTGGCGCGCAATACGCTGTCACGCCCGGCCTGCAGGGCGGCGAGCCCCTGCTCGACACTCATGGCCGGCCCCTGGGCAAAATTGGCGGTGCCCGCGCCAATGCGCAGATGGCGCACCCCGGGCAGATCCATTGGCGACACGGTGCCCAGATCGACCACGTCCAGTTGCGCGGAGAGCTGACGCGCCAGCACGCTGATCGCGGCGCCGCCGTTGACGAAGTTGTGCAGCATCTGACCGGTGACTTCCTGTGGGTACGCCGACACACCTTCAGCGACGACACCATGATCAGCGGCAAAAATCGCGATCCACAGTTGATCGACGGCCGGAAGCTCACGTCCCTGCAGACCGGCCAGCTGTACCGCCAGGCGCTCCAGTTGTGCCAGTGAACCGGCGGGTTTGGTCAGTTGCTGCTGACGGGCCAGTGCCGCCTCGCGCATTGGCACATCAATGGCCTGTGCAGGCTTGAGCCACCAGGAATTACTCATAGCGCGGTTCCTTTCAACGTCAGGGGCAAGCCGGCAACGGTCAACACGACACGCTGGCAACGCTCGGCCAGCGCCTGATGCAACAGGCCGGCTTCATCGACATAGCGACGGGTCAGTTCGCCAAGCGGCACGACGCCGAGCCCGGTTTCGTTGCTGACAAAAATGATTTCACCCGGCAGCCCGGCAAGGTTGTCGAGCAGGGATTCACGTTCTTGAAGCAGGCGCTCGGGGTTGTCGAGCATCAGTAGATTGGTCAGCCAGAGGGTCAGGCAATCGACCAGCAGGCAGCAATCGGGCGCCGCGTTTTCGCGCAGTACCCGCGCCAGTTCGATCGGCTCTTCGACCAACCCCCAGTGCTCGGGACGGCGTGCGCGATGGCTGGCAACACGCTGATTCATTTCGCCGTCCAGAGGCTGACTGGTGGCGATGTACGTCACCCTCAGCGCGCTGTCGGCAGCCAGTTTTTCCGCCAGACGACTCTTGCCGGAGCGCGCGCCGCCGAGGATCAATTGCAGCATTCAGTTCGCCTCCAGGCCACACAGTTCGCGAAGCAATGGGCCGTCCAGGTGCTTTTCCACCAGGTCCGCCAGACGTTCGATGTCGCGCTCGCGCAAGGCGTGATAATCGACGGACTGCACGTTCGTCAACCCCGCCCAGCGCAGCAACGCGCTACAGGCAGCAGGTGATTCGAACAGGCCGTGCAGGTAAGTCCCCAGCACCTGGCCATCGGCACTCTGCGCACCATCGCAACGCCCGTCGTCCAGTTGCACGGCAGCCTGCTCCAGCGCCGGCCCTGTCGTTACCCCGGCATGAATTTCGTAACCGCTGACCTCGGCGTCTTCCAGGGTCAGACGACCGCGCACATTGCGCAGTTGCTTTTCCGCTTCCAGCACCGTGCTCATTGCCAGTAGGCCAAACCCTGGGCTGGACCCGGCTGCGCCTTCCAGCCCGAGTGGATCGTGTACCTGCTCACCGAGCATTTGCAGGCCACCGCAAATCCCCATCAGCTTGCCGCCATAACGCAAATGCCGCTCGATGGCGGTGTCCCAGCCATTGTTGCGCAGGTAGTTGAGATCGCTGCGCACACTCTTGGAACCGGGCAGAATGATCAGGTCCGCAGGAGGAATCGCCTGGCCGGGGCCGATGAATTGCAGATTGACCTGAGGGTGCAGGCGCAACGGATCGAAATCGGTGTGATTACTGATGCGAGGCAGCACCGGGACCACCACGTTCAGCACATGCTCGACCTTGTCGGTCTGACGCTGGTCCAGGCCGTCTTCGGCCTCCAGGTGCAGATCCATCACGTAGGGCAGCACGCCAACCACCGGCTTGCCGGTGCGCGCTTCCAGCCAGTCCAGGCCCGGCTGCAACAAGGCGATGTCGCCGCGAAAACGGTTGATGATGAAACCCTTGACCCGCGCCTGCTCGCTGGGCGACAGCAGCTCGAGCGTGCCGACCAGATGGGCAAACACCCCGCCACGATTGATGTCGGCAATCAGCAGCACCGGGCAGTCGACCGCCTCGGCAAAGCCCATGTTGGCGATATCGTTGGCGCGCAGGTTGATCTCGGCCGGAGAACCCGCGCCCTCGACGACAATCACCGGATAGCTCTCACCCAGGCGCCGATGCGATTCCAGCACTGCCTGCATGGCGATCTCTTTGTAGCCGTGATACGCCACCGCGTTCATGGTGGTCACGGCGCGGCCGTGAATGATCACCTGCGCGCCGGTATCACTGTTGGGCTTGAGCAGCACCGGGTTCATGTCGGTGTGCGGTTCGAGGTAGCACGCCTGGGCCTGCACGGCCTGTGCGCGACCGATCTCGCCGCCGTCTGCCGTCACCGCGCTATTGAGCGCCATGTTCTGCGGCTTGAACGGCACAACCTTGACGCCCTGACGAGTCAGCCAGCGGCACAGGGCCGTCACCAAGGTGCTCTTGCCGGCATCGGAAGTGGTGCCTTGTACCATCAGCGTGCTCATGGGTATTCCTTGCGGTATTCAAGCAGAACATCGTGCAGCCGCAGCCAGTCGGCCTCGTCGCAGGGCAGACCGAAACGCAGACTGGACGACTCGGAGCTGTCACCCTTGAACAGGCGCAGCAGCACGCCACGCTGCGCACAAAACTCATAGAGCGTCTGCGCTTCAGGGGTCACCAGCCATTGGAACAGCGCGCAGCCGCCTTGCGGGCTCAGACGGTAGCGGTCGAGCAACGCCACCAGCCGCTCGCGGGCCTGCTCACAACGCTCACGCTGGCGCGTCTGCCCCTGCTGATCGCTAAGGCACACCTGACCGATGATCCGGGTTGGCCCACTGACCGACCAAGGCCCGATTTCCTGCGCCAGCATCCTCAACAGCACCGGCTCGGCCATGACAAAACCAAGCCGGACGCCGGCCAGGCCGAAAAACTTGCCAAACGAACGCAGGACAATCAGTCCGCTGCGCCACGTCTCGGCCGCCAGGCTCATGCCCGGCGTGTTATCCATGAACGCTTCATCGACGACCAGCCAGCCACCGCGCTCGGCCAGTCGCGCATGCCACTCCAGCAGGCGCTCGGCGCTCAGGTGCAGGCCGGTCGGGTTGTTGGGGTTGACCACCACCAGCACGTCCAGGCTGTCGAGGAAGTAGTCGACCTCCTGCTCACCCACCTCACGGACCACGAAGCCGTTCTTGCGCCAGGCATGCGCGTGCTCTGCGTAGCAGGGCGACAGTACGCCAACTCTCCCTCCGCTGCGCACCCGTGGCAGCGCCTGAATCGCAGCCTGCGAACCGGACACCGGCAATAACCGGGACACGCCGTAATAAGTGCAGGCCGCCGCTTCCAGACCATCGTCAGTCTCGGGCAACCGCGCCCAGGCACGCGTCGGAATCTCCGGGATGGGCCACGACCAGGGCGCGATCCCGGTGGACAGGTCCAGCCAGTCGGCCAGAGGGATACCGTAATGCTGCGCCGCCGCGCGCAACCGCCCGCCGTGCTCAAGCATAAAATTCAGCCGCCACGCAGATGACCAGCAGCCATAACCAGACGCCGCGCTGCACCAGTTGCCAGCCGCGATCGATCGAGTCCGCATCGGCAGGCGTACCCTCACCCAGTTGCGGGCGCTGATGCAGCTCGCCGTGGTAGATCGCCGCGCCACCCAGCTCGACACCCAGCGCGCCTGCGCCAGCGGCCATTACCGGGCCGGCATTCGGACTATCCCATGCCGGAGCCTGCGTACGCCAGCAACGCAGCGCCAGTCGGGTCTTGCCCAGCAAGGAATAGGTCAATGCCACAAGACGTGCGGGAATATAGTTGAGCAGATCATCGATCTTCGCCGCAGCCCAGCCAAAACGCTCAAAGCGCTCATTGCGGTAACCCCACATGGCGTCCAGTGTATTGCTCAGCCGGTACAGCACCACGCCGGGCGCGCCAGCCACCACGAACCAGAACAGCGCCGCGAACACCGCATCGCTGCCGTTCTCCAGCACCGACTCGGTGGCTGCGCGGGCGACTTCGGTAGCGTCCAGCTCAGTGGTCTGGCGACTGACCAGATAACCGACCCGCTGACGTGCTTCGACCAGATCATCACTGCGCAGCGCTTGCGCCACCGGCTGAACGTGCTCACCCAGGCTGCGCATGCCCAGCGCGCAATACAGCGCCAGAATATCGAACAGCCAGCCCACGCCAGGCAACCAGCTCAGCAGCGTGGCCAGCAGCGTCAGGGGTACAACGGTGATGACCCAGGCAGTAACGCCATGACTGCGCCAGCCACGGCCGCCACTGTTGAAGCGCTGCTCGACCCGACTGGCGAAGTTGCCGAACGCCACCAGCGGATGCCATCGTTTTGGCTCACCGAGCAGCGCATCCAGCGCGACCCCGGCGACGCTCAACAGCGCCACACTCATTGACTCACTCCCCATTGATTCTCGTACAGCAGCTCATGCAGCGGACGCGCCTGCGCCCAGCCTTCCATCACCAACATTGGCGCAGGATAAAATTCCTTGACCGGGCCCAGACATATGATCGCCAGCGGCTTGGCGCCGTCAGGCATGCCCAGCAGTTCGGCCAGCGCCTCGGGGTCGAACAGCGACACCCAGCCCATGCCCAGGCCTTCTACACGCGAGGCCAGCCAAAGGTTCTGGATCGCGCAGGACAGCGAGGCCATGTCCATTTCCGGCAAGGTGCGACGGCCGAAAATGTGCTGCTCTCGCCCTTCCATCAGCGCGGCGACCAGCACTTCTGCACAGTCGTTGATGCCTTCGACCTTGAGCTTCATGAACTCGTCGGTTCGCTCACCCAGCGCCTCGGCGGTACGAATACGCTCGTCCTCTACCTGCGCCTGCATCCTGCCGCGCAATAACGGGTCGCTGATGCGGATGAAGCGCCACGGCTGCATCAGCCCGACGCTGGGAGCCTGGTGCGCGGCCTCCAGCACGCGTGCCAGCAGTTCGGGCGCGACCGTGCCGCCGATGAAGTGGCGCATGTCGCGACGTTCGGCGATGGCGCGGTACACCGCAGCCCGCTCTTCGGGGCTGAACGCTTGCTCGGTCATGGTTTGAACAGCGCCGCTATCGCCCGAGGGCAGGACGGAAAATAGAAATGCACGTAGGACGCGGTCAGGCGACCCAGGCGATAAACCGCTTCTGCGCCGCGTCCGCCATTGGGGCTGACGCCGCGCGCGATCGGCTGCAGCTCGGTGCTGGTCAGCGAATGATGATAAGTGTGACCGTGCAGCGTGCCCTCGGGCAGCTCGACGGCTTGCAAAGCCAGCGCAGCCAGACGCTTCTGCATGACGGCTTCACCGGACAGCAAACCGACCAGTTCGGCACGCACGCCCTCGACATCGGTCAAGGCTTCGAGCAAATAGAGCATGCCGCCGCACTCGGCCAGAATCGGCTTGCCGGCAATATGGTGAGCCCTGATCGAAGCCTGCATCGCGCCATTGGCGGCCAGCGCGACGTGGTGCAGCTCCGGGTAACCACCTGGCAGGTACAGGCTGTCGGCGTCGGGCAACTCGCGATCATGGATCGGCGAGAAGAAACTCAGCTCGGCACCCATGTTCCTCAGCAGGTCCAGACTCGCGCCATACAGAAAGGCAAAGGCCTCGTCGCGCGCGATGGCGATGCGTACGCCGCGCAGCAGCGGCTCGACCTGAACCGGGTCGGGCGCAGTGAAGGTCACGGCCGGCGGCAAGGCCACTTCACAGGTGCTGGCAAGCGCCGCAGCCGCCATGTCCAGACGCACGTCCAGATCGTTGAGCTCACTGGCCTGGACCAGCCCCAGATGGCGGCTGGGCAGTTCGAAGCCGACTTCCCGGGACAGTGCGCCGTACCAGCGCAGGCCTTCGGTCAGGCTGTTCTCCAGCAATTGCGCATGGCGTACCGTGCCGACGCGATTGGCCAGCACACCGGCGAACGGCAGATCAGGCTGATAGCGCGCCAGGCCCAGCGCCAGTGCGCCAAACGTCTGCGCCATGGCCGTGCCGTCGATCACGCCGAGTACCGGCACGCCAAAATGCCGGGCCAGGTCGGCGCTCGACGGCGTGCCATCGAACAGGCCCATGACCCCCTCGATCAGGATCAGGTCCGCCTCATCAGCCGCTTCCCACAACAAGCGACGGCTTTCATCCGCACCGACCATCCACATGTCCAATTGATAGACCGGCGCGCCACTGGCCCGCTCGAGAATCATCGGGTCGAGGAAGTCCGGGCCGCACTTGAACACCCGGACCTTGCGCCCCTGGTTGCGGTGCAGGCGTGCCAGTGCAGCGGTCACCGTGGTTTTGCCTTGCCCGGAGGCAGGCGCAGCAATCAATACTGCCGGGCAATCACGCGGGGCTCTCATTGCAATGCGCTCAATGATGAAGGGTTCACAGCTCGATACCTTTCTGCGCACGAATACCGGCCTGAAACGCGTGCTTGACCACGCCGATCTCGGAAACGGTATCGGCCAGGTCGATCAATTCGGCTTTGGCACCGCGGCCAGTCACCAATACGTGCTGCATCGGCGGACGTGCCTGCAGATCGCTCAGCACCTGTTCGAGGTCGAGGTAGCCATGTTTGAGGGCGATGTTCAGTTCGTCGAGCACCACCAGACCAATGGCCGGGTCGCGAAGCATTTCCTGAGACACAGCCCAGGCGGCTTCAGCGGCGGCGATGTCACGCTGGCGATCCTGGGTTTCCCAGGTGAAGCCCTCGCCCATCACGTGATAGCGCACCTGCTCGGGGAAACGGCGGAAAAACATTTCTTCGCCGGTGCTGTTGCGGCCCTTGATGAACTGCACCACACCACACTGCATGTCGTGGCCCATGGCCCGGGCGAGCATGCCGAATGCCGAACTGCTCTTGCCCTTGCCATTGCCGGTCAATACCAGCAGCAGGCCGCACTCGTTGGGCGAGCTGGCAATACGCTGGTCCATGAAGGCTTTCTTGCGCTGCATGCGCGCCAGATGGCGTTCGTCGCGTTCGGGGGATTCGTTCATCTGGGTTCTCCGCTCGGGGCAGGCGACAACAGACGGAAGGACAGCACTGGACAGCACGGCAACGCCCTGCACAGAACATCACCCTCCGTGATGTCATTGAATGATTCAGGCCGGTCTCCGGGCTCATGAGCGGGTCACCCCGGCTGCGCGCCTTCCCATGTCGAAACACAGTGGCGTCAGGCACAGCCTTGACTCATTTACCGTTGCGGGGGCAGCGCCGGGATCAGATCTGTCGACCCACACCGGCTTCCCTGTTTCACTCTGCCAATCGAGGATTGCAGAGCACCTGAAACAAACCGCGAAGGGTAGAGGGTTGGACCGGGAGCGTCAATCGACACCGTCGCCGCGGAACGTGATTGAACCTAGCGGGTTGGCGGTGCCTCTATCAGTTACTGGACCACGCCTTTGTTAATGGAGATCGATCATGTTCAAACTCAGACCCCACTACGCAGTGTTGCTGCTGGTCGCCGGCGGCCTCGCTGCCTGCGGCGAGTCGTCGAGCCTGCAAGTCTCGGATGGAACAGGCCCCTCGCCCAAGCTGCCGGAGCCCAACAAGACGCTGATTCCGACCGTCAACATCGCACCCGCCGTAGGCTGGGAAAAAGGCGCCAAGCCGGTCGCCGCGCCGGGCACACAAGTGGCTGCGTTCGCCGAAAACCTTGATCACCCGCGCTGGCTGTATGTGTTGCCCAACGGTGACGTGCTGGTGGCAGAAACCAATTCGCCCGCCAAACCGGATGACTCCAAAGGCATTCGCGGCTGGGTGATGGAAAAAGTCATGGGCCGCGCCGGTGCCGGTGTGCCCAGCGCCAACCGCATTACCTTACTGCGCGACGTGGACAAGGACGGTGTGGCAGAGACCCGCACGGTTTTCCTGCAAAACCTCAATTCGCCGTTCGGCATGACCTTGGTGGGCAACAAGCTGTATGTCGCCGACACCGACCGCCTGATCAGCTTCCCGTATGAATCCGGGCAGACCTCGATCAGCGCGCAAGCGACCAAGGTCGTCGACCTGCCGGGCGGTACGCTCAATCACCACTGGACCAAGAACGTCATCGCCAGCAAGGATGGCAGCAAGCTGTACGTGACCGTGGGCTCCAACAGCAACGTGGCCGAGAACGGCATGGACAAGGAAGAAGGTCGTGCGGCGATCTGGGAAGTGGACGCGGCTACCGGTAACCACCGGATCTTCGCTTCCGGCCTGCGCAACCCCAACGGCATGGATTGGGAACCGAAGACCGGCAAACTGTGGACGGCGGTCAACGAGCGCGACGAGATCGGCAGCGATCTGGTGCCTGACTACGTGACCTCGGTGCAGGACGGCGCATTCTACGGCTGGCCTTACAGCTACTACGGCCAACACGTCGACGAGCGCGTCAAGCCGCAGAACCCGGCACTGGTCGCCAAGGCGATTGCCCCGGATTACGCAGTCGGTCCACACACCGCCTCGCTGGGCCTGGTGTTCGCCGACGGCAAGACACTGGCTGCACCGTTCAACGAAGGTCTGTTCATTGGCCAGCACGGCTCGTGGAACCGCAAACCGCACAGCGGCTACAAGGTGGTGTTCATTCCATTCAGTGGCGGCAAACCCAACGGCACACCGGTCGATGTGTTGACCGGTTTCCTCAACAAGGATGAAAAAGCCATGGGTCGTCCGGTTGGCGTAGTCAATGATCAGCGCGGCGGATTGCTGGTGGCCGACGATGTCGGCAACAAGATCTGGCGCGTGACATCCGCCAAGGCTGTTCAGTAACGCCGAGCGTAGAGATTTGACGCAGAGCGTCGCACGATAGTTGAGATCATCGCTCCCTACGCTCCAGCACTCGGCGTTACACACAAGTCCTGGAGAGCCCGGAATACGTGCCTTTCAGGGTTCTGCCCGAAGGGCGTAGGAGCGAACTTGTTCGCGAAGGCGGTGTTTCAGAAGATGCATTTTCGGCGATCATACAGGCCCTTCGCGAACAAGTTCGCTCCTACGGCCTACGGCCAGAATCAAAAGCAGACTTAGGTGTAACGTTGAGCGCTCCGCGTGGGCGTGAGCGTGCAGTTCTGGACGCTCTTGAGCGCGCGCAGAGCAATCAGCGCGAAGCGCTTAAGGCCGATTCTGCGCCAGGCTGGCGGGCTGAATTACGCGCTTGGCGTTGAGGTAGGCTCTCTGCCAGTAAGGCTTGTCGAGGCTGTCGAGCTTGACCGTGCCGCCGGTGGCAGGTGCATGCACGAAGCGGCCTTCGCCGACATAGATCCCGGCGTGGGACACCTGAGAACCGCCCGATGTGGCGAAGAACACCAGATCACCTGACTGCAATTGCTCGCGACGAATATTCGGTGCGCCCATCACGATCATCTCGCGCGTGGAACGCGGCAGGGAAATGCCCGCCGCATCACGATAGACATAACCTATAAGACCGCTGCAATCGAAACCGGAGTCAGGCGTGTTGCCGCCCCAGCGATAAGGCGTGCCAACCAGCCCCAACGCACGAAACAGCACGTCTTCGGCAGCCGGAGAGAGAATCTGGGGAGGTGCAGTGACCACCGGACGCTGAACGATCCGGGGCGCTTTGGGCGGAGGCGGCGCACTGGCGCAGGCACCGAGCAACGCAGCAACAGAGATGACTAACAGCCGCAACGCAATCGACATAACCACAACAACCCATCCGGATGCGGCTTACGCTGCCGAGAAGCTCAAAAACGCAGAAAGACCCGAAGGTCTTGTACTGCGCGTTCTATTTATTTACGCCGCTTGGACGCGGTCTTGACTGTAGTCGAAGTCATCGCCGTTGTCTGCGTTACTTCAGGTGTCGATTTTACTGCAACAGTACCTGGGGCCATCGCCAGAGGCCGCTTGGCCTCGATGAAGGTCTTGCTCCAGTAGGCGTCATCGAGGCTGTCGATGCGCACACCGCCGCTGCGGCGACTGCTGGAGTGGATGAACTGCCGATTACCGGCGTAGATCGCTGCGTGGCTGACCTGACCGCGACCGCGGGTACTGAAGAACAGCACATCGCCCGGCTGAAGCTTGTTGCGCGCCACCAGAGGTGCGTTGACGTTGATCATTTCACGCGTGGAACGTGGCAGGCTCATGCCGGCCTCTTCGCGAAACAGATAACCGATGAAGCCGCTGCAATCGAAACCTGAAGAAGTCGACGTGCCGCCGAACTTGTAGCGTGTGCCGATCAGCGACTTGCCACGCTCCAGGATGCTGTCGGCCAGGGCCGGCAGTTGGTAAGACTTGTTATCAGCGAACTGGGACAGTTCGTCTTCGGTAGCGAGCTCGTCCTGCAGGACTGCCGCGTCTGCGCGACGGGCTGCGGACTGGGCGTTGGCATTGATTGCGCTCTGATAGCGTGGAACTGGCTGGGCCTGTTCCTGCTGTGCGACCGGCATATTGGCCGAGCAACCGAAGAGAAATGTAACGAGTGCGAGAGGCACGAGGGGTGCGAAGCGAACAACTTGCATGGGCACAACCGTGGCTGACTAGTTAAGATGGCGAGACTATGCCTTTTATGAAGGTGATTTGCAAATTCAATCGAACTAGATGTGACTTATGAGTTCGGCCATGACATGTGCCGCGCGGTACGGTAAAAAGACGTCCATCTGCGCGCTGTGATCCGTCGGCTGCGGATTGATTTCTGCGGTAAACCCCCCGGAAACCCTGGTGCGAATGACAGGTTCGTGAATGTAGGGGAAGCTTGCGGTGGTGCCGATACTCAGGACCGCGTCATAGCCTTTAGCCAGCTCTTCATGCAGTGTTTCCAGCGCTTTTTCGGGGAGCATTTCCTGAAAAAGAACGACGGACGGTCGCAAAATGCCACTACATGCCGGGCATAAGGGGGGCAAAGGGCGCTGCAAGTGCTCGCTCAATTGAGAATCCTCAGCACCGCAGGATTGGCAAAACAGTGGCGAGAGTTGCCCGTGAATTTCAATCAGGCGCTCCGGCGGACTGCCCGCCGCGCGATGGTAACCGTCGACGTTCTGGGTCAGTACCCAGCACTCGGGTTTGATGCGCTGCAACTGGGCGATGGCGTAATGCGCGACATTCGGCTCGCCACCCAGGCACGCCTTGCCCAGTTCGGCGATGTATTTCCAGCACAGTTCAGGGTCACGACGCAGCATGGGCCCGGACAGGGCCATTTCGATAGGCAGGCCATCGTCGGTCTTGCCATTGTAGAGCCCGCCCACGCCGCGATAGGTCGGCAGCCCCGAATCGGCAGACAGCCCCGCCCCGGTGATCACCAGAATCCGTTGTGCATGGCGCAAGGCAGCCGCCGTCTGCATCAACAGCGCCTGATCTACCACCCGAGGGTCTCTTTAAGGAAGGGAATGGTCAGCTTGCGCTTTTCCTGGAGTGACGCCTGATCGAGGCGCTCGAGCAATTCGAACAACGCGCTCATGCTGCGTGTACCACGCGTCAGGATGAAATGCCCGACATCGTCGGTCAGGTGCAGGCCTCGGCGTGAAGCACGCAGTTGCAAGGCGCGCAGTTTGTCTTCGTCGGACAGCCCGCGCATCTGGAACACCAATGCCATGGTCAGGCGCGATTTCAGGTCGGGAAGCTTTACCGGCAGTTCGCGGGGCGATTTGGACGCGGCAATCAGCAGGCGACGCCCGCTGTCACGCAGACGATTGAACAGATGAAACAGCGCTTCTTCCCAGTCCGGCTTACCGACGATCGCCTGCAGGTCGTCCAGACACACCAGCTCATATTGCTCCAGATGATCGAACAGCTCGATGCCTTCATCTATCACTTCGGCCAGCGGCAGATACACCGCAGGCTCGCCAAGCTGTTCGAAACGCAGGCAGGCAGCCTGCAGCAGGTGCGTGCGCCCTACCCCGTCCTTGCCCCACAGATAGATGAGGCTTTCGGTCCAGCCAGCGTCGGCTTCGCACAGCCGCTCGACATAGCCGAGTGCAGCGGCGTTGGCGCCTGGATAGTAATTGACGAAAGTGGCGTCATCACGCAGACGCACACTCAGGGGCAGCTGAATCGGTTTCATGCTGACTAACGGCTCATGCAAACCGTCAAGGGCCTCTGTGTAAAGAGCGCAAAGTTTATACCCGTGACGCTGGTCGCACAATGCGACAGACCTCAAGCAAAATCAAAGGTTTGCGTCAGGGTGAGTAAAGCGCCGCCCAATACGGGGCGTTTGAAGGGGGGCATGCCCTCAAGGCATGAGCCTCTTCACCGGTCGGCGAAGAGGCTTGCGTCGACCTTACAGCTCCGGATCTTCCGCGCCTGCGTAGATTTCCGAGTCCTTGTACAGATCATGCATGTGGCGCACCAGCACCATGATCACCGCCGCCACCGGCAGGGCCAGCAGAATGCCGGTAAAGCCGAACAGCTCGCCACCTGCGAGAATCGCGAAGATGACCGCGACCGGGTGCAGGCCGATGCGATCACCGACCAGCAATGGCGTCAGCACCATCCCCTCCAGGGCCTGACCGATCATGAACACCGCCACAATCCCCATCATCGGGTACAGGTCACCGCCAAACTGGAACAGCCCGGCCACCAGCGCCGAACCGATACCGATCACGAAACCCATGTAAGGCACGATGGCCGCCAGACCGGCAATGACGCCGATCAGCAGGCCCAGTTCCAGCCCGACCAGCATCAGACCGGCCGCGTAGATCACGCCAAGGCCGACCATCACCAGCAACTGACCGCGTATGAACGCGCCCAATACTTCATGGCACTCGCCCGCCAGCTTGACGATTTGCGCTTCACGCTGACGCGGCAGCAGGCTACGAATCTTGCCGGTCATGATGTCCCAGTCGCGCAGCAGGTAGAAACACACCACGGGAATCAGCACCAGGTTGGTCAGCCAGCCGATCAGCGCAAGGCTGGACGCAGTAGCTTGGGACAGCACGATAGAGACGATGTCCCCGGCCTGGCCCATATGCTCGGAGATGGCTGCCTTGATCTTGTCGAACTTCCAGAACCCGTCTGCCAGCCCGAACTTGGCCTGAACCCACGGCAACGCCGCGTGTTGCAGCCAGTCGAGGATCTGCGGCGCCAGTTCGTAGAGGCGGAACAACTGCTTGGCCAGCATCGGTACCAGAATCAGCAGCAACGCCATCAGCACCAGCGTGAACAGCCCGAAAACGACCACCACGCTCAGGGTTCTGGACAGTCCGGCGCGCTCCAGTCGATCCACCAGCGGATCACCCATATAGGCCAGTAGCAATGCCACCAGAAAGGGAGTGAGGATTGGGTGCAACAGCACCACGAATGCGACCAGCAAGGCCAGGCCGCCGATCCAGAACCAACGCCGCATATCAGTCATCAATATCCCTCAAGCCAATAGAAAAGCGTTCTTGCCGGGTTACCAGCGGAAATAAAGCTGTGGCGCGGACGCCGGAACAATCATCGGTGCGGGCGCAGGTGCCGCAACAGGAGCAGCTCCATTCGCTGGCGCCACCGGCGCAGTTGCATCGACAGGCGCGGCAGGCGGCGTTGCGGTAGCGGCTGCCTCGGCTGCAGGCACTTCCTGCAATTTGGCCAGCGACAACTGCGAGCGTAGCTGATCGGTGCTGCCACTGACCTCAAACACCACTTTATCGCCTTCGACAGAACTCAGACGCACGCCGAACGGTTCGAGTAACTGAAGCAGTTGCGCATAGCGCTCCAGCGTCATGCCCTGAACCTGGATCAGCATGCCGGTCGACGCACCTGGCTTGGCAACGAAGCGCGGCGCCAGACGCTCGCTTACCGAGAGCAGCACCGCATCAGCCAACGCCTCGGAGGTGGCACCGGTTGCGCTGCCCTGTTCGCGCTGATCACCCAGCCACAAGCGCCATTTGCCCTGCCACTGACCGCCATCTTCCCTGGCGTGCACGGCCAGTATCGCGTCAGCGCCATAGCGCTCGGAGGCTTCCTTGAGCGGCGCAGGGTCAGTGCCCTCCAGGGTTTTCGCGTTACCGATACCCTGCTCGCTCAAATCAGCCAGCGGCAGGCGCAGTGGCAGTCCGCGGTGCTGAGCGGCCTGGCGCAAGGGTTCGGCGGCGGCCTGACCGTCGCCGACCAGATTCGAGCCTTCCACCGAGTCATTCAGCCACCAGCCGAGAATCGATGGGCGATTACTGCCCCAGATCGACAGACCCGCATCGTGCAGCGCACGGTCGGTGGTTGCCGGATCGAAGTCGACCAGCAGGGTTTCCGGCGGCCCGGCCTCGTAGCCGAACTGGCTAATGATCTGCTGCGGGTCTTTGCGCAGCGCGGCGATGGCCGAACCCTGCACGGCCTTGGCGTCGCCGGTCAGGCGCAGCACTAGGGTTTCAACGGCGGCCTGCGTGGCCCGCGTGCGTTCATCGGGCGACTGGCCATTGACCGGCTCGCGAACCTGATAAAGGTTGCTGACCGTTTCGGCAAGGCTGGGAAGGCTGATCAGGGACAGACAGCCGATTAGAAGAATTCTGGAAAAACGCATGGACAGTTCCCGAACGGAAAAAAGTAAAAAGAAGCTGTTTCAGCAGGTGTACAGGTCTGGGACAGACGTGAGCCACCCATCATTCAGTTCGCGCATAAAGTACACCTTAAACGTCCAGACTCGCACTGACGGGCCACCTGGTTGAGGTTTATTTGGTGCAACACCGCCCTGTTGTCGGCGCAAGGATGGCCCCTGATGAGCAAGCCTGATAAAATCGCGCGCCTTCGCAGACCGGCAATCGCCATGGCCCCAACATTACCACCGCATGACAGCGCGGTGCTGAACGGGCCCTAACGCAGCGGTCGATACCTCCGAATCCCCCCTAAAGGCCTGGATTTTCTATGAGCAAGCAACCCTCCCTGAGCTATAAAGACGCCGGTGTAGACATCGACGCCGGTGAAGCATTGGTCGAACGCATCAAGAGCGTCGCCAAGCGCACCAAGCGTCCGGAAGTCATGGGCGGCCTGGGAGGCTTCGGCGCCCTCTGCGAAATCCCGGCCGGCTACAAGCAACCGGTTCTGGTTTCCGGCACCGACGGCGTGGGCACCAAGCTGCGTCTGGCGCTGAACCTGAACAAGCACGACACCATCGGCATCGACCTGGTCGCCATGTGCGTCAATGACCTGGTGGTCTGCGGTGCAGAGCCGCTGTTCTTCCTCGATTACTACGCCACCGGCAAACTGAACGTCGACACCGCCGCTCAGGTCGTCACCGGCATCGGCGCCGGCTGCGAACTGGCCGGTTGCTCGCTGGTGGGTGGCGAAACCGCTGAAATGCCGGGCATGTACGAAGGCGAAGACTACGACCTCGCAGGCTTCTGCGTCGGCGTGGTGGAAAAGGCCGAGATCATCGACGGCTCGAAAGTTGCTGCCGGTGACGCCCTGCTCGCGCTGCCATCGTCCGGCCCGCACTCCAACGGTTACTCGCTGATCCGCAAGATCATCGAAGTGGCAGGCGCGGACATCGAGAACATCCAGCTGGACGGCAAACCGCTGACCGAACTGCTGATGGCGCCGACCCGCATCTACGTGAAGCCGTTGCTCAAGCTGATCAAGGAAACCGGCGCAGTCAAGGCCATGGCCCACATCACCGGTGGCGGCCTGCTCGACAACATTCCACGCGTACTGCCTGAAGGCGCTCAGGCCGTTGTCGACGTCGCCAGCTGGCAGCGTCCGGCGGTGTTCGACTGGCTGCAGCAGCAAGGCAACGTTGCGGAAAACGAGATGCACCGCGTGCTGAACTGCGGCGTGGGCATGGTGATCTGCGTCGCTCAGGAGCACGTTGAAGCGGCACTCAAGGTGCTGCGTGAAGCGGGCGAGCAGCCTTGGGTGATCGGCCAGATCGCCACCGCTGCCGAAGGCGCAGCACAGGTCGAGCTGAAAAACCTCAAGGCGCATTGATGCCAGCCATCTGCGACGTCGTGGTGCTGCTGTCCGGCACCGGCGGCAACCTGCAAGCGATGATCGACAGCTTCAAGGACGAGGCCAGCCCCGTCCGCATCCGCGCGGTGATATCCAACCGCGCAGATGCGTTCGGCCTGCAACGCGCCCGAGACGCAGGCATCGAAACCTGCGTACTGGATCACACCGCGTACGAAGGCCGTGAGGCTTTCGATGCAGCGCTGATCGAACGGATCGACACCTTCCAGCCACAGTTGGTCGTACTGGCCGGGTTCATGCGCATTCTCAGCGCAGGGTTCGTTCGCCACTATCACGGCCGTCTACTAAATATTCACCCTTCCCTGCTGCCGCGTTACAAAGGCTTGCACACGCACAAGCGTGCGCTGGAAGCCGGCGACACCGAGCATGGCTGCAGCGTGCATTTTGTTACCGAGGAACTCGATGGCGGCCCACTGGTCGTACAGGCAGTTATTTCGGTACAGTTGCACGACACGCCCGCAACGCTCGCGCAACGGGTCCATGTTCAAGAGCACCGTATTTACCCACTGGCCATTCGCTGGTTTGCCGAAGGCCGACTGAGCCTTGGTGAACAAGGTGCGTTACTCGATAGCCAGTTACTCCCGGCCAGCGGCCATCTGATTCGACATTAGGAGATACTATGCGTCGCGCTCTGCTCTTCGCTTTCGCTCTGCTCGCATTGCCTGCCGTACAGGCCGCAGACCTTCAACCCTTCTCCGCCAGCTACACCGCCGACTGGAAACAGCTGCCTATGAGCGGTACGGCTGAACGCAGCCTGGAAGCCGGCGCCAACGGCACCTGGACCTTGAGCTTCAAGGCCTCGATGATGATCGCCAGCCTGACTGAAGTCAGCACACTGAAGGTCGACAAGGACACCCTGCTGCCGCAGACCTACAGCTTCGAGCGCAGTGGCCTGGGCAAATCCAAGAAGGTCGATCTGGCGTTTGACTGGAACACCAAGTTCGTCACCGGCACCGACCGTGGCGATGCGATCAAGCTGCCGCTCAACCGTGGCATCCTCGACAAGTCCACCTATCAGTTGGCGTTGCAACATGACATCGCTGAGGGCAAGAAGAGCATGAGCTATCAGGTTGTCGACGGTGATGAAGTGGACACCTACGACTTCCGCGTGCTGGGTTCGGAAAAAGTCACCACCAAGACAGGCCAGGTCGATGCGATCAAGGTCGAGCGCGTGCGCGACCCGACGCAAAGCAAGCGCACCACCGTGCTGTGGTTCGCCAAGGACTGGGATTACCTGCTGGTCCGCCTGCAACAGGTCGAAACCGACGGCAAGGAATACAACATCGTCTTGCTGGACGGCACCGTCAACGGCAAGGCCGTCAAAGGCAGCTGATTGCCCTGACCACCCGCACCACAGAGCCCCGCTTTTCAGCGGGGTTTTTTATTAGCTGAAGGCATGCGACGCAGAGCGCCGCACGATAGTCGCGCCGGCACCGGCCCCTTCGTGAGCAAGCTCACTCCCACGCCCTTCGGGCAGAAGCGCAGAGCATCGGGCACGATAGTTGAGGTTATCGTTCCGCACGCTCTGCGTGGGAATGCAGTTCGCGACGCTCTGCGTCGCAAAGAGGACGCGGAGCGTCTGGAACGGCGTATCCAGGCGCGTTCGGACGAGCCGACAGCGCACCCGAAGCACATGAAACATCCTTCATTTTGCCACCACTGCGCTGTAAGCCTCGTCAAGCAAGGGCTGCAGAAGATCGATCAATTTCTGACCAGCGGGGAACCTGAACAGGCTATTTACTTAGGCAGCTAACAAATCCTATAAAAGAGTCCTGCGACACATCGCCGCAGTATCCAGAGGCCTAACCATCGAGGCCATCAAAGTCAGGAGCTTACTACTATGACTGTCAGAGTTACTGAACGCGACGACGCCCACCTCTCTCACGAAGCCGTTGCCGACGGCATCCAGATCTGGGATGTGCACCAACAGGACCAACTTGTCGGCATGTTCCACGTTGAGTCCGATGCCCTTCGCTATAAGGAAGAGCTGGAAGCACTGGAAAGCCAGGGCAACCACTGAACAATTCCAAGAACAGAAAAAGACAAAACCCGCTGAATGCGGGTTTTGTTTTGACAACTCAATGACAGCGCCGTGGGCTTACCACATCAGATCGTCAGGCACCTGATACGCCGCGTACGGGTCGTCTGCATCCGGCGCTTCGGTCGGGGTGTTCAGCAGCACAATACGGCGCGGGTCACGCTCCTGGATCTTCAGCGCAGCCTCACGCGGAATGATCTCGTAACCGCCACCGTGGTGAACGATGGCCAGTGAACCGCTGCTGAGCTTGTTGCGCACCATGGCGTTGACCGGGATGCGCTTGACCTTCTTGTCGTCAACGAAGTTGTAGTAATCCTCGGTGATCAGCTTGGGCAGGCGCGACACTTCGATCAGTTGCTTGACCTGAGCAGTACGGGCCTTCTGCTCGACCTTCTCCTGCTGCTGACGGTTCAGCTCCTGATCACGCTTGGCCTTCTCGGCCATGGCCTCCTGGGCCGCACGCTTTTGCGAGTCATCGGCCTGCGCCTGACCCTTATGCACCAGACGCTGCTCTTTCTGCTTTTCTTTGCCGACCTGCTTGGCCTGCTTTTGGTTGACCAGACCTGCCTTGAGCAACTGATCGCGAAGGGAAAGGCTCATTGTCTACTCACTTATACCGTTACCGCACACTCAGCCGCAGCCGGGTGTGCTTTTTTCCTGACGTTTGGCTTCGCCCCACAACGCGTCCATTTCTTCGAGCGAGCACGCTTCGATAGGACGCTGCAGGTGGCGCAAAGCCTGTTCAATGAATCGGAAGCGTCTGTCGAACTTGCTATTGGCCGAGCGTAGCGCAGTTTCCGGGTCGACCTTAAGATGTCGGGCCAGGTTGACGACGCTGAACAGCAGGTCGCCGACTTCCTCGGCAATGCCCTCGGCGTCATTGTCGACCATGGCTTCGAGAATTTCATCGAGTTCTTCACGCACCTTGTCGACCACCGGCAATGCCGCAGGCCAGTCAAAACCCACCTGCGCCGCACGCTTCTGCAGTTTGGCCGCACGACTCAACGCCGGCAAGGCCCGGGGCACGTCGTCGAGCAGCGACAACTGCTCGGGAACGCCAGCCTTTTCGGCACGCTCCTCGGCCTTGATTTCGTCCCAGCGAAGGTTGACCTGCTCGTCGGTCAGGCGCGGCGTTTCTGCCGGCGCGTACAGCTCGCCGGTCGGAAACACGTGCGGATGGCGACGCAGCAACTTGCGGGTAATACCGTCGATCACATCGTCGAATTCAAACCGGCCTTCCTCTTTGGCCAACTGCGCATAGAAGACCACCTGAAACAGCAGGTCTCCCAACTCGCCTTGCAGATGGTCGAGGTCGCCCTGTTCAATGGCATCGGCCACTTCATAGGCTTCTTCCAGCGTGTGCGGCACGATGCTGGCGTAGGTCTGCTTCAGGTCCCACGGGCAGCCGAACTGCGGATCACGCAGCCGGGCCATGAGGTGCAGCAGGTCTTGAACTGTGTACATAGGCTTCCTTCGGTCGCAGCGGTTTAGCTTCAAGCTTCAAGCTGCAAGCTGGAAGCCACCGCAATCCGCTTTAGCTTGCAGCTTGAAACTTGCAGCTTATAGCTGCCCCTAGGGCGTCCTGTTCCTGCGCGTTTCAATGATGTTCGGTAACTGGGAAATACGCCCCAGCAACCGCCCCAACGCGTCCAGACCCGGAATCTCGATGGTCAGGGACATAAGCGCTGTGTTGTCTTCCTTGTTCGAACGGGTGTTGACCGCCAGCACGTTGATCCGCTCGTTGAGCAGCACCTGGGTGACATCCCGCAGCAAGCCGGAACGGTCGTAGGCGCGGATGATGATGTCCACCGGATAGGTGAGCACCGGCACCGGTCCCCAGCTGACCTGAATGATCCGCTCGGGCTCGCGACCGCCCAGCTGCAGCACCGAAGCGCAATCCTGACGGTGAATGCTGACGCCACGACCCTGGGTGATATAACCGACGATGGCATCGCCCGGCAGCGGCTGGCAGCAGCCGGCCATCTGCGTCATCAGGTTGCCGACGCCCTGAATCTGAATATCGCCACGCTTGCCGGGCTTGTAGCCGGTGGCCTTGCGCGGGATCAGCTCCAGTTGTTCATTGACGCGATCAGGCTCGACCTGCTGCTGAGCCAGATTGACCAGTTGCGCCAGACGCAGATCGCCTGCGCCCAAGGCCGCGAACATGTCATCGGCAGTCTTGTGATTGGCCTTGTCCGCGAGCTTGTCGAAATCGACCTGTGGCAACGCCAGGCGCGCCAGTTCGCGTTCGATCAGGGTTCTGCCGGCAGCGACGTTCTGGTCGCGGGCCTGCAATTTGAACCAGTGAACAATCTTGGCCCGCGCCCGTGAGGTGGTGATGTACCCCAGGTTCGAGTTCAGCCAGTCGCGGCTCGGCGTACCGTGCTTGCTGGTGATGATTTCGACCTGCTCGCCGGTCTGCAGGCTGTAGTTGAGCGGTACGATTCGACCATTGATCTTCGCACCCCGGCAGTTGTGGCCGATTTCGGTGTGCACCCGATAGGCGAAGTCCAGTGGTGTCGCGCCCTTGGGCAGGTCGATGGCGTGGCCGTCCGGGGTGAAGACGTAGACGCGGTCAGGCTCGATATCGACCCGCAGCTGATCGGCCAGACCGCCGATGTCGCCCAGCTCTTCATGCCATTCGAGCACCTGACGCAGCCAGGAAATCTTCTCTTCATAATGATTGGAGCCGGATTTGACGTCGGTGCCTTTATAGCGCCAGTGCGCACACACGCCCAGCTCGGCCTCTTCATGCATGGCGTGGGTGCGGATCTGCACTTCCAGCACCTTGCCTTCCGGCCCGATCACGGCGGTGTGCAGCGAGCGATAGCCGTTTTCCTTGGGGTTGGCGATGTAGTCGTCGAACTCTTTGGGAATATGCCGCCACAAGGTATGCACGATACCCAGCGCGGTGTAGCAATCGCGCATTTCCGGGACCAGCACACGCAGCGCACGCACGTCATAGATCTGGCTGAACGCCAGGCCCTTGCGCTGCATTTTGCGCCAGATGGAATAGATATGCTTGGCACGCCCGCTGATGTCAGCGGTCACGCCGGTGGCCTGCAGTTCGTTGTCGAGCTGGGACATGACGTCGCTGATAAAGCGCTCGCGGTCCAGCCTGCGCTCATGCAGCAGCTTGGCGATCTGCTTGTATTGATCAGGCTCCAGGTAGCGGAAGGACAGGTCCTCCAGCTCCCACTTGATGTGACCGATGCCCAGGCGGTGGGCCAGCGGAGCATAGATGTCGAAGACTTCGCGGGCCACACGGTTGCGTTTTTCGTCGTCGGCGTTCTTTACCGCACGAATCGCGCAGGTACGTTCGGCCAGCTTGATCAGTGCAACACGAACGTCGTCGACCATCGCCACCAGCATCTTGCGCAGGTTTTCGACCTGCGCCTGACTGCCGAGCACCAATGACTGACGAGGGCTGAGACTGGCGCTGATCGCGGCCATGCGCAGCACGCCGTCGATCAGCTTGGCGACCGTTGCGCCAAAGCGCTGCTCGACTTCAGGCAGCGCAATGAGACCTTCACGCACGCCACGGTAAATGACCGCGGCGACCAGCGAGTCCTGATCCAGCTTGAGGTCAGCCAGGATCTCCGCGATTTCCAGACCGGTCTGGAAACTGGAGGTGCCCTCTGCCCAATGATTCTTGTGGGCCTTGTCGGTCTGCTCGGCTTCCCGGGCAAATTCACAGGCCTTTTTCATGACTTCCCGGTCCAGGACCAGGTCGACGCTGACAATATGATCGAGCCACGCGTCGAGATTGATACTGCCGTCTGTGTTTATCGGCTGGTTCGCTCTCACCTGTACCATGCTGCTTACCTTCCCTACGGCGCGATGAATAGCGCCATCAGTCGCCAGCCTTCTGAGCGAATGCCACTTGCCGGGCAAGCAAGGACCGGCATTCGCGGGCCAGTCGGATTAAATGAGATTCCTTGTCAGCAACGACCTCGTTCCAGTGAACGCTGCTCACTTACTCATTTCAAATAAAGCCATCGCCTCGACATGCGCCGTCTGCGGAAACATATCGAGGATTCCGGCACGTTTTAACCGGTAGCCCTGACGGATCAGTTCGACCGCGTCACGAGCCAAAGTTGCCGGATTACATGAAACATAGAGCAGTCGCCGGGCCCCCGTCTTTCTGATCTGACGGACCACTTCAAAGGCCCCGTCACGCGGTGGGTCCAAGAGTACCGCAGAAAACCCTTCTGCCGCCCAGTCGGCATGTGCCAGCGGCTGCGAAAGATCCGCCTGAAAAAACTGCACATTGTGCAGATCATTACTCATTGCGTTGACGGCTGCACGCTCGACCATGGTCGCAACGCCTTCAACCGCCACCACTTCCTTGGCCAGACCCGCCAGCGGCAAGGCGAAATTGCCCAGACCACAGAACAGGTCCATGACACGTTCGTCTTTTGCAGGCGCCAGCCATTGCATAGCCTGCTCGATCATCGCGGTGTTGACCGCCGCGTTGACCTGAATGAAATCTCCCGGTCGCCAGGCCAAGTGCAGGTTCCACGGCTCCAGCCGGTAGCCCAGCGTATCGCCAGGGCTGGCCGGTTGGGGCTCGCCTTCGCCGTGCAGCCACAGCTGCGCGCCATGCCTGGAGCAAAACGCTTGCAACAGCGCCAGATCGGCCTCGGCAAGCGGCGCGGTGTGGCGCAACAACACGGCAGTCGCCACACCACTGAACAGCTCGACATGACCCAGCGCCTGCGGCTTGCTGAAACTTTTCAGCATGCCAGGCAGCTCATTCATGATGGGTTGCAAGGCCTGTACCAGCACCGGACAGTGTTCGATGCTGACGATGTCCTGGCTGGCGGCTGCGCGAAACCCCACCTCCAGCCTTTTGGCCTTGGCATCCCAGCGAACCGCGACCCGCGCGCGTCGGCGATAGGCCAGCTCGGCACCGCTCAAAGGTGCCGCCCAATCATCCGGCACGACATTCGCCACGCGCAGCAACTGCTCGGCGAGCATGCGCTGTTTCAGGGCAAGCTGTTCTTCGTGGGGCACATGCTGAACACTGCAGCCGCCACAGCGACCGAAATACTCACAGGCCGGAGCGCGACGCATGGCGCTGGCGGTGAAGACCCGCTCGGTGCGCGCCTCGACGACCTTGCCGCGCGCATTGAGCACGCGCGCCTCGACCTCTTCGCCTGCCAGACTGCCGGCGACAAACCAGGTTTTGCCCTCGAGAAAGGCGATACCTCGACCGTCGTCGGACAGCCGCTCGATGGTGAGCCGCTGCTTTTTACCAGTAGGAATCTGTACGGTTTTAACGCCGCCCGCAGGCTGAAAGCGCAAACCTCTTTCATGCTTGGCCATCAGTTGGGCGAATCATAGACGCCGGTCGACAGGTAACGGTCGCCTCGGTCACAGATGATCGCCACAATCACGGCGTTTTCGACTTCCTGGGAAATACGCAACGCCCCGGCGACCGAACCACCGGACGACACGCCACAGAAGATGCCTTCTTCGCGGGCCAGTCGACGCATGGTGTCTTCGGCTTCGGTCTGGCCCATGTCGATGATGCGGTCGACACGGTCCGACTGATAGATTTTCGGCAGGTATTCGTACGGCCAGCGGCGAATACCGGGGATCGAGGCGCCCTCCATCGGTTGCAGGCCGACGATCTGCACGTCCGGATTCTGCTCCTTGAGGTAGCGCGAGGTGCCCATGATGGTGCCAGTGGTGCCCATCGAACTGACGAAATGGGTCACGGTACCGCCCGTCTGCCGCCAGATTTCCGGACCGGTGGAGGTGTAATGCGCTTCAGGATTGTCGCCATTGGCAAACTGATCGAGCACTTTGCCGCGCCCTTCGGCCTGCATGCGCTCGGCCAGATCGCGAGCACCTTCCATGCCCTGGTCCTTGCTGACAGAAATCAGCTCGGCACCATAGGCGGTCATCGCGGCCTTGCGTTCGGCACTGGAGTTGTCCGGCATGATCAGAATCATCCGGTAGCCCTTGATCGCCGCGGCCATGGCCAGCGCGATCCCGGTATTGCCGGAGGTGGCTTCGATCAGTGTGTCACCCGGATGGATCTGGCCGCGCAACTCGGCGCGGGTGATCATCGACAAGGCCGGGCGGTCTTTTACCGAGCCAGCGGGGTTGTTACCTTCGAGTTTCAACAGGAGGGTATTGCTGGTGTTACCCGCCATGCGTTGCAGACGCACCAGCGGGGTGTTGCCGACGCAATCGGCAATGGTTTGATACTGCAGGGTCATGGCGTCTTCGCAATCCAGACTGCGGGGGGTGCCTATCATAACGGCAAACGGCCAAAGCCCATATCACGCAAAGTGCGCTGCTTATTCCCAAAAAGAATAAACGCTGATTTTTTCCACTGCCGCCCCGCCCTGCACAGAGAGTAAGGTGCCCATGCCGATGGTAAATGGCTAAACTCATTCCCTTGTGCCGATACAGCAAGGCAGCCGATGCCTGATATCGACGGACTGATACATGTTGCCGGAGGAAGAGCGTGCTGACCAAGCTGGGTATAAAAGGCCGTGTGCTGCTACTGACTATTTTGCCTGCCAGCCTGATGGCGGCGACGCTCGGTGGTTATTTCACCTGGATGCAGTTGAGCGAACTGCAAAGCCAACTGCTGCAACGCGGCGAAATGATCGCCCAGGATCTGGCGCCGCTTGCCGCCAATGCCCTGGGGCGCAAGGATAAAGTGCTGCTCAGTCGCATTGCCACCCAGACGCTGGAGCAGGCCGACGTGCGCGCCGTGTCGTTTCTCGACACCGATCGAACGGTATTGGCCCACGCCGGGCCGACCATGATCAGCCCGTCGCCGATTGGCAGCGCCTCGCAGTTGCTCAGTTCCACCGGCACCGACGCCACGCGCTACCTGCTGCCGGTATTCGGCAGTCAACGCCATCTGACCAGCCCGATCATCCCTGCCGAAGCCGATACCCTGCTGGGCTGGGTCGAGCTTGAAATCTCCCATAACGGCACGCTGCTGCGCGGTTACCGAAGCCTGTTTGCCAGCCTGCTGCTGATCCTGACCGGGCTGGCGTTTACCGCGACCCTCGCGGTACGCATGAGCCGCACCATCAACGGGCCGATGAGCCAGATCAAGCAGGCGGTTTCGCAACTCAAGGACGGCAATCTGGAAACCCGCCTGCCACCGCTGGGCAGCCGGGAGCTGGACGAGCTGGCGTCGGGCATCAACCGCATGGCGGCGACGCTACAGAACGCGCAGGAAGAACTGCAACTGAGCATCGATCAGGCAACCGAGGATGTGCGACAGAATCTGGAGACCATCGAAATCCAGAACATCGAACTCGATCTGGCACGCAAGGAAGCGCTTGAAGCAAGCCGGATCAAGTCCGAATTCCTGGCCAACATGAGCCATGAAATTCGCACGCCGCTGAATGGCATTCTGGGCTTCACCCATTTGCTGCAAAAAAGCGAGCTGACCCCCCGCCAGTTCGACTATCTGGGCACCATCGAAAAGTCCGCAGACAACCTGTTGAGCATCATCAACGAGATTCTCGACTTCTCGAAGATCGAGGCCGGCAAGCTGGTGCTCGACAATATTCCGTTCAACCTGCGCGATCTGTTGCAGGACACCTTGACCATCCTCGCCCCGGCGGCGCACGCCAAACAGCTGGAGCTGGTCAGTCTGGTGTACCGCGATACGCCACTGGCGCTGTCCGGTGATCCGCTGCGTCTGCGGCAGATCCTGACCAATCTGGTCAGCAACGCGATCAAATTCACCCGCGAAGGCACGATCGTCGCGCGCGCCATGCTCGAGGACGAAACCGAAGAGCACGCGCAGCTGCGCATCAGCGTGCAGGACACCGGGATCGGCCTGTCCAGCCAGGATGTCCGAGCACTGTTCCAGGCCTTCAGCCAGGCCGACAATTCTCTTTCGCGTCAACCGGGCGGTACCGGGCTGGGTCTGGTGATCTCCAAACGCCTGATCGAGCAGATGGGCGGCGAAATCGGTGTCGACAGCACGCCGGGCGAAGGTTCGGAATTCTGGATCAGCCTGAAACTGCCCAAGGCCCGTGAAGACAAGGAAGAATCACTCAATATTCCGCTCGGAGGCCTGCGCGCCGCAGTACTTGAACATCATGACCTGGCGCGTCAGGCGCTGGAGCATCAGCTGGAAGACTGCGGCCTGCAGACCATCGTGTTCAATAATCTGGAAAACCTGCTCAACGGCGTGACCGCAGCGCACGAAACGCCAGCAGCCATCGATCTGGCGGTACTTGGCGTGACGGCGTTGGAAATCTCTCCGGAACGGCTGCGCCAGCACATCTGGGACCTGGAAAACCTCAACTGCAAGGTCATGGTGCTGTGCCCGACCACCGAGCACGCGCTGTTCCAGCTGGCGGTCCACGATGTCTACACGCAACTGCAGGCCAAGCCCGCATGCACCCGCAAACTGCAAAAAGCCCTGTCCGAGCTGATCGCGCCGCGAGCGGTGCGTACCGATATCGGCCCGCCACTGTCGAGCCGCGCACCGCGAGTGCTGTGCGTGGACGACAACCCGGCCAACCTGCTACTGGTACAGACCCTGCTCGAAGACATGGGCGCTGAAGTGGTCGCTGTCGAGGGCGGTTACGCGGCGGTCAATGCGGTACAGCAAGAAGCGTTCGATCTGGTGTTGATGGACGTGCAGATGCCCGGCATGGACGGCCGGCAGGCCACCGAGGCGATCCGCGCCTGGGAAGCCGAACGCAACCAGAGTTCGCTGCCGATCGTAGCCCTCACCGCGCATGCGATGGCCAATGAAAAGCGCTCACTGCTGCAAAGCGGTATGGACGACTACCTGACCAAGCCGATCAGCGAACGGCAACTGGCGCAGGTGGTGCTCAAGTGGACCGGGCTGGCGCTGCGCAACCCTGCGCCGGAACGCCAGAATGAAGCGCTTGAGGTGCATGTCGGGCCACTGGTGCTGGATCATGAAGAAGGGTTGCGCCTGGCGGCAGGCAAGGCGGATCTTGCCGCCGACATGCTGGCCATGCTGCTGGCTTCCCTGGATGCCGACCGCGAGGCCATTCGTGCGGCGCGTGCCAGCCAGGATGTGCACGCGTTGATCGAACGCATCCACCGTCTGCACGGCGCAACGCGGTATTGCGGCGTTCCTCAACTGCGCAGTGCCTGCCAGCGCGCCGAAACCCTGCTCAAGCAAGACGCTCCGCACACCGAAGAGGCCCTGAACGATCTGGACAAGGCCATCATTCGCCTGGAAGCCGAGGCGCGGGTCATGGCTTGAGCGTGCGGCGGGACACCTTTCGTGCCTGACGCTCCAGCGTGGGCGGAGCATGTTAGGATGCGCGCAATTTTGGAGGACCCATGGTCGAACACGATTTTCGCTACAGCATGCTTAACCCTCAGCACACGCTGACCGAATGCCGCACTCTGGCGCCCGGTCGCTATCAGGTCACCGGCAACGGCGGCTCGATTCACGACAACGACCAGTTGTTGGTGACCATCAAAGGCAGTAAAAGCCTGCACATGCGCCTCACCGTCGAGAAAGTCCGGCACCTGATCAACCCGCCCGGCCAGTGGATTGCGGTGGCCAAAGGCCCGGTATTCGACGAGTTGGCAATTCATCAGTGGAAAGTGAATTGCGACAGCTGCGCCGCCGAACTGAACTTCGAGTTCATGGTAGAGAGCAAGCTGGGCGTCAAGGCGCAGAAACCGGCCGCTACCGCGCGCATCGCGGAGCTGGGCTGGAAAACCGATGGCGAGAAGCACTTCTGCAAGAAGTGTCAGGAGAAAGCGGCATGAAACAGTTTGCGCTCCTGAGCCTGATCGGCGGCGCGCTGCTGGTTGGTTGTACTGCTGACCCGCTGCCGATCCAGCAGGATCACAGCTATGTAACCGAGTGGATCGGCGAGCGTCCGCTGATTGATAACAGTCGCTTGACCATGACGCTGGGTGCCGATGGCCGTGCGTATGGCAATGCGGGCTGCAACCATTGGTTTGCGCCCTATACGCTGAACGATCACAGCATCAGTTTCGGTCCGCTGGGCAAGACGCGCAAGATGTGCGCGCCGGCGCTGATGGAGCAGGAGCAGCGTTTTATCAAGGCGATGAGCAGTGTTCAGCGCTGGGATATCTCGCCCATCGAGCAGTTGCGTCTGTGGCCAACGCAGGGCAAGCCGTTGCGTTTCTGGCTGGAAGATAGCTGATTGTAACTATCGTGCCGAAGCTCAGCGTAACTTGCGACGCAGAGCGTCTAGAACTGCATTCCCACGCTGGAGCGCAGGGAACGATCACTATCGTGCGACGCTCCGCGTCGCATGCCGTTCTGGACGCTCCGCGTCCTCGTTGCTACGCCAAGCGTCGAAAATCGATCCGATCAGCCCTCGCCGCGCAGTGTCTTGAGCTTCTGGATCACGGTCGCGGCTGATTGTTCGCCGAGCAGTTGTTCGCGCATCTTGCCCTTGTCGTCGATGATGTAGGTCACCGGCAGTGCCTCGGAGGGCGGCAGGCTGTATTGCTCGGCCGGGTCCTGGGCGAGCACGGTGAATTTGATGCCCAGTGCATTGGCAGCGCTTTTCAGTTCGTCGCCCTGCAGGTTGTCGAAGTTGACCCCCAGCACGGTGACTTTCTGGTCCTTGAGCTGCTCGGACAATGCATTGAACTCCGGAACCTCGGTGCGGCAAGGGCCACACCATTCGGCCCAGTAGTTGACCACTAGCCAGTGCCCCTTGATGCGCTCGCTGGCGACCTTCTGGCCATTCTGATCATTGCCCAGGTCCACGCCACATCCGCTGAGCAGCAAACTGCCGAAAAGTATTACCGCTGCTGTTAATCGCCTTGCCATTTGCTTGTTTCCTCGCCCCGTTCAACCTGCAATTACTTATACCCAAGCCACGACTATTGACCATTCGATATGTCGGACAGTGCCATCGCTGGTTAGAATACGCCACCCCACACAAGATGCGACGTGCAAATGACCGATCTGACGCTGTATCACAACCCGCGCTGCAGCAAGTCCCGCGGCGCGCTGGAACTGCTTCAGGCCCGCGGCCTGACGCCGGACATCGTCCTGTACCTGGAAACCCCGCCCGACGCCGACCGTGTGCGCGACCTGCTCGGCAAGCTGGGCATCGGTGCCCGGCAACTGCTGCGTACCGGCGAGGACGATTACAAGCAACTCAATCTGGCCGACCCGAGCCTGAGCGACGAGCAACTGATCGCCGCCATGGCCGCTCACCCCAAACTCATCGAACGGCCGATTCTGGTCGCTGGCGACAAGGCTGTCATTGGCCGCCCACCCGAGAACATTCTGGAGCTGCTGCCGTGAGCACACCCTACATTCTGGTCCTCTATTACAGCCGCAACGGCTCCACCAGCGAAATGGCCCGGCAGGTTGCCCGCGGCATTGAACTGGGCGGCATGGAAGCGCGGCTGCGCACCGTACCTGCCGTTTCCGCCGACTGCGAAGCGACCGCCCCCGAGATTCCGGAAAGCGGCGCGCTGTACGCGACCCTCGATGACCTGAAAAACTGCTCCGGCCTGGCGCTGGGCAGCCCGACGCGCTTCGGCAACATGGCCGCGCCGCTGAAATACTTCCTCGACGGCACCAGCAACCTGTGGCTGACCGGCGCTTTGGTCGGTAAACCCGCCGGCGTCTTTACCTCCACCGCCAGCCTGCACGGTGGTCAGGAAACCACGCTGATGTCGATGCTGCTGCCCCTGCTGCATCACGGCATGCTGATCATGGGCCTGCCCTACAGCGAATCGGCGCTGCTGGAAACCACCGGCGGTGGCACGCCCTACGGTCCCAGCCATCACGCCGGTGCCGATGGCAAGCGCGCGCTGGACCGTCATGAAACCGACCTGTGCCGCGCCTTGGGCCAGCGTCTGGCCAGGACCGCGGTGCAACTGGACGCGCCGCGCAGCTGAATCGGCAGAGCGCCGGATGCTTTCAGTTAAATCGTAAACTTGCAGGGCAAGGGTCGGTCTGAACCCTTGTCCTGCCTGTTGAATTTCTTTGGAGAACCGATGCACGACTACAAATGGCTGAACGAGTATTGCCTGAATCGATTCGGCTCTGCCAAAGCTCTGGAAGCTCATCTACCCTCCCCCAAAACACCCAGGCAACTGCAAGCCATCAGCGCCGACCGCTACCTGTCGACCATGGCCCTGCGGGTTTTCCGCGCAGGCCTGAAACACAGCCTGGTAGACGCCAAGTGGCCAGCGTTCGAAGAAGTGTTTTTTCGCTTCGACCCGGAGAAAGTCGTGCTGATGGGCGCCGATCACCTAGAACGGCTGATGCAGGATGCGCGCATCATTCGTCATTTGGGCAAGCTCAAGAGCGTGCCGCGCAATGCGCAACTGATTCTGGACATCGAGCAGGAGCATGGCAGTTTCGGCAAGTTCATCGCCGAGTGGCCGGTCGATAACATCACTGGCCTGTGGCAGTACATCGCCAAACACGGCAACCAGATGGGCGGCCTGTCAGCGCCGCGCTTTCTGCGCATGATCGGCAAGGACACCTTCATTCCGACCTGGGATGTGGTTGCCGCCCTGAACGCGCAGGATATCGTCGACCGTGTGCCGAGCAGCAAACGCGATCAGGCGATCGTGCAGGACGTCTTCAACCAGTGGCACGCAGAAAGCGGTCGGCCGATGTGCCAGCTGTCAGCCATGCTGGCGTTCACCGTCAACCACTGAGTGCCGTCAGATATTGACCACATTGACGAACCGCGACGCAGCGGTTTCGTCGATGCGCAAGTTGCTGAAGTCGAACAGGTTGCGGTCGGCCAGCTGCGAGGGCTGCACGTTCTGCAAGGCGCGGAAAATGCTCTCCGTCCGGCCAGGCGTCTTGCGCTCCCAGTCCTGCAGCATCTCCTTGACCACCTGACGTTGCAGGTTTTCCTGCGAACCGCACAGGTTGCACGGGATGATCGGAAACTGCTTTAGGTCCGAGTAGGCCTGAATGTCCTTTTCATGGCAGTACGCCAACGGACGAATCACCACGTTACGGCCATCATCGGCACGCAGCTTGGGCGGCATGGCCTTGAGCGAGCCATTGAAGAACATGTTGAGAAAGAATGTCTCGACGATGTCGTCGCGGTGGTGCCCGAGCGCCATCTTGGTGGCACCGATCTCGTCAGCGAAGGTGTACAGCGTGCCGCGACGCAGCCGTGAACACAGCGAGCAGGTGGTCTTGCCTTCGGGGACCAGTTCCTTGACCACTGAATACGTGTCTTTCTCGACGATGTGGTACTCGATACCCAGCTCTTTGAGGTAGGCAGGCAGCACGTGCTCGGGAAAGCCGGGCTGCTTCTGGTCCATGTTGACCGCCACGATGTCGAACTTGATCGGCGCGACCTTCTGCAGGTGCATCAGCACGTCGAGCATGGTGTAACTGTCCTTGCCGCCGGACAGGCAGACCATGACCTTGTCACCCTCTTCGATCATGTTGAAGTCGGCAACCGCTTCGCCGGCCAGCCGACGCAGACGTTTCTGCAATTTGTTCTGATTGACTGAAAGGGTGCCCATTTATGGAAATATCCGCTGACGATAGCTTGAGAAAAGCCGGACATTTTACCCGTAACCGACCATTCGTTAAATATGCTGCGCCCGTGCTGTTCAGACAGGCGACCACGCTGGATCAAAAATGACCACCGGGCGGCTGGCGTGTTTAGAGCTTAGCCACATTGCGGCATACTTGGCGCACTGGAGAACCCTAAAGCATGCCCGAACAACTTAATTCACGCGTCGAAACCTGTTACCAACAAGCCGAAGCCTTCTTCAAGCGCACCTTCAAACGCCCGGTGGTCAGTTTCCAGTTGCGCGGTCAGAAGGCCGGTGTCGCTCATCTGCATGAAAACCTGTTGCGCTTCAACCCGCAGCTCTACAAGGAAAACGCCGAAGACTTCCTGCGCCAGACCGTACCCCACGAAGTCGCGCACCTGATCGCCCATCAGTTGTTCGGTGGCAGCATTCAGCCGCACGGCGAAGAATGGCAATTGATCATGCGCGGCGTCTATGAACTGCCGCCCAATCGTTGCCACACCTATGCGGTCAAGCGGCGTAGCGTGATCCGTTACATCTACCGCTGCCCGTGCCCGGACAGCGACTTTCCGTTCACCGCGCAGCGTCACGGCATGGTTCGCAAGGGGCGGCGCTACCTATGCCGTCGCTGCCGCGAGCCCCTGGTGTTCAGCGGCGAGACGCGCACGGAATAATCCTCTGGCAAACTGCAGGCATAAAAAAACCCATCCGAAGATGGGTTTTTTATGGCCTGAGGGTTATCAGACGGTCTTGGTGGTGTTCACCGCAGCGGCCGGAGTCGGGCCTTCGGCAACGCCGAGGTCGTCTTCAGGGCGGGTTTCCAGAATGGCGGAGCCACCGGAAGTCAGCTCGGACTGCAGCTTGTCGGTGTCCAGCTCGCCGACCCACTTGGCAACCACAACGGTAGCAACAGCGTTACCGACCAGGTTGGTCAGGGCGCGGGCTTCGGACATGAAGCGGTCGATACCCAGAATCAGCGCCAGACCGGCAACCGGCAGATGGCCTACAGCCGACAGGGTCGCAGCCAGTACGATGAAGCCGCTACCGGTTACGCCAGCAGCACCTTTGGACGACAGCAGCAGCACCAGCAACAAGGTGATCTGGTGCGTGATGTCCATGTGCGTGTTGGTTGCCTGAGCGATGAACACGGCGGCCATGGTCAGGTAGATCGAGGTACCGTCCAGGTTGAACGAGTAGCCCGTCGGGATAACCAGACCGACCACAGACTTCTTGGCACCCAGGCGCTCCATCTTGATCAGCATGCGCGGCAGGGCCGATTCCGAAGAAGAAGTACCCAGTACGATCAACAGCTCTTCACGGATGTAGCGAATCAGCTTGAAGATGCTGAAGCCGTGAGCGCGGGCGATAGCGCCCAGCACAAACACGACGAACAGAACGCAGGTGATGTAGAAGCAGATCATCAACTGACCCAACTGCACCAGCGAGCTCACGCCATAGGCACCGATGGTGAAGGCCATGGCACCGAACGCACCCAGCGGGGCCAGCTTCATGATCATGTTGATGATGTTGAACATCACATGGGCGAAGCGATCGATGAAGTCCAGAACCGGCTTGCCGTAGGCACCCAGGCGATGCAGCGCGAAGCCGAAGATCACCGAGAACATCAGCACTTGCAGGATATCGCCGTTGGCAAACGCGCCGACGATGGTGTTCGGAATCACGTTAAGGATAAAGCCGACGATGCTCTGGTCCTGACCGGCCGTGACGTAGGCGGCGATCTTCGAAGCGTCGAGCGTGCTGACGTCGATGTTCATGCCGACACCCGGCTGAACCACGTTGACCACGATCAGACCGATCAGCAGGGCGATGGTCGAAACGATCTCGAAGTACAGCAGCGCGTAGCCGCCAGTCTTGCCGACCGACTTCATGCTCTGCATGCCAGCGATACCACTGACGACGGTACAGAATATGATCGGGGCAATCACCATCTTGATCAGTTTGATGAACCCGTCACCCAGCGGTTTTAACGCTTTGCCGGTGTCCGGGTAGAAGTGACCGATCAGGATACCGATGACAATCGCTACGATTACCTGAAAATAGAGGGATTTGTAGATGGGCTGACGAGTCGTCATTGCAGTTTTCCTCAAGGGCGTCGTCGGCATCTTCACCTGATGCGCGCGAGCCTATAAAGCGCTAACCCTCCTGCACTGGAGGGATTTGTTTTGTCGAGCTGCACAAGGCAGGTCTCTGCCATGTAGATAGCAATACGCGTGCCATGGAGTCATTTTGATATCAAAACCCCGCAGTATAAGGCGCACACTGGTAACGGTAGCCGGGATCTGACAGGAGAGGTGGCGGTTTTCCGCCGTATGGTGGGAAAAACAGGCACACAGTGGCGGGTATCCGCCTTCTTTCGCCGGTGACGGGAGCGCTCGGTGACGCGCAGAGGTGTGACGCAGAGCGTCACGAACGGCATTCCCATGCTGGATCGTGAGGAACGATAGGTGTTCGGGAAAACACTATCGTCACTGCGCCAGAAAATGAATCCTGAACGCCGCGCCCCCCATCGGGGAATCGCCCAGCGTCAATTGCGCGCCATAGCTTTCGATGATGTCCTTGACCACCGCCAGGCCGATGCCTTGGCCAGGGTTCTGGCGGTCCAGCCGTTCGCCGCGTTCGAGAATGCGCGCACGCTGGCTCTGTGGGACACCGGGGCCGTCGTCTTCGACGCACAGTTCATCGCCGGTCGTCGAGCGCGTGAAGCTGACGCGCACTTCACTCAGGCACAGCCGATAGGCGTTTTCCAGCAGGTTGCCGAGCATTTCCAGCAACGCGCCCTCTTCCATATGCACCTGGCAGTGCTCGGGCAGGTCCAGCGTGGCCTTGACCTGTTTGTCGCGATACACCTTGTCCAGCGTGTTGCACAGGCTTTCGACCACGGGCCGCAGCATCACGTGATGCCGCACCAGACCGCTCTTGCGCAGGCTGGCCCGTTGCAGTTGATAGCCGATCTGCTGGCTCATGCGCTCGATCTGCGATTGCAGCACCCACGCCTGCTCGACATCCTCGGGGCGCTTGGCAATGTTCTCGCTTACGCCCTGCAAGACCGCCAGCGGGGTTTTCAGGCTATGCGCCAGGTCGTCCAGAGAGTCTCGGTAACGAATCCGCTGCTCACGTTCGCTGCGCAGCAGGCGGTTAAGCGAGTCAGTGAGGCGCAGCAGTTCACTGGGGTGTTCTTCGCTGAGACTGTCGCGCACGCCGGCTTCCACCTGATCCAGTTCCTGGCTCAAGCCGCGCAAGGCCCGCAGCCCCCAGGTCAGGCCCATCCACAGCAACCCGAGCAGCACCGCCAGTGCTGCGCCAAAGCCCAGATAAAGCTTGCGGCGCAGACCGTCGATGGTTTCCTGATAGCCGCGCAACGGTTGCACGGCAACGATACTGAACGCGGCATTGCGCCCGCCGAGCAGCCGGATCTCGACGTCATAGACGAAATACTCATCGCCATTGATTTCCTTGATCTTGGTGAACTCGCTGCCCTGCCCGTCATATTGCGGGCGGTAGTCGATGTTCTCGCCTTCGGTCGACAACGAGCGCCAGACCATCTGCCCCTGGCGGTTATAGATGTAGCCCAGCAGACGGCTGCCGGGCAGATTGAATTGTTCGCCCGGCAACACCGAGGGCATCAACAGATGGTCGTTTTCGACGCGAGCCGCCGAAATCATGGTGGTGACATCAGAAGCCAGGCGTTGCTCGATCGCTCCGCGTAGCGCCAGGCTGAACGCCCCCTGCAGTGCAGGCAGCATCAGCAGCATGAAGATCACCGCCAACGTGGCGGCGCCCAGCATCAAGCGCAGGCGAAGCGAACGAATCACGTACAGCGCTCATTGAACAGATAGCCCATGCCGCGCACGGTTTCGATAGGTTTGAAAGCCACGCTGCCGTCCAGTTTGCGACGCAGACGACCGACCAGCACTTCGATCACGTTCGGGTCGCGCTCGTCGTCGTCGGGATACAGCTGCTCCATCAGGCGCTCCTTGGGCACCACTTGCTGATGATGGAGCATCAGGTACTCAAGAATGCGGTATTCGTAGGCGGTCAGCGCCAAGGGCTGTTCGGCCAGTGCCGCGTGCTTGCGATTGAGGTCCAGCAACAGCGGACCAGCCGTTATTGTTGACTGGATGAAGCCGCTGGAACGCCGTAACAAGGCGTTCAGCCGTGCCTCCAGCTCTTCGAACTGGAAGGGTTTGACCACGTAGTCGTCAGCCCCGGCCGCCAGGCCTTCGACCTTGTCCTGCCAGTTACCGCGCGCGGTCAGGATCAGGATCGGAAAGGCCTTGCCTAGTGCACGCAGCTGGCGAATCAGGTCAAGGCCGCCGATGCCCGGCAAGCCCAGGTCGATCACCGCCAGATCGTGATTGAATTGCGCGACCTGATACAACGCCTCTTCGGCGTTGGCCACCGCTTCCACCACATGCCCGGCTTCGGTCAGACGGGTTCGCAGGTGGTGGCGCAGCAGTGCTTCATCCTCAACTACCAACAACTTCATGCAGCTCTCCCAGGCACAATCGCAGCCTCAAGACAAAGAATGAAACGACATCGTCGCATCAGTACTCAACAGGCGGGCGCTGACGGGCACGTGTTGTGTCACATCATAGCTGCCCAGCAGGATTTCGCGGCTGACAGGCGCACCATTGTGAGTGCCCGTCAGGCTGCCGTAAACCGGTTGCGAATAAAGCGTCCCCACCGAGACGTTGGAATGCGCCTGCTCCCCGAGCGCATGTCCCCAACTGTTGGTATCGTCAAGCTTTTCGCTGGTCTTGCTGAATTCGATACGGGCCACGTCAAGCCGACCATCACCCGCCTGCACCGCAGCACTGCCACCCAGAAAAGCCAAGGCCAGGAAAAACTTGTTGAGATTCAACATATCGACTCCTTTTGCGCTCGGGGACGCTGTCAAGGTATGGGCCAACAGTAATCGCGCCGGGCTGAACCCCGACTGAACACTGCATGAACCGGCGCTGAACAGTCATCCACACCCTGTGCAGCAGAATCGGCTATGGTTGTTTGCGACTTCAAAACATCAACAAGGAGCTGACCATGCGTGTGTGGATTGCAATGATCATGATGGGCCTGACCGGCCTCGCCCAGGCGGCGATCAAGACCGAGCAGATCGATTATAAAAGTGCCGACGGCACCAAGCTGGTGGGCTATTACGCTTACGACGACGCTGTAAAAGGCCCGCGCCCTGGCGTCCTGGTGGTTCACGAATGGTGGGGCCTGAACGACTACGCCAAGCGCCGCGCCCGCGACCTGGCTGCGCTGGGTTACAGCGCGATGGCCATCGACATGTACGGCGAAGGCAAGAACACCGAGCACCCGAAAGACGCGATGGCCTTCATGCAGGCCGCGCTGAAGGACAGCGATGCCGCCGACAAGCGTTTTGACGCCGGGCTGGAGCAATTGAAGAAGCAGCCACAGACCGATCCGAAAAAGATCGCAGCGATCGGTTACTGCTTCGGCGGCAAGATCGTGCTCGACGCAGCACGCCGCGGTGAACCGCTGCTGGGCGTGGTGAGTTTCCACGGCGCACTGGTCACCAACACTCCTGCAAAACCGGGCATCAAGGTGCCAATGCTGGTCGAGCACGGCGCCAAGGACAGCATGGTCACCCCTGAAAACGTCACCGCGTTCAAGAAGGAAATGGACGACGCCAAGGCCGACTACAAATTCGTCAGCATCGACGGCGCCAAACACGGCTTCACCAACCCCGACGCCGACCGCCTGAGCCACGGCGAACACGGCGGCCCGGACATCGGCTACGACAAGGCCGCCGATGAGAGCTCCTGGGCAGACATGAAAGTGTTTTTCAAGAAGATATTTGGTTGAGCCATAGCTGACACTGCGCGTCCACCCGAGTCTGGGAGGACGCGGAGCGTCCGGAAAGGCATGCGACGCAGAGCGTCGCACGATAGTTGAGGTTATCGTTCCGCACGCTCCAGCGTGGGAATGCAGTTCTCGACGCTCTGCGTCGTCAAGAAGATGCGGAGCGTCGGTACGATACTTACTGTGCCCTTCCCTCCAACCCATTCACCCGGCAAAATGCCGCCCATGACTCGACTATCCCACCTCCCCATCTGCTGCCCGGAACTGATCCGGCATTGGCCGTTGCCGCAAGCCTTGCCGGGGGCGCTGCTCGTGAGTGGGCATTTTGATCCGCTCAAGCTGGTCGACGGCGACTTTCAGCGTTGTGAGCTGCAAATGCCCGCGAGCATTCAGCGTTCGGTAGCCAAGCGCCAGACTGAATTCCTCGCCGGTCGTCTCTGCGCCCGCGAAGCCATGCGTCAGCTGGATGGCCGCCTGCATGTCCCTGCAGTGGGCGAAGACCGTGCGCCGATCTGGCCCGCTGATGTCTGCGGTTCGATCACTCACAGCACCGGCTGGGCCGCTGCCGTGGTTGCGCATAAGCAGCAGTGGCGCGGGTTGGGGCTGGATACGGAAAACCTGCTGAGCCACGACCGCGCCTCGCGGCTGGCCGGGGAAATTCTGACGGCGGCCGAGCTGGCAGAGATGGCGGCAGGTCCGGAAGATCAGATCGCACTGCGCGTGACCCTGACCTTTTCGATCAAGGAAGCGCTGTTCAAGGCGCTCTACCCCATCGTGCACAAGCGCTTCTACTTCGAAGACGCGCAACTGCTGGAATGGTCCGCCGATGGCCACGCCCGATTACAACTGCTGATCGACCTGTCCAGCGAGTGGCATGCGGGCAAGGAGCTGGACGGTCAGTTCAGTGTGCAGGACGACCACCTGTTGAGCCTGGTCGCCGTCGAAGGTTGATCAGCCGGGCAGCGGACAATGTTCGCAACGTCCAACCCACTCGACCCGATGACTCAGGCAGCACACACGCCTTTGCCTGCGAGGTTCACCGCCCTGCGCCTGTGGCACATAACGCACGGCCTGGAACAGAGGATTGGCGCGCCCGTCCGGCCTTTTCTTCTCGCTTAACAGCGCCCGCCCGGCAGCCAGCGACGCATCACTGCTGGTGGCCAGTTGCGCAAGGCAGCCTTCCAGATAATCCCCGGCGCTGCTCCATAACACCGCGGCAGACAGTCCGCCATAAGCGCTCAGAGAAGTAATGAAGGGCTGCAGATTGTCATCGAGCAACCCGGCAAAGCGCTGAAACGGATCAACCGGCATACCCCGCCAGACGCGTCCCTCCCCCGCCAGCCTGACACCGCTCGGCACGCCTCGCTCATCCAGCGCCAGCGCCACCTGCCCAAGCTGCAACGGCCAATGCCAGTCATGCACCAGGCTGGCGACCAGCACCGGCGGAATCAGTTGCATGAAGTAAAACTTGGCCCACTGCGACACCAGCACAGGCAATTGATCAGGCATCAGTTGCGGCCCGTAAACAGTCAGCAGCAGTTGATCAAGACGCTCGGGGCGCAGCAGATCAGGCAACGTCATCAAGGGGCGCGCGTCATCCGCCGTCAGCAAGGTCCGCCCGAATCGCGCAAATGGCCCGGCAAACAACGGCAAGCTCATCGCGGCACCTGCGTGCGCGGCCAAGACAGGCTGAAGCATGCTCCGCCCAGGCTGACGCTATGCCCGATCAGCGCGCGGCCTTCATGCCAATGGATGATCCGCCGCACGATCGACAGGCCCAGCCCATGCCCGCCCGAGGCTCGGGTGCGGCTGTCATCGATGCGCATGAACGGCGTGAAAATCTGTTCCCACGCCTGCTCCGGAACGCCAGGACCATCGTCGTCCACGTCGATACGGCACTGCTGCGCCTCCAGCCGATAGCTGATACGCACCTCGTTATCGGCATGGCGCAGCGCATTGCTCACCAGGTTCTGCACGGCGCGATGCAAGTAGCGCGGCTCGCCCTCGACCCAGGCAGCCTCGCCCTCTTCGGCCCTCAGGCATTCGCCCCGCGAAACCCTCACGTTGGCGCGCAATGGCGCCAGTTCGGCGATCACCTGATCGATCAGCGCATCCAGATCGACACGCTGGAAGTTCAAGGTCGGCGCGCCCTGCTCAAGACGCGCATAGGTGAGCATCTCATCGACCAGCTTGTCGAGGTCCTGGATATCGCTGTCCATACCGATCATGTATTTGCGCCGCGCCTCGGGAGTCGCGGCGTCACTGACCATCTCCAGACCGAAACGCAGACGCGCCACCGGCGTACGCAACTCGTGGGACACCGCGCGCACCAGTTCGCGCTGGATCATCAATGAGCGCTGCAGGTGTTCGGCCATGCTGTTGAACGCCGCTGCCACACGCCCCACCGAGTCGGAGCCCTCGGTCGGCACGCGGGTTTGCAAACTGCCCTGAGCAATCTGCGTGGCCGCCGCTTCCAGCTCCAGCACCCGTCGCTCCAGACGCCGCACCAGCAAGTACACCACCAGACCGATCAGACACAGCCCCATCAAGGCGATCAGCAGCAGCCAATGCAACGGGTAAGGGTTCATCTGGTACAGCGGACCGATTTCCAGCACCCAGTTGGTGTCGACGATCCCGGCCAGCACGCGGATCGAATCGCCGCCCTTGCCCAGCGCCATGACCGTATCGCCCTCATAGACGCGGCGGCGCTGGTCATCGTCCAGATCCGCCTGATCCAGCGCCAGCAGGTGCAGGTCGAAACCGAACCCCTTGTCGCTGCGCAGGGCCTGCAGGCGCGCCGGTTGCTCGTCGACCGGAAAGCGCACCAGTTCATCGATCAGCAGGTAAATAGTGGCTCTCGCCAACTGTTCGGTGATCTGCTGCACTTCGCCGGTCAGCAACAGCGGCTCCTTGTCGCTCAACTGACGATAAACCCTGGCAGCGTGCGGCCCGATCTGTTCGACCACCACCTTGCCGCGCGCCAGTTGGCCCAGTGCGCTGCTGTCGAGGTGAGCCTGCTCAAGGGTTTGCAGACTCAGGGGAATGCCCAGCAAACGCTCCCAGACCGCCAGGGCGCGGCGCCGTTCGATGCCATCGAGCGGCACCAGATTGTCGGCCATGATCGTAAAGGTGCCATGAGCCAGGCGCTCGCGGTACTGCTCGCCGCGCGACTGGTTGAGCACATGCAGGGCCAGCACGCCGAGCAGCGCGACCAGCACCAACACGCCCAGTACGCCACCGTAGATGCGCAGAAAGATCGAATTCATCAGGTCAGCCGCTGAACACGTGGCCGCTCATGTCCTGCGCGGCTTCGGGCACAAACAGATAGCCCTTGCTGCGCACGGTCTTGATCAGACGCGGATGAATGGGGTCGTCGCCGATTTTCGGGCGGATACGCGAGATACGCACATCGATGGAGCGATCCTGCCCGTCGTACCCCACGCCGCGCAACGCGGTGAAGATCTCTTCGCGCGACAGCGTGCGCCCGGCGTTGGCCACCAGCAGCCACAGCAGGTCGAACTCGGCACCGGTCAGCTCGATGCTCTGCTCGCGCAACCAGGCCTCACGCAGTGCGTTGTCCACCACCAGCGGGCCGAACACCAGACGGCGCAGCTCGGCAGCCGGCACCTGCGGCGCTTCACTACGGCGTAGCAAGGCTTTGATACGCGCCAACAACACGCGCGGGTGCACCGGTTTACAGACGAAATCGTCGGCGCCGGTATCGAGACCTTCTATATGGTCGGTGTCATCGGTGCGTGCGGTGAGCATCAGAATCGGCCCGTCGTAACGGTCACGCACGCTGCGGCAGATGCTGAAACCGTCCTCGCCGGGCAGCATCAGGTCGAGAATCACCAGATCCGGCTGCTCAGCGATGATCCGTGCCGACGCCAGCGCGCCGTCACCTTCGATGTTCACGCGCAGGCCGTGGCTCTGCAGGTAATCACGGGTCAATTCGGCCAGTCGCTGGTCATCCTCGACGATCAGCACGTGCCAGGTGTGTGGTTCCACAGCCATCTTTCCTTGTCGTTATCGACCGTTTTTTGTTTTTGCAACGCAGGGGTTGCGGCACCACGTCGCAGGCCAGTGTAGCAACCCTCGCGGGGATCACACGACACCGCACGCGGCATAGCACATGACATGCCAGAACGGCCTTTCAGCTGTGTTTTTTTGTGATAGGGTTCGCGCCCTTAAAAATCAGCAGTGCCTCACCAGTGCCTACAGAAAACAGTGACAAACGGTCACGATCCAGTAGTTATGCGGCCTACACGCAAGGTGTGCGATTCATACACAAACTACACACACTTTATCCACAAGCGGCGCGTTGCAATTCATGTCCAAAACGCATTATCTTGTAGCCCGGCGACGAGACACACCCTACATGTGGGGTTTTGAATAAAAACGCCAGCACAACTCAAATGGGAAATTCAAGCATTTTTGTTGCGTCTGAGGGGTTGAACTTCAAGCCAGTTTAGGCACCAAGACGCTCGCGCGTGAACCAGAGCCATCCCGTACACGTTTTGCAACATCGAACACGCACTCTTGATCAGATTTTCGAAGGATCGGGCATAGCCCGGTCCTTTTTGGCTTCAAAACCTGGAAGCGGCGACAGCACCCCGCTTTCACCTTCGTTTTGGAGCCCTTTGGTCGCCTTTTGCGACTGACTGCTCTAAACGAAATGGTGGGCAGCAATGCCCGAACAAACTTAAAGAACGTGGAGTCACACATGCAAACAGACACAACTCGCGAGAACTCGCCGACCGGCGCGCCGCAGGCAAGCCAGACCCAGCAGGATCTGTCTGCCACTGCCCCCGGTCAACTGCGCGTGATCAAGCGTAACGGTACTGTCGTTCCCTACACGGACGACAAGATCACCGTTGCCATCACCAAGGCGTTTCTTGCAGTTGAAGGCGGCAATGCTGCTGCCTCGTCGCGCATCCATGACACCGTTGCCCGCCTGACCGAACAGGTCAGCGCCACGTTCAAGCGTCGCATGCCTTCGGGCGGCACCATCCACATCGAAGAAATCCAGGATCAGGTCGAACTGGCACTGATGCGTGCCGGCGAGCAGAAAGTGGCTCGCGACTACGTCATCTACCGTGACTCGCGCGCCAAGGAGCGTGCCGTTCGCGCCCCCGAAGAGCAGGTCCAGGCTCACCCGTCGATCCGCATCACCCGCGCCGACGGCAGCTTTGCGCCGCTGGACATGGGTCGCCTGAACACCATCGTCACCGAAGCGTGCGAAGGCCTGGCTGAAGTCGACGCCGACCTGATCCAGACCGAAACCCTGAAAAACCTGTACGACGGCGTGGCCCTGAAAGACGTCAACACCGCACTGGTGATGACCGCCCGTACCCTGGTCGAGCGCGAGCCGAACTACTCGTTCGTCACCGCCCGCCTGCTGATGGACACCCTGCGCGCCGAAGGCCTGGGTTTCCTCGGTGTCGCCGACAGCGCCACCCACCACGAAATGGCCGACCTGTACGCCAAGGCGCTGCCTGCCTACGTCACCGCCGGTATCAAGTTCGAACTGCTCAACCCTGTGCTGGCCGAATTCGACCTTGAAAAACTAGGCAAGGCGATCAACCACGAGCGCGACCAGCAGTTCACCTACCTGGGCCTGCAAACCCTGTACGACCGTTACTTCATCCACAAGGATGGCGTGCGTTTCGAACTGCCGCAGATCTTCTTCATGCGTGTGGCCATGGGCCTGGCAATCGAAGAGAAAGCCCGTGAAGACCGCGCCATCGAGTTCTACAACCTGCTGTCGTCGTTCGACTACATGTCGTCGACCCCGACACTGTTCAACGCCGGTACCCTGCGTCCACAGCTGTCCAGCTGCTACCTGACCACCGTGCCGGATGACCTGTCGGGCATTTACCACGCAATCCACGACAACGCCATGCTGTCCAAATTCGCAGGCGGCCTGGGCAACGACTGGACACCGGTTCGTGCGCTGGGCTCGTACATCAAGGGCACCAACGGCAAGTCGCAAGGCGTCGTACCGTTCCTGAAAGTGGTCAACGACACCGCCGTTGCGGTCAACCAGGGCGGCAAGCGCAAGGGCGCGGTCTGTGCCTACCTGGAAACCTGGCACATGGACATCGAAGAGTTCATCGAGCTGCGCAAGAACACCGGTGATGACCGTCGTCGTACCCACGACATGAACACCGCCAACTGGATCCCTGACCTGTTCATGAAGCGCGTCTTCGACGACGGCCCGTGGACCCTGTTCTCGCCCTCCGAAGTACCAGACCTGCACGACCTGACCGGCAAGGCCTTCCAGGAGCGTTACGAGTACTACGAAGCGCTGACCGAATACCCAGGCAAGATCAAACTATTCAAGACCATCCAGGCCAAGGATCTGTGGCGCAAGATGCTCTCGATGCTGTTCGAAACCGGCCATCCTTGGCTGACCTTCAAGGACCCGTGCAACCTGCGCAGCCCGCAGCAGCACGTGGGCGTGGTTCACAGCTCGAACCTGTGCACCGAGATCACCCTGAACACCAACAAGGACGAGATCGCGGTCTGCAACCTGGGCTCGATCAACCTGCCGAACCACATCGTCGACGGCAAGCTGGACACCGACAAGCTCAAGCGCACCGTCGATGTAGCCGTGCGCATGCTCGATAACGTGATCGACATCAACTACTACTCGGTACCGCAGGCCAAGAACTCCAACCTGCGTCACCGTCCGGTCGGCCTGGGCATCATGGGCTTCCAGGACGCGCTGTACCTGCAACACATCCCGTACGGTTCCGATGCTGCCGTGCAGTTCGCCGACACCTCCATGGAAGCGGTCAGCTACTACGCGATCCAGGCGTCCTGTGACCTGGCCGACGAGCGCGGTGCCTACGAGACGTTCCAGGGTTCGCTGTGGTCCAAAGGCATCCTGCCGCTGGATTCGCAACAGATCCTGATCGAGCAGCGTGGCGAGAAGTACATCAGCGTCGATCTGAAAGAAACCCTGGACTGGGCGCCGGTTCGTGCCCGTGTGCAGAAAGGTATCCGTAACTCGAACATCATGGCCATCGCACCGACCGCCACCATCGCCAACATCACTGGCGTGTCGCAGTCGATCGAACCGACCTATCAGAACCTCTACGTGAAATCGAACCTGTCCGGCGAATTCACCGTGATCAACCCGTACCTGGTTCGCGACCTCAAGGCCCGCGACCTGTGGGACTCGGTCATGATCAACGACCTGAAGTACTACGACGGTTCGGTACAGGAGATCGAGCGCATCCCGCAGGAGCTCAAGGAGCTTTACGCGACTGCTTTCGAAGTGGACACCAAGTGGATCGTCGACGCAGCAAGCCGTCGTCAGAAGTGGATCGATCAGGCTCAGTCGCTGAACCTGTACATCGCTGGCGCTTCGGGCAAGAAGCTGGACGTGACCTACCGCATGGCCTGGTACCGTGGTCTGAAAACCACCTACTACCTCCGTGCCTTGGCCGCGACCAGCACCGAGAAGTCCACCGTCAACACCGGCAAGCTCAACGCAGTATCGAGCGGCGGCCACGGCCCGGACGACTCGGCGATCACCGCCCCGCGTCCAACCGAAGCAGCACCTGCCGGCCCGGCCCCAGTGCCAAAAGCTTGCGCGATCGACGAGCCGGATTGTGAGGCTTGCCAGTAAGGCAACCCGCCTCGCCCCCACAGGAGAAACACAACCCTGTGGGAGCGAGAGGCCAACAAGCCTGACGCTGTACCTGTAGGAGCGGACTTGTCCGCGAAGAGGCCGGCAAGGATACACATCCCCTTGCCACCCTCCTCCTCACCCAAAGGCCCCGAAAGCCAAAAATTCATGTTCCTTGCGCGCCACACCTGAAAAGCAAGCAACACACCCTCTAGATCCAACAGGCCAGTCCACCCGACTGACCCTCAAGCAGGAGAAGTACACCATGCTGAGCTGGGACGAATTCGATAAAGAAGACGGCGAAGTAGTCGCCAAAGCGACCAACGCCGGCCACGCCAACGAAGCCAACATGGACCGCCTCGACAGCGCCGGTGGCCTGGCTGCACAGGAAGCCCGCGCAGTAACCGCCGCCGACTCCGCTGCCCTGATCCGCGCCAAGAAAGCGCTGGACGCACTGGACGTCGCTGAAGGCCTGGCCGAACTCGAAGGCGCCGCCGCCCGCGTCGCCGTTGATGAAAAAATGATGATCAACTGCCGCGCCGACCTCAACCAGCTCGTACCTTTCAAGTACGACTGGGCCTGGCAGAAGTACCTGGACGGTTGCGCAAACCACTGGATGCCGCAAGAAGTCAACATGACCGCCGACATCGCCCTCTGGAAAAACCCGGAAGGCCTGACCGACGACGAGCGCCGCATCGTCATGCGTAACCTGGGCTTCTTCTCCACTGCCGACTCACTGGTTGCCAACAACCTGGTGCTGGCCGTGTACCGCCTGATCACCAACCCGGAGTGCCGCCAGTACATCCTGCGCCAGGCTTTCGAAGAGGCGATCCACACCCACGCCTACCAGTACTGCATCGAATCGCTGGCCATGGATGAAGGCGAGATCTTCAACATGTACCACGAGATCCCGTCGGTCGCTAAAAAAGCAGCCTGGGGCCTGAAGTACACCCGTTCGATCTCCGATCCGAAGTTCGAAACCGGCACCGTAGAAACCGACAAAGAGCTGCTGCGCAACCTGATCGCCTACTACTGCGTACTGGAAGGTATCTTCTTCTACTGCGGCTTCACCCAGATCCTCTCCATGGGCCGCCGCAACAAAATGACCGGCGTCGCCGAGCAGTTCCAGTACATCCTGCGCGACGAGTCCATGCACCTGAACTTCGGCATCGACGTGATCAACCAGATCAAAATCGAAAACCCGCACCTGTGGGATGCCGAGATGAAAGAAGAAGCCACGCAGATGATCCTGCAAGGCACCCAGCTGGAAATCGAATACGCCCGCGACACCATGCCCCGCGGCGTACTCGGTATGAACGCTGCGATGATGGAAGACTATCTGAAATTCATCGCTAACCGCCGCCTGAGCCAGATTGGCTTGAAGGAAGAGTATCCAGGGACGACCAACCCGTTCCCTTGGATGAGCGAGATCATGGACTTGAAGAAAGAGAAGAACTTCTTTGAGACGCGGGTTATTGAGTATCAGACAGGTGGAGCTTTGAGCTGGGATTGATTTGCATCCCGCGGAGTTGCAATAAAAGCTGAACCCATCTCATCAAAAATGAAACGGGTTCTGAGAAAAGGGCTGCCAACTGGCAGCCTTTTTTATTTTTGTTTCGGCAAAAATGTGAGGTTTGACTCGGTTAAATCCGGTCGAATGCGACTCCGGCCGGGCCTCGCCTGTTTTTGCCTTGCTTGACCTTCCTCTCGGCCATCATCCCAGACGGCAAAGACCAGGACGACGGATGATGGCAAAGGGAAGGTCAAACGAAACTACACGGTTTCCAAAGGCAATCTGGTTTGGCTGGCCCTCCCCTTATTGGTGACTGCCTCAAGGATCGCCCGCCCCAGCTCACGAATGTCGGGCTCTTTCACAATGGAGTGATGAGTTCCCATGATGGAGATGACTTGCAGTTGCTCCTTGGGCATCAGCGCCTCCCAACCAATGCTGATATCACTACGGTTTTCTCCCATTGCTGAGAATAAAGTGACACGCACCGGCAGCGCGGGCGGCATGTAACGGTAAAGCGCCAGACCGATACTGCGGATCAGTGCCAGGTATCTTTTTGCAAGATCACTCTCTATACCTTCAGGAAGCAGACCTTGAACTTGCGTATAAGCCAACAAGGCCTCGAAATCCCGAGCAGCAGCCAAGTGTCTGACAGGCCCCTGACGTACATCAGGCGGCAGAAGTCTCAATAAGGCTTCGATCTCGTCGAAATCCGGCCTCTCATCGAGATGAGCGTACCCGCCCTCCTGCGCATCAAACAAATGCCGATAGTCGCTGGTGGTGTCGACAAGCCCGAGGAATTCTACCGTAGCACCGGCCCCTATCAGTTGATGGGCAATTTCATAGGCGATCGTTCCCCCGGCAGACCAGCCAGCGACGCGATACGGCCCCTGTGGCTGTATATGGCGGATCCCCTCAATGTAGCGTGAGGCCATTGCCTCGATAGTGGTGAGGTGTTCCTCTCCACTTTGCAGTCCGCTCGCCGAAAATCCATACACCGGAATGTCAGAGGGAATTTGCTTTGCCAACTGTTGGGCATAGCCGATATCCCCTGAGCCTTCATGAATGAGGAACAAAGGATGTTGAGCCCCCTCTTTGCGAATGGTGGTCAGATTCGGATGCAGAGCCTTGCTCAGACCGCTATGGCAAGACGCGGCAAGTTCACAGATTGTCGGGTGCATGAACAGATCGCCTAGTGCAACTTCGACCTCGAAGCGCTGACGCAGGCACGAAACCAGTTGCACTGCCAGCAGCGAATGCCCGCCCAGTTCAAAGAAGTGGTCATGGCGACCCACCCGCTCCAGCCCCAGCAATGCCTGCCAGATCTCCGCCAGCGCATGCTCGATTTCACCTACCGGCGCCTCGTAACCACGACTGGCATAAGCGTCGTCTTCCGGCGCCGGCAATGCCCGTCGATCCAGCTTGCCGTTCGGCGTCAGCGGGAAACGCGCCAGCGTTACAAAGGCACTCGGGATCATGTACTCCGCCAGCCCTTGCGACAGTTGTTCGCGCAACTGCGTCGCCGACAATACGGCGCCTTCCTGCGCCGTCAAATACGCCACCAGGCGTTTGTCGCCGGGACGGTGCTCACGCGCCAGCACTACCGCCTCCCTGACCCCGGGGCAACCCGCAAGCTGCGACTCGATCTCGCCCAGTTCGATACGGTAGCCCCGGAGCTTGACCTGATCGTCGTTACGCCCCAGGTACTCGATATTGCCGTCTGCCAGCCAGCGCCCCAGATCACCGCTCCTGTACATCCGCGCCGCCGGCTGGGCACTGAACGGATCTTCCAGGAAACGCTCCGCCGTCAACTCCGGACGATTCAGATAACCACGGGCAACCCCGATACCGCCGATATGGATCTCGCCGCTGACCCCGATCGGTACCGGCTGGCCGTGCGCATCCAACAGGTAAATCTGTGTATTCGCTATCGGACGGCCGATCGCAACGATACCGATATCCTGCTCTGCCACGTAATGCCATGCCGTGACGTCGATGGCTGCTTCGGTGGGTCCGTACAGATTGTGCAACTCGCTTTTCGGGAAATGTGCCTGGCCTTGCAATAGCAAAGCATGCGGCAGCGCTTCACCACTGCAAAGTACTCGCTTGAGCGTCGAACACCGGCCTGCTGGCGTCTGATTGACGAAGGCCTGCAGCATGGAAGGAACAAAGTGCAGCATGCTGATGCTTCGGCGCTCGATCACCTCCATCAGGTAGTGAGGGTCTTGATGCCCGCCGGGGCGGGCCATGACCAGTTGTGCCCCGGCCAGCAGAGGCAGGAAGATCTCCCAGACCGATACATCGAAGCCGAAGGGCGTCTTCTGCAAGACACGATCGTCGGCTCCAATCCGGTATTCGCTCTTTGCCCACCACAACCGGTTGACGACGCCGTCATGCTGGTTGGCCACGCCTTTGGGTTTACCAGTGGAACCCGAGGTATAAATCACATAGGCCAGGTGTTGCGGTGTGATGGCCGGCACTACGGGATTATGTTCAGCCTCAACCTCCCAGTCGCCAGCTTGCAGGTCGAGCGTCGGCACCGCCAACTCGCCCAGCAACGTCCGGGTCTCGGCCTGCACCAGCACCGCCACCGGCGCGCTGTCTTCCAGCATGTAGCGCAATCGCTCGGACGGATACCCAGGATCCAGCGGCACATACGCACCGCCCGCCTTCAAAATACCCAGCAAGCCCACCACCATTTCCAGGCTGCGCTGCGCACAGATCGCAACCCGATCATCCGGCTGGATACCCAAGCCGATCAGGTAATGTGCCAGTCGATTCGCCCGCGCGTTGAGTTCGCCATAGGTCAGGCTTCCGGCGTCATCGACCACCGCCAGGGCATCGGGTTGTTGCGCCGCCTGCTCCTCGAACAGTTGATGAATCAACTTGTCCGCCGGGTAGGCCGCTGCCGTATCGTTGAACGACTCCAACACCTGCCGACGTTGCTCGCACGACAGCAGCGGCAGTTCTGCGACCGCTTGCTGGTCATCCGCCACCATGCCTTCCAGAAGCACCTGCAAGTGCCCCGCCATCCGCTCGATCGTCGCACGCTCGAACAGATCACTCGCGTATTCCAGAGAGCCGATCAACCCGCCATCCGCCTCGACCAGCGCAAGCGACAGGTCGAACTGGGCCGTCGTGTGCGGCGCTTGCAGCGGCTCCAGGCTCAGCTCCGGCAGGCTGAATTCGCCGCCGCCCGGGGTATTGTTCAGCGCCAGCATGACCTGGAAGATCGGGCTATGACCCAGGCTGCGCGGGGGCTGCAGCGCCTCCACCACCTGCTCGAACGGCAGGTCCTGATGCGCGTGCGCCGCCAGCATGACCGCCTTGACCTGCTCCAGCAACGCCGCCACGCTCAGGCGCCCTTCCGGCCGGATGCGCAGCGCCAGGGTGTTGACGAAGAAGCCTATCAGCGACTCCAGTTCGCTGCGCGGACGATTTGCCACCGGCGTGCCGATCACCACATCGTCCTGCCCGCTGAAGCGGCTCAGCAGACTCGACCAGCCCGCCAGCAAGGTCATGAACAGCGTCGCACCGTGACGCTGGCCCAACTGCCGCAACCCTGCCGTCAATGCCGGGCTCAGAGCCAGGCTCACCCGTCCGCCGGCATAACTGCGCAACGGTGGGCGGCGGTGGTCGGTTGGCAGCTCCAGCAAGGCCGGTGCGCCGCTCAGGTGCTGCCGCCAGAAGTCGACCTGCGTGTGCAGCGTCTCGCCCTGCAACCACTGCCGCTGCCACGCGGCGTAGTCGACATACTGGAAGGCCAGTGCCGGCAGAGGATCAGCCAGCCCCTGGCTGAAGGCGCGGTACAACATGCCGATTTCGTGCAGCAGAACGCCCGTCGACCAACCGTCCGAAACGATATGGTGCTGCGTCACCAGCAGGATGTGCTCTGTCTCCGACAGTTGCACAAGTCGTCCGCGAATCAGCGGCCCCCTCGACAGGTCAAACGGCGCCAGCGCCTCCTCGCCAGCGAGCCGCTCTACGGCCTCGTGTTGCATCTCGTCTTGCGTCTTGTGTTGTGCCGCGCTGTCCAGAGCGCGCAGGTCATGAGTGATCAGGGCGAACCCTTGGGTCGCCGGCGCGATCACCTGGATCGCCTGGCCCTCGTGCAAGGCAAAGTGGGTGCGCAGGGTTTCGTGGCGCGCCACGATCCGGTCCAGCGTGGCCTGCAAGGCGTCTCTGTCCAATCGGCCGCGCAAGCGCAGTCCCGCCGGGATGTGATAAGCAGCCCCCGCCGCCCGGTCCAGTTGATCGAGGAACCACAAGCGCTGCTGCGCCCACGACAGCGGCAATGGCAGATTGCGATCCACCGGCGTCAACAACGTCAACGGCGTCTGCGCCGATAGCCGGGCGTTCGCCACCTGACGTGCCAGACCTTGCAGCGTCGGCTCGGCAAACACATCCCGCAGTGCCACTTCGACTTCGAAGCGCTGACGCAGACGCGACACCAGTTGTACCGCCAGTAACGAATGCCCGCCCAGTTCGAAGAAGTGGTCATGACGACCTACCCGCTCCAGCCCCAGCAAAGCCTGCCAGATCTCTGCCAGCGCATGCTCGACGTCACCTGCCGGCGCCTCATAGACGCGACTGGCATAAGCGTCGTCCTCCGGCGCCGGCAATGCCCGACGATCCAGCTTGCCGCTCGGCGTTTGCGGAAAACGCGCCAGCGTCACGAAGGCACTCGGAATCATGTATTCCGCCAGCCCTTGCGACAGTTGCTCGCGCAACTGCGCCGCCGACAATACGGCACCTTCCTGCGCCGTCAGGTACGCCACCAGGCGTTTGTCGCCTGGACGGTGCTCTCGCACCAGCACCACCGCCTCCCTGACTCCAGGGCACTCAGACAGTTTCGACTCGATCTCGCCCAGTTCGATACGAAAACCGCGGAGCTTGACCTGATCGTCGTTACGCCCCAGGTACTCGATATTGCCGTCCGCCAGCCAGCGCCCCAGATCGCCGCTCCTGTACATCCGCGCCGCCGGCTCGGCACTGAACGGGTCGTCCAGGAAACGCTCTGCCGTCAGTTCCGGCAGATTCAGATAGCCACGGGCAACCCCCGCGCCGCCGATATGGATCTCGCCAATGACCCCAATCGGTACCGGCTGGCCGTGTGCATCCAGCAGGTAAATCCGTGTATTCGCGATCGGACGGCCGATTGGAAGTGAATGACCCGCTTGAACAGCGCTGTCGCACAGGTAAAAAGTAGAGTCACCCGCCGCTTCCGACGAACCGTAGAAATTCAGTATCGTGGCCGAAGGTAGCCAGGCGCGAGTGCGAGCAAGCAGGGAGGACGAAAACACCTCGCCACTGCAAACGATCAGCCGCTTTTCTGGCGAAACTTGTCGGTTCTCTATTCTCGACAGTTCTTCCAGCAGTGAAGGGACAAGAACCAGACGGGTCAACTGATGCTCTGTAACCGCCTGCCACAGCTGTATCGGATCCCTGGAGGCCAGCGGCGACACGATATGCAGCTGCGCGCCAAACAGTAAGGGCATCAGCGTTTCAGTCACCGAATCGAGAAAACTGATCGACGTTTTTTGTGCATGCTTTTCGAGTCGCTGACCACCGAAAGTGCTATGCATCCAGTAAAGACGGTTAACCATGGCCTGATGTGGACCGCCCACGCCTTTGGGTTTACCGGAGGAGCCCGAGGTATAGATCACATAGGCCAGGTGCTGCGGCGTGATGGCCGGCACTACAGGATTGTGTTCAGCTTCAACCTCCCAGTCGCCATCTTGCAGGTCGAGCGTCGGCACCGCCAACTCGCCCAGCAACGCCCGGGTCTCGGCCTGCACCAGCACCGCCACCGGCGTGCTGTCTTCCAGCATGTAGCGTAACCGCTGCTCCGGATACGCAGGATCAAGCGGCACATACGCACCACCCGCCTTAAAAATCCCCAGCAAGCCCACCACCATTTCCAGGCTGCGTTGCGCACAGATCGCAACTCGATCATCCGGCTGGATACCCAGGCCGATCAGATAATGTGCCAGTCGATTCGCCCGGGCGTTGAGTTCGCCATAGGTCAGGCTTCCGGCGTCATCGACCACCGCCAGGGCATCGGGTTGTTGCGCCGCCTGCTCCTCGAACAGTTGATGAATCAACTTGTCCGCCGGGTAGGCCGCTGCCGTATCGTTGAACGACTCCAACACCTGCCGACGTTGCTCGCACGACAGCAGCGGCAGTTCTGCGACCGCTTGCTGGTCATCCGCCACCATGCCTTCCAGAAGCACCTGCAAGTGCCCCGCCATCCGCTCGATCGTCGCACGCTCGAACAGATCACTCGCGTATTCCAGAGAGCCGATCAACCCGCCATCCGCCTCGACCAGCGCAAGCGACAGGTCGAACTGGGCCGTCGTGTGCGGCGCTTGCAGCGGCTCCAGGCTCAGCTCCGGCAGGCTGAATTCGCCGCCGCCCGGGGTATTGTTCAGCGCCAGCATGACCTGGAAGATCGGGCTATGACCCAGGCTGCGCGGGGGCTGCAGCGCCTCCACCACCTGCTCGAACGGCAGGTCCTGATGCGCGTGCGCCGCCAGCATGACCGTCTTGACCTGCTCCAGCAACGCGGCCACGCTCAGGCCCCCTTCCGGCCTGATCCGCAGCGCCAGTGTGTTGACGAAGAAGCCGATCAGCGACTCCAGTTCGCTGCGCGGACGATTTGCCACCGGCGTGCCGATCACCACATCGTCCTGCCCGCTGAAGCGGCTCAGCAGACTCGACCAGCCCGCCAGCAAGGTCATGAACAGCGTCGCACCGTGACGCTGACCCAGCTGTCGCAACCCTGCCGTCAATGCCGGGCTCAGGGCCAGGCTCACCCGTCCGCCGGCGTAACTGCGCAACGGTGGGCGGCGGTGGTCGGTTGGCAGCTCCAGCAAGGCCGGTGCACCACTCAGGTGCTGCCGCCAGAAGTCGACCTGCGTGTGCAGCGTCTCGCCCTGCAACCACTGCCGCTGCCACGCGGCGTAGTCGACATACTGGAAGTCCAGTGCCGGCAGAGGATCGGCCAGCCCTTGGCTGAAGGCGCGGTACAACATGCCGATTTCGTGAAGCAGAACGCCCGTCGACCAACCGTCCGAAACGATATGGTGCTGCGTCACCAGCAGGATGTGCTCCGTCTCCGACAGTTGCACAAGCCGCCCGCGAATCAGCGGCCCCCTCGACAAGTCGAATGGCGCCAGCGCCTCCTCGCGAGCGAGCTGCTCTACGGCCTCGTGTTGCGCCGCGCTGTCCAGAGCGCGCAGGTCATGAGTGACCAGGGCGAACCCTTGAGTCGCCGGCGCGATCACCTGGATCGCTTGGCCCTCGTGTAAGGCAAAGTGGGTGCGCAGGGTTTCGTGGCGCGCCACGATCCGGTCCAGCGTGGCCTGCAAGGCCTCGCTGTCCAATCGGCCGCGCAAGCGCAGTCCCGCCGGAATGTGATAAGCAGCCCCCGCCGCCCGATCCAGTTGATCGAGGAACCACAAGCGTTGCTGCGCCCACGACAGCGGCAAAGGTAGATCGCGATCCACCAGCGTCAACGGCGTCTGCGCCGAGAGCCGGGCGTTCGCCACCTGACGTGCCAGACCTTGCAGCGTCGGCTCGGCAAACACATCCCGCAGTGCCACCTCGACTTCGAAGCGCTGACGCAGACGCGACACCAGTTGCACCGCCAGTAACGAATGCCCGCCCAGTTCGAAGAAGTGATCGTGGCGACCGACACGCTCCAGCCCCAGCAACGCCTGCCAGATCTCCGCCAGCGCATGCTCAATGTCACCTGCCGGCGCCTCGTAATCACGATTGGCATAAGCGTCGTCCTCCGGCGCCGGCAAGGCCCGACGGTCCAGCTTGCCGTTCGGCGTTAGCGGGAAACGCGCCAGCGTTACGAAGGCACTCGGAATCATGTACTCCGCCAGCCCTTGCGACAGTTGCTCGCGCAACTGTGCCGCCGACAACTCGACACCTTCCTGCGCCGTCAGGTACGCCACCAGGCGTTTGTCGCCTGGACGGTGCTCGCGCACCAGCACCACCGCCTCCCTGACTCCAGGGCACTCAGACAGTCGCGACTCGATCTCACCCAGCTCGATACGGAAGCCACGGAGCTTGACCTGATCGTCGTTGCGCCCCAGGTACTCGATATTGCCGTCCGCCAGCCAGCGTCCCAGATCGCCGCTCTTGTACATCCGCACCGCAGGCTCGGCACTGAACGGGTCGTCCAGGAAACGCTCCGCCGTCAGTTCCGGCATATTCAGATAGCCACGGGCAACCCCCGCACCGCCGATATGGATCTCGCCGCTGACCCCGATGGGCACCGGCTGACCGTGTGCATCCAGCAGGTAAATGCGTGTGTTGCCGATGGGGCGGCCAATAGGAATCGAGCGCGAATTGTCGGACAGCGCATGGATCTCATAGGTGCTGGCAAAGGTCGTTGTTTCCGTTGGTCCATAGCCATTGATCAGATGCCTCGGGCGATGGACGCGGGACAAAACCTTCGCAACGCTCACTGGATCGAGCACATCCCCACCGACCAGGAGATATCGCAGCTTTGAGAAGGCAGCGGCGAGTACATCGACATATTCATTGAACAATCCAGCAGTCAACCATAAAGCGGTCACGCCACCTTCAATCAATACATGGTTCAAGCGCGCGGCATTGAGCAGCGTCGCCTGAGACACAACCAACAGTTTCGCCCCATTGAGCAGCGCACTCCAGATTTCCCAGGTCGAAGCGTCGAAGGCCGTATTGGCGCCATGCGCAACACAATCCTCTGTGGTGATCCTGGCATAAGGATTATTGATAACCAGACGCAGCACACTGCGGTGCTCAATCAGCACGCCCTTCGGCACTCCCGAGGAGCCGGATGTATACATCACATAAGCCGGCATTCTCGACGTCAGCCCCAGGGCATCAAGATCCGGATTGCCACACGGCAGCCCACCGGTCCCTGAGGACAGGTCCACGCTGTCCAACACGACCTGCGGCACATTTACCGCCGGCAGGCATTCCTGCAGCGCCGCTTGCACCAGCACTGCTACCGGCGCGCTGTCTTCCAGCATGTAGCGCAATCGCTCAGGCGGATACCCAGGATCCAGCGGCACATAGGCACCACCCGCCTTCAGAATACCGAGCAAGCCCACCACCATTTCCAGGCTGCGCTGCGCACAGATCGCGACCCGATCATCCGGCTGGATACCCAGGCCGATCAGGTAATGTGCCAGTCGATTCGCCCGCGCGTTGAGTTCGCCATAGGTCAGGCTTCCGGCGTCATCGACCACCGCCAGGGCATCGGGCTGTTGTGCCACCTGTTCCTCGAACAGTTGATGGAGCAACTTGTCCGCCGGGTAGGCCGCTGCCGTATCGTTGAACGACTCCAACACCTGCCGACGTTGCTCGCAGGACAGCAGCGGCAGTTCTGCGACCGCTTGCTGGTCATCCGCCACCATGCCCTCCAGAAGTACCTGCAGGTGCCCCGCCATCCGCTCGATCGTCGCACGCTCGAACAGATCACTCGCGTATTCCAGAGAGCCGACCAACCCGCCATCCGCCTCGACCAGCGCAAGCGACAGGTCGAACTGGGCCGTCGTGTGCGACGCTTGCAGCGGCTCCAGGCTCAGCTCCGGCAGGCTGAATTCGCCGCCGCCCGGGGTATTGTTCAGCGCCAGCATGACCTGGAAGATCGGGCTATGACCCAGGCTGCGCGGTGGTTGCAGCGCCTCCACCACCTGCTCGAACGGCAGGTCCTGATGCGCATGCGCCGCCAGCATGACCGCCTTGACCTGCTCCAGCAACGCCGCCACGCTCAGGCCCCCTTCCGGCCGGATGCGCAGCGCCAGTGTGTTGACGAAGAAGCCGATCAGCGACTCCAGTTCGCTGCGCGGACGATTCGCCACCGGCGTGCCGATCACTACATCGTCCTGCCCACTGAAGCGGCTCAACAGACTCGACCAGCCCGCCAGCAAGGTCATGAACAGCGTCGCACCGTGACGCTGACCCAACTGCCGCAACCCTGTCGTCAATGCCGGGCTCAGGGCCAGGCTCACCCGTCCGCCGGCATAACTGCGCAACGGTGGGCGGCGGTGGTCGGTTGGCAGCTCCAGCAAGGCCGGTGCGCCACTCAGGTGCTGCCGCCAGAACTCGACCTGCGTTTGCAGGGTTTCGCCCTGCAACCACTGCCGCTGCCATGCGGCGTAGTCGACATACTGGAAGGCCAGTGCCGGCAGAGGATCAGCCAGCCCCTGGCTGAAGGCGCGGTACAACATACCGATTTCGTGCAGCAGAACGCCCGTCGACCAACCGTCAGAAACGATATGGTGCTGCGTCACCAGCAGGATGTGCTCTGTCTCCGACAGTTGCACAAGCCGTCCGCGAATCAGCGGCCCCCTCGACAAGTCAAACGGCGCCAGCGCCTCCTCGCGAGCGAGCTGCTCTGCGGCCTCGTGTTGCGCTGCGCTGTCCAGAGCGCGCAGGTCATGAGTGACCAGGGCGAACCCTTGGGTCGCCGGCGCGATCACCTGGATCGCCTGACCCTCGTGCAAGGCAAAATGGGTGCGCAGGGTTTCGTGGCGCGCCACGATCCGGTCCAGCGTGGCCTGCAAGGCCTCGCTGTCCAATCGGCCGCGCAACCGTAGTCCCGCCGGAATGTGATAAGCAGCCCCCGCCGCCCGATCCAGTTGATCGAGGAACCACAAGCGCTGCTGCGCCCACGACAGCGGCAAAGGTAGATCTCGATCCACCAGCGTCAACGGCGTCTGCGCCGAGAGCCGGGCGTTCGCCACCTGACGTGCCAGACCTTGCAGCGTCGGCTCGGCAAACACATCCCGCAGTGCCACCTCGACTTCGAAGCGCTGACGCAGACGCGACACCAGTTGTACCGCCAGTAACGAATGCCCGCCCAGTTCAAAGAAGTGGTCATGACGACCTACCCGCTCCAGCCCCAGCAACGCCTGCCAGATCTCTGCCAGCGCATGCTCGACGTCACCTGCCGGCGCCTCATAGACGCGACTGGCATAAGCGTCGTCCTCCGGCGCCGGCAATGCCCGTCGGTCCAGCTTGCCGTTTGGCGTTAGCGGGAAACGCGCCAGCGTTACGAAGGCGCTCGGGATCATGTACTCCGCCAGCCCTTGCGACAGTTGCTCACGCAACTGCGCCGCCGAAAACTCGACACCTTCCTGCGCCGTCAGGTACGCCACCAGGCGTTTGTCGCCGGGACGGTGCTCGCGCACCAGCACCACCGCTTCCCTGACCCCGGGACACTCAGACAGTCGCGACTCGACCTCACCCAGCTCGATACGGAAGCCACGGAGCTTGACCTGATCGTCGTTGCGCCCCAGGTACTCGATATTGCCGTCCGCCAGCCAGCGTCCCAGATCGCCGCTCTTGTACATGCGCGCCGCAGGCTCGGCACTGAACGGGTCATCCAGGAAACGCTCCGCCGTCAGTTCCGGCATATTCAGATAGCCACGGGCAACCCCCGCACCGCCGATATGGATCTCGCCGCTGACCCCGATGGGCACCGGCTGGCCGTGTGTATCCAGCAGGTAAATCCGTGTGTTCGCGATCGGACGGCCGATTGGAAATACCGAAGACCGATAACAGTCGATATCGTCAACCAGTCTATGCCAGGCCACCACGTCGCTACACTCCGTGGGCCCGTAACTGTTAATGAATTCGGGCCTCGGCTCGGGAAGCATTTCCAGCCTGGCGACTTGAATAGGCTCTCCGCCCAGTACCACCCGGCGGATGCTGTCAAGTTGCCTTGAATCGTTTGCGTCGATGAGCGTGTTGAACGCACTGGGTGAAAGATTGATGTGGGTAATACGCTCGCGTTGAATCTGCTCCAGCAGCACCTCGGGAATGAAAGCCTCTCTGGCCAGGTGCAGTGTTCCACCGACCAATAACGGACCGAGAATATTTTTTTGCGTCAGATCGAAGCTATAGGAGGAAACAAGCAGTACGGCATCATCGGACGCCAGGTTCAGCTCGGCCAGATACCAGTGCATCAGGTTTAGAAAGCCCCTTTGCTCGATCAACACGCCCTTGGGTTGGCCGCTCGAGCCTGAGGTGTAGATCACATAGGCCAGATGATCCGGCTTGACGGCTCGCGCCACTGGATCATGGTCAGCCTCAGCTTCCCAGCACCCGCCTTCCAGGTCCAGCAGTGGCACCGCCAACTCGCCCGGCAACGCCCGGGTCGCGCTCTGCACCAGCACCGCCGCCGGCGCGCTGTCTTCCAGCATGTAGCGCAACCGCTGCTCCGGATACGCCGGGTCCAGCGGCACGTAGGCAGCACCCGCCTTCAGGATCCCCAGCAAGCCCACCACCATTTCCGGGCTACGCTCCACGCAGATCGCCACCCGGTCATCCGGCCCGATGCCCAGGCCGATCAGATGATGCGCCAACTGGTTGGCGCGCGCATTCAGTTGCGCATAAGTGAATGTGCGCGCCTCAAATACCAGCGCAATCGCTTCTGGCGTTTTTTCTACTTGCGCTTCGAATAACTGATGGACGCAGGTGCCTTGCGGATAATCCACGGCCGTCGCATTCCACTCCTGCAGCAACTGACGCTCGGATCGCGGCAGCATCTCCAGACTGCGCAGCAACGACTCAGGTGAGTGTTCCAGCGCGTCGACCAGACTCTCCAGCGCCGTCTCCATGTAAGCACATACCCGCTGCGGATCGATCCCCGCCGTGGCTTGAACGGTCAGTGCAAAGCCCTCGCCCAGATCGTCCACAGCCAGTGTCAGCGGATAGTTGGTTCGCTCATTCCAGCCCAGGACCTCGATTCCGCCCCAGGCGCGGTCTCCCTGGTCCGAGACTTGCGGCTCGGCGCTGTGGCGGTAATTCAGCAGCGCGCTGAACAGCGGCAACGGCGGAGCAATGGCGCTGCAGCGTTGCGCCAGCGCCAACGACGCATGTTCGTGACCGAGCAGCGCGGTCAGGCGGGCATGCGTGGCCTTCACCCCCTCACGCACGCCTTGCTCACCGACGTTCAAGCACAACGGCAAGGTGTTGATGAACATCCCCAACGAGCGGTCGGCACCATCGCCACCCTGCATGCGTCCCAGCAACACCGTACCGAACACCACGTCTTCCTGGCCCGACGTGCGCCCCAGCACCTGCGCCCAGGCCAGATGATGCAGGCTGGCAGCACTTACGCCCAGACTCCTGGCTTGCCGACGGATCCTGCCCGCCAGCTCTGCGGCCACTGCCTGCCTGGCTTGCTTGATGTCCCGACCGTCACCCTGCACATCGTGCAAACCGAATGGCAGCGTCGGTTCTGTCACCTGACCGAGCATTTCCTGGAAGAACGCTTCATGCGCCGCTTGGCTTACGCCCAGTCGCGCCTGCGCCACATGGTTGCGATAGGGTACCGAATCCGGCAGTCCGGCTGCCTGCCCCAGCAGATCCGCCTGCACCTCATGTTGCACCACTTCCAGCGCCGTATGGTCCAGCACCATATGGTGAAACAGCAGAATCGCCACCCAGCGACTATTCGCTTCGTCGTAGGCGTAAGCCATCTTCATCAAGGGCGCTTTCGTCAAATCCAGCCGGTAATGCCTGGGGTCGAAGCGCTCCTGAAGTTGCTGTTCGATGTCTCCGTCGGCCGCCTTCAGCTCCAACGCTTCAACGGCCAATGGCGCTTCGCGCCAGACTGTCTGAACCGGCTCGTCCAGCCCCTCCCACAGCACCGCCGTTCTCAAGATGTCATGCCTGGCAATCACACCCTGAAGTGCCCGGACAAACGCCTTCAGGTGGTCTTCGCTTGGCAGCGCAAAACGCGTATTTAGCAAATAGGGGTCACCCTCGACCGACGCAAGGTGGTGGAACAACACCCCTTCCTGCAGTGGCGCCAGTGCATAGATATCCTGGACGTTCGCCGTCCCGCCTGGCACAGCACGCACAATCCGCTCGATGGCATCCTCGCTCAGGTCCGCGAGCGGCAACATCGACGGTGTAATTCGTGTGCACCCGACCACGATTCCGTTGGCGGGCACCTCTACCTCATGACCGTTATCCAATACCTCGGCAAACGCAGAAAGGGTTGGCTGGGCAAACAGCAGCCGCACATCCGCCGACAGTCCCGCTTGACGCATCCGGCCCATCAGACTGACGGCCAGTAGCGAATGCCCACCCAGTTCGAAGAAGTGATCGTGGCGACCCACCCGTTCGACACCAAGCAGCTCCTGCCAGATTTCGGCAAGCGCCGTCTCCACCGTCCCGCACGGCGCTTCGTAGCCGCGGCTCACATAAGCGTCGGCCTCCGGCACAGGCAACGCCCGGCGATTCAGCTTGCCGTTAGGTGTCAGCGGCCACCCCGGCAGTTTCACATACGCGGCCGGCACCATGTACTCCGGAAGACTCGCCTGCAAGGCCGCCCGTAGCGTCTGCACCGCAATGATCTCTTTCGCTTCCCGCGTCGTGTAATACGCGATCAGACGTTTGTCACCCGGCGTGTCTTCCCGGGCAATCACCACCGCCTCTCCGACACCAGGGCACACAGCCAGCTGCGCCTCAATCTCGCCCAGCTCGATACGGAAGCCGCGGAGCTTGACCTGATCGTCGTTGCGTCCCAGGTATTCGATATTGCCGTCCGCCAGCCAACGACCCAAATCGCCGCTCCTGTACATCCGCGCCGTCGGGTCGTTGCTGAAACGGTCTTTCACGAACCGCTCTGCGGTCAGCTCATCACGATTCAAATAGCCGCGCGCGAGCTGTACACCCGCGATATAAATCTCGCCGCAGACGCCAACCGGGACCGGTTGCATGTGCGGGTCCAGCAGATACATCCGGGTATTGGCAACCGGCCGGCCGATCGGCACGATCCCCGCATGCAGGTCGGGCACACAGTGCCAGTAGGTGACGTCGACAGCGGCTTCAGTGGGGCCATACAGATTATGCAATTGCACATGTGCAAAGCGTTGCTCGAAGTGCTTTTGCAAACTATAGGGCAACGCCTCGCCGCTACAGAACACCTGCCGCAATGTGCTACAGGCCAGCGGGCCAGACTGATTGAGGAAGCTCTGCAACATGGACGGTACGAAATGCAATATCGTGACACCCGAGTCTGCGATCAACTCGGCCAGATACTCGGGGTCCTGATGGCCTCCCGGACGCGCGATCACCAATTGCGCACCCGCGAGCAAGGGTAGAAAAAACTCCCAGACCGACACGTCAAAACCGAACGGTGTCTTTTGCAAGACGCGGTCTTCGCGACTCAGCCGATATTGGTCCTGTGCCCACAACAGGCGGTTCACAATGGCGCGATGCTCGATCATCACGCCCTTGGGCTGACCGGTCGAACCCGAGGTATAGATCACATAAGCCAGGTGCTGTGGCGTGATCGTCGGCAACACGCGATCATGCCTGGCTTCAGCCGCCCAGTTCACGCTTTGCAGATCCAGCACCGGCATCGTCAGTGCACCCAGCAAGTCCCGGGTCGTACGCTGCACCAGCACCGCCACCGGCGCGCTGTCCTCCAGCATGTAGCGCAACCGCTCCGGCGGATACCCAGGGTCCAGCGGCACGTAGGCACCACCCGCCTTCAAGATCCCCAGCAAGCCCACCACCATCTCAACACTGCGTTCCACAAAGATCGCCACGCGGTCGTCCGGAGCAATGCCCAGTGACAGCAAAATATCAGCCACCTGATTGCTGCGTTCGTTGAGGTCCGCGTACGTCACTCGCTCGTCGCCGCACACCAGTGCAAGCGCTTGAGGCTGCTGCTGCGCTTGCTGTTCGAAAAGTTGATGGACCAATAGATCCTGTTGCCAGGCCTGATGTGTCGCGTTGAACTCGACAAGCACTTGCCGACGTTCGGTTTTGCCCAAGAGCTCGATCGCGCCCACTACCTGGCGATCGTTCTCGACCATCGCACGCAGCGCCCGTTCCAGATACGCCACGTAGCGTTGGGCCGTCTCGCGGTCGAACAGCGCCGTCGCATATTCCAGCGAACCGACGATCCGTCCCTCCACCTCCGCCAAGTCGAGGGACACATCGTACTTGGTGGTGCGTGCTACCGAATCCAGCAGCGTTAGCTCCAGCCCCTCCAACGCCAGTTCTGCGGGCGGCGTGTTCTGCCACGACAGCATCGCCTGGAACAGCGGGCTATGGGACAAGCTGCGCACCGGCTTGAGCAACTCCACCACCTGCTCGAAAGGCAGATCCTGGTGTTCATAGGCCGCCAGCGTGCAGGCCTTGACGCGACTCAGCAATGCCTCGACCGCCGGATCGTCCGACACATTCACGCGCAACGCCAGGGTGTTGACAAAAAACCCGATCAGGCCCTCGACCTCAGCGCTCATCCGGTTCGCCACCGGCGAACCGATCACCACCTCATCCTGCCCGGACAAACGACTCAATACCGTCGCCCAGCCCGCCAGCAATGTCATGAACAGGGTCGTGCCGTGCCGCCGACTCAGCGCCTTGAGCTCATGGCTCAGCGTCGCATCCAGCACCACGGGCACCGCATCGCCCGTATAGTCCTGTTGCGCCGGACGTACACGATCAGAGGGCAACATCAGCAATGCCGGCGCATCGAGCAGAGCGGTCTGCCAGTAGGTGCTTTGCTTGTGCAATACCTCGCCGCTCAACCAGCCTCGTTGCCACACCGCATAGTCCGCGTACTGGATCGACAACTGCGGCAACGGGTCTGCATCAGCTTGGCAACCGCTCGCGTAGAGCGCTCCCAACTCGCGCGTCAACACGCCCATCGACCAGCCATCCGATACGATGTGGTGCATCGTCAACAGCAACACATGCTCGTCATCGCTCAGCCGAACCAGACTCCCTCGAATCAGCGGTCCCTGCTGAAGATCGAAGCGCCCAATGGCTGCTTCGTCCATCAGTCGTGCCAACTCACTCGAGCTATCGGCATGCGTCGTGAGATCGTACTTGCGCAACGGGCAGCCTGTTTCCTCGGGATGGATGCAGAGCACTATGGCCTGATCCCCGGTCTGGACAAACGTTGTGCGCAGTACTTCGTGACGCGCCACAATCCGGTTCAACGCACGCTGCAAGGCGGCTTCATCCAGCGCGCCGACGATGCGCAGCCCCGCCGGTATGTGGTAAGCAGCGCTGGCACCTTCCATCTGCGCCAGAAACCACAACCGTTGCTGAGCAAACGACAGCGGCAGTTGCGCCTCTCGTGACGTTGGCACAATCTGCGGCAGTGTATTGTTTTGTGCCTGCGCCACCACGCAGGCAAGCGCCTCGAGCTGCGGATTCGCGAATAACGCGGCCAGTTCCAATTCCACGCTCAAACGCTGCCGGACCAGGGAGATGAGCCTCATCGCCAGCAGCGAATGCCCACCCAGCTCGAAGAAGTGATCGTTGCGCCCCGCCCGATCGACACCGAGCAGCTCCTGCCAGATCTCCGCCAGCGCACGCTCGACTTCGCCTGCCGGCGCCTCGTAGTCACGACTGGCATAAGCGTCGTCCCCCGGCGCCGGCAATGCCCGCCGATCCAGCTTGCCGTTCGGCGTCAGCGGCCATTCGGACACTTTCACATACGCCGCCGGCACCATGTATTCCGGCAGCCTCGCCTGCAAGGCAGCACGCAACGTCTGCGCTGTCATGGCCTGTGCAGCTTCCTGCATCGTGTAGTACGCCGTCAGACGCTTTTCACCCGGCGTATCCTCCTGGGCAATCACCACCGCGTCTCTGATGTCCGCGATCTGCCTCAGTTGCGCCTCAATCTCGCCCAGCTCGATACGAACTCCCCGGAGCTTGACCTGATCGTCATTGCGCCCCAGGTACTCGATATTGCCGTCCGCCAACCAGCGCCCCAGATCGCCAGTCCTGTACATTCGCGCCGCCGTTTCGGCACTGAACGGGTCATCCAGAAAACGCTCCGCCGTCAGTTCCGGCCTGTTCAGATAACCCCGGGCAACCCCCGCGCCGCCGATATAAATCTCGCCGCTGACCCCGATAGGCACAGGCTGTCCGTGCGCATCCAACAGGTAAACCTGCGTATTGGCTATCGGACGGCCTATGTGCAATACCGACTGCGTTGCATCGATCAGACCGGATGTGGCCACAACCGTGGTCTCGGTCGGACCATAGTTGTTGATCAGCGCAACCCGACTACCCGGATTGGGAAACTGACGCAACCGGTCTCCACCGATCAGCAACGTTTGCAGCGACGCCGGCTCGATCCCTTGGGCGAACGCAATCTCGGCAATCGGCGTAGGCAAGAAGCTCACATCCAGTTCTTGCCGACGCCACCATCCCAGCAGCGCATCGACATCATTGCCAAGCGCTTGTCCAGGCAACAGCGACAGGCTGGCGCCCACGCACAGCGCTGGCCATAGTTCCCAGACGCAAGCATCGAAACCGACACCGGCCACGCTCGAAACCCGCTTGCGATGGGTCAGACCGAACGCCTCGCAATGCCAGGCCACCAGGTTCACGAGATTGCGATGCTCGATCATCACGCCCTTGGGCTGGCCGGTCGAACCCGAGGTATAGATCACATAAGCCAGGTGCTGTGGCGCGACCGTCGGCAATACGCGATCATGCTCGGTTTCAGCCGCCCGGTTCACGCTTTGCAGATCCAGCACCGGCATCGCCAACGCACCCAGCAAGTCCCTGGTCGTACGCTGCACCAGCACCGCCACCGGCGCGCTGTCCTCCAGCATGTAGCGCAACCGCTCCGGCGGATACCCAGGGTCCAGCGGCACGTAGGCAGTGCCCGCCTTCAGGATCCCCAGCAAGCCCACCACCATCTCAACACTGCGTTCCACACAGATCGCCACGCGGTCGTCCGGAGCAATGCCCAGTGACAGCAAGGCATGAGCCACCTGATTGCTGCGTTCGTTGAGTTCAGCGTAGGTCACGCGCTCGTCGCCGCAGACCAGTGCAAGCGCTTGGGGCTGCTGCTGCGCTTGCTGTTCGAAAATCTGATGGACCAATAGATCCTGTTGCAAGGCCTGGTGTGTTGCGTTGAACTCGACCAGCACTTGCCGGCGTTCCGCTTCCCCCATAAGCGCAAGCTGGCCAATCGGCGTCGATTCATGAGCGGCAACTGTCTCCAGAAGCAGCGTAATGCGGTCCCGAATCCGCTCAACTTCGTCCGGGCGAAAGCAGGCCAGATTGAAGTTGAAGTCAACGACTACGTCTTCATCCGAATAGTAATCACAGATAGCGATTGAGAGCGGCGTCTGATCGAAGCCGCTGTACATCCTGATCGCCTTCGAAGGGGCGCCGCCAAAGAAAAAGTCTGCGTCAAATTTTTCGAATGAAAGCGTGATATCGAAGATCTGCTTGCGCCTGGAATGGCCAATATTCAGGGCGCGATTCAGTTCCGCAATCGGGAAGTGCTCGTGGCGGTAGCAGCGTCGCAATTCGGCGGCCACATCGCCCATCAATTCGAGCAGGGAGCGATTAGGGTCAACCCGTACGCCGATCGGGATGACGGAAGAAAACATCCCGATCGTCTGTTTCTGGCGGGCCGTCGTGCGGTTATGCAGGGGCATGCCAATGATGACTTCTTCTGCACCACCGACGCGTGAAAAATAGGCACTGACGACTGCAAAGAACACCGTGACAGGAGAAAGGCCATGCTCGGTGGCAACCGCGGCCACAGCATTGAACAGGTCACGCTTGATCGTCGAGCGAATATGACCGCTCTTGCACATCGAACCCACGGCATGGTCGCCGGACCACTGCAGCAGGGATGGCGGTATTTTTGCGTAGCGTTCGCGCCAAAACGACCGGTCACGCTCCAGGCGCGGCGAATTCAGATAGGCCTGGTCTTTGACCAGGAAGTCTCTGTAGGAAGGGCCTTCCTCGAGCTCGTCGATGCCCACCAGTAAATTGTTGTAGGCCTTCGCGACTGCATGGCAAAACAGCGTCGCCCCTGAGCCGTCCATGACCAAATGATGGTAGCGACCCAGCCAGTAGTGACGGGATGCACTGCACCGTACGAGCTGCGCCTCCCAAAGAATGCCTGCCAATGGATTGAAGGGTCGGGAAAATGCGTGTTGAAGGTATTCCTGCGCTCGCTCGACGCTGTCAACGTAGTCTGAAAAGTCGACGAGTTCGAGTGTGATATCGACAGATGGCAACACTCTCTGCCGGGCTATATCACCCTCTTGGAACAAGGCAAGTCGTAGCGCATCATTATGCCTGACAACGAGATTGATAGCCTTCTCGAACATTGGAATATCGAGATCACCCTTGATCTCCAGCTTCATGCCAATGTTGTACAGCGGTATGTCCGGATTCGCTATCTGACCGAGCCAGATACCCTGCTGTACAGAAGATAGTTCATACGAGACATTGGAGTTGTTCGATACGTGTTGATGCGACGACGTCATGCGTAAACATCCCTGATTTTAATATCCTTTCGGGAGCCGAGTGACGATGTCCGCGGCCCTGCCGAATTCCTGGCGTGCTGGCCAAGTTCCATACAGAACTCGGCAGTTACAGCACAAGTTTGTCGCAGATAAACCGGATGTCAGAACCTGGCTTGCCCTGTCTGCATGACTGCCATAGGGACCTGGGAGAATGTCATTGATGTGCCGACAGTACCGGCTAGTAGCACCTTGATACTTCCGGACTGCGGGTTTCTCTATTTTCCCCTAAGTCGTGAACGGTTCGAACCGACGAAATAAGACCCTGACCCCGGATAAGCTGCTAGACCTGCAATAATAGCGTTGACACTTACAAAGAGAAAAACAGAAATGAGGGCTTGTCCCGTATTACCAGTGCACCCCTCCCGCATTCAATAAACCGTTTTCGCTTCATTTGCCAAGGCAAAACGCGGGCATATCACCTTATCTGTAAGCGTTGGACTGATCGATAGACGCGGGGTTTGAACTTTGCTCAAAGCGCTGCTCAATTGGCTGGCCAGTCAACAATTAGCATGGAACAAAGGAGATAGTAGACTAATGACTCCTGCCCCTCTGTCAGAGGCAGGATTTAAACATCAATCCCTTAATTTGGAAGCGTTCTCCACGCTTGCCGGGCTCCCACAGCTCATGACGCTTTAGGCAGGCTTGACCAAGGCAGCATACGTCTCAAAACACTGTCGCGGCGTACCAGGTGATGGAAGAGCGCAGCTAACACATGCAGGCTCACCACGACCCAGGCAACCCACTTCCCAAGGAAATGATGAACAGTATCTATCGGAGCCTCAAACGCTTCATAGCTTAAACTGAATGTGACACTGAACCAGGCGAATAGCTTGGTTTCATTGAAGCCTGTCATGCTGAACAGTCCGAAGTCAGTAGGTGCCCCCGTGCCCAAGTAGCCCGTTAGCGGCATCGCAATCATCAGACCATAGAGTCCCCCGTGCGCAACGTGCGCGAGTATGTGTTCCAACGCCGAACCGGGCGGGTTATCCGGCTGCATGTCCAGCAATCGCCATAGCAACCTGGGCAACACTAGAAAACCGACTAGCAGGCCAAGCACCCAATGAATATTGAGCACTGGCAAAGACTCCGGCGAGGTGTCATCCATGAACCAGATAACGTAATAGACGACGATATAAGCCGCGATAAATGAAGCCGCGCTCGTCCAGTGAAAAAATTTGGCAAGGCCACCAAAACAGGTCGCGCTATTGCGCCATTGCATAGTAGGTATTCCTGAAAAGTGAGGTGGCAGCGGTTAGCTATTAAGCAGACCGCTTAGTAGCCGTTCCAAGCCTTCAAGTGCTTGGGCCAAACGTGCCTCAATGTCGCCATCAGGTTCTGCGATCCAGAACGATGCTTCGGTGACAGCGCCATAGATCATTCGGGCTGTCACGGTTGTGTGCAGCGGTGCCACGACACCTTCGGCAATCAGTCCGTCGAGCGCGGCTTGCAGTGCGGCAATGCCCAATGACTGAGCGGCTTGCGGAACATCACCGAAGATGGCACGTGCATCCTGCAAGATAATCCGGCGGATTTCCGGCTCCAGTGCCAGTTCAAGATAGGCGCGACAACGTCGACGGAAGGCCTCCCACGGAGAAGGTGCCGCATCCGAAATTGCCTGAAGGCGTTCGCCCACCTCGGTCTCGATCTGCTCGATGACTGCGAGTAGCAATCCTTCCTTATTGCCAAAATGGTGATAGATCGCCCCCCTCGTCAGACTGACTTCGGCGGTGAAATCATCCATTGAAGTATGGGCGAAGCCCTGGCTGGCAAATGCCTGCCGGGCGGCTGCTACCAGCTTGGCGCGAGTTTGCTCAATCATTCCGGCGCGCGTACGGCGTTGTTGCTGCATAAAAGCATCCTTTTAGCTCACATACGCTGCGTACGCTAATTGACATACCTCTTGAATGTCAATACGATTTGATTTGGCATGCGTAGCGTATGTGAATTCTCTTTGATGCGTTGCAAGTGCATCCTGAAGGTACGAGTCGGTCAAATTATGGATACCCCACAGCACACCGTCGGCTTCAAGGCAGCAGCCTCTCTGGCCTTGATCACAATACTTGGGCCCTCGGCCATCGATATGTACTTGGCGGCCATGCCCCAGATGACCAAGGACCTGAATACTGACTACGCCACCATGCAGCTGACGTTGACGGTGTTTTTATTGGCAATGGGCGCGGGACAGCTCGTGTTCGGGCCGGTTATCGACGCGCTAGGCCGTCGACGCCCTTTGCTGGCGGGCCTGGCGGCGTTCATCCTGGCTTCGTTATGGGCATCCTTAAGCGAGTCGATGGGCGCCATGCTGCTCGCTCGATTCTTTCAGGGGCTGTCTGTTGCGCTGGTGCTCGTTATCGCCATGAGCTCGGTGCGCGACCTCTCCAGCGGCATTCGTGCCACGCAGCTCTTCGCTCTGCTCGTGACCATACAGGGTGCCGCCCCGATACTCGCACCGGCATTCGGCGGCATCATCAATGTGCACTTCGGATGGCGAGCCGTGATGCTGGCGCTGGCCATTGTCGGTGTGTTGGCTTTGTTAAACTCCAGTGTTTGCCTACCGGAAACCTTAGCCAGAGAAAAGCGCACGCCGTTCAGGCCTGCCAGTGTGTTCGGCACCTATCGGCGTCTTGTTGCGGATAAGCGATTTATCCTTCCTGCTCTGGCCCTTTCATCCGTGTTTTTCTTTTTGTTTGGCTACGTCGGTGGTGCATCTTTTGTGTACCAAAGTGGCTACGCCTTGCGTTCAGACATCTTCGGCTTTGTATTCGGCGGCACGGGCGTGGCTATGATGTTGGGTGCAATGACCGGTAGCCGTTTGGCCAGCAGATGCTCGGCGAGCCTGATGGCACTGCTTGGAGTTGCCATGATGAGCGGCGGTTCAGCGCTGGCACTGCTCGCCGTGTACGTAGGTGCAGATCTTTATGGCATCGTCCCAGCGCTATTCATCGCTGTTTTCGGTTTTGGGATCGCCGAACCATCACTCATGTCCATTGCGATGGCCTCACAAGAACGAGCGTTAGGTGCCACTGCCGCTTTATTAGGTGCCAGCACGCACATTCTAGGTTCGCTTGCTACACCGTTGGCCGGCTCTCTCGCACAGATCGGCGCGCATGCATGGTTGGCTTTGCTGCTTGCGGCTGCGTTGGTGAGCCTTGCTCTTGTTTTCATTAGTGTCCGTAGCGTGAGCAACAACGTCATACCCGTACATTGACGATGTGCGCTCGTTTACAAAGTGAGCTGTTGTCGGCATTTACAAGAGCAGATGTTTAGCCATTCTTTTGTATAGCAAATCCGCCCTTTATAAAGACGGCTGTAGGTTACAGGCGGAGCGAGGGTGCTGAACGGTAGGGATAATAGTATGCGAGTGTATTTTTTGTGATTTTTAGTCGCTCTTAATACTGGGTTAATCGAGGTGCATTAAATTATAGCTCATCCAAGCAGACGGATTAGCTCTGCAAACCTGCCCCGAGAGGAATGTATTAATGAAAACGCCGACACTGGTTTTGGCTTCGTTTCTTAGTCTGTGCTGCTGCGCCGCTTTTGCTCAAGACGGCGCTGATATTTTGCAAAAACGCCAAGAAGCTAGAGCGCTTGAGCGTCAGCAAGCACGTGAGAAACTTGCGGGGCCTGAAGACAAAAAGCACAACGATAAATCGGCTGTCACCTCATCAGTCAAACACAAAGATGTGTCAAAAGCCGAGGAAAAGCCAATCCATTGAAAAATGCTTTCCACTGTCTAAGCCGACGCACTGATGTTGATGAGGGCTTGAATATTTAAAGTGATTGAAGATAACACTCAAGCTGTTTTTTTGGGGCGGATGATATGAACATAGCTGTATCAATCATCCGCCTGTTGAGAAATAAACGCTCAGTCAGAGAGGCAATCTGCAACATCAGGCATAGTTATTTTTCGTGAACGCAGACCGTAGCAGTCTCCGATGCGTTCTATGTGTAATTCTTTCCTCCATTAGGGTCCAACAATGCACGTGCTGCTTTGTGAAGATGACGAGCTTATTGCCAGTGGCATCGTCGCTGGTTTGCATGCTCAAGGCCTTAACCTTGACCGTGTTGGCTCAGCCTCTGCGGCTCATGCGATCTTAGATGCGGCGCAGTTTGACGTGATGATTCTTGATCTGGGGTTGCCCGATGAAGACGGTATCAGCCTTTTGAGATCCTTACGAAGTCGAGGGCATAACATCCCGGTGTTGATTTTGACCGCACGTGATGACGTGGATGATCGGGTCAAGGGGCTCCACGCTGGAGCTGATGACTACATGGTAAAGCCATTCGACCTTAGGGAACTCTTTGCTCGATTACATACGTTGGTTCGTCGCGTTGCAGGACGAACGGTAAACCACATCGAACATGGCATTCTCACTTACGACCCCAGTACGCGGGAAACCTGGCTATCTGGCACTGCCATAGACCTTTCGCGTCGTGAACAAGCAGTGCTTTTGGCCCTCCTGAACAATCCAGGGCGTGTTCTCTCGCTTGAGCAACTAAAAGATAGCGTGTACGGGTTCACTGATGAGGTCGAGAGCAATGCACTTAATGTCCATATTTTTCATCTAAGGCGCAAATTGGGAGTGCAAATCATCGAGACGGTTAGAGGCTCAGGGTATCGACTAGGCGTTGCTTCTTCACTCCAGAGTTGCTGTTCATGAGCCTGCGTTTACGCTTAAGTCTGATACTGGGTGTTGCTTTTGTCGCGGTCTGGACACTCGCTGCGACCTGGATGTTCCAAGATGTACGTAGCCAAATGATGTACTCACTGGATCAGCGACTTGTGGCATCAGCACGAATGGTTGCGGGTTTGGTCGCCCAGTTGCCTCAACCTTTGTCCAGCAAAGATCACGGGGCTCATTTCAGCGCCGATCAGTTGGGCATCCCCGATGGCATGGCGTGTGAGGTCAGTTCGTTACGCGGGGAAATTTTGGCAAGTAACCGCAGCAATACTGGCACTGTCATCGCCAGTCCCAGCGGTGGTTTTTATGACCAAGTGATTGATGGAGAGCATTGGAGAAGTTTCACGCTTGTGCAGGACGACGTTCGCATCACGACGGCTGACCGCGAGCAAGAGCGTGAGCAACTGAATCACTCTGTCCTGCTATCAGCGTCAATGCCAGTATTGGTAGCGCTTTTGTCCTGCGTCGCAACGCTTTGGTTGGGAATAGGTAAGGGCCTGGCGCCACTCAATCGTATGCGCGACGAATTGAGAAAGCGCAACATCGACTCCCTTGAACCACTGCACCTTCAGATGCTTCCTTGTGAGTTAAAGCCTTTGCTGGAAACTCAAAATCACTTGTTGATGCGTATCAGCCGGGCAATCGAGCGTGAACGCCGCCTGACGGGTGATGCAGCACATGAATTACGTAGTCCATTGACGGCCATTAAAACCCATCTGCAGGTTGCGCAAATGACTTCAGGGGAAGCGCAGTGCTTGGCGTTGAGCCGAGCCGAGCAAGGTACTGATCGTCTGCATAGCACGCTTGAGCAATTGCTTCTGTTGGCCAGGGTTGAAGGCAGTCTGTCATTTGATGATGGAAGTCAATGCGGTGTCGAACAGGTCGTTTCGTTAGCTGTTCAGGATGCAACGTCCAGCACAGAGCGGATAGTTCAGACCTTTCAGTTTGTAAGACCCTTGGCGTGCCTGGATATGCCGGCCGTACTTGCCGTGGCTGCGCTTCGCAACCTACTTGATAATGCGCTGCGCCACAGCCCAGCAAATACGCAGGTGGTCGTTAGCGTGACCGACGATAGCGGGTTCGCGTTGGTGACGGTTAAGAACGTGAGCGTTGAGATGTCACAAGATAATATTCATCTCCTGACTGAGCGATTTTGGCGCGGTAGTTCAAGTACTGGCTGCGGTCTTGGCCTCGCCATCGTGCAAGCTATAGTCGAGAGATGCGGGTGCACAATAAAATTCACAACCACCAGTCAGTATTTCGAGGTGACGCTAGGCATGCCTTTGGTGCCCGCCAAAGGGGAAAGTTACGAAAAGACCTGTAAATGCAGCACACCTGATATCAAACATCCCGTCTCGATATCAAACGGTACCACCCACAACCGCAGCCCCTCCGAAAACTCAAAAACCGGCAACGCCTCCTGAAACGAAGCACGTTTCGGGTAAATCAGCACCAGATCCCCCTGCCCGTTCAAATACTTCTGCCCATACGCAAACAACTGATAAAAATCAGTCTGGCTCAGGCCATAATTTTTGCCACCCAACTCGCTGTCCAGCCGCTTCCATTTGGTGTCCAGAACCCAGCTCTTCTCTCCCTGAGTAATCATCAAGTCAGGCCGTAGCTGAAAGACCTTTTTGCCCTGATGAGTGCACAGATACTCACTGCTGCGCTGGGTATGCAGCGTAGCGCCTGGCGGCAGTGAATCTTTCAGGCACGCAGCCACGTAGCGTTCAAACAGCTTCTCCATCGGGAACAGTAAGCTCATGCCCTGCCATTCGCCCGCAATCGCCAGTGGTGTTTGCTGTTGGATGATGAGTTCGCACCAAGGCTTTACAGGCTGGTAATGGGCCATGAGCCGGTCGTGGCGCCACTGCTTGAAATCTTGAGTGGCGTCTCGGCTGTTTGGGATCTCTAGCAACAGTGAACGCAGTTCGTGGGAGAGACGCCAGTTACTGGGGTCTTGAGTGGTTTTACAAACGGTATCTAACGCTGTTTTGAGAAGGCGGTTCTCGGCCCGATCGGGCAGGAATACGTCGTGACGAATTTGAAAGTGGTGCTGTCGGCCAGGAGGTTGGCGCATTTGGCGGGCGGTGTTGAGTTGGCCGCGCAAATATCGCTGTTCCTCTTCGACTCGTTGGTAGTCGGAGCGAAGGCCGCGTTTGATGAGGTGGTCGAGCGCATCAAGAAAGCTGCTCATCACCCATTCAGTCAAGGGTGCGTCGAAACGCTGTAATGCGGTTGCGCCGACCTTACGTGTAGGTAGGTCTAGTGACTTCTGAATCATGCGCCTGAGCAGCGCACGGCTTTGCTGGATGCAGTCGCCTTGTTCAAAATGCTTAGGCAGGATTTCGATACGCGTACCGCAGGGTGTCTCCAGCGCGCCAACGTAATTATCGAGCTTAAGCCAGCGGCGGCCTTCAACTTGAACCAGTGCCGCACCCGCTTTGCTAAAGCGAGAACTGATTTCACAGAGCCAGTCGAAAGCTGAAGGCGATACCTGGGCTACGTCGAGCGTCGGGCTAAGAACATTGCTGGTTGTCAGCCGAGCATATTCCCGGACCGTTACGGTGGTTTTCACCTTTGCTGTTCGCTAAGGAACTTGATGATCTTACGCCCGAGGCTCCGCGTGTTCAGCTTGATGCCCGACGCTGATGTAATAGATAGGCCATGTTTGCTGGCAATCTCTCGCAAATGTGGCTTGGCAGGTTTGACCTGCTGACCTCCACGATAGACCTCAATACTGCCATTAGCGGCTTGTCGTATGTCTACGCCTTCCGTTCTGACGCTCTTCGCTTCCAGCGGCGCACTGACGCTCAGGTTGTGATCGATTACACCCAGATATGACTCGATATTCTTGAATGCAGGCAGATTCAATTCCCAACGTTCGTTGTTCTGCCCCAAAGTGACAGCATCTCCAAACAGCACGCTGAGGTCTTGGCTCGGCTGGATCAAGAACCTATTTTCTGGAGCTTTGCGTTGGTCGTTGAGGACCCACTGGATACGCTGCCAATCTTCGAAGAAATACTCCTGAAGTAGCGGCAGGATTTGCTCTTGAAAAATGCCTGCCAGCCGCTCCAATGTCGGATCGCTTTCGAGAGACATGAAGTACGCGTGCCCCAGGCAATGATCTTGATCAAGCAGGACTGCTATGCGCTGGTTCATCACACTGAGCAATTCGTCGATAGCGATGCCATCAACCTCTATGTCTTCAAGCAACTCCGGGTTAGGAGGCACCTCAATGAACGTGAAGCGACGACGCAGGGCAATATCAAGTGCGGCCAATGATCGGTCAGATGTGTTCATGGTGCCGATCAAGTGAATGTTGCTGGGGATGCTGAAGCGCTCTTTCGAGTAAGGCAGCGTAACCTCGAGTGCCTCTGACGCGCCCGCACGCTTGGAAGGTTCAATGAGGGTGATCAGCTCGCCGAAGATGCGCGAGACGTTGCCTCGGTTGATCTCATCAATGATCAGCACTTTGGCATCGCTATGCTGAATAGGGGCAGGCTCAAATAAGCCCTCCTCGCTTTTACCCAGCATGTGTTCGACCATCGACGGCAGAAAGTTCTTGTAGCCATTCACCAAGAACGGATCAAGGATGGAACCCGGCACTTTCTTGTCCCAGCGACCATTGCCCAGTTCTTCGATAGTGAAGGTGCCTGCGTCCACATAAGAAGCGAGCGTATTTAGCAAACTCATACCTATGGGAAGGTGCTTACCTTGAGGCTTCTCTATCTCAACGACGTCAGGTGTGGCGCGGGTCACTTTGTAGCCTGTGCCGTAGCGATCACCGACTTTGAATGCTCGGTATTTTCCGCTCAGTTCACTCGCAATTGACTCGCAGAGGCTTTTGAAAACGCCTGAGACCACTTCGTAACGGATCTGGCCTTGCTCATCAGTCGTAGCGCGAAGCCCTTCGACAAAGTCTTCGTAGCTGAAGCTCTGATGAAAGGTCACAAAGCGCACATCACCTGCTGCAAGCAGCTCGTCGAAACGAGCTTTTAGCGCTGACCGATTACCGGCATTTTTTGCAAGAAAAGGCTGATCCAGAATCTGCAACGTCGCTTCGACTGTGGCGTAGGTTTTCCCCGTACCGGGCGGACCGAAGAAAATCTGATTGAGCGAAGGCATTGCCGAACGTCCCTGTAGGAAAAGTCCGACAACAGTATCTAGATTGCCAGCATGGGTAAAGCGAAGCGTCGGTGGTGTCGTGTTTATGTAACAGCCCTGAGAATGCGACGCAGAGCGTCGCGAACTGCATTCCTACGCGGAACGTTGGAACGATATGGGTTGCTGAGCCCGATACCTTGCCTGAAGATCGGAAACCCCTGACAGCCCATCCCTCCCCAGTCCGATATCGACACGTTGCCAGCGCCAGTATCATATGCGCCGGTGCCTAAGAAACACCCAACGTAGATGCAGCGAGTTCACGCATAGCTCCAGATTCCAATCGTTCTAATCAAACGGGAATCTCGGCTTTGCTGATCCGCTCAGTTGGGATTTCTTACGCCCGCTCTGCGTTGGTCTTTAACGTCATTTCAGCTCATACGTAGAGGTCAGCATGTTAAACAATCTATTCCGGGGCAGTGATCGTCAGGCACAAGAGGTTTTTGCCGGCTTCACCCCAACCCCCTTCCACCGCCACAACCGCCAGCTCCTCGCCCTCCTCCTCGAAAACCAACCCTGGTTCAGCGCCCGCGATCTGGGTCGCATGATCGGCTGGCCTTTGAACGAGCGGACGCTGCGCAAGCTGGACGCTGACCAGCACCGGATGATCACGCTCGACCTGCACGGCGAAGCACAGTCAGAGCTGATCGTCAGTGAGTCGGGGGCGTACGCGATGATGGTGCATCACTATCACGCGGAGAATCGTGGGTTACGACAGTGGCTTACCCATGAGGTGGTGCCTGCGTTGCGGGATGGGCAGGTGCCGTTCGATGACTGCACGCCAAACCTGAGCATGCTGCAGTGGCCGGGTTTGTCGGTGAGTCTGTTGCACTGGCACAGCGAGCCGTGGATACGGTTGCGGGATATGCCGATGCTGCTGGCGCATCCGCAGATGCAGGTTGAGGCGCGTCCGCGCAGTTTAGGCAGGTCTTGGTGGCGGGCGGTGTTGCCTGCTTCTCGGCTGGGTTGAATGCGTGGTGATGGCCGTGACATCTAGGTGACGGCCATTGTGTCTCGTCGGATCAGTCTTTCAGGCGGCGTCGGTAGTCGTTGATCATTTCGTTGGTGACGTCATCCTTGTAGCAGATGGGTGCGTAGCCACCTTTGCGGCTGTACGCGCTGCGTTTGCCACATTGACTGCCATTGCGGGCAGAGTTGTAGGGGCATGGGCAGTTGCCGGGGTAACCGTCGATGGATTCCTGGATGATGGCTTTGACGATTGAGGCGTCTGTTACCTGGGTTCCTCTGGCCTGCACGGTGAAGGCGCAGAGCAATGCGAGTATGGCGAAGAGGCCTGTCCCTGTCTTTTTCATGGCTATTCCTTAGCGAGTGCAGACAAGTGTCTGTTGCAAGGTTTTACCATGATGGTAATGAGCCATCAAATTTTGTTTGTTGAGGTGATTGTTGGGGATTTGGGTTGTTCGGTGAGCCTATTTGGCAATGAGGCATGGCTAGGCCAATCTGAGATTTGGTTGCCAAGGACGTAACGTATACACAGGTTTTACTGCAGGTTCCCGGCAGATCGCGAACAAGTTCGCTCCTACGCCCTACGGGCAGAAGCGGGTCAGCGAAACGTCGACCGGTGCGCCCCAGGGCCTACGGCCAGAAGCCGGAGTTGTGAGTGATCAGGCATTTGCCTGATGGCTTTGGATATGACGCAGAGCGTCACGAAATGCGTGCCAACGCGGAGCATTAGCCCGATATTCATATGGAGCAATGGGCACGACAGGTGGCGAGAGCCTGCGGGGCCACTACACCCCGCAGGCATCCCTCATCAGAACTGCCAATCCAGCGACAGCCCCACACCGTGAGTCTTATCCCGCGCACCCAGCAAACCGTTGTAGTCCAGGTTGATGCGTGCGTCCCTGCCCAAGGCCAGGCTGGCGCGGGCGCCGACTACGGCGGCGTCGCGGTCCATGGAGACGCTTTGTACGTTGAAGCTGTTGCCGGCGCTGGCGAAGGCCAGGTGTTGTTCAGACGAGGTGTCGTTCAGGTTGTGCTGCCAGCCAAGGGTGGCGGAGACGTCGAGTTTTTGTGTGTCGTTGAGGTTGAAGCGGTTACCGGCGCGGATGCCCAGGGTCGAGAGCACGGTGTCGCGTGTGTCGTCACTGCCTTTGAGGGCCGTGGCGCCACCTTTTTCGGTGAAGCTGTCGCTGTCGAAGTGGACGTAAGCCAGGTTGGCGAATGGCTCCAGTGCCAGCGGTTGCAGGTTCAGGCGGTAGGCGGCTTCGGTGAACACCTGGCTCGACTGGGCGTCGCGCTTGACCTTCTGACGGTCGGAAAACGCGCCGAATTGCAGGTCACGTTTCACGTCGATGCGGTGCCAGCTGTGCGATGCGCCTGCGGTGAGGCGTAATGCGCCCTGTTCGTGGCCGATGTAGGCACCCAGGTGGTAGCTGTCTGCCGAGGCCCGCGAGTGGGTGTCGTCACCCAGGCTCAGCGAGGTGTCGCTGTAACCTGCCATCGCGCCCAAACGGGTGTGCTCGCTGATCAGGCCGTCCACACCGGCAAGCAGACCGCCCAGCGATGAGGTCGAGCTGGCGCTGTCACTGCTGCCGCTGTTTTTGCCCCAGGCACCCAGCGCCTTGACCCACACCGAGTTGTCTTCAGTGCCCGGTGCTGGCTGGTCGTACAAGCCTTCTACGCGCAGACGATCACCCACTGCGTCGCGCAGTTGGCGGCTGTCGTTAATCAGCTGTGTAGCGATGGCCGGATGCACCTCACCCGACAGCTGGGTGAATGCGCGGCGTGCGCTGGCAGTGTCCTGGCTGAGGATGATGCCCTCGTAGACCGAGTTGCCTGTACTCAGTTGCTCGATGGCCTGGGCCACGCTGCGCTGGTTGTCGGTTTGTGCGGCGCTGGCGAAGCTGTCGCCGTTACGTGCAAGGGCCAGTGTCACGCCTGTACCGCTATAGGCCAGGTTACCGTCCAGGAATGCATAGTTATCGGTCACCGAACCGAACTGCCCCTGAACGCCGCCAGCCGCCTGCAGCACGTTGAACTGCTGACCCAGAACGCTGCTGGTCTGGTTGCTGCTGAGCAGTGCAGGATTGTCGTTTTCCAGAGACAGGGCCATGTTGGCGCCGCTCACGGTCGCGGTGCCGCCGACCACGATGCGGTCGCTGGCGGTGGGCGAGAATTCAACCGCGTAGGTCGAGCCCGGTGCCAGGTTGAGATCGCCCGCCACTTGCAGGGTGCCGATAGAGTTGCCCGGCGCGACGGTGCCGCCCCGGTTGGCGTTCAGCGAGGTGACGCTGCCATTGCCAGCCAGTATGCCGCCGTTATTGACGGTGACCGCAGAGGCCAGCGAGCCGTTGATGGCCAGGCGTCCTTGATTGACCAGCGTCGGGCCGCTGTAGCTGTTGGCGCCGGTCAACACCAGGGTGCCGATGCCTTGTTTGGTCAGGCCGCCGTGGCCGGAGATGTTGTTGCTCCATACGTCCAGCCCGCATTGCGGCCCGCTGCAGGTGCGTTGGGTCGGTTTGCCGGCATCGACAATCGCACCAACGCCAGGCAGGTCAGCCACGAACTGGCTGTCGCCGTAGGCGCCGTCGATACGAAACTCGGCAGGAATGTCCGCTTCGGTAACGAACATGCTCGGGCCGTTGACCGCTTTGCCGAGGTTGATCATGCCCCAGCCGTACAGCGCATCGACGCCCGGCGCGCCGAGGTCGGTGGCGGTAGTTTTCAGGACGTCGGCGACCTGCGCGCCGGTCATGTACGGAAAGCGCTCCATCAGCACAGCCATGCTGCCTGCGACGTGAGGCGCAGCCATCGAAGTGCCGTTCTTGTTGGCCCAGCCGACGGTCAGGTCTGCCAGGCTGGTGCCGTTGAGCACCGAGCTGTAGATGCGCGTGCCCGGTGCCGAGACGCAGAAGCTGGCGGTGTAGCCACAGCGCGACGAAAAAGTGCTCAGCGTGTAGGGCGTGGTAGCGGCCGCTGCGGCATCCGGATTTTGTTGCAGGGCGGCGACGGTCAGCCAGTTGGGCGCGATGTCTGGTACGAAATAGCCGAGCCCGGCCATCGCATCGGGGTTGTTGAGGTTGTAGTCGTTACCCGCGGCGAAGATGGTTACCACGCCGCTGCGTGCAGCGTCGATCGCGCCCTGATACGCGCCACCCGGACGCGTGCCGAGGATCTGGCGAATCTGGTCGAACTGCACTTGCGCGTCCTGCACGGTGAAGTGCGGGAACGCCGGATCGCGCCCGCCCTTAGTGAAACGGTCGGTGATGCCGATGCCCCAACTGTTGTTGATGACCCGTGCGCCGCTGTTGACCAGCGCGTTCCAGCCAGCTTGATACACCGCGCCGTCGTTGCCCAGTACGATGCCGTCTTCCGGGCCCGGGTCGCCGTTGTCGGCGCTGATGATTTGCGCGTTGTAGGCCACGCCGTGCATCGGCCCGCCGTCGCGATTACCACCGGCAATGCCGCCGACGTGGGTGCCGTGGTTACCGAGTTTGCCGCCGGAGTCCAGGCTCGGTGCGCCGTCGTAGCGGAAAGCGTCGCCCGCCTTCACCGGGATGTACGGGTCGGTGTACTCGCGGATGCCGCTGGTGACCAGATTGACCACCTTGTTGGGGCTGTCGAATTCCGGATGCGGGGCGTAGACCGGCTGGTCGAAGATGCCCAGTTTGATGTCCTTGCCCGAGTAGCCTGCGGCGTAGGCCTGATCGGCGTTGATCGCGCCCAGGCCCCAGTCGGCATTGAATTCGGCACTGCGCCAGCTGGCGGCATTGCCCGCCTGCCCTGCTTCCACATACGGTGCGGCATGAGCCACGCCCAGTGTTGCCAGGTAGCAGGCGAGCGCGCCACAGGATGCGCGATTGACCGCCCGAATGGCTTGTCTCAGGGGTTTGACAGAGGTGTGTCGGGTGCTGAGTGCATCTTTCATGAAAATTACCGTCCTTAGTTAACGCGCACGAATCTCCGCGCGCATGCATCTGCATGCGCGTCGTTCTTTTGGGTTTAGGGTTGTCTACTGCTTAGAACTGCCAGTTAAGACTCAGGCCGACACCGTGACTTTTCTCACGACTGGCCAGCTGGCCGCTGTAATCGAGGCTGATCCTTGCCTCCTTGCTCAACGCCAGACTGGCGTGAGCACCGACCAGCGCGGCATCGCGCACCAGTGGCGAGCTTTCTATAGCGAAACTGCTGCCACCGGAGGCAAATGCCAGATGCTGTTCAGAATCGGTGTTGCTCAGGTTGTGCTGCCAGCCGAGGCTGCCGGACAGGTCGACCTTCTGACGGTCGCTGATCGCGATGCTCTTCAGGGCACGCAGGCCCAGGGTGCTGAGTACCGCATCACGGTTGTCGCTACCGGCAGACAGCGCTGCAGCGTCGCCCTTCTCGGTGAAACCATCGGTGTTCAGGTGGACGTAGGCCAGATTGGCGAACGGCTCAAGCGTCGCGGGTTGCAGGTGAATGCGATACGCCGCCTCGGTGAACACCTGCGTGCTCTGCGCATCGTGTTTGCTTTTCTCCTTGCCCGCTGCGCCGCCGACCTGCACGTCGCGTTGCGCGTCGATGCGATGCCAGCTGTGTGCGGCGCCCAGGGTCAGGCGCAGCGCACCGATTTCATGGCCGAGGTACGCGCCCAAGTGGTAGCTGTCCACCGAAGCCCGGGAATGCGTGCCGGAGCCCATGTTCAATGAGCTGTCGCTATAGCCTGCGACGACGCCCAGACGGGTGTCATCGGCAAGGTTGCCATCGACACCGGCGAGCAGCCCGCCAATCGAGGAGGTGTAACCCGCGGTGTCGTCGCGCGAGTCGGTCTTGCCCCATGCGCCCAGGGCTTTGAGCCAGACGTTGTCTTGTGCGGCAGTGTTGCCATCGGTGCCAAACACGCTGGCGCCCAAGCGCTCACCCACCGCATCCCGGACCTGACGGCTGTCGTTGATCAACATACTGCCGATGGCCGGGTAAATTTCCCCGGACAATTGCTGGAAGCTGTCGCGTGCCGAGGCAGCGCTCTGGGTAAGCAGCAGGTTTTCATACACCGCGTTACCGGCACCGAGCTGTTCGGCGGCAGTCGCCACAGCCGCCTGGTTAGGGGTTTGCGCCACGCTATTGAAAGCGGCAGTTTGCTCGACGTTCAGTGCGACCGCGTTGGCTGCGTAGTCGAGTCGGCCACCGAGGAAGGCGTAGTTGGAGGACACGCTGCCAAACTGACCATTGATGCCATTGGCCGCTTGCAGCACGTTGTACTGGCGACCTACCACGCTTTGGATCGGAGCAGAACTCAAGGCCACAGGCGTTGCATTCTCCAGCGCCAGCGTCATGTTCGCGCCTGACACCGTGGCGCTGCCTGTAGCGACGATGCGGTCACTGGCGGTTGGCGAGAGCTCGACGGCGTAGGTTGAACCCGGCTCAAGGGTGACATTGCCATTGACCTGCAATGTACCGATGGAGTTGCCCGGCGCGACGATACCGCCGTTGCGCGCTGTCAGCCCGCCGATCTGGCCGTTGCCGCCCAGTGTGCCGCCTGCGTTGACCTGCACGGCTGACACCAGCGATCCATTGACCGACAGCAAACCGCCATTGACCAGTGTGTCACCGCGATAGGTATTGGCGCCGTCGAGAATCAGGCGGCCTGCGCCGGATTTGATCAGGCTGCCCTGATACTGGCGTTGCGCAGCCGCGGCGGCGCGAGCAGTGCCGGTGGCATAATCGGCCTGATCCTGCTGGCTGGCGGTACTGGCAACGCCGTTCTGCCAGCCTTTACTGATCAGCGTCTGCTGCCAGGTGGCCTGCTCGGCGCTGTCCTCGGACTGACGCTGGATCAGCGCCTGATCGGAGATATTATTGCTCCACACATCAGTCAACCCTGCACCCAGATTAGCGTCGAAGGTGCCGAGCAATTGGCCCGGACCGCGCATTGCCCGCTCCAGGTTGGCAACACCCCAGCCGACGCTGTTGGTCGGTGCCTGAGTAATCGAACCGTCGAGCTGGGTGGCGGTGGTCAGCAGCACTTGCAGCGCCTGCTCGTTGGTCATGTACGGGAAACGCTCCATCACCAGTGCCAGTGCGCCAGTGGCATGCGGCGCGGACATGGAGGTGCCGGATTTGATGCCGTAACCGCCACCCGGCACGGTGCTGTTGACCAGCCGACCGGGCATGGTGATGCACCAGTACTTGGACAGGCCGCACTGGTTGTAGCGTTGACCGTTGCTGCTGTCGAGGCCAGACACGGCCAGCCAGTGGCCTTCAAGATCCGGCTGGAAAAAAGGCAGCGAAGCCCGCACGCTGGCGTTGGCGTAACCGGTGTTGCCTGCACTGAAGACGTTGATCACGCCCTTGCGCGAGACATTCGCCGCTTCGTCCAGCCAGGTGCCGCGGTTGTAGTGCTGAGCGTAGGCAGCGCGCACGCCCGCTTCGGTGGCGTAGGTCACGTCGGCCGGCTGGCTGCCCCAGCTGTTGTTGATGGCGCGCACGCCGGCATCCGCCAAGGCGCCATACACCGCTTTGAAGTACTGCGGGTCGGGGTTAGGGCCGAACAGGAAGCTGTCGTTCTGATTGGTGTTGCCGACGTAGATCTGCGCGTTGTACGCCACGCCATGCATCTCCACACCATCGCGCGCCGCGCCCATAGTGCCGGTAACGTGTGTGCCGTGGGTGTCGTTGTTCGGGTTGATGGCACCGGTGATGCTGAACGGCGAGCCGTTAACGTAGGTACCGGTAGCGGTGACTGCGTGGTAGCGGGACGGCGTGGCTTCCGGATGGGACGGGTCGAAACCCGAGTCCAGTGCACCGATTTTGACGCCAGCCCCGGTGATGCCAGCGGCGTAGGCCTGATCAGCCTGGATACGGCCCAGACCCCAGTCGCTCTGGAATTCTGCCGAGCGCCAACTGGCAGCGTCACCCGGCTTGCCCTGCTCGACATAGTCAGCATAAGCCGAGCAGCCAAACGTAAAAGACAGCGCGCACAGCGCGCCGGTTGCTACAGGCTTGAACGAATAACGGACAACACTCACGCACTTCGACTTTTGCATCCCTGCACACCTGATACTGGTTGGCTCTTGATTGAGCGATTCCAGAACATAGTCCGCAGTGTAAAACTTGGCAACAGTTTTATTTCAATTCTGATACAAAGGTAAAGACATAAGGAAAACGCATCGCAGGACATATACATAGCTGATAGGCGCTTGAATCTATTGAGATTATTTCGAATTTTATTATGCGGCTCAAGTGCGGAGTAGTGGCCATTTAATTGCACGCGACTTGTTTTTCTCGCGCTCTACCTAGTGTTTCCAGTAACAGTTGCCAACGGCGTTACTTGTCTGAAAGCACCAAAAGTTGTCAGGCAATAATAAATATTCATTCTGAGATTCCCGGAAAAAGATGACGCAGAGCGTCATGAACGGCATGCCCACGCGGAGCGATGGGCACGATAAGTGGTGCGCGCGTGGTAATGCCGTTCAGGACGCTCCGCGTCCTATCAAGGGAATGGCCTGCCTAGCGGCTGAACCGTTCTGCCAGACTGTGCAGGTAGTGCGCCATTTCTTCCAGCTCGCTGCTGATCTGCGAGCCTTGCTGCGCCTGGCTGGCGCTTTCGTCGCAGAGTTGCGCAATGCGGGTGATTTGCTGGCTGATGGTTTCCGCGACGTGGCTCTGTTCTTCAGACGCCGACGCCATCTGCTGGCTCATGCCGGTGATGCGGGTCACCGACTGGCTGATGCCATCCAGCGCCTTCTGCACGGCTTCAACGCTGGCGACACTCTCCTGAGAGATCTGCTCGCCCTTGTTGGCGGTCTTTACCGCCCGGTCGGCGCCATCGCGCAGCGAGGTGATGATTTGCTGGATCTGCTCGGTCGACGACTGCGTGCGAGACGCCAGCGAGCGCACCTCGTCGGCCACCACCGCAAAACCACGTCCCTGTTCACCGGCACGCGCCGCTTCGATGGCTGCATTGAGCGCCAGCAAATTGGTTTGCTGAGCGATCGAGGTGATCACATCGACCACACTGCCGATCGATTGAGTCGCATCAGCCAGTTCCCCCACGGCGTTGCCAATGTCGGTAACCGAGGTCGCCATGTGCCGAATCGCCAGCAGGCTTTCATCTGCCAGCCCACGCCCCTGTTGCGCGAGCTTGTCGGCCTCCTCGGCAGCATGGGCAGTGTTCTGCACGTTGTGGGTGACTTCCTGAATGGTCGCCGCCATCTGGTTGATGGCCGTGGCTGACTGATCGGCCTCACTGCGCTGCTGATCCAGCGACTCGGCCTGGCGAAGGGACAATTGCGCTGACCGGCCGGCATGCTGGCGCACGCTCTCGCCGGTATCCGCCAGACGCGTCAAGGCCGTCTGCAAGCGCGCTTCTTCGCTGAGCATGGCCAGGTCGAGCTGGGCCTGCGGGCCGCGATTATCGCTGTAGGTCAGCGCAATCAATGCACTGGTGAAGGCCTTGGGGTGTTCTTCAAGGGTTTCGCGGATACTGCGGCGCTGACGCACTTCAAGAAAAACGCCCAACACAACCATCACAATCGGGATCATGATGATCGACGGCAAATCGTCGAGCAGGTAAACACCCACAGCCAGCGCAAGCGCGCAGAGGATCATCGGTAACTGGCGAATCAGGTGATAGGCCGCCGAGCTGCTGGAGGACACTGCCGACTTGCCAGCCCGCAACCGCGCATACAGCGCTTCAGCGCGACGCACCTGATCGCGGGTCGGCAGCGAGCGCACCGACTCGTACCCGACGATCCGGCCGTTTTCGTAAACCGCCGTCACATAAGCGCTGACCCAATAGTAATCACCCTGCTTGGAGCGGTTCTTGACCACCCCCATCCACGGCTTGCCCTGCTTGATGGTTTCCCACATATGCGCGAACACCGAGGCTGGCATGTCCGGGTGGCGCACCAGATTGTGCGTCTGCCCGACCAGCTCTTCGCGAGTAAAACCGCTCAGGGTGACGAAGGCGTCGTTGCAGTAAGTAATGTGGCTGTTAAGGTCGGTGGTGGAGATCAGGCGTTCAGAGGCCGGAAAAGTCCGCTCAGTCTGCGTGATAGGCATGTTGACGCGCATTAGGAATCACTCCGTGATAATGCTGATACTCCGGGCAGATGCTGAAGGTGTAGCACAGCCTTTCAAAGTGACAACCGATAGTCATGATGCACTGTTATCGCCCCCAAGACTCAGGGCTTTAACAACGGCTGGGGATTACGTCACTCAAGAAACGGCAGGAATGAGAGCGGCGTAAGGTGTTTGCGCCGCAAGGAGGATGCCTGCACCATGCGGCACCTGATCGCATCCCGGCCCAAGGCACAGACCCAAGGCAACCCCATGGCACACAACACGACCTCTGCGCTGCAAGCACTTATCAAGAAACTGCGCGGGTTATTGAGCCGGGTTGCGGGAGGCACACCGAACCGGCAACAGCACCCGGAGCCCGCTACGCCTGCAGCGCAATTGCCTGAACCGCAAGCGCCAGTCAGAACCCGCCGCGCCAACCCTGGCAAAAAGCCCCACAAACCTGCGCCGCCAACACCCACGGCAAAGCCGGCGGCGCCTGCGTGCCCGCACTGTCGGAAAACCATGGTGATCAAGGTGGCCCGCACCGGCAAGAACGCCGGGGAGTTCTGGGGTTGTGTGGCCTACCCGAAATGCCGGGGGATCCGACCGATCTTTCGCTGAACGCAGGACCGGTCGCCCCTTACACGCTGCGCTTAGCTGATGTTGGCCAACAGCTCGCGGGCCATGCGCCGATGCTCCTCATCGGACTCGTCAATGATCTGCTGGAGGATTTCACGGGCCGATTCGAGATCGCCGTCCTCAATCAGCACTTGCGCCTGATTGATCTGGCTGAGCGGCGGTTCTTCCAGATCCAGCAGGTCGAAATCGGCGTCATCGTTCATGAAACTGTCGAGGAAATCGTCACTCAGGCCGTCGGCGGCAGATGGCGCAAGTACTTCGACTGGCTCGACCACCTCGGGCTCGGAGAAGTCACTGAGGAACTGTTCATCCGAGAGCTCGAAGACCTCCGGCAGTTGAGTCAGGTCCGAAGAAAAACCGGGATCGACTTCAGCGGGCGCTGGCGCAGCGGCAGGCTTGGCACGCGGCGGCGGGCTGTCGAATGGATCGACCAGATCCCAGTCGGCGTCCATCGACAGGTCGTCCAGGTTCAACTGAAACTCGTCGGCGTGCTGCGGGTTCAGCGCCGCAGCGGCGCTTTCATCCAGCTGCGCGGCGGGTTCTGGCTCAGCCTCGGGCTGCAGGTAGAGCTCAGGCTCTGGCTCGGATTTATCGAAAGACAATGTGCTGGCTGCTACCGCGACAGCCGGCACAACAGCCGCTACGGGAGCGATCTCGGCAGCCTTTAGCTGCGGGAAGCGATCGCGGATGTCCTGAATGGTCTGCGGATCGACGCCATGCTCCAGCGCAGCCTGTTCTTCGCGAACGAAACCACTGCCGTCGCCCTGCTCCGCCAGCAACTCCAGCAGGCGAATGCGTATGTCATCACGCTCGGGCTGGGTTTCCAGGGCGCTGCGCAGAATACCCATCGCCTCGGTGAAGCGTCCGTAGGCGATGTAAATGCTCACGCCATCCAGCGCATCCGGAGCAGCGCCAGGCGAGCGTTGTGCTGGCGATGGCTTGGCCGGTGCCGGCGTCGATGGGCTCTGCACCACGGGCTGCGGCGCAACAGCAGGCACTTCGAACACCGGAAGCATGGATGCCTGAGCGGGCTTGATCAGTTGGTCATCCGGGCTGACAGCGGACGCTATGGACTCCTTGCGCTGCTGACGTCGTTTCGAATAAGCAAACGCCACCAGCAGCAGCACGATCAATACGGCAGCGAGCAGTATCGGCAGGCTGAGGAATGAATCGCTGCCCGACGCAGCAACAGGTTGAGCAGGGGCGGCAGGCGCAGCGGCAGGACTGACAGGTGCAGGCGTGACTGTTGCCGGTGCAGCTGGCGTGGCCGCGGATTGCGCAGCGGCCAGATCACTGCGCAAGGCGATGATCTGTTTGTCCTTGCCACTCATCTCTTCCTGCAATTCCTGCGTCTGCGCCTTGAGCGCCTCCAGTGACTGAGTCAATTGCTGGTTTTCGATGGCAGCGGCCGACAACTGCTCGGCGGTACGCTGCAATTCGACAGGCTTTGGCGACGGCGCGGCAGCGCTTGCGGCAGGCGCTGCCGCGGTCGGCAGCACTGCGGCGTCCGGCAGCAACAGGTCCTGGCCAACTTTGAGCGCAGACCCGGCGCCTGCGGCGAAGATTTGCGGGTTGAGCGAACGAATACCGTCCGCCAGCTGGCTTGCCGACACCTTGTTGCCCGGTCCCTGCAAGCGGCTGGCGATACCATTGAGCGTGTCGCCACTGGCCACCGTATAGCGTTTGCCCTGCACGGCCGCCGGTGGCGCGACCGGCATGCGGCTTTCCGAAGCGGAGGTGGCCGAGCGCTGCTGGTTGCGGCTGCGCGTGGCAGCCAGGCCTTGCGCCGAGGTGGCAGGATCGAGGAGCAGCGTGTATTCGTGCAGCAAATCGCCATTCGGCCGCGCCAACTGGACGAGAAAACTCAGGTAGGGTTCGGTGACCGGTTTGCTGGACACCACCCGAATCACGCCGCGATCACCGCGCAGTATCGGCGTGAAGCGCAGGTCATTGAGAAAGAACACGCGTTCCATGCCCGCCTTGGCGAACGCTTCGGGCGATGCGAGCCGGGCGACCACGTCTTCATTGCTCAGACCGCCGGTTTCCAGCAGCTGGATCTCGGCATTCAATGGCTGGTTGAGCGCCGAGTGCAAGGTGATTTCACCCAGGCCCAACGCAGACGCCAACGTGGAGCAGGTCAGTAACGAGACCGCTAACACGCCCCTGCCAAACGCCCCGCGCGCCCTGCGACCTGCACCTTCGACAGCAGCCAGTGAACTCTTCAGCATGCGAACCCTTATGGAAACCACGGCAGGCTTCTCACGTAATCAAATGGACGTCAGTATCCGTTTAACGATTATGGTTGAGAATGCGCAGCTTCGTCTCAGGATCTTTCCAGATTGGCCAGAATCTGCGAATGCACACGCATGCTGACGCGCAGATCCTCTTCGCTCACGCCCTCGAACAACTCGATACGCAATACATTGGCGATGTTTTCAATTTTTTCGATCAGGGGCAATGCCGTGTCACTGAGCAGGATCTTTTTTGCACGTCGATCCTCAAGCACCGCCTGACGTTGCACCAGGCCCTGTTTTTCAAGACTGTCAAGCAAGCGCGCCAGGGTGGGGCCTTCTACGCCCACACTCTGCGCCAGCTCGCGCTGGGTGGGCGGCTCGGTGAAGCGCGCGAGGTGCAGCAGGACCAGCCAGCGAGCCTGAGACAGGCCAAGATCGGCCAGCCTGCGATCCAGCTCCGCACGCCAGCCTCGCGTGAGGTGTCCGAGTTGCATCCCGAAACGATGTTCATCAGTCATTGGCATAAGGACACTCGTGATTAAAACTAATTATTAGCGAGCTAAGCATGGTCCTTATGTTCAAGCAAGCACGGGACGGTGACGCTCCGTCGCACGCCGTTATACCTCAAACTCCGATTGCAGCGCTGCGCGTACGCAATACAACACACCCTCCGGCACCCGCCCGGCAAACTGCTCGGCAATCGCCGACACCGGCGGCAGTTCCCCTTCTCCATCGAGAAAGGCATCCTGCACTTCACCCAGCAGGTCCTCCGGCAAGTCCAGCGCCTGCTCAATGGATAACTGCTGCTTACCGATGGCTTCGGCCAGCAGGGTGTAGACATTTTTTTCCGAGCACTGCAACTGACCGGCGATCTGCGTCGGGGTCATGCCTGCGCGCGCCAGGCTGATCAGTTCGTGACGCACATCGGCGACCACCCGTGGTGCCTCGGCCTTGCCGCTGAGCACTTCGAGAAAGGCTTCGCCATAACGCTCCAGCTTGCGCGCACCCACACCGCTGACCTTGGCCATCTCGGCCATCGATCCGGGTTTGCTGCGCAGCATTTCCAGCAGGGTCGAGTCCGGGAAAATAACGTAAGGCGGGACACCGTGCTCTTCGGCCAGCTTGCGCCGCAGGGCACGCAGGGCTTCCCACTGCTCGCGCTCTTCGCCACGCACCAGTTGACTGGCCGGGCTGCCGGAACTGCTTCTCGATGTGGTTTGTGGCTTGAGGTCCTGGCGCAGTTCCAGAGAAACTTCGCCACGCAGCAAAGGGCGGCATGTTTCGCTGAGGCGCAGGCCGCCATAGCCTTCAAGATCGATGTCCGCCAGACCACGTGCAACCAGTTGGCGGAACAGCGAGCGCCACTCGGACTCGGTTCGCGCTTTGCCGACGCCGAACACCGACAGGTGCTGATGACCGAAGCTCTCTACCTTGTCATTGGACTTGCCGAGCAACACGTCGACCAGATGACCGACGCCATATCGCTGGCCGGTACGGTAGATGGCCGACAGCGCCTGACGCGCAGGTTCGGTGGCATCCCAGGTCTGCACGCCATCGACGCAGTTGTCGCAATGGCCGCACGGGTTGGGCATGTCTTCGTCGAAATAGGCCAGTAGGGTCTGCCGACGGCAACGGGTTTCTTCGCATAAGGCCAGCATCGCATCGAGCTTGTGCTGCTCCAGCCGCTTGTGACGCTCGTCGCCTTCGGAGTTCTGCAGCATCTGCTTGAGCATCAGCACGTCTTGCAGACCGTAGGCCATCCAGGCATCGGCGGGCAGACCGTCACGCCCTGCCCGACCGGTCTCCTGGTAATAAGCCTCAAGCGATTTGGGCAGGTCCATGTGCGCGACAAAACGCACGTTGGGCTTGTCGATGCCCATGCCGAACGCGATGGTCGCGACCATGATCAGCCCTTCCTCGTTGAGAAAGCGCTTCTGGTTGGCCGCCCGGGTTTCGGACGGCAGACCAGCGTGATAAGGCAGCGCGGGGTAGCCGTTGTCACTGAGAAAGACGGCGACCTCATCGACCTTCTTGCGCGAGAGGCAATAGACGATACCGGCGTCGCTGCGGCGTTCGGAAAGAAAGGCCAGCAGCTGTTTGCGCGGCTGTTCCTTGGGCACGATGCGATAGAAGATGTTGGGCCGGTCGAAACTGGACAGAAAGCGCTCGGCGTTCTGCAGGTGCAGACGCGTGACGATTTCTTCGCGGGTGCGCTTGTCGGCGGTGGCGGTCAGCGCGATGCGCGGTACATCCGGAAACAGCTCGGCCAGTTGACCCAGTTGCAGGTATTCCGGGCGGAAGTCATGACCCCATTGCGACACGCAGTGCGCTTCGTCGATGGCAAACAGGGCAATCTTGAGGTTTTGCAGGAATGACAGCATGCGTGGCTGAACCAGGCGCTCCGGGGCGAGGTAAAGCATTTTGACTTCGCCCAGGCGAATGCGATTGGCCAGTTCGCGCTGCTGCTCGGCGCTGAGCGTCGAGTTGAGTGCAGCGGCTGATACGCCCAGTTCATCCAGCGTGGCAACCTGGTCGTCCATCAGCGCGATGAGTGGCGACACAACAACGCACAGCCCGTCGCGCAACAGCCCTGGTACCTGAAAACACAGGGACTTGCCGCCACCGGTGGGCATCAGCACCAGCGCATCGCCACCGCTGGCTACGCGCTCAATAATGGCACCCTGGCGACCACGAAAGCTGTCGTAACCGAAGATGTCTTTAAGTACGCGTTGTGCCTGCTCAAGCATAAAAAACCCCGGAATATCCTGCTGCACTGCAAAACGGGGGAGTATACCCGAGCGCTCGGGAGCAATGGATGACTGGGACATGAGCGGTCGAAATTAACTGCAATTGGCCTGCGCGCTGGCGCCACGGACGCTCAGGGCCTAGAATCCAGCATCGTTTATATTTTCAAGGTAGCGCTTCCATGTCCTTCGCTGAGCAATTAACCCGCCTGCAAGTCTTCCTCGATGCAGATGAACTGCACGAAGAAGCACTGGACTACGTGGCCGCGCATGGCTACCTGACCGCCTTGTCAATCTGCGCTGAAGAGGTGCCGGAGCGCGAGTGGATCGACGCGCTGTTCTCCGAGCCGCCGCAGTACTCCAGCGAAGCGCAACAGACAGAAGTCGAAGCGACGCTGATTGCCCTCAAGGCACACATTGCCCGCCAGCTGGCTTCGGACGAAGAGTTCGAGCTGCCGTGCGATCTGGACCTGGGCGACGACCCTGATGATTCCGACCTGCGCGGCTGGTGCATCGGCTTCATGGAAGGCGTGTTCCTGCGTGAAAACGCCTGGTTTGAAAGTGCCGAGGAAGAAGTCAGCGAAATGCTCCTGCCGATCATGGTCGGTTCGGGCCTGTTCGACGAACAGCCGGAGTTCGCCGACATCGCCCAGGACGCCAACCTGATGGACGACATGATCGTGCAGATCCCCGAAGCGCTGACCGCCCTGTACCTGCTCTGCCAGGCACCGGACGAAAAGCCGGCGATCCTCAAGCCCCGCCATCACTGAGTCGGCGCCTATGGCGCAAGGCTCACCGCGCACCAGCCGTCACCGGTCGGTGCGCTATCTGCTTGTAGCGATTGGCTGGCTGAGCGTGGTATTGGGCGTGGTCGGTATTTTCCTGCCGGTGCTGCCCACCACGCCTTTTCTGCTGCTGGCCGCGGCCTGCTTCGCGCGCAGCTCTCCGCGCTTCTACGACTGGCTGGTCAACCACCCGCAACTCGGTCCGTGGATTCGTGATTACCTCGAAGGCAACGGCATCCCGCTCAAGGGCAAGGTCTACGCCATCGGCCTGATGTGGCTGAGCATCAGCCTGTCCTGCTACCTGGCGCCCTCACCCTGGGCACGGGTCTTCATGCTGACCAGCGCAGTGCTGATGACGATCTATATCCTCAGGCAGAAGACGCGCCCGCCGGGCGGTTGCAAGAGGTAGCGCCGAGTAAAACCGACGCCACCGCAACGCTCAGACCATCAGTTCTTCTTGTCCCTGGCGAACGCCGCTTCCAGCGCTTCGTTGAGGGTGCGCAACACCTTGACCCTGGCCCAGCGCTTGTCGTTGGCCTCGATCAATGTCCACGGCGCGATTTCGGTGCTGGTGCGATCCACCATGTCGCCGACTGCCTGGCGGTAGTCAGGCCATTTCTTGCGGTTGCGCCAGTCGTCCTCGGTGATCTTGTAGCGCTTGAACGGGATCTTTTCGCGCTCCTTGAAACGCTCCAGTTGGGTCTGCTGATCGATGGCCAGCCAGAACTTGACCACCACAACGCCTGCGTCGGTGAGCTGCTCTTCGAAGTCATTGATTTCCGAATACGCGCGCTTCCAGTCCGACTCGCTGCAAAAACCCTCGACCCGCTCAACCAGCACGCGGCCGTACCACGAGCGATCGAAGATGGTGAATTTGCCGCGCGCCGGTATCTGCCGCCAGAAACGCCACAGATACGGTTGCGCGCGCTCGTCCTGGGTGGGCGCGGCGATCGGCACGATGGCGTATTGACGCGGGTCCAGTGCCGCCGCCACACGTCGGATCGCACCGCCCTTGCCTGCCGCATCGTTGCCTTCAAACACTGCCAGCAGCGCGTGGCTTTTCATGCGCTTGTCGCGCATGTTGCCGGACAGCCGCGCCTGCTCGGTAATCAACTGTTGCTGATAATCGTCCTTGCTCAGGTTCAGGCTCAGGTCGAGGCTGTCGAGCAGGGTCAGCTCGTTACTGTGAATCGCCAGCGGCCCGACAGTCAGCGCAGCGGTCTCGGGCTCGGCCTTGTTCAGCGCGGCCTGCATGCCTTCCAGCAACAGGCGGCCGACGGTCAGGCTGCGGTAGTTGGCGTCCACACCCTCGATCACATGCCAGGGGGCGTATTCACGACTGGTGCGACGCAGGACCCGTTCGCCGAAGCGCACGAACTTGTCGTAGGTCTTGGACTGCTGCCAGTCCAGCGGGCTGATGCGCCAGCTGTGCAACGGATCATCCTTGAGGGTCTTGAGGCGCAGCTTCATCTGTTTTTTGGACAGGTGAAACCAGAACTTGAAGATCAGCGCGCCTTCATCGCAGAGCATCTTTTCCAGACGTTCGGCGCCGCTGATGGCCTGATCGAGCACGGCGTCCTTGAAGCGCCCGTGAACCCTGTCCTGGAGCATCTGGCTGTACCAGTTGCCAAAGAAAATACCCATGCGGCCCTTGGCCGGCAATTGCCGCCAGTAGCGCCAGACGGGCGGATGAGCGAGTTCTTCGTCGGTCTGCTGATCGAAGGTGCGCACCTCGATCAGGCGCGGGTCCATCCACTCACTGAGCAGTTTGACGGTCTCGCCCTTGCCCGCGCCTTCTATGCCGTTGATCAGCACGATGATCTGGCGACCAGCCTGCTCGTGCAGGTCTATCTGCGCTTCGAGCAACGCTTCGCGCAGTTGCGGCAACGCTGCCTCGTAAGTCTCATCGTCAATGACATGACCGATTTCAGCGGATTCAAACATGCACAGCTCCTGATTGATGTGGGCTCAGAGAACGCCTGATGGAGATTGTGACCATTGATTGCAGGCATCGGTCAATCCGCACATCCTTGATAGCACTTTTCTCTGCGCAGACGGCTAAAATGCCGCCACTGCCTTCGCTGAGCCCGACATGACCATTACCCGCCACGCCCAGATCGACTGGGACGAACACGGCAACCCGCGTTCCCGCGATTTTTCCGACGTGTACTTTTCCACCGAGTCCGGTCTGGACGAAACGCGCCATGTGTTTCTGGTGCAGAACGACCTGCGCCGGCGCTTCACCGAATTGCCGGATGAAGGCCGGTTGATCATTGGTGAAACCGGCTTCGGCACCGGGCTGAATTTCCTTTGTGCCTGGCAGTTGTTCGAGGAGTGCGCGCCCGCCATTGCGCGCCTGCAGTTCGTCAGCGTCGAGAAATACCCGTTGAGCCATGCCGACCTGCAGCGTGCCCTGGCGTTGTGGCCCGAGCTGTCGCCGTTTGCGGGTCAATTGCTCGATCAGTATGTGGCTGTGCATGAAGGCTTTCAGCGTCTGGTGTTCGCGGGCGGCCGCGTGACGCTTACGCTACTGATCGGCGATGCGCTGCAGATGCTGCCGCAACTGGACGGGCAGGTGGACGCCTGGTTTCTCGACGGTTTTGCGCCAGCGAAAAACCCGGAAATGTGGACCCCCGAGCTGTTTGCCGAACTGGCGCGCCTGTCCACATCGAGCACCACGATAGGCACCTTCACCAGCACCGGCTGGGTGCGCCGCTCGCTGAATGCGGCAGGGTTCAAGATGAAGCGCGTGCCGGGCATCGGCCACAAATGGGAAGTCCTGCGTGGCGCTTTTATCGCTTGGCCAGAGGACGTAGCGCTCCCCCCTGCTGCCAAGCCTTGGTTCGCCCGCCCCGCGCCGATTGGCGGCGAGCGTAAAGCGCTGGTGATTGGCGCGGGGCTGGCCGGCTGCGCCACGGCACAGAGTCTGGCGCAACGCGGTTGGCAGGTCAGCCTGCTGGAGCGCCACGCCGCACCGGCACAGGAAGCATCCGGCAACCCGCAGGGCGTGCTGTACCTGAAACTGTCGGCGCACGGTACAGCGCTGTCACAGTTGATCCTCAGCGGTTTCGGTCATACACGAAGGCTGCTTGAACGCTTGCAGCGCGGGGTCGACTGGGACGCTTGCGGGGTGCTGCAACTGACCTTCGACGACAAGGAAGCGCTGCGCCAGAAACAACTGGCCGATGCCTTCCCCGAATCACTCCTGCACCTGCTGGACCAGCCTGCGGCCGAAGCGCAGAGCGGCGTTGCGCTGAACAGTGGCGGGCTGTTTTACCCCGAAGGTGGCTGGGTTCATCCGCCTGCGTTGTGTCACGCACAGGCTGCGCACGCCAATATCAGCCTGATCGCTCATCAGCAGGCACTGGAGCTGAGACGTGTCGATGATCAGTGGCAGGTCTGGAGTGAGGAACGGTTGATCGACAGCGCTCCGGTCGTGGTGCTGGCCGGGGCAGCTGATATCCAGCAGTTTTCGCAGAGCGCCGATTTGCCGCTCAAACGCATCCGCGGGCAGATCACCCGTTTGCCGCAGACTCAGGCCAGCGCGGCATTGCGCAGCGTGGTGTGCGCCGAGGGTTATGTGGCTCCGGCGCGCCTGGGCGAACATACGCTGGGCGCCAGTTTCGATTTCAACAGCACTGATCTGACGCCGAACCTGGCCGATCATCTGGACAATCTGGGGCTGTTGCGGGAGATTTCGGAAGACCTCACTTCACGCCTTGAGGCCGCCGCTTTATCGCCCGAACAATTGCAGGGGCGCGCGGCGTTTCGCTGTACCAGCCCGGATTATCTGCCCATCGTCGGTCCGCTGGCCGACCGCAAGGCGTTCATGCAGGCCTATGCCGCACTGGGCAAGGATGCACGTCAGGTGCCGGACAGCGCCTGCCCGTGGCTGGACGGCCTGTACGTCAACAGCGGCCACGGTTCGCGCGGGCTGATCACCGCGCCGCTGTGTGGCGAACTGATCGCCGCCTGGCTCGACAACGAACCACTGCCTTTGCCACGTAGCGTGGCCGAGGCCTGTCACCCCAACCGGTTCGCGCTGCGCGGGCTGATTCGCGGCGGCGGGAAGTCGCCTGAAAAGCAGGACCAACGTGGAGCATCGCACGCTAGTTGAGATGATCGTTCCCTACGCTCCAGCGTGGGAATACAGCTCTCGACGCTCTGCGTCGCAAAGAAGACGCAAAGCGTCCTGAACGGCATGACGACGCAGAGCGTCGCACGATATTTCCTACGAGCACGCTCAGGCGCTACTCTTGAGCGTCTGTCAGAACGATTGGGTTGCTCATGCTGCAAGTGCGAAACGTATTCAAGCGCTACACCACGGCACAGGGACCGCTGGATGTCTTGCGTGGTGTCGATCTGCATCTGGCACAGGGCGAAAGCCTGGCGTTGATGGGTGAGTCCGGCAGTGGCAAGAGCACCTTGCTGCATCTGGTGGCGGGCCTGGATCAGGTCGACGATGGCAGCATCGAGGTCGCAGGCCAGCGTCTGGACCTGATGAACGAAAGCCAGTTGGCCAACTGGCGGCGTACCGAGATCGGTCTGGTGTTTCAGCAGTTCAACCTGATCGGCAGCCTGAAAATAGCCGACAACCTGGCGTTTCAGGCACGGCTGGCCGGGCGCGTTGATGCAGCCTGGCAGGCGCATTTGATCGAGCGACTGGGCCTGGCCGCGCTGCTGGATCGCTATCCCGAACAACTCTCCGGCGGACAGCAGCAACGTGTAGCGATAGGCCGCGCCCTCGCCTCGCGACCCGGCCTGCTGCTGGCTGACGAACCCACCGGCAATCTCGACGAAGCCACCAGCGACGAGGTGCTGCAACTGCTGCTGGATATCCTCGCCGACAGCCCTACCAGTCTGCTGATGGTCACCCATAGCCCGCGCGTCGCGCAGCGGCTGTCGCGCAAAGTAGTGCTGCATCTGGGGCGTCTGGCTGACGAAGGCAAACGCTGATGCGGGTTTTCTATTGGACGCTGCGCGCCCTGCTGAGCCATTGGCGCCGTCATCCGGTGCAGTTTTTCAGTGTGCTGACCGGCTTGTGGCTGGCCACCGCGCTGCTCACAGGCGTGCAGGCGCTCAATAGCCAGGCGCGGGAAAGCTACCAGCGTGCCAGCCAGTTGATTGGCGGCGAGCCGCAGACCCGTATCACCGCCAGCAGCGGCGGGCTGTTCCCGCAAGCATTGTTTATCGAGCTGCGCCGCGAAGGCTGGCCCGTGTCGCCCATGCTGCAAGGCCGTATCGTGCTTAAAGGGCGTGAAGACCGTCGCCTGCAACTGATGGGTATCGAGCCGGTGACCTTGCCGCCCGGCTCGGCACTGGCCGGACAGACGTTGAACGCCGAACAGGTCGTGGACTTCCTCACACCGCCGGGCATGACCTGGATTGCGCCGCAGACCCTGCAAGCGCTGGGGCTTGAGGAAGGCCAGCAGCCGCTGACCGAAACCGGCGTCGCGCTGCCCCCCTTGCACGCCAAACCCGACATGGCGCCCGGTGTTTTGCTGACGGACATAGGCTTTGCGCAACCGCTGCTGGGCCAGCCAGGGCAGTTGTCCGCACTCTTGCTGGCCAAGGATTTTGCCCGGCAGAACCCCGTGCTACCGGCAGCCCTGAATGACCTGCTGGTGATCAAGAAAAGCGGCGAAGAAAACAATCTGGAGCGCCTCACCGAAAGCTTCCATCTGAATCTGAACGCACTCGGGGTACTGTCCTTCATCGTCGGCCTGTTCATTGTCCACGCCGCCATTGGCCTGGCCCTTGAACAGCGCCGTGGCCTGCTGCGCAACCTGCGTGCCTGTGGCGTCAGCGCACGTCTGTTGATCGCTGCGCTGGGCGTAGAACTTGGGGCACTGGCGCTGTTGGGCGGTATTTTTGGCGTGGTCAGCGGCTATCTGCTGGCCAGCCTGTTATTGCCGGATGTCGCGGCCAGCCTGCGCGGCTTGTACGGCGCGGAGGTCGCCGGCCAGTTGAACCTCAGTCTGTGGTGGTGGCTGAGCGGTATCGGCCTGAGTCTGCTTGGTGCGTTGCTGGCCGGTGCCAATAGCCTGTTGCGGGCTGCGCGCCTGCCGTTGCTGGCACTGGCCGATGCCCAGGCATGGCAGCAAGCCCATGCGCGGTGGTTGCAGCGCCAGGCTTGGGTGGCGGTGCTGGGCGCGGTGGTTGCCGTGAGCGCGCTGTTGTTCGGCACCAGTCTGATGCTGGGGTTTGTGATGATGTCCGCCCTGCTGCTCAGCGCCGCGCTGGCCCTGCCGGTTTTGCTGGACGCCATGCTTGGCGGCCTGTTGAAGCGCAGCCGCTCGGTGCTCGGGCAATGGTTTCTGGCGGATTGCCGTCAACAGTTGCCCGCCCTGAGCCTGGCGCTGATGGCCCTGTTGCTGGCGATGGCCGCGAACATCGGCGCAGGCAGCATGACCTCGGGCTTTCGCCAGACATTCAATAGTTGGCTGGAGCAACGCCTGACCGCTGAACTGTATGTCAGCCCGCAGAACCCCGAGCAGGCCGGGCCGCTGAACACCTGGCTGAGCCAGCAACAGGATGTCAGCGCCGTGCTGCCCAACTGGCAGGTGCCGGTGCAAGTCCAGGGTTGGCCTGCCGACCTGTTTGGTGTGATCGATCACGGCACCTATCGCCAGCACTGGGCATTGCTGGAATCCGTCGCTGGTGATCCGTGGAATGTTTTGCGCGATGAAGACACGGTGATGCTCAGCGAACAATTGGCACGCCGCCTGCAACTGGGGCTGGAAGATACGCTGAGCATCCCGGTGCCCACTGGCAAGTGGACCCCGCGCATCGTCGGGATCTATGCCGACTATGGCAACCCCAAGGGACATCTTCTGGTCAATGCCCGGCACCTGCTCGCCCACTGGCCGCAATCGATGCCGGTGCGTTTCAACCTGAGGGTCGATCAGGCGGCAATCCCGTCGCTGGTCACCCGGCTGCAAGCGCGTTTCAAGCTGGACGACAATCACATCATCGATCAGAGCCAGCTCAAGGGTTGGTCGAGCCAGGTCTTTGAACGTACGTTTGCCGCCACTGCCGCTCTCAACAGCCTGACACTGGGCGTTGCTGGCGTGGCGCTGTTCATCAGCCTGCTGACTCAAAGCCAGAGCCGCCTCGGGCAGCTCGCCCCGTTATGGGCGCTGGGCGTCACGCGACGGCAACTGATGCTGCTCAACCTGGGACAGACCTGGCTGCTGGCGGTCCTGACACTGGTGCTCGCGCTGCCACTCGGGCTGCTGCTGGCCTGGTGCCTGGATGCGGTGATCAACGTTCGCGCCTTTGGCTGGCGCCTGCCGCTGCAGGTGTTCCCGCTGCAACTGCTGCAATTGATGGCGCTGGCGATGCTGGCGACTTTGCTGGCCTCGGCCTGGCCGCTGCTGAAGCTGTACCGCAGCCGTCCAGCGGATCTACTCAGGACATTCGCCAATGAACAGTAAATGGCTGATGCCGCTGGTCCTCGTCGGGCTGCTCGCTGCCTGCGACGACAAACCACAACCTGAAAGCGGATTCGCCGGACTGGGCAATACCGCCGACAGTTACGCGCAGGTGACGCCGGGCAAGGTCTTTACATTCCCGCAAGACCACGGCCAGCATCCCGGCTTTCGTATCGAGTGGTGGTACATCACCGCCACCCTCAAGGATGACGCGGGCCAGCAGTTCGGCGTGCAGTGGACGTTGTTTCGCAATGCCCTGCGCCCCGGCCAACAGACTGGCAGCGGCTGGAATGACGGCACGATCTGGCTCGGCCATGCGGCGGCGACTTCAAGCAGTGGTCATTATGTGGCGGAGCGTTATGCGCGCGGCGGCATCGGTCAGGCCGACGTGACGCTGGCCCCCTTCTCGGCGTGGATCGATGACTGGGCCTTGACCAGCAATGTCCGCAGTGGTGATCCACTGACTGCCATGCGACTGAAGGCCAGCGGCAAGGACTTTCGCTACGACCTGAACCTGACATCCAGCAAACCGCTGGTGCTGCAGGGCGAACAGGGCTACAGCCAGAAATCGGAGGCGGGCCAGGCGTCGTACTACTACAGCCAGCCGTTCTTCGACGCCAAAGGCAGCGTGGAAATACAGGGCAAGTCCTATCAGGTCACCGGCCACGCCTGGCTGGACCGGGAATGGAGCAGCCAGCCACTGACCGCCAACCAGAGCGGCTGGGACTGGTTTTCGCTGCAACTGGCAGACGGCGATCGCCTGATGCTCTATCGCATCCGCCACAAGGGCGGTGCCCCCTACCTGACCGGTAACTGGATCAGCGCCGACGGCACCACCCGGATGCTGCACGCCAACGAAATCAGTCTGGAGCCATTGAAGGAAACCTTGATCGGCGAGCATAAAGTGCCCACCCGCTGGAGAGTCAGGGTCCCCGACCGAAACCTGGACATCACCACCGACGCGCTGAACCCGGCCGCCTGGATGGGCGTGAGTATTCCCTACTGGGAGGGGCCGGTGAAGTTCAGCGGGAGTCAGGAAGGTGTGGGGTATCTGGAGATGACCGGGTATTGAGCGGATCCTGCTGGCGGTTGCGCTTTCAATTCGAAACACCTGTTGGCGCTGCGAGAGCCAACACCATGTACATCGAAACGATCGCAGTGAGCACTCCGCAGAACAGAAGAACATTGCGAAGCGCTTCTTTTGCCAGCAGTTCGGCCAGAGCCAGACACATATCCATATGATTTTTCTCATAAAAAATGGAGACCGATCGGGGCCTCCATTTGAAATTCCTGAACGGGTTTAAAAGCCTTCGTACTCTTCGCAAACCTGTGCAATGTGCTTGTTCATATCGATACTCCTTTATGTATGCCGAGTGAGTTGGCGTGCTTTCATAGGCCCCAAACTAGCGTGCTGCAAACATCACCGTCAATGAGCCGAATCCGCTTTACATGCCAGAAAAATCCGTCTTAAAGCGGGTGCGGTAAGCACGACAGCAAACCGAACCCAGTTAGCGCATCAATTCCAGAGCACGTTGCCAGCCAGCTGAAAACAAACGCTTATAACTTTTTGATCTAAAACTACCATGCCCTCACTGGGTCAGTTTCTGGGTGACTGCACTTTCTCAGTCACCTCCCCAACGGAAACCCGGTAAGGACTTATGTGCGGATTAGCAGGTGAATTACGTTTCGACCATCAACCAGCGGACCTAGCCGCTGTTGAACGCATTACCCATGAGCTGGCGCCTCGCGGCCCGGATGCGTGGGGGTTTCACAGCCAGGGGCCGGTTGCCCTTGGTCATCGTCGCCTGAAAATCATGGACCTGTCGGACGGCTCGGCGCAGCCGATGATCGACAGCAATCTGGGCCTGTCCCTGGCCTTCAACGGCGCGATCTACAACTTCCCTGAATTGCGTGCCGAGTTGGAAAGCCTTGGCTATCAGTTCCATTCCGGCGGTGACACCGAAGTGTTGCTCAAGGGCTATCACGCATGGGGCGCAGACATGCTGCCCAAGCTCAACGGCATGTTCGCCTTTGCCATCTGGGAACGTGACAGCAAGCAGCTGTTCATCGCCCGTGACCGCCTCGGCGTCAAGCCGTTGTACCTGTCGAAAACCGACAAGCGCCTGCGCTTCGCATCCTCGCTGCCTGCCCTGCTCAAAGGTGGTGACATTAGCGGGATGCTTGATCCGGTGGCGCTCAACCATTACCTCAACTTCCATGCGGTGGTGCCTGCGCCGCGCACCTTGCTGGCCGGCGTCGAAAAACTTCCGCCAGCCAGCTGGATGCGTATCGACGCCAGCGGCAAGGTCGAACAGAAAGTCTGGTGGACGCTGCCCTACGGCCCGCACGAAGACGAGAAAAACCTCACCCTCGAAGACTGGCGCGACCGCGTACTGGACAGTACGCGTGAAGCGGTAGCGATCCGTCAGCGTGCTGCAGTGGACGTCGGTGTGCTGCTGTCCGGCGGCGTCGACTCGAGCATGCTGGTAGGTCTGCTGCGTGAAGTGGGTGTCGAGGACCTGTCGACCTTCTCCATCGGCTTCCAGGATGCCGGCGGCGAGCGTGGCGACGAATTTCAGTATTCCGACCTGATCGCCAAGCATTACGGCACGCGCCATCACCAGTTGCGTATTCAGGAACGCGAGATCATCGAGCAGTTGCCTGCGGCGTTCCGCGCCATGAGCGAGCCGATGGTCAGCCACGACTGCATCGCCTTCTACCTGCTGTCGCGTGAAGTGTCGAAACACTGCAAGGTGGTACAGAGCGGCCAGGGTGCCGACGAACTGTTCGCCGGTTACCACTGGTACCCGCAAGTCGACGGCGCAAGCGATCCGGTTGCAGCCTACCGCGATGCATTTGTAGACCGCAGCTACGCAGAATACGCCGAGACTGTGCAGCCGAAGTGGCGCACTGCCAATGACGCCGCCGGTGATTTCGTTCGCGATCACTTTGCCCAGCCAGGCGCCAGCGCTGCCGTCGACAAGGCCTTGCGTCTGGACAGCACCGTGATGCTGGTCGATGACCCGGTCAAGCGTGTCGACAACATGACCATGGCCTGGGGCCTGGAAGCGCGCACGCCGTTCCTTGACTATCGTCTGGTCGAACTGTCGGCTCGCATTCCGGGTAAATTCAAGCTGCCCGACGGTGGCAAACAGGTGCTGAAAGAAGCTGCGCGCATGGTCATTCCTTCGGAAGTGATCGATCGCAAAAAAGGCTACTTCCCGGTGCCTGGCCTCAAACACTTGCAGGGCGACACGCTTAACTGGGTGCGCGAGTTGCTGACCGACTCCAGTCAGGACCGCGGCCTGTTCAACCCTGCGATGGTCGACAAGCTGCTGACCAACCCCGAGGGCCAGCTCACGCCATTGCGCGGCTCCAAGCTGTGGCAACTGGCAGCGCTGAACCTTTGGCTCAGCGAACAGGGACTGTGATCGATGAAACAGAACGCGACGACTTATAGCCAGCGCCTGTTGCGCGGCCAGTCGCCCTCGTACGAACGTCTGCAGGCACGACTCGCTGAAGACGGCAGCCAGATAGATGCAGACCCTCTGGCGCTGCACTGTGGCTGGGGACGTTTGCTGATCGGTCACACCTACCCTGATCCGGCAGCGCTGGCTCAGGACCTGCTCAACGAAAAACCCGGCGAGCGCGACATCGCGCTGTATGTGGCAGCGCCGCAACAGGTGTTGGCGCAATCGCCGCAGCAGTTGTTTCTCGACCCGTCGGACACGCTGCGTCTGTGGTTCAGCGATTACCGCCCGGCGCAGCGTGTGTTTCGCGGCTACCGTATCCGCCGTGCGCACAACGAGAACGACTGGCAGGCCATCAACAACCTGTATCTGGCGCGCGGCATGTTGCCCATCGACCCCGAGTTGCTGACCCCGCGCCACGAAGGTGGCCCGGTGTATTGGGTGGCCGAGGACGAAGGCAGCAAGACGATCATCGGCAGCGTCATGGGCCTCAATCATCAGAAGGCCTTCAATGACCCGGAGAAAGGCAGCAGCCTCTGGTGCCTGGCGGTTGATCCGCAATGCACGCGGCCGGGTGTCGGCGAAGTGCTGGTTCGGCACCTGATCGAGCACTTCATGAGTCGCGGCCTCAGCTACCTCGACCTGTCGGTGCTGCATGACAACGATCAGGCCAAGGCGCTGTACGCCAAATTGAATTTCCGCAACCTGCCGACCTTCGCCATCAAGCGCAAGAACGGTATCAACGAGTCGTTGTTTCTCGGCCCTGGCCCGCAGGCGGACTTCAATCCGTATGCGCGGATCATTGTAGAGGAAGCCCATCGGCGCGGCATTGACGTGCAGGTGGATGATGCGGATGCCGGGCTGTTCACCCTCAGCTACGGCGGTCGTCGTATACGCTGCCGCGAATCGCTTAGCGATCTGACCAGCGCGGTGAGCATGACCCTGTGTCAGGACAAGAGCCTGACCCATCGTGCCCTGAAGGCTGCCGGCCTGCGCCTGCCCGCGCAGCAAAAGGCGGGCAGCGCAGACGACAATCTGGCGTTTCTCGAAGCGCACGGGCAAATCGTGGTCAAGCCGCTGGACGGTGAACAAGGCCAGGGCGTAGCGGTCGATCTGCGCACCATTGACGATGTACAGAGTGCTATCGAGCAGGCCCGCCAGTTCGACACTCGCGTGATTCTGGAAAGCTTTCATGAAGGCCTGGACTTGCGCATCGTGGTGATCGGCTTTCAGGTCGTGGCTGCGGCGATACGCCGTCCGGCTGAAATCATCGGTGACGGCCGCCACACCATCAAACAGTTGATCGAAGCCCAAAGCCGACGCCGCGCCGCAGCAACGGATGGCGAAAGCCGTATTCCGATGGATCAGGAAACCGAGCGCACAGTGCGCGAGGCCGGTTTCGACTATGCCGATATTCTGCCGATGGATCAGCGCCTGGCCGTGCGCCGTGCTGCCAACCTGCACACCGGCGGCTGCCTGGAAGATGTAACGGCCATTCTGCACCCGGTGCTCAGCGACGCAGCGGTGCGTGCCGCGCGGGCGCTGGACATCCCGGTCGTCGGCCTGGACCTGATGGTGCCGGCCGCCGATCAGCCTGAATACGTGTTCATCGAAGCCAATGAACGCGTAGGGCTTGCCAATCACGAACCGCAACCCACCGCCGAACGTTTCGTCGATCTGTTGTTTCCGCACAGCCTGCCTGTGCATATCTGATCGCAGCTGCGGGCACGGCTGCAAGAGGCGCATCAGCCTTTGCAGCCCGTGGCTTGCAACTGTTCCATAAGGAGCATCCATGACCCCTGCAAATATCCCCGATCCGGATCTGAAATACCTGCAGAAAGTTCTGTTGGAAATGCTCGCGATCCCAAGCCCCACCGGCTTCACAGACACCATTGTGCGTTACGTGGCCGAGCGACTCGAAGAGCTCGGGATCCCGTTCGAACTGACCCGCCGCGGCACCATCCGCGCCACACTGAAGGGCAAGCAGAACAGCCCTGACCGGGCCGTATCGGCGCACCTGGACACCATTGGTGCCAGTGTTCGGGAAGTCAAAGACAACGGCCGCCTGGCGCTGGCTGCGGTCGGCTGCTGGTCGAGCCGCTTTGCCGAAGGCAGCCGGGTCAGCGTGTTCACCGACACCGGCGTGATCCGTGGCAGCGTTCTGCCGCTGATGGCGTCCGGTCACGCGTTCAACACCGCCGTGGACGAAATGCCGATCAGTTGGGACCACGTCGAGCTGCGCCTGGACGCCTATTGCACCACGCGCGCCGACTGCGAATCACTGGGCATAGGCATCGGTGACTTCGTGGCCTTCGACCCGCTGCCGGAGTTCACCGAGAGCGGACACATCAGTGCCCGTCACCTGGATGACAAGGCCGGTGTGGCAGCACTGCTCGCCGCCCTGAAGTCCATTGTCGAAAGCGGTGCCGAGCCGTTGATCGACTGCCACCCGCTGTTCACCATCACCGAAGAAACCGGGACGGGCGCAGCGGGTGTACTGCCTTGGGACGTGAGCGAGTTCGTCGGCATCGACATTGCACCGGTTGCGCCGGGTCAACATTCCAGCGAACACGCCGTCAGCGTGGCGATGCAGGACTCGGGCGGTCCTTACGACTACCACCTGTCCCGCCATCTGCTGCGGCTGGGCGTGGACAACGAGTTGCCGGTGCGCCGTGACCTGTTCCGCTATTACTACAGTGATGCGCACTCGGCCGTGACCTCGGGGCATGACATCCGCACCGCCCTGCTGGCCTTCGGCTGTGACGCGACGCATGGCTACGAGCGCACGCATATCGACAGTCTGGCAGCGCTGAGCAAGTTGCTGGGTGCCTACATCCTCAGCCCGCCGGTATTCGCCAGCGATGCCAAACCAGCGCAGAGCTCGCTGGAGCGCTTCAGCCATCAGATTGAGCACGATGCGCAGATGGAATCCGATACCCGCGTGCCACCCGTTGACAGCCTTATCGGGCAGAATCGCGAAGAGAGTTGAGGCCCTGTGAATTGCGGTGCACGGCACCGCAGTTCTATCATCGCCGCTCATCGACACGAGAACCGCCATGCTGATCCCCTACGACCAACTGGAACCTGACACCCTCACTCGCCTGATCGAGGACTTCGTCACCCGTGAGGGCACCGATAATGGCGACGAAACACCCCTGCAAACCCGGGTATTGCGCGTGCGTCATGCGTTGACCAAGGGTCAGGCGGTGATCTTTTTCGACCTTGAGAGCCAGCAGTGTCAGCTGATGCTCAAGCACGACGTGCCGAAGGAGTTTTTCGAATAGCCCCTGCAGGGCCTGCGTCAGGTCATTCACCTAAAACATCGTTTGCTGACAACGCCGCTCACTGAAGCGGCGTTGTTGCCTGTTGGGCAAGCGTCCTGGCAATTCGTTTGTAGACCTCGGCGCGGTGAACCTTGACGTCTTTCGGGGCATTGATCCCGAGCCTGACCTGATTGCCGTTGATCCCCAGGATCTGCACGGTGATGTCATCACCGATGGAAAACGTTTCGCCAATTTCCCGCGTCAGTACCAGCATTTTTCCCACCCTTGCGTTGCGCAAAAGAGGCAGGGTGCATGGCGAGACACGGCGCTTCAATGCACTGATGGCAAATCAGTAACGTCCTGCAACAGCACCGGAAAAGACTGAAGGAAACGTCTTACTTTCCGGCCAAATCAGTGGGAAATGTCGTTCGCGGCTGTGGTTAATCAAGCGGCGGACCAACGCGGCCCGTGCAGAATGATGGTCGCACCGATGACGCAGAAAGCCAGACCCAGCCAGTCCGTGCCCAATGGCCTGACCCGCTCGACCAGGCCCAGCCAGGCAATCGACGCGACAATGTAGATCCCGCCATACGCCGCGTAGGCTCGGCCCGCATAAGCCGCCTCCACACGTGTCAGCAACAGTGCAAACACCGTCAGGCTGACAAGCGCAGGAATCACCCACAGCGCACTCTTGCCTTGCCGTAACCACAGCCAGAAGGCATAGCAACCGAATATCTCGAACAGGGCGGCAAGGAAGAACCACAGGTAATTGAGCATGAAAGCTTCACAGGTCAGGGCTGAAATATGCACGCAACCCTATCAGAAAACAGTGCGGTCATGACCTTGATACCACCCAAGAGGACGCGGAGCGTCCGGGTCAGTCAGGCATGCCCCTTCTGCGCCTTGGCGCGCATCTTGGCGCACATGACAGTCATTTCGTCATACATCGCCTGTGGCTGCTTGCGTTTCATTTCCCAGGCCATGCGGCCTTCTTCGTGAGGCAGGATCATGAACTCGCCTTCGCCGACCTGCCTGAAGATGCAGTCGGCGATATCCCCGGCGGTGATCGGCGACTTCTCCAGCAACCTGCCGATCTGCGCCTTCATCGCGGGCGTGGGGCCGCGGAAGGAATCCAGCAGGTTGGTCTGAAAGAACGACGGGCAGACCACATGAACACCAATCCCCTGGTCATGCAACTCGACCAGCAGGCTCTCGGAAAGCGCGACGACCCCGGCCTTGGCGACGTTGTAATTGCTCATCGCCGGCGCCTGCATCAGCGCTGCCATCGAGGCGATGTTGATGATCCGGCCATTGCTGGCCAGCAGCATCGGCAGGAACGCCTTGCAGCCCTTGACCACCCCCATCAGATTGATCGCGATCTGCCAGTCCCAGTCCTCCAGCGACAACTCGTTGAAGAAGCCCCCGGAAGCCACCCCCGCATTGTTGACGATGACGTCGATGCCGCCAAAACGCTGTTCGCACGCTTGAGCAAACGCGGTGAGCTGGCTGTAATCGCGAACGTCGCAACGCTGTACGAAGCCGTCACCACCCGCTTCGCGTACCAGCGCAAGGGTCTCCTGCAAGCCGGCATCATTGATGTCCGAGAGTGCCAGCCGCCACCCTTCGCGTGCCCAGCGCAGTGCAATTTCACGACCCAGACCTGAGCCGGCGCCAGTAATCATGATGCGGTTTTGCATAGCGAGTGCCTTGTGATGTGCAGGAGTTGTCTGAGTGTAATCACACTAGAAGCACCACAAACCCACCATCAAGACGCTGAATGCCTGGAGCAAACCGCAGCCCTATGAACGCCTGGACCGGGCCACATAACGGAGCAGCAACAGGCCATACACCGACACGTTTAGCAGCACGACGATGCCACCCAGCCAAAGCTGCATGCCCGGCGTAAGCCCGGCCGGGTAAATCAGCGGGATCAGATAATGCTCAACGAAGCCCCCGGTATAGCCCTGCCCTCCAGCGTTGCTGCGCAGGGTGTTTTCCAGCGGTGTCAGCGGGCAATACAGGTGCAGAAACTCGACCGCTGTCCCCCAGGCCGCAGCAGGAACGTGCAGCAGTGCCAGCCAGGGCCTTCTCAATACCAGCAGTCCGCCGAACAGGACGAACACAATGAACAGTAGATGAAACACGACCACGGCATCCGCCGCCACTCGATAAACCATCATTGTGTCCTCTTGCGGGCCATGCCTCAGGTAGAAAGTTCGCATCGCGCTGAGACTTTCCAGGGTCTTTAGTTCAATTGTTTTTAAGACCGATTCAAACGCGCCAAGTCAAAAAAAGCCCCATTTATTGTCAGACAAAAATACGGTAAGCCTCTGACTTTCAATGATTTTAAAATGTGTAATAAATTATTTAAAATAGATCGAACCTTTCTCCAACGCCCAGAGTCCGATGAGTCAAGCAGGCCACTTCATACCGTTCGGTGTGACGTTTCAACTGCATCTGCTAATTAACATTAATGTAAAGAGGGAACTCACCATGGGCATCGGCACTATTCTTATCATCGTTCTGATTCTGCTGCTAGTTGGCGGTTTGCCAGTATTCCCGCACTCGCGCAGCTGGGGCTACGGTCCGTCGGGCATCATCGGTACGATCCTGGTGATCCTGCTGATTCTGGTGTTGCTCGGCAAGATATGACCTGCTGCTCCACGCAGCAGCGCATGTAGCCAATAAGAAACCCCGCTTTTTCAAGCGGGGTTTTTTATCGCCCATGAAAAAGCAGCCCGAAGGCTGCTTAGTTCATAACACTCATGCCTTAGTGTGAAACCGCACCACTGGCACCCAGCCCGGTCTGCGAGCGGACGAATTGCGGGTAGAACAGAGCGCGCTCGCCCTCCGCCGCTTTCGACTTGTCGGTGATGGAGAAGAACCAGATCCCTACGAAGGCAATGGCGATGGAAAACAACGCCGGGTATTCGTAAGGGAAAATGGCTTTCTCGTGATGCAGTATCTGCACCCAGATGGTCGGACCCAGCACCATCAGCACCACTGCGCTGATCAGGCCCATCCAGCCGCCAATCATGGCGCCACGGGTGGTCAGGTTTTTCCAGTACATGGAAAGCAGCAGGATCGGGAAGTTGCAGCTTGCCGCGACCGAGAACGCCAGGCCCACCATGAAGGCGATGTTCTGGCTTTCAAAGGCAATACCCAGAAAGATCGCCACGACCGCCAAGGCGATGGTGGTGATTTTCGAGATACGGATCTCGTCCTTCTCGTTGGCTTTGCCTGCCTTGATGACGCTGGCATACAAGTCGTGAGAAACCGCCGAAGCACCCGCCAGGGTCAGACCGGCAACCACTGCCAGAATGGTGGCGAAGGCGACTGCCGAGATGAAGCCCAGGAACAGACTGCCTCCGACGGCATCGGCGAGGTGAATCGCCGCCATGTTGTTACCGCCCAGCAAGGCGCCTGCCGCATCCTTGAACGCCGGATTGGTGCTGACCAGCAGGATCGCGCCGAAACCGATGATGAAGGTCAGGATGTAGAAGTAGCCGATAAAGCCGGTCGCGTAGAGCACCGACTTGCGGGCTTCCTTGGCATCGCTCACGGTGAAGAAGCGCATCAGGATGTGTGGCAGGCCGGCAGTACCGAACATCAGGGCCAGACCCAGCGAGAACGCCGAGATCGGGTCTTTCACCAGCCCGCCAGGGCTCATGATCGCTTCACCTTTGGGGTGAACCTTGATCGCTTCGGAGAACAGCATGTTGAAGTCGAAGTTGACGTGCTTCATGACCATCAGTGCCATGAACGACGCACCGGACAGCAACATCACCGCCTTGATGATCTGCACCCAGGTGGTGGCGAGCATGCCGCCGAACAGCACATAGAGGCACATCAGGATACCGACCAGCACCACCGCAACGGCGTAGTCAAGACCGAACAGCAGCTGGATCAGTTTGCCGGCACCCACCATCTGCGCAATCAGGTAAAACGCCACCACTACCAGCGAGCCGCAGGCAGACAGGGTGCGAATCTCCTTTTGCTTGAGGCGGTACGAGGCCACGTCGGCAAAGGTATATTTACCCAGGTTGCGCAGGCGTTCGGCGATCAGGAACAGGATGATCGGCCAGCCCACCAGGAAGCCGATCGAGTAGATCAGGCCATCGTAGCCGGAGGTGTAGACCAGTGCGGAAATCCCCAGAAAGGACGCTGCCGACATGTAGTCACCGGCAATCGCCAGACCGTTCTGGAAGCCGGTGATCTTGCCACCTGCCGAATAATAGTCCGACGCAGTCTTGTTCTTTTTCGATGCCCAGTAGGTGATGTACAGCGTGAAAGCGACGAAGACCACGAACATGACGATCGCGGCGACGTTCAGGGGTTGTTTCTGCACTGCACCCGTCAACGCGTCTGCCGCCCAGAGGGTCGGCGCGAAGGCGGCCAGGCCAAGTGCTGCTGATAGGCGCCGGATCATTGCTGAGCCTCCTTGAGGATCGCGTTGTTCAGGTCATCGAATTCACCGTTGGCACGGCGAACATAGATGGCGGTCAATATGAACGCGGAAAGGATCAGCCCTACGCCTATCGGCATTCCCCAGGTAATGGTCGAAGTGGGACTTAGTTTGGCCCCCAGAATATGGGGTCCGTAAGCAATCAAAAGAATAAAGGCCGCATACAGGCCAAGCATGATCGCCGAGAGAATCCAGGCGAAACGCTCTCTTTTGGAGACCAGCTCCTTGAAACGGGGGCTGTTTTGAATCGAGAGGTAAATGCTGTCGTTCATTGTTTTTGTCCTCGCAGCACAGATGAGATGTCACGTAATGCACTTTAGTCGGGTCCGGCGCGCACTCCAGACGACCTTAGTATTAGAACGACATTAGCTGTGGATACCTCTTCTCGCACGGTCTGAACCCACCGGCAGTCGGTCGCACGGAAAATACTCCGGGGCAGAAAAACAAAAGGCCGTCTGGCGATAACACCAGACGGCCTTGAGAAGGGCTATTCAGACACTTTGCGACTATTTGGCAGTCCATGCGGCGACGCGGTCGGGGTGCTTGGCGACCCAGTCCTTCGCTGCAGCTTCAGGTTTGGCACCGTCCTGAATCGCCAGCATCACCTCACCGATTTCATCCTTGGACGCCCACTGGAATTTTTTCAGGAAGGCCACGACTTCAGGAGCTTTCTTCTCCAGCCCCAGGCTGCCCACGTTGTCGACGGTTTCAGCCTCGCCGTAGACACCTTTCGGATCGTCCAGGAAACGCAGTTTCCACTTGGCGAACATCCAGTGCGGCACCCAGCCGGTGACGACGATGGACTTCTTCGCCTTTTCCGCGCGGGTCAGCTCGGCAATCATGCCTGCGCCGGAGCTCGCCTGCAGTTTATAGCCGTCCAGACCGTAGTCCTTGATGGCCTGATCGGTCTTGAGCATCACGCCCGAGCCCGCATCGATGCCGGTGATCTTCTTGTTGAAGGAAGCATCGGTCTTCAGGTCTTCGATGGTTTTGGCCTTGACGTATTCAGGCACGATCAAGCCAATCTTGGCGTCCTTGAAGTTAGGCCCGTAGTTGACGACCTGATCCTTGTACTTGGCGTAGTACTCGCCATGCGTGCCCGGAAGCCACGCAGACAGCATCAGATCGAGCTTGTCGGTTGCCACCGCCTGCCACATGATCCCAGCAGCGACAGACTGCAACTTGACGTCATAACCAAGCTTTTGCTTGATCACTTCGGAGGCCACGAAGGTGGTCGCGACACTGTCGGACCAGCCTTCCACATAGCCGATGGTCAGGGTCTTGGTTTCGGCAATCGCCAGCGTGGAGCTGACCGCAAGTACCAGAGCGGCACCCGCCCCCAGTATTTTTCGCATCATCATTGTCGCTTCCCCGGAAGTCTGCACCGACGGTTGTCGGGGCATGGTTAACGTTGTTCTCCAGACCGCCCCCGCGCCCGACCTTGGGGCACGCGGCGCCTTGCACGTTTTTATCGCTGCCACGCGCAATCAAACGCACCGCAACGCCACCCTGATAATCGACCTGCACGACAGGCAGGCATGCTCTGTCTGCGACACTGGGGCAATGGGAAACGACAACAACGAGCCATCAACGACAACGCACAGCGAAAAACGTCTGAAGCTGGCCATTAGCGGCAGGGGCACACCTTTATGCCCAGAGGAGAACGCCCCCCCATACCATCGTCGTATAGACGATACAGACCTGCAGCGCACCACTCTGGCTCATGCTACGAAGGAAACACGATGTGTTACCGCAGCTTTACGATCACCACCGCGAACGGGTAACACGGAAACATTTTTTCCGGCTCTACGACCACGCGCCAACCATAAGAATTCACAAGCTACTGATTTAAAAGAGTTTTCAAAAACTGGCACGGGTCCTGCTATATCTCTGATACAACAAAAACAACAAACGATGCAGCAAACCAATAAAAACAATACGTAACGGCTCTGACACAACAAGAACAAAACGGACAGAGGCGCAGCTAACAGATTTTTTTGGAGTGGATCAGCTTTACAGGGACCTTTCAATGAAAGGCCTCGCGACCGGCCCGAGAACAATAAAGCTACCGTCAGGTAGCTCCAGAACCGGTGGGATCACCCTGTTGTGCAGGCAGGTGATTAAAGCGAATCAGCGCTCAAAAAAATACGTTTGCTCTTGACCCCGTATGGGGGTCGCACAACAACGCTGTAAAGGGACTGGTCGCCAACAACAATAACAGGCCGCCCCATAACAATAAAAAGAGCACGTGAACCACATTGGAGGAGAGCTACGGCTCTCCTTTGTGCTTTACGCAAGCCGCAAATTTCGCCTCCAGGCCATGGCCTGCCAACCTTCACCAGCACTGCAAACGTCGAGCCGGGCCAGCAAATACGCTAGTCACGCAAAAATAAACCGCATATCTGCATTGCAAAATCCAAAGAACGTGTATTGTTCCGTCTTATTTACAGGGTTAACCGGTGGATGGGGCACTTTGGCACTACACCTTGGTCATAGCCTGCGTATCTCATCAGCACTTCTTTCCCAAGGGATTTAGTCATGCTCCGTTTTCTGCGCCTCGCCACTGTTATAGGTGGCTTGTGTTTAAGTGCGTCCGCTCTGGCAACCACCGTCGACTCCGCCACCTATGGCTACCCGCTGACTAATCCGTTTGAAGCGACCATTGCGACCACACCGCCCGCTCTGCGCCCCGACCTGCCTGACGATGAAGATATCGATCAGGATGTCTACACCCTGAACCTGCATCCCGAGCGCGAGTTCACCCTGCCCGACAACTTCTGGGCGGTGAAAAAGTTGCATTATCGCCTGGCCAAACAAGACCACGCTGCCCCGCTGATCTTCCTGATCGCCGGCACGGGCGCGCCGTATAACAGCACCATCAATGAATTCCTGAAAAAGCTCTATTACGGCGCGGGCTACCACGTCGTGCAGCTGTCTTCGCCCACCAGCTATGACTTCATGACCTCGGCCTCGCGCTTTGCGACTCCTGGCGTCTCCACCGACGACGCAGAAGACATTTATCGCGTGATGCAGGCCATTCGGGCTCAGCAGGCGCAACTGCCGGTAACCGACTATTACCTGACCGGTTACAGCCTTGGCGCACTGAATGCTGCATTCGTCAGCAAGCTGGACGAAACCCGTCGCAGCTTCAACTTCAAGAAGGTCCTGCTGCTCAACCCGCCGGTCAATCTCTACACCTCGATCAGCAACCTCGACAAACTGGTACAGACCAACGTCAAGGGCATCAACAACACCACCACGTTCTATGAACTGGTGCTGGCCAAGCTGACCCGCTACTTCCGCCAAAAAGGCTACATCGACCTCAATGATGCACTGCTGTTCGACTTCCAGCAGTCCAAGCAGCACCTGACCAATGAACAGATGGCGATGCTGATCGGTACCTCGTTCCGCTTCTCGTCGGCTGACATCGCGTTCACCTCCGACCTGATCAACCGTCGCGGTCTGATTACGCCACCGAAATTCCCGATCACCGAAGGCACCAGCCTGACGCCGTTCCTCAAGCGCGCCCTGCAGTGCGACTTCGATTGCTACCTGACCGAACAGGTCATCCCGATGTGGCGTGCACGCACCGACGGCGGTAGCCTGCTGCAACTGGTCGACCAGGTCAGCCTCTACGCCCTGAAGGACTACCTGCACAGCAACACCAAGATTGCCGTCATGCACAACGCCGACGACGTGATCCTGGGTTCGGGTGACCTCGGCTTCCTGCGCAAGACCTTTGGCGATCGCCTGACCGTTTACCCGTACGGCGGGCATTGCGGCAACCTTAATTACCGCGTCAACACCGACGCCATGCTGGAGTTTTTCCGTGGCTAAACGTCTTTTACTTCTTGCCGCTCTGCTCTGTGCCGGCACAGTCCAGGCCGCTGACGCGGATACCAGCAACAAGGCTCAGCACCCGGCCACTGTGGCCCGTCAGACCGATGCTGATGGTTTCACTCAGCCGCTGAAGTCGCTGCAATTCAACCCGGGGCTGGATCAGCGTGAGTTCGAGCGCGCCTCCATCAACGCACTGGAAGTCTATGATCCGCTGGAATCCTGGAACCGCCGGGTCTACCACTTCAACTACCGTTTCGATGAATGGGTATTCCTGCCGGTGGTGGACGGCTACCGCTACATCACTCCTGGCTTCGTACGCAGCGGTGTGAGCAACTTTTTCAGCAACCTGGGTGACGTCTCCAACCTGTTGAACAGCCTGCTGCAGTTCAAGGGCGAGCGCTCGCTGGACACCACTGGCCGTCTGCTGCTCAACACCACCATCGGCATCGCCGGTCTGTGGGACCCGGCGACCATGATGGGCCTGCCGCGCCAGAGCGAAGACTTCGGCCAGACCCTGGGCTTCTACGGCGTGCCTTCAGGACCTTATCTGGTGTTGCCATTGTTCGGCCCATCGAACCTGCGTGACACCGGCGGCATGCTGTTCGACTACACGGCTGAAAACCAGATCAACTTCCTCAACGTGGCTGAAGTCAGCAGCGACCATCCGGAAATCACTGTGTTGCGTGCCGTTGACCGCCGTTACGTCACCAGCTTCCGTTACGGTCAGCTCAACTCGCCGTTCGAGTATGAAAAAGTGCGCTACGTCTATACCGAGTCGCGCAAGCTGCAGATCGCCGAATAAGCATAACGCAGCAAAACGACGGCCAGCCGGAGTGATCGGGCTGGTCGTTTTTTTATGGGCACTTTTACCTGTCTGGTCAATCACATGCCTCAGGGCAAACGCCTCCGTCATTAACAGACAAAAAGGAATTTCCATGCGCTTTTTCGGTTTCAAGGCAATGGCTGTATGTGTCGCACTGGCAGCATGTCAGAGCATGGTCAGCGTTCAGGCTGCCACCAAACCGCAGGCCGCTGCGCCCGCCGCTGCCGCAGTGCAAAACGCTTCGCTGCTGGGCGGCAAACTGGCCTTCACCATTCCTGCGGGCTACGTACAGGGCGAGATGCCCGAGATTGATGCAAAAGCCAAGGCTCAGGGTGTGACCGGGTCGCTCTACACCAATGCGGCCGAAAAGCGCGTGCTGATCGTTACCGAAACGCCTATGCCAATGGGCGTGCAGGCCAACGATAACGACGGCGCAGTACTTGACGGGCTGGTCACCGGCATCCTTGCCCAGCAGAGTACCGGCTACAAGGACTTCAAAAAGCTGGGTGACAAGAAGATCGTCAAGAAGAATGGTCTTGGTGTGCGCCAACTGGATACCTCGGCAACCATGAGCGACGCTCAGGTGCTGAGCACATCGATCGTCGCTGCATCGGGTACCCGCGCAGCCGTGCTGAACGTGGTCTCCAATGCAAAAAATCCGAAAGAGCACGCCGCGCTGGTGAAGACTGTCATCGGCCAATGATCTGCGGACCGGTCAGCCGCTCCGATGCGACTTGATCCGCGCGAAACACCTCGCATAATCACTCGCCCAGGGTCTGGACCTTGGGCAGGATGCCTACGAATCCTTATTAGTGAATTCCAGTCCACAACAAAGGGAAAACTTGGCAAAGATAGAAGCTCATTTCTGCAATAAGCTGGCGGACTTATTTTTAATGGGTCTGCACTATGCCTTCTCTGGAAACCACTGCCTCCGGCGCCCGTAGCGAAAGCTCGACCGGCGCCGGCTTGTCCATCGCGATTCTGGCCCTGGCCGGCTTCGTGATCGTCACCACTGAATTTCTCATCATCGGTCTGTTGCCTTCAATGGCCCGTGATCTGGGGATCTCCATCTCTACCGCCGGCTTGCTGGTAACGCTGTTCGCCTTCACGGTGATGCTCTTTGGCCCACCGCTAACAGCCATGCTCTCGCACCTGGACCGCAAGCGCACGTTCATCGTCATTCTGCTGATCTTCGCCGCCGCCAACGCACTGGCGGCGGTGTCGAGCAATATCTGGGTGCTGGCGCTGGCGCGGTTCATTCCGGCACTGGCCTTGCCGGTGTTCTGGGGCACCGCCAGTGAAACGGCAAGCCTGCTGGCCGGACCGAAGCGCGCTGGCAAGGCCGTTGCGCAGGTCTACCTCGGCATCTCGGCTGCCATGCTGTTCGGTATCCCGCTGGGTACAGTATTTGCCGATGCCGTGGGCTGGCGCGGGGCATTCTGGGCGCTGACGCTGCTGTCAGCGTTAATGGCTCTGTTGCTGGCACTGTCGATGCCGCGTATCGAACCTACCGCAAAAGTCGGCCTCGCCGAGCAGGCAAAAATTCTCCGGGATCCGTTCTTCCTCGCCAACCTGCTGCTGTCCATCCTGCTGTTCACGGCCATGTTCGGTGCCTACACCTACCTGGCTGACACGCTGGAACGCATCGCGGGCATCGAATCGGCTCAAGTGGGTTGGTGGTTGATGGGCTTCGGCGCGGTCGGCCTGATCGGCAATGCCTTGGGTGGACGTTATGTGGACCGCAGCCCGCTCGGCTCGACCATGGCCTTTGCGCTGTTGCTCGCGCTGGGCATGACCGCAAGCGTACCGGCCGCAGGCTCCATGCCGTTGCTGGCCGTGGTACTGGTGATTTGGGGCATCGCGCATACGGCGTTGTTTCCGATCTGCCAGATCAGGGTGATGAAAGCAGCGCCTCAGGCCCAGGCACTGGCCGGGACCTTGAATGTCTCGGCCGCCAATGCCGGGATCGGTCTGGGATCGATCATCGGAGGCCTTACCATCGAGCACCTGGGGCTGGGTGCCGTAGGGTATGTCGCCGCTGTTGTTGCGCTGCTGTCCATTGCCGTTGCATGGATGACCAGCACGCAGCAAAACAAGGCAACGTTGTAATCGCCTGACCGTCGCTTGACTGAACTCGCCAGGCGGCGTGTCTGCCAACAACCAGACACCCTGCCCCGGTTATTCACGGTGTATTAAATTGTATGTTTCGTCATATTTTTGAACAGGTTTTAGTACTGTTTATGTCATTTAATTGACTTTTAAACAGCCAGTTTCATCAATATGTAATTATTTGACACCCCTCGGCAAAATACTCTTCCCTTGCCACTAGTGAACGCTCAAACTCCAGCCCTTCGGTCAAGCGGCGTCGATTTCTGACCGATTCGAAAGTAATGTCCGGTAAGAATCTATGAGCACCTATCACCGCAGAGGGATGGCATTCGCCAAGCGGATCTACGCCCCGAGATGCTTCGGTGTAAGCGTTGGCTTTGTGACGGTCGCTGTTTCTCTGTATTACGTGAATACAGCACACTGGGCGTGGTTGTTGGCACTGCTCTACAGCCTCGTATGGCCGCATGTTGCTTACCAGCTCGCAAGAACGTCGCGCGAGCCCTACCAGGCTGAATGGCGAAATCTGCTTTTCGATTCGATGATGGGCGGTTTCTGGGTTGGCGCGATGGGTTTCAGCGCAGTTCCCGGTATAACGGTCCTCGCCATGATGGCCATGCATAACATGGCGGCCGCCGGGCCACGTCTGATGCTGCAAGGCCTGTGCATGCAGGCACTGGGCGTGCTGATTTCGCTGGCCGCGCTCGACCCTGTCGTCAATCTGCATGGCAACATGGCGCAGATCTACGCCTGCCTTCCGGTACTGGTGACCTACCCTATTTTCATCGGCTGGCTGAGCCATCAGGTCACACTCAAACTATGGGAGCACCGCAACATCCTGCGCAAGGTCAGCCGTACCGACAGCCTGACCGGTCTGCTCAATCACGGAGCGTGGAAGGATCTGCTTGACCTGGAGTACGCCAGTAGCCAGAACACGTATCAGGAGTGCGTCATCGCGTTGATCGATATCGATCACTTCAAGGTCATCAACGACACTTATGGTCACCTGATGGGCGACACGGTATTGCAGAGTATCAGCGAGGCACTGACAGAAAACCTGCGCGATTCCGACCTGATCGGACGTTGTGGCGGCGATGAGTTCTGCGTCATTTTGCCCGACACCTGCTTGCTTCAAGCAAAGGAAATTCTTGAGCGCCTGCGCCTGGCGATAGATGAAATGACCTACATCCTGCATTGCAATCTCAAGGTCAGCCTCAGTATCGGCATTGCCGCCTACTCCCCTGAAATGCCCGATGCCTCGTCGTGGCTGCACGAAGCAGACAAAGCGCTGTATCTGGCCAAAAGCACCGGCCGCAACCGCGTCGCCAGCCATCAGGATGCGCAACCAGAACTCCAGTCGCTTGGCGCACAAGCCTGATCCGTCAACGCTTATCCTTGAACAGCATGTCGAACAGGGATGAGAGACTCGTGACCCCCATCGCTTTCAGAAACGTCTCGCGCATATCGTTACGCAGGCTTTCCAGAGTTACTTCCTTGGGTTTAGCGGCTTTTTTTACGGAGGTCGTTTCTCGAGAGTCGCCTTCACCTGGCGTGTATTTTTCCTTGGACAGCGTCCTTATGTAGTCACTCTTCTGGCTTTTATAAGTAGTGAAGTCTGCACCCAGTTGTTCGTCCCGTTCCCCCGCCGTTGAAAACCTGTTGATGACTTTTTCCATGAACTCAAAATTATTGTGACCTATGGACCCGTAGTCCTTGTCAGTGATGAAGCGAACGAACCCCTGATCCAGCCGCGTTGTTTTTAACCCATCGCTTTCGGTAATACGCTTGGCGGTGGCCGCGTGCGGCTCGGTAAAACTGTAGAACACCTTGTGGCCTTCTACGTCATATGTTTTGCCTTGGTTATGACGAAGCATTATCCCTCCATCATCACTCTCTCTGTAAGAAGCCAACTGAAACGCCAAGTCATCGACATAGCTCAAATCAGCTCCCTGATCACTCGCCCAACCGTAAACGTCACCCAACAGACTCCGATCATCCCGGGTTAGAAAAAACGCCTGGGGCATGGACATTCCACATTCGGCTTTTCCTAGCATGGGTGCAGAACGAGCAGAGTCCGCGAATCCGAACACCCTGTGTTTCAGGAGGGCCTGCCCGCTGATGGTCACCGCAGAGTCTGGAGAGGTTGATAGGAGGGTGGGATTGGCAATTGAGGTCATGTTTTTTGCCGCTCTTTTATCATCAAGTTGTTGCGCGGCTATCAGTGCATCTGCTCCGGAACTTATGACTCGCATGACGTTGGCTCCTGCCCCGAAAGTTCCCTGGCGGTTATCGCCAGGGATGAACAATCAATACGTTAAATGAAAGGTGACTGTTTCTGGCCCGGCAGGCTTGCTTTGCCAAGGCCCATTGACAGCTTGGTGTTTTATCAAAACATCCGATGCATAGCTGAACCCCAAGCTATTAAATTGATCAGTATCACCTGGCATACCTGGATCAATCTGAATACAGCTCGATTCGTGTACGCCTCCGCGTCTGAAACATATTTTTGCCTGCTCACCCGTACTCTCCGGAAAAGACGTAGCGGTCCAGGAAATCTTTTGCAACCGGGAGTTATTCGCCGCGCCGCGGGGGTAATCAGCCAATCTCAATTGGTGTCGGGAAAACGCACTGTGACCAGGCCCATTGATAAACGTCGGTGTTCGGGTGGTCGTAACAGAATAATCGCCCGCCTGGCTGGCAGCCGACACTAACAACACAAGCAAAGGTGCTATTTTTTTCACAGGTGTTACTCCAATATTTATAAATCAAATTCATCGGCCGTGCGAAAGCCGCAGGCTTGAAAGCATCTGCACGAACCGCTATTTTTTACCATTCACCGAACGCGCTAACGCGCACTCTGATTAAACATGTTCTGTTAGAGAAAATCTAAACCGCTTGTAAAAACCCCATCAACCAACTGGTATAAATACCCACGTCCGAGACCTGATTAGCCACACGCTTGATCAATGGAAAGTTCAAACGATGAGAGGTTATCCAACAGCCACTCAGGCGTATGCCTCTCAAGCAATGTGCCAATGGGCTGCTGCTTTATCAGTGCGCCGTAGAGGGCTTCTTCATGATCGAGGTGTGCTTGCTGAACAGCTCGATAGTTGAGCGGATAGATGCTCTTCTCGATGGGCAATAGCCGGTCGAAGTGTTCGAGCAGACCATGAAAGACGATTCGCCGTTCGACGGTATTGCGCGTGGTGGCTATGAGTTTGACGAAGTACTCACTGTCCTGAGCCCGCAGCGCTTCGCTGGCGGCATAACGCTCGACCAGCGTGTGCGGCGATGGATCATCGAATACGATGCAGCACAGGTCTTCGCGCACCAGGCCTTTGAACGGGTTCTCGGCTTCTGACCGACGGCCGTGCAGCCCGAGTGCAAATTGTACGGCGCGCTCGGCCAGCCATTGACGCTTGCGGCCCTCAAGCCGTGCAATGTCTTCGAGCAAGGGTGACTGACGCCCATGCGAACGAAGCTGCCGACAGAGTTTGGCAAACAGGCCAACGGGGCCGGACAGCTTTGCCTGTTGCTCGGCAAGTTGCGTCACCGAAAGCGCGGACTGCCGGGTTGTCAGATGCTGGAAGTCCGTTGTCATATTAAAATCAGGCCGCTGCGGATCCAGCCGCAACGACGTGTCGGCACCTGACTCGCCCCGAACAAAACAAACAGTCATGAGTGGCTCCTTTTTTATTGTTTACAGTTCGTCGTGCGAGCAGGTTTCGGATAGTCCTTTATGCAGACAGCCAGGAAGCAGTGGCTGACGGCAGTCACAGAGCAGCACGGTATTATTGATTGCACTGCCAAAGTATCAGCAGTGCTTATTGCATTAACAAGTTACAGGTTGCGACAAGACACATTATGTATGTGCTGGCTCGCTGCGCAATCCGACAGATGTAGGGGGTTGGACAGTGTTCCCCGGAAGCAATAGAGATACACACCGGGCCATGAGCTCGGCACGCGTCCTTACCTGATTCTTTCTTAGCAGCGAAGATACGTGATCGCGAACGGTGTAGTCACTGATACTGAGCTGCCTGGCAATTTCCTTGTTCGTACATCCCTGCAACAACAGGCCAAGAACCTCCTGCTCTCTCATTGTCACCCACATGATACTTCCCCTTGCCATCATTTTGCCTAATCGGCAAATTCGTAGGATGTTTCTTACATTCGTCTTCCATGACCTACACAGTAAATCGGCACAGAAATCATTTTATTTAGTCTTGTTTTGCATTAACACGAGATAGCCCTCAAAGCTTCGCAATAAAGCTGAAAGCCGTAAGAAAAATCTTTAATATTTAAATACCAAGGAAAAATCCTACGGCAAATACAGAATAATCAAGTCTTCCTATTTATCGACGCCATGAATGACCCACCTGGCGAAATATTTTCCGCGGGCACGAAGCAAGGACGCACTAGATAAATAACGTAAACACTATAGAGAGGGGCAAGATAGACTTGAGGAAATGGAATTACAATCACTTGTTACAATTGAACGCGTCTGCACAAGGAACTTTCCGGCCATGTTCGAGCTGCCACTCACCCCGGCAGAGGTGAGCAGCGGGCGTTGCGTCACCCCGCCCGGAGTTATCCGGCTTTACCGCTTGCCAGGTCATCCACCACCATGCCCCGGCGCAGGCCGAATACTGCAGCGGTCATCAGGCCCGTGGCGCCCATGATCAGGCTGTACAGCACACACACCCAGATATTCCAGGGCACCAGGGCAATCAGCAGCAATGGCGTGGTGCTGGCCCAGAAGGCGTAGGCGATGTTGTAAGTGAACGAGATGCCTGACACCCGGATGTTCGCCGGGAACAGTCCGATCATCACCGACGGCACCACACCGACAATCCCGCACGCCAGTCCGGCAATCGCGTAGGCAATGCCCAGTGGCATCCATTGCTCGATGAGGCTGGTATAAAGCACGCCGATGCCCATCGGCATCAGCAGGCTGTAGAACAGGATGCCGCGCCAGGCGCCGATACGGTCGACCAGCATGCCTGCCAGCACGCAGCCTATATTGAGAAACACGATACCGACGGCACTCAGGGCAAAGGTGTCGCTGGCACTGATACCAAAGCGCTGCTGCATGACAGTCGGAGTAACCACCACCAGAACCACCACTGCTGAGGTCAGCACAAAGGTCAGCAGCGCAGCAGGCAGCAAGGATTGGCGATGATCGCGCAGCACCTGGCCAAGCGGCAGCGCCGGCAGGTGTTCACGCTGGGCATGCAGGGCGATGAACACCGGGGTTTCGTTTAGCCAGCGGCGCAACCAGACCCCAACCACACCGAATACGCCACCGAGCAGGAACGGAATACGCCATGCCCAGTCAAGAATTTCGCCGGGGCTGAAGACCCGCGCCAGCCATGTTGCGGTCAGCGCTCCCAGCAGATATCCGAACGTCAGGCCGGCTTGCAGTACGCCCAGTGCATAGCCGCGGTGCCCCTTGGGCGCGTGTTCTGCTACGAATACCCAGGCGCTTGGCACTTCGCCGCCCACAGCGGCTCCTTGCAGGATGCGCAGCGCCAGCAGGACCAGCGGCGCCCAGTAACCGATCTGTGCGTAAGTGGGCATGACGCCGATCAGCAGACAAGGCAGAGCCATCATCAGAATGCTCAGGCTGAACACGCGCTTGCGCCCCAGCCGGTCGGCGAAGTGCGCCATGAGAATCCCGCCCAGCGGGCGCGCCAGATAGCCGGTCACGAAGATCCCGAAGCTTTGCAGCAGACGCAGCCACTCGGGCATGTCCGGGGGAAAGAACAGCTGGCTGAGGGTCAGCGCAAAGAACACGAAAATGATGAAGTCGTAGATTTCCAGCGCCCCACCCAGCGCGGCAAGACTCAGGGTCTTGTAGTCGCCTTTGGTGAAAGGTTGCGGAGTGGATTGAACGATGGCCGTCATGAAGCCCCCGAAACATGGCTGAAAAGAGCGCCTGACGCTCACAGGGCGCGAAGAATAGCAAAGCTTGCGGGCGCACTGATACGGAGCTGAGGCCTGTAGCGGGAACGATGATCCCGACTATCGTGCGGCGCTCCGCGTCGCATGCCGTTCCGGACTGCATTGCCATGCGGGAGTATGCCGAACGATCATCTCGACTGTCGTGCCGATGCTCCTCGCACCAGAGCCCTTCGCTAAAAGTTGACGGAGGCCGACAATCTCGCCGTTCTGGGCGCGCCCATGAACAGGTAGTCGTCACCCAAATACTCTCCGGCATCACGCCAATAGCGTTTGTCGAACAGGTTGTCTACCGTCAGGCGCAGGACCGTGTCGTAACCGCTGATTCGGGTGCTGTAACGGCTGCCGATATTGAACAGTGCGTAGTCATTGACCTGCACGGTACCTTCACGGTCAGCGTACTTGCTTGCGCTGTACTGCACTCCACCGAGCAACGCGAGCCCGGGCACCGGCAGGCTGTAGTCGGCTTGCAGGGTGCCACGGTATCTGGGCACATTGAGGGCCTGGTGATCGTCATAGGCGTCGGTGCCGCTGTCTTCAACGCGCGCCCGGATGGCCGCCGCACTGGCGGATATCTGCAGGCGGTCAGTCACCCAGCCACTTGCCCCCAGCTCAAGGCCGGTGTTTTTCTGCTCGCCTTGCTGCACGTAAGTGAACGTACCGTCATCGTTGGGCCTGGAATACTGGTAGGCCTGACGGGCCTGAAACACTGCGGCGGTCAGGCTCATGCGCTGCCAGTCATACTTGATGCCTGCTTCCAGCTGTCGGGATACGGTCGGCGCGAGAATTTCACTGGCATTGGTGGTGAACCACGCCGCCGTCCCGCCCAGCGACAGGCCCTTGCTGTAGCTGGTGTAGAGCGAAACATTGTCCACCGGCTTGTAGATCAGCGCCGCCTGCGGCAGAAACACATAGCGCTCGGTGTGTCGCGCATCACTGCCGTCCTCGTTGAATGCCTGCTCGTCGAGCCGCACCCCGCGTCCGCCCAGCACGGTTTGCCAGTGCTCGTTGAAGCTGATCCGGTCGGTGGCAAACAGCCCGTACTGGCGGCTGTCCAGGCGGCGCTCGGTATGTGCAAGCGCCAGGGTCGAGGGTGCCACCTGCTCAGGTGCCTCATTGATATTGCCCGTGCCGACAAATTCGTTGAAGGTCCCGCGCGTATCGACCGTACGGCGGTAGGCACTGCTACCGAAGGTCAGTTCGTGCCCCAGCGATCCGGTAGCGAATGTACCGGACATGGCTGCTTCGACTTCATCGTTGCGACGCGTATCGTCCGGGCTGCGGAAATCATAGATGTCATAACCGCCCTCGGCACTGAAATGATTAGGCACCGCTTGCCCGGCGCAACTGGCCGAGCCGTAACACCCCCACGCAAAGGCACTGTAGTCATCGATGACCACGCGACTGCGCGAAGCACTGAGACTGCCCTTCCAGCTGTCATTGAAGCGATATTCGAAACGTCCGTTCATGTTCAGCGAGTCGATACCGACCGGATTGGACCAGTTCTGGTGGCCCAGCAAGTTACGTGGCGAGGCGTCGTGAGGCAGCGCAGTGCCGCCCAGAAGCTGATAACCGGGCACCGAACGCTGTTCTTTGGTCTGGTACTCGACATCGAGTTGCAGCAGGGCGCGCTCGCTGATGTTCCAGTCGAACGCCAGGGAGGCAAAATCGCGCTGGCCATCGGCGTGTTCGACATATGAACGAATGTCTTCATGGGCAAGGTTGGCGCGCAGGCCGAATTGCTGTTCGCTGCCGAACCAGCCACCGACATCGGTCGCGATGTAGCGTTCGCCGTGTTCGTTGGTCGAGACCGTGACCGAGCGAACGTCATGCGCCCGTTTGGTCTGATAATTGATGACCCCACCGGGCTCGGCCACGCCGCTCTGCAGGCCGGAAAGCCCCTTGAGCAACTCGACCTGCTGCTTGTTCTCCAGCGCTACGTTCTGCTCACCGGCAATGCTGCGGCCATTGATGCGATAACTGTTGGCGGCGTTCAACGAAAACCCGCGCACCACAAAGTTTTCGTAATAGCCCACCGGGGCATAGCCGTCGCCGACCGACGCATCGTTGCGCAGCACTTCACTCAGCAGCTTTGCCTGACGGTCCTTGATCAACGCAGCGCTGAACACTGACACCGAGGCAGGCGTATCCAGCAGTGAAGCCTGATCGAACCCGAAAATCGACGCCCGCTCGGCTTTATAGTCGCCGGTGCTTTCCGGCTCGCTGAACCCAGTGACATTGACCGCATCCAGGCTAAGCACCTCTGCGGCCAGCAACGGCGAGGCAACCGCCATACCCAACGGTAACAATCGCCAGGCGTGGCGCATGGCAGGTCGGTAAGGCGTTCTCATCGAGCAGACTCCGCAAGGACAGATGCCTGGACAGACGCGACGCACCTTCCGGCAGGGGGCCAACCTTTTACGTTCACTGTCGGTTTTTTTCAACCTTTACGTGATGCTTTGCCTTTAAACGAAGTGCTGGGGAAAACTTTACTTACGAATCAGCAGAGCGAGACCGGCTTCAAAACGCCCCACACACTTGAATAATTAAGCGTGAATTAAGTAAGCGCGGATAATCTGAGTTCAACAAAACCGCTGAACCAATCAGCGTGTGATGAATCAATCAAGACAGATCAATCAGAAAGGAATACCCCATGAAACTTATGCCTGCCGTTTTCGCCGCTGTTGCCCTCACTGCTGTTGCTGGTGCCGCCCAAGCTGACGTTGGTCCCGATGAAGTGATCCGCCTGTACAAGTCCCAAGCGTTGGGTGACTTTGGACAGTTCAACAAGAATGCCGTTGCCAAGCACCAGGGCTTCACGGTCCACGATACCGAACTGGACAAGGACCGCACCGGCCGCCTGATCTATCAGATCGAACTGAAAGACGCCAAGGGTGTGGAGTGGAACTACGACGTTGATGCCAAAACGGGCGAAGTGGTACGTGACGCAAAAGATAATTGATCCGACTGCTTTACCGGTTACCACCGCAAGCAACTCATAAGAAAATTCCCACAATATTGTGGGAATTTTCTTTTTCAAGCGGTTAACAGTTTATTACTGAGCCAAGCCCACTTTCAGCAGACTGCCCTTATCGTCGTCGGTCAACAGATACAAGTAACCATCCGGTCCCTGACGAACATCACGTATGCGCTGTTTCATGTCTTTCAACAGACGTTCTTCATGAACGATTTTGTCATTCTCGAACTGCAGCCTGATCAACTCTTCAGTGGCCAGCGCACCGATGAATACACTGTGATCCCATGCCTTGAAAAGGCTGTGGTCATAGAACGCCATGCCACTGAGGCCCGGCGACACTTCCCAGACCTGGAACGGAATTTTGGTTCCTTCGACAACCTTGCCCTTGGACTCCGGAATCGGCTGACCCGAGTAGTCGATACCGTGGGTCGCGATCGGCCAGCCATAATTCGCGCCACGCTCGATGATATTCAGCTCATCACCGCCCTTGGGACCATGCTCGTTGGTCCACAACGTCCCGGTCCAGGGATCCAGCGCGGCGCCCTGCTGGTTGCGATGGCCATAGGACCATATCTCGGGGCGTACGCCCTTCTGGCCCACGAACGGATTGTCTTTCGGTACGCTGCCGTCCGGGTAGATGCGCACGATCTTGCCCTGCAACTTGTCCAGATCCTGCGCAGTGGGGCGCTGATTGTTTTCGCCCAGCGCGATGAACAGGTAACCGTCGCGATCGAAGACCATCCGCGCGCCGAAGTGGTTGCCCACCGACAGTTTCGGTTCCTGGCGGAAGATAACTTCGAAGTCTTCCAGACGGGTCATGTCTTTGGACAGGCGACCACGCCCAGCGGCAGTGCCGGCGGTATCGCCCTCGGCGGCGGTCTTGCCGCTGCCCTCGGAGTAGGTCAGATAGACCATGCGGTCCTTGGCGAAGTCCGGTGACAGCACCACATCGAGCAGACCGCCCTGTTTTTGCGCCCAGACTTGCGGGACTCCGGAAAGCGGTGCAGACAATTTGCCATCCGCCGACACCACGCGCAGGTTGCCGGAACGCTCTGTCACCAGCATGCCTTGCCTGTCAGGCAGAAAGGCCAGCCCCCACGGATGGTCCAGACCTTCGACAACAGGCGTCACCGTGACGGTGCCCAGTTCGCTTTTGTAGGACTCCGTAGCGGCGCTGGCCGCCAGTGGCAGGCTCAGAATGGCTGCAGTACACAATGTCGCGATCAGGGTTTTTCTAAGCATGAGCGTTTCCTTATGCATTGAGTCGACGTCCGCAAGGGTTCGCCGGGTTGAAAATTCAGTTGCCGCGCTTGGGGTCGGTTATCGGAGTAGTAGAAGGACGTGGCGTGTTCTGGCGCGTAGGGTAGCCGTTGCCAATGCCACCGTTTTCCAGAGTGGGCTTGCGCACCGGCGGCGCAATGTTGGGGCCACGAGACGGTGGCACGCTGGACTCGGTGCCTTGGCGGCTGTTGGGGTTGGCACGGTGAATCGGGCTGTTATAGGGGTTGCTGCTGGCACCGTTGTTGAGGGTGCTGTTTGGCAGCGTCTGCGCCTGGACCGCACCGATGCTGCATGACGCAACAAGCACGCCGCCGACAAGATTGCGCACAAAACTGTTCATCACTACCTCTGGGCAAAGTGAAAACTTCGGAGTAACCGTGAAGGCTCAGGCCTTTGATGGCAACCCGGGCCTCAGGTTCGACGCGACACTGCCAATGAGCAAGCAAAGCGCTGGGAGAGTTTGTAACAAGGATGCTCAGGGCTGTCGAAGCAGAACGACGTGACGGCCTGCAGCCCAAGGTTTTGCGGATAACAAAAGCCACACTGCAGACAGCCGGTGCGCTCAAAACGCACAAGCTGGCGCAGGGTGCCTACGCAGATTTCAACGGCATGCTGAAGGTAAAGACCGTGCCCTGCTCTCGCGTCGAGCACACCTCGAGCGTACCCCCATGAGCGATGGCTATCTCGCTGGCGATGTACAACCCCAGTCCGAGCCCGGCTTGCGGCTCGTCGGTGATGGGTCTTGAGTACGGCAGGAACAGTTGCGCACGAACCGATTCAGGTATCGGCTCTCCCTGATTGGTAACGCTGAGCACAAACACCTCGCCATGCACGCCTGCCGTCACTTCGACCGGGCTCTCGGCATCACCATGGCTGATCGCGTTGGACACCAGGTTGGAGAGCAATTGCGCGATTCGCTCGTGATCGCAGCGGATACGCTCCAGCGCGCCTATGTTCGAGTGAATCGGCCGCGACGGGTGAACACGCTGCACCTCTGAAATCACATGTTCCAGGGTTTTATCCAGGCCGGGCGCCTCATGGATACTGAGAGGAATGCCATGACCCATGCGGCCACGGGCAAAATCGAGCACGTCATCGACCAGCTGCGAGGCGCGCTGGCCAGAGGTCAGGATGTGGTGCACGATCTGCTCGGCCTTTTCATCCAGCGGACGGCGCAGCAGCAATTCGGCGCTGGCATTGATGGCAAACAGCGGGTTGCGCAGGTCGTGCCCCAGCACGGCGATAAACTGCTCGCGCAGCTCAGCCACCTCACGTTCGGCGAGCAGGTCTTCACGCGCCTGTTGCAGGTTTTCCTCGGCCTCGATCTGCAGAGCCAGAAGGCGTGCGAACGACACCATCATGGCTTCGATGGGCGTACCGGTCAGCTTCGCCGGCTTGGGATCCAGCGCGCAGATAGTGCCGAAAAAGGAGCCGTCGGAAAGAAAGATCGGCACCGAGATATAGCTCTGGAAGCTGTACAGACGTGGTGTTTCATGCGCACAGAACAACGGATCTTCAGCGACATGATCAATCACCACAGCCTTGTGGGAGCTGCGAATCTCGTGGCAGATGGTGCTGCTCAGCTCCAGCTCGCCGCCGGGTTTCAAACCGAAATCGAGCTTGTCCAATACCGCACAGGCCGTCCAGGTGGTTTCGGTTACACGCGCCACGGCGGCGAAACCCAACCCGGTGGATTCGGCAATGACTTGCAGGATGGCCGGCACCGCGCTGATCCGACTGATCGTGGCCACATCATTTGAAAGGGATCGCCGCATGTAGAACCTGTATGAGCCTTGATGTGATGACGCAGCTCGTAAGTTTAGAACTGTAACGATTTTTCTGCACCCGTGAATAACACCGGTTGATCGTCAATCTGCATGAAACCTGATCAAACCTCGGTTTTCGCCGGGGGACGCGGAAACGCCACGGTGAAGGTCGTGCCCTCTTCAGCCGAAGAACGAACCGTCACATCGCCCAGATGGGCTCGAACGATCTCGCGCACGATAAACAGCCCGAGCCCGACGGTGCGCGTCTCGTCACTGTCGCTGACCACGCGTACGACGGGCTCGTACAGGTCGTCTACCTTCTCCATGGGTATCGGTTCACCAACGTTGTGCACCGACAGTTTGATCATCCAGGTGTCGAACGACGACGTAATCAAAACCTCGCCGTCGTCGGTGCCGTAATTGATGGCATTGCTGACCAGATTGCCAAGCATCTGCAGCAGGCGGTCAGGATCAGCCGAACACGCGCCCTGCCCTTCGCTGCGATGGGTCAGCACCCGATCCGGGAAAACCTGGCGCAGCTCTTCGACGCCACGGGCGACGACTGCGTGAAAATCGACAGGCTGAGGTACGACGGTAATGCCACTGCCGACCCGGGCGTGGGTGAAATCCAGCAGGTCGACAATCATGCGATCGGCACGGTCGGTGGAATGGTTGATGTGTCCAAGAATCCGCTCTTGGCGCGACTCCAGCGGCGTGCGTTCCAGCAGCCCGGCAGCCATCTTGATCGCGGCCAGCGGGTTGCGCAGGTCGTGGCTGACGATGCCAATCATCTGTTCGGCAAAAATAGCCCGGATCTCCGCCTCGGCATGCGCCAGACGCAAGCGATTACGCGCCGAGGTCAGCTCGCTCTGCACGGTCATCTGCTGTTGCAGGAGCTCCTCGGCGATCTTGCGGGCAGCCAGCAGTTCGCGCTCGTACTTGTTGCGCTCTTCGGCCAGGAACACGGCAACTTCATGCAAATACCCCGACGGGTACTCGCGGCGGACGGCATTGAGCATCATCGGAATGGGGCGGCCATCGGCATGAATCAGCTCGACCTTGACCTCGGCAATTGAACCTTGTGCCAGCAGTGTGGGTGCCCAGTGAGTCTGCAGAAAGGCCTTGCCTGCCAGACTCAGCAGTTCCTGAAAGCGGCGGCCCACAACAGCGTCGCGCTCCAGCCCCAGCCATCGGCAAAACGTCAGGTTGGCGCGCTCGATAGTGCCGTTGGGCAACGTGATCAACAGACCACAGGGCGCATGCTCGTAGAGATCTCCCGTAACAGGCAGACTCACCTGTTCAACGGTCATGTGCGGCGCTCTCGTAAGAGGCCAGAAACTGATTCATCGCAGTAATGCATTCCTGGGCTGCGCTCATGTGTGGGTAATGCCCTACGTTGTCGATCATGCGCAGGGTGCTGTCGGTAATGACGCGGTGCAAATATTCACCCACCTCGACTGGCACCACCATATCGTCGCTGCTTTGCAGAATGAGTGTTCTGCTCTTGAGTTGCGCGACATCTGCACGATGGTCGGATAAAAACGTCACGCGGGCAAACTGTCTGGCGATCTCGGCATTGGTGCGACAGAAACTGTTGGCGAGTTCTTCGCTCAGTTCAGGCCGGTCCGAGGCGCCCATGAGTGCGGGCGCCATGGTGCTCGACCAGCCAAGGTAATTGCTTTCCAGCGTCTCAAGCAACGAATCCACATCGGCGCGAGTGAATCCCCCCATGTAATCTCCCTCGTTGAGGTAGTGCGGGGATGGACCAATCATGATGTGACCGTCGAACCGGCCGGGCGACTGAAGCTCGGCCAGCACGGCAATCATGCAACTGACCGAATGACCGACGTGCACCACCGGCCCCTCTGCGGCGAACTCGTTGACCACTTGCAACAAGTCAGTTGCATAGCCCTTGAGCGACGAATACTTGTGCGGATACCAGGCCGACACATCAGAATTGCCGTTGCCCACCAGGTCGAACAGCACGACCTTGAAGCGCGCTGCGAAGTGCGGCGCCATAAAACGCCACATGTTCTGATCGCAGCCGAATCCATGAGCGAAAATCAGAGTGATCGGTCCGTCGCCTGAAATATTGACGTTGTTGCGCTGCTGGACCGACATGTCGGGCTCCAAAAATGGCCAGGTAAACGGCTGGGTATGTGCATACCGTGATAAAGATGAGAGGAGGTTATCACCGTTAAAGGCACATTAGTGGCACAAACCGCACTTTAAGGCAGGAGCGTCACGAACTGCATGCCAATGCGGAGCATTGGCACGATGAGCAGTCAGATTTACGATGAACGCGGAGCGTGGGGCTGACAAGACGCGGGATTCACTCGCCGATGTCTTCGTTCCACAGTTCGGGCTTGCTGGCGATAAAGTCTTTCATCATGTGTGTGCACTCAGGGTTGTCCAGCACGTCGATCTGCACGCCACGCGAGCGCAGCAGTTCTTCCTCGCCCATGAAGGACTCATTCTCACCGATGATCACTTTGCGAATCCCGTAGAGCAGGATCGCACCGCTGCACATCGCACAAGGCGACAACGTGGTGTAGAGGACCGAGTCACGGTAGACACTGGCAGGCTGGCGACCGGCATTTTCCAGCGCATCCATCTCGCCATGCTTCGTCGCACTGCCCTCTTGTACACGACGGTTGTGGCCTCGACCGATGATTTTGCCGCCGTGGACGATGACCGAGCCGATAGGAATTCCGCCTTCCTTCAGCCCGAGTTGCGCCTCATCGAATGCTGCCTGCATGAATGCGTCCATGTTCTTTGCCTCGTCTCGTCAAAATAGCTGTCAGCGTCGCAGTGCTGCCTCGGCATTGCTCAGCGCACGACTGACAAATTGTCCCAGCAGCTCCGATGACCGGGCTTTCATATCGGTGCTGACCTGGGTATTTCTCGCCCTGAATCTGTTACCCAATGCAGGCGAATCCTCGCCCTGATTGAGCGAACGCAATTCCTCGGCGGTAAAGGCATGAGCATAAGCGGCTGCCAGGTTGCGGTCCCACTGCGCCTGATATTCCGGCTTGAGGCGCTGCAATTCTTTCTGTACCAGTTCCTGCGCTTCAGTCTTGCCGACAGCCTGCACGATACCGGCAAACGTCGCCGTGCGCGAGGCGACCTGATAGCCCAGCCAGGCAAGGCCTTCGCCCAGGTTTCGTTGTTCCACCAGGGCCAGCGCCATGTCGTCGGCCTCTTCGGCGCTGGCCGGATGCATCGCGTCCAGGCACAGACAGGCCAGCAATGCCAGGCAGGTCTGCCAATTGCCCCGCGAGCCCCGAGCGTGATCAGTCATGACGCCTCCCGAGCATCGATTGACCCAGACCTGAACTTATCAGCTCGGCGGGGCTTTACCACTCGGCGCGTCGCATACCGGTCATTGATGCCGCTATCAGCTATGCGCCTGGCGCCATGCAGCAGAGTGAACATTAAAGACTGCTGCTGACCCGTTCCGCCACATCGGCAGGCAACCAGGCTTTCCAGACGTCGGGATGTTGCTTGAGAAAGCGTGCAGCCACGACCTTGGCATCCTCATGCTTGTCACTCATTTCGCCCAAGGTCTTGTTCAGCAGGTCAATCGGAAAATCCACGCCCTTGAAGACACTCACCAGCTCAGGGTATTGCTTGCTGAATTCTGCCGACACGCCGATCGACAGCGTTGCCGCCAGCGAAGACGTGCCGCGCGGGTTGGGGTTGCTGGCGTCGGTCAGGGTTTTCCAGGCTTCAGCGTCAAAGGCGGGCTCGTCCAGTTTGATCAGCTTGTACTTGCCCAACAGGGGCGTAGGTGACCAGTAGTAAAACAACACCGGCTTGCCGCGCCGGATGGACGATGCGACCTCGGCGTCCAGTGCTGCGCCCGAGCCGGTGCGGAAGTTGACGAAGCTGTCGGCCAGGCCATAAGCCTTGAGTTTCTGGGTGTTGACGATTTCCGAGGTCCAGCCGCTCGGGCTGTTGAGGAATCGGCCCTTGTCCGGCGATTCCGGGTCTTTGAAGACGTCCTTGTAGCGCGCCAGGTCCGCGACAGACTTCAGGTCAGGCGCCAGCGGCTTGATACCTTTGGCGGCGTCGCCCTTGATCACGTACTCGGGCACCCACCAGCCTTCGGTCGCGCCCTTGACGATGTTGCCCAAGCCGAGCACCTTGCCTTCCTCTTCAGCCTTGACCCACACCGGGCTGCGTCCGGTCCATTCTTCGGCGATCACCTGAATATCATTTTTCGCCAGCGCGGTTTCCAGGCTGACCGTACTGCCTGGCAGGGTATCGGTCGGGTAGCCATAGCCCTTCTCGACAATGGTACGCAGGACTTCAGTGATCAGGCTGCCGCTTTCCCAGGTCAGCGCGCCAAACTGGATAGGCTTGGTTTTTTCAGCCGCGGTCGCGGTCTGACCCAGTAGGCCCAGCGCCAGAAGTGAACAGCCCAGTAGTCGTGTTATTGATTTCATGCTCACCTCAAATGGCGCGGAAGAAACGGGTCTGAAAGTATCGACACCAGCCTGCGCCGATTAGTTGTCAAGGCTTGAGCCTCTGTATGATGCAAGGCTCCTATTTCAAGCGCAGCCGCGATGTCCGAAATCCAGTTCTACCCACTACCTGATGAATGTCGCCCATTGCTGGGCAAGTTCTACCGCGAGCACCAGTCGTCAATGCGCGCTGCCAGCAAAGGCCAGGCATGGGTTGCAAAGCAGGCAGAAATCATCGGCGCGTTGTGCTTGACGCCCGTTGCAGAGGGGCATTGGCTGACCGGGCTATTCGTGGCGCCGGCGCTGCGTGGACAAGCGGTGGCGCGGGGCTTGATCGAAGCCGCGTTGCAACCGTTGGGCGGGCCGATCTGGCTGTTCTGCCATCCGGACCTGCTGGTCTTCTACCAACGCTCAGGATTCGAGACGGCACAGCGTCTGCCACAGACCCTCGGCGAACGATTCATGCGTTACAGCCGCAGCAAGCCGCTGATAGCACTGTGCCGCGAAGCCTGACGGCTTCGCTGTGCCACACGACGATCACTCGTCGGCGTTGGGGTCCATGTCCGGAAACATCACGTCCATGAAGCCGAATTTACTGAAATCGGTGATGCGGGATGGGTAAAGTCGACCGATCAGGTGGTCGCATTCATGCTGAACGACGCGTGCGTGAAAACCATGGGCAACACGTTCGATGGGCTGCCCCTGAGGATCGAAGCCTTCGTAACGAATGCTCTGATAACGGTCCACCATGCCGCGCAATCCGGGCACTGACAGACACCCTTCCCAGCCCTCTTCCAGCGTCGGGCTCAGCGGGGTAATCAGCGGGTTGATGAGGATCGTCTGCGGGACCGCCTCGGCCTGGGGATAGCGCTCGTTGCGCTCGAAACCGAAAATCACCAGTTGCAGGTCAATGCCGATCTGCGGTGCCGCCAAGCCAACACCGCCGACGCTGTGCATGGTTTCGAACATGTCAGCAATCAGCGTATCGAGCTCGCTGCTGCCGAACATCTCTGCGGGCACCGGAGGGGCGATGCGCAACAAGCGCTCATCGCCCATCTTCAGGATTTTGTGGATCATGACTGCCTGTCTCTTGCCGACTTAAAAAGCGATCTTGCCACAGAAATCGATCAGGCTTCGTCAGCCTTCTGCAGCGGCACTGAGTGGTCGCGGCCCAGACCGGAGACATGCTGCTTGTCTGTCTCGCTGCTTTCTTCGCCGCCGTCACCGGCTTCCTTCTCGCCTGCGTCCTTGCCTTCAGCGGACATGTGCTCGATCACCGCATTCATTTCCGCCCCCAGCAACAGCACCGCCGCCGAGATGTAGAAATACAGCAGCAGCACGATGATCGCGCCGATGCTGCCGTACATGGCGTTGTAGTCGGCAAAGGTCTTGACGTAAAAACCGAAGGCCAGGGAAGCAACGATCCATACCACCACGGCCAGCACCGAACCTGGAGTGATGAAGCGAAACTCCTGTTTGACGTCAGGCATCACGTAATAGATCAGTGCCACAGCGACCATCAGCAGAATGATGATCGCGGGCCAGCGCAGGATGGTCCACAGTGTGACGATGAAGTCTTCCATGCCGATCTGCGCGGCAATCCAGTTCATGACCTGCGGCCCGAGCACCATGAAGGCGGCTGCCGCCAGCAACATGCCGGCAATGCCTACTGTGTAGAGAATCGACAGCGGCAGACGCTTCCAGATAGGACGCCCTTCGACTACGTCGTACGCAGCGTTCATGGCGCTCATCATCAGGCGCACACCTGCTGACGCGGTCCACAGCGCGATGACGATACCGATCGACAGCAAGCCACCCTTGGACTGCTGCAACTGGTCGATGACCGGGTTGACCTGCTCGAGGGCCTGCGGCGGCAAGAGGAACTCCGATTGCAGTCGCAACCAGGAGAAAAAGTCCGGCAGATGCAAGAAACCGATCAGCGCGATCAGAAACAGCAGGAACGGAAACAGAGAAAACAGCATCTGGTAAGCCAGTGCCGATGCATAGGTGGACATCTCGTCATCGAGGAACTCGTTGACGGTTCTCACCAGCACCTTGCCGACTTTCAATTTACGCAAATGGGGGAAAATCATGGCGCTTCCTCTCGCTCCCTTACTGGAAAACCTTACATCCTGAAAACCGGCATGTCCTAGATGACATATCGCGCTGACGGAGCCGATACGCGAATACCGATGGCACATTGACTGGACAGGCCATGAAAGGTTTCAGTCCCGCAGAGCAGAAAGCATAACGGCCATCCGTGGATGACCGTTATCGGTAATGCATGCTCCCGGCGCCAACGCGCCGGAAACAATCGACTCAAGCCTTGTCAACGCCCTTCTTGATCGCGTCCTTGACCTTGCCTACGGCCTGCTGGCCTTCGCCTTTCAGCTCTTGTACCTTGCCTTCAGCCTGCAGCTTGTCATTGTCGGTAGCCTTGCCAACAGCCTGCTTGACGTTACCAACTGCTTCGTTGGCCATACCTTTGGCTTTATCGCTGGTGCTGCTCATCGAAAATCTCCTGGGTCTGAAGACCGCACTGGAATCGGATGTCGTACTCGACGAAAGATTGACCTGCGTGGGAGGCAAAGAGTTTCAACTATTTTCGGGGCCCTGTTGCCGCTCATCTGCCGTGCATTGGGGCATGTTTGCGGCAGAGTTTGTGCGAGAATGCGCGCCACCGTTGTCCGGCAGGGCCGACACGCTGAACACACCGATTCACAGGAACGTTATGAAACTCGATAAAAAGCTGGCCATCGCACGCAGAAACCAGGATCTGGGTGGTGCAGTGCTGGGCGTCAACAACACGCATTTCGCCGTGCTCGACCACAAAAGAAACATCTGGTGGTTCGACCTGCCTGTCCCGCGCCTGCAAGTAGGTCAGTACGAGTGGCTGCACCTGCTGCTGCACACGCCTGAAACCGACCAGTTGCTGCATTTGAAAGTGACCACGGTCTTCATGCGCGATCACATGGAAGGCCTTGAAGTGCGCAATGCCGACAAGCGCAAGCCGACCGTCAGCCTGGAGCTGAGCGCCGACAAGGACTCTTTCCTCAAGGACATGCGCCCCAAGGGCAGCAACCTGAGTTTTGCCAGCTTCCTGCAGAAGTAACTCTGAACGTAGCGGCAGCGTAGCCGCTACGCTCGCGCACTGCGTCGGGTGAACGTTGCGCATCGGCAACGCTCATTGCGGCACAGCGCTTCAGGCAAACTTACGTACCGCCAGATAGCCCGCCGTACCGGCCAGCGCCGACACAATCGTGCCCCACGCATGATCCACCAGCGCCAGCTGCGCCGGCCAGCCCTGCAAGGTGGCCCAGTTGGTCAGGTCATAGGTGCCATAGGCAATCAGCCCCAGCAGACCGCTGCACAATGTCGCATGGCTCAGTCGTTGCACTCTGAGCGCAGGCATGACGCCGAAAAACACCACCCCCGCCCCATACAGCAGATAAAACGCGATGGCAGGTCCTAATACGGGCGTATCGAGCATCAGCGGTCCGAGCCATTCACGGTAGGTCGGCCCCATCAACACGCCCAGCCACAGTCCGTCGAGGATCAGAAACGCCAGCAATGTGCCGAAGTAAGCGATCAGTATTCTTTTCATGGCGCGTCCTTGATGAAGTTTCAGGGCCGGGAAAGCCCGCTTGAGGGTATGACCGACCAAAGGTAGACATTGATCCATCCAACTTCAGGACTTTTAAAAGGTTAAGGGAGTCAGTGTTAACGAGCGTTATGGAGTTTCAAGCACATGAACACTGTTGGTCCCCTGAAAATAGATGTCTGGAGCGACTACGTCTGCCCCTTCTGCTACCTGCAACTGGCCGTCCTGGAACAGCTTCAGCAAACCTACGGTGAACGGCTCGAATTCAATTGGCATGCCTTTGAACTGCGCCCTGATCCGCTGGCACTGCTCGACCCGAGTGCCGATTATCTGCGTGAAACCTGGTCTCGCTCAGTGCTGCCGATGGCCGACAGGCGTCAGGTGACAATGAAGATGCCCAGCGTTCAGCCGCGCAGCCGCAAGGTGCTGGAAGCCGCGGCCTTTGCCAGAAACGCAGGAAGTTTTGAAGCCTTCCACAAAGAGGCTTATCGGGCTTTCTTCGAAAAGGGGCTGGATATCGGCGAGACGCACACGCTGCTCGAGCTGGCCGCCACCACCGGACTGGATCGGCAAGCGATGGAGCAGGCACTCAACGCCGGTCATTTCGAAAAGGCCGTGATGGACGACCAGCAATTGGCGCAAAAGCTTGGACTGAGAGCGGTGCCGGTCCTGCTGCTGCGACGCAGTGGCGAGGCACTGGAAGACGCCCGGGTATTCAACGGCACCTTGCCGTTTGATCGCCTGAGCCAGGAAATAGACGCGCTCGCCACCTGGGCCTGAGGTGCCGCAAGCTGCGTCGATTGCAGCTCACATCGATTAACTCAAGGGCACCCAGGCTGCGATGCCGTATCAGACCAGCTCGATACGGTCGGCGTGAATCACGATCTGGCCCTGCTTGTACAACGCACCAATGGCCTTTTTGAAGTTGCCCTTGCTGACGCCAAATAGGCCGCTGATGACCTGCGGATCACTTTTGTCGCTGACTGGCAGCGTGCCGTCGTTCTCGCGCAGCTTGGCAAGAATCTTCGAATTCAGGCTGCTTGCGGCCTCTGCACCGACGGGCTGCAGGCTCAGGCTGATATTGCCGTCGCTGCGGATTTCCTTGATGTAGCCTTTTTCCTGCTTGCCGGCGCGCATGAACTTGAACACTTCGTTCTTGTGAATCAGGCCCCAGTGCTTGTTGTTGATGATCGCCTTGAAGCCCATGTCGGTCGCTTCGGCGACCAGCAGATCGACTTCCTGCCCCACGCTGTAATTGGCGGGAGTTTTATCCAGGTAGCGGTCCAGACGCGCAGTGGCGGTGATGCGCCGTGTGTGCTTGTCGAGGTAGACGTGAACCACGCAGTAATCACCGGCCTGCAGCGTGCGCTTCTCTTCGGAGTATGGCAGCAACAGGTCCTTGGGCAGGCCCCAGTCGAGGAACACACCGATGCTGTTGACTTCAACCACCTTCAGGCTGGCGAACTCACCGACCTGCACCTTGGGTTTTTCAGTGGTGGCGAGCAGCTTGTCTTCGCTGTCCAGATAGACGAACACATTGAGCCAGTCTTCATCTTCCGTAGGAACGTCCTTGGGAATGTACCGATTGGGCAGAAGGATTTCTCCATCCTGCGCACCGTCCAGATACAGACCGAAGTTCGTGTGCTTGACGATTTGCAAGCTGTTGTAGCGCCCGATTAAAGCCATTTCCAGATACCCTCATTACGTGGGCGGCATTCTACCCGACTTTGAGTCCGGGTTCGCGTTGCGTGGCCGAAGGTGGCGATGCAGCCTCCACTCGTCAGTTTCCCGGTTACCCATCGATCGGCCTTGCTGGGCGGCGGCGCAGCGCCTCATCGAAAATTTATATCTGAAAACAGTCGGTTAGCGCCATTTAGAAGAAATCCGGCCAGCCACCGATTACAGGCCCCGCTCGGGCGAATGCCATATTCACCAAGCAATAATCAAGCGTTTCCTGTACTCTGGCTGGCCGTATTACGTTTATGAAGGTAAATGGCAGCCATGCGTATCAAAGCATCCCACTCGAAAGCCAAACCCGCCCCAGCCGTTGAAACGAGCGACTCGATCAACGCGCAGATTGCAGCTTTCCTGAAGTCCGGCGGTGAAATCCAGCAAATTGCCAAAGGCGTGAGTGGCCAGACCTTTGCACCTTCCAAGCAGATCAATCTCGGTAAAAAGTAAAACCGCGTCCTGCCTGTCGATCTCTACGCGCCTTGACACTCAAGGCGCTAGATTGACCATCCTTCGCTGGATATTCTTCCGGTCACGCTGCTACTCTCTCCTCTGATATCACTATGACCACGAGCTGGATCACGCTCTGGACGTTATCTTCTTTGTGGAATGCTCGAATGAAGAACTGGATGCTTTTCGGTGCACTTGTCTACCTTGGCGGCTGCGCGTCGCACCACTGCGAAAACGGCCCCAACGACAGTCAGCTCACCGACAGCCCCTGCCGGGCGGAGCACCTGCTGTATCAGAACGACATGCTGCAGGCCAAACTGCTGATCAGCGAAGACAACCGCGAAAACTATGAGCTGGCCGAAGCCATGCTGCGCCGAGCCGCACTTGACGACGCGTCGGGCGAAGCCGAGTTCTATCAGGCCGTGTTGCTGATTCGCCAGCAGGCCGACCCAAAGCAGATTATCGATTTGCTGCAAACCGCTGCGAAACACAAGCATCCCCTGGCCATCGCCCTGCTCTCCCAGCAATTGAGCGTCAGCGATCCAAAGCTTGCCGAACGTTACCAGGCTGAATACGCCCAACTGGACGTCGCCAAGAGCGGCTACCCGTCGTTCGAGCAGGCGCTGGTGGTGATTCGCGGTCTGATCATCCCCTCTGCGCGCACCACTGCGGCCAACTGACACACAACGGATCGACGAACGGTCCGCCCTCTGCTCATTTCGACGGTATGCTTGCGAGGCTCTAGCTCGCGGCATGTGTCGGCTCCTGAGCCATTTTCGATACGCCATCCCTGACCACACTCCTCGCAGATCAAGGAGTGAGCCATGCTCAGCCATCGCTTACACGTGCTGTCTTTCAGCGCCATGCTTTTTTGTCAGTCCGTCTCTGCCCAGGTTCTGGAGCGGGATCTGGGCGACTTCGACCTGAAACTCGCCACCACGCCTACGCGCAGCATGGCCCAGGGTCTGGTAACGCCCACCGGCGGCTCCGGCTCCTTTCACGGCGGCATGGACCTGACTCACGAGAGCGGTTTCTACTTCGGGCAGTGGGCGCCCAACGTGGGCCTGGCCTCCGATACCGCGATGGAGCTCGATTCCTACATGGGCTTCAAGAAGCCCTTCGATAACACCCTTGGCTACGAGCTGGGGATGATTCGTTACAGTTACCCCGACACCAGCCAGATCGACAGCCACGAGTTCTATGCCGGTCTGCGCATGCGTGACAGCCGGATCGGCGCGGCCTTCAGCAACGATGTCGGTACCCGCGATAGCACGGTATTCGTCGATCTGGGCGCCATCGAGCAACTCGGCGTCGGGGTGCGCATGCAGTACGCCAATCACCAGTTCGATACCCCGCAGTCCGCCGCCGACGGCGGGTTGATCAACGGCTTCAACGACTGGTCGCTGAACCTGTCACGCCCCTGGCTGGGCATCGACATGAACCTCATCTACAGCGGCTCAAGCCTGAGCGGCGGCGATTGCAGCGTTTACAGCGGCCACAACGCACGCTGTGACGGGACGTTTACCCTCAAAGCGGTGCGTTCATTCTTTTAAAGGCCCAAACCGGTTGAACTGCCAGACGCTACACTCCTCTACTGCACGTCAGTACGCCAAGGAGATGTCATGCAGTCTTTATTCAAAGCATTCGTCACGCTGTTGATGACCGTTGCACTGCTCGCAGGATGCAATCAGGTAGGACTGGCGTATCGCAACCTCGACGTGATCATTCCGTGGACGCTCAGCGACTACCTGGACATGAATTCGGAACAGAAAGGCTGGCTGGACGTGCGCCTCAAGCAACACTTGAGCTGGCACTGCAGCACCCAACTGCCGGAATACCTGACCTGGCTGGACAAGCTCGAAGACATGGTCAAGACCGACCAGGTGACGTACGAAGGGCTGCAGGCTCGTACCAGCGAAGCCAAAGAGGCGATTGCCAAGATCTCGAAGGAAATCACCCCGTCTGCGGTGGAGTTGCTGTCGCGCTTTGATGACAAGCAAGTGCAGGAGATGCAGGAGTCGTTCGCCAAGGATCAGCGCAAACGCGAAAACAAATACCTCGACCAGCCACTGGAACGCCAGATCGCAGAACGTGCCGACCGTATGCAGAAACGCGTGACGCCTTGGGTCGGCAAGCTCAATCAGGCGCAGAAAGACCGCATTCAGGCCTGGTCTGCATCGCTGGGCGAACAGAACAAGGCCTGGATTGAAAACCGTACGCGCTGGCAGAACCTGTTCCTGGCCACGGTGCAGCAGCGTCAGGCCAGCGACTTTCCGCAACGCATCGCCGCGCTATTGCAGGACCGCGAAACGTTCTGGACCCCTGAATACCGCAAGGCCTACGACCAGACCGAGAAGGCCGCGATATCGCTGATCGTCGACATCACCGCCCTGAGCACCCCGGAACAACGCGCCAAATTGCTGAGCCGCATCGCCGACATGCGCAAAGACTTCACCGACCTCGATTGCCTGAAGTCGCAGAAGTAGTCCGATAGCCCTCTTACCACAGCTATCGTACCCATGCTCCGGGTGGGTATGCCGTTCCGGACGCTCTGCGTCCTGCCCGGAATCGGCATGCGCGGGGTCGGCGGTGTTAGGCGATCTGGGGCTTTTTGGCGATGGTGTCGAAGAGCGCGGGGTCAAGGGGGTCGCCGACCTGCTCATTGAGTACCTGACGTGGGTGGTCATTCCCCGGAATGCTGCTGTCGATCAAAGCCAGCAGGCTTGCGCCGCGCTTTGTCAGCATGTACGTCGAGCCACCTCCGCCTTCCTCGCGAGGGCGCGGTTCGATGTAGCTGCGATTGAGCAGCGTCTCGAATTCAGTGGATGTCGAGGCGGTGCCGTTGTTCTGCACATCGTGCAACAAACGCTCGATAAGATCCCAGTTGTAAGTCATTTCTCTAAACCTCCGTCCAGCATGGAATGATCACCCATGACCTCCAGCCACGGGCATGCGACTCAAAGGGTGTGACCTGCGAGGCGTATGACGGTTCAGAGAAGCTGGCGGGCGGTGTAGCGAGGCGTTGTCAGTACTTTAAAGAGGTTGATCGCTCCCGAATGCACGGGAGCGATCACGGCAATCACTCGGCAGCCGGGGCCGGGGTGCTGCGTTTTTTCAGCGGGGCCATGCCGTCCTGGCTGACCAGGTCGGACTTGGGACGGTTGACCGTCTTGCGTTTGGTCGGCCCTTTGGCCGCGACTTTCTTCTTGTCGCCCTTCGCGTCGGTCTTTTTCTTCTTGACGCCTACCGCCTTGCCGGAGGCCTTGACCTTCTTCGGCCCGCCGTAGGTGCCTTTGACTTCCTTGATAACGCGACGCTCGAAGCTCTGCTTGAGGTAGCGCTCCACGCTCGACATCAGGTTCCAGTCGCCATGACAGATCAGCGAGATCGCCAGACCGTCGCTGCCTGCGCGGCCGGTACGCCCGACGCGGTGGACGTAGTCATCGCCGCTGCGTGGCATGTCGAAGTTGATCACCATGTCCAGACCTTCGACATCAAGGCCACGAGCCGCCACATCGGTGGCAACCATGATCTTCGCACCGCCTTGCTTGAGACGGTCGATGGCCGCCTTGCGGTCCTTCTGGTCCTTGTCGCCGTGCAGCACGAACGCCTTGTATTCCAGCGCCACCAGGCGGCCATACAGACGGTCGGCCATGGCCTTGGTGTTGGTGAAGATAATGGCTTTCTGGTAAGTCTCGTTGGCCAGCAGCCAGTTGAGAACCTGCTCTTTGTGCACGTTGTGGTCAGCAGTGATGATCTGGTGGCGTGTGCCGGAAGCCAGCTCGCTGACGCTGTTGACTTGCAGGTGTTGTGGATCCTTGAGCACCTTGCCGATCATTTCCCGCAGGCCAGCGCCGCCGGTGGTCGCAGAGAACAGCATGGTCTGCTCACGACCGGCACATTCACCGGCCAGACGTTCGACGTCTTCGGAGAAGCCCATGTCCAGCATGCGGTCGGCTTCGTCCAGTACCAGCACTTCAACGTGTTTGAGGTCCAGATTGCCTGCGTTCAACTGCTCCAGCAGACGACCCGGCGTGCCGATCAGAATGTCCGGCACCTTGCGCAGCATGGCGGCCTGAACCTTGAAGTCCTCGCCACCGGTGATCAAACCGGCCTTGACGAAAGTGAACTGCGAAAAGCGCTCGACTTCCTTGAGCGTCTGCTGAGCCAGCTCTCGGGTCGGCAGCAGGATCACCGCACGGATGTCGACGCGAACCTTGGCCGGGCCGATCAGACGGTTGAGGATCGGCAGCACAAATGCGGCGGTCTTGCCGCTACCGGTTTGCGCAGTCACCCGCAGGTCGCGCCCTTGCAGTGCGAGCGGAATGGCGGCCGCCTGCACGGGCGTAGGCTCGACAAATTTAAGCTCGGCCACAGCTTTGAGCAGGCGTTCGTGCAGGGCGAATTCGGAAAACACGGGTGCTACCTCGACGAAAAACAAAAATACAGCTGCATAGCGTAACGGTTTCGAGCGCCGGGGCCGAGTTTCTTTACCACCAAAGGCCGATTTTGTTTACCAACGGGCGAATAAAGGCCAATCGCAAGTTTGCCGGACAATGCCGCCGTCTCGCACCTCGCGCCGATATTTCACCCCTCTTGCGCGCGGAAAATCGAAGGTCGTGATTTCTTTGTCTACCTTCAGATTCGGTTAAGAAAGCGCTTCGATACTCCACCCTACTCGCTGACCGGGGGAGGAGCCTCGCCAATGCCTGATATCGATTCGAACATTCGTCTACCGCTGAGTTTTGGCAATACCGGGGCACCCACCCTGACCCTCTTCCGCGCCTTGGCGCATGAACAGCAGCGTGAACCTCTGGAACTGTTCGTTCAGCAACAATTTCGCAAGGCCCACGACGCCGACGTCAGGCAATTCATGCCGGAGCTTTTCGGACTCCAGGACGGCAGCGGCGCGCTGTGTGCCGTTGCCGGTATCCGTCACGCCAGCGCCGGCACATTGTTTCTGGAGAACTATCTGGATGCGCCCATCGAACAGCAGGTCAACGCTGCGGCAGGCCGCCTGATCGAGCGCCAGGGCATCGTCGAAGTCGGCAACCTGGCGGCCAACAGCCTGGGCAGCGCTCGACTGAGCATCATCACAGTGACCTGGTTGCTGGCGATGAGCGGGTTTGAATGGGTCGCCTTTACCGGCAATGCGGCACTGGTCAACAGCTTCAATCGTCTGGGCCTGAATCCGGTCACGCTGTGCGCTGCCGATCCGGCCCGTCTGGGCGAAGGGCGTCACACCTGGGGCTCGTATTACGACTCACGGCCCAGCGTGCATGTCGGCGATATCCGTGCCGGTTTTCTGCACCTGAGCAGCATGGGCATCTTCGAGCGTTTTGGACTGCCACAGACACTGGAGCCTGATTGCCATGTCGCATGAACGTGAAGCCTTTTGGCTAAGACTGCAGACGCTGGCCGATGAGCAGCCCCGGGCCATCGCCCTGCAAGGCGAAGACCGGACGCTGGATTACGCCGCACTGGTCGAGGAGATTACGCAGCGCCGCGAACAGTTGCGCGTCGCCAATGCGCGGATCGTGGCGCTGATGCTGGACAACAGCCCCGACGCCCTGCTCTGGGACCTGGCCGTGCTGTTCGAAGGCCTGAGCTGCGTGGCGCTGCCGCCGTTCTTCAGCCTCACCCAAAGACGGCATTGCCTGGAACGAAGCCAGGCGGACACGGTGATTACCGTGTCGATCTTCGCCCAAGAGCTGCAGGCCTCTGACTACAGACAACACGGCGCATTCTGGCAACGCCGCGCTGCCGAGCAAGTGTACATGCCAGTGGGCACCGCCAAACTGACCTTTACCTCGGGCACCACAGGCACCCCCAAGGGCGTGTGCCTGAGTGCCGACAGCATCCTCCGAGTTGCTCGCGGGCTTCATGAAGCCAGTCAGTCGGTGCGACCTGTACACCATCTGAGCCTGTTGCCGCTGGCGATCCTGCTGGAAAACATTGGCTGTTATGCAGCCCTGTATGCCGGCGCACGCATCAGCCTGCCAAGCCAGCAGGAACTGGGTATCCAGGGTGCCAGTGGCGTCGACGCCTCGCGTCTGCTGATGTTTTTGCAACAGCGCCGCCCGGACAGCATGATTCTGGTTCCGCAATTGTTGCTGCTGCTGGTGACGGCCTGCGAAGCGGGCGCGTTCGATGCGTCGATGCTGAGCTTCGCTGCAGTCGGTGGCGCGCGCGTCAGCCTTGATCTGCTGTCACGCGCTCAAGCGGCAGGCCTGCCGGTCTTCGAGGGCTATGGCCTGTCGGAGTGCGCCTCGGTCATCACCCTCAATCGACCGGACGCCCAGCGTGCCGGCAGCGTCGGTCGCCCACTGCCGCACATCTGGCTACGCCTGGCCGCTGACGGCGAAGTGCTGGTGGCCGGCAGTCCGATGCTCGGCTATCTGGGCGACACCACACCCGCACCGGCCTGGTGGCCTACCGGCGATCTGGGTGAGCTCGATGCTGACGGCTACCTGTACTTGAAAGGCCGCAAGAAACATCAGTTCGTGACCAGTTTCGGACGCAACGTCAATCCGGAATGGATCGAAGCCGAACTGACCCAGAGCCTCTGCATTGCCCAAGCGTTCGTGTATGGCGAGGCCCTGCCGTCCAACCACGCCCTGCTCTGGCCATCGAGCCCCGGCACCACTGACCTGCAGATCGACGAGGCCGTCAACAAGGCCAATCAGACGCTACCCGATTATGCCCGCGTCACGAGCTGGACCCGCCTCGACGAACCTTTCAGCCCCGCAAACGGTTTGTCTACCGCGAATGGCCGGCCTCGCCGCGAGGCCATTCTTGAACGCTACCAAACACTTTTCACTCCCTCCAACCTGACCCAAGGTGCCTTGTCATGAGTTTTTTTCAGACCCTGCAGGATGCGACCCAGGAACAACGCGAAACCCTGTTCAATCTGCCGATCATCCGCCAGGCAATGGCCGGCCAGGTCTGCCTGGAAAGTTACCGGGCGTTTCTGACTCAGGCCTACTACCACGTGCGCCATACCGTGCCGTTGATGATGGCTTGCGGCGCGCGGCTGCCGTCGCGCATGGAATGGCTGCGCGCGGCCGTCTGTGAGTACATCGAGGACGAATACGGGCATGAAAAGTGGGTAATCAACGACCTGCGTGCCTGCGGCGGTCAGGCTGACGCCGTGGAAAACGGCCAACCCGGCGCGCCTATCGAGCTGATGGTCGCCTACCTTTACGACCTCATCGCACGCGGCAACCCGGTGGGCCTGTTCGGCATGGTCAATGTGCTGGAAGGCACCAGCATTGCCTTGGCCACGCACGCAGCAGACAGCATGCGCGAAGGGCTCGGCCTTGGGCCAGAAGCGTTCAGCTACCTGAGTTCTCACGGCAGCCTGGACATCGGCCACATGGAAACCTTCCGCACACTGATGGACAAGGTCGACGATCCGGACGATCAACAGGCCGTGATTCATGCGTCGCGCATGGTTTACCGCCTGTACACCGACATGTTTCGCGAGTTGCCGGGCGCTGCCCTGACCACGCACAAGGAGTCGGCTCATGCGGCTGCCTGACGCGCACGTCGTCCTCACGGGTGCCAGCGGCGGCATCGGTCTGGCCATTGCCGAAGCATTGTGCAGCCAGGGCGCCAAGGTGCTGGCAGTGTCGCGCCATGTGCATCCGCTGCGTCAGCTGCTCGAACTCTACTCAGCCAACCTGCACTGGGTCGAGGCGGACCTGTGCACGGCACAGGGTCGTCAGCAAGTAGTCCGCGCGGTCAGTGCCGTGCCTGGCGTCAACCTGCTGATCAATGCGGCGGGCACCAACCATTTCGCGATGCTCGAACAGCTGTCAGCCAGCGACATCGATTCCATGCTGACCCTCAATGTGCATGCACCGATCCAGTTGACCAGCCTGATGCTGCCGGTGCTCAAGCAGGCCAGCGAAGCCATGGTGGTCAACGTCGGTTCTACCTACGGCTCCATCGGCCATGCCGGGTATGCGACCTACTGCGCCAGCAAGTTTGCGTTGCGAGGGTTTTCCGAAGCGCTGCGTCGCGAGCTGGCCGACACCCGGGTGGGCGTACTGTACGTCGCCCCGCGCGCCACCCGGACCAGCATGAACAGCGCCGCAGCACAGGCACTGAACGACGCGCTGAGTTCAGCAGTCGACGACCCGCAGGACGTCGCCCAGGCGGTGCTCCAGGCCATTGCAGGCAACCGCAGAGAGCTTTACCTGGGTTGGCCGGAGCGTTTTTTCGTCAGGCTCAACAGCCTGTTGCCGACCCTCGTGGACCGCGGCCTGCGCAAGCACCTCCCGTTGATCCGCCACCACAGTTCACCCATTGCGCAAGAGAAGCACATACCATGAAAAGAATCGCTTTCGTCGTCATGAGCCTGATCAGCCTGCCGCTCTGGGCACTCGATGCACCCGACCAGCAACGTCTGGCCGGTATCCAGAAGGAATGGGCGCATATTCAGTACGGCCTGCCCGAGAAGCAGCGTGTCGACGCGTTCGAGAAGCTGGCCACGCAAGCCACGGCCTTCACTCAGGATCGTCCCGACGCAGCAGAAGCGTGGATCTGGTCGGGCATCGTCACCAGCAGTTGGGCCGGGGCACAAGGCGGCCTTGGTGCGCTGGGCAAAGCCAAACAGGCAAAGGCCGACCTGGAAAAGGCCATGACCCTGGACGCCAATGCCTTGCAGGGCTCGGCCTACACCAGCCTGGCAGCGCTGTATGACAAGGTTCCGGGTTGGCCGATAGGCTTCGGCGACTCGGCCAAGGCCGGGCAATTGCTGGAGCAGGCGTTGAAACTCAACCCGAACGGCATAGATACGCTATTTTTCTCGGCGCAGCATCAGTTCGATCAGGGCAACTATGCTCAAGCACAGCAAGCCCTGAACAAGGCGTTGCAGGCACCACCCCGTCCGGGCCGTGAAGAGGCCGACGCCGGGCGCAGGAAAGACATCCAGTCGCTGCTCGCCAGCGTGAACAAGAAGCTCAACTGACGGAGACACCATGCGTCTGCTGCTTATCGAAGACGACGTTGCACTGGGCGAAGGCATTCAGCAGGCACTCAGCCGGGAAGGCTACACCGTTGACTGGATCAAGGACGGCAGCAGCGCCCTGCATGCCCTGCTCAGCGAGAGCTTCGATCTGGCCATTCTCGACGTCGGCCTGCCGACGCTGAGTGGGTTTGAAGTCCTGCGTCGACTGCGTCACAGCGGCTCGACGCTGCCGGTCATGATCCTGACCGCACGCGACGCCACCGAAGACCGGATTATCGGCCTGGACAGTGGCGCTGACGATTACCTGGTCAAACCCTTCGATGTGTCCGAGCTCAAAGCCCGCTTGCGCGCCCTGCTACGCCGCAGTGCCGGGCGCGCCAAGGTGCTGATCGAACACAACGGCATCCGCCTGGACCCCAGCACGCAACAGGTCAGCTATCACGATGCCGCAGTTGCCCTGACGCCCAAGGAATACCAATTGCTGTATGAATTGCTCTCGCCACCAGGCAGGGTCATGACCCGCGAACGGCTGATGCAGCTGCTCTATGGCTGGAACGAAGAGGCCGAAAGCAACACCCTTGAAGTGCACATTCACCATCTGCGCAAAAAGTTTTCCAGCACCCTGATCCGTACCATTCGAGGCGTGGGTTACCTGGTGGAGGAGCGTTCTTGAAGTCGATACGCCGCCGCACACTGACCCTGATCATCGGCCTGCTGCTGAGTGGTCTTCTGGTACTGACGCTGTTCAACGTGCATGACAGCAATCACGAAATCGCGGAAATCTACGATGCCCAGCTGGCGCAGAACGCGAGGCTGCTGGAAGGCGTGATGCGCATGCCCATGGAGCGCAAGGAACATGCGCAACTCTATCAGGCCTTTAATCAGGCCCTCGCCCAGGCTGAACCACGTGTGGACGGCCACCCTTACGAGGGCAAGATCGCCTTTCAGGTCTGGGACAAGGACAACAACTCGCTGGTACACACTGCCAGCGCCCCGACCTTCACTCATCCGCCACAGAGCACCGGGTTCAGTGATTTCAACGACATGGCCGGCCATCAATGGCGAGCCTTCGTGCTCAGGGACGAGCAGCATGGTCTGCTGGTCTGGGTCGGTGAGCGCGATGACGTGCGCTCGGATCTGGTCAATCGCATTGTGCGTCACACAGTCTTGCCGAACCTGATCGGCAGTCTGGTGCTGATGATCGCCATCTGGCTGGCGATCCGCTGGGGGCTGAGGCCGCTGGCCGATTTCGCCAATACCCTGCGCGGCCGTAACGCCGGTGCTCTGCACCCGCTGCAGCTCAACGCCCTGCCCACCGAACTGGAACCCATGCAGGCCGCCCTGAACCGCCTGCTGGGACAGATCCAGGACCTGCTCAAACGCGAGCGGCGCTTCATCGCCGATGCGGCCCACGAAATGCGCACGCCTCTGGCGGTCCTGCGGGTGCACGCGCAAAACGTCCTGGAAGCGCACAACGAAGAACAGCGGAAACAGTCGCTGGGCTACCTGATCATCGGCGTGGACCGTACCACGCGGCTGGTCAACCAGTTGCTGACCATTGCGCGCCTGGAACCCGGCCCGTCGCCAGCGGGCAAGGTGGCGGTGGATCTGGTCAGCGCTGTGCGCGACAGTCTGGTGCAATTGACCCCGTGGGTGCTGAGCAAGCATCTGGAGTTGTCCTTTGAGTGCAGTGAAGCCAGCCGCGACGTAACGGTGGACTTCCCCGCGCTGGACATCGCCTTGCACAACCTGATCACCAATGCCGTCAACTTTTCACCCGAGGGCGGCCAGGTCACGGTGGAACTGACGTTCAGTGAGCATTGCTTCCGGCTCAATGTCGACGATCAGGGCCCCGGTATCGATGAGCAGGAGCGCGAACGCTTGTTCGAGCCGTTCTACAGCCGTGGCAACGATCAAGGAGTAGGTCTGGGGCTGGCCATCGTGGAGAAAGTCGCGCTGCTGATGGGTGGCAACGTAAGCCTCGACAATCGTCCGGAGGGCGGGCTCAGGGCCAGTCTCCAGGCGCCGTTGCGCTGAGCATTGAGCAACGCGCCGAGGGACGGCCATCGAGCGCCGTCACGACACCGGCAGCAGCACATCGACCACCAGACCGCCGCCCGGCCGATTGCGTGCGGCGATCTGCCCGCCGTGCATTTCGATAGCCCGCAGGGCGATGGCCAGGCCCAGGCCAAAGCCCTGCGCGGCATTCTCCGGACCGCGCTCGAAGGGCTGGAAAATCCGTTGCAGGCACGCCTCGTCCACACCCGGCCCCTGATCGATGACATTGACCATCAGGCACAGCGGCTGGGCCTGAACGTTGGCGACCACCACTACATCCGTGCCGACCGCCGTGTGGCGAACGGCATTGCGGATCACGTTTTCGAAGGCCCGGTAGAGCAGTTCGCTGTCGACCTGTGCGACGAAAGACCCGGGAGCCTGCAGCCTGACCCGACACTGCTTCAGTCCGGCCTCGAATTCGGCATCTTCGACGATGGCCGCCAGCAGGCTGATGACATCGACCTGGTCGCGGGTCAGGCTTTCGACATCGCTCTGCATGCGCGCCAGGGTCAGCAATTCTTCGATCAGTGAGTCCATGCGCTCCGATTCGCGCTCGATGCGTTCGAGCATGTCCAGTTGGGTCGGCTCCTGGCGCAGCAGGCCGATGGCGGCACTCATGCGCGTCAGCGGCGAACGCAGCTCATGGGAAATGTCATGCAGCAGTTGTTGCTGGGAGTCGGCCATGACCTTGAGCTGATTGGCCATGCGGTCGCAATCCTCGGCGAGGTCGACGATTTCATCGCGCCGGCGGCCCATATCAGGTTTCACCCGTGTGTCGAATCGGCCTCTGGCGACCTTGCCCATCGCCTCGCGCAATTTAATCAGCGGTGCCACCAGATAGCTGCTGAGAAACCAGCTGAACAGCGCACTCATGACCGTGCCGGTGATCAGCGGATTGAGGTGAGAGGGTTGATCGTCATGGTTGGGGCGCTGGGTAGAGCGGATATGCACGAGTGCACCTTCGCGTGTGCGCACGGCGAGTTCGAAGCGAGGGTTTTCCAGCAAATCGCCCGCCAGCAGCATCCCCTGGCTGTCGTACAGACCGACCTTGCTGTGACCCTCCGGCTGCCAGGCATCGAGCAACGCCTGCCCTGCGGCAATGCCCGAGCGCTGCAAAATGCGCACTTCGTTGTCGAGCACCGTGCTGAACGAAGGATCGCCACGCCCCGACTGGGTGAACATGAACAGGCCGGCACCGACCATGAAGGTCAGGCTGGTCGCCAGCCAGAACGCCAGAAACAGCTTCCAGAACAACCGGCTCGGTCTCATGGCGTGATCAACATATAGCCCAGATTGCGCACGCTCTGTATCCAGCTCTGGTTATCGTTGCGCGGGCCGAGCTTGTGGCGAATGCTGCTGATGTGCACGTCGATACTGCGATCGTAGCGGGCCAGCGGCCGTCCCAGCGCGTTCATCGACAGGTTCTGTTTGCTGACCAGTTGCCCGGCATGCCGCGCCAGCTCTTCGAGCAGGCAGAACTCGTTGCCGGTCAGTTCAAGCGTCACGCCCTGCCAGCGCGCTTCACGCTTGCCTGGCCAGAGCATCAGCTCTCCGGCCTGAATCACATCCCTGACCGTCTCGATCACCGGCACCGCACGCACCCGGCGCATGATCGCCCGCAGACGCGCCACCAGCTCACCCGGCGAGCTGGGCTTGGGCACGTAATCGTCGGCGCCCAATTCCAGACCGGAAATACGGTCGATATTGTCGCCGCGTGCGGTCAGCAGAATCACCGGCACCTGGCTTTGCGCACGGATCCTCCGCAGCACCTCAATACCGGAGATGCGCGGCATCATGATGTCCAGCACGACGATGTCGTGACGCCCGGACAAGGCTTCAACCTCGCCCTCTTCAGCGCTGTTGGTGCAGGTCACGTCGAAGCTTTCACGGGTCAGGTACTGGCTGAGCATTTCCGTCAGTTCCCGGTCATCGTCGACAAGCAATACGGAAGTCATGGCAGGCCCTTGATTGGTGGTTGCCGATTATCCCGGCGCTGCTGCGGCGTGTCAGCCGGGCTCGATGATCTTTACCTAACCTTACACGGCGTTAACCGTCCCCAACATGCCCTCGCCCTATGCTGCGCAGCCAACAGCGCCCGCCGGACCGGCCCTTTCTGGCGTGTCATCGGCAGCGCTCAAATGCCTTTGTCGCAGCTTTCTGGAAAGGGTTTGATGATTTCTTCGCGTCTGCTTCTATCGTTCTGCCTGTTAATCAGCGTCCCGCTGGCACACGCCGACACTTTTTCCATCTCGGACATCCGCGTCAACGGCCTGCAACGCGTATCAGCCGGCAGCGTATTCTCTGCGCTGCCGCTCAATGTCGGCGATCAGGCCGATGAGCAGCGCCTGGCCGACGCGTCGCGCTCACTGTTCAAGACCGGTTTCTTTCAGGACATCAACGTTGCACGCGATGGCAATGTGCTGGTGATCAATGTAGTCGAACGCCCCTCTATCGCCAGTATCGAGATTGTCGGCAACAAGGTCATCAGCACCGACGACCTGATGAAGGGGCTCAAGCAGTCGGGGCTCAGTGAAGGCGAGATATTCCAGCGCGCCACGCTGGAGGGCGTGCGCAATGAACTGCAACGCCAATATGTCTCCCAGGGCCGCTACAGTGCCTCGGTCGATACCGAGGCGCTGCCTGCACCACGTAACCGCATCGCCCTGAAAATCACCATCGACGAAGGGACGGTGGCGTCGATCCAGCACATCAACGTGGTCGGCAACACCGTGTTCTCCGATGAACAGCTGGCTGATCAGTTTCAGCTCAAGACCAGCAACTGGCTGTCGTTTTTCAAGAACGATGACAAGTACGCCCGCGAAAAACTTTCCGGCGACCTGGAGCGACTGCGCTCCTGGTACCTGGACCGCGGCTACATCAACATGGATATCAACTCGACGCAGGTGTCGCTGACGCCTGACAAGAAAGGCGTGTTCATTACCGTCAATATCACCGAAGGCGACCGGTATACGGTGGGCAGCGTCAAACTGGGCGGCGACCTGAAAGTGCCGAAGGACCAGCTCGAACAACTGATTCTGGTCAAACCGGGCCAGGTGTTTTCACGCAAGGTCATGACTGACAGCACCAACCTGATCACCCGCCGTCTGGGCAACGATGGCTACACTTTCGCCAACGTCAACGGCTTGCCGAAAGCCAACGATGCCGATCACACCGTTGATATCAGTTTCGTGGTCGACCCCGGCAAGCGCGCCTACGCCAACCGCATCAACTTTCGCGGCAACACCAAGACCGCCGACGAAGTGCTGCGCCGTGAAATGCGCCAGATGGAAGGCGGCTGGGCCTCGACCTACCTGATCGACCAGTCGAAGGTGCGCCTGGAGCGTCTCGGTTTCTTCAAGGAAGTGAACGTCGAAACGCCAGCGGCCCCCGGCACCGACGATCAGGTGGACATCAACTACGCCGTCGAAGAACAGGCCTCGGGCAACATCACCGCCAGCGTGGGCTTTTCGCAAAGCGCCGGGCTGATACTCGGCGGCTCTATCTCGCAGAACAACATTCTCGGCACCGGCAACTTCGCCAGCCTCGGCATGACCCGCTCCGAGTACCAGACCAAGTACAACTTCGCGTTCACCAACCCGTACTTCACGCCTGACGGGGTGAGCCTGGGCTACAACGTTTTCTACAACGCGACCGACTACAGCAAGTATTACGATGACGACGACGAGGTCTCCTACTACTCGCTCAACAGCGTGGGCGCAGGGGTCAACCTCGGCTATCCGATCAGCGAAACATCGCGCCTGACCTACGGGCTGTCGATCCAGCGTGACACCCTCGACGCCGGCAGCTACAGCGCTGACGAGATCTACGACTTCATTGAGCGCGAGGGTGATGCGTTCACCAACCTCAAGGCCAGCGTCGGCTGGTCGGAATCGACCCTCAACAAGGGCGTACTTGCCACCCGCGGGCACTCGCAAAGTCTGACCCTGACCAGCACCGTGCCGGGCAGTGACCTGCAGTTCTACAAACTCGACTACAACGGCCAGACCTTCCTGCCGCTCAGCGACACCACCTCGCTGCGCCTGCATACCAAACTCGGCTACGGCAACGGTTACGGCGATACCGACGGCCTGCCCTTCTACGAAAACTATACGGCGGGCGGCCAGGCCACGGTGCGCGGCTTCAAGGACGGCACGCTGGGGCCGCGCAATACCCCGGCCACCGGCACCTACGCCAGTCAGGGGCAGATCTACTATTCCGACCGCGACACCGAAGCCCTGGGCGGCAACATCCTGATCACCGGCGGCATGGAATACCTCTTCCCGATGCCCTTCGTCAAAGACCAGAAATCCCTGCGCACCTCGCTGTTCTGGGACTTCGGCACGGTTTACGCCGACAAGTGCTACCTGACCACCACGCAGAACTGCGGCAACATCAATATCGACCAGATGGCCAGTTCGGTCGGCGTCGGCTTGACCTGGTACTCGCCGCTCGGCCCCCTGAGCTTCGACCTCGCCGTGCCGATCAAAAAGCCCGAAGACGCCGAGACCCAAGTGTTCCAGTTCTCGCTGGGCCAGACCTTTTGAGGCGGAGCTTTTACAGCATGAACAAGGCGGTCTTTACCCAGCATTACCTGGCCCGGACCGCGCTTTACATCCCGTCGTTGAATACTGCCTGCACTACTCATCAGGTCAGGAGTCGTTACATGAGCCGCGAAGTCAGACAGATCACCCCCGATGTGCAGGAAATCATCCAGCACGCCTTGCGCTCGCTGCTGGGCAAAGGCTTCGTCATCGCGCTGTTCGGCAGCGAGGATGCAACCGGGGCCATGCACTACCATTTGCGTATCGACCACGACGCCACGGGGCTGGGCATCGAGCATCACGACAACGTCGAAGACGGTTTCATCGACGATATCTTCATGCTCGCCACCCGCATGAAAGCCATGCTCAAGCAGCGCGAAACCCTGTCTCGCATGCATGGCGGCAGCCAGGCGACGGGTCAGGTGCGGCTGCTGACCTGGATCACCGAGGACAACAGCCAGACGGTCATGCAAACCGCCGAGGCTGCGGGGCGCGAGTGTTTGAGTGCGTTGCGCGAGCGCAGGCTGCGGGCTTGAATCGTGAGCGTCGCACGGCTCAATCAATGGCCGAGACCATCAGTTCTCGCAACCACCTATGAGCCGGATCGCGGTGCAAACGCTCTGGCCACAGCATGAGCATTTCAAACCCCGGAATCGAAAGCGGCGGTTCCTGAACCACGAGCGTCGGCTGGCCGCGCACCAGCCGTTCAGGCACCACGGCAACCAGGTCGCTGCTGGTCAATGCCGACACCAGCGAGCCGAAATGCGGCGCCGACAATACGACCCGCCGACTTAACCCCAGCGCCGCCAAGGCCTGATCGGTGCTGCCGGCGAAGCCACCGCCGTTGGGAGACATGACCGCATGCTCCAGCTCACAGAAACGTGTCAGCGACACGGGTTGCACAAGGTCCGGATGATCATGCCGGCCAGCAAGCACATAACGCTCATGGATCAACGACCGCTGGCGCAGCTTGGGCGGCGCCTCCTCGCGGGTGTGCAACGCCAGATCCAGCCGACCGCTTTCAAGATCTGCGGCCAGGCTGACAGGGTGCTTGTTCAACAGGGCCAGACGTGTGCCCGGAGCACTGCTGCGCAACCTGCCGAGCGACGGCCATATCAATGCGATGGTCGCGTAGTCGCTGGCAGCCACACGCCAGGTGTGATCGGCCGTTGCCGGATCGAAATCCCGGCCGGGCAGCAAAGCAGACTCCAGCGCTGCAAGTGCCTGCCTGAGAGGTTCGCGCAGTTCTTCAGCCCGCGCGGTCGGGGTCATGCCCCGCGGTCCCGGCAACAACAATGGATCGTCCAGCACTTGCCTCAGCCTGCCCAATTGCAGGCTGACGGTGGGCTGGGTCAGGTTCAGCCGATGCGCCGCACGGGTCACGTTCTGCTCCGAGAGAAGTGCATCCAGCGTGACCAGCAGATTGAGGTCGATACGCCGCAAGGTATTGTTCATGCACATACCAAGTGTTTGGGAGATTGATTTCCAGCATACCCGATCGAGTCTGTAGCGTTGCCTCATTAGAGACAAACCGGAGCCCTCATGAACGTACTTATTGTCTACGCCCACCCCGAACCGCGCTCGCTGAACGGTTCGTTGAAAGACTTCGCAGTCGATCATCTGCAGAACAACGGCCATCAAGTGCAGGTGTCCGACCTCTACCAGATGGGCTGGAAAGCGATCATCGACGCCAACGATGCTCCCGGTCATGAAACAAGCAGCCGCTTTGACCCTGCCCTTGAGTCGCAACGCGTGTTTGCCGCCGGTATTCAGCCGCCGGACATCGAGGCCGAACAGGCCAAACTACTCTGGGCAGACGCCGTCATATTCCAGTTTCCGCTCTGGTGGTTTTCGATGCCCGCGATCATGAAAGGCTGGATAGAGCGGGTGTACGCCTGTGGTTTCGCCTACGGCGTGGGCGAGCACAGCGACCAGCACTGGGGTGATCGCTATGGTGAAGGAACGCTGGCAGGCAAGCGCGCCATGCTGACGGTGACCATGGGCGGCTGGGAGTCCCACTACAGCGAGCGTGGCGTAAACGGGGCGCTGAACGACGTACTCTTTCCTATCCAGCACGGCATCCTGTTCTATCCAGGTTTCGATGTGCTCGCGCCCTTCCCTGTGTACCGGGCAGGCAAAGTGGACAGCGCAACATTTGCGCAGATTTGCGCCGACTATGGCGACCGCCTGGATACCCTGTTCACCCTTGAACCCTTGCCCTTTCGCAGGCAAAACGACGGCGACTACGAGATCCCGGCGCTGACATTGCGAGCGGATCTTGCAACAGGCCGGCAGGGGCTGGACATTCACCTGCGCGATCAGTGACTGATAAAGAAAAGACCCTGCTTGTGCAGGGCCTTTTCATGCGTAGTGTTTTCTGGCGGACTACTTCAGGTTGTTCTTGAAAAACTCGCCCAGCTTGTCGAACGGGATCAGATCGACCCGATCGTACAGATCCACATGCCCGGCTTCCGGCACGATGATCAATTGCTTGGGCTGGCCGGCCAGTTTGTACGCTTCCTCGCTGAACTCCAGCGAGTGCGCCTTTGAACCGGCGATGAACAACATCGGGCGTGGCGAGATGGTCGCGATGTCGTTGAACGGATAGAAGTTCATGAACTTGATGTTGCTGGTCAGCGTCGGGTGAGTGGTCAGTTCGGGGGACTGGCCTTCGGGCGTGAACTCGCCCCGCGGCGTGCGATAGAAATCATAGAACTCGCGTTCGATCGGGCCGGATGTGTCAGTCAGTTTGTGTACCGTGCCGCTGGTATACGCAGTGTCGCCGCCGCTGTATTCCACGTCGCGCTGCAGTGCCGCCTGCTCGATGATCTTCTTGCGCTGCGCCAGCGTCTGCGAGTGTTTCAGGCCGTTGCGGTTGGCGGCGCCCATGTCATACATGCTCACCGTGGCAATGGCTTTCATGCGCGGGTCGATCTTCGCGGCACTGATGACAAAGCTGCCACTGCCGCAAATCCCCAGCACGCCGATTCGTTTTTTGTCCACGAAGGTCTGAGTGCCCAGGAAGTCCACTGCAGCACTGAAGTCTTCGGCGTAGAGATCGGGTGAAACGGCGTTACGCGGCTGGCCTTCGCTCCCGCCCCAGAACGACAGGTCCAGCGACAAGGTGACAAACCCTTGCTCGGCCAGTTTCTGCGCGTACAGGTTGGCACTTTGCTCCTTCACCGCCCCCATCGGATGGCCAACGATGATTGCCGGAGCTTTAACGTTCGGGTTCGAGCCTTTGGGTATAAATAGATTGCCCGCGACTTTCATCTTGTACTGGTTGTTGAACAGCACTTTTTGCGCAACGACCTTGTCGCTTGTGTAGAAATTATCGGCACCGTGAGACATGTCTGCTCCTGTCGCAGCGTATGAGCTTATTAAAAGCCCAAGCATCAAAAGAATATTTTTCATGGCGTGTTACCTCGTTGAGAAATTGACCCGCGTTTATCTGCCCGGCCCTGACCGGTGTTGCTTTCCTGCACAGACGCGTTGTCGCGTGCCGTCCAGGCCAGCGCGGCCGAACACGCCAGTAACACGCCACCGAATGCGAACGGGCTCCACCAACCAAGGCTGTCAAACAGCGCGCCGCCGATGCCGGCCCCGGCGGTGATCGCTAATTGAATGGTCGCCACCATCAGGCCGCCGCCTGCCTCGGCATCGTCGGGCAGCGTGCGGCTCAACCAGAGGCCCCAGGCGACTGGTGCCGGCGTGGCAATCAGGCCCCAGACGGCAAGCACAATGGCGACGGACTGTGGCGAATGACCCAGACCAGTCAGCGCCACGGCCAGCACCGCCATCAGCAGCGGAATGACGATCAGGCAGGCATACAGGCCTTTGTGCAGCAGCCTGCCGATCAGGTAGGTGCCGACCAGCCCGCTGGCCCCCAGCGCCAAAAGCATCAGGGACAACGTGTTGACGCTGACCCCGGTGATCTCTTCCAGAAACGGGCGCAGGTAGGTGAAGACGGCGAACTGGCCCATGAACAGCAACAGGATCGCGCTCATGCCGACGGCCACTTGCGGGTTGCGCAGCAGGCGGAACGGATTGCGTGCCCGGTTGTTCGGCTGGCTGCGCATGGCCGGCAGGCTCAGCCACTGCCAGGCAAACGCCAGCGCCGCAAGCGGGATGACCAGGAAAAACGCGCCGCGCCAGCCGATGTACTGGCCCATGAAGCTGCCCAATGGCGCGGCGACCGTTGCAGCCAGCGCATTGCCGCCGTTGATCAGTGCCAGGCCCTTGGCGACCGATTGCTTCGGCACCAGCTTCATCACGGTAGCGGTCGACATCGACCAGAAGCCGCCGATGGCGATCCCGAGCAATGCACGGCCTGTCATGAACAACCAGCCGTTGGAGGCCAGCGTGACGATCACGCCAGACACCAGCAGCAACAGGCTGAAGCCCAGCAGGACAGGCTTGCGATCCAGATGCCCGGTGAGCGGCGTGTTCAGCAGGCTGGTCAGCACGGCAAAAAAACCGGAGATCGAAATCGCCTGCCCTGCCTGCCCCTGACTGATGCCCAGGTCCTGCGCGATGGGTGTCAGCAGGCTGACCGGCATGAACTCCGACGCAATCAGCACCACCACACACAGCGCCATCGAAAACACGGCGCCCCAGGCTGGCGGATGTGCTGTCGTCTCAGCCCCCTTTAGCGTTGAATCGAATGCTTGCATGCGTCCTGACCTGGCGATATTGAAAATAGTCGGCACAGGTTAGGGCAAAGGTATTAGGATGATTAGACACCACAATTTAAACGCGCTTGTGAGAAAAATTCAGCAATGAGCACACCCAAACTCAATGATCTGCAAGCCTTTCTGCAGGTAGCACGCGATCAGAGCTTTACCAAGGCGGCCACCAAGCTGGGCGTTACGCCTTCAGCCCTGAGCCACACCCTGCGCGGCCTTGAAGAGCGCATGGGCCTGCGCCTGCTGGCGAGAACCACCCGCAACGTAGCCCCGACCGAAGCAGGCGAACGGCTGATGCGCTCGATCGGGCCGCTGCTGGATCAGATTGCTGCAGAAGTCGAAGTGTTGGGCGAGCTGCGTGACAAGCCCGCCGGCACCATTCGCATTACCTGCTCCGATGACGCCGCAGAAGGCATCATCCGCCCTATGCTTGCGGGGTTTCTGGCGCAGTACCCGGATATCCAGATCGAGATCTGCATCGACTACGGCTTTACCAATATTGTCAGCGAACGTTTCGATGCGGGCATCCGTCTGGGTGAATCCATCAGCAAGGACATGATTGCCGTGCGCCTGGGGCCTGACTGGCGCTTGTCAGTGGTCGGGTCGCCGGCCTACTTCGAGCGACACCCCGTCCCGCTGCAGCCTCAGGACCTGACTCAACACACCTGCATCAACATCCGCCACTCGCCGAACGGCAGCTGCTACGCCTGGGAGTTCGAGAAGGGCAGCCGCAAGCTCAACATACGGGTCAATGGGCAATTCACGTCGAACAGCATGATCCACGTGCTCAACGCCGCACTGGACGGCGTGGGCCTGGCCTACGTGCCGGACTCCATGGCCGAACCGCACATCGCCAGCGGTCGCTTGAAAGAAGTGCTGGTCGACTGGAGCCCGTATTTCGAAGGCTTTCACTTGTACTACCCGAACCGGCGACAGGCGTCGCCGGCGTTCAGTGCGTTTGTCGAGGCGGTGAGGTATCGGGGCTAGCGCCTCCGTCGCCTGATTACTGCGCGGCTTTCAACGCATCCGCGACCTTGTTCAGCGAACCTTTAGCGGGCTCGGCAAGCAGTTTCAGCTCGGTGGTTTTGCCACGCACCACCACTTGCATGGCGGTGGGCGCACCCTTTGCGTCACCCAAGATCCGGTAAGCGGTGTCGCCGCGCACGAAGCTCAATACGTGACTGGTAGCGTCGTACTTCAGTTGCTCACCGTCAGCCTGGGGAAACAGCAGCCCGACCTGATTCTTGCTGTCCACGGCCGCGTAGAAGACCGGGCTTGCGTCCCCTGAGCGGAACAACACAATGCGCTTGCCGGACGGCGCGAGCCTGAACGACAGGAGAATCTCACGCTGCTGGTCTTCCTCCCAGACGATGCTGGTGGTGTGCGTCATCTTGCCATTCTGATTGCGACTGACTGTTTCAGTCGGCAGTCCCGACCCACCGGTATGGTCAAGGACCGTTTGCGTTTCAAGAACCGGCTCGCCATTACGGATGCTGTAGGTAGACGTCTGGTGCCAGCAGCAACCGTCTTTGGTCATGGTCTCGATCTTGCGGGTTTTCTCATCCACGCTGAACAGGCCGCAGTTGTTTTGCGCCAGTTTGGTAAACGAATCGCTGTGCCGAAAACCATCGGCCGTGCCGAGAAAGACCTGATACGAGGGGCCGTGATAGCAGCTGTTTTGCCCGTCCATCAAGGCCAGGTCCTTGATGCCATCGAAGTTGAAATCCTGATAGATCAGTACGCTCTGTTCGCCATAGGGCAACTCGTGCACGTTGGTTTTGACCTTGCCGGTTTTGGGGTCAGTGCCAAGCACCAGTTCGTCGGACTGCACGCGGATCAAAGCCGCACCGCTGGCCTTGTCGTACACGTTGATCACGCCGGGACGAAACACATCGTCCTTGGCTGAAATATCCAGCGTCGCACGGTATTTATCGGAAAAGCCCTGCAGGGCGTAGTTCTCCCGGGGCGAGCCCGCGAACCCTGCTGCGTCCATTTCACCGTAGGTCGGTAACGCACCGGCGGCACTGACCAGTGTCGAAGAGGCCAGGCCGACCAGTACCCACAAGGCCTGCAACCCGAGACGTGACGCACAGCGTTGAACGATGGATAGGTGCAAGACGCAACTCCTCTGATAATGAGCGATGAGTTTACTTCAGCAATTGATACAATTTGAAATCATTGCCCAACGTGCACTTCGTGCTCACAGGCCGCCCCGTCCGACCCGGTAAATGTTCTAATCACGCCCCCTCTTCGCTCAACGGGCCCGATGCTTTTATGGATATTCACTCGCTTTGGCTCAAGACCCAGGAAATCTGGGACATGCTCGATCAGCACCCGTGGGTACGCACCGGGCTGGCCCTGATCCTGTTGCTGACCGCCGCACTGGTGCTTGGCCGCGTGGCGCGCTTTCTGGTGCTGTACGCCGTCAGGATGCTCGGCCGTCAGCCGTCCCTGCACTGGGTCAACGACTTCCGCCACAACAAGGTCTTTCACCGACTGGCGCAGATGGTGCCGTCGCTGGTCATTCAGTTCGGCCTCACCCTGGTCCCGGGCTTGAGCACTGCGGGCCGGAACGTGATCGGCAACATCGCCATGGCCTTCACCATCCTGTTCATGACCCTGGCCATCGGTGCCCTGCTCAATGCCCTGCTGGACATCTACGCGCGCACCGAGCACGCCCGTACGCGCTCAATCAAGGGTTACGTGCAGCTGTCGAAGATGATCCTGTACGTCTTCGCCGGGATCATCATCGTCGCCACCCTGATCGACCGTTCGCCGCTGCTACTGCTGTCCGGCCTCGGCGCCATGTCGGCGGTCATCCTGTTGGTCTACAAAGATACCCTGCTCTCCTTCGTCGCCAGTGTGCAACTGACCAGCAACGACATGCTGCGCGTCGGCGACTGGATCGAAATGCCGCAGGTCGGCGCGGACGGCGACGTAGTGGACATCACCCTGCACACCGTCAAGGTGCAGAACTTCGACAAAACCATCGTCTCCATCCCGACCTGGCGCCTGATGTCAGAGTCGTTCCGCAACTGGCGCGGCATGCAGCAATCAGGCGGACGGCGCATCAAACGCAGCCTGTTCATCGACGCCAGCGGCGTACGCTTCGTGCGCGACGACGAAGAACAGCAACTCATGCAAATTCACCTGCTCACCGACTACATCGGCCGCAAACAGGCCGAATTGCTGGCCTGGAACCAGGCACAAGGCAACGTCGCACAAATGTCCGCCAACCGCCGACGCATGACCAACATCGGCACCTTCCGCGCCTACGCCCTGGCGTACCTGAAAAGCCACGTCGATATCAACCCGAACATGACCTGCATGGTTCGCCAGCTCGAACCCACCTCGCAGGGCATCCCGCTGGAAATCTACTGCTTCACCCGCACCACGGTATGGGTGGATTACGAGCGGATACAAGGGATATTTTCGATTATCTGATTACCGTGATGCCGGAGTTTGGTTTGAATTTGTATCAGCAGCCTAGTGGGGCGGATATGCGGGTGGGGTTGAGGGGGGAGCCGGCGCGGGTGGGGGCTACACCGCTGGTAGAGCCATTGCCTACAGAACATTCAGGCTGAACGGCGCAGACAATGCGTAACTGAATGCTCAAGATGGATTCACACCCCGTAGGGGCTGGAATCATGAGTACTCGATTTTCTGCAGTCGTGTCGGAGTTTGAAACCGAGGAACAGGCCGCCAGCTACGACTTTCCTACATTGCAGACAGAAACGTACGAGCAGCTAGCGATCTGGGATACCTCAAAGCGTCGCGAGATAAAGGCATAGCGCATGTAAAGGCGATTTACCGCCCGCAAGCTATGTCAGTTTCACGGCGCGGCATCCTTCGGTAGTCCTGTCAGCGGGTCCAACCCCTTGGCTTTGGCCATGTGTGCCATCAACGTCTCCGATGGAGTCTCGCGCGGTGCGCGCTGCTCTGGCTTCCACAGAAAGGTCCCGTCCCATTCGGGCAAGGCTGCAGGAGGCAACGGCACAATCTGATTCAGGTCAGGCACTCGCGGAGCGAAGTTTTGCTCATCGATCAAGAAAATACGGATCTTCTCGTATCTTTCATAACGCGCGGCGTCACTCTCCCTTCCTAGTGATAGAGGCCCGTTCGCTTGCTCGCCAAAAGCCTCCCGAAGTCTGAATGCAGCAGCAGCTTCCCCCATCATTGCCGCTTGCTGGAATCCCGCCATAGCTTCGGGGTAGCGCCGGTCCTTGGCTTGTTTGATGGCAAGCTCGTACATCGCACCACCGTGTCCTTGCTGGGCGGCACAGCGATAGAGCGGCAACGCGAATGCGATGTCCTTGGCCTTCGCCCCGAATGCTTTGGCCATTGCGATCGAATTGACATCGAGATACTGGGCCAGTCGGTACTGCGCCTGGGCATTGCCCAGATCCGCCGCCTTGCGGTATAGGATGAATGCGCCGGTAAGATTCCATGCCTGGGCATATATGCTGGCTTGGAGCAGGTAACCTCGCGACGGATACTGCTGTGTGAGCAGCGTCGTCAGGCGCTCGGCCTCTCTCTCGCGATTGCGGCGAAGCTGAGTGACAACACCATCGTAGCTGTCATCGATCAACCTCCACTGTAGGGCCCTCAATGCCTCGGTCGCATCGGCGTTTCCATACGCGGACGCGATACGGTAATAGCGACTTATACGATTGAATTCATCGACACTCCCACTGTTGAAATCCCCCTCGTGCAAATATTCAAGATGGCGAGCATAGAGGAATAAACCTTGTGCATCTGAATTCTGGGGCACTACCGAAAGCCCCGTATCCTGCGTGCACACGAAGTCTGAGCGTATACCGCTGGCCTCGATCGGCGACTCACGTCCAACGGTCACGTCGGACCAAGCCGCTAGCAGCGACACGAACAGCCCAGCTAATATCACCTTCATAGGCGTATTCCTTTCCATACTTTGGGTTTTTGGTCAGTCTGAATTTAAGCGGGTATTTCATGCAGCCAACACGGCGTTCCTATTTCAAATCCTTCAAGGCTCAAGTCATTCAAGAGTGTGCCCAGCCCGAGGCTTCGATTGCCAGCATCGCACTCAGCCATAACCTCAACGCAAACCTCGTCCATAAATGGATTCAGCTGCAATCGCAGAGAAGCACCGCGCTGCCTCCTGCATTTGTTCTCCCCGTGCCGCAGGCTCGGGGTAAATCCCACGCATCATCATCGAATATCTGCGTTGAAATACAACACCCGCGCCAATCGCATGAAAGTGCTGGTGCATGACGGCTTCGGAATATGGCTTGCGGCATGACGGCTAAACCAAAGGACGTTCTACTGGCCTGGCACTCATCAAGGTCTGGAAGTAATAGTTTGGAGGAAGGGAAACATTTTACCTGAGCCAGAAGTCCTAATGCCGATATCAGCCTTCAATCGTAAAGGATAAAACGATGCGAATCAGAGAAGTAGCCCAGGCGGTGTTGATTGTCAGTGGTGCGTTGATGCTTGCTGCCTGCTCAGGCGGGCCTTCCGAAAGTGAGATTCAGGCCGCCTTGCAACCCAGGCTCGAGGGAGCTTCCTGTGTGCGTGCGTCTATGTTCAAGACCTTCCCGGTGACTCTGGAGAAAGGTTTCGGGAGCGGCACTTCGATGGGTAATGAGCCCGCTTTCGATGCGTTGGTAGCCGCGGGGCTGCTCGCTAAAAGTGGCAAGACATATTCCCTCACTGACCCTGGGCAAGCTGCTTATGTCCAACAGGAGTCAGGATTCTGTTATGCCCAAGGCTATGAGATAGCCAAAATCAAAGACACGTCAGAAAACACCGAACAAATGGGCCAGGCCGTCGATAAGTCATGGGTCGTGACGGTGGACATTCGTCAGAAGTCGGTAGCCGCGTGGGCCAAAACACCTGCTGTTCAGAAACTGGCACGCAACCCGGAAACGCTTTCTGAAGAACCGAAAACCTATCGCGTGGTTGTCGGCAGGTTGAAGGCGGATAACACGCTGCAGTTGATCGACCCGAGCTTTTCTATCATGCGTGGTTTGAGCGTCAATCAGGCGTATTGAATCCATGGCAACACCCCATCGCTCCACCCAGCACATGGGTTGAGCGGGTTTTGCGTTTGCGGCTCTTTGGCGGATGGCAATCCTGATGATAAGGGCGATAGTGTCCACGTGTTTTAAAGTGGGCAACATTGCCCCTATCGCAGGGATCGGGAAGATGACTTCACCGGACGGTTACGAAATTTCGCTGACCCAAGCGTTTACCTCGTAAACCGTTAGCAGTTCTGACTTTGAGCTGCACTTATGGGGCAACGCCAAGTCGGCAGCTGGGTCAATTTTGCATCAGCGATAACAGGCCCCCTCCTAATTCAAGCAAGGTGTATTACGCGGACGCTGACGAATTCATGATAACCGAGCTATCTGCGGGCTATGCTTGAAACCTTTTGATCTGTACAAGCATCGCTATCAGAGCATCAAAAGCCATCCATAAAAAAAATGACAAATTGGGGGTAAGGATGAATCGCCTACTTCATGCTGCAGCGTTTGCAGGCTCCATGATGATCGTTGCAGCACCCGTCCAAGCCCGTATCACACAATTGGAGATCCTGCGGACCGAACCCGCTTTCGGAGGCGAAAGCTTCGGGAATACAGGGGCTTACGAACGTGTCTTTGCGCGCGCTCATGGTGAATTAGACCTAGGAGCGCCTGAAAACAAGATTATTCAAGACATCGAACTTGCACCCCGTAACGGGCGCGGGATGGTTGAATACACGACTGATGTTGCAATCCTGCGTCCCGCTGACGTGGCCAAATCGAATGACATTCTTCTATTCGACGTGCCAAATCGAGGCTCTAAGCGCGCGATGTTATTGTTCAACGCTGATATGCAGGGTAGTCCAGCAGCGTTCAACAACTTCGAAGTCGCCGGGGACGGTTTTCTACAGCGCCAGGGTACGACGCTGATCGCGTTTGCCTGGCAGGGGGACGTCGCCCCGGGTGACAACCGTATGATGGTGCAATTGCCGACGGCCATAAATACTGATGGGTCGCCGGTAACAGGTGTGGTGCGCAGTGAGTTGACCACGCTCTCACCGACCGTCAGCCTTAACCTGTCCGCAGGTTGGTTCACCTCCACGCCGCCTCATACCAGCTATAAATCGGTTGAAACCGACAATACCAAAGTGCTCGTGGATGGCTTTCGTCCGACGTTGACAGTGCGTTCGCGGGCAAATGCGCCCCGACAGGAAATTCCAGTGAATGACTGGAAGTTTGGCGATTGCAATACGCCGAGCGAAACCCAGATATGCCTACCCGCTGGTTTTCAGCCCGGCAAGCTTTACGAGCTGATTTACCGGGCCAAGGAACCGGCGGTAATGGGTATTGGTTTTGCTATCGCACGGGATGTTGGTGCGTTTTTCCAGCAGGCTGAGCATGACGATACCGGTGTGCCCAACCCTGTAGTGCATGGGCCTAAGGTCAAGTCGATTATCACTGGCTCATCACAGGCCGGACGATTCATACGCAGCATGATCGCGCTGGGTTTCAACCGCAGCGAGGAAGGTCGTCGGGTCTATGATGGTGCGATGCCGCATATCGGTGGCGGCCTGATGCCGCTCAACATCCGCTTTGCTCAACCTGGTCGAGCGTGGGGCCAGCAGGTCGATCATGACTCCCCTGCTTACGATTTTCCGTTTACCTATGGCCGGGAAACCGATCCTGTTACCGGACGCTCGCAGGGTTTGCTGGATCGCTGCAACGATAACAACACTTGCCCTCTGATATTCCACATGGCAACGGCCCTTGAACTTTGGGAGGGACGCCAGTCGCTTGGCCTTACCGATCCACTCGGCTTGCGCGATGCACCTGAACCGGCAAACGTCCGCACTTTTATTATGGCAAGTACGCAGCATGCCCCGCCGTCTTTGCCACTCCCGGCTAAACCACCCTTTGGGCTTTGCCAGGTGCAATCAAATCCAAATCCACACACCTGGACAATGCGCGCAGCGTTCATCAATCTCGTTGGCTGGGTTCGTGATGAGACAACACCGCCGGCTTCGATAAAACCTTCTGTGGCGGACGGCACCCTCGTGCCGGCGGACAGGGTCAGTTTCCCGCTCATCCCCGCGACCAATTATGGTGGCGTTTCGCGCCCCGAGCTCCGCTACACCGGTGCCGTCAATAGCCTGCAAGTGCTTGATTTTGGACCTGGTTTTCGTCCCGAAGACAGCTCTGGCATTCTCACAAACGAGCCGCCGAAATCGGGTGTCGGTAGTTACGGCCTTTTGGTACCTCAAGTGGATGCAGACGGAATTGATGTGGGTGGCGTTCGGGATGTGTATTTGGGCGCTCCCATCGGGACTTACACGGGTTGGAACACCTTCCGGCCCGAGTTTTTTGATGGCGGCTTTTGTAACTTCCAAGGCAGCTTCCTCCCGTTTGCCGCGACGAAGAAAGAGCGAATCGTGGCCGGAGACCCTCGCCTTTCCCTAGAGGAACGCTACCCCACGAAGGAGGCTTATGCGTCTGCAGTGAGTAAAGCTGCAGACTCGCTGGTTGAAGCGCGAATGCTGCTTCCTGAAGACCGTGAGCGGCTTGTAAAGGAAGCACAGGAGAAAGGTGTGCGTGCGGGGCCTTGAGCAGGGGTAAACAGGCGACCACTACAAAGGAGTAATACATGGATTTTCGGTTTCAGATTGCTTCTGATGTGATCAGGGATGGTCTCGGGATTGAACTCATCGACGCAAATGGGCAGGTTTGTGCTGAGGTGTTCCGATGTGATGCTAACAACACTTTAACCATCTCGTTGTTCACCGAGGATTTGCCGTATGTGCAGGTTGAGGAGCTAGTGTTACGTGCACGGAAAACATTAGGCCCCTATGAGGATGGAACACCTTTGCCTCCCCCTCTAACCCACAAATGTGCTTAACCCACAGGAACTTGGCTATCACCGCACCATGGGCACTGCTCGATTCTACCCCTCCCGAGCGGCCGCATTGGGTCCAAAGTGCGTAAAAACGTTTTGCCAACATTGAAGTGCGCGCCTCTACGTTAAATCTGAAATTTATCAGCAAGTGAGCAGATACAGATTTTGCGTAGAGAGCGATTTTCAGATCGTTTTTATATGTCTATCTTGCTCAAAATTGTTTTTACATACTCGGGGCCGAAAGCAGACATCTGTTAAGAAAAAATCTCTGTTAGTTTCCGGTATATCAGACAGATCTCATTGACTGTTTGGGGCCGCTACGCAGCTCAGCGGCGCGGTGACGCTTTTTTATGAGTACTTTGCATTTAAGCGGGAGCAAGCTGCGTCGAAACGGGCACTAATCTGCTCGTTTTCCCTTCCACCAACGCCTCAAAACGCCGCCACTTCATAAATAACCTCCAGTTCTTAGCAAAGAGCACCTCAACGGTCTCAAGCTTGCGCATTGCATGCCGATAAACTTGCCAGTTTGTCTTTTCCTTCAGAAAAAAAGTGCCCCTCCAGATTCAAGGTAGATGCCCCATGTCCGCTTCGCTCGATCTCGCCGCTAGTCAGATCCGTCATGCCGTTCGCGCAGTCACCGAAGGCCTGGTAGGCCGCGAGCAGTTGGCCGAGTTGATCGTGCTGGCAGCTGTCGCCCAGGAACACATTCTGGTAGTGGGCCCGCCCGGCACGGCGAAAAGCGCCGTGGTGCGTCGGGTCGCGCAATCCATGGGCGGTCGTTACTTCGAGTACCTGCTGGGACGTTTCACCGAGCCTTCGGAACTCTTTGGTACGGTCGATCTGCAAAAACTGCGCGAAGGCACGGTTGAAACCGATATCAGCGGCATGCTGCCTGAAGCCGACATTGTGTTTCTGGATGAAGTGTTCCTAGGCTCGACGGCAATCCTCAACACCCTGCTTGGCGTGCTCAATGAACGACGTTTCCGCCGTGGTCACACCCAGATTCAGTGCCCCTTGCGTGTTTGTGTCGCAGCGGCTAACGGTGTGCCCGACGACGAATCGCTGGCGGCCTTCGGCGACCGCTTTTTGCTGCACCTCTTCGTGGACGCAGTACCTGACAATCAGCTCGAAGCGATGCTGGCCGGCGGCTGGCAATCTGAGCAGCGCCCGGTTCCACAGCTACTGGGGTTGACTCAGCTCGACACACTGGGCCTCGCGCTCAAGGACGTCGATTTGTCACTGGCGCGGCCAGCGCTGGCCCAAGCTATCCGCCGGTTGCGGGAAGCCGGTATACAGCTCTCGGACCGACGTATCGTCAAATCCCAGCGTCTTATTGCAGCGGCGGCTTTGCTGCGCGGGCAGCTGGAAGCCAGCGAAGCCGACCTCTGGCCGCTGCTTTACGTGCTGCCGACCCGAGAAACTCAGCAACACGGCCGCGAGGTGTTGCAGGATCTTTTTACCCAGTGCAGCAACAGCCATCTATTCAGTGCCGTCGAGGAGGCCACGCTGCAACCGATGGCTCGCCTGCATCGTCTGATTGAAACTGCAGAGGATTACCTGGCGCGCAGCGAGCCGCCTGCCAGCCTGTTGCTGGAAGCGCTGCTACGCGAAATCGATGCCAACTTCAACAGCCAGACTATCCCTCAGCGCCTGCATGAGGCGCGCGGACAAGTGGCTCATCTGCTGACAACCCGGGCATGACGAATAGTGTCACCGCCGCTGCCATCGACTGGAACTGGCGAGTGCGGCGCGAGCCCGGTCAACCACAGGCCGCCGTGGCTTGGGGAGAAGTGGCGGCACGTCTGCACGCCCGGCTGCTCCGTATGCCCGAAGACCAGACCGCGCAGCTGCAAGCCACTGCCAACTGTGACGTGCTGATCGTCACGGGCAATGCCGATGACCTGCCGTGGGTCGAGGGCGTCGATTACGCTTGCACCGAGCCCGCCGCACCCGGCCTCTGGCTACCCACCAGTTGGGAACCCGACGCACCGCTCGACCTGATGGGGCAAGCGCTGCTAGGCAGATTCGCGCGTGCGCCCCTGCTGCTGTGGCATGCCCCAAAGGTGGTGGTGCCGCTCGACCGATGCTTGCCCCTCACGGCTCGGCATTTGCAACGCATTCAGAATAGATGGGCAGGTCGCTGATGCAATTACCGCAATCCCTGCGCCCCTGGCGAGATTGGTTGCAATGGTTTCCCCCCGAACAGCTGCCATTGCTGGCGGATCTGTTCGCACACCTGAATCCACTGCTAGGGCCATTGCGCGGCATGCAGCAGGGCGGCGTGCCCGAGCCCGACGGCCTCGGCGATCTGCACCGCCGTGGCCCGTACGAAAGACTGCTCGCCAGCGAATGGCTGCTGGCCGATGAGCTGCCCGACGAATTTTTACGCAGGGCGGTCGTTGGCGAACACCTGTTCCTTGCGCCGCAATATCGCACCCATCAGGCCAACCGCATGATCGTTGTGCTATTCGACGTAGGCCCGCTGCAACTGGGCGGGCCACGACTGGTGCATCTGGCGCTGCTGATCCTGCTCGCCCGTCGTGCCAGCGAAGCCGGGGCCGAGCTGCGCTGGGGCAGCCTGCAAAACGCGCCACAGTTGCATGAGTTCAAGGACGCTGCGCATTTGAAGCAACTGCTCGACGCCCGCACCTATCAGACCGTCACCGATGAGCATTGGCATACCTGGCGCGCCTGGCTGTCGGAGCAGAATTACGACAGCGGCGAACGCTGGCTTGTTGGCCAACAACTGCCCGCCACCAACGCCCGCTCCTGCACTCATAGGGTCCAGATACAGCGCAGCCTCGACGGCAGCAGCCTCATGGTCGCGCTGCAAGACGCCGGCACCCGACAAGTTGCCCTGCCCAACCCCGACGAGCGCCTTGCCTTGCAACTGATCAAGGGCGAGTTCGACATCGCGCGGCAGATAACTCGCACCGCGGTCAAGACCCTCATTCCACGGGTTGCGCTGACGCTGCCCCCGGTCATTGCCGGCAGCGGCTCTCATGTCGCCCTGAAACTGCTCGACGAGCCTGGGCTTGTGGTGATCAAGCTTCCGGCTCCACGGCAGAAAAAACCCTTCGATGTTCGCCGCACGCTCTGGAACAACCGCAGCACGCCGCTGGCGATCACGTTCCCGGGCCGCATGCCCGGCGCGATCCTGAGCCTCGACGAGCAACTGGTCTTTTGGAATATGCCTGGCGTCAAACCCGTCGCCCGGCCTGAGCGTGAACGACTGCAAATGCCCGTGGGCACCGCCACGCTGCTGCCCATGGTGTGGATGCACAACGGTACCTATGGCCGGGTTTTCCTGCTCGACACCAAAGGTCATCTGGCCTTCTGGGTGGTCGAAAACGGTAAGCTGCCCACCCAGCACCAGTCCGGTGTCACCCACTCGATGGCTGATAAAGTGGTGGGCATGGCGCAGGTTGATCGCAACATACTGGCCTATCTGCGCCACGATGCCGGTCGATTGTACGTCCACCGGATCAATCCCTGGATCAGCCAATCCAAGGGTCATGTGGTCGGAACGTCGAAGGGCGTCAACGTCGAACAGGTACTGTTTCCGGCAAGTGCGTGCTGGGACCGCGCCTTCCATGGTTGCGCGTGGATGCGCCTGGTCGACGGGCAGCAACAGTGGCAGATGGTGGCTCCCGACCTTCAAACTGAACAGATCGATCTGGCACCCGGCTGGAAAGGCCTGGGATTGCTAATCGGGGAGGACGAGGTGCTTTCCATGGTCCTGCTCAGCCCCAACCAGCAGACCGTCGCCCTTTACTTCCAGGGTGAGCAACGCGTGCTGTTCACCACCAACGAAACCATTGCCAGAATCAGCTTTTGCCCGATGAGCGGGCTGGTCGCCGCCCTTACCAAGGCTCGGGAGCTGGTGGTGTATTCGGCTCGGGACGAACGGAGGGTGTTGCAGGTCATGTGCAATCAGGCACAAACGCAGTCGGAGGACGCCCCTCATGTCCGGACCTGATGCGGTCATTATTCGCCATCCGGCACTGAGCGGTTATCAACCGATCCAGGCGCTGTGGTTTCCCATTGAGCGCTTCAGCGAGCAGGAACGGGCTCGACTGATACTCACCCACTGGCAAACCGACGCCAGGGCCTATCGCTTTGCCGAAGGCGACCTGCTGCGCTTTCCCAAGGCACACACCATGCTTTGTGAAGGGCTCGCTGGCTGGCCACTGATCCGCGAGGGCCGAACACTTTGCTCAGCACGGCTAAGTCCCGAGGAAATGCAACGCCTGGCCCACGCCGATGTCTGGCTGGTACGCGGCACTCAGGTCAATGCCTTGCACCTGAACGACGCCACTGCGCTGACCCCCGATCAATGGATCGACGTCAGCCAGTACGCGCTGCTCGACACTTATGACTGCCAGGATGTATTGCCGGAACAGCAAGTAGAACCACAGGCAGTACAGACCGACATACGGGAAATCCTGGGTGATTCGCTTGCGCCGGTCGACCCCGAGCGGGAAGCGGTGATGCAAGCCCTGCTGGAGCGACAACGTCAGGTCGCCCCCGCTGGCGTAGCTGCGGCGCGTCACGCGCCCGGCCACGCAAACAGCCCGCAGAGTGCCGGCCCGTTGAGTGACGGCTTGCCAGGTTTCATTGCGGTGGCCGTGGGTATTGGCCTCTATATAATCCATTCCCTCGGCAGTCCGCAGTTGCCGACTGCTACCTCTGCTGCTGAGAGAGCCAAACCTCCACGCTCTGTGGATCCCTCCACATTCGATCTGGGCAGCGTCTTCGTTTGGACGGTAATCGGCGCGGCACTCTTCACGCTTGTATTGGTGGCCGTGCGTGCCTGGATGCGGCGCGAAGGCACACACTCGGCAGCAATAAACACGCCCCCTGCCGTTACCGCTAATGCCGCTCGACCGTCGAAGCCGCCCGTACCGCCACGGGCGTCGGGCCAGCCACGTGGCCCGGCCAGATGGCGGCGCTGGCTGACGCTTCTGACCCAGAATTCACGCTTGTCAGCGCTTTACGGAAAGCGCCAGGTCGCTTACATGCAACGCATGCTGGAGATGTTCGAAAACGGCGATCTGGAAGAAGCACTGCGTCACGCCATTCCGCTAGGCGGTGGCCAAGGCAATGCAGGACAAGCTTTCGGCACACCCAACAGGCGCGAGGACCTGACGCTCACCCAGCATTCAGGGCCTCGCACCAGCATGCTGTTTGAGGCAGATCTTGAGACCCACCTCAAGCAGGTCTACCGGCAGTCTTTTGAGCGACTGGATCGCGAGGGGCGTATCGAGGAGGCCGTGTTTGTCCTGGCCGAGCTTTTGAGGGCCCGCCAGGAAGCGCTCGACTATCTGGAAAAGCACCAGCGCTATCAACAGGCGGCTGACCTTGCGCTGGCCTGGGACATGCCCACGTCGGCCATCGTGCGTCTGCTGTGCCTGGCAGGAAATTGGCAGCGAGCGCTGCAAGTCGCACGGCGCGACAACGTGTTCGCCGATACCGTCATCCTGCTCGAACAAAACTGGCCAGAAGCCGCTGCGCGCCTGCGCCTGGAATGGGCGTTGGCCCTGACCGAAAAAGGATTTTGGTTGCAAGCGGTGGACGTGGTCTGGAGTCTGCCGACAGAACACGAACGCGCCACGCAATGGCTGTTGGCCGCCGAGGGCGCAGGAGGAAGCCTGGCCATCGGCGCGCTGGTTAAACGGGCTGCCCTGCTTCCCGACACCCTCTCGACGTACGCGACTTGGGTCGAAAAACTGCGCAACGACCCCGAGCGGGTCGTGGAGCGCGCCGCGCTGGCCCAGGCGCTGCTGGCGCACAAGACCCACAGTCCCGCGCTGGCTTGGCTGGCTGCCGCTACCGTGCGGGCGATGATCTGTGATCAGGCCGGGCCACACGCTCATCTCACCCAAAATCAGCTTCAAGCGCTGGTGAAAATGAGCAAGGATAAATTGCTACAAGCGGACCTGCCTGGCAGCGCCCTGCCAAAGAACAAACTTCTTAATCAGAGCCTTGAGCGGGCAAGCGCAGCCTTGTCGTTTACGGCGCCAGAAAGGGGCAACCGGGCTATCTGCGACGCAGTACCCTTGACTGACGGACGCTACCTCATGGCACTGGGCGAAGCCGGCGCATCGGTCGTCGAGGCAAGCGGCAAGACGGCCTTTCACTTTCCAGTGCCCGCCCACACCATCGTGCTGGGCCACAGCCGTCAGGTCGCGCTGGCGCTGGCGCGTCGAGGCGACGTCTGGCGCATCTGCAAGCTGGATCTGGTCAATCGCAGCGCCACCGATCTGGGCGTGCTGATGCTGGACGCCTTCGCCAAAAATTTCGACGGTACGACCTGGACCGTCGGCAGAGGCTCGCAATTGCGCGTCGTGGACGTGGATCGCGGGTTCGAAACGCTTTGGCACGTCAGCGACCTACCGGGGCAGGTTGCCTTCATTCGAGAGGACGAGCGCAACGAGTCCGTATTGCTGAACACCTCACATAATTTCCAACTTTGGCATTACCGGCTCCCCGACCGCCGATTGCTTCGCCGAGAACCTGTCCCCGAGAGGCGTCAGGAGCACAGTTGGCAGGTGTATAACGCGGCAGGCCGGACCACTGAGTTGTGGATCGAGCACGAAACGGGCAGCGATCCTTTGCTGATGTCCTACGAGGGCGGCACGAGCAAGTGCTATACCTTGCCTGGTTTAATTCAAGAATCTGCCGACCCTTTGAACGTCTACTCGTTCGAGCAGTGGCTGGTCGTCTGCTACGCAACTGGCGAAAATGAAGCACGCTGGCACTTTATCAACCGCAACACTGACCGGTTATGCGCCATCCTGCACTGGCCGCTGCACCATGCACAGCTGCGTTGCGTGGGTAATGAATGGATACTTTTCGACCATCAGGGCCGGCTGTGGCATATCGACACGACCCGCTCTATCACTCGAGCTCTTTCGGTGCAGTGACGCACCGCAGGGGTGGGCTTTTTATGAGTGCTTCGCACTCTAGCGGGAGCAAGACGAACCAAGCCTTGGTGAAGCCCCCGGCTTGGCCTTTCGAGGCGTCATCCCGCGCGCTGCTCTTGCCATGTCTATATGGACAGGGTTTCAGGAGCAATCAGCCAACCCACTACCCCCACACAAGCCAACGCCATTTCCTACACACAATTAAGGCCTGAAGGCGCAGACAATAGACAGACTAACGCCTACGATAAACCTATCCACACTGGATACGATCAAGTTATTACTGAAGCACGCACCTCGCCTAATAACGAGATAACAAGTAACACAATTCTTGCTGCACACTAGATAGCTATATGCAACCAACTAGCGGACTTGGGAAACAAGCTCGCTCGGCTAACTGTGTAAAAACTCTACACATACGCTTATATACACATCAAGAATTAAATCAACCGAAGGAATATCATGAAAAAATTATTGATCGGCGCCGCAATGGCTACGTCCCTGCTGGGCATATCCATGACCGCTCAAGCAACGGAAAACTGCCCTGCTGTCTCGAAGATCGAACAGGTCTCACCCGGTGTATACCGGGCGAGCGGCCATGACGGCGAGTGGACCGGCGTGCTGCAAGGCGTTGTGACAAAGAAAATGCCTGTGCAGTCCTTTGATCTGGCTATCGTTATTCAAGAGGGTGCAGACGCGCCTCAGATGTTGCAGCACTGCACCTACAACATCGGTGGACGCGAGGCGCTGGACATGCGTTTCATCGCTAAAAACAATAAGGATTTCACTATAAAAACTGCAGGCAATGCCTGGAAGAAAGAAGATGGGCCTTTTGGTCTTGTCTATAACGTGTGTGAAAAAACATCACCTGAAAACTGCAAGTTCACTGTCGTTCAGTAACACAAAATAACCTTGTCGCTCTTCAGCGAGCCTGTAATGGCTCGCTGAAGAGTCACTCACGTCAGATCATGCAAATCCTTGCCCAATGCAGGCATGACTTCGAAATGAGAGAACATCACTTCCAGCCCTCCCCGCTCCGGACTGCAGCACATCGGCCCTACGGCATAAGACTTACTCGCGGGAAATGGTGCCAGGCGCAGCAATGGCCAGCGCAGGCCGTCGCTGGAGTGCTGAATGCGCAGCACGCCCTTGGCGACGGTGACTCGCAGCCAGAGGCCGGATGATGAATCATCAAATACACCTGTGGCCCAATCGGATTGTCCGCAGGTTAAAACGCTGCCCAGCATCAGGGCTCCGTCGCTGACTTCAACACCGGTTTTGACCCAGTTGCGCTCGTCAATGCGGACCATCAAGCCCGCCTGATCGTAAAGTGTCTTGAAATCACCCTGCACATGCACTTGCGCAGTGAAATCACCGGTCACCGAAACACCCAGAAAATGACCGGTGTCGCGGCAGAAACCGTAGTGCGTCTGCTGCCAGAAATCGGTTTGCGGGTCTGTGATGACTGTCAAACGCTCGTCCGTCACGCTGCAATGCCGGGGTGGGTTCAGCCAGATGCCTTTGTCGAACATGTCGCCTCCTGTGTGGGGTTGTTGAGGGTGATCGAGGGTTTACTGACCTCATCTACTCCATATGCATGGACACCTTCCCAGTAATCAACATCAACAGACAACACAGATATCTGACCACACCCTAAAACCTCACGCACCCCACCCACCCAGGAAAAACGACATTTCCTACGTCCCAAACCCACGCCCACACCCTTGCCACCCCATCCCCACCACGCTAACCTCCCCGCCGCTCGCTGCAAAATCAGCGGCTGGGTTTGGCGACCCAAAGAAAAGACAAAAATACGCTCCATCGCGAAACAGCAGATCCTGTTGGCCTGCATGTCGCGCTATGGCGGCTGTGCGCGGGAGATCTTCGGGTCTGCCGGGGTTTGTCTTTTTGCCCGGTTCGCCAACCTGCACACAGCTGCCACCCAATGTTTGGCGACAATCCGTGGCGGCTCTCGATAACCAAAAAGAGCGTCACCCATGCAAAATATCGTTCTCAGAAACACCCACACCCCCCATTTCGAAGCCATTCTGTTTCTGCGCCACAGCCGCACCCTGCGCGCCATTTTCACCGAGTCTCAAGCCTGGTTCTGCCTGGCCGACCTTGCCCGTCTGATGGGCAGGCCGCTGGATGAGCGTGCCACGCTCAAGCTCGATGCGGATCAGCGTCGCGAGGTCTGGCTGGAAGCTCATGGCGAGTGCCAGCGGCAGTTGATGATCAGCGAGTCCGGCGTGCTGGCGCTGCTGGTTCATCACTACGTGCCGGAGAACCGCGCGCTGCGTCAGTGGCTGACGCATGAGGTGCTGACGACCTTGCACGATCAACAGAACGTCACGCTCGATAACCCCAGAATGAGCCAGCTGCAATGGCCCGGCACATCGCTGAGCGTGCTGCACTGGCGCAGCGAAACCTGGGTTCGCTTGCGCGACATGCCGAATGTGGTGGCCGAGGCAGCGCCCCGGCCAAAGCGGCCGTTATGGCGCAGGGTGTTGAAGCGCATCAACACAATGCGCACTGCCGCCTGACCGGTACTGCCTGAACCCCGTTGACACCCTTCCCACCAAAAAACATGATGCATCCACCCTAAAAACCGGAACGCACTCATGAGCGACAAGAAAAAGCTTTTGCTGACTGGCGCAAGCCGGGGTATCGGTCATGCCACGGTCAAGCATTTCAATGCCGCTGGCTGGGAGGTGTTTACGGCGTCGCGGCAGAACTGGGTCGCTGACTGCCCCTGGGCTGAAGGTCTGCTCAACCACATTCACCTGGACCTGGAAAACATCGATAGCGTCAGCGAGAGCATGGCGGCGATCAAGGACAAGCTCGGCGGGCGGCTCGATGCGCTGGTCAACAATGCCGGCGTTTCACCGAAGACCGAGGACGGCGGGCGCATGGGTGTGCTGGAGTCGGATTACAGCACCTGGATCAAGGTGTTCAACGTCAATCTGTTCTCCACCGCGCTGCTGGGTCGGGGTTTGTTTGACGAGTTGAAGGCAGCCAAGGGCAGCATCATCAATGTCACCTCAATCGCCGGCTCGAAGGTCCACCCGTTTGCGGGGGTCGCCTACGCCACGTCCAAGGCGGCACTGTCGGCGCTGACCCGGGAAATGGCCTTCGATTTCGGTCCGCACGGGATACGGGTCAATGCCATTGCGCCGGGTGAAATCGATACATCGATTCTGTCGCCCGGCACCGCCGAGATTGTCGAGCGGCTGGTGCCGATGCACCGGCTGGGCAAGCCCGAGGAGGTCGCCTCGCTGATCTACTTCCTGTGTACGGCTGGCGCGTCCTACGTGAACGGTGCGGAGATTCACGTCAACGGCGGCCAGCACGTCTGACTCAACGTGTGCCGGAAACGCTCTCCGGCACGCGTCGCACGCCCAGGCGACTGATCCACACCGACGCCACGATCACCCCGCCGCCGATCAGCAGGCGGGTGAAGTCCTCATGCTGGTTCCAGATCAGCAGATTGATCAACAACCCCAGCGGCACATGCAGGTTATTCATCACCGCCAGTGTGCCGCCGTTGACCATGCACGCGCCTTTATTCCACCAGTACATGCCCAGCGCCGTCGAACACAGGCCGAGAAATAGCAGCACGATCCATTGGGTCGGTGCTTCCGGCAGGTGTTGCGGGTTGCCGAACATCAGGAACGCGGGCAGTACCACGGCCAGTGCGCCGAGGTAGAAATAGCCGAAGCGTCGGTAATGCGGCAGGTCGCTCGGGTAGCGCGCCACCAGATGCTTGTACAGCACCTGCCCGGCGGCGTAGGTAAAGTTGGCCAGTTGCAGGAGCAGGAAGCCGCCGAGGAAGTCGCCGTCCAGGCCATCGTAACGAATCACGCCAGCGCCCAGCACCGCGACCACTGCCGCCAGCAATGCCCAGGGGTTGAAGCGTCGGTTCAGCGCATCTTCGATCAACGTCACGTGCAGCGGCGTGAGGATGGTGAACAGCAGCACTTCCGGCACCGTCAGCACCCTGAAACTCAGGTACAGGCAGACATAGGTCACGCCGAATTGCAGCGCGCCGATCAGCAGCATGCTGCGCATGAAGCGCGGTTCGACCTGACGCCAGCGGGTCAGCGGAATGAATACCAGACCGGCCAGCACCACGCGGACCAGCACCGCGAAATAGCTGTCGACGTGTCCGGCCAGATAGACACCGATCAGGCTGAATGAAAACGCCTGAATCAGTGTGACGAAAAGTAGATAACCCATGCCCGCCCCCCATTTTTGAAGGGCGCGACCATAGCGGTTGCGTCACTCACTGTCCACTCGGCGGCCGCCGCTTTTTGACGCCAACCCGTCGCCGCGCTCCGCGTTACCCGTCACAAATATGACAGTCGCATTATTGACGTACATGTCGTCGGTTTCGACGAAAATATAGCCTATATCGGCAACTTTTCCACAGAAAAAGGTCTTATCATCCCGACGCTGCAATATTGACTCAATTCATCCACATTCGTCGTCGCCTGGAGTAACACCATGATATCCAACACAAAAGACTTCGGAGCACTGGGCGACGGCGTCACTGACGATACGGCAGCCATTCAGGCCGCGATCGACGCAGCCGCTGCGGCAGGCGGCGGTGAAGTGGTGATGGGGGCCGGAACGTACGTCGTGTCCGGTGGCGAGGAGCCTTCGGATGGCTGCCTGATGCTCAAGAGCAACGTCACCCTGTCGGGCGCAGGCATGGGCGAGACGATCATCAAGCTCGCGGATGGCTCGGACACTAAAGTGACCGGCATCGTGCGCTCGGCCTACGGCGAAGAAACCCACGACTTCGGCATGAAGAACCTGACGCTGGACGGTAACCGGGACGCCACCACCGGCAAGGTGGACGGCTGGTTCAACGGTTACATTCCAGGCTCTGATGGCAAGGATTCGAACGTCACCCTCGACAGCGTCGAGATCAAGGATTGCTCGGGCTACGGCTTCGACCCGCACGAGCAGACCGTCAACATGGTGATCAAGAACAGCGTGTCGCATGGCAACGGCCTGGACGGCTTCGTGGCCGATTACCTGAGCGACAGCGTGTTTGAAAACAACGTTGCGTACGACAACGATCGTCACGGCTTCAACGTGGTCACCAGCACCCACGACTTCACCCTGAGCAACAACGTTGCCTATGGCAATGGCAGCACCGGCATCGTGGTGCAGCGTGGCAGCGAGAACATCCCCTCGCCCGCCAACATCACCATCACCGGCGGCGCGGTATATGGCAACGCAGCAGAAGGCGTACTGATCAAGCTGTCCAGCCAGGTTTCGGTCAGCGGCGTGGACATCCACGACAACGGCAACGCCGGCGTGCGCATTTATGGCAGTTCCGGGGTGGATATCTTCGATAACACCCTGAGCAACAACGCGCTGGGTTCAGCGGTTCCGGAAATCATCATTCAGTCCTACGACGACACCACAGGCGTGTCCGGCAAGTTCTTCAGCGGCAGCGACAACCTGATCCGTGGCAACACCATCACCGGCAGTGACAACTCCACCTACGGCATCGCCGAGCGTAACGAAGACGGCACCGACCGCAACAGCATCGTCGGCAACACCATCAGCCACACCAGCAAGGGGCTGACCCTGGTGTACGGCGATGGCAGCTTTGCAGGTGATGCGTTCCCGCTGGTGACCGTCAATGGCACTGAGGGCAACGACGTCATCAACGGTGGCGCGGCCCACGAGCAGATCTTCGGACTGGCGGGCAAGGACACCCTGAACGGCGGTTCGGGTGACGACATTCTGGTCGGCGGTGCCGGGGCCGACAAGCTCACCGGCGGCGCGGGGGCCGACACCTTTCGCTTCGATCAGTTGACCGACAGCTACCGCACGGCTACCACCAGTTCCACCGACCTGGTCACCGACTTCGACATCAGCCAGGACCGCATCGACCTGACCAACCTGGGCTTCACCGGGCTGGGCAGCGGCAAGGGCGGTACGCTGAACATCAGCTACAACGCCACACTGGACCGCACCTACGTCAAATCACTCGACGCCGATGCCAGCGGCAACCGCTTCGAGCTGGGCTTGAGCGGCAACTTGAAAGACACGCTCAATGCCAGCCATTTCATCTTCCAGCATGTCGTGGAAGGCACGGCGGGCGGCGATACCCTCACCGGCACCGACGGCAATGACGTGCTCAACGGCAATGCCGGTACGGACCGCATCGACGGCGGCGCGGGCGCCGACACGATCACTGGCGGAGCCGATGCCGACACCCTGACCGGTGGCGCAGGCGCGGACCTGTTCATCTACAACTCGCGCCTGGACAGCTATCGCAATTACACCGCCAGCGGCACCAAGCAAAGCGATACGATCACCGACTTCAACCCGGCCGAAGACCGTATCGACCTGTCCAGCATCGGCCTGCGCGGCCTGGGCGATGGCAGCGCCAACACCATTTACCTGTCGGTCAATGCCGACGGCAGCAAGACCTACATCAAGACCGATGCGGTCGACAGCACAGGCAATCGCTTCGAGATCGCCTTGCAAGGCAATCTGGCCGACAAACTGAGTGCGTCCAACTTCCTCTTCTCCACCGCAGCCGCCGCCAATCAGGCGCCAGTGCTCAATACGCCGCTGATGGACCAGAACATCACCGAGCTGAAGGCGTTCTCCTACGCCGTGCAGCCCGGCAGCTTCAGCGACCCGGACAGCAACACGCTGACCTACAGCGCCACCCTGGCCGATAACAGCGCCCTGCCCGACTGGTTGAAGTTCGACAGCAAGACCCTGACCTTCAGCGGCACACCGGGAGGCACGGCGTCGGGGCTTTACTCGGTATTGCTGACTGCGAGCGACGCGACCGGTGCTTCGGTGGCCGACAGTTTTGCCATCAATGTGGGCAACGTGACACCGGGGATTCTCACCGGCACCGAGAACGCCGAAGCGCTGTACGGCACCGAAGGCAACGACACGATTCTGGGCCTGGGCGGTGATGACACACTGCGTGGCGATACCGGCGCCGACATCATGAACGGTGGCGCAGGACGCGATACCCTGTACGGTGGCGCCGATGGCGACACGTTCGTCTACAGCACGCTGACCGACAGCTACCGCGATTACGACGCTGGCGGACTGACCGCCACCGACACGATCTATGACTTCACCCCCGGCCAAGACAAGATAGACGTCTCCGCCCTGGGCTTTCTGGGGCTGGGCAACGGCGAAGATCACACGCTGTACATGACCCTCAACGAGACGGGCGACAAGACCTACATCAAGTCCGCCACGGCGGATGCCGACGGCAATCGCTTCGAAATCGCCCTGAGCGGCAACCTGATCGACACCCTGACCGACGCGGACTTCGTCTTTGGCCAGCGCGAGGCGCAGGAGATTCTCTACCTGCCGACGCTGGGCCAGTCCAATGCGCGCCTGCTGCGCATGACTGAAGACGATAACCAGTCCGGCACCTCGGAAATGGTCAAGGACCTGACCCGTTACACCGATTACGACGTGCGCAGCCAGTTCACCGACGCCAACGGTGATGGCATCGACCTCGCCGTAGGCGGCAGCACCGTGGTCGGCTACTCGACCGGTACTCAGGATGAACAGCGTGTTTCCTGGTGGCTGGTCGACACCGATGAGCCGGGCCCTGCGCTGTTGCGCGCCACCGAGTTGCTCAAGTCGCAACTGGCGTCGCTGACCGCCATCGACAAAGTGACCACCGGGATCATCTGGGGTCAGGGCGAAGAAGCCGCTCAGGAAATCGCCCGCGCCACTGACAAGCAGGCGGCGGCCGACCTGTACAAGGCCTCGACCCTGAAAGTGTTCGACTACTTGCACGCGCAGATCGGCGATTTCACCGTGTACATCGCCGAAACCGGGCACTACCAGACCGACGCCGCCAAGGCGCGCGGTTACACCGAAGAAAAGATCAACGCCATTGTCGAAGGCACCGGGTACGTCAGAAGCGTTCAGGAAGCTATTGCCACCGAGCGCGCCGACGTCAAGCTGGCGGTTGACTACACCGACCTGCCCCTGCGTTACGAGGTCAACCCGCTGGTTTACCCCGATGACGTCTGGCACCTGCATGAAGAATCCGCCGAGATCGTCGGCCAGCGTCTGGCCGATTTCATCGCCGATGACCTGGGCTTTCATGGCAACGCCGCTGACAACAACGACCCGGCGGCCATTTTTGAGAGTGGCCAGAACGAAGGCGGCCACATCTTCGGCACCAGTGACGACGACACTCTGGTCGGCAGTTCCGGCAATGACGTGCTGGACGGCGACCAGGGCGCGGACGACATGAGCGGCGGCGATGGCAACGATATCTACGTGGTCGACAACGCCTTCGATACCGTCACCGAAAGCAATGACTCGCCCTCGCAGGTGGACACCGTGGTGTCGTCTGTCAGCTGGACGCTGGGCGCCAACCTGGAAAACCTGGTGCTTACCGGCGTATCTGCCATCAATGGCACCGGCAACGCCGTGAAAAACGTCATCATCGGCAATGCCAGCAACAACATCCTCGACGGCGCTGCAGGTGCCGACATGCTGACCGGCGGCGATGGGTCGGACAGTTATTATGTCGACGATGCCGCCGACCGGGTGGTCGAGACCAATGCCGATGCAAAAGTGGGCGGCGTGGATACGGTGTACAGCTCGCTGGCCAGCTACACGCTGGGGGCCAATCTGGAAAACATCGTCATCAACAGCACCGGGGCCGCCAATGTCACCGGCAATGCTCTGGATAACCTGATTTATGCGGGCGCTGGCGACAACGTCATGGACGGTCGCGACGGCAATGACACCGTGTCGTATCTGTTCGCCACCGCCGGCGTCACCGTTGCGCTGAACACCAGCGCTCAGCAAGCCACCGGCGGTTCGGGCCTAGACACACTGAAGGGCACTGAAAACCTGATCGGCAGCCAGTTTGCCGACACCTTGACCGGCAACAAGAACGCCAACACCCTGAGTGGCGGCGATGGCAATGACACTTTGTCCGGCGGCGCGGGTGACGACGTGCTGATCGGCGGATCAGGCGCGGATACGCTGATCGGCGGCACCGGTGCAGACCACTACGTGTTCAACGGCAGCAGCGATACGGGCCTGGGCGGACTGCGCGACATCATCAATGGCTTCAAGACAGCCGAAGGCGACAAGCTGGACTTCTCCGGCTTCGATGCCCGCCCGCTGACCGATAGCCACGATGCCTTCGTGTTCATCGACAACGCCGCGTTCAGCGCCAACAACAGCGGCGAACTGCGTTTTGCCGATGGCGTGCTGTACGGCAACATCGATGACAACGTCGGCGCGGACTTCGAAATCCAGCTCACGGGCGTGCAGACGCTGCAGGCCGCCGACATCATTGTCTGATCGTCCCAAAGCACATAACTCATAAATAGCCCTGGAAACGGGGCTGCACCCTCAGAATATCTGCAAGAGCGACCGGGGTGAGTGACATCCCCCGCAACCCCGGTCCTACACCAACGCGTTGCGCAAAAACGCGGAGCCTCTGTGCCCCCACCCATAAATTTGTCTTATCCATAAGAGCGCTCTACTCTCAGGCGGGCTGACAGCTGAGCCTGATTCGCAGCTTTATGATGCTGCGATTGAATCGGGATGAGACGTCGAGACTCTTGCCTGCGCCGACCTGCACACGTCGGGTGCGCGGTGCCTCCGGCCCGTTGATGAACACCACCGAACATTTGGCGTCTACTTCACCGTAGTTGTTGACAGTGATTGACCCGGTATCGTGATAAACGTCGTGGGCAACATAATCGATCTTCACGTCCTGGTACTGTTTTTCCACCTCGATGGGGTACGCCAGGGCCGTCACCGGCAACATGACCAGCAGCGCACAACACAGTCGATTCATTCGGCAATCTCCGAGTCGGGATTGTCAGAGTAGAACAATAAGCCCGTATTTAAAGAGGAATTACAGCATGAAAGCGCCCCGCGTGACTCTCGACCAGTGGCGCACATTGCAGGCCGTGGTCGATCACGGTGGTTTTGCTCAGGCCGCCGAAGCGTTGCATCGCTCGCAATCATCGGTGAGTTACACCGTGGCGCGCATGCAGGAGCAACTCGGCGTGCCGTTGTTGCGTATCGACGGGCGCAAGGCGGTGCTGACCGAAGCCGGTGGCGTACTGCTGCGCCGCTCGCGGCAACTGGTCAAGCAGGCCAGCCAACTGGAAGACCTCGCGCACCATATGGAGCAGGGCTGGGAAGCTGAAGTGCGTCTGGTGATCGACGCGGCGTACCCTTCGGCACGTTTGGTCAAGGCGCTGACCGCATTCATGCCACAGAGCCGCGGCTGCCGGGTGCGACTGCGTGAAGAAGTGCTCTCCGGCGTCGAGGAAGTCTTGCTCGAAGGCGTTGCGGACCTGGCCATCAGCGGCTACAGCATTGCCGGGCATCTGGGCACCGAGATGAGCTCGGTCGAGTTCGTCGCCGTCGCGCACCCTGACCACGCCCTGCATCAGGCCAATCGCGAGCTGACCTTTCAAGACCTGGAAAGCCAGTTGCAGGTCGTCATCCGTGATTCGGGCAGGCAGCAACCCAGGGACTTCGGCTGGCTGGGCGCGGAACAGCGCTGGACCGTCGGCAGCCTGGGCACCGCCGCGACCTTCGTCAGCAACGGCCTGGGCTTCGCCTGGCTGCCGCGGCACATGATCGAGCGCGAACTGCGCGAAGGCTTGCTCAAGCCCCTGCGCCTGGACAAGGGTGGCAACCGCAACCCGACCTTCTATCTTTACTCCAGCAAGGACCGGCCGCTGGGCCCGGCCACGCAGATTCTGATCGACCTGATCCGCACCTTCGACACGGCCCCGCTCACACCAGCACTCGGCACGCCGCAAAACGCCTGACCGGAGCAGCCACATGGCACTCTGCGCACAATCAGGCCTGTATGCAGCACTTCAATCGCACGCGGCTGGAATTCATCGCCAGCAACGCAGTCTGAAATCCTGTGCGGTCCATGGACGTGCAGCCTGATCGCCTGAAGTGCTGCAAACCCGCCAATACGCTGGGCAAAAAAAGCCAAACGTGGTTACCTTGCCGGTCACAGTCGATATCTCTCAATGAAGGACGTGTTGCCACATGCTGAAAAAAATCGCTCTCGCCGCCTGCTCCGTGCTGTTCGCCGCCAACCTGATGGCTGCCCCGGATAAAGCCACGCACGTGGTACTCGACACCAGCTTCGGCCAGATTGAAATCGAACTCGCAGACACCAAGGCGCCGGTCAGCACCCAGAATTTTCTGGGCTATGTCGACAGCGGCTTCTACACCAACACCATCTTTCACCGGGTGATTCCGGGCTTCATGGTGCAGGGCGGTGGCTTCACCCCGCAGATGGTTCAGAAGCAGACCAAGGATCCGATCAAGAACGAAGCCCAGAACGGTTTGCATAACGTGCGTGGCACCATTGCCATGGCGCGTACCTCGGACGTGAACTCGGCCACCAGTCAATTCTTCATCAACACCAATGACAATGCCATGCTCGACAACGGCGCGCGCGACTTCGGTTACGCGGTGTTCGGCAAAGTCGTCAAGGGTATGGATGTCGTCGACAACATCGTCAACGCCCGCACCACTACTCAGAAAGGCATGCAAAACGTGCCAATCGACCCGATCCTGATCAAGTCCGCCAAACGCGTCAACTGATCGGGAAACCTGCACCGCATGAAGCCTTGGGCTTCGTGCGGTCCGGACGGGAGAGCCTCCACTTATCAAGGAGAACCCACGTCGCGTGGGTGTGATAGCCAATGCTTTATCGTCGTTTCGAAAAACTGATCGATATCTTCAAAGACGCTCCTACCGCAGCCCCGCCCAATACCGTCTTCGCGTTTTACCTCTACTACCTGCGTCAAGTGTGGCCGACGTTCACTGCGTTGCTGGTGGTCGGCCTGATCGGTGCGTTGATCGAAGTGTCGCTGTTCAGTTACCTGAGCCGCATCATCGACCTGGCGCAAACCACGCCGCCGGAGAATTTCTTCAGCATTCACGCTTCCGAACTGATCTGGATGGTCGTCGTAGCCCTGTTGCTGCGGCCGATTTTCGTCGGCCTGCATGACCTGCTGGTCCACCAGACGATCAGCCCCGGCATGACCAACCTGATTCGCTGGCAGAACCACAGTTACGTGCTCAAGCAGAGCGTCAACTTCTTCCAGAACGACTTCGCCGGGCGTATCGCTCAGCGCATCATGCAGACCGGCAACTCGTTACGTGACTCGGCCGTGCAGTCGGTGGATGCGCTGTGGCATGTGCTGATCTACGCGATCAGCGCAATGGTGCTGTTCGCCGAAGCCGACTGGCGCCTGATGATCCCGCTGGGTACCTGGATCGCGGCGTTCATCCTCTCGCTGATGTATTTCGTGCCGAGGGTCAAGCAGCGCTCGGTGGATTCGTCCGATGCCCGCTCAAGACTGATGGGCCGCATCGTCGACGGCTACACCAACATCACCACGCTCAAGCTGTTCGCCCACACCAACCACGAGCAGCAGTACGCTCGCGAAGCGATGCGCGATCAAACCGAAAAAAGTCAGCTGGCTGGCCGCGTGGTCACCTCGATGGACACCACCATCACCACCATGAACGGCGTACTGATCGTCGCGACCACCGGTCTGGCCCTTTGGCTGTGGACCCAGTCGATGATCTCGGTGGGTGCGATCGCACTGGCCACCGGTCTGGTCATCCGCATCGTCAACATGTCCGGCTGGATCATGTGGGTGGTCAACGGCATCTTCGAGAACATCGGCACCGTGCAGGACGGCCTGGAAAGTATCTCGCAGCCCGTCACCGTCAATGACAAACCCGGCGCCCTGCCGCTGAAGATCGAAAACGGCGGCGTCCGGTTCGACGGCGTCGATTTCCATTACGGCAATGGCAACGGGATCATTCACAACCTCAACCTGGACATCAGACCGGGTGAGAAGATCGGCCTGATCGGACCTTCCGGCGCGGGCAAGTCGACACTGGTCAACCTGCTGTTGCGCATGTACGACGTGCAAGGCGGGAGGATCCTCATCGACGGCCAGGATATTTCCGAAATCACCCAGGAAAGCCTGCGCGCGCAGATCGGCATGATCACCCAGGACACCTCGCTGCTGCACCGCTCGATTCGCGAGAACCTGCTGTATGGCAATCCGCACGCAACTGATGAACAGCTATGGGATTCGATTCACAAGGCGCGCGCCGACGAGTTCATCCCACTGCTCTCGGACTCCGAAGGTCGCACCGGCTTCGACGCCCATGTCGGTGAGCGCGGCGTCAAGCTGTCCGGCGGTCAACGCCAGCGTATCGCGATCACCCGCGTGCTGCTCAAGGACGCGCCGATCCTGATCATGGACGAAGCCACCTCGGCACTCGACTCGGAAGTCGAAGCAGCGATTCAGGAGAGCCTGGAGACGTTGATGCAGGGCAAGACCGTGATCGCCATCGCGCACCGCCTGTCGACCATCGCGCGCATGGATCGCCTGGTGGTTCTGGAGAAAGGCCAGATCGCCGAAACCGGCACGCACAGCGAACTGCTGGCGCATGGCGGGCTGTATGCACGGTTGTGGCAGCATCAGACCGGTGGGTTTGTAGGCGTGGATTGATAGGGCGAGGCTGCCGGCCTCTTCGCGAGCAAGCTCGCTCCCACAAGATCTTCACAAGCCACAAAATCTTCAGGGGCAGTGATCTCCCCGCTACCCCGCCTGCCGGTCAGGTGTACACAGCAGTTGTGTGAGCTTGCTCGCGAAGAGGCCCGTGCAGTCGCTGAATGTCTTCTGGGTAGCTGCTCACCTGTCGGTCAGGTGTACACCGAACTTGTGGGAGCGAGCTTGCTCGCGAAGAGGTCAGTGCAGTCGCTGAATGTCTTCTGGATAGCTGCTCACCTATCGGTCAGGTGTACACCGAACTTGTGGGAGCGAGCTTGCTCGCGAAGAGGCCCGTGCAGTCGCTGAATGTCTTCTGGGTAGCTGCTCACCTGTCGGTCGGGTGTACACCGAACTTGTGGGAGCGAGCTTGCTCGCGAAGGTGCCAGTGCTGTCGCTGGATGTCTTCTGGATAGCTACTCACCTGTCGGTCAGGTGTACACCGAACTTGTGGGAGCGAGCTTGCTCGCGAAGAGGCCCGTGCAGTCGCTGAATATCTTCTGGATAGCTGCTCACCTGTCGGTCAGGTGTACACAGAAGTTGTGTGAGCTTGCTCACGAAGGTGCCAGTGCTGTCGCTGGATGTCTTCTGGATAGCTGCTCACCTGCCGGTCAGGTGTACACCGCACTTGTGGGAGCGAGCTTGCTCGCGAAGAGGCCAGTGCAGTCGCTGGATGTCTTCTGGATGGCTGCTCACCTGTCGGTCAGGTGTACACCGCACTTGTGGGAGCGAGCTTGCTCGCGAAGAGGCCCGTGCAGTCGCTGAATATCTTCTGGATAGCCGCTCATCTGTCGGTCAGGTGTACACCGAACTTGTGGGAGCGAGCTTGCTCGCGAAGAGGTCAGTGCAGTCGCTGGATGTCTTCTGGTAGCTACTCACCTGTCGGTCAGGTGTACACCGAACTTGTGGGAGCGAGCTTGCTCGCGAAGAGGTCAGTGCAGTCGCTGAATATCTTCTGGCCGGTTACTCCGCCTGCCGATACGGCAGCGCGCTGCGCGCATCCTCGGCATAGGCCATTACGCCGACGCGCTCCTGCTCCAGAAACTCGCTGACCGCGTCTTTCAGGCCTGGGTGCATCAGGTAATGCCACGAACGGGTGATCTGCGGTTCGAAGCCGCGGATCAGTTTGTGTTCGCCCTGCGCACCGGCGTCGAAGCGTTGCAGGCCGTGGGCGATGGCGTAGTCCATACCCTGGTAAAAACAGGTTTCGAAATGCAGCCGGTCGAACTCGGCCAGGCAGCCCCAGTAACGCCCATAGAAACTGTCGTCACCGATCAGGCTGAAAGCCATCGCCACAGGCCGTGAGCCCTGCAGCGCGATGACCACACGGATCGATTCGGGCATGCGCTCGGCCAGCAGGCTGAAGAACTCACGCGTCAGGTAAGGCGCCTGCCCGCGCACCTCGTAGGTATTGGAGTAGCACGCATACACGAAGTCCCACAGCACTTCGCTCATCTGCGCGCCTTCGAGCCATTCGAACTCGATGCCCTGCCCGGCCACCTGTTCACGCTCCTTGCGCATCTGTTTGCGCTTGCGCGAACTCAATGCGTCGAGAAAATCCTGGAAATCGCGGTAGCCGCGATTCTGCCAATGAAACTGGCAACCAATCCGTTGCAACCAGCCCGGTTGGGTTTCAAGCAGGGCATCGGCCGCCGGATCGGTAAAGTTCACGTGCGCGCTCGACAGCCCCTCACGTTGCAGGTACGCCGGCAGCTCGCCGAGCAACTCGATGCCACCCTGAGGCGTCGCGGACAGAATCCTCGAACCGCCAACCGGGCTGAAAGGCACGGCGACCAGCAGCTTGGGGTAGTAGGCGATGCCCGCGCGACGGCAGGCGTCTGCCCAGGCGTGATCGAACACGTACTCGCCATACGAATGCCACTTTCGGTAGGCCGGCAACGCCGCCACCAACTGATCGTTTTCGTAGTGCAGCACATGTTCGGCACGCCAGCCTGATCGTGGGCCGAGGCTGCCGCTGTCCTCCAGCGAGCTGAGAAACGCATGCCGCAGGAATGGCTGATTGCCAGGGACCAGCGCATCCCATTGGGCAGGCGTGACGGTGGCGAGGCTGTCGATTACGTGAACAGGCATGCAGGTTCCCCGATAGGCAGACAGGGTGAAGAATATCCCTTATTGAGCCGTGATGTTCACCGCCTCCGCAATCTGCCTGGAAAGAGTGACCGCGAATTCGTTGATCGCTCGCTCACGCTCACGGGAGATCACGCCAATCTGCTCGAGGTACTGCTGATCGGATTGCTCGTCAGGCGGCAACTCATCCAGGGCCACCAGGCGCTGATTGAAAGGCTGCTTGACCGGCTCGAACTCCGGGGCGTAACGAATTTCCAGATAACTCATCCAGAACTCCCGGGCAATCATCGACTGAAAAAACTCAGGGGTGGTTTCGCGATCAATGATTTCGTTGTACGCCGTCTGTAAATCCGCTTCGCTCACCCTGGCAATAGCGCGGAACCACATGGTTCGCGGCTGGCCCGGCAGTTCAAGCCGCGCCTGCAGACCGACGCGATAGGCCAGGCGTACTTCGGCCTCATCGACGCTCTCGCCGCTCGCCTGGCGAAACGCAATCTCGCGCAGGGCAATTTTCTCCACCTGGTCCAGACGGTCCAGACTGCGGGTCATCCTGAACAGCTTGCGTGGCTGCGCAGACGCCGGCGTGGATGACATGATCGAGAAGATCTGGACGCGCACTTCCATGTCGCCAAACACCAATGCCAGTCCATCGCCACACGTCTGCGGGTGCGCAGCAACATCGAAGAGCTGGGCACGCAGCTCGGCGTTTACCGACGCCGATTCGATCATCGACCAGACCCGCGCAATCAGCTCATCGCGGTTACTTGAAAAGTCGGCCGAGTGTGTCAGATCGCTTAGCATCTGAAAAAAATCCGTGGAGCCGGCACAAGCGCGCAGGTCTTGCCACAGCCTTGTGCGGGTATTGGCCTGCTCACGATTCAGGCCTAAAAGCCACGGCGCACTGTCAGGCACGGCCTCAACCGGATTGACACTCTGGCTGACACCCCATCGCGGTCGCAGCCTTCCCTCGCGAAACAGCCTGATGCGCTCCAGCGTGGGTGAATTCAACGGATTGCCGTTCAGATGCAAGTGCAGGCGCGAGGAACTGAGGGAGCGCTCGATGTTATCGAGCTCATCGATGGATATTTCCGAGATGCGATTGTCACGCACATCAATACGAATCAGCTCAGACCGAAGCCAGTTCCATGCCGGCAATCTGCTAATGCCGGAGCCGCGCAGAAACAACAGGCGCAGGGAGTTCAGTGCATTGATGGGGACGTCCTCGCCGAGCGAGCAAAAATTGAGGTCCAGAATTTCCAGGCGGTTCAGGTTCTGCAACGTCGCGTTGGCGGACTCTGTCCAGATCAGCGGATTGTGGCTGATGGACAGCTCTGCAAGCTGAGGCATTTGCCCTATCGAAGTCGGCAAGGATCGCAGGTCATTGAAGTCCAGGCTCAGTGAACGCAGTCTATTGAAGTTTTTCAGTAATGCATCCGCTTGTGGATCGGTAAGCTGCATGGCGCGGGCTTTCAGCACCGCCACATGGTCGAAGTTGGCCGTGATATCCGGTAGTTGTCCGATACGCAGATTATCCAGATCGAGCGCGTACCCCAAGAAGTCGCCTTGAAAGTTTCGGCACTGAACGCTCAAGCGTTTCCAGCAGTCGTGAATGCGCGTCGCGGCAACCTCCCTCGGCCGGCGCATCGAAGAAAAGGGCGTTTCCGCGACCCAAGTGTCCAGGGTAACCTGGAGCGTTCGCAGTTCATCGGCGAGGCTGCTCAGTCTTTGCCGGACGAAAGTCGACAACTCCCTCGCCAGTCCGGTGTGTTCGGCGCGCAACGCGTTCAGGAAACCGGACACCTCTGCATCGGAAAAATCAGGGTATAAGCTTTTTACCGCAAGCTCCGGCGAGTACCTGGACGCGCCGATGCCCAGACGACGAAAGAAACGTCGCAACCGTCCACTCAGGGGGTAGCCAATACGGCCATGGGGCAAGCGTTGCGGCCATTTGATACCCGGCTTGATCAGTTGTAATTGCAGAACGGCAGCCATGCGCTCGCGTCGTTCGACTGCCGTATTGCGCAACAGGCTGCGCAGTTGCAGCTCATCCGCATCGGCGGGCAGCTGGACGTCGAGCCGCACTTGCTCAGGAAGCGCCAGCAACAACGCCCTGAAAAACTGCTGATCCACTTCACCGAGCGACTCGCCCGACGGCTCAAAGCACTGAACACCCTGCTCGGTATTGACCAGCAGCCGGTGCGATGAGGCCTGATCGCTGTCGAGACTGGCTATTTCGTCGCCCTCCAGCGAATCCTTCAACAGATCGATCGAAACATCACCCCGCCAGCCTGGCACGTACTGCAGCATGCCCAGCCCCGCTGCCCGGGTGTCCGGATTATCGGTTACCGCCCGATAGAAGCCTTCGTTGGCGCGGTTTATCCGCAGTTGCTGCTGATACTCGCGGGCATGCTCGGCAAGCCCTAGAGGAATGCGCTTTTCAGTGGTCATTCGCGCTTTGTCTGCATCGCTCGCCATGCCGATGAGTTCGAGCGCCACGCTGCTCGGCAGGCTTTCGAAGTCGCGCTGTAGCAGCTGGACATGCGGGTCGTCGCTGCGACCTTTGAGCGCCTGCACGTCATCTAGCAGGCGCCCGATGTGCGTCTGGGCGTAATCGGCCAGATAGCGTTTGAGGCCACGCAGTTGAACGGCCCTGTCGGCACTGTCGCTTCCGCTCAGACGAGCGGCTTCATCGGCGGACAGATTTTCCAGCAATTGACCCAGCACCTCAGTGAGCTGCCCGGTCGGCCCTGTGACATGGGACGACAGCGTCATCTGCGATCCCGCGTTCCACGCTTCCAGCAGCGCGCCTTGGGCGTCGATCAGTAGCAGGCCGCGGGCCTCATGCCAGCGCGGTGATGACACCAGCAGTTTCAGCCACGGTTCAAGATGAGAAACATGGACATCAGCCACGTCGGCGGCCTGAAGAGCGTCGATGCAGGCGTGCAACTGCCGTTCTGTTTCAACGCGCTGAATGGCGTCCTTCAGCAAGGCCGGAGGCTGGAGGTTCTCGACATGGACCTGGCGCAACAACGCCTCTTGGGTGCCGGTGATGCGCAGGACTTTATGAATGTCTTCTTCCAGGAACGCATGATACGTCGGGTTCAGGCGTCTGAAAGCCGTTACCTCGTCCCAACCCATGGGGTTTTCCCATTCATGGCGCCAGGCACCGGCACCGTTGTGCTTGAGCCTTGGCGCGTACGAACGCTCATTCACCGGATGCCTGACGCGCCATTGGGTGCCGTCTGCATCGGACTCGACGCGATACAGTTTGCCGTCCAGTGGCAACCAGGTCTTGCCCTCGTGCTCATAAAGCCCAAGGGCGTTGCTGCTCAGGTTGTCGGGCAACGAAACCGTATGCGCATAGGCATCAATGCTCGGCTTGCCGAGACGTACGGCCCCGTCGACACGCCGTTGCACCAGGCTTTCGATGAACATCGAGGGTTGCAGCCCGTTCACCGCAGCCACGACGCCGCCTGCCACCAGCATCTGTGCAACGTTTTCGCCGATGTCGTAGACATGTTGCATGGCGTCTTCGACTTCATCGTGCTTCCAGTCTTCGTAAGCAACGAACGCTTCGCTGGCGAGCTGATAGAGGGCGACCACGGACATGACTTCACCCAGCACCGGCACAAAGAACCCGGCCACGTTGAGCAGGTTCATACCATTGTTTTCAAGGCTTTCGATCAGTGCATCGTGAGCCTGCTGGTCCACCTGAGCGGAAGGCACCGCGATAGCCTTTGAGTCGTCATAGGTTTTGGCCAGTAAATGGTCGTATAGCTGCGCGAATGGCGGCTTCGAGAATGGCTGTGCCTGCACGACCAGGTCGGCATCGGGGTTCAGCTTGCGATCCCTGGCCGGATACAGCCGCGCGTCCAGTTTGGTAAAAAATGCCGAAGACTGGCCGAGGCTGACGAAACGGCTGAAGTAGCGTCGATAGTGTTCGCTGCCCAACGCCGTCACCAGCCAGGCGTTGAAGGCCCGCAACGATGCGAACTGCTTGATCGGATGCGAGGGCTCGGAAGGCAGGTAGACCAGACAAGGACCGTCATCGGGCCTGGCGCCATCCTGCTGTATCAGCAAAGCACCCTGTAACAGCGAGCCGGGGAACGTGTAGGTGTCGAGCATGTGCAGCTGGCAGTAACGCACGCCCTTGCCATCCCATCGCGGCTGGTCAACGGACTTCACCATGTCCAGCAGGGTCTGGTACGCCGCTTCAGTGATATCGCCTTTCATCACAGCGATATGCGCAAGCACCTCGACGGCGGCACGCTCGCTGTCCATGAATGCGCTGGCAACCGCTTGCGCAGCCGGGCCTGGCGGTTTGAACACGCTGTCCAGATGGGTCTGATACTGGCGGCCCAGATCCAGCTCATGGCAAAAATCAGCGAACTGTTCGAGATCGATCGCCTGACGGTCCCGGTATTCCACCTTGTAGCGGCGCTGGGCGCTGTCGATCAGCCAGTAGCGCAGGCCACCTGCGCGCAAGATTGCAGAGTAGGGATCGAAGCGGCTTCTGTTGCTCGGAGCGAAGTTCTGCAAGGCCGCCTGGAGCAGAGTCTGCTCGAGCGGGACCGGGTTCCAGGTGCTGTCGTAGCGCCAGGTCATCAGTTGAAAGCCTTCAACGTCGAGGTCGAGCTTGAAACGTTCGACAAACGCTTTCGACAGCAAGGGCGCTGCAAACTGCTGCGCCGATAACAGCCGGTTGCGCATTGGTTCCAGCGCCTGCGCGCAACGGCGTGCGCTTTGCTGGCTGGCGTGCAGCGCCTGGCGCAGTGCCGTAGGCGCGCCCACATACCAGTCTGGCAAGTTGAGCCTGATGAATTCGGTGTTGGCGTGCTCCGCTTCGAACGGCGCCGCGTCCTGCGGTGGAGGCGTTACAGAGGCGTGTGCAACGGACGATTCTATTGTTTCAAAGGGGTTGTATCTGAGGGTGAACATGGTCGATACCGCTAATGGCTTTGTGAATAGCCAATACGATAAAGACCCAACGGCCTGCACATGACATAACGGGATATGACAGGTAGCGCCCGTCTCAAGAGCGCTACCCGTCGAACGCGATCAGCGCTTGCGCAGAATCACGCTGCCGATCGAGTAACCAGCGCCAAACGAACTGAGTACCGCCAGAGCGCCTCGCGGCAAGTCGTCCTGATAGGTGTGAAACGCAATCACCGAGCCCGCCGAGCTGGTATTGCCATAGGTGTCGAGAATCACCGGCGCTTCTTCGACACTGGCGTCGCGGCCCAGCAGCTTCTTGACGATCAGATGGTTCATGCTCAGGTTGGCCTGGTGCAGCCAGAAGCGTCTGACGTCAGTGATGTTGATGCCGTTGTCCTGCAAATGCGCAGCGACCAGCTTGGCGACCATCGGGCACACCTCGCGGAATACCTTGCGGCCTTCCTGCACAAACAGCTTGTCCGGCGCGCTCTGGCCCTCGTCCGAGGTACGGTTGAGGAAACCGAAATTGTTGCGGATGTTGTTGGAAAACTGGGTCAGCAGCCGGGTGCTGACGATATCGAACTGATAAGGCGACGTGGCAAGATCGGCGCGCTCGACCACCACCGCCGTGGCGCCGTCACCAAAGATGAAGTGGCTGTCACGGTCACGGAAATTAAGGTGTGCGGTGCAGATTTCCGGGCTGATCACCAGCAAGGCGCGAGCCTGACCCAGTTGCACGCTGTTGCAGGCCGTCTGAATGCCGAAGGTGGCCGACGAACAGGCCACGTTCATGTCAAACCCGTAACCGGCAACGCCCAGCGCTTGCTGAATCTCGATGGAGATTGCCGGATAGGCGCGTTGCAGGTTGGAGCAGGCAACGATTACACCGTCGATGTCGGCAGCGGTTTTGCCGGCGCGTTGCAGCGCCTGTCTGGCGGCAGCTACACCCATCTCACAGAGGATCGACCATTCGTCATTGCTGCGCTCCGGCAGGTTGGGCTTCATGCGCTGCGGATCGAGAATGCCCTCCTTGTCCATGACGAAGCGGCTTTTGATACCCGAAGCCTTTTCGATGAAAGCGGCGCTGGACTCACTCAGCGCCTGCACGTCGCCACGTTCGATAGCGGCGGCATTATCGCTGTTGAACTGTGCAACATAGGCATTGAAAGACTGCACCAGCTCTTCGTTGGAGATGCTGTTGGCCGGGGTAAACAGGCCTGTGCCGCTGATGACGACGTTGTGCACGGTCGTTCCTCTCTTATTGAGTTGCAGGTAATGACCTGCTCACGCACGGCAACTGAAGGCCCACTGCTTTTTGGGACCTGCGTACCAGTGCGACTGTAAAAGCTGCCCGTAACCGGGAGCAGCATTTCATGACACGGTGAAGACAGGCGCGGAGTGTGCCACAGAGCCCGGTTTTGGCGCTATCGGGCCAATGAATATAGGCACGATAGACGCCTTTTACTTCGTGACAGGAAGCAGCGGATCAGCTCTCCACCTGACTCCACTGCTTGCTCAACCGTTTGTCCGACACGGGCATTTTCGTGCCCAGTTGCTGGGCGAACAGCGAGACGCGGTATTCCTCCATCCACCAACGGTACAGCGCCAGTTCCGGGTCGCGCTTGCCTTCTTGCGCGTGCTTGTCGGCGCGTGCCTGGTATTGCGTCCACAGACCTGCCAGCTCGATGCTCCACACCCGGTCCTTCTGCACCTGAGACGGCAGTTTTTCCAGACGCATCTCGATGGCCTTCAGATAACGCGGCAGCTCCTTGAGCCATACCGCCGGGGTCTCGCGGACGAATCCTGGGTACACCAGCTTGCTCAGTTGCGCCTTGATATCGTTGAGCGCCACAGCCTGGGACAGGTCGATCTTGCCTTTGAAGCGCTTTTGCAGACCGTGCCACAGCTTGAGAATTTCCAGCGTCAGCTTCGCGAGCCGCTCGGCATGCTCGGTCCAGTCGGCGCGCTTGCGCTCAGCCAGCGACAGCAGGCCGGCACCGTCGCGCGGCAACTCGGCTTCACCTTCCAGCACGCAACTGTCGAGGCTGGCCAGCAGGATGTCTTCGATCAACGCATCGATGCGCCCCAGCTCGCGATGAAGCAAGGCCAGTTCGGTCTGCCCCGGCAATTTGTTGCGCAGAAACTTGGCGGGTTCGGCCAACTGCTGCAACAGCAAACGCTGCAAGGCGCGGCGATGCTGATACTCGGCCTCGGCCTGGGTCGAGAAACGGCCTTCCTTGACCGCTCCGCCCTCTTCGACCAGCGCCGGATAAACCGTCATCGACAGCCCGGCGATGTTCTGCTGGGTTTTCTGCGCCACCGCAGCGAAGGCCTTGGCCTGCACGGGCTGCTGGCTTTTTGCGGTTTGCGGCACGGCCAGCGCGGCCTGACTCGCCTCGGCAAAGCGCGCCGTCAGCTCGGCCAGATCGCGCCCCTCACCGAGAAACTTGCCGCTGCCATCGACGATTTCCAGATTCATCTTCAGATGACCTTCAAGCTGCTGTGCCGCCTCGGCCCAGGCTTCGTCACTGACCCTTACACCGGTCATGCGCAGCAGTTCACGGCCCAGCGCCTGAGGCAATGAGCCCTCGCCGAAGGTGATGCGCTGCAACGCCGCCTTGATGAAATCCGGGACCGGTACGAAGTTCTTGCGCACCGCCTTGGGCAGGTTGCGAACCAGCGCAATGCACTTGGTCTCGAGTAACCCCGGCACCAGCCATTCAAGACGCTCGGCAGGCAGCGACAGCAACAACGGCGCGGGAACACGCAAGGTCACGCCGTCACGCGGGTGATTGGGTTCGAAGTGGTAGCTCAGCGACAGGCTCAGGTCGCCCAGCCGCAGGGTGTCCGGATACTGCGCGGCGGTGACTTCGCTGGCCTCGCGCGCCAGTACGTCCTCTTCGCGCATGATCAACAGCTGTGGATTCTTCTGGCTTTCGGTTTTGTACCAGCTGTCGAAGGTGGCCGTCTGATGAATCTCGGCCGGAATGCGTGCTTCGTAGAAGCTGTACAGGGTGTCTTCGTCAGCCAGAATATCGCGGCGTCGAGCCTTGGCTTCCAGCTCGTCGAGCTGTTCCAGCAAGCGGGTATTGGCGCTCAGGCACTTGGCCCGCGACAGGATATCGCCACGCACCAGGCCTTCACGAATGAACAGCTCGCGCGAAACCACCGGGTCGATAGGCCCGAAATGCACCGGGCGACGGCCCACCACGATCAGGCCAAACAGCGTGATCTGTTCGAACGCCACGACCTGCCCGCGCTTCTTCTCCCAGTGCGGCTCGAAGTGGTTTTTCTTGATCAGGTGGCCGGCCAGCGGCTCGATCCAGTCCGAATCGATCTTGGCGACCATGCGCGCGTACAGTTTGGTGGTTTCCACCAGTTCGGCGGTCATCAACCACTGTGGACGCTTCTTGCCCAATCCGGAGGACGGGTGAATCCAGAAGCGCCGCTGTCGTGCGCCGAGGTAATCGCCCTCGTCGGCCTTTTGCCCGATCTGACTCAGCAGACCGGAAAGAATAGCCTTGTGAAACTTAGGGTAATCGGCCGGCTCCTTGTTGACCGTCAGTTGCAGGTCGCGACAGATCAGGCTCAATTGCCGATGGGAATCGCGCCATTCACGCAGGCGCAGGTAATTCAGGAAATTGCGCCGGCACCAGTTACGCAGCGGGCTGGCAGTCAGGGTCTGGCGCTGCTCTTCGAAGCCGCGCCATAGATTGACCATCCCGGCGAAGTCCGAGTCGGCGTCCTTCCATTGCGCGTGAGCCTGATCCGCAGCCTGCTGACGCTCGGGCGGGCGCTCGCGGACGTCCTGTACCGACATGGCGCTGGCGACGATCAGCACTTCCTGCAGGCTGCCCTGCTTCGCCGCTTCCAGCAGCATGCGGCCCATGCGCGGGTCCACCGGCAGACGCGCCAGTTGGCGGCCCAGCGGGGTCAGCTGATTCTCGCGGTTGACCGCCGAGAGCTCCTGCAACAGGTTGAAACCGTCGCTGATCGCCTTGCCGTCCGGCGGCTCGATGAACGGGAAGTCGGTGATCTCGCCCAGGCGCAGGTGCAGCATCTGCAGGATGACCGCGGCCAGGTTGGTGCGCAGGATCTCGGGGTCGGTGAATTCCGGCCGACCGTTGAAATCCTCTTCACTGTACAGACGCACGCACAGGCCGGGCTCGACCCGTCCGCAACGGCCTTTGCGCTGGTTGGCACTGGCCTGGGACACCGCCTCAATCGGCAGGCGCTGGACCTTGGCGCGATAACTGTAGCGACTGATGCGCGCCGTACCGGTGTCGATCACGTAACGGATGCCCGGCACAGTCAGCGAGGTTTCAGCGACGTTGGTAGCCAGTACAACGCGACGACCAGGGTGCGATTGAAAGATACGCTGCTGCTCGGCCGGCGAGAGGCGCGCGTAAAGCGGCAGAATCTCGGTGTGCCTGAGCTGCGCCTTGCGCAGCACCTCGGCGGCATCGCGGATCTCGCGCTCGCCAGGCAGGAACACCAGCACATCGCCTGGGCTCTTGCGCTCGCTGCGCTCGAAGGCCGCCAGTTCGTCCAGCGTAGCCAGAATCGCCTGATCGACGGTCAGGTCCTCTTCAACGCTGTTGCCGTCTTCGTCCTGCTCGCTGGTCAGCGGGCGATACCAGACGTCCACGGGGAAGGTACGCCCGGACACTTCGATCACCGGCGCATCGTTGAAGTGCTCGGAAAAGCGCTGCAGGTCGATGGTCGCGGAAGTGATGATGACCTTCAGGTCCGGACGACGCGGCAGCAGGGTCTTCAGATAACCCAGCAGGAAATCGATGTTCAGGCTGCGTTCGTGGGCTTCGTCGACGATGATCGTGTCATAGCGCTCGAGAAAGCGGTCGTGCTGGGTTTCGGCCAGCAGAATACCGTCGGTCATCAGCTTGATCAGGGTGTTGCTGTCGCTCTGGTCCTCGAAACGCACCTGATAGCCGACCAGCGCACCGAGCGGCGTACCGATTTCCTCGGCAACCCGGCTGGCCACGCTGCGGGCAGCGATCCGGCGCGGCTGGGTATGACCGATCAGACCGTGCTGACCGCGACCGATTTCAAGGCAGATCTTCGGCAACTGGGTGGTCTTCCCGGAGCCAGTCTCGCCGGCAATGATCAGCACCTGGTGCTTGAGCAGCGCTTCCTTGATCTCGTCACGCTTGGCCGCGATGGGCAGGTTATCGTCATAACGAATCGCCGGGACACTTTCACGCCGCGCCGTGACCTGCGCGCAGGATGCCTGCACGCGCGCAACCCACTGCGCCAGCTTCGCCTCGTCGGGCTTTTTGCGCAGGTCGTGCAACTGACGGCGCAGACGATGACGTTCGCTGATCATCGCTTGGTCGAGGTTTTTCAGAAGTTGGTCGGTAGAGGGCGATTCGTCGGTCATCAGGCGCGCAGGGTCTTTTTTCAAATGGCAGATGCGGATTGTCGCAGATTGCGGTGGGTCGTGACGATGGTCTGAGGATTGGGCGGTCTATGACGGCAACGACGCAGCATCCTCTCTCTTGCACCAGCGCATCAAAAAAAGACCAAAATAGAGCACCAACTGGAGTCCTAAATCATGCAAAGCATCCTTGCAGATGTCGCGGTCAGCGTCTCTGAACTCAAGAAAAATCCGTCAGCGGTCCTGAGTGGCGCTCATGGTTTACCTGTGGCCGTCCTTAATCACAATAAAGTCATGGGCTACATGGTTCCTGCCGAGGTGTTTGAAGCAATGATGGAGAGGCTTGATGAGCTTGATCTGGCCGAGCTGATCAAATCTCGCCAACATGAAAAGCCGGTGTCGGTAGATATAGATGACCTTTGAGCTTGAATTTCTGCCCTCGGCCTTGAAGGAGTGGGAAAAGGAAAATACAGGCCATCTGTGCTGTCATGCGTAAATATCTGACGGGTTTGTGGGCGTGCATGCACGCTGGAGAAGATTTTGACACAGCCAAGCTTTTCAGCGAAAAGCACCTGATAAAAGCCTGACCGTGAACAGATTATCTACAAAAGCCCTGCTCTGCACTCATCGAGATTTTTATATAACGATGAGCGCCTGGCGTGGAAATGAACGTCAATCCGGTTTCAGGTCTGCCCTTACTTCTTCACACCCAGTTTCTTCAATTCCTCGTCACGCAGCTCGCGACGCAGGATCTTGCCGACGTTGGTGGTCGGCAGCACGTCGCGGAATTCGACGCTGCGCGGCACTTTGTAGCCGGTCAGGTTGGCGCGCATGTGCTCCATGACCTTGTCCTTGGTCAGGGTGACGCCCGGTTTGGCGACCACGAAGACCTTGATGGTCTCGCCCGACTTCTCGTCCGGGACGCCGATCGCCGCGCATTGAAGCACGCCGGGAAGCGTCGCCAGCACGTCTTCCAGTTCGTTGGGGTACACGTTGAAACCGGAGATCAGGATCATGTCTTTCTTGCGATCGACAATCCGGATATAGCCGTCAGGCTGGATGATCGCGATGTCGCCGGTCTTCAGCCAGCCTTCGCTGTCGATCATTTCATCGGTCGCTTCCTGGCGCTGCCAGTAGCCTTTCATGACCTGCGGCCCCTTGATGCACAGCTCGCCGGTTTCACCGAACGCCAGCTCGTTGCCCGCATCGTCGATGACCTTGCACAGGGTCGACGGTACCGGAATACCGATGCTGCCCATCTGCACGTACTGAGAAGGATTGACCGTGGCCACCGGGCTGGTCTCGGTCATGCCGTAGCCTTCGCAGACCTGACAGCCCGTCACCTGCTTCCAGCGCTCGGCAGCGGCCTGCTGCAAGGCCATGCCGCCGGACAAGGTGACTTTCAACGCCGAGAAATCGAGGTTGCGGAAGCCTTCGTTATTGCACAGGGCCACGAACAGCGTGTTAAGGCCGACAAAGCCGCTGAACTTCCATTTCGACAGTTCCTTGACCATGGCCGGCAGGTCACGCGGGTTGCTGATCAGGATGTTGTGATTGCCGAGCAGCATCATCGCCATGCAATGAAAGGTGAAGGCATAGATATGGTAAAGCGGCAGCGGCGTGATGATGATTTCACAGCCTTCGCCCAGATTTGACGCCATCAGCGCCCGGCATTGCAGCATGTTGGCGATCAGGTTGCGGTGCGTGAGCATTGCCCCCTTGGCCACGCCGGTAGTGCCGCCGGTGTACTGCAGCACGGCAACATCGGCGCTGCCAGGCGACACCTCGGTCACTGGCTGCCCACGGCCCTTGCCAAGTACATCGTTGAATTTGACGGCCTTGGGCAAGTGATAGGCCGGGACCATTTTCTTCACGTACTTGATGACGCTGTTGATCAGCAAGCGCTTGAACGGTGACAGCATGTCGGCCACTTCGGTGACAATCACCTGCCTGATCTGCGTCTTGGGTACGACCTTCTCGGCCAGGTGGGCCATGTTTGCCAGGCACACCAGCGCCTTGGCACCGGAGTCGTTGAACTGGTGTTCCATTTCCCGCGCGGTGTACAGCGGGTTGGTGTTGACCACGATCAGCCCGGCGCGAATCGCGCCAAAGACGGCAATCGGGTACTGCAAAACGTTGGGCAGTTGCACGGCGATACGGTCACCCGGCTGCAGGTCGGTATGTTGCTGAATCCAGGCGGCAAACGCGCCGGACAGCTCATACAGTTCGCCGTAGGTGATGGTCTTGCCCAGGTTGCTGAACGCCGGCTTGTCGGCGAAGCGCTGGCAGGACTGCTTCAGGACCGCCTGGACGTTAGGGTACTCGTCGGGGTTGATATCGGCAGGGATACCGGACGGGTACTTGTCCTTCCAGAAGTTATCAATCATTCAGTCGGCTCCGTAGCGATAGCGAATTCTTCACATCGCCTGAAGCGATGATTTTCTTGTGCTTGGAATTATGCAGTAGACGCTTTTTCCGCTTTATGACTGATCAAAAAGCGCGCCGAGAGTAGCAGCTTTGCCAAAGGCCGACTAGAGGCATAAGAAGGCCCGACAGTCACCAATAAGACCAGAAAATTACATCTGGTCACTTTTAATACATTTAATAAAACCTCATCACTGCCTCAAAAGCACCGGACCAGAGCGGCCCCTCAGCATAATCGCCTGTTTCCGGAAAAAATCGACCCCGTTTGCAGCGATCTGCAAACGGGGTCAGGTACACAGATGGAGACGATTAAAGGGTCAGGCAATGTCCCGAAGCTCGCGGCGCAGAATCTTGCCCACCGGGGTCATTGGCAATGAATCACGCAGAACGATCTGCCTGGGCACCTTGTAGCCGGTGAAATTCTCTTTGCAGAAGGCCTTGAGCTCTTCGATGCTCAGCCCCGGGTCTCGCGCCACCACGAATAGCTTCACGGCCTCCCCCGAGCGCTCGTCCGGCACGCCGATGCAGGCGCAGTTGGCGACTTTCGGATGGGCCATGACCACGTCTTCGATTTCGTTGGGGTAGACGTTGAAACCGGACACGATGATCAGGTCTTTCTTGCGGTCGACGATACTGACGAACCCGTCAGCGCCAATCACGGCAATGTCACCGGTCTTGAACCAGCCTTCGGCGTCCAGGCATTCGGCTGTGGCATCAGGCTGGTTCCAGTAGCCTTTCATGACCTGCGGCCCCTTGATACACAGCTCGCCACGCTCACCGAAAGGCAACTCGATGCCATTGTCATCGATGACTTTCATGGCGGTGCCGGGCACGGGAATGCCCACGGTTCCCAAGCGCGCCAGAGTGCCGTAGGGATTGGCACTGGCAACAGGCGACGTCTCGGTCAGGCCGTACCCTTCGACGATCATGCAGCCGGTGATCTGCGCCCAGCGCTCGGCCGTGGCCTTGACCAGTGCAGTGCCGCCGGAGTTGGTGCTTTTCAGCGCCGAGAAATCCAGATTCTTGAATTCCGGATGGTTCATGAGCGCAACGAACAGTGTGTTGAGGCCGATCATGGCAGTGAACTTCCACTTGCCCAGTTCCTTGATGAAGCCGCCGATATCGCGAGGGTTGGTGATCAGGATGTTGTGATTGCCGCTGATCATCATGCACATGCAATTCGCCGTGAACGCGTAGATGTGATAGAGCGGCAGCGGCGCGATCATCACCTCTTTGCCTTCTTCAAACAGCGATCCGCCTTGCGGCCCTTGCTGACGCATGCAGGCATAGACCTGCTGCATGTTGGCGACCAGATTGCCATGGGTGAGCATCGCGCCCTTGGCCAGCCCCGTGGTGCCACCGGTGTACTGCAGAACGGCAACATCCTGCAGACCTCGCGGCACGACCTGCATGCGGCTGTCGCGCCCCAGGCGCAGCGCCCGCTTGAAGCCGACGGCCTGAGGCAGATGGAATTCAGGGACCATCTTCTTGACCTTGTCGACGATGGTATTGACCAGCCAGCCCTTGGCAGCCGATTGCATGTCGCCCATTTTCACTTCGATCAGGTATTCGATGGCCGTGTCCGGCAGCACTTCCTGCACCAGCTTGCCGAACAGATTGAGATAGACCAGCGCCCGGGCGCCGGAGTCCTTGAATTGATGGCGCATCTCGCGCGCGGTGTACAACGGGTTGGTGTTGACCACCGTCAGACCGGCACGCATCGCACCGAATACGGCGATCGGGTACTGCAGGATATTGGGCATCTGTACGGCAATGCGGTCACCCGGCACCAGTTGCGTGTGCTGCTGCAAATACGCGGCGAAGGCGGCGGAGTGACGCTCGAGCTCCGCGTAGGTCAGCGTCACGCCCATGTTGCTGAACGCAGGCCGGTCGGCGAATTTCCTGCAGCAGCGCTCGAACACCTCGACGACCGATTGGTAGGTCTGCAGATCCACCTCGGCATCGACACCCGCCGGACGCTTGTCATCCCAGAAGTCAGCTTGCATTATTTTTATCCTTTTTCCCTGCATAGGTCTGGGCGGACGTTAGCAGTTAAAGTGCCTCAGGCAAATAATCGTCCGGGCCTCATCAGCAGCATGAATCTTGTCTCTGTTCAGACTGAAATCTGTCGTCGGCGATACACTGCGCACGGCAATCGGGCTGGTAAAGATACTTGCCCGATAGCGCAGTAGCCGTATTCACACGACGTTTGCTTATTATTTGCCTTGAATGTGATCCGGGGAGCGCCAGCAAGCGTCTGAATGATCTTGTCCGCGCATTGGCGGCGACAGGTCATCAAGTGTTACAAATCAAGGCCAGGTCGGATTGCACGAACCGGCGCGCTTCAATTCATTTTTATTGTCAGGACAGCCACATGACTCAAGTCACCAACACGCCTTACGAAGCCCTTGAAGTCGGTCAGACCGCCAGCTACAGCAAGACAGTGGAAGAGCGTGATATTCAGCTGTTCGCCGCGATGTCTGGCGACCATAACCCGGTCCACCTGGACGCCGAATACGCCTCCAAGACCATGTTCAAGGAGCGTATTGCCCACGGCATGTTCAGCGGCGCGCTGATCAGTGCGGCGGTTGCGTGCGAGTTGCCTGGCCCCGGCACCATCTATATCGGTCAACAGATGACCTTCCTCAAGCCGGTAAAACTGGGCGATACCCTGACGGTGCGCCTGGAAATCCTGGAAAAACTGCCGAAGTTCCGCGTGCGCATCGCCACCCGCGTTTTCAATCAGAACGATGAGCTGGTTGTGGACGGCGAAGCCGAGATTCTCGCCCCGCGCAAGCAGCAGACCGTCGACCTGACCGTATTGCCCGAGATCACTTTCGGCTGATACCGCGCACGGGCGTGCGCCACGCAGCGCGCACGACCGACCGACTCGCCAGTGGCCTGAACAAAAATTCATGATGCACCCGGAACTGCTTTCCTGCGCTTTCCACTCAGGAAACCAGTAGCACTCCCTATCCGGATCACGAATTGTTCATCCCACAGGCGGGGAAATCAGCCATGAATACGATCAACAGAAACTATTACCCCGTCTCCGGGACTTCTGCGCAGGATGCTCCGGCGCAGACTGATCAACTGCAGCTTCAAGGTCAGGGCATCAAGCCGGGCCACAATAGCAACCTGATCGACTTCGGCCTGACACAGCAGGCCAATGGCCCGCACTCTTCGCTGAATACACTAGGCTCCAGAGTCCAGCCGACTGACACGAGCACGTCTTCAAACATGCTGGGTGGCAACGGTGAGCAGGTACTGAACAAACTTGTGCAAGCGATCCGCAACATCCTCAACAACCTGCTCTCTCTGCTGGAAGGCAATCTACAGAACGGCTCCGGGCCTGCACAGACTCAACGCGAACAGACGCCGACACTCGCTCAATCGCCATCGCCCTCGTCCTCTTCCTCGTCGCCTTCGACACCTCAGGGCAACGCAGAAAAACCCTTTGTGGTGCAGAACGATCACCCTTCAGAAAAACCTGTATCACTGCAAAAAAATACAGAGCCGACGTCCGCTGCGCCGTCACAAACAGCAGACCGGACGGCCGAGAGAAGCAGTGCCACTCCAGACAAGACACCCGCCGGGCCCGATGCGGTAAACCCGGCAGTGGTCAATGACCCTGCCCTGCCGAAAACCTCGACGGACACCACCAAGACCGATAACACGGTTAAAGCAGCGAAAACCGTGACCCCGGCAGCGCATGGCCAGGGCGCGGACATGTCCGGCATCGTAGGTTTCGCCAAAGAGGCCAACACCACCGGCGGTAACGGTGGCGAAGTCGTTACGGTCAATACCGTGGCGGACCTCAAGAAGTACATGGAGGACGATAAAGCCCGCACCGTCAAACTGGGGGCCAATCTGTCTGCCGACAGCAAAGTGACCATCAACTTTGGCGCCAACAAGACTCTGCTCGGCACCGACAAGGGCAACAGTCTGCACAACATCTACCTGGCCAGCGGCAAGACCGCCAGCAATGACATCTTCCAGAACCTGAACTTCGACCACGACAGCCGTTATCGCGAAAACGGTGACATGCAGATGTTTATCAGCAGCGGTCAGAAATACTGGATCGACCACAACACCTATTCAGGCACCAAGGATCAGAATCCCAAAGGTCTGGACAAGCTGCTCTATGTCGGCGGAACGGCAGACAACGTCAGCCTGACCAACTCGAAATTCCAGAACAACAAATATGGCGTGATTCTCGGTCAGCCGGACGACTCCGCTCAAGCCAAGGCCGAGTACAAGGGCTACCCGCGCATGACCATCGCCAACAACGTGTTCAGCAACCTTGATGTACGAGCACCCGGATTGATGCGTCAAGGGCTATTTGATGCTTATAACAACTCGATCGACAATTTCCATCTTGGCTTTACCGCGACGGGGAATGCGACCATCCTTTCGCAGGCCAACTATTTCGCAAAAGGAGTGGATGTTTCCGGCAAGGCCAGCAACTCCGGCGTGCTGGATGATTATGGCGATGCGCACTTCAAGGACATCGGCAGTAATGTCAGCTTCACCCAGAAGTCAGCGGTGACCGCCTGGACGCCGAGCTATCAGCGCGACATCAAGACCGCCGAAGCCGCCAGAGCCTATGACCTGACCCATGCCGGCGCCAACACTGTGAACTGATAGCGCTCGATGAAGGGCGTGGCATGCAGACGAAAAAAAGGGCGACCGAAGTCGCCCCAAGTGCCTTGCGTGCTCATTGAATGCAGTCAGGCGCGTGTCCGCCTACAGCGCATCCGATGCAACAAGATTAAGGCAGCGTGCATAAAGGCGAGTTGATCCAGATCAGCTGTTGTGAAACCAAACTGATCAGATCAGGAGCGTGGCGGCTGGGTCAGCGCTTTTTGGGCTTTTTGCCGGACTTTTTCTGCTTGCTCAACGGCATGGCCTGCTCGAAGGCATTGCGTACTTCATTGAGGCGCTTGTCATTCAGATCGTGGATACGCTTGGCGCGCTCGGCGCCCAGGTCGATCAGTTGTGCGTCGTCGCTCATGGCTTGCGGTTCTCGAACACGGGAAATCAGGGCCAATAATGCTCAATCGCAGCAGCCCTGGCCAGTCCCGTGACCCGTACAGACATGGGCGGTGCAGCGATCAGATCTGAATATCCACCCAAAGCCCCTGACGCGGCTCGTCGTCGATGAGCGGTACGACGGGTACGGTATTGTCGGCGTTCAGCGAATCACCCGGAACCACCAGCCCCACGTATTCCTCGGCTTCTCCACCGCCATGAGCCTGCTGCTGTTGCTGCTGGCGCTGTTGCTCTTCACGCAACAGCAACGCGCTGCGTTCAGTATCTTCATTGCGCAGGTCGATGGAGGTCTCGCTGGAGCTCTGCTGCACCGGCGCGACAGGTGGAATGTCCGGCATGCGTTTGGCCGGATCCAGCTGTGATGTCACTGGCACCACACTTAACGGAAGCATAGGTTGCAGCATGGTTTTATCTCCTCTTACCGGGGTGTCGGCCGTGCACGAGGCAACTTGAACCGGGCTGAAATAGCCAGTGATGGTTTATAAGATCTTTTTTGACTCCTCTCAGTGAAATAAGTGTCATGGAACCAAAAATTCGATAGGTTCCGGCGCTGACCATGAGTTTTTTCACGCTGCCTTTGGCCTTCGGGGCGCGTTCCGTTAACATACTCAGCTTTTTCAAGCGGGAGACAGGCAGCATGGCGCAGCAGTATCAACCGGGGCAACGCTGGATTAGTGACAGCGAAGCCGAGCTGGGTTTGGGCACCGTTCTGGCACAGGACGGCCGCTTGTTGACCGTGCTCTATCCGGCCACTGGCGAAACACGTCAGTACGCACTGCGTAACGCGCCGCTGACCCGCGTGCGCTTCTCCCCTGGCGACGTGATCACGCACTTCGAAAACTGGAAAATGACCGTTCGCGAAGTCGACGATGTCGATGGCCTGCTGGTCTACCACGGCCTGAACGCGCAGAACGAACTGGTCACGCTGCCGGAAACCCAGTTGTCGAACTTCATCCAGTTCCGCCTGGCGACCGACCGTCTGTTTGCCGGCCAGATCGACCAGCTGTCATGGTTTTCGCTGCGCTACAACACGCTCGAGCACACCAGCCGTCAATTGCAGTCCTCGCTCTGGGGCCTGGGTGGCGTGCGCGCACAGCCTATCGCCCACCAGTTGCACATCGCTCGCGAAGTCGCGGACCGCATCGCGCCACGCGTTCTGCTGGCCGACGAAGTGGGCCTGGGTAAAACCATCGAAGCCGGTCTGGTGATCCATCGCCAACTGCTGTCGGGCCGCGCCAACCGCGTACTGATCCTGGTTCCGGAAAATCTGCAGCACCAGTGGCTGGTGGAAATGCGTCGCCGCTTCAACCTGCAGGTTGCGCTGTTCGACGCCGAGCGTTTCATGGAAAGCGATGCCGGCAACCCGTTCGAAGACACCCAGCTCGCGCTGGTTGCCCTGGAATGGCTGGTCGAAGACGAAAAAGCCCAGGACGCCCTGTTTGCGGCGGGCTGGGACTTGATGGTGGTTGACGAAGCGCACCACCTGGTCTGGCACGAAGACAAGGCCAGTCGCGAATATTCGTTGGTCGAACAGCTGGCCGAAGTCATTGCTGGCGTACTGCTGCTGACCGCGACGCCGGAACAACTGGGCCAGGACAGCCACTTTGCCCGTCTGCGCCTGCTGGACCCGAACCGTTTCCACGACCTCAAGGCCTTCCGCGCCGAGAGCGAGAACTATCGCCCGGTGGCCCAGGCCGTTCAGGAGTTGCTCGACAAGGGCAAGCTGTCCGCTGCGGCGCAAGAGACCATTCACGGCTTCCTGGGTGCCGAAGGCGATTCGCTGCTGGCCGCGGTGAATACCGGCGACGAAGAAGCCAAATCGCGTCTGATTCGCGAACTGCTGGACCGTCACGGCACCGGCCGCGTTCTGTTCCGCAACACCCGCGCCGCGGTGCAGGGCTTCCCGGAGCGCAAGCTGCATCAATACCCGCTGCCCTGCCCTGTCGAATACCTCGAATTGCCGGTCGGCGAGCATGCCGATCTTTACCCGGAAGTCAGCTTCCAGTCGCAATCGGAAGTCAGTGAAGAAGAGCGCTGGTGGCGCTTCGACCCCCGTGTCGACTGGCTGATCGATACCCTGAAAATGCTCAAGCGCGTCAAGGTGCTGGTCATCTGTGCCCACGCCGAAACCGCCATGGACCTGGAAGATGCGCTGCGTGTGCGCTCCGGTATCCCTGCAACGGTTTTCCACGAAGGCATGAACATCCTTGAGCGCGACCGTGCGGCGGCCTACTTTGCAGACGAAGAGTTCGGCGCCCAGGTGCTGATCTGTTCGGAAATCGGCAGTGAAGGCCGCAACTTCCAGTTCTCCCACCATCTGGTCCTGTTCGATCTGCCGTCGCACCCGGACTTGCTGGAGCAGCGTATCGGGCGTCTGGACCGGATCGGCCAGAAGCACACCATCGAGCTGCACGTCCCGTTCCTGGAAACCAGTCCGCAGGCCCGCCTGTTCCAGTGGTATCACGAAGCGCTCAACGCGTTCCTCAATACCTGCCCGACCGGCAACGCCCTGCAGCATCAGTTCGGCCCGCGCCTGCTGCCGCTGCTGGAAAGCGGTGACGACGACGAGTGGCAAACACTGATCGATGAAGCCCGCAGCGAACGCGAGCGCCTGGAAAGCGAACTGCATACCGGTCGCGACCGTTTGCTGGAACTCAATTCCGGCGGTGCTGGCGAAGGCGAAGCGCTGGTCGAAGCGATCCTCGATCAGGACGATCAGTTCAGCCTGCCGATCTACATGGAAACCCTGTTCGACGCGTTTGGCATCGACAGCGAGGACCATTCGGAAAACGCCCTGATCCTCAAGCCGAGTGAAAAGATGCTCGACGCCAGCTTCCCGTTGGGCGACGACGAAGGCGTGACCATCACCTACGACCGCAATCAGGCGCTGTCCCGCGAGGACATGCAGTTCATCACCTGGGAGCACCCGATGGTGCAAGGCGGCATGGATCTGGTGCTGTCCGGTTCGATGGGCAACACCGCCGTGGCGCTGATCAAGAACAAGGCGCTCAAGCCGGGCACCGTTCTGCTGGAACTGATCTACGTCAGCGAGGTGGTTGCGCCGCGCTCGCTGCAACTGGGACGTTATCTGCCGCCTGCCGCGCTGCGCTGCCTGCTCGACCCGAATGGCAACGATCTGGCCAGCCGTGTGTCGTTCAACACGCTCAATGATCAGCTCGAAAGTGTGCCCCGTGCCAGCGCCAACAAGTTCATCCAGGCACAACGTGACCAACTGACCCCGAGGATCAACGCGGGCGAAGAGAAAATCACGCCGAAACACGCAGAGCGCGTTGCCGAAGCGCAGCGCCGCCTGGCAGCCGATACTGAAGAAGAACTGGCCCGCCTGACGGCATTGCAAGCGGTCAACCCGACCGTGCGCGACAGTGAACTGGTGGCTCTGCGCGCTCAACGTGAACAGGGTCTGGCCATGCTTGAAAAAGCGGCACTGCGTCTGGAAGCGATCCGGGTACTGGTCGCAGGCTGAGGGCCAGTTACACACCCACCTGCCACGCGATATACGCCCCCCCTATCGTGCCCATGCTCCGCATGGGCATGCCTTTCCGGACGCTCTGCGTCCTCCCAAGCATAGAGTCCAGACGCGCCAGCCATCACTTTGATGCCAAATTGGCACCTCGTGTATTGGCAGGATGTAAACAGCTTCTATACTCAGCCTAGAACGCCAGGCCTTCAGCCTTGGCGCCCTTGCAGTGAGAATAGGGCAAGCTATGGATTGGCTGGGTTTGAACGTATTCGCTGACCCACCAGCGGACGTGCAATTGTTGATCGACTGTAGTCACAACCTGTTTCTGGTCGCGCTTGCTTACGGCGTGGCCTGTGCTGCGTGCTTTGCCACGCTGGACATTGCGGACCGTGTCATCCAGGTCGACGCCCTCAAAAGCCGTCGCCTCTGGAAAGCGCTGGGCGCGCTTTGCCTGGCCGGTGGCGTATGGGCGATGCATTTCATCAGCATGCTGGCCTTCCAGGCCCCCCTCAAAATCGCCTATGACCTCTCCATCACGCTGATTTCCCTGCTGATCGTATTGATCACCGCATTGGTGGCCATGCGAGCACTGACCATCCCCGAGCTGACCTTGAAGCGCTGTCTGATCAGCGCGGTGGTGATGGGGATCGGCATCAGTGTCATGCACTACCTGGGCATGTCGGCCATGCGCTCCACTGCCACGCAGTACTACGAGCCGCGGATGTTTGCCCTGTCGATTCTGGTGGCGGTTCTTTCCAGCATTGCGCTCCTGACCCTGTCCCGGCACTTGCGCCAGTACAGCGGCATGTTTCATCAGATGTTCCGTTACGCGGTCAGCCTTTTGCTGGGCGCAGGCCTGCTGACCATGCACCTGATGGGCATGAAGGCGCTGCGGCTGGTAATACCAGAAGGCGTTGCGCTGCACGGCCCCACTACCGAAAACAGCCAACAGCTGGGGCTTACCATCGCGGCCATCGCCCTGCTGATCATCGCCGGCAGCATCAGCGCAGCAATGGCCGACAAGAAACTGCAAGGCAAGGAGCATGACCTGCAACGGGTCAATGTGCTGCTCAGCCAGCTTGATCAGGCACGTGTCTCGCTTCAGCAGGTTGCACATTACGACCCACTGACCAACCTGATCAACCGTCGCGGCTTCAATCAGATCTTCGCCGAGAAGCTGCAGGAGCACACCTTCAACAAAGGCATGCTTGCGGTGATGTTCCTTGACATCGACCACTTCAAGCGCATCAACGACAGCCTGGGCCATGACGCGGGTGACGAGTTGCTCAAGGTGATCGCCGAGCGCATCCGCAGCGCTACACGTGCCCAGGACGTGGTTGCGCGTTTCGGCGGCGACGAATTCTGCATTCTGCTGAGCATTCCGGACTACGAAGAGGCAAGACATCTGGCTCATCGAGTCATGCACAAAATGAAGGAGACCATCGCGCTGGCAGGCAGGCGTATGGTCATGACCACCAGTATCGGCATTGCCGTGTTCCCGCGTGATGGTTCGACCTGCGATGAGCTGCTCAAGCACGCAGACCTCGCGCTCTACCAGTCAAAGGACAAAGGGCGCAACGGCGTCAACTTCTTCAACCCGGCTCTCAAGACCAAAGCCAGTCTGGAACTGCAACTGGAAGAAGAACTGCGCAATGCCTTGCGCGAGGGGAAGGGGCTGCAGGTGTATTACCAGCCTATTGTCGACATGCGCACTGGCCACGTTGCCAAGCTTGAGGCGCTGGTACGCTGGAATCACCCGCACCACGGCCTGCTGGTACCCGCACGCTTCATCAGCATTGCCGAGACTAACGGCCTGATTGCCGAGCTGGATAACTGGGTGCTGCGCCGCGCCTGTCACGACCTGCGCACTCTAGGCCAGGAAGGGCTGGAACAGCTGATCATCTCCGTCAACTGTTCAGCGCTGACGCTGGGCCGCAACGAACTGGTCGAAGAGGTTGAACGGGCGCTGGCCGATGCTGACGCGGCACCTGGACAGCTTGAACTGGAGGTGACCGAAAATGCCTTGATGGGCAACATCAGCAACACCATCCAGATGCTCAAGCACATTCGCAGCCTGGGTGTTTCACTGTCGATTGACGACTTCGGCACGGGATACTCGTCGCTCGCCTATCTCAAGCGACTGCCACTGGACACGCTGAAGATCGACCGTTCGTTCATTATCGACATTCCGCAGTCCCCGCAGGACATGGAAATCGTTCAGGCAATCCTCGTCATGGCGCATACGTTGCGCTTGAAAGTGGTAACCGAAGGCGTCGAAACCCAGGATCAACTGGAGTTTCTCAGGCAGTTTGGCAGTGATTACGTACAAGGTTATCTGTTCAGCAGGCCCCAGCCGCTGGAGCGCATCCTGCCTCTTGCCAGACAGATGAACCAGCGCGAGCCCACTACCCGCTGGTCTGCCCTGCCACAACAGCACAGCGAGGAGTCGGGCAGCGAAACACCAGCCATTCCGGATGTGTTTGCCGAACTGCGTGACAATGACGATTTCGCCAGTCCCAGACCTGTCCGTACCTGAGGGGGGGGCGCACGGCTCCACCGTCTAAAGAAACAGTGCAGCCCGCGGAACCGCTACCTCCAAGGTGGGGTTTTACGCTACGCGGGCTGCCGAAAAGTTACCTTCCAACTCACTCCGGAAAACCGCGCGGCACCTGACTGGTGCGCAAATCAATCCTGCGCCCTGTTTTGAATCAAAACCCAAGGTGCCACTACTACAGCCCAGAGCAGCGGATCTGTCTCCACCAGCTCAAGCGCCTTGGTTTCAGACACCTTGCCAACCCGCCCCTCAGCCAACCATGCAGACACCCTGGCTGCATCATTTTCGGCCACCGCCTCGGCGACTTCGATCAAATCCAGAGGCAACTCGACCCACAACAGGGCACCCTTGGCAAAGAATGGTTGCAATTCAGTCCAGGTGATTGATGCCGTTTCGCCAAGCAGTTTGGCATAGAGGGTGCTAGGTTCTTGCGTCATGGGTTTCACCAAAAAGAAAATCGGCGCAATGATAACGCCGAGTTTCCCACCGGCAAGCCCAGAAGCAGGCGATTTATCGCAGGGAAGTGCAGATAACCCTATGGATCTGAAGTGATTTCAGACGCTCAAGCGGTTCGATTCTGTAACTTTCTTTCGATTAAGCGACACCCACAGGTTTGTCCTCAGACGCCCGGCTTTCCAAGCCAGCGAACCGCGCTCTAAACTGTTCCGGTACAGTTGGCGGCGTGGGACAACCGGTGATCGAATCGGTCCTGGAGCCTTGGCCATCAGGATTATAAAAACTACAACGCAAGAGTGGAGCATCATGACTAAGGGTACCAATAAGCTTTCAAGGCTGTTTGCCGCACTGGTTATGGCGGGGGTTGCCAGCCATTCGTTCGCAGCTGACACCATCAAGATCGGCATCGCCGGTCCCAAGACCGGCCCTGTCGCCGAATACGGCACCATGCAGTTCAATGGCGCCAAGATGGCCATCGAGCAGATCAACGCCAAAGGCGGCGTAGATGGCAAAAAGCTTGAAGCCGTCGAATACGATGACGCCTGCGATCCGAAACAGGCCGTTGCGGTCGCCAACAAAGTGGTCAACGACGGCGTGAAATACGTGGTCGGTCACCTTTGCTCCAGCTCCGCCCAGCCAGCCTCCGACGTTTACGAAGACGAAGGCATCATCATGGTGACCCCGGCTGCCACCAGCCCGGAAATCACCGCGCGCGGCTACAAACTGGTGTTCCGCACCATCGGTCTGGACAGCGCTCAGGGTCCGGCCGCCGGCAACTACATTGCCGACGTCGCCAAGCCGAAAATCGTTGCAGTCATCCACGACAAGCAGCAGTACGGCGAAGGTATCGCGACAGCCTTCAAGCAGACGCTGGAGAAAAAAGGCGTCAAGGTTGCACTGTTCGAAGGCATCAACGCTGGCGACAAGGACTTCTCGTCGCTGATCGCCAAGCTCAAGCAGGCCAACGTAGACTTCGTCTACTACGGCGGCTACCACCCTGAGCTGGGCCAGATTCTGCGCCAGTCCAAGGAAAAAGGCCTGAATGCCAAGTTCATGGGCCCTGAAGGCGTCGGCAACGAGTCGATCTCGCAAATTGCTGGCGAAGCTTCCGAAGGCCTGCTGGTCACCCTGCCAAAATCCTTCGACCAGGACCCGGCCAACCAGGCACTGACCGAAGCCTTCAAGGCCAAGAGCCAGGACCCGAGCGGCCCGTTCGTGTACCCGTCCTACTCCGCCGTGCAGGTCATTGCTGACGGCATCGCTGCCGCCAAGTCCGAAGACACCACCAAGGTGGCTGCTGCCATCCATGCCGGTACTTTCAAGACGCCAATGGGCGAGCTGAGCTACGACGAAAAAGGTGACCTGAAGAACTTCCAGTTCGTGGTCTACGAGTGGCACTTCGGCAAACCCAAGACCGAAGCCGCCAAATAAGCTGCTTGCGTCAACCCTCAAAGCCCACTGCCAGCGCAGTGGGCTTTGTTTTACGAATCCAGGCCCGTACGCACGTTTCGGCGACCCGAACGGCGTGCACGAGGCCCCCTGAAAATCTTAAAACCGTCAATAGCGGTTCCTTGATAGCGCAACAGGCTACGCATCGACAGAATGCCACCCCGGCGCAGGTCAGAGAAATGCAGATCAGGTTTTTAGGAGCGCGGTAAATGCCCGAGTTATTCCACTACATGCAGCAGCTGGTCAATGGCCTGACCATTGGCAGTACGTATGCATTGATCGCCATCGGTTACACGATGGTGTACGGCATCATCGGAATGATCAACTTCGCCCATGGCGAGGTGTACATGATCGGTTCCTATGTAGCTTTCATGGCCCTCGCCGGTCTGGCGATGCTGGGGATTCACAGCCTGCCGTTGCTGATGATTGCCGGTTTTGCCGCTGCGATCATCGTGACCAGTGCCTACGGATACAGCATCGAGCGCGTGGCCTACCGTCCGTTGCGCAACAGCAACCGTCTGATTCCACTGATTTCCGCCATCGGCATGTCGATCTTTCTGCAGAACTCGGTCCAGCTTTCCCAGGGCTCGGGCAACTTCGCCATCCCCAACCTGCTGCCCGGCAGCCTCTCGTTCGGGCCCGGTGGCGCAGAGGAAGTGCTGATTTCCTACATGCAGATCGTGGTGTTCGTCGTCACCCTGGTGGCCATGACCGGCCTGACCCTGTTCATCTCCCGCTCGCGAATGGGCCGCGCCTGCCGCGCCTGCGCCGAGGACATGAAGATGGCCAATCTGCTGGGCATCAACACCAACAACATCATCGCCCTGACCTTCGTGGTCGGTGCTGCACTGGCCGCCGTCGCCGCCATGCTACTGAGCATGCAATACGGCGTGATCAACCCCAACGCCGGTTTCCTCGTCGGCCTGAAAGCCTTCACGGCTGCGGTACTGGGCGGTATCGGCTCGATCCCGGGTGCCGTGCTCGGTGGCCTGGTGCTGGGCGTCGCCGAAGCCTTCGGTGCCGACATTTTTGGTGATCAGTACAAGGACGTCGTGGCTTTCGGCCTGCTGGTCCTGGTGCTGCTGTTCCGACCGACCGGCATTCTGGGTCGTCCGGAGGTTGAGAAAGTATGAGCAAGTCTTTCAAACAGGCGCTGTTCAGCGCCTTACTGGTCTGGGCCGTGGCCTACCCGGTGTTCGGCCTGAAACTGGCCTTTTCCGGCGTCACCCTGCAAGTGCAGAACGCCAGCCCGCTGACCCTGACCATCATTGCCGTGTGTTCGGTGCTGCTGTTCCTGCGCGTGCTGTTCGCCGAGCAGATCAGCGGCCTGCGTCGTGGCTCCGAAAAACCGCTGATCCCGCAAAAGACCAGCGACTTCCTGACCCAGCCGAAAACCCAGCGCTGGGGCCTTGCGGCGCTCATCGTGCTGGCCTTCATCTGGCCATTCTTCGGGTCGCGCGGCGCGGTGGACATTGCCACGCTGATCCTGATCTACGTGATGCTCGGCCTCGGCCTGAACATCGTGGTCGGCCTGGCAGGTCTGCTTGACCTGGGTTATGTCGGTTTCTATGCGGTCGGGGCTTACAGCTATGCCCTGCTGTCGCACTACTACGGGCTCGGCTTCTGGATCTGCCTGCCGATCGCGGGACTGATGGCGGCGCTGTTCGGATTCCTGCTGGGCTTTCCGGTGTTGCGTCTGCGCGGCGACTACCTGGCCATCGTGACGCTGGGGTTCGGCGAGATCATCCGTATCTTCCTGCGCAACCTGACTGATATCACTGGTGGTCCGAACGGCATCAGCAACATCGAAAAGCCGACCCTCTTCGGTCTGACCTTCGAGCGCAAGGCCGCTGAGGGCATGCAGACCTTCCACGAGTTCTTCGGCCTGCCGTACAACTCGATCAACAAGGTCATCTTTCTCTACCTGATCGCCCTGCTGCTGGCGCTGGCGGCGTTGTTCGTCATCAATCGCCTGCTGCGCATGCCGATCGGACGGGCCTGGGAAGCCTTGCGCGAAGACGAAATCGCCTGCCGCGCACTGGGTCTGAACCCGACCGTGATCAAGCTCTCGGCCTTCACCCTTGGCGCTGCGTTCGCAGGTTTCGCGGGCAGCTTCTTTGCTGCACGTCAGGGTCTGATCACTCCGGAGTCGTTCACTTTCATCGAGTCGGCAATCATCCTCGCCATCGTGGTGCTGGGTGGCATGGGCTCGCAACTGGGCGTGATTCTGGCGGCGATCGTAATGATCCTGTTGCCTGAGCTGATGCGTGAGTTCAGTGACTACCGCATGCTGATGTTCGGCGCGCTGATGGTGCTGATGATGATCTGGCGTCCACAAGGCTTCCTGCCGATGCAGCGCCCCGAAATGAAATTGAAAGCGGAGCTGCCTAAATGAGCCGCCCATTACTGCAAGCCACTGGCTTGAGCATGCGTTTTGGCGGCCTGCTGGCGGTCAATGGCGTTGCCCTGACCGTCAATCAGGGGCAGGTTGTGTCGATGATCGGCCCCAATGGCGCCGGCAAGACGACAGTTTTCAACTGCCTGACCGGTTTCTACCGGCCGAGCGCAGGCACGATTCTGCTGGACGGTGAGCCGATCCAGGGCCTGGCTGGCCACCAGATCGCGCGCAAGGGTGTGGTGCGTACGTTCCAGAACGTGCGCCTGTTCAAGGAAATGACCGCCGTGGAAAACCTGTTGGTTGCCCAGCACCGGCATTTGAATACCAACTTCCTGTCCGGCCTGTTCAAGACGCCCGCGTTCCGCCGCAGCGAACGTGAGGCCATGGACTACGCCGAGCATTGGCTGGAGGCGGTCAACCTCAGGGAATTCGCCAACCGCCCTGCCGGGACGCTGGCCTACGGTCAGCAACGCCGCCTGGAAATCGCCCGCTGCATGATGACGCGTCCGCGCATTCTGATGCTCGACGAACCGGCAGCGGGTCTGAACCCCAGGGAAACCGATGATCTGAAAGCACTGATCGGCGTGTTGCGCAGCGAGCACAACGCGACGGTGCTGTTGATCGAGCACGACATGAAACTGGTGATGAGCATTTCCGACCACATCGTGGTGATCAATCAGGGCACGCCTCTGGCCGATGGCACGCCGGAACAGATTCGTGACAATCCTGATGTGATCAAAGCCTACCTGGGGGAAGCGTAAATGCTGCAGTTCGAAAACGTTTCCACCTTCTACGGCAAGATCCAGGCGCTGCACAGCGTCAACGTGGAAGTACGCCAGGGTGAAATTGTCACCCTGATCGGCGCCAACGGCGCGGGCAAGTCCACCCTGCTGATGACCCTGTGCGGCTCACCGCGCGCCCAAAGCGGCAGTATTCGCTACATGGGCGAGGAACTGGTCGGGCTGGAGTCGTCGATCATCATGCGCAAGAGCATTGCCGTGGTGCCGGAGGGCCGCCGGGTGTTTGCGCGTCTGACCGTTGAAGAGAACCTGGCGATGGGCGGTTTCTTCACGGAAAAAGAGGATTATCAGGAACAGATGGACAAGGTCCTGCACCTCTTTCCACGCCTCAAGGAACGCTTCAATCAGCGCGGCGGCACCATGTCCGGCGGCGAACAGCAGATGCTGGCCATTGGTCGTGCACTGATGAGCAAGCCCAAGTTGCTATTGCTGGACGAGCCTTCACTGGGTCTGGCGCCGATCATCATCCAGCAGATTTTCGAGATCGTCGAACAGCTGCGCCGCGATGGCGTGACGGTGTTTCTGGTCGAACAGAACGCCAACCAGGCCCTGAAAGTCGCCGACCGCGCCTACGTACTGGAAAACGGCCGCGTGGTCATGCAAGGCACAGGTGAAGAACTGCTGGTCGATCCGAAAGTGCGGGACGCGTATCTGGGCGGGTAAGCTCACATAACGTCCCGAGAGGCCGAAACGGTTTTGCAGGCGCGAATCGGGCGACGCTTCGCTTGTTCGCGAAGGCGTTCGTTTAAACGACATATTTTCGTCGAACAAAACGGCCCTTTCGCGAACAAGTTCGCTCCTACGGTCAGCGTCAAACCTGCACGATAGTCAAAGCCACTGCTCGCGCGATAAGCATCCCGACCCTTGTGATGCACCTCCAGTCTGAGTAACGTGGCGGCACCTGTCTGGAGACCACATCATGTTCGCTGCCCGTTCCGTCCTCGTATTTGCTCTTCTACCATTGTTTGCCGGGTGTCAATTGCTCGGTAAACAGACCGAGGAACCGAAGGTCTCCACGGTGGGCATGCTCCGTATGCAGGGCGACCTGACCGGGGAAAACGGCCAGTTGCTGTTCAAGCCGTGTAACGAACAGCGTCGCTACGTGGTCAAGGATCGCGGCAATACCGGCATTCTGCAGGAAGCGGCCTCGCTGGCGGACAGCAAAGGCACGGTGTTTGCCGATCTGCGCGGCAGCTTTGCCGCGAGCAAGGCGGCCAACAGTGACGGTCAGCTGGACCTGCATCAGCTGTACCGCGTTGAACGTCCCGGCCAGGCCTGTGAAGACCTCAATTTCAAACGCCTGACATTGCACGTCAATGGCAACAAGCCCGCCTGGAACGTCAATGTCAGCGGCAAGGGCATGGTTCTGGAACGCGAAGGCGTTGCGCCACTGGCGCTGCCCTACGTGGAAGAGAAGCTGCCGGACGGCAGTTTCAGCGTCAGCAGCGAGGCCAACAATCAGCGCATCGAGATCTGGGTTGCGCCACAGCGCTGCGTCGACAGCGTCGACGGCTCGGTGCAACACCTCACTGCAGAACTGCGCATAAACGGCCAGGCCCAGCGTGGCTGCGGTTATTACGGCGGTTCACGCGACGACTGATCGCTCAGGCTCGCCGCCAAAGGGGTTCAGCGCTTATAATCGCCGGTTCTTGTAGTGCTGTCGGGCTGAACCTGCGGCCCGAAAACTGGACCCCTTAATGTTACGAATCACCGAACTCAAGCTGCCGATCGATCATCCGGAAGAAGACCTGCGCGTTGCGCTCTTGAAGCACCTGGGTATCGACAGCGGCGAACTGCTGGACTTTACCCTCTTCAAGCGCAGCTACGACGCGCGCAAAAAGTCTTCCGAGCTGTGCTTCATCTACACCATCGACTTCCAGGTCAAGGATGAAGAAGCACTGTTGCGCAAGCTGGCCGATGACCGCCACGTCGGCCCGGCACCTGATGTCAGCTACAAAGTCGTCGGTCACGCTCCCGAGGGGCTGACAGAGCGCCCGATCGTCGTGGGTTTCGGACCCTGCGGTATCTTTGCCGGGCTGCTGCTCGCGCAGATGGGCTTCAAGCCGATCATCCTCGAGCGCGGCACCGAAGTTCGCCAGCGCACCAAGGACACCTGGGCGCTGTGGCGCAAAAACGTCCTCAGCCCCGAGTCCAACGTACAGTTTGGCGAGGGCGGTGCCGGGACCTTTTCCGACGGCAAGCTTTACAGCCAGATCAAGGACCCGAAATTCATCGGCCGCAAAGTGCTGCACGAATTCGTGAAAGCCGGCGCCCCGGAAGAAATCCTCTATGTCAGCAAGCCGCATATCGGCACGTTCCGCCTGACGGGCGTGGTCGAGAACATGCGCCATCAGATCGAAGCGCTGGGCGGCGAAGTGCGCTTCCAGCAGCGCGTGACCGACGTGATGATCGAGAACGGCCAATTGCTGGGTGTGCAGCTCCACAGCGGCGAACAGCTCGAGTCGCGGCATGTGATTCTGGCGCTGGGCCACAGTGCCCGTGACACCTTCCGCATGCTGCACGGCCGTGGCGTGTTCATGGAAGCCAAGCCGTTCTCGGTGGGCTTCCGCATCGAACATCCGCAATCGTTGATCGACCGCGCACGACTGGGCAAGTACGCCGGTCACCCGAAGCTCGGCGCAGCCGATTACAAGCTGGTGCACCACGCCAGCAACGGTCGCTCGGTCTACAGCTTCTGCATGTGTCCTGGCGGCACGGTCGTGGCAGCGACGTCAGAGCCAGGCCGAGTGGTCACCAACGGTATGAGCCAATACTCACGCAACGAGCGCAATGCCAACTCGGGCATCGTGGTCGGTATCTCGCCGGAACAGGACTACCCTGGCAGCCCGCTGGCCGGTATCGAGTTGCAGGAGCGTCTGGAATCTCACGCCTATCTGCTCGGCGGCAGCAGCTACGAAGCGCCTGCGCAACTGGTTGGCGACTTCATCGCAGGCAGGGCCTCGACGGCTCTGGGCAGCGTTGAACCGTCCTACAAGCCGGGGGTGAAGCTGGTGGACCTTGCCGAGGCCCTGCCCGCCTTTGCCATCGAAGCGATTCGTGAAGCGTTGCCTGCGTTCGACAAGCAGATCAAAGGCTTCTCACTGCACGACGCTGTGCTGACCGGCATCGAAACCCGCACCTCGGCACCGCTGCGCATCACCCGCGGGCCGACTCTGCAAAGCCTCAATACCAAAGGCCTTTACCCGGCGGGTGAAGGCGCTGGCTATGCGGGCGGGATTCTCTCGGCTGGTGTGGACGGCATTCGGGTGGCCGAAGCGCTGGTGCGCGACATGCTGGGGATCGAGGGCTGAGCCCAGTCTGACTATCGTTGTACATAAGCCTTGTGGGAGCATTCACGCTTGGCAATAAAAAACCCCGAGCATTGCGGCTCGGGGTTTTGCTGTGCGGTGTTGCAGATCAGTGGGTAACGCGGCTGGTGCCGTTGACGCTCATGATGCGCACGCGCTCGCCGACCCGGAAAATCTCGTTTTCCTGAACCTGCTGCACGTAGGCACGCATGCTGCCGTCATCCTCACGCACGGTGATTTCGACACCTTGCGTACGGGTCAGGCCTTCCTCGGTCGCCGAACCCAGCAGACCACCGGCCACTGCGCCGATCACCGCTGCCACGATACTGCCGCGACCCCCACCGATAGCGCTGCCACCCACACCACCAACAACGGCACCCGCCGCGCCGCCGATCGGGGTCTTGGTGCCCTCGATCTTGACCGGACGCAAGGATTCGATCGTCCCCATGCGAACTGTCTGTACGGTCCTGGCCTCATCACGGGAATAGGAATCACCGGTCAGATTCGAGGTACAGCCGCCCAGCGTCAGAGCCATGGCAGTGAACGAAGCAACCAGAAGAGCAGACTTGCGCATAAAAGGAATCTCCAGAGGAATCAGTGGCCATTAGACTACCCGACAAAGGTGCTGTCACGGCCCCGAGCCTGCAAATTAAATTGATTCAGGCCTCATACAGCCGTAACCCGTATAACGCTCAGACGATTGGCCAAACGAATAATTCAATCAGGGTGCAAGGCGCTCGCGTGTCCATCTGTCGTCTATCAAACGATAGTTCAAACGGTCGTGAAGTCGACTGGAGCGGCCCTGCCAGAACTCGATCCGCTCGGGCAAAAGACGGTAGCCACCCCAGTGCTCGGGGCAATGTGGCTGGGTGTCTGCGAAGCGTTGTTCCGTCTGTCTGATCAGGCCTTCCAGTTCGTCGCGATCCGCGATCACGCGACTCTGTGGCGAGGCCCATGCACCCAGACGGCTGCCCAGAGGGCGCACCTGGTAATAAGCGTCGGATTCTTGCGCAGAGACTTTCTCCACCCGACCCTCGATACGCACCTGGCGCTCCAGTGTCGGCCAGAAGAAGGTCATCGCGGCAAATGGACGTGCAGCGATCTGCTGGCCCTTGGCGCTTTCGTAGTTAGTGAAAAACGTGAACCCCTGAGTGTCCAGGCCCTTGAGCAGCAAGACGCGGCAATGTGGACGTCCTTGCTCATCAACCGTCGCCAGTGTCATGGCGTTAGCCTCGACAGGCGGCTGCTCAGTGTTCACCGCGTCGGCAAACCATGCATGAAAGAGTGCAAAGGGCTCGTCCGGCGATTGCGCTTCGGTCAACCCGTCGCGCGTGTAATCACGGCGCATGTCGGCCAGGGTCTGAGTCATGGTTTCATTCCTGCGCAGATATCATGAACGTTAGCTAACTCTCGTTACGAGGCTCGGCGCTCGCCGTTATCACACATTCGTTTTTGATTCTGGCCGAAGGCCGTGGGAGCGAACTTGTTCGCGAAGACGGTGATTCAGACGATACGTTTCGCAGACTGTACCGGCCTTTTCGCGAACAAGTTCGCTCCCACGCCCTCCGGGCAGAAGCCTGAAAGCCTTGTTTTTCAGGCTATTCAGGACTTGTGCACAACGCAAAGCGCGGAGCGTGGAGACGAAAGTCGTGAGGTAACCAGGCCTCAGTTACTGGCCTGGCTGTCATCTTTCTTGGCGGGCGCCTTGGCCTTGGTCGCTGCTGGTTTTTTAGCTGCTGCGGTGGTCTTGGCTGGCGCGGCCTTCTTGGCGGTGCTGGCTTTGGCCGGTGCAGCTTTCTTGGCGGTGTCTTTCTTCGCAGCGGCTTTCTTGGCAGGTGCGGCGGCAAGTGGCGGGGCAACCGGCTTGACGTCCTGGGTAGCGACCATGGTCGGCGCCACTGGCGGCAGTGCGTAGCGGCTCATCAGCGCGCGCATGGTGTACTGCGGCGTCATGAGAATCTCGACCCGGCGGTTGAGCGCACGGCCCTGCAGGCTGTCGTTGGCAGCGCGCGGCATCACGGCACCCATGCCACGCTGGCTCAGACGGTTACGCTCCAGGCCACTGAGACGGAAAATAGCGGCAACCGATTGCGCACGTTCCTGGCTGATCTTCTGGTTGGCTTCGGTAGGACCCGAAGTGTCGGCATGACCGAGAATCAGCACGGCAGTTTTCTGATCGCCTTCGACCACCTTGGCCAGACGGGTGATCGGACCCAGCGTGTTCGGCAGCAGCATGGCCGGACGGTCAGGGTTGAACGAGCTGTCGACTGGCGCGGTGATTGCCAGCAGGTCTTCGCGACGCTCCAGCTGGAACGGGCTGTCCTTGATTGCAGCGCGCAGGCGCGGCTCGTACTCGTCCAGCCAGGCCTGGGTCACTTTCGGATCAGGCATCGCCAGCGCTTTCGGCTCGTCCTTGGAGGAGTCGTTGCCAAACGGCCACCACCACTTGGTGTCGGTCTCCGATTTGGCAACCAGCGCCGGCGCAGCGGGCTTGGCTGCCGGCTTGTCGGCCACGGCATCAGGTTTGGCCTGCGCGTTATCGTTCGAACCGAACGGCCAGTACCACGGCGCGCTGTTTTCAGCACCTGCCGCAGGTGCCGGCGTGGCCGCAGCCTTGGCAACCGGAGCGGGTGCCGGGCTCGGTGCCGGAGCCTTGGCAGCGGTGCCTGCGTCAGCGGAGTCGCTGCCGGAACCGAACTGCCACCAATGGCCTCCGGTTGCAGCAGAGTCGGATTGTGGGGTTTGGGCACAGCCGGTCACGGCGATGCACAGGGCGAGAACGAGGCTTTTATTAGACGACATGGGTAACCCGCAACGGTTTTGATCAGACAGAAGGACGTAACTACGCCGGTATAACATGCATAAAGATGCAGTTGGAAAAAGAAACCGTCGTACGGTTCCTGTTACAGCCATTTAACTGACAGTCGGTATGAAACAAGCACTTATAGCCGATACTTACTGCAAACACTCACGCAGAACCCCGACCAGTTTCTGCGCACGTGGGTCCATCAGAATGTAGGGCCCCAAGGTGTTGTTAACGAAGCCAAAGGCAACCTCGTCATCAGGATCGGCGAACCCTACCGAGCCGCCCGCCCCCGGATGGCCAAAGGCTTTAGGCCCCAGGCCGTAGGTCGCGTTGGCAACGCCCGGCTGATCGAGCATGCAGCCCAGCCCCAGACGGGTCGAGGTCAGTAATGTCTTGTCCTGACCGAGGCTGTGTTCCCGAGTCAGCTCATTGAGCATGTCGGCTTCAAGCAGGCTGCCATCGAGCAGACCGTTATAGAAACCGGCGAGACTGCGTGCATTGCCGTGGCCGTTGGCCGCCGGTTGCTGCATGCGGCGCCACTCCGGCCTGTTGGTGCTGGTCATGATCGACGGCGGGTTGGTGAACGCCTTGGCAGTGATCGAAGCCGGCTCGCGCATCGTCGCCTGCAGCACGCGTTGGGCAGCGTCGTCACCGGCATTGCCTTTGCCGCGCGCGATATGGGCCACGCGATGAAACTGGTCATCCGGCAGCCCAACATGAAAATCCAGCCCCAGCGGGCGGGCGATACGCGCAGCAATGGACTCCCCAGGGCCTCGACCATCGGCGCGGCGCAGCATCTCGCCCACCAGCCAGCCATAGGTGATCGCCGCATAACCATGCCCCTGACCCGGTGTCCACCAGGGTTCTTCGGCTGCCAGGGCGGCGGTCATGGTGTCCCACTGGTAAAGCGCTTCGGCCGGCAACGGCTCACGCAACGCGGGCAGCCCGGCCTGATGGCAGAGCAATTGGCGAAGCGTGATGGAGGCCTTGCCCGCCGCGGCGAATTCGGGCCAAAGCCTGGCCACGGGTTCGTCCAGCTTCAACTTGCCCTCTTCGACCAGTTGCAGAACCGCCACGCTGGTGAAGGTCTTGGTGCAGGAGAACAGGTTGAGAATAGTGTCGGTGTGCCACGCCTCGGCACCGTCCTTGTCGGCAGTGCCCGCCCACAGATCGATGACGGTCTGGCCACCAACCTGAATGCACAAGGCGGCGCCGCGCTCCTGAGGGTCGTCAAAGAGCGCCGCAAAGGCTTCACGTACTGCTTCGAATTGAAGTTCGTAATGACCCTGGATCTGCAACGGCTGACTCCTGACTGACAACATGAGCCTGGCGACAGGCTAAACGGGCCGTATTGTTTCAGCGATCGAGCGGTTTGGGAACAGATGTGAAACGCTCTTCATCTTTGGCTCACGTTATTTCCCGACGGAACGGTGGCAGCGCATTGAGAATCGCCTTGCCATAGCGCTGGGTGACCATGCGGCGGTCCAGCAGCGTGATGGTGCCGCGGTCCTCTTCGGTACGCAGCAAGCGACCACAGGCCTGCACCAGACGCAACGAGGCGTCGGGCACGGCGATCTCCATGAACGGGTTACCGCCACGCGCTTCGATCCACTCGGCCAGCGCAGCCTCGACCGGGTCATCCGGCACTGCGAACGGGATCTTGGCGATGACCACGTGTTCGCAGTAGGCGCCGGGCAAATCCACACCCTCGGCGAAGCTGGCCAGCCCGAACAGTACGCTGGACTCGCCGCTGTCGACGCGTGCCTTGTGCTTGTTGAGGGTCTCCTGTTTGGACAGGTTGCCCTGAATGAACACCTGCTTGCGCCAATCACGATCCAGGCCGTCGAAGACATCCTGCATCTGCTTGCGCGACGAATACAGCACCAGCGTGCCTCGCGAACCCTCCACCAGACCGGGCAGGTCGCGGATGATCGCGGCGGTATGCGCCACCGAGTCACGCGGGTCGGCCTTGAGGTCCGGTACACGAAGCACACCGGCATCGGCGTGATGGAACGGGCTTGGCACCACGGCGGTCACCGCCCCTTTGGGCAGCCCGGCACGCATGCGATAGCGGTCGAATTTGCCCAGCGCGGTAAGCGTCGCCGAGGTGACCAGCGCGCCGTAGGCGATGTTCCACAAGTTGCGGCGCAGCATTTCCGCCGCCAGGATCGGGCTGGCATTGACCTCGATATCGAACATTGCACCGCTGTCGGCCAGGGTCAGCCAGCGCGCCATTGGCGGGCTGTCTTCCGGGTCTTCGGCGGTGAAGGCGGTCCACAATTCCCAGTTGCCATGCGCGCGGGCCAGCAGGCTGCCGAACAGCGGATACCATTCTTCGGCCTGATGGCTGGCGATGCCGATGTTGACCTCACCGTCCATGCCTTCCTTGAGCAGCTCGGTCAGGCGCGTGAACAGGTCGTCAAGGCGCGCGAAGCCCTTCTTGAGCTCGATGCCCATTTCGCGGATGTGCTCGGGAATCACGCCGCCGACAAAGCGGTGACGTGGACGCTCGCGGCCCTGCATGTCTTCACCGGCGCGGAAATCCGCCAGTTGCTCGCAGGCACCGAACATGAACTGCTGATGGCCTTTGATTTCGCGGGCCAGCTCCGGCACCTGCTCGATCAGCTTGCCCAGATCGCCGGGCAGCGGATGCTGGGCCAGCAGCTTGGCGAGGTTCTTGGCGGTCTGTTCCAGCCAGTCGGCGGTCGATTTCAATCGGGTGTAGTGGGCAAAGTGGCCGATGGCCTTGTCCGGCAGGTGATGCCCCTCGTCGAATACATACAAGGTGTCACGCGGGTCCGGCAGCACCGCACCACCGCCCAGTGCCAGGTCGGCCAGCACCATGTCGTGGTTGGTGACGATCACATCGACCTTGCCCATGCCTTCACGCGCCTTATAGAAGGCGCACTGCTGAAAGTTGGGGCAGTGCCGGTTGGTGCACTGGCTGTGATCGGTGGTCAGACGCGCCCAGTCCTGATCGGCGAGTTCCTGCGGCCAGCTGTCGCGATCGCCGTCCCACTTGTTGCCCGCCAGCTTCTGCAACATGCTGGTGAAAAGCTTCTGACTGGCCTCATCGACTTCGATCTTGAAGCCTTCTTCCTCGAACAGCTGCGCGGTCGCGTTGGTCGCGTCACTTTCCTGCAGCAGTGCGTCGAGCTTGGACAGGCACATGTAACGCCCGCGCCCCTTGGCCAGGGCGAAGGTAAAATTCAGACCGCTGTTGCGCATCAGGTCCGGCAGGTCCTTGTAGACGATCTGCTCCTGCAGGGCGACGGTCGCGGTGGCGATCACCAGCCGCTTGCCTGCCGCCTTGGCGGTGGGAATCGAGGCGATGGCATAGGCCACGGTCTTGCCGGTACCCGTTCCGGCTTCGACGGCCACTACCGCTGGATCGCCCGAACGACGGCCCTCTTCATCGGTGTCAATGTCCCCCAGCACCTTGGCGACTTCAGCGATCATCAATCGCTGGCCATAGCGTGGCTTGAGGCTCTTGGCTTCGAGGAAACGCGAGTAAGCGCCCTGGATCTGGGTTTTGAGTTCGGTACTGATCATTGGCTTCGGTTCGGGGGCACGGCTAAAAAGGCTGGATAAATTTTCAGTAGTTCTGAGTGGGCGCTATCATAGCGCGCTAAATCCATCCGCGCAGAACGGAGTGTGCGATGACCGCTTTTTCTACTGTCTATACATTGCATCTGCTGGCTGCCCTGGTGTGGGTTGGCGGCATGTTTTTCGCCTGGATGGTGTTGCGCCCAGCAGTCATTGCAGCACTTGAAGGCCCTTCTCGCCTGAAAGTGTGGGTCCAGGTGTTTCCGCGCTTCTTCGCCTGGGTCTGGGCTGCGGTGGTGCTGCTGCCGATAACCGGCATCGGCATGATTCAGCTCAACTTCACCGGCTTTGAAACCGCGCCGCGTTATGTGCAAATCATGATGGGCCTGTACGTCGTCATGGTTGCGCTGTTTTTGCGTATCCAGTCATTGCAACTGCCGGAGCTGCGTCGTGCCGTGGAAGCCGAGCAGTGGGCCGAGGGCGCGGCGGCATTGGGCAATATCCGCCGCCTGGTCGGCATCAACCTGATTATCGGTCTGGCCGTGGTCATGCTGGCGGCGGCGCGTCCGGGCCTTTGAGGCAAAACGGAACATCGCGGGGCACTGGCGGTGACACCGCGCACAGCTTGCGGGCGTTTTCCTGCCCGATCGGTCATCTTCTGTGCCTGATATCCAAGGCATTCAACATCTTGAAACAGTTTGGCATGGGCTGTGCAAACGCTTGCGATCAGCAGTACGCGCCCACGAAAAGGAGCTTCAATGCCACAGCCGCCATTCACTCGACCTGCAACGCCCTCAAGATTCCTTATGCCACTGCTGTTCGCCGCCGCCGCGGCGCTGCCCTGTACCAGCGTCCTGGCACAGCCCGCCGCGGCCGAAGACTCGGCGCAAGGCGAAGCACTCAGCCCGCCCGCCTCGCCCAAGGAAGGTAAAGGCGCGTATTTTTCAGACTGGTTCAATCAGGACCTGACGCTGATCGGCAGCAAGGACATCAGCTTCGGCCCCAAGCCCAACGATGACATCTACCTGGAGTACGAATACTTCGGCCGCAAAGGGCCGTTCGAGCTGTACGGCTATGTCGACGTACCGAAGATCCTCGGCATCGGCAATGATAATGACAAAGGTGTCTGGGACCATGGCTCGCCGCTGTTCATGGAGCACGAGCCACGCGTCTCGATCGACTACCTTGCCGGGCGCAGTCTGGCCATCGGGCCGTTCAAGGAATGGTACGTCGCCTTCGACTGGATCTACGACCACGGCAGCAATACAGCGAACCGGGCCAACACCCTGTACAGCGGCCTGGGCACTGACATCGATACCCACTCGCGGGTCAATCTGTCGGCCAACTTCTATGGCCGCTACCAGTGGGAGAACTACGGTGCCAGCAACGAATATTCGTGGGACGGCTATCGTGCCCAGCTCAAATACATCGTACCGATCAGCACCTTCGACAACGGCGCCTCGCTGACCTACATCGGCTTCACCAACTTCGATTTCGGCTCGGACCTCAAGAACGATCCGGCACGCACCGGCAACTCCACGGTCGCCACCAATGTGCTGCTTTACGCCTTCACGCATCTGCGCTTCACCCTGGTTGGCCGCTACTTCCACAATGGCGGCAACTGGCAGGACGGCAGCGAGCTGAACTTCGGCGATGGCAACTTCCGCGCGCGCTCTGATGGCTGGGGCTACTACGCAGGCGTGGGTTACCAATTCTGAACCTTATTATGACGACAGGAGTTTTCATGAAACACACCACTCGCAACACACTGTGCGCCACGCTGGCGCTGCTCAGCCCTGCTGTCTGGGCGGCTACCGCGCCGGTGGCACCGGTCACGCCCAAGGTCATGCTGGTCGCCATGTTTGCGCCCGAAGCACAGAACTGGATCGATCGGCTGCATCTGACCAAGGAAATCCAGGTGCCTGGCCTTGCCGCCGAGTACCCGGCCATCCGCTGCAATGACCAGGACGTCTGCCTGCTGGTCACCGGCATGGGCCAGACCAACGCTGCGGCATCGACCCTGGTGCTGGCCCTGTCGCCGCAATTCGACCTGCGCAAGACTTACTTCATTGTCGCGGGCATTGCCGGCATCAACCCGCACCGCGGCACACTCGGCACCACTGCCTGGGCGCATTATCTGGTGGAGTTCGGCACTCAGTGGGAAATCGACTCCCGCGATGTGCCCAAGGAATGGCCGACCGGTTATCTGGGCATCAACACCAAGGGCCCGAACGAGAAGCCGCCGCTGGATTACAAGACCGAAGTCTTCGAGCTCAACCCCAAGCTGCAGGCCAAGGCGTTTGCCCTGTCGCACAAGGTGACACTCAGCGAAAGCAAGGAATCCGCGGCCTGGCGCGTCAAATACCCTTATGCGCCTGCCAACCAGCCGCCGCAGGTCACGCAGTGCGACACGCTGGCAGGTAATACCTGGTTTTCCGGGACGCGTCTGAGCGAGCGTGCGGAAGTCTGGACCAAGCTGCTGACCGACGGTAAGGGCGAGTATTGCACCACCCAGCAAGAGGATAACTCCACCTACGAGGCTCTGTTGCGAGCGAGCAAGGCAGGCAAGGTCGATGTCAATCGCTTAGCTGTCGTCCGCGCGGGCTCCGACTTCGATCGTCCGTATCCGGGTTACAGCGAGGTGGACAACTTGCTCAAGTATGCCGATCAGGGTGCCTTCGTCCCGGCGCTGGAAAACCTCTACCGCACCGGCAACCCGCTGGTGCAGGCGATTGTCGGCGACTGGAAGAATTGGGAAAAAGGCGTACCGCAATAATGTGAGTGAAGCGGGTCGCGACTGTCCGGATCATGGCCTTGCACCTGATCCGGACAGGCTCTCGCAGACTACAGACGTTGCAGGATCAACGCGCCTGCCGGTCCCGGAGCACCTGGCAGACCTGGCTCACCCTGTCTGCCAGACTTGCCGCCTTCAGCGCGGTAGACAACACAGCCTTTCGACGCACCGCCCTTCCCTGCCTTGCCGCCTTCGCCACCTTTGCCCGCCGCGCCGCCCGCGACATTCACCTTGATGCGTTCGGCCGGATAGCTCTGTGGCAGTTCAAGACGAACCTGCGCGCCCGCAGCGCCATCGTGGCCATTGCCGCCGCTGTCGCCGTTATAACCACGCCCGGCCTGGCCCCAGGTACAGCCCGGGGCTTCGCCCGAGCCGCCATCCAGCCCGGCATAGCCTGGGCTGCCTGCGCCACCGCGGGCGTCAATCGACAGTTCTTCGGCATCCAGGCTCTGCAGGCGCAGGGTCAGGTTGCGCCCTGGCCGTGCCGGTTTCTCGAAAGTACCCGGCGCACCCCGTGCGGTGATCTGGCTGCCGGTGCCGAACTCACCGTGCAGCACGACCATGTTGAACGACTGCACACCAGGGACGATGGCAATTCGCGCTTCGTGCCCCAGTACCAGCTCGCCAATCTTCACATCATCGATACCGGCCGGAATCAGCAGAGTGCCGTAGTCGGACACTTCAAGGCGCTCGACCTGCAGAACGCTGCTGTTGCCAGGCAGACGCATCAACGAGTGTGGAGCGACGATAATTGCCTGAGCCATGGCCAGAGGGCTGAACAACGCCGCCAGCAGAACGAGCTTACGCATGAGTGTGCCCCCTGACCGAACGGCCGATGGATTGAACATGAAAGATGCCAAACAGGATGATTTTGCCCCGGTCGCGCCACGGATGCCGGCGACCGCGCAGGCTGCCGTTGAACAGAATCAGCTCCAGCAAATGAGTCAATAACAGCACCGCGCCGGCCATGTCGATCATCACGCCAAACGGGCTGGGCGCCTCAATCGCCGCGTTGACCAGCACCACCAGCCAAAAGCCCAGCATCAATATCTTCCCCAGCCCCCAAAACACCTTCATTGCCCGCCCACCCCTTGTCATGATCCGTTACGAAATTGCAGTCTTCGCATGCTTTTCGTCGCCGCACAGTAGACGTGCTGTACGCCGAATATGCCAGCGGTGTATTGAGAAAGATCCGGAATGATCTCGACGCTGGACAATTATTGTGTGCGGCAATGCTGCAATCAAGGTTAGCGGACACCAGAAAGCCCTGTCACAAGGGTGCAGGGCTTTTTGGTGTGTATCGAGCCTGTCAGGCCTCGCTGGGAGTCTTGGCCTGGACGACTGGACGTACCACCGGCACCGGACGCTTGTACCACCAGACACCCACCAATACCGCAGCGACGCCAACCCATTGAACCAACGTGAGCTGCTCATCGAAAAAGAAGAACCCGATCAGAATCGCCACCACCGGACGGGCCAGTGCCGAAACAGAGGCCAGTACTACATCGACGTGCCTGAGTGCATACGCCATCAGGCCATGGCCCAGAAGCTGGCTGATCAGCGCGAGCAACGCAATGACCACCCAGCCCTGCACGGTGTCCGGCAGAATCTTCGCACTGGTGAGCAAAGCGATGGGCAGTAACAGCACTGCACAGGTAAAGCTATTCCAGATAATGATCTTGCGAGACGTGAAGCAGTCGCGCAGCGACTTGATCAGGATCAGGTAGATCGCATAGAAAAGCGCGGAGTTCAGGGCCAGCAGGTCGCCAGTCACGCTCTGGCTGGAAAACGCCACGCTGGCACTGCCGTCAAACACCAGCAGACAAGCCCCGCCGATACTCAGGGTCAGCGCCAACACTTGATAGACGCCGATTTTTTCCTTCATGAACAGATAGGACAGCAGCGCCACAAACACCGGGGACAGGTTCATCAGGACCGACGTGTTGGCCATGCTGGTCAGCTTGACCGCCCAGTGATTGGACAGCAGATCCACACACGACACCACGCCCGACAGCACCAGCAGCCAGAGCATCGCCCGCCGGCTGCGCGCCGTACCGACAGTCCCGGTCTCAGTGTTTTTACCTGCTGGCCAGGCGGCCAGCGCAGAAGCCATACCGCCCGCCATGAACATTCGCAGCATCAGGGTAGACGTGGCATCCACTTCACTGAGCTTGACGAACGCAATGGCGGAGGCCACACCGATGGTACTTATGATCAGTGCCAGAACAGGCAAAAACGCCTTATTACCCACCTTCATGACGGTCCCTCGAAGTTATAGGAGTTGAGTGGCGCAATGAATGCCGCCGAACTGCTTTTGATGCTCTGTAAAGGCGATCAGCAGGACATGACAGTCGAGCTCAGCCAACTGATCAAGCAGGCGCACCGGTGCGTTTTGATCGATCCAGACATGGTTGCCCAATGAAAATGCATTTGCGCACCATGCCGCCATCATTTCGTCGTCCAGCCGTATCAGCTCGATACCCGCAACCTGTGCTGCCTGGCGAAACGTCAGGTCCTTGTCGGTCAGTTGCCAGCCCGATGACGTGCGCCGATAAACGCTGACCAGGGAGCGGTCGGCTGCGTCCGCTCTTTTCGCGTCGATCAGCAGAGTGTCACGCAGCAGGCAGGCGTAGTGATCCAGGTGAAACTGTTCGGGATTACGCCATATGTCCTGCACCGCCAGCACAACCTCGCCCTTGAGCAAGCTTGAAGCCAGCAAGAACTCGAGCACCGGGGCCTCGGTACGAAAGCCGGTGTTGATCAAGGATATGTGTTCGTTTTCCAGATAATCACCGCCCTCGAGCACCTGATCGAGTTCGACAGGAACGTGACCATGGGCAGCGACCACCTGCTTCACCACGTCAACCTCGCGCGCCCTGTCCTGACGCTTCAGACGCCCGAAAACCGGCTGCCCGCCGACGTTCATGAAGTGGTCCCGCGGAAACAGAAGCCCGTACAGCGGTTGAATACGGTAGCTCTCGTAGGTAGCGTCCGGACTGATCCGGCCCAACTCGTCATCGTAATGCAGCCGTAGATCGGGCTGGTTGATGATGATCTCGGCCAACTCCTGCCGACTGCAGCGGAGCAATTGCTGGTGAGCAAGCTGCTGGCGCCCGTGTTCGACATTATCGGCAAAGCGCAACGCCCGCCTTGCCAACTGCCGCATATCCTCGATGGCCACATGCGGACCGTCTTCGCTGAACAGCGCATCGGACAGGAAAACGGTCGGGAAACCCGCTGCATTGAAAGAGCTGGCCAGAGCCATGACATCGGCATCTGCCTGCCGAAGCGAATACGGGTGCTGCGATTCCATGAATATCGACATGGAAACAGGCTGCACGACAGAGGGAAGCTGCAGGAGCACTTTCATTCAGGGTTCCAGAAATCAGGTTGCGCGAATCGACGTCTGCAAAATACTCATGCACTGCACAATGGCCTGCTCTATCGCAGCCTGGCTGTCGGCGGCGAAGTGCAATCTGGCGGGGATATCCTCGTAGCTGAACGCATTTGAATCGCCCTGGGACTGCACGCTGCTATAGGTCAGCAGCGGATGGGAGAGCTCCATCAGCGGATCGAAGGTGAACCCGCCGGGGAACGGATTGGGCATCATCAGAAAACCGGTGATTCGGGTGTCTACCGGAGCGATAGCCACTTCCAGCGCGGCGCGGGTCCAGAGCTCATACAGGTCGATTCCCTCGCTGCGCAACGCGACAAACGGAATCTCACCGCCACCGACTCGACCGCCGATCTCCAGAAATACGAGCTCGCCACGACGTTCGATGATCTCCAGGTGAATGGCCTGGTTGTGCAGGTTGAGGCGCAGGCAGACTTCTTCGGTGAACGCACGCACTCGCGCGATGAATGCCCGGTCATCGACCGTGACCGAGCCGAGCGGCAGGCCATTGCGAAAGTCCAGGCAGGTGTTCAGGTACTTCGACACTTTGAAGTACGGCATGCTGTCAGCCGCCAGTATCGCGTCGACATGATAGATATCGCCTTCTATGTACTCTTCGACTTCGTAGCCATTGAAATCCGGCAGGTCGGGTATATCTTCCAGGCGCTCGATCTTCACCACGCCGTCCGAGGCTGCGCCAACCTGGGGCTTGAGGATGACCGGAAAGCCGTGCTCATGACAGAAGGCTTCGACGCCGCCACGCGACGCTACATTCCGATACTGAGGATAACGAACCGAAGAACCGGTCAATGCTTCCTTCATGCTCGCCTTGTTACGGCACAGCAGGTTATCGGCGACCTTGGCACCGGGTATGTTGAATTCGGTACGCACCAGCGCAGCGGCGTCCAGATCGTATTCCGAAAAGGCGATCACGAAATCGACAGGCTGACGACGATGAATGGCCCGCGCTTCCTGAAGTATCAGATCGGCGTCCAGTGCGCTGACTTCGACTACGTTGGCGCTGACCTGCGGATCAATCAGCCGCGAGTGCCCTGCCAGTGATATGTAGGAGACATCGACCTGCGAGTGATCGATGTAGTTGCGGTAGTCCGAAAGCTCGTCGTCATAGCGGTTGATGATCAGGACATGCTTCATACGATTCCAACCTCTGTGTGTACCCGCCCGACTAGGCTTCTTACAAGCGCCTCGTCGGTACCGCCGAACATGACGTAGCCGATTCTTGAGGTCCAGTCCTGATCCGAGCCAAGAGCGTCGCCGGATCGGTAATAGACCTGATGCGAAAGGTAATACGGACTGTCGAAAATGTCGGAGAGCCCTTGCAGCTCGGTAAATTCGCTCTTGTCGCCTCGGGGGATGAAGGCGATGGCACTGACGCCGTTCGCACGTGGCACGGCCCGACTGTCGATGTCCAGGTACTCACACAGTGTCTCTTTGGCAAGGTCAATGCCGCTGGCACGCCTGATCAACTCGACGATATTGTCGCCTGGAAGACGGGCCGCCAGTTCAACCGCTACCGGCTGGCCTTGTGGCGTTACACGCAACTCCAGGTGGAACGGCCCGACGTTCAGCTTTATGGCCTCAAGCACCGCCAGCGAATAGTCGGTCAGTACCCTGCGAAATCCTTCTTCATAGCCTTGGCCCACGATGTGACCGACTTCGACAAAGTACGGCTCCGAGCCGAGCAGTTTCTCCGTGATGGACGCAAGGGTGACGCTGCCATCGCTGCGCACGATGCCTTCGACACTGTATTCAGTGCCGGGAATGTACGCTTCGACAATCAGCTGGCCACTGGCAGTAAAGCCGATGTCGTCGGGCAGTGATTGACGAAATGTCTCCACCGCTTCAATCAACTCTTGATGGTTGTAGAGCTTGCGCACACCGATACTGCCCGCCATATCGATCGGCTTGACCACCGCCGGAAAGCTGAAGCCCTCCGGCACAGCTACCGGCGCGTGGGCATCCAGAAGGAAAAAGCCGATCGTGCTCAACCCCGCCTCAGTCAGCCGGCTGCGGAAATTGAATTTGTTGCGCACTTTCTCTACTGCACTGTCGTGCAGATGCGTTGTGCCTGACGCTGCCCCCAGGCGCGCGGCCATGGGCACGGCGTACTCCACACCGGGAAGAACGGCGCGGACGTCTCCCAACTCATTGATTTTCTTCAGCTGTGCCTCAAAATCACCGGTGTCGATTTTGATGACCTGACGTACCTTGGCCCGCAACTCAGCGTTGAGCTCCTGCTCGCCACCGTCACAGGAAAACACATAGACACCGACGCCCAGTTGCTGCGCCGCATTGATATAGTTAATACCGGATGAAACAGGATCAATGACAACGATGGACATGGCTCAGTCTCCGACTATCCAAAACTTTCAAGTTCACACAAGGGAAGGTTCTTTAACTTGCCGATCACCCCATCCGACCCGACGCCGATGGTGAGCGTGTCGTGCATCAAGTGTTCGCCAATGGCAAAGTCAGGGTGGGTCCATTCGGAAAAAGGAAAGTTGGTCACGTGAACGTCGCATTCAACCGTTTTGCGGAACATCTCTATACACCCTGCGTGATAATCGCTGAGGCCTGCACGATTGACGGCGTAAATGGCAACTTCACGAATACCGTACTTCGCTACCAGTTCCTGCGCACGACTCAATGCCGCGCCCATTCCACTTCCACCACTCACGACATTCAAACGACTCAGGGACTGTTCATAGACCGGCAAGGCAGGACTTGCAATTGAATATTCCAGCGGTTCGCCCACTGGCCACTGCAACAATAACCCCGAGAACAGGCCACCCTCACGCAATTTCACATGGCAGGTCAGGCTGTCGTAATCCTTGCCACCCAAGGTCACCACAGAATAACTGCGCACCGCTGAACCCTCGGGATATTTCAAACTGATGACCGACTTGGCGTTATAGAAAACCTTTTTGACCTCAAGCACGACTTCCATTATTTGCCCGGACAGCATCCGTTTGCTTTTCAGCCTGGCCTTATGAAAGGTGCTGATCGCAACACGGATATCAATATCCGTTTCAGCACGACTGACGCATGGCAGAAAGGCTTCATTCAAGGCAACGACTTTTCCCTGTTCCAGAACGCGCCCCGAAACAAGTGTGCACTTGCACACTCTGCACACCCCTTTGAGACACCCCCTTACCAACGCTTCATGAGGAAGGGCATCGGTAAGGGGTTGCTGACTCTCGGCGGTGTAAGTCTGGTCTCCAATACGCACACTGTAGATTGCCATTACACCGACCTTGAGTAAGGTGTATTAAAGCGTTGCTGCACGCAGGGCCTGGAAGTACTCACCGACCATCGGTATGAATGCCTTGATATGAACGACAGCCTTTTGCAGATCCTTCTCGTCCTTGATAACCGACGCCAGCATGTTGTTCATCATGCCGCTGTGGTCCTCGGCTTCGTCGAAAGCCACGTGAGAAGCCGCTCCGCTGACCGCTGGCTGGCCCATGCTGGCACTGGCCTTCTGGGTGATGAACGAGCTGTATTTGTCGCCGTAGTATTCGAGGAACCAGTCCCAGGTGATCGAGGACAAAGGACCGAACTTGCTGACGCAAAAGTTCAGGTAACCCATGAGTTTCCAGGTTTCCGGGAAGGCGAACTGCGCCTGAACGTCGGAAGGAGAATAGCCGTACGTGATGAGGTCCTGACCGAACATTTCGTCGTGGCCGAACTCATCATACAAATAGTAAGACAATTGTTTGGCGGCGGAAATGTTGTCGACTGCCGCAACCTGTACAGCACGTGCGTCCAGTTCGTTGTTCATGTGAATGCGGATCACGCACTCCAGAATATGACGCTTGTAGTAAGACTCATTGAACCAGTCGCCTTTATGGAACTCGCCCATGACGGTGTCTTTTTTGAATTCTGCTTCCAGGCAGGTATCAACAGTGCTTTCAAGCGTCTTTAGCATCTCAGCGGTGGATATCATCGGTTGCTTCTCTCCATGTTAATCATTAATGGCTTAATGATATTTAATATTCAGCGCCCTGCTGAATCGTATTATCCGTATCACAACAAACAAATGACCGACGGCCAGAACCGCGAGCGAAAGCTGATCGATAGGTCAAACAACGATTGCGTAAAATAAAAAATGACGTCAAACAAGTGACCTTGCCTATTGCCAGAGGCGGCAGCTAAACAGCCGGTGTTTTTTAACAGCGGTCACTGACACGCACCCAATGGTCCGGGCAATATCATCGCTTTACGTATTCAAGGCGCACAGAAAGACGGTCCATAATAATGAACATTGCACGTCTAATAGCCCATGGCCAGAATATTCTGCGTGTCCGCTGGACACACAGCACATACCACGCCTTTATCAAGGCATCGCAGAGAATACAAGTGAGTTACATAGTAGGTGTTTATACGTCGCGTCCATGCAGCCACTCTTGGGATCCAATTTGCGTTGCGGATCCTAATGCGTCTGAAAACAGCTTGCAAGTAACTTTATAATCTAAGTATCTGCCAAATGACTTAATAACCCGGTCGCTGCACCTGAAAGCCCGTGAACGACGCTTTCCAGACCTCGCCGGGCAGGCTAGTCTTGTCAGCTAACCAGAGGACTTTCAATGACCGTCGGCTACTCGAACCGTACGCCCCAACAAGCGCTGGCTGCCCTTCTCGATCGCTATGCGCCGCAGCGCCTGCTGTTGATCGGCGCTCAGGAGTTTCCGGCGTTGCAAGCCTTTCAGGAGGCCCACCCGCAGACCGAGGTCGCGCTGGCCGAACCCGGTGCGCTGCCTGCTCATCTGGCCGCGCAACGTTTCGATCTGGCGCTGGTGGTCGATTGTCTCGAACACATCCCCAAGCGCACCGGCCTGGAATTGTTGGGTGGCATCCGCAACCTCAACGCCAGCCGCATCGCGGTGCTCGCCGACTTGCAGGCCTGCGGTTGGCAGGAGACGGATTTTTTCTCGCTGGCGCTACAGTCCAGCGAACGCTTCGCCCGCGACGAGCAGGTGCTGAACCTGTTTACGTACGACTTGCGTGAGTACAAACAGGTGCCCGACTGGCTGAACGCGAAGTACTGGGCCAACCCGGAGAATTTTGGAAAGTATTGGTGGTGACCTATGAGTAGTGCCATTTGCCCCTGCGGCAGCGGCGATCTGTTGCTGGCCTGCTGCGGTCGCTATCACGCAGGTCAGCCTGCGCCAGGCGCGGAAAAGCTGATGCGCTCGCGTTATAGCGCCTATGTGCTGGGGCTGACTGACTATCTGGTCCAGACCACTCTGCCGGTGCAGCAAGGCGGGCTGGACCGTGAGGCTATCGCTCAGTGGAGTGCGCAGAGCACTTGGTTGGGGCTGGAGGTAGAAAGCTCGGAGGTGTTCGGCGGCAAGCCGGAGCATGCGTTCGTGACTTTTACCGCTCGCTGGCATGATGGCAATGGTGAGCACAGTCATAAGGAGCGTTCGTCGTTCGTGCAGAATCAGGGGCGCTGGTATTTTATCGATTCAACCGTGCCGTTGAAGGCTGGGCGTAATGATGCGTGTCCGTGTGGCAGTGAGCAGAAGTTCAAGAAGTGCTGCTCGGCTTATGTGGACTGAGTCGCGGCTCTTTGCTTGAACGTCGAGAACTCCGCGGTTGACTATCGTTCCCGCGTGGGAATGCAGTTCGTGACGCTCTGCGTCACACGGCTGTTCTGTGATGTCAGGTAGATTGAGGTTCGACTCAGGTCAACTTTTCGCCCCTCGGCGACTCACTTTGAGGGACCAAAGTGAGCAAAGTCCTTAGCTCCGTTTCCGGCCCGACTTCGTCGGGTTCCTTCGCCCTGGCACTGATCCGGGGGTCGCCGCAACGGACCATCCATGGTCCGGTGCGGCTAGCCTGGCGTCCTGCCAGGCTACCCCCGGATCAGCACCAGGACTCAGCCGTCACTTACGTCGCACTCTGCGTCGTCAGTACCATCGCGTTTGAAAAGCGCTTCAGAGCAATTTGGCTAAAGGCACGGCCCGTAGCCTGATGACTATCGTTCCTCACGCTCCGCGTGGGATTGCAGTTCGTGACGCTCTGCGTCACACAGCGGTCTGCGTTATCAGGTGGATTGGGCTCGCCTTAAAACTCCAATTGTGCCGAGAACGCGACGGTGCGTGGGTCGCCCAGGTAGCTGCTGTTGAGCCAGTATTCTTTGTTGGTCAGGTTGCTGACGTTGACGCGCAGGGTCAGGTCGTTTTCTGCAAGGCGCAGGCGGTAGCGGGCTCCGGCGTCGAAGGTGGTGAAGGACGGCAGGTCGTTTTCGTTGCTTTGATCGGTGTATTGCTTGCCGGTGTAGAACGCCCCGCCGGTCATGGCCAGGCCTGGTATAGGGTTGATGTCGTATTCGGCATAAACCTTGGCCAGTTGCTTGGCGACGTTGGTCGGGACGTTACCTTCATCCGCTGCGACGCCGGTTTTCTTGATTTTCGGGTCGAGCAAGGTAAATCCGCCAACTACGGTCAGTTCCGGGATGACCTTGCCGGTGACGCTGAATTCCAGGCCGTTGTTCTCCTGACGTCCGTCCACAACGTAGATGTTCGAGGCAGTGGTGTAACCGTTAGGCTTCTCGATGTTGAACAGCGCCAGGGTCAACAGGGTTTCACCCAGCGTCGCCTTGGCACCGATTTCGTATTGCTCACTGATTTCAGGCGCAAACGCCTGGCCGGCATTGGCGGTCCCGCTAGGCGCGACGCCGCCCGATTGCAGGCCTTCTATATACGTGGCGTAGGTGGTCAGCCACGGCAGCGGTTTATAGACCAGCGAGATGTTCGGCGAAGTCTTGCTCTCGTTGTAGGTGGTCTCGGTTTCGGCGGAACCGAACGCCTTGGCGTAGACGAACTCGTTGGCGTAGGTTTTGATCTGCGTGTTGGTCACACCCAGGATCGCCGACCACTGCTCGTTGAAGGTGATGACGTCACCGATCAGGACGTTGTTGCTTTCCGAGCTGTTGGCCAGGCGCTGGTCGCCATGCCCGATGGAGTACGCAGGCTTGCCAACCTGAGGCGTCTGGTCCAACGGTATCGTGCCCACCGGCGAGGTGTATTGCGGGCCCGGCTGATCGGGCGTGTACGGAATGTGATCCTCGTACTGCTTCTGGCGCGAGGTATTGCCCTGATAGCCCACGGTGACCTTGTGACCGATGAAGCCGGTATCGAACGCCACATCGAGGAACAGCGAGCCGGTCTTTTCTTCGGTTTCAATCGGAGCGAAGGCATACAGCGGCTGCGAGTAAAGGCCCGCGCTGTAGACCGTCGGCCCGGTGTAGGTGTTCTCCGAGGTGTACTGCTGGGCCGCGAAGGCCGCGCGCAAGGTGAAGGTGTCGTTCAAACGCCACTTGGCGCGCACACCGGCCTTGTCGGACTCGTAATCGGAAAACGACCACTTCTGGCTGTAGAGCTTGTCGTTGTCCAGCGATGCCGCGCTGGGGCGCAGGGACTGGTCGCCGAAATACCAGTAACTGGTCAGGCCGCGAATTTCGGTCTTCTTGTGCGAGGCGTCGAACTGTACCAGCAGGTCGTCGGACACGTTCCAGTCCAGTGCCAGGGAAATCATCTCGCGACGACGCTTGTTCAGATCGACAGCCGTTTCACCATCCTGGGTCAGCACATTAAGGCGATAGGCGAACTTGCCCTCGCTGTCGATCGGCCCGCCGAAGTCACCATGCAGGTAGTAATTCTCACCCCCGGCATTGCCCAGGGTGACGCTGTTGTAGCGTTGATAGGTCGGGCGCTTGAGCACGTAGTTGACCAGCCCGCCCGGCGAGGCTGGACCATACAGGAAGCCGGTCAGACCGGTGATGACTTCCAGTTGCTCCATCTCTTCCATGTAGTTGCTGCCGTCGGCACCGTTGGTGAACCGCAGGCCATCATTGGCGATGTTCAGGCTGCCCGCGCTGCTGAAACCACGAATATTGACGGCACTGGCATAACCGGCGCTGGTCGGCGAGTACATCTGGGTGAACGGGTTGTGCTTGATGACATCGTCCAGCGAGGTCGCCTGGATGTTTTTTAGCAGTGCCTGAGGCGTGACGCTTATGGAATAAGGCGTGTCCTGCAGCCGCATGCCACCCAGCGCGCCGACGCTGCTGACGTTCTCGCTGCGATAACCTGCTGCCTCCGAACCTTCGAGGGGCGTGCTGTTGGCGTTGATGTTCACGTCCGACAGGTTCAAGGCGCTCTGTTCCATGGCCATCAGCGTGTACGTCCCGGCACTGCTCTGCACCAGTTGCAGGCCGCTGCCACGCAGGGCCTCGCGCAAGGCCGTCGCCGCGTCGAAATTGCCTTTCACCGCCGAGCTGGTTTTGCCAGCGACCAACGCCGGGTCAAGACTCAGTGCCAGACCACCCTGGCTGGATATCTGATTCAGCGTGGTCGCCATCGGGCCTGCGGGTAGATCGTAGGCAACCAGGCTGGCCTGCTGCGCCGCCATCGACAGCGGGCTGGTCAGAGGCGTGCACAGGGCGATCGCCACGGCCAACAGACTGGGACGCAGAAGGGTGTCTAACGAACGGGACATCGGGCAACTCCTGATGGAATACTTCTCAATGCCTGTTAGCCGGACGAGCGCTCGAAAGTAACAGGGCTGATTGAAAATAATTCCGTTTCAGGATTCAGCAGACTCGCAGCGCGTCACTCCGGGATGATCTTCAGGTGCGACGTATCGGGCGCCTCCTGCGACTCGGGTTTTTCGACCTGTCCCATGTCGCTGCCCACCGGGGCCAGGCTCAAATGCGAGAGATCCAGCAGCGGCGCAACAGGCTGAGGCTTGTCGGGCAGCAACTCGACGCCCGCTTCTGCGACCGAGTAATCCGGCGCATCGACGTCCACAAAAGCCGCCATATAAGCGTCGCGCGGTTTGATCTGCAAACGCCCCGGACTGACCGGGGTCTTGCGCAACCAGTTCGGTGCGTCCGGCGGCGGCGCCAGTTCGACCTCTTCCATAGGCAGTGGTGTATTCATTTCCAGCACACGCACCAGAGCACCCGCGCGCTCGAGGGTGGCGCGATATTTCTCTGCCGTTGCTGCGTCGAGATTGTTTTTCAGAACCAGTCGGCGTCCCGAGAACAGGAGGTCCAGACGTTCGGCATCTGCATTGAACAGCTTGCCAAGGTTAGCCCTTACCTTCTCGGGTTGTGCTCCGGCGACCAGTTCGGCACTGAAGACAATTTCGTAGAGATTCATGGAAGAAGACACCGATATGCACGTCAGTAAAAGTATGGCGAAGCGTCAGACAGCGCAATAAGCGCGTTGCCGTTGAACGTCGAGTTGGTAGACTCAGGCGTCAAAGGGAGCACATCCATGTTTTTTCAGGCGCACATTACAAGAATCATAAGCCTTGCGTTGATCCTGTCCGGGCTCAGCGGATGCTCGCTCCTGAGTTTTGACCGCACTCAGGAACCGGAAGTGCATTTGCTGAAGGTCCAGGTGGTCAAGGCGAGGCTGACACAGCAGGATTTCAAGCTGTACTTCGAAGTCGATAACCCCAACGAAGACAGCTTGCTGGTACGTGGCCTGAAGTACAAGATCACCCTCAATGACATGGTCCTTGTCGATGACACGTTCAGCGACTGGTTTGTCGTCGACGGTAATAGCCGCAAAACCTTTGTTGTGCCGATTCGCACCAACCTCTGGCGCTACGCACGGTACATCGCTCAACTGCTGAAAAAGCCTGATGAGCCGGTTCATTATCAGCTGGACGGCAAGCTCAAGACCGGCATCGTGTTCAGGCACAACGTGCGCATCGGCACTTCAGGCGACGTGCTGCCGGAAGACCTGATCCAGCGCCGTTAATCATTCAGCCTATCCGCCCAGCTTGCCCTTGATCAGCTCAAGAAGAAACTTCCAGATGTCCGCGGCCCACAATGCCCGGTTGACGGCACTGATCAGCGCACCGCCGAACGATCCCAGCAGAAACCCAACCCCCGTAGTGTTGCGCGGATCTGCCACGCCAAGGTAATCACTGGCGATGCCGGTGAGGAATACTGCACAGGCCACGCCGGTCACCAGAAAAACCAGCCAGGCACGCCAGTCGAGCAGACCTGCCTTATGCCACCAGCCAGAAATGATCGCACCCACCAGACCGGCTACCAGCCACTCGCCTCGGTCTGCCAAACCATTCAAGATATCCATCGCTTCTGACTCCGTTCAAGAAATACAGCCGTTCACGAACACAGAAAATTCACGCACTGGGGGGGCCTGCCGCGGATTGCCGAGGCACCGGCACCGTTAGAAAACCGGAAAAATTAAGCATGCTTAAAATCGCAAGCAAACGTATGCCACCAACCCGCCGCGCCACCGGGCGAGCATCAGAGGCTTAAGGTCAGTTATCGATGTAGCGCTGCCAGCCAATCCTTACCGAACCGTCTGGCTGACGGTCAATCTCGATGCCTTCGGTTTCTTCGATTTCCTGCAGCACCACGTTCCAGCTGTCCACGGGCTCATCATCACGACGAGCGACGATGACCCACTGGGTCTTTTGAACATTCGGCGCGGAGACCAGCCGTTGAATGCGCTTGCCGATCTGTTCGTAGGAAGACCTGCCTGTCGATCCAGTATCATTGCCAGCCATGATAGCCTCCGAGGCATAACTGTATATAAATACAGTATTCCAGCTGTATGAACCTCGCAAGCATTTCGTAGGACGTTTCCTGCCGAGCATCTTTGGCGAAAAAGCCTGCAAGCCTTGTCACGCGAGGCTTACAGCCTGCCAGTCATCCTCACCGCTACGCCGATAATGCGACAGTCGGCACCGCATTCGATCATTTTGTACGCCGGGTTCAGGGGCTTCAGGTAGCGTGTGCCACCGTCCTCGACCAGCTTCTTGAACGTCGCCTCGTTGCTGGCGGGTAGCTTGGCGATCACCAGCTTGCCGGGCTGCACATCAGCCTCCGTGTCCACCAGAATCATCATTCCTTCCGGCACACTGACGCCGGTGGGCGCGGTCATCGAATCGCCCTTGACCTCCAGCCAGAACGCCGGCCCCTTGGAGTCGTAGTCGGAGATTTCATAGCGGTCGGAAAAGCCGTCGGGATAAGGCTGAACCGCCTCTTCCCAGGAGCCCGCCGACACCCAGCTGATCACCGGATAGCGGAAGGACATTTTCGGCTGATCGATCAGCGCAACGTTGGCGTCGAAGGCAGGCGCCTGTTCCGGCCCCTCGCCAATCGCCAGCCATTCGGCACTAAAGCCCGTGGCCCTGGCCAGTGCGTAAAGATTTTCCGGCCGCAGGCTTTTGCTTTCCCCACTGATCCATTGGGTAACGGCAGAGTTGGCCACGCCGCACTGGGCGGCAATCTCACCTTTCTTCAGGCCGCTGGTGGCGATTGCCCTGGCGATACGTTCCTGTCGGGTCATGAATCGGCTCCGCACACGGTAATAAAGAATACTGAAAAATGCTCAACTTAGACTAAGCATACTTAAAAACTGGCGCTGTGCGAATCCCAATATGCCGATACTGCTTGGCCGTGATTTGCGGGATAATGCGCGCCAGATTTAATTGCGGAGTAAAACCGATGAACCAGCAAGCCCATGTGCATGGCCCCGATTGCAACCATGACCACGATCACCACGACCACCAGCACGGCCATGTACACGGTCCAGACTGCGGTCACGCTCACCAGGAACCGGTGCGCAATACCCTTAAAGATGTCGGTCGTAACGATCCTTGCCCGTGCGGCAGCGACAAGAAATTCAAGAAATGCCACGGCGCGTAAGGCGCGGAGCATTATGGACGACGGCCTGCATTGCAGGCCGTTTTCATTTGTAGGCGGCAGGTGAGCAAGGTAAAACATGGGGTTTCGGTCACCCACATGGAGCGCTCAATGATCGACCTGCATTACTGGACCACGCCCAACGGGCACAAAATCACGCTGTTTCTGGAAGAGGCAGGTCTGCCCTACACGATCTTTCCGGTGAACATCGGCAAAGACGAGCAATTCAAAGCCGAATTCCTGAAAATCGCCCCTAACAACCGCATCCCGGCCATTGTCGATCACCAGCCTGCTGACGGCGGCGCACCGCTGAGCCTGTTCGAGTCGGGCGCCATTCTGCTGTACCTCGCCGAGAAGACCGGGCAATTCATCCCGCAGGATCTACGTGGTCGCCAGGAAGTGTCGCAATGGCTGTTCTGGCAAATGGGCGGGCTCGGTCCGATGGCGGGTCAGAATCATCACTTCAATCGTTTCGCCAAGGAAAAGATCCCCTACGCGATCGAGCGCTACGTCAAAGAAACCGCACGACTGTATGACGTACTGAACAAGCGTCTGGCCAATCGCCAGTTTGTGGCGGGTGACGAGTACAGCATCGCCGACATGGCGATCTACCCTTGGATCGTGCCGCACACCTATCAACAGCAGAACCTGGACGACTTCCCGCACCTCAAGCGCTGGTTCGACAGCATCGCCGGTCGCGAAGCGACCCAGCGCGCGTATGCGCTGGTCGAGAAGATCAACCCGTCGAAGCCTTGAGTCCCCTTGGACTCAAATGGCGACTCTTGTGCCTGCGCTGAGCAATGGCACAAGAGCCGTCTGGTCACTTCTGCAAAATCCTGAAATAAACTCGCCCTTCCCGCTTGCGCGCTGGCGGGCTGCTCTCTAACGTAGCGGCTTTTGTACGTTACCCCTCCAGGAGCTTGCCCATGGCCTCGCCAGCCCTTCGTCATTTTCTACCCCGATTCGGCGCTGCCGCCGCTGCGGCGAGCTTCCTGAGCCTTGCCGGCTGCCAGTTGGGCAGCGGCGATCCCGAGACCGTGCTGCCTGTTTCCGGGACGTTCCCGCTCAAAGGGCTGGCGCAAAATGTTTCGGTGCGCCGCAACACGATGGGCATGCCGCTGATAGAAAGCAGCAGCTATCACGATGCGCTGTTCACGCTCGGCTACGTTCATGCCGGTGATCGAATCGGTCAGATGCTCGGCATGCGTCTGCTAGCACAGGGCCGCTTGTCGGAAATGGCCGGCGCGGATGCACTGGGCGTCGACCGCCTGATGCGCTCGGTCAACCTCAAGCAGAACGCCAGCGACCTGTACAACGCCGCGTCGCCACGCTTGAAACGTTTCTTCGATGTCTATGCACGCGGCGTGAACGCCTACCTGTTCCGTTATCGCGACAAGCTGCCTGCCGAGATCGCCAGTTCGGGCTACAAGCCGGAATACTGGAAGCCGGAAGACTCGGCGCTGATCTTCAGCCTGCTCAATTTCAGCCTGTCGGTAAACCTGCAGGAAGAGCTGTCGGCTCTGGTTCTGGCGCAGAAAGTCAGCGCGGACAAACTCGCCTGGCTGTTGCCGACCTACCCTGACGAAGAATTACCATTTGCCGAAGCCGACAAGCTCAAGGGCCTGAACCTCAACAATCAGGTCACCGGCCTGAGCGATCTGAACAGGATCGCCCTGCAGCTCTCGGACCTGAACATGCTCGGCGTTGCGGCCTCCAGCAACTGGGCCATCGCGCCACAACGCAGTCGCAACGGCAAAAGTCTGCTGGCCAGTGACATGCAGCTGCCTGCCGGGCTCAATTCTGCCTGGAGCTTCGTGCAGATCCGCGCACCGAAATACCAGGTGTCCGGCGTCACCATCGCCGGTATGCCGCTGGTGCTCAGCGGTTTCAACGGCAAGCTGGCGTGGAGCATGAGCAACGTCAAGGGCGACAACCAAGACCTGTTTCTGGAGAAGATCAAGCGCGAAGGCAACCGCGTCTCTTATATGGCTGACGGCAAATGGCTGCCAGCGGCGGCGCATCAAGAAACCTTTCTGGTCAAGGGCGGCAGCCCGCTGCGTGAAACCGTGTACGAAACCCGCCACGGCGCGCTGCTCAACGCCTCTGCAACCCCGCCCGGCAACGGTTTGAGCCTGGCGCTGCAAGTTCCGAACTTCAAGGACGACAAGAGCCTGGATGCATTCTTCGATCTGTCCCGTGCGCCTAACGTCGAGAAAGCCTTCGATACCAGCCGCGAGATTCGGGCGATCACTCTGAACATGATCTTTGCCGACGCCTCGAACATTGGCTGGCAGGTCACCGGCCGCTTCCCGAACCGGCGTGAAGGCCAGGGTCTGCTGCCTTCGCCGGGTTGGGATGGCAAGTACGACTGGGACGGTTTCGCCGACTCGATGCTCCACCCTTATGATCAGGACCCGCGCCAAGGCTGGCTTGCAGCGGCCAACCAGCGCACGATCCCGAAAGGCTACGGCATGCAGCTCTCCAACTCGTGGGGCTACCCGGAGCGCGCCGAGCGGATTGCCGAGCTGGCCAACGGTGGCAAGCAGGACCTGCGCAGCACCATCGCCATGCAATACGACCAGACCACCACGTTCGCCGCCAAGCTCAAGACCATGTTCCAGGCGCCGGGCATGAGCAAGCCGCTCAAGCAGGCCATCGATGCCCTGCCCGAAGCCGATCGCAACAAGGCCCGCGAAGCGTTCACGCGCCTGATGGCGTTCGATGGCAAGCTCAGTGCTACCTCGGCCGATGCGGCGCTGTACGAGCTGTTTCTGCAGGAAAGCGCCAAGCAGATTTTCCTCGATGAATTGGGTCCGGAAACCAGCCCTGCCTGGCAGGCACTGGTGGCCAATGCCAGCTCATCCTACTCACCACAGGCCGACCACCTGTTGGGGCGCGATGACAGTCCGTATTGGGATGACGTTAAAACCCCGCAGAAGGAAGACAAACCGGCCATCCTCGCGCGCAGTCTGGCGGCTGCCATCACCAGTGGCGACAGCCTGTTGGGCAGCGATCACAAGGCCTGGCAATGGGGCAAACTGCACCGTGACAACTGGGTCTCGACCAGCCCGCTGGCCAAGCAGTTGGGTGGCGGCGAGTTCAACCGTAGCGCCACACCAGCGGGTGGTGATCACACGACGCTGAACGTGTCCGGCTTCGAGTGGGGCAAGGGCTTCGACGCCCGCATGGCCCCCGGTCTGCGCATGATTGTCGACTTCAGCCTGGTCGAACCGATGACCGGCCTGATCAGCACAGGCCAATCCGGCAACCCGGCCAGCCCGTATTACGCCAACAGTATCGAGCCGTGGCAGAAAGGTCAGTACCAGTCGATTCCGGTGCAACAACAGAACTACGAAAAGGGCTACGGCAAGCAACGCCTGACGCTGACACCGGGCAAGTAAGCGCCGAAAACCGGACGCAGCGGTTTTTCTTTGTCAGGTAGATTGGGGTTCGGCTTGAGTCATCAATGTCCGGAAGAAACACCATCGTGCATAAAAGCGCTTTTATGTCGCGATGGCACTGACGACGCAGAGTGCGACGTAAGTGACGGCTGAGTCCTGGCGCTGATCCGGGGGTAGCCTGGCAGGACGCCAGGCTAGCCGCACCGGGCCATGGATGGCCCGGTGCGGCGACCCCCGGATCAGTGACAGGGCGAAGGAACCCGACGAAGTCGGGCCGGAAACGGAGCCAGGGGGTTTGGTTACTTTGGCCCCATCAAAGTAACTCGCCGAGGGGCGAAAAGGTGACTTGAGCCGAACCTCAATCCACCTGACATCGCAGAACCCATGTGTGACGCGGAGCGTCACGAACTGCATTCCCACGCGGAGCACGGGAACGATAGTCAGAGGCGAAAAGATGACCTTGAGTCGAGCCCTGATTCACCTGCTGTCGCGCCTCACGCTCCGGAGCGCTCACGCAAACTCCCCGAACTTCCAGATCCTTCCCGGCTCATAGCTAACAAGCCCATCCATACGGTTGCCCCATGGATCTTGTCGTTGCTCGCCCCGAAGGTTTGTACTGCCCACCTGGTGATTTCTATATCGATCCATGGCGTCCTGTCGAACGCGCCGTCATCACCCATGCGCATGGCGACCATGCCCGTACCGGCAATGAGCATTACCTGTCGGCGGCCAGTGGCGAGGGTATTTTGCGTTCGCGCCTCGGGCAGGACATCAACCTGCAGACCCTGGAATACGGCGAAACCATCACCCATCACGGCGTGAAGCTGAGCCTGCATCCGGCCGGGCATGTGCTGGGGTCGGCGCAGGTGCGACTGGAGTACCAAGGCGAGGTCTGGGTAGCTTCCGGCGACTACAAAGTCGAGCCGGACGGGACTTGTGCGGCCTTCGAGCCGGTGCGCTGCCATACGTTTATCACCGAATCGACCTTCGGCCTGCCGATCTATCGCTGGGCGCCGCAGGCGCAGATCTTCGAAGGTATCAACCAGTGGTGGCGTGCCAATGCAGCCCAGGGCAAGGCCAGCGTGCTGTTCGCCTACTCGTTCGGCAAGGCCCAGCGCATCCTGCACGGCATTGACGCGCAGATCGGGCCGATACTGGTACACGGCGCCGTAGAGCCGCTGAACCGTGTGTATCGTGAAGGCGGCATCTACATCCCGGAAACCCAGTACGCCGGCGATTTCAAAAAGACCGATCCCGCGCTGCGTCAGGCGTTGATTCTGGCACCGCCTTCGGCAGGTGGCAGCAGCTGGATGAAGCGCTTCGGCGAATACAGCGATGCGTTTGCCAGCGGCTGGATGATGCTGCGCGGCACACGACGCCGGCGCGGTGTGGATCGCGGTTTTGTGCTGTCCGATCACGCCGACTGGCCAGGCTTGCTATGGGCTGTTGAACAGACCGGCGCCGAACGCGTCATGGTGACCCACGGCTCGGTCGGCATACTGGTGCGCTACCTGCGAGAACTGGGCCTGGACGCGCAGGGCTTCAGCACCGAATACGGTGATGAAGAGGACAGCAACCCGGCAACCAGCGAACCCGAGGCGGCAGGCACGGGTGAGGCTCAATCATGAAAGCCTTTGCTGAACTCTACGCACAGCTGGACGCGACCACGTCAAGCAACGCCAAACTCGCCGCAATGCGCGACTACTTCGAAAAGGCGGCAGCAGAGGACGCAGCCTGGGCAGTGTACTTTCTGTCAGGCGGACGCCCACGACAGTTGGTGCCTACCCGTGTACTGCGCGAACAGGCAATGACCCTGGCAAGTCTGCCGGAATGGCTGTTCGAAGAGAGCTATCAGGCAGTCGGTGACCTGGCGGAAACCCTGTCGCTGTTGCTGCCCCAGGCCGACCACAGTAATGACGAAGGCCTGGCCACCTGGATGGAAGACAAGCTGTTGCCATTGCGCGGTCTGCCGCCTGAAGAACTCGCCGAGCGGCTGCCGCTGTTCTGGTCGCAGCTGGACCGCAGCAGCCTGATGGTCTGCATCAAGCTGATCACCGGCAGCTTCCGCGTCGGCGTGTCCAAGCTGCTGGTCACCCGTGCGCTGGCGGCGCTGGCAGACATCGACAGCAAACGTGTCGCACAACGACTGGTGGGCTACACCGACCTGTCGCACCGGCCCAGCGCCGAGCGCTATTTGAAGCTGATCGCGCATGAATCCGAAGATGAGCACGCCCAACGCGGCGGCCAGCCCTACCCGTTTTTTCTCGCCCACTCGCTGCAACAGCCCGCCGATCAGTTCGAGGCGTTGCTCGGTCCGGCGCAGAACTGGCAGGTGGAATGGAAGTGGGACGGTATTCGCGCGCAACTGGTCAAACGTGACGGGCGCTTGTGGATCTGGTCGCGCGGCGAGGAGCTGGTAACCGACCGTTTTCCGGAGTTGCACAGCCTGGTGCAGTGCCTGCCGGACGGCACGGTGATCGACGGCGAAATCGTGGTCTGGAAAGCCCCCGATGCGAACCCCGATGCCGATGCGGAGTTTGCCTTGAACAGCGATGCGCCTGTGGCTGCGCCTTCGGTTCAGCCGTTCGCCCTGCTGCAACAGCGCATAGGCCGAAAGACGCTGGGCAAAAAGATTCTTGCCGACGTTCCGGTCGTGGTGCTGGCCTATGACCTGCTGGAGTGGCAAGGCGATGACTGGCGCAGTCGCCCGCAACATGAACGCCGCTCGCGCCTGGAAGCTCTGATCGAAACCTGCCAGAGCGAGGTGCTGATGCCCTCCCCGGTGCTCACCGGCAAGGATTGGCTCGACCTGGCCACCCAGCGCGAAGCCTCGCGCAGCCTGGGCGTAGAGGGCATGATGCTCAAGGCTCGCGACTCGCTATACGGCGTCGGTCGCACCAAGGACATGGGGGTGTGGTGGAAATGGAAAATCGACCCGTTCAGCGTCGACGCCGTGCTGATTTACGCGCAACGCGGTCACGGACGACGCGCCAGTCTGTACAGCGACTACACCTTTGCAGTCTGGGACGGCCCGCCCGAAGCCAGTGAGCGCACGTTGGTGCCATTCGCCAAGGCCTACTCGGGGCTGACCGATGAAGAAATGCGCAAGGTCGACGCCATCGTTCGCAAGACAACGGTGGAGAAATTCGGGCCGGTCAGCAGCGTCACTCCGACGCTGGTGTTCGAGCTGGGCTTTGAAGGTATCGCCCTGTCCAAGCGTCACAAGAGCGGCATCGCGGTGCGTTTCCCGCGGATGCTGCGCTGGCGGCAGGACAAGCCGGTCGCCGAAGCCGACAGTCTGGCGACGCTGCAAGACCTGCTGAACTAGAGCACCAAAAGGGCGCATGGCAAATACCGTGCACCTTTTTGAAACACCAACAGGCAAATCATCCTGATCGTTTGTAGGAAACTTCCTGATTCGTTACCAATCTTCCGCTCTGTCTCACCTGACAAAGCTCCCTGCGTAGTACCGGGCGATGAACACCAACCCTGTAAGCGCGCATGGGCGGCCAATTGCCAGCCGTTTATACGAAATAGCGACAACGCCTTACATTTCAAACGCACGTTCGTTCCTCTGGTTCGGAAATTGCTACCCAATGCCTATCTGGCACTTGCCGGTAGCACGCTTCGCGTATTCCCAACGCCCCATTTAAGGTTTTAAGGACTGAACAATGAAAAAAGCATGGCTGACTCTTTCTGCACTGGCTCTGTGCATCGCCGCCGGTAACACCATGGCCAAGGAATACAAGGAACTGCGCTTTGGCGTCGATCCATCTTACGCACCGTTCGAATCAAAAGCGGCCGATGGCAGCCTGGTCGGCTTCGATATCGATCTGGGCAATGCGATCTGCAAAGAGCTGAAAGTCACCTGCAAATGGGTAGAAAGCGACTTCGACGGCATGATCCCCGGCCTCAAGGCACGCAAATTCGACGGCGTCATTTCCTCGATGACCGTGACCCCTGCTCGCGAAAAAGTCATCGACTTCTCCAACGAACTGTTCTCCGGCCCGACCTCGCTGGTGTTCAAGAAGGGTGCAGGCTTTACCGCCGACCCGGCCAGCCTGAAAGGCAAGACCGTGGGCTATGAGCAAGGCACCATCCAGGAAGCCTACGCCAAGGCCGTACTGGACAAGGCAGGTATTTCCACCAAGGCCTATGCCAACCAGGACCAGGTTTACTCCGACCTGACCTCCGGTCGTCTCGACGCCTCGATCCAAGACATGCTGCAGGCCGAACTGGGCTTCCTGAAATCGCCGGCCGGTGCTGACTACGAAGTCAGCAAGCCTATCGACAGCGAACTGCTGCCAGCCAAAACCGCCATCGGCATTGCCCAGGGCAACAAGGAACTCAAGGCGCTGCTGGATAAAGGCATCGAGGCGATGCATAAAGACGGCACCTACGCTGAAATCCAGAAAAAACACTTTGGCGACCTGAACCTCTACAGCGGTAAATAACACCCCGACGCCCATCGATTTCGGCGATCATTTGTCGCCCGATCGGTGGGCGTTTTTGTTGGTAACAAGGCCTATCCATGCTCGATGCACTCATGCAAAACCTGGGACTCTCGGCATTCAGCCTGAAGGGCTTTGGCCCGCTGTTGCTGGAAGGCACCTGGATGACCGTCAAACTGGCTGTGCTGTCGCTTGCTCTGAGCATTTTGCTCGGACTGATCGGGGCCAGCGCCAAACTGTCGAGCTCCGCGCTGCTGCGCGTGCCGGCGCAAATTTACACGACACTGATCCGTGGTGTTCCGGACCTGGTGTTGATGCTGCTGATTTTCTACAGCCTGCAAACCTGGCTCACCATGCTGACCGACGCGATGGAATGGGAATACATCGAGATCAACCCGTTTGGCGCAGGCGTCATCACCCTGGGCTTCATCTATGGTGCGTACTTCACCGAGACCTTTCGCGGCGCGATTCTGTCCGTGCCTCGCGGTCAGGTGGAAGCGGCGACGGCCTATGGATTGAAACGCGGCCAGCGCTTTCGTTACGTGGTGTTCCCGCAGATGATGCGTTACGCGCTGCCGGGGATCGGCAATAACTGGCAGGTTCTGCTCAAGGCGACTGCGCTGGTATCGATCATCGGCCTGGCTGATCTGGTCAAGGCGTCACAGGATGCGGGCAAGAGCACCTATCAGCTGTTCTACTTTCTGGTGCTGGCGGCACTGATTTACCTGCTGATCACCAGCGCCTCGAACTTCGCCCTGCGTTGGGCTGAGCGGTATTACGCCGCAGGCAGCCGGGAGGCACAGCGATGATCGAATTGCTGCAGGAATACTGGAAACCCTTCCTTTATACAGATGGCGTCAACGTGACCGGCCTGGCGATGACCATGTGGCTGCTCAGCGCCTCCATCGTCATCGGCTTCTGCGTGTCGATCCCGCTGTCGATTGCGCGGGTGTCGGGAAAACGCTGGGTGCGCTGGCCGGTGCAGTTCTACACCTACCTGTTTCGCGGTACGCCTCTCTATATACAGCTGCTGATCTGCTACACCGGCATTTACAGCCTTGCCGCGGTGCGTGAACAGCCGATGCTCGATGCGTTCTTTCGCGATGCGATGAACTGCACGATCCTGGCCTTCACCCTGAACACCTGCGCCTACACCACGGAGATCTTTGCCGGGGCGATCCGCAGCATGGCCCACGGCGAAGTCGAAGCGGCCAAGGCCTACGGCCTGACCGGCTGGAAGCTTTACGCCTACGTGATCATGCCGTCGGTGCTGCGCCGCTCTCTGCCGTATTACAGCAACGAAGTGATCCTGATGCTGCACTCGACCACCGTGGCCTTTACCGCCACGGTGCCGGACATCCTGAAAGTCGCGCGGGATGCCAACTCCGCCACTTTCATGACCTTCCAGTCCTTCGGTATCGCCGCCGTCATGTACCTGACCGTGACGTTCATTCTGGTCGGGCTGTTCCGCCTTGCCGAACGCCGCTGGCTGGCCTTTCTCGGCCCGGCCCATTAATCAGGACTGAACATGCGCCATCACACCCATGACTTGCTGTCGCCAGTGCCCGGCACTGGCCGGCAAATCCACAGCTTTCATTACGGGCCGCAAAACGGCGCCGGCAAAGTCTATATTCAGGCGTCGCTGCATGCCGACGAGCTACCGGGCATGCTGGTGGCCTGGTACCTGAAGCAGCGTCTGGCCGAACTGGAAAACGCCGGGCGACTGCTGGGCGAAATCGTTGTGGTGCCCGTCGCCAACCCGATCGGTCTGGAACAGGTACTGATGGACACCCCGCTGGGCCGCTACGAGCAGGAAAGCGGCCAGAACTTCAATCGCGGGTTCAGCGACCTCTGCACTCAGGTCGGTGATGACATTGAAGCCCGACTGACTAACGACGCAGAGCACAACTGCGCGCTGGTCAGGGACAGCCTGCTGGCGGCGCTGAATGCCGTACCGGCGACCACACAACTGCATTCGTTGCGCCTGACCCTGCAGCGCCTGGCCTGCGATGCCGACATGGTGCTGGACCTGCACTGTGATTTCGAGTCGGTCGAGCACCTGTACACCACGCCCGAAGCCTGGCCGAAAGTCGAACCGTTATCACGCTACCTGGGCGCGCAAGCCAGCCTGCTGGCGACTGACTCAGGCGGGCAGTCGTTCGATGAGTGCTTCACGCTGGTCTGGTGGCAATTGCAGCAACGCTTTGGCGAGCGCTTTCCGATTCCCATGGGCAGCTTTTCGGTGACCCTGGAGCTGCGCGGGCAAGGCGATGTCAACCATGCGCTGGCCAGCCGCGACTGCCAGGCGATCATTCATTACCTGATCGATGCCGGCATGATTGACGGCGATCTGCAGCCGCTGCCCGAACTGCTCTACCCCGCTACGCCACTGGCAGCGGTCGAACCGGTGGCTACGCCGGTCGGCGGCCTGCTGGTGTTCTGCGCGATGCCCGGCGAACACGTCGAGGCCGGCCAACTGATTGCCGAGGTCATCGACCCGATCAGCGACACCGTGACCTGCATCCATGCCCTCAACGCAGGCCTGCTGTATGCGCGTTCCCTGCGCCGCATGGCGACTGCCGGCATGGTCATTGCGCACATCGCCGGCACCCATGCCTATCGCAGCGGCTATCTACTTTCTCCTTGAGGACCTGTCATGTACAAACTGACCATCGATGGCCTGCACAAAAGCTATGGCGACAATCACGTGCTCAAAGGCGTATCGCTCAAGGCCAGCAGCGGTGACGTCATCTGTCTGATCGGCGCCAGTGGCTCCGGCAAGAGCACCTTTTTGCGCTGCATCAACTTTCTCGAACAGCCCAGTGACGGGGCGATGAGCCTGGATGGCAAGCAAGTACGCATGGTCAGCGACAAGGACGGTATGCGCGTTGCCGACCCGGATGAGCTGCAGCGTATCCGTACGCGGCTAGCGATGGTGTTTCAGCACTTCAACCTGTGGGCGCACATGACCGTGCTGGAAAACATCACCATGGCGCCGCGCCGGGTCCTGGGCGTGCCCAAGGCCGAAGCCGAAGCTCGCGCGCGCAAATACCTGGAAAAGGTCGGCCTGCCTGAGCGTGTCGCCGATCAGTACCCCGCGTTTCTTTCCGGTGGCCAGCAACAGCGCGTGGCCATCGCCCGTGCGCTGGCGATGGAGCCGGAAATCATGCTTTTCGACGAACCGACATCCGCGCTGGACCCGGAGCTGGTCGGTGAAGTGCTGAAGGTCATTCAGGGCCTGGCTGAAGAAGGCCGGACGATGATTCTGGTCACCCACGAAATGGGTTTCGCGCGCAAGGTGGCGAGCCAGGTTGTGTTCCTGCACCAGGGCCAGATCGAAGAATCCGGCCACCCGGACGAAGTCCTCAACAACCCGAAAAGCGAGCGTTTGCAGCAGTTCTTGAGCGGCAATCTGAAGTAGCACGGATTGCTGCGTACACACGTCTCGATCCCCCTCAAATCTCGTTCCCACGCTCAAGCGTGGAAGACGCTCTACGTCATCAAGAGGACGCAGAGCGTCCAGAACGGCATGCCGACGCGGAGCATCGGCACGATAGTCATGGTGGTATCCCTGGTATCGGCACGATAGGCAATCCAGGAACGATCAGCCACATAACCATTTAAAACTATTACCCTTTCTCTGCTGTCTCTGACTTAACGCCACTCAGAGCACACTCAAACGGATGAGCAGACCCACCGATTTCGCTCGACGATGGTTTCTCGCCCGAGGCTGGAAGCCCTTTGCGTTCCAGAAAGAGGTCTGGGCGGCGGTGAAGAATGGCGAGTCCGGTTTGCTGCATGCCAGCACCGGCTCGGGCAAGACCTACGCCGTATGGTTCGCCGCGCTCAACCGCTTCGCCAAAGCCAATACGCTCACCGCTGACAACAAACCCCGCAAACGCAAACCGCCTGCCGAACCGCTGAGTGTCCTGTGGATCACGCCCATGCGCGCCCTGGCCGCCGATACCGCCCGCGCCCTTGAGGCGCCACTGGCCGAACTGGACATCCCGTGGTCGGTCGGCTTGCGCACCGGCGATACCAGCGGCAGCGAACGCGCCCGGCAGAGTCGGCGGCTGCCCTCTGCCTTGATCACCACCCCTGAAAGCCTGACGCTGCTGCTGACCCGTGCCGACGCTCAGGTCGCCTTGTCGACACTGAAGATGGTGGTGGTGGACGAATGGCACGAGCTGATCGGCAACAAGCGCGGCGTGCAGTTGCAACTGGCCCTTGCCCGCCTGAGGCGCTGGAATCCGCAACTGATCGTGTGGGGCATTTCCGCGACGCTGGGTAATCAGCAACACGCGCAGCAGGTACTGATCGGCGACGGCGGCGTGACCGTGCAAGGCAAGATCGTCAAGGACTTGCAGGTCGATACGCTGTTGCCGCCGTCCATCGAACGCTTCCCGTGGGCCGGGCACATGGGCCTGCGCATGTTGCCGCAGGTCGTGGCCGAGGTGGAAAGCAGCGCAAGCTGTCTGGTGTTCACCAACACCCGGGCGCAGTCGGAAATCTGGTATCAGGCGTTACTGGAAGCCCGCCCCGACTGGGCCGGGCTGATTGCCCTGCACCATGGGTCGCTGGCCCGAGAGGTCCGCGACTGGGTCGAGCGCGCGTTGAAGGAAGGCGCACTCAAGGCCGTGGTGTGTACCTCCAGCCTGGACCTGGGCGTGGACTTTCTGCCGGTCGAGCGCGTGTTGCAAATCGGCTCGCCCAAAGGTGTCGCACGCCTGATGCAGCGCGCCGGGCGCTCGGGCCACGCACCGGGTCGCCCTTCGCGCGTGACATTGGTGCCGACCCACAGCCTGGAGCTGGTCGAAGCCGCTGCCGCCCATGACGCCGTCGAAGCTCGGATGATCGAGCCCCGCGAATCCCCACACCAGCCGCTGGACGTGCTGGTCCAGCACCTGGTCAGCATCGCCCTGGGCGGTGGCTTCCGTCCCGATGAGCTGCTGGCCGAAGTACGCAGCGCCTGGGCTTACCACGACCTCAGCGACGAGCAATGGCAATGGGCGCTGGCGTTTGTCCGCAACGGCGGCCACTCGCTGACCGCCTACCCTGATTACCGCCGTGCCGAACCCGACGAGGACGGCGTCTGGCGTGTCCCCGATGCGCGTCTTGCAAGACGCCACCGCATGAGCGTGGGGACCATCGTCAGCGAGGCCACCGTCAACCTGAAATACTGGAAAAAAGGCGGCGGTGGTGGCTCGCTGGGCAGCGTTGAAGAAGGCTTCATCGCCCGACTCAAACCCGGTGATGGTTTTCTGTTCGGCGGACGCTTATTGGAGTTGGTTCGAGTGGAAAACATGACGGCCTACGTCAAGCGCGCAACCGGCAAGAAAGCCGCCGTACCACGCTGGAATGGCGGTCGAATGCCCCTGTCCAGCGAACTGGCGGATGCCGTGGTGGAGAAGTTCGATGCCGCTGCGCGGGGCGAATTCAACAGCCCGGAAATGCGCGCGATCAAACCCCTGCTGGAAGTGCAGCAGCAGTGGTCAGGGCTGCCACGACGCGACACATTGCTGGCCGAAACACTCAGGTCCCGGGAAGGCTGGCACCTGTTCCTCTACCCGTTCGCCGGCCGCCACGTGCATCTGGGGCTGGGCAGCCTGCTGGCCTGGCGCCTGAGCCGGCATCAGCCGCTGACCTTTTCCATCGCCGTCAACGACTACGGGCTGGAGCTGCTCAGCGCCAGCGAGATCGACTGGGCGCAGACATTGCAGGCTGAACTGTTCAGCGAAACGGAGCTGTTAGCCGATATTATCGCCAGCCTGAACGCTGGCGAACTGGCCCTGCGGCGCTTTAGGGAAATCGCGCGCATCTCCGGGCTGGTGTTTTCCGGCTACCCTGGCGCGGCCAAGAGCAATCGTCAGTTGCAGGCATCCAGCGGGCTGTTCTTCGAGGTGTTCAAGCAATACGACGCTGACAACATGCTGCTGACCCAGGCCGAACAGGAAGTCCTGCGTCAGGAACTGGACCTGCAACGTCTGGAACTGACGTTGCGCCAGATCAACAGCCGCACGCTGGACCTGCACGCAATAAAACGCGCGACCCCGCTGGCCTTTCCGTTGCTGGTCGAACGCTTTCGCGAAAGCCTCAGTTCGGAGAAACTTGCCGACCGCATCGCGCGCATGGTCCGCGACCTGGAGAAAGCCGCTGGCCCGGAGCCTGAACAATGAACCCGTATCTGGCTGTCACGCTGGCAGGAGAGGAGCTGTGGCTGCTGGCCGACAAGGCCATCTACTACCCCGCCGAACGATCCTTGCTGATCGCCGATGCGCACTTTGGCAAGGCGGCCGCCTATCGCAAGCTCGGCCAACCGGTGCCGCACGGCACTACACAGGCGAATCTGCGCCGCCTGGACAGCCTTTTGGATGCCTATCCCTGCGATCATCTGATCTTTATGGGCGATTTCCTGCACGCGCCGGAATCTCACGCGGTCAGCACGCTGGCGACGCTGCAACAATGGCGGGCAGAGCGTTCGACACTACGCATCACACTGATCCGCGGCAACCATGACAAACGAGCCGGCGATCCGCCCGCCTCTCTGGGCATTGATGTGGTCCCCGAGCCCTTGGCACTCGGGCCATTTGCCCTGCAGCACGAGCCCGATCCGCACCCTGACCTGCACGTACTGGCCGGGCACGTTCACCCGGTGTATCGACTACACGGGCGCGGCCGGCAAAGCTTGCGGCTGGCGTGCTTTTACCTCGGCCGGCAAGTCAGTCTGCTGCCAGCCTTCGGCGAGTTCACGGGCGGTTTTCAGATTCGCCCCGCACCGGACAGTACGATCTACGTGACCGGCGGTGATGCCGTGTGGCGAGTGGCGTAGCGTCGCCGGTCGCCACATACAAAACTGCCCGCTGCTCACGAGAACAGCAGGCAGTTTTCTGATAATCAGGCCACAGGTGCAGGTGGCGGCTCGTCAGGAACAGTAGGCCCGCCTGGCTCGGTTGGCTGAAACGGAGTATCGCGGCCTGGATCACCCGGGATCCCGCCACCGACCATGTTCAGCTCCGGGCTGAGATCGGAATGAGCCATCAACGACCAGGCGAGCAACCCGATCTCGTTAAGCGGAGATTGAACCTGTTCAGAGATTTTGAAAGTAGTCTTCATAGGGCACTCCAGATCAAAGGCTTTCGCACGTAATGAATTATGCGAAAGCATGTGAACAGATAGAGTGCGTAATAGAGTATTAATTCAATTCCACTAGTCAGCTGGAGCGCAAATCAGGTACGCGGCAGGGTGACGCCACGCTGCCCCTGGTACTTGCCACCCCGATCCTTATAGGACACTTCACACTCCTCATCGGACTCAAGGAACAGCATCTGCGCCACGCCTTCGTTGGCGTAGATCTTGGCCGGCAGCGTGGTGGTGTTGGAAAACTCCAGCGTTACATGGCCTTCCCACTCAGGCTCGAGCGGCGTGACATTGACGATGATGCCGCAGCGCGCGTAGGTGCTCTTGCCCAGGCAGATGGTCAGAACGTTACGCGGAATGCGGAAATATTCGACGGTGCGCGCCAGTGCAAACGAGTTGGGCGGGATGATGCACACGTCGCTCTTGATATCGACGAAGCTTTTTTCATCGAAGTTTTTCGGATCGACCGTGGCCGAATTGATGTTGGTGAAGACCTTGAATTCGTCGGCGCAACGCACGTCGTAGCCATAACTGGACACCCCGAAAGAGATCACCCGATCAGCGCCTTCGCCACGTACCTGGCGCTCTACGAAGGGCTCGATCATCCCGTGTTCCTGCGCCATGCGGCGAATCCACTTGTCCGATTTGATGCTCATGGCGGTGTCCTGAATAGCGAGGTGAAAAAGATATCCGGCATCTTACCGGGCTGAGGCCGAGGGTTCAAAGGCAACAGATCGCGAGTTCGCGTGACCGGCCGGGCTGTTTCGCTGCGAATGGAAATAATCATCAACAGACCATTGGCACGTTCGGAAAAAAGGGTTAAGGTGGCGTCACTGTGTTGCTTGTGTCACTGAGAATCTCTACACGATGTTGAATTTCGATCCAACCATCTCCATGAATTTTCCAGCTCTTTGCACTCAGTCTCGGCCAGGGCTCTTCCTACGCCGCAGTTAACTTTGTCCAAGGAGATATACTATGTCCAATCGCCAAACTGGTACCGTTAAGTGGTTCAACGATGAAAAAGGCTTCGGCTTCATCACTCCACAATCCGGTGACGACCTGTTCGTGCACTTCAAAGCTATCCAATCCGACGGCTTCAAAAGCCTGAAAGAAGGCCAACAGGTTTCTTTCATCGCTACCCGCGGTCAGAAAGGCATGCAAGCTGAAGAAGTTCAAGTTATCTAACTTGTACTGATTCGCTTAAAAACCCCGCCCTCAAAAGCGGGGTTTTTTATTGCCCGCCTTTTGACCTCTCGCTGGCTGAACACCCGCTGCACGCCTGACCAGAACGAGAGAAGCACAGCACCTCCCCCGCCCGATCATCACCATCCAATCAGTCGTCGCTTACCGAAATCGTCGGCATGGCTGGACTTGCAGCTTCCTGCAACACGATCCGCGCACCGACGTGACGTGCCAGCTCCTGATACACCATCGCAATCTGACTATCCGGCTCGGCAATCGCCGTAGGCTTGCCGCCATCTGCCTGCTCGCGAATCAGCATCGACAGCGGCAGTGACGCCAGCAGCTCGACATCATACTGCGTCGCCAGCTTCGCGCCGCCACCTTCACCGAACAGATGCTCGGCATGGCCGCAGTTGGAGCAGATGTGCACCGCCATGTTTTCCACCACGCCCAGTACCGGAATGTTGACCTTGCGGAACATCTCGACACCCTTTTTCGCATCCAGCAAAGCCAGATCCTGTGGCGTGGTGACAATCACGGCCCCCGCCACCGGGACTTTCTGCGCGAGCGTCAACTGGATATCACCGGTGCCGGGCGGCATGTCGATGACCAGATAGTCCAGGTCATTCCAGGCAGTCTGCGTGACCAATTGCAGCAAAGCCCCCGACACCATCGGTCCGCGCCAGACCATCGGCGTGTTGTCGTCGGTCAGAAAGGCCATCGACATCACCTCGATGCCATGCGCCTCGACCGGCACGAACCACTTCTGGTCCTTGATCTTCGGCCGCGTGCCTTCGGGAATACCGAACATCACCCCTTGGCTCGGCCCATAGATATCGGCATCGAGAATACCGACGCGAGCGCCCTCGCGAGACAGTGCCAAGGCCAGGTTGGCGGCGGTCGTGGACTTGCCGACACCGCCCTTGCCGGACGCGACGGCGACAATGTTTTTCACATTGGCAAGCCCCGGAATCTGGCTCTGGGCCTTGTGCGCGCTGATCACGCTGCTGATGGCAACGGTGGCCGAACTGACGCCGTCCAGATTCTCGATGGCGGTTTTCAGCACGTGCGCCCAGCCGTTCTTGAACAGGTCGGCGGCATAGCCCAATTCGAGTTGCACGCTGACCTGTGCCCCCTGAATATCGATGGACCGGACGCAACCGGCAGTGACCGGATCCTGATTCAGATAGGGGTCGGTGTACTGGCGAAGAATCGTCTCCACCGCTGCGCGATTGACTGCGCTCATGGGCTTACTCCGTAAAAAGACTGACTGGAACAGCCGACTATCGTACCTGTTCTGCCAGCAGCCCACATGATTTCACTGAACCGCACCCAACCATTCAGGAGCATTCCCACAACCGCACGGGTGAAAAAAATCGTTCAGACCTTTATAGTGGCCGGTCTCCGTTTCACTTCAAGTAGCCGAGCCCCATGTCCGAGCCACGCAAGATTCTCGTTACCAGCGCCCTGCCCTATGCCAATGGTTCCATTCACCTTGGCCACATGCTCGAGTACATCCAGACCGACATGTGGGTGCGTTTTCAGAAGCACCGCGGCAATCAATGCATTTATGTCTGCGCGGACGACGCCCATGGCTCGGCAATCATGCTGCGCGCCGAAAAGGAAGGCATTACGCCAGAGCAACTGATCGCCAACGTCAAGGCCGAACACAGCGCCGACTTTGCCGACTTCCTGGTGGACTTCGATAATTTCCACTCGACGCACTCTGACGAGAACCGCGAACTGTCGAGCATGATCTACAAGCGTCTGCGCGATGCGGGTCATATCGCGACGCGCTCGGTTACCCAGTACTTCGACCCGGAAAAGAAAATGTTCCTGGCCGACCGCTTCATCAAGGGCACCTGCCCGAAATGCGCGGCCGAGGATCAGTACGGCGACAACTGTGAAAAGTGCGGCGCTACCTATGCCCCGACGGATCTGAAAGACCCCAAGTCGGCGATTTCCGGTGCCACGCCGGTGCTCAAGGACTCGAAGCACTTCTTCTTCGACCTTCCCGCATTCGACGCCATGCTCAAGCGCTGGACGCGCAGCGGAACCCTGCAGGATGCGGTTGCCAACAAGATCGCCGAATGGCTGGACAGTGGCCTGCAGCAGTGGGACATCTCCCGCGATGCGCCCTATTTCGGCTTTGAAATTCCCGACGAGCCAGGCAAATACTTCTACGTATGGCTTGATGCGCCGATCGGCTACATGGCCAGCTTCAAGAACCTGTGTGCGCGTCGTCCAGACCTGGACTTCGATGCGTACTGGGGAAAGGGCGCGACCACCGAGCTCTATCACTTCATCGGCAAGGACATCGTCAACTTCCACGCGCTGTTCTGGCCTGCCATGCTGGAAGGCGCTGACTTGCGCACACCGACCGGCATCAACGTCCACGGCTACCTGACCGTCAATGGCCAGAAAATGTCGAAATCGCGTGGCACCTTTATCAAGGCGCGCACCTACCTCGACCACCTGCCGCCCGAGTACCTGCGCTATTACTACGCATCCAAGCTGGGCCGTGGCGTCGACGACCTCGATCTGAACCTCGAAGACTTCGTGCAAAAGGTCAACTCCGACCTGATCGGCAAGGTTGTTAACATTGCCAGCCGTTGCGCCGGGTTCATTCACAAGGGCAACGCCGGTGTGATGGTCGAAGCCAATGCCGCGCCCGAGCTGACCGACGCGTTTCTGGCGGCTGCACCCAGCATTGCCGATGCCTACGAAGCCCGCGACTTCGCCCGCGCCATGCGCGAGACCATGGCCCTGGCGGACCGTGCCAATGCCTACATCGCGGAAAAGGCGCCATGGGCGCTGGCCAAACAGGAAGGCAGGCAGGATGAAGTCCAGGCCGTCTGTGCGCTGGGCATCAACCTGTTCCGCCAACTGGTGATTTTCCTCAAGCCGGTCCTGCCCAATCTGGCCGCCGATGCAGAAAAATTCCTCAACGTCGAACCACTGACCTGGGAAGACCACAAGATCTTGCTGACCAATCATCAGCTCAACCCTTTCTCGGCGCTGATGACCCGTATCGACCCGGTCAAGGTCGAGGCCATGGCCACTGCCTCCAAGGAAGACCTGACCGCTACCGACTCGTCGGCGGACACCGCGCCTGCCGGTAATGGCGAACTCGCCAAAGACCCGCTGTCGGCGGAAATCGACTTTGACGCCTTTGCCGCCATCGACCTGCGCGTCGCGCTGATTCTCAAGGCCGAACACGTGGAGGGTGCCGACAAGCTGCTGCGCCTGACTCTGGACATCGGCGACGAGCAGCGCAATGTCTTTTCCGGCATCAAGAGCGCCTACCCGACCCCGTCCGAACTCGAAGGCCGTCTGACCATGATGATCGCCAACCTCAAGCCGCGAAAAATGCGTTTCGGCATTTCGCAGGGCATGGTGATGGCGGCAGGCCCCGGCGGTGAGGAGATCTATCTGCTCAGCCCCGACAGCGGTGCCAAGCCAGGCCAGCGCATCAAGTAAAAAACGCAAGGCCCGGTATCCTGCCATCAGGCAGATACCGGGCCTTTACGCATTCGCAAGCTCCCTGAGCTGTCCGATAATGCTGCTCTCCGGATAGACAGAACACCTGTTGGTCACCTGGCAAGACCATGACTGAATTGATTCGCCTGCTTCCCGACGTGGACCTCATCCGCAGTATCGACGCCCTTCTGCCGCAGACTCAGTGCGGCAAGTGCGGCCATCCCGGCTGCAAGCCCTACGCCGAAGGCATCGCTGGCGGCGAAGCCATCAACAAGTGCCCCCCGGGCGGCGACGAAACGATAGCCCAGCTGGCCGAACTGCTGTCTGTTCCGGCCCTGACACTGGATATGCAACGCGGCACTGCACCTGCACAGGTTGCCTTCATTCGCGAAGCAGAGTGCATCGGTTGTACCAAATGCATTCAGGCCTGCCCCGTGGATGCCATTCTCGGCGCATCCAGGCTGATGCACACCGTGATTATCGATGAGTGCACAGGCTGTGATCTGTGCGTTGCGCCGTGCCCGGTGGATTGTATTGAAATGCATCCGCTGCCACTGGCAACGGTCACGCCCATCGTCGGCGGTCTGGCCCCTACCCCTGAGCTGCAGGAGGCGCGGCAGCGCAAGCGTAGTCATGCCCGAATGCGTTTCGAGGCACGAAATGCACGCCTACACCGGGAGCAGCAAAAGCGGCTGGCAGAGCGCCTTGCGCGGTCGCAGCGCGTTGAATCCGCTCGGGACGTGTTGCCTCGATCCGCCGTTGCACTCGCCCGGAACGACAAGCCTGCCGGACCGGATGAGGCCTTGAAAAAAGCCCGAATTGCGCTGGCCATGAGCCGCGCGCAACTCAACAAGTCGCTCAAGGCGTTTGGTCACCCCCCCATTGCGGAGCAGGCCGCCAGGCTTGTGGAATTGCAGCGCGAATACGAAGCTGCCGAGCAGACACTTGCAGCACTTCTGCCACCCCCCGCACAGGCTAATTCCGAGGAAAAGCTCCGCCCATGAATGCCGCAAAACGCCAGGAAATCTTTCGCAGGCTGCATGAGGACAATCCGGACCCAAAAACCGAATTGGCTTACACCACGCCTTTTGAACTGTTGATAGCCGTCATCCTTTCCGCCCAGGCCACCGACGTAAGCGTCAACAAGGCGACTGCCAGGCTTTACCCGGTAGCCAACACACCACAGGCCATTTACGAACTGGGTGTAGAGGGGCTCTCCGAGTACATCAAGACAATCGGCCTCTACAACAGCAAAGCCAAAAACGTGATTGAAACCTGCCGCATGCTGGTGGAGCTGCACAACGGTGAAGTACCGCAAACCCGGGAAGCACTCGAGGCGCTGCCGGGCGTCGGGCGCAAAACCGCCAACGTGGTGCTCAACACCGCTTTCCGCCAGATCGCGATGGCGGTAGATACGCATATCTTCCGCGTCAGCAACCGCACAGGCATCGCGCCAGGGAAAAATGTAGTGGAGGTGGAAAGGCAACTGATGAAATTTGTGCCGAAAAACTACCTGCTCGACGCTCATCACTGGCTGATTCTGCACGGGCGCTACGTTTGCCAGGCCCGTAAACCGCGGTGCGGCAGTTGCCGTATAGAAGATCTGTGCGATTACAAGGCAAAAACATCCGACGATTGAGCCATACAGATCATTGCTGCCTTGCCGATTGAAAAAATCTTTTTTACCCACCTTTGGATTGTCGATATAAGAAGCGCCAGAGAGCACAAGCCCTGGAGTCGACTTCATGAGCACTGACAACGAACAACTGGACGTAGACGACGACCTCGTCTCCGTCGACACGGACGACACAGAACCAGTGACTGTCGAGCCGGCGAAGACCAACCTGAGCAAACGACGCACCATCGACAACCTGCTTGAAGAGCGGCGTTTGCAGAAGCAGTTGGCTGATTACGACTTCGATTTCTAGACAGCCGTGAAATCGCACTGACTTGCTCGATCAGGGCATTTGAAGCCTCTCCAGAAGAGGCTTCAATACGTGATCAATACGGAAAATGAATGTTCGATGGCCGACCTGCACGACCGGGTATCAACCACGCCCCCTTTTAAACAGTGCCCTATTCATACCAGCCCGTTACGCTGCGCGAGCTCGATCAGATCGACCAGAGAATGTGCGTTGAGCTTGAGCAACAAACGCGTTTTATAGGTGCTGACGGTCTTGTTGCTCAGAAACATGCCGTCTGCAATTTCCTTGTTGGTCTTGCCTCGGGCCAACTGCTGCAAAACCATCATCTCCCTGCCAGAAAGTCGGTCAACCATGTCCGACTCACTCGCGTTGCCCATACTGGAGCGAACAGTGTGCAACGCCTGGTTGGGAAAGTAGCTGTACCCTGACAGTACCGCCTTGATCGCACTTAGAAGCTCGGTCAGATCCTGCTGCTTGCAGACATAGCCGGCGGCCCCGGCCTGCATGCAGCGCATGGAGAAGTGGCCCGGCGCCTGAGAGGTGAGGATCAGAACCTTGAATGGCAACGTCATGGCTGACAGACGGGCGATTACCTCCAGCCCGTCGAGCTTGGGGATACCGATATCAAGAATGACGATATCCGGGAGGTGCTCACGCGCCAGTTGCAGCGCATCCACACCGTTGTCAGTCTCCGCGATGACCTCATAGCCATGACGCTCCATCAGCATGCGTACAGCAAGGCGAATGACGGGATGATCATCCACGATCAGCACTTTATTCATGGGCAGTCCATTTTTCGCTATTCGAATTTTCAGAGCCAGCACAATAACTTAGTCGTTTACTGCTTTGCATGGCGCTCACCCTTGTGGACTGACAGCCAAAGACCATTCCTACAATTACAGCAGAAACTTCCTACAATACTTGGCAGGAACGTACATTTTTTATTAATTCTCACAGAGCCTTCCTTTTCGGAACCTGGTGAATATTGTTGCTGATCGCCGCAGCACAAGCATCGCAGCATCAGTAGATAAATGCGTACAACAGGCGGCCGCCGAACTCTTACATTCAAAAATGTGACCCTGTTGCACCTGTTAACCGTATTGCCAGAGCATTCCTGCATCAGTGTCACGAACCGACTCGATACATGGCTTATCGCCAGCTACTTAAACCAATTCCTTTTAGCTGAATCATTTAAAAAACAGGTCGATCCCCGCCCCCGGTAGCGCCCGACTGCTGTCACAGCCCATGGCCATCAGTCTGCCGCCCGGAAAGCGACACCTGCACATAACGCCCCTCTAGCAGGGCGACTGAAAGTCTCTGCATGCGGATGCCCTGCCCTGTACACACAGGTCCAAAGACCACTGGATACATCCCACACGCTACATACGTAAACAAGGTTTAAAAATTACACATTATTTACAGAATTTCGTACAAATATTTATTTAAGGAAAACCCTCACAGAATGCCAAGAAAAATCCTACAAACAAACACACAACCTCAAAGTGCCACACCTCTACGAACCTATCATTGACATGGCTATATCTAACAAGACCCATCCTTTCAGTGTCGCAAAATCTTACATACACCATAGCATAACCCTACATTATTCAAGACCATAATTAGCTCTTTCGACAAGTAGCAAATACCATTTTTTATTTCAAAGCCAGACACGTTCTTTCGAATAGGAAATGGACTACACGATTAGCAGACGCAACTTTACAACTCGTAAGACATTATAAAATTCACTCAATCAATTCATGCACCCAACCATTTTCCTCTTGCAAAATTTATTACCAGTCGTTACTTTTTTAACAGCAACTTTTATTAATTACTGCCTTTGAATACGCGCAGCTATATGACTTCCTGCTGCTGCGTACTGCACTTGCGCACTCCCTCAACGGTGCGTTCAAGCAGGCTTCATATAGTGCGCGGCCGGATGAAATAGCGCACTGGGTATCTAGCCGATCCGGCATCGCTGCTTTCTGGAAACGCTCAGGGCTCCTGGCAACTCTTTCGAGTAGGCCCTGTGTATAACCATGTTCAAAAGGGATGTACCATGAACACTAAATACGCTCGTACGCGGTCATCAATGCCCACCGCGTCTGATCTCACTACCGCAGTGGAAGCCTTTATTGCCCGTGGTGGTGTTATTGCAGTCATTCCAGAAGGAGAGACCGCTGAATTAGCCGCCCCGTCATCACCGCGTACAAAACGTGCGGCAGAACAGAGGCTTGAAGTCGCTGGTAAAGTGCAGCAACTGAGGTATCTGGCGGGCAAGGGGGCCGGTTTTACCGCGCTACAGTATTCATTGCGGATGAATAAAAGGGATGTTCGCCGACTGGCCACAGAACATGGCGTGACCATCAACCTCAGCCAGCCCTTGATCGTCCCACGCAGCGAGGCCCTTGATGACGTTACGGACATCGATGACGTCGTTGCAGGTCACGCCATGCACTACTCGGCATTGGGCTATACCGCGTCCGAGATTGCCCGGATACTCGATCTTAGCCTTCGCCAGGTACTCAGCATCGGCAAGGCATACCGGTTTGAATTCCGGCCACGACAGGAGAGCGACTGACTCTGAATAATTACGCAAAAAAACAAACAGTGTGCGATACGTTTCAGCTGGCCGACGGAAAACGCTGTTATTCCCTGCCCTGAACTTCTACAGCTACTGTAGGAAAACACCAAAACAAATACGCATTTTACCAGTGATCACTGTAAGAAGATTTTCAAAGACTAAATACTTGATGCTTCTGGCGAAGGCTGCACGCTGAAATGCATGGTAAAACAGGCATTGCTCTCCAGGTGTACGGCTACCTTGCATAGCACATATACCCTGCCTATCAACCACGATGACTTCACTGCCTCGACGTCTTTTTACATGACGCCTGGAAAGAATGACCCTGTCGATAGTATTTGAAGTGCAGCCCTGAACGGGCTGCACTTGTCGAACAACTTGCTGTATCAGAACAGCTTGCGACCCTTGTTGGCTGCAATCCGCATGCGCAATGCGTTGAGCTTGATGAAGCCCGCTGCATCGGCCTGATCGTAGGCACCTGCGTCATCTTCGAACGTCGCAATGTTGGCGTCGAACAGCGAATCATCCGACTTGCGGCCGGTGACGATCACATTGCCCTTGTACAACTTCAGGCGCACAACGCCATTCACGTGAGCCTGGGACGCGTCGATCATCTGCTGCAGCATCAGACGCTCCGGGCTCCACCAGTAACCTGTGTAAATCAGGCTGGCATATTTGGCCATGAGTTCGTCCTTGAGGTGGGCGACTTCGCGGTCCAGAGTGATCGATTCGATGGCGCGGTGAGCACGCAGCATGATGGTGCCACCCGGCGTCTCGTAGCAGCCACGGGACTTCATGCCCACATAACGGTTTTCAACGATATCCAGACGGCCGATACCGTTTTCGCCACCGATTCGGTTGAGGGTCGCGAGCACAGTGGCTGGAGTCATTTCGACGCCGTCCAGCGCAACGATATCGCCATTGCGATAGGTCAGCTCAAGGTAGGTCGCAACGTTTGGCGCGTCCTCGGGGGACTTGGTCCAGCGCCACATGTCTTCTTCGTGCTCGGTCCAGGTGTCTTCCAGCACGCCGCCTTCATAAGAGATGTGCAGCAGGTTGGCGTCCATGGAGTACGGAGATTTCTTCTTGCCGTGACGCTCGATGGGAATGTTGTGCTTTTCGGCGTAGTCCATCAGCTTCTCGCGCGACAGCAGATCCCATTCGCGCCACGGAGCGATGACCTTGACGCCTGGCTTGAGCGCATAGGCACCCAGCTCGAAACGTACCTGGTCGTTACCTTTGCCGGTTGCACCGTGGGAAATGGCGTCAGCGCCGGTTTCGTTGGCGATCTCGATCAGACGCTTGGCGATCAACGGACGGGCGATGGAGGTACCCAGCAGGTACTCGCCTTCATAGACGGTGTTGGCACGGAACATCGGGAAGACGAAATCGCGCACGAACTCTTCGCGCAGGTCATCGATGTAGATTTCTTTCACGCCCATGGCCTGCGCCTTGGCGCGTGCCGGCTCGACTTCTTCACCCTGACCCAGGTCAGCGGTAAAGGTCACCACTTCGCAGTTGTACGTATCTTGCAGCCACTTGAGGATTACCGAAGTATCCAGACCACCGGAATACGCGAGAACTACCTTGTTTACGTCCGCCATGCCATCACTCCACCGGGTTGTACGGAAAACCGCTGATTCTACCGTTCAAACCGGCAAATTTACAGGGGCGCGACAGCTTGTGACGACAAGGCGACGTCTGACAGATGTTTTTTACAGGCTTTAAGAAGTGTGCGCTGCGCTGGCAGACGCAACCGGCACCGGGCGCTCATCGGGCGCAACACGCTCAAGGTGCACGTTCACCCGACGGTTGCGCGCACGGTTGGCTTCATTGGTGTTGGGCGCCAGCGGGTAGCGCTCGCCATGAAAGCGCAGGGTGATTTGCTGCTCGGGTATACCTTGCGCCTTGAAGTAATCCATGACCGCCAGCGCGCGACGGCGGGACAGGTCACGGTTGGTCAGGCGATTGCCGCTGTTATCCGAATGACCGTCCAGTTCGATACGATTCACGGTCGGGTCGGCCTTCAAATAGGCGACCATGTTGTCCAGACGCGCCTTGGCGCGGGCATCCAGCTCTATACCGCCACCCGGGAAACCCACCTCAGCCTGTTTGATCTGATCGAAGTTCATCGGCAGCAGCTTGGCAGTGCATGCCTGGTAATCGCTGAAGGCCTTGCTGAACTTGACCGGCAGCAGACGCACTTCCATCTGGCCGCCGTCCCGGGTGTAGTGGCGAATGAGCGGACTGCGCCCGTCCATCAGACCGCTGATCAGACGTCCGGCCTGAGCCTGAGAGGTATTGAAGGGAATATCGCCATTGCTGACGCGCACAGACCCCAGATTGATATCGCCGCGGCCCGGTTGCCACGGTGCAGCAGCGGCCAGCAGCGTCGCAGTGCCGTTACCGAGCATGTTGTATGAAGCCTTGAGGCGAAACGTCGCCTGCTCGCCCGCACGGCGCACGAACTCACCGGCACCGAAGTCGGTGATCGGTTGAGTCAGGCGGCATTCGAACTGATCACCTTCGACCTTCCACTCGATGCTCTCCAGACGCGTCTGGAAACTGATAGCCATCGCCGGGAGGCTGGCAAACATGCTGAGCAGGGCTAAATATCGCTGGCGCACGGGAGGCTCCACTGGAAATGAACGCGAAACAGAAAATTACCGACTGACAAGGGAGCTATCGGTAACTTCATGCAAAACTTGATAGCGGATGCCTGAGAGAGTCTTTTCCGGTAGCATTCCCAGCGAGTTTGACCCGCCTGGAATCCCCAATGTCTGACCGCCTGACCCTCCTGCGTCCCGACGACTGGCATATTCACCTCCGTGACGGAGCTGTCTTGCCTCATACCGTTGCTGACGTAGCGCGAACTTTTGGCCGCGCAATCATCATGCCCAACCTCGTGCCTCCGGTACGCAACGCGCAGCAAGCCGATGCCTATCGCCAGCGCATTCTGGCTGCACGCCCGGCCAGCAGCCGCTTCGAGCCGTTGATGGTGCTGTACCTCACCGACCAGACCACGCCCGACGACATCCGCACCGCCAAGGCCAGTGGCTTCGTGTACGCGGCCAAGCTGTATCCGGCCGGCGCGACCACCAACTCCGATTCCGGTGTCACCAGCATCGACAAGATCTTCCCTGCCCTCGAAGCCATGGCCGAAGTCGGCATGCTGCTGCTGGTGCACGGGGAAGTGACACATGGCGAAATAGACGTATTCGATCGCGAGAAGGTCTTCATCGATGAGCACCTGCGTCGTGTAGTCGAGCGCTTCCCGACCCTGAAAGTGGTGTTCGAACACATCACCACCGGTGAAGCGGTGCAGTTCGTCAATGAAGCTTCCGCCAATGTCGCGGCGACCATCACCGCGCATCACCTGCTCTACAACCGTAATCACATGCTGGTCGGCGGGATTCGTCCGCACTTCTATTGCCTGCCGATCCTCAAGCGCAATACGCATCAGACGGCCCTGCTCGACGCGGCCACCAGCGGCAGCGGCAAGTTCTTCCTGGGCACCGACTCTGCGCCGCATGCCCAGCATGCCAAGGAAAACGCGTGCGGTTGCGCCGGGTGCTACACCGCCTACGCAGCCATCGAACTGTATGCAGAAGCTTTCGAGCAGCGTAACGCTCTGGACAAGCTGGAAGGCTTCGCCAGCCTTCACGGTCCGGCGTTCTACGGCTTGCCCGCCAATCAGGACACCATCACGCTGGTGCGTGACGAGTGGACCGCCCCTGCCAGCCTGCCGTTCGGCGAGTTGACTGTTATCCCGCTGCGCGCTGGTGAAACACTGCGCTGGCGTCTGGAGGAACACGCGTGAGTGAAGATAATTTTGACGACGAACACGAAGGCCACGGCGGTGGCGGCGGTTCCCGTCACCCGATGGCGGCGCGCTTTCGCGGCTACCTGCCAGTGGTCGTCGACGTAGAAACCGGCGGATTCAATTCAGCCACCGATGCCTTGCTGGAAATCGCTGCGGTGACTATCGGCATGGATGAAAAAGGCTTCGTGTTCCCGGAACACACCTATTTCTTCCGCGTAGAACCGTTCGAAGGTGCCAATATCGAAGCGGCGGCGCTGGAGTTCACCGGCATCAAGCTCGATCACCCGCTGCGCATGGCAGTCAGCGAAGAAACCGCGATGAACGACATCTTTCGCGGCGTGCGCAAGGCCCTCAAGGCCAATGGCTGCAAACGCGCGGTGCTGGTCGGGCACAACGCCAGCTTCGACCTCGGCTTCGTCAATGCCGCCGTCGCGCGGATGGACATGAAGCGCAACCCGTTTCACCCGTTCTCCAGCTTCGACACCGCCACCCTCGCCGGCCTGGCTTATGGTCAGACGGTGCTGGCAAAAGCCTGTCAGGCTGCCGGCATCGACTTCGACGGGCGCGAGGCACACTCGGCCCGTTACGACACCGAGAAGACGGCAGAGCTGTTCTGCGGCATCGTCAATCGCTGGAAAGAAATGGGCGGTTGGGAAGATTTCGACGACTGAGGACGTTACGTCTGTGAATGGACCGGCCTTGTGCCGGTTTTTTCATGTCTGCAGCGGGATGAACCTGAGGGCATACTCATGGCGCGTTTCCTGCGAAAGCAACCGCTCATCGCTCGACCTGAATACAACCCAAAACAGTTTTGACAAGCATTCTCATTAACATTAAGCTCCTCGGCACCAAGCAATAAACCAGCGACGGTCCATAGCTTATGTATGTTTGCCTCTGCCAAGGTGTCACCGACGGTCAAATCCGGGATGCAATTCTGGAAGGCTGCTGCAGTTATCGTGAAGTCCGTGAAACACTCGGCGTTGCGAGTAAATGTGGGAAATGCGCCTGCCTGGCAAAGGAAGTGGTGCGTGATACGCTGACCGAGCTGCAAACCAGCCATGCATTGCTGGCCTATCCGGCAAAATTTTCAGCTGCCTGAACCCCCTCTTTTAAAGAACCGGACACCACGTCCGGTTTTTTTATGCCTGTAATTCAAGCGCTTAGCGTCAAGATGCGGAACTCAAACATTCTTATTCCTATTTAATTTCACTTATTATTCAACAACTTAGGTTTGACAGGCGTTTAAGCGCAGCTCACACTCGGCACTTATATACACAAGCCACCGGCAGGACCTCGAACATGAAAGGCGACATTACCGTCATCCAGCATCTCAACAAGATCCTCGGGAACGAGCTGGTCGCTATCAATCAGTATTTCCTGCATGCGCGCATGTACGAAGACTGGGGTCTGAAAAAGCTGGGTGGCCACGAATATAAAGAGTCCATCCATGCGATGAAGTACGCTGACAAGCTGATCAAGCGCACATTGTTTCTGGAAGGGCTGCCCAACCTGCAGGACCTGGGCAAGATTCTCATCGGTGAGCACACCAAGGAAATGCTGGAGTGCGACCTGAAGATCGAGCAAAAAGGTCTGGCCGATCTGAAAGCCGCGATCGCTCACTTTGAGACAGTCGGTGACTTCGGCAGCCGTGAGCTGCTGGAAGACATCCTTGAGCCCAAGGAAGAGCAAATCGACTGGCTGGAGACTCAGTTGGGTCTGATCGTCAAGGTCGGTATCGAGAACTACCTGCAGTCGCAGATGGGTGACTGATTCCCCCATCGCGCCACAATGAAAAAGCCCGCCTCAATCGAGAGCGGGCTTTTTCTTGTGCGTAAAACCTTGCTGGAGCGTAGGAGGCGATAATCGCGACTATCGTGCGACGCTCTGCGCGAGGCTTTACTCGGCCTTGGCGGCGGATGCTTCCTTGACCAACGTCTGCAGCGAACCGTCAGCCATCATCTCGGTGATGATGTCGCTACCACCGACCAGCTCACCGGCAACCCACAGTTGCGGGAAAGTCGGCCAGTTGGCGTACTTTGGCAGGTTGGCGCGGATTTCAGGGTTTTGCAGAATGTCGACGTAGGCAAACTTTTCGCCACACGCCATCAATGCCTGGGAAGCCTTGGCCGAAAAGCCGCATTGCGGAGCGTTCGGAGCGCCTTTCATATAAAGCAGAATGGTGTTGTTGGCAATCTGCTCTTTGATCGTTTCGATGATATCCATGGAGCACCTCGGCTGAAATATCCGACTCAGTTGTCGGCACGGTGGCGCATTGTAACGAAATCCCGAGCATGACGCTCTGTCTTGAGGCTTAACACGCCACGACGTGCACCGGTACGCCGTTCAACGCCGCGTTGCCGGACAGCGCGTCGAGTTGCCGTTCGTCGGTCAGGTCATTGGCACTGACGCCGGGCAGGCTCTGCGCGATCGCCATTTTTACTCCTGCACGTGAATGCCCCCAACCGTGCGGCAGGCTGACCACCCCCGGCATCATGTCCAGACTGCCCAGCACCTGAACCTCGATCATCCCGACCCGGGAGCTGACCCGGACCTGCTGGCCGTCACTCAGACCACGGCACGCGAGATCGTCAGGATGCATCAACAGTTGATGCCGGGGTTTGCCCTTCACCAGCCGATGGTAGTTGTGCATCCATGAGTTGTTACTGCGCACATGCCGGCGGCCAATCAGCAGTAACTCACCGGCCTGGGGAGCAGACTCGGCTGCAAAGCGCGCCAGGTCGGCCATGATCACCTCAGGCGCGGCCTGGATGCGGCCATTGGCGGTCTTCAGACGCTGTGCAAGATTAGCCTTCAAAGCCCCCAGATCAAGACCGTGCGGATGACTGTCCAGGGTTTCCAGTGACAGCTTATGGGGTGATGCGTCGCCATAGAAGCCTGCACGCAGCCCGCGATCGATCATCTGCGCAGGCGGCAAAGTGGGTTTCAGCGCCCGCTCGGCCTTGGCGGCAAAGGCGCTGGCCAGCCCGACGAAGATCTCCCAGTCGTGCAGCGCACCTTCGGGCTTGTCGAAAATAGCCCGATTGAAGCGCGTGACGTTGCGCACAGCCAAGGTGTTGAAGGTGGTGTCGTAGTGATCATTTTCCAGTGCCGAGGTGGACGGCAGGATCAAGTCGGCGTGGCAAGTGGTCTCGTTGATGTAAAGATCGATGCTGAGCATGAACTCAAGCCCTTCGAGCGCCTGCTCCAGCTGACGGCCGTTGGGCGTCGACAGAACCGGATTACCCGCAACGGTCACCAACGCGCGAACCTGCCCCTCCCCCTCCACGAGCATTTCCTCGGCCAGCGCCGAGACCGGCAACTCCCCGCCATACTCCGGCAGGCCGGACACCCTGCTTTGCCACAGATTGAAATGACCGCCGGATGTCGAGCTGACGAGGTCGACGGCGGGCTCTGTACAGAGTGCGCCACCCACACGGTCCAGGTTGCCAGTCACCAGATTGATCAGTTGTGCCAGCCAATGGCACAGCGTGCCGAAGGTCTGAGTCGACACGCCCATTCGCCCATAACACACCGCCTTGTCAGCGGCCGCGAAATCCCGCGCCAGTTGCCGGATCTGCCCGGCAGCGATACCGCAGCGCGGGCTCATGGCCTCGGCAGTAAAACCGGCAATGGCGTGGCGAACCCGCTCCAGGCCGTCGAAGGGCAAATGGCTCTCGCGGGTCAGCCCCTCCTCGAACAGCGTATTGAGCAGCCCGAACAGCAACGCCGCATCACCGCCCGGGCGTACGAACAGATGCTGGTCAGCGATGGCAGCCGTCTCACTGCGCCGCGGGTCGATGACCACCAGTTTGCCGCCGCGCTGCTGGATTGCTTTCAGACGTTTTTCAACATCCGGTACCGTCATGATGCTGCCATTGGACGCCAACGGGTTGCCGCCGAGAATCAGCATGAAGTCGGTGTGATCAATATCCGGAATCGGCAACAGCATGCCGTGGCCATACATCAGGAAACTGGTGAGGTGATGCGGCAACTGATCGACCGACGTCGCCGAAAAACGATTGCGGGTCTTGAGCAGGCCGAGAAAGTAATTGCTGTGCGTCATCAACCCGTAGTTATGCACGCTGGGGTTGCCCTGATAGACCGCCACCGCGTTTTGCCCATGGCGCTGCTGAATGGCGTAAAGCCGCTCCGCCACCAGATCGAAGGCCTGCTGCCAGGCAATCGGCTGCCATTGATCACCGCTGCGCAGCATCGGCTGCCGCAAGCGATCAGGGTCGTTCTGGATGTCCTGCAGCGCAACCGCCTTGGGGCAGATATGACCGCGGCTGAACGTGTCCAGCGGGTCGCCCTTGATCGAGGTAATACGCGGCGCAGAATCCGCCTCCACGACGGTCTCGATCACAAGACCGCAAATGGCCTCGCACAGGTGGCAGGCTCGGTAGTGTTCAGTCCGGGTCATCACAGCCTCAGATCTTGTCATGGCAATCCGGTTGATTGCCGAACACTCACTATGCTGCCTTGCCATGCCCCGCGCCACTGATGTTCGGCCCGTGAATCGAGGGGCATCAGGCGCGCGGATGAGTTGGCCGAATCAACCGCCGATAGGCGTCACGACCTTGCGCTGTTGCTGGATTTCAGCCACGGTTTCGACCTGTTCCTGCGCCAGGTGGACGCCGGTCAGATCGCCGATCAAGCGCCAGTGCTCGTCGAGGCCTGAGCTGATGGTGGCCATGCGATCAATCATGCGCCGCCCCGCGGTACGCGTGACTTCGTCCTCGCTGCGCAGCAGTTCGAAAGACATCGAGGTCATCGAGGCTGTCAGATGGGTAAGCGTGCGGGCGGTGAGCCCGAGCAACTCCGTTAATTGATGCTCTTTTGAGTCCATTCCCCCACCCCTTGATCAGTAATGTATCGGCAACGATTTATAACCCACGCCCGAGATTAAAGAAACGGTCCCTGTTTCAAGCCCGTGAGGCGCATCCCATCAGGCGACGGCCGCGCAAACGTGGACTGTTACAGGATTGGTACTAATTGCCAAGCGCTATTTGGGCAGTGTACAAATGCTGCCTTCGGAAAACGTGCAGATGGCTGTCAACCTTCACAGCGTAGCCAGTTTTGCCCCGTCAACACAGAATAACGGCGCCCCTTCTATACGGGACGCCAGTAGTAACCATGTTTCAGAAAAACGCATGCTATTGGTAAGACGCGACATTTTTTTATACTATCGCGCCTTTCTTATTCGTCGCCCCGTGCGGCTTCCGCCGCAGGTCTCGCCCGTTTTATCGATAAAAACCGGCTTTGATAACCTGCGGTCTGTTGCAGAAAAGGTAGTTAATCATGAACGCCAGGCACTTTCTCTCGATGATGGATTACACCCCGGATGAACTCTTGGGCTTGATCCGTCGTGGCGTAGAGCTTAAAGACCTGCGAAATCGCGGTGTACTTTTTGAACCGCTGAAGAACCGGGTATTGGGGATGATTTTCGAGAAATCCTCGACACGTACCCGTCTTTCTTTTGAAGCAGGGATGATTCAGCTCGGTGGCCAGGCCATCTTTTTGTCGCATCGAGACACCCAGTTGGGCCGCGGCGAGCCGATTGCCGACAGCGCGAAAGTGATGTCGCGCATGCTGGATGCAGTCATGATCCGTACTTATGCGCACAGCAATCTGACCGAATTCGCGGCCAATTCACGCGTGCCGGTCATCAACGGTCTGTCCGATGATCTGCACCCGTGCCAGTTGCTCGCCGACATGCAGACTTTCCTGGAGCATCGCGGCTCGATCCAGGGCAAGACCGTTGCCTGGATAGGCGATGGCAACAACATGTGCAACAGCTATATAGAAGCGGCGATTCAATTCGACTTCCAGTTGCGTGTGGCCTGCCCTGCCGGCTACGAGCCAAACGCCGAGTTCCTGGCATTGGCTGGCGAGCGTGTCACCGTGGTCCGCGATCCGAAAGCCGCAGTTGAGGGCGCCCATCTGGTCAGCACCGACGTGTGGACCTCCATGGGTCAGGAAGAGGAAACCGCTCGGCGCAAGAAATTGTTCGCGCCGTTTCAGGTCACGCGCGCCCTGCTCGACCTGGCTGACAAGGACGTGCTGTTCATGCACTGCCTGCCAGCTCATCGCGGCGAAGAAATCAGTGTCGACCTGCTGGATGATGCACGCTCGGTCGCCTGGGATCAGGCCGAAAATCGCTTGCACGCGCAGAAAGCGCTGCTGGAGTTTCTCGTCGCGCCGTCCTGCCAGCCCGCATGAACCCGTTGCTGCTGAACCTGCGCAACCTCGCTTGCGGCTACCAGAACCAGCGCGTGGTGCAGGACTTGAACCTGCACCTCAACGCGGGTGACATCGGCTGCCTGCTGGGCTCGTCTGGCTGCGGCAAGACCACCACACTGCGCGCCATTGCCGGTTTCGAACCGATCCATGCGGGCGAGATCACTCTGGCGGGAGAAGTGATCTCCCGTCCGGGCTGGACCCTGCCGCCGGAGAAACGCCGCATCGGCATGGTGTTTCAGGATTACGCGCTGTTCCCGCACTTAAGCGTCGCCGAGAACATCGCATTCGGCATTCGCAACCACCCGCGCCTGGATCAGGTGATCGCCGAGTTGCTTGAACTGGTCAACCTCGGCGCGCTGGGCAAGCGCTATCCTCACGAGCTGTCCGGTGGGCAGCAACAGCGAGTGGCGCTGGCCAGAGCCTTGGCACCCGAGCCACAACTGCTGCTGCTCGACGAGCCGTTCTCCAATCTGGACGGCGAGTTGCGTCGGCGCCTGAGCCATGAGGTGCGCGATATTCTCAAGGCGCGTGGCACCAGCGCGATTCTGGTGACTCATGATCAGGAAGAGGCTTTTGCCGTCAGCGATCACGTAGGCGTATTCAAGGAGGGACGCCTGGAACAGTGGGACACGCCTTACAATCTCTACCACGAGCCGCGCACGCCATTCGTTGCCAGCTTCATCGGCCAAGGCTATTTCATTCGCGGGCAGATGATGGACCCGCAATCGGTGCATACCGAACTCGGCGTATTGCTCGGCAACCGGGCATACCCGGGCGTCAGTGGCACCGCTGTGGATGTCTTGTTACGCCCTGACGATATCGTCTACGCGCCGCACAGCGACCTGAAAGCACGGGTCATCGGCCGAACGTTTCAGGGCGCCTCGACCCTGTACCGCCTGCAACTGTCGACCGGCAGTCAACTGGAAGCCATTTTCCCCAGCCACGCCGACCACGGCCAGGGTGAGGAAGTCGGTATTCGTGTGGCAGCAGAGCATCTGGTGCTGTTCCCGGCACCCGGCAGCGTGGCCGTGCATACGCTCAATAGCTGAGGCGCGAATCATTCCCTGCCGATCTGGGCAAACCTGGCCTGGGTATGTTCAGCCAGCACTGCTGGCGAAAGCTCGACCTCAAGCCCCCTCCTCCCGGCACTGACATAAATGCTGTCAAAGCGCTGGGCAGTTTCGTCGATAAAGGTGCGCAGACGCTTTTTCTGGCCCAAGGGACTGATGCCACCCAACAGGTAACCCGTCGAACGTTGCGCCGCCGCAGGGTCAGCCATTTCGGTTTTTTTCGCCCCGGCAGCCTGCGCCAGCGCCTTTAGATCAAGTGTTCCGACGACTGGCACGACGGCGACCAGTAACTCACCTTTTTCGGTACTGGCGAGCAGCGTCTTGAAAACCTGTGCAGGCTCCAGACCCAGCTTTTCCGCTGCCTCCAGCCCATATGACGGCGCTTTCGGATCATGTTCATAACTGTGAATGCGATGTTCGGCGCGGTTTTTTTTCAGCAAATCCAGTGCGGGTGTCATGCAACGCTCCAAAAGGTTCCGAATGCCCATCACTTTAAGCGAAGTAAAGTGAACATGCCTTGATTCACGCCACCTGCGACACTGATGGCCTTTTGGCAACAGCCTGAATTCCCCGGTATAAAGCGGTCTTGCCGGGTCCTTGCGGGGTGCTGGCGATTTACTGACCGTTCGGTTCCGACCTTTGACAGCGGTGTTTCTTGCCTATATTTTTTCGTTTACGAATATTATCGAAAGCGATTTTTCGGTATAACTCGCAACGGCGATCAGAAATGGGGTTTTTTCTGAGACGCACGAATAACGAGCACCCACGCCTGTCTCAGGGTGCCGAGACAAAAACAAAAAATGAGGTATCCATGTCCATCGCACTAAAACAACCGACGCTCACCGGGCAATGTGTGGCTGAATTTCTTGGCACCGCCCTGATGATTTTTTTCGGCACAGGATGTGTTGCAGCGCTCAAGGTCGCGGGCGCCACTTTCGGTCTTTGGGAAATCTGCATCATCTGGGGTATGGCCGTCAGCATGGGGATCTACCTCAGCGCCGGCATTTCAGGTGCGCATCTCAACCCGGCCGTCAGCATCGCGCTGAGTCTGTTCGCCGGTTTTGAAAAACGTAAATTGCCCTTTTATATCTCCGCGCAAATCGCAGGCGCGTTCTGCGGAGCGGGTTTGGTGTACCTGCTGTACATCAGCCTTTTTTTCGACTTCGAACATGCTCACCACATCATTCGCGGCAGCGAGCAGAGTCTTGAACTGGCGTCGGTGTTCTCGACATATCCAAATCCGGCCATTTCAGTCGGTCAGGCCTTCCTGGTCGAAGTGGTCATCACTACCATTCTGATGGGTGTGATCATGGCCTTGGGCGATGACAGCAATGGTTTGCCGCGCGGCCCGCTGGCACCCTTGCTGATCGGCCTGCTGGTAGCCGTGATCGGTAGTTCGATGGGGCCGCTGACCGGTTTCGCCATGAACCCGGCGCGCGACTTCGGTCCGAAGCTGATGACGTTCTTCGCTGGCTGGGGTGAAATGGCCTTCACCGGCGGTCGCGACATTCCTTATTTCCTGGTTCCGATTTTTGCGCCCATTCTGGGTGCCTGCCTTGGTGCTGCTGGCTACCGCGCGCTGATCGCGCGTCATCTGCCAAGTGCCGCTCCTGTTGAACATGAAAAAGAGGCTCCTGTGGTTCGCGGCAAAGTTCAGGTTTCATCTTGAATGTCACTCAATTTGAATCTCACACAACTGAATCCCACCCAATAATGCAAGGCAATCGAAATGACTGACACACAGAACAAGAACTACATCATTGCTCTTGACCAGGGCACCACCAGCTCGCGCGCCATCATCTTCGACCGCGACGCCAACGTGGTGAGCACTGCCCAAAGCGAATTCGTCCAGCATTACCCGCAGGCAGGCTGGGTCGAACATGACCCTATGGAAATCTTCGCCACCCAGACTGCCTGCATGACCAAGGCACTGGCGCAGGCCGATCTGCACCACAACCAGATTGCCGCCATCGGCATCACCAACCAGCGTGAAACCACGGTCATCTGGGAGCGCGACACCGGCCGCCCTATCTACAACGCCATCGTCTGGCAGTGCCGCCGCAGCACCGAGATCTGCCAGCAACTCAAGCGCGACGGTCTTGAGGAGTACATCAAGGACACCACAGGTCTGGTGATTGACCCGTACTTCTCCGGTTCCAAGGTCAAGTGGATCCTGGACAACGTTGAAGGCAGCCGCGAGCGCGCCCGTAAAGGCGAGCTGATGTTCGGCACCATCGATACCTGGCTGATCTGGAAATTCACCGGCGGCAAGGTTCACGTCACCGACTACACCAACGCCTCGCGGACCATGCTGTTCAACATCCATACGCTGGAATGGGATCAGCGCATGCTCGACGTGCTGGACATCCCGCGCGAGATGCTCCCTGAGGTCAAAGCCTCCTCCGAAGTTTACGGCCACAGCAAGAGCGGCATCCCGATCGCCGGTATTGCCGGCGACCAGCAGGCAGCGTTGTTCGGCCAGATGTGTGTCGAACCCGGCCAGGCCAAGAACACCTATGGCACTGGCTGCTTCCTGCTCATGAACACCGGCAAGAAAGCCGTGAAATCGGCGCACGGCATGCTCACCACTATCGGCTGTGGCCCGCGTGGTGAAGTGGCCTATGCGCTGGAAGGCGCGGTCTTCAACGGTGGCTCGACCGTGCAATGGCTGCGCGACGAACTCAAGCTCATCAACGACGCACTGGACACCGAATACTTCGCCGGCAAGGTCAAGGACAGCAACGGCGTATACCTAGTGCCGGCGTTCACGGGTCTGGGCGCACCTTATTGGGACCCCTACGCACGAGGCGCATTGTTCGGTCTGACCCGTGGCGTGAAAGTCGATCACATCATTCGTGCAGCGCTGGAATCCATCGCCTATCAAACCCGCGACGTGCTCGATGCCATGCAGCAGGACTCCGGCGAACGCCTCAAGTCGCTGCGTGTGGACGGTGGTGCAGTGGCCAACAACTTCCTGATGCAGTTCCAGGCAGACATCCTCGGCACCCACGTCGAGCGTCCGCAGATGCGTGAAACCACGGCACTGGGTGCAGCCTTCCTGGCCGGTCTGGCAATTGGTTTCTGGAGCAGCCTGGACGAGTTGCGTAACAAGGCCGTGATCGAGCGTGTGTTCGAGCCATCGTGTGAAGAAGCGCATCGCGAAAAACTTTACGCAGGCTGGCAGAAAGCAGTCGCGCGTACTCGTGACTGGGAACCGCACGAAAACGAAGAGTGACAGTGCTGTTGTAAGGAGGGGAGCAGGATTCCGGCTGACAGGTTGCACTTTCCTGCGGCATGATGGGCGCCATTTGTAGAGGGCGCCCAAGGAAAAACAATGAACCTGCCTCCCCGCCAACAACAGATCCTCGAACTGGTCCGTGACCGTGGTTATGTCAGCATCGAGGAGATGGCGACGCTGTTCGTCGTGACCCCACAAACCATTCGCCGTGATATCAATCAATTGGCGGAAATGAACCTGTTGCGCCGCTACCACGGCGGCGCAGCCTATGACTCCAGCATCGAAAATACCGCCTACGCCATGCGTGCGGACCAGATGCGCGACGAAAAACAACGGATCGCCGAGGCCATCGCCGCGCAGATCCCGGACAACGCCTCGTTGTTCATCAATATCGGCACCACCACCGAATCCATCGCACGTGCTTTGCTCAACCACAACAACCTGAAGATCATCACCAATAACCTGCATGTGGCGTCGATCCTCAGCACCAAGGATGATTTCGAGGTGCTAATAGCAGGCGGCAATGTGCGGCGTGACGGCGGCGTTGTGGGCCAGGGCAGCATCGACTTCATCACCCAGTTCAAAGTGGACTTTGCCCTGGTGGGCATCAGTGGTATCGACGAAGACGGCAGCCTGCTGGATTTCGATTACCAGGAAGTGAGGGTGTCCCAGGCGATCATCGCCAACGCTCGCAAAGTGCTGCTGGCGGCTGATTCCAGCAAGTTCGGACGCAACGCCATGGTCCGCCTGGGGCCGATCACCCTCATCGATTGCCTGGTCACCGATCAGCCACCGGTACCCGCGCTGCAGCAGTTGCTGAATCAGCACAAGATTCGTCTGGAAGTGGTGTGATTGTCAGGCGCGAGCGGTGTTCGCGCGGCGGTCCGCGTTGCTCATGAAGACGGTGCATCGAGCGCCCTATTTTCTGGCGCCTGTACCGGCCTATTCGCGAGCAAGCTCTCTCCCACAAGACTTGTGGATGTATGGCGCGGCATGCATCTGTGACGCGGAGCGTCACCCAAGGCATTTCCACGCTGGAGCGTGAGAAACGATAGGTGTACGCAAGAACACCATCGTGCCCATGCTTCGCGTGGGTATGCCGTTCCGGACGCTCTGCGTCCTCTCCTGCCTCAGCGATGCAGCGCAGACCTGTGAGCCAGAGCAACTTCGTACAGGCTATGCATCCATCCTCCCGGCAAAAAATCCCGCCCTACAATGTTCATATTTGTTCTTTTACTGACTCCATCATCAGTATTTTCAATCGATACGTGCTAGCAAGGGTCATTTTATTGAGCTATGATTTTCGAAAATGAACATTAATGTTCAGATTCGCCTTTCGAGCACTGCTCACGAATTGTCCAGGAGGCCACCAATGCCCCACACCAATGTGCCAACCCCGCCCCTCTCAGAGGTCTACGACATTGCCGTTATTGGCGGTGGCATCAACGGTGTCGGTATCGCAGCGGATGCCTCCGGTCGCGGCCTTTCGGTTTTTCTGTGCGAAAAGGACGACCTGGCCAGCCACACGTCCTCGGCCAGCAGCAAGCTGATTCATGGGGGCCTGCGCTATCTGGAGCACTACGAGTTCCGCCTGGTGCGTGAAGCCTTGGCAGAACGTGAAGTGCTGCTTGCCAAAGCACCGCACATCGTCAAGCCAATGCGCTTTGTGCTGCCTCATCGCCCGCACCTGCGTCCGGCCTGGATGATTCGTGCCGGGATGTTCCTTTATGACAACCTCGGCAAGCGCGAAAAGCTGCCAGCATCGCGAACCATCCATTTCGGTGCAGACAGCCCGCTCAACTCGAGCATCACCCGCGGTTTCGAATATTCCGACTGCTGGGTCGACGACGCACGTCTGGTCGTGCTCAACGCCATGTCCGCTCGTGAAAACGGTGCGCACATTCATACTCAGACCCGTTGTGTCAGCGCCCGTCGTATCAAGGGCCTGTGGCATCTGCATCTGGAGCGCAGCGACGGCAGCCTGTTTTCGATCCATGCCAAGGCATTGGTCAATGCGGCAGGCCCATGGGTGGCCAAGTTCATACGTGAAGACCTGAAACTCGACTCGGCTTACGGCATCCGCCTGATTCAAGGCAGCCACCTGATCGTGCCGAAACTGTACGAAGGTGAGCACGCGTTTATTCTGCAGAACGAAGACAAGCGCATCGTGTTCACGATTCCGTACCTGGAGCACTTCACCATCGTCGGCACCACCGACCGTGAGTATCAGGGTGATCCGAACAAGGTGGATATCACTGAAGGCGAGATGGATTACGTGCTGAAAGTGGCCAATGACCACTTCAAGAAACAGTTGAGTCGCGCAGACGTGCTCCACACGTTTTCTGGCGTGCGCCCATTGTGTAATGACGAGTCCGATAATCCGTCCGCCATTACCCGTGATTACACACTTTCCTTGTCAGGCGGCGCTGACGAAGCGCCAATTCTGTCGGTGTTTGGCGGCAAGCTGACCACCTACCGCAAACTGGCCGAGTCGGCGATGGCGCAGTTGGCACCGTTCTTCAAGCAGATGAAACCGAGCTGGACGGCCAAGGCTGCCCTGCCGGGTGGCGAAGACATGACCACCGCCGAAGCGCTGGCAACAGAAATGACCCGTCGCTGCAGCTGGCTCCCTGCCTCTATTGCCAAGCGCTGGTCGATCACCTATGGCAGCCGCAGCTGGCGCTTGCTGGAGGGTGCTCAAAGCCTGGAAGACCTTGGTCAGCATTTGGGTGCAGGCCTGTATACCCGCGAGGTCGATTACCTGTGCGACCAGGAATGGGCCACCAGCATCGAAGATATCCTGTGGCGTCGCACCAAACTCGGCTTGTTCACGACGCCTGAGGAGCAGACCGCCGTGAGCAGCTACCTGGAAACAGTGGTGCGCAACAAAGCCTCTTTCGAAGCGGCCTGATAATCCGCCCGCAACCTGTTCACCCATTGCGCGGTGAACAGGCTTCTCTCCTTGCTCCCCTCCTCCCGCATAACCCATTCCATTCGGTTTCCCGAACAGTCTACCCCGCCTTATTCGGTTTCCCGGACGCCTCGGTCCGCGGCACCATAGCCAACTTTAAAAAACCTTTTAAATTCAGTTGCTTGAATTATTAAAACTGCTTGGCACGACTCATGCTCTAGATTCTGAACCGAGCGTTTCGACGAGGGCGTGTGTCTGGATGTGGACGCCGTTGAAGCATTCGCCAAGAAGCGGGCCGACTCTGATTACGGCCCCATCAATAAAAATGAAATCAAGGACTCAACCATGCGCATCGTTCCCCACCTGTTGGGCGCAGCCATCGCTGCCGCTCTGATCAGCACGCCGGTTTTCGCCGCCGAACTCACTGGCACCCTGAAGAAGATCAAGGAATCCGGCACCATCACGCTGGGCCATCGTGACGCCTCCATCCCGTTTTCCTACATCGCTGATGCCTCTGGCGTGCCGATGGGCTACTCCCACGATATCCAGCTGAAAATTGTCGAAGCCATCAAGAAAGACCTGGACATGCCTGACCTCAAGGTCAAGTACAACCTGGTGACTTCGCAGACCCGTATCCCGCTGGTTCAGAACGGCACCGTCGATGTGGAATGTGGCTCGACCACCAACAATGTCGAGCGTCAGCAGCAGGTTGATTTCTCCGTCGGCATCTACGAAGTCGGCACGCGTCTGCTGTCGAAAAAGGATTCCAGCTACAAGGACTTCGATGACCTGAAAGGCAAGAACGTCGTGACCACGGCTGGCACCACTTCCGAGCGCATCCTCAAGGCGATGAACGCTGACAAGCAGATGGGCATGAACGTGATCTCCGCCAAAGACCACGGTGAATCCTTCCAGATGCTCGAGTCCGGCCGTGCAGTCGCCTTCATGATGGACGACGCGCTGCTGGCAGGCGAAATGGCCAAGGCCAAGAAGCCGGACGACTGGGCAGTGACCGGCACGGCACAATCCTACGAAATATACGGCTGCATGGTCCGCAAGGGCGATGCCCCGTTCAAGAAGGCAGTGGATGACGCGATTGTTGCCACCTTCAAATCCGGCGAAATCAACAACATCTACAGCAAATGGTTCATGTCTCCTGTCCCTCCGAAAGGTCTGAACCTGAATTTCCAGATGAGCGACGAGTTCAAGGAGCTCATCGGTAACCCGACCGACAAAGCTGCTGACGATAAAGCGGCTGACGACAAAGCTAGCGACAAGAAAGTCTGAGTAGCCGGTTCAGCCAGCCTGAACTGAACGCATCCCGAGCAGGCAAAACTGTTCGGGACCGGCCCCTCACTCTCGGCATCCGACAGTGCGTGCATCTCGATATAAATAGAAAAAGAGGGGGAGACCCTGATGAATTACAACTGGGACTGGGGCGTATTCTTCAAGTCTACCGGCGTCGGCAGCGAGACCTATCTGGACTGGTTCATCTCCGGTCTGGGCTGGACCATCGCCATTGCTGTCATTGCCTGGATCATTGCCCTGATACTGGGTTCGGTGCTGGGCGTCATGCGCACCGTGCCAAACCGTCTGGTGTCGGGCATCGCCACGGTATACGTGGAAATCTTCCGTAACGTGCCACTGCTGGTGCAGCTGTTCATCTGGTACTTCCTGGTGCCCGACCTGCTGCCGGAAAACCTGCAGGAGTGGTACAAGCAAGACCTGAACCCGACCACCTCCGCGTTCCTCAGCGTCGTGGTCTGCCTCGGCCTGTTCACCGCTGCACGGGTCTGCGAACAGGTGCGTACCGGCATTGAAGCACTGCCGAAGGGCCAGGAATCGGCCGCCCGCGCCATGGGCTTCAAGCTGCCACAGATCTACTGGAACGTGCTGTTGCCGCAGGCTTACCGGATCATTATTCCGCCGCTCACCTCCGAATTCCTGAACGTGTTCAAGAACTCATCGGTAGCGTCACTGATCGGCCTGATGGAGCTGCTCGCACAGACCAAACAAACCGCCGAGTTCTCCGCCAACCTGTTCGAGGCCTTCACCCTCGCGACGCTCATCTACTTCACGCTGAACATGAGCCTGATGCTGCTGATGCGTGCGATCGAGAAGAAAGTCGCCGTACCGGGACTCATCTCACTGGGGGGCAAATAAATGGACTTCACTGGAATCGTTCCGGCCATTCCCGGCCTGTGGAACGGCATGGTCATGACCCTCAAGCTGATGGCGATGGGTGTCGTCGGCGGCCTGGTGCTTGGCACGCTGCTGGCGCTGATGCGCCTGTCATCGAACAAGCTGCTGGCCAATGTGGCCGGTGCCTACGTGAACTACTTTCGTTCGATCCCGCTGCTACTGGTGATCACCTGGTTCTATCTGGCCGTGCCGTTCGTGCTGCGCTGGATTACCGGTGAAGACACGCCCATCGGTGCGTTCGCCTCGTGCGTCGTGGCCTTCATGATGTTCGAAGCCGCGTACTTCTGCGAAATCGTCCGTGCTGGTGTGCAGTCGATCTCCAAGGGGCAAATGGGCGCTGCTCAGGCGCTGGGCATGAACTACTCGCAGATGATGCGACTGATCATCCTGCCCCAGGCGTTTCGCAAGATGACCCCACTGCTGCTGCAACAGAGCATCATTCTGTTTCAGGACACCTCTCTGGTGTACACCGTCGGCCTCGTCGATTTTCTCAACGCATCGCGCTCCAGTGGCGACATCATCGGGCGCGCCAACGAGTTCCTGATCATTGCCGGTCTGGTGTATTTCACGATCAGCTTTGCCGCCTCGCTGCTGGTGAAGCGTCTGCAAAAAAGGTTTGCCGTATGATTTCCATCAAAAACGTCAACAAGTGGTATGGGGACTTCCAGGTACTGACCGATTGCAGCACCGAGGTCAGCAAGGGCGAAGTAGTTGTGGTGTGCGGCCCGTCCGGCTCCGGCAAGTCGACCCTGATCAAATGCGTGAACGCACTGGAACCGTTTCAGAAAGGCGATATCGTCGTCGACGGCACATCAATCTCCGATTCGAAGACCAACCTGCCCAAGCTGCGCTCGCGGGTCGGCATGGTGTTTCAGCACTTCGAACTGTTCCCGCACCTGAGCATTGTCGAAAACCTGACCATCGCGCAGATCAAGGTGCTGGGCCGCAGCAAGGCCGAAGCCACCGAGAAGGGTCTGAAGCTGCTTGAGCGCGTCGGTCTTTCCGAGCATGCGCACAAGCATCCCGGGCAGCTTTCCGGTGGGCAGCAACAGCGTGTCGCCATCGCGCGCGCGCTGGCGATGGACCCGGTGGTCATGCTGTTCGACGAGCCCACTTCCGCACTCGACCCGGAAATGGTCAATGAAGTGCTCGATGTGATGGTGCAACTGGCCCAGGAAGGCATGACCATGATGTGCGTGACCCACGAGATGGGTTTCGCCCGCAAAGTCGCCAACCGGGTGATTTTCATGGACAAGGGACAGATCGTCGAAGACTGCGCCAAGGAAGAGTTTTTCGGTGACGTCAGCGCACGCTCGGAACGCGCCCAGCAATTCCTCGCCAAGATCCTTCAGCACTAGGCAATAGCTTGACGGCTGTCCGCCTATCAGCGGGCAGCTGTTCGGTCCAGGACGACTGTGATGAAATGCGACCCCACTCTTTATCGCGCCGCGCCGCCATCACTCGCCGTGAAACCCCGCCTGATCCGTCAACTGTTTCTGCCACCGCTGATCCTCATGCTGATGATCGGGCTGGGCTATATCGCCTATCTGGTCAGTGAACATAGCGGCATCAAGAGCCTGCGCGAAACCGGCGAGCGCCAGCTCGAGCTGCACGCGCGCACGGTGGAGAGCGAAATCAGCAAATACACCTACCTGCCCAGCGTGCTGGAGCTGGAATCCAGCGTGTCGCAGTTGCTGAACGAACCGGGACCCGAGCTTCAGCAGCAGGTCAACCGCTACCTCGAAGGGCTGAATCGACGCAGCCGCAGCCGTGCCATTTACGTGATGGACACCACCGGACGCGTGCTGGCCACCAGCAACTGGCGTGATCCCGACAGTTATCAGGGTGAAGACCTGTCTTTCCGTGCCTACTTTCAGGACGCCGTGCGCGGCCTGCCCGGGCGCTTTTACGGCATCGGCACCACCATAGGTGAGTCGGGCTATTACCTGGCCCATGGGCTGGAAGACAAAGGCCGCATCATCGGCGTTGCGGTGATCAAGGTACGCCTCGAAGCACTTGAAGAACGCTGGCAGCGAGCACGGCTGGAGGCGTTTGTCAGCGACGAGAATGGCATCATCATCCTCTCCAGCGATCCGGCCCGGCGTCTGAAATCAGTGCGTCCACTCACGGCTGAGGTCAAGGAGCGTCTGGCTCGCAGCCTGCAATATTACTGGTGGCCGCTCAACGAACTGGTGCCATTGGAGCGGGAAACCTTGTCTGAGGGCGTCGAAACACTGGTTTTTCCCGCCAACATCAGTGTCGACCGCGAACACAAAAAGGTCAGTTATCTGGCCCAGAGCCGCCCGCTGAGTGACACCGCCTGGCACCTGACACTGCTTACCCCGCTGGAAGATCTGCGCCGTGAAGCAGCCAATCAGGGCATGCTGGTGGCCGTGGCTTGCGCGCTGGTGACCTTTCTGCTGATCGCCTGGAACGAGCGGCGCAAGGTGATCTCGACTCGGCTTGCTGCCAGGGAAGCGCTGCAGGCTGCCAACAACGAGCTGGAACGCAAGATCGCCGAACGCACCGAACACCTGCGGGCCAGCAACGAACGCCTCAAGGCGCAGATTCGTGAGCGAAGGCAGGCTGAAGACACTTTGCGCAGAGCCCAGGACGAGCTGGTACAGGCCGGAAAGCTGGCAGCCATCGGCCAGATGTCGACCAGCATCGCGCATGAGCTGAACCAGCCTCTGGCCGCACTGCGCACCTTGTCCGGCAACACCGTGCGCTTTCTGGAACGAGGCGCGCTGGACACCGCGAGTACCAACCTGCGTACCATCAATGATCTGGTCGACCGCATGGGCCGCATCACCGCCAGCCTGCGCGCATTCGCCAGACGCGGCGACGATCAGGGCCAGGCGCAACTGAGCAAGGCTGTCGATGCGGCGGCGCAGTTGCTGGGCGTGCGTCTGGAGCAGTCCGGCCTGATAGTGCATCGCGACTTCGTCGACGCCACCCTGACCATCGACCAGACCCGCCTGGAACAGATTCTGGTCAACCTGATCGGCAACGCACTGGACGCCATGTTCGACCTGCCGCAACCGGAATTATGGCTCACCGGATCGGTTGTCGACGGCCGATACCGTCTGCGGGTACGTGATAACGGGCACGGCGTCGACGCCGAGGCGCGCAAGCATCTGTTTGAACCTTTCTTCACCACCAAACCGGGCGAACAAGGCCTGGGGCTGGGCCTGACGCTGTCGGCGAGCCTTGCCGCCGCAGCCGGGGGCAGCCTGAGCGCAGAGCATCCGCAGGACGGCGGTACGACGTTTGTCCTGAGCCTGCCGTTCATCCCCGATGCCCGCCACCCGGACAGCCCGACATGAGACGACATCCATGAGCATAAACAGCGACCTGACCGTCCTGATCGTCGAAGACGATCCGCATGTATTGCTCGGCTGCCAGCAGGCCCTCGCGCTGGAAGACATCGCCAGCGAGGGCGTTTCCAACGCTGAAGAGGCCTTGAAGCGCATCGGTGACAACTTCGCCGGTATCGTCATCAGTGACATTCGCTTGCCGGGCATCGACGGGCTGGAGTTGCTGAGCCGTCTCAAGGCACGTGACAGCAGCCTGCCGGTGGTGCTGATCACTGGCCATGGCGACATCACCATGGCCGTCAACGCAATGCGCGATGGCGCCTACGACTTCATGGAGAAACCCTTTTCTCCCGAGCGCTTGGTAGACGTCACCCGGCGCGCACTGGAACAACGCGGGCTGGCCCGTGAAGTGTGGGCGTTGCGCAAGCAGCTGGCCGAGCGCGATTCGCTGGAAGGCCGGATCATCGGCCGCTCCCCGGCCATGCAAAACCTGCGTGCGTTGATTGCCAACGTCGCCGACACCTCGGCCAACGTATTGATAGAAGGCGAAACCGGCACGGGCAAGGAGCTGGTCGCGCGCTGCCTGCACGATTTCAGTCGGCGCAAGGACAGCCAGTTCGTGGCGCTCAACTGTGGCGGGCTGGCGGAAAGCCTGTTCGAGTCGGAAATCTTCGGCCACGAAGCCAACGCTTTTACCGGCGCGGGCAAGCGGCGCATCGGCAAGATCGAACACGCGCACAACGGCACGCTGTTTCTCGATGAAGTGGAAAGCATGCCGGTCAATCTGCAGATCAAGCTGTTGCGCGTCCTGCAGGAGCGAACCCTCGAACGGCTGGGTTCCAACCAGAGCGTCGCCGTGGATTGCCGGGTCATTGCGGCGACCAAGTCCGACTTGAATGCCTTGGGCAAGACCAATCAGTTCCGCAGCGACCTGTATTACCGCCTGAACGTCGTCACGCTCGAACTGCCACCCTTGCGTGAGCGCCGCGAAGACATTCTGCAGTTGTTTGAACACTTCCTGCAGTTGTCGTCGTTACGCTTCGACCGCGAACCGCCCGTGCTGGATCGGCAAACCAGCTCGAACCTGATGAGCCACGACTGGCCGGGCAATGTACGCGAACTGCGCAACGTGGCCGAACGCTTTGCCTTGGGCCTGCCAGCATTCAAGCAGTCAGGCACGGTCAGTGAAAACCAGAGTCTTGGGTTTGCCGAAGCAGTCGAAGCCTTCGAGCGCTCATTGCTCGGCGACGCCTTGCAACGCAGCGGCGGCAACCTCAGCCAGGCCAGCCAGGAACTGGGCATGGCCAAGACCACGCTGTTTGACAAGGTCAAGAAATACGGGCTTTGAGCACTGCGCCCGATCTTGAGGGTGCGGCGTAGCGCTGATCTGTGACGCAGACAACGCTGGAGCGCGAGGAACGATAGGCGTCCGCAAGACACCTATCGTGCGAATGCTCCGCGTGCTATCCCGCACAGACAGTACGTTACTTCGATTCACCGACAATCTGGCGGATTGCGCTGACGAATACCTCGACCGGCTGACCGCCCGAGACGGCGTACTGGTCGTTGAAGACCATGGTCGGCACGGAGGTGATACCGCGAGACGTCCAGAGCTGCTCTGCCTCGCGAACCTCAGTGGTGTACTCGTCGCCATCCAGAATCGCCTGAGCACGCAGACGATCCAGGCCGACCTTCTGCGCCACATCTGCCAGAGTCTGGTGACTGGACGGGTCTTTCAGGTCGCTGAAATACGCCTCGAACAGCGCCTGCTTCAACGCATGCTGCTTGCCTTGCTGCTCGGCCCAGTGCAGCAGGCGATGGGCATCGAACGTGTTGTAGATACGCCGCTCGCCGCTGGCAAAGGTGAAGCCGAGTTCAGCACCGCGTTCACGAATGGTCTGGTGAATACCTTCGATCTGTTCCGGCGTGGAGCCGTACTTTTCGGCGATGTGTTCTTTGATGTCCTGCCCTTCGGCAGGCATGTTCGGGTTCAGCTCGAAAGGCTGAAAGTGAATGTGCGCTTGCACCTCATCACCCAATGCCTCCAGCGCCTGATCCAGCGCGCGCAGACCAATTACGCACCAGGGGCAGGAAACATCGGAGATGAAGTCGATCTTCAGTGCAGTTGTCATGTCGGCCCTTTTCGGTACAGAGTGTGTAAAAACGTCACGAGCGAAGGCAAGACAAGGCAAAAACAGGCGAAAAAGCGGAGTTTAGGTGTTCTAAATGAGCATTTTTCGCCTGTTTTTAACGCAGTATTGCCAAGCGTAGTAGTTTTTACACAGTTTGGAAGCAAAGGTCACACGATACACCTCTGTCCATGCCTGACAACCGGGCCGGCTTACAACTGAGCCAGGTTGCGACCGTCTTCATGCTGGGCTTTCAGGTATGGCAGCACTGCACCGAGCAACGGGGCCTTGAAGGCCTCCTGAAAACGGTGCGCCAGCCCCGGAATCAGGCGCAGCTGGCTGCCCTGAATGTGCGCGGCCACATGCACACCGTGCATGACCGGCAACAGCGGGTCAGCCGTGCCGTGAACCACCAGTACCGGCAGACGCAGACGGTTCAGCAGTTCCACGCGGCTGGGCTCGGCCAGAATCGCCATGATCTGGCGTTTCACGCCCTCAGGATTGAACGCCCGGTCATAGGAAACAGCCGCCTGATGCAGCAGTTGCTGGCGATCGTCCTTGACCTGCGGGCTGCCCAGCGCCGCAAGCAAATCGGCCTGCTGCTCGATCGCCACTTCCCGATTGGGCGCGCCGCGACGCGCCAACAGCTGCATGAGCGCGGTGCTGGGCATAGGCAAACCCTGCGCACCGGAACTGGTCATGATCAGCGTCAGGCTTTCGACCCGCGACGGCGCCAGATCAGCCAGATGCTGAGCGATCATGCCGCCCATGCTCGCGCCCAATACGTGGAACTGACGAATCTGCAACGCATCCATCAGACCCAGCGCATCGTCGGCCATATCAGTCAACGAATAAGGTGCCGAGACAGGCAGTCCAAGTTTGTAACGCAGCACTTCGAACGTCAGATTGGCATCCGCTGGCTGTTGCACCCACGACGACAGACCCACATCGCGATTGTCGTAGCGAATCACCCGATAACCCTGCTGACATAACGCGACCACGACCTCATCCGGCCAGTGAATCAACTGCCCACCCAGCCCCATCACCAACAACAAGGCAGGGTCGGACTCGCTACCAATACTCTGGTAGGCAATCCGCACGTCCTTGAGGTCAGCCATCTGTACAGGAACATCGGTATCACAACGATCGGCCGCAAAAGACGGCAAGCCGCACAGAAGCGCGGCCAGAAAAATTAAAACCCGCATGAAAAACACCAAAAAACAGAACCCCAGTAGGCCGCGAGTCTGATGATGTTTTTCCAAGCGCGCTGCCACACTTGCGTGACAGTTTGATGAATGGCGCTGAGCGGTCGTTAATCGGGGTTTGCGTTAGGCAGCGACCTGATCCGCCACCATCAGGTTTTCCCCAAAACGGGCGCGCGCTTCGAGCAACGATTCCTGATGCCAGTTCGAATGCGTATCGCACTCGCCCAGGGACAGAACCTTGTAAACCGGCAGACGATCAAACACCGGGGCCAGCAGCTCCGGTTCGGTCACGCTGTCCAGATGCAACCCTGCAACCGGCAGCAGGGCCGCGACACCCAGGTTGGGCCGCAGGTCACCGTGATAGAGGCCGATAAGCTTCTTCAACGGCGAATACTGGAGAATGTGATAGGCACGCTCGAAGGCGTTGCTCCATGCCAGTGGCAGGTCGAGCGCCAGAATCGGTTCGTCGATCTGAATCCACTCGACACCGCGCGCTGCCAGCCGCCCGAAAATCTCGCCATACACCGGCAGCAGATGCTCCAGCAGGTCGAGGCGATCTACCTCGTCACCCTGAACGTCACTTAGCCAGAGCAGTGTCAGAGGACCGATCAACGCGGTTTTGCGGCCTTGCTCGCCTGCTTCACCGACGCTCGCCAGCAGCGGCGCCCAATCGGGCTGAAAACGCTGGTCGCGTTTCAGGTTTGGTACCTGCTGCGGATAACGCGCCATCAACCAGGTGCGTAGTTCGGCACCCGTGGTCGCACTCCCCTGATCCTGTTTCCAGAAAGCCTGCAAAGCGTGCTGCAATTCACGGTCCGCGCCAATGGGAAAATAGTCAGGGTGTTGAGTCAGGGCCACGATGCGTCCTCCATAAAAGATGGGGCTATTGTCGACAGCTGACACAACATGAGACAAACTCATTTTTTTCGTGTTGATCACAAATACTGCTCATGGAGCACTGACCGTGCTTGAAATACGCCACCTCAAAACCCTGCACGCCCTGCGCGAGGCCGACAGCCTTGTGGAGGCAGCCGAGCGCCTGCATTTGACGCAGTCGGCACTGTCCCATCAGTTCAAGGAGCTGGAAGAGCGCATGGGTATGCCGCTGTTTGTGCGCAAGACCAAACCGGTGCGGTTTACCAGCGCAGGTTTGCGCCTGCTGCAACTGGCCGACTCTATGCTGCCGCAACTGCGCAGTGCCGAGCGCGACATCGCCCGACTGGCGGGTGGCACGGCGGGACGGCTGCACATGGCAATTGAGTGCCACAGCTGTTTTCAGTGGCTGATGCCGACCATCGACCAGTTCCGCGATGCCTGGCCCGAGGTCGAACTCGACTTGTCTTCCGGCTTCTCGTTCGCGCCCTTGCCTGCCCTGGCGCGCGGCGATCTGGACCTGGTGGTGACCTCAGATCCGCTGGAATTGCCCGGCATCACCTATGTGCCGCTGTTTACCTATGAAGCGATGCTGGCAGTGGCCAATCAACATGCGCTGGCAACCAGGCCGTATGTCGTTCCGGAAGACTTGCTGGCTGAAACGCTGATCACGTACCCGGTGGAACGCGACCGGCTGGACATCTTCACGCGCTTTCTGGAACCCGCCGACATCGAACCGGCACAGGTACGAACATCGGAACTGACGGTGATGATGATGCAACTGGTCGCCAGCGGGCGCGGGGTCTGCGGTATGCCGCACTGGGCGCTGCATGAATACAGCTCACGCGGCTATGTGAAGGCCAAGCGGCTGGGCGAGAAAGGACTGTTCGCGACGCTCTACGCCGGTATCCGCGCCGACATGCTTGACGCACCGTACATGCGCGATTTCCTGCTGACCGCCAAGGACACCTCGTTTTCGACGCTCGACGGGGTAAGTGTGGTTCGCTGACATAGGGTTTGTTGACAGTGCCGTCCTGCACCGCGATGCAGGACGACTGCGCCGTTCAGCTACGCGCTGCCTGCCGCTTCAGATACAGCGGCAGAATCAGATCGCGGGTCAACGGCGCCAGCTGCAAACCCGCATGACTGTCCGCGTCAACCCACAGCACTTCTTCAATCTCGGCGGCAGGCACTGCCTGAGCGTCGGTCCTGACCTCATACAACTGGCAGTTGACTTCGAAACCGGGCTCGTTGGCGGCGGGTGCCGTGAACTCACCGAGAAATACCGCCTGCGCCGGATCGACGATCAGCCCGAGCTCTTCTTCGAGTTCTCTGGCCAGCGCCTGCGGTGCCGGTTCACCGGGCTCGATCTTGCCGCCCGGCTGCATGAAGGCCTGAGTACCGCGCTTGCGCACCAGCAGAGTCCGGCCGTCCGCGCCGATCAGCAGCGCCGCCGCGATGCGGATGATCTTCATGCGAAGATCTCCGTTTTCAGCAGCCGCGCCTGATCAGCCCGCTCCAGCGCCAGAACGATCAGGCGATGGATCAGTTCGGCATACGACAGACCGCTGGCCTGCCAGAGCTTGGGGTACATGCTGATCGAGGTGAAACCCGGCAGTGTGTTGACTTCGTTGATGATGATGTCGCGCCCTTCGGTGACGAAGAAATCGACCCGCGAGAGCCCTGCACAGCCCAGCACCTTGTACGCTTGCAACGCGACCTCACGCACCTGATCGCTCAGGTCGGCGGGCAGCTCGGCGGGGATGGCGATGCGTGCCTGATCGCCATTCAGGTACTTGGTGTCGTAGGCATAGAATTCATCGTTGGCAATCACTTCGCCACAGACACTGACCTGCACATCGACGTTACCCAGTACGGCGCACTCCACTTCCCGGCCGACGATGCCCTGCTCGATCAGCAGCTTGTGATCGAACTCGAAACCCAGCGCCAGTGCCGCCGCGAAACCAGCCTCGTCAGATACCTTGCTCACGCCCACCGATGAACCCTGATTGGCCGGTTTGACGAACATTGGCAGCCCCAATTGGTCGGCAGCCTCCGTGAAAGAAAGGCTATCTCCACGCGACAGGACCCTGAACGGCGCGACGGTAATGCCCGCATCGCGCAGCAGGCGCTTGGTCACGTCCTTGTCCATGCAAACCGCAGAGGACAGCACATCGGCGCCGACAAAGGGCACGGCCAGCATGCGCAGCACGCCCTGCAATGCACCGTCTTCGCCAAACGCGCCATGGATCAGCGGGAATACTACATCGATGGCTGCCAGTGGCTGGCCTGACTCGACTTCGACAAACTGCCCACCGATGCTGCCCGGCAGCAAGGACAATGGCTTGCCTGATGCGCTCAGTTTGATCCGTGCGGGATCAGTGACATTGAGCAGGTAATCGGCCTCGTCGAAATGCAGCCAGCGGCCCAGCTTGTCGACGCCAATCAGGGTCAGCGCATAGCGTTCACGATCAATCGCATTGATCACGTTGCGTGCCGACTGCAACGAAACCTCATGCTCGCTGGATTGCCCACCGAAAACGATGGCGACTGACTTTTTCAAAGCGGTTACTCCTGTTTTTCAGGCCGCGAAGATAAAAGCAATGTCGGCTGTTAGTCCAGTAGATGATTGGCCGCAGGCCTGAAATTCAGACAAAAAAAATCCCGGTCGTGGGCAATCCATGCGAAGTGCCCACGACCGGGAGGTCAGACCGCTCATTGAGCGGCTGCGGTTTCTTTCTTGCCAGCCGAGCCAAAGGCGGCGAAACGCTTGTTGAAACCCGCGATCCGGCCTTCGGTGGTGGTTTTGCGCTGCTGCCCGGTGTACATCGGGTGCGAGGCACTGGAAACATCGAGCGCAACATAAGGATAGGCAGTGCCGTCGGTGTGCTGTTGCGTGCGGTCTGTGTCTACGGTGGAGCCGATCAGAAAGTAAGCATCGGCAGCAGTGTCGTGGAACAGCACGGTGCGGTATTGAGGATGGATATCGGGTTTCATCGTGATCTCTCCGGTGAGTTGAGTGGAATAGTTATACAGTAACATAACCAAAGATGAGAATGATTGCTATTGATTGCCATCATTGGTGAGGTTGATCGAACACGCACACGGCGCCGATGTCGGCGTGCAGCCGCCGAGCCACGTGGGCCAGAGACATTCTGTAATAGCGCGCCTTTGCAATTGCCCTCGATTAGCGGCACCCTGCCGCGCCGCCGAACGTCACTGGTCGCTGGCCTGGAACCTGAGCCTCTGTGGCCTATCTTTACTCATTAGCACTTTCAAGAGTCCACCGTTATGAATAACGGACGCGATCATCGAATCGACTTCTTTCGCGGCCTGGCGCTGATCTTCATCTTCTGGGATCACGTGCCGGACAATCCCCTGGCGCAACTGACCGTACGCAACTTCGGCTTCAGCGACGCAGCGGAAATCTTCGTTTTCTTCGCCGGTTACGCATCCATACTGGCCTACGGGCGCATCGCCCGACGTGACGGCATGCTGGTGGCTGGCGTGCGTATCCTGCGCCGGACCTGGGTGCTGTATGTGGTGCATATCTTTCTGCTGACCCTGCTGATGGGCATCGTCTTCGTCGCCAACAATCACGTCGAGACGCGCGACATGGTCCAGCAGATGGGCCTTGAATACTTCGTCGGCAACCCGCAACAGGCATTGGCCGATGAACTGCTGCTGCGCTTCAAGCCGAACCTGACCGACCCGTTGCCGCTGTATATCGTGCTGTTGCTGACCTTGCCGCTGACCTTGCCATTGATGTTGCGCAAACTCGAAGTGGCGGTGGGCCTGTCGATTGCCCTGTACCTAATGGTGCCGCTATTCGGCTGGAACCTGCGCGCCTACGAAGGCGGCGGTGTCTGGTACTTCAACCCGGTCGCCTGGCAGTTGCTGTTCGTGCTCGGCGGTGCGTGCGCGTTGCGCAGCGAAACAGCTACAACAGCTGAGCGCCCTCCGTTGCGCCAACAGCCCTTGTTCATGGTGGCTGCCGTCTACGTGCTGGTCGCAGGCATCCTGACCTTCAGCGAAAAATGGCCCGGCCTGCACGCCGCGCTGGTCTCCAGCCTGCACCTTGAAAGCCTTTACCCGATCAGCAAGACCGACCTTGCGCCCGTCCGGCTACTGCACTTCCTGGCCCTGGTCTACGTCGTCGCCCGACTGCTGCCAGCCTCAAGCACCTGGCTGGAAAACTGGCCTGCGCGCCAGACCTCCCGCATGGGGCGTTATTCACTGGAAGTCTTCTGCCTGGGCGTCCTGCTCGCGCCACTGGCAGACATGGCCAATGCACTGGCAGGCGATACATGGCCTATGCAAGTGACCACGGCGATTGTCGGGTTGGGGTTGATGATGCTGATGGCCAATGGGTTGGAGTTGAATAAACGCCTGGGAACATCGCCACACCTATTGCCAACTTGAGAACAGCGTCACGTTTGCATGCCCTCTCGGAGATTTCCTACTGGTTTGTCAGGCCAAGTTTTTCAGGAACCGGCCGCTATTCGGTATGAGACCAAAGAGAGGGCAACGCTTTGAACATTAATGGAGTTTCAAATCCGGTAAACACCCCGCAACAGATGGGGTTGGTAACCGGTGCTAAACATGTTGATCCGACAGAAGACGTCAGCCTTCAAGAGGCCATTGCATCTGAAGTCAAAACGACAGAAAAAAATGTATTTTACGAATATCAGAAAGAGCCGTGGTTGTTGGAACCGATCAACGAACACATCACAAACAGGCTTGACTACGTAGCTCACAAAAAGAGACTCGACGTACTGGAACTTGCGCTGGTAAATGTGACCTATGATAGCTTTCGAAAAGAACTGCAAGAAACCCACCCCGACATTGCACGTAAAAACTTCGGCTTCACACTGACCGAAAGTGCATCCATCAAGATAATTGACTACGATAACAGCCTGACTGAAAACGACACATCAGTTCTTACCCACGCCATCAACGGGTTCAGAGAATTCAAAGAACAACTCCAACATCACGCAAAGACCATCATGACCCTGGTAGACCACGACCATGAAACATTTGGCGGCCGATATAAACTGGATATCAGCAATTTTCAGGACGTGATCGACTATGGCAAAATCATGAACACCAGCGTACAAAAAATGCAGGACGAATGGATACAGCAAGTCCAGAGTAATGCTGAGAAACGAGATTTTTCGTATATTTCGTTGGCGGTATGAAACATCAGCCTGGCGAGACAAATGATTCGCCAGGCTGAGTTAGACGTTAACCGCGAGGAGCAACAGTTCGCAGCCAGGGTTAGTATACCCACTTGGAATTCTTATCACTCCCGGTTCGTCGAGCAGTTCATAGCTTTTTAAAACAGGATAGGAACCCAATCTGACAGTGTAGGGAAGCCTGCCACCTACCAGTGAGTTTCTTGGCTTGACCCTGATGATCACCTCAGCCCCAAGGGCCAGATCTTTAAAAACCTTGGCCTCAAGTGTCTGAGCAACCCACTCACCATTTTCGTAATACTCGGTCTTCCACTCGTTAGTGACCGGATCACCGACAGGGGTATATGGACACGATCATTTACCAGATCGAGCGCAATGCGCCGAAGCGTGAAGAGGAGCGCAAACCGTTGGTTGATCTTCACGTCTGATCAAGCCAGCGCCACAGCAGTTCATGTGTGACTGCATTGGGATTAGTGCATGACGCTCATCCCCACTGCGCGCCATCCTCCCTCGAAAACCTCCAGACAATTCCCTCCCACAATCCCATCCAGCGTCTAAGCTTGGGTCAGGTGCTTTGACAGGATGACCGGACAATCGACTATGGGCGCATTTCGGCATTCCGATAGCAAGCAAGAGACGCTATCCGCTGATCGTGAGGATGATCCTCGTACGCCCAAATATCCTCGTCGCAAGCGATACGGATGGCGGGTGTTCTGGGTCGTGGTGGTGTTGGCCGGGGTTGCCTTGGGCGCGGCGGTGGCTGTGGAGAGCAGAACCTCCAGGCTTCAGGCGCGGGAATTCAGCCGCTTTGCCGCGAGCCTGGGTTATTCAATGCAGCCTGGGCCGAGTCATGACGTGGTATATCCCGGTGACGGGCCGTTCGACAGACGCCTGGGCTATTCATCCATGGATGAATTCCTGTCGCGCCTGCTCAAGCGCGATTATGTGATTACGCGCCAGACCCGGTTTTCCCCGGAACTGCTGCGTTACGTCCGGCATGGTTTTTTCGTGCCTTACGAGGAAAAGACCCAGGCCGGGCTGTCGATCACCGATTGCCGCAGCGAGCCGCTGTACGAGTTCAGATACCCACAGCAGTTTTACCCGACCTTTGCTGCCATTCCGCCGATGCTGGTGAACAGCCTGCTGTTCATCGAAAACCGCGACCTGCTCGATCCACAGCAGCCCATGGCCAACCCTGCGGTGGACTGGCCACGATTTGTCAAAGCCGCCTGGTCGCAACTGGCGAAGATGTTTGCCCTCCCCGGCCAGTCGGCTGGGGGCAGCACGCTGGCTACTCAGCTGGAAAAATACCGTCATTCCCCAGACGGGCTGACGCTGTCGGGTTCGGAAAAGCTGCGGCAGATGATTTCCGCCAGCGTTCGCGCCTATCAGCCGGGGACCGAGACACTCGCCGTGCGCCAGCGAGTGGTGCGTGACTACCTGAACAGCGTGCCGCTGTCTGCGGTGCCGGGGCATGGCGAGGTGCATGGTCTGGCTGAAGGACTGAGGGTATGGTTCGGCGCAGACTTCGGCAAAACCAACGAGATACTGGCGTCGAATCCAGGCAATAAACAGGCGCTGGCCGACAAGGCGCTGGCGCTGCGTGAAGTGCTCTCACTGGTGATCGCCCAGCGTCGTCCGTCGCACTATCTTGCCAAGGGCCGCTCTGAACTCGCCGAGTTGACCGACAGCCACATTCGCTTGCTGGCCCAGGCCAACGTCATCGACCGACCGCTGGCCGAGGCCGCGCTGGCAGCCCAGGTCACCTACCGCGACTGGGCGCAGCAACCGACCCTGCAGCCCATCGAAACCAACAAGGGCATCAGTGTCGCGCGCACTCGCCTGTCGAATTTGCTCAACCGCCCGCTTTATGACCTGGACCGTCTTGACCTGTCCGCCACCAGCACTCTGCATGGCGAATTGCAGCGCAGCGTCAGCCAGTACCTGCGTGACCTGGCCAACCCTGAATTTGCGGCAAAGACCGGTTTGATGGGCGAGCGCCTGTTGACCCCGGCCAGCACAACGCAGGTGCGCTACAGCTTCACGCTGTTTGAACGCGGCGTGGATGGCTCGCGGGTCAGGGTCCAGACCGACAGCACCGATCAGCCTTTCGACATCAACGAAGGCAGCAAGCTGGAGCTGGGCTCGACGGCGAAGATGCGCGTGCTGACGACGTATCTGGAGATCATCGCCGAGCTGCATGGGCGCTATGCGGGCTTGAGCCCTGCGCAATTGCGCAAAGTCCCGGTCGAGGAACCGGATCGGCTGACCCGCTGGGCGGTGGATTATCTGCTGATCAACAAGGACCGTGACCTGGCGAAGATGCTTTCGGCCGCACTCGACCGCACCTATTCGGCCAGCCCCGCAGAAGCGTTCTTCACCGGTGGCGGCATGCACCGTTTCAATAATTTCCGGCGCGAGGACAACGCGCGGATTCCAACCCTGCGCGAGTCGCTGCGTGAGTCGATCAACCTGCCGTTCATTCGCCTGATGCGCGATGTCGTGCGCTACAGCACCTATCAGGCGCCCAACAATAGCGCCGAGCTGCTCAAGGATGATGACAACCCGCGCCGTCAGGAATACCTGGCGCAGTTTGCCGACCGCGAAGGCACGGTATTCCTGCTGCGCTTCTGGAAGCGCTACAAGGAAAAGACCACCCAAGAGCGACTCGACACCTTTCTGGACGGCATTCACCCGACGGCTATTCGCCTCGCTGCGGTGCACCGTTATCTGCTGCCGGGCGCTGATCAGGGCACGTTCAACGCGTTTATCCGCGCCCACCTCGACGAGCCCAGGGCAAGCGCGAAACTCACCGACAAACGTCTTGCCGATCTGTACCAGAGTTACGGTCCGGGCAGTTATGACCTGCCCGATCAAGGCTACATCGCCCGCGTCCATCCGCTGGAACTGTGGCTGGTGGGCTACCTGCTCAAGCACCCGGAAGCACAGTTCAAGGACGCAGTGGCCGCCAGTCGTTTCGAGCGTCAGGAAGTCTATGGCTGGCTGTTCAAGAGTCGCCACAAAGGCGCTCGCGACAGCCGGGTGCGGACCATGATGGAGGTCGAAGCGTTTCTGGACATCGAGCAACGCTGGCAGCGTGTGGGTTATCCGTTCGACCACCTGGTGCCTTCGCTGGCGACGGCTATCGGCAGTTCGGGAGACCGTCCGGCGGCGCTTGCCGAGCTGATCGGCATCATCCAGAACGATGGGATCCGCCTGCCTGCGGTGCGCATCGACAGTCTGCATTTTGCCGCCGATACGCCTTATGACACCCAACTGAGCATCAACCCGGAGCTGGGCAAGCGTGTGTTGCCATCGGAAGTCGCAGCGGCAATGCGCGAGGCCTTGTCGCAAGTGGTGGACGGCGGCACGGCCAAACGCGTGCAAGGCACATTCAAGATGCAGGACGGCAGTGTGCTGGCAATGGGTGGCAAGACCGGCACCGGGGATAACAGGATCGAAAGCGTCGGTGCCGGCGGGCGCATTCTCAGTTCAAGGGCGATCAACCGCACGGCGACTTTTGTGTTTTATATCGGCGACAACCACTTTGGCGCACTGACGGCGTTCGTGCCGGGACGCGCTGCCGAAGGCTTTCGTTTTACCTCGGCGTTGCCGGTGCAGGTGCTCAAAGGCATGGCGCCGATTCTGACGCCGTACCTGGAAAACCACGGACAAGCGATGTGCAACGCCCCGCTTGCCGATGCGCCCAAGGGTGTCTGACCGGCAATGACCGCTCGTCTGCCAGCTCTGTGATTACAATAAGATATATCTTAAGGTATATCTAACTTGTAACCAGAGAGCAAAAACATGCGTGAAGATAAACACCCACCCCATCACCGTCCGCCGCATCTTCGTGAAGCAGGTGAAGATCGCGACGGTTTTGAAAAACGCCCAGGCCGCGAACGCGGTGGGCGTGGCCCACGGGTTTTCGCCCCTGGCGATCTGAAATTGCTGTTGCTGGCGTTGATCGCCGAACAGCCTGCCCACGGATACGACCTGATCCGCAAGATCGAAGGTCTGTTCGAGGGTGCGTACTGCCCCAGCCCCGGCGTGATCTACCCCACCCTGACGTTCCTTGAAGAAAGCGAAATGGTGGTCGGCGATGCACAGGCCGGCAAGAAGCTCTACACCGTCACCGATGCAGGTCGCCAATCCCTGGAAGATCAGGCCGTGGCACTGGAAGGTGTGCGCATGCGCATTGATGTCAGCAAGCGCTCACTGCGCGGCCATGATCGTCCGCCGGAAATCCATGAAGCGGTGCATAACCTGCGCCACGCGCTGCAGATGCACCATGGCCGCTGGAGTCCGGAAGAGATTCTGCGCGTCAGCGAACTGCTCAACAGCACAGCCAAGGCTGTCGTCGATGGGCCTCAACCTGCATCGGAGGAGTCGGTATGAATTCGCCACAGTCAATCCATCGCGTCATGCATGAAATCAAGCGACGCAAGCTGCAGGTGGTGCGGGTCACGGAACTGACCCCCCTGATGCGCCGCATTACCTTGCAGGGGCCGGAGCTGGCGGGTTTCATCAGCCTGGGCACCGACGACCACGTCAAACTGTTCTTCCCGCAAACGGCAGAAGAACAGGCCGCCTTGGAAAACCTCAACCCTGCCGGCGACAAGGACACGCCGCGCCCGCCGATGCGCGATTACACGCCGCGTCGCTACGACGAAAAAACCGGGGAATTGGATATCGATTTCGTTCTGCACGGCGAAGGCCCGGCGGCCACCTGGGCCGCTCAGGCAGCGCCTGGGCAATTTCTGCACATCGCAGGGCCGAAGGGTTCGATGGTGGTGCCGGACATGTTCGACAGCTACCTGCTGATCGGCGACGAAACAGCCATTCCCGCCATCTCCCGACGCCTCGAATCGCTGCCCGCCAACCGTGCTGCGCTGGTAGTGGTCGAAGTGGCCAATCCGCAGGAACAGCAGGTGTTCGATAGCGCCGCGCAGGTCGACGTGATCTGGATCGTACGCGGCGAACAGAATCTGCTGGACGTCACGCGGCGCCTGGAGATGCCCGAGGGCAAGCTGTACGCCTGGGTCGCGACTGAATCCGCGCTGTCACGCAAGCTACGTCGTGTGCTGCTCGACGAGTTCGGCCTGGAAGAAGACTTCGTCAAGGCCGCCGGTTACTGGAAGCTGGACAGCACTGCAGAATGAGCAGGACCGGGCGACTCACCGCGAACGACGAGACGCGCGTTTATCGACTCCCAGCAGCACCAATGCGATCAGCACGAAACCCAGCAGCACGCCCAGCGCGTTGATGAATGCCTTCGGAAAACCGAGCGTGCCGACATCGATGAACGGGTACAGGTAATCACCGAACATGTGGCCACGCAGCAGGACATAGGCGAAGTAGACAAGCGGATAGATCGCCCAGAGCGGTATATGGCTCAGACGCAGTGTGCCCCTGGGCACGTACAACCACCAATAAAGCACGAACGCCAGCGGCATTATGTCGTGCAGCAGTTCATCGGCCACCCACTGCCAGCCTTCCGGGTGCCACAAGTGGCGCAACAGGATGTTGTAGGCGATGCCCACCAGCGCAATGCTCACCGCAATGCCGCCACACACCACTGGATGGCGGAAGAACCGGTGGCCTGCCGACTGCTGTGTCGTCAGGGCGCAACTCAGTGCGACCGCTACAAGCATGTTGGTCAGTACGGTGAAGAAACTTGAAAACCGTACCAGCCCGCCCAGCAGACTGGCGTGATCGGCATAACGGCCAATCAGGATCAGGTAAAGCTGAATCACCAGTCCCGACCAGCCGAGGCAAGCGGCCACGAGGGCGTAATAGCGCTGTCCCTGCGCAGGTTGTGGATGTTCGCTGAGCATCAATCGGTATCCTTGAGTGCAGGCTTCCGTGCCAAGCTATTCTGGCGAGCCTGTTACCAGCCCTTGCTGCGATGCAACTTCCCATACAGCGCTTCGACCTTTTCCCGCGCCCAAGGGGTCTTGCGCAGGAAGGTCAGACTGGACTTGATGCTCGGATCGCTTTTGAAGCAGCGAATATCGACGCGCTCGGCAAGGCCGGACCATTCGTAATGTTCGACCAGCGCCCTGAGGATCTGCTCCAGCGTGACGCCGTGCAATGGGTCGGAGTTGGGTGTTGTCATGATGAGCCTTGCAACGGATGAGAGGAGACGAACCTGAACGGATCTCTGGAGTAAGCAGGTACTTCCCGAAAGTCTGCCATTGTAAGCCCCACGCCTTGATAAAACACCGTCGACCTGCAGCACTGTTGCCGGCCTCGCAATGATCCATGTCAGGTTTTTCGCTTTTAGAAAAATTGTTAGCGCCCTATCATTGCCGGGTTAAGGATTGAAGATTCCCCCTTCTGCAGATGTTCCTTCGGACAAAAGCCTATGCACGAATTCGGGCGGTGATGGTCTACGACTCAATGACCGCGCCGACCAAACGTGCAACCGCGCTCTGCCTGACGGTTTAATTCCACCGTCGGCGATTCGTCTCAACAAGCAGCTTCAAGGAATGGCGCCAAGGCAGGCGATGCTTAAAACAAGATGTCAATTACTTACTTCTCGCGGAGATTCGCATTATGAGCACTGACGGTGCTTCAAATAGAAATCGCCTGTTACCGACCCTGCTCGGGCTGGTGATCCTGTTGATGGGGCTGGCCTTGCTGGTCGGTGGTGCCCGACTGCTGCAACTGGATGGCTCGCTGTATTACCTGCTGGCCGGTATCGGCTTCGCCGTGACTGGCGTGCTGCTGATCACGGGTCGTGCGGCTGCGCTGGGCCTTTATGCACTGCTGCTGTTCGCGAGCACCGTGTGGTCGTTGTGGGAAGTCGGCCTTGATTGGTGGCAATTGGTGCCACGCCTGGCGCTGTGGTTCGCACTGGGTATCGTGTTGCTGCTGCCATGGTTCCGCAAGCCGCTGCTGCGCAACGGTCCGGCACGCATGGGCACCGGTGCATTGAGCATCGCTGTGGTGCTGGCCGGACTGACCGCACTGGCAAGCCAGTTCACCAATCCGGGTCGTATCGAAGGCCAGCTGGACCGCGAGACGGCTGGCACGACCAACACCGCCCCGGCCATGCCTGACGGCGACTGGCAGTCCTACGGCCGCACCGCCTTCGGTGACCGCTACTCACCACTGGCACAGATCACGCCGGAAAACGTCAACAAGCTGGAGCCGGCCTGGACCTATCGCACCGGTGACATTCCGGGGCCGAATGACCCGGGTGAAACCACTGCCGAGAACACCCCGCTCAAGGTCAACGGCATGCTCTACGTGTGCACGCCGCACAGTCAGGTGATCGCACTTGACCCGGATTCGGGCAAGGAAATCTGGCGCTTCGACCCGAAGCTCAGCACTCAGAACGCTGCCAACTTCAAGGGTTGGGCGCACATGACCTGCCGTGGCGTCACCTATCATGACGACGCTGCCTACGCCGCCAGTGCCCCGGCGCAAAGCCCGACGGTCCCGGCTGCTGACGGTACTGCCACTGCCAGTGCTGCCTGCCCGCGCAGAATCTTCCTGCCGACTGCCGACACTCGTCTGATCGCGCTGAACGCCGACACCGGCAAGATGTGCGAAGACTTCGGCAACAAGGGTTCGGTCGACCTGACCGCCAACATGGGCACCTTCGCTCCGGGCGGCTACTACTCCACGTCGCCACCCGCGGTCACCAAGGACCTGGTGATTATCGGTGGTCACGTTACTGACAACGTTTCCATGGACGAGCCGTCCGGCGTGATCCGTGCGTATGACGTACACACCGGTCGTCTGGTCTGGAACTGGGACAGCGGCAACCCGGAGGAAACCGCTCCGATTGCCGATGGCAAGATCTACACCCGCAACTCGCCGAACATGTGGTCCATGTTCAGCGTCGATGAAAAACTCGGCCTGATCTACCTGCCGATGGGCAACCAGACGCCGGACCAATGGGGCGGCGACCGTACCAAAGAGTCCGAGAAGTACAGCGCGGGCCTGGTTGCACTGGACATCGCGACCGGCCGCGTACGCTGGGACTACCAGTTCACTCACCATGACCTGTGGGACATGGACGTGGGCGGTCAGCCGACCCTGCTGGACATGAAAACCGCTGACGGCATCAAACCCGCTGTGCTGGCATCGACCAAGCAGGGCAGCATCTACGTGCTGGATCGCAGCACCGGCAAACCGATCGTGCCCATCAATGAAGTACCGGTTCCGCAAGGTGCTGTCGCTGGCGATCACACCTCGCCAACCCAGCCCAAGTCCGACCTGAACTTCATGCCGCCGCCGCTCAAGGAGCGCGACATGTGGGGCGTGACGCCGTTTGACCAGATGATGTGCCGGATCGACTTCAAGTCGCTGCGCTACGATGGTCCGTTCACGCCACCTTCGCTGCAAGGTTCGATCGTTTATCCGGGTAACTTCGGTGTGTTTGACTGGGGCGGTATTTCCGTCGACCCGGTGCGTCAGATCGCCTTCGTCAATCCTAACTACATGGCTTTCCGTTCGAAGCTGGTACCGTCTGCCGAAGTTGAAGGCGGCCCGGGTCGCAAGAGCGAAACTGAAGGCGTACAGCCGAACAAGGGCGCGCCTTATGGTGTGATACTGGAAGCACTGCTGTCGCCGATGGGCCTGCCTTGCCAGGCGCCAGCATGGGGTTACGTGGCGGCGGTCGACCTGACCACGCAAAAAACCATCTGGATGCACAAGAACGGTACCGTGCGCGACAGCTCGCCGATCCCGCTCCCGCTGACCATGGGCGTTCCAAGCCTCGGCGGTCCTATCACTACCGCCAGCGGCCTGGCGTTCATGAGCGCTACGCTTGACCAGTACCTGCGTGCTTATGACGTGCGTAACGGCAAGCAGTTGTGGGAAGCCCGCCTGCCAGCAGGTGCGCAAACCACCCCGATGACCTACACCGGCAAGGACGGTCAGCAATACGTGCTGGTCGTTGCAGGCGGTCACGGCTCACTGGGCACCAAACAGGGTGACTACGTGATGGCGTTCAAACTGCCGAAGTAAGGCGTTGCTGATGTCAATGAAAAGCGGCTACCGAGAGGTAGCCGCTTTTCTTTGTCGCCACTGAAGCCGGATCCCGGTTGATCTAGCTACCAGGCAGGGCTGCGGATCTGTGAGCGCTGCCAGACGATTATCGTTCCTCACGCTCCAGCGTGGGAATGCCGTTCTGGACGCTCTGCGTCCTCTCTTGAGGGCTTCTATCAGTGCGAATGACTAGCGCGCTTTGGCGCTGCTTTTGTCACTGGCGCGCAGGATGTCGTTCCAGCGGCGGACCAGGTAGTTGTGCTCGTTCATGACCGAGTTCCACACGGCAATATGGCCCATGCGTTCTTCGTAAGCGCCGCCGTCACGGACTTCCCCGGCGTCGATCAGCGGCAAGCCGTCGCTGCCGAGCAGTTGTTCGCGGGCAGGCAGGCCGGCGTACCAGTAATCCCATTCGGCAGCGCTGAGGTGATCACGGCTGCGTGCCGGGTTACCGATGTAATAGCCCTGCCGCGCCATCACTGCGCCGGGCCAGCCCGAAAGCCACCAGTTCAGGTACGCATAGGCCGCATCCAGCACCGGCCCCTTGGCGTGGCGTGACAGGGAAAGCCCGCCAAACCAGCCGCGATAGCCCTCTTTGGGCACCGCGACGCGATACTTCACACCGGCACGGTGCAGCCTGACCAGGGTCGGTGACCAGAGGCTCTGAATGTCGATGTCAGGGCTGAGCATCAGTTCGGCGGCTTCTTCGTCGCCTGACCAGAACGCAGCAAAATGCCCTTGCTGCTGTTTACGCACCAGCACATCAGCGAGCCGATCGATCTCTTCGATGCTCATGTTGCCGATGTCCTTGAAGCTCGCCAGCCCTGCCCCCTGCACCGCCAGCGCGGCATCCAGTGCGCCGATGGCCGCGTCACTCTGCAAGGCGATGCGCCCGCCCCAGACAGGGTCGAGTAACCATCCCCAGCTTTCGTCCGCAGAGCTCAAGCCCTCCGGCAAGCGCTCGGGGCGATAGGCGAAGCTGTCGGCGTTATGGGTCAGCGGCAGCATGCTGATGCGCTCGGTCACCGCGCTGCCCAGGCTGCCATCGTGCTGCACGAACAAACGCTCGCTCGGCACACTGCCGCTGCCTGGCTGGTCGGTAGGCCGCAGCCGGCCCTGCTTGGGCAAGTCGTTGATTTCGTGCCACAGCGCAATGCGCCGCGTGTCGATGGGTTGAATCGCCCGGGCTGGCCAGACGAAATCAACGTTATGAAACCACTGGTCGTAGAGGTCGTAGCTGTCTGGTTGCATGACCGCGATACGTTGCGCGGTTTGCACGTCATGAATCTGGTAGACCAGTTTGATCCCCAGTTCCTGCTCGGCCCGCTCACGCAAAGACTCCAGCAGGGTCACGGAGGTGCCCAGTACGCGCAAGGTGATGGTCATGCTGCAGACTCGTTGAGCGGCGGCGCGAAACTGCTGGAGAAGACTTCGAACGAACGACGCAGCAGATCGGGATCGAGACCGCGCAGGATGAACACCAGCCGCGAGGTACGATCCTCGCCCGGCCAGGCGGCAAGGTGCACCGGCGCATGCAGGCAATGCTGCACACCATGAATCACGATGGGAGCCTGATTGTCGTTCACGTTGAGCAGCCCTTTGACGCGGAGGATTCGTTCGCCGTGGCATCTTAACAGCATCGACAGCCACACCCCGAAGCCGACCCAGTCCAGAGGCCGCTCGAACGTCAGGCAACAGACCTGCGCATCACCATGCCGTGCGGAGGTCGACAGCACCCGATGCAGTTGCCAGCGGGTCACTTCAGCGGCCGGTTCTTCGCTGCGCATACCCTCGCCCAGCAGCAACTGATCGCCGCTGTGGACATCCGCCGTATCCAGCAGTGGCGCAGAAAAATTCAGCGCTTGCAGATGCTCGCGCAGGCCATCCAGCACCGACTCGTCGACCAGATCGGTCTTGCTCAACAGCAGCCGGTCCGCCGCCGCGACCTGCGCCAGCCACTCCGGATGCAGACGCTCCTGCAGCGTCGCGTGACAGGCATCCACCAGCGTGACGATCAGACCGATATGAAAACGCCCACGAAGTTGCGGGTCATTGCTCAGCGTGGTGAGAATCGGTGCCGGATCGGCCAGGCCGGTGGTCTCCAGAATGACCCGGCGAAACGCAGGAATTTCACCTCGATTACGCCGCTCCAGAAGACCGAGCAGCGCGTCTTTCAATTCACCGCGGACGGTGCAACAGACACAACCGCTGGGCAGCAGCACGGTATCCGGTGCGACCTCTTCAACCAGCAAATGATCGATACCCACGTCGCCGAATTCGTTGATCAGCAGCGCGGTGTCGCCCATGTTTTCATCGGCCAGCAGGCGTTTGAGCAGCGTGGTCTTGCCGCTGCCGAGGAAGCCGGTAATCACGTTCAGGGCAATGCTCATGATGACCTCTGCAGATGATCGAGCAGACGTGAATCAAGCGGGTCCAGCGGCCGGCCGATCAGCAACTCGGCTTTCTGCCAGAGCTGCTCCAGCCCGGTCGCCAGCTCCTGCTTGCCGGTGGCCCCAAGCAGAAGATAGGAAACGCCTTGAAAATCTTCGACCTTCAGACGAAACGGCGCGACCACCTTGTTGATTGCAGCAATACGCCGCAAGCGCTCACGCCGCCGGGGCAGTTCTGCAGCCAGCGGATCGCTCCAGTGCACGTCTTCACCCAACAGCCCGCACAATCCACACATCAGGCGTTCTCCAGCTGTTTGCTCATGGCATGACGTCGCCGGAATTGGGGCCCAGTGTCTGACCGACGAACAGGTTGCCACCCGGCTCGCTGGCCAGTAGCACCGCCACCGGGGCGACCTCCTCGGCCAGACCGAAGCGACCCAGCGGCAACTCGGCGGCCTTGGCGGTTTTCCAGGCGCTGCTGATCCCGGCGACCAGTGGGGTTTCAATAGGACCGGGCGCAATGGCGTTGACCAGCACGTTGTCCTTGGCGACTTCCAGCGCCAGGGATTTGCTGAAACCGATCACCCCGGCCTTGGCGGCGGCGTAATGGGTCAGTTCGGCACCGCCCTTGATACCCAGTTGCGAAGCGACATTGATGATGCGCCCCCAGCGCTGGGCAATCATGTGCGGCAATGCCCGCTGACTGGCCACGAAGACGCTGGTCAGGTCGATGCGCAGCATGTCGTTCCACATATCGAGGGTCAGGTCCACGCAACGTGCCTGGGTCAGCATGCCCGCGTTGTTGACCAGAATGTCGATGCCACCGAACTGCTCGACACAAGCATCGACGCTGGCTTGCGCGCCGTCGACGCTGCCGACATCGGCCACGCACTCCTGAACCTGGACGCCCAGCTGGCGGCACTCTGCAGCGATCTTCGCCAGGCTGTCGGCGTCTCGGTCGCCCAACACCAGACGCGCGCCTTCAGCCGCATAGGCGCGGGCGATGGCTGCGCCAATGCCACTGCCTGCTCCGGTGATTACTGCGCGCTTTTGTTTGAGTTGCTGCATGGGTCGGATTCCTTGGTTGATTTGGGGATCACGGCGTATTGCTCGCGAACGCTCAGTCACTGGCACGCACCTGTACGGAACGCTTCGCGAGCAAGCTCGCTGCCGATCCGAATCGATCTACTCGGGCCAGCGCACGGTCAGGCCGCCGTCGATCACGATGCTTTGTCCGGTCAGGTAACTGGCTTCATCGCTGCACAGAAAACGCACCAGCGCAGCGACTTCATCCGCTCGACCGACCCGGCCCAGCGGAATGGCTTTGGCCGCCTGCGCCAGACCTTCCGGCCCCAGCGAGTTCGTGCTGTCCAGCGATTGCGGTGTTTCGATCAAGCCGGGAATCACCGCGTTACAACGGATGCCCTTCGGAGCGAGCTCCACCGCCAGTGACCGGCACAGCCCTGGCACGCCGGCCTTGGCCGCTGCGTAATGGGAATGGTCCTGCCAGCCATACACACCACCGGCAATCGAGGAAATCGCCACCAGCGCCCCGCCCTCGCCCATATGCCGGACGGCGGCGCGGAAGGTGCGCATAACGCCGGTCAGGTCCACGTCGAGCATCTCGTTCCAGCGCTCGTCGGTCATTTCCAGCAACGGCGCCCGGCGCAACAGCCCGGCATTGGCGACTGCGTAGTCGATGCGGCCGAACAACTTGACCGCCTGCGCGGCCAGGTCATCGACCGACTCGGTGAAGGTTACGTCCAGTGGCAGCATCAGGCATTCGCCGCCCGCCTCCGCCACCAGCCTGCGGGTTTCGTCCGGATCATGCGGGTCAGCCGGATAGAACCCGCCTGCCACCGCCACACCCTGGCGGGCAAAAGCCACTGCCAGGGCCTGACCGATGCCGCTGGCGGCACCGGTTATCACTGCAACTTTACGCGTCATGTGCTGCTCCTCATTTCACCGTTTCAGGTCGCACGTGTTTAGCGGCGAACATCAGCGCACCCGACAGGAAGCAAGGCACTGCACCGAAGTACAACGCCGAGGTCTGCCAGTCGCCGCCTGCGCTCAGTACCGATGTGGCACCGAAGCCTGCGACCACAGCACCGAGCGGGCCCATGGCATGGATGATTGCGCCACCCGTGGCACGAATGCTGGTCGGGAAGCTTTCGCTGATGAAGAACAATGCCGCCGAGTAAGGGCCGATCAGGAAGAACAGCCCCAGGCTGTACAAGCCGACCACTGTCACCATGTTGCTTGGCCCGTACAGCATGCCGGCAAACGCCAGGCCGCCGAGCATCCAGCCAAGGCCGATGACATTGCGGCGACCGATCCGGTCACCCATCCAGCCGTGACACAGGTAGCCGCAATAGCCCACCAGGTTGGACAGCACCAGAATGATCAGCGAGTTCTCGAACGAGATGTGGTGGACGCTGACGATCACCGTCGTACCCAGCACGCTGAACACCTGAATGGCCGCCCAGTTGAGCAGGATCGCAGCACCGATCACCAGGGTCGCGCGGCGCGAGGAACCGCGAAAGGCAGCGCCGATACCGGCCTTGCTGTGTTCTTCGTAATCCACCCCGTACGTCTGCGCCACGGCCTTTGCCTGGCTGAGGTCGCCCTTCTTGCGCAATTGGGTGATGCGTTGATGGATCTGAAACTGCGGGCTCTCCTTGAGCTTGCGCGCCAGGATCGCGATGACGATGGCCGGGATGGCCGCAAACACGAAGCAACCCTGCCAGCCGATAACCGGCAACAGCACCGCCGTCAGACCAGCCGCGATCAGCGCACCAACCGGCCAGCCGCCCTGCACCAGGCTATAGATGAAGCCACGGCGCTTGGTCAGTCGCGGGTCGTCGGATGCAGCGTAGATTTCGCTCAGATAGGTCGCGTTGACCGTTTCCTCTGCATAACCCAGACCGCCCAGCGAACGAATGAGGATCAGGGGCGACTTGCCCCACGCTCCGCCGATGGCCGTGAGCGCCGAGCAGATCGCCGAGCCACTCACGGTGAAAATGATACCCACGCGCCGTCCCAGGCGATCTACCAGCGGGCCGATGGCCAGAGCCACCACCGCGGTGCCGACCGCGACCCAGGTCGCGATTTCGGCCTGTTCGACCTCACTCCAGCTGAAATGCCGACCGATTTCCGGTAACAGCGTGCCAAACAGAATGAAGTCATATACCGCAAACACCCACGCGAAAAACGCAATCCATGTGGCGAACCGTACTTGCTCCGGAGTCAGTTGCTCAGGTTTCCAGCCGGTCAGGTCGAGCTTATTGTAAATGGACATGAGTGACGCCTCGGACAGGGCAATGAATCAGCGGGTACGGGGGTTGCGACGCACGAAGTCGTCGGCAATCTCGTCGAAAGTGACGAACTTGACGCCAGCATGGCTTTGAATGTGCTCGATCAAGCGCTCCAGCATCAGTAGCACTTGCGGGCGACCAGACACGTCCGGGTGAATGGTCATGGTGAATACAGCGTGTTCGTGTTCGCGATAGACCCAGTCGAACTGGTCGCGCCACATTTCTTCCAGGTGCCGAGGGTTGACGAAACCGTGGCTGTTCGGCGCCTTCTTGATGAACATCATTGGCGGCAGATCGTCCAGATACCAGTTGGCCGGGATTTCCACCAGATCGGTTTCTTCGCCACGCACCAGAGGCTTCATCCAGGTATCCGGGTGCTGGCTGTAATCGATTTTGGTCCACTTGTCGCCCACCCGAACGTAGTAAGGGTGGAAGTCGTTGTGCATGAGGCTGTGGTCGTACTTGATGCCTTTCTTGAGCAGCAGCTCGTTGGTAACGTTGCTGAACTCCCACCATGGCGCGACATAGCCGGTCGGACGTTTGCCGGTCATTTGGGTGATCAGGTCGATGGACTTGTCGAGCACGATCTCCTCTTGCTCCGGGGTCATGGCAATCGGGTTTTCATGGCTGTAACCATGCACACCGATTTCATGCCCAGCATCTGCCACAGCCTTCATCTGCTCGGGAAAGGTCTCCATGGAGTGCCCCGGGATGAACCAGGTGGTGCGCAGACCGTAACGCTCGAACAACTTGAGCAGACGCGGCGCGCCGACTTCACCGGCGAACAGGCCGCGGGAAATGTCGTCCGGCGAATCCTCGCCACCATAGGAGCCCAGCCAGCCGGCAACGGCATCCACATCCACACCAAACGCACACAGAATTTCTTTGGCCATCGTTGTTCTCCCACGGGTTAATCAGATCGGCTTCGCGCTGTACGGCACGCGGGCCGGTTGGCACTGCAAAACGTGTTCAAGGGGCTGCGATCAGTGACTCCACAGCCAGCGCCGCACGCAGCAGCCGTGCGTCTTCGCCTGCCGGTGCACTGAGCAACAGCCCGGTGGGCAAGCCCGAGGCATCGCGGCCGCTGGGCAGTGACACGCCGGGCATGTTCAGCAGGCTGCCGGGCATGGTCAGGCGCAGCGTGGCGAGGTTGGTTTGAACGAACAGATCGTCGTCCGTCAGCAGCGGTGCGAGCGGCGGCGCCACATGGGCCACGGTCGGGGTAATCAGCAGCGCGCCGTCCAGTTCGAGGGTCAACTGCTCCTGCAAGCGCTCGCGCGCGGCATACAGATTGACCAGCAGGCTGGCCGGCATGGAACGGGCTGCCTCCAGGCGCTTGCGAACTCTGGGGTCAAGCTGGCTGGCGGCGTCGCTGTCGAGCAACGCCTGATGCAGCGCGAACGCTTCGGCTGCACCAAGCCAGCCCTGTTGCTGGATCAACAGCAAGGTGGCCTGAAATGCCTGGCATGGCTTTACCTCGATCAGCGCACCACTTGCACGCAGGGCGTCGACGGCACGCAACAGGTTGTCGCGAACGGCCGGCGTGACGCGCTCGTCTTCCAGCACCGCCTGATCGAGCAGAAAACGTTGACCGGCCAGGCTGCGTGGTATCAACGATGAAGGTTTGCTGCGCGCACAGAGCAGATCGTCGATCACCAGAGCGTCGCGCACGCTGCGGGTCAGTGGTCCGACGCTGTCCAGCGTCAGCGCCAGCGGGAAAACGCCGTCGCGGCTATAGCGGCGGCTGGTGCTGCGAAACCCCACCAGACCGTTGAGCGCTGCCGGCACACGAATAGAACCGGCGGTATCGGTGCCCATCGCGATTGGTACGGTTCCGTTGGCTACGGCGACTGCCGAACCCGAAGAGGAGCCGCCAGGAACGCGTGGCGAGCTGTCGCTGCTGGGGTTGACCGGCGTGCCGAAATGCGGATTAAGACCCAGCCCTGAATAAGCGAATTCACTGAGGTTGGTCTTGCCCAGGCTGACCATCCCGGACCGTGCCAGCAGCCCGACAGTCGGCGCATCCAGCAGCGCCGGCGAAAGGCTGGTGCGCACCGCGGCACCGGCGGTTGTCACGCTGCCTGCCACGTCGAAAAGATCTTTCCAGGCGATAGGCACGCCGTCGAAGGGGCCCAATGGCTGCCCTTGTTGCCAGCGAGCCGCAGACGCTTCGGCTTCCCGGCGTGCCCGTTCGATACTCATGGAAATGAACACATGATCGGCGGTTTCTGCCTGCTGCAGGGCCTTGTCCAGAGCCTGCACAGGGTCACTGCGCCCCCGAGCAAAATCCTCGGCCAGTGCGCAGGCATCCCGGGTAACGCTGTGACTCCCGGTATCGGTCATGGACATCACACCCTTAAAAAATGTACTTATTAATAAAATGTACATTTAATAAAGGCAGGTTCCATGCCAATCTGCACGTCGCGACGCCCTGACCCGATCGGGCTGATAGCCCTTTCGCGCTGGAACCGCCGTGCTAGAAACCTTTTTGCAAAGGCATCAATCAGTTGCGACAACGCTTCGCCAGCGCACAAGATCGTCATAAAGAAATAATGTATCTTTTATAAAAGATACATTTCGGTGCAAAAAAGTAACGGTGGCCCCATGAGCGAGCATAAGGACGTGTGCCAAGGTGACAACAACGCTTCTGTGCGAGAATCGTCCGTCAACCGCCAGAAGTGTATGAAACCGATGTCAGAAGAGGACCCGCGCACCGCGTCGCGCTACGCCATGATCCGCGAGGTGTTGCGTAACGCTATCGTCTCGGGCGCGGCCGCCAACGGACTGGTGCTGCTTGAAGCACCGCTGGCAGAACTGTTCGGCACCAGCCGGGTGCCGGTGCGCAAGGCGCTCAACCTGCTGCATGAAGAAGGCTTGATCAGCCGTTTCGACGGCCGGGGCTATCTGGTCAATCCTGACGCGCAGGAAGTCGAGCCGCTGCGCCTGAGCCTGAGCCACAAGCAGTTCGGGCTGGACAGCAGTGAAGAACTGGTCGACACCCGCCCGCTCGGCGAACGTATTCATGACGAGATCGGTGCGGCACTGTCGGCCTGTATCGCCTTTGGTCACTACCGGCTCGATGAGCAAAGCGCCGCGCAGCATTATGGAGTAAGCCGCGCAGTGGTTCGTGAGGCGCTGATGCGTCTGCGCGATCGCGGCCTGGTGGAAAAAGAGCCTTACTCGCAATGGCTGGCGGGGCCGCTGACGGCCCGGGAAATCACTGAAGACTACGAACTGCGTGCCTGCCTCGAGCCCGAAGCCTTGCGCCAGACTGCGCCACAGCTGAGCCGCGAAACCCTCGAAGCAATGCTGGCCAGGGTCATCGAGGCGCAAGACGCCGAACAGTGCAGCCTTGAGGAAATCGAGCGCCTTGAGGATGATCTGCATCAGCAATGCCTGGGCGGCCTGCAAAACCGCAAGATCGCCACGCTGATCAGCCAGGCGCAGAGCCCGATGATCATCAACCGGATTTTCTACCGCCTGCTGAGCATTGGCGCCGATGACGCGATGCTGGCCGAACACCGGCTGATCATCGAATTGCTGCTGCACGGTGCCTTCGACGCTGCTGCCCTGAACCTCAAGGAACACCTGCTACGCGCCCGGCAGCGCATGCTGCAACGCCTGAAAGTCCTGTCGGTATTGCCGGAGCAGGAAGTGCCGGGGTATCTGACGCGGTTGAGTTGAGGCGGGCTGGATCACTCTCGCTGCCACGCTATATAAACGAGTCAACTCGCACTCGGTGTGAAACCCGGTTTCTGTAGGAGCGGACTTGTCCGCGAAAGGGCCTGTACATTCACAACATTTCTGCTGCCCAAACGCCCTCTTCGCGAACAAGTTCGCGCCTGCACAAGCGTCCGATTTCGTAGCGCCCGGCAACGCATGCCACGCTATCAACGAGTCAACTCGCACTCGGTGTGAAACCCGGTTTCTGTAGGAGCGGACTTGTCCGCGAAAAGGCCTGTACATTCACAACATTTCTGCTGCTCAAACGCCCTCTTCGCGAACAAGTTCGCGCCTACACAAGCGTCCGATTTCGTAGCGCCCGGCAGCGCATGCCACGCTATCAACGAGTCAACTCGCACTCGGTGTGAAACCCGGTTTCTGTAGGAGCGGACTTGTCCGCGAAAGGGCCTGTACATTTACAACATTTCTGCTGCCCAAACGCCCTCTTCGCGAACAAGTTCGCGCCTGCACAAGCGTCCGATTTCGTAGCGCCCGGCAGCGCATGCCACGCTATCAACGAGTCAACTCGCACTCGGTGTGAAACCCGGTTTCTGTAGGAGCGGACTTGTCCGCGAAAGGGCCTGTACATTCACAACATTTCTGCTGCCCAAAGGCCCTCTTCGCGAACAAGTTCGCGCCTGCACGAGCGTCCGATTTCGTAGCGCCCGGCAGCGCATGCCACGCTATAAACGAGTCAACTCGCACTCGGTGTGAAACCCGGTTTCTGTAGGAGCGGACTTGTCCGCGAAAGGGCCTGTACATTCACAACATTTCTGCTGCTCAAACGCCCTCTTCGCGAACAAGTTCGCTCCTGCACGAGCGTTCTATTTCTTAAGATCCAGGCTACGACTTACTTGCCGATCACTTCGCCACGCATCGGTGCCAGGCGGGCGATGAGGCGGTTTTGTACGGGGACCGGGACCTTTTCGGTGTCCATCGAGGCGATGAGGTCTTCGACCAGCGCGTTGAAATCGCTGGGGGTCAGGTTCTGCCCCTTGTGCGCCTCGGCCATGCTGTCGCCGCTATAGCGACACGGGCCGCCGGACTCGACGCAGAGTTGTTCGACCAGCTTGTCGCGCAGACGCACGATGTCCACTTTCTTGAAGTGCTCGACGATCCGCTGATCCTTGGCCACGTTTATCAGCATGCCTTCGACGATGCGCTGGATACCGGCACGCTGGCCCAGGTCGTGGTAGAGGCTGTCATCCTTGGGTGGCTGTTGCTGCTGCGCGCAACCGGCCAGCAGCGTCAGCATCATGGCTATCAGCAGACGCCTCATCAAAAACTCCCCTGCACAGACAGATAGGTGCCGTTCTGGTTATCCAGGGTGGCGATTTCACCCAGGCGGGCGTAAGCCAGGACCACGGACACGTGCTTGTTGGGGAAATAGCCGAGAAAAACATCGGCCCAGTCACTTTCGCCCGCAAACGAAAGGTTGTCCGGCTTCTCGCGATATTCGACGCCCAGCGCCCAGCGCGGATTGAACAGCACGGCTACCGAACCCTCCTTGAGCAGGCTGCGGCTGTCGCGCAGATCGCCGCCGAACCCCAACAGTCCGGTTTCGTTGGCGCGGCTGTAACGCACGCCGCCGTTGACCACGACGTTGTAGCCGAACGCCGCGCCCATGAACAACCGACTGGCCGTCAGGTAGCCTTCGACATCCGAGTCACGCCGGGCGCCGACCAGGCTGGGAATCAGGAAATCGTTCTGATGCTTGTACTGCACACCCAGAGAAACCTGCGGCAGGCTTTCGTAAATCAGGTCGCCGAACAGCCGCACTTTGACGCCGAACACGTCCTGACTGAGGTTATCGTCCGGCAGGCTGAGCCTGTGCTGCAGGTTGCTGATATCGAAACGTTGATGGGCGTAGGACAACTCCACGCGATTGCCATAGGCGAACGCCAGGCCTGCCACATCGAGGTTGTAGTCCGGCAGATTCACGTGCGTGGCGAAGGCGGTAGCGCCCCACTCGCCTTGCTCGCTGTACCCGGTGATCACCGCCCACGGGGTTATGCCGCCGCCGGCGCTGCCTTCAATGCTGGTCGCGCCGCCCGTGGCAATCAACCGGCCGTTGTCGCCCAGGGCGGACGTCGGAGCAGCGCCCGCCATGCCCACCAGCAAAGACCCCAACAGCAGCGATGTTTTATGCAACATGTGCTAATTCACCATAAGACCGGGTGAGGCCTGATACGTAGCAATCCATGCCTCGAACGCCGACGCGGTCAGCGGTCGACTGATCAGGTAACCCTGGGCCGTATCGCAGTGCCAACGCCGGAGCAGGTCCAGGCTGTGTTGATACTCGACACCTTCTGCCACCACCTTCAGTCCGAGGTTGTGGCTCATTTCAATGGTCGACCGCACGATCACTGCGTCTTCACTGGTTTCATCCAGATTACGCACGAAAGACTGATCGATTTTCAGCTCCTGCACGGGCAGACGTTTCAAGTGAGCTAATGACGAGTAACCGGTACCGAAATCGTCGATCGACAGGCTGATGCCGCAATCGCGCAGGCGATGCAGGACGATCAGTGCCTTTTCCGGTTCGCTCATGACGGCGCTTTCGGTGATCTCGAATAACAGTTGTTCGGCAGGTACGGCGTATTGCTTGAGCAGTTTCACGACATAGCCGACCAGATCATCACCTAGCAGGTCGTCAGCAGAAATGTTTACCGACACCTGCAGGACCAGCCCGCGCTTACGCCATTCGGCCAGTTGGCGCATCGCCTCTTCGATCACCCAGTTGGTCAGCAGGTAAATGCTCCCGGTGCGCTCGGCGAGGACGATGAATTCGGCGGGCGAGACACTGCCGAACTGCGGATGAGCCCAGCGCAATAGCGCTTCGGCCTGACGCACATAGCCCTGGCGGATATCCAGCTTGGGCTGGTAATGCAGCATCAATTCGCCATTCTGCGCGGCCTTGCGCAGGTCACGAATAAGCGTGATCTGTCGCTGGTGAGCCAGGTCGCGGCCATCCTGATAGATCTGCAGGCGACCGGGGAGGAACGCGGCGTCCTTGCGGGCAATTACCGCACGGTTGAGCAACTCCTGGGCGGAGTCACCGTGTTCCGGGTACACCGTGATACCAATGCAGCATTCAAGCTCCAGCTCATGATTGTCGATACGTTGCGGCTCACTGAGCAGACGCTGCACAGCGTCAGCCATGCCCACCGCGCCATCGCTGGCCGTGTTGTCCAGCAGCAGCAGAAACTCATTGGCCCCCAGACGCGCCACGGTATCGCCTGCGCGCAGATTACCTTGCAGGCGCTGGCCCACCTGTCGCAACAACTGGTCCACGCCTTCGGCGCTCACGCTTTCGCTGACCGTGGCGAGGTTCTCGACACTCAGAGATAGCAGGGCAACTGCACGATCTGCGGCAATCGAACTGCCCAGACGCTCCATCACCAGCGCCCGGTTGGGCAGCCCGGTCAGGTTGTCGTGCAGGGCGTTGTGGGCCAATTGCCCCTCGCGCACCGCAATGCCTTGCTGCATGGTGTTGATCGCGTCGGCGAGCATGCCCAGTTCATCACTGCGGACCAAGGTGACCGGGGTTTTATAGTCGCCATCACCAATACGCTTGGCCGCCGTGGCCAGGACCTGAACCGGCAGCGAGACGCTTCGCGCCAGCGCCAGGGTGCCGATCAGCGAAGCCACCAGGGCGGCCATGGAAATCCAGAAGATCTTTTGATTCAGTGGCGCGAATGCCTGATAGGCCTTGTCCAGAGGGCTCTGCAACAGCGCGATGACCTGCCCGTCGCCGCCATTGTTGGTGTTGGCGAGCATCAGCGTCTGGCTGAGAAAGTTAAGGTTCGATTGCTCGGTGAGCAGCATCTGGCCTTCCGAGGAACTGCGCATCAGCTCGATCAGGCCCGCGTGCAGGGCCTCCGGCTGGGTACTGATCAGATCACCGTTCTTGCCGTCTTCTACAGTGAGAAAAGACACTTCCAAGCCGCTGAGCGAACGCAGCTCTTCGGCAATATCGCTGTCGATGGTAAAGCCCATGACCACGCGGCCTATCGGCAACGGTGCGAGAACGGTGCTCTCCACCAGCAAATGCGGGTCTCCGCCGCCGGGCACAATGAGCACTGACTGACCGGCACGTTTGGCGTTGCGCAGGGCCTGGTCATAGACAAACCTGGAACCCTCGGGAACTTTCTGTACGGTGCTGGCAATCACTGTGCCGTCCATGCCCAACAGGAACATGTCGCTGGCATTGATGCGTTTGCCATGGTTGAGCAACACCGAACGAATGGTCGAGGAGTCGGCACTGGCCACCGCGTCGCGAAAGCCGAAATCGGCTGCAACCAATTGCACGGTGTCACGCAGACGTTTGCCGCGCAGATCGATCAGCCGTTCGAACACACGACTGCCCACCTCCAGTTGCGCCTGAGCCTGAGTGCGTACCGCCTCCTCTGTTGCAACCTTGACGGCGATGTAGACCGCACTCACGACAATCAGCAACAGGACAATCAGCACCCCGGCGATGCGCGCCTGAAAGCTGGCTTTAAATTTCATTAATGCGTGGCCTTGTGGAAGGCGTCACCGAAGCCGCCTGGTGCGGGCTTGCCGGGTTTGTCCTCGGCTTGCATTTCAACCGCGAGGTTAAAACGCTGGGTGAGCCCGGCGGCAGGCACCTCGAACTCGCCGCCCGATACCGGCTGCATGTCCGCGATCTGCGGGTGCCAGAGGGTAGCGTTGTAGTGCCCGGCGGGCATCTGATCGAGCTTGAGCTGGCCGTTGCTGTCGGTCACGCCGAACCATGGCTCGTCGGTGACGTAGATGTAACCGACCATCCAGTCGTGGATGTTGCAGCCCAGCACCACCACGCCGGGTTTGTCGAACAACAGCGGATCCGAGGGCGTGCCCTCGTAAAGTCGCAACTCGAAGCGCTTGGCCGGAGAAAAGGAGTAGACCTGGTGGCGAATGTTGTCGCTGTTGGGAAACTTGACCTGAGTGCCGGTGTGGATGGCCAGTACATGTGGCGCGAATTCCTGATCACGCTGGTCCATTGATGCCTTCAACGCAACGGGTGACGGATCGGGCGGCCCTTTGAGGGTGACCACCGCATCCGCAAGAGGCTTGCCCTCCTTGTCCATCACCTGCGCGGTAAAGGTGGAAGCCGATGCGCTCGCAGCCGAGGCTACGCACAGTCCGGCCAGTAATGCCGATATAAATACGTTGGTCATACCTGATTCAACCCATAACGGCAGCGCCGTAAATGAAATAAGCCCGCTCTTTTCTACCTGACAGGCCCCATCACTCATAAATAGCGGTTTTCCAATCGCTTTACAGACTATCGACCAAGACTATTGAAACCTGAGAGCCACCGCCCCATCTAAGAGCCATGTTCAACTTCTCAGGTGCCCCATGAACGACCAGCAGACAGACTCGCCAGATTTGCCCAACGACGCAGACGAGCACGATGTGTCTCTGAGTTCCGACAGCACCTCGCTTGCCTTGCCCGGCCAGAACCTGCCCGACAAGGTTTACATCATTCCGATCCACAACCGTCCGTTCTTTCCGGCGCAGGTGCTGCCTGTCATCGTCAATGAAGAGCCGTGGGCCGAAACGCTGGAGCTGGTCAGCAAGTCCGAGCATCATTCGCTGGCGCTGTTCTTCATGGACACTCCGCAGGAAGATCCACGCCACTTCAAGACTGACGCACTCCCAGAGTATGGCACTCTGGTCAAGGTTCACCACGCCAGTCGCGAAAATGGTCGTTTACAGTTCGTCGCGCAGGGCCTGAGCCGGGTGCGCATCCGTACCTGGCTCAAGCATCATCGCCCGCCGTATCTGGTAGAAGTCGAATACCCGCAGCAGCCCAATGAGCCGACCGATGAAGTGAAGGCCTACGGCATGGCCCTGATCAACGCGATCAAGGAACTGCTGCCGCTCAACCCGCTGTACAGCGAAGAGCTGAAGAATTATCTCAACCGTTTCAGCCCCAATGACCCCTCGCCGCTCACCGATTTTGCCGCTGCCCTGACCTCCGCCACCGGCGTCGAATTGCAGGAAGTACTCGACTGTGTGCCGATGCTCAGGCGCATGGAGAAAGTCCTGCCGATGCTGCGCAAGGAAGTCGAGGTTGCACGCCTGCAGAAGGAAATCTCTGCCGAGGTGAACCGCAAGATCGGCGAGCATCAGCGGCAGTTCTTCCTCAAGGAACAGCTCAAGGTCATTCAGCAGGAACTGGGCCTGAGCAAGGACGATCGCAGCGCCGACATCGAACAGTTCGAGCAGCGTCTGGAAGGCAAGACCCTGCCGCCACAGGCGCGCAAGAAGTTCGACGAAGAAATCGGCAAGCTCAAGGTGCTGGAAACCGGCTCGCCCGAATACGCTGTGACTCGCAATTACCTGGATTGGACCAGCTCGCTGCCGTGGGGCATCTACGGTGCCGACAAGCTGGACCTCAAGCACGCGCGCAAGGTGCTCGATCAGCACCATGCCGGGCTTGACGACATCAAGGCGCGGATTCTGGAATTCCTCGCCGTCGGTGCCTACAAGGGTGAAATCAGCGGTTCGATCGTGCTGCTGGTCGGCCCGCCAGGCGTGGGCAAGACCAGCGTCGGACGCTCGATTGCCGAATCGCTGGGGCGGCCGTTCTATCGCCTGAGCGTGGGCGGCATGCGCGACGAGGCCGAAATCAAGGGCCACCGCCGCACCTACATCGGTGCGCAACCGGGCAAGCTGGTGCAGGCGCTGAAAGACGTTGAAGTCATGAACCCGGTCATCATGCTCGATGAAATCGACAAGATGGGCCAGAGCTATCAGGGCGACCCGGCATCCGCGCTGCTGGAAACCCTGGACCCGGAACAGAACGTCGAGTTTCTCGATCACTACCTGGACTTGCGTCTGGACCTCTCCAAGGTCCTGTTCGTGTGCACGGCCAACACGCTGGACTCGATCCCCGGCCCGCTGCTTGACCGGATGGAAGTGATCCGCCTGTCCGGCTACATCACCGAAGAGAAACTGGCGATTGCCAAGCGGCATTTGTGGCCCAAGCAGTTGGCGAAAGCCGGCGTTGCGAAAAACAAGCTGAGCATCAGTGACAGCGCCCTGCGCGCCGTCATCGAGGGTTACGCTCGCGAAGCCGGTGTGCGGCATCTGGAGAAGCAACTTGGCAAACTGGTGCGCAAGGCGGTGGTCAAACTGCTGGATGCGCCCGATTCGGTGATCAAGATCGGACCGAAAGACCTCGAAGCGTCGCTGGGCATGCCGGTGTTCCGCAGCGAGCAGGTGCTGTCCGGCACTGGCGTGATCACCGGTCTGGCCTGGACCAGTATGGGCGGCGCTACCCTGCCGATCGAGGCGACGCGCATTCATACCCTTAATCGCGGCTTCAAGCTGACCGGCCAATTGGGCGATGTGATGAAGGAGTCGGCCGAAATTGCCTACAGCTACGTCAGCGCCAATCTGTCGAAATTTGGTGGTGACGCGAAGTTCTTCGATGAGGCGTTCGTGCACGTACACGTCCCCGAAGGTGCCACCCCGAAAGACGGCCCGAGTGCGGGTGTGACCATGGCCAGCGCCTTGCTGTCCCTGGCCCGCAACCAGCCGCCGAAAAAAGGCGTCGCCATGACCGGCGAACTGACCCTGACCGGGCACGTACTGCCCATCGGCGGCGTTCGCGAAAAAGTCATTGCCGCGCGGCGCCAGAAAATCCACGAACTGATCCTGCCGGAGCCTAACCGTGGCAACTTCGAAGAGCTGCCGGACTATCTGAAGGAAGGCATTACCGTGCACTTCGCCAAACGCTTTGCGGACGTGGTGAAGGTGTTGTTCTAGAGTTTGATACTGCGCATGCCCCCACGCTGAATGGGCACAAGAGGTGTTCTATCGGGCGCCTCTCGTGCAGCACGCTCCAGCGTGGGGATGCAGTTCTGGACGCTCTGCGTCCGATCCAGAGCGCGACACCTGTCGTACTCCCCCACAAAACTCCGATCAGTTATCCTTGCGCTTCGTATCGCGATACCGGAACTTGCCATGACCCCTGCCCGTTTCATTGCCCCGCTGAGCCTTGCGCTGCTGACGGCGTGCGCTCAGACGCCGAAAAACATTGTATCCATCGACACGCAGAGCGACTGCCCGCTGACACTCACGTCCGGGCAGACGCTGATCCTGACCCTGCCCAGCAACCCGACCACCGGCTTTCGCTGGCTGACCCAGAACCCGGCCCAGAATATCCTGCGCAGCCTGGGGCCTGAGGTGTATGCCAACGCAGAGAGCAAGGAAATGGTCGGCAACGGCGGGCAATCGGTCTGGCGCTTCAAGGCCACCGATGCCGGGACCGGCCGGCTGATGATGGTTTATCAGCAACCCTGGGCACCCGAAGTCGCCCCGGAGCAGACCTTCGAGTGCGCCATCAGCGTGAAATGAGGCGTTGCGCACGGCTTGTCCGACTGCACGTACTGCATCATGCATCCCGGCGGCAAGTTGGCTAGAATGCCCGCTTTTCAAAGCCTTCGCCGGAACCGCCGTGAGCAAAGAAACCGACCGCATTTTCGCCCAGCCGCTGACCCAGGTGCCTGACTTCGCCTTCAACGAAGACGTGGTGCGGGTATTCCCGGACATGATCAAACGCTCGGTGCCCGGCTATCCGACGATTGTCGAAAACCTCGGTGTGCTGGCCGCGCAATTTGCACAGCCAAACACCGTGCTCTATGACCTGGGCAGCTCTCTGGGCGCCGTCACTCAGGCGCTGCGCCGCCATGTACGCGGCGAGGGTTGTGAGGTCATCGCGATAGACAACTCCAGTGCCATGGTCGAGCGTTGCCGTGAATACCTTAACGCGCAGGACTCCATGTTTCAGGAGTTGCTGCCGGTGCAGGTCCTCGAAGGCGATATTCTCGCGCTGACGTTCAAACCCGCCTCGGTGGTGGCGCTGAACTTCACCCTGCAATTCATCGCTCCCGAACAACGCCTGGCATTGCTCGGGCGCATTCGTGACGCACTGGTGCCCGGCGGCGCGCTGATCCTCTCGGAAAAACTGCGCTTCGACGACCCGCAGGAACATGCGCTGTTGACGGACCTGCACATCGCCTTCAAACGCGCCAACGGCTACAGCGACCTGGAAATTGCCCAAAAGCGCAGCGCCATCGAAAACGTCATGAAACCCGACAGCCTCGAAGAACACCGCCAACGCCTGCTTGCGGCAGGGTTTTCCAAGGTGGTGCCGTGGTTTCAATGCCTTAACTTCACCTCATTGATTGCCCTGCCATGATTGATCTCGCCCCCCTCGTCCGTCGTCTGGCGGGAACCCCTCTGGCCGATTGGGCCAATGGCCTGCAGGCCCAGCTCGATACCAAGATGGCCAAGGGGCACGGTGATCTACAGCGCTGGCAAAGTGCGCTGGATGCCTTGCCCGACCTGCAGCCCGAGCGAATCGATCTGATCGACAGTTTTACCCTGGAAGCTGAGTGCAACGGCGAGACCCGCACCGTCCTGCGCAAGGCACTGCTGGGCCTGTCACCGTGGCGCAAGGGGCCGTTCAATGTGTTCGGCGTGCATATCGACACCGAATGGCGCTCGGACTGGAAATGGTCGCGGGTTTCGCCACATTTGGACCTGAAGGGCAAACGCGTTCTGGATGTGGGTTGCGGCAACGGTTATTACCAATGGCGCATGCTTGGCGCCGGAGCCGACAGCGTGATCGGGGTAGACCCCAACTGGCTGTTCTTCTGTCAGTTTCAGGCCATGCAGCGCTATCTGCCTGATCTGCCCGCCTGGCACCTGCCGTTCGCGCTGGAAGACCTGCCCGCCAACCTGGAAGGTTTCGACACGGTGTTTTCGATGGGCGTGCTGTATCACCGCAAATCCCCCATCGACCACCTGCTGGCCTTGAAAGACTGCCTGGTAAAAGGCGGCGAGCTGGTGATGGAAACCTTGGTAGTGCCGGGTGATGTCCATCAGGTGTTGGTCCCGGAAGATCGTTATGCGCAGATGCGCAATGTATGGTTCCTGCCTTCAGTGCCTGCTCTGGAGTTATGGATGCGCCGTGCCGGCTTCACCGATGTGCGCTGCGTCGACGTCAGCCACACGACGGTCGACGAACAACGCAGTACCGAGTGGATGCGCTTCCAGTCCCTGAGCGACTATCTGGACCCCACCGACCACAGCAAGACAGTCGAGGGCTTGCCTGCCCCCATGCGTGCGGTGATCGTGGGGCGCAAACCCTGAGGGACGAGTTATCTGGCCGCAGCCACGATCAACGCCTTCATCTCGGCCACTGCCGCCTTGAAGCCGACGAACAGGGCATGAGCCACCAGCGCGTGGCCGATGTTCAGTTCGTTGATGCCCTTGATCGCGGCGACCGCTTCGACGTTGTGATAATGCAGGCCGTGACCGGCATTGACGATCAGCCCTTGGGCGAGACCAAACGCGACGCCGTCGGCGACCCGCTGCAGTTCTTCGGCGACTTCAGTCGGGGTCTGAGCATCGGCATAGCGACCGGTGTGCAGTTCGATGGCGGGTGCACCGACGCGTTTTGAAGCGGCGATCTGACGCTCGTCGGCGTCGATGAACAGTGAAACCTCGCAGCCAATCTTCGCCAGTCGCTCGACCGCCGCCTTGATCCGCGCTTCCTGCCCTGCCACATCCAGACCGCCTTCGGTGGTCAGCTCCTGCCGTGTCTCAGGCACCAGACAGATGTGCGCCGGGCGAATGCGTTCGGCGAAGGCGAGCATTTCTTCGGTCACGCCCATCTCGAAATTCATGCGGGTCTGCAAGACGTCCTTGAGCAGCAGGACATCGCGCTCCTGAATGTGTCGGCGGTCCTCACGCAGGTGAACGGTGATGCCGTCGGCGCCTGCCTCTTCGGCGTCCAGGGCAGCCTTGACCGGGTCCGGGTAACGCGTGCCACGGGCCTGACGCAAGGTGGCTACGTGGTCGATGTTCACGCCGAGAAGGATACGAGTGCTGTGGGTCACGGTGGTCTCCAGAAAAATGGGCGAGCTGGTCGAAGCAGGCTGTAGAGAATAAAGCCTGATCACGGCTTGCGAAACAGTTCACGACTGACTAAAGGGCGACCGCCCAAGTGAACCGCCAGCGCCTGACGCATCAGGCGCTTGGCAGCGGACAATGCGCCGGGGACGCTCCAGTCCGCTTCGGACATGGCCAGTAATTCCGCGCCCTGAAACAGACCGGGCTGAAGCAAGTACACACGCTCGAGCCCGGCATCGACCTGCAGACGATACATGCCATCAATGGCCAGCGGTTCGCCGTTGATGTCGGCGTCCATCGCGAAGCCATAGCCCAGGTCATCCAGCAAGCGCCATTCGAACGAACGCAGCAATGGCTCCAGTGGACGCCCCAGAGAAAGGGCCAGCAGCGTGGCAGCGTAATGTTCGAACACGGCAGGATGAGGGTCTTCGGCAGGCAACAGGCGAATCAGCAGCTCGTTGAGGTACATGCCGCTGAACAGCGCTTCGCCGGTCATCCAGGTGGCGACACCGGCGCTTTCCATGCGACCGACATTCTTCAGCTCGCCCCGCCCTCGAAACTCGACCTCGAGGGGCACGAACGGACGTGCCAGCGAACCGGCTTTGCCCTTGGCACTGCGCAGCACGGCACGCAGACGGCCCTGAGGCGTGAGGAAGTCGACCAGCGCGCTGTTTTCGCGATACGCACGGCTGTGGAGCACATAAGCAGGTTGGCCGGTAGGCGTGCTCATCAGGCTGGCTCGAAAGGGAAGTGTTCGCCCGACCATAGCAAGGTCGGGCGAAAGGACAGCTTAGAGGTCGCCGTAGCCAAGGGAACGCAGTGCGCGCTCGTCATCGGACCAGCCACCTTTGACCTTGACCCACAGGTTGAGCATCACCTTGGAGTCGAACAGCAGTTCCATGTCACGACGCGCGTCACTGCCGATGCGCTTGATGCGATCGCCCTTGTCGCCAATGATGATCTTCTTCTGTCCGTCGCGCTCGACGAGGATCAGCGCATGGATATGCAGGGTGCGGCCCTGCTGCTTGAATTCTTCGATCTCGACGGTGATCTGATACGGAAGCTCGGCGCCCAACTGGCGCATGATCTTCTCGCGAACCAGTTCAGCAGCCAGAAAGCGGCTGCTGCGATCGGTGATCTGGTCTTCCGGGAAGAAGTGATCGTTCTCGGGCAGGTGCGAGGCAATCAGGCTTTCCAGCGCTTCGAGGTTGTGGCCATGCTGCGCGGAGATCGGCACGATGGACGCATTCGGCAACTGGCCCTGCAGCCACTCCAGATGCGGCATCAGGTCGCTCTTGTCCTCAATGCGATCGGTCTTGTTGATCGCCAGGATGACCGGCCCCTGCACATACTGAACACGCTCCAGAACCATCTGGTCTTCGTCTGTCCAGCGGGTGCGATCGACGACGAAGATGACCACGTCGACGTCCTTCAGCGCCGCCGAAGCGGTCTTGTTCATGTAACGGTTGAGCGCTTTCTCGCCATTCTTGTGCATGCCGGGGGTATCGACATAGATCGCCTGCACGGCGCCCTCGGTCTTGATGCCCAGCATGTTGTGGCGCGTGGTCTGCGGCTTGCGCGAGGTGATCGCGAGCTTCTGACCGAGAATGTGGTTGAGCAGCGTGGACTTGCCTACGTTGGGACGGCCGACAATGGCAACATAGCCACAGCGTGTTGCGGTTGTATCATTCATGACCGTTCTCCACGCCCAGGGCGATGAGTGCTGCTGCGGCGGCTACCTGTTCGGCAATCCGGCGGCTGACACCCTGTCCTCGGCTTTTTTCATTCAATAGGTTGATCTCGCATTCGACGAAAAACGTCCGGCAATGCGGTTCGCCCTGGATATCCACCACCTCGTAACGCGGCAGTTCGCAGGCCCGCGACTGGAGAAATTCCTGCAGTCGGGTCTTGGGGTCCTTGTTGGTGTCCACCAGCGTCAGGCTGTCAAACTCGGTTGTCAGCCAGGCCAGGACGCGCTCGCGCGCCGCCTCCATGCCCGCATCCAGGTAAATCGCCCCGATCAGTGCCTCGAGCGCGTCGGCGAGAATCGATTCACGACGGAAACCACCGCTTTTCAACTCGCCCGAACCAAGGCGCAGATATTCGCCCAAGTCAAAACCACGGGCCAGCAACGCCAGAGTCTCGCCCTTCACCAGCCGCGCCCGCAAGCGGGACAACTGGCCTTCGCGAGCCTGGGGGAAACGCTCGAACAGCGCCTCGCCAGCCACGAAGTTGAGAATGGCATCACCGAGAAACTCCAGACGCTCATTGTTGCGACCGGCAAAACTGCGATGGGTCAGGGCCAGGACCATCAGTTCCTGATCCTTGAAGGTGTAGCCGAGCTGACGCTCAAGGCGGCTCAAGGATACGCTCACGGTTTACCCACGCTGAATTGCTTGTCGAACTTCAACACCAGATCGATGTTCTGGAACCACGGTTCACGCTGCTCATAGTTCAAATGAGCCTGGAACGCATTGTTCTCCACCGTCACTTTCAACGCCTTGTTCAAATCTATATCCCGAATGCTGTTGACCTGCATGTTCTTACCGACATAACCGTAAAAATCGTCGACCGTGGTGATGTCCAGGGTCTTGTTGGTGTCGACCGCTTCGATGATTTTCTTCATCGTCATGTAGTCGAGGTAGTGCGGGACCAGCTTGAAGGCCGTGCTCGTCGCAAACGCGACCAGCGCCAGCACTAACAGCCAGCCCACGAAAGAAAAGCCTTTTTGAGAAGTAGAGAACGTCATGTTCGACTTCGACCTCAAGAGTGCAACGCCTCCTGACCGGGTCGACTCATGCTTCAGAGGCGTTTCCAGTCAGCCCAAATGACATACGGCGCTGCTCAGGCAGCGCCGCATCGATTACTTGATCAGCCCTACGCGCGCAAAATTGGGGAAGTGGCTCAGTTTCGGCTCGGGCCAGCTCATCCACACCGCGAACGCCTTGCCTACGATGTTCTTGTCCGGGACCATGCCCAGCTCGTCCTTGGGAATGTTGGGATCATCCCAGTAACGGCTGTCGTTGGAGTTGTCACGGTTGTCGCCCATCATGAAGTAGTGCGCGGCAGGCACGGTCCATTCACTGTCAGGCGGCGCGCGGTAGCGGCTCATTTCCTGACGGATCTGATGTTCGACTTCGCCCAGCTGCTCTTCATAGAGTTCCGCGCTGCCCAGTGTACCGGGCTCGGTGCCGATCAGCTTCTTGGCGACCAGCTCGCCATTGATGAACAGCCGCTTGTCGCTGGTGTAGCGGATACGATCACCCGGCAGACCGACGACGCGCTTGATGTAATTGACGCTCGGGTCGCTCGGATAACGGAACACCATCACGTCGCCACGCTGCGGATCACCGATCTGAATCACCTTCTGGTCCAGTACCGGCAGGCGAATGCCGTACGCGAACTTGTTGACCAGAATGAAATCACCCACATCCAGTGTCGGCTTCATGGAGCCCGAAGGAATCTGGAACGGCTCGACCAGAAACGAACGAAGCACCAGCACGATGAACAACACCGGGAAGAACGATTTGCCGTACTCGACCAGCAAAGGCTCTTTGTTCAAGCGCTCCACGACAGCAATGTCAGGTTCGCCCACGCTGCCCTGATAGTTGGAAATGGCAGCCCGGCGACGAGGCGCCAGGATGACCAGATCAATCAGTGCAAGCACGCCACAGACGAAGACAGCGATGACCAACAACAGCGGGAAATTTAGTGACATAGGACCTGACTATTCCAACCTGAGCACTGCAAGGAAGGCTTCCTGTGGAATTTCCACGTTGCCGACCTGCTTCATGCGTTTCTTACCGGCCTTTTGCTTCTCCAGCAATTTACGCTTGCGGCTGACGTCGCCGCCGTAGCATTTGGCCAATACGTTCTTTCTAAGCGCCTTGACGGTTGTCCGGGCCACAATCTGACCGCCGATAGCCGCCTGAATTGCCACGTCGAACATCTGTCGAGGGATCAGCTCTTTCATCTTCTCGGTCAACGCACGCCCTTTGTAGTGTGCATTGTCGCGATGGACGATCAGGGCAAGGGCGTCGACCTTCTCGGCGTTGATCAGAACGTCGAGTTTGACAAGGTTGGCCGACTGGTAACGATCAAAATGATAATCCAGCGAAGCATAACCGCGGCTGACAGACTTGAGACGATCGAAGAAGTCGAGAACCACTTCGTTCATCGGCAAATCGTAGCTCACCTGAACCTGCGTGCCGAGGAACAGCATGTCGTGCTGTACGCCACGTTTTTCGATGCACAACGTAATGACGTTGCCCAGGTGCTCCTGCGGCACAAGAATATTTGCGCGAACGATGGGCTCGCGCATGTCTTCAATGGCCGACAGGTCAGGCAGCTTGGAAGGGTTATCGACGTAAATCGTTTCGCCGGTCTTCAGCAACAGCTCGAAGATTACGGTTGGCGCGGTGGTGATCAGGTCGAGATTGTACTCACGCTCCAGGCGTTCCTGGATGATCTCCATGTGCAGCATGCCGAGGAAGCCACAGCGGAAGCCGAAGCCCAGCGCGTCGGAGCTCTCGGGCAGGTATTGCAGTGAAGAGTCGTTAAGCGTCAGCTTTTGCAGCGCTTCACGGAAGTCTTCGAAGTCGTCCGAGCTGACCGGGAACAGGCCTGCGTAGACTTGTGGCTGAATACGCTTGAAGCCGGGCAGTACGTCGACGTCGGGAGTGGTGCTCAGGGTCAGGGTGTCACCGACCGGCGCACCGTGAATGTCCTTGATGCCGGCGATGATGAAGCCTACTTCGCCCGCTTTCAGATCGACGGTCGCCGAGTGCTTGGGGTTGAACACGCCCACGCTGTCGACCAGATGCAGCTTGCCGGTCGACTTGACGAGAATCTTGTCGCCCTTCTTGACGCGGCCGTGGCGCACACGCACCAGAGACACGACGCCCAGGTAGTTGTCGAACCAGGAGTCGATGATCAACGCCTGCAGCGGATCTTCGATATTGCCGGTCGGTGCAGGAATGGTTGCGACCAAGCGCTCGAGGACCTCGTCAACGCCCATGCCGCTCTTGGCGCTGCACGCCACGGCATCGGTGGCGTCGATACCGATGATCTTCTCGATCTCTTCCTTGACGCGGTCCGGATCGGCCTGTGGCAAGTCCATCTTGTTCAGTACCGGCATGACCTCAAGGCCCTGCTCGATGGCGGTGTAGCAGTTGGCGACCGATTGCGCCTCGACGCCCTGCCCTGCATCGACCACCAGCAACGCACCTTCGCACGCGGCCAGAGAACGGCTGACTTCGTAGGTGAAGTCGACGTGCCCCGGGGTGTCAATGAAGTTCAGCTGGTAGGTGATACCGTCTTTGGCCTTGTAATACAGGGTAACGCTATGGGCCTTGATGGTGATCCCGCGCTCGCGCTCAAGATCCATGGAGTCGAGCACCTGCGCTTCCATTTCGCGCTCGGTCAGGCCGCCGCACATTTGAATGAAGCGGTCGGCCAGCGTCGACTTGCCATGGTCAATGTGGGCGATGATGGAGAAATTGCGGATATGACTCAAATCACTCACGGATCAACACTCAAAAAGGTTGCAGGCAGATTGCCCGCCGAAAAATAGCCGGGAATTGTACCTGAACTAAGCAAGAGGCGTCACGCTTACAGGCACCCGGATCGGCGCACGGTAAACAAACAGGCACAAAAAAGGGTGGCCATGGCCACCCTTTCCGCTTAAACCGACCAGTTACTCGGACAGCTTGAAGGTGATGAAGGTCGCACGACCCTGACGCAGAACACGCATCGAGACAGAGCGATCCTTGGGCAGGCTTTTCGCCACCTCGGTGAACTGCTTGCTGGACGTGATCGCCTGATTGTTCAGGTGAGTGATCACATCACCCGCCTGCAGGCCGATCAGCGAAGCCGGGCCGCCTGTGACTTCCTTGATGGCAACGCCACCTTTGAGGTCCAGGGACTTCTTCTGCTCGGCGGTCAGCTCGATCACCGATACACCCAGACGATTACTGCTGCGCTCGGCACCCGTACCGCCAACATCGCCCATCTCCTGACCTTCATCAGGCAGTGCGCCGACGGTGACCGTCAGCTTCTGACGCTTGCCGTCACGAATCACTTCAAGTTCGGCCTTGCTGCCGTCCTTGAGGTTGCCGATCAGGTGCGGCAGGTCAGCCGACATGACGATTGGCTGGCCGTTGGCGCTCAGAATCACGTCACCCACCTGCACACCGCCCTTGGCAGCCGGGCCGTCTTCAAGCACCTGCGCAACCAGCGCGCCGGCAGGCTTGTCCAGACCAAAAGACTCGGCAAGGTCCTTGTTCACTTCCTGGATGACCACACCCAGCCAGCCGCGGCTGACTTTGCCATTGGCCTTGAGCTGATTGGCGACATCCATGGCGACGTCGATCGGAATCGCGAACGACAGCCCCATGAAACCACCGGAGCGCGTGAAGATCTGCGAGTTGATCCCGACGACTTCGCCAGCCATGTTGAACAGCGGGCCACCGGAGTTACCCGGGTTGATGGCCACGTCGGTCTGAATGAACGGCACATAGGTATCGTTAGGCAGGCTGCGCCCCTTGGCACTGACGATACCCTTGGTCACGGAGTGATCGAAGCCGAACGGCGAGCCGATCGCCAGAACCCATTCGCCGACCTTGAGCGTATTGGAATTGCCCAGTTTGGCGGTCGGCAGGTCCTTGCCATCAATTTTCAGCACGGCAACGTCCGTACGCGGATCGGTACCGACCAGCTTGGCCTTCAACTCGCTGCGATCGGACAGGCGTACGAGAATCTCGTCAGCACCATCGATTACGTGATTGTTGGTCAGAACGTAGCCGTCAGGGGAGATGATGAAGCCCGATCCAAGGGACTGAGCCTCACGCTGGCGATCACCCTTGCCTGCACCCGAGCCTGGCGGACGCGAACCCGGCGGCATGCTGCGCTCTAAAAACTCGCGAAGCATCGGCGGCAGCCCTTCCAGATCAGGCATCTGCTGATTGGCGACGGCACGGTCCGGCAATTTCTGACGCGTACTGATATTCACCACTGCGGGCGATGCCTGCTCGACCAGCCCGGTGAAGTCCGGCAGGTTTTCGGCCTGAGCCGTAGCCACCTGACCGAGCATCAGCACAGCGGCAATCAATGAAAAGTAGGATTTCATGCGTGGTATCGACATATGGCTCCCGTTTGTAACGAGGAAAAAATTAAGCAGTCCGAAGCAACCGACTCAAAGACCTCAAGCAGCGATGCTTATCTCTGGATCAGCGACATGACCTCTGAAAACGACAAAAGGCCAGGGCTGCGAGGCTCTGACCTATAGAAAAAAAACAGAGTTTTTGCAATCTGCAAACCTCACTAAACATTTCAGCGCCTTTGCTCAAGCCAGGTTGAGTGCGGCCTGGCGGCTTCTGTAACCCAGGATGAAAATTTTTACATCCTGAGAGCCGTGACTCCAAATGTTTATTTATTGGCTGAAGGTTCGTCGTTACGCATCGACAATGCTATGCGCTCTGCAGTACCCATCGGGACTTCTCCGACGACCGTCACCATCATGTCGCCCTGCGGCGTTGTCAGACGACGGGAAACGGCCACTGTCGGGCCTAGCTGGGTGCGAATATCCGAAGACGCGCCACCTTTAACCGATTCGATGAACACCGAAAAACGCGCCAGACCGTCGCTGTACATGAGATGTGTCACCGGGGACTGCGTAGCGGGGTCTTTGCGTACACCGCTGCTGCTGACGTCAAAACCCGGCGGCAGCCAGTCAGAATGCCAGGCCACAGGGCTTATGGAAGCCTCAGGCTTGGTCTTCACTACAGAAACAGGCTTGCAGTCTGTACTGGTCTTGAGCATCTGCTCGGATAGCACGCTGGCGGTATCGAGATCGGTAAACTGGAAACGCTCGAGCAACTGCCCCTTCTCACTCAACAGAAGCGACTTGAGCACAAGACCGGTTTCGTTATCCAGGTGCAGTTCGAGGCCGTATCGATGCTGGTCCTTGGGGGACAGCGCAACGATAGTCGCCTGACGACCGGCCACTCTGGATTTGCCGGCAATTTTCATGTCGTACCAGGCGGACAGTCTTTTGACATCGAATGCGCGGGCAGAAGAGTCGGCCGGATTGGCTACACCCGCTTCGAGCGTGCCGCTGACGCACTGAGTAAGCCCGTCAACACGCAATACTTCCTGAGCAGAACCATCAAGCTGCAGCAAGCGCTCCTGAATATGGCCGTCCGCTATGCGGTGCCAGATCCGGTGGGTAGAAAAACTACCGTTGCGCTCGTATACGAAGGTGCCTTGATAGCTTTGCTGCTGATCAACCTTGGCAAGACGATTTATTGCGTCTTGCGCATCATCAGCCTGTACCGGGAGGGCAAGCCATCCACCAAGCAGTAGTGGCAGTAGAGGGACGGCTCGCATGATCCTCCTTAACGGTTTTCCAGACTCGCAGCACGTGCGTATGGCAACGCGCTTTCAGTGCCTTTCAACGCTGCTTCCTGGGCGTGCTGACGCAGATAGCCCGGCAGACGCTGGTCACCTTGACCACCGCCCTGCAGTACACCGTTGGCCATAGGACCAGGTGCTTGCTCGGCGCTTTCAGTGTAGCCAGCCAGTACGGCAGGGCCTTTCACTTGCGGAACAGTCAGATTGGCAGGCTGTTGAGTCTGCTGTGCCAACTGTGCACCGGCAATGTCGTCCTGGTTATACAGGCGGACACCAGCCAGAACGGCTACGGTAACCGACGCTGCAACGGCCAGACGACCCAGCGTACGCCAAGGACCGCGAGCTGCCTTGAGCGGGCTGACTTCATCGGCGATCGCGGCAGATACAGCAGCCGAGATATCCAGATGAGGGATCAGCAACTCTTTGTGCATCGCTGCACGAGCAACTTGGTAACGCGACCAGGTGGCGCGAGTATCGGCATCGTCAATGGCATTCAATACCCGACGTAATTCCAGTTCGTCCGCTTCATTATCAAGTACCGCGGACAGCGATTCCTGCAGGGCTTCACGACTCATGGCGGGTTCCTCTCTTGGGCTATCGCCGCTGTCTCAGGATTCCTGCAACAACGGCTGCAGGGCTTTATCGATGGCTTCCCGAGCGCGGAAGATCCGAGAGCGCACGGTACCAACTGGACACTGCATGACGCTCGCAATGTCTTCATAACTCAGACCATCGAATTCACGTAAAGTTAGTGCCGTACGTAAATCTTCCGGGAGAAGCTGGATGGTCCGATGGACGGTGCCCTCGATCTCATCCCTCAACAATGCACGCTCCGGCGACTCGATGTCCTTGAGGCCGTGGTCGCCGTCGTAGAACTCCGCGTCTTCAGACCTTACATCGCTATCCGGTGGTCGCCGACCTCGCGAAACCAGATAGTTCTTCGCCGTGTTAATGGCGATACGGTACAGCCAGGTGTAGAAAGCACTGTCACCGCGAAAATTTCCGAGAGCACGATAAGCCTTGATAAAGGCTTCCTGTGCAACGTCTTGAGCCTCATGGGTGTCGTGCACGAATCGCACGATCAACCCTAGAATTTTGTGCTGATACTTCAGCACCAACAGATCAAATGCTCGCGTATCGCCACGCTGTACGCGCTCGACAAGCTGCTGATCCTCTTCCTGGGTTAGCATGAACACTCCTCGTTAAGCATGAAGGAGTGTTGCAACTGATAGTGTTCAGGCTTGCAAACATAGACTCGGGCTTTTCGCAAAAGTTCTCCCCCTTCAAGCAAGTTTCCTGCAAGCCATCATAAAGCGTGCACGAAAAACGCAGCTCGACACGGTCGGCTGCGCGAATAGTCTTGTCGCCAGTTTCGCAGTTGATGATCACTTATCTAACCCTGCGAAATAGACGCTGTTCCTGTGTAGGCAACCTGCTATTGAGCATGGTTCTTTACAAAAAGTTCCATTGACACAATTGCCGGCGTGAGACTCAAACTGCTTAAAGTTCCCTTGAATCAACGCACTGGAGCATTTCCAGCGACCGAACAAAAGGAAAACAATAGGCATGCCGTCCGGGACTGGAGCACAATCCAGACCCGCCGTGGTCTCACATTGCCATGTAGGCGAGGCTATTGTGCCGTTACCCCAATACTTATACTAGTGGTCGCCAAGGGCAGAATTCGCAGATGAGTCAACATTTTCAGCATGACGTACTGGTAATCGGCAGCGGCGCTGCCGGGTTGAGCCTGGCACTGACCCTGCCCGACCACCTGCGGATTGCGGTCCTGAGCAAGGGTGACCTCGCCAACGGCTCGACCTTCTGGGCGCAGGGCGGTGTTGCGGCAGTGCTGGATGACACCGACACCGTGCAATCTCATGTTGAGGACACGCTGAACGCAGGCGGCGGCCTTTGCAACGAAGACGCTGTGCGCTTCACCGTCGAACACAGCCGCGAGGCGATTCAATGGCTGATCGATCAAGGCGTGCCTTTTACCCGCGGCGATGACGCAGGCACCGACGAAAGCGGATTTGAATTTCACCTGACGCGTGAAGGCGGCCACAGCCACCGGCGGATCATTCATGCTGCAGATGCCACGGGTGCAGCCATTTTTCGCACCCTGCTGGAACAGGCAATCAAGCGACCCAATATCGAATTGCTCGAACAGCGCGCTGCCATCGACCTGATCACCGAACGCCGTCTCGGCCTGGAAGGCCAGCGCTGCCTCGGCGCCTACGTGCTCAATCGCCACAGTGGCGAAGTGGATACTTACAGCGCGCGCTTCACAATCCTGGCGTCGGGCGGCGCCGCCAAGGTTTACCTCTACACCAGCAACCCTGACGGTGCCTGTGGCGACGGCATCGCCATGGCCTGGCGTTCCGGCTGCCGAGTAGCGAACCTTGAGTTCAACCAGTTTCACCCCACTTGCCTGTACCACCCGCAGGCCAAGAGCTTTCTGATCACCGAGGCACTGCGCGGTGAAGGGGCTTACCTCAAGCTGCCTAACGGTGAGCGCTTCATGCAACGCTTCGATGAGCGGGCAGAACTGGCGCCGCGCGATATCGTTGCCCGCGCGATAGACCATGAGATTAAGCGGCTGGGCATCGACTGCGTGTATCTGGACATCAGCCACAAACCCGAAGCCTTCATCAAGACGCACTTCCCAACCGTCTATGAACGCTGCCTGGAATTTTCCATCGACATCACTCGCGAACCGATCCCCGTAGTCCCCGCTGCGCATTACACCTGTGGTGGCGTGATGGTGGACAGCAAGGGGCATACCGATGTGCCGGGCCTTTACGCCATCGGCGAAACCAGCTTCACAGGCCTGCATGGCGCCAACCGCATGGCCAGCAACTCGCTGCTGGAGTGCTTCGTCTATGCCCGATCGGCCGCCGCAGACATCGAGAAGCAACTGGCTGACGTGCAGATGCCCGCCGACCTTCCGGCCTGGGACGCCAGCCAGGTCACTGACTCGGATGAAGACGTGATCATCGCGCACAACTGGGACGAGCTGAGACGGTTCATGTGGGACTACGTCGGCATTGTGCGCACCAATAAACGCCTGCAGCGCGCTCAGCATCGCATACGCCTGCTGCTGGATGAGATTGACGAGTTTTACACCAACTACAAGGTCAGCCGCGACCTGATCGAGTTGCGCAACCTGGCGCAAGTGGCGGAACTGATGATCCGCTCGGCCATGCAGCGCAAGGAAAGCCGGGGGCTGCACTACACGCTGGACTATCCCGAAATGTTGCCGGAGGCGCTGGACACTATTCTGGTGCCGCCCACTTATGCCGGCTGAACTTCAAACGTACGCGCAAACGTCGGTGAATGTCCGGCGTCAGTGCGTCACACGGAATGCAGCAGCTGTTGATCGATCGTCCGGGACGACCGGCGATAATCGGGCGAAAACGCAGAATGACCACCCACGGCAAGGCAAGACTGTCGGGGCATAACTGCACAGGCTGCCAGCCGTCACGTGCATTCCACAGCTGCCAGCCTTGATGATCGCGCTTGAGCGCGGTGAATGCCGCCGGATGCGTCAGCAGGATAGAGCGTGGTATCACCCGGAAAGCATGCGCCAGACATATCAGCGCACCCAGCGCCGCAGCCCACGCGGCGATGTCCAGCCAGTACAACGCGACCAGTGCCAGACACTGGACCGCGAGATACGCGGTCACCAGCAGACGCGAGGCCTGCCAGTGACATTCGAAGCGATCACTGGGGCTGGACACGATCCAGGATCATGCGAACCATGCGCTGCAATTCAGCATCTTCGGATTCGGCACGCTGCATGAACCAGCCGAACATATCCTGATCCTCACAGGTCAGCAGACGGCGGTACAAATCGCGGTCCACGTCATTCAAATGTGGGTAGACCTCACGGACAAACGGCACCAGCAGCACGTCCAGTTCAAGCATGCCGCGGCGGCTGTGCCAGTAAAGGCGGTTGAGTTCAACGTCTTCGACCATGGAGCGCTCCTCAAAGTAGGCGGCAAGTATACAGCCGTGAGCCGGGCGCGCGAATATCGCAATGGTCGCAGCAGTTTTCATGTACCCGTATGCATAACCTCGACTCGGCACTATGATGTGCCCCCCGGACTTTTTTCCCAATCTGCGATGACCATGGCCCACACAGCTTTTTTCTGCACGCTAACCCATGAGGGCGTTCTCGCCGTTCGCGGCGTGGATGCCAGCAAGTTTCTTCAGGGTCAGCTGACGTGCAACCTCAACTATCTGAATGAAGACAAATCCAGCCTGGGTGCCCGTTGCACGCAGAAAGGCCGGATGCAGTCGAGTTTTCGCATCGTGTTCGAAGGCGACGGCTGCCTGCTGGCGATGGCTGGCGAACTGATCGAAGCGCAATTGCTCGACCTGCGCAAATACGCAGTGTTCTCCAAATCGAAACTCACGGACGAAAGCGCAGACTGGGTGCGCTTCGGCCTGCAGGATGGGGACGCTGCGCTGGCAAGCCTGGGGCTGGATCTGCCCCAGGAAACCGATAGCGTGGTGCGCGCCAATGACCTGATTGCAATCCGCGTCTCGCCAGGCCGGGCCGAGCTTTGGGTGCGCAGCGCACAGGCAGACAGCATCAAGTCGCGCCTGGCAGCGCAGTTGAGTGAAGGCCTGCTGAATGACTGGTTGCTGGGCCAGATACGTGTCGGCATCGGCCAGGTGTTCGGCAGCACCCGCGAAGAGTTCATTCCGCAGATGATCAATCTGCAAGCGGTTGGCGGCGTCAGCTTCAAGAAAGGCTGCTACACCGGCCAGGAAATCGTTGCCAGAATGCAATATCTTGGCAAACTCAAGCGCAGGCTTTACCGCCTGACCCTGAGCGGCGAAGAGATCCCGCAACCCGGCACGGCACTGTTCTCACCGGTGCACGCCAGCGCCGTGGGCAACGTCGTCATGGCCGCACAGGATGGGCAGAACGTCGAACTGCTCGCGGTATTGCAGGGTGATGCGGCAGAAGACGGCCGTATCAATCTTGGCTCGCCAGAAGGCGCAGCGCTGCAAATGAGTGAACTGCCCTACACACTGGACAGCAAACTCGAAACTCAGCGCTAGCCAGACGAACACATTCAGCTTCCTAGTGTCTTTAGAGCGATCCAGTACAGCCTGGCGCTCTGAAGAGCGCGCGGATAACTCTGGACACCCCCAACAGCTGCGAGATGCAACATGAGCAAGATGGCTGACGAGGTGCAGAGAAACTTGATCAAGGCCATCGACAGAGATGCCTTGTTTCTACCCACCCTGCCGGAAGTGGCACTGAGAATTCGCCTGGCTGCCGAGGACACCGAGATCAGCATCTCGGCCCTGAGCAAGGTCATCGGTAGCGATACAGCCCTTTCCGCGCGCCTGATCAAGGTCGCGAACAGCCCCTTGCTGCGCCCGAACTTTGAAGTCAGCGACGTCAATACTGCGATTCGACGGCTGGGCGTCAACTACACCTGCAACCTGGCCATCGGCCTGGTGGTCGAGCAGATGTTCCACGCCAAGTCGCCGGTCATCGAGCAGAAGATGCGCGATATCTGGAAGCAAAGCCTGCAGGTTGCCGGTATCAGCTACACCCTGTGTCAGCGCTATACCAATCTGAAACCTGATCAGGCCACGCTCGCCGGATTAATCCACCTGATCGGGATCCTGCCGATCCTGACCTATGCCGAAGACCATTACGAGCTGCTGTCCGACCCGATCAGCCTCAACCACGTGATCGACAGCATTCATCCGGTTATCGGCGAGCGCCTGCTGCGCTCATGGGATTTCCCCGAACCACTGGCCTGCGTGCCGGGCCAGTTCCAGAACTTTGCGCGCGTCTCGAAAAGCCCTGATTACACCGATCTGGTACAGATCGCCACGGTGCATATCCACAGGAATACCGACCATCCCTTCGGCCTCATTGAAATGGTCGACCTGCCTGCCTACAGCCAGTTGGGGCTTGCCAGAGCAGAAGGCGTGCTCAGCGCCCAGATGGACGAAGCCAAGAGCATGCTCTACTAGCCTCAGCTGGTCCAGGGTGTGTAAAAACGTCACGAGCGAAGGCAAGACAAGGCAAAAACAGGCGAAAACGGCCGGGGTCGCGACCGACTCTAGGTGTTCTAAATGAGCATTTTTTGCCTGTTTTTAACGCAGTATTGGCAAGCGCAGTAGTTTTTACACAGTCTGGATCAGGTGGAGCTGAAACTGACCCTTACCTTCAGGCCGCGCTCGGCGCCCTCGTGCAACGTGATTCTGGCCAGATGTGCCCGGCAGATTTCGCCCACTATCGCCAGCCCGAGCCCGGCGCCACTGCCCTGCTGACTGCGACGGTAAAAGCGCTCGAAAACGCGCTCACGCTCATCGGCCGGAATGCCGGGACCATCATCCTCGACCTCCAGAACACCCGGCGCATAGACCCGCAACACCACGTTGCCGCCCGGTGCGGTATGGGCCAGCGCGTTGTCGATCAGATTGCTCAGTAATTCGTTCAGCAAGGTCGGCTCGCCGCGCAGCCAGACCGGCTCGTCAGCCTCCAGCGCCAGCGCGACACCCCGGGAATGAGCCAATGGAGCCATGGCCATGCCCAGCTCTCTGGCCAACTGACTGAGGTCCAGCTGTTGCGCCCCGCCCTCGGCGATGGCCCGCGCGCCGTTTTCGATGCGCGCCAGGGAAAGCAGCTGGTTGGCCAGGTGCGTGAGTCGATCCGTGCCTAGCGCCGCTGACTCCAGTGTGCTGCGCCAATGCTGCGGGTCGTGTTCGCGCAGCCCCAGCTCGACCCGCGCCTTCAAGGCGGCCAGCGGGGTGCGCAGTTCATGAGCGGCATCGGCGATGAATTGCGCCTGACGCTCGAACTGCACACGCAGTCGCTCGGTAAAGTGGTTCAGCGCGCCCACTAACGGACGCAGTTCGTGCTGCACTTCAACCATCGGCAACGCGCGCAGATCATCCGGCTGACGCTCCTCGACGGCGGTGCGCAGTCGCTCCAGCGGTCGCAATGCCGCGCTTACCGTGAACCAGACCAGCAGCAGCGCGCCTCCTCCGAGCATGCCCAGCCGCAGCAATGTGTCAGCCATCAGACTGCGCGCCATGCCCTTGCGCGCTTCCTGGGTTTCGGCAACGCGGATTTCAGCAGTACCATTCATGCCCGGATCGGTCACTGGTTTGAGCAGGCTGACAACCCGCACGTCCTGCCCCTGATAGATCCCGTTATAAAATTTCGCCAGGGCCGGGTAATCGTCGGTACGCAACGTACCGGGCGGCGGCGACGGCAGGTTTTCATAGCCGGAAATCAGCTTCTGATGAATGTCATTGACCTGATAGTAGATGCGTCCTTCGCTGTCGTAGGCGAAGGTGTCCAGCGCCACGTAGGGAATGTCGGCGCTCAGCGTGCCATCGCGCTGAGTCAGGCCGGCTGCGATGGTACGTGCGGAAGCCAGCAATGTGCGGTCATAGGCGGTGTCGGCCACTTCGCGGCCATTCCAGTAAGCGCTCATGCCGCTGGCCAACATCAATACCACCAGCAGCAGGGCCAGATTCCACAACAATCGCCAGCGCAGGCTGTCGTTAATCATCACGGCTTTCCAGCAGATACCCCAGACCGCGAAAGGTCACGATGGCCACGGAATGTCCGTCGAGCTTCTTGCGCAGACGATGGACATAGATCTCGATGGCGTCGGGGCTGGCTTCTTCATCGAGCCCGAACACCTGCGCCGCCAGTTGCTCCTTGCTCATCACCCGACCCGGCCGGGCGATAAGCGCTTCCAGCACTGCCTGTTCGCGAGAAGTCAGGGTCAGCAGTTCTTCGCCGAGCGTGAAGCGTCGGGTGTCCAGATCGTAGGCCAAGACGCCGCAACGCTGTTGCCGCTCGCCACCCAGCACGCTGCGCCGCAACAGGGCCTTGACCCTGGCCTCCAGTTCGGAGAGTTCGAAAGGCTTGGCCAGGTAGTCGTCGGCGCCCAGATTCAGGCCATGGACACGGTCCTTGACGTCACTGCGCGCCGTCAACATAAGCACCGGCAGGTTTTTGCTACGCGCTCGCAGACGCGCAAGTACTTCGAAGCCGTCCATGCGCGGCAATCCGACATCGAGAATGGCGACCGCGTATTCCTCGCTGTTCAACGCCAGGTCGGCGGCCACGCCATCATGCAGCACATCAACGGTTAAACCCGCGCTTTTGAGCGCCTGCGCGACACTTTCAGCCAATTGCAGATGATCTTCCACAAGAAGAACACGCATCGCCGTCTCCTGATTGTCACTGTTGTTATCGATCTGGGTATCGAGGCTCGTGGCGGTGAAGTTTACAGGCCGGCCGCGGTCTGTGAAGGGCAGAAACGATTCGCGACTCGCCAATCGCAACGTGAAAGGCAACTGAAAGGTTTACGAAAGGTTTGTCGTTTAGCATCGCGTCACGACCCGATAAAAGGGTACGTAAAAAACAGGCGCCCGGATGCGTCTGAACAATAAAAACAATAAATCGCAAAACGGAGTCACGTCATGTCTAAGCCCGCCCAGGCTTGCCAGCCCATGGAGCACATCCCGTCGAGGGCTGCTCTGCGCACTCCTCCCGCTACACGCCTCAAAACAACACATCAGCGCAAACGCCCTCCGCTGTGACAGCGCAGGTTTCGCCGTGCGCGTGACAAAAGCGCTTGGTACACAGCTTCTCTCTTCCAAAAACAACAATATCTCTGGAGACTGAACATGAAATTTTCCCTGCGCCACATAGCCGCCACCGCTGGGTGCATGCTGATTGCCAGCCAGTTACTTGCCGAACCCAAACGTCCGGAATGCATCGCCCCAGCCTCGCCAGGTGGCGGATTTGACCTGACCTGCAAACTGGTACAGAGCGCGCTGATCAACGAAAAGATTCTGACCTCGCCGATGCGCGTCACCTACATGCCAGGGGGTGTCGGCGCGGTGGCCTACAACGCCGTCGTCGCGCAACGCCCCGCTGATGCCGGCACACTCGTCGCGTGGTCCAGCGGTTCGCTGCTCAATCTGGCGCAGGGCAAATTCGGTCGTTTCGATGAGAACGCAGTGCGCTGGCTAGCCGCCGTGGGCACCAGCTATGGCGCCATCGCAGTGAAGAGCGACTCGCCCTACAAGAATCTCGACGACCTGGTCAAGGCGCTGAAAGCCGACCCGAGCAAAGTCGTGATCGGCTCAGGCGGCACCGTGGGTAGCCAGGACTGGATGCAGACCGCGCTGATCGCCAAGGCTGCAGGCATCAACCCGCGCGCCCTGCGCTACGTGGCACTCGAAGGCGGCGGTGAAATTGCCACCGCGTTACTCGGCGGCCACATCCAGGTGGGCAGTACCGATATTTCCGACTCCATGCCGCACATTCTGAGCGGCGACATGCGCCTGCTCGCGGTATTCGCCGAGAAGCGTATCGACGAACCCGAAATGAAAGACATCCCTACCGCCAAGGAGCAGGGCTACGACATCGTCTGGCCTGTAGTGCGTGGCTTCTACCTCGGGCCAAAGGTCAGCGACGAAGACTACAACTGGTGGAAAGCCTCGTTCGACAAGATCCTGGCCTCCGAAGACTTCGCCAAACTGCGCGACCAGCGCGAGTTGTTCCCGTTCGCCATGAGCGGCACGGAACTGGACACCTACGTCAAGAAGCAGGTTGCCGACTACAAAGTGATGGCCAAGGAATTCGGCCTGATTCAGTGATTGAACTCAATTGACTGACATTCCGTTGCGCCCGCCTGAAGGGCGCGACTCAGGAGCTTCTCATGGTCATACAACGCATCTTCGCTGGCGTGCTGTTGCTGGCATGCATAGGCCTTGCCCTTATGGCCTGGCCTTATCAGGCACCTTTTTCCTATGAACCGGTCGGACCGCGCGCCTTCCCGCTGCTGATGCTCGGGCTGATGGGCGTCGCCCTGCTGTACCTGCTGATCAGACCTACACCCATCGTGCACACCGAGGAAGACCCGGAGCTGGATCGCGAGACCCTGATCAAGATCGGCGTGTGCATCGTCCTGCTGCTGGTATTCGCAGGGCTGTTCGAACCGCTGGGCTTCATCCTCAGCAGCATTCTGATCGGCATCCCCATGGCCCGCCTGTATGGCGGCCGCTGGCTGCCGAGCGTGGTGGTGGTGATTCTGATGAGCGTCGGCCTGTACCTGCTGTTCGACAAGGCCATGGACGTCCCCTTGCCTTTAGGCCTGCTCAGCGTTCTGGAGAATTAAAATGGATACTTTCGGTTATCTGGGCCAGGGCTTCGGTGTCGCCCTGACGCCTTACAACCTGATCACGGCGCTGTGCGGAACACTGATCGGTACTGTCGTCGGCCTGCTGCCGGGGCTTGGACCGATCAACGGTATAGCGCTGCTGATCCCTATCGCCTTCGCGCTGGGCCTGCCGCCCGAGTCGGCGCTGATCTTGCTAGCCGCCGTGTACCTGGGCTGCGAATACGGCGGACGTATCAGCTCGATCCTGCTGAACATTCCGGGTGAAGCGTCCACTGTGATGACCACCCTGGACGGTTACCCGATGGCACGTCAGGGCCTGGCCGGGGTTGCACTGTCGCTGTCGGCATGGAGTTCGTTCATCGGCGCGTTCATCGCCACCTGCGGCATGGTGCTGTTCGCCCCCCTGCTCGCCAAATGGGCGATTGCCTTTGGTCCGGCGGAATACTTCGTGCTGATGGTGTTCGCGATCGTCTGTCTGGGCGGGATGGCCGGTGACCGGCCGCTGAAGACGTTCATTGCCGCGCTGATCGGGCTGTTCCTGTCTGCGGTCGGTATCGATGCCAACAGCGGGGTGTACCGTTTCACGGGCGACAACATTCACCTCACCGATGGCATTCAGTTCGTGGTGCTGGTGCTGGGCCTGTTCTCGATCAGCGAAATCCTCTTGCTCCTGGAGAAGACCCATCGTGGCCAGGAGGCCGTCAAGGCCACCGGGCGCATGATGTTCAACGTCAAGGAAGCCGCTGCCGTATTCGTGGTGAATATTCGCTGCGGTCTGCTGGGGTTCATCCTTGGCGTATTGCCTGGTGCCGGTGCGACGCTGGCCAGCGCGGTCGCTTACATGACGGAAAAACGCATCGCCGGCGCTAGCGGCAAGTTCGGCCAAGGCGACATGCGTGGCCTGGCCGCACCCGAGACAGCCATCGGCGCGACAGCCTGTGGCGCACTGGTGCCAATGCTCACACTCGGCGTGCCGGGTTCAGGCACCACGGCGGTGATGATCGGCGCGTTGTCGCTGTACAACATCACGCCCGGCCCGATGTTGTTTCAACAGCAACCGGATATCGTCTGGGGCCTGATCGCGTCGTTGTTCATCGCCAACATCATGCTGGTGATCCTCAACATCCCGATGATTCGCATCTTCACGCGCATCCTCGCCGTGCCGAACTGGGCGCTGGTCCCGGTGATTGCGATCATCACCGGCATCGGTGTGTATGCGGTGCACGCCACCACCTTCGACCTGTTCCTGATGGTCGGCATCGGTATCTTCGGTTACATCCTGCGCAAGCTGGACTTCCCGCTGTCGCCGATCCTGCTCGGGTTCATCCTGGGGGGCCTGATGGAGCAAAACCTGCGTCGTGCCCTGTCGATCTCCAACGGCGAACTGGGGATCCTCTGGTCGAGCCCGATCACCCTCGGGGTCTGGGTGGTGACCGTGTTCATGCTGCTGTTCCCGCTGCTGCGCATCTGGCGCAAGCGCGCCAAACAGCAGGCCGCTGCGGCACATGGCTGATTCGTCTCTGCGCCAATGGTGGGCAACGCCACTGGTCGGCCTGCTGGGCGGCTACCTCGCCAGTCAGGTCGGCTGGCCGTTGCCATGGATGGTGGGCTCGTTGCTGGCAATCATCCTGGTGCGCTGCCTGACACCCTGGCAGCTGGCGCAGATTCCCGGCGGTCGCAAATGCGGTCAGCTGATCATCGGGATCGGCATCGGCCTGCACTTCACCCCGGTGGTCATTGAACAGGTACTGGCGCATTTCGGGCTGATTTTCATCGGTGCCCTGGTCACCAGCCTGTCGTGTCTGGTCGGCGTGTGGCTGATGCTGCGTACCGGCGAGGATCGCCCTACGGCGTTCTTCTCCAGCATGCCGGGCGGTTCCGGGGAGATGGTCAACCTCGGCGCTCGCAACGGTGCAACGCTGAGCAGTGTCGCGGCCGCACAAAGTCTGCGGGTACTCGCCGTGGTGCTGTGCGTGCCGGCGATCTTCAAATACCTATTGGGTGATGGCGCACCAGCCTTGCATGCCAGCGTCGTGGACTGGCGCTGGCTGGCCGTTCTGCTGCCGCTCGGGGCTGCGCTGGCCTGGCTGTGGCAACGCCTCAAGCAGCCTAATCCCTGGCTGTTCGGCCCGCTGTTGCTCAGTGCCGTGGCGAGCGTGGTCTGGGATCTGAAAATCGGCCTGCCCAACGGTGCCAGCCAGCTTGGCCAGTTGCTGATTGGCAGCGGACTGGGTTGTCATTTCAATCGGGAGTTCTTTCGGCGTGCGCCATCGTTCCTGGCGCGCACGCTACTGGGCACTGCGCTGACCATGCTGATCGCCGCGCTGGCGGCACTGGCGCTGAGCGCCCTCACCCACCTGGACCTGCGTTCGCTGACGCTGGGCATGATGCCCGGCGGCATCGCAGAAATGAGCCTGACCGCCGAAGTGCTGCAACTGTCGGTGCCGCTGGTCACGGCCATGCAGGTCATGCGCCTGCTGTTCGTGCTGTTTCTCGCCGAGCCGCTATACCGACGCTGGAACAAACGGCTCGCTGACTGAACAGGTCGCTGGAATCCTCGCAAATCAAAGCGCTGGCAAGCGCCAGTCGATCGGCGCAATGCCGTTTTGCTCAAGGTACTTGTTGGCCCGCCCGAAATGCCCGTTGCCCAAAAAGCCTTTGTAGGCTGACAACGGCGACGGATGGACGGAGGTCAGCACCAGATGCTTGGTCGCATCGACCAGTTTCTGCTTGCTCTGCGCATGAGCGCCCCACAGCAGGAACACCAGATGCGGCTGGTGCTCGCTGACCACTTGAATGATCCGGTCCGTGAAGTGCTGCCAGCCTTTTCCTGCATGGGAAGCAGCGTTGGCGCGCTCGACAGTGAGCGTGGTGTTGAGCAACAGCACGCCCTGATCAGCCCAGGATTGCAGGCAACCGTGGTTCGGAATATCGATGTTCAGGTCGCGTTTCAGCTCTTTGTAGATGTTGACCAGCGATGGCGGCGTCGGCACACCCGGCTGCACCGAGAAGCACAGACCATGCGCCTGATTCGGACCGTGATACGGGTCCTGGCCAAGGATGACCACTTTCACGTTATCCAGCGGCGTGGAGTTCAACGCATTGAAGATCAGTGGTCCGGGCGGATAGATTTCCTTGCCCGCCGCGTGCTCCTGTCGCAGAAACTCGCGCAATTGAGCCATGTAGGGTTGTTCGAATTCGTCACGCAGGGCGTTTTTCCAGCTCGGCTCAAGCTTGATGCGGTCGTCGCTAGTCATGGTTACATCCGGTAAAAACAATGCGCGGACACTAGGAAAGCCAGGCGGCAAAGTCAATGCCGGTTGCGCTATGCGTCTTCAAGGCAGGACGCAGAGCGTCCAGAAAAGTGTGCCGACGCGGAACGTCGGCACTATAGTCAGTTTGCAGCAGTAGTCAGTTCACAGCATTGGCATGACAGTGAGCGCACACATTTCAGCTATCGATGCCCGCCACGACCATCGCCGCGCCCGCCTCTTCCATGATCACGGCCATCTCGTCCGCCACGCCCACCGTGGTCGTCCCAGCCACGGTTACCTCGGTCGCCACGAAAGCCGTCGTTGCGTCCGAAGCCACCATTGCCGCGAAAGCCGTCATTGCGGCCGAAACCGTCGTTTCTCCAGCCATAACCCGGTGGACGTCCCGGCTGGTAGTAGCGCGGCGGGGGCGGTGGCGCGTAATAACGGGGTGCCGGGGCGTAATAGCGGGGCTGGGTGTAATAGCGCGGTTGAGGCGCCACATAGATGCGTCGCTCCTGATAGTAGGTAGAGCGGTAGCCATTGTCATACGCGTAGGCGCCGCCCACGACAGTCGGCTGCGTGTACACATCGGATTCGTAGTAACCGGGACCTGCGTAGCAACCAGAAAGGAAAAGGGTCAGCAACGTGATAAGCAAGGGTCTTCGATACATGGCGGCCTCCTGGACCGCGATTGGGCCAAACCAGCGACGCTGGTCGGCGTCCGTCAAAGCGGTTGGCGGACGAAATGTCTGACATCGAAAAGGCCTTCTAGTGCCTTGGGTCAGCTTAGAGGGTTGGGCGCGAATGGTCAGCAACTGACTCGCAAAGGCTCTGCAACCAAGGCCTGCAGGCCTGTTTCGGCCTTCTACAAACATGCTACAAAACATTTCATCCACCTTTGCCTCATCACGGTGCGGTCTCGCACCAGCACAAGGCAGTTCCTCCGGCAGCTGGCCGTCGATGACTCGGCCAGCCCTTGAAAAACAAGGCGCAGCACGAGTTGGCACAACTCTCGCTTGATGAGCGATGTGCAGGAGTCAACACAGGTTCGCGGCACCACAATTTGCAATAGCCGACTAGGGTTCCGGCTTGCCAACAGGCAAGTGGCTGGTCCGAGAGTTGGCGACCTCCAGTAGAGGTTACACGGCGGGACAAAAGCCCGGGAGACAGGGACACCAGTGGTGTCACGTTGCTCCTGGCCGCCTTTTTTCACTACTGGAGATTTCTCAACATGCAAAAGTCTCGTCTCTTCGGTCTGCTGACGGCAGGCCTGCTTGCTGCGTTGAGCCTCTCGGCGACTGCCGCCCAGAAAGATCACTTCAACGTCTGCTGGACCATCTACGCAGGCTGGATGCCGTGGGAATACGCAGGTAGCCAGGGCATCGTCGACAAGTGGGCGAAAAAGTACGGCATCAAGATCGATGTCACCCAGCTCAATGACTACGTCGAATCCATCAATCAGTACACCGCCGGCCAGTTCGATGGCTGCACCATGACCAACATGGACGCTCTGACCATCCCGGCCGCAGGTGGCGTGGAAAGCACGGCACTGATCGTCAGCGACTTCTCCAACGGCAACGACGGCATCGTGCTCAAGGGCGAAGGCAAGAAAGTCGCCGATCTGAAAGGCATGGACGTCAATCTGGTCGAGCTGTCGGTGTCTCACTACCTGCTGGCCCGAGCGCTGGACAGCGTCAAGCTCAGTGAGAAAGACCTCAAGGTGGTCAACACCTCGGATGCCGATATCTCGGCAGCTTTCAATACCGACGATGTACAGGCGGTCACCACCTGGAACCCGATGCTCTCGGACATCAAGGCCAAGCCCGGCGTGACCGAGGTGTTCAACTCCAGCCAGATTCCCGGCGAGATCATGGACATGATGGTCGTCAACACCCAGACCCTGAAAGACAACCCGGCCCTGGGCAAAGCCCTGACCGGCGCCTGGTTTGAAGTGGTCGAACTGATGAACGCCAAAAACGCTCAGGGCAAGGCGGCGCTGGAACACATGGCCAAGGCATCGGGCACCGATCTGGCCGGCTTCCAGGCGCAACTGGACACCACCAAGCTGTTTGCCACACCCAAGGAAGCCCTTGAGTTCGCGACCAGCAAACAGCTGCCGGACACCCAGCGCAAGGTGGCTGACTTCTCGTTCGCCCACGGCTTGCTCGGCGAAGGCGCACGCGACGCCGATGCGGTCGGCATGTCGTTCGCCAATGGCGTGACGCTCGGCGACAAGGGCAATCTCAAGCTGCACTTTGACCCCGGCTACGTGCAGATGGCCGTCGACGGCAAGCTGTAAATCACGTTCAGTAGAAAGGTCATTGCCATGCGTTTGATAAACCGCCATCCGGATCGTGCCGGTCGCCTGATACTGGTGATCCTGCCGTTCGCCCTGTTGCTGTTCGCCTATTTCATGGGCTCGGCCACCCGGCTTGCGGAAAACCCCAGCGACAAACTGCTACCCAGCGCGGTACAGATGGCCGATGCGGTCAAACGCATGGCGTTCGTTGCCGACCCGCGCAGCGGTGACTACCTGCTGTGGCAGGACAGCGCATCGAGCCTGCAACGCCTGGCCATCGGCTTGGGGATCAGCGCGCTGCTGGGCCTGTGTCTGGGCATCGCAGCGGGCATCCTGCCGCTATGCGGCGCACCGCTGTCGCCCTTGCTGACGGTGCTGTCGATGGTGCCGCCGCTGGCCATCCTGCCGATTCTGTTCATCGTGTTCGGCCTGGGCGAGTTATCGAAGGTAATGCTGATCGTGATCGGTATCACACCGATTCTGGCCCGCGATCTGGAACAGCGCGCCCGTGAAATCCCGGTCGAACTGCTGATCAAGGCGCAAACCCTCGGTGCCTCGACCTGGACACTGATCCTGCGGGTGATCCTGCCGCAATTGCTGCCACGCCTGTTGATAGCCCTGCGCCTGGTGCTGGGTTCGGCGTGGCTGTTCCTGATCGCCGCCGAGGCGATTGCTTCGACTGACGGCCTGGGCTACCGGATCTTCCTGGTGCGGCGCTATCTGGCGATGGACGTGATTCTGCCCTATGTGGTGTGGATCACCCTGCTTGCCTGGCTAATGGACTGGGGCCTGAAAGCACTGACCCGACGCGCCTTTCCCTGGTACGAAGGAGCACGCGCATGAGTTTTATCAGTGTGCGCAATGTCTGGCAGCAGTACGCCGACCAGGTGGTACTCGAGGGCCTGAACCTGGACGTGGCCGAAGGCGAATTCTGCACGCTGGTCGGCGCTTCGGGCTGCGGCAAATCGACCTTTCTGCGCCTGTTGCTGGGTCAGGAATCCGCCAGTCGCGGCGTGATCACGCTGGACGGCACGCCCCTGCGCAATGAGCCGGATGCCAGCCGTGGCGTGGTGTTTCAGCGCTATTCGGTGTTCCCGCACCTGTCGGTGCTCGACAACGTGGCGCTGGGTCTGGAGCTGCCCCGCTCGTCTTGGCTCGGCCGATTGTTCGGCCAGGCGAAAAGCGAGGCGCGCGAGCACGCCGCACAGTTGCTCGGCAAGGTCGGCCTGGGGCATGCGCTGGACAAGTACCCGACGCAATTGTCCGGCGGTATGCAACAGCGACTGGCCATCGCCCAGGCGCTGATCATGAAACCGCGCGTCCTGCTGCTGGACGAGCCGTTTGGCGCGCTCGACCCCGGCATCCGCAAGGACATGCATTACCTGCTGCTGGACCTGTGGCGCGAAACGAAACTGACTGTGTTCATGGTCACCCACGACCTGTCCGAAGGTTTCAACCTCGGCACCCGCCTGCTGGTTTTCGACAAGGTGCGCCACGACCCGCACGCCCCCGGCGCCTATGGCGCGCGTATCACTTACGACATCCCCCTCAACAGCGAACGCCGCGCCGAACGCGCCGCCATCGATTCGCTGCTCAACGTTTCAGAGGAGCCCGTTCAATGACCGACTCAACCACGCTGTACCCGGTTTTCGCCGAAGAGATGCTGCCCGGTGGCGGCCATCGTTCGTTTATCCTCAAGCGCGGCGAACTGCTGCGCCTGACCGACCTGCACGGCAACGCCAACGTCAGCCTGACCCTGCTCAACGCCCACGAAAAAACCGAACGGCTGAACCTGCCTGACAGCCTCAAATGCCAGCACACCGCTCGTCTGAGCAACGGTCATTGCCTGTATTCGGACATGGGCCGCGTACTGGCGGCCATCGTCACTGACACCTGCGGCTGGAGCGACAGCATCGGCGGCGTGCTCAATGCTCAGGAAGTCGCTGAAAAATACGGCCAGGGCCGTTATCAGGAATTGCGCAACGGCTTCTTTCGCAACGGCGTCGACAACCTGCTGGTCGAGCTGGGCAAATGGGGGCTGGGGCTGTCCGACCTGCTGATGACCCTCAACCTGTTCAGCCGTGTCGATGTCGACGAGGCAGGAACCCTGCACTTCGCGCCGAATAATTCCAAAGCCGGTGACTACATCGAACTCTACGCACCGATGGACACGCTGGTGGTGCTGACCGCGCTGCAACACCCGATGGACCCCAACCCCGAATACACCCCACAACCGATGAAACTCAGCTGGATGAAAGCCGACGCAAGCGTCGCCGAGCACTGCCGCACCTCGCGCCCGGAAAACGAGCGCGGCTTCATCAATACCGACCGCCTGTTCGCCTGAGGAGCCTTGTCATGAATTCACCCACTCACCTTTGCTGCGACGCGACCATCCCGGCTGGCGAGCCGTTTCTGGCCGAGGTCAAGGCCGGGCAGACCGTGCGCATCCTCGATCTGCAAGGCAATCAGGCCGTCGACACGCTGTTTTTCAGCCTGAGCAACCCGCGTGAACGCTACGACGTACAGCGCACCCTGCGCCGTCAGAACAGCGTGTACCTGACCACCGGCAGCGTGCTGTTTTCCAACCTCGGCCAGCCGATGCTGACCATTGTCGATGACACCTGCGGTCGCCACGACACGCTCGGTGGCGCATGCGCGCAAGAGAGCAACACCGTGCGCTATGCCCTGGAAAAGCGCTACATGCACAGCTGCCGCGACAACTACCTGCGCGCCTGTATGCATGACGGTCGGCTGAGCAAGGCCGACATCGGCCCCAACATCAACTTCTTCATGAACGTACCCGTGACAGCCGAAGGCGGCCTGACCTTCGAAGACGGTATTTCCGCACCCGGCAAATACGTCGAGCTGCGCGCAGAAATGGACGTGATCGTGCTGATTTCCAACTGTCCGCAGCTCAACAACCCCTGCAACGGCTACAACCCGACGCCTGCGCAATTGTTGATTCGCGACTGACCCGGCACCTGCCCTCAGCAACGGACGACCGTTGCGTAGATTGATCAATAGCGGGACGGCCCGCTTCCCATCACGAAACCGAGCGCGACTGGGTTTCCGGGGTTATGCCATGTTCGACAAACTGCTGATCGCCAACCGTGGCGCCATTGCCTGCCGCATCCTGCGGACCCTGCGCACCTTGCAGGTCAAGGGCGTGGCGGTGTATTCCGAAGCCGACGCTGCCAGCCTGCACCTGATGCAGGCCGACGAAGCCCAGAGTCTGGGCGAAGGTGGCGCAGCCGGAACCTATCTGGCGGTGGACAAGATCCTCGCCATCGCCAAAGCCAGCGGCGCCAAAGCCATTCATCCCGGCTACGGGTTTCTCTCCGAAAACGCTGGGTTCGCTCAGGCCTGCGAAGACGCCGGTATCGCCTTCGTCGGCCCGACGCCCGAGCAACTGCGCGTATTCGGCCTCAAACACACCGCACGAGCGCTGGCCAGACAGCATGGCGTGCCCATGCTCGAAGGCACTGAGCTGCTCGACAGCCTGGAGTCGGCCATCGCGGCGGCTCACACCATCGGCTACCCGGTGATGCTCAAGAGCACGGCGGGCGGTGGTGGTATCGGCATGCGTGTGTGTCGCAGCGCCGAAGAGCTGGCGGACTCGTTCGAGGCGGTAAAGCGCCTCGGTCAGAACAATTTCAGCGACGCGGGTGTGTTCATCGAGAAATACATCCAGCGCGCCCGCCATCTGGAAGTGCAGGTGTTCGGCGACGGTCAGGGCGAAGTACTGGCGCTCGGCGTACGCGACTGCTCGGTACAGCGGCGTAATCAGAAAGTGCTGGAAGAAACCCCGGCCCCGAACCTGCCGCACGGCATGGCCGAAGAACTCTGCATAGCGGCGGTGAAACTGGCCAGGGCAGTCAATTATCGCAGCGCCGGGACGGTCGAGTTCGTCTTCGACAGTGAAGATCAGCGCTTCTATTTTCTGGAAGTGAACACACGCTTGCAGGTCGAGCACGGCGTCACCGAGCAGGTGTGGGGCGTGGATCTGGTCAGCTGGATGGTGCAACTGGCCGCCGGTGATCTGCCGCCGCTGGATCAGTTGCAGGCCGGTCTGAAACCGGTTGGCCACGCGATTCAGGCGCGGCTGTACGCGGAAGATCCGGGCCGTGACTTTCAGCCCTGCCCTGGCCTGCTGACTGCGGCTGATTTCCCGCCTGCCGATGGCCGAAAGCTGCGCATCGACACCTGGGTCGAGGCCGGTTGCGAGATACCGCCGTACTTCGACCCGATGATCGCCAAGCTGATCAGTTGGGCACCGAGCCGCGAGGACGCCAGCGCCGGGCTGATCGACGCGCTGAACGAAACGCGTCTGTACGGTGTGGAAACCAATCGCGACTATCTGCGCCAGATCATTGCCGACGCGCCGTTCTCCAGTGGCCAGCCGTGGACCCGCTGTCTGGAAGATCTGGTGTATCACGCTGACACCTTCGAGGTGCTGAGCGGCGGCACCCAGACCAGCGTTCAGGACTATCCGGGACGCTTGGGCTACTGGGCGGTCGGTGTACCGCCATCCGGGCCGATGGACAGCCGCGCGTTGCGCCAGGGCAACGGCCTGCTGGGCAACCCTGAAGGATGCGCCGCGCTGGAAATAACCATGAGCGGGCCGCTACTGCGTTTCAACACCGATGCGGTGGTCGCAGTGACCGGTGCGCACATCCCGATCACCCTCGATGGCCAAGCCTGTGCGATGAACACCGCGCTATTCGTGAGCGCCGGTTCGACGTTGTCGCTGGGCACCATCGCAGGTGCCGGTGTGCGAAGCTACCTGTGCGTGCGCGGCGGGCTCGACGTGCCGGATTACCTGGGCAGCAAAAGTACCTTTACCCTCGGCCAGTTCGGCGGTCATGGCGGTCGCGCGCTGCGCGCCGGCGATGTGCTGCACATCGCGCCCCTGGTGGAGCGCAGTGCGGGGCAGCAGATTGCCGATGAGGCACTTGAAGCGCTGACAGACGTGCGCCGGATGAGGGTCATTTACGGCCCGCATGCCGCCCCGGAATACTTTACTGAAGCGTACATCGAGAGGTTTTTCGCGACCGACTGGGAAGTGCATTTCAACTCCAGCCGCACCGGCGTGCGCCTGATCGGCCCCAAACCCGAATGGGTGCGTGCCGATGGCGGCGAGGCGGGGTTGCACCCGTCCAACATCCACGACAACCCGTATGCGATCGGCGCGGTGGATTTCACCGGCGACATGCCGGTAATCCTGGGGCCGGACGGACCCAGCCTGGGCGGATTCGTCTGCCCGGTGACCATCATCGAAGCGGACCTGTGGCAGCTGGGGCAATTGAAGGCTGGCGACAAGGTCCGATTCACTCCGGTGAGCGTCGAGGCGTGTCATGCAGAACGATGTGGAAGCGCGCTTGCTAGCGAAGGCTATATTCCTGACGCAGAAAATCCATCGACTGCAACGCCCTCTTCGCGGACAAGTCCGCTCCTACAGGAAGCCGCGTATACCCGTAGGAGCGAACTTGTTCGCGAAGGCTATATTCCTGACGCAGAAAATCCATCGACTGCAACGTCCTCCTCGCGAGCAAGCTCGCTCCCACAAGACACCGCAAACTTCCGTGGGAGCGAGCTTGCTCGCGAAGGCTATAGTCCTGACGCAGAAAATCCATCGACCGCACCGGACTCTTCGCGAGCAAGCTCGCTCCCACAAGACACCGCAAACTTCCGTGGGAGCGAGCTTGCTCGCGAAGGCTATAGTCCTGACGCAGAAAATCCATCGACCGCACCGGACTCTTCGCGAGCAAGCTCGCTCCCACAAGGCACCGCAAACTCCCGTGGGAGCGAGCTTGCTCGCGAAGGCTATAGTCCTGACGCAGAAAATCCATCGACTGTAGAGGACTCTTCGCGGACAAGTCCGCTCCTACAAGGCACCGCAAACTTCCGTAGGAGCGAACTTGTTCGCGAAGGCTATAGTCCTGACGCAGAAAATCCATCGACCGCACCGGACTCTTCGCGGACAAGTCCGCTCCCACAAGGCAACGCAAACTCCCGTGGGAGCGAGCTTGTTCGCGAAAGCTATAGTCCTGACGCAGAAAATCCATCGACCGCACCGGACTCTTCGCGGACAAGTCCGCTCCTACAGGGCACCGCAAACTCCCGTGACAGCGAAGTTGTCCGCATAGAGGATCTGCCCTCCCCAGTCATCCTCGACATCGGTCAGGACGATAAACGCCTGGTTGCGCGTCTGTCCGGGGATACCCATCTGCTGCTGGAAATCGGTGCGCCGGAGCTGGATCTGGTGCTGCGTCTGCGCGGCCATGCCTTGATGCTTGCGCTGGAGGCCAAGGCGCTGGCGGGGGTGGTCGATCTGACGCCGGGCATTCGCTCTCTGCAAGTCCACTACCGCCCCGAGCAACTGCCGCTTTGGCAACTGCTCGACATCATCGCCGGAGAATGGGACGCCGTGTGCGCCGCGAAAGACCTGCAAGTGGCCTCGCGCATCGTCCATCTGCCGCTGTCCTGGGATGACCCGGCCTGCCAGCTGGCCATCGAAAAGTACATGACCACAGTACGCAAGGACGCGCCTTGGTGCCCGAGCAACCTGGAGTTCATCCGCCGTATCAATGACCTGCCCAACCTCGACGAAGTCCAGCGCACGGTGTTCGACGCCAGCTATCTGGTCATGGGGCTGGGCGACGTGTACCTCGGCGCACCGGTGGCCACGCCGCTGGATCCGCGCCACCGGCTGGTCACCACCAAGTACAACCCGGCGCGCACCTGGACCGCCGAAAACTCGGTGGGCATCGGCGGCGCGTACATGTGCGTGTACGGCATGGAAGGCCCCGGCGGGTACCAGTTCGTCGGCCGCACGTTGCAGATGTGGAATCGCTATCGCGACGTCGCTGCCTTCGAGGGTAAACCATGGCTGTTGCGCTTCTTCGATCAGATCCGTTTCTACCCGGTCAGCGCCGACGAACTGGTGCGTATCCGCCGCGACTTCCCGCTGGGTCGCTTCGCCCTGAACATCGAACACAGCACCCTGAATCTGGCTGATTACCAAGCCTTCCTGACCCGCGAAGCCGAAGGCATTGAGGCGTTCCGCGCCCAGCAGAACGCCGCTTTCAACGCAGAGCGCGAACGCTGGATCGCCAACGGGCAGGCCGACTTCCAGAGCGATGAAGGCGTGACGCCAAACACCGAAGAACAGCCTCTGCAACCCGGCCAGCAAGGCGTCGACAGCCACATCGCCGGCAATCTCTGGCAAGTCCAGGTACAACCGGGCGAACACGTGGAAGCAGGCGACGTGCTGGTGATTCTGGAGTCCATGAAAATGGAAATCCCCCTGCTCGCCCCGATCGCCGGCGTGGTGCAGGACGTCAGGGTGCAACCCGGCTCGGCAGTACGCGCAGGGCAACGGGTGGTGGTGCTGAGCGCAGACTGAATCGACCCACTTTTCACTTTCAAGGGAATCCCGTCATGAACGACATAGCACTGCCCAATGACCTGCGTCTGGACACCGTACGCGCGCTCTACCAGTCCGGCCGGACATCGCCGCGCCAGCTGATCCTGGCGCTGCGCGAAAAAGCCGCAAGGCTGAACAGCGATTATCACCTGTTCATCCACCTGCTCAGCCCGGCTGAACTCGAGCCTTATCTGGCTGCACTGGATGCTCGTGATCCCAAAGACCTGCCGCTGTTCGGCATCCCCTTCGCGATCAAGGACAATATTGATTTGACGGCCATTCCAACCACCGCGGCCTGTCCGGACTACGCCTACACACCCGAGCACTCGGCAAGCGTCGTCGCGCACCTGATCGCGCTGGGTGCCGTGCCCATGGGCAAGACCAATCTGGACCAGTTCGCCACAGGTTTGAACGGCAGCCGCTCGCCCTATGGCGCCTGCCCCAACAGCGTGTTGAACGAGTACCCGTCAGGCGGTTCGAGCGCCGGCTCGTCGCTGGCCGTGGCATTGGGCGTCAGCAGCTTCTCGCTGGGCACCGACACGGCGGGCTCGGGCAGGGTGCCCGCGGCACTGAATAACCTGGTGGGAATGAAAGCCAGCAAGGGACTGATTTCCACGGCGGGCGTGGTGCCCGCATGCCGCACGCAGGATTGCGTCTCGACCTTCACCGCCACGGCGCGGGAAGCCAGCGAGCTATTGGCACTGATCGCCGCATTTGATTCGCGCGATGAGTACAGCCGTCGCAACCCTTTGTGGAACGACGCCTCGGCTTTCGGCACACCTCGCCCGTTTCGCTTCGGTGTACCCCGTGCGGAGGACCTGCAGTTCTTCGGCTGTACCGAGGGGCCGAGACTGTTCAACGCAGCTATCGACCACCTTGCAGCGCTGGGTGGCGAAGCGGTCACAGTGGACTTGTCACCGTTTCTCGAAGCGGCGCGGTTGTTGTACGAGGGGCCGTGGGTGGCCGAACGCTACAGCGTCGCCGGACAGTTAATGGAAGAACGTCCTGACGCGGTATTGCCGGTGATCCGCGACGTGCTGGCCAAGGCTCCCGAGGTCAGCGGGGTCGATACGTTTCGCGCGCAGTACCGTTTGCAAGCACTCAAGGCGACGTGCGATCGGGCACTTGAAGGCCTGGAATGCATGGTGACGCCAAGCATCGGCCGCCCGGTGACATCGGCAGAGCTGGCGGCCGAGCCGGTGTTGCGTAACTCGGAGCTGGGTTACTACACGAATTTCGTCAACCTGCTCGACTACGCCGCCGTCGCCGTGCCCAGTGCCTTCATGGGCAACGGTCTGCCGTGGGGCGTGACGCTGTTCGGACGCGCATTCACCGATCAGTACCTGCTCAGTCTGGCCGACGCCTTGCAACGGCAAACCGCCCTGCCCTTGATTGGCGGCGAAGCACCTCGGCTGCCTGTACCGCAAACCACTGCGCGCAACGATAGGGCGCGGTTGGTGGTCTGCGGTGCTCACTTGGACGGACTGGCATTGAACTGGCAGCTCAGGCAACGAGGGGCACGCCTGCTGGAAACCACGCAAAGCTCGGCCGACTATCGGCTGTATGCGCTGGCCGGTGGTCCGCCCTTCCGGCCTGGCATGGTGCGGGTGGCCGAACACGGCGTCGCCATCGACGTGGAGGTCTGGGAGCTGCCAAGTATCGAGTTGGGGTCGTTCCTGACCGGCATTCCAGCGCCGCTCGGGCTGGGCAAGGTGCAATTGGCCGACGGCCGCTGGGAGACCGGTTTCATCTGCGAAGCCTATGGTCTGGAGGGCGCCCGCGACATCAGCCATCTCGGCAGCTGGCGTGCGCACGTGCAACCGCAGTGAGCAAGGCGGCATGCTCGGGCATGCCGTCTCCCTCTTTCAGCGCGACGGGAAGTTGCAATACATAGTTATGACCTTCCCCATCTCGCTTCCCGAAATAATGGGCATCCATTCATTTCGACCGCACGTCATGCCCCCCATCTGGAGTCCGCTTCGTCAGGACACGCTGTTTCACCCGTCCTCTTTACTGCTGGAGCAAACCAGCGTTCTGCGTCCCGAGCACAGCAGTAGCAGGCACGACACGCTGAACGCATCAATGCCGTTCATCCTGCCGGACGGCTTTTCAGTGCCCGAACCAACACCGTTGCCTGCGGTGACCGAAGAAAGCGAGCCGAAAGACGCCGCGCCACACATCGAGCGTCAACTCAGAGCCATGCGTAACAGCGCAGGTTTCCGGCTGATTGCCGACTCGACGTTACTCCTCCAAGCCTGCCAACTGGACATGGACTTTCCGCCGACGCGACAGGATTATGTTCGCCAGCAACTGACCACACTGCTCACGCAGACGAGCGACAAGGCACTCGACCCGGACGCCCTGCAGATCACGTTCAGCAACGATGACCGACCTGCCGTGGACGACAGTGGACACGAGCATTACAGCGTCAGCCTGTCGCTGACCGATGTGGCGCTGGCCAGCTTCGAGCCTGCGCACTTCCAGGCGCTGTCGCGTAGCACCCTTGCCGATATTTCACTGTGCGAAGACACGCCTGCGCTGACAACCGCGCGGATGTTCAAGCGGATTGGCGAGCTGCCGCTCAAACGCAATTACAACGCCGTACTGCAGACATTCAGGACCCGGCACGAGGCAACCTGGCGCACCTTGTCGCGGCTGGCGTTCCTTGACAACCTGGCTCGGCAGCTCAACCACAGACACATCAGTCGGGACGGTTATTGGTTGGCGCTGGACGCCCTGGGGCTGGACCGGTTTCCCGCCGCCACCGACACGCTGAGCATGAGCGGACGAGGTGAAAAATCCGAAGTCCGAGCCCTGATGCTGAATGGCAAACAGGTGCCGGAGATATTTCAGATCAGCTCGAAAACCACGTCGCATTGTTTCATTCACATTCTGGGTGCCAAGGGTAACGTCATCGAATACATCAGCGATGATCCACGCCAGATGAGCAGGCGGCTGTTGGCGGCCATGAACGCCTCAGGGCTCTACGGCCAGGTATTTCTTTCGCTTGAGCAGCATGCCGTCATCGTTGTCGAGGCGCCGCTGATCGAAGGCGACCTGTTCACCGCAGTGACCCAGGCTTCGTTCGCCGGGCTTCTTGCCGACAGCCATGCGCGCAGCACGCTCGACCTGCTCAGGCCCGTCGCTCGTGGCCTGGCGCTGGCAGGTGCCGCAGACCTGTTGCAGACACAGCCGAGCATTCTGGAACAGATCCCGGTTGCGTCGAAAATGGCCGGGCAAGTCATGGCGAGCTATTTACAGGAAAACCACACGCTGACGATCAACCCCGAGCATGTGTTCATCGCTTATCGACCCGGCTATTCGAGCACCCCTCTGGGCAATCCCCGGTTGCCGCCTACCTATGTTCACGCCCCCGACCCGAGGCCGATCAGCCTGAGCGAGGCGCTGGTAGGCAATTATCGAGTCGATCACCCTGCTGGCTATATCGATCACGGCGGCAGCACCGTGGTGTTCTTCGACCCCACCGGGCAGGGCGACAGTGAGCAGGGTCAGGTGCTTGATATCAGCCCGCAGGCGCTCGAGGACTACATCACAGCCTTCGACTTTCTGACCTGGATGACTCAACGCATCCACGACTTCTGGGATCAGCAGCGAACCACCATACAACAGGCATTCAGAACCACCTTCATCAACCAGGCACTGATCAGCCTGAAGCGCGGCAGCCTCACGCGCGGCACCTTCGATCTGCTCGTGGACACCCTCGCGCACCCTGCTCCTCATAACTGGCGGTCACTCGGTTTTTTCGTTCAGGGCGCGTTGATCGACGCCATGCAACAGCAGTACACCGGCCTGCTGGTACTTGAGCAGCCGGGCTCACCGAACGTGCTTTATCAGGCGGGCCATGCCGATGCGTTCATCGAGTTTGCAGACGACACGGCGCTGAAGCTGCATCTGAGCCGGGCAACGGCCGGTCCGGAGTGGCGTGAGACGGTCATGCGTTATGTTCCGCGCCGTCATCACCAGCGCCTGGACTACCTGCTCAAATTATGGGGCGGGACACAGGCGCCCAACCCGCCCGTTTCCATCCTTCGCCCCTGGATCGATGCGCTGTACAACCCTGACACACGCCAGGCCATGAACCACTCGTTGTGTGAGAAAAGGCTGGAAGACACGCCATTCGCTTTTCTGCACCGACTGCTCAAGCAGAACGCGCTGGATGACGCAGAAGATCAGATCGTCACATCAACGCAGGTAACACTGGCGGACTGGACCGACCGGCTTCAGCAATTACAGCGGCTGCTGGTGCCGATATCCTTGTTGCTGACACCTGCGCTCGTTGCCTCCCTGGCCACGGAGATTGGCATCACCTCGCTGGCCATTGCCGCAACGCATCTGCCAGGCAGCCGTTACGCAGAGAAAAACCAGGCGCTGCTGGCCACGCTAACGCTGGGCTTGCTGCAACTGGCTCCGCACACGCCAAGGATGCTGCGCTCACTGAGCCGAATCGTAAAACCTGCCGTGAGCAGTTCCCAAACCGTAGCGATTACGCTCGACCGAGCGTTCGGCACCCGGCCGTTGCGCAGACAATTTGTCACCCCGCGCCAGACCCGGCTGGAGAAATTCTTTCACACCGACGCCCTGCTCAAACGCTGGACAGTCAGCACTGCCGTCTCGTCAAACCTGTTGCAGGTCCATGCCTGGAAGCTGGGTAAAAGGTTCCTTTTATGGACGTCCGACAGGGGTCAGGCGCGCACTCTGGTGGTCAGCAGCCATGGGTACTACACACCATGGTCCCGGACGGTGAAGATCCCCAATGGCACCGAGATTCGCACCTACGCGCCGCATGGCTACGAACTGGTGGACCCGAAGCTGCATCGGGTCGTCAACAAGAACGCCCGGCCATTCGCACTTTCCAATACGGCGGTGCATAGCGTGATGCAGCCCACGCCGCTTGAACCTCTACTTCTCACCGCCAAGCTGATAGCAGGCACTTCGCTGCCCGGCAGACTGAAGAACTACAGCCTGTCCAAGTTTCAGACGACGACCAGCGAGAGCTATGACGAGATCGCAAGCGTGGTGGGCAACTCGCGGGCGTCGCCCTTGCGCGGCTGGTTGCCGCCGACGCCGATGGATGTTCTGACAGTGCGCAACCGCTTCGGCATGCCCCCGCCATCCCTGGCCGACCTGTTCGAAAGCCTGTCCATTCAAGGCATCCATTACGACAGAATATTGCTCGTGCACTGCCGGTGTGCGGCGATATCGGCGCTGATGAACCGCTCACCCGTCTATCATGCCCCGACAGCGAGCTCGGTGATTGCTAATATGGCCTGAAACGGACATCCCGATCATCCAGCACGGCGCTTACTCTCGACATGACAACGGCCTCCCCTGACACCGCGCTGTGCCCCTTGTGCGGCTTCAGCAACCAATGCAGCCTGGCCGATCCGCGCACCGTGGACCGGCCCTGCTGGTGCTTTTCGCAAAGCATCGACCCGGCATTGCTGGCAGGCCTGCCGGATAACCTTCGCGACAAGGCCTGTCTGTGCCCGCGCTGCGCCGGGATCGAAGATGCAGCGCCAGCTCCGCAGGCACACCGGGCCACAGAGTAAGATGCGCGCCCCTTCCTCCGCTCGCCGTTATCGCCATGCGCCTTGATCGTTTCCTCAGTAACCTGCCACGCTTCAATCGTCAGCAAGTGCGCCTGGCGCTGGCCAGCGGACGGGTGCAGGTAGACGGCCAGGCAACCCGCGACCCGCACCACGAAGTACGCGAATTCAGTTGTGTGGCGCTCGACGAAGAGATCCTCCAGGCAGGCAAAGTCCCCCGCTACTTCATGCTGCACAAACCTGAAGGCTGCGTCAGCGCGACGAGCGATGCGCAGCATCCAACCGTGCTCGATTTGCTGGACGAGCCTGACAAGCACGAACTGCACATCGCCGGACGGCTGGACTTCAACACCACCGGCCTGATGCTGATAACCAACGATGGTCAATGGTCGCGGCGCCTGACTCAGCCACAGACCAAAATGCCCAAGGTGTATTACGTCGAGACCGAGCAACCGATCGACGAACGCTACGCCGCGAAGTTTGCCGAAGGCCTGTATTTCGCATTCGAAAACCTCACCACACAACCGGCGCAATTGACCTTGTTGGGGCCGCAAAGTGCGCGCCTGAGCATTGTCGAAGGCCGCTATCATCAGGTGAAACGAATGTTCGGCCACTTCGACAACAAAGTGTTGCGCCTGCATCGGGAAACCATCGGCGCGCTGGCGCTGGACCCCGACCTGTGCCCAGGCAGCTATCGCGCGCTGAACGCCGGCGAAATCGGCCTTTTTTGAACGTCATAGCCGCGTGGCAGACGCTGGTCGGATCAGCACAGGCCGTTGATCGACTATCGCATGTCTGTCACGAAACGCGGGCAATGTCATAGGCACGCATACCTGTCTACGCCAGGAGTGAAACCTATGTCGCCAGAAAAAGCAGTGCTCGACATACAAGGACAGTTTCGGGTTTATACCGAACTCTATCGCACCGATGCCGCCGCCAAGACCATCATTCTGGTCAACGGCTCATTGGCCACCACCGCTTCATTTACCCAGACCGTCCGCAACCTCTACCCGACCTTCAACGTGGTGCTTTACGACCAGCCCTATTCAGGCAAATCCAAACCGCACAACCTGCATGGCGCGCCACTGACCCGGGAAGAAGAAGGCCAGCTCCTGCTGGAACTGATCGATCACTTCAATGCCGAGCACGTGCTGTCGTTCTCGTGGGGCGGCGCGGCCACGCTGGTTGCTTTGGCGCATCGGCCGAAACGCATCGAAAGCGCAGTGATCAGCTCGTTCTCCCCAGTGATCAACGAGAAGATGCATGACTACCTGTGTCACGGCATCACGCACCTGGGCGCGCATAACCGTTATGACATGGGCCACCTGATCAACAACACCGTCGGCAAGCATCTGCCTACGTTGTTCAAACGCTTCAATTTCCGTCATATCAGCAGCCTGGATGCTCACGAATATGACCAGATGCATTACCACTTCAGCCAGGTCCTGGAGCTCGACCCGGACAATTACCTGACCGCAGGCAAGAACATCACCGTCCCCATACTGTTCATCAACGGAGCCCTGGACGAATACACCTGCGCGCACGACGCCGCCCACTTCTCCAGATACCTTCGCGACTGCAGCTTCAGCACCATCGACGCCACCGGCCACTTCCTGGACATGGAACACAAGGCCGCCTGCCGCGACTCGAAACAGGTACTGATGAATTTCCTGCAACCGGCACAGGTGTCACGCGACGTCCATAACCGGGTTCAGGACTACCCGTCCCTGACCTTCTGAAAACCACACACGAAGCCGCCGTCAGTTACGGAGCATCGTCATCTGGCGGTTGGTTTTCAGGGTGAGTATCAGGGGGCAAAGCGCTGCGGGGTGAAATTAGCGCTTCAAATCAGGGCAGGGTTCTGGTACAAAGTCAGCCGCTCAGAGCAGCTATCAGAGCGGGTATAGTTTAGTGGTAAAACGAAAGCTTCCCAAGCTTTAGTTGAGGGTTCGATTCCCTCTACCCGCTCCACCTTCCAGCCAATGATCCCGGGCATTCCAGGCAATTTCGCCCTAGAGCCTAAGGCCATCAATACCTTCTCGCCGCCCCGCCATTAGTTCTCCCGGAATCCCCAAAAATTTGATGCACCGTCGACTCCCTCGACACGGCGTCTTGTCTGACCCGCGTTTCCCCTTCGATCACTCAATAAACCCCTACCAGGATGTCTGAGTTTTGAAGCTCAACGATCGCCCGGACAGCGTCAGGGTACAACTCAATCGACGAAATCTCCTTCTCCAATGCCTCGCTCAGCTCGACGTGTTTAGAAGCGGAGAGAGAAATCCCCAAGTGGTCTGCAACCCCGGCGAACGGAAGGTTTGCAGCCATCGCGAAGTCAAACCCAATCAGCATGCCCTACCAGGTGAATGAAGCCGGCATCGCCTTGAGTCAGTGCAGCAGACTCCGCGGAGTTGGCGATATTGAATGCGACCTGTCCACGGCTCGTGCCGCCGTCCAGCGATTGGACCCAATAGGCAAGGCCGTTAGCGTCGCTGCCTCTGTCCAGGACATTGTGATACAGATGTTCGACAAAGGCTGTATTGCTGCTGCCATTGGGCAGGCTTTGAGAAAATTCGGCAGATTGAACAAAACCACCCGCAACCTGAGCACCGGTTGCGCCTGCGGCGCCGTGAGACAGCCAGAACTTCAGGCCTTCAATATCGGGAGCACGATCCAGAATGGTATACAGACGACCAATGTTTGCCTGCGCAGAGTCGAGGACGAACAGTTCGCGATCTGCGAAATCGAGCACATTGAACCCACTCAGTTCGAATTTCGCCGCCGCTCCAGTGGAACGACTGACTGATAGCGTGCCGGTATCAAGCGCGCTGATCGTGTAGGCGGATGCAGCGTCGTTGAAAATAAAGGTGTCTATACCAGCGTTGCCCGCCAGATGCGAAACCGCATTGCTGTCCAGCCTGACTTCCTGCTCACTGATCTGATCATCCCCAGCCGTGCCGGTAGCCACGCCCTTGCCTACGACCATATCCAGATTGTTCCAGGCGTTATGAGCCACGATCCTGATGAACCCCGTCTCGCCTTCCGAGAGGTCACGGCTCTCGCGCGAATTCAGGAAGCCATCAGCGACCGCTGCTCGACTCACACCCGCCTGCAGCAGCGTGTTCCAGGACGACACACCTGATTCTTCGCCTGTGCGATGCAATACGGTCTGATAGAGATCAAGGACAAAGTCCCGATCACCAAGCCCGCTGTAGTGCTGCATCCCTTCAATGGAATTCAGAAAGCCATCGCGAATCTCTGCATACGAACTGCCGATCGCCTGCTGCGTCAGCCAGTTCTTCAACCCCTGATAATCGGGCGTCCGACCGAACAGTGAATAAAGCCTGGCAATGTCAGCCTGATCCTCGGTGAGCGCGATGTGATGAAGATCGGTGCTAAAACTCAACGAAACAGTGGCGTCACTCTCGGCGTTGAAGGCGCCATAACGGCTGTGAAAAGCCATGAGCAGTTCGTCAAGACTGGCATTGCGGTCGCTGAAAGACAGCCTTTCGACGCTTGAAAGTGTGTCCACATCGGACGTTTGCGCATCATGAACGTTGAGGGTGGCATTCCTCACCAGCGCGGTATCGTACGTTGCAAAGTAGCGAGCACCTGCCTCGGTATACAAGGCGGTGTCGATGCCGTTGCCACCATTGAGCACGTCCGAGCCCGCCCCACCCATCAGCCGATCATTGCCATCGCCGCCTTGCAACTGGTCATTGCCCGCGTTGGCATTTAGAAAGTTGTCACTGGCGTTGCCTATCAGCGTATCTGCGCCTGCACCGGTGATGGCGTTCTCGATAACCGTACCGCGCGCGATTGCAATATTCGATAGACCGCCGTATAGGCTGGAAAAAGCTTCACTTCTCAGATCGACTGTCTGAGCGCCGACATAGGTGCTGACGTTGATCGTGTCGTTGCCGCCCGAATCATAGATCGTGGCCACCAGGCCGGGCACGAAGTCGGTTCCGGTGTTGATGGAAGTCTTATTGAAACTGTAGGTATTGTCACCTGTGCGGGTAACGGCGGTGCCGTACAATGACTGGATGGCTACGATATCCGCCAGCATGGGGGTAGCGACATAGCCGAAAGAGGCGTTGGAATACGTATTCTCGTCCTGGCTGAAGTAGGACATCACCGAGTATTTCCAGCTGTCCTCTTGATAGAAGGCATTGTTGGGGAAGGTCGCGCTCCCGTTATAATTGCCCGCATGGCCCAACCCCAGCGCGTGGCCGATTTCATGAATGTAGGTTTGCTGATAATACAAACCGTATTTCACCCAATCGGAAGCGATGTTGACGCTGCTGTCCGAGATGATGCTGCCTGCATAATTGGAGTTGCTGTACGCACCGCTTTTTTGTTCGCTGAAATTGATCGCAGCGGCAGCGGTGGTTTCCACAAAGTTTAGGCCGCTGACATTGGTCCAGGTTTGCAGCGCATATCGAGCAACAACCTGAGCGCTTGCGCTCAAACTTGCCAGGTTGACAGTGAGCGACCCTCCGGCGTGCACGTCAAAATGGTGCTGGGAACCGCCATAGGCGTCGTGCCAATAGCCATTGGTAAGGTAGTTGGCTTGTTGGTCGAGCGTCAGGTGCCCAAGCGCCGCTTGGTTGGTGGCTGTCTGTTTAGCCGCACCCTGGCCAGTCGCTCCTTCGTCCCAAAGTTGGGTAAGTGCATCGCACATCGAACACATGTAGAAACTCCGGGGCAACGGATGCCTGGCCAAGTTAATTACGCAAGAATCGGGGACGGATAGGGAATGAGTTCAAGCCGCTGAGACGGGTTTGAAAGCTGGTTTCATGACCTTCACGCGCGTTTGCTCCGCCTTGATCTTGACGATCGTGTTGCTCTTCGAGAAGGTACGCCAGGACGCGGTCGAAGACCGTCAATCTCATTGCTGATGAGGTTGTCGGCATGCTTTCTTGCGACTTAAGGCGGTGTTTCCTGGAACCGATGAAATACAGCCGGGGGAGGCTGGAGGAAGCGTTCTGGCTGGGCAGGCGGGCAGGCCGCCCGACGTTCGAGCGGAATCTACGTCCTTCTCATCATCGTCCCGGCTCGCTATCGCGTTCAATCGGGTCAAGACAAATTCAAACATCCACCCGAACCACTAATCTCCGCTCAGCGAACGCTGCAGCAGGGCACACAGTGGAGCTGTGGCGTTCATGCGTAAGGCCCTTTACGGGTGTGCTTGAATATCCTGAAGCGGCAGCAGATCCATGACGTCACAGAACAACTGCCGGTGCTTCCAGTCGTTTCTGTCGCCAATCACATAGAGACGTCGCTTGGCGCGCGTCGCCGCCACGTTCAGCAGGTTAGGTTCTGAAACAGCCCAGTTGCGAGCACCCGCTCCGGCAGTGTTGCCGCCCAATACGACGATGACGATCGATGCTTCCTTGCCTTGCATCGTGTGGATCGTGCCCGACACTAGCTTGCTTCGGAGTATGCGCTTGAGGTTTTGCTGCACAGCCTTGAAAGGCGTGATGACCGAAATATCTTTCGCCTCTATGCCATCGCCATGCAGCCGCTTGAGCAGGTCGCGTAAGACCTGGCCTTCCGCAGGCACCCAATTTCCTTCGGAAGACCCACTGACATGTATCCACCCTGTCGGCAGACTGGCGAGGGTTTCTTTGTCGGCGCGCGGTGCAATCGTTCCGTACACCATTGCTCCGTCGTAGGCGATACGGTTGGCGAGTGCATACATAGGCTTGTCGCAGCGGCGATGCACGACCAGTGGCAATCCTACCCACGTCTTGCCGCCGGCAGGCCCGGCCATGCGTCCCCAAGGAGTGGCTTCGTCAGCCAGCACCTGTGCGGATTTTTGATTGGGAATCCAGTGCGCATCAACCCCGTAACGTGTACGCATGTGCTCCAGCACCGCATCGGATACGGTAACGATGGGCTTGAGTTGCAGCGGGTCCCCCACCAGCAACGCGCGTCGGGACCGCCACAGTGCGCCGACTGCCTGTTGCGGAGCGGCCTGACCTGCCTCATCCACGAGTAACCAGCCAATCTCACTGGCACCCAGCGAGCCAAACGAACGGGCGAATGATGCGAAGGTGCTGCTCAACACCGGAACGACCATGAACAAAGAAGCCCACGCCGAACGGATTGCATCGCGCGACAACCCTTGGAAACGCGAACCGGTCAGCAGACTATTGATCATGAATAAATTGGAACGCAGTCTTGACGCCTCAAGCTCGAAGAACGTCTGGTGGAGCTTCAGTGCCTGGATGAAAACCCGCGCACGTGCCTTCCGCCAGCCTTCAATGCGCCAGGGTTCGGCCAGTTCAATGGCATCTCCATCCCCGATAGCGTTGTCTTTTAACCAAGCAAGCAGATGGTCAGCCTGATGAGTGGTTGCCAGTTCCCAGGCATCGCGCGTAAGCGTTTGGTCCTGCTGCTGCGATCCCTGAAGCACTCGGCGCGCGTCAGTGATTTTTCTTTCCGCCTGGACCTTATCGATATCGAGTTGTTGAGTAAGGCGTGTGATCCGCGCGAACTCGGCCTTGGCAACGTCACGTTGGCTTTCCAGCAGTGCCCGAGCGGCATTCCAGTCGCGTCGAGCATTTCCCAGACTGAATACATTTGACCAGAAACCGGGTCTGGGAGGGAGCATCCCAAGCGCGTCAAGACACTTCTTCAGTGCCGTATTGGCGGGACCACCTTCCTCGTTATCCAGGCGCGAGAGTTCATTGGCTACCTCAATCAGCGACTGTTCGAATGACCTGAGTTTTTCGGAGTGTTCGGCAATCTTCTTCCTGGCCTCGAGGATGGCCAGGATCAACTCACGAATCCGACTGGCGTCACGGCATGCTTTGCGTTCTTGCGCCTTGACCGCCTCGTAGTCAGAGACTGCTTGCTGCCACAACGCTTGACGTTGCTCTGGTGAACGGACCGCATTCACCTCGGCACTCACATTGAGCCACCCCCAAAATCCTTCGGGCCCTTCTCTTCCTCGGGTGGAGCATCTTCGCTCTGGCTCTCGCTGTCGTCAGCGTCTTCCATCTCGGCAGAGGAGGCCGAAAAGAGTGCTTCCACGATATTGTCGACTTCTTCATCAGGGTCGACCTCCGTCTCGTCTTCTACCTGCGCCGCAGCCTTGTCTTCGCTGCCAAACGGGCGCTGACCATAGAAGTAACGATCTACGAATTTGTTGCGACGCGCCTTACTCCCCAATGCACCGGAAATCAGTCCCCACGCAGGCTTATCCGAGACCAGCTCCCCCAGCTCGGCGAAATACTCTGCTTCTGGCAGCCAACTTTCATCAATCTTGTCTCTCTGCGGCAGTTCCAGTGTCACATTTTCCACGGCACCGTTGTTGGATGAAGCGACCACGATTTCGAAGCCATACAGTGCGGGGTTGAGCCTGAAGCTGTATTGCTGCCTGCCACCGTCGTTGGCAGCTTCGCGTCCGTCGCTTGCGAATGCATCGGAAGCACGGCGTAGCTTGGCAAACGCATCGGCGCGGCTGGTGATAATCGCTGCAATAAGGTCGCGCAACAGCGTCGTCTTGCCCGTTCCAGGTGGGCCGTTGACGCCAAGCAGCCCTTGACCATCGGCCAGGGTGGACTGGATTGTGTTGACGGCCAGCTGCTGGGAATGCACCAGGCCCAAATGGTGCTCGGTGGGCCAACAGCTACTGGCGTAGGCATCCGGCATCAGTCGCCCCATCAGTGGCAACGATGCACGCTTATCATCCATATGCAGGCGAAGCTCGGGATCGTGATAGCGCAGGTACTGGTCCAGTGGTTCGCTTTTCACCCCTCTGGAGATCGCATCGGCGACATCGGCAAGATCGTCCAGCAAAAAGCTGTTCAGTGGATCGTCTTCCGACTCGGGCTTGTCGGGCTTGACGGGTTGTGAGCGAAAGCGAAAATGGTGGTGGTCCATCTCACCAAAAAAGTCCCCCAGCCCCAGAAACTGGAGGGTCCAGTGAGTCAGTTCACGCAAGTCTGCGCTTGATACCTCACCTTCGAACAGGCTGTTAGCACGCTCCCTGACGGTCTTTTGGTCGGTCTCGAACCCTCTGGTCCAGTCCTTGCCGGTCAACACCCGCCCGAGAAACCACGCTTCACTCGAAAGCACGAGGCTGTCATCGACCAGTCGGCCCGCCATCGTGAATTTTGCCGCAAACACGGCTGACTCGCGAAACCCGGGCTCCTGGTAGCCCTGATCGGCGCCGTACATCGCATCGAGCTTCTCGGCAACGAGACGGCTGTCGTAAAGATGAGCATAGAGCGTGTGGCTCCATATGCGCTTCTTGGGCAGTTCCTGTGCACTGACGATACTTTCCGGGGTCCACGGAAGCAGCGGGCGCTGAATTGACGTGTCATGGATAAACGCTTCGTATCGATTAGCGCGTTCTTTCAGCTTGGGTGCTGATTGTGGTTGCAACAACTCGACCGCATGCCAGTACCGGACGATGCTTTCTTGATCCATCAAAATGACTTCCCCTGACTCACTGATCGGGCCTTTTAAGGTGTTACAAGGCGCGGTGTTGCGTGATAGTAAAACGATTGGGTACAGGTGAGTGCAAATCAAACTTCGAAGTCATTGCAGTAGACCGGCACTGACTTTCCCCACCCCCGCCTCTCCCGGCACCCGCGCCTCGGCTTCTTGCGCCGAAACCGGCGCCACCAGGTACTGCCGATACTCCCTGAACGCCTCCAGGGCAGAGGCATCCCGAGGGCGATAGTCCTCGCCACTGCTGCGCTGCTGATTCACGACACAGATTCTGCCTATCGCGCTCATACACGCATCATTGGCGGCTTTTGAAACCGGATCGAACAAGGCGAACGCCGTGCCTGGCTGGTCCACATCGTTATACAGCGGATGAGCCACGTTCTCGAAGTCGTTTCCCTCGACCAGCAGCTGTGACGATGAGGTACGCGACATGATTGCGCCTTGATAGGTCATGCGCTGGAAAACGTTGTTGACCAGTTGGGCACGAACCTGCGCATTGTTCATGCCACCTGAATGGGGTGCTCTGCCAGAGGTATCGTGTACATAGTTTCTCGACAACGTCAGCGTGTCCTGACTGCCGAGGAACAGCCATACCCAGTAATGATGGCCATCGCAGGTAGACGAGTAAGGCGTTCGGCCGTCGAACTCATTGCTGGAAATGGTGACGTGTGACGCAGTGCCCCAGCCCGTAACAATCATCTGTCTGCTGATCCGCGCAAAGGTGTTGTGATCGATCCACACGCCATCAGCCTTGTTCAGGGTCAGCGCATCGCCGCCCCATACGACACGTGGATTGATATCCGAAAGCGTCAGGTTGCGAACGATCACGTTATGCGCGCCGTCGCCAATGAACAGCCCAGCGCCCTGAATGCCTGCCTTGTCGCCAAACCCGATCAACGTCTTGTTGGAGCCGACTTTCAGTGGTTTCAGCCCCGCGTTGTCGTAGGTCACCATGACACGTGGCCTTGATTGGCAGAAGTTGTTGGCGCCATTCAGTGCAAGTTGCTCACCACCCTGCGGGCACGGTTTCACTACGCAGCCAGGCTCGGTGGTTGTGGTATTGCCGTTGGCAATCACGCTCGCGCGGAAGTCGAACGTGTGGTCCAGGACAATCACTCGCGGTGTGTCATCGGTGCAGGCACCGTGCGAGTCATGCGACGCACAGAGTGCTGAGCGAAGTTCATCCAGCGTGGAGGGATGCACGGCAGCCGCGGAGCCTCCGCCGGTCACATCCTTGGCGAAACCTTCAGGAATGTCTGCTGCCCGCACGCATTGCGCGCCTGAAAACAGCAGAACCAGAGTGGCGGCGATCTTCAGATAGCCGCTTTGCAAAAGAGATTGCAGGGGCGTCATCGGTTGAGCTTCCCGTCATGCTCGCGGGATTCGCGAGGACAATCTGGATGCTAAACGGACTGCGGCATGGTCTGCTCCGGTTCCATGGTGCTGGTCAGCCTCTGTTCAGGCACCCTGGCTCACGAAAACACCCGCTCCATCCTGACGCTGTCAATCCCGCGTCCACAACACTCATGATCTTCAAGGGTGTACGGCCAAAGCACGTCCATGGCGGGCCTGTTGTGCAGGAATGATCAAAGTGCCTGGCGAAATATGTCCTGAATCTGCTCAAGATCGGCAGGACGCGGATTGGTCAGGCCACAGGCATCTTTCAGGGCATTGGTGGCCAACAGTTGGAAGTCTTCCTCCTTGACGCCCAGCGCAGCAAGACCTGCCGGGATTTCCACGGCAGCCGACAATGCATGAATGGCGTCGATGGCGGCCCGCGCGCCTTCTTCTGGAGACAGCCCACGGATATTGCTGCCCATGGCGTGCGCAACGTCGGTCAGGCGGGCAGCGCTGACGCTGACGTTGAAGCGCTGCACATGGGGCAGCAATACGGCGTTGCACACACCGTGGGGCAAATCATAAAAGCCGCCCAACTGGTGCGCCATGGCATGCACATAGCCCAGTGACGCGTTATTGAACGCCATGCCGGCCAGAAACTGGGCATAGGCCATGTTCTCGCGGGCGGTGATGTTTGCCCCGTTGTTGAATGCGTCACGCAAATTGTTGGCGATCAGCGCCATGGCCTGCAACGCGCAGGCATCGGTGATCGGGTTGGCAGCCGTGGAGACATAGGCTTCGATTGCATGAGTCAAGGCGTCCATGCCGGTGGCGGCGGTCAGCGACCTGGGCATGGCGACCATCATGTCGGGATCATTCACCGACAACAGCGGTGTGACGTTGCGGTCGATGATCGCCATTTTTACATGCCGCGCTTCATCGGTGATGATGCAGAAGCGGGTCATCTCACTCGCGGTTCCGGCGGTGGTATTGATGGCGATCAGCGGCAACTGCGGTTTAGCCGAACGGTCGACGCCCTCATAGTCACTGATGTGCCCTCCGTTGCTGGCGCACAGGGCAATGCCTTTTGCACAGTCGTGGGGCGAGCCGCCGCCAAGCGATATGACGAAATCGCACTGGCGCTCCTGCAACAAGGCAAGACCGTTCTCGACATTGGCGATGGTCGGGTTGGGGCGGGCACCGTCGTACACCACCGAGTCGATGCCCTGCTCCACCAGCAGCCCGGCGACCTGACTGGCCACTCCGGCCTTGGCGAGGCCTGCATCCGTGACGATCAGCGCCTTGCGAAATCCGTATTTGCGTATGGCGAGCATGGCTTCATCAATGCAGCCAGTGCCGATGATGTTCACGGCGGGGATGAAAAAAGTGCTGATCATGACGGACCCTCGTGGGTAGCGCGGATGCTTGGGTGATAAACCAAGCATCCGCCTGGCGCGAGGTACAACCATTGACCCAGCGCAACAAAGCAGTCAAACGCCAGACCGTTGGTCGCAGACTCTTCGGCCACTGCGCACAGGACGGCTATTTTCAGCCAATAAAGCCGTCGCTCTTGAGGAGCATTTCCAGGCAATGCTCGCTAAGGCCGTAGAACGTCTTGAGCTCCTGAATACGCGCCAGCAACTGAGCCGGATCGACCGGCTCGGTACGCTTGACCGCGAGGATCATCTTGTTTTTGTTGGTGTGCTCCAGCGAAATGAACTCGAACACTTTGGTCTCGTAACCGCATGCCTCCAGCAACAGCGCGCGCAGGCTGTCGGTGACCATTTCTGCCTGCTGGCCCATGTGCAGACCGTATTGCAGCATCGGCTTCAACAGCGTCGGGCTCTGGATCTGCAAGCGGATCTGTTTGTGGCAGCACGGCGAGCACATGATGATCGAGGCGCCGGAGCGAATGCCCATATGAATGGCGTAGTCTGTCGCGATATCACAGGCGTGCAGCGCGATCATCACGTCCAGCGCGCTGGGCGCCACCGTACGCACGTCACCCTGCGCAAAGGTCAGCCCCGGATGATCGAGCTTCGCCGCCGCCTCGTTGCACAAACTGACCATGTCTTCGCGCAGTTCGACACCGGTCACCTGCCCTTGCGCCTGCAAGGTGTTGCACAGGTAGTCGTGGATGGCGAAGGTCAGATAACCCTTGCCTGAGCCGAAGTCCGCAACCTTGATCGGCTGATCGAGCTTGAGCGGCGATGAGCTCAGTGCATGGGAAAACACTTCGATGAACTTGTTGATCTGCTTCCATTTGCGCGACATGGCCGGAATCAGCTCATGCTGGCGATTGGTCACACCCAAGTCAGTCAGGAATGGCCGGGTAAGCTCCAGGTAGCGTTTCTTCTCGCGGTCATGCCCGGCCGAAGGAGCCTGGCGCTCCTGCTGAGCCTTGCTTTTGAACAGCGTCGTCTTGCCCTTCTTGCTGAACTCCAGCTGCACCTCGTCAGTCAGCGACAAAAGGTGCGCGTTCTTGAAGGACGCCGGTATCAGGCTGGCAATGACAGCCACCGCTTCAGCAAGCGAAAAATTCTTGGTGATGTCGCGAGTCTTGTAGCGATACACGAAGCTCAGGCACGGTTGTTCCTTGACGGTCAGCGGCTTGATGATGATCCGCTGCAGATCAGCCTCGCTGCCCACGTATTTGGCCAGGACCAGCTTGATCAGCGAGTTCTGCGACAGGCTGGTCTCCAGCAGGCCGAGGAACTGCGCGAGATGATCGGTCGCAGCGATGGGTGACGTGGAGGTAATGACTGACATTGAAAATGTGCCTCAAGCGTCCCGTCCGGGACTCGAAAAATCAGGCCTGTATTTTAGGCGTGTCAGCGCGTCATGGGCACCCCTATTTTTCAGGGACTACACACACTGTTCGCACGTGCCTACATCCCCTGAAGAAACGCACATAAACGGTAAAGTAATCCTTGCCAAAAACGATGAACCGCTACTTGCGCGGCATAAAAACATCTTTATAGTCGGTTTGGCTGATTATAGATAATCAGACCAACCCTCTAGAGCTTTTTGCTCGACTGAAATAACTCGCACAAGGAACGTGCATTATGTTGACTCCAGCAGCACTTTTGGAAAACGAAGACATCGCACGGGTTACCTTGAAACCCGTCGAATACCTGAACGTTATCTTTGATGATGAAAAAAGTGGTGGCCGTAGCGCCGGCCTTGTTCTGACCAAGGAAGACATTCTTAGTCTGAAACGCTACGAACGACACGCCCTTAATATTCCCACGTCACTTTCGCGCGTCGAACAGCAATTGGGTTTTACCAAAAGTGGCATTCCCGGGCTTGAGCCTGAAGACATGCTCAAGACCTACAAGGCCATTAACAGTCACGGCAAAAGCTGGTCGGGGATCGAGGATGGCATCAAGCGTACCGGGTTCAATATTGACCTGTTTGCCGCGCAGTTCTCGGTACAGGGTCAGCAGATCATCGACCGCATTGAAAAGATGGATTTTGCCAGACAGCTGGATCTGACTGTTGCCGATTTGATCATTGAAGAGGTCCGCAACACACCTCCGGTACCCCTGGAAAAAAACGATCAAAGGGTCTGTAGCACGCTGGCTGAATTTCTGAAGAAAACGGCGTCACAAATAAAAAACCATCAGCACGCTGCCGAAACACTGGAGCAACACATCGATACGTTCAGCTCCGTATTAAGCGTCACGCTCATTCCCGGCATCAACGACAAAGTGAAACTGGCTGCGCGCTCAGACCTGGACCAGCAAATCAAGGAGCTGGAAAAAGATATCGAACAACTGACGACGGACATCGAGCAGAAAAACAAGGAGTATAAAACCGCACTGAATAATATTGCCTGGGGTGGTTTCGGCGGCCCCATCGGGGTCGCTATCACAGGAGGTATTTTTGGCGCCAAAGCGGAAAAGATCCGAAAAGAAAAAAATCGAATGGTTGCTTCAAAGGCTCAGAACGTTCAACTGCTCAAGGAAAAAGTTCCTTTGACAGGCGCCGTGCGCAGCCTGCAACTCATGTTTGATGATATGTATATTCGTATGTTGGACGCTCACAAAGGCGCCACCCACCTGAAAGACCTCTGGTTACTGTTAGCCACGTACATAGAACGTTCCGCACATGAACTGGCGGCCATCAAAGACGATCAGGCACTGCTGATTTTCGCCATGCAGTTTCAAGGCGTCGTCATGCCGTGGCTGGAAATAAAAGGTAAAACGACTGAGCTATTAAAGATATTTGATAGCGCGCTGGACCAGTTTAAACGCGAACAGCAACCCGCCATTGGCATAGGACGATAACCATGAGCACTGAACGCCTGGATGAGCTGTTAATCCTTACCCCCCCTGACAATGAAGTCATGGAAACAGCCCGTCAGAATATTCTTGCGCAAGTGACCGCGCTGAAGCTGGACTTTTTGCCGGTCATGAAAGAAAAAATGCTGCCGCTTCAGGCCGCATTGATGAGTGCAGAAAAGGTCTATGGCCAGGAACTGGCCACTGTCACCGTACAGTTGAATAACATAGACCTGAAGCCGATCGATCAGAAACAACAACTGATTGAAGCCGACGCAAGGCTCAGCGACACACAGAAACAACAAGCGATCAGCCTGCTGAACGGGCAGCGCATTCGGCAGGTATCGAATCTCACAGACGTCGTGCGCCGCAGCGCTCAAGCCATTGCCGCACACAGCGATGATGTGGCGCAGATAAACCTGACGCTGGAAAGCAACCGTTTGCTGGAAACACTTCAGCAACAGATCGACAGCATGACCCAACGCTCAGCCACGCAGGAAAGCGCAATGGCGTTAATCGCTGCAGACCGGCGCCTGCTTGACACAACGATCAAGACATTTGAAAAGTACAACATCGCCGATCAGTTCAAGGAAATGCTGCCTACTCCAGAGGAACTCAAGCTGGTCACCATGACCTCTCCGGAACTCGCGTTGATCAACGCCGGGATTGCCAGACTCGGAAAACTGCTCGACAAGGTCAGCAGCGCCCTGAACTACCTTGACCTCATTGAAGAACGCGACAGACTGAGGTCTCGCTATAACGCTCTGCTTGACGATTCCCGCACGGCTCTCCGGGAAGCACAGGCAACCCGAGAAAAACTCGACGAGTTGACAGCGCTCGCCGGCGTTGCTCAGAGCAAAACGCTTTGGGTACAAGAAGCGAAAAAGGTTTATCAATCGCTCTACCATTTTCTGGATCAGATAACGTCGCCAGCTGATACTTCGACGTCGATCAGCCAGCAAGTCGAACACCTGCAGACTTACATAAAATCGTTTTACAACGTAAAGCGTATCGTCTGACCCGCACGGGTTTCAAGAAAGGCAGGTGTCGTTGAACTCGACGCCTGCCTTTTGGCCTTACCCCAGCACCACCAGCCGATTGGGCAGCTCATTTCTGCCGTGGGTTACCGGAACGTGATCGGCAAGCAACTCGCCGCAGGCGTGAATACACCCCAGAAATCCCTGCAGAATCTGCCCGTCTCGAACCTGTTGAGTGAACACGTCGACCATCGCTTTCCAGGTGTCGTCGTGCAGACGACTGGCGATGCCATGATCGACCAGAATTTCGACATAACGCTCGGCCTCGCTGATAAACACCAGAATGCCGGTGCCGTCATGGGTCTTGTGCAGGTTCTGTTCGAGGAACTGCCGACGCGCAAGGTTGCCGGCCCGCCAGCGCCGCACCGAAAGCGGCACCAGCAACGCTGAGACCTTCGACAGGTGGCACACCAGCGCCACAATAATGAACGTGCTCATCTGCGCCAGCATCAACTCGTCCGCGCTCAGCCATTGAAGGCAGTAATTGATCGTGCCCGGCAGCAACAGACCGATCAGCCCGGCCCAGATCAGCGGCATGTAGGCATAGTCGTCAGCACGAGCGGCCAGCACCGTGACCAGCTCGGCGTCAGTGCGCTGCTCGACGCGGTCAATCGCTTCGGCAACCTGCCGCTGTTCGTCTTTGTTCAGTAAAGCCATGGTTCCCTCATTCCGAATCAATCAACTACCAGTTGCCTGAAGCACCGCCGCCGCCGAAACGTCCGCCACTGCGATCAGCGGCTCTTTCACGGGCAGGCCGGGTGGCGCCGCCGCGTCTGACACTGATGATTACAATCCCCAGCACGATGAGGGTCAACACGATTCCGATCAGCCAGACCTGGTCGTCATTGGTCTGCTCGTCAACTTCGGACATCTGTCTTTTCGGTTCAGGATAATCGGGTATCTGCCCGCCCAATGCCGCGATAACCGCGCGCGTACCGCGCTCTATACCGACGGCAAACCGGTTGTCGTCAAACTCGGGGGTCATCAGCATGTCGATGATCAGAGAGGCCTGGGCGTCATTGAGACGATCCTTCAGCACATCGCCGACCTCCATGAACACCTTGCGCTTGTCGCGATAGACCACCAGCAGAACACTGTCATCCTTGCCATGCAGCCCCAGGCCCCAGGCGTCACCGAGTCGAGAGCCGAACTCTTCGATGCTCGTGCCCTGCAGATCAGCGAGGGTTACGACCACCACCCGCTCCCCGGTCGCCTTTTCATGGGCGCTCAGAAGTCTGGCCAGACGAACCGTAGTCTGGCTGTCGAGCATTTGTGCGGCGTCCACCACACTGCCGGTCATCGGCGGAAAAACCAGTGCTGATGGCTCTGCCTCGGCACGCAATAACCCTCCCAACAGCATCACCACGTACAACAACCACTGTGAAACAGACTTCAAAATCCAGACCTCCGGTGTTTTTTTGAATCCATTGAAACGACGCGCCTTAGCCAAAACACAAGTTCCCCGGCATAATCCATCGCCAACACCTGATGCGGTCATTATTTGATCGAACAGGGTCTGTACAAAAATCAATCAAACCGCCATTTTCGTACACACCTTGGGGAGACTTCGTACAGTGAAGCGGATGGCAACTATCCTGGCATCCCGTGCGAACCATAACGCCAAAGGTCCATAACCCAAAAACTGGCTGTCGGACATTAAACGCGAGTTACTGACAAAAGCCTTGAGAAATCATTCATGAATAAGCTGTGTTTATTAGGTTTGCTGGTCGGTATGGCCAGTCAGTCGGTGATGGCCCAGAACGCTGCCGCCACGGACAATACAACGCTTCAGGCCAAGAATGCCTTCATCGGCAAACTCATGAAACAAATGACTCTGGACGAAAAGATCGGTCAGTTACGACTCATCAGTATCAGTTCGGAAATGCCACAGCCGCAAATTCTCAAGGAAATTGCCGCCGGAAGAATAGGCGGCACGTTCAACTCCATTACCCGTTCGGAAAATCGTCCGCTGCAGGAAGCCGCAGTCGCCAAGAGCCGTCTGAAAATTCCGATGTTCTTTGCCTATGACGTGGTTCACGGCCATCGCACGATTTTCCCGATCAGCCTGGGCATGGCCGCCAGCTGGGACATGGACGCCATCGCACTGATGGGCCGGGTCTCGGCCAAAGAGGCCAGTGCCGACAGTATCGACATGACCTTCGCCCCCATGGTGGATATTTCCCGCGACCCTCGCTGGGGCCGCAGTTCCGAAGGGTTCGGTGAAGACACCTACCTGGTGTCACGCATTTCCGATGTGATGGTCAGGTCCTTCCAGGGCAAGAACGTCGCAGCCAACGACAGCATCATGGCCGCCGTCAAACACTTCGCCCTGTATGGCGCGGTAGAAGGCGGACGCGACTACAACACCGTGGACATGAGCATGACGCGCATGTACCAGGACTACCTGCCGCCCTACAAGGCCGGCATCGATGCCGGCGCCGGCGGCATCATGGTCGCACTCAACTCGATCAACGGCGTCCCGTCGACCTCCAACAAATGGCTGATGCAGGACCTGTTGCGCAAGGACTGGGGCTTCAAGGGCGTGACCATCAGTGACCACGGCGCGCTCAAGGAGCTGATCGACCACGGCGTGGCCAAGGATTTCCGCGAGGCCGCCAAGCTGGCGATCAAGGCGGGCGTTGACCTGAGCATGAACGACGCGGCCTATGGCGAGCAGTTGCCCGGTCTGGTGAAGGACGGCGAGGTTTCCATGAAGGAAATCGACAGCGCCGTGCGTGAAGTGCTGGGTGCCAAGTACGACATGGGCCTGTTCGCCTCGCCTTACGGTCGCATCGGTGTCGCTGCCGAAGATCCGGCCGACACTTATTCCGATGACCGCCTGCACCGTGCCGAAGCTCGAGATGTGGCGCGCAAGACGCTGGTGCTGCTGAAAAACCAGAACGAGACACTGCCGCTGAAGAAGCAAGGCACCATCGCAGTGATCGGCGGACTGGCGCAAAGTCACCTCGACATGCTCGGCAGCTGGTCGGCAGCGGGTCGTCCCAACCAGTCGGTGACGGTGTATGAAGGGCTGGCCAACGCAGTCGGCGACAAGGCCAAGCTGGTTTACGCGCGCGGTGCCAACGTCAGTGACAACGAACACGTCCTCAACTACCTGAACTTCATCGAGAAGGAAGTAGAGATCGACCCGCGTCCGGCCCAGGAAATGATCGACGAAGCGGTCAAGGTCGCCGAGCAGGCCGATGTGATCGTTGCCGTGGTCGGCGAGTCGCGTGGCATGTCGCATGAATCGGCCAGCCGCAGCAGCCTGAACATTCCGGGCAAACAGCGCGACCTGATCAAGGCGCTCAAGGCCACTGGCAAACCACTGGTGCTGGTACTGATGAACGGCCGTCCGCTGGTTCTGGTCGACGAACAGGAACAGGCCGACGCCATGCTCGAAACCTGGTTCCCGGGCACCGAAGGCGGCAACGCAGTGGCTGATGTGCTGTTCGGCGACTACAACCCGTCGGGCAAGCTAGCCATGACGTTTCCTCGCTCGATCGGTCAACTGCCGGTCTACTATGCGCACCTGAACACCGGCCGTCCGTATCACGAAGGCAAGCCAGGCAACTACACCTCGCACTATTTCGAGGAGCCCAATGGCCCGCTGTACCCGTTCGGTTATGGTCTGAGCTACACCCAGTTCGACGTCTCGGACATCACGTTGTCGGACGCCAACATGACCCGCAAAGGCAAGCTGACTGCCAGTGTGACCGTGAAAAATACCGGCAAGGTTGCCGGTGCAACTGTTGTGCAGTTGTACCTGCATGACGTAGCGGCGTCGATCAGCCGTCCGGTAAAAGAACTGAAAAACTTCGAAAAAGTGATGCTCGAGCCCGGAGAAGAAAAAGTCGTGACCTTCACCCTCAGTGAAGACGACCTGAAGTTCTACAACACCGAGCTCAAGCACGTGGCAGAACCTGGCGAATTCAAGGTCATGATCGGCCTGGACTCGCAAGCAGTGAAAGAAGCGACCTTCAATCTGTTGTAAACCCTGCGCGTGGCGCGTTCGTGAGCATTCGCTCGGGAACGCGCCAGCAGGGTTCAATCAGGCTGCGACATGACGCTCAAGCATCGCTACTGGCGCATTACCCTGTACGTGCTGCTGATTCTGGCCGGTGCAGCCCTGTGCGCCGGGCTAGCGATGCGTCAGGCGCAGCGTCACGCAATGTCGGAAGATGCCGCACGTGCCGAAGGACAGCTGGCACTGTATGCCAATACCCTGCACACCCTGATCGAGCGCTATCGCGCCCTGCCCTCCGTGCTGGCGCTGGACCCGGAAATTCGTGCCGCGCTGAGCGGCCCGGTAACCGGTGAGGTGCAGAACGCACTCAACCTCAAGCTGGAAAAAATCAACAGCGCGGCTCATTCTTCGACGCTGGAGTTGCTCGACCGGCATGGTCTGGCGATTGGCGCGAGCAACTGGCGTACGCCCAATAGCTATGTCGGCCACAACTACGCTTTTCGACCCTACTTCCTGCAAACCCGCGCCAAGGGCACCGGGCGCTTTTATGCGGTCGGTGTGACCACCGGAATTCCGGGGTACTTTCTGTCCAGCGCGGTCTTGAACGATACCGGTGGGTTCATGGGGGCAATGGTCGTCAAACTGGAGTTCCCCAGCCTTGAGCAGGAATGGGATCAGGGTGAGGACCTGCTGCTGGTCAGCGATGAGAAAGGCATCGTATTTATCGCCAATCAACCAGGCTGGCGTTATCGCGAGCTGCTGCCGATCTCGATGGAAGACCGTGCCACACTGTTGCGCACCCGCCAGTACGACAAGCAGGTATTGTCACCGCTGCGCAGGCGGGTCATCGACAGCTTCAGCGAAAACAGCCATTTGAGCCGTGTCGACGGCCCGTACGGCACCACGGATTATCTCTGGCAGTCGCTGCCCCTTACCGACGAAAACTGGACCCTGCACCTGTTGCGCAAGCCGCCCCCCTCCAGTGAGGACGTTCGCAATGCAGGACTGGCCGCCGCAGGCATCTGGCTGGCGCTGGTATTTCTGAGCCTGTTTCTCTATCAGCGCTGGCGACTGGCGCGATTGAGGGAGCGCAACCGGGATGAACTTGAGCGCCTGGTGCAAGCGCGCACGCGTGATCTGCAAACCGCGCAGGACGGTCTGGTGCAGTCGGCCAAACTGGCGGCGCTGGGGCAGATGTCGGCAGCATTGGCCCACGAAATCAACCAGCCGCTAACCGCCCAGCGCATGCAACTGGCGACCCTGCGACTGCTGCTCGATCAGGGCCGCATCGATGAAGCCTGCAAAGCGCTGGTTCCCGTCGATCAGCAACTGACACGCATGGCCGCCTTGACCAGCCACCTGAAGACCTTCGCGCGCAAGAGCCCCAGCGGCCTGCGCGAGAGGCTGGACCTGGCCACGGTTGTCGATCAGGCTTTGCTGTTGCTTGACCCGCGCCTGCGCGAGGAACACGTCGACTGCGTCCTTCATCTGGCTCGCCCGGCATGGGTGCGCGGCGACGCCATCCGCCTGGAACAGGTAATGATAAACCTGCTGCGCAATGCCCTGGACGCCATGCGCGAGTGCCGCTCCAGGCATCTTGAAGTGCGTATCGACGCCGTCGACAACTATTGGCGGCTCAGCGTCAGGGACAACGGAAGCGGGATCGCCGCGGAAAATCTGCCAAGCATTTTCGATCCGTTCTTCACCACCAAACCGGTAGGCGACGGCCTGGGCCTTGGCCTGGCTGTGTCGTACGCCATCATTCATGAACTGGGCGGACAACTGACGGCGCAAAACCATGCGGACGGTGCCGAGTTCTGGTTCAGCTTGCCCAACGACTTTCTGGAGGCCTGACCCGGCATGTTGAATTCGGTCATCGTGGTAGACGACGAGGCGCCCATCCGGCAAGCCGTCGAACAATGGCTGACGCTGTCGGGGTTCGAGGTGCAAGTCTTCGCCCGCGCCGAAGAGTGCCTGGCCCACCTGCCTGAGCACTTCCCCGGCGTCGTGCTGACCGATGTGCGCATGCCAGGCATGAGCGGCCTGGAGCTGCTGACCCGATTGCAAGGCGCAGACCGCGACCTGCCGGTCATCCTCCTGACCGGCCATGGCGATGTGCCGATGGCCGTGGAGGCGATGCGCGAGGGGGCCTATGACTTTCTGGAAAAACCGTTCAGCCCGGAAACCTTGATCAGCAACCTGCGGCGCGCCCTCGAGAAACGCCAACTGGTGCTGGAAAACCGCCGCCTGCACGAGCAGGCCGATGCCAGAACCCGGCTGGACGCCACGCTGCTCGGCGTATCACCCGGCATGCAGACACTGCGCCGCCAGGTGCTGGAACTGGCGCAACTGCCGGTCAACGTGATCATTCGCGGGGAAACCGGCAGCGGCAAGGAACTGGTGGCGCGCTGCCTGCACGATTTCGGTCCGCGCGCCGCCAGACCTTTTGTTGCACTCAACTGCGCGGCCATCCCGGAACACCTGTTCGAAGCCGAGCTGTTCGGCCACGAAAGCGGCGCCTTCACCGGTGCGCAGGGCAAGCGCATCGGTCGCCTGGAGTATGCCGACGGCGGCACGGTGTTCCTCGATGAAATCGAGAGCATGCCGATGGCACAACAGGTCAAGCTGCTGCGCGTTCTGCAGGACAAGCGCCTTGAGCGGCTAGGCTCGAATCAGAGTATCGACGTCGATCTGCGAATCATTGCCGCGACCAAGCCTGATCTTCTCGAAGAGGCGCGTGCCGGGCGCTTCCGCGAAGATCTGGCCTACCGCCTCAACGTTGCCGAGCTACGCTTGCCGCCGCTGCGCGAGCGCCTTGAAGACATCGCGCAACTGTTCAGCCACTTCGCCCGCGCCGCCGCCGAACGCGTGGGCAGGGAACCGCCCGCGCTGGACGCAGCTCATCTGAGCCGCCTGCTGGGCCATGACTGGCCAGGCAACGTGCGCGAGCTGGCCAACGCCGCCGAACGGCAGGCTTTGGGTCTGGAGCACGCCCTGCCGCAATCTGATACCCAATCGGCAGGGCACTCGCTGGCGGCGCGTCAGGAAGCCTTCGAAGCACAATGCCTGCGCGCTTCGCTGGCCCGTCATAAAGGCGACATCAAGGCGGTGCTCAATGAGTTGCAACTGCCGCGGCGGACGCTGAACGAGAAGATGCAGCGCCATGCTCTGGTACGCGAAACGTTCCTTGAATGAGGGCTGCGCACATTCCGTACAGCTTGTTCCGGCGATAACCGAACATTTCCCGCAGCGCCGGGTCTGCATACTGTTCACGGCTATATGAGGTCGTGATGGCTGGATACTTGTGAGGCATAATGACATCATGCCCGCCTGATTACTCAGCTCACTTTGACAGTCCGAAAGATGGGGCATTTTCTACCGTGAATACTCCCCTCGACCTCCCCTTGGGAGGCGGCGAAATGGGTCGGTTTATCCGAGAGACGGACTGGTCGACGTCCGCGCTGGGACCGAAGCAAGCATGGCCCGCAGCGCTACTGTCTTCAATGAATCTGATGCTCAGTTGCCCGGACAGCATGTACCTGCTCTGGGGACCTGACTACACCCTGTTTTTCAATGACGCTTACTCTCAGGTCCTGCCGATTGCCGCCCGACAGGCGCAGGGGCAGCCCATTGCCTCGGTCTGGGGCGATGCCTGGGAAGCCGTGCGGCCGCTCGCCGAGCAGGCGCTGGCCGGACAAAGCCGCCGGTCTGACAATATTCAGCGCACCATCGTGCGCAATGGCAAGCCCGAGCAGACCTGGTGGTCGCTGTCCTATTCGCCGCTGTATGGCGATAGCGGCCTGATCGAAGGTGTGTTCTGCCGGGTCAACGAGACCACCTTGCAGGTCATGGCTGAAGTCCGTCAGTCGGAGAACGAAGCGTTCACCGACCGTGTGCTGTCGAGCATCAACGACTGCATCAAGGTGCTGGACCTCGATTCGCGCCTGACCTTCATGAGTGAAGGCGGTCAGCGGATCATGGAGGTCAGCGATTTCAATGCGATTCGCGGCTGTCCCTGGCCTGACTTCTGGCAGGACCAGGGCAATCTGGACGCCATCGCAGCGGTCGAAGCGGCGAAGGCGGGTCAGAACGCCAGCTTCACCGGCTCGGCGCAGACCCTGGCGGGCACCACCAAGTGGTGGCATGTACAGGTCAGCCCGATTTTCGGCAAGGACGGCAAACCGGAGAAGATTCTCTGTGTTTCCAGGGACATGACCCAGCTCAGAGACGCTGAAGAAGCCCTGCTGTCGCTCAACGAGACCCTTGAACAGCGGGTGGTCGAACGCACCCAGGACCGTGATCGCATCTGGCGGCTGTCGACCGACCTGATGCTGGTGGCGCAGTTCGACGGGATCATATCGGCAGTCAATCCGGCATGGACGCAAGCCCTCGGCTGGTCGGAAGAGCAACTGCTCGACAGCCAGTTTCTGGCACTGGTGCACCCTGAAGACGTGGACAGCACGCTGGCCGCCATGAGCGGGCTGGAGAGCGGCCGCACGATTCCGCACTTCAAGAATCGCTATCGTCATCAGGACGGCTCGTACCGGACCATCTCCTGGACTGCCGTTCCGGACAAGCAATTCATCCATGCCGTCGGCCGTGACATTCAGGCCGAGGAAGAGGCCAATGAAGCGCTGCGGCTTTCGCAGGACGCCCTGCATCAGGCGCAGAAGCTGGAAGCCATCGGTCAACTCACCGGCGGCGTGGCGCATGATTTCAACAACCTGCTGACCGTGATCCGCTCCTGCAGCGACCTGCTGAAGTCATCGAACCTTGAAGAGCACCGTCGTGTGAAGTACGTCGAGGCCATCTCCAGCACGGTCGACCGGGCCGCGCGCCTGACCGGCCAGCTGCTGGCGTTCGCCCGCCGTCAGGCCTTGCAGCCGGAAGTGTTCGATGTGTGCAAGAGTGTGGCGCGCATCGGCGAGATGATGGACACGCTGACCGGCGCCCGTATTCAGGTCAGCATCGACCTGCCTGCCGGACCGTGCTTTATCTTCGCCGACGGCAGCCAGTTCGATACTGCGCTGGTCAACATGGTGGTCAACGCCCGCGATGCAATGTCCGGCGCGGGTAAGCTGATCATAAAGGTTGAATGCGCTGCCCACTGCACTGCAGACCAGCCGGCCTCACACAGCGCGGGTGACTATGTAAAGGTATCGCTGACCGATACCGGCGCAGGTATTGCCAAGGAAAAACTGGGCCTGATCTTCGAACCGTTCTATACCACCAAGAGTGTCGGCCAGGGCACCGGGCTGGGTTTGTCGCAGGTATTCGGGTTTGCCAAGCAGTCGGGCGGTGAAGTGCTGGTTGAAAGCGAGCTGGGCAAAGGCAGCCGCTTCACCCTGTGCCTGCCCAGCGCACAGAGTCACGAAGTCGTCCAGGAAGACCATCACCACACGCTCACCCCATTGCCCGGGCTATGCGTGCTCATGGTCGAGGATAATCAGGACATCGGTACCTACACCCGCCCCATGCTTGAGCAACTGGGCTTTCAGGTGCTCTGGGTGAGCAGTGCCGCCGAAGCGCTGAAAGAGCTTTCCGGCAACCCGGAAAACTTCCATGTGGTGTTCTCGGATATCGCTATGCCGGGCATGAGTGGCCTGGAGCTGTACGCCGAAATCGAAGCGCGCTACCCGTGGATGCCGGTGGTTCTCACCACCGGGTACAGCACTGAGTTCGCGACGATCGCTCAGGACGAAACACATCGCTTCGACCTGTTGCAGAAACCCTATTCCAGAGACGATCTGGCGGCGATTCTGCACAAGGCCGTGAGCCGTAGCGGCGAACACTAAGGGGATGGATTCGCATCAATTCATCACGCCAGCGGATTCACTGATGCCTGATACGCATGAGTGAATCCCGGCACTACCGACGCATAAAACCAAGACAACACCGGTTGCCTTGATTCAGAATCACGCAAAACATCGCAACACTCTTAGAGCAGGGAGCATTTTCGAGATGATCGTCGGTATTGATCTGGGCACCACCAACAGCCTGGTGGCTGTATGGCGCGACGGCAGCAGCGAGCTGGTGACCAACGCATTGGGAGAAACACTCACCCCCAGCGTTGTCGGGCTGGACGACGACGGGCAGATCCTGGTCGGCAAGGCAGCCCGCGAACGCCTGCAGACACACCCGGAAAAAACCACCGCCCTGTTCAAGCGCTACATGGGCAGCGCCCAAGAAATTCGCCTGGGATCTGCTACTTACCGCCCCGAAGAGTTGTCATCGCTGGTGCTCAAAAGCCTGAAGGCTGATGTCGAGCGCGCGTTTGGCGAGCCTGTCACCGAAGCGGTGATCAGCGTCCCGGCCTATTTCAGCGACGCGCAGCGTAAAGCCACGCGTATCGCCGGGGAGCTGGCGGGGCTCAAGGTCGAGAAGCTCATCAACGAGCCAACAGCGGCGGCACTTGCGTATGGCCTTCACCAGAAGGAAGGCGAAACCTCGTTTCTGGTCTTCGACCTGGGTGGCGGTACCTTCGACATCTCGATCCTCGAACTTTTCGACGGCGTGATGGAAGTGCGTGCCAGCGCGGGCGACAACTTTCTGGGGGGTGAAGATTTCGATCAGGTCATGGTCGAGCACTTTGTGAACCTGCACCGCGATGAGCCGGACTTCCCGTCAACGGAGCTGATTGCCCCGGCCTTGCGGCGCGAAGCCGAGCGGGTGCGCAGGGCTTTGGGCCAGGACGGGAGTGCCGACTTCGTATTGCGTCACGCCGACAGGGAATGGCGAAAAACCATTACTCAAGAGCAAATGAGCGATTTTTATGCGCCCCTGCTCAACCGCCTTCGTGCGCCGGCCGAGCGTGCGCTTCGAGACGCGCGGATACGCGTCGCCGATCTGGATGAGATTCTGCTGGTGGGCGGCACCACGCGCATGCCACTGATCCGCAAGCTTGCCGCGAGCCTGTTCGGGCGCTTCCCTTCCATTGCACTCAATCCCGATGAGATCGTCGCTCAGGGCGCAGCGGTGCAGGCGGCACTCAAGCACCGGGACGCAGCGCTGGAGGAGATCGTCCTCACCGATGTGTGCCCTTACACACTGGGGATCGAGACCATCACGCAAGTTGGCAATCGCTATGAAAGCGGTCATTACCTGCCCATTATCGAACGCAACAGTGTCGTACCGGTCAGCCGGGTAAAAACGGTCCAGACCGTCAGTGATGATCAAGAGCACGTTATGGTGCGGATCTTTCAAGGCGAAAGCCGCATGGTCAAGGACAACATCGCCCTGGGCGAGCTCATTATCCCGATCCCCAAGGCGAAGGCCGGCGAAGTGGCGCTGGATGTGCGTTTTACCTATGACAACAACGGCCTGCTGGAGGCCGACGTGATGACACAGTTGACCGGGGAACGTCACAAGCTGGTCATCGAAAACAACCCAGGCGTGATGACGCCTGATGAAATACAGGAACGCCTTCAGGTACTTGAAGCGCTCAAAGTCCATCCGCGCGAACAGCAGGCCAATACTCATCTGATCGCCAGACTTGAACGCCTGTATCAGGAATGCCTGGGCAGCGATCGAGAACTTATCGATCACTGGACCACCCAGTTCCAGCATGTGCTGGAGACGCAGGACGAGCGGCAGATCAGCGAAATTCGCAAGCAACTCAAACAGGAAGTCGACACGTTCGAGCAGGGCGCAAGATGATCGACTGTTGGTCCGTACTTGAGCTGAATAACGATGCCGACGAGCGCAGCATCAAACGCCAATATGCCCGGTTACTGAAGGTCAACCGCCCAGATGAAGACCCGGTAGCCTTCCAGAATCTGCGTGATGCCTATGAAGAGGCGCTGCAGTTGGCACGATCGCGCGCAGATGAAGACGACCAGCCTGTCATGCTGCGCCAGCCCTTGCGTGAGCCCTTGCCTGCCCCGCTTCTGACAACGACCGTTATCGAGCAGTCCGATGGCATGGACTGGCTTCAACAGGTCAGGCAAACCACAGCGCAGAACCTGCCCGAGCAACAGCAGCTCGCCATGGAGCATGGACAGGCGGAGCGCTTTCAACAACTGTTGCTGCTGGAGTGCCTGAACGACTCGGCGCGTCGCGTCGAATTGATCAAAGCTGCATTTCAGCATCTGCGCTGGCTGACGGTATGGCAAAGCATTCATATCAGCAGCTACCAGCAGCACGCCTTGGCCGAGGCGATATTGCGCGAGGCGTTCGAAGCGTTCAGCGCACTCATCGAGAGCGGGCAGCATGAGCGCTTCATTGAAGAACTTCAGACGCTGGAGCAGCAGCCCTGGCTGACAGAGCTGGAGCGTCGCGAGCATTTGCAATGCAGGTGCATGGTCTTGCTGATTGCCAGCCACCATGTGACCTCTGACCTGCTGGAACAGACGCGCGCGGTATTTGGCTGGAACCTGCAGCAAAACCTTCACCCCGGTCCTGAAGACCTTTGGCAGACACTGCGCCAGCGATACGAAGAAGTGGAGTACGCCGAGCATCTGCAACGCCTGCTCGATGCCAAACCGAGTACTGCCGAAGGCAAGGCCGCGCACTTGATGTTCAAGCCGCCACGTCTGGCTGCGCGGATCCGTACCGCAGTCAAGCAAGACGCTTCGGTGTGGAACGCCTGCGCGCATATTCAGGAGCAGTTGACCGTCCACTACCCCGACGTCCTCAAGCGCTACCCCGAAGCAGACCTGAATGCCTGGAAACTCATGCGTGAGCAGAGCGACTTCACGCCGCTCATCTGGGTCTACATCGGCGCGTTTCTGCTGGCGTTGCTGGCGCCTCCACTAGCGCCTGAAGGCACGGAATACAATCCGGGAACGCGGGTCCTCGTGCTGTTCCTGACACCGCTCTGGACAACCGTCGGCTTCTTCATCTTTATCTGCGTATGGCGTCCGCTGATGATTCTGGCAGAGCCTGCCGATGCCTGGCTGAGCAGCAAGTTACTGCCCAAGGTGCTGAGCTGGCCCGGTGCCCAGGCGCTGGTCTTGCGGCATGGCCTTCCGTTTTTGTTTCTAGGCCTTGTCCATGTGCTCGACGGCCCGCGCACGCTGCTGGTTTATCTGCTGCTGGCGGTGCTGTGGGTCGCCCTGTCGCCCTATCGCTACCTGTTTCAGACAGCGCCTGCCCGGCAGAAGATTCGACAGTTTTATGCAAGACACACGGTCATGGTGATCATTGGCACGCTGAGCATCGTCATGGCGGCGCTGTTGATCTCCTCTAAAATGAGCGCTTGAGCGGTCTTCTGTCGGCAATCGACCAGAACACCCTACGGCGAGCGTTCCCATCGGCAAGAATCCGCTTACTCCAGCCGTGCAGATAAGCGGATTCTTGCTCATCAAAGTCGCCCGACCGCTCTAGAACAAGCCCTCATGGTCTGGCACAGCTCCTGCTATGTAACACGCAGGGCATCGAATGCCTCCTTCCAAAAATAATGAAAAACAAGGAACACCATGGAAACTTCCAATCCCGCCTCCCATGGGTCGGCTGCTACTGCCGCTGGCCAGAAAACCACCTCCAGCCGTCTCAAATCGATTTTCAGTGGTTCGGTCGGCAACATGGTCGAGTGGTACGACTGGTACGTCTACGCCGCCTTCTCGCTGTACTTCGCCAAAGCCTTCTTTCCCAAGGGCGACACCACCGCCCAGTTGCTCAACACCGCTGCGATCTTTGCCGTCGGCTTTCTGATGCGGCCTATCGGTGGCTGGCTGATGGGGCTTTACGCTGACTACAAAGGCCGCAAGGCTGCACTGATGGCCTCGGTGCTGCTGATGTGCTTCGGCTCGCTGATCATTGCCCTGACGCCAGGCTATGAAAGCATCGGCGTCGGTGCTCCGATCCTGCTGGTGTTTGCCCGCTTGCTGCAGGGGCTGTCTGTCGGCGGTGAATACGGCACGTCCGCCACCTACCTCAGCGAAATGGCCACCAAGGAACGTCGAGGCTTCTTCTCCAGCTTTCAGTACGTCACGCTGATTTCCGGCCAGCTCATCGCGCTGGGCGTGCTGATCGTTCTGCAACAGACGCTGACCACGGAGCAATTGTATGCCTGGGGCTGGCGTATCCCGTTCGTCATCGGTGCACTGTGCGCAATCGTCGCGCTGTTCCTGCGTCGCGGCATGGAAGAAACCGAGTCGTTCACGCGCAAGAAGAAGGAAAAGCCCAAGGAAAGCCTGATGCGCACGCTGATGCGTCATCCCAAGGAACTGATGACCGTCGTGGGTCTGACCATGGGCGGGACGCTGGCTTTTTACACTTACACCACTTATATGCAGAAGTATCTGGTCAACACCGTCGGCATGAGCATCACCGACTCGACGTCGATATCAGCGGCGACGCTGTTTCTGTTCATGCTGTTGCAGCCGGTGGTCGGTGCGCTGTCCGACAAGATCGGGCGTCGTCCGATCCTGATTGCGTTCGGCGTGCTGGGAACGCTGTGTACCGTACCGATCCTGACCACGCTGCATACCATTCAGACATGGTGGGGTGCGTTCTTCCTGATCATGGCGGCACTGATCATTGTCAGCGGCTACACCTCGATCAACGCAGTGGTGAAGGCAGAGCTGTTTCCGACCGAGATCCGCGCGCTGGGCGTCGGCCTGCCTTACGCCCTGACAGTATCGATCTTCGGCGGCACTGCGGAATACATCGCGCTGTGGTTCAAGAGCATCGGTATGGAGACCGGTTACTACTGGTACGTCACTGCCTGTATTGCCTGCTCGCTGCTGGTGTATGTGTTCATGAAAGACACGCGCAAGCACTCGCGTATCGAAACTGACTGATAAGGATTGCGACGATTCTCGTGCCCAGGCTCCGCTCTCATCGTTATATACAAATCTCGTGGGAGCGAGCTTGCTCGCGAAGAGGCCGGTACAGTCTCCAGAAATAGAGCGTTATGACTGACTCTTCGTGAGCAATGGGGATCGCCGCCCCGTTCACTCCATTTTTCGGGCTTATCGAGACGTGTGTATAACGCTGAGGACTCCGCGCAGGCAGAAGAGTCATTCAGGCTCACTTACAACGATCAATATCATCGCCCGCATTGATACATCAACCGCTACAAAACAATCCATTACATGCAGCACCTGCAACAGAGTGTTACAGGGCGGTGCGCTATTTAGCCAACTTTTAGCAATAACCGCTTGAATGAACTGCACTTTTAACTTGTCAAGAGCCTTTATTACAAGACTTTTCAAGAATTGCACCACAATAATGCAACCCCCGCTGAAAGGCCCGAAATCAGAGCATCACAGCCAACTATCATTTTCAGCGATGATCGCTAGCAATCCTATTAACTTCTTAATAATCCGCTGGCGCGTAGCATTGCCTCCATACCGGGATGACAACTCACCCGACACGCATTGGAGACATCATCATGAAAACCAACACACTGATCTTTGGCCTGGCTATCTCTGTTCTGGCTTCGAGCGCATTTGCACTTCCAGCCACCAACGTTCAGAGCGACCTGTCCAGCACCACCCTCGTTGCTGAAGGCGGCACCAAACACACTAACGTCGGCTCGATCCGTGTATCTGCGGACGGCGCAGATCATGTCGGTGCCAACCGTCTCGCCGCTGATGGCGCAGACCGCGTCGGTGCCAACCGTCAGGCTGCCGATGGTGCAGACCACGTCGGTGCCAATCGTCTTGCTGCAGACGGTGCAGATCGCGTAGGCGCCAATCGTCTGGGCTGATCGCTCACGCAACACCCCCAAAGCCCGGCTGATGTCGGGCTTCTTCATGTCTGGCTCAGAATGAAACACGCACGCCCCTCTGGCATCCTCTGCAAATGCGCAGCACTATGCTGACATCCACTATTGAGCCCATCAGGAACCGAGCATGTCAGACGCTATTCACTCCTACGAGCCATCCAAGGGTCACGGCCTGCCGCACGACCCGTTCAACGCGATTGTAGGCCCACGCCCGATTGGCTGGATTTCGTCGCAGGATGCCAACGGCAAACTCAACCTGGCACCTTACAGCTTCTTCAACGCGTTCAACTACGTGCCGCCGATCATCGGCTTCTGCAGCGTGGGTCGCAAAGACAGCCTCAATAATATCGAGCAAACCGGCGAGTTCGTCTGGAACCTGGCGACCCGCTCGCTGGCCGAAGCCATGAACCAGAGCTGCGCGCCGGTGGCGCCGGACGTCAGCGAATTCGAACTGGCAAACCTGACCCCACTGGCCTCGCAGATCGTCTCGGTGCCGCGTGTACTCGAAACGCCGGTGTCGTTCGAGTGCAAGGTCACACAGATCATTCAGTTGCAGCGTGCCGACAAGGAGTTGGTGCCAAGCTGGTTGATTCTCGGCGAAGTGGTGGCGGTGCATATCGACAAGTCGCTGCTCAAGGACGGCGTTTACGACACTGCCGCCGCCGAGCCGATTCTGCGCGGCGGCGGCCCGGCGGATTACTTCCAGCTCGGCCCGGAAGCGCTGTTCAAGATGTTCCGCCCAGGCGCCTGATCAGGCGTCAGCCCACACCGGTTCGCCCTCTGCATCGATATCGACCAGCCGCTGCAGCTCTTGCACAGCGGCCAGGTCGGCATCATCGGCGGTCTTGAATTTCTGGTCCGGCAGCAGCGCATGGAAGCGCGGTGCGCCGCCGGCGCCCAGCGCCTTTACGGCAATCGCCGCGTTATACCCCTGCTCGGACGGCATGACTGCCGAGACCACTTCAAACCCGTTGTATTCCTTGCGTGCCATGTCTCTCAACCCTGCCAATACGTCAAAGCGCGAATTCTAGCGCGTCTTTCGGCTCGTCCGACACGCGGCATGCAGCGATAAAGCCGCCGACGCAAAACCCAACCTTGTCCTACACTCTAATCAGTCCTTTCAAACTGCTCTGTAGCCGAGGTAAGGAGTGCGTCATGAAAGCAATAACAAGAAAGTGCATGGTTGTCGCAGGAGCTCTGGCGGTATTGGCTGTCTACAGCGCCGGTGCCTATCGTAACGAACTGGCGCGCCAGGCCCCCTATGTTTCCAGCTGTACGTTTGGCCATTGCGTGCCAACCGATGCAACCTTCAGCGCCTTGCGATGAGACTCGCGCCGCGTGAATCGCATTGCCATTGCACAAAGGCAGCTATCGATTAGCAAGCTATCGGATTAGACTGGCCAGACTCTCCCGCCACACTTGCGGCGGGTCAACACTGCCATCAGGTTTTGCCTTGACCAGTCTTAATCAAACGCCTCCGGCCATCCGCAGCATCCTGTTTGCGTTGATGATGGCAGTCCTGCTCAGCGCGCTGGACCAAACCATCGTCGCGGTGTCGATGCCCGCCATTTCTGCGCAATTCAGGGATATCGATCTCCTGGCCTGGGTGATATCCGCCTACATGGTGTCGCTGACCGTGGCCGTGCCGATCTACGGCAAGCTCGGCGATCTTTACGGGCGACGTAAACTGATGCTGTTCGGGCTGGGGATTTTTACCCTGGCTTCGCTGTTCTGTGGCCTGGCGCAGAGCATGGAACAACTGGTGCTGGCGCGCGTTCTTCAAGGTATCGGCGCCGGCGGGATGGTTTCGGTCAGCCAGGCGATCATCGCCGACATCGTTCCACCTCGCGAGCGCGGCCGTTATCAGGGTTACTTCAGCAGCATGTACGCCGTGGCCAGCGTCGCCGGGCCGGTACTCGGTGGCCTGATGACCGAATACCTGTCCTGGCGCTGGGTGTTCCTGATCAATCTGCCTCTGGGAGCAGCCGCGCTGATCGTCGCGTATCGGACCCTCGTCGGCCTGCCAGTCCCGCAACGCAAGCCGATTATCGATTACCTGGGTACCGTGCTAATGATCATCGGCCTGACAGCGCTGCTGCTGGGGATTACCGAAATTGGCCAGGGGCATGGTCTGGGCGACACCGAGGTTCAGTTGTTACTGGGCACGGCCCTGCTGACACTGGCCATTTTCGTCTGGTACGAACGTCGCACAGCCGAACCCTTGCTGCCCATGCATCTGTTCACCAACAAGAGTGCCGTGCTGTGCTGGTGCACCGTGTTCTTCACCAGTTTTCAGGCCATTTCCCTGATTGTTCTGATGCCGCTGCGTTATCAGACCGTTACCGGGGGCGGCGCAGACAGCGCCGCCCTGCACTTGCTTCCACTGGCTATCGGCATGCCGATGGGTGCCTATTTCGCCGGGCGACGCACCGCGCATACCGGGCGTTACAAGCCACTGATCCTGACCGGTGCGCTGTTGATGCCGGTTGCGATTCTGGGCATGGCCTTCACGCCGCCGCAATCGCTGATAGTGATGAGCCTGTTCATGATCCTCACCGGTGTTGCGACCGGTATGCAGTTCCCCACCTCATTGGTCGGCACCCAGAATTCGGTTCAGCTCCGGGATATGGGCGTGGCCACCAGTACGACCAATCTGTTCCGCTCACTGGGTGGTGCAGTGGGCGTGGCACTGATGTCGGCGCTGCTGTTGGCCATGTTGCAACACACCGGAGTCGGCCAACTCGGCGCAGGAGCACTGGGTGGCGAAGGCGGCTCCGGCAATGTCCTGCTCGACAGCCTTAACGCGGCAACCGGCCCGGCGCTGGAAACTCTGCGCGCCGAACTGGCAGTGACCTTCAGAAACCTGCTGATCACCAGTGCGGCCATTTCGTTGCTCGGTCTTGCGGCAGCCGCGGTGATGCCCAATACGTTGCTGCGAGGACGGGACTGATCGGCCTTTCAGTTTCAGGAATGCATCCCGGCCCAAAACCATTGCGTTTTCTTGCTCTTTATATGGGCAAACGCAGGCATGAGTTCACCTTCGTCGAAGTGTCGACGCGAGCCGGACTGTGCACTGCTGAACCAGCTGCCTGAGCGAGGGCAGGCTTGCCCGGCATTGACCGGCGGCAGCGGCTTTTCGTCGAATCGCGCATACCACTGCGCGGTGGTTTCATCGGTAAAGCCAATCCCTGGAACCAGGTAGGGATGAAGATTGCCGGTGTCCTGCAGGCGAATCGGCTTGATCATCCTGTTGACCGTCACATAAGACTGCGGCGGCGGCAGCCCTCTCCCGCCCAGCTCGGGCACCTCACCGGCGCGGATAATCAAGCCATTGCGATAGGTATGGAACACGATCTCGCTGTGAGCGCTCATCTCGCCGCGCATTTTGTCGCTGCCTCCCAGTTGCCTGACGAACGCATCGCCAAGCACGGTGTACCAACTGACGCCCTTTATGCGGTCCAGCAGACGCAGGCTTTCAATGTGCGGGCCGGGATCGACCATCAGCCCGCTAAAATCCTGAGCAAGCCGAAATTCCCGGGGCAAATACTGATGGCCGTCGCACGGCAAAACGCAGGCAAGACCACCAAAGCCGTGCTCGGCCTGCAGTTCGCTGCTGAGGTACCTGATCCACTCCTCGTACTGTTTCAAGCCGTCGGGCTCGGTCAGATATGACCAGGGCAGAACCATTTTCAGACATGATCGGTCGTTGTCGGCCTGCCCCTCTGAGGTGTTCATCACGAACAGGCTGTAGGTGGCGACTTCAGCCTGAGTGGCGCTGGCGATAGACCAGATGAACTGCTCGTCAGGCGGGCTCTCGACAATCTGGCGCCGGGTCGAAGCGAACCCGGAGCCGCTCAGGCGACGCATGCGTTTGAAGAGTTGCCATTTGAGTCTGGTTTTGAACGCTTCGTAAAAGCGCAAAAAGCAGGCTTCGACGCGACGCTTCATCTCCACAGTGTGGCCATTGCGAAAATACAGCGTGGTGATCAACCCCAATCGTATGACCGGTGTGCCCAATACTGAATCCATGGCCACACGTTCAGATTGTTGCGTGATCCTGGCCAATAACCCCACAGCGTCAGTTGCAGTGTCCGACATGCCCTGCCCTCCCATCAGTCGCCGGGGTCAGGTTTTTGCGCGTACCTGCATGCCCTTCGCAGGTATCGGTCACGCCAGAGATGTCCCCGCTCATTGGGTAGCCATGGCCCTGCCTGCCCGAGTAGACATCAGCGTCACTGGTGATGATTTCAGGGCACATAGGCGCAAGATTCGGCAAAAACATGCAACCTTCCTCTCTTCTGATCTTTCAGGAGGCGAAGAGTGAAGGGAGTTTTCCTGCGGAGCAATACTCGGAATTTACTTTGGGAAATCAGCTACATGTATCAGGAAATGTCCTACTTGCTTCCTACAATATCTTGTCAGATCAACGCTCGCTGATGCTTGCACGGTGAGCGCAATCGGTAAATACAGGTAAACGATCGGTAAACACACTATATAAGAGGCACGGATTGGAGTTAGGCTCTGCACAGCATCGCTGGCAGGCGGAACCGGCGGGTGCCGCCGCCGGTCATGTTCAGTCAGGCACCCACTGTCGAGCGGTTATTATCGATCAGCAAAGTCGGGCTGAAACGCAGCATGTCCAGGCACACGTCGACCAGTTGCTCGGCCTCTGCGGGCAGCGAGAAGCTGTCCGGAACCAGCAGCCATTGGTAAATGATGCCGTTGACGTAGGCAAACAGCGCCACGGCAGCCCGGGCGGTGTCCAGCCCTTTGGGTAATTGCCCTTGGCGTACGGCGTTGTTCAGCCCCAGGGTGATACGGTCGTGGCACTGTATGGCGTTGTCCTGACGCTGACGACGGAAATCACACATCTCGTCGGTAAACTCGCACTTGTGAAAGAGGATTTCATTGATGCGACGGGTTTTCGGGTCCAGTGCGAGTTCATGAAACAGGTGAATCAACAGATTTCTCATGCAGCCCAGCGGGTCTTCCTCGTCCTCGCTCTGGCTGGCCTCGGCCATTTCGTCAAGAGGCTCCTGAAGGCTGTCGAGCATGGCCTGCACCAGATCGGCCTTATTGTTGAAGTGCCAATAGATGGCGCCTCGCGTCACACCGGCAAGGGTGGCAATGTCGGCCAGCGTCGTGCGGGCGACGCCTCGCTCATAAAAAGCCTGCTCGGCAGCCTCCAGAATCTGGCTGCGAGTGATCTGAGCTTCCTCTTTGGTGCGACGAACCATGGCAATAAGACCTCAAAAAATTCACCTCAGGCATGCGTTTTGCGTCATGCCTCAAGATATGACCGGGCGGCATTTGTCTCGCCTTGTCCCGAATTGGCTCCCGGCTCCCTGAATACTGGCCGAATGCGCACGGCAGGTGTTTACAAACAACCGCGAATGTAAGTATATTCCTTAGCATGCTACTTATCTAGCCGAAATATTTTTTAACACTTCAACGTACTGTTGAGAAAACAGGCTCCTGCCCCGAGGATCTTCATGCAATTCAAGCCAGCTGTTACCGTTCTGGTCACTGCCATCGCCCTGGCAACCCTGCTCAGTGGCTGTAGCAAGAAGGAACAGGCCGCCCCGCCTGCGCAAACCCCTCAGGTAGGCGTCGTTACCATCAAAGCACAGCCGTATACCCTGACCACCGAGCTGCCGGGCCGGACCACCGCATTCCGCGTTGCCGAGGTTCGCCCTCAGGTCAACGGCATCATTCTCAAGCGTCTGTTCACCGAAGGTGGGGATGTCAAAGCCGGTCAGCAGCTCTACCAGATCGATCCGGCTGTCTATGAAGCCAACGCCAACAGCGCCAAGGCCACCCTGCAGTCCGCCAAGTCGATGTCCGATCGCTACAAGCAACTGGTCAGCGAGCAGGCAGTGAGCCGTCAGGAGTACGACACGGCGCTAGCATCCACCCAGGAAGCTCAGGCAACCCTGCAGACCGCCCAGATCAACCTGCGCTACACCAAGGTGCTGGCTCCTATTTCCGGTCGTATCGGTCGCTCTGCGGTGACTGAAGGCGCACTGGTGAGCAGCGCGCAGACCGACGCGATGGCAACCATCCAGCAACTCGATCCAATCTATGTCGACGTGGTGCAGTCATCTGCCGACATGCTCAAGCTGCGCAGCGACCTGGATAGCGGCAAGCTGCAGAAAGCCGGTGACAACGCGGCCAAGGTCAAGCTGACCCTGGAAGACAACAGCGTCTACGCCCAGGAAGGCAAACTGGAATTCTCCGAGGTATCGGTTGACCAGACCACCGGCTCCGTGACCCTGCGTGCGGTGTTCCCGAACCCTGAACACCGTCTGCTGCCGGGCATGTTCGTTCATGCGCAGTTGCAGGCTGGCGTCAATTCGAAGGCCATCCTGGCACCGCAGCAAGGCGTAACCCGTGACCTGAAAGGCACGCCGACCGCCATGGTAGTCAACCAGGACAACAAGGTTGAAATGCGCACGCTGGTGGCCAATCGCACCGTGGGCAGCGACTGGCTGATCGAAGACGGCCTGAAAGAAGGTGATCGCGTCATCACCGAAGGCTTGCAGTACGTCAAACCAGGCGCCGAAGTGAAAGTCGCCGAAGCGACCAACGTCAAAGGAGCAAACCCGGCACCTGCCCCGGCCACTGATAAAGCCGCAGGCAGCAAAGGGGAGTAACCCATGTCGAAATTTTTTATTGATCGACCCATTTTTGCCTGGGTTATTGCCCTCGTGATCATGCTGGTCGGTGCGCTGTCGATTTCCAGCCTGCCGATCAACCAGTACCCGAGCATCGCACCGCCCGCCATCGGTATCCAGGTCACCTATCCGGGCGCGTCTGCCCAGACGGTGCAGGACACTGTGGTCCAGGTGATCGAGCAACAGCTCAACGGTATCGATAACCTGCGTTATGTCAGCTCGGAAAGTAACTCCGACGGCAGCATGACCATCACGGCGACCTTCAATCAGGGCACCAACCCGGATACGGCGCAGGTCCAGGTGCAGAACAAGCTCAACCTCGCGACCCCGCTGCTGCCACAGGAAGTGCAGCAACAGGGTATCCGCGTCACCAAGGCAGTGAAGAACTTCCTGATGGTGATCGGTCTGGTGTCGGAAGACGGCAGCATGGGCAAGGAAGACCTGGCCAACTACATTGTGTCGAACATGCAGGACCCGATCTCCCGGACCTCCGGTGTGGGTGACTTCCAGGTGTTCGGTTCGCAGTACGCCATGCGTATCTGGCTGGACCCGGCCAAGCTGAACAACTTCCAGCTGACCCCGGTAGACGTGAAAAACGCGATCACCGCGCAGAACGTTCAGGTGTCGTCCGGCCAGTTGGGCGGCCTGCCATCGATCAGCGGCCAGCAGTTGAACGCTACGATCATCGGCAAGACGCGTCTTCAGACCGCCGAGCAGTTCGGCAATATCTTCCTCAAGGTCAACACCGACGGCTCACAGGTTCGCCTGAAAGACGTCGCTACAGTCGGCCTGGGCGCAGAGAACTACAGCACCGATTCGCAGTTCGACGGCAAACCGGCTTCCGGTCTGGCGATCAAGCTCGCCACCGGCGCCAACGCACTGGACACCGCCAAGGCCATCCGCGCGACCGTTTCGTCGCTGGAGCCATTCTTCCCGCCTGGCATGAAAGTCGTGTACCCGTATGACACCACACCGGTGGTGAGCGAATCGATCAACGGCGTGGTGCACACCCTGATCGAAGCGATCGTGCTGGTGTTCCTGGTGATGTACCTGTTCCTGCAGAACTTCCGCGCAACCATCATCACCACGATGACGGTTCCGGTGGTCTTGCTGGGTACGTTCGGCATCCTCGCGGCCTTCGGCTTCACAATCAACACCCTGACCATGTTCGGTATGGTGCTGGCCATCGGCTTGCTGGTGGACGATGCGATTGTGGTGGTGGAAAACGTCGAGCGGGTCATGGAGGAGGAAAAGCTCTCCCCGCGCGACGCCACGATCAAGTCCATGACACAGATTCAAGGCGCACTGGTCGGTATTGCCCTGGTGCTGTCGGCGGTTCTATTGCCAATGGCGTTTTTCGGTGGCTCCACCGGGGTGATCTACAAGCAGTTCTCGATCACCATCGTCTCGGCCATGGCCCTGTCGGTCGTGGTTGCGCTGATCTTCACCCCGGCGCTGTGCGCCACCATGCTCAAGCCCATCGATCACGAGAAGCACGGGCAACCGAAACGTGGTTTCTTCGGCTGGTTCAACCGTACCTTCGACCGTAGCGTTCTGAGTTACGAGCGCGGCGTCGGCAACATGCTCAAGCACAAGTGGCCTGCGTACCTGGGTTACATACTGATCTGCGCGGGCATGGTGTTCATGTTCATGCGTATTCCGGCTGCGTTCCTGCCGGATGAAGACCAGGGCGTTATCTTCGCCCAGATCCAGACACCGGCCGGCTCCTCGACCGAGCGTACGCAGGAAGTCATCGATCAGATGCGTGAGTACCTGCTGACCAAGGAAAGCGGCGCAGTGAAGTCGGTGTTCTCGGTAAACGGCTTCAACTTCGCAGGCCGCGGTCAAAGCTCGGCGATTGCGTTCGTGATGCTCAAGCCGTGGGAGGAGCGTGATTCCAACAACAGCGTCTTCGAACTGGCCAAGCGGGCTCAGGGCTATTTCTTCAGTCTGCGCGACGCGATGGTGTTTGCGGTCGTCCCGCCTTCGGTACTTGAACTGGGTAACGCCACCGGCTTCGATGTTTACTTGCAGGATCAAGGCGGCGTGGGTCACGACAAGCTGATGGAAGCGCGTAACCAGTTCCTCGGTATGGCCGCACAGAGCAAGATTCTGGCGGGTGTGCGTCCCAACGGGCTGAACGACGAACCGCAGTACCAGTTGATCATTGACGACGAGCGCGCCAGCGCTTTGGGTATCACCCTGTCGGACATCAACAACACACTGTCCATCGCGTTGGGTGGCAGCTACGTCAACGACTTCATCGACCGTGGCCGTGTGAAGAAGGTGTACATCCAGGGCGATGCAGGTGCGCGTATGACGCCTGAAGATCTGAAGAAATGGTACGTGCGCAACAGCGCAGGTGAGATGGTGCCGTTCTCGGCCTTCGCCAGCGGCAAATGGTCCTACGGCTCGCCGAAACTGTCACGCTACAACGGCGTGGCGGCAGAGGAAGTGCTCGGTACTCCAGCCCCTGGTTACAGCAGCGGCGACGCGATGAACGAAGTCGAAGCGCTGGCCAAGAAGCTGCCGCAGGGCATCGGCATCTCGTGGACCGGTCTGTCTTACGAGGAACGCCTTTCCGGTTCGCAGGCCCCTGCCCTGTATGCCTTGTCGTTGCTGGTCGTGTTCCTCTGTCTGGCGGCGCTGTATGAAAGCTGGTCGATTCCGATCGCGGTCATCCTCGTGGTGCCACTGGGGGTTATCGGTGCATTGATGGCAACCAGCCTGCGCGGTCTGTCCAACGACGTGTTCTTCCAGGTCGGCTTGTTGGTGACGGTGGGGCTGGCGGCGAAAAACGCCATTCTGATCGTCGAGTTCGCCAAAGAGCTTCACGAACAGGGCAAGAGCCTGGTGGACGCGGCGATCGAGGCCTGCCGCATGCGTCTGCGCCCGATCATCATGACTTCCATGGCCTTCATCCTCGGCGTCGTACCGTTGGCGATTTCCACGGGCGCAGGTTCGGGCAGTCAGCATTCGATCGGTACTGGCGTAATTGGCGGTATGATCACCGCAGTTATTCTGGCGATCTTCTGGGTGCCCCTGTTCTTCGTAACGGTTTCAGGGCTCTTCAAGAGCAAGCAGAAACATATTTCACACGATGAGGCTGGCCAATGAGCAAGTCATTGATCTCACTTGCAGTTACCGCGTTCATTCTCGGCGGCTGCTCTTTGATCCCCGATTACAAACAGCCGGAAGCACCGGTCGCGGCACAATATCCGCAAGGGCCGGCGTACTCGCCGGTCGAAGGCGCCAAAATGGCCGCCGCGGAACAAGGCTGGCGGCACTTCTTCAATGACCCGGCGCTGCAACAGCTGATTCAGACTGCACTGCTCAACAACCGTGACCTTCGGGTTGCGGCGCTGAACATCGACGCCTACCGCGCCCAGTACCGTATCCAGCGCTCGGACCTGTTCCCTGCCGTTTCGGCCACGGGTAGCGGCTCACGTCAGCGCGTGCCAGGTGACCAGTCGCAAACCGGTCAGCCCGGCATCACCAGCAGCTACTCGGCCACCCTGGGTGTCAGCTCTTACGAACTGGACCTCTTCGGCCGGGTACGCAGCCTCAGCGAGCAGGCGCTGGAGACCTACTTCGCCAGCGAGGAAGCACGTCGCAGCACCCAGATCAGTCTGGTGGCCAGCGTCGCCAATGCCTACATGACCTGGCAGGCCGACAAGGAACTGCTCAAGCTGACGCAGGACACCCTGAAGACCTACGAAGAAAGCTTCCGTCTGACCTCGCGCGCCAGCGAAGTCGGCGTGTCTTCGGCACTGGACCTGAGCCAGTCGCGCACCGCCGTCGAAAGCGCGCGCGCCAAACTGGCCCAGTACCAGCGCCTGGTTGCCCAGGATCAGAACAGTCTGGTGCTGCTGCTCGGCACCAGCCTGCCTGACAACCTGCCTGCCAGCCACTTGCTCGATTCCGACATGCTGACCGAAATGCCGGCAGGCCTGCCGTCCGACCTGCTGCAGCGTCGTCCGGACATTCTGGAAGCCGAGCACTCACTGAAGGCGGCCAACGCCAACATCGGCGCGGCACGTGCAGCGTTCTTCCCGAGCATCAGCCTGACGGCCAGTGCCGGGACCAGCAGCAGCGAGCTGTCCGGCCTGTTCAAGGGCGGATCGGGCGCTTGGCTGTTCCAGCCAAGCATCAACATTCCGATCTTCAACGCCGGTAACCTGCGCGCCAGCCTGGACTACTCGAAAATCCAGAAGGAAATCAGCGTTGCCAACTACGAGAAGGCGATTCAGACCGCCTTCCAGGAAGTGTCCGACGGCCTGGCTTCACGCAAGACTTATGACGAGCAGCTCCAGGCGCAACGTGACTTCGTCGCGGCCAACCAGGATTACTACCGTCTGGCCGAGCGTCGTTACCGGATCGGCATCGACAGCAACCTGACCTTCCTCGACGCCCAGCGCTCGCTGTTCAGTGCGCAACAAACGCTGATCACCGATCGCCTGTCGCAGCTGACCAGCGAGGTCAACCTGTACAAGGCCCTCGGCGGCGGCTGGTATGAAAGAACCGGACAGACCGAAACCATCTCCAAGGAGAAGCCTTCGGTTCAGCTGTTCTGATTGACAGCGGCAGACAAAAAAACCACCTGATCAGGTGGTTTTTTTGTGGCCGGCACACACCTGCGATCAATGATCCTGATGCAGGTACTTAGGCTCTTTGGGCAAACGCAGACTGAACAGGAACGCTACCGCCATCATGGCCGTCACGTACCAGTAAAAGCTGTTTTCCATTCCGGCACTCTTGAGTTTCAGTGCAACCCACTCAGCCGAGCCGCCGAACATTGCGTTGGCCACCGCGTACGCCAGACCCACGCCCAGCGCACGAACCTGAGGCGGAAACATCTCGGCTTTGACCAGCCCGCTGATCGAGGTGTAGAAGCTGACGATCGCCAGCGCCAGGGTAATCAGCACAAAGGCAATAAACGGGTTGGTGGTGGTCTTGAGCGTCATCAGGATCGGCACTGTGAACAGCGTACCCAGCGCGCCGAACAGGAGCATCGAATTGCGACGGCCAATGCGGTCCGCGAGCATGCCGAAGAACGGCTGCATGCACATGTACAGAAACAGCGCACCGGTCATGATGTAGCTGGCGGTCTTGGCTTCCATGCCCCCGGTGTTGACCAGGTATTTCTGCATGTAGGTCGTGAAGGTATAGAAAATCAGCGAGCCACCGGCGGTGTAGCCCAGCACTGTGATGAAGGCAGCAGCATGATGCTTGAACAGTGCCGCAATACTGCCCGCGTCCTTGTCCTGCCGGCTTTCGGCCGTGGTGGTTTCATTGAGGGTGCGACGCAACAGCAAGGCGATGACCGCAGCGCCAGCACCGATCACGAAGGGGATACGCCAGCCGTAGTCACGCAGTTCTTCGGTGGTCAGGAATTGCTGGAGGATGACCACCGTCAACACCGCCAGCAATTGCCCGCCGATCAGGGTGACGTACTGAAACGAAGCATAAAAGCCGCGCTGGCCGCGCAGCGCCACTTCACTCATATAAGTGGCCGTGGTGCCGTACTCGCCACCTACCGACAGGCCTTGCAGCAGGCGCGCCATCAACAGTAAGGCCGGCGCCCAGGCGCCAATCGAGGCATAGGTCGGCAGGCAGGCGATGATCAATGATCCGGCACACATCATGGTGACCGAAATCAGCATGGAGTTCTTGCGGCCATGTTTGTCTGCGACACGACCAAACAGCCAGCCGCCAATCGGACGCATCAGAAAGCCAGCGGCAAATACACCTGCGGTGTTGAGCAACTGAACGGTCGGATCATCGGAAGGGAAGAAAGCCGGTGCGAAATAAATCGCGCAGAAGGCGTAGATATAAAAGTCGAACCATTCGACCAGGTTGCCGGATGAGGCGCCGACAATGGCGAAAATTCTTTTGCTTCGCTCCTCGCCGGTGTAATGCGGTGCTTTTGATGTTGTAGTCATTATTTTCCCCAAGCAGAACTGTCCATAAGAAACAATCTGTAACACCGTCTTTAATCGAGCACAATAAGTCAGGCCAATTCAGCCGAATGGAATAGCGGGATCGTTGAGAATCCGGGCGTCCAGACGAACAACAACCCGGATCATCGGCCTGCCTTTTCGTGGAGGCTGACAAACGATCCGGGTTGCTGGACAACAGGTTGAAGCGGGAGGGCTTACCGCTCGATGGCCAGCGCAAGCCCCTGCCCGACGCCGACGCACATGGTTGCCAGGCCTCTGCGCCCGCCGGTTTTCTCCAGATGATGCAGCGCCGTCAGCACCAGCCGCGCGCCGCTCATGCCCAGCGGATGGCCTAGGGCAATCGCCCCGCCGTTGGGATTGACCTGCGGCGCATCGTCCGCCAGACCCAGCTCGCGCAGCACCGCAAGCCCCTGGCTGGCAAATGCTTCATTGAGCTCGATGACATCGAAATCGGTCACCGCCAGCCCCAGACGCTCGACCAGTTTACGCACCGCTGGCACCGGGCCAATGCCCATCACCCGAGGTGCAACCGCGGCGCTGGCCATGCCGAGCACGCGGGCGCGGGGCGTCAGGCCATGCTTTTTGACTGCTTCGGCCGACGCCAGAATCAGCGCAGCAGCGCCGTCGTTGACTCCGGACGCATTACCGGCAGTCACCGTGCGGTCCGGGCCATTGACCGGCTTGAGTTTGCTCAGGGTTTCCAGACTGGTATCGCCACGCGGATGCTCATCCTTGTCGACAAGGGTCTCGCCCTTTTTGTGCGCGACTCGCACCGGCACGATCTCTTCCTCGAAAAAGCCCGCAGCCTGGGAAACGGCAGTGCGTTGCTGGCTGCGCAGGGCGAAAGCGTCCTGATCGGCTCGAGAAATCCTGAAGTCGGTTGCCACGTTGTCGCCCGTCTCGGGCATTGAGTCCACGCCGTACTGTGCTTTCATCGCCGGATTGATAAAGCGCCAGCCGATGGTGGTGTCTTCCAGCTTCATGTTGCGCGAAAACGCGGCATCGGCCTTGCCCATCACGAAGGGGGCACGGGACATCGACTCGACGCCTCCGGCGATGGCCAGCTCGATTTCACCGGAAGCGATGGCCCGGAACGCGGTGCCGATGGCGTCCATCCCGGACGCACACAAGCGATTGAGGGTGACGCCCGGTACGCTTTGCGGCAGCCCGGCCAACAGTGCGGCCATGCGCGCGACGTTGCGGTTGTCCTCGCCGGCCTGATTGGCGCAGCCAAGGAACACTTCGTCGATCTCTTCCCAGTTGACCGAAGGGTTGCGCTCCATCAGCGCCTTGATCGGCACCGCAGCCAAGTCGTCTGCACGCACCGAAGACAACCCACCACCAAAGCGACCGATGGGCGTACGAATCGCATCGCAAATAAATACATCACGCATCACGCTTCTCCTGCGACCTGACCATGAGCCGCGGCAGTTCGTGCTTCCAGATCACGCAGCGCCGTCAGCTCGACGTCAGTGGGCTCTTCGGACACAACAACGGTGTCGGCAAAGCGGATCTCCCAGCCGGTTGCGGCGATCACCTGCTCGCGGGTCACGCCAGGGTGCAGCGTGGTCACGACGAACTCGTGGGTGCCGGCTTCCGGCTCCATGATGCACAGGTCGGTGATGATGCCCACTGGGCCGGCACCGGGCAGGCCCAGGCGTTTGCGCGAGTCGCCACCTTCGCCATGGCCGACCGAGGTGATGAAGTCCAGCTTGTCGACGAACGAACGCGCCGACTGCTTGAGAATGATCAGCACTGACTTGGCCGACCCGGCGATCTCCGGCGCACCACCGGCGCCCGGCAGACGCACTTTTGGATGATGGTAATCGCCGACCACGGTGGTGTTGATGTTGCCGAAACGGTCGACCTGCGCCGCGCCGAGAAAGCCGACATCGACGCGACCGCCCTGCAGCCAGTAGCGAAATATTTCACTGGTGGAGACCACTGTGTCTGCGGTTTCAGCCAACTCGCCATCGCCGATAGACAACGGCAAGACCGTGGGCTTGGCACCAATCGGACCGGACTCGTAGATCAGTACTACGTCAGGCGCAGAGGTAAGACGTGCCAGGTTCGCCGCCTTCGAAGGCAGGCCGATGCCGACGAAGCACACAGAACCATTACGCAAGCGACGGGCTGCGGCAACGGTCATCATTTCACTGGTGGAGTAAGTCATTATTTGGCCTCCGAAGCGCGAGCCAGCTTGCTCTGGAATTCACTGAAGTCTGCGGTGCCGTGGATGTATTCATCGATCCACGCCGTGAACGTCTCCCGTTCTCGGGCGATCGGGTCCCAGGCCTGATAGAACGGGTTGTCACGCTCGTAGTAGCCATGCGCATAAGACGGATGCGCGCCGCCTGGCACCAGGCACACCGCGCTCAGCGCCCAGGTCGGCAGCACGCAGGAATTCATCGGCGCCTTGAGGTCATCGACGATTTCTTCCACCGTCACAATGCAACGCTTCGCAGCCAGTGCGGCTTCTTTCTGCGCACCGAGAATGCCCCACAACAGCACGTTGCCCTTGCGGTCGGCTTTCTGTGCATGAATCACGGTTACGTCGGGACGTACCGAAGGCACCGCTGCCAACACTTCGCCGGTGAACGGGCAGGTGACCGTCTTGATCAGCGGGTTGACCTTGGGCAGGTCGGACCCGGCATAAGCGCGCAGCACCGCGAACGGCAGACCGGACGCGCCCGCTACATAAGCGTTGGCGAGGTCGGCATGGCTGTGCTCTTCAATTTCCATCGCGCGCGGCCACTGCTTTTCAACGGCATCGCGCAAACGGTGCAAGGAGCCAACGCCAGGGTTGCCGCCCCACGAGAAAATCAGCCGCTTCGCACAGCCGGCACCGATCAACTGGTCGTAGATCAGATCGGGCGTCATGCGCACAAGGGTCAGGTCTTTTTTACCCTGACGGATGATTTCATGCCCAGCGGCCGTGGGGATCAGATGCGTGAAGCCTTCCAGCGCAACGGTGTCGCCATCGTTGACCAGTTGCTTCACCGCATCGCGTAGAGAAAGAATGTCTGCCATGAGGTGCTCCGAACCCAACATCACGTTCAATGATCAGCGCGAAGACCTGCGCCGGAATGAAAATGAGGTTATGCCTGAGCAAGAAGGCAAACAATCCGATAATCGACTAAACGTTCGGTAATCGAACGAATTCAATCCGTCTAAAATACGGCAACGTCAGGTAAACAGCTGCGTACTCAGGTCGCGACTGGCATCGAGCATGATCGGCAGAAAGCGCTGTTCCAGCTCGCTGCGTGCCACACGTCCGGCGCTGGTACTGACATTCAGCGCAGCCAGCACCTGGCCCGACGCATCATAGACCGGTACGGCAATCGAACGCAGCCCCTGCTCCAGTTCCTGATCGACAATGCACCAGCCTTGTTGCCGAACCAGCTGCAGACATTCGAGCAAGGCCTCCGGCGTGCGAATGGTGCGGCTGGTCTTGGGCTGCAGATCGACATGGTCAAGGTATTCATGCAGCGACACGTCATCCAGTGCGGCCAGCAGAATGCGGCCCATGGATGTGCAGTACGCGGGAAGACGACCGCCCACGGAAAGGTCGACCGAGATGAGTCGCTGCGTGGTCGCAGAGCGCGCTATATAAAGAATGTCGTCGCCTTCCAGAGTCGCCATATTGCACGCCTCGTGCAGCTGGTCGCTCATACGGTCCAGATAAGGCTGCGATGACGTTGCCAGTGGCGTCGATGACAAATAGGCGTGGCCCAGCGTCAATACTTTGGGCAGTAGCGAGTAGGTACGGCCGTCAGTGGTCGCATAACCGAGCTTGATCAGGGTGTGCAGACAACGACGCACTGCCGCACGGGGGATCTCGGTGCGGTGGCTGATCTGCGCAATGGTCAGGTGTCTCTTACGCTCCTGAAAGGCATGAATCACGGCCAGCCCGCGCGCCAGCGAGGTCATGAAATCCGGGTCACCGGTCAGCGCCTGAATGCGCTTTGCGGGCGACGCCACGATGGGCGGTGCCAACGAGGCAAAAGATTTACGCAGTTCGTCGTTCATTGAAACACCTTATGTAACTGCCTTTCAGGCCCTGTAAACCGTAGGTTTCAGCTCTTTTCAGAGGAGCGAAGCCCGCCCTCATTTGTGCGATTATCGAACAGGTGGCCGATAATCGCAATTGACCCCATGTAAATATACTTATACCTTTACCTCTGCCACGAAGTGACTTCTTGGAAATACTGGTCAGGTACCCACTGAGAAGTCCAAGGCAGCGGCCTTGCTCACCAAGCAAGGCCGTTTTCATTACTCAGGCGCATCCCTCGTGCCCGATGCTCGCGACCCCCTCCTCTTCATCCCGTTCTCGGTCGGTGCCTGCCACGCGACTCCACACATCCTGCATATAAAAGACAGTGAATTTCTTCGCCAACATTTTGTCGTCGAACGTGAAAACTGTTTTATAAAACTTATGTCATATAAATGGCTCACTGAAACTTCGGAACAATCGTACAAAAAAACCAGACATGTGAACTCATTCAACCTCTGTTGTTGACGTAGCAGAAGTTCTTGGAGATAGTATCTGTCAGTTGGTTGGCAATACCCTCGCAACGATTGATCCATTGACCCGATTTCTGCCTCGACTGTCCTGTCGAAGCGTTGTCACGGTGCACCATCGCAGCGAGATCATCAGCAAGCCTGCCAGCGCAAGCCCTGTGCTTGAAATCAAACGTGTGTCGCTACGACAGGTGTTTCTCTCTGGTGCACGTAGCCGCAGACAACAACAGGCATGTCCAGTAACCCTTTCGCGCAATCGCCCGAACAGGCCGCTGACTGTAGTTGGTATACAGCCAGACTGGAGTGAACATACTTGCAATGTTTTGCGTCATCGCCAGAGCCCATTCGACTCGATCAGGTATTAAAGTGACTAAAGATGAACTGCGCGCGGAACTTGAGCGCCAGGAACAACGCTACAAGGATGTCTACGGCGGTGAAATCACCACCTACGCCGCGCAACCTGAACCGGAACGCAAGCCTTGGCGCAAAAGAGCCAGCCTGCTGGACCAGGCGTTCAAGCAAGAACTGCAAAAAATGGAAGAAGGCCTGAAAGAAGAGCCATGACAGCGCAGGGCCGATGATCCCTGCCCGATACGTTTCTGACTTTCAGCCCCCGGAATTACACGCCTTACTGCCTCATTGAACATTCAACGGGGCGGCGCTCATGCGTCTTTTTTTTGGTTTGAGGCGACACCACGTGGTGACGACAAGTCGTTCGGTATTTTTTCTGTCATAATCGCGCCCCCTTCAGACCCGGTCAGAAAACCTACATGATCGATTTATTCAGCGGGCTTGATGCCTGGGTGCTTGTGAGCCTGTTGCTCGCCCTGGCTTTCGTCCTCACCTTCGAGTTCATCAACGGCTTTCATGACACCGCCAACGCGGTGGCGACAGTCATTTACACCAAAGCGATGCCGCCTCATCTGGCCGTGCTCTTTTCCGGTGTATTCAACTTTCTCGGCGTGTTGCTGGGCGGCGTGGGCGTTGCCTATGCCATCGTCCACCTGCTGCCGGTCGAACTGCTTATCAACGTCAACACCGGACATGGCCTGGCCATGGTGTTCTCGCTGCTGGCGGCGGCGATTACCTGGAACCTCGGCACCTGGTACTTCGGCATTCCGGCCTCCAGTTCGCACACGCTGATCGGCTCGATACTCGGTGTGGGTCTGGCCAATGCGCTGCTCAACGATATCCCGCTGGCCGATGGCGTGAACTGGCAGAAAGCGATCGATATCGGCGCTTCGCTGGTGTTCTCGCCGCTGGCCGGCTTTATCGTTGCGGGCCTGGTACTGATTGCCCTGAAATGGTGGCGTCCGCTGTCGAAGATGCACAAGACCCCTGACCAGCGCCGCAAGCTTGATGACAAGAAGCACCCGCCGTTCTGGAACCGTCTGGTGCTGGTCATCTCCGCCATGGCGGTCAGCTTCGTACACGGTTCGAATGACGGCCAGAAAGGTATTGGCCTGATCATGCTGGTACTGATCGGTATCGTGCCCAGCCAGTTCGTGCTTGACCTCACCAGCACGACCTACCAGATCGAACGCACCCGCGATGCGACCCAGCACCTGAACCAGTTCTATCAGCGCAACAGCAGCACGCTGGGCGAATACCTGGCCATGGGTAAAGCCGAAAAAGGCGACCTGCCGTCCAGCTCTGCCTGTAATCCGAAGCAGACCGAACCTACCATCGACGCGCTGCTCGACCGCCTGAAGGGCGTGTCCGACTACCATGCGCTGGCCCCTGAAAGCCGCATCGAAGTTCGTCGCTACCTGTTGTGCCTGGACGACACCGCCCGCAAGGTCGGCAAACTTCCGGACCTGTCAGCGCGTGAAAAATCCGACCTGGAGAAACTTCGCAAGGACCTGACCACCACCACCGAGTACGCACCGTTCTGGGTGATTCTGGCGGTCGCACTGGCGCTGGGCATCGGCACCATGGTCGGCTGGAAACGTGTGGTACTGACGATCGGCGAGAAAATCGGCAAGCAGGGCATGACCTACGCACAAGGCATGTCGGCGCAGATCACCACCGCCTGCGCGATTGGTCTGGCCAACGTGTTCAGTCTTCCAGTGTCCACCACGCACATTCTGTCGTCGGGTGTAGCCGGCACCATGGTCGCCAACAAGAGCGGTCTGCAAGGCGGAACCGTGCGCACCATCCTGCTGGCCTGGGTGCTGACCCTGCCGGCAACGGTCGCCTTGTCCGCAGCGTTGTTCTGGCTGGCTTCCAAGGCCCTGGCCTGATCCGAAACCCTTCGGGCGGTGCATACCTTGCACCGCTCAAGGGTTTGACTCACTCATCCTCTTGTCCCCCCTCCTCCTCAAGCCCTTCACCAGGCGCTTGCTGCAGCTCGCGCCACAGTGCTGCGGCACCGTCGAAATCAGTGCCGTTTTCAGCAGTCAGTTCAGCAGGGTCATAGCGGCTCAGGCAGCCTTCGCCAAGCGTTGCCGGAGCGGTGGAAGTGGCTTTGTCGAGAGGATCGGTCATTGGCTGTCACCTTGCGCGTTGCACCCTTGCCGACAGCTGAGTCGGGAGCGCGACAGACGCGCTCCGGAAAAGATAGATCAGCCGAAGACGACTGTCTTGTTGTCGTGAACCAGAACGCGGTCTTCCAGGTGAGCGCGCAGGCCGCGCGCCAGCACCATTTTTTCCACGTCGCGGCCGAAACGCACCATGTTTTCGATGCTGTCACGGTGACTGACGCGCACGACGTCCTGCTCGATGATCGGACCGGCGTCGAGCTCTTCGGTCACATAGTGACAGGTCGCGCCGATCAGTTTGACGCCGCGCAGCGAGGCCTGGTGATAAGGCTTGGCCCCGACGAACGATGGCAGGAAGCTGTGGTGGATATTGATGACCTGATGGGCATATTCACGGCACAACTGCGGCGGCAGGATTTGCATGTAACGCGCCAGAACCACGACATCAGCCTGGTGATGACCGACCAGACGCGATACCTCGGCGAATGCCGGCTCCTTGTCTTTGGGGTCCACCGGAACATGGTAGTAAGGGATGTTGTGCCACTCGACCATGCTGCGCAGGTCCTGGTGGTTTGAAATCACACAGGCGATGTCGCAGTCGAGTTCGTCACTGTGCCAACGGTGCAGCAGGTCGGCCAGACAGTGCGATTCGCGACTCGCCATGAGCACGACGCGCTTCTTCTGCGCCGAGTCGGTAATGCGCCAGTCCATCGAAAACTCTTCGGCAATCGGCGTGAAGGCTTCACGGAAGCCGTCCAGGTCAAAAGGCAGGGTGTCGGCACGGATCTCGTGACGCATGAAAAACCAGCCGCTGAGATTGTCAGAATGATGACTCGCTTCGGTGATCCAGCCGTTATGGGACGCCAGAAAGTTACTGACTTTGGCAACGATGCCTACACGGTCCGGGCAAGCAATCACCAGACGAAAAGTGCGCATTGGGGGAAACTCCAGAACTTCGCAAAGCCGCTATTCTAGCGGCTGCGCAGCAAAACTGCAGTATCTCTGTTGCCTGAATTCAGATGCCGAAAAAGCACACCGCCAAGGCCAAAGATTGCACCTTGCCAGTATGCGTTTTCCGGGTGCCCATCGCTAAACAAAACCTGTAATAAGAAGGGCTTTATAGGGGCGATCTTTTGAAGGAAGCGTGACGCGCTCCTAGTTCAGACGTCTGTAGGACGCGTGTATATTGCTAAATAATTCAAATAAAACTTTTATTTAATGTTTACTTGCTCATTTACAGTGACTATTATTGCCGCACTGTATCCCTGCAACCCTCACAACATAAGGTCTCCTCATGTCCCTGATCAACGAATACCGCGCTACAGAAGAAGCCATCAAAGAACTGCAAGCCCGTTTGAAGAACCTGTCGCAGGACGACAAACTGCAAACCGAGCTGGAATTCGAAGGCAAACTGCGCACGCTGATGGGCGAATACCAAAAGTCGCTGCGTGACATCATTGCCCTGTTGGATCCGGATGCCAAGGTAAACAAGGCCCCCCGTGGCGGCGCTGTTAAACCTGCCGGCACCAAACGCGCGCGCAAGGTCAAGCAATACAAGAACCCGCACAACGGTGAAGTCATCGAAACCAAAGGTGGCAACCACAAAACGCTGAAAGAGTGGAAAGCCAAGTGGGGCAGCGACGACGTTGAAAGCTGGGCCACTTTGCTGGGCTAAGCTTCACCAGATCGCGGTTCATTGCGATTGCAAAAACGCCAGCCTGCTGGCGTTTTTTATTGCCCGGTATTTTTATACGCCCAGACGGTTACTCAGCTTGTTGGCGTAATTCTGCCACTGCCGCAACACCTCTAACTGCTCTGGCGCGGCACTAAGGGAGCATTCTACCCAAGCGGCCGTAAAGTCATGCAGGGTGTTGGGAGCGCCCCATTCCGGGCTGCGCAAGCGCTGCTGACAGAAATCCCGCCAGCGTGTTTGCTCTTCGCCACTCAAGGTGTCAGGAAAGTTACGAGCGCGATACCGGAATAACAATTCAGGCAATCGGGCATCATCAAACGGCCAGGCGTCACGCGCCAGTTGTTCGGGCTCGGCCTGCCGAACTTGCTCACACAGTCGACGATCACGGTCACCTATAAAACCGTCATATAACTGCTGTTCGGGATCTTCACTTGCGACGAAGTCGTCCTTGCCGTAAACGGCCGCCAGTTTATCGTGCCAAACTTCGCGGCGTTCACTCAATTGCGCTGCGCGTGCCTGATAGCCGGCCATGTCCAGTTGCAGCCGCTGCTGATCTTCGCTGCGCAGCACCCCCAGCGGCGCGATCACCGGGCAACGGTTTATATGCAAGAGTTTGAGCGGCACGGGCAATTCGCCGTCGCCCAGCGCGTCGTGCCGCGTATATAAACGCCGCTTGAGTGTTTCAGCGCCCTCGTGCAACAACGGTGAATGATCCAGGTGCAGATCACACACGATCAGCGCGTTGCGATTATGCGGGTGCCAGGCCAACGGCAGCACCACGCCCAGGTAATTGCGCGCCGCAGAAAAGCGTCCCGAAATATGCACCAGAGGCTGCATCAGGCGAACCTGTTCCTGGACTTTCTGTTTGCTGCGCAATGCAAACAGATAGTCGTAAAGCTTCGGCTGCTTTTCACGAATCAAACGTGCCAGCGCAATAGTTGCACGCACATCGGATAACGCGTCGTGCGCCTGCCCGTGATCAATACCATTGGCAGCCGTCAGCCGCTCCAGTTTAAGCGTGACCCGGCCGTCCTGTTCCGGCCAGACAATGCCATCGGGGCGCAATGCGTAGGCAGCCCGCACAACATCGATCAGATCCCAGCGACTGTTGCCCCCCTGCCATTCGCGCGCATAGGGGTCGAAGAAGTTGCGATAAAAACTGTAGCGCGTGACTTCATCATCAAAACGCAAGGTGTTGTAACCCGCGCCACAGGTTCCCGGAGCAGACAGTTCGGCATGTACGCGCGTCATGAAATCGGCCTCGCACAGGCCTTTTTCTGCCAGCGTGGCCGGGGTGATTCCGGTAATCATGCAGGCGGCAGGATGAGGCAGGATGTCATCGCTGAGCTGGCAGTGCAGATTGACCGGAGGCGCGATTTCATTGAGGTCGGTATCCGTGCGAATTCCGGCCATCTGCAGCGCACGATCGTTGCGCGGGTTGATACCGGTGGTTTCGTAGTCGTACCAGAAGATGCTGGAGGTCACGGGCTGATCCTGAACAAAAGACCGGCGAAGTGTAGGGCGTGACAGGTGTCATTGGCTAATCGGGTCGTATCCGGCGCACCGGGAAATGTTTTCTTACAGCCCGCGTATTGAATGGTCGGTTGCTTAGCTCCGCTGCGGTAGCTAGCATCAGTTTTGGTTTTCAGGCGCGTCCTTCCGACAATGTCATCCCGTCCCGCTTCGCCAAGGAGTGCAGCGCTGCCCACGCCGTTGGACACGCGCATTGAAATCGAGACGCCAGAAGGCATCGATATGCTTCTGCGCCCTGCCGGGCTGGTTTCCCGCGCATTGGCGTTCGGCATCGACTTCGCCATTCGCGCAGCCCTCCTCGGCGTGTTCTTCGTGCTTCTGCAGCTGTTCGACAAGCTCGGCATGGGTCTGGCCGCTCTGGTGTTTTTTCTGGTGAACTGGTGGTACATGGTGCTGTTTGAAGTACTCAACCAGGGACGCACACCGGGCAAGCGCCTGCTCGGGCTGCGGGTGGTGCATGACGACGGCACGCCCATAGACTGGTCTTCTTCGCTGATCCGCAACCTGCTGCGCTTCGTCGACATGCTCCCGCTGGGCTACGGGCTGGGGGCGATCACTTGTCTGAACCATCCGCTATTCAAACGGCTGGGTGATCTTGCCGCCGGAACGCTGGTGATTTACAGCGACCGGCCGGTGGCGCGCCCTACCCTGCCGCAGGCCGAACCGGTCATGGTGCCCTTTGCCCTGCGTCTGGATGAACAGCGGGCGGTGCTCGGCCTGGCGGAGCGGCAGGCTGAACTGTCCAGCGCGCGAACCCAGGAACTGGCGGCCATCCTCGCCGAACCCTTGCGTATCCCCGCCGACACGGCGGTCGCTCATGTAAACGGCATCGCCCGCAACCTGCTGGGGCCGACATGAAGCAGAGCCTGTTTGAAACCCGCCATCAGCAGGAGTGGCAACGCTTCGAGCAGCGCCTGACAGCCCTTGAACAGGGCAAGGGCGATCTCGGCGGCGGCGCGAACTTTCCCGGCGATTATCGGCGCCTCTGCCACCACTTGGCGCTGGCACAGGAGCGTGGCTACAGCAGCCATTTGGTCGACCCCTTGCATCAGTTGGCCATGCGCGGTCATCAGCAACTTTACCGCCACCGCAGCACTGCCGGGGTGCGATTGCTGAGCTTCGTTCTGAGCGGCTTTCCGCGACGCGTGCGGACCGAATGGCGCTTTGTACTGGTTGCCAGCCTGCTGCTGTTCGGCAGCCTGATCGGCATGGCGTTGCTGGTCTATGGTTTTCCACAACTGATCTACAGCGTCGTCAGCCCCGAACAACTGGCAGACATGCAGAGCATGTATGACCCGTCGGCCAGCCGGGTCGGTCAGCCCGTCGAACGGGGTTCCGATACGGACTGGATGATGTTCGGCTACTACATCATGAACAACATCGGTATCGCCTTCCAAACCTATGCAAGCGGCTTGCTGTTCGGGCTGGGCAGTCTGTTCTTCCTGCTCTTCAACGGGCTGATGACCGGCGCAATCGCCGGGCACCTGACAGACATCGGTTACGGGCAGACCTTCTGGCCCTTCGTCATCGGTCACGGCGCCTTCGAGCTGACGGCCATCGCCCTCGCCGGGGCGGCGGGCCTCAAACTGGGCTGGGCCTTGCTGGCTCCGGGAAGACTGACGCGCAGTGCCGCATTGCGCATCGCCGCGCGGGCCAGCATGCAGCTGGTCGGCGGGGTGATCCTGTTTCTGCTGATCGCAGCCTTCATCGAGGCCTACTGGTCATCGATGACCTGGCCCGGGCCCCTTCTCAAGTACCTGACAGGCGCCGTCCTGTGGGTGCTGGTGGCCGCGTATCTGACTCTGGCAGGACGTACACCTCATGCGCCTGACTGAGTCGACTGTTGCAATACGCCCTCGCTCGCCCTGGGAAGCCATCGACCTGGGCGTACTGCTCGCCGGGCGGCACCGCGGTGTGCTGATGAGCAGTTGGGCAATCGTCACCCTGCCCTTTTTCTGTGTCCTCAGTGCACTGTTCTGGGATTACCCCACGGCCGCCATCCTGCTGTTCTGGTGGCTCAAACCTGCGTTCGAGCGGTTGCCGCTGCTGATCCTTTCGCAGTCACTGTTCGGTGCCACGCCGACACTGCGACAGGCCCTCAAGGCCTGGCCGGCGACCCTGAAGGAGCAACTGCTGCCCAGCCTCTTGTGGCGACGTCTTTCCCTGAGTCGCAGTTTCCAACTGCCGGTGCAGCAATTGGAGCATCTGGCAGGCACCGAACGCGCCCTGCGCATCGGCCTTCTCAGCCAGAAAGACCTGCGTGCCGCACAGCTGCTCACCATCGTTGGCGCACACCTGGAATACGCACTGTGGATAGGCCTGCTGGTCCTGCTTTACGCCCTGATACCGCAGCAAATCCAGATCGACTGGCACTGGATGAGTCTGCTCGACGTCGAAAACCAATGGCTGTGGATCGACCACCTGACCAACCTCTTGTATGCCCTGGCGCTGATACTTTGGGAGCCTGTGTATGTCGCCTGCGGCTTCACGCTGTACTTGAATCGCCGCACGGTTCTTGAAGCCTGGGACATAGAACTGATCTTCCGACGCCTGCGGCAGCGCCTGATCGGTACGGCCTATGCCGTGTTGATGGGCGTCGGGCTGATGCTTTCGGCAGCGCCAGAACCGGTCTGGGCCGATCAGCGAAGCTACAGCTGCCCGTTGCCGGAATCCGCCCCTGCGCAATCCGCTCCGTCCGTGGCGGCGCCCGACACGCCGCGCCTGACCCGCCAGCCCCTGACCAGCGAAGCGGCACGCAGCCAGATTCACAACGTTCTGCAACAGCCGCCCTTCCGCAACCCCCGGACCGAAACGGGCTGGCGCTTTCCTGAAAAACAGAAAGGCCAGTCTGCGGCGCGGGACACGCGTGATCAGAGCTGGCTGATGACCTGGCTCAACCGGCTTCTGCGCGCAGCGAGCGCCCTGGCCAGCCTGATTGAAGTACTGCTGTGGGCCGTGTTCATCGGGCTTGTGGGACTGGTGATCTTTCGTTACCGGGACTGGTTCAAGACCTTCGTTGGCCGGAAGACCGGCAAGGCCAAAACCACCCGCCCTACACCCGAGCAGCTCTTTGGTCTGCAAGTGAATGCTGAAAGCCTGCCCGACGATGTTGCTGGCCGGGCCGAGCAGCTCTGGAACAGCCAGCCTCGCGAAGCGCTGGGTCTGCTGTACCGCGCCTTGCTCAGCCGCTTGCTGAGCGACTATCGATTGCCCTTGAAAAATGCCGATACCGAAAGTCAGGTACTCGAACGTATCGCCGCGCTCAACCAGCCGCTGCTGAGTGAGTTCAGCCGCACGCTGACCGCACACTGGCAAAACCTCGCCTACGGGCATCGCCTGCCACCAGCCCATGCCCGGCAGGAACTCTGCGATGGCTGGCGTCGCCTGTTCAACCAGGCAGCGCAGCCATGAGCCGCCGTACCGGACTGCTGATCGGGCTGCTGGTTCTGTTGCTGCTGGCAAGTGGCGCGCTGTTTCTGAGCACTCAGCTCGAGCGCTACGAGAAAACGGTCGATCAGGGCCCCTCGCCAGAGGCGAAGGCCAATCCCTGGCTGGCGGCCGAACATTTTCTGCGTGGCCTCTCTGTTACAGTGAATACCGTCGATACGCTGGCCCAGCTTCCCGACCCGAGTCAGAGCACCCAGACCCTGCTGCTGCTTGATGACCGGGAAGACATGACGCCGGCGCAAACCCAAAAGCTGCTGGACTGGGCCGAAGCAGGCGGGCACCTGCTGTTTGTCGCCGAACAACTCTGGGACGAACAAAAAGGTCGCAGCGGCGATCTGCTGCTGGACAGTCTGCAGATTCATCAGTACCTCACCAAAGACATCAATGCCAAGGAACAGCAGCTGACCGACGCTCAGCCGCCACTGCCCATCCCGCTGATGACGCCCGCCCCCAAACACAAGAAGATGCCCTGGCCGGAGCTGACCCGCCTGTACCTGGAAAACGAGAGCGCCCCGGCCTACATGAGTTTCGATCCGGCGTTTCACCTCGAAGACCCGGAAGATCACGCCCAGTCCTGGGCGAACAGCGCCGATGCCACGCACCTGCTGCAGATAAGCCGGGGCACTGGGCTGATCACGGTTATCACGGACGCCAACCTGTGGAAAACCCGCTCGATCGGCCACTATGACAATGCCTGGCTGCTCTGGTATCTGACGCAGGACAGCCAAGTGACCCTGGTGCTGCAAACCGAACACGACAACCTGCTGAGCCTGTTGCTGCGCAACTATCCTCAGGCGCTGCTGACGCTGGCACTGCTGATCGGCCTGGGTCTGTGGCACATCGGTCTGCGCGAGGGCCCGTTGCGCAGGCCCGCACCACTTGCACGCCGCCAACTGACCGAGCACCTGCGCGCCAGTGCCGAGTTCCTGCGCAAACACACCGGGCAGCAGACGCTGATCAAACGCCTGCAACAGGACATCCTGCGTCGCGCCCGCCAGCTGCATCCCGGTTTCGAGCGGCTGGTCGTTGCCGAACAATGGCAAGTGCTTGCACGCCTGACCCGTCAGCCCACCAGCGCCATCAGCGACGCGCTGCGCCCTCGCCCGCCGCAACGCCTGTCACACAGCGAATTCACCCGCCAGGTAGCCCACCTGCAAACAATCAGGAATGCCCTATGAGGCACCACGTTGCAACTGAAACCTTTCTTTGACGAGACATCGATTTTTCCTATCGTTCGTCGGACAGGCCATCCAGTGCGGCCACAGGTAAATATTGCGACCGGGCAAGCGGCGCGTTTCCTAGATCAAAAGATATCCCACCAACGGCGAGTATCGAGGCTGTCTTTCCTACCTCGCGATTTCCTGTAAACGTAAAGGCTCAAGCGCCCCGTAAACACTGCGACAAAAACGACCAGAAACCAGAATCCGTCGACATCAATCCAACCAATCAGCTGACGGTGGAAAACCGCGAGTAGCACGAAAATCGCCGCGACTAGATACGCAAATTTTCGATTAGTCATAGCACTCTCATAGGATTTTCCTACCAAATGTCACCGGGCTTATGAAATCCCCCATCCCTTAGCTGCTGTAGGTAGTGTTCAAGGTTACTCGACACTTTCTCCAAAACGCTCGGCAAGTATGGCACCAACTCCGAAAAGTCTGATCCCACAGGACCACCATGGTAGTGCCGGCAGTGCTCTAGAACCGCGTCACGCTCAGCGGCTGGAAGCTGCTGCAACGGATCTCTGTCGTTGTAATCGTGCAAATTGGATAAATGGATGAAAGCACAACCAAATTTGTAGACGGATCGAGCCCAATTTTGGAGATGCTGTGCCAGCTCAACCATCTCATGATCCGTTACACGACCGCGCCCATTGGGTTGCCGCCAGAGCTCACCATTCACGGAAGCGATAATTAATTCATCACGCCGTGCAGGTTCCTGAGCCAATAGGTAGATGACCCTAACCATTGAGTCCAGCTCTTGACGCAGAATTGCCATCATCTGACTTGGGATATTTGCAGCCGACACGAGCTGCATAGCCCGTTTGTGATCAGTAGATCGCAAGGCAATCTGCCGAGTAAAAACAGCTACTTCTTCCATGTTGGTATCCTCGCCTTTTCCTAGCTGTTCCAAACCTTCCACACCGGTTGCGATGCCTCACAGGCAGTAATCCAGTCGCCAATTTCCTGAATCATCTGCTGGGCCCGCTCCTCGTCGATATCGCCAATGTCTAATTGATGCCACACGAAGCCAAGAAACGTACCCACTCCTTCGGGGAATTTAACGTTATCTTGATTCAGATTCATTTCCAGAAAGGGTGCGCCTTCGCAGTCCGCGTCACCATTAATCGCCTGATGTGAAATGTGCCATCCAGTGTCGATCTTTTTGACTCGGAGTGAGGTGTTTGCTGACCAGCGAAGTGTTCGATAAGTAAGCTTGAATTCCATGGTTCTTCCCTTCATTGAGGTCCAGACGTTCGTGGAGCTGGTGTTGGACGGGGTGACTTGTCACCGCAGCTGGCAGTAACAGCCCAAAACATACAAAGGGTGGTTTTCCTAGATTCAGCCGTGGGCAGCTGCTTGCTGCATGAGTTCGTCAAACTTTCGCTCTGATACCCCTTGATTCCGTCTCAGTTTTTCGAGACTGAGTTCGATAAGGCGAAGGTCATCGCGGCATTTTTTCTCACTGAACTTGGTACCGTTAGCAAAAACGTTTTCTGCACACGCGGTTGCGTCGGCAATACACATCGCGAGAAATTCTTTCTGACCTTTAAGGTAGTCGGAAGCGATTGCTCGGAGTTCAGGTTGAAGGCCGCTATCAAGACTCAAGCGAAGGATCAACGTGTTGTTTTCCCGCTCCAGTGCGTACCATTCGGAGCGGGCCGCCTCGACCTTGAGTAAGACTGTCTGCTGCAGCAGAAATCGCTCCGCTGCTCTGGACCTGCCTTGTGCCCGTTCAGCGCGCCATAGCCCAAACAGGGATACTGCCAATGCCAACAGCGCTGCAACTGGAATTTCATCAAGGTTCATAGGCTCTTTTTTCCTTGAAGACCCGTCGAACTGGGGCGGGGTCGCTAGAGACTCTTGGCCGCTTCGGAAATTTCAGCGATCAGCGCTTGCAGGTCGGCGGCGTCTTCAGGCTTAAGCGCGATCTGCCAGAACAAATCGCTGCCGCTACCACCGCACACGTTGACAACTGGAATTTTGTTGACTGTCATTGTGGTGTCCTCGAAGCGCAATTGGCCCAACTTGACGGCCATCTTGGTGTATGGCTGCCCAATGCTCACATGCAAGTGAAACGGAGACACCTCGAACTTGACTGGTTGAGCACCCGATAGGGTGGCAATTGGGTAATATTCACGGGTTTGCATCAGCATTTATAGCGTCTCTTAGGGTTAATTCAAACTTGATGTAGTGGGCTGAAAACGCCCTGTTTTTACGTCCTCGGCCCAGCATGGGCTGATCTTCGTGTGCGCTTGGTACGCTTTCCTACTTACTTTTACGATCTGAACGTGCAGCACTCCATAGCTCGATTTGTTCCCTGCACTTTTCAAAATCACCCACCAGGTACGTCTTATCCTCTGGCAGTACGGCGACATTGCCTTGTTTGAAATGCTGCATCTGATGGGAAATGCTGATTTGCTGAGCGTGAGCCTGACTGATTTTTGCTTTGCTGATAACGTCGAGCAGTTCAGCAGGAACAGATGCTGGAGTTAGATAAAGCTCATCTCGGTAGGGAGTGCCCGTCAGGGTTTCAAACTCCTCAAGTGCTTCAAGATAGGTACTATTCATAGAGCCTGCTTCGTTCTTGAGGACGCGAAAACCGCATCCTGACACTGCCAAAGCCCGCAACTCGGCGGGCTTGTGAATGCAGCGACTTTTTCCATTGTTCATGGATCTGGTTGTAGACGGATTGACTTGACGTTCTTGACGGCAGCAACCAGCAAGTCCGTGGGAGAGATAGCAGCTTTTTTAGCAAACAACTCAGACGATCGACTGGTCAGTCGACGCAGACCAGTCGGGCTTGGAGATCGAGAACCAACGTTTCTATCTCAATCGTGAGTCCTTTCATACCGTCAGCTGTACTGCCCATCCCAATCAGTGAAGCCATTCTTTTAGCGTCCTGGACGTAGCTCGTATTGATATCCTCGGCGTTTTCGAGCTGGACTGAAAGCAGCGCTTGGCTACTGCGTTTTTGCAGCTCTGCGTTAGCGTATTCGCGTGCTCGCTCGGTATCAATATTGTTCATGTTGACCATAGCAATTAGGCCTTTTGCACGCATGAAGAACCTGACGATTAGTTGCGCAGTTTCAGTAGGCAGTTGCGCTAAACACGTAGGGGCAGAATCAAAAATGGGAAACGAATTTTCTCCCACAGGAAAAACGCAAAGGTAGGGCACACCGTCGGGCAGCTGCATCAGATCTGCAGCATACTCATCTCGATAGACGTTCCAAGCGGTGGTGATCTCTACCAAAATCAGCTTAGCCGTATTGGCAAGGACCAGCTGATGTTCAGCGTCAATCTGTACTTTTTCCTCGCGCCGCTCTTGTGCTGCGCGATTCAATTCTCCCTTCTGAGTAAGATGCGTAGCCCACATGGTAAACAAGCCACCGACGATCGCACCTACGAGTGCTATCCAGAGTTCTTTCAAATCAGTGAGCCAGAGCAATAAATTCACTTGCGAATTCCATTTCTGTTTGAGGGAAACTGAGGCCTTGGTCGTAGCTGAGCAACCGATTCTTGCTCGAAGATGAATCCAACCCACACTACTGATGTCGCTATGCCAGTGCAACCTCGAATGCACGTCGAATTGTCACTTGGTTACAGTCAAATAAGGCTTGCTGTGATCAAGGCAGGCGTGCCCCAAGATGGTCTGCACTGTCTCAACGTCGCCTGTAGCGGCCAACACTTTTGCTGCCAGGGAGCGCCTGCCGCTGTGCGATGCCCCCTGCTTGATACCGGCTTGCCGGTATAGCCTACTGATGGTCTGCTGGAGCGAATCACAGGCCCGGTAAACTTCTGGCCATCCGTCCAGCTCACGGTGCTTGAACGCCAGTTCAAAGGCTTGACCCTTGTGTGTGGTGACCAGTTTTGAACTTGGGCGCAGGCCTCGGTATTCAGCATCGCCAGAAAGGCCCCAGCGGCGCTGCAAGCGAACCGCTATCCAGCTTTCTAAGGCGGCAACTCATCGTGGATGGGTCAGGTACACATTGCGCGGCCGGCAGCCCTTGGTGATCTCTGCGCGAAGATAAACATCGGGCTTGATGGCCCCACTGGGATACAGCACGTCTGCGACCTCCACCAAGGCCAGCTCGGTTACGCGAACGCCAGTGGTGTGGGTGAGCCACAAAAGCATCACGTCGCGCTCTGGTAGACGGCCAGTCACGGATGCTACGCGGATCAAGTGCTTGAATTGTCTAGGACGAAGGGATGTTGCTCGGCGGATAGACTCTGTCATAGGGGTTCTCTGTCAGGATTGGTAACGAATCGCGAACGATCCTGAGAGAGTTGGCAGGGACCTCCTGAACAGATTACAGGCAGGCGTTCCTTGGTATTCACGGAAAATGACACAGCTCACACCTAGGTGGTGTTATTCCAAGCCCAAGCTGTTTGTTTAAATGGACTGCTGACCTTCGAGCCACGAGGCACCCATTCAGAAAAGGCATCCTTCCGCAGATTTCTACCTTTGTTGCAGACAGCAGCTACGTCAGTGCAATTGAATGGCATGCACCAACACGCCGCATGCCCTGAGCGGTTACCATGGAAATAATGCTAGGCGAGAGAGGAAACACTCCGTCGCTGCGCACAAAAATCACAAAAAAAGTTAAATCAGGTAAGTAATTGATTTATGGACGATAAATCAAATGTAACGGTTAATAAGGCTCCAGAACTTATGAGCGATCAAACACCCGCCCCATCAGGCAGCAGCACAGAGTCACTTGCCGAGCCCGCAGCCGAATCCACCACCCAGTTGCAGCAGCGGCAGCGTGCCAGCCAGCTGGCTCAGGCGTTGCGCAATGAGCTGCAAAAGGCCGTGATCGGACAAAATGCGGTTATCGACGATGTGCTGACCGCGCTGATTGGCGGCGGACATGTGTTGCTGGAAGGTGTTCCGGGACTTGGCAAGACGCTGCTGGTTCGGGCGCTGGCCAGTTGCATCGGCTGCGAATTCGCCCGCATCCAGTTTACGCCGGACCTGATGCCCAGCGATGTCACCGGTCATGCGGTGTACGACATGCAGACCGAGCAGTTCAAGCTGCGCAAGGGGCCGCTGTTCACCAACCTGCTGCTGGCCGACGAAATCAACAGGGCACCGGCCAAGACCCAGGCGGCTTTGCTCGAAGCGATGCAGGAGCGGCAAGTCACCCTTGAAGGGCGCGCGCTGCCGATCCCGCAGCCGTTCATGGTGCTGGCGACCCAGAACCCCATCGAACAGGAAGGCACCTATCCATTGCCTGAAGCTGAACTGGATCGCTTCATGCTCAAACTGCGCATGGATTACCCCGAAGCGCAGGAAGAGCTGAACATGGTACGTCAGGTCACCCGCTCGTCCCGGGCTGACATGCTGGATGTGCGACCGCTCAGGGTCATCATGCAGGCCCGCGAGGTTCAGGCGCTGCAACGCATTGCCAGCGAACTGCCCATCGATGAGCAAGTGCTGGACTACGCCGTGCGACTGGCTCGCAGCACGCGCACCTGGCCAGGTCTGAGTCAGGGCGCAGGCCCTCGCGCTTCGATTGCGCTGGTGCGTGGTGGGCGGGCCCGAGCCGTGTTGCGTGGCGGCGAGTTCGTGACCCCGGACGATATCAAGGGCTGTGCACTGGCGGTGCTGCGACACCGGGTCAGGCTGTCGCCTGAGCTGGACATCGAAGGGCTGTCGGTGGATCAGGTGCTCAGGCAGATCCTCGACCAGGTCTCGGCACCGCGCCTGTGAAACAGGTCCTCAAGCCGTCGATAACGCTGCTGCGCTGGCTCGGCGGACTGATGGGCGTGGCCTTGCTGCTCGGAACGTTTCATGCGCTGGGCATCGAGTATCCGGCAAAAATCGACGACCTTTACTGGGGGGCATTGCTGGCCCTCGTCGTCGTGAGCGTGCTTGATGCAATCTGGCTACTCAGAAGCCCCTCGCCACGCGTGCAGCGCGAGCTGGCGGGCAGTCTGACGCTGGACCGCTGGAACGAAGTCCGGCTCGACGTCCAGCACGACGATCGCAGACCCGTGATCATGCGGCTATTCGATCATGTGCCGCACGGGCTGGAACACGAAAACATGCCTCAGTCCCTCACCTTGGCCGCACGCGGCAAAGGCAGCATCGGCTATCGCCTGCGCCCGTCAAGCCGGGGTCACTTTACGTTTGAGCAGTGCGAAATCAGCCTGCCGGGAACGTTGCGCCTGTGGACGACACGACGCTACCTGGCAGTGCCCGGCAGCACGCGGGTCTATCCGGATTTAGCCCGCCTCTGCGGCGGTCAATTGATGGCGGTGGATAACTGGCTGAGCCAATTGGGCATACGCCAGCTACAACGCCGCGGGCTGGGCATGGAATTCAACCAGTTGCGTGAGTTTCGCGAGGGCGACAGCCTGCGCCAGATCGACTGGAAAGCCACCGCTCGCCAGCGAGCGCCCATCGCACGGGAATACCAGGACGAGCGGGATCAGCAAATCGTTTTCATGCTCGATTGCGGACGTCGGATGCGCAGTCAGGACGGCGACCTGTCTCACTTCGATCACGCCCTCAACGCTTGCCTGCTATTGAGTTATGTCGCGCTGCGTCAGGGTGATTCTGTCGGTATTGCGACCTTTGCCGGCGAGCAGGATCGTTATCTGGCGCCGGTGAAGGGGCCTGGGCAGCTGAATCGGGTGCTCAACACGGTCTATGACCTGCAGACCACCCGGCGCCCCGCTGACTACAGCGCCGCCGTGCGCCATCTGATGGTTCGTCATAAAAGACGTTCACTGGTGGTGTTGATGACCAACTTGCGCGATGAAGACGATGAGGAACTGCTGGCCGCTGCCAGGCAGCTCGGCAAACAGCATCGGGTACTGATCGCCAGTCTGCGCGAAGAAGTCCTCGACGGCCTGCGCCACTCGCCGGTACACACCTACGATGAAGCACTGAGTTATTGCGGGACGATCGACTTCCTCAATGCCCGCGCTTCGCTGCACGATCGTTTGAGCGCGCAAGGCATCGTGATCATGGATGCGCGGCCAGGAGAACTGGGCCCACAGCTGGTCAACCGTTACATGAGCTGGAAAAAGGCAGGTACGTTATGAACGACGCCCTGCCCGTCAGGCAGCAGCCTCAGGCAGAGGCTTCGTAGGAGGGGTAAAAACAGAAGTACTGTCGCAACAGCTGCACGAACTCCAGATACTCTGTCGAGACCTGACACAATTCAAAACCGGAGTCATAGCTGCCTGGTGTCTCGTCTTCGTGACACCAGAGGCACCTGGCGCTCACATCGATGGGCTGTCCGACGTTGCCATTCGGTAGTTTCAGGCACAGATCGAATCTCGCGCCCACCAGCACCGGCAGGCTGCTGATAAGCATCAGCCCCTCACCGGACACATTCCCCAGACACCCCACCAGCTTGCCGGTATGACGATTGAAAACCTGCAAATAATCCTGCAGTTGATGACGTTCGATTTTCCGCTCTTTATACATGGCAAGCTGCCTTCCGAGACCGATGCTGCGACCACGCGGCACCGTGTGTTCGTTGCGGACTTCTAATGCGCTGCACGACAGAGGCTATCCAGGAAACAGTCTCGACCCGGAGCCCTGCAGCTCGTCCGCTTTGTGACCTCAGCCTAGCTCACAATTATTCGAAATCCACCCGAACACAGCACCTTCCATTCAAACGAGGGTAATTATTTCGATACAGGAGCGTTTCGAACAGGTACAGGTATGGGTCTGGCAGGTTGAGCCCTGGGGTAAAGACCTGTTTGCGCCAGCGTGTCGAGTCTGGCGCGTGCACGGAAGGCGTATTCACTTTCTGGATACTGCGCCATCAGGAATTGATAGGTCTGTGCCGCGTCGACATACAATTTCTGCCGTTCCAGGCACTGGCCGCGCAACATCGACACTTCCGGCTGGACATAACGGCGCGAGCGGCTCTGGCGTTCGACCTTGGAGAGATCGAGCATCACCCGATCACAGTCACCTTCCTGATAGGCACGGTAAGCGTGATCAAGGTTGGAATTCATCGCCCAGCGGGTGCAACCGCTGAGCGCAGTCAGTAATACAACAATCGTTACAATACGCATGGGACTCTCCTGTTCTCTGCCCTGTATCGGCGTCACAGCCTGTTTCTTCAGGCCAATAGAGCGCCGGTTGTCAGCCGATTGCCCTCCCGGACCCTGACACGGTAGTGCAAAGGAACAATGACTAAAGACCCAGACAGGAGTAGCCTCTCGCTGCGCTTCAATTAAGGAGTTTGTGCATGACCGTTCGCCGCACCAAAATCGTCGCCACACTTGGCCCTGCCAGCAATTCGCCGGAAGTCATCGAACAACTGATCCTTTCGGGTCTGGACGTTGCTCGTCTGAACTTCTCCCACGGTACTCCGGACGAGCACAAGGCTCGCGCCAGGCTGATCCGCGAAATCGCCGCCAGACACGGGCGCTTCGTCGCTCTGCTGGGCGACCTGCAGGGTCCGAAGATCCGTATCGCAAAGTTCACCGACAAGCGAATAGAGCTGAAGGTCGGTGACAAGTTCACCTTCTCCACCGCTCATCCGCTGACCAGTGGCAACCAACAGATCGTGGGTATCGACTACCCGGATCTGGTCAAGGATTGCGGCGTAGGCGACGAGTTGCTGCTCGACGATGGTCGCGTGGTCATGCGCGTCGACACCCAGACCGCTAACGAACTGCACTGCACCGTGCTGATCGGCGGCCCGCTGTCCGACCACAAAGGCATCAACCGTCGTGGTGGTGGCCTGACGGCGCCGGCACTGACCGAAAAAGACAAGCAGGACATCAAGCTCGCTGCCGAGATGGACCTCGACTACCTGGCCGTTTCCTTCCCGCGCGACGCCGCCGACATGGAATACGCTCGCCAGTTGCGCGACGAATCCGGTGGTACGGCCTGGCTGGTGGCCAAGATCGAACGCGCCGAAGCCGTTGCCAACGACGAAGTGCTGGATGAGCTGATCCGCGCCAGTGACGCGGTCATGGTCGCTCGTGGTGACCTGGGCGTTGAAATCGGTGATGCCGAACTGGTCGGCGTACAGAAACGCATCATCCTGCACGCTCGTCGCCACAACAAGGCAGTGATCGTTGCCACGCAGATGATGGAGTCGATGATCTCCAGCCCCATGCCGACGCGTGCCGAAGTGTCCGACGTGGCCAACGCCGTGCTCGACTACACCGACGCTGTGATGCTGTCGGCCGAAAGTGCTGCAGGCTCCTACCCGATCGAAGCGGTTCAGGCCATGGCCCGTATCTGCATCGGTGCTGAAAAGCACCCGACCGGCAAGACTTCCAGCCACCGTATCGGTCACTCGTTCACCCGTTGCGATGAAAGCATCGCGCTGGCGGCCATGTACACCGCCAACCACTTCCCGGGTGTGAAGGCGATCATCGCACTGACCGAAAGCGGCTATACCCCGCTGATCATGTCGCGCATTCGCTCTTCGGTGCCGATCTACGCGTTCTCTCCGCACCGTGGTACTCAGGCGCGTGCAGCGATGTTCCGTGGTGTCTACACCGTGCCATTCGACCCGGCAGCCCTGCCGCCAGGTCAGGTCAGCCAGGCCGCAGTCGACGAACTGCTCAAGCGTGGTCTGGTCGAGCAAGGTGACTGGGTCATCCTCACCAAGGGCGACAGCTACCACACCATCGGCGGCACCAACGGCATGAAGATTCTGCACGTTGGCGACCCATTGGTCTGATCGCAGCACACAGCAAGCCAAGGCCCCGTCTCGCAAGAGTCGGGGCCTTTTGCGTTGGGTCAGCCCTGCGAATCATGTGATTATCGTGCCGAAGAACGAGAGCTGTAACTGACGTCACTCTTAATCCCGCGCCACAAACACATCCGCCAGCAACTGATTACGCGGCAGACCTGCCAGGTAGAGGCGTTTGGCGAATATCTCCACGCTGTCGGCACTGCCACACACCAGCGCCATCGCGTGCCGAGACAACAGGCGCAGTTCAGCCAGGGTTGCCTGTAGCGTCTGCGGGGTAACCAACTGAACATGCACTTGGGGATAACGCTCAGCCAGGGCGCGCAGTTCATCGGCCAGGTAGTGCTCCTGGCTGTCGCGGGCCAGATGAATCACGCGTATGGCGCCCTGATGGTCCTGGCGCAGCGCCTCGCGCAGTACACCCCACAAGGGCCCGAGCCCGGTGCCGGCGGCCAGCAGCAACAAGGGTTTTTCCTGCCAGTCCGGGTCGTAACGCAGCGCCCCGCCACGCAACTCGCCGAGCCTCAGGGCGTCACCGACCTGTAACTGGCGGGCAACGTCACGGAAGGCCCCGGGCTGCAGGCAGTCAATGTGAAACTCCAGAAATGCATCCTCACCGGGAAGGCTCGCCAGCGAGTAAGGCCGCGCAACACCGCTCTCGGTCCACAACACCTGGTGCTGCCCGGCGCTGTAGCGCAGCGGTCGCGCTGGCTCCAGACGCAAACGCAGCACCGATGCAGAGAGCCAGTCGCAGCCTGCCACCGTGGCAGGCAGGCCATCACGCTGTGGGTCAAACACCTCGACAGCCAGATCCCCCGTCACTCGGCACTGACAGGCAAGCCGCCAACCCTGCTGGCGCTTTTCGACAGGCAGCGCGTCGGGCAAAGCGTCTTCAGGCTCGCCCTTTACGACGCGCACCAGACACGCATGGCAACTGCCGGCACGACAGCTATAAGGGACCGGAATACCGGCATGGTTCAGGGCGTCGAGCAGATTGCTGGCCGATGCCACCGACCAGCTAAGCTCACCCACATGCAATTGAGGCATCAAGACGGCCTGTGCAGAAAATAACGGCGATTGTACAGACTGGCCTGTCGGGCGGGTTATACTGCCGCGCCTTTTTGCGCCCGCTATCGCCACCCTGACAGCTCTGGTTCAAGCCGCAGTTCCAGACTGCCGCCGATAGCGTAATTGAATGTTCCCGTCCTTACAGAGGAGCGCGCCGCATGACCGTGATCAAGCAAGACGACCTGATTCAGAGCGTTGCAGACGCACTGCAGTTCATTTCCTATTACCACCCCGTGGACTTCATCCAGGCCATGCACGAGGCGTATCTGCGTGAAGAGTCGCCTGCCGCTCGTGACTCCATCGCCCAGATCCTGATCAACTCGCGCATGTGCGCGACCGGTCATCGCCCGATCTGCCAGGACACCGGCATCGTCACGGTTTTTGTGCGCGTGGGGATGGATGTTCGCTGGGACGGCGCCACCATGGGCCTGGACGACATGATCAACGAAGGCGTGCGCCGCGCGTACAACCTGCCTGAAAACGTGCTGCGTGCCTCGATCCTTGCCGATCCGGCAGGCGCTCGCAAAAACACCAAGGACAACACCCCGGCCGTCATTCACTACTCCATCGTCCCGGGTAACACCGTGGAAGTAGACGTCGCGGCAAAAGGCGGCGGCTCGGAAAACAAATCGAAGATGGCGATGCTCAACCCGTCCGACTCGATCGTCGACTGGGTTCTGAAAACCGTTCCGACCATGGGCGCAGGCTGGTGCCCGCCGGGCATGCTCGGCATCGGCATCGGCGGCACCGCAGAAAAGGCCGCGGTCATGGCCAAGGAAGTGTTGATGGAGTCCATCGACATTCACGAACTGAAAGCCCGCGGCCCGCAGAATCGTATCGAAGAGATGCGTCTGGAGCTGTTCGAGAAGGTCAACCAGCTGGGCATTGGCGCTCAGGGCCTGGGCGGCCTGACCACCGTGCTCGACGTCAAGATCATGGATTACCCGACCCACGCCGCGTCGCTGCCGGTGTGCATGATCCCCAACTGCGCCGCCACCCGCCACGCGCACTTCGTGCTCGACGGCAGCGGCCCTGCTTCGCTGGAAGCGCCATCGCTGGACGCCTACCCGGAAATCGTCTGGGAAGCCGGCCCGTCGGCCCGCCGCGTCAACCTCGATACCCTGACCCCGGAAGAAGTACAAAGCTGGAAACCGGGCGAAACCGTTTTGCTCAATGGCAAGATGCTCACCGGCCGCGATGCAGCGCACAAGCGCATGGTCGAAATGCTCAACAGGGGTGAAACCCTGCCGGTAGACCTCAAGGGTCGCTTCATCTACTACGTCGGCCCGGTTGATCCGGTACGCGAAGAAGTCGTCGGCCCGGCCGGCCCGACCACGGCCACCCGGATGGACAAGTTCACCCGGCAGATCCTCGATCAGACCGGGTTGCTGGGCATGATCGGCAAGTCCGAACGCGGCCCGACCGCCATCGAAGCGATCCGTGACCACAAGGCCGTGTACCTGATGGCCGTTGGTGGTGCTGCCTATCTGGTGGCTCAGGCGATCAAGAAATCCCGCGTCGTGGCCTTCGCCGAGCTGGGCATGGAAGCGATCTACGAGTTCGAGGTCAAGGACATGCCGGTGACCGTTGCGGTAGACAGCACCGGCGAATCCGTTCACATAACCGGCCCGCAGATCTGGCAGAAGAAGATCAGCGACAGTCTGGCGGTGGAAGTGCAGTAAGCGCCATTCGGTCAGGTAGCGAATTCGGACTACATTCCGAATTCGTTACCACGGGTTATGCTTTCCTACAGCGAGGAAACCAGGGTTACTGTGAGTGCAAGCGCGCTTTGACCGAATACCTTTCAAAAAAAGCCACCGCAGATGGATTATCGAGTGCTTTTTCAAAATCCAGGCGCGTCTCGAAATCCAAAAACTCCATCTCCTTCCATGCTACAGGCGCATGCGACTGCCACTCTATATAGCTGGAGGACTCAGAAATACGAACGGCATTATCTTGACCGTTCATATGTTGATTGAGCGCTTCCCATGTATCTGGACGCATGTCGCGTATCAACGGGAATACATTCCGGGATGAAGCAAGACTGTCCAGGCTGGCGCCTGTAGAAAGACTGTCCGCTCCGGTGAACGTCATGTAGGACCTTGCTCGATCAGACAAATGAAAAGCCGCACGGCCATAGGTAGGAGCGCCCCCCACTTTCGTGCTGTCCCTGGCGATCTCAAGGGCTCCATAAAGAGGACGGTGGTCTCCCTTGTTCTTTTGCTTTCCTGCCAATGCTGCTTTACGGGTGAGCGCAGATGATGATTTCTCATACTCAAACATCTGATTTTCAAACCTGTCCCTCAACGACGTATAGGTATTTTCTCTCTTCAACGTATGCCATGTATTAACCATGCCCTTACCTTTCAGCGTTGCGAGTTTTTCTGGCTTGATATTGAAGGTCATTGGGGCTGTCTCAAGAACCACGCTCACCGCATCTAAGAGTTCTCCGACACTTCCTGAAGACCTCGCCCCCGTGCGCTTTTTCAATGATTCGATGGCGCTTTCCTTATCCCTTTCCCTCCGCTCCATTATTCTGGGTTGAAGATACGTATCAAAGTGCAGCTTGCTCGCTTCGGCAGCCTGCTTCGCAGCGTTGCTTCGCTCACCAAACAAGCCGGTGTTGTCGACCATGAGTACCGGCGCATTGCCAACAAAACGGTACAGATTCAACCCATCCACAGCCCCCGCCGGGTCCGGATTGATCCACCGCTGCAACCACGGCGCGTAATACCTGAACACGTAATAATAAAGCCCGCTGGCATCGCGCTCTTTACCCGAATAACGCACGGTCTTGTACTTGGCCTCCACTGCACTACGCGCCGCCCACCAGGCCGTGCCGCCAAAGGGGTAATAACTTTCCTGGCTGATCAGACCGCCTTGCTGATCAAGCTCCAGCGTGCTTGAGCCCAGATGATCACCCAGGCTGTAACGCACCTGATCGTTCGCAATAGAATCCGGTTTTCCAGCCTCCCAGTGCAACACCCGCACACTGTTGCGACCCGCCTGAGCCGTAACGACATGAAGGATTTCGCCATCGGCCGTGGTACGAATTTCCAGCCCCGGCAGGTAGCGAACTTCGTTGGTCAGTGTGCGACCTGATGCCTGCGAGGTGCTGATCTTGCGACAACGTTGACCCTGGCCGTCATAGACATAGCGTTCTTCATCGTTCGACCCGTCTTCACGTTGCACGGTGGTGATGTGCTGCAACTGATTACGCGCATCCCAGCCCATAACCTGCCCGCGAACCAGTTGCAGCAGGTTGCCGTTGGCATCAAAGCTCGTGGCGAAATCCACGTCCCCGTCATCGTCGGGCAGGCTGCGATTGCTGTCGGGATCAACGTGCATGTTGCGGGTGAAGTCGTGCGCGCCCTCGTGGCGCATTTGCAGCAGGTTACCCGCAGCGTCGTAGCTGTAACGCTGTGTGTAGTTGCTGACCTGACACGGATCATCCGTCGGCAGAGATTGCAGGCCCGGCAACGCCGGGCCATGGCTGGCACCGTTTCTGACTTCACGGCCGCTGGCTTCGATCAGTTGATACAGCGTGTCGTACTCGAAGCGACTGATCGGTTCGATAAGCTGGTTGTCACAATAGCGGTCTGGCTGGGACGCATCGTTGACCACCACAACATTACCGACCGGGTCATAGCTGTAAATCAGCTTTTGCAACAGCGCGCCATCCGCCGCCATCGCGTTGAGCGCACCGAGCCGACTGTCCTGCGGATCATATTGGAAATGACTGACAACACCATTGCCCGCCGTTTCCTGCTCGACCTGGTCAAGCGCGTTGTAATGAATTTCACTGACCAGCGTCTGCGTCTGTGCGGCACCGGCCAATGTCAGTTCAGCAGTTTTCAGCTGCCCAGCGACGGTCATGCCAAAGGCCTGCGTGTTGCCCATGGCATCGGTCTGCACGAGCACTTCGCCCAGCGCATTGAAACCCCAGCGGGTTTGCAGCCCGACAAGCTCAAGCAGCGCATCTCGCTCTGCTTCGGCCAGCGGCCAGTCCGGACTTTCAGGCGCTTGCAAAAAATGCCGTTTCTCACACAGCGCAGCGCCAAGCAGGCCGTAATCATGCAGCAAACGCGAGCCTGCCGTATCGTCATGGCGAATCAGTTGATTGCACTGGTTATGCTCAACGGCGTCGGCGCCACCATAGGCCAGGCGTTCGACGACAAGCCCCTGCTCTGTCACAGAGACCGAACGCAGCGAACTGTCGTATTCCATCAAGCGCTGAGTGCCTCGCCCGTCCCGGCTTTCAAGCAACTGCCCTGCCTCGCCCATCAGGTTCAGTCGCCAACCCGAGTCGACGCTTTCGCTCAGCAAGGCCGCTCCGGACAGACTGAACCTGACCAGCCGATTTGCCGGGGTCTGCGCTTCGGTTTCCGAGCGACTGAACAGACGCGGATCACGACCGACAACCGGACGCCCTGCCCAGTCATAGCGCTGATGGGTCACCCGCGCGGCAAGAGGCTGCCCGGCCACAGTTCGACAGAACTGCACGCTACGCACGGCCAGCGCACGCGGGTCAATGACCGCCAGTATTGGCGTATTGCTGTGCACAATCGAACTCATGACCTTCATCCATGAAAGTTTGATAAGAACACTATTCCTGCCTGACAGGATCAGTACACGGACGTGCAGCACGAAAAATCAAGCTCATACTTCAAGTACAGACCAGACACCTTCGCGCGACCACAGCATCCTGCATCTACTTAACATAGCCTCGCGCCTTCATTTTTGAAACAACCTGCTCTCTTCCGAGAAAAAGCCCTAAAAACGCAATATTATCTGCATTATTACGCAGGATGCGGTCCCGGACACCCGGGTACTTTAAGCGGTTAACGTTGATATCTTGAAGACTACGGGTTGCAAACAGACCTGTTACATCACCTGTCGTCAGCTTACCTTCGCTAATCATGCTATCAATATTCGAAAATATGACGTGATCATGCTGCCCTGCTGTAATATGACTTGCCGACTCTAACATGCTCTGCAAATGCTCATCCACGTTACCGGATGTTAGCTGCTCAACACCTTCATCCCGATTGACGCTCGCATTCATATAAATGTAATCATTCGAACGCCTCTGCGTGGTATGGGAAATTTCATGGCCCATTACCAGCGCGGTTCCCAGCACATGAAAATCCAATACCTCACGCCCTAAAAATATTCTTTTGTGTGGGTCGTTTGAAAAGGTAAGACCCTGAGTACCTGGCTGCCTGCCAAAGACGGCAAACTGATTAAACCCGTGCCCTGCCGTATAATCCTGCACCACGTCGTTCAAGCTCGCGTACTGACTGGCCATTTCGGGCATTTGTGCCAGTGATGTATACCCCATGACATTCCAGACGACGACTTTTTGCGTTTCAGTTAAATCTCCGCTATTAAAAACACGTTGACTCTCCTTATAGGCCACTTCAACAACCTCAAGGGCATGACCCAGCTTATCTGTCGGAGGCTTCTTCAACAGTTTTATATTTTCTCTGCCTCGAGCGATGAGGGTGAGGCCACTTGAACTGGCCTGCTGCTCGTAACCGTCTTGAAAGCCCTGATAAGGTCGATGTTGCAAACCCGCTATATCTTTATTTCGTAACGGACTATTCCCAACCATTGCATAAAAATTCAACCCATCCACAGCCCCCGCCGGGTCCGGATTGATCCACCGCTGCAACCACGGCGCGTAATACCTGAAGCCGTAATAATAAAGCCCGCTGGCGTCACGCTCTTTACCCGAATAACGCACTGTCTTGTACTTGGCCTCCACTGCACTGCGCGCCGCCCACCAGGCCGTGCCGCCAAAGGGGTAATAACTTTCCTGGCTGATCAGGCCGCCTTGCTGATCAAGCTCCAGCGTGCTCGAGCCCAGATGATCACCCAGGCTGTAACGCACCTGATCGTTCGCAATAGCGCCTGGTTTTCCGGCTTCCCAGTGCAAGACCCGCACGCTGTTGCGACCCGCCTGAGCCGTAACGACGTGAAGAGTTTCTCCATCGGCCGTGGTCCGAACTTCCAGTCCCGGCAGGTAGCGAACTTCATTGGTCAGTGTGCGACCTGATGCCTGCGCGGTGCTGATCTTGCGACAACGCTGACCCTGGCCGTCATAGACATAGCGTTCCTCATCGTTCGACCCGTCTTCACGTTGCACAGTGGTGATGTGCTGCAACTGGTTACGCGCATCCCAGCCCATAACCTGCCCGCGAACCAGTTGCAGCAGATTGCCATTGGCATCAAAACTCTTAGCGAAATCCACATCCCCGTCATCGTCCGGCAGGCTGCGATTGCTGTCCGGTGCAACGTGCATGTTGCGGGTGAAGTTGTGTGCGCCTTCGTGGCGCATTTGCAGCAGGTTACCCGCAGCGTCGTAGCTGTAACGCTGTGTGTAGTTGCTGACCTGGCAAGGATCGAGCGTCGGCAGAGGTTGCAGACCAGGTAGCGCCGGACCATGGCTGGCCCCGTTTCTGACCTCCCGCCCCGTGGCTTCGATCAACTGATACAACGTGTCGTAACAGTAACGGTTTATCGGCTCGATACGCTGATTGCCGCAATACCGGTCTGGTTGCGAGGCATCGTTGATGAGTAGAACGTTACCTGCCGGGTCATAGCTGTAGTTCAGTTTTTGCAACACTGAGCCGTCGGCAGATAGCGCACTGAGCTCAGTCAGCCGACCGTCCTGTTGATCATACACATAGCGACTGACCACACCATTTCCTGCGGTCTCCTGCTCGACCTGATTGAACGCGTCGTAGTGAATGGCACTGACCATCGTTTGCGGCTGTTCCGTATTGGCCAGGGTCAGTTCAACAGCGCGCAGTTGCCCATCCACACCGTGGCTGAAACGCTGGACGTTACTGTTGGCGTCAGTCTGCACCTGCGCTTCGCCCTGCGCGTTGAAAGCCCAGCGTGTCTGCAGGCCGACCGGCTCGAGCAGTGCATCACGATCAGGCTCGGCAAGTGGCCAGTCCGGGCTGTCGGGCGACTGCAGGAAGTACCTTTTTTCGCTCAACGCCCTACCCGACAGTCCATAGTCCAGCAGCAAACGCGAGCCTGCCGTATCGTCATGGCGAATCAGTTGATTGCACTGGTTATGCTCAGCAGTGGCAGGCCCGCCATAAGTGAAGCGCTCGGTCATTCGGCCTGATTCGTTGATCGCCAAAGGGCGCAACAGCCTGTCGTATTCGATCTGGCGCGGGTTGTCACGTCCGTCACAGCTGTCGACTAACTGCCCCGCTTCGCCGTTCAGGCTCACCCGCCAACCTGAGTCGACACTGTTCGATAGCAGCAAAGCCCCGGACAAGCTGACGATTTGCATCAGGTTCACAGGCGCGCAGACGCCATCTTTCAAACGACTGGAAAAACGTGGATCGCGACTGGCGATCAGTCGCCCGGCCTTGTCGAAATAGTGCTGCGTCACCCTCGCGTCAACAGGCTGACCATCAGCGCCACGATAGAACTGCACACTGCGTACCGGCAGACCCCGTGAATCGCTGACCGCCAATTGCGGCGTGTTGGTGTGCGTGATCGAGCTCATCCTTGAAACCTCTACCCGCCGTTAGTGACGCCCTTCAACCATAACAGCAGACAAACGGAAGCACGCGGCTTGGTCAAGAACCAATAGGCATAACCGTTGGGTAGTCAATCGCCAATGAATATACCTTCAGCGTCGGTCGCTAATACTCTGTTTTGATGAGAAATTTTTGGTGTTGTTGAGGGTTGACTGACACTTTTGTCAGCTAGACGCGAGCGCCATGGTAAACAAGGCTGGGTCATGACCACCGGAGAGCCGGACATGACCGAGCACCCCTTCTCCCTGTTACGCAACCTGGCCCGTTTTCAACTTCGACGATGAGCGCTATCTGCCGTTCGAGGGCACTGGCGCAATCTCTCGCTGGACCCTGAGCTTTTCCAACCCGGCGGCGCAGCGCGACATGATCGACTCGATCACCGACATTATCGTGCACATGCGCTACACGGCGAAAAGCCGTTAACCGACTGGGAGCAAGCTCCATGGAAGCTCAATCGCAAAATCAATCGCCGCCGTCCCTGCAACCGGCTGTAGCCACTCCGTCATTACCCAAAGGCGGTGGCGCGATTCAAAGCATCGGCAAGGGCTGGGGAGCCGTTGGCACCAACGGCGCGGCGTCACTGGAAATCGCCCTGCCGATCAGCCAGGGCCGCGGTTACGCGCCCGCCCTGTCGCTGAGTTATCAGAGCACTTCCGGCAACGGCGTATTCGGACTTGGCTGGAACCTGAACACCAGCAAAGTGGCGCGTCGTGCCAGCAAGGGCGTACCGAACTACACCGACGACGACCTCATTTTCGGCCCCGGAGGCGATGTCTGCCTGCCCGAACGCGACGACAGCGGCGCGCTGGTTTCGAGTCAGGTCAGCCGCTACAACGGTCATGATTTGAATGAGACTTATCAGGTGGTGCGTTACTTCAGCCGAGTCGAAGGGGCCTTTGCGCGCGTCGAGCATTGGCGCGTAGACATTGCAGATCCCGGCTTCTGGCTGATCCACGGCGCCGACGGCAGCCTGAACCTTTATGGCAGGAGGACCTCGTCGCGCATTGCCGACCCGGCAGACATGAATCGGGTTGCCGAATGGTTGCTGGATGAAAGCATGAATGCCGTCGGCGAACACATCCTCTATGAGTACAAGCCCGAAGACCATCAGGGCCTGGCGGAGGATCACCCGAGAAACTTCCGCGCCCAACGCTACCTGAGCCGGGTTCGCTACGGCAATGCCAAGGCGCACCCCGTACTTTACCTGTGGCAGGAAGATTCGCTGGACGGTTTGCTATGGCATTTCGACCTGATATTCGACTATGACCAGCGCGACACCCGCAGTGACCCGCCCCCCGAATACGATGAGCAATTTACCTGGCCGGTGCGCAGTGATCCGCATTCAGGTTTCGCCTATGGTTTTGAGCTGGGTAATCTGCGCCTGTGCCGGCAGGTTCTGATGTTCCATCACTTCCCGGATGAGCTCGGAGAAGCCCCGCTGCTGACCCGGCGACTGCTGCTGGAGCATTATCAGACAGCTCTCGGCTACAACCTGCTGAGCGCAGCGCATTCGCAGGCATGGGATGGTACGGACTGGCGGCGCGTCGATCAGCAACCTCCTGTGCAATTTCAATACACCGATTTCAGTCTTGAGTCAGGCATCTACACGCCGCTGGAGCCCATGGCCGGTTTGAATGACGGCCAGCAATACCAGTTGGTCGATCTGTATGGCGACGGCTTGCCCGGCATTCTGTATCGAGACGACAAGGCGTGGCTTTATCGCGAACCGGTCCGTGATACCGCTGGCACAGCGGACGCCGTTGCCTACGGAACCTGTCAACCGCTACCCCGCATCCCCACGGCTGATTCAGCCACACCGGTACGTCAGGTCCTCACGGATCTGACCGGCGACGGGCGGCTGGACTGGGTTGTCGCCCAGCCGGGAATGGCCGGATTCTTTACGCTCAACCCTGATCGAAGCTGGTCGAACTACGCCACGTTCTCGGCTTTTCCTACAGAGTTTTTCCACCCGCAAGGCCAGATGGCGGACCTTGTAGGCGACGGGCTGTCAGATCTGGCCTTGATTGGCCCACGTAGCGTTCGCCTGTATGCCAACCGTCGAGCCGATGGATTCGCCGCAGCAGTGGACATCCCTCACGACGAGGATCGCCTGCCATTGCTCAGCGACAGTTCCACTGAACTCGTGGCGTTTAGCGACCTGCTGGGTACGGGGCAACAACACCTGATCCGGATCCGGCACAACGAGATCCGCGTCTGGCCAAACCTGGGCCGAGGCCGGTTCGGCAAGGGCCAGTTGTTTGCCACCCTGCCCTACACCTATGAGGTCTTTGATTCGAGCCAGGTGCGGCTGGCCGACCTGGACGGTTCAGGTGCCAGTGACGTGCTGTACCTGCAAGCCGATGGCTTTCAGGTCTTCATGAACCGGGGCGGCAACGGTCTGGCCGCGCCCTTCGATCAGCCCTGGCCGGAGGGCGTGCGTTATGACCGGTTCTGCCAGTTCAGTGCGGTCGATCTGCTGGGCCTGGGTTTCTCCAGCCTGGTGCTGACCGTACCGCACATGGCGCCACGGCACTGGAGCCTTTATTACGCGGAGGACCGGGCAGGCTCGGTGCGCAAACCTTATTTGCTGAAGGCCTCGGATAACAATCTCGGTGCTGCCGGAGAAGTCAGCTATCGCAGTTCGGCCCAAGAATGGCTGGACGAAAAAAACGAGCTGCGGACCGCAGGCAGCGTTGCTGTCTCGGAATTACCGTTCCCGGTTCATGTGGTCGTCAGGCAAACCATGCAGGACAAGGTCACTGGCAATACGCTGACTCAGTTGTTCCGCTATCGACAGGGTTTCTATGACCCTCGCGAACGGGAGTTTCGCGGCTTCGGCCTGCTCCTGCAGACCGACACCGAAACGTCGTCGCAGGATCAGGAAGACTTTACCGCTGCGGTATTGAACAAGACCTGGTTCCACACCGGACGCTATCCTGCCAGACCCTGCACCGACCACGACCGCAGCGACCCACTGGCACGCCTGCCCGGCGAGCATGTGTTGTCCCGACTCGACGCCGCAACCCAGACAGAGCTGCCAATAACGGACGCGGATGACGCGACCTTGCAGGAAATGGCGCGAGCGCTGAGCGGCTCGGTACTGCGCAGCGAAGTCTTTGGACTCGACGCCAGTCAACGTCCCACAGCGCTGTATTCGACGCAGTCCTGCCGCTATCTGGTTCGCCAACTGCAAGCATTGAGCGCACATCGACCCTACGCGTCGATGCTGCCGCTGAGCCTGGAAGTCATCACCTATCGTTACGAGGCCGAGGAACTGGAGGACCCGATGTGCGAACACAGCCTGAACCTGGCGTGGGACCGCTACGGCTCGACGCTCCACTCAGTCAGCGTCAACTATGCCCGGCGCAAGAAACCGGGTGACGCGCCACCCTTTGCGGACCCTCACCAGCAACAATGGTGGGAGGCGTCACACGACGACTCCCAGCAACAGTTCTACCTGAATGAAATGCACGCCGAAGCAATCCACCTGGACAGCCCGCAGAGCTGGCGTCTGGGGCTGCCTTACCGCACACGCGGCGACGCCATGCTCATTCCGGCAAGCGCCTTGACGCCTGAGCAGATCAGCTACGAACAGTTCGCCGATCTGTCCGGGCCCTTCGCAACCTTGCCACGTACGCTCACCAGTCTGTCGGTGCAACGCTACATCGGTTGCGGCGATGGCGAGGCGACCTTTCAGGCGCTGGCTGACGCCGTTGAAACGGCTGAACTGGATGATCATGCACTGAGCGCCTATGAGCGGGTCATGGACAGCGTCACTCTGGCCGAAAAACTCGTCAAGATCGGTTATCAGCAGATGCCAAGCTTTCTGCCAGCAGACAGCCTGAATCTATGGTCGGTAAAACGCGGCTTCGCCACCTATGCGGGTCAGGAGCACTTCTTTCATCCCACTCAGTTCAGGCCCACGCGCAGTCACGGCTGGAGTCTCGTCGAATACGACGCCTACCATCTGTTCGCGACTCGCATCACCGACCCGGCAGGCTGCGTCACTACCGCTGAATACGATTATCGTGTGCTGCAACCAAAACGAATCATCGACCCCAACCAGAACAGTCAGGAAGCTGATTACGACGCCTTCGGCAGAATATGGGCAACCAGCTTTTACGGCACGGAACTGGGTGAGGCAGTCGGTTTTCCTCCACTCAATCGCGCCGCGCATTATTGGTCTTCTGCCGGCGAGGTAGCGCTGCAACCCGAATACGCTCTGGGAAGACAAGCCAGCGCGCTCTATTACGACGGCAACACGGCTCTGGGGCAGGTCCACATCCCGCTGGCCACCGCTGCCCTCGCGGCAGACCGCTACCCGGAAGACCTGGACAGGCAGATCCGCATCAGCATGGCGTCGATAGACGGCTTCGGTCGCACGCTGCAAACCCGTCAAAAGGTGGAGGACGGCAACGCCTATTCAGTCGATGAATGGGGCAATCTCGAACTGGTCGGCGGTGAACCGAAAATTGTCCACGCATCACCGCGCTGGCGTGTCAGTGAACGTGTGGAATACAACAATAAAGGCCTGGCGGTGCGCGTTTACCGGCCGTATTTCGCCAACAGTCATCTGTATGTGAACGACGCATCGATACGCTCACAAAACATTGTCGACAAACAGTTCTACGACCCGCTGGGGCGTCCGACCATCACAATCACCGCCAAAGGCTGGATGCGCCGACAGACCTATCGGGTCTGGTACACCATCAGTGAGGACGAAAACGATACAGCCGAGGAAGTGCTGGCCGCGAGAAAGGCAGCCGAGCGTGGTTAATAGCGCGGTACATTCCCATACGCCGGAACTGCTCGTTTCCGAGGTTCGTGGGCTGGTCGTGCGCCAGGTCCTCTTACATCGAACAGAAGCCGCAGAAGCCGCCGCAATGCGGGTTACCAGGCAGCGTTTCGACCTGGCAGGCAGAATGATCGCCGCCACTGATCCACGTCTGGCCGACGCCAACCGGAGCACTGTCTACAGCCTTGGCGGCAACGCGTTGGCCGCCGAGAGCGTCGATGCCGGCTGGCGAGTTGCGCTGTTCGGCGAGGCTGGCCAGGTCTTGAATGGCTGGGACGCTCGCGGTAACGAGCGGCAGTTAGAGTACGACCTGCTGTTACGCCTGAGAAACATCATCGAACAAAATCGGTGTGCTGAGCGGTTCACTTATGGCCAGAAAGATGCGGCAGGACACAACCAGTGCAATCAACTGGTCCGCCATGACGATACGGCGGGCTCGCGCTTGCTGCAGGATTACAGCCTGCATGGGTCGGTACTCAGTGAAACACGACATTTCATGCTCGCCGCAGAAGCAGCGGACTGGCCATCAGCCGAGCCTGATCGTAATGAGCTGGTGGAGCCGGCCGGCCTTCAGACCTGTCGCGTTTTCAACGCACAAGGTGAAGTGCTGACGCAGACCGATGCCAGTGGTAATAGCCAGCTTTCGACTCATAATCTGGCCGGTCAGCTGCACAGCACAGACCTGATATTGAACGGCAGCATGCATGCGCGGACGCTGGTCAGCGCGATTCGCTATAGCGCCTTCAACCAGGTCGAACAGGAAACAGCGGGCAATGGCGTAGTCAGCCTTTACGCCTATGATCAGCAGGACGGCAGGCTGATCGGGCTGAGCGCGATCTCTGCTGACGGCACGCTGCTGCAGCAACTCAATTACAGCTATGACCCGGTGGGCAATATCCTGCTCGTCAACGATACCTCGCAACCAGACCGGTATTGCGACAACCAGCTTATCGAACCGATCAGCCGTTACCGTTACGACACGCTGTATCAGTTGATCGAAGCCACTGGCCGGGAGGTGAGAAACGGGGCCAGCCATGGTCCGGCGCTGCCCGGTCTGCAACCTGTTCCGACGCTCGATCCTTGCCAGGTCAGCAACTACAGACAGAATTACAGCTACGACGCAGCGGGCAATCTGCTGCAAATGCGCCACGAAGGCGCGCACAACTTCACCCGCAACATGCACGTTGATCCCGACAGCAATCGCAGCCTGCCCGACGATGACGGGGATGTGGATTTCGCTACGAGTTTTGATGCCAATGGCAATCTGCTGCAACTGGTTCGCGGGCAGGTTATGGGCTGGGATGCGCGTAACCAGTTGCAGCACATCACCACTGTGCAGCGTAAAGACGCACCGAACGATGACGAACGCTATGTCTATGACGGCCAGGGTCAACGTTGTCGCAAGATCAGCACCGCGCAGGCATCAGGTCGCACACTGACCAATGAAGTTCGCTACCTGCCGGGACTGGAAGTTCGGACCACGGCCGATGGAGAAACTCTTCACGTCGTTACGGCTCAGGCGGGTCGCAACAGTGTGCGGGGGTTGCACTGGGAGGCTGGAAAACCGGGCGCTGTTGAGAACGATCAGGTGCGTTACAGCCTGGGTGATCATCTGGGCTCAAGCACGCTGGAGCTTGATCAGCAAGGCGGTCTGATCAACCAGGAAAATTATTACCCCTTTGGCGGTACGGCCTGGTGGGCGGCGCGCAGTGCAGTGGAAGCGAAGTACAAGACAGTGCGTTACTCGGGTAAGGAGCGCGATGCGAGCGGGCTTTATTATTACGGGTTCAGGTATTACGCGCCGTGGCTACAGCGGTGGATAAATCCGGATGTATCCGGCGAGGATACTGACCTTAATCTTTATAGAATGCTAAAAAACAACCCTCTTAATCATGTTGACCTGAAAGGTAACGTAGCCATACCCCTTAACGCACATTTTTACTGGGAAGGTGGCGACATTCCAATACCGCACCTGCAGAACATGCTGCTTTTTAAAGAAATAAATCCCGACTACCAAGTCAATGTGTGGACCTCCAAGGTAAAGCACCTACTAAACCCATTAGCTGAAATGAGTGAAAGCAATGACCCTGCCGAACGCCATCTGGCATTGGCGCATGGCGATTCGTTAATACAGTGCAATCCTGAAGAGCTATTCAGCTCACTGGGCCAGGCCTACCCAAACGCAAAAAAAATCGAAGCGATCTATAGCCGCGAGACAAATGGGCCTTATAAGAATTACGCTGCAGCCAGCGATATAATAGAGCTGGCCTCAACTTACATGGAGGGAGGCCTGTACATGGACGCGGATATCGCGGTCGGACAGCCGCTCGGGAGCCTCGATGCACCCAATGGATTTCTTGTACACATTGAAGACAATTTGACGTCTAACGCCGTACTCGCCTCCGAACCCCGAGGCAAAATGGCTGGTGAAATAATGGACACCATCGTTGACCTTTACACAACAAGCCCTAGTATGATGGAGAACAATGAAAATTATGGATGGAAAACGAAACGAAGTACCCCGGGTGAAGGACTATTCAGCCGATTGAAGTTAACCATGCACATGACCGGCCCCTGGTTGATCCGCAGCTTCCTGCCGGCAACCGCGGAAGAAAATAAAGCATACGCCGTACCTCACGATAAGTTTTTCTACCGTGAGACACCCCGCACAGATAACATGCAACCGGAACAACGATCACTGTCCAACATTTTTTTTCGCGGTTTCAAGCGCGGACTAAATGGTGAAGGACGCTGGACAAATGTCCGCCCTGGCAGAAGAGCTTCAATATAATAAAACTTGAAACGTGATATTACAATGCGCTGAGCAAGGCAATAACAATAAAGCCAACACACTTAAATCTGTACTACATTTCCCACAAAAAATGGAGATATTTCAGTGCATTGCAAAGGTTGCTGACCACCGCGTTCGATAAAAATAAAGATTACGCTGCTGAAACATATGGATACCTGTATGCAACGTAAGACCGATCGAACGTGGAGTTTTAAACATGGCATTTGACGCATATATCAAAATCGAAGGCATTCCAGGCGAAGCGCTGGATGACCGCTACAAGGACTGCATCGAGATCACCGGGTATGGTTTCGGCATGCACCAAAGTACCTCCGCCACGGCGAGCTCTTCAGGAGGCGCCTCGTCGGGTCGGACGTCCTTGAGTGATTTCACGTTCACCAAATCACTGGACAAGTCGAGCTGCAAGCTCATGGAAAGTTTGTGCGCGGGCAAGCACCTGAAGGAAGTCGTCTTGTCACTGCATCGTGCAGGCGGAGACAAGGTCAAATACTTTGAAGTGCTGCTGGAAGAAGTCATCATTTCCAACTACACCCAGCATGCCAACGATGGCATCCCCAGCGAGACCATCAGCCTAAACTACGGAAAAATCAAAACCACCTACACCCAGCAGAAAAGATCTGACGGTGCCGGTGGAGGGAATGTCTCAGGTGGCTGGAACCGTATCAACAACAAGGTCTATTCCTGACATCTTGAAAGCGCACGTATCAAACGTCACGACATGATCAAGGAAGGACTATGGCACGGCCATTTTTTACCGCCGCCTGGGCGGCTTCGCAACATATTTATGATCCGGTAGCGCCGGAAAAGCGAGTGGCAGAGGTGATTGGGGGGTTCGTCGCGAAGAACATAAACAACCCCGACCCGTTACAAAGATGGGAAAACACCTGCGCCGTCCGAATAAGCTACATATTAAACTACGCGGGCTCAGCAGTTCCCAGAACCCTTGGTGAAACAGTAACCGGAGGCGATAATAAACAATACTTTTACAGAATTGAAAACCTGATCGCCTTTTTGAAAAACAGCTGGGGAAAACCTGAAATAGTTAGGTACCCACCCTCTAATGGCGGAGCGCTGAAAAACAAAAGAGGAATTATAATATTTGAAATATCGGGTTGGAGTAACGCCAGAGGCCACGCAACGCTATTCGACGGAAACGCCTGCTATGATCATTGCTATTTTAATGAGCATGACGTTAATTACCGTACAGACAGGGCTAATTTCTGGAGCCTTACGCAATGAAATCACTTTTTACGACCGTACTGGCCTGCTGCTCGCTCACCGCGCTTACTATTCATGCATCTGCTCAGCCATCATCGCCGGAAGGTATGTATAGAACACACGCGCAAAACTATAAAGACATGGTTCTTGCCACCTGCATTGCGAGCGCTTACAAATTCAGTGCCAACGTCGGGACTGACGCTGGCAGTAGCGTCACAGCGTTGCGCGAGTGGGCCAACTATGACTGGGAAAAAAGCCCTGAGAAGCCCAGAGAATTCGTAGACAATTATCTTGCAAGGGACTACACAAACCCTCTTGTCGAATCCGAAATAAAAGGCGTGAAATTTGACTTGCTTAAGTGCCTTGATCTTTACCACAGCAAAGAGCTGGATGCGCAGACAAAAAAAGCCGTAATAAACCCTACACATACCGACGTGCAAGACTACAAGCGACCCTAAACGCGAAATGGAGTTACGTATAATGAGGATACCTTTTGCAATCAAGACAGTATTTCTTGTATTCGCGACAACCAACTGTTTTGCAGACACACTACCTTCATCACCGGAAGGCATGCATAGAAGCTATGCACAGAACTACAAGGACCTGGTGCTCGCTAGCTGCATAGCAAATGCCTATGCGTATGATGTCAAGGTAGGAATTGACGCGGGCAGCAGCGTCACTGCAATGGAAGACTGGGCAAACTACGATTGGGAGGAAGGTCCAGATGAAATCAGAGCGTTGGTAAAAAAATACCTCGCGCGAGACTACACAAACCCTTTGGCCGAATCCCAGATCAAGGGTATAAAATTCGACCTGCTGAAATGCCTGGACATGTATCACAGCAAGGAACTGGACGCGCTGACGAAGAAAGTCGTTACAGATCCAAATCATACCTACATGAAGAATATTAAAAAGCCTTAACGACTCCATTCATGCAACAAGCCTGTCCAGCAAACGCTGCACAGGCTATTTTCATTACATGCGCTCTACTCCGCACATTATCTATAGGGCGGAGACACATCATGCTGATTCACTGTGATCCGATAGCGTCTTAACGTATCGCCCTCGGTGATGTACTGCTTGCTGAAATACTGACAAACAGCCCTCGTCACTTCCCCGCCTACACCGAAAACATCTTCAGAAAACCCATTTCGATAATTCTTGTAGGAAATTATCAGCAGGACACCTCCCTTCCAATTGAAGGAAATTTCCGAGAAAATCCCGGCCTCTTGCGCTTGGCTATTCAGGTCTCTAGCCTTCATCGATCGCTGCCCAATCAGCGATCAGGTTTGGTAGACCTGAGTGACCTGTGCGCAATGCGCCACCTTCTCAAGGCGCATTTTTTCGGCCTGCGTTTATGGTGGCCGTGCGCTTGGCGTCTTCGGACGCACCGGCTTGCCTGGTCACCGGTCTACCAACCTGCGTACGGCCGCCACCCTGATCGTTTGGTAGCGAAAGGGGCGGCTCCTTTCATTGATCAGGAGTTGCAAACATGCCCGATAAAATCGTCCCCGACCCGCCCACCGCCCTGTTCACCGTCAACGCATCCGTCAGCCAGGAAGAGGCGCTCAACTACGCTTCGGATCTGCTGCGCTGCATCATTACGACGGCCTATGAGTCCGGCGACAGCACCCAGGGCACCAGCCGTGATCTGGCGTTTTCGGTGTTGCACATGGCCGAGATGGCCAAAGCCATGGTTGACCGTTCACTGGAATGCATCGTTTGACCAGATGACAAGCCGGGGCCACGATCGGCCCCGCGCAAACCTCAGTTACGCTGATCCAGCAAGTTCACCACCAGCCGGTCGATCCAGCCCCACAAGCGCTGCTTGACCCGTCGCCACAGCGGCCTGGCCTTCCAGTCTGCCAGCGTGGTTTCGGCGCTCAGGGCGAAGTCTTTTTCGAAGCTGGCGACCACGTCGCGGGTCAGCCCGGGGTCGAGGGCTTCGAGGTTGGCTTCCAGGTTGAAGCGCAGGTTCCAGTGATCGAAGTTGCACGAGCCGAGACTCACCCAGTCGTCGATCAGGACCATTTTCAGGTGCAGAAAGCAGGGCTGGTATTCGAACACCTTGACCCCGGCGCGTAGCAGGCGCGGGTAGTAGCGTTGACCGGCATAGCGTACGGACGGGTGATCGGTGCGCGGTCCGGTCAGCAGCAAACGCACATCAACGCCACGCGCCGCCGCCCGGCGCAAGGCGCGGCGAACTTTCCAGGTGGGCAGAAAGTAAGGGGTTGCCAGCCAGATCCGCTTTTGCCCGGTGTTCAGCGCACGCACCAGCGATTGCAGGATGTCGCGGTGCTGGCGGGAATCGGCATACGCCACGCGGCCCAGCCCCTCGCCGGTTGTCGGGGCCTTGGGCAGGTGATCAAGACCGAAGTTTTCTTTCGGACGCCAGGCGAAACGCCGGGCGTTGGCGTGGAACTGCCGGTTGAACAGCGCCTGCCAGTCAATCACCAGCGGCCCGGTGATTTCGACCATCACTTCGTGCCACTGGCTGGCGTCCTTGTCCGGCTCCCAGAACTCGTCGGTCACACCGGTGCCGCCCACCACGGCCAAGGCCTTGTCCACCAACAGCAGTTTGCGATGGTCGCGGTAGAAGTTGCGCACGCCGCGCCGCCAGTGGATCGGATTGTAGAAACGCAGAATCACACCGGCATCGGTCAGTTGCTTGCGCAGGCCGGCGTCGAAGGCTTTTGAACCGAAGTCATCGAACAGGCAGCGCACGATCACGCCACGCCTGCCCGCCTCGACCAGCGCGCGCACGATGGCGTCGGCGCAGGCCCCGGCTTCGACCAGGTACAACTCCAGATCGACCTGCTGCTCGGCGCGATCAATGGCTGCGATCATGCGCGGAAAGAACGCAGGACCGTCGATCAGCAATTGAAAGCGGTTGTTTTCACGCCACGGAAAAATCGCACCGTTCATATCAGCGCGCCGTGAAGATCAGGACAGCCCCGACCGGGACCGAGAGGCTCACCGCCGACAATCCTGCGGCATTGCGCAAAGCCTTGAAATCCGGGGCCATATCGAAATCCTGGGCATGGATCACCAGCGGCTCGAGCGTCACGACCTGAAAGCGCCGCTCGTCGAGACGCGTCGCCAGCAGCTCGGCGTTATAGCTGTGGGTCTTGCCGCGCAGGCTGACGGTCAGCGGTAAACGCAGTTCCAGTTGCGCGCCGGGCGCGAGGTCGTTGATCGGGCGCATGTCGAGCTGCGCATTGATCTGAGCAGTCGGAAACTTGCGCACCTGAAACACCTGCTCTCGAAGGCGCTCGTCGCGCAGAGGGATGCCGGTGCTGACTGAATCGGTTTCAACTTCCACTTCAGCCAGCCCCTTGGCGTCGACTTTGCCATGCAGCACGAGAAAGCGATGCACTTCGGCAATATCGGCATTTTTGGTCGAGGTGAACGAGAGTCGCGACGACTCGTTATCCAGATACCAGTTCGCATGGGCAGGTAACGCCACTGCGGCCAGCAGGACCAGCAGCAGGCGATTCATAGTGAGCATGCAGACTCCAGACTTACAATTGAGGGCCACCTTATCCGCCTGTCTGACCGCTGGCAAACGACTGCGTTCGGCGGCACCCCATCAAGCCCTCATGGCAGCAGGCGACAGCCCTGTCGCTCACCCTGCCACGACGCGCTGCTGGTGCGTCCCAGGCCGCTGGCAATGACCCGTTTCTGACTGCTGTCGTCGACCAGGGTGCTGGGCAGATACTGCTTGATGTAGCCCTGGCAATACGCTTCGGAATTGTTCATGACGTACCTGCATGAGCAGTATTCCTTGGCGGTGTAGGCACTGATGATGGTCGGAAATGCCTGCAGGTTCACACGGTACTGCCAGGCGAGTACGGCAAGTGCGGCAACGATCAGCAACAGCAGGCTGCTGAAGGGACGGCGCAGGATGAACATTCGACGCGTGCTCATTGACCGCCCTCCTTGCCAAACGCGGCCTGTACGCGCTTGAGCATCTCATTGTGGTTGTAGGTACCGTCGCGGTCATCGGCATAACGCACGATCACCAGCTTCTGATCGGGAATCACATACAGCGCCTGCCCCCAATGCCCCAGTGCCGCGAAGGTGTCAGGGGGAGCGTCCGGCCACGGTCCTTTGCCGCCATCGGCAGTACGGTTGAGCCACCATTGGCCTCCGGGCACTTCAACGCTGGCATCCACGCCTGCACCGGCAAATGGCATCAGCGCGAAGTCCATCCACTCCTTGTTGAGCAGTCGCCGATCCTGCCATTGCCCGCCGCGCTGCATCAGCAGGCCGATGCGGGCCAGATCGCGGGCGGTCATGTAGGCATAGGAAGAGCCTACAAATGTACCCGCGCCATCGGTTTCCCAGACGGCACTGCGAATGCCGAGCGGGTCGAACAGCGCGGTCCATGGATAACCCGGATAAGCCTCATCGCCGACCATCTTTTTCAAGGCCGCAGCCAGGACGGTGCTGTCGCCGCTGGAATAAAGGTAAGTCTTGCCGGGGGGTTGGGCAGCGCGGTGATCGGCGGTGAAGCGTGCCATGTCGTCACGCCCGCGGGTGTAGAGCATGGCGACCACCGAGGAGTTGAGCGGAGCGTATTCGTAGTCTTCCTGCCAATCCAGACCCGACGCCCAGTGCATCAGGTCTTTGATGGCGATCTCGGGGTGCGCCTTGAACGGCGTGTAGAACTTCGCCACCGGATCATTCAGTTGAAAGCGCCCTTCTGCAAACGCCACGCCCAGCACTGTCGCCATGACGCTTTTGCTGATCGACCAGGTCAGGTGCGGCGTTTGCGCAGTGGTTACACCGCCGTAGCGCTCGTACACAACTTCGCCATCACGAATCACCAGCAGCGCATCGGTGCGTATGCCCTTGCGCGTGGCGTCGTCACGGGGCGGGAAGGCGTAAGCCTCAAGCTCTTCGATGGCCGCCGATAGCGGCACAGACTGAGAAGGCCATTGCTCTGCCGGCCATGGTTGAGCAACGACTCCCTGAGCACTGAAACCCAGAATCAGAACCAGACACAGACGGACAAATCCACGCGGCATGACAAGGCCTCTACAGAATAATCCGCACACCGTATCAGCGTTTCATGACAGTCAGCCATTACCTCGGGAGCAGACGCAGAGCGTCACAAATCTGCGCCGCCCTGCAACCCTCAAGACCGGACACAGGGGAAATGGCCCCAGCATCCCCCGTCACACAACCATCACCAAAGCTTCACAGGCATGACACGCCATCTCCCTAGCCTGCAAGTACGGCAAAGCGCCTGGACAAATCAGTCAACCAGCCCTCTCTGCATCTGCAAGGCTGGCTCATGGAGATTCGTATGACCCAGATCGCCCGCATTCGTGACAACACTTCTGAACGTCGTCTTCAGGCCGAGCGCCTGATTGGAGCGCGCGCCTTGCAGGAAGCACAGGCGTTGCGTTTCAGTGTGTTCAGCGAAGAGTTCAACGCCCGTCTCAACGGCGCTGAACAAGGCCTGGACATCGACGATTACGATGTTCACTGCTCGCACATCGGGGTACGCGACCTGAACACCGGGCGTCTGGTTGCCACGACCCGGCTGCTCGACCATAAGGCCGCCAACACGCTGGGGCGCTTCTACAGCGAAGAAGAGTTCAGTCTGCACGGGCTGGTCAATCTGCAAGGGCCTATCCTCGAACTGGGCCGCACCTGCGTCGATCCAACCTATCGCAACGGCGGCACCATCGCGGTGTTGTGGAGCGAACTGGCCGAGGTGCTCAACGAAGGCGGTTACAGCTACCTGATGGGCTGCGCGAGCATCCCGATGCAGGACGGCGGTATTCAGGCCCATGCGATCATGCAACGCCTGCGCGAACGCTACCTGTGCAACGAGCACCTGCGCGCCGAGCCAAAGAACCCGCTGCCGACCCTCGACATCCCGAGCAATGTGATCTGCGAGATGCCACCGCTGCTCAAGGCCTACATGCGTCTGGGGGCCAAGATCTGCGGCGAACCGTGCTGGGACGAAGACTTCCAGGTGGCCGACGTGTTCATCCTGCTCAAGCGCGACGACCTGTGCCCGCGCTACGCCCGCCACTTCAAGGCGGCCGTGTGATGAGCCGGTTACGCGGCTACGCCCGCGTAGTCCGGGTGCTACTGGTCGTAGCGCTCGGATTGACGATTGCCAGCGCGTTCTCGATCCTGGAACGCACCAAGGTCGGAGGTTCGATGGAGCGCAGGCAGCGCTGGAGCCGCTGGTTCATGGCACGCCTGACCAACGCCCTGCCATTTCGCGTCACCGTGACAGGTCAACTGCCAACCCAGCCCATGCTGTGGGTCAGCAACCATGTGTCATGGACCGACATCGCCCTGCTCGGCATGCTCGCACCGCTGTCGTTTCTGTCGAAAGCCGAAGTACGGACCTGGCCGGTAGCGGGCTGGCTGGCGCTAAAGGCCGGTACGCTGTTCATTCGTCGCGGATCGGGCGACAGCCGTTTGATCCAGAAGCAGATGTGCAACCACCTGCAACAAGGCAACGCACTGCTGATCTTCCCCGAAGGCACCACCACGGACGGCAAAAGCCTGCGCACCTTTCACGGTCGCCTGCTGTCCAGCGCCATCGACGCTGGCGTGCCAATCCAGCCGGTGGCCATTGGTTACTCACGTGACGGCAAACCGGACCCCATAGCCCCGTTCATTGGCGACGATGACTTGCTATCGCATCTGCGCCGGCTGTTCGCCAACGAGCAGAGCGATGTGCATATCCACCTGCTGACACCAATCCCGACCGCTGACCAGGAACGTGCCGCACTGGCCTTCAAGGCCCAACAGGCCGTTCAGGTGGCGTTGTTTGGCGAGCCGCCGGCTCAGCCGAGCGAAGTGGTTTCGCGTCCGGCCAGAGCGGCCTGAGCGAAATCTTCGAGTAGCGGATAGAACTCGGCGAAATCCGCACTCAAGGGCTGGTACAGCGCCTGCAGTTCCTGCATGCCGCCGGCCAGCCCTTCGGGTTTTGACAAGCGTCGGGATATGCCGCTCAACACCTGCTCCAGCACCTCGAAATCCCGATACGACCCCAGCCAGTCCTGCGCGGCCATGCGCGGTGCGATCAGCGCCAGCCGCTCGGGCAATTGCGGCTCGGCAGCCAGCGTGCCATAGACTTTGCGGGTGAATGCGTCCAACGGCAGGTCGGCATAACGATGCCAGTCGCGCGCCAGGCAATGATCGAAGAAGACATCGAGCATGATGCCCGCATAACGCCGTCTCTGGAGCGGAAAGCGGGCAATGGAAGCCTTGATCAGCGGATGACTGTCAGTGAAGGCGTCGATGCTACGGTGCAGACGAATCGCCGCTTCGAGTTCCGCAGGAAAACGTCCCGGCAGCGGACCTTTGACGAAGTCGCCATACAGGCTGCCAAGCAATTGAGCGGGCCGGTGCCCGCCAAGATGAAGATGTGCCAAGTAGTTCATGGCTGCAAGCCTAGGCCGCTTTCGGGCCCACTGTCCATATATCGTTATAACCCGATATAGCGATTTCACTGATCCTAAGCACATAATCATATTTGTATATCGCGAAATACAGATATAAGGTTCGCTCTATCGCGATATAACGCTACACCGCCTGTGAGAACGACATGCCTATCGACCTCGACGACATAATAAAAGCCCTGGCCCACCCGGTCCGCCGAGAAATCCTGACCTGGCTGAAGAACCCCCGCGCAAGCTTTCCCGCCCAGGAATACTCGATCGAACACGGCGTGTGCGCCGGACAGATCGATCAGCGTGCGGGATTGTCACAATCCACTGTCTCGGCCCATCTGGCGACCTTGCAACGCGCTGGTCTGATCAGCAGCAAGAAGGTCGGCCAATGGCATTTCTTCAGACGCAACGAAGAAGTCATACAGGCATTCGTTCAGGCGCTGGTTGAAGAACTGAACAACCCGACCTGATTTTCCAACGTTTACCAGGAGCTGCCCCGTGCCTCTTTCGCTACTCATTCTGGCCCTGAGCGCCTTCGCCATCGGCACCACCGAATTCGTCATCATGGGCCTGCTGCCCGATGTAGCAGCCGACCTTGGCGTATCGATCCCCGGCGCAGGCTGGCTGGTGACCGGCTACGCGCTGGGTGTCGCCGTTGGTGCGCCGTTCATGGCCATGGCCACGGCAAAACTGCCGCGCAAGGCCGCGCTGGTCACGCTGATGGGGATTTTCATCATCGGCAACCTGCTCTGTGCGCTGGCCAGTGACTACAACGTCCTGATGTTCGCCCGCGTGGTGACTGCACTGTGTCACGGTGCGTTCTTCGGCATCGGCTCGGTGGTTGCCGCAGGTCTGGTGCCCGCCAACCGTCGTGCCTCGGCGGTGGCCTTGATGTTCACCGGCCTGACCCTGGCCAACGTACTGGGCGTGCCGCTGGGTACTGCACTGGGTCAATACGCAGGCTGGCGCTCGACGTTCTGGGCCGTCACGGTCATCGGCGTGATTGCGCTGATCGGCCTGATCCGCTTCCTGCCGACCAACCGCAATGAAGAAAAGCTCGACATGCGCGCTGAACTGGGCGCTCTGCGAGGGGCCGGCATCTGGCTGTCGCTGACCATGACTGCGCTGTTCTCGGCGTCCATGTTTACCCTGTTCACTTACATTGCTCCGCTGCTGGGCGAAGTCACCGGTGTACCGCCCAACGGCGTGACCTGGACCCTGCTGCTGATCGGCCTGGGCCTGACCGCCGGCAACGTGATCGGCGGCAAGATGGCCGACCGCCGCCTGTCGTCCACGCTGATTGGCGTATTCGTCTCGATGGCGGTGATCTCCACCGTACTCAGCTGGACCAGCACCGCGCTGATCCCGACTGAAATCACCCTGTTCCTCTGGGCAGTCGCAGCCTTCGCTGCCGTCCCGGCCCTGCAGATCAACGTGGTGACGTTCGGCAAAGCCGCACCGAACCTGGTTTCAACCCTGAACATCGGCGCCTTCAACGTCGGCAACGCGCTGGGCGCCTGGGTCGGTGGCAGCGTCATCGCCCACGGTCTGGGGCTGACCAGCGTACCGCTGGCCGCCGCCATCCTGGCCGTACTGGCGCTGCTGATTACCCTGATTACCTTTCGTCAGACCGGCAACCCCGATCTGGCCCCTGCTACGCATTGATCAATTACGAGGATTAGACACATGACGACTATCTTTGACCCGATCACCCTGGGCGATCTGCAACTGCCCAACCGCATCATCATGGCTCCACTGACGCGCTGCCGTGCCGATGAAGGCCGTGTGCCGAACGCGATGATGGCCGAGTATTACGTTCAGCGCGCCTCGGCCGGCCTGATCCTGACCGAAGCCACTTCCGTCACCCCAATGGGCGTGGGCTACCCCGACACCCCGGGCATCTGGTCCAACGACCAGGTGCGTGGCTGGAGCAACATCACCAAGGCGGTGCATAACGCCGGTGGCCGCATCGCCCTGCAGTTGTGGCACGTAGGGCGCATTTCCCACCCTTCGTACCTGAACGGCGAAACCCCGGTCGCACCTAGCGCCATTGCCGCCGAAGGCCACGTCAGCCTGATGCGTCCGATCACTCCACTGCCAACCCCGCGCGCGCTGGAACTGGCGGAAATCGGTGACATCGTCGAGGCCTATCGCATCGGTGCGGAAAACGCCAAGGCTGCGGGCTTCGACGGCGTGGAAGTGCATGGCGCCAACGGCTATCTGCTTGAACAGTTCCTGCTGACCGGTAGCAACCAGCGCACCGACGAGTACGGCGGTTCGGTGGAAAATCGTGCGCGTCTGCTCCTCGAAGTGACCGACGCAGTCATCGATGTCTGGGGCGCTGGCCGTGTAGGTGTTCACCTCTCGCCTCGCTTCGACATGCACGACATGAGCGATGCAAATCGTACTGAAACCTTCAGCTACGTGGCCAAAGAGCTCGGCAAGCGCGGTATCGCGTTCATCTGTGCCCGTGAGCATGATGCTGAAGACAGCCTCGGCCCACAGCTGAAGAAGGATTTCGGCGGCGTCTATATCGCCAATGAAAAATTCACCAAGGACACGGCCAACGCCTGGCTGGCAGAAGGCAAGGCCGACGCCATTGCCTTTGGCGTGCCGTACATCGCCAACCCCGACCTGCCTGAGCGTCTGGCCAGCGATGCGCCTCTGAATGAAGCCCATCCGGAGACGTTCTACGCCAAAGGGCCAGTCGGCTATATCGACTACCCACGGATGTAAGCCGCTGTCGTGAAAGCAGAAACCCCGATTCGCAGGAATCGGGGTTTCTTTGTATCTGCACCTGAATTTTCTGGCCTGCGCTCCTTGGTCGACCTGCCGCACTGACGGCGGCAGATGCTGCCAGGGTCAACGGCGTGCGTTGAGCTGTTGCGACAGGTTCTGAATCTGGCTGGTCAGGGTATTGATGTTACGAGTCACCTGAGCACGAAACGCATCGAACTCGGCCGTATTGGCTTGCGCTGAAGGAGCCGGGCGGTTTTCCTGTTCGCTTTTCAGCACCATCAGGTCCTGTTCCAGGCGCTCTACAGCGGCAGACGGGTTGCCCTGCTTTTTCAACGTGGCGACATCGGCTGCCACGCTTTTGATCTGCGCATCCAGCTTGCCCTGATCGGCCTGAGCGGTCTTCAGGTCAGGCAACGCAGCCTTCAGAGTGGTCAGTTCAGCGACGACGCTTTTGAGCTGCTCCTGCAACTGCGCGTTTTCACTCTGCTGCTGGGCGGTTTGCGCGGCCATCTGCTCCAGACGCTTGTCGAGACTGCCCTGCTGGCCTTCGACACCTTCACGCTGTTTGTCCTGATCTTCCAGTTGCGCTTCGAGCAACTTGATACGCTGCTTGAGCGCCTCGCCATCACTGGAAAGCGCTTCGGTCGCGACGACCTTGCCGGAAATATCCTGCAAGCGCCCGGCTGCTTCTTCGCTGATGCGCGCAAAGCTTTCCTGAGTCGCTACCAACTGCTGTTCCATCAGGGAAACCTGCTGAAAGCTCCACCAGCCCAGACCGCAGAAGGCGATGAACAACGCACCGACCAACGCCCACAAAGGCCCGGTGCTCGGCGCCTTGACCTTGACTACAGGCGTGGTGCGCGAATAGACGGTGGTGCGCTCGCGTGCGCCATTGCTCGGCGCGAAGTCGTCGTCATCGTCCTTGGCGCTCAGGCTGGGAACGTCATCGACGTCGTCGTAGGGATCGTTGCGCATGAATAACCCTTCAGGAAGCTGTTAAATCAAAGTTGGGCAGTATAACAACAGCGCAGAATCAATCTCACTGTGCTACTGCCGCATTCAGATGGCGTGCTGTGCCTGCCACCAGCCACAGAATTCATCCAGCGCCGCCCACAGACTGACCTGGGGCTGATAATCCAGATAATGCCTGGCGCGGCTGATATCAAGCGTAAAATCCGTGTTCATGACCTGCATGCCCACTCTCGACAGGGTAGGTTCAGGTCTGCCCGGCCACAGCATACAGGCAGCCTCATTGATCGCCGCGGCGCTGTAGGCCAGCCCGTACGAACGATAACGGGTAGCCTGCGGCAAGTGCATCTGGCGCATCACGTAATTGATCGCGTCCCACAGCGGGACCGGCGTTCCATTGCTGATGTTGTAGGCCTTGCCCAATGCCGAACCCGTTGCCAGCAAGCTGCTCAGCAGGGCTTCGTTAAGGTTCTGCATGCTGGTGAAGTCCACCACGTTCAAGCCATTGCCGACGATCGACAGGCGCCTCTTGCGCTGCATGTGCAGCAAACGCGGGAAAATGCTGTTATCGCCCGCGCCGGTGACAAAGCGTGGCCGCAGGGCAATGACTTCCAGCCCGAATTCTTCGGCACCAAAGACTTTTTGCTCGGCCAGGTATTTTGTGGCCGCGTAGTGATTGTGAAAGCGTTTGGGCACCTGCTCTTCCTTGATCCCGCGGTGCGAGTGCCCATCAAAGTAGATCGACGGCGAGGAAAGATGAACCAGCCGTCGCACCCTTTGTTTCAGGCAGCCCTCGACGATGTTTTCCGTAAGCTGCACGTTGCCCTGCATGAAATCCTGGCGACGTCCCCACGTACCGACCGAGCCTGCGCAATGCACGACCGCTTCCACGTCATCGCACAATGCGCGCACCAGATAGGGATCGGCGAGGTCGCCCTGGATAAACTCGGCACCGCGCCTGACCAGGTGCTCGACACCTTCGGCACGACGGCCATTGATCCGCACGCTCATGCCCTGCTCAAGGGCAAAACGCGCAAAGCGTCCGCCGATGAAGCCGCTCGCGCCGGTGACCAGAATCTTCATTTACCGCTCCATTAACGCGTCTGCAGGAAAGGAAAACCCTGCCTGCATGGATTACACATGATCCTGTTGACGATCAGTCTTCGCTCAGCGGCACCAGCCAGTGAGCCGAATGTTGCGCAAGATGTTCGGTGAGGCGCGTCAGAAGCTGCCCACCATTGCGCCAATGATGCCAGTAGAGCGGCACATCGATGCAACGGTCCGGCAGCAATTCGAGCAGCGTGCCGTTGCGCAACTGGTCGCGCACCTGCAACTCGGGCGCCAGCCCCCAGCCCATCCCCGCCTCGATCATACGGATGAAACCCTCGGAGGACGGACACAAATGATGCTCGAAGCCGTCCTGAACACCCAGCAGTGCCAGATAACGATGCTGCAGAAGATCGTCCGGCCCGTATACCAGAGCTGCGGATCTGACGAGCGCTTCAGGGCTGACGCCGTCCGGAAAGTGGCGGGCGATGAACGCCGGACTGGCCAGCGCCCGGTAGCGCATGGCCCCCAGTAACTGGCTGCGGGCCCCGGCCACCGGACGCTCGCTGCCACACAGGCAGGCCGCTACCTCACCGGCGCGCATGCGCTTAAGGCCTACGTCCTGATCTTCGACAACCAGATCCAGCAGCAAACGGTGTTGCGTACAAAACGCGCCAATGGCTGGCGCCCACCAGGTTGCCAGACTGTCGGCATTCAAGGCGATGCGCAAACGCTCGGGCATGCCCTCCTCGTCCAATGCTGGCACCTGACTTTGCAGGTCGCGCTCCAGCAAACGGACCTGCTGCACGTGATTGAGCAGCCGCCGGCCAATGTCGGTAGGGCTCGGCGGCGTGGCGCGCACCAGCACCGGCAGGCCAATGCGTGCCTCCAGCAATTTGATGCGTTGCGAGACCGCTGACTGGGAAAGTCCGAGCACCTGAGCGGCACGCTCGAAGCCGGCTTGCTCGATCACGGCCGCCAGCGCCGACAGCAATTTATAGTCGAACATCAGTTTTCCTAATGAGCGATGAAGATTATTGGTTTTCCTTATATCTCTCCACCCATAAGAATGACCATCTGAATCTGCTCAACGGAACATCCTTATGTGGCAAAGCTACCTCAATGGGCTGCTGATCGCGGCAGGCCTGATCATGGCTATCGGAACTCAAAACGCTTTTGTGCTGGCTCAGGGCCTGCGTCGTGAACATCATGTGGCCGTGGCGATGCTGTGCATCGTCTGCGACGCCATCCTGGTAGCGGCAGGTGTATTCGGCCTGGCCAATGTACTGGCACAGAATCCGACCCTGCTGGCGGTGGCGCGCTGGGGCGGCGTGATATTTCTCAGCTGGTACGGCCTGCAGGCATTGCGCCGCGCCTGCTCGCGGCAAAGCCTGGAGCATAGTGCAGCGGTCGGCAGAAAATCGCTGCGCACCGTGTTGCTCAGCGCACTGGCCGTCACCTTGCTGAACCCGCACGTCTATCTGGACACCGTGTTGCTGATTGGCTCGCTGGGCGCGCAACAGGGCGTACCTGGCGCGTATGTCGCCGGCGCAGCCAGCGCCTCGCTGCTGTGGTTCTCGAGCCTGGCCCTGGGCGCGGCATGGCTGGCTCCCTGGCTGGCGCGCCCTGCCACCTGGCGCATGCTGGACCTGATGATCGCGGTGATGATGTTCAGCGTGGCCTTCCAGTTAATCCGCTCAGCCTGACGGATTTCATGACCGCAGAGTCAAACGCGTGGGAACCTCTATCCCACACAGTTGTTGCGTGGTTAAGGCGCAGACCCGGTGCTATGATCCGGGGTCTGCGCCGCAAAAGAGTAAAACTCCCGGTGCATGCTGTATCTGGCCGCCCGTGATCGGCCGTGCGACTACCGCAATTGACCTGAAAGGAGATAAACCATGGCTTTTGAATTGCCGCCACTGCCCTACGCCAAAGACGCTCTGGTGCCGCACATTTCTGCGGAGACTCTGGAATATCACCACGACAAGCATCACAACACCTACGTCGTGAACCTGAACAACCTGGTGCCTGGCACCGAGTTCGAAGGCAAGACCCTGGAAGAGATCATCAAGACCTCCTCGGGCGGTATCTTTAACAACGCCGCTCAGGTCTGGAACCACACGTTCTACTGGAACTGCCTGGCCCCTAACGCTGGCGGCGAGCCTACCGGCGCTCTGGCCGAAGCCATCAACAAGGCATTCGGTTCCTTCGACAAGTTCAAGGAAGAGTTCAGCAAGACTTCCATCGGCACTTTCGGCTCCGGCTGGGGCTGGCTGGTGAAGAAGGCTGACGGTTCCCTGGCATTGGCCAGCACTATCGGTGCCGGCAACCCGCTGACCAGCGGCGACACCCCGCTGCTGACCTGCGATGTGTGGGAACACGCCTACTACATCGACTACCGCAATTTGCGTCCGAAGTACGTAGAAGCGTTCTGGAACCTGGTCAACTGGGACTTCGTGGCCAAGCAATTCGCAGCCTGAGTCCAGCGTCATCGAAAAAACCCGGCCTCGCGCCGGGTTTTTTATGTTTTGCAGCCTGTACAGGCCGCTCACCAGACGCCTGTTTTACCGACGGCGTCGAACACCGGCCTGCCCGTCAGGCGAATCGCAAATCTTTTTTCGCCTGCCGCTCGTACTTTGTGTATTGTCAGAAAACGCTAGCTGACTCGTACCCCAACGTAATTCTCTATGAAGTAATTCTTTACAGTGTTCTGCTCTAGTTACCTACATGGCCACCCGACACATTGAGGTGGCTTTGGCCAGCAGGTGCAAGGAACGCGAAGATCAGCAAGGCGCACCGGTTGTGACAAGGTCACAGCGTGCGGGTCTGGTTTTTCGAGGGTCATGAGGCGATATGCCCTGCGACACGAACTAAGGAACGGCCATTGAAGCTGGAACTCAAGAACAGCCTGTCGGTAAAGTTGCTGCGCGTTGTGCTGCTTTCGGCGCTTCTGGTAGGCATCCTGCTCAGCTGTGCGCAAATCGTCTTCGACGCCTACAAGACACGTCAGGCCGTGGCGAGCGATGCCGAGCGAATTCTCGGCATGTTTCGCGATCCTTCGACGCAGGCCGTCTACAGCCTGGACCGCGAGATGGGCATGCAGGTCATCGAGGGCCTGTTCCAGGATGATTCGGTACGCATGGCGTCCATAGGGCACCCCAACGAAAGCCTGCTCGCCGAGAAAAACCGGCCACTGAAAACCTCCTCTACCCGCTGGCTGACAGACATCATCCTCGGCCAGGAGCGCAGCTTCACCACTCAACTGGTAGGCCGCAACCCCTACAGCGAGTATTACGGCGACCTGCGCATCACGCTGGACACCGCCAATTACGGCGAAAGCTTTCTGGTCAATGCCGGAATCATCTTTATCGCGGGCGTGCTGCGTGCGCTGGCAATGGGGCTGGTGTTGTATCTGGTCTATCACTGGCTGCTGACCAGACCGCTGTCAAAGATCATCGAACACCTGATCGCGATCAATCCCGACCGCCCCAGCGAACACCAGTTGCCGCTGCTCAAAGGCCACGAGAAAAACGAACTGGGAATCTGGGTCAACACCGCTAACCAGTTGCTGGCTTCCATTGAGCGCCACACTTACCTGCGCCATGAGGCCGAGAACAACCTGCAGCGCATGGCGCAGTACGACTTTCTCACCGGCCTGCCCAATCGACTTCAATTGCAGACCGGACTGGACAGGATTCTGGAAGACGCGGGACGCCAGCAACACAGAGTGGCGGTTCTTTGTGTAGGTCTGGATGACTTCAAGGGCATCAACGAACAGTTCAGCTATCAGTCCGGTGACCAATTGCTGCTCGCCCTCGCTGATCGCTTGCGCGCGCACAGCGTAAGACTCGGCGCCCTTGCGCGCTTGGGCGGCGACCAGTTCGCGCTGGTCCAGTCCAACATCGAGCAGCCTTACGAGGCGGCTGAGCTGGCGCAAAATATCCTGGATGAGCTGGAAGCACCGTTCATCGTCGGTGATCAGCAGATTCGACTGCGGGCAACCATCGGCATCACGCTGTTCCCGGAAGACGGTGACAACACCGAGAAGCTGTTGCAAAAAGCCGAGCAGACCATGACGCTGGCCAAAGCCCGCTCACGTAACCGGTATCAGTTCTACATCGCCAGCGTGGACAGCGAAATGCGTCGCCGCCGCGAACTCGAAAAAGACCTGCGCGAAGCCCTGCCACTCAATCAGTTGTACTTGGTCTATCAACCACAGATCAGCTACCGCGATCACCGTATCGTCGGTGTGGAAGCACTGATCCGCTGGCAGCATCCGGAGCATGGCCTGGTGCCGCCGGACGTTTTCATCCCGCTGGCCGAACAGAACGGCACCATCATCGCCATAGGGGAATGGGTGCTGGATCAGGCCTGCCGCCAACTGCGCGAATGGCTCGATCAAGGCTTCACCGATTTGCGCATGGCCGTCAATCTGTCGACCGTGCAACTGCATCACGCCGAACTCCCCCGCGTGGTCAACAACCTGCTGCAGATCTACCGCTTGCCACCGCGCAGCCTGGAACTGGAAGTGACCGAAACCGGGCTTATGGAAGATATCAACACCGCCGCCCAGCACTTGCTGAGCTTGCGCCGTTCCGGCGCCTTGATTGCCATCGATGACTTTGGCACCGGCTATTCATCCCTGAGCTACCTGAAAAGCCTGCCGCTGGACAAGATCAAGATTGACCGCAGCTTCGTGCAGGACCTGATCGATGACGACGATGACGCCACCATCGTGCGAGCCATTATCCAGTTGGGCAAAAGCCTGGGCATGCAAGTCATTGCCGAAGGCGTGGAGACCGTTGAGCAGGAGGCCTATGTGATGACCGAGGGCTGTCACGAAGGCCAGGGCTATCTGTACAGCAAGCCGCTGCCGGGTCGGGAGTTGCTGGCTTACCTCAAGCAGTCGCGTCAGGACCACGCCGCCAGCCTGTGAGCCGGCTTGCACGCTTCCGGCCATTCAGGTCATCTTGAAACCGACTGTTACAACCTGCCGGATGCCTGAACACGCCCACACAGGCGTTTTGCCTTTACATCGAATGCAAATCTTTCGCATTATGTCGCAGATTTTATGGGCGCACCCCCGCCATCACCTTTATCGACGCAGGATTCCGTCATGATTCGTATGCCTCTGGCAACCGCTAGTCTGTTGGCCATCGCTATCTCTCTCGCCGGTTGTGGCGAAGGCAAGGACAAGGCTGCCGCCCCGGCGCCCGCGCCAGCCGCTGCTCCGGCGACGCCAGCTGTGACGCCTGCGGCCCCTGCTCCGGCAGCCGCTGCCCAGACTGACGATGCGGCGGCCAAGGCTGTGGTCGCGAACTACGCCAACATGGTGTCCGCCGTGTTCGACGATGCCGAGGCCGGAGCGAAAAAACTCAGCACTGCCGTCGACGCATTTCTGGCCAAACCCAACGATGAAAACCTGAAAGCCGCCCGTGAGGCGTGGATCGCTGCGCGTGTGCCTTACATGCAGAGCGAAGTCTTCCGCTTCGGCAACACCATCATCGACGACTGGGAAGGACAGGTTAACGCCTGGCCCCTGGACGAAGGCCTGATCGACTATGTGGCCAAGGATTACCAGCACGCGCTGGGCAACCCGGGCGCCACTGCCAACATCATCGCCAACACCGAAATTCAGGTCGGCGAAGACAAGGTCGACGTGAAGGAGATCACCTCCGAAAAACTCGCCAGCCTGAACGAGCTGGGCGGTTCCGAGGCCAACGTCGCCACCGGCTACCACGCCATCGAATTTCTGCTCTGGGGCCAGGACCTGAACGGTACCGGCCCTGGCGCCGGCGCACGTCCGGCCAGCGATTACCTGCAAGGGGCTGGCGCAACCGGCGGCCACAATGACCGTCGCCGCGCCTACCTCAAGGCCGTCACCGACCTGCTGGTCAGCGACCTTGAAGAAATGTCCGGTAACTGGAAGGCCGGCGTGCCCGACAACTACCGCGCCACGCTGGAAGAAGAGTCCGGCGAAAGCGGTCTGCGCAAAATGCTCTTCGGCATGGGCAGCCTGTCGCTGGGTGAACTGGCGGGCGAGCGCATGAAAGTCGCACTGGAAGCCAACTCCAGCGAAGACGAACACGACTGCTTCAGCGACAACACGCACAACTCGCACTTCTACAACGGCAAAGGCATTCGCAATGTCTACCTGGGCGAGTACACCCGTACTGACGGCAGCAAAGTCAGCGGGCCGAGCCTTTCGTCTCTGGTCGCCAAGGCAGACCCGGCCACGGACGCCACCTTGCGCGCTGATCTGGACGACACTCAGGCCAAGTTGCAGGTCATCGTCGATCATGCGAACAAGGGCGAGCATTTCGACCAGTTGATCGCTGCCGGCAACACAGCTGGCAATCAGGTGGTGCGTGACGCCATCGCCGCGCTGGTCAAACAGACAGGCGCTATCGAGCAGGCGGCTGGCAAGCTGGGCATCACCGACCTGAACCCGGACAACGCCGATCACGAGTTCTGATCAACCGCGTTTGTTGCAGTAACGATCAATGCCGGTCAGTTCGCTGACCGGCATTTTTTGTGTCTGATCGACAGGCATCGTTTGCAACTGCCGTGCGCGTTGACCTGCAACATGGGCAGACTCCCGAGCATCAGTACAACGTATCCGCAATACGTCCCGGCAACGCCTTGTCGTAGGCTTCGCCGTCGATCTGCTCCGCCGAAACCGCTTTGAGGATCTGCCCGGCAGTGGGTAGCGCACTGCGTTCGATGTGCTTCGCCGGGTCCCACAAACCGGACCTGATGGTCGCCCTGCTGCACTGGAAATACACGCTGGTCACTGAAATACGCAGGACAGACCTGGGCAACTGGCCCTTCACTGCGAAGCGCGACAGCAACTCGGGCTCAACCGATATCTGTGCGGTTCCGTTGACGCGCAGGGTTTCACCCACGCCGGGTATAAGGAACAGCAGCGCGACGCGCGGATCGTTGACGATGTTGCGCAGCGTATCGATGCGGTTGTTGCCGCGTCGGTCCGGCAGGTAAAGCGTCTTGCTGTCCTCGATATGCACCAGGCCCGCCTGATCTCCACGTGGAGAAGCATCGAGCCCGTCAGGACCGGCAGAGGCAAGCACGGCGAACGGTGCCTGCTCGATGAAAGGCCGGTAGACCTCGTGGATGTGGTCAACTTCCTTGAGGAGCGAAGGAGGTGCGATCGGACCATAGATCGCTTCCAGTGCCTGGAGGGTGGTCACGAACGCGCTGTTGTCCGGGTTATTCATTGGATAATCTCTGCTGGCCGTTGGTGTATGCATGCTGCCAGCGTCATGTGACTGATCGTGTGAAGCAGCCTGCGCAGCATAGGCAAAAACATCAGGACCCGACCAGCCTCAAAGATTCGTAACATCACATTGCATGAGACGTCGCAAACGATAATCCCTCTTATTCAAACCGCACCAGGCTGATAAGCTTGCACGCCCCGATTTTTCGCCCCGTTGCAGGATGTCTATGAGTACGCGGCTCCGTCTATCGTTTGCCTTGTTCACGACCCTGGTCCTGAGCGCGTGCGATGACGCCCCGCGTTTCACGCATGCCGAGCCGGGAGAAGCCTTGTCGGGTGGCAGCGCCACCGTCAGGAAGAGCGACCAGAACGCCTTCTCGATGCCCTCGGCCAACCTGGCACCCGTGCGGCGGCTGGATTTCAGCGTCGGCAACAGCTTTTTCCGCAGCCCGTGGGTGATTGCGCCGTCGACTACCACGGCTCGCGATGGGCTGGGGCCGTTGTTCAACACCAATGCCTGCCAGAACTGCCACATCAAGGACGGTCGCGGTCACCCGCCGGAGGCTGGCGACAGCAATGCCGTATCCATGCTGGTCAGGCTGTCGATTCCCGATGACCCGGCCTATGCCGACCTCATAAAGCGCAACGGCGTGCTGCCCGAACCGGTCTACGGCGGGCAATTGCAGGACATGTCGAACCCCGGCGTTGCGCCCGAGGGCAAGGTGCGGGTCGAGTACGATGCGCTGACGGTCGAGTTTCGCGATGGCACGTCAGTCGAGCTGCGCCAGCCGACCCTCAGAATCACCCAGTTGGGCTATGGCCCCATGCACCCCGATACTCACATCTCGGCTCGCGTGGCACCGCCGATGATCGGCCTGGGCTTGCTCGAGGCGATTGCCGATGATGCCATCCTTGCCAATGCCGACCCCGATGACAAGAACGCCGATGGCATCTCGGGACGTCCCAACTGGGTGTGGGACGATGCTCAGCAGAAAGTGGTGATGGGCAGGTTTGGCTGGAAAGCCGGACAGCCAAACCTCAACCAGCAGAACGTGCACGCGTTTTCCGGCGACATGGGGCTGACCACCAGCCTGCGCCCTTTCGATGACTGCACGCCGGCCCAGACCGATTGCCTGGCTGCACCCAATGGCAATGGCCCGGAGGGCGAACCGGAAGTCAGCGACAACATCCTGCGCCTGGTGGAGTTCTACACCCGCAACCTGGGTGTTCCGGCGCGTCGCAAGGTCGACGACCCTCAAGTGCTGGCAGGCAAGAACCTGTTTTTCCAGGCGGGCTGCCAGCAATGTCACACACCCGCTTTCAAAACCCGTAGCGACGCCGCCGAACCCGAGCTGGCCAATCAGGAGATTCGCCCGTACAGCGACTTGCTGCTGCACGACATGGGCGAAGGGCTGGCCGATAACCGTACCGAGTTCCAGGCCACCGGTAGTGAGTGGCGCACCCCACCCTTGTGGGGGCTTGGCCTGACCGGCACGGTAAGCGGACACACCCAACTGTTGCACGACGGTCGCGCGCGTAATGCGCTTGAGGCGATACTGTGGCACGGCGGCGAAGCCCAGGCGGCGCAGCGCCAGGTTCTGGCTTTTGACGCACAGCAACGTGAAGCGCTGCTGGCCTTCCTGAATTCGTTATGATTGCGCCCTTTGCAGAATCTTCCTGTTCACACATCTTCCTTTCAGAAATAAGGAGCCGGACATGTTCCGACCCAAGTTGTTGCTGACCAGCCTTGCGGCGCTTGCCTTGGGTGCCTGCTCGCCATCCGACCCTCAGGCGGTAACGTCCGCAGCGATTGCCAAACAGGTCATCCTGCCGACCTACAGCCGTTGGGTAGAGGCTGATCGTCAGTTGGCAGCCAGCGCCTTGGCGTTCTGCCAGGGCAAGACTGATCTGGCCACCGCCCGCGCCGACTTTCTGAAAGCACAGAAGACCTGGGCCGAGTTGCAACCGCTGTTGATCGGCCCTCTGGCCGAAGGCAATCGCGCCTGGCAAATACAGTTCTGGCCAGACAAGAAGAATCTGGTGGGCCGTCAGGTCGAGCAACTGGTGACTGCACAGCCGCAGATCACCGCCCAGGAACTGTCCAAGGCCAGTGTCGTGGTGCAGGGTTTGTCCGCCTACGAATACATCCTCTTCGACGCTGACATCGACATGGCCAATGCCGAGCAAAAAGCACGCTATTGCCCGCTACTGATGGCCATCGGTGAACGCCAGAAGCTGCTTGCCGAAGAAATCCTCAACAGCTGGAACAGCACCGACGGCATGCTCGCGCAACTGAGCAAGTTCCCCAATCAGCGCTACGCCGATTCTCATGAAGCGATTGCCGAACTGCTGCGGGTTCAGGTCACCGCCCTCGACAGCCTGAAGAAGAAGCTCGGCACGCCACTGGGTCGTCAGAGCAAGGGGCAGCCACAGCCGTTCCAGGCAGATGCCTGGCGCAGCAAGTCGTCGCTCAGCAGCCTGGAAGCCAGCCTGATCAGCGCCGAGACGGTGTGGACCGGTGTCGACAACAAGGGCTTGCGCAGCCTGCTGCCCGCCGAGCAGAAACCGCTGGCCGACAAAATCGATGCCGCCTACGCTAACAGCCGCAAATTGCTGTCGGAACTCAAGCCGCCGCTGGCCGACCTGCTGGCCACGGATGCAGGACGCCAGCAACTCAATGCGTTTTACGACAGCCTGAATGCCGTACACCGCCTGCACGAAGGCGAGCTGGCCAAGGCCCTCGGCATTCAATTGGGTTTCAACGCCAACGACGGCGATTGATCAAGAGGTAGAGGTGATGTTGCGACGTCAGGCCATGGCGCTCGGCAGTCTTCTGCGCAGCGCCTGCACGCTGGGTGGTTGGACCCTGTTCAAGCAAAAGAACACACGCCCCTTGTTGCTTTCCGCTCGCGACGATGGCGACGGCAAGCACTATGCGGTGGGTTTCAAGCTCGACGGAACGCAGGTATTCGCGACCCGGGTGGGCCAGCGCTGCCACGACATCATCAATCATCCTGAGCTGCCACTCGCGGTGTTCATCGCCCGTCGTCCTGGCACGGAAAGCTACCTGATCGACCTGCGCGATGGATGTTTGCTGCAAACCATCGTTTCGCAGCCCGACCGCCACTTCTACGGCCATGCCGTGATTCATCGCGACGGCGAATGGCTGTATACGACGGAAAACGATACCCGCGATCCAGGCCGCGGTTTATTGGGCGTCTACCGCTTCATCGACGAGCGACTAGTGCACTCGGCCGAGATCCCGACGCATGGCATCGGCCCGCATCAGGTCTCCTGGATGCCGGACGGTGAAACGCTGGTGGTCGCCAATGGTGGCATTCGCACCGAAGCGGAAAGCCGGGTAGAGATGAACCTCGATGCCATGCAACCCAGCCTGGTCATCATGCAGCGTGACGGTACCTTGCTCAGCAAGGAAGCGCTTTCCCAGCAGATGAACAGCGTGCGCCACATGGGCATCGCCAGCGATGGCACCATCGTCGCGGGTCAACAGTTCATGGGCGACAGCCACGAGTTGGCCGAACTGCTGGCAATCAAGCGTCCAGGCCAGCCATTCCAGGCGTTTCCGGTGGCAGAAGAGCAATTGCGCGCGATGGCCCACTACACCGCCAGCGTCGCAGTGCACAGTGAACTGCGGCTGGTGGCTCTGACGGCACCCCGCGGCAACCGCTTCTTTATCTGGGATCTGGACAGTGGCGCATTGAAACTGGATGCGCCGTTGCCGGACTGTGCGGGAGTGGGGGCTGTCGCCGACGGCTTTGTCGTGACCTCAGGCCAGGGACGCTGCCGCTTCTATGACTGTCGCAAGGCGCAACTGCTGGCCCAGCCGTTGGACCTGCCAGCCGGGTTGTGGGACAACCATCTTCATCTGGCTCAGGTGGGTTAGGTAAGAGAGCCCAAGGCTTCAGTTTTTGATCCCGGTACCCTGCGCCAGGCTATACATGAACAGCAACAGGTCGTGGTCCGGCTGCACGTTCACAAGATTCTTCGCCACGCGTGGCAGTGGGCAGTAGCCCTCGCCATGCTGCGTGATGAGTATGCGGGTAGACGGTTGTTCAAGCGCCGCCACGGCGACGGTGGCAACTGCCAGTGCACCGAAGATAAACAAACCTCTTGCCATTTCTAGCTTCATGACTCTAAACCTTTGATAGAGCTGCCAAACGCTGCCTGGTAAAAGTAGATCAACTTCTGCCAGTCTGCAGCGCTGAATGACGAATGGCGTCGTAGCTGTTTCATATCGTGCTGGGCTGCGCCTTGAGCGGTAAGGCGACGACGGCCCTTCTCGAGATCGAGCAAGGCGACCTCGACGTTGGCGTCCGCCCCTTCCCCCGTCACTCGCACGAAAATGTGCTTGATGTACAGACAGCTGTGCTGCCAGCGGCCCAGGTGCATGCGGGCCAGAGTGGCTGCCACTTCCTTGAGCACACGCTCATAGAACAGCTCGCCGTGACGCTCGCGCCCTCCGGCAGCCTGCCACTTTTCAATTTCCTCGAAGCCTTCCAGCGCTACGGTGACCAGCAATGCCCGCCAGGCGTTGTCCTCACCCCGCTCGGCACCACAAAACACCACTTCGGGGACGACGACGCCAAGCTTGCGTAGACCTTCAAGCGCCTCGCGCTCGCGCAGTACGGTGGGTCGGCCCAGCGGGTGCAGCAGGCTGCGGTAGATGTGACCTGTCTGGCGTTTGGCATAGAGGGTCTGCCCGTTGTCCATGATCAACCGCTGCACACCACTCTCTCCGCCGCGACGCACATTGGGTTCTTCAACCCATTCGCCACGCTGGCTCCAGAACTGATCAAACTCATTCTGGATCGGGTTCACAACTGGTTCTTTCACGGACTGCAAACCCATCTTTTTACCTTTTACGTAGGACATAGACTCGCCACATGGCGTACATGGGCAGGAAATCCATTCGGTTCTGAATGCGAAATCCTGCCTGCTCAAATTCGGTTTCTGCGGTAACAACGGGTAACACAAAACGATTCTGGTAACTTTCCCGCCCGTTTTTTTGCTGGCGCTTGTTCTCGAGGCGCGCACGCTTCCATGCTTTGAAATTGCCATCCACCCAGAGGGAGACGATCACGCTGTCACGGGTTACGCGTTGAAACTCGCGCAATAGAGCCATCCGGTCGCTGGACTGACCGACGTGGTGCAACAAGCGCATGCAGAAGATGCTGTCTACTGCGTTATCAGGCAGGTCGATGGCAAAGGCAGATGTCTGCAAAGGTTGTACCCTTTTTACAACGTCTGCCGGCTGCGAGGCACAGGCGGTACTGAGCATGTCTGCGGAGTTATCGGCACCGATGATCGAGCGGTTCGGCTTCTCGGCCAATAGCGGCCAGAAGCGTCCAGCACCACAAGGCAGGTCCAGCACCAGGCCCGGGTCCCCGGCCATGTGCAGCGCCTTTCTCGCCAGCTGTTCATCGCGGTGATGCGACAGCTTGCGCCAGATACCGTCCTGATGCTTTTCGAGGTACTGGCGGGCGTGTGTCTTGTCGTACTTTCGGGAAAACTCGAGTTCGATGCGATCGCTCATGAGAGCAGCTCCTGATGTTGATGGGCGCCAAACTAAAGGCACGGCCGTCACCGTCAGGTCATCTGAATGTGAAAAAAATGTTACCTTTTAACGTCAGGTGTTTCGAGATTTTACAGAGAGTTAGAGGCCGTGTGTGGCCAATCGACGAAGTGCAATCGATTGGCCGCTACACAATAAGGCCGGTCTACTCGAGAGAAAGGTCAGGGTTTGATCACGTGGAGCGTCACCTTGAACCGGCAACCATGGGGTTCCATTGGGGTGAGATCCACGCTCCATCCCTGATTGGTACAAATGCGCTGCACCAGCGACAGCCCGAGGCCCAGCCCCTCTCCGCGCTGCTCGTTGCCACGTACGAAAGGCTCGAACATCGCCTCGCGTTTTTCCTCGGGAATGCCCACTCCACTGTCTTCCACGGTGAAGCTTTCTGCGTGCAGGGTCAGCGCGATGAATCCGTGATCGGTGTAGTGCAGCGCATTGCGCAGCAAGTTGCCCATCACGGCATGCAGGAAGGTCGCGTTGTAACGAATATCGGACAGCTGGTCATCGGCAGGTGGCGTATAGCTCAACTGCAGCCCCTTGCTCTCTATCGGGTCACGCCACTGGGAAATCAATTGCTCGGCCACCCCGACCAGCGTGGCCTTGGGCGTCATGGCCGGGTCTTCGCGCTGGGTGCGAGCGAGCATCAGGAAGGTTTGCACCAGATCGCGCATTTCTTCGCAGGCACGGCCGATACGCTCGACCTGACGGCGGCCGCGCAAATCGAGCGCAGGGTTTTCCAGCAGCAGCTCACAAGAGCTGGCCAGCACCATCAACGGCGTACGCAGTTCATGGCTCACGTCGCTGGTGAACATGCGCTCACGAATCAACGCCTGCCGCAAGCGACCCAATGTTGCGTCGAAGGCCACCGCCAACTCGCCGACTTCGTCAGCGGCATAGTCGGGCGCCAGTGGCGGTGCCAGTCCAAGCAACTGGTCACGGTGACGAACCTGCCGGGCCAGACGTACTACAGGCGCCATGACCCGGCGCGCCAGCACCCAGCCCAGAAACACCGCCAGCGCCAAGGCCAGAACGAAACCGACCAGCACGACGGCGAACAGCACCCGCTCACGCTCTTCAAAATCGCTCTGATCCTGCAACAGGGCGTAATGCCGGCCATCCACCACCTCGATCATGGCGTGGTAGGACAACGGCCCACGGAACACCTCATGGAAACCTGGCTCAAGGTGACGAATATCCTTGGGCAGGTCGAAGTCGCCCGGACCATTGGTGAAATAGAACAACTGGTCGGGCTTGGGCCGGTGGCTCCAGTCGCTGACACTGTCCATCAGCATCAGACGGTTGAGGTCACCACCGAGGCCGGCGGAAATCAGCTTTTCTTCGACCAGGTGGACGGTGGAGATGATTCCGATGGCGAACGACCCGGCCACCAGTGCACTCATCAATGCGAAGGCAATGATGATCCGTTGCGCAAGACTCTGTTTAAACTCCATCCCGGCCCTCGGCCAAGCGATAGCCCACGCCATGCACGGTCTGCAACAGCGGTTTGCCAAACGGTTTGTCGATCACCTGACGCAACTGGTGCACATGGCTGCGCAGGCTGTCGCTGTCCGGGCAGTCATCGCCCCACAGCGCTTCTTCGAGAATCTCGCGACGCAGCACGTGCGGGCTTTTCTGCATCAGCACGGCGAGCAGCTTGAGGCCGACCGGGTTGAGCTTGAGCATGCGCCCCTCACGCGTGACCTCGAGGGTGTCGAGGTCATAGACCAGATCGGCCACCTGCAAGGTTCGCCGCCCGCCACCTTGAGCACGACGCAATACCGCTTCGATCCGCGCGGCCAGTTCAGACAGGGCAAACGGCTTGAGCAGGTAGTCGTCAGCACCGGAGCGGAAGCCCTGCAGACGGTCGTCCAGCTGATCGCGGGCGGTGAGCATGATGACCGGCGTGTCGCGCCGGGCATCTTCGCGCAGGCGCTTGCACAAGGTGTAGCCGTCGATACCGGGCAGCATGATGTCGAGAACGATCAGGTCGTAGTGCTCGGTGGCTGCCAGATGCAGTCCTGAGAGGCCATCCTGGGCGCAATCGACGGTATAGCCTTTCATGCCCAGGTAATCGGCCATGTTCGCCAGGATGTCGCGGTTGTCTTCAACCAGAAGAATTCGCATAAAACACTCTCATATGCAGTTTGGGCTGGCGCAGCTTAAGACGAAGTGGTCGTGAGGGCCAGCGCCGAAATGGCATGACGTTTTTTTCACCTATGATTCATAAGGCTCATGACACACTTTGAGACGAACCGTCGCACACAATAATCGCGGCATGCCCTTCAAAGATCTGGATTCGATATGTCGAAAACCGTCGCCCCACCCTACTCCCGTTCGATCAACCCGTGGATTTACCTGGGTATTCCTGTCGCCGTGGCACTGATCCTCATGCTGCTTGAACTGACGTCACTGGACATGGACATCGCCAAACTGGCCTTCGATCCCGTCAGCGGGCAGTTCATCGGCAGGCACAGTTATTTTCTCGAAGACGTTCTCCACGACCGCGCCAAACAACTGGTCATGGTATTCGGCGCGGTGGCCATGATCGGCTTTGCGGCGTCCTTCAAAGTACAGCGCCTGATCCCATGGCGCAGGGAGCTGGGTTGCCTGGTGCTGTCCATGGCGCTATCAACCGCCTTCGTTACCCCGGTGAAAGTGGTGACGTCAGTGCAGTGCCCCTGGAGCCTGAAAGAATTCGGTGGGCAGGAAACCTACAGCGAACTGTTGAGCCCACGCCCTGCGACCGATAAACCGGGACGCTGCTGGCCGGGCGGGCATGCGGCGACCGGCTTTACCCTGTTCGCGCTGTTCTTCGCTTTTCGCGACCGTCGTCCACGGATGGCGAAAATGGGCCTGGCTCTGGCGTTCGGCCTTGGAACGGTGTTCTCTGTCGGGCGGATGCTGCAAGGTGCGCACTTCTTTTCCCATAACATCTGGACCGCAGTGTTCTGCTGGCTGATCTGTCTGGGGGTTTATTACTTCGTGCTTTACCGCCCCGAACCCAAGGGGCTCGAGAACAGCAAGGTACAACCGACGCAGTGATTGATCCGGCACACAAAGACCATAAAAAAACCCCGCACAAGGCGGGGTTTTTTATGGGTGTAACGCTGGGGGTAAAGCTGGCTTACATCATGCCGCCCATACCACCCATGCCGCCCATGTCCGGCATGCCGCCGCCTGCTGGCTTGTCGTCAGGCACGTCAGCGATCATCGCTTCGGTGGTGATCATCAAGCTGGCGATGGAGGACGCCGCCTGCAGAGCAGAGCGAGTCACTTTGGCCGGGTCAAGGATACCCATTTCGATCATGTCGCCGTACTCGCCGGAAGCAGCGTTGTAACCGTAGTTACCCGAACCCTGCTTGACCTTGTCGACAACAACGCTTGGCTCGTCACCGGAGTTGGCAACGATCTGGCGCAGAGGCGCTTCGACTGCACGACGCAGCAGAGCGATACCGACGTCCTGATCAGCGTTGTCGCCTTTCAGACCTTCGATAGCCTGCAGGGAGCGAACCAGTGCCACGCCACCGCCAGGTACCACGCCTTCTTCAACGGCTGCGCGGGTTGCGTGCAGGGCGTCTTCAACGCGGGCTTTCTTCTCTTTCATCTCGACTTCGGAACCGGCACCGACCTTGATCACTGCAACGCCGCCAGACAGCTTGGCCAGACGCTCTTGCAGTTTTTCCTTGTCGTAGTCCGAGCTGGTGTCGCCGATTTGCTGACGGATCTGGGAGATACGCGAGTCGATATCGGTTTTCACGCCAGCACCATCGATGATGGTGGTGTTTTCTTTGTTCAGGATGACGCGCTTGGCATTACCCAGGTGTTCCAGAGTAGTGGTTTCCAGGCTCAGGCCGATCTCTTCGGAGATAACGGTACCGCCAGTCAGAACAGCGATGTCCTGCAGCATGGCCTTGCGACGATCGCCGAAACCTGGAGCCTTGACGGCTGCAACTTTCACGATACCGCGCATGTTGTTGACCACCAGAGTCGCCAGCGCTTCGCCTTCAACGTCTTCGGCAACGATCAGCAGAGGACGGCCAGCCTTGGCGACTGCTTCCAGAACCGGCAGCATTTCGCGAATGTTGGAGATCTTCTTGTCGACCAGCAACAGCAGCGGGCTGTCCAGCTCGGCAACCATGGTGTCCGGCTTGTTGATGAAGTACGGGGACAGGTAACCACGGTCAAACTGCATGCCTTCTACAACAGACAGCTCGTTTTCCAGGCCCGAACCTTCTTCAACGGTGATAACACCGTCTTTGGTCACTTTTTCCATGGCTTCGGCAATGATGTCGCCGATGGAGTGATCAGAGTTGGCCGAGATGGTGCCGACCTGGGCGATTGCCTTGGTGTCGGTGCATGGCTTGGACAGCTTCTTCAGCTCGGCAACAATGGCGATGGTCGCCTTGTCGATGCCGCGCTTGAGGTCCATCGGGTTCATGCCGGCAGCGACAGCCTTCAGGCCTTCGTTGACGATGGCCTGAGCCAGAACGGTAGCGGTAGTGGTACCGTCGCCTGCATCATCGTTAGCACGGGAAGCAACGTCTTTGACCAGCTGCGCGCCCATGTTTTCGAAACGGTCTTTAAGCTCGATTTCCTTGGCAACCGAAACACCGTCTTTGGTGATCAGCGGAGCGCCAAAGCTTTTCTCGATGATAACGTTGCGGCCTTTAGGGCCCAGGGTCGCTTTAACTGCGTCAGCCAGGACGTTTACACCGGCGAGCATTTTTTTGCGGCCAGAATCGCCGAATTTAACTTCTTTAGCAGCCATGATCATTATTCCTTGAATACTTAGTAGTAACGGAAGTCAGCGGGAGCACTCAGCCTTCGACGACAGCAAGAATCTCGTTCTCGCTCATCACCAGCAGGTCTTCGCCGTCTACTTTCACTGTGTTGCTGCCGGAATAAGGGCCGAACACAACCTTGTCACCCACTTTCACAGCCAGCGCACGTACTTCGCCGTTGTCCAGCACGCGGCCGGTACCCACAGCAACGATCTCGCCGCGGTTAGGCTTTTCAGCAGCCGAACCTGGCAGAACGATACCGCCGGCAGTTTTCGTTTCTTCTTCACTGCGACGGATGACGACGCGGTCATGCAGAGGACGAAGCTTCATTGTCGATCTCCTGATTATGTTTGTTTGATCGTCCGGTGAGTGCACCGGCCGGTTTAAATCCGGACTTGCCGGTTACGGTTCGACGCGCGAACCGCAGAATACGGTCTGGCCTTCAGGCCAGAAACCTTGCGGTGACCCATACATAAGGGCGAGCAAAGTGATTACAAGTCTTGGGTTGAATTTTTTTACACCCGAACCGGCTGGTCAAAACGAACGCGGCACCCTGAGGTGCCGCGCTGCCGGGGGGTGTGGAAGATTACTTGTCGCGATGCTCGAACTCGCCTTCGATGACGTCGGGCTCGCGGGTAGGCTGGTGAATCGCCGTCGGGCGATGACTCGACGCGCCCTGATTGGCAGGTGTCTGCAAATCATCGGCGAAGGCTCGCTGACGCATGGCCTGATCCTGGGCGCGCTGGCGGACCTTGTTGATCAGCAGACGACGGGTGATCGGCAGCAGGCAGATCACACCCAGAATGTCGCTGATGAAACCGGGCAACAGCAGCAGACCGCCGCCCACGGCAACCATCAGGCCTTCGAGCATTTCCTGGGCAGGCAACTCGCCACGCGCCAGGCTTTCGCGTGCACGCAGCGCCGTCGCGAAACCGGCTACGCGCATCACGAACAAGCCGAGCATCGACGTCGCGACGACCAGCAGAAAGGTCCAGAGAAAGCCGATGGACATCCCGACACGAACCAGCAGAAACAGCTCAAGTACCGGGAATAATAGAAACAGCAGCAAAAAAACACGCATCAAATGAGTTCCTCAAGGGAAGAATGCCTTCCGAGTAGACCGTATGTGATGTCATAAGGTCGTTAATTCAAGCTCCCTGCATCTGGCTTACCGCTAAATTATGCGCACAAGTGAGCTGAACCAGGCCTTCACAAACGTGTATCGGTGTATTTCAGGGCCAGGCGGCCCGCCCGAGACGAACGCGTAAAAACAGCCTATAACGTGCTCTGGCTATGGCATAAGCACTCGCAACCCGCCAGTGATGCCATGGAAACGATCAACTGTGATTGGGCACGCATATGGAATTGAAAGACAAGCTGATAATCATCACCGGCGGCTGCCAGGGGCTGGGCAGAGCCATGGCCGAATACCTGGCCGGCAAAGGCGCCAACCTGGCGCTGCTGGACCTCAATCAGGAGAAACTCGATCAGGCCGTCGCCGCCTGCGAAGCACTCGGGGTCAAGGCTCGCGCCTATCTGTGCAATGTTGCCAATGAAGAACAGGTCGTCGACACGGTCAGCAAGGTCGCCGAGGATTTCGGCGCCATTCATGGCCTGGTCAACAACGCTGGCATTCTGCGTGACGGCCTGCTGGTCAAGGTCAAGGATGGCGAGATGACCAAACTGAGCCTTGCGCAATGGCAGGCGGTGATCGACGTCAACCTGACCGGCGTATTCCTCTGCACACGTGAAGTGGCGGCGAAAATGATCGAGCAGAAGAGTCAGGGCGCGATCATCAATATCTCGTCGATTTCACGTGCGGGCAATATCGGACAGACCAACTACTCGGCAGCCAAGGCCGGTGTGGCGGCTGCGACGGTTACCTGGGCAAGGGAACTGGCGCGCTACGGCATCCGTGTGGCGGGCGTGGCGCCTGGGTTCATTGAAACCGAAATGACCGGCAGCATGCGCCCCGAAGCCCTCGAGAAGATGACCTCGGCGATCCCGCTCAAGCGCATGGGCAGGCCGGACGAGATTGCACACTCGGTGGCTTATATTCTGGAAAACGATTATTACAGCGGACGCATCCTTGAGCTGGATGGCGCGATGCGAATCTAGTCAGCCCGTAAAAGCAGCAGGCGACGCACAGGGTGTGCGTCGCCTGCCCTTCGCTTACCAGCTTACGCCGAAGCCAGCGGTGTAGCGTGTCTTGTCGACATCGCCATTGCTCGAACCACTGATGACGTTCTTCTCGGCTTTCAGGTTAAGCGACGCCCAGTCGGTCACCTTGTAACGCAGCCCCGCTTCGACATCCAGCGAGTAGTCGGCGACGGCACTCAGCGGTTTGCCCAGCTCGCCGTTGGTGAAGAACTCGACCTTCTTGCCGATCAGGTAGCGGTTGTAATCCCAGGTGCCGGCAACGGAATAGAAGTTTTCCTTCTCGTCGTTGGAGAACTCGAAATCGGTACGGTTGAGCAGCGCACCGACCTTGAATGCACCCAGTTCGTCATCCCACAGCTGGTAACCTGGACCGGTACCGACTACGCGCTGACGAGACAGATCCTCGACCTTGTCGCGTTTGTAGCTGACGCGACCATCCCAGAAAAATTTCTCGGTCAGGAAGCGGTCCAGCGAGTACTCGGCGCTCCAGTTGTCAGTGCCGACCACGTCGTCGGTGGTCTCGCGGTTGTAATCGCCCTTGGCGTTGTGACGCCAGTCGCCATGGCGAGCCGAGGTCTTGAAGGCGACGTTGTAATCATTGGTATCGTTTTCGGCCTGCTGGAAATCCAGCGCCGCATCGATGTTGCCTTTCCAGACAAGATCCGTGATAACCGGCTTGGGCTTGATGATCTGATGGATACTTGCCAGCTCGACGGTTTTGGGTGCATCGCCATTGGCCAGCACGACCTTGCCATCATCCGCTGCCTGCAGCGAATTGGAGACTTCGCCGCCATGCTCATCCTGCTTGACCAACAACGGCTGATCGCTTTTCAGGGTCTTGACCTGCTTCCAGTCCAGCGCGATAGCGCCACCGTATTCGGTTTGCAGCAATAATTTGCCGCCGTCGAACACCTTGATTGTGCCGGTCAGGCGGTCGCCATTCTTCAACCAGACGGTATCGGCAAGCAATGGAGTGGAAACAGCGGTGATTGCAAGGCACAACAGGGTTCTGGACAACATAAGCGATAACTAGGCTCTGTAAGGCGGGAATCAGGCATTTTCCTGCGGGGAGGTGTCGGTGCGATCCATGTACCATCAAGCACGGTGGTAACTGACAGCCCGGAGAAGCAAAAGTTCAGCGAACAGCAATCAATAGCGTTTTATACAGGATTATCGCGTGGCAGACTCGGACTTGACATTACTTTACCCGGCAGGACAGTCGCCGAACGAGGCGCGACGCACCGCCCTCTACCTGACGATGGCGCAGATACCGGAAGGCAAAGTGGTCGCCTACGGGCAACTCGCCGAACTGGCAGGCCTCGGTCGCGCAGCACGCTGGGTGGGTCGTACGTTGAGCCAGTTGCCGGACGGTTCTTCGCTGCCCTGGCACCGGGTTTTGGGCGCCGGTGGGCGGCTCAGTCTGCCGCCTGGCAGCGTTTCGGGTGACGAACAACGGGCACGTTTGCGCGCCGAGGGCGTGACCATTGTGAATAATCGGGTTGATATGCAGCGCCATGGCTGGCGTCCCCTATAGCACAGCGGTTAGAGTGCGCCCTTTGTTTTCGTAACCTGAGGCAGATTCCAGCCCATGCCCCGTAAAACCTGGCGCGCCGCGCTCGCCGCATATGCCAGCCCGTCGACATTAGTGTTACTGCTGCTCGGATTCGCTGCGGGCATGCCTTATATGCTGGTCTTTTCGACATTGTCCGTGTGGTTGCGCGAAGCCGGTGTCGCGCGCGAGACCATCGGCTATGCGAGCCTGATCGGCCTTGCCTACGCCTTTAAATGGGTCTGGTCGCCATTGCTCGACCAATGGCGTCTGCCCCTGCTTGGCAAACTCGGGCGGCGTCGCTCCTGGCTGGTGCTGTCCCAGAGCCTGGTGATTCTGGGCCTGATCGGCATGGGCTTCTGCGACCCGCAAAAGCATCTCTCGTGGCTGATCGCGATTGCCGTGGTGGTCGCCTTCTCGTCCGCCACGCAAGACATCGCCATTGATGCCTATCGCCTGGAAATTGCCCAGGACACCCAACAGGCTGCCCTGGCCGCCAGCTATATGTCCGGCTACCGGGTCGCTGCACTGCTGGCGACTGCGGGTGCGCTGTATTTCGCCGAGGGCTTCGGCTCGACGGGCTTTGCCTACAAGCATTCAGCGTGGACCGGCACTTATGTGCTGTTCGGACTGCTGATGCTGCCCGCTCTGGTCACCACGCTGATCATGCGCGAGCCGCCGGTGCCGCTGCGCACCCAGCTGTCGGCAGCGCGCTATGGCTTTACGCACCAGTTGGCCTCGGTGTTCGTGCTGATTGTGCTGCTGGTCTCCGTACCGGCGATGTTTACCCAGCTTTACAATACCGACTTCGCCAGCGTGCTGTTCAACGGCACCAGCTGGATGGACCTGTTGCTGGAAGACCGGGCGTTTTTACGCGCGATTCTCTACACGCTCCTGACCATCGCCTGCCTGTCCTCGATGGGTCGCCGCGGACTGGCGCCGGTTCTCACCCCGATCAACGACTTCATCATGCGCTACCGCTGGCAGGCGCTGCTGTTGCTGGGCCTGATCGCGACCTACCGGATGTCGGACACGGTGATGGGCGTCATGGCCAACGTGTTCTACATCGACCAGGGCTTTACCAAGGACCAGATCGCCAGCGTCAGCAAAATCTTCGGCCTGATCATGACCCTGCTGGGGGCCGGTATCGGCGGGCTGCTGATTGTGCGCTTCGGCATCATGCCGATCCTGTTCATCGGTGGACTGGCCTCGGCTTCGACCAATATCCTGTTCCTGTTGCTGGCGGACATGGGCCCGAACGTGAAGATGCTGATCGTCACCATCTCGCTGGACAACCTCAGCTCGGGGCTCGCGACATCGGCGTTCGTCGCCTACCTGTCGAGCCTCACCAACCTGAAATTCTCTGCCACGCAATATGCCTTGCTCAGCTCCATCATGCTGCTGCTACCGCGCCTGCTGGGCGGCTATTCCGGTGTGGTGGTGGAAAAGTACGGCTACCACAACTTCTTCCTGATCACCGCGCTGTTGGGCATTCCGACGCTGGTGATGATCATCCTGCAATGGAACCGAGAGATACGCACGGCGAAGACCGAGCCGCCTCAAGAGGCTTCCGTTATCGACAAGCCCTGATCTCTGGCTACCTCATCAAGGAACAACATTGGACACCGAAAACAAAGCACGCGCTTTCAACCCCGTTCCCCTGATCCTTATCAGCCTGGGGATCTGGCTGCCGATCATCGGCACCCTGCTGAGCTCCTACCTGTCACAGGATCCCGCGCCCCCTTCCGGGCCAATGGCCTTCGGCGGCGCGGTGGTTCTGCTCGCACAGGTGGAGATCTTCGCCATCATCTTTCTGCTGGTTTATGCGTTCGCCGTAAAACCGTGGAGACTTTCCACAACCGTACGCACCGTGTTCTTGATCAATGCAGTCGCCGCCTTCGTCGCGGCAATCGGCATTATCGTTACGCTGGCCAATATAAGCCTGCAGTAATCGCCGACTAAAAAAGCCCTGACGCTCACGCGCCAGGGCTTTTTTCATATAGCGCGCGCCCTCCCCTTAAAGTCTTTCCTCCTGGCGTCTCTCATCACGCCGTAAGAAACGCACTACAGCTTCTTATGAATTGGCCGACGACATTGCTAGCCATTCTTCACTACCTCACTGCGGCATCAAGAGTAATGTCGCTCAGTAATGGCCCTTTGCAATTTAACTGTGTGCCCCCGGAAAGAACTCTATAGACTCACCCACCTCTCTATATCAGCACTATCGCCCGGAACGAGCGGCTGGTGTTATATAACGGAGCAACAATGTTAAAGGATCTAACGGCGCTATTTGCGCCACAAAACCGTCGCCTGATCAAGCTGACGACCGTTGCCCGTGACGAACAGGAACTCCTGCTGGAACGTTTTTCCGGTACTGAAAGCCTGTCCGAGCTGTTCAGCTTCGAGTTGTCGATGATCAGCCGCGATGCCGGCCTGGAGCTCAAATCGCAGATCGGCCAGCCTGCACAGCTGGCAATAGAGCTGGCCACCGGCGAGTCGCGCTTCATCAATGGCTATATCAGCACCTTCAGCCTGGAAGGCAGCGACGGCGGTCTGGCACGTTACAGCGCCACACTGAGCCCCTGGCTGTGGATGCTCTCGCGGCGCGTCGACTCGCGGATATTCCAGGAACAGACCATCGAAGCCGTTATCCGAACGGTATTTGCGGCCTATGGTGCGCTGCCCGATTTCGAGTTTCAACTCAGCCAGCCACTCAAGACGCACAGTTACATCACCCAGTACCGTGAAAGCGATCTGACCTTTGTATTGCGCTTGCTGGAACACGAAGGGCTATTCTTCTATTTCGATCACAATCAGGAAAAGCACACGCTGATCATTCTTGATCACTCGCGTGACCTGTCACCCCTGCCGCAACAGCCCACCATTCGTTATCACAGCGCATCCGTTACCGAGACAGCGGATTCGATTACCGAATGGCGCAGCCATCGACGTCTGCAATCGGGGCGCATGTCCATTCAGACTTTCGATTACAAGCAGCCGCGCAATTCGCTGCCGGTTGGCATGCCGAGCCTCAATGAGCAGGGCAACGTCGATTCGTATGAAGTGTATGACGTGCTCGATCACTACAGCCATGGCACCTTCAATGACGGTGAACGCCTGGTACGTCAGCGTCTGGAGGCCATTGAAGTTCAGGGCAAGACATTCACCGGCAACAGTAACTGCCGCGCAATGTACCCTGGCCACACCTTTGAGCTGACCCAGCATTTTGATCATGACCGCGGCTCCGCTGAAGATCGCAGTTTTCTGCTGATAACGGTCAAGCATGAGGGCAGCAACAATTACCTGTCGGACGAAAGCGCAGGCTACACGAACGAGTTCGTGTGCATTCGCCACAAGATTCCCTACCGTCATCCGATTACCGTCCCGCGCCCGAGCATTGCTGGCCCGCTGAGCGCCATCGTGGTCGGGCCGGAAGGTGAGGAAGTATTCACTGATGAACTGGCGCGGATACAGGTCAGGTTCCATTGGCAGCGCGGCGACAGCCTGCCACAAGGCACCACCTGGCTGAGGGTGGCGATGCCCAGTGCCGGTAGCGGCTTCGGGCATCAGTTCATGCCACGCATCGGCCAGGAAGTGCTGGTGACGTTTCTGGCAGGCGATATCGACCGGCCTCTGGTGACGTCGGTGCTCTACAACAACATTAATCTGCCGCCACGCTTCAGCAAGGCCTCGGGGCTGCCCGGCAACCGCACGCTGTCGGGGATCCGCACCCAGGAACACAAAGGCAGCGGTTTCAACGAACTGCTGTTCGATGACACGCCAGGCTCGCTGCGCGCACGCATGGGCACGACCCATCAGGCCACCGCCCTCAACCTGGGCAAACTGACCGACCCTCGCACTGACGGCACCGCCCAGCCACGCGGCAACGGCGCAGAACTGCGCACCGATGCCGCCATCGCCCTGCGTGCCGCGCAAGGCATGTTGCTGACCACCTACGCGCGTACCGACGCAAAAGGCTCACAACTGGACCGCGAAGAGCTGCTCAAACTGCTGGCCGAGTGCGGCGAGCTGTTCAAATCCCTCGGCGAAACCGCAGCCGCACGTGGCGGACAGGCGGTGGATGTCAAAGGTATAGAAGCCTTGCGCCAGTCGCTCGATCAATGGCCCGCGCCGGATAATAACGGCCTGGGCGACCCGGTACTGGCCATGACCGCAGCAGCAGGCATCGCCAGCGCCACACCACGCTCGCAGGCTCACTATGCCGGTGAAAATCACGACACCACCGCGCAGGACAACCTGCAATTGACCAGCGGCGCGGCCATGCACCTGCAAGCGGGCAAAGGGCTGTCAGCTTTCGCCCAGGACGCAGGCATCAGCGCCATTGCCAACCGCGGCAAAGTACTGGTTCAAGCGCAGGAAGACGACATCGCCCTCAATGCCCAGAAAAACCTGCACGTCTCGGCCGTCGAAGGCGAAGTGGTCATCACCGCGCCGACCATCCGCCTGGTCGCCGATGACGGCAGTTACATCAAGATTGGCGGCGGCGTCGAGATTGGCTCGCAAGGCAAAGTCACTGTGCACGCCAGCGAACACGACTGGATCGGCCCCAAGACCGACAGCGCTGCGATCCCCTCATTCGGCCGCGACCCCGCCGCCCAGCAGGTCACCTTCCACTACCCCGGCCACAGCGAACAAAGCCCGCGGGCAGCAGCGGATCACTCGTATGAAATCAAACTGGAAGATGGCAGCCTGGTGAAAGGAATGACGAACGCAGACGGACTGACCGAGCGCGTGGAACGCGAAATGATGCATCAGGCGCAAGTATCGGCACTGCGCAGCGGCACACCGAAAGGAGGTGCGCAATGAACGGCGCCGATGAATACGCCGTTGCCCAAAGCAACACACGCCTGATCCCCAACCTCAACACCACCTGCAAAATGGAAGTGCCCGGCGATTTGCCAGGCGTAGTGATCTTTCTGCACGGTGTGAATGACCCGGGGGCTTCTTATGAGTCGGTGGAGACCGGTTTGTGTCAGGGGGTGAATGAGCGGCTGGATCGGCCGGATCTGGTGGCTGGAAGGTATGGGGTAAGGTACAACGAGGCAAAAAAAGTGCCCTACGAGGAAAGGGACAGTGATCAGAAAGCCATGCTCGATGATCCTGACACCTATCTTTATCGGCGCGACGCATCTGACCCGAAAACCCATAGCCTGTTGATTCCCTTTTATTGGGGACATCGGGCAGCACCCGATCAAATCAAGCGTGATAACGCGGGCGATCCGTTCAGAATGCGTAATCAGTTTCAGGACATCAACGGCAACCGTCTGGACCGCCACTTTGCCAAGGCGGGAGGTTTTATTGCCAACGCGACCAATAACATACCGGATGTCTATGGTGAAGGTTTTAGGCCCAATCTGAAAAGCATCGCTCTGGAAACGTTTAAGCCAGACAACGCTTTATATTTTGGTCACTCGCCAGCGCGGCACTATTGCGTATTGGCGGCTCACCGTTTGGCTATGCTGATACGCGAGATCCGTCGCGTGTCGCCTGACGAGACAATAACAATCATGGGCCACAGCCAAGGCACGATAGTCACCTTGCTGGCGCAAGCGTTGCTGGTAGATGGAGGAGACCGTTGCGCAGATACTTTTATCATGGTTGATACGCCTTATTGTGTGTTGCCTGGTAACACTCCCAAAGACCAAGACACATTTTCAACGCTAGTTGGGATCGTAACTGCGATAACAAATAAGCCACACACACAACCAGCCATGTCAGAACTCAGGGACGCTAAAACCTACTGCGGCAGAAGCGGTTCGCGATGGTCACCCACTCAAGGTATCCGCAAAAATAAAGTGGGCAGCATGACAGTCTTTCCCGAGCGAGATAACCGAGGAAAGGTGTATCTGTATTTCTGCCCGGATGACACCACTGTCTCACTGGATGACGTCCAAGGCATCGGGACCTATGGAATGCCTGATGCTCTACCTGATGGACGAATGGCAATGATGGTGCTCCAGCAACTACGCTTCTATCAACGCATGTGGACTAAGCGCCATCGCTATGGTGAGCCGATCCTGATCGGCAACACGCCACAACCCGAACTCATGCGTGCCTCAGGCGAAGCTCGATACCCAGGTAGCTCATTTGGAGCCGGTATGATTGCCCGCGCGCCCATCCCAGAAAGGCAAGAACGCCTTATTAATGCCGAAGCGCTGACTCCGCCTCATGAACCAGAAATGTTCGGCGGCGAAGCGGAAACTGGCACACCAACAACTTCAGGCTTGGATAGACCAGACGACGTTGGCAAAAGCGTTGCGTTAGGGAAGGACGCCGCTACGTTCTTATGGATAGAAATGCCCACTGAATATGACGGTCCAAAAGTGACGAAGCGCCAAGCATTAGAACGCTTCAACGCGCTTTCTGATGATCCAGAAAAAAAAACCCGCCAAGTACGGGTAGGAAGACCCAGAAACTATGCCAACGTTTTGACAGGGTATATTTACCAAAGGGAAGAAACGCCAAAAGAAGCTCGAGATCGTATGGAGAAAAACCGTGATGCATGGAGCGAAAACTCCTATCACTCAGGCATACTACGTAGCCCGGAAAATCATCGCTGGGTGACTGCAATGGACATCGCTATTGGCCAAGCTAAATGCTTGGATGATCCGGCAATGCGTGATGTGCTGGTGGCGATTGCGGATTGGAAGATCGACGAGGCGCAATTTTCCACAATTAGTGAGTCACCAGGCTGGGAAAGGCTCAGTGAGGAAGCTCAGGATTTAGTCAGGGCTAGCTACCTGTACTATGAAGAAGGGGAGTTCCCTTCAACGGATCTAGTTTCACTAACTCCGCCGCAACTTACCCAGAGCGCTCCTAAATCTCGGGGTGCCCAATGATCGATCGTCCACAAAGCATGCTACTTCGCCCGAAATTGAAAAGATATTTCTGGGCAACCGTAGTTTTGCAGGTACTTTGGCTTGGATTTGTCCTGCTTGTCTACCTAAAAGCACAGGAAAACGATATGCAACTTCGTGACATAAACCCAGTAATGCGGTGGGGCATCGCAGGCATTTTAGGCTTGGTTTTGCTGGTCTATAGCGGACACTGGTGGGGGAAAGCCATCGCCCATGAGAAAGCTGAGCTGGCAGCTTATAGAACAGAGGTTACAGCTCAAAAGAACGAGCAAATGGCAACTCAGCAACGGACATATTCGCTGGAAATAAGAGGAGCGGGAATTGCCATTTTTCACGATAGCCAATCAGAAATTTGGAGTTTCATAAAGAAGAAAAACAATAATTTTACATCCATCTACTCCAATGACGCCAAGGACTATGATGCCTCGCTTGACTCACGCAAAATTAGCAGAGATATAAAAATTCGTGCAGCTTTCCAGCATTCGGCTGGCGACGCGATCGCCTATTGGCCAATACCCGTGTTCGCACTGGGGCCTCCGAATCTATTCGATAAAGCCTATAGAGCTGCAGGCTTGATCAACTCTGGCCGAAATGCAGCAACACTGGGAGTTGCGCTGTTTCTCTGGCAGGACGATGAAAGCACTACCCATGCACAGGCCATGATCGAACGACTATTTAATTTTTTCGACGACAATTCACAGGTGCCACAGGCCCTCATCGCAAGCAGAGATGGAGATATTACTCGTGACGTTTATCGAAAGCCTGGGACACCGGCACTGCAAAACGCCCAAGTAGTACCGACAATATTCGAAAGTATGACCGGACTGCTGGTCGCTCGTTCGGACCGGGTGGACAGGTATATTCGCCCTTACGCGACTCAAGAACCCGAAGACAATCAAAACAAAAATACTGACCTGGGCAAACTGTGGGCTTTCTACTGGGATCAGCCGCGAAAGTTCAGAAAAATATATGAGGATGCAGAAAAAGCCAAAGGAGTTAAAGCTCCGCTCGCCCCCGGTACGATATCGACCGCCTACTGGCAATCCCAACTCCCCAACCTCTGGAAAACCATCAGCAACCGTGGCCCTGGCAACTTCGAGCCCTCCCCCTGGCTGCCGATCCGTTGGGGTCAGCATCAGGTCAAGGAGTTCGATGCTGCGCCGGTACTCGGCTATCTGCACCGCCCGATCAAGGCGCCCATGCAGGATGAAAACGGCAAGCGCCTGAAACCGGCCTTGCAAGCCAAAGCCCTGCAAGCAGCGTGGGTACAGGCGCTGGACACGCTGCCCGACGGTCAGAAACCTGTGCGGGTGTTCTACGACAGCACCAATAACCCAGAAGCCGAAATCGCCCTGAACAACGCCCTGCACGACCTGAACAAGGACGGCCACGGTCTCGAGCTCGGCAATGTCGAAGAAGGCTACGACATCGGCCGTCGTCTGGGGAATACCGGAGTTAGTGGTGCGCTGGTAGAAATCAATCTGGCGACCATCGCCAGTTACAAGGATGGCGGCGTCAGTGCCGTGGTCTACGCCGGCACCGATGGCAGCCTGACCGTACAAATGGTCCGCCCGCCCGATGACGCCCGTAAAGCGAAGAACAGCCAGAACCGCGGCGCAGATCCGTTCACCTTCGGCTCGCCAACCGGCGGGGCACCTGCAGAGTGAGTTATCCGGTCTGCCTGGGCGACGCCACCAGCAGTGGTGGCCGAGTGGTGTCCTGCCAACTGGCAGGCACCCATACCATCAACGGCAAGCCTCCGGCCGTGCTGGGCGACAAAGCCACCTGCCCGCTTCATGCGGGTGAGTTCGCCTTTATCGAAGGCCACCCCACCCGAAAGCTGAACGGCATCCCGGTGGTCCTGCACGGCCATCGGCTGGCGTGCGGCTGTCAGGGTGTGGCCAGCCATGCCATGAATGTGCAAGTGGTCTAGGGGTTTTATTTGTGATCAGGCTATGCAAGGGAAGCACAGGAAAACAACATGGAACTGCGTGACATAAATTCAATAACACGCTGGGGTGTGGCAGCGGTTTTAGGCATCACTCTCTTCGCGTACAGCGGACACTGGTGGGGCAAAGCCGTCGCACATGAAAAAGCCGAGCTAGTCGCCTACAAATCCAAAGTGATGAGTCAGGCATCAGAACAGCAAGAGGCGCAAAAACGAAATTATTCGCTAGAAATACGCGGAACGGGCATCACCGTCCATGACTGGCATCAATCGTCAATCTGGCGAGAAATAGTCGCGAAGAACAACAACTTTGTATCCATATACCCATCATCCCCCAAAGAATACGATTCAGGCCTGAGCTCGCGCGAGATCACTAGAAGCATAAACACACGCGTGGCGTTCCAGCACTCCGCTGGAGAATCTGTTGCGTATTGGCCTGTCCCAACATTTGCAATCGCACCTCCCAAACAGCCTTCAGACACGGGAGCTGCAAGTAACATAATGAGTGGTCGAAATGCTGCGACCCTAGGAGTCACTCTCGTTTTGTGGCAAGACGCTGAAAATACTACTCATGCTCAAAAAATGCTTGAGCGTTTATTCCGTTTTTTTGACGACAACCCCAAGGTGCCTGAAGCGCTAATCTTAAGTGAAGATGGTGATGTCACGCGAAACGGTTTGCGCGTGGCCGGCACTCCAGGCCTGCAAAAAAATGCTCAAGTAATACCCTCTATATTCGAGAGCATGACCGGGCTGCTGGTCACTCGTTCAGACAGGGTAGATCGATATATTCGTCCCTATGCGACCGACGAAACGGAAGACAATCAGAACAAAAACACCGACCTAGGCAAGCTTTGGGCTTTCTACTGGAATCGTGATGACGCATTTACAGAACAGTACGAAAACGAACAAAGAGCCAAGGGCGTTGTAATTCCACTAGCCCCCGGCACCATGTCCACCGCCTACTGGCAATCCCAACTCCCCACCCTCTGGAAAACCATCAGCAACCGTGGCCCCGGCAACTTCGAGCCCTCCCCCTGGCTACCAATCCGCTGGGGTCAGCATCAGATCAAGGAGTTCGACGCTGCGCCTGTTCTCGGCTATCTGCACCGCCCGATCAAGGCGCCCATGCAGGATGAAAACGGCAAGCGCCTGAAACCTGCATTGCAAGCCAGAGCGCTGCAAGCCGCCTGGGTGCAGGCGCTGGATACCTTGCCAGATGGTCAGAAACCTGTGCGGGTGTTCTACGACAGCACCAATAACCCGGAAGCGGAAATCGCCCTGAACAACGCCCTGCACGACCTGAACAAGGACGGCCATGGTCTTGAGTTGGGCAATGTTGAAGAGGGCTACGACATCGGTCGTCGTCTGGGTAATACCGGGGTCAGTGGTGCGCTGGTCGAGATCAATCTGGCGACCATCGCCAGTTACAAGGATGGCGGCGTCAGCGCCGTGGTCTACGCCGGCACCGATGGCAGCCTGACCGTACAAATGGTCCGCCCGCCCGATGAAGCCCGCAAAGCGAAGAACAGCCAGAACCGTGGCGCAGATCCGTTTACCTATGGTTCACCGTAAGTACGAGCCGTGCGAGAGGTGTGACATTTCACTATCGAAGAAAAAACCTGCACGCCAACTGGATAGAAAAACAAGGATCGAACAATGACAACAGAAGCTGAAAATCATATCGGCCACTATTTTCTTCTCACGCTCATTGGCTTGGGAATCTGGCTGCCCATTAGCGGTATAGCCCTTTGTATATACGTGCTTCAAACGGCCAGCAATTTAGGCATGGGCGCGCTGACTGTCGTCGGAACGATATTCTCACTCCTGGGCATAGAGTTTGTCGCAACTGGAATGTTGCTTATATACGCCTATTTGAAGAAACCGTGGAGACGCTCCAGAAAAATCCGAACAGTTTTTTTCTTACATGCCTTGGCGGGAGGCCTGACGGCAACGTCAGCCTTTGTGTGCTTTTTAATCATCAAGCTGCAATGAGTCCCAAAAGTCACACCCAAAAATGTCTGATCTATGTAGACGCAATATTCAAGCAGACGATGATGAGTCGGCCATAAAGGCGGTAACCGCCACAAAAGACCAGCCTTTAACGAACGCATACAAAAAAGCCCCGACTCTCACGAGCCAGGGCTTTGTCTTACCGCACAGACCACTATTCCTGAACCATCCGCACAATCCGCTGCGGCAGTGGGATCTCGATGCCTGCGTCCTTCAGGCGGTCGCGTGCTTCGATGTTGAACATCGACGTCACGTCGCCCATGTCGCCACTGCTGGTCCAGACACGCAGGGACAAGGTAATCGCGTTCTCCCCCAGCGCTGCCACGACAGCCTGGGGGGCCGGGTCCTTGAGTACGCGCGGGTCGTCGGCCATGTCCAGCAGGACCTGCAAGGCCTTCTTGAGATCGGCAGCGTGGCTGACGCCGATGTCGAAGGTGATCTTGCGGGTTGGTTGACGGTTGGTGTTGGTGATGATGCCGTTGGACAGGTTGCCGTTGGGAATGATCACGGTACGGTTGTCGCCGGTGCGCAGCACGGTGTGGAAGATCTGGATGTTGTCGACGGTTCCCGACACACCCTGGGCTTCGATCCAGTCACCGATACGGAACGGGCGGAACAACAGAATCAGCACGCCACCGGCGAAGTTCGCCAGGCTGCCTTGCAACGCCAGACCGATCGCCAGACCGGCCGCACCGATTGCCGCCACGAACGAGGTGGTTTCCACGCCGATCATCGACGCGACGCTGACCACCAGCAGGATTTTCAGAATGACGTTGGCCAGGTTGCTGACGAAGCCCTGCAAGGCCAGATCGGCGTGTCGCAAGGCCAGCAAGGCGCCCAGTTTGCCGGTCAGCCGGTTGATCAGCCACCAGCCTACGCACAGTGTGACGACTGCCAGCAGCAAGCGGCTGCCGTACTCCATGATCATCGGAATCCAGGCCTGCGACGCTTGCCACAGATGACCGACTTCTGCGTTTAAATCCATCGTTATCTCCTTACTCGTCACGAACTGCGATCAAAACTACGGCGGCCTGCCGTCATTTCAATGCTCAGGGCGATTCGGACTGGCGGGGGAACGCAGGGTTCCCCGGCTTTCAATGCAACGATCAGTCGCGGAAGTTGTTGAATTGCAAAGGCATGCCCGAATCGTAGGCACGCAACGCTGCGATGGCTTCTTGCAGGTCGTCGCGCTTCTTGCCGGTCACCCGCACCTGCTCGCCCTGAATGGCGGCCTGGACCTTGAGTTTGGCTTCCTTGATGTGGGCGACGATTTTCTTCGCCAGCTCCTTGTCGATGCCTTCACGCAGGATGACTTCCTGCTTCATCAATTTGCCGGAAGCATAAGCGTCCTTGATCTCGAGGCACTTCGCGTCGATCTTGCGTTTGACCAGCGCCAGCTTGAGGATTTCGATCATGGCCTCCAGCTGGAAGTCTGCTTCTGCAGTCAGCGTGACAGTCAGTTCCTTGAACTCGAACGTGCCTTTGCCTTTGAGGTCGTAGCGACGGTCCAGCTCTTTGATAGCGTTGTCGACGGCATTCGTGACTTCGTGTTTATCCAATTCGGACACTACGTCGAACGAGGGCATGTATGTTCTCCAGATAAACGGCGTGCGCACAATTCGGGCACGCATGACTTGACGGTGTGAAAGAACGCTCATTATAACGAGACTTTTCCCGCGTTCACTGTGAGCCTTCCATGCACATCCTTGTTTTCACCTTCTGCAGACCGCTTCAGCGCCATAACGTGCCGCTGTGATGGCGGTGACATGGCATGTTCTCGGTGCGGGCAGCCTGGGCAGTCTCTGGGCGACGCGACTGGCACGCGCGAATCTGCCGGTGCGGTTGATCCTTCGCAACGCGGATCGGCTGGCCGCCTATCAAGCCAATGGCAGCAGCGTGACGCTGGTCGAGAACGATATTGCCCATGCGTACCCGGTCGAAGCACAGACCGCCGACCATCAACAACCTATCGAACGGCTGCTGGTGGCCTGCAAGGCTTACGAGGCCGAGCAGGCTGTCGCTCAGCTGGCTCCGCGATTGACGGCGCAGGCTGACGTCATCCTGTTGCAGAACGGCCTGGGCAGCCAGGACGCTGTGGCGGCGCAAATCCCCCACGCGCGCTGCCTGTTTGCCTCCAGCACCGAAGGCGCGTTTCTGGAGTCGGACTGGCGAGTCAGGTTCGCTGGCCATGGTTTCAACTGGCTGGGTGATGTATCCGCCCCGACAGCCCCCGCGCTTCTACAGGACTTGCACGACAGTGGCATTCCCCACGAATGGACGCCGGACATCCTGACCCGCCTGTGGCGCAAGCTGGCACTCAACTGTGCGATCAACCCGCTGACGGTCCTGCACGACTGCCGTAATGGTGGCCTGCTCGAGCACCCCTGCGAGGTCGCCACGCTGTGCGCCGAGCTGAGCGATCTGCTGGGCCGCTGCGGCCAGCCGGCGGCTGCGCAGGAATTGCATGCGGAAGTGCTGCGGGTCATCCAGGCGACCGCCGCCAATTACTCATCCATGTACCAGGATGTGCTTCACGGGCGACGCACCGAAGTCAGCTACCTGCTGGGTTACGCATGCGCAGCCGCAGCGCGTCATGGCTGCCCGGCACCGCACCTGCAGCATTTGCAGACGCGTCTGACCGCTCATCTGGCAAGCAAGGGTTTGCGTACCGACTAGCCCGCGCTACCCTGCTCGCATCACCCGTCACTGCGACTTGCCCAATGCCTTTGCGCCAACGCCTGGAAAACCTGCCAGTCGGCCAGAAACTGCTGGCTGCCCTGCTGGTCCTGATGACCACCGTACTGCTGGTCGCCAACCTGACCTTCATCAGCGCGGCCTATTACATCTCTCAGGAGGCGATGGCTCCGCAGGCCCTGCAGACCATCGGTCGGCTGATCAGCAGCGCCAACCTCAACGAGCGGGCCTTGTACTCGCCGAACGAGGCGCGCGCGCTGCTCAAGGAGCTGAGAAGCTACGGACCGTTGCGTGCCGCAGCCCTGTATGACAACAACGGCGAGCGGCTTGAACAGATGCATCAGGGCGAAAGTCTAGAGCTGCCCAAGCACTTCAAAGACATGGACAGCTGGCGCCTGACCGAATTTCGCAGCACGCAGGTCATTACCGTACCGAAGGGCGATGAGCCGCCAGGGCACTTGTTGCTGGTTGCCAGCAGTGAGCTGCCTCCTGCGTTCTACACCGGCACGCTGACCGCCAGCCTGGGCATTCTGGTGTTCAGCGTGCTGCTGTGGCTGGTGGTGGCGCGGCAGATTCGGCGCCTGATTACTGAACCCATTTATCAGCTGGAAGAATTGTCCCGGCAGGTGACCCGCGAAGAGAACTACGCACTCCGCGCAGAACCCGGTAACGAGGATGAAATCGGCAGCCTGGCCGAGGCGTTCAACACCATGCTGTCGCGTATCGAAGCACGCGAACAGCAACTCAAGCGCGCGCGCGACGACTCGCAGGAAGCCTACGATCAGGCTCAGGGGCTGGCCGAGGAAACCCGCCACACCAACCGCAAGCTGGAGCTGGAAGTCCAGGTGCGCAGCAAGATCGAGAAGAAGCTCACCGGCTTCCAGAACTACCTCAACAGCATCATCGACTCGATGCCCTCGGCGATGATCGCGCTGGATGAACAGTTGTACGTCACCCAGTGGAATCAGGAGGCGACGGCATTGTCCGGGACGACCCTGGACGAAGCGCTGAACCAGCCGATCTTCCTGGCCTTCGAGCCGATGCGCTCGTTTCTGCCGCAGATCAAACACACCGTCGAGCGTCACAGCGTGACCAAGATCGAGCGCGTGACCTGGATCAAGAATGACGAGCCCCGCCACTACGCTCTGACGTTCTACCCGTTGACTGGCGATGCCGGGCGCGGCGTGGTGATCCGGATCGATGACATCACCCAGCGCATATCGCTGGAAGAAATGATGGTGCAGTCGGAAAAAATGCTGTCCGTCGGCGGTCTGGCAGCGGGCATGTCGCATGAGATCAACAACCCGCTGGGCGCCATTCTGCACAACGTGCAGAACATCCGCCGGCGGCTGTCTCCGGAGCTGCCGAAGAACATCGAGCAGGCCGAGGCCGACGGCGTCGATCTGGCGCAGGTCAACCATTACCTGGAAAGCCGCGAAGTGCCGAAACTGCTCGACGGCATTCAGCAGGCCGGTGCCAGGGCTGCAAAAATCGTCAGCCACATGCTCAATTTCAGCCGCCTGAGCAGTCGTCAGTTATCGCCCTGTGACTTGCCGGCCTTGATCGATCAGGCCGTGGAGATCGCCAGTAACGACTTCGATCTGACCATCGGTTTCGACTTCAAGGGCCAGCACATCATCCGTCAGTTCGACCCCGAACTGGGCCCGGTGCCGTGCATTGCCAACGAGCTGGAGCAGGTGCTGCTGAACCTGCTGAAGAACGCCGCGCAGGCCATCCACCAGCGGCCGGAGAGCGAAGAGCCCGGGCGCATTACCCTGCGCACGCGCCTCAATCCGCCGTGGGCCGAGATTCAGGTCGAGGACAACGGCATCGGCATGTCGGAGAACATCCGCAAGCGTACGTTCGAGCCGTTTTTCACCACCAAGGAAATCGGCCAGGGCACCGGGCTGGGCCTGTCGGTGTCCTACTTCATTGTCACCAACAACCACAAAGGCCAGATGGAGGTACATTCCTCTCTCGGCACAGGCACCTGCTTTACGCTGCGTCTACCGCTGGTGGCCAACCAGGTGAGCGTTCAGCAGCAGGTCATTTCAAAATCCTGATCAGGAATCGCATCAATGGGCTTTCGTTTGTCGAAGATTTACACGCGTACCGGCGATGCCGGTGAAACCGGTCTGGGCGATGGCCGTCGGGTCTCCAAGGATCATCCGCGCGTCGAGGCCATCGGTGAGGTCGATACGCTCAACAGCCAGCTGGGACTGTTGCTGGCGGGGCTGATCGATGAAGCTCAGCGCGTCCCGGCGCTCAAGGAAGTGATCGAAGTACTTGCACCCTGCCAGCACCGTCTGTTCGATCTGGGCGGTGAACTGGCCATGCCGACCTACAAGGCGCTGAACGAAGCCGAGGTAGAGCGACTGGAGGCCGCTATTGATGTATGGAATGAGGAGTTGGGGCCACTGGAAAATTTCATTTTGCCAGGCGGTTCATCGCTGATCGCCCAAGCGCACATCTGCCGTAGCCTGGCGCGCAGTGCCGAACGTCGCTGTCAGCATCTGAATGCCGTCGAGCCGCTGGAAGGCGCAGGGCTGGCGTACATCAACAGGCTGTCGGACCTGCTGTTCGTCGCTGCTCGATTGATCGCCAGAAGACAGGGCATTGCCGAGATCCTTTGGCAGCCCGCACCCAAGCCGGTTTGATGGACATATCCATTAAACGGAGCAGCACAGAAGACATCCTCACGCCAGCGTCCTGTCGTTAGGTACAGGTCTTGTGGGAGTGAGCGAGGCGGGCTCACGAAGACATCGGTCCAGACGCCCCATTTTCAGGGGTTTTACGGACCTCTTCGCGAGCAAGCTCGCTCCCACGGCCTGCGGCCTGCGGCCAGAATCAATAGCAGACTTGTGTATAACGCTAGTTACTCTGCGTGGGCATGCCGTTCTGGACGCTCTGCGTCCTCTGCTGAGCGTCAGACGATCTCGTCAGGCCAGAACGCGCGAATCCCGGCCACGCCCTGTGCGCCGCTCTCCCAGGCCTGTTGGCGCTCGGCAGGACCTACGCCGCCCAGCAGAAAGACCGGCCTGTTGAAATCTGCAATCAGTTGCGTTGCCTGCGGCCAGCCCAGCGGTTGCGCATCGGGGTGAGTCAAGGTTGGCTGAACGGGCGACAGGGTGACGAAATCTACTCCCATCTGCTCTGCCAGTGCCAGCTCTTCGGCGTTATGGCATGACGCCGCCAGCCAACGGTTCTCAGGGAACGGACGCCCGCGACTGGCGTACTTGCGCAGTTGCTCCGCCGTCAGGTGCCAGCCGGCGGACGGAAAGTCGCCCAGCCACTCCAGAGGCCCTTTGAGCATGAGCTGCGCCTTGCCGGCACACAGGCCCGCCGCATCCACGGCCAGGTCACGGTACTTCGGATCGTAACCACCCGGTGCACGCAACTGCACCAGCTTGATGCCGCCTGCGATGGCTTTCTGCATACCGCGCAACAGCTCGATATTGTCCAGCCCCTCAGGGGTGATCAGGTACTCGCCGGGCAAACGTGCCGCCGCGACGATCGGCTGATTGGCGGCCGGAAAGTCATAATTGGCCAGCTCTCGCGGGCTGGCCCAGACCAGCGGCTGCCCTTCTGCACCATGCGCCTGGCCAGTGAAGGCCGAGACTTCCCAGACGTCCAGCAGCACCTGCTTGTCCGGATAGTCGTGACAGACCTTGATCAGCGGACGTGCCGCCGTCACCAGGATGCCCAGCTCTTCCTGCAATTCACGTGCGAGCGCGGCCTGGACAGTCTCGCCCTCCTCGACCTTGCCGCCAGGAAACTCCCAGAGGCCGCCTTGATGCTGAGTGTCGGCACGTCGGGCAATCAATACGCTGCCGTCAGCGCCACGAATGACGGCGGCGGCCACATGAACTCGTTTCACGATCAGGACTCCTCCAGACCGGCCTGCTGCCAGCGTTTGAAGGCAGGCCACTGGTAAATGGTTTCGATGTACTTCAGCGCTTCTTCAGGCAACTCGACACGGTAACTGCGCAGGCGAATGGCTACCGGGGCGAAGAACGCGTCGGCAATGCTTGGCTTACCGAACAGAAACGGACCGCTTTCGGCCGCCGCAGTGCGGCATTCGGCCCACAGTTCGACGATACGATCGATGTCGTTCTGGGTATCGACCGGAATCACTTCCAGCGCCTGATCCTGGCGCAGGTCCATCGGCATGTTCGAACGCAGGCTGACAAAGCCGCTGTGCATCTGCGCGCAGGCAGAACGTGCCTGGGCACGCGCAGCGGTATCACTCGGCCACAGGCCAGCGTCCGGAAAACGTTCGACCAGGTATTCGCAAATGGCCAGCGAATCGATGATCGTGCCGTGCTCGCACTGCAGCGCAGGGACCTTGCCGGTGGGTGAATACTTGAGAATGTTCGCGCGGGTGTCAGGCTGGTTCAGGCGGATAACCTGATCGGTGAACGGAGCACCGGTCATTTCCAGCACCAGCCAGGGACGCAGCGACCAGGAGGAGTAGCGTTTGTCGCCGATAATCAGATGCAGGCTCATGGTTCAGCTCCATTGAGCCCGGCGCGAAGACAGGGTGCCGGCGCGCCGGGCATTGAATCAGGTGCGATATTCCGCGTTGATCTTCACGTACTCGTGAGAAAGATCGGTGGTCCAGATCGTTTCGCTGCAATCGCCGCGGCCCAGCTCGATACGGATGGTGATTTCTTCTTCGGCCATTACCGCCGAGCCCTGCTCTTCTGTGTAGGTAGTGGCGCGGCAACCCTGGCTGGCGATGCACACGCCCCCCAGGAATACGTCGATCTTGCTCACGTCCAAATCCGGCACACCGGCACGGCCGACAGCCGCCAGGATACGTCCCCAGTTCGGGTCGGAGGCGAACAGCGCGGTCTTGATCAGCGGCGAGTGGGCCACGGCATAACCGACGTCCAGGCATTCCTGATGATTGCCACCACCTTTGACTTCAACGGTCACGAACTTGGTCGCACCTTCTCCGTCACGCACAATGGCCTGAGCGACTTCCATGCACACATCGAACACCGCTTTCTTCAACGCCTCGAACAACGGACCTTTGGCCTCGGTAATTTCCGGCAGGTCAGCCTGACCGGTGGCGATCAGCATGCAGCAATCATTGGTCGAGGTGTCGCCATCGATGGTGATGCGGTTGAACGACTTGTTGGCGCCGTCACGAATCAGGTCCTGAAGCACGCTCTGCGCCACTTTGGCGTCGGTGGCGATGTAACCGAGCATGGTCGCCATGTTCGGGCGAATCATGCCTGCACCCTTGCTGATGCCGGTCACCGTGACGGTCACGCCGTCATGGCTGAACTGACGGCTGGCGCCTTTGGGCAGAGTGTCGGTGGTCATGATGCCGGTCGCCGCTGCGGCCCAGTTATCCACAGACAGATCATCCAGCGCGGCTTGCAGAGCGCCTTCGATCTTTTCCACAGGCAACGGCTCGCCGATCACGCCCGTCGAGTAGGGCAGCACCGCCGAAGCATCGACGCCGGTCAGTTGCGCCAGCTTTTCGCAAGTACGCCGCGCCGCCACAAGACCTGGTTCGCCCGTGCCCGCATTGGCATTGCCAGTGTTGGTCAGCAAATAACGCACGGTGCCCTGGACACGTTGCTTGGCCAGAATGACCGGCGCGGCGCAGAACGCATTCAAGGTGAATACGCCGGCCACGCTGGAGCCTTCGGCACAGCGCATGACCACAACATCCTTGCGCCCCGGGCGTTTGATGCCGGCAGAAGAAATGCCAAGTTCAAAACCGGGAACCGGGTGCAACGCAGGCAAAGGACCAAGACCAACAGCCATCGGGGTGCTCCTCATGGAGTGTGGCGCCGTCCGCATCGGTACGGCGATCAATGAAAAAACGCCGCGACGGGCAAGCCGGTCGCGGCGCAGGTATTACACAGTCAAAGGCTTAGTTGATCTGGCCGTGACAGTGCTTGAATTTCTTGCCCGAACCACACCAGCACAGCTCGTTGCGGCCCAGTTTCTGGTCGTTGCGAACCGGCTCGGATGCAACGGCAACAGGCGCTTCGCCACCCTCTTCATCGAGAAGCGGCTGCTCGATGCCCGGTGCCGGCGCGTGTTCGAACTGCATGCGACTGGCCAGCTCTTCGGCGTCCTGACGCAGGCGTGCTTCTTCTTCCTCTGGATCTTCGCGACGAACCTGAACGTGCGAGAGCACACGGATGGTGTCGCGCTTGATCGAGTCGAGCAGTTCCTGGAACAGCGTGAAGGACTCGCGCTTGTATTCCTGCTTCGGGTTCTTCTGAGCGTAGCCGCGCAGGTGGATACCGTGACGCAGGTGGTCCATGGTCGAAAGGTGATCTTTCCACAGGTCGTCCAGCACGCGCAGGAGGATCTGCTTCTCGAAGGAGCGCAGAGCTTCGGCGCTGGCCTGGTCTTCCTTCTCGTTGTACGCCACCAGCAACTGCGCCATGATTTTTTCGCGCAGGCTGTCTTCGTGCAGGTTGTCGTCTTCGTCGAGCCACTGCTGGATCGGCAGTTGAACTGCGAAGTCGGTATTGAGCGCCGATTCCAGGCCGGCAACATTCCACTGCTCCGGCAGGGACTGTGGCGGAATATGCTGGATGATCAGGTTGTTGAGCACTTCCTCGCGGAAGTCGGCAATGGTCTCGCCAATGTTCTCGGCGGCCAGCAACGTGTTACGCATGTGATAAATCACTTTACGCTGTTCGTTGGCCACGTCATCGAATTCAAGCAACTGTTTGCGGATGTCGAAGTTGCGACCTTCCACCTTGCGCTGCGCTTTTTCGATGGCGTTGGTCACCATGCGATGCTCGATGGCCTCACCGGACTGCATGCCCAGCGCCTTCATGAAGTTCTTCACCCGGTCAGAGGCAAAGATGCGCATCAGGCTGTCTTCGAGCGACAGGTAGAAACGGCTGGAGCCGGTGTCGCCCTGACGGCCGGCACGACCGCGCAGCTGGTTGTCGATACGGCGCGATTCGTGACGCTCGGAGGCGATGACGTGCAGGCCGCCCGCTTCGATCACCTGCTGATGGCGCTTCTGCCAGTCAGCCTTGATCTGTGCGATCTGCTCGGGAGTCGGGTCTTCCAGGTTGGCAACCTCGACTTCCCAGTTGCCGCCCAGCAGGATGTCGGTACCACGACCGGCCATGTTGGTGGCGATGGTCAACGCACCCGGACGACCGGCCTGCGCAATGATTTCCGCTTCCTTTTCGTGGAACTTGGCGTTCAGAACCTTGTGCTCGATGCCTTCCTTGTTGAGCAGGCTGGACATGTGCTCGGAGGTTTCGATGGTCGCCGTACCGACCAGCACCGGACGGTTTTCCGCGATGCAGGCCTTGATGTCGGTGACGATGGCGGCGTACTTCTCTTCCGCCGTCAGGTAGACCAGGTCGTTGAAGTCCTTACGCGCCAAAGGCTTGTTCGGCGGGATGACCATGACGGCCAGGTTGTAGATCTGGTGGAATTCGAACGCTTCGGTGTCGGCCGTACCGGTCATGCCGGACAGCTTGTTGTACAAACGGAAGTAGTTCTGGAACGTGGTCGATGCCAGGGTCTGGCTTTCAGCCTGGATGTTCAGACCTTCCTTGGCTTCGATGGCCTGGTGCAGACCTTCGGACAGACGACGGCCCGGCATGGTCCGGCCGGTGTGTTCGTCGACCAGCAGAACCTGACCGTCCGAAACGATGTATTCGACGTTGCGATTGAACAGCTTGTGCGCACGCAGACCGGCATAGACGTGAGTCAGCAGGCCCAGGTTATGCGCCGAGTAGAGGCTCTCGCCTTCAGCCAGCAGGCCGACTTCGGTGAGCATTTCTTCGATGAACTGGTGACCGGCTTCGTTCAGCTCGACCTGACGGGTTTTCTCGTCGACGGTGAAATGACCCGGCTTGGTGACTTCGCCTTCCACTTCCTCGATATGCTGCTCGAGCTTGGGGATCAGGCGGTTGATTTCGGTGTACAGCTTGGAGCTGTCTTCAGCCTGGCCGGAGATGATCAGCGGCGTACGCGCTTCGTCGATCAGAATCGAGTCGACTTCGTCGATCACGGCAAAATTGAGTTCACGCTGGAACTTGTCGTCCATGCTGAACGCCATGTTGTCGCGCAGGTAATCGAAACCGTATTCGTTGTTGGTGCCGTACGTGATATCGGCAGCGTAGGCGGCGCGTTTTTCTTCCGGCGGCTGGAATGGCGTGACGATGCCTACGGTCAGGCCGAGGAATTCGTACAGCGGACGCATCCAGTTGGCATCGCGGCGCGCGAGGTAGTCGTTCACGGTAACGACGTGAACACCCTTGCCGGACAATGCATTGAGGTATACCGCCAGCGTACCGACCAGGGTTTTACCTTCACCGGTACGCATTTCCGCGATCTGACCTTCGTGCAGGGTCATGCCGCCGATCAACTGAACGTCGAAGTGGCGCATGCCCATGACGCGCTTGCCCGCTTCACGAGCGACAGCAAATGCTTCCGGAAGCAATTGATCGAGGGTCTCGCCTTTGGCTATGCGGGCCTTGAACTCTTCGGTCTTGGCGCGCAGTTGCTCGTCCGAAAGGGCCACCATTTGCTCTTCGAAGGCATTGACGATCTGTACCGTCTTGAGCATGCGTTTTACTTCACGCTCGTTCTTGCTTCCAAAAAGTTTTTTCAACAAAGGCGCAAACATATCGACAGGATCTTCCACACATAGGAATGGAGGGCGGCCCCGTGAGTCGCCCGTGCAGCCCAGATGGCCGCATGCGAACGAGCATTCTACCCGGAAACGATGGTGAGGAAAGTGGCGTTATTCCACGATGCTGGCACAGCGCTGTGACGGGGCAGGTTTACAATGGGGCCATTTTCAAGCACTTCAACCCGTTAGCCGGGGAAGTTACTCATTGATTTGCATATGAAAGCACGGAAATGCCCTGAAAAGCAGCCGTCAGAACGCTTTCTGTTAAGATGTTCATCTTGTTACCCAGGCATCCCTCCATGGCCTTTCGTCCTCTGAACGCCCGCCCGCCCGCGGTTTTGCTGCGTGAAGCCAAGCCCCTGAAGGCTATATTTCGCCACGCTGAGCGATTGAGCCACTTGCAGCGCCTGCTCGAAAGCCAGCTCCAGCCTGCGGCCCGCGAGCATTGTCGCGTGGCCTCGTGGCGCGAAGGTACCTTGTTGCTGATCGTGACGGATGGTCATTGGGCCACGCGCCTGCGCTACCAGCAGAAACGCCTGCACCGGCAAATGATGGCTTTTGACGAATTCATCAACCTGACCCGCATTGTGTTCAAGGTGCAGCCGCCTGAAGCGCCACGCGGAGCCGCCACGCACACGATCGACCTGTCGGCAGTGGCTGCCGAAAACATTCAGGCCACCGCTGAAGGCATCACCGATCCGCGCTTGCGCGCCGCACTGGAGCGGCTGGCCAGCCATGCGAAGGACAGGAAATAACCCTGCCTGATCGCTGCACAACCTCCGCGAGCACTGACCTTCCCTGAAAAAAACCATAAAAAAAGGCCACCCGAGGGCAGCCTTTAAAGAACAAAAGGAAAGAGAGTAAAGCTTGCTTACACCGCCGCGACAGGACGCATGTAAGAAATAGGTGCCGTACTGGCATCCTCGAAAGTCACCACTTCCCAAGCGTCTTTCTGCTCGATCAACGTGCGCAGCAGACGGTTGTTCAGTGCATGCCCCGATTTGAAACCCCGGAACTCACCAATCAGGCTGTTGCCCAGCAGGTAGAGGTCACCGATGGCGTCGAGGATTTTGTGTTTGACGAATTCGTCCTCGTACCGCAGGCCGTCTTCGTTCAGTACACCGTCCTTGTCGACCACGATGGCGTTTTCCACGCTGCCGCCGAGTGCGAGGTTGTGCTTGCGCAGGTACTCGATATCACTCATGAACCCGAAGGTCCGGGCACGGCTGACTTCTTTCACGAAGGAAGTGCTGGAAAAGTCCACGCTTGCACTCTGGGTGCGGTCACGGAAGACGGGGTGATCGAAATCGATCTCGAAACTGACCTTGAACCCTTCGAAAGGCACGAAGGTAGCGCGTTTACCGCCCTCCTCCACTGTGACTTCACGCAGGATACGGATGAATTTCTTCGGCTCGTCCTGTTCTTCCAGGCCTGCCGATTGAATCAGGAATACGAAAGGGCCTGCGCTGCCGTCCATGATAGGAACTTCGGAGGCAGAGAGCTCGACGTAGGCGTTATCGATGCCAAGGCCAGCCATGGCCGAGAGCAAGTGTTCTACCGTGTCGACTTTGACATCACCATTGACCAGAGTGGTCGACAGAGTGGTGTCACCGACGTTTTCCGCACGCGCAGGGATCTGCACGACGGGATCAAGGTCAGCTCGGCAAAACACAATGCCGGTATTCACAGGTGCGGGCTTGAGGGTCAGGTAAACCTTCTCCCCGGAGTGCAGGCCTACACCTGTGGCACGGATAATATTTTTCAGGGTGCGTTGTTTAATCATGGCATGGGCCGCTTCAGCGCAAGTTGCGAACTGGTATCAACAAAGGCTGGCGATGATAGCAGACCATGCCTTTGCTGAACACCAATCACCCTAATACCCCTGATACATTTCATCAATCGGCCTGACGACGCAGGAAAGCCGGGATGTCCAGGTAATCAAGATCATCGTTAGGGTTCATCTTCGCCGCGGCTGTAGCGCCTGCGTGTGCCTGATTGCGCATCACGGTAGGACGATCCAGGTCACGGTAGTTGACCGACGGTGCTTCCTGGCGGGACGCCTGCTGTGCAGGAGCCTGCTGGGTGGTCTGCAGCGTGTTGTCGATGACCTTGACAGGTTTCTCGATTTTCGCGCCCAGGCCGGTGGCAACCACGGTCACGTGCAACTCGTCACGCATGTCCGGATCGATAACGGTACCGACCTTGACCATCGCGTGCTCGGAAGCGAACGCTTCGATGATGCTACCCACGTCCGAGTACTCACCCAGAGACAGGTCAGGACCGGCAGTGATGTTGACCAGGATGCCGCGAGCGCCCTGCAGGTTGACGTCTTCGAGCAACGGGTTGCGGATGGCCGCTTCGGTCGCTTCACGTGCACGGTTAGGACCGCTGGCGCAGCCAGTGCCCATCATCGCCATGCCCATTTCGCTCATCACGGTACGCACGTCGGCGAAGTCGACGTTGATCATGCCCGGACGCTTGATGATGTCGGAGATACCGCGAACGGCACCGGCCAGTACATCGTCAGCCTTGGCGAAAGCCGACAGCAGGCTGGCGTCTTTACCGAGGATGGTCAGCAGCTTCTCGTTGGGGATGGTGATCAACGAGTCGACGCTTTCGGACAGCATGCGGATGCCTTCATCGGCGATCTGCATACGCTTGCGACCTTCGAACGGGAACGGACGGGTCACGACTGCGACCGTCAGAATGCCCATTTCCTTGGCCACTTCAGCAATGATCGGTGCTGCACCGGTACCGGTACCGCCGCCCATGCCAGTGGTGATGAAAACCATGTTGGTGCCCTGCAGAACCTCTGCAATGCGCTCACGATCTTCCAGTGCGGCCTGACGACCGACTTCAGGGTTGGCGCCAGCGCCAAGACCCTTGGTCACGCCGGTGCCCAGTTGCAGAATGGTCCGCGCGCCGATGTTTTTCAGCGCTTGAGCATCGGTGTTGGCGCAAATGAATTCCACGCCTTCGATGTTGCTCTTGACCATGTGATTGACAGCGTTGCCGCCACCACCGCCTACGCCGATAACTTTAATAACCGGGCTTTGCGGGACGTTGTCTACGAGTTCGAACATTTTCTCTCTCCTTCCGCTTTCTAGTTAGTTTTGCCTACTGCCTGCCGATACTGCTGGTGAAGCCCTGAATCTGAAGCTGTGAAACCGTTAAACGTTGAAACTTAGAAATTTCCCTGCACCCAACGCTTGATACGCTCAAGCACCGGTGCCTTGGTTTCGTCGCTGTAACTGCTGTTGCCGACAATCCCGGACAGCGAAATGCCATCCGATTGTTTTTGCAGCCCGTACATCAACAGGCCTACGCCGGTTGAGTAGATCGGGTTGCGCACGACATCAGCGAGCCCTTTGACGCTGTGCGGTACGCCCAGGCGGACCGGCATGTGGAAGATTTCCTCGGCCAGTTCGACCGCACCTTCCATTTTCGCTGTGCCCCCGGTCAGCACGATGCCGGCCGGGATCAGGTCTTCGTAGCCGCTGCGGCGCAGTTCGGCCTGGATCAGGGTGAACAGCTCGTCGTAACGAGGCTCTACCACTTCGGCCAGGGCCTGACGCGACAGCTCGCGAGGTGGACGGTCGCCCACGCTCGGCACTTTGATGGTTTCGCCTGCACCGGCCAGCTTGGCCAGCGCACAGGCATAACGAATCTTGATTTCTTCGGCGTACTGGGTCGGAGTGCGCAACGCCATGGCGATGTCGTTGGTCACCTGGTCGCCCGCAATCGGGATGACCGCCGTGTGGCGAATGGCGCCTTCGGTGAAGATCGCGATGTCGGTGGTGCCGCCACCGATGTCCACCAGGCATACACCCAGTTCTTTCTCGTCATCGGTCAGCACGGAATACGCCGAAGCCAGTTGCTCGAGAATGATGTCGTCGACTTCCAGACCGCAGCGACGTACGCACTTTTCGATGTTCTGCGCCGCGTTCACCGCACAGGTCACCACATGAACCTTGGCTTCCAGACGTACGCCGGACATGCCCAGAGGCTCACGCACGCCTTCCTGGTTATCGATCACGTAATCCTGAGGCAGGGTGTGCAACACACGCTGGTCGGCAGGAATGGCCACCGCCTGAGCAGCATCGAGCACACGCTCCAGGTCCGCAGCGCTGACTTCACGATCACGAATCGCCACGATGCCGTGCGAGTTCAGGCTGCGAATGTGGCTGCCTGCAACGCCCACGAATGCCGAGTGAATACGGCAGCCGGCCATCAATTGCGCTTCTTCGATTGCGCGCTGGATCGACTGCACGGTCGATTCGATATTCACCACCACGCCCTTCTTCAGGCCGCGGGAGGGATGGGTACCGATACCCACGATTTCCAGCGAGCCATCGGCCGCGACTTCGCCTACCAGTGCCACCACCTTGGAGGTACCGATATCCAGCCCGACGATCATTTTGCCGCTTTGCACATTTGCCATGGTCCTGCCTCTTGTCAATTCTTCGCGACGGCGGGTTTTTCCGTCGCCGGCGCTGCCTGTTCGCGCCAACCGACCGCAAGGCCGTTGGAGTAACGCAAGTCGACGCGCGCGATATTCGTTATTTGGTCTTTCAGCGTTTTGTCGTAAATCGCGATGAAGCGGCGCATTTTTTCGACAAGGTGGTCGCGTCCAAGCAACAACTCGATACCCGGGCCAGCACTACCGGCACCTGTCGTCAGGAACCAGCTGCCACGCTCGCGCAGCTCCAGGCGCACGATGGAGAAGCCCAACGGGCGCAACATCTGACTCAACACCTGATACTGCTGCATCACCTGCTGCTGGGCCCGCTGCGGGCCGAACAACTGGGGAAGATGTTCGTAGTTGGACAGTTCACGCGGTGTGAAAGCCTGCCCCTGGTTATTCAACAGCGCTTCATCGCCCCAACGGGCAACCGGCAACTGCTCTTCAAGACGAATCACTACCTGATCCGGCCATACACGACGGACCTCGGCGTGCGCGATCCATGGCATCTGCTCAAGCTCGGTGCGCATGGCAGCCAGATCGATCTTGAAAAAGCTCGACGCCACATAAGGCGCAATCCGCTGCTGCACAGCCTGCTGGCTGATGTAACTCAAATCGCCCTGCACGTTGATGCGGGTAATCGGGCGGTCGGCGTACGGCAGCAGACGCTGTGCTGCCTCATAAGTACCGAAGCCCAGAACCACCAACAGCACAGGCCAGAGCAGACGCTTCAGAAAACTGAAGTTGGCCTTGGGCAGGCGCGCCGACAAGGGCTCCTTGGCCACCATACGGCTGGCGCCGCGCGGCACCGGCTTGTTGCGGCCGGGTGCAGGTGGCTGAGGACGTGTCGACGGGCCGTACATGCCTTAACCCCTCGCCTGAACGCTGTCGGCCAGGATCGCCAACACCAGTTGTTGAAAATCCAGACCTGCCGCACGGGCCGCCATAGGCACCAGACTGTGATCGGTCATGCCCGGTACAGTATTGACTTCCAGTAACCAGAACTTGCCTTGTGCGTCCTGCATGACATCCGTGCGCGCCCAGCCTGCAATGCCGATGGCATCGCAAGCACGTGCTGCAAGTTGTTTGAGTTCCTGTTCCTGCGCATCGCCAAGTCCGCACGGAATCCGATACTGAGTATCGGACGCCAGGTACTTGGCATCGTAATCATAAAAACTGTGAGGAGTGCCCAGGCCGATGGGAGGCAACACCTGGCCACGCAGAGACGCGACAGTGAACTCAGGCCCCTGAATCCATTGTTCGACTAATACTTGCGAATCGTAGGTACTGGCGGCTTTCCATGCGGCGATCAATTCATCGACGCTGTTCACCTTTGCCATACCGATACTTGAACCTTCATGGGCCGGTTTGACGATCAAAGGCAAGCCCAGTTCCGTCGCGGCGCAAATACAATCACTCTCGTTTTCAAGAACGGCATGCAACGGTGTGGCGAGGCCGAGACTCTGCCAGACCTGCTTGGTGCGCAACTTGTCCATCGCCAGTGCAGAAGCCAGTACGCCACTGCCGGTATAAGGGATTTCCAGGCATTCCAGCAGGCCTTGCATGGTGCCGTCTTCACCACCACGTCCGTGCAGAACGATAAAGGCACGGTCGATTTTCTCGCTGACCAGTCGCTGCAGGAAATCATCGCCCACATCAATGCCGAACGCATCCACGCCTGCCTCGAGCAACGCACTGAGCACGGCGTTACCCGAGTTCAGCGAGACTGCCCGTTCGGCACTCTTGCCACCGAAGAGCACGGCGACACGGCCGAAGCTTTTCGGCTCGAGTGTCGAGCGCAGGGAGGACTGGGCGACGGCTGTCATTTCAGCTTCCCTTCGGTGGAGGCCACTTTGGCACCGGCGAACAGCGGGCTTTTCAGCAGCTGTGGCGCAAGACCGCCGATGTCGCCAGCGCCCTGGCACAGCAGGATGTCGCCCGCGCGCAGCAGCGGTTTGACCAGCGGCGCCAGCTCGACACCACGCTCGATGTAGATCGGGTCCAGTTGGCCACGCTGACGAATGCTGTGGCACAGGTTACGGCTGTCCGCACCGGGAATCGGTTCTTCACCGGCCGGGTAGACTTCCATCAGCAGCAGCACATTGGCGTCCGCCAGCACCTGGACGAAATCGTCGTACAAGTCACGGGTGCGGCTGAAACGGTGTGGCTGGTAGACCATGACCAGACGACGATCAGGCCAGCCGCCTCGCACGGCGTTGATAACGGCAGCGACTTCACGCGGGTGGTGACCGTAGTCATCGACCAGCATCACGTTGCCGCCATCGACCGGCAGCTCGCCGTAGACCTGGAAGCGCCGGCCGACGCCCTGGAAGCCGGAAAGTCCCTGAACGATAGCCTCGTCGCTGACGCCCTCATCGGTGGCGATGGCGATGGTCGCCAGCGAGTTGAGTACGTTGTGATTGCCGGGCATGTTCACCGACACATCCAGCGGCTCGCGGTCGCGGCGCAGTACGGTGAAGAAGGTCAGCATGCCGTCCTGACGCACATTGATTGCACGTATATCGGCAGACTCGCTGAAGCCGTAGGTCAGCGTCGGACGCTTGACCAGCGGCAGAATTTCACGCACCACCGGATCGTCGATGCACATTACCGCCAGCCCGTAGAACGGCAGGTTGTGCAGGAACTCGACAAAGGTCTTCTTCAGTTTGTTGAAGTCGCCTTCGTAGGTCGCCATGTGATCGGCGTCGATATTGGTGACCACTGCGACCAGAGGTTGCAGGTGCAGGAAGCTGGCGTCGCTTTCATCGGCTTCGGCGATCAGGTAGCGGCTGGTGCCCAACTGCGCATTGGTGCCCGCCGCATTCAGACGGCCGCCAATCACGAAGGTTGGGTCCAGGCCGCCGGCAGCGAATACCGAAGCGATCAGGCTGGTGGTGGTGGTCTTGCCATGCGTACCGGCAACGGCGATGCCGTGGCGATAACGCATCAGCTCGGCGAGCATCTCGGCACGCGGTACAACCGGGATGCGGCGCTCCAGCGCAGTGGCCACTTCCGGGTTGGAGGTGTTGACGGCACTCGACACTACCAGCACGTCGGCACCGATGGTGTTCTCGGCACGATGGCCAATGAAAATCTGTGCGCCGAACGATTCCAGGCGTTCGGTCACGGCCGAACCCTTCAGGTCGGAGCCCGAGACTTCGTAGCCCAGGTTCAGCAGCACCTCGGCGATCCCGCACATGCCGACACCGCCGATACCGACGAAGTGGATACGACGGATACGGCGCATTTCAGGTTGTGGCATGGCGCGTTGATTCTCAACCATGGGCCACCTCCACACAGATGTTGACGACGGTGCTGGTTGCATCAGGCCTGGCCAGGCTGCGTGCAGTACGGGCCATGCTGTTCAATTGTTCGGGTTGCATCAAAACCTCTTTCAGGCGTGCTGCCATCTCGGCGGCGCCAGTTGTCGCTTGCGGCATGACGAAGGCTGCGCCTTCGCGAGCCAGATAGTCAGCGTTACGTGACTGATGGTCATCAATCGCGTGGGGCAGCGGTATCAGCAACGACGGCAGGCCGGCGGCGGCCAGTTCGCTGATGGTCAATGCACCTGCGCGGCAGACCACCAGATCAGCCCAGCCATAGGCTTGGGCCATGTTCTGGATGAACGGCGCAACCTGCGCCTCGACGCCCACGTTGCGATAGCGCTCGGCGGTAACTACGTCATGATTCTTGCCCGACTGATGAAAGACTTCGGGCTGGATGTCCTGAGGCAGCTGGGACAGCGCCTCGGGCAACAATTTGTTCAACGGCTCTGCGCCCAGGCTGCCACCCAGTACCAGCAGACGAGCCTTGCGTCCGGCCAGTGCCTGACGCGGTGTTTCCAGAAACAGCTCGACACGCACCGGGTTGCCGGTGGTGCGACGCTTGGACGACTCCGCAAAGGTGTTCGGGAACGCTTCGCACACCCGGCTGGCGAACGACGCCAGACTGCGGTTGGCGGTACCGGCCACGGCGTTCTGCTCGTGAATGATCAACGGTACGCCTGCCAGCTTCGCCGCCAGACCGCCGGGGCCGGTGACGTAGCCACCAAAGCCGACCACGCAGACCGGTTTCACCTGACGTACGACCTTGCGTGCCTGCATCAGGGCCTTGAGCAACATGAAAGGCGCTTTGAGCAGCGACAGACGGCCCTTGCCGCGCAGGCCGGTGACATTGATCAGGTGCAGCGTCAGACCGGCCTGCGGTACCAGTTCGTTTTCGATACCGCGCGGCGTGCCCAGCCAGTGGACCTTGTAGCCGCGTGCCTGGAACTCGCGCGCGCAGGCCAGCGCCGGGAACACATGCCCGCCGGTCCCGCCCGCCATGATCAGCACGTTAGCGTCCATTGGGCGTGTCCTCGGCGAAGTCGCTTTCCTTGAACTCGGCTTCTTCACTGCCCATGTTGTTGCGCGATTCCCACTCGATGCGCAGCAGCAGCCCGAGACTCGCGCAGCAGATCACCAGCGAGCTGCCGCCGTAGCTGAGGAACGGCAGGGTCAGGCCCTTGGTGGGCAGCAGACCGACGTTCACACCGATGTTGATCAGGAACTGACCGATCCACAGGAACGACAGACCGTAGGCCACGTAGGCACCGAAGAACTGCTTGGCGCGCTCGGCCCACATGCCGATGTACATGCCGCGAATACTGACGAACAGGAACAACGCGACGGTGATCAGCGAACCCACGACGCCCAGCTCTTCTGCAAGTACCGAGAACACGAAGTCGGTGTGCGCTTCCGGCAGGTAGAACTGCTTCTGCACGCTGTTGCCCAGCCCGACGCCAAACCACTCGCCGCGACCGAAGGCGATCAGCGCCTGGGTCAATTGGTAGCCGGAGCCGAACTGGTCAGCCCACGGGTCAGTAAAGTTGGTCAGACGCGCCATCCGGTAAGGTTGGGCCTGAACCAGCACCACAACAGAGGCAACCGCCAGTACCACCATCAGCGAGAAACGGAACAGGCCGACACCACCGAGGAACAACATGGCCGCCGCGGCGCCCATCATTACCACGGTCGCACCGAAGTCAGGCTCCATGAGCAGCAGACCGGCCATCGGCAACAGCACAATGAACGGCTTGAAGAAGCCCATCCAGCTTTCGCGAACTTCCTGCTGCTGACGAATCAGGTAGCCGGCAAGGAAGATCACCACAAACACCTTGGCGATTTCCGACGGCTGCACGTTGAACGCGCCGAAGCCGATCCAGCGCATCGAACCGTTCACCTCGCGCCCGATCCCCGGCACCAGCACCAGCAGCAACAGACCGAACGCGCCGAGCAGCATCATCCAGCCCAGACGCTGCCAGGTGGCGACCGGGATCATCATGGTCACGCCGCAGGCACCCAGGCCGATCAGCAGATAAACCAGGTGACGGGTCATCATGTACAGCGTGTTGCCCGACTGCACTGCGGCCACTTCCGACGAGGCCGAGGTAATCATCACCAGGCCAAGGCCAAGCAGCGCCAGGCAGCCGACCAGCATCGGGAAGTCCAGGTCGATGCCGCGCCCGCTGATCAGTGGCGATGGATAAGGCTTGATCACACCGAAGATCATGACAAGCACTCCACTGCCTGCGCGAACACACGTCCGCGCTCTTCATAATTCTTGAACATGTCCAGACTGGCGCATGCAGGAGAAAGCAATACGGCGTCGCCACGCAGAGCCAGTTTTGCGCTGTGCTCGACAGCAGCCTGGACGGTGTCGACACGCACCAGCGGAACGGCCTCGCCCAATGCCTGGGCAATCAGTTCGGCATCACGTCCGAGCAAGACCGCCGCGCGGCAATACTTGGCGACTGGCGGACGCAAACCGCTGAAGTCAGCGCCTTTGCCATCGCCGCCGGCGATCAGCACCAGCTTGCCGTCGATATCCGAGCCCAGCCCTTCGATGGCCGCCAGTGCGGCGCCAACGTTGGTGGCTTTGGAATCGTTGTAGTAATGAACGCCATCGTGCTCGCGCAGCCACTGGCAGCGATGCTCCAGACCGGTGAATTCACGCAGGCTGGCGAGCATGGCGTCGAACGGCAGGCCGACTGCATGCCCAAGCGCCAAGGCGGCGAGCGCGTTGGCCTGATTGTGTGCACCGCGCACTTTCAGCTCACGCACCGGCATGAGGTTTTCAAACTGGAAAGCCAGGTACTTTTCGCCGTTCTCTTCACGCAGGCCGAAACCATGGAAGTCGGGCTTATTGAGGCCGAATGTCCAGCACGGCAGGCCTTCACCAATCAGCGGACGGGACAGCGCATCCTGACGATTGACCACCACTTGCCGCGCGCCACGGAAAATCCGGTGCTTGGCCAGGTGGTAAGCAGGCAGACCGTTGTAGCGGTCCATGTGGTCTTCGCTGATATTCAGCACGGTCGCCACTTCAGCATTGAGCTGGTCGGTGGTTTCGAGCTGAAAGCTGGAAAGCTCCATCACGTACAGCTCGACCTCGTCGCTGAGCAGGTCCAGCGCCGGAGTGCCGAGATTGCCGCCCACTGCCACACGCTTTCCAGCGGCAGCGGCCATCTCACCGACCAGTGTGGTCACGGTGCTTTTCGCATTCGAGCCGGTAATGGCAATCACCGGCGCCTTCGCGTAACGCGCGAACAGTTCGATGTCGCCCGACAGTTTGACGCCACGTGCGTGAGCCTGCTGCAGGGCCGGGGTCGCCAGGGCCAGACCGGGGCTGACATACAGCTCATCGGCACGGCAGAGGAAATCCACGTCCAGCTCGCCACAACGCACTTCCACCTGCGGATAGTCGCGACGCAAGGTCGCCAGCTCAGGAGGATTCTCCCGCGTGTCGGCCACGGCAAAGGACACGCCCTGGTTCGCCAGGAAGCGAACCAGGGACATGCCGCTTTTGCCTAGACCCACGACAATGCGGAAGCGGTCGGAAACGATCAGGGACACTCGTTCTACCTCAGTTTCAGCGTGGCAAGGCCAATGAGCACCAGAATCACGGTGATGATCCAGAAACGGACGATCACACGTGGCTCGGGCCAGCCTTTGAGTTCAAAGTGGTGGTGGATCGGCGCCATGCGGAATACGCGGCGGCCGGTAAGTTTGAAAGACGCAACCTGAATGACCACTGAAAGGGTTTCCATCACGAACACACCGCCCATGATGAACAGGACCATTTCCTGACGAACGATCACCGCCATGGTGCCCAGCGCCGCGCCGAGTGCCAGCGCACCCACGTCGCCCATGAACACCTGCGCCGGATACGTGTTGAACCACAGGAACCCGAGCCCGGCACCAATCAGCGCGCCTGAGAACACAATCAGCTCGCCCGCCCCCGGTACGTAGGGAATCAGCAGGTATTCAGCAAATTTCACGTTACCCGACAGGTAGCAGAAGATGCCCAGGGCACCGCCCACCATCACCGTCGGCATGATCGCCAGACCGTCCAGCCCGTCAGTCAGGTTGACTGCGTTGCTGGAGCCGACGATCACGAAATAGGTCAGCACGATGAAACCGATACCCAACGGGATGCGCACATCCTTGAGCATCGGCACGATCAGCGTGGTTTCAGTCGCCGACGGCGCAGTCGTATAAAGGAAGATCGCGGCACAGAGGCCGAACACCGACTGCCAGAAATACTTCCAGCGACTCGGCAGGCCACGCGAATTCTTTTCGATCACCTTGCGGTAGTCATCGACCCAGCCGATGGCGCCGAACAGGAAGGTCACCAGCAACACAACCCACACGTAACGGTTGCTCAGGTCAGCCCACAGCAGCGTACTGATACCGATGGACGAGAGGATCAACGCGCCGCCCATGGTCGGCGTACCCGACTTGGAGAGGTGCGACTGCGGACCATCGTTACGCACGGACTGACCGATCTGACGCATCTGCAGGGTACGGATCATCCACGGCCCGAGGCACAGCGACAGCGTCAGTGCAGTGAGCACGCCAAGGATCCCGCGCAATGACAGGTACTGAAAGACCGCGAAGCCTTTGTAGAACTGTTGTAAAAACTCGGCCAACAGCAGCAGCATTAATGTTTCTCCAGGCTAGAACCGCACAAGGCAGCCACGACGTGTTCCATCGCAGCGCTACGCGAGCCCTTGATCAGTAAAGTGGTATCAGGGTCCTGCTCGGCGCCCAGCGCCGCAATCAGTTCAGCCTGACTGGCAAAGTGGTAAGCGTGCTCGCCGAAGGCGCTGACGGCGTGAGTCATCAGCGGGCCGACGGCATACAGCGCCGACACCTTGCCAGCGGCATAGGCACCGACTTCGCGATGACCCTGCTCGGCCCAGTCGCCCAGCTCGCCGATATCGCCCAGCACCAGTACGGTACGACCGGTGAAGCCGGTGAGGATGTCGACGGCCGCGTTGATCGAGGCAGGATTGGCGTTGTAGGTGTCATCAATGACGCGCGTGCCATTGCTGGCGATTTGCGCCACGGCACGCCCCTTGACCGGCTGCACGTTGTTCAGTCCGGTGACGATCCCTTCCAGCGGCACGCCCATTGCGCAGCTGGCAGCCGCAGCGGCCAGGGCATTGGACACATTGTGCGTGCCGAGCAGGTTCAACTGAACCCGGGCAGTGCCGAGCGGGCTGTTGAGGGTGAAAGCCGGGCAGCCCCGCCCATCACGGCTAAGCTCGCTGGCGTACACATCCGCCGCAGAGTCGGTCAGTGCGAAGGTCAGGACATTGCGATTGCCAGCGCGCTTGCGCCAGATCGGGAAGGCCTTGTCTTCCAGGTTCAAGACTGCCGTACCACCCGCGTCGAGACCTTCCAGAATCTCGCCCTTGGCTTCGACAATGCGGTCCGGGCCGCCAAACTCGCCAACATGGGCGGTTCCGGCGTTGGTGATCATGGCGACGTGCGGCTTGGCGAGGCTTACGGTGTAGGCAATCTCGCCAACCCGCGACGCACCCAGTTCGATCACAGCCGAGGTGTATTCGGGGGCCAGCTCCAGCAGCGTCAGTGGAACGCCCAATTCGTTGTTCAGGTTGCCTCGGGTCGCGAGCACAGGCCCGCGCGTGCGCAGGATGCTCGCGAGCATTTCCTTGACCGTGGTTTTGCCACTCGACCCGGTGACGGCAGCAACCGGCCGGTCGACGAACGCATTGCGATTCATGGCACCCAGTTGGGCAAGTGCCTTGCGGGTATCCAGCACGACCAGTTGCGGCAGGGCGGCGCCCTGCACTTCACGCTCGACCAGAGCACCGACCGCACCTTTGGCAGCCACTTGATCGAGGTATTCATGACCGTCGAAACGCGGACCGGTCAAGGCCACGAACAGCTGGCCAGGCTCGATGCCCCGGCTGTCGGTGCTGACGCCGGCAAAGCTGCAGTCGCCGCCGACCAGACGGGCGTCGAGTGGCACAACCAGTTCGCTGAAGGTCATTGGCTTAAGCATTCGCAGGCTCCCATACAGCAAGCGCGCTGGCGGCTTCTTGCAGGTCGGAGAACGGCTGCCGCTGACCGTTGATTTCCTGGTAGTCCTCGTGGCCCTTGCCGGCAAGCACCACGACGTCATCGGCATTGGCGCTGGCAATCAGTTCGGCAATGGCCTGACCGCGACCTTCGATGAAACGCACCTTGTCCGCAGCAACGAAGCCAGGGCGTATATCGTCAAAAATACTGACAGGCGATTCGGAGCGCGGATTGTCATCAGTGACCCATACGCCGTCGGCCAGACGCTCGACCACTTCAGCCATCAGCGGACGCTTGCCACGGTCACGATCACCGCCGCAGCCGAACAGGCACAACAAGCGGCCCTTGGCGTGCGGGCGCAGTGCTTCGAGTACTTTTTCCAGCGCGTCCGGGGTGTGCGCGTAATCCACGACGACCAGCGGCTTGTCGGCACCACCCAGACGCTGCATGCGTCCGACCGGGCCTTCGAGTTTCGGCAGCGCCTTGAGAATTTCGTCCAGCGCGTAATCCAGGCCCAGCAGCGCGCCGACCGCAGCCAGCACGTTGCTCAGGTTGAAACGGCCCAGCAGGCTGCTGCGCAGGAAGTGCTCGCCCTGAGGCGTGACCAGCGTGGCACGCACGCCATCGTCATCGAACTTCGCATCGCGGCAATACAGGTAGGCCGAGCTGTCCAGCTGGCTGTAGGTGATCAGGCGCGACTCTTGTTTGACAGCGGCCAGTTCACGGCCGAAATCGTCATCCAGGTTGATCACCCGGCATTTCAGATCGGGCCATGCGAACAGCTTCGCCTTGGCGGCAGCGTAGGCCTCCATGGTGCCGTGATAATCCAGATGGTCGCGGGACAGATTGGTCAGCACCGCCACATCAAAGGCCAGCGCCGCAGCGCGTCCCTGATCAAGACCGTGGGAGGAGACTTCCATCGCCACTGCGCGCGCGCCGGCCTGTCTCAGGTCGGTCAGCGTTGCCTGCACGGCAATCGGATCAGGCGTGGTGTGGCGGCCGCTTTGCAGCGAACCGTAGAAACCGGTGCCCAGTGTACCGACGATCCCGCAGCGTTGGCCGAGGGCATCAAGCGCCTGAGCCACCAACTGGGTCACGCTGGTCTTGCCGTTGGTGCCGGTAACACCCACCAGATTCAGACTGCGGCTCGAATCACCATAGAAGCGACCAGCGATCGCGGACAACTGCGCGGCGAGCCCTTTTACCGGAATCAGCGGCACATCAGTGATCGGCAGAACGATCGACCCTTCGACTTCATAGGCTACGGCAGCTGCGCCACGCTTGAGCGCGTCGGCGATGTGCGCGCGGCCATCGACATCGATGCCCGGCACTGCCAGAAACAGGTCGCCCGGACGCACATTGCGGCTGTCGAGAGTCAGCTCGCGAATCAGCGCATCGCGGTCGGTGTGAGCGAAAAGCTTGCTCAGATTAAAGGCCATCAACCACGCCCTCCTTTGGCTGCCGGTGCGGCGTTGACTTGTTCAGGCGGCGCAAGGTTGTCCGGCGTCACGTTCATCAGACGCAACGTGCCAGACATGACCTTGCTGAATACCGGGGCCGAAACCAAACCACCGTAGTAACCACCCTTGCTCGGTTCGTCGATGACAACCACGATGGCGTAGCGCGGGTTACTCATCGGGCCGAAACCGGCGAACAGCGAGCGATAGGAATTTTCCGCGTAGCCCTTGGTGCCGATGGACGTCTTGCGCGCCGTACCACTCTTGCCGCCGACGTGATAGGACGGCACACGGGCGCGATAGACGCCGCGCGGGTCCTCGATAACCTGCTGCAACATACCCTGCAGAGTCTTCGCGGTTTTCTCCGGAATGGCCTGGGTCGATTCCGGCTCTTTGTCTGTTTTGAGGATGGTCAACGGCACGATGCGGCCGTTGTTGGCCAGCGCACCGTAGGCATGCACCAGCTGCAAGGCAGTGACCGACAGACCGTAGCCATAGGACAGCGTGGCGGTTTCGGCCTTGCGCCATTCGCGGTAGTTGGGCAGGTTGCCGACGCGCTCGCCAGGGAAGCCGAGGCCGGTGTACTGACCGAACCCGACGCGCTGCATGGCACGGAAGATCGCCTCACCGCCCACATCGAACGCGACCTTGCTCATGCCGACGTTACTGGAGTTGATCAGAATGCCGGTCAGATCGAGGATCGGGCCTTCGGTCTTGGTCACATCACGAATCGTGTATTTGCCGATCTGCAGGGTGCCCGGATAAACCTCGACCTTGTCGGTCGGCTTCCAGCGGCCACTGTCCAGCGCTGCGGTCATGGAGATAGGCTTCATGGTCGAGCCGGGTTCGAACACGTCGATGATCGCCCGGTTGCGCATGGCGGCAGGCACCATGGTGCGTCGGTTGTTCGGGTTGTAGGTCGGCTGATTGACCATCGCCAGCACCTCACCGGTCTTGACGTCCATGATGACCATGCTGCCGGCCTTGGCCTCGTTCTCGACGATGGCATTGCGCAGTTCACGGGTGGCCAGGTACTGCAGGCGCAGGTCAATAGACAAAGCCAAGGTCTTTCCGGCCTTGGCATTCTTGGTCACCTGAACATCCTTGATCAGTCGGCCACGCCGGTCCTTGATGACCTGACGCTTGCCGGGCACACCGGCGAGCCAGTCGTCATACGCCAGCTCGACGCCTTCCCGGCCATGGTCGTCAAGGTCGGTAAAGCCGACCATGTGTGCAGTAACATCGCCAGCAGGATAAAAGCGGCGGAACTCTTCGATGCCGTAGACACCGGGCACTTTCAGGTCGATGACCGACTGACCCTGCTCTGGCGTCAGGCCACGCACCAGGTAGATGAATTCCTTGTTCGCCTGCGAGTCCAGGCGCTCGGTCAATGCCTTGAGATCCTGACCCAGGGCGGCGGCCAGCATCGGCCACTTGGACTTGTCCTGCTGCATTTCACGCGGGTTGGCCCACAGCGTGGTCACCGGCGTACTGACGGCCAGCGGCTCGCCGTTACGGTCAGTGATCAGGCCACGGTGCGCCGGAATAGGAATATGCCGAAGGCTACGTGCATCGCCCTGTTCCTTGAGAAAGGTATGGTCGATGACCTGCAGGTCGACGATGCGCCAGCAAATGGCGAGCACGAGGGACACCAGCAGCCCTACGACTACGCGAAAACGCCACGGATAAAGAGCGCCATCGAGCTTCATCATGGCGCCACCATGCGTACTTCGGCAGCGCTCGGGATGCGCATCTTCAGCTGTTCGGTGGCCAGAGTCTCGATACGGCTGTGTGCAGTCCAGGTGCTCTGCTCAAGAATCAGCCGCCCCCACTCTGCCTGCGCCTTGTCGCGCACGCTCATTTCCGAATACAGCGAGTTGAGCAGTTGACGATTCCAATGTGCACTATAGGAAACGCCAATCGCCGAAATCAGGACGGCAATGAACAGCAGCAGCATAATGAAACTGCCGCCGGGCAGAGGCTTCAGAAACAGACGGCTCACCTGAGCTTCTCCGCTACACGCATGACAGCACTGCGCGAGCGCGGGTTTGCTTTGGTTTCTACATCTGAGGCGAACTGAGCCTTGCCGTGAATTTTGATTTTCGGTTCGAACGGTTTGTACTGAATCGGCAGATTGCGCGGCATGTTGTCGGCTTCGCCCTTGGCGAGCTTGCGCATGAACAGCTTGACGATGCGGTCTTCCAGCGAGTGAAAGCTGATGACGACCAGGCGGCCACCCACTTCCAGCGCATCCAGTGCCGCTTCGAGGCCGGCTTCCAGATCGCCCAATTCGTTGTTTACGTGAATACGCAGGCCCTGAAAGGCACGCGTTGCAGGATTCTTGCCCTTTTCCCAGGCAGGGTTGGCGACCTTGAGCACTTCTGCCAGATCAGCTGTGCGCTCGAAAGGCTGGACTTCGCGACGCGCGACGACCGCGTTGGCCATCCGCTTGGCAAATCGCTCTTCGCCGTATTCCTTGAAGACGCGGGCAATTTCTTCAGCCGGTGCAGTCGCGATGAACTCGGCAGCGCTTACACCGCAGGTAGGGTCCATGCGCATGTCCAGAGGACCGTCGTTCATGAAGCTGAAACCGCGCTCGGGATCATCCAGCTGCGGGGACGACACACCCAGATCCAGCAGAATGCCACTGACCTTGCCCGCCAAACCGCGTTCCTGGGTCTCGGATCCCAATTCGGCAAAGCTGCGCTGCACAATGACAAAGCGGCCGTCTTCGGCCGCTAGCGCTTGCCCGGTGGCAATCGCTTGAGGGTCCTTGTCGAATCCCAGGAGCCGACCCTCTGGGCCCAGCTGGCTGAGTATCAGACGACTATGCCCGCCACGCCCGAACGTGCCGTCCAGGTAGCAGCCATCGGCGCGCACCGCGAGAGCCTCCACGGCTTCTTCAAGCAGCACGGTGATGTGGGTAAAGCCGCTATTCATAGTCACAGGATCAAATCACGTAATTCGTCGGGCATCGCGCCAGGTTTTTGAATGGCAGCCAGGTCAGCATCAGCAAGAGCATTCCAGGCGTCCTCGTCCCACAGTTGAAACTTGTTGAGCTGGCCCACCAGCATTACGCGCTTATCCAGCCTGGCGTACTCGCGCAGGCGCGGCGGCACCAGAAAACGCCCACTCCCGTCGAGTTCCAGATCGACAGCATTACCAATCAGAAGCCTTTGCAGACGGCGGTTCTCTTCACGAAACGTCGCCAGATCACGAAGTTTTGCTTCTATCAGCTCCCATTCGGAAAGCGGATAAAGGCAAAGGCATGGATCAACGGCATCGATGGTCACGATAAGTTGGCCGGCGCTACGCGAATCCAACTCGTCACGGTACCGGCTCGGCATAGCGAGACGGCCCTTGGCATCGAGATTGATCGCATTGGCACCACGGAACACAGGCGCATTCTCCGAATATTAGCTTTTTGCGCTAAAAAAACCCACTTCGTGCCACTTTCTGCCACTTGCGCACACTATAGGAACGCGGCCACCACACCGTCAAGGCACGGTCTTAAGGAAAACCCTTACATTTCGGAGATTTAGGAGAGGTATTGGGGATAAAAGGGTAATTCTGAGAAGGATCCGACGGATAAATCCCACACAGCTCAAATCGTTGCGATTCAAAGTTAATGTAATTTATGAGCTGTAAGATTTTTTTGGTATTACGGAGGGGTTTTGCTGCTTGAAACGAAGGGGAAGAAAAAAGGTGGAGAGTCGATCTGTAAGCCGGGTTCTGTCGAGAACAGTCATTCCTCTACGACGGCCATCACTGGACGCCTTTAGCAACCTACCCGGTTCCAGCGCGGGCCACGCCTAGGAACCCTATTTGGTCTTGCTCCGAGTGGGGTTTACCTTGCCACGAACTGTTACCAGACGTGCGGTGCGCTCTTACCGCACCTTTTCACCCTTACCGGCACCGAAGTGCTTAGGCGGTTATTTTCTGTGGCACTTTCCGTAGGCTCACGCCTCCCAGGCGTTACCTGGCACTCCGCCCTATGGAGCCCGGACTTTCCTCCCCCCCTTGTTGCGGAACAACAAGAGGCAGCGACTGTCCAATCGACTCTCCGCCGACAAGGTTAGCGGCACACGCCATCAAGAACAAGCTTTAATAGCATGCGTGTCCCCCTTACCCCTTTCAAAAGCAGGCCGTTACTCCTTCTGTTTCTCCAGCGCCACCTGGTACAGCAGGTTCTTGCGCACACCCGTTATTTCGGCAGCCAGCGCTGCGGCACGCTTGAGCGGCATCTCTGCAAGCAGCAGATCCAGCACCCGCCGAGCCTCCTCACCAATGACGTCCTCGTCATCCGGCGGCGTCCAGCCAGCCACCAGCACCACGCACTCGCCACGCTGCTGATTACTGTCGGATTCGACAAATGCCCGCAGCTCACTCAAAGGCAGACCCTTGAGGGTTTCGAAAGTTTTGGTTATTTCACGCGCCAGCAACGCCTGACGGTCAGCACCGAAGACCAGTTCCATATCTTGCAGACACTCCAGGATGCGATGCGGCGCTTCATAGTAGATCAGCGTGCGCGGTTCTTCTTTGACACGCTCGAGCCTGGCCTTGCGACCCGCAGGCTTGGCCGGCAGAAAACCCTCGAAAATGAATCGATCCGACGGCAGCCCGGCCGCAGACAAAGCCGCAATCAAGGCGCAAGCACCCGGCACCGGTACGACCTGCACACCTGCGGCACGCGCCTGGCGCACCAGGTGATAACCGGGATCGGAGATCAGTGGCGTGCCCGCATCGGAAATCAGTGCGACGTCATCACCGGCCAGCAGACGCGTGATGAAACGACTACCCTCATCACGTTCGTTATGTTCGTGACAGGCAGCCAATGGCGTCGATATGCCGAAGTGTTGCATCAGACGTGCGGAATGACGCGTGTCTTCAGCTGCGATCAGCGCGACGTCGCGCAACACCTTCAAGGCCCGCACACTCATGTCGTCCAGATTGCCGATAGGAGTCGCCACTACATAAAGCGAACCCGGAGTGGAATTCGAAACAACCGGAACAGTCAAAACGCAAACCTCGCAGGTTAAAACAGGTGCTTGGAAAAAATGCATTGTACAGGCTGCGGCCCGGCGGAACGGTTCGCGCGTCAGGATGCCGACAAAAAAGGAATGAAAACATGTTCAGACCCGAGCAAGAAACGCGGCGCACCTCTCGAATTGAACGATTTGGCCGCCAGATGACCTTAACGCGACTGATATCACGGCTTTAAATACCTTCGACATCGCACCCCGGCCAGCGCTTGGGTACAATCCCCCGTTAATTCGCTCGAGTTTCAGGAACATACCAATGATCGCTTGTCTGCGGCTGCTCTCTGCCCTCTGCCTCGCTGCCCTCCTTGCAGCCTGTGCCAGCTCGCCCTCGTCCAGCCTTGGCGAGCTGCCTCGAACCCCTGATGCCAGCATCGAGCAATTGCTCGAGCAGGCTGCCAGCGCCAAGACACCCGAGCAGGCCGCAACGCTGCGCTTGAGTGCTGCTGATCTGGCCAGCCGCCAGAACGACGCAGGACGCGCTGCGCAAATCCTCGGACAGGTGCAAATCGATCAACTCAAGCCCGGCTTGCAGGTTTTTGCCAGCACACTGTCCGCTGAGCTGGCGATGGGCCGCAATCAGCCCAAGGCAGCGCTGACCGCGCTGAATCATCCAAGCATGCAACGCTTGGGCGAACTGTCGGTCGAGCAGCAGATCCGCACTCACATGGTCAAGGCGCGCGCCCTGGAAGCCGATGGTCAGGCGCTCGCAGCCGCCCATGAACGTGTTTACGCCGGCCCGCTACTGCAAGGCGCAGACGCCAGCGCCAACAATGACGCGATCTGGACATTGGTCTCCGCCCTGCCTGCCGAGCAACTGCAGAGCACAGCCACCGACGACATGGGCGGCTGGCTGAATCTGGCTCGCTCGATCAAGGGCGCAGGCACGCTCGAGCAGCAACAGACTGCCATCGACAACTGGAAAGCGCAGAACCCTAAACACCCTGCTGCACAGCAACTGCCAACCGCCCTCGCCCAGCTTCGCGCATTGACCAGCGAGCCGATTACCAAAATTGCCCTGCTGCTGCCGCAGGACGGTCAGTTGGCCGCAGTTGCCAAGGCGTTGCGCGAAGGCTTCATGGCCGCGCACTTCCAGGCTCAGCAAGCAGGCGAGAATCCTCCGGCCATCCAGGTCTTCGACAGCTCGCGAATCACCTCGATGGACGAGTTCTACCGTCAGGCTCAGGCAGCTGGTGTGCAACTGGTCGTCGGTCCGCTGGAAAAGAACCTCGTCAAACAGCTGAACAGCCGTCAGCAGTTGCCTATCACCACCCTGGCGCTGAACTACAGCGATACCAGCAATGAAGGCCCGGCGCAGTTGTATCAGTTCGGCCTGGCCGCAGAAGACGAAGCGCGCGAGGTTGCACGTCGCGCCTGGGCAGACGGCAAACGCAGCGCCGTGGCGATGGTTCCGAAAGGCGAATGGGGCGACCGCGTGCTGGATGCCTTCCGCAAGAGCTGGCAGGCCAAGGGCGGCACGCTGATCGCTGCAGAGCACGTTGATCAGCCTGTAGAACTGGCACAGCAGGTCGCCGATCTGTTCCAGCTGCGCAACAGCGAAGGCCGCGCGCAGCGCCTGCAAAGCACGGCCGGCACTCAAGTCGCCGCTCAGCCAAGCCGTCGCCAGGACATCGACTTCATGTTCCTCGCCGCGACCCCACAGCAAGCGCAGCAGATCAAACCCACCATGGTCTTTCAGTACGCAGGTGACGTTCCGGTCTACGCCACTTCGCACCTGTTCACCAACAGCAACGATCACGCGCAATACATGGACCTCAATGGCGTGCGCTTCTGCGAAACGCCATGGCTGCTGAACGCCGAAGACCCGCTGCGCCAGCAGGTCACCGCGCAATGGCCACAGGCTGCAGGCAGCCTGGGTCGCCTGTATGCGATGGGTATCGACGCCTATCGCCTGGCACCGCGCCTCGCACAGCTCAAGGCGATGCCTGACAGCCGCATTGACGGGCTGTCCGGCAGCCTCAGCCTAAACCCTGGCCGCCGTGTCGAACGTCAGTTGCCATGGGCCGAATTCGTCGACGGCAAGATCCAGCGCCTGCCGGACACCGCTCCTTGATGCAACGCAGCACCCGCCAGCAAGCAGGGCGCGAGGCCGAAGCCTTCGCCCTGCAGTTTTTGCAACAACAGGGGCTGCGCCTGATTGAACAAAACTGGTTATGCAAACGCGGCGAGCTTGATCTAGTCATGCTTGACGGCGATACAGTAGTATTCGTCGAAGTTCGCTACCGTCGCCATTCAGGATGGGGTGGCGCCATGGAAAGCGTCGATTTTCGCAAGCAGGGGAAACTCGTCACCGCCGCACAGCTTTTTCTACAGCATGCAACGACCTGGGCCAATCACCCCTGCCGTTTCGACGTGATCGCCATTGAAGGCGAGCCCGGCAAGGCTGCACCGCTGAACTGGATCAAGAGCGCTTTTGACAGCTGACCTGGCGCAGTGGCCCGACTTGAGTCATGACCTGCAATACACTACAGCCCTCACCGATTTCGCTATTTGTTTTGCCGGCTGCACACCTTGTGTGCCGGATAGCTCCCGGGAGAACCCGGCGCATCCGTCCCGCCGCCGTACGCTCTAATTAAGGTCACATTGATGGACATGCAATCCCGAATTCGCCGGCTGTTCCAGGCCAGCATCGAAACCAAGCAACAGGCGATGGAAGTCCTTGCACCCTTTATCGAGCAAGCCAGTCAGGTCATGGTCAATGCCCTGCTCAACGAGGGCAAGATGCTCGCGTGCGGCAACGGCGGCTCAGCTGGCGATGCACAGCACTTTTCCTCGGAACTGCTCAACCGCTTCGAACGTGAGCGGCCGAGCCTGCCGGCGATTGCACTGACCACCGACAGCTCGACGATCACCTCGATCGCCAACGATTACAGCTACAACGAAATCTTCTCCAAACAGATCCGCGCGCTGGGTCAGCCAGGCGATGTATTGCTGGCTATTTCTACCAGCGGCAACTCGGCGAATATTATTCAGGCCATCCAGGCCGCACATGATCGCGAAATGATTGTCGTAGCATTGACGGGACGCGACGGTGGCGGCATGGCCTCACTGCTATTGCCCGAGGATGTGGAGATCCGCGTACCCGCCAATGTCACGGCACGCATACAAGAAGTCCATCTGCTGGCGATCCATTGCCTTTGCGATTTGATCGACAGCCAACTGTTCGGGAGTGAAGAATGACCCCTAATCGTCTCAGCCTACTGGTTCTGACACTGTGCCTCAGCATCACCGGATGCAGTTCGGTGATCACGGCCACTCGCGAAAAACCGATCGAAGACGATCGCGGCACGCGCACCTTCGGCAGCAAGATCGATGACTCGCTGATCGAGACCAAGGCAGCCGTCAACATCTCCAAGGCCAGCCCTGACCTCGCAGAGGGCTCGCACATCGTCGTGACCAGCTTCAACGGCATCGTGCTGCTGGCTGGCCAGACACCGCGTGCCGACCTCAAGGCCATGGCCGAACAGGCCGCCAGCGCCGTTCAGCGCGTCAAGAAGGTCAACAACGAGCTGCAGGTGATGGCGCCCTCATCGCTGCTGGCGCGCAACAACGATGCTTGGCTGACGACCAAGGTCAAAAGCCAGATGATCGCCGACGCATCCATCCCCGGCTCGCGTATCAAGGTGGTGACCGAGAACGGCATCGTGTTCCTGCTGGGCCTGGTAACCCAGGACGAAGCCAATCGCGCCACCAACCTGGTACAGGGCGTCTCCGGCGTACAGAAGATCGTCAAACTCTTCGAGTACATCGACTGACGGCTAACCGGCAGGCATGAAAAAGGCGATCCGAAGATCGCCTTTTTTATTACCCGTTTTTTACTTCACGACCTTCAGACTCGGCCTGCCACTCGGACGCGGCGGTTCGCTGTCTGGCGGAGGCGTATCGTCTTCGATCTCGATCTCGATTTCTTCACCCTCTTCCATGGAAGGCTCCAGATCGAAAACCATGCCCTGACCGTTCTCGCGGGCATAAATACCCAGGATGGCAGCGACAGGTACATAAAGCGTGTGCGGCACACCGCCGAAGCGGCCTTCGAAGCTCACCGCTTCGTTATCCATATGCAGATGACGCACGGCACTCGGCGAAACATTCAGGACAATCTGCCCGTCATTGGCAAATCCTTGTGGGACCTGCACCGACGGGTAATCCGCATTAACCAGCACATGCGGGGTGCAATCGTTATCGACGATCCACTCATAGAGAGCACGAACAAGATAAGGGCGACTGGAGTTCATTAACGGCTCCTTAAGCCTTAGCGCATTTCACGTTCGGCATCAGACAGACTCGTCTGAAAAGCCTCACGCGCAAATTGGCGCTCCATATAATCAAGCAACGGCTTGGCAGGCCGCGGCAATTCAATACCCAAAATTGGCAAACGCCAGAGTATGGGGAGTAGACAGCAGTCAACAAGACTTAGCTCGTCACTCATGAAAAAAGCTTTTTCCGCGAACAACGGGGAAACCCCGGCCAGACTCTCACGGAGCTCCTTGCGCGCCTGAACACGAGCAGGCTCTTTGCTGCGCGTATCCAGAATCAGGTCGACAAGGCCGCACCAGTCTCTCTGGATACGATGGATCAGCAAACGACTGTTGGCACGAGCAACCGGATAGACGGGCAGCAGAGGCGGATGTGGATAGCGCTCATCCAGGTACTCCATCACCACGGTCGACTCGTACAACGCCAGGTCACGATCAACGAGGGTCGGCACACTGCCGTATGGATTTACTTCAATCAGCTGCGGCGGATGACGACCTGCCACCACTTCAATGATTTCGGCGCTGACACCCTTCTCGGCGAGCACAATGCGTACGCGATGAGAATAGTGGTCGGCGGGGTCGGAGTAGCAGGCCAACCGGTTGGTCACGCCCATGGCGATCCTCCTCGCTTGTTAAAATTTATCGGACAGACGAACGAACGCGCTTGAAGGGCGCATCCGATAATGAACGCAACAGGACAGGTGTTCGTCGCGGGCCACAAGATAGCTCATTTACGCGATGTAAATTCCGTAATCTTCGTCGACAGGCGGATAAATTTCACAATATCGACGTAAAACGAGCAACGCAAAAACATCCTGACCGTAAAAATCACGCCCATAAAAAAACGTCCAGCCCCGCGAGGGGATGGACGTTCTTTCTTTGAACGAAGAGCGTATTAACGCTTCGAGTACTGCGGACGCTTACGCGCTTTACGCAGACCGACTTTCTTACGTTCAACTTCACGAGCATCGCGAGTCACGAAGCCTGCTTTACGCAGAGCGCCACGCAGTGTCTCGTCGTACTGCATCAGAGCGCGAGTGATACCGTGGCGGATTGCGCCAGCCTGACCACTCACACCGCCACCGATAACGGTGACGTAGATGTCGAACTTTTCAACTGTCTCGGTCAGTTCCAGCGGCTGACGAACTACCATGCGGGCAGTCTCGCGGCCGAAGAAATTATCCAGGGAGCGGTTGTTGATCGAGATGTTACCAGTACCCGGACGCAGGAAAACGCGAGCGGTTGCGGTCTTGCGACGGCCAGTGCCGTAATTTTGAGTCGCCGACATAATGAACTATTCCGTTAAAACTTCAGTTCTTGGGGCTGCTGAGCAGTATGAGGGTGTACAGCGCCCGCATAGACTTTCAGCTTACGATACATGTCGCGACCCAGCGGGTTCTTAGGCAGCATGCCTTTGACCGCGGTCTCGATCACGCGCTCAGGAGCTTTGGCGATCAGCTTTTCGAAGTTGATCGACTTGATCCCGCCCGGAAAACCGGAGTGTGAGTAGTAGATCTTGTCGGTGGTCTTGGCACCAGTAACGCGGATCTGCTCGGCATTGATCACGACGATGTAGTCGCCAGTATCAACGTGCGGAGTGTATTCCGGTTTGTGCTTGCCACGCAGACGGCTCGCGATTTCGGTGGCCAGACGACCCAGGGTCTGACCAGCAGCGTCGACGACGAACCAGTCGCGCTTAACTGTTTCCGGTTTAGCAGTAAAAGTTTTCATTCTTTATAGCCTCAGGGGCCGCCCTGAAAATTAGACGGCGGATCTTACTGAATAGTGCGTACTTTGACAAGTCAAAGGCAGCCGGAAACAGACGCTATCGGGGGCTCGGGTCAGCGCGTCCGTTATACGGCAAGATTCTTCGGCAGACGGCGCATCACTTCCACTGCAAAGAGCTGGCGGATTATACAGACTGTAAAAATAACCTCAACCGGATTTTTTGTTCACATTCTGTTTATTGCCTGCGGGGCGTGGATTGGCGGATATTTACCCTCTTAGCACAAAGCCATCATGGGAGCCCTGCCAAGGAGCCCCACGTAACGAGGCTGGACAGTTTTGGCAAAAAATAAGACGATCCAGCCGTCGCTTGACCATTTACCCATATAAGAATAACGATTATGCCGATCCAACACGCCACTCTTCTGCGCCGCGTAAGCATCCTGACCACAGACAAGATGTTTGCCTCCACTGTCATGCAGGCCAAGGACTTCTTCCATCTGGCGAGCCTGCGCTACAGCAAGCAACTGGGCCATGGCCTGGTACCCGCCTTCGAAACGCGCCTGGTCAGCCCGGACGGGCTTTCGGTCAGCAGCTTCAGCGATGTCACCCTGCCGGTCGACGGCGCGCTCTGCCAGAGCGACATCATCGTCATCCCGGCCTTCTGGGACGATTTTGAAACCCTCTGCCAGCGTTACCCACAGATCCTGCCGTGGTTGCGCGAGCAGCACGCCAACGGTGCCGTACTCTGCGCCGAAGCCACCGGCGTCTACTGGCTTGCCGAAGCCGGCTTGCTGGACGGCAAGGAAGCGACGACCTACTGGCGCTTTTTCAGCGCATTCGCCGAGCGCTATCCCAAGGTCCTGCTCAATCAGGAAAAGCACCTGACCGACGCCGACAACGTGTATTGCGCGGGCGGCACGACCTCGGCCTGCGATCTGTACATTTATCTGATCGAGCGCTTCTGCGGCGCCAATGTCGCCCAGGCCGTCGCCCGCGACATCCTCTATGAAGTGCGTCGCACCTACTCGCCGGGGCGAATCGGTTTTGGCGGTCAGAAGCTTCATCAGGACGTGGTCATTCTGCAGATCCAGCACTGGCTGGAAGAGCACTTTGCCGACAAGTTCCGCTTTGAAGACGTGGCCCGTGAGCACGGCATGAGCATTCGCAATTTCATGCGCCGCTTTCAGACCGCCACAGGCGACAAGCCGCTGCATTACCTGCAACGGCTGCGGATCGAAACGGCAAAGGGATTGCTGTCGGGGACGCGCAAGAGCATCAAGACCATCAGCTACGAAGTGGGCTACGACGACGCCAGCTTCTTTGCCCGGCTGTTCCGCCAGCACACCGAGCTGTCACCCAATCAGTATCGGCAACAGTTCGAGGGTCAGAGGGAGAAGCTATAAGCTGCAAGCTGCAAGCTGCAAGCTGCAAGCTGCAAGAGCCTGGGCTTTTAGCTTGCGGCTTGCAGCTTGAAACTTGCCGCTGCGACTAGGGCTTGTGCGCCCGCGAGAGGAACTCGTGGGATTGCATTTCCAGCAGACGGCTGAGGGTGCGCTGAAACTCGAACATCAACCGGCCACCGGTGTACAGGTCCTTCAATTCGACCTCGGCCGAGATGATCAGCTTGACGTTGCGATCGTAGAACTCGTCGACCATGTTGATGAAGCGTCGGGCGATGTCGTCAGTGGCGACGTCCATCTGCTCGACGCCGCTGATCAGCACGGCATGGAAGATCTTGCCCAGCTCGATGTAGTCGTTCTGACTGCGCGGGCCGTCGCACAACTCACGGAAGTCGAACCACGCCACATCATCACAGGTGCGCAGCGCACGGATCTCGCGATTTTCGATCATCAACACATCGTTTTCGATGGTTTCCGCGCAATCCGGAGTCAGCGCCTTGAAGCTTTTACGCAGGCTCTCCTGTGCAACTTCGTTGAGCGGGAAATGGAACAGTTCAGCCTGCTCCAGGTGACGCAGACGGTAATCGACGCCACTGTCGACGTTGACGATGTCGGTGTTCTGCTTGATCAGCGCGATGGCCGGCAGGAAACGCGCCCGCTGCAGGCCGTCCTTGTACAGGCCGTCCGGAACGATGTTGGAAGTGGCCACCAGCGTCACGCCGTTCTTGAACAGCTCTTCCATCAGCGTGCCGAGGATCATGGCATCGGTAATATCGGAGACAAAAAACTCGTCGAAACAGATGACCCGCGCCTCATCGGAAAAACGCCTGGCGATGATCGTCAGCGGGTTTTTCTCGCCCTTGAGGGTCTTCATCTCTTCGTGCACGCGCTTCATGAAGCGGTGGAAGTGCGTACGGACCTTGTCCTGAAACGGCAGTGCGTCGAAGAACGTATCGACCAGATACGTCTTGCCGCGGCCTACGCCACCCCAGAAGTACAGCCCCTTGACCAGCGTCTGCTCTTTCTTGCCGAACAGTTTGCCGAACAGGCCGGGCTTGCTGTCGTGAGCGGCGATCAGATCGTCGTACAGGCGCTGCAGATGACGCACAGCGCTTTCCTGCGCGGCATCGTGAAAGAAGTCCGGGCGTTTCAGATCAGCTTGATATCGTTCTAGGGGCGTCATAATTCGTTAGCAAGGCAACAAAAACGGGTCGTCACTGTAGCGACGACCCCGGGGATTGGCAATCAGTCCTGTTGAGGAGCGAGCGCCAGCTTGAGTGTTTCGATGGCACTGTCGCGCGCGGCAGCGTTGGCGAATATCGGACTGTCCGCCACGCAGGCGCCGTCCAGCCACAGCGTGAAGCGATCGTCTTCGCTGCGCAGGTCCAGTTCGCCGCCCTGCTGCAACTGCTTGCTGACCACGCCTGCAGCCTTGCCATCGGCAAAGTTGCGCGACAACAGCAACTGCTCGCCATCGGCTGCCAGCAGACGGAAACGGAAGCTGCCGTCGTCTTCACGGAAGCTGACGAAACGAGCGCCCTTGCTGGCCTTTTTCTTGCCGGTGTCGGCGTTCTGCACCACGGTACGGAACGACCGCAGGCCTACCGCCTCGCGCAGTTCCTCGAGGAATGGGGTGGCGACACGTCGGGCTTTCTGCGCGCCAGCGAGCAGGATGTCTTCTAGATCGGCAGGACGCTCGATCAGCCCCAGATACTTTTCACGGGGTTCGCTCAGCTGTGCATCCAGCAACGTGAACAGACGATTCTTGGCTTCACCCCAGCCCAGGCCCTGCAACAGGTCAGAGCGGAATTCGGCGCACTGCTCGGCCGTCGAGAAAGCCTGATACAGGGTAAACAGGTGCGAAGTGTCCGGGTCTTTCGCTTCGCCCGGGGCACGCGAGTCGGTGACGATGCGCGATATCGCGCTTTTCATGTCCTTGGCACCGCTGAACAGCGGGATAGTGTTGTCGTAGCTCTTGGACATCTTGCGACCGTCCAGACCTGGCAGCGTAGCCACGCTCTCTTCGATCAGTGCCTCGGGCATGACGAAGAATTCCTTGCCATTGCCGAACAGGTGATTGAAACGCTGACCGATGTCACGGGCCATTTCAACGTGCTGAATCTGATCACGCCCTACCGGAACCTGATGCGCATTGAACATCAGGATGTCGGCAGCCATCAGCACCGGGTAGCTGTACAGTCCCATGGTGATGCCTGCATCCGGGTCTTCGCCACCTTCCACGTTCTTGTCCACCGACGCCTTGTAGGCGTGGGCGCGATTGAGCAGGCCCTTGGCCGCGACGCAGGTGAGCAACCAGGTCAGTTCCGGGATTTCAGGGATGTCCGACTGGCGATAGAAGGTCACACGATCGACGTCCAGCCCCGCCGCCAGCCAGGTCGCGGCGATTTCCAGACGCGAGCGCTGAATGCGCAGCGGGTCATCGCATTTGATCAGCGCGTGGTAGTCGGCCAGAAAGTAGAACGAGTCGAAATCGCTCTGACGGCTGGCGACAATGGCCGGGCGAATGGCGCCCGCGTAGTTGCCCAGATGGGGAGTGCCGGTGGTCGTGATACCGGTCAGGATACGAGTGGTCATGGCAGGTCGCTTATCAATAGGATGCAATACGGGCTGCAATCAGCTGGAAAGTCGCGGCAGGAGCAGATCTTTCAGATCAGTCAGCTTGCCGTGAAAAAAGTGTCCGCATTCTGCCACTTTCAGCAGCCCATGGGGACGTTGCAACGCGGCGGACCATGCATAGACCGTCTCAGGGTCGATCACTTCGTCGTTCTCCGGCTGAATGATCGTCAGCGGGCAAGCCTTGGGCAGTACGCTTTGGTCCTCGAGGCGCGACGCCGCAGCCGCAATCAGAAACAGATGCGTGAGCTTTTCACCCTGCGCTTCCAGCCTGCCACCCAGGTTTGCAGCAACGTAGCCGCCAAAGGAAAATCCGAACAGGGTCATCGGCAGATCAGGATGTTGCGCCCGCAGCCATTGGGCGGCAGCCTGGGCATCATCGATCTCGCCTGGCCCGGCAACCGAGGTACCGGCACTGGCACCGACGCCGCGATAATTGAAGCGCAACGTGATCAAACCCTGATCGCGTGCGGTACGCTGCAACGTCGAGACGACTTTATTGAGCATCGTTCCGCCCTGTATCGGGTTAGGATGACAGATCAGTGCAACACCTCGGGCGTCGGGGACATCCTGATACAGCGCTTCGAGCTGGCCTTCAGGGCCATCGATAAATAATGGGGTTTCACGCATGAGCAAAACAGAACTCCGTGACCTCGAAATGGGTCGACTCGTCTAGCTGATTGTCTGCGGCATGCATATCAACGATACGTCGCGGGTATACAGCGCAGGTTCGAGCCGTTAACGTAAAGCAAAGCCGTTTATAGAGGAAGGACTCGTGGAACACTCGCTCTTAGTCTGGTTGTTGCCGACGCTCGCCCTGGTGGCCGGTGTCGTCATTGGTTTTCTGGTGGCACGCCTGCTGCCCAACACCGTTCCGAACAGCACCCAGCGCCAGCTGGATGACATTCAGGAGCGTTTCGACGCCTATCAGAACGAGGTAGTCACGCACTTCAACAGCACGGCCAATCTGGTACAAAAGCTTTCACAGAGCTATCAGGATGTTCAGGAACACCTTGCCGAGGGCGCCAACCGTCTGGCTCTCGACGAGCTGACCCGCCAACGCCTGCTGGCCGCCCTGCACCCTGAGGCCAATCATGCGCACCGCGATCATCGCGACCGCCTGACCCCGCCACGTGACACTGAAACACCCAAGGATTACGCGCCCAAGTCGCCCAACTCCCCGGGCATGCTGGATGAGCATTACGGCTTGAAGAAGTAAGCTTTCGCAGCCACACAAAAAGCCCGCCGCAGAGAGCATCTGCGGCGGGCTTTTTTTGTAGGATCGAAACTGTAATCCCTTGCGGAGGCAAGCCCCCTGCCAGGGGATATGAATCAGATCGCGCCGCGGCTGCGCAGCAGATCCAGCACCTGCCTGACGCTTTCTTCCACGTTGAGTGTCTGCGTGTCGATCACCAGATCGGCATTCAGCGGCACGTCATACGGGAAGGACTCGCCAGGGATATTGTCGCCATCAGCGGCATACAGGCCCTGCGGATCACGCTCGCGGCAGACCGTTGGCGACGCCTGTACATAGACGGTGAGCAGGCGATCCTTGCCGATCAGCGCCTTGGCGCGCTCACGCCCTTCGGCATCCGGAGCAACGAATGCGGCCAGAGTCAGCAGGCCGGCTTCGTTGAACTGACGCGCCACATGCGCGGCACGGCTCCAGTTCTCGTTACGACCGGCACGATCCTGTGGCAAGCCCTTGTTCAGGTCATGACGCAGGTTCTGACCGTCCAGTACATAGACCGCACGGCCCATGTCGAACAGCTTGCGCTCGACCGCATAGGCCAGCGTGCTTTTGCCCGCGCCGGAAAGGCCGCTGAACAACACGGTGGCCGGTTGCTGACCGAAGCGCTGCGCGCGCTCTTCGGTGGAGACGTGAGCCAGTTCGCCATGGTGCTGCGAGCCGCCACCTGAAACCGGCTTGGCGATGATCATGCCCGCCGCAACGGTGCCATTGGTCAAACGATCGATGACGATGAACGAACCCGTGGTGCGGTTGCTGCTGTAGCCGTCCAGCGCGATGGGCGCATCAAGGCTGACCTTGACGCGGCCGATCTCGTTCAGCTGCAACGAGCTGGCAGGGCCTTCCTCCAGCGTGTTCACATCGACCCGGTGGGTGATGCTGGCAATCGAGCCCGGCACATAGCTGGTGGCGCGCTTGATGTCGTACTTCTTGCCCGGCAGCATCGGTTCTTCGGCCATCCACACCAGCATGGCATCGAACGCATCGCTGACCTGCGGAACATTGTCGGCATGCACCAGCAGGTCACCACGGGAAATGTCGATCTCGTCTTCCATGGTCAGCGTCACCGCCTGACCCGGCCCCGCCTGCTCCAGCTCGCCTTCAAAGGTGACGATGGACTTCACACGGCTGCTCTTGCCCGACGGCAGCACGACGATCTCGTCACCCTTGTGCACGATGCCGCTGGCCAGCGTACCGGCGAAACCACGGAAGTTCAGATTCGGACGGTTGACGTACTGCACCGGGAAACGCAGGTCCGCATAGTTGCGGTCGCTGGCGATTTCGACCGTTTCGAGAATTTCCATCAGCGACTGGCCGGTGTACCACGGCGAACGCTCGCTCTTGTTCACCACGTTGTCGCCCTTGAGCGCCGACATAGGTACAAAAGCCATGGTGGTCGGCTTGAACGCGATGCCCTCGGCAAACTTCAGGTAATCGGCCTTGATCGACTCGAAAACGCTTTCATCGAAGCCGTTGAGGTCCATCTTGTTGATGGCGACGACGATATGCTTGATGCCCAGCAGCGAGGCGATATAGCTGTGACGACGGGTCTGGGTCTGCACGCCGTAGCGGGCGTCCACCAGAATGATCGCCAGGTCACAGGTCGACGCACCGGTGGCCATGTTGCGGGTGTACTGCTCGTGGCCCGGGGTGTCGGCGATGATGAATTTGCGCTTGGCCGTGGAGAAATAGCGATAAGCGACATCGATGGTGATGCCCTGCTCCCGCTCGGCCTGCAGGCCATCCACCAGCAACGCCAGATCGACGTCATCACCCGTGGTACCGGACTTCTTCGAGTCACGGGTGATGGCTTCCAGGTGATCCTCGTAGATCATCTTGGAGTCGTGCAGCAAACGCCCGATCAGCGTGCTCTTGCCGTCATCGACGTTGCCACAGGTAAGAAAGCGCAGCATTTCCTTGCGTTCGTGCTGGCCCAGGTAGGCGAGGATGTCCTCGCTGATCAAATCAGATTGGTGACTCATAGCGGTTGAGCTCCAAGCTGTAAGCTTCAAGCGGCAAGCTTGTCGGCGTACAGCTATTCAGAAATTTTGTTGATCAGCCCGCACAGCATTTTCGAGAGCTCGCGGGTTTCAGTAATCAATGCTGCTGCAACTGCCTCAGGGATATAACCGATTTCACTGCCGATCATGAGCTGAGTTCTCAGCTCGCCGCACGAGGCTTTCGCAATATACAAAAAGCGACATTTGTCCTTGGCAGTGAATCGCTCCATGCCCTCAGCAATATTGCTTGGTACCGACAAACCAGAGCGTGTGATCTGGCTTCTGAAAGCCAGATCAGGGCAAGACGCCGTTTGCCTGTAAAGAATGACCGCCAGCGCCTTTGCTCTTTGCCATACCAAGAGTCTCTCGAAGTCCATTTCGATCCCCTGCTTTTAATTTTCTTGTAGCTTGCCGCTTGAAGCTAAAAGCTGCTCCTTAGAAATAACCCTGACGTTTCTTTTCTTCCATCGAACCAGCGCCGTCATGGTCGATGACCCGGCCCTGGCGTTCGGAAGTTCGCGTCAGCAACATTTCCTGAATGATGTCGGTCAGGCTGGTCGCTTCGGACTCGACGGCACCGGTCAGCGGGTAGCAGCCCAGGGTGCGGAAACGGACCTTTTTCTTGACGATGCGCGACTTCTCTTCATCGGTGAGATGCTCGAGGATGCGCTCGTCGTCGATCATGATCAGCGTGCCGTTCTTCTCGATAACGTCGCGCTCGGCGGCGAAATACAGCGGCACGATCGGGATGCCTTCAAGGTAGATGTACTGCCAGATATCCAGCTCGGTCCAGTTGGAGAGCGGGAACACACGGATCGACTCACCTTTGTTGACGTTGCCGTTGTAGACGTTCCATAACTCGGGACGCTGGTTTTTCGGGTCCCAGCGGTGCTTGCTGTCGCGGAACGAGTAGACGCGTTCCTTGGCCCGGGACTTCTCTTCGTCGCGTCGGGCACCGCCAAAGGCGGCGTCGAAACCATGCTTGTCGAGCGCCTGCTTCAGGCCCTCGGTCTTCATGATGTCGGTGTGTTTGGCGCTGCCATGGGTGAACGGGTTGATGCCCTGCGCCACGCCATCGGGGTTGATGTGGGTGATCAGGTCCAGGCCCATTTCCTCGACCATCTGGTCGCGAAAGCGATACATCTCCTGGAATTTCCAGCGGGTATCGACGTGCATGACCGGGAATGGCAGTTTACCGGGGAAGAATGCCTTGCGCGCCAGGTGCAGCATCACGGCCGAATCTTTGCCGATCGAGTACAGCATCACCGGGTTATCGAACTCGGCGGCGACCTCGCGGATGATGTGGATGCTTTCCGCCTCCAGCTGTTTCAGATGCGTCAGTTTGTCAACCATGGCTACTCACGGATTGCGTTCGTTATGGACCGGGAAACCCCGGGGCGGCCAGCGGGCCGTATTCGAGCCGGGCACTTTAACATGCGTGATATCGCTAATCAGCGACGCAACTAGATCGAAACGATCTATGCATATGCCCTGCTGTTTGATCGCTCAAATCGGATTCGGACAGTCGATAAAGATATGCTCGAGCGCAAAGCGCCGCGCCAGGTAGTCGCCCAGTGCCTGAACGCCATAGCGCTCGGTGGCATGATGGCCGGCGGCGATGAAGCTGATGTCGTTCTCTCGTGCGCTATGAAACGTCTGCTCCGACGCTTCGCCACTGAGGAACAGGTCGACGCCCTCAAGCACCGCCTGATCGATGTAGTTCTGCCCCCCACCCGTGCACCAGCCGACACGGCGAATCATCTGACTGCCTTCGATGAGCAATGGCTCACGCCCCAGCGCGTCCTGCACGCGACGAGCGAAATCCCGCGCAGTCATGGGTTCGGACAGCGAACCGATCAGCCCGACCACGCGCGGGTTTTCGGGGTCCAGAGGACATTCGACCGTGATGTCCAGTTGACGCGCCAGTTGCACGTTGTTGCCCACCTCGGGATGCACATCCAGCGGCAGGTGGTAGGCCAGCAGGCTGATGTCATGCTTGAGCAAAGTTTTCAGGCGACGCTGTTTCATGCCGACGACACACGGGTTTTCGCCCTTCCAGAAATAACCGTGGTGGACCAGAACCAGATCAGCCTGAGCGTCGACTGCCGCGTCCAGCAGGGCCTGACTGGCCGTCACGCCACTGACGATGCGCATGACTTGCGGGCGCCCTTCGACCTGCAGGCCATTGGGGCAGTAATCCTGAATCCGGGCACTGTTCAGATAGCGGTCGGCTTCTTCGACCAGGGTGCTCAGGGCAACAGCCATAAAAGACTCCTAAATATGCAGTTCAGAGCTGCGTTGTACTCGTATAATGCCCGCCATTATGGCGCACCCGTGGCAAAACTTTCTGCGCCCGCAACCATCAGGACTTGTTAAATGTTCAAGGCACTGCGTTTTTTCGGCTGGCCATTGCTGGCTGGCGTGCTTATCGCCATGCTGATTATTCAGCGCTACCCGCAGTGGGTCGGCCTGCCGAGTCTGGATGTCAATCTGCAACAGGCTCCACAGACCACCAACGTAATGCAAGGTCCGTCTTCCTATGCCGACGCGGTCATTGCCGCAGCGCCTGCGGTGGTCAACCTCTATACCACCAAGATGGTCAACAAGGGCAACAACCCGCTTTTCGAAGACCCGCAGTTCCGACGTTTCTTCGGCGACAACACGCCCAAGCAGAAGCGTATGGAATCGAGCCTGGGTTCTGGCGTCATGATGAGCCCCGAAGGCTACATACTGACCAACAACCACGTCACCACCGGCGCGGACCAGATCGTGGTCGCGCTCAAAGACGGCCGCGAAACCATTGCCCGGGTCATCGGCAATGACCCGGAAACCGACCTGGCGGTGCTCAAGATCGACCTGAAAAACCTGCCGGCGATTACCATCGCGCGCTCTGACAGCATCCGCATCGGCGACGTGGCACTGGCGATCGGCAACCCGTTCGGGGTCGGCCAGACCGTGACCATGGGCATCATCAGTGCCACCGGGCGCAATCAATTGGGCCTCAATACTTATGAAGACTTCATTCAGACCGATGCGGCCATCAATCCGGGTAACTCAGGCGGCGCGCTGGTCGACGCCAGCGGCAATCTGATCGGTATCAACACCGCGATCTTTTCCAAGTCCGGCGGCTCGCAGGGCATCGGCTTCGCCATTCCGACCAAGCTGGCCATGGATGTCATGAAGTCGATCATCGAGCACGGTCAGGTCATTCGTGGCTGGCTGGGCATCGAAGTTCAACCCCTGACCCAGGAACTGGCCGAATCCTTCGGGCTGAAGGATCGTCCAGGCATCGTCGTGGCGGGCATCTTCCGCGACGGACCGGCGCAGAAAGCCGGGCTGCAGCTGGGTGACGTGATCCTGAGCATCAATGGCGAACCTGCCGGCGACGGTCGTCGCTCGATGAACCAGGTGGCGCGCACCAAACCCAAGGACAAGATTGCTATCGACGTGATGCGTAACGGCAAGGAAATGCGCCTGAGCGCCGAAGTCGGCCTGCGCCCACCGCCCGCCCCGACACCCGTCGCCGCGCCGGAGTGACGCCGCCATCTGGAAGTGCGGTACAACGCAGATCTGTGACGCCGGGAATAAAAGGTGTCCACGCTTCTGCCCGGAGGGCGTGAGAGCGAGGTGTTTTAGAGCCATGTGAAACACTCACACAGGTCCGGGGTGTTTTCAAGCCTTGTGGATTACTCACACAGGTCGGCTGTGTTTCGAGCCATGCGAATGCCCTGCGGCACTGATGACCTGGTGGGAGCGAGCTTGCTCGCGAAGACGGTGTTTCAGTCGATGCATTTTCGGCGCTTGTACAGACCCTTTCGCGAGCAAGCTCGCTCCCACAGGTACGGGGTGTTTTCGAGCCATGTGAAAAACTCCACAGGTCCGGGTTGTCTTCAAGCCATGTGGATTACTCACACAGGTCGGCTGTGTTTCGAGCCATGCGAATGCCCTGCGGCACTGATGACCTTGTGGGAGCGAGCTTGCTCGCGAAGACGGTGTTTCAGTCGATGCATTTTCGGCGCTTGTACAGACCCTTTCGCGAGCAAGCTCGCTCCCACAGGTACGGGGTGTTTTCAAGCCTTGTGGATTACTAACACAGGTCGGCTGTGTTTCGAGCCATGCGAATGCCCTGCGGCACTGATGACCTTGTGGGAGCGAGCTTGCTCGCGAAGACGGTGTTTCAGTCGATGCATTTTCGGCGCTTCTACAGACCCTTTCGCGAGCAAGCTCGCTCCCACAGGTCCGGGGTGTTTTCGAGCCATGTGAAACACTCCCGCAGGTCGGGGGTGTTTTCGAGCCATGTGAAACACTCACACAGGGCCGTGGTGTTTTTCAAGCCATGTGAAACACTCACCCAGGTCCGGGTTGTCTTCAAGACATGTGGATTACTCATATAGGTCAGCTGTGTTTCGAGCCATGCGAATGCCCTGCGGCACTGATGACCTGGTGGGAGCGAGCTTGCTCGCGAAGGCGGTGTTTCAGTCGATGCATTTTCGGCGTTTGTGCAGACCCTTTCGCGAGCAAGCTCGCTCCCACAGGTCCGTGGTGTTTTTCAAGCCATGTGAAACACTCACTCAGGTCCGGGGTGTCTTCAAGCCATGTGAAAAACTCCACAGGTCCGGGTTGTCTTCAAGCCATGTGGATTACTCACACAGGTCGGCTGTGTTTCGAGCCATGCGAATCCCCTGCGGCACTGATGACCTGGTGGGAGCGAGCTTGCTCGCGAAGACGGTGTTTCAGTCGATGCATTTTCGGCGTTTGTGCAGACCCTTTCGCGAGCAAGCTCGCTCCCACAGGTACGGGGTGTTTTCGAGCCATGTGGATTACTCACACAGGTCGGCGATGAGTGACGGCGCAGAGTCAGCCCGTTTTCGGGCTGACCGATCCGCTTCTCAGATGTCGCTCAGACCTTCCAGCAACGCTTGATGCTGCTCTGGCGTGCCGATGCTGATGCGCAGGAACTGGGCGATTCGCTGCTGTTTGAAGTGGCGGACGATGACGCCCTGCTCGCGCAGTTTGGCGGCCAGTGCTGCGGCATCATGCTGCGGGTGGCGGGCGAAGATGAAGTTGGCTGCCGATGGCAAGACCTCAAAGCCTTTGCCCTGCAACTGCTCGACCAGTACCTCGCGGCTTTCGATGACCTTGTTGCGGGTGGTTTCGAAGTGCTCGCGATCCTCGAAGGCGGCCGCCCCGCCCACATTGGCCATGCGGTCCAACGGATAAGAGTTGAAACTGTTCTTGATCCGCTCCAGCGCCTCGATCAGATCAGGATGCCCCACCGCCAAGCCGACGCGCAGACCGGCCAGCGAACGCGACTTGGACAGGGTCTGGGTGACCAGCAGGTTCGGGTAACGATCTACCAGCGTAATAGCTGTCTCGCCACCAAAATCGATATACGCTTCATCGACGACCACCACCGAGTCCGGGCTGGCCTTGATGATCTGCTCGACCTTGTCCAGACCGAGCAGGCAACCGGTCGGCGCATTCGGGTTGGGGAAGATGATCCCGGCGTTCGGCCTGGCGTAGTCTTCGGCACGAATCTGGAACTGCTCATCCAGCGGGACCGTTTCATAGTCGATGCCATATAGGCCGCAATACACCGGATAGAAGCTGTAGCTGATATCCGGGAAAAGCAGCGGAGCATCGTGCTGAAACAAGGCGTGAAAAATGTGCGCCAGCACCTCGTCCGAGCCGTTGCCCAGGAACACCTGATTGGGCTGCACCTTGTAGTAATCGGCGACAGCATGCTTGAGCAGATCGCTGTTGGGGTCCGGATAAAGGCGCAAATCGTCGGTCAGCGCGGCGCGCATGGCGTCGATGGCCTTTGGCGAAGGGCCATACGGGTTTTCATTGGTATTGAGCTTGACCAGGCGGGTCAGCTTCGGCTGTTCGCCCGGCACATAAGGCACCAGATCGCTGACAAAAGGGCTCCAGAATTTGCTCATTATTTGCCGTCCTCTGTGTTGCCTGCTTTCCAGTCAGGGTCAGTGATTCGATATTCGGCACTGCGCGCGTGGCCGCTCAGGGACTCGCCACGAGCCAGCACGGACGCTGTCTTGCCCAGCTCGGACGCACCTTGCGGCGAGCAATAGATGATCGACGAGCGCTTCTGGAAATCGTAGACGCCCAGCGGCGAGGAAAAACGCGCCGTGCCGGAGGTCGGCAGCACATGGTTGGGACCTGCGCAGTAATCGCCCAGCGCTTCGGAGGTGTGGCGCCCCATGAAAATCGCACCCGCATGGCGGATCTGCGGCAGCCAGGCTTCCGGATCGGCGACCGACAATTCGAGGTGCTCGGGCGCGATGCGATTGGCGACTTCGATGGCCTGGGCCATGTCAGACACCTTTATCAGGGCGCCGCGACCGTTGATCGACGTTTCGACGATGGCCGCCCGCTCCATGGTCGGCAGCAGACGGGTGATGCTGGCCGCCACCTTGTCGAGAAATTCGGCATCCGGACTGACCAGAATGGCCTGGGCATCTTCGTCGTGCTCGGCCTGGGAGAACAGGTCCATGGCGATCCAGTCAGGATCGGTCTGGCCGTCACACACCACCAGAATCTCGGAAGGACCAGCGATCATATCGATCCCCACCTGACCGAAGACGTGACGCTTGGCGGTCGCCACATAGATGTTGCCAGGGCCAACAACCTTGTCGACTTTCGGCACGCTTTCAGTGCCGTAAGCCAGCGCGGCAACAGCCTGCGCCCCGCCAATGGTGAACACCCGGTCGACACCTGCAATGCAGGCAGCAGCCAGCACCAGTTCGTTGATTTCACCACGCGGCGTCGGCACGACCATGACCACTTCGGTCACACCTGCCACCTTGGCCGGTATGGCGTTCATCAATACCGAAGACGGATAGGAAGCTTTGCCACCCGGCACGTACAGACCTGCACGGTCCAACGGCGTGACCTTCTGGCCCAGCACCGTGCCGTCGGCCTCGGTGTAGCTCCAGGAGTCCTGCTTCTGCTTTTCGTGGTAACTGCGCACACGCTCGGCGGCCTTTTCCAGGGCTTCGCGCTGAACCGGGGTAATGCGCGTCAACGCCAGTTCCAGGCGCTCGCGGGGCAGGATCAGGTCGGCCATCGAGGCGACCTGCAGCCCGTCGAACTTCTGGGTGAACTCGACCAGCGCCGCGTCGCCACGCTCACGCACCGCCTTGATGATGTCGAGCACGCGCTGGTTGACCGAGTCGTCAGACACACTTTCCCAGCTCAGCAGATGATCCAGATGTCGTGCGAAATCCGGGTCAGCAGCGTCGAGTCGGCGAATTGCAGTGGGAGTGGTCATAGCGGGGCCTCAATAATTGGCGGATGCTCAGGAGCCTAAAGCTACCAAGCTATCCGCGCAGGCACCTGAGAAATTTGGCTATGACACGGATAGCTGGACGCAACTCAACGTTGCGTGAAGGGATCAGCTACGGTGTCGCGACTCCACTGCCTTGCGCAGGGTGTCGATGAGAGCCTGAATACGTGCGTGCTGCATCTTCATGGAGGCCTTGTTCACCACCAGACGCGAGCTGATGGTCGCAATCAGCTCCTGGGGCTCCAGCCCGTTGGCGCGCAGGGTATTCCCGGTGTCGACCACGTCGATGATCTTGTCTGCGAGGCCAATCAGCGGTGCCAGCTCCATCGAGCCGTACAACTTGATGATATCGACCTGACGGCCCTGCTCTGCGTAGTAACGCTTGGCGACGTTGACGAACTTGGTCGCCACGCGCAGACGACCCTTGGGCTCGACCGCACCGATGGCACCCGCGGTCATCAGCTTGCACTTGGCAATCTGCAGGTCCAGCGGCTCATACAGGCCCTGACCGGTGTATTCCATCAGCACATCCTTGCCCGCGACACCCAGGTCGGCGGCACCATGCTCGACATAGGTCGGCACGTCGGTGGCACGCACGATCAGCAGGCGCACATCGGCCTGGGTCGTGGGGATGATGAGCTTGCGGCTCTTGTCCGGATTCTCGGTCGGCACTATGCCCGCTTCAGCGAGAAGCGGCAGAGTGTCGTCAAGAATGCGGCCCTTGGACAGTGCGATGGTCAACATGGGAAACGTAAGTCCTTATCAGGAAACTTTTGTCACGACGCAAGCGGCGCATGACAACCCTCAGGCCTGTTGACCTGAAGTGAAACGAATCAGAAATTACACCCGCGACAGAACAAGCGGTCCTGATGCTAGTGGCATCAGGACCGCATGCTGCTAGCCCGGAACGCGGCGGATCTTGGCACCCAGCATTTGCAGCTTCTCTTCGATGCACTCGTAACCACGGTCTATGTGGTAGATGCGGTCGATCAGCGTGTCGCCCTGGGCAACCAGCGCCGAGATCACCAGACTGGCCGATGCACGCAGGTCGGTCGCCATGACTGGCGCGCCCTTGAGCACTTCGGTGCCGGTAACAATGGCGGTGTTGCCTTCAACCTGAATCTGAGCGCCCATGCGGTGCATTTCATACACGTGCATGAAGCGGTTTTCGAAGATGGTCTCGATGACCGCCCCCGTGCCTTCGGCAATCGCGTTGAGCGAGATGAACTGCGCCTGCATGTCGGTCGGGAACGCCGGATAAGGCGCAGTACGCACATTGACCGCCTTTGGGCGCTTGCCGTGCATGTTCAGCTCGATCCAGTCTTCACCGGTCGTAATTTCCGCACCGGCTTCCTGAAGCTTGAGCAGCACAGCTTCGAGGATGGTCGGATCGGTGTCCTTGACCTTGACGCGACCGCCGGTAACGGCAGCGGCCACCAGGTAGGTGCCGGTCTCGATACGGTCAGGCATGACCTTGTAGGTGGCCGGGCCCAGACGCTTGACGCCATCGATGGTGATGGTATCGGTACCTGCGCCGTGAATCTTGGCCCCCATTGCAATCAGGAAGTTGGCCAGATCGACAACCTCTGGCTCGCGCGCGGCGTTCTGCAGCACGCTGCGACCGTTGGCGAGGCTGGCAGCCATCATGATGTTTTCAGTACCGGTCACGCTCACGGTATCGAAGAAGAAGTTGGCACCGCGCAAGCCACCCTCGGGTGCCTTGGCCTTGATGTAGCCACCTTCGACGTCAATGATCGCGCCCATGGCTTCAAGGCCACGGATGTGCAGGTCGACCGGACGCGAACCGATGGCACAGCCACCTGGCAGAGCCACTTCGGCCTCGCCGAAGCGAGCGACCATCGGGCCCAGCACCAGAATCGACGCACGCATGGTTTTCACCAGTTCGTACGGCGCGACCAGAGTCTTGATGGTTCGCGGGTCGATTTCGACACTGAGCTTTTCGTCGATCACAGGCTCGATGCCCATGCGACCGAACAGCTCGATCATGGTCGTGATGTCGTGCAGGTGCGGCAGGTTCTGAACAGTGACGGGTCCGTCCGCCAGCAACGTGGCGGCAAGGATCGGCAGGGCAGAGTTCTTTGCCCCGGAAATGCGAATTTCGCCATCAAGACGAACGCCGCCGGTAATAATCAGTTTATCCATTAGAGTCTCGACACCAATTGGCTCAGGAACGCTCGGCCCATGCAGCGCGGCTGAAAAATTTCATGGTCACCGCGTGGATGCTGCCATCGGCAATCCAGGGGTTCAGATGGGTATAAATCTGTTGCTGACGTTTGACCGGGCTCAGGCCGGCCAACTCGTCGCTGATGATATTCAGCTGGAAGTTGCAGCCTTCGCCTTCGACTTCCACTTTGATTTCCGGCAGCTTTCCTTCAAGGAAGCTTTTAACTTCTACGGCCTGCATGCTTAACCTCGATCGGCGCTGTACGCGCGCGGGTCTGGCATCATACAAAAAAAGCCCATGTTATGCGAAGCCCGACAAGCAGGTCCCGGATAAAGGGCTTTTTCGATAGTGCTTTTCAGTGGGCGTCCAGCAGCTCGGTCAAACCTGATACGCGAGCTATCTGGCGCATGTCTTCGGGGAGCGAGCGCAACGTCATGGACTTGCCCGCATCCCGGGCATCGCGCATGAACGCCAGCAACAAGGCCAGACCGACGCTGCTGGACTTCTCGACACCCGAGCAGTCCAGCGTGAGGTCTGCCAGATCACCGGATTTGATCAGTGCCGCACCCTGCTTGCGCAGTTGCGGCCCTGTGCGGTAATCCAGCACACCAATCAGCCTGAGCTCACCCGGCCCGACAAGGCGAACGGCAGATTCGGTCATTGCACCGGCTTCTGCGTAGCATCGACGGTAGATTTGGTCTTGGCCACTTCGCCAGCCCAGTTGTTGATGGTGGTGTCCAGGTTGTTGCCGTTGCGCTGCATCGCATCAGCGAACTGATCACGGAACAGTTTGCCGATATTGATACCGTTGATGACAACGTTACGCACTTTCCACTCGTCGTTCAGCTTGACCAGCGTGTAGGACACCGGATAAACCGCGCCGTTACTGCCCTTGACCTGCATGTCAACGCTGGTGCGGTCATTGCCTTCGTCCTTGGCAGGTGCGACGGTGATGCCCTGATTGTTGAATTCAAGCAAGGCATTGCCATAGAACTGCATCAGGCTTCGCTTGAAGTTTTCCTCGAAACGCTTTACCTGTTCGGGACTCGCCTTGCGGGAATACTTCACGGTCATGATGCTTTTGGAGATGCCATCGGCATCCACGACAGGACCGACGATGCGGTTCAGTGCATCGTAGAACGCGCTTGGGTTGGCTTTGTACTGCTCGCGATTGGTCGCCAGGTCACTCAACAGTTCCTTGGTGGTGCGCTCCACCAGGTCATGAGCCGACGGGGTGGCCGCGGCATTCGCCAGCATTGGCAGAGTGGCCAGCAATACCAGCAGGCCACGGCGCAGAATAGAGATCATTTGAAGCTCCTCACTTGGCGTCTTTACTAACAGTATTGAGCAGGAATTTTCCGATCAGGTCTTCCAGCACCAGCGACGACTGCGTGTCATGGATAGTCCCGCCATCCTTGAGCAGCTTGTCATCGCCACCGACGCTGAGACCAATGTATTTTTCACCCAGCAAACCGGCCGTCAGAATCGACGCAGTCGAGTCCGAAGGCAGATTATCGACCTTCTTCTGAATTTCCAGTGTGACGCGACCGGTAAAGGTATCGCGATCCAGATCGATCGCCGTCACCTTGCCGATCGTGACGCCAGCCATGCTTACCTTGGCTCTGACAGTCAAACCGGCAATATTGTCGAAGTAGGCATAAAGTTTATAGGTGTCGGTGCTTGCGCTCGTGCTCAGACCACTGACTCGCAGGGCCAGCAGGAGCAGAGCCAGTATCCCCGCCAGCAGGAACAGACCGACTCCGGTTTCGATGGCACGGTTTTGCATCAGAAATCTCCAAACATCAAAGCGGTCAAAATAAAGTCCAGTCCCAGCACGGCTAACGAGGCGTAAACGACGGTTCTGGTCGTCGCGCGACTGATCCCCTCGGAAGTAGGCTCGCAATCGTAACCCTGGAAAACGGCAATCCATGTCACCACGAAGGCAAATACGACGCTTTTGATCACCCCATTGAGCACATCGTTCGTGAAAGAAACGCTGTTCTGCATGTTCGACCAGAAAGAACCGTCATAGACTCCCAGCCAATCAATCGCCACCCAGGAAGCACCCCAGATACCGACCACGCTGAAAATCATCGCCAGAATCGGCAGCGAGATGAACCCGGCCCACAGACGCGGCGCAACGATGTACTTGAGCGGGTCGACACCGATCATTTCAAGGCTCGACAGCTGCTCGGTGGATTTCATGTTGCCAATCTCGGCGGTCAATGCCGACCCTGCACGACCGGCGAACAACAAGGCCGTCACCACAGGACCAAGCTCACGCAGCAGGGTCAGGGCAACCATCTGGCCGACCGCCTGCTCCGAACCGTATTTGGTCAGGATGCTGAACCCCTGCAGCGCCAGTACCATGCCGATAAACATGCCGGACACCACAATGATGACCAGCGACATGACACCTACCGAATACAGCTGCCTGACCAGCAATTGAAAACTGCTGCCCGCACCGCCGCGACCGAGCAAGGCATGCACCAGAAACAGACCGGAGCGCCCCAGAACAGTAACAATATCAATGGCCGACCGCCCCAGCAGGCGAACCCGGTCCATCAGTGACTTATTGCGCATCAGCGCTTCCCCAATAGATCTTCGCGAAAATCCGGCGCCGGATAGTGGAACGGTACAGGACCGTCAGGCTCGCCGGTCATGAATTGACGAATACGTGGATTGTCCGAGGACATCAGTTCCTGAGGCGTACCCTGCCCCAGCACCTGCCCGTCGCCGACAACATATAGGTAGTCGGCAATGCTCGCCGTCTCGCTGAGGTCATGCGACACCACGATGCTGGTAATACCCAGCGCGTCGTTGAGCAGGCGGATCAGACGCACCAGCACCCCCATCGCAATCGGGTCCTGCCCGACGAAGGGCTCGTCATACATGAGAATCTGCGGATCAAGAGCGATTGCGCGCGCCAGCGCGACACGACGCTTCATGCCGCCCGACAATTCGTCCGGCATCAGCTCCACCGCGCCGCGCAGGCCTACGGCCTGAAGCTTGAGCAGAACGATGTCGCGGATCATTTCTTCCGGCAGCTCGGTGTGCACGCGCAGGGGAAAGGCGACGTTTTCGAAAACATCCAGATCGGTAAACAGCGCACCGCTCTGAAACAAAACGCCCATCTGCTTGCGGGCATCGAACAGATCACTGCGCGACAGCTCCGGCAGATTCTGGCCGTTGACCCACACCTGCCCTTCGCTCGGGCGCAACTGGGCACCCATCAGGCGCAGCAGGGTCGTCTTGCCGCAGCCTGACGGCCCCATGATCCCGGTGACCTTGCCGCGCGGAATACGAATATCAACGTTATTGAAAATGCTGCGCGCACCGCGTTTGAAAGACACACCTTTCAACTCGACCGCATAGGCGTCATCAGGACTCATCTAAACTCCTTGCGATACAGCTTCCACCCCGAGCCGCCGGTTTTTGAACACCGAGAGGCTGCCCAGGCGTGCCGAACAGGCCGCGAACTATATCACCGCAGCCACCCGCCCCCAAGAAGAGAACCGAGCGGTTCAGGTATTCGCTGAATTATTCTGTACCACAATGTTATGGCCACAGGCTTGAATACAGACACGCAGGTGCGTAGGAAATTCGTTTAAAAACAACACAACGACGATCAGACGTGAGGGAATCGTTCATTACCGCTATAATCGCCGCCTTTCAGCAGGCTGATCCTCTCCAGACATGAACCAATCCAGTGACCTGATCCAATCGGCGCAACGCACCATTCGCCTTGAGATAGAAGCCATACAAGGCCTTCTTGAACGTCTTGACGGCGACTTCGTGCGCGCGTGCGAAATGATCCTCGCCAGCAAAGGGCGTGTGGTCGTGGTCGGGATGGGCAAGTCCGGACACATCGGCAACAAGATCGCTGCCACGCTGGCGAGCACCGGCACCACCTCGTTTTTCGTGCATCCGGCCGAAGCCAGCCACGGCGACATGGGCATGATCACCCGCGATGACATCATCCTGGCCCTGTCGAACTCCGGCAGCACCAACGAAATCGTCACCCTGCTGCCACTGATCAAGCGCCTGGGCATAAAGATGATCAGCCTGACCGGCGACTCCGAGTCCATTCTGGCCAAGGCTGCCGACATCAACCTCAACGCGCATGTCGTGCATGAGGCCTGCCCGCTCAACCTGGCGCCGACGTCCTCGACGACCGCCGCACTGGTCATGGGCGACGCTCTCGCCGTGGCACTGCTCGACGCACGTGGTTTTACCGCCGAAGATTTCGCATTCTCCCATCCGGGCGGCGCATTGGGTCGCCGCCTGCTGCTCAAGGTCGAGAATGTGATGCACTCCGGCGAATCACTGCCCAGCGTGCAACGCGGCACTCTGCTGCGCGACGCGCTGCTTGAAATGACTCGTAAAGGTCTGGGCATGACGGCTATCGTCGAAGCCGACGGCACACTGGCGGGCATCTTCACTGACGGAGACTTGCGCCGGACATTGGACCGGCCTGTCGATATACGCCAGACCATCATTGATGAGGTCATGACGCTTCATGGCAAGACCGCCCATGCCGAGATGCTCGCTGCCGAGGCGCTGAAGATCATGGAGGACAACAAAATCAGTGCGCTTGTTGTCGTAGACCAGAACGACCGTCCGGTTGGCGCATTCAATCTGCAGGATCTCCTGCGCGCAGGCGTCATGTAATGGAAACCGAAATAATGACCCAGGATCTCATGCAACGCGGCAAGGCCATCAAGCTGGCAATCTTCGACGTCGATGGCGTACTGACCGATGGCCGCCTTTACTTCATGGAAGATGGCAGCGAGATCAAGACATTCAATACTCTCGACGGCCAAGGCATTAAAATGCTGATAGCCTCGGGGGTCACCACCGCGATCATCAGTGGCCGCAAGACCGCGATAGTCGAGCGCCGGGCAAAGAGCCTGGGCATTGAACACCTGTTTCAGGGACGTGAAGACAAACTGGTGGTACTGGACAAGTTGCTGGCAGAACTCAACCTGAGTTACGAACAGGTCGCCTATCTGGGTGATGATCTGCCAGACTTGCCCGTCATCAGACGCGTCGGTCTGGGCATGGCAGTGGCCAATGCTGCCGGCTTTGTACGCGAGCACGCACACGGGATAACCAGGGCGCGAGGCGGCGAAGGTGCAGCGCGCGAATTCTGCGAACTGATTCTGAGTGCGCAAGGCAACCTTGAAGCGGCTCACTCCGCCTATTTATAGAAGCCATTATGTTCACTAAAAAAATTCGCAAGTTCCTGCTTCTCGGGGTACTGGCGCTGCTGCTGGCAGCGGTCGGTTACTGGAACATCAGCCCGGAAAGCTTCATGGACCAGCCTGATGCGTCGCTTGACGACACGGCGATCGACTACTATGCGATCAATACTCGCAGCGTGCAGTACCTGCCAGACGGCACACTTCAGTACGACATGACCTCCGACAAGGTCGAGCATGTGAAGGCCACAGATGTGAGCCTGCTGACGACACCCAATCTGAACATGTACCGCGGCGGAGCATTTCCGTGGCACGTGCAAAGCAAGCGAGGTGAAGTTTCGTCCGACGGCGATCAGGTCGAGCTGATGGATTCCGTTCGTGTTGAACGCACCGATGAAAAACAGCGCACGACCATTATTACCAGCAGCCGCATGACCGTATTTCCTCAGAAGGAATATGCGCAGACCGACCAAGACGTTAGAATCGACGGCGCGGGCGGTGTCACTACGGCCAAGGGAATGAAAGCGTATTTGAAAGACAGCAGGATGGACCTGCTGTCCAACGTAAGAGGACAGTATGAGGCTCGTTAAAACTCTTCCTTTATTGCTCGGCCTGGGCGCAGCACTGGGAAGCGCGAGCGCCTGGTCCCTGCCAACCGACCGAGATCAGCCTATCCACATCCAGTCTGACGATGCTCAGCTCGATGACAAGAAAGGCGTGGCTACTTACAAGGGCAATGTCATCATCACTCAGGGCTCGATGAAAATCACGGGCAACACCGTGACAATCACGCGTAATGCCCAGGGCGAAGTCGACGTCTTCACCTCCGTCGGCAACCTGGCTTACTACGAGCAGAAGCCTGCCGTAGACAAACCGATCGTGCAGGCCTATGCCGTCACCATCCAGTATTACGCTGGCCAGGACCGTATCGTCCTGATCGACAAGGCCAAGGTCATCAATGATGGCAACACCTCGGAAGGCGAGAAAATCGTCTACGACACGGTTAGACAGGTCGTCACCGCCGGTCGGGCCAATGGCGGCGCCAAGGTGACTACACCACGTCCGCGTATCGACATGGTCATCCAGCCGAAAAAGAAAACCGATCAACCTCAGAAGGCCCAGTAAATGGCGACGCTCAAAGCCCAGCATCTGGCTAAAAGCTACAAAAGCCGGCAGGTCGTGCGCGATGTGAGCATTTCCATCGACAGCGGCCAGATCGTAGGCCTGCTGGGCCCGAACGGCGCCGGCAAGACCACCTGTTTCTACATGATAGTGGGTCTGGTCCAGGCTGATCAGGGTCGTGTGCTGATTGACGATCTGGATGTCAGCCATCAACCCATGCACGGTCGCGCCCGCGCGGGCATCGGCTATCTGCCTCAGGAAGCCTCGATTTTCCGCAAGCTGTCGGTGTCCGACAACATCATGGCGATTCTCGAGACCCGCAAGGAGCTCGATGCCGGTGCGCGCCGCAAGGAACTGGAAAGCCTTCTGCAGGAGTTCCACATCACCCATATCCGCGACAACCTGGGCATGAGCCTGTCCGGCGGTGAACGTCGCCGCGTGGAAATCGCTCGAGCCTTGGCCACCGCACCGAAATTCATCCTGCTGGATGAACCGTTCGCAGGTGTCGACCCTATTTCGGTAGGCGACATCAAGCAGATCATTCACCATCTCAAGGCCAAGGGTATCGGTGTACTGATCACTGACCACAACGTCCGGGAAACGCTGGATATCTGCGAAATGGCCTACATCGTCAACGATGGGCAGCTGATTGCGGAAGGCGACTCCGAGACCATTCTGGCGAACCAGCTGGTGAAAGAGGTCTACCTCGGCCACGAGTTCCGCCTTTAATCGACTGCCCCGTTGGGCTTCGCAGCCGATTGATGCCTACGCAGTGTATTGACAACATTTTATTTGTCATACCACTCTAGGCAAACGCACAGGTTTCAGGCATATAATTTGCTTAAGTTGGCGCCACGGCGCCTGTAGTAGATGGCGCATGCGCGCCGGCGAATAAGGTGTTTAGCCCCTGCCATGAAACCATCGCTAGTCTTGAGAATGGGCCAGCAGCTGACGATGACACCGCAGCTGCAACAGGCAATCCGCTTACTTCAGCTTTCCACTCTGGATCTCCAGCAGGAGATCCAGGAAGCGCTGGAGTCAAACCCTATGCTGGAGCGGCAGGAAGAAGGCGACGACTTCGACCACTCCGACCCGCTTGCCGACAACATCGAACAAAAGCCCAACCCCGACGTTCAGGAACCGACTTATCAGGAATCCGCGCCTACCGTGGATAACCTTGAAGAAGGCGAATGGAACGAACGCATTCCCAATGAGTTGCCCGTCGATACTGCATGGGAAGACATCTACCAGACCAGCGCCAGCAGCCTGCCAAGCAATGATGATGACGAGTGGGACTTCACCACACGCACCTCTGTGGGCGAAAGCCTGCAAAGCCACCTGCTGTGGCAACTGAATGTTGCGCCGATGTCCGACAAGGATCGCCTGGTGGCGGTCACGCTGATCGACTGCATCAACAACCAGGGCTACCTCGACGAGACGCTCGATGAGATTCTCGAGTCGTTCGACCCCGAACTGGACATAGAGCTCGACGAAATCGAAGCGGTACTGCACCGCATCCAGCAGTTTGAACCTGCCGGCATCGGCGCACGCAACCTGAGCGAATGCTTGCTGCTGCAACTGCGCCAACTGCCGGCGAAAACACCTTGGCTGACAGAAGCACAACGCCTGGTCAGCGACTACATCGACCTGCTCGGAAGCCGCGATTACGGCCAGCTGATGCGGCGCATGAAGCTCAAGGAAGACGAGCTGCGCCAGGTCATCGAGCTGGTGCAGAGCCTCAACCCGCGTCCAGGCTCGCAAATCGAATCCACCGAAGCCGAATACGTCATTCCGGACGTCATCGTGCGCAAGGACAACGAACGCTGGCTGGTCGAACTCAATCAGGAGTCGGTGCCACGCCTGCGCGTCAATCCGCAATACGCAGGCTTCGTGCGACGCGCCGACACTAGCGCAGACAACACCTTCATGCGCAATCAGTTGCAGGAAGCACGCTGGTTCATCAAGAGCCTGCAAAGCCGCAACGAAACACTGATGAAGGTCGCCACGCAGATCGTCGAACATCAGCGCGGTTTTCTCGAGTACGGCGACGAGGCCATGAAGCCGCTCGTCCTCCACGACATTGCCGAAGCAGTGGGCATGCACGAGTCGACCATCTCGCGGGTGACCACGCAGAAATTCATGCACACCCCACGTGGCATTTACGAGCTGAAATACTTCTTCTCAAGCCATGTGAGCACCTCCGAGGGCGGCGAATGCTCGTCCACGGCAATTCGCGCAATCATCAAAAAACTGGTTGCGGCGGAAAATCAGAAAAAGCCGTTGAGTGATAGCAAGATCGCTGGTTTACTGGAGGCACAAGGCATTCAAGTAGCCCGTCGCACAGTCGCCAAGTACCGTGAGTCTCTCGGGATCGCCCCTTCCAGTGAGCGTAAGCGACTGATGTGATACAGGCAGAGCCACAGCGTCCCAGTGGCAGGCGCCATGCCTGCCTCTTTATGCACTGGCAAAGGAGAAAGCTGTATGCAAGTCAACATCAGTGGACACCAACTGGAAGTGACCAAACCCCTTCGTGAATACGTTGAGCTCAAGCTCAAGAAGCTCGAGGGGCATTTTGACAAGATTACCAACGTGCAGGTCACGATGACGGTCGAAAAGCTCAAGCAGAAGATCGAAGCCACGTTGCACATCCATGGTGGAGAGGTCGTTGCCAATGCTGAACATGATGACATGTACGCTGCCATCGACCTGCTCACTGACAAGCTAGATCGACAATTGCTCAAGCATAAGGAAAAGCAGCAAAGCATCCTCAAAGGTGCGGCCGCTCGCTAACGCCCATTTAATGATCCGAATCGAAAATATCCTGACCCCCGGCCGTTCGCTCGTGGACGTGCCGGGTGACAGCAAAAAGCGTGTACTCGAAGACATCGCCAATCTGATCGCTCGTGAAGTACCGGGCATGGATTTCGAGACGGTGCTTGGAAGCCTCGTTGCCCGCGAAAAGCTGGGCTCGACCGGTTTTGGCAACGGTATTGCCATCCCTCATTGCCGCCTCCCCGGCTGTGAAGAACCCGTCAGTGCGGTCATTCACCTCACCAACCCTATCAACTTCGATGCTATCGATGGCGCACCAGTGGACCTGCTTTTCGTGTTGCTGGTCCCGCAAGCCGCCACCGATGCACACCTGGAGCTGCTGCGCCAGATCGCAAGCATGCTTGACCGCGCCGATGTGCGTGAACGCCTACGCAGTGCCAAAAGCGGTGAAGCGCTTTATCAAGTGGTGCTGGACGTGCAGAACGGCCACTGACCATGCGCATGATCATCGTCAGCGGCCGCTCCGGCTCAGGCAAGAGTACGGCGCTCGATGTGCTGGAAGACAACGGTTTCTATTGCGTCGACAACCTGCCAGCCGGCCTGCTGCCGGAACTGGCCGAGCGCGCGCTGATCAACACCGAACTGGCTGAACCGCTGCTGGCAGTTTCCATTGATGCACGCAATCTGCCCAGCCACCTCACACGCTTCCCGCAGATGCTGGATGAAGTGCGTTCACGCAATATCCAATGCGACGTGCTTTACCTGGACGCCGACGAAGCCACCCTGCTCAAGCGTTTCTCAGAAACCCGACGTCGCCATCCGCTGAGCACAGCGGACCGCTCGCTGGCTGAGGCGATACGGGACGAGACCACCCTGCTCGGCCCGATCATCGACCTGGCCGATCTGAAGATCAACACCACTCACCTGAACCTGTACCAGCTGCGTGACGCACTGAAACTGCGCCTGCTGAACAAGCCCGAGCCGGGTACGGCGTTCCTGATCGAATCGTTCGGCTTCAAGCGTGGCATGCCTGTCGATGCAGACCTGGTATTTGACGTGCGTTGCCTGCCCAACCCTTATTGGAAGCCTGAGCTGCGCGACCATTCGGGCCTGGAACAACCGGTTATCGACTATCTGTCGGTGCAGCCTGATGTCGAAGAAATGTTTCAGGACATCTTCGCTTACCTGAACAAATGGCTACCCCGGTTTGCAGCCAGTAACCGTTCTTACGTTACCATTGCCATCGGCTGCACCGGCGGACACCACCGTTCCGTCTACCTGACCGAGCGGCTTGGTCAGGTCTTGCAACAATCACTCAAGAACGTTCAGGTCCGCCACCGCGACCTTAGCTGAAAGGATTTACACTGCGATGCCCGCTCGTCAAATCACCATCATCAACAAACTGGGCCTGCACGCCCGCGCTGCCGCCAAATTCGTCGGCGTCGCAGGCAAGTTCCCCTGCAAGATCAGGGTCGGCCGCACTCCGGAGAGCATGGTCGACGGCAAAAGCATCATGGCCGTGATGATGCTGGCTGCCGGCAAGGGCACCGAGATCCACCTGCACACCGAAGGTGAATTCGAACAGGAAGCGCTCGATGGCCTGGTCGAGCTGATCGACAACCGGTTTGATGAGGGCGAATAAGCCCTCGGACAAACGCGGTATCCGTCACCACCAGCCTTGCACGCGTATCCAGTTCAGCCCATGGACAATCAGGAGCGCCATACCCGCCAACAACAGCACGCTCCCGACTGCCAGACGAAATAACCGCACATTGCTGAGCATGAGGAGTTCTGAGCGCATAGGCTGCCTTGGATGCGGTTGCCAGGCTCAGGCCAGGGCGGCCTGATAACGGCGAGACACCTCATCCCAATTGATCACGTTATAGAACGCGTTGATGTATTCGGGACGACGGTTCTGATAGCGCAGGTAGTAAGCGTGCTCCCACACGTCCAGCCCCAGAATCGGCGTGTTGCCGTTCATCAACGGGCTGTCCTGATTACCGCTGCTTTCCACTACCAGCTTCTTGTCAGGCGTGACGCTCAGCCATGCCCAGCCACTGCCAAAACGGGTCAACGCAGCCTTGGTGAATGCCTCCTTGAAGCTTTCATAGCCGCCCAGTTGCTCATCGATGGCCGACGCGACAGCGCCTGTGGGCAAGCCTCCCCCGCCTGGCACCATGACCTCCCAGAACAACGAGTGATTGGCATGGCCGCCACCCTGATTGATCACCGCGGGGCGCAGATTTTCAGGCAACTGCTGGACGCTGGCGACCAGCTTCTCCACAGACCAGTCGGCGAACTCCGTGCCTTCCACCGCCGCATTGAGGTTGTTGATGTACGTCTGGTGATGCTTGGTGTAGTGGATTTCCATGGTTTGCGCATCGATGTGCGGCTCGAGCGCATCGTAGGCGTAAGGCAGTGCTGGCAATGTATGAGACATTCAATGTGCTCCGTAGAAAAGTTCGGATTGAGTGGCTGAAGTGCGCTGCAGCGATGAACGCGTGTGCTCGCCGTTGCTGTTCAGCAAACGATGGGTACGCGGGTACTCGCCATGCTCGCTGATGAAACTCAATAGCTCGGCGTAGGTTTTGCTGCTATGGCGCAAGGCCGCTTCACGCAGGGCGGGAGGCAGGCGCTGGCTCTGCATGGTCTGCAACAGGTGTTGATGGATGGCGCACAGGTATTCGGCGCTTTCCTCCGGCTGCCCCAGGCTGAGGTGCAGGTCCGCCAGGTTGTGATGGGAGATCACACACGCCGCGACGGCTTCGTCCACGTCCGGCCACCGCTCGAACAGCACCTGCGCCAAGGCCAGCGCCTGAAGGTACAGCTCACGGGCTTCGACCCACTCACCGAGACTGAAACAGCGATTGGCCTGTTCAATGGTGCGTTTCCAATGCTGCATGACATACCTCCAGAGGCGCAGGCTGGCCGGATCAACTGATCCTGACGGCCACAGCACACCTTCAAATGATATTCATTATTAAATGAGATTTTGACTCAACACAAGTGAGTTGATGAGATTGATTCTTGAGGAGGGGATGATGCAAGGCCGCAAACGCTGTCGATCGCTCTTGATCATGGGGCGAAGCGCAGTCGGGATGTGTGACACGGAATGTCGAGAACTGCGTGCCAAAGCCAATGCGGCATTGGCACGCGTTCAGTCAGGTGCGGGGCTGACGAGGCAGGCTGATCAGCTCCCCGCCACGGTCATTCGCTCGATGAGTACCGAGCCGGTGCGGATGTTGCTGCGCAGCTCAAGATCGCTGCCGACGGCAACGATCTGCTTGAACATGTCGCGCATGTTGCCGGCAATGGTCACTTCCTGAACCGGGAACTGAATCTCGCCATTCTCGACCCAGAACCCTGCCGCGCCGCGCGAATAGTCGCCGGTAACCATATTCAGGCCACTGCCCATCAGTTCGGTCACCAACAAGCCGCGTCCCATGCGCCGGATCAGTGCAGCCTGGTCGTCCGAACCGTGGGTAACGAACAGGTTGTGCACACCGCCCGCGTTGGCAGTGCTCGGCATGCCCAGCTTGCGGCCGGAATACGTGCTCAGCACGTAGGAAACCAGATCCCCACCTTCCACGAATGGTTTGGCGAAGGTCGCCAGACCATCACTGTCGAACGCCGAACTGCCCATCGCATGCTTCAGGTGCGGGCGTTCATCAATGGTCATCCACTCGGGGAACAGGCGCTGACCCAGCGCGCCTTCGAGGAACGACGATTTGCGGTACAGGGTGCCGCCGGAAATCGCACCCAGAAAGCTGCCGAACAGGCCGCCTGCCAACTCCGCAGCAAACAGCACCGGCACTTCACAGGTCGGCACAGGGCGCGCACCCAGACGGCTCGCTGCACGCAACGCAGCCTTGCGGCCAATGCTTTGTGCATCGGCCAGCAGCTCGCCCTGGCGGTTGACGTCATACCAGTAATCGCGCTGCATCTGGCCTTCGCCCTCGGCGATCATCACACAGCTGAGGCTGTGCCGCGTTGACGCATAGCCACCGATGAAGCCATTGCTGTTGCCGTATACACGGCAGCCCTGATGGGTATTGAGCGTGGTGCCATCGGCGTTCTTGATGCGGCTGTCGGCATCGAAGGCCGCCGCTTCGCAGAGCAACGCCTTCTCGATGGCTTGCTCGGGCGTGATGTCCCAGGTGTGATAAAGGTCAAAATCCATGACCTCTTTTGCCATCAGCGCAGCGTCGGCCAGCCCGGAGCTTTCATCTTCGGAGGTGTGTTCGGCAATCGCCAGTGCAGCGGCGACCGTTTCACGAATCGCATCGGCGCCGGTTGCCGACGTGCTGGCCGAGCCCTTGCGCTGTCCGACATACAGGGTGATACCAAAGCCCTGATCGCGGTTGAACTCGACGGTTTCGACTTCACGCTGACGGACCGATGTCGACAGCCCCTGGTCCACCGACACGGCGACTTCGCAGGCGCTGGCGCCCTGACGCCGGGCTTCGGCGATGATCTGCTCGACCTGTTCCTGCAGCTCGGGCAAGGCTTGTGGGCCGACGCTTTGGGTTGCACTCATGACTTTCTCCATCAAATTCTTCTTTCAGCACAGGCCGAATACCGACCGGGCCGGACAAGCGGCCCACGACTGGTTATCATGGCGGCGTTTCTTTGCGGACTGCCCCCATGGTTGATTCTTACGACGACTCCCTCGACGGGGAGAAAAGCAAAACCCAGGTCAAACGAGAGCTGCATGCTCTGGTCGACCTCGGCGAGCGACTGACAACACTCAAAGCCGATGTGCTGGCCAAGCTGCCGCTGACCGACGCTTTGCGCAAGGCCCTGGCCGAAGCGCCCAAGCACACGGCGAACATCGCGCGAAAGCGGCATATTCTGTTCATCGGCAAGCTGATGCGCGATCAGGACCAGGAAGCCATTCTGGTGTTGCTGGACCAACTCGATGCCTCCACTCGCCAATACAATGAACGTTTCCACAATCTGGAGCGCTGGCGTGATCGCCTGATCGCGGGCGATGACGCCGACCTCGAGAAATTCGTTGTCGAATACCCCGATGCCGACCGTCAGCAGCTGCGTTCGCTGATCCGTCAGGCGCAACACGAAGTTGCACGTAACAAACCGCCGGCCACCAGCCGCAAAATCTTCAAATACATCCGTGAGCTGGACGAACTTCAACGCGGTCTGCGTTGATTTCACCCCTCGAGGCCGGCAGCAACAAGCAGCCGGCCCCGACTCACATTCAGCTACCGGTGCCACCCACAGTGATCGCGTCGATCTTCAGCGTAGGCTGACCCACACCGACCGGCAGCGACTGGCCATCTTTCCCGCACGTACCGACGCCGCTGTCCAGCGACAGATCGTTACCCACCATCGACACCCTGCTCATGGCTTCCGGCCCGTTACCGATCAAGGTAGCCCCTTTGACCGGCGCAGTAATCTTGCCGTCTTCGATCAAATAGGCCTCACTGGTCGAAAACACGAACTTGCCGCTGGTGATATCCACCTGACCGCCGCCCAGGTTGGCGCAGTAGATGCCGCGCTTCACTGAGGCGATGATTTCCTGCGGATCGCTCTGCCCGCCCAGCATGTAGGTGTTGGTCATGCGCGGCATCGGCAGGTGGGCATAGGACTCGCGACGGCCGTTGCCGGTGCGGGCCACGCCCATCAGGCGTGCATTGAGCTTGTCCTGCATGTAGCCCTTGAGCACGCCGTTCTCGATCAGCGTCGTGCATTCGGTCGGTGTGCCTTCGTCATCGACACTCAGCGAGCCACGACGCCCCGCCAGGGTGCCGTCGTCGACGATGGTGCAGAGTTTCGACGCAACCATCTCGCCCATGCGCCCGCTGTAGGCCGAACTGCCCTTGCGGTTGAAGTCGCCCTCAAGGCCGTGCCCCACCGCTTCGTGCAGCAGCACACCGGACCAGCCTGAGCCGAGCACCACCGGCAAGGTGCCTGCCGGTGCAGGAATCGCTTCCAGGTTGACCAGCGCCTGACGCAGGGCCTCACGGGCATAGCCCATGGCGCGATCGTCGGTCAGGAAATAACGGTAGTCGGTACGCCCACCGCCACCATGCCCGCCCCGCTCGCGACGGCCATTCTGCTCGACGATGACACTGACGTTGAAACGCACCAGCGGGCGCACATCGGCGGCCAGGCTGCCATCCGCGGCGGCCACCAGGATGCGCTCCCAGACACCGGCCATGCTCACCGAAACCTGCTGGATACGCGAGTCCAGCGCACGCGTCGCAACGTCGATGCGCTTGAGCAACTCGACCTTCTCGGCGCGGCTCAGCACTTCCAGCGGGTTATCCGGGGCATACAACTGCGCCACGTCCTGCGAGGTGAAAGCCTGCACGCGACCATTCTGGCCAGCGCGAGAAATGGAGCGCGCGGCCTGTGCAGCGGTGCGCAGGGCCTCGGGGGTGATCGCGTTGCTGTACGCAAAGCCGGTTTTCTCACCCGACTGGGCACGCACGCCCACGCCTTGATCAAGATTGAAACTGCCTTCCTTGACGATCCCGTCTTCGAGCGACCAGGACTCGGAGATCATGCCCTGAAAATACAGATCGGCCGCGTCGATTCCTGGCCCGGCCAGATCGCCCAGCACGGACTGCAGGCTGTCGAGGCTCAGGCCGCCGGGTGCCAGAAGGTGTTCGCTGACTGAGGACAGATCACTCATATTCACTCCGAAGCAGGCCGCATGGCGTCCTGCGAAAAAAAGCGCCGGTGACTGGACACCGGCATCCGCGCCCGTATGGACGCCTGTTCTTCACTGTCGCGTGTGGCCAGCAGCACCGCTTCACCCTGCGCCTGCTCGGCCAGTACGCGGCCCCATGGATCAACGATGGCCGCGTGTCCGTAAGTCTCGCGAGGCCCCGGATGGACCCCGCCCTGTGCCGCCGCCAGCACGTAACACTGGGTTTCGATGGCACGCGCGCGGATCAGAATGTCCCAATGCGCAGCCCCCGTTACCGCAGTGAACGCTGACGGCGCGGTAATCAGTTCAGCACCGGCTTCACGCAGCGCGGTGTACAGCTCGGGAAAGCGCAGGTCATAACAGACGGTCAGCCCCAGACGCCCCACAGGCGTATCGGCTACCACCACCCTGCTCCCATGAGCATAGTCATCCGATTCACGATAGCGGCCACGGTTGTCAGCGACATCCACATCGAACAGATGCAGTTTGTCATAACGCGCCACCTGCTCACCGTGCTCATCGATCAACAGCGAACACGCCGTCACCTTGCCATCCGGCCGCTCATCCGGCGGCAGTGGCAAGGTTCCGGCAACAATCCATAACTTGAGGTCGCGAGCGGCCAGTTTCAACCATGGCAGGATCGGTCCGTGCCCCTGAGCCTCGGCACGCCCGATATCGGCGACGTCGCGGCGCCCCATTGCGACGAAGTTTTCGGGCAGTACCGCCAGCCGCGCGCCACCTTCGGCTGCCTGTTCCAGCAGACGTCGGGCGCTGGCCAGATTGTCAAGGACATCGCTTTGGCTGACCATCTGAATCACCGCGAAGGACATGGCAACCCGCTCCTGAATGACATGGCCACCACTGTACTCCATGAGACGCTATTGGGGCTTTTCAAATGGTTTGTCGAACGTGATCTTCGGCTCTTTCCAGGGCCCTTCGACCTTGTATTGCACGCTGGCGAAACGCGCAACCCGGTCGCCCAGCAGCTTGTCGACCAGAAACAGTGCCCCGCCAATAGCGGGCGCGCCGACAATCAGCGCAGCGATAGGCAGATTATTGGTCACCGGCAAGGTCACCAGCAGCTTCGCATCGACACGATCGCGAACCATGTCCAGCGTCCCGTTGAGCTCCAGATTGCTCGACGGCCCGGTCAGGGTGATCGGGTTGCGCGTCACATAGACACCGTCGCTGGCCACCAGCAGCCCTTTGACCCGGTCGTAGCTCAGGCCTTTGCCCAGCAGGTCGGAGAAGTCCAGGCGCAGACGCCGGCCGATGGAGTTGAAATTCAACAGCCCGAACACCCGCAACGCCTGAGCACCGCCCTCGACTTCGACGAACTGACCTCTGTTCAGCGTGGCATCCAGGCTGCCGGAATAGCGCTTCAGACCGACCCAGGCAGGCGAACCCGGCCAGCGTCCGTCCACGTTCATCTCGAAGCGTTCACTGGTGACAGTGGGTGCGAAGTTCCAGGCCTTGAGCACATCCGCGAGGTTCTTGCCCGCCAGACGGCCTTTGAACGAACTGCTGCTGGCCCCGGGCGTACCCTCCCAGGTAGCGTCACCCTCCAGCAGAATGCCTTTGAGCCCCAGGCTCATGTCCGACATGCGCATGCCGGCAGGTGTCGGCCGGGTTTTCAATGCCCAGGCCCCGAGCAACTGATCACCCTGAAACAGCTGGGAGATCTTCACGTCCAGCGCAGGGATATTGTGCGGGTCGATATCCGCCAGAGGATCAGGCGCGTTTTCCACCACGGTCGCTGTCGGATCGGATGCAGGCAGTCGAACGTAGAGCATGTTGACGCCGATCGGTGCAGACTTGGCGTCGGGCAGCGTTGCTGTGCCCTTGGCCAGCGCGCTGTCCAGCGACAGGGCCCAGGCTGCCGCGTTGCGCTGCAACTGGACACGCACGTCATTGAGTGTGGTGCCCATCGCGGTCAGTTTGCCGATCTGCAGATCAACGCTGTTAAGCAGTTGTTTTGCGTTGCCGCCCGGATCATTCCCCGTGTAGCGAGCGGCCAGTTCCTGCCAGGGCGCGATGTCCAGTTCGGACAACTCTCCACGGATCCGCAAGCCCTTGGCGTCCGGCACGATCGCCCCTCCGCGCCCCAGATACAGCTCACCACGACCTTCGGCAAACTTGCCATTCGGTGCTGCGAACGCAAAGTTGGCCTGATCGTTATAGGCCGCGCCGAGCCTGCGCTCCGCGCCTTGCAGGGTCATGCGGAATTCGCTGGGACGCTCCTGATCAGCGGTCTTGCCAAACGGTGCGGGCAAATCGATCGCCACGCCCTTGAGGGTGGAGTTGATTACCAGCGGGCTGTCCTTGCTGTCCAGAATCAGCTGCAACTGATACGGCAGGTCACCGGAGACCGGCAACGGCTGGGTCACGTTCAGCCAGTCGGTGAGCCGCTTCACAGTGATTTGCCCGTTCGCCACAATGCGCGTCACGTTGTCGCCAGGCTTGCCCTCGGCGGCGATCTCTGCGGTGACAGGGCGATCGAATGCCTGGGCCTTGATGCCCTTGCCGCTCAGCCCGCTGGAGCTGTCAAAACGGAAGTCGCCTTTCAGGCGGGTCAGCTCCAGCACCGGGTCAGCCAGCTTCAAGCGCGCATTGTCGGTGCTGAAGTCCACCACGACCTTTGGCTCGACGCCCTTGGCCAGCGGTATATCCAGCTTCAGCTTGCCGTCCAGAGGGCCCTCGCCCTGCCATCCGGCAAACGTGCTGCCCGTACCGATGGGCGCCTGCTGGAGAATCTTCAGGCCGTCGACCAGGTTTCCGGAGAAGTTACCGTCCACCAGCAGGTGACTATCCTGGCCTGACGGCACATGAGGAATATTGACCAGCACGTTGCTGACCTTGGTATCCAGCAACTGCCCTTTGCTTGCCTTGACACGTACGCCGCTGTTTTCGACGTAGACCTTGCCATCCACCCCGGTCAGCGACGGCCAACCCGGCTGGAACGCCAGCGTTGCGTTGTTGACATCGAAGAACAGGCTAATGACACGCGCCGTATCGGGCGAGTTCTTGTTCAGCGACCCTTGATACTGGAAGAAACCCTGCTTGACCGCGCCACTCACCACGGCGGTGCGCAACCAGTGATCAAGCTCAGGACTGAGCGCGGTCGGCAGGTACTTGCTGGTGTAACGGCCGTCGCCGTCAACCATGCCGACCCGCAGGTCCATGTAGTCTTCCTGATCATGATTGAGATGAATTTTGATCAGAAAGTCCGCCGCAATCTTGCCTTCGTCGCCGAGCACCTTGATGTACGGGGCGATCAGCGTGAACGCCTGGTCATCCAGTTTCCAGGTCAGACGGGCATTGGCCTTCTGGTAATGCCAGGGTTTGGCGAAGATCGGGTCCAGGTGCAGCATGAAGTCATCGGTGTCGAGGCGCAGCTCGCCCTGCCCCAGATCCCCGCTGATGGCGCCGGTGACGTTTCCGGCCGCCGGCGCCCCGCGATACGCGTTGAAACCTACCTTGTCCAGATTGGCGGCAAAGCTCAGGCGCTTGTCGCCCACTGCTTGTGGCCGGTAGTCGAGCAGCACGTTATGCAGCCCGCCTGTCACCTTGAGGCCGTCGACCACTGCCATGGCCTTGTCAGGCAGGGGCGCGAGCGAGTCGATCAGCGGCGTGACAGGCGTCAGGTCCAGACGATCCGCCTGTACATGCCAGAGCTCTTCGCTGTCAGGGGTCGCGGCGGTTTGCGTCAGTTGCACACGGCTTTCCCAACGCGTGTCGCCAAGGCTCATCGCCAGTGAATCGAGGTTCAGGTCGAAACCTGTATCAGTCCGTGCAAACCATGCGTTCAGCGCAAGGTTATCGATCGTCGACGGTTTGCGACCGGCATAAACGCCTTTGACCTGCGGTGCATTGAGGCGCGTGGTCGCGCTTTGCACGGTGCCCTTGCCCCAACTCAACCAGACCTCGCCGCCGGCCTGCAGTTTCGACAGTGTCCATTCGCGAGTGAGGCTTTTCGGCAGCCACTTGGCCCAGTCGCTTTGCGGCAGGCTGGCGTAGACGTCGGCCTCGCCGTCCTTCCACTGACTGGCCTGGATGCGCGAGCGCACGTTGAGCGCGACCGGCTGACCATCCGGCAGGGTCAGGCGTGCGTCAAGTCTCTGGGCGTAGCTGCCGGTGTCCAGACTGAGGTTTACATAGGTGAGGGTCAGCGGCGCGGCGTCAAACGGTTGCACCGTGACCTGGCTGTCGAGCAACGACAGATGCGCGACCATCTGCATCTGCCTGAGCACCTGCTCGGGGTCGAACGGGCTGTCGTTGTGCACCGGCAAGCCCTGAACCGACCACGCGCCGTCCTTGTCCTGCCTGAGGCTGAACTGCAGGCCGTCCACTTCAAGATGAGCGATGCGCACGTCACGCGCCAGCAGGCTTTCCCAAAGGTCAGGAACAACCCTTACGCGATCCAGACGAAGGGCACTGGCACCCTCGCCGACCATCACGTCGTGGGCCAGCAGTACCGGGGCAAAGCGGCTCCAGCTGCCCTCCAGGCTGCCGATGCTCAGCGGTATGCCCAGCGCGCTGCTGGCACGGGTTTCCACGTCGACACGGTATTCGGCAACCAGCGGCGTCAATTGACGGCCGAGGCTCACGTACAGCGCCGCAAGCACCAAAATCAGTGCGCACAGGCTCAGCCCCCAGCGGGTCAGGGTTGCGACGAGGCGAGGAAGACGTCCCATCTCAGGAGGCCCTCCACTGCGGGGTGCAAGGAGCAGAGTCGGCGAACGGATTCCGGCTCGGATGCGCAGGTGCGGTCAGGTACAGGTTTTGCTCATTCGCCACGCATCATTCTCGATAAAACGGCATACCTGCCAGAAACCCTTAGGGCACTTGTCATAGATTTCAAACGATCAGCACCCTCAGAGCAGCACCACGTCGTATTGTTCCTGCGAGTACATGGTTTCTACCTGAAAACGGATAGTGCGGCCAATAAAGCTCTCCAGTTCAGCCACGTTGCCGGACTCCTCGTCGAGCAGGCGATCCACCACGCGCTGATTGGCCAGAACACGATAGCCCACTGCCTGATAGGCCCTGGCCTCGCGAAGGATTTCCCGGAAGATTTCGTAGCAGATGGTCTCGGGGGTCTTGAGCTTGCCCCGCCCTGCGCAGCAATGACACGGTTCGCACAGCACCTGTTCGAGACTTTCGCGGGTGCGCTTGCGGGTCATCTGCACCAGACCCAGTTCGGTGATGCCGATGATGTTGGTCTTGGCGTGATCGCGTTCCAGCTGCTTCTCAAGCGTGCGCAGCACCTGACGCTGGTGTTCACCGTCTTCCATGTCGATGAAATCGATGATGATGATGCCGCCCAGATTGCGCAGGCGCAGCTGCCGGGCGATGGCCGTGGCAGCTTCCAGGTTGGTCTTGAAGATGGTTTCTTCGAGGTTGCGATGCCCCACGAACGCGCCGGTGTTGACGTCGATGGTGCTCATCGCTTCGGCTGGATCGATGACCAGATAGCCGCCCGACTTGAGAGGCACCTTGCGCTCGAGGGCCTTCTGGATTTCGTCTTCGACCCCATAAAGGTCGAAGATCGGCCGCTCGCCCGGATAGTGCTCGAGCCTGTCGGCGATTTCCGGCATCAGCTCGGCCACGAACTGAGTCGTTTTCTGAAATGTTTCCCGCGAGTCGATACGGATCTTCTCGATGCGCGGGCTGACCAGATCGCGCAAGGTGCGCAGTGCCAGGCCCAGATCTTCGTAAATCACCGTGGGTGGGCTGACCGTCTTGATCTGCTCGCCGATCTGATCCCAGAGCCTGCGCAGATAGCGGATGTCCATCAGGATTTCATCCGCCCCGGCGCCTTCGGCAGCGGTGCGCAGAATGAAACCTCCGGCCTCCTTGATACCTTCCAGGGCGACACAATCGCTGACCACTTTCTTGAGTCGTTCGCGCTCGGCTTCGTCCTCGATTTTCAGCGAGATGCCCACATGCGCGGTGCGCGGCATATACACCAGATAACGCGACGGAATGGAGAGTTGCGTGGTCAGCCGTGCGCCCTTGCTGCCGATCGGGTCTTTGGTGACTTGCACGACAAGGCTCTGACCATCATGTACCAGCGACGCGATGCTCTCGACCGCAGGCCCTTCACGCATGGATATTTCCGAGGCATGAATGAACGCCGCGCGATCCAGACCAATGTCGATGAACGCCGCCTGCATGCCGGGAAGCACCCGCACAACCTTGCCTTTGTAGATATTGCCGACGATGCCGCGACGCTGGGTGCGCTCGACGTGCACCTCTTGCAGAACCCCGTTTTCCACTACGGCCACGCGCGATTCCATCGGCGTGATGTTGATCAGAATCTCTTCACTCATGACTTGTCACCTTCCAGGCATTGCCAGCAGGGTATGCCGAAATGGCCAAGCAGTTCTGCGGTTTCGCACAGGGGCAGACCCACCACCCCAGAATAGCTACCTTGCAGACCCTCGACGAAAATCGCTGCCAACCCCTGGATGGCATAGCCGCCAGCCTTGTCGGCGGGCTCACCACTGGTCCAGTAGGCTTGGGCTTCATGGGTTTGAATCGGGCGAAAGCGCACACGACTGGTAACAATACGGGTTTCGCTGCGTTGCCGATCACAGAGCGCCACAGCCGTCAGTACGTCATGCTCGCGCCCGGACAGGGCCATGAGCATGGCCAGCGCATCCGCTTCATCGACCGGCTTGCCGAGAATGCGTCCATCGAGCACCACCGCCGTGTCGGCCCCCATCACGCAGGCCTGTTGTTCGGCTGACAGCACGGATAGCCCGGCTTGAGCCTTGCCCAGCGCAAGACGCTCGACATAGGCAGCCGGGGTTTCATGGTCGAAAGGAGTTTCGTCGATCTGAGCGCTCAGTACGGTAAAGGGCACACCGATCTGAGTCAGAAGTTCGCGGCGGCGCGGCGAGCCAGAAGCCAGATAAAGCGAGGGCATAAGGACATCTCCGTGTCTGTACGGGTGAGCGCGAACAACGCAGCGAGGCGTCGCGCTCACCTTGCGCTTAATTGATTTTCAAACGTTTGCGCAATCCACGCAGGCCATAACTGATCCAGGGCCACAACAGAGCGCTGACCAACGCGGGCAGCACCAGCGCCAGCGTAGGCTGACGGTTGCCGGTCAGCGCACTCAGCCAGAGCTGCGCAAGCTGCGCCAGACCGAATACCACCAATAGCACCAGGCACTGTTGCCACATCGGAAACATGCGCAGGCGCTGCTGCAGGGACATCACCAGAAAGGTAATCAGACTGAGGATCAGGGCATTCTGGCCAAGCAATGTGCCGTACAGAACATCCTCCATCAGGCCCAGTATCCACGCGGTGGTCATACCGTATTTGTGCGGCAGCGCCAGAACCCAGAAGGTCAGCAGCAGAGCCAGCCACAGCGGCCGGAAGATTTCCATGAATTGCGGCAGCGGCGAAACGCTCAGCAGCAGACCGATCGCAAACGTCAGCCAGACCACCCAGCCGTTGCGCCCGGAAACATGACTAACCATCGATAGGCTCCCGGGCAGTGGAAGGTCTGGAGGCAGGCGGCTGTGACGCCGCGGGCCGGGCAGCAGGCCTTGCAGGTGTCGCGGGCGTTGCCGCCGGTGCAGGTGTTGCCGACTGCGCCGCCGGCTTGTGCGTCAGCGTGCTGCCCGGAAAGACCGGAACGAATGCCTGCGGCCACATCGGGAAAGCCGGTGTCGGCGGCGGCAGTGTTGCCATCACGGAAGGCTCGACGCCCTTGTCGAGGGATTCCTGTGCTTGCGCCGCATCGGCAGCGCGCTCTTCAGGCGAGCGACCGTCAGAGAACACCAGCAACAGATAGCGACTGCGATTCAACGCGGCGGTTGGCACCGCTCGAACGATCGCGAACGGCTGGCCGGAGTCGTGAATCACTTCCTTGACCGTCGCCACCGGGTAACCGGCCGGGAAACGCTGACCAAGGCCCGAACTGACCAGTAGATCGCCTTCCTTGATGTCTGCGGTATCCGCCACATGCCGAAGCTCCAGACGCTCCGGGTTACCGGTGCCACTGGCGATGGCACGCAGACCGTTGCGGTTGACCTGCACCGGGATGCTGTGGGTCGTGTCAGTCAGTAGTAGAACGCGTGAGGTATAGGGCATCAATTCGACCACCTGCCCCATCAGGCCGCGCGCATCGAGCACAGGCTGGCCGAGCACCACGCCGTCGCGTTCGCCCTTGTTGATGATGATGCGATGGGTGAAGGGGTTCGGGTCCATGCCGATCAACTCGGCGACCTCGACTTTTTCGTTGACCAGCGCCGAGGAGTTCAGCAGCTCACGCAGCCGAACGTTCTGCTCGGTCAGTGCCGCCAGCTTTTGCAGGCGACCTTGCAAAAGCAGGGCTTCGGTCTTGAGTTTTTCGTTTTCGGCGATCAGCTCTGTGCGGCTGCCGAACTGACTGGCGACGCCTTGATACAGACGCTGTGGCAGGTCGACGATCCAGTAGGACTGCATGAGCACCATCGACATCTGGCTGCGCACGGGCTTGAGGATCGTAAAGCGGGCGTCGACAACCATCAACGCAACCGACAGAACGGCCAGCACCAGCAGACGTACACCCAGCGACGGGCCTTTTGAGAAAAGCGGTTTAATAGGCCGCTCCTCCGGGGCATGCGATCGTTGGATCGAACTTCGATTGGCAATTATTCATGCGGTATGTAACCGGCCTGGACAAATGAAAGAGATAGGCACCCTGTTTCGGCGTCAGCCTGATGCATACAGGTAGCATATCCGCCACCTGCATACAAAAGACTCCGTGAAAGGCACCCCGGCGAATTATTCGCTGGAGAGCAGATCCATGGTGTGCTTATCCATCATTTCCAGCGCACGGCCACCGCCACGCGCTACACAGGTCAGCGGGTCTTCGGCGACGATCACCGGCAGACCGGTTTCCTGCGCCAGCAACTTGTCCAGATCACGCAGCAGCGCACCACCACCGGTCAGGACCAGGCCACGCTCGGCGATGTCCGAGGCCAGTTCCGGAGGCGATTGCTCCAGAGCGCTCTTGACCGCCTGAACGATGGTCGCCAGCGACTCCTGCAGTGCCTCGAGCACTTCATTGGAGTTCAGGGTGAACGCACGTGGAACGCCTTCGGCCAGGTTGCGGCCACGGACGTCGACTTCGCGCACTTCACCGCCCGGATAGGCAGTACCGATTTCCTGCTTGATGCGCTCGGCAGTCGATTCGCCGATCAGGCTGCCGTAATTGCGGCGCACGTAGGTGATGATCGCTTCGTCGAAACGGTCACCGCCGACCCGTACGGATTCGGCATACACCACACCGTTCAGGGAGATCAGTGCGATTTCGGTGGTACCGCCGCCGATGTCGACAACCATCGAACCGCGAGCTTCTTCCACCGGCAGACCGGCACCGATTGCAGCGGCCATCGGTTCTTCGATCAGGAATACTTCGCGTGCGCCTGCACCCAGGGCCGACTCGCGAATGGCGCGACGCTCAACCTGAGTGGATTTGCACGGAACGCAGATCAGCACACGAGGGCTGGGCTGCAGAAAGCTGTTTTCATGAACCTTGTTGATGAAGTACTGCAACATTTTTTCGCAGACGCTGAAGTCGGCGATAACGCCGTCTTTCATTGGACGAATGGCTGCGATGTTGCCTGGAGTACGGCCCAGCATGCGCTTGGCTTCGGTACCGACGGCCACGACACTCTTCTGGTTGCCGTGAGTACGAATGGCAACGACAGAGGGTTCATTCAGAACGATACCGCGCTCACGCACGTAAATAAGGGTGTTGGCAGTGCCCAGGTCGATGGATAGATCACTGGAAAACATGCCACGCAGTTTCTTGAACATGGGAAAGGGACCCTAGGGAACGCGTGGTAAAAAAAGTGCGGCAAACTCTAACAACGACAGGGATTTTGGGCAAGGAGCCAATATGCTAAATTGGCGGTTTTCCGAACACCACCCTCGACGTTAGCGGCTTGAGACAGTAATAACGCGATAGTGTTCCGCAATTGGCAACAAAGCAAATCCATAAGCATTCCACTGGAGATACCCCATGGCGCTTGAACGCTCCGACGTGGAAAAGATCGCTCATCTGGCCCGACTGGGTCTCAATGACGCCGATATCCCGCGTACCACCGAAGCACTTAACAGTATTCTTGGGCTGGTCGATCAGATGCAAGCGGTCGACACCACTGGCATCGAGCCGCTGGCTCACCCGCTGGAAGCCACCCAGCGCCTGCGCGAAGACGCCGTCACCGAGCGAAATCGTCGTGACACTTACCAAGCCATCGCACCAGCGGTCCAAGACGGGCTGTATCTGGTTCCGAAAGTCATCGAGTAAGGGAAAGCGCCTGCATGCATCAAATGACTCTGGCCGAGATCGCTCGCGGACTCGCCGATAAAAAGTTTTCTTCCGAAGAGCTGACTCGCGTTCTGCTGTCGCGCATCGCGACGCTCGACCCGCAGCTCAACAGCTTCATCAGCCTCACCGAAGACCTGGCCATCACCCAGGCGCAGGCGGCAGACGCGCGCCGTGCAGCCGGTGAAAACGGCCCGCTGCTCGGTGCCCCGCTGGCCCATAAGGACCTGTTCTGCACCCAGGGCATCCGCACCAGCTGCGGCTCGCTGATGCTCGACAATTTCAAGGCACCCTATGACGCCACGGTCGTTTCGCGTCTGGCATCGGCCGGTACAGTGACGCTGGGCAAGACCAACATGGACGAATTCGCCATGGGCTCGGCCAACGAATCCAGCCATTACGGCGCGGTGAAAAACCCGTGGAACCTGGAATGCGTCCCTGGCGGTTCTTCGGGCGGCTCGGCAGCGGCTGTTGCTGCACGTCTGTTGCCCGCCGCGACCGGCACCGACACCGGTGGTTCGATTCGCCAGCCTGCAGCGTTGACCAACCTCACGGGCCTCAAGCCGACCTACGGCCGCGTATCGCGCTGGGGCATGATTGCCTACGCATCCAGCCTCGATCAGGCGGGACCGATGGCACGCACGGCCGAAGATTGCGCACTGCTGCTGCAAGGCATGGCCGGTTTCGACCCGCAGGACTCGACCAGCATCGACGAGCCGGTTCCGGACTACTCCGCCAGCCTCAATACCTCGCTCAAGGGCCTGCGTATCGGTGTGCCGAAAGAATATTTCAGCGCAGGCCTCGACCCACGCATCGCGCAGCTGGTGCATGAAAGCGTCAAAGAGCTGGAAAAGCTCGGCGCGATCGTCAAGGAAGTCAGTCTGCCTAACCTGCAGCACGCGATCCCGGCCTACTACGTCATCGCGCCAGCAGAAGCCTCGTCCAACCTGTCGCGCTTCGACGGGGTGCGTTTCGGCTACCGCTGCGAAGACCCGAAAGACCTGACTGATCTGTACAAGCGCTCTCGCGCGGAAGGCTTCGGCCCGGAAGTCCAGCGACGCATCATGGTTGGCGCCTACGCGCTGTCGGCGGGTTACTACGACGCCTACTACCTGCAGGCGCAGAAAATCCGTCGCCTGATCAAGAACGATTTCATGAGTGCGTTCGCCGATGTCGACGTGATTCTCGGCCCGACCACGCCCAACCCGGCCTGGAAAATCGGCGCCAAGACCAACGATCCGATTGCCGAATACCTGGAAGACTTCTACACCATCACCGCCAACCTGGCGGGCCTGCCTGGCTTGTCCATGCCTGCGGGCTTCGTCGACGGTCTGCCGGTCGGCGTGCAGCTGCTCGCTCCGTATTTCCAGGAAGGCCGTCTCTTGAATGTGGCGCATCAGTATCAGCAAGTCACCGACTGGCACACTCGCGCACCTGAAGGCTTCTGAGGAGAAACACATGCAATGGGAAGTCGTCATCGGGCTGGAGATTCATACCCAGCTTTCGACCCAATCAAAGATTTTTTCCGGTAGCGCGACCACGTTCGGCTCCGAGCCCAACACGCAGGCCAGCCTCGTCGACCTGGGCATGCCTGGCGTATTGCCGGTGCTGAACAAGGAAGCCGTGCGCATGGCCGTCAAGTTCGGCCTGGCAGTGAACGCCGAAATCGGCCAGCACAACGTGTTTGCCCGCAAGAACTACTTCTACCCGGACCTGCCCAAGGGCTATCAGATCAGCCAGATGGAGCTGCCGATTGTCGGCAAGGGCCACCTGGACATCCCCCTTGAAGACGGCACCGTCAAGCGCATCGGCATCACCCGTGCGCACCTGGAAGAGGATGCGGGCAAGAGCCTGCACGAAGACTTCCAGGGCATGACCGGTATCGACCTGAACCGTGCCGGCACCCCGCTGCTGGAGATCGTTTCCGAGCCGGACATGCGCAACGCCAAGGAAGCCGTGGCTTACGTCAAGGCCATCCACGCGATTGTCCGCTACCTGGGCATCTGTGACGGCAACATGGCCGAAGGTTCGCTGCGCTGCGACTGCAACGTATCGATTCGTCCGAAGGGCCAGGTCGAGTTCGGCACGCGCTGCGAGATCAAGAACGTCAACTCGTTCCGCTTCATCGAAAAAGCGATCAACAGCGAGATTCAGCGCCAGATCGATCTGATCGAAGACGGTGGCAAGGTTATCCAGCAGACGCGCCTGTATGACCCGAACACCAACGAAACCCGCGCCATGCGCAGCAAGGAGGAAGCCAACGATTACCGCTACTTCCCCGACCCGGATCTGTTGCCGGTGATCATCGAGGACTCGTTCCTCGAAGAAACCCGCGCGACCTTGCCAGAGCTGCCGCCGCAGAAACGCGAACGCTTCCAGAGCCAGTTCGGTCTATCGACCTACGACGCAAGCGTACTGGCTTCGAGCCGCGAGCAGGCTGACTACTTCGAACAGGTGGTGAGCATCAGCGGTGACGCCAAACTGGCAGCCAACTGGGTCATGGTCGAGCTGGGCAGCCTGCTCAACAAGCAGGGCCTGGAGATCGACCAGTCGCCGGTCAGTGCCGAGCAGTTGGGCGGCATGCTCAAACGCATCACCGACAACACCATTTCCGGCAAGATCGCGAAAATGGTCTTCGAGGCAATGGCCAATGGTGAAGGCAGTGCTGATGAAGTCATCGAAAAGCGCGGCCTGAAGCAGGTCACCGACAGCGGCGCCATTGAATCGATGCTCGACGAGGTGCTGGCAGCCAACGCGGAACAGGTCGAACAGTATCGTGCAGCGGACGAAGCCAAACGCGGCAAGATGTTCGGTTTCTTTGTCGGTCAGGCGATGAAAGCCTCCAAAGGCAAGGCCAACCCGCAGCAGGTCAATGAGCTGCTGAAGGCCAAGCTGGAGGGCTGATCCTCGTCACTCTCGTTCCCACGCTATGCGATCAGCGTTATACACGAGTCTTGTGGGGGCGAGCTTGCTCGCGAATAGGCCGGTACAGCCTCTAGAGACAGGGCGTTTGGACCAAGGTCTTCGTGAGCAAGCTCACTCCCACAGAGGTCTTTATTCACATCGCGATTATGGTCAAAGACCCCGCCTTCTGGGCTCTTCATGACTTGTGTATAACGACGAGCGCTCTGTGTGGGAATGCAGTTCCGGACGCTCTGCGTCCGCTGTCGAGTACGCGCTGCGACACCGGGTTATGACGCGGAGCGTCACGAAATGCATGCCGACATGGAGCCTTGGCACGAGCGTCAACCACAACTACTCCGGCACTCAGGAACCCACCCCATGCGCCGCCTTATTTTTGCCTGTAGCCTGCTGACGTTATTGGCAGGATGCGCTAATCACATCATCGACCCCCATGGTTATGACGAGACCGGCACCGCCGCTTATTACGGCGCCCGCCATCATGGCAACCGCACTGCCAGCGGTGAGCCGTTCAATCAGAATGCGCTGACCGCTGCGCATCGACAGCTGCCTTTCGGCACGCGCGTCAAAGTCACCAATCTGGACAACGACAGGTCGGTAGTCGTACGTATCAACGATCGCGGCCCTCACACGCGCGGCCGTCTGATCGATGTCTCTCGCGAAGCGGCCGAACAACTGGGTATGCTGCGCAGCGGGACAGCGCCAGTCCGCGTACAGGCCCTGGATTAACCCCAGCTCTCGATCACCTCCGATAAGGACACTCGTATTCTCCAGCTATCGGCCTTGCCCGCCCCCGCGCTCATCCAGATGCTCAGTGGCTTGTTATTGCTGCTGATCGGGGCAGAACTGTCAGTGCGCGCAGCGGTGCATCTGGCGGCGATTTTCAAGGTCCGGCCACTGATCGTCGGCCTGACCGTCGTGGCAATGGGCACCAGCGCGCCGCAGATGGCAGTAAGCCTGCAAGCCGCGTTTGCCGATAACACCGACATCGCTGTGGGCAGTGTCATCGGCGGTAACATTTTCAATGTGTTGGTGATCCTTGGCCTGTGCGCGCTGATCATTCCGTTACGCGTTGCCCGTCAGGTGTTGCACGTCGACATTCCGCTGATGATTGGCGCCTGCCTGCTGGCTATCGGCCTGTCCTGGAGCGGCGAATTCAGCAAACTGGACGGCGCAGTGCTGCTTGCCGGATTGCTGTTCTGCCTGATCGTCATCATCCGCCAAGGCGGTCATGCGCCGCGTCACGGACAGGCCGAGACAACCGAAAAACCTCGTACCTTCACGCGCATCCTCATGCTTGCCAGTGGCTTGCTGCTGTTGACCGCTGGCGGACACCTGCTGGTCGACGCGTCAGTGGTGATTGCCATACACCTGGGGCTTTCCGAACGCATCGTCGGTCTGACCATCATTGCCATTGGCACATCATTGCCGGCACTGATGACGTCGCTGATCGCAGCGTTTCGTGGTGAGCGTGATATTGCCGTGGGCAACGTGATCGGCAGCAACCTGTTCAATCTGCTGGGCGTTCTGGGGCTGACCGCACTGGTCGCCCCGGTGCCGCTGACGATCTCGCCAAATGCACTGGTGTTCGACCTGCCGATCATGCTCGGCGTGTCGTTGCTGTGCGTGCCGCTGTTCTATTCCGGATACCGGATAGACCGTCTGGAAGGCCTGTTTCTGCTGTCGTTGTACCTGACCTACGGGCTGCATATCCTGTCGATCAGCACCGGTATGGCGCTGGCCGAACGGCTTGAAAGCAAAATGCTCACGCTGGTGTTACCTGTGCTGGGCGCTGTGGTTGTCTGGGGCACAATTCGCGCCTGGCGACGCCAGCACTGACCTCCAACCCGCATTGATACAAGGAGCAAGGCCATGACAGACAAGACGATCAGCGAAGGCGAACAGATCCGTCGCCAGGTGATGGGCGATGTCTACGTCGACCGCGCGCTGGGCAATGCCACCGAGTTCAGCCAGCCGCTGCAGGATTTCGTCAACGAGCACGCCTGGGGCAGCGTCTGGAGTCGCGAGGGCCTGCCGCTGAAGACCCGTAGCCTGATCACCCTGGCCACCCTCACCGCCCTGAAATGCCCGCAAGAACTGAAAGGCCACGTTCGTGGCGCACTGAACAATGGCTGCACGGTCGAGGAGATTCGCGAAGCGCTGCTGCACTGCGCGGTGTACGCCGGCGTGCCAGCGGCCATCGACGCGTTTCGTGCGGCGCAGGAAGTGATCGACAGTTACGTCAAAGCGGATTAAATCCAGCCGCCCCATTGCAGGATGAAAATCCCCACGTTGGTCGTGACTGCTGCCGCCAGCGTGGTGATGACGATGATCGCAGCGGCCAGTTCGTAATTGCCGTTGGCCGTGCGCGCCATGATGTAGCTGGCTGCCGCTGTCGGGCTGCCGAAATACAGGAACAGAATCCCCAATTCAGCGCCGCGAAAACCCGCCAGCCAGGCGGCCAGCGTGCACAGCACTGGCAGCGTGATCATCTTCATGACGCTGGCACTGATAGCCAGCTTTCCACTCTTGCGCAACGAAGCCAGCGACAACGTGCCGCCGATGCAGATCAGTGCCAGCGGCAGGGTCATCTGGGCCAGGTAGCTGCCAGAGGTTTCCAGCCATTTGGGCAGGCCGATGGCGAAGTAAGCGAAGGGTGAGGCGATGATCACGCTGATGATCAGTGGGTTGGCCAGCACGCTTTTGAAGATGCTCCAGGGATCGGATTTGATCACCGGGCTGTAAACCGCCAATACCACCGTCGATAACGTGTTGTAGAAGACGATGACCAGCGCGGCGAGAATGGCGCCCAGTGAAATGCCATCAGGCCCGTACATGCTGGCCGCCAGGGCCAGACCGATAACCCCGTTATTGCCACGAAACGCGCCCTGGACGTAGATCCCGCGCTCTTCGTACGGGCAGCGCCAGATCGCCCAGCACCAGGCGAATGCAAAACTCAGAAGCGTGGCGATGCTGAAAAAAATCAGCAGTTTGGGCTGCAGGGCGGTGCGCAGGTCGGCGTGAATAATGCCCAGAAACAGCAGCGCAGGCATGGTGACGTTGAACACCAGCCCGGAAGCCGCAACGATGAAACCGTCATTGATCGCGCCGATTCGCCTGAGGAACACGCCCAGAAACAGCATGGCAAACACCGGGGCGGTGATGTTCAGGGTTTCGAGAAAAATAGCCAGCATGCAACGCGTCCGGTCCCGTCGTTAGGTAGCTCATGATAGGCCACCGAGGACAAGCATGTTGCACGGAATTTCCGAAACCCTGATCCCCTACCGCGACTGCCGCTTCTCAGACGATGCGGCTGACTTCCTTCACAGGCTGGAGCTTGCGCTCGAAAACCGAGACCCCGTCCAGATCGCGCAGTGCCACGGTCATCTCACCGGTCTGCCCGTCGATATTCACTTCACCAAAGAATTGAAAACCCGCAAATGGCGAGGTGTTCTGCGCAGGGGGCGCCTTCTGGAACACCAGCTCGGGACCAAAGGTCTTGTCCAGCACGTTGGGACCATAGCTACCGGCATTCAATGGTCCGGCGACGAACTCCCAGAACGGGTCGAAGTCCTGAAATACGGCCAGATCCGGCTGGTAATGATGCGCGGCGCAGTAATGCACGTCGGCCGTCAGCCAGACACAATCGCGAACCTTCTGCGCGCGCAGGTACGCCAGCAATTCGGCGACCTCCAGCTCACGCCCCAACGCCGGGCCGTCATTGCCGTTGGCGATGGCCTCCCAACGCTGTACGCCGGGGCTGACCTCGCCATCCGGCACGCCCAGACCAATGGGCATGTCCGCCGCGATCACTTTCCACTGCGCACGCGATGCAGTGAGCTCGCGCTTGAGCCAGTCCAGTTGCTCACGGCCCATGAATGCGGTGGTCGGACCCGGCTTGTCGGCCAGGTTGGCATCGTTGCCGGCGCGATAGCTGCGCATGTCGAGGACGAACACGTCGAGCATCGGACCGTAGGGGATCTTGCGATAAATGCGCCCGCCGTTGTCGGCTTCCTGCAAGCGCAGCGGCGCGTACTCCAGATAAGCCTGGCGGGCACGCGAGGACAGCAGGCCGATGTCCTTGACCTTGTAGCGATCATCGAGCTGTTTGCTGGGCGACCAGTTGTTGGTCACTTCGTGATCATCCCACTGCCAGATCTGCGGCACTTCGGCGTTGAAGCGGCGCAGGTTTTCATCCATCAGGTTGTAACGGTAGTTGCCCCGGTATTCGTCGAGGGTCTCCGCTACCTTGCTCTTCGCCTCGGTGGTGATGTTGCGCCAGACACGCCCGCCCTCCGTGGTGAGCTGCTCCGGCACCGGGCTGTCGGCGTAGATGGTGTCGCCGCTGTGGATAAAAAAGTCCGGCAAGCGCAAACGCATGGCTTCGTAGATACGCATGCCGCCGATATCGGGGTTGATGCCAAAGCCCTGCCCCACCGTGTCGCCGCTCCAGACGAAGCGGATGTCGCGGCGCTGCTGCGGCGTGCTGCGCAGATGGCCGAACCACGGCTCGCTGACGACACCGCTCTGCGCATCCTCGAAAGACACCCGGTAGAAAATCGCCTGATCGACCGGCAGCCCGCTCAGCTCGACCCGCGCGGTGAAGTCGCTACGCTGATCGGCCAGCGCCGACACCAAACGGCGTGGCTGGGTGAACATGCTGCGTGTGTCCCACTCGACGACCATGCGCGAAGGCCGGTCGCTACGACTCCAGACGATCGCCTTGTCGCCGAACACATCGCCGGACTGCACGCCATCCATCATCTTCGGACGATCCTGCACCGAGGCGATGACTGCCGGCGCAACACCTGGTAACAGCAGACCGGCACCTACCGTTCCGACGGCCTGGATGACACGGCGACGCTTGAGATCGAACTGGCTCACGGTTATCCCCTCGCTGACAGGCAAAAAAGCACCGTAACAGGGGAATATTGGCGCTGTATGACAACGCAGCAGATCAAGCGCATGGCAGACTTCAAAAACTTCCGGCGCCCGGTAACTGGTAAACTCCCGCGCCTTATTCCAGCCCGAGGCGCTCAGCATGTCTTCCTTGAATCAGGCGCTCAGCGTCGCCCTCGACAATCGCCAGGGGCTGCTTGACCAATTGCATGGGCAGGGCACGGACTGCTATCGACTGTTTCACGGCAGCCAAGAGGGTGCCAGCGGGCTGACCATCGACCGCTACGGCCCGCAATTGCTGGTGCAGAGCTTTCACTCCCGCCTGGATCGCGATGCCCTGCTGGCGCTGCATGAACAGGTCAACACGCGCCTGAGCCTGGACACCCTGCTGGTCTATAACGATCGCTCGCAAGGCAACTCGCGCGTGGATCGCCATGACACCGTGTACAAGGCTGAAGAAGCGGCGCTGGCCGATCATGTCGGCCACGAATGGGGGCTCAATTACCGAGTCCGCGGCCGACATGCAGGCCAGGACCCACTATTGTTTCTGGACCTGCGCAACACACGCGGCTGGGTCAAGCAGCACAGCGCCGGCAAAAGCGTGCTGAACCTGTTCGCCTACACCTGCGGCGTCGGTCTGAGTGCTGCGGCCGGTGGCGCGAGTGAAGTGTGCAATCTGGACTTCGCCGAGGGCAATCTGGCGGTGGGTCGCGAGAATGGTGCGCTCAATCCGCAACTGCCACCCATGCAATTCATCCAGTCGGATTATTTTCCGGCAATCCGCCAGTTGGCCGGCCTGCCCATTGCTGCACGCCGCAGCCAGCAATTGCCCAGCTACGTGAAACTGCAACAGCGTCAATATGATCTGGTCCTGCTCGACCCACCGGCCTGGGCCAAGAGCGCATTCGGCACCGTTGATTTGCTGCGCGACTATCAAAGCCTGCTCAAACCTGCGCTGTTGACCACGGCGGACGATGGTGTGCTGATCTGCTGCAACAATCTGGCGAAAGTCAGCATGCAGGACTGGCGTGAGCAGGTACTGCGCTGCGCCACCAAGGCTGGGCGTCCGGTACGCGACTGCCAGGAGATGCGTCCCGCCGCAGACTTCCCGTCTCAGGATAATCAACCGCCGCTGAAAACGCTGATTCTGCAACTCTGATCCGGCGCTTGCTATCGTAAAGTACAACCGGAAAGTTCCTACAAGCCGCGATGGCAGTGCCTTCGGAACCGAACAGGCATGCCATACTCCAAGGGCTTCCAAAAGAGAGAGACGCCGCTGCCCATGTCCAGAGGATTGAAACGCACACTCGGCTCCCTGCTGGCTGTGATCGCGCTCTACAGTTTGCTGGGATTTTTCATTCTTCCCGGCGTCGCTCTGCGGATCGCGAACCAGCAACTGGCCAATTACGCCACGGTGCCAGCAAAGCTCGAACGCCTGGAATTCAACCCCTTCACCCTGGAGCTGACACTTTGGGGCCTGAACATCGGCACGCCGGGGAAGGAGCAGGTCGCGTTTGAAAAGCTTTATGCCAATCTGCAAATCAACAGTCTGTGGACGCGGGCTCTGCATCTGCAACGCGTCGAGCTGATCAAACCGCGCACCGAGCTGCTGTTCGACAAACAGGGCAAGCTCAATCTGGCACAACTGTTCAAGCTGCCCGCCAGCGAACCGGCAAAGGACGAACCCGCCACTAAGCCATTCCCACTGCGTATCGACGAAATCAAACTGGCGGGAGGCTACGTTCACTTCCAGGACCTGCGCCCCAGCCAGCCCATCGAGTTTCTCTACGACGCGCTGGATTTCGAGCTCAAGAACCTCAGCACTCTGCCTGAAGACAACGCCGACATGACCCTGGTCGCAGCGGGGCCGGACGGTGGGCAGATCGACTGGGTCGGCCGTATCAGCCTGATCCCGATCGCCTCCGAGGGCACGCTGAAAGTCACTGACAGCAAGATGAAGCTGTGGTGGCCTTATGTGCGTGATGCCTTGCCGCTGGCGCTCGAGGACGGCGTGCTGAATTTCAGCACGGCCTACACATTGAACCTGTCCAAGGAAACCGAGCTGAAGTTGACCAACGTGTCGGCCAGTGTCGCGCCTTTTGTGCTCAACGCTCCCGATGGTCGCCCACTGGTACGCCTGCAACGCCTGGACGTCAGCGAAACATCGGTCGACCTCGCAAAGCAGCTGGTTACCGTAGGCAAGGTGCGCAGCCAGAAGCTGGAAACCTGGGCCGCGCGTGAAGCCGACGGGCAACTGGACTGGCAAAAACTGTTCGCCAGCCAAGCGCGCAAGCCCGCAGCAGCGCACACCCCAGCCGTGGACGAAAAAGCCGCTGAGCCAGCCCCGGCCACCGAGACCACCGCCAAAGCCAGCGCTCAACCCGTGGCGCAGAGCAAACCCTGGCAAGTCCTGTTGCGTGATGTGCAGTTGCGCAACTACATGGTCCATCTGGCAGATCGCGTGCCTCAAGAGCCGGTCGCGCTGGACGTTGGCCCGCTGAATCTGGACATCCAGAACTTCGACAGCCTGAACAAGGCGCCCTTCACGCTCAAGCTGGAGACCGGGCTGGGCAAACAGGGCAATCTCACTGCCGCCGGTGACGTGAACCTCAACCCGGTCAGCGCACGCCTCAACGTAACCACTCGCGACATCGACCTGCGCCTCGCCCAGGCCTATATCAGCCCGTTCATTCGTCTGGAGCTGCGCAGCGGCATGCTCGGCAGCGATCTGGCGCTCGACCTGAAAAGCACCGAGCCACTGGCGTTCAACGTCACTGGTAAAGCGCAGGTCAATCAGTTGCACACGCTGGATACGCTCAAACAGCGCGACTTCCTGAAGTGGCAGCAACTGGCGCTGGAGGGCCTGGACTACCAGCACGGCAAGGGCCTGTCGATTGCCAAAGTGAACATGGATCAGCCCTACGCGCGCTTTATGATCAATGAGGACCGGACCACCAACATCGATGATCTGTTGATCCCGCAGCCAGCCGACGCAGCTACTGGCAAGACCGCCGCCCAGCCAAAGGCAGCCAAAACCCAAGCCGCAGGCAAGAAGGAAAACCCGCTGGCGATCTACGTGGGTGAAGTGAATATCAACAACGGCTCGGCAAACTTTGCCGACATGACCCTGACCCCCAACTTCGCCACCGCCGTGCAGCAGCTTAACGGTCGTATCGGCACCATCGACAACCGCAAGCCTACACCGGCACCGGTGGACATCGAGGGCAAGGTCGACCGCTATGCGCCGGTGACCATCAAGGGCAGCCTCAACCCGTTCGACCCGATGGCCAGCCTGGATATCACCACCAGCTTCAAGCGCGTCGAGCTGACCAACCTGACCCCTTACTCCGGCAAATTCGCAGGCTTCCGGATCCGCAAGGGCCGGCTCAATCTCGACCTGCACTACCTGATCACCAAGGGTCAGCTCAAGGCCCAGAACAAGGTGCTGGTGGAGCAGTTGCAACTGGGTGAGCGGGTCGACAGCCCGGATGCGCTGGACCTGCCTATTCGTCTGGCGGTCGCGCTGCTTAAGGATACCAAGGGGCGTATTTCCTTGGAGCTGCCAATCGAAGGCGACCTGAACAACCCGCAGTTCAGCGTCATGCCGATTGTCTGGCAGACCCTGCGCAATCTGGTGCTGCGTGCCGCGCAGGCCCCGTTCAAGATGCTCGGCGGGCTGGTTGCCGGTGGAAGCTCCGAGGACCTCGGCAGCGTAAGTTTCGTGCCAGGCTCCAGTGACTTGTCGGCAGAGGCGCAAAAGGCTCTGGACAAACTCTCGGTAGCGCTCAAGGAGCGTCCGGACCTGAAACTGGAGATCGAAGGCACCAGCGCCGCCAGCAGTGACGGTCCATTGATCGCCCAGCAAAGGCTGGAACGCGAATACCAGTACACGTATTACAAGATCCTCCAGCGACGCGGCGACAAGGTTCCAGCCAAGGCCGGCTTGATAGAGGTCCCGGAAGAGGAAAAGACGCCTATGCTCGAAGGTATCTACAGGACACGCCTGAAACAGCAACCGCCCGCTGAATGGACCAGTCTGGGCAAGGAACAACGTGCTGCCCAGATGCGTGCCGCCGTACTCAAGTTCTGGAGCAGCAACGAGGTGCTGCTGCGCGAACTGGGCCAGAGCAGAGCCAGCAGCATCAAGGATTACCTGGTGGACAAGGGCAAGCTCGAAGACGCTCGCGTGTACTTCGTCGACGCGCAACTGGGCCAGGCCCAACCGGATGGTAAAGTCATCAGCCCCCTCCACCTCGACAGCGAATGAAGCCTTTGGCACACACCCGAATCAAACGACTGATCAACCTGACCCTCGCCGCCATGGCCGGGTCAGTTGTCGCATCAGCGTATGCCAGTTCGACCCTGCGTTGCGGCAGCCAACTGGTCAGCACCGGTGACCGGGCGTTCGAAGTCCAGCAGAAGTGCGGCGAACCGGTCAGCCAGGAAGTGCTCGGCACTCAGGAAATCTTCAATAGCAATTATCGAAGGTCCGAAGCCGTGAGGATCGAGGAGTGGATATACGGTCCTGATAACGGCATGTATCAGTACCTGCGCTTCGAAGGCGGGCGCCTGGTGGGCATCGAGAGCAAACGCCGCAACTGATGCCCCCTGCTTCCCTTGATCTGTTTCGTAGCGCCCATAGAAAAGGCCCCGACTCTTCAGTCGGGGCCTTTAATGGCTACATCCTTGTAGCCTCGCATGAACCTTCCATCAATCAATGACTGCGGCTGTTCATGAGCAGTATTCGATTACTCGGCTTTCAGGCCAGCAGCCGATACGTCTTTAACGCCTTTGATTTTCTTGGCGATAGCGACGGCAGTAGTTTTCTGAGCTTCAGTCACTTTTACCATGGAGGACAGGGAAACCACGCCTTTGTTGGTCTCAACCTTGATGTCCGAGCCTGGGATGCCTTTTTCGGTCAGCAGGTCGGCTTTGACTTTGGTGGTGATCCAGGTATCAGAAGTATCTTCTTTGACTTCTTGAGTAGTGGTGTTAGCTGCCAGAACCATTGGCGCTTGGGCCGAGGTCTGTGCGAAAGCAGCGTTGGCCATGGTCAGAGTCAGGGCAGTAGCGGTAGCAGCGGCAATAGCGAACTTCTTCATACGATAACTCCTGTTTTTCTCAAAATCTGCACCAGCATGTGGTGGCAGGGTTAACTGGTATATCGCAAGCGGTGTGCCAAAAGCAAGCTAGTGAAAATAACGTTTAAAATCAACTGCTTAACTTTTTAGTTATTTTGCTGAGTCGTGCAGATTGCCCGTTCATGCAAACCCGGGCTTGCAAGATGCATGTTTGCACCGAGCAGTTTGCATGCTCCATGTGTAAGCCTCTAATTGCGCTCATAAAAAAAGGACTCCGAAGAGTCCCTTTTTCACATGCCGCTCAGATCAATCAGACGCCCGATGCTTTCGCCGCGGCTACGTCCTTGATCGACAGCTTGATACGGCCGCGGTTATCCACGTCCAGTACCAGTACTTCGACTTCCTGACCTTCCTTGAGGATGTCGGTCACTTTCTCTACGCGAGCATCGCTCAGCATCGAGATGTGAACCAGACCATCCTTGCCCGGCAGGATGTTGACGAATGCGCCGAAATCGACGATGCGCTCAACCTTGCCGACGTAGATCTTGCCGATTTCCGCTTCTGCGGTGATGCCCAGAACGCGCTGACGTGCTGCCTCAGCCGCTTCCTTGGACTCGCCGAAGATCTTGATCGAGCCGTCGTCTTCGATGTCGATCGAAGCCTTGGTCTCTTCGCAGATGGCACGGATGGTCGCGCCCCCCTTGCCGATCACGTCACGGATCTTGTCGGTGTCAATCTTCATCGCGATCATGGTCGGAGCGTTGGCCGACAGTTCGTTACGCGACTGACCGATGATCTGGTTCATCTGGCCGAGGATGTTCAGGCGAGCTTCCAGGGCCTGGCCCAGGGCGATCTCCATGATTTCTTCGGTGATGCCTTTGATCTTGATGTCCATCTGCAGCGCGGTAACACCCTTGGAGGTACCGGCTACCTTGAAGTCCATGTCACCCAGGTGGTCTTCGTCACCCAGGATGTCGGTCAGAATCGCGAACTTCTCGCCTTCCTTGACCAGACCCATGGCGATACCGGCAACCGGCGCCTTCATCGGCACACCAGCGTCCATCAGAGCCAGGGAAGCACCGCAGACCGAAGCCATGGAGCTGGAGCCGTTGGACTCGGTGATTTCCGACACGACACGGATGGTGTACGGGAACACGTCAGCGCCTGGCAGCATGGCCTGGACACTGCGACGGGCCAGACGGCCGTGACCGATTTCACGACGACCTGCGCCGCCCATGCGACCACACTCGCCCACCGAGAACGGAGGGAAGTTGTAGTGCAACATGAAGGGGTCTTTTTTCTCGCCTTCGAGGGTATCGAGCAGCTGTGCGTCACGTGCAGTACCCAGCGTGGCAACGACCAGCGCCTGAGTTTCGCCACGGGTGAACAGTGCCGAACCGTGAGTCTTTGGCAGAACGCCGACTTCGATGTTCAGAGGACGAACGGTGCGGGTATCACGGCCATCGATACGCGGCTTGCCGTTAACGATGTTTTCGCGAACGGTGCGGTATTCGATTTCGCCGAAAGCGGCTTTGACTTCGCTGGCAGACGGGCTGCCTTCTTCTACGGCCAGTTTGGCAACGATCTGATCTTTCAGTTCGCCCAGACGCGCATAACGGTCGGCTTTGACGGTGATGGTGTAAGCCTGGGAGATCGCTTCGCCGAACTCGGAGCGGATAGCGCTCAGCAGTTCAGTCGCTTCAGGCTTAGGCTGCCAGGCCCATGTAGGCTTGGCGGCTTCGGCAGCCAGTTCCTTGATGGCGTTGATCACGACCTGGAACTCGTCATGCGCGAACAGCACAGCGCCCAGCATCTGGTCTTCGGTGAGCTCTTTGGCTTCCGACTCAACCATCAGAACGGCTTCGGAAGTACCGGCAACGACCATGTCCAGGCTCGAAGCCTGCAGCTGCTCGTAAGTAGGGTTCAACAGGTAGCCGGTGCTTTCGTGGAAAGCAACGCGGGCAGCACCGACCGGACCGTCAAACGGGATACCGGAGATGGCCAGGGCAGCCGAAGTACCGATCATCGCAGCGATGTCCGGATCGATTTTCTTGCTGGTGGAGACGACGGTGCAGACAACCTGCACTTCGTTCATGAAGCCTTCTGGAAACAACGGGCGGATCGGACGGTCGATCAGGCGCGAAGTCAGGGTTTCTTTCTCGGAAGGACGGCCTTCACGCTTGAAGAAACCACCAGGAATCTTGCCGGCAGCGTAGGTTTTTTCCTGATAGTGCACGGACAGAGGGAAGAAGCCTTTGCCAGCGTCAGCCTGTTTGGCGCCGACCACAGTCACGAGTACGCTGACGTCGTCGTCAACGGTGACCAATACTGCACCAGAGGCTTGACGGGCGATACGGCCTGTCTCGAGGGTTACGGTCGATTGACCGAACTGAAACTTTTTGATTACCGGGTTCACGGTTTCCTACCTTTCTTTGTGGCTCTTGGGGAACTGGTTTCTTGCGAATTCTTGGGCAGCGTGGGGAATCGGCCCCTTCCACAGCCCAGATAAAACTTGAGGCTGGGAGCCTGCCAGAACCACCGGGAAAACCCGACGGATCGTGACAGACAACCAACCTCTAGCAACGTCGTTATTAGCGACGCAGACCCAGACGACCGATCAGGGCGCTGTAACGGCTAACGTCCTTACCTTTCAGGTAATCCAGCAGCTTGCGACGCTGGTTTACCATACGGATCAGACCACGACGCGAGTGGTGGTCCTTACCGTTGGCCTTGAAGTGGCCTTGCAGTTTGTTGATGTTGGCGGTCAGCAGTGCAACTTGCACTTCTGGCGAACCAGTATCACCAACAGCTTGCTGGTAGTCGGTTACGATCTGAGCTTTTTCTTCAACGCTGAGTGCCATGTGGGCAATCCTTTTGTGCAAGGAAGCGTTTCCGGAGAAACGTTTCCAACAGGCCGAGGACAGATCCTCGTATTAAAAAATGAGGTATGACCGTGCCTGTTGACAGCCATCCTCGTTCCACCCCACTCGCCGGCAAGCCGACGGCTGGACTGGTTTCGGTCACTCTGACCGAATCAGGCGACGCGGCGCAATGCGCCCGTCTTCGGCGACTTCACCGATACCGATGAAGCGACCTTCGTGATCCTGCACGCGAACCATACCGAATTTCGGTGCGTCCGGCGCGCGTACTGGCTGACCATGCAACCAGTAAAACGAACTGTGTTCCGAAAACTTCAACAGCGGCCAGTCCAGCAGACCGCTGTCCGATGGCATCAGGAAACGGTCAACCGCTTCATTGCCGCCGTCGGCATGCACCTGCTCGAGCTCTTCCAGCGTCACTGTCTGAGCCAGCGTGAAAGGCCCGGCCTGGGTACGACGCAGCTCTGCGACATAAGCACCACAACCAAGCTTCTCACCGATATCCTCGACCAGCGTGCGGATATAGGTGCCTTTGCTGCAATCGACGGACAGACGTGCTGTGTCACCTTCGCAAGCAAGTAATTCCAGGCGCGCAATAATAACAGAACGGGGCTCGCGCTCCACTACTTCCCCTGCACGCGCCAGCTTGTAAAGTGGCTGGCCATCACGCTTGAGGGCCGAGTACATGGGAGGTATCTGACTGATTTGTCCGCGAAAATGCGGCAGAACCGCTTCAATATCGTCACGACCAACGGTCACCGGACGCGTGAGCAGAACCTCGCCTTCGGAGTCGGCAGTGGTAGTGGTTTTACCGAGTTGCGCCAGGGTCTCGTAGGACTTGTCCGAATCGAGCAGGTACTGAGAGAACTTGGTCGCTTCACCAAAGCACAACGGCAGAACGCCCGTTGCCAGAGGATCAAGGCTGCCGGTGTGCCCGGCTTTCTCGGCATTGAGCAGCCAGCGAACCTTTTGCAGAGCGGCGTTGGAAGTGAAACCCAGTGGCTTGTCGAGCAGGATGATCCCGCTGACATTGCGGCGTATACGCTTGACCTGAGCCACTCTTTATTCCTCGGTACTTTCAGGCTTTGCATCCGGCGATGCAGGGCCTTCCTGATGCTGGCCGTCTTCTGCCACGGCACGCTCGATCAGTGCCGAGAGATGCGCGCCACGCACGACGCTTTCGTCATAGTGGAAATGCAGTTGAGGCACGCTGCGCAACTTCATCTCACGGGCCAACTGCATACGCAGGAAACCTGCAGCAGCGTTGAGCACCTTGATGGTCTGCGCGATTTCTTCCGCGCTGTCCTGGCCCATGACGGTCATGAAAATCTTCGCATGACCGACGTCACGGCTGACGTCTACGGCGGTGATGGTGACCAGACCCACGCGTGGGTCCTTGATTTCGCGACGGATCAGCTGCGCCAGTTCGCGCTGCATCTGATCGCCGATACGTTGGGTACGGCTGTATTCTTTTGCCATGCTTGTTACCTGTTACTGATCCGGGACCAAACCCTGACAGTCTGAAAGCGGCAAACGCCCGACCTGACACTTGCCAGACCGGGCGTTGCGTTTAGAGCCCATGAGGAAAGCAGAGCATTTACATGCAAGGCTTCCACCATGACTCCTGAAGCTCGCGATTTAGAGGCTGCGAGCCACTTGGACCTTCTCGAAGACTTCGATCTTGTCACCGACCTTGACGTCGTTGTAGCTCTTGACGCCGATACCGCATTCCATGCCTGCACGTACTTCGGCAGCGTCGTCCTTGAAGCGGCGCAGGGATTCCAGCTCGCCTTCAAAGATAACGATGTCTTCGCGCAGAACACGAATCGGACGGTTACGGTAGACAGTGCCTTCCAGAACCATACACCCTGCGATCGCGCCGAATTTCGGCGAACGGAACACATCGCGGACTTCGGCGATACCCAGGATATTCTCCCGGACGTCGCTGCCAAGCATGCCGGTAAGGGCTTTCTTGACGTCTTCGATGATGTCGTAGATCACGTTGTAGTAACGCATATCCAGACCTTCCTGCTCGACGATCTTGCGCGCGCCAGCGTCGGCACGCACGTTGAAGCCGAACAGTACAGCGTTGGAGGCCAGTGCCAGGTTGGCGTCGCTCTCGGTGATACCACCGACACCGCCACCGACCACGCGCACTTGCACTTCGTCGTTACCCAGGCCGTTCAAGGCGCCGTTCAACGCTTCGAGGGAACCGCGTACGTCAGATTTGAGGACGATGTTGAGCGTCTTCTTCTCTGCCTGACCCATGTTCTCGAAGATGTTTTCCAGCTTGCCAGCGTGAGCACGGGCCAGTTTGACTTCGCGGAACTTGCCTTGACGGAACAGAGCCACTTCACGGGCTTTCTTCTCGTCCGACAGCACGCTCATCTCGTCGCCAGCGTCCGGTGTACCGTCCAGGCCGAGGATCTCGACAGGGATGGAAGGACCTGCTTCTTTGACCGGCTTGCCGTTCTCGTCGAGCATGGCGCGGATGCGGCCGAAGTTCGAACCGACCAGAACCATGTCGCCCTGACGCAGCGTACCGTCCTGAACCAGAACAGTAGCGACCGGACCACGGCCCTTGTCCAGACGGGACTCGACAACAACACCACGACCAGGGGCCGACGGGGTTGCCTTGAGTTCCAGGACTTCGGCCTGCAGCAGAACAGCTTCCAGCAATTCGTCGACGCCAGTACCCATCTTCGCGGAGACCGAAACGAAAGGCGTATCACCGCCCCACTCTTCGGACGTCACGCCATGGACCGACAGCTCGCTGCGGATACGATCGAGGTCAGCACCAGGCTTGTCGATCTTGTTCACCGCAACAACCAGCGGAACGCCAGCCGCAACAGCATGCTGAACAGCTTCGATGGTCTGAGGCATCACGCCGTCGTCAGCTGCAACAACCAGAATCACGATATCCGTTGCCTTGGCACCGCGGGCACGCATGGCGGTAAACGCAGCGTGACCAGGGGTGTCGAGGAACGTGACCATGCCGCGTTCGGTTTCAACGTGGTAGGCACCGATATGCTGGGTGATGCCGCCGGCTTCGCCAGCTGCAACCTTGGCACGACGGATGTAGTCGAGCAGCGAGGTCTTACCGTGGTCGACGTGGCCCATTACGGTCACAACCGGTGCACGGGAGAACGACTCACCTTCGAACTTCAGCGATTCGGCCAGGGAATCTTCCAGGGCGTTGTCGCTGACCAGCGTGACCTTGTGGCCCAGCTCTTCGGCGATCAACTGGGCAGTTTCCTGATCCAGTACCTGGTTGATGGTCACCGGGGTGCCCATCTTGAACATGAACTTGATGACTTCAGCAGCCTTGACCGACATCTGTGCCGACAATTCGCCGACAGTGATGGTCTCGCCAATGGCCACGTCACGGATGACCGGGCCGGTAGGGCTCTGGAAACCATGCGCGTTACGCTTCTTCAGCTTGCCCTTGCCACGACCACCACGACGGAAGCTGTCGCTTTCTTCGTCGGTAGTGCGAGGAGCAACGCGAGGGGCCGGAGCCTTCTCCTTGACCGAAGCGCGATGCGGAGCGTTTTTACGCTCGCCGTCGCCACCACGGGCGTTGCGGTCGTCAGCACGAGGCTTGTCAGGGCGACGTTGTTCGTCACGCTTGCGAGCATCGGCAGAAGGCGCTGCGCTGGCCGGTGCCGGAGCAGCAGCTGCTGGCGATGCTTCGCGCACAGGCTCGGCGGCGGCAACAGGCTCGGCAGCAGCCGAAGCAGGCTGGCTGGCAGCAGGCTGATTGCGCGCATCTTCTTCAGCGCGACGCTTGGCTTCTTCTTCAGCCTTTTGACGAGCGGCGTTTTCTACCGCACGGCGTTCGTCCATCTCGCGCTTGCGCTCGGCTTCGATCTCTTCCGGGCTACGCTGCACAAAGACTTTCTTCTTGCGCACTTCAACGCTGATGCTCTTGCTGCCAGCAACTCGCAGGGTGCTGGTGGTTTTGCGCTGCAAGGTAATCTTGCGAGGCTCTTCCACCTTGGCCTTGTGACCGCTTTTCAAGTGCGTCAACAAGGCTTGTTTTTCGTTATCGGTCACAACTTGCTCGGCGGCGGTGTGCGGCAGACCTGCCTCACGCATCTGCTGTAACAGGCGCTCTACCGGTGTGTCGACCACTTTGGCCAGTTCTTTCACCGTGACTTGCGTCATGCACTTCTCTCCTCAGGCCGCGCCCAATTACTCGAACCAGTGGGCTCGGGCGGCCATGATCAACTTGCCGGCACGATCATCGTCAATGCCGTCGATGTCGAGCAGGTCATCTATAGACTGCTCGGCCAGGTCTTCGCGGGTAATTACGCCGCGCACCGCCAGTTCCATCGCCAAATCCTTGTCCATACCCTCAAGCGAGAGCAGGTCTTCGGCCGGATGGGCGTCTGCCAGCTTTTCCTCTGTAGCGATGGCTTTAGTCAACAAACGATCCTTGGCACGAGCGCGAAGCTCGTTGACGATGTCTTCGTCAAAGCCGTCGATGTTGAGCATTTCTTCCAACGGTACGTAGGCAATCTCTTCCAGGCTGGTGAAGCCTTCATCAACCAGCACCTGTGCCAATTCTTCATCGACTTCGAGTTCTTCGATGAAATTGCGCAGGATGTCACCGGTTTCAGCTTGCTGCTTGGCCTGGATGTCCGATTCGGTCATTACGTTCAGGGTCCAGCCAGTCAGCTGACTTGCCAGACGCACGTTCTGACCGCCACGACCAATAGCCTGGGCCAGGTTGTCCGCTCCCACTGCGATATCCATTGCATGCGCGTCTTCATCTACGATGATTGCCGCTACTTCTGCAGGGGACATTGCATTGATCACGAACTGCGCCGGGTTATCGTCCCAAAGAACGATATCCACACGCTCGCCACCCAGCTCGCCGGAAACAGCCTGAACTCGCGAACCGCGCATGCCGATACAGGCACCTTGCGGGTCGATTCGTTTATCCTTGGAGCGAACAGCGATTTTCGCACGAGAGCCCGGGTCACGGGAGGCAGCCATCACCTCGATCAGACCTTCGGCAATTTCCGGCACTTCAATGCGGAAAAGCTCGATCAGCATCTCTGGCGCAGTACGCGACAGGATCAGCTGAGGGCCACGGTTTTCGGTGCGAATTTCCTTCAGCAGAGCACGGACGCGAACACCGACCCGGAAAGTTTCCCGGGAAATGATGTCTTCACGAGCCAGCAAGGCTTCGGCATTGTTACCCAGGTCAACGATGACATTGTCACGCGTAACCTTTTTAACAGTACCAGAAATGATTTCACCCAGACGCTCGCGGTAGGCGTCGACTACCTGAGCACGCTCGGCTTCGCGAACTTTCTGCACAATGACTTGCTTGGCGGTCTGCGCAGCGATACGACCGAATTCGATGGAATCGATTTTTTCTTCGATCAGGTCGCCGGCAACAGCACCCGGCTTTTTCGCCTGGGCCTGATCCACGGCCAATTCGTAAGCAGGATCGTCCAGATCTTCGTCTTCGACAACTGTCCAGCGACGGAAAGTCTCGTAGTTGCCTGTCTGGCGATTGATCTCTACACGCAATTCTACTTCATCTTCAAAACGTTTCTTGGTAGCAGTGGCCAGAGCCAGCTCCAGCGCTTCAAAAATGACACTTGCCGGAACGCCCTTTTCATTGGACACCGACTCAACAACCAGCAGTACTTCTTTGCTCATCGTACGCCTCGCCTTTCGCAAGCCATTGGATCCGCGGGATCCGCAGTAACCGGCACGTCTCAGTCAAACGTGGGAATAATGTTGGCCTTGTCGATCATGTCGATCGGCAACAGGAACTCATGGTCTTCAACCTGCACCACGACATCCTGCTCCTCCACCCCGCGGAGAAGGCCTTGAAAGTTGCGTCGACCTTCGAAAGGTGAACGCAGCTTTATTTTCACTTGTTCCCCGGCGTACGAAGCAAACTGCTCAATAGTGAACAGCGGGCGCTCCATGCCAGGAGAAGATACTTCGAGGGTGTACTCGGTGCTGATTGGATCTTCTACGTCCAATACACCGCTGATCTGGCGACTGACGATTGCACAGTCGTCGACCAGAACGCCCCCTTCCTTGTCGATATAAATGCGCAGCACCGAATGCTTGCCCTGGGAACTGAAATCGATTCCCCAGCATTGGTAGCCAAGGGCCACGACCACTGGGGCCAACAAGTCCTGCAACTGTTCTAGCTTGCTCGACACCTGAACCCCCTCGTGCATGCTTTAGAAATAAAAAAATGGGCAAAAGCCCATCCCTGAAAACGCCGCTGAACATCGACGTCATGTACTGTCCAGCTAACAAAAAGCCCCTTAAAAGGGGCTCCGCTAAAACTGGTTGCGGGGGCTGGATTTGAACCAACGACCTTCGGGTTATGAGCCCGACGAGCTACCAAACTGCTCCACCCCGCGACAAAGCTGGGGCGGAAGTATACGACCGATCCATTGCTGGGTCAATCCAACATCCACCTACAAGAAAGCCCGCTAGTGCGGGCTCTCCTGTTAATTGGTACCGAGAAGGGGACTCGAACCCCTACACCCTATGGGCACAACCACCTCAAGGTTGCGTGTCTACCAATTCCACCACCTCGGCATTACAACTCTTTTGGCGACCTCACGAACATCGCCGAATTCTGTATTACTTCTTCTCTGGGGCTTGAGGTACGTCAGCTGGAACAGCGGCTGGCTTTTGCCCTTCGAGAACCGGCACATCATCTGCTGCCGGCTTTTGCTTCACTTCCAGTACTGCAGGGTCTGGCAAACCTACTTGAGTCAGCTGTTGAGCTTTCTCTTTAGCAAAGTAGCCTAACCCCAAGCTGGTTATGAAAAAACATGCCGCAAGTATAGCAGTAAACTTACTGAGAAAGGTAGAGGTTCCTTGACCTCCGAAGACAGTATTTGATGCACCTGCTCCGAACGACGCGCCTGCGTCGGCACCTTTACCCTGCTGCAGCAATACCAGAGCGACAACGCCCAGAGCGCCCAACAGGTGAAAAACGATTACGACTGTTTCCAGCATTTTTTCAGTTTCCCGCGGCGCGACAGATCGCACCGAACTCATCTGCATTCAGGGAAGCTCCACCAATGAGCCCCCCATCGATATCCGGCATGCTGAAGAGCTCGACCGCATTGGCCGCCTTCACGCTGCCGCCATAGAGAAGTCGCACGCCTTGTGCGACTTCGGCATTCTCTTGTGCCAGTTGCGCACGGATTGCTGCGTGCACTTCCTGGGCTTCCTGAGGCGAAGCAGTCAATCCGGTGCCAATGGCCCAGACCGGCTCGTAAGCAATAACAGCGTTGACCAGTGCGCTGACGCCAAACTCGGCGATGACACTGTTCAGCTGACGCCCTACCACTTCAAGCGTTTGCCCCGCCTTGCGCTCTTCCAGCGTTTCACCTACGCAAAGCACAGGTGTCAGACCTTTCGCCTGAATCGCCGCAAACTTCTTGTTCAGAACATCATCCTGCTCGCCAATCAACTGACGACGCTCGGAGTGCCCGACAAGTACCAGTTTGCAACCTGCATCAGCCAGCTGGCTCGATGCAACTTCACCCGTCAGCGCGCCCTGCTCAGCCTGAATGGCTGCATCCTGCGCACCAACGATGATCGACGTTGCCTTGAGCCCTTCGACTACCTGACAAGTAAACAGACTGGCAGGCATTACGGCGATATCGACGCTGCCTGGCAAAGACTGCTTGCACAAACCCTCGATCAGCTCAGCGACGCTGGCGCGGGTACCGTGCATTTTCCAGTTACCAGCTACCATTGGGCGACGCATACTACACCTCGTGGGTCAAAGTGGGCGCAGATGTTACCCAACAGTTCCGACACTGGCAAGCCGAAATCAGGCGCAAACTTCAGTAACCAGTTTTGCGAGTTCTTCGGCGTACGCCCTGACCTGCGTTTCGTCCTCGCCTTCGACCATGACGCGCACCAGCGGCTCGGTACCCGATTTGCGCAGCAGTACCCTGCCACGCCCGGCCATCTGCTCGGTGACGCGAGCGCAGGCCTCCTGGACCGACGGATGCGAGACCGGGTCAACACCCGACCCGGCGAAGCGTACGTTGATCAGGATTTGCGGACATTTGCGCAATTTCAGACGCGCTTCGGCCAGGCTCACACCACTGCGACGCAGGGCCAGTATTACCTGCAACGAGGCAATAATCGCATCACCGGTGGTGGCGTGCTGGAAACAGACGATATGACCGGAGTTTTCACCGCCTATCTGCCAGTTGCGCTCTAGCAGCTCGGCGATCACATAGCGGTCACCGACATTGGCCCGAACAAAAGGAATACCCTGCTCGGCCAGGGCCAGTTCAAGCCCGAGGTTGCTCATCAATGTGCCGACGACGCCGCCCTGCAAGCGACCCCGCTCATGCAGGTCGCGGGCGATGATGTAAAGCAATTCGTCGCCATCGACGATGGTCCCGGTGTGATCAACCATCAACACGCGGTCGCCGTCACCGTCGAAACCGATGCCCATGTCCGCATGCTCGGCAAGCACGGCCGCCTGCAGGGCTTCCATGTGCGTGGAGCCACAGTCCTTGTTGATGTTGAGCCCGTCAGGTTGCGCGGAAAGCACCACGACCTGCGCGCCCAGCTCACGAAATACGTTGGGCGCTACCTTGTAAGTCGCACCGTGAGCGCAGTCGATGACGACCTTGAGGCCGGCGAAGTCGGTGCTGGTAGGCACGCTGCTTTTGCAGAATTCGATGTAACGCCCGGCCGCATCGTTGATCCGCGAGACCTTGCCGAGGTTCTCGGACTCAGCCACGGTCATCGGTGCGTCAAGCAGCTCTTCGATCATCATTTCGATCTCGTCAGGCAGCTTGGTGCCCTGACCGGAGAAGAACTTGATGCCGTTGTCGTAGTGCGGATTATGCGAGGCGCTGATGACAATGCCAGCCTCGGCATGGAAGGTACGTGTCAGGTAGGCGATGGCCGGTGTCGGCATCGGCCCCAGCAAGAGAACGTCAGCGCCCGCAGCGGAGAGGCCGGCCTCGAGGGCAGACTCGAACATGTAGCCGGAGATGCGCGTGTCCTTGCCGACGAGAATCCGGCAGGCGCCCATCTTGCGGAAAGCCATGCCGGCAGCCCAACCCAGTTTCAGCATGAACTCGGGAGTGATCGGGAATTGCCCTACACGACCGCGAATGCCGTCGGTTCCGAAATATTTTCTGGTAGTCATGGATGCCCCACTGTTGTTATTCAGCTGCTTCGACAGCTGCGATCATGCGCACCACGTCAGCCGTTTCGGCGACATCATGCACACGTAGAATTCTTGCCCCTTTGGCCATCGCCAAAGCCGCCAGGGCCAGCCCGCCGGATAGACGCTGATCGACGGGACGCCCCAGCACAGCACCGATCATGCTCTTGCGCGAAACACCCACCAGCAAAGGGCGGCCGAGCGCATGCAGCGCTTCCATATGCTTGAACAGGCTCAGATTGTGCTCCAGTGTCTTGGCAAAGCCAAAGCCCGGATCAAGAATGATCTGCTGCTGACCGATTCCTGCAGCGACGCACTGCTTCATGCGCTCAGCCAGGAAGGCACAGACCTCGCCCACCAGGTCATCGTAGTGCGGGTCATTCTGCATGGTTCCGGGCTCGCCCAGCATATGCATGAGACAGACCGGCAAACCGGTGCTTGCGGCCGCCTCAAGCGCGCCTGGGCGCTGCAGCGCGCGAACGTCGTTGATAAGCCCGGCACCCAGTCCAGCCGTCGCCAGCATGACCTCAGGGGTGGAGGTATCCACAGAGATGATCACATCCAGTTCGCGCGCGATGACCTCGACCAGCGGAGCCACACGCTCGACCTCTTCCGACGCAGAGACAGGACGCGCGCCCGGACGCGTTGACTCGCCACCGACATCGATAAGCGTCGCGCCAGCCTGCACCATTGCCTCGGCGTGACGCAGCGCCGCATCGAGCTGGCTGTAGCGGCCGCCATCGGAAAATGAGTCTGGGGTTGCGTTGAGGATGCCCATCACGTGCGTATGGGCCAAATCAAGAACCCGGTTGCCGCAAGGCAACCGGGTTGGGTACAGCGCAGATGTCATGTCAGACCTTAGTGCTCGGCGGCAGGGCCGCCAATCGGAGTTTCCGGACGAGGGTCAGGCGTGATCGGCGTACCGTTGGTACCCGAACCACCACCCCAGTCACGCGGCTCGCGCGGAGTACGACCGGTCATGATGTCGTCGATCTGGTCGGCATCAATGGTTTCGTACTTCATCAGCGCGTCGGCCATCGCTTCCAGCTTGTCGCGATTATCCGTCAACAGCTGCTTGGCGGTGCCATAGCAGTGGTCGATGATGCTGCGCACTTCGGAGTCGATAAGCTTGGCAGTATCGCCGGAAACACTGGAGTTCTGGCTGCCGCCGCGACCCAGGTAACCTGCATCTTCATCTTCCGAGTACATCAGCGGGCCGAGCTTTTCAGACAGACCCCACTTGGTGACCATGTTCCGGGCAATCTGGCTGGCACGCATGATGTCATTGGAGGCACCGGTTGTGACGCCATCGAAGCCCAGAGTCATCTCTTCAGCAATACGACCACCATACAGCGAGCAGATCTGGCTGATCAACGCACGCTTGGACAGGCTGTAACGGTCCTCTTCAGGCAGGAACATCGTCACACCCAGCGCACGACCGCGCGGAATGATGGAAACCTTGTAGACCGGATCATGCTCTGGCACCAGACGACCAACGATAGCGTGACCCGCCTCGTGGTAAGCCGTGTTGCGCTTTTCCTTATCGGACATGACCATCGATTTGCGCTCGGCGCCCATCATGATCTTGTCCTTGGCCAGCTCGAACTCTTTCATCTCTACAACGCGCTTGCCGGAGCGAGCAGCGAACAGCGACGCTTCGTTGACCAGATTGGCCAGATCCGCACCGGAGAAGCCCGGCGTACCACGAGCGATAACGCCCGGGTTGACGTCTTCACCCATTGGCACTTTGCGCATGTGAACCTTGAGGATCTGCTCACGGCCACGAATGTCCGGCAGACCTACAACTACCTGACGGTCGAACCGACCCGGACGCAGCAGAGCCGGATCCAGCACGTCAGGACGGTTGGTAGCGGCAATCACGATGATGCCGTCATTCATTTCAAAACCGTCCATCTCGACCAGCAACTGGTTGAGAGTCTGCTCACGCTCGTCATGACCACCGCCCATGCCGGCGCCACGATGGCGACCGACTGCGTCGATTTCGTCGATGAAGATGATGCATGGCGCGTGTTTCTTGGCTTGCTCGAACATGTCGCGAACGCGGCTCGCACCAACACCCACGAACATTTCGACAAAGTCGGAACCGGAAATCGTGAAGAACGGGACCTTCGCTTCGCCGGCAATGGCCTTGGCGATCAGCGTCTTACCAGTACCTGGAGGGCCGACCATCAGCACGCCGCGCGGAATACGACCGCCCAGGCGCTGGAACTTGCCCGGATCGCGGAGGAATTCGACCAGTTCGCCGACTTCTTCCTTGGCTTCGTCGCAACCGGCAACGTCAGCCAGGGTCGTCTTGACCTGATCTTCTGACAACAGACGCGCCTTGCTCTTGCCGAAGCTCATCGGGCCGCCCTTGCCGCCCGCCCCGCCCTGCATCTGACGCATGAAGAACATGAACACCGCGATGATCACCAGTATCGGGAAGCTGGCCACCAGCAACTGGGTCCAGATGCTCTGCTGCTCAGGCTGCTTGCCTTCGATCACGACGTTGTTGCTGACCAGATCACCGATCAGGCCATTGTCCGGGATGTTCGGGCGGATGGTCTTGAAGGTGTCGCCATCGCTGCGCTTGCCCGTAATGACGTAGCCGTCAACAGAAACCTTCTCGACCTTGCCATCCTTGACCTGCTGGATGAACTCGGAATAGTTGAGGTTCTGCGGCTCGTTCGGGCTGGAGAAGTTGTTCATCACCGTCACAAGGACAGCCGCGATGATCAACCACAGGATCAAATTCTTTGCCATATCGTTCAATTAGCTACCCTCTGAAGCAAGCTCCACGCAGCAAGCGTGCCTCGCATGATATTCACCGGCCTAACTTACTACAGAACCTACAGATACGGCAGACACCGTCTGTAACCCTTTGTGAAACTTTGACAACATAATGTTCAGTCATGCTGCATCGGTAACGCCATTTGAAAAAAGCTATCGCGCCTTGTCAAAAACGTTCGATGCTGGCCGCGCCATCAATGCCGCGGAAGCCGCGAGCCAGCAGGTATTGCTCGCGGGACCTGTCGCGGGACGACGACGGCTTGCGCATCTGCACCTTGTCGAACAGCTTGCGGATATCCTTGTGGTAGACATCGAAGCCTTCACCCTGGAAGACCTTGATCAGAAAATCGCCACCGGGACGCAGTACCCGACCAGCAAGATCGAGCGCCAATTCGCAGAGAAACATTGCACGCGGCATATCTACAGCGCTCAATCCACTCATATTGGGGGCCATATCGGAAATCACAAGGTCTACCTGCGTATTACCGACTGCCTCGAGTATCTGCTCAAGAATCGCATCCTCGGTAAAATCCCCCTGAATGAAGGTCACATCGGGGATGCTGTCCATTTCAAGGATGTCGGAAGCGATCAGACGACCTTGACCGCCGATCAGACGACTGGTCACCTGCGACCAGCCTCCCGGCGCCGCGCCGAGGTCGATCACGGTCATGCCCGGACGGATGAGTTTGTCCTTTTCCTGGATCTCTAGCAGCTTGTAACTGGCACGCGAACGGTAACCGTCCTTCTGTGCCATTTTGACGTACTTGTCGTCGAAGTGTTCTTTGAGCCAGTTATGGCTTGTCTTGGAACGGGCCACGGGGCACCTCAAAAATAAACGAGTCGTGATTAACTGGGCGGTCCCGGACTCGCTCGGGTAAACTGGCCGCCGCTTTTAAAAGATCAGACGCAGAGGTCAGATTATGCCGCTCACTCCAGAGCAGAAGAAACAATACAAATCCATTGGCCACCATCTGAAACCGGTATTGATCGTGGCTGACAATGGTTTGACTGAAGGTGTACTTGCAGAGCTTGAACGCGCACTGAGCGATCATGAGCTGATCAAGATCAAGCTCAACATCCTCGACCGCGAAAGCCGTCTCGGTGCCATCGCAGAACTGTGCAAGGCCGGTTCTGCCGACCTGGTCCAGGTCATCGGCAAAATGGCGTTGATCTATCGCAAGAACCCAAAGGTAAACAAGCAACTGTCCAACGTCCACCGCGCACACGGATAAAAACAGAAGTCAGGGCCGCCAAAAGCGAGCCCTGACTCTTTTTTGCCGCTGAAAGCACCCGTAAAAACGGGCGCCAGCATCAGATATGACGCACTTCGACGATTTCGTACTCGATCACGCCACTTGGCGTTTTCACGACAACGACATCACCCTCTTCCTTGGCAATCAAGGCACGGGCAATGGGCGAGCCCACTGAAATCTTGCCTTTCTTGATATCTGCTTCGTCCTCACCCACGATCTGATAGACCACGCTTTCGTCAGTCTCGACATTGGCGATTTCGACTGTCGTGCCGAAGATCACCTTGCCGGTGTGCGGAATAGTCGTGACGTCGATGATCACAGCGTTCTGCATGCGGCCTTCGATATCACGAATACGCGCCTCGACCATCCCCTGCTGCTCGCGGGCAGCATGGTATTCGGCGTTTTCCTTGAGGTCGCCCAGTTCGCGCGCAGTACCGATGTCCTGGCTCAACTTGGGACGAATCACCTTGGTCAGGTGGGTCAGCTCTTCTTCCAGGGCGCGAGCGCCCTGGACGGTCATTGGGTATTTGATCATGCCTTCAATCCTGCATGGAGATCCTGCAAACGACGTACGGTCTTCTCCGGACCGAACTTGAGCGCTTCACAGATCGCTTCGCCTGCTGCAATGGTAGTGGTGCAGTAAATCTTGTGCTGCAGGGCGTTGCGACGAATGGAGTAGGAATCCGCGATCGACTGGCGACCTTCGGTGGTGTTGATGATCAGAGTGACTTCGTCGTTCTTGATCATGTCGACCACATGCGGACGGCCTTCGGTCACCTTGTTGACGCGACGCACTTTCAGGCCTGCCGCCTCGATCAGCTTGGCGGTGCCTGCGGTGGCAACGATCTCGAAACCAAGATTGATGAGGTCACGAGCGACCGCTTCAACCAGAGGCTTGTCATCGTCACGTACGCTGATGAACGCGGTACCGCCAGTCGGCAGCACTTCGCTCGCGCCCATCTGGGCCTTGGCAAACGCTTCGCCAAAGGTATCACCCACACCCATCACTTCACCGGTCGATTTCATTTCCGGGCCGAGGATCGGGTCAACGCCAGGGAATTTGGCAAACGGGAACACTGCCTCTTTCACGCTGTAGAAGTTCGGAATGATTTCCTTGGTGAAGTTCAGCTCTTTCAGGGTTTTGCCTGCCATCACGCGGGCAGCGATCATCGCCAGGGAAACACCGATGCACTTGGAAACGAACGGCACGGTACGCGATGCGCGCGGGTTGACTTCAATGACGTAGATGTCTTCGCCCTGAAGTGCCAGCTGCACGTTCATCAGGCCGACAACGCCCAGTTCCAGCGCCATCTTCTTGACCTGCTCGCGCATCTCGTCCTGAATGTGAGCCGGCAGCGAGTACGGCGGCAGCGAGCACGCGGAGTCACCGGAGTGAACGCCCGCCTGCTCGATGTGCTGCATGATCGCGCCGATCACCACGTCAGTGCCGTCGCAGACCGCATCGACGTCCATCTCGATTGCGCAGTTCAGGAAGTGGTCCAGCAGCACCGGGCTGTCGTTGGACACCTGAACCGCTTCGCGCAGGTAACGCTTGAGTTCGTCTTCCTGGTAAACGATTTCCATCGCACGGCCACCCAGTACATAGGACGGACGCACCACCAGTGGATAACCGATCTTCGCTGCGGCACGAATCGCTTCGTCTTCGCTGCGCACAGTGGCGTTTGGCGGCTGACGCAGGTTCAGACGCTCGACCATGTGCTGGAAGCGCTCGCGGTCTTCGGCACGGTCAATGGCATCAGGGCTGGTGCCGATGATCGGCACGCCGGCAGCTTCAAGAGCACGCGCCAGTTTCAGAGGCGTCTGGCCACCGTACTGGACGATCACACCTTTCGGCTTCTCTACACGGACGATTTCCAGCACGTCTTCCAGGGTGACAGGCTCAAAGTACAGACGGTCCGAGGTGTCGTAGTCGGTGGAGACGGTTTCCGGGTTGCAGTTGACCATGATGGTCTCGTAACCGTCTTCACGCAGCGCCAGCGCGGCGTGCACACAGCAGTAATCGAACTCGATACCCTGGCCGATGCGGTTCGGGCCGCCACCCAGGATCATGATCTTGTCACGCGTCGACGGGTTGGCTTCGCACTCTTCCTCGTAGGTCGAGTAAAGGTACGCGGTGTCGGTTGCGAACTCGGCTGCGCAGGTGTCGACGCGCTTGTAGACCGGGAACACTTCGAGCTTGTGACGATGCGTCCGCAGGTTCTTCTCGGTAACGCCCAGCAGCTTGGCCAGACGCGCGTCGGAGAAGCCCTTGCGCTTGAGACGGAACATCACGTCACGGTCGATTGCCGACAGACCCAGGGTCTTGATCTTCTCTTCGTCCTTGATCAGGTCTTCGATCTGCACCAGGAACCAAGGGTCGATCATGTTCATGGCGAAGATTTCTTCGACCGTCATGCCGGCGCGGAAGGCGTCGGCGACGTACCAGATACGCTCGGCGCCCGGCACAGTCAGCTCGCGCTTGAGCGTGCTCATGCTTTCCGGATGGCTCAGGTCCAGCTTCGGATCAAGACCGCACACACCGACTTCCAGGCCGCGCAGGGCTTTCTGCAGGGATTCCTGGAAGGTACGGCCGATGGCCATGACTTCACCGACCGACTTCATCTGAGTGGTCAGACGTGCATCGGCCTTGGCGAATTTCTCGAAGGCAAAGCGCGGCAGCTTGGTGACGACGTAGTCGATCGACGGTTCGAACGACGCCGGGGTCTTGCCGCCAGTGATTTCGTTCGACAGCTCGTCAAGGGTGTAGCCCACTGCCAGCTTGGCGGCAACGCGAGCGATCGGGAAGCCGGTCGCCTTGGAAGCCAGTGCAGAGGAACGCGATACGCGCGGGTTCATTTCGATCACGACCATGCGGCCGGTGTTCGGGCAGATGCCGAACTGAACGTTGGAACCACCGGTTTCAACGCCGATCTCGCGCAGCACTGCCAGCGAGGCATTACGCAGGATCTGGTATTCCTTATCGGTCAGGGTCTGCGCCGGCGCTACGGTGATCGAGTCACCAGTGTGCACACCCATCGGGTCGAAGTTCTCGATCGAGCAGACGATGATGCAGTTGTCCTTTTTGTCGCGGACAACTTCCATTTCGTACTCTTTCCAGCCGATCAGCGATTCGTCGATCAGCAGTTCCTTGGTTGGCGACAGGTCCAGACCACGGGCGCAGATTTCCTCGAACTCTTCACGGTTGTAAGCGATACCGCCGCCGGTGCCACCCATGGTAAACGACGGACGGATGATGCAAGGGAAGCCGAGCTTTTCAAGAACTGCGTTGGCTTCTTCCATGCTGTGCGCGATACCGGAGCGCGGGCACGCCAGGCCGATGGACTTCATCGCCTTGTCGAAGCGCGAACGGTCTTCTGCCTTGTCGATGGTGTCAGCGTTGGCGCCGATCATTTCAACACCGAACTTCTCCAGAACGCCTTCGCGCTCCAGATCCAGTGCGCAGTTCAGAGCCGTCTGGCCGCCCATGGTCGGCAGCAGTGCGTCCGGACGTTCTTTTTCGATGATCTTGGCAACGGTCTGCCACTTGATCGGCTCGATGTAGGTGGCGTCAGCCATGGCCGGGTCGGTCATGATGGTGGCAGGGTTGGAGTTCACCAGGATGACACGGTAACCCTCCTCACGCAGAGCTTTGCAGGCCTGGGCGCCGGAGTAGTCGAATTCACAGGCCTGGCCGATCACGATGGGGCCGGCGCCGAGAATCAGGATGCTTTTAATATCTGTACGTTTTGGCATGGGTTGTCACTCAAATCCGCAGGTCAGTCGGCAAGCCGTCTTGAACATTTGTCTGAGGTGGCCTGGGCGGCAGCGACCGGACATTGAGTCCGGGGCCGCCCTGGGCACCTGCGTATTACAGTCTCAAGGCAACCGGTCAGCGGCGCTTGGCCATGGCTTCGATAAAGCGATCGAACAAAGGCGCGACGTCGTTCGGGCCCGGACTCGCTTCAGGGTGACCCTGGAAGCTGAATGCGCTCTTGTCGGTCAGTTCGATACCCTGCAGGGTGCCGTCGAACAGCGACTTGTGAATGGCGCGAACGTTGCTCGGCAGGGTCGCCTCATCCACCGCAAAACCGTGGTTCTGGCTGGTGATCATGACCACACCGGTGTCCAGATCCTGGACCGGGTGGTTGGCACCGTGGTGGCCGTGGCCCATCTTCACGGTCTTGGCACCCGCGGCCAGCGCCAGAAGCTGATGGCCGAGGCAGATGCCGAACACCGGAATGTCGGTTTCCAGCACTTCTCTGATCGCCTTGATGGCGTAGTCGCACGGCTCCGGGTCACCAGGGCCGTTGGACAGGAAAACACCGTCCGGCTTGTAGGCGAGCACTTCACTGGCAGGCGTTTGCGCTGGCACCACGGTTACGCGGCAACCGCGCTCGACCAGCATGCGCAGGATGTTGACCTTGACGCCATAATCGTAGGCGACCACATGATAAGGCAGCTCGGAGGCGGCAATTTCAGGGTGACTGTCGGTTTTCAGATCCCAGACGCTGGAACGCCACTCGTAGGTGTCCTTGGTGCAGACTTCCTTGGCCAGGTCCATGCCCTTGAGGCCCGGGAAGCTGCGGGCAGCGGCGATGGCCGCCTCCTCGGTGATGTTATCGCCGGCCAGAATGCAGCCGTTCTGGGCGCCTTTCTCACGCAGGATGCGGGTCAGGCGGCGCGTATCGATGCCGGCGATGGCAACGACGTTGTTGGCTTTCAGGTAATCACCGAGGGACAGCTTGTTACGCCAGTTGCTGGCGACCAGAGGCAGGTCGCGAATGACCAGACCGGCAGACCAGACGCGATTCGACTCTGCGTCTTCAGGGGTGGTGCCGGTGTTGCCGATATGCGGGTAAGTCAGGGTAACGATCTGCTGGGCGTAGGAAGGATCGGTAAGAATTTCCTGATAGCCTGTCATTGCGGTGTTGAACACCACCTCACCAACGGTCTGACCGTCGGCTCCAATGGCTTCGCCGCGAAAAATGCTGCCATCAGCAAGGGCGAGTATGGCTGGCTTAGTCAAGAAGACCTCCCGTAAATAAAACCTGAAAGGGCGATCGCAGGCTGCAAAAAAGCGGAATGACGTAGTTACGTCACCCCGCTTTCTTATGGAATCATCTGCGCGCTTTTAGTGGACACACTAAAGCTGTAGCTTACAGAAAAGGCCCATTTTGGTCTACCACCAATGAGCCTGAAATGCGGGAAAATGCGACAGGGCCACGAATGACCCTGTATGAAATCAATGCAGACCCAACACATCCTGCATGTCGTAAAGCCCTGGCGCCTTGCCGTCGAGCCACATTGCAGCCCGCACAGCACCCTTGGCGAAGGTCATGCGACTGGATGCCTTGTGCGTGATCTCGACCCGCTCACCGTCCGCTGCGAACAGCACGGTGTGATCACCCACAACGTCACCGGCACGAATGGTCGCAAACCCGATGGTCTGACGATCACGCGCGCCGGTCTGGCCTTCACGACCGTAGACCGCGACTTTTTCCAGATCGCGACCCAGCGCATTGGCAACCACTTCACCCATACGCAAGGCGGTGCCGGACGGCGCATCGACCTTGTGCCGATGGTGCGCCTCGGTGATTTCGATATCGACCTCATCACCCAAAACGCGTGCAGCGGTGTCGAGCAGCTTCAGACACAGGTTCACACCGACGCTGAAATTGGCAGCAAAGACGATTGGAATGTCTTTGCCCGCCTCTTTCAGACGCTGCTTCTCTTCCGCACTGAAGCCGGTGGTACCAATGATCATCGCCTTGCCTGCCTTGCGACAGAACGCGAGATTTTTCAGCGTAACCGAAGGATGAGTAAAGTCGATCAGAACGTCGAATTCGTCCGCCACCTTTGCCAGATCACCTGACAACGGCACGCCGATACGACCCAGCGCAGCCAGTTCGCCCGCATCAGCGCCCACCAGCGTGCTGTCAGGACGATCGATAGCGGCGGTCAGCCCGGCGCCCGGCGCCTGCTGAACCGCCTCGATCAAGGTCTTGCCCATACGCCCGGCGGCGCCTACTACAGCAATACGTCGCATGCCCTGCTCCCGTTAATAGCCTTACAGATCGCCGAAGAAACGCTTCACACCCTCAAACCAGCCACTGGCTTTCGGAGAATGGGACTCGTCGTTTTCAAGCGAGGTGCGGAACTCTTCAAGCAGCTCGCGCTGGCGCTTGCTCAGGTTGACCGGGGTTTCGACTGCAACACGGCACATCAGGTCACCGGCACCGCCGCCACGCACTGGAGCGACGCCCTTGCCACGCAAGCGGAACTGCTTGCCGGTCTGGGTACCTTCGGGGATTTTCAGTTTGACGCGACCGTCCAGCGTTGGCACTTCAAGCTCGCCGCCCAGCGCAGCATCGGTAAAGCTGATAGGCACTTCGCAGAACAGGTGCTTGCCATCACGCTGGAAGATCGCGTGTTCGCGCACATTGATCACGACATACAGGTCGCCGGTCGGACCACCCTGGGTACCCGCCTCGCCTTCGCCAGACAGACGAATGCGGTCACCGGTATCGACACCTGGCGGCACTTTGACGGAAAGCGTCTTGGACTCTTCGACGCGACCTTCGCCATGGCAGGAATCGCACGGGTCAGAGATGATCTTGCCGTGGCCGTGGCAGCGCGGACAGGTTTGCTGCACAGAGAAGAACCCCTGCTGCATGCGCACCTGACCAATGCCACCACACGTAGGGCATGTGACCGGCGAAGAACCTTTCTTGGCACCACTGCCGTCGCACGGCTTGCAGTTGACCAGCGTCGGAACGCGGATATTCACGTTAGTACCGCGAACCGCCTCCTCCAGATTCAGCTCCAGCGTATAGCGCAGGTCACTGCCACGCTGAGCGCCGCCACGACCACCGCCGCCACCGGCACGGCCGCCACCAAAGAAGTCGCTGAACACATCGCCGAAGATATCGGAGAAGTTGGCGCCACCGGCACCGCCACCAAAACCACCGCCGCCACCCATGCTCGGATCGACACCGGCATGGCCATACTGATCGTAGGCCGCGCGCTTGCTGGCGTCGGAAAGCACTTCGTAGGCTTCGTTGGCCTCTTTGAACAGCTCTTCCGATGCTTTGTCATCAGGGTTGCGGTCAGGGTGATGCTTCATCGCCAGACGGCGATAAGCCTTCTTCAGATCCGCCTCGCTGGAGCCTCGCTCCACTCCCAACACTTCGTAATAATCACGCTTTGCCATAATTCTTCCGCACTCTTGAGGACGTTCGGCGAAGGCTCTCCTGAGCCGCACCAAACTCGTTGAGCCCCATACAGGCCCGGACCCAACTCACGTCGATTCAACGATCCTGGTCTTCGTTCAGCAGCCAGATGCATCCGGCCGAGAAAGCGGCAGAATGATTCGCCACGCAGGAGCGTCGCGATCTTGCCACGTGGCGTGCGGAGCAACTCCACATGCCGAAATTTTTGCTTGTTCCAGACACGCCAACGCGGGAGCAAGCTCCCGCGCGGCGACATCCTACCAGTCAGCGCTCGAAAGAGGTCAACCGGCTTTCAAGTGAGCCTGCGCTTACTTGTGGTCTTTTACTTCTTCAAACTCGGCGTCGACGACATCGTCAGCCTTGGCAGTTTCTTCAGCTGGCTTGGCCGCAGCGTCCGGGTTTTCAGCCTGCTCGGCGTACATCTTCTGAGCGATTGGCGCGGAAACCTTCGACAGCTCTTCGACCTTGGCTTCAATGGCAGCCTTGTCGTCGCCTTTGATAGCGGCTTCCAGAGCAACCAGTGCAGCTTCTACCGCAGTCTTCTCTTCAGCGGTGACCTTGTCGCCCGCGTCAGCGATCATCTTGCGAGTCGAGTGGACCAGCGCATCACCCTGGTTACGGGCAGAGGCCAGCTCTTCGAACTTGCGATCTTCTTCGGAGTTGACCTCAGCATCGCGAACCATCTGCTGAATTTCTTCCTCGGACAGACCGGAGTTGGCCTTGATCACGATGGACTGCTGCTTGCCGGTGGCCTTGTCTTTCGCGCCAACGTGCAGGATGCCGTTTGCGTCGATGTCGAAGGTCACTTCGATCTGTGGCACGCCACGTGGAGCAGGTGGAATCTCGGCCAGGTCGAACTTGCCCAGAGACTTGTTCTGACCGGCTTGCTTACGCTCGCCCTGCAGGACGTGGATGGTTACCGCGTTCTGGTTGTCATCGGCAGTCGAGAACACCTGGGATTTCTTGGTAGGAATCGTGGTGTTTTTCTCGATCAGCGCAGTCATCACGCCGCCCATGGTTTCAATACCCAGAGTCAGCGGGCTGACGTCCAGCAGCAGAACGTCTTTGACGTCACCGGCCAAGACTGCGCCCTGAATGGCAGCACCCATGGCAACGGCTTCGTCAGGGTTGACGTCTTTACGTGCTTCTTTGCCGAAGAACTCGGTCACCAGCTTCTGAACCAGCGGCATACGCGTCTGACCACCGACCAGAATCACGTCGTTGATCTTGCTTCTGTCGATGCCAGCATCTTTCAGCGCCATTTCGCATGGAGCGATGGTGCGCTGAACCAGGTCTTCAACCAGCGATTCCAGCTTGGAGCGGGAGATCTTCACTACCAGGTGCTTAGGACCGGTTGCGTCTGCAGTGATGTACGGCAGGTTGACTTCGGTCTGGGTGCTGGAAGACAGCTCGATCTTGGCTTTTTCGGCAGCTTCTTTCAGACGCTGCATGGCCAGCGGATCACCCTTGAGGTTCATGCCGCTTTCTTTCTTGAATTCGTCGACGAAGTAGTCGATCAGACGAATGTCGAAGTCTTCACCACCCAGGAACGTGTCACCGTTGGTGGCCAACACTTCGAACTGGTGCTCGCCATCGACTTCGGCGATCTCGATGACCGAGACGTCGAAAGTACCGCCACCCAGGTCATAAACGATGACAGTGTGGTCGCCCTTGGCCTTGTCCATACCGTACGCCAGCGCAGCTGCGGTAGGTTCGTTGATGATGCGCTTGACGTCCAGACCGGCGATACGGCCAGCGTCCTTGGTAGCCTGACGCTGACTGTCGTTGAAGTAGGCCGGAACGGTGATGACCGCTTCGGTAACCGCTTCACCGAGGTAGTCTTCGGCAGTCTTTTTCATTTTCTTCAGGATTTCAGCGGAAATCTGAGGAGGCGCCATTTTCTGGCCATTCACTTCAACCCAGGCGTCACCGTTGTCAGCCTTGACGATCTTGTAAGGGACCATCTGGATGTCTTTCTGAACGACTTCCTCTTCGAACTTGCGACCGATCAGACGCTTCACCGCGTACAGGGTGTTGTGCGGGTTGGTGACCGCCTGACGCTTGGCGGACTGACCGACCAGGATCTCGCCATCATTTGCATAGGCGATGATCGAAGGTGTAGTACGAGTACCTTCAGCGTTCTCGATAACCTTGACGTTACCGTTTTCCAGAATGGAGACGCAGGAGTTGGTAGTCCCCAGGTCGATACCGATAATTCTGCCCATCTTTGACTCTCCCGAAACTTGCAAAACTTGGATTTGGTTGCCGCCAGTGCGTTGACACCGTGCGGTAGCTCTTAAACGCTTGACCTTTAAATGGGGGCCTTACAGCTGATTTCAAGCCTGCTCGTTGATTGACGGCGTTGCAGGCGATGGTGCCTTGCTGACCACGACCATGGCCGGGCGCAACAGGCGACCATTAAGCTGATAACCCTTCTGAAATACCTTGAGCACCGTGTTGGGCTCAACGTCGGCACTTTCCTGCATGGCCATCGCCTGGTGCTGGTCGGCACTGAACGGTTGGCCGTGCGGATCGATGGCTTCCAGCTGATAACGCTTGAGGGTGTCCTGGAACATCTTCAAGGTCAGCTCGATGCCCTCACGCATCGGGCGAATGCTTTCATCGTCCGGACTGGACAGATCAAGGCCTCGCTCCAGACTGTCGATGATCGGCAACAGATCACCGGCAAATTTTTCCAGCGCAAACTTGTGCGCCTTTTCAACATCCTGTTCGGCACGGCGGCGGACATTCTGCAGATCCGCAGCCACGCGAAGGGATTGGTCCTGCGCAGCGGCCAGTTGCTCTTCGAGCACCTGCACACGGGTTGTCAGTTCATCGCCCGCGCCCGCCTCGGCAGCCTGATCCTGAGCCTGCGCATCCAGATTCTGTTCGTCAGCCATACATCTTCTCCTCTAAAAACGTCCGCGATCCCGATTCGCGCTTCTGCCCACCTATATGGGATCGGATTTTCCGGCTTCAAGGGTTTCTTGTGATCGAGATACGCATTCCCTGACAAATAATCCGGATTCCGGCCCGGCAAAAAATGGCGCATTGACACAAGAGGGACTAAAAACCACTGCAGACCGATCAAATCGAGCTAAGCAAGGGCATTGTCAGCCACAAATAAAACACTGTATAAATAACCAGACAAACAGCCCGGGAGCCGCTCAATGCTGGTGCACCTTTCCGTACACAACTACGCCATTGTCGAACACCTTGACCTTGAACTGGATCGAGGCATGAGCGTCATCACCGGCGAAACCGGCGCTGGCAAGTCGATCATGCTCGACGCCCTGGGCCTGACCCTGGGCGACCGTGCCGACAGCGGCGTGGTCAGGCCAGGCGCCGACAAGGCCGACATCCTGGCCACGTTCGACCTGGGCGATATTCCCGAGGCACAGACCTGGCTCAAAGAGCGCGACCTGGACAACGACGGCCCCTGCATCCTGCGCCGGGTCATCACGGCCGAAGGTCGGTCACGCTCATATATCAACGGCTCGCCCTGCCCTCAGGGCGACCTGAAGGCGCTGGGCGAACTGCTCATCGATATTCACAGCCAGCATGAACACCAGTCGCTGCTCAAGACCGACACCCACCGACGCCTGCTCGACGAATACGCGGGTGCGACCGATCTGGCCCGCCAGGTCCATCTCGCGGCCCAGCGCTGGCGGCAGACGCGGCAGGAGCTCGAGCGCCTCTCCAATTCGGGTGACGAGCAACGCGCACGGCATCAGTTGCTGAGCTATCAGCTCGAAGAACTGGAAAGCCTGAGCCTGGGCGAAAACGAGCTCGAACAGCTCGAACAGGAACACAAGGACCTGACCAACGCCGAAAGCCTGCTGAGCATTTGCCGACAAGTGGTCGAGCAGTGCAGCGAAAGCGATTCCGGCAACGTGCTCAATGCCCTGACCGCCAGCCTGCATCGCCTTGGCAGCGTCGACCATTCCCCGTCCGCCCTGAGCGAGGCCACAGGGCTGCTGTCCAGCGCGCAGATACAGGTAGAAGAAGCGGTAGGCGAGCTGAATCGCTTTCTGGATCACTTCGATGCCGACCCTGCCCGCCTGCAACAGCTTGAAGAACGACTCGATGCTATCTATACGCTGGCGCGCAAGCACCGCATCCAGCCAGGCGAAGTGGCGACACTGCAACAAAAGCTGCTGGATGAAATAGAAACGCTGAATGCGAACGACGAATCCATCGAACGGCTGGAGCATGAAGTGCAGGCATTCGCGCGGCACTATCAGGATAAAGCCCGCGAGCTGAGCGACCTGCGTCACAATTCGGCGACGAAACTGGCCAGCGCCGTAGAACAGGAAATTCATCGTCTGGGTATGCCCGGCGGTCGTTTCCAGATCGACCTCAAAGCCAACGCCAGCGTAGAACCCTCGCCTCACGGCCTGGAGCAGGTAGAGCTATTGGTCAGCGCCAACCCCGGCCAACCATTGAAAGCGCTGGCGAAAGTCGCGTCGGGTGGTGAGCTGTCGCGCATCAGCCTGGCGATTCAGGTCATCACTGCGCAAACCTCGCGGGTGCCGACGCTGGTATTCGACGAAGTGGATGTGGGGATTGGCGGACCGACCGCCGAGATCGTGGGGCAACTGCTGCGTCGCCTTGGCGAGCGCGGCCAGGTCATGACCGTCACTCACCTGCCGCAGGTCGCGGCGCAGGGCCACCAGCACCTGTTCGTGCATAAGGTGCGGGACAACGACGCAACGCGCACAGCCGTATCCAGGCTCAGCAAGACTGAACGTATAGAAGAAGTCGCCCGCATGCTGGGCGGCATCGACCTGACCAAGGAATCCCTGGCGCACGCCAAAAAGATGGTCGTTACGGCTAAAAGCTGAGCGATAGAAAGCACAAAGGCGACCGCGGTCGCCCCTGTTGCTGATTACGCCTTCTTGTTACGGACGTAGAGCACCAGATTGTGGTCCACCAGGTCAAAGCCGTGTCTTTCGACGATGGCTTTCTGAAGCTTCTCGATTTCTTCGTCGAAGAATTCGATCACCTCACCCGATTCCACGTTGACCATGTGGTCGTGGTGGCCGCCATCAGCCAGCTCGAACACAGCATGACCGCCGTCGAAATTGTGGCGCACCACCAGTCCAGCGGACTCGAACTGAGTCAGAACACGGTAAACCGTGGCCAGACCGACGTCCTCGCTGGCCTCCATGAGAGCCTTGTAGACATCCTCGGCACTCATGTGGCGTTGTTCTGCAGAATCGAGCATTTGCAGTATTTTGACCCGCGGCAAGGTTACCTTGAGTCCTACTTTACGTAGTTCGTTATTTTCAACCATGGTCAGCTTTCTCGCAGACGCTGCTTCGCAGCTTCTCTTAATGCAGGTATGATCGGAGTTTACGTTGTCCCAGCCAAGATAGTGGAAGTCGCCCACCGATGCAAAACACCAAGCTCTTGCTAACCAGTTTCACCTTCGTGGGACTGCTCGCACTCGCCGGTTGTTCATTCCCCGGGGTTTACAAAATCGACATCCAGCAGGGTAATGTCGTCACGCAGGACATGATAGACCAGTTACGCCCCGGAATGACCCGGCGGCAAGTACGGTTTATCATGGGCAACCCCCTGCTGACCGACACTTTCCACTCCGATCGGTGGGATTACCTGTACAGCCTGCAGCCAGGTGGCGGTGAACGCCAGCAGGAGCGTGTCAGCCTTATATTCAACGGCAATGACCAGCTCGTGAGCCTGTCTGGCGACTTCATGCCCGGCGTCAGCCGCGATGAAGCCATTCTCGGCAAGGGCAGCGACACCACTGCCCCGGCAGAGAACCAGCCAGTGCAGCAGCCTGAGGAACCGGCCAAGCCAGGTTCGTTGCTGGATACAATCCAGAAGGACGTGGACAGCGTCGAGACAGTACCGGTCCCGACCCAGGAGCCGCTGGACACCAACACCCGGTAGTCCAAAGCGCCCAACAAAAAGCCCGGCATGCCGGGCTTTTTTGTGTCTTCCATTCAGCGCGCGTTCAGCCCGAGCTCAGCCGAGAGGCGTTCTTTTCTCACGCGCCTTGGCCGCGCGAAGACGTCTGATCTCCATCGGGTCGGCCACCAGCGGACGATAGATCTCTATCCGCTCCCCCGCCTCCAGCACCCGCGCAGCAGGATCAGCCACCACCTTGCCGAAGATACCGACGGCGCATTGGCTCAGATCCAGCTCGGGAAACTCCTTGTCCATACCGCTGAGCGCCAGCGCCTGACGTACCGAAGAGCCGGCCGGGACATCGACCGTCTTCAATACCTGGCGCTGCACTGAGGCGTAAACCACCTCTATCTGAATCGATGCGTCAGCCATGCAGCTCTTTCGCTCGCTGGCAGAACGCATCCACCAGCGTGTTGGCTGCCTGATTGAACAGCGGCCCCAGCGTGGCGCGGACGATAGTGCCGGCATAATCGAAGGACAGATCCAGACTGATCTTGCAGGCTTTCTCGCCCAACGGCTTGAACGTCCAGACACCGTGAAACTGTTCGAACGGCCCTTCGACCAGGTCCATCACGATCGACTCGCCGGGAACCAGCGTGTTGCGCGTCATGAACTTCTGGCTCAGACCACCCTTGGCGATCTCCAGGCTGGCGCGCATCTGCGCCTCACTGGCTTCAACCACGGTAGCGGACGAGCACCACGGCAGGAACTCGGGATAACGAGCCACATCATTGACCAGGTCATAAAGGAACCCGGCCGGGTACGGCAGTAAAGCAGAGCGTTGTATATGCGTAGTCATGTGAGCGTCATTTCCAGAGCTGAGCGGCAAACACCACAAGAATGCCGAGCGGCGCCACGTAGCGCATCAAAAAGTACGTCAGGTTGAAGAGCAGCGGACTGCGAATCGACAATTCGTCGCGCACCGTCTCACGGCCCATCACCCAACCAGCGAATACTACAAAACACAACCCACCCAGCGGCAACATGATCCGCGAAGTGAAGAAATCAATGACTCCGAAGAAGTCCAGGCCAGTCGATGCGCCCCATTGATAGAGATGGAATGCGCCTCCATCGTTCACGAAAAACTTGGCTTTTTGCCAGATATTGAACGAGAACACCGTGCCCAAGCCCACAAACCAGCAGGTAAAGGCCAACCAGAACGTCACCCAGGCGCGGCGAATACGGGTGCGCTCGACCAGGTAGGCAACCATCGGCTCAAGCAACGAAATCGCCGAACTCCAGGCTGCAACGGCCACCAACACGAAGAACACGATGCCCATCAACTGGCCGAACGCGACGTTGCCGAATGCATACGGCAGCGTGACGAACATCAGGCCCGGCCCCTCGCTGGGGTTCAGGCCTGCGGCGAACACGATCGGGAACAGCGCAAGGCCGGCCAACAGCGAAACGAAGGTATCGAGCAACGCGATGCCGACGACAGTGCTGCTGATCGACGCGCCTTTGGTCATGTACGCGCCGTAGACCATGATCGAGCCAACACCGACGCTCAGGGAAAAGAACGCATGGCCCATCGCAGGCAGCAAGCCATCCAGCACCTTCTCGGGATTGAAGTCGAACATGAAATGCACGCCTTCCATGAAATGCCCGGTGGTCAGGCTATAGCCCAACAGCGCGAGCATCAGCAGGAAAAGCATTGGCATCATGATGCGCAGACTCTTCTCCAGCCCGGCCTCGACACCTTTGCCGATCACCACCGCCGACAGCAGCATGAAAATCGTGTGCCACAGAATCAGACGCCACGGGTCGGCAATCACCGCACCGAAATAAGCACCGACCTGATCCGGCGACACACCCTGAAAGTCGCCGCGCCCCATGTCGATGATGTAATCCAGCGACCAGCCGCCCACCACACTATAAAAGGAGAGAATCAGCAGCGCCGTGATCATCCCGGCAAACGCACCCCAAGACCAGCGCGGCGAATGCCCCGCTTCCTGCGCCAGCGTCTTGAGCGCATTCGCAGGACTGAGCCGGGAACGACGGCCAATCAGCGTCTCGGCGATCATGACCGGAATACCGATCAGCGCGATGCACGCCAGAAAAACCAGTACAAATGCACCGCCGCCATAGGCACCGACCATGTACGGAAATTTCCAGATACTGCCCAGCCCCACAGCAGAGCCGGTGGCAGCCAGGATGAACACCCAGCGACTTGCCCAGCTACCGTGGACCGAAACCTTGTCCGTCGACATTATCGAAACGCCCAGCCAAAAAAGATCGCGCATTGTCCGGGATTCAACCTTTGTGCTCAAGCACGCGCTTTCCCGTAGCCGACATTGATGCAACTGCCTATAATGCGCCCCCTATGGCTAAGCTCAAGAAACACCCTACAGGGACCATCGCGCAAAATAAGAAAGCGCGTCACGATTACTTCATCGAACACAAGTTCGAGGCCGGTCTGGTCCTGTCTGGCTGGGAAGTAAAAAGCCTGCGTGCCACCAAGGTACAGCTGGTCGACAGTTATGTGCTGCTCAAGGATGGCGAGGCCTGGCTGATGGGTTGCCACATCACGCCTCTCAAGACTGCCAGCACACACGTCATCGCTGACCCGACACGCACCCGCAAACTGCTGCTGAACAAGCGCGAGCTCGAAAAGCTCACCAGCTCGGTTCAGCAGAAAGGCTATGCCTGCGTCGCCCTTTCCGTTTACTGGAAGGAGCACCTGGTCAAGTGCGAAATTGCGCTGGGTAAAGGCAAGAAGGAATACGACAAGCGTCACACCGAACGCGAACGCGATTCGGACCGTGAACTCCAGCGTGCCGTGCGCTCCAAGGGCAAGGAAGACTAGTTCCCGGCGCTGGCGTGTGCCAGATGTCCTGACCCGGACATTTGGCACTTCATATCGACCCCTTTACCCCCATACCCCGCCCCACCGCCTGCTTCAACCCGTTCGATACCTCCAAGCGAAGATCGCCTCATTTTGGTGCTTGAATGCGCAATGTGGCTATTTCGCAGTATTCCGAAAATAAAATAGAACGCCTGCGTTACACCACAGTCAATCCTTTAGGCCCAACTATTAAACGGGCTTTCAAACCCCTCGGGCGACGGCCTCAAATACCGGCCATACCGAGTCCACAGGTTACAAGGAGAGACACATGAAGCGTACCGCCCTCACTGGATTGTTCCTCAGCGCCGCCCTGTTGGCTTCGCCGGTTTTTGCCGCCGATGATCTGTGCGCAGCGAACATCAAGACCATCGAAAACGCTAACACTTCGTCCAGCACCAACTTGAGCCCAGAAAACAAGACAATGCTCGAGACGACTGTGAAGAACGCCAAAGCGGCCCAAGCGCAGAACGACGAGAAAAAATGCGTCGAGATCACCACCAAGACGCTCACTGCACTGAAAAACACCGGTTCGGGCAGCGAAGGCACCAAGTAAACCTTCGAGCAGGCCAGCCACCCAGGCTGGCCTGAACGATTGCAGCAGACGGGTCGACGTGTCACGCCAATTGGCGTACACTGCGCCCCAGCGATTGCGAAAGCAGTCTCGGGGCCGATTTGGATTCGACGCCGGTGATGAAACTTTAGGTGCATGCCGAGTTGGTAACAGAACTCGTAAATCCACTGTTGCAACTTTCTATAGTTGCCAATGACGAAACCTACGGGGAATACGCTCTCGCCGCGTAAGCGGTGCTAGCCTTCCTTCTGGTAGCTTCGGCTCCAGCAATCATCAGGGGATGCCTGTAAACCCGAAATGATTGTCATATAGAACAGGATCGTCGCCTAGTACGTTGTGGACGAAGCGACTAAAACTTACACAACTCGCCCAAAGCACCCTGCCCGTCGGGTCGCTGAGGGTTAACTTAATAGACACGGCTAAGCATGTAGTACCGACAGCGGAGTACTGGCGGACGGGGGTTCAAATCCCCCCGGCTCCACCAAATTGCAAATGAAGACGCCTCAGGGCGTCTTTTTTTGTGGGTGAGATTCTGTGGACTCGCACACAAGCCTGCCTTCAATGCAGCATCATCGATGAGAAGCTACTTTTCGTAAGGAGCATAGCTCGCGCACCGTAAGGGCCTGGCTTTGCGATTTCAGGTGGTCACGTCACGGAACGTCAACCCGCACACGCAAAAGGTGCTTGACGACGAATCTCAAATGTATGAGTTGTGCTATCGTACGACGTCAATGAATTACATTAAGAGATATTCCAAGGAGCTGGAATGAGTATTGATGCATATCTTTGGATTGATGGCATTAGCGGAGAGTCTACGGACTCTGACTGCAAAAACTGGATTGAGATTAGCACATTTTGCCTATCAGCCTCTCAATCAGTGTCTAGGACTGCAAGCTCGGCAGGCGGGGCTACCGTAGCCAAGGTCTATTTAAGCGACTTCAGTATTGTAAAACTCGCTGACAGTGCGACTCCAAAAATCCTCGAAGCCTGTTGCGCTGGTCGACATATCAAGCAGATGAAGCTGTATGTACGTCGTGCGGGCGGTGATAAGCAAAAATATCTGGAATACGTATTTGACGAAGTCATAGTAAGCGGCGTCGTATCCGGCAATCTATTTGAGCGGTCGCCCTCAAACTTTCCTGAGGAGGTAGTTAGATTTAATTACGCCAAGATCAGCATGCAGTATTCACAGCAAAGCCGAACCACAGGCTTGATAATTGGACAGATCTCCGGCGGCTGGGATCAAGTAAAAAATAGCACTTACGCATAAGGATGGTTTAAGTGGCTAGAATATATTGTTACGACGGCGACTGCGGATTAACTGCAAATGAGCTGCTATTTGTAATTGCCACAGAGGTGGCAATGGATGAATTTGGATTGGACGATGCGGGGGCTGCATTAGCCATCGTCTTAGGTGCCAACATAATACCAACCAGAACAAAGCCTGGCGGAGCGATTAACAACACTTCCATCATGTCCATAGTCATGCGACGCACTCTAAACAACCGCAGGTTTCCTGGAAGCTTCAGAGCACCCTCTCTTACAGGATGGTTTCCGCCACACCTACGATGGACACGCAGCATTGGCGGTTTCATCGCACGGGCAACACCGGTTATCGGATGGTCTTATACTGCATACGAACTGGGTAAGATAGGATACGTAACAGTGAACACCTACAACTCCATCGTAGATGAACAAGATCAGGTTTTTTAAGATGGATAAAAATGATCTGAACCATGAAGTACTTAATTACCTCATAGAGAGAATTTACTTTTATGTTGGATTCGGAAAAAAGGCATTTGAAACACTTAGCCTCGCCACCAGAGCCAGTTGGGATCTAGGGCTTGACGGTGACGATGCCAGTGCTTTCATGGAAGATTTTTTCGAATACTTTGGCGTTGACCCCGGCGACTACGACCACTATCGTTACTTCAAGCCAGAAGGGACTGACATTTTCGTGTTCTTCAGATCTAAAGATCGGCGTGCAAAGACAGTAATGACGTTAGGCATGCTTTATAAAGCAGCCCAAATGAAGGCATGGAACTGCGACACTCTTGAGAAAGCAAGCTTTAGCAGCTTGCCAATTTACAACAAAACCGAAGAAATTCCTATTACGGGCTTCAGCATAAATACCAGGTAATATTTATATTAGACCCACCTACACAGCAACTATATCTAAGGAGCCTCTTTTGAAAAACCCTCTGATAAGTGAGAAAACTACGTTTTCACTCGGTGATCTCTCAACCCCCTACAAAGCTTCCGACTTTTGGGGCTGGGCTTTTTCAAACATGTCTGTTCCTATGCTGCGCGGAGTATTGATCGAGTACATCTTAGTTCAGCACTTCATTGAAAACATTGATAAAATCATTGGCAAAACGGTACGAACCCTAACCACTTGGCATCCGCGCAAAGGTGATCTCGAAAAAAGCATTCGTGAGCACTACGAGAGCCAACCTCACGGTGATGTGTTCGACCTTCAGCTAACTTGGGGCACGACGTGTGAATTTAAAACCACTAGAGCGCCCAAAACATGGAGTATAAGCAAGACAACTTATTGGAACCCTCTGAAAGATGCAAACTGCTGGACTTATGGTTTTCCAGCACAGATTTATATTTTGGCAGTGCTTGAGAGCGAAGCAGAACTGAGAGGTGATGTGCTCGATTTGGGATTACTAAATTTCTATATCCGGACAGGCCGCGCGCTGGACAAAAGTGTGGGGGACCGGCCTAGTGCACGATTCTCCGACTTTTCAGAGGGCGAACCTCTTATCTGCACATTTGATAAGCTCATCGAGAAAATTGCCGAAGTTCAGAAAAATAGGCTTACCGAAATTTTGGAAAAGATAGAACCCGGATGGAAGCTTGATCATAGCGCGTACAAAAACACCTATCCGCTAGCTGTAGAACTTCCTGAAGGCGTTCAGGCAGGGCTTTACGAACAAGATACAAACGAGCTAGTTGAAATAATCGATGTTCCCTGGCGCCCTAACACGACACCAGGCTGGCGAGATTGGGAGCAAGCGGGTTTCCAATATGTGCATATGCTAAGCCCAAAAAATTCGAGGTAGTCGCTCTTTTTTAACAATAGCCCTGTTGAAGATGTTCGCTTCTGGCTGAAACACCAGCTCCCAGCGCATTCGTTCATACCCCCATGTTCATTGATGGGTGGCATACCGGTGCTAGCTCATAAGTCAGGCCACACGCTGAGCCAGACTTGTGGCCGACTTCTGAGTGCCTGCCTTCACCGCCTGTTAAATAGACGCCGGTATGGGGCGGATAGCGACGACCTGGCCTCAACCGTCGCTTATCCAAGCCAGATATCGGTCTGCTCTGCCATCTCAAGGGCATCGTCTACGTCAATTCCCATATACCTGACAGGCACCGTTTCTGCGCGCGGCAACTACGCGGATGGAGCAAACCGACGCACCTAAGGATTAGAAGCGTACTCTTTCCGGGCGTACTGTGCTGCGTGTCAGCCTAGCGTGCCAATACTGGCAGCATGCCTTCAGCCCGATCTGGTAAAGTCCACGGCACGCCATAGGGACATAGCCAGTCATGGACAAGAAATCACTTTCCGAGCGCGACATCTGCAGCAAGTACATCGCCCCAGCCGTTCAGCAAGCTGGATGGGACATGCACAAGCAGGTGCGCGAGGAAGTCAGCTTTACCAAAGGCCGCATTATCGTCCGGGGCAAACTGCACAGCCGTGGTGAAGCACGCCGCGCAGACTTCATCCTCTACCATCAGGCCAACCTGCCTATCGCTGTAATCGAGGCAAAGGACAACAAGCACTCTATTGGCTCCGGCATGCAGCAAGCTCTGGGCTATGCAGAGGCGCTGGACGTACCGTTCGTGTTCTCCAGCAATGGCGATGGCTTCCTGTTTCACGACCGTAGTGGCACAGGCGGCCAGGTAGAAACCGAACTTACCCTTGATCAATTCCCCAGCCCTGCAGAACTTTGGCACCGCTACTGCCAGTGGAAGGGGCTGGATACAACAGCCCAACACAAGATAGAAGCGCCCTACTACGACGACGGCTCCGGGCGCATGCCGCGCTATTACCAGATGAATGCCATCAACCGCACCGTCGAGGCTGTGGCGCGCGGCCAAGACCGTATCCTGCTGGTGATGGCTACGGGCACCGGCAAGACATACACAGCCTTCCAAATCATCTGGCGACTGTGGAAATCGAAACAGAAGAAACGCATCCTGTTTCTGGCCGACCGCAACATCCTGGTCGACCAGACCAAAAACAACGACTTCAAGCCCTTCGGCCAGGCGATGACCAAAATTGCCAAACGCCAGATCGATACCTCCTATGAGATCTACCTGTCGCTCTATCAGGCCGTCACCGGCACTGATGAAGAGATGAACATCTACAAGCAGTTCTCCCGCGACTTCTTCGACCTGATCGTGATCGACGAATGCCATCGTGGCAGCGCCTCCGAGGATTCAGCCTGGCGTGAAATCCTCGACTACTTCTCCAGCGCCACCCATGTCGGCCTTACCGCCACACCGAAGGAGACCAAAGAGGTATCCAGCATCACTTACTTCGGTGAACCGATTTACAGCTACACCTTGAAGCAAGGCATCGAAGACGGCTTTCTCGCCCCCTACAAAGTGGTGCGCATCGACTTCGACAAAGACCTGCAAGGCTGGCGGCCCCCCAAAGGCATGCTCGATAAAAATGGCGAGCTGATCGAAGACCGCATCTACAACCTCAAGGATATGGACCGCACCCTGGTGATCGAGGCACGCACCCAACTGGTGGCGCAGAAGGTTACCGAACTCCTCAAGGCCACGGATCCGTTTCAGAAAACCATCGTCTTCTGCGACGACATCAACCACGCCGAGCGCATGCGCCAGGCCCTGGTCAACCTTAACCCTGAGCGCGTGGCCGAGAATCGCAAATACGTCATGCGTATCACCGGCGATGATCAGGAAGGCAAGGCTGAGCTGGATAACTTCATCAACCCGGAAGAGCGCTACCCGGTGATTGCCACTACCAGCAAACTGATGACCACCGGGGTGGATGCTCAAACCTGCAAGCTGATAGTGCTCGACCAGCACATCAAATCGATGACCGAGTTCAAGCAAATCATTGGTCGCGGCACTCGCATCAACGAAGACTATGGCAAGTACTGGTTCACCATTATGGACTTCAAAAAGGCCACCGAGCTGTTTGCCGACCCTGCCTTCGACGGCGACCCGGTGGTGATCTACGCCCCAGAAGGTGATGACTCTCCCGTACCACCGGATGACCCGCTTGCCGACGAAGATGGCATCAGCGCAGGCAACGATAACGAGGGCGATGATCTAGATTTTACCGGCGAAGATGAGGGCAAAAAACGCATCAAGTACGTCATCGACAACGTCCCGATTTATGTCATCGCCGAGCGTGTGCAGTACTACGGCCCGGATGGCCGACTGATCACCGAATCGCTGCACGACTACACCCGCACCTGCGTGAAAAAGCAGTTCGCCTCACTGGATGATTTCCTCCGACGCTGGAGTGATTCCGAGCAAAAGAAAGTCATCATCGAGGAAATGGCCGTCCAGGGTGTGATGTGGGAAGCCTTGGCCGAAGAGGTGGAAAAGAAACAGGGCAAGCCGCTCGATCCGTTCGACCTGATCTGTCACGTCGCATTCGATCAGCCTGCCCTATCACGCCGCGAACGAGCCGAGCAGGTGAAAAAGCGCAACTATTTCGCCAAGTATTCTGGCGCAGCACGCCAGGTACTAGAGGCATTGCTGGATAAATACGCCGATACCGGTATCGAGCATATTGAGGACATCAAAATCCTGCAGCTCGACCCTTTCAGCCAGTTCGGTGCGCCCATCGAGCTGGTCAAGGCTTTTGGTGGCAAGGCTGGCTACAACAAGGCTATCCACGAACTGGAAGACGAACTTTACGCAAGCTAAGGGCTACGCACCGACGACATGCCAAGGCAGTCGTCCACACTATCCGGTAGAATTTCGCCCCCCTTGCGGTAAGCGTTGAGAGAACTTCATGTCCATTAGCTCCACCATCAAGTCCATCCAGGACATCATGCGCAAAGACGTTGGCGTAGACGGCGACGCCCAGCGTATCGGCCAGCTGGTTTGGCTGCTGTTCCTGAAGATCTTCGATGACCGCGAGCTGGAATGGGAATTAATGGATGACAACTACCGTTCGCCCATTCCCGACAGTTGCCGCTGGCGTACCTGGGCCGCCGATCCTGAAGGCATGACCGGCGAGGCGCTCAAGGACTTCATCGACAATAACCTTTTCCCCCAGCTGCAGAACCTTCATGAGTACAGCAGCACGCCCTCGGCCTTTGTGGTGCGCAGCGTGTTTGAAGACGCCTACAACTACATGAAATCCGGTCAGCTGCTGCGCCAGGTGATCAATAAGATTCAGGAAGGCGTGGACTTCAACAAGGCCCAGGAACGCCACGAGTTCGGCAACCTCTACGAGCAATTGCTGCGAGACCTGCAGAACGCCGGCAACGCGGGCGAGTTCTACACCCCGCGCCCGGTCACCGAATTTATGGTGCGCATGGTCGATCCCAAGCTGGATGAAAAGGTCTTAGACCCGGCCTGCGGCACCGGCGGCTTTCTCACCTGCGCCATCGAGCACAAGCGCAGCCGCTATGTAAAAACCGCCGAAGACGAACGCACACTGCAATCCAGCATCTTCGGCGTGGAGAAAAAGCCGCTGCCGCACCTGCTGGCCACCACCAATATGATCCTGCACGGCATCGAAGTGCCCAGCCAGATCCGCCACGACAACACCCTGAGCAAACCGCTGATCAGTTGGGGGCCGAGCGAACGCGTGCACTGCATCGTCGCCAACCCGCCGTTCGGCGGCATGGAAGAAGACGGTATCGAAACCAATTTCCCCGCCGCCTTTCGCACCAGGGAAACCGCCGACCTGTTTCTGGTGCTGATCATGCAGTTGCTGAAAGACGGTGGCCGCGCCGCCGTGGTGCTGCCCGATGGCTTTCTGTTTGGCGAGGGTATCAAGAGCCGCATCAAGGAAAAGCTGCTCACTGAGTGCAACCTGCACACCATCGTTCGCCTGCCCAACGGCGTGTTCAACCCCTACACCGGCATCAAGACCAACCTGCTGTTCTTCACCAAGGGCACACCAACCAAACAGGTGTGGTTCTACGAGCACCAGTACCCGGCCGGGGTAAAGAACTACTCCAAGACCCGTCCCATGCGCATCGAAGAATTCGCCGTGGAGGAAGCCTGGTGGGGCAGCGAGGACGATGGCTTTGCCGCACGGGTGGTAAACGAATTCGCCTGGCAGGTCAGTGTTGAAGAACTGCAAGCTCGCAACTGGGACCTAGACTGCAAGAACCCGCATATCGGCAAACAGGTCAGCCACGACCCGGACGTACTGCTGCGTGACTACGCCAAGCTGCAAGACGAGATCGGCGAGCTGCGCGACCAGCTCAAGACCGTGCTGGCAGAAGCCTTGGAGCGCGATGTATGACCGCGCTGCTGACCGACAACCTCCCACTGCTGGCCGGTACGCCCAATGGCATCAAAAAACTGCGCGAGCTGATTTTGGAGTTGGCGGTTTGCGGCAAGTTGGTGCCGCAAGAAGCCAATGATGAGCCGGCCAGTGAGTTGCTAAAGAAATTCGTGCCTGAAAGAGCTCAGCTGGCGGAGGATGGAAAGTTTAAAGTAGGGAAATCACTGGCGCCTATTGACAGTGCCGAGACACCTTTCAAATTGCCCGAAGGGTGGGTATGGGAGCGATTGCCGAATATTTCATTCTTTCAGGAAGGGCCTGGGATCATGGCCAAGGACTTCAGGTCCGCCGGAATTCCATTGATTCGGATTGCAGGCATGCGCAATGCATTCGTCACGTTGGATGGATGTAATTTTCTTGAAGAAGAGATGGTTAATGAAAAGTGGAATCACTTCAGACTGGAGCTGGATGACGTCATTCTTTCTTCCAGTGCGTCCTTGGGGAAGGTTGCAAAGGTCGGAAATGAAGCTGTTGGTGGTGTTGCTTACACCGGTTTGATTAGATTCAAGGTCTTTAGTGTTGTATTTGATGAATACTTAATTAGATTTCTTGGCTCAAGCGAGTTTGCGAGGCAGGTCGATAGTAATAAGAAAGGGGCGGCAATTTCTCACTTTGGTCCAACACATTTACGGAAAATGATCGTTCCAGTTCCTCCGCTCTTGGAACAACACCGTATCGTCGCTAAAGTCGATGAGCTGATGGCCCTATGCGACCGCCTGGAAGCCCGACATGCCGACGCCGAAAGCGCCCACGCCCAACTGGTGCAGGCTCTGCTCGACAGCCTGACTCAAGCCAGCGACGCCACAGACTTCGCCACCAACTGGCAACGCCTGGCCAAAAACTTCCATCCCCTGTTCATCACAGAAGCCAGCATCGACGCGCTCAAACAAACCCTGCTGCAATTGGCCGTGATTGGTAAATTGGTGCCGCAAGATGCCAACGATGAGCCAGCTGAAAAGTTGTACGAACGTATCCAAGCGGAAAGGCACCGGTTGGTGACGGAAGGAGTGCTGAAAAAACAGAAAACAATGGCGAAAATCGTGGCCGAGGACATTGAATTCACATTGCCTTCAACATGGAAATGGGTACCGCTTCTAGAAATAACGACGGGAATGGACTCAGGGTGGAGCCCCGCTTGCCTAGGCAATAGTTCGCCTTCTGATGACGTATGGGGCGTTCTCAAAACAACAGCAGTTCAAATAATGAGCTACCTAGAGCATGAAAATAAGGAGCTTCCTAGCCATCTTGAACCTCGTCCCGAGGCAGAGGCTAAGTCTGGTGACATTCTGTTCACGCGCGCGGGCCCTATGAATCGCGTAGGGATTTCCTGCCTAATTGAAAGTACGCGTCCGAAGCTAATGATTTCCGACAAAATCATCAGGTTCCACCCCGTTGAGCTAGGTGCTTATGGGCGATTTATTGCTCTTTGCTTAAACGTTGGAGAAACCGCCAAATACCTAGAGAAAGCCAAATCAGGCATGGCCGCCAGTCAAGTCAATATCTCGCAAGAAAAACTGAGAATGGCACCGATCCCGTTAGCCCCACTCTCTGAACAATACCGCATCGTCGTCAAAGTCGATCAACTGATGACCCTCTGCGACCAACTCAAAACCCGCCTAACCCAGGCCCGCCAACTCAACGAACAGTTGGCCAGCACCCTCGTCGAGCGTGCCCTTACCGAAGATGGCCAGCAGGCTCCAATTGCCACAGATCGGCAAGTAGCTCGCACCCTACTCGCAGCAGAAATCACTCATCGGCTACATAGCCAACGTACATTCGGCCAACGCAAGCTGCAGAAAGTGATTTACCTGGCGGAGCATGCAGCTAAGCTTGCCGCTATCCAGGGCGCTTACCTGCGGGACGCTGCCGGTCCGCATGATCGCCAGTTGATGAATCAGATCGAAGGTAATTTGCAAAACCGACAGTGGTACGAGCGCATCGAACGCGAAAATGTTGGCCATGCTTACCGCCCGCTCTCCCAAGCAGGGCAGCACCGGCAGGCCTATTACAGCGCCTGGCCGGTCGCTGAGCGCGCCACCATTGAGCAAGTCATCGAACTAATGCGGGCCTGGGATACGGATCGTTGCGAAATGACTGTGACGCTCTATGCCGCCTGGAACGACTTTATCCTCGAAGGTCGCCCAGTTTCCGATGAAGCCATCGTGGACGAAGTCATGCATCGCTGGAACGACACCAAGCTGCGCTTTGGCAAACCCGAATGGTTGGCGGTACTCGTAGAGATGAAGAAGCACAAAATCCTAATGCCCACCGGCTTTGGCAAACTCACCACAGGCGGCATGCTCAGCTTGCCCGGTTTCGAGTAAACAGAGATTGCTTTTGGCCGGCCCGGAAAGATACGGATACGAAGCATATTGCTCAATCCAACTCCTCGCGGTAGTCCAGTTGGTATTCCAAAGAATTTTAAAAACTCACATTAGTCAATTAAATCAAATATCTAAGATTCCAATTCAGATTACCCCGGCACATCCAAGACGCCCAAAGGCGTCTTTTTTGACCTAAAATTCAGTGAGTACTCGCCCCAAGCAGAACAGCTGCCCCCCAAGCTCATCTATGCCTTGCCAGCATCACGCGGTACTCCAAGCCTACTCGACGGCACTCTCAGGTTTATAGCCCCCATTGACACCCGCCCCAACCCCCCAGACTATAAATCAATGACCAACCCCACCGACCAAACATCATGCACACCTCAATGACCGCCTCGTGCGGGCCATAGAGTGATGCGCGCGTAACTACCAAGTGCATTGACTAGAGCCCCGCCAGGAATGGACAGGGCTTTTTTATTCTCCGTTCACGATGGCCCCCGTTTCAGGAGCATAAAAATGCTACAGGTCCGTCGAGCTAAACGATGCGATTCCGAGGCAGCGTTCAATATCCGCTTTCAGGCAATTCAGAATCAATGCAACTCCGTTTATACGCACGACCAAGTGGTGGCGTGGACCTGCGTTCCGCTCACGGATAAATACAGATCCTGGGTCGAAAAAGATTATTACCTGGCCTGCGTCAATGGAGTTCCTGTGGCAACAGGAGTGATCAATCTTGAGAGCGGGGAGGGCCAGGGAATAGGTAAAAAGATGGTCGCTCATCTTGAGCATTTGGCACGAGAGGCAGGACTCACCGAAATCCATCTCGAAGCCACATTGAATGCGGAGAGGTTCTATCAACGTTGTGGCTTCACAGGAAGCGCCCATGCTGTCTACATCTCCCCCTCAGGGCTACGTTTGGCATGCTTACCTATGCGCAAACAACTGTAGATCAGACCGGCCGCTGCCCTGGCCATCATTCAACAAGGCCCGCGCGCACCGTCCACAGCAAGACCAGCGGCCATCCCCCCTCATCTGGCAATGAGGTATAGTGGCCATATATCATCACCCCTCTCAATCAAGGCGTGTGCCGTCGATAACGGTTCGGCTGGCATAAGTATGGAAGCTGCACATGCCGCAAAGAAGAAACCTGAAAAACTCTATTTTCGTCCCCTTGAAGCTGTCTCAATTGATCGGTCTTTTCAGTTGGGTTATCAGTTGGTGCCTGAATCCGTCCATTGATCGATCACTGGATATATTCATCTGCTGCGCGCTGGCGGGGGCAGCGCTGTCGATTATTGTCACGTCCAATAGCAGGAGCATGCTGGCATGGCGTCTGTTCGGCATCATTTACATGGCATCGCTGACCTTTCTGTTCAATGAACAGGTCGAACGCATGGGCGTGGAAGCATCGATGTGGGGGTTGGTGGTCACCTCCCTGCTCATCACAGGAATGAGCGTATTCTTCGTCAAGTTCATTGATTACATCGCTGCGGCGGCGTTGATCTGGTTGATCATGTGGCAAATGGACCTGACGGCCGTTGGCGTCAACCATGCGCCGTTGTTTTATGTGTTCCTGATCAGCTCGACCTTGCTGGGCGGCTGCCTCAATGCAACTTTCCTGAGCCTGGTCATGCAGACCATGGCAGCCAGGGACCGTTATCAGGAACTGTCCGAAACCGACGCCCTGACGCATGCGCCCAATCGCCGCGCACTGGTTGCCAGTCTGAATACTGCGCTGGCGTCCGCTGAAAAATCGTCGTTGTGGTTTGCCATGATTGATCTGGATCACTTTAAAAGTATCAACGACACCCATGGTCACGACGTGGGCGACAATGTCCTTGTTGGTTTTGCGACACTCCTCAAAAGCACAAAGGGACTGATCGCCTTTGGGCGTTTGGGTGGGGAAGAGTTTGGCGTGATCTTATCGGCGGCGAACGCCACAGACGCTGTACACGCACTGGAAGAGTTGTTGATGCTCGCGCAAAAGGATGAAGCGGCTCAAGCCCCCTATTCATTCAGTGCCGGCGTTGCGAGTTTGTCGCGGATGGAAACTGTCAACGATCTGTTGAAAGAGGCCGATGAGAACCTGTATCACGCCAAGCGCAATGGCAGAAAATGTATCGCCTTTGAAGGCCGGATAGTTTCATCGAGCGCTGCCAGCACAATGACGCAGAATCAAGCGGCGCAATCAGTTGACGCGCCTACGCATGCGTAGCGCACCTCTCCCCCTTCAGACATTGCCACCCCGCCGCACCTTCGAATACCGATCGATATCCTCCCGCAGCGTCCAACCCTGCCCCTGCCAATAACGCCCGGCCGCTTCATTACTCTTCATCACGTCCAGATGACATTTGTAAATACCCAGCGCGTCCAGACACTCGAGGCAGCGTTCGACCAGCTCATGGGCAATACCGCGCCGGCGATACTCGGGCAGCACAATCAAATGCTGCAGATAACCGCGGCGTCCGTCATGCCCGCACATCACGCAGCCGCACAAGGCGCCGTCCGCCTCGGCGACGAAGCTCATACCGGGGTTGCGTTCGAGGTAGCGCGCGGTGGCTTCACGTGAATCGGCGTCGCGCAGGGAAATGCCCGGTGTGCTGCGCATCAGTTCGATGACCGCGTCGTAGTCGTCCAGGGTCATGCTGCGAATCGTGATCATGGGCTAAGCAGCCTGCCGTCTCATAGGCTGCACAGGTTAGCAGAGCCGCTTGATGCCTTGATGACAGCGCTGCCAGAGTCTGCCTATCGCCCCGTAATGTTCTTTCTATTAGAAATCTTCGTGAAGAAGGCTAATCTGCATAAGCATCGGCGAAAGTCGTGCGGTTTCACCCTGATAAGGAGATAACAATGAGCTCAAGTTTGCGACGCACGTTGTGGGCTCGGCTCGCAGCAATCTGATGATCGCTGTGCTGCGTATCTGTAGAGCTGGCCTGATCGTTGAACGAACGGCCGGCATGAACCCAGTGCTGTTGAGTTCCGTCATCACTGTCGGAGGTCCCACAAGTGGACTGGATGGCCGGATGCAAATGACAAAAAGGTGTATCAAGCATGTCAACTGAATCGAAATGCCCCTTCAACCACGCTGCCGGCGGCGGCACCACCAACCGTGACTGGTGGCCCAAGCAGCTGAATCTGAAGATCCTGCATCAGCATTCCTCGCTCTCCGACCCGATGGGCGAGAGTTTCGACTATGCCAAGGAGTTCAAGAGCCTTGACATCGAAGCGGTCAAACAGGACCTGCGCAACGTCATGACCCAGTCTCAGGACTGGTGGCCGGCAGACTTCGGCCACTACGGCCCGCTGTTCATTCGTATGGCCTGGCACAGCGCCGGTACCTACCGCACAGGCGATGGTCGTGGCGGTGCAGGTGCCGGTCAGCAACGTTTTGCGCCGCTCAACAGCTGGCCTGACAACGTCAGCCTGGACAAGGCGCGCCGCCTGATCTGGCCGATCAAGCAGAAGTACGGCCGCAAGATCTCCTGGGCTGACCTGATCGTGCTGACCGGTAACGTCGCGCTCGAATCCATGGGCTTCAAGACCTTCGGTTTCTCCGGTGGTCGCGCGGATGTATGGGAACCGGAAGAAGACGTGTACTGGGGTTCCGAGACCACCTGGCTGGGTGGTGAAGAACGCTACGGCGTGCAGAAGAAAATGCAGCAACCGGGCGACGGCACGCTGGTGGCCGAGCCGGAGAATCACGCCAACGAAGAAAGCCGTACCGCCAGCGGCGAACGCAATCTGGAAAACCCGCTTGCCGCCGTGCAGATGGGCTTGATTTACGTGAACCCTGAAGGCCCTGAAGGTGTACCGGATCCGGTTGCTTCGGCAAGGGATATCCGTGAAACCTTCGGTCGCATGGCGATGAACGACGAAGAGACCGTGGCGCTTATTGCCGGTGGTCACGCCTTCGGCAAGACCCACGGTGCCGGCCCTGCCGACAACGTAGGTCCTGAGCCTGAAGCAGCCGGCCTTGAAGAGCAGGGTCTTGGCTGGAGGAACAAATTCGGCAGCGGTAAGGGTGGCGACACCATCACCAGCGGCCTGGAAGTGACCTGGACTTCGACGCCGACCAAATGGAGCAACGAGTACCTCGAAAACCTCTTTGGCTTCGAATGGGAACTGACCAAGAGCCCGGCAGGTGCGCATCAGTGGACGCCGAAGAACGGCGCTGGCGCCGGCAAGATCCCGGATGCCCACGATCCATCCAAGCGTCATGCACCGAGCATGCTGACCTCTGACCTGGCGCTGCGCTTCGATCCGGCTTACGAGCAGATCTCCCGTCGCTTCCTGAACAACCCCGAGCAACTGGCCGACGCGTTCGCCCGCGCCTGGTTCAAGCTGACTCACCGTGACATGGGTCCGCTGGCCCGCTACCTCGGCCCGGAGACACCGGCCGAAGAGCTGCTGTGGCAAGACCCGATTCCACACGTTGATCATGCGTTGGTGGATGACCAGGATGTGGCCGCACTCAAGGCCAGGATTCTCGCTTCGGGCCTTTCGGTCTCGCAGCTGGTATCGACGGCCTGGGCGGCAGCTTCTACCTTCCGTGGCTCGGACAAGCGCGGTGGCGCCAACGGCGGCCGTCTGCGTCTGGCTCCACAGAAGGATTGGGCAGTCAACCAGCCTGCGCATCTGGCGGGCGTGCTGAAGACCCTCGAAGGCATTCAGAGCGAATTCAACGCAGGTCAATCGAACGGCAAGAAGGTTTCAATCGCCGATCTGATCGTCCTGGCGGGTAACGCAGGTGTCGAGCAGGCTGCCAAACATGCAGGTCAGCACGTCACTGTTCCGTTCGCACCGGGCCGCGCTGATGCGTCTCAGGAGCAGACCGATGTTGAGTCGTTCAGCTTCCTCGAGCCGATCGCCGATGGTTTCCGCAACTATCAGAAGGGGCATTACAAGGTCTCGGCAGAATCGTTGCTGGTCGACAAGGCACAACTGCTGACCCTGACTGCACCGGAAATGACTGTACTGCTGGGCGGCCTGCGGGTCTTGAACATCAACGTCGGACAGAGCAAGCATGGCGTCTTCACTGATCAGCCAGGCACCCTGACCAACGACTTCTTCAAGAACCTGCTGGACATGGGCGTGGAGTGGAAAGCGACCGCGGGTGGCACTGATACCTTCGAGGCCCGTGACCGCAAGACTGGCGCAGTGAAATGGACCGGCACCCGTGTCGATCTGGTCTTCGGCTCGCATGCTCAGTTGCGTGCGATTGCCGAGGTGTATGGCAGCTCCGATGCCCACGAGAAGTTCGTCAAAGACTTCGTGGCAGTCTGGACCAAGGTGATGAACCTGGACCGCTTCGACCTGGCCTGATGTGTTTGATGTGCTGAGTTGAAAAACGCCTCCCTTGCGGAGGCGTTTTTTTTTTGCTGCGATCTAGCAAAGGGCGCTGGTTTTATCAGCGGCTCATCATGCTTGCCGCCTGCTCCGTCGCTTCGGTCGTTCTGGTCGCCAGCTTGCGGACTTCATCCGCCACCACCGCGAAGCCTCGCCCTGCTTCACCGGCGCGTGCAGCCTCGATTGCCGCATTGAGCGCCAGGAGGTTGGTCTGGCTGGCAATGCTCTGGATAGTGCCAACTATCTGGGTCAGTTGAGCGATGTTCTCTTCCAGGTTTTTCTGATGCTGTGCTTCGGTATCGCGAAGAGCGTCCTGCTCATGCTTCAAATGCACATCCACCAACGCCCCCACCACCCTCAGCGGAACACCTTCGGGATTGCGGCGAGTCTGGCCGCGCGCACGGAACCAGCGATACTCCCCGGTTTTCATCTTCAGGCGGTACTCGATATCGAACGGAGTCTTGCCCGTCCGGTCATTCAAGTGCGCACCGAATGCCGTCAGACTTCGTTCCTTGTCTTCAGGGTGCAGCCGTGAAGCCCAGCTATCCAGTACGTCGGGAAACTCTTCCACCGTTTCAAAACCCAGCAGACGCCTGAACTGTGGAGACCACCAGAAAGGATTGCGCGCATTGACCGGGTCGCCGGCAATGACCTCCATGTCCCAAAGACCGTCGGAGAGCATCTCTCGAGCCAGTTCGAATCGGGTAATGATCACATCGTGTTCCAGATCACGCTCAAGCTCATCATGGATATCCCGCAGAGATCCGGCGACCCGCAACGGCGTTCCGCGTGCGTCCCTTAACGTTTCGCCTTGGGCATAGAACCAACGATAAGTGCCGTCCTTCATCGCCAGACGATTCTTGACGCGATACGGTGTATTGCCGGAACGGTCATTCAGGTGTTTGGCAAATGCATCCAGCGTGGCTTGTTTATCCTGAGGATGAAGCCGGTCTGCCCAGCTCGCCAATACGTTGGGGAAGTCGCGCTCATCGTTGAAACCGAGAAGCTTGCGCAGTTGCTGCGACCACCAGAATCGATTGTTCGGATTGACCGGATCGCCCGCGACCACCTCCATGTCCCAGAGGCCCTCGCTAGACGCGCGGTTGACCAGATCAAAGCGGGTTTCATAAGCGGCGGCCGAGGCAGAGGCTTCGCCCAGCAGGTGGCGGGCGGTTTCCAGTTCTTGCTCAAGCGCGGCAATACGTTGCTCGTCGAGGCGACGCTGGGCGCTCAGCGAGCTCCAGCATTCGAGTACCGCGCTTTTTTCAGCACATCCCCCTACTGAGGGCTCAGTGCCACCCTTTAGCGAGGAGATCAGTTGCTGAAGGGCTTTTTTGTCACGACGGGGGCTGAACAGGTGAAGCATGCTGTGGGCTCTCAAAGTAGGAGAAGTTGGCCGAGTCCCTGGCACGTCCCGTCTTTATCGTCCTACCGCCCGGTTTCTGTAATGCCAGATTGCAATCAGATTCACCCCCGCTGCGCAAACCTGCGCAACGCAACCACACCCAACACAGCCGACAACACCGACCCGATCAGCACGCCCACCTTGACCTCGTCGACCAGTTCCGGCGTGCCCGGGAAGGCCAGTGCGCCAATGAACAGGCTCATGGTGAAGCCGATACCACACAAGGCTGCGACGCCATACAGCTGGCCCCAGTTGCTGCCGTCCGGCAAGCGCGCCAGGCCTGCGCGAATCGCCAGCGCGGACATGGCGAATATGCCGACCTGCTTGCCGACCAGCAGCCCTAGCGCAACGCCGAGCGGGACCGGGTCCACGAGCTTGTCGGCGGTAATGCCCGACAGTGATACGCCAGCGTTGGCAAAACCAAAGATCGGTACGACGACAAACGCCACCCACGGGTGCAGCTTTTCCTCCAGATGCAGCAGTGGCGAGCGGGCCTCCTCATCAGGTTTGCCCAGCGGGATGCACAGCGCCAGCGCGACGCCCGCGAGTGTGGCGTGAATGCCGGACTGGAGCATGAACAACCATAGCAACGCGCCGACGATGAGGTAAGGCAGCAGTTTTTTAACGCCCAGACGATTCAGTGCAACGAGCACGGCGATGGAGCCCAGCGCTGCCAGCAGCATGAGAATGGAGAGATCGCTGGTGTAGAACAGCGCGATGATCAGCACCGCGCCGAGGTCATCAAGAATCGCCAGTGCAGACAGGAAGATCTTCAGCGACAGCGGCACGCGCTTGCCCAGCAGTGACAGCACACCCAGGGCGAATGCGATGTCGGTCGCTGCCGGAATGGCCCAGCCGCCGATGGTGTCTGGCCGCCCCCAGTTGAACGCCACGTAGATCAGCGCCGGAACCACCATGCCGCCCAGCGCCGCAAAGCCCGGCAAGGCCCTCTGGCTCCAGGAGGCGAGCTGGCCGGCGAGCACCTCGCGCTTGATCTCCAGGCCAACCAGCATGAAGAAGATTGCCATCAGGCCGTCGTTGATCCAGTGCGAAACCGACAACCCGGCGAACACAGCGTGCAGCGCGGCGAAGTAGCTGTCGGCCAGCGGAGAGTTGGCAACGATCAAGGCCGCCAGCGCAGCCGCCATCAACACCAGCCCGCCTGCGGATTCAGCAGCGAAGAAACGCGTGATGAACGCCAGCGCATTCGGGGATTCGATACGGGGGGTGGGTTTATGCATGACGGCTCCGCGGGGGTACAGCGCAAAAAGGCCGCAACCTTACCATCCGCAGAGCCTGTTGAAGGTCAGGTAAACCTGAGGATACAAATTAACGTTTCCCGGCCGAATACGCGCTGAAAAACGTCGTTGAACAACGCCTGTCGATCAGACGGGCGCCCTGCTTATGTCATTTCTTGACCGTTTCTTCGAGCGTAAAGCGGCCAAACCCTGGCCCAAGTGCTCGATGTTCTTGCGCGACACGTTGATGTAGGGGCTGTGGTAGAGGTCGATCCAGTTGACGCCCGCATCGTGGTTGATCAGCAGATGATCCACGGTGACCTTGCATCTGAATTCGGCCATGCAAAAGCTGGGGGCCAAAAACCGTGTGCAGGCGGTGGTGCGTGCCGTTCACTACCGTTTACTCGACCACTGACCGGTTTATAGGCCAAAACCTATCATTTCCTATAGTTATGAGACGCAAGACGCCGCGCTATGGTGCCTCCAAACTATCCAGCAGGGACCGCCGACATGGCAGATATGACGATCAAGGAAGGTTTTGCGCCCTTTGGCGACTATCAGACGTGGTATCGCATCACAGGCGACCTGCACAGTCCCGACACTCCACTGGTCATTCTGCACGGCGGTCCCGGTTGTACGCACGACTACGTCGATTCGTTCAAGGACATCGCCAGCACCGGCAGGGCCGTTATCCACTACGATCAGTTGGGTAACGGGAAGTCGACCCACCTGCGCGAGGTGAAGCGCGACTTCTGGACAGTCGATCTGTTTTTGAGCGAACTCGACAACCTGCTTGAGCACCTGGGCATCGAAAACAATTACGCATTGCTGGGCCAGTCGTGGGGCGGCATGCTGGCTTCAGAGCATGCCGTGCGTCAGCCCGAAGGGCTGAAGGCGCTGATCATCGCCAACTCCCCCGCAGACATGCACACCTGGGTAAGTGAGGCCAACCGGCTGCGCGAGGATCTGCCAGCTGAGGTCCAGGCCGCGTTGCTCAAGCACGAAAAGGCGGAAACGTTGAAAGACCCGGAATACCTGAAAGCCTCGCGAGTGTTCTATGACCGTCATGTCTGCCGCATCACACCGTGGCCGGAGGAGGTAAAACGTACCTTCGACGCGATTGACGCCGATCCGACCGTCTACCACGCCATGAATGGTCCTACCGAGTTCCACGTCATCGGCACGATGAAGGACTGGACCATCGTCAATCGCCTGAAGCTCATCAGCGTTCCTGCCTTACTGATTTCCGGGAAGTATGACGAAGCCACACCGCTCGTCGTCAAGCCCTACGTGGATAACGTCCCCGATATCAGTTGGTCTGTCTTCGAAGAGTCCAGTCACATGCCCCATGCAGAAGAACGAATGGCCTGCATGGGACGCGTCGCAGGTTTTCTGGACACGTTGGTGGAACACGTTGAAGAGTCCGCAGCTTGACGTCGAGGCCTGATGGATTCGCGCGCTGAGAATTGCAGTATTAGAGTGAATACTTTAATGACAGTCACTCAAATAATGGCTAACTTTATTCACAGTGTTACTGGAACTTTTCACACTACGCGATTGCCCTGCAGCAAATAATGGCATGAAGCCATTATGAAATAACTTTCATCCCCCTTTTGTTAAAGCTCTCTCGTTTTCAGCAGAAAAACAGTCATTGGAAGGAACGTATTTGCCTTCCGCCTGTTTTGCCGCTGGAGGCAACCATGAACCTTAGATCGTTAAGCATTTCACGCAGGGCTTCCCTGTGTTTTGGCGTCATCACCTTGCTGTTGATCGGTCTGGGCGCCTTCTCCTACGTACAGATCGGCCACCTGCGCATAGCCGAGCAGAACATAGAAGAAAACTCACTGCCCAGCATTCAAGTCGTCGACGACATTCAGATCGCCCTGCTTCACGCTCGTCTGGAAAGCATCAGGATGCTTGCCAGCAATGATCCGAGCGTACACGCCACCGCAGAAGCCAAGGTTCGGGAAGCGATCGAGGCGCTGCGTGCCAATAGTGACTTCTATCAAAAACACCTGCTGTCGGGCGAAGCCGACCGGGCGCAATTCGAAGAGGCCAATAACAAGATGGGCGTCTACATTGATGGCTTGAAACAGGTCGTCGCACTGGACAGCGCTGATCACGACAAAGCGGTCTCACTCGCCAACGGAGAGCAGTCCCAAAAGGCCGCTGCCTATCAGGAAAAACTCACTGTGCTACGTGGGCACAATGCTGAAGAGGCGGTCGTCTCCGGGAAAGATGCCACTGCAGTCTACGACCACAGCGTCAACGTGTTGATGATTGTGCTGATCGCAGCGTTCCTGCTTACCGTGGTACTCGCGATTGCACTGACACGCAGCATTGTCGACCCGATCAGCGTCTCGCTGAAACTGGCGGAAGACATCGCCGCCGGTGACCTGACCAGGCAATTGAGCGTTAGCGGCAGCGATGAAGCCTCACGCTTGATGACGGCCCTGAATACCATGTCGGGGAATCTACGCACCACCATTCATGAAATTTCCGGTGCGTCTGCGCAACTGAGCACCGCCTCCGTCGAAATGACGTCGATCACCGAAAGTGCCGACCGCACACTGCAGCAGCAGAACAGCGAAATCGAGCAGGCAGCTACTGCGGTAAACGAAATGAGTGCTGCCGTAGAAGAGGTCGCTCGTAATGCTACCTCGACCTCGCAGGCCGCCCAACAGTCGAGCCTTTCCGCTGACCTGGGTAACCAGCGCGTTGCTGAAACCCTGACAGCCATGCACAACCTGACGGGTCTGGTCGAGGGCTCTTCTGCACAAGTCACCGCGCTGGCCGGTCAGGCTCAGAACATCAGTAAAGTGCTGGGCGTAATTCGCGGCATTGCCGAACAGACCAACCTGCTGGCACTCAACGCAGCCATCGAAGCCGCGCGTGCCGGCGAACAGGGTCGCGGCTTCGCTGTGGTAGCCGATGAAGTACGGGCTCTGGCGCACCGCACACAGACGTCCACGCAAGAAGTCGAACAGATGATTTCAGCGATTCAGGCCGGTTCTTCCGCCACGGTCGAGTCCATGCAAAGGAGCACCCAGGAAGTTCACAGCACTCGCAAGACCGCAGAAGACGCCGGGGAGTCGCTGCGCCAGATCACCGACTCGGTACTCGAGATCAATAACCGTAACTTGCAGATCGCCGCGGCCTCCGAACAACAGGCGCATGTAGCGCGCGATGTCGACAGAAGCCTGGTCAGCATTCGTGACCTTGCCGTGCAGAGCAGTGAAGGCACCCGGCAGACACTGATCGCCAGTACCGAACTGTCGCAGTTGGCGGTCAACCTGAATGATCTGGTGCTGCGCTTCAAGACGTAACCCAGACATCTACGCCGACCGGACATGACAGAGGGCAGCAGATTCGTCTGCTGCCCTTCTTTTATAGAGTCAGTAGCGTTCGGCAAAAAACCTGCAATGACTCCTCCCCTGCCCAGCCTCTCCGTTCAAAACCTGTAACCCGCGCAACCCTGCTGACAGACTTTCAGGCGCATCGCCTTCCTTAGTTGAAACAGGATCCCTAAAGACCCTGCCCACGAGCCCGGACTATTTGAAAAAGCCCGTAACGTTGACAGCGGCATTAAAGTCATTCGATAGTTGGCGGCGAACAACAAAATATTTCATGTAAGCCACGATCAGGTATGACACGATCACTTCCTGCACGGGATCGGCAGCGCCCGGCGTACTGCCAAGGCCGCATCAGTGCTTTTTATGACCAGGGTGAGACATTTTGAATAACAACCTGACTTCCGCAGAGCTGGCAGTCATCAGTGAAATCGAGGCCACTTCCAGTCTGTTAAGGCTGGTAACCCGGCTGACCGGGCTAAGATTTGCGGCCATTGCCAAAGTCACCGAGGCCAGCTGGACCGCATGCGCTGTTTACGACGAAATTCAGTTCGGGCTGGAAGCCGGTCATCAGCTCAAGCTGGAGACCACGTTCTGCAATGAGTTGCGTCTGCACCGCCAGCCTATCGTAATCAACGAAGTCGCGACCGACCCCGTCTACGCAGAGCATCCCATTACTAAAATGTACGGTTTCCAGAGCTACTTCTCGTTGCCGATCATTTTTCCCAACGGCGATTTCTTCGGCACCCTGTGCGGCCTGGATACCAAGCCTGCGCCACTCGATGACGCCAATACCCTCGATACCCTGAAAGTGTTTTGCACGCTGATAGCCAGCACCCTGTACGCGCACTATCAACTGCAGGAAATGCAGGAGATACAGGAAGTCACCGCTTAAGGTATGGAATGCCTCAAACGCGCAGTTGCCGCTCCATGATCAATGTGCGCTCTTCTCCCTCCAGATGTTCCCGCACTGCGCTGAAGCCCAGCGCCAGATAGAACTCCCGCGCAGTCAAGGATGACGGTACAACCATCCGCGCCGCGCCCGCCTTGCGTGCGACAACCTCCAGCTCGGCCATCAACAAACGCCCGATCCCCTGCCGATGCCTCTCAGGGTCGACAAATACCGAGCGCACGACCTCGCCCTCCAGACTCGCAGTGCCTCTCACCACGTGACCCTCTGACGCCACGAACACTTGCCGCTGTTGCATGAGCTGCTCGATCGCAGCCGGGCTGAAACTCAATTGCACGCGCTCGATCACACTGGCGGGATAGTCCTTGGCATTGCTGGTTCGCAAGGCCGCCAATACCACGCGGCTGATGGCATCAGCGTCCGCCATGCCGGCGGGTCGCACCTCGATGTTCATGGTGTGGCTCCTGATTACCTTGCAATGGGTGAGCTCATTTTCAGAGAGAGCAGGCAAGCAACACACGCCTTCATAAGATGAAGCCTTTGCTCACTCAGCACGTAAAAAACGTAGCCGAAGAGCCTGCATGACGGCACTCGATTTACTTATTTTCGGCCAGTCGACGAATGGTAGCACTGGCAACATACCGTAAATAAAAGGCCAACCCCTCGCCGTGTGCGGCTTGAACAACGATAGCGTTCAAAAAATCCGATCTGCGGCCGATTAATCGGTATCTCGCCGCTGTGGTCGGAATCTTTTCGTCTGTTAAAGTGAGTTTCGTGATGTCATATAGTCATCATCGAGTATCCATTGAGAATCATCATGAACGCCAGTGCCCCCATTCCCCTGAATGAAACGCAACGTCTGTTGCGCATACGGGAGCTGTGCGTACTTGAAGATACGTCCGATGACGTATTCGATGAAATCGTCGCGATGACCGCTGCATTTTTCGAGACGCCGATTGCCCTGATCTCGATCGTCGATGAGCATCGTCAGTGGTTCCGCGCCAGGGTGGGCCTGAATGCCCGTGAAACACCGCGTAACGTGTCCTTCTGCGCCTACACCATCCTTTCCGACACGCTGTTCGAGATTCCCGACGCGACGCTCGACCAACGCTTCGTGAACAACAGCCTGGTCACCGGCCACCCTGACATTCGTTACTACGCAGGCGCGCCACTGATCACCGATGACGGCATTGCCCTGGGCAGCCTGTGCGTGATCGACACCAAGCCGCGCGAGCCGATGAGCGAGTACCAGACGCAGATGCTCAAGCGCTTTGCCTCACTGGTCATGAAGCGCATTGTCGGCCTGAGACTCAGTTGCTTCATTGATCAGCCCACCGGCTTGTACAACCGCTCGCGCCTGCAGGAAGACATCAGTCAGGCAGTGGCATCCAGTGTCGATTATCAGTTGGTCGTGGTGGACATGATTACCTCAGCGTTCCTCAACGACATCGTCAAGGCCCTGGGTTACAGCTTCTCGCAGGATCTGGTGACGGCGATCAAAAGCCGACTGGAGTGCCTGCTGCCGCCGACCTGTTCCCTGTACAAGGTCAGCCCTACGCGCTTCGGCTTTCTGTTGGCTGGCGATCGCACGCCCGAACACCTGTTTCGCACCATCCTCAAAGACTTCGAGACGCCCGTTGAGTGCCGGGGCATTCCGGTACAGATGCAGGTCGGCCTGGGAGTCGTGACCCTGAACCGCAATCCGGCCGAAGAACAGGACTGGATGCGCATGGTCATCAGCGCCGCCGACGATGCCCGCGACCGCGATCTCGGCTGGGCGATGTATGAACCGCACTTCGACGCCGCCCAGCAGCGTGCTTTCAAACTGCTCAGTTCGTTGACCGGGGCGGTGCACGCTGACGATCAACTGCGTCTGGTCTACCAGCCGCGCATCGACCTCGACTCCGGCCTGTGTACGTCGGTAGAGGCCCTGCTGCGCTGGAATCACCCCACGCTCGGGGCCATCGGGCCTGCCGAGTTCGTGCCGCTGGCCGAGAAGACCGCGCTGATGCGCCCGCTGAGCCTTTGGGTGCTGACCAGTGCTATCGAACAGGCCGCTCGCTGGCAGCAACAGGGCTTCGATTTCCGTATTGCGATCAACGTGACGCCCGAAGACCTCACCGGCCCTGCGTTCACTGACCGGATGATCCGTCTGCTGGGCAAGCACAAAATCGACCCTACCCGCTTCGAGCTGGAGTTCACTGAAGGCGCGTTGATGCACAACCCGGCAGAAGTACGCCACCAACTGGAGCGCATGCGTCAGATGGGCATGGATGTGGCAATCGATGACTTCGGCACGGGCTACAGCAACTGGAATTACCTGCGGCAGTTGCCTGCGACGACGGTCAAGCTCGACCAGTCGCTGATCCGCAATCTGGCGTCCGACAAAACCGATCAGCGTCTGGTCAAGGCATTGATCGGTCTGGCCAAGAAGCTCGGTTACTGGGTCGTGGCCGAGGGCATCGAAACCGATGAGATTCGTCGCCTGGTCAAGCAGTGGGGTTGCGATGAAGGCCAAGGCTACCTGATCGCCAAACCCATGGAAGCCGAGGCTCTTCTGAACTGGATCGGCCCGAACCAACGCCTGCAGAGTGCTGCCCAAGCCGCAGAAGCGGCAATCGTGCGCGACAAACGGTTATAACCTTAGAACACATCTTCATAACCGTTTACACCACAAGCCGTTATGCTGCCCGCCACTTTTTGCCTATGCGTTTGCTTGAAAAAGGTTGGATATGGAAGCGGGTGGTCTGGGTTTCGTCGTTGCAGGGCTGGTAGTCGGATTCATCGTTGGCATGACCGGAGTCGGCGGCGGCTCGCTGATGACGCCGATACTGTTGTGGTTCGGCATCAATCCGGCCACGGCGGTCGGCACCGACTTGCTGTACGCGGCGATTACCAAATCCGGCGGGGTTCTGGTCCATCGCAAGCACGACAACATCGACTGGAAAGTCACCGGGTTGCTGACCTTGGGCAGCGTGCCGGCGGTGCTCATGACGCTGTGGTTTCTGAGCACCCTGCATACCGCTCCCGAGGCGCTTAACGCGATTATCAAACAGGCCCTCGGGTTTGTGCTGCTGCTGACCGCACTCGCCGTGCTGTTCAAGAAAAAACTGCTGGCCTTTGCTCACCGACGCGGGGACGGCTACTCGTTTTTCAGCGGCACCAGCCTGACGGTACTGACCGTCATCACCGGTCTGATCCTCGGCACCATGGTCGCACTCACCTCCATCGGCGCGGGTGCGTTGGGCACGGTGGCGTTGTTCATCCTCTATCCACTGCTGCCGACCCGGCGTCTGGTGGGTACCGAGATCGCCCACGCGGTGCCTCTCACGCTGGTTGCAGGTCTGGGTCATGCGAGCATGGGCAACATGAACTGGGAATTGCTGGGCTGGCTGCTGATGGGCTCACTGCCCGGCATCTACCTGGGCAGCCACATGGCAGGCCGCGTCTCCGATGACCTGCTACGGCCCTTCCTGGCCATCATGCTGGGCATGATCGGTTTCAAGCTGGCGTTCTGATCGGCGCTTATCCATCAGCCTGTCACATTTCTGAGTCAGGCTTGCCCACGAACACAGCCTTGAAAGCTGCAGATCCCATTTGCTTGCAGCCCGTGCACACTCATCGGGAATTGTAATTTTTTGTAGCGAGACACCGATTTTCGGCGCAGGATTTCGGGCGTCTGCTTTAGCGCCGATGACCCGGCACAGACTTACCCTCACAGAAAGGAGATGCCAACAATGCTCATCCGAATTGAAGAAGGTGTATATGGCGACGCTTGGGTTGTAATACTGGACGACTATCCGGTCAAATGCCGGAGCTGGCAGGAAGCCAGAGAATTTGCCGACCGCATGAAATCCAGAATCGACGCGCCTCATTCGCTGCCGCATATGGCACGCCGCGCCGCCGCTGAAATAAGCGTTCAGGCGGCCGCCCGCTAGACCGACGCCCTCCCCTGCGAATCACTCGACACAGCGTTGCCAGATAATGGTCGACGCTGTTTCACCTTGTCATGACGCCGCTTGAATTATCGAACCACTTCTCGTTTCCATGACATCCGTTTCACATCCCCTTCACGTCCGGCTGCGTAAATTGACCCTACTCCTTTGATGAATCCCATTTGGCCCACCCCGTTGTGGGCCATTTTTTTGCCTGCAGAAAAGTGCCGGTGCTCGCCCGCTGATCCGGCAGGATTACTCCCCTTGCGCTGCCGGCGACGATGACACAGCCAGCACCGGGCTGCTCAATACGCCTGCATTCAGCTCTGCCAGCCGATCACTGCCGGTGCCATTGGCCACGTCATTGCTCCAGCTTGCTACCGAAACCGCCATCCAGCCCAACACAAACAACGCAGCTGCCTGTAACGCCCACTTGGTCATGATCGACATACGCTTTCTCCTTGTTCACGTCTGGATGGCAAGCATGTAAACACCTCACCATTGCAAAAGAATTGCAGAGTTTTTTATTTTTGCCAGCCGACATCTCACCTTTGTGAGCAAAGGTGCTGAAAAACAGGAGGGAACACTCTAGAAGGAAAAATACCCACGCCCGCAGGCGGGGTATTTTTGAAAAGCGGGGTCAGTACTTGGTGCTTTGCTGCTCAGGTCTGGCCGGTGTGTCCACATGACGCGGACCCGCAATCAGCAGAGCCAGCACACCAACGATTGGCACGGCAACAACGACAATGATCCACATCAGCTTGTTGCTGGATTGTGTCTTGCTCTTGCGAATACGCAGTACTGCCCAGATGTCCGAAATCACGATCAGGGCGGTCAGCGCTGCGAACAACCACAAATGATTTTCCGATATCCAACCCATTTGAAATCTCCTGCACCATCAACGAAGGCAGCCAGACCGGCTGCCCTACTGTAGAAGAGGTCAAAAAGGACCTTAAAGTTCAGAGAATATTTCGGATTGTGACCGGGTGCTCAGCGCGGACGCAGAGCGTCCCGAACCTCGTACCAACGCAGAGCATGGGCACGACAGGCGTATTCCGACACAGATCGTTCCTCCCGCTCCAGCGTGGGCATGCCGTTCGTGACGCTCCGCGTTACCCTCCAGTCAGGTAATCGGTGCCGGATTGAAGAGCGTAATGTCGTTGTGCAGCCGGTAATGCTCGGTCCAGGTCTTCTTCTTGCCGCTGGCCACGTCCAGGTAGAAGTGGAAAAGCTCCCAGCCCAGGTCCTCGATGCTCGCGCGTCCGGTCGCGATGCGTCCAGCGTCTATGTCGATCAGATCAGGCCAGCGCTGGGCCAGCTCGGTGCGGGTCGAGACCTTCACTACAGGCGCCATCGCCAGACCATACGGAGTACCGCGTCCGGTGGTGAATACATGCAGGTTCATGCCGGCAGCCAGTTGCAAGGTGCCGCAGACGAAGTCACTGGCCGGTGTCGCGCAGAAGATCAACCCCTTGCTGCTGACACGCTCACCTGGGCCAAGTACGCCGTTGATGGCGCTGCTGCCCGACTTGACGATCGACCCCAAGGACTTCTCGACGATGTTCGACAACCCGCCCTTCTTGTTGCCCGGCGTGGTATTGGCGCTTCGATCTGCCTCACCTTTGGCCAGATAGCGGTCGTACCAGTCCATCTCCCGCACCAGTGCCTGTGCGACGTCCTGATCCTGTGCGCGGGAGGTCAGCAGATAGATGGCATCCCGCACTTCGGTCACTTCGGAAAACATCACCGTCGCGCCGGCGCGGAGCAGCAGATCGGATGCATAACCCAGCGCCGGGTTGGCGGTAATGCCGGAAAACGCATCACTGCCGCCGCACTGCATGCCCAGAATCAACTCGGACGCAGGAACCGTCTCGCGACGCCGCAGATCCAGCTTTTTCAAACGCGTCTCGGCCAGCTCCATGATCTGCTCGATCATTTCATTGAAACCGTGGCTGGAGTCCTGCAGCCGATACAGCCAGGGCTCGCTGAGGTCCACCGAGCTGTCGCCTTCATGCATGACCTGCCCGGCCTGCAATTTCTCACAGCCCAGGCTGATCACCAGCGCCTCGCCACCCAGATTCGGGTTGCGTGCCAGATTGCGCACCGTGCGGATAGGGATGTAGGCATCGGTGGCCGTAATAGCCACGCCGCAGCCATAGCTGTGGGTCAGCGCCACGACGTCATCGACGTTCGGGTACTTGGGCAACAACTCGTCACGGATACGCTTGACCGCATGGTCGAGCACACCGGTCACGCACTGCACGGTGGTGGTGATGCCGAGAATGTTGCGAGTGCCCACAGTACCGTCAGCGTTGCGATAGCCCTCGAAAGTGTAACCCTCGAGCGGCGCCTGCTTTTCCGGCACCGCATCGGACATCGGCAGGCTGTCCAGCGCCGGCGCGGAAGGCATGCGCAGCTGGTCTTCCCTGACCCAACTGCCGCGCGGTATCGGTTGCAGTGCATAGCCAATGGTGTGGCCGTAACGAATCACGGCCTCGCCCACGGCCAGGTCAACGGTACTGACCTTGTGGCTCTGCGGTACGTTATCGACAGTGACCAGGCCGTTGTCGAATTCGGTTCCGGCCGGTACACCCTGGTCGTTGACCACAACCACGACGTTATCCAGCGGATGCAGCCGGATATAACGTGGCGAATCGGCATGTTGAATCAGGTTCATCACGGTTTCCTCAGGATTTTGCTTCGGAAAGGTCGCTGACCGAGTCGTTCAGCAATGGCCCCTTGGCAGGCGGCTCTTTCAATTCCACACGCTTGATTTCACCCACGATGAAAATGTAACTGATCACCGCCAGCAGCGCGTTGGCGCCCACGAACACCAGCGCCCATTTGAACGAGCCGGTGCTGCTGATGATGTAGCCAATCACGATCGGAGTGGTGATCGATGCAATGTTACCGAAGGTGTTGAACAGGCCGCCGCTCAAACCGGCGATCTGCTTGGGCGATACGTCGGACATCACAGCCCAGCCCAGCGCACCCACGCCCTTGCCGAAGAATGCCAGGGCCATGAAGCCCACGACCACCCATTCAATATCGACATAGTTGCAAGTCACGATCGAGGTCGACAGCAGCAGACCACCGATGATCGGCGCCTTGCGCGCGAAGGTCAGCGAATGGCCCTTGCGCAGCAGGTAGTCGGAAATGATCCCGCCCAACACCCCGCCGATGAAACCGCAGATCGCTGGCAGAGACGCGATGATGCCGGCCTTGAGGATGGTCATGCCGCGTTCCTGAACCAGGTACACCGGGAACCAGGTCAGGAAGAAGTAGGTGATGCCGTTGATGCAGTATTGGCTGAGGTAGATACCCAGCATCATGCGGTTGGTCAGCAACTGGCGGATGTAATCCCACTTGGGACCGCTGCTGGCTGTTTTTTGCGTGCCTTTACCCTTGTCCTGATCCAGATCGACCAGCGCGCCATTGCTGGAAATGTGCTCCAGTTCGGCCTCGTTGATCATCGGGTGATTGCGCGGGCCGTAGATGACCTTCATCCAGATCATGGAGAACACGATACCGAACGCGCCCATCACCACGAACACGTGCTGCCAGCCGTAGGTGTAGACAATCCAGCCCATCAGCGGAGCGAACAGCACGGTGGCGAAGTACTGCGCCGAGTTGAAGATCGCCGAAGCAGTACCGCGTTCGGCAGTCGGGAACCAGGCGGCGACAATGCGCGCGTTGCCCGGGAAGGACGGCGCTTCGGCCAGACCGACCAGAAAGCGCAGCATGAACAGCGCAACGATTGCCGTGGAGACGCCGAACTCGCCCACATAGCCTTGCAGCAGGGTGAACAGCGACCAGGTGAAAATGCTCATGGCGTAGACTTTCTTCGACCCGAAACGGTCGAGCAGCCAGCCACCGGGAATCTGACCGGCCACGTAGGCCCAGCCGAATGCGGAGAAGATATAGCCCAGCGTGACGGCACTGATGCCCAGGTCTTTCTGAATGCTGGAACCAGCGATAGCGATGGTGGCGCGGTCGGCATAGTTGATCGTGGTGACCAGAAACAGCATCAACAGGATCAAATAGCGGACGTGCGTCGGCTTGGACTTTTGCATGGTAGAGCTCCCACTGATTATTTTTTTACGCGGGTAAAGCTGTTTTTTGGGTGTAGCGTTACAGGCCCCTTGGCAGCGTCACGGCGACGACCTCTGCCACCTGTAAGGGTCATGCAGTGCAACGAAAAAACCGCTGATCGCTCAGCGGCTTTGTCGTGGCAGATGTTATTGCTTGCCTTGCTTGTCCATCAGTGCAGCGAGCATGTCGCACTCGTCTGGGGTCAGATCAGTCAACGGCGCGCGCACCGGACCTGCGTCATAACCGGCGATCTTCGCGCCGGCTTTGACGATGCTCACAGCATAGCCAGCCTTGCGGTTGCGGATTTCCAGGTAAGGCAGGAAGAAATCGTCGATGTACTTGCCGACCGCCTGATGATCGTCGCGGGCGATGGCGTGGTAGAAGTCCATCGCCAGTTTCGGTACGAAGTTGAACACTGCGGACGAATAGACCGGCACGCCCAGCGCCTTGTAGGCAGCGGCATAGACTTCAGCGGTCGGCAGGCCGCCCAGGTACGAGAAGCGGTCACCGAGACGGCGGCGGATCGAAACCATCAGTTCGATATCACCCAGGCCATCCTTGTAACCGATCAGGTTCGGGCAACGCTCGGCCAGTTGTTCCAGCAGGGTTGGCGTCAGGCGGCAGACGTTACGGTTGTAGACCACCACACCGATCTTCACCGATTTGCACACGGCTTCGACATGAGCGGCAACGCCGTCCTGACTGGCTTCGGTCAGGTAATGCGGCAGCAACAACAAGCCCTTGGCGCCCAGGCGCTCGGCTTCCTGCGCGTACTCGATGGCCTGACGAGTCGCACCGCCTACACCGGCCAGGATTGGCACGCTGGTGGCGCAAGTGTCGACGGCAGTCTTGATGATTTCGGAGTATTCGCTGGCAGCCAGGGAGAAAAACTCACCGGTGCCGCCCGCGGCGAACAGAGCGCTTGCGCCATAAGGGGCCAGCCACTCGAGACGTTTGATGTAGCCGGCGCGGTGGAAGTCGCCTTGGGCATTGAAATCGGTAACCGGGAAGGACAGCAGACCGGATGAGAGGATGGACTTCAGTTCTTGTGGATTCATTATTCGAACACCCTGGAGGACATAATTGTTAGAGGATCACCGGGTCAGGGCCGATGTCGTAAGTCATCGTACAACTGATAATAGAATCACTCAACAGGGATTTTCGGGTTTTTTCAGAGGGAGAGGACGAGGTCCGGTTTTGATTTTTACGCTGCCGCGCATATGTTTGACGTGGAGCGTCAAGACCGGCATTCCCACGCTGGAGCGTGCGCAACGATAGTCAACACCGCAGCCATTGCCGCAAAAGTGCTTTTCTACCACGATGGCACGGACGACGCAGAGTGCGACGTAAGTGACAGGGCGAAGGAACCCGACGAAGTCGGGCCGGAAACGGAGCCAGGGACTTTGCTCACTTTGGTCCCTCAAAGTGAGTCGCCGAGGGGCGAAAAGGTGACCTGAGTCGAACCTCGATCCACCAGACAATGAAAAACCGCCGTGTGACGCAGAGCGTCACGAACTGCATTCCCACGCGGAGCATGGGAACGATAGTCAACCGTCCAACTTTTTGGGGTCAGTTCAGAACGTTCTGCTTCCTCTTTTTAAGCATCAAGCCCGCTGCGATTCAGCCTCTTCGTGCGCATGGCGCAGGCGTTCGCGGCTGTTGGTGAGGTGCAGGCGCATGGCGGCGCGGGCCGCATCGGAGTCCTGGCGGGCGATGGCGTCGAAGATTTCTTCGTGCTCGCGGCTCAGCCGATCCATGTAGTGCTGCTGGTCATCATGCGCCAGACGCGCCGAATTCAGCCGGGTACGCGGAATGATACTGGTGCCCAGGTGGGTCATGATGTCGGTGAAGTAGCGATTGCCGGTCGACAAGGCAATCTGCAGATGGAACTGGAAGTCCGACGCCACGGCATCGGTGGCGTGTGCCGCGCTTTCATTGAGCGCGTCCAGCGCAGAACGCATGGCTGCCAGCTGTTCATCACTGCGCCGCTGGGCTGCCAGGCCTGCCGACTCGACCTCAAGGCTGATGCGCAATTCGAGAATCGCCAGTACATCACGCAGGGTGACGATGGTCGCCGGGTCAATCCTGAAGCCACTGGGGCTCGGCGTGTCGAGCACGAAGGTGCCGATGCCATGACGGGTCTCGACCAGACCAGAGGCCTGCAGACGCGAAATCGCTTCACGCACGACCGTCCTGCTGACGCCCTGCTCTTCCATGATTGCGGATTCGGTGGGCAGTTTGTCGCCGCGCTTGAGCTGACCGCTGCGAATACGCTCGGACAGCTCTGTCACCAGCTCCTGCGCGAGGCTGCGGTGTTTTCTGCGGGCGCGGGGCAGAGCGCTTTGATTTTCCATCCAACATCGATCTCTGGACTGCTAAACATGGGCTAATCATAGCTCAGCGGTTGTATGATCACACCCTCAAAAGCGCCGTGTCCCCTATAGCATCAACCTCAAAACGTTGCTGATTACGCTTGCTCGATCAATTTGCCGCCCTCGACACGCACATGCCGGCCATGGAAGCGTTTCAGGCTGCTGCGGTGCCCGACACTGATCAGCGTCATGCCCGGTAGCCCGTCGATGACTGCCTGGTGCATGGCCGCTTCGTCATCTTCGTCCATGGCCGAAGTGGCCTCATCCACATACAGCCAGTTCGGCGCGACCAACAGCGCGCGAGCGAACGCCACCCGTTGCTGCTCGCCCGGTGAGAGAAAACGCTGCCAGTGATTGCTTTCGTCCAGACGCGGTATCAGGTGCGCCAGACGGCACTGCTCCAGTACCTCGGCAAAGCGCAGGGCCGGGTAATGTTCGGCGGGTTGTGGATAACTCATTGCCTCACGCAATGTGCCGATGGGCAGGTAAGGCCGTTGCGGCAGGAACAGCGCCGTGCCGGTGGGCAAGCGGATCTGCCCCGAACCCTCGGGCCAGAGACCGCCCAGCGCCCTCAATAATGAGCTTTTGCCACTGCCAGAACGACCGCTGAGCATCACCCGCTCTCCCGCGCCGACCTGCAGACTGGCGTCGCTCAGCAATTGACGCCCACCGGCGATGCTCAAGCCCAGATTGCGCAGGTCCAGCGTGTCGTTGGCGTGAATTCTTTCGATGGCCGGCTGCCGACCTTCATTGTCAGTCATGGCCTGGCGGAAGCTGAGCAGACGGTCGCTGGTGGCGCGCCATGACGCCAGCGTGCTATAGGCGCTGATGAACCAGCTGAAGTTCTCCTGCACGTTGCCGAATGCCGAGTTGATCTGCATCAAATCGCCCAGCTCGATCTTGCCGGCGAAATACCGTGGCGCGGCCACGATGAACGGAAAGATCAGCGCAATCTGCGAATAGCCCGAGGTGAAGAACGTCAGCCGTTTCTGGACCTTCATCGAGGCCCGGAAGTTATTCCAGATCATCATGAAGCGCCCGCTCAGGCGCTGGTTTTCATTGCGTTCGCCCTCGGACAAGGCAATGCTTTCGGCGTTTTCGCGTACACGCACCAGCGCGAAACGCAGGTCTGCCTCGAATCGCTCCTGCTGGTTGTTCAACGGGATCAGCCGCTTGCCGATCCAGTGTGTCAGCAGGCTGCCCACCAGTGCATAAAGCATGGCCGCCCAGAACATGTAGCCGGGAATGGTCACGCCGAACAGCTCGATACTGCCCGACACGCCCCAGAGAATTACCGAAAACGACACCAGACTGACCACCGAGCTCATCAGTCCCAGCCCCAGGCTGAGCGTGCTGGTGGTGAACTCATTGAGGTCTTCGGACAGACGCTGGTCAGGGTTATCGGTGTAACCACCCTGCTCCAACTGGTAGTAGTTCTTGTCGGCGAGCCAGCGCGCGAAGTGTTGCTCCGTCAGCCAGCGACGCCAGCGGATGGTCAGCAACTGGGTCAGGTACAGGCGATAGACCGCAGCCAGAATGGCGATCGCGGCGATGCCGCTGAAGTACAGGATCAGGTGGGTGAACGCGGCAAGATCCTTGTTTTGCAAAGCGTTGTAGAAGTCTCGGTACCAGCTGTTGAAAAATACCGAGACCTGCACGCTGAACAGCGACAGCGCGATCACCGAGACCAGCAGCAGCCAGGCAGTGGTCTTTTCCTCACTGCGCCAGTACGGCGTTATCAGCTTCCAGACGCGGGGTAGAAATGCTCCTTGCACAGTATCGTTGACGGCAGAATATTCAGCATTGCGATTCATGTGGTTCAGGCTCGCTCTCTTTGAACGTACGATGCCTGAGCACAATGAAGCAAAAAAACGCCTACGCGATCACTATGAAAAAACCTTCATTAACGCCGCACGGGGCGCTTCTGCAACTTGCGCTGCAAGGTCCGGCGGTGCATGCCCAGCGCCCGCGCGGTCGCTGAAATATTGCCCTCGTGCTCGGTCAGCACGCGCTGGATATGCTCCCACTGCAGGCGATCCACCGACATCGGATTCTCGGGGACCAGGGTGTCGAGGTTGGCGTGCTCGGACAGCAGGGCCGCGAGTACGTCGTCAGCGTCAGCCGGTTTGCACAGGTAATTGCACGCGCCGCGCTTGATCGCTTCGACCGCCGTGGCAATGCTCGAATAACCGGTGAGAATCACCACGCGCATGTCCGGGTCCATTTCCAGCAGCTTGGGCAGCAGCACCAGACCGGAATCGCCGTCCATCTTCAGGTCCAGCGCGGCGTATTCGGGGATGTCCTGTTGCGCCAGGGCCAACCCTTCTTCAGCCGAGCCGGCGGTGCTCACGCGAAACCCACGACGGCTCATGGCCCTCGCCATCACACGGGTGAACGTCGCGTCGTCATCGACCAGCAACAGGTGCGGCAGCTCTTCGCCTTCGACCTGGATGTCATCGTCACTCATGCTTCTTCTCCTCGCGTATCTCGGGGCAGGCGCAGCTCGGTGAGCGTACCGCCTTCTTCATGACTGTAGAGCTTCACCGAGCCACCCGCACGGGTAACGCTGGCCTTGCTCAGGAACAGACCGAGGCCGAAACCTTTGCCCTTGGTAGTAAAGAACGGTTTGCCGATCTGTTCGGCAATCGCCAGCGGCACACCCGCGCCATGGTCGCGAATGCTGATGCAGATTTCCGCACTGTCCCAGTCCAGATTGACTTCGAGGCCATCGGGGCAGGCATCGGCAGCGTTGTTGAGCAGGTTGAGCAGTGCCTGGGTCAGATCCGGCGGCGGCGCCAGCATCGGCGCCTCGCCTTTGCCCAATTGATAGAAACGATAACTCACTTCCGGGCGCATCAGATGCCAGCGGTTGAGGGACTCGTCCAGCCAGCGGGTGGCGGGCTGATATTCGACAGCCATGCGCCGATTGGCTTCGGCGGCGCGCACCAGTTGCTGCAGGGTCTGCTTGCACTGCTTGACCTGCTCCTGCAGCACGGACAGGTCATCCTGCAACGCAGGGTCGCTGTGATCCTGGCGCATTTCCTTGAGCAGCACGCTCATGGTTGCCAGCGGCGTTCCCAATTCATGGGCGGCCCCTGCGGCCTGGGTCGCGACGGCGAGCAACTGCTGATCACGCAGGCCTTCTTCGCGACGCTCGGCACGCAGTTGCTCCTGGCGACGCAACTCTTCTGCCATCTTCGCAGCAAAGAAGGTAATCACCGCAGCGGCCAATGCAAAGCTCAGCCACATGCCGTAGATCTGCATGTTTTCCCGGGCGATGGAGTCGGTTTCCAGCGGATAGGAACGCACCATCAGCAAGGTGTACATGCTCAGCGCAAAGCCGGACAGAATCAGCGAGTAACGCCACGGCAGCGTGGCGGCGGCAATGGTCAGCGGCACCAGATAATAGGAAACGAACGGGTTGGCCGAGCCACCCGAGTAATACAGCAGCGCACTGTGGATCAGGAGGTCCAGCGCCAGTTGCAGTGCATATTCAAGCTCGGTGAGCGGCAGCGATGTGCGCAGGCGGATGACCGTCAGCCCGCAGAGCACCAGCGAGCACCCCAAAGTGATCGACAGCTGCAGCCACGGCAATGGTAGAAAGTCGAACAGCCAGGCCATACCGACCGAGCCAGCCTGCGCGGCCAGCACCAGAATACGGATGAATGTCAGGCGCCACAGGTTTTGCCGTGTGGCTGAAAGCATTTGAACGGGGGCGAGCATGAGCTCTCCTGATGAGTGCTCCAGGCGGATCGTAGCGAGTATAACCAAGCGGGAGGCAAAACTGGAAAAGTGCGTCAACGCACCGCACACCGAAGCACTCGGCCGTCGCAGGAACCGGACCAAAGCGCTACAGTCACAACACTTTGCGCCGCCCGACCACCGTCGGAGGCCGTTTGATAACAAGGAGCTCTCATGTTCAACCTTCGCCCTGCCGCCACCCTCGTCGCGCTGGCTGCTGCTTTGTCCAGCCTGCCCGCCATAGCTGAAGAAGCCCGTTACAACCAGATTTCACTGCGCGCAGAGGTCAACCAGGAGGTGCAGCGCGACCTGATGCTCGTCACGCTGTACACCGAAGCGCAGGACAGCGATCCGGCCAAACTGGCTGCGCAGATCACCGAGACGCTGAACAAGGCGCTGGGGCAGGCGCGCCAGGTCAAGGACGTGAAGATCCGCCAGGGCAGCCGCAATAGCTACCCGGTCTACGACGATAAAGGCCAGAAGATCACCGGCTGGCGTGAACGCGCCGAACTGCGCCTGGAAAGTGCAGACTTTGCCGTGCTGTCCAAGCTGACCGGCGAGTTGCTGACCGACCTGAAAATGGGCGGCATGGACTTCTCGATTTCGCCATCGACGCGCAAGACCAGCGAAGACGCCCTGCTCAAGGACGCCGTGACTGCGTTCAAGGCTCGTGCGCAACTGGTCACCGAAGCGCTGGGCGGCACAGGCTACAAGCTGGTCAACCTGAACCTGAACACCTCGGGCTACCCGCAGCCGTATCTGCGCGCGCCGGTCATGATGATGGCCAAGTCGTTGCGTGAAGACGCAGCACCGACGCCCGATGTCGAGGCTGGCACCAGCCAGGTCAGCGTCGCGGCGGATGGTGTGATCGAAGTCGCGATTCCTTGAATGACAGGGCGGTAGTGTCGACTACCGCCCTTTTCCACGCCCCACCTCCTCCTTTCTCCCTTTCTTCCTCGGCAATCTCCTACGTTTGCTGATGCGCTGCCTGATTGTCGATGAGCTCGCGGCTCGCGAAACTTGCCGTCTCACTTTCGAACACTGTCGCCCTGGCTGAGTGACCCGGCCAAAGCGCGCATTGCCATCAAGGAATCAAGGATGAATCCCCCGCATAACGCTTCCCGCAACCCTGCGGCTGTCATTGATCAGAACATGAATACCTACCGCGAGCCGCTTCCAATCCCCTTAAGATTCGAAGCCGGTGAAGGCGACGAACACACACATACTCATGGTGCCATCGAGAGCGTTCTCGAATCTGCCGGCTTCAGACCTGAGGAAATCCGCGCGATCTATTTCGGCAACTGGCTGCGCGACTATTCGCAATTGCTCGATCCAAAAATCGTCAGGGCGACAAGCATGCCGAAAAGCTTCCCTGACCTGCTTTCGCGTGACGCACTGACGCGTATCGTGGACGTACTGGCAGTCAAGGAATTCACCGATCTGATGAAGACAGACCGCTCGCGCTTCGTGGTGACCGCAGAGCGACTCGGCGTCTATCGCCCTGCTGAACACATCGACAACCCCAGAACCCTTGACCCCAAGCCGGCCAATCCAAAAGAGCGCGACGCCGACTTCGACGCCTGGGTGCTGCCCGACGATCCGCTATTGAAGGTCGACCCCGACACCTCAATGAAGCGCTACATTCAGCGCTCGGTGCCGGTGATGGCTGCGGGGCTGGAATCGGCGGTCAATGGCGGCCCAGGGTCTACCGACGGTCTACGTGACATGGGCGCGGCGCTGCACATTCTCGAAGACTTCTTCGCCCACTCCAACTTCGCCGAACTCAGCCTGATCAAACTCGGCCATGAGCGCATTCTGCCGTGGACGTCAGAAGCAGACTGCAAGCACCGTTTGCCTCTGGTAACCGGTACGTTCGGCGGCAGCGATATCATCGCCAGCCTCGCTGAGCCGCTTGGCAGGATTATGTTCTCGACAGACGAAAAGCCGTTCGAAGCGATCAAGGCTGGAGAACGTTACGAGCGCGACCAGATTATTCAGATCGTTCTGGGCGAGCACCCTGACCCGCGACTGCTCGCGGGTTACGAGGCCTTTCTCGACGCGCGCGACCAATGGGCCAGCCAGCCGTTCTCCTAACAGGTCGAACAGTTCTACGCTTTCATCGGTACGCCAGGGCGATTGCTGGGCAATGCATTCGGCGTCGTCATGCAAAGTCTGGCCATCTGGCTCGGCAACAGCGTCGACGACCTGCAGACCCTGCTTGATGAAGACCCCAATAGCAGCGGCTCGACCGATCCGTCACATTCGCAACTGGCCAAGGATCATGCGCAACACCCGCTGCACACACTTGCCGCAAGACTGGCAAGAACGGCCGTGCTGCAAGTAGGTCAGGCCGTTCTGGGCCAGTGGCATGGCAAGGAAGGCGCCGAACATCCGGTCCAGGTTGCAACGCGGTTCTTCACTCACCCCATGGACTGCGATTGGCAGGACTCGATTGTCCGGGAATGGGCCGAGGCCAATCCCGAACAGGTCGAGCGGGCGACGCTCAAGAGCGAGCTGGACCAGTCCAGACTTCAATTGCAGCACAGCGCGCAAAATGACTTGCAGCGTTTCAGCCAGGACGGCAGCGATTTTCTGAGCGTGTTCTTTGAAAGTGTTTCACTGGCAGACCTTTGGACGAGGATTACCGGCAAGTAAGCGTATTGTCCGACCCCGACCAAGTACGGCACTATCCGTTGTCTACCTGATTGTCGACTTTCAAGCACGGTTACTGCCGTACCACGCGAGGGATCCATGGGACACACACTTTTCAAACCGCTGCTGTTGACCACCGCGCTGCTGGCCTGCGCACCTTTGGCCCAAGCGGCAAGCACGCTGGTGTATTGCTCTGAAGCCAGCCCTGCCGGTTTCGACCCCAGCCAGTACACCAGCGGCACCGACTTCGATGCCTCGGCCGAAACCGTTTTCAACCGTCTGACCCAGTTCAAGCGTGGCGGTACGGAAGTGGAGCCAGGCCTGGCCACGCGCTGGGACGTTTCGCCGGATGGCCTGACCTACACGTTTCACCTGCGCGACGGCGTGAAATTCCACACCACGGATTATTTCACCCCGACTCGTACGTTCAACGCCGATGACGTGCTGTTCACGTTCAATCGTCTGCTCGATGCCAACCACCCGTTCCGCAAGGCATATCCTTCCGAGTCGCCCTATTTCACCGACATGGGCCTGAATACGACGATCAAGAGCGTCGAGAAAGTCGACCCGCTGACCGTCAAGTTCACCCTGAACAACATCGATGCGGCCTTCGTGCAGAACCTGGCCATGAGCTTCGCCTCCATACAGTCTGCCGAGTACGCAGACAAACTGCTCAAGGAAGGCAAGGCCGAGGACTTGAACCAGAAGCCCATCGGCACTGGCCCGTTCGTCTTCAAGCGCTACCAGAAGGATTCGCAGATCCGTTACGTCGGCAACACCGAGTACTGGAAGCCGGAGGATGTAAAGATCGACAACCTGATCTTCTCGATCAGCAGCGATGCCGCCGTGCGTCTGCAGAAGCTCAAGGCCAACGAATGCCAGGTCAGCGGCTATCCCCGTCCGCAGGACATCGAGGAAATGAAAAAGGACCCGAAACTCAAGGTCCTCAGTCAGCCCGGCTTCAACCTGGGCTTCGTGGCCTACAACGTCACGCATCCGCCGCTGGACCAACTCAAGGTACGTCAGGCGCTGGACATGGCCATCGACAAACCGGCGATCATCAAAGCGGTTTATCAGAGCGCAGGCCAACTGGCTGAAAATGCCCTGCCGCCGGGTCAGTGGAGCTTCGATCCGACCATCAAGGATGCTCCGCACGACCTGACCAAAGCCAGACAACTGCTCAAGGAAGCAGGTGTGGCGCCGGGTACCAAAATCGACCTGTGGGCCATGACCGTCCAGCGCGCGTCGAACCCCAACGCACGCATGTCAGCACAGATGATCCAGTCCGACTGGGAGAAGATCGGTATCAAGGCCAACATCGTCAGCTATGAATGGGGCGAATACATCAAGCGCGCCAAGGCCGGCGAACATGACGCAATGATCTACGGCTGGACCGGTGACAACGGCGACCCCGACAACTGGCTCGGCGTGCTTTACAGCTGCGCAGCCGTCAAAGGCAGCAACTACGCCAAATGGTGCGACCCGGCTTACGACAAGCTGGTGCAGCAGGCCAAGCTGACCAGCGACCGCGATGAGCGCATCAAGCTCTATCAGCAGGCTCAGCACATTCTCAAGCAGCAGGTGCCAATCACCCCGATTGCCAACTCCAAGGTGTTTCAGCCAATGCGTCAGGAAGTGCAGGACTTCAAGATCAGTCCCTTCGGCCTGACACCCTTTTATGGTGTCAGCCTGGGAACAGTGAAGTAACAACACGGCTCCAACCGGGTGCATTTTTCTCACCCGGTTGCGCCTTATTGGTGCGCGAAACAATCGAAAAAGTGTCGCGCAAACGATCAACTCTCAAGAAAGTTACACTTTCGCGACATTCCTGTACGATCGTGCCACTCTTTGTCGCTTCTTTCGCCTCACTGTCTTGCTTTGGGTATGGCCCCTGCATAAGTATCGGACGGATCGGCTCACGAGGTCGTTCCCTCTAATCAAAAATGACAACAACTGAGGCAACCATGCTCAAACACGCGGTCATTCCGTTTCTGATCGGCGCCAGCCTGCTCGCCAGCGCACCTTTCGCTCACGCTGCATCGAATCTGGTGTTCTGTTCCGAGGGCAGCCCTGCCGGCTTCGATCCAGGTCAATACACCACAGGTACTGACTTCGACGCCTCGGCAGAGACCATCTTCAACCGCCTGAGTCAGTTTGAGCGCGGCGGCACCGCCGTAGTGCCGGGCCTGGCGACCAAATGGGACATCTCCGATGATGGCCTGACGTACACCTTCCATCTTCGCGAAGGCGTCAAATTCCACACCACGCCGTACTTCAAGCCGACCCGTGAATTCAATGCCGATGACGTGCTGTTCACGTTCAATCGCATGATCGACAAGGACATGCCTTACCGCAAAGCGTATCCGACCGAATTCCCTTACTTCACCGATATGGCGATGGACACCAACATCACCAAAATCGAGAAGATCGACGACCACACCGTCAAGTTCACTCTGGGCAAGGTCGACGCCGCGTTCATCCAGAACATGGCGATGAGCTTCGCGTCCATCCAGTCCGCAGAATACGCTGCCAAGCTGCTCAAGGAAGGCAAGCCGGAGCTGATCAACCAGCAGCCGATCGGCACTGGCCCGTTCGTGTTCAAGAGCTACCAGAAAGACTCCAACATCCGTTACACCGGCAACAAGGACTACTGGAAGCCTGAAGACGTCAAGGTCGACAACCTGATCTTCGCCATCACCACCGATGCTTCGGTGCGCATGCAGAAGCTCAAGAAAAACGAATGCCAGATCACCGCTTATCCGCGCCCTGCCGATCTCGAACCGCTCAAGGCCGACAAGAACCTGAAGATGCCCGATCAGGCAGGCTTCAACCTGGGTTACATCGCCTACAACGTGATGCCTGAGATCAAGGGCGAAGATCATCCAAACCCGCTGGCTCAGTTGAAAGTGCGTCAGGCACTGGACATGGCGGTCAACAAGCAGCAGATCATCGACTCGGTTTACCAGGGTGCAGGTCAATTGGCGGTCAACGCCATGCCGCCGACCCAGTGGTCCTATGACACCACCATCAAGGACGCCAAGTACGATCCCGAGAAGGCTCGCCAACTGCTCAAGGAAGCCGGCATCAAGGAAGGCACCGAAATCACCCTGTGGGCGATGCCGGTTCAGCGTCCTTACAACCCGAACGCCAAACTGATGGCCGAGATGCTCCAGTCCGACTGGAAGAAGATCGGTATCAACGCCAAGATCGTCAGCTATGAATGGGGCGAGTACATCAAGCGCGCCAAGAATGGCGAGAACGGCGCCATGCTGATTGGCTGGAGCGGTGACAATGGTGACCCGGACAACTGGCTCGGCACCCTGTTCGGCTGCGACGCCCTGAATGGCAACAACTTTGCCAAATGGTGCGACAAGCCGTTCGACACGCTGATCCATCAGGCCAAGGAAACGTCCGATCAGGCCAAGCGCACCGAGCTGTACAAACAGGCGCAACACCTCCTGAAAGACGCCGTGCCAATGACGCCTATTGCGCACTCGACGGTCTATCAACCCATGCGTACCAGCGTGCAGGACTTCAAGATCAGCCCGTTTGGCTTGAACTCCTTTTACGGTGTGAGCGTGAGCGGCAAGTAAACGCGACTGTTTGCTGCGCCGCTCACCCGGCGCAGCAAACCGCTCTACTTGAATATAAGCCCCGAGCGATGGGTTGAAAAAGTGCCGATAACGGCATTCTTCTACTATCACTAAGATATTTCCTACGAGCTTTGCAGCCTTCGAGCCTATATACCGCGGACCTCTGACGACTTACCGTCGAAGGGCAACGGCAATGGCAGGAAGCCCGTCGCTTCGTGTCCAGGTGTGCCGGGCATGTCATGCGAAGTTGCGTGGGGCGACGCCTTTGGGTCAGTTAGACATTCGAGCCTCGGCTCATCCTTCGAGGATAGGGATCATCATGCGTAAAACTCTTGCGATGACGTCGTGCCTGGGACTGTTGGCACTGGCCCCGTTTGCCCAGGCGGCAAGCAATCTGGTGTTTTGCTCCGAAGCGAGCCCGGCTGGCTTCGACGGTGCGCAATACACCTCCTCCACCGATAACGATGCATCCGAGCCGATCTACAACCGACTCACCGAATTCAAGCAAGGCGATACCACCGTGGTTCCAGCGCTGGCGACTTCCTGGGACATCTCGGAAGACGGTCTGGTCTACACGTTTCATCTGCGCGAGGGTGTGAAGTTCCACAGCAACAAGAACTTCAAGCCCAGCCGTAACTTCAACGCCGACGACGTGCTGTTCACCTTCAATCGGATGCTCAAGCCCGATCATCCGTTCCGTGTCGCTTACCCGACCGAGTTCCCCTACTTCACCAGCATGGGCCTGAACAAGAAGATCAAGTCCGTTGAGAAGACCGACCCGCTGACCGTCGTGTTCACCCTCAATACGGTCGATGCGGCATTCATCCAGAACATCGCGATGAACTTCGCCGGCATTCTCTCCGCCGAGTACGCCGAGCAACTGATGGCCAAGGGTGACGTGCGCGACATCAACCAGCAGCCTATCGGTACAGGGCCATTCGTGTTTCAGCGCTATCAGAAGGATTCGCAGATTCGCTACAAGGGCAACAAGGATTTCTGGGACCCGAGCCGGGTGAAAATCGACCAGTTGATCTTCGCCATCGTGACCGACGCCTCTGCGCGCATGCAAAAGCTCAAGGCCAACGAGTGCCAGGTCTCGGTCAACCCGCGCCCGGCGGACCTCGCCAGCCTCAAGGCAGACAAAAGCCTGCAGATCATCGAGAAACCAGGCTTCAACCTCGGCTACATTTCCTACAACGTGCGCCACGAACCTTTGGGCAAGCTGGAAGTGCGTCAGGCGCTGGACATGGCCGTCAACAAGAAGGCGATCATCAACGCGGTTTATCAGGGCGCAGGGCAACTGGCAGTCAACGCCATGCCACCGACCCAGTGGTCCTACGATGACAGCATCAAGGACGCACCTTACGACCCGGAAAAAGCCAGGACCCTGTTGCGTGCCGCGGGCATCAAGGAAGGCACCGAACTGACCCTGTGGGCCATGCCGGTTCAGCGCCCTTACAACCCCAACGCCAAGCTGATGGCAGAAATGCTTCAGGCCGACTGGGCCAAGGTCGGCATCAAGGTCAAGATCGTCAGCTACGAATGGGGTGAATACCTCAAACGCACCAAAAATGGCGAGCACGATATCTCGCTGATCGGCTGGACCGGCGACAACGGTGACCCGGACAACTGGCTGGGCACGCTTTACAGCTGCGCGGCGATTGGCGGCAACAACTACTCGATGTGGTGCGACGAAAAATACGACCAACTGGTCAAGGCCGCGGTTGCGACCACTGACCGCGCGAAGCGTACCGACCTGTACCAACAGGCGCAGCGCTACCTCAAGGAGCAGGTGCCGATCACACCGGTTGCCCACTCGACCGTCAATCAGCCATTGCGCGCCGAGGTCAGGGACTTCCACGTCAGCCCGTTCGGTCGCAATAACTTCTCAGGCGTCAGCATCGTCGATTGATAGAAAACCCCGCACGCCCTCGCCGTCTTGTGTCGCGGCGAGAGCGGGCACTTGCGCGTCGATACCTATAACAACGCAGGACCCAAAGTCCTGCACCACCAAAAGCCAGGCTCAAAGAACTGGCATATAAAAAAGTAATAAAGGGAGCTGCACATCGTGAAAACAACTAGCACTGCGTTATTGGCATTGTCTCTCTCGTCGTTTGGCGCACTGGTTCAGGCTGAACCGGCAAGCCAGGCGTTCGTACCGACCGAGCTGAGTTCAAAGAATGCACAGGCCGATGCCAACGGCTTTATCGAAGATCAACACCTGACCGGCACGACCCGTAACTGGTACGCCAATGAACTCAAGCGCCGCGGCGAAGTGTTCCGTTACAACGACAACGGCGTTGCCGAGCAGACCTCGCGTCGCATCAACTGGCAGCAGGGCACGATCGTCAACTACACCTCCGGTTATACGCAGGGCGTTGTAGGTTTCTCCACCGAACTGGCGCTGTACAACGCCATTGCGCTGGACCGTGATACCGATGACTTTGCCGGCAACTCAAACCGTACCCTGGCACACAGCGACGGCGATGCAGTCGGTCAGTGGAGCAAGATGGGCCTGGGCAACGTCAAGGCGCGGGTTTCCAACACCGTCCTGACCATGGGTCGCCAATCGGTGAACACCCCGGTCATCGCCTTCATCGGTAACCGCGCACTGCCGTCCAGCTTCCAGGGTGTTGCCGTACAGAGCGATGAGCTGAATAACCTGTCCTTTCAAGCAGGTAGTTTCGACCGCGTGTCGCCACGTATGGAACAGAGTCTGGACAAGTTCCGCTCCGAGTACGGTGATCGCAGCCAGACCGCCGACCGTCTGGACATGTTCGGCGCTGACTACAAGCCGACCGACAGCCTGACAACCAGCTTTTATGCATCGAACCTGGAAGATTTCTGGCACCAGTACTACTTCGGCTTCACCCACGAACTGGGTGACAGCAAGGCACTGGCGCTCAGCACCAACCTGAACTACTACAAAACCAAGGACTCGGGTCAAAGCAAACAAGGCCCTATCGACAACGATACCTACAGCCTGTCCTTCACCGGTACGCATAACGCTCACAGCATCAGCCTTGCCTATCAGCAAGTGTCTGGCGATGAGTACTTCGACTATGCGCACGATACCAACGCGATCTTCCTGGCCAACTCCCTGCTCTCGGACTTCAACGGCCCGAACGAGAAGTCCCTGCAGATCGCCTATGTACTGAACATGGCCGAATACGGCGTGCCGGGCCTGAAATTCAACATCTACCAGGCACGTGGCTGGGACATCGACGGTACCAAATACAAAGGCAACGTCTATGGCGACGTCCAGACAATCAATGGTGTCCGGACAGCGAGCGGCGTAAACGCAATGGACGGCGAGACTCACTACGAATACGGTATCGGTTCATCGTACTCCGTGCAGTCCGGCCCGCTCAAGGCTACCGCTATCCGCGCCACGTACACCACTCACCGCGCCAGCGAGAATCAGGCTGATGGCAACATCAACGAATTCCGCCTGGTGACCACTGTTCCGTTCAACATTCTTTGATTCGCTGAAAACCGTTCAGGCGCAAGGCAGCAGCCTTGCGTCCGAACATCACCATCGGCGTCAACTCTATGGAGGGTTCACAATGAAACTGTTATCGCTACGCAACTCGATTGCCCTGGCCCTGCTCAGCGTCGCCGTCAGTGTTTCGGCAAAACCCCTGGTGGTCTGCACCGAAGCCAGCCCCGAAGGCTTCGACATGGTGCAATACACGACAGCAGTGACGGCCGATGCCGTGGCTGAAACCATGTTCAACCGCCTCGCGGATTTCAAACCCGGCACCACGGAAGTGATTCCTGCACTGGCTGACTCTTGGGAGATCAGCGACGACGGCCTGACGTACACCTTCCACCTGCGTAAAGGCGTCAAGTTCCACACCACCGATTACTTCAAACCGACCCGCGACATGAACGCCGACGATGTGCTCTGGAGTTTTCAGCGTCAGCTGGACCCGAAGCACCCTTGGCATGACAAATCGAGCGTCGGCTTCCCCTACTTTGAAAGCATGGGCTTCAAAGAGCTGCTGAAAAGCGTCGAGAAAACTGACGACTATACCGTCAAGTTCACCCTGACCCGCCGCGAAGCGCCATTCCTGGCCGACCTCGCGATGGCCTTCGCGTCGATCTACCCGGCTGAATACGCCGACCAGCTGTTGAAAGCCAACAAGACCGGCGACCTCAACAGCAAGCCGATCGGCACCGGCCCGTTCATCTTCCAGCGCTATGCCAAGGATGCACAGGTACGCTTCAAGGCCAACCCGGATTATTTCCGCGGCAAGCCGCCTGCCGATGCCCTGATTCTGGCTATCGCCACCGACAACAACGTGCGCCTGCAGAAGCTCAAGGCCAACGAATGTCAGATCGCGCTGTATCCGAAGCCGGACGACGTGCCAAGCATCAAGAAAGACCCGAATCTGAAAATCGATGAGCTGGAGGCAATGACCACCGGCTACATCGCTATCAACACCACGCACAAGTACCTGAGCGACGTGCGCGTCCGTAAAGCCATTGACATGACGTTCGACAAAAACGCTTATGTCAACGCGGTGTTCGGCAAGGGCAATGCGCTGGTAGCGGTCAACCCGTATCCGCCGACTCTGCTGGGTTATAACAAAGACCTGAAGAACCCACCGATCGACCTCGACAAGGCACGCGCCTTGCTGAAGGAAGCTGGCGTGCCGGAAGGCACCACGTTTACCCTGTTTACCCGCAACGGCGGTGGTCCGACCAACCCCAACCCGATGCTCGGCGCACAAATGATGCAATCCGACCTGGCGAAGATCGGCATCAAGATCGACATTCGCGTCATGGAATGGGGTGAAATGCTCAAACGTGCCAAGAATGGCGAACATGACATGGTGTCTGCAGGCTGGGCAGGCGACAATGGCGACCCTGATAACTTCCTGACTCCGATGCTGAGCTGTGAAGCGGCGAAAAACGGCGAGAACTATGCACGCTGGTGCAACGCCGATTTCCAGAAGCTGATCGATAAGGCGCGTGAAACAGTGAACCCCGACGAACGCGCAGAGCTCTATGAACAGGCCCAGGCAATATTCAACAAGGATCAGCCGTGGATCAGCATGGCTCACACCAGAATGTTCACGGCTATGCGTAAAAATGTGGAGGGCTACCAAATCAGCCCGCTCACAACCAACAACTTCGCCACTACCCAGGTGAAGTAGAAAAATAATCCGGCGAGCTCATAACCCGAGACTCGCCGGAGCACGCCTAACCGGCTGATGAGGTACACACCAAGATGTTTAGTTTTATCGCCCGCCGAGTGGGGTTGCTGATACCCACTTTCTTCGGCATCACCTTGTTGACCTTCGCCCTGATTCGTCTGATTCCGGGCGACCCGGTCGAAGTCATGATGGGTGAGCGCCGTGTCGATCCGGAAATGCACGCTCAGGCCATGGAGCGTCTGGGTCTGAACAAACCCCTCTACGCCCAGTACATCGATTACATCGGCAAGCTCGCCCAGGGTGACCTCGGTGAATCGTTGCGTACACGCACCAGTGTCTGGTCCGAATTCACTTCGCTGTTCCCGGCAACCCTGGAGTTGTCGCTGGCGGCGCTGATTTTCGCGGGTATTCTCGGCCTGCTGGCCGGGGTGATCGCCGCACTCAAGCGAGGGTCCCTGTTCGACCATGGGGTCATGGGGATTTCCCTCGCCGGTTACTCCATGCCGATCTTCTGGTGGGGCCTGATCCTCATCATGTTCTTCTCGGTAACGCTGGGCTGGACGCCGGTTTCAGGGCGAATAGACCTGCTGTACGACATTCCGCCGGTCACCGGCTTCATGCTGATCGACACGCTGCTCAGTGACGAACAGGGCGCGTTTCTCGATGCTCTGCACCACATGATTCTGCCAGCCATCGTGCTGGGCACCATCCCGCTGGCGGTGATCGCCCGGATGACCCGCTCGTCGATGCTCGAAGTGCTGCGTGAAGACTATGTGCGTACCGCTCGTGCCAAAGGCCTGTCGCCCGCCCGCGTGGTATTCGTTCACGGCCTGCGCAACGCGTTGATTCCGGTACTGACCGTGTTCGGTCTGCAAATCGGTACATTGCTGGCCGGTGCGGTACTGACCGAAACGATCTTCTCCTGGCCGGGTATCGGCAAGTGGTTGATCGAAGCCATTGGCGCCCGGGACTACCCGGTCGTGCAAAACGGCATTCTGCTGATCGCCTGTCTGGTGATCCTGGTCAATTTCGTGGTGGATATCCTCTACGGCTTTGCCAACCCACGCATTCGTCACCAGCGCTGAGATCATCGATATGAGCACCCCTACTCCTGCGGTAGCAGTCGATCAAAGCCTGCTTTACCCATCCCCGTACAAAGAATTCTGGCAAGCCTTCTCGAAAAACAAAGGCGCGGTTGCCGGCCTGCTGTTCATGATCCTGATCGTGTTCTGCGCCCTGTTCGCGCCCTGGGTTGCCCCCCATGACCCGAGCGAGCAATACCGCGACTTCCTGCTGACGCCTCCGGTGTGGCTCGAAGGCGGTCAATGGCAATTCATCCTGGGCACCGACGAACTGGGCCGCGACCTGCTGTCGCGTCTGATCCAGGGCTCGCGCCTGTCGCTGCTGATCGGTCTGGCATCGGTGGTCATGTCGCTGATCCCCGGCATTCTGCTGGGTCTGCTGGCGGGCTTCTTCCCTCGCGTGCTCGGCCCTTCGGTCATGCGCCTGATGGACATCATGCTGGCCCTGCCCTCGCTGCTGCTGGCTGTGGCCATCGTGGCGATTCTCGGCCCTGGCCTGATCAACACCGTGATCGCCATCGCCATCGTGTCGCTGCCTTCCTATGTTCGTCTGACCCGCGCTGCGGTGATGGGCGAGCTGAACCGCGACTACGTGACGGCCGCCCGTCTGGCCGGTGCCACCCTGCCGCGCCTGATGTTCATCACCGTGCTGCCCAACTGCATGGCACCGCTGATCGTTCAAGCCACCCTGAGCTTCTCGTCGGCAATCCTCGACGCCGCAGCGCTGGGCTTCCTGGGTCTGGGCGTACAGCCACCGACGCCTGAATGGGGCACCATGCTCGCCTCGGCGCGCGACTACATCGAACGTGCCTGGTGGGTGGTGAGCCTGCCAGGTCTGACTATTTTGCTCAGCGTGCTGGCAATCAACCTGATGGGCGACGGTCTGCGCGATGCGCTGGACCCGAAACTCAAGAACGCCGCCTGAGGAGATTCGCATGTCACTTCTTGAAATCAAGAATCTCAACGTCCGCTTCGGCGACACCAAGGCCGTACCTGTTGTGGACGGCCTGTCCCTGAGCGTCGAAAAGGGTGAAGTACTGGCCATCGTCGGCGAATCGGGCTCCGGTAAATCGGTGACCATGATGGCGCTGATGGGGCTGATCGATTCCCCCGGCATCATTACCGCCGACGCGCTCAACTTCGACGGCAACGACCTGCTCAAGCTCAACTCGCGGCAGCGTCGACGCATCATCGGCAAAGACCTGGCGATGGTCTTTCAGGACCCGATGACCGCTCTGAACCCCAGCTATACCGTGGGCTTCCAGATCGAGGAAGTGCTGCGCCAGCACCTGAACATGTCGGGCAAAGCCGCACGCCAGCGTGCACTGGAACTGCTGGAAAAGGTCGAGATCCCTGGCGCCGCCGCGCGCCTGAATGCTTACCCGCACCAATTATCCGGTGGCATGAGCCAGCGTGTGGCGATTGCCATGGCGATTGCCGGAGAACCAAAACTGCTGATCGCCGACGAACCGACCACTGCCCTGGACGTGACCATTCAGGCGCAGATCATGGAACTGCTGCTGAGCCTGCAAAAAGAGCAGGACATGGCACTGGTGCTGATCACTCACGACCTGGCTGTGGTGGCTGAAACCGCCCAGCGTGTCTGCGTGATGTACGCCGGTCAGGCTGTCGAAGTCGGTCAGGTGCCGGGGCTGTTCGATGTTCCTGCCCACCCGTACAGCGAAGCCTTGCTGGCCGCCATTCCCGAGCACAGCATGGGCGCCGAGCGCCTCGCCACGCTGCCGGGCATGGTCCCGGGCCGCTATGACCGTCCACAGGGTTGCCTGCTGTCACCGCGCTGCCCGTACGTGCGCGACAACTGCCGAACCGAACGCCCTGCCCTTGATCCCAAGGCGCACAGCCTGGCACGCTGCTTCTATCCCTTGAATCAGGAGGTGGCGTAATGAGCGTCGTACTGACCGCCCGCGACCTTACCCGTCACTACGAAGTCTCCCGCGGCCTGTTCAAGGGCACAGCGCTGGTGCGTGCGCTTAATGGCGTGTCCTTCGAACTGGAAGCCGGCAAGACCCTGGCTGTGGTCGGCGAGTCCGGCTGTGGCAAATCGACACTGGCACGCGCGCTGACGCTGATCGAAGAGCCGTCATCCGGCTCGCTGAAAATCGCCGGCCAGGAAGTTGCCGGGGCCAGCAAGGCCGAGCGCAAGCAGTTGCGCAAGGACGTGCAAATGGTCTTCCAGAGCCCTTATGCATCGCTCAACCCAAGGCAGAAAGTCGGGGATCAGCTCGGCGAGCCGCTGCTGATCAACACCAGCCTGTCAGCCGCCGAACGCCGCGAGAAAGTGCAGGCGATGATGGCTCAGGTCGGTTTGCGCCCTGAGCACTATCAGCGCTACCCGCACATGTTCTCCGGCGGTCAGCGTCAGCGTATCGCGCTGGCACGGGCGATGATGCTGCAACCCAAGGTGCTGGTAGCGGACGAGCCGACTTCAGCGCTGGACGTGTCGATTCAGGCGCAGGTACTGAACCTGTTCATGGACCTGCAGCAGGAATTCAACACCGCCTATGTGTTCATCTCCCACAACCTGTCGGTGGTGCGTCATGTCGCCGATACGGTATTGGTGATGTACCTGGGCCGGCCTGCGGAAATGGGTCCCAAGGAAGAGATTTACAACCGTCCGCTGCACCCGTACACCCAGGCGCTGCTGTCGGCGACCCCGACCATCCACCCGGACCCGCTCAAGCCGAAGATCAAGATCGTCGGCGAGCTGCCCAACCCGCTCAACCCGCCAAGCGGCTGTGCCTTCCACAAGCGCTGCCCGTATGCGACCGAGCGTTGTGCAGCCGAAGTGCCAGAGCTGCGCCTGGTGGATAACCGCCAGGTGGCTTGCCATTACGCCGAGCAATTTGTAGCGGCGTAGCTACAAGCTACAAGCTACAAGCTACAAGCTACAAGACTATCGTGCCCACGCTACAGCGTGGGCACGCAGTTCTGGACGCTCTGCGTCCGATCTTCGCTAGTCAATACACGTCCCGCCGATAACGCCCTTCCTCGATCAGTTCGCTGACTGCCTGTTCCCCCAGTACCTCGTCCAACACCTGATCCACGCCCGCCGCCATACCCAGCAAGCTCCCACAGATGTAAATCGCTGCCCCCTCATCGAGCCACACACGCAGTTCATCGGCCGCTTCGCGCAAGCGATCCTGCACGTAGATTTTTTCTGCCTGATCGCGGGAAAAGGCCAGGTCCAGGCGCGTCAGATGACCAGCCTGCAGCCAACCCTGCAATTGGGCGCTGCAATGGAAGTCATGCGCCCGGTTACGTTCGCCGAACAACAACCAGTTGCGCGCCTGCCCTTGAGCGATACGCGCCTTGAGCAGGCTACGCAAACCGGCCAGCCCGGTGCCATTGCCCAGCAGGATCAATGGCAGCGGCTCGGCAGGCAGATGAAAGCTGCTGTTGCGGCGCACACGCAGGCTGACGGCACCGCCAACGGCACAATGCTCGGTAAGCCATCCCGAGCCCAGCCCCAGGCTACCGTCGGCATGCACTTCCTGACGCACGATAAGCTGCAGGCAGCCGTCCTGCGCAATTGAGGCAATCGAATATTCGCGTACAGAGACTGGCACCAGCGCATCGATCAACGCCTGCGCATGCAGCCCCACCAGATGCGAACGGCTGTGCGGTAACTGTCGGCTTTCCAAGGCCTGCGCGAGCGGCTCCTGCAAGCCATCCACGCTTACCCATGCGCCCGGATCGACACCCAGCCCGGCCAGAAACGGCTCGATGACCCGCAGCGTGTGGCGCGGCATCACCTCGACCAGATCCCCCGCCTGCCAGTGCGCAGAGGTTGGCGGCGTCAGGTCCAGCAGGTAAACCTTCGAACCACTGCTGCCAGCGTTCAATAGCACGCGCCGGGCCAGTGTCCAGTTATCGAAAACCGGTGTCTGCCAGTGTGCCGCTGGCACGCAACCGGTCAACTGCGCCAATTGCTGTTGCCAGTGTTGCAGGGCTGCCGGATCGGCGCTGTCTACTTCAACAAGCGGGAACAGGCTGCGCCCGCCCCGCTCGGTCAACCAGCCGTGCAAACGATGGGCAAAGCCGCAAAAATGTGGGTACTGCCGGTCGCCCAGCGCCAGAACGGCATAATCGAGCTGGTCCAGTGAAAGCGGACTGCCCAGCAGCTTGCGCTCGAAACGTCGGGCACTGTCTGGGGCCTCTCCGTCACCAAAGGTACTGACGACGAACAAGGCATTGTGACTTCGGCATAACTCGTCTTCGCTCAGATCGCCCAGCCGCTTCACGCGCACCGACAATCCTGAGGCCTGCAACTGGCCAGCGGTCTGCCAGGCCAATTGTTCCGCGAAGCCGCTTTGACTGGCGAAACAGACCAGCCAGGATCCGTCATCGTCGAGGTCATCACCCTGAACCTCGCCGCGTGCACGCTCGATATCACGCTTCTTGCGGCGTCGATCCAGGTACAGCAACCAGCCGGTAATGAAGAACAGCGGCATCAGCAACGATGCGCCGGTCATGATGACTCGACCGACGAGCCCGAAGTAGCTGCCGACGTGCAGCGCGTAATTGCTGGCCAGCAGTTGCGCACCGAAACTGCGTTCGGCATAGCGTACGACCGAGCTGACCTGACCATTGGCCGGATCAAGAGTGATGGTGTTCAGCGCACGCGGGTGCGGAGAATCCTTGAGCAGGTAAAACACGGTGGCAGGTTGACCGCCCGCAGCAGGCAGGCGCAGGTTATAAGCCAGCAAGTCCGGCCCTGCAGCCTTCTGGATACTGTCCCAGACCGCCACATAATCGACCGCCAACGGTAACCTTCCCGCAGCCTTGGGTGGCGCAGCGACGCCTTCCTCGAGCGGCGAATCCCCGATCAGTTTATTCAGGCCGTTGCTCACCCAGTCATACGACCAGGTGAGTCCCGTTAGGGCGAACAGCAGGTAGAACAACAGGCACCAGGTGCCGAAGATCGAATGCAGGTCCCAGTTGAAACTGCGGCCTTTCTTCGCCCAGTCAACCGTCAGCCAGACCCGCCAGTTCCGCGCTGCGCGAGGCCAGCGCAGGTAAAGCCCGGACAGGCAAAAGAACACCAGAATCAGCGTACACGCCGCCGTAACCTGCTTTCCCGCCTCGCCCATGGCCAGATAACGGTGCAGCTTCAGGACAAAGTCGAAAAACCCCTCCCCTACCGCATTGCATTTCAGCTCACCCGTGTAGGGGTCGAAATTGCGTTTGGGGCCTCGACGCTCACCCGTTTTGGGCGTGAAAAATACCTGGGCGGCACGATTGCCGGTGGTTTCGACGCGCAGGATAGCGACCGTCAGGCCGGTCGCGGCCTCCAGCCTGCGCACCAGTTCAACAGGTGGCAGCGTGGCACCGCGCGGCTCGACCAACAGCACATCCGGATTCAGCGCGTCGAGAATTTCGTCCTCGAACGAATACAGCGCACCGGTCATCCCCATGAGGGTCAACACCAGACCTGCCGTGATCCCGAAGAACCAGTGCAACTGAAACAGGACTTTCTTCAGCACGCTCGCCACTCTCACTCATATTTCGCGGCGCAATTAATGCACTGACGGCCATGACCTGTCTATCTGTAACGTGTCTTTTGCCCCAAACCAAAACCCCGCCAGGCATGGCAGGCGGGATGATGCCGGCTGATCAACTGCGCCAGCTTCTGCGCAAATCGATCAGATAGTTGTTTAGCGCATCCGCCTGACGGCTGAAGTGCTCGACGCGCTTCTCGATCACTGCGGTTTCAGGCAGGCGGCTGCTGGCCAGTACACGTTTCAACGCTTCGAGCAATTTACTCATCTCGCGAACGTAGTCGGTCTTGCAGACCTCGACCGAGGCGAGCCCCGAGAGCTGGCCGCGTTTGCTCACTTCGGTTTCCAGCGCTGCGCGAGTCGCGTCAGTCGTTTCCTGCAGTCCTGTCATCTGCGTCTGAAGTCGTTCCCTCAGAGCGATCAGATGACCATAGTCGACGGCCGCATCCAGCAGATCGAGAATATTGGAAACACCGGCGATACCCGCTTTAACGGAGCCGATCAACGGATTCAGGGGATCGACATCCGCCAGCCTCTCCAGAGAAGCGACCAGCGGCTTTAACTTGTCGAAAAAGCTGAGGCTTTCGACATCTCTAATGAGATCGTTGACCGCTGCGGCCTGCCGTACAACTTCCGTCAGACGCGCATGCTCAGTTTCCAGCCTGGCCTCCAGTACAGCGATTTCCTGCTCAAGGGCAGGCGTCAGGTGCTCTACGCCATCGACCCGCACAGCCTCCAGATTGATGAGCGCCCTGTCCAGCGCCTTGGCCTGGCTGCTCAAAGAGGCCTCCCTTGTATCCAGCAGCAGGCTGATCTCCTCGTTGAAGTCAGCGATTGCAGCGCTGCTTTTAGCGTCTTCAGGATCACCTCTCAACTTCTCGACAGCCTCAAGAAAAGGCAGCATCTCTTCGCTGTTGTACATATGCGGAACAAGCGTCAGTGTATCCAGTGCCTCCTTGTCGACATGACCGACCTCACTGAGCAGGCTGTGCAAGGCCTCGTTCATGACCGGTAAATAAATATCACCCAGCCTATCGGCCTCGCGCTTGAGTTTTTCACGACTGGCAATAATGATTTCCATATCAGGTGTGGGCAGTTGAGCGGGCGTAGCAAGTACATGAACATTCATAACAGCATTCTCTTTAACGTTAAGGTGGGCAACACTCACGCAACGGGTTCGTCCAGTGCATTGTTAAAAGCGGTCAACAGATCGAAGGCCTGGACCTGAATCTCCCTCCAATTGCTCATGAGGGTTTGGAAGCGGGAAACGAAACTGACCAGGTACAAGGCATTATTGGTATTTTTAATACGATCGTAGGAGGCGTCGACCAGCTCTTCCAGCAATACCCACAGGCTCTCTATATTACTGACGCTACTGGCCGCCCCGTCGACTCTGGCTTTCAAATCCTGCAGACTGGTTTCGAAGGCCAGCAAGTCGCTCAACAACGCGTTGGATTGTTTTATCTTCTTCTCTATCTGGCGTTTTTCTTCAATCAGACGATCTTTTTCATCGAGAGCCTTCGATGCCTTCGGGCCAAAGATGGACAGGGAAACAGCCCCGCCGACAAGTCCCCACCAGAAACCGATCCACTTGTATTCGCAGTACTCTTCGTACTCGGCAAGTTTATGATTGATGCGTCCGTTGAGCTGATCGACGTCCGCAGTGAGCCGGGCAATTTCGTCATCAGTGTCGCCGGAGCCGGCCAACCTTATTTTCAACGCCACGCCGGGCGCTATCTCGTCTTTTAGACGACGCTTGAAATCGGTCACCCCGACTCGGGTTCGCGTGGTGCTGGCACTATGGTCCTTGATATGTACCTTGAGTTCATCGACCAGCGACAACAGCCCGGGCAGTTTCTTGCTGTCCTGGTCCATCAGTGCAACGGGGGGCATTGCATCAATCTGCGACGGCGTCAGGTCCCCCACTTGCAGGGTCTGGTAGGAATCGAGTCCTTTGATGAAATCCACCACATCCGTTGCGATGGCGATCAGATTGCCCGAGAAAACGTACAGGTCGCTGCCGACTTTCTGCATGGCGGTTTCAATCGCCGACCAGCTCTTGGCATGGGCTTGAATACCGAGGTACAGCTCGACGATCGCTTCTGCCCCAAGGCCGGGAATGCCGTTGTCCTGCCCCCCTGTCAGCTGGCTGACTTCGTCCAGTGTGGTCGGCAGTTCCAGGCCCGTATTGACATAACGCCTGATGCGGCGAACATCTTCGTTGGTAATCAACAAGCCCGGGGCACGCGCCACCTCTGCGCCCCGACTGGTCAGGGTATCCATCAAGTCCTTGCTGACACGACTGACTTCTTCGACGCTGTGTGCTTCGCCGTCCGTAAATTGCGGTTCAACGGTCGTAACCATGATTAATTTCCTTATTATGTAGAGCCTGTTTTGCGCCGACTATAAATCGGTGCTTCAAGGTCATTGGAAATTAACAAAGGGTATCGACTTCACACAGTGAGCGGAACGGACAACACCTGTAGGAATAAGCAACACACACTGCTGGGTCTATTATATTACCCCGCAAACGTTTAATAACACGCCCCTCACTTACTGCACGTTTCAGCGCACCGAGACTTATATAATTATTTTTTACGGGCAAAAAAAAACCCATTTTCATGGGTTTTTTTTGCCGCGAGGAAATTACAGGTAGAACGACTTCAGCGGCGGGAAGCCATTGAATTCCACTGCGCTGTAGCTGGTGGTGTAGGCGCCGGTGGACAACCAGTACATACGATCACCGATGGCCAGGTTGAGTGGCAGGCCGTACTTGTAGTTTTCGTACATGATGTCGGCGCTGTCGCAGGTAGGACCGGCGATGACCACCTCTTCCATTTCGCCTTTCTTCTCGGTCCAGATCGGAAACTTGATGGCTTCGTCCATGGTTTCGATCAGACCGGAGAACTTGCCCACGTCGGTGTATACCCAACGCTCGACCGCGGTACGCGACTTGCGGGCAACCAGTACCACTTCGCTGACCAGGATGCCGGCGTTGGAGATCAACGAACGGCCCGGCTCGAGAATGATTTCCGGCAGGTCATCACCGAAGTCTTCCTTCAGGAAGCGGATGATCTCTTCGGCGTAGGTTTCCAGGCTGTTGGTGCGGGTGATGTAGTTGGCCGGGAAGCCGCCACCCATGTTGATCAGCTTGAGAACGATGCCGTCTTCTTCTTTCAGACGCTCGAAGATCACTTTGACCTTGGCAATGGCAGCGTCCCAGACGCTGATGTCACGCTGCTGCGAGCCGACGTGGAACGAGATGCCGTAAGGCACAAGACCCAGGTCGCGGGCAAGAATCAGCAGGTCCATGGCCATGTCGGTCTGGCAGCCGAATTTGCGCGACAGAGGCCAGTCGGCCGTGGTCGAACCTTCGGTCAGGATGCGCACGTAGACTTTCGAGCCCGGTGCCGCCTTGGCAATGTTACGCAGGTCGGCTTCGGAGTCGGTGGCGAACAGACGCACGCCCTTCTCGTAGAAGTAACGAATGTCCTTGGATTTCTTGATGGTGTTGCCGTAGCTCATACGCTCCGGGCCGACACCACAGCTCAGGACCTTGTCCAGCTCGTAGATCGACGCGATGTCGAAGCTCGAACCCTTTTCCTTGAGCAGATTGATGACTTCAACGGCAGGGTTGGCCTTGACCGCATAATAAACCTTGGCGAATTCGAAGCCCGCACGCAGGTCGTCATATGCCTTGCTGATGATGTCAGTATCAATGACCACGAACGGGGTTTCTTGCTTGTCAGCGAACGCCTTCATTTTCTTGAAGGTTTCGGCTGAGTAGTAGTCTTCGACATTGATCGGCATGCTGCTGGAACTCCTATTGGCAAACGGTATTGGTCAATGGGTACAAATGAACGCCCTCCGTATCCCCACTTTGGTTCGCCTACTTCCCAAGGCATGTCGCCGAAAGCAAAAAGGCCCTGAAGGGCTGCCTTCCTGGCCTTGCTGTCTCGTCGTCAGTACTTGAGCCGGATGGATCGTTTCCAGCATGGACGTTCGGCGCGAACTTTAGGACCTGAGGGGCCGGATATCAACAAAAAATGTCGCGTTTTTGCACAGGGCTTTTGAGTTGCCTTCCCAAAGACCTGTTTAACCGACCTGCATGACAGGCAGATGTTCCCCACCTCCGTCGCCATTGCCTTTTCGCAGCGCTCCAGGCCATCAACTTTTCAACGCCAGGCAAAGCGAGTCAGCCTGTCAGTTCTGTCAGTAGACGGATGCAGAGGACGCGCGCTCAATAAATAGCTCAGACCGCCCATTCAGGTAACGATCATGGATGACCGACACCCCCACGCCGCCAGCGCCGTTGCGCCCAGTGCAGTTCAAGCAGAAACCCGATGGCAAGCCTTCGGCTTCGGCTCTGCCGAAAGCCATCGCCAACGTCACGCCCGTGCCTGGGCACACACCAACTTTCAGCCGACTAACATTTATGTAACGAAAGGCGATCGGCTGGAAATAACCGCAACCAGTCTGTACATGAATCTGGTGTCTGCAGTGATCGGGGTGCCCGAACTGGATACACCCACCCCGTACCCGCTGAAGCGTGGCCTGAACGTCCTTGTCGCTACCAACACAGGCCTGCTGGGCTTTACCAATCTGGACCCGCTCGGTCACGTGATTCTGGATATAGCAGGACAGTACAACCATGTGCCGTTTTTCAGAATGGACATGACCAACCTGGAATGGGAACAGCAGATGGCGCAATACAGCAATGCGCCCGTCGTGCTGCTGACCAGCCCCAGGGCCATCATCGTGGTGCGGTACAACAGCGCTCGGAACTATCTGTCCAATCCAGAGGAATTGATGGCCCGTTACGACAAGGCCATCGAGGCTCAGGACCGGATTTCGGGCGTCGAACAGTACGGCACTGAAGAATGGTCGCTGGACCCCAGCAAACATTTTTATGTAGAGGCCGATAAGGGTTACATGTTTGCTAAAAACGGCCATATGGGGTTTAACGGGGCGACTCCCCTGGCCCAATTACTGTCAACCCTCTCTGACGACGGTTGGGGGCCTTGGCACGAAAGCGGTCATCAACGGCAACTCGCCCCCATGACATGGGGCAGCGGCACTGGAATGACAGAAGTGACGGTCAATCTCTACTCGATGGCGACCCAGGAGTTTTTTTGCGGGCGTGCCCATAACATCGACTCCAGGTACACGGCCGTAAAACAATACCTGCTCGGCACAGTGCGCGAATATGAAGACATCAAAGACGTCATGCAAAAACTCGTGATGCTCTGGCAATTGCGTCTTAGCTTCGGTACTTCGTTTTACCCGCAATTGCACCAGCGCTATCGGCTCATGAACAACCCGCCCACCGTCAACGACGATAAAGCGCAGCGCTTCATCGTCGAAACCTCGCTGCTGAGCCATCTCAACCTGGCGGAATTCTTTGATCGCTGGGGATTGTACCCAACCCCTGCAACCCTCAACCAGATCGCCGACCTGCCCGCATTGACACTGGCCATTTGGGAAAATGACGCTGAGACGACGATCCCAATCGATCTGCCATTGCTGACTTATATCCCGCAGCTTGCGCATATCCTGTCCAGCGTGCACGGTACCTTTCAAGACCGGATAAAGTTTACCGTTGCCGAGCAATGGTACACGCCATACCGTTACGAGATAACGCTCAACGGAGCGTTAGTGGCGTGGGTAGACAATGGCGAATGCGTGGGTTGTGAAGCGCGTATCGAAGAAGGCATCGCCTACGTGGAAGCCAGCACACCCATCTCCGAAGGGGACGAAGCGTCGGTCAAGGTGGTTGCTGGGGGCAAGCTATACGCTGTGGCCAGTACGGCATCACGCCCCATCCTGCTGTTCAATATCAAGGCATTGTTTACCGATGACCGTTGCACTGAGCTCAGCCCCGGCATTACCCAGCCAAGGCTTGACGTTCTTTTCTCCAATCTGGATGAAGACCGGACCGATGAACTGCACGGTCGCCTATTGAACCGTGCACAACGGTTACTCCTGCAAAAAACTATAAGAAGCGTGATCGTCAGTGCAGGACTTGTCCAGGTGACGTTCGAGGGTGAGGCTTTCAAGAGTCATGATTATACGATTATCTTCGGAGCCCCTCCTTATGCGACGCTTGAAAAAGGCTACCCCAACGGCTCCGAACTCATCGATAACACCTGGATACGCCCCGGCGGCGTAGGCCATCAAGAGGTGACCATCACGGCAGCTGGAGGCATCGGGAAAACTTATACCCTGTTCTCCGGCAACGTCGAGCAGGCAAAAATCGCCCTGCCTATCCGCCAGCTCTTCACGGACTCTACGATGACCCGACTGGTAGCAGGTGTCGATCAGGCAAGCGTTGATGCCCTGTACATGACCGTCAACGGCAACCCGCTCATCAGCGTGACAAACCGGGCAGCGTACCGTTCTTATCTGGCCATTGCCCAGAGCCTGTTGTTACGACTGACCGTCGCGAAGGTCGTCAGAACAGATGACCTGCTGGAGGTGTATTTCGAGGGCGACACGTTCAAAAAGCATAACTACAAGCTTTTCGTCAACGACCTCTATGCCTCCGAGATCACCCAAGGCAACGCCTACTATTCAAGTGTGTCCAACCGGGTCTGGACCAGCAACAAGAAGTTCGGGGGTAATGACCACTGTAAAGTGATCGTCGAGTATCAGGGGGTCGTGACAACGTTGTATGAGAGCGATGCTGCAGACGCCATGACGGCGTCTGCATTGCAGGAAAGCGACGCCACTCAATGTGGCCTGGAGAAGTTCCAAGTGTGAACATTGCCGCCAGCCATGACGCTGGCGGCAACGCAGCCGGTCAGGAAGCCACTTGCTCGGCTGGCGAAACAATACTGGTCTTCATGCCACGCGAACGGCCCGAGCTCAGATAAGCCGCAATGGACTCTTGCGTCACTTCACCCAGGAACACGTTCTCGGCATCCAGCACCGGCAGCCAGGCACGGTTGAACTCGTACATGCGCGACAGCAGGATGCGCAAATGTTCGTCGTAAGCAGCAGTGGCGTTGAATTCACGCAGGAACTGCGCGCACGTGCCCTGCTGACGGTGCAGGTCACGACGACGCACATAGCCCATTGCCTTGTTCTCGCTGTCGGTGACAACGATATAGCGACGGTCGTTTTCGTCCATCACTTCCAGTGCGTCGGCAACCGGAGTTTCCGGGCTGACCGACGGCGCGTTGTCGGCTGCATCTTCGGCCTTGACCAGCAGCAGACGCTTGAGGGTGCTGTCCTGGCCGACGAAGCTGCTGACGAAGTCGTCAGCCGGATGAGCGAGCAAGGTGTCCGGGTGATCGATCTGCAGCAGTTTGCCGCCACGGAAGATAGCGATTTTGTCGCCCAGCTTGATGGCTTCGTCGATGTCGTGGCTGACCATGATCACGGTCTTGTTCAGCGCGCGCTGCATCTCGAAGAACTCGTTCTGGATCATCTCGCGGTTGATCGGGTCGACCGCACCGAACGGTTCGTCCATCAACAGCAGAGGTGCGTCGGCTGCCAGGGCACGGATCACGCCGATACGCTGTTGCTGGCCGCCGGACAGTTCACGCGGGTAACGATGCAGGTACTGCTTGGGCTCCAGTTTGATCATGCTCATCAGTTCGCGAGCACGGTCATGGCAACGCTGCTTGTCCCAACCGAGCAGCTTGGGCACGACCACGATGTTCTCTTCGATGGTCATGTTTGGGAACAGACCGATCTGCTGAATCACGTAGCCGATGTTGCGACGCAGGGTCACTTCGTCAAGACCAGTGGTGTCTTCGCCATTGATCAGCACTTTGCCGGAGGTTGGCATGATCAGGCGGTTGATCATTTTCAACGTAGTGCTCTTGCCGCAGCCCGACGGGCCGAGGAAGACGCAGATTTCGCCTTCGTTGACCGTGAGGCTGACCGAATCGACAGCCTTCACTTCTTTGCCGTTGCTCTGGAAAGTCTTGGAGAGGTTCTGGAGTTCGATCATTTCAGTAATCCTTTTGGAGTCAGCGTGCGTTGCAGCCATTGCAGGAGAAGGTCGGCGATAATGGCCAGAATGCTGACCAGTACCGCGCCGACGATCAGCATCGACATATCGCTGCGGCTGATAGAAGCAAGAATGAGTACACCCAGACCACCGGCACCGATGGTCGCGGCGATGGTCATGACACCGATATTCATCACCACGGCGGTGCGCACACCGGCGAGGATCACAGGCACTGCGATAGGCAGCTCGACCATGCGCAGACGCTGGCCGAAGGTCATGCCGATGCCTTTGGCGGCTTCGCGGATACCCGGTTCTACGCCTGTGAGGGCCAGATAGGTGTTACGCATAATCGGCAGCAGCGAGTAAAGGAACACCGCGGTAATCGCCGGCATCGGGCCAAGGCCCTGGCCGAACTTGGAGTAGAACGGCAGCAGCAGGCCGAACAGGGCAATCGACGGCACGGTCAGCAACACCGTGGCGCTGGCCTGCAAAGGGCCCGCCAGCACTGGAAAACGCGTCATCAACACGCCCAACGGCACACCGACGACAATCGCCAGGGTCACGGCGATGCCAACCAGCGTAATGTGCTGCCAGGTCAGGTGCAGGACCTGTGCCCAGTCCAGATGGGAGAAGGCGCTCAAGAAACTCATATCGTCTCCTTCCTTAATTCAATGGGTGCTGACGCAGAAAATCTGCAGCAACCGCGGATGGGCTTTCATGGCCGACGTCGACACGAGCGTTGAGGTCGATCATGGTCTGGTTGTCCAGCAGATCAGCCAGCGGCTTGAGCGACGTCTCGATGTCCGGATGCTTATCCAGATATTCCTGACGAATCACCGGCGCCGCGGTGTAGTCCGGGAAGTAGTGCTTGTCGTCTTGTAGCACTTTGAGCTTGAACGCGTTCAGGCGACCATCTGTGGTGTAGACAAGCCCTGCGAACACCTGACCGTTCTGCAGCGCGGTGTACACCAAGCCCGAGTCCATCTGCCGAGTGTTTTCACGCCCCAGATTCATGTCGTAATGCTTGACCATGCCGACCAGGCCGTCGGACCGGTTGGCAAACTCGGTGTCCAGCGCGACCAGATGCCCTTCTTTGGCTTCGTCTTTGAACACCTTGGCCAGGTCGGACATGGTGTTGACCTGCGGGTACTTGTCAGCAATCTTCTGCGGCAGCGCCAGCGCATAGGTGTTGTTGAACTTCGACGGCGAAAGCCAGATCAGGCCTTTCTTTGCATCGACTTCCTTGACCCGCGCATAGGTCTGGGCGCTGTCGAGTTTTTCGTCGATGTGGTTGTAGGACACCAGCGACACACCGGTGTATTCCCACAACAGATCCAGCTGACCACTTTCCTGTGCGCTGCGCGCCAGGTTGCTGCCCAGGCCGCCAGTGATTTGCACGTCGTAGTTCTTGGTCCGCAGGTATTGTGCGGTCAGTTCAGCGAGGATGGTCTGTTCGGTGAACACCCGTGCGCCGACACGCAACAGCGGCTTTTCTGCAGCTTGGGCCAATGCCGGAAACAGCAAGGCAAAGCCTAAAAACAAGCATATTCTTTTCATGAGATTTCCTTCGCTCAGCGAGCCAGTCCGCGTTCCAGCCAAAGACGACTGGCCAGTATCACCAGACCATCGAGCAGCAGCGCCAGCAGAGCGGTACACGCCGCACCCAGCACCAATTGCGGTTGGTTGTTCAACGCAATGCCCGGGAAAATCAGACTGCCAAGGCTATTGGCACCGATGAGAAACGCCAGCGGCGCGGTCCCGACATTGATCGCCAGTGCGACCCGCACGCCACCGATGATGATCGGTACAGCGTTGGGCAACTCGACACGCCACAGCACCTGGCGCGGAGTCATGCCAATACCGACGGCAGCTTCCTTGAGTGAACCCTGTACGTTTTTCAGGCCTTCGTAGGTGTTACGCACGATCGGCAACAGCGAGGCGAGAAACAGCGCGAAGATCGCCGGCCCGCTGCCGATCCCGAGAATCCCGAGGGCAATGGCCAGAACGGCGAGAGGAGGAACGGTGTTGCCAATATTGAATATCTGCATGAAGCGTTCGGCGCGTCCAACCATACTCGGTCGGCTGAGGGCAATGCCCGCAGGGATGCCGACCACCAGGGCCGCCAACATTGAAACCACAACCAGAATCAGATGAGCCTGAAGATAGAACAGCAGGTCATCCTGGTATTGCTTGATAGTACTAACGCCGATCCAGTGGATCAGCAGGGCCAGGAGTGCGATCGCAACCGCACCTCCCAATAGCCCCTTGCCATAGCGATTTGCCACAGGCGGACTCCTTATTTCAGTCGGCGAACGCGTTGACCTGGACGTCCGGGGAGGACGCCGGCAATGACGTTCGCGAAGAGCAGCGGGTGGGTCGCCGGTAAGGGTTTAACCTCGGCGAAAACACAAGCCATAAGCGCAGCTTCGTCAAACCAACATGCTGATGAATCAGCCCCTTGCGTTGGCTTCGTTGCGAGCCTTGACGGGGGAGTGGACGTCTCCACGACCTGAAAGGTTCCCACACGAGACATTATCTGGCCATCGTTTATTGTCTGAACGGTTCGGTTATTGCCGCGAGTTGAGCTATAATCTGCGCCCTTTTTCAATCCCATCCCAGGCGATTTCCCATGACCCAACAGGCCGCCGAAGTCGCGAAACGCCGCACTTTCGCCATTATTTCCCACCCGGATGCGGGTAAAACCACCATCACGGAAAAACTCCTGCTGATGGGCAAGGCCATTTCCGTCGCCGGTACGGTCAAGTCGCGTAAATCCGACCGTCACGCCACCTCCGACTGGATGGAAATGGAGAAACAGCGTGGTATCTCCATTACCACGTCCGTGATGCAGTTTCCGTATCGCGACCACATGATCAACCTGCTCGACACCCCGGGCCACGAAGACTTCTCCGAAGACACCTATCGCACCCTGACAGCGGTCGACTCGGCTTTGATGGTCCTCGACGGCGGTAAAGGCGTCGAGCCGCGCACCATCGCGCTGATGGATGTCTGCCGTCTGCGTGACACGCCTATTGTCAGTTTCATCAACAAGCTCGACCGTGATATCCGCGACCCGATCGAGCTGCTCGATGAAATCGAAGCGGTCCTCAAGATCAAGGCGGCACCGATCACCTGGCCGATCGGTTGCTACCGGGACTTCAAGGGTGTCTACCACCTGGCCGATGACTACATCATTGTCTACACCGCGGGTCACGGCCACGAGCGCACCGAAACCAAAATCATCGAGAAGCTCGATTCGGACGAAGCCCGCGCCCACTTGGGCGATGAATACGAGCGCTTCGTCGAGCAATTGGAGCTGGTACAGGGTGCCTGCCACGAATTCAACCAGCAGGAATTCATCGACGGTCAGCTGACCCCGGTGTTCTTCGGTACCGCGCTGGGCAACTTCGGCGTCGATCATGTACTCGATGCCGTGGTGAACTGGGCGCCCAAGCCGCTGGCACGTGTGGCCAACGAGCGCACCGTCGAGCCGGCGGAAGAGAAATTCAGCGGCTTCGTGTTCAAGATCCAGGCGAACATGGACCCCAAGCACCGCGACCGCATCGCTTTCATGCGTATCTGCTCGGGCCGTTACGACAAGGGCATGAAGATGCGCCATGTGCGCCTGGGCAAGGACGTACGGATCGGCGACGCGCTGACGTTCTTCTCATCGGAACGCGAGCAGCTAGAAGAAGCCTACGCCGGCGACATCATCGGCTTGCACAACCACGGCACCATCCAAATCGGCGATACCTTCACCGAAGGCGAAGCCCTGGGGTTCACCGGTATTCCGCACTTCGCACCAGAGCTGTTCCGTCGCGTACGCCTGAAGGACCCGCTCAAGTCCAAGCAACTGCGTCAGGGTCTGCAACAGCTGGCCGAAGAAGGCGCCACGCAGGTGTTCTTCCCGCAGCGCAGCAACGACATCATCCTCGGCGCCGTCGGTGTGCTGCAGTTCGATGTGGTCGCCAGCCGTCTCAAGGAAGAATACAAGGTTGAATGCGCCTACGAGCCAATCACTGTGTGGTCAGCCCGCTGGATCGACTGCGACGACAAGAAGAAGCTCGAAGAGTTTGAGAACAAGGCGGTGGAAAACCTCGCAGTGGACGGCGGCGGTCACCTGACCTACCTCGCCCCTACCCGCGTGAACCTGGCGCTGATGGAAGAACGCTGGCCCGACGTGAAATTCCGCGCCACCCGCGAGCACCACTGACCGGCTGATGGCATCGCTGTGTGACGCAGAGCGTCACGAACGGCACTCCCACGCTGGAGCATGAGGAACGATAGTTTTCTAACTATCGTGCCGATGCTCCGCGTCGGCACGCCGTTCTGGACGCTCCGCGTCCTCGCTCGACCGGCATTCGCTGATCTGGATCAACCATTCAGCGCAAAATGAGAATTAATCTCAATAGAGCCTTGCTATTATCCCGATAGGAATTATTCTCATCTGACTTGCACAGGAGATGAGACATGACCTATTTGATCGATGCATGGCTGGACAGACCCCACCCTTACCTGAGAATTCTCCATCGCGAGACGGGGGAAGTGTGTGCCGTACTGGAAGAGGAAGCGCTGGAGGAGTTACGCGATCAGGGCGATCTGGATGTGTGCAGTTTGAGTTCCAGCGAGCCATTGGTGCTCAAGGAGCTGGTGAGAAACCTGTTTCTGTTCTGCTACGCGCGGGCGTTGCGCCCCATGGGTGAGTTGCACTGAGCATGAAGCATCAGCACAACTGCGTCGCTGAACGAATCGGCGCGATCCGTTCAGCGACTATCTGCATCGACCGGGTCGCTTACAGAACGTCCAGCAGTTCCACATCAAACACCAGCACGCTGTGCGGTGCGATGCTGCCTACGCCCTGAGCGCCGTAAGCCAGCTCGCTCGGCACGTGCAGACGCCATTTGCTGCCGGCGTTCATCAGTTGCAGCGCCTCGGTCCAGCCAGCAATCACGCCGCTGACCGGAAATTCGGCCGGCTCGCCACGATCGTAGGAACTGTCGAAGACGTTACCGTCGATCAACGTGCCGTGGTAGTGAACGCGTACCTGATCTTCACGGGTTGGCTTAGGGCCAGTGCCAGCGGTCACGACTTCGAATTGCAGACCCGAAGCCAGCGTGGTCACGCCTTCGCGCTTGGCGTTTTCAGCCAGGTAGGCCTTGCCGGCGCCTGCGGCCTGCTCAGCCTTGGCGGCTGCTTCAGCCTGCATGATTTCGCGGATGACCTTGAAGCTGGCGGACATTTCTTCCTGACCGACACGGCTTGGCTGACCGCCAAACGCATCGCGCAGGCCTGCCACGATGGCTTCCAGATCGACGCCCGGTGGCGGGTTGTCGCGCAACTGATCGCCCAACTGACGGCCAATGCCGTAGCTGACGCGGGTTTCGTCGGTGGACAGATTGACTTCGGACATGACACTGCTCCGTAGAGGGGCACGCAGTCGGTATCACGCAAAACCTGAACGGCAATCACGCTATACGCTGATGCGCCCCGAACCAAAAGGCCGAGCAGCCTAGCACAATTGCCGCTGCAGCCCCTACCGCAGCAGCAATCCGCAGTTGGCGATCAGGACCATGAAGAATGAAACGAGATCGGCAGGCGCATTTCAGAGCGGTCATTAACCGGCATGCCGCACAGCTCGTCATGGACCACGCAATGGACCAGGTAAAAAGGCACCACCGGTATGTCCTTGAGCAAGTCCCGGGCGTGCTCTACCGAGCGAAGATGCAGGGTCTTGCCCGCTGGGTCCTTGAGCATCACCGAAGTGCCATTCATGCGCACATCCAGTAGATAGATGCCGCCTTCGATGGAGATCAGGTTCAGCTCATCGACCCGCCCGGCCTGGGCGTGGCCGATAAATTCCTGATAATTCATGATCGAACCTCCTGCGCAAACGCCTGATGCATCGGAACGGACGTTTTACAACACACAGCGCCGACATGCCAGAAACGATAATGCCCGCCCCTGTCATTCAGCGTTGTCTCAGTGCTTGGTGACCTTGTCCAGATAGCCCATCGCAAACGCCGATATCACGAATGTCATGTGGATAATCACGTACCACATCAGGTATTCGGGCTTGATGTTGGTGGCATCCATGAACACTCGCAACAGGTGGATGGAAGAAATCGCCACAATCGATGCTGCAACTTTCATCTTCAGCGAAGACGAATCCATCGTGCCCAGCCAGTTGAGCTTTTCCTTGTCCTCGTCGATGTCCAGCTGCGACACGAAGTTCTCGTAGCCGGAGATCATCACCATCACCAGCAAGCCACCGACCAGCGCCATGTCGATCAGCGAGAGCAGCACCAGAATCAGGTCTGCTTCGGCCAGCGAGAAGATGTTGGGAATGACGTGAAAGATTTCCTGGAAAAACTTCAGACACAACGCCAACAGGCCAAGGGACAGGCCGAAATAGATCGGCGCCAGCAGCCAGCGCGATGCGTACATGGCATTTTCAAAAAAACGTTCCATTGATACTCGCAAGGTGTTTTAAAGGAGCGGGCGAGTATATCAGCGGTAATGCGCCGCTCTGAGCGTGCGACAAAATAACGCACAGCGGACGTTAGCGCGCTGCTGAGGAAGCTGATTCAAGCCTAGAACAGCGACGAGCTTTGACAGACCATCCTGTCGCTATCGATACGGCGCAGTTCAGCCTGGACATGCAGGGCCCAGATGGGTACGTCATCGGCACATTGATAACCATGCAACGACAGGCTTTCGATAACGCTGGTGAGCACCGATTGCGCTTCGGGCAAGCCTCTGAAAGGCCCCTGGGACTTGATTGCGGAAGGCTGTTCTGCAGCCATTCCGGCCGCGAAGAGCACCATCCACTGTCCGCTGTCACTGCGCAGAGGCCGGATGACACACTCGATACGGGTCATCAGCCCCATGCATTCTCGGGTAAGGCAAAGGCTACGCTGCATGATGCGCTCCTGATCAGCAACAGTATTCATCCTTCTCGTTTAGCAGGATGCACGCCAATCTCCTTGGCCACTGCGATCACCTCAAGACTAGAAGAAAACCACCCCGCGAGAAACTATCCCTGATGAACGGAGCACCGGGCGGCCCTCACCGCCCGGCGCCTGCGCTGTCAGACCTTGAGTTCAGGCTGCAACTGCGCAGGCTCCTTTTCCAGCTCTTCCTTGAGGTCTTCGTCGCTGAGCATCTCTGCGATATCGCGCAGACGCTCCACTACGCGTGCATTGACGCTGCCCTCAGGGAACTCACCATGCTCGTCAGGCGCACCGGCGGGTTCGCCAACCAGCAGGCTCAGCGCCTCATCGGCCTGACGCACCGCGTAGATGTGGAATTGCCCGGCACGTACAGCCTGCACTACACGCTCGTCCAGCATCAGCGTGGTGACGTTGGCCTGCGGAATGATCGCGCCCTGCTCGCCTGTCAGCCCACGGGCTTCGCAGAGGCGGAAGAAGCCCTCGATCTTTTCATTGACCCCGCCCACCGCCTGAACTTCGCCAAACTGGTTGATAGAACCGGTAATCGCGAAGCACTGCTTGAGTGGCGTGCGTGACAGCGCCGAGATCAGCGTGCAGACCTCGCCCAGCGACGCACTGTCGCCGTCCACGTAACCATAGGACTGCTCGAGCGCGATGCTCGCGGAAATCGCCAGCGGGAATTCCTGGGCATAACGACTGCCGAGGTAGCCGGTAAGAATCATCACGCCCTTGGAGTGAATCGGCTGGCCAAGGTTGACCTCGCGCTCAATGTCGACGATCCCGCTGCCGCCCGGGTAAACCGTGGCGGAAATGCGCGCGGGCACGCCGAAGGCCGAGTCGCCGACCTCCAGAACCGTCAGGCCGTTGCACTTGCCGACTGCCGCGCCGTCAGTATCGATCAGGATCACGCCAGCCATCATGTCATCGAGAATCCGCGCCGAAACCCGCCCGGTACGGGTGGCCTTGGCCTTGAGCGCACGCTCGATATGCCCGGCGTCGGTCTTGTCGTCGTTGGCCAGCTGGCGGATGAAATCGGCCTCGCTGACCAACTGGAACAGGTCGCCGATACGCGCCGACAAACGCCCCTGATGCTCGGCCAATCGGGCGCTGTAAGTCGCCAGCCGCGCCACTGCGTCGGCGGTCAAAGGCGCCATGCCCTCTTCCGAGGTCCGGGTCTTGAGCAACTGAGCGAATTGCTCGAGCGTTTCGTCGACCATCGGAATCTCTTCATCGAAGTCGACCAGCACCCGGAACATCTCCTGGAAGTCAGGATCAAGGTCTTGCAGGGTGTAGTACAGCGAACGCGAACCGATGATGATGATTTTGACGTTCCACGGGATCACCTGCGGCGTAAGGCTCACGGTGGCAACGCGGCCAAGCTCGCCCAACGGCGACTCCATCTTCAGCTTGCGCGATTGCAGGGTACGCTTGAGCGCATCCCAGACGAACGGCTCGCCCAGCATCTTCTCGGCTTCCAGAATCAGGAAACCGCCGTTGGCGCGATGCAGCGCGCCGGGGCGCAGTTGCCGATACGTGGTGTACAGCGCGCCCTGATCGGTGCTGTATTCGATGCGCCCGAACAGGTTGTCATAGGTGGGGTGCTGTTCGAAAACCACCGGCGCACCGCCATCACGAGTATTCCCGACCACCAGACTCGGGCTGTACTGCTCTTCCAGCAGCTTGCGCGCCTGGGCGTCGGTCTTCGCGTCATCGACCAACTGCTCGACCAGAGTCTTGAGCAGGTACACCTGCATGGCCTGCAGGTAGGCGCAGACCGCAGCGTTCTCGGCGTATTTTTCCGAGAGAGGTGCCAGCAAGGGTTGCAGGGTCAGGGTGATGGTTTCTTCATTCAACTGACGCAGCTGATTGTTGGACTCGCGCTTCCACTGCGGCAGGCTGGCCAGCTCTTCGTTGAGACGCTCCTCGAGCGCGGAGATATCTTCGTGGAAGCGCTCGCGATCCGCTTCGGGCAGTTGCGAAAACTCGGCCTCGTCCAGCGCCTTGCCATCGGCCATCGGCGTGAACGCGATGTTGGAACTGTCGCGATACAGCGCGATGTCCTTTTCCAGTGACAGGCGCTCGATAACGTCCAGAGCGCGGTCGTAACGCTGATTGAACGCACGGTCGATCGAGCTTTTCTTCTGCTGGTAAGACGGGTGCTCGAAAACCGCCGGGAAGGTCACCAGCAGGTTGTCGATCAGGCCGCCGATGTCGGCGGTGAACTCATGAGCTGTGCCTGGAGGCAGCTCCAGTGCCTTGGGCTCGCGGGGCTCGTCGAAATTGTTGACGTAGACCCAGTCCGACGGCGTCTGCATCCGCTTGCCTTCGGCCTTGAGGTAGCGTTTGACGAACGAAAAGCGCCCGGTGCCGGGCTCGCCCATGACAAATACGTTGTAACCGGGGCGCGGCATGGCAACGCCGAACTGCAGGGCCTCTACGGCTCTCTCCTGGCCAAGGACACCGCGAAAAGGTTCGAGCTCATGGGTGGTCGCAAAGCTGAACTGCTCAGCGGAAAACGGACGGGTCAGCGCGTTGGGCGCCAGGCGTAGGTTGGCTGCGACAGAATCGGGCATCAGTAATCCTTACATCAGGCGGGGCAGATGTCGGCATTCTGGCGCTCGCTGTACACGACTTGCAAGGCAGGAAAGAGCCGAAAAGCATTTGCGTGGGTGCTGCCATGAGCCACGTCCTTAAAAAAGCCGTTTTCAAGCAATAATCTGTAATCGATGACGGAACCCTTGGAACGTGCCTAAACTCCAAACTGCACGGGTGGTTGTTGGTTGGCCGCCTGTCTTGATGTAACGACTCAAGAAACTCGACCCTTGGCTGAACTAAAAAGAGAAAAAGCTATGAAACGGATTCTTCTTGGAACGCTCTTCGCCGCTGTATCGATCAACGCTATGGCTCAAGCACCAGGCGGTCCTGACTGCGGTTGGGGCAACATGCTGTTTGAAGGTCAACGCGGTACTCCAGCTCACTTCCTGGCTTCGACCACCAACGGTACTTCAGGTAACGCCACCTTCGGCATGACCTCCGGCACCAACGGCTGCTCCACCAACGGCGCACTGACCTATGGCGGTAAATCCTGGCTTGCCATGAACGGCATGATGGATGAACTCTCCAAGGACATGGCCATGGGTCAGGGCGAAGCACTGACGACCTACGCTGTGGTACTGGGCGTTGCACCAGAAGACCGCGAGCACTTCGCCGCCGTCACTCACGAGCACTTCTCGCAAATCTTCAGCAAGGCCGACGCCACTGCCGAAGACGTCCACACCAACACCGTCAATGTTCTGAAAAACGATCCGACTCTGGCCAAGTACGCTACCCAGGCTTAAAGTCGTTCGCCCGCCCTTTGTTCGCAAAGGGCGGGATTCCCTTTTCTGACTAGTTGCCCTCTATGCTCAAACGTCTTGTTTCGCTGGCGCTGTTCGTCTGTGCCCCTTTTTTGTCCGCGGCACCTCATGCCAGCGCTGAACGTTTGCAGCAATTGGCCAATGAACCGTTCTGGATTTCTCTGGGTCACTACGAAGCCGGCAAGCTCGGTGGCTGGCGCAGCTATGTCACAGACCCGAAATTCTTTCTCGCCGCCAACGGTGCACACGACCCGCAGGCGGAGCTGAGCGCAACACTCGACGCTATTTACGCACCCGTCAGTAACGAACAGACCCACGCCCAGTGCGTGTACCCGGCACGCACCCGCTGGCTGCGTGACCAGTTGCACCTGACGGGCCTGCCGACCCCGGACTGCAAGGAATTCAAGGCCTGGTACAAGGATGTGGCCCCGGACAGCACGGTGCTGATTTTCCCGGCCGCTTACCTCAATAGCCCCTCGTCGATGTTTGGCCATACGCTGCTGCGCATCGATCCGGCCAGCGCGAAAACCAACAACACCACCTTACTGAGCTACGCGATCAACTTCGGTGCCTACATCGAAGGCATGGACAACAGCATTCTGTACGCGTGGAAAGGTCTGGCAGGCGGCTATCCTGGATTGTTTGCGCTAGTGCCGTATCAGGAAAAACTGTCGGAATACCGCAGCCTGGAAAACCGTGACCTCTGGGAATACCGGCTGAACCTGACTGCGGAAGAAACCGGGCGCATGGTCGAGCACGTCTGGGAGCTGAAACAGATCCGCTTCAGTTATTTCTTCTTCGACGAAAACTGCTCGTACCGGCTGCTGGAATTGCTGCAGGTCGCCCGCCCGGGCCTGAAGCTTACCGATCAGTTCGGCCTGACCGCGATCCCGACCGATACGGTCAAGGCGATCAAGGCCGCCGGGCTGGTGGAGAAGATCGACTATCGCCCGTCACGCGAACGCGAACTGCTGAGCCGCGCCGAACCGCTCGATGCAGACGAGCAACAGTGGGTATTGAAGGTCAGCGCCGACCAGAAGCAACTGCAGAACAGCGAGTACCTCGCGCAGCCCAAGGAACGCCGCGCGTTGATTCAGGACGCCGCGTATCGTCTGGAACGCTACCGCGCCAACGGCCTTGAGCGCGATACACAACGCTCGCAGCGCAGCTTCGAACTGTTGCAGGCGATCAACCAGAACCCGCCGCCACAACTGGACATCCCGCGCCCCGGCCTGCCGGAAGAAGGCCATGAATCACGCACCTGGCAGTTGGGAGCGGGCACACGCAGTGACAAGGCGTTTGCCGAATATGGCCTGCGCATGGCCTATCACGACCTGAACGACAACGCCTATGGCTTCCCGCTGGGTGCGCAGATCGAGATTCTTCAGCTCAAGGTGCGTCAATACGAAGGCAATGACTGGCAGGTACAGCAACTGGACCTGGCGACCATTCGCTCACTGACTCCGCGCACTGAACTGCTGAAACCCTGGTCATGGCAAGTCACCGGCGGCCTGGAACGGGTTCTCGGCAAGCACGGCGACGAAAACCTCGTCAGCCATGTCAACGGTGGTGGCGGCGGCACCTGGCAACTGGCAGACGACATGCTCGGCTTCGCACTGGGCACCGTGCGGGTCGAACACAATAACGATTTCGCCGAATTCATCTCCCCCGCTGCAGGCTTCAACACGGGCGTGCTGTGGCGCAACCCGCTGGGCAACCTCAGCCTGGAAGCCAAGGGCGACTATTTCACCAATGGCGAAGTGCGCCGCAGCGTCAGTCTCAACCAGCAATGGGAGCTGTCCCGCAACCTCGGCCTGCGCCTGAGCGCCCAGCGTGAATTCAGCCAGATGAGTTCGCCACAGAACGAAGTGATGCTTGAGGTGAAGTGGTATCACTACTGACCGGATCAGTAGCGAGTCGCCGGCAGTGTGCGTCGAAAATAAAAGCACACTGCCATTACACGTTCCCTACATCGCTTTTACAAATAACTCACAAATTACCTTCTAGACTCCTCTCATAAGCAGAGGGAATCACCATGAAGCGGTATTGGCTGTTGTTGTCGCTGGCCATCGTGCTGGCGAGTTGTCAGTCCACCCGTGACCAGATGCTGGCGGAGGGTTATCCGCCGGGTTTTGCAGACGGCTATCAGGACGGCTGCAGCAGCGGCAGGGATGCAGCAGGCGCCACTACCGGCCAATTCCGCAAAAACGTGCCCCGTTACTTGAAAGACAAGCTTTACGCCCAGGGCTGGACCGATGGCTTTCGTCAGTGCGAGACCTCGCAGGACAATCGCGACCGGCTCGATCCCGGCCAGGTCTTCAATGAGCGTGACCGTGCCTGGGAGCGGGAAAAGACCCGCAGTGCCGCCAAGGCCTACCGCCCGAACTGACCCACAAAGCCTGGAAAATCGACGAAACCAATGATGCCCTGCTGTGGCCCAAAGCCTATTAGGGAGGACATTCCATGAGCCGCGCATTCGTAAACGAAGACAACGCTGCCGCCGAAGCCGAGCAACCGGTAGAGCGGCTGGTCAGTACACAGATCAACTACGTCACGGCCGAAGGCCTGACCATGTTGAAGAAACACGTCAGCAGCCTGCAGGCGCAGCACAGCACGCAAACCGCGTTGGGCGAAGCGGCAGACAAGCAGCGACTGGCCGATCTGGAACGCGACCTGCGCTACTTCAACCAGCGCCTGCAAAGCGCGCAGGTCGTCGCACCGGCCGTGTCGACCGAAAAAGTGCAGATAGGCAGTTGGGTAACGTTCGCGGATGAACAGGACAACCAGCAGCGCGTGCATCTGGTGGGAGAGGATCAGGCCGATGCAGCCAAAGGACAGATCAATTGGGGGTCGCCACTGGGCCGCGCCCTGATCGGTGCGCAGAAAGGCGATGAAGTGTTGTGGCAGCGCCCGGCGGGCGATCAGTCGATTGAAGTGCTGCTGATCGAACCTGACGCGTGAGCCAGGCCGACCAGCGGCAGCGCCGCTCCTTGCAAGGAGCGGCGCTGCCTGAACGCTGATCAGGCCAGCTTTTTGTGACGCACACGGTGCGGTTGGGCAGCCGCTTCGCCCAGACGCTTCTTGCGATCGGCTTCATACTCGGTGTAGTTGCCTTCGAAGAAGATCGCTTGCGAATCGTCTTCGTACGCCAGGATGTGCGTGGCTACACGGTCAAGGAACCACCGATCGTGAGAGATCACAATGGCAGCGCCCGGGAAGTCCAGCAGCGCTTCCTCCAGTGAACGCAGGGTCTCCACGTCGAGGTCGTTGGACGGTTCGTCGAGCAGCAGCACATTGCCGCCCTCTTTCAGGGTCAGCGCCAGGTGCAGACGACCCCGCTCACCACCGGACAGGTCCTTGACGAACTTCTGCTGATCGCCGCCCTTGAAATTGAAGCGACCGACGTAGGTACGCGACGGAATCTCATAGTTACCGATACGGATCACATCGGAACCGTCGGACACTGCCTGGAACACCGATTTGCTGCCGTCCAGGTCATCACGGCTCTGATCCACGCAGGCCAGCTGCACGGTTTCACCGACTTCGATGCTGCCCGAATCCGGCTGTTCCTTGCCCATCAGCATGCGGAACAATGTCGACTTACCGGCACCGTTACCGCCAATCACGCCAACGATGGCGCCTTTGGGCATGGAGAACGACAGGTTGTCGATCAGCACGCGGTCGCCATAGCCCTTGGTGACGTTCTTGAACTCGATAACCTTGTCGCCCAGACGCGGACCGGCCGGGATATAGATCTCGTTGGTCTCGCTGCGCTTCTGGAATTCCTGCGACTGCATCTCTTCGAAGCGTTGCAGACGCGCCTTGGATTTGGACTGACGCGCCTTGGCACCCTTGCGGACCCATTCCAGCTCGTCTTTCATGGCTTTTTCGTGAGCGGTCTGCTGCTTGGATTCCTGCGCCAGGCGGTCCGACTTGGCTTCAAGCCAGCCGGAATAGTTGCCCTCGTAAGGAATGCCCGCGCCGCGGTCGAGCTCCAGAATCCAGCCAGCCACGTTGTCCAGGAAGTAACGGTCGTGCGTGATCGCAACCACAGTTCCCGGGAAGTCGTGAAGGAAATGCTCCAGCCAGGCGACCGAGTCGGCATCCAGGTGGTTGGTCGGTTCGTCGAGAAGCAACATGTCCGGTGCGGAGAGCAGCAGGCGGCACAGCGCGACGCGGCGCTTTTCGCCACCGGAAAGGACCGAAACCTTCGCATCCCAGGCCGGCAGGCGCAGCGCGTCGGCGGCGACTTCCAGCTGACGCTCCAGGTTATGGCCATCGCTGGCCTGCAGGATGGATTCGAGCTTGGCCTGCTCGGCCGCCAGCTTGTCGAAATCAGCGTCCGGCTCGGCGTATTCGGCGTAGACCTGATCGAGACGCGCCTGGGCGTCCTTGATCACGCTGACCGCCTCTTCGACGACCTCACGGACCGTCTTGTTCGGATCAAGTTGTGGCTCCTGCGGCAGATAACCCACATTGAGCTCCGGCATCGGACGCGCTTCGCCATCAAACTCGGTGTCGACACCCGCCATGATTTTCAACAGCGTGGATTTACCCGAACCGTTGAGGCCCAGCACGCCGATCTTGGCACCGGGAAAGAAAGACAGAGAGATGTTTTTCAGGATTTCACGCTTCGGCGGCACAACTTTGCTCAGCCGATGCATGGTGTAGACGTATTGAGCCATGAAATGAAAACCTAGCGTCTGTAATGAGGACCGATTTGGGTAACGAGCTTAAAGCTCCGGCCGGAAAAAAGCTTTTATTTGTCCTTGAGACTTGCCGCGAGACCGTTCCGAGCCTTGAATAAACTCAGTTGGAAATATATCGGGGCAGTGCTGGCAAATATAAAGCCTGATCGATATTGCAAAAAGTGGAGTCACTCATGCAGGAGTCGGTGGATACCACACGTTGCGCAAAGCTACCCGAATGCTGCGTGCAGGGCAAACGATACGGCCCAATGGCACTGGCACTTTGCCACAACTAAAGGCATGCTAGCCGCCCTCTTTGGGCGACCGCCTATTTTATCTAAAGCACCACTGCTTCAGTCCAGCAGTCAGGAACAGCGATTTGCCCACTTCAACGCCTCTGTCGTCATCAAGTGTTGCTACAGACAGTGCGACCAGGCCTCTGCGTGGGTCAGTGAAAGGCATGCTGGCGGGCCTGGTTCTGGTGGTGCTTGCCCTGTTGCTCTGGCAGCTGATCGAGCAATTTCATCAGACTCAGGAGCGCCAGCGTCAGCGCAGTCTGGAGTACAGCGTCCAGTTGTCAGACCGGATGAGTCTGAACATGGCGCTCAAGGCGCAGATCGCCATGAACCTGCTGGACGAGGCGCTATCCTCGGGGGAGCGGCTGGAGCAGCCGACGACGCTGGTGAACCTGCGCACTGCCCTGCCCGCACTGCGCAGCGTCGCTCGCCTGAATCGGGAGAGTGAAATTGTCAGTGACAGTGCCGAGGCCTCGCGCGACGGTGAGTTTCTCGAACAAGCCATGAAGCAGGCGCGCGGTCGCCCCTACTTCTATACCGGCTCCGAAGACGGCAACCAGATTTATATACTGATTCGCCTGGGCAACGGCGTGAGCGGCGACTACTGGGCAGTGCGCGTGGCACCCGACGCCTTGAAAGAACTTGCCAGCCAGCCGGCGCAGAACTTTCAGCACCTGTGGCGTCTTGAACAGCGCAAGACACAGCGGGTCATTCTCCATGAACAGGTGCCGGCCAACGAAGCGGACAGTGGTCTGTCCGATACCATTCTGCTGCAGCCGCTGAGCAACAGTGACTGGCAACTGCGGGGGCTGTTCGACACCTACAAGGCCCGCAGCGAAGTGCTTGCGCCACTGATCGGCAAGTGCCTGATCGGCCTGCTGCTGTCGATCCTGCCGCTGATCGCGCTGATCAGCCTGCGCCGACGCCAGCGTCAGATGCTGCAGAGCAGGCGCCGCTACCGGGATATCTTCGAAGGCGCAGGCGTCGCGATCTGTGTCATGGACATGTCCGGCCTTCAAGAGCAACTGGAAGCACTTGAGGTCAGGACCGGCGAGGACTTCGAGCGTCTGCTCAAAAGCCAGCCAGCCTCGCTCAAACGCCTGCTGCAGCAATTGCGCATCAGCGAACTCAACGAAGTTGCCTTGAGTCTGCTGGACATCGAGCACCGCGAACAGGCATGGCAACCATTGATCGAAGGCGAATCACGCTCGCGTCCGGGCGTCGGCATTCCGATCATTCAGGCGGTTCTCGCCGGGCAGCCACGACTGGAACTGGAAATCTGCCTGACCCGCGCAAGCGGTGAGGATCAGCACCTGTGGCTGGTCATGCGCCTGCCCGAGACACGCAGCGACTTCGATGCGGTGATTCTCAGCATTGGCGACATCACCAGCCGTAAACAGGTCGAGCTGTCATTGCTGGACCGCGAGAGCTTCTGGTCCGACGTGGTACGCACCGTACCGGACCATTTGTACGTTCAGGACGTACTCAGCCAGCGGGTGATCTACAGCAACCACCACTTCGGCTACACGCTGGGTTACAGCAAGTCAGAACTGCACGCCATGGGCGAGTTCTTCTGGGAAGTCCTGCTGCACCCTGAGGACGCCCGAAACTATCAGGACATGCGCCTGCGCCAGCGTCACCACGGGCACAATGAATTACTGCAACGCGTGCTGCGCTTCCGGGACCGCGAGAGCAACTGGCGGTCTTTCGACATTCGCGAGCAGGCGCTGGCCTGGGACGCAGAAGACCGGGTCACCCGTATCATCGGCATTGCCAAGGACATTACCGAGCAGGTCGCGTCCAGCCAGTCGCTGCGTGACAGCGAACAGCGTTACCGCATGCTCGCCGAAAGCATCAGTGATGTGATTTTCTCCACCGACGGCCGGCTGGCAGTCAACTACGTCAGCCCTTCGGTAGAACGTGCGCTAGGCTACAGCGCCGAGTGGATCCTGCAGAACGGCTGGTCCGCCGCCATTGCCAACCCCCAGCAAATAGTCGGTTTTGATGCGCTCATGGACCGCATCGACAAGGTCCTCGACAAACCTCAGGAACTCGCCAGGCTGCGCGAAGAAGTCACCATCCGAATGTTCCTGTTCGACTGCCTGCGTGCCGACGGTCGCAAGATCCCGGTGGAACTGCGCGTGGTTCTGGTGTGGGGCGAACACGGCAATTTCGAGGGGATCTTCGGCGTGGGCCGGGACATCAGTCAGCAGCGTCGGGCCGAGAAAGACCTGCGCATGGCTGCCACCGTATTCGAGCATTCGACATCCGCCATTCTGATTACCGACCCCGCTGGCTATATCGTGCAGGCCAACGAGGCCTTTACCCGCGTCAGTGGCTATGAAGTGGCTCAGGTGCTCGATCAACTGCCGGGCATGCTCACCGTGGAGTCCGAACAGGAAACCCGGCTGCGCCACATCCTCAGGCAGTTGAACGGACAAGGCACGTGGGAAGGTGAAATCCGGCTCAAGCGCCGTAATGGCGAACACTACCCGGCTTGGGTCGGCATTACCGCAGTCCTCGACGATGAAGGCGACCTGGCCAGCTACGTGTGCTTCTTCAGCGATATCAGCGAGCGCAGGGCCAGCGAGGATCGTATCCACCGTCTGGCCTACTACGACGCGCTGACTCATCTGCCCAACCGCACCCTGTTTCAGGACCGACTGCATTCGGCGCTGCAGCACGCCGAGCGCCAGCAGGCCTGGGTGGTGCTGATGTTCCTCGACCTCGACCGCTTCAAACCGATCAACGACTCCCTGGGCCATGCCGCGGGCGACCGGATGCTGCAGGAAATGGCCACGCGCCTGCTCGCCTGCGTGTCGGTGGATGACACCGTGGCCCGCATGGGCGGGGATGAATTCACTCTGCTGCTGGAACCGGATGAAACCCGCGAAGCCGCGCTGAATCGCGCGATTCACGTTGCCGAACGCATTCTGACCAGCCTGATAACGCCTTTCGTACTCGAAGGCCGCGAGTTCTTTGTGACCGCCAGTATCGGCATCGCCCTCAGCCCGCAGGACGGCAAGGAACTGAGTCAGTTGATGAAGAACGCCGACACGGCGATGTATCACGCCAAAGAGCGCGGCAAGAACAACTTCCAGTTCTATCAGGCAGACATGAACGCCACCGCTCTGGAGCGTCTGGAGCTGGAAAGCGACTTGCGCCACGCCCTGGAGCAGAAGGAGTTCACCCTCTTCTACCAACCGCAGTTCAGCGGCGACGGCAAACGCCTGACGGGCGCAGAAGCCCTGCTGCGCTGGCGCCATCCACGTCGCGGGCTAGTACCGCCCAACGACTTCATCCCGGTGCTCGAAGAGCTCGGGCTGGTCGTGGAGGTCGGTGATTGGGTCCTGGCCGAAGCCTGCCGCCAACTCAAACACTGGCATCAGGCCAGGGTTCGCGTGCCCAAGGTGTCGGTCAACATCTCGGCACGGCAGTTCTCGGACGGTCAGCTCGGCAAGCGTATCGCCCTCATACTCGAACAGACCGGCCTGTCACCCGCCTGCCTGGAGCTGGAACTGACCGAAAGCATCCTGATGCGCGAGGTCAACGAGGCCATGCAGATACTCGACAGCCTCAAGAACCTTGGCCTGAGCATCGCCGTCGATGACTTCGGCACCGGCTACTCGTCGCTGAACTACCTCAAACAGTTCCCGATTGACGTGCTGAAGATCGACCGTACCTTCGTCGATGGCCTCCCATCCGGCGAGCAGGACGCCCAGATCGCCCGCGCCATCATCGCCATGGCTCATAGCCTGAACCTCTCGGTGATCGCCGAAGGCGTGGAGACCCATGAACAACTGGAGTTTCTTCGCGAACACGACTGCGACGAAGTCCAGGGCTACCTGTTCGGCCGCCCGATGCCCCCTGCGCAGTTCGAAGCGCAATTCAGTAATGATGCGTTGTTCATGCTGGATTGAATGCGGGCCTCGCGCCCCGGCCATCGTACATTTGAACGATAGCCGAACCCTTGAATATGAGTAGACTTGAGCCACTGCCTCGCACAGCGTCGATGACAGCGAGCGCTCTACCCATAATAAAGAACACAAGGGGGTAGCATGATCAGCGATACAACATCCCTGGACAGTGTTTCCTGTCAGGTCGTTGAAGCCTTGAACAAGGTGATTCTCGCGCTTCAGACCGAGGTCAGCAGCGCGTCGATCTCTACGTTTCATCAACAGGCGCTTGAGCGGGCGTGCGCGCTGGTGACGTTCGACAAGGCCTGGTGGGGAAGATCCACCTGGCGTGACAACTGGCCCGTCGAGCACAGTTCCTTTTTGCTCGGCCTGCCCACCGGCTATCCCGCCGAGTGGGAGCAACTCAAGACCTCGGATGCCAGCGTCGGCAGAATGCATCAGACCCAAGGCGTCTGTCAGGTCATTCACTGTACGGCAGCGGATGCACCTCCCGCGCTGGCCGAACTCGGACGCCAGTACGACCTTTGTTTCGCTCTGGGCATTGTCCTGACCGACCCGCACACCCAGCAGGGCGTGCATTTGACGCTGTTTCGCTCGGCTGACCATACGCCCTTTTCGCCCTTGGACAAACGCCTGATCGAGTGGCTGATGCCGCATCTGATCGCCGCCGAACAGGCCAGTTATCTGCGCACGCTCACGACCCTGCGGGAAACTCAGGGCGCCTACGATGAGACCGCCATGGCGGTGAGCGATCGTTACGGCGTGCTGCTTTCCATGGAGCCTGCGTTCTCGTCGATGCTGGGCTCGGAATGGCCCGACAGACCGTCCAATCGTCTGCCCAGACAATGCAACCCTCAAGAGGGCTATTCGAGTCAGAACCTGCACATCACGTCGCAGCCGGTGGGCGACCTCGTTCTATTGACGGCGCGTCGACGCAGCAGTCTGGAACTGTTGAGCACGCGCGAACTTCAGGTCGCCCGAGGCTTTGCGGTCGGACAGACTTACAAGGAAGTCGCGCGCAACATCGGTATGTCGCCCTGCACCGTCCGGCACCACTTGAGAAAGATCTACAACAAGCTCGGTGTCACCCGTAAAGCGCAGATCGCTCAGTTACTGCATTTGACTGACGGCTGACGCCAACGCGTTCCAGCCCATTTCCGGTTTTTCCAATAACTGCCACCCCGCAAGGGAGGGCTGTGCTCGCCCATAAAAATAACAAGGCGCTTACCGATGTCATTAAAAAACCACTTCCTTAGCGCTTCAGGGCTCGCCATGGCGATCCTGTGGTTATCGTCCACAGCCTGCGCCACCGAAAATGCTGCACCTACGACAGCCGCCGGCGTTTTCGACTTTGGCGCAGGCTTCATGCCGCCCACCACCCCCAATGGCACCGTCGGCATGCGCATCAGCAACTACCGGGCGAATGTCATCAAGGACAGCCACGGCAATGACAGCCCCAACGATTTCCAGATCAACGTCCTGGCAATCGGCCTCGCTTATTTGCGAATGACCGAGCAGGAGTTTTTGGGGGCCCGCTATGGTTTCGCGGTGGTGCCGATCTTCTTCAAGATGGATGCAGACCTGGGCGTGAACGCCGGGGGGCAACGGGTCTTCAGCGACAGTGCATCGCTGTTTCGCCAGGCGGATCTGCAAGTGGTACCGATCATCCTGGACTGGAAGCTCGGACCGGGGCTGGGCATCAATGCCCAACTGATGTTTCAGGCGCCCACCGGGGACTATGACAAAAACCGTCTGGTCAGCCCTGGTACTCATCACTGGACGGTTTCTCCGCTGTTGAACGCGACCTACATTTCACCCGGTGGCTTCGAGGTTTCCTCGAGTTTCCAGATCGATATAAACGCGCGTAACCCCGACACCGATTACCGCAGTGGCGTTGAGTACCGACATGAGTTTGCAGTGGGCCAGCATGTGGGCGACTGGACCGTCGGCATTGGCGGCTACTACTACCGACAGCTGTCGGACGACGACGCGCCGGGACTGACCCGCGGCAATCGCGCCCGAGTACTCGCCGCAGGCCCTGCAGTGAGTTACTTCAAACCCGGCGCCGGTCTGCCGCCCATCTGGTTGCACGCCTACAAGGAGTTCGACGCCCACAACCGTGCCGAGGGCTACACCGTAGCGCTGCGTACCGGCATCAGCTTTTAAGTGGCATGCGCAACGCGACGACACGCTTTCAATCCTGGAGACGATCGATGAAAGACCTGCACGAATTATTCAATACGCTGGACGGCCGAGGCCTGGCAACACTGGTACGCAATGGCGAGGTGACCCCCGGCGAGCTGCTGGAAACCGCTATTGAGCGGGTAGAACAGGTCGAGCCAGGCCTGAACGCCGTCAGCGAAAGGCTTTACGATCAGGCGCGCAGCCAGGCGAGCGGGAGCAGCGTCAGACAGGGCGTCATGGCAGGCGTACCAACGCTGGTGAAAGACATGTTCACCCCGATGACCGGGGCTCGCATGACCAGTGGCTCGCATGCGCTGGGCGAGTTTCGCTCAGACATCGACTGCGAAATCGTCAGCCGGCTGCGTCAGGCAGGCTGCCAACTGATCGGAACGACCACCGCGCCTGAATTCGGCGTGTCCTACAGCACCGAATCGCAACGCTTCGGCGCGACCCGCAATCCCTGGAATCCGCAATACAGCGCGGGCGGTTCCAGCGGGGGTGCAGCAGCGCTGGTTGCGGCGCGCGCCATCCCTTTCGCCCATGGCAACGATGGCGGCGGCTCGCTTCGCGTACCGGCCTCCTGCTGCGGCGTATTCGGCTTCAAGCCATCGCGTGGCCTGCTGCCATCAGGCCCAATGGTCGGCGAGGGCTGGGCAGGCCTGAGCACGGCCCATGCGATCACACTGTCGGTAGGCGACAGCGCCGCCCTGCTCGACGCCACTGCCGGGAGTGACCTGGGGGCTCCCTATGCGGCGCCCATGCCGGCGACGCCGTTTGCACACGCCGCGGGACGCGATCCCAGGCGCCTGAAAATCGCTCTGATCTCGGCAATATCACCCTGGCCCGCCGAACCGGAAGCCCTGGCTGCACTGCAGCACACGGCGGCCTTGCTAGAGACGCTCGGCCATTACGTGGTCCCGGCGACGTTACCGATCCAGCTGCCTGAATTCCTCGATGCGACGTTCGACATCATCGGTTCACACACCCAGGGCTACCTCGATCTGTTGGGCAAAATGCGCGGTTTCCCGGTCTCTATGGACGAGCTGGAGCCGCGCACCCGCGTCATTCTGCGCGAACGCGGGCAACTGCCTGCAACACGCTACATTTCCGCGGTCGAATCGATGCATGCACTGGGCCGGGCCATGGCCGGCTTCTTCGAAGAGTACGACGTTGTCCTCACCCCGACGCTCAACCGCGCGCCGCCCCGCCTGGGAGAACTGGCCTTCGACGACGACAGTCGGTCCCTGCAGGACTTCATCGCGCTTTCACACAGCTACTCGCCCTACACGGCAATCTTCAACGCGACTGGCCAGCCAGCCATGTCCGTGCCCCTCTACTGGACAGCAGATTCGCTGCCACTGGGTTCTCACTTTGCCGCGCGGTTTGGCGACGAACTGACCTTGCTGAGCCTTGCCGGGCAACTGGAGCGCGCCCAGCCGTGGGCCGCACGCAGGCCGCCGTTAAACGCTTGCGCGGGTTGATGCGAAGGGATTATTGGCGGTGATGGTGGTAAGCCAGGCAAGACCACCGCCTGCGTTGCTGGCGGCGGTCTACCGGCTACAGGCTTATGGCTCGCCAGCCGCTTGCTGTGCAGACGCCGGAAGCGACCCGGTCAGGTACCGGAAGCGGTCGTAGAGACCCGCCACTACCTGCCCGCCTGCGATCCTGCCCGGAATTGCCGTTTGCAGGGTGCCGACCGCGCTCCCCAGACGCGAGGTGCTGACGTAATTTCCGGCCCAGGACGCTGCCGCCCTGCCAGCCTGATGCGCCGCCTTGCCTTTGTCAGTCAGGTAGCTCAACCCCTTGCCAGCTGCTGCGCCAGCCACTTCTCCAACCATACCGGGAAGCGTGAGGTTGGCTGCGGTCAGGACCGCGGCACCGGAGGCGTAGCCTTTGATCCCCTTGTCGAGAAAATTCCAGACTTTGTTGACGCCCAGAAACCCCGTCATCACCAGATTCAGGCCGACGATCTCCTTGAAGACCTGAACCGCCTTTTGCATGTCGACTTCAGGGTTCATGGCCAGTTTGAGCATCTCCGATACGCACCAGACGCCGTCCGCCGCGTAATCGGCTTTGCCGACCATGCTTTTCATCAACATCACCAGCGCCGCACCGATACTCGCAGTCAAGGCCACCAGCCCCAGCTTGGTGTAGAAGTCAGGGTCCGCCTTGCGCTCCCCCTCGGCCAGCTGCAGACCTGCGCGCAGGGCATCGGCGCCTTCGAACCTGGCCTGGAATTCGCTGCTTTGGGTGCCCAGGTACGTCAGGCTCGAGTTCATGATGTCGGTGATGCTTTTGTCTTGCTTGTACAATTCGGTCGCCACTTTCATCTGCTGGGCAAAATGCTCGCTGACGTCGAAATGCCTGACCACGGCAAGATGGTCTTCCTCCGGGATGCTGGCGTTCCCGGTGTCTGGCCTGGAAAGCTTGCTCTTGGCGAGCTTGAAGGCGGCGACGATCGATTCGCGGTTGAATACGCCCAGCGTGGCTGCGCCCGATGCCACGGCCGTTGCGATACCGAAGCCGACCTGCTCCAGCAGGTGTTCGTTTCTGGCAAAGGTGGGCTGCGCCACGATGGCGTTGGCCAGCACGGTAACGAAATAGCGGTTCAGACCGTGATCGACATTGGTCCGTGCGTTGGTCAGCTCGTTCATCATCAGGCCAGCCATGAACACTGCGTTCTTGGTGAAGTGGGCAACCAGCGATGAGCTGTAGGAGTTGTCCTTGCTGACGAATGCCACGGCCAGTGGCAAGGGTGCCAGCGCGAGCAGCATCGCCGGACTTGCAAGGACGCGACTCTTGAGCGAGGCGCCGTTCTTGAGCGTGCCCAGTTCGGCATTCATGCTTTGGTTAAGGCTGAGCAACTCGTCTTTCACATCAGAGGGTAGCCCCGAGCGGCTCAACACTGCAGGCAACTTTTCGTTGTGAGCGCGCCAGGCGTCGAGTTGGCCCTGACCGTTGGCCTGAACGATTGCGCCCAACATGTCACGCTCGGCCTCGCTCAGCGCCGACGATGGCTTTTCCAGCAGCGTCTTCACAACATCGGACGTCGTGGTAGCAGCACTTGGCAAATGACCAAGACGTGCCAGTTGCTCCTCGCTCAACACCAGCGAACCGTTGGCCAGCGCCAACCGCAGTTTTTCATCGAACCCCATGCCGCACCGGGCCTCGATGTCTCCTTCAGGGGCGAAGGGCAATGGGGTATTGCTGACGATATCGCGTTGTTCCTGCGTGAGATGCAGCACATGCTTGTTCAGGAAGGCATGCATCTGATCGGGCGACAGGTGTGGCGCCGGGGTGCGCATCAAGGCCAGCAACCCCTTGTCGTCCATCGGCGCGAGCGCCCCGTAGGCATCAAACTTGCGCACCAGATTACCGCCGGCCTTGAGCAACGCCTGGCTTCTCGTCAGCCGGGGCTCGGCAGGCTCGTGGCCGGGTGCAGGTGCTTCACCTGGCTCGATGGAGATTTCTTCCGGCCTCGGCAAAAGATCGTGTTCGCGCAATAGCTGCAGCAGCGCCCCCGCCACTTCCGCCAGCTCGCGCAATTCATTGCAGGCTGGCGCGTCCTGGCAATTTTCGGTCAATGCCTGCAATGCGCCGGGCAACGTCTCCAGGTGATTGAGCGTGTCGGCATGTGAGCGCAGCAGACTGACGATCGCTTCGGGTTGACGCTGGAGGCTGTCATTCAAATCCGCCGTACGCTGCTTGGCCGTGCGCACGAAATGGCTGAAGAGCGTGTAAGACGAAACAACGGGTGGCTCTGCGCCCAGCGTCTCGGGATCCAGATGAGTCAACGCCAGCAGATCCGGAACCGCCCGGGCTAACGCAGGCGACTTTGCAGTCAAACGAGCGACCGATTGGTGCAGGCGCGCGGTCCTGAGCCCCTCGCAGGCCAGTGACAGCGAGTCGTGAGATGCGTGAGAAGCAGGCATGTCCGCCAGCCGGCCAATACAGCGCTCAAGCAGGTCTTTCAGCGCCGGCGCCTGATCCTCGCTGGCGAGTTGGTGCCAACCCTGCTCGGTCGTGGCGACCTCGGCCAGGCTGTGGCAGAGCTGGGCAACTGTGGGCCAGGACGGCTGCTGTTTATCCAGCTCACGCTGGAGAGCAGACAACAGACGCACAGAGTCCTGCGCTGGCGCGGCCGAGGTGCGACCAAATGCCACAGCCAGCTTGCCGGAGGCAAAAAACGCTACGGTACGAGCCTGCTGCGGAGCTTGCTCACTAACGCCGGCTGCATCGCCGGACGCAGGAGCAACCTCCGGCAATGAGGAATGAGAGGAGCGCGTGATCTGAGAGGGCATCATGGCGTTTTTACCTACTGTCGGTGGGTACGGGCAACAGACCGACTGAGTGTCGTCCGGCCCGGAACGGTTCCGGCAGTTGAAGGTAAATAGATGCGTGATCGCTGAAATTTCGAGTGAATGTGCCCGGTTCACGCTGCAGTTCACTCAATCGACCTCGACAATCTCATGTGGCCGGGCCCCACACAGAACAAGCCTTGCGCCTGCAGCACGGCCATGATTTTGGCCCTGGTCGAAACCCGCGTGAACGCCCTCACTGTTCAAGATGACTGCCTTTCATATGCCAGATAAAACCCGATGGGGTAGAATAGTCGCCTTTTCCGCCATGCCCCCTTGAGGACTGCCATGTTCAGCCGTGATTTGACTATCGCCAAGTACGACGCCGATCTGTTTGCCGCCATGGAGCAAGAAGCTCTGCGTCAGGAAGAACACATCGAGCTGATTGCCTCGGAAAACTACACCAGTCCGGCCGTCATGGAAGCTCAAGGCTCGGCCCTGACCAACAAGTACGCAGAAGGCTATCCAGGCAAGCGCTACTACGGTGGTTGCGAGTACGTCGACATTATCGAGCAACTGGCCATCGACCGCGCCAAGGAACTGTTCGGCGCTGACTACGCCAACGTTCAGCCACATGCGGGTTCGCAAGCCAACTCGGCGGTCTACCTGGCCCTGCTGCAAGGCGGCGACACCATTCTGGGCATGAGCCTTGCTCACGGTGGTCACCTGACCCACGGCGCCAGCGTTTCGTCCTCGGGCAAACTGTACAACGCCGTTCAGTACGGCATCGATGCCGACGGCATGATCGATTACGACGAAGTCGAGCGCCTGGCTGTCGAGCACAAGCCAAAAATGATCGTCGCCGGTTTTTCTGCCTACTCGCAGATCCTCGACTTCCCGCGCTTCCGTGCAATCGCTGACAAGGTCGGTGCCTACCTGTTCGTCGACATGGCTCACGTAGCCGGTCTGGTCGCCGCAGGCGTCTACCCGAACCCGGTGCCATTCGCCGATGTCGTGACCACCACCACGCACAAGACCCTGCGCGGTCCACGTGGCGGCCTGATCCTGGCGCGCGCCAACGCCGAGATCGAGAAGAAGCTGAACTCTGCAGTATTCCCTGGCTCCCAGGGCGGTCCGCTGGAGCACGTCATCGCAGCCAAGGCCGTGTGCTTCAAGGAAGCGCTGCAGCCTGAGTTCAAGACCTACCAGCAGCAAGTGGTGAAGAACGCCAAGGCAATGGCCGGTGTGTTCATCGAGCGTGGCTTCGACGTCGTGTCCGGCGGTACCGAGAACCACCTGTTCCTGCTGTCGCTGATCAAACAGGACATCTCCGGTAAAGACGCCGACGCCGCTCTGGGTCGCGCCTTCATCACCGTCAACAAGAACTCCGTACCAAACGACCCACGCTCCCCGTTCGTCACCTCCGGCCTGCGCTTCGGCACCCCGGCAGTGACCACTCGCGGCTTCAAGGAAGCAGAGTGCAAGGAGCTGGCCGGCTGGATCTGCGACATCCTGGCTGACCTGAACAACGAAGCCGTGATCGACGCGGTTCGCGAGAAGGTCAAGGCCATCTGCGCCAAGCTGCCGGTTTACGGCGCTTGATAAGCCTGGTTTAAACGCAGTACCAAAAGCCCCGACTCGTGAGAGCCGGGGCTTTTTGTTGGGCGGTTCACTGTACGGGCAGAAGCTCAGCCGCTGTTCGACCTCTCAACCGCATACCTTCTCGAACCCCGCCCGAATCTTCTCCTCCGGCAACTCATCGGCAATGAACACAATCACGCTCTCGCGTTTTTCGCCTTCGGCCCACTCGGTGTCCCAGTCGAAGCCATACAGTTTGAGCACGCCCTGAAACACCATCTTGCGTGGTTCGTCTTCGATGTTGAGCACGCCCTTGTAACGCAGCAATTGTTTGCCGTGGTCTTCCAGCAGCTCGTTCATGAACTCGCTGAGGCGGTCCAGATTCAGCGGTTTTTCGCTGCGCAGGACCAGGCTGCTGATCCGGTCAGCGGAATTGCCGGCCGGGGCCAGCGGGCGCAGGATCATGCCGCCGCCGAGGTCGGCATTGAGGTTGAAGCCGCGTACGTCGAGCAGTTCGGCGAGGTCGATCCTGCCGTGCTCGACAATACGGATCGGCGCACGGCGGTTGATGCGGGTCAGGCGTGCACTAAGGGCCTCGAAGGCTGCGTCGTCGACCAGATCACGCTTGCTGACCAGCAACCGGTCGGCAAAACCGATCTGCGCCTGGGCGATGGTTTGCACCAGGTGGGTATCGGCGTGCGCGGCGTCGACCAGGGTAATGATGCCGTCGAGGATGTAACGCTCGCGCAGCTCTTCATCGATGAAGAACGTCTGCGCGACCGGCGCGGGATCGGCCAGACCGGTGCATTCGATCACCAGTCGGTCGAACGCGATCTCGCCGCTGTCCAGACGCTCCAGCAACAGGTAGAGCGCCTTGGTCAGGTCAGTGTGGATGGTGCAGCACACGCAACCGTTGGACAGGGTCATGATCTGCACAGGGTCGGTGCCGAGCAACTGGCTGTCGATGCCTGCATCGCTGAATTCGTTTTCAATCACGGCGATTTTCAGGCCGTGTTCGGCCTTGAGCAGGTGGCGCAGCAAGGTGGTCTTGCCGGCGCCCAGAAAACCGGTCAGCACGGTCACGGGGATGGGTTGCAACTCAGTCATAAGGCTCCTGGCGTGAGGCATTCAGCTGAAATGAAAACGCGCCACAGGTGATGGCCTGCGGCGCGTCGGATCAAACCATAACGCAGATCAGCGGATCAACAGCACTTCGGACCGGCCTTGCCGCCGTAACGGGCCTCTTGCCGCTCCCGAAAGAACTGCTCGTAGGTCATCACCGGCTTGTCCGGGTGAGTGTTCTGCATGTGCTCGACATAGGTGTCGTAGTCCGGCATGCCCACCATCAGGCGCGCGGCCTGACCAAGGTATTTGCCGAGGCGACTCAGGTCATTGAACATGGGCAAATCCTCTGTGGGTATCCATCATCACACCTGTGACGCTGGCGGCATGGCCTGGAACGGAGCTTCCTTGTCGGTGCGCTCCTTGGTGCTCCAGGCCGCACGGCCGACTTTAATGGCGTAGAACAGAATGCTGACCACCACGAACAGGAACAATATGGTCAGCCCGGCGTTGGTGTAAGCGTTGAAGATAACGTGCTGCATCTGGTCCATGGTTTTGGCCGGGGCCAGAATCTGACCGGCATCGGCCGCCGCGCTGTATTTCTTGGCCAGAGCCAGGAAACCTACCGCAGGGTTGGCGTCGAACAGCTTGATCAAACCAGCGGTCACGGTGCAGATCAGCAGCCAGACAGCGGGCAGCATGGTCACCCAGACATAGCGCTGACGCTTCATCTTGATCAGCACCACGCTGGCCAGCATCAGGGCGATACCGGCAAGCATCTGGTTGGAGATACCGAACAGCGGCCACAGGGTATTGATGCCGCCCAGCGGATCGATCACGCCCTGATAGAGCAGATAGCCCCACAGCGCCACGCAACCGCCGGTACCGATGGCGTTGGCCGTCCACGACTCGGTGCGCTTCAGGGCCGGGACGAAGCTGCCCAGCAAGTCCTGCAGCATGAAGCGTCCGGCACGTGTACCGGCGTCGACTGCGGTCAGGATGAACAGTGCCTCAAACAGAATCGCGAAGTGGTACCAGAACGCCATGGTGTTTTCACCCGGCAGCACCTGATGGAGAATCTGCGCGATACCGACGGCCAGCGTCGGAGCACCACCGGCACGGGCCAGAACAGTGTTTTCACCGATGTCTTTCGCGACAGCGGTCAGTTGCTCCGGCGTGATGGCAAAGCCCCAGCTGGACACGGTCTGCGCAACGGTTACCACGTCACTGCCGACCACCGCAGCCGGGCTGTTCATGGCGAAGTACACGCCCGGCTCAATCACCGACGCGGCAACCATCGCCATGATGGCCACGAAGGACTCCATCAGCATGCCGCCGTAACCGATGTAACGGGCGTTCTTCTCGTTATCCAGCAGTTTGGGCGTCGTGCCCGACGAGATCAGTGCGTGGAAACCCGACACTGCACCGCAGGCAATGGTGATGAACAGGAACGGGAACAGTGCGCCCTTCCAGACCGGGCCTGTGCCGTTGGTGAACTGGGTCAGGGCCGGCATTTTCAGCTCGGGCGCCAGAATCAGGATGCCGATCGCGAGTGCCAGAATGGTGCCGATTTTCAGGAAGGTCGACAGGTAGTCACGGGGTGCAAGCAGCAGCCAGACCGGCAGCATGGCCGCTACAAAGCCATAACCGACCAGCATCCAGGTGATCTGCACGCCGGTAAACGTGAACATCGGCCCCCAGGTCGGATCCGCCGCAACCATGCCGCCGACCCAGATGGAGCCGAGCAACAGAATGACGCCGACGATGGAGATTTCACCAATGCGTCCTGGACGGATGTAGCGCATATAAATGCCCATGAACATCGCGATCGGGATCGTCGCCATGACCGTGAACATGCCCCACGGGCTCTCAGCCAGGGCCTTGACTACGATCAGCGCCAGCACCGCGAGGATGATGATCATGATCAGGAAACAGCCGAATAGTGCAATGGTGCCGGGAATACGGCCCATTTCCTCGCGGACCATGTCGCCCAACGAGCGTCCGTCACGGCGCGTCGAAAGGAACAGGATCATGAAGTCCTGCACCGCACCGGCCAACACCACGCCGGCAATCAGCCAGAGCGTACCGGGCAGATAGCCCATTTGCGCTGCCAGTACCGGGCCTACCAGCGGGCCTGCGCCAGCAATGGCTGCAAAGTGGTGACCGAAGAGGATGTGTTTGTTGGTCGGCACATAGTCCAGACCGTCGTTGTTGACCACCGCCGGTGTCGCGCGCAGCGGATCGATCTGCATGACGTGAGTGGCGATGAAAAGACTGTAGTAACGATAGGCAACCAGGTAGATAGCTACCGCGGCGACCACGATCCACAAGGCGTTGATCGCCTCTCCGCGACGCAAGGCCACGACCCCAAGGGCACATGCCCCGACAATTGCGACGATGAGCCAGGGAACATGGCGCATCAGACTATTATTATTTTTCATTTTTTTATTCCAGCAGAGTTGACTAGAAGGCAAGCCATGCGAGTTTAGCGCCGGATCAGCGAAAGACCACCCCCAACCAAGGTCTAGGTCGAAATTTGATCAATTGCGGCAGATACCCGGCATAGAGGGCTGGAATGGCCTCGACAGATGGCGTTCCGATCACAAAACAGCGATGCAGAACTGTTCTGCAATTGCTTTCCGGTCTATCGTGCATGGACAACAGAATCGATCAGATAACGACCTGCCCGCTGACTCCGGTGGCGGTCACCAAGAGAGTTCATTCGATGACCGACTCACCCGAAGATCGCCGTCGTTTCAAACGCATTGCCTTTGATGCCAAGACCGATCTGAAGCAAGGCGACAAAAGCTGGAAAGTGCAACTGGTCGACCTGTCCCTCAAAGGGTTGCTGATCGACCGGCCTGATCCGTGGAACGGTGATCAGACGCAGCCCTTTGAAGTCGACATCATTCTGAGCAACGATGCCCATGTGAAAATGGATGTCGAAATCACCCATGACAACAACCGGCAACTGGGATTCGTTTGCCGGCACATTGGGCTGGAGTCAATCAGCCACCTTAGGCGGCTGGTCGAATTGAACCTCGGAGACCCCGAGGAACTGGATCGGGAACTGGCAGCCTTGATCGAACTGCAGGAATAATCCTCAGGGCGAAGTTACTCGAACAGCGCATCGAGGGCCTGTTCAAGTCGCGTAACGGCAATGATCTGCAAGCCGGGCGGCGCTTCTTTCGGCGCGTTGCCCTTGGGCACGATGGCGCGCTTGAAGCCGTGCTTGGCGGCCTCCTTGAGGCGCTCCTGGCCGCTGGGCACCGGCCTGACTTCACCGGAAAGCCCCACCTCACCGAACACCAGCAAGTCATGCGGCAGCGGACGATTGCGCAGGCTGGACATGACCGCCGCCATCAAGGCCAGGTCGGAGGCGGTTTCCAGCACTTTCACGCCGCCTACCACGTTGAGGAACACGTCCTGATCGTGAGTAGGAATGCCACCGTGACGGTGCAGGACTGCCAGCAGCATCGCCAGACGATTCTGATCCAGTCCCAGCGTTACGCGGCGCGGGTTGGACATGTGACTGTCGTCCACCAGCGCCTGCACTTCCACCAGCATCGGCCGCGTGCCTTCCCAGGTGGCCATGACCACACTACCCGGCACTTCTTCCTGCGCACGAGTGAGAAAGATCGCCGACGGGTTGGAGACTTCTTTCAGACCCTTGTCGGTCATGCCGAACACGCCCAGCTCATTGACCGCGCCAAAGCGGTTCTTCACCGCTCGTAACAGGCGCAGGCGACCATCCGACTCGCCCTCGAAATACAGCACGGTGTCGACCATGTGCTCAAGCACACGCGGACCGGCCAGGGCGCCTTCCTTGGTGACGTGGCCGACCAGGAAGATCGCCGTGCCGCTCTGCTTGGCGTAACGCACCAGCAAGGCGGCGCTTTCACGAACCTGCGACACGCCGCCAGGGGCCGACTGCAGCTGTTCGGTGAAAATCGTCTGGATCGAATCGATCACCATCACCTTGGGCTTCTCGACCTTGGCAGTGGCAATGATGGTCTCGATGCAGGTTTCGGTCATGACCCGCAGCTTGTCCTGCGGCAGACCCAGGCGCCGGGCACGCATGGCAACCTGCTGTTGGGATTCCTCACCGGTGACATACAGCGCGGGCATGCGCTGGGCGATGTTGCACAGCGTCTGCAAGAGGATCGTGGACTTGCCGATGCCGGGGTCGCCGCCAATCAGAACCACCGAACCGTCAACCAGACCGCCGCCGAGTACCCTGTCCAGCTCGGTGGAGTTGGTGGAGAAGCGCGGGATCTCTTCGACGCTGACCTCCGCCAGGGTCCTGATCTGCGCCTGCGAACCGGTCCAGCCGGTACGCCCGGTGGGCGGCGCGGCGGCACCGCTTTCAATCATGGTTTCGACCAGTGTGTTCCAGGCACCGCATTCGCTGCACTGGCCCGCCCACTTGGGAAATGTCGCGCCGCACTCGGTGCAGCCGTACAAGCGTTTGGCCTTGGCCATGACAACCCCAGTCGTTAGAAAACGCCCATGATAACGCAGGTTGCAACACCTGCCAGTCGCTGGCCGACGACTGCTTTTGAAAACCGGATAAAACTTACATGGACGACTCCGGTCGATTGAATGTGGCACGGGCGGCAACAGTACGTCTGGGCTACACTCATCCGGATCAAATTTATCTGCTACAAGGAATTACCCCATGAGCGTGCTTAAGGAATTCAAGGCATTCGCGGTCAAAGGCAACGTAGTTGATATGGCCGTCGGTATTATCATCGGCGCGGCATTCGGCAAGATCGTTTCCTCGTTCGTCGGCGATGTCATCATGCCGCCGCTGGGCCTGCTGATTGGTGGCGTGGACTTCAGCGACCTGGCCGTCACCCTGCGCCCCGCGCAAGGGACTGCACCTGCGGTACTGCTGGCGTACGGCAAGTTCATCCAGACCGTCCTCGACTTCATCATCGTCGCGTTCGCGATCTTCATGGGCGTCAAGGCCATCAACCGCCTGAAACGCGAAGAAGCCAAGGCACCTACTCTGCCGCCAACACCCTCCAGAGAAGAAGTCCTGCTGGGCGAGATACGCGACCTGCTCAAAGAGCAGAGCAAACCGGCAGCGCCCATTACCGTGGATCCTGCGCGTACGCTTTGATTGAGTAAGGCCTGCACCTGCCGGCCATCGGCCCTAAGCAGTGCTTTTCAACCGCGATGGCACTGACAACGCAGAGTGCGACGTAAGTGACGGCTGAGTCCTGGCGCTGATCCGGGGGTAGCCTGGCAGGACGCCAGGCTAGCCGCACCGCGCCATGGATGGCGCGTTGCGGCGACCCCCGGATCAGTGACAGGGCGAAGGAACCCGACGAAGTCGGGCCGGAAACGGAGCTAAGGACTTTGCTTACTTTGGTCCCTCAAAGTGAGTCGCCGAGGGGCGAAAAGGTGACCTGAGTCGAACCTCAATCTACCTGACATCACAGAACAGCTGTGTGACGCAGAGCGTCACGAACTGCATTCCCAAGCTGGAGCGTGAGGAACGATAGTTATGTGACTGTCGTGCCAATGCTCGGCACGACAGCCATCGTTAGCCGCCAACCCTCACCAATACGTCTCAACCGCCACCTGCCCAGGCTTGCGTGACAGGCTCAAGCGCATCTCGCGCTGCTTGAGAATCGCCCGAGTGTCATCGATCATCTGCGGATTGCCGCACAGCATCACCCGCGAATGCTCCGGCGTGAGAGCAATGCCGGCCGCGCGCTCCAGCTCCCCGTTTTCGATCAACTGCGTGATACGTCCATTCAATGCGCCCGGATGCTGCTCGCGGGTCACCGTAGGCAGAAACAGAAACTTGTCCGCGTATTCAGCCAGGTACTCACGCTGCATCAGTTCGGCAATCAACTGCTGATAAGCCAGCTCGCGCGACTCACGAACGCTGTACACCAGAATCACCCGCTCGAACTTCTCCCAAACCTCGAAATCCTGAAGGATCGACAGAAACGGTGCGACACCCGTCCCTGTGGATAACAGCCAGAGATCGCGCCCATCGACAAAGCGATCCAGGGTCAGATAACCAAACGCCTGCTTTTCCACCAACAGACTGTCACCCTCACGCAAGCGGCTCAACTCGCTGGTGAACTCGCCATCCGGCACCACGATGGAAAAGAACTCCAGAAACTCGTCATGCGGAGAAGAAACCATCGAGTAGGCACGCCATACGACTGAACCGTCGGCCTTGGTCACCCCGAGACGCGCAAACTGTCCAGCACGAAAGCGAAAACCGGGATCACGCGTGGTGCGCAGGGTAAACAGGTTCGCGGTCAGCGGCGTGACACGCTGCAGTGTCTGTCGGGTGAATTTGTCGTCACTGACGGTCATGGTGCGCTTTGAACTCCTGAATATGGAAAGCAGAGCCCAGTGTCCCGCAAAGCAGGCTCGATAAACACCGGCTATTTGTGATGGATTACCCGGCAACGGGCTCTGCCGCTTAGAGTATTTGGTTCTTGGATCAGCCCTTGCAGGGTCGAACGTCCACAGAGCCGATTACCCCGACCCTTCTCGCGCGGGGGTTTCAGCCGACAGCCCCGAAACACACTGCCAAGTGCCATCAGCCCATCCGTCCGGCTGATCCGCAGCCTGACGGATTGCGGTCTATTTGTTCCTAGACTGGATAAACACCCAGCAAGGTCTGTACACGTACTGCAAGGAGGCTACATGAACACAATGGACATAAATTTCTCACAGCCCTCGCCAGCAAAAAACCTGACTCAGAGAGAAATCGAAGTCCTCAAATGGTCCGCTGAAGGCAAAACAGCTGGCGACATCGCAATGATCCTCTGCCTGAAGGAGCGCACAATTCACTTCCACATTGCCAGCGCCATTCAAAAAATGGGCGTTTGCAACAAGACGGCTGCCGCCGTACAGGCCGCACTCAGCGGGATGTTCTGACAAAACGGGCAATCACCGCGTAATCAGACAGGTATCGAAACGAAAAAATACGTAAAATCGTCTGTCTCAGCGAGCCCACCTGTCATCGGGCTCACTGACATACCTTCGATTGCACAGAGTTCTCCCGCCAATGCCGCTGCTCATCAGTCCCTTCGCTGAACTTGATCTCATTCGCCAACCCGAGCAACAGGATGAGCCCCTGCAGGCCTTCGATGCCGCTGACGAGTACCTGCTCAATCATGTTGCACAAACAGGGCTGAGCCTGCCAAGCCGGGTTCTGGTGCTCAATGACAGTTTCGGCGCGCTGGCGGCAAGTCTCGCGCCGCATGCCACGGTGATCAGCAGTACCGACTCGTTTCTGGCGGCACAGGCGCTGGAAAAGAATCTGGCGCGCAACGGCATGAGCTACGACGCAGTACCGCACATTCCGGCCAGCGAAGCGTTGCAAGGGCCATTCGACTGGGTGCTGATTCGTGTGCCCAAGACCCTGGCGCTGCTCGAGGAGCAACTGATACGCCTGCAAGGCCAGCTGGCCCCCGGCGCACGGGTTATCGCTGCAGCAATGGTCAAGCATTTGCCGCGTTCGGCTGGCGACTTGCTGGAGGAATATGTCGGACCGGTCCAAGCCTCGCTGGCAGTGAAAAAAGCCAGGCTGTTGTTTGCCACGCCACAGCCCATGGAAGTGCGCACCTCGCCCTACCCGACGCGCTACCGGCTGGATGAACCGGCCATCGAACTGCTCAACCATGCCAATGTGTTCTGCCGCGACGGGCTAGACATCGGCACCCGCGCTTTCCTGCCGCATCTGCCAAAAAATCTTGGCACGGCACGGGTCGCGGACCTGGGTTGCGGTAACGGCGTACTGGCCATCGCCAGTGCGCTGGACAACCCGCAGGCGCACTACACGCTGGTCGACGAGTCGTTCATGGCCGTGCAATCGGCAGCCGAGAACTGGCAAGCGACGCTGGGTGATCGCGCCGTACGGATTCAAGCAGGCGACGGTCTGGAGATGCAGGAGCCTGATTCGCTGGATGTGGTGCTGTGCAACCCGCCCTTCCACCAGCAACAAGTGGTCGGCGACTTTCTTGCCTGGCGGATGTTCCTTCAGGCCCGGGCCGCTCTGGTGACTGGCGGGGCGCTGTACATCGTCGGCAATCGCCACCTGGGTTATCACACCAAGCTGTCGCGCTTGTTCCGCGGCGTCGAACAAGTCGCCGCTACGCCGAAATTCGTGATCCTGAAAGCCCGCAAGTAACCCACGCCCACGGCACAAAAAAAGACCCCCTTGCCACGCGAGTGGCAAGAGGGTCGCAAAACGTGTCCGCAGACACGAACGGGAATTCAGTATCAGTGTGTCGTCAGGCCCGCTGCGCTCATGAACATGCGCATCAGGCTGGCCACGATGAACAGCGCGAATACGCTGCCCGCCCAGATTCCGACCAGCCAGGCCAGTCGTTGCCAGAGCGGCTTGCTCAGCGCCGGATCAGGATCGTGCATGGAATTTTTACCAGACATCGTCATTCTCCTCGGTTCGGACTAGTGATAACCGTCTGCAGCCGTCACCTTGCCGCGGAACACGTAATAGCTCCAGAAGGTGTAGCCCAGGATGAACGGAATGATGAACAGCGTGCCCACCAGCATGAAGCCCTGGCTCTGCGGCGGCGCGGCGGCGGTCCAGATCGATACCGACGGCGGGATGATGTTTGGCCACAGACTGATGCCCAGACCGCTGTAACCCAGGAAGATCAGCAACAGGGTCAGCAGAAACGGCGTGTAGTGGGCATTGCGGGCCACCGCCTTGAACAGACCATACATGGTCACCAGCACCAGAATCGGTACCGGCATGAACCAGAACAGGTTGGGCATGCTGAACCAGCGATGCGCGATATCAGCGTGGGCCAGCGGCGTCCACAGGCTGACCACGCCCATGACCGCGAGCACCGCAAGGGCCAGCGGACGCGCCAGATCATGCATCGCCTTCTGCAGCGAGCCTTCGGTTTTCATGATCAGCCAAGTGCAGCCCAGCAGCGCATAGGCGACGATCAAGGCCAGCCCGCAGAACATCGGGAACGGCGAGAGCCAGTCCAGCGAGCCCCCGGCAAACTGGCGATCGACCACCGGAATACCTTCAATGTAGGTACCCAGCGCCACGCCCTGGAAGAAGGTCGCAGCCAGCGAGCCGCCAATGAACGCCTTGTCCCACCAGTGGCGCTTCAGTTCGGTCGCCTTGAAGCGGAACTCGAATGCCACGCCACGGAAAATCAGGCCCATGAGCATGAACATCAGCGGCAGGTACAGCGCAGACAGGACCACCGAGTAGGCCAGCGGGAATGCGCCGAACAGTGCTGCACCGCCCAGCACCAGCCAGGTTTCGTTGCCGTCCCAGACCGGCGCGACGGTGTTCATCATCACGTCGCGGTCGGAACTGTCTTTCATGAACGGGAAGAGAATCCCGATACCCAGATCGAAGCCGTCCATCACCACGTACATCATGATGCCGAAGACGATGATGATGGCCCAGATCAGCGGAAGATCGATACCCATGGCTTAAATCCCCTTGCCGTGACGGTCAAGATTGTCGCCATCTTCTTCGCCTTCAACAGCGGCGGAGAGTGGACGGGCCGGTGTACGTTGCTGGCCGGGACCACCGTGAGGCACATGTTCGACATAGGCCTTCGGCCCTTTGCGAACCAGACGCATCATGTAGCCAAGGCCTGTGCCGAAGAGCACGAAGTAGACGACCACGAACAGCACTAGGGTGATGCTCATCTGCGCCACGCTGTGCCCGGACGAGGCATCGGCGGTACGCATCAGGCCGTACACGACCCACGGCTGACGACCGATTTCGGTGGTGAACCAGCCGGCGAGAATCGCGATCAGACCAGACGGCCCCATCCACAACGCCAGGTACAGGAACGGACGCGAGTTATACAGCGTGCCGCGCTTGCGCAGCCACAGGCTCCACAGGCCGGTGAAGATCATCAGCATGCCAAGGGCGACCATGACCCGGAACGACCAGAACACGATCGTCGAATTAGGGCGATCCTCGGGCTTGAACTCCTTGAGCGCAGGCACCTGCTTGTCGAGACTGTGGGTCAGGATCAGGCTGCCCAGGTACGGAATTTCCACCGCGTACTTGGTTCGTTCTTCCTTCATGTCGGGAATGCCGAACAGGATAAGCGGGGTCGGTTCGTCACCGACGTTCTCCCAGTGACCTTCGATAGCCGCAATCTTCGCAGGCTGATGCTTGAGCGTATTCAGACCGTGGAAGTCACCGACGACAGCCTGGACAGGCGCGACCAGCAGGGCCATCCACATGGCCATCGAGAGCATCTTGCGCACCGCAGGTGTGTCGCGGCCCCGCAACAGGTGCCAGGCGGCCGACGAACCGACGAAGAACGCCGTCGCCACGAACGCGGCAATGGCCATGTGCGTCAGACGATAAGGGAACGACGGGTTGAAGACCACGGCGAACCAGTCAGTGGGAATGATCCGACCGTCGATGATCTCGAACCCTTGCGGTGTCTGCATCCAGCTGTTGGACGACAGAATCCAGAAGGTGGAGATCAGCGTGCCGATGGCAACCATTACCGTGGAGAAGAAGTGCAGTCTGCGGCCGACACGATTCCAGCCGAACAGCATCACACCGAGGAAGCCCGCTTCCAGGAAGAACGCGGTCAGCACCTCGTAGGTCAGCAGCGGCCCGGTCACAGCACCTGCGAAGTCGGAGAAGCGGCTCCAATTGGTGCCGAACTGGTAGGCCATGACAAGCCCGGAAACCACGCCCATGCCGAAGTTGACTGCAAAAATCTTCGACCAGAAGTGGTACAGGTCACGGTAGACGTCATCGCGGGTCTTCAGCCACAGACCTTCGAGCACAGCCAGGTAACTTGCCAGACCGATGGTGATGGCAGGAAACAGAATGTGGAACGAAATCGTGAATGCGAACTGAATCCGGGCGAGATCTATAGCCTCTAAACCGAACATAAGATGTTCCTCTCTCAGATGAAACGTGCTGCCGGCCACAAGCCAACAGCGATTGCCCCCACGGTAATGAGTGCTTGTGTTTCTTTATTCTGGCGTTTCCAAAAGCGAAAACGCTGGTCGATGCACTGATCATTGACTTAACGCAATGACGCAGATCAATCGACCATCAAAGAGTAGTCCTGTTCAGCCATTAAAGTTGTGTGGTCTATTGTCGCGTGGCGGTTTGTCTCACCTGCAGAGCAAGTGCAGACGCTGAGCCCTTCCGGACACCTATCGTTCCTCACGCTCGGTGTGGGAATGCAGCTCGTGACGCTGCGCGTCACATCTGCGCCGCACCGCCTGCACAAGAGGACGCAGAGCGCCACCCACTGCGTGCCAATGCAGAGCATTGGCACGATAGGCAGTTGGCTGTGCGTTTACTGTTACAACAGCTTATCCAGCGTGATCGGAAACTCGCGGATCCGTTTGCCGGTGGCGTGATAGATCGCGTTGGCAATCGCTGCCGGCACACCCACGATGCCGATCTCGCCGACGCCCTTGGAACCCAGCGCGTTGACGATGTCGTCGTGCTCTTCGACAAACAGCACGTCGATATCACCAATGTCAGCGTTCACCGGGATGTGGTACTCGGCCAGGCTGTGGTTCATCGGACGGCCCAGGTCGTGGTCAAGCATCGCCTCTTCCTGAAGCGCCATGCCCATGCCCCAGACAACGCCCCCCAGAATCTGACTGCGCGCCATTTTCGGGTTCACGACCCTGCCCGCTGCGACGGCACTGACCACACGATTGACCTTGATAGTGCCCAGATCCTCGTCGACCAGCACTTCGACGAACACCGCCGAGTGCGTGGCTGCCGCATAGGCTTCGCGCTTCTCGTCCGGCTCGGCGTCGACTTGCACCTCAATGACACCATGGGCCTGAGACGCTGCCAGTTCAGCCATCGATAGCGCCTGATCGCCGACATACAGCTTGCCCGCTTCGAAGCGAACCTCATCCGGCGTCACAGAAGCGAATTGCGGATGCAGCCCTTTGGCAACTTCCAGTACCTGACGCTGCAACGCCTGGCAGGCCTGTTGCACCGCAGTACCGACTGAAGACACCGTGAACGAGCCGCCCTGCAACGGCGCAGTCGGCAATGAAGAGTCGCCCAGCAGGAAGCTGACGTTATCCACCTCGATACCCGACGACTCTGCAGCGATCTGCGTCATGACGGTATAAGTGCCGGTGCCGATGTCGGTGGTAGCACTGCTGACCACCAGCTTGCCGTCCGCTTGCAAGCGCGCCTTGGCGCTGGCCTTCATCTGCATGGCCTCCCAGACACCACCCGCCATGCCCCAGCCGACCAGTTGACGGCCCTGACGCATGCTGCGGGGCTCAGGGTTGCGGCTGGACCAGCCAAAGCGTTCGGCACCCTGGGCGTAGCATTCGCGCAATTCCTTGCTCGAATACGGCTTGTCTTCGTTGCCGTTGCGCTCGGCGTAGTTGGTCAGGCGCAGGCGCACCGGGTCGATGGCCAAGGCGTAAGCCAGTTCGTCCATGGCGCATTCCAGGCCGATCATGCCCAGGGCAGCACCGGGCGCACGCATGTCGAGCGGCGTAAAGACGTCCAGCGGGACCAGTTTGTAGGTCAACTGCACGTTGTCGCAGTGGTAGAGCATGCCGCTCCACTCCACGACGTGCTCGCTGAAGTCCTCGAAGCGCGAAGTCTGCCCGATGGCCTCATGACCGACCGCCAGCAAACGACCGTTGGCAGCCGCGCCCAGACGCAGGCGCTGAACAGTGCGCGGGCGATAACCGAAGGTGAACATCTGTTGCCGGGTCAGCGTCAAGCGCACGGAGCGCTTGAGGTGCAGTGCAGCCATCACCGCCAGCGGCAACTGATACTGTGGGCGCAGGCCAGAACCGAAAGCACCACCGACAAAGGCGGCCAGCACACGGATCTTGTCCTTTTCCAGGCCGAAGACCTTGTGCAGGTAGTCCTGACAGTTTTGCGTGCCTTGGGTCTTGTCGTGAATCTGCAAGCTGCCGTCGGCCTGATACAGGACGGTCGATGCATGCGGTTCCATCGGGTTGTGGTATTCGCTGGGCGTGCTGTACGTCACGTCCACGCTCAACGCCGCGCTGGCAAGTTCACCTTCGAAGTTGCCACGCGGCGGCGGCAATTCGGCAGGCGCTTTGTAGGCCGTATCGAGCATGGCCTGCAGATCGGTCTGGTGCTCCTGCTGCTCGTATTCGATACGCACCAGCGAGCCGGCGTGCCGCGCCAGCTCCAGCGTATCGGCGACGACCAGCGCGAGTGGTTGGCCGCTGTACATCACGTTGTCGTTGTAAAAAGGACGAAACGGCGAACCGTCGGCCGAATCGGCGTCCTCATAGTTTTCGTCGTAACTGGCCAGCCACGGACGATTGGTGTGGTCAATGACAGCGACCACACCCGGAACCTTCAACGCTTCACTTGTATCGATGCTGGCGACGCGACCGTTGGCGATGGTGCTGGAGACCACGCTGCCATACAGCAACCCTTCTTCAGGGTATTCGCCGGCGTAACGTGCGCCACCGGTCACTTTCAATCGGCCGTCGACGCGGTCCACAGGCTTGCCCATTGGCGAAAATGGCTGGTTCATTGGGCGCTCCCTCCTGTTGCGGCATCGCTCAGGGCACGGATGATCGCGCGGCGGGCCAGTCTGACTTTGAAACCGTTGTGCTCCAGAGGCTGGGCATCTTCAAGCATGGCGTCTGCGGCAGCGGCGAAGTTCTCGCGGGTGACCGGCTTGCCGACCAACAGTGTTTCGACGGCCTTGTCGCGCCACGGCTTGTGCGCGACACCGCCCAATGCCAGACGCACGTCGCGAATCACGTCGCCGTCCAGATCGATGGCGGCAGCCACCGATATCAGGGCAAACGCGTAGGACGCACGGTCGCGGATCTTCAGATAAGCGTTGTGGCTGACAAAGCCGTTTGCAGGCAGCTCGACGGCGACAATCAACTCATCGTCAGCCAACTGATTGTCACGTTGCGGCGCATCACCTGGCAGGCGATGGAAATCCGCGAACTCGATGGTGCGGCGGCCGGCACGTCCTTGAACATGCACCACGGCTTCCAGCGCAGCGAGGGCCACGCACATGTCGGACGGGTGAGTCGCGACGCAGTCCTCGCTGGCACCGAGGATCGCGTGAATGCGATTAAGGCCCGTGCGCGCCGGGCAGCCACTGCCCGGCTCGCGCTTGTTGCACGGCACGCCGGTGTCATAGAAGTAGTAACAGCGGGTGCGTTGCAGCAGGTTGCCGCCGGTACTGGCCATGTTGCGCAGCTGCGGCGAAGCACCGGCCAGCACGGCTTTGCTCAACAGCGGGTAACGCGCTTCGATCAGCGGGTGGTAGGCCAGGTCGGCGTTGCTGACCAGCGCACCGATCATCACACCGCCCGAGGCGGTTTCACTGACATCCTTTAAAGGCAGGCCAGTGATGTCGATCAGGTGCTCGGGCGTGGCGACGTTTTCTTTCATCAGGTCGAGCAGATTGGTGCCGCCTGCAATGAAACGCGTGGCCGGTCCGCTCAGGTTGACCGCCGCAGTGATGTCGGTCGGCTTGCTGTAGGTAAACGGATTCATGCATTCACCTCCGGCTTCGGCGCTGCATTGTGGAACTGAGGCAGCGCCTCTTCGACGGCGGCGAGGATATTGCTGTAGGCACCGCAGCGGCACAGGTTACCGCTCATCAGTTCCTGAATCTCGGCACGCGTGCTGGCGCGCCCCTCATTGGCAAGCCCGACAGCCGAGCAGATTTGCCCGGGCGTGCAGTAGCCGCACTGGAACGCATCGTTCTTGATGAACGCCTGCTGCATGGGGTGCAACTGGTCGCCATTGGCCAGGCCTTCAATCGTGGTCAGCTCGGCGCCGTCACACATGATCGCCAGCGTCAGGCAGGCATTGATGCGCGTGCCGTCGCGCAGTACGGTACACGCACCGCACTGGCCGTGGTCGCAGCCTTTCTTGGTTCCGACCAGATCGAGCTGATCGCGCAGCAGGTCAAGCAAGGTGGTCCAGGGCAGCACATCCAGTTGGCGGAGCTGTCCGTTCAGGGTCAGGGAAATCGCGTGGGTGGCGAAGTCCTGGGGGTTCGGGGTCGTTGCACTCATGGAAACCTCACGGTAGGCGGTCACTTAGCGCACTTTTTATGCGTCTTAAGGGGTGGGACTTCGCGAGGTTTGCAACGTTCAGGCTTTCTTGATGAGCGTACTTGTCATCGAAAGGCCGTCATCCACACGCAGCCATCCCGCCAAGCTGCTGGTATGATGCGCGGCTTTTTCCGACCCGCAAAAATCAAACGGGCTGCCCTGCAGTCTGTGCATTGCTGTTGGAGTCGATCATTCACGACGCGCGCCGCGTCACGGAGAGCCAGACATGCTGGAAAGGCTGTTTCAACTCAAGGCACACAACACCAACGTGCGAACCGAGATTCTTGCGGGCGTCACGACTTTCCTGGCGATGGCCTACATCCTGTTCGTCAACCCGAGCATCCTCGGCGAAACCGGCATGGACAAGGGCGCGGTATTCGTCGCCACCTGCCTGGCAGCGGCCATAGGCTCGACGGTGATGGGCCTGATCGCCAACTACCCGATCGCCCTGGCACCGGGCATGGGCCTGAACGCCTTCTTTACCTACACCGTGGTCCTGCACATGGGCCACAGCTGGCAGGTAGCGCTGGGCGCGGTGTTCATTTCAGCGGTGATGTTCTTCATCCTGTCGATCTTCCGGATCCGTGAATGGATCATCAACAGCATTCCCCTGCCCCTGCGTTCGGCGATTGCGGCCGGTATCGGCCTGTTTCTGGCGCTGATCGCCCTGCATAACGCCGGTATCGTGGTCAGCAACCCGGCGACCATGGTCGGCATGGGCGATCTCAAGCAGCCCGCCCCGGTACTGGCGACGCTGGGCTTCTTTCTGATCGTGGCCCTGGACTACCTCAAGGTGCGCGGCGCCGTGCTGATCGGCATCCTAGCGGTGACATTGGTGTCCATCGCCTTGGGCTTCTCGCCGTTTGGCGGAGTGGTGTCGATGCCGCCTTCGCTGGCACCCACATTCATGCAACTGGACATCATGGGTGCGCTGGACGTCGGTCTGGTCAGCATCATCTTCGCCTTCCTGTTCGTCGACATCTTCGACAACTCCGGCACCCTGATCGGCGTGGCCAAACGCGCCGGGCTGATGGGCAAGGACGGGCACATGCCGAAGATGGGCCGTGCGCTGATCGCCGACAGTACTGCCGCGATGGCCGGCTCCCTGCTGGGCACCTCGACCACTACCAGCTACATCGAGTCGGCGGCGGGCGTCAGCGCCGGTGGCCGCACAGGTCTGACTGCCGTGGTGGTCGCCGTGCTGTTTCTGCTGGCGCTGTTCTTCGCTCCACTGGCCGGCAGCGTGCCCGCCTTCGCGACCGCACCCGCGCTGCTGTTCGTCGCCGTGTTGATGGCGTCCGGCATGGCGGAAATCGACTGGGATGACATCACGGTCGCAGCGCCAGTAGTCATCACTGCTCTGGCCATGCCATTCACCTACTCCATCGCCAACGGCATTGCCTTTGGCTTCATTTCCTGGACAGCGATCAAGCTGCTGTCGGGACGCTGGCGCGAGCTGAATTCGGCGCTGGTGATCCTGTCGATCCTGTTCGTGATCAAGCTGGGCTGGTTCAACGCATGAGTGTTCCCTTCGACCCTGCGAGCTACGACCGTCAGCTCGAAGAAAAAACCGTCCGCCTGCGCGAGTTGCTGACACCGTTCGATGCACCCGAGCCGCAGGTGTTCGACTCGCCACGCGAACACTATCGGTTGCGCGCCGAGTTCCGCCTGTGGCGCGAAGACCAGAAGCGCTACTACGCGATGTTCGCGCCGGGCGACAACAGGACGCCGATCCTGCTCGAAGGCCTGCCGATCGCCAGCGAGCGCATCAACGCGCTGATGCCGGTGCTGCGCGAGCGCTGGGAAGCCAGCCCGACGTTGAACCACAAGCTGTTTCAAGTGGACTTCCTGACCACGCTGGCAGGCGACGCGATGATCACCCTGTGCTATCACCGCCCGCTGGACGCCGAATGGCAGGCCGCAGCCGAGCAACTGGCCGCCGAACTGGACGTCAGCCTGATTGGCCGCTCCAAGGGTCAGAAGCTGGTCATCGGCCATGATTACGTGACCGAGAAGCTCGACGTGGCTGGCCGCACCTTCAGCTACCGGCAACCGGAAGGCGCTTTCACCCAGCCCAACGGCACGGTGAACGGCAAGATGCTCAACTGGGCCTTCGATGCGCTGGGCGAGCGGCAGGACGACCTGCTGGAGCTGTATTGCGGCAATGGCAACTTCACCCTGCCGCTGGCCACCCGCGTGCGCAAGGTACTGGCGACCGAAATCAGCAAGACCTCGGTCAATGCGGCGCTAAGCAACCTGGATGACAACGGCGTGGACAACGTCACACTGGTGCGCCTGTCCGCCGAAGAACTGACCGAAGCCCTGAACGAAGTGCGCCCGTTCCGCCGTCTGCACGGTGTGGACTTGAAGAGCTACGATTTCGGCAGCGTGTTCGTCGACCCGCCCCGCGCCGGCATGGACCCGGACACCTGCGAACTGACCCGGCGCTTCGAGCGCATTCTGTACATATCCTGCAACCCGGAAACCCTGGCCGCCAACATCGCCCAACTGCACGACACCCACAGGGTCGAGCGCTGCGCACTGTTCGATCAGTTTCCGTACACCCACCACATGGAATCGGGCGTGCTGCTGGTTAGGCGCTGAGGCCCCTCTGACTGACTATCTTGCCGACGCTCTGCGTCGGCATGTAGTTCTGGACGCTTCGCGTCCTATCGTTTCTCGCTTCCTATCTAGCACCAGAAAAATAAATATAGTGGCAGCTCAGCCGCGCCCCAAGCGACCCTCGATATTTACCTGGAGATTCTTAATCTCTATAGTTACCAGCACCCAACCAATCGCTCCATAACAGTATTTCGTGCCGATATAGAAGCAAGGGCCTTTTCATCAACTTCCTGAACACCATCGCAAAAACGGTAAACCTTAAAACTTTCACTAAAGACTGAGATTAGGCGCATGAACAAGAAACCATCAACTTCCACGCCCCCCTCGTCCAGTTCGAGTATGAGCAGCGCTTTGTACTGACCCGCATTACGCAAGGTTTTGCCATCGTGTTGAAAATAGTCCTCAAGCGCCTGACCTCTGAGTATTTCCATCCTGATCCAAGGTTCACTTTCTTGCTGAGTACTCCATTGTTTATTGACCTCCCATTTATTTATCTTCAAATCTAGAAAACTGCAGGCACTTAAAAGTTCTTCATCTTGAACATACGAGACCGGTACATCGCCCCATGCCTGGAGGATCAAATTTTCTCTTTCGGGCAACACGCCACCCGATTCCAGAGCAACAGCGTATTTATCAGTCATTACATATTCCCCGTTTCCTGCAAGCGTTTCAGACCTTTCTCCGCATTCCGGATCAACTCATCTCTTACGGACTGAGGCAGGCGTTTAAAGGCTTTATCGATCTGAGGGGCCAGCGGCTTGGAAAGATCGGGCCTGAAATCCACGATGGAGTCTTTTCCCCCACCCGATTGTATTTGAAGCTTACCATTGGGTTCGATATCAACGCGTAACAGCCGTTTGCGTCCGTTTATCACAGCCTCTACAGGCTGACCAATAGTTTCACTCGCTTTGATTATGCCTTTTGCATTTTCTAGGTTCTTTTCGCCTTCACGGTTAGAGTACGGTACGGGGGTAAAAGCGTCTTGAGCATCCAGCGTACTCTTGCTCGACCACGGCCTCTGCAAATCAGGTCGCTTCTTCAGTGCATCCTCATGCTTCAGCATCCACTGCCCCAGTCGTTCGCCTCTGGGGCTGGCTCGCATTTCCTGCGCGAGAAGGCGTGCGTCGCCTCGGCCACGTGTCAGGTATTCAACCATCGCGCCCAACAACAGCAGCACGACTTCCACGTGCCCTTTCGCGATGTCTTGAGTGGCGCTGTTCTGGGCGTAAGGATCGTCGCTCATGAACGGGTTTAGCCCTTGTTCGCGAGGCCCTTGCCATGCTGTTTTGATGCCGCTCAAGTAATAGCCGACGATGCGCGGGAATCCATCGACCACGTACTCGGCGATGGACTTCAGACCCAGCACTCCCAAAATGAAGGTACTGGTCTGTAATCCCAGCGCAGTGCCGAGAGCGCCACCGGGATAAGCACCTACCCCGAAGAAAGCTGAGCCAACCCCTGCGCCTATCAAGCCTCCGGTAAAGGCACTGCCCACTGCAATCATGGCCGTCTGGGCAACAACATTGATCAAATCCTTGATGATGCTGGCGATGTCGAGGTCCGAAAAACGCTGTACCAATATGCGACCAGCCTCCCATTCAGCGAGGTCGAATGCCCTTCTTACGCAATCAAAACGACGAATGATCAGCGATCGCGAAGGTGCAGGTTCGTTACGTTGATTGCGAAAGTGGCCGCCTGGCTGATACCCCATGTCGTGGTTCAGCCTTTGTCGCAGCTCACTCCACGAAGGCAGCATGTGGAAAAACAACATTCAGTGTCTCCCTGACAACTCTTGATACAGCCCATTACCAATGGAACCTACCAGAAGGCATGCAAGAGTTTTGGGGCTACACATCAAACCCGTGAAATTCGGAAAGTTCTTACAACGCGCCAACTTGCTCAAATGTCCTTCGAGCGCTGTGCCTCTGGCTGGACATCGTTGAGCCTCATTTGTGGGAATAAGCAGCTACAACATGTAGGACTAATCTGATCCCGCGGTTGACTACTTGTCCACACGCCAACCCCACTCTAGTCTACGTGCCGTCGCTGCTGAATCAGCGGCCGGATTTAGCGATCCGAACCATCAAAAGCATCAGTGCACCGCAATCGGCCTCACGCATTACAATGCGTGAGTGCTTGTTATGGTGACTGTGTGTGGGAGGCCTTCGGGTCTGCCGGTTTCTTTGATGGCCGGTTCGCTAACCTGCGCACAGTCGCCACCCTGTTGTTTAGCGACGACAGCTGGTGACTCAACATCAAAGACTGAGTGCCCCATGAAGACCGACCCGAAACTTATCCTTTGCACCGACTGTGTAGAACCCCTGATATTCATCCGCCATCACCGTGCGCTGCGGGCGGTACGCTTGGGGTATCAATGCTGGTTTTCCCTGCAGGACATGGCTCGGCTGATGGGCAAGGCGCTGGACGAGCGCTCGACCCGTAAACTGGACAGCGATCAACACCGCCATGTGTGGCTGCACAGTCATGGCGAATGGCAAAAATGCCTGATGATCAGCGATTCAGGCATTTACGCGCTATTGGTGCATCACTACGTACCGGAAAACCGCGCATTGCGCCTATGGCTCAGCAGCGAAGTAATTCCGACGCTACGTAGCGAATTCACACCGCCTGCACGTCACATTACGGTGGTCTGGTGGCGTCGAATGCTTGGCCTGCCGCCTGCAAGAGAAAAATTCGCCGCGTGAGCACTCTGCATAAGGAGCAAGGGTGCATCTGTTCATGCTCATCACTGCGAAACTGTCAGAATATTTATTAGCTTCCTATCGATACGCTGGGGTATAAACCAAAAACCTGAATCAGCTGCTTCAATGGGATCCTTTTTCTTGAGCTCCGAGTCTTCCGCGCCTTCTGCCCCGGTCAAGTTGTCCAGCCAGCCCGGTTTCGTCAGTTTTATCCTCTCGCGTCTGATGGCCGTGTTTGCCATGCAGATTCAGGCGGTGGTCGTTGCCTGGCAGGTTTATGACATGACCCGCGAGCCAATGGCGCTGGCCTATGTGGGTCTTGCTCAGTTCATTCCCATGTTGCTGCTGTTGATGCCTGCCGGGGATCTGATCGACCGCTACAACCGCAAGGTCATCCTGATGCTCAGTTGGGGTGTGCAGGCGATCTGTGGCGTCATTCTGCTGGTGTTCTCGGCGCTGAAGCTGCAAGACCTGCGGCTGATCTACGGCGCGCTGATGCTGTACGGCTGCGCCCGCGCCTTTACCGGTCCGGCGCTGCAAAGCCTGTTGCCGCAGATTGTCCCGCGCGACCAACTGGCCTCGGCCATCGCCACCAACAGCGTGATCATGCGCTGTTCGACCGTCGGTGGCCCGCTGATCGGTGGCTATCTGTACTGGCTGGGCGGCGCAGAGCTGACGTATTCGGTCTGCGTCGCAGCATTCATTGCCGGCATCCTGTTTCTGGCCCCCGTGGCAACGCCCTTTGCCGGTAAACCGGTGGAACTGGGCTCCAGCGCCTGGGGCCGGTTCACCGCTGGTATTGCCTTCATTCGCTCGCGGCCGATCATCCTTGGCACCATTTCGCTGGACCTGTTCGCCGTGCTGCTCGGCGGCGTAGTGGCGCTGCTGCCGATCTACGCCCATGAAGTGCTGCACCTCGGGCCGCAAGGGCTGGGCATGTTGCGTGCGTCGATGAGCCTGGGTGAACTGGGCGTCGGCATTTACCTGAGCATGCGCCCGTTGCAGCGCAACGTCGGCATGACCATGTTTCTCGCCGTCGGCCTGTTCGGCGTAGCGAATCTGGTGTTTGCACTGTCGACACTGTTCTGGCTGTCGTGCCTGGCCCTGCTGATCGCGGGCGCGGCGGACATGGTCAGCGTGTTCATCCGTTCGGCGCTGGTGCAGTTCTCGACGCCGGACAACATGCGCGGCCGGGTCAATGCGGTGAACATGCTGTTCATTGGCTCCTCCAACGAGCTGGGCGAGTTCCGCGCAGGCACCAGCGCCTCGCTGGTCGGCGCAATCCCTGCCGCAATTCTGGGGGGTGTCTGCACGCTGGGCGTGGTCGGCGCCTGGATGACGGGCTTCAAATCGTTGCGCCAGGTCGACCGTTTTGCCGACGCCTCGCCGCCGGACGTGCTCAACGCGCAGCCCGTGAAACAGGCCTGACAGCGGCAGGTTTCAGCAAAACACAGCCACGGCACAGCTTGCGCGAACCAATCAGCCCCGTTACACCTCTATACCCTCGCATTCTGCACACGACGCTGGCCGAAACTCCGGACTGGCGTATTCGCGTATCAGCAGCGACACTCATTGCACGAAAAGAAGAGGGATCCGACATGCTCTGGAAAAAAGGCCGACGCAGCGACAACGTAGTCGATGCGCGCGATGGCGGCAGCAGTGGCGGTGGTGGCGGTGGCATGCGCATCGGCGGCAAAGGGCTGGGTATCGGCGGCATCGTGATCATCGTCGCCATCGGCCTGCTGACAGGCCAGGACCCGATGCAGATTCTCGGGCAACTGACCGGTCAAGTGACCGAGCAGAGCGCCCCGCCCAGCGCGCAAACGCGTGAAGCGCCGCCGGCCAACGACCAGCAGGCCGAATTCGTGCGCAGCATCCTTGGCGATACCGAAGACACCTGGCGCGCCGTATTCGCTCAGAACGGTCGCGAATACAAGGACCCTACGCTGGTGCTGTTCAGCGGCCAGGTCAACTCCGCCTGTGGTCGCGCCACTTCGGCAACCGGTCCGTTCTATTGCCCGGCTGACCAGCAGGTCTATCTGGACATGGAGTTCTTCCGTGAAATGGCTCAGCGCTTTTCCGCCGCTGGCGACTTCGCTCAGGCTTACGTGATCGCTCATGAAGTCGGGCACCATGTGCAGACCCTGCTGGGCATTTCCGCCAAGGTCGACAAGGCTCGCCAGGCCGGACAGAAAATGGAAGGTGCCAACGGTTTACTGGTCCGCCAGGAGCTGCAAGCGGACTGCTTTGCCGGTGTTTGGGCCTACAACGCACAAAATCGTTTGAACTGGCTCGAGCCGGGTGATATTGAAGAAGCATTGAACGCGGCCAACGCTATCGGCGATGATCGCTTGCAACAGCAAAGCAGTGGTCGAGTCGCCCCAGACTCCTTCACTCACGGCACGTCTGCACAGCGTGTACGCTGGTTCAAGGCAGGCTTTGCCCAAGGTCAAATCAATCAATGCGATACATTCGCCGCCAAGAGTCTCTGAGCACATGATTAAACCGCTTCTGGTCCTGTTGTTGAGCACTGCCTTCGTGAGCCTCGGGGCGCATGCCGAGGATCAAGCGGTCAATTCCATCAGCCCGGATCGCCTCGCCATCAATGGCGCCGAGGCAACCCTCGGGTTGAGCCAGGAGTGGGTACACCCCAAACCGAAGATCGAGCGCGTGGTGATCGTCCTGCACGGTCGCCTGCGCAATGCGCAAACCTATCTGCGCAGCATCGAACGTGCGGCCAACCAGTCCCGAGAGCGCGGCAAGACCTTGCTGATCGCCCCGCAATTTCTGGATGAAAGGGATATCGTTGCGCACCACTTGCCTGACTCGATCCTGCGCTGGCGCCAGAACAGCTGGATGGAAGGCGCAACGTCCACCGATCCCAAGCCGGTCAGCTCGTTCCTGGTGCTGGACCACATCCTCAAGCGCCTGAGCGACAGCAAGCTGTTCCCCAACCTGAAGGAAATCGTCATTGCCGGGCACTCCGGTGGTGCGCAGGTGGTGCAGCGCTACGCGATGATCGGCGGCAAGGAAGACGCCCTGCTGCAACGTGAAGGGGTGAAGCTGCGCTACGTGATCGCCAATCCGTCGTCCTACGCTTACTTCGACGCGGAACGGCCTGAACCGGTAACCGCGCAAAGCTGCCCGAACTTCAACGACTGGAAATACGGCCTCAACAAGATGCCGTTCTACTCGGGCAAGGAAAAGCCGGCTGACATCGAGAAGAATTACGTGAAGCGCGACATCACCTACCTGATGGGCGAGCTGGACACCGACCGCAACCACCCTGCACTGGACAAGACCTGCGCCGCCGAAGCGCAAGGCGCTTACCGCCTGATTCGTGGGCAGAACTACTTCAACTATCTGCAGAAGCGTCACCCGGAAGGGCTGAACCAGCGTCTGGTGATCGTGCCGAAAGTAGGCCACAACGGCGACGGGATCTTCACATCGCCGCAAGGCCAGGCGGTGCTGTTCAAGCCGTTTTGAGTGATCTGGATATAACTATCGTCCCCACGCTCCGCGTTCAGCGCTACATACAAGGTTTAGACCGCCTGGAATAAAGGGCTTCCAGGCTTCTGCCTGAAGGGCGTAGGAGCGAACCGGGCGACGCTTAGTTCGTTCGCAAAGACGGTGTTTCAGTCGATGCATTTTCGGCGCTTATACAGCCCCCTTCGCGAACAAGTTCGCTTGTATGGTAAGACTTGAAGGGAGGAGGAGGGACTTAGTTCGCTTCTGACTGTTCGCGCAGTACAGACCCGTAGGAGATTTCACCCCTCCTCCTTTCACCCAAGCGCCGATAAAGAATGCTTAAGGCTCACAACCTACGATAGAAACAAGCCTGCGCCTCTGTGTGGCCCCTTCAAGTCTGTAAACCTTATCCCCGAGGAGGCGTTATGGCAATGCGGGTTACTCTGGAAAAACCGATCATCGGTGTAGATGTCGCCAAGAATGAGCTGGTGATCTACCACGATCAATATGATCGACTTGAGGCAATCCCCAATACCAAAGTCGCCATCACCCAATGGTTGAAGGCCTTGGCGAGCAGCTGCGCCATCGCCATCGAAGCCACTAACGTCTATCACGTCCTGCTCGCGGATGCCGCCCACGAAGCAGGCTGTGACGTTTATATGGTGGATGGCTATCAGCTCAGTCATTACCGTAAAGGCGTCAACATACGCGCCAAAACCGATGCCCAAGATGCTCGTTTGTTGGCCCGATACCTGAAAAACGAGCTTGATGAGTTGCGGCCCTGGATACCTGCGAGCCCGCTTTATCGGCAGCTTCTGAGCCTGTTCCGACGTCGTGCAGCCTTGGTTCAGGCTCGTACTGGCCTGGTACAAAGCTGGACCAACGAGCCTTTTCTGAGAACAGCGTTCGCCAATCAGGTCAACTCGATGAAACGATTTGAGGCGCTCGTTGAAAAGAAGATTCGCGATGTACTGCAGGAAGCCGGGCTGATGAGGCAGGTCAACCGCTGTATGAAAGTAGAAGGGATCGGCTTTCTGACTGCAGCTCGCTTGGTCACTTCTTTTCAGCGAGGCGAGTTCAGCGGAGCGAACGCCTTTATCGCGTTTCTTGGGCTGGACCTGAGAGTATCCAAATCAGGGCAAAGTGATGGACCTCGTCGATTGACCAAACGCGGCGATCCAGAAGCCCGACGGTTGCTGCACAACGCGGCTATGTCCGGGAGCCGTACGCCGGCCTGGAAGCCTTTTTATGAAGAGCAGAGAAAGCGTGGCTTTAGTACAACTCAAGCGCTGGTCATGCTCTCCCGAAAGTTGGCTCGAGTAGTCTTCGCTCTGTTAAAGAACCAGAGCGAATATCAAACAAAAGTGGCTTGAGGGCTTTCCCAAAACCATAGAATCTCCTACGGCCTTCGGCCAGAATCAAAAGCAGACTTGTGGATAACGATGAGCGCTCCGCATTGGCACGATAAGCAGCTCAGATCACCCCAGCATCCCGCGCAGCTCTGCGCAATCCACCGCGTGCCAGTCAGTCAGCTCTGGCCAGGGGTTGTCCTTCAGGTTGACCAGAATGGTCTTGGCGCCCGCCGCACGGCCGCAGTTCAGGTCATGCATGTAGTCGCCGATCATGACCATCTGCTCCGGCTCGACACTCCAGCGAGTGGCCAGCTGCAGCAAACCTGCCGGGTCCGGTTTGGGAGTCGCCTCGTCGCGGCCCAGTACATCCTCGACGGCAAAGCAGTCATCCAGGCCGATGGCCTTCAAGGTGATATAGGCCAGCTCCTGAGCGTTGCGGGTGAGTATGCCCAGCTGATAACCGCGCGCTGACAACTCGCGAACCAGTTCGACCGCGCCCTCGGCAGGCTGCGAAGCCAGCGCCAGCTCGCGTTCATGCTCCAGCAGCCAGGCGTGCTTGGCCGCCGATTCCTCAGCGGGCAGCGCAGCAAGATGCCCAAGAATGTCGTCGTCCTGGGGGATGCCCAATTCACGTTTGATGGCCGGGAAGTCGTGGATAGGGACGGTCAAGGTACCGTCCATGTCGAATACCCAGTGCCGTATGCCTTCGAGTGTCATGCCCAATCCTTACGATGGCGGATCAGCCCTTCCTGACTGACGGATGCGACCAGTTGCCCGTCGCGGTTGAAGATACTGCCGCGCGAGAAGCCGCGCGAATTGCCTGCCCAAGGGCTGTCCATCGCGTAGAGCAGCCAGTCATCGGTGCGCAGGTCGTTGTGGAACCACAGCGAATGGTCAAGGCTGGCAACCTGCATGTCGCGCTGCCAGACGGTTTTGCCGTGTGGCAGCAATGAGGTGGTCAGCAAGTTGAAGTCAGAGGCGTAGGCGAGCATGTAACGATGCAGCGCCTGCACGTCCGAGAGGCTGCCATCGGCGCGGAACCACACGTATTTCACGGGCTCGCCGGGCTTGGGATCGTACGGATCCTCGGAAGTCACCGGGCGGAACTGGATCGGCTTGGGGCGCAGAAATTTGTCGTGCATCGCTTCGGGAATCAGGTGCGCGCGGCGGGTCAGCAACTCCAGCTCGGACGGCAGGTCTTCCGGGCCGACAATCTGCGGCATCGTCGCCTGGTGCTCGAAGCCCTCTTCGTCGTACTGAAACGAAGCACTGCAGGTAAAAATCGGCTTGCCCTTCTGGATGGCATTGACGTGGCGCGTGCTGAAACTGCCGCCGTCACGTACGCGGTCCACCTGATAGACCACCGGCAAACCGGCATCGCCGGGACGCAGGAAGTAGCCGTGCAGCGAGTGAACATGACGGTCCTCTTCGACCGTCTGACTGGCGGCGGACAGCGACTGACCCAGCACCTGACCACCAAACAATTGGCGAAAGCCCAGATCCTGGCTATGCCCGCGGAACAGGTTTTCTTCAATGGCTTCCAGCGTCAGCAACTCAACCAGATCATCCAGCACTTGGCTCATTCTCATTCCTCTCGTACATCGACTTTGCACTGGTACGGCAACAGCAGTCGCTGCATTTTCCGACAGGCCTCGGGCCCATCCCACTGAAACGGAATGATACAGACTTAAGATGGTTGGCTTAATTCAATCTGCACCCTGATCAAGGCTTCAGCGTCTTGAGCCACTGCTCATGGCTGATCCGGTACAGCACGTGCGGCTTGAGCGGGTGGCCGTCCTCAAGGTTCGGGTGATCGAAACTGCCGGACTCATCCTGCTGCATACCGATTGCCTGCATCACCTTTTGTGACGGCTGATTATTGACCGCCGTGAACGACACGATCTCCTTCAGCTCCAGGCGCTCGAAACCACAGCCCAAGGCGGTCCAGGCCGCCTCGCTGGCAAAGCCCAGGCCCCAGTGGTCATAAGCCAGGCGCCAGCCGATCTCCACGGCCGGTGTAAAAGGCGCCTTGAAACCCACCACATGCAGCCCGGTAAAACCGATGAACTCGCCGGTGTCCTTGCGCTCCAGCGCCCAGAGCCCGAAACCCAGTTCGGCAAAATGACCACGCAGCCGCCCGATCATGGCAGCACTTTCAAGGTGGCTCAGGGGCTTCGGAAAATAGCGCATGACGCGAGGGTCCGCACTCATCCGGGCGAACGCCGGCAAGTCATCGTCACGCCACTGCCGCATCCGCAGCCGGGCGCTATCAAGCTTGAGTATCGGTTCCATCGATTCTCCCGTGTCACGAGACATGAATGGGCTTCAGTGCAGCCGTCCGCTGCGCCACACAACTGGGCGTACGGATACTTTACTGGCACTATCGGGCTTCGGCCCTACAACGGACGCAAAATGTCCCTACCGCTTATCTACCACGAAGACTACAGCCCGGAATTCCCGGCGGATCATCGCTTCCCGATGGACAAGTTTCGTTTGTTGCGCGATTACTTGATCGACAGCGGCCTGACCAGTGACGTTCAATTAATGCGTCCCGAGTTGTGCCCGGCGGACATTCTGGCGCTGGCTCATGACCCTTCCTACATCAGCCGCTACCTTAGCGGTGATCTGTCGCGCGAAGACCAGAGGCGTCTCGGACTGCCGTGGAGCGAGGCTCTGGCACGCCGAACCATCCGTGCGGTAGGCGGCTCGCTGCTGACGGCCGAACAGGCTCTCAAGCATGGCCTGGCCTGCCATCTGGCGGGCGGCACCCACCATGCGCATTATGACTACCCGGCGGGTTTCTGCATTTTCAATGACCTGGCAGTGATCAGTCAGTACCTGCTGCAAAGCGGCCGCGTGGACAAGGTCCTGATCTTTGACTGCGATGTGCATCAGGGTGACGGCACGGCGCGCATTCTGGCCGATACCGAGGACGCCATTACCGTCTCGCTGCACTGCGAAAAGAACTTCCCGGCACGCAAGGCGCAGAGCGACTGGGACATCCCGCTGCCAATGGGCATGGGCGACGCCGACTACCTGAACGTGGTCGACGACCTGCTGAACTACCTGCTGCCGTTCTACAAGCCGGACCTGGTGCTGTACGACGCAGGCGTGGATGTCCACAAGGATGATGCGCTGGGCTATCTGCAGCTCACCGACCAGGGGCTGGCCAATCGCGACGAAGCGGTGCTGCGTCATTGCCTTGGCCGCGACATTCCGGTCATGGGCGTGATCGGCGGTGGCTACAGCAAGGACCGCCAGGCACTCGCAAGGCGCCACGGTATCCTCCATCACAGTGCGCAACGGGTCTGGAACGACATGGGCTTGTGACCCTGCGCGGGACTTCGCCTCAGTCGCAGCGCATGACGTGCGCAACACCTTGAAAGAGCGCTCGGGTAGAATGCCCCACCCCTCTGCTATCGATATTTCGCTGACCATGACCGACCTCGCCCCCTCCACTGCCCGAACCGTCGCCATCATCGGAGGCGGCCCTGCGGGGTTGATGGCAGCAGAAGTGTTGAGCCAGGCCGGACTGAGGGTCGACCTGTACGACGGCATGCCGTCGGTCGGGCGCAAGTTTCTGCTCGCCGGGGTGGGCGGTATGAATATCACCCACTCAGAGCCATACCCGGCTTTTCTGGCGCGCTATGCCGAACGGTCGCCGATGATCGCACCGCTGTTGCGCGGCTTTGACGCTGATGCGCTGTGCCAGTGGATTTATGCGCTGGGCATCGAGACCTTTGTCGGCAGCTCGGGGCGCGTGTTTCCCACAGACATGAAAGCCGCCCCCCTGCTACGCGCCTGGCTCAAGCGGTTGCGCGATGCCGGTGTCACGATTCATACGCGGCATCGCTGGTCGGGCTGGAACGCTGATGGCAGCCTGCGTATTACTCATGCTGACGGTGAACTGGCGATCAAGCCGGCAGCCACGTTGCTGGCGCTGGGCGGCGCCAGTTGGGCGCGGCTGGGGTCGGACGGGGCCTGGCTGCCGTGGCTGCAGGCAAGGCAGGTCGAGGTTGCGCCTTTGCAGGCCGCCAACTGTGGTTTCGAGGTAAGCGCCTGGAGCGACCTGCTGCGCGACAAGTTTGCCGGTGCGCCGCTGAAAAATATCGCGATGGGCCTGCATGGCCATGCCCTGCGTCTGGGCGAATGTGTGCTGACCGCGACGGGCGTGGAAGGTAGCCTGGTGTATGCGCTGTCGGCGCAGATTCGTGAACAGATCAACCTTCACGGCTCAGCGGTTGTGGATATCGATCTACTGCCCGGCAAAGCGCTGACAGACATTCAAAAAGCCCTGAGCAAACCCCGCGGCTCGCGCTCGATGTCCAAGCATCTGCACAGCCAGTTGGGGCTGGACGGCGCCAAGGCAGCGCTGTTGCGCGAGCTTGCGCCTCGTGAAGCGTTTGCCGATCCGCAGCTGTTGAGCGAGGCCATCAAGGCGCTGCCACTGCCCCTGATCAAACCGCGCCCCATTGATGAGGCCATCAGCACCGCAGGCGGCGTTACCTTCGAGGCCATGGACGAGCGTCTGATGCTCAGGCAACTGCCCGGCGTATTCTGCGCCGGTGAAATGATCGACTGGGAAGCACCGACCGGCGGCTACCTGCTGACCGCCTGCTTCGCCAGCGGCCGCGCTGCGGGGTTGGGGATGGTCGAGTGGCTGCAATCGCGCTGATCATGATCGTCGCCACACTCCGCGTTGAATGCGCACTGCGCCTCAAGGCTTCTTCTTGCGCGGACCGGTGTTGAAGACCGGTACTTTACGCACCGGTTTGACCACCGGCGCAGGCTCGGACTCGCCGCTGTCGACCCATTTGCCCAGGTTGCGCTTGCTGCCCGACACCTTGGGTTTCTTCGGTTTCTTGGGCTTTTTCAGGATCTGGCCGCTGGCATCCGTGCTCGGCACGCGATGTTCCGGTTCGAAATCCTGCTCTTCCTTGCGCTCCAGGGTCTGGCGGGTCAGCACTTCGATGGCTGACAGCAACTCAACCTCATCGGCACACACCAGCGAAATCGCCTCCCCCGTCAGCCCTGCACGGCCGGTGCGGCCAATACGGTGGATGTAATCCTCGGCCACGATCGGCAGGTCCAGGTTGACCACGGTCGGCAGGTCATCGATGTCCAGACCGCGCGCCGCCACGTCGGTGGCCACCAGAATCTTCACTTCGTTGCTCTTGAAGCGGTCCAGCGCACGCTGGCGGGTGGCCTGCGGCTTGTCGCCGTGAATGCCGTCGGCGTTCATGCCCAAACCCTGCAAGCGATCCACCAGTTGATCGACGCCAACCCGGGTCTTGGCGAACACCAGCACCTGCCCCCAGCGATGCTTCTTCATCAGATGGATGAACAGATCCGCCTTGCGTTTCTTGTCGACAGTCACGACCCATTGCTTGACCGACGACGCCGCGACGTTGCGCGGGCTGACTTCGATGGTCAGCGGGTCATTGAGCATCTGCGCGGCCAGCAGACGAATCTCGTCGGAGAACGTCGCGGAGAACAGCAGGGTCTGGCGCTGCTTGGGCAACACCGCATAGATACCGCGCAATTCCTCGGCAAAGCCCAGGTCGAGCATACGGTCAGCTTCATCGAGGATCAGCGTCTGCAACTGGGAGAACTTGACCGCGTTCTGGCGGTGCAGATCGAGCAAGCGGCCTGGGGTCGCGACCAGCACGTCCACGCCCCTGCGCAGCTTCATCATCTGCGGGTTGATGCTCACGCCGCCGTAAGCCGCGTAGGTGGTCAGCGGCAGATGCTCGGCGTACTGACGAATGCTTTCATGAACCTGATCGGCCAGCTCGCGGGTCGGCGCCAGCACCAGCGCGCGAATCGAATTGGGCGCGACTTTCGGGCCTTCCATGGTCAGCCGTTGCAGCAGCGGCAGGGCAAAACCTGCGGTCTTGCCGGTGCCGGTCTGCGCAGCAGCCATCAGATCGCGGCCCGCCAGTACCGGAGGAATTGCCTGAGTCTGTACAGGCGTCGGAGTCTGGTAACCGAGCGCTTCGAGGGCGCGCAGCAAGGGTTCGATCAGGCCGAGAGAGGCGAATGTCATGGAAATACCGTAGGAAAGATTCAACGCAAGGCGCGCAGTTTAACCTGTCCGGCGAGCCTCGGTTAGCTTGTGCGTGTCGATACGGCCTCTTGCGGCGGCGACCGGCGCCATTGCGGCAGGCCAATCAGCACCACGGCACTGATGATCACCACCATGGCCATGCACTCTTCGACACCAATCGTTTCGCCAGCGAACACCACGCCAAGCATCACTGCCACGGCCGGATTGACGTAGGCGTAGCTGGTCGCCGCTGCCGGGCGCACGTTCTTGAGCAGGTACATATAAGCGCTGAACGCGACGATAGAGCCGAACACCACCAGATACAGCAGCGCGCCCCAGCCCGCCGCCGTCGGCATATGCGTTAGACGCTCGCCACTCAAGGCACTGCCGATCAGCAGCGTCGCTCCCGCCGTGATCATTTCCGCCGCACTGGCCATCGGCCCCTTCGGCAACGGCAGGTGCTTGCTCAGCACCGAACCAAACGCCCAGGCGGCGGCGGCAAAGATCACCACGGCGGCGCCATAAGGGCTGGCCTGCAAATTGGAGCCGAGGTTCAACAGGCCGATGCCGATCAGGCCCAGCACGATGCCTGCCCATTCAAGGTTAGTGGTGCGATTGCCCCAGAACAGCCCGAACAGCAGGGTAAACAGCGGCATGGTCGCCACCGCCAGCGCTGCCACACCTGACGCAACGCCTGCGTGTTCGGCCAGGGTCACACCGCCGTTACCGCAGGCCAGCAGCAGGAAGCCAATCACGAACGCGGCTTTCCACTCAGCCCAGGTCGGCGCCGGCACGCCGCGAAACCTTAAAAAGCCGTACATCAGGCAGCCAGCAATCAGAAAGCGCACACCGGCCATCATCAACGGCGGCCATGATTCCACGCCGATGCGGATCACCAGATAGGTAGAACCCCAGATCAGGTACAAGGCCAGAAAGGCGCCGATGAGCAAGGGCGAAACGCGAACGGATTGAGGCATGGCTAGGCTCTGGGATCATTGTTATGGTTGACCTATTGTATGAAGGCCGAAGTCGGATATTAAGCAGACAAACCTGTTTAAAACGCGCTTAAACTTACGATTCAATGCTTGTCAGGCCTGCTTTCCTTTTATTTTAAAACCGCCCATCGCTCGGTACGAGGCACGCCATGACCCTGGATAAATACGATCGGATTCTGCTCGATGAGCTGCTGAAAAATGGCCGGGCGTCTTTTGCGCAGCTGGCGAAACTGGTCAACCTGTCCGCGCCTGCGGTGGCCGAGCGGGTCGCCAAGCTGGAAGCCAGTGGCGTGATTACCGGTTACGAGGCCAAGGTCGATCTGTCGAAAGTCGGCCTGCCGATTCAATGCATCATCGAATTGCGCATGGGCAGCCATGGCAATCAGCAGGCCTATAAGGACCTGTGGAAAGTCCCCGAACTGATCCAGTGTTATCGGGTGACGGGCGACCCGTGTGTGATCATGCGCGCGGCGGTCGATTCGATGCCGCACCTGGAAGACCTGATCAACCGCATCGCCAAATTTGGCTTCAGCAAGACGTCAATCGTGCTGTCGACGGCAGTGGAGCGGAGCCTGCCGGCCGATTACTTGATCAGCAACGGCAAACAGGAGCACTGACAGTTCAGACGCCGCGCTGGCGCTTCAGCGTTTCGCTGATCTTGGCGGCGGGGACTTTCTGCAGGGAACACAGCATCTTGTGAGAAATGGCAGAGATGCCGTGGGTCTGGCGCAATTCGTTGGTCAGGTACGCCGTCAGGTTGGCCGCCATTTCCGCATCCGCCATCGCCCGGTGAGCCTTGCCGGTGTCGGGCAGGCGCGCATAGCGGGTCAACGTGCCGAGCTTGTGGTTCGGTGCGCCGGGCATCAGCCGTCGGGCCAGCAGCAGCGAACAGGCAAAGCTCTGTTCGCGCGTGCGCTCGATACGCGACAACTCGTAATCCCAGAACTTCTGGTCAAACGAGGCGTTGTGCGCCACCAGCGGTGTCGAACCGACAAAATCCGCCACATCGCCCATCACCCGCTCGGCGCTGGGGGCGGTACGAATCATGTTGTTGCTGATGCCGGTCAACCCTTCGATGAACGCAGGAATACGCACGCCCGCATTCATCAGACTCTGAAAGCGCTCTACGATACGCCCCTGCTCCATGATCACCACCGCAATCTCGGTCGCCCGGCAGCTATGGCCTGGGGAGATGCCGGTGGTTTCAAAGTCGATGACTGCAATACGTTCCAACACTGGCCTGGCCCTGTAAATTCATTTCAACAACAACGCGCCTTCGATCGGCACGTAACGGCTGGCGGCGCGGATCAACGAGTTCGCGGTCAGCCCCGGCACGCCGTAGGCGACCGCCTCGACCCCATGCTTGCTGATCACGCGTTCGAGCAACATGTCAAAATCGCCATCACCCGACGCCAGCACGATTTCGTCCACTTGCGGCGCGAAATCCATGATATCGATGGTGATGCCGACATCCCAGTCCCCTTTGGCCGAACCGTCGCTACGCTGGATGTAGGGCTTGAGCCTGACCGTGAACCCCAGATTGCGCAGAATCTGCTGGAACTGCTGTTGCTTGCTGTCGCCACGATCGATGGCGTACGCAAACGCGTGAACGATCTCGCCGCGCTTGCGGATATCCGCCCACAAGGCGGCGTAATTGAAATGACAGCCATGCGCCTGGCGCACGGTGTAATACAGGTTCTGCACGTCGGCGAACACCGCGATCTTCTTCACCGCAATTCCTCATGGCGGGCAACATGCCCACGGGTTACAGCGATCCGGAACGTGAATCGGCGCCCAGTATGCCAGTTTGAGGAAGGAATTGAGGGATGGATCGGTACCGGCCGCTGCGAAGCCCGTGCGTCATGGCACAGATTATCGTTCCCACGCTCCAGCGCTCATCGTTATACACAAGTCTGCTCTTGATTCTGGCCGCAGGCCGTGGGAGCGAGCTTGCTCGCGAAGAGGCCGGTAACCCCTGAAAATGGAGCATCTGTACCATCGTATTCGTGAGCAACGCGGATCGACGCCCCCGACCTGCGGGCAGAAGCCCGAAAGTCACGCTTTTCGGGCTCTTGGAGATTTGTGCATAACGATGAGCGCTGGAACGTGAAGAACGACCGTAACATCCTCAAACGAACGAATCATCGTCCGAGAAACTGTCGCCACCATCGTCGAAACTGTCGTCAGCCGTGTACTGCTGATCCGGCTGTCCCCAACCGCCCTGGTCATTGGACAAGCCGGTGTCCTGAGCCTGTGGCGCGTCGTGAATGACTTCGACGATCTCCTGCGGCTGGCTGTGGTGGCTGAACATGCTGCTGATACCTTCTGCCAGCAATACACCGCCCGCGACACCGGCCGCAGTCTTCAGCGCACCGCCAAGAAAGCCACTGCCGGCAGCCGGAGCCGGCGCGGCATAACCACCCTGCGCCGCTGCGGGCGCAGGTGCAGGATTGAAACCACCACCATCACGCCAGCCGCCACTGGAAGGCTGGCTCGGTTGCGGCTGCGATGCGCGCGGGGCGCTGCTGCCAAAGATACTCGACAAAAACCCGCCACTCGCTGGCGCGGATGAGGCTTGGCCCTTGGCCTGCTGGAGCTCGGCCTGCAACTGCTGAATCTGCTCGTCGCGCTGTTTTACCTGCTGATTGAGCTGATTGACGGCTGCTTCCTGCACCAGAATCGCCTGCGTCATGTAATACGGCGCAGCGGGCTGGCGGGTCAGATGCTCCTTGATACGCGCCTCGGCCGCAGCATCTCGCGGGGCGGATGCCGTTTCAGCGTCTTTCAGTTTCGAGAAAAGACCGTCAATCAGGGTTTGCTCTTCGCTGTTCATGACCACCTCACTGAGTTGCCACTGGAATTCTTCCCTGCCGCAATGGCAGGACCATGTGCAGAAAATGGGGCCTCATCGACGCGCTTCAATGACATGAAGAAAAAGATAACAAGGCGTGCGCGGAAAACCACTGTGCTTGGTTCGACAGGGGCCATGGGCTAAAGTGTGCGCCTGCTTTTAGCCTGCGATCTATCTCCATGAACCCGTTGAACATCATCCAGGATTCGCTTTATTTCTTTCGGCGCAATCTCGGCAGCATCGCGCTGCTGTGCCTGCCTGTCGTGATCCTTGAAGTGCTGGCCAAACAAGCGCTGGGCAGCGCCATGTCCGCCGACACGTCACCTGCCTACGCATTGGTGATCGGGCTGTTTTTCTACCCTATCTATACGGCCGCGCTGATCCTGTTTCTCGACGCACGCAGCCGTGGCGAGGACGTACACACCCGCGATGTACTGGCCATGGCCGTGCGCCTGTGGCCGACCTTCGCCGTGCTCTCGGCCATGAGCACCCTGCTGATCATGTTCGGCCTTTCACTGTTCGTCGTACCCGGCATCTGGGTGATGATCAAACTGGCGTTCAGCGAATACCTGCTGGTTCTGCGCAAACTCACGCCGTTCATGGCCATGCGCGAAAGCATGCAGATGACCACCGGACACTTCACGCGCATTCTGGTGTGCGTCCTGAGCGTCTACATTCCCCTGTGGCTGCTCGAGGGCGCCAGCCTGTACCTGTTTCCGGAACCGCAAAGCGCAGCGGTTTCCGTGATCACCGACAGCATCGGCAGCTTCCTGCAGCTGTTCACCACCATCGTGACGTTCCGCCTGTTCATGCTGATCAGCGAGCCCGCTCACCGCGCCTGAAGCAAAGGCTGACGTCAGGCGCGTCGATTCGGTATGCTCAATACCGAATCCCTCACTGAGCGCCAGGCGCCCCAAGTCGAGCCGATGCCCCGTTTACTGCTACGTCTGACCCTGTACGGCTTGCTGCTGGTCGCCGTATTGCTGTTACTGGTTTTCCAACTGACCTGGCGTCCTCCAGCCCGTGAATTACTCACGGCCAGCTGCAACCCTGCGGTCGAGGCACCGAAACTGGTGCCGGGGCAAGCGCTGAAAGTCATGACCTGGAACATCCAGTACCTGGCGGGTAAACGCTATGTATTCTGGTATGACATGGCCGACGGCAGCGGCCCGGACGAACGCCCGACCCATGAAGACCTTGCCTACAATCTGGATGAAGTGGCGCGGGTCATCCGTGACGAACAACCCGACGTCGTGCTGCTGCAAGGCGTCGACGATGGCGCCAAGAACTCCGACTATCAGGATCAGCTGGCGCTGATCAAGGAACGTGTCGCGGACCTCTACCCATGCAGCACGCAGGCGTTCTACTGGAAGGCAGAGTTCGTACCCAACCCGCATATCTGGGGCAGCGTCGGCAGAAAACTGGCGACCCTCAGCCGCTTCCACATCGACAGCGCCGAACGTATACAACTGCCGGTGCCCGACGCCAACATCATCAGCCGTCAGTTTCAGCCAAAGGATGCCTTGCTGGTCAGCTACCTGCCCTTGCGTGACGGCGGCAAACTGGCCGTCATCAATACCAGCCTGACCACCGCCAGACACGCCGGCGACACCGCACAAAAACAGGTCGCGGCCACAGAAACACAGCTGGACAAGCTGGAAAGCGGCGGCACGCCCTGGCTGATCGGCGGCGACTTCAACCTGCTGCCGCTGGGCCAATACCAGCGCCTCCCCGAGCAACAGCGCCTTGGCTACGCCGCCGACAGCGAACTGCACGAGCTATGGGACAAATACCCGATGATCCCCGACAACGCCGAATCCAGCGGCATCGACCGCAGCAAATGGCTGACGCACTTCCCCAACGACAGCCGCATCAACGGGCCGGACCGGACGGTGGATTATCTGTTCTACAGCCCGAGCCTGAAGCGGGTCAGTGCGCGGGTTCGGCGGGATGATACGTTGCTGATATCTGATCATTTGCCGGTGATTGGGCGGTTTTTGTTGCCGGTGGTGCCTTGAAAGGGCAAAGCGCACTCAGGCGTCAAGGGTGCTCAACATCCGTCCTCAGCATCGCGTCGAGTGCTCGCTGAAGCTTCGATGCGCGCTCCGCGCATGGTGCCGCCTTCATGCTCATTGTCCGCAAATATGGGCTCGTAACCTTTTCCGGTGAACGTAAAGAATTTCGTTTTCCCATCAGCCTTCAACTGGGCCAGGGCTGCGCTTACCAACGGGAGAGACCGATCGTCAGGCTCAAGCGCGCGGTCATATCCATCAAACTCGATGCCCATAAAGTCCGACTATCCGCATCATCCGTGTAACAGCGCGCGACGAGGGACAAGGTGCCTTCCGTGAAGTAGTACATATCGTACTCGTAGTAATAGTCGTAGAAGCCGTACTTATCCTGCTCGCTGGCGTCGATATGGTGATACCGCTCCATGAGGATTGAACCCGGGCCTTGGCATGTCCACTGAGGTTCGAGCTCGCGTTTACGGTTGTCATCCCGTGAGAAGATGGTTTTCATCCAGCGCTTGATGAGGGATTTGAAAACAAATCTGGCAGTGTTCAATGTCTTCCCCTGGTTACCCGATTGCTCGGCGACTTTCCGCGATCGGCTCCTGAGCGTTTGCGTGATTGAAAATACCTGAGCCAAGTGGAAATCGCAGCTCTATAGCTCTCGATAAGCTGGCGAGTCGCCGAGCATCTGAATGTCGTCCTTCAGCGGCCGACAGGGTCAAAACAGTTTGAACCGTTTCTGAGCGCGCTCGCCTAATGATTAGCCCATGGATACTTCCATGGGCGACGTGCCAATACCGGCATACACCAAAGGGTGATCAACATGGCTAAAGACGACAAGAAAAGTAAAGGCGAAGCCTCGAAAGCCAGCAAGGATCTGAAAGACAAGAAGGCATCACCTGCCAAGAAATCTGAAGCGGCCTCAACGCTTTCCAAGTCTTCCGAAAAGAAAGACAAGAAAAAAGACGCCGAGCCAAAGAAAGCAGCCAAAAAAGCGGATAGCAAGCCAGAAAAGGCCAAGAAATCAGACAAGGTTGAAAAGCCGGCTAAAAAGAAAAAGTGACATCTGCTGCCTGCCAGGGCTTTGCGCCCTGGCGTTCTCTGGGTCACTGTCTCGCTTGCAAGCTAAGTGACCAGAATAAAGAGGCTCTCCCTCTAGAGATCAACTCAACGTTGCACGCCCTGAATTTTCTCAAGACGCATTTCATAACCTTGACCTGGCTGCGTGACCGTCTCTGTTTCAACGGTCTGCACAACACGGCCCGATGCATCCTTGGTCACTGCGATGCTTTTGCTGTAAGCGGTTTGAACGCAGCCCGAGATAGAGATGACTGCCAGCAACAACAAAGCGAAGTTAGTTTTCATTATGGATTCCTGTCCATTGGTTGAGTGGCGGACAGCTTAACCGCATAGATAGCCTCTTGCCGTCATTTTTGCGCTTTTGCTTTATAAAGTCCGCTGGAAAAGCCGAGCTCCTAATTAGCCTGACGCAGTTCAACGTGATCGGTTAGCAGAGCTTGACGGCTTAGCCTCTCGGTCTACTGGATTACGAGCCATTGCTCCCGGACCTCACGTCCCCCTCAGTTTCACCCGCGCCCTCGCCTCCGCCACCAACGGATCATCCGGCCAGTAATGCTTTCTATCACCTAGCACCTGCGACATTGACAGCGTTGTAGCTTCTAAATTAGTGGACTTCTGGCGTTTTCGTCAGCAACACCGTTGACTGTCAATCTCGCTATGGAGGATTGACATTTTGAGAGGATATTTTTTGAGAGGATGACACCCTCGGCAAGATCTGCCCATAACAAAGCGAAACGGCCCTAACAAGGCGGGCCGTTTGCTTGGGACCGTCACGTAGCGTTAGAGGGTTGAAGCAACAACTGTATGCACGAAACCGCACCTATTAGATCCGTGCAAACCCATACTCAAGTCTTCGCACATATCAATCGAAATGTTCCGAGCATTCGCAAACCATCCTTTCTTCTAGCCAGATAGAGCTCATTCAGCTCAACAGAGCCATAGTCTCTCACGGACTGAAATCCTATACTCTGAAGCTCATGTTCAATGACAGCGGGGTCAAGCCATGTTTTCCATGGCTCACCCAGTTGCCCGATCAAACTCACAAGATGATCGCCTATGGCATTTTCAATGGGATCGAGCAACGTAGGGGTGACGCCGTAATCGAAAATTACGCCGCTTCCTTTTGGCAGCGACGCGACAAACGTTAGTGTGTCAAGTATCGCTTCTTGGGATATGTATATCGTCACGCCTAACCAAGAAAAAAATGCAGGTTGATCTGCGCGAAAACCGGCTTTCTGCAGCTCTTCGGCTAAGGTGTTACTTTCAAAATCAACCGCCACGAACGTCAATGAGTCAGGTACTTTTATGGACGCTTCTTTAAGGAGACTTCTCTTCCATTCTTGGGTAGATGGATGGTCCACTTCAAATACATGAAGGCCCTCTTCAAGATAAGTATTCCTGAGAGCGAATGTATCAAGGCCGGCACCTAAAACGACATATTGTTTCACTCCGGAGTGTACAAATTTTTTGAGTTCATCTTCAGCTAATCGACTACGAGTAACCACGACAGCACGTATGCCTCGCGCATGGAGATCGTTGGATTGGAATGGATACTGTCGCAGGTCGGTTGCCGCCTGCTCGCCAAGAATCGGCAAGGCCAACGGGTCGTTGAATATGATGGGTTCATCCAGCAGCTGATGAGCGGCCCGGAGTTCGGCAACCTGAAAAGCAGTTCGACTTGGAATACCCGTATTAATAACGTTTTTCTGTGAAGTGAGCATCATAGCTTTCCTGTACCGTACTATGGGCCAACTAATATTTTCTGCATGATTATCCTTCACGTTTTACACCATCAATAGTTGTTGGTCTGCTATAGCTGGTTTTTTCGATCGACACTTGCAATTTGGCTTGCAACGTCCAGATTCCGCTTTAAGGACCTTTCGTGACCTGACTCCGCTGTTCTTGCACGCCCACCGGTACTTCGCCCTTGAAGGTCACCCGGCGTACGATGCGCTCTTGGGTTCCTTAATCATCCAGCGCGTAATGCTGGGTGGCGCGGTTATCCCAGATCGCTACGTCACCGCTATGCCAGCGCCAGCGCACAGTATTTTCCAGCCGTGGGACGTGACTCTGCAGCAGGCTGAACAGGTGGGGGGGTAATGTTGTTCGATTAAGGCTATAGCTGGCATATTCAGGCAGCAAATGACTTAAATTCACTCTCGATGCATTTGATTCAGCCTATGCAAAAAGATAGAGGGTGCCGTTCTATGCTGTCGGCACTGCGGATGACCGAGGAAGGCTCGATGGAGTTACGATGCCACTGTCGGCAACGTCAGCATGAAAAAGCGCAAAAAGGGTCAAGAAAAATGCCAGTATTTCTTGACCCTTATCTGATGAGGGCTTGATGTCAATAAATTTTACTTACGAACGGGACAGTCGCTGACGAATTTGCGCAACCAACGCGTCAAGCGTCCCGCTTTCATTGGTCTCCACGCGTTTGCTGAGCAGCAACTCTTCGGCGCTGAGCGGGTCACGATTGGCCTGCTGCCCTTCGATGACGGTCAGGGTGGCGTCGGACAGATCGTTCTTGTCTGTCTGACGTTGTGCCAGCCAAGCGGCGATCACGGCCTGTGGCGCATTGCAGTCGAGGATCAGGAACGGTGCGCCGGTGGCCTCAGCGATTTTCGCCGCAGCGTCGCGTTGTTCACGCTTGAGGAAGGTCGCATCCAGTACCACCGGGAAACCAGCGCGCAGTACGGTGTCGGCGATCTCGTTCAAGCGCGCGTAGGTGGCGGCGCTGGCATCTGCCGCGTAGATCCCTGCCTGCGGCTTGTTCTCGACATGCTGCTCGCCGAACAGGCGCTTGCGCTCTACATCCGAACGTAGGCGAATTGCCCCCAGTGCTTCTACCAGGCGCATGGCCACGTGGCTTTTGCCAACGGCTGACACGCCGTGAGTGATGGCCAGGAAAAGCGAGGGGGTAGTGCTGTAGCTTTCTGCCAGGTTGGCGTAGTTGCGGTATTGGCGCAGGGTGGTTGCGCGCTGCACCGCGTCTGCCTCGGAAGGCATGCTGAACAGTGCAACCTTGGCGCGTACCAGGGCGCGGTAGGCTTTATAGAAGTTCAGCAGCTCCAGGCCTTGGTAGTCGCCGGTAAGTTCCAGGTACTGGCTGATAAAGCGCCGCGCCAGGCTTTTGAGGCCACGGTCTTCCAGGTCCATCGCCAGGAAACCGGTGTCGGCATACACGTCAGTGAAGCGGAATGGCTCGTTGAACTCGATGCAGTCAAAGATCACCACATGGCCATCAATCATAGTGGCGTTGCCCAGGTGAATATCACCGTGGCATTCGCGGATGAAACCATTGAGCTTGCGTTGTTCAAACAGTGGCTTGAGGCGCTCGAAGCTGCTTTCGGCCCAGGCCTGCAAGGCTTCCAGTTGTGCCAGGTCAGCCTTGTCGCTGAGGAAAGGGCGGATCTGCTCGAAGTTCTGCAGCACCGGCACCATGACGTCGTGTGGCGTGCCGGCGGTGTGTGTGGCCGGCACTTTCGGGGCATTCAGGTGAAAGTGCGCGATCTGCCTGGCCAGTTCATCGATGTGCGCGCTGGTCAGTTCGCCGTTGGCTTGCAAGGTGCTGAGCAGCTGGCTTTGTGGGAACTGGCGCATTTTCAGCACGTAGTCGACTACCGGGCCGTCGCCGCCCAATTGCGGTGCTTCTGCGCTGCCGGTGATTGGCAACACTTCAAGATACAAATTATCGGTCAGGCGCTGGTTGAGGCGCAGCTCTTCATTGCAAAAGTGGCTGCGGGCTTCCAGGGTGGTGAAATCGAGGAAGCCGAAATTCACCGGCTTCTTCATTTTATAAGCGTAGTTACCCGTAAGCAGGACCCAGGAAATATGGGTCTCGATGACGTGGAACTGATCCACCGGATGGGGGAACAGGGCCGGGTTTTGCAGGGCAGCAATCAGGGACTGGCTCACGTGTGATCCTTCGGAGTTTGGGGAAATTCATGGAGGGTATGATTGCTGCTACAGACGGTTGTGCAAACCGCTGTCCAGCTCATATTGGTCATCAATAGTATTAGCTCAGCAGGCTGGAAACACCTGAATATAATATAGCGCAAGAAAACATCATCAATACCGATGCTGATGCTTTAAGTATTACCTGCCTTGTGCCCCCTCCTTCTTGCGAATGGAGATTGACAAAAGTTCCGACGCTCAGCCAAAAAAGGGATGCCAGCAACATAACCCCAGAAAAGACCAGCATTTCCTGAGCAATTAAAAGCGGATCGTCGATAAGCGTAACGGAAAAGATGATCGAAGACACAATAAATGCTTTCGGATTAAACAGCGTAGCAATAAATATATTAAATCCCAAAATAGTTTCGGTCGCTTTTAAAAAGTCACCTGAAAGCTTCCACGTCTTGCAAGACATGTAAGATATATAGCCCGCACAGAACACCTTCATGAAAAACAGACAAACTGTATTGCCCGAGACATATTCGATCAGAATGGAATAGAAGGTGATCGCAATCACGTAGCCGGAAAGCTCGAACAGCGGTAAACCAGCAGACTTCAAAAACCCCTTGGACACGCCGGCCGCCAGCAATAACGTATTCGTCGGTCCCGGAACAAATAACAGTACAGCAGACTCAATCGCTACCTTCAGTAGTTCATGCATATCACACCCTTGCACAATAGCAACATTTCACTCGACAAAAAATCATTGAATACCTGGTCACTCACCGCGCGCCCCGCAACTCGACCCGTCCGCGCGAGTACGTCCCCAAGGCATAAACACGCGGTCATAAAGCTTTTTCAGGCATGGTACTTAACGATGCATGCCCCCCAAAAAAACATGCCAAAACTCAGGCAAAAGGCCAAATCACCATCATCCATCGGGGTCCCAGTCAGATTCAACAAACTATCAATCGTAAAAACATGCGCTTTCGGAGGCAGCGTTGGCAGCCTGAGTTTTGAGGCGTCGCCGCCGACCTCCATAATGTACATTTTGGACAAGTGCATAATAAAGTTATTGGTTATGAAGTGGCTTATAGCACTTTTATCAAAATCAACTTTCAAAAAAATATCCCTAGACAGCGTATGAATTGCGGTCAAGGCGAGCCGCAACGCATCAATATTTTTCTGTTCAGCATAAGCCTTAGTGACTCGGTGGTCGGTGGCCTCCGACCGCGCGATAACCTCGTAGCAGTTTCTGGTTTTTTCGCAGGTCACCAGACAAACGGCTACCCCGTCACTTAAAATCGCCGTTCCAGGATAATGCCGCTCCTCGTCAGTCATCAGCTTTTCTGCGAATACCAACAAAACCTTACTGTCTGGGCGCTCCTGCAGGATCTGCCCACAAAAACGCAAGGCATGAACGAAATTACCGCACTCCCCCGCAGACAAGGCATACAACGTCGCCTTATGAATACCGATATTCGCTGCCAACTTCGAGAGGTAGACACTCAGGCCAACGACCTTGTCAATGAATTTGGTTGAGCTGATATAGACAATATCGGTCACTTCCTCTCGAACGACATGGCTCTCATCCAGGACCTTCGCGGCTACCTTTTCGCACACAGCATAAACGTCACGACTTTCATTTACATAATATTCAAAGCCGCCCGCCCGAAAGGCCTTAAGCTCATCAGGACTAATGCAAGATGACAAGCTATCAATTGACTTCGACTCGCCGAAATCAAACACGACGTTAGAAATAAACAGATTGGTCATACCGGCATTCCCTGGCAATTAAATATATACAAAAAAGAGACAGTCCAACTACTCAAAGCCCTGGCAGCCTATACGCCATTCAAAAGAGCCGAGCTTAACTCAGCCAACGAGGGCTGTTTATTGACGAACTGAACCTTGAGCCATTCGGAAATGGCCAGATAGTTGGACGGTAGCAACCTGCATAGCGTTGGCCTTTGATCATCCGACAGCCAACCATGGGCGTTACCCGCACGCTGGCGAATCGCTGGATCATTAGTGATGTACGTCTTGGCTCGCCCACCAAAATGGATCGTCTTAGGATCTGGGAGATCCACTATAAAGGCGTCGCTTGCGGAAAAAAGGGTCTGCCTGATCAGTCCAGGCAAAAAAGACTCGCCTATCAGCACGTTCAACTCACTGCTGACAAAAAAATCTATTTGACTGAGCGTCCCTTGAGTGAAGTCGTTCGGGGCCGACAGCGCGCCTTCGATGCCAATCTTTATATCCAGTTCAGGGTGTTCAACCCTCAACCGGTTAATGCCCATCAATGCCTCCAGGTCATGCTCTTCATTATTGAGAATAATGGCATCACAGGCAGCGATGTTTTTCGCAAACTCAAACTGAGCAGCATCAATTCGCCCTTGCAGGTGCAAACGCTCAAGAACACCTTGCGGTAGCTTCTGGTAAAAGCCCTGAACACAGCGAGGATCATCCACGCGGATAAACAACTTGTTCTTTTGTGGGGTACTACTAAAACGCCCTTGGTAGGCCGAAATAACCCGGTAGTAGACCAGTTCAGTCGTCATACCGTAGACGCCGGTCAGGGCGACAGCGTTCAACTGATGCGCCAGAACTTTTGAAAACAGAACCTTATCGTTTTCACTGTGGGTAATAGCCACCCCCACACACCCGGAGTCATTGGATCTTTTGGCGCCCAATCTCGAAAGAATGCTGTCCAGGCTACCGGAATCAATCGCCTCAGCGGTCCAAGGAACTGCCTGAAAAGCTAGATGTCCGCACGCCTGTGCACGCTCTATAAAAGAATAATCCAGATTATCTTCCGAGAGCGTCAGGACATGAGGGTAAGCCAGGCCAAAATAACTAGAAAACTCATCCCCCCGGCTCCAGCGACTTTTGAAAGCCTTACCCAACCCGTCTTTCGCAGGCTGCCGGGCAACCTTGCTTTCCACGCTTTCTGTGCTGCCTGGCACTTGGCGAATGACTTTCTCACCCAAGACTAATGGCGAGCATTTATTTCGGATCTTTGTTGTCAGTTTGGTGAGCACATCACCAGGACCGATCTCTACGTACTCATCGACCTCCAACCCCATCAAGTAACGAACGCTGTCCAACCACTGCACTGGGCTGTACAGTTGCTTCACCAGTTGGTTCTTCAGCATTTCATTCTGATGGGGCAAACCGGTGACGTTACTGATCACCGTTTTATTCATCGGTCGAAACGTGAAAGGCTCGAGAAACCGCTCAAAATCTTGTGCTATCGGCTGCATGTAGCGCGAATGAAAAGGTGCCCCCACCGGAATAGGAATGTAGGTGCCCGCCAGCGAGTTGATAATGCCTTCAAACGCCTCCAGCGCCTGATGCGGCCCTGCAATCACCAACTGATCCGGAGAGTTGATGTTTGCAATATCAATGCTGGTAATGCCGTTATCGTTGAGCAGTTGCTGCAGATCCTGAGCTTTATAATTCAGGATCACGGCCATGGAACCGGCATTCGCGGAAGACATCAATTCCCCGCGGTGCTTGACGATGCGCAGTCCCGTTTCAAAGTCAAAGACATCCGCGGCGAACAGCGCCGCATATTCTCCCAGGCTGTGCCCGGCCAGGAACTCGATCACCACCTCGTTATCTTCCCGATAGGCGAGGTACTGCAATGCACACACGGTATACAGCGCAGGTTGCGTGTACTGTGTTTTGTTCAACTGCTTCTGTGGGTCTTCCAGGCACAGCTGCTCAATGGAATACCCCAGAATATCACTGGCGATTTCAGTCTGCCGACGGAAACGTTCGAACAATTCACGCCCCATGCCCACTCGCTGTGAGGCCTGTCCCGGAAAAACAAGGGCAGTGTTCTTTGCTGGATTATTGCCGACCACGCTTGTTCGAGTCTTTTCCATAGAATGATTTACCAAGGTAGTGTCTTGAGGCCCGGGTTGAGCGATAGCGCTTTCGCTATACGCCTTTGCAAGGCGCTTTAGGGTCAGCACGCCGGCCTGGTATTGAGTCGTGTCGTTACTCATTAACGACATCAGCGTCAGGCTCACAGGGACCTGCTTTGCCCTGAACGCACCCAGATGCTGTTTGACAAATCCATGCAACGATCCGGAAGGACTAAGATCAACATACACAGGCGTCGCGCCTGTGGCGCTTGCCTCTATCAAGTCGATGGTGTCTGCAAAGTTGATGGGGGACTCAACGATCCCCCAAAAGTGCTCGGCGTCAATCACACGACACCGCGCAACCGTTGCACAGGAGTAAAAAGGCAGCGTGAATGCCCCGGTTGTGTACTTTTTTATCGACGCTAAAGAAGCCGCTTTTAACGGGCGTATGGCAGGCGAATGAAAGGCGTAGTCCACAGCGATCCGCTGATATAAAAAAGCTCGTTGCTGGCAGCTCTTTTCCAACGCATCAATCACCCACGTATCTCCCGAAAAGGTGACGTGTCGTGAGTGATGCACACCCGCAACAGCAACTTCAGGAAACTCGGCGAGCAGTGCGTCCCTTTCATCCGGGGTAATCAATGCCGACAGCATGCCGCCTTTCGGCAACTTGCCTTGTCCTGCAAACTGCTCGATCAATAAGGCTTGATCACAGATTGCAGCCAATAAATCCGTATCCGAAATGGCACCGGCAACACAAGCGGCAATGAACTCCCCCAAACTCGTGCCGATCACCGAGTCAGCGGTGATCCCTTCAGCAGCGAGGGTTGAGACCAGTGCCAGTTGCACCATCACGATGCTCGGATGAGTGAACGTGATAGAGGAGAAGTCATCGCTGCGAGACTTGTCTTTACGATAAATCTCCGCGATTACCGATTTACCCAGTATGCGTTGGCCTATCAGATCCAGCCGCAGCATGGCTTCACGAAACGTTGAATGCGTCAGGAATAGATGGCTCGCCATCTGATAGTAATGACACCCCTGCCCGCCGAACATAAATACCCTGTGCAGGGGATAGACCATCCCCTGGTTCAGCGGCGAGGCGGTGTCTCTGGCGAGCGCATCGGTCCTGACATTCATTGCATCAGCCCTCCACGTCGGTTTCTAACACTTCTTCAATCTGGTCGCCGTGCTCAGCCACCAGGTACTGTGCCAACGACTGAATGGTGTCGTGCTCGAAAAACACCACCACAGAGATCGCCAGCCCCAGACGGCTGTTGATCAACTCACACAACCCAACAATGCTGATCGACTCGTAGCCGTTTTCAGTAAACGTTGCTACAGGACTAAACGAAGCTGACTCCTTGTCCAGCAACTCCGAGGAGATTGAAACCAACCACGAAACCGTTGCCTGCAACTCGTCACTGGCGCCATCAAACGAATAGGCTGGCTGTTTTTGCGCGACCGCTGCCAGTGGCGCAGGCGATGCAACGGGAGGTTCCACGGTTACCTGCGGTTGAATGACTGGCGTGTTGTCAGCGAGAGTTGCGGCCTTCCAGATGAACGCGAATTGCTCATCCGAATGGTTTTTGTCCAGGGCGTGAATAAATGCAGTGGCAATGTCATTGGCCGCGTTGCCCTCCACTTCCAGCGCTACGGTCTTGCCTTCGCGGTAACCACTACCCTGCAACGCCGCGCGATAACGAGCAAAGGTTTTTGCCAGGGTGTTGAGCTGTTTACTGTCGTGTTCCTCGACGGTCATGACGATGGAGAACGATTGCAGCTGGGAGTCAAATGAGTAGGTCGCCTCATCTAGGTTAATCAGTGCCGCTAGATGACGAATAAGCGCCTTGTCTTTCAACGGTTCCTTATGCTGCTGAACCTTGTCATCGGCCGGAACAATGTAATGCACACCCTGGACATCGCCCAGTTGGTCTTTTATCAGCAACAGTGCATTGAACACGGACTTTCTATCGTCAAGTTCAGCCGCGTAGTAGCCGACTTTGGTATTGTCCAGGCTGTTCTGAAGTAACCCGATTTGCTCATCGATGTCTGGCGATGAAAGCGCGTCACCCAGGATTGCGATATGGCATCCGCTGGTTTCATCATCAATCGCACGAATCACACTTTGGCCCACCTCATTCAAGCCGTTTGCCAGGACATAGACACCGTTGTCATTGAGTAACGAGCCTGATTCCGGCTGGCTGACTTTCTGCACGCTGCCGGCATAGATACTGTCGTGGGCACACAGGTATTCAGCGATGTGAGTCTGTGTGTCTGCTGCACGGTTGATCAGCGTCGAAATGTTGGCAAACGAGCACAAGGCTTCACAGTAAATAATCGTCAGTTTGACATTGGCAGCACCCAGCACGTGCTGTTCCAACGCCCCGGTCAATGCTGCATAGAGTTGATACTGGCGATCGAACGGCATGATGATTTGCAGGTGCAAAGGCTGAGTGCTGTCCGCCAGCCAGGCTTTGACCTTCTTCGCCAGTTGGCGTGAGACGGACTTGGCCAGATCAGCGAAAGACTGGGCAAAGCCGTTCGGCAGGACTTGCTGCCATTCTGAAGAGCCGGCATCGAGGCCGCAGGTCTCCAGATCTCGCTGGAAGTAATCCAGGGTGTCCAGGCCAACGACACAGATTTTCGTATCGGCCTGCGCCGGTTTCGGATGTGGGCTCACGTCCACCTTGTTCCAGCGATGAATAAACAACGACTTCGGTTCGGCGGTGACTTTTTCGACCGCCACCGGTGCCGTAATGACCGGCTCGCCAACCACCGGCTCAACGGTTTTCTGAACAATCTTCCCTGCGACTTTTTCAACGACCGGTTCAACCATAGCGGCTACGGTTTTCACCCGCTGCTGCACAGGGGCTGCCTCGACTTTTTGAGACACGCCGGCCGTGTGGTTGCCCATCGGCAACCAATGACGGTTTTGTGAGAACGGGTAGGTCGGCAGGCTGATACGTTGCCCTCTTTTCCCCAGCAGGCCGCCCCAGTTAATCACCACCCCTTTGGCCCAGAGCGCGACGATGTTCTGGTATTTACCTTGCTTCAGCCATTCAGAAAGAATCAGCTCAAGGGAGTTATCCTCGTACAACAGCTTCGCTGTGGCGTCCATCTCGCTGGCATAGCAGACATGCAGCGGGGATTTGCTTTTTTTATCATTCAGGAATGCATCGAGGTTGTCTTCAAGGTGCTCGATGGAGTCCGCCAGGAAGCTCAGGCGGTACGGCATTTGAGTGCGGCCGGTTTGCAGCGTATAGGCAATGTTGCCCAACCAGTATCGTGGCTGGTTGTTCAGGGAGGTGTTTTGCTGAGCGTTGTAGTGGATGTAGCCCAGCAACTGCGCAGCTCTCTGGTGCAGCGCCTCCTTTGATTTTGCGGACAACACGATCAGTTCCGGGTAATCCATCGTGTAATTGACCTGATTCGACACTTCCTCGTGCTCTTCGATGATGAAGTGCGCATTCGCACCGCCCGCGCCAAAGGACGACAGGCCGGCAATCCGCTTTTTGACCTCTTTATTCGGCAGACGCCAATGGGACAGCAACTGGGGGATCGAGAAGGAGGTTTTTTCGATCTGCAGGTTTTTATTAATCTTCTTCGAGTGGAGCGAAGGGACGATTTGCTGGTATTTCAGTTGCAGCAGAATCTTGGTCAAACCGGCCATGCCTGCGGCACTTTCGCAATGACCGATATTCGATTTCACCGAGCCTACCGAGCAGAACTTACCTTGTTGTGCCGAGTCTTGATCGATGGAAAACGCCTGCCTCAGCCCATGAATTTCGATGGCGTCGCCCAGATTGGTGCCCGTACCGTGCGCTTCAATATACGAAATGTCCGCAGAACGAACGCCGGCCTGTTGGACCACTTTTGAGATCAGCTTGCTGTGAGCTTTCGGGCTTGGAACGGTATACCCATTGGTCTTGCCTGCGTGAACGATCAGCGACCCGGTAATCACCCCATAGATGTGGTCGCCATCGCGCAGCGCATCCTCGTAGCGTTTCAACAAGACCGCACCAACACCTTCTCCCGGTACATAGCCGTCTGCACTCTCGGAAAAGCTCGCACATTTACCGGTCTGCGAAAGGTCGCCGCCCTGTTTCAGCACACCATATTTGTTGGGATGCAAGGTCAGATTGACCCCGCCGGCAATCGCGTAATCAATCTCCCCAAGCTTCAACGCAGAGCACGCCAGGTGCACGGCGGACAGCGATGACGAACACATGCTGTCTATGGCGACGCTAGGGCCTTCCAGGTTCAGGATGTAGGAAACACGGTTGGCAATGGAGGCAAAGCTGTTGGAGATGGCCTGCCCTTCGTACAGACCTTTAGCCGTTTCGCTGTGCAGCTGATACTCCTGGTACATCGCGCCGACATAGACACCGGTGGTCATGTCACTTTCGGCCAGGGACTCTTTGGTGTAGCCCGCATCTTCCAGCACCGAGAAGGCACATTCGAGGAATTTGCGCTCCTGAGGATCTGTCAGCAGCGCATCGGTTTCACTGAAGTCGAAGAACTCCGCGTCGAACTGATCAAAGCCGTCAATAAAGCCGCCCTTGAAATTTTCCGGATTTTCGACCCGATTAAAGCCGGTTTGCTCCCACCTTGCCTTGGGCACTGAGGTCACCAGGTCACGACCTTGCGACAGGTTTTCCCAGAACTCGTCCAGGGTCCGCGAGCCAGGGTAAGTACCATTCAGCCCGATGATCGCGATATCGCCGGAACGACGGGGTTCAGGGTAGGTTTCCTGGAAATCAAACACCTGAGGCAGCGACGCCGACGGGGCGTCAACCTCTTGAAGGGAGAATGCGCCCAGGTCGATCACGTCAAACTGAGTAACCGCAGTTGCGCTGGCAGGGGCCTGGGTGTGAGAAGCAACGGCAACCGGGGCAGCACTAGGTGGTTGTGCATCGCTGAAATCAATACCCAGCAACGCCGCCAAGGCCTGTGTATCTTGCTCGATAAAGTAATCGATGATGCCTTCGACGCTATCAATATCAAACAGCAGGGAACTGCTGACCTGCTCGAAATGCTCACGCAGTTTATTGGTGAGGGTGACGACCAGGATAGAATCGAATCCCAGTTTTTCGAGGGAGAGGTCCAGCGCGATTTCATCGACAGGAAGCTGAACGACGTCGGCGATCAGATCAGTGAAAAACGCCTGGCTCTTGGCTTTCAACATTGCAACGTTGACAGCCGAAGGGGTATTTGACGGGGTATGCATGGAGGACTCGTTCCCTGATGAATGACTGGATCCGGACTCAACGACCTTGGGGGCAAGGGACGCGGCGTGCTTTTGCGCACGCATCAACATCACGAACTGCCCCATGTCGTGGGCCAGCTCGGCGGGGAACTGCGTAGAGCCGTAACCCACTTGCAGGGCGGTGTTGTGCCACGTGGCAGGCTCCAGAACCGGAGAGCCCGGCACCCTGATGTGATCGTCGTTGTACAACCACCAACCGTCGAGGAAACCAAACGTGAGGTGGTTGAACAAGGTATTGCGGCTGAGCTCGTTGACGATCAATGAGCCCTGATCTTTCAAAACTTCCCAGACCCGGCGAATCGAGGCGGCAATGTCACGGGTGGCGTGTAACACGTTGGTGGCAACTGCAATATCGTAGTAATCACGTTGCAGTGGTTGGTCATCGACCGACTTTTCTACGTTGAAAATCTCGTAGCGCAAGAATGGATTGCCTGGCCCGTATTCCCGCTGGGCATGAAACAGAAACGACTTCGAAAGGTCGGTGTAGCAGTACTCTGCGATGTTGGCGTGAAACGGCGCCAGGTGCTTGAGTAACACGGCGGTTGTACCGCCGGTGCCAGCGCCCACTTCCAGAATGCGAATTTTCCGCTGAGGGTCAGCGGCCAGCAGCGTGTTGATTTCGTCAACCACCGTCCTCGAAAGCACCAGGTTGAAGTAGTCAGCAACGCGGTTGTTTTTATAGATACCCTCGACCATGCGCATCGAAGAGTCAGGGAACATGACGTCGGTGGCCTTTATTTTCCCGGTCAGTATCTCCTTGGTATGGATCAGCAAGGCTTCAACCAGTTTGACTTGAGCGGATTTATTATCATCCAGCAGCCATTCAACTTTTGCGGTGTTCCAGGAGAGCCAGGCTGCGCTGGCATCGCTCTCAGGAAACTCTGCCGTTTTGCTGAATTGACCGGCGTCGTGACGAAGGTAGCCCTGGCGCACAAGGCTCATCAGGGTCTCCGTCAACCAGCGCGAAAAACCTGCGCGAATATCGGTCTTGCGAAGCACGTCTTCAACGGAAAACTCAGTACCGGAAAACACGCCCAAGGTTTCAAGGTCGGCAGCGACGATCCGGCAAAGGTAGCTGTCCATGTCCTCCAGGTAAAAAACGCCTTCCTCCCTTAGGGCCATATAGTGTTCATTCCGATACACATATTCCATCATACAGCCCTCCACTCCATCGTTATTTAACTGAGTTGTTGATTGCACAAAACCAAATTCTGTAGTGTTCTGATGAAGTGTCACCTTATCTATCAATGTTATTTTTTCTGGATCGTAGGCAGCGATAAAACTGGCCTGTAAATGATCCCCTGCAATCAACGCCTCAAAGGCCAACATGCCGATGGTCGGGTTGATTGACGCCATCCCGCTTTTTTCCAGCACCTTTTGATACGACGCATCACTGACAATGCCGACGGTTCCCCAATACCCCCAGTTCATGGCTCTGACATGGGTAGTTGCGCACTTGGCCTGCAAGTAATGGGCAAAACTGTCTTTAAAGGTGCACCCCGCAGCGTAATTACTCTGCCCGGCCTGGCGAGCAAAGCTCTGGATCGAGGAATAGAAGGCGATGAAGTCGAGGTCTAGATCGGCAAAGTAATTTTCGATGTTTCGGCAAATATCCACTTTCGCAGCAAGGGCCGAACTAAAGGTTGTTTCAGACATATTGGCAACCGTCTTGTCCTCCAGGACGATTGCCGAATGAATAATGCCGTCCAGCCGGCCATATTGACGGAGGATGGTGTGTCGTAATTGCTCCATTTGGTGTGGCTGGGTGGCATCAACCGATACGTACAGGGGAGCACGACCGAGTCTCTCCATGGCACGCAATGAATGACGGATTTCATCATTAATGGCTTTTCGACCTGCCCAAATGACTTGGCTATCGTGCCGTTGCAAAAGACTTTCGGTCCAGGCCTGGCCCAGGCCACCGGCACCACCGATGATCAGATATACCCCGTTGTCACGGTAGATCGGCTTGACCGGCTCACTGCCGTTTTCAACCGGCAACACCTCCAGGTGCTCGGCATACCATTGATCGTCGCGGCAGCAATACGTCTGTCCTTTGACTTTTCTTTTTTCAATGCCTTGCGACGAGCGCACCAGCGAGGGGTTTGAGGTCGCACGCGCCACAAAGGCGTCATCGACATCAAGCAAGCTTATCGTCCAATGGCTGTATTCTTTCGCAGCGGCACCGACAAACCCATGCAACCCGGCGTTGACCGCTGTGTTAGTGCCTTCGTTGTTGACATTGAAGTTATTCTTGGTGACGACCGTGATCGACAACCTGACTTCATCAGCCTTTAATGCCAGCAACGCCTTGAAGAACCTGAAGAAGATTTTTTCTTCGATACCATACTGTAAACCTTGATCCTCTGCGTGCACAGAGACATCAAGGCTACCGCCGATCCAGAGGATACTTTTAATCGTTCCCGGGATGTAGTCCGCCAGTGTCGCGGTCATACGTTCCAGCGTATCCAGCGCAGTAAAGCTGCAGTGAGCCTGACCGCCAACCAACGACAATAATCTCTGCCTGTTTGGCGACACACCCGCCGCAGAAGTGACTGGAATAATAACCAGAACGCTTTCATCGGTCGCCAACGACGGGCTGCCCGCTATTGGCCGCCAACGATTAACGGCATAAATGTTATGCACGGCATTGCTCATATCAAACCTTCTACCCAGAGGTAACAATCAAAAGCACCCAAACACCAGGACCTGTTTAAGCTTCAGACAATCGCGGCACACCGGACAGTATCCGTTGGCGATAACCATCCAGCACCGCACAGACATTGGATTGCGCGTCGTAGATAACAATGGTCCAGATTTCTTTCTTGCCATCATTCAGCACATGCCCAACCGACCAGGCGTTGAGTGGAATTTCCCGATACTGTTGAAAGCGGTCTATTGCAAAAGGAACCCGGGTTTGCACCCCGCCCTGATCCCTGGTTTGTTTGGCTTTATCCCGCGCTACAGCGAGAATCGAGATGGCCTGAAGTGCAGAGTCTGCAAGGCAGGGATGAACCGAAAAAGGCGACTGTTTATTCGCCAGGATCGACGGCAGTTGCAATTGAGCGATGACCGTCGAGGGCGAAAAGTAGAGGGCCTTGATACCCTGCAAACGGGTCTTGTGGGTAATGCCATGGCGACGCAACAAGTCATAGCATTGCGCTGCCGGTACTTTTCGATACTGGGCCAGCCCTGCCGCGCTCAGGTCAATCTCATCGAACCGGATCCCCTGTGCTTTCAGGTGACTGAACGACTGATCTTCTGCCAGCACCTGTTGACCTGACGACAACTCACAGATGGCTTGGGCATACAGCTGCTTTTTATCTCGGCTCAGCACCTTCAGGTCAGCGTTGTCGCCTCGCTCTGTCACTTCCACAATAATCGGTAAGCGTGGCGTGGCGTCGGTAAAGACCATCGGCTGAACCCAGGCAATATCGTTCAGCGCTATTTGGTAGGCATTCTTGAACTTGTCGCCATACACCGCGCAAACACTGCGTTTCATCAGCTCGATATACATCACGCCGGGCAGGACTTTCTGCCCCATAACCAAATGATCCGCGATGAAGAAATCATCCACCGTCAGGGTGAATTCACAGTACTTGCTGGCGGCTTTTGACCTTGCCGCCGTGGCTCGTGGGGCTGATGCGGGAGGACTCGGACGTGCAACGGAGGCCTGTTTCGCAGGCGCTTTATCCTTCGAAGACGCCCAGAACGACATGGAATTGAACGGACTTGCCGGCAGGCTACAAATGCTGCCCTGGAACGAAGCGTCGTTGACTTGGCCGTTTTCAATATAGACGTGCGCTTGTTTCAGCAAAGCCTGGGCATTGCCCTGCCCCAAGTCGCTCGGCGTAAAGATTTGCATGCTCGGCTTGGCTGCTGACAGCAGGGAGCCCAGTGCATTGGCCAGTTCAGAAACCGAGCGGCAAAGAATCGCCACGCGCTTGCCGAAGTGCCTGCGCCCGCAGGCCAAGGTGTAAGCGATGTTGGTCAGCGACACCGTCGCGTCAGACTCGAGGTGCTCACGCAGTTTCTGCAGGAGTTTGACCAACTGTGGGTCAGAGTTCGCCGACAGCAGAATCAACTGCGGCCCACACTTCTCCGCCGTGTGCCGTACCGGCTGGGGTAAATCACCGAGCACCACGTGTGCATTGGTGCCACTGGCACCGAAGGCACTGATCGTTGCCAGCCTCCGGCCATTTCTGGCTTGCCACGGTTGTGAAGATTTCGCGACATAAAACGGGCTACCGGCCAAATCAATTCGCGAGTTGCCTTTGGTGTGGTGAATCAGCGGCGGAATGGTGCTGTGTTCCAGTGCCAGCACCGACTTGATCACACTCGAGATACCGGCGGCAAATTGGGTGTGGCCAATGTTGGCTTTGACCGAGCCCAAGGCGCAGTAATTCTTGTGCGCGGAGTCCGTGGTGAAGGCTGCACAGAGTGCGTTGAACTCAATCGGGTCGCCCAGGTTGGTGCCGGTGCCGTGGGCCTCCACCATGGAGATGTCGTTAGCGGTAATACCGAAATCCTTGTACACCCGTTTCAGCAACTTCTCTTGCGAGACGGCGCTTGGGGCCGTGATGCCGTTGGTTCTGCCGTCCTGGTTGATGCCGTCACCGTAGATGACCGCGCGAATGTTGTCGCCATCGGCCAAGGCATCGTCCAAACGTTTAAGAATAATCGCCCCGACCGCTTCGCCGGGGACAAAACCATCGGCGTTTTCATCAAATGGCGAGCACGTCCCGGTGGGCGACAACATCCCGGCTTGTGTCGCCTGCACGTACAAGCGCGGCGTCGTCTGTACAAATACACCGCCCGCAATCGCCGTATTGGTGATCCCCAGTCGCAGGTCTTTACAAGCCTGATGGATCGCCACCAACGAACTTGAACACGCAGTGTCGATGGTCAGCGCCGGCCCTTTGAAATCCAGGTAATAGGCAATCCGCGACGCAATCATCGAGCCCATGTTGCCCCACAGCGCTTGCGCCGGTGCCTCGCTGGCCTCGAACACTTCGTTGTAGTCGCCAGTCCAGCCGCCGACGTAAATGCCGAACTGATCTTTCACTTCAGGGGTCAGGCGACTGCCTGCATAGCCACTGTCCTCCAGGGCATGCCACGCCTCTTCGAGGAAAAGGCGTTGTTGTGGGTCCATATACGTGGCTTCAACCCCGGAAATGTTGAAGAAGATCGCATCGAACTTATCAATTTCATTGAGGAATCCACCGCGCTGGCAAACACCGTCGCGATACTTTTCCTGATTGAGGTAGTCCGCCAGGTCCCAACGACTCACCGATTCGGTGCTGTCTTTGCCGTCGCGGATATTGTTCCAGAACGCCTCGGTATCATCGGCACCGCCAAAACGGCCACTCATGCCGATAATTGCAATCGGCTTTTGGTTGCGTTCCTGGCCAGTTGCAGGCGACTCGCTGAGTAGCTGAGGCGCTGGCCGAGCGAATTGAGTCGACGAGTCGACGATCGTCACAGGCGTAATCAGCCCATGGGCATGGCGGGATAGATCCTCGACATTCGGATAATCGTAGATACACGTGGTTTTCAAACCGAGACGATACTGTTCATTAAGCGAATGGATTAAATCAACGCCCAAAATGGAGTCCAGACCGTAATCGACAAACGACACCTCATTGTTGATCGACGCCTCATCCATCTTGAGTACATTGGCCAGTCTTTCTCGAATGAATCCGGCAACGGCCGGCACTTCAAGGCGAACGGGCACGTGACTGATGATTTCGGCGCTCACCTTCCCTGCTTCTGATGGCTGATCCAGGTGTCTGACGGCCTTTGCGTTCGAACCGACTTTGTCCAGGAAGCTATGGGTGTTGGCCGCAAAGGCATACTCGGGTATCCGGCATTTTTTCGGTTGCAGCCCATCGCTGTACAAACCTTCCCACTGCTCAAAGCTGCCATTGACCCACAGTTGCGCCAAGGCGTCCGACTCGTGGTGGGCAAAAGCAATCTGAACGCGGTCGTGGGCCAGCGCTTTTTGCTTGGAAAGCTCTTCAAACCGGTGAGTTTTCACGCCGGCATACAGGCCGCTACCATTAACCTGAGGGTCTTCCTCGCCAAGGAAGCGCTGGAGACGCTCGATAAAACCGGCTAGATCCCTGGCACAAATCGCGACGCGATGTTGATGGGCATTTCGACACGTTTGCAGCGTGAACGCGACGTCACGCAACGCGGGTACGGTCGACGATGAAGCGCCGCCCTGAATAACCGCCACCAGTCGCCCAATCGATACGCTGCCTTGCCAGTTGAGCATCGACAGATTCAGCCCGTAGCGGGTGTTGACGGCCTCGAACAGTCGATAGAAATCAAATGGTTTGAGCCCGGCATCGACCAAGGGGGTTGAATCGTCAACCTGATTCAACGAGAGATTGTTATCCAGCCCCCGAAGCGTGGCGCGAATAAACGTCGCAATATCCATTGCAGTGGAGGCTTCAGGCGCTTGCGCCTGAAGGAAATCCAGGAACCGACGGCAGTTTCTTTTCAGGCCTTGTTCGGTATTCGAAGAGAAAGGGAAAACCAACGCCTGGACATGTTCTTGCCCGACAGGTGCGCCAACGACCTGTTCCTGCGGCGCTGTGTACTCCTCCAGAATAACGTGGGCATTCACCCCCGCCGCACCGAACGACGAAACACCGGCGATACGATTGCGGTTGTTGCGCGATGGCCACTCGATCAGCTCCCGCTGCAAATAGAACGGCGACTGGTCGAACTCCAAGTTAGGATTGATCGTCTGTGCGTGCAGGCTGGGTACCAGGACCCGGTGCTGCATCTGCAGCACCACTTTGATCACACCGGCCAGACCGGCAGCGGCTTCCAGGTGGCCGATATTGCTTTTTACCGAGCCAATCGCGCAGGAAGACTCAGGCAGGTCATTACCCGAGAAACAGGCTTTGAGTGCGTTCAACTCGATGGGGTCACCGAGTTCCGTCCCGGTGCCGTGAGCCTCGATGTAGCTGAGTTCGCCCGCTGCGATATTGGCGCTGTTCAGGGCTTTCTCGATCACCGCCGTTTGCGCCTTGGGGTTCGGCACGGTGTAGCCTTTGGCGGCGCCACCATGATTGACCGCCGAGCCTTTGATTGTTGCGTAAATCCGGTCGCCGTCTGCCTGGGCCTGCCGAAGCGGCTTCAGAATAAGCGTCGCGACACCTTCACCCGGTACAAAGCCGTCCGCCTGGTCGCCAAAACTATGGCACTGACCTTTTTGCGACAGCATGCTGGACGCACAGAGTTGTACATAGCTTGCGGGGTGCAGATACAGGTTCACGCCACCGACAATCGCCATCTGGCAACGCCCGGCCTTGAGACTATGGACCGCCTCATGAATCGCCACCAGCGACGATGAACACATGGTGTCGATGGGCATGCTGGGCCCATTGAGGTCGAAGAGATAAGAAATACGGCTGGCGACAGAACTGAACGAGGTCGTCGGAATCGTGCGTTCGTCTTGATTCCAGAGTGCCGGGCCGTAGAGATTGAAGCCAGTCTTGGTAATGCCGACGTAGACACCAACGTCGCCGTCATACTGCTGCTTGATTTTATCTTTGGTGTAACCAGAGTCCTCCAGGGCACGCCAGCAAGACTGCATAAACAGCCGCTCCTGCGGATCCATGGCGAGGATTTCTCGTGGTGAGAGCTTGAAAAACTGCTCATCGAAATCATAAGCCTGTTCAAGAAACCCGCCTTGCTTGCAGTAGGATTTACCGTCTCTGATGGCCTCGATTTTGTCCGTGGCATAGAAGTCTTCCAGGGACCAGCGCGACTCAGGAATCTCGGTCACCGCGTTCACGCCGTTGCGCAACAGCTCCCAGAACGCTTCGATATTCGCCGCCCCCGGAAACTGCGCGTTAATACCAATAATGGCGACCGCATCACCGGCCTGCGCATCCACTGCGCGGGGCACTGCCGGACGCGGCTGAGCGTCCTGACGGGCAGAGGCTTGCGGAGCCTGTTGGCTCGCTGCCGGGGCAACCGCGCCGAGCCACGCCTGCACCGCGTCGGGTTGCAACTGGCTCAGTGTGGTGGCCAGGTCATGAATGGATTCCACTTCGTACAGCAGCGTTTTCGACAGTCGAGAGAAATGCTCACTCAACGCCTGATTGATCCGCATGATGGAAAACGAGTCGAGGCCGTAGCTTTGCAACGGCTCGAAGGTGTCGAGTTTGCTTGTCTCCAGCTTCAGGACGCTGGAGATCAACTGTTTGAGGTGAGCGACCAATGGATCATAGGCAGTCTCAACCGATGTCACTGCGCCCTTCCCGCTGGCTGCTTGAGCCGTTTGCTGACTGAGCGCCGGGGTTTGCAGGTTCCGCTGTGGTTTAGCGTTAACGTACTGGCTATCAATTTTCACCGGATCGCCATAGGTCACCAGAACACGGTGGGTATCGGCGGCCAGTAACAACGTATTCACGTGATTGAGGGCCACATCGACCGGCAACGGCAACAGACCGTACTCGACGTGGAGTTCTTTCAGCGCCTGCTGATCAACACCCATACCGGCGTTTTCCCAGAGCGGCCAGTTCACCGACAACAGGCGATCAAAGCCGTTACGCCCGACCTTGTTTCGAGCGTCGCTGAAACCATCAATGAATCCATTGCCGGCCGCATAGTCGATCTGGCCGACAAAACCTAATTGGCCTGCACAAGAGGAGCAAAATAGAATGAAGTCAAAGCCCGTTTCAGTCTGTTGACTGACGTCGTTTGCAGCCTGAATCAGATGGATGCTGCCACTGACTTTGGCTTCCAGGGTATTTTCAAACTGCTCGACGGTTTTGTTGACCAGAAAACTGTCATTCAACGTGCCGGCGCAGTGGAAAATCCCTTCGAGGTGATGGGAGGCGACGACCTTGATCAACAGCGACTTGAGGTCCGAGTAGCTCGCCGCGTTCGCCGTGAGATAGGAAACCCGGGACTTTCCGTAGGTGTTTACCAATTGCAGGTACGGCGTATTACTTTGCAGATCGGCTTCACTGCGGCGCCCGGTCAATACGACGCGGGCCTGCTGCCCCTGGCGCAAAATGTAATCTGCCAAGTGCAAACCAATACCGCCTACGCCACCTATAATCAGATAACTCGCATCGGTTTTTATAAAGCTTTGCAACGACGCACCATCAGAACGCTCACTGAGCGTTTCAAACACCTGAACATAACGGACATTCTTGAGGTAGCGCACATACGCCGCGTGACTGTGCTGTTCCTCGGCCAGGCTATTTTGGCTTAACTGACCCAATGAGGCTTCATCGAGCGCCACCAGTTGAGTGGTAATGCTCGGGTGCTCCTTATTCAGGGTTTTCAGCATGGCTGAAATAGCCGCTTCCACTCCGACATACACAGATTCGTGCGCTACTTTGTCTTCAGCGTAACTATCGGGCCTCAGAAAAAACACCTGGAGCAGCGTATCCGCCGAGCTTTTCCGGCCTTTACCATGCTGCAAAATGGCCGTGACCTGCGCCTTCAAACTGACGAAAACGTCGAGGATCATCGCACTGGCCAAACCGCTCATCTGGTCGGCAAGCGTGCCTTGGGCGGCCGCCTCTTCGGGAGCCGACACTACCGTCATCCGGGCCAGCAGGCGTTGATCCAGGCGGGCTTTCAAGGTATCCACCAACCGCTCATGACCGTGCTCCGTTACGACCACCACGCAATGCTGTTCGTGAGCCTGAGCCACATCGAGCGCGCGCCCAAGCGGCGCATCGCGCCACACCGGCACATAACGCGTACTGCCCGGCGACCCGGACTGCTCTTCACGCATACGGCCCCCGGTGGCGTCGGTTTTGGCCAGCGCCTGAACCGCTTGCTCTTTAGTAATACGACCCGCTTTGAGTTGATCAATAATGTAACGCTGAAAGTTAGCAATCTCATTGGAGTTATTCATGACGACACCCTTAATCCTTTCTCAATAGCTGCAGGACCGTCTCGGTATCCAGATCGTCCACAAGCACTCTGTCCAGTAAATTTTTATAAAATGAGTGCTCTACAAATTGCTCATTTGAAAAATTATCGACGTCATACCAGGTGGTCACTTGGTCTTTAGGCAGCCAATACCGCTGCTGTTCGAAAGGATAACCAGGCAACACAACCCGATTAGGCCGTGCGCCTCCGTAGAGCAAATTCCAGTTAAACTTAACGCCTTTAACAAACCGCTCCGCCACCCTATTGGCATTGTCCAAAGTGAGCAGTTCTGGCAGTGCCTCGTTGGACATTTTCTCGGTTTTCGAGCCCTTGATATGCCCGGTAAAGATGGACACGTGGTTTAACTCATTGGCCCCGGTCGAGAAGTCTGCATCGGACAGTGCGGCCTCACTTTCAATAAACCGCGTGAGTTTGTTCAGGCCATCCGCGCTATCCATGGCCACAATCGACAAACGGTAAGACAGCTCGGCACGCCCAACCTGGAGGGTGTAAGCCACCTCCTCAATCTGCTCGGGATGACTGGACAGGTGCTGGCGTAAATTGATCGCTTGCGAGACCAGCCCACGGCGAGTTTTCGCCGACAGCACCAGAACCACCTCGTGCCCGGAAAACGCCCGGTGCGCACGAGCAGTCGTCCGATTGCTTTCATAACGGCGCAGAACGACGCTGGCAATCGAGCCGCCAAATCCGAAACTGCTGACCGCCGCGAAAATCCCCTGATCACTGGCCTTCAAGCTGGACTGGCGTTCGTTGATCACGAAGCGGCTGTCATGCAGCTCGATATAGGGGTTCAACGGTGAGCAGTGAAGATTGGCGGGCACCGTCCGCTCGCTGAGTACTTTCACCGCTTTGATCAGGCCGGCCACGCCTGCGGCTGACTCCAGATGCCCGATATTGCTTTTCAGCGCGCCGAGATAAATCGGCAAACCATGCGTTTCCGTCACCGCCTGTTTCAGCGCATTGACCTCTACAGGATCGCCAAGCTCGGTGCCAGTACCATGAGCCTCAACATATTGCAGTTGGCTCAAGTCGATCTTTTTAAGGGTTGTACGCAACAGCTCAGCCTGGCTCTTGGCATTCGGCGCCGTCAGCGACTTGGCCCGGCCGCCATGCTGATGCGCACTGCTTTCAATCACGGCCAGGATGTTGTCGCCGTCTTTCTGTGCCAGCGAAAGCGGCTTCAGGATGACCACGCCCACACCCTCCCCTCGAACATAACCATTGGCATTGCGCGAGAAGGTGTTGCAACGCCCATCCAGGCTCAACATGCCTGCATGGTCAGGCTCGGCGAAGCCCTGGATGTCGAGTAACAGATTGACCCCACCGGCGATGGCAAAGGACGCCGAGCCGGAACGCAGGCTTTCACAGGCATTATGGATAGCGACCAGTGAACTGGAACACGCGGTGTCAATCGACTCACTCGGGCCGTGGATGTCCAGGAAGAACGACACACGGTTCGCCAGCATGGCGTGAGAGTTGCCCGTGGCGATGTAACCGTCCAGCTCCTGGTCTTTTTGCAGCAATGCCCGGTAGTCATTGTTGCTGACCCCGATAAATACCCCGGTGTCCGAAGGCAACTGGCTGGGGTCATAAGCGGCGTTTTCAACGGCGTGCCAGACCACCTCCAGGACTTGGCGTTGCTGTGGATCCATGAACTCCGCTTCAACCCGCGAAATATTGAAAAATGCCGCATCAAACCCGTCTACCTTATCCAGGTAGCCACCCTTTTTGACGCAAGCCACACCGGCGAACGCTGCTTGGGTGTCCTGGTTGTAACGCTGGTAGGGGAAGTCTTGAATGCTGTCTTGGTTATTGAGCAGGTTCGACCACAACGCTTCAACCGACGCGGCCCCCGGGAATCGTCCGGCCATACCAATGACCGCGATGGATTCATGAGGGTGCGGCAGACGGGGATTCCGCTCGGCCTCTGGTTTCTCGACGCGAGAAACCGGCGTTGCAGCCTGGTTCACTGCAGAGGCGCTGTTCTGTGGTGCCTCTTCACTGGTGCCGCTGACGCCTTGATCCTTGAGGTAAAAACACAAGGCCTCAATATTTTCGCAGTCAAAGAAAACGGCCGGGGTGATTCTGGCGCCCAGCGTTTCGTTAACTTCTTTGCTCAACTGGGTTAAGCCGATGGAGTCAAAGCCGAACTCGTAGAAGCTGGTTCTTGCGTCCACTTCGGATTCATCAAACTTCAAAAGCTTAGCGACGATGGCAGACACGGCTTTGCCGAGACCGTCGGACTCCGTGCCAGCGGCGGCGACTGGTCGCGGAGACTCGGCAGTCTCGTGGCGGAAAACGGGTTGGCTGCGGAAGCTGGCCGTCTCAATGGTCTTGGCGGCACGCGGTTCAATGGCTTGGCTATTGGCGATATACACATCGTCCAAGAGGGACAACAAAGTGCCATTCTTATCAGCCAACGCAATCGTTCCGCGCAACGCTTGCCCCGACGATTCGAGGGAGAACAGCAGGCTGCTGACCTTCGACACAGACGCTAAATCCAGCTGGACATTGCAGGCGCAAAGCGCGTAGTCGCTCCAATGGTCCAGTCCTTGGCGCAAGGCGATGTAGAGGACGGCTTGTTGCAACGCCGAACCGAGTTCGGATAAAAACGTCGTGTTGCGGGCAAAGTGATTGTGTCGATAATCAGTATCTTTCAAGTGCACGCGATAGCGCTGTTCACCGATCAACTGCAGCTCGCTGATAGCATTGACGTAATCGCCAAAAACGATTTTGTGCTCTTCCAGCGCTTTGCTGACCTGTGCACCGGAAAGGCTTTCCCGAACGGTCGCATTCGCAAACGCGGGAAAAGGCTGCTGGAGAACCCTGCGTCCATCGCCAGCTTGCACGGCAAATTCGACCCGTGCACACAGTTGATGCGGCGTCGACGCATCCGCTGTGGAAGAGATGTAAACGTCAGAAAATTGCCCCGTTTGATCATTCAATGCCACCGCATAACACAGCTGCGAAGGCACAACAGGGGTAGGCGCCAGCAACTCCCAACGCACAGAGGTGTAGCCGCTTTGCGGATCAGCCTGCTTCATCACTGCAATCGCCGCATCGAGCAGGCTGAACGTGATTAACTGCGGCTGTTTCTTGACCCGGTAAAGGTAGTCGAGGATTTCAATCTCGATCAAATCAGCGGAGTAACGGATGCCGCTCAGGTCGGAGGTGTTGTCACGGACCAGCGGGTGATATTTGTTGCGGTTGCCCAGAGGATCAATAACGCTTGGGGCGTCTTCCAGAACCTCAAACCAGCAGCGTTTCTTCTCGAACTGATAAGCCGGAATGCGTACTTTAATCATCGCACCCAGGGCCGCTTGGTCATTCAAGCCATGCAAGGCAAACCAGTCCACGGTCGAGCCATTGGTCCAGTACTCGGCCAATGTCTCAAGGTCAGCGCTCTCGATAGCCTGACTCAGTTCCCTCCTGGAGAACTCCTTGGTCGCACCCGACACACTGTCCACGAAGCGCACGGAACGGTTGCTGGAAAGACCACCCAGCCAGCTATCAATCGACCCAATGACCTCATTGACGCTGTCTGCGCAGAATGCCAGGCGGCATTTCATCTGGTTCTTGGCCACTTGCAGGGTGTAGGCCAGCGAGACGGGCGATACATCACGGTGGTCTTTCAGGTAGCTTGAAAAACCCTGCAGGTTCCTGACCAGCGAATCACGATTGGTCGCCGAAAATACAAACAGCTGTTGCTGGGTCTGGCGCGGGCTGCGGCTGGTCGTCCGAGGGTCGACATACTCCTCCAAAATCATGTGCGAGTTCATCCCTCCAGCACCGATGGAGGTGATCGATGCTCGACGCGGTAAGACCAGGTTGCTTTCGGAACGAGGAGCTGGCCACGACTGCAGTTCTTTATGCACATAAAACGGTGAGTCTTCGAAACGAATATTGCTGTTGAGCGTATCCGCACCCAGCGACGGCACGATCTGCTGGTGCTTGAACTGCAGTAAGATCTTCGAGATGCCGGCGATACCAGCGGCCGCTAGAAGGTGGGCAACGTTCGACTTGATCGAGCCAATCGGACAGAACTGCTTCTTATCGGTGTATTTGCGGAAGGCCTGGGTAGCGCCTTTTATTTCGACCGGGTCGCCCAGTTCAGTACCCGAACCATGGCCTTCGAAGTAACCAATGGTTTGCGGGTCAATTTGCGCATCTTCAATCGCTTTTTCTATCGCCAGAGCCTGCATATGCGGCTGCGGAACGGTGAAACCATTGCGTACGCCAGCATTGGACAGGGCTGTTCCCTTGATAATGCCCCAGATGTTGTCGCCATCACGCTTGGCATCTGCCAGGGTTTTCAGGACCACGGCACCCACGCCTTCGCCCAAAATAGTGCCATCGGCGCCAATCCCATAGCTTCTGATGACATCTGAGGTTTTGGTGGTGAAATGTTCCTGGGAACTGGAGATCAGGTTGTAAGGGTGCAGGAGCAAGTTCATGCCCCCCGCCACGACTATTTTCGACTCACCAGACCGCAGCATTTGCACAGCCACATGAATGCAGGTCGATGTCGCCGAGCACATGGTGTCGACAAACAAGGACGGGCCGGTGAATCCATAAAAATACGACAGCATGTTCGGGATCGTGCCGGTGTAGCTGCCGCTGGCAGAACCGCCCCGCGTGAGGTTGTTTTGGAAACCATACAAGTTGTAGTGGTTGCTCATGGTGCCCGCGACAACACCCACGTCGCCTTTATACAGCTGTTGCAACGACTCTTTTGAATAGCCCGAATCTTCCAGGGCCTCGACGCCCACTTCGAGGAACAGCCGGACTTCCGGTGACATCTTCTCGGCTTCGAGTTGAGAAATCTGAAAGTAACGCGGATCAAACTTGTCTATGTCGTCGAGGAAGCCACCGGTCTTGATCGTCGACTTACCCCACACATCGCGTTCTTTGTAGTAAATAGCGTCGTGCTTCCAGCGATCCGCCGGGATCTTCTCGAACGCATGCTGGCCACTTTTCAACAATTCCCAGAGTTCATCCATGTTTCTCGATTTAGGATAACGTCCGGACAGACCGATGATCGCAATATCATGCTGATCACGGTCATCGGCGGCGACCTGACTGGCGACAGGTACTGCTTCAATTTGCTTGTTGATCGACGGTGCCGGTGCGGCAGCCGCCTCTTCAGCGACTTGTTTGTCTTTAGAGGGCGTGTCTGTATGAGCTGCGACCTCGACGACAGGCGCTCTGCCCTCCAGGTACAGGCTCTTTAGTTTCTCGCTGTATTCATCCATCAGATAATCGGCCACTTCATTGATCGTGAAGTATTCGAAGAACAGCGTTTTTGATAACTGACCGAATTGCCCCTCGAGTTGACGGATCATTTCTACCGCCATAATCGAGTCAAAGCCGTACTCTTCGATTTTCTGATCGCCTCGGATCGTCTTGGCGTCGCGTTCAATGACGATAGCCAACTTGCCCTTCAGATAGTCCTGGGCATATTGAAACAGGGCCTCATTATCGACGTCATCACCGCTCTTCGAGGGATCAGGACTCTCCTGACTGCCCCCCTCAGGCACAACGCTGCGCTGGTTAAGGCCTGCGATGTAAGCGTGGATTTTCTCCTGGTTGCCGTACGTGACGAGGATCGGAGAATCATCGGTGGTGGTCAGCGCATAACGCAACGCGTGCATCGCTTCATGGGTGGGAAGCGGCTCCATGCCGGTTGTTTCATGCACCGATGCTAAGGTGCCGGCGTCCATTTTCATGCCACCTTCTTGCCAAAGCGGCCAATTAATGGCGATCGTCTGCCCGGTCCCCTCCCCCTCGCGCACCCGTTGATTGCGATCAATCGCGAAGGCATCCAAAAAGGCGTTGGCTGCGGCATAGTCACTTTGGCCAGCATTGCCAAACGTGCTCGCCACCGAAGAGAACAGCACGAACTTGCCTAATGGCAGACGCTTGATCGCCTGATCAATAACCAGCGTCCCATCGAGCTTTGGCGACAGCACTGGCAGCGAATCCTTGACCTCTTTACGCAAGATGAAGTTATCGGCAATGTGGCCAGCGGCATGGAATATGACATCAACGCTGTGATGAGTATTCTTCAGTGCAGCGACAAAATTCTCGACCTCAACGACATCGGTAATATCGAGTGGCTGATAATCGACCTTGCCACCCCGTGCTTGTATTTCACTTTTCAAGGCAGAGAAAACAGCCTGCTGCTCGGCGGCGGTTTTGCGCCCGGTCAAGTAGAGCGTGCACCCCGGAAAATCCGCTGCGAGCTGCCTGGAAATCAGTTGACCAATACCCCCCAGCCCGCCGGTTATCCAGAACACCGGCTGTTCATTAAGCACCGGAATTTTTCCCTGAACAGGCCTTACGGGTTGCGCTGTAATCCGTTCTATCCGACGCAGGCCTTGCGCATCATGACGTACGCTAAATGCTCCGTCGGCGATGAGAAACTCACGGGCGATGATCGATCCGGAATCGACCAGCGGAGAGTTTTCTATCGATACAAAGCGGCCCTGGATCCGTGGGTTTTCATTGTGCGCGACCCGCAGCAGCGCAGTCAGGCTGGAGCGGATCACATCCGGCAGTGTCGAGGAGGCGCAGACCAAAAGGTGTTGAATAGTTTTAGGCTTGGTTTCCAGGAGTTTCTTAATGTATGAAAACACGTGGGAGTACGCTTCAATCGTCTGTGCGCTGCTCACTGCCTCAGGGGAAGAGAGCGCCATCGACTGGAACGTGCAGGACGTTTGCGCAGACACCTGATTACGATAATTGGCGATCCAGCGATCATCCTGAATCGTACTGCCCACATAAAGGGCAAGCACGTGATTAGCACGATCTGCGGGCGCTGTTGAGCTTATTGGCGGCTGTTGATGATTTGTACTGTCAACAACCCACTGTTTCGAAAAATAAAGATTCTGGCTACTCGGTTCATTCGAGCCACTGTTGTTCTTGCTGGTCATTTGCTCACCCACGGGACTGCGCAATAAGAACATCGTAAAGTTTTTCGCCGACGCTACCTGTTCGCCTTGTTCGGTAAAAATATTCAGGTCAAAGGTCAACGAGGCTTTAGTGCCGGCAAATCGATTTTTCTCACGGATACGAGCCCAGACGGTCGTGGGGAAAATCTGATAGACCGATAAACTGTCGAGTGAAAAAGGAACATAGGGATAACGTGAGGCGTTATTGGACAACGCCGTCGCAATACCGGCCTGCAATACCGAGTCGAGAATTGCCGGGTGGGCAGAGAATGATTGTTGACTCCCAGCGATTGAAACCTTTACCCAGACTTCATCCACGCCGACATGGATTTGCTCGACACCCTGCAGCCTCGGGCCATGGTAAATACCTGTGCTCTGAAGGTATTGATAGCATTGATCGCGGTGAATTTCCTTGAATGACGACATGTCCGGCAGGTCAATACGATCGGCTACCGTTGAACCCGGCTGATACTCGCCTTGCACATGAACACGAACGTTATCTTTAGCCTGCCCTTCGATATTTTTGGGATGGGTATAAAAACGAAAGCCTTTGCCTGGCGGCCCAGAGGCAGCGTTTGCATCAGCCTGCTTACTGTCGAAGTCGAGGTAAATCGACTTTCTGATATCGACGTCGTCGTCGGACAGTTCGATGGCAAATGGCGATAACCAAAATACGTTTGAGAAGTCGACATTGATCATTTTATCGGCACGGGGAATCGTCGATAAAATCATTTCCAGATAGTGCACACCCGGCAATATAGATTGGTTATTAACCGTGTGATCTTCCAGGAAGAAGGCTTTACTCGACAGCGTAAATTCGACTGTACCCGGCTGTTTTGGCTTGGCCACATCAGCGTTCTTTTTGGGGAACCAGTAAGCCGTGCGCTCAAATGAATAAAGCGGCAAGCGGACTTTCGCGGGGATCAGGCTAGCGTCGAGATAAAGGTCATTCCAATCGACGGCAACCCCAAAAACCCAGTACTGGGCCAGGCTGAGCATATCGTGATTGGACATCCAGTTTTCAGTCAGTGACGCTCGATTTTCTTCGGCGTAACTCCTAAGTTTCTTGCCTTCTCCGGCATCGTAAGAGTTACCTACAAATGTGTGCTCGGCAGCAGCGCGTGTATCTATAAAGCTCCGAATCGCCAGTTTCAGTTCGTCGATAGACTCAACCACAAAGCACACGCGTTCTGTGAGCGCGTCGCGCTGGCACTGTAATGCATGGGCAATGCCGGGCAGGTCAGAAGGGTTGTCCTCCAGAAACGCCAGCAGGCGCTGGGCATACGCCACCAACGACTCACTTGACTTGGCCGACACAGGGATCGCAAACACGGGATGGTTATCAGCGACTGCACGGGCTGACAACTGCGCGGTTTCAGGAATGAACTCCTGGATCACCGCATGGGCATTGCTGCCACCAAATCCAAATGAACTGATACCGGCGATGCGCCCTGTCGAGCCCTCCGCAGGACTCGCCCAAGGCTGATGCTTGTCGACAATATAAAAAGGCGTATCTGTCAGTTCTATCTTGGGGTTGATGCTTTTAAAGTTCAGGTTTCCGGGCAGTTCTTTATTCTTTAACGCGGCTAAAATCTTGATAATCCCGGCAACACCCGCTGCACCTTCCAGGTGTCCAATATTTGTTTTAACCGAGCCAATACCGCAGTAATTCTTTCTGGACTGCGGGTCATCGACAGCGTGGCTCGCCTGAGCGAAGGCTTTCTTAAGCCCATGGATCTCGATAGGGTCACCCAACGGCGTGCCGGTGCCATGGGTTTCGATATAGCTAACATCGCGAACATCAATATTACTGCGTCGATAAAGCTCTGCGATCAGGTCCGCTTGCGCCTGAGGGTTGGTCACGGTCAGTGAGCCGGTTTTACCTCCATGGTTGTTGGCAATACCTCGCACCACGGCGTAGATGTTGTCCCCGTCCTCAATGGCCTTGTCCAACGCTTTGAGCAGCAAAAGCCCGCCGCCCTCACCGCGCACATAACCATTGGCGCGGTCATCGAAGGTATAGCTCTTGCCATCTTTAGAGAGCATTCCATTTTTGGTAAAGGCGATAAAATGCTGCGGGCTCCAGATTAAATTGACCCCCCCGGCCAAGGCCAGCTCACACTCGCCGGACTTGATGGCATTGACCGCTAACGCCAACGACACCAGCGAGCTTGAACAGGCGGTATCAATGCTGATACTGGGGCCTTTGAGGTCAAAGTAATAAGAGATCCGGTTGGATAAAATCGAGTACGCCGTTCCCGTCGGAAAGTAAGGATCAATCGGCGTGTGATTCAGCGCCAACAGCTCAGCGTAATCCCAGTGACACACCCCCATAAAAACGCCGGTGTTCGTCCCCTTCACGCTGGATGGGCATATCCCTGCGTCTTCAAAGGCATGCCAAGCCATTTCCATGGCAATACGTTGCTGGGGGTCCATGAACTTGCTTTCACGGGGCGAAATCCCGAAGAAATTGGCATCGAAGCACTCGATATCGTCGACGAACCCGCCCCAAATACTCGATGTTTTATCGCCGCCGGTTTTAGGATCACCGTAAAGCTCAGCCTTCGACCAACGCTTTTCATTCACCTCACTAATCAGGGACTTTCCAGCTTTAAGCTTGCTCCAGAAAGCATCAATAGAGTCTGATTCAGGCAGGCGAAGGCCAACCCCGACAATAGCGACCTGGGTGCTATCTAGGTCAGTTTTTGTGCTTGACATAAACGTTGTCCCTTTGGTTTCTAGTGCCTTGCGTCTACGGCTTGAACCAACAACTTATCCACCCGGCAAGGATTGATATAAGCCGCGCCCTGACGTTTGACAAACCATTTATCCAGCTCGATCAAGGACATCAGATAGACAAACGCCTGGTTGTCTCTGACTGTTATGTCTTCACCGCCGGCAAGGGTTCGTTCGACCACTTTTTTGATCAGTGCTTTTGCAAACACCGGATTAATCAGCTCGATGGCGTCCAGCGCATTGGACTCGCAAAGATGATTGAGATAATCGAGGGCGTGTTCGACAAACGGCCCGCTGTCCGGCGCACGATACGGTGTTTTGGCTTTATGAATGATACGGTCCGGCAGAATTCCATCGTAGGCCATGCGCAGCATGTACTTTTCAGTAAAGCCATCGTCAAAACGCAAATTGATGGAAGAGGCGAGTTTCTGCACATTGATGTCGAGGAATGGACAGCGGTTTTCAATACCATGAGCAAGGCCCATACGCTCGCCCTGGCTACTGAGGAGATACCCGGAAAGCAAGGTATTGAACTCCAGCCACTGGGCTTTTTGCGTTGGGCTTAACGCGCTGTACACCGAGTCTTTCGCCACCCATGCCTGAATGCCAGCAAATGGATCATTCTTGGTTTTCAGCAACCGACTGGCAAAGCGCCCATTTTGAAAACGTATTTCGTGGGAGAACAACCCAGGGATTTTTTCTTTCGCATAAGCGTTATAGAAACCCATCAAGTTCGAGTCATTGTCTTCACTGAAGCTTTTCATGTAAGGATACAACTTGGCCAGCAAGCGTTTCTTCTCATCGTGCTCAGTGGTGTCCCACTGGGAGCGCAACAGAGTCTCTTTAAAGATGTTGTAGCCCAGAAAGACTTCATCCGCTCCCTCTCCGCTCAGAATCGCTTTGATACCGGTCGAGCGAACATGCTTGGACAACATGTACATCGGCACGGGCGCGGTACGAAACAACGGCATTTCAGCATGGAAAACCGTCGCCGAGAAATTATCAACAATGTCTTTATGGTTAATAATCAGCCGTTCATGCTTGGTCGAGAACAACGCAGAGACGAGTTGTTGATCACTCGACTCATCCAGGTTCTTATCTTCAAACTCCACAGAAAACGTGCGCAGCGGCTTTTGCTTGATGATCCTTGCCGCAATACTGGTCAACACGGAGGAGTCAACACCACCACTGAGGTACAGCCCCATAGGCACGTCACTGCGCAGTCTGAGCTTGACCGCCTGCTCAAGAGTGTTGCGGATTTCTTCCTTGGCTTCATTTTCAGTGCCATCAAAACCCACAGCGCGAAAATCCAGGGCGTAGTAGGGCCGGATCTCACACTGAGCCCCTCGCAGGGTCATGATGGACCCAGGTGGCAGCTGACGAATGCCCTGAAACGGGGTTTGCGATGGCAGGGGTGTCCAATGGGCGAGGATTGAGGACAAGGACATTTCGTCAAACTTGAACTCAAACCCTGGAAAGCCAAAAAAGCACTTCATCTCTGAAGCAAAAAGATAACCACCGTCGGTTTGCGTATAAAACAGCGGGCGCTTACCAAAGCGATCGCGCGCTATAAATACTTCATCTTTAACCGTGTCATAAATGGCGAAGGCGAAAGCGCCATTAAATTTTTCCAGGGCCTCATCACCCCACTCCATCCAGCTGCGCAACACCACTTCGGTGTCGGACTCAGTGGAAAAATGGTGTCCCAAGACCTGCAATCGACGCCTTAGCTCGATGTAGTTATACAGTTCACCGTTGTATGAAATCCAATACTGACCTGTGCTATCGCTGAGGGGTTGAATACCTGCCGCAAGGTCAATAATACTTAAACGCATGGTGCCGAGGCCCATGGAATTATTGACATAATACCCTGCCTGGTCGGGGCCTCGATGTTCAATCATTGAAAGCATATTTTTTATGACGGTGGTTTCATCGAGATTTTTATTTTTAACACCAAAGAAGCCAGTTATCCCACACATAAAAATAAACCCACCAAAGTTTAAGTTGGCACCCCACACAGAACTGTAGCGCCCTACCGCCTTAGCGAAGGTCGAAAGTCCCAATCACGGCTTGGAGTTTTTTTGCCAAGGTCAACGCGCACGCGCCACAAACACCGAATAATATTACGGAGAAAAGCATCGACAAACTTTAGCTGCCCTGCCTGACTGACAACAGTATCTGATGGACTGGTGGGCCTCTAAACCGCACCTCGGAACTACCGGGTGGCCGTTGCCCGTTTCTCGACAAACTCTACCATATTCTGGATAGAAACCAGCACATTGCCCATCATATCTTCCTGGGTGAACACAATACCAAACTCCTTCTTCAAGAAAGAAATAAGTTGAATATAACCTACCGAATCGATCAAGCCGAGTTTGATGAGATCATCTTGTTCTGTTATATCCTCATCGAACTCAAATAAGAAATTTTGAGTCAGATAGGATTTGATTTTTTCTTTCATGTATTCACTCTTTCATAGCCATTGCACATTCCACCGCAACGGAGGGACTTTTAAACGCACCCTCAACGAATAGATCAAGCCGACCCGGCCGACTCCAATTCTGCGCGCTCAAAAGGATATGGATGCCAGTCTTCATTATCATGACTGGTCACTGCCAGGCTTTTATCCCGTTCGTAGTAACTGGTAAACTCCGGAATAATAGCTTGCGTCCGACGCATGATCCTGTTGTGGTTCGAGACTAGCGCACCACGCTTGTGCATGGTGCCATTGCAATTCCAGATCAGAAAATCGTCCTGCTTCCAAAAGTGCTCATAAACGTATTGATCTTTAATTTGATGATCAAACAGAAACTTTAAGAGCCTGTAGCTCTCTGACTTACTCAGCCCTTCAACACGCTCCATAGTGTTGTAGTTCAAATAAAGATATTTCTGCCGCGTGATCGGATTGGTTTTAACTAATGGTTGGCTGACCGGTTCAGTACGCTGAGGATCGACAAAGTAGTGAACCACTCGAAGATTATCAATACGCTTTTTCAGGCTGTCTTCCAAGTCATTATAGGCGGCAACAGTGTCGCAAAATAACGTTGCTCCGCCTTGTGCGGCAGCCAGCTCTGCATATAAGCAATTAATCGTTTCAACGTTTATGGCTTCCGAGTCGCCAGTGTGCCAACACGAAGTTCCCTTACCCTTGGTATGATTGTCTTTCTCATCCCATATCGCATGCTCATCCTGAGTTTTGTCGCAAAAATCCGGGCCATTCACAAAATACAAAATCTCCCCATGATTAATTAGCGGCAGCCCATTAGGAATCACCTCGTCATCACCAAAAGTAGCTGTCTCTATCTGCGGCGCCCAAGAGTGTAACTTCAGGTTCGGATTGCCCAGCAGTCGCGTGACTGCGATTTGCTCTCTCCGTGTAAGATTTTGATTCCTGAATAACACAAACCCGCGATATGCCAAGCATTTTTTTATCGCTGCGATCGTGTCAAAGGACAGATTTTTGTGCAGTTTTAAATTCTCGATTTCGACGCCAAAACTCTGAGCTGGGTATGATATTTCAAAAGGAACACTTGATAATTTTAAACCCATTACAACCCCCCAGAACTTTAATCTACACTGATTGAGTTAACGTTTATAAATACCTTGAAGCTCGGGTCTGTAAGAATCACCTCACCGCCCTCCTATTCAGATTTCTTTCAGCATGGAGTCAAGAACATCGCCCTGGCCGAACCCAGGATCTTCGCCACTGCTTTAACGCTTCAGCAAAAACTATCACTGAATGAAAATACCAACAAATTATATAAATTCATCCTTGATGTATTTTATTCATTCCGCGTCATCTATTCCTTGATGGCTTCTTGCTCGCCGTTTGCGGGCCACACATAGATGGCCAATAAATATCACTTCGCTCAGCTCTTTAATCAGTCCTCTATCCCAGCCATCAATCGTATTCCCCATAGGAAAATCGGCGACCTTATTGGCACTGTCGGTGGTGCCGCCCAAGGGGTCACCTGGGCAATAGCCTTCTAAGGTGACGTCCAGCTCAGAAACCACGATCACCCAACCATAACCCCGTTATCTTGCCGCTGATAGCCTGGAGACGGAGCTTGGACCTCACCCATGCGCCCAGTGTTTCCCTGTCCGATGGTGTTCAATACCATTCGACCTCATCCGACGATGAAGTGGAGGGACAGGAGGGGGGACAAAAGGGACGACAAGGGAAACCCGCGGCTAAGATAGACCGAGTACCAGAGCGTGAAGTTGCTCGGCATCCAACCGGTAACCACCCCAGTTCGCAGCCCGCAGAACAACGGCATGGCCAAGAGCTTCATGAAGACGATCAAGGGTGGTTGCGTGGCGTAAGCGTCCAAGCCAGATCGAGAAATTGGCTCTGTATAACCTGGCAATGCCTTCGAATACTACAATGAACAGCATCCGCACAGCGCCTTGAACTATCGCTCACCGAGAAAGCTCAGGCGCTTGGAGCCGTATCAATTTAGCAGGGGTTGGTGTACGGCTTTACGGGGACAAGGCCACGGCAAGATTGACATACCAAAATAACCGGACAAACATTATAGCCCATGTATTCGCCCAAACAATGGAGTGCTGGCTAATATGTTTTCAAAAATCCCCTTAACGTCTCTACGATCGTTCGAGTCAGCGGCTCGACTAAGCAGCTTCAAAGCGGCTGCCATTGAACTTTTTGTTACTCCTTCAGCGATTTCACATCAAATAAAATCACTAGAACACTGGCTCGGCTTATTGCTTTTTGAGCGAGTAGCCAAGGGAGTCACCCTAACGACTGAAGGGCTTGATTTATACAAGAATATCCATCAGCATTTTTCAAGCATAAACCAAAGTCTTAGTCAACTACGCTCACAGACCGACGAGAACGCAATCACCGTCACAACCACCCATGCATTTGCCTCATTGTGGCTCATTCCCAGATTAGGGGATTTCTACCGCCGCCATCCAACGATGCAAGTCAACATCATCACCAGCAAAACACAGGCAGACCTGCACAGAGACGCCAGTATCGACGTGGCTATTAGCAGCGTTTTCGAAGAGGTCCCTGATACCTATCAGCTACATCTAATGGACGAAAGCTTTCAGGCCTATACGCCCTACAGGACGCCCTTATCTGGAGAAACAAGGTCCCCACTCATCAACGTTCGTTGGGAGGCTGATGGCCATAACCCATTCGACTGGACGACTTGGTGCCAAGCGGCGGGACACGACGATTGGCTGGCCAACGCCACTTTCATGGAGTACGACGATGAACATCATGCTTTGCAAGCTGCAACTTCTGGCTATGGGATGGTGCTCGCCAGCGACGTCTTAGCCGTCGACAGTGTTACCCGAGGCTTTTTAACGCCATACAAGCCCGAGGTTAAACTAACGGGGACCCATTATGTCTCGGCCTGTGTACCTGGCAGAGAACGAAATCCGCCCGTCAGGGACTTCCTTGACTGGCTCAGTAAAGAAGCCTCTAAACATCTTGTACTGCAACGCCTCCTCACAGAGTCCATAGACTTTAGCGCACACAAAAATCCGTTGAGGAACGACCGGAATCAAAGCATGCTCAAGCTCCAGATATACTAACAATGAGACTAGGAGTTCGATGCTCTGCCCCCCATGGATGGCAATGGAGACCACGTAGATAGGCATAAATCGCCATATGCCATCAGGCAGTGACGAGTCACTGAGCTACAGTTGCAACACCGCAAACCATTCAACATCACCCGTACACTAAAACCGCGCAGCCGTACACACACCTTTCTCCTATCGTCGCACACATCAATATCCATCCGTATGCGTCCGACCCAGTCATCTACCCAGCCCGACAAAGCCAGGGCATGGTGTGCACTTAAATTTAAGTGGACACCCGTTCTAGCTTTTTAAGCGGTTATTTCATGCAGCCAACACGCCGTTCCTATTCCAAGCCCTTCAAAGCCCAAGTCATTCCGGAGTGTGCCCAACCCGGCGCCTCGATTGCCAGCGTCGCACTCAGCCATAGTCTCAACGCAAACCTCGTCCACAAATGGATTCGGCTGCAAGCGCAGAAAAGCCCGGCGCTCCCACCTGCATTTATTCCGTTAGCCATACCGCCGGCCGGTGCAAACTCCCATGGAGATGCAGTACATCCACAGATCCCGCTCGTTCATGCAAGTCATCAATGTTTTGAGTGATCACGGAGACGTTATACCCTGATTTGGCCAGTCGGCTCACCGCGAGATATGCATCATTGGGAGCTGCTTTAGAGACCTGTTGGCGCGGCCACAGGTACCATCCCCATACCAACGGAGGATTTCACGAAAGGCCTTGGCTGCTTCCATATTGCGCGGATCGTATGGAGCCCAATACCGGTCAATGGATCGTTGTACGTGGGGATGCCACTTTCAGCTGAGATTCCCGCACCCGTGAAAATGACGATCTCGGGGGCGTGGGACAGGGCCTTCGCGGCGCTTCCAAATTCAGGCACAGAACATCCAGTCCAGAAGGTTTAACCAGTATTTTGCCCTCTACGTCCCCCTCGGCTTCACCCGCGCCGTCGCCTCAGCCACCAACGGATCATCCGGCCAGTAATGCTTCGGATACCGCCCTTTCAAATCCTTCTTTACCTCAATGTAGGTCGACCGCCAGAAGTTAGCCAGATCCTGCGTCACCTGCACCGGGCGACGTGCCGGGGACAACAAGTGCAGTTTCAGCACCTGCCGCCCATTGGCAATGCGCGGCGTATCGGACAAACCAAACAGCTCTTGCAGCCGCACCGATAGAATCGGCGGATGTTCGCTGTAGTCGATACGAATATTCGAGCCAGAGGGCACTTGCAGGGTCTGGGGTGCCTGCACCTCCAACTGTTGCGGCAATGGCCACGGCAGGAGGTTGCGCAGGATCGAAGACAGGTCGAGCTGGCTGAAATGGCTGAGCCGGGTAACTTTGCCCAGGTAGGGCATCAGCCAGTTTTCGAGTGTCGCCAGCAGTTGCGCGTCGCTCAGATCAGGCCACTCGCTCGCTGAGCTTTTCTCGATATCCAGGCCGCGCAGCAGTGCAACACGCGCCTGCCATTGACGCAGTTCCGGCGTCCAGGGCAGCAGTTCCAGGCCTTTGCGACGCACCAGCGCCAGCAGCGCGTGGCTGCGGGTTGTCTCGTCGAGGCCGGTCAGTGGTTCGCGACTGATGATCAGTTCACCGACTTTGCGCTGTCGCTCTGCGCGGAATACACCTTCGCGTTCGTCCCAGTCGATCTGGTCCACGCTGATGACCTGCTCGGCCAAGACCGAATCGAACAGTGCCGGATCGAACTCGGCGGCGAGGTAGATGCGTTCTTCGCGCTGGCCCTGACGACTGCCCAAATCCGCGATGACCAGCCACGGCTGTTTCATCAGTGCATCAGCCTCGGCGAACAGTGCCGCGCGACCATTGGCCAGTCGGTATTCGGCGCCGCCCGCTCGGCGTTGCTGTGCGACGCGATCCGGGTAGGCCAGCGCCAGCAAGGCGCCCAGCCAGCGGGAGTGGTCCGGATCGCCGACCGGGCTGTTCGCTGCGCCGCGCAGATACCCCCGATATTGCCGCGACAACTGTCTGGCCCGCTGCACGCCGCCTTGTGCGCCGCGCGCCGCGCGTTCGGTGCCGGCCAGCAGGGTCAGGCGGCTGTGCAGGTCCGCGCCAGCGCCGCGCAAGATATCGCGCTCGCCCAGCAAGGCCGCCACGTCGCACGCCAGTTCGCCCAGCCCTAGCGCATGGCCGCGCAACAGCAGATGGGCGATGCGCGGATGAGCAGGCAGCTCAGCCATCGCCTGACCGTGTGGCGTCAGGGCTGGCGGCTGACTCGGCTGATTGTTCAATGCCTCCAGACGCACCAGCAAATCCTGCGCCTGTGCATAAGCCGCAGCTGGCGGCACGTCGAGCCAGACCAGTTGCGCAGGCGTGACGCCCCAGCGGGCCAGTTGCAGTGCGAGCCCGGCGAGGTCCGCCTGAAGAATTTCTGCCGCCCCGTAGGCGGCCAGTTGATCGTGTTGCGCTTCGGACCACAGCCGGTAACACACGCCCGGCTCCAGCCGCCCTGCCCGTCCGGCGCGCTGGGTGGCGCTGGCACGAGAGATGCGTTGAGTCTCCAGACGCGTCATGCCGCTGCCCGGATCGAAACGCGGCACCCGCGCCAAACCGGCATCGATCACCACACGCACGCCGTCGATGGTCAGACTGGTTTCCGCAATGTTGGTCGCCAGCACCACCTTGCGCGTGCCCTTGGGAGCCGGTTCGATAGCCGCGCGTTGCGCATTCAGATCAAGCTCGCCATGCAAAGGGCAAAGCAGAATGTCGGCGCGCTCGCCCAGTGCTTCCGCCAGTTGCTGGTTGACGCGACGAATCTCGGCCTGCCCCGGCAGAAACACCAGCAGGCTGCCGGACTCGCTGCCCAGCGCATCCAGTACCGTCTGAACGACACGCGGCTCGACAAACTCACCGGGCTGAAAAGGCCGCCCCCATTGCATGCTCACCGGAAACATCCGCCCGTCACTGCGTACCACCGGCGCATCGTCCAGCAACGCCGCCAACCGCTCGCCTTCCAGCGTGGCCGACATGAGCAGAATCTTCAGCGGCTGATCGTCGCGAAACAGTTCCCGGCCATTGAGGCTCAGGGCCAAGGCCAGATCGGCATCCAGGCTGCGTTCGTGAAACTCATCGAAAATCAGCAGCCCCACACCTTCCAGCGCCGGATCGTCCTGCAAACGACGCGTGAGTATCCCCTCGGTGACCACTTCAATACGCGTCTTCGGGCCGACCCGGCTTTCCAGACGAATCCGATAGCCCACCGTCTCGCCGACCTTCTCGCCCAGCTCGCTGGCCAAGCGCTCGGCAGCCGCTCTCGCCGCCAGGCGCCGAGGCTCCAGCATCAGAATGGTCTGCCCGGCCAGCCAGGTTTCCTCAAGCAGCGCGAGCGGCACGCGCGTGGTCTTGCCCGCGCCGGGAGGGGCTTCGAGTACGGCTTCATGGCGTGTGGACAAGGCCTGGCGCAAGGCTGGCAGGACGGCATCGATGGGTAACGAGGTCATGGGGGCTCCCGGAGAGATGCGGGAGAGTATACCGGGGTGGGGTTGGGGAATCAGGCGGCGTGTTTTAGCTGAACGGCAGTAGCCAGAAACACTGCCGCCAGCATGTCTCACGCCGAAAAGTCAGGTCTTGAACTCGTTACCGTTCTCATCAATAAGGCCATTGTCGTATTTCTTGCGCAATTCTGGATCGGACAAAATCCTGAACGCATTTGAAATCACTTTGAAACGCTCAGTCGCCTCAGCCTCGTTACCGACGTTCTTATCAGGATGATTCTTCAGCGAGGCTTTCTTGTAAGCCTTTTTGACTGCGGAGAGGTCCGCCGTCATGTCCGAGAGGCCCAGGTGCTCGTACAACTGCTTGACGGGTGGCTTGGCGGGGGCGGAATCGTCCACCTTCGCGGACGCGCCAGCAGCAGGTGTTTTGTGGGGCCGCTCTGTTGACGGCCGCTGAGCGCCTGAATTGGGCTGGGCTTTCGGCGGTGGTGGCGGCGCGCTGTTGGCCTGGGGGCGAGCGCTTGGAGGCGTTTGTGGGCGTGCTTGCTGTTGAGTGCTTTCAGGTCTCCAGGATGGACCCGGTGTGGGTCGTCGCACGCGATCGGTGTTCTGCTGATGAATCTCGTTGATCACCTGGTCAGCGATGTCGTTCATCAGTTTGTTCAGCTTCAAGTTGCTGGAGAAGAATGCGTAGTTCGCCTCACTGTTGTGCTTGCCATGCTCAGGTTCGAGACTGGCCATCGCGTCGGCCAGCGTCTTGCCCAGAGAGAACAACATCTTGCCCTGGCTGTCGCTGACGCCCAAAAAGCTCATCACGTTGCGCATCGACTTGTCGCGCTCCCAGACAACGCTGGCCACGTCGAAGGCAGCTCGCGCCAGATTGAATCGGCCTCCCCCTTCGTGCGTCTCGACATGGGTCACCGGTTCCTTGCCGAGCAATGCGTCGAGGATCACCTCGAGGCCTTTCTGCTGACGCTCGTTGAGCCGGCTTTTCTGCTCCAGCAATGAGCTGTTGACCTGCAACGCCACTTTGCCAGCGATATGGCTGACGACGTTTATTGCGCGGTCTATCGTTGGCTTTGTCGAATCGCTGAGCGCCACACGCGCCAACGAAGATGCAAGGTTGGTGAGGTTGATCATCTGCTTCTCCGGAAACTCATACCGCCTTGGTGGCAAGCAACGAGATCCGGTTCCACGGGATATGCAACTCTGCACAGGTGCAAAGCGCTGACGCGAGCATCAGTCAGGTGTGTGCATTACGGTCAGCCCGCCTTGGCCGCCATCGCCGTCACTTCCACCCGCATCCCCTCAACCGCCAACGCCGCCACGCCCACCGCTGCGCGCACGGGCCACGGTTTTTTGAAGAAGCGTTTGTACACTTCGTTGAAGGCGGCGCGATCGGCCATGTCAGTCAGGTAGATGGTCAGGTGCATGACCCGGTCCATCGAGCTGCCGGCGCGTTCGAGGGCGTCTTTCAGGGCTCGCAGGGTGCATTCGCTCTGCTCGGTGATGCCGCCCAGTTCAAGGCTGCCGTCGGGATGGGTGGGGATTTGGGTGCTGACCAGCACGCCATTGAAGTCGGCGACGTCCGAGGAGATGGACTCCGGGTCTGGATCGGGGGTGAAGGTGATGTCTGCGTTTGCCATGGGATCTCTGCTTTGCAAAGGATGGAAAACGCCAAGCCTACGCGAGCGACAGGTGGGGGTCGAGCCGCAGGCTTTGTCGCGGAAAGTTGAAATGCGCCGCGTTGCTCTACAGAATCGCGCCCGGACCCGGCCATGCTGTCGGGCGTTTAGGGTGAAAGGGGTTGCCGTTGAACGAACAGAGATTGTCCATGCGCCTTGAGCGTGTGGCGACGCATGTGCCACCCGGTGCACGACTGGCCGATATCGGCTCGGATCACGGCTATCTGCCGGTGGCGCTGTTGAACCGTGGCGTCATCGCGGCAGCGGTGGCTGGCGAGGTGGCGTTGACGCCGTTCTGTGCCGCCGAACGCACCGTGCGCGAGAACGATCTGGAGGATCAGGTCAGCGTGCGCCTGGCCGATGGTCTGGCAGCGATCGAAGCGGAAGACGCGATCACGGCGATCAGTCTCTGCGGCATGGGCGGCGAGACGATTCGCGACATCCTTGAAGCGGGCAAGGCGCGCCTGAGCGGTCAGGAACGCTTGATCCTGCAACCCAACGGCGGCGAGCAACCGTTGCGCGTCTGGCTGATGGAGCATGACTACCGCATCGTCAGCGAAGAGGTGCTGCGGGAAAATCGTTTCGACTACGAAATCATCGTCGCCGAACGCACAGGCCCCGTTAAGTACACGGCTGAGGAGCTGTTTTTCGGCCCGCTGCAGATGCAGGCGCGCAGCCCGGCATTTCTGCTCAAGTGGCAGCGTCTGCTGGGCAAGAAGCACAAGACGCTGCGCAACTTCGAACGCGCGCAGCAAGCCGTGAATCAAGAGAAGCTGCAGGACGTTGCGCAACAGGTCCGCTGGATTACCGCGTTGCTGGCCTGAAAATCGAACTCATGCCCGAACCGGCTCTCAAACCCGCATGATCCGCAGGTCAGGCTTTAAGGGTGCCTGCATCTGGTTCAGGCGTCAGCGCTGCAATGTGTGACGCGGAGCGTGAGGAACGAGAGGTGTCCGGGAGAACACTTCTGATGCCTATGCCCGGCGCGTCTTCTACACAACCATCTACGGGAGTAAAACGACCATGCATTCCGAAGCACTTTCCTGGGGCCACGGGCCTCGTCTGTTCGAAGTCTTCCTTGAGCCGACCTGCCCCTTTTCGGTGAAGGCCTTCTTCAAGCTCGATGAGCTGCTGGCTCAGGCCGGAGAAGACAGGGTCACGGTCAAAATCCGCCTGCAATCGCAGCCCTGGCACATGTTTTCGGGTGTCATCGTGCGCTGCATTCTGGCGGCTGCGACCCTTGAAGGCGGCAAGCAAAGCGCCAAGGCGGTCATGGCGGCGGTTGCGTCACACCGTGAGGAATTCGAGTTCGAACACCACGCCACCGGCCCGAACATGGACGCGACGCCTAACGACATCATCGCGCGCATCGAGCGTTACAGCGGCCTCGCGCTGGCAGAGGCTTTCGCCAATCCCGAGCTTGAGCAGGCCGTGAAATGGCATGCCAAATACGCTCGCCAGAACGGCATACACGTCTCGCCGACCTTCATGATCGACGGTCTTGTGCAGCCGGGCTTGAGCAGTGGCGACCCGGTATCGAAGTGGGTCGCGGAGATAGGTTGAGCGACGAGCTCAACTCAGCGCATCGATCCGCTCATTGATCCACTCGCGGCTGCGCGCCAGCGCCTTGCGCGCCAACGTGGTCGGGAAGTGGATGAAGCCGTGCGGCGACTCGGGCATGAGGTGCATTTCGACGTCTGCCGAGTTGGCCCAGCGCTCGGCCATTTGCAGTGTGTCATCCAGCAGCGGGTCGATCTCTCCGACGAACATCAGTGCGGGCGGAAGGCCGGTCAAATCGCCATACAGTGGTGACAATGGCGGTTCACGGCGTTTATCGTCGCTTCGATCAGGGGTGAGCGCGCGCATGGCGCCGACCATGCCCGGACCATGCAGCACCAGCGTCTCCGGCCCTGCGGTACGCACGCTCTTGGTCCCCGTCAGGTCGTAAACGCCGTAGTACAGGACTGTACCCACTATGCGCTTGAGCAGATCAGGTCGGCTTTTCAATTTCAGGAGGGTGGCTGCGGCAAGATGCCCGCCAGCGGATTCGCCGACCACGATAACCGGCAGGCCGGCAAACTCTTCGCAGTCCTTCCCCAACAGCCAGCAGGCGGCGGAAAAACAATCCTCCATCAGGCCCTCGATGGGGGTTGTCACAGCAAGTCGGTAATCAACCGAAACAATGACTACGTCGCAGGCATTGACCATGCCGACGTTGAGATCATCGTTCATCTGGGCGTTGCCGATCACCCATCCGCCGCCATGGATATCGAACACCACGCCCCGGGGTTTGCCTTTGGGGCGGATGATGCGCACGGGCACAGCTACGTTATCCGAGCTGACCGTTCTTTTCTCGATGCGAAGGTCATGCCCTCCCGGTTTCAGGACGCTGCCGATCTGCGCCGCACGCAACAGTGCCTGAATCAGCCGGGGCGTGACGCGATTGCGAATCTGGAAACGCGGCATCCGCGCGAGGGTTTTATTAAACCGTCGTACTTCTACCAACTCCTGCTCACTGGAAGGCCAAGGCTGTTTTGTGTCCAATTTCTGCTCTCTTGTCAGGCTGACGTATGCGGGGGCGCGCAACGCTGTTTGCCCCCACCTGTACCTGAGAGGCTCTCAGTCGTAGAACGGTTCAACGGATGCCCGACTGCCCACGAAAAAACTGTCCGCGACCAGCCGCAACGGTTGCAGGTCCAGGTCACTGGCTTTATCGCCGATCAGCTGTTGGAAGTGACGATACACCGCGGCGTACTCGCCCTCCTCCGAAACAGACTGAGGCACGCCATCGATACTCAACAGCGCACCGCCGTTGTCCAGGCGCAACGTGCCTTCGGCGCAGCGAATCTCGATGCTCCACAGTTCGTCGTGACCATGGTCGAAATCGAACTCGGCGCGGATATCGAGATGGCGTGTGTCGGACATTTTGATGGACGCAGCGATAGGCGACTGGCAATTGCTCGGCACGCGCAGTTCGGCAGACTCGACGAACAATGGCATTGGCAGCAGGTGCGTCACGATCGACAGGGCATTGATCCCCGGATCGAACACGCCAAGGCCACCGGGCTGCCAGATCCACGCCTGACCGGGGTGCCATTTGCGCACGTCTTCTTTCCAGTCGATCTGCACGCTCTGCAGGGTGCGGGTGGACAACCACTCACGCGCCGCTTCGATACCCTGCGCGTAACGCGAATGCCAGGCGAACAGACCGCTGACGCCCTGCTCTTGCACCTGGGTCACCAACGCCATCGCCTCACCCAGGGTCGCGCACGGCGGCTTCTCGACCAGCACGTGTTTGCCGGCAGCCAACGCCTCTTGCACCAGGGCAAAGCGACCTTGCGGGGGCGTACAGAACGCAATCGCGTCGACCTGCGGCCCGCTCGCAAGCAGTTCGCCCAGGGATTTGAAATTCTCTACCCCGGCGCACGGCTGGCCTTGAGTAGCCACGGCCACCAGCTCAAATGCGGGATTGGCGTGGATCGCAGGGACGTGTTGATCCTGCGCAATTTTGCCGTAACCCACCAGACCGAGACGAATCGGTTGCATACATGACTCCTGAGTTTTTGTAGTTATCGTGCGGCACAGTAAACCAGATGTTAATCGTGGTCGGTAAGGGGCATCGGCGCGGGAGCTGTTTTCCTGGCCGATCTCACATTCGATAATCTTCAGCGCCCGCTCAGGCCCCTTCGTGAGCAAGCTCACTCCCATCACTACGATTCCGCCGTTCGGGGCGCTTCGCATCCCATTTGGTTTAACTTCACGGCCGCAGAACCACGCTATCACTCAATAGTCTTAGCCTTGCAGTCATTGCCTTGTATAGTTGCCCTCTTCATCTCAGGAGCTTTCCATGCGCATTCCTTCTCGCTTGATCGGTGGCGTTCTGGTCGCCACGTTGCTGACTCAGATCTCCGCCTGCGGCAGCATTTTCTATCCTGATCGTCGTGGTCAGATCGATGGCAAGGTTGACCCGGCGATTGCGGCGCTGGATGCTTTCGCGCTGCTGTTCTACATCGTTCCGGGCGTGATTGCGTTTGCGGTGGACTTCGCCACCGGCGCGATCTATTACGGGCCCGGCGAGCATGCGCAGATCGATCCGCAAAAGCTGCAAAAGGCGCTCAAGGCAGATGGCAGTGTCGACAACACCAAGCTGCAAGCCATCATTGAAACCGAGCTGGGCCGTTCCCTGCCGTTGAACGATCCACGCCTGATCCAGCACAAAGGCAGCGTCGAGCAACTGGCAGCACTGGGCCTGGTCCCGGCTGCCTGATATCGATCCCGTTCAAGGAAGCGTCATGAGCACCACTGCCGAACATTCCCGACTGCTGCGGCTCGCGACGCGGGCCTCGCTGGCGGTCGCCACGACGCTGATCCTGGCCAAGGGCGTTGCCTGGTGGCTGAGCGGTTCGGTGAGCCTGCTGGCCGGTCTCACCGACTCGCTGCTGGATGGCGCTGCCTCGTTCCTCAACCTGCTGGCGGTGCATTACGCATTGCGCCCTGCCGATGACGATCATCGCTACGGCCACGGCAAGGCGGAAGCGCTGTCGGGCATGGCGCAGGCGTTGTTCATCACCGTCAGTGGTGTGCTGATTGCCGTTCAGGCCGTCGAGCGCATCCAGAACCCGGAACCGCTGGGCGCACCGCTGCTGGGCATGGTGGTGATGGTGGTTTCCATCGCGCTGACGATCGCACTGCTCACTCTGCAATACCGGGTGATCAAGGCGACCGGCTCGGCAGCGATCCGCGCTGATTCGCTGCACTACCGCTCAGACCTGCTGCTTAACGCCAGCATTCTGGTGGCGCTGACGCTGGCGTATTTCGGCTGGCAGCAGTTGGATGCGTATTTTGGTCTGGGCATCGCGGTGTATATCTTGTGGAGCGCCTTTCAAATCGCCCGCGAAACGATATCGGTGCTGATGGATGCGGAATTGCCCGCCGATGTCAGTACTCAAATGCTGGCACTGGCGTGCGAAGTGCCGGGCGTGCTCGGGGCGCATGATCTGCGTACACGAATCTCTGGCAATCACTGGTTTGTGCAGTTGCACCTGGAGCTACCGGGTAGCCTGACGCTATCGGTCGCCCATGCAATTTGTGATCAGGTGGCTGACGCCATTCACAAGCAATTCCCGAAGGCCGAGGTGTTGGTACACGCCGACCCTCAGGAAGTCGTCAAGCAGGCCAGTGCCTGACCGCCATCAGTTGACGCTGTAACCTCGCCCCGCCAGGCACGCGCCCATCGAGCGACGATACAGATCGACCACGTCAGGCGGCGGCTGGCCGGTGACATTGGCCGGGTCGAAACCGCTTTGCTCCGCAGCCCAGCGGTAGCACTGGTATTTATCCAGCTCGACCTGCTGCGGGCTCTGCCCGTTTGCAGGGTAGGCCACCGGATCGTAGCCATTGCCCTGCTGTTCGGCCGGCGGAGCCTGATACACGGCTTCGTTCTGCGGCGGATTGACCACCACGTAGTCCTGACTGTCCGGCTGGTAGGCGTAATAGGTGCCGGCAGCCAGAAACAGCAGGCTGCTGCCGATCCATACTTCCTGAGAGTAGGACGGTAGTCTGCTGACACGCACCCCGTAGGGCGGTGTCACCACGACATAACGCGGGCCTTGCGGGCGATACCAGTAGCCACCCGAGTAGTAATAGTCCTGACCACGATAGGGAATACGCGAGTAGCCACCCGGTACGCGATCTATCGCATAGCCAGGCCGATATTGCGGACCTGGCCCCCAGCCATTGCCGTGCCCGTCGGGACGCCCTTCCCAACGGTCATTGGGGCGACCGTTGCCGGCCTGCCAGTTGCGGTTGTTGCCGCGTGGAATGTCCTGGTAATAGCCCTGACGCGGCGGCTGGGTTTGCCACGCCTCTTTCGGGCCGCTCTGGATCGGCAGGTTGTCCTGGGCCTGGCGCAACTGCTGACGCTGCTGGTTTTGCTGCTGCTGAATCTGGCGCTGCTGATCACGCTGTTGCTGCTCGATCTGCTGTTGCTGCTGGCGCTCGATGTTGCGCTGCTGAAGCTGCTGTTGCTGGATCTGCTGCTGTTGCTGACGCTCGACCTGACGCTGCTGATTCTGCTGCTCCTGAATCTGGCGTTGCTGATTGGTCTGCTGCTGGTTGATCTGCTGTTGCTGCTGACGCTCGACCTGGCGCAGCTGGTTTTGCTGCTGTTGGATCTGCCGCTGCTGGTTGATCTGCTCTTGAGCACGCTGCTGTTGCTGCTGACGCTGCTGCGCGTTTTCACCGGAGCTGCCGTAAAGCGGATTGCGCGGTGGTTCATCACGTTCGTCGGCCAAAGCCTGAGCACCGATGCTCAGACACAACAGACTTACACCCGCAAACTGCCAGATGCCAGATTTCATGCTTTCCTCACTAGAGCGCGGGTTGACGTCATTAAGACTGTTTAAGCGTAGCGCCGTTCTGCGCACTTTATCAGCAGACAAAGAAAAGGGGACCAAATGGCCCCCTTGAGATACTTCGTCCTGGCGCAGCGCTTTTGACGCTGGCTCACCTCATGCCGTCTTCTGGACAGTATGTAGCCCGGGGGCCTGACACACCCTATGGGGTGGAAGGCCGCGGCTGGCCTGATTCGGCGAGTCGCGCTGGACGCTGTGTCCGGGCAGTGATTCTGTTTAAAAGAATAGGCCTGAGGCCGAGGCAGAAGATTGCTAATATTGCGGATTAAAACATTACTTGCGCAATTTTTGACTTCAGATGAATAATCCAGCGCAATTGAATTGATAATGGGGTGCATCGTGAGCAAGCTCGACAGATACGACCTGAGCATTTTGGCTGAATTGCAACGGGACGCACGGATATCCAACCAGGAATTGGCCGAACGCATTGGTCTGTCGCCGTCACCCTGCTCGCGCCGGGTCAAGCAACTGGAAGACGACGGTTATATCGTGCGCCAGGTTGCCCTGCTGGATCGCAAGAAACTGGGTCTGAACCTGACCGCCTACGTGCTGATCGGCATGGACCGACACACCCCCGAGCGTTTCGAGAACTTCGAGCAGCAGATCCGCAACCTGCCTCAGGTACTGGAATGCAGCCTGGTGACCGGCATGGACGCGGACTATCAACTAAAAGTGGTGGTGCCGGACATGGATCACTATCAGAAACTGCTGCTGGGCCATCTGACCCGCATCGAAGGCGTGACCAGCGTCAAATCGAGCTTTGTGCTTAATCAAGTGCTGGCCAGCACCGAAATGCCGCTGACTCACCTGCGTAACTGAGCGGGCACCTGCGTCACAGTTTTGCGGCGACTTCCCTGTACTGGCCCTGATCCAGGCCCTCCAGCGTCCAGTCGCCAATCCTGACCCGCACCAGCCGCAGGGTCGGCAAGCCGACGGCAGCGGTCATGCGCCGCACCTGTCGATTGCGCCCTTCCTTGATCACCAGCTCCAGCCAGCTTGTCGGCACGCTCTTGCGAAAGCGCACGGGCGGGTTGCGCGGCCAGAGTTGCGGCTCATCGAGCTGCCGCGCTTCGGCGGGCAAGGTCGGCCCGTCGTTGAGCTGGACACCGTCGCGCAACTGCTGCAATTGCTCATCGCTCGGCTCGCCTTCGACCTGCACCCAGTAGGTCTTGGCCAGCTTGTGCTTGGGATCGGCAATGCGCGACTGCAACTGGCCGTCGTTGGTCAATAGCAGCAAACCTTCGCTGTCGCGATCCAGGCGCCCAGCCGGATAGATACCGGGGATCTTGATGAAGTCCTTGAGCGTGGCCCGCCCCTCCTCATCGCTGAACTGGGTCAGTACATCGAAAGGCTTGTTGAACAGGATCAGCTTCGGCTCGGCCGGTGGCGCTTTGGCGACACGCCGGGCAGCACTTGCCGGTTTGGGGGCAGGACGGCGGGAATCGGGGCGTTGGGTGCGGGACATGAGAATTCGGCAATCGGAAAACAGAAAGGGCCACTTTAGTGGCCCTTTGTGCAAATACCAATCTATTAACGGCAAGCCATCAACGGAATGGCGGCTCATCGAAGCTACGCAGTTTGCGTGAGTGCAGCGAGTTCAGCTCGGTGCGCAGCAGGTCGAGCGCAGCGATACCTATCTTCAAATGCTGGCTGACCGCACGTTCATAGAACGCATTCGCCGAACCCGGCAGCTTGATTTCGCTGTGCAACGGCTTGTCGGATACACACAGCAACGTGCCGTAAGGCACACGCAGGCGATAACCCTGAGCGGCGATGGTGCCGCTTTCCATGTCAACTGCCACTGCGCGCGACAGGTTGATCAGCGGACGTTCCTGAGCCCAGCGCAGTTCCCAGTTACGGTCGTCATAGGTCAACACCGTGCCGGTGCGCAGGCGCTTCTTGAGCTCTTCGCCGCGCTCGCCGGTAATCTGCGCAGCCGACTCCTGCAAGGCCAGTTGCACTTCGGCCAGGGCCGGAATCGGAATATGCGGAGGCAGCACACGGTCGAGAATCCCGTCGCGACGCATGTAGGCGTGAGCCAGCACGTAATCGCCGATGGTCTGCGACTGACGCAGGCCGCCGCAGTGACCGATCATCAGCCAGCAATGCGGACGCAGCACGGCGAGGTGATCGGTGATGTTCTTGGCGTTGGACGGGCCGACGCCGATATTGACCAGCGTCACGCCGTGACCGTCTTCGGCGATCAGGTGGTAAGCCGGCATCTGATAGCGGTGCCAGACCACGCTGGCGACGATGGCCTGGGCTTCGTCCTGGCCCATGCTCTTGTCGACTACCACGTTACCCGGCAGGACCATGCGCACGAAACGCGGGTCTTCGCGGAGTTTTTCCAGGCCATGCAGAATGAACTGGTCGACATAGCGATGGTAGTTGGTGAGCAGAATCCACGGCTGCACATGGCGCCAGTCACTGCCGGTGTAATGCACCAGACGGCGCAGCGAGAAATCCACCCGCGCAGCGTCGAACAGCGCCAGTGGCAGCGGGTCGACGTTGGCCCAGTCGTAAAGGCCGTCGGCAATGCCATCGGTGGCAGCCGACAGGTCGGTGCTCGGGAACACCCGTGCCAGCGCCGCAGCGGTGACGCCCGTGCCGGCCAGCTCATCGCCCTGCTCGACCACATAAGGATAAGGAATGCTCTGCTCGCTCATGCCGACTTCGACCGTTACGGTGAAATCGTTCATCAGCGGGACAAGTTGTTCGAGCAGGTACTTTTTGAAAGCCTTGGGCTGCGTGACGGTGACGCTGTAAGTACCCGGCAGTTGCACCTTGGCATAGGCACGCGTGGTCACCGGCACTTCGCCCTGGCATTTGTAGACCAGGCGCAATTCCGGATAGCTGAATTGCGCGCGCTCTTCGGCGGTGGGTTCGACGCGGTCTTTCAGGTAGCGCTTGAGCGCCTGACTCAGCGCACTGGTGGCGCGTTCATGCAGCTCGGCGAGCCGTTCTACAGCCTGCTCGGCGGTGTCGACAACAACAAAGGCTTGGGTCACGATTCATGTCCTGTCTGATCTTGCAGACGTGCATCGTAACGGGTTCGCGTGCTCATGCCACCTGTGGCGAGGACCTTTGCAGCAATGTTTCTACGTCAACGCCCTTGGGCAATGCGCCATACACTCGCCCGCTGGACACCAGTCGACCGGCAATGAAGCCGTCACTGACCGCCGCGTTACCCGCTTCCAGCAGCAACTTGCCCTGCAAGGCGATGGCGATGTCTTCGGTCAGTTGACGGGCGCGGTACTGAATGTCGCCGGTGTCGTGAAACGCCGCCTTGAGCGTGCCGATGTGCGCCGCCAGATGCCGGTCGCCATGCCCGTCGCCCAGTTCGTCGAACAGCGCATCGAGCGCGCCGGGCTCTTTGGACAGGGTTCGCAGCACATCCAGGCATTGCACGTTGCCGGAGCCTTCCCATGTCGAGTTGACCGGCGCTTCGCGGTACAAGCGAGGCAGAATGCTGTCCTCGACATAACCGGCGCCGCCCAGGCACTCGGCGGCTTCGTTGATCATGGCCGGGGCGCGCTTGCAGATCCAGTATTTGCCCACTGCCGTGACCAGGCGCACGAAACGCTTTTCGTGATCATCATCCTGGTGGTCAAGCGCGCTCCCCATACGCAGGGTCAGGGCCAGCGCGGCCTCGCTTTCCAGTGCCAGGTCAGCCAGCACGTTCTGCATCAACGGCTGCTCGGCGAGCAACCGACCACTGACCGCACGGTGCGCGCAATGATGCGTTGCCTGGGTCAGCGCCTGACGCATCAGGGCACTGGAGCCGATCATGCAGTCGAAACGGGTCATGGCGACCATTTCGATGATGGTCGGCACGCCGCGCCCTTCCTCACCGATCATCCATGCCAACGCGCCGCGAAACTCGACTTCGCTGGAGGCGTTGGACCAGTTGCCGAGCTTGTTTTTCAGGCGCTGAATGTAGAACTCGTTACGCGTATCGTCCGGCCGGTGGCGCGGCAGCAAAAAACAACTGAGGCCCTTGTCGGTCTGCGCCAGGGTCAGGAAGGCATCGCACATGGGCGCCGAGCAGAACCACTTATGCCCGACCAGTTCGTAGGCCTGGCCGGGGCCGCCTGCCCCCACCGGGAACGCACGTGTGGTATTGGCGCGCACGTCGGTGCCGCCCTGCTTCTCGGTCATGGCCATGCCGATGGTCGCGCCGTTCTTGTGCGCAATGCCCACGTTGCGTGGATCGTACTCAGTCGACAGCACCTTGGGCAGCCAGATTTCAGCCAGGTCCGGTTGCAGCCTGAGCGCAGGCACGCTGGCGAAGGTCATGGTCAGCGGACAGCCGCTGCCGGGGTCTGCCTGCGTGTGCAGATAACTCATCGCCGCGCGTGCGACATGCGCACCGGGCTGCGGATAGGTCCATGGCAACGATGGGATGCCGTGCTCGATGGCAGCGCTCATCAACTGGTGATACGCCGGGTGGAATTCGACCAGGTCGATGCGATGCCCGTAGCGGTCATGGCTGGCAAACTCGGGCTTGTGCTGGTTGGCCAGAAAGCCCGCTGCCATCAGCGGGCCACCTGCCAGCGCACCATAGGCGTCGATACGCGGCTGCGCCCAGCCCGCCCCGAATCGGCTGCTCCATTCCTGAAGCGGCACGTCGATACGGTAAAGGTTTGCCCCGTCGAGCGGCGGCGGTTGATTGGTGACTTCGTGGGTTTCGGCGAATTGATTCAGGTTCATGAGTCATCTCCGGCCTGCGTACACACGCAATATGCACACAGTGAATCACGCACCCGCCCCTCGCAAAAGTGCCGTAGCCGCCTAACCGCCGGCGCTTTCAGCTGATGACGCTATAAGGCCGCTTATATGCCCCATTGAGCCTTGAGTTCAGGCGCCCTGCGCACTGCGCCCGGCACGACCATCAGCATCGGGACGCTCAGCGTGAAACAGCTGCCCTTGCCGGGTTCGGAACGATGACTCAATTCGCCGCCCTGCAGCTCGACCAGTTTCCGGCAGATCGCCAGGCCGATGCCCAGCCCGCCGTATTCCCGGGTCATGGAGCCGTCGACCTGAAAGAAATGCTGATACAGCCGGGCTTCGTCCAGGCGGCTGAAGCCGATACCGCTGTCCATCACTTCGACCCGCAGGTAGAGGCGCTCCAGGTCCTGCGGATGACCGCTGAAACGCACCTGCACAGCACCCTTGCGGGTGAATTTGATCGCGTTGTCCACCAGACACTCGATGCACTGGTAGAGCTTGCTCGCGTCGCCGCGAAGGTTCGGCGGCAGTTTATCGTCCAGATCGAGCGTCAATATCAGGCCCTTGGCCTGAGCCGCACCGCTGAAGCGCTCCTCCAGCCTGTAGGCCAGATCCTCGGGCGCAAACGACTCGCAGTCGGCGTACAGCACACCGGCCTGCAGCTCGGTGAGGGTCAGGATGCCATTGATCATGCTCATCATGTCGCGCGCCGAACTGGCGGCGGTTTGCTGATACATCTCGAGTTCATCGTCCATGTCCAGCGTCTGCATGACCTCCAGCGACCCGATCACGCCGTTCATCGGCGTGCGCAACTCATGGGTGAGCGTGGCGAGGAACTCGTCCTTCAGCCGGTTGCTGTTGGCCAGTTGCTGGTTGAGACGTTCAAGATCCTGACCGGCAGCCAGCAAGGTTTGCGCCTGTTGCCGGCGGGCGTGGTTGATACGGTCGGCCAGCGCCATCGACAGGAAGGCCATCTCCAGCACCGTGCCGATGTGTGAGGCGTACATGGTCAGGAAGGTATTGGGCAGATAGCCGAGCAGCATCAAGCCGAAGATCAGTCCGCTGACCATGAACACCGACCAGGCGAGCACAAAATAGCGCCCGACACGCTCGCCCTTGATGACCGCAACGATACCCGCCAGATAGATCGTCAGGGCGCCTGCCATGACCAGTTGAGCCGCGCCGCGCAGGGCCGGCCCGTAGCTGAGGAACAAGGCCATGCCCATGACCAGTACGGCAGCGCCGATGACCGCCAGCAGCAGGCGGTCCAGCCAGCGGCTCAATTGTGCCGTACCCAGAAAGCTGCGCGAAAACTGGCAGGCGAATAACGTCGCCAGCGATATCAGGAAGGGGGTCGACGCATTCGCCCACCAAGGGCTGTCAGGCCACAGGTATTCGATGGCAACGCCGTTGATCGACATCTGGTAAAGCCCGAACGAGGCGACGTAAAGCAGGTAATACAGGTAATCCACCTCACGAACGCTGAGGTAGATGAACAGGTTGTAGACCAGCATGCCCAGCAGCACGCCGTAGATCAGACCGAAGACGTAAACCTTGGAGGGCTGCGCATCCAGATAGGCGTGGGTGGACCAGAGGTAGAGCGGTGCCTGAACAGCGCCTTCGCTGCGAATACGCATGTACAGGGTTCGCGTCTGGCCAGGCGGCAGGTCCAACTGAAAGAGATAGTTGTTCTGGGCGAACTGACGGCTGGAGAACGGCAGCATATCGCCGGTATGCCAGGCTCGAGTCGGCTGCCCGTCGGCATCCGGGCCGTAGAAGTCAATGTGGTCCATTGGCGGATAGGCCAGTTCCAGCAGCCAGTCGTTATGAATGCTGGCATCTGTGGGGCGATACGTCAGCTCGACTTTCAGCCAGAAGGCGGAACGTGAATAACCGGCGTTGAAGGTTCCGGCAGGCACGGGCTGAAAGGCACCGGCGTGAGAGGCGGCGCTGACGCTTTCGATGGTCGCCTCGCCGGTCGGGTCCTCGAATACCTGAATGGCACGGCCCAACGACAGAAAACGAGTGTTTTCATCAAACTCGACTGCATGACTCTGCAACGGCAGCCAAAGAGCCAGAATGATCAACAGATAGCGCATTGAAGCCCCAAGGTAGGTCGTCGCGTTCAATCCATCCATTGATTACGACGTCCCGCAAATTTCTATCCTTGAAACAGGCTAATGATTCAAACACACCATTGAACGTGCACATGTACCGGCAGACATCAATAAACAACCGAACCGTCACTCGTCAGTCTTGCCAATCAAGCATAGCCGCTAATAGCTTAAAGACAGTATCGCGATCAAAATCAAGGTAATAGCTCTGTATCGGTGACTGCAGAGCAAACATGAGTACTTTTTAAGGTTTTGTCGAGCCTGCGGTTGTCGCCGCTTGACCTTGATCCACAAGAAAAAACCGGCACCCCGAGCGGCCCGCGAAAGGTTTAGTGATAAGCTCGCGCACCATGAATATCTATAGCTCCCGCCCCGTAGTCCTTTGCCTCTCCGGCCACGACCCTAGTGGCGGCGCCGGTATGCAGGCCGATATAGAAGCCCTGCTCGCCCAAGGCTGCCATGCCGCTCCGGTGATTACCGCGCTCACCGTGCAAGACACCGTGAACGTCAGTGATTTCCGCGTACTGGATCGCGAGTGGGTGATTGCGCAAGCCAATGCAGTCCTCAATGATTCGAGCGTAGCAGCCGTCAAGCTGGGCATGCTGGGCTCGCTGGACATGGTCGACACCGTAGTCGATCTGCTTCTGGCTCACCCGCATTTGCCCATGGTCTGTGACCCGGTGTTACGCGCTGGCGGCGGCGGCAGATTGGGCAAGGACGAGGTCGGCTACGCCATGCGCGAGCGCCTGTTGCCGCTGTCGACCATCGCCACCCCGAACCTTCCGGAAGCCCGCATTCTTGCCGAGCTGCCCGAAGGCACTGCGGATGAGTGCGCTGACAGACTACTGCCGTTTTGTGAATATCTGTTGATCACTGGCGGCCATGGTGATGAGCAGCAAATACATAACCGCTTGTACCTGCGCGGCGGCCAGACCCACACCTTCGTCTGCGAACGTCTGCCCGGCAGTTACCACGGCTCTGGCTGTACCCTGGCCAGCGCACTGGCCGGGCGCATCGCTCAGGGACAGGAACTGGTCAGCGCGGTGAAATCGGCACTCGACTACACCTGGCGGACCCTGAGGGATGCCGAACAGTTGGGCCGGGGGCAATTCGTGCCACGTCGGCTGCCGCTGGATTTTTGCTCGTAACACATCGCCATGAGGGTCGATTCATGAAACTGCGTGGCCTGTATGCCATTACCGACAGCCAGTTGCTGTCCGGAAAATTCCTGTCGTACGTCGAAGCTGCGCTGGAAGGCGGCGTGACGCTGCTGCAATACCGCGACAAGAACAGTGACGAGTCCCGCCGTCTGCGCGAAGCGACCGAACTGCTCAAGCTCTGCGAACGCTACAAGACCCGGCTGATCATCAACGATGACGCTGAACTGGCTGCGCGGCTGGGGGTGGGTGTGCATCTGGGACAGTCCGACGGCTCGCTGCCCGATGCCCGCGCCCTGCTGGGGCACAAGGCGATTGTCGGGGCTACCTGTCATGGCCGCGTGGAATTGGCCGAGCAAGCCAAGGCTGATGGCGCGACGTACGTGGCATTTGGCAGGTTCTTCAATTCACAGACCAAACCCGGTGCCCCCGCCGTACCGCTGGACCTGATCGCTCAGGTGCGTGCCCGGGTCCACCTGCCGATCGCGGTGATTGGCGGCATTACCCTGGAGAACGCGCCGCAACTGGTCGAGCACGGCGCCGACCTGCTCGCCGTGGTGCACGGTTTGTTCGGCGCTGAAAATACCCAGGAAGTGACCCGCCGGGCACGTGCATTCACGGCGCTGCTGTAGAGCGCAATCACTGTGGGCGCGAGCGAAGCGTCGCCCGGCTCGCTCCCACAAGTACGTGGATCCTCATTCGCAGCCGCGCTTCATTTGATATAGTGCGTGTTCCTGCGCCTTCTCTGGCTCATGCCACCCAATAAAGCAGCCCACCCTGAAGCTGCCCGCCTCGGCTGACCCCAGCGTAGACACGAATTCCCCGTTTCAAAGCAGAGACCCGATCATGTCCCGTTCCGAAACACTGTTCGCCAACGCCCAAAAACACATCCCCGGTGGCGTCAATTCGCCGGTTCGCGCCTTCAAGAGCGTGGGTGGCACGCCGCTGTTCTTCAAGCACGCTGCGGGCGCCTACGTGACTGACGAAGACGACAAGCGTTATGTGGATTACGTCGGCTCCTGGGGCCCGATGATTCTTGGCCATAGCCACCCCGACGTGCTCGATGCCGTGCGCAGCCAGCTGGAACACGGCCTGTCCTACGGCGCACCGACGGCCATGGAAACCGAAATGGCCGACCTTGTCTGCGAACTGGTGCCGTCCATGGAGATGGTCCGCATGGTCAGCTCGGGCACTGAAGCGACCATGAGTGCGATTCGCCTGGCCCGTGGCTTCACCGGCCGCGACAGCATCCTCAAGTTCGAAGGCTGCTACCACGGTCACTCCGACAGCCTGCTGGTCAAGGCAGGCTCCGGCGCGCTGACCCTGGGCGTGCCCAGCTCGCCCGGCGTACCTGCGGCCTTCGCAAAACACACCCTGACCGTGCCGTTCAACAACCTCGACGCCGTGCGTGACCTGCTGGCCGAAGTGGGTCAGGAAGTGGCGTGCATCATCGTCGAGCCAGTGGCTGGCAACATGAACTGTGTGCCGCCCGCGCCTGGCTACCTGCAAGGCCTGCGCGACCTGTGCGACGAGCACGGCGTGGTGCTGATTTTCGATGAAGTGATGACCGGTTTTCGCGTAGCCCTCGGTGGCGCCCAGGCTTACTACGGCGTGACGCCCGACCTGAGCACCTTCGGCAAGATCATCGGTGGCGGCATGCCGGTCGGCTGCTTTGGCGGCAAACGCGAAATCATGTCGCACATCGCACCGCTCGGCCCGGTCTATCAGGCCGGCACCCTCTCGGGCAACCCGCTGGCAATGGCGGCCGGCCTGACCACCCTGCGCCTGATCAGCCGTCCCGGCTTTCACGACGAACTGAGCGACTACACCCGCCGCCTGCTCGAAGGTCTGCAACAGCGCGCCGATGCCGCAGGTATCCCGTTTGTGACGACTCAGGCCGGCGGCATGTTCGGTCTGTACTTCAGCGAAGCCGAAGAAATCGTCACGTTCGAAGACGTGATGACCAGTGACTCCGAGCGCTTCAAGCGCTTCTTCCACCTGATGCTGGACGGCGGCGTGTACCTCGCGCCGAGCGCATTCGAAGCGGGTTTCACTTCTATCGCCCATGGCGATGCCGAGCTGAAACTGACTCTGGATGCCGCAGAAAAAGCATTCGCTGCGCTGAAATAAGCTCGTCAGGCATCACTCGCGCAGGGTGTCAGTGAACCGGCGCGAGTGATGGCTACGAATGAAACTGAACGTTAAGTCCGTATTTTGCTTCTACAATGCAATGCGAACACTGCACATACAGGCTGACGACAACCCTCTTTCAGGTAATCCGCCCGAAAAAAGGACGTTTTAAAGCCGTGCAGCAGAAAATCCGTAAAGACTTTGTAAGGTTGGCTCTGCTTATTTCATAATGCGCAGCCAGCACGTTTAGCTGGTCGGGCATGCCCGCACCTTTTTCAGAGGTAAGTCGACTCCCATGAACCGCACCGGCCGCACCCTTGTATTGGGCTGCCTGTTGCTTGTCTATCCCCTGCTGGCAAGTGCCGGCGGCAACTCGTTGTTAGTCCCGGCGATGGGTCGTTGCACCCTCAATACCCAGCCAGAGAACCTGCCTGCAGCGCTTGAAGCCTGCCAGCAGGCCGCCAAGGGTGGGGACGCGCAGGCGCAGTACGAGTTGGGTGAGTTCTATTACGAGGGCAAAAATGCACCTCGCGATTTGCCGCAGGCGCTGAATTATTTCGAGCAGGCTTCACTGCAGGGCCATGCCCAGGCGCAGTACCAACTGGGCTTGATGTTCAGCCGTGGCGAAGGTGTGCAGGCCAACAACATTCAGGCCTACGTCGTGCTGAAAATGGCCGCGGTCAATGGCTCGGAAGAGGCGCTTGACGCTGCCGACGAAGTCTCGGCAAAGATGCCGCGTGACGAGCTCGAAGTGGCCACTCAGGTACTGGGGCAGATTTTCCGCAAGTACCTGCTTGAACTGCAGACCGCCGAAGGGCGCAGTCCTTTCTCTCCGTTGCCCTGATCAGGAATCTTTCAGGGCAATCGCGATTCACACCTGCAACGCTTACTTTTCCGGCATCGGCATGGGGAACGGCATCACATTGCTGGTGCCGCGTGCTTCGCTGATCTTTGGCGTGCCCATGCGTTCGACTTCATCAATGCGCACAATCGAATGCATCGGCACAAAACTGCGCACCACGCCTTCGAACTGGGCCTTGAGCTTCTCTTCGCTGGGGTCCACCACAACGGTCGTGCGCTCGCCGAAGACGAATTCTTCAACTTCCAGAAAGCCCCACAGATCACTTTGGTAGATCTGCTTGGCGTACATCTCGAACACCTGTCCCTGGTTGAGGAAAATCACCTTGTAGATTGGAGCTTCGCGTTTGGTCATAACGGGCGGGTAATGATCAGAGATGAAAAAGGGGCACGGACTATAGCATGTCCGCCCGCCTCGTCGGACAGCCGACGCTAGGAACCCGAGCCCTTCATCCTTATAATGCGCGGTTCACTGACACGGTTGATCATCACGCATGGCCAAAAAGCTTTATATCGAAACCCACGGTTGCCAGATGAACGAGTACGACAGCTCGCGCATGGTCGATCTGCTGGGCGAACATCAGGCCCTGGAAGTCACCGCTCGCGCGGAAGACGCCGACGTGATCCTGCTCAATACCTGCTCGATTCGTGAGCGCGCCCAGGACCGGGTGTACTCCCAGTTGGGCCGCTGGCGTGAGCTGAAGCTGGCCAATCCGGAAATGGTCATCGCCGTCGGCGGCTGCGTGGCCAGCCAGGAAGGCGCAGCCATTCGCGATCGCGCGCCCTACGTGGACGTGGTGTTCGGCCCGCAGACCCTGCACCGCCTACCGGAAATGATCGACGCCGCACGCGTGACCCGCTTGCCGCAGGTCGACGTCTCGTTCCCGGAAATCGAAAAATTCGACCACTTGCCCGAGCCGCGCGTCGATGGCCCGAGCGCGTACGTGTCGGTGATGGAAGGCTGCAGCAAATACTGCACGTTCTGCGTGGTGCCCTACACCCGCGGCGAAGAAGTCAGTCGTCCGTTCGACGATGTGCTGAGCGAAGTGATCCACCTGGCCGAAAACGGCGTGCGTGAAGTCACCCTGCTGGGGCAGAACGTCAACGGTTATCGCGGCACCACCCACGACGGCCGCGTTGCAGACCTGGCGGACCTGATCCGCGTAGTCGCCGCCGTCGATGGCATCGACCGCATTCGCTACACCACTTCGCACCCGCTGGAATTTTCCGACAGTCTGATCCAGGCCCACGCGGAAGTGCCGGAGCTGGTCAAACACCTGCATTTGCCCGTGCAGTCGGGCTCCGACCGCATTCTGGCGGCGATGAAGCGCAACCACACCACGCTGGAATACAAGTCCCGCTTGCGCAAGCTCAGGGCCGCGGTGCCGGGCATCAGTATCAGTTCCGACTTCATCGTCGGCTTCCCCGGCGAGACCGAAAAGGATTTCGATAACACCATGAAGCTGATCGAGGACGTGGGGTTCGACTTCTCGTTCTCGTTCGTCTACAGCCCACGCCCGGGCACGCCCGCTGCGGACCTCAAGGACGACACGCCGGAAGCGCTGAAGAAAGAGCGACTGGCCGCGCTGCAACATCGTCTGAACCAGCAGGGTTTCGAGATCAGCCGGCAGATGGTGGGCAGCATCCAGCGCATTCTGGTGACCGACTACTCGAAGAAAGACCCAGGCGAACTGCAGGGGCGCACCGAGAACAACCGGATCGTCAATTTTCGCTGCGACAACCCCAAATTGATCGGGCAGTTTGCCGATGTACACATCGATGACGCGCAGCCTCACTCGTTGCGCGGCTCGCTGCTACAGTAAAGCTTGAGTGTCGCCGCAGAAACGAATCGCCGAATGAATTCGTTTCTGCGCGGTCCCTACCATTGAGCACGGTGAATCCCTGGCGCAGCCTTTAACAAGGCAAAGCTTTCGCACAACCAGCGCTAGGGGTATTCTTCAATACATCTCAATTGCCGCCGGACGGCCATTAAACGACCTTGAACGCACCCATAGAACCTCATCGTTTCACCCTCGAGCCTTTCGAGGCCCATCGTTTCGCCAACTTGTGCGGGCAACTCGACGAGCACTTGCGCCTGATCGAGCAACGCCTGGACATCGAGATCCGCAATCGCGGCAATCAATTCGAGCTCATTGGCGACCCCAAACAAAATCATTCCGCCGAGAACCTGCTGCGCCGTCTGTACCGGGAAACCAAAGGTACCGAACTGACGCCGGACATGGTCCACCTGTTCCTTCAGGAATCGGGGGTGGACGGCCTGGACAATCACCCTGCCGCCGAAGTCGGCGTCTCGCTGCGCACCAAAAAGGGCATGATTCGCCCGCGCGGCCTGAACCAGCAGCGTTACGTCAAGGAAGTCCTCAGCAACGACATCAACTTCGGCATCGGCCCTGCGGGTACCGGCAAGACCTACCTGGCAGTGGCATGCGCGGTGGATGCACTGGAGCGCGAGCAGATTCGACGCATCCTGCTGGTGCGCCCGGCGGTCGAGGCTGGCGAGAAGCTGGGCTTCCTGCCCGGCGATCTGGCGCAGAAGATCGACCCGTACCTGCGCCCGCTGTATGACGCGCTGTACGAGATGCTCGGTTTCGAATACGTCGCCAAGCTGATCGAGAAACAGGTCATTGAAGTGGCACCGCTGGCTTACATGCGCGGACGCACCCTTAATAACAGCTTCATCATTCTCGACGAAAGTCAGAACACCACCGTCGAGCAGATGAAGATGTTCCTGACCCGTATCGGCTTCGGCTCCACGGCCGTGATCACCGGCGATATCACCCAGGTCGACCTGCCCAAGGGCACTCGCTCCGGGCTGACGCACGTCATCGATGTGCTCAAGGACGTGCCGGGCATCAGCTTCACGCATTTCAAACCCAAGGATGTGGTTCGCCACCCGCTGGTGCAGCGCATCGTCGAAGCCTACGAGCGTTTCGACGACCGCCTCAGCGATGGTCCGTCGGGCAACAACAGTTACCCACGGGACAAACACCGCGATGCTTGAGCTGGACCTGCAGATTGCAAGCGAGACAAGCGCCCCTGACGAAGCCCGATTCCGCCTCTGGTGTGAAATGGGCTTGCGTCAGCGCAGTGCCGACTCCGAGCTGACCATCCGCCTGGTTGACGAAACCGAAGGCCGTGAGCTCAATAACACCTGGCGACACAAAAATTACGCAACAAACGTGCTTTCATTCCCGGCGGACGTTCCAGACGACATGCTGGACATCCCGTTGCTGGGCGATCTGGTCATCTGTGTTCCGGTTGTCAACCGTGAAGCCGTTGAACAAGGCAAGTCCATCGACGCGCACTGGGCGCACATGGTCATTCATGGCTGCCTTCATCTGTTGGGTTACGACCACATTGATGATGAAGAAGCCGAAGAAATGGAAGCACTGGAACGAACGTTGCTTGAGGAGCTGGGCTATCCCGATCCTTACGCTGACGACGAAAGTGCCGACCTTCCCCATTCAGACACACCAAGCAAGGACCACGAGTAAGGGCTATGAGCGAAGACCGATCGAGCAACGGGCAAAAGTCATGGTTGGGTAAACTGACCCAGGCCTTTGTCCATGAGCCGAAAAACCGCCAGGAGCTGCTTGAGCTGCTGCGCGAAGCCCACCAGAACAAACTGCTGGACAGCGAAGCGCTGGCCATCGTCGAGGGCGCCATTCAAGTGGCTGACCTGCAAGTGCGCGACATCATGGTGCCGCGCTCGCAGATGATCAGCATCAAAGCGACCCAGACACCCCGTGAATTTCTGCCTGCGGTCATCGATGCTGCGCACTCGCGCTATCCGGTGATCGGCGAGAGCCACGATGACGTGCTCGGTGTGCTGCTGGCCAAGGATCTGCTGCCGCTGATCCTCAAGGCCGACGGCGACAGCGATGACGTCAAGAAGCTGCTGCGTCCGGCCACCTTCGTGCCCGAGTCCAAGCGTCTCAACGTGCTGCTGCGCGAGTTTCGCGCCAACCACAACCACATGGCCATCGTCATTGACGAATACGGCGGCGTGGCGGGTCTGGTGACCATCGAAGACGTGCTGGAACAGATCGTCGGCGATATCGAAGACGAGCATGACGTCGAGGAAGACAGCTACATCAAACCGCTGCCCAGCGGCGACTTCCTGGTCAAGGCCCTTACGCCGGTCGAGAATTTCAACGAATTCTTCGACAGCACGTTCTCGGACGACGAGTTCGATACCGTGGGCGGTCTGGTGATGAATGCCTTCGGCCATCTGCCCAAGCGCAACGAAATCACTGAAATCGGTGCCTATCGTTTCCGCATCCTGAGCGCTGACAGCCGTCGCATTCATTTGCTGCGCGTGACGCCCATTTCACGTCCGTAAACACTTGATGCTGCTTTAAGGAATCTACATGCGCTGGATAACCCGCCCCGGCTGGCCCGGTAACCTGCTGGCCCTGGCGGCTGGCGGGCTCACGACCCTGGCCCTGGCGCCTTTTGACCTCTGGCCTCTGGTGCTGGTGGCAGTGGCGATGTTCTATCTGGGCTTGCGCGGCCTGAACCCGCGCCAGGCACTGGCCCGCGGCTGGTGCTATGGCTTCGGTCTGTACGGCGCCGGCACCAGCTGGATCTACGTCAGCATTCACACCTACGGCGGCGCGTCCGTGTTGCTGGCAGGGCTGTTGATGCTGTTGTTCATCGCCGCCATTGCCCTGTTCTTCGCCCTGCCCGCCTGGGTCTGGGCGCGCTGGCTGCGTCGCAATGAGGCACCGCTGGCCGATGCGCTGGCCTTCGCAGCGCTATGGCTGTGGCAGGAAGCGTTTCGCGGCTGGTTTCTCACCGGCTTCCCGTGGCTCTATTCCGGCTACAGTCAGCTCGACGGCCCACTGGCCGGGCTCGCCCCCGTCGGCGGCGTATGGCTGATTTCGTTCTCGCTGGCGATGACTGCTGCACTGTTGTGCAACCTGCACCGCCTGCGTGCACGCAAATCGTTTCTGGCCATGGGCGTGGTGCTGTTGCTGGCCCCGTGGGTGACAGGCTTGGCCCTCAAGGGGCACGCCTGGACATCGCCGTCCGGCGCGCCACTGAAAGTCGCGGCAATGCAGGGCAACGTCGAACAAAGCATGAAGTGGGACCCGCAAAAGCTCAACGATCAGTTGGCGCTGTACCGCGACATGACCTTCCGCTCGCAGCAGGCAGACCTGATCGTCTGGCCGGAAACCGCCGTGCCGGTACTCAAGGAAAGCGCAGAAGGCTATCTGTCGATGATGGGCAAGTTCGCCTCGGACCGCGGCGCGGCGCTGATCACCGGCGTACCGGTACGCGAACCGACCGGGCGCGGTGAGTATCGTTATTACAACGGCATCACGGTCACGGGTCAGGGTGACGGCACCTACTACAAGCAGAAGCTGGTGCCGTTCGGTGAATATGTACCGCTGCAGGACCTGCTGCGGGGGCTGATTTCCTTCTTCGACCTGCCAATGTCGGACTTCGCGCGCGGGCCGAACGATCAGGCGTTATTGCAGGCCAAGGGTTATCACATCGCGCCGTTCATCTGCTACGAAGTGGTCTATCCAGAGTTCGCCGCTGGCTTGTCGGCACAAAGCGACCTTCTGCTGACGGTCAGCAACGACACCTGGTTCGGCACCTCGATCGGCCCTTTGCAACACTTGCAGATGGCCCAAATGCGCGCGCTTGAAGCGGGCCGCTGGATGATCCGGGCAACCAACAACGGCGTGACCGCGTTGATCGACCCGTTCGGCAAGATCACCGAGCAGATTCCGCAGTTCGAACGCGGCGTGCTGTACGGCGAAGTGGTGCCCATGCATGAACTCACGCCGTATCTGCACTGGCGCTCATGGCCGCTGGCGATTGTCTGCCTGCTGCTGTTTGGCTGGGCGTTGATGGCGGCACGGATTTCCAAGACCGTCTGACTGCACGAAGCCGGTTTCATCTGCACGCGGGTGAAATCGGCTTCAAATGGTCATTGTCCTTTGCGATAGATCCAAGGGTAAACCAGTAAGCCTGCGGCTTCATTGAGCAGCACCCCGCTCTGCGTGAACACGCGACTTTCAGGCAGCCAGCCGCCAAAAGGCCTGGCGTTGTCGACCCCCAGAAAGCCGACCGGCGCACCCACCACCGTGAAACCTGCCTGCTCGAAGCTCCAGCGTGCCCGCGGCATATGCCAGGCCTGAGTCACCAGCACCACGCGCTTGATACCTTGCGGCTGCAGAATTGCGGCGCTCATGGTCGCGTTTTCCCACGTGGTGCGGCTCAGGCCCTCCTGCCAGCGCACCGCCACAGCAAAATCATCCTGCAGCGACTGCGCCATGATCGACGCTTCGCTGGGCGGCTGGTCAAAATGCAGGCCGCCAGAGGTCAGTATCGGCAGTCCGGATTCTTTCGCCAATCGAGCCGCCAAACGCAAGCGCTCGAGTCCAAGACCGGTGGGCGTGTCTGTCCCCCAGGTCGGCGAGTTGCGCTCGCGCCCGTTGCCCAGTACCACAATGGCATCCGCCTGCTGCGCCATTGTCGCCCACTGCTGTTGCGGCAAGGGAGGGACCTGCTCCAGCTTACGAGCGGCAAACTCTACGGCGACCGGCAGGCTCATCAGCCACAATCCGCCGAGCCCGACCGCGAAAAAAGTCGCAGCCAGACGTGGCCGCGTGCGACGCAACCACCAGCCAAGGATCAGCAGGACAAACAGAATGCCGGGCGGCAAAAGAAGGGCTTTGAGCAGGTAGCGCAGCGGCATCGGGACATCTCCATGAGTGCCCGCAGCCTAGAATGTTTGCAGACACGCGACAATGTCTGAAGCAGGAAGCCCGAGGTAGCCAGCCACTTTTCGTACAGAGCCTAAGAGTTACGGCCCAGCCGCACTGACGCCTTGGCTCGTCGCCGGTCCTTCAGCCAAACGATGGTGGCTGACGCACGGGGCGACCTGCCATGCTCCGCAGTAATCAGACCGCTGCTCATGGACGTGTCCGCGACAACTGCGCCTGCTTCCCCGGAACCTTTTTCGAGATAGGCTTCAATCAACTGGAACTCGGCACGACTCAGCCCCTTGAGCTCAAGCTCGGCAGGCGACTCGTTCCGGAGCCGGACCGAGGTACTCGCCGTCTCGAGTGCAAGACCGAGACGGTCGATCAGACGCTCATACAGCCGGGTCAGGCTTACAACATGCTGCAACTCTGTCATCCGCTCACCTCATCGAAGATAATCATCACCCTCGCGTTTGAGCTTAGCGCTGCTGCAAGAACCGGTAGGGAACAACGACCAACGGCCAGATGAGGTTGTCAGCCGGGCGTTGAGCCCACAAGTGGAGCAATCAGGGTTTCCCTCGATAGACGGCCCTCATGTATGCTACTGCGCTTCCTGTAATTCCACTTCCGCGCTCTTGAGCCCGAACGCACCGCACAGACAGTTGCAATTGTCCGCCACGCGGTGCCGACCTGACTCGGCGAAGCAATGAAGAGGTCAAGGGTCACTAATCCTTAGTAAAAAGTAGCCATGCACGAACTCTATCAGCCCCGTGAAATCGAAGCCGCCGCCCAAACGTTCTGGGATGAGCAAAAGTCTTTTGAAGTCAGTGAACAGCCAGGTAAGGACACTTTCTATTGCCTGTCGATGTTTCCTTACCCGAGCGGCAAGCTGCACATGGGTCATGTGCGCAACTACACCATTGGTGACGTGATCTCCCGCTACCAGCGCATGCTGGGCAAGAATGTTCTGCAGCCCCTGGGCTGGGACGCTTTCGGCATGCCGGCTGAAAACGCCGCCATCGACAACAACGTCGCACCGGCCAAGTGGACCTACGAAAACATCGACTACATGAGGACCCAGCTCAAGAGCCTGGGTCTGGCGGTTGACTGGTCGCGCGAAGTCACCACCTGCAAGCCTGATTACTACCGCTGGGAACAATGGCTGTTCACTCGCCTGTTCGAAAAGGGTGTGATCTACCGCAAGAACGGCACCGTGAACTGGGACCCGATAGACCAGACCGTACTGGCCAACGAGCAGGTCATCGACGGCCGCGGCTGGCGTTCCGGCGCGCTGATCGAAAAGCGCGAAATCCCGATGTACTACTTCAAGATCACCGCGTACGCCGATGAGCTGCTGGAAAGCCTCGACGAACTGCCGGGCTGGCCTGAACAGGTCAAGACCATGCAGCGCAACTGGATCGGCCGTTCGCGCGGCATGGAAGTGCAGTTTCCGTACGACCAGGCCTCGATAGGCGAAGCCGGTGACCTGAAAGTCTTCACCACCCGCCCCGACACCCTGATGGGGGCGACCTACGTCGCGGTGGCGGCTGAACACCCGCTGGCAACCCTGGCGGCGCAAGGCAACCCCGCACTGCAAGCGTTCATCGATGAATGCAAAGGCGGCAGCGTTGCCGAAGCCGACGTTGCCACGCAGGAAAAGAAAGGCCAGGCGACCTCGTTGTTCGTCGAGCATCCACTGACCGGCGAGAAACTGCCGGTGTGGGTCGCCAACTATGTGCTGATGCACTACGGCGATGGCGCGGTCATGGCCGTACCGGCGCACGACGAGCGTGATTTCGAGTTCGCCACCCAGTACGGCCTGCCGATCAAGCCCGTGGTCCGCACCAGCGCCGGCGATCAAACGCCTGCCCCATGGCAACCGGCCTACGGTGAGCACGGCGAGCTGATCAATTCCGGCGAATTCACCGGCCTGACTTTTCAGGACGCGTTCGACGCCATTGAAGCCGCGCTGGTCAAGAAATCCCTGGGCCAGTCCCGTACCCAGTTCCGCCTGCGTGACTGGGGCATCAGCCGCCAGCGCTACTGGGGCTGCCCGATCCCTATCGTGCATTGCGACACCTGTGGCGACGTGCCGGTCCCGGAAGACCAGTTGCCGGTTGTCCTGCCGGAAGATGTCGTGCCCGACGGCGCAGGCTCGCCATTGGCGCGCATGCCCGAGTTCTACGAATGCAGCTGCCCGAAATGCGGCGCACCGGCCAAGCGTGAAACCGACACCATGGACACCTTCGTCGAGTCCTCGTGGTACTACGCGCGTTATGCGTCGCCGCATTACGAGGGTGGACTGGTCGAGCCGAACGCTGCCAACCACTGGCTGCCGGTGGATCAGTACATCGGCGGTATCGAACACGCGATCCTGCACCTGCTCTACGCCCGCTTCTTCCACAAGCTGATGCGCGACGAAGGCCTGGTGACCTCGAACGAACCGTTCAAGAACCTGCTCACCCAGGGCATGGTCAACGCCGAAACCTACTTCCGCATGGAGACCAGCGGCAAGAAGACCTGGATCAACCCGGCCGACGTGACTCTTGAAAGAGACGCCAAGGCCAAGGTGATCAGCGCCACACTGACCAGCGACGGCCTGCCGGTGGAAATCGGCGGCACTGAAAAGATGTCGAAGTCGAAGAAAAACGGTATCGACCCGCAGACCATGATCGACCAGTACGGTGCCGACACCTGCCGTCTGTTCATGATGTTCGCCTCTCCACCCGACATGAGCCTGGAATGGTCCGACTCGGGCGTCGAAGGTTCGCATCGTTTCCTGCGCCGCGTATGGCGTCTGGCTCAGGCGCATGTGGCTCAAGGCCCGTCGACCGGCCTGGACGTTGCGGCATTGTCCGATGAGCAGAAAGCTGTACGCCGCGCGATTCATCAGGCGATCAAACAGGCGAGCCAGGATATTGGCCAGAACCAGAAATTCAACACCGCTGTCGCGCAAGTGATGACGCTGATGAACGTGCTGGAGAAGGCCCCGCAGAACACACCGCAGGATCGCGCACTGATGCAGGAAGGCGTGGAAACCGTCGCCCTGCTGCTGGCACCGATCACGCCGCACATCAGCCACGAACTGTGGACGCAACTGGGCCACAATGAGCCGGTCATCGACGCGGGCTGGCCTGCATTCGACGCACATGCGCTGGTGCAGGACAGTCTGCAACTGGTGATTCAGGTCAACGGCAAGCTGCGCGGCCACATCGAGATGCCTGCCAGTGCCAGCCGCGAAGAAGTCGAAGCGGCTGCACGCGTCAACGAGAACGTATTGCGCTTCACTGATGGCCTGACCATTCGCAAGGTGATCGTCGTGCCTGGCAAGCTGGTCAACATCGTCGCAAGCTGATTGGATCGGGCGCCCGGCAAACGCAGGGCGCCGAACATATTTCCAGGGCACGCACTGGCGGCCCAAACGGATTCAAGGGGAGCATCAAGATGATCAAACGCAATTTGCTGGTGATGGGCCTGGCTGTTCTGTTGAGTGCCTGTGGCTTCCAGCTGCGTGGCACCGGTACCACCGAGCTGGCGATCAAGGAGCTGGATGTCAGCGCCCGCAACGCCTATGGCGAAACCGTGACTCAGCTCACTCGCCTGCTGACCAGCTCTGGCGTCAAGGTCTACACCGGCGCGCCTTACAAGCTGATGCTGACCAACGAAGCCGAGACTCAGCGCGCCATCAGCTACTCGGGCTCGGGTCGCTCGGCTGAATACCAGCTGACCACCACCCTGACCTATGAAGTGCATGGCGACAGGGATCGCTTCCTGCTTGGCGATAAAGTCACCGCAGACCGTTCCTACGTGCACGACGGCAACAACCTGACCGGTTCCGATCAGGAAGCCTCTCAGGTTCGTCAGGAAATGCGCAACGACTTGATCCAGAAACTGATGGCGCGCTTGCAGCAACTGACCCCTTCGCGTCTGGACGAGCTGCAGACCAAGGCCGACGCAGTTGCCAAGGCCGAAGCCGACGCACTCGAGGCTGCTCAGCGAATCCGCGACGAGACACCTCAGCAGTCGCCTGTCGAAGTTCCAGCCAGATAAGTGTTCGGGGCCGGTTTCCGGCCCCGACATCCTCTGAATCATGAAACTCGCCCCCGCCCAACTCGGCAAGCACTTGCAAGGCACACTTGCGCCCGTCTATGTGATCAGCGGTGATGACCCGCTGCTCTGCCAGGAAGCAGCTGACGCCATTCGCGCGGCCGCACGCCAGCAAGGCTTCGATGAGCGGCAGGTATTCAGCGCCGACGCCAGCTTCGACTGGGGCACATTGCTCCAGGCGGGTGCCAGCATGTCGTTGTTTGCCGAACGCCGCCTCCTGGAGTTGCGTCTGCCCTCCGGCAAGCCCGGCGACAAGGGTGCTGCGGCGCTCATGGAATACTGCGCCAGACCTGCCGAAGACACCCTGCTGCTGATCAGCCTGCCCAAACTCGATGGCAGTGCGCAAAAAACCAAATGGGGCAAGGCCCTGGTCGAGGGTGCGCAAACCCAGTTCGTGCAAATCTGGCCGGTGGACATCGGCCAGCTGCCGCAATGGATTCGCCAGCGCCTGTCGCAGGCGGGTCTGGCGGCGACTCAGGACGCCGTCGAACTGATCGCTGCCCGGGTCGAAGGCAACCTGCTGGCCGCCGCGCAGGAAATCGAAAAGCTCAAGCTGATGGCCGAAGAAGGCCAGATCACCGTCGAGACCGTGCAGGCGGCGGTGGCCGACAGTGCACGCTTCGATGTGTTTGGCCTGACCGATGCCGTCCTTAATGGCGAAGCTGCCCATGCGTTGCGCATGCTCGAAGGGCTGCGTGGCGAAGGGGTCGAAACGCCGGTGATTCTCTGGGCATTGACCCGCGAACTGCGCGCTCTGGCCAATATGTCGCAACAATTCAGCCAGGGCGTGCCGCTGGACAAGGTATTCAGCTCGGCACGCCCGCCGATCTGGGACAAGCGCAAGCCACTGATGGGCAAAGCCCTGCAACGCCACTCGGCAAAACGCTGGAGCCAGCTGCTCATGGATGCGCAACGCATTGATGCGCAGATCAAAGGCCAGGCCGCAGGCTCGCCATGGAGCAGCCTGAGCCGGCTGGCGCTGCTGATGGCAGGGCAACGATTGGCGCTGCCTGCGGAGTAGGCCTCATGTGCGACCTGCCTACTGGCCTGTTTGAACTCGTCGCTCGTGCCATTTTCTATCCGGTCGGATGGCCAATCGTAAAACTCCTGACGCTTGGCAAATACCCTGTAAAAGGCTCCTGGTTTGCGGAAACCCCAGCAGCAAATTGGGCGACAGGCATGGGAGTTGCCCCCCTTGCAATCATCATGATGGCGCTACTGCATCAGTTTGATTTTTGATCAAATTCGCGAGCAAGTTGGCTCCCACAGGTATTCATTCACGCGGCCAATTACGCGCTCAGTGTCATAGCACACGACTATTAGACACACGCGCCGTTCTGCCCGATGATTCGCAGCGTTTTACAACACCCATCAGGAGCACCCGCCATGAGCAAGCCAAAGCGGCCGAACAAGGCCAAATCCATCATCGCCCAGCCTTTGTTCCGCAGTCGTCAGGAACAACCCGCCAAGGGCAAAGGCAGCTACCGCCGCGAAGCCTTCCAGTCTAAAAGCTGGGAGGCTTCCTGCTTTATGGCAGCCTGATATCGAGCAACATTTCCGGGGCGCTTTCAACCGCTTAGCCGTGTTATGGTCTGCACCTAACGGTAATACCCTTGGACTCAAGCATGCCTTCTCGTTTTACCCGTCGCCCGCAGCTGCGCCAACTCATCGCTGCCTCCAGTCTTGTTGCCCTGGTAGCCTGCGCAGAAAAACCCACTGCAGCCGATGCCACACCTCTTCAATCCAGCAAGGTGCAGACAAACGCTCCTGCCGTAGCGCCTACGCCAGCGCTGGTCGTTGATGACAACCTCACGATTCAGCCCGCCGTCAGCTTCAGCGAATGGCAGGCCGGCTTTCGTGCCCAGGCGTTGAAGGCGGGTATCCGGGCGGACGTATTCGACCTGGCATTTGCCGGCGTCACCCCAGACATGAGCGTGGTCAAGGCCGACCGCAGCCAGCCTGAATTCAGCCGCCCGGTCTGGGAATACCTCGACGGTGCCATCTCTGCCGCACGCGTACGCAAGGGTCAGGCGCTGCTTTCGCAGTATGCCGACGACCTGCAGAAGATCGAGCAGCAGTACGGCGTGGATCGTCAGGCGCTGGTCGCGGTATGGGGGATGGAAAGTAATTTCGGGTCGTTCCAGGGTACGCAATCCGTCATACGCTCACTGGCAACGCTGGCCTACGAAGGCCGTCGTCCCGGCTTTGCACAGAGCCAGTTGCTGGCCGCGCTGGAAATCATCCAGCATGGAGACATCACCCCGGACAAAATGCTCGGTTCGTGGGCCGGTGCGATGGGCCAGACCCAGTTCATCCCGACTACCTACAACACCCATGCCGTGGATTTTGACGGCGATGGCCGACGTGATATCTGGAACACCCCTGCCGATGCCCTCGCCTCCACCGCGCACTACCTGCAAAGCTCCGGCTGGCAGCGTGGTCAGCCCTGGGGCTTTGAAGTGGTGCTCGGCTCGGGATTCGATTACTCGCTGGCCGACTCGACGACCCGCAAAAGTCTCGCTGAATGGCAGCAACTGGGCCTGAAACAACCGGACGGCTCAGCGATTCCGGTCGCTGCCAGCCAGCAACAAGCCGCCTTGCTGTTGCCGGCCGGTTATCGCGGGCCAGCCTTTCTGGTGCTGGACAACTTCCGCGCGATTCTCAAGTACAACAACTCGACTTCCTACGCACTGGCGATCAGCCTGCTTTCCGATCGTTTCAAGGGCGCGGGCTATGTAGTGGGCAGCTGGCCACGCGGAGACCTGCCGCTGAGCCGCTCAGAGCGCATTGAGCTGCAAACCCTGCTCTCGGCACGCCAGTACGACGCAGGCGCGCCAGACGGCATTATCGGCGCCAATACACGCAAGGCCATCCGCAGTGCGCAGCAGTCGTTCGGCTGGCCAGCTGACGGTTACCCGACGCATGAATTGCTGGAAAACCTGCGCAAGCCTGTCGGGCAATAATCGGGAGGACGCAGAGCGTCCAGAACGGCATGCCAACGCGGAGCATCGGCACGATAATCAACCGCAAAAAAGAAGGGCCAGGTATCACTACCTGGCCCTTCTTTTTTTGCGCCGTGTTGTCAGAGCATCGCTTTGGCGATCTTGGCCTGCTCGTCGGCGTGGTACGAAGAGCGTACCAGCGGCCCGGAGGCGACGTTCTTGAAGCCCATCTTGTAGCCTTCCTCGGCGAACCAGGCAAAGGTGTCCGGGTGGACAAAGCGCTGCACGGGCAAGTGATTGCGCGAAGGCTGCAGGTATTGACCCAGGGTCAGCATGTCGATGTCGTGTTCGCGCATGCGCTGCATGACTTCGATGACTTCTTCGTCGGTCTCGCCCAACCCCAGCATCAGCCCGGACTTGGTCGGTACATGCGGGACCATCTGCTTGAAGCGCTGCAGCAGGGTCAGCGACCACTGGTAGTCCGACCCCGGACGCGCAGCCTTGTACAGACGCGGTACGGTTTCCAGGTTGTGGTTGAACACATCCGGCGGCTCGGCGGCGGTGATTTCCAGCGCCACATCCATCCGGCCACGGTAATCCGGTACCAGCGTTTCGAGCTGCACGCCCGGCGACAGCAGGCGGATTTCGCGGATGCAGTCGGCGAAGTGCTGAGCACCGCCGTCACGCAGGTCGTCACGGTCCACCGAGGTGATGACCACGTACTTCAGGCGCAGGTCGGCAATCGCGATGGCGAGGCTTTTCGGTTCGTTGACGTCGAGCGGCTTCGGACGGCCGTGGCCCACGTCACAGAACGGGCAACGACGGGTGCAGATGTCGCCCATGATCATGAACGTTGCAGTGCCACCGGAGAAGCACTCGCCCAGGTTGGGGCAGGACGCCTCTTCACAGACGCTGTGCAGCTTGTGCTTGCGCAGCAATTGCTTGATACGGTCGACTTCCGGAGAAACCGGGATACGCACGCGAATCCAGTCAGGCTTCTTCGGCAGGTCTACCGTCGGGATGATCTTGACCGGGATGCGCGCAACCTTTTCCGCTCCGCGAAGCTTGACGCCCGCTTCGACTTTCGGACGGGCCACTCGCTCGGAAACATCCAGCGTCGGGATCAGGGTTTGCACGGTGTCAGTCATAATGGTTTATTCCGCCCGTAAGGGTCGCCTGCTCAGCGTAGTCGAGGTGTTTGACGAGCTGCGCACGCAGTCGGGCACTTACCTCGGAAAATTCTATCTGCCCAGCCTGATCGCTCAGTTGGGTCATGGCCAGTCCGGCGTATCCGCAAGGGTTGATGCGGCGAAACGGCTCAAGGTCCATGTCGACGTTCAACGCCAGACCATGAAACGAACAGCCGTTGCGAATGCGCAGACCGAGCGACGCTATTTTCGCGCCGTCAACGTATACGCCGGGGGCATCAGCCTTGGCTGCAGCCTTGACGCCGTAGTCGGCGAGCAAGGCGATGAGGGTGTTCTCGATCCGGGTGACCAGATCGCGAACGCCGAAACCAAGGCGCCTGACGTCCAGCATCAGATAAGCCACCAGTTGGCCCGGGCCATGATAAGTCACTTGGCCGCCACGATCGACCTGTACGACAGGAATATTACCCGGCAGCAGCAAATGCTCGGCCTTGCCGGACTGTCCCTGGGTGAAAACCGGCGGATGCTGGACCAGCCAGACTTCATCGGCAGCCTCGCGGCCACGCTCGTCGGTAAAGCGCTTCATGGCGTGCCAGGCGGTTTCGTAATCGATCAGGCCCAGATCACGAAAACCCAGCGTAGCCGCCATCAGAGCACCATGTGCACGAAACCCGTAGCGCGCAAGGCACTATTGATATCGCGCAACTGGTCTTCGCCGGTAGCGACAATGTGCAATTGCACAGTGGTGTATTTGCCGTTGCTGCTCTGACGCTCGGCGAGCGTCTTGAGGTCGACCTTGGCATGCTTTTCAAGCACTTCCATCACGGCCGCCGTAAAGCCCACACTGGTGTCACCGATCACCTTGATCGGGTAGTCATTGCAGGGAAATTCGATTTTGTGCGACTTGATGTCGGTATCAGTCATGGCAGTAAAGGTCTCACAAGCCGTGACGACGGACACGCGACCCGCTCAGATCATGAGCAGGCCGCGAGAAGGTCGGCATTGGTTACTGGATCAGTTGAACAAGCCGTAGAAGAACAGGCGGATGCTATCCCACACGCGGCGGAAAATACCACCCTCCTCAACCCCGTCGAGCGCAATCAGATTGGCGGTGTGAACCACCTGATCGTCTTTCTTGACCTCGACTTTGCCGATCACGTCGCCCTTGGCGATTGGCGCAACCAGTTGCGGGTTCATGGTCATGCTGGCAGACAGCTTCTTCATGTCACCTTTTGGCATGGTCATGCTCAGATCTTCAGCCAGACCGGCCTTGACCTGACGCTCGGTGCCTTTCCAGACCGTGGCCTGGGCCAGCTCGGTGCCCTTCTGGTAGAAGTTCTGGGTTTCGAAGAAACGGAAGCCGTAGGTCAGCAGCTTCTGGGTTTCAGCTGCACGAGCCTGTTCGCTGTTGGTGCCGAACACCACGGCAATCAGACGCATGCCGTCACGTACTGCCGACGACACCATGCAGTAGCCAGCTTCATCGGTATGACCGGTTTTCAGACCGTCAACGGTCTTGTCGCGCCACAGCAGCAGGTTACGGTTAGGCTGCTTGATGCCGTTCCAGAAGAACTCTTTCTGCGAGTAGATCGCATAGTGAGCCGGGTCTTCGTGAATGATCGCGCGTGCCAGGATCGCCATGTCGTGAGCCGACGAGTAGTGCTCAGGGTTCGGCAGACCGGTCGGGTTCATGAAGTGGCTGTTGGTCATGCCCAGATCGGCAGCAGTCTTGTTCATCATGTCGGCAAAGGCATCTTCGCTGCCGGCAATATGCTCGGAGATCGCGACGCTGGCGTCGTTGCCCGACTGAATGATGATGCCATGCAGCAGATCGCTGACCGTGACCTGGCTGCCGACCTTGATGAACATCCGCGAACCGCCCGTGCGCCAGGCGTTTTCACTGATCGTCACCGGATCGTTTTCGCCAATCTGGCCGCGACGGATTTCCAGGGTCGCGATGTAGGCGGTCATCAGCTTGGTCAGACTCGCAGGAGCCAGACGCTGATCACCGTTGTTCTCGACCAGGACGTTGCCGCTGGTGGCATCCATCAGCACGTAGGCCTTGGCCGCCAGTTGTGGTGCAGCAGGCGTCATCTGCTCTGCCGCCCACACAGTCGGGGTGATGATCAGTGGAACAAGCAGGCACAAACGTTTTGCAAAGGTGGTGATGTTCATCCGTCTCTCGAGAATCCTAATGGGCAAACATGCCCTTGCGGGCAAAACTGAACAGACCGGCGAAGCGAAACGCCTCGGTACGGCTCGTGGCGCCAGGCTGTAACCCTGGCTGACAAAGTCGCCTGTTCGACACACGACCTTGTGGGCAGTTACCTGCAACGCTTGCCCTGAAAGCAAATCTGCGCCGCCTGCGACTGCATACCGTCCCCCATTATTGCCGGAGAACGGTTGTCGAAAAACTTACTGATCCGATGTCACTACGCTCGGCTGGCCCAGATTGGCCGACCTGACGCTGTTTTGCAGCTGCTGGGCTTCACCCTGCGTGTCGATCGGTCCCATCCGCACTCGATAGAGCGTTTGCTGATTGCGCGCTATCGAGCTGACGAACACCGGCGCTCGAACCATCCCGCTCAATTTCGACCTCAGGAGTTCCGCAGCGTCCGGGTTGGCGAAGGCTCCCACCTGGAGAAATAGCCCAGCGGCTTGTCCTGAAGCGTTTTTTTTTGCGTCAACCTGCATAGGCACGACGGGTGCAGCGTGCTGCTGAGGGGGTGGTGTGTACTGCTCGACGGTGCCGGTCGAAGCGGACAGCGCAGGCGGCGTCGCCTGAGCAACGACCTGCGGCTGATTGAGCAACAGCGGCGCCGGACGGCCTCGTTGCGCCCACCATTCCTGCGGGTCGATACCTTCGACCTTGACCCGTGCAGTGCCGGTTTCGGCATAGCCGAGCTTTTTAGCGGCCGCGTAGGACAGGTCGATGATGCGGTCGGAATAGAACGGCCCGCGATCGTTGACGCGCAGGATCACCGTGCGATTGTTGTCCAGGTTGGTCACTTTGACGTAGCTGGGCAGCGGCAGAGTCTTGTGCGCGGCACTCATGCCGTACAGGTCATACACCTCGCCGTTGGCGGTGTTCTGACCATGAAACTTGGTGCCATACCAGGAGGCAGTGCCAGAAGCGACGTAACGCTTGGCATCGCTCATCGGAAAGTAGGTCTTGCCCAGCACGGTATACGGGTTGGCCTTGTAGGCGCCGGTGTGCAGGGTTGGCGTTGCATCAGGGATACGCGAGACATCCACGTCCCACCACGGCGCCCCGTCCTTGTGGGCACGGTTGATGTCCAGCCCCGGCATCGAGCGCACCACGGCGCCGCCCTTGGGCGACGGTGAGGTTGTCGTGCGCGATGGCGACGAGCAACTGGCGACCAGCACTGCCAGGCCAGTCAACGCCAGAAGCTTGAATGATTGAAGAATCGGCGATGCCCGCATTACTTGACGCCTCGAGCTTGAACCAACGATTCAGACAGCTGATATACGGCCATGGCGTACATCACACTGCGGTTATAACGAGTGATTGCATAAAAATTGTTCAAACCCAGCCAGTATTCAGGACCATTGTCGCCTTCCAGACGAAACGCCGTCACCGGCATATCGTCGCGCAGCGCATCATGACTCGCCCAGCCCAGCTGTCGCAACTCCCCGACCGACATTACCGGATCAAGCGCAGGGCTCAACCCCTCGTCAACCCGGTCGCCACGCGCCGTGGCACGACTGACCACCGGCTGACCGGCCACCCAGCCATGACGCTTGAAATAGCTGGCGACACTGCCGATGGCATCGTCCGGATCGGTCCAGATGTTGATGTGACCGTCACCGTCGAAATCCACCGCGTAGGCGCGGAAACTGCTCGGCATGAACTGCGGCAGCCCCATTGCCCCGGCGTACGACCCCTTGAGGGTCAGAGGGTCAACCTGTTGCTCGCGAGCCAGCAGCAGAAACTCGCGCAATTCCTTGCGGAAGAACTGGGCGCGTGGCGGGTAATCGAAGCCAAGCGTCGACAAGGCGTCGATCACGCGGTAATTACCGGTATTGCGGCCGAAAAAGGTTTCTACACCAATGATCGACACGATGATCTGCGCCGGCACGCCGTACTCCTGCTCGGCACGTGCCAAGGCGGCCTCATGCTGACGCCAGAAGTCGACACCGCGAGCGATGCGCGTATCGGTGATGAACATCGGCCGATACTCTTTCCATTGCTTGACCCGTTCGGCCGGGCGGGAAATGGCATCGAGAATGGCCTGCTTGCGCTCGACCTCCCGGAACAGGCTCATCAACTGCTCACCGGCAAAACCATGATCGCGAGTCAGCTCACCGACGAATTCCGCCACCTGGGGCGAACCGTCGTAGTCGCCCGCCAGTGCCTCTTGCACCGATCCAAGGATGCCCACCAGACCGACCACCGGAGCATATCGAGCCCAGTTACGCATTACTTGCATTGAATAGTTCACCTTAATCAAACTTGAGCGATCCATTTACGATGTGTATGGATCGACATCAAAACTCCAAACGCTGACAGTAGGGTCACGAGCGAAGTTCCGCCGTAGCTAATGAAGGGCAAAGGCACCCCCACCACTGGCAGCAGGCCACTGACCATACCGATGTTGACGAAAACGTAAACAAAAAATGTCATGGTCAACGCGCCGGCCAGCAGTTTGCCGAATAATGTCTGCGCCTGTGCGGTGATCACAAGCCCGCGACCGATCAGCAGCATATAAATGATCAGCAACGCACAGATGCCCACCAGGCCGAACTCTTCACCCAATACTGCAATGATGAAGTCGGTATGGCTTTCCGGCAAAAAGTCGAGGTGCGACTGCGTGCCGAGCAACCAGCCTTTGCCGAACACGCCGCCCGAACCAATCGCAGCCTTTGACTGAATGATGTTCCAGCCGGTCCCCAGCGGATCGCTTTCCGGGTCCAGAAACGTCAGTACGCGCTGCTTCTGGTAGTCGTGCATGAAGAAGAACCACATGGCCACCGCCGCCGGTACGGCCGCCGCCAGTACACTGATGATCCAGCGCCAGCGCAAGCCGGCCATGAACAGCACGAAGGCACCCGACGCCAGAATCAGCAGTGACGTTCCCAGGTCTGGCTGGCGCACAATCAGAATGAACGGCACACCGATCAGGGCGAGACTGACCGCCACGTGCTTCAAATGCGGCGGCAACGTGCGCTTGGACAGGTACCAGGCGATGGTCGCCGGCATGATGATTTTGAGAAACTCCGAAGGCTGGAAGCGGATGACCCCGGGAATGTTGATCCAGCGCGTCGCACCCATGGCGTTATGACCCATGACATCCACCACGACCAGCAGCAGGACGCCGATGACATACAGCACCGGCACCCAACGCGCCATAAAGCGCGGCTCCAGTTGGGCGATCACCACCATTGCCACCAGACCGATGCCGAACGAACTGGCCTGCTTGATCAGCAGGTCCCAGTTCTTGCCGCTGGCCGAATACAGCACGAACAGGCTGCCCGCCGCCAGCGTCAGCAGCAGGATCAGTAATGGACCGTCGATATGAATGCGCTGCAGAAACGTGGCGCGGCGACGCATCACGTCTTCACTGGACAGGATGCGGTCGAAATTACTCTTCACGGGCCGCAGCCTCCAGATTCAGGGAACCGGCGTACTCGGGTTTGAGATGGCCGTTTTCGTCGAGCAGCCAGGCGTCCAGGACCTGACGTACGACGGGGGCAGCAACGCCGGAACCGGACTCACCGTTCTCGACCATCACTGCAACAACGATTTTCGGATTGTCGGCCGGGGCGAAGCCGACAAACAAGGCGTGGTCGCGGTGACGTTCCTGCACCTTGGTGCGGTCGTATTTCTCGCCCTGCTTGATGGCCACCACCTGGGCCGTACCACTCTTGCCGGCAATCCGGTACTGCGCACCGATGGCGGCCTTGCGCGCCGTACCGCGCGCGCCGTGCATCACCTCCTGCATGCCGTGATTGACGCGTCCCCAGTTGGCCGGGTCGCGCAGCACGATGTCCGGCATCGGGTTTTCATCCACAGGTGCCTTGCCTTCGATGGTTCTGGCCAGGTGAGGACGGTTCCACACCCCCTTGTTGGCCACCAGCGCGGTCGCCTGGGCCAGTTGCAACGGCGTTGCCTGCATGTAGCCCTGACCAATGCCGAGGATCAGCGTCTCACCGGGGAACCAGGCCTGCCGGCGCGTGGCGCGCTTCCACTCGCGGGAAGGCATCAGGCCGGGAGATTCTTCGAACATGTCCAGCGAGACCTTCTGCCCGATACCAAACTTGTTCATATAAGTCGCCAGTCGATCAATGCCCACCTTGTGCGCCAGATCGTAGAAGTACGTGTCATTTGAGCGCATGATCGCCGTATCCAGATCGACCCAGCCATCGCCGGTGCGGTTCCAGTTGCGGTACTTGTGATCGTAATTGGGCAACTGGTAATAGCCCGGATCGAACACCCGTGAGCCAGGCGTCACTGCACCGGTATCCAGCCCGGCAATCGCCACCGCAGGCTTGATGGTCGAGCCCGGCGGGTACAGCCCTCGCAGGATGCGGTTGAACAGCGGCCGATCGATGGAATCGCGCAGCTCGGCATAGGCTTTGAAGCTGATGCCGGTGACAAACAGGTTCGGATCGAAGCTCGGCGCACTGACCATCGCCAGCACTTCACCGGTGGCCGGGTCCAGCGCGACAACCGCACCACGACGCCCGCCCAGTGCGGCTTCGGCGGCTTCCTGAAGCTTGATGTCCAGGCTCAGGACGATGTCCTTGCCGGGGATCGGGTCGGTGCGCTTGAGCACACGCAATACGCGACCACGGGCGTTGGTCTCGACCTCTTCGTAGCCAACCTGACCATGCAGCTCGGGCTCGTAAAAACGCTCGATACCGGTCTTGCCGATATGGTGCGTGCCGCTGTAATTGATCGGGTCGAGGCTCTTGAGCTCTTTTTCGTTGATGCGCCCCATGTAGCCGACCGAGTGAGCAAAGTGCGGCCCTTGCGGGTAGTGCCTGACCAGTTGCGCAACCACTTCGACGCCCGGCAGGCGGAACTGGTTGACGGCGATCAGGGCGATCTGCTCTTCGCTCAGCTCGAACAGGATGGGCACCGGCTCGAATGGTCGACGCCCCTGTTTCATGCGCTTTTCGAAGATGATGCGGTCGTCGGGGGTGAGCTGCAGGATCTCCACAATGGTGTCGAGCACGCTGGACCACTCGCCTGCGCGTTCACGGGTCATGCTGAGACTGAAACTGGGCCGGTTATCGGCGACCACAACGCCGTTGCGGTCGTAGATCAGCCCACGGCTGGGCGGAATCGGCTGAACGTGAACGCGGTTGTTTTCCGAAAGCGTGGAGTGATACTCGTACTGGATGACCTGCAGGTAATACAACCGGGCAATCAGCACGCACACTAGCAACACGACCGCCACTGCTCCGAACACGACCCTGCCGCGCACCAGGCGTGCGTCCTTTTCGTGGTCTTTGAGGCGGATCGGTTGAGACATTTAGGCCGTATTCACAGTAAAAGACGGTGCTACTTGTGATAAGGGTGCCCGGACAGGACCGTCCAGGCGCGATACATCTGCTCGCCGATCAGGATGCGCACCAACGGGTGCGGCAGGGTCAGCGGCGACAGAGACCAGCGTTGTTCACTGCGGGCACAGACTTCAGGCGCCAGCCCCTCGGGGCCGCCGACCATCAGGTTGACCGTACGCGCATCGAGACGCCAGCGATCGAGTTCGACCGCCAGTTGTTCGGTGCTCCACGGTTTGCCCTGCACTTCCAGGGTGACAATCCGCTCGCCCGGCTGCACTTTCGCCAGCATCGCCTCGCCTTCCTGACGGATAAAGCGCGCGACGTCGGCGTTTTTGCCTCGGGTATTGAGCGGGATTTCCACCAGTTCAAGCGCAAGCTCGGAGGGCATCCGCTTGGCGTATTCGTGCCAACCTTCTTCCACCCACTTGGGCATGCGCGAACCCAAAGCGATCAGACGCAGACGCACATCAAAGCCTTATTCGTTGCCCGGTGTGTGGTGCGCAGCGCTGGCAGCACGGCTTTGTTCGGCACCCTGCCACAAGCGCTCAAGGTCATAGAACTGGCGTGCCGCAGCGGTCATCACATGGACAATCACATCACCCAGGTCCAGCAGAACCCAGTCGCTGTCGCCCTTGCCTTCTTCGCTCAGGGACTTCAGGCCGGCAGCCTTGACCTTGTCACGGACGTTATCGACCAGTGCGTTCAACTGACGGTTGGAGGTACCGGTGCAGATCAGCATGTAGTCAGCGATGCTGGTCTTGTCGCGCACGTCGATGGTCAGGATGTCGGCACCCTTGACTTCTTCAAGGGCTGCAATCGCAACATTGATGACGTCTTCACTGCTCATTTTTTGCTTTGTCATATAAAACTCATTCAGCTCGTATGTGTGGGACCGTCCAGACGCTTGTCGATCAAAGCAGTTTCAGGACGACCCATCAGTGTTCGGCGCGCGGTAAAGTCCGCGTGCATCGATATAGGCCAGTACCGCGTCTGGCACCAGAAAACGTACCGACTTACCGCTGGCCAGCAGTTGACGGATCTGGGTGGCAGACACCGATAAAGGCGTCTGCCAGACGAATGTAATCTGTCCACCCGGCCCTTTCAGGGCCTTGGGATCGCTGACTGCGCGGGCCGCCAGCAGATTGCGCATGGCATCCGGCGACTCGCTGTCCGCATCCGGGCGTTGCAGCACCACGATATGGCAGTGCTCCAGCAGTTCTTCCCATCTGTGCCAGGTCGGCAGCCCGCAAAAGGCATCCCAACCCAGCAACAGGAACAACTGGTCGCGAGGCGCCAGTTCGGCGCGCATCGATTCCAGTGTGTCGAGGGTGTACGACGGTTTGTCACGTTTCAGTTCACGGTCATCCACCGTCAGGGGCGACACACCCGCAACGGCGCTCTGGACCATCGCCAGACGATCCTCGGCGGTGACGCTCGGCATGTCACGATGCGGTGGCCTGGCGCTGGGCGTCAGGCGCAACTCATCGAGTTCCAGCAGTTCAGCCACTTCGAGCGCACCGCGCAAATGACCGATATGAACCGGGTCGAACGTGCCCCCAAGCATGCCGATACGTCTGGGCAGCGCGGTCATGGGGCTATTCAAGTCAGGCTTGTCCGCGCAATTGGCCGTCACCGATCACGATGTATTTCTCGCAAGTCAGCCCTTCAAGACCGACCGGACCGCGGGCGTGCAGCTTATCAGTAGAAATGCCGATCTCGGCACCCAGGCCGTATTCGAACCCGTCAGCGAAGCAGGTCGGCGCATTGACCATGACCGAGCTGGAATCGACCTCGGCCATGAACCGGCGCACCTGACTCTGGTGGTCCGACACGATGGCATCGCTGTGATGCGAGCCGTAATGGTTGATGTGCTCGATGGCTTCATCCAGCCCGGACACGACGCGAATAGACAGAATCGCGTCCAGGTACTCGGTGTGCCAGTCGTCCTCGGTGACCGGGATCACGTCGATCAGCTCACGGGTACGCTCGCAACCGCGCAACTCGACGCCCTTCTCGCGAAACTGCGCGGCCATCGACGGCAAAAAGTCGGCGGCAATGGTCTGATCGACCAGCAGGGTTTCCATCGCGCCGCAGATCCCGTAACGGTAGGTCTTGGCGTTGAAGGCGATCTTCTGCGCCTTGGCCAGATCGGCGTGGGCACTGACGTACACATGGCAGATGCCGTCCAGATGCTTGATGACCGGCACCCGTGCGTCGCGACTGACGCGCTCGATCAACCCCTTGCCGCCACGCGGAACGATGACGTCCACGTACTCGGGCATGGTGATCAGCGCGCCCACGGCTGCACGGTCGGTGGTTTCGACCACTTGCACGACAGCAGCGGGCAGACCGGCCTCGGCCAGGCCGCGCTCGATGCAGGCCGCGATGGCGCGATTGGAATGAATGGCTTCGGAACCACCGCGCAGGATGGTCGCGTTTCCGGACTTCAGACACAGACTGGCCGCATCGATGGTCACGTTCGGACGTGACTCGTAGATGATTCCGACAACACCCAGCGGCACGCGCATCTTGCCGACCTGAATACCTGACGGCCGATAGCTCATGTCGCGGATCGCACCGACCGGGTCTGCCAACGCTGCTACCTGACGCAACCCGACGATCATGCCGTCGATACGTGCGGGGGTCAGGGCCAGACGCTCGAGCATGGCCGGCTCAAGGCCGTTCGCCTGACCATTGGCCAGGTCCAGCGCATTGGCGGCAGACAGCTCGGCGCGAGCTTCGTCCAGAGCGGCAGCAGTGGCCTGCAGGGCGCGATTCTTCTGCGCAGTGCTGGCACGACCGATCACTCGCGAAGCTTCGCGGGCGGCGCGACCCAGGCGGGTCATGTAGTCAAGAACGGACTCAGTCATTGGTCTCAGAGGTCTTGGCAAAGAGGAAAGCGGCTGATTATAGCTGTCGTGCCGCCCGAACGACAGCGCAGACAGGCGGATGGTCGATATCAGTGCGCAGATTTTTCGTCACCGTGGCAGGCGTTGCCGGCGGCCATGCGCAGGCTGGCACCCTGCATGGGCATAACGGCTTGTCATGATTCGGTCACGTTCAGAAACAACAAAGCGCCTAATCCAGACACATTCAGCTGCAATTAAAGTTGCGCTTGTTATTATCGGGCTCTTTCTCAATGTACCCGCCCGATTATGCCCACAGCCCTCCCCGACCACTTCTTTCATCGCGATGCCCAGGTGCTGGCGCGCGCTCTGCTGGGCAAGGTCATCCGCCACAAGGTGGGCGACCTGTGGCTGGCCGCACGGATCATCGAAACCGAAGCGTACTACTGCGCCGAAAAGGGCAGCCATGCCTCGCTGGGCTATACCGAGAAACGCAAGGCGCTGTTTCTCGACGGTGGGCACATCTATATGTATTACGCACGCGGCGGCGATTCTTTGAATTTCAGCGCCGAGGGGCCGGGCAATGCCGTGCTGATCAAATCGGCGTTTCCCTGGACCGACGCAACCAGCGACGAAAACGCGCTGGCGCAGATGCAACTGAACAACCCCGACGCCAGCGGCGCGATGCGCCCGGCGCAACGGCTTTGCGCTGGCCAGACGCTGCTGTGCAAGGCGCTCGGCCTGAAAGTCCCGGTGTGGGACGCCAAGCGCTTCGACCCTGAAAAATTGCTGGTCGAGGACATCGGTCAGACACCCGAACGCATTATCCAGACCACCCGACTGGGCATTCCTGCCGGGCGCGATGAGCACTTGATGTATCGCTTCGTGGATGCCGGTTACGCCCGTTTCTGCACACGGAACCCTCTCAGACGCGGTCAGGTCGAAGGCCGCGACTACTTATTTCTCGATCAAGGAAACTGACCGATGGGCGATCTGCTCAATGGAATGACTGGCTGGCTGACCGCAAATCCTTCCTGGGTGGCTGTCGCGATCTTTTTGGTGGCCTTCATTGAATGCGTCGCGATCGTCGGGATCGTCGTGCCGGGCACGGTCATCATGTTTGCCATCGCCGCCCTGGCGGGCAGCGGCATACTGCCGTTGAGCGAAGTGCTGTTGCTGGGTTTTCTCGGCGGGCTGCTGGGTGACGCGGTGTCGTACTTCGTAGGCCGGCGCTTTCATCAGAATATTCGTCAATTGCCCGGCTTGCGCACGCACCCGGAGTGGATGGAAGGTGCGGAAAAATACTTCCACCGTTACGGCATTGCCAGTTTGCTGGTGGGACGCTTCATCGGCCCGTTGCGTCCGATGCTGCCGATGATCGCCGGCATGTGCGACATGCCGTTGCCGCGCTTCGTGGCAGTCAGCGTGCTGGCGGCGGCAGGCTGGTCGATTGCCTACCTGATGCCGGGCTGGGCGGCAGGCGCAGCGATTCGCCTGCCACTGCCGGAAGGCTTCTGGCCCGAGGCGGCCGTGGTTGGCGGCGGCCTGGCCGTCCTGTTCGGGCTGAGCATCCAGAGCAGTATTCGCCAGAAACGCTACGCAACCCGACTGATTTCCGCGCTCAGCCTGATGCTGGTCGCGGCGCTGTTCTTCGGCTTCCCCTTGCTGGCCGACTTCGACAACGGCCTGATGACGCTCATCCAGGAACACCGCAGCGAAGCCACGCAGAATATCGTGGTGTTCGTCACCAGCATCGGCGATTTCAGGGCGCAATTGCTGGCCGCCAGCCTGCTGATCATCGTACTGGCGGTTGCCAGGCAATGGCGCCACGCAGCCTTTGCTCTGACCGCCACACTGGGCACCGCAATCGCCAACGGCATCCTGAAAACATTTTTCGCCCGCGCTCGCCCGGAAGTGCTGTTAGAGCCGCTGACGACGTACAGCATGCCCAGCGGTCATAGCTCGGCAGCCTTTGCGCTGTTCATGACCCTGGGAGTGCTGGCCGGACGTGGCCAACCCGTACGGCTGCGCCTGACCTGGATGCTGGTCGCTGGTATTCCGGCTCTGGCAATCGCGCTGTCGAGGGTTTACCTGGGCGTTCACTGGCCTACCGATATTCTCGCCGGCATGCTTCTGGCGTTTTGCGTTTGCGCCGCCAGCCTGGCGTTCATTCAACGCAAGGCCCCCTTGCCGGCCATGTCGGTGCGCGTCTGGTGGCTCGTCGTGCCCGCCATGACCGCCTTGCTGGGTATCTTCGCCGTTCGTGCCCTGTCGCATGGCGTGCTGCGTTACCAGTATTGATCGACAGACCTGATCGCGCCCGCACAGGACGGGTGCGACACTTCTTAAATCTGGCACCTTGCCAGTGCTCTTTCGAGGCGTTGACTACACTCTTCAGGGACAAATGAGTGTGCGATGGCGTGATCGAAGGAGTGTTGATGTCTCCACTGGATGGTTATACGGCGATGCCCTCCCGGCAACGCGGCGCGATCGGCCTGATGGCGGCGCTGACCATGGGCCTGGCATTGCTGTGCACGCTGACCGTTATCGACAGCGGCAGGCTGTATCTGGAAAAGCGCTCGTTGCAGCGGGTTGCGGACATTGCCGCACTGGAAGCGGCGGGCCGTAGAGGCACGTGCAGCGGCACAGCCGCCTCGGCGCCCGATTTCGCTAATCAGAGCGCCACGCGCAACGGCTTCGTCCCGAATACCGATGGCCGCACCCTGGTGACTCGCTGCGGAACACTCACCGTGGACGTCGCAGGGCCTCGCGTATTTGTCGCCGACTCGACGCAGGCGCTGGCTATCCAGGTGGTCGCGGCTCATCCGGTGCCGCGCAGCATTGCAGCCGGCATTGGCGCACTGTTCGAAAAGACGCCTTCCCCACCCAATGTGACGATCAGCGCCACCGCCGTTGCCGCCAGTGCCGCGCCGCTGGCGGCGCTGACCATTCGCAGTGCGGGAGTCACTGTGGACAGCACCGGTGCCGCCCTCCTCAACCCGGTGGTCGGCAGCCTGCTGGGGGGTACGTTGAACCTGAGTGTTGCCAACTGGCAAGGCATCGCAGACACCAACCTGAGCCTGCTGAGCTACCTGAACAGGCTGAAAACCGACCTCAGCCTCACGGCGGTTGGTTACAACGATGTACTCAACACCTCGGTTTCGGTCAGTCAGCTACTGCAGAGCGCAATCAATGTCATCAGCCCCAACGCAACACTGGGCGGTGCCGCCGCCATTCAGGGCCTGCAAGCCTTGAAGCTGGCCTCTGGGGCGACCACAGTGCTTCTGGGTGATCTGCTGTCCGTGCAGAGCGGCGCGGACCTCGCCGCGCTGAATACCAATCTGCGCCTGATGGATCTGGTCCAGGGCATCGCGCAACTGGCCAACAAAAAGAGCGGCGTTCTGACCGCGACTCAGGTCAATATCGCCGGGCTCGCGCAGGTCACCACACGCATTCAGGTAATCGAGCCGCCTCAGCTGTCGGCAATCGGCGACCCGAGCAAGATCGACCCGCTCGACCCGCGAAACGGTGCAAATCGGATTTACGTGCGCACGGCACAAATGCGCGCACTGGTGTCGATCAACCTGCCGGTGCTCGGCACGATGACCTCGCTGGTCAATACCGCGGGTTCAGTGATTGGCAGCCTCACGCCGATCCTCAACAGCGCACTGAGCCTGAACCTCGCCGGGCTGGGGACCTCGGCCACCTGCGCGCTGGGACTCACCAGTTGCATGGTGACCGACTTCAAGTTTCTGACCTCCGACAGTTCGTCGAGCGCAGGCCCGAGAATCGACATGAGCCTGTCACTGGCCAGCGCCGACAGCTACGTCAGCGGTTTTACCTGCACCAGCAACGCCAGCAAAACCCTCAACGTCAAGACCGACGCAGCATTACTAAGCGCCAAGATCGGCTCGATCGACAGTTCGTCTGCCTTCCCCGCCAGCACTGATCCGGCGGCCATCACCGCCGTGCCGGTGCCAGTCATCGATATCGGCACCATGACCTGCCAGAAGGTCGCCGGGCTGCTGGGTAACTGCACCGCGCGCAAGCCTTTCGGGGGTGGCGGTATCGGCCTGACCTTCGACAACGTCAGCCAGTCGGCACTGGGCAGCTCGACGGTGACCAGCACGACGTTCAGCTCGCCCAACCTGCCGGAGATCAGCAGCGCCCCGTTTTACCTGATACGCGTTGCACACACCAAACCGAGCACCTTGCTCAACGGCACGGCTTCAAGCGTCAAAGTGAATGTATATAAACCGGCGACCAGCAATGTGCTGGGCAACATCATCACTGGCACTGCCGCCACACTGAACAGCCTGACCCTGGCGCTGGATGCGATTGTCGACGACACCCTGCCACGCTTGCTCACGTCGGTCGTCGACCCGCTTTTCGAATCACTGGGTGTGGGCATGGGGGCCACCGACGTCGGCACCAACCTGAGCTGCAATCTGGGTCAGGCGACGCTGGTGATTTAGCTACCGGTCTGATCGGCGTTGAAGATCGGCAGCTCGATCTGGAATCGAGCGCCCTCACCGACGTTGGCGACGCTGAGCTGGCCGCCCATCTGGTCGACAATGCCGTAACTGACGGACAAGCCCAGGCCAGTGCCGACACCTACCGGTTTAGTGGTGAAAAACGGCTCGAAAATGCGTTCCAGCAACCGCGGATCGATGCCCCCGCCGTTGTCCTGGACCGCCAGGCGGATAATATTTTCATCGCGCTCGGCCTCGACACTGATCCATGGCTCGAAATCCCGGTCCTTTTCCCGGCGCGACAACAAGGCATCACGGGCGTTGACCATCAGGTTTATCAGCACCTGCTCAAGCTGATCGACATGGCCGCGAACCCGAACCGCGTCGACCATCACGCCGACCCGCAGCTGCACGCCCTTGCCTTTCATGCCTTCAGCCAGCATCGAGATGGTGCCTTCGACCGCCCGAGCCGGATCGAACAACTGCTCTTCTACTTCAGAGCGGCGACCGAATACCCGCATGTGATCGACTACCCGGGCAGCGCGCTGCACCTGAGTGTCAATGCGATTGAGTTTTTCAGTGAGGTATTCGATGTCTACATCACCCCGGCCCAGACGCTTGAGAACGTTGACCACGGCCATGCGCATGACGTTGAGCGGCTGGTTGATCTCATGGGCCAGACCGGTGGACATCTCGCCAAGCGTTGCCATCTTCGCGCTCTGATTCAACTGCATGCGCGAGCGGCGTACATCAGTGTTGTCACGCCCCACCGCCTGCACTTCGACCAACGTGCCGTGCTCATCGAATACCCCTCGGTCGGCCCATATCCACCAGGCATACTCGCGGCCCGGCAGCTCGATACAGATTTCTTCGGTACTCACCGGTGCTTCCGGAGTCAGTTGGCCGATACGCTTGATGAACGCCTCGCGCTGCTCGTCCGACAGCCAGTCTCCCAGGTTGATCCCGGTCAGTTGCTCGGGTGTGCACTCCATATAGTTGGCCAGCGGCCGGTTGCCGAAACTCAACACCAGGTCCGGCGTGTAGCGGCAGATCATCGCCGGCGAATCTTCGACCAGAATGCGGTAACGCTCCTCGCTGCGCCGTATATGCTCTGCGGCCAGGGTGGCCTCGGTCACGTCCAGCCACAGCCCCACCGCCTCCACCGGCATGCCGAGGTCGTCACGCAGCAGTCGCGCCTCGTCCAGCAGCCAGTGGTATTGGCCGTTCCTGTTGCGCAACCTGAAACGGCGGCTGACGAAGCCTTCACGCAGCAGTTGCCGGTTACGCTCGAACCAGATGTCGTGGTCTTCGGGATGGATGTATCCCGCCAGTTGCCCATCGACGCAATCGGCCAGCGTCCAGCCCAGCAAAGGCGTCAGGCTGTCACTGAAAAAGGTTGGCTCCAGGTTGCCGTGGTCGTAACGCTGCACGTAAATCACGGCGGGCGAGCTGGCAATCAGGTTATCCAGCCGGGCATGCGCGGCGGCAGCCTCGGTTTCCTGATTCTTGATATCGCTGACGTCCAGCATGAACCCCAGCACACGCTGAACCTGGCCCCTGATCAATGCCTGCCCCTGGATACGAAACCAGAGGGTTTCCTGAGTGGGGTCATTTTGTGCAAGACGTACACAGAGCAACAGCGGCGTGCCTTTGTCGCGCAACTGCGCGAGACGACTGGACAGCTCCTGTCGATCGGCGGGATGAATCAGTGCCAGCCAGTCCTGACGCGACAGGCTCTCGACCCGGTCGCCCAGACGCAGACTGCGAGCCAGCTGCGGTGCCAGCAGAACCTCGTCACGATCCGGCAGCAATTCCCACCAACCGGTGCCCAGCAGGTCCTGAAGCACCGCCAAGCGTTCGACATGGTGACGGTTATGTTGCTCGGACATTCGAAAAAGAACCGGCCCGGCCAAGGCTGAGCAGAGGTTAAGCCACTCGCGCTCGCCAAGGTCCGGAGCCTGCTGCTGCGCGTTATAAAATCCGAACATCAGCCAGGCCTTGGCAACGTTATCGCGGCTGTGGGGGATCAGAAAACCGTCAGCGTTACCGAAAGCACTTTGCAGCGCGCCCTCATCGACAGTGCCGCCAAACCTAAGTTGCTGTGTAGCGTCGACGTTGAATCGATCCAGCGCAGTGCCCAGCCGCTGCCCGACCTGCCACAACTCGGGCGCCGTATGCGCGCTGTACTGACAATAAACACGCCAGCCGACACCGCCGGCCTCCGGTAACACCAGCGCCACACAGGGGATGCGCCACAGCTGCGCGAGCTCCTCCAGTTGCTCGCTCACCACCGTAGTCAGGCGTTCGACGTTGCACGCTCGCACACGCTCAGCCATCTGCCCGGCAAACCGCAGGCACTGCTGGCGGCTCCGCGCGGCACTGGCCTCCTCCATCAGGTCGCTGATATCCAGCAATTGCAAGAGCCAGCCCTTGCCATGCGCCTGCACCCAGCCTCTGGCGTGCAAGGTGTGTGCATCGTCCCCTTTGAAGTCCAGGTCGAGCATGTGCCCCAGCCAGTCACGCGGCACCCCTTCAATGACCAGTGCACTGTTGGGCAGCAGCAGACTCATCAAACGCTGAGCCGCCGGCAGTGGCGCAGCGACGTCCAGCCGGGCGAGCAAGTGCGGGCTGATGCTTTGTATACGGCCTTCGTCATCCAGCAGCAGATAGAGATCCGCACCGATCGGACCGGGCTCGCTCGATACAGGCAAGGGCTGCGGCACCTGCGTTGCTTCACCACGGCCCAGCCAACGGCTCAAACGATTCTTTTCAAGGGACAAGTTGCAGACTCGCTTGTGCAGTCAGGTTGTTCGGCAAGCGTGGAACCTCGCCAATGCCTGGAAGAGTCAACAAGGGCAGTACCTGAGCCAGTCGGGTCTTGGGGTACTGGATGGTTACGGTCAGAATGCCTGCGCTATAGGTCACGCTGGTATGGTTGATATTGAATCCCAGCGCAGGGGGTATCCACGACAACTGGTTCATGACCACACTCTGAGCCTGACTCTTTAACAAATCGTTATAGCCGGTAACTGTTGGACTGAGGGCCACACTTCTGCGCACCGCTTCACTGGCGGCGGCATTGAATGACTGGACCATGAGCAACGGCAGGCTATAACTCACCATGCCGTAGAACACCGCAAAGAAAATAACGAACACCGCAGAGAATTCAATAGCGGCGGCCCCCTGTTGACGACGGGGCAAGGTATGTTGCAGAACAGTTTTCATATCGACGTCTACCCTGACATGTAGTGCATCAACACAGCATAGATTCTTTCCCGATAACAGGATGTCTTCGGCGTGATGAAATTATTTTTCCTGTTGATATGGTTTGCAATTTGCGCCGAACAGGATGCGCGTTGCAAGCAGATTTCCAACGGGCTGACACTCGGCGCCGCAGCGCTGGCTATTATCTACCTGGCTTTGACCGGTATGACCTGGCTCGGCTCGCCTGCGCGGGAGGCCTTGCTGGCCGTGACCTTGGCATTGGCGCTGACATTGCCAGGCTATGCACTCGGCAAGTTGGGTGCCGGAGACGTCAAACTGATGACGGCGTTGGCGCTGGCCTCGAACAGTGCCTATCTACTGTGTACGTTTATTGGCGCCGGGGTTGCTATGGCGACCTGGCTTATCGTCGCAAAGCGTGCCTGGCCTTCGACACAGCAATGGGTTACACAACGTTATCGGTATATGAACCCCACGGCGCCAGATAAATATCCTTTTTCACCTTTCTTGTTCGCAGGCTTACTCCTGAGCACGGCACTGCTCCACTAGTCGACTAACGCTGCGGGAAAATTTTATTGCTATGTACATAGTCAGAAAGTACGACTACGGTTAAGTCATCGCGATGGCGTACTGTCATCAATACCCGCACTGATCGAATAACGCCGAGTCATGTTTTGCTGAATGGATCGGGGCGCCGTCAACGGCCCCCTAACAGCATGGAGTTGCCTGTGGATAACGACCCGCTCACGAAAGTTCTGGTGGTCGATGACCAGCCCCTTATCGTTGAAGAACTCTGCGAGTTTCTGGAAAGCAGCGGCTATGAGTGTGTGCGTTGCCACTCAAGCCTTGAGGCCATCGAGCGTTTCAGCGCCGACAGCACCATCGGCATCGTACTCTGTGACCTGGAAATGCCCGGCATGAACGGCATCGAGATGGTCGAAGCGATGAAGATGACTGGCGGTAAGACGCACCTGTTCGAGGCCATCATGCTGACCGGCCAGGCCGAGAAGAAAGACGTCATCAAGGCGCTTCGGGCCGGCATCGCCGATTACTACCAGAAGCCGGTTGATCTGGAAGAATTGCTCGAAGGTGTGCAGTTGCAAGTACAAGCCCTGCACGAGCGGCAGAAAAACCGTCAGCAACTGGGCCTGCTCAACGAGAAGCTCCAGTTCCTGGCCGCCTCCATCGACGACCTTTACAAGAATCTGGACAGCGTCCAGAACAACCCCCAACCCGCGCGCAAAGCGCGTGACCGCCAGGAACGTGATGGGCAGATGCCGGTGGCACTGGCCAAGTTGTCACCTCGCCAACTGGACGTGGCTCGCCTGGTCAGTACCGGGCTGACCAATTACCAGATCGCCTGCGAACTGGGCATAACTGAAAACACTGTAAAACTCTATGTGTCGCAAGTACTGCGCCTGACGCACATGCACAACCGCACACAACTGGCGCTGGCATTTTCACCGGGCAAATCGGCGGAGCGGCACAGACAGATCGAAAGCCAGGACTGAGCAGGAATCAGGCTTCGATTTCGGTCCGCACGACGTGATAAGGCACGTCGACCAGCACCGAGTGCACGCGATTGCGGCCCGCATGCTTGGCGCAATACAACGCAGTATCCGCCTGCGAGGCAAGGCTCAGGCTGTCGTCATGGGCACCGAGGGCAACCACGCCGGCGCTGAAGGTGCAGAACAGATCGGCGGGCTGCGCCGGATAATGGATCTCTGCAAAACGATGGCGAATGTCATCCAGTACCCCGTGGGCGCTCTGGATATCAGTGTCCGGCATGACAATAGCGAATTCTTCACCACCGTAACGACCGATGAAGTCGGTTTTGCGCAGGCGTTGTTTGAGAAACAGCGCAAGGCTCTTGATCACACGGTCCCCCATCGGGTGCCCGTGGCTGTCGTTGACTCTCTTGAAGTGGTCGATATCGAGCATGGCAAAGCACAGCGGCTTGCCTTCACGTCGCGAACGAAAGCTGCAATCTTCCAGCAGTTGCAAAATATGCGTGTGATTGTAAAGCCCGGTCAGGCTGTCACGGACCATGCGCGCCTTGAGGTTTCGCGCCCTGGCAGCGCGGTTGCGCACGGTGGTGATTAGGTGACGGGGTTTGATCGGCTTGGTCAGGAAGTCGTCGCCGCCTTCGCTCATGGCATCGAGCTGCTTGTCCTGATCGTCTTCGGCCGACAGATAAATGATCGGCACGCTGACGTAACGGTCGTTATGGCGGATGACCTTGGCCAGCTCAGTGCCGGTACAGCCCGGCATGTACATATCGAGGATGATCAGGTCAGGCTGAAACTCGGCCAGTTCGGACATCGCCTGAATCGGATCAAGCAACACCCGCGTCACGATTCCGGCAGCGTTCAGAACACGCTCGGTGTGCAGCGCCTGCGCACGCGAGTCGTCGATGATCAGCACTTTATAAGGCTCGTATTGAGCCACGCAGGTCAGGACTTCTATCTTTTCCAGCAGACTCGACGCTTCCAGCGCGCCGGTCAGAAACTCTTCGCCACCGGCCCTGACCGCGGCCAGGCGGGTGGGCGTATCGGTTTCATTGACACTGAAAAACAGCAGCGGAAGCTTCTGCTCCAGCCCTTCCTGAGCTTGGGAGGCCAGTTCAAGCCCCTTGCCGGGTCCGCTGAAATCGACGTCCATGACAATCGCTGCCGGGTGCCGCTGTGCCATTGCCCGCTGAAACTCGGCGACATTGTGCAGCGACAGCGCTGCCAGACCGAAGAACTCCAGCTGCTTGGCCAGGCGCTCGGCCCGCTCGTGATCCTGAAGCACTATATAGACGGGCTTGCGCAACGGTGGCAGCGCCGTTTGCTCGAAACGATCGCCATGGCGCAGCCCGGTTCGGGAAAGGCGCTGCATCAGGCGATTGAGATCGGTGATGACACGGCTGTTGAGACGACCGCGATTGGCTTCCACCACATCCAGGGCCTGACTGATCTCCTGTGCCAGAGCGCTGTGTTCAACCTGCTCGAAGCGCTCGGCAAAGCGCGAAAGACGCTGCGTGGACTCCTTGAGCTCGGCCATATCGCCGACCGACCATTCGGCCTTCTGCAGACGTTGCCACGTCTCTAGAATCTGGCGCGCCTGGTGAATGACCCGCTGGGCAAAGTGGTGCTTCAGGCGATCTCGGCTAGGGTCTTCAGGGTAGGTCATATTCAGACTACTGTGGTTTTGCTGAGCGATACGGCTGATGGCGCTATGCTAGCACCTCCGTTACAACAGAACAGCGTCGTAAGTCACTTATTTGACAACATTTTGATGGCGCATAGCCAGTATGCAAAATCAATCGATGCATAGACTGCGCCTATGATCGTTACAGTTCAAATCTCAAGATAATGTCTGTCAACCGCACCTTGAGGTAAGGTTGCGGTCGAACGCCTCGTGAAGCATTCAACTCAAGATCGAAAGGACCCTACCATGCTGGATTGGAAGAACCGCGCAGGCAGCGCGGGTGCGCGCACCGCAGACACTTCATCGACCAAACGCCGCGGTTACCTGGGTAACCTGTTCTACAGTCGCGCGCTGGGCGCCCTGATCTTGATCTACCTGCTCGTCGCACTGGCAGTCGGCTGGTACTGGAGCAAGGAGCCTGCCCTGTTCCCGGTGCAACAGAATGCGCAAGCCGCCGCCGAGCGCGAAGGCAAACAGATGGTCATCGGCTACACGACGGTTGAAACACTCAAGACCGTAGCAGGCACGTTGCTTAGCAAGCCCGGTGGCTACCTGTCCAACGACCGCATGCCACCAGGCCTGTGGCTGGACAACATCCCGAGCTGGGAATACGGCGTGCTGGTTCAGGTGCGTGACCTGAGTCGTGCGCTGCGCAAAGACTTCGCCCGCTCCCAGTCGCAATCGGCTGAAGACGGCGATCTGGCGCGTGCCGAGCCGTTGTTCAACTTCAACAATCGCAGCTGGTTGCTGCCTTCCAGCGAGTCGCAGTACGCCGAGGGGATCAACTCCCTGAGCCGCTACCAGGCACGCCTGTCCGATCCCAACCAGAAAGGCGCGCTGTTTTACGCCCGCGCCGACAACCTGAACAACTGGCTGGGCGATGTCGGCACCCGCTTGGGTTCGCTGTCGCAACGCCTGTCGGCCAGCGTTGGCCGGGTCAAACTCAACAGCACGCTGAAAACCGAAGCCGCTGTGTCGGTCAAGCCCGGTGAAGTGCCGCAGGTCGATGAGGAAATCGTCGAAACGCCATGGCTGGAAATCGACAACGTGTTCTACGAAGCACGTGGTCAGGCTTGGGCGCTGTCGCACCTGCTGCGCGCCATCGAGGTTGATTTTGCCGATGTACTGGCGAAGAAGAACGCGACGGTCAGCGTGCGCCAGATCATTCGTGAGCTGGAAGCCTCGCAAGAGCCGATGTGGAGCCCGATGATTCTCAACGGCAGCCCGTTCGGCGTATTCGCCAACCACTCGCTGGTCATGGCCAACTACATCTCGCGTGCCAACGCCGCAGTCATTGACTTGCGCCAACTGCTGAATCAGGGCTGATGTCCATACCTGCCAACGAGGCCGCACATCGCGCCGCCTCGGATGCCGAGCAGATCGCCTGGGTCGACGAACAGGATCGACTGCTCGGTTCGCTGGTCCGCGCCGATTTGCGTGAACGCGGGCTGATCGGACGTGGCACTTATATTCTGCTGTTCAACAGCCAGGGTGAGCTGTGTGTGCATCGACGCACCTTGAGCAAAGCTATTTATCCCGGCTACTGGGATGTAGCCGCAGGCGGCATGGTCCAGGCGGATGAAAGCTATGCGGCCTCTGCCGCGCGAGAACTGGAAGAAGAGCTGGGGGTCAGTGGCGTGCCGCTGCAGGCCCACGAACAGTTTTTCTTCGATCAGCCGGGCAACCGGCTCTGGTGTGCAGTGTTTTCAGCCGTGTGGGACGGACCGTTGAAACTGCAACCTGAAGAGGTCCTGGAGGCGCGCTTCATGCCCATCGCCGAAGTGCTGCAAGAGGCTGAGCACAATCCCTGGTGCCCTGACTCCCTGGCGGCGCTGAAACGCTACCTCAAACAGATAGAGAACGAGCAGTAAGCGAGTGTTCAGAAATTGGCGCATCCAGCCCCTTAGCAACCGGCCGGTTTGCCGTTACACTGCGCGACCTTTTCAAACTGGACCGGCCCTGCCGTTCCAGTAGCGCTGCCCCTGCCAGAGTGGGGCTTCGCGGTCGATGGCTCGTACGAGCCCGACCCATCTTCAGTCCTCAACAAGAGGATGTTTGCGTGGCTAAAAAAGCCGCTTCTCTCGCCGCCCTGGGTGGCCTGGTATTTTCAACCGACGCTGGGCGCCACTGCCCCGATTGTCGTCAACCCGTTGCCGAGTGCACCTGCAAACAGACGGCCATCCCCGAAGGGGACGGCATTGCCCGTGTACGTCGCGAAAGCAAGGGCCGGGGCGGCAAGACCGTCACCACCATCAGCGGCGTCCCGCTGGCCGAAGAACCGCTCAAAGAGCTGGCCAAGGCCCTCAAGCAGCGCTGCGGCACCGGCGGATCGCTCAAGGAAGGCGTGATCGAGATTCAGGGTGATCACGTAGAACTGCTGGTGGCAGAGCTGATCAAAAAAGGCTTCAAGGCTAAAAAGTCCGGCGGCTGAACCCGCGAATCAAATCGTCATTTCCACTCATTACAATGCGCCCAGCTGGCTACTGGCTGGCGCTACGACTTCTTTATAGGGGACTTCGATGTCCGTACGACGCACACGCAAAGACGATGGCAGCCAATGGACCGTTGCGGACAGCCGCAGCGTTTATGGCATTCGCCATTGGGGCGCGGGTTATTTTGCAATCAACGAAGCGGGACGCGTTGAAGTCCGTCCCAACGGGCCGGACAGCTCGCCCATCGATCTTTACGAACAGGTCGACAACCTGCGCAAGAGCGGCCTGTCGCTGCCGCTGCTGGTGCGCTTCCCCGACATCCTGCAGGACCGCGTGCGCCAGCTGACCGGCGCGTTCGACAGCAACATCGCGCGCCTGGAATACCAGAGCCAATACACCGCGCTGTATCCGATCAAGGTCAACCAGCAGGAAGCGGTGGTGGAAAACATCATCGCCACGCAGAACGTCTCCATCGGCCTGGAAGCGGGCTCCAAGCCTGAACTGATGGCCGTGCTGGCACTGGCGCCCAAAGGCGGCACCATCGTCTGCAACGGTTACAAGGACCGTGAGTTCATCCGTCTGGCGCTGATGGGCCAGAAGCTGGGCCATAACGTGTTCATCGTCATCGAGAAAGAGTCCGAAGTCGAACTGGTGATCGAAGAAGCCGCTGAGCTGAAAGTCGCCCCCCAGGTCGGTCTGCGCGTGCGCCTGTCTTCCCTGGCGTCGAGCAAATGGGCGGATACCGGTGGCGAGAAATCCAAGTTCGGCCTGTCGGCTGCGCAATTGCTGTCGGTGGTCGAGCGTTTCCGCAAGGCCGGCCTGGATCAGGGCATCCGCCTGCTGCACTTCCACATGGGCTCGCAGATCGCCAACCTGGCCGACTATCAGCACGGTTTCAAGGAAGCGATCCGTTACTACGGCGAGCTGCGCAAGCTTGGCCTGCCGGTGGATTACATCGATGTGGGGGGTGGTCTGGGTGTCGATTACGACGGCACGCACTCGCGCAACGCCAGCTCCATCAACTATGACATGGACGACTACGCTGGCGTAGTGGTCGGCATGCTCAAGGAATTCTGCGACGCGCAAAGCCTGCCGCACCCGCATATCTTCTCGGAGAGCGGCCGCTCGCTGACCGCCCACCACGCCATGCTGGTGGTGCAGGTGACCGACGTCGAAAAACACAATGACGAAGTCCCGGAAATCGCCGACAAGGCCAGCCTGCCGGAAACCGTGCAATGGCTGGTCGACCTGCTCGGCCCGACCGACATCGAGATGGTCACCGAAACCTACTGGCGCGCCACGCACTACATGAGCGACATCGCCGCCCAGTACGCCGATGGCAAGATCAGCCTGTCGGAAAAGGCACTGGGCGAGCAATGCTACTTCGCCGTCTGCCGCCGCCTGTACAACTCGCTGAAAGCCCGTCAACGCTCCCATCGTCAGGTGCTGGACGAGCTCAACGACAAGCTGGCCGACAAGTACATCTGCAACTTCTCGGTGTTCCAGAGCCTGCCAGACACCTGGGCCATTGGCCAGGTACTGCCGATTCTGCCCCTGCACCGCCTGAATGAAGAGCCGGTGCGCCGCGCCGTGCTTCAGGACCTGACCTGCGATTCGGACGGCAAGATCAAGCAGTACGTCGATGAGCAGAGCATCGAGACCAGCATGCCGGTGCATTCGCTGAACGAAGGCGAAGACTACCTGCTGGGGATCTTCCTGGTGGGTGCCTACCAGGAAATTCTCGGCGACATGCACAACCTGTTCGGTGATACCGACTCGGTGAACATCTACCAGAACCCGGATGGCAGCGTTTACCACGCCGGCATCGAAACCCACGACACCATCGAAGACATGCTGCGCTACGTGCACCTGTCGCCGGAAGAACTGATGACCCATTACCGGGACAAGGTCGCCAGCGCCAAGATCACCCCACGCGAGCGCACCTACTTCCTCGATGCCTTGCGCCTGGGACTGACCCGCTCGTCGTACCTGTCGTCCTGATCCTTGCGCGGAGCCAACTCTGACTGCTTATCGTGCCAATGCTCCGCATTGGCATGAGAGGCGTCCGTAACCATCGCCGCCCATGCTCCGTGCTCATACAACCCACCCACTCGACGTAATCCCCCACCAACACTTGCTGTAGGCAACGTCCTGTTCTACCTGCAGACCTCTACCCTGCCCGGCTTCTGCGCGAGAATACGCGGTCGCATTCCCGGTAGAGAAGCCCTCCATGCCCGACCCCGACAGCGCGCCGTTCTTTTATCTGGAGATTGCCCGCCTGCAGCGCCGTTTCACCGTCTTATCGTTCAGCGCAACCGAAGCGATCAGCCAGCCGTATGCCATCGAGCTGGAAATCCTCGGCGACGGCTTCGATCTGGACCTGACCAGCCTGATGTACAAGCCTGCCTGGCTGAGCTGCGGTGGCGAGCAGGGTTTTCCGGGGCAGAGTTTTCAAGGACAAGGCTTTCACGGTCAGATCCACGGCGCGACCCGCAAGCACTACCACCCCGGCCCGGCCTGTTACACGCTGCTGATGGGGCCTCGACTGGCCTGCCTCGGACTGCGTCAGCACTCACGTATCTTTCAGCACATGACTGCCACGCAGATCATCGCCCAGGTGCTGGAAGAACATGGTTTGAAGAACGCCTTCCGCTTTGACCTGCAGACAGAATGCATAGAGCGCGAAAGCTGCGTGCAGTATCAGGAATCCGACCTGCAACTGGTCCAGCGGCTGTGTGCAGCAGAAGGCATTCACTACCATTTCGTCCACTCGCGTCGCCGCCACCTGCTGGTATTTGGCGCCAGCCCTTGGGAGACCGGGTTCACAGCACCTGCCCCGGCACTGCGCCCTGCCATCGCGCCACTGCAGCGTGGCTGGATCATCGGCAGCGACGGCGAACCGGCAAGGACCGATGCGTCAGGTCGGGTGCACGTGCGCCTCGAATGGGACTGGCAACGTCCGGAGGGCCCCGACGCGGGCTGTTGGCTGCATCTGGCTGCGGGGCTGGATGTTGAGTGTCGGGGTGGCATGGCAGTGATAGTGAGCTTTTGCGCAGACGACAAACGCCCGCCGCAGATCACCGGCTGCCTGTCAGCGCTGGCAGACGATGGCGGCCACAGATGTGATCAGGCACCTGCCGATAACGTCGAGATGCACCTCGACTGGCAGCTGATCACCGGGCCAGACCGGCAACTGCAACTGGCGGACGGGACCCGCGTAGAACTGGCTGAAGGCAGCACACTGACCGTCGATGCCGGGGCAAGCACGGTACAGATCGATGACAGCGGTCTTACGCTGAGCAGCCCGCGCATCAGCTTCGCCAGCCCACCAAGTGATCCGCACGCCACTGAATGACGTAGCAGCAACTGTGCGGCACTGGGACGAAGCGTGACGGTCTCAGGCATATCCGACTTACCTTCCAGAGCCCCTCCGCTATGATCCGAGTGATTTTCCTGACACTGATGACCGGTGCCGTACTGGCAGCCTTGTCCGGCTGCTCGCCTTTGAAGCTGCTCAATACGTTGAACCCCAGTGGCCCTGTCGATCATGTCTACAATCTGGCTTACGGGCCAGATCCACGCAATACGCTGGATGTCTACACGCCCAAGGCAAAACCGGCCAAGGCACCGGTCGTGGTGTTTTTCTATGGTGGCAGCTGGAACAGCGGCTCGAAGGCCAATTACGCGTTCGTCGGCGAAGCGCTGGCCGCACGAGGCATGGTGGTGGTTATCGCCGACTACAGGCTGTATCCACAGGTACGTTACCCAAGCTTTCTGGAAGACTCGGCCAAGGCGCTGGCCTGGGCGCACAAGCATGCGAACACCTACGGTGGCGATCCGAGCCGCCTGTACGTGATGGGCCACAGCGCGGGTGCCTACAACGCCGCAATGCTCGCGCTCGACCCGCGCTGGCTGGCTCGCGAAGGGTTGTCGCCCTCCATCCTCAGCGGCTGGATCGGGTTGGCCGGGCCTTACGACTTCCTGCCCATCGAGAACCCGGACGTGAAGCCGGTGTTCTTCTTCCCCAATTCACCGCCCGACTCGCAACCCATCAATCACGTCACGTCCAGCGCACCACCGGCATTGCTGATGGCCTCGAACACCGACTCACTGGTCAACCCCAAGCGCAACACGGGCGGCCTGGCCAGGTCGTTGCGGGAAGCCGGCGTGCCGGTGCGCGACCTGTACTTCTCGCGCACCAACCACGGCACGCTGGTCGGCGCATTCGCCAAATTGCTAAGCGGTCTGGCACCAGTGGTCGACGAGGTGGACATTTTCGTCAAGCACACGCCGCAAACGGCGTCTGAAAAGAACGCAGCAACCGGGTCGAAAGCTCAGTGAACGAACCAGCCGTCACTGCGTGTCAGCCGCCAGGCAATGGTCCCCAGACTAAGGCCGCGCAGCAGGGTAAAGGCCAGGAACGTCAGCCATAGGGCGTGGTTGCCGTGGCTGGAAGCCAGATAGGCCAGCGGCGCGATGCACGCTGCGCTGAAGAGCATCGCGTTACGCATTTCCCGCGCACGCGTGGCACCGATGAACAGGCCGTCCAGCAAATAGCTCCAGACGGCCAGCAACGGCATCAGCGCGAGATACGGCAGATACATCATCGCGGTGGCGCGCACTTCCGGAATATCGGTCTGCAGGCTGACGAAGCCATGCCCAGCCACCAGAAAGAACAGCGCGAACACTACGCTGGAAATCAGTGACCAGCCCCCAGCGACCACCAGGGAGCGGCGCAACGTATCCCGGTCCCGCGCGCCGATGGCATGCCCGCACAGCGCTTCGACCGCATGCGCCAGCCCATCCAGAGCATGGGCAGTCAACAGCAGGCCATTGAGCAGCAAGGCATTAGCGGCGACCGTCGCATCCCCCAGGCGAGCGCCCTGCACGGTGATCAGGAACATCACCGATTGCAGCGCCAGCGTGCGCAGAAAGATGTCCCGGTTGACTGCCAGCAAGGGCCGCCAGTTGCTCCATAGCCGCAAGGCCGACCAGACGATCCGCCCAGGCCAGGCGCGCAAGGTGTTGCGCGCCAGCAGCAGACCGAGCACCACGCCCGTCCACTCCGCGAGTACCGAAGCACGTGCAGAGCCGACCACGCCCCAGTCCAGCCCCATGACGAACCACAGATTGAGCACGATGTTGACGGCATTGGTCACCAGCAAAATCGCCAGTGGCGCCCGAGCGTTCTGTGCGCCCAGAAACCAGCCGACCAACGCATAACTGGCCAGCGCCGCAGGCAGGCCGAACAGTCGGGTATGGAAGAAATCCAGGGTCATTTGCTGCAGATCGGCAGACGGCTGCATCATCGTCAGCGCCAGATGGCTGAACGGCAAGGCGATCACACCCAGCAGCAACGCCAACCCGACAGCCAGCAGCAGCCCCTGCAAGAGAATCCGTCGCAACGCAGCGCTGTCACTGCGCCCTGCCGCCTGCGCGGCAAAACCGGTAGTGCCCATGCGCAGAAAGCCCATGGCCCAGGCGAGAAAGGTATACAGCGTGGCGCCCACCGCCACGGCGCCCAGTTGATGGGCGTGGGGCAAATGACCGATCACCGCGCTGTCGACCAGCGCCACCAACGGCACGGAAATATTCGACAGAATCATCGGCGTCGCCAGCGCCCAGACGCGACGATGGGTTGAGCGATGACGCCAGTCAGTGAGCAACGTAGACATGAGAACCCCCGGCAAGGCGGGCATTGTAGCCAGATCAAACGCAGGGTGTCCCAGCGTTTCGATACGTCCGGAAACGGTACTCATGCCTCGAAAGCGGCGGCGTTATCGTTGCGCACGCTCCAGTGGGAATGCATTTCGTGAAGCTCGGCGTCACCCGCTGCATGCCAACGCGCAATGGCACGGATAGTCAGTCCGTTCGATATGTGACCTTACTGGTCAATCTGACAGTAATACTTGTCATCACGACTGTTATATAGTCGCATCCTCTCTACCGTTGCCGATGAGTGCCCCCATGTTAAACAAAGGATTGTTTCTGGCTTGCGCGCTTGCGCTGCTGAGCGCCTGTGATTCTTCTTCCACGGATAAACCCGCGCCCGCTACGGCCCCCACGACCCAGGCAACGGTCACCGACACAAAGCCCAAACCCGCAGTCGACCTCGCCGCGCTGAGCAAGCGCTACGCAGGCCGCGAACTGACGGTCATCGATGTGTCGGAAATCCAGGTCGACGGCGCAAGCACCCTGTCGGTGAGCTTCTCGGTACCGCTCGACCCCGAGCAGAAATTCGACGAAAAACTTCACCTGGTGGACAGCAAGAGCGGCAAGGTCGACGGTGCCTGGGAGCTATCTGACAACCTCATGGAATTGCGCCTTCGCCACCTGGAGCCGCAGCGCAAACTGGTCCTGACCGTCGATGCCGGTCTGCTGGCCGTCAACAAGGCCAAACTTGCCGCCGAATACATCAGCCGTCTGGAAACCCGCGACCTGCAGGCCTCCGTCGGTTTCGCCAGCCGTGGCAGCCTGTTGCCGACCCGTCTGGCCGAGGGCCTGCCGGTGATCGCGCTGAACGTCGACAAGGTGGATGTCGAGTTCTTCCGCATCAAACCCGACTCGATGCCGAACTTCCTCGCCCAATGGGACGGTGCGTCGAGCCTGTCCAGCTACAGCTCCGAAGAACTGCTGCCCATGGCCGACCTGGTCTACAGCGGCCGCTTCGACCTCAAGCCTGCGCGCAACACCCGTGAAACCTTGCTGCTGCCGATTGCCGGTATCAAGCCCCTGCAACAGCCAGGTGTGTATCTGGCGGTGATGCGCGCCTCGGGCACCTACAGTTACTCGCAGCCGGCCACCCTGTTGACGCTCAGTGACATCGGCCTGTCGGTGCACCGCTACAGCAACCGTCTGGACGTCTTCACTCAAGCGCTCGAGGGTGGCAAGGCGCTGGGTGATATCAGCGTCGATGTGTATGACGACAACGGCAAGGTCGTCGCCCAGGGCAAGACCGACAGCGACGGTCACGCGCAACTGCCATTGCCGGCCAAGGCTGCCGTGGTGCTGGCGCACAAGGACGAACAGACCAGCATGCTGCGCCTCAACAGCTCGGCGCTGGACCTGGCCGAGTTCGATATCTCCGGCCCGCAGGCTCACCCGCTGCAATTCTTCATCTTCGGCCCGCGCGACCTGTATCGCCCTGGCGAAACCGTGCTGCTCAACGGCTTGCTGCGCGACAGCGACGGCAACACCGTCAAGCCGCAGCCCGTCACCGTCGAAGTGCGCCGTCCCGATGATCAGGTCAGCCGCAAATTCGTCTGGGAAGCCGACAGCAACGGTTTCTACCAGTATCAATTGCCGCTTGCCGACGAAGCCCCCACCGGACGCTGGCAACTGGTGTTCGACCTGGGCGACGGCAAACCGCAGCTCTACGAGTTCAAGGTAGAGGACTTCCTGCCCGAGCGTCTGGCGCTGGAGCTCAAGGGCAGCGACACGCCGGTGGCACCTGCTGACGACCCGCAATTCGATATCACGGGCCGCTACCTGTATGGCGCGCCCGCTTCGGGCAATACGCTGACCGGTCAGGTCTATGTCCGCCCGTTGCGCGAGGCGGTGCCGAAGCTGCCGGGTTATCAGTTCGGTTCGATCACCGAAGAAGACCTCAAGCATGATCTGGAGCTTGAACCCGTCACCCTCGATGCCGAAGGCCATTCGACCATCGCCGTGCAGAGCGCATGGGCGCAGGCCAAATCGCCGCTACAGCTGATTCTGCAAGCCAGCCTGCAAGAGTCTGGCGGGCGTCCGATCACCCGTCGTCTGGTGCAGCCGATCTGGCCTGCCGAACACCTGCCCGGCGTGCGTGCACTGTTCGGCAGCAGCACTGGCAGTGACGACTACGACAACGAGGCCAAGGGCGAGGCGCAGACCAACGGCGACGGCCCGGCCGATTTTGAAATCGTCATGGCCGACGCGGCTGGCAACAAGCTGGCCGCTGACAACGTGAAAGTCCGGCTGATCCGCGAGCGTCGCGATTACTACTGGAACTACTCGGCCGACGACGGCTGGAGTTACCACTTCAACGAGAAATTCCTCAACCTCAACGAAGAGACCGTCAGCATCTCCAAGGACGCCACCGCCAAGGTCAGCTTCCCGGTCGAATGGGGTCCTTACCGTGTCGAGGTGGAAGATCCGTCCACCGGAATGGTCAGCAGCCTGCGCTTCTGGGCCGGTTATCGCTGGCAGGACAACACTGACGGCGGCGCGGTCAGGCCGGATCAGGTCAAGCTGGCGCTGGACAAACCAGCCTACAACGATGGCGACACCGCGAAAGTCACTGTCACCCCGCCGGCTGCGGGCAAGGGTTATCTGCTGGTCGAGTCCAGTGAAGGGCCGCTGTGGTGGCAGGAAATCGATGTGCCTGCCGAAGGCAAATCGTATGACATCCCGCTGGACAAAAAATGGGCGCGCCACGACCTGTACGTCACCGCTCTGGTGATACGTCCCGGCGAGCGCAAGGCCAATGTCACACCCAAGCGCGCCGTGGGTGTTCTGCACCTGCCGCTGGACCGGGCGCAGCGCAAGCTGGCGCTGACGGTCACCGGGCCGGAGAAAATGCGCCCCAGACAACCGCTGACCCTCAAGGTCGCCGCCAAAAATGCTGACGGCAGCGTCCCCAAACAAGTCCACGTGCTGGTGTCGGCGGTGGACGTCGGCATCCTCAATATCACGAGTTACGCAACGCCCGATCCGTTTGCCAGCCTGTTTGGCCGCAAGCAGTACGGAGCAGACCAACTGGACATCTACGGTCAACTGATCGAAGCCGGCCAGGGGCGACTGGCAAGCATGGCGTTCGGTGGCGATGCACTGGCGAAGGGCGGCAAACGTCCGGACACCAGCGTCACCATCGTGGCGTTGCAAAGTGCGCCGGTGACGCTCAATGACGCCGGTGAAGGTGAAGTCAGCGTCGATATCCCGGACTTCAACGGCGAGCTACGAATCATGGCCCAAGCCTGGACCGACGACCGCTATGGCATGGCCGAGGCGAAAACCGTGGTTGCTGCGCCGATCATCGCCGAACTGTCGACGCCGCGCTTTCTTGCCGGTGGCGACCAGACCAGCGTGGCGCTGGACGTCTCCAACCTGTCGGGCAAGGCACAGAAGCTGGACGTGAAAATCAGCGCTGAGGGCCAGTTGAGCGTTCCGGGCGGCGACCAGAGCAAGCCCCTGCAGCTCAAGGAGGGCCAGCGCGTCACCCTGAAGGTTCCGGTGCTGGCGCAAGGCGGCCTGGGTCAGGGCAAAATCAAGGTGCTGGTCGAAGGTCTGGACCTGCCGGGCGAAAACCTGCCGGCCTTTACTCGCGAATGGACCGTCGGTGTGCGCCCTGCCTACCCGGCGATGCTCAAGCATTATCGCGCCACCCTCAATGATCAGCCCTGGAGCCTGCCGGAGGGCGCGCTGGAAGCGTTCGAACCGGCCGGTCGTGAGGCGCTGCTGTCATTGTCGAACCGTCCGCCCTTGAACCTCGGCGAACAGATTCGCGCATTGAAAGCCTACCCCTACGGCTGCCTGGAACAGACCGCCAGCGGCCTGTTCCCGTCGCTGTATGCGGATGCCGCAACCCTCAAACGCCTGGGTCTGACCGGCGAAACGGATGCCGAACGCAAGCGCAAGGTCGAGATCGGCATCGAGCGGCTACTGGGCATGCAACGTTACAACGGCAGTTTTGGCCTGTGGGGCTCGGACAGCGACGAGGAATACTGGCTGACTGCGTATGTCACCGACTTCCTGCTGCGCGCCCGCGATCAGGGCTTTGCCGTACCGCCGGATGCGCTGAAGAAAGCCAGTGAACGCTTGCTGCGTTATCTACAGGATGCCGGCCAGATTCAGGTCAATTACAGCCAGAACGCCGAACATACGCGCTTCGCAGTGCAGGCCTATGCCGGGCTGGTGCTGTCGCGCAGTCAGCAGGCACCGCTCGCGGCCTTGCGCAGCCTGTTCGACCGCCGCAGTGATGCGCGCTCCGGCCTGCCGTTGGTGCAATTGGCAGTCGCGCTGGAGAAGATGGGCGACAAACCCCGCGCCGACCAGGTCCTGATGGCGGGTCTGGCCGCCAGCCGCAAGAATGAATGGCTGGCCGACTACGGCAGCTCGCTGCGTGATCAGGCGTTGATACTGGCATTGCTGGAAGAAAACGACCTCGCCAAAGACAAGCGTGATGAGCGCCTGTTCGCCCTGGCCGATGAGGTGGCCGCCAATCGTTACCTGTCCACGCAGGAAAGCAATTCACTGTTCATGGCTGGCCGTAACCTGCTGGGCAAACCGGAAAAGGACTGGACCGCCAGCATTGCCAGCGGCACTCAAACCCGCGAACTGAGCAACCGGCAGCCGGGCCTCAAGCTGGACGGTTCGCTGCTGGCCTCGCCGCTTTCGGTGCACAACCAGAGCAGCGAAGCGCTTTACCAGCAACTGACCGTCTCCGGTTATCCAACCCAGACGCCTGCAGCGGGTGGCGAAAACCTGAGCATTCGCCGCGAGTACCTGAACCTGAGCGGCGCACCGCTGAACATCGGCGCCTTGAAAACCGGGCAACTGGTGCTGGTGCACCTGGAAATCGGTGCCAAACAGCGCGTGCCGGATGCGCTGGTGGTGGACTTGCTGCCTGCAGGCCTGGAGCTGGAAAACCAGAATCTGGCGCAAAGCGCGGCGAGTCTGGAAGACGCCAGCGAAGACGTGAAAACCATCCGTGAGTCGATGGAAAACGCCGGGATCAAACATCAGGAATATCGTGGCGACCGCTACGTGGCAGCCTTGGACATCGAGGGCAGCAGCACCGTGCACCTGCTCTACCTGGCGCGAGCCGTCACCCCGGGCACCTACCGCGTACCGCCGCCGCAGGTCGAATCCATGTACCGCCCGAACTGGCAAGCCCTGGGCGAAGCGCCAGCGCAGATGGTGGTGAAGGGAAAGTGATCGATTACTGACTGGAATGCGTGACAGTTAGGGCAAGCTCGCTCGCAAACGGACCGACACACCACAGCTCCAGTAGGAGCGACCGGGGCGGCGATCCGCATTGTTCGCGAAAGGGCCGGTACATCCGCTGAAGATGTATCGCCCGTACCAGAGCCTTCGCGAACAAGCGAAGCGTCGCCCGGTTCGCTCCTACAAAAGTAAAAAGTGTCTCAGATGTGCGCCACAGAAACGATCGAGGCACCCTACACAACTGCCCCGACACACCGCAGATCCAGTGGGAGCGAGCTTGCTCGCGAAGGCGTCGCCCCGTTCACCCACCATGGCGGCGGGTTAGCCTTCAACGCATCAATGAATGATCCAGCTCAGCAACCAGAGGCCCAGCGCCAGCCAGATGATGCCAAGGATGATCGAAGCGCGCATGAAGGCGCGGACCGCCGAGTACAGCAGCATCAGGCCGATGACCAGTGCGATGATGCTGATCAGCGAGGTGTCCATGCCCAGCGTGCGGGACAAGCCATCGACAAAATTTCCCCCAGCATGGGTAAACCCGTTGAACAACCACGCCAGACCGTCGACAAAGAAGCGAATGATCGCGCCGATGGCCTGCCCGAGCCATTCAAAAAAGCCTTCTACCTGCATATGTGCGTCCTGATTGGGGTCGTGAAGAAAATGGTCTGTCCGCTTTGGCTGTCGCAATGCGTGTCAGGTTCCGTGGATCATAAAGGCTCTTTGCGTTGAAACCTGAATTTCTTCTGCGCCTGCCGCGAACATTCAAGTGGCTGGCGGGCGCGATCATGCTGCTGATCGCCCTCCTCTGGCTGGCTGACCGACTCTGGCCGCTGCCACTGCCCAGGGACGATCTGGCTCGCGTCGTCCTGGCCGAGGACGGCACACCGTTGTGGCGCTTTGCCGACGCCAACGGCGTGTGGCGCTACCCGATCAGCAACGAGCAGGTCTCGCCCTACTACCTCGAAGCCCTGCTGACCTACGAGGACCGCTGGTTCTACAGCCACCCCGGGGTGAACCCGCTGGCGTTGTTACGCGCCACCTGGCAAAACCTCAGCGGTGCCCGTGTAGTCTCGGGCGGCAGCACACTGTCGATGCAAGTGGCGCGGTTGCTCGATCCGCATTCACGTACGCTGTCCGGCAAGTTTCGTCAGCTGTGGCGCACGCTGCAGTTGGAGTGGCACCTGTCCAAGGATCAGATCCTCAGTCTGTACCTCAATCGCGCCCCGTTCGGCGGCACATTGCAAGGGGTCGCAGCCGCCAGTTGGGCCTATCTGGGCAAGTCGCCGCAAAACCTGACCCGCGCCGAGGCGGCATTGCTGGCGGTGCTGCCACAGGCGCCTAGCCGCCTGCGTCCTGATCGCCACCCGCAGCGCGCGCAACAGGCCCGCGACAAGGTGCTGAGGCGTCTGGCAGAGTTTCAGGTGTGGCCGCAGGCAAGCGTGAACGAAGCCCTGGAAGAGCCTCTATGGCTGGCACCGCGACAGGAACCGAGTCTGGCGCCGTTGCTGGCCCGACGCCTGAATCGCCCCCACAGCCCGCCACTGATCCGCACCACGCTGGACGCCTCACTGCAACGGCGCATGGAAGACCTGCTGATGGGCTGGCGCGCACGACTCCCGGAGCGAACGTCGGCAGCGATTCTGGTGGTCGAGGCGGAAAGCATGGCCGTGCGCGCGTACGTTGGCTCGGTGGATATCAATGACGCCAAGCGTTTCGGCCATGTGGACATGGTCACTGCCCTGCGTTCGCCGGGCTCGACGCTCAAGCCGTTCCTGTACGGCATGGCCATGGACGCCGGGCTGATCCACTCCGAATCCCTGATGCAGGATGTACCGCGGCGCTATGGCGACTATCGACCAGGCAACTTTTCGAGCGGTTTCGGCGGGCCGGTGGCGGCCAGCTCGGCGCTGTCGATGTCCCTCAACCTGCCTGCCGTACAGTTGCTGGAGGTCTACGGGCCGAAGCGCTTCGCCGCTGAACTGCGCAATGGCGGCGTCCCCCTGACCCTGCCGCCGCTGGCTGAGCCGAGTCTGGCGCTGATTCTTGGCGGCGCAGGCAGTCGGTTAGAGGACTTGGTGACAGGCTACAGCGCCTTCGCGCGCGGCGGGCGCAGTGCCGATGTTCGACTGCAACCGCAGGACCGACTGCGTGAACGGCGGATGATGTCACCGGGCGCTGCGTGGATCATTCGACGCATCCTCAGTGGTCAGTCGCGCCCGGACATCGACCCGCGCGCCGAGCTGGTACAGCGCCCGCAACTGGCCTGGAAAACCGGCACCAGCTATGGCTTCCGCGATGCCTGGGCGATTGGCGTCGGGCCGCGTTTCCTGGTTGGTGTCTGGATCGGCCGGCCGGATGGCACACCTGTGCCAGGGCAGTTCGGGCTGGCTTCGGCGGCGCCGCTGATGCTTCAGGTGCACGATGTGTTGGTCAATCGCGACAGTCAGCGCGGGATCGCCGCACCGCTGCAACCCGTGCCGCTGAACGTCGGTGTGGCAGCCATCTGCTGGCCGCTGGGTCAACCAATGAGCAAAAGCGACCCCAATTGCCGTCGCCAACGTTTCGCCTGGACGCTGGACGGCACCACGCCGCCCACCCTGCAAGCGGCCGACCAACCGCTTGGGCTGGGTTTGCAGGAGCGTGTATGGGTCAATGCCAAGGGGCTGCGCGTCGCGGCCAATTGCCCGGACGCCCAAGCGCAGGACATCGCGCTGTGGCCTGCGCCTCTGGAGCCCTGGCTACCCAGAGCAGAGCGGCGTGATGCACGCCTGCCACCCGCTGACCCGGATTGCCCACCGCAGAACCTGAACCTGGCGCCCCCGCTGAGCATTGTCGGTGTGCGCGAAGGCGACAACCTGCGCCTGCCTGCCGCCAGTCGTCAGGCTTTACGCCTCACACTCTCGGCACTCGGCGGCAGTGGCCACCGCTGGTGGTTTATCGATGGCAAACCTCTGGCAGACACCGACACCCGGCAAGACTTCACTCCCACCCTGAGTAAACCGGGGCGTTATCAGTTAAGCGTGCTGGACGAGAGTGGCCAGACGGCGCGGGTTGAATTCAGCGTGGTGGAGTGAACGCAGACGGGTGTGACGCAGAGCGTCAAGAAAGGCATTCCCACTGGAGCGTGAGGAACGACAGGCCTTTGACTTCGTGCCCATACTCCAGCGTGAGCATGCTGCAGGGCGCGAGCCTGTCGTCACTGAACCTGAAAAACCTTCGGTTCGGGAAACAGGTTGTTGAGGGTTTCCAGCAAACGGACGTGATAGATCGGCTTGCGGAACAGGTCGAGCACGTGCAAACGCAGCAAGTCGCTGACGTCATCCATATCGGCATGGCCGGAAGTGACGATAACGGGCAAATGCTGACGTGAGGTGTGATCGCGCAGGTGACGAATCAGCTGGATGCCGCTTTCCTCCGGCATCCGCAGGTCAGTGATCACCAGCGCGATATCCGGATGGAGGGTCAACTGGTGCAAGGCCATCTTGACGGAAGACGCCGTGAAACAGCAGAACCCCTCACCTTCGAGCAGTTCTGCCAATTCCTCGTTTGCGTCCTCTTCGTCATCAACCAGAAGCAGTTGTTGGCGGATGGGGTGGACAGCCATGTGGTTCTCTCAACAGGGTGAACTCAAGTCACAATAGTAAACTAACTCGCCACCGTGCCACCCAAGGCGAGGATAATTTTGTTGAATTGAGCTTTCACAGCGTCGCCCATTGGCGTCACCATAGCAAACAGCACCAGCGCCACCATGGCTACAATCACGGCGTACTCAATCGCCGATGCCGCCTCCTTGTCCTTCAGAAAAGACTGAATTCGAGTGTAGACACTGACGTACAACTGGGTAAGGAACATCTCATTTCTCCTTGCGCCTTCAATGGCGACAATAAACCTTCGTGCGCATGTATCTCCTCGCAATATCAGCATTGCCTTCAATCAAAAAACCCACAATCTCAACAAAGCATTAACCGGAAAGTTATAGGTCTGCCCAGCCCTTTGCGCAGACTGCCGACACGGCTATGCCATTCATCCGAAAGCATTTTTATACCAAAGCAGAATGGCGCTTTGATTGCCATGAGCTACCTTCACATAACGGACATTTGACCTCGTCCTCTATTACCTGCTGGTGAAATTGCCGCACCGCGTGTGTTGAAGTTGTCCTGCGATGACAAAGGGAAAAGTTGCCATGAGCAGTCGCATTACCCTGGTGCTTGCTGTCCTGTTTCTGTTGGGGGCGTTGATTGCCGCGTATCTGGGGATCGCCGTCAGCAAACCAGCCGAGGCACCTGCAGTTGTCATTCCGCCCAGCGAACCTGTCACCACCGAAACAGCGATCCAGACACCTCCGACTCCTCACGTCGAGGAAGCTCTGCGTCACAACGTCGTGGTATTGGCCAGGGATATCCCTGCCTACACCGCAATCACGGCCGATGACCTGACCATCGAGCGCCTCAAGGTCGCCCCACCTGGCAGCTTTGAAGCCATCGACAAGATTGTCGGGCGCAGCAGCTGGCGCACGCTGACCGCCGGAAGCTGGCTTACGGAGAGCAACTTCGAAGCAGGCGGCACCCTCGCGCGGATGATCCGGCCGCACGAGCGGGCCCTGGCGTTACAAGTCGATGAAGTGACGGGCGCCTCCGGGCAACTCAGCCCCGGCGACTACGTGGATGTACTGCTTTATCTGCCTGAAGACGTGAGCAATCCGAATCGGTCGAGCCAGGTCGTGGTGCCTGCCCTGCGCATTCTCGGCGTTGGCGCGCTGCTCGGTCCGGACCGCAACGGCAAGCCGGTGCAGGACATCAACGCTGACGAACGCCTCAAACAGGAGCAGCAGCGGATCAACGCGCGAACCGTCACGGTCGCGGTGCCGCAAGCCCTGGTGGCGCGCCTGATGCTGGCGTCGCAAACCGGTGTGCTGCGTCTGGCCGTGCGCAGCGCCGACGAGGGCAACCTGCAGGATTACTGGGCCAACGAAGCCGGCGGCCCAGAGGCTGCCGAGCGACTCGATTCAGCCAACCGCCAACTGGTCAGCTTCAGACAACTGAGCCTGGGGCCGGCCAGCGCGCCAACAGCAGGCGCAACCCCGCGTACGTCTCGTGCTGTCGAGGTCATACGCGGTAACCAGATCACGCAACAAACTCCCTGATTGAGCAAGGATTGCATTTGATGAGCTGTTGTTCCGTGCCAGTTATAAAACCCCGTTTGCTGGCGTTAGTCATCGCAGCACTGTGCGCGCCAGGCGCGTGGGCCGCTTCGGGCAGTTGTGCCGGCCTAGCCGCGATGCCGGCAGCCGTGGAAATCGACCAAGGCATTCAACAGGAGGTCCGCTCTGCGGTGCCCATCACCCGCATCGCCGTGGGTGATCCGAAAATCGCCGATGTGCATGTCAACGGCACCGACGGTTTTCTGTTGACTGGCGTCGCGCAGGGGACGACCAGCCTGATGGTCTGGACGGCCTGCGCAAGTGCGCCGCGCCAGAGCATGGTCTTCGTGCGTGGCCGGGCGACGACCGCCATGGTCGAGAGTGTCACCGCGCCGTCTGCCGATGCGCAGTTACCCAGCCAGGTGCAGACTGACATCCGCTTTATCGAAGTCAGCCGCACCAAGCTCAAGGAGGCCAGCACCTCGATCTTCGGCAAAGGCTCGAGCAACTTTCTGTTCGGCGCGCCCGGCACGGTGCCGGGCGTCAACGTCACACCTGGCGCTGTGGGCGGCATAACGCCGAGCATTCCGCTGAACAACAGCAATTTCAATATCGTCTGGGGCGGTGGCAGCAGCAAGGTGCTGGGCATGATCAATGCCATGGAAAACAGCGGCTACGCCTACACCCTGGCACGCCCCAGCCTGGTCGCCCTCAACGGGCAAAGCGCGAGCTTCCTGGCCGGCGGCGAATTCCCGGTGCCGGTGCCCAACGGTGAAGGCAACGGTATCTCCATCGAGTACAAGGAGTTCGGCGTGCGCCTGACCCTGACCCCGACTGTCGTCGGCCGGGACCGGATTCTGCTGAAGGTCGCGCCGGAAGTCAGCGAGCTGGATTTCTCGGCCGGTATCACCATCGCCGGGACCACCGTGCCAGCGCTGAACATCCGCCGTACCGACACCAGCATTGCGCTTGCCGACGGCGAGAGCTTCGTGGTCAGCGGCTTGATCAGTTCCAGCAACAGCGGTTCGGTGGACAAGTTTCCCGGTCTCGGCGACATCCCGATTCTCGGTGCATTTTTTCGCAGCTCGCAAATCCAGCGCGACGAGCGCGAACTGCTGATGATCGTCACTCCGCATCTGGTCCAGCCACTGGCCGCCAACGCCCGGCTGCCGTCGGTGCCGGGTGAGGGGCTGCGCACCTATGACCCGAGCTTCCCGCGTCTGTATTTTCTGGAAAACGGCGATTTCGACCGCCGCGACGGGTTATCCAAATGAGCCAGAGCCTGAGCCAGACCTTCCTGGCAATCACCCGTAACAACACCGACCTGGAGTGGCTGCAAAGTGCTCTGGGTTCGTTGGGCCAGGTGGTCAGTGCCGGTACGGGCAGCCTCGACGACCTGCTGGCGCTGGTGGACGTGACGTTCGCCAGCGTGGTGTTCGTCGGCCTGGACCGTGAGCATTTGATGACCCAGAGCGCCCTGATCGAAAGTGCGCTGGAAGCCAAACCGATGCTGGCCATCGTTGCGCTCGGCGATGGCATGGATAACCAGCTGGTGCTCAATGCCATGCGCGCCGGAGCCAGGGATTTCGTTGCCTATGGCTCTCGCTCCAGTGAGGTCGCCGGCCTGGTCAGACGTCTGAGTAAGCGCCTGCCCGCCGTGACGCCCAACCCGAACATGAGCGGCCTGTCGGTGCTGTATGGCGTACAAAGCGATGACGACGGGGCCTTGATCGCGACGCACCTGGCGATGGTCGTGCACAAGAGCGGGCAGCGCACGCTGCTGCTGGACCTCGGCCTGCCACGCGGCGACAGCCTGTTGATGCTCGGTCTTGAATCGACCTTCAGCTTCGGTGACGCCCTGCGCCACTTGCGCAGGCTCGATGCAACGCTGATCGACAGCGCCTTCACCACCAGCGAAAGCGGCCTGCGCATTCTGGCTTACAGCGAAGCAGACGATCATCTGGAACAGTCCAGTGCCGCCGAGCTTTATATGCTGCTCAGCGCGCTGCGCCAGCATTTTCAGCATGTGGTCGTGAATCTGGTGGGGCAGCCCGACAGCGAAGCCTTGCGCTCGCTGGTCAGCCATTGCGATCAGTTGCTGTGGTACACCGACCAGAGCGTACTGGGCTGTCGACGCAACCTGACAGTGCTCAACAACTGGCGCGAAAAAGGCATGAAAATGCAGCACGCCGGCCTGCTGGTCGATCGTTATCAGCGCTCGGTCGCGCCCAACTCCGAAACCGTGAGCAAAACCTTCGGCCTGCCGGTGCTGGCGGTATTGCCGCTTGCGCCGGAGTTGCGCCTGAACGCCAAAAATCAGGGCGTGACGCTGTTCGAACTGGCGTCACGCGACGCGCTGTGCTCCGGGCTGCGGCGGCTTGGCGAGCATCTGGCACGGCATGCCGAGGCACGCGAGAAACCCGATCAGGGCTGGCTCGCTCGACTGCGGGGGAACCGGTAATGGCGGAGAAACTGTTTGGCGTCTCATCGCGCACGCAAGGCAAGCCTGATGACGGGCAAGGCCTGAAACTGGTGCTGCACCGCTACATCATCGACGGCATGGAAGAAAGCGGCAAAAGTCTGCTCGAAGGCTCACGACCGGCCCTGGCGCAATTCGTCATCGACAAGGTGGCCGAATACGTCGCACGGCTACGGCTGGCCATCTCGCGTTACGAAATGGAGCGCCTGGCTGAAGAACTGGTCGACGAACTGACCGGCTTCGGCCCGCTGGAAGTGCTGCTGCGCGACACCTCGGTGACGGAAATTCTGGTCAACGGGCCAGGCAAGGTCTTTGTCGAGCGCGATGGCGTGCTGCACCACACCGACCTGCGCTTTATCGATTCGCACCACGTCGAGCGCGTGATGCAACGCATCCTGGCACCACTCGGGCGCCGCCTGGACGAGTCTTCACCGATGGTTGACGCACGCCTGCCCGATGGCAGCCGGGTCAACGCGATCATTCCGCCCATCGCGCTGGACGGCCCGTGTCTGTCGATCCGGAAATTCCGCAAGGACATGCTCAAGAGCGCCGACCTGGTGGCCATGCAGACCATCGATCAGTCGATTTTCGAGTTCTTCCAGGAGGCCGTCGGCAAGCGCTGCAACATTCTGGTCAGCGGCGGCACCGGCACGGGCAAGACCACCATGCTCAACGTGCTGAGCCAGTTGATCGACAGCAATCAGCGTCTGGTGACCATCGAGGACGTTGCCGAGCTGCAGCTCAGTCACCCGCATGTGGTGCGCCTGGAAACCCGCCCACCCAACGCCGAAGGGCATGGCGAGGTGCGCGCCAGCGACCTGATCCGCAACTCGCTGCGGATGCGCCCGGACCGCATCATCCTCGGTGAGATTCGCGGCGTCGAAGTGCTGGACGTATTGACCGCAATGAACACCGGCCACGATGGCTCGATGAGTACCGTGCACGCCAACAATGCACAGGATGCCCTGCTGCGTCTGGAAACGCTGGTGGGCCTGACCGGGCGGCTGATCCCGGAAAAGACCCTGCGCCAGATGGTCTGCGCGGCGCTGGATGTGATTATCCAGCTGACGCGCCTGCCTGACGGGCGCCGCTGTGTCAGTGAAGTGGTGGAAGTGGTCGGCATCCGCGATGACATCTACGTCACCAATACCCTGTTCCGTGTTGATCGCCGCACCGGGGTCGGCTTCATGCGCGAAGCGGCCCACGCCGCTGGCGACAAGCTGCGGCCCGGCTACTGACATGCTCAAGGAGTCGGCATGAGTGCGTCTCTGGTACTGGGCCTGATCTCCTTGCTGCTGTTTATTGCGTCCATTCGCATGTTCTACCTGGCGCTCAATCAGGGAGCCAGTGAACGGGTCAGGCAGCGGCTGATGGCCGGACAAGTACGGCCCGTGGCCGAAAAGACCGGCTGGAGCTACCTGGATCGGGCCTTTTTGCGCGCCGGGCTGGGACAGCCGACCAAGCGCATGGGCCTGGCCTTGTCGCTGTATGCGCTGCTGATACTGAGCGGCTACGCAACGGCCGGCGTCGTCGGCGCGCTCAGCGTGCTGCTGGCGGTGCCTCTGACACTGCGTGTGTTCGTTTCATGGCGCTATGAGGTGCGCGTGCGCCGCATGATCCAGCAACTGCCGCAATTGCTCGACCATACCGTGCGCAGCCTCAAGTCCGGCAGAACCCTGGCCGACGCGGTGCTGCACGGCATCGACGCCACCGACCAGCCTCTCAAGGACGGCATGAGCCGGATCGAGCGCAACGTACAACTGGGGGTCAGCCTGCCGGATGCGGCAAGGGACTTTGCCGAACTGTATGAGCGCGACGAATTTCACCTGTTCGCCATCGGCTTGCGGGTCAATCACCGCTACGGCGGCAATGCCAGCGAGCTGATGGAAAACCTGATCAAGCTGATTCGTGATCGGGAACAGGCCGGTCGCCAATTGCGCGCAATGACCGGCGAAACCCGAATGACTGCCGTGGTGCTGGCCCTGCTGCCGATCAGCATGGCCGGTTACTTTCTGGCGGTGAACCCCAACTATCTGCTGCATATGTGGGACGACGAAAGCGGCAAGATCATGCTGAGCGCGGCCTTCGCCCTGCAGGCCACGGGGTGCGTGGTGTTGTGGCGCATGTTGAGGAGCATTTGAGATGGAACTGTTATTCGCCGCCATGATGCTTGCCGCTGCCGCATTTGTGCTGTTGTCAGGCATAGCCCGTCAACGTAGTAATGAACGTCTGGTGGCCAGACGCTTAAGGGGCCAGGTGATCCGTGAGAGCCGCATCGGCAGCCTGTTGCGGTTGCTCGGTGACACCCGCATAGGTCAACGCAGCATCAGCCTGGATTCGGAAACCCAGATACTGCTCAACCGCATCGGCTGGCGGCGCGCCAGCAAACGCTCGTTATTCGCGGCCTGCCAGGTCGGCGTCCCGGTAGGCCTGATGGTCATTGTCATCCTCGGCCAACTGCTGTTTTTCAAAGGCATCCAGCAACCGCTGATCGCGCCGATCTTTGCCCTGGGCGCCGGCTATCTGCTGCCCAAGCGGATTCTGGCGACCGTGGCTCGGCGCCGTCAAAAACAAGTGGTGGTGGAAATCTCCACCTTCATCCCGTTGCTGCGCATCCTGTTCGAGTCCGGCATGGCGGTCGAACAGGCGCTTCGGGTACTCAGCAACGAAGGCAAAGACCTGTTGCCGGTGCTGTCCGAGGAAATCCGCGTGGTGTTGATGCGTGTCGATTCCGGTCTGGAACTGGGCGAAGAACTGAGAAAAACCGCCGCCCTGCTGGACGTCGACGAGTTGAGCGACACCTGTGTGATCCTCAATCAACTGATTCATCAGGGCGGCGGCGCATTGAAGTCTCTGCTCACGCTCAAGCAACTGATCGATGACCGACGCCTGACCCGCCTGCAAGAATACATTTCCAAACTCTCGGCAAAGATGTCGGTGGTCATGATGGTGTTTCTGTTCCCCGCCCTGCTGATTGTGCTGGCCGGGCCAGGATTTATGGCAATCAGCCGCGCACTGGGCAGTTGACCCGGTGTTACCCGTGCACGAAAGGACGCATTGCAATGAAACCAGTGATCATACTATTCGGGCTGCTGTTGCTGGGCGGCTGCGCCAGTGATGGTCGCCCCCTCTGGACGCAGACCACGGCTCAGCCGGGCCAGTGCCCCAAGCTGACCTCGGATCAGGAGTTCTCCCTGAATCTGGCTCAGAACATGGCCGATGAAGGCCGCCTGCATGCCAGTCTTGCCAACCTGGAAAGCCTGCCCGACAGCCTGGGCGAGGTTCGCCTGCGCAAGGCCCGGGTGTTGCGGCTTTTGGGCAGTAACGAGGCCGAGCCTCTGTACCGCAGCCTGCTGGGCACCTGCCGGGCAGCCGAGGGTGAGCATGGCCTCGGGCAACTGGCCGCAGCGCGTGGTGACAACGCGCTGGCACAGCAACACCTGCTGATGGCCAGCAAGCTGCAACCGACCGATGAAAAGATCCGCAATGACCTGGGCGTCGTCTACCTCAACCAGCTGAAACTGGAACAGGCACGCTTTCAGTTCCTGACGGCCATGGAACTCAAACAGTCGGACTCGCTGGCGGCGGTGAACCTGGCCACGCTGCTGATCTATCAGAACAACTGGACGCAAGCCGCCGAACTGGCGTCACGGGCCGGGCTGACGCCTGAACAGGTGACCGATGCCCAGGCGCGCGCCGAGCAATTGCGAAAGCGCCCTGCCGCTCCTCGAGCATCTGCACGGCCCATTGCGAGCCTGACAGGGCAAAATGATCGTCAGTCCCAGGAGGTACGACCATGAAACGCATCATACTCACCGGGTGTGTACTGCTGTTGAGCGCAGGTGATGCCTGGGCAGACAACACTGAAACTGCGACTTCTGAAACCCGGCAGACCGAGACCTGGCTGCAGCTTCAGGCCAGCGGCAAGGCTGCTTCGCCGACGCCACAGGTCAATACCGCGGCAGAGCGCGACCTCAGCCTGCAACGCTGGCTGGACACGTATAAGTACAAGATCCCGGATTTTTACGATCAGGAGGCTGGTGGCAGCTTTTCCTCGGGCAAGAAATAATTCCGGCACGGTCGTGGGCCTGCTGACACCCACTCTTACAACCTGCCCTCGGCACGCCGCCGGGCACTCCGTTATCATGCGCGGACTTTCGATATTCGAGACTGCCATGCGCCGTTTGTTATGCCTGCTGTTATTGATCCTGGCCCTGCCCGCCTCCGGCGCCGGCCTGCTGGATAGCCGACCTTCATCCACCCTGGGCGGCGGCTCGCTGGATAACAGCAAGGACTTCCTGCCTGTGCGTCAGGCCTTTCAGTTGAGCCTGATCGAAACAACGCCGGAGTCGATCAAGCTGAGGCTGGTCGCCACCGATGGCTACTACCTGTATCGCCACCGCTTCCAGTTCCGCACCGAGCCTGCCGACATCGGCCTTGGCGAAGCGCAACTGCCCAAGGGCGAGCAGAAACACGACGAGTACTTTGGCGATGTCGAGGTCTACCACGGCATTCTCGATATCGACCTGCCACGCAAACCCGGCGAACAACGCCCCTTCACCCTCGCCGTCACCTACCAGGGCTGCGCCGACAAGGGCTTGTGCTACCCACCTGAAACCGAACGTTTGAGCATCGGTGATGTGGCCGCCAGCCCGGCCAATCAGGCCTCTGCCACCCCACCCGCCGCCACGGCAGGCTGGAGCTGGAAAGAACTGGCGCTGTTTTTTCTCGCCGGCGTAGGCCTGACCTTCACACCGTGTGTACTGCCGATGCTACCGATCCTGTCCGGCGTGGTACTGCGCGGTCAGGTTGGCGGGTTGCGCGGGCTGAGCCTGTCTCTGGCTTACGTACTGCCAATGGCGGCGTGCTTTGCCCTGTTGGGCGCGCTGATGGGCGTGTTCGGTGCAGGCCTTAACCTGCAGGCGCGCTTGCAATCGGCCTGGGTGCTGGTGCCGTTCTCGGCATTCTTCGTGATCTTCGCCATTGCCATGTTCGGCGCTTTCGAACTGCGCCTGCCGCAATCGATCAGCTCTCGCCTGGACCGTATCGCCGGCAAGACCCAAGGCGGTTCATTGTGGGGTGCAGCGGTGCTGGGCGTGGTCTCCAGCCTGTTGGTATCACCTTGCGTATCGGCGCCTCTGGCCGGTGCGCTGTTGTATATCAGCGCCAGCGGCGATGCGCTCGGCGGTGCTCTGAAACTGTTTGCGCTGGGGCTGGGTATGGGCGCGCCGCTGTTGCTGATCGCCACCGGCGGTGCTACGTGGCTGCCGAAAAGCGGCCCTTGGCTGGTAACGGTGAAAAACGCCATCGGCGTGCTGCTACTGGGGCTGGCAATCGGCCTGCTGAGCCGTGTGCTGCCAGGGCAGGTCACGCTGTTGCTGGTGGGCCTATTGTCGGCCGGTGTCGCCCTGTTTCTCGGCGCGCTGGAATTCAACGTCAAAACCACACGGCAGAAACTCGCCCAGTTGCTGGGGCTGGCGTTGCTGGTCTATGCGCTGGCCTGCTGGTACGGCGCGCTGTCCGGGCAGACCGACCCCATGCGCCCGCTGGGCCGCGAGTACGCCACGGCGAATAGCGGGGCGGCAGCTTCGGCCGCATCACAGTGGCAAACGATCACCACCCCTGCCGAACTGGACCGTGTGATGCAGGAAGCCCAAAGCGAGGGCAAACCGCTGGTGCTCGACTGGTATGCCGACTGGTGCATCAGTTGCAAGGTCATCGAACACGAAGTCCTGCCTGACCCGGGCGTGGTCGCCCGCTTGTCGGGTTACAAACAGGTGCGTTTCGACATGACCGACAGCAACGCAGAGCAGCGCGCCCTGCTCGACCGATACAAGCTGTTTGGCCCGCCAGCGCTGCTTTTTTTCGATAAAAACGGCGAAGAACGGCAAACTGTCCGGGTCGTCGGCGAAATCGACGCAGCAGGCCTGATAGAGCGCCTGAACAGCGCCAATGACCAAAACTGATACCTTAGTCACAAACTTTGCGCGAATATCGCTCATTGTGCTGGCTACTGTTGTTAACTGGACAGTCTATTGCCCTTCCGGCATAGTCGCCGGGCGTAAACCGCTCGCAGACAATAAAAGGAACACGCAATGGCGACCATCCTGGTCCTTCACGGACCCAACCTGAACCTGCTGGGCACTCGGGAACCCGGGGTCTACGGCACCGTCACTCTGCCTCAGATCAATCAGGACCTGGAGCAGCGCGCTCGCGATGCCGGCCACCATCTGATGTATCTGCAAAGCAACGCCGAGTACGAACTGATCGACCGCATTCACGCCGCCCGCGGTGAGGGTGTGGATTTTATTTTGATCAATCCGGCCGCTTTTACGCACACCAGCGTTGCAATACGTGACGCGCTGATGGGAGTGAGCATCCCATTCATCGAAGTGCATTTATCAAACGTGCACAAACGCGAACCTTTCCGCCATCACTCCTACTTTTCAGATGTCGCTGTAGGAGTGATCTGTGGCCTGGGTGCCAGTGGATATCGACTGGCCCTGGAAGCCGCCCTGGAACAACTGGCCGCCAGTGCCAAGCCATGACGAGTCCAGCCTGAAGCTGACCGTATGGCTTGAGCCGGCCGACACATTGCCCTTACAGAACCTTGGGAGTTGATTAATGGATATTCGCAAAGTCAAGAAACTGATCGAATTGCTGGAAGAGTCCGGCATCGACGAGCTGGAAATTCGTGAAGGCGAAGAATCCGTACGGATCAGCCGCCACAGCAAGACCCCTGCGCAGCCTTACTACGCGCCCGCTCCGGTTGCAGCGCCGGTAGCCGCACCCGCACCTGCCGCCGCTCCGGCTGCGCCAGAAGTACCGTCGGCTCCGAAACTGAACGGTTTTGTGGTCAAGTCGCCAATGGTCGGTACGTTCTACCGTACCCCGGCACCTACTTCGCCTGCATTCGTCGAAGTCGGCCAGACCGTCAAGAAAGGCGACACCATCTGCATCGTCGAAGCGATGAAAATGATGAACCACATCCAGGCAGAAGCCAGCGGTGTGATCGAATCCATCCTGGTAGAAAACGGTCAGCCGGTTGAGTTTGACCAGCCGCTGTTCACAATCGTTTGACCCGGGGAGAGCCTGCGATGTTGGAAAAAGTTCTGATCGCCAACCGCGGCGAAATTGCCTTGCGCATCTTGCGTGCCTGTAAAGAACTGGGCATCAAGACCGTCGCTGTACACTCCACCGCAGATCGCGAGCTGATGCACCTGGGCCTGGCAGACGAAACCGTCTGCATCGGTCCGGCACCGGCCAATCTGTCCTACCTGAACATTCCGGCGATCATTTCGGCTGCCGAAGTGACCGGCGCCACGGCGATCCACCCGGGTTACGGGTTTCTCGCCGAGAACGCCGACTTCGCCGAACAGGTTGAAAAATCGGGCTTCGCTTTCATCGGTCCAAAAGCAGACACCATTCGCCTGATGGGCGACAAGGTTTCTGCCAAGGACGCCATGAAGCTGGCCAATGTACCGACCGTTCCCGGTTCCGACGGCCCGCTGCCGGAAGACGAAGACACCGCTCTGCGCATTGGCCGTGAAGTCGGTTACCCGGTGATCATCAAGGCCGCCGGTGGCGGTGGTGGTCGCGGCATGCGTGTGGTTCATCGCGAAGAAGACCTGATCGAAGCCGCGTCGCAGACCCGCGCCGAAGCAGCCGCCTGGTTCAGCAACCCGATGGTCTACCTGGAAAAATACCTGACCAACCCACGTCACGTGGAAGTCCAGGTGATTTCCGACGGCCAGGGCCAGGCTATCCATCTGGGCGATCGCGACTGCTCGCTGCAGCGCCGTCACCAGAAGGTCCTGGAAGAAGCGCCGGCACCGTTCATCGACGAAAAGGCGCGCGAGGATGTTCTGGCTGCCTGCGTCAAGGCGTGTATCGATATCGGTTATCGCGGTGCGGGTACGTTCGAGTTCCTGTACGAGAACGGTCGTTTCTACTTCATCGAAATGAACACCCGTGTTCAGGTGGAGCACCCGGTTTCGGAAATGGTCACCGGCATCGACATCGTCAAGGAGATGCTGAGCATCGCCGCCGGCAACAAACTGTCGTACACCCAGGATGACGTGGTCATCAAGGGTCATGCGCTGGAATGCCGGATCAACGCCGAAGACCCGAAGACCTTTGTACCAAGCCCTGGTCTGGTCAAGCATTTCCACGCACCGGGCGGCAACGGCGTACGGGTCGATTCGCACCTGTACAGCGGCTACAAGGTACCGTCCAACTATGACTCGCTGATCGGTAAAGTGATCACTTGGGGCGCGACCCGCGAAGAGGCCATGGCACGCATGCGCAACGCCCTGGACGAAATCGTGGTCGACGGGATCAAGACCAACATCCCGCTGCACCGCGACCTGACCCGCGATGAAGGCTTCTGCGAAGGCGGAGTCAACATCCACTACCTGGAGCACAAACTGGCCAATCAATAAGCCAGTCTGCTTCACAACGACAAAGCCGCAGTGATGCGGCTTTGTTGTTTGCAGCGCATAGCAGTAAACTTGCCCGCTTCCTGCGGCAGCACTGGCCTTACTAGCCGCACTTATTTCCAAATCGAAGGTAATCCGCCATGCCTTGGCTGCAAGTCCGTCTCGCCATCAGCCCAGAACAAGCCGAAACCTACGAAGACGCCCTTCTTGAAGTCGGCGCCGTGTCCGTGACCTTCATGGACGCTGAAGACCAGCCGATTTTCGAGCCCGAACTCAATACCACGCCGCTGTGGGCACATACCCACCTGCTGGCGCTGTTCGAAGCCGACACCAACGCCGAGATGGCCCTGGCGCACCTGAGCCTGCTGACCGGCGAAGAATTGCCCGAACACAGCGCCGAAGTCATCGAAGATCAGGACTGGGAACGCAGCTGGATGGATAACTTCCAGCCGATGTGTTTCGGCAAGCGCCTGTGGATCGTGCCGAGCTGGCATGCCGCGCCGCAACCGGACGCCGTAAATCTGTTGCTCGATCCAGGCCTGGCCTTCGGCACCGGGACCCACCCGACCACCGCGCTGTGCCTCGAGTGGCTGGACGGCCAGGACCTCGAAGGCTGCAACGTGCTGGATTTCGGCTGCGGATCGGGCATTCTGGCCATCGCCGCACTGCTGCTGGGTGCCGAACAGGCCGTTGGCACCGATATCGACGTGCAGGCACTGGAAGCCTCTCGTGACAATGCCGGACGCAACAATATCGCCGCCGAACGCTTCCCGCTGTACCTGCCCGAGGATCTGCCACACCAGCAGGCCGACGTGCTGGTCGCCAACATTCTGGCTGGCCCGCTGGTTTCCCTGGCGACGCAACTGGCTACCCTGATCAGAGCCGGCGGACGCCTGGCACTGTCAGGCATCCTTGCCGAACAGGGTGAGGAAGTTGCGGCAGCCTATGCTGACAGTTTTGATCTGGACCCGATCGCTAACCGAGATGGCTGGGTACGCATCACGGGTCGCCGCCGTTAACCGCCGCTTCAACCGGACAGCCGCATGACCGACAGTTTCGTCACCCAGTGCCCGCACTGCCAGACCAGTTTCAGAGTCAGTCACGCTCAACTGAGCGTGGCCCGTGGCGTGGTGCGGTGCGGAGCCTGCCTGCAGGTGTTCAACGCAGCGCGGCAGTTGCTCGAGCAACGCGCAAGCGATGACTCCGAAAAAGAGGCGCTGCCAGCCTCGCCGGTGGTCGCAGCCCTGCCCGAACCGGAGCCCCTGCCGACGCCAGTGCCGGAGCCCGAGCAGAAGCCGGAGCCGGAGCCGGAAAAGGCGCCCGAAGAGGACGATCCCTGGCAGGTCAGCGAACTGGATCTGGACAATCTCAATCTGGACGAAGAACTGGCCCGCCTCGAACAACGCGAGACGCGCAGGCCTGACACCTTTGCCCGCCCGGTCAGCGACATCGACAACGACGCTGTGAGCCTGACGGCGAAGCGTGACAGTCGGCAGAGCGATGAGGCTGCCTGGGTCGATACGCTGCATAACGACGATGTCGAGCAGTTGCCCGAGTTGCATGCAGAAGTTATCCCGGATGCAGACACTGCAGAAGCTCAGGATCTGCCGGAGGACGACAAACGCACAGAGCCGTCGCTGTCACTGGACAAGGATCTGGACGATGACGAGCCACCGATGCCAGTCATCATCCAGCGCAAGGCGCCGCCTGCCGAGAAGGTCGAGCGCTGGTCTGCGGTGGATGACGATGATGAAGACGACGACCATGAGCCGGAGCCTGAACCGCGGGGCAAGCGCAGCCGCAACGAACCGGCAGTGCGCGACCAGACACTCCTTGACCTGACCGACGACCCTTTACAGCTGGACTGGCAACGGCCCAAACCGCGCTGGGGCCGACGCCTGGCCTGGGGGCTGTTGATCATGCTGGCGCTGGCGGGCCTGGCAGGACAGTACGTCTGGTATCACTTCGATCAGCTGGCACGCCAGGACCAGTACCGCCCGTTGTTTCAGCAGATTTGCCCACAGGTTGGCTGCAAGGTGCCGAGCAAAGTCGACATTTCCCAGCTCAAGAGCAGCAACCTGGTCGTGCGCAGTCACCCGGAGTTTCAGGGGGCTTTGGTGGTCGACGCGATCATCTACAACCGCGCCTCTTTTTCCCAGCCGTTTCCCCTGCTGGAGCTGCGCTTTTCCGATACCGGCGGTCAGTTGATTGCCAGTCGTCGGTTCAAGCCCAGTGAATACCTGAGCGGCGAAATGGCCGGCAAGGAAGAGATGCCGCCGCAGACGCCGATCCATATCGCGCTGGATATCCTTGATCCAGGTGCCAAGGCCGTGAACTACAGCCTGAACTTCCGCTCGCCGGAATGACACGCCCGACGCCGAAGCGTCGGTCAAGACTGCTTCTTTACACGTAAATTTCATCAAAGAACGCTGCACGATCGCAGAAATTTCGCGGCAAAATACCCTCTTATCGAGGTGGTCGAGCCCCGGCAATAACTGTTCAGATTTTATCCAATTCAGCCTTTATCCAGTCATCGAGAGCGGGTATCATGCCAACCCTTTTTCAAACTCTCGGTTCGATCTGGCGGTGGCGCATGCGGCTGGCGGGATGAGCCGTTGCAGACCGGGTGAAACAGTTTTTTACACGGCCTGCGGATGATTTGGCCTCCACAACAGGTAAGGCTATGTCGGCAGTACGCATCGGCCCATATACAGTGCAAAACGGCTTGATTCTCGCCCCGATGGCGGGCGTCACCGACCAGCCTTTCCGTCAGCTGTGCCGAAGACTCGGCGCCGGCCTGGTGGTTTCGGAGATGGTCACCAGTGACATGAGCCTGTGGAACAGCCGCAAATCGCGTCTGCGCATGATCCACGAAGGTGATCCCGAGCCGCGCTCGGTACAGATCGCCGGTGGTGATCCGCAGATGCTGGCAGACGCAGCACGTGCCAATGTCGAACTGGGCGCCCAGATCATCGACATCAACATGGGTTGCCCGGCCAAGAAAGTCTGTAACAAGGCAGCAGGCTCGGCGCTGTTGAAGGATGAGCAACTGGTCAACGACATCCTGCAGGCCGTCGTGGCGGCAGTCGATGTACCGGTCACGCTGAAGATCCGCACCGGATGGGATCGTGACAACCGAAATGGCCTGACAGTGGCGAAAATTGCCGAGCAGGCGGGCATCACGGCACTGGCGGTACACGGGCGAACCCGTGCCGACCTGTACACCGGCGAGGCCGAGTACGACACCATCGCCCAGATTAAACAGGCCGTGTCGATACCGGTCTTTGCCAATGGCGACATCGATTCACCGCAAAAGGCCCGGCACGTGCTGAAGGCCACCGGTGCAGACGGATTACTGATTGGCAGGGCCGCACAGGGGCGTCCCTGGATTTTTCGCGAGATAGAACACTTCCTGCGGACCGGAGAAACACTGCCGGCGCCGCAGTCGAGTGAAGTGGAACGCATTCTGCTTGAGCATCTGGCAGCGCTCCACGTTTTCTATGGAGACGTGATGGGCGTGCGCATTGCACGCAAACACGTCAGTTGGTATCTCGCAACCCTGCCGGGCGCCAGAGAGTTTCGCGCCCACTTCAATCGTTTGGAAGATACGGAAGCACAGTGCGCCAACGTCCGGGAGTTCTTCAGCCAAGGCTGCAAGGGCCCGGATAACGAGAATGATAAAGAGGTGGCCGCATGACGATGATGACCGAGACTTTAGTGAGTGGAACAACACCCGTGAGCGACAACGTCAATTTGAAACAGCACCTCAACACGCCGAGCGAAGAGGGTCAGACCCTGCGCGGAAGTGTCGAGAAGGCGCTGCACAATTATTTCGCCCACCTCGAAGGCGCATCCGTCACTGACGTCTACAACCTGGTGTTGTCGGAAGTCGAGGCTCCGCTTCTGGAAAGCGTGATGAACTACGTCAAGGGCAACCAGACGAAGGCCTCCGAGCTGCTGGGACTGAATCGCGGTACGCTGCGCAAGAAACTCAAACAGTACGATCTGCTTTAAAGCATTCAAAACAGAAAAGGCGACCTTGCACCGCGGTCGCTTTTTTTTGCTGACTTCTTTTGCTTTTGATGGAAATCGAGATGACCGACCAGACTACCCGCCTGCCGATCCGCCGCGCTCTGATCAGCGTATCCGACAAGACAGGAATCCTTGAGTTTGCCCGCGAGCTTGAAGCGCTGGGCGTCGAGATTCTTTCCACTGGCGGTACGTTCAAGCTGCTCAAGGACAACGGCGTCGCGGCAGTCGAAGTGGCCGATTACACCGGCTTCGCTGAAATGATGGACGGCCGGGTCAAGACCCTGCACCCCATGATCCATGGCGGGATTCTGGGTCGTCGCGGCATAGACGACGCCATCATGACCGAGCACGGCATCAAGCCGATCGATCTGGTTGCGGTCAATCTGTACCCGTTTGAAGCCACTGTTTCCAAGCCGGGCTGCGACCTGCCGACCGCCATCGAAAACATCGACATCGGCGGCCCGACCATGGTCCGCTCCGCGGCGAAGAACCACAAGGACGTCGCCATCGTGGTCAATGCCAGCGATTACGGCCAGGTCCTGGAAAGCCTCAAGGCCGGCGGCCTGACCTACGCTCAGCGCTTCGACCTGATGCTCAAGGCATTCGAGCACACCGCCGCCTACGACGGCATGATCGCCAACTACCTGGGCGGCGTCGACCAGACCGCCGAAACCCTGAGTACCGAAGGCCGCAGCCAGTTCCCGCGCACCTTCAACACCCAGTTCGTCAAGGCTCAGGAAATGCGCTATGGCGAGAACCCGCACCAGAGCGCGGCGTTCTATGTCGAAGCCAAACCTGCCGAGGTTGGTATCGCTACCGTCACCCAGTTGCAGGGCAAGGAGCTGTCGTTCAACAACGTGGCCGATACCGATGCCGCCCTGGAATGCGTCAAGAGCTTCGTCAAACCGGCCTGCGTGATCGTCAAGCACGCCAACCCGTGCGGTGTCGCGGTCTGCCCGGACGATGAAGGCGGCATTCGTCAGGCTTATGAACTGGCCTATGCCACCGACTCCGAGTCGGCATTTGGCGGCATCATCGCCTTCAACCGCGAGCTGGACGCTGCAACCGCCAAGGCCATCGTCGAGCGCCAGTTCGTCGAAGTGATCATCGCACCGAGCGTCAGCGCCGAAGCCCGCGCCATCGTCGCCAGCAAAGCCAACGTGCGCCTGCTGACCAGCGGCCAGTGGAGCGAGCGCCTACCTGCCTGGGATTACAAACGCGTCAATGGCGGCCTGCTGGTACAGAGCCGTGACATCGGCATGATCACCGAGGCCGACCTCAAGGTCGTGACCCAGCGTGCGCCGACCGAACAGGAAATGCATGACCTGATCTTCGCCTGGAAAGTCGCCAAGTACGTCAAGTCCAACGCCATCGTCTACGCCCGCAACCGCCAGACCGTCGGCGTCGGCGCTGGCCAGATGAGCCGCGTGAACTCGGCGCGCATCGCTGCCATCAAGGCTGAGCATGCCGGCCTGCAGGTTCAGGGCGCGGTCATGGCCTCCGATGCCTTCTTCCCGTTCCGTGACGGCATCGACAACGCGGCCAAGGTCGGCATCACCGCTGTCATCCAGCCAGGCGGCTCGATGCGTGACAATGAAGTAATCGCTGCGGCCGACGAAGCCGGCATCGCGATGGTGTTTACCGGCATGCGTCATTTCAGGCACTAAGGGCAGCGGCAAGCTTCAAGCTTCAAGCTAAAGCCTAACGCACTAACCATTCAACGCCATGAGCTGCACGCAAGCTGCCCCCGCTTCTACTTGCAGCTTGTAGCTAACAGCTTGTAGCTACTCCAAAGGAGTCTGTTTTGAATATTTTGATCATTGGCAGCGGCGGTCGTGAACACGCCCTGGCATGGAAAGTCGCCCAGGACCCACGCGTGCAGACGGTGTTTGTTGCACCGGGCAATGCGGGCACGGCGATCGAAGCCAAATGCGAAAACGTGGCCATCGACGTTCTGGCACTGGAGCAACTGGCGGATTTTGCTGAAAAAAACGTTGCGCTGACCATCGTCGGCCCTGAAGTGCCTTTGGTTGCAGGCGTCGTCGACCTGTTCCGCAGCCGTGGCCTGGACTGCTTCGGCCCGACCGCCGGTGCTGCGCAGCTTGAAGGTTCCAAGGCGTTTACCAAGGACTTCCTGGCGCGTCACAAGATTCCTACTGCCGACTACCAGAACTTCACCGAAATCGAGCCTGCCCTGGCCTATCTGCGTGAAAAAGGCGCGCCGATTGTCATCAAGGCCGACGGCCTGGCCGCAGGCAAGGGCGTGATCGTCGCCATGACCCTGGCAGAAGCCGAAGACGCCGTACGTGACATGCTGGCTGGCAACGCCTTTGGCGACGCCGGTTCACGCGTTGTCATCGAAGAGTTTCTCGACGGCGAAGAGGCCAGCTTTATTGTCATGGTCGACGGCAAGAATGTATTGCCCATGGCCACCAGCCAGGACCACAAGCGCGTCGGCGACGGCGACAGCGGGCCGAATACCGGCGGCATGGGCGCATACTCCCCTGCCCCGGTGGTCACCGCCGAGGTTCATCAACGTGTCATGGACCTGGTGATCTGGCCGACCGTCAGGGGCATGGCCGATGAAGGCAACGTTTACACCGGCTTCCTCTATGCTGGTCTGATGATTGATAAAGCGGGTAACCCGAAAGTCATCGAGTTCAATTGCCGCTTCGGCGACCCGGAAACCCAGCCGGTCATGCTGCGCCTGCAATCGAGTCTGGTACTGCTGGTCGAAGCTGCGCTGGCGCAAGCGCTGGACAAGATCGAAGCACAGTGGGACCCGCGCCCGAGCCTGGGTATCGTGCTGGCCGCCGGAGGCTATCCTGGCGACTACGCCAAGGGCGCAGTCATCGAGGGTCTGGACGCAGCAGCACAGCTCGAAGGCAAGATTTTCCATGCAGGCACGGCCTTGCAGGATGAGCGTGTCGTGACCAGCGGTGGTCGTGTACTGTGTGCCACAGCGCTGGGTGACAGCGTCGGCAACGCGCAGGAAAATGCCTACGCGCTGGCCGCAAAAGTCGACTGGCAAGGGTGTTTTTACCGCAAGGACATTGGCTACCGTGCCATTGCCCGTGAGCGTGGCGAAGACCAGGAGTAATCGATCGGACCAGCCTCTTCAACCAGAGGCTGGCCGGTTGGTCCGGTATTCGCGGTTTTACCAGGCATTCACTCACGAAGGGATTTCATTGTGCGCGGGCTCAGGATTGCCATAGCCTCAACCGTCGGACTGCTGACCCTGCTGTTCATGCTTTCGGCGCAGGCCGAGCATGGTGCAGGCTGGTCGACGCTGCTCGACGAAAAGGCCCACCTGACGCTGGATGAAATCCGCTCGGCGCGCTATCAGAATCAATTCAGCCCCACCGAACTGGAACGTGTCACGGCTGCGGATCGCGGCGGTGCCGTGTGGCTGCATTACCGCCTGCAACCGACCCAGCACGAACAACTCCTGCGCATCTTCGCCCCGGATCTGTCCAGCGCCGACCTGTATGTCATGGACGGCGATCAACAGATTGACCACGTGCGCACCGGCAATGACGTGCCGATTGAAGATCAGCGACTGCCGTCCAACGATTTCCTGCTACCGGTTCCGCAAAGCTCGGCCCCTCTGGATATCTACCTGAAGCTCGTCTCTGCACAGAAAATGCGCCCCAGCATCACCCTCGAACCGGCGATAAAAAGCGCCGCCAACGAGACCCAGCCGTTGCTGTTCGGGCTGCTTTTTGGCGCGCTGTCCATGCTGATCGTGCAGAACCTGACGCGTTACGGGCACACCCGGTCGCGCAGCAATCTGTGGCTGGCCGCCTGCGAATCGTTACTCGGGCTCAGTGCCCTGCTGCTGCTCAACCTGCTGCGCCCGATCGACCCGTGGAATATCGCGCAAACCCCTAGCGCGCACTTGGCACTGCTGCTGGCCGCTGTCGCAGGACTGATCTACACCTACTATTTCTTCGTCCACCGCAATGCCCGCAAGCTCGACCGTCTGTTGCTGGGCAACGCGGTGCTCATGGGGATCGGCGCCTCGCTGGTGCTGTTCGACGAGCAGTTGCCGATCAATATCCTGACGTTCGGCCTGGTCTCGTTGACCACCCTGAGCATTCTCGCGGTGTCGATGTGGCACTGGCAGAAGGGCTATCGCTCGGCGCGCCTGTTTGTCCTCGGGATGATCACCTTCAATATCGGCTACATGGTGGTCCTGCCCGGCCTGCTGTGGCTGAGCCTGGTGCCGCCGCAATGGCTGATACTGGCGCTGCTCAGCGTGTTTTGCATCAGCGGACTGCTGATGAGCCTGGCGCTCAGCGAACGGCATCGCAGCATCACCGAAGACCGGTTCAGCATCAGCCGCGATCAGGCAGCCAGCACCGCCGAAATCAACGCCAAGGCCGAGTTCCTGGCGAAGATCAGCCACGAGATTCGCACCCCGATGAATGGCGTGCTGGGCATGACCGAACTGCTGCTCGGCACCCCGCTGTCGGTCAAACAACGCGACTACGTGCAGACCATTCACAGTGCTGGTAACGAACTGCTGACGCTGATCAACGAGATTCTCGACATCACCAAGCTTGAGTCTGGGCAGATCGAACTGGACGACGTGCAGTTCGACATCGGTGCGCTGGTCGAGGACTGCCTGAATATCTTCCGCGCCAAGGCCGAGCAGCAACAGGTCGAGCTGATCAGCCAGATTCAGCCTCAGGTGCCGCGTGTCATCAATGGTGATCCGACTCGCCTGCGCCAGACGCTGCTGAGCCTGCTGGAAAACGCCCTGAAGAAGACCGACGAAGGTGAAATTCTTCTGGCCGTCGCCCTCGAGTCCTCGAAAAGCGGCAATACGCGGTTGCGCATTTCGGTTCAGGACAGCGGCGAATCGCTTTCCGATGAAGAGCGCGAAGAGCTGCTGCACGCCGAACTGCACAGCCGTAACTTCCTGGCCAGCAGCCGGCTCGGCGGCCATCTCGGGCTGGTGATCGCTCGTCAGTTGATCGTACTGATGGACGGCGAGTTCGGCATTCAGAACACTGGTGCGCAAGGCAATACGCTGTGGCTGAACCTGCCGCTGGACGCAAAGCTGCTTGAACAGCCGACCATCGATCTGGACAGCCCGCTGAAAGATGCCAGGGTGCTGGTGGTCGATGACAACGATACATGCCGCAAAGTGCTGGTCCAGCAATGCAGCGCCTGGGGCCTGAATGTCAGCGCCGTGGCGTCCGGCAAGGAGGCCCTGGCCCTGCTCAGAACCAAGGCGCACCTGCGCGACTATTTCGATGTGGTCCTGCTCGATCAGAACATGCCGGGCATGACCGGCATGCAACTGGCCGCCAAGATCAAGGAAGATCCAAGCCTGAACCACGACATTCTGTTGATCATGCTGACCGGCATCAGCAATGCGCCCAGCAAGATCATCGCGCGCAACTCCGGCATCAAGCGGATTCTGGCCAAACCGGTAGCAGGCTACACGCTCAAGACCACGTTGGCAGATGAACTGACCCAGTTGAACAAGGGTGTCGTGTCGAACAAGCCCGGCCCGGTCGTGACTCCGCCGGTCAACGTCCCTGGCGACTTCCGGATTCTGGTGGCCGAAGACAACAGCATTTCGACCAAGGTCATCCGCGGCATGCTCGGCAAGCTCAACCTCAACCCCGATACCGCGAGCAATGGTGAGGAAGCATTACGTGCCATGAAGGCGCAGCGTTATGACCTGGTGTTGATGGACTGCGAGATGCCGATACTCGACGGTTTCTCGGCCACCGAGCAATTGCGCGCCTGGGAAGTCGGCAATCAGCGCGTACGCACCCCGGTTGTTGCACTGACCGCGCATATTCTCACCGAGCACAAGGACCGGGCACGCCAGGCTGGCATGGACGGCCACATGGCCAAGCCCATCGAGCTGTCCCAGTTGCGCGAACTGGTCGAGCACTGGGTAGCGCACCGTGACAAGGCCCGCGGGCTGACGGCTGACGACGAGCGCTATCGGCAAAACTGACAGCAACGGGAAAGGCCTATGGCCTGATAGACTGGCGCTGCCATCCACCTGCTGCTGTGAGTCGAAGCCATGCTTCACGTGTTGTTCAGCGTCTATCTGAAAATGCTGGTGCTTTACAGCCCGTTTTTCGTTCTTTCATGCTTCATCAGCCTCACGCGAGGTCACTCGCGCAAGGAGCAGCGGCGCCTGGCCTGGAAGGTGGCACTGGCGACACTGGTTTCCAGCGTGCTGCTTTACCTGTTCGGACGGGTTATTTTCGATGTATTCGGCATCACGGTGGATGCGTTCAGAATTGGTGCCGGCAGTGTGCTGTTCATATCGGCACTGGGCATGGCACAGGGCAAGTCAGCGGTGCAGACCGATAATATCCAGCAGGATGTGACTATCGTTCCTTTGACCATCCCGCTTACCGTCGGCCCCGGCACGATCGGTGCGTTGCTGGTCATGGGCGTCAGCCAGCCCCACTGGGACGACAAACTTACCGCCATCCTGAGTATTGCGCTGGCCAGCCTCACCGTCGGCGTCGTGCTTTACCTCTCCAACCGTATCGAACGAATCCTCGGTGATCAGGGTTTGCAGATTGTCAGCCGCTTGATGGGATTGTTTGTCTGTGCGCTGGCCGCGCAAATCATTTTCACTGGCATCAGGGGCTACCTGCTGCCCTAGACAGGGTTCAGATACTTGCAGACCGCACCAGCCCCAGCGCCCTGCCGTCCAGATAACGCATAACCTCGTCACGGTGAGTTGCATACACCTTGCTGTCAAAGATGTAACTGCCGCCCTTGAAGTGAAACAGCAGTCTTCGTCTTCCTGGCGCATGGTCGTCAACGCTCAGGTGCAGACTGCAAAGCAAGAGGAGCATCCTGCCAGACTCATACTTTTCGCAGGGTACGACCTGAAAACTGCCCAGACGTCCCTGATCCAAGCCGTTTTGAAAGTACGACTCCGCTGCCTGATTGACCCCCATTGCAGCAACCGCACGCTGCACCATGTCGCTAAGACGCTTGCGATCCGCGGGATGACTGACCTTGAACGTCGCCTCTAATAAATCGTCGACACTGCTCACCACCAGTGAGTCACCCAAGACCAGGCCCTTTTGCTGTATGCCGCGCGTCTTGAGGCGGCTGCGGTAGTAATGCATCCAGCTGCCCCACTGGGTCTTGAAATCAAACTGCCTGCCCGCGAACAACTGAGCGTCCAGAAGCACGTTCTGAATATCCGTGCGCTCCTCGCTCGCAAGTCCGGGCAGAAACGCGACCATACTGGGGATATTGCCCAGATAGGCCGCATTCTCTGTATCTGCACTCATTTGCATTACTCCCTTCCATGGGCTTTTCCAGGTTATTAAAGACTGATGATTTCGGCTGCGGCACGATCAGCCAGCGCGTCCTGCACAGTCTGGCGAAACGGCTCGAAGCTCTGGCGACTGAAGCGGAACGCAGTAGCGACGGCATGCACCTGCATTTCGCCGCCCACTATCTGCCAGAAATAACGCGCGGGCCGCAGCGCCAGGGTGGTCATCTGCAAGCTGCACAGGAGGATCGACACTTCGTCCTTACTGCGCATTGCACATGGCATGAGCTGAAAGCTTTCAGAACGCCCGGACGTGAACCAACTGCTGAAAAAACTCGCCGCATGATCACTGCTCAATAACTTGTCGAACGAACTGCGGTACAACTGGCGAAGCTCGCCGGCATTATCGACCACGGGTAGCTGCAGTTTTCCGATATCCCTGAAACTGTGGATTTTCAATCGGGCATCGTTGATCCCGGCGCTCCGCAAACCGCCAGTGGCGGCAATCGAGCGCTGGTAAGCCTCCAGCCATGCACGCCAGTTCATCCTGGAAGAATGGTGATCATCTGCGACCAGTCGGGCATGGCGCAGACAATCGATTATGTTCTGGCGCAAATCAGGTTCAACGTTGCGGGCGAAGGACAGCAGGCCGGCGTCCGTCAGCAGGGCTTCATCCGGATCAGACATCTGAACTGCCCCCAAGCGACATGATCAGACCCGCGCGCTTGCTCGACAGCGCGGTGTCGATGCCATCGCGAAACTGCGAATAGACCTGTTCGAACAGCTGCATTGCATAGACAGTCACAGCGATGTTGCCGTAGACACTTGTCGGCTCGATGACCTCGAAAAGAAACCCGGATGACAACGGCTGACGTGTGGCGAACTGAAACTGCGCCAGTTTCAGGTTCTGCCGGGTGTCGACGAACGCCAGTTGCAGAAGCACGCTGACCTGCAACTTGCCCGCGTGATTCAAACCGCTCTGTATGGTCTGGCTGCGCAGCAGATGAAGCGCTTCGTTCGTGAAGGACTGATTGCCCACCTTACGCATGAACGCCTCCGCATGCCGGAGCGTCTCGGCTGGCACGAAGGGGGCGAGCGCACGCGTCATGCAACTCCACACCGTTTCGACAGACTCTTCCGGCAAAGGCTGGCTGGTGCGTTCGTTGGCACTCGGCAACCAACCGAAACGCTGCGCTGCGGCGAGACGGGTTTCATTCCATTTTTCGGGTTCGGCAAACTTCGAGTGTTGCTTCGATGCGGCCAACTGCACGTACAGCATCGAATCCAGCACATCGTTTTTCAGGGATACCCGCTGCGGTTCGGGGAAAAACATCAAACAGCCCGCATTGACGACTACGGCATCCAATTCCTGTTTCATGGGAAAATTCCTTTTATCCCGAAGGCGGAGGCAGTCCATGCCTCCGCCAACACTCCGGTCAGATTTCGAAATCTGCAATCGCACGTCTGGCATTATCGTCCAGCCGTTGCTGGATCATGTCGCGATGGCGCGCATACAGCGCCGTATTGAGCAACAGGCTGTCCTCACCCTTCCAGGTCTGGACACTGGTGTCCTGCCACTCCCAGAACAGTACGTTGGTGACGTCACTGTCAGCCTGAAAACTGACCGCTGCCATGGCCAGACTGACGATGCTGTCCTCGGATTCGATACAGGAGGCGATACGGAAGCTACCGCCACGATGTGCCTTGGTCTGGCTCTCGAACAGGCGCAGGGGTTCTTTTTTGGCCCTCAATGCGGCGATTGCATCTCCAGCCACCTTGAGCATCAGCAGCGATGCAGGCCCAGGTAACGCGGCAGCTGCAATGGCCGAACCAAGGATCTCCAGACCCAATTCGTCCATCGTGAAACGCTGATGGGTGGCACGATAATGCGCATAGTTCCACTGCGTGGAAAGCCAGCCCAGCTTCGAAAGCACTTCGTTGAACTTGTCATACCACTGATCACCCTGGGTTTGAGCGCTGAACGCCTTGTTGGCCACCAGGGTGGCAAACAGAAAGGAATTTATTACGTCCTGCTTGCTCTGCGCCGACATCCCGGCGGCAAATGCCAGCAGACTGCCTGCGACCACCGCCGCCTCATTGCCGGGTTTCGCGTCGGTTACGTCACGCGCCTTGGGTAAGCCTGGATTGGCCGCCGCCGCGTACGCGCCGAACGAAGTTGGGCATTCAGCCAGCTCACAGGCGGCGATGTAATCAAGGTTGTCAGTGCTGTTCATGGTTTTTTCCTGTGTCATTTCATTAGTCCTTTAATTCATGAGTCCTGGTGGACTGAATCGAGACTAACGAAATAAATCAGGCAGTTTTTTCGGTGCTTCCCGTTTGCCCCATGATGGCTTTCGCGCACCAGGCTGCCGAACGTGACACGCAGAGCGAAATTCGACGCGCCATCTGCCTCCCGGTTTACTGCGGGTGAGCGAACATTCCGGTGAGATTTCTGGCGTCGGACTACAGACTACGCAGATTGAAGAGAGCCGATTCGCTCAAGCCTGTGAGCCGAAACACCGGCTCACAGGCTTGAAGTGAGATCACCACTTCAGCACTTTCCCACAATAGGTAGCAGTTGGTATTACACGGGTGCGAGCTCACGCTGTAGGCTTGTTGCCGTACCAACGCGGCGTATAGACCCAGTTGCCGCCTTCGTGGCGCGCAAAGGTGCACGTCAGGGAAGAGCCGATCAAGACCATGGTGCGCATGTCCACCTGCTCCGGGGTCAACTCGCCGAGCGTGATAACCCTCAGAGTCTGGCCAGGACGGCCGATGTCGCGCCCCAGCGTCACGGGCGTTGCAGGGATGCGATGCTGGCGGACAATCTCCAGCGCGCGCCCCAGTTGCCAAGGTCGGGAGCGCGATATCGGGTTGTAGAACGCCAGAGCCAGATCGGCCTGGCAGGCGAGGTCCAGACGCTTTTCGATGATCTCCCAGGGCTTGAGGTTGTCGGACAGCGACAGCACACAGAAATCATGCCCCAGCGGCGCACCGGCCTGGGCTGCGGTGGCCAGAGAGGCCGAGACACCGGGCAGAATCTCCAGCTCGACCGCATGCCAGTGAGGATTATCCGACTCATGCAACGCTTCAAGCACCGCTGACGCCATGGCGAACACTCCCGGATCACCGGACGACACCACGACCACCGAGCGGCCTTGAGCAGCCAGCTCGAAGGCATGTCGGGCACGCTGCATTTCTTCGCGATTGTCAGTGCAGTGCAGCACTTGGTCTGCACGAAACGGCCCCGCCATGCGCACATAGGTCTCATAGCCCAGCACATCGTTGGCACGTGCCAGTTCGGCCTTGACCGCAGGCACCATCAGATCTGCTGCGCCAGGGCCCAGGCCAATGACTGCAACGCGGCCACGTCCGCGACCGATGCTCTGCACCTCCAGCGGTTGCGCCGCGACAGCAATCGCTGTGTGGGCGTCGACGCAAAGCGGTGGCAACAGCTGCGGCACAGCCTTCATGGCCATCTCGCTGGCCGCAGCGGCGCTGACGAATCGCACCGCAACGTCCAGCTCGGCGGCAGCCTTGTGCAGGTGCGGATTGGCCATCTGCTCCTCGGCAGCCAACAGACAGGCCAGAGACTGCCCGGCGATACGTGCTTCGCGCAGGGCCGAGCGCACGTGCTCAACCAGTTGGTCAGTGAGGTCAGTCAGCGCAACCAGCACATTACGCGGGTAGATCAGCAATTCATGGGGTGAAGGCTCGCGCAGGGCACTGCCGACATGGATGGCCAGCGCCGCCTGTGGATCTTCGGGCAGTTGCGCCTGAGCCAGCCACGGGGCTTGGCCCTCGATGCGCACGGATTCACCGGATAGCAGGTCGGAAACGAAACGCTTGCCCAGCTCCAGATCGCCCAGCGCATAGCCGCTTGGTGGATTGAGCAGGCAGGTGCCGAAACGCAGCTCGCCGCTGGTAGTGATCGCCGGCGCAACGCCAAGCCCGCTGGCGATGCTGCGCGCCAGAACATTCACCCCGCCAAGGCCGCCGAGCAGCGGCACCACGGCGCTGCCGTCTTCGGCCACAGCGAGCACCGGCGGTTCGGCGCCCTTCTCCAGCAGCACGGCGGCCAGAGTGCGAATAACGATACCGGCCGCACAAAGGGCGATGATCGGCGTGTTCTGTTGATACAACTGGCGCAGCGTCGCGCCGAACTCACTGTAAGTACGGTCGGCACCCTGCACGCGCTCGGCCAGGCCATGAATCAGCGCATCGGGAAACAGCTGTTGAATGCGCCGCGCGGTAGCAAGGCTGCCATTGCCGAGAATGACGATGGCCGGAGTCATGGAGGTCATTAGCCTTGCCACCTGTCGCCAGGGACGATAATCAACGAAAAATAGGGAGACGACGTCGGGTCGACCTGATCCAGCGGAACGATTTTCTGGTTGCTCATCGTGGCGCGCTCGACATACAGCGCACGCCCGGCCATCCCCAGTTCGATCAGCACTTCGCGGACCTTGTGGAAGTTGCGCCCCAGTTTCATGATCACCGCCGCGTCGGCATCGGCCAGCTTGCGTTTCAGGTCATCGTGGGACAGCACACCGGACAGCACCGACAGGCTCTGATTGCGATACACCAGCGGCGCGCCCAGCACCGAAGCACCGCCGAGCATCGAGCACACGCCCGGAATCACTTCAGCGTCGTAGTGCTCGGCCAGACGATCGTGCAGGTACATGTAGGAGCCATAGAAAAACGGATCGCCTTCGCAGATCACCGCCACATCGCGTCCGGCGTCCAGGTGCGCGGCAATGTGCCGGCTGGATTCGTCGTAGAAGTCGCTGATGAGCTTTTCGTAGGACAGTGTTGCCGGCAATGCCTCGGTGGTAACCGGGTAGACCAGCGGCATCAGGGTCTGAACGTCCTGCAGATGCGCTTCGATGATGCCGAATGCGTTGCCCTTTTTACCCTTGGCCACGAAATACGCCACCACCGGCGACTCGCGCAGCAGGCGCAGGGCCTTGACGGTGATCAGCTCCGGGTCGCCGGGACCGACGCCCAGGCCAATCAATCGACCGCGTGCCTGCATCATTCGATCTCCGTGGCCAGTGCGTTGACAGCGGCCACGGCCATGGCGCTGCCGCCACGACGGCCCTGCATGATCACGAACGGCACGCCGCGGCTGTCGGCGGCGAGCATCGCCTTGGACTCGGCGGCGCCGACAAAACCGACCGGAAAACCGAGAATCAGCGCAGGCTTCGGCGCACCGGCATCGAGCATTTCCAACAGGTAGAACAGCGCGGTCGGCGCGTTGCCGATGACCACCACGCTGCCTTCCAGGTGCGGACGCCACAACTCGAGCGCCACCGCAGAACGCGTATTGCCCAGCTCCAGGGCCATTTCCCGTACGCCTTCATCATGCAAGGTGCAGATGATCGGGTTATTGGCGGGCAGACGGGTGCGGGTGATGCCTTCGGAGACCATCCGCGCATCGCACAGGATCGGCGCTCCGGCGGCCAGAGCGTTGCGCCCGGCAGCACCGGCACCCGGCGAGAAGCGCAGGTCTTCGATGACTTCGACCATCCCGCAGGCATGGATCACGCGCACGGCGAGTTTTTCCAGGTCGGCAGGGATCGTGTCAAGACGCGCTTCGGCGCGAATGATCGAGAAAGAGTTGCGATATATCTCCTGACCATCGCGGATGTAATCAATCATGCATGTTGCTCCGTGAGCCGGCGTTCAACTGCGCACCGACTGCTTCAATAGTAAGGTTGCGCGCGCGCAGCACGCCGAAACCGGCATGCGCTGTATCGCGAAAATAAAGATCGTAACGGCCCGGCGCGACAGCCAGCAAGGTTACTGGCGCTACGTGGGCGGCGGCGCAGGAACGCGTGCAGCCGCTCAAGTGAACAGCCTGGCCGGTAGCCAGCACGGCAGCCAGTTGCAGGGCGTCGGCCTTGGTGTCGGCCAGCCCCTTGGCGCACCCGGCAGAACCGGTACAGGCGAGCATTTGCGCCAGCGGTTGCCCGGCCGCCCCGACGAAGCCCGATGCCTGCAACGCGCCCAGCACCGCCGTCGCGCGCTCGACCGGCACGTTGGGCAATAACAGGCTTTGCCAGGGCGTCAGACGCAGAGTGCCATCGCCCTGATCCGCAGCCAGTTGCGCCACGCTGGAAAGCATCGCCGCATCGAGACGCCCCAACGGTACTGCAGCGCCCACCGCAACCTGGTCAGGCTGGGCCTGTGGATAAACACCGATATGCCGAGTGCCCTGAATGGCCGGACGCTGCCAATCGGTGATCGCCTTATCGGTCCGCACTGTGCAGCCGGACCGAGTCGACAGCTCGCGCAGCAGATCGGCGGTCGATACCTCGGCCAGCAGGTGCCGCATCCGGGTGTGCTCGGGGCGGGCCAGGTCGAGAAACAGTTCCAGCAGTGCGACAACCAGCGTCTTCCCCTCGGCCACAGGAACAGCGGCCAGCGGTCGATCACGGGCCGGACAGCCGGCCAACCCGAACGCCAGCAACACTTCGTTATCGAATTTCAGCGCCGACAGCCACACGTCGTGCGGGTGTTCGAGCATGACCAGCGCTTCGCCAGCGTCCAGCGACAGGGCGAACTTGGGGGACAGCTCATGAAAACGCGGGTGATGTTCCAGCGCGTCGAGAATCTGCGCCGCCAGCGGCCGGGCATCGAAGAGCATCTGCGGGTCCAGCCCGGCCGTCGGGCTAAGCATCAGGTTGCGCACATCGTCGCTGGCCGGGTTGGCGGGGCCGAGCCCTGCCGCCATCAAGGCACTGATCAACCCGTCATGATCAGCACCAATGCCGCGAATCTGCAGGTTGGCGCGGTTGGTGGCTTCAATAACGCCGTGTGCATAGGTGCGCGCGGCCTCGGCGACGGCCATGGCCTGCGCACTGCTGATCACCCCGCCCGCCAGCTTGATCCGGCAGATCCCGCCGTCCAGTGCCGGGACGATACGCAGCAACCCCGGACAGGCCGAGGGGCGTAGCGTTGCAGAGGATGTGCGAGCGGACTGCTGCTCGTTCAATGGGTCACCCGATGTGAACTGGCTGGAAACGGACGTTGATTAGAGCACTTGTACCCCGTCGGGCGCGGTATTATGCCTGCTTTGTCCGCAGGCATGAAAAGGCGCTCTGTCGGAAGTTCGGATTGAGGTAGGTACATGTCACCGTGGCTGACAGTCGTGGGAATCGGAGAAGACGGTTACAAGGGGCTCGGCAAGAACGCCAGACACGCTCTGCTGCACGCTGATCAGGTGTTCGGCGGCCCGCGCCAGCTGGCGTTGCTGCCACCGTGCATTCGCGCCGAGCGACGTGCGTGGCCGAGTCCTTTCTCGTTGAACCCTGTGCTCGAGCAGCGGGGTGCCGAGATCTGCGTACTGGCCAGTGGCGACCCGATGATGTTCGGCGTCGGCGCCAGTCTTGCACGCGTGGTCAGCATTGATGAAATGCGCATCCTGCCCGCACCCTCCTCTTACTCTCTGGCTGCAGCCCGCCTAGGCTGGCCGCTGCAAGACGTGGTCACCCTGTCGGTGGTTGCCCGGCCGGTGGCGGCGCTGAACGCACACTTCCACCATGGCATGCGTCTGCTGGTGTTGAGCAACGACGGCAGCAGCCCCGCCGTGATTGCCGGCTTGTTGCGCGAGCGCGGCTTTGGTCCAAGCCGCATGACCGTCCTGGAACATCTGGGTGGCGAAGCCGAGCGACGCGTCGAGGGGCTGGCCAGCGAGTGGGGCAACCCCGAGATCGCTGCGCTGAACCTGGTTGCCATCGATTGTCGCGCCGACGCCAGCGCCATCCGTCTGAGCCCCATTTCAGGTCTGCCGGACAGCGCCTTCGAACATGACGGCCAGCTCACCAAGCGCGACGTACGCGCCATCACCCTCGCCCGCCTTGCGCCGCTACCGGGCGAACTGTTGTGGGATGTCGGCGCGGGCTGCGGCTCCATCGGCATCGAATGGATGCGCGCGCACCCGACCTGCCGGGCGATGGCCATCGAAGCCGATGAAGGCCGCCAGCAACTGATCGAATTCAACCGCGACGCACTCGGCGTGCCTGGCCTGCAAGTGGTGCGGGGCAGCGCGCCTCAGGCATTGAGTGGTCTGGAACGCCCGGATGCGATTTTCATCGGCGGTGGCGTGACGCGTATCGGCGTACTGGAGACCTGCTGGGAACAGCTGCGCCCGGGCGGCCGACTGGTCGCCAATGCGGTCACCCTGCAAAGCGAAACCGCCTTGATGGCCTGGCGCGAACGGCATGGCGGCGAGCTGACCCGTATCCACGTCGCCCACGCGCAGCCCCTCGGCGAATTCGACACGTGGCGTCAGGCGTTGCCGATCACCCTGCTGGACGTAGTCAAACCCTGATGCGCGAAGAAACCGCCGAACAGCCTGCGCCACTGCGCAGTGGCCTGACCACTGGCAGCTGTGCGACCGCAACCAGCCTGGCGGCGGCGCGACTGTTGCTCTGCGGGCAGGTCAGCGACGCGGTGGGTATCGTCCTGCCAAAGGGCAAACAGGTGCAGATGCGTCTGGAATTCTGCCGGCTTGTGGATAACTTCGCGGAAGCCGCAACCCTCAAGGATGCCGGCGATGATCCGGATGTCACCCACGGCGCGCTGGTGTTTGCCCGGGTCAGGCTGCAAACAGCGGCGGGCGTGCGCTTCGTCGCGGGTGCAGGTGTCGGCACTGTGACCCGCCCAGGGCTGGTGCTGGCAGTGGGTGAGCCGGCCATCAACCCGGTGCCTCGGCGCATGATGACCGAGCACTTGCTGCAACTGGCCGAAGAACAAGGCTACAGCGGCGGATTCGAAGTCACGATCGGCGTCGAGGGCGGCGAGGCGCTGGCGCTCAAGACCATGAACCCGCGCCTTGGCATTCTCGGCGGACTGTCGATTCTCGGCACCAGCGGGATCGTCCGGCCGTTCTCCTGCGCAGCCTATATCGCCTCGATCCATCAGGGCATCGACGTCGCCACCACCAACGGCTATCGGCATATCGCCGCCTGCACCGGCAATGCCAGCGAAGACACCATGCGCCGCGTCTACAAAATTCCGGACATCGCCCTGATCGAGATGGGCGACTTCGTCGGTGCGGTGCTCAAGCACTTGCGCAAGGTGCCTGTGGATAAGTTGAGCGTGTGCGGCGGCTTCGGCAAGATCAGCAAGCTGGCCGCCGGCCATATGGACCTGCACAGCCGCCATTCCAGCATCGACCTGCCACAGCTGGCGCAATGGGCTAGGGATGTTGGCGCGGATGCAGGCCTGCAACAGCAGATCCTTGCAGCCAACACCAGTCAGCAAGCGCTGGCGATAAGCGCCGCGGCGGGTGTGCCACTGGGTGACGAAGTGTGTCGCCATGCGCTGAATTTTGCGCGCAGCATCGTGCCTGCGAGCGTTCAGGTGGAGGTTTTCGCCATTGATCGTCAGGGCGGGCTGGTGGGTCAGGCTGGCGTTCACTCACAGAGAGAAGCGACATGAAACGCATACTGCTGCTGGGCGGTATTACCGAGGCTCTGGCCATTGCGCGAAGGCTCGGGCCTGAGCACATCTACAGCCTGGCGGGCGTGGGCCGGGTGCCGTCGGATCTGGCCTGCCAATTGAAGGTCGGCGGTTATGGCGGCGCCGAGAGCATGGCGCAGTACATGGGCGAACAGGGCGTCGACTTGCTGCTGGACGCCACCCATCCGTATGCCGCACAGATCAGCCACAACGCAGCGCGTGCGGCCAAACTGGCTGGCATTCCCTGCTGGGCTTTGCGCCGCACCGCGTGGCAGGCAGGTCCGGGAGATGACTGGCGCGAAGTGGCTGACTGGTCAGAACTGGCCACTGCCCTGCTTCCTTTCAAGCGCCCGCTGTTCACGCTGGGTCGCGAGCCCTTGCAGCACTTGCACGAAATACCGCCGCACCAGTTCTGGACACTCCGGGCACTGGACGACTACCCCGGCAACGAACGCTGCGAAGTGATCGGCGCACGCGGCCCATTCATGCTGGAAGACGAACGCCAGTTGTTCGAACAGCGCCGCATCGACGTACTGATCAGCAAAAACAGCGGCAGCAGCTCCACCGAACCCAAACTCGACGTCGCCCGCGAACACGGCCTGCCCGTCCTGATCCTCAAACGCCCACAGTTGCCTGACGTCGACCGGCTGTTCTGGGGTGTGGATGAGGTGCTGGAGGCCTTGGGGTTGGATTAATGAGCGGTCTTTAGTCCTCACTGATAGCCCTGAAAACACCTCGGACCTGTGGGAGTGAGCTTGCTCACGAAGAGGCCGGTGCAGTCGCTAAAAATCTGTTGATCCGTTAATACGCCTTCGCGAGCAAGCTCACTCCCACAAGGTCAGCGGTGCTGCAGAATATCCACTTGGCTCGAAATACCCCGAGCCTGCGGAAATAAGCCACATAGCTTGAAAACACCTCGGACCTGTGGAAGTGAGCTTGCTCACGAAGAGGCCAGTGCAGTCGCTAAAAATCTGTTGATCCGTTAATGCGCCTTCGCAAGCAAGCTAGCTCCCACAAGGTCAGCGGTGCTGCAGAATATCCACATGGCTCGAAATACCCCCGAGCCTGCGGAAATAAGCCACAGAGCTTGAAAACACCTCGGACCTGTGGAAGTGAGCTTGCTCACGAAGAGGCCAGTGCAGTCGCTAAAAATCTGTTGATCCGTTAATACGCCTTCGCGAGCAAGCTCACTCCCACAAGGTCAGCGGTGCTGCAGAATATCCACATGGCTCGAAATACCCCGAACCTCTGGAAATAAGCCACAGAGCTTGAAAACACCTCGGTCCCGTGGGAGTGAGCTTGCTCACGAAGAGGCCGGTGTAGCCGCTGAAAATCTGTTGATCCGTTAATACGCCTTCGCGAGCAAGCTCTCTCCCACAAGATCAGCGGTGCTGCAGAATATCCACATGGCTCGAAATACCCCCGAGCCTGCGGAAATAAGCCGCATAGCTTGAAAAACCCTCTGACCTGTGGGAGTGAGCTTGCTCACGAAGAGGCCTGTGCAGCCGCTGAAAATCTGTTGATCCGTTAATGTGCCTTCGCAATCAAGCTAGCTCCCACAAGATCAGCGGTGCTGCAGAATATCCACATGGCTCGAAATACCCCCGAGCCTGCGGAAATAAGCCACATAGCTTGAAAACACCTCGGTCCCGTGGGAGTGAGCTTGCTCACGAAGAGGCCAGTGCAGTCGCTAAAAATCTGTTGATCCGTTAATGCGCCTTCGCAAGCAAGCTAGCTCCCACAAGGTCAGCGGTGCTGCAGAATATCCACATGGCTCGAAATACCCCGAGCCTGCGGAAATAAGCCACATAGCTTGAAAACACCTCGGACCTGTGGGAGTGAGCTTGCTCACGAAGAGGCCGGTGCAGCCGCTGAAAATCTGTTGATCCGTTAATACGCCTTCGCGAGCAAGCTCGCTCCCACAAGGTCAGCGATGCTGCAGAATATCCACATGGCTCGAAATACCCCGAGCCTTTGGAAATAAGCCACATAGCTTGAAAACACCTCGGACCTGTGGGAGTGAGCTTGCTCACGAAGAGGCCGGTTTTCACAGCCAAATTGCGTCCCATAAGGGATAATCGCGCACGCTTTTGACCAGGTTGGCTCGAACAGGATTGGCAACGATATAACGGGCAAAATCCAAAAGGCTTTCTTCAGTGCGGATGCTGACGTCGTGGAACCCGCTTTGCCAAAAAGGTCCACTGCAGCCTCTGGCTCTGTTTATGGCGATCGCACTTTTCGATTTAACGCGCTGTACAACGCTGGATAATGAGTGACTATTCAACTGCAGCAGCCAGTGAATGTGGTCGGGCATTACCACCCAGGCTAATGAATCGGCCAGTTGCTGCTCTTCAACGTGTCGAAGTTCATCAACCAGCAGACGGCCCATGCGCCAATCGGAAAAAACAGGATTTCTCTGGAATGTTTTTGCGGTGACTAAATACATTTGGCCCGTACGGGAGAATCGCCCCAAGCGCAAACGATGTGACTGTGCCCTTTCATTCATCCTCATCACCCAATGGCTGCATGCCGGGGAACGACTGTACGAAACGGGCTCACTCAGCAGCGCTCAAAGGTTTGCCCAAGTGTTTCGGATGTCCAATTGAGCTACCTTTCACTCCTTCATCGAATCCCCGGAGAATCTCCCCATGCTCAAAAAAGCATTGCTGCTGGCCGCACTGCTGCTGCCAGCCTGTGTCGTCCATGCCCATGAGTACAAGGCCGGGGCGTTGCTGATTGGCCACCCATGGTCAATGGAGCTACCGCCCAACGCACCGACGGTGGCGGCGTATTTCACCCTCGAGAACAAAGGTGACAGCGCTGACCGCCTGATTAGCGTCGACACGCCCATCGCCGGGCAGGCGCAATTGCATGAGCATGTACATGCCGACGGGCTGATGAAAATGCAGCACGTTCAAGCGGTCGACATACCGGCTGGCGCGAAGGTGGCTTTCGCCCCGATGGCCTGGCACGTGATGTTGCTGGACATCAAGGACCGTTCCAAGCTGGTCGTCGGCCAGCGCTTTCCAATGACTCTGCATTTCGAAAAGGCGGGGGATGTCGAGGTGCAGGTCGTGGTACAAAAACAGGCTCCGGAACATCAGCACTGAGTAGTTTTCACGGGCAGGGCCAAGAGCTGATGTCTTCAGCGATACTGTCGCGGCGACACTCCTGGCACCCAAGACCGATGCTGATTCTCCGGGCGCTTTATCGAATAGTGCTTTCGCGCTTTGCCAAAACAGCGGCGACAGCTTAGATTGCTCACTGCGGGGCCTGAAACCACTGAGTGGCGTTGTGATGAATTCCTCCTCATACCCGGTTTCAGGCCCCGCCCTCAACTCAATCTTGCGCGTTTCCGAGACTTCCTACCGATCAGACAGCCGATGCTGCAGTCCTCTGACTGCGCAGGCCGATACCTGCGTGCCTTCAAGCCTGACTATATGAAATGAACCGCCCGGCATATGCCTCTAGCGGATCATCCATCATGCAGACGAATCGGCACCATGACCTTACCGCGCACCGCATCAACCCAGGCTCTAAACGCCTCGCTTGCCAGCGATACCTATCCACCCGACTTCAGCAAGACGACCCAGGAACTGGCCCGTACCCTGCTTCACCCCCTCAAACCCGAGCTGGATGTCGAGACGACCTGGCTGACCTACCGTGACAGCGAGGTCGAATTCGACCACGGGAGCAACATACACAGGGTTCCACTGATCCCTGGCCTGATCGAATACTTCACCGGCCATTTGCAATGGATCGACAATGATGTAGTCGCTCTCCACCCGCCTCTTGACACGCCCTCCCCAACGTCTGACACACAGCAACCTGACGTCAAGCCACCAGCCATTCAGCCGCTGGGGCGGGCAGCGACCGTAACGTTCTTCACCGAGGTCAGCGAGCAACTGGAGCAGTGCTATACACAAAATCTTGCAGACTACTGGAGCACTGCGACGCTTGATGGCGAAACCCGGAGCAGCCGGTTTGTCGCAGAGCAGATCGAGTGCCTGACATCCGAATGTGCAGTGCTGATCGCCTTGGGAAAGATGACAACCGGGCACTACAGCCTGCTTTCGGCCGCCCTCGGGCCCTGTGCCACAAATGCGACAGAGGGTTTCGCAGACTTACAGCCGCACAGTGTTTACAGCCTGTCGGCACGAGACGGCGACGGCCCCTCGCTGTCACTTTACGGCGCGTTTGCCATTGCCCGGCGTCTTCGTGATGCGCCGGTCCAGCCAGACCTGGAAGAGCTGGAAGATGTCCTGCTGTTTACGCCCCATGACGGGCTGGAAGCATTTGCCTCATTGCAACAGTTGAACGACGCGCTTGTTCAGCGAGTGACTGAACCCGAGTACCGAGGACGTTTGGGCGACGGCGTCACCGCCGGGCAGGCAAGCCCCACCAACCCCACCCCTGTCTTGCAATGGCAATACACCCTGATGGACGGCAATTTTCTCAGCCTGCTGCTTGCCCGGCAGGTTGTCGCGCAGCAGTCGGTCTTCGCTCAGACTGTACAGCTGGCCCGCTCTCAGAAGATGGACGCGGTCTGTTTCGAGCAAATGATAGCGAATTTGCTGAAACCCAGGATTTACTTCGACAACCACTGGCGACTCGACGAATTCGACAGCGATCTGGTGAAAAGCCAGATGCCCGATTGGTGGAAAACCATGACGCTGACGCAGCGTCAGGCATGGCATTGCCAGGCACAGCGGTTTGGCGAGTTGGTGGTGAACATGCGCAAAGCCAGCAAGGAGCACTTCGGCCAGGCGGAAAATGACAGCCGCACCTATCCGACCCGCTATATCGACAAGCAACTGGCTCAACTACTGAACCGGCTATCCATTACGGCAACAGCGCAACAGATCAATATTTCACTGACCTACAGGGCGGGCATCGAAGTGCTCGATATTCCCGGCGCGCCTGTATTGCCAGAAACCAAGACCGAGAACGTTTCGCTCAGGCAACTGGCACATACCCAAGCCCTGCACACCAAGGCCAAGGATGCCGTGCTTCTACGCGCTGTCGACGCTGAAGGCGTCTCCCTTGCGCACTTGGACAAGCAGGCCGTAACGGAGCTGATTGCCACGCTGGAAGATCCCCGACACCTCAGTGATTACCTTGACCTGCACCTGAAAACATCGGCGTATGCACAGCAGCTCAAGCGGTCAGAAAAAGCCATGTTGCGAGCTCAGATGAAGATGGCGCTGCTGGAGATCGAACAACAGGCTTTTGCACACCCCGGCCGCGAATGGATCAAGGCTGTGCTGGATTCGCCAGGAATTCAAGGACGGCGAACCATCAACGAGCAAGCCATTGAAGTCCGTTTTTTCAGCGTCAACCAATTCAAGATGACCAACGTGATGCTGATTGCTCCAGCCGGAACATTCGAGAAGGGGCCGCTGGTGCTGTGCACGCTGGATGCTGCCGACGGTGTCGTTTTCCGCTGGTTCAACAGCATGTATCACCTGACCACCAGTTTTCTGGAAGAGGCACCCTTCCAGCAGTATCTGATTCAACAAATACCGGTTTCCAGGCGTATTGAGACGCTGCATGCCATGCAGTACGAAAAGGAAGCGAAGCATTGGCGTCTGCCCGAAGTATTCACCCAACTGACGCTGCTACCGATCCCGTCAAGGCTGCTGCGCCCGGTCGTGTTTGTTAGCCAGAGCAAAGACATTTACGAGGAAAATCATGAGACCAAGATCAACCATCTGATCAACGAAGCCAAACGGCAGATGAGCCTGACCACCGGTACAGGGCAATCGGGTCGGGGATTCGATCTGATCGCGAGCATTGCGATTCTGTTTCTGCCTGGCCCGATCATGATGCCTGTCTCGCTGGGCGCTGGCCTTTACAAAACCTGGAGCGCTTTTTCGAAAATCGATGAAAACGACCTGGAAGGCGCCGCCGAGGAGTTTCTGAGCGCCCTCAGCTACCTTGCCATTGCCTTGGTCGGCCACTTGGCGCTGGCCTTGAAACCGGCAGGAATCGCCGCAAAAACGGTGAGACGTCCGCACCTGGTACGCAGAGTCGGTCGCGATGGTCAGGCACAGATCGGCTACCTCCTGTCGCATTCAAAGGCGCCGCGTTTCGCAGACTCGAAATTGATCGCTGCCATGGACCCCAAACGCTTCGTCGCCATTGAGGTAGAAGGCCAGACCTGCTTCATAAGCCGACGGGCCAACGTGTTCGGCCACTCACGCCTTTATCGGGTAAACCCGATGGATACCACGCAATTGGTGCACGGGCAGGAGTTTGCTCTTCGCAGCACGACCGGGGTCTGGAAAATCGTGGGCAAACAGATCCCGCGTATGAGTCAGTCCGCAATCCGCAATGCCGAGGCGCGGCTGACCAGCCTGACAACTCTCTGGCCGGCGTCTCTGGAGGAAGCAAGTAGCACCGAACGCTTGAGTTTCGAGACCGACTACCTGGCGCTGGCCAAGACATCCAACGCAGAAAACTTTTCCGAAATCACCGCCTACGTGGAAGGTGGTTCAACGGACATCAACCCGCTGCTGCGAAGCGGTGTGCGCAACGCCACCACGCGCAGGTTTCTACGTCAGTTCCACAAGCTCAAGGCGTGGGAAGGCACCGCATTTCGCGCCACCTATGTGTCCAGCGACGGGGTGGCCTGCCTTGAGCGCGAAGTGGGTGCAGTGTTTACCGACAATGGCGTGCAGTCTGCATCAATGTCGCGAGCCAATGCCTCCAGATGGAGCCAGGACGGGTTCGTGAGTCGCAACGCCAATGCCGAAAACCACCCGGTGTTTTTCATCTTTGCACCGGCGGTGCCCAAGAAGAACATGTTCACCGGTTTTCTTGGTGATCACGTGGCCATTGCGCCGGGGACATACGTGCAACTGGGTGCGACCAAGCGGGTCAACGGACAGCTGTTTGCCTGGTTTGATGCGCCTGAACAACTGGTTGATCAGACCTACGATCTCTATACCGGAGAACAGGAACTCTGGGTCTGAAACCCTCACGCGGCTGATCCGGGAAGCCGGCCTTAACTGGCCGGCGCTCCTGCGAAGCAGCCTTGCACCATTGCAGAGCCCGGAGCGCCCGCGGGGCAAAGCCGGGTTCCACCTTGGTGCACACCCTCCACGAACCGCGACACATTCGTTTCATTTTGCGACGTTTCTACGTTGGCCCAGACCTTGCTAAAGCTTGAAAGCGCAATGAAATGTACCGCCGCCAAACCATCAAATAATGTACTAAGGGAGCAGTCAATGAAGCGTCGCAGCCTGATCAAAGCCTTTACCCTGTCCGCATCGATCGCCGCCATGGGACTGGCCTGGACCGTTCAGGCTGCCGAGACCATCAAGGTCGGCATTCTGCATTCGTTGTCCGGCACCATGGCCATCTCCGAGACGTCGCTCAAGGACATGGCCTTGATGACCATCGACGAAATCAACGCCAAAGGCGGCGTCAACGGCAAGATGCTGGAGCCGGTCGTCGTCGACCCTGCGTCCAACTGGCCGCTGTTCGCGGAAAAAGGCCGTCAGTTGCTGACCCAGGACAAGGTCGCCGTGGTATTCGGCTGCTGGACATCGGTGTCGCGCAAATCAGTGCTGCCGGTCTTCGAAGAGCTCAACGGGCTGCTGTTCTACCCGGTGCAGTACGAAGGCGAAGAGATGTCGCCCAATGTTTTCTACACCGGCGCTGCGCCTAACCAGCAGGCCATCCCTGCCGTCGAATATGTCATGAGTGAAGATGGCGGCTCGGCCAAACGCTTCTTCCTGCTCGGCACCGACTACGTCTACCCGCGTACTACCAACAAGATTCTGCGCGCATTCCTGCATTCCAAAGGCGTGAAAGATACCGATATCGAAGAGGTCTACACCCCGTTCGGTCACTCCGATTATCAAACCATCGTGGCCAACATCAAGAAGTTCTCCGCCGGTGGCAAGACGGCCGTTATCTCCACCGTCAACGGCGACTCCAACGTGCCGTTCTACAAGGAACTGGCCAACCAGGGCCTGAACGCTACCGACGTACCGGTTGTGGCCTTCTCGGTAGGCGAAGAAGAACTGCGCGGCATCGACACCAAGCCACTGGTAGGCCATCTGGCCGCCTGGAACTACTTCCAGTCGGTGGAAAACCCGGTCAACAAGAAGTTCGTGGCTGACTGGACGGCCTACGCCAAAAAGAAAAACCTGCCAGGCGCTGACAAGGCCGTGACCAACGACCCGATGGAAGCCACGTATGTCGGCATTCACATGTGGGCGCAGGCGGTCGAGAAAGCCAAATCCACTGACGTGGACAAGGTCCGTGAAGCCATGGCCGGCCAAACGTTCGCAGCGCCGTCGGGCTTTACCCTGACCATGGACAAGACCAACCACCACTTGCACAAGCCCGTGATGATCGGCGAAATCCAGGACGACGGACAGTTCAACGTCGTGTGGCAGACCAAAGAGCCGATCCGCGCCCAGCCATGGAGCCCGTACATCCCTGGCAACGACAAGAAGCCGGACACCCCGGCGAAGAGCAACTGAAGGATAAAAGCCGACTGCTGATCGTTCACACGCTCGCCGCCAAGCGTCATATACAGGTCCTGAAGCCCGCGAAATACGGGGCTTCAAAGCTTCTGCCCACAGGGCGTAGGAGCGACCGGGGCGGCGATCCGCCTTGTTCGCGAAGACGGTAGTTCGAACGATACATTTTCGGAGAATGTACCGGCCCTTTCGCGAACAAGTTCGCTCCTACGGCCTTCGGCCAGAATCAAAAACAGCCCCCGCATGTGACGCTTGGCGAAGGGCGTGAAGGACCGTCTCAAGAGTAGACGACGCCATACTGAATCAAGGCCATATTGATATGCCTTCTTATTTTTATCGTTTGATCCTCACCATCAGCCTGCTGCTGCCTTTGGCTGCCCAGGCCGGCGATGCCAGTGACTTTGTCGCAGCCAGTTCTTCGCAACAGGCAGAACTGCTGGAAGCCTGGGCCGCCAAGCCTGTGCCGGAACGTGTCGAGCTGCTCGAAGCCTTGCGCGATGGCCGTGTGGGTGCCGACAGCAGCAAGCGCGCCTGGATCGAAAACAACGATCAATACGTGGCCGTCGATGCACAGGCCCCTGCCGCCGTCGATGCTCCAACGCCTGACGAACCGCGTAAATTGCGCTTGAACAACCGGCTGCGTGGCCTGGTTGAAACGGCGCTGGCCAGCCATCAGTTGCTGGCAGCCGATACACGACTGCGCATGGCCGCCGCCCTGCAATTGCAAAAAAGCGCGCGCCCTGCACAACTCGAGTTGCTGACCGAACGCGTGGCCAGCGAATCCGATTCCAGTGTCAAAAGCGCACTAACCCTGGCGCTGGCCAACCTGCAAATGGTCGACACCAGCCCGACAGTACGTCTGGCTGCCGTGCGACTGCTGGGCGAAACCGGTGACCCGCTGGCGCGTACCCGCCTTGAATCATTGCTGGCACCCGGCGTGGAAACCGACGCTTCGGTACGCGTGGCGGCTGAAACCAGCCTGGCGCAGGTCAAGCGCAAGCTGATGATCGGGGAAATCCTCGGCCAGGCGTTCAGCGGCATGTCGCTGGGCTCGATCCTGCTGCTGGCGGCGCTGGGTCTGGCGATTACCTTCGGCCTGCTGGGCGTAATCAACATGGCCCACGGCGAGATGCTGATGCTGGGGGCCTACTCAACCTACGTCGTGCAACTGATGCTGCAGCGCTACGCACCGGGGGCCATCGAGTACTACCCGCTGATCGCGTTGCCGGTGGCGTTCTTTGTCACCGCCGTGATCGGCATGGCCCTGGAGCGCACGGTCATTCGTCATCTGTATGGCCGGCCACTGGAAACCCTGCTGGCCACCTGGGGCATCAGCCTGATGCTGATTCAGGCCGTGCGTCTGGCCTTCGGCGCGCAGAATGTTGAAGTCGCCAACCCGCAATGGCTGTCTGGCGGTATCCAGGTGCTGCCTAATCTGGTGCTGCCTTACAACCGCATCGTGATCATCGCGTTCGCGCTGTTCGTGGTGGTGCTGACCTGGCTGCTGCTGAACAAGACCCGCCTGGGCCTGAACGTGCGCGCCGTCACGCAGAACCGCAACATGGCCGCCTGCTGTGGCGTACCGACCGGGCGCATCGACATGATGGCCTTCGGTCTGGGCTCAGGTATCGCGGGGCTGGGGGGTGTTGCCCTGAGCCAGATCGGCAACGTGGGTCCTGATCTTGGGCAAAGCTACATCATTGATTCGTTCCTGGTGGTCGTGCTCGGCGGTGTCGGGCAACTGGCCGGCAGCGTGATGGCGGCCTTCGGGCTGGGCATCGCCAACAAGATTCTCGAACCGCAAATCGGCGCCGTGTTGGGCAAGATCCTGATCCTGGCGCTGATCATTCTGTTTATCCAGAAACGTCCGCAAGGCCTCTTCGCACTGAAAGGACGGGTGATTGACTGATGAGCCAGCCATTGATAGTAACTGCCGCGCAAAAAGTCGGGCCCAGAGGCACGCTGACCGCAGGCTGCGTAATACTGGCGGTGCTGCTGGCACTGCCGCTGCTGTCGCTGCTGCCTGCCGATAACAGCTTTCAGGTCTCGGCCTACACCCTGACCCTGGTGGGCAAGATTCTCTGCTACGCCATTGTAGCGCTGGCGCTGGACCTGGTCTGGGGCTACGCCGGGCTGTTGTCGCTGGGCCACGGCCTGTTCTTCGCCCTGGGCGGTTACGCCATGGGCATGTACCTGATGCGCCAGGCCGCAGGCGATGGTCTGCCGGCCTTCATGACCTTCCTGTCGTGGACCGAGCTGCCGTGGTACTGGGCGGGCACCGACAACTTCCTCTGGGCAATGTGCCTGGTGGTATTGGCACCGGGACTGCTGGCGCTGGTCTTCGGCTTCTTTGCCTTCCGCTCGCGGATCAAGGGCGTGTACTTTTCGATCATGACCCAGGCGCTGACCTTCGCCGGCATGCTGCTGTTCTTTCGCAACGAGACCGGCTTTGGCGGCAACAACGGGTTCACCAACTTCCGCAGCATTCTGGGCTTCAGCATCAGTTCACAAGGGACCAGAGCCGCGCTGTTTCTGGCCACGGTCGCATTGCTGGTGGCCAGTCTGTACATCGGCTGGCGCCTGGCGCAGAGCAAGTTCGGCCGCGTGCTGACCGCGCTGCGCGATGCGGAAAACCGTCTGATGTTCTGCGGTTACGATCCGCGCGGCTTTAAACTGTTCGTCTGGGTCCTGAGCGCCGTGCTGTGCGGTCTGGCTGGCGCCTTGTATGTACCGCAGGTCGGCATTATCAACCCCAGCGAAATGTCGCCGACCAACTCGATTGAAGCCGCTGTCTGGGTAGCCTTGGGTGGCCGCGGCACGCTGATCGGCCCGCTGCTGGGCGCAGGTCTGGTGAACGGCATGAAGAGCTGGTTCACCATGGCCTTCCCGGAATACTGGCTGTTCTTCCTTGGCGCGCTGTTCATCATCGTCACGCTGTATCTGCCCAAGGGCGTGATCGGCATGCTGAAGAAAAGGAGCGAGCAATGAAAACCACTCCGACCCCGTCTTTCATGCTGGAACCGATCCTGGCGCCAAACTCCGACGCTGGCACCAGCCGCGACGCAGTGGGATTCGGCAAAAGCGCTGGCAAAGGCCTCAACACTCGCCACGGCACGATCCTGACGCTGGAAGACATCAGCGTCAGCTTCGACGGCTTCAAGGCCCTGAACGATCTGAATCTATACATCGGCGTAGGCGAACTGCGCTGCATCATCGGCCCCAACGGCGCGGGCAAGACCACGCTGATGGACGTCATCACCGGCAAGACCCGCCCCAGCCACGGCAAGGCCTGGTTCGGTGAAACGCTGGACCTGACGAAGATGACCGAAGTGCAGATCGCTCAGGCCGGCATCGGCCGCAAGTTCCAGAAACCCACGGTATTCGAGGCCTTGAGCGTGTTCGAAAACCTCGAGCTGGCGCAGAAGACAGACAAATCGGTGTGGGCCAGTCTGCGTGCGCAGTTGAGCGGCGAACAACAGGACCGGATCGGTGAGGTGCTGGAAACGATACGCCTGACCAGCTCGATGCACCGTCCTGCGGGCTTGCTGTCCCACGGCCAGAAGCAGTTTCTGGAGATCGGCATGCTGCTGGTTCAGGACCCGCAATTACTGCTGCTCGACGAGCCCGTCGCGGGCATGACCGATGCCGAAACCGAATTCACCGCCGAGCTGTTCAAAAGCCTCGCCGGCAAGCATTCGCTGATGGTGGTTGAACACGACATGGGTTTCGTCGGCTCGATTGCCGACCATGTCACCGTGCTGCACCAGGGCAGCGTGCTGGCTGAAGGCTCGCTGAACGACGTACAGGCCGACGAACGCGTGATCGAAGTTTACTTGGGGCGCTAGCGCGACCAGCTGCAAGCTTTTAGCTGCAAGTTGCAAGCTGCAAGCTAGAAGCAAAAACAACGTGCTGCTCTTTACTTGCAGCTTGAAGCTTGAAGCTTGAAGCTTGAAGCTTATAACTCATGAGGCCCTCATGCTCACTGTTAGCCAGCTCCACCAATATTACGGCGGCAGCCACATTCTTCGCGGTCTGTCGTTTGATGTGAAGGTCGGTGAAGTCACCTGCCTGCTGGGCCGCAACGGCGTGGGCAAGACCACGCTCTTGCGCGTGCTGATGGGCCTGCTGCCATCGAAGGAAGGCTCGGTGCAATGGGAAGGCAAGACCATCACCCAGTTCAAGACGCATCAAAGGGTACATGCCGGGATTGCTTACGTGCCGCAAGGCCGGGAAATATTCGGCCGGCTGACGGTCGAGGAAAATCTGCTCATGGGCCTGTCCCGTTTTCCGGGCTCCGAGGCCAAGGAAGTGCCGGCCTTCATCTACGAGCTGTTCCCGGTGCTGCTGCAAATGAAGCACCGCCGCGGCGGCGATCTGTCCGGTGGTCAGCAGCAGCAACTGGCCATAGGCCGGGCACTGGCGAGCCGTCCGCGCTTGCTGATTCTCGACGAGCCCACCGAAGGTATTCAGCCCTCGGTGATCAAGGAAATCGGCGCCGTCATCAAAAAGCTCGCCGAGCGTGGCGACATGGCGATTCTGCTGGTCGAGCAGTTCTACGACTTCGCCGCGGAACTGGCCGATCAGTACCTGGTGATGTCGCGGGGCGAGATCGTCCAGCAGGGCCGTGGCGAGAACATGGAGAGCGACGGCGTTCGAGGTCTGGTCACCATTTGATGAGTCAATCCGTTATCGTGCAGCATTCGACAAGCCAATGAAGACACCATGAACCTGCCTGCCAACACCGCCCTCTTCACCCCCAGCTGGCACGCCGAGCTGGAATTGGGTTACGGCCGTTTCGATGACAGCACACGCCCGACACTGCGGCGCCACAAAGGACCGCTGCGGGTGCAAAAGCATCTGTACGCCGAAGGCCCGGAGGTGTGCCAGCACATCATCGTTCATCCACCGGGCGGTATCGCCGGGGGTGACCGGCTGGATATCTCGGCCACCGTCGGTGCCGATGCCTGGGCGCAATTGACCAGCCCCGGCGCGGCCAAATGGTATCGCGCCGCCAGCCCGGCCTTCCAGCAACTGGAACTGCACGTCCAGCCCGGTGCGACACTGGAATGGCTGCCGCAGGAAACCATCGTCTTCAGCAATGCCCAGGCAGAACTGAGCACTCGGATAGAGCTGCACGGTGATGCAAAGCTATGCTACTGGGACGTGGTGGCTTTGGGCCGGCCGGCCAGTGGCGAGCGGTTCGAGCACGGCCATTTTCAATCGCATCTGGATATCCGTCGCGACGGCACATTGCTCTGGCATGAGCGACAACGCATTATCGGTGGCGACGGGCTGCTGGGCTCGCCCATCGGCCTGGACGGCAGAACCGTGTTCGCCACCCTGCTGATGACCGGCGAAGTGGGCAGCGAGCTGCTCGAGGCCTGCCGTTCGCTGTCGATGCCCAACCCGGTACGCGGCGACCTGACTCAATTGCCCGGTCTGCTGGTCGCTCGCTGTCTGGCAGACGAAGCGTTGCATGCCCGGGCCTGGCTGATAGAACTGTGGAAACGACTGCGCCCTGCCCTGCTGGGACGCGAGGCGGTAACGCCAAGAATCTGGAATACCTGATTGATGACTGGACGCTCTGCATTCCAGGCTACACCCTCGGCGCTGATGCACTCAGCGTGGTACATAAGTCCTGAAAAGCCCGAAAATCGGGTCTTTTAGCGCTTCTGCCCGCAGGTCGTGGGAGCGAACTTGTTCGCGAAGACAATGTTTTAGGCGCTGCATGTTCGGCGACTACACCGACCCCTTCGCGAACAAGTTCGCTCCCACGGCCTTCGGCCAGAACCCAAAACAGACTTATATATAACAATGAGGGCTCAGCCTGGGAACGATCAACCACCGAATTTGAACAAACGGAAGCCCCATGGACCTGACACCACGTGAAAAAGACAAGCTACTGATCTTCACCGCCGGACTGGTCGCCGAACGGCGTCTGGCGCGCGGCGTGAAGCTCAACTACCCGGAAGCCATGGCCTATATTTCTGCGGCGCTGCTCGAAGGTGCGCGTGACGGACAGACCGTCGCTGAGCTCATGCACTACGGCACGACCCTGCTGACTCGTGATCAGGTCATGGAAGGTATCGCGGAAATGATCCCGGAGATCCAGGTGGAAGCCACCTTTCCGGATGGCACCAAACTCGTCACCGTGCATCAGCCGATTGCCTGAAGGAGTGATCATGCAGGACGCGATTCGCGACGCCTTGCCGGACGATCTGCCGGGCATTCTGGACATCTACAACGATGCGGTGCTCAACACCACGGCTATCTGGAACGAGCAGCCGGTTGATCTGGCTAACCGCCAGGCCTGGTACGCAGCTCGCCAGAGCCAGGCGTATCCGATTCTGGTGGCCGTCGACAACGCAGGCGACGTGCTTGGCTATTCGTCGTTTGGCGACTGGCGGCCGTTCGAAGGCTTTCGCCATACGGTCGAGCATTCGGTCTACGTGCGCGCCGACCAGCGTGGCAAACGCCTGGGCCCGCGCCTGATGGCCGCTTTGATCGAGCGCGCCCGCGACTGTGACAAGCACATGATGGTCGCGGCCATAGAAAGCGGTAACGCGGCGTCCATCGCCCTGCATGATCGCCTGGGTTTCAAGACCACCGGACAAATGCCCCAGGTCGGCACCAAGTTCGGTCGCTGGCTGGACCTGACGTTCATGCAGCTCGACCTGTCGCCCGGTGCTCAGCCACCGGTTTCACAAGCCCCTTCCGCCCTTTAGAGAGCACGCCATGAACCCAGCACAGCTGCGCCGCGTCACCGCCGAAAGCTTCGCGCATTACCGCCAGGGTCTGGCGCAACTGTTGTTCGATACGGTTCATGATGGCGCGTCGGTCGGTTTCATGGCCGACCTCGACATGGCGCAGGCCTACGGCTGGTGCGACGGGCTCAGAGTCGACGTCGCCGCTGGCACTCTGCTGCTGTGGGTGGTGGTCGAGAACGAAAACGTTCTGGCCAGTGCGCAACTGTCGCTGTGTCAGAAGCCCAATGGCCTGAACCGCGCCGAAGTACAGAAACTGATGGTGCTGCCTGCGGCTCGCGGGCGTGGCCTGGGCAGGCAATTGATGGAGGCCGTTGAGCAGGCGGCCGTGAAACACAAACGTGGACTGCTGCACCTGGACACCGAAGCAGGCTCGACGGCTGAAGCGTTCTATCGCTCACTGGCCTACCACCGTGTCGGTGAACTGCCGGATTATTGCGCGACACCGGACGGTCGCTATCGGCCGACCGCCATTTATTTCAAAACCTTGGGGCAACCGACATGATCCCTGGTCAATACCAGATCCAGCCCGGCGACATCGAACTCAACGCCGGACGCCGCACCCTCAGCCTTACCGTCGCCAACAGCGGCGACCGGCCGATTCAGGTGGGCTCGCATTTCCACTTTTTCGAAACCAACGACGCACTGACCTTCGACCGCGCCGCCAGCCGGGGCATGCGCCTGAACATTCCGGCCGGCACCGCCGTGCGCTTCGAACCGGGCCAGTCCCGCGAAGTCGAGCTGGTGGACCTGGCCGGTTTGCGCAAGGTTTACGGGTTTGCCGGTCGGGTGATGGGGGAGCTTTAGCTTCAAGCTTCAAGCTTCAAGCTTCAAGAGAAAAGCATATGACGACTAAAGACTTGCGGCTTGCAGCTTGTCGCTTTGAACACATTACAGTGTGCGGCCTGCAGCTTGCCGCTCTGAATCCGAGGTACGAGAGATGAAGATAAGCCGACAAGCCTACGCAGACATGTTCGGCCCCACCGTCGGCGACAAGGTTCGCCTGGCCGATACCGAGCTGTGGATCGAGGTCGAGAAGGACTTCACCACCTACGGTGAAGAAGTGAAGTTCGGCGGTGGCAAGGTCATTCGTGACGGCATGGGCCAGGGCCAGTTGCTGGCTGCTGACGTGGTCGACACGCTGATCACCAATGCCCTGATCATCGATCACTGGGGCATCGTCAAGGCAGACGTCGGCATCAAGAACGGGCGTATCGCGGCCATTGGCAAGGCGGGCAACCCGGATATCCAGCCGGACGTGACCATTGCAGTCGGCGCCGCCACCGAGGTCATTGCCGGCGAAGGCATGATCCTCACCGCGGGTGGCGTCGATACACACATCCACTTCATCTGCCCGCAGCAGATCGAAGAGGCCCTGATGAGCGGTGTGACGACCATGATCGGCGGCGGCACCGGCCCGGCCACAGGCACCAATGCCACCACCGTCACACCCGGCCCGTGGCACATGGCGCGCATGCTCCAGGCCTCGGACTCGTTCCCGATGAACATCGGTTTCACCGGCAAGGGCAACGTCAGCCTGCCCGGCCCGCTGATCGAACAGGTCAAGGCAGGCGCCATCGGTCTGAAGTTGCACGAGGACTGGGGCACCACGCCTGCGGCCATCGACAACTGTCTGAGCGTGGCCGACGAATACGACGTGCAGGTGGCGATCCACACCGATACCCTCAACGAGTCGGGTTTTGTCGAGACCACCCTGGCCGCGTTCAAGAACCGCACGATTCACACTTATCACACCGAAGGTGCCGGTGGCGGTCACGCGCCGGACATCATCAAGGCCTGCGGCTCACCCAACGTGCTGCCGAGCTCGACCAACCCGACCAGGCCGTTCACCCGCAACACCATCGACGAGCACCTGGACATGCTAATGGTCTGCCACCACCTGGACCCGAGCATCGCCGAAGATGTGGCCTTCGCGGAAAGCCGCATTCGCCGCGAGACCATTGCCGCCGAGGACATCCTCCACGACCTGGGCGCGTTTTCCATGCTCAGCTCCGACAGCCAGGCCATGGGTCGGGTTGGCGAGGTGATCATGCGCACCTGGCAAACCGCCGACAAGATGAAGAAACAGCGTGGCCCGCTGCCGCAGGATGGCCCAGGCAACGATAACTTCCGCGCCAAGCGCTACATCGCCAAATACACCATAAACCCGGCGATCACCCACGGCATCAGCCATGAAGTGGGCTCCATTGAAGTCGGCAAATGGGCGGACCTGGTGCTCTGGCGCCCGGCGTTCTTCGGCGTCAAACCGACCCTGATCCTCAAAGGTGGCGCCATCGCCGCCAGCCTGATGGGCGACGCCAACGCTTCCATCCCGACGCCGCAACCGGTCCACTACCGCCCCATGTTCGCAAGTTTCGGCAGCTCGCTGCACGCCACCAGCCTGACCTTCATCAGCCAGGCAGCGTTCGACGCCGGTGTACCGGAGTCACTGGGCCTGAAGAAGCAGATCGGTGTCGTCAAAGGCTGCCGCACCGTGCAGAAAAAAGACCTGATCCACAACGATTACCTGCCGGACATCGAAGTCGACCCACAGACCTATCAGGTCAAGGCCGACGGTGTGCTGCTATGGTGCGAACCGGCCGATGTGCTGCCGATGGCACAGCGGTACTTTCTGTTTTGAATCAGCAAGGGCCTTCGCTTTCAGAAGGCCCTTCAATATTTATTGCTCGGTTTATTCTTTGAGGCTAAGCAACTCGTTGAGTTTGGCTCTGAACCAGGACTTCAGATGAAAGTCAGCGGCTTCCTCAATCTTTTTACCGCTCTTGAGAAAGATGACGGTTGGTGTAACGGTGACATTGTAGTTTTGGGCTGTCGCTGGGCTAGTGTCAACAGGCACACGAAGCATGACAACCCTCCCGGCAAACTCAGGCGCTAGCTCATCGAGAATTGACCCAGTCCGTTTACTTTTGTTCGCCTCGTCGTGTTCATTAACGCCGGGGCTGCTGAATTCCAACACCACCAAGGGGTTGATTGCAGCCCATCGGGAACTGAAGTCCGCATCGTTCTTGACGACCCGGACCTGGGCTGCCTTGTTCTGGTAATTCAGAAGTGTTTCTTTATCTTCCAATATTTTCAGCGACTGCAGCGTATCGTTGATAGCGTCCAGCACCCCCAGATCGTTGGGGGTGCCGGTGCCCTGCAATACTCGCTGCAATGGGAGAAAAACGCTCAGTTTTCCTGTCGCTACGTCGTCGAGTTTGCTGACTTTTCCGTCGGCCAGTGTCTGCTGGGCACGCGTTACACGCTCTTCAACAAAGGCTGTGAGTTCTGTGTTCGACATGGTCATTCTCCGATTACGAGGCGGGTAGCAATTCATCCAGGATCTGCGTCATCCGTTCTTTGGTTTGCTGGCCGACAAGGTCTTCCCTTGCTATTGCGCCACCCTTGAAGAAAACCATCGTCGGACCATGATTTATCTGATATTCAGTCGAAGTCACCGGGTTCAAAGAGTCTTTGAGATCCGAATCCAGTTCGATCTCGCCCCTGACCAAGCTGACCTTTACGGCATATTTCTCTTCCAGCGCATTAAAAATGGTATCCATTCTGGCGCTGGCGTTTTCCTCGCCTCGCTTATTTACCTTCCCTTTCGTCGAGAATTCCACCACCACGAGCTTTTGGTTGCTCGCCTCAATGACATCCTTCTGAAAGGTCGAATCAGTAACTGTCATGACACTCATGCTCAGGGCCTCCGTTCGATTAACCTGCCGAATGAACATAGGCCCCATAGAAATCAGCGTCTACTGACAGAAATGACAGTAAACACTCTGTTTGTCGTGCTCTGTAAAGGCGATAATATGCGCCATCTTTCGTCACGCTCCTCCAAAGGTAACCGGCCATGCGCCTTTCCGAATTCATCGTTATTCATGTGGATCGCATTGTCGATGAATGGGAAGACTTCGCCAGAACCCTGAAACCGGCGGCAGAAACGATGACCAGGGCCGAGCTGCGGGATCATGCCAGTTCTATTTTGCTCGCCGCAGCACGGGACATGAAGACCGCGCAGAGCAAAAGCGAGGAGATTGCCAAGGCCAGAGGCGAAGAGCTGAACAAGACACCAAGCCTGGACGAAGCAGCCAGCAGCCATGGCGAGTTGCGCCATGAGGTCGGTTTTGATCTGGTGCAGATGACGTCGGAGTTTCGCCATCTGCGCGCCAGCGTCATCCGCCTCTGGGTAGAAAGCCTGGCAGCGCCGCAACTGGCCGATTTTCAGGACGTGATTCGCTTCAACGAAGCCATCGACGAGGCGCTTGCCGAATCCACCGCGGCCTATGCGGAGCGGGTTGGGCGCTCACGGGATATCTTTCTCGCCATTCTCGGTCACGACCTGCGCGCGCCACTGCAGGCCGTCAGCATGTCCACCGAGTTGCTGGCCCGCAAAATAACGCTGGACGACAAGACCCAGTCCTATGTTTCACGTATCCAGACCAGCACCCGCCACATGGGCTCGATGGTCAGCGATCTGCTGGAGTTCGTGCGCAGCCGCCTGGGCGCGGGGCTGCCGGTGGAGCGCAAATACATGGACCTGGCCAGCGCCTGCCGCGAGGCCATCGAGGAAGCCTGCGCCGGACGACCGGACTCTGTTCCGGTGCTGAACATCGAAGGCAACACCAAGGGTCACTGGGACGCCGGGCGGATCAGCCAGATGTTACAGAACCTGATCGGCAACGCCCTGCAGCATGGTGCCGCCAGTCACGAGATAACGGTGACTGTCACGGGTGCCGAGAAAGCCGTGATATTGGTGGTACACAACGAAGGCAAACCGATTGCCGAAGACGCTATCGGGACGATCTTCGATCCGCTGGTGCGCAGCACCGAGGAAAACAGCGAAACACGCGGCACGTCGACCAGCCTGGGTCTTGGCCTGTTCATCGTCAAGGAAGTGGTCAACGCCCACGGCGGCAGCATCACTGTGACCTCGACCATTGGCGAGGGCACGACCTTCAATGTGGTGCTGCCGAAAAACTGACCGAGGCTGACTGCCTGCTGATGCGGGTGCCGCATCAGCCCAGGCAGAAAAGACAGAATCGCAAGAGCGCTCCGCTCAACCCTTCCACTGCGCGCGAGGATCGAACGACGAACTGTCTGCCAGTTTCTGCCAGAGCGCCCGGGTAGCCTCGTCGGTGTGCTTGGGCACGACGACTTTCAACTGCGCGTAAAGATCGCCGCGCTCGCCATTCTTGTTCATCAAGCCGTTACCCTTGATCCGCAGACGCTGCCCGTTCTGACTGTCCGGGCGGATGGTCAGGTTGATCCTGCTGGTCAGCGTTGGCACGGCAACCTTGGTACCCAGCACGGCTTCCCAGGGGGCCAGTGGCACGGTGATGACCAGATCATGGCCTTCGACCTCGAACAGCGGATGCGGGGCCAGGCGAATGATCAGGTACAAGTCGCCATTGGCACCACCGCCCACGCCAGGTGCGCCCTGCCCCTTCAGGCGAATACGCTCGCCATCGACCACGCCTGCCGGAATCTTCACATTCAGCGTTTTGGTGATATCGCTCATGCGCTGCCCGTTGGGGCTGTGCTGCGGCACCTTGAAGCTGACCTGCTTGGATTCCCCCGAAAGTGTCTCTTCGAGGAACACCGCCAGTTCCATCTCCACGTCCTGCCCGGTGCGTCCAGGGTTGCGGGTACGCCCGCCCTGTTGTGGCCGGCCACCGAAAATGGAGCTGAAAAACTCCGAAAAGTCTGCCGTTTCCTCGAACCCGCCTGCCCCCGCGCCGGCGCGGCTTTGCCAGCCAGGCGGGGTCTGGAACGGACGGCCCTGACGACCGTATTTGCGTAGCTCGTCATACTCGGCGCGCTTTTCAGGGCTGCTGAGTACCTCATACGCTTCGGAGGCTTCCTTGAACTTGTCTTCGGCGCCTGCTTCCTTGCTGACGTCCGGGTGATACTTGCGCGCGAGTTTGCGATAGGCGGTCTTGATCGCCTTGTCGTCCGCAGTCGGCTCCACGTCAAGTATCTTGTAGTAGTCTTTGAAATCCATGTAACGATCACCCATCCGAATTATCCGGCAAAGCCAGATACGCTGGCGTCACGCGCCCAGCTCCCTCTGTCACGAGGCATCTGGATTACCTAACGTCGAAAAATATACAGATAGACCAGCTGCCTTTGTCGGCGGGTCGATAGCTCGACACCCTAATGTCCGACAACAGCGTCTACCGGGAATCCCTTCAAGATTGGGGGTAACAGGCTTCAGTTCAAGCCTTGGCCGCAAATACAGCCAGGTAAATATAAGCGACGTGTCGCGCTACGCAATTTGCCCGCGCTGACATAAACTGCGCGGCCGTTTTTTGACTGGAACGTAAAAGACATGAATGACCAATCCCCGGCCCGTGCCTGCGGCATCGATTTCGGCACGTCCAACTCCACTGTCGGCTGGCAACGACCCGGCATGGAATCGTTGATCGCGCTGGAGGACGACAAGATTACCCTGCCTTCGGTGGTGTTCTTCAATATGGAAGAGCGCCGCCCGGTGTATGGCCGCCTGGCGCTGCACGAGTATCTGGAAGGCTACGAAGGCCGCCTGATGCGCTCGCTCAAGAGCCTGCTGGGCTCGAAGCTGATCAAACATGACACCAGCGTGCTGGGCACGGCGATGCCCTTCAAGGATTTGCTGGCCCTGTTTATCGGCGAGCTGAAAAAGCGCGCGGAGCAAACGGCCGGACGCGAATTCGAGCAAGTCGTGCTGGGTCGTCCAGTGCATTTTGTCGATGACGACGCCCAGGCCGATCAGGAAGCCGAAGATACGCTGGCTGAAGTAGCACGCAAGATCGGCTTCAAGGACGTGTCGTTCCAGTTCGAACCGATCGCTGCGGCGTTCGATTACGAGTCCACCATCCAGGACGAAGAACTGGTGCTGATCGTCGACATCGGCGGCGGTACCTCGGACTTTTCGCTGGTGCGTCTGTCGCCCGAGCGACGCCAGCACGATGATCGCCAGCAGGACATCCTCGCCACCGGTGGCGTGCACATCGGCGGGACCGACTTCGACAAGCAGTTGAGCCTGCAAGGCGTGATGCCGCTGTTCGGTTATGGCAGCCGCATGAAAAGCGGTGCGTACATGCCGACCAGCCACCACATGAACCTGGCGACCTGGCACACCATCAACGCCGTGTACTCGCAAAAATCGCAACTGGCCCTGGGCAGCATGCGCTACGACATCGAAGACACTGGCGGTATCGATCGCCTGTTCAAACTGATCGAACAGCGCGCCGGGCACTGGCTGGCCATGGAAGTGGAAGAAACCAAGATCCAGCTGACTCACGCCGACAGCCGTCACCTGCTCATGGATCGAGTGGAAGCCGGCCTGAGCGTGGACCTGAGCCGGGTGATGTTCGAAGCCGCCATCGACGCCCAGCTTGAGCGCGTGCGCAACAGCGTGACGAACTTGCTGAACGATGCGGGAGTGAGTGTCGAACAGGTCAGCACGGTGTTCTTCACCGGCGGTTCAAGCGGTATCCCTGCCCTGCGCAACAGCGTCTCGAACATGCTGCCCAACGCACGCCACGTTGAAGGCAACATCTTCGGCAGCATCGGCAGCGGCCTGGCCATCGAAGCGAAGAAGCGTTACGGCTAGTCATGCGCCTATCGTGGGAATGCCCTTCGTGATGCTCCGCGTCACAGATCGCTGATCTTTTGGGAGCGAGCTTGCTCGCGAAGACGGATTACCTGACCAATGGACTTCCAGCGGCTGCACGGGCCTCTTCGTGAGCAAGCTCACTCCCACGGGCGGGAGTGTTTCGAGCCATGTGGATGCTCTGCAGCACCGCAGACGCAGAGCGTCCAGAACTGCATGCCAACGCGGTGAACTGGCACGATAGGCGTTCTTTCGGACGCCTATCTACGCAAGCGCACTAGACCAACCCTTCCTTCTGCAACTCACTCTTCAGGTAGGCATAGTAAATCGGCCCTGCGACCACGCCCGGCAGACCGAATGCGGCTTCGAACAGCAGCATCGCCAGCAGCAGCTCCCACGACTTGGCGTTGATCTGTCCGCCCACGATGCGCGCATTGAGGAAGTACTCGACCTTGTGGATCACGATCAGGTAGCCCAGCGCCGCCAGCGCGACCCAGATCGAGATGGACATGCCGACGATGAAGATCAGCGTGTTTGACATCAGGTTACCCACCACCGGCAACAGGCCGAGCAGGAAGGTCATGATGATCAGGGTCTTGGTCAGTGGCAGGTGAATCCCGCACAGCGGCAATACGATGGCCAGGAACACCGAGGTAAACGCCGTATTGAGCAGGGAAATCTTGATCTGGGCGAAAACAATGTTGCGAAACGCCCGGCTGACCAAGTGCAGCCGATCGAACAGAGCAGCCGCCAGCGGCTTGCGCGCATGCACATCGGAGATACGCTGCAAGGCAATGATCGCGCCCAGCACCATGCCGATCAGCATGGTGACGAACATGTGCGCCGCCCCCTTGCCGATCAACTGCAATTCGCCCACGTGCTTCTGCAGCCATTGCCCGAGCGAAACCTGAAACTCCGCTGCACTGGCAGGCAGATAAGCATCGATGAACGGAGGCAACTGACCACGAGCGCGGTCGACCAGGGTCATGAACTTGTCGAGCGAGGCACCGGGATTTTCGGCTTCATGCAGCACAAAACTGATGGCACCGGCAAAAATCAGTGTCAGCAGGCTGACCACCAGCGTGCCCAGCAGCGCCACAGCCAGCCAGCGGGCCCGTTCGCCGGAGATCAGACGTTGCAACTTGGGAGTCAACATGTTGACCAGCTCGAACACCAACAGTCCAGCCAGCAGGCTGGGCAACAACTTGAATGGCAACACCAATAACAGACCGCCAAATACAAGAATCCAGCTGGCTATTAACACCTGACGCGCAGAAAACGTTGGCATAGACCCTCAACGGGCAACACAAGGAAGGTGGGCAGTCTGCCAGCCTTCTTGGCCCATAACCAGTGATCCGAAAGCGGTAAAAAACAAGCCGCAATCATCTGCCCGATGATCGGCTCGAGAACAGCGCGAAAGTGCAGTGTTTACTGCACCCGCGCCTGTTGCCCGCAGTAAAGATGCCGACTGAAAAATTATTTCTTCTTGAGACAATCGCTCATGAAACTCTTGCGCTCATCGCCCTTGAGCGCCTGAGTGCTGGCGGTCGCGTTGCAGGTTTTCATCTTCTCCTGCTGGGTGGCCGCCGGCGGCGGTGCCGCTTTCAGGCAAGTGCTCATGAACGCCTTGCGCTCATCGCCCTTGAGCGACTTCGCGCTGGCGTCGGCATTGCAGGTGGTCATTTTGTTCTGCTGCGCGGTCGCAGCGAAACCCTGGGCAGACAACATCAAGCCAACGAGCAACACAGGAATACCGAGCTTGTTCATCGATCCACTCTCCAGATCCACTGCGCCGGGCGGCACAGGCTGAGATTCAGTGTAGTCAGCGTCTGCAGTCTGTGACGGGACACCGGACATCGCCGCTGGCATTCTCGACAAACAGGCGGATAATTACGCCTCGCTTTAACGATGATCCCCTTATGCAATACGCTTTCCCACTGATCACCGTCCTTATCTGGGCGATCAACACAGCCGTCACCAAGGCGTCTGCCGGGGTGATCTTTCCGGCTGAAATAGGCTTTTATCGCTGGGCGCTGGCCGGCTTGCTGTTCACGCCGTTCATGCTCGGGCCTGTGTGGGCGAACCGCGCGGCGATCAAACCGGTAATCGGCAAGATCTTCATTCTGGCCGTGCTTGGCACAGCGCTGTATCAGAGCCTGGCGTATTTCGCGGCCAGCCTGACAACTGCCACCAATATGGGGATCATTCAGTCGATGGTGCCGATGATGGCGCTGGGGCTGTCGATAGCCTGCCTCGGCACTCGCTTGACCTCGGGTGCGCTGCTGGGGGCGGCGCTGTCATTCGCGGGTGTGGTGGTCGTGGTCTCGGCGGGCAATCCGGCCGGCCTGATCGAGCAGGGTGTCAATCGGGGCGATGCGATGGTGCTGGTGGCCGCCGCGTCGTATGCGGTCTACAGCACACTGCTGAAGAAGTGGCAGTTGCGTTTGCCGCCCCTGCAGTTGCTTTACGTACAGATCCTGCTGGCGATTATCGTTTTACTGCCGCCGTTCATGCTGTCGGCGAAAACCGGCCTGAATGCGAGCAACATCCCGATGGTGCTGTATGCCGCGATTCCAACGTCGATGCTCGCGCCGTGGCTGTGGATGACCTCGATCATGCGCCTGGGCCCCAGCCGCACAACACTGTTCTTCAACCTGATGCCCATCGCCACGGCCTTGATTGCCGCGGCGACACTGGGCGAGAAACTGGCGCTCTATCACCTGTTCGGCGGAGCGCTGACCCTGTGCGGCGTCATCCTCGCGGAACGCTGGACAACGCCGCTGCGGTCAAAGGCGGATTAGACAGTCGCGCTGCCTTCGCTACCCTCCAGGCTGTGAATCGACACATCGGTGATGCCGGCGGCAAGGGGCAGCCCGGCTTCACCCATTGGCAGCTCGTCCAGCTCTACGTGATGCTTGAGCGCCAGTTCGTGCACGACTTCGATGATGGGCACGTCCAGATTCTCGATAATGTCTACGTGGTGCTCGCCGAGCAGGGTGTACTCGATCTCATACAGCTCTTTATCGCTCATCGCATCTTCCTGGCCGTCACTGAGGAACGGCTGATTAACGAACTACGGTCCGACAACCGATGACCGAGCCCAAGGCTGAGCAAAACGCTCAACCATGCCATCAGATTGACCTCGGCCTTTCGGGAACGTGCGAGGAATATTCAAAGCGCTTTTCATGCCCGATCGTCATGCCGTTCGGGGGGTTCAGCACCGGCATCAGGGTGGATGCAAGGTACTGCCTCATCGCCATCTTTTTTTCGAACTCTTGGCCTCTCCTCTGCTCCAAGGCGTACCGGGCCAAAACCGGCTCTGACATGTGGAGCAATAACGATGTACAAAAAACTCTTCGCGGCGACCTTTGTATTGGCGACGATGGCTGGCTGCAGCAACACAACCGTGCAGAACCCGGTGGACTACGTCACTTATCGCAACGAGCCGCTGGTCAAGCAGGTCGAGAACGGCATGACGCGCCAGCAGGTCCTGACCATCGGCGGTGAGCCGTCGAGCACCATCGAGCGCCGGGTCAACCCGGGCACTTGCAATAACTACGTCATGAACAAAGACGGCCACAAACAGGTTTACCATGTCAGCTTCAACAGCGACGGCCGTGTAACCAACAAAGGTTTCATGACTTGCGAACAACGCGAGAAGAACGAAAAAGCGATGTAATCAAAACGCAGGCACAAACAAAAAGCCCGAGGCATGGATGCCTCGGGCTTTTTGTTGAATGCTTTTTAGAAAACCAGCTTGAACAGGGCGATAACCACGACCAGGCCGATCAGAAAGATGATGCCAACGGTGCTTCCCAGGAACTTGAGCATTGTGTATCTCCACGATTTATTTGGGTCTCAAGGTTGGGACCGCGGGGCTCAGCACTCGTTTCTTATATTTTTACATTCAGTCACAACCTTGCGCACCGACGAAAATCCGATAAAACTTTTTTCCTTCTCCAGCACTCACAACCCTTGCTGATCCTGCCGGGCAATACACAGAGCGGGACAGCAAAACCTGATGAGTCCTGGAGATAAATGATGAATTCTGCACCGCAATCACAGCTTTCCGATGTAAATACTCTGCGCCAGCGCGCACGCCAGAACGTTGAGGATGGTGCTGTGACTCAAGGTTACAGCGCTGACCGCGAAACGGTCCTGCGCCTGCTCAATGAATCGCTGGCTACCGAGCTGGTCTGTGTGCTGCGCTACAAGCGCCACTACTACATGGCGTCGGGCCTGAAAGCGAGCGTCGCGGCAGCCGAGTTTCTGGAACACGCAGAGCAGGAAGCGCAGCACGCTGACAAACTGGCCGAGCGTATCGTGCAACTGGGCGGCGAGCCGGAGTTCAACCCGGACACCCTGTCGAAGAACTCCCACGCGCAGTACGTGGCTGGCAACACACTGAAAGAAATGGTCTACGAAGATCTGGTTGCCGAGCGCATCGCCGTCGACAGCTATCGCGAGATCATTCAATACCTAGGCGACAGCGACCCGACTACACGCCGCATCTTCGAAGAAATCCTTGCTCAGGAAGAAGAGCACGCTGACGACATGGCAGACATTCTTAACGATCTGTAAGCCGCAGCAGCAAATGAAAAGCCAGGACCTGTGTCCTGGCTTTTTTGTGGCCGGTATTTTCTCAAGCCAGATGCGTGAACATCGTTGCGCACGCTCCAGCGCTGGCACGAGAGATGGAGCGTTACTTCACCGTCTTCGGCGCCTTGCCGGTGCGCATCTGCTCCAGCAGCGGACCACACTGATTCGGCTCGCTGTCGCCAGTGGCGACCAGCGCGAGCAAACCGGCAACAGGACCTACGGTTGCACCGAGCAGGACCATGCCGGCTCCACGCAGCAACAACGGACCGGACTGTACGCCTGCGTTGGGCTTGGCGAACGGGCCGTTGACGTACAGCGGCGAGCGCAGCGAAAACACGCGGAAGCCTTTGGACTCAGGGTTGATCTGCAGGTCCAGTTGCTCGGTCTTCAGGTTCGCGGTGCCATTGATGTAAATGATGGCGTTCTCGGTATCGAAGACAAACAGCCGGCTGGTCGCCAACCCGTCTTTGATACCGAAGTTCGAGGCCGCGCAATTGATCTTCACGTCCTTGTCGCCGAACAGCTTGCCGACTACGTAGTTGCCCACGTTGAGCCCGGCAATTTCCATCAGGCCACGACTGATCGCGCCGTCGTTCACCAGCATCTTCATTTCGCCGTTGGCAGACCCCAGCAAGGCTGCAATCGAGTTGCCGCGCCCACTGATATCGGCGTCGCCGTTCAGCTCACCGAAGCTGGTTTTCATCGGTTCGAAGGTCGGGAACAACTGCTTGAGCTTGAAATTGCGCGCCGACAGTTTAGCCCTGCCCTGCATCGGTTTGTTTTGCCCGTTCAGGCGAATGTCCGCGTCCAGCTTGCCGCCTGCCACACCAAAGCGCAGCGGCTCGAGGCTCAACTGGCCATCGTCGAGAACCAGATGGGTGTAGAGGTCAGTGAACGGCAGATCCGGGCTCTGCACGATGCGCTTGCCGGTGAACTCCACGTCGGCGTCCATCGCCCGCCAGCGATCAGTCTGAAACTCCTCGACAGGCAGAACCTTGCCCGAAGGCTGCTTGCTCTCGCCACCGCGCTTTTTCTGCGCAGCATTGGAGTCCGCACCGATCAGCGGCGCGAGGTCACTGAACAGCAATTGGTTGGAGACCAGCACGCCACTCAGCTTGGGGCGGGGCTGACTGGCGACGAAGCCCAGATCGCCGTGGATATCGCTGTTGCCGATCTTGCCGTTGAAGCCTTCGTAACGGAAGTTGGCGCCGGCCGGATCATGCAGTTTGGCGATCAGACGGCCATCAGTGGAGTACGCCGGAGAATCCGGCAGGGTCACGCCGGTCAGCGGGTAAAGATTGCTCAGGCTCGCGCCGGAAAGCTTGAGGCGCAGGTCCAGCGCGCCCAGGTTCTGTGGATCGGTCAGGGTCCCGGCGATCAGCGCATGGGTATCACCGACCTTCACGTCAGCCTGTACCGGAAACGGTTGATTGGCATCCTTGAGCGCGAGCAGACCGCCGACCTTGCCGGTGCCGCTCAGCTTCTGACCGTGGTACTGGCCGGTGACCGCCAGACCGAATGCATAATCCTGCGGCACTGCGCCCTTGTCCTGGGCCTTTTTCGCTTCCTTGCTGCCAACGATTTCACTGAACGGGATCGGCTTGCCGAGCAGGTCGATCACCACGTCCAGATTGGCGTTGAGTTTCTGGTCGTTGAAGCTCACCAGTCCCTTGTCAAACTTGATCGCGCCGATGTCCATCACCCATTTGGAGGGCTCGGCATTCGGGTCGGATTTGGGCAGATCGAACACCCAGTTGGCGCGACCATCGGCCAGACGCTCGAGTTTAGCCTCGGGGCCGGTCAGATCGATACGCGGGATAACCACTTGCTGCGCCAGCAGCGGCAGCAGCGAGAGACGAAATTCGACGTGCTTGAGGGTCACCATCTGCGGGGTCTTCGACCATTCAGGGTTGCCCAGGCTCAGGTCATCGGCGACAAAGTGCGGCGACGGCACCCAGGCACGCCAGCCGCCGAGTTCGGGCTCACGCGTCCAGCGCACATCCAGATCACCATTGATGGCGAACGGACGATGCAGCGCTTCGCTGACTTTTGCATTGAGGGTGGGTTTGATGCGATTCCAGTCGAAAGTGACGATCACAATGACCAATATAGCCAGCACCACCAGCAACGTGGCACCTGTCCAGGCGAAAATCTTGCGGCTGCGCGTCATGCGTCACTCTCCAGAAAACAGCGCCCCGACCCTGGCGCGCTGAATACGACATGAATGTTCGACTGACAAACGCGCCGAGGGTTTGATTTGAATACGAAAATGCATCGAAGGCCAGCACTCATGCACTATTACTGGTCAAGGAGCCTGACTGAAAACCCTTTCGACGCAGGTAAAGCGCATTTGCTAAAGTGCAACCCAGCCTAATCCAAGAATCGTTTGAGCCATGCTGCCCCGCGCCGAACAGAAACAACAGACCCGAAGAGCCCTGCTCGATGCTGCCCATCAACTGATGGAGAGCGGGCGCGGCTTTGGCAGCCTGAGCCTGCGCGAAGTGGCGCGCACGGCAGGTATCGTACCGACCGGTTTCTATCGGCACTTTGAAGACATGGACCAGTTGGGGCTGGCGCTGGTCAGCGAGGTCGGCCAGACCTTTCGCGAGACCATCCGGCTGGTGCGCCACAACGAATTCGCCATGGGCGGGCTGATTCGTGCGTCGGTGAAGATATTCCTCGAACGTGTGGCGGCCAACCGCTCGCAGTTCCTGTTTCTGGCGCGCGAACAATACGGCGGCTCCTTAAAGGTGCGCCAGGCGCTCGGAGCGCTGCGTGAAGGCATCAGCGCCGACCTCACCGCCGATCTGGCAAAGATGCCCAAATGGCAGCACCTGAATGCCGATGCACTGTCGATCATCGCCGACCTGGTGGTCAAAAGCGTGTTCGCGATGCTGCCGGAACTGATCGACCCGCCCCCTGCCTCACTGGCCCCGCACCTGACACCTCAGGCGAAGATCACCCAGCAACTGCGCTTCATCTTCATTGGCGCACGGCACTGGCGGGGGCTGGGCAGTCACGATTGAGCGTCGGCACGCTCTGCTTCGTTCCGAGAAAAACGTCTCACTATTAACGCTCCCATCAACCAAAAGACTCGCACCAAATTAAAGCACCGCCTCGCTTGCGCACCTAAATAGAGCGATGCGGCGCGTGTCGATACTCGCTTCACCTGCTTCTGTCAGCCATTTCCCCGCAAGCTGCACTGTTGGCAAGCCCCTTGCTCTGATTTGAAGCATCGTAATTGGCTGGAAGCTATCTGATGCTGGTGATTCACGACCGAATCGAACCTCAGGCCGAATGGGCCGCCGAGCTGCATTTGAATTTCGAGGCACGCAGCAAAAGTCGACTGCGCTGCTTCAGTGCGGAAAACGAAGACGTTGGCCTGTTTCTGCAACGCGGCCAGTCGCCCCTGCGCGATGGCGAGTTTCTGCAGGCCAAGGACGGCCGTGTCGTGCGTGTCTGCGCACGTCCTGAAAAACTCATGCATGTCACGTGCAGCAGCACCTTCGAACTGACCCGCGCGGCCTATCACCTTGGCAATCGTCACGTGGCCCTGCAAGTCGGCGATGGCTGGCTACGCCTGCTCGACGACTACGTGCTAAAGGCGATGCTCGACCAACTGGGCGCCACTGTCGACACCATCGAAGCGCCGTTCCAGCCGGAACATGGCGCCTACGGCGGCGGGCATCATCACTCGCGCGCAGGCGAGGAGGATTTCAACTATCCGCCGCGCATGCACCAGTTTGGCGTGCGCAAGTGAACAGCGCCTGGGCGCTGTTGCGCCTGGCCAGCCCGCAGTTGCCTATCGGTGGCTACAGCTATTCGCAAGGGCTGGAAATGGCAGTGGAGCAGTCCATTGTGGTGGACCCGCAGACCGCGGGCCGCTGGATCGGCGATCAACTGCTGCTCAATCTCGCGCGTTTCGAGGCGCCCCTGCTGCTGGCTCATTGCGAAGCAGCGGCAGCCGGTGACTGGGGTCAGCTGCTGCAAGTCAGCGAACAGCATCGCGCCAGCCGCGAGACTCGCGAGCTGCATCTGGAAAGCCGGCAGATGGGTTACTCCTTGAAGCAGTTGCTCGATGGCCTGCCTGAACTGGATCGTGATGCGCGCCATTTTCTGCAGCAGACTGCCGAGCCGCACCTGGCCCTTGGCTGGGCGCTGGCCGCACGCGCCTGGCAGATCAGCCCGCAGGATGCGCTGGCTGCCTGGCTATGGAGCTGGCTTGAAAACCAGCTGGCCGTACTGATGAAAACCCTGCCGCTGGGCCAGCAAGCCGCCCAGCGGCTGACCAGCGAACTGTTGCCGTTATTGCAGCAGGCGCAGGTCCGTGCGAGCGCACAAGATCCCTGCCATGCCGGTAGCGCAGCCTTCGGTCTGTCCCTGGCGAGCATGGCGCACGAACGTCAATACAGCCGGTTATTCCGGTCCTGATCAGTCCTTATGGAGAACTCAATGAACAGCCAACCTCTGCGCGTCGGAATCGGTGGCCCGGTCGGATCCGGCAAGACGGCGCTGACCCTGGCGCTGTGCCTGGCATTGCGCGACCGCTACAACCTGGCCGTGGTGACCAACGATATCTATACCCGAGAAGACGCTGACTTTCTGGTGCGTAACGAGGCACTGGCACCTGAGCGCATCATCGGCGTTGAAACCGGCGGCTGCCCGCACACCGCCATTCGCGAGGACGCTTCGATCAACCTGGAAGCAGTCGACCAGCTCAATCGCCGCTTCGAAGGCCTGGACCTGATCATCGTCGAGTCCGGTGGCGATAACCTTTCCGCGACCTTCAGCCCGGAGCTTTCCGACCTGACCATCTACGTGATCGACGTGTCGGCCGGCGACAAACTGCCGCGCAAGGGCGGTCCGGGCATCTGTAAGTCCGACCTGCTGGTGATCAACAAGATCGACCTCGCCCCGTTGGTGGGCGCGTCACTGGAAATGATGGACAGCGACACGCGCAGGATGCGTGGCGAAAAGCCGTTCGTGTTCAGCAATCAGAAAACCGGTCAGGGTCTGGAACAGATCATCGCCTTCATTGAGCGCCAGGGCCTGCTGAATGCAGCAGCCTGAATTCAACAACCAAAAGGAACCCGTCGATGAACTACAAAAAAGCCCTTGGCGCCCTCGCGCTGTTGCTGGTGCCGACTCTGGCGCTGGCTCACCCCGGTCATGGCGATAACGGCCTGATCGCCGGTATCAGCCACCCGATCGGTGGGCTGGATCATTTGCTGGCCATGCTTGCCGTCGGCTTGTGGGCTGCGCAGCAACAAGGGTCGGCACGCTGGGCGCTGCCGTGCACCTTCGTCGGCACCATGCTGATCGGCGGCATGCTGGGCTTTGAAGGTCTGAACCTGCCTGCGCTGGAAAGCGGCATTGCAGCATCGGTACTGGCTCTGGGCCTGGCCGTGGCATTGGCAGTACGTCCGCCGCTGGCGTTGGCGGTCGCCGCAACAGCCCTGTTCGCCTTGTTCCATGGCGTAGCGCATGGCCTTGAACTGCCGGAGATGTCCAGCCCGTGGGCGTATGCAGCAGGTTTCGTTGCTGCAACTGCGGCCTTGCATGCGCTGGGTTATGCGATGGTTCGCGTGTTGCCTCAGGCGGCAGCACCGCTGGTGCGTATCGCCGGTGCAGCCTCTGCGGCAGCGGGTGTGTGGTTGCTGGCAGCCTGATCCCTGATCGAGTTTCGCGCTGATCGTGTCCGCGTCAGTTGGGGATGATCAGCGCGAAGGCGCAGGAATGCGGTACAGGTAGAGCAGCACTGCGCTGGCAAACGCCAGCAGACAGACCGGCAAGGGATGCAGACCGAACAGAACCGCGATGGCGGCGATCCAGGCGGGCAACCCGGCAGCCAGGAACGCCAGACGGCGAATGGCCGCGAGCTTGAGCCACGCTGCCGGCTCCTCGGGTGTATTGAGTGCAGCCTGGGTGACCGCCAGCGCGCGCTTGTAGGCGCCGAAGGGTTTCAGGCTGACGAACATCGAGCCTATGCCTGCGATGAACAGCGGGATCGCCAACACCGGAATGAGCGGCTCGCTGGCACCGAAAAATAGACAGACCACCAGCAATGGCGCCAGGGTCAGACCCAGTTGACGCCACCATTGCATCTCCAGCTTTTGACGAACCTCGCTGCGTGTCACGCGGGGCCGACCTCGCTTTGATGTTCGTTGCCCATCATGTGCCCCAGCTTGCCCGCCTTGGTTGCCAGATAAAGGCGGTTGTGCGGGTTTTGTCCGGTGTGCAGCGGCACGCGCTCGGCGACCGTGATGCCCATGTCGGTCAAGGCCTTCACCTTGCGCGGGTTGTTGGTCATCAGCCGCAACGACTGCACGCCCAGATGCTGAAGCATCGGCAGGCAGATCGCGTAGTCACGCTGATCGGCAGCAAAGCCCAGCCGCTCGTTGGCTTCAACCGTATCGGCACCGCCATCCTGCAGCTCATAGGCGCGGATCTTGTTCATCAGACCGATACCGCGCCCTTCCTGGCGCAAGTACAACAGTACGCCCCGCCCTTCGGTGGCAATGGCGCGCAGGGCGGCTTCCAGTTGAGAACCGCAATCGCAACGCTGACTGAACAGGGCGTCGCCCGTCAGGCATTCGGAATGTACGCGACCCAGAACCGGCTCACCGTCCGCCACATCGCCCAGACTCAGGACGACGTGTTCACGGCCGGTTGCCGACTCGATAAAGCCGTGCATGGCAAACTCTGCAAAGGGAGTGGGCAGTTTGGAAGCGGCGACAAAGACGACGGGCACCGTGTGCTCCTGATCAGTATGAAGACTGGAAATTCGCAAGATTTGCATTGTAACAGCAGGTTCCTGCAGACGCTCAGGGTGAATTCTCGGGCATTTAGATCATAAAGTTCGATAGATAGAAGCGCTCATCGGCTCACTGCTCACCGCCAAAATGCTGGTAGCCACGCGTGTCAGGCGTGACGTCTTGCCCTGTGTCGTCAACAAGAATGACGCCTTGCCCCTGCTCTACCCGGCCAATCACATGCACCGGCCAGCCTTCTTTCAGCAACGTCGGCAAGTGTTCGGAAGGCAGTGTGAAGGCCAGGATGTAATCGTCGCCACCGCTGAGCGCGGCCTGTCGGGCAGAAGGCAGATCGAACAAGGTCAGCAACTGGTCAGACATCGGCAGCCGGTCCCGCTCAACCACCAGACGAACACCCGACGCGCGAGCGATGTGTCCGCAGTCGGCCAACAGCCCATCGGAGATGTCCAGCGCCGACGTCGCCCTGCCGCGCAAGGCCTGCCCAAGCGCCAGTTGCGGTTGCGGCGACCAGTAGCGGGCCAGCAATGCTTCGGCGATCGAGGGCTCGGCGCTGCGCTGCTTCAATACCAGCGGTAACGCACCTGCGCCATCACCCAGCGTGCCGCCGACACACAACAGGTCACCCGCCTGAGCACCCGCGCGGGTCAGGGCTGATCCGGCCGGCACAGCGCCGAACACTGTCAGGGTCAGGCTCAAGGGACCGCGCGTGGTATCACCACCGATCAGACGCAGCGAACAGCCTTGCGCCATCTGGTCAAGGCCGCGAGCGAAGGTCTGCAGCCAGGCGGCATCGACCTGCGGCAGGGTCAGGGCAAGGGTGAACGCGACAGGCCGGGCGCCCATGGCCGCCAGGTCACTGGCAGACACCGCCAAGGCACGCTGGCCAAGCAGAAAGGGGTCGCAGGCTTCAGGAAAATGTACCCCGGCAACCAGGGTATCGGTCGAGATCGCCAACTGCTCGCCGGGCGCTAACGCCAGCAGCGCGCAGTCATCGCCGATCCCCAGGGCAACTTCCTCGCCCGCCTGCGCACAGGGCGCGGCGGCGAAGTAATTGCGGATCAGCTCGAACTCTCCCATGAAGGTCAGGCGCGAATCAGCGCTTGTGGGCCTTCACTTCGACTTCACGCAGGCGCGGCGCCAGCTTGTCCAGCACGCCATTGACGAACTTGTGGCCGTCAGTGGAGCCGTAGACTTTCGCCAGCTCGATGCCTTCGTTGATCACCACGCGATAAGGCACATCGATGCGCTTGAGCAGTTCGAAGGTGGACAGCCGCAGCACGGCCAGTTCAACCGGGTCGAGCTCTTCGATGGTCAGGTCAAGGCAAGGCGAGAGCGCGGTGTCGATCTCGGTCTTGTTGGTTGCCACGCCGTGCAGCAGCTCATGGAAGTAGGTGCCGTCGACGTTGCTGAAATCGTTGTCGACACGGAACTGCGCTTCGATCTCGTTCAACGAATGGCCGGCCATGTGCCACTGATACAGGGCCTGGGTTGCCATCTGACGTGCTTCACGACGCTTGGCGCTTTTGCCCTTGGCGGCTTCCGGCGATTTGGCGTCGCGCGGGTTGAACTGGTCGGTATCGTCGGAAATCACTTGGCCTCCAGCTGCGACAGCAGACTGACCATTTCGATAGCAGACAGGGCAGCTTCAGCACCCTTGTTGCCGGCCTTGGTGCCGGAACGCTCGATGGCCTGTTCAATGGAGTCGACGGTCAACACGCCGAAAGCGACCGGCACGCCGAATTCCATGGACACCTGAGACAAGCCCTTGACGCACTCGCCTGCCACGTATTCGAAGTGTGGAGTACCGCCACGGATCACTGCACCCAGTGCGACGATGGCCGCGAACTCGCTGCGTTGGGCAACTTTCTGCACAACCAGTGGAATCTCGAACGCACCCGGGGCACGGATGATGGTGATGTCGCTTTCGCTCACGCCATGGCGTACCAGCGCATCAACGGCACCGCTAACCAGGCTTTCCACGACGAAGCTGTTGAAACGGCCAACTACCAAGGCATAGCGGCCTTGGGGGGCGATGAAGGTACCTTCGATGGTCTTCAAGGTCATTCGGTGAGTCTCGTATTAAAGAGCAAGCCCGCCTTGGGGCGGACTTTGAGGGATATTAGGCCACGAATCATGCCTGTCAGGCCAAAACCTGCGAAAAACCATCTTTCACACGCCCCGACCTGCCGGTATTTATTCGGAGGGCACGTATTCTACAACTTCCAGATCGAAACCGGATATCGCATTGAACTTCATCGGCGAACTCATCAGGCGCATTTTGCGCACGCCGAGGTCACGAAGGATCTGCGAACCGGCACCGACCGTGCTGTAAGTGGTCGGCGTCTTGATCGGTTGCTGACCGGCGGTTTCGCGAATATGAGCCAGCAAGACATCGCCATCCAGCGGGTGACCGAGCAGCAGCACCACGCCGCTGCCCGCCTCGTTAACCGCGCGCATGGCGGCGCGCAGGCTCCATCGGCCGGGCTGGTTGACCATCAGCAGGTCACGCAGCGGGTCCATGTTGTGCACGCGAACCAGCGTGGGCTCTTCGGCGCAGATGGTGCCCAGAGTCAGCGCCAGATGCACGTCGCCCTCGACCGAATCGCGGTAGGTCACCAGGTTGAAACTGCCCAGTTCGCTGTCCATCGGCTGCTCGGCAATCCGCTGAACGGTACGTTCGTGGATCATCCGGTAGTGAATCAGGTCGGCGATGGTGCCGATCTTGATGTCATGTTGCTGGGCAAATGCTTCGAGTTCGGCGCGACGGGACATGGTGCCGTCGTCGTTCATGACTTCGCAGATCAGGCCCGTCGCCTCGAAACCGGCCATGCGCGCCAGGTCGCAGGCCGCTTCGGTATGACCGGCGCGCGCCAGGGTGCCACCCGCCTGAGCCATGAGCGGGAAGATATGGCCCGGGCTGACGATGTCTTCGGCCTTGGCGTCCTTGGCAGCGGCAGCCTGCACCGTACGTGCGCGGTCGGCTGCCGAGATACCGGTGGTCACGCCTTCGGCGGCTTCGATGGAAACGGTGAACTTGGTGCCGAAACCCGAACCGTTGCGCGCGGCCATCAGCGGCAGCTTGAGGGTTTCGCAGCGCTCGCGAGTCATCGGCATGCAGATCAGACCACGGGCGAAACGCGCCATGAAGTTGATGTGCTCGGGCTTCACGCATTCGGCGGCCATGATCAGGTCGCCTTCGTTTTCGCGGTCTTCGTCATCCATGAGGATGACCATCTTGCCCTGGCGAATGTCTTCGACCAGTTCTTCGATACTGTTGAGCGCCACGCGGCACCCCCTTCAATCAATTCAGGATTTGAGGTAGCCGTTCTCGGCCAGGAAGCTTTCGGTGATCGTGCCGTGGCCCGGCTCGGCGGCCTTGTCACCCAGCAGCAGGCGCTCCAGATAACGCGCCAGCAGGTCGACCTCCAGGTTGACCTTACGGCCGGGCTGGTAGTCGGCCATGATCGTTTCGCTCCAGGTATGAGGCACGATGGTCAGTTCGAACTCCGCGCCGTTGACCGAGTTGACGGTCAGGCTGGTGCCGTCGACCGTGATCGAGCCTTTGTGGGCGATGTATTTGGCCAGCTCACGTGGCGCACGCACGGTGAACTGAATGGCGCGGGCGTTATCTGCACGGGCGACGATTTCGCCGACGCCGTCGACATGACCGCTGACCAGATGGCCGCCCAGACGTGTAGTCGGGGTCAGGGCCTTTTCCAGGTTGACCCGGCTGCCGCTCTTCAGGTCGACAAAGGCGGTGACGGTCAGGGTTTCCCGGCTGACGTCAGCCCAGAAGCCATCACCGGGCAATTCGACAGCGGTCAGGCATACGCCATTGACGGCAATGCTGTCGCCGAGTTTGACGTCGGTCAGGTCAAGCTTGCCGGTTTCCACATAAACGCGGACGTCGCCGCCTTTGGGAGTCAGGGCGCGGATGCTGCCAATGGATTCGATAATGCCGGTAAACATGGGTCCTCCGGGAGAACAAGGGCTGCGCGCAAGGCGAAAGCCGGGAATTATACGCCGGGTGTGCGCACAGGGAGAGCGATGACTCGCCAGTCATTACCGACAGCACGCATTTCCACAATGTTCAGCTCAAGTGCCTCGCTCATCTGCGCCAGCGGAAGATCGAGCAGCGGACGGGCCGATGAGCCGAGAAACTTGCCGGCAATGAAGAGCTGAAACTCGTCGACCAGCCCGAGCCGGGCAAAAGCCCCCGCCAGTCGCGGACCGGCCTCGACCAGTACTTCATTGACGCCCCGCGCGGCCAGCTCGCCCATCAACCTGCGCAGGTCCACATGACCGGCGCTGTCGGCCAAGGCGAGCATTTCGTGGCCCTCTTCCTGATAACGACCTCGCGCCGACGCAGCGGCGCAGGTCACGACCAGTGCACTGCCTGCCTGGAAAAACGGTGCATCGAGCGGCACGCGTAAACGGCCGTCGATCAACACGCGCAACGGTGCACGTGCAGCGGCCAGCGCGGTCAGTTCGGCATCGAGCCCCAATTCATCAGGGCGAACGGTGAGACGAGCCTTGTCGGCCAGAACCGTGTCGGCGCCGCTGAGTACCACACTCGACTGCGCCCGCAGGCGTTGCACGGCAGAACGTGCCTCAGGGCCGGTGATCCACTGGCTTTCACCGCTGGCCATCGCTGTGCGGCCATCCAGGCTCATGGCCATTTTGACCCGCACGTAAGGCAGGCCGGTCTCCATGCGCTTGAGAAAGCCTTTGTTCAGCGCTCGCGCTTCGCTTTCCAGCACGCCACATTGAACGCCAATGCCGGCATTCATGAGGCGCAACAGGCCACGGCCGGAGACTTCGGGGTTAGGGTCCTGCATCGCCGCGACCACCCGCGTCAGCCCGGCTTCGATCAGTGCATCGGCACAGGGCGGTGTGCGCCCCTGGTGACTGCACGGTTCGAGGGTGACGTAGGCGGTCGCACCTCTGGCAAGCTCGCCGGCCTGGCGCAACGCATGCACTTCGGCATGCGGCTCACCGGCGCGCGCATGCCAGCCTTCGCCAACGATCCGGCCTTCACGCACGATCACGCAGCCGACTCGCGGGTTGGGATGTGTGGAGTAGAGCCCCTTGCGCGCCAGCTCGAGTGCTCGCGCCATGTAATGAACGTCGAGAGCCGCCTGTTCAGTCAGCAATGCATTTATTCCTTGCCCGGCTCGCGGGCCAGACGGTCGATTTCTTCACGGAATTCGTTGAGGTCCTGAAAGCGGCGGTACACGGAAGCGAAGCGGATGTAGGCCACTTCGTCGAGCTTCTGCAGCTCGGTCATGACCAGCTCACCCACGACCAGCGATTTGACTTCGCGTTCGCCGGTCGCGCGCAGCTTGTGTTTGATGTGAACCAGGGCCGCTTCCAGGCGTTCGACACTCACCGGACGCTTTTCAAGCGCGCGCTGCATACCGGCGCGCAGTTTTTCTTCATCGAAAGGCTGGCGGCTGCCGTCCTGTTTGATCAGACGCGGCAAGACCAGCTCGGCAGTTTCGAACGTGGTGAAGCGCTCGCCGCAGGCCAGGCACTCGCGTCGGCGGCGTACTTGCTCGCCTTCGGCGACGAGGCGGGAGTCGATGACTTTGGTGTCATTGGCACCGCAGAAGGGACAGTGCATGGTGGCTGGCAACAAAAGAATGAGGAGCGCCATGTTAGCGCATCCTGCTGGCAAGACAAGGCTGAGGGTTTACGGTATATAGACGCGCATTAAAGCGGTGTGAAATTGTCCGGGCTCGGTAATACTGCACGCTTGGCGTCACCCAGCCTTTCGAATTTTGCCTTGTGGAGCTCTTGATGACGTTACGCCCCGCTTTTCTACTCTGCTTCATCGGCTTGCTGGCCGCGTGCAGCAGCAATGACGCGCCGAAACCCGCTGCGCCGCCACCGGTCGCACCTTCGATCAAGCTGCCTGCCGGGCCGGGGCCACTGCAACCGTACCAACGTGAGCTCAGCGGGCAATTGCTGGGCGTGCCGGCTGGCGCCGAGGTCGAGCTGGCAATGCTGGTCATCGACGAGCGCGGACGTCCGCAGAAGCTGCTGACCAACACCCTGCTCAAGGGCAACGGTCAATCATTGCCGTTCCAGTTGCGCTTCAACCCGGAAGCCTTTCCGGTCGGCGGACGTGTCGAGCTGCGCGGTCGCGCCAGTAAATCCGGGCAGTTGATCCTGCACCTGCCGTCGATGCGTATCGATCAGCCGGCAACTCAGGCTCTGGGGCAGTTGCAGTTCGTCAAGGCGCCATGATCGCTCCGCAACATCTGCAACGCACGCTGAGCGAACTGCTTGGCGACGCCCGGCTGACCATCACTGCGCTGCCGGGCACAGAGTTGAAGCTGTGGCTGATCGACGATGCCAACATGGACCGCGCCTTCAGCCCGGATGAAACGCAGCGCATTCTGGAAGATCCACCGTACTGGTGCTTTTGCTGGGCCAGCGGCCTGGCTCTGGCACGTTTTCTGGCTGAAAACCCGCACTGGGTGGCTGGCAAACGGGTACTGGATTTCGGTGCGGGCTCGGGTGTAGCAGGCATTGCCGCGCTCAGGGCCGGGGCGCTTGAGGTTGTGGCCTGTGATCTCGACCCACTGGCGCTCGCTGCCTGCCGGGCCAATGCCGAACTCAATCAGGTGCCATTGCGCTACTCGACGGATTTCTTTGCCGAGGCGGACCGCTTCGATCTGATTCTGGTCGCCGACGTGCTCTACGACCGTGCCAACCTGCCGTTGCTGGATCAGTTCCTCTCCCGAGGCCGCGAGGCACTGGTGGCCGATTCCCGCGTGCGCGACTTCAAGCACGCTGCCTACCAGCGTCTGACGATACTGCATGCACACACCCTGCCGGACCTGGCCGAGCCGCACGAATTTCGCGACGTGAGCCTCTATCACGCGGCGCGGTGAGCGCTAAATAACAGTCCGGGATTGCTCAGCTAAACGGCTTTTGCAGGAGCGAACTTGTTCGCGAAGACGGTCGTTCAAACGATAAATTTCCAGAGAGCTTTCCACCCCTTTCGCGAACAAGCGAAGCGTCGCCCGGTTCGCTCCCACGGCCTTCGGCCAGCATCAATAGCAATGAGTGTGGGCACGATCATGTCCAATAGACGACACCGCTTTCAGCATTGCCCTGCGGGCTTTATAGTTGGCAGCATTCAGATTCTTCGAGACGTGCAATGAGCCAGGAAACTGCTTACATCTTCGACGCAACCGCCGCGAACTTCGATCAACTGGTGATCGACAAGTCCTTCGACCAGCCGGTGCTGGTGGATTTCTGGGCCGAGTGGTGTGCGCCCTGCAAGGTCTTGATGCCCCTGCTGCAGCAAATCACCGAGAGCTATCAGGGCGAGCTGCTGCTGGCCAAGGTCAATTGCGACATCGAGCAGGACATCGTAGCGCGCTTCGGCATTCGCAGCCTGCCGACCGTGGTGCTGTTCAAGGACGGCCAGCCGGTAGATGGCTTTGCCGGTGCCCAGCCCGAGTCGGAAATCCGCAAGATTCTCGACCAGCACGTGGTCATGCCGCCACCGCCAGCCGCCGACCCGCTCAAGCAGGCACAGGCGCTGTTTGCGGAAAGTCGTTTCGCCGAAGCCGAAGCACAGCTCAAGGTGCTGTTGGGCGAGGACAACACCAATGGCGCGGCGCTGATTCTGTATGCGCGCTGCCTGGCTGAACGTGGCGAGTTGAGCGAGGCCAAGGCCGTGCTGGATGCGGTCACCGGTGATGCACACAAGGCCGAACTGGCCGGTGCCAAGGCCCAGCTGACGTTCCTCGCGCAGGCCGCGACCCTGCCGGACGCTGCCGAACTGAAAAGCCGTCTTGCACAAAATCCTCAGGACGATGAAGCAGCACTGCAACTGGCGATTCAGCAGTTGTCGCGTCAACAGTACGAAGCTGCGCTCGAGGGCCTGCTCAAGCTGTTCATCCGCAATCGCAATTACGCCGAGGGGCTGCCGCACAAGACCCTGCTGCAAGTATTCGACCTGCTGGGCAACGATCACCCGCTGGTCACAGCGTACCGTCGCAAGCTGTTTGCCGCGCTGTACTAATGTACAAAGCAACAGGCACCGCTCGGGTGCCTGTTGTTGCTGAGCGCGGTCAGGTCACGTCGCTTCGACCCAGCTGTACAGCGGCGCATCTCCGCCGCTCTCGACTTTCACGTTCGCCGAGTGACGCAAGCGCACCAGCAGATGCTTGCCCGCAGCGGTACTGCCCGCCAACCCTTCCAGTTGCCCCAATAGATCCGGCCCACTCATCTGCTCGGCCTTGTGCAGCAATTCCTGAGCGACTTGCCAGAGCCTGTCGTCCTGGTTGAGCGGCTTGTTCTCGGTAGCGGCGGCTGGCGCCTCCGGGGCCACGCCCTTGAGCTGCGCGCCCAGCTGTGCCCAGTCTCCTTCGTCCAGTTCAAGGGTCAAATCCACCGGCCACTGGCCTACGGTTCCACGAATACGCAACATGATGTGCACCTGCTGACAGTCAGGCGTACATGCTCCCACAGGCTGGCGCGCATTCCCATGATCAACCGTAACGCCACTGGTTGAGGACCGGTTCCTTGCCGTTGATGAAATTGCCAAGCGCCCGCACGTCGTAGACGTTTTCCCAGCACTCGATAATTCGGCCATCGCGAAACCGCCACAGGTCGCAAAACGGCATGATGATTTTCCGGCCCTCACAACTGGCGCGCATTTCGCCCAACACCGAGCCGAAGTGATCGTTGGCGATGATGTCGTGGACATCCATGTACAGGGTCTGATGGGTACGCCTGATCAGATTGATCTGGTGGGAAAGCACTGCCTCCCTGCCGATGGCTATGGACAAGCCACCGCCAGCGCCTTGATCCGCCTTGTGCAGCACGATGTCAGCGTCGGCGAATTCGGTGATGCGTGTCATATCCTTGTACACAGCACGCAGGACTTCTCTGTTCGAATGGAGCTTGTTCATGAGTATCTTCCCTGATGTCGCACTCGGCCCAAGTCGAGCGCAGGCCCTTACTGGCGATGAAAACCTTCCTGCGCATCCGGCGCAGGTGTAGCGATTTTCATCTTCCAGAGTAGGACTTGATGACGCGAAGTGTGAGACTACTTAGGCATAAGCACCGGACCGGGTATGCCCGACAAGACCGTCAATAGCGCTTTGCTGCAGCGCGGCCACCCGGCGTCTGGATAAAAACACGTCCACGCAGGCCGTCACTTGTTATAAGATCACATAACAGTTTTTCTCGATTATTGTTCTGGAGCCCGCTATGCGCCGTCTGCTACTCGCCCTGCCTTTTGCCCTGTTGCCACTCGTTGCTGCGCACGCGGCTGAAGAACACGACCACGATCATGGCGATGAACATGGCAGCCTGGGTGCGCACGAGCACGGCGTCGGACGTCTGGATGTGGTGCTGGAAGGCAAGACGCTGGAATTCGAATTCGACAGCCCGGCCATGAACATCGTCGGTTTCGAACACGTTGCGACCTCGGATGAAGACAAGGCCAAAGTCGCCAAGGCGCGCGAATTGCTGCTCAAGCCCAACGCGTTGTTCAGCATTGCCGATGCCGCCAATTGCTCGGCCACTTCGGTGAAGCTGGAAAGCCCGCTGTTTGGTGACAAGGATGACGATCACGACGAGCACGCCGATGCTGGCGAGGCCGAGCATCACGAGCACAGTGAAATCCATGGCCACTACAAGTTCGTCTGTGACGCACCGGCCATTCTGAAGAAGCTCGACCTGTCGCAAATCTTCATAACCTTTCCCGACACCAAGAAGCTTCAGGTACAACTGATTTCGCCAGGCGGCCAGTCAGGCGCAGAAGTGATCGCAGCCAACCCGACGCTGAAATTCTGATCGCACCCTGCAGTACAACGACCGGGCCTGGCCCGGTCTTTTAATTTCCAACCGAGCGTGAGTCAGCCTATGACCCAAGCACTGATCGAACTGTCGGACCTGCGCTTCAACTGGCCCGGCCATCCGCAACTGCTGGACATCCCCGAGTTCCGCCTGCAAAGCGGCGAAACCCTGTTCCTCAAAGGCCCGAGTGGCAGCGGTAAAACCACGCTGCTGGGCCTGCTGGGCGGTGTACAAAAACCGGTCAGCGGCAGCATTCGCCTGTTGAACCAGGAACTGTCGGCCCTCTCTTCGGCCGCTCGTGATCGCTTTCGCGTCGATCACACTGGCTACATCTTCCAGCAGTTCAACCTGCTGCCGTTTTTGTCGGTGCGGGAAAACATCGAACTGCCCTGTCACTTTTCAAAGGTCCGCGCCGAGCGTGCCAAGCAACGCCACGGTAGCGTCGAGAAAGCCACCACTACCCTGCTCGCCCACCTGGGTTTGAAAGACCCGGCGATGCTGACACGCCGCGCCGACTCGCTGTCCATCGGCCAACAACAGCGAGTCGCTGCCGCCCGGGCGCTGATCGGTCAACCGGAGTTGGTGATTGCCGATGAGCCTACGTCTGCGCTGGACGCGGATTCGCGCGAGGCGTTCATTCGCCTGTTGTTCGCCGAGTGCCGCGAGGCCGGGGCCAGCCTGCTGTTTGTCAGTCATGACCAGAGTCTGGCACCGCTGTTTGATCGCAATCTGTCGCTGAGCGACCTGAATCGCGCCGCCGTCGCCGTGGAGATTTGAGATGTATCTGTTTCGTCTGGCCATGGCCAGCCTGGCCAATCGCCGTTTCACCGCGTTTCTCACTGCCTTCGCCATTGCGCTGTCGGTTTGCCTGTTGCTGGCCGTCGAGCGGGTGCGCACCGAAGCGCGCTCCAGCTTCGCCAGCACCATCAGCGGCACAGACCTGATCGTCGGTGCGCGCTCCGGCTCGATCAACCTGTTGCTGTACTCGGTGTTCCGCATCGGCAATGCCACCAACAACATTCGCTGGGACAGCTTCGAGCACTTCGCCAACAGCAAGCAGGTCAAGTGGGCGATCCCGGTTTCGCTGGGCGACTCCCATCGTGGCTACCGGGTGATGGGCACCAACGAAGCGTATTTCGAGCATTATCAGTTCGGTCGCCAACAGCACCTGGAAATGGCCGAAGGACGTGAGTTCAAGACCGATCCCTTTGAAGTGGTGCTGGGTTCGGAGGTCGCCAAGGCGCTGCATTACAAGCTAGGCGACAAGCTGGTACTGGCGCACGGTGTCGCCGCGATCAGCCTGGTCAAGCATGACGACAAACCGTTCACCGTGGTCGGCATCCTCAAGCCGACCGGCACGCCGGTGGACCGCACGCTGCATATCAGCCTGGGCGGCATGGAAGCCATTCATATCGACTGGCACAACGGCGCCCCGGCACGCGGCAACGAGCGCATCTCAGCCGATCAGGCGCGCAATATGGACCTGACGCCGACGGCGATCACTGCCTTCATGCTGGGCTTGAACAGCAAGATTTCCACCTTCAGCCTGCAACGCGAGATCAACGAATACCGTGGCGAGCCCATGCTGGCGATTCTGCCCGGCGTGGCACTGCAGGAGCTGTGGAGCCTGATGGGCACGGCTGAAAAGGCGCTGTTCGTGATTTCGCTGTTCGTGGTGCTGACCGGACTGATCGGCATGCTGACTGCGATTCTTACCAGCCTCAACGAGCGCCGCCGGGAAATGGCCATCCTGCGCTCGGTCGGCGCGCGCCCCTGGCATATCGCAAGTCTGCTTATACTCGAAGCCTTCGCCCTGGCGCTGGCGGGTGTCATCAGCGGCCTTGCGCTGCTCTATATCGGCATCTTCGTGGCCCGCGACTACGTGCTCGACAACTATGGTCTGTACCTGTCGTCTATGCCACCTGGCCAATATGAATGGACATTACTCGGTGCCATTCTCGGCTGCGCGCTGTTGATGGGAACCGTGCCAGCCTGGCGAGCCTACAGGCAGTCACTGGCCGATGGACTGTCGATTCGTTTATGAGGACCTTCATGATGCGGCGCATGCTACTCACTCTGCTGTTCTCGGTTACCACTCAAGTGTGGGCCGCCGAGCCGCGTGAGCTGACCTGGAATGACATGATTCCACCCGATGCACCTGTGGTGAAGCCGGTAACGGCTCCGCTGCACGATATGTCCAAGCTGTCCGATGCACTGGCCATGGAGGCAGCGCCTGCGGCCCACCAACTGGCACCGCATGCGCCAGTGGTCAAGGCACTGGACGGCAAACTGGTGCGCTTACCGGGCTACATCGTGCCGCTCGAGGTCAGTGAGGAAGGCCGGGTGACGGAGTTTTTGCTGGTGCCGTATTTCGGCGCCTGCATTCATGTGCCGCCGCCACCGGCGAACCAGATCGTGCATGTCACGAGCGAGCTGGGTGTGAAGGTCGATGAGCTGTATCAGCCGTACTGGATCGAAGGACCGATGCAGGCCAAGTCGTCTTCCAGCGAACTGGCAGAAGCGGGCTATCAGATGCAGGCAGACAAGATTCTTGTCTACGAGTTGCCGGATTCATAAGGATCACGAGGTTCCCAGCGATTTCATTGAGCTGAGTCAAAGTCGCCGCTCGACAGCGCTTTAACATTACGCCCATAAATTTTGACTGATCTCTGGAGCCTCCATGCACAAGCATCTGCTACGCGCGTCCCTTGTCGCGCTTACCCTCACCGCCCCGGTCGCGGCACACGCCTACCAGTCCGGCGACTTCATCGTTCGCGCCGGTGTCGCACACGTCCAGCCCAATGAAGACAGCGGCGAAGTGCGCCTCGACGGTGCCAAGGTTTCCGGCACCAAAGCGACTGTCGACGGCGAAAACCAGCTGGGCCTGACCTTCGCCTACATGCTGACCCAGCACGTCGGCGTCGAGTTGCTGGCCGCCACACCGTTCAGCCACACCGTATCGGTCAAAGGCCTCGGGCCTGGCCTGGATGGCAAGCTGGCCGATATCAAACAACTGCCGCCGACGCTGTCGTTGCAGTACTACCCGATGGAACCGTCGTCGAAATTCCAGCCGTACGCTGGCGTGGGCATCAACTACACCACGTTCTTCGATACCGACCTGACCGGCAACCGTAAGAATCAGGGTTTCAGCAACCTCAAGCTCAAGGACTCGGTCGGCCTGGCCGGGCAGTTGGGCATGGATTACATGATCACCGACAACGTACTGCTCAACGCCTCAGTCTGGTACGTCGACATCGATACCAAAGCAACCGTGGACGGCCCGTCAGCCCTGGCCGTCGGCAAGACCAAGGTCGACGTGGACATCGACCCGTGGGTGTACATGGTGGGCGTGGGTTACAAGTTCTGACCTGAACGTCTCAAGCGCCACAAACACAAAGGCACCCTTATTGGGTGCCTTTGTGTTTTGTAGACCTGATGATCTCGTACCAACTCCATGACGAAGTAATGCCGCGCTTTTTGCAGGAACGGGCTGGTCCGAAGGCAGTTACATTCGATGCACTTTCTGCGCCTGCAATGTCAGCTTCGCGAACAAGTTCGCTCCTACAGGTGCTCACAGGCTTTTGCAGGAGCGAACTTGTTCGCGAATAGGCAGTTACACTCGATGTAATTTCTGCGTCTGCAATATCGTCTTCGCGAACAAGTTCGTTCCTACAGGTGCTCACAGGCTTTTGTAGGAGCGAACTCGTTCGCGAATAGGCAGTTACATTCGATGTAATTTCTGCGTCTGCAATAGCGGCTTCGCGAACAAGTTCGCTCCTACAGGTGCTCACAGGCTTTTGTAGGAGCGAACTTGTTCGCGAATAGGCAGTTACATTCGATGTAATTTCTGCGTCTGCAATATCGGCTTCGCGAACAAGTTCGCTCCTACAGGTGCTCACAGGCTTTTGTAGGAGCGAACTTGTTCGCGAATAGGCAGTTACATTCGATGTAATTTCTGCGTCTGCAATATCGGCTTCGCGAACAGGTTCGCTCCTACAGGTGCTCACAGGCTTTTGTAGGAGCGAACTTGTTCGCGAATAGGCAGTTACATTCGATGTAGGGCTCACTGCCCCATCAACAACTCAAGCCCGCGCACCAGTGGCGTTGGCTCGTCGAGGGTGAAGTGTTCCAGCAGGCGCTGGTTGCTGGCGCGGGAGTGTTTGATGTCGCCCGAGCGTGGTGCCTGATAGGTGACTTCCGGCTGCTTGCCGACAACCTGCGCAAGCGCAGCCAGCAGTTCGTTGAGCGACGTGGTCTTGTTCAGGCCGACGTTGATCGCGCCTTCGATGGCGCTTTCCCGTGACAAGGCCTGCAGCAGTAGCTTGAGCAGATCCCCGACATAGTAGAAATCCCGCGTCTGCTCGCCATCGCCAAACACGCTGATCGGCAGGCCTTTGCGGATACGCTCAGCAAAGATGCTGATCACGCCCGAGTACGGCGACGATGGGTCCTGGCGTGGCCCGAAAATGTTGAAGAAGCGAAAGATCACCGGTTCCAGGCCATGCTGGCGACGGTAGAAATCCAGGTAATACTCGCTGGCCAGCTTGTCCGAGGCGTAAGGCGTCAGCGGTGCCTTGGTGGTGTCCTCGGTGATCGCTTCGCCCTCACCGTTGTTGCCGTACACCGCCGCGCTGGAAGCGAAGATCACCCGTTTGATGCCCGCTTCGCGCATGGCCTCGCAGACATTCAACGTGCCGATGAAGTTGCTCTGGTGGGTACGCACCGGGTCATCGACCGACGCCTGCACCGAGGCCACTGCCGCCAGGTGCACGACGGCCTTGCAGCCCTGCGCCGCGCGCTTGACCAGGTCGGCATCGGCCACGTCCCCTTCGATCAGTTCGACCCGCGGGTTATCGAGCGGCAAATTGCTGCGCTTGCCTGCCGAGAGGTTGTCGAGGATACGCACGGTCTGCCCGCTGGCAAGCAATGCGTCGGTCAGATGCGAGCCAATGAAACCCGCACCTCCAGTGATCAGAACAGGAGCGTCAGACATGTCGATAATACCGATCCAGCAGGCTTGGCAGGCCGGCCCGCCAGGCGCGGGGCTTGATGCCGAAAGTGTGGAGAATTTTCTTGCAGGCCAATACCGCGTGCTGCGGTTCTTCGGCTGCATCGGGACGCGCGGCATGAGCCTGCGCAGTGGGCGATTCGATGGCCAGCGCGTGCAGCAGACGCGCTTCGGTGAGTACTGCCTGCCCCAGCGCCAGCGGCGTGGTCGCCTCGTGTCCGGCGTAGTGGTAGGTGCCCCACAGCGGCGCTTCGCAGTCGAGTTGCTTGATGACCGAAATGATCACCCGTGCCGCATCATCGACCGGCGTCGGGTTGCCGCGGCGATCGTCGGCGAGCAGCAGCTCTCCGGGTTCCTTCGCACGCGAGAGAAAGCGCCCCAGCACACCATCGGTGCTGTCATCCAGCAGCCAGCCGAAACGCACCAGCACATGTTGCGGGCAGGTCGCGCGAACGCTCTGTTCGATACGCCACAGGGCCTGACCGCGCAGGCCCAAGGGTACAGGCTCGTCTTTTTCGCTGTAGGCCGTCGCGCGGGAACCATCGAACACACGATAGCTGGACGGCTGAACCAGCGTGATGTTGTGGTGCTGACACAATTCGGCAAGACGCTCGACAGAGCGCTCTTGATGGGTCAGGCGCGCCTCACTCACGGTCTCCGCCTGAAACCAGTCGAAGTAGTAAGCAAGGTTGATCAGGGCATCGGGGCGGGTGTCATCAAGCAGTTGCGTGAGGCTCGCCACGTCCCAGCCGTCTTGCGGTGGACGTGGTGCGAGGAAACCAATGTCTTCCTCGGCACCCAGACGAATCAGCGCCTGCCCGAGGGCATTCCCGCCGCCCAACAGCATAAGGCGCATTCGCATAGAGTCAGCAGGCTCGGTATCAGGTAATCAAACGAACAATTGAAAAACGCCTGCAAACATAACACGTTGCCTGCCAACCCCCAACAGTTGCGCAGCCTGGCGGGTTAATGACGCCGCGACAAAGCGTTGCAGCGTCCCCGTGCGGCGGTTGAGTTACTGAGCTGCCGGGCCCGGAGTGCTGTTTCCTTTGGACAGACTGAGCGGCGCCGGCGCGGGCGCAGAAGGTGTCGCCATGGCAGGGTCCGAGGGCGCGGGCGGCCCTTCGGCTTCGACGCCAGCCTGCGGGTTATTGAAGCCCGGCCCCATGACCATCTGTGGATAAGTCTGCGCAAAACGCACGTTCGGGTTCTTATCCACAAGGCGCTTGAGACGCTCGTTGAACGCACGTCCCACCGCGTACTGACCGCCCGAGGAGGTACGAAATTGCGCGGTCAGCACCACGCCGTTGAGGTCCATGCGGTCGACGCCGAAGACCTCCAGCGGCCCCTGCAGGTTGTGCTTGAGCAGGATGTCTTCGCTGATCGACTGGCCGGTCTCGCGGATCAGCGCCAGCGCGTCATCGATGTCCGAATCATAAGTAAACTGCACCGAGAAGAACGCGTACGCGAATTGCCGCGACTGGTTGGTGACCGCCTTGATCTGCCCGAACGGCACCGAGTGGACGAACCCCTTGCCGTCACGCAGGCGCACGGTGCGAATGGTCAGGCTCTCCACCGACCCGGAATGCCCGGTACTGAGCACCACCCAGTCACCCACCGAAAAGGTGTCCTCGATGATGATGAACAGACCGGTGATCACGTCCTGCACCAGTTGTTGCGAACCGAAACCGATGGCCAGACCGACCACACCGGCACCCGCCAGCAGTGGTGCCACGTTGATGCCCAGGTTGGCCATGGTGGTGATCGCACAGATCACCACCAGAATGATTTTCACCGCGTTGCGCAGCAGCGGCAGAATGGTTTTGATCCGCGTGCTCGGCTGGCGACCACTACGATGATTGACCGGCGGTTTCAGGGCTTCCTGAATGGCAGTGTCGAGCACTACCCACAACAGCCAGGTGACGACGAAGATCAGACCGATGCTGCTCAATGAATCACTGATCACTCGGCCCAGGGTATTGCGCTGGGCAAACTCGAACATCGAGAAGCCCCAGATCCGCCCCAGTATCTCGATGAACCCGATGGCCAGCGCGATACGCAACACCGCGTACACAAGGCTCAACAGACGCGCCTTGTACACATGCCCGCCGCGGCCCAGGGTCTCGGTCGGTTTGAACAGGTGCTGGAACACGGTGCTGAGGAACACCGTGGCAATCAGCAGAATGGTGGTGAACAACGCACACCGCAGCGCTTGCTGACTGTCCTCGCCAGCGCCAATCAGGTTGATCGCCGAGACCAGAATCATCAGCAGGATCGGCAGGTGCCACAGCCTGGAGAATATCTTCAACGATTGTTGCAGCGCGGGCCGTTGCAGACGACTGCTCAATGAGCGGTTACGGATCAGGTGGGCTACCGGGCGACGCACCTTGATGATCAGCATGCAGAACACCACCGAGGCGAACAGCCCGGTAAACACCGCAACACTGGTGGTGACGTTACTGCCGAGCTGACGGGCGATCTGCGGACTGGTCAACGCATCGCTCAGCGCCGCCAGGAAGCCGACCACGAACAGGGGCCTCGGCGCGTAGCGGCGGATCATGCGCACGCCGGCACGCTTATGCCCGAAGTTGAACATCACGATCACGCAGAGCAGTACCGAGGTCGAAACGATGCCGCTGCTGGTTGCATACGCGAAACACAGCGCCAGCGCACGGCCTACCGAAGACGGCATGAAGTGGCTGACGTAAAGGGTCAACGGCAGGCAGACGATGGCTGGCAGGGTAAACGGCAATACGTATTTGAGCAGCGCCTGACTGCGGGCGCGCACCCGCATGAACGGTGTGCGGCACAAGCGTACGGCCAGAAAACGACCCAGCGTGGTCAGAACCGCAAACGATGCGATCCAGACAAAAGACAGGGCGAGGAAGTCCCCGGCGACACTCCATGGGGAGCGTGTGGTGCGTTTGTTGACCAGCGTTTCCAGCTCGTCGGCTGCGCGATCGGCGCGCAGTTGCCAGGCTTCGAACAGGTTGTCATCCAGATTGAGCTTTTCCTGGACGTCATCGATGCTGGTACTGATGGCACCGAGCAACCCACCCTGCACCAGCAACTCAGGAGTCTCGGCCGCAGGCTCTGCGCCATCGGCGGGTTTCGCATCGGCCTTGTCCTTGTCCGCCGCCTTGTCATCCGCTTTCGCGGCGGGTTTGTCAGCGGCCTTGGGGTCGGCTTTGGGGTCAGCCTTTTCAGCAGCCTTGTCGTCTGCCGGCACCGCGGCGCCCATCGGTAATGCAGGTACATCGGCCGCCTGGAGATTGAAACTGCCTGCGAATAACAGCAGACCCGAAAGGATCAAGATTTTCAGCTGAGACGCCACGCAGTTCTCTCCTTCAATGGGCAAGTCAAACCATGGACAGGGCAAGGCAAGCCCCGACCCCAATGAACTGATTCCCGTATGCGCGGCAAGTTCGGTTTTGGCATGCAAATACGATGAGGCAATGTTTCAGAAAAAACGCGTCAGGGCAGTACGCTCAGTCTTCTCGACTGAACTATGCAAAACCCCCACTGCCGGAATTATCGGGGGCTGCCGAAGGCGTTCGCCCGCCCGCGCAGCACGGCGTTCGCCCGATCAACCTGACATCGAGAACCTGACATCAAGAGGAATCTGCATGAGCACGTTCAACACCAAAGATGGCACCGAGATCTATTACAAGGATTGGGGCACGGGCAAACCGGTCCTGTTGAGCCACGGCTGGCCGCTGGATGCGGACATGTGGGAATACCAGATGGAATATCTGAGCAGCCGGGGCTATCGCACCATCGCCTTCGACCGCCGCGGTTTCGGTCGTTCCGGCCAGCCGTGGACCGGCTATGACTATGACACCTTCGCTGACGACATCGCCGATCTGATCGAACACCTCGATCTGCGCGACGTGACACTGGTGGGCTTCTCCATGGGCGGTGGCGACGTTACGCGCTACATCGCCAACTATGGCAGCGAGCGAGTGGCCAAACTGGCCTTGCTGGGCTCGGTCACACCGTTCTTCCTCAAGACCGCTGACAACCCGGAAGGCGTCGAGCAGTCCGTATTCGATGGCATCACGGCAGGCCTGCTCAAGGACCGCGCTCAGTTCATCAGCGACTTCGCCAGCACGTTCTATGGCATCAACCACGGCCAGAAAGTCTCCGAAGGCGTACAGACGCAAACGCTGAACATCGCCCTGCTCGCCTCGCTCAAGGGCACGCTGGATTGCGTGACGGCGTTCTCCGCAACCGACTTCCGCCCGGACATGGCAAAAATCGATGTGCCGACCCTGGTGATTCATGGTGACGACGATCAGGTAGTGCCGTTTGAAGCCTCGGGCAAACGGGCTGCCGCGATGATCAAGGGGGCCGAACTGAAGGTTTACCCAGGCGCGCCGCACGGGTTTGCAGTGACCCATGCAGAGACGCTCAACAAAGACCTGCTGGCGTTTTTGCAGGGCTGATGGCTTGTGTGACAGGGAGCCGATTGCCGGCCCCCTGCTGGCAGCGGGTCAGTCGGCCGGAACGGTCAACTGATTCTGCTCGCCCAGCCCTGCGATCCCCAGACGTATGCGTTGCCCAGCACGCAGGAAGACAGGTTGCGGCTTCACGCCCTGCCCCACACCCGGTGGCGTCCCCGTCGAGATGACATCGCCTGGTTGCAGGCTCATGCAACGGCTCAGGTAGGCGATCAGTTGCGGCACGCTGAAAATCATCGTGCGCGTATTGCCATTCTGATAGCGGTGGCCGTCCACTTCCAGCCACAGGTCGAGCGAGCGAGGATCGGCAACTTCGTCGCGGGTCACCAGCCATGGACCTAACGGGCCGAAGGTATCGAAGCCTTTACCCTTGTCCCAGGTCCCGCCGCGCTCTAGCTGCCATTCGCGCTCGGACACATCGTTGATCACGCAATACCCGGCCACGTGCTCCATGGCATCGGCTTCATCGATATAACGTCCGCCCTTGCCGATGATCACGCCCAACTCGACCTCCCAGTCAGTCTTGAGCGAGCCACGGGGGATCTGGACATCATCGTTGGGGCCGCAAATAGCACTGGTCCACTTGTTGAAGATGATCGGTTCCTTCGGTACTTCCATCTGCGACTCCGCGGCGTGGTCAGCGTAGTTCAAGCCTATGCAGATGAACTTGCCGACCTGCCCGACACACGCCCCGATGCGTGGTTGGCCCGGAACCAGAGGCAGGCTCTCGGGATCCAGCGCAGCCAGGCTTGCAAGCCCTGCAGGGCTCAACACATCGCCAGCGATATCCTTGACGTGTGCAGACAGGTCACGGATCTGGTTGGCAGCATCAAGCAAGCCTGGCTTTTCCAGACCCTTCTCACCATAACGTAGCAATTTCATCGAGTTCTCCCGTTTCTGTCCAAGGTGTGAACCGCGGATCAAGAGGGTGACGCCCTGTTGCCCAGCCTGCGCGGCGATACGTTTTCGTGTAATGACGAACGTGGCACGTCTGGACAGATAGCATTGCAGCCGATGCCTCGCCTAATGAAATTTACGAACAGTTGCGCGGCAAGCCGGGTTCACTTTCAACACAGAAAATCACGATCACGCGGCGGCGGTCATAATTAATACACACAACGAGTATTAATATCGGCTCCAGTTGAAACGAGCCCTTCGCCAACGCGCCAAGGTTCGTATTCTTTCACGGGTGAGCTGAACTCATGTCAACGCTGATACTGTCCCGCCGATTACCGCCGCGTCAGCTACGCCACTGGCCACATCAGCCTGTGGGTAACTGCAACGTTGCCCCATCGTCGCTTGTGGTCCAGCAGAACGGCGACAACGCACCACGCATATGGCCGCACGCCGCATTGGCGATTGCACTGGCGATCGGGTTGCATGCCGCGCTGGCCGCGTGGCTGATGGCCGATCACCCGCAAGCGCCCGAGCCGACCCCGCCGATTCCGATCACCGTGCAGTGGGTACCGCCGCCCGTGGCGCCGCCGGTTGCACAACCGACGCCGCCCGAACCAACGCCTCAGCCAGCACCGGAGCCGCCTGCGCCAGCTCCCAAGCCCGCGCCACCCGAGCCCAAACCTGCCGAGTTGCCCAAGCCCAAGGCCCAGCCCAGAACCGCAACGAGCAAACCTGTCGCCAAACCTGTTGCGCCGGCACCTTCCGTCGCGGCGCCCACACCGGCACCTGCTGCAGCGCCAGCGCCAAGACCTGCACCAGCGGCACCACAGACCACCACCGCGCCGATAGGCCGGGCCGGTTACCTGAACAATCCGCCGCCGGTCTACCCGCCCGCCGCCGCGCGCCGCCATCAGGAAGGCACGACGATGCTGCGCGTGCATGTGCTGCCCAACGGACGTACCGACCAGGTGCAAGTGCTGCAAAGCAGCGGCGTCCCGGCGCTGGACGAAGCCGCGCAGGCCGCCGTCCGGCAATGGACCTTTATTCCCGCCAAACGCGGCGACACCCCGGTAGAAGGCTGGGTCAACGTCCCCATGGCTTTCAAACTCGCACCCTGAGGCTCACGTCATGAACACTGCTTACTCCGTACTCATTACCCAATCCTCAATGGCCCTGCTGGTGATTTTCTCGCTGGTGACCTGGGCGCTGTTGCTCGGAAAGACCTTCCAGCACTGGCGACTGACCCGGCAGAACCGACGCTACGCCACGCAGTTCTGGGCCGCCCGTGACCTGAAAAATGCGCTGCACCTGCCGAACAGTGAAGGCAGCCTGGCACGCCTGACCGATGCCGGCGCGCAGGCCCTAGCCGCGCCGCATGATTCGCCGGACCTGGGCCATAGCTGGAATCGCCAGGACTTGCTCGAGCGCAGCCTGCGTCAACAGATCCACAAGGAACGTCGTCGCCTGGAGAGCGGCATGATCCTGCTGGCATCGATCGGCAGCACCGCGCCCTTCATCGGCCTGTTCGGGACGGTGTTCGGGATCATTCATGCACTCAGCGCGATCAGCCAGGCCAAGTCGGCGAGCATTGCGGTGGTCGCCGGGCCGATTGGCGAAGCGCTGGTAGCGACCGGCGTCGGCATCGCCGTCGCGGTGCCTGCGGTGCTGGCTTACAACTTTTTCGGGCGGCGTCTGAAGCTGGTGATCGCGGACCTTGAAGAGTTCGCCGTGGATTTCCTCAACCTCTCGCAACGCAACGCCTTCCGGCTGCAACCCGACCACCGCGACAAGACGGCCCCGAGCCTGAAAGGAGTGAGCTGACATGTCCTTCTCCACGTCCAATGATGACGATGCAATCAGCGACATCAACATCACGCCGTTGGTGGATGTGATGCTGGTACTGCTGGTGACCTTCATCGTCACCGCACCGCTGCTCAATAACGCCATACCGCTGGACCTGCCGCAGACCGTCGCCACCACCTCACTGGATCAGGCCGACCCGGTGGTGGTGAGTGTCGACGCCAGCGGCAGCGTATTCATCGACAGCCAGGCTGTAGCGCTGGAGCAACTCCCGGAGGCTCTGCAAACCCTGCACAGCAAAGACCCGGACGTCGCCGTCAGCCTGCGCGCCGATCAGGCGACGGGTTACGGCCGCGTAGCGCAGGTACTGGCCGATGTGCAGAAAGCCGGCATCAGTCGCCTGTCGGTGATTACCGAAAGCCCCTGAAACAAAAACCTGTCGTTAACCACATGACCCGCCGCAAGCGCGGCACCCTGACGCCCCAGGAAAACCTTTCCATGAACAATCGATCGATATCGCGTACCCCTCGATTCCCGGTAACGCGCCTCGCGCTGCTGATTTCATTGAACTCTTTGTGCCTGATCAGCCCGTTCATTCAGGCCGATGACGATGTGCCCACCTCGGCAACGGCGCCCGCCAGCGACAACAGCGCCGCCATGACGCTGGGCACGGTATCGGTGATTGGTCAGGGCGAGACTCGCCAGGTGCAGCGCGTGACGCAAAAGGATGTGAAGGCTTACTCGGCAGGCACCAGCCCGATGAAGGTTCTGCAACGCCTGCCGGGGGTCAACTTCCAGTCCGGTGACCCGCTGGGTCGCGAGGAAGGCAGCCAGCGCATCAGCCTGCGCGGCTTCGATATGCACCACCTGGGCTACACGCTGGACGGCGTCACCCTCGGCAACATGAGCTTTGGCAACTTCAACGGGCTGAGCATCACCCGCGCGATCATCGCGGAAAACATCGCCTCCAGCGAAGTGGCACCCGGCATCGGCTCACTGGGCACGGCATCGAACAGTGATCTGGGCGGCACCATCCAGTTCACCAGCTCCAACCCCGATAAAGAGTTCGGCGCGCGTCTGTCGCAAACCCTGGGCAGCTACGACACCTCACGCACTTTCATGCGGGTCGATACCGGCGAATACAACGGCCTGTCAGCGTACGTGTCGGGCGAAAAGTACGACGCCGACGCCTGGAAAGGCCACAACAACCCGCAAAAGTCCGACGCGGTGAACGCCAAGGTCAACTACAACTTCGGCGACAATCGGGTGAGCTTCTTCCACAGCACCTCGTCCCATGACGAAGCCAACCTGCCGAACATGTCCAAAAGCATCATCCAGCGTCTGGGCTACAACTGGAGCTACTACACGCCGGACTGGACCCGCGCGGTCAATGCGGCCAACGGCATTTATAGCGGCGGGGTCACCAGTGCGAACGATGCGACCTACAACGCCAGCAGCCTGCGTGACGACGAACTGGACATCCTCAACGGCAACTTCTCGCTGACCGATGATCTGGTTCTGGACGCGACCGCCTATCACCACCATGACTCGGGCCGGGGCAATTCGTATTACCCGTTCGTCTACACCAGCGGCTCGACGACAGTGCCGAGCAATTCGATTCGCAGCACAAAATACGGCATCGATCGAACCGGTTTCCAGAGTTCACTGACCTACTACCTCGGCCAGCATGAAATTCAGGGCGGGTTCTGGATTCAGTCCAACAAGAACGACATCTCGCGTTACCTGTTCGATACCACCAATGCGACGCCGCAGAACCACATCGTCAAAACCGATGGCCTGCCCCTGGCGGCCACCGTGCTGGATCAGAGTTACAACGACCTGACCCGGCAGTTCTACCTGCGCGACACCTACACTTTGCTCGATGACCGCCTCAAACTTGAGTTCGGCGCGAAAAATACCGTGACAACCTCGACAGCCGAGGGCAAAGGCGGCGGTTACGCCAGTGGTTCGCTGCAAGCGCGGGACAGGTTTCTGCCGCAAGTAGGCGCAACCTACAAACTCGACGAGGACGACGAAGTCTTCACCTCTTACTCGGAAAACATGGCAGCGTTCCCGAGTGGCGGTTACAGCCCGTTCTTCACGACGCAGAGCGCCGTCGATGCGCAGAACGGCTTCAAGGACCTGAAGCCGGAAACCTCGAAAACCGTGGAGCTGGGTGTGCGCCGCAGCACCAAACTGTATTCGGCCTCGGCGGCGATCTACAACACCAAATTCGATAACCGCCTGGTCGCCATCACCAACTGCACCGGCATCGTCATCTGCCAGAACGGCGTCGCCAACGTCGGCTCGGTCACCAGTCGAGGCCTGGAACTGTCGTTCGGCCTGACGCCCAATGAGAACTGGCGCTGGTCCAACTCCATGTCCTATAACCACAGCACTTACGACGATGACTACGCCAGCGGCGGCAACACCGTTCATGTAAAAGGCAAGACCGTCGTCGATACACCGAAACTGATGTATTCAAGCAATCTGGACTGGAATTGGGAACACTGGAACGCCGGCTTGCAAGGCAGCTACATCAGCAAGCGCTATTACACCTACACCAATGACTCCAGTGTCAGCGGCTACTGGCTGGCAAACGCCAACCTCGGCTATGACTTCGGCAAACTCGGCGCCCTCAAGGACACCACGCTGTCGCTGAACATGGTCAACCTGTTCGACAAACGCTACATCTCCACCCTCAACACCGACGCCAGCGCAGCCACCGACCCGGCGGGCAACTTGCAGATTCTTCAAGTGGGCACACCGCGCAGCGCGTTCGTAACACTCGGCGTGAAACTCTGATCGTTGCTGACTGAGGATGGGCGAAGGATCGCCCCACCCGCCACTTGCATTGAATGACGCTGGGCGGTTTGCTGCAGGAGACAGTATCCTGCGGGAGCGCGCTTGCTCGCGAAGGTAATCTGCCAGTCGCTGCATAATACGTGTCGGTGGCCAGCCCCACGGCGACGAACAGCGCACGGAGCTGCATACTCCCCCGCATCTATAGCGCCTGACCTCTATCTGGACACCCCATGACACCCAACGCAGAACTGTATAACCCCTCCACCGAATATGCCGACAAACTGATCTCGCGCATCGGCCAAACCCCTTCGTGGATCGCCAAGCGCATTGGAGTGACCGACAAACGCATTCGCTACATCCTCGATGGGGAGCGGACCGTCAAGGGCGAGACCACGCCGATTCAGATGACCTATACCGAGCAGTTTGCGCTGGAGTGCCTTGTGGCAGAGGCTATAGCGCTGAGGATGTAGACTTAGCTCTCAAGCCGATAAGCCAGAAGGAACATCGGCGTCAACTCATAGACTAAATTGGATAGCTTCTGCGGGTGCACCCAACAGGAATGATTCCATGCATATTCTTCATATCGCCAGCTCTCCCCGCGCCGAGCGCTCCGTTTCCCTGAAACTGGCCTCGCGCTACCTTGAGACTTTTACCTCACTTCATCCGGAATCCACTGTGGACGCTCTGGACGTGTGGACGACCGATCTTTTGCCCTTCGACGGTCCTGCCTTGAACGCCAAGTACGCAGACCTTCAAGGTGTGCAAATGAGCGCTGAGCAACAGGCAGTGTGGAAGCAGATCCATGCATTGGGCGAGCGTTTCCACCGAGCCGACGTCATCCTCTTCAGTGTGCCAATGTGGAATTTCGGTATTCCCTACCGCCTTAAGCACTTGATTGACGCCGTATCGCAGCGCGGTGTGCTGTTCGAGTTCGATGCCCAAGGCATGCGTGGTCTGCTCAAAGGTAAGAAAGTGGTGGTGTTCGCCTCACGTGGGGTAGCGCTTGGGGAAGACTTCCCCACCGAAGCCTACGACCATCAGGTCGCGTACCTCAGAACCTGGGCACGGATGGTGGGCATCCCGGCCATCGACGCAGTGCTATCGGAAGCAACGCTCGCGGATCCCGCAACGGCAGAGGCCAATTTTAACGCAGCGCTGGCTGAAGCGTCGAAGCTCGCCACGGACCACTCTGACCCACAAGGTGCCAGGGTCACTTAGACCCCGTCGCTTGAGGCGCATGTAGATCGGCGTAAATACTCTCCGCCAGAGCAATATCTTCATCCGTCAGGTGCTGGAACAACCCTGTCCGCTTGCGCTTGGAGACATGTCCGCTGTTCTCGTAGATCACCGCGATAAGAAGCTCAAGATCTCGGTTGGACAGATCAAGTTCGCGATTCATTTGCTCTTTGAATCTGTCACGGCGAACGAGATGGTTAACTTCGTCACGCATGAGCCCGTCCAGAACCCGCGCAGCACTCTCGTTGACCTCGCCCTGCAGATCAGTGAAATCCAGATGAGCGAACAGATGATCGTGCGCCTCATCCAGTTCAGGGTCGCTGGCCAGGTCCGTCCTGTGGTACTGCGTAGCACCGAGTATCCGCCGTGACAGGGCATCAAGCGCGCCGATATAAGTCTCGAGATTGACCAGAAGGCCAGCAGATATTGGCATGATAATGCCCTGCAGCTTGACACCTTCATTAGCCAGGATGTCCTGCATGATGAAGCGGGACAAACGGCCGTTGCCGTCCATGAAAGGGTGGATATAGATAAAGCTGTGCGCAATCGCATTCAATTTAACCAGCGCTGGCGCGTTACTGCGCATAACGCGCTCACGCATCAGGAACCACTCCTTCATCATCTCAGGAACGTTCTCCGGCGCTGGCGGGATGAGGTGGATCAGATCCCCGCGGCCAAGCCAGTTCTGCATATACCTGTAAGCACCAATGGAAGGGTCAGGGCGCCCCGTAGCGAGGGCTATTCGATGGACGTCGAACAGGAACTCCTCATCAAGCGAGCGCTGGCCTGCCTGTTCCAGCACTCGCACAAAGCGCAGGATTCGATCAGGCGCCGGGCGTTCGTGCTCAATCTCGTATGAACTGCGGGTCTCGGTCGTCAGCAGGTACTGCGCCGCTCTAGCAATCTCGCTGACTGAGAAGTCGACCATCTGGTCATGCATACGCTCGACTATTTGTGCATTCAGAAGATTGTCGTCTGCCCAACTCTGGCGTGTAACAAGAGCCGAAAGCTTCGGTGTCCCCAACAGATTCATCCGCACCCGGTGTCTGCGCGACATTTGCTCTGGGCCGGTGAAATATTTATCCGGTGGGAGCAGGTGCTCATAGGGTATGTTTTGAGCCGCGTCGGGCAAAGGCAATTGGTGGCCTGCAATGTGCTCACAGATGTACCAGAGTCGGCGCAGATAGCCGCTGGCTGGTTTCTCGACGATTGCAGCAGTCAGGTCATTACGAACAGCCGGATTCTGAAAGGCGCGCTCCAGAACGCCTATATTCACCCCTTCGTATGAGAGCGCAAAAAGCATCTGGTCAACGGGGCGATGCTCTCTGGCATAGCCCTTGGTGAAGACCTCTATCTTCACGCCACCAGCGGGCAGTGAGAGCGCAGGCCGCGAGCCAATGACACACTCATGATCAAGCGCCACGCAGCGAAGATCCAGTGCATTGATCAGCCAGCTATACCCGGCTCGCTCAATGGGTTGCTGCATGGAGAATTTCCTATACGAGTCACGAGAAAATTATAATTTACACGCTTTTCGAGGAAAAAATTATAGCTGGCTGTGCATACCATGAACGAGTGGGTGATTTTTTGTGAAGACTGCTTCGTTTCGACTCAGGTAGCAGTGGGTCGGAAATGTTTCGTCTGATGCGTATCGTTGATCAAATGCAGCTACCTGCCAATACGTGCTTTCGGCCAAAAGCAGCCGCTGCGTAAAGCGGCCTGCCATGACCGCTCTCGCAGACACGATCAATACGATGTTATGCCACACCACTTTCAGAAAAGCTTATATCCAGACTGCGTGACGATTTAATCATCGCAGCGCACTCTTCACTGATGACAGGCTTACTAAAAAGATAACCCTGCATTTGATCGCAGCCATACGTCACGAGCAGCTCTAACTGATCGACTGTTTCGACACCTTCTGCGATGACGTTAAGACCCAATTCGTGCGCCAATACGATTACCGCCCGGGTGATCGCGGCGTCCTCATGATTGCTGGTGATATCTTTGATAAACGCCCTGTCGATTTTGAGGGCATCAAGAGGGAATCGCTTCAAGTAGGCTAAACTGGAATAGCCCGTTCCGAAATCATCGACCGAAAGGCTTATACCATACGACTTTATATCTCGGAGTATTTCAACTGCCGACTCGGGATCGATCATCAGCATCGACTCGGTCAGTTCGAACTCTAAAAGAGCGGGGTTGATACCGTATGCTTCAACGATATGCTTGACGGTCTCGGCCAGGCCTTTCACCTGAAGCTGCCTGACGGACAGATTGATGGCGATCGGCACCAGCCTTATATTATTCTTTTCCCAGCTCTTTAGGGTTTCACAGACTTTGCGGATAACCCACACGCCGACAGGAATTATCAGGCCCGAGTCCTCCAGAATAGGGATAAAATCGGCCGGAGAAATCATACCTTGCTCCGGGTGATTCCAGCGCAATAAAGCCTCCAGACCACTTATCCTGCCATCGACGAGGCTGACCTTGGGCTGAAAGTGCAGAATAAACTCATCGCGCTCAAGTGCACCCCGCAGTAGCGTTTCAGTTTGCAAGCGCCTGGTTAAACTTTCGTTCATCCTGGCGTCGTAAAACTTGAAATTATTGCGGCCACTTTTCTTCGCGTGGTACATGGCGGTGTCCGCATTCTTCAAGATAACGCCCGTGTCACGCCCGTCAAACGGATAATTAGCGATGCCCACACTCGCTGAAACGAATATATCCTGGCCGCCCAGGTTGAACGGTTTCCCCAACGCATCAACAACCTGGGTCGCCAGCGATTTGATGAGGCTCTCGGAATAAACAGAATGGGTGACGACAATCGAAAACTCATCGCCTCCCAGCCGCGCAACCACACTGTTCTCATCAATGCAGTCTCTCAAGCGTCGACCCGCCTGGATAAGCAATTGATCGCCTACTGAATGCCCCATGGTGTCATTCACGGCTTTGAACCGGTCCAAATCTATGAATATGACGCTTACTGCATCTGGCGCTGACGTGGTCCGGCTGATTATCTCGCGCAGATAATTGCTGAGAAACCAGCGATTAGGCAGACGGGTGAGCGAATCATTTTCGGCCAGGTAGGTCAGCTTGTTCTTTGCGTCATACCTTTCAAGCGCGGCTGCCAAGAGGTTGGCAAGTGTTTGAAGGTAGCTGACATCTTCACGCGTAAAGCGGTAATCCCTGCTGGCATACACCCCAAGAACGCCTTTGAAGACTTCTCTGCAAGAGATATCAACCTCCAGGCCACTTCTAATACTGCACGCCACTACTGTGTCACAAGGAAGCAGCGTGTAACGGCTATCAGGCGAATCAGAATTAATGACAAACCCGGCAGAAGAAGCAGTACTGTTCAAAAAATCATTATGATAACCACTGCGGATTTCAACGCCGGCGAAGCCAACCTCCGCGGTGACGATGACCTCATGGTTCACTCGATCAACGACCCGTAAAGCGGCCTTGCTCAGGTTCAATCCTTGCGCCGCAGTCAGTGCCGCCAGCTCACCCAGAGCACTGACGTTTTCCTCGGTCAATGCCTGCTGGCCAAACAAGGCGATAAGGTTCTGCCTTCTGGCGTTATCCAGAATCGCCACCTCAAACTCTTTTCGATCTGTGATATCGATATCGATGCAGATATATTTTTCAACGCCGCCCAGGTCATCGAGAATAGGTATGACAGTGCGTCGATGCCATGCAACCTTGCCGGTACGACCAGCAAGCCTGACCTCACCGTTCCACACCTCATTTTCAGGTGCCCATTGCCACGGCTCATTGGCCGAAGACATGCCGGTCCAGACTTCATCGATCGTCAACTCTAAAAGCTCGGCTCGCGAGTGCTGTGAGCTTGTGACGAATCGTTCGTTAACGTAGGTGATACGTCCGGAGGCCGACACTTCGCAAACGATCGACACCTCATCCAGGGCATTTTTATGCTGCACCAAGGTATTCATCAACGATTCGATACGCAGGCCAAAGTGATTGCGCATACTCGCAGCAGTACGGTTTACGGCTTTTATAGCCTCCTGTATTTCCATGGGAGCATCAGCGACCAACATCGCTTCTGCTGCCACTGCGCCTGAAGCGATTTCTGCCTCATAAGAGTGAAGCTTGCCCAGGTGGGCAAGCGAACGCTTGATCATGAACCCCATCAAAACCAAACTTATCAGCAGAAAAAATACTGCAAACAATATCGCCTGGATCACAAGACTATAGAGCTCAGCAGCAATTCTCTCGGCATTAAAAGACAGACGCATCACGCCATAATCTTTCCCGCCAACAGTGATCGGACGATTGACATCGAACAATCGTGCAGCGACTTCAGACTCTATCCACGCAGGCGCTCGCCCAAGCGGCGCACTGGCGGCCTCAAGGCGAATGACGCCACCCGACAGGTCGATAAACATGGCCGACTTGAACGGCGAGCGAGCCAGGGTTTTTTCGAGGGTTCTTTTGATGGTGTCGTAATCGCCGATGACGACACTCTCCTCGACCGCTTGCGCGGCAACCTCGATCAGCATGTTCGCGGTGTCTTGGATCTCTTCAATATGCTGAAGCAACTGGTTTTTATAAAACAGGCCCAGGCCCGTCGTCAAAAAAGTCAGTATCAGAACAGATAACATCGCCAGTATTCGCGACGTCAGTGATTTGGGCAGCAGGCTTTTAAAGAAATTCATTAGCAGCCTCTCCAGCTAAAATTGAGATTATTTACTTGAGGTTTGCTGGCAAACTATTATAAAAATCACGATAGGATGCGTAATCCGCTTCCGTCGCAGGAATGAAGGTAATCGGTGTCGGTGCATGCACCAGCTCGGTCGCCTCACGAAGAACCCTGCTACCGTCGGGATCGTTTTGCATATTAAAAAATGCGTTGGCGACCGCATCACGTTCTTTTTTAGAAACCCGAGGGGATGCCATGAGGGCTAAATCGTTGAACGAGGCCGAACTCCACAGGACGCGGAACGACTTCCCTTCTCTCTCCGTGTAGCCGCTTACAAGCTGTGAGTTGGCCCCCATCGCTTGGGCCTTGCCGCTAAGGAGTTGGCTGAAAGCACCGTCCATGTTTCCTGCGAACACAGTAGACGTATTGATCTTTTTCTTGACCAATTCCGAACTTGTCACTTTATAAGCAATGAACGCTTCGGGCCCTGGATAAACCACTTCCTTGCCTTCTAGTTCCGAAAGGCTATGAATCGGCGAGTCGGCAGGCACCACGATTTGTCCTTCGAGGGCAGGCGCGTCACGGCGACCAAACACCTTCCAGCCCATTTTGTCGCGCTCGGGGCTAAAAAGATGGTTGGTGAACGCGAAATCAACTTCTTGCGCGAGCACATAACTGGTTGTATCAGAGGAGGTTCGCCCTAACTTCAGCGTGAGATTCACGCCGCTTTTTTCAGACACATACTTAATAATTGGATTCCAAAAACTGGCCGAAAGATTAAGATTGTACTGATTGACAGGCGAAAAATTGTACACCTTAAGCTCTTCAGAAGCCACCACATTCGACAAGACCAAAGACACGGCGATCATGATAGCTTTGCAGCTCAGGCGTAACTTCACTTGTTTACTCCACAGGTATAATAACTTCTTAGCCAACGGTGACGAGCGCTAACTTAAGCTCAGCCATCAAATATAATCGGCCGAGGCGCTTGAATCTTAAGCACCGACCGCATGAATAAATGTTAATGGCCAGCCCACACACCTGCCTTTCACCGCCAGAGGCGGCTCTCTGTCAAAAACAGTCGCTCAGCACAGCACAAACGGCTGACTTGATCCCGGCGCAGCAGAGCAATTGAGATATCTTGTCGGGCTGTAGATCCGCTCAACATTCCAGAGAAGCCAATGCTCATTTCACTCGTGTCAAATGGTCAGCCACAAACGCCAGACCGATTGGAGCTGATGGCCCCCTGGTGGAGCTTTACGAAAACGGTCCTGGCTGCGACAGCCCTCTCGTTGGTACAGGATGGACTGATCGGGTTGGACGACCCCATTCCTGATCAGCCTTTCACTTTGCGCCAGCTACTGCGGCATGAAGCAGGACTGGCTGACTACGGAGAGCTTGCGGAGTATCACACCGCCGTTGCTAAAGGTGAGCCCGCCTGGCCGGCAGATGAAATGATGCGATGTCTTGACGGTACTCGACTTCGATACAGCCCCGGAACCGGATGGCGTTACTCGAACGTCGGTTACTTATTCATCGGCAGGCTAATTGAACGGCTGACCGATATGACGCTTGATGATGCAGTGATTCAACGTGCGCTTGCCCCTCTGGGCATCTCGAACGTTCGCTTTGCTAAAACGCGAGCAGACTTACAAGCGACCCATCTGGGAAGTACCTCGAATTATGACCCCGCCTGGGTTTACCACGGCTTGTTGATCGGGCCGATTTCGCAAGCAGCGCTATTTCTGGACCGACTTCTCAGTGCAGAGCTCCTCTGCGCAGGCTTGCTTCAGGAAATGCAGACAGTACGAACACTAGGCGGCCCGATTCCAGGGCGCCCATGGATCACGCCGGGCTATGGCCTCGGCTTGATGCAAGGTTCGATTGACGGTGGGCATTCTCTAGCTGGGCACACAGGCTGCGGGCCAGGCAGCGTCATGGCTGTCTATCGCATCGGCGATGGCGGCGCATCGGCTTGCTGCGCTGCTTTTGAGGTGGACGCTACTGAAGGTGCCGTTGAAGCCATCGTTGCTGGGCAACTGATGCAACTCTTGCGACAGGGGGCTGACGGCATCAAAGTCCTTTAGCCGTAGGCCTTATGGTTCGCCGGATAACCGCTTCTGAATCCCGTAATGACCGCTTGTAAGGCCACGCCTGTTGGCGCCCATGCAATTGTCACAAACTGCTTACTTGATAATTTTTCTCTGTCACGCATCTGTCACTCGTCACTCCTATATTCCTCCGACACCTGTTACGAGGTTCCTCTACCGGCCTCGGACCCAACTTTCGCAGGGAATGCGCCCGATGTACCCGGCCTACCGGCCTGGAGGAAATCAATCGTGGATGCAACGCTGACACCCCTGCTGCACCTTCAGCCATTGCCTGCCGGCAGCGCCTCGCGATTGCTGCGCCGGGGATGCGCGGTAACGCTGGTCGTGGCGGTGCATGTTTTGGTATTGAGCATGGTGACCAGGTCATCGCCCCCTGCGCTTGCACCACAGGTGATTCGTACTATTTACGCCTCGGTCATCAATGAACCGACTCCGGCGCCAGCTGCAAGTGCCGCGCCCACGCCACCGCCTACCGTTGCCCCTGTCGCACCGGCACCGGCACCGGCACCAGCGCCTGTGGCCGTTAAGCCGGTGGCCCGGCCCAAGCCCGCGGCCAAACCGCAGGTGATGCAACACCCCGTCGTGGCCGCCGCAACGTCTGCCCCCGCGACCATCAGCACCGCGGCCGCAGCACCGGTAGTCAAGCAAATTCCCGTACCACCGCCTCAGCCCAAGACCCTCACCCGGGGCGTCGAATACGTGCATGAACCACAACCCGAATATCCCGACAGTGCACGTGAAGAGGGCCACGAGGGCACCGTGATCCTGCGGGTGCTGGTGGACGAGCACGGCAAGCCCGGCGCGGTGGACATCGTACGCTCCTCGGGCTTTGGCAACCTCGACGAGGCGGGCAGGACGGCTGTGCGCGGCGCACTGTTCAAGCCTCATTTGGAGGAAGGGCATGCGGTGTCGGTGTATGTGATCGTGCCGCTGCGATTCCAGCTCGACAGTTAGCAATCACGCAGGCGTAACCCACCATCTTTTATCGACGGGCCTCCCGGTCAGGGCAGCGCTCACCTCAAAGAAAGGAAATACACATGGACACCGGAACACTGGGTTTGAATGTTTTGTGGCAACAGGCCGACGTTGTCACCCGTGGCGTGGCCTTGACGCTGTTGGTGATGTCGATTGCGTCCTGGTACGTGATGGTCGACAAGCTGGTGCGCCTGGCACTGCATCGCCTGCGTTCACCGAAGTTGCTGGAGGCGTTCTGGAGCGCACCGACGCTCAAGGATGGCGTGCAACAATTGGGTCATCACAGTGCCTACGCCGAACTCACTCAGGCCGGCGTCAGCGCCGCACGCCAGCACCGTGATGCGCTGGATGGCGACATGCATCCGCCGGCCTTCAGCGAATGGCTGAACCGCGCCTTGCGCCAAGCCACGCTGACCGTGGGCGGACAGTTGCAAGGCGGCATGGCGATTTTGGCCACCGTGGGTTCCAGCGCCCCCTTTGTCGGTTTGCTCGGCACCGTGTGGGGCATCTATCACGCCTTGATGAAGATCGGCCTGACCGGCGACGCGAGCATCGACAAGGTTGCAGGCCCAGTCGGCGAAACGCTGATCATGACCGCTCTGGGACTGGCCGTGGCCATTCCGGCCACCCTGGGCTACAACCTGCTGGTGCGCAGTAACAAGCAGACCCTCGCTGAACTGGGCAAGTTTGCCTTCGAACTGCACGACCTGCTGGTGATCGGCGCCCGTGCGACCCCGCGCGGCGGGCAGCCTGCGCGCAGCACGTTCAACGCCCAAGCGGAGGTCGTCTGATGGCCAGTGGATTGCTGGGCGGGGATGAACAGGAAGAGGACGGCTTTAACCCCGAGATCAACACCACGCCACTGGTGGATGTGATGCTGGTGCTGTTGGTGATCTTCATCATCACCGTGCCGGCCATCCAGCACTCGGTGAAGATTGACCTGCCCAAGGCCGCCGCGCAGCAGGACAACAAACCGCCGCCCTCCGTGGATCTGGCGCTGGACAACGAAGGCCACCTGCATTGGGACGACCGCGACATCAGCGACAGCGACTTGCCGGGACTGATCGCCGAGGCCGCCGCGCGTCAGCCGGTACCGGAGTTGCACCTGCGTGCCGAACGCAACACCCCGTATGAAAAGGTGGTGCAGGTAATGACCGCGGCGCAGTCCGGTGGCCTGGAAAAGATCGGCTTCGTGACCAAGACCGTTACGCCTTAACAACCGCGCCGCCTTCACCCCCCTTCCTCGGTCGGCTGTTACAGCCGGCCACGGCGAAGTGCGCGCGACAGGAATCAACCAGGCCGTGAACGGCCGTTTTCGAAGGTGCTGTCATGTTTCGCAAATCCTCGTTGTATGTGCGTGCAGGTCTCGGTTTCGCAGCGTTTTCCCTGGCCTTGCCATCATTTGCTGCCGATGTACCACCGGCCATCGACGACAGTACATTGGCCACGCTGCCTCAAGTCACTGTAAAGGCCACCAAGCGCAAGCCGGCGCTGCACCAGCAGACCAACAGCGGCGCCTTGGGCAGCCATGCGGTGATCGACACACCGTTTTCGTTCAAGAGCGTAGGCAGCGACGAAATCCAGGCCCGTCAGGCGGGCATCCTGTCTGAGGCCGTCAAGTACGACGCCTCCGTCACCTCCATCAGTTCGAGCTATGGCACCCACCCCGCCACACTGGCCGTTCGCGGCCTGCCCCTGGATGACCTGAACGGCTACAAAGTCGACGGCATGGCCAACATCAACCGCGGTGTGGAAATGCCTCTTGAGATGTTCGAGCGGGTCGATGTGCTTAAAGGCCTGTCGGGCTTCATGTATGGCTTCGGCAGCCCGGGCGGCATCGTCAACTACGTGACCAAGCGGCCTACCGACAAGACCACCCTCAGCGTTGATGCCGGCTACCAGTCCGACAATGTCTATAAGGAACATCTGGATGCCGGAGGGCGTCTGGATGACCCGCGTTTCGGCTACCGGGTCAACGTGGTGCATGAGGAAGGCGATGCCGCTTCGGGTGACGCCAAGGTCAACCGCACGGCAGTCGGCGTGGCCCTGAACGCGCAGCTCAGTGATGACTTGAGCGTTGACTTGGACACTCTGTACCAGAAGCGCAATACCAGCGGTGGCACCGACATCATCGTCAACACCAAGAACGCCTTGCCCAGCCCTATTGACAGTAGCAAGCGCCTGTACAGCAATGGCTCCTACACCGATGTCGACTACAGCCTGTCGACCGTGAGCGCTACCTACAAGTTTTCTCCCGACTGGACCGGTAAGCTGGCCTACCGCTACTCCGATTCGACACGCCGTTATGTGAAAGACCAATACCAGATTTCCAGCGACGCCGGCGCGTACACCGACAAGGTTACGTCCGAGTATCACGCCTACGACTACAACGACACCATGGGCACCCTGGAAGGCAAATTCACCACGGGATGGTTCACTCACGACGTGGTACTGGGCGCCAGCTATTCCCAACTGAACTCGGACAAATCCGTGGTCACCCCGAAGACCACCGTGGGCAAGGGCAATCTGTACAACCCGACGATCTTCTCGGTGTACAACATCGACTACAGCGGCGGTACCTACGGCGACGACAACGTCAAGGAAAGCGCAGTGTTCGCCAGCGATACCATTGGTCTGGGCGAAAACTGGTCGTTGCTGGCGGGCCTGCGCAACGAAAATTACCGTGAGCAAACCCGCGGCTCCGCCACCTCCGCTGTGACGCCATACAGGGCCCGGCCGGCAACCCCAACCGTTGCCTTGATGTACAAGCCGACCAAGGACGTGACGCTGTATGCCAGTTACGTCGAATCTCTGGAAAGCGGCGGTACCGCACCCAGCAGCGCAGTCAACTCCGACCAGACCCTGAGCCCGCTGCTCAGCAAGCAATACGAGGTGGGCGTGAAAGCCCAGCAGCGTAACTGGAGTGCCACCGCCGCAGCGTTTCGCATCGACCGTGGCGCCGAGTACACCAATGACGCCAACGTCTACGTGCAAAGCGGCACCATCCGCTATCAGGGCCTAGAGCTGAACGCCAGCGTCGATGCCACGCCGGACCTGACAGTGGAAGGTAGCGTCATGTCACTGGACTCGGCCTACCACGATGCGGGGGACGGTGTGGACGGAAACCGCGCAGCTGGTGCGGCGCACTATCAGGCTGCTACCCAGGTTACGTATCGTGTGCCCATGATGCCCGGAATGTTCCTGCACACCGGTGCCCAGCGTATCGGCGAAATGGCGGTGGATTCAGGCAACGTGCATACCCTCCCGGCCTACAGCCTGTTCGATGCTGGGGGCGGCTATCGTCTGCGTCTGGGCGATGGCCATGCGCTGACACTGGGTGCCAACGTCACCAACCTGGCCAACAAAAAGTACTGGACCTACTACCAGGAAAACTACCTGCAACCGGGTTCGCCACGTACTTTAAGCCTCAATACCCGTTATGACTTCTAGGCCCGTGATGATGAAATCGACTTTGTTGAAGTATGCGGGGTTGGCGCTGGGCGTGTGCCTGGCGCTTCCATCAGTGGCCGCGCCTCTGGACACCACCGGCCTGCGCCTGGACAAGGTGGTACTGGTGATGCGCCACGGTATCCGTCCGGCTACCAATACCGCCGAGTTGCAACGCTGGTCGGCCAAGACCTGGCCAGCGTTTGGTGTCCGCGACGGTCAGTTGACCGACCATGGCCGCGCCGCCACCGTGCTGCTGGGCCAATGGCAACGCCGCACGCTGGATTCGCTCGGCCTGTTCAAGGCGGGACAGTGCCCGCAGGCGGGGGATGCCTACGTGTGGTCCAGCCCGGTAGCGCGCACCCAGGCCACCAGTGCGGCGTTGGTAAAGGGGATGTTCCCGGGCTGCAACGTAGCGATACACCATGTGCGTGAGAGTGAAGACCGGCTGTTCCACGGCGGCGAAAATGGCCTGGCGTCGCTGGACCCGGCGCGCACCCGGGCGGCAATGCTGGCAGCCATGGGTGGCAGCGTTGACGCAGCTCGCGAGCGCTTTGCCGCGCCGCTGCTGGCCATGCAGCAATTGGTAGGCGTGCCGACGACCTGCGGGAAAAAGACCTGTGCCTTGAGCAAGCAACCCTGGACGCTGAAAGAGAAGGAAGGCGTCACCAAGCTCAGCGGTCCGTTGAGTGTGGGCGCGGCCATGAGCGAAACCTTCCGCATGCAATACGCCGAAGGCTTGCCACTGGACCAGGTGGCGTTTGGCGAAGGGCGCACTGCCGCAGACGTATCGCGTTTGATGGCCTTGCGTTCGGGCAAATACGCGCTGAGCAATCACGTACCTTACATCGCCCAGCGGGGTGCTTCGCAATTGCTCGGACAAATCCTCCTGGCTCTGCAACCGACATCCGTGGGCAGGCCGCCGGGTAGCAAATGGTTGGCGTACGTAGGCCACGACAGCAACATCGCGCAGTTGCGAACGCTGCTGGGCTTTGACTGGAAAATTGCCGAATACCCCGAGAATGACGCAGCACCGGGCGGCACTATTGTGTTTGAACGCTGGGTGAACGACCGCACAGGCGCGCAGTTTGTCAGCGTTGCCTATGTGGCGCAGAGCCTGGACCAGTTACGCAATTTGTCCAGTGAACCGCCGTATCAGGCGCAGTACCCGGGGTATGCGGGAGAGGAGTTGATGCCATTGAACGGGTTTGTTGCCGACATGGAAAAACGTATCGACCGGTCTGCGACTGAGGTACAGCATTACGACAACCCTTGAAACAACAGCTTTGGCCCAACAACAGTCAACATTCCCCCCAAAAACCGCCAATGCCTGTCCACCCAACGCCCAACGAATCAAACAAAAAACCGCTCCTTCAACGGCACCAGCGCCGCCCCCAGCGCCGCCGCATCCCCATTCGTCTCGCTCAGCAATAACTGCGGCCGAGGCGGTGGAGAGTTGTAGCGATGGGTGCCCCAGAAGGTCGTCGCGGCGATCAGGCGTTTTCCCAATTCAGGCGGCAATTGCCCGCCAAACACAACGGCCTGCGGATCGAACAACCCGGCCAGCGCGTTGATCAGGCGATCCAGTGTGGGCTTGACGCGTGTCAGCCAGGTATTCACACCGGGCCAGTCGGGGTCGAAGCGCAGGCGCAGGTCTTCGATCGAGTCGACCTGCATGCCGCTCTGATGCAGGTCTTCGAGCAAGTAACGCAAAGCCGGGCGGTTTATCGATTCTTCGTCGTTGTAGAGGGTGATCTCGCCTGCGTTGCCGTGGCTGCCGAAATACGGTTTGCCGTTGATGACGACGCCGGCGCCGAAACCGAAGTTGAACGACAGGTAGATGAAGTTGCTGGCCCAGGCGCCCACGCCGACCAGGCTTTCGCCGATGGCTGCGGTGGTGGCGTTGTTTTCCAGCCAGACCGGCATGCCGAAGCGTTCCTCCAGCACCGGTTGCAGGTCCATCAATGACCAGTCGCGCAGCGGTTCAGGCGCATTGATCTGGCGGTTTTCAAGAAAAAAGCCGGCAATCGCGAAGCCCATGCCGACGACGCGTTGCGCTTCGATACCGTTGCGCTGAAGCATGCGCTCGATGGTCTTTTCCAGCGAATCCAGGGTGCTGTTGCGGCTTAACGGCGGCGTGCGCAGGGTGACTTGTTCCAGCACATTACAGCCCAGATCGGCGACGCAGACTACTGCCGAGTCGGTGTTGATCGATACACCAATGGCATACACCGCTTCGTTGACCAGTTCGATGCGCGGGCTGGGTTGGCCGCGACCGTTTTTGACGCGCTCGCCACTGCGCAGCAGGCCACGGCTGATCAGTTCTTCGATGAGCCGGTGCACCGACTGCTGAGCCAGGTCCATCTCGGTTGAAACCGTGGCACGGGTGATCGCGCCTCGACGACGAAGGATGTCCAGCAACTTGCGTTCATTGAGGCTCAACGGTTGATGCGAATGAAGTGGCGTGTCGAGGTCGAGAGGCATGGAATCTTCAAATCGTAGGAGGATTAAAACAGTCGGCGTGTGAAGCAGTGTATCGCCCACCATCCATTGCACGCTTCCATCATGAAAATTTAATAAAAGTCACGCAGGTCACAAATACTACACACAACCTGTATTAAATGGCATTGAGTTCTTGTGAGTGTCCTCATGCCTTCCATCCGTAAGATGCTTTCCGCGCTGGCCCTGCTGCCGCTCGCGACACACGCCTTCGCTGCACCGGCCGAGTTCTGGTACAGCCACAGTGGCGCGGCCGGGAGCGCCATCGCGGATCTGTGCAGAAACTTCAATTCACAACGTGAAGAAAGTGATCGCCTGCACTGTGTTTCCCAAGGCAGCTATGAGCAGACGCTGCAGAAAACCGTTGCTGCTTACCGGGCGGGCATAGGCCCGGCACTGGTGGAGATTTACGACGTCGCCACGCCTGACATGCTCTTGGGCGGTGCCACCCGACCTGTCGAGGCGATCATGGCCGATCATCACAGGGCCTATCCCGACGACACCTTTCTGCCAGCCTTGCGGCGCTACTACGCCGACGATCACGGCACGCTCGCGGCGCAGCCTTTTGCGGCGTCCACAGCCGTGCTCTACACGCACAGAAATGCGTTGGCCGCTGCCGGGATCAGTGCGCCACCCGCCACGTGGGAAGCGTTTGCGGATGCCTTGCGAGCCCTGAAGAAAAGCGGCCAGAAATGCCCGGTCGTCAGCGCGGTTGCACCCTGGATCTGGCTGGAGCAGGCCAGCGCAGCGCAAGGCACTGACGTTGCGATTCGCTCCGCAGGCAGTGACCGCTACCAGTTCGACAAAGGCGCCCATCTGCGCCTTATGAAAGACCTCGCGCAATGGACTCATGAAGGTCTGGTGGTCCATGAGGACTCAACCCGCAGCGGCCAGCAGGCACTGGCGTTTGCCACCGACGACTGCGCCATGCTGATCGACTCCACCGGGGCGTGGAATGTTGTGCACAGCACGCTCAGATCCGATATCCAGGTCACGACACTGCCAATTTACGCGGGTACCCAGCGACGCGCCAACGTCCCCGGAGGTTCCTCGCTGTGGGTGATGCGCGGGCATTCCGTGAGGGATTATCGGCTGGTCTCGGAATTCCTGGCTTTCGTGCTGCAACCGGACAACCAGTTGATGTTCAGCGCACGGACAGGCTACCTGCCCGTCACTCAGGCTGGCGCTGCACGTTTGCAATCTGCTGCCAGCGAGCCATCGGCGATCACGGTCGGACTGACAGTGCTGAACGATATCGACGGTCAGCCCTCCGCACCTTTGCGCTGCGGTTTTATCACGCTGATGCGTCTGATCTGGTCACAGGAAATGGAGAACGCGCTCGCGGGTCGCCAGAGCATCGATCTGGCCATGCGCCAGACAACGCTGCGCGCCAACGAGCTGTTGGGTCTGTTTCAGCAGATGCACCAGGCCCAGGCCAGCAATGAGTCAAACGAGGCAACGCCATGAAACCGCGTGCACATTTCCCTCAGCCACGTCTGGCGCTGCTGTTCGCCCTGCCGCAACTGCTGGCGCTCGGCCTGTTCTTCTATTGGCCTGCGGTCCAGGCCATCTGGTGGTCGTTTCATCTGGTGCCGCCCTTCGGCGGTAATGAAATCTTCGTTGGCCTGAGCAACTATTGGCGTGTGCTGAAAGACCCCGGCGTGCTGGCGTCGCTGGGCTCGACGCTGGTGTTCAGCTTATCGAGCGTCGTGCTTTCGATCGTCATCGCGCTGGTGCTCGCACTGTGCCTGGAACTGAAACTGCGCGGCAACGCCGTGTTTCGCAACCTGCTGATCTGGCCCTACGCGGTATCGGGCGCAACCATCGGTATCGTCTTTCATGTGCTGGCCAATCCGGTGATGGGCATCTTCGCCTGGCTCAACGCGATTGCACCCGGCACCTGGGCGCCCTACTCCAGCCCGATACAGAGCATGCTGTTGCTGATCGTGGCGTATGCCTGGTGCCTGGTGCCGTTCAACTTCGTGATGCTGGTCGCCAGCCTGAAATCGGTGCCCGACGACTACCTCGCCGCTGCTGCACTGGATGGAGCCGGTCCCTTGCGGCGTATGCTTGACATACAACTGCCCCTGATCGCGCCCTATCTGCTGTTCGTGTTTGTCATCGACCTGCTGGAAAGCCTGTCGAACAGTTTCGGGCTGGTCGACACCCTCACCCAAGGCGGACCTGGCGACACCACCAATGTGCTGGCCTACAAGATTTACACCGACGGCTTCATGGGCCTGGATCTGGCCGGCTCATCGACCCTGTCAGTGCTCATGCTGCTGGCGGTGGTGGCGCTGAGCGTCGCTCAATTCAAACTCCTGTCGCGCTTCCAGCGCCGCGGGGTGAAAGCATGATCGAGCATAACCGGCTGTTCAACGCAGGCGCTTACCTGTTGCTGATCCTGGGGCTGCTGTTCGCGCTGGGCCCGCTGTACATGGCGGTCTGCTCGGCGACCGTCAGCAATCCACAACTGTTCGCCCACGGCCTTGCAGTGATACCCGGCGACCAACTGTTGGAAAACCTGCAGCAGGTCACCCGGCGTCTCGATCTGCTGCGCCTGCTGGGCAACAGCCTGCTGGTCGCCACGCTGGTGGTGATCGGCAAGCTGACGCTCTCGGCGCTGACGGCCTTTGCCGTGGTGTACTTTCGCAGCCGCTACAGTTCGGTGATTTTCTTCGCTGTGCTGGGGGCGCTGCTGCTGCCGCTGGAAGTAAGGATCATCCCCACGTATTCGGTGGCCAGCGATCTGCTCGCCCCCGTACGCAGCCTGTTGCACTGGCTGGGCATTCAATGGCTGCCGCTGCCGACCATCAATTTGCTGGACAGTTACCCCGGCCTCGCCCTGCCGCTGATTGCTTCGGCCACCGGCACCTTCCTGTTCCGGCAGTTCTACCAGACGCTGCCCGCTGAACTGGTCGAGGCCGCACGCATGGACGGTGCCGGGCCTTGGCGGTTCTTCATCGACATCCTGCTACCACTGTCGAAGACCAACTTTGCAGCGCTCGGCACGCTGGTGTTCATCGGCGCCTGGAAGGACTACCTATGGCCGTTGGTGGCAACCAATCGCGAGGACATGCGCACGCTGGTGCTGGGCGTCGCCAGCTTCCTGCCAACCGATGCAACCCAGGTCCCCGAGTGGAACCTGCTGATGGCCGCTGCTGTGGTCAGCATGCTGCCGCCCATCCTCGTCATTGCGCTCATGCAGCGATGGTTTGTCAAAGGCCTGATTGGAGTCGGTAAATGAACGCGCTCACCCCTATTACCTGCGCGCCGGATATTGTCCTCAAGGGCCTGCACAAAACCTATGGCGCAGAACCCATCCTTCACGGGCTTGATCTGGTTTTCAAGGCGGGCGAACTCAACGTCATCCTCGGTCCGTCCGGGTGTGGCAAGTCCACGTTGCTGCGCATGGTGGCCGGGCTGGAAGAGGCAAGCCAAGGGCAGATTCTAATGGGCGGCCGCGACGTTACGCGCCTGCCGCCCAAGGAACGCGGCTGCGCCATGGTGTTTCAGAACTACGCGCTCTACCCGCACATGAGCGTGGCCGACAATATCGGCTACGCGCTCAAACTGGCGCGGGTTGCACGTAAGGAGCGTGAGCAACGCATACGCGAGTGCGCCGCGTCACTGGGCCTGGAGGACCTGCTGCAACGCAAGCCCGGAGAGCTTTCCGGCGGCCAGCGCCAGCGCGTCGCCATCGGTCGGGCGTTGATCCGCAAACCGCCGGTGCTGCTGTTCGATGAGCCGCTGTGCAATCTGGACAGCGCGCTGCGTCATGAAATGCGTCTGTTGATTCGCAGCCTGCACCGGCAGACCGGCGCGACGATCCTGTATGTCACCCATGATCAGACCGAAGCCATGACCCTCGCCGAGCGCGTGGTAATTCTCGACAAAGGCCGTGTCGAGCAGATCGGCACGCCGGCCGAGATCTACGATCAACCCGCCAGCACATTCGTCGCCAGCTTCATCGGCACGCCGCCGATGAACCTGCTGCCGGTGCATTGCCTCGACGACAGGATTTTGCTGCTCGCCGATGGGCAGCGTTTGCCCATCAAGCTCGGCATTGCCAGCAACCGGACCGGCAAATGGCTGATGGGCCTGCGCCCCGAGACCTTCATGCTCGACCAGGAAGGCGTGACTGCCACAGTGGAGTCTTCGGAAAATCTGGGCAGCCACACGCTGCTGTATTGCCAACTGGCTGGAACGCGCTGCGTTGTCAGCCTGGCCGGACGGCAACATCAGATACCCGGCACCCAGGTTCGACTCGCGATCAACTCCACGCCCTTGCTGTTCGATATCGAGACCGGCCAACGCCAGCTCGTGACTTTCTCCCACACCACCAAGTGACCCGCCATGCTCAAACCTGCTCCCCTCGTCCGCTCGTCCCTGATTGCCCATCGCGGTGCCAAGGCTTACGTGCCGGAAAACACTCTGCTGGCCCTGGAAAAAGCTGCCGCATGCGGCGCCGAGTGGGTCGAAATCGACGTGAAGCTGACCCGTGATGGCCAGCCGGTCGTGATTCATGACGACTTGCTGGACCGCACTACCAACGGGCGCGGCGCCGTCGTGCTGCATGAGCTGAAAGCTATCCGCATGCTGGACGCGGGCAGTTGGTTCGCGCCTGAATTCGCCGGCCTGCAGGTCCCGACTTTTGAAGAGATCGTGGCCTGTGCGCTGCGCCTGAACCTGGGTTTGCAGGTCGAACTCAAGCCGACCATTGGCGACGATGTCGAGACGGCGGAAGTGGTGATGCCGATCCTCAAAAATCTGTGGCCCGCCGACAACGATCGGTTGTTCGTCTCCAGCTTTTCGGTGCGCTCGCTAACGGCCGCCCGACGCTTGTGGAACGACGTACCACTGGCTATCGCCTCCGTGGTGGCGCCTGCCGATCCAGTCGCGCTGTTGGCCGAATATGACTGCCGGATACTCCACGTACTTGACGATATGCTCGATGACCATCACCTTGTTCGCCTGAAAAGCAGCGGCGTCGAATTCGCCGTGGCTACCATCAACAGCCCGAAGCGTGCGCACTACCTGCTGGAACATGGCGCACAGTCGATTCTCAGTGATTACCCGGACTTGTTGAACCTGCCGAACGGAGGCTGCCTGCAATGAACAACCGACTCAGCGTCGCGATGCAAGCCGTAGAAAAGGCCACTGGCCTGGCCATGGCGTATTTTAACGACCGCCACACCCTCGACATCACCACCAAAAGCGCGCAAGACCTCGTCTCCCGCGCCGACTTTGAAGTAGAACAACTGCTGCGTGCAGAACTGAGCAAACACTTCCCCGACGATACAATCCTCGGCGAAGAAATGGGCGGCGAATTCATCACCGATGGCTGGGTCATCGATCCCATCGACGGCACCGGCAACTACCTGCGGGGCACCCCATTGTGGGGAATCGCGGTAGCGTACATGTCGGCAGGCGAGCCCGAAATCGGCGTCGTTGCCTATCCGGCACTGGGCTACACCCTGGCAGCCCGCACAGGCGATGGCTTGCTGCGCAACGGAGTCCCCTTTGTCCGCCCTCAACCACCCGAGCACCTGCGCATCGCTGGCGTCGGTGAAAACACCCGCTGGGATGCCGAAGAGATGGGCAAACTGCACCTGAGCCTGCGCCGACAGGGCTGGGGCCTTGCTGGTTATCGCTGCGCCACCATCGGCCTGGCGTTCGCCGCTTTGGGGCAGACAGACGGCTACATGGAGAAATTCACCAGCCTGTGGGACATCGCAGCAGGCGCAGTGATCTGCCGGGAGGCCGGGTTGTTGTGCACGATTGAAGGCGAGCAGAAGCAAGGCTCGATGACGGTGATGGTAGGCCGTGAGGAGTTGATGGGGATTTTTGGTGCGTGATGCGCCGGGCTAGTCGACGCAGTTTTCTGACTGCGTTTGTCCGCCTGCTGGCGTGCCTGCCCTTCGTCAACAGCAGGCTGCTGGCGGCAGAAACCTTTACCGCATTGCGCCAGCCTGCAGCCGAGAAAGGCATACGGTTCGGCTTTGCAGTTGATCCGGCAAAGCTGAATGACGACGCGGCCTATCGGCAACTGGTCGCCCTACAGGCCAGCATCGTTGTGCCAGAAAATGCCTTGAAGTGGCAGACCGTCCACCCCGAACCAGAGCGTTACAACTTCGCGCCCGCCGACGCAATCGCGGCGTTTGCCAAAGCGCATGACCAGCGTATGCGCGGGCACACCTTCTGCTGGCATCGTTCTTTACCCGACTGGGTTCACCACACCGTCACCCCGATGAACGCCGAAGCAGTGCTGACGACGCACATCAGTACCGTCGCCAGCCATTATCGCGGCCTCATCAGCGCATGGGACGTCGTCAACGAAGCCATCCAGCTGGAGGACGGCCAGCCTGACGGGCTGCGCAATTCATTCTGGTATCAGATGCTCGGGCCTCGCTATCTGGACATAGCCTTCAAGGCTGCGCACAAGGCCGACCCGGACGCCCTGCTCTGCTACAACGATTACGGCCTGGAAAAGGATACCCATTACGGCGAAAGCCGACGCACTGCCGTGCTCGCCCTGCTGCGCGGGCTCAAGCAGCGGGGCATTCCGATACACGGCCTGGGCATTCAGTCCCACCTGCGTGCAGGCGACACATTTGGTCCGGGCCTGTCTCGCTTTATTCTGGCAGTGCGTGATATGGGATTGTCGATCCACATCACGGAACTCGACGTCGACGACAGCCACTTGACTGGGTCCATCGCAGATCGTGATGGATCAGTTGCAGCGACTTATAAGCGGTATCTCGACGTGGTGCTTGCCACGCGCTCGGTGTCTACCGTTATTACGTGGGGCGTTTGGGACAGCCCGCATGTTGCCGGCGCCACGGCCAGCAACGGGCCGTTGGCACAACGGGCATTGGCGTTTGGCCCACGAGGTGAGGTTAAGCCGGCAAGCTGGGTGATCGCGCATTGTTTCGAAAACGCGCAAATGCAGAAGGATGCGCGGATTTAGGTGCTCAGCGGCTTCGCGTCAGCCGTACAGCCAGCGTGGTTCAGCGCTTTCTGACGCCTGAAAACGACGAAGCCCCCGATAAACGGGGGCTCCGGTTCTGGAACTGAATGGCAGGTTCCAGCTATATCCTAGAACGGTAGTTCACATAAGCAGGAAAACAGATAAAAACAATTCTTCCAACCCCCTAATTCTTCGAGGATATCCCGACTGAAAGCGTGATCTCTACGAAAAACGTAGAGAACACTCGCACTGGACTCACTGCGACTGCTTGCCTCCGCCTTCCCCCTAACTCTTGCGTAAAGCATATTGTTGACGCTGACGCCGATTTGACCCATATGCCGAGATGTCACTGACCCAGTCCGATTCCTCGAAAAACATTACCTGGGCAGGGGTTGTGCCGATGTGGAGGTGGGGCAGTCCCGCGTCGGCAAGTCGGCGCAAAGCGGCTTGCGTTGCCTCGGCGTTTGACGGGTGCGACGATGTCTTCAGGGTCTTCGTCAGCATTATCAGCGACGAGTACAGCGACACGCTCGGGCTCGTTAAACGGTGCAAGCTGCGGGATTTGAGGGTCGACGGTTTGCTCGGATTTACGACCGAACAAACGGTCGCGCAGCAACTTGATTTGCTATTTCAGGTCGAGGATCTGACTGTGTTGAGCACGGCGTTCCGCAAGCAGTATTTGCTTGAGTAGAACAGGGTCATCAGGAAGATCATCGGACATCGAAATCATGCCCGGATTATACCCGTCAGGCGACGAATCTTGGAGTCAGAACTTGATGAGGACGGTTGCGCCACAGATCAAAGCCGTCGAGCATCCAGTTCAGTTCCTGAACCGTCAGTACAATCGCCTCGTCGCGTATATCAGGCGATGTTTTGAAGCGCTCGTCTTTCAGGCGCTTGAGCCAAAGGCAAAAATTTAGGAGTTAGAAACGTCTACGAAATTCGGGTAGATTCATTGCCACATCATTTGGCTCCCGAAAACCTGAATCAAATAGTGTCTATTTTGTCCGGTCCGACTATTCTGAGAATGCAGTCGGTACCAATGAACAGCCGCAACCAAACCGGCCCAACCACTTTAATACTGACCAAGGGTACTCCTGATGGCGAACATTGTAATTAACTCAGGAATTAGTATACAAGCGGCGGATTTTTATGAGGCCGGCATGGATCTCTGATTGAGACCCCCTTCGCAAGCATGGAAGAGTTGGTTTTTCAATGAGATAGATCTGAAAACTATCTCTAGTGTTTTTTGTGTGTGCGGGGCAATTAAAATAATTATCTATTTGGTGTGCGGAGATTATTAGTAATCAAGAACCAAATTGATGTATCTATCAAACCCTGTCGGTATGCCGCACTCAGATAACGTATCATAAATGCGAGACAGGGTGTCGCTCTGCCTGAATATTAAATCACCCACTGAGAAACGATACAGCTCAATACTCCTATCGTATCCTGCATCATAGGCATCTTTGCACCAAGCGTCTATCGCTGTATTGGAAAGTGTAAACGGCGGCGGCAATTTCTGAAATTCTTTCGAATAAAATTCTAGGACTTGCCTATAATGATTCCTCGCTTTAAAAGCTCGCTCGTTATAAGTGATTAAGTTTTGTAGCTCGCCATTGCTAACTCCGTAGTCCTTCGCGACATTAGAAATCCAATTGGTCGAAATCCTTATAGTGTTAAAGATCCATTCACGAGACGGCAGCTTTTTTCTTAAACCAGCTTTTCCCTGGCGTACAAATGATCGAAGATCTTGGTAAAGATGGTCAAAGTTTGAAAACGAATTAAGGCCGCGTACAGCTTTGTCTGAACCATAAAGATTTAGTTGCAGGTGCAGGGATATGTAGACTCTCCTTATGGCGCTGTATATCTGTATACACTCAAAACCTACGGCATCGTTATTATTAAGTGCAGATGCGCTTGATTTTAATTTTTGGTATTGAGAAGCAAGAAACTCCTTCGTTATTATGTGCTTATTAGGCTGGGGGCACTGAACGTGATTAGACTGGCAAAATAACAATTTCGCCTCTTGATAGATAGTCCAAGCTAAATCAGAGCCTGTTTCGAACATGGTCGTTAACTGTTTTTTTGATATTATTTCTACCTCATTCTCAATGCATATTCCAAGATCATCTTTAACTCGGCAAATCAAGTGAAAAGGATCTAACTCAGATACTATCAATAAATCCAGATCAGAGAATTCGTCTTGCTCACCTCGTGCGGCGGAGCCATATAAATAAATGGCTTCTACGTCTTTACCATACATCATGAACTGATGGGTAACTTTATCGAGACTAATCATGGAAGGTGCGCCATTTCGCTGTCAAACTTGCTACTAGTGAAGTATTCAGCTCGTTCGAAAACCTTTTGTAAAAGCGATTGATCGACAAGCTTGTTTTCAAGCAAAAAACAAAGAACGAAAAGAGAGCGCAACTGGATATAGGGTTTTATTGAACCTGATGTTATGCTGATGTTGAGCTCGTTATACCCTCGAAGCAGCGCCTGAATATTTTCTCTAACTTCATATTTTTTGACGATGAGGTTGTACGCCATAACACCTAAGTCAAAATTCCGATTTGCCAGCTTAGAATCTTCAAGGTCTATAAAGTATATAACGCCATTTACATATTTTGCGTTCCCTAACCACGCATCACCATGTGAAAGGACTGCGCAATCAGTCGAGGCCAGTGCTTGTATCGAGTAGCAATTATCGAGGAGCTTTGATGCTAAAGGCTTTGGTATGTAAGAGTGCTTTTCTATTGAGCTCCTGATTCTATAGCATTCGCTTTCAATGGAAAAAATACGAGAGGTATATTGTAAGAAAAAAGATGTTGGTGTCCTGTGAATTTCTGCTAACGCTTTAGAAAATAGAAATATATCTCTGGGATCGCTAGTTAAAGTTCGCCCACCAACATGAGCATACAGAACAGCCAACCTGTCTTCGCCTGCTAGTGTTAGATTAATATATGCATCGCCATTAATAGAGTTTATAGCAGTGGCCACGCCAATGCCGCTTGCAGATAGCCTATTTATGACGTGCATTTCGAAAGATATGTCGATTTTATCTCTTGATGCGGAAAATATCTTTAAATAATATTTTGTGTTTTTGCATTCGACTCTCAATGTGTAATTCATACCTTTTACAAGCAGTTCTATATTCGTAATGCTCGTCGGAAAACTGAAATTTGCATTTAATATTTTCGTTATATCCCTAATGACTTGTTCATTGTAAGGCGCCGAGCTAGACATGACCGTACTCCCGAACGATGCCTTCTATGGAAAGTAAAAAAACAAGTTGATCCATTGTGAAAGAGGTCTTTTTTTCAAAAAAATTAAGTAGGAAGTCGGAAAGCGCATCTGCATCTACCAAGCCCAATTCGATAAGGGCTAACTCTTTACATTCAAACTTTATTTGTTTTTCGTTTTTTAGAATGTAGTTTAGCATGGCTGATGTGAAGTTCTCCTTTCTGTAACCTGCTGGAAACAAATCGAAATTTAATTGTTTTTGCAAAAAAGACTTTAGCACTTGCTTTTTGCAACTATCACGAATATTTAGCCTTTTGCAGGGCGCGACAATGCTAGGCATAGTAAATGGCTGAAGTGGCCATAAACCCAACCTAGCAATTTCTCGAGTTTGCACTCCAAAGCCATTATAAACTGTCCGGGCCATCAAGCCCGGAGGTGCAAAAAAAACAGAATCGATTGAGGCTGCCAAGTTAGCTCGCGCACTCAAATAGTTTGGCAGCGAGCGGTCAAACTTACTATTTAGTCCCATCTGCCCTCGCTGAATGTAAAATAACTCGTCTCCCCCTTGTCCGTTTATGATTGAATCGTACCCTCTGGACTTAGCCTCAGACCACAGCCTTTTAAAGCCGTTGATATAAAATTCGTCTCTGTAATGTGGTTTCTGTCTTTCTAAAAGTGGGATTAATGGAGGGAATTCATCAATATGGATTGAATAGTCTTTGAATCCTAATGCATCGATTAGCTGATTTCGCCTTTGTATTTGATGAGTGCCAAGTTCATCACCAATTAATAGTCCTAAAGAAAAATTATCACCGCTGTATTTAGAAGAAAAATAGGCAGCTATCGCAGAGTCTATACCGCCACTTATTTCCGTAGCGCTGCGCAATCCTAGGCGTGATGTGTGATTAAAATAGGAATGCAGCCTTTTGATGAGTTCAATTTCTGGAAGCGCTTTTTCTAGGTCCGCCTCATAGTCTACTTCAGCCGGGTAATGAAAGTCTAAACCATTGGGGCTATATATAAGTGAAGACCGCTCAGTTAACAGTTGGACACCCTCAAAAATAGTCTCGACGCTGTAGGGGGTTAGCAATGACAATCGGTGCGCTATAATTAAAAAGTTTGGCACGCGGGGAGCTCTGGATAGAAGCTTTTCTACGTCCCATGAAATACATAGTGTATCGTCGTATTTTTCAAAATAAGCTGGTAAGCTTGGTGCTCGCCCTGCGTATACGCTTATGCCTCCTGCGATGTCACCTATGACGCCTTCAATAACATAAAAATTTTCAAAGCAACGCACGATATTTGCTCTAGCATTTTCGATTTCTTGATAGGTTGTGCTGATTCCGCCCTTAAGTACAGGTATTTGAGTTGGCTTTTCAAACATCGACTCCTCGCCCGAATATGTGGACACATCATAGACTAGCAATATCCAGCTATCTTTTGTGTGCAAAAAATCCCAGCGCACGGCTCCGTGTGTAACAACATTAATGTAGCCACTATTCCAAGCTAGCCCGGTATTTACAAGCTGTGGAAGTATGTGAGATTCCGCGAGAGAAAATTTCATTTCAAACACTTGTCTATCTCCGTTTGAACTTCGCTTTAGCCAGAGCCCACAGAGTGCATTACGGAACACTCTGTGGGTACTCACTGTGATTTACATGTAATGAAAACTTCCAGAATCACCGGAACCGTCAGCTTTTGGACTCGGACCGCCACCGCCTGGTCCTACAGGTCCGTCTACATTGAGCGAACGTTCTGCCTGCTTGATATGCGTACGTAAAATTTTAATCGTAGGATTCAGGCTTTGGGATTTTGAGAGTTTACGCATCAGCTTATTCATATTAATACCTCGCAATAACGAAGGGTTAAAAATTACAATGCTGATCATCAGCGCTGATAATCTCCAATATTTTTTCTGTGGCTGTCAAATACCATTACAAAAATTCACGAAATATTAAAGTTAATGTAAATCTACTGACACGAACCGGAAAGAATACTTAAACAATGGATCGTACTTAAAATTATCACAAAGGGTTCGTGTTATGCAGATTTTAACTAAGCGCAAATTAATTTTCGATGTGCTTATTCGACCTCATGGCGCAGTGATGATGGGCGCTTTCTTTTTAATATTTTTCGCGGCTTTAGTAGGGATGGCGCAGCCCTTCATCATTCGAGATTTAGTAGATGTGGCCTTACCGCAAGGTGACTTCTCATACACATCGAAATTAGCAATGGGGCTAGTAGCTGTAGCTGCTTGCGTGAATGCCGTTAATGTACTTCAAGCATCGCTTTTTAATAAAGTCGGACAGTCAATAGCTTCAAATTTAAGAGCTCAGCTATTCAATAGTTTCATGCACTACCCATTGGAGTACTTTGCCAACAGCAATGCGGGCGCATTACAGTCTAAAATAATTAGTGATGTCTCTGCGTTTCAGAGTTTTTTTACTCTTTCTAGTGCATCTATAGCATCGTACGTGGCCCTGACAATCTCAAATGTTATCGCTCTTGGAATGCTCGACGTAAGGCTGCTGCTTATCTCTGTTGTTATCGTGCCTTTGGCGGCTTATGTGAACATAACAATAGGCGAAAAAAAGAAAAATCTGGCAAAGCAAAAATTTGAAAATTTGGAAGAATTAGGTGGCTGCATAAATCAATTTCTTTCGGAGTCAGGAATTTCTGTTATCAAGACTTTTGGTCGTGATCAGTATGCAGAGAAGGCATTTGAAAGGCGATCAAATGAGCTCTCTAGTGTCGAGTTAAAAGGCGCATTAGCTGGGCGATGGCAATTGTCCCTGATCAACTTTCTCTTTGCCTGCTCGCCGGCTCTCACCTATTGGTTTGCAGGAGCCATAGAAGTCGAGGTCAGCGGGCAAATAAGTATTGGAACGATCGTTGCGGCAACAGGTTTGCAGTATGCATTGTTTGGACCATTTATAGGTTTTTTAAAAATGATTATTGAACTTAAAAGCTCAAGCTCAATTTTGGAAAGAATAGTGAGCTCCATAAATTCAAACTATGTAAATTCGAATGTTCGACAGCGCTCAGCTCATACTATTGATCGCTCAGGCCTTGGCTTTATAACTTGTAAAAATGTTTCATTTTCGTATGGGGACCGCAAGGGTTTCATAATTCATGAAAGTAGCATTGAAATAAAACTAGGTTCCAAGGTCGCAATCGTTGGAAAAAGCGGGTCGGGAAAAAGTACATTGGCCCATATCCTTTGCGGGCTTTACTCGCCCACTGCAGGAGACGTGTTTATTGATGGTAAAAATATAAGGGATCTGAATGATAGCAATAGGTCGGAGCTGGTTGGAATCGTTTCTCAGGATTGCTATTTGTTCAGCGTTTCCATACTCGAAAATTTTAAGATAGCTTGTCCTGGCGTGTCTCGTGAAAACATAGTTGAGAGCTGTAAGGACGCTCGGGTTCACGACTTTATTAGCAGTCTACCCGAGGGGTACGAAACAGTAGTCGGAGACAGAGGGGCATCACTCTCAGGAGGACAACGACAGAGAATCGCATTGGCACGAATGTTTTTAAAGCGTCCGAACATCATAATACTTGATGAGTCTACCTCAGCCTTAGATTCGGTTTTAGAGCAAGAAATCTTTGAGCTGCTCCGAGTAAAGATGGAAGATAGCACAATCATTTTTGTTACTCACAGGCTCAGTTCAATAAAAAATGCTGATGAAATTTTACTTATGAGTGATGGAAAAATTGTTTCCCAAGCTAGCCATTTAAAATTGCTTGGTGAATCTAAGCTATATCAAAAATTATTGAAATCTCAATCAAGCATTTAATCGAATTTTTATTTGAATGTGAAGTGCCCGGCGGACAAAGCGGATGGCCTTTTACTAGGCCGACTTCTGACTTTGCGGACATCAACTTTGCTAGACAAACTGAGTTATTGTTAATATATATCGTCTGTCGCTAGCTGCGCATCACTTGGCCCAACGGCCTCTCAGTCCTGACCACCATTGCAGCGGCTTCCGGATCCATACCCGAACAATCAGGGATGTCAGCTGATGGCAGATTGATTTTTTGATCCATCCAGTCTGCAAGCAGATAGGCAATTCCACCGGCAGCTAAGGCTGCATCCCGCTTCCCCGCGGTCATTCGAGAAAATGAGCGGAAGCTGGCATTTTCATCAGTTGGGGCTTCAATGTCACGCCCCAAGAAAAAGTTAACCGGGAATTTCAGGACGCGAAAAAGCATGCCCAAACTTTCGGGTGTCGGATCCTGAGCGCCGGTCTCATGGAGCGTGATGAGCTTACTGTTGAGACCTGCATAATCAGCGAGCAATTTCTTGGTATAGCTACGGCGCTGCCTAGCCAGGATTAGCCGGTTTGGATTGAAATCGCTCAATTCGTTCATTATCTCGGTGTCACGGGGATACCTAAATCAGGGCCTAGGGTCGGACCTTGGAGTGGATTTGGCTCGTTGAGTTGCAGCGGCGGCAATAAGGCTCTTATGTCGAACTATTTATTCTACTATTTCCGTGTAAAGAAAAAGCCCCGACCTCTTTACAGAGACGGGGCTTTCATTTATGTCAGAAATCTCTTTGATTACTTAGGCTTTAACCATATCAACCAAAAATATCTTTACATTCTAGCCTTATGAGATTCAGAACGGAATATCATCATCAAAGCTATCGAAATCAGCAGCGGGCTGCGGCGCTTGTTGTTGCGGCGCTGGGCGCGAGTCGCGCTGTTGTGGCGGCTGCTGGTTGTAGTTCTGCTGAGGTGCAGATTGCTGCGGCGCCGACTGTTGTGGGCGCGACTGCTGTGGACGAGGTGCGGACTGGTTGTAGTTGCCGCCGCCCTGACCTTGTTGAGCGTCGCCCTGTGGACGGCCGCCCAGCAGTTGCATGGTGCCCTGCATGTCGACGACGATTTCAGTGGTGTAGCGCTTGATGCCGTCTTTTTCCCACTCGCGGGTCTGCAGCTTGCCTTCGATGTACACCTGCGAACCCTTGCGCAGGTATTCGCCAGCGATTTCGGCGACTTTGCCGAACATCGATACACGGTGCCATTCGGTCTTTTCGACTTTCTGACCGGACTGCTTGTCAGTCCACTGTTCGCTGGTTGCCAGACTCAGGTTGGTCACGGCGTTACCGTTAGGCAAGTAGCGAACTTCGGGATCCTGGCCGCATGTACCGACCAATATGACTTTGTTAACCCCACGGGCCATAACGTTCTCCTAGGCTTCGCACGCTTCTGACGCTGGATTGACCAGCTTTTCGAGAGAGGCACGATCCAATAATTTTGTGTCGAGTTTTATGTAGATGGCTGCCTCTTCCGCAACCACCACTGCATCTGTCACGCCTGCTACGGACATCAAACGCTCTGCCAGGCCTGCTTCACGCTGCGCCTGCGGCGACAACGGCAGACGTAGGCTGGTCACGTAAGGCGGTTCTCGCATGGTCACTGCGAAGGCGAGCCAGACGGCGGCCATGGCTGCACCACCCAGGAACACCACATCGAGCCCACCGTGCTGGAACAACCAGCCGCCCAGTATCCCACCTGCGGCCGATCCAAGAAACTGGCTGGTGGAATAAACTCCCATTGCCGTGCCTTTTCCGCCGGCCGGTGAAACCTTGCTGATCAGCGACGGCAACGACGCTTCCAGCAGGTTGAACGCGGTGAAGAATACCACTGTCCCGATGACCAGTGCCCGCAACGTGTCCCCGTATGCCCAGAAGAATAGCTCAGCCAGCATCAAAACTGTGACGGCGCCCAGCAGAACGCGCTTCATTTGACGTTTCTTCTCGCCATAGATGATGAACGGGATCATCGCGAAGAAGGAAACCAGCAAGGCGGTCAGGTAGACCCACCAGTGTTGTTCCTTGGGCAAACCGGCTTTTTCGACCAGCGCCAGCGGCAAGGCCACGAAGCTGGACATGAGCATCGCATGCAACACGAAGATACCCAAATCCAGGCGCAGCAGGTCCGGATGACGCAACGTCGCCCCCAGCGCCTGTTTGGCGACGCCGGACTCGCGGTGCATTAACGCCCCGCTGGCCTTGGGCACCACGTAGGCGACGATGAGAACGCCTATCAAGGCCATGCCGCCGGTGGCCAGGAACAATCCGGAAAGACCGAACATGCCAGTGATCACCGGGCCGACGACCATGGCGATGGCGAACGACAGGCCGATGGTCATGCCGATCATGGCCATGGCCTTGGTGCGGTGCTGTTCGCGGGTCAGGTCGGAGAGCAGCGCCATGACCGCCGCGGAAATAGCGCCAGCCCCCTGCAGGATGCGTCCGGCAATGATTCCCCAGATCGAATCCGCGTTCGCCGCCACCACGCTGCCGATCGCAAAGATGATCAGGCCGAAATAAATGACCGGTCGCCGGCCGATACGGTCGGAAATGATCCCGAACGGTATCTGCAACACCGCCTGGGTCAGGCCGTAGGCGCCAATCGCCAGACCGATCAGTGCAGGGCTCGCGCCTGCCAGGTCCATGCCGTAGGTTGCCAGAACCGGCAAGACCATGAACATGCCAAGCATGCGGAACGCGAACACCAGGGCCAGACCGCCTGCTGCGCGGGTCTCGCCGCTACTCATACGCTCGCTGTGGGTATCGTGCATGGAATAACCTCGTGTGAACCGGCGGCGATTCTACCAGTCCCATCGTTGTACAGCACATACGCGACGCTTTGCCGCGTGATGGCTCGGAGCCGTATACTCCGTCGTTTATGCCCGCCAAGCGAGGCCGCAGTGGACAAGATCCTGATACGTGGGGCACGAACCCACAACCTGAAAAATATTGACCTGACACTTCCCCGCGACAAACTGATCGTTATCACCGGGCTCTCCGGCTCAGGCAAGTCTTCGCTGGCTTTCGATACGCTGTACGCCGAAGGGCAACGCCGCTATGTCGAATCGCTGTCGGCCTATGCCCGCCAGTTTCTGTCGATGATGGAAAAACCGGACGTCGACACGATCGAAGGTCTGTCGCCGGCGATTTCCATCGAGCAGAAGTCTACTTCACATAACCCGCGCTCGACCGTGGGTACGATCACCGAAATTTACGACTACCTGCGTCTTTTGTATGCGCGCGTCGGCCAGCCTCGCTGCCCGGACCACGACATCCCGCTGGAAGCCCAGACGGTCAGCCAGATGGTCGACCTGGTGCTGAGCCAGCCGGAGGGCAGCAAATTGATGCTGCTTGCGCCGGTTATCCGCGAGCGCAAGGGTGAGCATCTTTCGGTTTTTGAAGAGCTGCGCGCGCAGGGCTTTGTCCGGGCGCGAGTCAACGGCAAGCTGTGCGAACTGGATGAGCTGCCGAAGCTGGACAAGCAGAAGAAGCACTCGATCGATGTGGTCGTGGACCGTTTCAAGGTCCGCGCCGACCTGCAGCAGCGTCTGGCCGAGTCCTTTGAAACCGCCCTGAAGCTGGCCGACGGTATCGCCCTGGTTGCGCCGATGGACGACGAGCCGGGCGAGGAAGTGATTTTCTCCGCCCGCTTCGCCTGCCCTATCTGTGGCCATGCGATCAGCGAGCTCGAACCGAAGCTGTTCTCTTTCAACAACCCGGCTGGCGCGTGCCCGACCTGTGACGGCCTGGGCGTGAAGCAGTTCTTCGATATCAAGCGGCTGGTGAATGCCGAACTGACGCTTGCCGAAGGCGCGATACGAGGCTGGGACAGGCGTAACGTCTATTACTTCCAGATGCTCGGCTCGCTCTCCAAGCACTATGGCTTCAGCCTGGAAATGCCGTTCAAGCAGATCCCGGCCGACATGCAGAAGATCCTGCTCAACGGCAGTGGCTCGCAGAGTGTCGACTTCCGCTACCTGAATGACCGCGGCGATATCGTCAAGCGCGCGCACCCATTCGAAGGCATCGTGCCGAATCTGGAGCGTCGCTATCGGGAAACCGAATCGGCCACGGTCCGCGAAGAGCTCGCCAAGTTCCTGGGCACGCAGCCCTGCCCTGACTGCCGAGGCACTCGTCTGCGTCGTGAAGCGCGCCATGTGTGGGTGGGTGAAAAGACTCTGCCCGCAGTCACCAATCTGCCGATTGGCGACGCGACGCATTACTTCGAAACACTCAAGCTGACCGGACGACGTGGCGAGATCGCCGACAAGATCCTCAAGGAAATTCGCGAGCGTCTGCAGTTTCTGGTCAACGTGGGCCTGGACTACCTGACCCTGGACCGTAGCGCGGACACCCTGTCCGGCGGCGAAGCACAGCGTATTCGTCTGGCCAGCCAGATCGGTGCGGGCCTGGTCGGGGTGATGTACATCCTCGATGAGCCGTCCATCGGTCTGCACCAGCGCGACAATGATCGTTTGCTGGGCACACTCAAGCACCTGCGCGACATTGGCAATACGGTGATTGTGGTCGAGCACGATGAAGATGCGATTCGCCTCGCCGACTACGTGGTCGACATTGGCCCGGGTGCCGGCGTGCATGGTGGTCATATCGTTGCCGAAGGTACGCCGGACGAAGTGATGTCGCACCCCGACTCGCTGACCGGCAAATACCTGTCGGGGCGCGTGAAGATTGCCGTTCCTGCCAAGCGCACCCCGCGTAACAAAAAGCTCTCGCTGACCCTCAAGGGCGCGCGTGGCAACAACCTGCAAAACGTCAACCTGGAAATCCCGATCGGTCTGCTGACCTGCGTGACGGGTGTGTCCGGATCGGGCAAGTCGACGCTGATCAACAACACGCTGTTCCCGCTGAGCGCTACGGCGCTGAACGGCGCCACGACGCTGGAAGCGGCTACGCACGACAGCATCAATGGCCTGCAGCACCTGGATAAGGTGGTGGACATCGACCAGAGCCCTATCGGTCGTACGCCGCGCTCCAATCCAGCGACCTATACCGGGCTGTTCACGCCGATTCGCGAGCTGTTCGCCGGGGTTCCGGAATCACGCTCGCGGGGCTACGGTCCGGGGCGGTTCTCGTTCAACGTCAAGGGCGGCCGCTGCGAGGCGTGCCAAGGTGACGGGCTGATCAAGGTCGAGATGCACTTTTTGCCGGACATCTACGTGCCCTGCGATGTGTGCAAGAGCAAGCGTTACAACCGTGAAACGCTTGAGGTCAAGTACAAGGGCAAGAACATCCACGAAGTGCTGGAAATGACCATCGAGGAAGCGCGTGAGTTCTTCGACGCCGTTCCGGCACTGGCGCGCAAGCTGCAAACCCTGATGGATGTAGGACTTTCCTATATCAAGCTGGGGCAATCGGCGACGACTTTGTCAGGCGGTGAAGCGCAGCGGGTCAAGCTGTCGCGTGAGCTGTCCAAGCGCGACACTGGCAAGACGCTGTACATCCTCGATGAGCCGACTACCGGTCTGCACTTCGCGGATATTCAGCAGTTGCTGGACGTCTTGCATCGCCTACGCGACCACGGCAATACCGTGGTGGTGATCGAGCACAACCTGGATGTGATCAAGACGGCCGACTGGCTGGTGGATCTGGGTCCGGAAGGCGGTTCGCGAGGTGGGCAGATCATTGCGACGGGCACACCTGAACAGGTCGCCGAGATGGAACAGTCCTACACCGGTCATTACCTGAAGCCTCTGTTGACCAGAGACAAAGCCTGACGCGTGTGATGAAAACGGGTTCGGCATCAGTCGAACCCGGATACAAAAAAGCTCCTGTCACGCAAGTGCAGGAGCTTTTTTATGAGCGGCTGAATCAGAACTGCGATTGCAGGTAGTTCTGCAGACCGATGGACTTGATCAGCCCCATCTGCTGTTCGAGCCAGTAGGTATGGTCTTCTTCCGTATCAGCCAACTGTACGCGCAGGATTTCACGGGTCACGTAGTCGCTGTGAAGCTCACAGAGCTCGATACCCTTGCAAAGAGCAGCACGTACCTTGTATTCGAGACGCAGATCGCTGGCGAGCATCTCAGGCACTGTGGTGCCGACGTCGAGGTCGTCCGGGCGCATGCGCGGCGTGCCTTCCAGCATCAGGATACGACGCATCAGCGCATCAGCGTGTTGCGACTCTTCCTCCATCTCATGATTGATACGCTCGTAGAGCTTCGAAAAGCCCCAGTCTTCGTACATGCGTGAGTGAACGAAATACTGGTCACGAGCTGCCAGTTCGCCCGTGAGCAACGTGTTGAGATAATCGATTACTTCGGGGTGGCCTTGCATCGCACCAGACTCCTGCTTCAAAGCCGATAGTTTGAACCAAGCGCCGCGCGAGGTCACTGAGAAAAACGCAATAAACCGACGAAAAGTGGCGAAATTACGCCGTTAAGAAGCGAAAAACCGCCCAAATGAGGGCGGTTCTGTTTCTCACTTCGAGTCAGCCCGACAATTCGACGTATGCTGATTAACACCCTGGTTTAGCCTGCCTGAATCGCGAGCAACAAAAAACCGGGCACTAGGCCCGGTTTCATGTTCAAACTGATGTCTTATTCAGCAGCTTCTACAGAGCCACCGATAGGACGATCAACCAGCTCGACGTACGCCATTGGCGCGTTGTCGCCAGCGCGGAAACCGCACTTGAGGATGCGCAGGTAGCCGCCCTGACGGGTTGCATAGCGCTTGCCCAGATCGTTGAACAGTTTGCCGACGATTTCTTTCGAACGAGTACGGTCGAAAGCCAGACGACGGTTGGCAACGCTGTCTTCCTTGGCCAGGGTGATCAGCGGCTCGGCAACGCGGCGCAGTTCCTTGGCTTTCGGCAGGGTAGTTTTGATCAGCTCGTGCTCGAACAGCGACACCGCCATGTTTTGAAACATGGCTTTGCGGTGAGAGCTGGTACGGCTCAGGTGACGTCCACTTTTACGATGACGCATGGTTCATTCCTTACCAAACTCGCGTTCGGTGATTACGACGATCAGGCCGTAGCCTTGTCGTCCTTCTTAAGACTTGCCGGCGGCCAGTTGTCGAGGCGCATGCCGAGGGAGAGACCACGAGAAGCCAGAACGTCCTTGATCTCGGTCAAGGATTTCTTGCCCAGGTTCGGAGTCTTCAACAGCTCTACTTCGGTGCGCTGAATCAGATCGCCGATGTAGTAGATGTTCTCCGCCTTAAGGCAGTTGGCCGAACGCACGGTCAGTTCCAAATCGTCAACCGGACGAAGCAGGATCGGATCGATCTCGTCTTCCTGTTCGATTACCACTGGTTCGCTGTCGCCTTTGAGGTCCACGAACGCAGCCAACTGCTGTTGCAGGATGGTTGCAGCGCGACGGATAGCCTCTTCAGGGTCCAGAGTACCGTTGGTTTCCAGATCAATAACCAGCTTGTCCAGGTTAGTACGCTGTTCGACACGGGCGTTTTCCACCACGTATGCGATACGGCGAACCGGGCTGAACGAAGAGTCAAGCTGCAAGCGACCAATGCTGCGGCTTTCGTCTTCATCGCTTTGACGCGAGTCTGCCGGCTCATAACCACGACCACGAGCTACGGTGAGCTTCATGTTCAAGACGCCGTTAGACGCCAGGTTAGCGATTACGTGATCGGGGTTAACGATCTCGACATCATGATCCAGCTGAATATCGGCAGCGGTAACCACCCCCGAACCCTTCTTCGACAAGGTCAGCGTAACTTCGTCTCGACCGTGCAGCTTGATAGCCAGACCTTTAAGGTTCAACAGGATTTCAATGACGTCTTCCTGTACACCTTCGATGGCGCTGTACTCATGGAGTACACCGTCAATCTCGGCCTCGACTACTGCACAGCCGGGCATGGAGGACAACAAAATGCGGCGAAGCGCGTTGCCCAGGGTATGGCCGAAACCACGCTCGAGAGGCTCGAGAGTGATTTTGGCGCGGGTTGGACTGACAACCTGCACATCAATGTGGCGGGGTGTCAGGAACTCATTTACCGAAATCTGCATGGATGCACCTATTTTCTAGCCCTTACTTGGAGTAGAGCTCGACAATCAGGCTTTCGTTGATGTCGGCGGATAGATCACTGCGAGCTGGAACGTTCTTGAAAACGCCCGATTTCTTCTCAGTGTCTACTTCTACCCATTCTACGCGGCCACGTTGGGCACACAGATCGAGAGCCTGGACAATACGCAGCTGATTCTTAGCTTTTTCGCGGATAGCAACAACGTCGCCAGCACGAACCTGATAAGAAGGAACGTTAACGGTTTTGCCGTTTACGCTGACCGACTTGTGCGAAACCAATTGACGGGATTCGGCACGCGTCGAGCCGAAGCCCATGCGGTATACAACGTTGTCCAGACGGCATTCGAGCAGTTGCAGCAGGTTCTCGCCTGTTGCACCTTTCTTGCCGGCGGCTTCTTTGTAGTAGCCGCTGAACTGACGCTCGAGAACGCCGTAGATACGACGGACTTTTTGCTTTTCACGCAGCTGAGTACCGTAATCGGACTGGCGACCACGGCGTTGGCCGTGGATACCTGGAGCTGCTTCGATGTTGCACTTGGATTCGATAGCGCGAACGCCGCTCTTCAGAAAGAGATCGGTGCCTTCACGACGAGCAAGTTTGCATTTTGGACCAATGTAACGAGCCATTTCTTACAGTCTCCTGGATTACACGCGGCGCTTCTTCGGCGGACGGCACCCGTTGTGCGGGATTGGCGTCACGTCGGTGATGCTGGCGATCTTATAGCCACAGCCGTTCAATGCACGGACAGCGGATTCACGACCTGGGCCTGGACCCTTGACATTGACGTCGAGGTTCTTCAGACCGTACTCCAGCGCAGCTTGACCAGCACGTTCAGCAGCTACTTGAGCAGCGAACGGGGTGGACTTGCGCGAACCACGGAAACCCGAACCGCCGGAGGTAGCCCACGAAAGAGCGTTACCTTGACGATCGGTAATGGTGACGATTGTGTTGTTAAACGACGCGTGGATGTGGGCGATGCCATCAACCACTGTCTTTTTAACTTTTTTACGAGGACGAGCAGCAGGTTTTGCCATGACTAAATTCCTGTCGTTGCGCTGGTGCGATTACTTGCGGATCGGCTTACGCGGACCTTTGCGAGTACGCGCGTTGGTCTTGGTACGCTGACCGCGCACTGGAAGACCACGACGATGACGCAGACCGCGGTAGCAGCCCAGGTCCATCAAGCGCTTGATTTTCATGTTGATTTCGCGACGCAGGTCACCTTCAGTGGTGAACTTCGCCACTTCGCCACGCAGCTGTTCAATCTGCTCGTCGCTCAGATCTTTGATTTTCACCGCCGGGTTTACGCCGGTGGTTGCACAAATTTTCTGTGCGGTGGTGCGACCAACACCATAGATGTAGGTCAACGAGATAACAGTATGCTTGTTATCTGGAATGTTAACGCCTGCAATACGGGCCATTCAGTGGGACTCCAATTGACAGCTACCTACGCCCCGGAAGCCAAGAAATAGGGCGCGAGATAATATCGCTGTAGTAACAAATAATCAACCCAGCAGCGCACTAGCTGCTGGGCTTAAGCACAAATCACAATCAGCCTTGGCGCTGCTTATGACGTGGTTCCGCGCTGCAAATTACTCGAACCACACCTTCGCGGCGGATAATCTTGCAGTTACGGCACAGCTTTTTCACCGATGCACGAACTTTCATCACCAACTCCTCGAACCTTAGGGGTGCTTCAGCGCAGCATACCGCCGCTGCCACCGTAGCCCTTCAGGTTGGCTTTCTTCATCAGGGATTCATACTGGTGCGAAACGAGGTGAGATTGCACTTGCGACATAAAGTCCATCACAACCACGACCACGATCAGCAACGAGGTCCCGCCAAGGTAGAACGGTACGTTTGCCGCGACCACCAGGAACTGGGGAAGCAGACACACGGCCGTCATATATAGAGCACCGAACATGGTCAAGCGAGTCAAAACGCCATCAATATAGCGTGCCGACTGCTCGCCTGGACGAATACCCGGAATAAAGGCACCGGACTTCTTCAGGTTTTCCGCTACGTCTTTCGGATTGAACATCAACGCCGTATAGAAGAAGCAGAAGAAAATAATCCCTGCACTAAACAGCAGAATATTCAACGGCTGACCAGGAGCGATCGACTGCGAGATGTCCTGCAACCAGCCCAGACCTTCAGACTGACCGAACCAGGACCCCAACGAAGCCGGGAACAGCAAAATGCTGCTCGCGAAAATGGCCGGTATAACACCAGCCATGTTCACTTTCAGCGGCAAGTGGCTGGTCTGCGCAGCGAAGACCTTACGGCCCTGCTGACGCTTGGCGTAGTGAACAGCGATACGACGCTGGCCACGCTCAATGAACACCACAAAACCGATGATCGCTACTGCCAGCAAACCGATTGCAACCAGAGCGAAGATATTGATATCACCCTGACGTGCAGACTCGAAAGACTGCCCTATTGCTCTCGGAAGACCAGCGACGATACCTGCGAAAATCAACATCGAGATACCGTTGCCGACACCGCGCTCGGTGATCTGCTCGCCCAGCCACATCATGAACATCGCACCTGCCACGAAGGTAGTTACGGCCACAAAGTGGAAACCCAGGTCCCCAGAAAACGCGACGCCCTGACTCGCCAGACCAACGGACATGCCGATAGCTTGGACCAGAGCCAGGACAACGGTGCCATAGCGGGTGTACTGGCTTATCTTGCGACGGCCAGCTTCACCTTCCTTCTTCAACTGCTCCAGCTGCGGGCTGACGGCGGTCATCAACTGCATGATGATCGATGCCGAAATGTACGGCATGATCCCCAGTGCAAAGATGCTCATCCGTTCCAGCGCGCCGCCGGAAAACATGTTGAACAAGCTAAGAATGGTCCCCTCATTCTGTCGAAACAGTTCTGCGAGTCGGTCCGGGTTGATACCTGGAACCGGGATGTGTGCGCCTATTCGGTAGACGATAATCGCCAGGAACAGAAAACGCAGACGAGCCCAGAGTTCAGACATACCGCCTTTGCCGAGCGCTGAGAGAGCACCTTGCTTAGCCATTTATTCCTCGAACTTGCCGCCAGCTGCTTCGATAGCCGCACGCGCACCTTTGGTGGCGGCGATACCCTTGATAGTGACAGCGCGAGTAACTTCGCCCGACAGCATGATTTTCACACGCTGAACGTTCTGGTTAATCACGTTGGCATCTTTCAGGGACTGCACAGTTACGATGTCGCCTTCCACTTTAGCCAGCTCGGACAGACGCACTTCTGCGCGGTCCATGGCCTTCAGGGAAACGAAACCGAATTTTGGCAGGCGACGATGCAGCGGCTGTTGGCCGCCCTCAAAGCCCGGAGCAATAGTGCCACCGGAGCGGGAGCTTTGACCTTTGTGGCCACGGCCACCGGTCTTGCCCAAACCACTACCGATACCACGGCCCGGACGATGCTTTTCGCGACGGGAACCCGGCGCTGGACTCAGATCATTGAGTTTCATCGATTAACCCTCGACTCGCAGCATGTAGTAAGCCTTGTTGATCATCCCGCGATTTTCGGGAGTATCCAGGACTTCTACAGTGTGACCGATGCGACGCAGACCCAAACCCTTAATGCACAATCTGTGATTAGGGATGCGGCCGGTCATGCTTTTGATCAGCGTTACTTTAACGGTAGCCATGATCAGATGATCTCCTCAACACGCTTGCCACGTTTGGCAGCGATCGACTCAGGAGACTGCATGCCCTTCAAACCCTTGAACGTAGCGTGAACCACGTTTACCGGATTAGTAGAACCGTAGCACTTGGCCAATACGTTCTGGACACCAGCAACTTCCAGCACTGCGCGCATTGCGCCGCCAGCGATGATACCGGTACCTTCAGAAGCAGGCTGCATGTACACCTTGGAGGCGCCATGAGCAGACTTCATTGCGTACTGCAGGGTAGTGCCGTTCAGATCAACCTGAATCATGTTGCGGCGAGCAGCTTCCATCGCTTTCTGGATCGCAGCAGGCACTTCACGTGACTTGCCACGGCCGAAGCCAACGCGCCCTTTACCATCACCCACTACGGTCAACGCAGTGAAAGTGAAGATACGGCCGCCTTTTACGGTTTTGGCCACGCGGTTAACTTGAACCAGCTTCTCGATGTAGCCTTCGTCGCGTTTTTGGTCGTGATTTGACATAACTTAGAACTCCAGCCCGCCTTCACGAGCAGCATCAGCCAGCGCTTTGACACGGCCGTGGTACTTGAAGCCAGAACGGTCGAAAGCGACTTGCGATACACCCGCGGCTTTCGCGCGCTCGGCGACCAGCTTGCCAACCTTAGTGGCCGCGTCGATGTTGCCAGTGGCGCCATCACGCAGTTCTTTGTCCAAAGTCGAGGCGCTTGCCAGGACTTTGCTGCCGTCGGCCGAGATGACCTGGGCATAAATGTGCTGCGAAGAGCGGTGCACGCAGAGACGCACGACTTCTAGCTCGTGCATTTTCAGGCGTGCTTTGCGAGCGCGACGCAGTCGGGTAACTTTTTTGACGGTCATTTGCTATGCCCTACTTCTTCTTGGCTTCTTTACGGCGGACGACTTCGTCTGCGTAACGCACACCTTTGCCTTTGTAAGGCTCAGGACGGCGGAAGTCGCGGATCTCAGCGGCCACTTGACCAACCAACTGCTTATCGATACCGCGAATCAGGATATCGGTCTGGCTGGGGGTCTCAGCGGTGATGCCATTCGGCAATTCGTAGTCCACTGGGTGCGAGAAGCCAAGTGCAAGGTTCAGTACCGTGCCTTTTGCTTGCGCCTTGTAACCAACACCGACCAGCTGGAGCTTACGCTCGAAGCCTTGGCTTACGCCTTGGACCATGTTGTTTACCAGTGCACGAGTGGTGCCTGCCATTGCGCGGGTTTGTTGATCGCCATTGCGAGCAGCAAAACGCAGCTCACCAGCTTCTTCAACAATCTCAACGGACGAATGGATGTTCAGTTCTAGAGTGCCCTTGGCACCCTTCACCGAAAGCAGCTGGCCGACGAGTTTGACTTCGACGCCGGATGGCAGCTTAACGGGGTTCTTAGCGACGCGTGACATGCTTATCCCCCCTTAGAACACAGTGCAAAGCACTTCGCCACCGACACCGGCAGCGCGCGCAGCACGATCCGTCATCACACCTTTACTGGTGGAGACGATAGACACACCAAGACCGCCACGAACTTTCGGCAGATCATCGGAGGACTTGTACTGACGCAAGCCTGGGCGGCTGACGCGCTTAACCTCTTCGATGACCGGACGGCCTTCGAAGTACTTAAGCTCGATGGACAGCGAGGATTTAACTTCGCTGCTGATCTGATAACCCGCAATGTAGCCTTCGTCCTTCAGGACTTTTGCTACAGCAACCTTCAACGTGGAAGATGGCATGCTTACGACGGGCTTTTCAGCCATCTGGGCATTACGGATACGAGTTAGCATGTCCGCTAACGGGTCCTGCATACTCATGGGCTAGACGCTCCTAAAACAAAATAATTAGCCTTGCGGCTACAGCTTGATCGCCGAGAACTTCCGGGCAAGTAAAAACACGGGCTCAGGCGAGCCGGCAATTCTAGTCCTACGCCGGAAATGAATCAAGCCCCAAAAGGGGCTTGATTCAAATTCAGGCGCCATCCCGACCGGTGACTTGCGTAGCCGGCGGGAGGGCGCGAGAGGTGTCGCCTTACCAGCTGGCTTTGACCAGACCTGGAACGTCGCCACGCATAGCTGCTTCACGCAGCTTGTTACGGCCAAGGCCGAACTTGCGGTAAACGCCGTGTGGACGACCTGTGATGCGGCAACGGTTACGCATGCGCGCAGCGCTTGCGTCACGTGGTTGCTTCTGCAGGGCTACGGTAGCTTCCCAACGTGCTTCTGGACTTGCGTTCAGATCAACGATGATTGCTTTCAGCTCTGCACGCTTCTTGGCGTACTTGGCAACGGTGAGCTGACGCTTCAGCTCACGGTTTTTCATGCTCTTCTTGGCCATTTTCCTACTCCAATCAGTTGCGGAACGGGAATTTGAAAGCACGCAGCAATGCGCGACCTTCATCATCGTTCTTGGCAGTGGTGGTCAGGGTAATGTCCAGACCGCGGAGAGCATCGATCTTGTCGTAGTCGATTTCCGGGAAGATGATCTGCTCTTTTACGCCCATGCTGTAGTTACCACGACCATCGAAGGACTTGGCATTCAGGCCGCGGAAGTCGCGAACCCGAGGCAGGGAGATCGACAGCAGACGATCCAGGAATTCGTACATACGATCGCGGCGCAGAGTCACTTTGACGCCGATCGGCCAACCTTCACGGACTTTAAAGCCAGCGATGGATTTCCGAGCGTAAGTCACAACGACTTTTTGACCGGTGATCTTTTCCAGGTCAGCAACAGCGTGCTCGATGACTTTTTTGTCGCCGATCGCTTCGCCCAGACCCATGTTCAGGGTGATTTTGGTAACGCGCGGAACTTCCATCACGTTCGAAAGCTTAAGTTCTTCCTTAAGTTTCGGAGCGATTTCCTTCCGGTAAATCTCTTTTAGTCGTGCCATGGTCTTCTACCTAGCAGTGTTCAAGCATCAACCGCTTTTTGGGTCGACTTGAAGACACGAATTTTCTTGCCGTCTTCAACTTTGAAACCAACGCGGTCAGCCTTGTTGGTTGCGCCGTTGAAAATGGCGACGTTAGAAGCGTGCATTGGCGCTTCTTTCTCGACGATACCGCCCTGTACGCCCGACATCGGGTTTGGCTTGGTATGACGCTTCACCAGGTTGATCCCACCAACGACCAAACGGTCGTCAGCGAGAACCTTGAGCACCTTACCGCGCTTACCTTTGTCTTTGCCGGCGATCACGATGATCTCGTCGTCACGACGAATCTTTTGCATGTCGGATCTCCTTAGAGCACTTCTGGGGCGAGCGAGACGATCTTCATGAACTTCTCAGTACGAAGTTCACGGGTCACTGGCCCAAAGATACGGGTACCGATCGGCTCTTGCTTGTTGTTCAACAGAACAGCAGCGTTGCCATCGAAGCGGATGATGGAGCCGTCTGCACGACGAACACCGTGGCGAGTGCGGACTACAACTGCAGTCATCACCTGGCCTTTCTTCACCTTGCCGCGAGGAATTGCTTCCTTGACGGTTACTTTGATGATGTCACCGATACCAGCGTAACGACGATGGGAGCCACCCAGCACCTTGATGCACATAACGCGGCGTGCGCCGCTGTTATCGGCCACATCGAGCATGGATTGAGTCTGAATCATATAATTTCTCCGACCCCTAGCCCTTAGACTTCCACAGCGCGTTCGAGGATATCAACCAACGCCCAAGACTTGGTCTTGGCTACCGGACGAGTTTCACGAATAGTGACCTTGTCGCCGATATGGCATTGATTGGTTTCGTCGTGTGCGTGCAGCTTAGTCGAACGCTTAACGTATTTACCGTAGATCGGGTGCTTTACGCGACGCTCGATCAGAACGGTGATGGTCTTGTCCATCTTGTCGCTGACAACACGGCCAGTCAGCGTACGGACAGTTTTTTCGGCTTCAGCCATGATTACTTACCTGCCTGCTGGTTGAGCACAGTTTTCACGCGAGCGATGTCACGCTTAACTTGCGAGAGCAGATGAGACTGCCCCAACTGGCCAGTTGCTTTCTGCATACGCAGATTGAACTGGTCGCGCAGCAGGCCGAGCAGTTGCTCGTTCAGCTGCTGTGCTGATTTTTCACGAAGTTCATTCGCTTTCATCACATCACCGTCCGCTTAACAAAGGAGGTGGCGAGCGGCAGCTTTGCAGCAGCCAGGGCGAAAGCCTCACGCGCCAGCTCTTCAGTAACACCCTCGATTTCATACAGGACTTTGCCTGGCTGAATCTGGGCAACCCAGTACTCCACGTTACCCTTACCTTTACCCATCCGAACTTCGAGTGGTTTTTTGGTTACAGGCTTGTCCGGGAACACACGGATCCAGATCTTGCCGCCACGTTTAACGTGACGGGTCAGAGCACGACGCGCTGACTCGATCTGACGAGCGGTGAGACGACCACGAGCAACAGACTTCAGCGCGAACTCGCCGAAGCTGACTTTGCTACCGCGCAGTGCCAGACCACGGTTGTGGCCGGTCATCTGCTTGCGGAACTTCGTACGCTTTGGTTGCAACATTTGGCGTACCCCTTACTTAGCAGCTTTTTTACGAGGCGCTGGTGCTTGTGGTTTCAGTTCTTCTTGGCGACCACCAATTACTTCGCCTTTGAAGATCCAAACCTTTACACCGATCACACCGTAAGTGGTGTGAGCTTCGTAGTTGGCATAGTCGATGTCGGCACGCAGGGTGTGCAATGGCACACGACCTTCGCGATACCATTCAGTACGTGCGATTTCAGCACCGCCGAGACGACCGCTCACTTGGATTTTGATGCCTTTGGCACCAATGCGCATGGCGTTCTGAACAGCGCGCTTCATAGCGCGACGGAACATTACGCGACGCTCCAGCTGCTGAGCTACGCTCTGCGCAACCAGCATACCGTCGAGCTCCGGCTTACGGATCTCTTCGATATTGATGTGCACAGGCACACCCATTTGCTTGGTCAGGTCCTGACGCAGTTTCTCAACATCTTCACCTTTCTTCCCGATAACGATACCTGGACGAGCGGTGTGGATGGTGATACGTGCTGTCTGAGCCGGACGATGGATATCGATACGGCTGACGGACGCGCTTTTTAATTTGTCTTGGAGGTACTCACGCACTTTCAGATCAGCGAACAAATAGTCCGCATAAGTCCGACCGTCTGCGTACCAGACGGAGGTGTGCTCCTTGACGATTCCCAGGCGAATGCCAATGGGATGTACTTTCTGACCCATCTCTTCGACTCCGTTACTTGTCAGCAACCTTGACAGTGATATGGCAAGACCGCTTGACGATGCGATCAGCACGGCCTTTAGCACGTGGCATGATGCGCTTCAGCGAACGCCCTTCGTTGACGAAAACGGTGGAGACCTTGAGGTCATCAACGTCTGCGCCTTCGTTATGCTCGGCGTTGGCTACAGCCGACTCCAGCACTTTCTTCAGGATCTCGGCGGCTTTCTTACTGCTGAAAGCCAACAGGTTGAGCGCTTCGCCCACCTTCTTCCCGCGGATCTGGTCGGCGACCAAGCGGGCTTTCTGGGCGGAGATTCGAGCGCCCGACAACTTAGCGGCTACTTCCATCGTTCCTTACCCCTTAACGCTTGGCTTTCTTGTCTGCCACGTGCCCACGATATGTGCGGGTACCGGCAAACTCGCCTAGTTTATGGCCGACCATGTCTTCGTTCACGAGAACTGGAACATGCTGGCGACCGTTATGCACTGCAATGGTCAAACCGACCATTTGTGGCAGGATCATCGAACGACGCGACCAGGTCTTAACTGGTTTGCGATCGTTCTTTTCCGCCGCCACTTCGATCTTCTTCAGTAGGTGAAGATCAATAAAAGGACCTTTTTTCAGAGAACGTGGCACTGTCGTATCCCTCTATTTACTTGCGACGACGGACGATCATTTTGTCGGTACGCTTATTACCACGAGTCTTCGCGCCCTTAGTCGGGAAGCCCCACGGCGATACCGGATGACGACCACCAGAGGTACGACCTTCACCACCACCATGTGGGTGGTCAACCGGGTTCATGGCAACACCACGAACGGTTGGGCGAACGCCACGCCAGCGTTTGGCACCCGCTTTACCCAGCGAACGAAGGCTGTGCTCGGAGTTCGAGACTTCGCCCAGCGTTGCACGGCACTCAGACAGTACTTTACGCATTTCACCGGAGCGAAGACGCAGGGTCACGTACACACCTTCACGAGCGATCAGCTGTGCCGAGGCACCAGCGGAGCGAGCGATCTGTGCGCCTTTACCTGGCTTCAGTTCGATGCCGTGTACGGTGCTACCAACTGGAATGTTGCGCAGTTGAAGAGCGTTGCCCGGCTTGATTGGTGCCAGAGCACCTGCAATCAGCTGGTCGCCAGCACTCACGCCTTTAGGGGCGATGATGTAGCGGCGCTCGCCGTCTGCGTAAAGCAGCAGAGCAATGTGAGCAGTACGGTTTGGATCGTATTCGATACGCTCGACGGTGGCAGCGATGCCATCCTTGTCGTTACGACGGAAGTCGACCAGACGATAATGCTGTTTATGGCCACCACCGATATGACGGGTAGTAATACGACCATTGTTGTTACGACCACCAGACTTCGATTTTTTCTCGAGCAGCGGTGCGTGAGGAGCGCCTTTATGCAGCTCCTGGTTGACCACCTTGACCACAAAACGGCGGCCAGGGGAAGTCGGTTTGCATTTAACGATTGCCATGATGCACCCCTTCCTTACTCAGCACTGCTGCTGAAATCGAGATCTTGGCCTGGCTGAAGGGAGATAACTGCCTTCTTCCAGTCATTACGCTTGCCCAGACCGCGAGCAGTGCGCTTGCTCTTACCCAGAACATTCAGGGTAGTAACACGCTCTACTTTCACGCTGAACAGGCTTTCGACGGCCTTCTTGATTTCCAGCTTGGTTGCGTCAGTAGCAACCTTGAAAACGAACTGACCTTTTTTGTCTGCAAGAACCGTAGCCTTCTCGGAAACGTGCGGGCCAAGCAGAACTTTAAATACGCGTTCCTGGTTCATCCCAGCAGCTCCTCGAATTTCTTCACGGCCGACACAGTGATCAACACTTTGTCGTATGCGATCAGACTAACTGGATCGGAACCTTGAACGTCACGTACATCAACGTGCGGCAGGTTACGAGCAGCCAGGTACAGATTCTGGTCAACAGCGTCAGACACGATCAGGACGTCAGTCAGGCCCATGCCAGTCAGCTTGTTCAGCAAATCTTTGGTTTTCGGTGCTTCAACAGCGAAGTCCTGAACCACGACCAAACGATCAGTACGAACCAGTTCAGCAAGGATGGAGCGCAAAGCAGCGCGATACATCTTCTTGTTGAGCTTCTGAGTGTGATCCTGAGGACGAGCTGCGAAAGTGGTACCGCCGCCACGCCAGATTGGGCTACGGATAGTACCGGCACGAGCACGGCCAGTACCTTTCTGACGCCAAGGGCGCTTACCGCCACCACGAACGTCGGAACGGGTCTTTTGCTGCTTGCTACCCTGACGACCGCCAGCCATGTAGGCCACGACTGCCTGGTGAACCAGCGTCTCGTTGAATTCGCCGCCAAATGTCAGTTCGGAAACTTCGATTGCCTGAGCGTCATTTACATTTAATTGCATGTCAGCTTCCCCTTAACCGCGAGCCTTGGCTGCCGGACGTACAACCAGGTTGCCGCCAGTAGCGCCAGGAACAGCACCCTTGACCAACAACAGATTGCGTTCAGCGTCCACGCGCACTACTTCCAGGGACTGCACGGTCACGCGCTCAGCGCCCATATGACCGGACATTTTTTTGCCCTTGAATACACGACCAGGAGTCTGGCACTGGCCGATAGAGCCTGGGACGCGGTGGGAGACGGAGTTACCGTGGGTATTGTCTTGACCACGGAAATTCCAACGCTTGATCGTACCCTGGAAGCCCTTACCTTTGGACTGACCGGTTACATCAACCAGTTGACCAGCGGCGAAGATTTCAGCGTTGATCTGATCGCCAGCCTGGTAGTCGCCTTCTTCAAGACGGAATTCCATGACGGTACGACCGGCGGCAACGTTCGCCTTAGCGAAGTGGCCAGCCTGAGCGGCTGTAACACGCGAAGCGCGACGCTCGCCGACAGTGACTTGCACTGCACGATAGCCATCGGTTTCTTCGGTTTTGAACTGAGTGACGCGATTCGGCTCGATCTCAATGACCGTGACCGGAATGGAGACACCTTCTTCGGTGAAAATACGGGTCATACCGCATTTACGACCGACTACACCAATAGTCATGTTGTAAACCTCATGAGTGTACGGGGCTTTCACCCGCTATGGCCGCCCATTTCAGAGCGTTACACGACTAAGACCCAAGTCTTAGCCGAGGCTGATCTGAACTTCCACACCGGCCGCAAGATCAAGCTTCATAAGCGCATCAACGGTTTTTTCCGTTGGCTGGACAATGTCCAGAACACGCTTGTGAGTACGGATCTCATACTGGTCGCGCGCGTCTTTGTTGACGTGCGGAGAAACCAGAACGGTGAACCGCTCTTTACGAGTCGGCAGTGGAATCGGACCACGCACCTGTGCACCAGTACGTTTCGCGGTTTCCACGATTTCCTGGGTTGATTGGTCGATCAGGCGATGGTCAAAAGCCTTCAACCTGATACGGATTTGCTGGTTTTGCATTGGATTCAGACTCCAGATTGCTGTTCCCACCGAGCGCAATACGCCCGTTAAAAGGAGGCGCAATTCTATAGACGACCTAACAAGGTGTCAACCCAATAAAAAAGCCCCCGCAGTGCGGGGGCTCTTTTTGGGACTCAACGCTTAAGCGATGATTTTGGCTACGACGCCAGCGCCGACGGTACGACCGCCTTCACGGATTGCGAAACGCAGACCATCTTCCATTGCGATTGGCTTGATCAGGGTAACGGAAACTTTAACGTTATCACCTGGCATGACCATTTCTACGCCTTCCGGCAGTTCGCAGCTACCAGTTACGTCGGTAGTACGGAAGTAGAACTGTGGACGGTAGCCTTTGAAGAACGGAGTGTGACGACCGCCTTCTTCCTTGCTCAGAACGTAGATTTCAGCTTCGAACTGAGTGTGCGGCTTGACGCTGCCTGGCTTGACCAGAACCTGGCCACGCTCAACGTCGTCACGCTTGGTGCCGCGCAGCAGCACGCCGCAGTTCTCGCCAGCACGACCTTCGTCGAGCAGTTTGCGGAACATTTCAACACCGGTGCAGGTGGTGACGGTAGTGTCACGCAGACCAACGATTTCCAGTGGATCCTGAACCTTGACGATACCGCGCTCAATACGACCAGTCACAACAGTACCGCGACCGGAGATCGAGAACACGTCTTCGATTGGCATCAGGAACGGCTTGTCGGTAACACGAACTGGTTCTGGAATGTACGAGTCCAGTGTTTCAACCAGTTTACGAACGGCAGTGGTGCCCATTTCGTTGTCGTCTTTACCTTCCAGAGCCATACGAGCAGAACCGATGATGATCGGAGTGTCGTCGCCTGGGAAGTCGTAAGTGCTCAGCAGATCGCGCACTTCCATCTCAACCAGTTCCAGCAGCTCAGCGTCGTCTACCAGGTCAGCCTTGTTCAGGAAGACCACGATGTACGGAACGCCAACCTGACGGGACAGCAGGATGTGCTCACGGGTTTGTGGCATCGGACCATCAGCGGCCGAACAAACCAGAATCGCGCCGTCCATCTGGGCAGCACCAGTGATCATGTTCTTCACGTAGTCAGCGTGACCTGGGCAGTCAACGTGAGCGTAGTGACGGATCAACGATTTGTATTCGACGTGCGCGGTATTGATGGTAATACCACGAGCTTTTTCTTCCGGTGCGCTGTCGATCTTGTCGAATTCAACAGCAGCCGAACCGAAAACTTCGGAGCAGACGCGAGTCAGAGCAGCGGTCAGCGTGGTTTTACCGTGGTCAACGTGACCAATGGTGCCAACGTTGACGTGCGGGAGGGAACGATCAAATTTTTCTTTAGCCACGACAAATAACTCCTAGCCTAAAGGCGCTGAATCAGCCTTGTTTTTTGGTTACAGTTTCGACGATGTGCGACGGAGCTGTATTGTATTTTTTGAATTCCATAGAGTAGCTTGCGCGACCCTGAGACATGGAGCGAACGTCGGTCGCATAACCGAACATCTCACCCAACGGAACCTCGGCACGAATTACTTTGCCGGAAACCGTATCTTCCATACCCAGAATCATGCCGCGACGGCGGTTAAGGTCGCCCATCACGTCACCCATATAGTCTTCAGGCGTAACAACCTCTACCGCCATGATCGGCTCAAGCAGCTCACCACCGCCCTTCTGGGCCAGTTGCTTGGTCGCCATGGAAGCAGCCACCTTAAACGCCATCTCGTTCGAGTCGACGTCATGGTAGGAACCATCAAACACGGTAGCCTTCAGGCCGATCAGCGGATAACCGGCAACAACGCCGTTCTTCATCTGCTCTTCGATACCCTTCTGGATAGCCGGGATGTATTCCTTGGGAACAACACCACCTACCACTTCGTTTACGAATTGCAGACCTTCCTGACCTTCGTCAGCAGGTGCAAAACGGATCCAGCAGTGGCCGAACTGGCCACGACCGCCGGATTGACGAACGAACTTGCCTTCGATTTCACAGTTCTTCGTGATGCGCTCACGATAGGAAACCTGAGGCTTGCCGATGTTGGCTTCGACGTTGAACTCACGGCGCATCCGATCAACCAGGATGTCCAGGTGCAGCTCGCCCATGCCAGAGATGATCGTTTGACCAGTCTCTTCATCAGTCTTGACGCGGAAAGACGGGTCTTCCTGAGCAAGTTTGCCCAGTGCGATACCCATTTTTTCCTGGTCATCCTTGGTTTTAGGCTCAACGGCAACCGAAATAACCGGCTCCGGGAAGTCCATACGAACCAGGATGATTGGCTTGTCAGCGTTGCACAAGGTCTCACCAGTGGTGACGTCCTTCATGCCGATCAAGGCCGCGATGTCACCAGCGCGCACTTCCTTGATCTCTTCGCGGGCGTTTGCGTGCATCTGCACCATACGACCCACACGCTCTTTCTTGCCCTTGACCGAGTTGATCACGCCGTCGCCGGATGCCAACACGCCCGAGTAAACGCGGACGAAAGTCAAGGTACCCACGAATGGGTCGGTAGCGATCTTGAACGCCAGAGCCGAGAACGGCTCGTTGTCGTCTGCATGACGCTCCATCAGGATTTCTTCGTTATCAGGATCGGAACCCTTGATAGCTGGAATATCGATTGGAGCCGGCAGGTAGTCGATCACGGCGTCGAGAACCAGGGGAACACCCTTGTTCTTGAAGGAAGAACCGCAAACAGCAAGAACGATCTCACCAGCGATAGTACGCTGACGCAGAGCGGCCTTGATTTCCTCGTTGGTGAGTTCTTCACCCTCAAGGTACTTGTTCATCAGCTCTTCGCTGGCTTCGGCCGCAGCCTCGACCATGTTGCTGCGCCACTCGTCAGCCAGTTCCTGCAGTTCAGCAGGGATAGGCTCACGACGTGGAACCATACCCTTGTCGGCATCGTTCCAGTAAACAGCTTCCATGGACATCAGATCGATCTGACCCTGGAAGTTGTCTTCGGCACCAATGGCCAGCTGGATCGGCACCGGGGTGTGACCCAGACGCTGCTTGATCTGAGCGATTACGCGCAGAAAGTTCGCACCAGCACGGTCCATCTTGTTCACGTAAACGATACGCGGAACACCGTACTTGTTGGCTTGACGCCATACGGTTTCGGACTGCGGCTCTACGCCAGAAGTACCGCAGAACACAACGACCGCGCCGTCGAGTACACGCAGGGAACGCTCAACTTCAATGGTGAAGTCAACGTGGCCCGGGGTGTCAATAACGTTGAAACGGTATTGATCTTTGTGTTGCTTCTCGGAACCCTGCCAGAAGGCAGTAATAGCAGCAGAAGTAATGGTAATACCACGCTCCTGCTCCTGAACCATCCAGTCCGTGGTCGCGGCGCCGTCATGCACCTCGCCCATTTTGTGGCTTTTGCCGGTGTAAAAAAGGACGCGCTCGGTGGTGGTGGTTTTACCAGCATCCACGTGAGCGACGATACCAATGTTACGGTAGCGGCCAATCGGAGTAGTACGAGCCATAAAGCCCTCGCAAAATTAGTGACGCTGAAATTAGAAGCGGTAGTGCGAGAAAGCCTTGTTGGCCTCAGCCATACGGTGCACGTCTTCACGCTTCTTGACCGCAGCACCTTTACCTTCGGCGGCGTCCAGCAGTTCGCCAGCCAAACGCAGTGCCATTGACTTCTCACCGCGCTTGCGCGCGAAGTCTACCAGCCAACGCATTGCCAGAGCATTACGACGGGACGGACGAACTTCGACAGGAACCTGGTAAGTAGCACCGCCTACACGGCGCGACTTTACTTCGACCAGCGGAGCGATGGCGTCGAGAGCTTTCTCGAAGATTTCCAGGGGGTCGCTGTTCTTACGTTCTTTAACCTTTTCCAGCGCGCCATAAACGATACGCTCGGCAACGGCTTTCTTGCCGCTTTCCATTACGTGGTTCATGAACTTGGCCAGAATCTGGCTGCCGTATTTTGGATCGTCAAGCACTTCGCGCTTGGCTGCTACGCGTCTTCTTGGCATGGATAAGCCCTCAAACGGTCTTCAGGTTAGCTCGGGACCACCATCCTGCAAGGGATGCGCCCGACCTTACTCTTATCGACTCAGAAAAATAGAAATCTGCAATTTCAAACAGAAGCCAAAAACTACTTAGGCTTCTTGGTACCGTATTTCGAGCGACCCTGGTTACGACCTTTAACGCCGGAAGTATCCAAAGAACCACGAACGGTGTGATAACGAACACCTGGCAAGTCTTTTACACGACCGCCACGGATCAGTACCACGCTGTGTTCTTGCAGGTTGTGACCTTCACCACCGATGTACGAGGAAACCTCGAAACCGTTGGTCAGGCGCACACGGCAGACTTTACGCAATGCCGAGTTAGGTTTTTTCGGCGTGGTGGTATACACACGAGTGCACACACCGCGACGTTGCGGGCAGTTCTGCAGCGCAGGTACGTCGGATTTCTCGACGATACGCTTACGCGGCTGACGTACCAGCTGGTTGATAGTTGCCATCTACTAGCTCCACTGTTGTCTTGCGACGCTATTGTCTTACAAGAAAAGCAAATGACAGGGCACAGGCCCCGCCAAATTTAGGGGTACAAGAGTCTAAAGAGGATCCCGCCCCCAGTCAAGACAAAGCCCCGACGTCCTCACCGGGCAAACAACACGATAACGTGCTGCCTGCCAGATGAAAAATGCCGAGGCTCTGGTCTCAATTACCGCTGGAGTTCAACGCTTCCGTCAGAGCCGCTTCTACTTCGCTCGCGCTGACACGGGTCGGTTTGTCCATTTCACGACGACGCTTGCGCTCGCTGTGATAAGCCAGACCGGTACCGGCCGGGATCAGACGACCCACGACCACGTTTTCCTTCAGGCCGCGCAGGTAATCGCGCTTGCCGGTCACAGCCGCTTCGGTCAGTACGCGGGTTGTCTCCTGGAAGGAGGCCGCGGAGATGAACGACTCGGTGGACAGCGATGCCTTGGTGATACCCAGCAACACGCGAGTGAACTTGGAAACAAACTTGTCTTCCGTGCTCAAACGCTCGTTTTCTACCAGTACGTGAGTCAATTCCATCTGGTCGCCCTTGATGAAACTGGAATCGCCAGACTCGGCAATCTCAACCTTACGCAGCATCTGACGCAGAATCGTCTCGATGTGCTTGTCGTTGATCTTCACGCCTTGCAGACGGTATACGTCCTGAATCTCGTTGACGATGTACTTGGCCAGCGCACTCACACCCAGCAGACGCAGGATGTCGTGTGGATCGCTCGGGCCGTCGGAGATAACTTCGCCGCGGTTCACTTGCTCGCCTTCGAAGACGTTCAGGTGACGCCACTTCGGAATCAGCTCCTCGTACGGATCGCTACCGTCGTTCGGGGTAATGACCAGACGGCGCTTGCCTTTGGTCTCTTTACCGAATGCGATGGTACCGCTGACTTCTGCAAGGATCGACGCCTCTTTCGGACGACGCGCTTCGAACAGGTCGGCAACACGCGGCAGACCACCGGTGATGTCACGAGTCTTCGAAGTTTCCTGCGGAATACGAGCGATAACATCACCGATCGCGATCTGCGCACCGTCAGCAACACCAACAAGTGCGTTGGCCGGCAGGAAGTACTGAGCCGGTACGTCAGTACCTGGCAGCAGCAGATCCTTGCCATCCAGACCGACCATCTTCACAGCAGGACGAATGTCCTTGCCGGCAGCCGGGCGGTCTTTGGCGTCGAGCACTTCAATGTTGGTCATACCGGTCAATTCGTCTGTCTGACGCTTGATCGTGATGCCTTCTTCCATGCCTACGTAGGTAACAGTACCTTTCATCTCGGTGACGATTGGGTGAGTGTGCGGATCCCACTTGGCCACGATAGAGCCAGCGTCGACCTTGTCGCCTTCCTTCACCGAAATCACTGCACCGTATGGCAGCTTGTAACGCTCACGCTCGCGACCGAAGTCATCTGCGATTGCCAGCTCACCGGAGCGGGATACCGCAACCAGGTGACCGTCAACACGCTCGACGTGCTTCAGGTTGTGCAGACGGACAGTACCGCCATTCTTCACCTGAACGCTGTCGGCTGCCGAGGTCCGGCTTGCCGCGCCACCGATGTGGAACGTACGCATTGTCAGCTGGGTACCCGGCTCACCGATCGACTGTGCAGCGATTACGCCGACAGCTTCACCGATGTTGACCTGGTGACCGCGTGCCAGGTCGCGACCGTAGCACTTGGCGCAGATGCCGTAGCGGGTTTCACAGCTGATTGGCGAACGCACGATGACTTCGTCGATGCTGTTCAGCTCGATGAACTCGACCCACTTCTCGTCTACCAGCGTGCCAGCAGGCACGATGACCTCTTCTGTACCCGGCTTGAACACGTCACGGGCAATGACTCGACCCAGTACGCGCTCACCCAGCGGCTCTACAACGTCACCGCCTTCAATGTGCGGAGTCATCAGCAGACCGTGCTCGGTACCGCAATCAACCTCGGTAACCACCAGATCCTGCGCGACGTCTACCAGACGACGAGTCAGATAACCGGAGTTAGCGGTTTTCAACGCGGTATCCGCAAGACCCTTACGAGCACCGTGAGTAGAGATGAAGTACTGAAGTACGCTCAAACCTTCACGGAAGTTCGCAGTGATCGGCGTTTCGATGATGGAGCCGTCAGGCTTGGCCATCAGACCACGCATACCGGCCAGCTGACGAATCTGGGCAGCAGAACCACGCGCCCCGGAGTCAGCCATCATGTACATCGAGTTGAAGGATTCCTGATCAACTTCGACGCCGTGACGGTCGATAACGCGTTCTTTGGACAGGTTCGACATCATCGCTTTCGAGACTTCGTCGTTCGCCTTGGACCAAAGGTCGATTACCTTGTTGTACTTCTCGCCCTGGGTTACCAGGCCGGAGGCGTACTGACTTTCGATCTCTTTAACTTCTTCGGTGGCCGCGTCGATGATGCGAGCTTTTTCATCAGGGATAACGAAGTCGTTAACGCCGATGGAAACACCCGAAATGGTCGAGTAGGCAAAACCGGTGTACATCAACTGGTCAGCGAAAATAACGGTCTCTTTCAGGCCAACCACGCGATAGCACTGGTTGATTAGCTTGGAGATCGCCTTCTTCTTCATCGGCTGGTTGACGACGTCGTATGACAGGCCGGCCGGAACCACCTGGAACAGCAGCGCACGGCCGACAGTGGTGTCGACGATACGGGTGTTCTTGACGCTGCCACCATCACGGTCGTTGACCGTTTCGTGGATACGAACCTTGACCTTGGCGTGCAGGGCCGCTTCGCCGGCGCGGAATACGCGGTCGACTTCCTGCAGATCCGCAAATACACGACCTTCGCCCTTGGCGTTGATCGCTTCGCGAGTCATGTAGTACAGACCCAGTACAACGTCCTGCGAAGGAACGATGATTGGCTCACCGTTGGCTGGCGACAGAATGTTGTTGGTCGACATCATCAGCGCGCGCGCTTCGAGCTGAGCTTCCAGCGTCAGAGGCACGTGAACGGCCATCTGGTCACCGTCGAAGTCGGCGTTGTACGCAGCACAGACCAGCGGGTGCAGCTGAATAGCTTTACCTTCGATCAGTACCGGTTCAAACGCCTGGATGCCCAGACGGTGAAGCGTAGGCGCACGGTTCAGAAGCACCGGGTGTTCGCGAATCACTTCAGCAAGAACGTCCCAGACCTCTGGCAGCTCGCGCTCGACCATCTTCTTGGCAGCTTTGATGGTCGTAGCCAGGCCACGCATTTCCAGCTTGCCAAAAATGAACGGTTTGAACAGCTCGAGAGCCATCTTCTTCGGCAGACCGCACTGGTGCAGACGCAGGGTCGGACCTACGGTAATTACCGAACGACCCGAGTAGTCAACACGCTTACCGAGCAAGTTCTGACGGAAACGACCCTGCTTACCCTTGATCATGTCAGCCAGGGATTTCAGAGGACGCTTGTTCGAACCAGTGATCGCGCGACCGCGACGGCCGTTGTCGAGCAGTGCATCGACCGCTTCCTGCAGCATGCGCTTTTCGTTGCGCACGATGATATCGGGAGCGGACAGATCCAGCAGACGCTTCAGACGGTTGTTACGGTTGATCACTCGACGATACAGATCGTTAAGGTCGGACGTCGCGAAACGGCCACCGTCAAGCGGAACCAGAGGACGCAGATCTGGCGGCAGGACCGGCAGAACGGTCAGCACCATCCACTCAGGAAGGTTGCCGGAACCCTGGAAGGCTTCCATCAATTTCAGACGCTTGGACAGCTTCTTGATTTTGGTCTCGGAATTGGTTTGCGGAATTTCTTCGCGCAGTCGGCCAATTTCGTGTTCCAGATCAATAGCGTGCAGCAGCTCGCGGACAGCCTCGGCACCCATGCGGGCATCGAAGTCGTCACCGAACTCTTCGAGGGCTTCGAAGTACTGCTCGTCGTTCAGCAGCTGACCTTTTTCAAGGGTGGTCATGCCTGGATCGATAACGACGTAGCTCTCAAAGTAGAGAACACGTTCGATATCACGCAGGGTCATGTCCATCAGCAAACCGATACGGGACGGCAGCGATTTCAGGAACCAGATGTGGGCAACCGGCGAAGCCAGCTCGATGTGAGCCATGCGCTCGCGACGAACCTTGGCCAGTGCTACTTCAACACCGCACTTTTCGCAGATGACACCACGGTGCTTCAGGCGCTTGTACTTACCGCACAGGCACTCGTAATCTTTTACCGGGCCAAAGATCTTGGCGCAGAACAGACCGTCACGCTCAGGCTTGAACGTACGGTAGTTGATGGTTTCCGGCTTTTTAACTTCACCGAACGACCAAGAGCGGATCATCTCAGGCGATGCAAGTCCGATACGGATTGCGTCGAACTCTTCGACTTGACCCTGGTTTTTCAGCAAATTCAGTAGGTCTTTCAAGGCTTTTCCTCCTGGCGGAGCAGGGAGCAGGCAGTACCGCCCTACCCCCGATTCGCGTCACGTGTTATTCGGTTTCCAGATCGATATCGATACCGAGCGAACGGATTTCTTTGATCAACACGTTGAAAGACTCGGGCATGCCCGGCTCCATACGGTGATCGCCGTCCACGATGTTTTTGTACATCTTGGTACGACCGTTCACATCGTCCGACTTCACTGTGAGCATTTCCTGCAGAGTGTACGCCGCGCCGTATGCTTCCAGCGCCCACACTTCCATCTCCCCGAAACGCTGACCACCGAACTGTGCCTTACCACCCAGCGGCTGCTGGGTAACCAGGCTGTACGAACCAGTGGAACGCGCGTGCATCTTGTCGTCCACCAAGTGGTTCAGCTTCAGCATGTACATGTAGCCAACCGTTACAGCACGTTCAAACTTGTTGCCGGTACGACCGTCGAACAGCTGCATCTGGCCGCTTTCCGGCATATCTGCCAGCTTGAGCATTGCCTTGATTTCGCTTTCCTTGGCACCGTCGAAAACCGGGGTAGCCATCGGTACGCCGTTACGCAGGTTCTTCGCGAGGTCCAGAATCTCGTTGTCGGTGAGGTCTTCCAGAGACTCCTGACGACCGCCGATTTCGTTATAGATCTCGTTGAGGAACTTGCGCAGCTCAGCAACTTTACGCTGCTCTTCGAGCATGCGGTTGATCTTCTCGCCCAGACCTTTGGCCGCGAGGCCCAGGTGGGTTTCGAGAATCTGACCAACGTTCATACGCGAAGGTACGCCCAGCGGGTTGAGGACGATATCGACCGGCGTGCCATTGGCATCGTGCGGCATGTCTTCAACCGGCATGATCACAGAGACCACACCCTTGTTACCGTGACGACCGGCCATCTTGTCGCCCGGCTGGATGCGGCGACGGATTGCCAGGTAGACCTTGACGATTTTCAGAACGCCTGGAGCCAGGTCATCGCCCTGCTGCAGTTTGCGTTTCTTGTCTTCGAACTTGTCATCCAGAAGACGGCGACGATCGACGATGTAGGCCTGAGCCTTTTCGAGCTGCTCGTTGAGAGCATCTTCAGCCATGCGCAGCTTGAACCACTGACCATGCTCAAGACCATCAAGCACTTCGTTGGTGATTTCCTGGCCCTTTTTGAGGCCAGCGCCGCCTTCAGCTACACGACCCACCAGCGCAGAGCGCAGACGTTCGAAAGTAGCGCCTTCGACAATACGGAACTCTTCGTTCAGATCCTTGCGGATCTCGTCGAGTTGCGATTTCTCGATGGACAGGGCACGCGCATCACGCTCGACACCGTCACGGGTGAAGACCTGAACGTCAATGACAGTACCTTTGGTACCGGTTGGTACACGCAGGGAGGTGTCTTTAACGTCGCTGGCCTTCTCACCGAAGATCGCGCGCAACAGTTTTTCTTCCGGAGTCAGCTGGGTCTCGCCTTTCGGAGTGACCTTACCGACCAGGATGTCGCCGGCGCCGACTTCGGCACCTACATAAACGATACCCGCTTCGTCCAGCTTGTTCAGAGCAGCTTCACCCACGTTAGGGATGTCAGCTGTGATTTCCTCTGGCCCAAGCTTGGTGTCACGCGCCACACAGGTCAGTTCCTGAATGTGGATCGTGGTGAAGCGGTCTTCCTGAACGACACGCTCAGAAAGACAGATGGAGTCTTCGAAGTTGAAACCGTTCCAGGCCATGAACGCGATGCGCATGTTCTGACCCAGCGCCAGTTCACCCATATCGGTGGACGGGCCGTCGGCCATGATGTCGCTACGCTGAACACGGTCACCCTTGCTGACCAGCGGACGCTGGTTGATGCAGGTGTTCTGGTTCGAACGGGTGTATTTGGTCAGGTTGTAGATGTCTACACCCGCCTCACCTGTTTCAACTTCATCATCGGCAACGCGAACAACGATACGGCTGGCGTCAACCGAGTCGATCACACCACCACGACGAGCCACGACGCAAACGCCGGAGTCGCGAGCAACGTTGCGCTCCATGCCAGTACCTACCAGCGGCTTGTCGGCACGCAGAGTAGGAACAGCCTGACGCTGCATGTTCGAACCCATCAACGCACGGTTGGCGTCATCGTGCTCGAGGAACGGAATCAGCGATGCGGCTACCGAGACAACCTGCTTGGGCGAAACGTCCATCAGGGTGACATCGGCTGGCGCCTTGACGGTGAATTCGTTCAAGTGACGCACAGCAACCAGCTCGTCGATCAGCTCTTGCTTGTCGTTCATTGCGGCCGAAGCCTGGGCAATGACGTGGTCCGCTTCTTCGATCGCCGAAAGGAAGACGATCTCTTCGGTGACCAGACCTTCCTTGACCACACGGTACGGGCTCTCGAGGAAGCCGTACTGGTTGGTGCGCGCATAGGCTGCCAAGGAGTTGATCAGACCGATGTTCGGACCTTCAGGCGTCTCGATCGGGCACACACGGCCGTAGTGAGTCGGGTGAACGTCTCGAACTTCAAAGCCAGCGCGCTCACGCGTCAGACCGCCAGGGCCGAGTGCGGAAACACGACGCTTGTGCGTGATCTCGGACAGCGGGTTGTTCTGGTCCATGAACTGGGAAAGCTGGCTGGAACCGAAGAACTCTTTGACCGCCGCCGCAACAGGTTTGGCGTTGATCAGGTCCTGAGGCATCAGGCCTTCGCTTTCTGCCATGGACAGACGTTCTTTAACAGCGCGCTCGACACGGACCAGACCAACACGGAACTGGTTCTCGGCCATCTCGCCAACGCAACGAACGCGACGGTTACCGAGGTGGTCGATGTCATCGACGATGCCTTTGCCGTTACGGATATCAACGAGGGTCTTGAGGACCGCTACGATGTCTTCCTTGCACAGCACGCCCGAGCCTTCGATTTCGGTACGACCGATACGACGGTTGAACTTCATACGGCCTACAGCAGACAGGTCGTAGCGCTCAGGGCTGAAGAACAGGTTGTTGAACAGTGTTTCAGCGGCATCCTTGGTTGGCGGCTCGCCAGGACGCATCATGCGATAGATCTCGACCAGCGCTTCCAGTTGGTTGCTGGTGGAGTCGATCTTCAGTGTGTCGGAGACGAACGGACCGCAATCGATGTCGTTGGTGTACAACGTTTCGATACGAACAACCTGAGCCTTGGCGATCTTGGCCAGGATTTCGGTGTTCAGCTCGGTGTTGCACTCGGCAATGATCTCACCGGTTGCCGGATGCACGATGACCTTGGCTGTAGTACGACCCAGGACGTAGTCCAGAGGCACTTCCAGCTCTTTGATCCCGGCCTTTTCCAGCTGGTTGATGTGACGGGCAGTGATACGACGACCCTGCTCGACAATGACCTTGCCCTTGTCGTCCAGGATATCCAGAACGGCAATTTCACCACGCAGGCGCTGAGGCACCAGCTCCAGGCTCAGGTTTTCACCGCGCACATGGAATACGTTGGTGGTGTAGAAAGCATCAAGCACTTGCTCGGTGGTGTAACCCAGAGCGCGCAGAAGTACGGACGCAGGCAGCTTGCGACGACGGTCGATACGGACGAATACGCAGTCTTTCGGATCGAACTCGAAGTCCAGCCACGAACCGCGGTAAGGAATGATACGAGCGGAGTACAGCAGCTTGCCGGAGCTGTGCGTCTTGCCACGGTCGTGGTCGAAGAATACGCCAGGCGAACGGTGAAGCTGAGACACGATAACGCGCTCGGTGCCATTGATTACAAAGGTACCGTTCTCAGTCATCAGGGGGATTTCACCCATGTAGACTTCTTGCTCTTTGATGTCCTTGATCGCTTTGTTCGACGATTCTTTGTCGAAAATGATCAGACGGACCTTGACTCGCAGAGGTACTGCGTAAGTCACACCGCGCAGCACGCATTCCTTGACATCAAATGCCGGTTCGCCCAAGCGATAACCTACATACTCCAGCGCAGCATTGCCGGAGTAGCTGATGATCGGGAAAACGGATTTGAAGGCTGCATGCAGACCGACGTCGCGGAACTGATCTTTGGTCGCTCCCGCCTGCAGGAATTCGCGATACGAATCCAGCTGGATGGCCAAGAGATACGGCACATCCATTACGTCCGGCAACTTGCTAAAGTCCTTGCGGATACGTTTTTTCTCAGTATATGAGTAAGCCATCAGCGTTCCCCAGCTTGGTCACCTGCTTGTTTGGCTCCCTCCCGACGGAAGCAGCCAGAAAATCTTGCAAACCCCTTGGTTTGCGCCACCGCCATCGGTGGATGCCACACGTTACAGACGTTGACAGCGCCAATCGTCTATAACGGAAAAAGGCCGGTGGCAAAAGCCACCAGCCATCAGCCTTTCGCTAAACGCGTGGGCTGGACACTCAAAATCGATGCTTATTTCAGCTCGACTTTAGCGCCTGCTTCTTCCAGGGTAGCTTTTGCTTTGTCAGCTGCGTCTTTCGACACTGCTTCCAGAACCTGGGCAGGAGCGCCGTCAACTACAGCCTTGGCTTCTTTCAGGCCCAGACCGGTCAGTTCACGAACTGCCTTGATCACGTTTACTTTCTTCTCGCCAGCTTCCAGCAGCATGACGTTGAATTCAGTTTGTTCTTCAACAACAGCAGCTGCAGCAGCTGGGCCAGCAGAGCCGGCAGCAGCAGTAACGCCGAACTTCTCTTCGAAAGCCTTGATCAGCTCTACAACTTGCAGAACGGACATTTCAGCTACGGCGTTAAGGATATCGTCTTGAGAGATGGACATGACTCAATTTCCTGAATTGGGGGACGGCCTACGCGACCATCAAAATAAACAAAAATACGCGAAAAGATCTGACTCAGCCTTAGGCTGCAGCTGCTTCTTTTTGGTCGCGAACAGCCGCCAGAGTACGAGCCAACTTGCTGGTAGCGCCTTGAATCACGCTCATCAGCTGAGAAATTGCTTCGTTACGGGTCGGCAGGCTTGCCAGTACATCGATCTGATTAGCTGCGAGGAACTTGCCCTCGAACGCAGCTGCCTTGATCTCGAACTTGTCCTGACCTTTAGCGAATTCCTTGAACAAACGGGCAGCAGCGCCAGGATGTTCGTTGGAGAACGCGATCAAGGTCGGGCCAGTGAACACGTCGTTGAGGACACTGAATTCAGTGTCAGCAACAGCGCGCTTGAGCAGGGTGTTACGTACAACACGTACGTAAACGCCAGCTTCACGAGCCTCTTTACGGAGTCCGGTCATTGCGCCAACCGTCACGCCACGGGCATCAGCCACGACAGCGGACAGACCAGCTTTGGCAGCCTCGTTGACTTCAGCGACGATGGCCTTCTTGTCTTCGAGTTTAATTGCCACGGGTTTAACTCCTGCTTGTTACCGTTTCATCCGACCGAAGCCAGATGTCGTTTTGGTGTCTGATTCGGTAAGGAACCGGGAGCACCATCTGCGTAGGCTTGTGGTTTAAGACTTGCGTCGCCTACGGTCTTGGATAGCCCCCGCCAGGCAGGGACCCCAATCTTTCAAACGGTACGGCAATCGATCACCGTACCATTTGTCTTACGCTTCCAACGAACCCTGGTCGATGACCAGGCCTGGGCCCATAGTGGTGCTCAGGGTGATGCGCTTGACGTAAATACCTTTCGAAGAAGCAGGCTTGATACGCTTCAGATCAGCGATCAGGGCTTCAACGTTTTCCTTCAGCTTGACAGCGTCGAAACCGACCTTGCCAACGGAAGTGTGGATGATGCCGTTTTTGTCGGTGCGATAACGAACCTGACCAGCCTTGGCGTTCTTGACGGCGGTAGCGACGTCAGGAGTAACGGTGCCGACTTTCGGGTTAGGCATCAGACCGCGAGGACCGAGAACCTGACCCAGCTGACCCACAACGCGCATTGCGTCAGGGGAAGCGATAACGACGTCGTAGTTCAGATCGCCAGCTTTCATTTCAGCGGCCAGATCGTCCATACCAACACGGTCAGCGCCGGCAGCCAGAGCAGCTTCAGCAGCAGGGCCCTGGGTGAACACTGCAACGCGTACAGTTTTACCGGTGCCGTGCGGCAGTACGGTAGCGCTACGTACGACCTGGTCGGATTTACGAGGATCAACACCCAGGTTGACAGCGACGTCGATCGACTCGCTGAACTTGACAGTCGACAGCTCGGTGAGCAAAGCAGCGGCGTCTACAAAATTGTAAGACTTGCCAGCTTCGATTTTCTCGGCGATTGCCTTTTGACGCTTGGTCAGCTTAGCCATTACACACCCTCCACGTTAAGGCCCATGCTACGAGCGGAACCGGCGATGGTACGCACGGCCGCTTCCATGTCAGCTGCAGTCAGATCCGCATTTTTTGCTTTAGCGATATCTTCCAGCTGAGCACGAGTCACGGTGCCAACTTTAACGGTGTTCGGGCGAGCCGAGCCGCTGGTCAAGCCTGCAGCTTTCTTCAGCAGAACCGATGCAGGGGTACTTTTTGTTTCGAAAGTGAAGCTACGGTCGCTGTATACAGTGATGATCACTGGAGTCGGCAAGCCTGGCTCAATACCCTGAGTACGGGCGTTGAACGCTTTGCAGAATTCCATGATGTTCACACCGTGCTGACCCAGAGCAGGACCAACTGGCGGGCTTGGGTTAGCCTGAGCGGCTTTCACTTGCAGCTTGATGTATGCGGTTATCTTCTTGGCCATGAGGCACTCCAATTACGGGTTCAAGCGCCAACAAAGGCTCCCCGGTTACTTACGCGTATATCCCAGTGACGAAAAAACCCCACAGCCTTGGGCTGCGGGGTATGGGATTCCAGCTCAGTTATGCCTTTTCGACCTGACTGAACTCCAGCTCTACCGGAGTAGAGCGTCCGAAAATGAGCACCGCCACTTGAATCCGGCTCTTTTCGTAGTTAACTTCTTCGACCGTGCCATTGAAATCGGCGAACGGACCGTCGGTGACGCGAACAACCTCACCTGGTTCGAACAGCGTTTTCGGCTTCGGCTTGTCGCTACCGTCAGCGACGCGACGCAGAATCGCTTCTGCCTCTTTATCAGTGATGGGAGCTGGCTTATCAGCGGTACCGCCGATGAAGCCCATGACACGCGGGGTGTCCTTGACCAAGTGCCAAGTACCCTCATTCATGTCCATCTGAACAAGCACATAACCAGGGAAGAACTTGCGCTCGCTTTTGCGCTTCTGGCCATTACGCATTTCAACCACTTCTTCAGTGGGAACCAGAATTTCGCCGAAGCCATCTTCCATGCCTGCCAGCTTCACACGCTCGACCAACGAGCGCATGACATGCTTCTCGTAACCCGAGTAAGCATGCACTACGTACCAACGCTTAGCCACGGGACACCCTTAGCCAACTATCAAGGAAACAAGCCAGCCGAGCAGGGAATCAAGCCCCCACAACAGCAACGCCATAACCAGCACAACAGCCACAACGATCAGTGTGGTTTGAGTGGTTTCTTGGCGAGTAGGCCATACGACTTTACGGATCTCGGCACGCGCTTCTTTCGCCAAAACGAAGAAGGCCTTACCTTTGCCTGTCTGCAGCGCTACAAACGCAGCAGCTGCAGCAATCACAAGGAGAGCGAGAACGCGATACAGGATCGGCTCAGCAGAATAATACTGATTACCGACAACACCCACGACAACCAAAACGACTACCAGGAGCCACTTCAGCATATCAAAGCGAGAGTCTGATGCTTCAGCCTTGGGATTCATCTACGGAGATCCTGTGAAAAGAAAGCCAGATTACATCTAGGGAATCTGGCAGGTCAGGAGGGAATCGAACCCCCAACCTACGGTTTTGGAGACCGTCGCTCTGCCAATTGAGCTACTGACCTAAAAGCAAAATCAGGCCGACCATTATACGGACCTGACGAGAGTTTTTCAACACCTTATTCGAAGAGCACCTAACAGGCAGCTTACTCCGAACAAGATTTAGACGGCGCACACAGTGCAGAACCGCCTAAAACAAAGGCAGATATTTTCATATCTGCCTTTATCAATGGAGCTCTTGAGCGGATTTGAACCGCTGACCTCACCCTTACCAAGGGTGTGCTCTACCAACTGAGCTACAAGAGCAAAACACGGTGCATGAACCACAAGCCTGGAGCGGGTAGCGGGAATCGAACCCGCATCATCAGCTTGGAAGGCTGAGGTTCTACCACTAAACTATACCCGCACAACTTGCAGCTCGTGCTAAATCTGGTGGAGGGGGAAGGATTCGAACCTTCGAAGTCGTAGACGTCAGATTTACAGTCTGATCCCTTTGGCCGCTCGGGAACCCCTCCTAAGCGAGGCAGCATTCTCAACTCATGCTACCCTTCTGTCAACCTTTTTCTCAGTAAAAACCTGAGGTTACATGCGTTGACTACTATCACTCCGTTCGTGAGACTTTCACCTCACTGCGAAGCGGGCGCCATTCTATGTAAACTAATCAGCAGTTGCAATGCCCTCGCACGACATTATTTGATTTTTTAATTGCGGGAAATCCTGACCCAGCTGACTGATCAAGCCAGCTTCGACAAGGCGTCGACTTTCCGGGGCGATTTTCAGCCAGTAGGCGGTCGCCCCGCTCGTTTGCAAGGGCTGAAATTGAGACTGGATATCCAGACTGTTCAATCGCTGCTCTACCAAGCGCGCATCCTCTTGCCTGGCAAAGCCACCGACGTACAGACATTGGGCGTCACGATCGTGGGACACCCGCCCGGCATCCGATTCGCTGAGCAGACGAATATCCTGCTGAGAAGCACGGTGCAACGACAAGGGCATGACCTCTTTGGCCCTGAGCGGAGCCTCCTGCTGATGCCAGATGTAATAAAAGGCATTAAGCATCAACAGCAGAAGAAATAACCAACGCATAGAGACCTCAGCGCAAAGGGCAGGCGAGAGCCAGCCCCACGAAGACCAGATCAGGAACGATACGAGCTCCCGGCAGCACATCCGCAACCAAGGCAGCGTCCCCGCCAGTCACAAAAATAGCAAAGTCCTCACCCCAATACCCACGAGCTATCTCGACCTGAGTCACTGCGAACCCCCGAAGCATCAGCGAGCAACCACGCTCTACGGCTTCTGCGGTTGCACGCCCGGGAACGAGACGAACCAAAGCCCTTTCCGCCTCTGTATCGTCATATCTGATGCGACGGGTATGGGTGCGCAACTGATTGCGCATCAAGGGCATCCCTGGACAGATGAAACCACCAAGATGCGCGCCGTCGGCGTCGACGAAATCAGATGTCACTGCGGTGCCCAGATCAATCACCAGGCATGCACGCTTGACAAGGTGGTACGCACCCACGAAAGCCAGCCAGCGATCCAGGCCGAGACGCTCGAAATCGTCATAGCCGTTAATCACTCCTCCCAGCTCACGGGCAGGCACTGCGCAGACCGGGGCAACGGAGAACGCGTCAGCCAGCACGGAAACCAGACGCGCCGTTTCTTCGGCACTTCGGACACTTACCAGACGGCAGTCGCTGAACGTTGTGTCCGGTAAATTACGCAGGTGCTCCAACAAGGCTGCGTCAGAGTCAACGACACCAACGCTGACCACTGCTGCATCGCTTTTAGCGGTAATACGCCACTTAATGAAGCTGTTGCCACAATCGAGCTCAAGAATCATCTCGCAACCTCAGGCTCAGCTCTCCACCACTAAAGCTTTTTTCCACACCATTGACTTCCAACCGCAGCGCTCCAAGCGAGTCGACCCCTAACACCACTCCCTCCACGACACCTACTCCCGAGAGCAACTTGACTGCAGCCCCCTGCCACAAATGCCCGCGCTCCCACTCCTTCTGAAATGCCGCAAAGCCTTCCTTGCGATGAACCGTCATGAGAGCCTCAAGCTGTGTGCTTATACGAGCAGCGACCTGATTGCGATCAACAAGGCCGCCTGTTTCGAGTCTGACCGACGTCCACAGCTGATCGACCTCGCTGGTGGAGCGCATGTTTACGTTCACCCCTATCCCGATGATCACATGACACACGTCCGCCGGATCGCCAATCAGTTCGAGCAAAATGCCGGCGATCTTCTGCCTGCCAACGAGCACGTCGTTTGGCCATTTAAGGCCTGCGCCCTGCACGCCCATATCACGCAGCACATTCATTACCGCGAGCCCCACCAGCAAGCTGAGGCCTTCCAGCTGACGCATCCCGCCATCGATGCGCAGGACCAGGCTGTAATACAGGTTTTCAGCAAATGGACTTACCCACTTTCGACCACGCCGCCCTCTTCCGGAGGTCTGCTGCTCGGCCACCACCAGTACAGGCATGGCAACGCCTTGAGTGATCAGACGTGCGGCCTCAGCGTTGGTCGAGTCGATGGAATCGTAAGTGCGTACAGACCAGTTGGCAGGAAAGCCTGACTGCTCGATACCGGCAGGACTTAGAAGAGAAATAGGCGCTGCGAGTCTGTAACCACGACCACGCACCTTGTGGACATCTATGCCCAGGTCCGCCTCAAGCTGCTGAAGCTGCTTCCAGACAGCACTGCGACTTATGCCGAGAGCATCGCCCAATACCTGCCCAGAATGAAACGCACCATCGGCAAGAAGCTTTAACAAGGTCAGCATTTGGAATCGCCTGGCAATAAGGCACGCATCATAGCCACGCAGAAGCATGATGCATAGAAACGAAAACGTGTTTTCACGCTGGTTTTTTGCAGGCACCAGACAAACAAAAACCCTCAACGCGTAAGCGATGAGGGTTTCTGGAATTTAATCTTGACGATGACCTACTCTCACATGGGGAAACCCCACACTACCATCGGCGATACATCGTTTCACTACTGAGTTCGGGATGGGATCAGGTGGTTCCAATGTTCTATGGTCGTCAAGAAATTCGGGTACCGAATCGTGCCCTGCGGCGCGCTTCAGCAAATCGGGTATGTGATAGCAAGCTGGTTCAGGTGTCGTTCGTGACGCAAACTTTCGGTTCGTGTCATCTTCACAGTCACCGCAATCTGGTCGTTCGACGCAAATTGCTTGGGTGTTATATGGTCAAGCCTCACGGGCAATTAGTATTGGTTAGCTCAACGCCTCACAGCGCTTACACACCCAACCTATCAACGTCGTAGTCTTCGACGGCCCTTTAGGGAACTCAAGGTTCCAGTGAGATCTCATCTTGAGGCAAGTTTCCCGCTTAGATGCTTTCAGCGGTTATCTTTTCCGAACATAGCTACCCGGCAATGCCACTGGCGTGACAACCGGAACACCAGAGGTTCGTCCACTCCGGTCCTCTCGTACTAGGAGCAGCCCCTCTCAAATCTCAAACGTCCACGGCAGATAGGGACCGAACTGTCTCACGACGTTCTAAACCCAGCTCGCGTACCACTTTAAATGGCGAACAGCCATACCCTTGGGACCGGCTTCAGCCCCAGGATGTGATGAGCCGACATCGAGGTGCCAAACACCGCCGTCGATATGAACTCTTGGGCGGTATCAGCCTGTTATCCCCGGAGTACCTTTTATCCGTTGAGCGATGGCCCTTCCATACAGAACCACCGGATCACTAAGACCTACTTTCGTACCTGCTCGACGTGTCTGTCTCGCAGTCAAGCGCGCTTTTGCCTTTATACTCTACGACCGATTTCCGACCGGTCTGAGCGCACCTTCGTACTCCTCCGTTACTCTTTAGGAGGAGACCGCCCCAGTCAAACTACCCACCATACACTGTCCTCGATCCGGATAACGGACCTGAGTTAGAACCTCAAAGTTGCCAGGGTGGTATTTCAAGGTTGGCTCCACGCAGACTGGCGTCCACGCTTCAAAGCCTCCCACCTATCCTACACAAGCAAATTCAAAGTCCAGTGCAAAGCTATAGTAAAGGTTCACGGGGTCTTTCCGTCTAGCCGCGGATACACTGCATCTTCACAGCGATTTCAATTTCACTGAGTCTCGGGTGGAGACAGCGCCGCCATCGTTACGCCATTCGTGCAGGTCGGAACTTACCCGACAAGGAATTTCGCTACCTTAGGACCGTTATAGTTACGGCCGCCGTTTACCGGGGCTTCGATCAAGAGCTTCGCTTGCGCTAACCCCATCAATTAACCTTCCGGCACCGGGCAGGCGTCACACCCTATACGTCCACTTTCGTGTTTGCAGAGTGCTGTGTTTTTAATAAACAGTCGCAGCGGCCTGGTATCTTCGACCGGCAGGGGCTTACGCAGTAAATGCTTCACCTCCACCGGCGCACCTTCTCCCGAAGTTACGGTGCCATTTTGCCTAGTTCCTTCACCCGAGTTCTCTCAAGCGCCTTGGTATTCTCTACCCAACCACCTGTGTCGGTTTGGGGTACGGTTCCTGGTTACCTGAAGCTTAGAAGCTTTTCTTGGAAGCATGGCATCAACCACTTCGTGTTCTAAAAGAACACTCGTCATCAGCTCTCGGCCTTAAGATCCCGGATTTACCTAAGATCTCAGCCTACCACCTTAAACCTGGACAACCAACGCCAGGCTGGCCTAGCCTTCTCCGTCCCTCCATCGCAATAACCAGAAGTACAGGAATATTAACCTGTTTTCCATCGACTACGCTTTTCAGCCTCGCCTTAGGGACCGACTAACCCTGCGTCGATTAACGTTGCGCAGGAAACCTTGGTCTTTCGGCGTGGGTGTTTTTCACACCCATTGTCGTTACTCATGTCAGCATTCGCACTTCTGATACCTCCAGCAAGCTTCTCAACTCACCTTCACAGGCTTACAGAACGCTCCTCTACCGCATCATCAAAAGATGATACCCGTAGCTTCGGTGCATGGTTTGAGCCCCGTTACATCTTCCGCGCAGGCCGACTCGACTAGTGAGCTATTACGCTTTCTTTAAAGGGTGGCTGCTTCTAAGCCAACCTCCTAGCTGTCTAAGCCTTCCCACATCGTTTCCCACTTAACCATGACTTTGGGACCTTAGCTGACGGTCTGGGTTGTTTCCCTTTTCACGACGGACGTTAGCACCCGCCGTGTGTCTCCCATGCTCGGCACTTGTAGGTATTCGGAGTTTGCATCGGTTTGGTAAGTCGGGATGACCCCCTAGCCGAAACAGTGCTCTACCCCCTACAGTGATACATGAGGCGCTACCTAAATAGCTTTCGAGGAGAACCAGCTATCTCCGAGCTTGATTAGCCTTTCACTCCGATCCACAGGTCATCCGCTAACTTTTCAACGGTAGTCGGTTCGGTCCTCCAGTTAGTGTTACCCAACCTTCAACCTGCCCATGGATAGATCGCCCGGTTTCGGGTCTATTCCCAGCGACTAGACGCCCTATTAAGACTCGCTTTCGCTACGCCTCCCCTATTCGGTTAAGCTCGCCACTGAAAATAAGTCGCTGACCCATTATACAAAAGGTACGCAGTCACCCAACAAGTGGGCTCCCACTGCTTGTACGCATACGGTTTCAGGATCTATTTCACTCCGCTCTCCGCGGTTCTTTTCGCCTTTCCCTCACGGTACTGGTTCACTATCGGTCAGTCAGTAGTATTTAGCCTTGGAGGATGGTCCCCCCATATTCAGACAAGGTTTCTCGTGCCCCGTCCTACTCGATTTCATTGCAAAGGGATTTTCGCGTACGGGGCTATCACCCACTATGGCCGTCCTTTCCAGAACGTTCCGCTAATCTCAATACAACTTAAGGGCTGGTCCCCGTTCGCTCGCCACTACTAAGGGAATCTCGGTTGATTTCTTTTCCTCAGGGTACTTAGATGTTTCAGTTCCCCTGGTTCGCCTCTTGCACCTATGTATTCAGTACAAGATAACCATCTTATGATGGCTGGGTTCCCCCATTCAGACATCTCCGGATCACAGTCTGTTTGCCGACTCCCCGAAGCTTTTCGCAGGCTACCACGTCTTTCATCGCCTCTGACTGCCAAGGCATCCACCGTATGCGCTTCTTCACTTGACCATATAACCCCAAGCAATCTGGTTATACTGTGAAGACGACATTCGCCGAAAGTTTGCATTTCACAAACTTTACCTTAGCCCGGACACACACCAGTGAAAGAGGTGCCCGGTCTATATTTCTTTCTATCACATACCCAAATTTTTAAAGAACGATCTAATCAAAGACTAGAAATCAACATT
>NZ_JAFIBO010000001.1:3925000-4425000 GCF_017833055.1 Pseudomonas sp. PvP100
CACGACCTCACCATCTATACGCACACCACCCGAAGCCAGTAGATCACGAGCGACTGCTGCGTTCTTTACCAGGCCTGCTTTATTAAGGACCGCAGAGATCGGCATGTCCTCGGCAGCAGCCACCGATATCTCCGGCAGATCATCCGGCAGCTCGCCTTCCTTCATACGGTTACCCGCAGAACGATGCGCATTGGCAGCAGCCTCCTCGCCATGGAAACGAGCGACCAGCTCTTCGGCCAGCTTGATCTTGATGTCGCGAGGATTGGCACCCGCTTCGCAGTCAGCCTTCAGGCCGTCGATCTCTTCCATCGAGCGGAAGCTCAACAGCTCGAAGTAGCGCCACATCAGGGAATCAGGAATCGACACCAGCTTGCTATACATAATGCCTGGCGCTTCTTGAATGCCGACGTAGTTGCCCAGCGACTTGGACATCTTCTTCACGCCATCCAGGCCTTCCAGCAAAGGCATGGTCAGAATGCACTGCGGCTCCTGCCCATAAGCACGCTGAAGCTCGCGCCCCATCAGCAGATTGAATTTCTGATCGGTGCCACCCAGCTCGACGTCAGCCTTCAAGGCCACGGAGTCATAGCCCTGCACCAGCGGATAAAGGAATTCGTGAATGGCGATGGACTGATTGCTTTTATAGCGCTTGTCGAAATCGTCACGCTCGAGCATCCGCGCGACCGTGTACTGCGAAGACAGGCGAATGAAGTCAGCCGGACTCAGTTGGTCCATCCAGGTCGAGTTGAATGCAACTTCGGTCTTGGCCGGATCGAGAATCTTGAAGACCTGAGACTTGTAGGTTTCGGCGTAGTCGAGGACCTGCTCACGGGTGAGCGGCGGACGCGTGGCGCTTTTACCGCTCGGGTCGCCGATCATGCCGGTGAAATCACCGATCAGGAAGATGATCTGATGCCCCAGATCCTGGAACTGCCGCAGCTTGTTAATAAGCACGGTGTGCCCAAGGTGCAGATCAGGTGCAGTCGGATCGAAACCAGCTTTGATACGCAGTGGCTGGCCACGCTTCAGCTTCTCGACCAGCTCGGCCTCGACCAGGAGTTCATCTGCACCGCGCTTGATCAGCGCCAGCTGCTCTTCAACCGACTTCATTTCAGTCCCCAATTCAAAGGGAGCCAACCTTACAAGATCAGAGCCCAATTACAAGTTTTGCCCAGCGTTTGCCTGCGAATCAGTGACCGATACGCGGGAAGGGTTGCTTCGAGCAGGTTTTGGTTATATTTTATACAGTTATTTCATCTTCATCATGTCATTCATCTTTTCCATTTCACCTTTTTCAAAGTCAAATTACCTATGAAAGACACACCGCCTAAAGCGCCCCCGCTTTATCCGAAGAGTCACCTGCTCGCTGCAAGCGGCATCGCCGCATTGTTGAGCCTGGCTCTCCTGGTTTTTCCATCCAGCGAAGTCGAAGCCAAACGAACCAACATTCCGCTTGATCTGGAGGCACCGGATCAGGACGTACAAGATCAAGACGCTCAACAAGCCACTCAAGCCACACCTGAAACCACCGAATCGCCATTTGCCCAGATCGACAATGCCGACGATCAGGCTCAAGACACCGCCAGTGCACAGCCTCAGGCAGAGAAACCCGCGCCAGCCGCTGCGAAGGATCCTGCTCACAGGGAAGTCACCGTCAGCAAGGGCGACACGCTGTCGACCCTGTTTGAAAAGGTCGGGCTGCCAGCTGCTACCGTTCATGAAGTACTGGCCAGCGACAAGCAAGCCAAGCAGTTCAGCAAGCTGCAGAATGGACAGACGCTGCAGTTCGAGCTGACGCCGGATGGCCAGCTCAAGCAATTGCATACCAAGCTCAGCGAAGTCGAGTCCATCAGCCTGTCGAAGACAGCAACTGGCGGTTACGCATTCAATCGCGAGATCAGCAAGCCCAACGTGCGTAACGCCTACGTACACGGGGTGATCAACAGCTCCCTGTCGCAGTCCGCGCAGCGTGCCGGCCTGACTCATAGCATGACGATGGACATGGCCAATATCTTCGGCTACGACATCGACTTCGCGCAGGACATCCGCAAGGGTGACGAATTCGATGTCGTATACGAGCAGAAAGTGGTCAACGGCAAGAGCGTAGGCGCAGGGAATATCCTGTCCGCCCGCTTCACTAACCGGGGCAAGACCTACACCGCCGTTCGCTACACCAACAAGCAGGGCAATACCAACTACTACACGGCTGACGGCAACAGCATGCGCAAGGCGTTCATCCGTACCCCGGTAGACTTCGCCCGCATCAGCTCGATGTTCTCGATGGGCCGCAAGCACCCGATTCTCAACAAGATCCGCGCCCACAACGGCGTCGATTACGCAGCGCCACGTGGTACGCCGATCAAGGCAACCGGTGATGGCAAGGTCCTGCTCGCCGGCCGCCGTGGCGGATACGGCAATACCGTCATCATTCAGCACGGCGACACTTACCGTACGCTGTATGGCCACATGCAGGGCTTCGCCAAAGGCATACAGACCGGCGGCACTGTCAAGCAAGGTCAGGTTATCGGCTATATTGGAACTACCGGCCTGTCCACAGGCCCGCACTTGCACTACGAGTTTCAGGTCAATGGCGTTCACGTAGACCCACTGGGCCAGAAGCTTCCGATGGCGGACCCGATCGCCAAATCCGAAAAACAGCGGTTCATGCAGCAAAGCCAGCCGTTAATGGCGCGCATGGATCAGGAAAAAGCCACCACGCTGGCCTCGAATAAAAGGTAATCCATGGACTTCTTCTATATAGGTGTGATGTCTGGCAGCAGTCTCGATGGGATTGATATCGCCCTTTTGAAGCAGGATGACCGATCAAGGCTTCTGGCCACTCACTACATCCCCATGCCCGAAGACCTGTATGCCGAGCTGCTGGGGCTTTGCTCCAGCGGCGCGGATGAGCTTGCGCGTGCGGCCATTGCGGAGCAAAAGTGGTGCAGGCTGGTCGCACAGGGCGTGCAGACCTTGCTGGAAGATCAAAACATGGTGCCCGCTCAGATTCGCGCCATCGGCAGCCACGGCCAGACTATTCGTCATGAGCCTGCGCGCGGCTACAGCATTCAGATCGGCAACCCCGCGCTGCTGGCAGAGCTGACTGAAATCACCGTGGTCAGCGACTTCCGCCGTCGCGATATCGCAGCAGGCGGCCAGGGCGCACCTCTGGTACCGGCTTTCCACGAAGCCCTGTTCGACGACAACAAGGATCATCGCGCCGTATTGAACATCGGCGGGTTCAGCAACCTGAGCCTGATCGAGTCCGATCGCCCGGTCGAAGGCTTCGACTGCGGACCCGGTAACGTCCTGCTCGATGCGTGGATACAGTCGCAGCGCCACGAGAGCTACGACAAGGATGGCGCATGGGCGGCGAGTGGCAAGGTTGATTCGGCGCTACTCAAGAAACTGCTCAGCGATCAGTTTTTCCTGACCAAGGGCCCCAAGAGTACAGGCCGGGAAGTATTCAACCTGGGTTGGGTTCACCACCATCTCTTCCAGTTGCCAACACTGGCTCCAGAGGACGTGCAGGCCACTCTGCTGGAACTGACAGCATTGACGATCACCGAATCCCTGCAATCGGCCCAAGCCATTACCCGGGAGCTTCTGGTCTGTGGTGGCGGCGCGCATAACAAGGCGCTGATGAAACGTCTTGCAGAGCTGTTGCCCGGCACCGAGGTCAGCAGTACCGAGAAGTTCGGCGTAGACCCTGACTGGGTTGAAGCGATGGCGTTTGCCTGGCTGGCTCATTGCTGCCTCGAAGGCGTTCCGGCCAACCGTCCGACGGTAACCGGCGCCAAGGGCAGACGCGTTCTGGGCGCGATCTACCCCGCCTGATACCTGCTGTAATGCGAAACGCCGCTCAATGAGCGGCGTTTTTGTTTACAGCAAGCTTCGATCAGATCGAGAACGAGGAGCCACAGCCACAGGTTGTGGAGGCATTCGGGTTCTTGATCACGAATCGCGACCCTTCAAGCCCTTCCTGATAATCGACTTCTGCGCCGGCCAGGTACTGAAAGCTCATTGGATCGACAACCAGGCTTACGCCCTCGCGCTCGACGATGGTGTCATCGTCTGCCACATCTTCATCGAAAGTAAAACCGTACTGAAAACCTGAGCAACCGCCACCTGTAACGAATACACGCAGTTTGAGACGATCATTGCCCTCTTCGTCGACCAGGGTTTTCACCTTGTGCGCTGCATTTGGAGTGAACTCCAAAGCGGTAGGCGTGAAGGATTCGACACTCATGTCTGATATCTCCCGGCGTTAGCCGTCGTAATGCGTAATGACGGCATTATCCGCTTCTCCTAGAAAATCGGTCAACTATTTGATCGGGAGCGGCTACAAGCTACAAGCTACAAGCTGCAAGCTGCAAGCTGCAAGCTGCAAGCTGCAAGAGCATGGCCGGCCCGCCTTTGCCTTGCAACTTGAAGCTTGCCGCTTGAAGCTCAAAGCTGCCTCCCTCAGGGCATCATGCCCGCATGAGACAACCCGGCGCGCTCATCAAGGCCAAACAGGATGTTCATGTTCTGCACCGCCTGACCCGACGCACCTTTGACCAGATTGTCGATCACCGAAAGCACCACGACCAGATCGCCGCCCTGCGGACGATGCACCGCGATGCGACACACGTTGGCGCCACGCACACTGCGGGTTTCGGGATGGCTGCCCGCTGGCATCACATCCACGAATGGCTCGTCGGCGTAGCGCTTCTCGAACAGTGCCTGCAAGTCCACAGAGCGATCAGTGACCGTTGCATAGAGCGTGGAGTGAATGCCGCGAATCATCGGCACTAGGTGTGGCACGAACGTCAGGCCGATGTCGCCACCGGCAGCGCGACGCAGCCCTTGGGTGATTTCAGGCAGGTGACGGTGACCCTTCACGGCGTAGGCCTTGAAGCTTTCATTGGCTTCCGAGTACAGCGAACCGATATTCAGACCACGGCCCGCACCGCTCACGCCAGATTTGCAGTCGGCAATCAGACGAGTGTTATCGGCAATACCGGCTTCAAGCAGCGGCAGGAAACCCAACTGGGTAGCGGTCGGATAGCAACCCGGTACGGCGATGAGTCGCGCGCTCCTGATCTGCTCGCGGTTGACTTCCGGCAGCCCGTACACCGCGTCCTCCAACAGTTGCGGAGCGCCATGAGGCTGGCCGTACCACTTGGCCCATTCGACCGGATCCTGCAGACGGAAGTCGGCAGACAGGTCGATCACCTTGGTGCCTGCCGCGAGCAGTTCACCGGCCAAAGCATGAGCGACACCGTGGGGCGTGGCGAAGAACACCACATCACAGGCGCCCAGGGTTTTCACGTCAGGCACGCTGAACGCGAGGCCGTCGTAGTGCCCGCGCAGGTTCGGATACATGTCGGCGACTGGCATGCCGGCCTCCGAGCGCGAGGTAATGACCACTACTTCTGCCTGCGGATGCTGTGCCAACAGACGCAGCAACTCGACCCCGGTGTAACCCGTGCCGCCGACGATACCGACCTTGACCATAACCTGCCCTCAACGAAACAACTGGAAAGCGGTCGATAATAGGAGCCTATCGCCTCTGCGACAACCGACAACGTGACGTAGGGGCGCACAAGACACTACTATTCGGCCACCGTGAACCTGGGAATAATCAAAAATGCTCTATCTATGGATAAAAGCGCTTCATGTCATCTCGATGGTCTGCTGGTTTGCAGCCCTGTTCTATCTGCCAAGACTGTTCGTCTATCACTCTATGAGTGAGGACACGGTCAGCCGCGAGCGTTTCATCGTCATGGAGCGCAAGCTGTACCGTGGCATCATGACCCCGGCAATGATTGCAACGCTGGTCTTCGGCGGTTGGCTGATCAGCTTCGACCCTAGCGGTTATTTCAGTCAGGGCTGGATGCACGCCAAGCTCGCACTGGTTGTCCTGCTGATCGGCTATCACCACGTCTGCGGCGCACAGATGAAACGCTTTGCCCGTGGTGAAAATGGCCGCAGCCATGTGTTTTATCGCTGGTTCAATGAAATCCCGGTACTGATCCTGATCGCCATCGTCATTCTGGTTATCGTCAAACCCTTCTGATTTCAAGCTTCGCCCGGCCTCATCAGTAACGCGACAGGGCGCTCTGTCTCAGGCAGGCCCCCGGCACTGTTTTTCACTTAAAGACAAGGAAGCCCCGTATGGCCGATTCACACTTCAAGATTGTGTTTGAAGGGCAGGTGCGTGAAGGCGTCGAGCTCGACACCGCAAAGGCCAACCTGGCGGGGCTGTTCAAAAGCGAACCGTCTGCAGTGCAGAAGCTGTTCAGCGGTCAAACCGTTGCGCTCAAGCGCGGGATTACTTACCAGGATGCGGAACGCTACTTGAAGGCGCTGAACGATGCGGGCGTCGAAGCACGTATCGAACCGGACATTGAAATCAGCCTGAGTCTGGACGAAGTGGTCAGCCAGCCCTCCCCTAAACCCGCGCATCTGGAAATATCGCCCTACGCACCGCCCAAGGCACAGGTCGGCGCTGATCAGCCTGGTCATTCAACGCTGAAGGTGCTGAGTATCAATGGACGTATCGGGCGCTTGCGCTATCTGGCGTGGAGCATGGTACTGAGCGCCGCGACGCTGATGCTGGTAGGTGTGTGCCTGCTGGTCATGAACGGTTCGCTGGTCGCCGGCGGCCTGCTGATGGCAGTGGTGCTCGTCGCGTTCGCGGTCATCGGAGCGCAGATCGGCGTTCAGCGGCTGCACGATCTGGGTTGGTCGGGCTGGCTTCTGCTGCTCACCATGGTGCCATTCGTAGGCAGCGTCTTCCCGTTTCTGATGATCCTGCTGCCCGGAACAAAAGGCCCAAACGCTTTTGGCCCGCCGTCTCCACCAAATTCCAGAGGTGTTAAGAGTCTGGCCGTTCTGTGGGTGTTACTCATCCCCATAGTCGTGATCGGGCTCACCGCTGGCGGCGGAGGCATGCTGCGCGATGAGTTGGAATTGCAGACCGATGAATACGAGCAATCCCTCCCCTATGACGACGAAGAAAGCCGTGACAGTGCCTTGACCGCGCCAGCGGATGTCAACATAGAGTCCGAAGAACAAAGCGACAAGTAATAGACTGCTCACGGTTCGGCAGACTGCCGGTCGCAACACGCTCAATGGAGAACTGCATGACCCGTTACGCCCTGATCACCGGCGCGTCCAGCGGCATAGGCCTGGCGATGGCCGAAGCGCTGGCACGTCGCGGTCGCAACCTGATCCTGGTCGCCCGCCAGCGCGATCTGCTGGAGACAATTGCACTGGAGTTGACTCAGCGTTTTGGCGTGGAAGTGCTGTTTCGAGCCTGCGATCTGGGCGAGCCACTGAGACTCTCGGGCTTTCTGCTGGAGCTGGAAGACGGTGCCCACCAGATCGATCTGCTGGTCAACGCTGCGGGCATCGGCACCTGCGGACCTTTTCTGGCTCAGGACTGGAGCGCCGAGCAGGACCTTATCGATCTGAACATTCTGGCCCTCACGCGCCTGTGCCACACGGTCGGCAATCTGATGGCCATTCAGGGCGGCGGCCAGATACTCAACATTGCCTCGGTGGCGGCGTTCCAACCCGGCCCATGGATGAGCACTTATTACGCAAGCAAGGCGTATGTCCTGCATTTTTCCGAGGGGCTGCGCGAGGAAGTGAAGAAGGCCGGGGTGAAGGTCTCGGTGCTGTGCCCCGGCCCGACCAGGACGGCTTTTTTCCGCACCGCGCAGTTGCAGGTCAATGTGGATAGCCTGATGAGCCCTGAAGAAGTGGCGCTGTATACCGTTCGCGCACTGGCAAAAAACCGCGCAGTGATCACACCCGGTTTCAGTAACCGGTTGTGGACGCTCAGCCCGCGCCTGGTTTCACGCTGGCTGGCTCGTCAGATCAGCGGCTACATCAACAAGAAATACTGCCCACGCTGACCGACAAACGGCTGGGCGAACCGCGTCTCGCTCAGTACACTCGGACGCGCTGAAGCACAGCGATACCCTGTGACGACCATCAACCGACAAGGAGCAAACGGCTGTGGACACTTTGTTTACCAAGATCATCAATCGGGAAATCCCGGCGAAGATCATCTATGAAGATGATCAGGTCCTGGCCTTTCACGACATCGCCCCACAGGCACCCGTGCATTTTCTGGTTATCCCGAAAAAGCCTATCCGCACCCTGAACGATCTGACCGAGGAAGACAAAGGCCTGGCCGGACATATCCTGTTCACGGCGCAGCGCCTGGCCCTCGAACTGGGCTGCGAAGAAGGCTTCCGCGTGGTGATGAACTGCAATGAGCTGGGCGGGCAGACCGTCTACCACATTCACATGCACGTACTCGGTCAGCGTCAGATGAACTGGCCACCGGGCTGAGTCAGCATTTTCGGGCTTCCCGGCCGACCAGCGCGTGTGAGCAGCGCTGGTCGGATGACACAAGCCCTGCCCGCTCCGGCCGATTGGGGTAAACTGCCCGCATGATCTTCCGGAGGTGCCCATGGCTACCGAACGTCAATACTCCCCCCTCGACCGTCTGTTACTGCAAGCCGACAGCGCGATGCGCACCTTGCTGCCGTCCAGCGCGCACTCGCAGCGCCCTTCCCCAGCGGTTGTTCAGCCTGAACACAAGATGAGCGACGTCGACACGCGCCACGTCGCGGGTCTGATGCGCATCAACCATACCGGCGAAGTCTGCGCCCAGGCGCTTTATCAGGGCCAGGCGCTGACGGCAAAGCTGCCCAAGGTGCGCAAGGCGATGGAGCATGCGGCTGAAGAAGAAGTCGATCATCTGGTCTGGTGCGAACAGCGCATCCATCAGCTTGGCAGTCATACCAGTGTGCTGAACCCGCTGTTCTACAGCCTGTCCTTCGGGATGGGCGCGATAGCCGGCGTCATCAGCGACCGGGTCAGCCTGGGTTTCGTCGCGGCGACCGAAGATCAGGTCTGCAAGCACCTGGCTGAACATCTGGAGCAACTGCCTACCGAAGACGGTAAGTCCCGGGCCATCCTGCAACAGATGCTCAGCGATGAAGAACACCACGCTGAGTCCGCACTGGAGGCAGGCGGTTTTCGCTTTCCGGCACCGGTCAAGTTCGGCATGGGTGTGCTGGCCAAGGTCATGACCAAGTCGACTTATCGCATCTGACGATGCGTATACAACGCCCATAAAAAAGGCGCCTGCATCAGGCGCCTTTTTAATGTCCGGAATCCGGGTTTATACGGCTACGTTGCGGCCGTAGAAGATTTCCAGCATTTCGTGTTTGACCTTGGCGGTCACTTGCTCGCGCTGCTCGGGAGACAAGTTGCTGGTGGCGTCGCCAAACAGGTAGTTGTCCAGTTCGAACTGCTTGAGCAGCATCTTGGTGTGGAACAGGTTTTCCTGATACACGTTCACGTCGGTCATCTGGTAACCGTTGCGCGTGTCTTCGGACAGGTAGTTCTGGATCGAGTTGATCTCGTGGTCGATGAAGTGCTTCTTGCCTTCCACGTCACGGGTAAAGCCGCGCACGCGATAATCGACGGTCACGATATCCGACTCGAACTTATGGATCAGGTAGTTCAACGCCTTGAGCGGTGAAATAACGCCACAGGTCGACACATCGATATCCACGCGGAACGTGGCAATACCGTCAACCGGATGAATTTCCGGGTAGGTGTGGACCGTGATATGGCTCTTGTCCAGGTGCGCCAGGATGGTTTCCGGCAGTGGACCTGGCGACTCTTCGATCTGGCTTTCGGTAGGCGTCACCGGCTGCTCCGAGATCAGAATGGTCACACTGGCACCTTGTGGATCGTAATCCTGACGCGCAATGTTCAGGATGTTGGCACCAATGATATCGACAACATCAGTCAGAATCCGCGTCAAGCGTTCTGCGTCGTACACACTGTTGATGTACTCGACGTACGCCTGCTGGTCCTGCGGGGTTTCCGCATAGCAGATGTCATAAATGTTGAAGCTCAAGGTCTTTGTCAGGTTATTGAACCCGTGGAGCTTGAGTTTGCTTTTCACCGTTAAAAACTCTCTATATGGGTGCGGCGCCAGCCGCGTGATCAAGCATGCCCGTCAGGTGAGCCCGGCTCATCTGCGTAGGACGGTTAACACCTCTTCGCGTTGGCGATTTTGGTTGTCTGTTCGGACCGGCAGCAGAAAACCAATACATGCTGCGCCCGTAAAAAGTGGCGCATTATGCAGACGTCCGAAGCCGTCTGCCAGAGTGTGCGCCGTTTTTATGATCGTTGGATGTCTGGCGTTCAGCCCAGTTCGACAATTTCATAATCGTGAGTGATCTTCACACCCGCGTTGCCGAGCATGATCGAGGCCGAGCAATATTTCTCTGCAGACAGTTCGATCGCTCGCTTGACCTGCGCTTCTTTCAATCCTCGTCCTTTGACGACGAAGTGCAGATGGATTTTGGTAAACACTTTCGGGTCTTCATCGGCACGTTCGGCATCGAGAAATGCCTCGCAGCTTTCAACAGGTTGGCGCGACTTTTTCAAAATGCTCACAACGTCAAAGTTGCTGCAGCCACCCAGACCGATCAAGACCATTTCCATCGGGCGTACGCCCAGATTGCGACCACCGCTTTCCGGCGGACCATCCATTACCACCACATGACCGCTGCCGGATTCGCCTAGGAACATGGCTTCGCCAGCCCATTGGATGCGTGCCTTCATCGCCAAGACTCCACTGTAAAAAAAGGGGTCGCCAGCTTAGCACAGGGCCAAAAGCTGCCCGGAAGAAATGCCTTTTGTAGGAAATGCGTAGGAATGTTCGCAAATAGCTTCCTACACGTCTGGAAAAGCTGGCGAGAATAAAGGCGCAGCCGATACCTATAGGTATGCCATTTGGCCATACACCTTATTTCGGAAGTCTCGCATGGTCGCAATAACCTTTACGCCCAAAGCAAACAGTCTGGACAAGCTGCTGCCCCATGCAGAACGCCGCCGCCTCCCCGCGAAAACCAACATCATCAATGCCGGTGACCGCTCCGCATCGTTGTTTCTGATCCTCAAGGGTTCAGTCACTGTCCTGATCGAGGATGACGAGCGCCGGGAGATGATCGTCGCCTACCTCAACAGCGGGGATTTCTTCGGCGAACTGGGCCTGTTCGAGCAACCGGGCAAGGAGTCGGTACGCAGCGCCTGGGTGCGGGCCAAGACCGAATGCGAAGTGGCCGAGATTTCATATGACACGTTCCGCGAGCTGACCAGGCAAGAGCCGGAAATCCTGTATGCGCTCTGCAGCCAGATGGCTGAGCGTCTGCGCAACACAACGCGCAAGGTCGGTGATCTGGCGTTCCTTGACGTCACCGGGCGAGTGGCTCGCACGTTGCTCGAGCTGTGCAAGCAGCCGGATGCAATGACTCACCCGGACGGCATGCAGATCAAGATTACCCGCCAGGAAATCGGGCGCATCGTCGGCTGCTCGAGGGAAATGGTTGGACGTGTGCTCAAGGCCCTTGAAGAACAGAGCCTGGTCAACGTCAAAGGAAAGACCATGGTGGTCTACGGGACACGCTGAGCCCTTGGTATTCAGAGCGCAGCGAGCAGCTTCCGGTAAGTCTGCGCCAGACGCTCCAGGACATCAGCGCCAGGAAACGCTTCATACAGGGCAATGTGGCTTTCGGCCTGAACACGCGGCTCAAGCTCGCACAGCTCATTAAAGCGATTTACCGCAATCGCCATCTGAACGCGCTCGTTTTCCAGCAGCAAGGCACCGTGTGCCAGCACTACAGGACGCGTTCCGCCCTGACTCTGACGCCAGCGCTGAGCCGTTCCAACCATCTTGCGACCATCGAGATTGACGTTGAAGCGGCCGTCGCAGAATGCGCCAGCCACCTCACCCAGCGAAGCCTGCCCGCCCAACTCGGTCAACAGATCGAGAATCGGCTGACACAATCGCAGGTAGGCGGTTTCTATACGGTCACGATCAACGTCAGTGGGCGATTGCGCGTAGACCAGCGCGATATTCAGCGTGGCAGAGGACTGCGGCACTGGCTCGCCGCCGGTTTCACGCAAGAGAACAGGCCATGCATTGTCCGACAGGGTCTCGCTGGCCTCGGCAAAACCCGGTAACCGGCTCATCCGCCGAGGCATCACCAGCGCGCGATCATTGGGCCGCCAGAACAACAGCCCATGATCCGCCGCACCGGAGCAGACCGACGCCAGAAGATCCTGCTCGGCCTGCAGGCCTTGTTCGACACAAATGTCGATGATCGAGTCTTGCACGTCGGACCTCGTAAGGGTGTTCAGCTCAATGCGCTCAGTCGCTGGACGACGTGCTTACCGCCATCTTGCGCTCAGGGAAGAACAACCGCTGCAGCTCGGCGCCAGGGTGCTCGGCACGCATGAAGGCCTCACCCACCAGAAACGAATAGACATCGCTGATTTCCATCAGCTCGACATCCGCACGATTGAGAATGCCGCTTTCGGTGACGACCAGGCGATCACGCGGGATACGCGGCAGCAAGTCCAGTGTGGTTTCCAGGCTCACTTCAAAGGTATGAAGGTTACGATTGTTGATACCCACCAGCGGTGTATCGAGCGTCTTGAGTGCGCGCTCCAGCTCGTCGCCGTCGTGCACCTCGACCAGCACATCCAGCTTCAGGCCCTTGGCAACGGCAGCCAGTTCAGCCAGTTGCACGTCATCCAGTGCCGACACGATCAGCAGAATGCAGTCAGCGCCCAGAGCACGTGCTTCGACCACCTGATAGGGGTCGATCATGAAATCCTTGCGGATCACCGGCAGGTTGCACGCCGCACGGGCCTCCTGCAGATAGGCATCGGCGCCCTGAAAGAAGTCCACGTCGGTCAGCACCGACAGACAGGTCGCGCCACCGGCCTGATAACTTCTGGCGATCTCGCCCGGCAGGAAGTGTTCGCGGATGACGCCCTTGCTCGGCGAAGCCTTCTTGATTTCCGCAATGACGGCGGGCTGCTTTGCCTTGGCCTGAGTGATCAATGCGTTGGCAAAGCCACGTGGCGCGTCCGCCCGGGCTGCCTGTTGTTCAAGCTCGGTCAGGCTCACAATCGCACGACGAGCCGCGACTTCCTCGGCCTTTCGGGCAAGGATCTTTTCCAGTACGGTTGGCACACTCATGCTTCGTTCTCCTGCTTGAATACCGCCGTGAAGGCACCCAGCTCTTCCAGTTTTTCCCGCGCCAGACCCGTGTGCAGCGCATCGTGCGCCAGGGCCACGCCCTCTTTCAGGCTTGTGGCGTGATCTGCAGCATAAAGCGCGGCGCCGGCATTGAGCACAATCATCTCCGCAGCTTTCTGACCGTTCTCGGTCTTGCGACGTCCCAGCGCATCGCGGATCAGCTCCAGCGAAGCCGCCGGGCTTTCCACGGCAAGGCCGTAGAGGCTCTGGCTTTTGATGCCGAGGTCTTCGGGCTGTACCCAGTACTCGGTGACTTCGCCGTTTTTCAGCTCGGCGACGAAGGTCGGTGCGGCCAGACTGAATTCGTCCAGGCCGTCCTGCGAATGGACCACCAGCACATGCTTGCTGCCCAGACGCAGCAGCACCTCGGCCAGCGGGCGGCAAAGCGCCTGGTTGAACACGCCGACGATCTGATGACGAACGCCGGCCGGATTGGTCAGCGGGCCAAGCATATTGAACAGTGTGCGCAGACCCAGCTCGCGACGCGGCCCGGCTGTGTGCTTCATGGCCGTGTGATGAGACTGGGCGAACATAAAACCGATGCCCACGCTGTCGATGCAACGCGCCACCTGAACAGGCGTGAGGTTCAGGTAAACCCCGGCAGCCTCGAGCAGATCAGCACTGCCGCTTTTGCCCGAGACAGCACGATTACCGTGCTTGGCCACCGTGCAACCTGCGGCGGCAATGACGAAAGCAGCCGCCGTCGACACGTTGAAGATATTCGCGCCGTCGCCGCCCGTACCCACGATGTCGACCACACCATCCAGGGTTTTCAGTTCGACCTTGCCGGCCAGCTCGCGCATCACCGACACTGCACCGACGATTTCATCGATGGTTTCGCTCTTCATGCGCATGCCCATCAGAAACGCACCGATCTGCGCTTCAGTGCATTGGCCAGTCATGATTTCGCGCATCACATCGCTCATCTCTTCAGTGGTCAGGTCCAGCTGGTTGACCACGCGATTGAGCGCGCTTTTGATATCCATGGGGGTACTCATAAAGAATCCTTAGCCCTGACGATGGCCGCCGCTCTGCTTGAGAAAATTGGCGAACAGCTCGTGGCCCTGCTCGGTCAGGATCGACTCGGGGTGAAACTGCACCCCTTCGACGTTCAGTGTCTTGTGGCGCAGGCCCATGATCTCATCGACCGAACCGTCTTCCAGCGCAGTCCAGGCAGTCACTTCCAGGCAGTCGGGCAGCGTATCCTGTTTGACCACCAACGAGTGGTAGCGGGTGACCACCAACGGATGATTCAAACCATCGAACACCCCGCCGTCTTCGTGAATGACCGGACTGGTTTTGCCATGCATGACCTGACGCGCACGAACCACGTCGCCGCCAAAGGCCTGACCGATGGACTGATGCCCCAGGCACACGCCCAGAATCGGCAGTTTGCCCGCGAAGTGCTTGATCACGTCAAGCGAGACACCGGCTTCATTGGGCGTGCACGGGCCAGGCGAGACCACGATGTGCTCCGGGTTCAGGGCTTCGATCTCGGCGATGCTCAGTTCGTCATTGCGAATGACTTTGACGTCCGCCCCCAGCTCACCGAGGTACTGCACGACGTTGTAGGTAAACGAATCGTAGTTATCGATCATCAGCAGCATTTTGCTATCAACCTTTTGATTTACTGACTTTGATTCAGGCCTTCCGGATTCTGCTTCACTCATGCATCCCCACGTCAGCCACAAGGCCGGGGGACGGAGAAAAGCATCAAAAAATCGAAGGCATACAGGTACGGGTCCGGCAGGGCCGGCAAGGAAATAGTCAGGCGCGCCAACGCCAACGGGCGTGAGCCTTGATAACGCGCATCAAAAGCTTGCTGACTGTCGTCACGGAAGGGGTCTCATCGGTACGTTTCAGGACATTAGCGTACCGAATCGGCCGGTGCAATATGAATGTACCGGGCCGCGCCGATTGAAAAGCAGTTAAAGGCTGAAAAGAGGGCCGCGCCTCCTTGTGGAGGCGGGATTGAGGCAGGGGCACGATGGCCTGGGGGGTGGGGAGCCGAGAGGAACATCAGTGCGCAATCTCGCGCACGTAGGCTTGGCAGGCCTTCAAAGCGATCAATCCCTGATCGCCGTAGTCGGTGATGGCGACAATTCGTCCAGCAGCCGCTGGGTCAAGTTCGCCTCGCGGGCTTCCATGAACCACGCCGCCGGTATCGGTGCCGGCTGGCATGCCATCACGGTTGGCGGGGCTGTTGGCGAGGAGGACTGACAAGCGCAAATCAGCGGTAGCCAGGCGATCACGCAAACGAGCCTGAGCAGTCTGTGCATCGCTCAACTCCTTGTGGATGGTTGAATCGTTGGTGTGCAAACGGACTTCCAGCGCCCGTCGTTGTGCCTGCTCGGCGTTCTGCCAGTCGACGACCGCCAGCGCCGCCTGCTCGCGCTCGCGCTGCCACGTCAGTGCTTGCGTGGACAGTTGCAGGCCATAGCGGGCCGCCTGCCATTTCCAGGCGGCCCATGTACCCAGCCCTGACCCCAGCACGAATGCGAGGATCAGGCATCGCATATCCAGCACTTTCACGGCAGCACCTCCAATGCCCGCTGGTAAAGCGCCTGCCGATCCGCCAGGCCATTGGTGCCTCCGTTGATACGGCGGGTGATCATCAGAAAATCACCCTGGTCTGCCAGCGTGTTGAGGTTGGCCCGGTCCCAGAACCACGCCGCCGACATGGCGGCGTGGTCGGGTTGTTCGAGCAGTTGCGGCTGGGCAAGCAAGTCCAGCCCGAGCGCCTCCCCGCACGCCTCGTAGTTGGTCCGCCCCGTCACCTGAATCAGCCCACGGCCCCGATACAGCTGACCGTCGCCATCTGCCTCTGGCGTATTGCCCAGACGCAGCGCCAATTGCCCCGTGTCGTACTTCGCCAGGTAGCTGTCACTGCCCAGCTCGCGCACATAACGAAGCTGCCCGGACTCATGCCCTATCTGAGCGATGAACGCGGCGATACGCAGGCGGGTGTCGATGGCGTAACGGGCCATGGCGATGTTGAGAGCAGGAACGAAAACGCCGGCTTTAGGGCCGGCGTTGGGGAGGATTTGTAATAGTTGTTGCTGGTTGATAGGCATTGGTCCTCCTATAGGGGTTACAGGACTAACCCGCCCCCTGAGTCGATAAAGTTCCCCTGTGTAAACGCAAGTTGAACGGCGGATAAAACAACGCCCCGTCAGTGCGGGGCGTTATGGCTTGGGCAGTTCGTCTTCACTTACGCCCCTTGGAATCGCGAGCTTTTCCGGAGGCTGCACGTCGACAAATGGCGTAGCAGGCGGGACGGGCCAATCGAACGACATCGGAAAGCCTGAGCGTGCGTCGAGCTGAGCAAGTTGCACCCGATAAAGCCGATACGCATCTAACTCGGCTTTCAGCACAGTCAGCGCTTTCAGTTGAGCTTCAGTAGCCAAACCCAATGCGACGGCATCTTGCAAAGTGTCCAGCTCATTAGCCAATGCGTTGATTTTTTCCGTAGCCCCGGCCGAATAGCCGCCGCGTAGAATCATGACATGTGCCATGACCATCTCTTCGGTCGGCTCAAGAATCTCGCCAAATTCACCGGCGATTGCGCGATTGAAAAGGTCTACGCCATGTGGCTCCGAGTCATCGGCGGAGGCAGCAAAAGGTACCTCGCCATACAAATCCTTGGTTTCCTCGAAGATCACCCAAAGAACAATGGATGTATGGGCCTGATCGGCCCAGCGAGGGTTACGAGCGCTTGATACTGTGTTCATATGATTACCTTTACGAAACTCGTTGAAAGAGAGTGCGTTCACTGCTAGAGAAGGCGCCGTGAGCGCGCCAGGTGCCTACGCCAATGAGACCAGAGTTGTTACCAGCACCATCGCCGCCGTTTGTGGAGCTATAAATCAGATTGGAACCCGCTATCATCCCTCCCTGATTGACTTGGCCCTGAGAAGAAATGACCCGCGCAAAAGCGTAAGAACCAATTGCACTCATACCCAACCCGGCAAGTTTCGTAGGCAGGTTGTAATCATTCGTCAGGTCGCCGAAGTCAGTGACATCTACTTGAAGGCGAAGGCTGCCGGCACTGTTATAGCCAAGGCGGATTTTGTTGGTCGACATGTTCGGGCCGCCGCCCTGCTCAATGGGCGGAAACCCCAGACGCGGCTGTAGGAAATAAACCTGGCCATCCGATGCTCTGCGCATGTATGGAAAATTTACGTCATTACTGGCAAATCCCACATACGTAATAGAATCCGCCATAACCCGCTGTAAATCACGGGCATCACTTTCAGCTTTTGTATAGGCATTGGTAATACCATATGCCGCAAGCGTACTGCCCCAATTGGCTTTGCTACCTGGATCGAAGTTGTTGGCGTACCAGAGAGTTCCCATATCAGTAGCATCAACGGTCGCCTTGAGACCGTTGTCCGACCAACCAATCTTCACAACATTATTGAGCTGCCCTACGCCAGTGCCCTGCTGAACGGGCGCGTAAAGCAATTTAGTCTGAAGCCAGCAGGTAGCGGAGTCAGAAGAACGTCGCATGTAGGGCTGTCCCAGAACTCCGCCGGCAATCCCCACGTAAGAGATGGCGTCGGCTAAAGCCCTGCTGTCCAGGCGCGTGTCAACTTCACTTTTGGCATACACCTCAGCCTTGGTATACGCATCCGAAATACCATTACCACTAAGTGTTGTAGGGTTACTCCCCGCCTCCACCTGCCCATATTTATTGACCTTGACCCGAGTGTAATCACCCGCGGCCACACCACTGCGTCCCAGCAGACGCTCGAACGCAAGGTCAGTTGTACCCAGCACCGGCACTGTCGTATTAACCAGCTGCCATACAGTGCCCGCGTTTTTCGTGCCTGCCTGCACCGGCACCATATGACCCGGCGTGCATTCGGTGCTTTCGTTCGCATCCTGCGCACGTGCCCAGGCGCCTGCCGCGGCGACATAAATCCAGTTCTGCGACGCGGTGTCCTGATTCTTGACCAGCACCCGATCGCCGGCCACCAGTGTGACGTCATCAATGGTCTGCAAACCGCTCAGCCCAATGGAGACTGTCGTGGCGCAACGCACCGATTTTTTGTAATCGGATGCTGCCAGGCCAAGAATGGCTCGATGCAACTGGGTGACATCCTCCTCGTTGGGTACAAGACCAGCCCCCAGGATCACGTTCAAGATCTCCTGCGTCACCGAGTTGCCCCACTGCGCCGGGATCAGCGAACCAGGGGTGCCGGTCGCCGGGTTTTCATCTACAAACTTGCCGCTTGCCAAGCCTACGCCCGGCACACTCTTGGGATAATCCACATTGTGTTCCTCAGTTGAAGTTTACGAATTCGACGCTGTGCGCCGGTGCTGCTCGACGGATCAAACATTCGATTGCGAGCCCGGGATTCACCCCGAACCGCTCGCCCCAGTAGCTGGCCCCGAAGCGTCGGCCCAGGCGCTGGCGCCCACCGGTGTTCAGGGTCCACATGAATTGCGCGCTCCAGGTGCCGAAGTGCGCCTGGCCAAAACGCGAACGCCCCATACGGGGCGCTCGGTGTTCGGTCACGGTGGCATCGGGGTAGCCCTGGCTGATGGCAATGTCGATGTAGAACGCCGCGTTCTGCCCTCCTGTCGCCACAAGCCGCTGGCGCACCGACAGGCGCCGGTCTGCGAACAAGGGTTTAAGCCCCAGGCACGGGTCAGGCAGGTTCATCACCCGCTCCCAGTCCGGGACCAGCTCACTGACGGTGGCGGGGTCCATCTCGTTGAGCAGGTCGAACGCGCGGCCATCGATGCGTGCGAACTCGCGGGACAGGCCGGTAATCACCTGCTGCAATTCCGGCACCCGCTCCGGATCCCATGCGGGACCGGGTGGCAACAGCGCCTGCAGTTGTCCGGCGTAGTGTTCGGCGGTTCTTATGACGACCATTGAATACCCCCGAACGTGAGCAGCTGGTTGGCCGCGGCAGTAACATTGGCCACTGGCGAAACCAGCACATGATCGGTTTCGCCCGTCGCGCGGCTGATGGCCTCGGCGATGTGCGTCAGCAACAGGGTTTCGCCCAGTCCGCCCTCACGGTTGTGCAGGTCCAGCAGTTGCGCTTCGACCGCCGCCCGCACGGCGGAGGTATCCGGTGTGAGCCGGATGGTGTAGACCACCGGTTTCTGCACCGGCGCCAGCACGTATACGTCTGCAGTGACCGGACGCAGCGGCTCGATATACGCAGCGACCGCAGCCAGCTGCTCGGCGTCAGGAATGGGATCGGCCTGGTCGTCACGCATGAAGAACACCGCCACCGTCCCTGGTCCCATGAACCGGCGCACACACCAGGCGCGCGTCACGCCCGGCACTTCCAGCGCCCAGGTCACGTAATCATCCTGATTGCCGCCATGCGGGATGACCCGGTAGGAGCGCACGACACGCGCACGCAACGACTCGATACTTTCCTGCGAGATGCCGCCGGAAAGTCCGTCGGCAATGACGGTGAAGGTGCTGTCGATACCTTCGACCGGTTGCACGGCAGTCATCACCAGACCGGCATCCGCATTACCCAGAACACCGGCATCCACCGCTTCGACCGTGGTCGTGTTATTGCCCGCAACCGTGGTGACGCCCTTGGTGACGCGGTAGAAGCGTCCATCACTGAACTGCAGCACAGTGTCCGCATCTAGCACCGCGCCGGCTGCAGCGGTGAAGCGCACCGTGCCGGTAGCGGCCTGTGCCACTTTGCGCGGCTGCCTCAGGCGCAGGATGGCTTGCCGCTCGAGGGTTTCCTCGTCGGCGGTGTCCGGCAGAATCTGGTCGGCGATCCAGTCCTGATAGCCGTACAGCCCGTAGGCCGCGCCGCTGTGCGCGCGGGACAATACCCGAGCATCGGACTGACGCAGCGCTTCGTCGGCGAGGTCGACCTGGGTTCGGTTGATCAGCGCCGGTAACGTAGGTGTTTCAAACGGCATAAATCACCTGCCACTGTTCAGAAGGGTTGAAACGCACGAGCTGACCGTCCGAGACGACCAGCTCGACGCCCAGGTTCAGGCGGTTGCTCTGAACCTGTTCGGTAAGGATGTTGATGTGCTTGACCTGGCCATCTTCGATCAGCCAGTCGAGCGCTTCGCGGGCATAGAACTCGGCATCGCGCTGGGTCTGGGCAGTCAACCTGACCCGGCGCAGCAGCCACAGCCTGGAACCGATGCGGTCATTGGCCTGTGCCGGGTAGGTGTCGCCCCACCAGCCATAGCGCTCGGCATCGTCGAACGGGTCGTCCGCTTCGGCACGCCGCCAGGTGAACAGGCTGATGACCACCGAGCGCAGCAAGGACGCCTGCAGAGAACCTTCAATGATCATCCGGCACCTCCAACGGGCGGCCCGCTCTGGCCATTACCGCCCTGCACATTGCCGTGCAGATGGCTGATCTGGCTGATGCCCGCGGCAAGCTGGTCGCCCTGGGAGACGATCTTTCCGGTCTGGGTGATCTGCGGTGTGTCGAAGTTCACGGCCACCGCCGCCTTGATGTTCAGGGTGTCGGTTTCAATGTCGATGACCTTGCCGCGCTTGAGGTGAATCTTGTCGCCCTCGTCGGTATAGATCGCCACTTCGCCGGACTCCAGACCCTTGAGGCGATAGCGCCGGTCGGCCACCACCAGCAGCAGACCATGTGAACGGTCGCCACCAATGAAAGCGGCAATGCCCTCGGCGCCGGCCAGCGGGTTGCTGGTGAAGCCGTAGGGTTCGAAGTGCTCCATGTCGTCCTTGACCTCTCCGGCGGTGAGGCGCATTTGCAGCGCCTGCATTTTGCTGCTGGCCCTGGCGAGCACCACCGTGCCGCGCACCAGCATGCGATTGAGTAAGCTCATGAGGTTGTTTCCTCGTCGATGGGCAGCAGCCAGGAGTAAGCGTCCTGATTGACCTGCACCTTGCTGCGCTTGTTGGGGTCACCTGGCTCGGCCTGGAAACCTTCAGGCGGACCGACCACCAGTGTGGTGATCGTGCCTTGGTCGCTCAGCGAGTAGGTCACGGCTGAAATCAGCATGTTGCGGCTCGTAAAACCGATGACCGGATCGATCACCCGGACCATGGTGTTGTGCCGCCAGAGCGCCCCGTTGGACTGCCGCCAGCCCTGGACCTTGTAGGTGGTGAGCAGCGCCTTGCCGGCCCGCTGACCGCGCTCCCAATTGGCGCGACTCAGGGCGAGCTTGGGTGTGATCGGCGCATCCTCATGAACGACCAGTACGCGAAGACGCTTTTTATGCGCGGGATCGTCATGCCGGTCATCCGTGACTTCTGCCGAGACCTCCGACGACTCCTTGCCGAACGTCTGGTCATTACCGGTTTGTTGACCGATGACCCGGTACTCGGAAAAAAGCCCGGAAAAGTCCCGCGCGATGACGGCGCTCAACACATTCTTGCCGAGTTCGAGCGCGTCTGCGCTCTGCCCGCGACTGCCCGGCCTGGCCAGCACCACATTGCCGTATTCGTCATCGGTGGAAAAAATCCGGAACAGGGTCAGCAGCCGGTCAATGGACTTGAACACGGTTTCGGCAGGCTCGATGGTGTGATCGGCCATCTTCGAGGTCTCCGGTATTTCGCTGATCACCGACAAACCATAGGGCGCAGCCAGCGCTTCAACGATCTTCAGCACCCCCACCTCCTTCCACTGACTCGGCCTGTTGATGGCCGAGCAGTCGATAAGGTCGGCGGTTTTCGAGCGTCCGGAAATCTTCAGTGTGACTTGCTTGCCGTCATAGCTGATCGGCGCGGCAAATACCCAGCCGGTCAGAATCAACTCGCCGCCGATACGCACCTCGCACGCTGCGCCGGGCGTGATCGGATGCGAGATTTCAGTGCCCGGCCACTGCCAGGTAATGCTCACTTCAAAGCTGCGCGCCTGACGCTCGATCCCGGCAGAGATTTCCACCGACTTCCAGCCGGCATAGTCGTGCTGGTCAACGGTCAGGGTGACAACGTTAGGGTCGATCATGGGTCACTCCTGAGCAATCTTCAGCGTGCCGGGCGGCACGAAACCCGGGTGGGCCAGCCGATTGCGCTGCACCATTTCCTGCGCCCGGCTGGCGTCACCGAATCGGCGATAGGCCAGCACCAGCGCGGGCAAAGGCTCGGAGACCTTCATGTCCACCAGACGTACGCCGGAAGCCGCCACCGCGTTGAGGTGCCTGATCAAGGCCTGACGCAATGTGTTGAGCGCCAGGTAATGTTCGGGGTCGGCTTTCAACGACGCTTCCCAGATCGCCGAACTCAGCGTGTCACGCAGTTCGATCACATCATCGGCAACCGGCACATCGACGCGCTGCAGCGCTTGCGTCACTTGCTGGTCCAGCGACGGCACCACTGTGAGCGGCGTGACCGTCGTCGCAACCGGCATGCTCGCGACGATTTTCGCCACCTTGACCAACAAGGCATCCTGAACCAGATTGGCCGCGGCCTGAGCCGTCACGCCGGTGTCCAGCCCGCTGCTCTGACTGACCAGATTGATGCCGGACACCGCTTCCGCCTGTTGCGTGGCCTCGGAAATCACCGACCGGTAATCGACCGTTTCAACAGAGGACACGCCGCCATTGCTGCCGGACCTTGCTGCCGCGCTACTCGCAGCGGTGCCGTTACTGCCACTCGCGGAACCGCTGCCTGAACCGCCCCCTGTCGAGCTGCCGGAACCTGACCCGGCATTCGTTCCGGTACTCGCCCCGCCAATACTGCTGGTGCCGTTCGCTCTTCTGGCTCGACGACTGTCACCGTCGAAACTGGCGAAGAACGTGGTAAACAGCGTGCTGACCGTCAACGGCGCATTGACCAGCGAATGCACCAGCGCAGTGACATCCGAATAGATCGTCATGAACGGTGTGAACTGCCGTTGAATAGTGGCGAATACGCCCGACAGGGCGCTGCGCAGCGCCTGAATATTGATACGCACCGCGTCCACTGTGGCCATCACCGAGCGGTAGCGCCTGAGCGCCGAGTCCAGCAGGCTCTCGGACGCGCCCAGCAACTGCCGTCGCGTATTGAGGGTCGACACGGGAAACTTGAGCGGGTTGGCCGGATAGAATTTCAGGTCCAGCCGGACGAGCCCGCCTTCGCTCAGGTTGTGTGTGACGCCACATTCGCCGACCTGGACCTGCACGCGACCCAGCCAGGGATGCACCAGCTCGCCGGCACCTTCCTGCTCCAGTGCCTGTAGCAGTCTGTCTCGCTGTTCGAAGCAGTCGGGACCGACAATGAACCCCGTCAGCGTATGCACTTTCGACTGTTTGCCCAGCGACTCGAAATAAGGCTCGTCGCGTTGTGGAAACTCATGCAACTGCCCCTTGCGGCCTGCCGGGACGACGGCTTTTTCAATGAAAAAACCGACGCCCCGGAAAGACGCTGGCAGCAGGCTGTCACGCCATGTACTCATGATCCGGCTCCTGCGCAGAGGGTTCGATAACCGACGTTTGGCGATATCGTCAAACCCGGCTGGTTGGTTTGCACTTGTCCGGCGCGCATGCCCGGCGGCGCGTTTTCAAAGCGAATGTTGAGCTCGCCCTCAAGTCGCGGGCCGGCACCGGCTGCGCCCTGTTGCAACAACAGGCTGCCGGGCGCCAACGGCGTGGGTACGCCGAGCAATTGGCTGGTCGAGGGCACGCCAGCGGCCTGATTGAGCAACTGCTGATTCGTGCGAACGTTCTCGACGGCACCGACCGCTAGAAACGCACCGGTCCCGCCGCCTGGCCCTGCGTTGCGTATCCGCTGTTCTTCCGCGAACTGATTGGCCTTCTCGGTCGCCCGCTGCAGGACGGTCTTATTCGTGTCGCCACCAAACCAGCTCATGATCGGCTCGATGAATGGCTTGATGTCCGCCCACAGACCTGCGAACCAGGTTTTGATCGGCTGCCAGTTCTCGATGACCATGCCCAGCGGCGAAAAACTGAACAGCGTTGCCAGCACATCGGTAAACGGCTGCGCCTCGGCCTTGATGGTTTCCCATAGCCCGGCCAAGTACTCGGACAACGGCTGCCAGTTGGCCACGACCATGCCCAGCGGCGTCCACGCAAATAGCGTTTGCAGAAAATCGAAAACCGGCGTGGCCAGCGCCCTGATCACGTCCCACAGCGCAGCAAAGAATTCGGTCAGTGGCTGCCAGTTGGCTGCGATCATGCCCAGCGGCGTCCAGGCGAAGACCGCCTTGAGCACGTCCCACAGCGCCATCACCGGTCCGCGAATCGCCTCCCAGACCGCCTGGAAATAAGGTGCGACGGTCGACCAGTTGGCGATCAGAAAAACTGCCGCCAGCGCGAGGCCGCGCACGATCAAGGCCAGCGGTGACAGGCCCATCACCGTGCTAAGTACGCTCATGGCGGTCGTCGCGGTCATGACCGCAACTTGCAATATACCGAACGCAATCGCAGCGGCCACCACACCCTTGATAACGCCAGGGTGTTCGGCCGCCAGTGCGGCGACCTGAGAAATCATCGGCCCGATCACGGCCATTGCTTCGTTCATCGCCGGCAGGAACATACTGCCGATATTGATGCCCAGACGATCGACACGGTTGGTCATCTCTTTGATGGCAGTGGCCGTGGTCTGGGAGTTGTCTGCGAACTCCTTCTCGATGGAGCCGCTGTTTTGCACGCCCTCCCCGACCTTGGCCAGGTTGGACCTGAGCACATCGAGGTGGGCCAGCAGCGGCGTGATCGCGCCCAGCGATTCGGCACCGAACAGCTGCGTGATGACGTCCGACTGTTTGCCGGGATCAACACTGGAAACCGCCGTCAGAACCTTTTCAATGGTCCCGGACGGGTCACTCTGCATGCCTTGGGTTAACTGATTGACGTCGAGCTGCAACGCCTCGAACGCCCCGGCTTTCGCCGCGCCCCCTTCGGTCAACGACTGCATGAAACGCTTCATGCCGCTGGCGGCCACATCGGCCGGCACATCGACGCTGGCCAGGGTCGCACCCATGGCCGCCAGTTGCCCGGAGGCCATCCCCGCCACCGGCCCGAGCGGGCCCATTGCAGTCACCATGGTGGCGATTTTCTTTTCCAGGTTGTTGCCGCCGAGCACGTTGATCTTCTCGGACAACGCCGCGACCTGCGGCTGAGTCATCTGAAACGATGACCGCCACGAGGCCATCATGTCGCCCGACTCGGCCGCTGTCTGATCGAATGCGACGCCCATTTTCACGGCGTCGCTGGCAAACCCGGTCAGTTCTTCGCGCGGTACATTGGCCTTGGCACCCGCGGCGACAATCGCCGCGATACCGTTGGCGCTTTCCGGCAGTCGTTCACTGAGGTCCAGAATGTCGGAACTCATCTGCTGGAACTGTTGCGGTGTTTCAAAGGTGACCGATCGTTTCACGCCGGCCATGCTGGTCTCGAAACCGATCGCTGCCTTTACTCCGGCAATCAAGGGCTCTGCCAAAGCATTGCCCTTGATCATCTCGCCCACTTCGACGTTCCCAAGACCAGAGCCTTTAAGCCTGGTCTCGAAGCCTTCAACGTTGTTGCGGATGGTTGCCAGCGTTGGAGACAGCTTGTCGACGCCGGTAATCAGCGTCTTGATAGTGTCTGCCATCACTCCCCCTGCAGGATCTGGTTGATGCGTTGCGTCTGCAAGATCGACTCGGTGATGACGTCCAGCTCCCTGGACATCATCAGCTCGGGATCGGTCTTCCAGAAGTACGCGAGGTCGTAAACGACGGCGATCAGTCCTTCGAGGTCGCTGATGCCGCTGCCATGAAAAAACTCGCAACCTTCCAGCTCAGCGTGTTGATGTCGCACAGGTCCATCTGATTGACCGACGAGGGCGGGATGCCGGCGCAGACGGCGATGTATTTCGCTGCCACGTCCAGATCCAGGGAAACTTCCTCGTTCTTGTCGATCCTGTACGGCAGGGCCTTGATGGCCCGCGCTTCCTGCGCCGTAGGGCGCCGGAAGGTCAGTTGCGAAAGGGTTTCGCCGTGCGCTTCGATCGGGCTGGCCAGGTCGATGACTTCACTCATTGCCAGCTCCCCTGATTGCCGTCGAATTGCAGTTCGATGGTGCCGTCGTCAGCCTTGCTGCTCGGCTCATCGACCAGGTAGGCGCCGGACAGGACGTAGGTCTTGCCGTTCTTGAACTCACAGGTGATGGTCATATCCACACCGGTAGTGAGCAGCTTGAGCGGCAGATCCGCGGTATGCACGGCGGTGAATTTCAACCAGGCGGCCTTTTCGGTTTCCTTGTAGTAACCAGGCACGACCGTCTCGCGCTTGATGTTCATCAGAGGCGCTTCGCCGCCGCCGCTGATGGTCAATTGGGTGCCATCCACTTTGATGTAGCAGGTACCCGCAACTTTCTGACCCATGTTGTTTATCTCCAGAATGAAAAAACCCGCACGAGGCGGGCTTGAAAGGGTTGGTTAGGCTTATGCCGCTTCGTCGTACTGCAAGCGGAACTGGTTGAGCAGCGCGAACACGCGCAGGCCGTTGATGTAGTCAGGCGGGAACATCACGTTCACGCGGCTTGGGTCATTGCCGTCACGCTCGACGATCAGGTGCTGGGCGAACGTTTCAGCGTTCTCCACATGACCCTCTTCTTCAAGACGTGCGTATTGCGCAATCAACTCGCCACGGATGGTGCTCGGCGTGATGATCGGCTGGCCGGCACCGAAGCGCGTGCCATCGTTGGCCAGCTTGTGGCGGCCGTACTTGCTGGTGATGATGCCTTGCAGACGACGGATGATGAACGCCGACTGGTGCATGGTTTCGCTGTCCAGGTACGAGTTGTCAGCCTGGCCGTAAGCGTTCTTCTGGTAAGTGGTGATCGAACGCTGAATGCGCACGTAACCGCCTTCGTAGTACGCCGTGGCGATGCCGTAACGCAGCAGCGACTCACGCTCGGTCAGGGTGAAACGCTGACTGGCCGGCGCCGGATCAATACCGGGCATGGTGCCGCTCTGAGTCGGACGGCTGGCGTCGGCAGAGATGAACACCGCCGTACGCGCAGCCAGTGCAGCGGCTTGCAGCCAGACCGGTTGCGGAACACCGTTTTCCACACCCTGCAGGGTGATGTGCTGATCGTTGCGCAGTTGACCTGCGGCTACCAGCGTACCGACCGTGCCGCGCTTGGCGCTGTAAACGTGACCGTACAGCTGACGCGCCCAGCTCCAGCGACCGGTGCTGTCGTCCATTGCCGCTTTCCAGGCATCCAGCGTGGCGGTGTCGGTCCAGGGCATGCAGATGAACTCGAACGGCTCATCGCCCAGCGCAGCCAGTGCCTTGAGCTGATCAGGCGTACCCACGCCACCAGTCATGGCGGTGACTGCCGCCGTCAGGCCGGCAGGAATGACTTCGCCATTGGTCTTGCCCTGGCGATTGAATTCCAGCTGGATGTCATTGCCGCTCGCCCCGCTCCATTTGCAGGAAAGGGTCAGCACACCCGCTTCGACAGCCGCGGTGATCGGCAGGTCAGGCGTGGCATTGATTTTCACCGACAGTGCCGTGGCCGCCTGGGCAGCGGTTGCACCATTAACGACAGTGGCCTGCACTCGCATGCCGCCGACATACAGGTTCAGCAGACCGGCTTCGGTCGCCGCCCCGGTGAGGGTGACTTTCGCGCCGGCCTTGGCGCCTTCGGTATTGAGCAGCGGCAGGCACCAGACTTCGCCGGTGGGGTCCGCCTTGCGCCAGGTTTCATACATCGAGGCCAGCATGGAGCCCTGACCGCCGATGTTTTTCGCCAGCGCCACGCTTGGCACCAGCACCAGAGAACCCAGTTCGGGGCCGGACACATCGTCGTTGACCTGCGCAACGATCAGTCGACGCATGCTGGCCGACGCGCTGTTGGCGGCCGAGTTGTCCATCTCCGCATAAAACAGCGGAACGCGAACATCGGATGGAATGTTGTTAAAGCTGATAGCCATTGTTTGGCTTCCTCTTGGTTAAGCCGTGAAGGCTTGATGGGTGGTGGTGGATTGCTCGGTTTTAATGGTGATGTCGCCGTCGTTCTGACGACGCTGCCACCAGGCGTTGAAGGTCACCTGCCGGCCTTCGACGGGCAGCAAATCGCCCGCCTCCGGATCCGGCACAGTGCGGCCCTCGGCCGGTACTACAGTGATGCGTTGAGTCATGGGGTTACCTCTGCTGTGAACTTCGCTTCGATACGGCCATCAGGGCCGGGGGACTTCAGGTTCGGATCTGCGGGGTCAACGCAGTCCATCTCAATGGTGGCGCCGGTAAACCCGGGCAAACCATCCAGATACGCTTCGTGCCAGGTCTCGGCAGGCTGATCGGAGGTGTTGCGGCCCAGTTGAAACTGCGCTGCAAACCCGAAGCGATAGGTCACCCGGTCACCGCTGATCTGCACCAGCGCGCCACCGGTGTACTGCATCGCGTCGTAATCGTGATCCGGGTTCCAGCCCACCAGTGCACGCCACAGTTCGGCGCGCAGGGCATGCAGTTGCTCGCTGGCTTCCTGCCCGCGCTTGTCACCGCCATCGAGCACCACCACGACATCGATCGTGTCGGTGATGCTCTGGCGGATGACGTTCTGCAAATCGTTGGCGGTGGACTGATCGCCAGTGGCAATCACGTACGCCGACGGGTGAGCGAGCTGATCGCCGAGGGCGACCGCAGCCCAGTCGATACCGGCACTGATTCGCCCGGCAAAGCTGGGGCAGGTCGCCTGCAAATGGGCAACTATCGGGGTTATCTTCATGAGGGGTTCCGCGTGTGTTAAAGGTTGATTGCGGCGTGGGAAACGCCTACTGGTTAGCTTTGCACAACGCCTCATCAGCCTTGTCTGCAGCACGGCTGGCCGCGTGAGCGGCCTGATTGGCAATCGATGCAGCACTCTCGACCCTGTCCGCCACCTGGGTAGTGGTTTCGGCCAGCCTGTCCAGGCGCCGGTCGCGCTTGCCCAGTGCTGCGTCGTAGGCATTGCGAACCTCGGCCAGCTGCTGCGTATGCTCGGCATTCGCCGACCACTGCCCGGCCTGAAAACCGAGCATCAGGCAGCCAGCGATCAGCAGCATGGAAATCAGCCAGATTTCCAGGCGCCGCCACCAATGGCGAGCGATGAAATCAATTGCGCATCTGTGCATCGTTTGCACCTCCGAGTTGAGATCGAAGCCGGGCGATTTCGGCGCTTTGCGTGGTGACCTTGTCGGTGAGCTGGACGATGTGGCTGGTGAGGGCTTCAATCTTGCCTTCCATCCGGCCAACCGCGGCAGCGAGCTCGTTGCGCTCCTTGGCGAACTGGTCAGCCCGCGCTTCAGCTTCCTTGCGCGCCTGGCGCTCGGAGTCGAGCAACTCATTGAGACGGCGAACCGTGCCGATGTCCGCGTTGTCCATCGCCCGGTCTGTTGCATCTCTGGAAAGAAACTTGCGCAGCCATAAAAAGCCGCCAAGCAGAATTGTGCCCGTGCCGCCCAGCCAGGTAGCTGTGCCTGGGCCTAGGTCGGTTGGGTCCATGGGTACTCCGGAAATAAAAAAGACCGCACTGAGGCGGCCGGGCTGAACACATTTAACAATGCTGCGTCGGGCAGGCTTGCGCAGGCACCTGATCTGGACGTTGACCGGATCTTAAAAAACAAACCCCGCCGAGGCGGGGTTTGAGGTGGGTCGCGAGTGACCGGTTGTGGCTGTTGATCAGCCTGTTTCCGGCTGCTGCCCTGAGGCGCAAATCGCATATCGTGGGACCTTTTTACCCCCCTCCGGAAAGCCTGGGAAGGGGCAGTTTCGGGGTGGGTCGAGTTTGACCGGAGTTCAACACGAGTTCGGCCACAGCTGTGCAATCGACCCGGATAAACGGCGTGAAACCGTGTCTTCATTCACCCTTGCGCAGCCTTGTCGGCGCCCGCGTTGTTGCTTCTGGAAGCACTGCGCTCAGCGAGAATCGCCAGCACTTGCTGGTGAAGCTTGTTGATCCAGTTGCGATAGGTGCGATCTGCGCCTTCATTAATGCCTACCAGGCGCATCTGCTCGCGCACTGGCAACGACTCGACATAACGCAATGTCGCCAGCTGGGCCAGTTCAGGCCCGCGGCTCTTTGCCGGGCTGCGCGACAGCTGCGCAATGGCCGCCTCTACTTCGCTGCTTATATAGTCCAGACCGCTGCCATTACCCACCAGCGCGCGCGAGCCGGGTGTGCGACGCGGAATGTACGCGCCCCATTCCATGATCCCGGCCATCGGGCTGCTCAGTCCGCCGCCCAGGCCAATGCGCATGCGCTGTTCACCCCAGTGCTGCATCACGGCTTCTATTTTCTCGATCATCGTGTCTCTCCTGTAGGACCTTTCCGAAACGCTGCGCAGCGTCTTTCGCTGCACAGAACCAAGGCCTTACAATACATTTTGTATTTTTATGACACAACGGAGCATTACATTATGTATATTGCTCAACACCCTACAGCCTGTATGATTCGACGCATGAACAGAAAATGGTATGAAGTCGCAAGACAGGTCATGGAAACCCAGGAAATCAGCCAGGAAGAGATGGCTGAGCGGATGGGCGTAACGCCCGGCGCGGTAGGGCATTGGCTGAATGGCAAGCGTGAGCCGAAGATCGAAGTCATCAATCGATTTCTGACCGAGCTCGGCCTGCCGATTCTCACCACCTCCATCCCGGCCAGCGAACCCGGCATGCACAACGTGGAGCCCACGGTGCAGCCTTCGCGTTTCTATCGCTACCCGGTCATCAGCTGGGTCGAGGCCGGTGGCTGGAGTGAAGCCGTCGAGCCCTACCCTGCCGGCTATTCGGACACCTTCGAGATCAGCGACTATAAAGCCAAGGGCAGAGCCTTCTGGCTGGTGGTCCGTGGCGATTCGATGACCGCGCCCGCAGGTCAGAGCATTCCAGAAGGCATGTTGATTCTGGTCGACACCGGAATCGAGCCCACTGCCGGCAAGCTGGTCATCGCCAAACTGCCGGAAAGCAACGAGGCCACGTTCAAAAAACTCGTCGAAGACGCCGGACGCTACTTTCTCAAGCCACTGAACCCCGCCTACCCGACCCTTGCGGTGACCGAGGAGTGCAAACTGATCGGTGTCATCAGGCAGATGACGATGCGTCTCTGAATCCAGGCACGCCCGCCCAAGCCCCGATAATCGGGGCTTTTTCATGCGCCTTGTTTCAGCCCTGGCATGTGTCCGTGTAGGAAACATTTGTAGCTTGCGTGAGAAACACCCCTCAATTACTGTATGCACATACAGTAAAAAGGAGTTCACTCATGCTCAAGCAGTTCCCCGACACCTCGCAACATGACGCTTACCTGGCCTTGGCACAGCGCATTCAGGACGCTATCACCAGTGACAAGGCCCAGATCGAGCATCAGGTCCTGCTGATCAGGGAGCCTGGCGAGTCGGTGGCTCACTGGGAGCGCATCATGGATCAGATCAGCGAGGCCGAAGGCATCAGCGTGACCCGCAACCCGGAAAACGGCACTGCTCGTGTGTCCTGGTACATCGATTCCCTGTGAGAAGGACGATACAAATTGTATTTAAAATACAAACTGTATTGTCACGGAGCGCTACATATCGTATTGTTTGTCTGCACCCCATCTCGGGAGTACTCACATGCAAACCACAGGGAGTCATGGAATGAACGAAATACTGGATCAACTTCGCAAAGAATTCGCCACGCCGTGCCCTTCGCTGAGCGCCGTCAGAGAGCGTTATTTTTCGCACCTGTCGAACGACAGGAATCTGCTGCGCAAGATCAACGCAGGGCGCATCGACTTGAAAGTCAGCCGTACAGGCGGCAGTCGTCAGGGCCACCCCTTCGTGTATCTGCACGACCTGGCCAATTACCTGAGCGCCATCGTGACCAACAGGGCCGCCTGAGGTCAAAAAAGCACCGCCGCAGCGCTATAATGTTCATCGAACTTTGCAGTCATGAAAAATCTTGCTACGTTTCCGGTACAAAATAAAAACAATCGGGATCCTTTCATGACCAAGACATCAAGGCGCTGGCCCTTCGCGGCCTGCCTGTTATCGCTTGCCTGCGGCACCGCTGCCGCTGCGCCCTATTCAACCATGGTGGTGTTCGGTGACAGCCTGGCCGATGCCGGGCAGTTTCCCGACACCGCAGGGCCCAGGGGCTCCACGCTCAGGTTCACCAATCGTGTCGGCCCCACTTATCAGGACGGCAGCGGTGAAGCGTTCAATCTGAACTCGTCGACACTGATCGGCAGGATGCTCGGTGTGCCGGCAGGAGATCTGGCGGCCTCGACGTCACCGGTGAATGCTGCACTGGGCGCACCCGATGGCAACAACTGGGCAGTCGGCGGCTACCGGACCGACCAGATTCTTGACTCGATCAACTCGCAATCCACCGTCGTCGATCCGAACACCGGCACATTGCTACGCAGCCGGACCGGTTACTTGCCCGCCAACAGTTTTCGCGCCGACCCCAACGCTCTTTATTACCTGACCGGGGGCGGCAACGATTTCCTGCAAGGTCGTGTGTTGAGTGCCAGCAGCGCCGCGCAAGCTGCCAATCAGTTGGCTGACAGCGCGCAAGCCCTGCAACAGGCCGGTGCGCGCTACATCATGGTCTGGTTGCTGCCGGATATCGGTAAAACGCCAGCCTTGAGCGGTTCGCCGCTGGCTTCGGCAACGTCCGCACTCAGCGCGGGCTTCAATCAGCAACTGGTCAGCCGACTGGCACAGATCAGTGCCCAGATCATTCCGCTGAATGTTCCGTTGCTGATCAATGAAATCCTCGCTCAACCGGCACGCTTCGGGTTCGATCCCAACGAGAATCTGGTCAGTACCTGTTTCAGCGGCGACAGCTGCCGGGAAAGCACCACCAACGGCAGGTCCAGTGCGACGCCGAATCCGAGCCGGCTGTTCTTCAACGATCGCGTGCACCCGACCGAAGCCGGACAGAGGTTGCTGGCCGACTACGCCTACTCGCTGCTTTCGGCACCCTGGGAAATCTCCCTGCTGCCGGAAATGGCCAATGGCACACTGCGCATGCATCAGGACGAAATCCGCGCCCAGTGGCTCAGCGACTGGGGCAACTGGCAAGGCGTCGGGCAGTGGCAGAGCATGCTTTCGGCAGGCGGTCAGAAAATGGACTTCGACGCGCAGGACAGCTCGGCTGACGCTGACGGAAGAGGCTATAACCTGACCATCGGCGGCAGCTATCGATTTGCCGAAAACTGGCGCACAGGGGTTGTCGCCGGGGCATATCGCCAGAGTCTTGAGGCAGGGCCACGGGACTCGGACTACAAACTCAATAGCTACATCGCCACTGCGTTCCTGCAGTATCAGGCCAACCACTGGTGGGGTGATCTGTCGGTGTCGGGCGGCAAGCTGGACTACGAAAATGCCGAGCGCAAATTCGCGCTGGGCGTCAGCGAAGGTCAGGAAAAAGGCGATACCGACGGCGAAATGTGGGCTGTCAGTGGCCGAGTCGGTTTCGACATCGCGGGCCCGACCAGCCGCTGGCATCTGTCGCCTTTCGTCAGCGCCGATTACGCGCACATCGATGTCGATGGCTACTCGGAAAAAGGCGATCGATCGACCGCGCTGACCTTCAGTGACCAGACGCGCAAATCGCGGCGTGCAGGCGTGGGTGTGCAGGGCAAATTCCAGGTGACACCGAGCACGCAGGTATGGGGAGAAGTTGCCCATGAAAGGGAGTTCGAGACCGATCAGCAGGACGTGACCATGGCGCTCAACAGCGTCCAGTCCGTCGGCTTCACGCTGCAAGGCTACACGCCGCAACGCGACCTGAACCGGGCCACGCTGGGTGTCAGCCAGAAGCTGACTCAGGACCTGACACTGCGCGGCAATTACAACTGGCGCAAAAACGACGACGTGACCCAGCAAGGGGTGAATGTTGCGTTGAGTCTGAGTTTCTAGACAGGCTGCTGGACAGCCTCACTATCGTGCGATGCTCTGCGTCCGCTTGAGGACGCAGAGCAGCAGCCTGCTCAGTCCTCGGCAGTTTGCGAGGCCAGGGCTACGGCGCGGAACATGGCGCGGCGTTTGTTCAGGGTTTCTTCCCATTCCAGCACTGGCACGGAGTCGGCGACAATGCCGCCACCGGCCTGTACATGCAACTCACCGTCCTTGATCACCGCCGTGCGGATCGCAATCGCGGTGTCCATGTTGCCGTTCCACGCCATATACCCCACCGCGCCGCCGTAGACGCCACGTTTGACGGGTTCCAGTTCGTCGATGATTTCCATGGCGCGGATCTTCGGCGCACCGGACAAAGTGCCCGCCGGCAGAATTGCGCGCAGCGCGTCCATCGCCGTCAACCCGCTTTTCAACTGGCCTGTAACGTTGGACACAATGTGCATCACGTTGGAATAACGCTCGATGACCATTTTCTCGGTCAGTTTGACCGTGCCAATCTCCGACACCCGACCGGTGTCGTTGCGGCCAAGGTCGATGAGCATCAGGTGTTCGGCGATTTCCTTGTGATCGGAGAGCAGGTCTTCTTCCAGCGCGCGATCCGCCTCTTCGGTGGCGCCGCGAGGACGAGTACCGGCGATCGGACGCACAGTGATCAGATTGTCCTCGACCCGCACCAGCACTTCCGGCGAACTGCCCACCACGTGGAAGTCGCCGAAGTTGAAGAAATACATATAAGGCGTCGGGTTGAAGCAGCGCAGCGCCCGATACAGATCGATGGGCGCGGCGCTGAAATCGATGGACATGCGTTGCGACGGTACAACCTGCATCACGTCGCCGGCGAGGATGTACTGCTTGATCGTATCGACTGCCGCCTCGTAATCGTCCTGGGTAAAGCTGGAACGAAACACCGGGTCGGCCGCCGGCGGCCGGTCCAGATCAAGGCCACGGCGCGGCGTGATCGGCTGACGCAGCTTGTGCATCAGCTCATCGAGCTGCGCAACGCCACTCGCGTAGGCGTCCTGTTGCGCTGGATCGATCAGCACGATGGCGTGCATCTTGCCCGCCAGGTTGTCGAACACCACGACCGCGTCAGACACCATCAACAGGATATCCGGCACGCCCAGCGGGTCAGGGTTCGGGCAGTTGGCCAGACGCTTCTCGACATAGCGCACACAGTCATAGCCAAAGTAGCCCACCAGCCCGCCGTTGAAACGTGGCAGCCCGGCAATGGTCGGCACGTTGTAGCGCGCCTTGAAGGTCTCGACGAAGTCCAGTGGGTCTTCGACATCCAGGCTTTCGATCTCGACGCCATCATGGGTCACGCTGACGTGATGGCCATGCACGCGCATCACGGTGCGGCATGGCAGGCCGATGATCGAATAACGCCCCCACTTCTCGCCGCCCTGAACCGACTCCAGCAGGTAGGAGTTGGGCTGATCGGCAAGCTTGAGGTAGATCGACAGCGGCGTGTCGAAGTCGGCCAGGGTTTCGCGGGCAAGCGGGATGCGGTTGTAGCCTTCGGCAGCCAAACGCAGGAATTCTTCACGGTTCATGAGCAACCTCGTGGTTTGAGGACAAAACGGTCAGGTAGGCAAACGTGCCGGCAGGCCGGCCAGAATCAGGTCAGGCGCGCCAACGCCAGCGGGCCAGGGCCTTGATGACTTTCATCCAGAGTTTGCGAGTGACCACCACGATGGATTCTCTTGAGGAGGGACGTTTGATGTCGGGCAACAGTATCTCAGCGTCCATGTCCAGGCAACCGGGAATCAGTCTGCGCAGATCATCAATCACCATCGCCGGGTTTTCCTCGGCAATCGGCCGCCCATGGTTGTAGCCATAGCTCAGCGCGACGCAGGCCACACCGGCAGCCTTGGCCGCCTGCACGTCAGTGCGCGAGTCGCCGACGAACAGCGATTGCGAGGCTGGCGCACCGGCCATTTTCATCACGAAAAACAGTGCGGCAGGATCGGGCTTTTTCTGCGGCATGGTGTCACCGCCGATGATCCAGCGAAAGAAACGCCCCAGCTTCATCTCGTCCAGCAGCGGCGCGACGAAGCGCTCCGGCTTGTTGGTGATGAGGGCCATTTCGACACCCATTTTCTGCAGCCACTTGAGGGTTTCACGCACGCCGGGATAGACCACGGTGAACTCATGCTTTTGCGCATAAGCGCGCATGAAGATTTCCAGGCCCTGCTCGGCCAGCGCGTCATCGACCCCGCTGTGGTCGAGGTCGTTGGCCAGCGCGCGGCGTACCAGCACCGGAGCACCGTTGCCCACCCAGGACCGCACCGATTCCAGCCCGGCGATCGGACGCCCCAGCTCGGCGAGCATGGTGTCCACCGCCACGGCCAGATCGGGCACCGAGTCCACCAGAGTGCCGTCCAGGTCGAACATGATCAGCTTGGGAAGTTTGCCTGCAAACAGCCGCTCGAAGCCGCTCATGCGCGGGATGACGCCAGTTCTGTGCGCATCTTGTCGATCACTTCGCGGTAGTCCGGCGCATTGAAAATGGCTGAACCGGCAACGAAGGTATCAGCACCTGCCGCTGCGATTTCGCGGATATTATTGACGTTCACGCCGCCGTCGATTTCCAGGCGGATGTCGCGTCCGGAAGCATCGATCAGGGCGCGCGCTTCACGCAGCTTGTTGAGCGTACCGGGGATGAACTTCTGCCCGCCAAAACCTGGGTTGACGCTCATGAGCAGGATCATGTCGACCTTGTCCATGACGTATTCGAGCAGGTTCAACGGCGTGGCCGGGTTGAACACCAGGCCCGCCTTGCACCCGCCCTCGCGGATCAACTGCAGCGAACGGTCGATGTGCTGGGTCGCTTCCGGGTGAAAGGTGATGTAGGTGGCACCGGCCTCGATGAAGTCGCCGATGATGCGATCCACCGGGCTGACCATCAGGTGCACGTCAATCGGCGCAGTGACGCCATATTTGCGCAGCGCGCTGCACACCATCGGACCAATGGTCAGGTTCGGGACGTAGTGATTGTCCATGACATCGAAGTGGACAAAGTCGGCGCCGCTGGACAGCACGTTGTCGACTTCCTCACCCAGACGGGCGAAGTCAGCGGAAAGAATCGATGGGGCAATAACGAAGGGCTGCATGACGCACCTGTTTGAGCAGAATCACGGTGCGCGGATTGTACGCCAAGCTTCGCCCGGAGCGGTAAGCTTCGAGCCTCAAGCCTCAAGCTTCAAGCTTCAAGCTTCAAGCTTCAAGCTTCAAGCTTCAAGCATTTTGATTTGCTTCTGCTTTTAGCTTGTAGCTTGTAGCTTGTAGCTTGTAGCTTGCAGCTTGCAGCTTGCAGTCACTGCGCCGTTCTGAGTTTTTCGCTGCGCCCCCTCAGCCACTCCAGCACCAGCAGCAAGACCACCGAAAAGCCGATCAGCAGGGTCGCAGCGGCGGCGATGGTCGGGCTGAGGTTTTCGCGGATACCGCTGAACATCTGCCGAGGCAAGGTCGCCTGTTCCGGTCCGGCGAGGAACAGCGTGACCACCACTTCGTCGAACGAGGTCGCGAAGGCGAACAGCGCGCCGGAAATCACCCCTGGCGCAATCAGTGGCAGGGTCACGCGCCGGAACGCGGTCAGTGGCGATGCGCCGAGGCTGGCGGCCGCACGCACCAGGTTGTGATTGAAGCCCTGCAACGTCGCCGACACGGTGATGATCACGAACGGCACGCCCAGCACCGCATGGACCAGAATCAGCGAGGTGTAACTATTGCCCAGTCCCAGCGGCGCGAAGAACAGGTAGCTGGCGACACCGACGATCACCACCGGCACCACCATCGGCGAAATCACCAGGGCCATGACCAGCGCCTTGCCGGGGAAGTTGCCGCGGGTCAGGCCGATCGCTGCCAGCGTGCCGAAACCCATCGCCAGCAGGGTCGCGGCCGGGGCGACGATCATGCTGTTCTTCAGCGCGCGCATCCACTCGGCGGAGTTGAAGAAGTCCTGATACCACTGCAACGAGAAGCCTTGCAGCGGATAGACCAGAAAGCTGCCGGAGTTGAATGACAGCGGCACGATGACCAGTACCGGGAGCACGAGAAACAGCAGCACCAGGGTGCAGATGATGCGCAAGGCGTAATACCAGAGGCGCTCGATCGGCGATGTGTAAGGGTTCAGCATGGTCACGCTCCTCAGCTCAGACGCAGGCGGCTGGCGGCGACCAGCCAGCTATAAATCAGGTACAGCACGATGGTCGCCAACAGCAGCAGCCCGCCGAGCGCGGTGGCCATGCCCCAGTTGATACTGGTGTTGGTGTAGAACGCGACGAAATAGCTGACCATCTGGTCGTTCGGGCTGCCCAGCAACGCCGGGGTGATGTAGTAGCCGATCGACAGAATGAACACCAGCAGACAGCCTGCCCCGATCCCGGCATAAGTCTGCGGGAAGTACACGCGCCAGAAGCTCGCAAACGGGTGGCAGCCCAGCGAAATCGCAGCGCGCATATAGGTCGGGGAAATGTTCTTCATCACGCTGTAGATCGGCAGGATCATGAACGGCAGCATGATGTGCACCATCGAGATGTACACGCCGACGCGGTTGAAGACCAGTTCCAGCGGCTTGTCGATGATGCCCATCGCCAGCAACGCACTGTTGATCAGCCCGCTGGACTGCAACAACACGATCCAGGCAGCCACGCGCACCAGAATCGAGGTCCAGAACGGCAGCAACACCAGAATCATCAGCAGGTTGCTCTGCCGCGCAGGCAGGCTGGCCAGCAGGTAGGCCAGCGGATAAGCCAGCACCAGACAGATCGCGGTAATCACCAGGCCCATCCAGAACGTGCGGGCGAAGATGTCCAGATAGATCGCCTGGTCCGGGGTCGCCGGGGCGATTTCGCCGAGGTCGTCGATGCGATGGTCGACCGCCGCCAGCAGGTAATACGGGGTGATGCTGCTGGTATTGCGACGCACCGCCTGCCAATAGGCCGGGTCGCCCCAACGCTCGTCCAGCGCTTCGAGCGCTTCTTTATAAGAGGCAGGCTCGGTCTTGAACGGCAGCGCGCGTGCTGTTTTGCTCAGCAGACTGCGGTATCCGGCCAGTTCGATGTTCAGACGCTTGGACAGATCGCCCAGCGTGGAATTCTTGCGCGTTTCGGCCAGGTCCAGGCTCATTGCCTTGTAGACCGACTCGGGCGGCAGCCCTTTACCATCCCACTTCTGCACTTCGACCACGGTGGTTGGCAGCGCAGTCACGACTTCGGGGTTGCCGACGCTCTTGTACAGCAGCGCAGCGATGGGCACCAGAAACACCAACAGCAGGAAAATCACCAACGGAGCGATCAATGCCTGGGCCTTCCAGCGGTTGACCCGCTCGGCGCGAGCGAGACGTTGCTTCAAGTTGGGGCTGGCGCCTTCAGTCAAGGGCACGGCGATGACCATAGCGAACTCCGGAATCTTTTAACGAGGGGGCGCTCCCCGCTTCAGGGAGCGCCCGGTTCTGACTCAACGCAAACGGATTACTTGGCAGCCCAGGCAGTGAAACGCTGCTCGAGGGATTCGCCGTTGTCGGTCCAGAACGCCACGTCCATCTGCACCTGATCCTTGATGTTCTCAGGCGTGGTCGGCATGTTCTGCAGGGTTTCCTTGTCCAGCAGCTTGACCGCCTGGGTGTTGGCCGGGCCGTAGGCGATATTCTGCGAGTAGGTCTTCTGCTGCTCGGGGCTCAGCATGTAGGCGATGAACTTCTTCGCGGCATCGGCGTTTTTCGAACCCTTCGGGATGGCCCAGGCATCGAAGTCATACACGCCACCGGTCCAGACGACCTTGAGGTTGCTTTCCTTCTGCACGGCGGCGATCCGGCCGTTGTAGGCCGAGCTCATCACCACGTCACCGGACGCGAGGTACTGCGGCGGCTGAGCGCCGGCTTCCCACCACTGAATGTTCGGCTTGAGCTCATCCAGCTTTTTGAACGCGCGGTCCTGGCCGTCTTTGCTGGCCAATACCTTGTAGACGTCTTTCGGCGCAACGCCGTCGGCCATCAGGGCGAATTCCAGGGTGTACTTGGCGCCTTTGCGCAGGCCGCGCTTGCCCGGGAATTTCTTGGTGTCCCAGAAATCGGCCCAGCCGCTGGGTGCAGTGCTGACCTTGTCAGCGTTGTACGCCAGCACGGTGGACCAGACGAAGAAACCGGCACCGCAGGTGGTGATGGCGCCAGGCACGAAGTCAGCGGCATTGCCCAGCTGTTTCGGGTCCAGCTCTTCGAACATATCTTCGTCGCAACCACGCGCCAGTTCCGGCGATTCGACTTCTACCAAGTCCCAGGAAACGCTCTTGGTGTCGACCATGGTTTTGACCTTGGCCATTTCCCCGTTGTACTCACCGGCGATGATCTTGCCGTTGCCAGCCTTTTCCCAAGGCGCGTAGAAGGCTTTTTCCTGAGCGGCCTTGTTGGCACCGCCAAAGGAGATGACGGTCAGGTCGGTGGCTGCCATGGCTTGCGCCGCGCACATCATGCCCAACGTGATGGCGGTGAACTTCAAAGATTTCAACATGTGTTCTTTTCTCCACGAGCAGTGTTGGTAAGCGATTGGGATGGGCGATCAGGTCGCCTCTGTTATTGCTTTTGTCGGTAGATCAATGCACTTGCTGCATGGGGTCGAGCGCCCGGACGTGCTCGACTTGCCAGCCGATGGGCACCACGTCGCCCACGCTCAGGCCGGGGTCCAGTTCGGCAATCGGCTGTTTGACGAAGAAGTCGTTCTTGCCGGCCACTTCCAGACGCACGCGAACGTGGTCGCCCAGATAGATGAACTCGGCCACACGACCGGAAAAACGGTTGGCGCAGCTCTCGCTGCGGCCATTGAGGTTGATGCGTTCGGGACGGATGGACAGGGTCACCGGACCGCCAGGCTGGCCGACGTTGATCGCCAGCGCGTGGACTTTCTCGCCACGCTCGAGTTCGACCACACAGCGATCGCCGTCCTGACTGACCAGACGTCCATTGAGGCGGTTGTTCTCGCCGATGAAGTTGGCGACGAAGGTGTTCTTCGGCTCTTCGTACAGGCTGCGGGGCGGTGCGATCTGCTGGATTTCACCCTGATGGAAGACGGCAACCCGGTCGGACATGGTCAGGGCTTCGCCCTGGTCGTGGGTCACATAGACCACGGTTACGCCCAGGCGCTGGTGCAGGTGCTTGATCTCCATCTGCATGTGTTCGCGCAGCTGCTTGTCGAGGGCGCCGAGCGGCTCATCCATCAACACCAGTTGGGGTTCGAAGACCAGCGCGCGTGCCAGCGCCACGCGCTGCTGCTGGCCACCGGACAGCTGCGCCGGGTAGCGATGCGCAAAGGTGTCGAGCTGAACCATGCCCAGTGCCTTTTTGACCTTCTCGCCGACGTCGGTCTTGCTCATGCCACGCACCGATAACGGGAACGCCAGGTTCTCGGCCACGGTCATGTGCGGAAACAAGGCGTAGTTCTGGAACACCATGCCGATGTCGCGTTTGTGCGGCGGCACGTTATTGATGGCGCGGCCACCGAGGAGGATTTCACCGGCCGTCGGGGTCTCGAAACCGGCCAGCATCATCAGGCTGGTGGTCTTGCCAGAGCCGGAAGGACCGAGCAGGGTCAGGAACTCGCCCTTGCGAATGTCCAGGTTGAGGTCTTTGACGATCAGTGCTTCGCCGTCGTAGCTCTTCTGCACACCACGAAAGCTGACCAGAACATCATTTGCTCCAGCGCTTGTATCGACGTCGCTCATTACCCACACCCTTGTTTTGTCTGCGTGGGCTCAAGCCTAGAGCAGCCCGAAGCCCCCGCAAATCGGGGGCCGGGAGAGAATCGCCTAGGCCGGCTGGAAGGCCAGGGTAGGGATTGCCCTACAGAGATGGCGCGATTGGATATGTCGGTTCAGGCATCCTTCTCGACGGCGCACTCACGTGGAGCACTCATCGTTATACACAAGTCCTAGAACGCGCAGGATAAAGGGCTTCAAGGCTTCGGCCCGAAGGGCGTAGGAGCGAACTTGTTCGCGAAGACAGTTTTTCAGACGATTCATTTTCGGCGATCATACCGGCCCTCTCGCGAACAAGTTCGCTTGTATGGTAAGACTTGAAGGGAGGAGGAGGGACTTAGTTCGCTTCTGACTGTTCGCGCAGTACAGACCCGTAGGAGATTTCACCCCTCCTCCTTTCACCCAAGCGCCGATAAAGAATGCTTAAGGCTCACAACCTACGATAGAAACAAGCCTGCGCCTCTGGGTGGCCCCTTCAAGTCTGTAAACCTTATCCCCGAGGAGGCGTTATGGCAATGCGGGTTACTCTGGAAAAACCGATCATCGGTGTAGATGTCGCCAAGAATGAGCTGGTGATCTACCACGATCAATATGATCGACTTGAGGCAATCCCCAATACCAAAGTCGCCATCACCCAATGGCTGAAGGCCTTGGCGAGCAGCTGCGCCATCGCCATCGAAGCCACTAACGTCTATCACGTCCTGTTCGCGGATGCGGCCCACGAAGCAGGCTGTGACGTTTATATGGTGGATGGCTATCAGCTCAGTCATTACCGTAAAGGCGTCAACATACGCGCCAAAACCGATGCCCAAGATGCTCGTTTGTTGGCCCGATACCTGAAAAACGAGCTTGATGAGTTGCGGCCCTGGATACCTGCGAGCCCGCTTTATCGGCAGCTTCTGAGCCTGTTCCGACGTCGTGCAGCCTTGGTTCAGGCTCGTACTGGCCTGGTACAAAGCTGGACCAACGAGCCTTTTCTGAGAACAGCGTTCGCCAATCAGGTCAACTCGATGAAACGATTTGAGGCGCTCGTTGAAAAGAAGATTCGCGATGTACTGCAGGAAGCCGGGCTGATGAGGCAGGTCAACCGCTGTATGAAAGTAGAAGGGATCGGCTTTCTGACTGCAGCTCGCTTGGTCACTTCTTTTCAGCGAGGCGAGTTCAGCGGAGCGAACGCCTTTATCGCGTTTCTTGGGCTGGACCTGAAAGTATCCAAATCAGGGCAAAGTGATGGACCTCGTCGATTGACCAAACGCGGCGATCCAGAAGCCCGACGGTTGCTGCACAACGCGGCTATGTCCGGGAGCCGTACGCCGGCCTGGAAGCCTTTTTATGAAGAGCAGAGAAAGCGTGGCTTTAGTACAACTCAAGCGCTGGTCATGCTCTCCCGAAAGTTGGCTCGAGTAGTCTTCGCTCTGTTAAAGAACCAGAGCGAATATCAAACAAAAGTGGCTTGAGGGCTTTGCCAAAACCATAGAATCTCCTACGGCCTTCGGCCAGAATCCAAATCAGACTTGTGTACAACGATGAGCGCTCCAGCGTGGGAATGCAGGTCTCGACGCTCTGCGTCGCAAAGGGGCGCGGGGTGTCGGGTGTCGTTTTCAGACTCAGAGCAGCTTGTGCTCCATCGCGTACTTGACCAGATCGGCCAGCGAGTTGAGTTTCATTTTTTGCATCAGCCGGGCCTTGTGGGTGCTGATGGTCTTGCTGCTCAAGGCCAATTGCTGAGCGATGTCGTTGACGTTGGCGCCTTGAGCGAGGCGCTCGAATACCGAAAACTCGCGCTCCGACAATAACGAGTGCAAAGGCCGGCTGTCGGTGAGGCCGACTTCAAAGACCATACGGTCGGCCAGATCCGGATCGATATAACGCCCGCCGGCCGCCACCCGGCGAATGGCCGTGAGCAGCAGCGCCGGGTCGCTGTCCTTGGTGGCATAACCTGCCGCGCCGACCTTCAATGCACGCGCAGCCATCTGCGCCTCATTGTGCATCGACAGCACCAGAATGGCCGGCGGGTTGGTCAATGCGAGAATCCTCGGTATCGCCTCAAGGCCATTGACGCCGGGCATGGAGATATCCAGCAGCACTACTTCGCAGGCCACATGACGCAGGGTTTCGAGCAACTGTTCGCCATTGCTGGCCTCGCCCACCACTTGCAGATCCCTGGCCAGGCCAATCAATTGCTTGATCCCTTCACGCACGATGGTGTGGTCTTCGGCTACCAAAACACGAATCACTGTTTTCGCTCCTGTGCGAGGGTGTCCAGCGGGATATAGGCGCGCAAGGTTGTGCCCTCACCCACCTCGCTGTCCAGCTCAAGTCGGCCGCCGAGCATCAGCACCCGCTCGCGCATCCCGACCAGACCGAACGAAACCGCCCTGCCCGACTCGATGACAAAGCCCTGCCCGTCATCGGCGATGCTCATGCACATCATGCCGTCCTGCAGCGTCAGGCTGATCTCTACCGTGTGTGCCTGGGCATGGCGCATCACATTGGTCAGCGCCTCCTGAAGGATCCGGAACATGCCTGTGGCCCTGGCATCGCTGAGCGTCGGGAGATTGTCCGGCACCTGCACCAGACACGGGATCTGCGTACGCGCCTCGAAACGGCGCGCCTGCCATTCGATGGCCGAAGCGATACCAGCGTCGAGAATCGGTGGCCGCAAGGCCGTGGCAACATCGCGCACCAGTTGAAACAACTGAGCGATCAGACGCTTCATGCTCTCCAGCCGCTCGCTCAGGCCAGGGTCGAGGTCGGCATAGGCCAGCTCGCACATGGACGTCTCGAGCTTCAATACCGTCAGCATCTGACCCAGCTCGTCGTGAACCTCGCGGGCAATATGCGCCTTCTCTTCTTCACGCACGCTTTCCAGATGCGCTGACAAGTCACGTAACTGCTCATGTGCGCGGCGGCGCTCGCTGACGTCAGTGAGGAACACCACCAGGTATTCGGCATCGCGAAAGCGCAGGAAGCTCAACGAGACATCGACAGGCAGCAGGCTGCCATCGGCGCGCAGGCAATGGGTCTCGAACACTTGCGGGCTGTCTTCGCTGGAGCGCGCGTTCTTCCACAGGTTAAGCCAGCGATCCATGTGCAGACCGGGCTCGAAATCGATCAGCGGGCGCTCGACCACCTGCCCCGACGCATAGCCCAGCATGGATTCCGCCGCCCGGTTGGCGTAACGCACCCGGCTGTCCCAGTTGACCCAGAGGATGCCGACGGTGCTTTGATCAATGGAAAACTGCGCCAGACGCAGCGCCTCCTCCTCTTCGACACGGCGGGCGAGTTCTTCACGCGCAGCCAGCAGCTCCTGCTCCAGCGCCTGCTGCTGGCGACGTTGCCAGATCACGATGGCGAAACACGCCAGCAACATCACCAGCAGCAGAATGCACAGGTTCTTCCAGAGTTTGGTCGACTCGATGAAATGTGAAGGGGTCAGCGGCATCCAGCGCGCATGCAGTTGCTCCAGCTCCTTGGCAGGGATCGCTCGCAAGGCTTCGCTGACGATGGCTGCCAGCTCCGGCATGTCGCGACGTGAAGCCACCCGCAACAATTGCGGCAGCCCGATATCCCCCACCACCGCCAGCCCGGCGAACCCCGGCTCGCGCAGCAAACGACTGAGTTGCGCTTCGTCCACCACGGCATAACGTGCCTGCTGACTGAGCAACAGCTGCAAGGCCTGGCGCTCCAGCGGTACCCCTTGCAGGTTGAGGTGCGCAAAGTTGCTACGCAGGTAGTCGGCCGTGGTGCTCGGCATGCGTACCGCGACGCGCGAAAGGCTGTCGAGTTTCTCCAGGTCCACGGCAGTGCTGCCATCACGTTCGCCGATCAACAGCTGCGAAACACGTAGATACGGGTCGGAAAACAACCACAGACGCAGGCCTGCGGGTGTTTGCATCAAGCCGGGCGCAACGTCGATTTCACCCTTGGCCAGCGCGTTCTCCAGCGCGCTCTGGTCAGGAAAATTCCGCCACAGCAACTCGACCGGCAGCGTCGCAGCCAGCGCATTCATCAGGTCGACGTTGGCGCCGGACAACTGCTGCAAGCGTTGATCGAACTGCGCGTAAGGCGCACGCAACACCAGCCCTACGCGCAACGGGCCATGCTGGTCGAGCCAGTTGCGCTGTGCTGAACTCAAGTGCGCAACGGCAGGTGTTTCAGGTTCGTCAGCCTGCGTATTCGCCATCTGAGCCATCAAGAGCAAGGCCAGGCAGCCGATAAAACCGGTGCGCAGAAGACGAATCATCAGTATGTCGCTCTCGTGTGTACGTATCACGGCCGTGTGCCGCGCAGGCTCAGGCCTGACAAAAGCCGATCAACCCATTAGGCTGCCGGGATAGTTTCTGGCTTGGAATATCCGATGTCCTACACCTTTCGCGCAACGTTTCCTGCATTGTTTCTGTCATTGATACTGCCTTGCGCCTTGCCTGCCCTCGCAGCGGACCCGACCCCTGACCCGGCCAAGGACGCTGCTGCGCAAGCGCCCGTCGAAAGAGCCCCGCTGCTCAGCCGCTCGCAGGAAGACGCAATAGCGCTGGAACGCCAATTGCCGCGCGAAGACCAGCAGCAACTTCAGGCCGGAGATGACAGCTTTCTCGCGCTCTGGAAACCCGCCAACACTGAGGCCCCTGAAGGCGCGGTCATCATTGTGCCTGGCGAAGCCGAGTCACCGGACTGGCCCGACGCTGTCGGCCCGCTGCGACGCAAGTTTCCGGATGTGGGCTGGTCGAGCCTGAGCATCACCATGCCGGACCCGCTCGACAACACGCCGGGCGCGCGCGAGCCCGATGCTGCCTCGGCAGATGCAAACGCCGCTAAAGCCACTGAGGCACCGAAGGAAACCTCCAAGGACGCCAACGCGACAGCAAAAGACCCGTCCGCAGAAGCCGAGGCGCTGGCTGCGGCTGAAACAGCCAAGGCTGCTGCCGACGAAGAACTCGACAAGGCTCAGGCCGAGCGCATCTTCGCGCGGATCGAAAGCGCGATCAGCTTTGCGCAGCAGAACAAGGCACGCAGCATCGTGTTGATCGGCCACAGCAGCGGCGCGTACTGGGCGGCCAGGTTCCTCAATGAACGGACGTCGCCTGTGGTGCAGAAACTGGTGATGCTGGCGGCGCGCGAACCCCTGAATGCCAAGCCTTCGCTGCTGGACATGGTGCCTCAGCTGAAAGTAAAAGCCGTCGATTTCATCTACAAAAACTCGCCTGACGAGGCTGCAAAGGCCCGTCTGCAGGCCAGTAAACGCACCAAGGGGCCGGGATTTACACAGATTGCTCTGATCAACATCGCCGGTGGCGGAGATGCCGAACAAGAGCAGCTATTCCGCCGTGTTCGCGGCTGGATAGACGCCAAAGAGGAAAAGTAAGCGCCAGACGCACCAGCAGGCTCAGTTGAACCCGCGTCGGGCTTTCACCACCCGATAGGCATTGTGCAACTCACTGGTCCTCTCGGTCGCCACCCGCACTTGCTGTGGATTGGCGCCCGAGCCGGCAATCTTGTCAGGGTGATGCCGGCTGAGCAGGCGCCGGTAGGCACGCTTGATGCTCAAAGGATCGGTGTCCGACTTTATCCCCAGCAGCGTCATCGCACTTTTGTAGTCGCCGCCGCTGCTGCTGATCGGCGAGCGCTTCATGGGGTCGTGGTCAGCAGCCAGCGCCTCGATCTGTGGACCTGTCCAGCCAAGCCACATGCCCCACACCCCGATCAGCTCGCGCTCGACCCGAGAAGCCTTGCCGTCCGCCCACGCCATCCGCCAGCAGGCGCGCAACATATCTTCGGCAATATCAGGCTGGCCTTGCAGGTCACGCAGATAACTGCGCAGGCCATCGGTGCCGTCGCGGCCGCGTTTGAAGGCGTTTATGGCGCGCAACTGATCCGCCTCGTTCAGATTCAAACGGCGCATCTCGGTACGTGCCTGATGGATATGGCTGGCCAGAACCCGTCCGTCACTTTTGGCCAGACGGCCCAGCAACACAAACAGCAGATCGTCCTTGTGGACCGTTGCACGTCCACCCAGGCGCTCACGCAGATGCGCCCAACTCTGCAGTTTCAGGCGCCGGTCCAGCGCCTGCCCCAACAGAGCACCGAGCATTGCGCCTGGAATACTGGCAATTGCGTAACCGACTCCAGCGCCGATCAGTGTGCCGGGCCAAAGCATTCAGCGAGTCTCCACAAGCATCTGCTCGGCTTCAGCCAGGCGCTCGTGGGTACCGACATCGACCCAGCGCCCTCTGTAGTGCTCGCCCGTGACCAGCCCGTTATGCATCGCCTCGCGCAACAGCGGCGCAAGCTTGAACGCGCCGGGCTCGCAATTGGCAAACAGCTGTGGATGAAGGATGGCGATACCGCTGTACGTCAGGCGTTGACCCGCCGAATCGTCGTCGCGCACCTGACCATCGACCAGCGAGAAGTCACCCGTCGGGTGATGCGCGGGGTTATCGACCAAGACCAGGTGAGCGAGGCCCGCAAGCGGCACACGCAATGCGCTGAAGTCGTAATCGGTCCAGATATCCCCGTTGATCACCACGAAGGGCTCAAGGCCAAGCAACGGCAATGCGCGCTGAATGCCACCGCCGGTTTCCAGCGGCAGGCCTTCGGGGGAGTAACGAATGCTCAGGTCGAAACGCTGACCGTCGCCCAGGTAATCCTCGATCTGCTGGCCCAGCCACGCATGATTGATGACCAACTGGTGAAACCCTGCATCGCGCAAGGCGTTCAGGTGGTATTCGATCAACGGTACATCGCCGACACGTACCAGCGGTTTGGGCGTATGCAGGGTCAACGGGCGCATTCGCTCGCCTTTACCGGCGGCGAGAATCATCGCTTTCATGCAGTCCTCTTCGACACAATCAAGATCTTTTCCAAAATGGCCATGTTTCAAAGCGGCCCTGTATAAACGGGCTGTCTATGACGTGGGCCGTCTCTGTCATTTCAGACAGCGGCGTCTACCGGCTGCAGACTGGTAAGCAATTGCCCGAGCTGCGCCAGTTCTGGGCGACGTGACAACACCGCTTCTATATAAGCGAAAAAGCGCGGAACGTCTTCCAGGTAGCGAGGTTTTCCATCCCGGTGGCAAATGCGGGCAAAAATGCCGATCACCTTCAAATGTCGCTGTACGCCCATCAGATCACTGGCGCGCTCGAATGCGGCAAAATCTTCCTGTACCGGGATGCCGATAGCCCGCGCCTGATCCCAGTAGGTGCGCAGCCAGTCACTGACACGTTCCTGCGGCCAGCTCAGGAATGCGTCCTTGAACAGGCACGTCACGTCATAGGTGACCGGGCCATAGACCGCATCCTGAAAATCCAGCACGCCCGGGTTAGGCTCGCTGATCATCAGGTTTCGCGGCATATAGTCGCGATGCACCAGTACTTTGGGCTGTGCCAGGGCGCTGTTGATCAACAGCTCGCTGACCTGCTGCCAGTCGCTCAACTGCGCCTCGTCCATCTCGACACCCAAGTGCCGCTTCACGTACCACTCTGGAAACAGCTCCAGCTCACGGCGCAGCAACGCGACGTCATAGCTGGGCAATGGCGCGTCCATAGGCAGTTGCTGGTAGGCCAGCAACGCCTGGATAGCATCAGCGAACAAGGCATCGGCATTATCGGCGTCAATGACATCCAGATAAGTCTGACGGCCCAGATCGTTGAGCAGCAAAAAGCCTTGTGTCAGGTCTTCGGCATAAATTTTTGGAACATTAATGCCCGACTTTTCCAATAAATGAGCGATATCCACGAACGGTTTGCAGTTTTCCTGCGGTGGAGGGGCGTCCATGACAATAAAAGTTCGGTCCGCACCCTCCCAGCGAAAATAACGGCGAAAACTTGCGTCACTGCTGGCCGCAGTCAATGTAGCCGGGGGCACGGCGCCCCAACCGTGCGCCGAAAACAGCGCCGGCAACTGCTCATCGAGCCAAACTTTCAGGGATTGCAGGCGTATATCTTGATCTGACATTACAAGGGTCTCCGACGGCGCTAGCCGTCAAGCGGGTCATGCTTTATTATCCGGAATCTTTTTCAGCCCATCGAGAGGCGTGCGGCCCCCCCGCGGGCAGATGGCGCGCAGGAAGCCCGGACTAATAAGATGGCATTGAAATCCCCCGCGTTTCGTAAAAAATTTCCGTTGCTCGTAACCGGCAGTCTGCTGGCGATGCAACCTCTGGCCACTCAGTTCGTGGTCGCCGCGGAACAGTATGACTGCTCAGTCTCTGCTTCGGGTGCCTGGAACTGTGCGCCGAAATCCAATGCTGCTGCAGTGGATCTGCCTCCGCGCCCCGTGCATGACACGACGTCGGTCAGTTCCAACGGCACGGTCACCTCACAAGGCACCTCTTCGGGTGAACAGTCTGCGGGTACGCAACTGGTCACTGAAGCCAAGGGCAAAGGTCTGAAGTCGCGTAGTGCTGACTACAGCCACCTCGATTGGGTTCCTCGCGAAAAGCTTACCGCAGCGCAACTGGCCGAGACCGGCCCGTATTGCTCGGGTGCCTACGTCGAGCCGATCCGTCCTGGCATGGACGACAAGACGCCGATGAAAGACGCGCCAATGTTCGTGGGAGCCAAGGCTTCGCGTTACGAACAGGAAGCGCAGGTCGCCACGCTGGCGGGTGATGTCGTGATGCGTCAGGGCAGCATGCAGGTGCAGGCCCAGGAGGCTGCACTGCATCAGGCCGAGAACCGTGGCGAGCTGAACGGCGATGTCCGTCTGCGCGACAACGGTGCGCTGATCGTTGGTGACAAGGCCGAACTGCAACTCGATACCGGCGAAGCCCGTGTCGACAACGCCGAGTACGTCCTGCACAAGTCGAACATTCGCGGTAACGCCCTGTACGCCAAGCGTGCAGAGAACGCGATCATCCGGCTCAAGGACGGTACCTACACGACGTGCGAGCCGAACAGCAACGCCTGGACGCTCAAGGGCAACAACATCACGCTGAACCCGGCCACCGGCTTTGGTACAGCGACGAACGTTACCCTGCGGGTCAAGGACATACCGGTTCTGTACACGCCGTATATCTACTTCCCGATCGACGACCGTCGCCAGTCCGGTTTCCTGCCGCCGACCATTGCAGCAGGCGGCGACAACGGCTTCACACTGGTCACCCCGTACTACTTCAACCTGGCGCCGAACTACGACGCCACGTTGTACCCGCGTTACATGGCTGATCGTGGCTTGCTGATGGAAGGCGAGTTCCGCTACCTGACCAAGGGCAGCGAAGGTCAGTTCGGCGGCGCGTACCTGAACGACGAGAATGACGACCGCAAACAGCAGTCGGACTACGACAAGACCCGCTGGATGATCAACTGGCAGCACAAGGGCGGGCTTGATACGCGCTGGCTGACCCAGGTCGATTACACCGACATCAGCGATCCTTACTACTTCCAGGATCTGGAAACCGATCAGATCGGCGTCAAACGGACTGACTATCTCAACCAGCAGGGCTCCCTGACCTACCGTGGCGACAGCTTCGCGGCAGTGCTCAATGCTCAGGCCTACAAGCTGGCGACGGTTGCCAACGTTACGCCGTACAACCGTCTGCCTCAGCTGACGCTCAACGGTACGTTGCCCTACAACCCCGGCGGTCTGAAGTTCGATTATCAGACTGAAGCGGTGCGCTTCGAGCGTGACCTGCGCAGCGGCGCGTTCATCGATGAAGATGGCAACTCCGAGACACGTCTGGACAACAACATCTCCGGCCTGGCTCGCGCCAACGGCGATCGCCTGAACCTGGCTCCGTCCGTCAGCCTGCCGATGAACTGGACCTATGGCTTCCTGACGCCGAAGCTGAAGTACGTCTACACGCAATACGATCTGGATCTGGACAGTCAGGGCAAAAACACCCTGCTGGCCGGCGAAGAGTACAGCAGCAGCCAAAGCCGCAGCGTACCGATCTTCAGCGTCGACAGCGGCCTGTACTTCGACCGCAATACCAACTGGTTCGGCAAGGATTACCGCCAGACCCTGGAGCCGCGCCTGTTCTATCTCTATGTTCCCGAGAAAGACCAGACCGACATCCCGGTATTCGACACCAGCGAAAGCACGTTCAACTTCTCCTCGCTGTTCCGTGACAACCGCTTCACCGGTTCCGACCGCATCGGCGACGAGAACAAACTGTCGCTGGGCGTCACCAACCGCTGGATCGAAGACAACGGCTTCGAACGTCAACGCTTCAGCATTGGTCAGGCACTGTATTTCGAAGACCGTAAAGTGCAACTCCCTGGTGTCGCGTTCGCTGACCGTGACGATGCGCGCTCCAAAGTCTCGCCTTATGCACTGGAATACGAATACCGCTTCAACCGCGACTGGCGCTTCAATTCCGATTTCAACTGGGATCCGGACAGCCGAAGCACCCGTTCGGGCAGCGCTATGTTCCACTACCAGCCTGAAGACAATCCGAACAAGATCGTCAACCTCGGCTATCGCTATCGCAACGACCAGATTCGTTACGACGAAAGCACCGGCCGTTGGGTCGTGGGTGGTGGTGACTACGGCACCCCGGGTTCGCCAAACTACGTGAAGGACTACTACAAGATTCAGCAGCACGATTTCTCGGTCATCTGGCCGATCGTGCCGCAGTGGAGCCTGATCAGCCGTTGGCAGTATGACTACAACCGTGAACGCACCATCGAAGCTTTCGGCGGGTTCGAGTACGACAACTGCTGCTGGAAAATGCGTCTGGTCAATCGCTACTGGATCGACTACGACGAGTTCAGCCAGGCAGCACCTCAGAACGAGAAAGGCGACCGCGGCATATTCCTACAAATCGTGTTGAAGGGGCTCGGCGGTGTAACTGGCGCCAAGGTAGACAGCTTCCTCGACAAAGGCATTCAAGGTTATCGTGAACGTGAAGACCAAGCTTTCTGATTGTCTGCGCCCGCTGATGCTGGGCGCGTTACTCCTGAGCGGTGCAGTGCATGCTGCGGTTCAACCTCTGGACAGTGTCGTGGCTATCGTCGACAACGATGTGATCATGAAAAGCCAGATGGACCAGCGTGTACGTGAAGTTCAGCAGACCATTGCCAAGCGCGGCTCTGGTGTACCGCCTGCAGAAGCCCTGCAACCACAGGTTCTGGATCGTCTGATCCTGGAAAACCTGCAGTTGCAGATGGGCGAACGCTCTGGCATTCGTGTCTCCGACGAAGAGCTGAACCAGGCCATCGGCACCATTGCCCAGCGCAACAACATGAGCGTGGAGCAGTTCCGCGCCGCGCTGGCGCATGACGGCCTGTCCTATAACGACGCGCGCGAACAGGTGCGCCGGGAAATGATCATCAGCCGCGTGCGTCAGCGCCGGGTGGCCGAACGTATCCAGGTGTCCCAGCAGGAAGTGAAGAACTTCCTCGCCTCGGATATGGGCAAGGCTCAGTTGTCTGAAGAGTTTCACCTGGCCAACATTCTGATCGCCACACCTGACAGCGCTTCCTCGGACGCCATCCAGGCTGCTGCGGTCAAGGCCAAGGGTATCTACGACCAGCTGAAGAAAGGCGCTGACTTCACCCGTCTCGCAGCCACCTCCTCGTCCAGCGAAAACGCACTGGAAGGCGGCGACATGGGCTGGCGCAAGGCTGCGCAATTGCCACCGCCGTTCGGTGACATGCTCAGCTCGATGCCTGTCGGTGACGTGACGCCTCCTGCGCGTACGCCGGGCGGTTTCATCATCCTCAAGCTGCTGGAAAAGCGCGGCGGCCAGGGTGAGGCGCAAATGCGTGATGAAGTGCATGTGCGTCATATCCTGATCAAGCCAAGCGAAATTCGTAACGAGGCAGAGACCAAGCGTCTTGCAGAGAAGATCTACGACCGCATCCAAAACGGCGAAGATTTCGCCGAGCTGGCGAAAAGCTTCTCGGAAGATCCGGGCTCTGCACTCAATGGCGGCGATCTGAACTGGGTTGATCCCAACTCTCTGGTTCCGGAATTCCGTCAGGTGATGAGCGAAACGCCACAAGGCGTCTTGTCCAAACCGTTCCAGACCCAGTACGGCTGGCATGTCCTAGAAGTGCTCGGTCGTCGCTCCAAGGACGCTACCGATCAGGCTCGGGAACAGCAGGCGCTGAACGTATTGCGCAACCGCAAGTACGACGAAGAGCTGCAAACCTGGCTGCGTCAGATCCGCGACGAAGCCTACGTTGAAATCAAACTCCCTGGCGCGACCCAGGCTGCACAGTGAAACCCAAGCGTTTCGCACTGACACCCGGCGAGCCGGCCGGCATAGGTCCTGACCTTTGCCTGCTGCTCGCCACGCAGCCTCAGCCATACCCCCTGATTGCCATCACCAGCCGCGACCTGCTCCTTGAGCGGGCCGCGCAACTGGGTGTGTCGGTCAGTCTGATAAAGGTCACGCCCGACGCGTTTCCCGACCTGCCTGCGCCTGCCGGCAGTCTGTACGTCTGGGATACGCCACTGGCCGCTCCGGTGGAAACCGGCGTGCTGAACAAAGCCAATGCTGCATTTGTTCTGGAAACCCTGACTCGCGCGGGCCAGGGCTGCCTGGACGGACTGTTCAGCGGCATGATCACCGCCCCGGTGCACAAAGGCGTGATCAACGACGGCGGTATCGCGTTTTCCGGACACACCGAATTTTTCGCTGAACTGACTCACACCGAACAGGTGGTGATGATGCTGGCAACCGGCGACCTGCGCGTAGCACTGGTGACCACTCACCTGCCGTTGCGCGATGTGGCCGACGCCATCACAGCGGATCGTCTGGAGCGCGTGACACGCATCCTGCACGCCGACCTGGTCAACAAATTCGGCATTGCCCATCCACGCATTCTGGTCTGCGGCCTCAACCCTCATGCCGGCGAAAGCGGGCATCTGGGTCGTGAGGAAATCGACATCATCGAACCTGCTCTGGAGCGCCTGCGCAGCGAAGGCCTGGACTTGCGCGGCCCGCTGCCTGCAGACACTCTGTTTACCCCCAAATATCTGGAGCACTGCGACGCAGTGCTGGCGATGTACCACGATCAGGGCCTGCCCGTGCTGAAATACAAAGGTTTCGGCGCAGCGGTCAATGTGACGCTCGGCCTGCCAATCATCCGCACCTCTGTCGATCACGGCACGGCGCTGGACCTGGCCGGCACTGCGAACATCGACACCGGCAGCCTGCACGTCGCACTGCAAACCGCCTACCAGATGGCCGAGACCCATTCATGACCGAGCAATACCAACACCGGGCGCGCAAGCGCTTCGGGCAGAACTTCCTGCACGATTCAGGCGTTATCGACAAGATCCTGCGTGCCATCCGTGCCAAACCTGAAGACCGGCTGCTGGAAATCGGGCCGGGCCAGGGTGCACTGACCGAGGGCCTGCTCGACAGCGGCGCTCAGCTGGACGTGGTCGAGCTGGACAAGGACCTGATCCCGATCCTGAACGGTCAGTTCGCCAGCAAGCCGAACTTCAACCTGCATCAGGGCGATGCGCTGAAATTCGACTTCAACACCCTCGGCGCCGAACCGCGCAGCCTGCGGGTGGTGGGCAACCTGCCGTACAACATCTCGACACCGCTGATTTTTCACCTGCTGCAGAACGCCAGCCTGATCCGCGACATGCACTTCATGCTGCAAAAGGAAGTGGTCGAGCGCATGGCTGCCGGACCCGGCGGTGGTGACTGGGGCCGTCTGTCGATCATGGTCCAGTACCATTGCCGCGTCGAACACCTGTTCAACGTCGGACCGGGTGCATTCAACCCGCCGCCGAAAGTGGACTCGGCCATTGTGCGCCTCGTCCCTTACGAAACACTGCCGCACCCTGCCAAGGATCACCGTGTGCTGGAGCGCATCGTGCGTGAAGCGTTCAACCAGCGTCGCAAGACCCTGCGCAACACCCTCAAGCTGCTGTTGACCAGCGATGAGATCACCGCTTCCGGAGTAGACGGCAGCTTGCGTCCCGAGCAGCTCGATCTGGCTGCATTCGTTCGTCTGGCAGACACTCTTAGCGAAAAAGTTGTGACAGAGTGAACCCTGAGGACAAGTAAACGGCAGGCTCAGTCTTCATTTTCCGCTTACTTGTCCTAGACTGATCTACCTGCCGCACACGCCCTTTTTTCGCAGCTATGGATTTCAAGGCCTATTGCATGCCCGATTCTCGTTACAAAGTCGACGTCAGCGTCGTCACACGCTTCCTCTCGGAGCAGTCGCAACCCGAGCAGAACCGCTTCGCTTTCGCCTACACCATTACCGTGCACAACAATGGCGAGCTCCCTGCCCGGCTGCTGTCGCGGCACTGGGTCATTACCGACGGTGATGGCAATGTCGAGGAAGTACGTGGTGAAGGCGTGGTCGGCCAGCAGCCACTGATCAAGGTCGGCCAAAGCCATACCTACAGCAGTGGTACGGTCATGACCACCAAGGTCGGCAATATGCAGGGCACTTACCAGATGCTGGCCGAAGACGGCAAACGCTTCGATGCCGTTATCGAGCCTTTCCGTCTGGCCGTTCCGGGCTCGCTGCACTGATGGCGGTGTACGCGGTCGGTGATCTGCAAGGCTGCCTTGAACCTCTGCAATGCCTGCTCGAGCACGTGCACTTCAACCCGGAGCAGGATCGCCTCTGGCTGGTGGGTGACCTGGTCAACCGTGGCCCGCAATCGCTGGAAACGCTTCGCTATCTGTACAACATTCGCGAATCGCTGGTGTGCGTGCTCGGCAATCATGACCTGCACCTGCTGGCAGTGGCCCGTAAAAAAGAGCTGCTGAAGAAAGGCGACACGCTGCTTGAAATCCTTGAAGCGCCTGATCGTGACGACCTGCTTGGCTGGGTGCGTCGGCAGAAGCTCATGCATTACGACGCAGAACGCAACGTCGCCATGGTGCATGCCGGTATCGCGCCACAATGGACGCTGAAAAAGGCCTTGAAGCACGCTGCCGAAGTCGAGCACGCGCTGCAGGACGACACGTTGTACGGCGCCTTTCTCGACGGCATGTACGGCAATGAACCGGCCAAGTGGGACAACGACCTGCAAGGCGTGACGCGTCTGCGGGTCATCACCAACTACTTCACCCGCATGCGCTTCTGCACCAGCGACGGCAAACTCGATCTGAAGAGCAAGGAAGGGGTCGGCACCGCGATACCTGGCTACGCGCCCTGGTTCAGCCACCAGAGCCGCAAGACCCGCGACGTGAAAATCATTTTCGGCCACTGGGCTGCGCTTGAAGGTCGCTGCGACGAACCTGACGTCTTCGCCCTCGACAGCGGATGTGTCTGGGGCGGCTCGATGACGCTGCTCAATGTCGATACGCTTGAACGTCATCAGTGCAATTGCGATGCTATCGGCAATGCCGCCGACGGGCTTGTTACCCGCGTGCAACCCGGCGCTACTCCCCTTCCGTAACCTCAGGCTCAGGAGCCCAGGCAATGACTGAATTCAAACGTATCCCACCTGAACAGGCCCAGGCTCTGCGCGAGCAAGGCGCCGTGCTGGTCGATGTTCGGGACCCACAGGCTTTCGAGAGCAATCACATTCCCGATTCCGTGCATCTGGACAACCACTCGATCGCTGACTTCATCCGCGAAGCCGATCTGGACAAGCCGCTGGTGGTCGTCTGCTACCACGGCAACTCCAGCCAGAGCGCTGCAGCCTATCTGGTCGGCCAGGGTTTCTCCGATGTGTACAGCGTGGACGGCGGTTTCGAGCTGTGGCGCGCCACTTACCCGCAAGAAACCGTGCAAGGCTGATAGAAAATATTTTTATGACAGCTGATCCCGCGTTCTACGCGGGCTCGCGAGCCATCTGACGAACGGTCAGCCCGTCTTCTCGCGCATCCCTTCTTTATCTTTCCGAATCCGAACTATCCTTAGCCTAGGCCATCCGTATTCAGGGGAGAGCCGGTACACCGGCGCGTGGGTCATCGGTAGTTACTTTTAGGGTGTTCTGGGGGGAAACAGCGGCCGTAATTAGGTCGCTGCCAGCATCGACTGACGATCCGCCGCCGGCTCCACGTATCGAGCGAGGTGACGTCATGAGTATATTCAGCCACTTCCAACAACGCTTCGAAAGCACGCGGCAAGAAGAGCTCTCGCTACAGGAGTATCTGGAGCTCTGCAAACAGGATCGCAGCGCCTATGCCTCTGCCGCAGAACGTCTTCTGCTGGCCATCGGCGAGCCTGAACTGGTGGATACCTCCGCCAACTCCAGGCTGTCGCGCATTTTCTCTAACAAGGTCATACGCCGCTATCCGGCCTTTGCCGACTTCCACGGAATGGAAGAATGCATCGACCAGATCGTTTCGTATTTCCGCCATGCCGCCCAAGGCCTGGAAGAGAAAAAGCAAATCCTGTATCTGCTCGGCCCGGTGGGTGGCGGTAAATCGTCCCTGGCGGAAAAACTCAAGCAACTGATCGAAAAAGTCCCGTTCTACGCCATCAAGGGCTCGCCTGTCTTCGAGTCGCCCTTGGGCCTGTTCAACGCTACGGAGGACGGCGCGATTCTCGAAGAAGACTTCGGGATTCCGCGACGCTACCTGAGCACCATCATGTCGCCCTGGGCGACCAAACGCCTGGCCGAGTTCGGTGGCGACATCAGCCAGTTCAAGGTGGTGAAGCTCTACCCTTCGATTCTCAACCAGATTGCCGTGGCGAAAACCGAACCCGGCGACGAAAACAACCAGGACATCTCTGCGCTGGTCGGCAAGGTGGATATCCGCAAACTGGAAGAATTCCCGCAGAACGATGCCGATGCCTACAGCTACTCGGGCGCGCTGTGCCGGGCCAACCAGGGCCTGATGGAATTCGTCGAGATGTTCAAGGCCCCGATCAAGGTCCTTCACCCGCTGCTCACCGCAACCCAGGAAGGCAACTACAACAGTACCGAAGGGCTGGGCGCGATCCCGTTCACCGGTATTTTGCTGGCGCACTCCAACGAATCGGAGTGGCACAGCTTCCGCAACAACAAGAACAACGAAGCCTTCATCGACCGTATCTACATCGTGAAGGTGCCGTACTGCCTGCGTGTCAGCGACGAGATCAAGATCTACGACAAGTTGCTGTTCAACAGCTCGCTGTCCAAGGCGCACTGCGCGCCGGACACCCTGAAAATGCTCGCGCAGTTCACCACGCTGTCGCGCCTCAAAGAGCCGGACAACTCCAACATCTACTCCAAGATGCGCGTGTATGACGGCGAGAACCTGAAAGACACCGACCCTAAAGCCAAGTCGATCCAGGAGTACCGCGACAGTGCGGGCGTCGACGAAGGCATGAATGGTCTGTCTACCCGCTTCGCGTTCAAGATTCTGTCCAAGGTGTTCAACTTCGATCCGCATGAAATCGCCGCCAACCCGGTGCATTTGCTCTACGTACTGGAGCAGCAGATCGAACAGGAGCAGTTCCCTGCTGAAACGCGCGAGCGCTATCTGCGCTTTATCAAGGAATACCTGGCACCGCGCTATATCGAGTTCATCGGCAAGGAAATCCAGACGGCGTACCTGGAATCCTACAGCGAGTACGGTCAGAACATTTTCGATCGCTACGTGCTGTATGCGGACTTCTGGATTCAGGATCAGGAATACCGTGATCCGGAAACCGGCGAGATCCTCAACCGCGTGGCCTTGAACGAGGAGCTGGAAAAGATCGAGAAACCGGCTGGCATCAGCAACCCGAAAGATTTCCGCAACGAAATCGTCAACTTCGTACTGCGTGCCCGCGCCAACAACAATGGCAAGAACCCGACCTGGCTCAGCTACGAGAAGCTGCGGGTGGTGATCGAGAAGAAAATGTTCTCCAACACCGAGGACCTCCTGCCGGTCATCAGCTTCAATGCCAAGGCCAGCAAAGAAGATCAGCAGAAGCACAACGACTTCGTGACACGAATGGTCGAGAGGGGCTACACGGACAAGCAGGTACGTTTGCTTTCCGAATGGTATCTGCGCGTGCGGAAATCGCAGTAAAGCAGCTGCAAGCTTCAAGCTATCAGCTGCAGGCGACAAGCGATCAACACCCGGTCTCGGGATTGATCGTTTGCTCGCTTGCAGCTGGAGGCTTACAACTTGAAGCTCCCCGGAGGAGCCTATGAGCTATGTGATCGACCGACGTCTCAACGGCAAGAACAAGAGCACGGTAAACCGCCAGCGGTTTCTGCGGCGTTACCGTGACCACATCAAGAAGGCAGTGGAGGAAGCGGTCAGCCGGCGCTCCATCACTGACATGGAACACGGCGAACAGATCAGCATTCCCGGGCGTGACATCGACGAACCGGTCCTGCACCACGGTCGCGGCGGCAAGCAGACCGTTGTTCATCCTGGCAACAAGGAATTCACCACCGGTGAGCACATCGCCCGCCCTCAAGGTGGCGCTGGCGGTAAAGGCCCCGGTAAGGCGGGCAATTCCGGCGAAGGGATGGATGAGTTTTCGTTTCAGATTACCCAGGAAGAGTTTCTTGAGTTCATGTTCGAAGACCTGGAGCTGCCGAACCTGGTCAAGCGCAACCTGACCGGCACCGACACCTTCAAGACCGTGCGCGCCGGGATCAGCAACGAAGGCAACCCGTCACGGATCAACATCATCCGCACACTGCGTTCGGCGCATGCACGCCGCATCGCACTGTCCGGTAGCAGTCGAGCGAAACTCAGGGAAGCGACCGCCGAGTTTGAGCGCATGAAGCGCGAAGAGCCGGATAACTTCGGCGACCTTCAGGAACTGGAAGTAGAAATCGACCGACTGAAGGCTCGCATTCGTCGTGTGCCCTATCTCGATACCTTCGACCTCAAGTACAACCTGCTGGTCAAGCAACCCAACCCCAGCTCAAAAGCGGTCATGTTTTGCCTGATGGACGTCTCCGGCTCCATGACCCAGGCGACCAAGGACATCGCCAAGCGCTTCTTCATCCTGCTGTACCTGTTTCTCAAGCGTAACTACGACAAGATCGACGTGGTCTTCATTCGTCACCACACCAGCGCCCGCGAAGTGGACGAGGAAGAGTTTTTCTATTCCCGGGAAACCGGCGGCACCATCGTTTCCAGCGCCTTGAAACTGATGCAGGAAATCATGGCCGCACGCTACCCGAGCAGCGACTGGAATATCTACGCGGCACAGGCGTCCGATGGCGACAACTGGAACGACGATTCGCCCATTTGCCGGGAAATCCTCACCAAACAGATCATGCCTTTCGTGCAGTACTACACGTACGTGGAAATCACGCCGCGTGAGCACCAGGCCTTGTGGTACGAATACGAACGCATCGGTGAAGATTTTGCCGACACGTTTGCCCAGCAACAGCTGGTCTCTGCCGGTGATATCTATCCGGTATTCCGCGAACTCTTTCAGCGAAGGTTAGTGTCATGACCGCCAGAGAGCAGAAGCGCCAACCCCTTTCCACGGGGTCAGAGTGGACATTCGAACTGATCCGCGCCTACGACCGCGAAATCGGCAGAATTGCCGAGCGGTACGCGCTGGACACCTATCCCAACCAGATCGAAGTGATCACGGCCGAGCAGATGATGGACGCCTATGCCTCGGTGGGCATGCCGCTGGGCTATCACCATTGGTCCTACGGCAAACACTTCCTCAGCACGGAAAAATCCTATTCTCGCGGCCAGATGGGCCTGGCCTACGAGATCGTCATCAACTCCGACCCGTGTATTGCCTACCTGATGGAAGAAAACACCATCTGCATGCAGGCGCTGGTGGTGGCCCATGCGTGCTATGGCCATAACAGCTTCTTCAAGGGCAACTACCTGTTCCGCACCTGGACCGATGCCAGTTCGATCATTGATTACCTGGTGTTCGCCAAGCAGTACATCATGCAATGCGAGGAGCGCCATGGCATCGATGCTGTGGAGGACTTGCTCGACTCCTGCCATGCGCTGATGAACTACGGTGTGGACCGCTACAAGCGCCCCTACCCGATTTCAGCCGAAGAAGAGCGGCGTCGGCAGAAGGACCGGGAGGAGCACCTTCAGCGACAGATCAACGATCTTTGGCGCACCATCCCGAAAAGTGCCGACAAGAGCAGCAAGGAAGACAACGCGCGCTTTCCGGCCGAGCCGCAGGAAAACATTCTCTACTTCATAGAGAAACACGCCCCGCTGCTGGAACCATGGCAGCGCGAAGTGGTGCGCATCGTGCGCAAGATCGCGCAGTATTTCTATCCACAGCGCCAAACCCAAGTGATGAACGAAGGCTGGGCGACGTTCTGGCACTACACGCTGATGAATGACCTGTACGACGAAGGGCTGGTCACCGACGGCTTTATGATGGAGTTCCTGCAGTCGCACACCAGCGTTATTTTCCAGCCCGGTTTTGACAGCCCCTACTACAGCGGCATCAATCCCTATGCGCTGGGCTTTGCCATGTATCAGGACATCCGGCGGATGTGCGAACACCCTACCGATGAGGATCGCCAATGGTTTCCGGAAATTGCCGGCAGCGACTGGCTGACGGCGATCAAGTTCGCGATGACCAGCTTCAAGGACGAGAGCTTCATTCTCCAGTACCTGTCGCCCAAGGTGATTCGCGACCTGAAGCTGTTCAGCATCATGGACGACGACCAGAAGGACGACCTGCTGGTGCCCGCCATTCATGATGAAAACGGCTATCGGACCATCCGCGAAATACTCGCTGCACAGTACAACCTGGGCAATCGGGAGCCCAATGTGCAGATCTACAGCATCGACCGCCGAGGCGACCGCTCGCTGACCTTGCGCCATCAACAGCACAATCGCAAACCGCTTGGTGACTCGACAGACGAGGTGCTCAAACACCTGCACCGGCTGTGGGGCTTTGACATCCACCTGGAAACCTTGCAGGGCGATCAGGTGGTCAAGACTCATCACGTACCACCGAAAGGCGAGCATGCCGACAGTGAGTATCCCCGGCTTGATATGGCGGTCGTCCACCTTTAAGCGCTAGGGCACTAGCGCGTTAAACGCTTGCTCATACAGCTTTAGCCTCCATAAGTACGACACAAGGTTTATCCTGTCGCGCTTACGGAGGCTTTTTATGCAGATTTATAAAGTGGGCGGTGCTGTACGCGACCGTCTTCTGGGTCAACCTGTCACGGACATCGACTGGGTGGTAGTCGGCGCAAGCACCGAGGACATGCTGATCAAGGGCTATCGCCCGGTCGGTACAGATTTCCCGGTGTTTCTGCATCCGCTGACCAATGAGGAATACGCGCTGGCGCGCACCGAGCGCAAGAGCGGTGTGGGCTATGGGGGCTTTGTTTTCCACGCCAGCCCCGAGGTAACGCTCGAGCAGGACTTAATTCGGCGCGACCTGACGATCAATGCCATGGCTGAAGACAAGGACGGTAATTTAACCGATCCCTACAACGGCCAGAAGGATCTGGAAGCGCGGATATTACGTCACGTTTCACCCGCATTCGCCGAAGATCCCCTCAGAGTCTTGCGTGTGGCCCGATTCGCAGCGCGCTACGCCGGTTACGGTTTTACCATCGCGCCCGAGACCCTGGGATTGATGCGACAGCTCAGTGAATCGGGCGAACTCAAGGCGCTGACTGCCGAGCGAAGCTGGAAGGAAATCTCTCGCGCACTCATGGAAGAACAGCCTCAGGTGTTCATCCAGGTACTGCACGACTGCGGCGCGCTCAAAGAGCTGATGCCCGAAGTCGAAGCGTTGTTTGGTGTACCGCAGCCGGCGGCGCATCATCCGGAAATAGACACTGGCGTCCACGTGCTCAGCGTCCTTGAGCAATCCGCACGCCACAAACACCCGCTGACAGTGCGCTGGGCCTGCCTGCTGCACGACCTCGGCAAAGGGCTGACGCCGGAAGCCGAATGGCCAAGGCACATCGCCCATGAACACACCGGCCTGCGCCTGATAAAAGCGGTCAACGAGCGTTTTCGTGTACCACGGGACTGCCAGGAACTGGCGCTGCTGGTCGGCCAGTACCACACTCATGGCCACCGTGCGCTGGAGCTGAAACCCTCGACCCTGCTGGAGCTGTTGCAAAGCTTCGACGTCTACCGCCGCCCGCAGCGCTTTGAAGAGTTCATTGCCGCATGCGAGATGGACGCCAAGGGGCGTCACGGCTTCGAGCAACGCAGTTATCCACAGGCCGACTACCTGCGCGGCGCCGCCGAGGTCGCACGCGCGGTATCAGTACAGCCGTTGCTGGAACAGGGCCTGAAAGGCAAGGAACTGGGTGACGCACTGAAGAACGAGCGCTTGAAGGCACTGAAAACCTACAAGGTCGAGCACCTCGCCTGACAGCCTCTCGTGCACGGTTATCGCTCCCGCGCTCCGCGTGGTAGCGCAGCCCTGGACGCTCTGCGTCCGATCTTCAGCTTTGGCACGAGAAGCGTCAGAGCTGGAAGGCGCGGACAGGCTCAGCTACGCAGCAAATCCTCAGGCGTCAGTGCCAACCCGCGCCACTGGAACGCCACCGGCCAAAGCTGCTGATCGATCTGCGCATCAGCCCAGAGTTTGCTGAAAGAAATCCCCACACCGGGATGCAGACGTTCAGAGGCAATCAACGCCAATGGACGCAGTACGAAGGCATTCTTCAGAATTTCTGCCCTCGGCAAGATCAGCCCGTCGAAATTACCGACCTGTTCGCCGTACAGCAGCACATCGATATCCAGCGGCAACCCTTTGCGATCCGGGGCATAACGGCCATTGTCCGCTTCGATGAATTTCAGGCGACGATCCAGCTCCATCAAGGGCAGATCGGTCAGTGCCGACACCACGAGATTGAAGAATGGCCCGCTCTTGATACCCACGGCATGGCTTTCAAAAACCGGCGAACAGCTCAGGTCGGTCAGGAAGCCATCCAGCGCATCGAGCCCCGCAACCAGATGGCGCTCACGCTCGATGTTGCTCCCCAGGCCGAGGAAAATCCGCGTCAGCGACATCCGCGCTCGATCTCCACGCCCACACCGGCTGCGGCCGCTACAGCACCGGGCTTGGTCAGTTTCAGGCGCAGCCAGGGAATATTGAATTCACCCATCAGCACTTCGGCCAGTCGCTCGGCGAAGGTCTCCACCAACTGGAACTGTGCCTGCTCGGCGAACGCCTGAATACGTGTCGAGACACTGGCGTAGTCGAGGGCCTTGCTCAGATCGTCCCCTGCGGCTGCGGGGCGATTGTCCCAGGCAAAGCTGAGGTCCAGACGCAGGCACTGACGAATGCCGCGCTCCCAGTCATAGGCGCCAATGACCGTATCGACCTCAAGGCCCTCGATGAAAACTCTGTCCAAGCACTACTCTCCACTGCACGACAAGGGCGCGATGCGCCGTTAGAATCAGGGCATCCTCGCCCGGAATGGTTCGCATGTTTTGGTTACTGGCCACCTTCGCCTACCTGCTTGGCTCGCTGTCCTTCGCCATCCTGCTCAGCCGCCTGAGCGGCAGGCCGGACCCGCGCGCCAGTGGCTCCGGCAATGCCGGCGCGACCAACATGCTGCGTCTGGCCGGGAAAAAACTCGCCATCCTGACCCTGCTCGGCGACCTCTGCAAAGGCCTGGTGCCGATCCTGATCGCCAGCGCCTTGGGCATGGACATCGCACAACAGGGCTGGATCGGCGTCTGCGCAGTGCTGGGCCATCTGTTCCCGCTGTACTTCCGCTTCCGCGGTGGCAAAGGCGTAGCGACCGCCGCCGGTGTGCTGCTGGGCCTGTATCCGCCCGCCGCTGCCCTGGCGATAGTCGCCTGGCTGCTGACGCTGTACCTGACCCGCACCAGCTCGCTTGCAGCCCTGATTGCCACACCCCTGACCCTGCCATTGCTGGCGTGGCAGGAGCCTCATGCTTTGCTGCCGATGAGCGTGTTGACCCTGCTCATCGTCTGGCGCCATCGCGGCAATCTACGCGACCTGCTCGCCGGGCGCGAACGACATTTCTGAGGCGTAACCCGCCTCGTCTGCCGTCACAGCCCCGACAACTGCTCCATGGGCCAGCGCGCCTGCACGCTGATGCTCAAATCTTCCTTCTGCCCGACCTGCAAACGCTGGCACCCGGCAAAAGCGATCATGGCGCCGTTATCGGTACAAAACTCGGGCCGTGCGTAATAGACATGGCCGCGCAAGTCGCCAAGCATGCTTTCCAGCGAAGCGCGCAGCGCCTTGTTGGCGCTGACGCCACCGGCAATCACCAGGCTCTTGAGACCGGTCTGCTTGAGCGCACGCTTGCACTTGATGGTCAAAGTCTCTACTACCGCTTGCTGGAAGGCCAGAGCGATGTCGCAGCGGGTTTGCTCACTGTCGTCTCCAGCGCTCCGGCATTGCTGCCAGGTATTGAGCGCAGAGGTTTTCAGGCCGCTGAAGCTGAATTCCAGACCGGGACGATCAGTCATCGGCCGAGGGAAGACAAAACGCCCTGCCACGCCCTGCATGGCCGCCTTTGAAATCTCCGGACCGCCGGGGTACTGCATGCCCATCATCTTGGCGGTCTTGTCGAACGCCTCGCCTGCGGCATCATCCAGCGTCTCGCCCAGCAGCTCGTACTGACCGATGCCGTCGACGCGCACCAACTGCGTATGACCGCCGGACACCAGCAAGGCGACGAACGGGAACTGTGGCGGGTTTTCTTCCAGCATAGGGGCCAGCAGATGACCTTCCATGTGATGCACGCCCAGCGCCGGGATATCCCAGGCGAACGCCAGTGCCTGAGCGCACGAAGCGCCGACCAGCAAGGCGCCGACCAGCCCAGGGCCGGCCGTATAGGCAATGGCGTCGATATCAGTGGCCACGCAGTCCGCCTCGGCCAGTGTCTGGCGAATCAGGGGCAGCATGCGCTTGACGTGATCGCGCGAAGCCAGCTCCGGTACCACACCGCCATAGGCACGATGCAGGTCGATCTGGCTGAATAATGCGTCCGCAAGCAAACCGCGTTCGCTGTCGTATAACGCGACGCCGGTTTCGTCGCAGGAGGTTTCTAATCCCAGTACTAGCATGGGGTTGCGCCTTGTAGGGGGCAGATTTGAAGGCGCGCATAATAGTCGCCGACCGAGGTGCCGACCAGCGGTTTTCGATCAGAGGCTTTGCATTCCTCTCAATGAGGGGTTAACATCCGCAACCCTTAAAAACCGACGTACTTTTGTGCAGTGTTTGCACTGAGCGTTGACCCCGGTAATGAATGAAGGTAGCTCTGGATGCCAGCCGTCAAAGTTAAAGAGAACGAACCCTTCGACGTAGCTCTGCGTCGTTTCAAGCGCTCCTGCGAAAAAGCCGGTGTTCTGGCTGAAGTTCGTAGCCGCGAATTTTACGAGAAGCCGACTTCGGAGCGTAAGCGCAAGGCAGCAGCTGCTGTCAAACGCCACGCCAAGAAAGTCCAGCGCGAACAGCGCCGCGCCGTTCGTCTGTATTAATTTACAGACCTTCGTCGCAAGCTTCTGCCTTGCCCGGCCAACCAGCCGGGCTGTCGGCAGTTACAGCTTCGCTGTTTTGCGTTTGCTTTATTGATTGACCCTGTCCAGGCCGCACATGCGACTCGGATATTCAGTCAAGCACGTCCCGGCCTGTTCACAGGCTACATCGGTCATACCCACTCGGGCAGCACATCGACCGATGACAAGACGAGTATGCCTTGATGACTTCGCAAGAAGCTCAGCCAAGGCAGCGTCTTCCGTGTCCTCAGGCTCTGACCACTCACCGTGGGCAAAAAAGCTTGTGGCCTTTCTGATCCACTCGCGGGATCAGATCTATTCCTTTCAGGCCAACACCGTCCTTCGGATGCAAAGACGTGCCCGTTTATTGCCGACGTCTTCAAAAAGACGGCTGACAGGCTGACGGAACGCTCGTAGAGTCATCCGATACTTTTGCACCACGCTTGAATGATGAGAACGCCATGGCCGGGCTGATTCCCCAGAGCTTTATCGACGACCTTCTGAACCGCACCGATATTGTCGATGTTGTCAGTTCGCGCGTGCAGCTCAAGAAAGCCGGGAAGAATTACACCGCGTGCTGCCCGTTCCACAAAGAGAAAACACCCTCTTTCAGCGTCAGCCCGGACAAGCAGTTCTATTACTGCTTCGGCTGCGGCGCAGGTGGCAACGCGCTCGGCTTCATCATGGACCACGACAACCTGGACTTCCCCCAGGCCGTCGAAGACCTGGCCAAGGCCGCCGGCATGGAAGTGCCTCGCGAACAGAGCGTAAAAGGCCAGAAGCCCCGACAACCGACCGATTCCCCGCTCTACCCGCTGCTGACCGCCGCCGCCGAGTTCTACCGCCAGGCCCTGAAAAGCCACCCGTCACGCAAGGCTGCGGTGGACTACCTCAAGGGCCGCGGGCTGTCCGGCGAAATTGCCAGGGACTTTGGCCTGGGCTTCGCCCCTCCCGGATGGGACAACCTGTACAAGCACCTGAGCAGCGACTCATTGCAGCAAAAGGTGATGATCGATGCCGGCCTGCTGATCGAGAACGCCGAAACCGGCAAACGCTACGACCGCTTCCGCGACCGGGTGATGTTTCCGATCCGTGACTCACGCGGGCGCGTCATCGCCTTTGGCGGCCGCGTACTGGGCGATGATAAACCCAAGTATCTGAACTCCCCGGAAACACCGGTTTTCCACAAGGGCCAGGAGCTGTACGGGCTGTTCGAGGCGCGCAAATTCAATCGCAACCTCGATGAAATCATCGTCGTTGAAGGCTACATGGACGTCATCGCCCTGGCCCAGCAAGGGTTGCGCAATGCCGTGGCCACGCTGGGTACTGCAACCAGCGAAGAGCATTTGAAGCGCCTGTTCAGGGTCGTGCCTAACGTACTGTTCTGCTTCGACGGCGATCAGGCCGGACGCAACGCTGCATGGCGTGCGCTGGAAGCGACCCTGTCGAACCTGCAGGACGGACGCCGGGCGCGCTTTCTGTTTCTTCCCGAAGGCGAAGACCCGGACACGCTGGTGCGCTCCGAAGGCACCGACGCGTTCAAGGCACGCATCAATCAGCACGCGCAGCCGCTGGCCGATTATTTTTTCGAGCAACTGACCAAAGAGTCCGATCCGCGCTCGCTGGAGGGCAAGGCGCACATGGCCACCCTCGCGGCGCCATTGATCGACAAGGTACCCGGCGCGAACCTGCGTATTCTGATGCGTCAGCGCCTGACCGAAATTACCGGACTGACCGGCGAAGCCGTCAGCCAGTTGGTGCAGAGCGCGCCGGCAGAGGCGCCACCGAGTTACGACCCGTATGTCGACTACGACGCCATGCCTGATTTTGCCGATTACCAGCCACAAGGCGGTTATGAGCCTCAGCAGGAATGGACGCAGAAGAAAACCGGCGGTCCGAATCAAAAAAAATGGGACAACAAATCCTGGGGCAAAAAAGGCAAGCGCCAGGACTTCGAACCTCGAACGCCGCGCGTACCCACCGCCGTCGAGCCGCCCATGCAGGCCGCACTGAGAACCCTGCTGCATCACCCCGAATTGGCGGAAAAGGTCGAAAATGCCAGCCATTTCGCTGCAGAAGACCAATCCAACGCACAACTGCTGGTCGCTCTTATCGAGGCTCGGCAAAAGAATCCAAACCTTCGGTCGTTACAGTTGATAGCGCGATGGCACGGTACTGAACAGGGCCGCTTGCTGCGTGCCCTGGCAGAAAAGGAATGGCTGATTGAGGCCGATAACCTTGAACAACAGTTTTTCGACACTATAACTAGCTTATCCGCTCGCCAACGCGAGCGCAGTCTGGAACATCTGATCAGCAAGGCTCGGCAGACCGAGTTGAGCGCAGAAGAGAAAATTCAGCTTAGGGAACTGCTAAATCGCAATGTTCCCGCACAAACCCCGACCTCAACTGGCGCGTGAGGTCATAGCTCGGGTATAATCCTCGGCTTGTTTTTTGCCCGCCAAGACCTTCAGTGGATAGGGTGTTATGTCCGGAAAAGCGCAACAGCAATCTCGTATCAAAGAGTTGATCACCCTGGGTCGTGAGCAGAAGTATCTGACTTACGCAGAGGTCAACGACCACTTGCCCGAGGATATTTCAGATCCCGAGCAGGTGGAAGACATCATCCGCATGATCAACGACATGGGGATCCCGGTACACGAGAGTGCTCCGGATGCGGACGCCTTGATGCTGGCCGACGCCGATACCGACGAGGCAGCCGCAGAAGAAGCGGCTGCAGCGTTGGCAGCGGTCGAGACCGACATCGGGCGTACCACCGATCCTGTTCGTATGTACATGCGGGAAATGGGTACCGTTGAACTTCTGACCCGTGAAGGCGAAATCGAAATCGCCAAACGTATCGAAGAAGGCATCCGTGAAGTGATGGGCGCAATTGCGCACTTCCCAGGCACGGTTGACCACATTCTCTCCGAATACACACGCGTCACCAGTGAAGGCGGTCGCCTTTCCGATGTCCTGAGCGGCTATATCGACCCGGACGACGGCATTGCGCCGCCTGCCGAAGTCCCGCCGCCTGTCGACCCCAAAGCCGCGAAGGCAGAAGGGGCCGATGACGACGAGGAAGAGTCGGCAGACGCCAGCGACGAAGAAGACGAAGTCGAGAGCGGTCCTGATCCGGTCATCGCCCAGCAGCGCTTCGGTGCGGTTTCCGATCAAATGGAAATCACCCGCAAGGCCCTGAAGAAATTTGGTCGCGACGACAAGCACGCCATTGCCGAAATGGTTGCGCTGGCCGAACTGTTCATGCCGATCAAACTGGTTCCAAAACAGTTTGAAGGTCTGGTAGAGCGTGTACGCGGTGCTCTTGAGCGTCTTCGTGCTCAGGAACGCGCCATCATGCAGCTGTGTGTACGTGATGCACGTATGCCGCGCGCCGACTTCTTGCGCCAGTTCCCGGGCAACGAAGTTGACGAAAGCTGGACTGACGCACTGGCCAAGGGCAAGAGCAAATACGCCGAAGCCATCGGTCGCCTGCAGCCTGACATCCAGCGTTGCCAGCAGAAGCTGTCCGCACTGGAAGAAGAGACCGGCCTGAAAATCGCCGAGATCAAGGACATCAACCGTCGCATGTCGATCGGTGAGGCCAAGGCCCGCCGCGCGAAGAAAGAGATGGTTGAAGCGAACTTGCGTCTGGTGATCTCCATCGCCAAGAAGTACACCAACCGTGGCCTGCAATTCCTCGATTTGATCCAGGAAGGCAACATCGGTTTGATGAAGGCTGTGGACAAGTTCGAATACCGTCGTGGCTACAAGTTCTCGACCTATGCCACCTGGTGGATCCGTCAGGCAATCACTCGCTCGATTGCCGACCAGGCACGCACCATTCGTATTCCGGTGCACATGATCGAGACGATCAACAAGCTCAACCGCATTTCCCGGCAGATGTTGCAGGAAATGGGTCGCGAACCGACCCCGGAAGAGCTGGGCGAACGCATGGAAATGCCTGAGGATAAAATCCGCAAGGTATTGAAGATCGCAAAAGAGCCGATCTCCATGGAAACCCCGATCGGTGACGACGAAGATTCGCACCTGGGTGACTTCATCGAAGACTCGACCATGCAGTCGCCAATCGATGTCGCCACTGTTGAAAGCCTGAAGGAAGCGACACGCGAAGTGCTGTCGGGCCTTACTGCCCGTGAAGCCAAGGTTCTGCGCATGCGTTTCGGCATCGACATGAATACCGACCACACGCTTGAAGAGGTTGGTAAGCAGTTTGACGTAACCCGCGAGCGGATTCGTCAGATCGAAGCCAAGGCACTGCGCAAGCTGCGTCACCCGACAAGAAGCGAGCACCTGCGCTCGTTCCTCGACGAGTAATCGCACCAGCGAGTCAACAAAACCCCCGGCATGCCGGGGGTTTTGCGTTTCCGGGGCAAAAGAAAATTCAAAGTTTGCAGGCTCAGTTGTCAATTGACCCAATCAAGAAGAGGTCAGACATCAGTCTAATTGCAGCTCCTGAAGAATTGACCTACAACTATGTATCACACCAGACACCAGCGCTCTTCGAACCAAGCCTTGGATCATTGAAGTTACAAGGTTACGCCACACCATCACCAGCGATAGTCAGACACGGACGTAAGCCGCATATGCGTGGAGTAATCAACAACAGTCACCGGGAAGCGTCGTGCCTGTCCGAGGGAAAATTCGCCTCGATCTTCGCTCAATGTCCGGATGCCATGCTTATCGTCAGCCTTGCTGACGGGCACATCATGGACGCCAACGAGGCGTTCGTAGAGCGAACCGGCCTCCCCCTTGATGAAGTGATTGGCAAGACACCGACAGAACTGAATCTGTGGGCAGTGCCAGGCATCGGCCCAAAAGTCTTGCTGCAATTGCAGACCGACGATATCCATAATCTGGAGATACCCTTTCGGCGCAAAAACGGCGAAACCTTTTCAGGGCTCATGTCCGCCCAACCGTTCGAGCATAGCCCGATACCTGCCGTGCTGGTGATAGTGCGTGACATCACCCAGCTCAAACTGGCCCGCCAACAACTGCAGCTTTCCGAAGAGAAGTTCGCCAAAGCCTTTCATGCCTCGCCTGACGGGATGGCGATTACCCGGCAACAGGACGGCATGCTGCTGGAGGTCAACGAAGGGTTTTGCCGTCAGACCGGGTACAGCGAAAAGTACTGCCTTGACCACTCGACATTTGACCTGGGCATCTGGGTTGACCTGAGCGAGCGCTCAAGGCTCATCGAACGCATGAAAAAGCATGGCTTCGTCAAAGACATGCGGGTCCGCATTCGTCACAACAATGGCGATATTCGACTGTGCGAACTGTCCTCTCAACCCCTCATCATCGCCGGCGAAGACTGTCTGCTGACGATCACACGCGATATCACCGAAAGCAGGCAAATGCAGGAGAAACTGCATCTGGCGGCGACTGTTTTCGAGAGCACTGCCGAAGGTGTGCTCATCACCAATACCGACCAGAGCATCAGCGCCGTCAACCGCGCGTTCACGGAAATCACTGGCTACAGCGAAAGTGAAGCCATCGGCCAGACCCCTCGCCTGCTTGCCTCTGGCCAACATGACAGCGCGTTCTATGCCGCGATGTGGCACCAACTCACAGCCGAGGGCCACTGGCAGGGCGAAATCAGCAACCGCCGCAAGAACGGCGAGCTCTACCCGAGCTGGCTGACCATCAGTGCCGTGCGCAACAAAGACGACCTCCTGACCCACTTCGTCGCCGTCTTCGCCGACATCTCCAGCCTCAAACACGCCCAGGCGCGCCTCGACTATCAGGCCCACCATGACCCGCTCACCGGCCTGCCCAACCGAATACTATTCGAGAGCAGGCTTCAGGCCGCCCTGCTGCACAGCGAAGAATCCGGCAGTCTCGGCGCAGTTCTGTTCCTCGATCTGGATCGCTTCAAGCACATCAATGACAGCCTGGGCCACCCGGTCGGCGACCTGCTGCTCAAAGGCATCGCACACCGCCTCAAGGAGACCCTGCGCGACATCGACACCGTCGCACGCTTGGGCGGCGACGAGTTCATCGTTCTGCTGCCCGGCCTGCTGCAAGCCAGCGATGCGCAGGCCATCGCCAATAAATTACTGGCCTGCTTCAACACGCCCTTCGAGGCTGGCGAACATGAGCTCTACATCAGTCCCAGCATTGGCAGCTGCGTGTTCCCCACCGACGGCACCGACGTAGCCACGCTGGTCAAAAATGCCGACGCGGCGATGTACCGTTCCAAGGCAAAAGGCCGCAACAGGGTCGAAAGCTATACCTGCGACCTCAGTGAGCAGGCCAGCGAGCGCATCGCCCTCGAGCAGGAACTGAGAAGAGCTCTGGAGCGCAATCAACTGACACTGGCCTACCAGCCCAAAATCGACCTGCTGACCCACACAATGGCAGGCGCAGAAGCCCTGATCCGCTGGAACCACCCAACCTTTGGCGAAGTGCCGCCCGAGCACTTCATTCCCCTGGCTGAAGAAAACGGCATGATCCTGCAGATTGGCGACTGGGTGCTGGAGCAGGCCTGCCGCCAGATGGGCGTATGGCGCAAGACCTGTCAGCCGTTCGGCCCGCTCTCGGTGAACCTGGCAGGCGCGCAACTGCGCCAGACCAACCTGCTCGAACGCATCGAACAACTGCTCACGGATAACGGCCTGGAACCCGGCTGCCTGCAACTGGAGATCACCGAGAACTTCATCATGAGCCAGACCCAGGAAGCGCTGGCCGTGCTGCACCAATTGAAGACACTCGGTGTGCAACTGGCGATCGACGACTTCGGCACCGGCTACTCCTCACTGAGCTACCTCAAACGCCTGCCACTGGACATCCTCAAGATCGACCAGTCCTTCGTCCGCGGCCTGCCGGAAGACACCCACGACGCCGCCATCGTCCGCGCCATCATCGCCCTTGGGCGCAGCCTGCAACTGACCGTGATCGCCGAGGGCGTGGAGAACAGCGAGCAGCAGCAATTTCTGACCAGCGAAGGCTGCGAACAGATCCAGGGCTACATCGTCAGCCTGCCCCTCGACGCCGAAGAATTCCGCGAGAGATTTCTTCTTATGAATCTTTCGGACTTTTCGGATAGCACAGCCGCGAAACCGCCGTTATAATCCGCGACCTACTGAGGGCCCATAGCTCAGTTGGTTAGAGCAGAGGACTCATAATCCTTTGGTCCACGGTTCGAGTCCGTGTGGGCCCACCACCTTTGAAAGCCGCGCATTGCGCGGCTTTTTTGTTTTTGGGCGGACCGCTTCAGAGACATTCCAAGGGTGCAATTTAGGAAACAGTGCTGGTTCGCCAGCCGCCTAGGATGCGAATTTGACACCGGCTTCTGATTTTGACTGACCTGTAAGCGGCATTTGAAATCCTGCGCAAAGGCTTCGTTCGCTGAGTGCTTGGGTAGGTCAATGACTTCCGTCAGCATGAGTCAAAATCGCATCAGCGGCCACGCTAATGAAGCTTTTCTCGGCGCAGAGCCGCTTGTACCGCTTCATTACGCCACCAGAAACGCGCTAGGATAGTCGCCCACAAGGTAAGGCCCACCGCTGCAGGGTCTGATTAGCAAGATGTCACAAGGAGATAAAAGATATGAATGGATTCGAAAGTCCCACCAGTGTCGAATCAACACACGCAGTGTTCCGATTGTCTTGGCTGGCCTATGCCAACACAGTGATGACAATCATTTTCTTCATCGTCGTGTCGATAGCCATCGGCCAGTGGACCGCCCACAACGCTCAATCGGACGCAGCCTTTCGGCTGGGTATGACGGCCAGCGTATTTATTCTGGTCGTGTCCCTTTCGGTGTGCATCTACAACATCCTCTTTCTTAAAAGCGTTAGGGTTTACACGGATGACGTGGGTGTTTGGCTGTACAGGGGCATTTTGCCCTGGAGCAAAGGGGTTCGCGGCGTGAAGTGGCGCGATATTGAAGACGCCATGTATTACACGGGTTTCTTCAGTTGGGTCTTCCGAGCGTACACCGTGCGCGTTGGCCATCGCTTTACCAAGACAAGCGAAATCATCGTGCCCCACCTGGCGCAGGGTCACAAGGCGGTCGAGCACATCAACCATCTGCACCAGACGATACTCAAGTCGGAGCAGGCCGCTGAGCTCGCATAGGTGTTTGGCCGTTGGGGCGTAACTGATCCGGAAGGTAAGCCGAGGATGTAGTTCGTCAAGGCCAGAAACGCGAGCCTGCAATCTTATCGTGCCATTACGCTAAATTTCGGTACTATTCGAGTATGTAGGATTCTCTGAATGGTAGAGAAATGGACTTCATCCTTGTTACTGCCCAGGCGCAGCGCACGCAGAAGCTCTATACGAGCACACTCAGACTCCTGAACACGCTTCGGAAGAGCTACAGACACCTCACGGCCTTGAAAATCAACCTCAGAGCCAACTCGAAGCATCTGCCCTCGGTGATCACCCTCATACGTGGCCGCACTTTCAGAACTGAAATGCCGCTAACGTTACCCAAGGCATTGGCTTTTTTGACGCAAAAGTGGCAATGCCGAAATCCAGCAATGTGCTGCTCACATACGCCGTCAAGTCGGATGCAAAGGCATATCAGGGCATTATGTATTAACGCACAGAGCCAGAGTAAATTTAAATGCTTCTGGCTTTAAAGGTGAGACCTTGACCAACAAGAAAAAAGCAGCTAACTCAGGCATAGACGCTCTGCTAGGCTTCGAGTTTCAACGTAATTGCGCACTGTACTTATTGCTAAATGATTACGCCCGAATCAGCAGTCGAGAGTTTTTCCTATGCGTAGAACATCATGATGACTTTCTATTTTGCTACAGATCGAATTGCCTAAGCAATATTGAAGTAATTCACTCATATCAAGCAAAAAAACTTTCAGGCAGCGTATGGACGATCGATGCGCGATTTGCCGAAGTCATAGCAAAGATGCTTGGGGTTGGCAATAACTTAAAAAACGACCCAGCAACAAAGTGCAAAGACTACGTGCATAGCTTAACCTTCATATCAAATACCGATATCAAGTTAAGTTATTCACCAAAAAAAATAGAAAAGGCAAATGGAAAAGAAGATATAACCCATTTTCTTAACGAGCAAAATTGCAAGAGTCATTACAATGACATCCCTGAAGACATAAAAAACAAAATAAAAGAAAAAGTGCGTGAGCATTGCCTCAAAGAATCAACCACATATCACGAGACTGAACTTTCTAATTTGCAAATCGAATGGGTGGATTTCCCCCGCAACAAAAACTCTCAAAAAGATTCTTTAGTCGGTTTGATGTGCAGAAAATTCCCTCACATCTCAGACCATTCAGCAGCGATCGAACTGCTTCTAAGTCTATTTAGAGATGTCGAAGCTGTATACAACCAAGGCAAAATTGTTAGCTTACTCGACAAAACCAAAAGAATTGAGGGTAACGAGATAAAAAAAGCGATTAATGTTATCCAAACAGAGCAAAAAACATTCGAACTCTGGCGAACTTATTCAGTAGAATTATCTCGGAAATTTCAGATACCCATACACATTCAAAACAGCCACGAGAGCCGTATCAAAGATACCTTTGAACTACTAAAAGACATGAGCAACAATGAACACCAAATAATAAAAAACTTTATTAAAGAAAATAATTACACTTCAAGCTTTTACACTTATGACGACATGTTTCAGGAATACGTTAACAACATCAAAGATAAACACAATATAAACCTGAAGAGCGTAGAAATATTCTTTGCTGCTCTATGTGCATTTGTGCAGTATTACAGCGAGACATGAAAATGAATGTAACCCTGACGTTCGACCTGTTATTTGTTAGCTCCGAATCACATGGTCTTTGCTTCTGCGACGAGTTCTCGCCGGGCGCAAATATAATTAGCGGACGAAACACATCGGGAAAAAGCTCACTAATACAGAGCTTATTATATACTTTTGGAATTAACGATATCAAAGAGAGCCTGGGTGAAATCCTAAGCTATCATCCAACATTCAGAGTTGACTTCTCTAAAACAGTCGACGGAAATGAAGAAAAATACTCTATAGTAAGAACGCAAAGATCAATCTACGTTAAGGAGCCGACTGGAAAAGTGGTTCCTTTTCATGGTATCAATGCTGACAATAGTGCTGAGCACGTCGTATTGAAGGAATACTTACGAAACCTGGTCGGATTTACCCTACAGCTTGAGCAAAAAGGTGAGCTTAAGCCCGCACCTCTCGAAAGCATGTTTCTACCATACTATATTTCGCAGTCTGTAGGCTGGGTTTATTTGCGAGAGTCATTTTCAAATCTACAATATTACAAGGGATTTAAAGATGACTACTTAGACTACTATCTGGGTGTAAGCAACAGCTTCGATCGTGTAGAACATAGACAGCTGTTACAGCGAAAGGAACGATTATCAGCTGACGTCAGCAATCTCAGACGATACGGAAAAAAGGCGGAATTCCAATTCGCAAAATTAGTCGACGAAGAGTTTGGAGATCAGGCCGAAAAGTACATAGAGAATTATGTCAAAAAAACTAGATTATTAGAAGAAGAAAGGAACAAATACATAAGCTTATGCAACAAACTTTCTCTACTACAAAATCACCACAAGATCCTAAAAAGAACAAAGAGCAATATCAAGAAGCAAAACTATAACGATGTGGATCGTTGCCCGGCATGTACCCAAGTGCTTACATACTCACTGGAAGGCTTATACAGTTACTATCAAAAATATAATGATACTGTCAAGCTTGAATCACACATCACCGAGCAGCTATCAGATAAGAAATCAGAAATCCATACATCCAATAAAAAAATTAAGGCAATAAGGTACGAAATATCTAACGACTACAGCGCTCTAGTAGACAGGGCCGTGGATGGCGTTACTTTTAACCAATGGATATCTAACAAAGCTAACGCTACGCTATACAGAAAAATGCAAGCCGATATTGAGAACGCAGAAGTTGAGTTGGAGAACATAAAGACGGCTCTTGACTCTATGACAACAGAAAAGGAAACCATATCCAAGCGAGCCAATAAAGAAGCTGAGTTTAAAAAGATTTTCTCGAGCTATATGTCGTTATTGGAACTCAAACCACTGACCGACGCTAGGTATTTAGAGTTGTATAAAATCAGTTCCTTCCCCCGGCAAGGCGTTGAACTTCACAAGACGGTCATGGCGTATCACTTTGCATTAAACTCTTTAATCGAAAAATCAAAATCGGTTCATAGGCTCCCGTTTTTGCTAGACGCGATTCTCAAAGAGGATATTGACGAAACCAGCTTGGATACTATCCTATCATTCGTTGGCAGTAATTTACCTAAGGATACCCAAGCTTTCATTTCGATATCTGAGCACATCAAGGATGAAACTATCACCAATGAGACCGCAAAACCGATAGAAAAGTTTAAAGTCAGTGAAATTAAAGACAATTACTTCCCGAACGATACAAAGATTTTTCACATAGGCGGAGGACGATCAGAACGCAGTTTCCTTTCTCAGAACCTCGACGAATATCAAGAGATCCACCTGAGCACCGTCGAAATAACGGCAATTTAAATAAGAAAGGTAAAAACCTAACTGTGAGAAAAATACTTACTCTGACTACAGACCTCCGTTTGCTGAAGCGTCTTGACGAGAATTACCTTGCGCGTGATAACACACGGAATAACATATGAAATTTATTGTTCTGCCAGTAGGAACACCTAAGCCGGCATTGGGTCAAAACACAGTTTATTTAACTAGGGATAACTGGAACGATTATTCGTTCGTAACCATGTTTTCAATGAGTATTCATGATGGGAATGGAGTGCTTCATGACATTGGCCGAACGAAAATAGGCTTCACCGGCCAGACAGTCACCTTAGCTACTTACACAAAGCTTCCGGAGATTTTTGAAAGTTTGCCAGAGGATTTCTTTTCATTAGGTCAAAGCGTCGAATTCTACAAAAAAATGAGAAAAGTAGAAGAGCCAATTCGCTCAGAGTTATTGAAGTCGCTTAGAGATATTGTTTTCTCACCGGAAATAATCGAGCATATCAGCGATGAAAGCGTGTTCAGCACCTCCTTGCTGAGAAACTTTAGTCTATCGGTGGTGAAAGGACAATTCGCACGTGTATTGATCGGCAAAGCAGAGCTAACCGACTACAGCTTTGTTTATGCTAGACCAGAAACTGATGAGCACGGACCAATATCAATAGACGTCAAGGTTACCGTAGACTCCAAACCAAGTACTAACATTCATGCCGTAATTGGCCGAAATGGTGTTGGAAAAACGACTCTTCTTAATGGGATGATTGATGCCATCACAGGTAAATCTTCAATTGGTGGTTTTCGTGGACAACGGGGAGAACCAATAGAGTCCGACTACTTTAGTAGCCTGGTATCTGTTTCGTTCAGCGCATTTGACCCTTTTGACCCACCAAGCGAACAACCGGATCCGGCAAAAGGTACGTGCTACTTTTATATAGGATTGAAGGACGCTAAAGAACGAGGAAGGCTTAGGACGGTTCCGGAGTTGAGGGTAGATTGTGTAAAGGCGCTAATCTCATGTTTTCAACATCCGGCAAAAACTGCTAGATGGCTGAGCGCAATACAGAAACTGGGATCTGATGAAAACTTCGCTTTCATGAACTTAGAGCAACTAGCCTCAGTTTACCTAGGTGTCCGATCAAATATGCCCGTTTCAGAGCAGTCGGATTCTGAAAAATTTAAGCAAACATATTTGGAAAAAGCGCTCCCATACCTGTCCAAGATGAGTTCTGGCCACTCAGTGGTTCTACTGACTATTACAAGATTGGTGGCTACAGTTGAGGAGAAAACGCTGGTGCTGCTAGATGAGCCGGAAAGTCACTTGCACCCTCCATTGCTAGCTGCCTTTGTACGCTCACTTTCCGACCTTCTGCATGATCAAAATGGCATAGCCCTCATAGCCACTCATTCTCCGGTTGTGCTTCAGGAAGTCCCAAAAAGTTGTGGTTGGATAATTCATAGAATAGGTAAGGACGTAATCACAAGCCGTCCAAAAATCGAAACATTTGCGGAAAATGTTGGAGTGTTAACAGCCGAAGTTTTTAACTTAGAGGTAGCCCAATCAGGGTTTCATGACCTACTAGCAAAGTCTGTAACATTGGGAGGAACTTACGATGAAATAGTTAAGAGTTACCACGGACAGCTTGGCTTCGAGGGCAAAGCAATTCTACGCGTTCTCATCGCGACGCGAGATAGAGGTTTAGAAAAATGATACGGCTTGCTGAACCCAATTATACTTTAGAGCATGTGATTGATGCCTGCTTATTAGGCATAACTGGTAATAATGCTCTGAAAAGCAACGTCGAAGCGGATAAAAAAAATCTGGTAGATGTAGGTGAGCAATATTCGGCAAGCTCTCGTGGTGGCTCGCTTTACCTTCTCCAACCTATTGACTGTAGTGCAACTCAGAATCCATTGGTTTTGAATAGGTTAATGAAATCAGATCTCATCAAACTCTACGAAACTTACTTCGTTCCAGAGGAAAAGCCTGCCAGAGAGGTCTACAACAAAATCTTAAATGCGGCGATGGAGAGCTGCCCATTCTGTGGTGGAATAGGAACCCCAAGAAACCTGGATCATTTTTTACCAAAAGCTCATTTCCCTCAATTTTCAATTCTGCCCGTAAATTTAGTTCCATCATGTCGCGATTGCAATATGGATGGAAAATCTTCTGCATTTGCAGATCAAGCGTATAGTCAAATAATTCAGCCATATTTAGATAATGATAGATTTTTTCTCGACCAATGGATTGTCGCCTCGTACGAAGAAGAAGTAAATGGCGAGCCTGGGAAATTCATTTATCGTGTTAATCCCCCTGCTGAATGGAACGATACTGATAAACTTCGTGTTGCTAAGCATTTCTTGGATTTTAATTTGGCCCATCGCTATGGAGTTAAGGCCGCACAATTGTTGGGGACCGTGATGGCTCAAGTTGACTCTCTAAGGCGTATCGGCCTCAGTAATGAACTGATTCGTGAGACTATTTTCGAGCCGGGTATTTCTCAAGCTCAGTTTCCAAATCACTGGCAACGTGGATTTTATCAAGCTCTTATGCTTGTATTGGTGGATGCTCGAGTATCAAAAATTCCAGTTCTCAACCAGTAGCGAGCACAACTGAGCGAATTAGGCTGCTCATGGTTTTTTGAGAAAATCCGCGGTACGAAACGGGATCGACCTGAGCTTGCGTGGATGCCGGATCATCCGCGCGTAGGCGATGTTCGCTGCCAACCTCCGGAATGATTAAGCTCTCTAGTGTGACACCGATCATCGGTAAGCGCTCTATAAACCCCACCTAGTCAAAAGTGGGCGCTTCGTTTAGCTGTGTAGTCCAGGCTTGCAGTTCCACGGCAACAGGGCTTCGTAATCTTCAACCGAGGATGCCTTTGGCAGACGCTCCAGTGCGTGGCACAGCCACGCATAAGGCTCTTGGCTGTTGGCTTTGGCGGTCTCGACCAAAATGTAAAGTTGAGCACTGGCCGTCGCGCCTTTGGGCGTATCGCTGAACAACCAGTTCTTCCTTCCGATGACGAAAGGCCGGATCGCGCGCTCGGCGGTATTGTTGTCGATCGGCAGGTAGCCTTGCTCGACGTACCGTTCCCGTTTGCTCCAGTTGTTTGCCAGGTAGTTCACAGCCTTGCCCAGTGCATTCTGCGTGGTCATGTACGGAAGCGCTTTCTCCACCCTGGCCTTCAGCTCACTCATCACCTTGAGACTTAAATCTTGACTGTAGTGATCTAGTGATTCCAGACACTCATTCAGGCGAGAATATCGCCAGATAAAAGTGTCTGATTACCACTGCTACAGTCGCCTGCATGACAGGGGCAGGTCAGCTTTTGCGCTCTCCCCCTATCGCGGCCTTTCCCGGTGCGATTCAGGTTCAAGCCCGCTTCGGCAACTTCCAGTTCGGCCGGATGAAGTGGCAGGTATAACCGTTCGGTATCCGCTCCAGATAATCCTGATGCTCCGGCTCCGCCTCCCAGAACTCACTCGCGGGCTCGATTTGCGTGACCACACGCCCCGGCCACAGCTTGGAGGCGTCCACGTCAGCCGCGGTATCCTCGGCAATATCCCGTTGCTGTTCGCTCAGGTAGTAAATCGCCGAACGATAGCTTGGCCCAAGGTCATTGCCCTGCCGGTTAGGCGTGCTCGGGTCATGGATCTGGAAAAAGAACTCAAGAATCTGCCGGTAGCTGATTACCGCCGGGTCAAACACGATCTCAATCGCTTCGGCATGGTTGCCGTGGTTGCGGTAGGTGGCGTTCGGTACTTCGCCACCGGTGTAGCCGACTCGCGTATGCAGCACGCCGGGGTAGCGTCGCAACAAATCTTGCATGCCCCAGAAGCAGCCGCCGGCAAGGATGGCGGTTTCGGTTGGGTTGGTCATGGTCTGTCCTTGCGGTTTATGGAGACAGGGATAGTTATGGGGTGATGCCGGGCAATACCAAGCCGGATGCAGTAAAAAACAGGATCATGTTGCGAAACGAGTAAACGTCCTACAGAAGCCTTGGCGCCTTGCTCCGTTGCCTGCAGTTGCGTCAGAATCCGCTGGCTTGAGCGCTTGAGTCAGCGTTTCCAAGGTGGCTCGGTCGCTGACAACTCAGTGATCGGGTTTAGTCGACCCACTACAAACCTGCCAACCAAACAACTATAAGCCCAACCCCGCGCAAACCTGCCCACTCATCGACCCTCTCAATCACCCGATCAAAACATCCGATTAGCCATCCTCCGAAACATTCCGTAACGTTGTTTCCCGGTGCGACAGATGCGCGCACCGCTTGAGCTTTTAATCCCCCCGCTCAGCCCACGACCACGCACGAGCCCACCATGTCTTTGAACACCCCGCAGCAAATCGCTGAAATTGCCGTCGAAAGCGGCGTCAAGAAGGCCCACCTGGGCCTGCCGTCGTTGATGATCCTGGGCTTTCTGGCGGGGGCGTTCATTGCCCTCGGGTTTCTTCTCGATATTCATGTCAGCACCATGATCCCTCACGAGTGGGCGTCGCTGGGCAATCTGCTTGGCGCTGTGGTGTTTCCGGTCGGGCTGATTCTGGTGGTGCTGGCTGGCGGTGAGTTGCTGACTGGCAACATGATGAGCCTGCCCATGGCGCTGTTCGCCGGGCGTATCGGTCTGGGTCAGTTGGTGCGCAACTGGGTGCTGGTGACGCTGGCCAACCTGATCGGCGCGCTGTTCGTCGCCTATTGTTTCGGCCATGTGGTGGGGCTGACTGAAGGCGCCTTCATGGCCAAGACTGTGGCCATCGCCAATGCCAAGGTGGGGGCCAGCTTCGAACAGGCTTTCATCTCGGGTATTGGCTGCAATTGGCTGGTGTGCCTGGCGGTGTGGCTCAGCTACGCGAGCAAGGATGTGATCGGTAAAGTGGTCGGCATGTGGTTTCCGGTGATGGCATTCGTCGCGATCGGCTTTCAGCACATCGTCGCCAACATGTTCGTCATTCCTGCAGCGATCTTTGCCGGCGCCTTGAGCTGGGCGCAGTTCGGCGACAACTTCGTTCCGGTATTTTTGGGTAACGCGGTGGGCGGCGCGGTGTTCGTCGGCCTGGCCTATCACCTGGCTTTCTTCAACGCGGCGACCAAGCCTGTTGAAATGTCCAGGACCAGCGGTGCGCAAACGCCGGAATAATCCGGTCCAACGCGATACAGACGTTGCGGTGATAAGAGATGATGACCGCAGAGCGAAAAGCTCTGCGGGGGTGAGTGTCGATGCGGCTCAACAGGCCGCAAACCCCAATAGCGGAGAACACTGCTTGAGCTCAGAGGACGAGATCAATCAAGGTGCCGTGTGCCGCTCAGCCTGATTCATGTAGTCCATCAAAACCTGACTCAACGCCACCACCCCCACCATCCCCTCCCCCAATTCAACCTCGACCCCCACACCCTGCAACCCGCCCACTGCCGTCCATTCCTCAAGCGCCAAGCCGTGCAACTTCAAAAACGCTTCGCGCCTGCACCATGCCTTGGCAAACGCCATAGTGCGAATCGACTCGGGCAAGCCTGACAGGCCGGTAGCAACCTCAGCCCCCAGATAATCCTGCGCGACAGCATGCCAGTCCGGCACCGTCTGAACCTGCATCAAGTCCACGCCCACTGCGCCTTGGAGATTGATGGCAGCCAGCGAGCATCCGGTTTCGTGGCTGATGGAAAACCCGGGCACCGGCAGCCCGTCGATAAGCAATCGCGGCGCGACACCAGGGGCGCTGATGAACGTGATCGCGCCCGATGGCAATTCGAGCCACTGTTCCACGGCGGTACGCACGCAAGTCCGAATGCGGTTTCTGGCTTCATCCCTTGCACAGCCCGGCCTGGTAACGCAGCTGACCAGCAATACATTCTGCCGAGGGAAAGGCTTTGGCGGGGCAAGCCGGCCATCTTCATCGAATGCCCAGCTCGCCCCGCACTTCATGCCCTGTCAGGTGACGCGGGACAACCGGCCCAGCGGCTGCCGGCAGGGATGTGTTCGCCCTTCATGACCAGGGTCAGTGCGCCAAGGTGCGCATCGTTGCCTACGACGGCGCTGTACAGCACGGCGCTGCGTGGGCCCATGTACACGCGTTCGCCGATGCTGACGTGGTCGATCTTCATGACTCGGTCTTCAAACAGGTGGGTCTGCGGGCAGGCGCCAGCGTTCAATTCGCTGTCTGCGCCGATGCTGACGCAGTCGAATTCAGTGATGTCGGTCGTGTCCATGTAAACCCCGCGACCAATCTTGCAGCCGAGCACATTGAACGCCAGCGGCAACCACGGCGTGCCGCGCAAGTAGCGCATGAAGTTTGGCGCGGCCATGCCTTCGTACAGACTGGTGATGCCCTCCGAAAGCCATACGAAGGGCGTCCACATCGGGTCAGCGCGTTTGCGATAGCGGCCCATCACCAGCCATTTCAGGGCCGCAATCAGCAGAAAGTTACCCACGCTGTACGCCACGCCGATCACTGCAAGGTAGGCCAGCACCGCGCCCCAGCGCTTGTCGTCAGCGAGAGGCATCAGGTCAAGCATCACCGTGTAGCCGACGGCGATCACCACCGCGTGCGGGGTGACGATGCGCACGCCTTCGACAAGGCCGCGGGCCAGGCGTCGCAGTGGTGAAGGTTTGAAGGTCAGCGATTCGGGAGCGCCACTGACCTGCTCGCGGGCCGGCAGGTGGATCGGTGGGGAGCCCAGCCAGGTGTCGCCGTCGACTATTTTGCTGTTGTGCGGTGCGCAGGAATGGACGCCGATCAGGACGTTTTCCGGCAGTACCGTGCCGTCCGCGATGTATCCGCCGTTGCCGACAAAGCTGCGATGGGACACGACCGTGGGCTGCATGGTCATCCAGCCGCCGTCGATGCGCTCATCACCGAGCATCACCGCATCGGCGATAAAGGTTTCATCGCCCAGGGTCAGCATGTCCGGGATGACGCCCTGCGCACTGGAGATCTCGGCATCACGCCCTACTTTCGCGCCCAACAGCCGATACCAGAAGGGCGAATACACCGTGGCGTAGATGCCGGACAGCACGTTGAGGCTCGCTTCCTGAATCTGGCTGATCAGCCATTTGGCGCAGTAGGTATTGCTGTGCACCTCATAACGGCCCGGTTTGAGGCGCGGGAAAACGATCCAGCGCAATGCCGCAGACGCCAGAACAGTCGCGACAATCAGCACCGCACTGGCCGGGAACGCGAGCAGGAAATAGCGCGCCAGTTGTCCCAGTGGCCCGCTGCCCTCGAACCATGGCAAGACATGCTGCGTGTCGAACCAGTCGATCAGGAAAAAGGTCGGGAAGACCGGGATGAAGAACAGCGTCGCGATCAGCAGTACGCCGAAGGCGAAGAACAGTTTTTCTGCCCGCAAACGCGCAGGGCTGGTCACAGGCCGCGCAGGTTGACCGAGCGTATCGAACGCGCCGACATCACGCGCTGGCGAGCCCTGCCAGATGCGTCCAGCGGGAACTTCCCGACCATCGGCCATGGCCGATTGGGCTTCCAGATGCCCCCACGGGCCTACAGCCGTATTGCCTTCCATGATCACGTAAGAGCCGACACAGGCATTGTCCTGCAAGGCGATACGCCCCAAATGCAACTGGCCCCGTTCAACCCGCGCATTTTCGAAGCTGACACCGTTGCCGACGCTGACCCCGTCACCGATTTCCAGCAGGTCATGAGCCCGTACTGTAGCCCCGCCGATAATCACGTCCTGCCCGATTTTCGCGCCCAGTGCGCGCAGCCACAGAGGATAAAGTGAAGAGCCGCTCAGCAGATAAGTCGGCGCCGACTCGACCATGCGGTCTGCGGCCCACCAGCGAAAGTAGGTAACGCCCCACAGCGGATAGATCCCAGGCTTAAGGCGGCCGACGATCAGCCACTTGGCTGCCAGCGCGATGAAAAACTGCAGAACGGTGGCAATCAGAAACACCGAGATCGACGCCAGAGTGGCCAGCGCGACAGAGTCGTCGGGCGAGCCGGTGAGCAGGTGATAGGTAAAGAACGGTGCGAGCCACTGGGTCATGCGCAGGCTGACCATGACCGGCAATGCCAGCGCCTGGGCCACGCCGCAGCGCCAGCGACGCCAGGCTGACGGAGGCGTCCAGTCCACCGGCGCGTCCACCTCTTGTGGCGCCTGGTCCAGCACTTTGGCAATCGCCCCGATACGCCGATGCTGGTAAATGTCGCGCACCGTGACTTGGGCGAAACGCGGGTTGGCCCGCAGCGCCGAGGCCAGACGCGCGGCAAAGAAGGAATGCCCACCCAGATCGGTAAAAAAGTCCGCATCGCGGCGGATCGGCATGCCGGGGAAGAGCGTGCTCAGCGCGGCAAACAGTGCGATCTCACCTTCGGTTTGCGCCACATCGGAGTCTGCGCTGGCGGCCTTGGCATCCACCGTCAACGGCCGGGCCTTGAGCGTTTTGCGATCGATTTTGCCGGACGTGAGGCGCGGCATGCTGTCGAGCAGTTCGAAGTGTCCCGGGACCATGTACGGCGGCAACTGTGCCTGCAGGGTTTTGCGCAACTGACTTGTGAATGCGGAAGGCGCAGAAGTGTCGCTCACCAGATAGGCAATCAGCTGATCAACGCCCGCCTCGTTGCGCAACAGGACGGCAACGGTGCCCACGCCAGGCTGTTGCGCCAACAGCGATTCAATCTCGCCCAGTTCGACGCGAAAGCCGCGAATTTTTACCTGATCGTCGGCCCGCCCGAGGCACTGCACCTGCCCTTCGTCGTCGATCCGGGCAAGGTCGCCGGTTCGGTACAGACGCGCATCGTGATAGCCGGTGGACCATGGGTTCGGCAGGAATTTTTCCTGGGTCAGGTCCGGTCGGCCAAGATACCCCTCGGCCAGGCCGGGGCCGATAATGCACAGCTCACCGACCTCACCACGCGGCAGCAGGCTGGGCGCCAGGGTGCTCCCGACCGCAGAATCGTTGGCGATGACCAACAGCCCGTAATTGGGTAACGGTTTGCCAATCGACACCGGGCGACCACGCGAAAGACGCGCCAGGCTGGCCGATACAGTGGCTTCGGTAGGGCCGTAGGTGTTGAACATCTGCCGGTTCGGCGTTGCCCAGCGATCTACCAGCGACTCAGGGCACATCTCGCCGCCCAGGTTGATCAAGCGCAAGCCGGGAACGTCTTCGCTGAACAGCGCCAGCAAAGTGGGCACCGCATGCAAGACGCTGATGCGCTGCTCATTCAGCAAGCGCGGCAGGGTTTCGGGGTCACCGCTGGTTTCCTTCGGGCCTATCCACAGCGTCGCGCCCACCAGATAGGCAATCCAGATTTCTTCGAAGGACATGTCGAAGGCCACGGAAAAGCCCTGGTAAACCCGGTCGCTGGCCCGAATGCCGAGTATCGCGTTCTCGCTGCGCAGAAAATGGCAGATGCTGCGCTGGGAAATCAGAATGCCCTTGGGCTTGCCCGTAGAGCCGGAGGTATAGATCACATAGGCTGGATGTTCGGGAAGCACACCATTGCGGCGCACCAACGCTGCGTCGGTCGGCGTCAGCAGGTGTTCGGCAGTCCACACCTTCAAGCCGGTATCGGCCAACACCGGCATCAACGCATCACAGGAAACCAGCCCGACTGCGCTGGCGTCCTCCAGGCAAATCTGCAGGCGCTCCACCGGCGTGTCCTGATCCAAGGGCAGCCAGGCAGCGCCCGCCTTGGCGATGCCGGCCTGCATGACCAGCAGCTCGATGCCGCGTGGCAACCATAGACCGACAATGTGCCCCGGCCGAACACCCGCATCGATCAGCGCAGAAGCCACCTGATCGGCCTGCCGGTCCAGCTCGCCATAACTGATCTGACGCTCGCCGAAGATCAATGCCACATGCTGCGGATTGCGCCGGGCACTGGCTTCGAGCAGATCGGCCAGCACTTCCTCACGTAGCAGCTCAGGTTGAATAGGACCGTAAATCACGTCCAGCGATTGTTCGTTCTGGCCTAGCGTCGACAGGTTCAGGTTATTCATGGCAGCAGGTATTAGCTCGTCTGAAGGAGGTGCCTGAGATTTTCTGGTTATGAGCCGGTCCGTCAGCGATTGGCGCGAATTCTGTGGTCGTTGCGTGTCCGGAATATGTCCGTTTTGATACATCTTGGCTGGAGCGCTGCAGCTCTCACCGAGGCAAGAGAACAGGCTGGCAAGGCGAATATGGCAAAGGCTGGCTGTACGAATCTTGAACAACAAAACGAAGGTGGCGGATTGCCCACCAGGTGTTCATGTGTCGGACTTGCAACTCAATGAGCAAAAGCAGAGGTCGTTGAACAGCGCCCTGGTCCGGGGCTATACAGTTGATCTAGCAGGATGCGGTGTGAGAGTCACCCGCCACATTGCTGCGCGAGTTACAGCAGACGCCTCACACTTCGGGTTCAATGACTCACAGACCGTGATGAGCTCTCACGTAATCCGTGCCGCCTCGATAAGCACATCTGGACGGTGAGCCGAATAATCACCACAATCGGCTCACTTCATGAGCCGATTAACTTTTTATTCGGCTCACTGCATAGGCGGATACGATGTCCGAACATCTCTGGATCTGGCAACAGCCGAACTGGCCGCGCTTCCATTGGCGCGAAGAACGCCTTGCACCGTTGATACGAGCGTGCGCCAAGGCTCAAGGTCGCTTGCTGGGTATGAGCGGTGCAGTGGGTGGCGATGCGCAAATGTGCGAGGGCTTGAATGCCCTGCTGCAGAATATCGTCACTTCGTCCGCCATCGAAGGCGAGCGACTGAATGCAGATTCTGTCAGGTCGTCGCTGGCACGCCGCCTGGGGATCGCCGATAACGGCAAGCATAGCCCTCGCAGCGAGGGGTTGGCCGAGCTGATGCTGGACGCCACACGTGGTCATGATCAGCCACTTGACTTGCAACGTCTGTGTACCTGGCATCGCTGGCTGTTCCCGGAAGAGGACAGCTTTGTGTCTGCTCGCATCCTGGTTGGTCAATTGCGTAGCGACGAACCTATGCAGGTGGTCTCAGGGAGACTTGATCGACACATCGTGCATTTTGAAGCGCCACCGCGGGCTGGACTTGAGCAACAGCTGGAAGATTTTCTCGACTGGTTTGCCAGCAGTCAAAGTGATCCGACGCTCGATCCATTCGTGCGGGCAGGTATCGCGCATTTCTGGTTTGTAACCCTGCATCCGTTTGACGACGGCAATGGTCGCCTGACTCGGGCCATTACAGACCTGGCGCTGACTCAGGGCGATCAGCAAGCCATACGACTGTTTGCCATGTCCGCCAGCATCCTTGCTGACCGCGCCGGCTATTACCACGTTCTGGAGACCAGTCAGAAAAGCACGACCGATATCACCGAGTGGCTGGAATGGTTCCTGCGCACATTGTTGAAAAGCATTGAAAACGCCTTGGTTCATATAGAACGAGTACTGGGCAAAACGCGATTTTGGCTATTACATCGCGACAACGACCTGAGCGTCGAACAGGTCAAGGTGCTGAATCGGCTACTGGATGGCGGCGAGCGTGGCTTTGAGAACGGTCTGAGCGCAGCGCAGTATCAGGCAGTGGCGAAGGTCTCGAAGGCCACCGCTACCCGCCACTTAAGTGATCTGCTTGCCAAAAACTGCCTGGTTCGCCTACCCGGTGGAGGCCGCAGCACTCGCTACCAGATCAATCTGCCCTTGCCGTAGAACCCTACACAGCAGAAGGAGCTGCTAGCGCTTCAGACGTGCGCCACTGGTCGCATCGACTGTAGCATCCAGTTCCGCACCGGACAGAAACTGGCTGTAGTAATCATGCAGTTCGGCTTCCCAACCGGCCACCTCGTCCAGCGCCGCCTCGGCTTGTTCCTTGCTCAAGGCAAAGTGAGCGTGCTGACTGAGCAGATTGCCTCGGTTGAGACGCGACCCTTCGATGCCGACTGACATGGCAAGTGCCTGAGCAGGCCCTTCGTCCAGAATGGGCAGTACGTCGTACATCGGCGATAACCTCCAGCCACCTTCTTTCCAGATGACTGCGTGGTTACGGGGATGGTCATCGGCATTGCCGACCAGCACGTTGTAGGCCATGCGCCGATACAGCGCCTGCCGATCAACGTCAGGCGCACCACGACGATACAGCTCATCGGCGAGTGCCGCATATTGCCAGTCGGGGTGCGTACGGGCCTTCCACTCGGCGTCCAGCAAGGTCAAGCCGCTGAGCATCGGCAGTCGGCGGAAGCGATGGGTTTGCTCATCAAAAGCGCGGTCGAAACGCTCGACCAACAGTGTATTGATCCGCTCGCCGCGATACAGAGAGGTGTTGGCCGCCTGCAACCCTTTAAGCCCTGCGAAGGTCATGCAGGCGTGCTCAACGGAGGGCAGGTCATAGTGATCGAATTTGTCGCGAGGCTTGGCCAGAATCAGTTTTCTGTCGCCCAGATAAGTTCGCTTGGGGCGTGCGCCACCAGCGGAAGATCGCTGATCCCTTACCTTCAGAACCTCCAGCTGCTCGGCGCTGAGCTGGCTGTCATAGATCGCTTCACAGGCATCGATGAAATGATCGAGCCCTTTGGCACGAAAGGCTTTGGGAGGCGTCTGGCCCAGCCCGTCCTGCGCGACACGCGACAGGCCGGCCATGATATTGCCCGCTCTGTCGCTGTTGGGCGACTTGAGCAGCAGCTGTATCGAGTCCAACGGGCCTTTTTCAACCCGATGCAGCAACCGCTCTCCCCAACCATCGGGCATGGCATCATCGATAAAACCCGGGACGCCACCATTTTTAGTCACGGTGTAGGATCGCGTGGACAGTGGATACCTGAAAGGATCCGGCACCCAGATGTTTTCCTGCACCGCATCCGGTGCATATTGGAATGTCCCGACGCCAGCCTGAATCGTCAGCTTGCCCAGCGTCAGTCTCTCTCCGCTGACAGGGCATTCCATGTAGATATAAGCCTGGGCCATCAGAAGTCCTCCGGCTTGTGTCGAGGCAGGCGGACACGCTTTCGGTCGGCAGCTTCAAGCTGCTCGACACTGAACGACTCGTCATCCCTAAGCCCTTGAAACAATCGCTCCGACACCCCCAGCCCCCAGACCACCAGCATGAAGTCACGCAGCGATACGCCTTCGGCATTCCCTGCCTCGATACGTCGAAACGTACGAAGCGAGATGCCCAGCCTTTCGGCAAGATCGACCTGGCGGATGCCTTGCTGCAACCTGGTCTGCTTTACCAGCAGGGCAATGCGCAAAAGCGTGTCGGTGCACTGAACGGGGAAAAAAGCCTTCATGAGCAGTTACCAGCGGGCAGGCGCAGGAGTTCGAGAAAAAACAAAGTAACACGGATAGCTACGTGGACCCGAAAATAATAGATCACGAAAGAACACATTAACCCTCATAAAGTGTCATTAAGTGACATCTTAATTACACATAAAAATCGTGATCACTGCCCTCGGCGCTTCATTCCTACACCTTAAGTGCGCAATGCCACGTCACTGATCATCGACATACCCCACCCATACCCCATCAAAATGTGGCTTACTGAGGACTGCCATCATCCAATCAGGGAATCTCTTCCCTACCCTCGCGGTCTCTTAACGCATGACGAATTCGCGCTCTGCTTTCATACCCTCCTGGCTTCGCCCTGTTCTGCGTCCTTTGCTGGACCCGTATCGCCGTTATCGGCATGCGCGGCTGATCCACGCGGCGCGGATTGCGGTGGGCCTGCTGGTGACTATTCTGCTGACCACTGGCCTCAACCTGCCCCATGGCGAGTGGGCGTCGGTGACCATGCTGATCGTGATCGGCGGTTTGCAGCATCACGGCAATATCGGCAAGAAGTCGGTCGAACGGGCCTACGGAACGTTGATCGGTGCCGGTCTCGGTCTGATCGTGGTGGTCCAGCAGGGCTATCTGGAAATGCCGTTGCTGACCTACGCAATGATGTCGGTGATGTGCGGTTTCTTCGCCTATCACGCCATTGGCAAAGGCGGTTACACCGCGCTGCTGTCGGCGATCACGTTGTTCATCGTTGCCGGTCATGGTTACAACCCGATCAGTGACGGCCTGTGGCGTACCGTCGATATCCTGATTGGTATCGCGCTGGCCCTGGCGTTCTCCTTCGCCCTGCCGCTGTATGCGGTGTTTTCCTGGCGCTACAATTTGGCCAGTGGTTTGCGTGACTGCGCCAAGGTCTACGGGCGCATCGTGCAGGGCCAGCCGGTTACCGCTGACGAGCATTTGAAACTGACCGCCAGGCTCAACGGAACGATGCTGCAATTGCGCTCGCTGCTGCCGTCGGTGTCCAAGGAAGTGAAGATGTCCATGGTCGAGCTGGACGCCATTCAGGGCCACTTCCGCATGTGCCTGAGCACCCTGGAGATTCTTGCCAATATTCGCCCGGCGAACCTGAATCAGCTTGCTGACGAGACACTCAAGGCATCGTTGGACGCTGACTACCGCCAGATTCGCCGGCAACTGATCGGCATGGCGCGCGCCCTGCAAACCGGGGCCACCGAGCGTCTGGAACGTACGACGGAAACACCAGAGACACCAGCGACACCTGCAGTGAAGGCCGTCATCCCTACCGAGCTGAAGGGCTACCACTTGATGACTCAGCAGTTGGCGCTCAACCTCGACGGCCTGCAGGCGCGTCTGGCCAAGACCGCCAAACGCTGGAAGTTTTAAGGAACCGCCCGTGCCCGATACCCGCCCGCCTGTACTGGATGAAATTGATCGCCAGCTGATTGCCGCGCTGCAAATCAACGCGCGTGAAAGCGTCGCCATGCTCGCCAGGCAACTGGGCATCGCCCGCACCACCGTCACCTCGCGGCTCGCGCGCCTGGAAAGCAGCAAAGTGATTACCGGTTACGGCGTGCGCCTTGGCCAGCGCGTGGTCAGTGGCGGGTTGCAGGCGTATGTCGGCATCACCGTACAACCCCGCTCGGGCAAGGAAGTGGTGCGGCGCCTCAGTGCCATGGCGCAGGTTCAGCAACTCTGTGCGGTGAGTGGCGAGTTCGATTATGTCGCCTGGCTGCGCACGGATTCTCCCGAGCAACTGGACCAGTTACTGGACCTGATCGGCAGCGTGGATGGTGTCGAGAAGACCACGACCTCGATCATCCTCAGCAGCAAGATCGACCGCGGCCAGCCGGTGTAACTGAACGCCTCGATCGATCAACCATACAAACCGACCAGCATATTCGTCACTTAGCCAAAACAAACAGCATATCGACGACACTTTGCGTCTTATTAACGTGTCCGCCCTTCTCTAGACTGTTGTTTTTCGCCGTTGCCCATCAAGGTCCGTCATGAAGAACAACCGTCACCCCGCCAACGGCAAAAAGCCAATCACCATGTTCGGCCCCGATTTCCCCTTCGCCTTCGATGACTGGATTGAGCACCCGAAAGGCCTGGGCAGCATCCCTGTGGAGAACCACGGCGCTGAGGTGGCAATTATCGGTGCCGGGATAGCCGGTCTGGTGGCGGCCTACGAATTGATGAAGATGGGCCTCAAGCCGGTGGTGTACGAAGCCTCGAAAATGGGTGGCCGCCTGCGCTCGCAGGAGTTCGAAGGCGCCAAAGGCATCGTTGCCGAACTGGGCGGCATGCGCTTTCCGGTGTCCTCGACAGCGTTCTTCCATTACGTCGACAAGCTGGGCCTTGAGTCCAGGCCCTTCCCCAACCCGCTGACTGCGGCGTCCGGCAGCACGGTTATCGACCTGGAAGGCACCACCTACTACGCACAAATGCTCTCGGACCTGCCGGCGCTGTTTCAGGAGGTCGCCGACGCCTGGGCCGACGCACTGGAAAGCGGCTCGCAGTTCGGGGACATCCAGCAGGCCATCCGCGATCGCGATGTGCCGCGCCTCAAAGAACTGTGGAACAAGCTGGTGCCGTTATGGGACGACCGCACGTTCTATGACTTTGTCGCGACCTCCAAGGCCTTCGCCAGCCTGTCTTTCTTTCACCGCGAAGTGTTTGGCCAGGTGGGCTTCGGCACGGGCGGCTGGGACTCGGACTTCCCCAACTCGATGCTGGAAATCTTCCGCGTGGTGATGACCAACTGCGATGAGCACCAGCATCTGATCGTCGGCGGCGTGCAGCAAGTGCCGGTTGGCTTGTGGAGCCATGTACCCGAGCATTGCGCGCACTGGCCCAAGGGCACCAGCCTGTCGTCGTTGCACCGCGGCGCACCACGTCCCGGCGTGAAGCGCATTGCACGCGCCGAGGATGGCAGTTTTGCGGTGACTGACAATTGGGGCGACACCCGGCAGTACGCTGCCGTGCTGACCACCTGCCAGAGCTGGCTGCTGACCACGCAGATCGAGTGCGAAGAGTCGCTGTTTTCGCAGAAAATGTGGATGGCCCTGGACCGCACCCGCTACATGCAGTCGTCAAAGACCTTCGTGATGGTCGACCGCCCGTTCTGGAAGGACAAAGACCCGGAAACCGGTCGCGACCTGATGAGCATGACCCTCACCGACCGGCTGACCCGTGGCACTTACCTGTTCGATAACGGCGACGACAAACCCGGCGTGATCTGCCTGTCCTATTCGTGGATGAGCGATGCTCTGAAGATGCTCCCGCAGCCCATCGAGAAGCGGGTGAAGCTGGCGCTGGACGCCTTGAAGAAGATCTACCCTAAAGTGGACATCGCAGCGCGGATCATCGGTGATCCGATTACCGTGTCATGGGAAGCCGATCCGCACTTCCTGGGTGCGTTCAAGGGTGCATTGCCGGGCCATTACCGCTATAACCAGCGCATGTACGCGCACTTCATGCAGCAAGATATGCCCAGCGAACAGCGCGGCATGTTCATCGCCGGCGACGATGTGTCCTGGACACCGGCGTGGGTCGAAGGCGCTGTGCAGACTTCACTGAACGCCGTGTGGGGGATCATGAACCACTTCGGCGGCAAGACTCACGCCGAGAACCCCGGCCCCGGTGATGTGTTCCACGAAATCGGCCCGATTGCACTGGGCGACTGACATAAGGAAAACCCCATGCGCGTTGCGCTGTATCAATGCCCGCCATTGCCGCTGGATGTCAGCGGCAACCTGACTCGCCTGGAACAGCAGGCTCAGGCCGCCGCCGAGCAAGGGGCACAGCTGCTGATCTGTCCGGAAATGTTCCTCAGCGGCTACAACATCGGCGCTCAGGCTGTCGGTGAGCTGGCGCAGACGCAGGACGGTCCGGCAGCGACGCGCATTGCCACCATCGCACAGGCCAGCGGCATTGCGATCCTCTACGGCTATCCGGAACGTGCTGCCGATCGGCAGATCTACAACGCTGTACAGTTGATCGACAGCCAGGGCACACGCCTGTGCAACTACCGCAAGACACATCTGTTCAGCGATCTGGACAAGTCGATGTTCGCCGCAGGCGACGATCATTACCCGGTGGTCGAATTGAATGGCTGGCGCTTGGGCCTGCTGATTTGCTACGACGTGGAATTCCCTGAAAACACCCGTCGGCTGGCCCTGGCAGGGGCCGAGTTGATTCTGGTCCCCACCGCAAACATGCTGCCTTACGATTTCGTCTGCGACGTGACGGTTCGGGCGCGGGCCTTCGAGAATCACTGCTACGTGGTGTATGCCAACTACTGCGGCAGCGAAGGCGCGATTTGTTACTGCGGGCTCAGCAGCCTCTGCGCGCCGGACGGCAGCCGTCCATTGCTGGCAGGTCAGGACGAAGCGCTGCTGGTCGGCACGCTGGACAAGTCACTGCTGGCCCAGGCCAGAACCGCGAACGACTACTTCATGGATCGCCGCCCGGCGCTTTATACGTCGCTGACTTGATCAGATCAGCCGGATGGATCATTCCCACACCAGAGCGTGCGGAATAATCCTATAACTATCGTGCCCACGCTCCGCGACCATCGTCATACACAAGCCCGCTTTTGATTCTGGCCGGAGCCCGTAGCGAACGTGTTCGCGAAGACGCTCGCTCAGGCGATACATTTTTGGAAACCTTAACGGCCCCTTCGCGGAAAAGTCCGCTCCTACGCCCGTTGGGCAGAATCAAAAACAGCCTCCTGCCCGAGGGGTAGGAGCGAACTTGTTCGCGAAGACGGTCTTTCAAGCGATGCATTTTCGGAAAGCTTAACGGCCCCTTCGCGGACAAGTCCGCTCCTACGCCCGTTGGGCAGAATCAAAACGGCCTCCTGCCCGAGAGGTAGGAGCGAACTTGTTCGCGAAGACGCTCGCTCAGGCGATGCATGTTCGGAAGGCTTGGCGACCCCTTCGCGGGCAAGTCCGCTCCTACGCCCGTTGGGCAGAATCAAAAACGGCCTCCTGCCCGAGGAGTAGGAGCGAACGTGTTCGCGAAGACGCTCGCTCAGGCGATACATTTTTGGAAACCTTAACGGCCCCTTCGCGGACAAGTCCGCTCCTACGCCCGTTGGCCAGAATCAAAAACAGCCTTCTGCCCGAGGGGTAGGAGCGAACGTGTTCGCGAAGACGGTCTTTCAAGCGATGCATTTTCGGAAAGCTTGACGGCCCCTTCGCGGACAAGTCCGCTCCTACGCCCGTTGGGCAGAATCAAAAACAGCCTTCTGCCCGAGGGGTAGGGGCGAACTTGTTCGCGAAGACGGTCTTTCAAGCGATGCATTGTCGGGAAGCTTGGCGGCCCCTTTGCGTCCTCTATTTCGCAGCTTTGAGCAGCAGGCTCGCGATCAGGTCAGCTAATCCGCTAGCATGACGCCTCGCCTCGCACAGCTTTCCGGACGCCCCTCATGCCTGCCGCACACGCCACTGACACTCAACGCCTCACGCTGGCCAACGGTCTGAATGTGGTGCTGTGTCACGAGCCACGGCTCAAGCGCTGTGCGGCCTCGTTGCGCGTGGCAGCCGGCAGTCACGATGCGCCTCGGGCTTGGCCAGGGTTGGCGCATTTTCTGGAGCATCTGTTTTTCCTCGGCACCGAACGCTTCCCGGCCGGGGACAACTTGATGACCTTTGTGCAGCGTCATGGCGGGCAGGTCAATGCCAGCACCCGCGAGCGCACCACTGACTTCTTCTTCGAACTGCCGCAAGCCGCCTTCGCCCAAGGGCTGGAGCGCCTGTGCGACATGCTTGCCAAGCCGCGCATGGACATCGCAGATCAATTGCGCGAACGCGAAGTGCTGCACGCCGAATTCATCGCCTGGCTCGGCGATAGCGCATCCCGCGATCAGGCGCGCCTACTGACAGCGATCAACCCACAGCATCCGCTGCGCGGCTTTCACGCCGGCAATCGCTATAGCCTGCCAGTGCCCAACCCGGCTTTTCAGCAAGCGTTGAAAGACTTTTATCGAGGCTTCTATCAAGCCGGACAGATGACCCTGTGCCTGACTGGCCCGCTGCCGATCGCTGAATTACAGGCGCTGGCGACAAACCACGGCACAGTTTTCGCCAGCGGGATGAAGCTCAAACAGCGCCCGCCTCCAGCATTGATGGCCAGTCCTCGACAGGCTGGCGAGCAAAACCATCTGCTGTTTGCTGTTGAGGACTTGCCGGACAAGGCTGACGAAGCGGTGGCCTTCTTCTGTCACTGGCTCAATGCAGCGCAGCCTGGCGGACTGGTTGCCGAGTTGGTCCGCAAGGGGCTTGGCACTTCACTGCACGCCGCGCCGCTTTACCAGTTCGGCGGGCAGCTTTTGCTGGATATCGAGTTTACGGGCGACCTGGCGAACGCGACCCCTATCAGCAGCCTGCTTTTCAGCTGGCTCGGTTTCTTCAAGGCTCACTGGCCAACGCGAATCGAGGAATACCACCGTCTCGAACAACGCCGTCTGCAGATGTGCGGAGCATTGGCTCTGGCAAACCACCACTGTCGCCAAACGCCCGCGCAGTTGAGCGAGCAAGGCCAAAAAGCCTTAAGCGCATTACTGTCGAAGCTCACCGCTGATGTGGATAACCTCGATCCAGAGCCGGTCACTTGGCACCTGCCAGCGCCGAATCCGTTTCTTGGTACGGCAGCGGACGACCCCGCTGAAGCCGCGCTGTACCTGCGCTGGCAACTGCCGTCCCCGCAACCCGCTTTCTGGCGGAGACTCGATGCCGCGCTCAAGCCACTGGTCGAAGACGCACGTCAGGCCGGGGTAACCCTGACCTTCACTGCGTACGGCCCTTATTGGCAGCTTCAATTGAACGGCTTGCGCGAACCGATGGTGGCGGTCCTGCAACAAAGCCTGCAGCGCTTGCAGCACCCCGATGCACACACGCTGGAACACGACGAACCGGTATTGATCCCGATTCGTCAGTTGCTCAAGCAGCTTGCCGATCACTACCTGCGCAGTGACCCGGAGGTGGCCATAAGCGACCTTCCTGACGTATGGGCGGCTTCGCGCTGGAGCAGTTTAACCAGCGGCTTCGACCCGGCCCGCCAGTCAATGCTGGACGCGGTGTTGAATGCGGCACCCGGCGTTCGGCAAACCTCCCCGCCCGATCTGCCGACCATTCGCGCTGGCAAGCACTGGGCGACGCAAGTATCGTCCTCCTCGGAAGACGCCGTGCTGGTGTTCTGCCCCGCGCCCACGACTTCCATCGAAGATGAAGCCGCCTGGCGTCTGCTCGCGCACCTGGCCCAAGCGCCGTTCTATCAGCGGCTGCGGGTCGAACTGCAATTGGGCTACGCGGTGTTCAGTGGCCTCAGGCAGATCGACGGACGGACCGGCTTGCTGTTCGGCGTGCAATCACCCACCAGCAGTGCCCAACAGCTGTTTGCGCACATCGGGGCCTTTATCGGCAAACTGCCGCAACTGGTGCGCGACGCAGATTTGCCTGAACAGGCAAACGCCCTTGCAGCGCAGTTCGAGCCGTCGAGCCTGCCGCAGCAACAGCGTGCCGACCTGCAGTGGCAGGCTCAACTTGCCGGGCACCGGGGTGACCATGCGCAGACCTTGCAGGGGGCTCTGTCAAATCTGGATACACACTCGTTGCTGGCCTCTGCGGATCAGTTGATCAGCGCCACAGGGGGCTGGCTGATCGTGGCCAATCGCCCTGCCAGCGCGGCCGTTCCGCAATCCTTACCTGAACAGTAATGGTCTTTTCTGCAGATTCCGAACCTGTCCAATTGTGAAATTGAGTAACATAGCTCCCTAAGCATCTGAACGTATGCCTCCAGCGATGCACTAAGATGTAGTCACCCAACGCTGCACTTATCCGAGGAGATTTTTATGTCGTGGACTAAACCTGCTTACACTGATCTGCGTATCGGTTTTGAAGTCACCATGTACTTCGCAAGCCGTTGATTTCAGTGCGCTGTGAAGCCTCGGTTCGCCGGGGCTTTTTTTATGGTTATGGCTGTTTTTTATTTCAGAGCGTGTCCCGGGAGCTGTCATGTACATCCAGATTCTAGGTTCTGCTGCTGGCGGTGGATTCCCCCAGTGGAACTGCAACTGCGTCAATTGCGCAGGTTTTCGCGACGGCAGCCTGCGTGCCCATGCGCGGACCCAGTCGTCCATTGCGCTGTCCGACGACGGTATCAACTGGGTGCTGTGCAACGCCTCACCGGATATTCGCGCGCAATTGCAGGGCTTTGCGCCGATGCAGCCCGGGCGCACATTGCGTGACACCGGCATCAGCGCGATCGTGTTGATGGACAGCCAGATCGACCACACCACCGGCCTGCTCAGCCTGCGTGAAGGCTGCCCGCATCAGGTGTGGTGTACCGACATGGTTCATGAGGACCTGAGCACCGGCTTCCCGCTGTTCGAAATGCTCAAGCACTGGAACGGCGGCCTGACCTGGAACCGCATCGAGTTGCAGGGCAGCTTCGTGATTCCGGCCTGCCCGAACCTGCGCTTTACGCCCTTCCCGCTGCGCAGCGCCGCCCCGCCCTACTCGCCACACCGTTTCGACCCGCACCCGGGCGACAACATCGGCCTGCTGGTCGAAGACACCCGCACTGGCGGCAAGCTGTTCTATGCCCCAGGCCTGGGCAAGGTCGATGAAGCACTGGCCGAGAAGATGCGTGACGCCGACTGCCTGCTGGTCGACGGCACCATGTGGGACGACGACGAAATGCAGCGCCGTGGCGTGGGCACGCGCACCGGCCGGGAGATGGGCCATCTGGCACAGAACGGCCCCGGCGGCATGCTGGAAGTCCTCGAAGGCTTCCCCGAGCAGCGCAAGGTGCTTATCCACATCAATAACACCAACCCGATTCTCGACGAAGACTCCCCGGAACGTGCGGAGCTGGTTCGTCGCAACGTCGAAGTGGCCTTCGATGGCATGAGCATCGAGCTTTAGGAGCTGACATGAGCGAAGCGACTGCGCTGTCCCCCGCCGAATTCGAACAGGCCTTGCGCGCCAAGGGTGCCTATTACCACATCTATCACCCGTTCCATGTGGCGATGTACGAGGGCCGAGCGACCCGCGAGCAGATTCAGGGCTGGGTCGCCAACCGTTTCTACTATCAAGTGAACATTCCACTCAAGGACGCGGCGATTCTGGCCAACTGCCCGGATCGCGAGATCCGTCGCGAGTGGATTCAGCGCCTGCTCGATCATGACGGTGCGCCCGGCGAAGACGGCGGCATCGAAGCCTGGCTGCGCCTGGGCCAGGCCGTGGGACTGGACCCGGACCAGCTGCGCTCGCAGGAACTGGTGCTGCCAGGCGTGCGGTTTGCCGTCGACGCGTACGTGAACTTCGCCCGCCGCGCCAATTGGCAGGAAGCCGCCAGCAGCTCGTTGACCGAACTGTTCGCACCGCAGATCCACCAGTCGCGTCTGGACAGCTGGCCGCAGCACTACCCGTGGATCGATCCGGCCGGCTACGAATATTTCCGCACTCGCCTGGGTCAGGCCCGACGCGATGTAGAGCACGGCCTCGCCATCACGTTACAGCACTACACTACGTACGAAGGTCAGCAGCGTATGCTGGAAATCCTGCAGTTCAAACTCGATATCCTGTGGAGCATGCTCGATGCGATGTCCATGGCCTATGAGCTGAACCGCCCGCCGTATCACAGCGTCACAGACCAAAGGGTCTGGCATAAGGGGATTACGCTATGAAGCACGATCCGCAGTTCCGAGCGTTGACACCCAAATGGCATCAGGGCTATCGCTTCCAGTACGAGCCTGCGCAAAAGGCGCATGTGGTGCTTTACCCTGAGGGCATGATCAAACTGAATGAAAGCGCGGCCCTGATCGGCGGGCTGATCGATGGCAAGCGCACCATCGCCGCCGTCATTGATGAGCTTCATCAGCAGTTCCCCAATGTTCCCGAACTGGGCATGGACGTCGACGAGTTCATGGAAGGCGCCAAAAAGAAAAACTGGATCGATCTTGTCTGACATAGCACCCGTCACCAACACCCCGTACATACCGCCCACTCCCGAGGTCGGCCTGCCACTGTGGCTGCTCGCCGAGCTGACCTATCGCTGCCCGCTGCAGTGCCCGTATTGCTCAAACCCCCTGGATTTTGCCAAACAGGGCCAGGAGCTGAGCACCGAGCAGTGGTTCAAGGTCATGCAGGAAGCGCGGGAAATGGGTGCGGCGCAGATCGGCTTTTCCGGCGGCGAGCCGCTGGTGCGCCAGGACCTCGCCGAACTGATCGCCGAGGCGCGGCGTCTGGGCTTCTACACCAACCTGATAACCTCGGGCATCGGCCTCACCGAAGAGAAGATCATCGCCTTCAAGGAAGCAGGCCTGGACCACATCCAGATCAGCTTTCAGGCCAGCGACGAGCAGGTCAACAACATGCTCGCCGGCTCGAAAAAAGCCTTCGCGCAGAAGCTGGAGATGGCCAAGGCGGTTAAAAAGCACGGCTACCCGATGGTGCTGAACTTCGTCACCCACCGGCACAACATTGATCGCATCGACAAGATCATCGAGCTGTGTCTCGCGCTGGAAGCGGACTTCGTCGAACTGGCGACCTGTCAGTTCTATGGCTGGGCGCACCTGAACCGCCTCGGCCTGCTGCCGACCAAAGATCAACTGGTCCGCGCCGAAGCCGTCACCAACGAATACCGCGCCCGGCTGGAGGCAGAAAATCACCCATGCAAACTGATTTTCGTCACTCCTGATTATTACGAAGAGCGTCCCAAAGCCTGTATGAACGGCTGGGGCAATATCTTCCTGACCGTGACACCGGATGGCACGGCGCTGCCCTGCCACGGTGCGCGGCAGATGCCGATCCAGTTCCCCAATGTGCGCGATCACAGCATGCAGCACATCTGGTATGACTCGTTCGGCTTCAATCGCTTTCGCGGTTACGACTGGATGCCCGAGCCGTGCCGTTCGTGTGACGAGAAGGAAAAGGATTTCGGTGGCTGTCGCTGCCAGGCCTTCATGCTGACCGGCGACGCCGCCAATGCCGACCCGGTGTGCAGCAAATCCTATCACCACGGGATCATCACTCAGGCTCGTGACGAGTCCGAAACCGCTACTCAAACCATTGAAGAGCTGGCCTTTCGCAATGACCGAAACTCACGACTCATCGCAAAATCCTCCTGAACGCCTGAGCGCTGCGCAAGCGGTCGCGGCAGGCGTTGACTTCGCCGAACTGGATGTCAGCTCGGCGGGCCTGTTCTGGAACGAATACCGCCCCGAAGACGGCGCCAGCCGCATCTGGCACTGGTACGCCAACAGCAAGCGCTGCCTGACGCCACAAGGCTTCAGCGTACGCAGCCGGGTGTATGAGTATGGCGGTGGTTCATTCTGCCTCGCCGACGACGCCGTAGTCTTCGTCAACGAGCGCGATCAGCAACTGTATCGACAGGCACTGGACGCCAGCGAGCCGGTGGCGCTGACCGAGGGCGACAAGCGCTACGGCGGCGTGTTCTTCAGCGGCGGCCAGATTCTGGCCGTTGAAGAGGACCGCAACACGCATCGACTGGTGGCTATCGAGCTGACTGACGGCAAGCGCCAGTTGCTGGCCGAAGGCGCTGATTTCTACTCATCGCCGATTGTCAGTGCCGACGGCGGACGCCTGGCCTGGATCGAATGGCAGCGCCCGCATCAGCCGTGGACCAGCACTCGCTTGATGTGTGCAACGAAACAGGACGACGGCAGTTGGGCCACTGCGCAGTGCATCGCAGGCGATGGTGCGCAAGAGTCTCTGCAACAACCGCGCTTCGATGCCCATGGGCGTCTGTATTGCCTGACTGATCGTGCAGGTTACTGGCAGCCGTGGGGCGAATCGCCTTCCGGGTTTGCGCCGCTTCCCGCCCGTCCGGCGGATCATGCGTCAGCGCCTTGGCAAATGGGCAGCTGCACCTGGCTGCCGATCAACGATGGTTACCTGGCGAGCTGGTTTGCAGAAGGTTCAAGTGTTCTGGGGCTGTGCCAGGCCGACGGCAGCGTCGAGGATTTCAGCGCAGGCTACAGTCGCTTTCGCAGCCTCGCCATTGACGAAGAGTTCGTCTATTGCATTGCGGCCTCGGCCATAAGCACCTCTGCGGTACTGGCCATTTCTCGCCACGACGCCAGTGTTCACGTACTTGCCGGAGGCGGGTCGCCGCTGCCGGCCGACCAGATCAGCCGTCCTCAGACGTTGCGTTACCCCAGTGGCGGGGCCGAGGCTTATGGCTACTTCTATCCGGCCATGACCGGCGCAGAAAAACCGCCGCTGGTGGTGTTCATCCATGGTGGCCCGACCTCTGCCTGCTACCCGGTGCTGGACCCGCGCATTCAGTACTGGACACACCGAGGCTTCGCCGTCGCAGACCTCAATTATCGCGGCAGCAGCGGCTACGGTCGCGTGTACCGGCAAGGCCTGCACCTCACCTGGGGCGTGGCGGATGTCGAAGACGCCTGTGCAGTCGTGAAGCATCTGGCCGAGCGCGGCCTGATTGACGAACGACAGGCTTTTATTCGCGGCGGCAGTGCAGGTGGCTACACCACGCTCTGCGCGCTGGCCTTCCACGACGTATTCCGCGCAGGTGCCAGTCTGTACGGGGTCAGCGACCCGGTGGCACTGGCCAGGGCGACGCATAAGTTCGAAGGTGATTATCTGGACTGGCTGATCGGCGATCCCGACAAGGACATAGAGCGCTATCAGGCTCGTACACCCCTGCTGCACGCCGACAGCATCAGCGTGCCGGTCATTTTCTTTCAGGGCGAACTGGATGCCGTGGTGGTTCCCGAACAGACCCGGTCCATGCTCAAGGCCTTGCAGGACAACGGTATCAAGACCGAAGCGCACTTTTATGCGGACGAGCATCATGGGTTCCGCAAGGCAAATAACCTGGCAGATGCGCTGGAGAAGGAATGGCGTTTCTATCGGGATGTGCTGGATGCCTGATCAGGCCGTGTGATCGTTCCCGCATCAGGGAACGATCAGCGAGTGCGACGAGGTATTACTTACGCGAAACGATGATGTAAATCGCGTGGATGATGCCCGGGATATAACCCAGCAGGGTCAGCAGGATATTCAACCAAAAAGCGCCAGCAAAGCCTACTTGCATGAACACGCCTACCGGAGGCAGCAGAATGGCGAAAATGATACGAATGATGTCCATGAAAAGCTCCTGATTGATTGGCTCTGATTGGCCATACAGCTAATCGACCCTGGCCGGCGGTGAGGGTTCAACCGGCTCTGGCACCGCGCCATTATTCTTTAGCGGGAGGGGCTCAGGACAAGCATTGCAACACGGGCACAGCAGCGTGTGCTGCGAGCGGAAAGAAAACAGAATTGTCAAAACGCAAACAAAGAAAACCCCGCCGAAGCGGGGCTTTCCAGACTGTTTCCCTGATTTCCCTTTCACCCCGCCATCCTGGCAGGCTTCCCTACGTGTCCCTGTTATGTCTTGTTGCGCTTCCTGCGCTACGTCCATGAACAAAGATTAACTTTGGATCCCTTTCTTGGGAAGAGGCCAATTGGCGTCACGTAGTGTAAGCAAATGCTTACAAGACTTTTCAGGGTCAGAATTGTGACGCCTTCAACAGGTACAACGACTCGCTGCCCGCGCGCACCGAGGCATCCAGCGAGTGAATACGCGGCAGCAGACGTGCGAAGTAGAAGCGTGCGGTCCCCAGTTTGCTTGCGTAGAACTCCTCCTGCTGCTCTTTACCCAGTGCTGCCTTGGCCATCATGGCCCACATGTAGGCATACGCCGTGTAACCGAACAGATGCAGGTACTCCACAGAGGCTGCGCCAATTTCATTGGGGTTGTTGCGCGACCGATCCAGCACCCAGCCGGTCAGTTCATCGAGCATGTTCAAGGCTTTGCTCAGCGGCTGAGTGAACTCGCTGAGCGCGTTGCTTGAGCCGTTGATGAACTGGCGGACTTCATCGGAGAACAACTGATAGAGCGCGCCATTCGAACCGACGATCTTGCGCCCGACCAGGTCCAGCGCCTGAATGCCGTTGGTGCCTTCGTAGATCTGCGTGATACGCACGTCACGCACCAGTTGTTCCTGGCCCCACTCGCGGATGTAGCCATGGCCGCCGAATACCTGCTGGCCATGGATGGTGGTTTCCAGACCGATATCACTCAGGAACGCCTTGGAGACCGGTGTCAGCAGCGCCGCCAGATCATCGGCACGCTTGCGCGCGGTATCGTCTTCGCTGAACTTGGCAATATCCAGTTGCAGAGCGACGTAGCTGGAAAACGCCCGGCCGCCTTCGTTGAAGGCTTTCATGGTCAACAGCATGCGACGCACGTCAGGGTGGACGATGATCGGGTCAGCGGCTTTGTCCTTGTTCTGCGCACCGGTCGGGGCACGACTCTGCAGACGGTCCTGCGCATACTCAACGGCGGCCTGATAAGAACGCACGCCAGACGCAAGCCCTTGGATACCCACGCCGAGGCGCTCGTAGTTCATCATCGTGAACATCGCCGCCAGGCCCTTGTTCGGCTCACCGATCAGGTAACCGGTGGCGGCATCGAAGTTCATCACGCACGTTGCAGACGCCTGGATGCCCATCTTGTGCTCGATCGAGCCACAACTGACGGCGTTGCGCTCGCCGACGCTGCCGTCGTCACCGACCATGAACTTGGGCACCAGAAACAACGAGATGCCTTTCGGGCCGGGCGGTGCATCCGGCAACTTGGCCAGCACCAGATGGATGATGTTTTCGGTCAGGTCGTGTTCGCCACCGGTGATGAAAATCTTGCTGCCGGTGATCTGGTAAGCGCCGTCCGCCTGGGGTTCGGCGCGAGTGCGAATGATGCCCAGATCCGTACCGGCGTGAGCCTCGGTAAGGCACATCGACCCGGCCCAGACGCCTGAATACATATTGGGCAGAAATTTGGTCTTGAGCGCTTCGGTCGCGTGGGTGTCTATCGACACGCAGGCGCCGGAGGTGAGCATCGCGTACAGACCGAACGCCAGGCTGGCAGAGTTGAGCATCTCTTCGACCTGAGCCGACACCACCTTGGGCATGCCCATGCCGCCAAATTCGGGGTTACCGCCCACACCGACCCAGCCGCCTTCTGCGTAGATCTTATAGGCCTCGGGAAAACCTGCAGGAGTGGTGACGACGGTGTCCTTCCAGTGGCAGCCCTCCTCGTCACCGTTGCGGCTCAGCGGCGCAATGGTCTTGCTGGTCACTTTACCGGCTTCTTCGAGAATGGCTTCGACCGTTTCAGCGTCGACGGTTTCGGCCAGCTCGGGCAGTTGAGCCCAGAGCTTGGACACCTCGAAGACTTCATTGAGGACGAAGCGCATATCGCGCAGTGGCGCTTTATAGTCAGCCATGGCAAACCTCGTGAACACGGATCGAAATGCTTTGGGAAGCCGATCGATACATCCAGCGACGCAGATCAGCAGTCGAGTTCCACGAGTCTAACCGAACAACATTTCAGAGACATAGGGTCGTGTCATGACTGAATAGTCATAACAGGTCACGGGAAGTGCCAGGGTTTGATCAGGTTGCGGCTTCAGTTGTGCGCACAGCGCCGCGTCGGTTCAACTGCCCATAAGCCACCACACAATTGCGCCCGGCACCCTTGGCCGCATACAGCGCCTGGTCGGCGCTCTTGAGCACTTCTTCAGGCGTGCGATGCTCCGGCTGGCGTTCGGCAACGCCGATACTCACCGTCACCGACACGCTGCCTGCCTGCGCGCCACTGCGACGCTGCCGGCCTTGCTGATCGTCCTGGGGACGATCGTTCTTGTTGCGCAGCTGAATCTCGTAGCTGGCGATGGTCTCGCGGATAGCTTCCAGGTGCGGCATGCACTCATCGATACTCTTGGCAGCGAAAACGATGGCGAACTCCTCACCACCGTAGCGATAGGCCTTGCCGCCACCATTGGTGATTTTCGACAGCTTGCTGGCCACCAGACGCAGCACCTGATCGCCCACATCGTGGCCGTGGGTATCGTTGAATTTCTTGAAGTGATCCACGTCACTCATCGCCAGCACATAGTTGCGACCCAGACGCTGCATGCGCTCATTGAGCGCCCGACGCCCAGGTAACCCGGTTAGCTCGTCACGGAAGGCCATCTGATAGGCCTCGTGAGCGACCGCAGCGGCAATCATCAGCATCACCTGACTGCAGAGGATGTTCAGCGTGAACGGCAGGATAAAGGTTTTCGGCAATGCCCAGAACAAACCCAGCAGGCCGACAATCTGGGCCGCATGCAGCGGTCGCGGTTTTTCCAGGTATTGCCAGATCAGCACCGCGAAGGACACCAGAAACATCGCATAAGACAACTGAATCAGGCTCATCCATGCGCCATGCAGGGCAGGCCAGCGGATGTCCGCCAGCCAGACTTGCAGCTCGACCGGATAACTTTGCTCCAGTCCCACCGCCACACCTCCCAGCGCTACAAGCACCGCGAGCCGCGCGACCATGTCCTGGAACAGATGGGTTCGTTCCTCCCATGCCGCATACAGCCCGAACAGCACCGGCAGCAGCAGGCAGACCAAGTGAAAGATCACCGCCGCATCTTCGCGGACCTTGCCATGGTCACGGTAGTAATCGGTCTGAGTGTCCAGCAGGTAGTAGGCGATATACACCGTGAGCATCAGAAACAGCTCGCGCTGACGTCGATAAACAAAGCAGTACGCCCCGCCCAACAGCAGAACCAGGGTCGGAAGCACATTGAACAACGAAGTGAAGAAGACGTTCAGGTCCTTTACGTACGCAGCCGCGAGCCCCGCCACCAGCAAACCCAGTGAAGGCAGAAAATGACTCAAGCGTGCAGCTGATGGACGCAACAAAAGGGGTTATCTCCTACCCGGCATCTGGATGACTGGCTGGGCTGATGGCATTGTGCCCCTCCCCAGCAAACAATGCATCGGCAGGATCAACAAACAACTTAATTTCTGTAACGGCAGGAAGTGGGAAATGTTTATTGCGGGCGTCTAGCGCCCATGCGTTGGCATGCATTGGGCAACGCTCCGCGTCGTGCTGCAGCGCAACGTCATGCTTTGCCTGTCATCACTGCACATAAAAGCGCTTTTTTATCGCGATGTTACTGACGACGCAGATCGCGACGTAAGTGACAGGGGCTTTGGTCACTTTGGCCCCATCAAAGTGACTCGCCGAGGGGCGAAAAGGTGACCTGAGTCGAACCCAAATCCACCTGACAAAGAAAACCCCTGTGTGACGCAGAGCGTCACGAACTGCATTCCCACGCGTGCGTGAGGAACGAGAGGTGTCCTGGAGAACATCGTGACTATGCACGGGGCCTGAGCGCCTTCTCAGGTCTCGCCGGGAATTCGAATACAGCCATGCGCTAAAACGCACCCATAAAAAAACCGCCTGATCAGCGATCAGGCGGTTTTCATGACGCCAGCGAAGCTTAGTAAGCCAGGCCGAAGTCTTCTTCTTTCATGTCCATCAGGTTGGCAGCACCCGACAGAATGGTCGCCACGTGAGTACGAGTACGCGGCAGGATGCGCTGGAAGTAAAAACGCGCGGTCTGGATCTTGGCGCGATAGAACGCCTCGTCCGACGCACCGGCCGCCAGTTTCTCGGCCGCAACACGCGCCATGTCGGCCCAGAAATACGCCAGGCAGGCATAGCCGGAGAACATGATGTAATCCACCGATGCAGCACCCACTTCTTCGCGATCCTTCATCGCCGCCATGCCCACTTTTAGGGTCAGGTCGCCCCACTCCTTGTTCAGCGCAGCCAGTGGCGTCACAAACTCCTGCACAACTTCGTTGCCTTCGTTGCTCTGGCAGAACTTGTGCACGATCTTGGTGAAGCCCTTGAGCGCTTCGCCTTGGGTCATCAGCACCTTGCGGCCCAGCAGGTCGAGCGCCTGAATACCGGTGGTGCCTTCGTACAGCATCGAAATCCGGCTGTCGCGAACGTTCTGCTCCATGCCCCACTCGGCAATGAAGCCGTGGCCGCCGTAAACCTGCACGCCGTGGTTGGCAGCTTCGAAACCCACTTCCGTCATGAACGCCTTGGCGATCGGGGTCATGAACGCCAGCAATGCGTCAGCGGCTTTCTTTTGCTCCGGGTCTTCGCTGTACTTGACGATGTCGACCTGTTTGGCCGTGAAGTACACCATGGCACGCGTGCCTTCGGCGAACGCCTTCATGGTCAGCAGCATGCGACGCACATCAGGGTGAACGATGATCGGGTCAGCGGCTTTTTCCGGTGCCTTGGGACCGGTCAGCGAACGCATTTGCAGACGGTCACGGGCATATTGCAGACCACCCTGAAAGGCGACTTCGGCGTGCGCCAGACCTTGCAGTGCCGTGCCCAGACGCGCGGTGTTCATGAACGTGAACATGCAGTTCAGGCCCTTGTTGGCCGGGCCGATCAGGTAGCCGGTAGCGCCGTCGAAGTTCATCACACAGGTGGCATTGCCGTGAATGCCCATCTTGTGCTCGATGGAGCCACAATTCACCGCGTTACGCTCACCGATGCCGCCATCGGCAGCCGAGAGGAACTTGGGCACGATGAACAGCGAAATCCCTTTGGTGCCAGCCGGTGCGTCCGGCAGGCGGGCCAGCACGATGTGGACGATGTTATCGGCCATGTCGTGTTCGCCAGCAGAAATGAAGATCTTGGTGCCGGTAACCTTATAGGTCCCGTCAGCCTGAGGCTCTGCGCGGGTACGCAGCATGCCCAGGTCGGTGCCGCAATGCGACTCGGTCAGGCACATGGTGCCGGTCCATTCGCCGGATACCAGCTTGGTCAGGTACGCGTCCTGCTGCTCGGGCGTGCCGTGCTCGGAGATCGTGTTCATCGCACCGTGCGACAGGCCCGGGTACATGCCCCACGACCAGTTGGCTTCGCCGACCATCTCGCTGACCGCCAGGCCCAGCGACTCGGGCAGCCCCTGACCGCCGTGCGCGACGTCATGTGCCAGACTCGGCCAGCCGCCTTCGACAAACTGTTTGTAAGCCTGTTTGAAGCCGGTCGGCGTCTTCACGCCCGACTCGCTCCAGGTGCAACCCTCGGTATCGCCCACGCGGTTCAGTGGAGCCAGCACCTGCTCACAGAACTTGGCACCCTCTTCCAGAATGGCGTCGACCATGTCCGGAGTGGCGTCATGACAGGCTGGCAGACTCTGATAGTGCGCTTCATAGCCGAGCAGTTCATCACGAACAAAACGAATATCACGCAAGGGGGCCTTGTAGTCAGGCATAGCGATAACCTCTGCTGATGAATCCTGGAACGAATGACCGGGCGGTCGCTGGAGAGATACCCTCAAGCGCCAGACAATCTCGTATGCCTCGCGGTCAAACAGGTGTTTGAAACATACGTTTACGCCCAAACCTTGTCAATAGCGAAGCACGCACCATTCGTCCACGGCCCATGCATAAGCCACGCAGGCGTACGTCGTGCGGGGCGAGCGAAGCGTAAGCAAAAGTCTAGTGGAGGGCGAAAGCGGGTGCAGGTGAGATACAGGACAATGATGCGGAGAAATTCAGGAAGCAACGCCGTGCGCGGATGGCACGGCGGGAATTGACTCGAAAATCAGGCGTAGGTATCGATCAGCGTGCCGAGCATTTCATTGCTGGCTTTCTGCGCAGCCAGTCCGGCTGCAAACTGATCCTTTCCAGCCTCGAGTTCGACGATGTTGGACGGCAAGTCGGAACGCTGGCTGCGATCAACAGAGCGCAGGTTCTCGAGCTGAAAGTCAGAAGACTGGCTTCTGCCCGACACTTCGATATTGGAGCTGGCAATCTGGGTGGCCGCCTGATCCACACGACTTTGCCCGACCTGCATTGCGCTAAGGCCTGGGTAGAGGGTGTTGTTCATGGTGATTTGCATAAGCCGATCCTCAGTTCAAAAAACGAACACGCCCATTGAAGCAGCATTTGCCCGGAAATACTCGACAAACAGACTAATGGCACTAGGCCGCACGATAGACTGACTCTTGAAAATCCGAAACTGTCTTACCGGTCAGCGACATAGCGGCGCTGTCAGCTCAATACTTTTAAATCGAGATACTGCGCCACATTTTCGGCACTTGCCTCGTTCAAGCGCGGCACCTGCCCAAGACAAGGTGCAGGCAGACGCTCCACCAGCGTGGCGAGGTTTTCTTCAAGCCGCGAGGTGTCGGCATCCACGATGTTGGCCACCCAGCCTGCCAGGCGTAAACCGTCACGGGCAATGGCTTCAGCAGTCAGCACCGCATGATTGATACAGCCCAAGCGCACGCCCACCACCAGAATCACCGGCAGATCCAGAGCAATGGCCAGATCGGACAGCGTGCTCTGTCCGGACAGCGGCACGCGCCAACCGCCCGCCCCTTCGATCAGGGTGAAGTCGGCCTGTCTGGCGAGCATATGCCGCATGGGTTGCAGCACCGAGTCGACCGTCAACGCGACGCCAGCTTCGCGTGCTGCCAAGTGCGGAGCGATGGCCGGCTCGAAGGCCAGCGGATTGACTTCAGCGTAATCCAGCTCGACAGAACACTCGGCCAGCAACGCCAGGGCATCCGGGTTGCGCAGCCCGTGTGGCGTGACAAAACAACCGGACGCAACGGGCTTGCCGGCCGCCGTGCTCAGGCCGGACGAACGGGCGGCATGCAGCAAACCGGCAGCCACCGTGGTCTTGCCAGCGTCGGTATCGGTTCCGGTGATGAAGTAGGCGGCAGTCATCTCAGCAGTCTTTCCTGTCAGTCCATCAGTTTTTTTCAAGCACCGCGTACAGCACTTGATAGGTGGCGGGCAGTCCGGCGTCCTGGCGGAAGCCTTCATAGGCCTTAACCATGCCCATGATCCGCTCGCGCCCGGTCAGGCCATTGGGCCGTCCGGGGTTGAGATTGTGCGCACCGAGCGCCTTCAACTCGTGCGTCAGGCTGCGCACATCCGGGTAATGCAGAACCTGCGGACGAACATCGAGGCTGCGTACTTGCAGACCGCTCGCCGCGCACAGCTGGCGATAGTCATCCTCATGACGAAAACGGTTCACATGCACCCGGCCGTCCACGGCCTGCCAACTGTCGCGCAGCTCGTACAACGTGCCGACACAAAGGCTGGCAAAGGCGAATACGCCGCCTGGCTGCAATACGCGCTGAACTTCACTGAGCACGGAGGCGAAATCGGCGCACCACTGCACCGCGAGGCTGGAGAAAATCAGCCCGCAGCTCTGGTCACGCAGCGGCAGGTGCTCGGCGTCACCCGCAATGAAGTGCTGTGCGCCACCCAAGGGTCGGGCATGACGCAACATGCCTTCGGCGATATCCAGTGCAATACCTTCGCTGCCAGTGAACGTCTGCGCCAGCGCCCGGCTGAAATAGCCGGTGCCGCTGCCCAGATCCAGCCAGCGGGACGGCTTGCATTGCGCAGGCAAACGCGCCAGCAGCTCATTACCGACGTTGCGCTGCAGTTCGGCAACGCTGTCATAGCTGCCTGCCGCGCGGGAAAACGACGCGGCGACCTGACGTTTGTCAGGCAAAACAGAAGGTGGTTTGGGGATTGAAAGATCAGTCATCGCCCAGCTCGTGCAGAAAGGCGTGGATCGCGGCCGCTACCCCATGAGGGTTTTCCAGCAGGAATGCATGACTGGCCTGCTCGATCAAACCCACTTCGACATCCGGCAACAAGGCCAGCAGATCACCTGCGGCCTCGGCGGGCACGAAGGCATCCAGCCCGGCGAACAGGTGCAGTTGCGGGCCACGATAGGTTTGCAGCGCACTGCGGGTGTCGAGTTGCCGGAGTATTTTCAGGCCGTCGATCAACGCCGTTTTCGACAGGTGCGGTGCGCCGGCCTTGAGCAGCCGCGCCAGACCGCGCGGGTCCTCTGCGCCTTGCGTGCATAACAGGCTGAAGCGCTTGAGGGTCAGGTCCGGGTCATCGGCACAGCCAGCCAGAAACGCCTCGAAATCCTGCGCGCGCATCGCATTCGGCCACGCCCCTTGGGTGACGAAGCAGGCGTTGCTGGCCAGCGTCAGCAACCCGCAGCAACGGTCGCCGCGACGCGCTGCCAGTTCAGCCGCGAGCATGCCACCCAACGACCAGCCGCCCAGCCAGGCGTCGTCTGGCAGGTTGGTGTCCAGCTCGTCGAGCCAGTCTGGCAAATCGCAGCTGTCGATATCCGGCAATGGCTCGACTTCAACCCGCAGGTGCTCATCCAGCCCGCGCAACGCAGCGGCAAGCGGCTCCAGCGGCGAAACGCCAAGGCCCCAGCCTGGCAACAGAATCAGACGATCACGCATGAACAGGCTCCGAGGAGTGGCTGGCATCCAGCAGCGGGTAGCACTGCTCCAGAGTGTTCAATAATAGCTGCACGTCGGCTTCGCTGTGCGCGGCAGACAACGTCACACGAAGTCGCGCGCTGCCAGCAGGCACGGTGGGCGGGCGAATGGCGGTGACCAGCAGGCCGCGCTCACGGAGCAATTGCGAGAGGCGCAAGGCCCGACTGGCATCACCGATCATGATCGGCTGGATCGGGGTAAAGCTGTCCATCAGTTGCAGCCCGATCTGCTCGGCACCGCGCCGAAACTGCTGAATCAGCCGCGTCAGATGCTCGCGACGCCAATGCTCGGTACGCAGCAGCTGCAGGCTTTTCAAGGTGGCGCAGGCCAGTGCGGGCGGCTGGCTGGTGGTGTAAATGTAAGGCCGAGCGAACTGGATCAGGGTTTCGATCAGTTCTTCACTGCCGGCCACGAACGCCCCGGAAGTGCCGAACGACTTGCCCAGGGTGCCGACCAGCACGGGCACGTCATCCATGCTCAGGCCAAAATGCTCGATGATACCGGCGCCGTTGGCACCCAAAGGGCCGAAGCCGTGGGCATCATCCACCATCAGCCAGGCCCCTTTGGCCCTGGTCGCCCGGGCCAGCGCGGGCAGATCGGCGATGTCGCCGTCCATGCTGAACACCCCGTCGGTGACCACAAGGGTATCGCCCACGGATTTTTCCAGGCGGGCTTCCAGGCTGCTCACATCGTTGTGCAGATAGCGCGAAAACCGTGCGCCACTGAGCAGACCGGCATCCAGCAACGAAGCGTGGTTGAGACGGTCTTCCAGCACCGTATCGCCCTGCCCGACCAACGCCGTCACCGCGCCGAGGTTGGCCATGTAGCCATTGGAGAACAACAGTGCGCGCGGACGGCCGGTCAGCTCGGCCAGCGCTTCTTCCAGTTCGTGGTGTGGCGCGCTGTGGCCGATCACCAGATGCGAAGCCCCGCCGCCCACGCCCCAGCGCTCGGCACCCGCCTGCCAGGCAGCGATCACCTCGGGATGATTGGCCAGCCCCATGTAATCGTTGTTGCAGAACGCCAGCAAAGGCTGGCCGTCGACGATGATCTGCGGCCCTTGCGGACTTTGCAGCAGCGGACGCTGACGATAGAGGTGGGCGGCGCGACGGGCATCGAGGCGCGTGCGGAGATCGAAAGACATGCAGGCCCCGGTCCGGAAAATGACAATTCAAAACGGGCCGGAACAGTCCGGCCCGTTCAACGAATCAGGCAGAGGCGGCGTCGTAGAACATCGAGCTGCTTTGCTGTTCGACCAGCGCCTGTTCGATAGCGGCCTGGTGCACTTCGTCGGCATGCCCTTCGCCCGCTTCGGGCTTGATGCCCAGACGCGAGAACAGCAGCATGTCCTTGTCGGCTTGCGGGTTGGCAGTGGTCAGCAGCTTGTCGCCGTAGAAAATCGAGTTGGCCCCGGCGAAAAACGCCAGTGCCTGCATTTGCTCGTTCATCGCTTCGCGACCGGCGGACAGGCGCACGTGGGATTTCGGCATGAGAATCCGTGCCACGGCGAGCATGCGAATGAAATCGAACGGGTCGACATCTTCGGCGTTTTCCAGCGGCGTGCCGGCGACCTTGACCAACATGTTGATCGGCACCGACTCCGGGTGCTCTGGCAGGTTGGCCAGTTGAATCAGCAGACCTGCGCGGTCATCGAGGGACTCGCCCATGCCCAGAATGCCACCGGAGCAGATCTTCATCCCCGCATCGCGCACGTAGGCCAGGGTTTGCAGGCGTTCGGCGTAGGTACGGGTGGTGATGATGCTGCCGTAGAACTCCGGCGAGGTGTCGAGGTTATGGTTGTAGTAGTCCAGCCCGGCAGTGGCCAGCGCTTCGGTCTGTTCCTGATCGAGGCGGCCCAGGGTCATGCAGGTTTCCATGCCCATGGCTTTCACGCCTTTGACCATCTCCAGCACGTAAGGCATGTCCTTGGCGGAGGGGTGTTTCCAGGCCGCGCCCATGCAGAAGCGGGTCGAACCAATGGCCTTGGCACGCGCGGCTTCTTCAAGCACCTTCTGCACTTCCAGCAGTTTTTCTTTCTCAAGACCGGTGTTGTAGTGGCCGGACTGCGGACAGTACTTGCAGTCTTCCGGGCAGGCGCCGGTCTTGATCGACAGCAGCGTGGAGACTTGCACGCGGTTGGCGTCGAAATGAGCGCGGTGCACCGTTTGCGCCTGAAACAGCAGGTCATTGAATGGCTGTACGAACAGCGCCCTGACCTCGGCTAAAGTCCAGTCGTGACGCAAAGTGGCGGTGGTGCTGGCGCTCATCGGGCGGCTCCTTGGTGTTTCTGGGCAATGCGCGAGGGCGGGAAAGACCCCAAGCGCTACACGGATGTCGGGCATATTTAAGGAAGAGCCATGCGCTGTCAACCCAGCTACCCGCACGAGGTTTACATCTGGTTAAAAAACAAACAATCGTGTTTGTTATGTGATGAACGCAGTGAGGTGCCCACGCCTATCTGCGTGCCGTGCGAAGCAGAGCTGCCGTGGCTGGGCAACGCTTGTGTGTGCTGTGCGCTACCGTTACCCCGTTCAGGCATGAGCTGCGCGCAATGCTGCAAACAACCGCCTGGCTTTACTCAGGTCATCGCGCCCTGGCTGTACGATTTCCCGGTCGACGGTTTGATCACCCGCTTTAAACATAACGGTAAATGGCCCATGGGACGACTGCTGGCGGAACTGTGCGCGCACTATCTGCAGCACCGTTTCGAGGAAGACCTGCCACGTCCCGACTGCCTCATTCCGGTGCCGCTGGCCATCAAACGCTTACGCCAGCGCGGCTACAACCAGGCGGCAATGCTGGCCGGCTGGCTGGGTAAACAGCTGCAACTCCCCGTCGACGAAGAGCACGTATTGCGCAGCCGGGAAACAACCGCACAACAGGGCCTGGACGCCAAAGCCCGTAAACGCAACCTGCGCGGCGCTTTCACTCTGATTGATCCCGATTGGGTACAAGGCAGGCATCTGGCGCTGGTCGATGACGTGCTCACCACGGGCTCGACAGCCGACGTCATTGCACGTCTATTGAGCAACGCCGGTGCGCGGCGGGTCGACGTGTATTGCCTGGCACGAACGCCAAAGCCGGGTGACTAATGGCCCCTGCGCGCCTGCTTTAAATTCGTTCCCACGCTCCAGCGTGGTAATGCCTTTCGGGACGCTCCGCGTCCGGTTTTCGACGTCATGCACGTGAGCGATCATACTGCCCTCTCCCACTCGACCGCTCCGGATTTCCATGTCCCTCCCCACCTTGCTGACGCAACACATGGTCCGCCGCCCGCAACGCATTGCGCTGCTGCAGCATATTGCCGAACAGGGCTCGATCACCCGTGCTGCGAAAAGCGCAGGGCTGAGTTACAAGGCGGCCTGGGACGCGATCGACGAGCTGAACAATCTGGCGCAAAAACCGCTGGTAGAGCGCAGTGTCGGCGGGCGCGGCGGTGGCGGCGCGAAGTTGTCGGTCGAGGGCCAGCGAGTGCTGCGTCTCTATCAGCGCGTCCAGGCATTGCAGGCCCAGGTGCTGGAAGCCGCCGAAGACAGCAGCGATCTGGACTTGCTCAATCGCCTGACCCTGCGCACCAGCGCACGTAACCAGTTGCTGGGGCGGATCGTCAGCATCACCCGTCAGGGGCACAACGATCAGGTTCGCCTGCAATTGGCTGACGAGGTGTTTATCGAAGCGCAGGTCACCCATGACAGCACCCTGCGTCTGGAGCTGGAGAACGGCACGGAGGTGGTTGCACTGATCAAGGCCGGCTGGCTGGAACTGCACGCAGACAACGACGAAGAAACAACTGGAAACAATTGCCTGATCGGCCGAATCGACAGCGTGACCGACGCTGAAGATGGCCCAAGCGAAGTACGCATCACACTGCCCGGAGGCCAGACACTGTGCGCCTTGGCGACACCTGAGCACCTGCATGCACAGCAGCTGAAAACCGGCGCAACGGTGCAGGCAAGATTCGCAGCTTCACTGGTGTTGCTGGGCACACCGCTGTAAGCGCTGGCAAGTCATCACCGCGACACATTTTCGTCATATGCGCGCACTAAGGTGGCTGCCATATTCGAGGGAGCCGTGATGATGAAACTATTAGAAGAAAACCAAACCACCGATCTGGAAAACATGGTCGGCGCAGACAAGGTCGGCCTCACCCGCCGCGGTTTCATCAGCGCGGGCGCATTGTGCGGCGCGGCGATGTTCCTCGGCGGCAACCTGCTCAGCCGCACCGTCCTGGCGGACAGCGTCAGCGCGGCGTCTGGCAGATTGCTCGGTTTCCAGAGCATCCCTGCTGCCACCGCCGACAGCATCAGCCTGCCGGCAGGTTACAGATCCTCGGTACTGATCAGTTGGGGCCAGCCTCTGCGCGCGGGCGGTCCGGCGTTCGACCCGAGTGGCAAGGGTACTGCCCAGGCTCAGGAGGTGCAGTTCGGCGACAACAACGACGGCATGTGTCTGTTCCCGATGCGGGGTCGCAAAGACCGTGCTTTGCTGGCGATCAACAACGAATACACCAACTACCGCTACCTCTTCGAGCATGGCAAGGAGCCGCAATCGGCCGAAGAAGTACGCAAGGCACTCGCCGCAGAAGGCGTGTCAGTGATCGAGGTACAGCAGAAAAACGGCAAATGGCAGTTCGTGCAGGACTCGCGTTACAACCGTCGCGTGCATGGCAATACGCCGATCAGGCTGAGTGGCCCGGCGGCCGGTCACGACTGGCTCAAGACTGACGCCGACAAGACCGGCACCCGCGTTCTGGGGACTTTCCAGAACTGCTCCAGCGGCCAGACGCCGTGGGGCACGTACCTGACCTGTGAAGAGAACTTCACCGATTGCTTCGGCAGCAGCAACGCGGAGCAGACATTCGATGCGGGCATGAAGCGCTACGGCGTCGTGGCTGCCAGCAAAGAGATCAACTGGCACCCGCACGACCCGCGCTTCGACGTGGCGAAAAACCCCAACGAGGTCAATCGTCATGGCTGGGTGGTCGAGATCGATCCGTTCGACCCTGAATCGACGCCGGTCAAGCGCACGGCGCTCGGGCGTTTCAAGCACGAAAACGCCGCCTTCACGCAAACCAGGGACGGGCGCGCAGTGGTGTACATGGGCGACGACGAGCGTGGCGAGTTCATCTACAAGTTCATCAGCCGCGACCGGATCGATCGCAAGAACCCGAAAGCCAATCGCGACCTGCTGGACCACGGCACCTTGTACGTGGCGCAATTCGACGCTGGCAACGGCAACCCGGATCATCCAAAGGGCAATGGCCAGTGGATCGAACTGAAACACGGCAAGAACGGCCTCGATGCCGCTGCTGGTTTCAATAATCAGGCTGAAGTGTTGATTCATGCGCGCCTGGCCGCCAGTGTGGTCAAGGCCACGCGCATGGACCGCCCGGAATGGATCGTGGTCAGCCCCAAGGATGGCCAGGTGTATTGCACGCTGACCAACAACAGCAAGCGCGGCGAAGAAGGTCAACCTGTCGGCGGGCCGAATCCACGCGCCAAGAACCAGTACGGGCAGATCCTGCGCTGGCGCGAAGGCGGCAACAATGCGTCGGCGATGGCGTTCGAGTGGGACCTGTTTGTGGTCGCGGGCAACCCGACTGTGCACGCCGGCACGCCACAGGCCGGGTCGAGCAACATCAACGCGCAGAATATGTTCAACAGCCCGGACGGCCTGAGTTTCGATCGGTCGGGTCGGCTGTGGATTCAGACCGACGGCGATTCCAGCAACAAGGGCGACTTCGCTGGCATGGGCAACAACCAGATGCTCTGCGCCGACCCTGCCAGCGGCGAGATCCGCCGTTTTCTGGTCGGCCCGGTCGGTTGCGAAATCACCGGTATCAGCTTTGCGCCTGACTACCGGACGATGTTTATCGGCATCCAGCATCCTGGTGAGAACGGCGGCTCTACCTTCCCCGAGCATTTGCCCAACGGCAAACCGCGCTCATCGGTAATGGTCATCACCCGGGAAGATGGCGGCGTTATCGGCGCCTGATCGGCAATCAGGAAGAGGACGCAGATCGCTCATCGTTATATAAAGGTCTGCTATTGATTCTGGCCGGAGGCCGTGGGAGCGAACTTGTTCGCGAAGAGGGCTGTATGATCGTCGAAAATGCATCGACTGAAACACCGTCTTCGTGAGCAAGCTCACTCCCACAAGGATCTTTACTCCGCCTGATACTGGGCGTCGAGCCCCGCTTTCCGGGCTCATCAAGACTCGAGCATCACGCCGGGCGCAGAGCGTGGGAGCGATGAGTAATCAATTAATCAATCAACCCGTTCACATCGTAGAACGGGTACGGCCCTTCATAGTCGCCGAACACGGCGTTATGGCTGACAAACCCCTGCTCCGAATGCCAGCGGTGCAGCACGTAGCCTGCCGGTTCCAGATTGAAATGCGCAGGCGCGGCTTCGTCGAGGTCGAGGACAATCTGATGTGAGGTGCCAGGGCAGATGCTTGCCAGGCTGCCTCCGAAACGTCGTTGCATCGGTCGATGCAAATGTCCGCACAGCAAACGCTCCACTTGCGGATGCTGGGCGATCACGCGCTCAAGCGCCGACGCGTTGCCGAAGGGTTCGCGGTCCATGTGCCCTATGCCGGTAATGAACGGCGGATGGTGCATGACGATCACGGTCGGCACGTAAGGACGACGGGACAGCTGCGCGTGCAACCAGTCCAGCTGACAGTAATCCAGTTGCCCGCCATGCTCGCCGGGAATGGTCGTGTCCATGCCGATCAGGCGCACCGGGTATTTCTCCACCACCCAGTCCAGAGGTCCGCTGGCCGACAACGGCAGGTACACCTGCTCGGCAAACGCAGCCAGCAGCTTGTGTCGATCGTCATGATTGCCGGGCACCAGATAAAACGGCATCTGCAGACGTTCCAGCTCTGGCTTGAGTACGGCGTATTCGTCTTCGCGACCGAAGTCCACCAGGTCACCGCTGATCACCACGATGTCGGGGCGCTGCTTGCTGGCATTGATGTGCGCGACAGCGCGGCGCAACGCACCCAGAGTGTCGACCACGCCATAAGTCAGGCGGCCGTCGGCTTTGAGGTGCAGGTCACTGATCTGAGCAATGAGAAACGAACGATTCAAAATAATCTCTCTACGAAAAACGAGTTCACGAATGCAGGGTAAACAGCACTTGCGGGTCGACACTCAAGGCAATGACTGCGTTGGCGGCGTAAATCACGTTGTCGGTGCTGTCCACCAGCAGCGGCTGCGGGCCACCGACATCGACCAGCAAGCGACTTTGCGCGCCCTGAAAAAACTGCCCGACCAGACGCCCATGAAGATGGCCGTTTCCTGACATCAAACGCAGGTGCTCGGGGCGGCAGTAGACCGTGCCCGGTACGTCAGGCCCGTGCCACGGCAGCTCGCCACCGCTCACCTTGAGGCCTGACGGGGTGCGCTCGACCACGCTGAACGCGTTCAGATTGCCGACAAACCCGGCGACGAACGCATTGGCAGGTTGTTGATAGATTTCCCTCGGCGTCGCCAATTGCGAGACGCAGCCTTTTTCCATGACCAGAATCCGGTCGCCCAGAGCCATTGCCTCGCCCTGATCGTGGGTGACGAACACCGAGGTGATGCCCAGCCCACGCAGCAACTGGTCCAGCTCACTGCGCAAGCGCTCGCGCAACTGCGCGTCCAGTGCCGCCAGCGGTTCGTCGAGCAACAGCACCCTAGGACGCGGCGCCAGCGCACGGGCCAGAGCGACCCGTTGGCGCTGCCCGCCAGACAGTTCGTTGACGCGGCGATTGCCGTGGCCGGTCAAACCGACCAGTTCCAGCAACTCATCGCAACGCTTGTTGCGCTCGGCAGCCGACAGACCACGAATCTTCAGGCCGTAAACGATATTGCCGGCCACATCGAGGTTGGGAAACAACGCGTAGTTCTGAAACACCATGCCCACGTCGCGCCGCTCGATGGGCAGCCGTGTCACGTCCTGATCATCGAACAGCACCTGGCCGACGTCCGGACGTTCAAGCCCGGCAATCAGCCGCAAGGTGGTGGTCTTGCCGCAACCGGACGGACCGAGAATCGCCAGCGTTTCGCCGGGCTCGATGGTCAGGTGCAGATCCTTTACAGCAACGGTGCCGTCGGCAAATGCCTTGCGGCAGCCTTTCAGGCGAATGGTGGTTCCGCTCATCGGCTCTCTCCACGGGCAAGACGCGCGCTGATGGCCTGCAACGCAATCAGCAGCGGCACAATCAGCAACAGAAAAAGAAGGGTGTAGGCACTGGCGACTTCCAGTCGCGCCGAGGCGTAACTATCGGCCAGACCGACCGGCAGGGTTTTGGTCATCGGCGTGTGCAGCATCCAGGTCAGGTTGAATTCGCCCAGCGACAGGGTCACAACCATCAGCACACCGGCAAGAATCCCGGCTCGGCAGTTAGGCACCACCACACTGAAGAAACGCTTGATCGGCCCGGCGCCCAGACTGGCGGCCGCCTCTTCAAGCACCGGCAGTTGCTGACGCTGCATCACCGCCATGACCGGACGCACCAGGAACGGCAGGGTGAACAACACGTGGCCGACCAGAATGAACAACCAGCTGCTGCGAAAGCCGCCGAACTGGCCGTAGGTCAGGAGTAACGCGAGGGCGCTGGCCAGACCGGGCATGGCGACGGGCAAGACCATCAATTCCTCGAAGGCCCGGCTGAAGCGATTGTTCATGCGCACCAGTGCATACGCAGCCGGAACCCCTACCAGGCACACGCAGATTGCGCAGGCCACGGCCAGTTGCAACGACAGCCAGACGGTGGGTGAATAGGCCTGCCAGACCTGCACCAGCCAGTCGAAGGTCAGACCGCTCGACAGACCGAGAAAATAATTGCGCGTCAGGCCGGCCAGCAGCGACAGCACCACAGGCACCAGCATGAACGCACAGACCAACAGGGTGAACGCCAGTTGCGCCACGAACAACGGTGAACGTTTCACAGGACAACTCCCGATTTACCGACCATACGACGCGCCAGCAACAGCACTGCCCACGTCACCAGCCCGAGGATGACTGACAGCGCAGCGGCCACGGTGAAGTTGGCGTAATTGGTGAACACGTTGTAGATCGCTACCGGCGTGACGTTCAGGCGCGTGCCCAGGGTAAAGGCCGTGCCGAAGGCGCCCATCGACGTGGCGAAGCAGATCGCGCCGCAGGACACCAGCGCGGGCGCCAGCCCCGGAATGATCACATCGCACACCACCCGCCAATGACCGGCACCCAGCGAATGCGCAGCTTCTTCAAGGCTGCGGTCCAGGCTTTCGCAAGCGGCCATGACTGTCAGAATCACGCGCGGAATCGAGAAATACAGATAGCCGATGAACAGCCCGGTCAGCGAATAGGCGAACACCCAGCGCTCGCCCGCCAGGTGCAGCCCGAGCGCGGCGAAGATGCCCTGTCGACCGGCCAGCAGAATCACCAGAAAGCCGACCACCACACCGGGAAACGCCAGCGGGAAGGTCAGCAAGGCCACCAGCGCAGAGCGTCCGAAAAAGTGGTTGCGGGCCAGAAACACACCGCTGATGCCGCCGACCAGCAACGCCGCGAGCGTTACCACCAGCGCCAGCAGGCAGGTTTGCAGCAGACTGCCGAGGTACTGAGCACTGCTCAGGACCTGCCAGTAAGCGCTGCCATTGCCATCAGATCCTTGCGTACCGAGCATGATCAGGTGGGTCAGCGGCAGCAGCCAGAATGCCAGCAATACGGCCATCGCCGGGGCCAACGCCACCGCAGCGGTCGGGCGCAGCCGCAGCCTGAAAAATCCGCCCTTGCGCAGAGGCAGCGCTTGTTCCGGCGAGGCCGACATTACTTCACCTCACGCAGATAACGGGCAGCGAAAGCTTCCTGAACCGCGGCCATGTGCTGGTAGTCCACCACACCGGAGCGGGCGTAATCGCTGTCCGGCAGGAACTGTGCAGCCACTTCCGCAGGCATTTTCGAGCGCACTGGACGCAGATAGGCCTTGGCCCACAGCGCCTGCCCTTCGTCGGACAATACGAAGTCCAGCACCTTCTCGGCGTTGGCACGATGCGGCGCCTTGGCCACCAGGCTCATCACGTACGGAACGCCGATGGTGCCTTCCTTGGGAATCACGAAGGCGACGTTGGCCTTGTCCTTGTAGCGAGCGCGATAGGCGTTGAAGTCATAGTCGACCAGAATCGGCAGCTCGCCGGACAGCACGCGTGCATAGGCGGTTTGCTTGGGCACGATGGGCGAGTTTTTCGCCAGTTTCTGGAAGTAGTCGATGGCCGGACCGAAGTTGTCCAGCGTGCCGCCCATGGCTTGGTTGATCGCCACGGCGGACACGTAACCGACGAACGCGCTGGACGGGTCGAGGTAACCGACCATGCCCTTGTACTCGGGCTTGAGCAGATCCGCCCAGCTTTGCGGCACCGGCAGACCGCCCAGTGCGTCGACGTTGACCATGATGCCGAGGGTCCCGGAGTGAATGGCGAACCAGTGCCCTTCGGGGTCCTTAAGACCTGCCGGAATCTCGTCCCAGTGCTTGGGTTTGTAGGTGTCGACCACGCCGGCCTTCTGCGCCTGCAAGCCGAATGTCACGCCGTAATAGACCACGTCAGCGACTGGTGCGGCTTGCTCGGCAACGATCTGCGCCAGCGCCTGGCCGGAGTTCTTGTTGTCCAGCGGCACCTGCACACCGGTGCTGTCGGCAATTGCCTTGAGCTGCGTTCCCCAGTCGGCCCATTCGGGCGGGCAGTTGTAGCAGATGGCGGTTTCGGCGGCCTGGGCGAGGCTGGCCGCACCGCATAACAGCAGTGCCGCGAGGGTTTTACTGAGGCTGAGCATGAAGCATCTCCTGGTAGGGCTGGGTGCTTTCGCCGGGCCGGATGTGGCACGGCAGACAATGAGAAACAGGTACTGCGCCAGCAATCCGTGCCAGTAATTGGTCGATGACGATGTGCGCCAGCTCGGCGATGGGCTGAACCACGCTGCACAAGGTCGGGTGCATCTGCGTGCCGAGGGCGATACCGTCGAAGCCGATCACCGACAGGCGCTCGGGAACGCCCCAGCCGTTGCGGCGCAATTCGGCAATCAGGCTGATGGCCAGCAGATCGTTGGAACAGACCAGCGCGCTGGGCGCGTCCGGCCCACGTAGCAGCGGTTCGAGTGCAGCGAAATCGGCGCTTGTATGAGCAGGCATTTCAATCACCGGACGAGCTTCAAGCCCACACTCGGCCATGGCGTCGCGATAACCTTCATAACGCAGTCGGGCGCGGTCGGACTGCATGGCCGGGCCTGCGACCATGGCGACTCGCTGATGGCCTGCATCGATCAGGTATCGAGTAGCCAGCGCCATCCCCGCGCGGTTATCCACAGACACCGAGCTGTAATCCGGATTGTCGGTCTGGTGATAGGCCAGCACGAACGGGGTGTCTTCACTGATCAGGTCTTGCAGCACTCGGTTGTGCTCGGCGTCGGTCACCGTCAGCACCAGCCCGTCGACCCGTTGACGTAACAATTCCTCAACCACGGCGCTTTCACGCTCTGCGGTGTAGTCGGTGGTTGCCAGCAGCAGGTTATAACCCCGCGCCCGAGCCGCCCGCTCCATGGCCTGAAACTGCTCGGCAAACACCGGGTTGAGCAGGTTGGGCACCACCACGCCAATCAGATTGGTGGTTTGCAGACGCAACTGGCGGCCCAGCCGGTTGGGACGAAAACCCAAGGCGCGGGCCGCGGCGAATACCCGCTCGCGGGTCTCCAAGCGCACGACGTCGGGGCTTGCGAAGGCACGTGCCGCCGTGGCTCGGGAAACCCCGGCCAGATGCGCTACCTCTTTCAGATCAGTCATTGTCACTCGCTTGAGATCGATCTCATTGACGGCGACTCTAGGCGCCGAACATGGCTATCTCGCTAACGACTCATGACTTTTTGATGACAAAAGAGAACCAAGGCAGATTAAACGGACGGGGTTTGGCGAAGCGGGACCGGTCTGCGTTACCATCAGCGTTCCGACGCGGCAACCTGCTGCGCGCAGGAGTAGTCATGGCTCACCCGTTTGCAACACTTACTCCCGATCTGGTTCTGGATGCTGTCGAAAGCATCGGTTTTCTCAGCGATGCCCGCATCCTGGCGCTCAACAGTTACGAAAACCGCGTGTATCAGGTCGGTATCGAAGACGGCCAACCGCTGATCGCCAAGTTCTATCGCCCACAGCGCTGGAGCAACGAAGCCATCCTTGAAGAGCACAGCTTCACCGCTGAACTGGTCGAGGTCGAAGTGCCGGTGGTCGCACCCATGGTGCACAACTGCGCAACCCTGTTCGAGCACGCCGGTTTTCGTTTCACGCTGTTCCCGCGTCGCGGTGGACGAGCGCCAGAGCCGGGCAACCTTGATCAGCTGTATCGCCTGGGCCAGTTATTGGGGCGTCTGCATGCCGTCGGCTCGACCAAACCGTTCGCCCACCGTGAAGCCCTGGGCGTGAAGAACTTTGGTCATGACTCGGTCAATTTTCTGTTGGAAAACGACTGCATCCCGCGCAGCCTGCTGCCGGCTTACGAGTCGGTGGCCCGCGACCTGCTCAAACGTGTCGAAGACGTTTACACAGCCACACCGCACACCAACATCCGCATGCATGGCGACTGCCACCCCGGCAACATGATGTGCCGCGACGAGATGTTCCACATCGTCGATCTGGACGATTGCCGCCTTGGCCCTGCCGTCCAGGATATCTGGATGATGCTGGCCGGCGACCGCCAGGAACGTCTGGGTCAGCTATCGGAGCTGATGGACGGCTACAACGAATTCCATGATTTCGACCCTCGCGAACTGGCCCTGATCGAACCGCTGCGGGCCCTGCGCCTGATGCACTACAGCGCCTGGCTGGCCCGTCGCTGGGATGACCCGGCCTTTCCGCACAGCTTTCCGTGGTTCGGCACGGAGCGTTACTGGGGCGACCATATCCTGGCCCTGCGCGAGCAGATGGCCGCACTGAATGAAGAGCCGTTGAAACTGTTTTGACCTGATGAGCGTGCAGAACGATAACCCCGACTATCGTGCGACGCTCTGCGTCCGATCCTGAGCAAGCGGCGCGGCACAAATGTCGAGAATCAGTCGAACCTGTGTATAACATCGAGCGCTCCAGCGTCAGTACAATCAAAACCATCCACCGCATCACCCCATAATAAAACCGGAATTTTCTGTATTAAAGGGACGACGCTCCATGCAAGCTGCCAATCCACGCCGTGGATACATTCTGGGCCTGAGTGCTTACATCATCTGGGGCCTGTTCCCCATCTACTTCAAAGCCATCGCCGCGGTTCCGGCCATCGAGATCATCATCCATCGCGCGCTCTGGTCGGCGCTGTTCGGCTCGATTGTGCTGATGTTCTGGAAACATCCCGGCTGGTGGCGCGACCTGCGCAACAATCCGCAACGCCTGGCCGTGCTGGCATTGAGCGGTACGCTGATCGCTGCGAACTGGATCGTCTATGTCTGGGCGGTGAACAACGGACGCATGCTTGAGGCCAGCCTGGGCTATTACATCAACCCATTGGTCAATGTGCTGCTCGCCATGTTGCTGCTGGGCGAGCGCCTCAGACGCCTGCAAATGCTGGCGGTCGCCTTCGCCGCCATTGGTGTTGCCCAGCATGTCTGGCACGTTGGCAGCCTGCCGTGGGTGTCACTGGCGCTGGCGCTGACCTTCGCGTTCTACGGGCTGATCCGTAAAAAAGCCCCGGTCGCCGCCCTCCCCGGCCTGGTGGTGGAAACCTGGATGCTTGTACCACTGGCGCTGATCTGGCTGACGCTCAACCCGACGGCCGTGAGCGCCCAGCCAGAATTCTGGACCACGACTCAAGCGATCTGGCTCGCCGCTGCCGGCCCGGTCACGCTGGTACCGCTGGTGTGCTTCAACGCCGCCGCACGCCATCTGCCTTTCACCACCCTGGGCTTCCTGCAGTACATCGCGCCCACGCTGGTACTGCTGTTGGCCGTGCTGCTGTATGGCGAACACCTGACCACCAGCACCATCATCACCTTCGCCTTCATCTGGACGGGGCTGGCCATCTACAGTGTGGATATCTGGCTGAACTCCCGCAGCCGTCACTGATCAAAAAACAGTCAACACCTCGCAGACCGCGCAGCACGTGGGCTGCAAGAGGTTCTCCAAAGGTTATCCACAGGCAGACTGACCTTATCTGTGCACAAGCCCTTGAAACTGTTGAATTTTTGATCAATACACGCCAGGCCACGGCGGGTGTGGCGCGCAAGGCTATTCCCCCAGGTTATCCACAGGCAGGTGCACGATTAACTTGGATAACCCGGATACCTTTCCAAGTATTGAATTATGCACATTTTTTGGTACACTCCAGATATGAGTAATCTCCCACCCACTTTGACCGTCAAGTTTTTCCGGACCGAAACAGGCAATGAACCTGTACGTGAATGGCTGATCGATCTGCCACGCGATGATCGTAAGGCAGTCGGCACTGACATCAAGACGGTCCAGTTCGGATGGCCAATAGGTATGCCTGTGGTCCGTAAAATGGAGCCAGACCTTTGGGAAGTCAGAATAGATTTGAAGGAAAAGATTGCACGAGTACTGTTTACCGTCGAAGCCCGCACAATGGTTTTGCTTCATGGCTTCATCAAAAAAAGTGAAAAAACTCCCGCGTCCGATCTGGAAACTGCCAGACAGCGCAAGGCAGCACTGAAGAGGAAAAGGTAATGAACGAGCACATTGGCTCCGACTTCGATGACTTCCTTGCCGAGCAAGGTTTTGCCGAGGAGGTTTCTGCCGCAGCTCTGAAGCGAGTCATCTCTTGGCAGATCGCCGAAGTCATGAAACAGCAAAAGGTGACCAAGAAGGCTCTTGCCGAGCGTATGCACACAAGCCGGACGGCAGTGGACAGGGCTCTGGATCAAAACGATCCAGGAATGACTCTTGCGACGCTGGCCAGCGCAGCAAGAGCGCTGGGGCAACGTGTAGAAGTCAGGCTGGTACCAGAGCGAGAAGCAGTCCACAACTGAATAAAACCAGTCGTCGGGCTTACTCCTTGGCTCCCAGCACCAACTCCACCATCAAATCATCCGCCAGGGTCTCGAGCGCCATCTGCAGGTCATCCAGTGACAATTCCTGCGGGACGCCCAGCACTGCTTTGGCCTGGAACAGCAGTTCGCTGCTCATGGGCGCAGGGGACACGTCGGTGATCAGGTGTTCGACGTTGACGCCCTGCCCGGCCAGCAAACGGGTGATGTCGCGCACGATGCCGGGGCGGTCGTTGCCGACCAGTTCCATGCTGATCAGGCGGGTGGTATCGGACGTCTCGACCACGCTCTCGGCCAGCAACATGCGGATGCCATGGGCTGACAGGCCGTTCAGCGCTTTGATCAGGTCGTCATACTTTTCGGCCTCGACACCTACCTTGAGGATCCCGGCAAATTGCCCGGCCATGCGCGACATGCGGCTTTCCAGCCAGTTGCCGCCATGCTCGGCAATGCACCGCGCGATGCGTTCGACCTGGCCCGGTTTATCGGGGGCAACCAGCGTTACGACGAGATGATCCACGGTCAATTCCTCTTTCTGCACAGATGGTTTGGAGACAGCGTCGGTCATACCAGTATAGGCATCCCGGAGAGGCAGCTCGCACACGGTAAATCGTGTACCGTTTGCCACGCTTTATGGAACAATCCTGAATGCTTTTGGGAACACGCTGAATAATCATCGTGACCCGATATGAATATCCGGTCGTTTAGTGACATATTCAGCGACGTTTTCACGCGACGACGGCTCATGTAGTATCCCGAATCGCGCACTACATGACACCCGGATCAATAACAGAGCGCTCCCCGAGTGTGCTCGACCCTGCTGAGCAGAGTGAGGCAAGTGCAATGACTGAGTACGTTCAAGTCGGTGACCTGCAAGTCGCCAGAGTCCTGTTCGACTTCGTGCAGAACGAAGCCACCCCCGGAACCGGCGTCGACGCCACTGCGTTCTGGGCCGGTGCAGACAAACTGATCCATGACCTTGCGCCGAAGAACAAGGCACTGCTCGCCAAACGTGATGAGTTACAGGCGAAAATCGACGCCTGGCACCAGTCGCATGCAGGGCAGGCTCACGACGCCTCGGCCTACAAAGCCTTCCTTCAAGAGATTGGCTACCTGCTGCCAGAAGCAGCGGACTTCCAGATCACCACGCAAAACGTCGATGAAGAAATCGCCACCATGGCGGGTCCGCAACTGGTCGTGCCGGTGATGAACGCCCGGTTTGCGCTCAATGCGTCAAACGCCCGCTGGGGTTCGCTGTATGACGCGCTCTACGGCACCGACGCCATCAGCGAAGCAGGTGGCGCGGAAAAGGGTAAAGGCTACAACAAGGTGCGTGGCGACAAAGTGATTGCTTTCGCTCGTGCCTTTCTCGATCAGGCAGCGCCTCTGTCAGCAGGTTCACATGCCGACTCGACGGCTTATAAGCTGATCGACGGCAAGCTGGTCGTCAGTCTCAAGGGTGGCAGCAATACCGGCCTGCACGATGACGCCCAACTTGTGGGTTTTCAAGGCGATGCCCTGGCGCCGTTTGCCTTGCTGCTCAAGCACAACGGTCTGCACTTCGAACTGCAGATCGACGCCGCCAGCCCGGTCGGTCAGACCGATCCGGCGGGCGTGAAAGACATTCTCATGGAAGCTGCGCTGACCACTATCATGGACTGCGAAGACTCCATCGCCGCTGTGGATGCCGACGACAAAGTGGTCGTCTACCGCAACTGGCTGGGCCTGATGAAGGGCGATCTGGCCGAGTCGGTGTCCAAGGGCGGAGAAACCTTTACCCGCACCATGAACCCGGACCGCGTCTATACCACGCCAGAGGGCGGCGAAGTCACGCTGCACGGTCGCTCGCTGTTGTTCATTCGCAACGTGGGCCACTTGATGACCATCGATGCGATTCTCGACAAACACGGCAACGAAGTGCCGGAAGGCATTCTCGATGGGCTGCTGACCAGCCTCGCCGCCATCCACAACCTCAACGGCAACACCTCGCGCAGCAACAGCCGCAGCGGCTCGATGTACATCGTCAAACCGAAGATGCACGGCCCGGAGGAAGCGGCATTCACCAACGAACTGTTCGAGCGTATCGAGCAGGTGCTGGGCTTGCCGCGTAACACCTTGAAGGTCGGGATCATGGACGAGGAGCGCCGCACTACGGTCAACCTCAAAGCCTGCATTCAGGCCGCCAGCGAGCGCGTGGTGTTCATCAACACCGGCTTCCTCGACCGCACCGGTGACGAAATCCATACCTCCATGGAAGCGGGTCCGGTGGTGCGCAAGGCCCAGATGAAAGCCGAGAAGTGGATCGCTGCTTACGAGAACTCCAACGTCGACATCGGCCTGAAATGCGGCCTGCAAGGTCGCGCACAGATCGGCAAAGGCATGTGGGCCATGCCGGACCTGATGGCGGCGATGCTGGAGCAGAAAATCGCTCATCCACTGGCGGGTGCGAACACAGCCTGGGTCCCCTCGCCTACCGCGGCTGCGCTGCACGCCATGCATTATCACAAAGTCGACGTGTTCGCCCGTCAGGCCGAACTGGCGAAGCGCGAGCAAGCCTCGGTGGATGACATTCTGACCATTCCGCTGGCACCGAACACTGACTGGACCCCGGAAGAAATCCAGAACGAACTGGACAACAACGCACAAGGCATTCTTGGCTATGTCGTGCGCTGGATCGATCAAGGCGTGGGGTGTTCGAAAGTACCGGACATCAACGACATCGGCCTGATGGAAGACCGCGCCACGCTGCGCATCTCCAGCCAGCACATGGCCAACTGGCTGCGTCATGGTGTCGTCAGCGAAACTCAGGTTCTGGAAAGCCTCAAGCGCATGGCCCCGGTGGTGGATCGCCAGAACGCCAACGACCCGCTGTATCACCCGCTGGCACCCGACTTCGACAACAACATCGCCTTCCAGGCGGCGGTCGAACTGGTGATCGAAGGCACGCGACAGCCTAATGGCTATACCGAGCCGGTACTGCATCGTCGCCGTCGGGAGTTCAAGGCCATCAACGGCCTGTAACGCGTCGCACACCTTCCTTGCAGGTTCTGGTCCTAGCCGGACCAGAACCTGCAACGGCTCACCGCCTCAACTTATCCCCAATTCCCGCTTGACCAGCTTCACCAACTGCCTGGTATTGAGCGGTTTGAGAAGGAAGTCCACCACGTTCAGGTGCATGGCATCGATGGCATCGCGCACGTTGGCGTCGCCGGAAACAATGATGATCGGCAGTTCGGCGCGGTCCGACTCTCGAACCTTGCGAATCAGATCCAGCCCGTCAAAAGGAGCCATCCGCAGGTCGGTGATCAGCAGTCCGATGGACTGACGCGAGTGGATCATCTGGAGCGCAGTATCGCCACCGGGCGCGGTCATGCAGCTGATGTCATTGAGGCTCAGAATTTCGGCCAGCAGTTCGCGCGCGTCGCTGTCGTCATCGACGATCAGGACCCGTTGCGGGGCGCTGCGGTCGGGCGTGAGCATGACCTCATGGAGGGCATCGCGCTCATCGTCGCTCAGAATATCGTGGTCAATCATTGCAGTCTCATCATTCCCTGAACTAATCCGACAGCAGATACGGGTCAATCTGCGATGCATTTCGTCGGCATCCTGGCCAGTCTTCGCTCGCAATCCATTGCGCTCGTCAAATCAGTTATGTCGCAAGCAGCACGGCGGTGTCACGGGGTTCAAGGTAAGACTTACGTCCAATGGGCACCTGGCTGCAAGCGGCCGACCATGAGCACCAATAACAAGAACGCGGAACAGGCCATGAGCAAGGCAGATGCTTTCACCCAGGCAGGCAAGACAGCCGTGCTGCAGAACATACACGGCACCATGCAGTTTCTGCAAAAATTCCCGCCGTTCAATCAGATGGAAAACGCTCATCTGGCGTATCTGGTCGAGCAGTGTCAGCTGCGCTTCTACGCTGCAGGTGAAAGCATCATCAAGCCTGGCGACGGGCCGGTGGAGCACTTTTACATCGTCAAGCAGGGTCGCATCGTCGGCGAGCGTCCGCATTCTGCCAAAGGCGGTACGGAAACGACATTTGAAATAACCACAGGCGAGTGTTTTCCGCTCGCAGCCCTGCTCGGCGAGCGCGCCACGCGCACCGAGCATCTGGCTGCCGAGGACACCTTCTGCCTACAGCTGAACAAGCAGGCGTTCATCAAACTGTTCGCGCTTTCCACAACCTTTCGCGACTTTGCCCTGCGCGGTGTCAGCAGCTTGCTGGACCAAGTCAATCAACAGGTCCAGCAGCGCGCTGTCGAAACCCTCGGCACGCAGTACTCTTTGAACACCCGGCTGGGTGAACTTGCCATGCGCCATCCGGTGATGTGCAGCCCGGAAACGCCCATGCGCGACGCCGTGCGGCTGATGCACGAGCAGCAAGTAGGCAGCATCGTGATTGTCGACGAGCGGCAGTCGCCGCTGGGGATCTTTACCCTGCGCGACCTGCGTGAGGCGGTTGCCGATGTGAATGCCGACTTCAGCGCGCCGGTCAGGCACACCATGAGCCTGTCGCCTTTCCACCTGAGCCCGGACGCCAGTGCCTTCGACGCCGCCATCGCCATGACCGGTCGGCACATCGCCCACGTGTGCCTGGTCCGCGACGGGCGATTGTGCGGCGTGGTGTCGGAGCGGGATCTGTTTTCCCTGCAACGGGTCGACCTGGTGCACCTGGCGCGGACCATCCGCAACGCGCCACGTATTGAAGTGCTCGCCGGCTTGCGGGGCGATATCGTCCAGTTGGTCGATCGCATGCTCGCCCACGGCGCGTCTTCAACCCAGATAACCCAGATCATCACCCTACTCAACGACCACACCGTATGCAGGGTGATCGAGCTGACGCTTGCAGAGAAAGGCGACCCTGGCATTGCCTTCAGCTGGCTGTGCTTTGGCAGCGAAGGCCGTCGCGAGCAGACGCTGCATACCGATCAGGACAACGGCATTCTGTTCGAAGCGCGTGATGCAGCCGAGGCAGAGCAGATTCGCAACGTACTGCTGCCGATTGCCGAACGCATCAATCAGAACCTCGCGCAGTGCGGTTTTACCCTGTGCAAGGGCAACATCATGGCCGGCAACCCCGAACTGTGCCTGTCCCGACTCGAATGGTCGCAGCGCTTCTCGACGTTTATTCGCGAGGCGACGCCGGAGAACCTGCTGGCCTCGAGTATCTATTTCGATCTGCGCGTGGTCTGGGGTGATGAAAGCAGCGGCGAGCAACTGCGCCGCAGCATTCTCGATCAGGTCGCAGATAACCGGCTGTTCCAGCGCATGATGGCTGACAACGCATTGCGCCAGCGTCCGCCAGTGGGTCGTTTCAAGGATTTCGTACTGGCCCGCAAAGGCAGTGAAAAGGACACCCTGGACCTCAAGGTCGAAGGCCTGACGCCCTTCGTCGACGGGGCGCGCCTGCTGGCGCTGGCCAACGGTATCGGCGTGAGCAACACGCAGGAACGCTTGCGCCAGCTGGTCGAGCGCGAAGTCATCGACCCGCTTGACGGTGCCGCGTATGAAGAGGCTTATCACTTCATTCAGCAGACTCGCATGCAGCAGCACCAACTGCAGAGCCGCCAGAACCTGGCGTATTCCAACCGCATCGACCCCGACACACTCAACCATCTGGACCGGCGCATTCTGCGCGAATCGTTTCGCCAGGCGCAGCGATTGCAAACCAGCCTGACCCTGCGTTATCAACTATGAACCTGTTCGAATGGCTCAAACCACGGCCGAAAAAGACACCCTTGCACGCGCATCAACTGGATCGCCTGGAGCGGCTGCCGGTGTGCGCGAACCTCAGCGACCGGTCACTGCGTGAACAGCGCTGGGTCGTGCTCGACCTGGAAACTAGCGGCCTGAATATGAACCGTGATCAGGTGCTGTCCATTGGTGCGGTGGTGATTGAAGACGGCGCCATCGATCTGGGCCAGCAGTTCGAGCGCACGCTATTGCGCGTCGACCACAAGATCAGTCCGGCCGTTCTGATTCATGGGCTGGCGCCTAGCGCGATTGCCGCTGGCAGTGAGCCGGTCGAAGCCTTGCTGGACTTCATGGAGTTCGTCGGTGACAGCCCGATTCTCGGCTTTCATGCGCCATTCGATCAGCACATGCTGTCACGCGCCTTGAAGGAAAGCCTGGGCTATCGCTTGCAGCATGCGTTTTTCGACGTCGCCGAAATAGCCCCGATGCTATGCGAACACGCCAACCTGCGTCATGCCGGGCTGGATGACTGGACTCGTTTCTTTGGTCTGCATGCCGAAGAGCGTCACCATGCCAGCGCCGATGCGCTGGTCACCGCAGAACTGGCGCTGATTCTGTTCAGCCACGCCCGTCGTCAGCAGATCGACAGCCCCTTGCGGCTGGAGGAAGCACTCGGGCAGTGGCGCAGGCGCAGACAGTCGCATTCGTTCTGACTGCGACTGCGTCAGCGCATCACGTTCAGTTCGGGGCGATGGTCTTGGCGATCACATCCACCGTCGCTTCGACCTGCTCCCGGTAGCGCTTGAGCTCGACCTTGTGCAGTTGCTCAAGCTCGATCTGCTGCGAACACAGATTCAACGCCGCGAGTACCAGCAGACGGTCACCGATCAACGTCGGGTATTTGCGCTTAGTGTCGGCCAGCGACGCATTGAGCATCGCAGCGGCCTTCATGAGCGTCAGGTCTTCGCCAGCCGGCGCCTTGACCGAGTACTCATTGCCCAGAATGGTGAGAACGGTTACACCGCTGCCATCGACGTTCATGCGCCGACAGCACTTGCGCTGGTCGCGCGATCAACCAGTGCCTGGATGCGCGCGGCAGTGCTGCCATGCTTCTCTTCCTGCTCCATCAGACTCAGTTGCAAGTTCTCGTTCTCGTCCTTGGCTTTTGCCAGCTCGGCACCGAGCTGTGCATTTGTTTCCTGAAGGGCCTGGTTCTGCTGCACCAGATCGCCGACAAGTTGTTCCAATTGGCTAAGGGAGGCTTCCAACATTTTGATTTCTCGAGCAAATTTCAACGGGCGCGTACGATAAAGAAAAGTCGCTGCGCATACCAGCGCTCACCGCTCTGTCATCACATCGACACATCGATAACGTAGACGCGTAGGGGGCTTGTGACTCCTTATTCGGTATCCGGTTCCTGCTGTTCGTCAGACCGTCTGAAACTGCGACAAATGCGCGCAGGCAATGGGCAGACTGCCATCTCGGAAAAAGCCTACGCCCCGTCTTTTCAAGGGCTTGCGCCCGACCCGGGAGAGAAATGAAGAAATCGTCACGATTAAGTCACGCCCAATACGTGCCTATCGGCTCAAGACTTTAGTCGCACGTCCGATAGGCACCCCACTTACGGCTTTATCCCCGTCTCTAAATCGCATGGAACGCGTCAATGACCCTGGAAGCTTTCTATGTCCCTGCGAAATATGAACATCGCGCCCCGAGCGTTTCTTGGTTTTGCCATGATCGGCACCCTCATGCTGATTCTGGGCGTCTTTGCACTGTCACAGATGAGCAAGATCCGCAGCGCCACCGAGGTGCTGGCCGACAGCAATGTGCCCAGCATCAAGAGCCTTGATCGCTTTGCTGAAGTCAGTATTCGTCTGCGGGTGCTGTCCTACCGATTGCTGGTCAACCGCGATCCGGAAACCCAGCAGAAAACCATCGAACTCATGGCGATGCGCAACAAGCAGATCACTGACGCTCAGGCCATTTACGAGAAGCTGATCAGCACCCCCGACGAGCGTAATCTCTATAGCCAGTACGTGCAGTTGCTGAGCCAGTATCGCCAGCTTGAAGACCGCCTGAAAACGCTGACCCGTGCCAACAACATCGACGAACTGCAGGGCTTGCTCAACAACGAAATGGTCAACAACTCCGACCAGATGAACGTTGTGCTGCGCAAGCTGGTGGATATCAATACGGCGCAGTTGAATGCGGTCAAAGAACAGGCCTCCATCGAGTATGACTCGGCATTCAACATGGTGATCGGACTGCTGATCGCTGCCACACTACTGACGATCGTGTTTGCCTGGATGCTGATCAAGAGCATTACCACACCGATCGCCACCGCACTGCTAGCAGCGGAGACCATTGCGCAAGGCAACCTGACCAAGCCGATCAGTATCGACGGCAGCGATGAAGCCGGTCGTCTGCTGCTGGCCATGAAAACCATGCAGGACAAGCTGCGCGATACCTTGCAGGGTATTTCCGGCTCGGCCACGCAACTGGCCTCGGCAGCCGAGGAGCTGAACGCCGTCACTGACGAAAGCGCACGCGGGCTGGTGCAGCAGAACGATGAAATAGAACAGGCTGCCACTGCGGTCAACCAGATGACCAGCGCCGTGGAAGAAGTGGCGCGCAACGCCACCAGCACCTCGCAGGCCTCGCGCAGCGCGGCGACCTCTGCAGGCGACGGCCGCGACCTGGTTCAGGAAACCGTCAGCGCCATCGAGCGCATGAGTGGCGACGTGCAGGGCACTGCCGAGCTGATCATCAGCCTGGCCAATGAGTCGCGTGATATCGGCAAGGTGCTCGACGTGATTCGCGGCCTGGCCGACCAGACCAACCTGCTGGCATTGAACGCCGCCATCGAAGCCGCACGTGCCGGTGAAGCTGGACGTGGTTTTGCCGTCGTCGCCGACGAAGTGCGTGCCCTGGCACACCGCACCCAGCAATCGACCAGCGAAATCGAACGCATGATCAGCAGCATTCAGACCGGCACGGAACAGGCCGTCAGCTCGATGCGCAACAGCACTGAACGCGCCGAATCGACCCTGAACATCGCCAAGGGCGCGGGCCAGGCACTGAACACCATCAACAGCGCGGTCGAAGAGATCAACGAACGTAACATGGTCATCGCCAGCGCCGCCGAAGAACAGGCACAGGTCGCCCGCGAAGTGGACCGCAACCTGGTCAACATCCGCGACCTGTCGGCACAATCCACCAACGGCGCCAACCAGACCAGCGCAGCCAGCACCGAGCTGTCACGCCTGGCAATCGACCTTAACGGCATGGTGGCGCGCTTCGCGCTTTGATGCTTGAAAACGGGCGTTTTATTTCCGGAAGCTATGTTGTGTGAAAGCCAGTCTTCGCGAACAAGTTCGCTCCTACGCCCTTCGGGCAGAAGCAAACCGTGATCCCTCAGCTTCTGGCCGCAGGCCGTAGGAGCGAACTTGTTCGCGAAAAACACTCACGCCCTACGGCAGAAGCAGACCGTGAACCCCCAGCTTCTGGCCGCAGGCCGTAGGAGCGAACTTGTTCGCGAAAAACACTCTCACGCCCTGCGGCAGAAGCAAACCGTGCCCCCCAGCTTCTGGCCGCAGGCCGCAGGAGCGAACTTGTTCACGAAAAATGCTCACGCCCTAAGGGCAGAAGCAAACCGTGATCCCTCAGCTTCTGGCCGCAGGCCGTAGGAGCGAACTTGTTCGCGAAAGCTGCCCGTGCCTCAAACCCAGATAGCATCCCACAGCGGGTAATCCCCAAGCTTTTTAACCAAGCCCGCACGTAAAGGGTTGGCCACTATATAACGGGCTATCGGCGCAATATCCTTTTCGTCGCGGATTGCTCTGTCGTGGTACCCGGATTGCCACAAAGCGTGACGACGGACACACCGTTTTCCAACTGCAATCGAGCTTCGAGCCTTTAATTGTTTCATCAGGCTGGGCAAATCACCGGCCTTGAGTTCAAAAAGCCAGTGGAGATGGTCAGGCATGACTACCCATGCCATAGACTTGACCAGCCCCTGCTCTTCGCAACGCTTCATTTCTCGTACGAGCAGCCGTCCCAGCTGCATTTCGGCGAACACAGGTACACGGCCCTTCGTCACTGAAGTGACCACGTAAATCTGACCGACTGCCGAGCATCTGCCTTTGCGCAGGTGTCGTGTCGTTGCGCAATCAGGCATTCCATCGCTCTCCAGAACCGGTTCAACGTTGAACCTTAGCGTCTGTAGGGCGATGAGCAGAGCGAATGTTTTACAGCCTGTGAGAGATGCTTTCTCGTCGTGGGCATTTGCAAACCGGACTTTTTTAAAGCCTCACACTCGCAAACGTCGACTCATTACGCGCCTGACTCAGTGCCGACATCGGCCCGGACAACGGGGCGAGCACCAGGGCCTGCGGGATTGGCATCATCGCGACCTGCTGTGCGGTGTTGGACCCTACGCGCTCGTCACGTGGCGGGATGCCGAAGTATTCGCGGTAGCATTTGGAGAAGTGCGGTGTCGACACGAAGCCGCACACCGATGCCACTTCGATGATCGACATCGGTGTCTGCTTGAGCAGCTGTCGGGCGCGAATCAGGCGCAGTTTCAGGTAGTAGCGCGAAGGCGAACAGTGCAGGTATTTCTGGAACAACCGCTCCAGCTGCCTGCGCGAAACGGCGACATACACAGCCAGTTCGTCAAGATCGATCGGCTCTTCAAGATTGGCTTCCATCAGCGCCACGATTTCCTGCAGCTTCGGCTGATTGGTGCCCAGCATGTGCTTGAGCGGCACGCGTTGATGGTCCTGTTCGTTGCGAATGCGCTCGTAGACGAACATCTCGGAAATGGCTGCCGACAACTCGCGTCCATGATCACGACTGATCAGGTGCAGCATCATGTCCAGCGGTGCGGTGCCGCCCGAGCTGGTGAAACGATTGCGGTCCAGCGTGAACAGCCGGGTGCTCATCGACACGCGCGGAAAGGCTTCCTGCATCGAGGCCAGACATTCCCAATGCACGCTGCACTCGAAACCATCCAGCAAACCCGCACACGCCAGCGCCCAACTGCCGGTGCACACGGCGCCCAGACGACGCGACTGACGCGCCTGGCCCTGTAGCCAGCTGACATGTTCACGCGTGACGGAGCGTTGAATACCGACACCGCCGCAGACGATGACGGTATCGAGCAAAGGAGCCTTGTGCATCGCCGCATCCGGCGTGATCTGCAGACCATCGCTGGCCCAGACCTGGCCGCCGTCGACACTCAGCGTGGTCCAGCGATACAACTCGCGACCCGACAGCTGGTTGGCCATGCGAAGGGGTTCTACCGCCGATGCGAGGGAGATCAGGGTGAAGTTATCCAGCAGCAGAAAGCCGATGGACTGTGGCGCGCGATTCTGGGGTTGAGTCCCTTGATTGAACGATGTCATCACACTATCTCCTCTCATATGGCATACGGTTGGCCCCAGTACAGGCTCTTGTTGTAGCCCTCGTCACTGAAGGCGCTGTGATGACATCGCAAATCCCATGCCGGAATTTGATCGCTCATTCAAGAACACCCGAAAGCGACGTCGCGAAGCGTCTAACCGGCTGCGACCCACTTACCTGTTTGCGACAGCGAGGCCGCGGATCGCGCAGCTCGATGAGCAGTTCGGTAGCACTTGACGGAAACGACCAAAGGGTCTTGTCACGCCGAGTGCTACTCAAGGCACACCTCGAGGAAACGCTGCGCAGGGTAGACGCTCGCGCTAAAAAGTGGCGGCCTGCAGGGCGCGTGATCGAAAAGCGCGCAGCCACCAAAAATGACACCCGACATGGCGTGACCACTGCCGGATCCGACCCGATAATGAACTTGTCGGCGTTACTCCCCTCCAAAACACCGCGTTCGCGCAGGCACCGACCTGCCAACCGACCGCTGCCGACCTGCGCAGCGACTGTGTAACGTACTGGCCGTTTTTTCGCAGTTCCGACACTGCAACCGGGCGTGCGTACGATGCAACGAATCTGTAAGCGACCTTGCGCGCACTGGATACGACGCCTCCTGCACTGGATACGACGCCCCCTGTAGGCGTTTGATTTTCCCTGTTACATGATCGGTTCCGACTCGATCGCCCGGCGCAGTGATGGAGCTTCGCGAAAAGCCTCGCCAACCCATAAGCCGCGTCAGCGTTCACCTGCTGATGACTAAAAGAAACTCACAGGAGTCCACCCCATGAAAGGTTCCAAATCGTTGCTGTTGGCCGCTACGCTCTGTATGCCGGTGCTAGCCCAGGCAGCCGAGCCAGAGGCCTGTCATACGGTCAACTTCTCCGATGTCGGCTGGACTGACATTACCGTCACCACTGCGGTAACCAGCGCCGTACTCGAGTCACTGGGTTACAAGACCAAAACCACCATGATTTCCGTACCGGTGACCTACAAGTCGCTGGCCGACGGCAAGAACATGGACGTGTTCCTCGGCAACTGGATGCCGACCATGGAAAACGACATCAAGCCCTATCGCGAAGCAGGGACCGTCGAAACCGTGCGTGCCAATCTGGAGAACGCCAAGTACACCCTCGCGGTGCCGGAAGCGCTTTACGACAAAGGTCTGCATGACTTCGCCGACATCACCAAATTCAAGAAGGAACTGGGCGGCAAGATCTACGGCATCGAGCCTGGCAATGACGGCAATCGCCTGATCCAGAGCATGATCGACAAGAACGCCTTCGGCCTCAAAGACGCAGGTTTCAAGGTCGTGGAATCCAGTGAAGCCGCAATGCTGTCGCAGGTCGACCGCGCCGTGAAACGCAAAAACGATGTGGTGTTCCTCGGTTGGGAACCGCACCCGATGAACACCCGTTTCAAGATGAAATATCTGACTGGCGGCGATGACTTCTTCGGCCCCAACTATGGCCAGGCGACGATCTACACCAACACCCGCAAAGGCTACAGTCAGGAGTGCAGCAACGTAGGTCAGCTGCTCAAGAATCTGTCCTTCACGCTGAACATGGAAAGCACCCTGATGGGTAACGTGCTGGACGACAAAATGAAGCCTGATGCAGCCGCCAAGGCGTGGATCAAGAAAAACCCTCAAGTACTCGACACCTGGCTCGCAGGCGTGACCACCGTCGATGGCAAGCCAGGCCTGGAGGCCGCCAAAGCCAAGTTGACCCAGTAAGCCGACAGCAGGCGGCGCTGACCCGCCTGCTGCCCTCTTCACCTTCCGCAAGCGGACACCCGAAATCATGCTGACTGACCATAAAATCCCTCTGGGCGAGTACATCGCCGCATTTGTCGATTGGTTGACGGCCAACGGCGCCGATTACTTCGACGCAATAGCCTCGACACTGGAAATGATGATCCACGGGTTCACTTTCGCGCTGACCTGGTTCAATCCATTCGTACTGATCGGCCTTATCGCAGCCCTCGCGCACTTCATCCAGCGCAAGTGGGGCCTGACGGTTTTCGTCATCCTTTCGTTTCTGCTGATCCTCAACCTGCATTACTGGCAGGAAACCATGGAAACCCTGGCGCAGGTGCTCTTCGCCACGCTGGTGTGTGTCGTCATCGGCGTGCCGCTGGGCATCATTGCCGCGCACAAGCCGCTGTTCTACACCATCATCCGGCCGATACTCGACCTGATGCAGACCGTGCCTACTTTCGTCTACCTGATTCCGACGCTCACGCTGTTTGGTCTGGGCGTGGTACCCGGCCTGATCTCGACGGTGGTTTTCGCCATTGCCGCGCCGATTCGCCTGACCTACCTGGGTATTCGCGATGTGCCTCAGGAGTTGCTGGATGCCGGCAAGGCCTTCGGCTCGTCACGTCGCCAGTTGCTGACGCGCATTGAACTGCCCTACGCGATGCCCAGCATTGCAGCCGGGATTACCCAGTGCATCATGCTGTCGCTGTCGATGGTGGTCATCGCGGCCCTGGTCGGTGCCGACGGCCTGGGCAAACCAGTGGTCAACGCGCTGAACACGGCCGACATCGCGCTCGGTTTCGAAGCCGGTCTGGCAATCGTATTGCTGGCCATCATGCTCGACCGCATCTGCAAACAACCCGAAGCCAAGGTAGGGTCCGACGCATGAGTATCATCAAATTCGACAAGGTAGACGTCATCTTCTCCAAGGACCCGCGTGAAGCCCTCAAGCTGCTCGACGAAGGCCTCACGCGTGACCAGATCCTCAAGAAAACCGGACAGATCGTCGGCGTCGAAAACGCCAGTCTGGACATCGAAAAAGGCGAAATCTGCGTCCTGATGGGCCTGTCGGGCTCCGGCAAATCCAGCCTGTTGCGCTGTATCAACGGCCTCAACACCGTCAGCCGTGGCTCACTGTTCGTCGAGCATGAAGGCTCGCAGATCAACATCGCCAACTGCAGCGCAGCCGAACTGAAAATGATGCGCACCAAGCGCATTGCCATGGTCTTCCAGAAGTTCGCCCTGATGCCTTGGCTGACGGTGCGCGAGAACATCAGCTTCGGCCTGGAGATGCAGGGTCGCCCCGAAAAGGAACGGCGCAAACTGGTGGATGAAAAGCTCGAACTGGTGGGCCTGACCCAATGGCGCAACAAGAAGCCCGACGAACTGTCTGGCGGCATGCAGCAACGAGTGGGCCTGGCGCGGGCACTGGCGATGGACGCCGACATCCTGCTGATGGACGAACCGTTCTCGGCGCTCGACCCCCTGATCCGCCAGGGGTTGCAGGACGAACTGCTCGCCCTGCAAACCAAGTTGAGCAAGACCATTGTGTTCGTCAGCCACGATCTGGATGAAGCACTGAAGCTCGGCAGCCGGATCGCTATCATGAAAGACGGCCGTATCGTGCAATACAGCGTGCCGGAGCAGATCGTGCTCAATCCGGCAGATGAATACGTGCGTACCTTCGTTGCACACACCAACCCGCTCAACGTGCTGTGCGGGCGCAGTCTGATGCGCACCGTCGACGAGTGCACCCACGTCAACGGTTCGGTGTGCCTGGACCCGAGCGGCGACTCATGGCTCGATCTGGCCGACGGCAACGTGATCAAAGGCGCGCGGCAAGGTGCTACGGCCCTCGATCTGCAGAACTGGGCCCCCGGTCAGGACGTCGCCACTCTGGATCGACGCCCTACGCTTGTGCATTCCAACATCGGCATGCGCGACGCGCTGCAGATCCGCTACCAGACCGGTAACAAACTGGTCCTGCAGGAAGGCAATAAAGTGGTCGGCATTCTGGGTGATACCGAGCTGTATCACGCGTTGCTGGGCAAAAACCACGGCTGACAAGGCCTGTAACCGACAAGCCCGCTCCACCGCGCTGGACTCATCCAGCCGGGAGCGGGCTTTTTTTCGTCCACAGCCTTGTCCCCCGGGTAACTCCCCTGCCGCTATTTCTGCTCCCTCAGCCCCCATGTCGTAAACGCACCTTTGTGTGGCGTCCATAGGCATTTGGCGTCTTCGGTGCGGCCCTACCATCGCTCTCAGAGGGCTCTGTTCCGCCCGAACGACAAGTCAGGCGCCGCGCCGCCGCTGGGAGATCCGCGATGTTCAGCAAGCAAGACCAGATCCAGGGTTATGACGATGCACTGCTGTCGGCGATGAACGCCGAGGAGCAGCGTCAGGAAGACCATATCGAGCTGATCGCCTCGGAGAACTACACCAGCAAACGCGTGATGCAGGCGCAGGGCAGCGGTCTGACCAACAAGTACGCAGAGGGCTATCCCGGCAAGCGTTACTACGGCGGTTGCGAGCACGTCGACAAGGTCGAGCAGCTGGCCATCGACCGCGCCAGACAGCTGTTTGGTGCCGACTACGCCAACGTTCAGCCACACTCCGGCAGTCAGGCCAACGCAGCGGTCTATCTGGCGCTGCTCCAGGCCGGCGATACCGTGTTGGGCATGAGCCTGGCGCATGGCGGCCACCTGACCCACGGTGCCAAGGTCAGCTTCTCGGGCAAGCTCTATAACGCCGTGCAGTACGGCATCGACACCGCGACCGGGCTGATCGATTACGACGAAGTCGAGCGCATTGCCGTCGAATGCCAGCCGAAAATGATCATTGCCGGGTTTTCGGCCTATTCCAAGACCCTCGACTTCCCGCGCTTCCGTGAAATCGCCGACAAGGTAGGCGCTTACCTGTTCGTCGACATGGCGCACGTCGCCGGTCTGGTTGCCGCCGGTCTTTACCCGAATCCGCTGCCCTACGCAGACGTAGTCACCACCACGACCCACAAGACCCTGCGCGGTCCACGCGGCGGCCTGATCCTGGCCAAGGCCAACGAAGAGCTGGAGAAGAAATTCAATTCCGCCGTCTTCCCCGGTGGTCAGGGCGGCCCGTTGATGCACGTCATCGCCGCCAAGGCCGTGTGTTTCAAAGAAGCCATGGAGCCCGCCTTCAAGGTCTATCAACAGCAGGTCATCGACAACGCGCAAGCGATGGCGCAGGTGTTCATCGATCGGGGCTTCGACGTGGTCTCCGGCGGCACCGACAACCATCTGTTTCTGGTCAGCCTGATCCGTCAGGGTCTGACCGGCAAGGACGCCGACGCAGCGCTCGGGCGTGCGCACATTACCGTCAACAAGAACTCGGTGCCCAACGACCCGCAGTCGCCGTTCGTGACGTCCGGCCTGCGCATCGGTACACCGGCTGTTACCACCCGCGGCTTCAAGGTGACCCAGTGCGTCGAGCTGGCAGGCTGGATCTGCGACATCCTCGACAACCTCGGTGATGCCGATGTCGAGGCCGACGTCGCCAGCCAGGTCGCCGCCCTGTGCGCCGATTTTCCGGTTTATCGCTGAGTCAGGAGTAGCCTCACATGCAGCATTACTCAGGCTTCGGCCTTCTCAAGCATTCCCTCAGCCACCATGAAAACTGGCAGCGCATGTGGCGCACGCCGACCCCGAAAAAGGTCTATGACGTGGTCATCGTCGGCGGCGGCGGGCACGGTCTGGCCACGGCCTATTATCTGGCCAAGGAGCACGGCATCACCAATGTGGCCGTGGTCGAGAAAGGCTGGCTGGGCGGCGGCAACACTGCGCGCAACACCACCATCGTGCGCTCCAACTACCTGTGGGACGAGTCGGCCCACCTCTATGAACACGCGATGAAACTGTGGGAAGGCCTGTCCCAAGACCTCAACTACAACGTCATGTTCTCCCAGCGCGGCGTTTACAACCTGTGCCACACCCTGCAGGACATGCGCGACTCCGAGCGCCGCGTCAGCGCCAACCGGCTTAACGGCGTGGACGGTGAATTGCTCAACGGTCAGCAGGTCGCCGAGGAAATCCCGTACCTGGACTGCTCGAAAAACACCCGTTACCCGATCATCGGCGCAACGGTCCAACGCCGTGGCGGCGTCGCCCGCCACGATGCGGTGGCCTGGGGCTTCGCCCGCGCGGCCGACGCGCTGGGCGTCGACCTGATTCAGCAGACCGAAGTCATCGGCTTTCGCAAGGAAAACGGCGTGTGCATCGGTGTGGAAACCAACAAGGGTTTCATCGGTGCAAAACGTGTTGGTGTGGTAACCGCCGGTAATTCCGGGCACATGGCCAAGCTGGCAGGCTTCCGTCTGCCTATCGAATCACACCCGTTGCAGGCACTGGTTTCCGAGCCGATCAAGCCGATTATCGACAGCGTCATCATGTCCAACGCGGTACACGGCTACATCAGCCAGTCCGACAAGGGCGACTTGGTGATCGGTGCCGGTATCGACAGTTGGGTCGGTTATGGCCAGCGCGGCTCGTACCCGGTGATCGAACACACCGTCCAGGCCATCGTCGAGATGTTCCCGGTGCTGTCCCGCGTGCGCATGAATCGTCAATGGGGCGGTATCGTCGACACCACGCCGGACGCCTGCCCGATCATTTCCAAGACCCCGGTGCCGAACATGTTCTTCAACTGCGGCTGGGGCACAGGCGGCTTCAAGGCCACGCCGGGCTCGGGCAACGTATTTGCCGCCAGTCTGGCCAAGGGCGAGATGCATCCGCTGGCCAAGCCGTTCTCCATCGACCGTTTCCACAACGGTGCACTCATCGACGAACACGGCGCTGCAGCCGTAGCCCACTAACAGGAGAACCCGACCATGCTGCATATCTTCTGTCCTCACTGTGGCGAACTGCGCTCCGAAGAGGAATTCCACCCGTCCGGTCAGGCGCACATCCCGCGCCCGCTGGACCCCGGTGCCTGCACCGATGAGCAATGGGGCGACTACATGTTCTTTCGCGATAACCCGCGCGGCCTGCATCACGAACTGTGGATACACGCCGCCGGTTGCCGCCAGTATTTCAACATGACGCGCAATACCGTGACCTACGAGATTCTCGAGACCTATCCGATCGGTACCAGGCCGCAGTTCACGGATCAGGGAGACAAGGTATGAGCCAGACCCATCGCCTGCCCAACGGCGGCCGTATCAATCGCAGCAAGGTGCTCAACTTTACCTTCAATGGCCAGACCTACCAGGGCTTTGAAGGTGACTCGCTGGCCTCTGCCCTGCTCGCCAACGGCGTCGATATCATCGGCCGCAGCTTCAAATACTCCCGCCCGCGCGGCATCTTCGCAGCGGGTTCGGAAGAGCCCAATGCCGTGCTGCAGATCGGCGCGACCGAAGCGACGCAGATCCCCAACGTGCGTGCCACGCAACAGGCGCTCTATGCCGGACTGGTGGCGACCAGCACCAACGGCTGGCCGAGCGTGAATACCGATGTCATGGGCATTCTGGGCAAGGTCGGCGGCAAGCTGATGCCGCCGGGTTTCTACTACAAAACCTTCATGTATCCGCAATCGTTCTGGATGACTTACGAGAAGTACATCCGCAAGGCTGCAGGCCTCGGTCGCTCGCCGACCGAGAACGACCCGGACAGCTACGATGCAATGAACCAGCACTGCGACGTGTTGATCGTCGGTGCGGGCCCGGCCGGTCTGGCCGCTGCCCTGGCAGCAGGTCGCAGCGGTGCCCGAGTGATCATTGCCGATGAACAGGAAGAGTTCGGCGGCAGCCTGCTCGACAGCCGTGAAAGCCTCGACGGCAAACCCGCCACTGAATGGGTGTCGACGGTCGTCGCCGAGCTGAAAAGCCTGCGCAACGTCACCCTGCTGCCACGTGCCACGGTCAATGGCTATCACGATCACAATTTCCTGACCATCCACGAGCGCCTCACCGACCACCTGGGTGATCGCGCGCCGATCGGCATGGTCCGCCAGCGCATGCACCGGGTACGTGCCAAACGTGTGGTGCTGGCCGCGGGTACTCACGAGCGTCCGCTGGTCTACGGCAACAACGATGTGCCCGGCAACATGCTGGCCGGTGCCGTATCGACTTACGTCCGTCGTTATGGCGTGGCGCCGGGCAAGAAACTGGTGCTTTCCACCAACAACGATCACGCTTATCGCGTCGCTCTGGACTGGCTCGACGCCAGCCTGCACGTGGTCGCGATTGCGGATGCACGGCATAACCCGCGCGGGCCGCTGGTTGAAGAAGCGCGGGCCAAAGGCATTCGCATCCTGACCGGCAGCGCGGTCATCGAGGCCCGCGGCAGCAAGCGCGTGACGGCTGCCCGCGTTGCCGCCATCGACCTCAAGACGCACAGCGTGACCAGCCCAGGCGAATGGCTTGAATGCGACATGGTTGCCAGCTCCGGCGGCTACAGCCCGATCGTGCACCTGGCCTCGCACCTGGGCGGCAAGCCGGTCTGGCGCGAGGACATACTCGGCTTCGTACCGGGCGAAGCACCACAGAAACGTATCTGCGTAGGCGGAGTCAACGGCGTCTACAGCCTGGCTGACAGCCTGGCCGATGGCTTCGAAGGCGGCGTGCGCGCTGCCAGTGAAGCGGGCTTCAAGGTGGTCGAAGGCGTGATGCCTAAAGCCCTCAGCCGTGCTGAAGAACCGACGCTGGCGCTGTTTCAGGTGCCGCACGAAAAAGGCACCGCACGGGCGCCCAAGCAGTTCGTGGACTTCCAGAACGACGTCACCGCCGCCGCCATCGAACTGGCAACCCGCGAGGGTTTCGAGTCGGTCGAGCACGTCAAGCGCTACACCGCGTTGGGTTTCGGCACCGATCAGGGCAAGCTGGGCAACGTCAACGGTCTGGCCATCGCCGCCCGTTCACTGAACGTGACGATCCCGGAAATGGGCACCACCATGTTCCGCCCCAACTACACGCCGGTGACCTTCGGCGCGATAGCCGGGCGTCATTGCAAACACATCTTCGAACCCGTGCGGTTCACCGCGCTGCACGCCTGGCATGTCAAAAACGGCGCCGAGTTCGAGGACGTCGGCCAATGGAAACGGCCGTGGTACTTCCCGAAAAACGGCGAAGACCTGCCCGCAGCCGTCGCTCGCGAATGCAAGGCGGTGCGCGACAGCGTTGGCCTGCTGGACGCTTCGACGCTGGGCAAGATCGATATTCAAGGCCCGGATGCACGCGAGTTCCTCAACCGCATCTACACCAACGCCTGGACCAAACTGGACGTCGGCAAGGCCCGCTATGGCCTGATGTGCAAGGAAGACGGCATGGTCTTCGATGACGGGGTCACTGCCTGTCTCGCTGACAACCACTTCCTGATGACCACCACCACGGGCGGCGCAGCGCGTGTCCTGCAATGGCTGGAAATCTATCAACAGACCGAATGGCCGGACCTGAAAGTGTATTTCACCTCAGTGACCGATCACTGGGCGACCCTGACACTGTCCGGCCCCAACAGCCGCAAGCTGCTCAGCGAAGTCACCGATATTGATCTGGGCCGTGAAGCCTTCCCGTTCATGACCTGGAAGGAAGGACTGGTCGCCGGTGTGCCGGCCCGGGTATTCCGTATCTCGTTTACCGGCGAGCTGTCCTACGAGGTCAACATTCAGGCCGACTACGCCATGGGCGTTCTGGAAAAGATCGCCGAGGCAGGCAAGCAGTACAACCTGACGCCTTACGGCACCGAGACCATGCACGTGCTGCGCGCAGAGAAGGGTTTCATCATCGTCGGTCAGGACACTGACGGCTCGATGACGCCCGACGACCTGAACATGGGCTGGTGTGTGGGCCGTACCAAACCGTTCTCCTGGATCGGCTGGCGCGGCATGAATCGCGAAGACTGCGTGCGTGAACAGCGCAAGCAACTGGTCGGCCTAAAGCCGGTGGACCCTGCCAAATGGCTGCCGGAAGGTGCGCAACTGGTCTTCGATACCAAACAGACGATTCCGATGAGCATGGTCGGCCACGTGACCTCCAGTTACGCGCACAACTCGCTGGGCTATTCGTTCGCGATGGGCGTGGTCAAAGGCGGCCTGGCGCGTATGGGCGAGCGAGTCTTCGCACCCTTGGCCGATGGCAGCGTGATCGAAGCCGAGATCGTTTCTTCGGTGTTCTTCGATCCGAAGGGCGAGCGGCAAAACATCGAGTAGCACGCGATGAGTCGATCATCCGCAGCACACAGAATTCAAGCAGGTGAATCATGAGCACAGCCAACGTTTACCAGCAGCGCCCGACCACCGACGTCAAAGCCGAGTCGCCGCTGTTCCATGCAAACCTCGACAGCCTGATTGGCAAGGGGCGCGCCAGCCCGGGGGTTTTCCTGCGCGAGAAAAAGCTGCTGGGGCACCTGACGATTCGTGGCAATGCCCACGATCCGGCCTTCGCCGCTGGCGTACACAAGGCGCTGGGCATGGAGCTGCCCGCCGCGCTGATGCTGGTCATCAACGGCGAAAGCTCACTGCAATGGCTTGGCCCGGATGAATGGCTGCTGATCGTGCCGAGCGGCGAAGAGTTCGCGGCAGAACAGAAGCTGCGTGACGAACTGAGCGGGCAGCACATCGCGATCGTCAATGTCAGCGGCGGGCAGTCGATTCTTGAACTGAGCGGGCCGAAGGTGCGCCAGGTACTGATGAAGTCCACCAGCTACGACGTGCACCCGGACAACTTCCCGGTGGGCAAGGCAGTCGGCACTGTGTTCGCCAAGTCGCAACTGGTGATCCGCCGGACCGGTGAAGAAACCTGGGAGCTGCTGGTCCGCCGCAGCTTCTCGGATTACTGGTGGCTGTGGCTGCAGGATGCGAGTGCCGAGTACGGGCTGAGTATTCAGGCGTGAAGCGCCGTGGACCTACCTCAGCGTCAGTCTTAATGAGGACTCCTGCTGGAGCATTGGCACGATAGCCGACACGGTGATTATCGTCCCCACGCTCCGCGTGGGAATGCAGTTCCGGACGCTCTGCGTCCTGCTTGAGCATGCTGGCTGACACTGTCAGTCAGATTTGCGGATAACGAATACTCTGGAGCATTCATTTAATGAGCCGCGCGCCCGATACATGGATTTTGACCGCCGACTGCCCCAGCATGCTGGGCACGGTAGACGCAGTGACGCGCTTTCTGTTCGAGCAGGGTTGCTACGTCACAGAACACCATTCCTTCGATGACCGCCTCTCGGGACGCTTCTTCATCCGTGTGGAGTTTCGTCAGCCTGAGGCTTTCGACGAACAGGGATTCAGGGCCGGGCTGAGTGAGCGCGGCGAAACGTTTGGCATGATCTTCGAACTCACGGCGCCCAACTACAGGCCAAAAGTCGTGATCATGGTCTCGAAAGCCGATCACTGCCTCAATGACCTGCTCTATCGCCAGCGTATCAATCAACTGTCCATGGACGTGGTCGCGGTGGTGTCCAATCACCCTGATCTTGAGCCACTGGCTGGCTGGCACGGCATTGCGTACTACCATTTCCCACTGGACCCCAACGACAAGCCCGCGCAGGAAGCCAAAGTCTGGCAGGTCATCGAAGAGTCTGGTGCAGAACTGGTGATTCTTGCCCGCTACATGCAGGTCCTGTCTCCGGACCTGTGTCGCAAGCTGGACGGCAAGGCGATCAATATCCACCACTCGTTACTGCCCGGTTTCAAAGGCGCCAAGCCTTACCATCAGGCTTACAACAAGGGGGTGAAGCTGGTCGGTGCCACGGCGCATTACATCAACAACGATCTGGACGAAGGTCCGATCATTGCCCAGGGCGTGGAAGTGGTCGATCACAGCCACTATCCCGAAGACCTGATCGCCAAGGGTCGAGACATCGAAGGACTGACACTGGCCCGCGCGGTGGGTTATCACATCGAACGGCGGGTGTTCCTCAACGCCAACAGGACGGTGGTTTTATAGGCGCAAGCTGCAAGCTGCAAGCTGCAAGCTGCAAGCGATCCGTATTTCTTGCCGCTTGAAGCTTGCAACTGTTCTTCTCTGCTCTAAATCTGTTTCACCACAATAAAAGCGAGGTGACATGTATGTCTGGTAATCGCGGTGTAGTGTATCTCGGCGCTGGCAAGGTCGAAGTGCAATCAATTCCTTTCCCGAAAATGGAAGATCCACGCGGCAAGCGCATCGAACACGGCGTGATTCTGCGCGTGGTCTCCACCAACATCTGCGGCTCCGACCAGCACATGGTACGCGGCCGCACCACGGCGCAAACCGGGCTGGTGCTCGGTCATGAAATCACTGGCGAGGTGCTGGAAGCCGGTCGTGACGTGGAACATCTGAAAGTCGGTGATCTGGTTTCTGTGCCATTCAACGTGGCGTGCGGTCGCTGCCGCAGTTGCAAGGAACAGAACACCGGTGTCTGCCTGACGGTCAATCCGGCGCGTCCCGGTGGAGCCTATGGCTATGTCGACATGGGTGACTGGGTTGGGGGCCAGGCTGAATACGTGCTGGTGCCTTACGCGGACTTCAACCTGCTCAAACTCCCGGACCGCGACGCGGCGATGGAGAAAATTCGCGACCTGACCTGCCTGTCCGACATCCTGCCCACCGGCTACCACGGCGCAGTGACTGCCGGGGTTGGCCCTGGCAGCACGGTTTATGTTGCAGGCGCCGGCCCGGTCGGCCTGGCTGCGGCGGCGTCAGCACGCTTGCTGGGCGCTGCTGTGGTGATCGTCGGCGACGTGAACCCGACGCGTCTGGTTCACGCCAAGGCCCAGGGCTTCGAAATTGCCGACCTGTCCCAGGACACTCCCTTGCACGAACAGATCGCTGCCCTGCTCGGCGAACCTGAAGTGGATTGCGCCATCGACGCCGTAGGCTTCGAAGCACGCGGTCACGGCCATGCTGGCGCTCAGGCCGAAGCACCCGCCACCGTTCTCAACTCGTTGATGGGCGTAGTGCGCGTCGCAGGCAAGATCGGCATCCCCGGCCTGTACGTCACCGAAGACCCGGGAGCCGTGGACGCCGCGGCAAAAATGGGCAGCCTGAGCATTCGCTTCGGTCTGGGCTGGGCCAAATCCCACAGTTTCCACACCGGCCAGACCCCGGTCATGAAATACAACCGCCAGCTGATGCAGGCGATCATGTGGGACCGCATCAAGATCGCCGACATAGTGGGTGTCGAGGTGATCAGTCTGGATGATGCTCCGCGGGGGTATGGCGAGTTCGATTCGGGCGTGCCGAAGAAGTTTGTGATTGATCCGCATGGGTTGTTTGGTGCTGCGTAAGCATCAACAGTAAAGTCGGTTTCTTGGCTACTTACGTTAGCAGATTCGAAGCGGGTCATTTAGCCCCTCGAATCTGCTTAGTTATCAAGCTCAACTCGTCATCATCAACAATTTCAAGAGCGAGTTTGTAAGAGGGTGGTGTCGACAGATCCTGAATAGGCTTAGCCAGTTTTCGCTGCTCTCTTATGTATTGTTGAACATGTGTATATTCATAAACGACATCATCCTCATCATACAAACTTAATCCGACTTGCGTATCACTTTTCAGCTTTTTAGACTTCTTGATAGATTCACGATAAAGCTTATCATTGGCCTTAAACTCTTTTGCAGCTTTTCTAGAGTCAAGACCTGCTTGTTTATTCAATTTTTTTGCAGACACAGTCACTGACTCGACTTGTCGCACCGCTGCAGAGCGACTTAACTGTGGCGCACTCGCACTTAATCCTGAGTTTATTTCGTCAGAAAGAGGCCGCAGAGAAGTACCAGTAACGTTGCCCGATGATAAACGCCGAGAAGGCTTCATTACTTTCAATGCCCTCAACAGCCCCTTCAATAAAGCGGGTGTACTCCCTGTCCAGTCAACCCAGTTAACCGGATCCCCCCCACAATACCCATACGCATTCACCCCACCCTCACCAAACGGGCTCAGACTGTCCGGGCTGTTAAACCTCATCAACACCGGGTTAAACGCCCGATACCCGTTACCCAGCAAATAGTGCCCCGTCACCGGGTCAACCCGCTGGCCGGTAAAGCCCGGCAGGCTTGCGGGGCCTGAAGGATGACGATGTCCGTAAGGCGTGTAGGCAAACTCCAACCCCTGAGCGGCGGTCACTGACTGCTGTTGATCCGTTACCAACAACGCGCCGTCGCGCTGATTATTTTCTGCACTCAGGCACGCCAGCAAATGCTCATCCGTGCGCATAAGCGTGTGCTGGACCTGCCCCTGAATCTGCATAGCCAGGTGTGTCTTCTGATAAAAAAGGCGAGTGCTACCCTGCCCCGCAGGCGCGCAATCGGCCAGGCGATCCAATGGATCGTAGCGATAGACACAGAGCACGGACTGCCCGGACGAAGCCATGTTGTCACTCCTTTGAAATCACCCATGGCAGCAAGTCTGGGCTGACTCCGTGCTTGCGCGCAGCTAGCAGAACTACTAGGCCGTTCCGCCTGCAGGACGAAAAACGCCGGGGACGCGCCCTACTCCCGCACAGCCCTCACCCATACCGAGTAATAATGCTCCTGCACGTAGGCGTTGCTGTCAGGTTCCGGCGACCCGCGCATGCTGTCGATTGACGGGAAAAGACCAAGGTTCCAGTTCCGTCTGGCGGGCAATTGCGGCGTGACTCCATTTTGATCAGGCTCACGTGCAGGCTCGGACAAATCCGAGGCCAGCACGCCGGTAATCTGCCCGTTCTGGTCCAGCACTTTCCCGGCCACGAACATGAAATGAAACGGGTAGTCAGAGGACGGGCTGCCCTCCAGCCCACCTCGCTCGATGAAACCGATACCTTCGCCGATCTCGGGAAATGACTGCTCGCCGACAAAGTAGTCAGAGTGGTCGCGTGCACTTATCCAGTCATCGAGCGCTGTTGTCGTGATATTCAGGCTCACCGGCTGGCCATCCTGCAGGGCGACGACCTCGACATTGGGCACCAGGGGCGTCGGATCGCCCAGGCTCTCGCCCCGGTAATCGAACGCGACTTGCCCACCGGCATATTTCGAGACCAGAAATTCGGTGCTGGAGATGCAGCTTTCAGGCACCGCTGCCTTGGCTTCAAGCCTCACATAACCGTCACGATCCGCTGCGATGGAGTGGAACAGACTCGATGGCACATTGAGCTTGCCGGGCACCAGAACGTCGTCGTTCATGATGTGCAGGTCTTCATGGTGAACCTGAAGCGTTCCGCTCGCCGTGTCATGAGCGGAATGGGACTCGTGGGTTGCCAAACTACCGGCCGGCCGCCGGGTGCGGATGCTGCAGATCATCTGATCGATGACATTGCCGCCCTTGAGCGCTGGCCGGTTGATCAGCGTGAACTCATGCCCGCCGATGTGACGCACCCAGGGCAGTGCCAGAGTCTCGGCGCGCGACCGGCCTTGCGGCGGCACCAGCAGAAACACCCCGCTGCGCTCATCCCAGTCGGCCCGGTAGATCCTGCCATTATCCAGCTTGACGTAGTCACGCCCTTCAATCGAGTAACTGCCGCGCTTTGGCCCGCTGCTGATCGCCTCGGCACCGGTCAGGTCGACAGCCGCGCTGGCAATCCCCACACCTCGGGTGCGCTCGGGATAAAGGGCGTCGTCGATGTGCAGTTGCAGTTGCGCACCGCTCAGATGTGCATGCTCGGCCGGCTGCTCCAGGCTGGTGACCGACTCATAGGTATAGCCGCGCTGCGAGGAGAGAAAAATGCGTCGCGCATCGGTTTCCGAGACATCATCAAGGGACAGCACCGCGATACTTTCGATTCTCGACGGGTCGGTAAAACAGGCTTCGATATCATCGATGACAGACCCCGAATGACTCAGGTAAAACTCGTCGTGGAGATGCCCCGCCAGCATGCCGAGATGCCTGGCAGGCGAATGGGCGAACCAGGCTTTCTCGCCTGACTTCAGGCTGACTTCTGCCATCATCAGGTTGTTCCGGGCCAGCTTCTCCTGAAGCTGACTGACGAAGCCGCTCCGCTCGCTGGCGAGCGGCGGAATGTTTTCCTGTGCAGCCAGAAGCGGCTCGTTCAAACGAAGCTGTTTGAGGATATTTTCCCCCAGGCTCAACTCCCGAGATCTCGATGCCGCCCCCCACTCAATGGTATGGCCCAGCAAGGTGTTGGCCAGCGCCGCCTGGTTACGCGCAGCAAAAAGAATGGCCAGTTCTGCGGGGGTATCGAGTACATAAAAGGGATTTTCCAACGTGGTAATGGACGAGGGCAGCCGCGATTTGATTTTGGCCACAGCGTCGATGTTCCTGGCAACCCACTGAGGGTTGCGTGCGTAGGCTTCGTTCGCTGCCTTCGAACCGTAGAACAGCTCCAGCGCAAAGTCATCATGGGCAATCCCGTTGCGATAATCCGACTGGTCGCGCCACAGGTGGGGCAACGCTCGCTTGGGATCTGCTTTCGGACTGATTTTCTGCAAAGTCAGAGCAACAGGTGGCTGGTCGTGCAACGTCTCGCCCGGCGCCAGCGCCAGGAAGTTCTCGATGGGCACAGTGCCGCGGTAGTGAACACCGCGATCCGCTTCGATCACCAGTTCCTGTCCGCTGCCATCACTGAGCGTCGCCAGGACACCCGCCACGGTCTTTCTGCCGACCAGACCTTGCAGCGTGTCGCTTATCCGGACGGTCACGAACATGCCTTGAGCCGCGATAATCTCTGCCTGGATTTCAGGCTTGTAGGCCGGTATGGCAGGCAACATTCTGGCGACTTCCATGCGGCTGCCGTCAGCGCGAATGAAGGCGGTCGTCTCCACTTCAGTACCTGCATGTTCGAGCACCTCGACGTGGCCATTACGCTCGGTAACGTATTTGTGCTCGATCACGCCAAGCGCTGTGGTCTGCAGTTTCGCATTGCTGTCCGAGTCGATGATCTGAGCAGGGACTGTTTCAAGCGTCGCCACACAGTTGTCATACCAGCTGACCGTGTTGGCAGGAGCCAGAAAACGCTCCGGCTTGCCGCTGAAACCGACCGGAAATGCTTCGGTATGGGCAAAACGTGAAAGCTGCGGGGCGTCGACCGTTGACTGCGGGCGCCTGCGCCATTGTCCTGCTTCCAGGTCCAGCGCATGCAGAGGTCGCAATTCCGTTCCTGCCACCCCGCTGACCGCCCGGCAGGCAAAGCCGTTGAGCATGTAGATCTTCTCGCTTATTCCACCCAGCAACACCGCCCGCGCGCCGCCCTCGACCATCGCGTTGCCGTTCCAGTCGATGCGCGTGACCTTCCTGCCCGTTTGCCGCTCGGATATCTGCCCATCCTCGGAAACCCGCCAGTGAGAGCTGCTTGTGGACGGCCGACGCCGCGCGAGGTGTTCGCCCTCGATGGCATCGCTGTGCTCAGGGTGTCGAACCGTTTCGGTCAGATCAGACCGGTCATGCACGGCGCGCTGGCTGACGGTCTGTTGATCATGCGGTCTCGCGGACCGGAGCCCCTTCACCGCTGATATGCCGCAATGCAGCGCCGAATGCAGACCGACCAGCATAAAGCCGAAGTTCTTCACAGACTCCTCGTAGTCGTTGGCCTTGATCGACTCGCCGAGGGCCTGGACCTGCTGGCTCATCGTCCAGATATTGGTGCCTTGCAGCATCAGTACACCCAGCACCCTGGGAGGGACCGTGCGCATTTTGCACAGCACCAACTCGGCAATGATGTTGAGTGCATCCATCGCGATGCCTTCATCATTGCCGTCGTAAATATCGAATCCCAGGTTGATGAAGTTGCCCAGCACAGGAATCAGTCCGCCGACCTGATGCACCAGTTGCAGCACATGCTGTGCGCTGGTCGACATGTTCTGAATGTCATCGTCGTTCGCCCGGGCGCTCAACATCTGCCTGAACGCCAGAGCACTGGCTTCAAGCCGGACCTTCTCGTCGGCGCTCAATAACTCGATGCAATGAACCGGTCTGTCACTGTCCGACAGCGCAGCCCCTTCCAGAGTCTGCAGGCGCTGGGCGGCCGTACCTGAAACCAGCACAAGCCGCTCGGCCTCCAGCGTCTGGTAGGTTTCGGTCGCCTGAATGGCGTAGTTCTCGGCGTCTAGCCTGAAGGCTGCCTGTGGCGCGGTCAGTCGAGCAGGCAGGTGGCCGTTGTTGACGAAGGCAATGTTCGCGTCGAATAAGCCGGTCAGCTTCGCTTGCAGGGCATCCAGACTTGCTGTGTAACGGGTTTTATCGGCGAGCGCCTGAGCCAGTCGCCCGAGCCGTTCATCACGATTGTCGGCAAGCGCCAGCTCGCGGCGCAGGTCTTCGTCATACACCACACTCAGCAGTGTTCGATAACCGGCCGACTCTTCATGCTTGAAAAACGTGCCGGTATTGATCCAGCCGGCCTGGTAACTGATATCGAACGAAGACCGCGCAATCACCGGCCAACAGGATTCGTTCAGCCCCAGATAACGACACAGTTCACGCGCCACGAACTCCGGCTGGGTAGGCTGCAGAACGACTTGCAGTCGCTGTTGATCCTCGAGGTCCTGCGCAATCACTCTGTAGTAGGTGTTGACTGCGTCATTCAAGCGCCGCGCATAGGCCGCCTGACGCTGTGCTTCCGGCAAAGCCGGCAGGTCCTCCTGGTAATGGGCCAGCAGATAACGGACCGCGCGCTGCAATGTAACCGAGTGGCCGACGTCCCATTGCACCTCGCGCAACTCCTCGGTCAGTTCCACAAACCGCGACCTGATGACGTCATAAGCCCCAAGCGCAAGGGGATCCACGTACAGAAACGGAGGTTCTTTGCTGCGGATATCGAAGGCTTCGATGTCGATATCGCTCAGCGAATGGCGACGCTGGACAGGATTGGGCACGATCACTTCCACGATCAGCCGTTCGATATTGATCGCCCCCTCGGCTTCGCCATAGCGAATGGTGTTGATCATGTAAGACGACAGTTCCTGGCGCGCCGCGTCGAAGTATCCGGCAAGATCCTTCGCGCGCCAGGGATTGACGGTGTGCTGCTCGCGGTAGACATCGTGGTGGCCGTCGCTGTCGTAGACAACCAGTTTCAGGGTGATGCCACCGGCTTGCTGGAACATTGCCAGCAGCGCGTTTTCGTTGTCTTGCAGCGATGCACCGAAATGCCGGTAGCTGTTCAGCAAAGTGCGACATCGATCAAGATGCCACCGCATCTCCTTCTCCAGCTCAAGGTCGATGACACCGTAATCGTCAGTTCCATGCGCCTGGACCTTGTGCTGCCGAAAGGTGTAGACCTGCGACGTATCGAGCATAAAACGCTGGTGTTCTGCGAGGGTGAAAGGCAACGCGCGCGCAAGCATCGCGAGATGGGCTTCGCGCTCTCCGGGCAACAGCGCAGTGATCGCCTGCAGCAGATCGTCTCGTGTGGCAGCCAAGGGAATGTCGACACCGTAGTAATCGAGCAGACCATGCAGTGAAACGGCTTGATCGTCGCGAATGGCCAGAATGCACCTGGCATCCGCCGACTGCAGATGCGGCGCCAACGGGGTCAGGCTGTCCGTGAAACGGATGACCCGCAGGTGCAGGTCTGACAACGTGGCATACGCAGGTTGCCGCCCCAGGGAGACGCCCTGCAGTTGCAGCGAGTGAACCGGCCGGCCTTCATTCATCCTGACATGCAGCACACAGGTGAAAGGCTGTCTGAAGTCCATCTGAGTCTTGTCGACCAGATCCAGAACGTAGCGCAGGTCTTTACGGCGTACCCCGGGCAACAGATCTTCATCGATATCGCCAGCCGGATCCACGCGGGCGATAACCCGCAGCAACGTCTTGAACTGCTGCAATATCGAACTGCCAAAAGCGACGCCGGCAAACAGCGGCGAGTCGTCAGCTACGGCCATGAACACGCTGTTGGTCATACAGGTGCCGGTCTTCACGTCCCGCAGGCGTGCGCGCAGCGTATTCAGCAACCTGGGGTAATCGCCCCGGGCGCGATCAATGCGCTCGGCTCGGACGCTCGGTGAATGGGACTCGCGCTGATGACTCTGCGCAATATCGAACGCCGCCTTGGCCAGTTCGTGCTCGGGGCCCGCATCCGATACTGGCGAATCGACGGAACGGGTAACACGTTCGGTGCTGTCGCCAAGCGCGTTAAGCTCATCGTCAAACAGCACTGATTTCAGGGTATTCAGGAGTTCGATGTCGTCGGCCCATCGCCCGAACGAGCTGGCTGCCCCGAGTACCTGGATCTCGTCCAGAAGCGTAAAACCTTCAGGCCGGGGCCGTTGGAGAATGGCGGCCAGCTGCTCGCTACCCTCAGTTGTCAGCATGTGCTGAAGACTTTCCCGGCCGGCAGCTGATATGGAAGGAAGTGATGCGGTGTAGGTGTCGGTCATTGCTGATGCTCCGTGCATTCCAAATGACCGACACCATGCTGTTTCGCGGAAAAAGCCGGGTAATACATAGATGTTCTGTGACTACGCCGGGCACACCGGGAACAAGTTTCTGTTCCTCCAGTCAAACCCTCTGCTTCATCGCCCACTCACGGGCGGTTCCGGTTCGATAAAGGTGACGCAATGAAAACTGCACGCGCAATGGCTTTGGCAACGTTGATGGCGGTGGGTGCAAGCCCTGCATTCGCCTTCAATCTGAATGACGCCGCGAACGCGGTCTCCAATGCCACCAATGGCAATCAGAAAGCCACGGCGGCACCCGAAGTCGCGGGGCTGCTCAATACCCTCGGTACGCAGCTCAATGTCACCTCGGAACAAGCGGTTGGCGGGACGGGCGCATTGCTGGGGCTGGCGAAAAACAAACTGACCAGCACCGATTATTCGCAGTTGGCCAAATCGGTTCCGGGACTGGAGCAAATGTCCGGAACGTCCGCGCTGGAAAGCCTGGGCGGCGCCGACGGGCTGGGCAGCCTGCTGGGCGGCAAATCGGGCAATAGCTCGATGCTCAACAGCGCGCTGGGCAATGTGCAGAGCATGGGTGATGTGAATAACGCCTTCAAGGCGTTGGGTATGGACAGCACAATGGTCAGCCAGTTTGCCCCGCTGATTCTGCAGTACCTGGGGCAGCAAGGTGCCAGTGGTTCGGCGTTGCAGAGTTTGAGTGGGTTATGGGGTGCCGGGAGCTGAACCGGACCTTATACGCGTAGCCGCCCTCAATATATCTCCGCTTTTGTACTGCTTTTTTTGCATAGCGCCTGAGATCAACGCACCCGCTGAATTGAAGGCCGCGCCAACCATGGCAGTGCTGCGGTCTTCAGGTAATTGCCCAGCAAGTAATATCCAGTGATCGGATCAATCGTCTGCCCTGCAAAACCGGGTACGCCCAGTGCGGATGTTTGCAGGGATCGCATGCCATAAGGACTTTAGACAAACGCATGGCGGCGCAGGGGCCAGGCTTGCCAGTCGGTCCAGTGCGTCGTAACGGTATGAGCCGATCAGCGAAACGTCGGGCGATGACATGAGAGCGGATTCCGGCAATATTAAAGGCCAGTCTCATCCGCCAGTTTCGCCTCGTCTCTCTGTCAGAACTGTCAGTGCCCGGGCAACTCCAGCCGCAACGCCGCAATGCGTGCATCTTTCTCGACCCAGAGCTGATTGACCCAACCCTGCACTTTCTCGCGAAACACAGGGTCGTTTTCGTAATCGCCCTGCCACAGCGCCGGGTCCAGCTCGCGGGTCCGGATGTCGACGATCACGTTGGAAACCCGGCCGCAGAGCATGTCCCAGAAACCGGGAATGCCTGATTCGGGATACACGACCGTGACGTCCAGGATGGCATCGAGTTGCTCGCCCATTGCCGCCAGCACGAAGGCAACGCCGCCGGCCTTGGGTTTGAGCAGATGTGTATACGGCGAGCCCTGGGCCGCATGTTTGGCTGCGGTGAAGCGCGTGCCTTCCAGGTAATTGACGATGGTCACCGGCTGGCGCTTGAACAGCTCACAGGCGGCCTTGGTGATTTCCAGGTCCTTGCCCTTGAGCTGCGGATGCTTCGCCAGGAACGCCTTGCTGTAGCGCTTCATGAACGGGTAGTCCAGCCCCCACCACGCGAGGCCCAGCAACGGTACCCAGATCAGTTCTTTTTTCAGGAAGAACTTGAAGAACGGTGTGCGCCGGTTGAGTGCCTGGACCAGCGCGGGAATATCCACCCACGACTGATGATTGCTGATGACCAGGTAGGAGGTGTCACCACGCAGCCCTTCATCGCCACGAATGTCCCACTGCGTCGGTATGCAGGTGGCGAAGATGACCTTGTCGATCTCGGCCCAGGTTTCGGCGATCCACATGACCGCAGCCGAACAGCGATCGCGCATCCGGCCTCTGAACAGCAGCTTGAGCAGCGCAAAAACCAATAGCGGACCGATCAGCACCAGCGTATTGATCAGTAACAGCAAGGCAACAAAACAGCCGGTGAGCAGACGGCGCATAACGGACTCTTGAAGGTTCAGGGGCGGCAATAATAAAGACCCACGCGTTTTACGCCAATTACACAGGTGCTTACAAATGTTTCACGTCTCGGCCTTTATGCTGACGTCATATTTATCCTGACGAACCTACAGCAGGTTCGCTGTCTAAACCCGGGCGCCAATCAGGCGCTGACTATTGCGAGGAACCTCTCACGTGAAACCGATCCTGGCGCTATTGTCTTTGCTGGCCCTGCCGGTCATGGCTGCTGAACCGACGTTGTATGGTCGCTACGAGAACATCAAGGTTGCGGAAATAGGCCAGACCTTCAAGGCCAAGATGGACACCGGCGCACTGACCGCCTCGCTGTCGGCGAAGGACATCGAGTTGTTCAAGCGCGATGGTGATGACTGGGTACGTTTCCGCCTGGCAACCAAGGGTGCGGACGACAAGGTGTATGAGCACAAGGTCTCGCGGATCAGCAAGATCAAGGGACGCGCCGAAGGTGATGACGATGATGACGAAGGCATCAACCCTGCCAAGCGTCCTGTCGTTGACCTGGAACTGTGCCTGGGCGACAAGAAGCGTACGGTCGAGGTCAATCTGGTGGACCGCAGCCACTTCAACTTCCCGCTGTTGATCGGTGCCAAGGCACTGCGTGAATTCGACGCCGCGGTCAATCCGGCCCGTCGCTACACCGCTGACGAGCCTGATTGCTGAGATTGTTCATAGTCCCCAGTATCGTGTGACGCTCCACGCCGGCGCAGCGCATATCTGTGACGCAGAGCGTCACCCACGGCATTCCCACGCTGGAGTGAGGAACGATAGGTGACCGTAAGAACACCATCGTGCCCATGCTCCGCGTGGGTATGCCGTTCAGGACGCTCTGCGTCCTATCCTGAACATAGGGCGCGGCGCAGATTGACTCAAACCGGCGGCTGGGTCGCGATCATCGATGGCCGTTGACTGACGTCCAGGTACCAGGCGGACAGTCGCGGATAAGTACTGCGCCAGTTGAGATCCGGCTGGCGGAAATCCAGATATCCAAGTGCAACGGCGACGCTGATCGATGCGACATCGAAGGACGTGCTGAGCTCGGTGATCGCGTCGCTATCGAAGTAATGCAGCGAGCGTTCAATCTTCTGCTGCTGGTTGTCCAGCCACTGGTCCCAGTGTTTTTCCTGCGGACGCAAGGCGGTTTCGTAGCGGATCAGCACCGCCGCATCCAGCAACGCATCGGCCAGCGAAGCCAGGGTCAGGCGCCTCCAGCGGGCCGAGCCTTCCCGGGGGATCAGTGGCAGGCCCACGTGCTGATGGTCGAGATAATCAAGAATCACACGGCTGTCATGAATGACATTACCGTCGGCCAGCCTTAACGCGGGAAGCTTGCCGGCCGGGTTGTCTTCGTTGAGCTCGGCAGACGGGCTGACCGGTGTCAGTACTGTGGTCTGCAACTCGACGCGATCGAGCTGAGCCGTTTCATGCAGCATCACCATCACCTTGCGGGCGAAGGGTGAAGCCGCGTTGAAGTACAACGTCATCGTGGGCGCTGACATGGGTATTCCTCGAATGAGACAGGATCCTAGACTAGTCAGCCTGTGACGCGTCTGCAATCAGCGTTTCAATCAGCCCCGCCGCACCAGCAAGCCCTTGATACTCAACAGGGCTGCCGTCCCCATGCCCAGCCACGCCAGCGTATCCCACCAGCCGTCACCCAGCAGCGCGGCGAACAAGCCGACGCCGATAAGCAGCGCTATCACGGTGGGTATCGCAAAGGTCTTCCAGAATCGCGATGGCCTGGAGCTCATTGCGCCACCTGAGCCTGAACAGTGCTCACCGAGCGCGCGGCACGACGCCTTACCCACCACAGATAAACGCCGCTGCCGAGCACGATGATGGTCAGCACGTCCAGCACTGCCCAGAGAATCTTCATCGGCATGCCGCCGTAATCACCGAAATGCAGAGGTTGCGACATGCCCAGTGCGTCCATGTACCAGGGACGTTCGACCACGGCGGTGACTTGCAGGGTCCGGGCGTCGATCAGCACCGGGGTGGCGAGGTGCGCAGTCAGGTGCGTATTGCCTTTGAGGAACACCGCGTAATGATGCTCGCTGGAGAAGCGCGTGCCGGGGAAGGCAATGAAATCGGCCTGCATGCCGGGCGCAGCGGATTCGGCAATCTCCAGCAATCGTGTCGCCGGGGCGCGCTGGCTCAATGGCGGCGCGTCCTTGTAAGGAGCGATCATGGTGGCCAGCGCGTCATTGCGCCAAGAGGCAATCAGCAGATCGGCACAGGCGCTGATCACCCCGGTCACGCCGACCACCAGCGCCCAGGTCAGTGTCACTACGCCGATCAGGTTGTGCAGATCCAGCCAACGCGTACGCCTGGATTTATTGACCCGCACCTGGCCGAACTCCAGCTTGCGCATGAACGGCGCATACAACACGGTCCCGGAAACGATCGCCACCACAAACAGCAAGCCCATGAACGCCAGCAACAGTTTGCCGGGCAGGTTGGCGTACAGGTCTACATGCAGGCGCAGCATGACCATCATGAAGCCGCCGTTGGCAGAAGGCATCTCCAGTGCCTCACCGGTGCGCGCATCGAGGGCGAAGGTGTGCGAGGAGTTGGGCTCGGTGCCGGCGGTTGCAGCGGTGATTGCCATTACGCCATTGGGGTCTTCGTCGTCCCAGCCGAAGTACTGCATCACCTCTCCAGGGCGATGCGCTTCAGCAGCCCTGGCCAGTTGCTCCAGGTCCAGGCGTGGCGTATCGGCAGGCATCTGTTTGTAATGCGGAGCGTCGCCGAGCAGATGATCGATTTCATGATGAAAGATCAGCGGCAGGCCGGTGACAGCCAGCATCAACAGGAACAGGGTGCAAATCAGACTGCTCCAGGTATGCACGATGGACCAGCGGCGCACGGTTTGGCTTTTCATGGTTTATCCACAGACGAAGGGACGCAGCGCTGAGCGCGTCCCCGAAATGACTTGTAAGACTAAGCCGCTCGAAACCGAAAAAGTGTCAGGGCGATACGCTGTCTGCATGAATGGGTATGTTTCAGAGTTTTGCCGGAGGATTACCGGGCTGTTGATCCCTGGGCAGCACGGACACCCACCACGCTGTGTGTTGTTCTATCTGCACAGGCAAGGTCGGCAGCAGCGCCTTGAGCGCCAGATCTGTGTCATTCAACGGGAAGGTGCCGGTCACCCGCAGATCAGCCACCTTCGGATCGACGCCCAGATGTCCTGTCCGGTAGCGCCCCAGTTCAGCGAGCATGTCCGCCAGCCGCGCGTTGTCCACCACCAGCATGCCGCGCGTCCAGGCATCGGCGCCGGAAGGCATGCCAAGCAACGGGCCAAGTCCGTTGCGGCTCAGCAGCACCTGTTGGCCTTCGCGCAGAACCTGTTCGCCGGGAGCATTGCGCGGGTGGGCGACAACCGCCGATTGCAACACGCTGAGCAGGGTTCCATCGGACTCGCGCCGAACCAGAAAACGCGTTCCCAGGGCGCGCATCTTTCCATCCGCCGTCTCGACGATGAAGGGCCGCGGGTCGTCATGATCGCCGGTCTGCACCAGTATTTCACCGTCCTGCAGAATGACCCGGCGTTGCTGCGCATCGAAGCGCACATCGATTGCGCTGTGGGTGTTCAGACGAATCAGGGTGTTGTCCGCCAGACGCACGTCGCGCTGTTCACCGGTGGCCGTGCGCTGGTCGGCAAGCCAGTAATCTATCGGTAGATAGCGGTCGCCGACGAACAATGCCAGGCCCAAGGCCATGAACACTCCGGCCAGACCGCCACCGAGCTTGCGCAAACTGTGTCGCAGGGCACCCGGTGACTGTTGCAACGCCTTGCGTGCCGGACCTGCGGGCAAAGCAAAGCGCTGATTGACCATGCCCAACTGGCTCCAGGCCCGGGCATGCTCTTCGTCGGCGGCCAGCCAGCGCGCCAGCTCGGCGTCATTGCCGCCGTTGCTGTCCATGTTCAACTGCCACTCGATGGCCGCATCGAGCACACGGGCAGAGACCGGTCTGGTGTTCACGTCGGCTCACCGTAGAGCGCCACGTAGCACTGCCGCATGGCCTGAGCCAGGTACTGCCTGACGCGCGAGACCGAAACGCCCAGCTTCTCGGCAATCTCGGCGTGACTCATGCCGTCGAGGCGACTGTACAGAAAGGCCGCCCGCGCCTTGCTGGACAGCGTGCCGAGCATGCGGTCGATGGCCTTGAGGTCTTCCAGAATAAGCATCTGCTTTTCCGGAGAGGGCTGCTCGGCCTCAGGCACCAGCATCAATTCCCCGAGATAGACCTGCTCCAGCGCAGCGCGCCTGAAGTGATCGAACATCAACCCTTTGGCGACGGTTGCCAGGAAAGCACGCGGCTCTCTGGGCGCAAGCAATTCATGGCGCCCCAGCAAACGCAAGAACGTGTCCTGACTCAAATCCTGAGCACGTTGCGGGCAGGCGACATTGCGTCTGAGCCAGGCCAGCAGCCAGCCGCGATGATCGCGATACAGCGCACCAACGATCTCGCTATGAGTGCTTGGGACTGACGACACGAATGGCCTCGATGAGAAAGTTCTAACTAAAGAGAATCATTCGCGATTGTGGCAGAGCGGAGGGGTAGTGGCAATTCGCGTCTGTCGGGAGGAGGGTCTGAATCGAGTCGGCGCTCGTAACTATGCTCCGCGCCCATTGCGACGCGGAGCGTAGGAAAATGCATTGCTGGAGCGTGAGGAACGAGAATCTCGTAACTATCGTGCCAATGCTCCAGTGTGAAATACATTCCACGCTGGAGCATGCACAACCAAAGGCGTCCCGGGAGGACGCCTGGTCGTCGGATCAACCCTGGTGGCTGATCTCGCGCAGCGGCTTGCCGCGTGCCGGCTTGTCGCCTGCGACGAAGTAGTCGGCCGTGCTGCGTGGCAAAGGCTGGCGACCACGAATCTTGTCGGCGATTTTCTCGGCGATCATGATCGTCGGTGCATTCAGGTTACCGGTGGTGATGATCGGCATGATCGAGGCATCGACCACACGCAGGCTTTGCAGGCCATGCACGCGACCCTGTCCATCGACAACCGCCATCTCGTCGGTGCCCATCTTGCACGAGCAGGACGGGTGATAAGCCGTTTCGGCATGCTCACGCACGAACTGATCCAGCGCCTCGTCGGACTGCACGTCGATGCCGGGGCTGATTTCGCGGCCACGGTACGGGTCCAGTGCCGGTTGCTGCATGATCTCGCGAGTCAGGCGGATGCCGTCACGGAACTCCTGCCAGTCCTGCTCGCTGGCCATGTAGTTGAACAGGATGCTCGGGTACTCGCGCGGGTCTTTGGATTTGACCTGCACGCGGCCACGGCTCGGCGAACGCATGGAGCCGACGTGAGCCTGGAAACCGTGTTCCTGAACGCCCTTGGTGCCGTTGTAGTTAATCGCGACCGGCAGGAAGTGGTACTGAATGTTCGGCCATTCGAACGCTTCACTGGAGCGAATGAAACCACCGGCTTCAAACTGGTTGCTCGCACCGATACCTGTACCGAGGAACATCCACTCGGCACCGATAGCAGGCTGGTTCCACCACTTCAGCGAAGGATACAGCGACACTGGCTGGGTGCAGGCGTACTGCAAGTACATCTCCAGGTGATCCTGAAGGTTCTGGCCAACGCCCGGCAGGTCATGAACCACCGGAATATCCAGCTTGTTCAGCACTTCGGCCGGGCCGACGCCGGACCGCTGGAGAATCTGTGGCGAAGCGATCGCGCCGCCGCACAGCAGCACTTCCTTGCGGGCACGGGCCTGGATGCGGGTGTCGCTGTCGCCCACCAGATAGGCAACGCCTACGGCACGCTTGCCTTCGAACAGAATACGATCGGTCAGCGCGTGAGTGACGATGGTCAGGGTCGAGCGCTTCTTGGCCTCGTCCAGATAACCACGGGCGGTACTGGCGCGACGGCCATTAGGCGTCACGGTGCGGTCCATTGGACCAAAACCTTCCTGCTGGTAACCGTTGAGGTCGTCAGTGCGCGGGAAACCGGCTTGTACGCCGGCCTCGACCATCGCGTGGAACAGCGGATTGTTGCCCGCCTTGGGTGTGGCCACGCTGACCGGACCTTCACCACCGTGGTAGTCATTCGGGCCGATGTCGCGGGTTTCCGCCTTGCGGAAGTACGGCAGGCAATCGAGGTAGCTCCAGTCTTCGAGACCCGGCTCCTTGGCCCAGCCGTCGTAGTCCATCGCGTTGCCGCGGATATAGCACATGCCGTTGATCAGCGATGAGCCGCCCAGGCCTTTACCACGACCGCATTCCATCCGGCGGTTGTTCATGTGCGGCTCTGGCTCGGTCTCGTAGGCCCAGTTGTAGCGACGGCCCTGCAGCGGGAATGCCAAGGCGGCAGGCATCTGGGTACGGAAATCCAGACGGTAGTCCGGGCCACCGGCTTCGAGCAGCAGAACAGTGACGCCTGCGTCTTCGGTGAGACGGGCTGCCAGGGTGTTACCGGCCGAGCCGGCACCAATGATGATGTAGTCGTATTCGGATTGAGTTGTCATAGAGGCTCCCTCATAGAGCTGCGAGTTTCAAGCCTTGGCCGCAAGCAGAAGCAGCCAGGCGATACTCGTGAAAATGGGGTGCGGCAGGCAGCTTTTGAGTGCGTCTGCTTGAGGCCTGCCGCGTGCCACTGAAAACGTGTTTAGAAAACCGAGGCGTAATCGCCCAGCTCGATCTGTACCGACTTGATGCGCGTGTACTGGGCCAGCGAGCTGATGCCGTTCTCACGACCAACGCCCGACTGCTTGTAACCGCCGACCGGCATTTGTGCCGCCGACTCGCCCCAGGCGTTGATCCAGCAGATACCGGCTTCCAGCAGATGAATCACGCGGTGGGCGCGGTTCAGGTCGCGGGTCACGATGCCAGCGGCCAGGCCGAAGTCGGTGTCGTTGGCGCGGCGCACCACTTCATCTTCGGTGTCGTAACCGAGGATGCTCATCACCGGGCCGAAGATTTCTTCACGCACGATGGTCATCTCGTCGGTGCAGTCGGTGAACACGGTCGGGGCAACGAACGCGCCCTTGTCGAACACACCGCCAGTCAGGCGATCGCCGCCGCACAACAGACGTGCGCCCTGCTCTTTGCCCTTGGCGATATAGCCCAGCACGCTTTCCATGTGCTCGAAGCTGACCAGCGGGCCGAAATTGATGTTTTCGTCTTCCGGGTTGCCGGCGCGGATGCGCTTCACACGCTCGAGGATCTTCGCTTCGAACTCGGCCTTCAGGGCGTTCGGCACGAACACGCGGGTGCCGTTGGTGCAGACCTGGCCGGAACTGTAGAAGTTGGCCATCATCGCGATGTCAGCGGCGCGGTCCAGATCGGCGTCATCAAACACGATCAGCGGTGACTTGCCGCCCAGCTCCATGGTCACTTCCTTGAGCGACGAGCTCGAGGCGCTGGCCATGACTTTCTTGCCGGTGTCGGTGCCGCCAGTGAATGAGACTTTCTCGATGCGCGGGTGCTCGGTGATCCAGGTGCCGACTTCACGGCCGCTGCCGGTCAGCACGTTGAATACGCCGTTCGGTACGCCTGCTTCGGTGTAGATTTCTGCCAGCTTCAGGGTCGTCAGCGAAGTGACTTCACTCGGCTTGAAGATCATCGCATTGCCCGCCGCCAGTGCCGGGGCGGATTTCCACAGTGCGATCTGGATCGGGTAGTTCCAGGCGCCGATACCGGCTACCACACCCAGCGGCTCGCGACGGGTGTACACGAAGGAAGAATCGCGCAGCGGGATCTGCTCGCCTTCGATGGCGGGCACCAGACCTGCGTAATATTCCAGCACGTCGGCGCCGGTCACGATATCCACGTAGCGGGTTTCGGAGATGGCCTTGCCGGTGTCCAGCGTTTCCAGAGCAGCCAGTTCATCGTTGCGCTCACGCAGGATGTCGACGGCACGGCGCAGGATGCGCGAACGCTCGACCGCCGTCATGGCGGCCCAGATTTTCTGACCCTTTTCGGCCGCGACGACGGCGCGCTCGACATCGTCCTTGCCTGCACGCTGGATCTGCGCCAGGACTTCGCCGTTCGCCGGATTGATGGCGTCGAAAGTTTCAGGGTTGCTGGCATCGACATAACCGCCATCGATGTAGAGTTTCTGCAGTTCAAAACGGGCCATAAAGTCCTCGCAAATTCAGTGGGGGACGATGACTGTTTTCAGTGTGCCGGGGTGGTTCGGCACGGGCTTATACAGTCGTTCGGTGAGGCGCTTCGAAAGCGTCAGCTCGCCGATTTCGCCAATTGAAAGTCCATGTACTCGTAAGCGATCCGTTGCGCTTGCTCGGTGTCGAATGCATCGCCTGACAGCGCGCCTCTCAGCCACAACCCGTCTATCAGGGCTGCCAGCCCGCGGGCGGCGCTGCGTGCCTGTTCCAGTGGCAAGGTGCGGCGGAACTGACAGCACAGGTTCGAATACAAACGGTGGTCGTTGATACGCTGCAATCGGTGCAGCGAAGGGTGATGCATGCTGGTCGCCCAGAAGGCCAGCCAGGTTTTCATGGCCGGGCCGCTGACCTGACTGGCGTCGAAGTTGCCTTCGATGATCACTTGCAGGTGAGCCCTGGGGCTGTCTTCGGTCAGCGCCTGACGGCGTTCGCGGACGTTCTGGATCAAGGCGTTCATCAGATGCCGCATCGTGGCGGCGATCAGGCCGTTCTTGTCCTGAAAATAATGACTGATGATGCCGTTTGATACGCCTGCCAGTCGCGCGATCAGCGCAATGCTGGCATCGCCCATACCGACCTGATCGACCGCAGTCAGCGTGGCCTGGATCAACTGTTGGCGGCGGATGGGTTGCATTCCGACCTTGGGCATTGGCGCGATTCTCCCGGGTGTCTGCAGTGATCGTTGTAACGAAAAGACGAGACCAGTCTAAAGATTTTTTATTGAACGATCAATCAATAAAAAATCCGTGCCCAGTTTTAGCGGCAAGCGACACGTTGAAAAGCGCCTGAATGCGGGTGTGCTGGAGGATGCGTCAAGGCGCATATGTGTGACGCGGAGCGTCACGACAGGCATTGCCACGCTGGAGCGTGAGGAGCGATGACCTCAACTATCGTGCTCTTCAACTATCGTGCGACGCTGCGCGTCGCATGCCGTTCTGGACGCTCTGCGTCCGGTCTTCAGCGCCGGAACAGTTCAATCCTGCAAAACCACAGCCGCCAGCTCATCAATCGCTTCCTGCCGCTCAGCCTGATTCGGTTTGGGCTGCGGGTTGAGTGTCGACCACTGCGGGTGGGCGCGGGCGCGTGACAGGGGTTCGGGGATTTTGCCTTTGCGCCAGGTCTTGTCCTGCGGTGTGGTCAGTTCGATGCTGTGCAGGGCAGCATGACCCCTGACACCCAGCGCCAGCAGCAAGTGGCGTTGACGCAGGGCGAGCAGGCGCAGTACCGCATCGTCGACGGTCAGTTCTCTGCGCCCCTTGAGCTTGCCGAGCAACCGGCCTCCGTAGCTGCGCGCTGTGGATAACGCACCACCGGCAATCGCCCCGACCAGCGCCGCCGCACCCAGCGTCACGCCGCCAACCATCAGGTCGACACCTGCTCCGGCCGCCGCACCAGCCGCTACACCGCCGCCAACGCGCACGCCCATCAACTTCAGGGTTTCCGGGTTGAACAGGTCATCGCCCCAACGGCCGTCCATCAGCGGCAAATCGCTGCTGGACACATCATCCTTGCGAAACGCATACAGCTTGAGCAGCGCCTCGACACATTGCTGCTCGCGCTGCCGAACCGCCTTGCGCAGCGCTTCCACAGCCTGCTGCTCCTGGTCGGCGGTGGTTTCGACACTGCGCCGGCAAGCTGCGCAATCAATCAGCAGTTCGGCGATCAGGCGAGCGGCGCTGTGGCGTTTGGCTGTGCGCTGTTTTTCCTGATCATCAATCAAACGTTCGAGCCGCGGCCGCGCGCTTTCCAGCAACAGTGCCAGGCTTTCATACAGACGACGGCCGCCGTCTTCCGGGGGCGCCACGCTGTCGAAACGCACCAGCGCATGCAGGCCCAACCGTGAAAGCGCTTCGCGCCACTCAGGCTCGCGGTGCTGCTGCGCACTGACGAAATTCAGCACCGGCAGCAGTGGCTTGCCGCAGCTTGCCAAAACCGCCAGTTCGTCACGGTATTTGGCCAGCACCGGCTCACGCGCATCGATCACATAAAGACCCGCGTCCGAGTCGAGCAACTGGCGCATGACCTTGGCCTCTTGCTCAAAACGCTGGCGTGCCTCGCTGCCCTCCAGAAAACGCGTCAGTCGCGCTGGTCCGTCCAGACGCTCGCCGGGACGGTCCAGACGCTCCAGATAATCGAGCAGCGCGATAGCGTCCTCCAGGCCAGGCGTGTCGTACAGCTCGACCAGCGCCTCGCCGTCCACAGAAAGGCGTGCGCCCTCGACATGACGCGTCGTGCTGGGGCGATGGGACACTTCGCCGAAACTGACATCACCCGTCAGGGTACGCAGCAGCGAGGTCTTGCCGACGTTGGTATGACCGACCACCGCCAACCTGATCGCACGAGTGCTGTCTGCTTCAGTCATGGCCTGTCTCCAGCCAGTTCAAGGGCGCACTGTCGGCGTGCGGCAACTGCAATTGATCCAGCGCGACGTGCCAGTCGCCGAGGCGCTCAGGGTCAAGCCTCTGCCCGGCAGGCGCGGGCAGCAGCCAGATGCGCGCTGCACCGGCGCAGCGTGCCAGTTCGGCGATCAACGCCAGACTGCCACGGTCCGGCGAGCGGCGCGGGTCGCAGGCGATCACCATGCGCGCAGGCGGATACTGGGTCAGTTGCTCCAGCAGCTTGTGGCGCGACTCACGGCTGTCGAGAATGCCTGCATCGGCCACACCCGACGGCAGCGCTGGCGGCCAGACCTGCTGATCATCCAGCTCGATGGCCACCAGCAGCGCGCCGTTGCTTTCGGTTGCTCCTGCCCCGGACTGCACCTGATGCAGCGCAGCAGGCTCGGCATCGTTGACACCCAGGCGCTCGCTGCTGGGCATCAGGCGCTCACGCAATTCAAGGTATTCGGGTAAATCCAGATCGAGGCGCAGCGCTGCCCTGCCCTGCTTCCAGCGCCACAGGCAGAACCCGGCCAGCAACAGCCGCGGCACGATGCCGTACACCAGCAACACACCCACCAGCCAGGCCGCCCAGGCCTGACGCGCGTTCTCGATACTCAACGCGCCATTGCCGCTGGCACGAATCATGGTTTCGTCCGGCACGCTGAACCCCAGCCACGCCGGGATCGTACTGAGCGTCTGGGTAAGGCTGACGAACGTGTCGCTGCTCAGAATGGTGGTTTCCCAGACAAACCCGTAACGTCGGGTCGCCATCAGCATCAACAGCAACACCAGCGCAGTGAGTAACGCCAGCAGCCACAGGCTGTGAACCACCAGCCCGAGCGCCCAGCGATTCAGGCGCTGGCGTTGCAGCAGCAAAACCAGCGCCGGGGCGAGCTGCGCGGCCTGGGCATCACGGGCGAGCTTTTCGCTCAGCCACAGCCACACACGGCCCAGCCCGGTATTACTGCGCCCGGCGAAGATCAGGCCCAGCGCCCAGGTCAGCAACAGCACAAGGTTCAGCCCAAGCAGGCTGCCCAGCGCCCAGAACACATTGACCGGTGCCTGCCCGTCGCCCATTGCGGCGAACGCCAGGCCCGCGCCACTGATGACCGAGAGCACCGCCAGCGCAATCAACGCCAGCCGCGCGCCCTGCTTCCAGTGGTGCAGTGCGCCAAGCATGCCGTCGCGCTGCGCCAGGCCGAGGGCGCGGTGGGTAATGCGCGCCGTCAGGTCGCCTCCGGCAGCGCGGGCACGGCGATTGGCTTCCTGATCATCCAGCACGCCAGCCTGTTGTTCGCGCAGGCGTACGGCTTCGGTCAGCCAAAGGGTATCGAGGGGGGTCAGTGCAGTCACACAGTGTCTCTTGATTGAATTCAGCGGTGAGCATAACCGCAGTCATGGGACTGAGCACGGCGCATGTCAGTTCATTCGCCTGCCCTGCGACCTCTGATATCCTCGCGGCATGAAAACTCATCTGCCCCTCAGCCTGATTGCCGCCCTCGGTGAAAACCGAGTGATTGGCGTCGACAATTCCATGCCCTGGCATTTGCCGGGGGATTTCAAATACTTCAAGGCAACGACGCTCGGCAAGCCGATCATCATGGGTCGCAAGACCTGGGATTCGTTGGGCCGCCCGCTGCCCGGCCGCCTCAATCTGGTGGTCAGCCGCCAGACCGACCTGCAGCTTGAAGGCGCAGAAGTCTTCGCTTCGCTGGACGCCGCCGTCGTGCGGGCCGAGCAGTGGGCGCAGGAACAGGGTGTCGACGAGGTGATGCTGATTGGCGGCGCGCAGCTTTACGCCCAGGGCCTCCCTCAGGCAGATCGCCTGTACCTGACTCGCGTGGCGCTTAGCCCTGATGGCGACGCGTGGTTTCCGGAATTCGATACGGCGCAGTGGGCGCTGGTATCCAACACCGAAAACGCCGCCGTCGATGACAAACCGGCTTACAACTTCGAAGTGTGGGAACGGGTCTGATCAGCAATTTTCGGCAAAATTTCGGCAAAATTTCGGCCGCTGACGAAAAACTGCAATAAAAGTGTCGTTTTTGGTTTCACTGTCGCAAATAAAGGGGCAAACGGCGTCTTTTGGCCTTTTTCGGGTCGCTGACGTACTTTTGCCTTCACAATAATTTGTTACGGTCTGCCCCTTCGTTTTTTCGACAAGGGGAAATCGCCTATGAAACTCGTGCCAAAACTGTTGGCCGCGGCCGTCTGCTTCGGGCTTGCCAGCCAGGCTATCGCAGCCACCGAACTGAAGCATTGGCCCGAGCCTGCCGCCAAGGCGCTCGACGCGATGATTGCGGCGAATGCCAACAAGGGCAATTACGCCGTCTTCGACATGGACAACACCAGCTACCGCTTCGACCTCGAAGAGGCGCTGCTACCGTTCATGGAAAACAAAGGCCTGATCACCCGCGAAAAACTCGATCCCTCGCTGAAGCTGATCCCCTTCAAAGACACCGCCGAGCACAAGGAAAGCCTGTTCAGTTACTACTATCGTCTTTGCGAAATAGACGACATGGTCTGCTACCCGTGGGTCGCGCAGGTGTTTTCCGGCTTTACGCTTCAGGAGCTCAAGGGCTACGTCGATGAGCTGATGGCCCTGAAAAAGCCGATCCCTGCGACCTACTACGAAGGCGACACCGTCAAGCAGCTCAATGTCGAACCGCCGCGGGTATTCACCGGGCAGACCGAGCTTTACAACAAGCTGATGGAAAACGGCATCGAGGTGTATGTGATGACCGCGGCGTCCGAAGAGCTGGTACGCATGGTCGCTGCCGATCCCAAGTACGGCTACAACGTCAAACCGCAGAATGTGATCGGCGTGAGCACGCTGCTCAAGGACCGCAAGACCGGCGAGCTAACTACCGCACGCAAGCAGATCACGGCGGGCAAATACGATCCGAAAAGCAACATGGGCCTGGAGCTGACGCCATACCTGTGGACGCCGGCAACCTGGATGGCGGGCAAGCAGGCGGCCATCCTGACCTACATCGATCAGTGGAAAAAACCGGTCCTGGTCGGCGGCGATACCCCGACCAGCGACGGCTACATGCTGTTTCACAGCGTCGATGTGAGCAAGGGCGGCGTGCACTTGTGGATCAACCGCAAGGACAAGTACATGACCCAGCTGAACGGCATGATCAAGGACAATGCCGCAGCTCAGGCAAAAGAGAAGCTGCCGGTCACGGCGGACAAGAACTGGGTGATCGTCAAGCCGGACGAGATTCAGTAAGCGACACAACATTGCGGGTTGCCAGCAACCCGCAAGCGCGGTCAGTCGACTTTCTCGAACTTCAGGTCCCAAACGCCGTGTCCGAGCTTCTCGCCACGGCGCTCGAACTTGGTGATCGGCCTTTCCGCAGGGCGCGGGACGTACTGGTTGTCTTCAGCCTGGTTGCGATAACCGGGCGCAACGCTCATCACTTCCAGCATGTATTCCGCGTAAGGGCCCCAATCGGTGGCCATGTGGAACACCCCGCCGACCTTCAGCTTGCTGCGCACCAGTGCGGCGAATTCAGGCTGCACGATGCGGCGCTTGTGGTGACGACTCTTGTGCCACGGGTCCGGGAAGAACAGCATCAGGCGATCCAGGCTGTTATCCGCGACGCAGCGGTTCAGCACTTCGATGGCGTCGCAATCATAGACGCGCACATTGGTCAGCCCCTGGGTCAGGACGCCGTTAAGCAGCGCGCCTACGCCTGGAGAATGCACCTCGACACCGATGAAGTCGTGCTCGGGAGCCGCAGCGGCCATTTCCAGCAGCGAGTGGCCCATGCCGAAGCCGATTTCCAACGTACGCGGCGCAACGCGACCGAACACCTGATCGAAATCCACCGGCGTGTCGGTCAGCGAAAGGCCATACAACGGGAGGCCTTGATCGAGGCCGCGCTGCTGACCTTCGGTCATACGGCCAGCTCGCATCACGAAACTCTTGATGCGGCGGTGCGGGCGCTCTTCGCCTTCTTCGACAGCAGGCGACTCTGGGTGCGGAACGTGCGAATCAGTCATCAACGGGCTCTTACTTGATCAGGCCATCCAGCGGGGAAGACGCGCTGGCATAGAGTTTTCGTGGCATGCGCCCGGCGAGGTAGGCCAGACGACCGGCAATTACGGCGTGCTTCATGGCTTCAGCCATCATTACCGGCTGCTGGGCGTGGGCGATGGCCGAGTTCATCAATACGGCTTCACAGCCCAGCTCCATCGCGATGGTGGCGTCGGAGGCAGTACCGACGCCGGCATCGACCAGCACCGGCACTTTGGTTTCTTCAAGAATGATCTGCAGGTTGTACGGGTTGCAGATCCCCAGACCGCTGCCGATCAGGCCGGCCAGCGGCATGATCGCGATACAGCCGATTTCGGCCAGCTGGCGGGCGATGATCGGGTCATCACTGGTGTAGACCATTACGTCGAAGCCGTCCTTGACCAGGATCTCGGCGGCCTTGAGGGTTTCGATCACATTCGGAAACAGGGTCTTCTGATCGGCCAGCACTTCGAGCTTGACCAGATTGCGCCCGTCGAGCAATTCGCGGGACAGGCGGCAAGTGCGTACGGCCTCGGTCGCATCGAAGCAGCCAGCGGTGTTCGGCAATATGGTGTAGCGATCAGGCGGCAGCACGTCCAGCAGGTTCGGCTCGCCGGGGTTCTGGCCCAGGTTGGTGCGGCGCACGGCAACGGTCACGATCTCGGCGCCCGAGGCTTCGATGGCCAGACGGGTCTGTTCCATATCGATGTACTTGCCGGTGCCTACCAGCAGGCGCGACTCGAAAGTCCGACCGGCCAGGACGAAGGGCTTGTCGCTGCGAACATTGCTCATCGGAAATCCTCATAACGTGCAGATTGGGTTGGGCGCAGTGCGGATTGCGAACTAGCCACCGCCAATGGCATGAACCACTTCGACCTGATCGCCTTCGCTCAAGACGGTCGTCGCATGCTGACTGCGCGGCACGATATCCAGGTTCAGTTCCACCGCGACCCGGCGCCCTGCAAGGTCCAGACGGGTCAGCAATGCCGCGACGGTTTCGCCATCGGGCAATTCATGGGGTTCGCCGTTCAACTGAATGTGCATGCGAGAGCAGCCATCATTTTTGGGGGGCCAGCATTCTAGCCCGATCAGCCGGTATGACCAAGGCAAAGCCACGCCATTCGTCTCAAGCGCGCTTGCTTTGCGGGGAGCAGACACTCAAGGAGGCGAACCCAGCCTCCAGGCCGCCAGACCCAGCATCGACCAGCCGAACAGAAATGCCAGACCACCGAACGGCGTGATGATGCCCAGCTTGCTGAACCCGGTGAGGGTCAGGGCGTAGAGGCTGCCGGAAAACAGCAGAATGCCGACCGCGAAGGAGAATCCGGCCCAGGTTATCAGGCGTCCGGGGATGTGCGTTGCCAGGATCGCCACGCCGAGCAGGGCCAGCGCGTGAATCAGTTGATAAAGCACACCGGTGTGGAACACCGCCAGGTACTCGGCACTCAGGCGTTCCTTGAGGCCGTGGGCGGCAAATGCGCCCAGGGCCACACCGGTGAAGCCGAAGAAAGCGGCCAGCATCAAAAAGCTACGAAGCATCAGGAACTCCAGTGAAAAATCGTCGGAAGGCGCACGGTCTGTATAATGGCCCGCTCAACGGGTTCGGCCAAGCCATCTCTATGCTGCAGTCTATTCTTCGTCGCCTCTTCAAAGCCCTGCTGTGGTTCGCCGCAGGCAGTGTTCTCGTGGTCCTGGTTTTGCGCTGGGTGCCGCCACCGGGCACCGCGCTGATGGTCGAGCGCAAAGTCGAATCCTGGTTCGACGGCGAGCCTATCGGCCTGCAACGCGACTGGGAACCGTTGGACAAAATCTCCGACAACCTGAAAATCGCAGTCATTGCCGGCGAAGACCAGAAATTCGCCGAGCACTGGGGTTTCGACGTCGACGCGATTCAAGCGGCCATTCTGCATAACGAGCGTGGCGGCTCGATACGCGGCGCCAGCACCCTCAGCCAGCAGGTGTCGAAAAACCTGTTCCTGTGGTCCGGCCGCAGCTACCTGCGCAAGGGGCTGGAAGCCTGGTTCACCCTGCTTATCGAGCTGCTCTGGTCCAAGGAGCGCATCCTTGAGGTGTACCTCAACAGTGTCGAGTGGGACGAAGGTGTATTCGGCGCCCAGGCCGCGGCGCAACACCACTTCCGCACCAACGCCAGCGCGCTGTCGGCGCAGCAGGCCAGCTACCTCGCCGCCGTCCTGCCCAACCCGCGCCAGTGGAGCGCCAGCCACCCGAGTAGCTACGTCTCTCGCCGCGCAGGCTGGATTCGTCAGCAGATGCGTCAGCTGGGTGGGGATGAGTATTTGCAGGGGCTGAATAGCAGCCGTCGCTGGTGATGTTTGCGCTCGGTTTCAATGGCCTCTCGCTACCTACGTTCGAGCATGAGAACGGGCCTTTGTAGGAGCGAACTTGTTCGCGAAGGCTTTGTTTTCAACGCCAAATCTTCTGCGACTGTACGGGCCCTTTCGCGAACAAGTTCGCTCCTACGTTTGGGCATGGGAGCCGGATGGCTTTTGTAGGAGCGAACTTGTTCGCGAAGGCTTTGTTTCAAACGACGAATCTTTTGCGACTGTACGGGCCCTTTCGCGAACAAGTTCGCTTGTATGGTAAGACTTGAAGGGAGGAGGAGGGACTTAGTTCGCTTCTGACTGTTCGCGCAGTACAGACCCGTAGGAGATTTCACCCCTCCTCCTTTCACCCAAGCGCCGATAAAGAATGCTTAAGGCTCACAACCTACGATAGAAACAAGCCTGCGCCTCTGGGTGGCCCCTTCAAGTCTGTAAACCTTATCCCCGAGGAGGCGTTATGGCAATGCGGGTTACTCTGGAAAAACCGATCATCGGTGTAGATGTCGCCAAGAATGAGCTGGTGATCTACCACGATCAATATGATCGACTTGAGGCAATCCCCAATACCAAAGTCGCCATCACCCAATGGCTGAAGGCCTTGGCGAGCAGCTGCGCCATCGCCATCGAAGCCACTAACGTCTATCACGTCCTGTTCGCGGATGCGGCCCACGAAGCAGGCTGTGACGTTTATATGGTGGATGGCTATCAGCTCAGTCATTACCGTAAAGGCGTCAACATACGCGCCAAAACCGATGCCCAAGATGCTCGTTTGTTGGCCCGATACCTGAAAAACGAGCTTGATGAGTTGCGGCCCTGGATACCTGCGAGCCCGCTTTATCGGCAGCTTCTGAGCCTGTTCCGACGTCGTGCAGCCTTGGTTCAGGCTCGTACTGGCCTGGTACAAAGCTGGACCAACGAGCCTTTTCTGAGAACAGCGTTCGCCAATCAGGTCAACTCGATGAAACGATTTGAGGCGCTCGTTGAAAAGAAGATTCGCGATGTACTGCAGGAAGCCGGGCTGATGAGGCAGGTCAACCGCTGTATGAAAGTAGAAGGGATCGGCTTTCTGACTGCAGCTCGTTTGGTCACTTCTTTTCAGCGAGGCGAGTTCAGCGCAGCGAACGCCTTTATCGCGTTTCTTGGGCTGGACCTGAGAGTATCCAAATCAGGGCAAAGTGATGGACCTCGTCGATTGACCAAACGCGGCGATCCAGAAGCCCGACGGTTGCTGCACAACGCGGCTATGTCCGGGAGCCGTACGCCGGCCTGGAAGCCTTTTTATGAAGAGCAGAGAAAGCGTGGCTTTAGTACAACTCAAGCGCTGGTCATGCTCTCCCGAAAGTTGGCTCGAGTAGTCTTCGCTCTGTTAAAGAACCAGAGCGAATATCAAACAAAAGTGGCTTGAGGGCTTTCCCAAAACCATAGAATCTCCTACGTTTGGGCATGGGAGCCGGATGGCTTTTGTAGGAGCGAACCTGTTCGCGAAGGCATTGTTTCGAACGACAAATCTTCTGCGACTGTACTAGCCCTTTCGCGAACAAGTTCGCTCCTACGTTTGGGCATGGGAGCCGGATGGCCTTTGTAGGAGCGAACTTGTTCGCGAAGGCATTGTTTCAAACGGCAAATCTTCTGCGCCTGTACTGGCCCTTTCGCGAACAAGTTCGCTCCTACGTTCGGGCATGGGAACGGGCTTTTGTAGGAGCGAACTTGTTCGCGAAGGCTTTGTTTTCAACACCAAATCTTCTGCGACTGTACGGGCCCTTTCGCGAACAGGTTCGCTCCTACGTTTGGGTATGGGAGCCGGATGGCTTTTGTAGGAGCGAACTTGTTCGCGAAGGCTTCGTTTTCAACGCCAAATCTTCTGCGACTGTACGGGCCCTTTCGCGAACAAGTTCGCTCCTACGTTTGGGCATTGGAGCGCAAACGCACAGCATCGACCCGGTAGCTGTCACCAGAAACAAAAACGCCCCGATCATCTCGGGGCGTTTTTCGTTGCCGGGTAGCCTTACGCAGCTATCGACGTCTTGAGCTTGTTCATGGCGCTTTTTTCCAGCTGACGAATACGCTCGGCGGAGACGTTGTACTTCTGCGCCAGGTCGTGCAGCGTGGCTTTTTCTTCTGCCAGCCAGCGCTGGTAGAGGATGTCACGGCTGCGTTCGTCCAGCACGTCCAGCGCCTGATGCAGATTGGCGGTGGAGTTGTCGGTCCAGTCGGAGTCTTCCAGTTGACGCGCCGGGTCGTAGCGGTGGTCTTCCAGGTAGTTGGCCGGCGACTGAAACGCGCTGTCGTCGTCCGCTTCGGCTGCCGGGTCGAACGCCATGTCGTGGCCCGTCAGACGGCTTTCCATCTCACGCACTTCACGCGGCTCGACGCCCAGGCTTTCTGCGACACGATGCACTTCATCATTGTTCAGCCAGGCCAGACGCTTTTTCTGGCTGCGCAGGTTGAAGAACAGCTTGCGTTGCGCCTTGGTCGTGGCGACCTTGACGATGCGCCAGTTACGCAGGATGAACTCGTGAATTTCGGCCTTGATCCAGTGCACAGCAAAAGACACCAGACGCACGCCCATTTCCGGGTTGAAACGCTTCACGGCCTTCATCAGACCGACGTTACCTTCCTGGATCAGGTCGGCCTGAGCCAGACCGTAACCCGAATAACTGCGCGCGATGTGCACGACGAATCGCAGGTGGGCGAGGACCATTTGACGGGCCGCGTCCAGATCCTGCTCATAGTAGAGACTCTCAGCCAGTTCACGCTCCTGCTCGGGCGTCAGCAAGGGAATGCTGTTGACCGTGTGCACATAGGCCTCGAGGTTCGCACCCGGGACTAGAGCATAAGCAGGTTGCAAAGAAGTGGTCATACGAAAAAACCTCCAGCGCACAGGTAATGTGCAGTTCAGCATTAGCCAGATTGACCCGGAACCGCTAACCAAGTTCCTTGATATTCAGAGGCCAGTCTGGTGAAACAATAATGTGGCTCTACCGGGGCGCCAGTTCACGAAGATGTCGGGCCACCGCAATCCAGGCACCGATATACCCTAACAGAACCGCTCCAAGCAAGAGGGAAAGACCATCACCCATCGGCACACCGGCCAGCGCAAAGTCACTTCCATAGAGACCTGCCAGTCCGACAACCGCGCCGTTCAGCCAGTTCAGGCCGTAAGCCAGAACGCCCCAGGACAGGATGCCTGCCCCGAAGCCGTACAGCGCGCCCATATAAAGGAAAGGCCTGCGCACGTAGCTGTCGGTACCGCCGACCAGCTTGATGACTTCGATTTCGATGCGGCGGTTTTCAATGTGTAGACGAATTGTGTTACCAATTACTAACAGCAAAGCCGAGACCAGCAAAACCGTCAAGCCGAAAACGAAACGGTCACCCAGTTTGAGGATCGCGGCCAGCCTTTCAACCCAGACCAGGTCCAGTTGCGCCTGTTCTACTTTAGGCAATTCGGCCAGTCGCGTACGCAAGGCTTCCAGCGCAGGTTTGTCCACTTCGTCCGGCGTCACCAGCACCACGCCCGGAAGCGGGTTCTCCGGCAATTCCTTGAGCGCCTCGCCTAACCCGGACTGTTGCTTGAACTCACCCAACGCCTGTTCGCTGCTGATGTACTCGGCATCTGCCACACCGGGCATTGCCTTGATCTCATCGCGCAAACGTGTGCCATCAGCGGTGCTGGCATCCAGGTTCAGGTAGATCGAAATCTGCGCCGCGCGCTGCCACGAACCGCCTAGACGCTCGACGTTGCTCAGCAGCAACGACAAGCCCATCGGCAGGCTCAAGGCTATCGCCATCACCAGACAGGTAAAGAAACTGCCAATCGGTTGCTTGCCCAGACGTCGCAGGCTGTCCAGCAAACTGGAGCGATGGCTTTCCAGCCAGGCGGACAGCAGCGCGCTGAAATCAGGGCCGTCGTCATCGTGGTCATGGCGCTGCTTTTTCTGTTTCGGCGGCACCGGATCGGCGGCTTTTGGCGCGACGCGCTCTGAAACCTTGGGGCTGCGTGTGGCACTCATACTCCGGCCTCCCCGTCACCGATCAGACGACCGCGCTGCAGGGTCAGCATGCGATGGCGCATACGGGCGATCAATGCAAGGTCGTGACTGGCAATCAGCACGCTGGTCCCCAGTCGGTTGATATCTTCAAACACCCCCATGATCTCCGCCGCCAGGCGTGGATCGAGGTTACCGGTCGGTTCATCGGCAAGCAGCAGGGCCGGACGGTGAACAATGGCGCGGGCAATGCCGACACGCTGCTGCTGACCGGTAGAGAGGTCACCCGGGTACAGCTCGGCCTTGTCGGACAACGCCACCCGCTCAAGCGCCGAGTCGACCCGCTTGGCGATCTCGGGCTTGGACAGGCCGAGGATCTGCAAGGGCAACGCGATGTTGTTGAACACCGTGCGATCGAAGAGCAACTGGTGATTCTGGAACACCACGCCGATCTGACGACGCAGAAACGGGATTTGTGCGTTGCTGATTTGCCCAAGGTCCTGACCGGCCAGCATCAGTTTGCCGGTGGTCGGACGCTCCATGGCCAGCAACAGGCGCAGCAGCGTGCTTTTGCCGGCACCGGAATGACCGGTGACGAACAAAAACTCGCCGCGACGTACTCGAAAGCTCAGTTCATGCAACCCGACATGTCCATTCGGGTAGCGCTTACCGACCTGCTCGAATCGAATCATGGACGCTCCCGCTCCGCAAACAATGCCTGAACAAAGGGTTCGGCCTCGAAGGTACGCAGATCATCGATACCTTCACCGACGCCGATATAGCGAATCGGCAAGCCGAACTGCTTGGCCAGGGCGAAAATCACGCCGCCCTTGGCGGTGCCATCGAGCTTGGTCAGCGCCAGCCCGGTCAGCGTGACGGTCTGGTTGAATTGCTTGGCCTGATTGATAGCGTTCTGCCCGGTGCCCGCATCGAGGACCAGCAGGACTTCATGAGGAGCGTCTGCGTCCAGCTTGCCGATCACACGGCGAACCTTCTTCAACTCCTCCATCAGGTTGTCCTTGGTGTGCAGACGACCAGCGGTGTCGGCGATCAGCACGTCGATGCCACGAGCCTTGGCGGCCTGCACGGCATCGAAGATGACAGAAGCCGAGTCGGCACCGGTGTGCTGGGCGATGACCGGTATGTGATTACGCTCACCCCAGACCTGCAATTGCTCGACAGCTGCAGCGCGGAACGTGTCGCCCGCCGCCAGCATGACCTTCTTGCCTTCCAGTTGCAGCTTCTTGGCCAGCTTGCCGATGGTCGTGGTCTTGCCCGCGCCATTGACGCCGACCACCAGAATCACGAACGGCCTGTGTTCGGACTTGATCACCAGCGGTTGCTCGACAGGCTTGAGCATCGCGGCCAGCTCGCCCTGCAACGAGGTGTACAGTGCCTGGGCGTCGGTCAACTGCTTGCGCGCGACCTTCTGGGTCAGGCTCTTGATGATCACCGAGGTGGCTTCAACGCCGACATCGGCGGTCAGCAGACGGGTTTCGATTTCTTCCAGCAGGTCGTCATCGATGGCCTTCTTGCCCAGAAACAGGCTGGCCATGCCCTCGCCGATGCTGGCGCTGGTCTTCGACAGGCCCTGCTTGAGACGTGCAAAGAAGCCGACCTTGCCGGTTTCCGGCTCAGGTGTCGGCGCAGGCGCCGGCACTGCAAGCTCTTGCGCAGCAGGCTGAACCGGCTGCGGCTGTGGCTCTGCAACGGGTTGAACCAGCAACGGCTCAGGCATCGCCAGCGGCGAGATATCCGCTACTGATTCCGCTACGACGGGTTCAGGCTCCAGCGGTTCGGGCACAACCTGGGCATGGTTTTGTTCAGGAATGGCCGGCGTGACATGCGGCTCGCGCTCGTCACTCAAGGCCACCGGCTCTTCAGTCACCGGCAAGGTCAACCAGGGCTGAGGCGACGGCGCGCCGGGCTCCACATGCAGTTGCGATGCAGGCGCAGCTGCTTCGACAGTGACTTCGGGCACCGATTGCGAGGCAACATGAGGCTCAACCTGCGGCGTCGCGGCCACCTGATCGGCGATCGGGTCGGGTTGCGTCGGGGATGATTCTGCTGGCTTCGGCTCGGCTTGCTGCGGCTTCTTGCGCAGCCATCCGAACAGGCCTTTCTTCTCTCCAGCCTCGGCTGGGGTCTTCTTGTCGTCGTTGGAACCAAACATGGATGACGGCTATCTCAAGGTTGCGGGGCGCCAGAGGGCGACCCGGAAAAATTCTGACATGCAAAACAGACTGCGTTTAGGACTTCTTGTTCACTCATCGGCCGCTTGTGCAGCTACCTTTACCTGCGTTTCAGACAGGTTTCACTCGCAATCGGCCAGTGAAGGCTGTCTCTGAAGCAAACGGATCAGTATCCTAACACCCCCGCGCCCGCCGACGCTAAGTTCAAGCGGGCCGTCCTACAGGTTCAAACTACGAATGAATGCTTTAGCCCGCCGCGCCGCAGGCCTGCTGCTCAGCACAATTTGTCTGCCTTTGACAGCATTGGCTGCCGATCCGCAACCGACTCACGAATTCACCCTCGACAATGGCCTGAAGGTTGTTGTCCGCGAAGACCACCGGGCTCCAGTGGTGGTTTCGCAGATCTGGTACAAAGTCGGCTCCAGCTACGAAACGCCGGGCCAGACCGGTCTGTCCCACGCGCTTGAGCACATGATGTTCAAAGGCAGCAGCAAAACCGGACCGGGCGAGTCTTCGCTGATTCTGCGCGATCTGGGCGCTGAAGAGAATGCGTTCACCAGCGACGACTACACCGCTTATTACCAGGTGCTGGCGCGAGACCGTCTGAGCGTGGCGCTGGAACTGGAAGCCGATCGTATGGCGACCCTGAAACTGCCCGCCGACGAGTTCAGCCGCGAGATCGAGGTTATCAAGGAAGAGCGTCGCCTGCGTACCGATGACCAGCCAATGGGCAAGGCGTTCGAGCGCTTCAAGGCGATGGCCTACCCTGCCAGCGGCTATCACACGCCGACCATCGGCTGGATGGCGGACCTGGAGCGCATGAAGGTCGAAGAACTGCGCCACTGGTACGAATCCTGGTATGCGCCGAACAACGCCACGCTGGTGGTGGTCGGTGATGTGCAGCCGGGCGACGTCAAAGCCCTGGCAGAACGCTTCTTCGGATCGATCCCGCGCCGCGATGTACCGCCTTCGAAAAAACCGCTTGAACTGGCCGAACCCGGCGAGCGCAAGATCACCCTGCACGTCAAAACCCAGTTGCCGAGCCTGATCTACGGTTTCAACGTACCGAGTGTCGCAACTGCTGAGGATTCACGCTCGGCCAACGCACTGCGCCTGATTGCAGCGCTGCTCGACGGTGGTTACAGCGCACGCATTTCCTCACGCCTGGAACGTGGCGAAGAGCTGGTCTCCGGTGCCTCGTCGCGTTACGACGCGTTCGCTCGCGGCGACAGCCTGTTCATGATCAGCGCCACACCCAACCTGCAGAAGAAGAAAACCCTGGCCGACGTGGAAGCCGGAATCTGGCGCCTGCTCGATGAGCTGAAAACCAAGGCACCGTCCGCCGAGGAGCTGGAGCGTGTCCGGGCTCAGGTAATTGCCAGTGTGGTCTACGAGCGCGACTCGATCACCAGCCAGGCAACCATGATCGGAGAGCTGGAAACCGTCGGCCTGTCCTGGAAGCTGATGGACAATGAACTGGAGGCGCTGCAGAGCGTAACCCCGCAAGACATCCAGAAAGCTGCCAACACCTATTTCACCCGTGAGCGCCTCAGCGTTGCGCACGTTCTGCCTGAGGAGAAAGCCAAATGATCACGCGCAATGCTCCACGTCATGCGCTGCTTGGCCTGATCCTGGCCGGTTCGCTCGGTGCCTTTGTCGCACTGCCAGCCCTGGCCGACGACGCCCCTGCCGAGCCAAGCCAGGCCGCTCCCGCGCTGGGCAGCAACTTGCAGACTCTCAAGGAACTGGACGGCAAGGCTCCGGCCCGTCGCGCCCTGAATATCCAGACCTGGAATACCGCCGAGGGCGCTCGCGTGCTGTTCGTGGAGTCCCGCGAGTTGCCGATGTTCGACATGCGTCTGACGTTCGCTGCGGGCAGCAGCCAGGACCAGAAATCGCCCGGCATTGCCCTGCTGACCAACGCCATGCTCAACGAAGGCATCAAAGGCAAGGACGTCAACGCGATCGCCCAGGGTTTCGAAGGTCTGGGCGCCGACTTCAGCAACGGATCCTACCGCGACATGGCGGTGGCTTCGTTACGCAGCCTGAGCGCTGCGGACAAGCGCGATCCGGCCCTGAAGCTGTTCAGTGAAGTGGTGGGCAAGCCCACCTTCCCTGCCGACTCTCTGGCCCGCATCAAGAACCAGTTGATCGCCAGCTTCGAGACTCAGAAACAGAACCCAGGCGCTATCGCCAGCAAGGAACTGTTCAATCGTCTGTACGGTGATCACCCCTACGCTCACCCGAGCGAAGGCGACGCCAAGAGCGTCAATGCCATCACCCTGGCTCAGCTCAAGGCATTCCACGCCAAGGGCTATGCGGCGGGCAATGCAGTGATTGCTCTGGTCGGTGACCTGTCGCGAGACGAAGCACAGGCCATCGCGGCACAGGTCTCTGCCTCGTTGCCCAAAGGCCCGGCGCTGGCCAAGGTCGCTGATCCGGTCGAGCCCAAGGCCGGCACTACGCACATCGAATTTGCCTCCAACCAGACGCACCTGATGCTCGCGCAGCTGGGTGTCGACCGCAACGATCCGGACTACGCGGCGCTGACCGTGGGTAACTCGGTATTGGGCGGTGGCGGCTTCGGCAGCCGGCTGATGACCGAAGTGCGGGAAAAACGCGGCCTGACCTACGGCGTGTCTTCCGGCTTCACCGCCATGCAGGTGGCGGGCCCATTCATGATCGGCCTGCAGACGCGCGCGGAAATGAGCGAAAACACCCTCAAGCTGGTGCAGGACATCATTCGAGACTTCCTCGCCAATGGTCCGACCCAGAAAGAAGTCGACGATGTTAAGCGCGAACTGACCGGTAGCTTCCCGCTGACCGCAGCCAGCAATTCGGCCATCGTGGGACAGTTGGGCGCCATCGGCTTCTACAACCTGCCGTTGACCTACCTCGAGGACTACATGGCCGCCGCCCAGAACGTGACCGTCGAACAGGTGAAAGCGGCAATGAGCAAGCACCTGAGCGCCGACAAGATGGTCATCGTCACCGTGGGTCCGACCGTTGAGCAAAAACCATTGCCGGCGCCGACCGACAAACCCGTCCGCCAACCTGCAGGGGTCCCGGAACACTGATGGCCAATCCACGTCCGAAGGGCCACAACGGCCTGGGTCAGCTTCGTATCATCGGCGGAGAGTGGGGCAGCCGCCGCCTGACCTTCCCCGACGCCCCAGGCTTGCGCCCGACACCTGATCGCGTGCGCGAAACCCTGTTCAACTGGCTGGCCCCCTACATCGCCGGCGCCAGGGTGCTGGACGTTTTCACGGGCAGCGGCGCGCTGTATTTCGAAGCCTTGTCGCGTGGCGCCAGCATGGGCCTGGCCCTGGACAGCAACGCGGCAGCCATCGCCAGCCTGCGCCAGAACCTCAATGCACTGAACTGCACCAGCGGCCAGGTCTCCCAGACCGACGCCCTGCGCCATCTGGAAACCGCCACCGCGTCGCCCTTCGACGTCGTGTTCCTCGACCCGCCCTTCCATCAGGGCCTGCTGGCATCAGCCTGCAACCTGCTGGAAAGCCACGGCTGGCTGGCCGACACCGCCTGGATCTACACCGAAAGCGAAACACCGCCATCGACCACCGGCTTGCCGGGCAGCTGGCGATTGCACCGCGAGAAAAAGGCCGGGCAGGTGTATTACGCCTTGTGGCAGCGGGGCAAGGGCTGACAGCTCACGTACCAATGCTCCGCGTTTGGCATGCAGCTCTTGACGACGCAGAGCGTCATGAACGGCATTCCCACGCTGGAGCGTGCGGAACGAGACTCTTGTAACTATCGTGCCGATGCTCTGCGTCGGCATGCAGTTCTGGACGCTCTGCGTCCTCGTGGTCATGCAGAGTGTCATGAATACATTCCGGCGCTTCCCCCTTACATCCCGGACTGCTTAGTGGCAACGTATAGCCAGTCACCCCTGAACTGATCGTTGAGCAAGCACGTGTCCACACGCCCTACCTTTCTGTCCCATGCCAATCCATTCGTCCCGGCCGTCGGCATGGGCAATCCGCATTTGCAGACGCTTTGGGGGCCGCTGCTGCGCAAGCCGACGTTGCTGGCGCGTACGCGCGAGCGGTTGTGGTTGCAGGACGGGGACTTTCTGGACATGGACTGGCATGGTCCGGATGAGTCCGATAAACCCTTGGTGCTGGTATTGCACGGCCTGACCGGGTCGTCCAACTCGCCCTATGTTGCCGGCCTGCAAAAGGCCATGGCAGCGCTGGGCTGGCCGAGTGTGGCGTTGAACTGGCGCGGTTGCTCGGGAGAACCCAACCTGCTGTCGCGCAGTTATCATTCCGGGGCGAGCGAGGATCTGGCCGAGGTGATCGCCCATTTGCGTTCGCTGCGGCCATTGGCCCCGATTTATGCGGCGGGGTATTCGCTGGGCGGCAATGTGCTGCTCAAGTACCTCGGCGAATCCGGCGCTGGCAGTGATTTACAGGGCGCCGTGGCGGTGTCTGTGCCGTTTCGTCTGGACGAATGCGCCAACCGTATCGGTCAAGGCTTCTCGCGGGTTTATCAGCGCCACTTCATGCGCGAAATGCTGGCCTATATCCGTGACAAGCAGCATCGGTTCCAGCATGAAGGCATCAGCGAGGGCCTGGCCGAACTCGCCGCGCTGGGCTCACTGGAGAACATGCGCACCTTCTGGGACTTCGATGGCCGGGTGACTGCGCCGCTGCACGGTTTTACCGATGCCACGGATTATTACCGCAGGGCGTCCAGCCGCTACTACCTGGGCCAGATTCAGACGCCGACGCTGATCATCCAGTCGAGCGACGACCCGTTCGTGTTCCCTCACAGCCTGCCGGAGCCCAGCGAGCTATCGTCCTGCACCGAATTCGAACTGCACACCAAGGGCGGGCATGTAGGCTTCGTCGAAGGCTCGCTTCGTAATCCGCGCTATTACCTCGAACGTCGCATCCCGCTGTGGCTATGCGCCACCCAAGAGCGCGACGGCTCGCCCACTAGTTGATAACTGATAACGAATCAATCGGCGCCCGTGGCGATTTCACGCTCAGGATCGTTGATCCACTCGCTCCACGAACCCGCATACAGCGTTGCCAGCGGATAGCCGGCCAGACACAGGGCGAACAGGTTGTGGCAGGCGGTGACACCTGAACCGCAATAGGACACCAGGCTCTCGGGCGGGCGGCCCTGCAGCTTTTCAGCGAAACGCTGCCTGAGCTGCTCCGGCGGCAAAAATCGTCCATCCGCGCCAAGGTTGTCAGTGCAGGCCGCACACTGCGCACCGGGAATATGCCCGGCCACCGGATCCAGAGGTTCTACATCGCCTCGAAAGCGGGCTTCGGCGCGCGCGTCGATCAAGGTCATTTCCGGGCGTCCCAGACGCCCCTGCAAGCGACTGCCGCTGAGCACCATGGACATGTCCGGCTCACCGCTGAAATGACCGGTTTCACGGTTGGGCGCATCCAGGCTCAACGGCAGCCCCGCGGCGTGCCAGGCCTTCAGCCCGCCATCTAGCAGGTAGACGCCTTCACGCTTGCCCATCCAGGCCAGCAACCACCAGGCCCGTGCGGCATACATTCCCGGACCATCGTCATAGAGCACCACGTCGCTGTCGGCGTTGATGCCCCATGCCTGAAAGCATTGCAGCAAAGCGGCGGGATCGGGCAGTGGATGACGTCCGGTCTTGCCCTTGATCACAGGCCCGCTGAGGTCGCGCTTCAGATCGGCAAAAGACGCGCCTTCGATACGCCCCTGGGCATAACTGCGTTGACCATAGTCGGAATCTTCGAGCGCGTAGCGGCAATCGAGAATCACCAGGCCTGGAGTTTTCTGGCGTTCAGCCAGTTGCTCAGGGTTGATCAGTTGCGCAATGGACATGACACTCTCCCGTGGCAGAGAACCGACAAGCTGGCTGCTCGTCGGTCCCGGAATTCACATCAGAACCTCTGGCAGCGATGCGTGAAACGTTTCGCACAGTGAATCGAACGCTTCGCGAGCCTGAGGCGCGACAAAAACAGATTCGAGCATAAGTACCTGATAGACGCCACGTCGAATAGCCGACTGGTTGATCTCCGTGGAGTTTTCCCGATTGGTGCACAGAAAACGCACCCACGACGTCAGGACGATCCAGGTGTTGAGACTGGTCCATTCGATCTGCGACTCATCCATCTTCAGGATGCCTGCCTTGATGAATCCCCGGTAGATGGTCATCGCCTGCATCAGGCAGCGGTATGAAAAACGCCGATAACGCCGCGCCAGTTCCTCATCCGACGTCAGCAGGTGCTCAAGGTCACGGTGCAGAAAACGGTAGCGCCACATGGCGTCGATGATCGCCAGGAAATAATCGCGCTTGTCCTCGATGGTCGGCGTACGGTCGGCTGGCAGGGTCAGGAAACTGCCGATCAGCACCTCGTACTCGGAGAACAGTTCGGCGATGATCGCCTGCTTGTTGGCGAAGTGGTAATAGAGATTGCCGGGCGAAATTTCCATGTGCGCAGCGATGTGATTGGTGGTCACACTACGCTCGCCCTGCTGATTGAACAGTTCCAGACTGGTTTGCACGATTCGTTCACGGGTTTTGGTACGCGGTGCCATGCTGGGTCGGACCACTCTATGCTGATCAGATGATGGCAATCTTAGCGCAGGCTGATGCTGCAATGGTGGCAGAATCGTTGCGTTGAGAGTGTCATGTCGACGCAGGCATACACATCTGGGTCAATACCGGACGGATCGAAAAACCCGAGAACACCCCGCTCGTCAATCAGCGTCCGTCTTACAAACTTTTTCATCCGCTGACCAGCCATCTATGACTGCGCCAAATAGCCCCAAAGTCAGGGATTTCAGCAGAAACATGGCCGATAATCGGCGCAATACGACGTTTGATACCCGCTACGCAGCTTGGCCCATCGGGAAGGCTGCGATACCATCCGAGTCCCACAACGGACTCCGACCAGGACGACGCGATGAACCGAGTGTTGTACCCAGGCACCTTCGACCCGATTACCAAGGGCCATGGAGATTTGGTCGAGCGCGCCTCGCGCCTGTTCGACCAAGTGGTCATTGCGGTTGCCGCCAGCCCGAAGAAAAACCCGCTGTTCCCTCTGGAGCAACGCGTCGAGCTGGCCCGCGAAGTCACCAAGCACTTGCCCAATGTGGAAGTGGTCGGTTTTTCGACCCTGCTGGCGCATTTTGCCAAGGAACAGAATGCCAATGTCTTTCTGCGCGGACTTCGTGCCGTGTCGGATTTCGAATACGAGTTTCAGTTGGCCAATATGAATCGTCAGCTGGCACCGGACGTCGAAAGCCTGTTCCTCACGCCCTCGGAGCGCTACTCGTTCATTTCCTCGACCTTAGTGCGGGAAATCGCCGCGTTGGGCGGTGATATCACCAAATTCGTACATCCTGCAGTTGCCCAGGCGCTGACCGAGCGCTTCAAGCGCTAGACTCGCTGCATGTGAAGGTGCATCCCGAAGCCTAATGCGGCACAATTCGCCGCATTGGTTTTAATGTGCCCCGGCGTCGGCCGCGGCAGGAGCAATTCATGTCCCTTATCATCACTGACGATTGCATAAACTGCGACGTCTGCGAACCCGAGTGCCCAAACGAGGCGATTTCACAAGGTGAGGAGATCTACGTGATCAACCCGAACCTGTGCACCGAATGCGTCGGTCACTACGACGAGCCTCAATGTCAGCAGGTTTGCCCGGTCGACTGCATCCCTCTGGATGAGAATCACGTCGAGAGTAAAGAACAGTTGATGGACAAGTACCGGATCATCACCAGCAAGGCCTGATAACGGCCTTTACTGCTGCTTGCCGTACCCGTCGCCCGTGCAACCCAGACAACGCACGAAGGCTGCCTTGCCCGGATCCACCACCAGCGCCTTGCCTGTTGCCCCGAGGTTGCCGCCTGCCGCCGCAAAAGGCGCGGCTATCACGAACAGGCCTGTGCCGATAACGGTGGCCGCGATCAACAAGGGTCGGGCAATCAGCAAGTCACCGATCATGGCAAACGCCGGCGGGTTCTGGATGGTGTAGACCGGATCGCCGCTGCCTGTGGTGACATCGGCGGCAACCGCTGGCAGCGCCTGCAGGCCGGTGAACAACACCAGCGTGGCAGCGAGAATACGAAACGGGCTCATGGCTTGATCCTTCAGGCGTAGCAAATAATTAAGGTGCCATCACTATAAACAGGGCTGTGGGTTAAGCAAATGGCCCAGAGCCCCTGTCATGCGTATTTCAGCGCTGACATTTCGGGCAGTAAACGCTGGCGCGCTGGCCCAGCTTGACCTCACGCAGCGTCGTACCGCATACCTTGCATGGCTGACCGCCACGCCCATACGCAAACAATTCCTGCTGGAAATACCCGGGCTTGCCGTCGCCGCCAATGAAGTCACGCAGGGTGGTGCCGCCACGCTCTATCGCGTAGGCCAGAATGCGCTTGATCTCGATGGCCAGCTTCAGGTAACGCGCCCGGGACACACTCCCTGCTTCGCGGCGCGGGTCGATGCCCGCGGCGAACAGCGCTTCGGTCGCATAGATATTGCCCACCCCGACCACAACGGCGTTGTCCATGACGAACGGCTTGACCGCGATCGACTTGCCACGCGAACGCTCGTAAAGACGCTCGCCATCGAACAGATCGGTCAGCGGCTCCGGCCCCAGGCGGATCAACAGTTCGTGGTTGTGCGGATCAAGGCTCCAGAGCATCGCGCCAAAGCGACGCGGGTCGGTGTAACGCAAGGCCAGCCCGGACTCCAGTTCGATATCGACATGCTCGTGTTTGAGCGCCGGAAGCCCGGCTTCGACCAGACGCAGATTCCCGGACATGCCCAGATGGCTGATCAAGGTGCCCACCTCAGCCTGGATCAGCAGGTACTTGGCGCGCCGATCGACCTGCACGATGCGCTGGCCGGACAGGCGGACATCCAGATCTTCGGGAATGGGCCAGCGCAAGCGGCTGTCGCGCACGATCACGCGGCTGACGCGCTGACCTTCAAGATGCGGCGCAATGCCGCGACGGGTGGTTTCGACTTCAGGTAATTCAGGCATGGACAACTCGGTCGTGCAGAAAGGACAGGCCGGGACGGCGCCGGATCAGCGCGCGCCCAGCTCGCGAATGCTTTCCCTCAGGTATTCAAAGTCATATTCGGACAGCGCGACGTAATCCAGCACCAGCGGCCCGACACTTTCCCACTCGTGATCAACATCCTGACTGCCCAGCACACGGTAGGACTGGCAGATATGTTCAGCCATTTTCAGCGGAGCCAGCAGATTCTTGAGCGTGGGATCGCGGCTTGAGTCGTCCTGAAAGATCGCCAATGCGTTGTGATGATTGGCGATGGCGTTGGTGACGTGCTCCGGCAAACGCCAGGATTTGGCCGTGTAATAACCCACCACAGAATGGTTGGTGTCGAACGCACGGTTTTCAGTGTCGACCACCCGACAGTCAGGTCCGGCATTGGCGTAGGCCTCCTCCAGCACCGTCATGTAATCGGGAAAGCGCTTGAGCATCAGCGGGATACCGCAGTCATGAAACAGACCCAGCGCATAGGATTCATCCACCGTTTGCGAGCCGATGCGCTTGGCCAGCGTCAGACTGGTCATCGCCACATCCTGGGCCGTGTCCCAGAAGCGGTTCAACGTCACAATGGCCTCGTCAGTCATCTCGCCTCTGATCGACTGTGCGTTGATCAGATTGATGACGGTACGACTGCCGAGCAGATTTACCGCCTTATCGATCGAGGCGATCTTGCTGGACAGACCGTAATGCGCCGAATTAACGATCTTCAGCAGCGCCCCGGACAACCCCGGATCCTGTGCAATCAAGCGCGCGATGGCACCCAGATCCGGATCAGGCATGTACTGCTCCATCTGCAGATCAACCATGATCTGTGGCTGGGGAGGCACGCTGATGCCCTGCAACGCTAGCTGTATCTGCTCGGAGGTAAGCTCTTCGGACATAGGTATTCACTCGCAGTAATGGCTGGATTCTCCCCTCTTGGACGTGAACGGTCCATCACTCCGGACGAAGATTTTCTCGGAACTTTGCCTTGTATATAGCTTCGGACCCTAAGTACATGGCGTAGACGGCAGCCTCAAAAAGGCCTGCCGTGCGTCATCCATCAAGCCTGACACTGGAGGATCCCATGTCCAAAGCACTGACTGGCAAGCGCATCGCAATACTTGTAACCGACGGTTTCGAACAGGTTGAATTGACCGGTCCGAAAGAAGCGCTGGAGCAAGCAGGCGCCACTGTGGAAATCCTTTCCGCTGAAGAAGGCAAAGTCAAAGGCTGGAATCACGACAAGCCAGCTGACGACTTCAAGGTCGACCGGACTTTCAAGGCTGCCAATGCCAGCGACTACCACGGCGTAGTCCTGCCGGGCGGCGTACAGAATTCCGACACCATTCGCGTCGACACTGACGCGCAGCAAATCGTCAAAGACATAGACGCTTCCGGCAAACCGCTGGCCGTCATCTGTCATGGCGGCTGGCTGTTGATTTCTGCCGGCCTGGTTAAGGGCAAGACGCTGACGAGCTTCAACTCCCTGAAAGACGACCTGGTCAACGCGGGCGCAAAATGGGTCGATCAGGAAGTCGTCACCGACGGCAAGCTGATCAGCAGCCGCCAGCCCGACGACATCCCCGCCTTCAACAGCAAACTGATTGAAGCACTGTCTGCCTGACAGATTCCGTCAGTTAATTGCAGTCATCCCGGCCCAGCGCCGGGATGACGCGCTATAATCCCGCTCTTTTTTCAGGAGCGACGTCATGTCCCTGCCTAGCTTGCGCCTCAAAGCCAACGCCGACCGCCGCCTGCGCGCCGGTCATCTGTGGGTCTACAGCAACGAGATCGATGTAGCCGCCACCCCACTGCATGGTTTTGCAGCCGGTGACCAAGCCATCCTCGAAGCTGCGGGCGGCAAGCCGCTGGGCATCGTCGCCATGAGCCCCAACAACCTGATCTGCGCACGCCTGCTGTCCCGCGACATCAAGCTGCCGCTCGACAAGTCTCTGCTCGTCCACCGCCTCAATGTTGCGCTGTCGCTGCGTGAGCGTCTGTTCGACAAGCCCTTCTATCGCCTGGTCTACGGAGATTCCGACCTGCTGCCGGGTCTGGTGGTCGATCGTTTCGGTGACATTCTGGTCGTTCAGCTGGCCTCGGCCACGATGGAAAACCACAAGGAAGACATCATTGCGGCGCTGGTCCAGGTCATCAAGCCAAGCGGCATTCTGTTCAAAAACGATTCGGCGGCTCGCGACGCGGAAGGCCTGAATCGTTACGTCGAAACCGTGTTCGGTCTGGTACCGGAATGGGTCGCGCTGGAAGAGAACGGCGTGAAGTTCGAAGCACCGGTCATGGCCGGGCAAAAAACCGGCTGGTTCTATGACCACCGCATGAACCGCGCGCGCATCGCCCCTTACGTCAAAGGCAAGCGGGTGCTCGACCTCTACAGCTATATCGGTGGCTGGGGGATTCAGGCAGCGGCTTTCGGTGCCAGCGATGTCACCTGCGTCGACGCGTCGTCCTTCGCCCTCGACGGCGTGGAGCGCAACGCAGCCCTGAACGGTTTTGCAGAAAAGATGACCTGCATCGAAGGCGATGTCTTCGAAGCACTCAAGGAACTGAAAGCCGCTGAAGAACGTTTCGACGTGATCGTCGCCGACCCGCCGGCGTTCATCAAACGCAAGAAAGACATGAAAAACGGTGAAGGCGCCTACCGCCGCCTGAACGAGCAAGCCATGCGCCTGCTCAGCAAGGACGGCATTCTGGTCAGCGCGTCGTGCTCGATGCACCTGCCGGAAGACGACCTGCAGAACATCCTCCTGACCAGCGCCCGCCATCTGGACCGCAACATCCAGCTGCTGGAACGCGGCGGCCAGGGCCCGGACCATCCGGTACACCCGGCCATTGCCGAAACGCGCTACATCAAGAGCATCACCTGCCGGCTGCTGCCCAACAGCTGACACCGAAGCGCCCGGCCTCGTCGCGCCTACAAGCGCTCGCTGTTCCTGACTATGACTATGACTATCGTGCCAATGCTCTGCGTCGGCACGCCGTTCCGGACGCTCTGCGTCCTCTTGCGACGCAGAGCGTCGCGAAATGCATTCCCACGCGGAGCATGGGAACGATAGTCAAGACCGCAGCCACTGCCGCAAAAGTGCTTTTCTCCCACGGTGGCGCTGACGACGCAGAGTGCGACGTTAGTGACGGCTGAGTCCTGGCGCTGATCCGGGGGTAGCCTGGCAGGACGCCAGGCTAGCCGCACCGTGCCATGGATGGCGCGTTGCGGCGACCCCCGGATCAGTGACAGGGCGAAGGAACCCGACGAAGTCGGGCCGGAAACCGGAGCGAAAGGTTTTGGTTACTTTGGCCTCATCAAAGTAACTCGCCGAGGGGCGAAAAGGTGACCGGAGCCGACCCCCCATCCACCTGACATCGCAGAACCCCTGTGTGACGCAGAGCGTCACGAACTGCATTCCCACGCGGAGGAACGAGAAGTGTGTGAGGACGCTCTGCGTCCTCCCAATCAAACCCTGCCCAACACTCCCCGCACGCCCAGCAACAGCAGAAAGTGCAGCGGATAGATCGCATAGGCCCAGCGCCGCATCGGGATCACTGCGAACCCGGGCTTTGCCCGCAGCAGCGCGATGCCCAGTAAAGGCGCCAACACGCAAGCCACTATCGAACCGATGGAAATCGGATCGCCCCAGCTCGCACCGGCAAACATCTGGGGCCAAGCATTACCCGCCAGACAAAAGACCGCCGGGAACAACGCACACCAAAGTCGCTTTTCCAGCACCAGCACAAAGACCAGCGGCAGCAACACACCGGCAAAGCCAAACATCAGGTATTTCTGGAGGATCGCCGTCAGCAGCAGTGCAACAAGGGCCATCACTCGGGTTGTCGGATTGCGCTGCTGCCAGCCCTGAGCAATCACCAGCCCCAACAGCAGGGTCGGCATCACATTCAGCACGCTCGCGTCAGCCATGAACAGCCGATACGGGATCTCCGACAACCCGGCAAACACCAGCAGCCAGCCCAGATAGCGCCATTGCACCCGCGGGGCCACAATCGCTGCGCTGCGCCGGGAAAGATTCACGGCAATTGCCAGGCAGAACCAGGGAAAGGCAAAACGCCCCGGCACGTAAAGAAAATCGACTGACCAGCCCACATAGCGAAGGTGGTCAAGCACCATACTCAACATCGCCAGCCACTTGAGCAGGTCCAGCGCCTTGTTGCGTCCGGGCAGAAAAGGCGGGTTGGAAAGATCCATAGTGCTCCTGAACGGGGAATTGCGTCATGCAGCCAACACATGACCGAACCTTATATTGTCGCTACAGTGCGCACCATAATTGCCCATAAGGAATCGGCCATGACAGACCAAAGCCAACAGTTCGCCAGCGACAACTATTCCGGTATCTGCCCTGAAGCCTGGGCAGCCATGGAGCAGGCGAACAAGGGCCATCAACGCGCTTATGGTGATGATCAATGGACTGCACGCGCTTCGGATGATTTCCGCCGACTGTTCGAAACCGACTGCGAAGTGTTTTTCGCCTTCAACGGCACGGCGGCCAACTCGCTGGCGCTGTCATCGCTGTGCCAGAGTTACCACAGTGTCATCTGTTCGGAAACGGCTCACGTCGAAACCGATGAATGCGGTGCGCCGGAGTTTTTCTCCAACGGCTCCAAACTGCTGACCGCACGCAGCGCGGGCGGCAAGCTGACCCCGGAATCGATTCGTGAAGTGGCGCTCAAGCGTCAGGACATTCACTACCCCAAGCCGCGCGTGGTGACCCTCACCCAGGCCACTGAGGTGGGCGGCGTCTATCAGCCGGAAGAACTCAAGGCGATCAGCGCGACCTGCAAAGAACTGGGCCTGCATCTACACATGGACGGTGCCCGCTTCTCCAATGCCTGCGCCTTTCTGGAGGCCTCCCCGGCTGAACTGACCTGGAAGTCCGGCGTTGACGTGTTGTGCTTCGGCGGCACCAAAAACGGTATGGCGGTGGGCGAAGCCATTCTGTTTTTCGACCATGATCTGGCTGAAGACTTCGACTATCGCTGCAAGCAGGCCGGGCAACTGGCGTCGAAGATGCGCTTCCTGTCTGCACCGTGGGTCGGCCTGCTGGAAAACGACGCCTGGCTCAAACACGCCCGTCATGCCAACCGCTGCGCGCAACTGCTCGCCGAACTGGTCAAGGACATTCCTGGCGTGGAGCTGATGTTCCCGGTACAGGCCAATGGCGTGTTCCTGCAGCTGTCGGAGCCGGCCATTGCTGCGTTGACCGCGCGGGGCTGGCGTTTCTATACCTTCATCGGCAACGGCGGCGCACGTTTCATGTGCTCGTGGGACACCGAAGAAGAGCGCGTGCGTGAACTGGCCGCCGATATCAGGCTGGTGATGCAGGGCTGAAGCGTCTAAATCAAGCTTGCAGGTGCAGCCTGACGAGCGACGGGGTAATCTCCTTCTCAACGGCAAACGGCCCACAAGGCCGTCCGGACTTTACCGACCGCCCTCAAGAAGGAGCTTGTCTGCATGTTCGATTTCTCCGCCCGGCTCAAGCAGCATTTCGCTGCCCTGCAGAGTGAAGCGCAATTCTTTTCCGTACGTTACGTGCACCGCACCGGCCAACGCCTGTGCGTGCGCAAGAATGTGGCCGAGCCGCCGTCACTGATCAGCGACGAGGGCGCCATGCTGACCGTGCGCCTGAATGGCGTTGAAGCCTACGCCGCCACCAACGACATCTCCCTGAAGGGTTTGCAGGCTGCCTTGCAGCAGGCCGAAACGCTGGCCCGCCGTCTGGCGCCGCATGCGCTGCTGGACCTGAGCGATCAAGCTGTCTCGACCGCCAAAGCTGACTACCTGTCGCCCAACATGGATCGAGCCTTCCCGCCGCTGAGCGACTGCATCGGCCTGTTGATGGCCGAGTGCAGCGCGGTCCCTGTAGACGAACGCCTGGTCAACTGGCAGGCCATACTGGGGCTGGAAACCGTCGAGCAAATCTACCTCAACAGCGCGGGCGCGCAATTGCGTCAGGCGCAGCGCTTTGTGTTTCCGGGCATGAGCGTGACGGCCTACGACGGTCGCGACAGCCAGACGCGCACTCTGGGCGGGCATAACTTCGGCCAGCAAGGTGGCATCGAAGTGCTGAGCAGTTGTGGCCTGATCGGGTCTGCCGCCAACGTCGCCGACGAAGCGTTGCAGCTCATCCTCGCCCCCAACACGCCATCAGGCCCACGCGACCTGCTGCTGATGCCCGATCAGATGGTCCTGCAGATTCACGAGTCCATCGGCCATCCCCTGGAGCTGGACCGGATTCTCGGTGACGAGCGCAATTACGCAGGCACCAGTTTCGTCAAAACGACTGACTTCGGCACCCTGCAGTACGGCTCCAGCCTGCTGAACGTAACTTTCGACCCGGAGATTCCCGAGCAGCTGGCCAGCTACGCGCACGATGACGATGGTACGTCAGCCAGCAAGCAGTTCCTGATTCGTGACGGCCTGCTGCAACGCCCGCTCGGCGGTGCCCTGTCGCAATACCGCAGCGGCCTGGCGGGCGTCGCCAACAGCCGCGCCTCCAGCTGGAACCGTGCCCCCATCGATCGCATGGCTAACCTGAACATCGAACCGGGTAACCAGTCGCTGGACAGTCTGATCGGCAACATCGAGCACGGCATTCTGATGTCGAGCAATCGCTCCTGGTCCATCGACGATGCACGCAACAAATTCCAGTTCGGCTGCGAATGGGGCCAACTGATCGAGAACGGCGAGCTCAAGGGCGTGGTGAAGAACCCCAATTACCGGGCGATCTCTGCGCAATTCTGGAAAAACCTCAGCGCAGTCGGTGATGCCAGCACCTTCCAGGTCCTCGGCACACCGAATTGCGGCAAGGGCGAACCCAACCAGGTGATCCGTGTAGGTCATGCCTCTCCGGCGTGCGTGTTTGCCAATGTCGATGTGTTTGGAGGAGATGCCTGATGTCGCACCAACAGCAGTTCGAGGCGCTGGTCGCCGTGCTCAAGGCTGCCATCAGCCCAACGGAACACTTCACTCTGGCCTACGACGCCGAGGCGTCTGACTTCATCCGGTTCAACCACGGCCAGGTTCGACAGGCCGGGAGCGTCCAGCAGGTCATCGTGACGTTCAAACTGATCGATGACGGCCGGCATGCCAATCTGGAACTGACCTTGTCCGGCGACGCCGAGACCGACCAGCAGCGCCTTGTCGACGCCCTGCAACAACTGCGCGAAACACTGCCGTCGCTGGCCAGGGATCCCTATCTGTTGCCCAACACGAATGCCTGGCAAAGCAGTAACGTTCAGGACTTGCCGCTGCCGGACAGCGCCCGGGTCATCGAGCAGATCAGCGAACTGGCAGGCGATCTGGACTTGGTAGGCTTTTATGCGGCAGGCCCGCTTTACCGGGGCTTCGCCAGTTCCTGGGGCGCGCTGGGCTGGCATCAGGCCAACAGCTTCAATTTCGACTGGAGCCTGTTTCACGAAAACGGCCAGGCAGTGAAAGCCAACTACGCGGGTCACCACTGGAGCGACGAAGCCTTCGCGCAGCGTTTTCAGCAGGCCCGCGAACAGCTCGAATTTCTCGGCCGCCCGCTGCATGCGCTAAAGCCCGGACAATACCGCGCGTACCTGGCGCCAGCGGCTCTGGACGAAGTCATCGGCATGCTCACCTGGGGCGGATTTTCCGCGCAGTCACTGGCCAGTAAACGCAGCCCGCTACAAAGGCTGTATGACGGCGAGACGCTTTTCAGCCCGCTGGTCAACTTCGACGAGCAAGTCAGCGGTTCGCTCTCGCCGGCGTTTTCACGCGAAGGCTACCCACGCAAGGACCTGAAACTGATCGTCGACGGGCAAGCCCGCGATCGACTGGTGGATTCGAGCAGCGCTGCCGAATACGACCTGCCTGCCAACGGCGCGGATGATGGCGAAGGTCCAAGCGCGTTGAGCATTGCCGGCGGTTCGCTGGAGCTGGATCAGATCCTTGCAAGGCTCGGTACCGGTCTTTACATCAGTAACCTGTGGTACCTGAACTTCTCCGACCGCGCCGCTGCGCGCCTCACCGGAATGACACGTTTCGCAACGTTCTGGGTCGAAGAGGGCAAGATCGTCGCGCCGGTGAGCACCATGCGTTTCGATGACAGCGCCTACAGCCTGCTGGGCAGCGCACTGGAGGACCTGACCAAAGAAAGGGAACTGATTCTCCAATCGAGTACCTACAGTCAGCGCCAGACTGGTTCAATCCAGTTGCCTGGCGCATTGATCAGCCGACTTACCCTCACGCTATAGCAGGAGCCTATGCAGAACTCAGCAGCGCCGATCATGGACGAAAAGACCCTGCGCTGGATGCCCTGGGTCATCGCCATCGCATTCTTCATGCAAAGCCTGGACGGCACGATTCTCAACACCGCCTTGCCGTCCATGGCCCGCTCGCTGGCAGAAGACCCATTGCGCATGCAGTCGGTCGTCATCGCCTACATGCTGACCATTGCGCTGCTGATCCCGGCTTCGGGCTGGATCGCCGACCGGTTCGGGATCAAGCGCATCTTCTTCAGCGCCATTCTGCTGTTCAGCTTCGGATCGTTGCTGTGTGCGCTGTCCTGGTCATTGAACGTATTGGTGGCCGCCCGGGTGATTCAGGGGCTGGGGGGCGCGCTGATGCTGCCCATCGGACGCCTGATCGTATTGCGCGCCTATCCGCGATCGGAGCTGGTGCGGATCATGGGTTTTATCACCGTGCCGGGCCTTTTGGGTCCGTTGCTGGGCCCGACGCTTGGCGGCTGGATGGTCGAGTACCTGAGCTGGCACTGGATTTTCCTGATCAACATTCCGGTCGGCATCCTCGGTTGCTATGCCGTCAAACACTTCATCCCTGATCTTCCGGGAGGCGGTCGAACGCGGTTTGACGGCGTCGGCTTCATCCTGTTTGGCGCGGCGATGGTATTGATCACCATTGCCCTGGAGGGCCTGGGCGAGCTGCACCTGCCACACATGCGCGTGGTGCTGCTGCTGTTTGCCGGAATGGGCTGCCTGGCAGCGTATTGGCTGCGTGCCGGGCACATAGAATCGCCGTTGTTTGCCCCGTCACTGTTCCGTACCCGGACGTTTGCGGTCGGCATCATGGGCAACCTGTTCGCCCGCCTGGGCAGCGGTGCCCTGCCGTTTCTGGTGCCGTTGCTGCTGCAAGTAGCGCTGGGATATTCGCCATCTCAGGCGGGTATGAGCATGTTGCCGCTGGCGGCCGCGGGCATGTTCGCCAAGACCGTCGCCCGCTGGCTGATCGAGCGGCTGGGCTATCGCACGATTCTGACCGGCAACACACTGCTGCTGGGCATCCTCCTGGCCAGCCTGGCGCTGGTGGATGTGCAAACCCCCTACTGGGTATTGCTCGTGCATCTGGGACTGCTCGGCGCGGTCAACTCCTTGCAGTTCACGGCCATGAATACGGTCACACTGATCGATCTGGACGATGCCAGTGCAGCAAGTGGCAACAGCCTGCTTTCGGTGGTGGCACAGCTGTCGCTGAGTCTTGGCGTGGCAAGCGCAGCAGCCTTGCTGGGTGGTTTCAGCGAAGAAGTTGCCACCGGCGAGGTCAGCAGCATGTTGGGGGCATTCCAGCTGACCTTCCTGAGTGTCGGGGTGCTGGCGATGTTTGCAGCAGGTATTTTTCTGCAATTGCCAGCGAAGGAACACCGCGTGGCCAAAGCCTGATTGACAACGGCACGTGACTAGAGCAAATCTGCAAAGCGAATTCCCCTGAAAAACGGGGGGTTCGCCCGAAAAATCAACGAATTTGAGTATCCGACCAGATACACTGAAGAACCTGGACAATCGGCCGACACTTTTATAGCACTAAGCCACTGTGGTCTCTTGTAAGCACGGGCCGCATGATGCAACCTTGCCATACGCGAAAGTGGGTTTTACCCCCGTCGCGACTAGTATTTCGGAAGCGAGTTTGTTCATGAAAAGCCAAACCGATGCTGCCGGTAGATCCGCAGCCGAGGTAGTGACGCAATTGCCAGTGCCTTCGCGCCTGGGAATGCTGCGTTTCGAGCGGCTGAATGAAGCCAATTGGGCGCTATTGTTTCTCGATCCAAATTGCGAAAGGCAGTTCGGACTGGCAGCCGTTGACCTTTGTGCCTTGATTGGATCCCCTTACGCCAGCCTCATGGAGCCGGAAGCTCGTTATCAACTGCACGATGACATCCAGCAGCAACTGGCCTCTTCCCCGAATTACCTGATCCGCTACACCCTTCACACCCCCAAAGGCCCCCTTGGCCTGCTGGAAATCGGCGAAGCCTACAAACAGCACAACCGCCATCTATTACGTGGTTATTTTCTGATCGTCGAAGGCCTTGTCACGACTGGCGAACCCGTCACGGACTCCGATCTGGAAACCCGCAACCTGCGCCTGCAGATTGCCCTGGAACTCAATCAGCGCGCCCAGCGCGACCAGTTTGCCCACCTGGAACGCGTGCGTGCCCAGCAGGATCTGATCCTGCGCCTGACCCGACATCGCTACACCACGGCCAACACCTTGCTCGAAGCGGCGGAGCTGATCACCAAAAGCGCCTGCGATATTTACGATGTCGACCACGTCAGTATCTGGAACCTCAACGACAAGCGCCTGGAGCCGATTACCGACTACAGCCGCGAAACCGGCGACTACCAGTCGCGCACGCCGGTGGATATCAGCCCCTACCCCACCTACCTGCAAGCGCTGAATACCAGCCGGGCGATCGACGCCAGCAATATCCAGACTGACCCGCGTACCTGCGAAATGGCCAAAATCCTGAACCCGGGAGAAACCAGGGCGGTTCTCGATGCCAGTATTCGCATCGATGGTCAGGTGATCGGTGTGCTGTGTCTGGAACAGTCCGGCTCGACGCGCGAATGGCAGTCCGACGAGATCGCCTTCGCCGGCGAGCTGGCGGACCAGTTTGCCCAGGTCATCAACAACCATAACCGTCGCGCTGCGACCAACGCACTGCACCTGTTCCAGCGCGCGGTAGAACAAAGCGCCAACGCCTTTCTGCTGGTCAACTGCAACGGCGTGGTCGAATACGTAAACCCGAGTTTCACGGCGATCACCCAGTACAGTTCGGAGGAAGTCTCCGGTCACAAGCTGTCGGAATTGCCCGCGCTGGAAAACCTCAACCAGTTGCTGCTGGAAGCAAACTCCAGTCTGACCAACAGCAACAGCTGGCAGGGCGAGTTCAAAAGCCGGCGCAAGAACCTCGAACCCTACTGGGGCCAGCTGTCGATTTCCAAGGTGTATGGCGATAATCGCGAGCTGACCCACTATATCGGCATCTACGAAGACATCACCCAGAGCAAGCTGGCCCAGCAGCGCATCGAGCGCCTGGCGTACACCGATAACCTGACCAACCTCGGCAACCGTCCGGCCTTTATCCGCAATCTGGACGAACGCTTTGCACGCGACACCGATACGCCGATGAGCCTGTTGCTGGTCGACATCGATAATTTCAAGCGCATCAACGACAGCCTCGGCCACCAGACCGGTGACAAGCTGCTGATCAGCCTGGCGCGGCGCCTGCGCAACACCTTGAGCCCGTCCGATGTGCTGGCGCGCTTTGCCAGTAATGAATTTGCCGTGCTGATCGACAACACCGATCAGGAAGCCGGACAGGCCACCGCCACCCAGGTGCTGGCCACGCTGGACAAGCCGATGTTCGTCGACAATCAGTTGATCAGCGTCACCGGTTCGGTGGGGCTCGCCTGCGCGCCGCTGCATGGTCGTGATCCGCAGACCCTGATGAAAAACGCCGGTCTGGCCCTGCACAAGGCCAAAGCCAACGGCAAACATCAGGTTCAGGTGTTCACCGAAGCATTGAATGCCGAGGCCAGCTACAAACTGTTCGTGGAAAACAACCTGCGCCGCGCCCTGACCCAGAACGAGCTGGAGGTGTTCTATCAGCCCAAGCTGTGCCTGCTGACCGGTCGTCTGCTGGGCATGGAGGCGCTGTTGCGCTGGAACCATCCTGAAAAAGGCATGATCCGACCGGACCAGTTCATCAGCGTGGCCGAAGAGACCGGCCTGATCATCCCCATCGGTAAATGGGTCGCGCGTCAGTCCTGTCGCATGAGCAAGGACCTGACCGCCGCAGGGTTCGGCAACCTGCAAGTAGCCATCAATGTATCGCCCAAGCAGTTCTCCGACCCGGAACTGGTGTCGTCGATTGCCGCCATCCTCAAAGAAGAAGAGCTTGACCCTTCGCTGCTGGAGCTGGAGCTGACCGAAGGCCTGTTGCTGGAAGCGACAGAAGACACCCGCCAGCAACTCGACTCGTTGAAGAAGCTCGGCCTGTCGTTGGCCATGGACGACTTCGGCACCGGTTACTCGTCATTCAGTTACCTGAAGAAATTCCCCATCGATGTGATCAAGATCGATCGCAGTTTCATCCGCGATATTCCGGATGATGAAGACGACATGGAAATCACCTCTGCGGTCATCGCCATGGCCCACAACCTAAAGCTCAAAGTGGTCGCCGAAGGCATTGAAACCGCGGCTCAGCTGGCCTTCCTGCGGCGCCATCGCTGCGATGTCGGCCAGGGCTATCTGTTCGACAGACCTATCCCCGGCGAAGAGCTGATCGAGAAACTGAAGCGTTACCCTCGTCGCCCATCCGCCTGACAACCTTCCCTGCACCCCGCTGTCTCGGGCACACTGTCGATCTGTTATTACACGGCAGCACTTGTTTCTGCGTGTAACGGGACCTATACATTTGTATTGATCATCCGTCCTGACCGCCGCTGCCTGTCTCCACACGAGAGGATTTGGTTCATGACTTTGCGCTCGGAAATTCTAGTGAATAAAAACGTACTGCCTACCGCCGAACAAGCACTACCGGGTCGTGAAATACCTATGGCGCTTCCGGAAACTCACTTCGTCAACGGCAATCCGCTGTTGGGGCCGTTTTCGAGCGATGTCGAATTCGCCATCTTCGGCATGGGTTGCTTCTGGGGCGCAGAACGTCGTCTGTGGCAACAGGAAGGTGTGGTGAGCACTGTCGCCGGCTACGCGGGCGGACTTACCCCGAACCCGACTTACGAAGAAGTCTGCTCCGGGCTGACCGGCCACACCGAAGTGGTGCTGGTGGTCTACGAGCCAGCAAAAATCAGCTATGAAGCACTGCTGAAAGTGTTCTGGGAAGTGCATAACCCGACTCAAGGCATGCGTCAGGGCAATGACATCGGCACCCAGTATCGCTCGGTGATTTACTGCACGACGCCCGAACAGCTCGACGCAGCCAAAGCCAGTGCCGAAACGTTCCAGGCGGAACTGACCAAGGCCGGAAAGGGCACCATCACCACCGAAATCGAGCAGGCCCCGACGGTTTACTTTGCCGAAGCCTACCACCAGCAATACCTGGCCAAGAACCCACAGGGCTACTGCGGGCTGGGCGGCACCGGGGTCTGCATGCCGGCTTGATTCGCGCCTGGCGGCCCGAAAACAGCGTTTTTCAGGCTTCTGCCCGCAGGGCGTAGGAGCGAACTTGTTCGCGAAGATAGTAGTCCAGGTGACGCATTTTCACCGAATATACTGGCCCTTTCGCGAACAAGTTCGCTCCTACGACCTACGGTCAGAATCAAAAGCGGGCTTATGTATAACGCTGAGCTCCGCGTGGGAATGCAGTTCTGGACGCTCTGCGTCCGCTAGGCAGCGCAACTCGGCCTGGCTATGAACACGCCTACTCCGCAATCAACCAGTCCATCTTCCAGCCGCCTTGCGTCTGGCCCAGTTTCTGGGCGAGGTATGGCATCAGTTCGCGCAGTTCTTCTTCCAGACCCCATGGCGGGTTGGCGATGGCCAGGCCTGAACCGTTGAGGCTGGCCGGGGTGTCCAGCGGGTGGACGAACAATTCAACGCGCAACAGCTTGGGCGCGCCAGTTTCCGCCAGGTCCTGATAGAAGCGGCGCAGCAGGCGGGTATCCTTGATCGGGTACCAGATCGCCGCCACTGTCTGACGCATGCGCCCGATGGTTTCCTTGAGCGCAACCGCGCAACGCTTCATTTCATCGAGTTGCTCGAATGGCGGGTCGATGAGCATCACGGCGCGCTTTTCAGCCACAGGCAGCAAGGCACGCGGGACATGCCAGCCTTCCCCAAGATGCACCGCCACGCGGCGGTCGCCTTTCATGTTCTCCTTGAGCAGACGCCCGTCTTCGGGGTGCTTCTCGTTGAGCAGCACACGCTCGCGCTCGCGGGTCAGGCGGCGAGCCAGTTCCGGCGAACCGGGGTAGTAGCGCAGCTCGCCATCCGGGTTCATGTCGTGCAGCACTTGCAGATAGTCGGACGCCAGCGCAGGCAGATCCGTGGCGTTCCACAGACGGCCGATACCTTCCAGCCATTCTCCGGTGCGCGAGGCCTGATCGCCTTTGAGGTCGTACAGGCCGAGCCCGGCGTGGGTGTCGAGATAGGCGAACGGCTGCTCCTTGCGCGCCATGAGGGCGATCAGGCGAGTCAGAGTCAGGTGTTTGAAGACGTCGGCGTGGTTGCCGGCGTGGTAGGCGTGACGATAATTCATGGCAGCTCCTGGCAAGCAGCGCAGTTTAGCAAACCTGAGCAATGAACAAGAATTTGTAACGAATTTGCGGGACTCGTCTCTTTCACTTGAAGGAAATTTCCGAGAAACTCCCGGCCCCTTGTGCCTGCCTGTTTCGATCTCTACTCTGCGCCCGTCGCTGCATATTCAGCGGTGAGGATTAGTAGCCCTCGTTATCCAGGCGCATTGCGCCACCTTGTGCAGGTGCCCTTTCACGGCCTGCGCTTTTATGGTGGTCGTGCGTGGGGCATCTTTGGATGCACCGGGGTTCCTGGACCGGGCTACTACCTGCGCATGATCACCACCCTCGATTAGTAGCCGACGGTGATGGTCTTCTAAAACTCCAGGAGATACATCACATGCTGAAAATCGTCCCCGATCCGCCCCTCTTCACCGCCAACCCCGATGTCAGCCCTGAAGACGCCCTGATGCATGCCAGTGACTTGCTGCGCTGCGCAGCCACCAGCGCCTGTGAATTCAGCGACAGCATGACCGGCACCCAGCGCGACATGACGCTGTCGATCATGCACCTGGTGGAAATGGCCAAGGTCATGGTCGACAGAACCATAGACAACCTGCAAACCGAATGACCGCATGAACTGAAAACGACGCACTTGTAGCCAATCCTGCCACTCACGACAGGCAGGGGTTGCCCGCAGGCGGTTGTCCTTCCAGAATCGGAAAAAGCCCGATCAAAGGAACAGACGTCATGATGCATGCGGATTTGATTGACCAGGAAGACCTGCTCGGCCAGCTCAGAGCCCTGGGCTTCGAAGCACCCGGCGGCGCAACCGCTGAACAAGCCTGCGCAAACGCCGTCTGCGGCCTCAACGCCGAACGCGCGACCGCCTTGCGACGCCTGGTAGAACAACTCCTGACCGGCAGCGCCACCCTCCTCCCCGCCGTCCGCCAGGCCATCGACCAGCAACTGCTGCCCGCGCTGGCGGCTTATAAGCAGAGTCACAGTGGATCTTAGCCGATAGGCGCCCTCAAGAACGTCTATCGTACCCATGCTCCGCGTGGGTATGCCGTTCGTGATGCGCTGCGTCACAGGGTTTCAGGCGTGCTCAATACTCAATCCGCACATCGCCCTTCGGCACGCTGCAGCAGGACAGAATGTACCCCTCTGCAACATCCTCGTCGGTGATGCCGCCGTTGTGCTCCATCTCGACTTCTCCGCTCAGTTTCATGACCTTGCAGGTCCCGCAGATGCCCATGCCGCAGGCTTTGGGGATCATCAGGCCGAGTTTGGCGGCGGCGGCATGCACGGTTTCGCCCGGTCCCACGCGGATGCTCTTGCCAGTGTCGGTGAACTCCACCTGATGCAGGTCAGCAGCATCGACATCCGGCGCGTCGGCAGCGATTTCGGCCTGCTCGACGGCGTCGGCGCGGGCTTCTGGCGGTGTCGCACCGAACGACTCTTCATGGTACTGCGCCATGTTGAAGCCGTTTTCCTGCAACAGACGCTTGACCGCGGTCATGTACGGCGTCGGCCCGCAGCAGAACACCTCGCGCTCCATGAAGTCGGGCGCCATCAGTTCAAGCATCTTCTGGTTCAGGTAGCCGCGATAACCCGCCCACGGCTCGCCCAGCCCGTGTTTTTCACAGACCAGGTGCAGGTTGAAGTTGTCGATCCGCGACGCCATGTGCTCCAGCTCGCGATGGTAGATGATGTCTTTCGGTGAACGCGCGCTGTGCACGAAAACCATGTCGACGTTGGCGTTGGTGTCGTAGAACCAGCGCGCCATGGACATCACCGGCGTGATACCGACACCGCCGCTGAGGTAGAGAATCTTCGGGTTCGGGAAATCGATGGCGTTGAACAGCCCGACCGGCCCATGTACCGCCAGCTCCTGCCCTTCAATCAGCGTGTCATGCAGGTAGTTGGAAACCCTGCCGCCCGGCACGCGTTTGACGGTGATCGAGAAACTGTACGGTACCGATGGCGAACTGGAGATAGTGTAAGAACGCATGATCGGCAGGCCGTCGATCTCCAGCTCCAGGGTCACGAATTGGCCCGGCTTGAAGAAAAACATGATCGGCTGGTCGGCCATGAAGCAAAACGTGCGCACGTCCCAGGTTTCCTGGATGACTTTGACGACACGTACCAGGTGACGCCCGTTGGCCCATGTCTGGGTCGTGACCGGGCTCAGGAAACTTTGGGACATACTCGATCTCCACGGCCGACTGTCGGCCTCTCATGCTGCGGATTCTGCGTAACGCCCGAGGCGGCCATTTATCTATCAACGACATTCACGTACTTACCGCGACCAGCCCCGTCCAACAAGGCCTGTCGCGTCGGGAACGGATGCGGCCATGTCGCCCATGGATAAGGTTCACTGCGCGCCCGGCTCCACACTCGCCACCAAGGGTCATCAGCATGATCGACTGATCTATCCTCATGCTTGAAACGCGATCACACCCGTATCAGCCACATTCGCAGGCCGCCCATGCCGCGGTCATGAGGGATTCAATCGATGGACGTCACCGCAACCTTGAGCCTGGGCGATCCGCTAGAACCTGCACGCAAGGCCACTGCCGAGATGCTGCAGAATCGCGAGCGCACGTACTCGCTGCCGCAGCCCTTCTACAGTGATGAGCGACTGTTTGAAATCGACATGCAGGAAATCTTTCACAAAGAGTGGCTGATTGCCGGGATGACGTGCGAAATCCCGACCAAGGGCAACTACCTGACGCTGCAGATCGGCAAGAACCCGATCCTGGTCGTGCGTGGCCCGGACGGTGCCGTCAACGCATTCCATAACGTATGCCGCCATCGCGGCTCGCGCCTGTGCACGGCCGAAAAAGGCAAAGTCGCCAAACTGGTTTGCCACTATCACCAGTGGACGTATGAACTGGACGGTCGCCTGCTGTATGCGGGTACTGAAATGGGCGACGACTTTGACATGAAGCAGTTCGGCCTCAAGCCGGTCCACGTCAAGACCGCGGGCGGCTACATTTTCATCAGCCTGGCCGAGAACCCGCCTGCCATCGACGAGTTCCTGTCGACACTGCGCCATTACATGGAACCCTATGACATGGAAAACACCAAGGTGGCGGTGCAAACCACCTTGATGGAGAAGGCCAACTGGAAGCTGGTGCTTGAAAACAACCGCGAGTGCTACCACTGCAGTGGCTCGCACCCGGAATTGCTCAAGACGCTGCTGGAATGGGACGACGTCACCGATCCCCGCGCCGATCAGACCTTCAAGGATCATGTGGCCGCGTCCGCAGCGGCCTGGGACGCAGAGAAAATTCCCTACGCCCACGCCAGTTTCGGCCTGCGTAACCGTATCGTGCGCATGCCGCTGCTCAAAGGCACAGTGTCGATGACCATGGATGGCAAGGTCGGCTGCAAGAAACTGATGGGCCGGATCCAGAACCCTGACCTGGGCTCGATGCGCATTCTGCATTTGCCGCACTCCTGGAACCACTGCATGGGCGATCACATCATCGTCTTCACGGTGTGGCCGATCAGTGCACAGGAAACCATGGTCTCCACCAAATGGATTGTCCATAAGGATGCTGTCGAAGGTGTGGATTACGACGTCGAGCGTATGCGCCAGGTCTGGGACGCCACCAATGATCAGGACCGTCGTCTGGCCGAGGAAAACCAGCGCGGCATCAACTCCAGCGCCTATCAACCCGGCCCTTACTCGAAAACCTACGAGTTCGGCGTGGTCAACTTCGTCGACTGGTACAGCTCGCGCATGCTGGAAAACCTCGGAGCAGAACCTGCGCCGTATTTGAAAGGCGTAGCGGTCAATCACGAGTAGCGTTTACCCCGCAACGCGATCCTCAAGGGCTGACTCACTTCATTCTGGAAGGGAGTCTGCCCAGACCAAGCCGACATAAAAGCCCTCCCGCCGATACCGTCATTTCTGACAGTTACGTGAAAAAAACTTTCGTGATCAACTCCCGTTGCAGTCAATCCAACGGACGGAGACACGAATCATGCTCAACCCAAAAATCATCAATCAATATAAAAACAAGAAGGTCGACGCCGCATCGACCATGACGGATATATCAGGGAAAAATATCCTCATGGGTTTCTGGCATAACTGGCCCTCCGAATCCGGTCAGGGTTACCAGCAAGGTATGTTCGAGGAAATGGCGCTGACAGGCATACATGAAGCGTACAACGTCGTGGCGGTGGCCTTCATGAAAGGCTCCGGCATACCGACCTTCAAGCCTTATAACCTGAGTGATGAAGCGTTTCGCGCCGAGGTAGCAGCCCTCAATGCACAAGGCCGTGCGGTGCTGATTTCTCTTGGCGGAGCTGATGCGCATATCGAGCTGCATGCCGGTCAGGAAGAAGCGCTGGCGTACGAGATCATTCGGCTGGTCGAAGTCTATGGCTTTGACGGCCTGGATATCGATCTCGAACAGACTGCCATAACCTTTGCCGATAACCGCACCGTATTACCCGCCGCATTGAGAATGGTGCGCGAGCATTACAACACCGAAGGCAAGCACTTCATTATCAGCATGGCCCCTGAGTTTCCTTACCTTAGAGCCAGCAAAAAACTTCCTGTATTGAAAGAAATCACTACGTACTTTCCGTTTCTAAAAGACTTTGTGACGTTTCTGGAATCGTTGACAAGCGGCGGGGCTTACCTGGCCTACATCAATGCTCTCGAAGACATTTATGACTTTATCGCGCCGCAGTATTACAACCAGGGCGCCGATGGCATATGGGCCGATGAAGCCAACAACGGCAACGGCCTGTGGATTCCTCAAAACGACGACACCGTCAAGAAAGAGTTTCTCTACTACCTGACTGACAGCCTGATCCACGGAACACGTGGTTTCACAACAATCCCCGCCGATAGACTGGCCATTGGTTTACCTAGCAATAAAGACGCAGCCGGCAGCGGCTATGTGATTAACCCTCAGGACGTCAAAGACGCACTGCGAGAACTGGAACACGACGGTAACCCGATTCGCGGCCTGATGACCTGGTCGGTCAACTGGGATAACGGCATCAGTAAAGATGATCACGCCTATAACTGGGAGTTTGCCAAACGCTACAGTTATCTCACTGGCGGCGAAACGCCTGTACCCGGCAAGCCAACAGTCCCTGCTGACCTCAGGTCAATCGAGCAAACCCCAACGTCGGTGAAACTCGTCTGGTCGCTGTCAGTGGGCGTGCCCCCGGTATTGCGCTATGAACTGCGCCGCGACAACAGCGTGTCGTTATTTGCGGACAGTCCTTCGTATGACGATATCGGCCTTCAGCCCGGCACCACTTACAGTTATCAGGTACGTGCCATTGATATCATGGGCAACACCTCGGCATTCTCCGCAGCAATCAGCGTGAGTACCCAGGCAGAAAGTGGAGGGGGGGAGAAACCGACCACACCGGTCTTGAGCCTTTCAGGCGTCACCGATAAAAGTGTATCGCTGAAATGGACACTGTCTTCCAGCGACATCGGAAACGGAAACGGAATCGACAAGTATCAAATTGGCCGGGATGGCTGGCCTATTGCAGCGGTCCTCGCTGATCAGCCGCCCGAATATACCGATACTGGCCTTACAGCGGGTAAAAAGTACACCTACTACGTAGTTGCAAAAGACACACAGTCTCAGTGGTCAGAGGTCAGTAACCTGTTGGAAGTCTCAACCGATCCAGCACCCGAAAAACCTTCAGTGCCTGTCGACTTCAGGTCAACCGCACGGACCACCACATCGTTGACGCTGGACTGGAGTGTTTCAGCGAATGCCAACGGTCCGTATCACTACGAACTGTTCCGCAATGATATTTCGATAGGCACGGACAAGGTTCCCCCCTTTGTCGATGAAGGCCTTTGGCAAAGCCGACTTTATGGTTATCGCATCATAGCGACCGACGGTCTGGGCAACAGCTCAGAGCGCTCTGAAGAACTTCTGGCCACCACAGACTCCCAGCCATCCGTGGACCGTCCTAGCCCTCCACAAAATTTGCGCCACACAGGCTCGACGACCACCAGTATATCGCTTGCATGGGATGAACCTGCCAGTCACGGGGACCTTGCTTCCTACCAGATTCACACTTTCAACGCGCCTACTGTGTACGTCGACTCAACGGTACTCGCTTATACCGTCGAAGGCCTGAGTCCCGGCAAGAACTATCAGCATCTGGTCGGCGCGCGTGACGCAAATGCAGAATTGTCTGGGCCCAGCAATGTTGTGCAGGCCTCAACCAGCGCCGCATTGCCTGAATGGAAAACAGATACCGACTACGCCAAGGGGGATAAGGTGATGCATGCTGGTGCCTCTTACATCTGTCTCAATCCTCACCATTCACAAATAGACTGGTACCCAGGCGGTGCGCCGACGCTATGGGCGCCCTGGACCGAGCAAGCAGGCGGCAGAGGTTTCCGCGACTGGCCCAAAGAATGGCAGTGAACCTCGTGCGTCCCTATCCTGGCTCATAAACAGACGGTGACGATGTAATAACTGAACGACTTATCCACAGCGCCCAAACAGCGTTTATGGGTAAGTCGTTTTTCATGGACCCGGAAATAGCCAGGACAACAACGACTTACCGTGGAACACCTTAGGCACAGAGTCTGTATGTTTTTTAACCAAATCTCTGTAGAGCTTCATTTCATTGGGCTACAGACGAGCACGAACACCTTATCCACAGAAGCGCCAACAGACTTTGGGTACAACTTTATCCAGATCCCTAATCCGCTGTGGACAATATCTGAAATGGCCAAAAAAACCTCGCTTTCTAGAAGATTTCACGAGCAACACACGACCCTGATCATTTTTTGAACAATAGCTCAAGACCCTCTAAATATAAGGCCTGCAGACAACCACGAACAAGTTGTCCACAGTCACACCAACAGAGATTGTGGGCAAAGTTAGCGTTTGAAGGAACGCACCTGCACGCTTATCCACAAAAAGCTCAATGGAAATAACAACTTGGAATTGATCAATTTTTGAGCGCTATGACACAAGCCACGTCCCACCGGAGTTTCAGGGATTAACGAACACTTTATCCACAAGCACACGCACAGGGATTGTGTGTAAGTCCACCCAGGCGGGGAGTCACGTCAACCTATCAAGGTTGCGAGTATCTCGATGCGCGCCATGCGCATAGGTTCGTCTTAGCGCTCTTCTATTCAATCAAAAACGCAATTCCGAGCCACTGCGAATGGACGCGATCACCATGAAAAAATACCAAAGGACTGTATGGTCAGTGGCGTTCGTCACAGGCCTGCTAGTGGCCTGGCTCGTCAGTGCTGCGCCAGATAACGGCCCCTCCTCTACAGCATCACCAGCGGTGTCGGTTGCGCAGGTGCAGGCCGTCGGCGTAGAAGTGAATGCGGGCACGTTCGAACAACCACGACTGGCCGGAGAACCCGCTTTCAAGGGAGCCGTGTTCTTCGCCCAAACGGGCCAGTTTGCTGCGTTCTACATCGCAGCTTTCGACAGCCAGCCTGAGCAACTCGATCCAGCCCTTCCAGACACACCCCATTCGACGGAATTCTGGACCTATGCAGGTCAGCATTCAGGTCTGGGCCCTGACCTGAAGCCATTCGACGAGCCAACCCGAGAGAGGGCACTTCACCTGGCAATGATCGAAGGCAAAAACGCCTTGCTGAGCTCGAAAATCAACGGAGCCCCCGGTCCGCAAACGCCCTATCCGGTGACAGCACAGAGCAATGATTTTTGGGACTTCATCGGATTCTTTGACAAGCCCGGCACGCCTGAAGCGATGAAGACCGATCAGGATCTGGTATGGCCTGGCGTCTTCGTGTATTTCGAACAGTCCAAGACCGTATATCTGGCGCAGCACACCGGACGCCCAAGCGTCGATAGATGGCCTGCACCCGACACAGAGCAAGGCGCTGGGTACTGGAAGTTGGCGGGAACCCGGTCAAACATTCCGGCCGCCCTTACCAAGCCCTGGACCGACATGAGCGTGTCGCAAGGCTCTTATTACCGCAACCCGCTGACCCCGCTACGCAGTCGCTACTACGCCTCCACGTTTATCGGATTTGCGCCCCTTCTGAACGCAGAATTCCCAAGCGGCCCGCAAAGCAATCAGTACTGGGATTATCGGGGTGTACATGAAGGCTCAAACATAGACCAGAAGGCCTTTGGAGAAAACACGGCGCGGGAAAAACTGCATCGGGCCAAAATGCAGGGCAAATGGGTTTCGTTCGCGGCCCATTTCTCAGGGCCGGTTGAACAGCCTTACCCGACGTCGCCCACCAATACCACTTATTGGGGGGTGCGCCACATCACCCAGAATGCCGGAACCTGGTGGGACCCCAGGACTGATCTGGACACCGACACTTGGGTAGGCGCTATCCATTCAACACCGCTGGGCCAGGGGAAAGCACTGTACCGAGCGCTGAAATCCTGGACCGCGCCCGAAACCGGCTGGGATTACAGCCAGACCGACGAGTTTCAGTCACTGGGAACTTCCCTCCATGCAGGAACAGTAGCCGACCCGAAGACCCAACAAGAATTTACCTGGCCCGGTGCAGTGCATGAAATGCTGATTGACCACAACCCGGTCTATTTTGTCTCGCTGGCAGAAGGCTTTCCCTCCGAGCATGACTGGCCGCTGCCAGTCACACCAGAAAGCAACGAGCATTGGTCATATATTCCGGAGATAAAACCGCTGGGCACTTTCGAAGCCCCGAGGCGCTTCGATGACTACAGCCAGGCAGGTTCGGTCTACGTGGATGACACTGTTCCAGGCTCGCGCACATTCTATGTTTCCAATTACGAAGGCTATCCCGCCAACGATCTCGACAGCTTATCGACGGTGGGTACCGTCGATCCTTATTGGATCTACGCAGGCCGGCATGCAGGCACATGGAGTGACTTCAAGCCTTTCGATGACATCACCCGGGTCGGTGCACTGCACGAAGCCTCGATCAAGGGTCAGCGTGTAGCGCTGCGCTCACTGTTCGACGGCATGCCCTCTGCCGCGACGCCTTACCCAAGTGATCTTGCCAGTAACACCCACTGGGAGTTCGTCACCGTGTTCAAACACGCCGGTACGGCAGACGATTTCAAAGGCCGTGATGACGCCACATGGCCGGGCGCGCTGCACCTGGATGAAGATCAGCACCTCATTTTTGCGGCCCGGCAGCAGGCTCAACCGGTTGCAGGGGGGTGGGTTTATCCGGTGGGCGAAACAAGTGATGATCAATGGAGCTACGTGTCCTCACTCAACGGCGGCACCGCCGAAACACCACGCGAACGTAACGACATCAACACGCCCGGCGCAATCTTTGCCGACCAGCTTGGCCTGACCCGTCAAAAACTCTTTCGCAGCAGGTTTTCCGGATTTGCTCAGGATGCAGGAGCGATATATCCCTCCGGTGAAGAGTCCAACGACTTCTATGAGTACGCCGGAGAACATGCAGGCACTTTCTCTGACCCCAAACCCTTCACCGACCCTACCTGGCCGGATGCGGTACACGTGGCCACCATCAATGGGCAACGGGCGTTTCTCAAATCGAAGATGACCGGAAAGCCCTCTTCGCAAACACCCTACCCCGAAGGGCTGACAAGCACAGACTTCTGGGAATTCATGTTTACTTCCGATCAGGCCGGCACTTACGCCGACCCCAAATCATTGAGCGGCCAAACCTGGATTGGCGCTGTTCATGAGTACAGCTCATCAGGCAGGAGCCAGCTTTACATCGCTCAGCAGTCGGGAAACCCGATCGCCGACAATTGGCCTCTCCCGACTGCGGGCGACACAGAGTATTGGAAAGTGATGGGCCTGGTGCGACACAAAGGTACTTTTGCCGATCCGAAAGGCTTGGATGAAATGACCAGCCAAGGGTTGATTCACGCCACTACTATTGAAGGCCAAGACGTCTACTACCGCTCCCTCGCACGAGGCGTACCTCAAGCCAATAACTGGAGTTACCCCGCGCCCGGGACTGACAACGAACACTGGGAGTCTCTGGGCGCAAACGTTCCAGAAGGCACTTGGGCCGATCCGAAAGGCTCCTCTGGTTTCACATCGCCCGGAAGAATTCATGCGGTGCAAGCCAGAGACCGTACGCTGTATCTGCTCTCCAAAGTCGATGGGCTGTTTGCCGAGAACGACTGGCCGATCCCGCTGGACGGAGAAAATGATTACTGGACAGTGGTCGGGGCATCCAGGCATTCGGGCGAGATTATCGATCCCAAGGACCAGCAGGAAGTGACCTGGACCGGTGCCATCCACATGAGGCAAGACGAAAACACCAGACGCTATTACAGCTCGAAAATTGTGGGCAACCTGGCAACAATCGGCGCCGACCATCCCCTGCCTGCGGCGGAAACCGACAATGCCTGGTGGTCCTTCATAGGCCGGGCTGCCCACGCTGGCACGCAGAGCGATCCGGTCCAGTCGGGTGAGGTGATCAGACCTGGAGAAACCGTCAGGGTTACCCGCACAGCAGACGAGTATTATCAGGCCCGTTTTGCCGGGGTTTTCAACGCTGAACGCGCACTGCCCGACTCGCAGAAAGACAATGAAGACTGGTCGTATATCGGCAAAAGTGCGTTCGCCGGCACCTTGCAATCACCCAAGGATGCTTACGAAATCACCTGGCCTGGCGCGATTCACCGCTTTGAAGTCGATGGAAAGGCTTACTTCGCAAAATCCCTCGTAGAGGGCGCACCTGGCCAGGACGGATGGCACTATCCGGCACCGCCTGACAGTAACGAGCAATGGTCTTATCTGGACATGGGCATTCACGCGGGCAATTGGCTCGATCCGAAACCTGACTTCGATGCAACCTGGCCCGGCGCACTGCATGTGGTGAAGATCCCCACCGGCATTGGCGAAGGCTTTACCCGATGGTTTTACAGATCGAAAATCTGGGGGTATGTCATGGACGATGAATACGGCTACTTGAACCCGAACAACTTCGAACACGTTGGTTATTCGATTTTCCAGGGCACGCTGAACAGTCCCAAGATGTTCCATCAACCCACCTGGGTGGGCGCCATCCATCAGGACCTGGAAACACAGTTTCTGTTCGAGGCCAAAAAATCCGGCCAAATGGGTGTAGAAGTAGGCGAACACCCAACGACGCCGACGGATAACGAGTCCTGGCACTTCCTGGGCATCAGCAAGCACTCAGGCGTCTTGCGCGATCCCAAAGAATGGGACGAATATACCTGGCCCGGCCGGCTGCACCGCTATGAGCATGGTGGCAAAACACTCTATTTCCATGCACAGATGACGGGGACACCCTCAGACCATTACTGGTACTACCCGACCGATGAAAGCAGCACAGAGCAGTGGGCCTATTACGGCACGACGTTGCATGCAGGCACTTTTGCCGACCCTCATACAGCTGACGAAGTCACGTGGGGCGGAGCGATTCATCGCGTAGAAAAAGACGGCATACGCTTCTATTTCAAAGCGAGGATCGCGGGTATACCCAACGAGCAGAACTGGGCCTACCCCACAAGCGCCACGAGCAATGAATATTACATATACATAGCAACCGCAAGACACGCCGGTACCATCAGCGATCCCAAGGAGGTGAACGAGCCCGTCATACCCGGCGACTATGTAATAAAAGCGCGTAAGGACGGTGATTATTATTTTATAGCCAAAAACAGCGGCGTTCCTTCAGCGAACAACTGGCCGTTCCCCGCGGGACAAGTAGACACCGAAAACTGGGTTTTTTATGGTATTTCGAGAAACCCAGGTACGCTCGATGACCCCAAGGAGTGGGACGAAGTCAGCTGGCGTGGTGCCGTGCATGTGCGAAAAGTCATAGGGATGCGTTTATTGTTTAGCGTAAATTCCGATAGGGAAGGCATACCTTCTCAGGACAAATGGACCCTGCCTCCGAGCCAGCCGCTGGACGCTGACGAAGTGAAGCCTCCGGCTCCAGACCCAAAGTATCCCGCTTGGAAATTTCTTCAGGTCACGCACCTTAACGGAACACGCGACCAGCCCAAAAGCCTGTCTGACTGGACGCAGAACGGTCTTATCCATCAGACAAGCATCGCTTATCAAAACATGTTGTTCACGTCGAAATTTACAGGGAAAAAAGACTACCCCCAGGATAAGCCGGCTAAAGAAGATCCCGTTGACGACAAGAGTTCTACGTGGTGGACGTTCTTCAGCAAGGGACAGGGTACCTTCAAAGAGCCCAAAACCTGGTACGACTACGCCTATCCGGATGATATCTACAGCTACGACTACCAAGGCGAGCGGTTGTTATTCCGCGCTGAAAAAGAAGGTCGTCCAGCCGCCCATGGCCGGTACTTTCCAACCTCGGAATACAGTACGGCAGACTGGACATACCTCTACAGAAATGAAGGTAATTACGCCGATCCCAAAACATGGAACGAATTTACGCGTAAGGGGGAAATTCATCGTCACGAGGTTAATGGCCAAGCATTGTTCTTACAGGCCTTGCACGAAGGCAGCCCAGCCAAACTTAACTGGTACTACCCGGCGGGTGGCACCAACAACATGTACTGGACCTATGTCGGCAAGCATGCGGGAACATGGCAGGATCCGAAGGAATGGGACGAACCTACTTACCCCGGTGCCATTCACGCGCAGAATAACATCACCTTTTACCGTTCGAAATTTTCCGGCAACGCGGCCGCGCATAACTGGTATTACCCGACCTCCGGAAAAGAAAACGCCCAGTGGTTCATTGTCAACAAAGATGCCTATGCAGCACCGGGCATCAATGACTTTACCAAGACATTCGATCAGTACACATGGGTCACCGCGCACAACGCCTATCTGGACGCCATTACCCCGCAACTGGAGCGTGGGATCAGAGGGTTCATGCTGGATATCCACCTGGATAGGGGCGATGAAAACGGGAAAAAACAAGTTCGGGTATGCCATCTGCCGGCGGACTACGGATGCTGGTCGAGCGCTCCCTTGTTAAAAGATGTGCTCAAAGAGTTCATTGCCTATTTGAAGAAAGATCGAAACGCCGTCATTTCCCTGCTGTTCGAATCGACGTTGACCTCAGACCAGCTGCGCCCGGTGCTGGAACAAGTCCCTGAAATAGCCGACTACAGCCATGTGTCCAACGGCGACAGCTGGCCAGTACTGGGGGACATGATCGACACTAACAAGCGCCTCGTCATGTTATCGCAAGGAGAGGTGGCGAAGCGGTACACGCTGGCCGGCAAACAAGCCGAGGTTCTTTGGGCACCCAAAACGCAGGTTGAGAATACCTACGATCTGGGTGCAACGTCGCTGGTTCATGACTGGCAATGCAAAAGCCGCTTCACTTCCATGGACCTTTCATTGCGTCGCCGTGACGGCCGCCTGCCGCGGTTATTCGTTCTCAATCAATTCCATTCCTGGGGCAGTACCACGCTGCATGCAGGAGACATGGACAATAACCTGACCTGGTTGCAGCGCCGGGTGGAAAACTATTGCGGCGAAGCGACCGGTTGGCGCAAACCCAACTACCTGGCCATTGATTTCAACCAGGTGGGTGACGCACTTCCCTATGCCGCTACGCTTTCTCAAGGCGGTCTTTATTTCTATGAAGACAACCGGGCCAACCGTGCAGAGGACACGTCCTGCGTAGTGCCGGTCAATCAGAGCGGGGGTACCAGCGGCGTTCAATATGACCTGAAGCTTGCCTCGCGCGGGTGTGAGAACGACGAACTCAAGTCAATGGAACTTGAGGGCGTTCGAGCGGGCACACGTATTGAACTGTACGACAACCCCAACGGGGACCGGCAGGATGACTTCACAATCATCGACGTCAAACAATCGATCCCCATGGGCAAAAGGGTGCGAATCGATTCATTCGAGGGCACAAGCGATACGTTCTATTACCGTAAGCTCGCCTCTCGCAATAACGGGCTCGACGGTAAGGTTTCCCGAATAAAAGTGTTTAACAAGCCAGACGATAACGACATCAGCGACGCGAGTATTGTGTTCTATGAAGGCAATGGGGCAACAGAGAATATTGTCTGCACGGTCCCCTTCAACGTCGACAGGCAATTCAAGATGGGCAGTGGCAATAACAGCTACGGCTGCGACAACGATGAAATGCGCTCTGCCAAAATACTCAAGGCCGGCAAGGGATCGTGGTTTTCGGTAACTGGCAAGCCGGATGGAACCTTTGGTCAAGGCTTCACAGAAGTGAGGTTCAAACGAGCCATTTTGGTACCCATCACGATTCCGAGTTTCAATCGCAGTTACGAAAACGCGGATGTCAAAGTTGCAGTCAGCCATGGCGGTGGTCTGGACGGGAGTGTTTCCTATGCCTACTTCGGGCCCGCCTCCGAACAGAAAGGCAAACCGCCCATCAAAGAGGCCAGCACAGGACCCTAGTCTTACTTTACGACGCCCTCATCAATCAACAGCTTCAGAATCGCGGCTGCGCCCTCTTCAGGGCGCAGCCCCTTAAGCACCTGGCCCCCCCCGCCACTGGCCTTGGCAGTCGCGGCTTTCATACGGTCCGCGCCGCTCTTGGCCTTGATGACCTTCAGGCGCTTGGGCCTCGGTCTGGCGGGCTGCAGCGCTTGATGCGTCAATAACTCATCGGCAACGACCTGAACGATTTCGGTGTCCAGCGTGCCACGCTGTGCAGGCCCGAACGCGCTCTGTCGAGGTTTGGGAGCTGCGTTATCCACAGTGGCCAGAAACGGCAGACGAACCTTCAGCCGGCGACGCTGGCCGCGAGGCAGAGCCTGCAAGACCAGCGCGGTGCCGTTGTTAAGCGACTCGACTTCAGCCAGACCGGTCACCAATGGCCAGCCCAGCCTCTCAGCCAACAGAAAGGGCAGCATGCCCGACCCTTCACCGGTTTCAGCCTGACTGCCGGCCAACACCACCTGTGCGGCAGAATCGCGAAGGTAGTCAGTCAACGCAACCAGCGCATCGGCGCCCTCGGGTTGCTCCAGCACATGCAGCTCGTTGAGCCCCATGCCAAGGTAAGCGCGCAGCGCCGGTTCTTCGGCATTGCCGGCGTGCAGCACCTGCAAGTTATCCCCAGCCAGTTGCAAACCGAGCTCGACGGCCCGCGCATCCTGTTCGGCGCGGCGCGCACGACCTGATGTCGGGTGCGCTCCGATGGACACCAGACTGATGATCTGTACCGCATGCTTATCCACAGACACTTCAAGCTGCATCGCGTTTACCTCCGCTGCGCCAGGCTTCGACTGCGGCGATCAGCGCAGTGAGCACTTCGGCGCTCTCGCCGATGACCGATAGATCAGCGCGCTTGACCATGTCGCACCCCGCATCCAGATTGATCGCAATTACCTTGTCACAGGCGCCGATGCCCTGCAGATGCTGAATGGCTCCGGAAATACCGACGGCAACATACACCCTTGCGGTCACCCAGGTGCCACTCGCGCCTACCTGACGCTCGCGGCCCATGAAACCATCGTCCACCGCCACCCGCGACGCCCCTTCGGTGGCACCGAGAGCCGAAGCGGCCTGATGAAACAGGTCCCAGTCCCTGACGCCATTGCCGCCAGACAGAATGAATTCGGCCTCAGCCATGGGGATAACCCGGGGATCGACGGCTACCGCCCCCAGGTCCTCGATACGCGGCAGACTGCGCGCCACGCCTGTGGACAACTCGACCGGTAATACCTCGTGACGGGTTTCGCTGACCGGTTCGGCGCACTCCACAGCGGCCAGAATCAAGCGCCCCAGAGGCCGGACCAGGTCTTCGCGCCCCGCTCCCGCCCGACTTGTGCACAGCTGGTCCTTGACCTGCCAGACCCGCGTTGCAGGTCGCTCGCCGATGCTGGCGGCAAAACGTCTACCCAGTTCGCCACCGCCGCTGCGGCTGTCCGGCAATAGCCAATGGCGCGGGTTGAACTGGTTATCCACAGCCCGCAAACCCTGCACGCGCTGTTCTGGTGAGTAACCGTCGAACTCCGCACCGTCGATAAGCAACAGCCGATCCACGCCCGCGGTGTCGAATGCAGCTTCCTTGTGTTCGCCGAACACCACCGCCAGCACCGCACCGTCGGCCCCCGCCAACTGACGCGCCAGCCCCAGCAAGTCACGGTCGTGGCTGCTCAGGCGGCCGCCGACCATATCGGGCACCACCGTGATATAGAACGCTGGCTCGGCCACCGTATGCAGCGGCAGCTGCACATCGGCAGCAACCGAACGCTTGACCGCGCCGCCCTGCTGAGCGCCGCTGCGGTCAATGCGCTTGATACCGTTGGGGCCGATAAAACCCTGACCATGCACGTTTTTGCGCATCAGGCCGTTCGGTCCCATCCAGCTGCTCTGCGCAGGCTGCATGGCCGCGTGCAACGGATGCAGTCGATTGCGGGCGATCCACTCGGCGCGTGGATCACGGCGGATAATGTCGCTCATCAGAGCACCTCCGCAGGTTCGCGTTTGGCAGACGCTTGCGTGTTGGGGATAACGTCCTCAATCAGCGCATCGGCCACCAGTTCGGCAATGTCCTTGATCAGCGGTCGCGGTTCGACAACGCCTTCGAGCATGGCCGTGCACTGTGGACAACCTACCGCGACCACTTCGGCAGCCGTTTCACGAATGTCGTCCATGCGCATGTCAGGAATCCGTTGTCTGCCGGGAATGTCAGTGATCGGCGCACCGCCACCGCCACCGCAGCAGCGGGAACGGAAGCCCGAGCGCTGCATTTCCCTGATCTCGATCCCCAGCGCACGCAGCACTTCACGCGGCGCCTCGTACTCGCCGTTGTAACGGCCCAGGTAGCACGGATCGTGATAGGTCACGCTGGCGCCTTTGTGCTGGCCCAGCGTCAGGGCGCCGTTGCGCACCAGCTCGGCCATGAAGGTGCTGTGATGCTGCACCTGATAGTCACCGCCAAAAGCGCCATATTCGTTTTTCAGCACATGAAAGCTGTGCGGGTCGCAAGTCACGATACGTTGGAAACTGTACTGGGACAGGGTCTGAATGTTGCGTCGGGCGAGCGTCTGGAAGGTCGCTTCATCACCCAAACGTCGCGCCACGTCGCCGCTGTCGCGTTCTTCGAGGCCCAGCACGGCGAAATCCACACCGGCCGCCTTGAGGACTTTGACGAACGCGCGCAGGGTGCGTTGGTTACGCATGTCGAACGCGCCATCACCCACCCAGAACAGCACATCCACGGTTTTTTTCTCGCTGAGCAGCGTCAGGTTCAGATCCGCCGCCCAGTTCATTCGCCCGCCCGGCGCAAACCCGCCGGGGTTGTCGGTGGCGATCAGGTTGTCCAGCACTTCGGCGCCCTTGTTCGGCGTTGCGCCTTTTTCGAGGGTCAGGTGGCGGCGCATATCGACGATGGCATCGACGTGCTCGATCATCATCGGGCACTCTTCGACGCAGGCCCGGCATGTGGTGCAGGACCACAGCGTTTCGGCATCCACCAGTCCGTTGACGATGGGTTGATGAGGATTGCCGCCATGCTCGCCCAGCGGCTTGCCTTTGCCGTCCAGCGATGGATACGGACTGCCCGCAAATTTTGCGTCAGTGCCACCGGCAAGGCCGACCACCATGTCCTGAATCAACTTTTTGGGGTTGAGTGGCTGGCCTGCCGCAAACGCCGGGCAGGCAGCCTCGCACTTGCCGCACTGCACGCAGGCGTCGAAGCCCAGCAGTTGATTCCAGGTGAAGTCCTGGGGTTTCTCCACGCCCAGCGGCGCGCTGCGATCGTTCAGGTCCAGCGGTTTCAGGCCCGTAGAACGTCCGCCACCAAAACGCTCGGCCCGGCGATGCCAGGCCAGATGCAGCGCCCCGGCGAAGGCGTGCTTCATCGGCCCGCCCCAGGTCATGCCGAAAAACAGTTCGCTCACGCCCCACAGTACGCCCAGCCCAAGAACGACCACCAGCACCCAGCCGCCGAAGTGCTCTGGAAGAATGCCCGCCACCGGCAACGTGACCAGAAAAAAGCTCGCGGAAAACGCCATGAGGCTTTTCGGCAGGCGCATCCACGGCCCTTTCGACAGACGCGCAGGCGGGTTGAGACGACGAAGATAGACAAACACCGCACCGACAAACATCACCGCCGTCATCAACAGCAGCGCATAGCCAAGCAGGCGATTATGCAGACCGAAACCGTGCACCAGAATCGCCAGCACAATCGAGGCCACCGCGCCGCCTGCGGTGGCCACGTGGGTGTTGGCGATGTATTTGTCACGCGCGACCACATGATGCAGATCGACCATGTAACGCTTGGGCATGGCCAGCAGCCCACCCAGCCAATCGACTTTCGAGGACCGACCGTTGCGCCACAGGGTTACCCGCCGCCAGGCGCCCAGCGCCGCAAGGGCCAGGGCGCTGAACAGCAGGATCGGAAGAAGGGTGTCTAGCATCACGTTGACCTCAGGTGCGAGCTGCAAGCGTCAAGCTACAAGCTTCAAGAAAAAAGCACGGGGCAAACGCTTTTACTTGCCGCTTGCAGCTCACAGCTTGCAGCTGCCTTTAAAAATCCTTGCACAGCCGCAAGCCGTCATAGATCGCCGCGTGGGTATTACGCTGCGCCACGCAATCGCCGATACGAAACAGCAGGTAACCGTCACCCGGCTGGCTCAACGATGGCTGTGGCTGAATGGCGAACAGCGCGTCGATGTCAATCTGGCCCTTGTTGCGCGAACCCTCCTTGAGCGCGTAATAGATCGCTTCGTCTGGACGCACGCCGTTTTCCACCACTACCTGATCGACGACCCGCTCTTCCTTGGCGCCGGTGTATTCGTTCTCCAGCACCGCCACCAGCTTGTCGCCCTCGCGATAGACCTTTTCCAGCATCATGTCGCCAGTCATGATCACTTCCTTGGGGTACATGCTGCGGTAGTAGGTCGGGAACGAGGTTCCGCCAATCGCGACGCCCGGCTTGATGTCATCGGTGACGATTTCGACCTGGCAGCCTTTGTCGGCCAGAAAGTCGGCCACCGACATGCCGGTAAACTCGCAAATCGTGTCGTAGACCAGTACGTTCTTGCCCGGCGCCACCTTGCCGTCCAGCACATCCCAACTGCTGACCACCAGGCCTTCAGCGGCCCCCCAGTGTTCGTTCTGCTCCAGAAACGGATGACCGCCGACCGCCAGCACCACGATGTCCGGGCGCAGGTCGAGAATGGTTGCCGCATCCGCGGCGGTCCCCAGACGCAGGTCGACTTTCAGGCGCGCCAGCTCCAGCTGGAACCAGCGCGTGATGCCGGCGATCTGGTCGCGCTGCGGTGCCTTCGATGCGGTGGTGATCTGCCCGCCGATGAAGTCCTTTTTCTCGAACAGGGTCACGTCATGGCCGCGTTCTGCAGAGACGCGCGCAGCTTCCATCCCGGCAGGACCGGCGCCGACCACCACGACCTTGCGCCTGGGTCCGGCGGATTTCTCGATGATGTGCGGCACGCCCATGTATTCGCGGGATGTGGCGGCGTTCTGGATGCACAGCACATCCAGGCCCTGATACTGGCGATCGATGCAGTAGTTGGCACCGACGCACTGTTTGATCTGATCGATCTGGCCCATCTTGATCTTGGCGATCAGGTGCGGATCGGCAATGTGCGCACGGGTCATGCCGACCATGTCGACATAACCGCCTTCCAGAATTCGGGTTGCCTGGTTCGGGTCCTTGATGTTCTGCGCGTGCAGCACCGGGGCCTTGACCACTTCCTTGATCCCGGCCGCCAGGTGCAGGAACGGCTCCGGTGGATAACTCATGTTCGGAATGACGTTGGCCAGGGTGTTGTGGGTGTCACACCCAGAGCCCACCACGCCGATGAAGTCGATCATGCCGGTGTCGTCGTAATACTTGGCGATCTGTTTCATGTCCTCGTGGCTGAGGCCATCGGGATGAAACTCGTCGCCGCAGAGGCGCAGCCCCACACAGAAGTCGGGGCCGACTTCCTTGCGCACCGCCTTGATCACCTCCAGACCGAAACGCATGCGGTTCTCGAAACTGCCGCCCCACTCGTCGGTACGCTTGTTGACGCGCGGGCTCCAGAACTGGTCGATCATGTGCTGATGCACCGCCGACAACTCGACGCCGTCCAGACCACCGGCCTTGGCACGCGCCGCAGCGCTGGCGTAATTGCCGATCACCCGCCAGATTTCTTCGGGCTCGATGGTTTTGCAGGTTGCCCGGTGTACCGGCTCGCGGATGCCCGATGGCGACAGCAGGGTCGGCCAGTGATCGCCATCCCAACGTGAGCGACGGCCCATGTGGGTAATCTGGATCATGATCTTGGCGCCATGCTTGTGCATGGCGTCGGCGAGGTTCTGGAAGTGCGGGATGATTCTGTCGGTCGCCAGGTTGACCGACTTCCACCAGCTTTGCGGGCTGTCGATGGCCACGCTTGAAGAGCCGCCACAAATGGCCAGACCGATGCCGCCCTTGGCTTTCTCCTCGTAGTACTTCACGTAACGATCCGTGGTCATGCCGCCATCGGTGGCGTAAACCTCGGCGTGCGCGGTGCTCAGCACGCGATTGCGGATGGTGAGTTTGCCGATCTGGATCGGCTGGAACATCGCTTCGAAAGCCATAACCCGATCCTCGATTTACAGCGGCTTGACGACGAACAGACCGTCGTCATGACCTTCTTCGGAACCACCGTAAACCTGCTCGGCAACCGTGCGCACAGCGCTGCCGCTGGCAGCGAGGATCTGATCCATGGCCCCGGCGAACCAGCCGGTGAACATGTAATCGACCTTGCGCCCGACCTTGCCGTAGACGTACACGAAACAGGAGTGTTCCAGCTTCACACTGGCAGTGCCTTTCTCGATGTCGATGTCCTGGATCTTGAACAGGCCCCAGCCGCGCTGCGACAGACGCTTCATGTAGTGCTCGAACACCGCAACGCCTTCCAGGCCATGGCATTCGGCTTCCTTTTCGCACCAGTGCCAGGCGGATTTGTAACCCGCCTTGTAGAGGATGTCGGCGTAGGCATCGGCGCCCAGCACCTCCTCGATGCCCCTATGGTTGTTGACGAAAAAGTGCCGGGGCACGTAGAGCATCGGCAACGCATCGGAGGTCCAGACGCCGGTTTCGCTGTCGACTTCGATGGGCAGTTGCGGGGCGATTTTAGCCATGGCGGTCAAACTCCAGATGATTCGGGCTACACCCACCGCTCGAAGGGCCGTGGGGGTTCAATTCGATAAGGTATGGCGGGCGGGTTACTCGCCCCAGACGTCGGCCAGAACGTTGACCCAGTTCTCGCCCATGATCTTGCGCACCACGCGTTCGGAGTGACCGCGCTTGAGCAACGTTTCAGTCAGATTGGGAAACTCCCCCACGGTGCGAATGCCCAGCGGGTTGATGATCTTGCCGAAGTTGGTCAGGCGGCGGGCGTAACCTTTGTCGTGTGTCAGGTACTCGAAAAATTCCTGGCCGTGCCCCTGGGTGAAGTCAGTACCGATGCCGATGGCGTCTTCGCCGACGATGTTCATCACGTATTCGATGGCTTCGGCGTAATCGTCGATGGTCGACTCGATGCCCTTGGCCAGGAACGGCGCGAACATGGTCACGCCGACAAAACCTCCATGGTCGGCGATGAACTTCAGTTCGACGTCGGACTTGTTGCGCGGGTGTTCCTTGAGGCCGGACGGCAGGCAGTGGGAATAGCAGACCGGCTTTTTCGATTCGAGAATGACTTCTTCCGAGGTTTTCGAGCCGACGTGGGACAGGTCGCACATCACTCCGACGCGGTTCATTTCAGCGACGATCTCACGACCGAAACCCGACAGCCCGCCGTCGCGCTCGTAGCAGCCCGTGCCCACCAGATTCTGGGTGTTGTAGCACATCTGCACGATGCCCACGCCGAGCTTCTTGAAGATCTCAACGTAGCCGATCTGGTCTTCATAGGCGTGCGCGTTCTGGAAGCCGAACAGGATCCCGGTCTTGCCCAGTTCCTTGGCCTTGCGGATGTCGGCAGTGGTATGAACGGGCATGACCAGGTCGCTGTTTTCGCGCATCAGTTTCTGGCTGGTGCAGATGCTGTTGATGGTCGCCTGAAAGCCCTCCCACACCGACACGGTGCAGTTGGCCATGGTCAGGCCGCCCTTGCGCATGTCTTCAAACAGCTCGCGGTTCCACTTGGCGATGATCAGCCCGTCAATAACGATGCTGTCGGCGTGTAATTCGGCTGGGCTCATCAGGCTGTCCCCTTTTTGATTCCGGTGCGCTGAATCGGCTGTCGGCGCTAATGGGGTCAGCATATGCCGGAGGGTCAGGGGAACCGGGTGCAAAAACGACAGGGGGTTTGCCGAAAGCGTCAAGATGCGACAAAGGGGGACGGCGTGTCGTCGTGCGATGTCGTAAACCTGTTCAATGTCTCGCGCTTGAGACAGAATCGAGCCTATCAATGGATCGGAGCGACTCGATGAAAACGTTTTTGCTGACCCTGGCCCTTATGACGACGGCTGTGACTGGCGTACACGCCGCTCAGAACCCTGACGCGTCGCCGTGCGACGGTGTCGAGGACGACAAGCAGACCCTTGAATGCTCGGCCTACAGCCGCACCACTGCCGAACAGTTGCTCAAGGAGAACTTCGACAACCTGCTCAAGCGCGTTCAGTCGCAGTTCGTTGCCAACAAGACGCAGTTCAACGACTTTACCAGCAAGCTCAAGACCGCTCAGCAAGCCTGGGAGAAGCTGCGTGACGCCGACTGCGCGGTTGAAGTCTTTCCTTCTGCAGCAGGTAGCAAGGCCTTCATCATCAGTGAAAACGATTGCGTTGCACGCATGAGTGACGAGCGCTCGGAGTATCTGGAGTCGATAGCTCAGGAATAACGTCTACGATGAGATAACCTGCCTCTTTATATGAACGAGCTCATCAGGTTTTCTCATGATTATTTGCGGTGTAGAAATCAAAGGCAGCGAAGCCATCTTCGCCCTCGCCACTCGACGTAATGGCGACATCGAGCACTTGCCGCTCGCCACGAAGAAGCTTGCACTGGAGGACGATGACGAGGCCGCCAACGTCAAAGCCTTCTCCACGCAACTTGCCGGTTTCGTGCGTGAAAACGGCATCAGCCATGTGGTCATCAAGAAGCGCAGCAAGAAAGGCGAATTCGCTGGCGGCCCGACCACTTTCAAGATCGAAACCATCTTTCAACTGATGTCCGATTGCAACGTGGTGCTGATCTCACCGCAGACCATCAATGCGCAGAACAAGAAACACACCTTCGCCCTGCCCGACACCCTGAACAAGTATCAGCACGAAGCGTACAAGGCGGCGTGTGCGGGGGTGATGAAGAGCGTTTAGACGCTTCAAGAGCTTCCGGAACCGCGTGCCCACGCGGAGTACCCATCGGTACGCACAAGTCCGCTTTTGATTCTGGCCGAAGGCCGTGGGAGCGAGCTTGTTCGCGAAGACGGTCGTTCAGAAAATGCATTTTCGGAGAATATACCGGCCCTTTCGCGAACAAGTTCGCTCCTACGCCCGCCGGGCAGAAGCGAGATTGTTCAGGCTCTTCAGCTTCAAGAGCTTCCGGAACCGCATACCCACGCGGAGTACCCATCGTTACGCACAAGTCCGCTTTTGATTCTGACCGGAGGCCGTGGGAGCGAACTTGTTCGCGAAGACGGTCGTTCAGAAAATGCATTTTCGGAGAATGTACCGGCCTTTTCGCGAACAAGTTCGCTCCTACGCCCTACGGGCAGGATCAAGAGCGGGCTTGTGTATCGCGCATGATCAGGCTGCTTCCAAGGGTTTTACAGCTGGTGCCGGGGGCTTAGCGATACTCTCTGCGCGGGCCCGGAGATGGCGCTTCTGCCCGGAGGGCGTGGGAGCGAGCTTGCTCGCGAACTGTCGGGAACCGACAGTGAAACCGTCACGTACGGTACATCAGGCACAACCGAGGTCGCTGGTTTTGCTGCCGGTCCCCGGCAGTTCGCGAACAAGTTCGCTTGTATGGTAAGACTTGAAGGGAGGAGGAGGGACTTAGTTCGCTTCTGACTGTTCGCGCAGTACAGACCCGTAGGAGATTTCACCCCTCCTCCTTTCACCCAAGCGCCGATAAAGAATGCTTAAGGCTCACAACCTACGATAGAAACAAGCCTGCGCCTCTGGGTGGCCCCTTCAAGTCTGTAAACCTTATCCCCGAGGAGGCGTTATGGCAATGCGGGTTACTCTGGAAAAACCGATCATCGGTGTAGATGTCGCCAAGAATGAGCTGGTGATCTACCACGATCAATATGATCGACTTGAGGCAATCCCCAATACCAAAGTCGCCATCACCCAATGGCTGAAGGCCTTGGCGAGCAGCTGCGCCATCGCCATCGAAGCCACTAACGTCTATCACGTCCTGTTCGCGGATGCGGCCCACGAAGCAGGCTGTGACGTTTATATGGTGGATGGCTATCAGCTCAGTCATTACCGTAAAGGCGTCAACATACGCGCCAAAACCGATGCCCAAGATGCTCGTTTGTTGGCCCGATACCTGAAAAACGAGCTTGATGAGTTGCGGCCCTGGATACCTGCGAGCCCGCTTTATCGGCAGCTTCTGAGCCTGTTCCGACGTCGTGCAGCCTTGGTTCAGGCTCGTACTGGCCTGGTACAAAGCTGGACCAACGAGCCTTTTCTGAGAACAGCGTTCGCCAATCAGGTCAACTCGATGAAACGATTTGAGGCGCTCGTTGAAAAGAAGATTCGCGATGTACTGCAGGAAGCCGGGCTGATGAGGCAGGTCAACCGCTGTATGAAAGTAGAGGGGATCGGCTTTCTGACTGCAGCTCGTTTGGTCACTTCTTTTCAGCGAGGCGAGTTCAGCGCAGCGAACGCCTTTATCGCGTTTCTTGGGCTGGACCTGAGAGTATCCAAATCAGGGCAAAGTGATGGACCTCGTCGATTGACCAAACGCGGCGATCCAGAAGCCCGACGGTTGCTGCACAACGCGGCTATGTCCGGGAGCCGTACGCCGGCCTGGAAGCCTTTTTATGAAGAGCAGAGAAAGCGTGGCTTTAGTACAACTCAAGCGCTGGTCATGCTCTCCCGAAAGTTGGCTCGAGTAGTCTTCGCTCTGTTAAAGAACCAGAGCGAATATCAAACAAAAGTGGCTTGAGGGCTTTCCCAAAACCATAGAATCTCCTACGCCCGCCGGGCAGAAGCGAGATTGTTCAGGCTCTTCAGCTTCAAGAGCTTCCGGAACCGCATGCCCACGCGGAGTACCCATCGTTACGCACAAGTCCGCTTTTGATTCTGGCCGGAGGCCGTGGGAGCGAACTTGTTCGCGAAGACGGTCGTTCAGAAAATGCATTTTCGGAGAATGTACCGGCCTTTTCGCGAACAAGTTCGCTCCTACGCCCGCCGGGCAGAAGCGAGATTGTTCAGGCTCTTCAGTACTTGTGTCTAACCATGAGCGCGGAGCATTCATTCGCCTGGCAGGTGCTTTTGGCCGGACATAAAAAAACCCGCATTTCTGCGGGTTTTTTCAATGCTCAGTCAACTCAGTTGACCTTGGCATCCAGTTCGCCACGCGCGTAGCGTTCGAACATGGCGTCCAGGGAGATCGGCTTGATCTTCGAGGCGTTGCCAGCGGTGCCGAATGCTTCGTAACGGGCGATACAGACGTCACGCATGGCCGAAACAGTCTTGGCCAGGTACTTGCGCGGGTCGAACTCGCTCGGGTTTTTGGCCATGAATTCGCGGATGGCACCAGTGGACGCCAGACGCAGGTCGGTGTCGATGTTGACCTTGCGCACGCCGTGCTTGATGCCTTCAACGATTTCTTCGACCGGCACACCGTAGGTTTCTTTGATGTCGCCGCCGAACTCGTTGATGATCTTCAGCCATTCCTGTGGAACGGACGAAGAACCGTGCATCACCAGGTGAGTGTTGGGGATGCGCTTGTGGATCTCTTTGATACGCTCGATCGCCAGGATGTCGCCGGTAGGCGGCTTGGTGAACTTATAAGCGCCGTGGCTGGTGCCGATGGCGATGGCCAGGGCATCGACCTGAGTGCGCTTGACGAAGTCAGCGGCCTCTTCCGGGTCGGTCAGCATCTGGCTGTGATCCAGAACGCCTTCCGCGCCAACCCCGTCTTCTTCACCGGCCATGCCGGTTTCCAGCGAACCCAGCACGCCCAGCTCGCCTTCCACCGAAACGCCGCAGGCGTGAGCGAAAGACACCACGCGACGGGTAACGTCGACGTTGTAGTCGTAATCGGCTGGGGACTTGCCGTCTTCACGCAGCGAGCCGTCCATCATGACCGAGCTGAAACCCAGCTGGATCGAGCGCTGGCAGATGTCAGGGCTGGTGCCGTGGTCCTGGTGCATAACCACCGGGATGTGCGGAAATTCTTCGATCGCGGCGAGGATCAGGTGACGCAGAAACGGCGCACCGGCGTATTTGCGGGCACCGGCAGAAGCCTGAACGATCACCGGGGAGTCGGTCTTGTCGGCCGCTTCCATAATGGCGCGCATCTGTTCCAGGTTGTTTACGTTGAAAGCTGGAACGCCGTAGCCGAATTCGGCTGCGTGGTCCAACATCTGGCGCATGCTGATAAGTGCCATTGTCTGTTTCTCTCCCGGTAGGGTCGTTAGTCGAGCAAGCCTGCCGTAGTGGCGGCTGCCATTCAAGTTATAAGCTCAGCCGCGAGGCCGTGCGTGTGTGCCCGAGATCCGACTTATCTGGCCTTGCAGCCGCGACCGATCAGATCGTTGGTAGCGTCCCAGTAAATCAGGCCCTCGCTACCCTTGTTGACGAATGCCAACACATTGTTGCTGTACAGCGTACCGCTGGCAGCGCCGGGTTCGGCCTTGAGCCTGAACACCTGATCGCTCTGATTCAGACGCACATCGACTTCCTTCTTGGCCGAGTCGATGTAGCGCCAGTTGACCTCTGCATTGCTGTCGCATACCCAGCGATTCCAGGGGTCATTCTGCTGCGGTGAACTCATGCTCGAACAACCGCCAAGCACTGCCAAAACCCCAAGGGCAATCACGCCTTTCATTACGTCTCCTGGCTGCCCTGCGAAACGCGGCACGTGCCGGTCGTTTCAACTGTCAGGGGCAGTTCTGTTCCTGATTTCGGTCATCGGCCGGCTCACCGGTGACATGTGCCTCGACCCGTTGACTGTTTTCAGTCGTCGGCACATTCACGGCGGCCGGGCTGAATATCTGACAGGTCTTGGCACGCGAGCCAGAACCGGTACAACCAGCCAGTACAATGCAGCTCATCAGAGCCAGGGCAGCGATCTTCATGGCGAAACTCCTTTCGCGGAAAAATATCCACCCTTTAAAGACCGCTGAAGCCCGTCAATGTTGCCAACGGGTTTCAGACCTGGCTCACAGACAGCCTACATTGCCGGTCCGCGGCATGAATTCATAACGATCCCAAACCTCCGGACCGCCACGCTTGTAGACCACCGGCACCGTTTCTGCCTGCCAGCCCGCCTGATAGCAGCTTAGCTGGAGCGGTTGAGTCGGGGAGTCGCTCTCCACCTCTTCAGCCGCAGGCTTGCCCGCGCAACCGGCCAGTAAACCTGCGATAAGAAACCACGGTAACGCCCTGACCATTGACCACTCCTTGTCCAAAGCTTTCACTCAAGCCTTGGCGCGTTGTTCGAGCACTTCCACCGCTGGCAGAACCTTGCCTTCCACGAACTCGAGGAACGCACCGCCACCGGTCGAAATGTAGGAAATCTTTTGCGCAACACCATACTTGTCGATGGCTGCCAGCGTGTCGCCGCCGCCCGCGATGGAGAACGCCTGGCTTTCAGCGATGGCCTTGGCCAGCGTTTTAGTGCCTTCACCGAACTGATCGAACTCAAACACGCCGACCGGACCGTTCCACAGGATAGTCCCGGAAGATTTCAGTAATTCGGCGAAATGCGCAGCAGTCTGCGGGCCAATATCGAGAATCATGTCGTCATCGGCGACCTCACCGATCAGTTTGACGGTAGCGGTAGCGCTTTCGGCGAATTCCTTGGCAACCACCACGTCAGTCGGCAACGGCACGCTGACTTTGGCGGCGATGGCGCGTGCGGTGTCGAGCAGATCAGGTTCGTACAGCGATTTACCGACCTTGTGACCGGCCGCAGCCAGGAAGGTGTTGGCTATGCCGCCGCCGACGATCAACTGATTGCAGATGCCGCTCAGGCTGTTGAGCACGTCCAGCTTGGTGGAGACCTTGGAGCCGGCAACGATGGCGGTCATCGGCTGGGCCGGAGCGCCCAGGGCCTTGCCCAGTGCTTCGAGTTCGGCGGCCAGCAGCGGACCTGCGGCGGCCACCTTGGCGAATTTGGCCACGCCGTGAGTAGAACCCTCGGCACGGTGCGCGGTGCCGAAGGCATCCATCACGAACACGTCGCACAGCGCTGCGTATTGCTGCGCCAGCTCGTCAGTGTTCTTTTTCTCGCCCTTGTTGAAGCGAACGTTCTCGAACAGGACGACATCACCGGCCTTCACGTCGACGCCGTTCAGGTAATCGGCAACCAGAGGAACGTCACGACCCAGCGCCTTGCTCAGGTAGTCGGCAACCGGCTTGAGGCTGTTCTCGGCAGAAAACTCACCCTCTGTCGGGCGGCCAAGGTGCGAGCAGACCATGACGGCCGCGCCCTTTTCCAACGCCAGCCTGATGGTCGGCAGCGAAGCGAGGATACGTGCATCACTGCTGACCACGCCGTCCTTTACCGGCACGTTGAGGTCTTCGCGGATCAGTAAACGTTTACCTTGCAGATCGAGGTCGGTCATCTTCAAGACGGTCATGAGCATTCCTGTTTTTTTACTGTTATTGGTCAGCGACGCGCAGAAAGTGATCGGCGACGTCGAGCATTCGATTGGCAAAGCCCCACTCGTTGTCGAACCAGGCCAGCAGATTGACCAGCCGGGGTCCGGAAACGCGGGTCTGACTCGCATCGACAATGGCCGAATGCGGGTCATGGTTGAAATCGCAACTGGCGTGCGGCAATTCAGTGTAAGCCAGCAGCCCCTTGAGCGGGCCGCTGGTGGCGGCCTCACGCAGGATACGGTTGATCTCCACGGCATCGGTGTCTCGCGACATCTGCAAGGTAATGTCCAGACAGGACACATTCACCGTCGGCACGCGAACAGCTTTGGCCTGAATTCGGCCGGCAAGTTCCGGAAGCAGCCGCTCGATTCCGCGCGCCAGACCGGTGGATACCGGAATGATCGACTGGAAGGCCGAGCGGGTACGGCGCAGATCCTCGTGATGATAAGCGTCGATCACCGGTTGATCGTTCATCGCCGAGTGGATGGTGGTGATGGTCATGTATTCCAGGCCGATGGCCTGGTCCAGCAAGCGCAGCAGCGGCACACTGCAGTTGGTGGTACACGAGGCGGCCGAGACCAGCAGCTCGCGGCCAGTCAGCTTGTGCTGGTTGATGCCGAACACCACGGTGGCATCGACATCACGCTCACTGGCCATCGGCTGGGAAAACAGCACCCGCGGCGCACCGGCCTCCAGAAAGCGCAGGCCGTCTTCGCGAGTGTTGTAGACGCCGGAGCACTCAAGCACCAGATCGACTTCCAGACCGGCCCAGTCTATGCCTTCCGGCGTCGCACTGCGCAGCACCTTGATCCGGTGGTCATTGATGTGCAGGTATTGCCCTTCAACCCTCACTTCGCCGGGGAACCGGCCGTGTGTGGAGTCAAAGCGCGTGAGGTATTCAAGACTGGCCATGTCGGCCAGATCGTTGATGGCAACCACTTCAAACCCGGCCTTGGCCCCTCGCTCGCACAGCGCGCGAACGACGCAACGACCAATACGGCCGTAACCGTTCAGAGCAACTTTGTAGGGGCGGGGCTGGGGCATGAAATTTTCGCCAGGGGCTGGATCTGATTGCGCAAACGATAAAGCCTGTGGGAGCGGCCGGTGCGGCGATCCGCCCCGGTCGCTCCCACAAAATCAACTACCAACCATGAGGCAGTTGATCAGTCTTCCAGCAGTTCTTCAGCAGTGCTCAGGACGTTTTCCAGCGTGAACCCGAACTCTTCGAACAGCGCTGGCGCAGGGGCCGACTCGCCGAAGGTGGTCATGCCGATCACGCGCCCTTCCAGGCCGACGTATTTGTACCAGTAGTCGGCATGAGCCGCTTCGATCGCAATACGCGCGCTGACCTGCAACGGCAGCACTGCCTGCTTGTACGCAGCATCCTGAGCTTCGAAAATGCTGGTGCATGGCATGGACACCACGCGCACGTTGCGACCCTGCTCGGTCAGCTTGTCGTAAGCCTGCACAGCCAGACCGACTTCCGAACCGGTTGCGATCAGGATCAGCTCAGGCTCGGCCGCGCAATCACGCAGCACGTAGCCGCCACGCGCGATGTACGACAGTTGCTTCTCGTCACGCGCCTGGTGAGTCAGGTTCTGACGGGAGAAGATCAGTGCCGACGGGCCATCGTCACGCTCGATAGCGTGCTTCCAGGCCACGGCCGATTCCACCGCATCCGCAGGGCGCCAGGTGTCCAGGTTCGGCGTGGTACGCAGGCTGGTCAACTGCTCGATCGGCTGGTGAGTCGGGCCGTCTTCGCCCAGACCGATGGAGTCGTGGGTGAATACATAGATCACGCGCTTCTTCATCAACGAGGCCATACGCACCGCGTTGCGCGCATATTCCATGAAGATCAGGAAGGTTGCGCCGTAAGGCACGAAGCCGCCGTGCAGGGCGATGCCGTTCATCATGGCGCCCATGCCGAACTCGCGAACACCGTAATGCAGGTAGTTGCCGTTAGGGTCTTCGCCGGTGATGCTCTTGCAGCCTTTCCAGATGGTCAGGTTGGACCCGGCAAGGTCAGCCGAACCACCCAGAATTTCAGGCAGCAACGGGCCCAGTGCTCCCAGCGCGTTCTGGCTGGCCTTGCGGCTGGCGATGGTTTCGCCCTTGGCGTTGACTTCGGCGACATAAGCCGCTGATTTTTCGGCGAAATCAGCAGGCAACTGCCCACTCATGCGGCGAATGAAATCGTTGGCCAGCTCCGGGAAGGCGGCGGAATAATCAGCAAAACGCTGATCCCACTCGGCTTCGGCAGCCAGGCCTTTTTCCTTCCCGTTCCACTCGGCATAGATGTCAGCCGGGATTTCGAAAGGACCGTAGTTCCACTTCAGTGCAGCACGGGTCAGGGCGATTTCGTCAGCACCCAGCGGCGCACCGTGGGACTCTTCCTTGCCCTGCTTGTTCGGCGAACCGAAACCGATGGTGGTCTTGCAGCAGATCAGCGTTGGCTGATCGCTCTTGCGAGCGGTTTCGATGGCCGTCTTGATTTCTTCAGGGTCATGACCGTCGACATTGCGAATCACCAACCAGCCGTAGGACTCGAAACGCTTCGGCGTATCGTCGGTGAACCAGCCTTCCACTTCGCCATCGATGGAGATGCCGTTGTCGTCGTAGAACGCGATCAGCTTGTTCAGTTGCAACGTACCGGCCAGCGAGGCCGCTTCGTGGGAAATACCTTCCATCATGCAGCCATCGCCCATGAACACGTAGGTATGGTGATCGACGATGGAGTGGCCTGGACGGTTGAACTGCGCGGCAAGCGTTTTCTCGGCAGCAGCGAAACCGACGGCGTTGGCAAAGCCTTGACCCAGCGGACCGGTGGTGGTCTCGACGCCAGGCGTGTAACCGTATTCCGGGTGGCCGGGAGTACGGCTGTGCAATTGACGAAAGTTTTTCAGGTCGTCGATGGACAGGTCGTAGCCGGTCAGGTGCAGCAACGAGTAGACCAGCATCGAGCCGTGGCCGTTGGACATGATGAAACGGTCACGGTCGGCGAACGAAGGGTTTGCCGGGTTGTGCTTCATATAATCGCGCCAAAGAACCTCGGCGATATCCGCCATGCCCATGGGGGCACCCGGATGGCCGCTGTTGGCTTTTTGCACGGCATCCATGCTGAGGGCACGAATAGCGTTGGCACGCTCACGACGGCTTGGCATCGCTGATCTCCTGGGAATTAAGAAATAGGATTGAGAAAAAGAAGGCTATTTTCCCTCACGGACAGGCCGGGGGCAATCACAGATAGACGACCATAGGCTTTTTTCCGGGGTTGCGGACATTATTTGGTACGCAAAGACTGGATCACCCGCCTGCTCGACAAGTTCACAACGGCTGACCGGTGCCACCCACCCAGCAATATCAAAACTTTTTGATATTGCCCTTGCGACACTCCGAATCGCTCTCTAGACTGCGCAGCTATGAACCTGCGTGTACCTGCCATTCGCCACGATGCATGCGACGACCTCTCTGCATTGTGCAAGGCCGGCGGCGATCCCTTGCGGCTGAACGTGCTGCGTGTGCTGACCAACGACTCGTTCGGCGTACTGGAACTGGCGCAGATTTTCGCCATCGGCCAGTCGGGCATGAGCCACCACCTCAAGGTGCTGGCGCAGGCTGATCTGGTGGCGACACGGCGTGAAGGCAACGCGATTTTCTACCGGCGCGCCCTGCCCCATACCGAGTTGCCGGGTGGCAGGCTGCATGCGGCGCTGCTGGATGAAGTGGATACGCTGGAGTTGCCGGACGACGTACAGAGCCGTATCGGCCTGGTGCATCGGCAACGGGCATTGGCCAGCCAGGATTTTTTCGCCCGTACCGCAGAAAAGTTTCGTGCCCAGCAGGACCTGATCGCCGGTTTGGCGCAGTACAGCGAAAGCCTGCTGACCTTGCTCGACAAACTGAGCTTCGGCGCCCAGGCAACCGCTCTGGAAGTAGGCCCCGGTGACGGCGGCTTCCTCCCTGAGCTGGCGCGACGCTTCGCTCAGGTCATCGCGATGGACAACAGCCCGGTCATGCTCGACCTGGCGCGTGGCGTCTGCGAGCGCAAGGCACTGGCTAACGTTGAGCTGAGGCTGGCCGACGCACTGACCGACGCTAAAGTCAGCGCCGATTGCGTCGTCCTCAACATGGTGCTGCATCATTTCGCGGTACCGGCCGAAGCCTTGAAGCAACTGGCCGAACATGTAAAACCCGGCGGTAGCCTGCTGGTAACAGAATTGTGTAGTCATGACCAGAGTTGGGCCAGGGAGGCCTGTGGCGATCTCTGGTTAGGTTTCGAGCATGAAGACTTGGCCCGTTGGGCCATCGCTGCGGGGCTAGTTCCCGGGGAAAGCCTCTATGTAGGCTTACGTAATGGTTTCCAGATCCAGGTTCGCCATTTTCAGCGACCGGCTGGCGACACTCACCATCGGTAAAATGAAGGAAACCCGTAGAGATGAGCGAATACTCACTTTTCACCTCCGAGTCCGTGTCCGAAGGGCATCCGGACAAGATCGCCGACCAGATTTCCGACGCGGTTCTGGACGCCATCATCGCTGAAGACAAATACGCCCGTGTGGCGTGCGAAACACTGGTCAAGACCGGTGTGGCGATCATCGCTGGCGAAGTGTCGACTTCGGCCTGGGTCGATCTGGAAGACATCGTGCGTAACGTCATCCTCGACATCGGCTACAACAGCTCCGACGTCGGTTTCGACGGCGCCACCTGTGGCGTGATGAACATCATCGGCAAGCAGTCGGTAGACATCGCCCAGGGCGTTGACCGCAGCAAACCTGAAGATCAGGGTGCTGGCGACCAGGGCCTGATGTTCGGCTATGCCAGCAACGAGACCGACGTGCTGATGCCAGCGCCGATCACCTTCTCCCACCAGTTGGTGCAGCGTCAGGCCGAAGCGCGTAAATCCGGCCTGCTGCCGTGGCTGCGCCCGGATGCCAAATCCCAGGTTACCTGCCGTTACGAAAATGGCAAGGTGGTCGGCGTCGACGCCATCGTCCTGTCGACCCAGCACAACCCGGATGTGTCGTACAAGGACCTGCGCGAAGGCGTGATGGAGCTGATCGTCAAGCACGTCATCCCTGCGCACCTGCTGCACAAGGACACCCAGTTCCACATCAACCCGACCGGCAACTTCATCATCGGTGGCCCGGTAGGCGACTGCGGTCTGACCGGCCGCAAGATCATCGTCGACACCTACGGCGGCATGGCCCGTCACGGTGGCGGGGCATTCTCCGGCAAGGACCCATCGAAAGTTGACCGTTCGGCCGCCTACGCCGGTCGTTACGTGGCCAAGAACATCGTCGCTGCCGGCCTGGCCGAGCGTTGCGAAATCCAGGTGTCCTACGCCATCGGCGTCGCTCAACCGACCTCAATCTCGCTGAACACGTTCGGCACCGGCAAGCTGTCCGATGACAAGATCATCAAGCTGGTCCGCGACAACTTCGACCTGCGTCCTTACGCAATCACCACCATGCTCGACCTGCTGCACCCGATGTACCAGGCCACTGCAGCCTACGGCCACTTCGGTCGTATCCCGGTCGAAATGACCGTTGGCGATGACACCTTCACCGCCTTCACTTGGGAAAAAACCGACCGCGCCGACGCCCTGCGCGCAGCTGCCGGCCTGTAAAAACCCAGAAAAAAGCCCCGGACGACCTGGTCGTTTCGGGGCTTTTTTTCGTCTGGAGATATGGACGCTCCGAGCCGATCAATAAAATGCGGCGCGCGACAGGCTTGTGACGCAGAGCGTCACCCAAGGCATTACCACGCTGGAGCGTGAGGAATGAGAGCCAGGCGGGAGAACACTGTCGTGCCCAGGCTCCGCGCTCATCGCTATACACAAGTCTTACTCACGAAAAGGCCGGCGCAGTCACTGAGCACCCTGCGTGGACATGCCGTTCGGCAAGAGCAATGCGTACCAAACTCCTGTGGGAGTGAGCTTGCTCACGAAGACGCCGGTACAGTCACTGATCACTCTGCGTAGACATACCGCCCTGCGCAATGGCAAAACCCGGTAACCAAGCCCTACCCATCACCACGCGACAACGACTAGCCTCATCGGGCCCATTCCTAAAGCAAGGATGCTTCGATGCTGCCAACCTTTCGCCTGATGACGTGCGCTCTTGTGTCTCTTCTACCCGGCCTCGGCCATTCCAGTCAATGCCCTGACTGGCCTGCAGCCAAGGCGCACAGCGAGGTTACGGCCTTGCAACAGCAGATTGCTGATTGGGATGACAGCTACCACCGGCAGGGCATTTCGCAAATCCCGGATGAGCTCTACGATCAGGCGCGGCAGAAGCTGAGCCTGTGGCGCTCGTGCCTTGCCGTTTCCAGCCCCGAGTCCAATCCGCTGAAGACAGCAGTCGGCCCGTTGCCTCATCCCGTTCCGCACACGGGGGTCAACAAGCTGGCCGACGAAGGTAGCGTCAAGGACTGGCTCAAGGGCCGCAACGATCTGTGGATTCAACCCAAGGTCGATGGCGTAGCCGTCACGCTGATCTACGAACAAGGCCAGCTTGTGCAGGCGATCAGTCGTGGTGACGGGCGCAAGGGGCAGGACTGGACCTCGCAGGCGCGACTGATCAAAACCATTCCTCAACAACTGCCCCAGGCTGAATCCCCAGTACTGCAAGGCGAGCTGTACTGGCGGCTGGACGACCACATTCAGGCCGCGTCCGGCAGCGTCAACGCGCGCAGCAAGGTCGCAGGATTACTGGCGCGGCAGACGATCAGCCCGCAGCAGGCCGACGCCATCGGGCTGTTCGTCTGGGACTGGCCGAACGGGCCGGCCGATATGGCGCAACGTCTCGCAGGCCTGCAAGCCATGGGTTTTGAGGACAGCGCGGCCTATACGCATCCACTGCAAAACTACGGCCAGGCCGCACGATGGCGCGAGCATTGGTATCGCAATCCCCTGCCGTTCGCCACGGATGGCGTGATCATGCGCCAGGGTCAACGCCCACCCGCGCAACGCTGGCAAGCCAGTGCGCCTTACTGGATTGCCGCCTGGAAACATCCCTACGCCCAGGCGCTGGCCGAGGTGCGCAAGGTCAACTTCAAGATCGGCCGCAGTGGCAGGATTACGCCGGTGCTGGAGCTGACCCCGGTACGTCTCGATGATCGTACCGTCAGCCGCATCAGCACGGGCTCGCTGCAGCGCTGGCAAACGCTGGATATCAGGCCTGGCGATCAGGTCGCCGTGAGCCTGGCCGGACTGACGATTCCACGACTCGATGGCGTGGTGTCCCGTGCTGCTGAACGAGCTGACATGATCATTCCACGAGCCGACGACTTTCATGAACTGAGCTGCTGGCAAGCCACACCAGGCTGTGAAAGCCAGTTCCGCGCCAGACTGGCACGGCTCAGCGGCAAGAAAGGCCTGGCGTTGCCCGGCGTTGGTCCGGGGACCTGGAACACGCTTATCGAGAACGGCCAAATAATGGGCTTACTCGATTGGATGACCCTGAATCATGCTGAGCTTGTTAACATTCCCGGCTTCGCTGAACGCAGTAGCGCTAAACTGCTCGACAGCCTACAAACCGCACGCGAACGGCCGTTTCAGACATGGCTCAAGGCCATCGGACTGCCGCCCACGGGAGGCGCCAGACTGCCCGACAACTGGCACGAACTGGCTGACCGTAGCGTTGAGCAATGGCAAGCAGAGCCAGGCATTGGTCCTGGTCGTGCGGCCAGACTGAGGGCTTTTTTTCAGGACCCACAGGTACAGGCACTGAGCCAGCAATTGCAGGCACAGAGCATTTCAGGTTTTAAGTAGCGGACGTTCATTTTTCTGTCCGTATTCAAACGGAGTTCATATGCAGTTTTTATCGCCACTGATTCTTTTCACCAGCTGCACGCTGCTCGCTACAACCGTGTTCGCAGACGCACAGGCGCCCTCCCCCGTGCAGTCCGAATGCCAGATCAAAAGCCAGGAAATCAGCAGCAAGATTCAGTATGCCAAGACCGAGGGTAATAAAGCGGAACAGTCCGACCTTGAAAAGGCACTGGCCGAGGTCAATGCCAACTGCACCGAAACGTCATTGATCAAACAGCGCAAGCAGAAAGTGCTCGACGCCAAGCAGGAAGTCAGCCGCCGTCAGACCGACTTGAACAAGGCCATGGAAAAGGGCGATCCGGAGAAGATCAACAAGCGCAAGGACAAGCTCGCCGATTCTCGCAAGGAATTGCAGGAAGCCCAGACCGAACTCGAGAAAGTCCAGTCAGACGACTGATCAGGTCGCGACGCTGCCCATGATAGGCAGCGTCGCGAACAGCCTGTCAGGACACGGCCGGGAAAGCCGACACCCCGAACAGCGCGATGATCAGGCCCATGCCCACCAGCCAGACAAGCGAGCGCAGTGCGGCCAGATCAGCCAGGTAGAAAATGATGTACAGCAGGCGGCTGGTGATAAACAACACCGCCAGCACATCAATGGTCACCAACTGCGCGTTACCGGCAATGTGCGCAATGATCACCGCCGCAGCAAATGCCGGGGTTACTTCAAAGCTGTTCATCTGGGCAGCATGCGCGCGGCGCGGAAACCCTTCCAGCTTGTCGAGAAAGGCCCGCGGGTCATGGTTATGCCCGCTGCCAAATTTGCCGCTGCCGAACTTGGCGATACCGGCACAGATAATCGGCAGCAAGATCGCGACCAGCACGCACCAGAAAGCAACTGTCATACGTCCATCCTTATAGGGTTCAGCTTCATCGGAAGCATCCGGGCAATACCCGCTCACAAGCTATGAGCCGGGGGTCAGCGAAAGGTTCTTGAAGAACGACCACCAACCTGACGCATTACACCAGTTTAGGAAAGATCAGGCTGAACGTGGTGAATTGGCCTGGCTCGCTCTGCACCGTAACCTGCCCTTCGTGCAGGCTCATGATGGAACGCACAATTGCCAGCCCAAGCCCGGTCCCGCCCTGCTGTCGCGCGCGGCTGACATGCACCCGATAGAAACGATCGAACAGGCGTGGCAGGTGTTCGGCATCGATGCCATCCCCCGCATTGCGCACTGCCAGTGACACTTCATCCTCATGCGTGGCAAGCGTGAGGGTAATGACGCTGCCCGACAGACCATGACGAATGGCGTTGGACAGCAGATTGGAAATCGCTCGCTGGATCATCAGCCGGTCACCGGTCGCCCTGGCGTGCCCCTGAACCTGCAAGGTAATGTCGCGATCCTCCGCCGAGGAGGAAAACAGTTCGGCGACCTTGTCTGCCTCCTCACGAAGATCGATGACCTCGACCGGCAAGGGCGCTGCGGGCTGGCTGACGCTGGCCAGAAACAGCATCTGACTGATCATGCGCGACATGCGCTCCAGCTCTTCGGTGCAGGATTCGAGTGCCTGCTTGTATTCCTCCGACGGGCGCGGTCTGGACAGCGTGACCTGCGCCCTGCCCATCAGGTTGTTCATTGGTGAGCGCAGCTCATGCGCAAGGTCGTCCGAGAACTGCGCCAGTTGCTGCACATCACCGTCCAGCCTGTGCAACATGAAGTTGACCGCATGTGCCAGGTCGCGCAACTCGTCAGGCAGGCCCTTCACTTTCATCCGATGAGACAGGTCGCGGGCCGAGACCAGCGCAGTGACTTTCCTGAACGCCCCCAGCGGCCTGAGCCCGCGACGCACCACCCACCAGACGCCAAAGCCGACCAGCAGCAGAATCACCGGCAAGGCCAAACACGTCGATCTGACGTAAGCGTGCAGCAGCACGGTGTCGCTTTCCCTGTCCATGGACAGCCTGACCAGCACGTCCTGACCGGTCTTGAGGCGTACGGTCCTGTAACCCAGCAGAATCTTATGGCCCTGCTCGGATCTCAGTTCCTGAAAGCCTTGCGGCAGCGAATCGGTATCAGGAACCGGCAGACTTCGTCCTTCTTGGCTACCGACGCTCATCAACTCTTGCCGAGGGTTGCCCACGTCGAAAATGGTCAGCGAGAAGCTGTCATGCCCGACGATCTGGTCACGCAGCGTGTGGGGGTACTGGACGATGTCGACGACCCCCAAAAAACCCTCGCTCATGCTGTGTTCGATCTGCCTGAACTTCTCGTTCAACGCGTCTTCGGCACGTATATCGAGCTGACGGGAAATCGCCGCATAGGCAAGCATTTCCATCATCAGCACCAGGCACCCGATGAGCGCCGCGACCGTCAATCCGAGACGGGTCGAGAGACGGGTCAGCTTCATTCACGCACTTCCAGTACGTATCCGACGCCACGCAACGTGTGAATCAGCTTGGTCTCGAACGGATCGTCGATCTTCGCGCGCAGACGGCGGATCGACACCTCCACCACATTGGTGTCGCAATCGAAGTTCATGTCCCAGACCAGAGAGATGATCTGGGTGCGCGACATGACTTCGCCGCTGTGCCGCATCAACAGGTGCAACAGCGCGAATTCCTTGGTCGTCAGGTCGATGCGCTGGCTGCCGCGAAACGCTCTGTGGCGCCCCTGATCCAGCTCCAGATCGCCGACCTGCAACACCTTGGAAGTGCTGGTCTGCTCGCTGCGGCGCATCAGCGTGCGGACCCGAGCCAGCAATTCGGGAAACTCGAACGGCTTGACCAGATAGTCATCAGCGCCCATTTCCAGGCCCTTGACCTTCTCTTCGAGACGCCCGCGTGCAGTGACCATCATGATGCGCGTACTGACGGTCTTCCTCAGGCGGCTCAACACCTCCCAGCCGTCCATCTCCGGCAGGTTCACGTCCAGTATCACCACATCGTAAGCCTGATGCTGCGCGAGATAGAGCCCATCGAGACCCGTTGCCGCGATATCGACGATATAGCCGCTTTCGGTCAGACCCTGATGCATGTATTCGGCAGTTTTCGGCTCGTCCTCGACGACAAGGATTCGCATAACCAGGCTTCCTGTTTGATGAACGGTGGATGACGATGTTGTGCAGTGTACTGAAAAGAAACGCCCATCCCGCTGGATAACAAAATCGTAATTTTGCAGCAATCCCTCTGATAACTCCGGTTGCATACAGTCCCCTCAGCCAACTTCAGCGCCCTGGTGCCTGTTTGTTTTTTGCTTTCGATGGGGTGAGTCATGCGACTGGAGAATAACGTGCGCGCTCAGCGTACAGATCGATTGGCAGGGAGTGCGCTATGAGAGTCGCCGCACTTTGCCTGGTGTTGTTACCGCTTGTTGCCCCTGGCATTGCCGCAGCCCAGGGCATCAGCCTGGCTCAGGCACTGGAGGCAGCCTTCGCCCGTAACCCGGAACTGGCCGCAGCCCAGTGGGAGATCGGCGTCGCCGAAGGCGATCGACAGCAGGCCGGGCTGATCCCCAACCCGACGGTGTCATGGGAAGTGGAAGACACCCACCGCGAGACCAGCACCACCACCGTGATGCTCAGCCAGGCCCTGGAACTGGGCGGCAAACGTGGAGCGCGGATAGAGGCCGCCAGCAAGGGTCAGGACGCTGCGCGTCTGGAGCTGGAGCGTCGCGGCAACGAGCTGCGTGCCGAGGTGGTTCAGGCGTTCTACGCAGCGGCGCGGGCACAGGCAGGTCTGGAGCTGGCCCGTCAATCCAGGACACTGGCCGAGCGCGGCCTTGAGGTTGCCGAAGGGCGAGTCCGGGCGGGCAAGGTATCGCCGGTGGAAGCCACACGCGCCCAGGTGCAACTGGCCGAAACCGACCTGCTGGTCCGCCGCGCCGAGACCCTGAAAATCAACAGCAACCGCGAGCTGGCGCGCACCACCGGTTCGCCGCTCGCCTCTTTCGAGCGTCTGGACTATAGCGACCTGTCGCCAGGCAAGCTGCCACCGAGCGCAAAGCTACTGACCGCCCTCAATCAGTCCGCCGAGCTGCGCCTGGCGCAGACCCAGATCGAGCAGCGCGAAGCGGCGCTGGGGTCGGAGCGCGCCAAGCGCATCCCGGACCTAACCGTCAGCGTCGGCAGCCAGTACAGCCGCGAAGAGCGCGAGCGAGTCAACGTCGTGGGCCTGTCGATGCCACTGCCGCTGTTCGACCGCAATCAAGGCAACGTGCTCGCGGCATCACGCCGTGCCGACCAGTCGCGTGACCTGCGCAACGCCGTCGAACTGAGGCTGCGCACCCAGACGCAGTCCGCCCTCGATCAATGGAACACCGCCGCGCAGGAAGTCGAGTCCTTCGACCGCGTGATCCTGCCCGCCGCGCAACGTGCCGTCGACACGGCAACGCGCGGTTTCGAGATGGGCAAGTTCGGCTTTCTCGAAGTGCTGGACGCGCAACGAACGCTGATCTCGGCGCGCAGCCAGTACCTCGAATCGCTGGCCACCGCCACCGAGGCCAGAGTCGCCATCGAGCGAATCCACGGTGACCTCAACCGCTTCAGCCTCAACCCCTGACTTTCCTTTTCCGCCTGTATCGAGTGTATCGAAAGGTGCTGCACGCACCTGATCGCCGGGAGCCTTCATGAACAACAAACGAAGCATTGCCATCGCGCTGGCGGTGGTGGTCATCATTGGTCTGGGCAGTCTGACCCTGAACCGGCAGATGCTGCCGTTCGCAGCAGGACCAGAACCGTCAGCCGATGAGCACGCGCATGAATCCGGGCAGGGCCACGCCGACGAGCAGGAGCACGGCAACGAAGAGAAAAAACCGGACGCCGCAGCCTCGGAAGCTTCTCACGAAGAGGAAGAGGGACACATCGAGCTGACTGCCGAGCAGATCAAGGCAGCAGGCATCGAGCTGGCCAGCGCCGAACCCCGGCAGATGAGCACGACCGTGACCTTCCCCGGTGAAATCCGCTTCGATGAAGACCGCACTGCGCATGTCGTGCCGCGGGTCAGCGGCGTGGTCGAAGCGGTGAAGGTCGATCTGGGTCAGTCAGTGAAAAAGGGCCAGGTGCTGGCAGTGATTGCCAGCCAGCAGATTTCCGATCAGCGCAGCGAATTGAACGCTGCACAGCGACGTCAGGAACTGGCGCGCCTGACCTTGCAACGCGAAAAGAAACTCTGGGAAGACAGAATCTCGGCCGAGCAGGATTACTTGCAGGCGCGTCAGGACTTTCAGGAAGCCGACATCAACCTGGCCAACGCGCGGCAGAAGATCAGCGCCATCGGTGCCAGCACCCATCCTTCGGCGGGAAGCCGCTACGAGCTGATCGCACCGTTTGATGCCGTGGTCGTGGAAAAGCACCTGGGCATCGGCGAGATGGTCAGCGAGGCCAGCAACGCCTTCACGCTGTCCGACCTGTCGCGTGTCTGGGCCACCTTCGGCGTAGCGCCCAGGGATCTGGACAAGGTGGTGGTCGGTCGTCCGGTCATCGTCAGTGCGCCCGACCTGAATGCCCGGGTCGAAGGACGAGTCGGCTACGTCGGCAGCCTGCTGGGCGAGCAGACCCGCGCTGCGGCCGTGCGCGTGACGCTGGCCAACCCGCAGGGCGCGTGGCGTCCCGGCCTGTTCGTTTCGGTGGAAGTCGCCGCCGAGCAGTCCAGTGTGGCGGTGAGTCTTCCCGAATCGGCGATCCAGTCGGTCGAGGACAAGCCCTCGGTCTTCGTGCGCAACGCTGAAGGTTTTCAACTGACGCCGGTGACACTGGGCCGCCGCGATGGTGGCCACGTGGAAATCGTCAAGGGCCTGGAGGCCGGCACACAAGTGGCCACCGCCGGCAGTTTCATCCTCAAGTCGGAGCTGGGCAAAGGCTCCGCCGAGCACGCCCATTGATCTGCGTCCCACGAGTACACCCACATGTTTGAACGGTTGATTCAATTCGCGATTGAACAGCGCATCGTCGTGATGCTTGCTGTGCTGCTCATGGCTGGGCTGGGCATCGCCAGTTACCAGAAACTGCCCATCGATGCGGTCCCCGACATCACCAACGTACAGGTGCAGATCAACACCTCTGCGCCCGGCTTCTCGCCGCTGGAAACCGAGCAGCGCATCACCTTCGCTATCGAGACCAACATGGCGGGGCTGCCCGGTCTGCAACAGACGCGCTCGCTGTCGCGCTCGGGCCTGTCGCAGGTCACGGTGATTTTCGAGGACGGCACTGACCTGTTCTTCGCCCGCCAACTGGTAAACGAGCGCCTGCAGATCGCCAAGGACCAGTTGCCGGAAGGCGTCGATGCGATGATGGGGCCGATCTCCACCGGCCTTGGCGAGATCTTCCTGTGGACAGTCGAGGCCCGCGAGGGCGCGCTGAAGGAGGACGGCACGCCGTACACGCCGACCGACCTGCGGGTAATTCAGGACTGGATCATCAAGCCACAGTTGCGCAACGTGCCGGGTGTGGCCGAGATCAACACCATCGGCGGTTTCGCCAAGCAGTACCAGATTGCGCCTGATCCGAAAAAACTGGCCGCCTACAAGCTGACGCTCAACGATCTGGTGGCAGCGCTGGAGCGCAACAACGCCAACGTCGGCGCAGGCTATATAGAACGCGGCGGCGAGCAGTTACTGATTCGCGCACCGGGTCAGCTGGGCACCGTGGATGACATCGCCAACATCGTCATCGCCAATGTGCAGGGCACGCCGATCAGAATCAGCAGCGTGGCCGAGGTCGGCATCGGCAAGGAAATGCGCTCCGGCGCAGCCACCGAAAATGGCCGTGAAGTGGTGCTCGGCACGGTGTTCATGCTGATCGGTAAAAACAGCCGGACCGTCTCGCAGGCGGTGGCCGCCAAACTCGCCGAGATCAACCGCACACTGCCTGCAGGTGTGGAAGCCGTAACGGTTTATGACCGCACCACGCTGGTGGAAAAAGCCATCGCGACGGTCAAGAAGAACCTGATCGAAGGCGCGATTCTGGTCATCGTGATTCTGTTTCTGTTCCTCGGCAACATCCGTGCTGCGCTGATCACCGCCATGGTGATTCCGCTGGCCATGCTGTTCACCTTCACCGGCATGTTCACCAACAAGGTCAGCGCCAACCTGATGAGCCTGGGCGCGCTGGACTTCGGCATCATTGTCGATGGCGCGGTGGTGATCGTCGAAAACGCGATACGCAGGCTGGCGCATGCCCAGCAAAAGCACGGCCGCATGCTGACCCGCAGCGAGCGTTTCCATGAGGTCTTCGCCGCCGCCAGAGAAGCCCGTCGACCGTTGATCTTTGGTCAGTTGATCATCATGGTCGTGTACCTGCCGATCTTCGCCCTCACCGGTGTGGAAGGCAAAATGTTCCACCCGATGGCCTTCACCGTGGTCATCGCCCTGCTCGGCGCCATGATTCTTTCGGTGACCTTCGTGCCTGCCGCCATCGCCATGTTCGTGACCGGCAAGGTCAAGGAAGAAGAAGGCTTTGTGATGCGCACCGCCCGCCAGCGCTACGCGCCGATCCTGAGCTGGGTACTGGGGCATCGCTCGATAGCGTTCGGCATGGCCTTGGTGCTGATCGTGCTGTCCGGCTTCACCGCCAGCCGCATGGGCAGCGAGTTCATCCCCAGCCTGAGCGAGGGCGACTTCGCCCTGCAGGCGCTGCGGGTGCCCGGCACCAGCCTGACCCAGTCGGTTGACATGCAGCAGCGTCTGGAAAAAGCCATCATCGACAAGGTCCCGGAAGTGCAGCGCGTGTTCGCCCGCACCGGCACCGCCGAGATCGCCGCCGACCCGATGCCGCCCAACATCTCCGACAGCTACGTGATGCTCAAACCGCAAAGCGAATGGCCTGACCCGGACAAGTCCCGTGAAACGCTGATCGCCGACCTGCAAAAAGCCGCCGCCAGTGTGCCGGGCAGCAACTACGAACTGTCCCAACCGATCCAGTTGCGCTTCAACGAACTGGTTTCGGGGGTGCGTAGCGATGTGGCAGTGAAGGTCTTCGGCGACGACATGAACGTGCTGAATCAGACCGCCACAAAAATCGCCGCCACCCTGCAAAAAGTGCCGGGCGCCTCGGAAGTCAAAGTCGAGCAGACCACCGGGCTGCCGGTGCTGACCATCAACATCGACCGCGAAAAGGCCGCGCGTTACGGCCTCAACGTGGCCGACGTGCAGGACGCCATCGCCATTGCGCTGGGCGGTCGTCAGGCGGGCACGCTGTATGAGGGCGACCGCCGCTTCGACATGGTGGTGCGCCTCTCCGAGCAACTGCGCACCGACGTGGACGGGCTCTCCAGCCTGCTCATTCCGGTGCCTGCAAGCGCTGGCAATCAGCAGATCAGCTTCATCGCCCTGTCTCAGGTCGCTAGCCTCGACCTGGTACTCGGCCCGAACCAGATCAGCCGCGAGAACGGCAAACGCGTGGTCATCGTCAGCGCCAACGTGCGCGGTCGGGATCTCGGCTCGTTTGTCGAAGAAGCGGGCACCACCATCGACAACGGCGTGCAGATCCCGGCCGGCTACTGGACCAGTTGGGGCGGGCAATTCGAACAACTGCAATCGGCCGCCAAACGCCTGCAGATCGTCGTGCCGGTGGCGCTGCTGCTGGTACTGGCGCTGCTGTTCATGATGTTCAACAACCTCAAGGACGGCCTGTTGGTCTTCACCGGCATCCCGTTCGCCCTGACCGGCGGCGTCATGGCCCTGTGGCTGCGCGACATTCCCCTGTCGATCTCCGCAGGCGTGGGCTTCATCGCCCTGTCGGGTGTGGCGGTGCTGAACGGCCTGGTGATGATCGCCTTCATCCGCAGCCTGCGCGAACAAGGCCACTCGCTGCACAACGCCATCAACGAAGGCGCCCTCACCCGCCTGCGCCCGGTGCTGATGACTGCACTGGTCGCATCGCTGGGCTTCATCCCCATGGCACTCGCTACCGGGACTGGCGCCGAAGTACAGCGACCGCTGGCGACGGTGGTGATCGGCGGGATTCTGTCGTCGACAGCGCTGACGTTGCTGGTGTTGCCAGCGTTGTATCAGTGGGCGCATCGGCGGGAGGATGAGGAGGCGGTTGAGGCGTTGAAATAGGGTTCAAAGCAACCGCCCAAGCTCCAGAACGCTCGGCACACAGCCTTCTGGAGCTTTGCCCTGCCCACAGTGAACTTTCATTTGGGAAAAGGTCGAACGATTCAGCCTTCGACAGTAGACTGTGTCCGTAGCCTTCTTCGCACGGGGGTTTCAGACATTTCCAGGCAAGCGGGTAACCGCAGGACATATAAATCACGCGCGCAAGTGCTTATCGTCAACTTGCAAATGGCAGTCATTGGGGCCGCTGTGCAGAAGGACATGTAGATGTTGACGAACAAGGTTCCGGCCATATGACGCGCACCAGTATTTACGACCGCATCTCCGAGCGCCGACTGGCTGACGAAGCCCTGGCGCGCGAGGCAGCCGAACATGCTGCCGCGCAGCAGGCACTTGAACGTGTCGAAGCGCTCATCCCTGTTCCAAAGCCGTTGCTCGACGCGCCCTGCAGTTTCAATTTCGGCGGGTTCCACTTCGGCTTCCCGGAAGGTTTCCAGTGCAACGCGATTGAAGCCACCGTTCAAGTGGGCGGAGAGCCTGTGGTCGTCTCCATTCAGCGTCGCGATGTACCTGAAGAGGCAACGCTTGCCGAAGTATTCGCCGAAGCCGTCAAGGCGCTGCAGCCCGTGCATGGCGAAGTCCAGATCATTCGCCACTATGAAACGCTGTTGGCGGGCAATGCAGCGCTGGCGCTGGATTTTCATTTTCGCGCAGGCCTCGAAGAGCGGCATGGACGCCTGATCGGTGCCATCGTGCCGTGTGCCGATCACAACCAAAGCCAATGGCTGAGCGTGGGCTGCGTGATTGACTCCGAAAAGCCCGCGCTGAAAACCTGGTTGCTGGATTTCGACAGCATGCTTGAAGGCCTGACCGCCCCCTGAACTCTACTACATCGCTGACAGGACACGCTTTAATGGACTATCCGTTGCAGAACATCAGCGTCACGCCAGGTGATCGCACCTCCACTACTCGCAGCCCGCAGGAGTAACGGCGATGTTCGAGGCAGCGCGGTTACTGGATGATATCGAACACACCGGGGCAATGGCGGGCTTTGTGCTCGGAGCGATTGTGGGCATCGCGGCAGTGGCGTATGTCTCGCTCACCGTCGCCACGTGCGGGTTCGGCGGTTTTTTACTGGCCATGGCAGTCGGCCTGGCCGGTAATGCTATCGCCAGTATCGGGGAGAGTATCGGCAGCGCCTTTAGCTCCCCCGCGGGGCAGATCGAATCTGCCTCGCCCAACGTGTTCATCAATGGCCGTCCCGCTGCCTTTGCCATCGAAAGCACCGCCGTGTGTGACAAGCACTCGCCGATCGTCAAGGTGGCCGAAGGCTCCAGCAACGTCTTCATCAACGGCCAGCCCGCCGCGCGCAAAGGCGACAAGCTGACCTGCGGCGCGAAGATCGGCACCGGCTCGCCCAACGTCTTCATCGGCGGCGGTACCCAACGCTACCTGCCGGTGGACGACGAAGTCTCGGCGATGGCCCGCTACACCGTGGACATTCTGTTAGTCGTGGCCGGCGGCGCCAAGGCCGTGCTCAGCATTGCCAAGTTGGGCATGCAGGCCGGTCTGAAAGCGGCAGGCCCTTGCGCGCTGCAGTTCATGGGCGGTGTCTTTCTCGGGGACGCCATTTTTCGCTTCGGCGTCGCCCCCGTGGCCGAAAAAGTGCTGGGCGGCCTGCACGGCAACCCGGTCGACACCACCACCGGACGCAAACTGCTGATCGACGAGTCCGATTTCAGCCTGCCCGGCCTAATGCCGATCGAGTGGACACGCTTCTACGCCAGCGACCTTGATATCGACAGCGCGCTGGGCAAAGGCTGGGTGTTGCCGTGGGAGCAAAGCCTGAGGCGCAAGGGCAGCTTTCTATACCTCAGCGACAATCAGGGCCGCAGCGTGCCGTTCGTGACACTGGACTACAACCAGCGCATCTATAACGCACAGGAACAGCTGTACCTGGTGCGTACCGAGGGTGGTCATTACCTGCTGCAAACACTGGATAACGTCTTTTACTACTTCGGTGAAGTGCCCGACGACAACCAGCCAGTTCCCCTGCAACGCGTCGAAAACGCCCTCGGTCATTTTCTGCATTTTGTACGCAGCGAAGACGGCGTTCTGACCGACATTTGCTCCACCGGCGGGCATCGCGTGCACCTGCACTACGACGAGGTGACCAACCGTCTGAGCACCGTCAAGCGAATCGTCGGCGACCAGGCCGTCGAGACACTGGTGCGCTATGGCTACGACAACAATGGCCAGTTGAATAGTGTGTACAACCGCAATGGCGACTCGGTGCGTAACTTCAGCTACACCGATGGCCTGATGACCCGCCACGCCAATGCGCTGGGGCTCAGTTGCGAATACCGCTGGGAGGTTCTTGACGGCAAGCCGCGCGTGGTCGAACACTGGACCAGCGACGGCGAGCAGTTTCATTTCGATTATGATTTCGAGGCGCGCCAGACGCGCGTAACCGATGTGTTGGGGCGTCGTGCCGAGGTGACCTACAACAAGGACCGTCGCGTCATCGCCAGCACTGATTTCGGCGGTGAGCAGTACCGTATCGCGCTGGACAACACCGGCAATATCACCGGCCTGACGCTGCCCGATGGTAACCAGTTGGGCTTCGAGTACGACGATCTGTCACGCCTGACCGCAGAAACCGACCCGCTGGGCCGAACCACGCGTTATCAGCATCACTACAAGACCACACTGGTCAAACAGATCACCTACCCCGACGGCAGCATCTGGAAGGCCCGCTACGATTCGAAAGGCAATCTGGTTGCCGAGATCGATGCGCTGGGTCAAAAGACCGAATACCTCAACAGCGAAGATGGCCTGCCGCACACCATCATCGATGCCACCTACAAATCCAAATACCTGTGGTGGAACAACTTGGCGCAGGTCGAGCGCTTCCAGGACTGCTCGGGCAAGAGCACCTGGTACCGTTACGACGAACGCGATCAACTGGTCGCCGTCACTGATGCCCTGAACAACACCACCACACTGGAACGCAAACCCGGCGGCGAAGTGCTGAGCATCAACCATCCGGACGGCACCCGCGAGAGCTTCACCTACAACGCCCACGGTCAGGTGCTGACGCACACCAACGGCAAGGACCAGACCACGCACCTGGCGCGCAACGCCCGTGGCCTGCCGATCAGACGCCAGGACCCCAAGGGTTTTATCGTGGGCTACCAGTACGACAAGGCCCTGCGCCTTGCCGCGCTAATCAATGAAAACGACGCCACCTACACGTTCGCCTACGACGACTCCGACCGGCTGATCGAAGAAAAGCGCATCGACCAACTGACCCGCCGTTTCAGCTACAACCTCGGCGGACATCTGACTCAGGTCGAGGAAATCGGCTACAGCGAGAAAGGTGAGCGACCACAGCGCAGCACGCATTTCGAGCGCGACCCGATTGGCCGCTTGCTGGCCAGACTCAACGACGACGCCCGTCAGGATTTCACCTACGACGACAGCGACCGCCTGCTGTCCATTCAGCGCACGCCCACCGACGGCGGCAGAAAACTCGGTGTCACGGCTGAAAAACTGGAATTCGCCTACGATATTCTGGGCCGACTGACCCAAGAGACTTCGCCACAGGGCGCGCTGGCCTACGACTACGATCCACTCAGCAACCTGACCACACTGACCCTTCCCACCGGTCAGCACCTGAACCACCTGTATTACGGCAGCGGTCACCTGCACCAGTTGAACCTGGATGGCCAACTGATCAGCGACATGGAGCGCGATGACCTGCACCGCGAGATCTATCGCACGCAGGGCAAACTCACCAGTTGCTTTGGCTATGACGCACTGGGGCGCAAGACCTGGCAGTACGCAACCACCCTGCCCGCGGAAAAACTGTCACAGATCCAGAACCCGCTCATAAAGCCAGAGCGCTACGTCGAGCACGCCTACAACCCGCTCCACCGCCGCTACGAATACGACCCGGCCGGCGAGCTGAGCCGCACCCTCGACAAACTGCGCGGCGAGGTCACCTACGAGTACGAAGCCAACGGCCGCCTGCTTGAACACAACCCCAAAAAACGTTTCGACGGCGAAGAGTTCCGCTACGACGCTGCCGGCAACCGCCTCAACTTCAACACCAGCCGCTTCGACCGCGTCAAAGACAACCGCCTCAAGCAATGGAGCAACCACGAATACAAGTACGACGCGTGGGGCAACCTGGTCGAGAAAATCGTCGGCATCGTGCGTTGGCAAACCTTCACCTACGACAGCGAAAACCGCCTGGTCAAAACCGAGACCATGGCCAACAGTCAGGTGGAAAGCACCAGCAGCTATCAATACGACAGCCTGGGCAGGCGCGTCGCCAAACAGTCCGACATTAAGGGCCAGACCGACCATCGACTATTTCTCTGGCAAGGCCTTCGCTTGCTGCGTGAAGAAAGCCCTGGGCAGAGCAGCTTGTATCTGTACGAGCCCGGCAGTTATGCGCCGCTGGCCCGCGTTGATGAGAAAGAGGGCGAGGTAGAGAACAAGGTCTACTACTTCCACACCGACCAGATTGGTACGCCGCTAGAGATGACCGACGCCGAAGGGCAGATCGTCTGGCAGGCCAAGTATCGGCCGTGGGGGGCGATTGAGAAGCTGGTGGTGAACGAGGTCGAACAGAACCTCAGGTTTCAGGGGCAGTATTTCGATGTGGAGACGGGGCTTCACTACAACACGTTTCGGTATTACGATCCGGAGATTGGGCGGTTTATTACGCAGGATCCGATTGGGTTGAGTGGTGGGGATAACCTGTATCAATATGCGCCTAATCCTAATGGGTGGGTTGATCCGTTAGGCTGGTCATGTTCGACCGCCCTAAATGTTAATAAACCGAAGATTTTGAACAGTCCAAGTCTATCTGTCGCTGAGCGAAGCTTTCTTGAGCGTCAATTTGCGAAAAAGCAAAATGCATTAACTAGGGCAGCTGCCAGAGGAGACCTTGTATGGTCGCCTGGCACTCATGATGTTAGAATATCCTCTCTCCAGGGATCATACAGAAAAGCGGTGACTGCACGCTTTGAGAGAATGTACGGGCAGCCTCCAAACTTATCAAAAATTAATGCTGATCACCCTATAGATTTGATAGTAGGCGGTTCTTCAACGCAACGACTGCAGATGCTTGATGAATCAATCAATAAAAGTGTTGGTAGCTCTTTGAAAAACGCAGGCCGAAAAGCAGGATTAAAGCCTGGTGATAAAATCAGTTCAATCATTTTTAATTGAGGTGTACCTATATGTCAAAAGAGTTTTCTATATTTACAGACACTGCAACTATTTCAATATTTGACATTGATGCTATTAAGCATAGAGTCTCTGATTCTCCTGACTGGTGGAGCATTGTGGAGGATGAGATTCTTGAGACAAACAAAGGTAACATCGCCTTTCTTGGTTTAGGAGATGACGGCGACTACACTATTAAATTGTTGGATAACATCGAGAATGAAACAGGCGCATTAAATCTACACTTCCCGTCGGGCCAAGTTTTTATTGGAGCCGGAGAGGATACGTCAGGGGGAGATCTTGAGCCAGATGGATCTGATGTTATACAAGGAAAAACTTTAAAATTCGCTCCTGGCGACTACAGCATGAAGTTCGCTAGAGCAGGCAATACAATAGAGCTCTGCTTTACCCCGACACTAGAAAAATACAACTCTATAAAAGAGCCTATACGAATATAAAACTATCAAAGCACGAAGCCTAAAATATAAATAAATTCAGACTTCAGGAATAGGGAGAGAGTGAAAGCATCAAATCAAAAAGCAGCCATGGCAAAGAGATTTATTGGGGTTTTAGGCACGCGGGATTTTACCAACCTTTTGCCCTGATAAATACCACATCAACTTAGAAAAGCAGAAGCCATGATTAGCCCAAGAGAAATTTTAGGACATCTTATTTGATGCACCCTTTGACGATAGTCTTTATATCTCCCAGCGCAACGATATAGCTCCTATTATCTGCGGAATATGATCTTTAAAAATCCAATTTAGATCGAGGCAATGTTAATATTGCCCTGGCTTATTGCACAAAGACAATGTTTTTTTACCCTAATAGGAAGTTCTGTCTACCTCATCGACACCCTATGCACTGCAACGTAAACCCAACGGAGAAGTGCTGCGCAAGGCCAGATCATCCCGCTGTACCGCAACGCCCGTGGCCTGCCGATCAGACGCCAGGACCCCAAGGGTTTTATCGTGGGCTACCAGTACGACAAGGCCCTGCGCCTTGCCGCGCTAATCAATGAAAACGACGCCACCTACACGTTCGCCTACGACGACTCCGACCGGCTGATCGAAGAAAAGCGCATCGACCAACTGACCCGCCGTTTCAGCTACAACCTCGGCGGACATCTGACTCAGGTCGAGGAAATCGGCTACAGCGAGAAAGGTGAGCGACCACAGCGCAGCACGCATTTCGAGCGCGACCCGATCGGCCGATTGCTGGCCAGACTCAACGACGACGCCCGTCAGGATTTCACCTACGACGACAGCGACCGCCTGCTGTCCATTCAGCGCACGCCCACCGACGGTGGCAGAAAGATCGGTGTCACGGCTGAAAAACTGGAATTCGCTTACGACATTCTGGGCCGCCTGACACAGGAATCGTCGCCACAGGGCGCGCTGACCTACGACTACGATCCACTCAGCAACCTGACCACACTGACCCTTCCCACCGGTCAGCACCTCAACCATTTGTATTACGGCAGCGGTCACCTGCACCAGTTGAACCTGGATGGCCAACTGATCAGCGACATGGAGCGCGATGACCTGCACCGCGAGATCTATCGCACGCAGGGCAAACTCACCAGTTGCTTCGGCTATGACGCACTGGGGCGCAAGACCTGGCAGTACGCAACCACCCTGCCCGCGGAAAAACTGTCACAGATCCAGAACCCGCTCATAAAGCCAGAGCGCTACGTCGAGCACGCCTACAACCCGGTCCACCGCCGCTACGAATACGACCCGGCCGGCGAGCTGAGCCGCACCCTTGACAAAATGCGTGGCGAGGTCACCTACGAGTACGAAGCCAACGGCCGCCTGCTTGAACACAACCCCGAAAAACGCTTCTACGGTGAAGAGTTCCGCTACGACGCTGCCGGCAACCGCCTGAACTTCAACACCAGCCGCTTCGACCGCGTCAAAGACAACCGCCTCAAAAAGTGGAGCAACCACGAATACAAGTACGACGCGTGGGGCAACCTGGTCGAGAAAATCGTCGGCATCGTCCGCTGGCAGACCTTCACCTAAGACAGCGAAAACCGCCTGGTCAAAACCGAGACCATGGCCAACAGTCAGGTGGAAAGCACCAGCAGCTATCAATACGACAGCCTGGGGAGACGCGTTGGCAAACAGTGGGAGATCAAGGGGCAGACCGACCAGAAGCGCTTTCTCTGGCAGGGATTGCGGATGTTGCGTGAAGAGGGTCCTGAGCAGAGCAGCCTGTACCTCTACGAGCCAGGCAGTTATGCGCCACTCGCCCGTGTTGATCAGCGCGAAGGTGAGGCGGAGAACAGGATTTATTACTTCCACACCGACCAGATCGGTACACCGCTGGAGATGACCGACGCCGAAGGGCAGATCGTCTGGCAGGCCAAATATCGGCCGTGGGGGGCGATTGAGAAGCTGGTGGTGAACGAGGTCGAGCAGAACCTGAGGTTTCAGGGTCAGTATTTCGATGTGGAGACGGGGCTTCACTACAACACGTTTCGGTATTACGATCCGGAGATTGGGCGGTTTATCACGCAGGATCCGATTGGGTTGGCTGGGGGATTGAATCTATATCAGTATGCTCCTAATCCAATTCGGTGGACTGATGCTCTCGGTTGGGCTTGCGAACTGTTCCGGGGAGTGAGCGCCAACCATCCAGCTATTGATGATGCTCGGAAAGGCATAGCTAAACCTGCAAAAACTGATAGCACAATCACTCCATCGGAACACAACTATGGTGCCGTATCAGACGTCAGCCCTTACACTTCATGGACAAGGGATTTAGAAATCGCTAAATGGTGGGCAAATAAAGATGGCCCAGGTGGTGTGATTCTCGGCACACCTACAGGCGCGCCCAAGCCAGGAGATAACTGGCATTGGGAGCTATCTCCAGACGAATGGGGTGAATCAGAGCTACTGCTTAAAGGAGTCCGGTCTAAACTAGAGGTTTTTAACCCAAATGAACTTTAAAACAATCAACCAAGAAACTATTGAAAATATATTAAAATCTGACGACATAGATATGCACACAGCCAAAGTCCTAGAGCAGGCCAAGGCATGTATTGAATTCATAAGCGGGTTAAATCTTGACATCTATAATATGGATAGCAGCTCAAGCATGAGACAAATTATAGATTACAGAATAGGCACTATTGAGAAAAGCGGCAGAACTTTCTACGGAGCAAAAGAATGCACGCTCAAGTTAGACAAATTAGCACCAGACCACCCGGTCAGCTGGATCGCTAAAAAAGTGAAAAACAATATTCTAGTTTTAATAATCGACCGCAAATCCAACAGCGTTATACATGCAATGTCAACCGCTACTAAAAGCACTTAACATTAGGTATATAGAGCCCAATAAAGACCTCGTTAAAATAGCTACTGATTTGAAGTTGGCGTAGTATGAAACAACGGCTACGATTACCAAAGCCGACATCAAAAAAGGCGGAACTGCGACAAACGCGTCGTCCCGGAGTTGGGCGAGAAGTCTTGGCAATCCGGACGATGATGCTGGTCACATAATCGCTAAGCTTCTTGGTGGATCGGGTGGTAAGGATGGGGTGTTTCCGCAATTAAAAGGAATAAACCGTGGTCAATTTAGAGCTTTTGAATCGACTATCGCTAGCACTGTAAACAAAAGAGGGCCGGTTGACGTTGAGCTTAATTTTATATATGGCAGCGGCGGTACGAGGCCTACATCTATAACCTATGACGTCTATCGACAAGGCAATAAAATACTAGAAGGTATATTTGAGAATTAATATGAACGATAAAGAATTTTCAAGCCAAATACTGGAAACCATTGAAAATTTCATGAAAGAAATGAACGTATGGGAAACGGAATTTTTCAGACTAAGAAAAAAAGAAATAACAGAGGGTAAAGACAATTTTTCCTTAAAAGAAGTTTACAGAAACAAACTAGGAGAAATACTAAAAAAATATGCTATAGAAGACAAAAGCAACTTTGGCAGACTAATAGACTTAGGCTCTACGAACCCACCCACATACGACCCCGACAGCGATGTATTGGAAACAATAGCTAGCGAAAAGAACTCTGCCACTATAAAAGCCCAGCAAACTGTTGGAGCAGAAACCTTATCTAAAATAACACTAAAACTACAAAACAACGAATGGTTGATAAAGAAAAAAGAGATCTTAAGCCATGATGATAAATGGCGGCGCGCCCCATTATAAATTACTGAACCAGAATGTAACTCTTACTCACATAACAGAGTATTTACAAACTGAAAGCACGGCCTCTGTACGCGCTCGTCATAGTCAATCAACGCGAAGTTGGAAGCGAAGAAAGCACTTCCATATCACTTCACGCTGACCAAATTGGCAAACTATTGAAGATGGTCGAAGCATGGGAGGGGCTGGCGAGCAAGTCGCCTGGCAGACAATATCGGACTTGCGGGAATGATAGAAAAGTTTATGGTGAACTAAGTCGAGCATAATCTGAGGTTTCAAGGACAGTATTTCGATGTAGAGACAGGCTTCACTACAACACGTTTCGGTATCACGATCAGGAGATTGGGCGGTTTATTACGCAGGATCCGATTGGGTTGAGTGGTGGGGATAATCTCTATCTGTATGCGCCTAATCCTTATGAGTGGGTTGATCCGTTCGGTTTATGCAAAAGCTCTGCAAGTGGTGCAAAGGGAATTGATGAGATTTTTGATGCAGGGCGAATGCCTAAAGCAAGTGAACTAAAAAAGTATGCAGAAGCTCAGGGTTGGAAACCTTCTAAAACCGACGGAGGACCTCTCAAATACATTGATGAAAATGGTATTCCTCGTGTAACAATAAAACAAGGTAGCTCACGAGCTCCAGGAAGTGCTGATCCGCATGTTGAATTTAAAAACGCAACGGGCCAAAGAACAGATGCTTTTGGCAATTCTGTAACTAGAAAAAGCCCAAATGTTCACACCCCGATTGACTTTGATATATAAGGGACTGTATGAATTACCACGAAATTCAGGAGCTTTCGAATTTTTACTTCGGGGATAGCTACGTCTTAGCAATTGAAGAAGGTATTCGATCATTGACCTTCACGTTGGAAGCCGTTGTTTTAGAAAGTCACCCGATGTATGAAAAGCCTGTAACTAGCGAGCAGTATTGCTACCGAAAGATTTCGCTATGCTTTCTAAATGTGGACTCTTTTGAATGGATCGACAGAAGGTTCATAGCGTTCTCAGATTCTTCTGGCGAAACTGATTATGGGAATATAGACAGTTTTTCGAGCAGCAACGACGGCTACACCCTATCAGGTGACTGGGGAAAAGTTATAGTTAATGGTAAGGCAATAAAAATGGCTGTCACTTATTAGCATGTAAAAATGCGCCACCTCAACTGCATGCTAAACTGTAGCAACTTCCAACGAGGCAACATTAATTGAGCCTATGCTGATTGTTGATATTGAAAGTTTAAATATTGATCCCTAATACTAAAAGTCAGTTCTTTAAAAAAAACTACACATCACCACACTGGAATGCAAAACCGGCGGCAATTGCTTAGCATCAATCATCCGGATGATTTTTACTACGGCAGCGGTCACTTGCACCAACTGAACCTCGATAGCCAGTTGATCAGCGATTATGAGACGCAAGACCTGGCAATACGCAACCACCCTACCCGCGGAAAAACTGTCGCAGATCCAGAACCCGCTCATAAAGCCAGAGCGCTACGTCGAGCACGCCTACAACCCGCTCCACCGCCGCTACGAATACAACCCGGCCGGCGAGCTGAGCCGCACCCTCGACAAACTGCGCGGCGAGGTCACCTACGAGTACGAAGCCAACGGCCGCCTGCTTGAACACAACCCCGAAAAACGCTTCGACGGTGAAGAATTCCGCTACGACGCCGCTGGCAACCGCCTGAACTTCAACACCAGCCGCTTCGACCGCGTCAAAGACAACCGCCTCAAGCAATGGAGCAACCACGAATACAAATACGACGCGTGGGGCAACTTGGTCGAGAAAATCGTCGGCATCGTGCGTTGGCAGACCTTCACCTACTACAGCGAAAACCGCCTGGTCAAAACCGAGACCATGGCCAACAGTCAGGTGGAAAGCACCAGCAGCTATCAATACGACAGCCTGGGTAGGCGTGTTGGCAAACAGTGGGAGATCAAGGGTAAGACCGACCATCGACTATTGTGAGAATATTCACGCCTCATCAAAAAAAGCGCCCCAAAGGACGCTTCACTCAATCATCCCCCCTCAAAGCACACTCAACGGATACTCCACAATCACCCTCACCTCATCCAGATCCGATTCGAACGCCGTAGCCCGGGTCGTTGCCTGGCGCACGCGCAGTGATAGGTCTTTCAGTGATCCGGTCTGCACGATGTATTTCGCTTCGATATCGCGCTCCCAGCGTTTTTGATCGGTCAGCGGGTTGCCTTGTGCGTCGCGGCGCATGTAGGTGCTGTTGGCGTTGGAGTAGTCGGCGTCGGTGCCTTTGCCGTAGCGGGTCATGAATGACAGGCCGGGTACGCCGAAGGTGGACATGTCGAGGTTGTAGGTGACCATCCACGAGCGCTCCTTGGGTGAGTTGAAGTCGCTGTACTGGATGGAGTTGGCCAGGTAGATGGAGTCGGACTGCCTGAGGTAGTCGAAATCATCATCACCTTCGTTGCGCTGGTGCGAAAGCGACAGGGTGTGTGCGCCGTATTGCAGGGCGAGTTTTGCGCTCCAGATGTCGTTGTCGAATTCGCCGAGCAGTTTTTTGCCTTCATCGGTGGCGTTGTAGTAGTTCAGGCTGCCGGTCAGTGCGAGTTGATCGGAAAGTGGCAGCACATAAGACGCCGAGGCGTATTTCTGATCCCAGACATCTTTGAGTCGGCTGGTGTAGAGGCCAAGGCTCAGCGCGTCGGTGGCCTGGTAGTCGCCGCCGAAGTAGGCGACCCATGGTGCGTCGACCGCGCCGCCGTAGAAGGTGGCGAAACCGTCGCGCAGGTTGCTGGAGACGGGCTGGCTCATGGAGTGCAGGCGACCGCCCTGCACGGTCAGGCCGCTGATGCTGTTGTTGACCGCGGTAACGCCGCGGAAGCTCTCCGGCAGCAGGCGGGAGTCGCCGAAGGCAACCACCGGCGTGGACGGGAAGACATCGCCGACGTTCACGACGGTGTCGAAAGCCCTGGCCTTCAGCGAGCCGCCGACTTTGGTGTACTCGTCCCGGGCGTTGCCTTGCTCATCGACCGGCAGTACATCGAAAGCGCTGCGCCCACCGTTTCTGCCATCCCCCGTGTCGAGCTTGATGCCGATCATGGCAAATGCATCGACGCCGACGCCGAATGTGCCTTGAGTGAAACCTGACTGGAATCGGCCGATGATGCCCTGCGCCCATGCTTCTGAATAGCCATTGCCGGTCGGGCTGGACTCGCCATTGCGGTGGTCGCGGTTCATGTAGAAGTTGCGGTTGAGCACCGTCAGCGTGCTGCCTTCGATGAAGCCGTCTTTCTGTTCTTCGGCGAGTGCTGTAATCGGTGTTACACCTGCCAGTGTCGAGCACAGGGCAAGGGACAATGTTCTGAGTTGGGTCATATGTGCTCCGATGGATCGGCAGATTGTTTTAAACGTGTCGACCTGGCTCTTTTTATAGGTACGAGAGCTGCCAGCGGGGCACCATCTTGAAGTGGCGAAGATAACGTCGAGGTGACGGCGGGATTACAAATATGAAAGGAAGTGAAGTACCGCCTGCGTTAGTTCAATACGGTGAAACAGGCATTGAACGGATACGTCTGTTTTTATTCTCGCCGAAGGCCGTAGGAGCAGGCCGGGCGACGTTTCGCTGGTTAGCTAAGATGGTGCATTTGCAGCGAGCATGCCGGCCTCTTCGCGAACAAGTTCGCTCCTACGCCCTTCGGGCAGATGCATGAAAAACGCTTATCGCCGACGTTTCTGCCAGGAATAAAAAAAGCGCCCCGAAGGACGCTTAAAGATTCGCCCCGACCAAAGGAGCAGGGAGCTGCTACAAAGGGCGAATAGGGGTGCAGCGGGTCGGGTAGCAAAGGCATCAGCCTTCGGACTTGGTCGACCGTTCAGCCTCGGCTTTCTCGTCGGCATTGACGTACCGCTCGGCTTTGCTGCTGTTCTGTTCCTTGAAACGCATCTCTTGCGCCAGGCGCATCTTGTCGGCAGCGGGGCTTGCGTACTCGTTACCGTCGTCGGCAAAGGCTGCAGTGGCGGACAAGGCAGCTACGGCGAAGACCATCGATTTGACCAGTTTCATCATCATTACCTTTCTCGGTTGAATGTCGGACCTGCGCAGCGCTCGGCGCTCGTCAGGGATGAAACAAGCTTACGGAGGGGGAGCTAACAGGAAGGTGAGCGAACAATGACAATACTGTTAGGAAGCTGACATCTTCGAGATGACCGATTTGTAATGTTTCAGCAACCTTCCGGTTAGTGCGCATTGGTTAGGGTTAAGCCACATTCAAACGGAGACAAAAGAAAATGCGCACAGCCAAATCGTTGTTACTTGCTCTGGTTATCCTTTCGCCCATCAGTGCTTTCGCCTACACCTCTGATGAAGTCAAAGCCACTACGGTGATCAAGGAACACCAGGCCAGCGTGCAGAAGTATGCCGCCCTCCATAACAAGCCGATGCCGGAGATCAAGGAGTACACCTACGGCATGAAGCTGGACGTTGCCAAGCTGGTCCGCAAGTCCCCGGATCTGCAAACCTGTAGCGTGATGCCAAAACTGATGACCTACGAAGACTCCAAGGGCAAGCTGAACACGGTTCAGTACCAGGTCCTCAGCGGGTGCAGAAACAGCCAATGATTCTGAACCTGCCAGGAAGGCCACTCAGCGTTACATCCCCCGTCAGCCCGGACAGTCATTCGGGCTGACTTTTTTGCGTCTGCAATGCCCTCCCTCCCCCATCTCAAATCCAGCTTCGTTTGGTGATTCCGGCATTTTTTGCAACATCACCGCCTCTGCGTGGTCAACGCAAACCCCACTGTGGCGTGTCGAGATGTGTCTGGACGTAGTTCCGGTCCATCAAACACAGGCTCGGTTACGGTGATCGAGACACTGCACTTACGGATTCTGGAATGACCGATGCTTGAACTCGCTGCTGGTTTTATCTGCCTCACTGCGCTGCTGACCTACGTGAACTACCGTTTCATCGGCCTGCCGCCCACCATCGGCGTGATGGTCACCGCGCTGATGTTTTCGTTGCTGCTGCAAGGGCTGAGCTTTCTGGGCTATCCCGGCCTGGAAGATCGCGTTCAACAATTGATCGGCCAGATCGACTTCGGCGACCTGCTGATGAACTGGATGCTGTCCTTTCTGCTGTTCGCCGGGGCGCTGCACGTCAACTTGGGCGACTTGAGAAGCTACCGTTGGCCCATCGGCCTGTTGGCGACCTTCGGGGTGCTGATTGCCACCACGGTGATCGGCGCACTGGCCTACTGGATCTTTGCCCTGTTCGGCTGGCACGTCAGCCCGTTGTACTGCCTGCTGTTTGGTGCACTGATCTCGCCCACCGACCCGATCGCGGTACTCGGTGTGTTGCGTACCGCCAACGCCTCGAAACCGCTGAAGACCACGATCGTCGGCGAAAGCCTGTTCAACGACGGCACCGCGGTGGTGGTGTTCACCGTGCTGCTGGGTATCGCGCAGCTGGGCGAGACGCCGACGGTTGGCGAAACCGCTCTGCTGTTCGTCCACGAAGCGGTGGGCGGTGTGCTGTTCGGCGGCCTGATCGGTTACGCCGTGTACCTGATGATCAAGAGCATCGAGCAGTATCAGATCGAGGTCATGCTCACGCTGGCGCTGGTGATCGGCGGCTCGGCGATGGCGTCTGAACTGCATGTGTCCGGTCCTATCGCGATGGTCGTGGCCGGCCTGATCATCGGCAACCTGGGACGCAATCTGGCGATGAACGACATGACCCGTCGTTACATGGACGGTTTCTGGGAATTGCTGGATGACATGCTCAACGCGCTGCTGTTCGCGCTGATCGGCATGGAGCTGTTGCTGTTGCCGTTCTCGTGGCAGCACCTGATTGCGGCCAGCCTGCTGGCCGTGGCGATTCTGCTGTCGCGCTTTGTCACCGTCGCCCCGGCCATCCTGCTCCTGCGTCGCTGGCGCAAGGTGCCGCACGGCACGATCCGCATCCTCACCTGGGGCGGCTTGCGCGGCGGTGTCTCGGTTGCGCTGGCGTTGGCCCTGCCGACCGGGCCGGAACGCGATCTGCTGCTGAGCATCACCTACATCGTGGTGTTGCTGTCGATCCTTCTGCAGGGCCTGACCATCGGCAAGCTGGTGAATGCCGTTACCCGCGCCCCGCAGGCGAAAGAGCCGGCAGAGCATTGATCAGACCGATGCGGCGGCGCGCCGGTATTCACTGGGCGTCTGCTGCATCTCCACGCGGAAGTGTCGGTTGAAGTTGGACAGGTTGGCATAGCCGACTTCAAAGCAGATGTCCGACACCGACATCTCGCTGTGCAGCAGCAACCGGCAGGCCCGCTGGACCCGCAGTTTGCGCATCAGATCGATAAAACAATGGCCCGTGGTGCGCTTGAAGAAGCGTGAAAACCCCGGATCGCTCATGTCCAGTCGCTGCGCGATGACGGACAGGCGAATATCGCTGGTCAATTCGGTCAGCAGATAGTCGAACGCCTTGTTGATCCGTTCGGAGCTGCGCGCATCCAGGGTCGGTGCATACCAGGTGCTGGCCAGCAGGCGAACCTCCTGCGCAGGCGCTTTCATCAGCGTGTTGACCAGTTGCAGGAACAGAATCAGCCGCTCCAGCCCCTGAGCAGGGCCAATCTTTTCAAGTAGGCGTGCAGCCTGCACCGCTGTCGCACCGGTGAACTCCAGGCCGCGTCGCGCCTGCTCGAACAGACGCTGCAAGTCACCCATTTCCGGCAGCGTGCCGCGCAAGGCGAGCAACGCTGCACCGTCGAACTGCAGCACCACGTCCCGCCCGGGCAGATGCTCACCGGGGGCCAGATCGCCAATCCAGTCATGCGGCAGATCCGGACCGATCAGGGCCACATGCCCTGCTGCGAACTCACCGATGTAATCACCGGCCACCAGCTTGCCGCTGCCCTGGCGGATCAGATGAATTTCGAATTCCGGATGATGGTTCCAGCGCGCCAGTGCGTAGGGATAGTCGTGCTCGTACCAGCGAAAGCAATGGTCGGGCTGCGGGAGGATAACCTCAAGCTCGGCAGGGCGCTGCTCGAGCAAGGCGGCTCGGCTGTCAGGCACGGGATGCCCCTTTTTATCGTTATGAATGCGCTGTGGACGCTTGAACATACGCCCTCGCGCCCAGCCAAGGCTAGCCCGCGATCAAACCGGCACTGATACTTTTTTGCTTTCGGACCGCCGGAGCGCGCTCGGTTAAAAAAGTATCAGTCGATGATCCGCGCTGCGTTTGTTCAGCCCTCTGAGGGCTGCTGTAATCGAGCCGTCCACCAGGGTGACTCAACCGTGGCCAACAACAAAAACAATGACTCCCGCCAGACGAGGCGCGGGGTGGAGAGCACTACGATGAACATTCGGAAAACGCTTTTCCTGTCCGCAGGCGTGTCCGCCGCCCTTTTCAACCTGACCGTTCAGGCTGCCGAAACCGTGACCATCGCCACGGTGAACAACGGCGACATGATCCGCATGCAGCGCCTGTCGAAAACCTTTGAGCAGCAGCATCCGGACATCAAACTCAACTGGGTAGTGCTCGAAGAAAACGTCCTGCGTCAGCGCCTGACCACCGATATCGCCACGCAGGGTGGCCAGTTCGACGTGTTGACCATCGGCACCTACGAGACCCCGCTATGGGGTGCCAAACAGTGGCTGGAGCCAGTCACCGATCTTGCGCCGGACTACGATCTGCAGGACATCTTTCCCTCCGTGCGCCAAGGCTTGTCAGTCAAGGACACGCTCTATGCCCTGCCCTTTTACGGCGAAAGCACCATCACTTATTACCGCACCGATTTGTTCAAGCAGGCTGGCTTGAGCATGCCCGAACACCCGACCTGGACGCAGCTGGGCGAATTCGCCGCGAAGCTGCATCAGCCCGACAAGGGCGTTTACGGCATGTGCCTGCGCGGCAAGGCCGGTTGGGGCGAGAACATCGCCCTGCTCAGCACCATGGCCAACGCATTCGGCGCGCGCTGGTTCGATGAGCAATGGAAATCGCAATTGACCAGCCCGGAATGGAGCAAGGCTGCGAATTTCTACGTCAACACCCTGAAAAACTATGGCCCGCCGGGCGTGTCGAGCAACGGTTTCAACGAAACCCTCGCGCTGTTCAACAGCGGCAAATGCGCGGTGTGGGTGGATGCCAGCGTGGCCGGCTCGTTCACCACCGACAAGGCGCAGAGCAAGGTCGTCGACAGCGTCGGGTTTGCACCTGCGCCGGTTGAAGTGACCGACAAGGGCTCGTCATGGCTTTACGCCTGGTCGCTGGCGATACCGACTACCTCGAAACACAAGGATGCAGCCAAGGCGTTCATCACCTGGGCAACGTCCAAGGCGTATATCCAGCTGGTCGCCGAGACAGACGGCATCAGCAACGTACCGCCTGGCACCCGCACCTCCACCTACAGCGAGGCTTACCTGAAAGCTGCGCCGTTCGCCAAGGTCACGCTGCAGATGATGCAACACGCCGACCCGGCGCACCCGTCGGCCAAACCCATGCCCTACGTTGGTATCCAGTACGTGACCATTCCCGAGTTTCAGGCCATCGGCACCTCGGTCGGCAAGCTGTTTTCTGCCGCGGTGACCGGGCAAACCACCACTGAACAGGCGCTCACAGCCGCGCAGGCGGTGACCGAACGCGAGATGAAACGTGCCGGCTATCCGAAATAGACCGCCAGCCCTCAACTGTATTGAACGGACGATGAACCCATGAAACGACTTGAAGGTAAAAGCGCGCTGATCACCGGATCGGCGCGAGGCATCGGGCGGGCGTTTGCGCAGGCGTACATTCACGAAGGCGCTCGTGTGGCGATTGCCGATATCGACCTGCAACGCGCACAGGCGACAGCGACAGAACTGGGACCCAACGCGTATGCGGTGCGGATGGACGTCACGGATCAGTCGTCCATCGATCAGGCCATCGCCGCAGTGGTCGCCCAGGCCGGCAAGCTGGATATCCTGATCAACAACGCCGCGCTGTTCGACTTGGCGCCGATCGTCGACATCACCCGCGACAGCTACGAGCGGCTGTTTTCGATCAATGTCGGCGGCACGCTGTTCACCTTGCAGACAGCAGCCAGGCAAATGATCGCCCAAGGGCACGGCGGCAAGATCATCAACATGGCCAGCCAGGCCGGGCGCCGGGGCGAGGCGCTGGTGGCGGTGTATTGCGCGACCAAGGCTGCGGTAATCAGCCTGACCCAATCGGCCGGGCTGGACCTCATCAGGCACGGCATCAATGTCAACGCCATCGCGCCGGGTGTGGTCGATGGCGAACACTGGGACGGCGTCGATGCGCTGTTCGCCCGCCACGAAAACCGGCCGTTGGGCGAAAAGAAAAAGCTGGTAGGCGAGCAAGTGCCTTTCGGGCGCATGGGCACAGCGGACGATTTGACCGGCATGGCCATTTTCCTGGCTTCAGCGGACAGCGAGTACGTGGTCGCCCAGACCTATAACGTCGACGGTGGCAACTGGATGAGTTGACGTGCGACGGCGGTAAAGATGAGCCGAACCGCGCAAAAAAGCCTGCAACCGCTTCCATTGCCGAAGCGATTGGCTAAGATGCGCGGACCGTCTGCTGCCTGAGACGGCTCATTGATGTACAGGAGTACGAATGTCCACTGAAGAGGAGATCGCCATTTCCGGCGGTACACCTATGATCCCTGATCAGCGCCGGGAGCTGATGCTGCGTCAGTTACGCAAGCATCAGGTGCTCAGCGTGCATCAGTTGATGGAGATGTTCGATTGCTCGCACATGACCATCCGCCGCGACATCGCCCTGCTGGAGCAGGAAGGTCGTGCCTACTCGGTCACCGGAGGCGTGCGCATCGCCAGCCAGGTCCACAGCGAACCCAGCCACCAGTCCAAGGCGGTGGTGGAGTTGCCGCACAAGCAGGGCATGGCGCGGCTCGCAGCGGGGTTGTTGCACCCGGACATGACGATCTATCTGGACGCAGGCACCAGCACACTCGAAATCGTCCCGCACATCATCGCGCTGTCGGGCATGACCGTGGTCACCAATGATTTCGGCGTGGTCAACGCGTTGGCCGATGCTGCGCATGTGGATGTGATTCACACCGGTGGGCTGCTCGATCATCCGAACCGCTCCAGCGTTGGCGGCCTGGCAGCGGCAACCTTGCGCCAGCTGGCGACCGATGTGGCCTTCATGTCCACCAGCTCGTGGGACCTGCAACGCGGCACCACCACACCGTCGGCGCTGAAGGTCGAGGTCAAGCAGGCCGCCATGCAATCCGCCTCGCAAACCGTGCTGATCGCCACCAGTTCCAAATACGGCACCTTCGGTATGTACAAGGTCGCCGGGCTCGAGCAGTTCGATACCATCATCACCGACGCGGCCCTGGCCGAAGCGGCTGCCGACGGGATTCGCAAGCAGCGTATCGAGTTGCTGCTGGCACCAGTGGGCGGCCGTTCGAAGTAGTTTGCCTCAAGGCTGGCTGATACCAGAGGCAAATAGCAGGCATAAAAAAACCCGGTCTCGCGACCGGGTTTTTTGTGTCTAGCCGACTAACCGATTACTCAGTTGCCCGACTTCTTGGCAGCACGAGTACGCTCGCTTTCGCCAAGGATTTTCTTACGCAGGCGGATCGACTTTGGAGTCACTTCGCAGAGTTCGTCTTCTTGTACGAATTCCAGCGCTTGTTCCAGAGTGAAACGGATAGGCGGAACCAGAGCGATGGTTTCGTCTTTACCGGAAGCACGCATGTTGTCGAGCTTCTTACCTTTGGTTGGGTTTACACCCAGGTCGTTGTCGCGGCTGTTGATGCCGACGATCTGACCTTCGTACACGTCTTCGCCATGACCCAGGAACAGCTTGCCACGGGCTTGCAGTGTTTCCAGGGAGTAGGTCAGCGCCTTGCCGGTAGCAACCGAAACCAGAACGCCGTTCTGACGGCCGGACATATCGCCAGACTTCATCACGTCGTAACGGTCGAAGATGCTGGTCAGGATGCCTGCGCCGGAAGTCAGGGTCAGGAACTCGTTACGGAAACCGATCAGGCCACGTGCCGGGATGTTGTACTCGAGGCGTACACGGCCCTTGCCATCCGGAACCATGTTGGTCAGGTCGCCTTTACGGTTACCCATTTGCTCCATGATCGCGCCCTGCGCTTCTTCAGGCAGGTCGATGGTGACGTTTTCGTACGGTTCGTGCTTGACGCCGTCAACCATGCGGATGATCACTTCAGGACGACCAACACCCATTTCGAAGCCTTCGCGACGCATGGTTTCGATCAGTACCGAGAGGTGCAGCTCACCACGGCCGGAGACCTTGAACTTGTCGGCGGTGTCGCCTTCTTCAACGCGCAGGGCAACGTTGTAGAGCAGTTCCTTGTCCAGACGCTCCTTGATGTTACGGCTGGTGACGAACTTGCCTTCCTTACCGCAGAACGGCGAATCGTTAACCTGGAAGGTCATCGAAACGGTAGGTTCGTCGACGGTCAGCGGCTTCATCGCTTCGACGTTCAGTGGGTCGCACAGAGTGTCGGAGATGAACAGCTGGTCGAAGCCGCTGATGCAGACGATGTCGCCGGCAGCTGCTTCTTCAACGTCGATGCGGTGCAGACCGTGGTGACCCATCAGTTTCAGGATACGGCCGTTACGCTTCTTGCCGTTGACGTCGATGGCAACCACCGGGGTGTTCGGCTTGACGCGACCACGAGCGATACGGCCAACACCGATGACGCCCAGGAAGCTGTTGTAGTCCAGTGCGGAAATCTGCATCTGGAACGGACCGTCACGGTCAACCTTTGGTGCAGGGACGTGATCGACAATCGCCTGGTACAGCGGGGTCATGTCTTCAGCCATGTCGGTGTGTTCCAGACCGGCAATGCCGTTCAGGGCCGAGGCGTAGACGACTTTGAAGTCCAGCTGCTCTTCGGTAGCACCCAGGTTGTCGAACAGGTCGAAGATCTGGTCCAGAACCCAGTCCGGACGCGCGCCTGGACGGTCAACCTTGTTGATGACCACGATTGGACGCAGGCCGGCTTCGAAAGCCTTCTTGGTCACGAAACGGGTTTGCGGCATAGGGCCGTCCTGGGCATCGACCAGCAGCAGTACGGAGTCGACCATCGACATCACGCGCTCTACTTCACCACCGAAGTCGGCGTGGCCCGGGGTGTCCACGATGTTGATGTGGTAGCCATTCCAGTTGATCGCGGTGTTCTTCGCGAGAATGGTAATACCGCGCTCTTTTTCCTGGTCGTTGGAGTCCATCACGCGCTCATCGTTGAGCTCGCCGCGCTCCAGAGTGCCGGATTGACGCAGGAGTTTGTCTACCAGGGTGGTCTTACCATGGTCAACGTGAGCAATGATGGCGATGTTACGTAGATTTTCGATCACTTGTGTATCTCGATCAGAGGATTCGGTCTGCTGACTGGTTAAGGACAGCGATTACTATTTTGAGTCGGCAAAAGCCGTAACGGCATGACGACAGGTGTCGGGGGGCCGGTGACGCAAGCCACAGGCAAACAGCCCCGGGCACTTAGCTCGGTCGATATACGCGCACATTGGCATGTCCCTCACTGAGCAAATGGTGGGCATGCAGGCGACTCATGACGCCTTTGTCGCAATACAGCAGGTACTGGCGCGTGTCATCCAGTGCCTTGAAACGGCTGTTCAATGCGTAGAACGGCAACGTCTGTATCTCCACGCCAGGGACTTGCAGCGGCTGGTCTTCCTGGGCATCCGGGTGACGGATGTCGAGGATCACCTGACCGGCCAGCGCCTGGCTGACTTCTTCTATATCGACATTGCGGCTCAGATCGTCGATGACCCGATCGATCGAAACCAGCTTCGCGCGTTCGAGCGCCTGCTCGAGAATCGCCATGTCGAACTGTTTTTCTTCGTACTCAACGCGATTTCGCTTGGCGTTGGTCTTTGGGTTGACCGAAATCACCCCGCAATACTCAGGCATGTGCCGGGCAAAATCAGCGGTGCCGATTTCAGTCGCCAGGTCCACGATGTCCTGCTTGTGGGTGGCAACCAGCGGCCGCAGGACCAGCTTTTCGGTTGCCGCGTCAATCAGCGACAGGTTGGGCAGCGTCTGGCTGGCAACCTGTGAAATCGCTTCGCCGGTGACCAGCACATCGATTTCAAGACGATCAGCCACGGCAGATGCAGCGCGTAACATCATACGCTTCAAAACTACACCCATATGACTGTTATCGACTTTCTGCAGAATTTCTCCGAGAACTTCCTCGAACGGTACGCTGACGAACAGCACGCGCTGTGAACTGCCGTACTTCTTCCAGATGAAGTGCGCGACTTCCATCACGCCCAGCTCATGGGCTCGTCCGCCCAGATTGAAGAAGCAGAAGTGCGCCATCAGGCCGCGGCGCATGATCTGGTAGGCCGCAACGGTCGAATCGAACCCGCCGGACATCAATACCAGGGTCTGCTCCAGCGCGCCCAGCGGGTAACCGCCCATGCCCTGATGTTGGTCATGAACCACAAACAACCGTTGGTCGCGAATTTCCATGCGCACGACCAGATCGGGCTTTTTCAGCTCGATTCCGGCGGCGCCGCACTGCATGCGCAGCTTGCTGCCGACGTATTTCTCGACGTCCATGGAGCTGAAGTCGTGTCGGCCGGCGCGCTTGCAACGCACTGAAAACATCTTGCCAGGCAACAGGTCGGCGTAGTGCAGTTTGCACTTGGCAACCACGTCATCCAGATCGCCCAGCGGGTACTCGGCGACCTGCAGAAAGTTGGCGATGCCCGGCATGCAGCTCAGCCGTTCCCTGATGCCCTGCAGCACTTTAGGGTCGGTCAGCCGGGTTTCGACCTCAAGGTTGTCCCATACGCCACCCACGACAATGTCCGCGTCCAGTTCACGGAGCACGGTACGAATGTTCTTGCCCAGTTGCCGGATGAACTTCTTGCGCACCGGCGGGCTTTTGATGGTGATTTCTGGGAAAACTTTAACGATTAGTTTCATGGAAACGGAGCGTGAGGTGCCGACCAAAAAAGGGGGGCGCGGATTATAGCGGAAATTGCTCAAGGTTTAACCAGTTATCGTACACGCAATCAACGACGCACCAAAAAGAGTCGTCGCACCAAATTGTAGCGCCATAAAGGTGCGTGTTTTTCCCGTGTGGTGCGTTTTCGCCCCCTGAAAACCTGCGTTTGAGGCAAAAAACCCAACACGGGGCACTGGCATGCAAATTGCTCCCTTGTGAGGCAGGTTGCCTTGGCAGAGTATCTGCGCCGGCATCACCCAAATTCAAGGGACCATAACTCTATCAAGTCGGTCTCTAGCCACCCGGAGGACACCATGTCGAAGTCGGTTCAACTCATCAAAGATCATGACGTTAAATGGATTGATCTGCGCTTCACAGACACCAAGGGCAAGCAGCAGCACGTCACCATGCCTGCGCGCGATGCACTGGAAGACGACTTCTTCGAAGTCGGCAAAATGTTCGACGGTTCCTCCATCGCTGGCTGGAAAGGCATCGAAGCGTCCGACATGATTCTCCTGCCGGATGACGAAACTGCCCTGCTCGATCCGTTCACCGAAGAGCCGACCCTGGTTCTGGTGTGCGACGTGATCGAACCTTCGACCATGCAAGGCTACGACCGCGACCCGCGCGCCATTGCCCACCGCGCCGAGGAATACCTGAAGTCGACCGGTATCGGCGACACCGTATTCGTAGGTCCGGAGCCAGAGTTCTTCATCTTCGACGAAGTGAAGTTCAAGTCCGACATCTCCGGTTCCATGTTCAAGATCTTCTCCGAACAGGCTTCCTGGATGACCGACGGCGACGTCGATGGCGGCAACAAGGGCCACCGTCCGGGCGTCAAAGGGGGTTACTTCCCGCTGCCACCGGTCGACCACGACCACGAAATCCGCACCGCGATGTGCAACGCTCTGGAAGAAATGGGCCAGACCGTTGAAGTTCACCACCACGAAGTGGCGACTGCCGGCCAGAACGAAATCGGCGTGAAATTCAACACGCTGGTCAAGAAGGCTGACGAAGTTCAGACCCTCAAGTACTGTGTACACAACGTTGCCGACGCTTACGGCCGTACCGCTACTTTCATGCCCAAGCCACTGTACGGTGACAACGGCTCGGGTATGCACGTACACATGTCCATCTCCAAGGATGGCAAGAACACCTTCGCAGGCGAAGGCTATGCCGGTCTGTCCGATACCGCCCTGTACTTCATCGGCGGCATCATCAAGCACGGCAAGGCTCTGAACGGCTTCACCAACCCGTCGACCAACTCCTACAAGCGTCTGGTCCCAGGTTTCGAAGCTCCGGTCATGCTGGCCTACTCGGCGCGTAACCGCTCCGCATCGATCCGTATTCCTTACGTCAACAGCCCACGCGGCCGTCGTATCGAAGCACGCTTCCCGGATCCGGCAGCCAACCCGTACCTGGCATTCGCTGCTCTGTTGATGGCTGGCCTGGACGGCATCCAGAACAAGATCCACCCTGGCGACGCAGCTGACAAAAACCTGTATGACCTGCCGCCTGAAGAGGCCAAAGAGATCCCACAAGTTTGCGGCAGCCTGAAAGAAGCCCTGGAAGAACTGGACAAGGGCCGCGCGTTCCTGACCAAGGGCGGCGTCTTCAGCGACGACTTCATCGATGCCTACATCGAGTTGAAAAGCGAAGAAGAAATCAAGGTTCGCACCTTCGTACACCCACTGGAATACGAGCTGTACTACAGCTGCTGATCCAGCAACGCCAGCATTGTTGGCGTTACAGGAGACCTCCTTCGGGAGGTCTTTTTTTTGCCCGGATTTTACCGCGTGAACTTTTGTTCACCCTGCAACACTGGCTCTGCCCGGTCGCCTGGAGTTAAATCTGCACCTCCCAACCGAACCGAGATGGAACTGCCATGCGCCTTATTCTGGCCACTTCCCTGCTGACGATGACGTTCATGTCTACCTGTTTCGCCTTCACTGCCGAGCAGAAGCCTTCTGCACTTGAACCTCTGCTGCAAGCGATCAGCGAGCGCCTGACCATCGCCGATCAAGTTGCCCTGAGCAAGTGGGACAGCGGCAAGGCCGTCGAGGACCCGCCGCGCGAGCTGCAAGTGATCAGCGCCGCCCAGGCCCGCGCTGCCGAGTTCAAGCTCAACCCCGATGACGTTCAACGCCTGTTCCGCGCCCAGATCGAAGCCAATAAACAGGTGCAGAACGCCCTGCTCGCCCAGTGGCACGCGGCAGGCAAGGCGCCCGACACGGTCAGGCTCAGCCTGGTCGATGACATACGTCCGAAGCTGGATCGCCTGCAAACCCAGTTGCTCCAGGCCTACGCGGACTTCCAGCCACTGCGCAAGGCGGAAACCTGCCAGATGCAACTGGATGCGGCGCTGAAGCGTTATCAGACCGACCCGATTCACGATCAGGCGCTGGTACTGGCCACAGCCGACCTTTGCCCTGCGAAACTCTGACACATCAGGCGGATAGCGCAGCATAGGACGATGTGTTCTATGCTGACGGCCAATCTTGCCCTGCCGTCGAGAGTCTCATGCGTCAAAGTCTGATTTGCCTGCTGCTGTTGATCAGCCTGCCCGCGCTGGCGCAGATCTATAAGTACACCGATGCAAACGGTAACACTGCGTTCAGCAACCAGCCGCCCAACGGGGCCAAGACCGAAGTGGTCGAGTTGCCGCCACTCAACAGCATCGAAACGCAGACGCCTTCCCGACCGGTCGTCAACAGTGCGCCGCAGCCGACCCCTGCGGCGCCACAATCGCAGCCACAAACGACCTACGACGTGCTGGAACTGAAAGACCTGCCCACCGACGAAGCGTTACGCGCCAACAATGGCACGTTCATCATCGGTGTGAAGATCCAGCCACGCCTGCAACCGACTCACAGCCTGCAATTGCTGCTGGACGGCAACCTGTACGGGCAGCCCTCCAACCTGCCGCGCTTTCAGGTGGTCAACGTAGATCGCGGTGAACACAGTTTCGCGGTGGTCGTGAAAGACGGCGAGCGGATCATTCAGCAGAGCGAAACCATCACCCTGACCGTACAGCGCGTACACCTCGGCAAGCCATGAGCAGATACACGATGCGCCGTCTGCTGAGCTGCCTGTTGCTGCTCTTGACGCTGCCCGCAGTGGCCGACGTCTACACCTATATCGACGCGCAGGGTAATCGGGTGTTTACCGACCAGCCGCGCAAGAACGCCACCCGCGTCGACATCGCCCCCAGCAACAACATGACCGGCACACCGCCGACCCGCACCTTGAAGGCCCACCCTGCCAAACCGGCAGTACAACCGATGTTTCATTACCAGTTGCTGAGAATCCTGGTGCCCGAACCGGACGCCACCCTGGTCAATCCCAGCGGCGACCTGATCGTTACCGTCACCAGCGAACCGGTGTTACAGGCGGGCCACAGCTACCGGCTGATGCTGGATGGCGTTGCCGTGGGCCAGGCCGGCCGCAGTCCGGTGTTTCCGTTGAGCAATGTGGATCGCGGCACGCATCAACTGTCGGTAGAGATTTTCGACGAGCTCGGCCGTGTTCTGGAAAAAACCCCGAACCAGCCGTTTCACGTACAGCGCATTTCCCTGGCGCAAAAGCGCGCGACTCATCCCTGCAAGGAGGATGACTACGGCGTGCGTCCGGAGTGTCCGCTCAAGGACAAGCCCGAACCAAAAAGCAGCATCCTGCCCTTCTTCTGACCTCGCCAAATCGTCAGCACCTTTTTGGTGCGCTCAATGTCTGCTTGCGCAACAATACAGCCCAATCTGGTTCAGGAAGCCTGGCCGGGTAGCGCCGTATGCGGGCACTCTTTACAAAAACGGCCCGATTTTGCAGATAAAGCGCTTCTTTTCGGAGCCTTGGTTTGTTTTTTGCAACTTCACTGACATAGCACCGTATTGGTGGCCTTGCTCCTGCTGGTGCAGACCAACCAGCACCCGCATTGCGCGACTGCAATGTGCCAAAAGAGGTCAACACGATTCATGACTATCAGCGATGCGCTGCACAGACTGTTACTGGATAACCTGACCACTGCCACCATTCTGCTCAACGCTGACCTGCGACTTGAGTACATGAACCCGGCGGCGGAAATGCTGCTGGCCATCAGCGGGCAGCGCAGCCATGGGCAATTCATCAGCGAGCTGTTCACCGAGTCGGCCGAAGCATTGAGTTCGCTGCGTCAGGCAGTCGAGCAGGCTCATCCTTTTACCAAACGCGAAGCGATGCTCACCGCACTGACCGGTCAGACTCTGACGGTCGACTATGCGGTGACGCCTATCCTCAGCAAGGGCGATACCCTGCTGTTGCTTGAAGTACACCCGCGTGACCGGCTGTTGCGCATCACCAAGGAAGAAGCCCAGCTGTCCAAGCAGGAAACCACCAAAATGCTGGTGCGTGGCCTGGCTCACGAAATCAAGAATCCGCTGGGCGGCATTCGCGGGGCCGCACAATTGCTGGCCCGCGAGCTGCCTGAAGAAAGCCTCAAGGACTACACCAACGTCATCATCGAAGAGGCCGACCGCCTGCGTAATCTGGTCGACCGCATGCTCGGCTCCAACAAGCTGCCATCGCTGGCGATGACCAACGTGCACGAAGTGCTCGAGCGCGTGTGCAGCCTGGTCGAGGCCGAAAGCCAGGGCTGCATCACCTTGGTGCGCGACTACGACCCAAGCATTCCCGACGTGTTGATCGACCGCGAGCAAATGATCCAGGCCGTGCTCAATATCGTGCGCAACGCCATGCAGGCCATCAGCGGCCAGAACGAATTGCGCCTTGGCCGGATCACCCTGCGTACCCGCGCCATGCGCCAGTTCACCATCGGCCACGTTCGCCATCGACTGGTGAGCAAGATCGAAATCATCGACAACGGTCCCGGTATTCCGGCCGAGCTTCAGGAAACCATTTTCTACCCCATGGTCAGTGGCCGCCCGGACGGTACGGGATTAGGTCTTGCCATTACCCAGAACATCATCAGCCAGCACCAGGGTCTGATCGAGTGTGACAGCCATCCCGGCCACACCACGTTCTCGATCTTCCTGCCGCTGGAACAAGGAGCAGCTTCGACATGAGCCGTAGTGAAACTGTCTGGATCGTAGACGACGATCGTTCTATCCGCTGGGTACTGGAAAAAGCCTTGCAACAGGAAGGCATGACCACGCAAAGCTTCGACAGCGCCGACGGGGTGATGAGCCGTCTGGCCCGTCAGCAACCGGACGTGATCATTTCCGACATCCGCATGCCGGGTGCCAGCGGTCTGGACCTGCTGGCGCGGATTCGCGAGCAGCATCCGCGTCTGCCGGTGATCATCATGACCGCCCACTCGGACCTGGACAGCGCCGTGGCGTCCTATCAGGGCGGCGCGTTCGAGTACCTGCCAAAGCCGTTCGACGTCGATGAAGCCGTGTCGCTGGTCAAGCGCGCCAATCAGCACGCTCAGGAACAACAGGGCCTGGACGTTGCACCGACGCTGACCCGCACCCCTGAAATCATTGGCGAAGCGCCAGCGATGCAGGAAGTGTTTCGCGCCATCGGCCGTCTGAGTCACTCCAACATCACGGTGTTGATCAACGGTGAGTCGGGTACTGGTAAGGAATTGGTCGCTCACGCATTGCATCGCCACAGCCCGCGTTCGGCCTCGCCGTTCATTGCGCTGAACATGGCGGCGATCCCCAAGGACCTGATGGAGTCCGAGCTGTTCGGGCATGAAAAAGGCGCCTTCACCGGCGCGGCCAACCTGCGTCGTGGGCGCTTCGAACAGGCCGACGGCGGCACGCTGTTTCTCGATGAAATCGGTGACATGCCCGCCGACACCCAGACTCGTCTGTTGCGTGTCCTGGCGGATGGCGAATTCTACCGGGTCGGCGGTCACACGCCGGTCAAGGTCGACGTGCGCATCATTGCCGCCACCCACCAGAATCTGGAAACCCTGGTGCAGGCCGGCAAGTTCCGCGAGGACTTGTTTCACCGCCTGAACGTGATCCGCATCCACATTCCGCGCATGTCAGACCGTCGCGAAGACATCCCGACCCTGGCCAAGCACTTCCTCAGCCGCGCGGCTCAGGAACTGGCGGTCGAACCCAAGCTACTCAAGGCCGAGACCGAGGAATACCTCAAGCATCTGCCGTGGCCTGGCAACGTGCGTCAGCTGGAAAACACCTGCCGCTGGATCACGGTCATGGCGTCGGGTCGTGAAGTGCACATCAGCGACCTGCCGCCGGAGCTGCTGAGCCTGCCGCAGGACGCCGCGCCGGTCACCAACTGGGAACAGGCGCTGCGCCAGTGGGCCGACCAGGCATTGTCTCGCGGTCAGTCCAGCCTGCTGGACAGCGCCGTGCCGACCTTCGAGCGGATCATGATCGAAACCGCCCTCAAGCACACCGCTGGCCGCCGCCGCGATGCCGCCGTGCTGCTGGGCTGGGGCCGCAATACCCTGACCCGCAAGATCAAGGAACTGGGCATGAAGATCGATGGCGGGGATGACGACGAGGCTGACGAAGGCTGAGCCGTCCTCAAGACATTCACTGCCATTTCTGACAGTTACCCGCAACGCCCGTTAATGATTAGCTTCTTTTGACTCCACTCGAGGAGTCATAAGGAGCTGATCAATATGGAAAGTGCATTACTCGGCGAACCTGACGCCCGACAGCACGCCAACAATTTACGTTTGCTTGCGGCACTGCCGCGTGGTGCAGGCATTGAACGACGCGAGCGGATTGTTGACTACGAAATCGTCGAACTCGCCGCACTGCTGCGCGAAGGCAACCCGCAAAGACTGACCGCCGAGCAGGTGCTGGTCGAATACTGGAGCCGCATCACTCGGTTCAACGGCCCGCAAGAAACCTACGGCGATAACGGTAAATACAACGCTTTTGTGCGGCTGGAAGATTTCTCGACACTGTTGGAGCAGGCAAGACTCGCCGATCAATGGCTGACGACTCCAGACGATCAACGCGGCCCGGCGCCTCCGTTGTGCGGAATTCCCTTCGGTATAAAAGACTCTTTCGCCATTCAGGGCCTTGAAAGCAAAAACGGCACTCAGGCCTTTTCCGGCAACCTGGCATTACGTGATGCGACATGCGTAGCCCGGCTGAGGGCTCAGGGCGCTCTTATTATCGGTCATACCATCTGCTCCGAACTCTCGACCCACACGGTCGGCCAGTTTGCCGGGAACGCGTGGGACCCGATACGTACGCCGGGCGGGTCCAGTCAGGGCTCGGGGGTCGCCCCGATTGCACGGCTGTGCGCCGCAGCGCTGGGCGAAGAGACGGCCGGCTCGATTATCATTCCTGCGGCTGCGAATGGCGCCAGCGCAATAAAACCATCTCTGGGACTGGTGTCTGGCGCCGGTGTGATGCCCCTGCGAAGCGGCTGGGACGTGGTCGGCCCCATGGCCCGTTCGATCCGCGATGCGTCGCTGATACTGTCCATAATTGCCGGCCCTGATGGAGAAAACGACCCGCAAAGTCTGTCGGCCCCATCAATAGGCGAGCAGCTTTCCATTACCCCGACCCCCGGTTCTCTTCCTCTGGAAGGGCTGACCATCGGCATTCCGCAGACGGACTGGATGTCGTCGTCCGGTCAACCCCCTGCGCAGTCTTACGACGAGGACTACAGCGCAGCGTTTATCAGGTTCAAGGATCAGCTTGAGACGCTGGGTGCACGGGTCATCGACTTTCCTTGGCTGGATGCTGAAATTCTTGAAAACATTCCTTACTCCTCGCCAGAACCCATTCATGACGTGCTGGACAGTGACGGCAGCATTCTGATGAGAGTCAACGCCCAAGCCGTGACCAGTTACGCCAACCAACTGGAAACCCGGCACTGGTCGGCCGTACGTGACTTTGCAGACGTGTTGGAGAATCAAGACGACAGAGACTATTTGCTACGAAGATACCCGGAGTTATTCGATCAGGTTGCCTCACTGATTCCAGTGGGGATCAGACTCGAAGCAGAGAACAGACGCCGTCTACAGCAGGGGCATTTTGAAAAGGCCCTGAATGACTATCAGATTGACTTCATGATGGTGCTGCCGCTCGGTGCTCACGTCGGCGAGCGGGCAGACGCACTGGTGAGGACACTACCGGTACAGCGCACGTACTTCGATATGCCCAACGCGCTGGCCTGGCCCATGCTGACACTGCCCATCGGCCATGGCGCGACCGGCGTCCCAAAGCAATTACCCGTTACGGCGGCGTTCTGGGGCAGGCGCTTCAGTGAACCACTGCTCGTGCAAGCCGCCATCGACTTTCAGACGCACTATTCCGAGTATCACACCAAAGCGCCGCCAGACCCGGATTTCACCTCGCCTGTAGCGTTTCATCTCTGGACACTGGACGAGATTCCTTGGCAATACTCAGCCGATCCGCTGGTCATTGCCGAGGGCAGAAGGAAAAAATCATGAGTCAGACCTCTTTCTTTGTTATTCAGTGGAAGCCACTGAACAACCCGGCGTTGCTGCCCGCGCAGGCGAGTGAGCCGCCAGACGCATTTTTCAACGTCCGATGGCGGCCCACGCAAGGTCTGAGTTATTACCCGGAAACGGCTGTGCTTACTCAGCCAGCGACGGCTTTTCCCACAGGTTGATCCCGCCTTCCACCGCAAAGCTGTCGATCTCGGTCAGTTCTTCGGGGCTGAACGCGAGGTTCTTCAGCGCGCCGACGTTTTCAATGATCTGCTCGGGACGGCTCGCACCGATCAACGCTGAGGTCACGCGCGGATCGCGCAACGTCCAGGCCAGGGCCATTTGTGCCAGGCTCTGACCGCGACGCTGGGCGATTTCGTTGAGCGCGCGCACGTGGGCGATGTTCTGCTCGGACAGGTGCGAAGCCTGCAGCGAGCCGCCCCCCGGACGATTGACCCGCGCATCCTTGGGCACGCCGTTCAGGTACTTGTCCGACAGCAGCCCTTGGGCCAACGCAGTAAACGCGATCACGCCAGCGCCCAGCTCTTCGGTAGCGTCGAGCAAGTCTTTCTCGACCCAGCGGTTAAGCAGGTTGTAGGCAGGCTGATGAATCAGCAGCGGTACTTTCCACTCTTTGAGTAACGCAGCTATTTCGCGGGTCTTGGCCCCGGAATACGACGAGATACCGATGTACAACGCCTTGCCCTGCTGAACCGCGGTGGCCAACGCGCTGGCGGTTTCCTCCAGCGGAGTGTCCGGGTCGAAACGGTGGGAATAGAAGATGTCGACGTAATCGAGGCCCATACGTTGCAGGCTCTGATCAAGGCTGGCGAGCACGTATTTACGTGAACCACCGCCCTGCCCGTACGGCCCTGGCCACATGTCCCAGCCGGCCTTGCTGGAGATGATCAATTCATCACGGTAGTGCTTGAAGTCTTCGCGCAGCAGACGGCCGAAGTTGATCTCGGCGCTGCCGTACGGCGGGCCATAGTTGTTGGCCAGGTCGAAATGATTGATGCCCAGATCGAACGCCGTGCGCAGCATGGCGCGCTGGGTGTCGATCGGCGTGCTGTCACCGAAGTTGTGCCACAAGCCCAAAGACAGTGCCGGAAGCACCAGCCCGCTGCGGCCGGTACGGCGATAAGGCATGTCTTCGTAACGATTTTCGGCAGCGATGTAGGTCATTGAATCCTCTCTTGTCTGGGGGATATTCGAGGCGTCTTGATTGCGTTTGCGAACAGGCGACGCCTGTTCGCAACGCCGGAATCATGGCTTTTGCCAGACAACCTGCTGAATGTCGACCCGCTTGGGTATCAAGTGGTTGTCGTAAAACAGATCAGCGGTCGCCTGCTGCGCGCGTACGATCTCCGGCGTGATCGGCAGGCTGGGTGATACAGGCCGATGGTCAAGATACTGAGTCATGACCGCTTCGGACAAGCCCATGCTGCGCGCCAGTATCTGAATACTCTCGGCACGCTGCGAGCGCGACAGCCCATCGGCAATTGTCAGTTCGTCGAGCACCTGCTGCACGAGCGCTGCATTTTCCTCGGCAAACGCTCGCCGTGCGGTATAGAACGGCCCGGACAATCCAAGCCCCTCGCCGTTGGCCAGCAGGCGAGTGTGGCCTTCGCTCATGGCGATGGAATAGTAAGGGTCCCAGATCGCCCAGGCATCGACACTGCCGTTTTCAAAGGCAGCGCGGGCATCGGCAGGGGTCAGGTAGATTGGCTGAATATCCTTGAACGTCAGGCCTGCTTTGTTGAGCAAACGCAGCACCACGTTATGCGAGCTGGAGCCTTTCTGCAGAGCGACCTTGCGGCCTTTCAATTCTGCGACGCTGTGCACCGGGCTTTCGTTGCGCACCAACAGGGTTTCCACCTGCGGCTTGGGTGGCTCGGCACCGATGTAGACCAGGTCGGCACCTGCGACCTGAGCGAAAATCGGCGGAATGTCGCCGGTGGAGGCGATGTCCAGGCTGCCAATGTTCAGCGCCTCCAGCATCTGCGGCCCGGCCGGAAACTCGACCCATTTGATTTTCTTCTGGGGAAAACGCTTTTCCAGCAGGCCATGTTCCTTAGCCAGCACCAGCGTGATCGAACCCTTCTGATAGCCGATGCGAAGGGTGTCAGGCTCGTCGGCAGCAGCTGTACCGAACAGGCCGCTAAAGGCCAGAATGGCGGCGATAAACGTAAATGATTTCATGGGTAATCCCTTAATTCTGTATAAAAATCTGCCTTTGATTCTGGCCGAAGGCCGTGGGAGCCCGCTTTCTGCGCTCATCAGGACTTGCATGCGGCAACGATCAAAATCTATAAGCAGGCCGTTGCAAGCCCAGGTTTTCGCGCAAGGTGGTGCCTTCATACTCGGTGCGAAACAGCCCGCGCCGCTGCAGCTCCGGCACCAGCAGTCTCGCGACATCTTCGAGACCGCCCGGCAGGTGCGGCACCAGCACATTGAAGCCATCCGCCGCGCCTTGCTCGAACCAGCGTTGCAACTCATCGGCTATCTGCTCCGGCGTGCCGATCAGGCTGTAGTGCCCTCGCCCACCGGCAATCCGTCGCCCCAGTTGCGCCAGGGTCAGGTTTTCCTGATCGGCCAGTTCGGTGAGCAGTTTCTGCCGGCTGCGCTGGCCGCTGTCGGTCAATGGCAATTCCGGCAGCGGGCCGTCCAGCGGGTAGCCCGACAGGTCGAAATTGCCCAGCATGCGGCCCAGCAGAGCGACCCCGACCCGAGGCTCGACCAGCTCCTGAAACGACTCGAATTTAGCTTTCGCCAAGGCTTCGGTTTCGGCCACGACGATGAACACGCCGGGCATGATTTTCAGTGAGTCGACGGCCCGCCCGTAAGCACTCAGACGACCCTTGAGGTCAGCGTAGAAAGCTTGCGCACTGGCCAGCGAGGTCTGCGCGGTGAATACCACTTCCGCCGTCTGCGCCGCCAGATCACGTCCGACTTCCGAGGAACCGGCCTGCACCACCACCGGCTGACCTTGCGGCGAACGCGCGACGTTCAGCGGCCCCTTGACGCTGAAGTGCTCGCCCTGATGATTAAGCACATGCAGTCTGCCCGGATCGTAGTACTCGCCACTGGCCTTATCGCGGGTGAAAGCGTCGTCTGCCCAACTGTCCCACAGGCCGGTCACCACCTGATGAAACTCTCGTGCGCGGCTATAGCGCTCGGCATGCCCCACATGCTCGGCGCGACCGAAGTTCTGCGCTTCGGCGGCGGCATCCGACGTCACCAGATTCCAGCCCGCTCGCCCACCGGAGAGATGATCCAGCGAGGCGAACTTGCGGGCTACGTGGTACGGCTCGTTGTAGGTGGTGGTCGCTGTCGCGATCAGACCAATATGCTCGGTCACAGCACTGAGTGCCGAGAGTAGGGTCAGTGGTTCGAAATGATCGGAGCGCGCCATGCGGCTAGCGATATCACCCATCGCGGCAGCCACGCTGTCGGCGACGAACAGCGCATCGAATTTTGCCGCCTCCGCGACCCTGGCCACGTGCCGGTAATGCTTGAAATCCAGCCCTGCATCCGCAGGCACATCCGGGTGCCGCCAGGCAGCGACATGGTGCCCGGTGGCCATCAGGAAAGCGCCCAGTTTCATCTGTCGAGCAGTCGTGCTCATACCTCACTCCTTACGTGTTGCCTGGGGTCTTGGCTCAAAAATCCTTGCGTAACTGCACGCCGAAATAACGTTCGTCATCACGCGGCACAGACCGGTAAACGTAGTTGCCACCGGTGGCCAGCATTGGCGAATAGGACTTGTCGGCCAGGTTCTTGCCCAGCAGTGCCACACGCCAGCCACTGTTGTAATCCGCCAGTGCCACGCTGGCGTTCCAGATGCCGTAAGCGCCCTGTTTGGTGTCCGGGTTCTGGCTGATGTCGTACTGCACTTCGCTCTGCCAGCTGTAATCGGTGCCCAGTTCGATATCCAGGCCATTGTCCAGCGGGATGGTGTAGTCGGCGCGAACGTAGCTTTTCCAGTCTGGGCTGTATGGCAGGGTCTTGCCGTCGACGTTGCAGGACGCCGCCGCACCGGCCGGGCAGGCAAAGCTGTCGATGCGCGCTCTGGTGTAGGACAACGCACCGGAGAATTTCAGGTTTCGGGTGGCTTGCAGGGCGTAATCCAGCTCGACCCCTTCGGTGCTGACACTGCCTGCGTTGATCAGGCGCGTCACGACCTGTCCAGCCACACTGTCGAAGAAATTCGCCTGATAGTTGTCGTACTCGCTGTGGAACACCGCCAGGTTGGTGGTCAGGCGATTGTTCCAGGTGGTGGCCTTGAGGCCGACCTCCCAGGTGTTCGAGGTTTCCGGCTTGAGGGCCTCGGTGTCGCGCGGCTGCATGTTGAAGAACACGTTGTAGGCTGGGCCTTTATAGCCGCGCGAGTAGGTGATGTAGGTCATCACACTGTCGCTCAGGTCGTACTGCAAACCGAGACGCCCGGACTTGCCGTCTTCATCCACCGCGCCGGAACTGCTGGTCGCTGGCTGAATGCCGCTGACGGTCGTAGCCGATGTCGACACGCGGCGATGATCGTATTCCAGATCGTCGTGGGTCCAGCGTGCCCCGGCAATCGCACGCAAGTCCGGGGTGAAGTTGAACGTGGTTTCGCCGAACACCGAATAGCTGTCGGTGGTGGTGCTGTAGTCGGCGATGCCGCGATCCTGAGTCGTCGGTGTGATCAGCGTGCGCTGATAGGTCTCGTCGCTCTTGCCGTGCATGTAAAACAGACCGCCGACGTATTCGACAAACTGGCCTTTCGGCGACGCCAGACGCAGCTCCTGGGAATACTGGTTGAACGTCAGATCGCCCTTGTCTTCGGTGCCGGGGAACGCCGCAGTGACAGTGCCAAGCCGGTCGCCGTCCTGATACTGCGTGTTGTCCCAGCCGCGCCAGGCAGTGATGGAGGTCAGGGTGTAGTCGCCCAGTTGCCAGTCGAGCTGACCGGACAGGCCTTTGTTGACGTCCTCGACATGGCTGCGGTAATCGCTGACGACATTGCGGTTATCGCTGTCGGCACGTACCGGCGCCAGGGCACTGGCGAAGGACGGGGTCAACGCCTTGGTTACCACCCCGTTGGGCGCGTCGTCATGGGACTGCATGTAGTCCGCTGCGAGGGTGAAGGTGATGTCGTCATTGGGCGTGAATTCCAGCTTGCCGCGTGCGCCCTTGCGGTTGTAGCCGTTGACTTCCTGACCATTGAGCTTGTTATCGACATTGCCGTCATAGCTGCCGAACAACGTCGTGATCGAGCCTTTGAGGGTCTGCGGAATCAGGCTGCCGCCAATACCGAAACGGGTGCGGCTTTCATTGCCGCTGTAATAGGACTGATCGATGTAACCGTGAGTCTCTTCGGTCGGTGCCTTGGTGGTGACGTTGAGCACGCCGGCCGAAGCGTTCTTGCCGAACAGCGTGCCTTGCGGGCCGCGCAGCACTTCGATGCGTTCCAGGTCGAGCAAGTCCAGCGTGGCCTGACCCGGACGCGCATACACCACACCATCGATCACCGTGGCCACCGTCGGTTCGACGCCTGGCGAGGTGGAAATGGTGCCGACACCGCGAACGAACAGCGAAGTGTCCTTGTTGGAAGCCCCGGTGCGGAAATTCAACGATGGCACCTGCTGCACGATGCTGGCCACGCCATTACGGTTATCGCGTTCCAGTTGTTCGCCCTCGATCACGGACACGGCGACCGGTACTTTTTGCAGCGATTCTTCGCGGCGTGTGGCGGTCACGGTCACCGATTCCAGCGCTACTGTTTCTGTGTTCTGCCCTGCCGCTGTCTCTGCCATGGCCGGAACACACGGCAATGCCGTCAGCCCCATCAGCAACCACCCACAACGGCGCCCCCGCGCCGTATGAGCCTGATCGATCGCCTGCGCCAGAAGCGTGTGTCTGACGCCATCCCCACCTGTTGTGTGCATCTGCGTGCCTACCTGAAATTTGCCCTGATCCGACAGTGCGATGCGCACTGGCGCCTATGCGTGCTGACTAAACCGGGTCCGGGCATTCGCGGTGGCGAGTAGCAGACAAACCATCTTTGTTAGCGCTAACATCGTCAGTATCAGGAAACGACTGATAGATCGTCCAATACTGAAAAATTAGTTTTATATTCTTTTTACTTTTATGCGAAGTGATCGACCATGGCCGACGAGAAGCCCCTGATACGCAAACGCCGAGGCGCAGGCCGGGTGACGATCACCGCCGTGGCGCGTCAGGCAGGGGTGTCGGCCATTACCGTGTCGCGCTATTTCAATCAGCCGGAACAGGTCTCGCCCGAACTGCGCGAGCGGATTGCGAGCACAGTCAGTGCACTGGGTTACGTGCCCAATCTGGTTGCTGGCGGCCTGGCATCAGCACGCAGCCGGGTGGTGGCGATGGTGATTCCCAACATCTCCGGGCCGATCTTTGCCAATACCATTCAGGGCTTCAGCGACACACTGAGCCGGCACGGTTTCCAGTTGCTGCTGGCGTCCAGCTACTTTTCCGCAGAGCAGGAGGAAAGCGCAGTGCGGGCTTTCCTGGGTTGGTCACCAGCGGCACTGGTGCTGACCAGCCGCTTTCACAGCCCAGCTACCGAGAACATGATCGAGCAGACCGATGTTCCGGTGATCGAAACCTGGGACCATCAACCCGACCGCAGCCCGATCCAGATCGGCTTTTCGCACTACGACGTCGGCGTGATGGCAGCCGGTTATCTGCATGACAAAGGCTACCGGCGCATCGCATTCGTCCAGAACAGCATCGCGGGCGACTTCAGCGCACTGGAGCGTCGCGACGGCTATGCCGCAACCGTGGAAGGGCTAGGTATCACGCCGTGGGTTTTCGTCCCGGACGCGGATCGAGCGCCCTTCGAGGCTGGCAAACAGGCGATGGACACCCTGATGAACCAAGCGCCCCGCCCTGACGCGATCTTCTTCGCCAACGACAACCTGGCAGCCGGCGCCCTGCTCGCCAGCCAGCGCGCAGGCCTGAGCATTCCACAGGATTGTGCCGTCATGGGCTTTGGCGATTACGCCTTCGCAGAAATGATGCTGCCCAGCCTGACCACCATCAAACCGCCCGCCCTGCAGATCGGCGTAATGGCTGCCACGCGGGTGCTTGAAAGCCTCGGTGTATTACCGGTAGAGGGAGAAGTACAACGGCTGAATCTGCTGGAGTGCAGCCTGGTGGAACGGGAGAGTACCTGAGCCCGGCGCAATCTCGAGCCTACGCTGGAGCGTGAGGAACGATAGTCGCCCGTAAGAACACCATCGTACCCATGCTCCGCGTGGGTATGCCGTTCTGGACGCTCCGCGTCCTATTCTGAACATAGGGCGCGGCGCAGATGTGTGACGCGGCGCGTCAAGCACGGCATTCCCACTGTGGCGTGAGGAACGATAGATGTCCTCAAACCCCGATCAACGCACCAGATGCAGGAACTGCATATGCCGTTCGTACTGATCGAGCACGTCGTTGATGACTTGTTCCTTGGTGTAACCCACCAGGTCGTAGTCCTGACTGCCCTCGCTCAAGTGCACCTCGGCGCGGTAGTAGCGGCGGTTGTTCAATTGCTTGGAGCCCATGCCGCCACGGGCGAACGACGGGGTGAAGAAGCCTTTCATCTGCACCTGGTAAATGAACGGACGTTCTTCACCATGACCGATTTCCAGGGTCACCGAGTCGTTGGACGGGTCGGGTACGTTGACCACGTTCAAGCCCTTCTCGACGAACACCGCCGTCACTTCTTCAATCGCCGGACGCACGGTCTGATCGAGGAAGCGATACACCTCGTCTCGCGACGGGTAATGCACCGCCTGGCTCAGACGCTGACGCCAGCCGCCGCGTCGTGAACCGGACACTGGCGCCAGTGAGTACAACTGGGCGATCTTGCGCTGCGACTCCATGACGAACGCCTTGTGCAGCCCCCACATCATCAGCAACAGAATCAACGAGAATGGCAACGACGTCAGCACCACGGCCGATTTCAGCGCATCGATGCTGCCCGAGAACAGCAAGCCACTGGTGATCAACGCCGTGGCCACACCCCAGAACACCCGCAGCCATTTCGGACCGTCTTCGTCAGGGTTGCCGCCTTTGGCTGACAGTGTCGACAGCACCACCGTGCCCGAATCGGCCGAGGTGACGAAGAACACGAAGCTGATGAATACTGTGACCGCGATGACCGTCTTGCTCCACGGATAGGTTTCCAGCAGCAGGTACAGGGTCATCGACGGATCGTCGATAGCCGATTGACCCAGCGCCGTCATGCCGTGGTTGAGCACTTGATCGATGGCGCTGTTGCCGAAGATCGACATCCAGGCCAGGGTGAAACCCAGCGGGATCAGCAACACACCGAAGACGAACTCGCGGATGGTACGGCCACGGGAGATGCGCGCAATGAACAGGCCTACGAACGGCGCCCAGGCAATCCACCAAGCCCAATAGAACACCGTCCAGCCGCCCAGCCAGTCACTCGGCTCGTTGTAGGCATACACGTCGAAACTCTTGCTCGGCAGTGCGCCCAGGTAGTCACCGATGTTCTGCACAAGTGTATTGAGCAAATGCTGAGTCGGGCCGGCAAACAGCACGAACAGCAACAGCGCACAGGCCAGCAGCATGTTGATGTCGGACATGACGCGTACGCCCTTGTCGACACCGGCGATCGCCACCAGAATCGCCGCGCCCATCATCAGGGTGATCAGACCGACTTGAATCCAGTGGGTGTGCGCCACGCCGAACAGGTAGTCCAGACCGGAATTGAGGTGCAGCACCCCGAAGCCCATGTCTGCGCCGAGCCCGAAGATGGTCGCAATAATGCCGAAGCCATCGACCGCATAGCCAATAGGGCCATTGATGCGCTTGCCGATCAGCGGGTACAGCGCCGAGCGCAGGGCCAGCGGCAGGTTATGGCGATAAGCGAAATAGGCCAGCGCCATACCGACGAACGCGAACACGCCCCAGCCATGCAGACCCCAGTGCAGAAACAGCAATTGCATGCCCTGGCGTGCTGCTTCAGCGGTACCGCCCTCGCCCTGCGGTGGCTGCAGCAGGTGCGTCAGGGGTTCTGAAACGCAGAAAAAGAACAGCGTGATGCTGATGCCGGCGGCAAACAGCATGCCGGCCCATGACAGGTAACTGAACTCGGGTTCGTCGTGGTCGGCACCGAGCTTGATCTTGCCGAAGCCCGACAAGGCGGTGACCACCACGAAGACCAGGTACAGGGTCATGACCATCATGTAGTACCAGCCTACCGTGTTGGCCGCCCAGTTTTGCGCCGCCAGCAGCCATTCGCCGCTGGCTTGCGGGAACGCGATCACGACGATGCCGAAAATCAGAATAAAACTCGCAGCGAAATAGAACACTGGAGCATTCATGCGAACCATGCCGCTTGAAGAGGAACTCGAAGAACTCATCGGTTGAGCGCCTCCGGACTGATAAAACCAATTGCGAAAAGCGGATACGGCAAGGGTAAGCCTCCTGTTGTGAGCGGGCAGCGAACCACCGGTTTAACTTGAACGAGCGTTCAATTTAAACATGAAAACACCCGCGAGACCTAATCGCAGGCCGGTGAATGCTGGCTCAGGCCTGGGTATGACGCGTGCTCGAGCGGGTTCGTTCCCACGCTAAAGAGGCCATTTTCAGCCCCCCAAACGCGCTGTTTGCAAACATCCGCAGCACTTTGATTCCGGTCTTGACGCGATGCACACCCTCCTCGCACCAATCTGTTACCTGCCGCCCCAAAACTGCGCAAAAAGTCATTCAGGTAACAGAACAGCGCTCCTCTCGGGCCAATGCTTGCGCGCTGACCAAAACCGCAAGGCTCCGGAAATAAAGCCTTGCAGGCCAATTCGACGGCTTAAAAACAACAGCAGCGAAAAGTTGGTCTTTTGATTGCATATGCTTGTATGTACAAGTAGAGACAGGCTAAACATTCTGTCTTCTGCCCACTTGAATCAGCCTGCTTCGCCAGGCGCTGTTCGCCCTTCATCGGGGTGGTTCGAATTGATCGCCGAGGATTTTTTTGTGACCGAGAATAATCAAGACCTGAAGCAGGACTGGACCCGCCATCGCGAAGGCGTCGTACGGGCTGCACGCGGTACTCAATTGACCGCCAAGAGCTGGCTGACCGAAGCGCCGCTGCGCATGTTGATGAACAACCTCGACCCGGAAGTTGCCGAAAACCCCAATGAGCTGGTGGTTTACGGTGGCATCGGTCGCGCTGCGCGCAATTGGGAGTGCTACGACAGGATCGTCGAAAGCCTCACTCAGCTCAACGATGATGAAACCTTGCTGGTGCAGTCCGGCAAGCCGGTCGGCGTATTCAAGACCCACAGTAATGCCCCGCGCGTGCTGATCGCCAACTCCAACCTGGTGCCGCACTGGGCCAGTTGGGAGCACTTCAACGAACTGGATGCCAAGGGCCTGGCCATGTATGGCCAGATGACCGCCGGCAGCTGGATCTACATCGGTAGCCAAGGCATCGTGCAAGGCACTTACGAAACCTTCGTCGAAGCCGGTCGCCAGCACTATGACGGCAACCTCAAGGGTCGCTGGGTGCTGACCGCAGGCCTGGGCGGCATGGGTGGCGCGCAGCCGCTGGCCGCGACATTGGCCGGGGCCTGCTCGCTGAACATCGAATGTCAGCAGAGCCGCATCGATTTCCGCATCAAGACCCGCTACGTCGACGAACAGGCCGCTGATCTCGATGACGCACTGGCGCGTATCGCCAAATACACGGCCGAAGGCAAAGCCATCTCCATCGCCCTGTGTGGCAACGCGGCGGATATCCTGCCGGAAATGGTCCGTCGCGGTGTGCGCCCGGACATGGTCACCGACCAGACCAGCGCCCACGACCCGCTCAATGGCTACCTGCCCAAAGGCTGGACCTGGGACGAGTACCGTGCCCGTTCGGTGAGCGAGCCGGCCAGTGTGGTCAAGGCGGCCAAACAGTCGATGGCCGAGCACGTCGAAGCCATGCTCGCCTTCCAGCAAGCAGGCATTCCGACCTTTGACTATGGCAACAATATTCGCCAGATGGCCAAGGAAGTCGGCGTCACCAACGCCTTCGATTTCCCGGGCTTCGTCCCCGCCTACATCCGTCCGCTGTTCTGCCGTGGCATCGGGCCGTTCCGCTGGGCCGCGCTGTCAGGTGACCCGCAGGACATCTACAAGACCGACGCCAAGGTCAAAGAACTGATTCCGGATGACGAGCACCTGCACAACTGGCTGGACATGGCCCGCGAACGCATCAGCTTCCAGGGCCTGCCGGCGCGTATCTGCTGGGTCGGCCTGGGTCAACGCGCCAAACTGGGCCTGGCCTTCAACGAAATGGTCCGCAGTGGCGAGTTGTCGGCACCGGTAGTGATCGGTCGTGATCACCTGGACTCCGGCTCGGTCGCCAGCCCCAACCGCGAAACCGAATCCATGCGCGATGGCTCCGACGCCGTCTCCGACTGGCCGCTGCTCAATGCCCTGCTCAATACCGCCAGCGGTGCGACCTGGGTCTCGCTGCACCACGGTGGCGGCGTGGGCATGGGCTTTTCGCAGCATTCCGGCATGGTGATCGTCTGCGACGGCACCGATGAGGCCGCCGAGCGTATCGCCCGCGTATTGCACAACGACCCGGCTACCGGGGTGATGCGTCATGCCGATGCCGGCTACGAAATCGCTATCGACTGTGCCAAAGAGCAGGGCTTGAACCTGCCAATGATCGGACGTTGAAAACGTTGTCGGTCATCAGGCCGACATACGTCGGGGACGGGCATGAGCATGCCCACGGGCCGGATGCCTAATTCAAGCTGCCGTCATCCATTTCAGGCTTAGGAGCATCGACAATGAATATGAAAAAGGCCCTGTTGACCACACTGGTATCCGCTGGCCTGCTCGCCAGCGCGGGCGCAAGTCAGGCGGCCGGCTGGTGCGAATCAGGCAAGCCGGTGAAATTCGCCGGCCTCAACTGGGAAAGCGCGATGCTGCTGACCGACATTCTGCAGGTCGTTCTGGACAAGGGTTACGGCTGCACCGTTGACGCCCTGCCCGGCAATTCCATTGCCATGGAAAACGCCTTGGGCACCAACGACATCCAGATCTTTGCCGAAGAATGGGTCGGCCGCAGCGAGGTTTGGAACAAGGCCGCCGCTGCCGGCAAGGTGGTCGGTGTCGGCGCGCCGATCGTCGGCGCAGTGGAAGGCTGGTACGTGCCCCGCTATGTGATCGAAGGCGATGCCAAACGCAAGCTGGAGGCAAAGGCACCCAACCTGAAATCCATCAGCGACCTGGCCCAGTATTCAGCCGTGTTCAAGGATCAGGAAGAGCCTGGCAAGGGGCGCTTCTACAACTGCCCGGCCGGCTGGACCTGTGAGCTGGAAAACAGCGAAATGCTCAAGAGCTACGGCCTGGAAAGCAAATACACCAACTTCCGCCCAGGCACCGGCCCGGCGCTGGATGCGGCGATTCTGTCCAGCTACAAACGTGGCGAGCCGATCCTGACCTACTATTGGTCACCCACGCCGCTCATGGGTCAGGTAGACCTGGTGCGTCTGGAAGAGAAAGCCGGGGTCAACAAGACGATCGATATCAAGGTCGGCGTGTCCAAAGTGTTCCACGATGAGGCCCCTGAATTGGTCGCCATCCTGGAAAAGGTCAACCTGCCGATCGACCTGCTCAACCAGAACCTGGGGCGCATGGCCAAGGAACGCATCGAATCGCCGAAGCTGGCGAAGATTTTCCTGAAAGAGCACCCCGAAGTCTGGCACAAATGGGTCAGCGAAGACGCCGCGAAGAAGGTGGACGCTTCGTTGTAAACGACCGGGCTGTCGGACCGAACGGTTCGACAGCCCTGTCGTTGACCCGACACACCTCATTTGAGAGCCGCTTATGTTTCCTGAAAGCTTCACTTTCTCGATCGCCAACTGGGTCAACGATGGCGTCGACTCACTGGTCACGCAGTACGGCGATGTGTTCCGGCACATCTCCGACACCCTGCTATGGGCCATCGTCAACCTCGAAGGCCTGCTGCGCATGGCGCCGTGGTGGCTGATGCTGATGATCGTCGGCGGCATTGCCTGGCACGCGACACGCAAGATCGTCACGACGCTGGTCATCGTCGGCCTGCTGTTTCTGGTCGGTGCGGTCGGGTTGTGGGACAAGCTGATGCAAACCCTGGCGCTGATGCTGGTCGCCACGATCATCGCGGTGCTGATCGGCATTCCGCTGGGCATCCTTTCGGCACGCAGCAATCGTCTGCGCTCGGTGCTTATGCCGCTGCTCGACATCATGCAGACCATGCCCAGCTTCGTGTACCTGATCCCGGTGCTGATGCTGTTCGGTCTGGGCAAGGTTCCGGCGATCTTCGCCACGGTGATTTACGCCGCGCCGCCGCTGATTCGTCTGACCGATCTGGGCATTCGTCAGGTGGATGGTGAAGTGATGGAAGCCATCAACGCGTTCGGCGCCAATCGCTGGCAGCAACTGTTCGGTGTGCAACTGCCGTTGGCGATGCCGAGCATCATGGCCGGGATCAACCAGACCACCATGATGGCGCTGTCGATGGTGGTGATTGCCTCGATGATCGGTGCACGCGGGCTTGGTGAGGACGTTCTGGTGGGCATTCAGACCCTCAACGTCGGGCGCGGGCTGGAAGCGGGCCTGGCTATTGTCATTCTGGCGGTCGTCATCGACCGTATCACGCAGGCCTATGGCCGCCCACGGCATGAGGCGCACAAATGAGCAGCGTGGAACCGAACAAAATCGTCGTCAAAAACGTATTCAAGATCTTCGGCAACCGCTCCAAGGAAGCACTGCAACTGATCAAGCAAAACCAGAGCAAGGACCAGGTGCTGGCCCAGACAGGCTGCGTGGTCGGGGTCAACGACCTGTCGCTGTCGATCGGCAGCGGCGAAATCTTCGTCATCATGGGCCTGTCCGGCTCGGGAAAATCGACGCTGGTGCGTCACTTCAACCGGCTCATCGACCCCACCAGCGGCGAGATTCTGGTCGATGGCGAAGACATCCTGCGTTACGACATGGAGGCTTTGCGCCAATTCCGCCGGCACAAGATCAGCATGGTGTTCCAGAGCTTCGGCCTGCTGCCGCACAAGACCGTGCTGGCCAACGTGGCCTACGGCCTGACCGTACGTGGCGAGAGCAAGGCGCTGTGTCAGGAACGCGCGCAGCACTGGATCACCACCGTAGGCCTCAAGGGCTATGAAAACAAATACCCGCACCAGCTTTCCGGCGGCATGCGTCAGCGTGTAGGTCTGGCCCGCGCACTGGCGGCCGATACCGACATCATTCTGATGGACGAAGCATTCAGCGCCCTCGACCCGTTGATCCGCGCCGAGATGCAGGACCAGTTGCTGGAGCTGCAAGCCAGCCTGCACAAGACCATCGTGTTCATTACCCACGATCTGGACGAGGCCGTGCGCATCGGCAATCGCATTGCGATCCTCAAGGACGGGCGATTGATTCAGGTCGGTACGCCGAAAGAAATCCTCCACTCGCCCGCCGACGATTACGTGGATCGTTTCGTTCAGCGCCGCGTAGCCACCCTTTAAGGACCGTTGCAGATGTCGCGAGCAGAACAGATCGTCATCGGTGAAGCACCTGCGGGATGGCAGGACGTGGTCGCCGTGGCCCGACATGGCGCAAAACTGGCCTTGTCGGATGCTGCCTGGGCACGGATCGACAACGCTCAGGCCATCGTGCAGCGCATCGTCGTCAGTGGCGAGCGTGCCTATGGCGTGAACACCGGGCTCGGCGCGCTGTGCAATGTGTCACTGCAAGGCGACCAGCTCAGTCGTCTGTCGCGCAATACCCTGCTCAGCCATGCCTGCGGCGTCGGTGCGCCACTGGCCGACGAGCAGACCCGTGCAATCATCTGCGCCGCGATTCTCAACTACAGCCAGGGCAAGTCGGGCATTCACCGGCAAGTGGTCGAAGCGCTGCTGGCCCTGCTCAACCGGGGCATCACGCCGCAAGTACCGGCGCAGGGCTCGGTGGGTTACCTGACGCACATGGCGCACGTCGGTGTTGCGTTGCTGGGCATCGGCCAGGTCAGCTATCGCGGGCAGATCGTCCCGGCCGAGCAGGCCCTGAATGAAGAAGGTCTGGCTCCGGTTATCCTCGGCGCCAAGGACGGATTGTGCCTGGTCAACGGCACACCGTGCATGACCGGCCTGAGCTGTCTGGCCATTGCCGATGCCGAGCGCCTGAGCCAATGGGCCGACGTAATCGGCGCGATGAGCTTCGAAGCCCTGCGCGGCCAGCTGGACGCGTTCGATGCAAGCATCCTCGCCCTCAAGCCGCATCCGGGCATGCAACAGGTGGGCAAGAACCTGCGCACTTTGCTGGCCGGCAGCGAAGTGCTCGCCAGCAGCGAAGGCATTCGTACCCAGGATGCGCTGAGTATTCGTTCGATTCCCCAGGTGCATGGCGCCACGCGCGACCAACTGGCTCACGCCACTCGCCAGGTCGAGATCGAGCTCAATTCAGTCACCGATAATCCGCTGCTGCTCGGCACGCCCGAGGCTTTCCGGGTGGTGTCCCAGGCCAATCCACACGGCCAGTCGGTGGCCATGGCGGCAGACCTGCTGTGCATGGCGATGGCCGAGCTGGGCTCGATCGCCGAACGACGCCTGGACCGCCTGATCAACCCGATGGTCAGCGGCCTGCCGGCGTTTTTGGTCACCCAGCCGGGGGTCAACTCGGGAATGATGATCGTCCAGTACGTCGCCGCTTCGCTGTGCGCGGAAAACCGCCAAATGGCGCAACCGGCCGTGGTCGACAACTACGTGACCTCCGGTCTGCAAGAAGACCACCTGAGCCTGGGCACCAGCGCTGCGCTCAAGCTGCACAAGGTACTGGGCAATACCACGCAGATTCTGGCCATCGAGTATTTGCTCGCGGCCCAGGCATTCGAATTTCTCAAGACACAGGGTTTTGGCGTGGGCACCGGTGCCGCGTGGCGACTGCTGCGCGAGCGCATCCCGGCCTATGACGAAGACCGCTGGCTGGCTCCGGACATCGCCAGCAGCGCGGCCCTGATCAAAGACGAAGCGTCGCTGGAAAGGGTTTTCCAGCACTGCCGTAACAACGCGGCAGGCCTATAAAAACAGCGTATGGCCACAAGCCGTCGCTGACATTCATCAAGGAGTAGCAGCATCGTGACCACCTTATCTGCCAAGACGCTGAACCTGATCCCCGGCCAACTGACCCTGGCGCAACTGCGCGATATTTATCTGCAGCCGGTCAGCCTGACGCTGGACAGCAGCGCAGACCAGCAGATCGACGACAGCGTCGCCTGTGTCGAGCGCATTCTGGCCGAGAACCGCACCGCCTACGGCATCAACACCGGCTTCGGCCTGCTGGCTTCGACGCGGATTGCCAGCGAAGACCTGGAAAACCTGCAGCGTTCGCTGGTGCTGTCGCATGCGGCCGGTGTCGGTCAGCCGATCAGCGATGAGCTGGTGCGTCTGATCATGGTGCTCAAGGTCAACAGCCTGAGCCGCGGCTTCTCGGGCATTCGGCGCGTGGTCATCGACGCCCTGATTGCGCTGATCAATGCCCAGGTCTACCCGCATATTCCGCTCAAGGGCTCGGTCGGCGCTTCCGGTGACCTGGCACCGCTGGCGCACATGTCCCTGGTGCTGCTGGGCGAAGGCAAGGCGCGCTACAAGGGCGAATGGCTCAACGGCGTCGATGCACTGGCGGCTGCCGGGCTGCAACCGCTGACCCTGGCGGCCAAGGAAGGGCTGGCACTGCTCAACGGCACGCAAGTGTCTAGCGCCTACGCATTGCGCGGCCTGTTCGAAGGCGAAGATCTGTTCGCGGCGGCTCTGACCTGCGGCTCGCTGACGGTTGAAGCGGTACTGGGTTCGCGCTCGCCCTTCGACGCGCGCATTCATGCCGCACGCGGACAGCGCGGACAGATCGACGCGGCGGCCTGCTACCGAGACCTGCTGGGCGAAAGCAGTGGCGTATCCGAGTCGCACCGCAACTGCGACAAGGTTCAGGACCCTTACTCGTTGCGCTGCCAGCCACAGGTCATGGGCGCATGCCTGACCCAACTGCGTCAGGCCGCCGAGGTGCTGGAAATCGAAGCCAACGCGGTGTCCGACAACCCGCTGGTGTTCGCCGCCGAGAACGACGTCATATCCGGTGGCAATTTTCACGCCGAGCCGGTCGCCATGGCGGCGGACAACCTCGCGCTGGCCATCGCCGAGATCGGCTCGCTCAGCGAAAGACGCATTTCGCTGATGATGGACAAGCACATGTCGCAGTTGCCGCCTTTTCTGGTGGCCAACGGCGGCGTCAATTCCGGGTTCATGATCGCGCAGGTGACCGCCGCCGCACTGGCCAGTGAAAACAAGGCATTGGCCCACCCGCACAGTGTCGACAGCCTGCCGACCTCGGCCAATCAGGAAGACCATGTGTCGATGGCCCCGGCCGCCGGCAAGCGTTTATGGGAAATGGCAGAAAACGTTCGCGGGATTCTTGCCGTAGAATGGTTGGCTGCCTGCCAGGGTCTGGACTTGCGTGAGGGCCTGAAAACCTCTCCGAAGCTGGAGCAAGCCCGCAGCCTGTTGCGCAGCAAGGTCCCGTTCTATGAAAAGGACCGCTTTTTTGCACCGGACATCGAAGCTGCCAGTCAGCTGTTGTCCTCCACTTGCCTGAACCCGTTGGTTCCTGCACGTCTGCTACCCAGTCTGTGATGCACCGCGAGCCTGGCAGGGCTCGCTTTGGTCATCGCTGCGGGATGCCGGATGCAGGCGTTCTCGCAGCTATTGCCATACCTGTAATGAAATGGACCTGAAATGACGTCACAAGATGGTTTGAAACGCGGGTTATCCGCCCGCCACATCCGCTTCATGGCCCTGGGCTCTGCCATCGGTACAGGGTTGTTCTACGGCTCGGCCTCGGCGATTCAACAGGCCGGGCCTGCCGTACTGCTGGCTTACCTGATCGGCGGCGCGGCGGTGTACATGGTGATGCGCGCGCTCGGCGAAATGGCGGTCCACGACCCGGTGTCCGGTTCGTTCAGCCATTACGCCACCCGCTATATGGGCCCGCTGGCCGGCTTCGTGCTCGGCTGGACCTACGCGTTCGAGATGATCATCGTCTGCCTCGCCGACGTGACCGCATTCGGCATCTACATGGGCTTCTGGTTTCCGGAAGTACCCCGCTGGATCTGGGTGCTGGGCATCGTCTTTCTGATCGGCGCGCTCAACCTGTGCAACGTGAAAGTCTTTGGTGAAACCGAGTTCTGGCTGTCGATCCTCAAAGTCAGCGCCATCGTGGCGATGATCGTCGCAGGCTTCGGCATCATGATCTTCGGTATCGGCAGCTCGGCCAGCGGCAGCGAAATCGGCATCAGCAACCTGTGGGCGCATGGCGGCTTCATGCCCAACGGCGTCACCGGTCTGATCGCCTCGTTCGCAGTGGTGATGTTTGCCTTCGGCGGCATCGAAATCATCGGCATTACCGCAGGCGAAGCGAAGGACCCGCAGCGCAGCCTGCCGCAAGCGATCAATGCCGTGCCGCTGCGCATTCTGCTGTTCTACGTGCTGACACTGTTCGTGCTGATGTGCATCTACCCGTGGCCGCAGATCGGCACGCAGGGCAGCCCGTTCGTGCAGATTTTCGACAACCTGGGCATCGCTTCGGCGGCGACCATCCTCAACATCGTGGTGATCTCGGCGGCCGTGTCGGCGATCAACAGCGACATCTTCGGCGCAGGCCGCATGATGTATGGCCTGGCCCGTGAAGGTCAGGCGCCCGCCAGTTTTGCCCGCGTGTCGCGCCATGGCGTGCCGTGGATGACCGTGCTGGTCATGGGCATCGCGTTGCTGGGCGGCGTGCTGCTCAACTACCTGATCCCCAAGGATGTGTTTCTGCTGATCGCTTCGCTGGCCACCTTCGCCACCGTGTGGGTCTGGCTGATGATTCTGCTGACGCAGGTCGCGATGCGCCGCTCGATGAACCGCGAGGAAGCGGCACAGCTGAAATTCGCCGTGCCGTTCTGGCCTTACGGGCCTGCGGCCGCCATCGCCTTCATGCTGTTCATCTTCGGCGTGCTGGGCTACTTCCCGGACAACCGTGCAGCCTTGATCGTCGGCGCAATCTGGATCGTGCTGCTGCTCATCGCCTACGCTGTGTGGGTCAAGCCCAAGGCGCTCAACAACACTCATTGATCAACGAGGCCTGGAATGAAAACGCTCTGGAAAAACTGTCACATCGCAAGCATGGCGCACGGCAAATACTCGATCATCGAGCATGCCGCCATCGTGACCTCCGGAGCGCTCATCGAGTGGATCGGGCCTCAGGCCGAGCTGGCCGAGCCGGAACATGACAACTGCATCGATCTGGGCGGTGCATGGGTCACGCCCGGCCTGATCGATTGTCACACCCATACGGTGTTCGGCGGCAACCGCAGCGGCGAGTTCGAACAGCGTTTACAGGGCGTGAGCTACGCCGAGATCGCCGCAGCGGGCGGCGGTATTGCCAGCACGGTGCGTGCGACGCGCGACGCCAGCGAGGATGAGCTGTACGCCAGTGCCGAGCGCCGTTTGCGGCATCTGCTGAAAGACGGCGTCACGACCGTCGAGATGAAGTCGGGCTACGGGCTGGACCTGGAAAACGAGCGCAAGATCCTGCGGGTGATCCGGCGTCTGGGCAACACCCAGCCCGTCACCGTGCGCGCCACCTGCCTGGCCGCCCATGCGCTGCCACCGGAATACGCCGACCGCGCAGACGATTACATCAACCACATCTGCAACGACATGCTCCCGGCACTGGCAGCCGAAGGGCTGGTCGATGCAGTAGATGCTTTCTGTGAATACCTGGCGTTTTCGCCTGCGCAGGTCGAGCAGGTGTTCATTACCGCGGGGCAGTTGGCGCTGCCGGTCAAACTGCATGCCGAGCAGCTGTCGTCATTAGGCGGATCGAGCCTGGCTGCGCGCTACAAGGCGCTGTCGGCGGATCATCTGGAGTTCATGACCGAAGACGACGCCATCGCCATGGCCGCTGCCGGAACCGTCGCGGTGCTGCTGCCGGGCGCGTTTTACTTCCTGCGCGAAACACAACTGCCGCCGATGGACGCGCTGCGCAAGCACGGCGTACCGATTGCGATTGCCACCGACCTCAACCCTGGCACGTCGCCGGGCCTGTCATTGCGCCTGATGCTGAACATGGCCTGCACGCTGTTTCGCATGACGCCCGAAGAAGCACTGGCGGGCGTGACGTTCAATGCCGCCAAAGCATTGGGCATGAGCGCGACCCACGGCTCGCTGGAGGTCGGCAAGGTCGCGGATTTCGTCGCCTGGAACATCGAACGACCGGCTGATCTGGCCTACTGGCTGGGCGGCGATCTGGACAAACGCATCGTGCGCCACGGCGTCGAATCATCGATCTGAAGGAGAGCCCTGTGGATAACGTTCTGACATTCAAGCGTGGCCGCATTCCGCTGCTGATCAGCATGCCGCATGCCGGTCTGAAACTGACCCCGGTGGTCGAAGCCGCGCTGGTGGACGAAGCCTTGAGCCTGCCGGACACCGACTGGCACATTCCGCGTCTGTATGACTTCGCCGCCGAATTGGGCGCCAGCACGCTGGCTGCCGAATACTCGCGCTTTGTCATCGACCTCAACCGGCCCGCTGACGACAAGCCCATGTACGCAGGTGCGACCACCGGCCTGTTTCCGTCGATCCTGTTCGATGGCGTGCCACTGTTCAAGGACGGCCAGACGCCCAGCGCCGAGGAGCGGGCGCAGTATCTGGAGCAGATCTGGATGCCGTATCACCAGACGCTGGAGCAGGAACTGCAGCGCATGCGTAACGAGTTCGGTTATGCGCTGCTGTTCGACGCCCACTCGATTCGCGGCCATATTCCGCACCTGTTCGATGGCCGCCTGCCGGACTTCAACCTGGGCACCTTCAATGGCGCAAGTTGCGACCCGGAGCTGGCCAGCCGAATGGAGCAGGTCTGCGCAGCGGCCAAGGACTACAGCCATGTGTTGAACGGACGCTTCAAGGGCGGCCACATCACCCGCCACTATGGCGACCCGGCCAATAACATCCACGCCGTACAGCTGGAGCTGGCACAAAGCACCTACATGGACGAATTCGTGCCCTTCCACTACCGCCCGGACCTGGCCGAGCCGACCCGCGCCGTGCTCAAGCCACTGCTGGAAACCTTCATTGCCTGGGGACAAGAGCGCTTCGGCTGACAACGTCGGACGCAGAGCGTGGAGCGATAGCCGGTGGCCACGATTATCGTTCCCATGCTCCGCGTGGGAATGCAGTTCCGGACGCTCCGCGTCCGCCCTTCAAGATTCCCGCCTGATCACTTTTTGAGCAACCGCAAGCCGTTGAACACCACCAGCAAGCTCACGCCCATGTCGGCAAACACCGCCATCCACATGGTCGCCAGGCCCGCGAAGGTGATACCGATGAACAGCACCTTGGTCACAATGGCCAACACAATGTTCTGTTTCAGCACCGCCGATGTCCGGCGTGAAAGCGCAATGAACGTTGGGATCTTGCGCAGATCATCGTCCATCAGGGCGACATCTGCCGTCTCGATAGCCGTATCGGTGCCTGCAGCGGCCATCGCGAAACCAATCTCCGCACGGGCCAGCGCAGGGGCATCATTGATACCGTCGCCCACCATGCCTACCCGGTGATTGCGGCTGTAAAGCGCCTCGATCGCACTGAGCTTGTCGGCAGGCAGCAGATTGCCCTGCGCCTCATCGATGCCGACCTGATCGGCGATCGCCTTGGCCGTGTGTGGGTTATCACCCGTCAGCATGACCGTCTTGATGCCCAACTCGTGCAACTGGGCGATGGCTTCACGGCTGGTCTCCTTCACCGTATCGGCGACGGCAAACAGCGCAATCGGGCCAGAGGCATCGAGCAACAGCACCACGGTCTTGCCCTGCATTTCCAGCGCATCGAGCCTGGCTTCCAGCTCCGGCGAACACAGGCCCAGTTCTTCCACCAGGCGATGGTTGCCCAGGTGATACATCTGGCCATTGATCTCGCCTTTCACACCGCGGCCACCCAACGCCTCGAACGCGCTGACTTCATACAGCGTCAGGCTGCCATCGGCGGCCTTGGCAATCGCTTGGGATACCGGGTGATCCGAACGACCGGCGAGGCTTGCGGCAATCCCCGGCGCGCTATCGGAGACAGCAGGGTTCAACGGCACATAATCAGTCTGCACCGGCTTGCCGTGGGTCAGCGTGCCGGTTTTATCCAGCGCCAGATAATCGAGCTTTTCGCCCATTTCCAGATAAACGCCACCCTTGATCAAGATACCCTTGCGCGCCGCCGCTGCCAGACCGCTGACGATGGTCACCGGCGTGGAAATCACCAGCGCACATGGGCAGGCCACCACCAGCAGCACCAGCGCCCGATAGATCCAGTCATACCATTCGCCACCGAAGAACAGCGGCGCGACCAACGCCAGTGCCAACGCAACGACGAACACCACCGGCGTATAGATACGGGAAAAGCTGTCGACAAAGCGCTGGGTCGGCGCACGCGAACCCTGCGCCGCTTCCACCGCATGAATGATGCGCGCCAGCGTCGAGTTGTTTGCGGCGGCGGTGACGCGGTACTCCAGCGAACCGGCCTGGTTGATGGTGCCCGCGAAAACCTTGTCGCCGACAGTCTTCTCCACTGGCAGGCTTTCACCGGTAATCGATGCCTGATCAATCGTCGAGCTGCCAGACACCACCTCACCGTCAAGCCCGACACGCTCGCCGGGCTTGATCCGGACGATAGCCTCCAGTTCGACGCTTTTGGCTTCAACTTCCTGCCAACTGCCATCCGCTTGCTTGACGGTGGCAAGCTCAGGCGTCAGTTGCATCAGGCCACTGATCGCATTGCGCGCACGGTCCAGGGACTTGGCTTCGATCAACTCGGCAATGGTAAACAGGAACATCACCATCGCCGCTTCCGGCCACTGACCGATCAGAATGGCGCCGGTCACTGCGATGCTCATCAGTGCATTGATGTTCAGGTTGAAGTTCTTGAGTGCGATCCAGCCCTTCTTGTAGGTCGTCAGCCCGCAACTGAAGATCGACACCAGTGCCAGCAAGGCAACCACCCAGGTCGGGCCGAGCGATGCAAAATGGACCACCTCTGCGCCCAGCGCCGCAACGCCGGACAACGCCAGCGGCCACCAGTGTTTCTTCACCACCGGCGCCGATTCGGTAGACGCTGCACCCGCCTCGACCGGCTCGGCCTGCATGCCTAGCGAACTGATGGCCTCACGAATCGGGTCGGTGGACGGCAGGTCGTGCCAGACGCCCAACATGCGGTTGATCAGGTTGAATTCCAGCTTCTGCACACCGGCCAGCTTGCCCAGCTTGTTCTGGATCAGCGTCTGCTCGGTGGGGCAATCCATCGCCTCGATACGGAAGCTGCTCAGACGACCACCCGCTGCAGACGCTTCGCCAAAGGTCACTACAGCGGGCTGTGCATCGCTGGAGCAGCACGAATGGGCATGCTCCACGGGCTTTTGCTCGTGCGCGTGCTCGTCGTGATCATGGTCATGATCGTGGTCATGTGCGGGGGAATTCTTGATCGTCGTGCCCATTCGTTGTGGCTCCAGGATTCTGCTTGTTGCCAAGTGAACACCCTGTAGCCACTATAGGGTCAAGCACTCAAACGAGATGAGTCGAAATGAAAATCGGCGAACTGGCAAAACTGACCGACACCCAGGTCGAAACCATCCGCTATTACGAACGCGAAGGCCTGCTGCCTGCCCCCGCGCGCAGTGACGGCAATTACCGGCTGTATACCCAGGCGCACATGGAGCGCCTGTCGTTCATCCGCAATTGCCGCAGCCTGGACATGACCCTCGAGGAAATCCGCAACCTTCTCAACCTGCGCGACAGTCCGCAGGATCAGTGCGAAAACGTCAACGCCCTGATCGACGAGCACATCGAACACGTCAATGCCCGCGTCGCGAGCCTACAGGCGCTCCAGGAACAACTGCTCGACCTGCGCCGCCGCTGCAGTGATGGCACGACAGAACATTGCGCGATACTGGAAAGGCTGGAAGTGACGGGGGCTGTGGCAACGCCAGAGGGCGAGCCTTCACATGTGGGGAGGAGTCATGGGCATTGAGACGGGTTTGAGACCTCTGGTTCAGCGCTGCGCGGCCTGCACCACCGCCACAAGCTCAGTGATCGCCTTGACGAGCTGATCCTTGGCAGCTTTCTCTTTCGCTGACTCTTCACCCGCCCGCTCAGAATCAACGCGTTTGAACGCTTCGCGTACCTCCTCGCTGAAGATGCTGATCGAGACGATATTTTCCTGCCGAAAACCAATAGGCCTGAGCGGTGTATCACTTGGGTAATCGGTCGTGTACACCACTTTCAGGGTGTCCTTGTCCCGATAGCCACTGACGGTCGGGATAAGCAGAATCTCCTGATTCACACCCGTCACTTCGGTAGGGGCTCCGACGTCCATGATGTAACCGACGTAGACCTTTCGATCCGCCATCGTGATCATCACTTCTTCCTTGTCGACAAATGCATCGAAAAGCGTCGAGCAGATAGGGCTGTGATCTACAGACTGACCCAGCAGATAGACCGCAATTTCTTCTTTTTTACCCGCGCCCAGTTGCCACTTGAGAATCCTGACAGTAAGAAAAGCTCCGAGGCTTGGCATCGCCAAGGTCAGTAAACCCGACAGGGCAAGGAACACGCCCACCTGGCTAAAATTCCTGCCAGTGATGTCGAAGTCCTGCCCCATTTGACCTAAAGCGCCCATGAAATCGGTGTTCACGGCAAAACAGACTGGCGAGGTCGCGTCCGTCGTTTGGGCCCATTTTGGGCAAAACACGCCCCAATCATGCGAGAACAGACCTGCAAGGGCTGCGGTAACAAACATGGCCGCTAAGAAACAGTAGATACCATACCGCCCCACCAGGAAGTAAAGCATCTGGCCTTCATGGCGATGCAGCCTGCAATAAACGGTGGGATCCTTCAGGCACACCAAAAAGCCGCTGACGAGTAGTGGCAGCAGAAGTAAAAAAGCCATTTATCAGGATTCGGCTTGCGGAGTGACCAGTTTTTTAGCCTTATCGCGGGAGGAGCGAACCAAGCCTTCGATTTCTTTGGCGTCCATGGACATGCGACCACCCCTTACCACAAGAGTGTCGATGCTCTTGATTGCCTGCATGAGGGCCGCGTCTTCAGCCTTCTTCGTATCACTACGATGTCCAATCCGATTGAAAAACATAGTCGATTCCGTTGAACAGGGTCAGGGGATTTACGCCAAAACTATAGCACAACGCTCAATTCGCTCTCGTACGGACTCAAACCGCCATCGGCGCCGTCATTGCCGGGTGGTGCTGGTAGCCTTCCAGGGTGAAGTCCGAAGGCTCGATCAGCTCCAGCCATTCAGGCTGGTACACACCGGTCTTGGCAAACTCGGGCACGCGGTCGGAGATCACCAGTTTCGGCATCGGGTACGGCTCGCGGGTCATCTGTTCGTTGAGCATGTCCAGGTGGTTTTCGTACACGTGGGCGTCGCCGATGAAGTAGGTGAACCAGCGCGGCGTGTAGCCGGTCAGGCGGCCGATCAGGCTGAGCAGCGCGGCGCCTTCGGTCAGGTTGAACGGCGTACCGAGGCCCAGATCGTTGGAGCGGATGTACAGCGTCAGCGAGATTTCGCGGGTCTGCGGGTTCGGGTGCAGCTGGTACAGCAGGTGGCACGGCGGCAGGGCCATTTCATCGAGCTGTGCGCAGTTCCAGCCGTGGAACAGGATCCGCCGGCTGCCCGGGTCGTTGATGATGGTGTCGACGCACTGGCGAATCTGGTCGATGGCCTTGTACAGGACCACGAAAGACTGACCGTCTTCTTCGGACTCGGCAATCTGACGATACCCCTGGCCCAGCGCCAGTTCGATGGCCGCGACATTGCCAGCATCGATACGCTTGTAGGCAGGCCACTTGCGCCACTGCACGCCATAGATTTCGCCCAGATCGTCCTCGCCCTTGCGGAACGGGTTGTTCAGCCACTGAGCGTTTTCGTTGGCGTTCTGATCCCAGACCTTGCAGCCCAACTCGCGGAATTCGGCGGCGTTGTTTACGCCACGCAGAAAGCCGACCATCTCGCCGATGGCCGATTTGAAGGCCATGCGCCGTGTGGTGATCGCCGGAAAGCCTTCCTGCAAGTCATAACGCAGCATCGCACCCGGAAAGCTGATGGTGTTCACGCCGGTACGGTTGGCTTGCAAGGTCCCGTGCTTGATCACATGAGCGACCAGTTCCAGATATTGCTTCATAAATCACCTGCATTGTTGAACGCGCCGGGCGTCTTCACCCGGCGTTTCGGTATTAAACCGCTGCTTTGCTGGCGGACGGGTCGCGCTTGTAGGCCAGCCAGATCAGGAACAGGCCGGCGATGATCATCGGCAGGCTGAGGATCTGCCCCATGGTCACCCAGCCCCACGCCAGGTAACCCAACTGGGCGTCAGGGACGCGGACGAACTCGACCACAAAGCGGAAGATCCCGTAGAACAGCGCGAACATGCCGGAAACGGCCATGGTCGGACGCGGCTTGCGGGCGTAGAGATTGAGGATGATGAACAGCGCAACGCCTTCCAGCGCGAACTGATACAGCTGCGAGGGATGACGCGCCAGTTGCGCAGGGTCGCTGAACGGCGGGAAGACCATGGCCCACGGCACATCGGTCGGCTTGCCCCACAGCTCGGCGTTGATGAAGTTGCCGATACGCCCGGCACCCAGGCCGATCGGCACCAGCGGGGCAACGAAGTCCATCAGCTGGAAGAAGCTTTTGCCGTTGCGCTTGCCAAACCACCAGGCCGCGATCATTACGCCGACAAAGCCGCCGTGGAACGCCATGCCACCCTTCCAGACCTCGAAGATCAGCAGCGGGTTGGCGATGTAGGCCGACAGGTCATAGAACAGCACGTAGCCCAGCCGCCCACCGACAATCACGCCCATGGCCAGCCAGAAAATCAGGTCGGAGAGTTTTTCCTTGGTCCAGGTCGGGTCGAACTTGTTCAGACGACGCGACGCGAGCAGCCAAGCGCCGCCGATACCGACCAGGTACATCAAACCGTACCAGTGAATTTGCAGCGGGCCGATAGCGACGGCTACCGGGTCAATCTGCGGGTAAGGCAGCATTGCGACTCCTCAATTGGAACGCCCTTGCGAGCGACTGAATCAGGCGCGCATGTTACCGGAGCCCGGCAGGATGCTCTAGCGGCGACCGATGGAAGCCGCCTGAACGAAGTGAAAAAAGATGTGCCTGGTGTGTCCAGCCGTAAGGCCTGGGTATGGTTATCGTTCCCACGCTCCGCGTGGTAGGCCGTTCTGGACGCTCTGCGTCCGGTCTTGAAACAGGCGTGTGTGTAAGCTTGCTCACGAAGGCAATAGCCCAAACGGCCCATTTCCCGAAGCCTGTACCGGCCTCTTCGCGAACAAGTTCGCTCCTACGGGGGCATGTGTGCTCCCTGTGGGAGTGAGCTTGCTCACGAAGGCAATAGCCCAAACGGCCCATTTCCCGAAGCCTGTACCGGCCTCTTCGCGAACAAGTTCGCTCCTACGGGGGCATGTGTACTCCCTGTGGGAGTGAGCTTGCTCACGAAGGCAATAGTCCAAACGGCCCATTTCCCGGAGTCTGTACCGGCCTCTTCGCGAACAAGTTCGCTTACGAGGACAATGTGTACCACTGTGGGAGTGAGCTTGCTCACGAAAGCATTAGTAGCGCTTAGTGCCCTTTGACCGAGCTCGGGTTGATCATCCGCGACAGGCCGAGGTTTTTCAGTGCCAGTTGCAGGGAGCTGCTGATGACTTGCGGGTTGTCGTTGGTCATCAGTTGCGCAAGCAGTTCCTTGGCCTTGCTGAGGTTGATCTGGCGCAGCATCCATTTCACTTTCGGCAGGTTGGTGGCGTTCATCGACAGGCTGTCGAAGCCCATCGCCATCAACAACACCGCTGCTGCCGGGTCACCCGCCATTTCGCCGCAGATGCTCACCGGCTTGCCTTCGGCATGCGCGTCACGCACAACGCTTTGCAGCGCCTGAAGCACTGCCGGGTGCAGGTAATCATAGAGATCGGCCACACGCGGGTTGTTGCGGTCAACCGCGAGCAGGTACTGGGTCAGGTCGTTGGAGCCGACCGAGAGGAAGTCCACCTGACGCGCCAGGTCGCGGGTCTGGTAGACCGCCGCCGGCACTTCGATCATGACGCCCACCGGCGGCATCGGTACGTCAGTGCCTTCGTCGCGCACCTCGCCCCAGGCGCGGTGGATCAGGTGCAGCGCCTCTTCCACTTCGTGGGTGCTGGAGATCATCGGCAACAGAATGCGCAGGTTATTCAGGCCCTCGCTGGCCTTGAGCATGGCGCGGGTCTGGACCAGGAAGATTTCCGGGTGGTCGAGGGTGACGCGAATACCGCGCCAGCCGAGGAACGGGTTGTCTTCCTTGATCGGGAAGTAGGACAGCGACTTGTCGCCACCGATGTCCAGGCTGCGCATGGTCACCGGCAGTGGGTGGAAGGCGGCCAGTTGCTCACGGTAGATCGCCAGCTGTTCCTTTTCACTCGGGAAGCGCTGGTTGATCATGAACGGCACTTCGGTGCGGTACAGGCCCACCCCTTCGGCGCCACGCTGTTGCGCCCGCGCCACGTCGGCCAGCAGGCCGGTGTTGACCCACAGCGGCATGCGATGCCCGTCGAGGGTGACGCAAGGCAATTCGCGCAGGGCATCCAGGCCCTGAGAGAGCTGACGCTCCTCCTCCACCACCTTGCCGAACTGCTTGCGCATGATTTCGCTGGGGTTGGTAAAGACTTCGCCATGATAGCCGTCGACCACCAGATTGATGCCATCGACCTTGGAGTATGGGAAGTCCACCAGGCCCATGACCGTGGGAATGCCCATGGCCCGCGCCAGAATTGCAACGTGGGAGTTGCCGGAACCCTGAACCGATACAAGGCCGACCAGTTTGCCTTCCGGCACCTCGCCGAGCATGGCCGGGGTCAGCTCTTCACTCACCAGAATCGTGTTATCGGGATAGACCAGCGCCTGTTGCCGCGCTTCCTGGAGATAGGCCAGCAGACGGCGGCCCAGGTCCTTGACGTCCGACGCCCGCTCGCGCAGGTAGGCATCGTCCATCAGTTCGAAACGTTTGACGTGCTCACTGACCACCGAGCGCAAGGCGCCCTGCGCCCATTGGCCGGTCTTGATGACGTCGGTCACTTCGCTGCCCAGCGAGGCGTCGTCGAGCATCATCAGGTAGACATCGAACAGCGCCCGCTCTTCGGGACGCAACTGGGTGGCCAGCTTGGCTGACAGGGTGCGCATGTCACCGCGTACGCCTTCCAGCGCGTTCTGGAACAACGCCAGTTCGGCGGCGATGTCAGTGACGGTCTTGTCGGGGACCACTTCCAGATCGGCAGGCGGCAGCATGACCACGGCGACACCGACCGCAGCACCCGGCGAACCGGCGACACCGACGAACTTGGCTTCCTGAATGCCCTTGCCCTGACGACCCAGACCGCGGATCGAGCCGGTCGCTTCGGCATGCGCGATAACGCCCGCCAGTTGCGCGCTCATGGTGACCAGGAAGGCTTCTTCGCCCTCGTCGAACTGACGGCGCTCCTTTTGCTGGATGACCAATACGCCGACCACGCGCCGGTGGTGGATGATCGGCGCGCCCAGGAACGAGGCGTAGCGTTCTTCACCGGTTTCGGCGAAATAGCGATAACGAGGGTGATCTGCGGCGTTTTCGAGATTCAGTGGTTCTTCGCGCGTACCGACCAGACCGACCAGGCCTTCATTCGGCGCCATGCTGACTTTGCCGATGGAGCGTTTGTTGAGGCCTTCGGAGGCCATCAGGACAAAGCGGTTGACCTCGGCATCGAGCAGGTAGACCGAGCAGACCTGGCTGCCCATGGCCTCCTTGACGCGCAACACAATAATGCCCAACGCCGCCTTGAGATCCTTGGCGGAGTTAACTTCCTGGACGATCTTGCGCAGCGTATTGAGCATGGCTCGGGGTCGAACTCCGTGTCAGTCGCGCGATAAGAGGCGCGGGGCAAGCTCTTTGAGTGCGCGTCGATACACCTCGCGCTTGAATGTCACCACCTGGCCTAACGGATACCAATAGCTGACCCAGCGCCAGCCATCGAACTCCGGTTTACCGGTCAAATCCATCCGCACCCGCTGCTCGTTGGAGATCAGGCGCAGGAGAAACCATTTTTGCTTCTGACCGATACACAGCGGCTGGCTGTGAGTACGGACCAGTCTTTGCGGCAGACGATAGCGCAACCAGCCCCGAGTGCAGGCAAGTATTTGCACATCATGTCGTTCCAGACCGACTTCTTCATTCAATTCGCGATAAAGCGCGTCTTCCGGCGTCTCCTGCGGGTTGATACCCCCTTGAGGAAACTGCCAGGCATCCTGGTTAATACGCCGAGCCCATAGGACCTGACCAGCATCGTTTGTCAGAATAATCCCGACATTAGGACGGAAACCATCGGGGTCGATCACGGCAACAACCTCGCAAACGCATGTCGCCGCATTGTTCCACAAAGGCGATCAAACCAGCAACGAGGCTTATCACCTTATGTGAAGACTTGTGAAAACCTCGTATTCTGGGGCTCTTTTTTCAACTATTTCAGCGAGTAACCCTATGCGCCTGGCTTTATTCGACCTCGACAACACCCTTCTGGGCGGCGACAGCGATCACGCCTGGGGCGATTACCTGTGCCGGCGCGGGATCCTTGATGCCGCGACCTACAAAACCCGCAACGACGAGTTCTATCAGGATTACCTGGCCGGCACGCTGAACATGACCGATTACCTGAATTTTACTCTGGAGATTCTGGGCAACACTGACATGGCGCAGCTCGAGCAGTGGCATCGCGAGTTCATGCGTGACTGCATCGAACCGATGATGCTGCCCAAGGCGCTGGAATTGATCGCCAAACACCGCGAGGCCGGCGACAAGCTGGTGGTGATCACCGCCACCAACCGCTTTGTGACGGCACCTATCGTGGCGCAACTGGGGATCGATACCCTGCTGGCGACCGAATGCGAGATGGCTGACGGCCGCTATACCGGCCGCACCACAGGTGTGCCCTGCTTCCGTGAAGGCAAGGTGACACGCCTCAATCAGTGGCTGGAAGACAACGCGTTCAGCCTCGAAGACAGCTATTTCTACAGTGACTCGATGAACGACCTGCCTCTGCTGGAGCAGGTGGCCAATCCGGTTGCGGTCGATCCGGACGATAAATTACGTGCCGAAGCCGAGCGCCGCGGCTGGCCGGTGATTACCCTGCGTCACTGAGTGCTGGCAATACTCAGGCCGGTTTGAAGCCCGTCAGACCGGCCATCGCCACGAAACACACGACGCTGATCACCGTCAGCGCCAGGGTAAAGCCGCGCTTGCCACCTTTGGCACCAAGACGCAACCGATTGAGCCTGGCCACCAGCCAGACCCAACTGCACAGCCCCAGGGTGTAAAGCACGCTGCTGCCCAGCACCCAGGTCTGGCCCAGTGACAGGCCTTTCAAATGCACCAGCCACCAGCCACTGAACGGCAGCGTCGCCAGACACACGGCCATCAACACCCAGAAAAACAGCAACGGCCGCTTGAGCAGGCGATTCTGCACGGTCGTGTCGCCTTCAAGACGCACCTTGACCACCCCGCTGGCCAACACCAGCGCGCTGATCAACAACAACGCGGTGGCGACGATGTGCAAGGTATTGAGGGTGGTGATGGGTTCCATGACGCGGTGTTCCTCTGGAATCGGGCTTGGGTGAGTTTAGCAGTGTGAACACCAGGTTCGCGCCCTAAGCGCTATCGTGCCCATGCTCCGGTGGGTACGCCGGTCTGGACGCTCTGCGTCCTCTTGTGACGCGGAGCGTGAGGAACGAGAAATATCCACGGCCTTAGCCCAGAAACAGCCTGTACGCCGGGTTCTCGCTTTCGTCCCAATACCGGTAACCAATCTCATCCAGCGCAGCGCCGACCAGATGCCGCTCATCCTCCGGCACGACCAGCCCGGCAACCACCCTGCCATCGGCTGCGCCGTGGTTGCGGTAGTGGAACATCGAGATGGTCCAGCGACCGCCCAGGCGGTTGAGGAAGTTGAACAGCGCGCCCGGTCGTTCCGGGAACTCGAAGCGCAGCACCACTTCATCATTGACCCGCTCGGCATGCCCGCCAACCATGTGGCGGATGTGCAGTTTGGCCAGTTCGTTGTCGGTCAGGTCCAGCACCGGGAAGCCCTGTTCGGTCAGGCTGGCGATCAGGGCGCTGCGCGGGTCGTTCTCGGGATGGGTCTGCACGCCGACGAAGATGTGCGCCTCGCGGTCGGTGTGGTAGCGGTAGTTGAATTCGGTGATCTGCCGCTTGCCGATAGCCTCGCAGAATGCCTTGAAGCTGCCCGGTTGCTCGGGGATGGTCACGGCAATGATCGCCTCGCGACCTTCGCCCAGCTCTGCACGTTCGGCCACGTGGCGCAAACGGTCGAAGTTGACGTTGGCCCCTGAATCGATCGCCACCAGCGTCTGGCCGCTGACGCCGCGTTGCTCGACATACTTCTTGATCCCGGCCACGCCCAGCGCACCGGACGGCTCGGTGATCGAGCGAGTATCGTCGTAGATGTCCTTGATCGCCGCGCAGATTTCGTCGGTGCTGACGGTGATCACTTCATCGACATAATGCCGGCACACCTCAAAGGTGTGATGGCCGATCTGCGCGACCGCCACGCCATCGGCAAACAGCCCGACCTGGCTCAGCACCACGCGCTCACCTGCGGCCATCGCCGCCTGCAGGCAGTTGGAATCGTCCGGCTCCACGCCAATGATCTTGATTTCCGGGCGCAGGTATTTCACATACGCCGCGATACCGGCAATCAGGCCGCCACCCCCGACCGGAACAAAGATCGCGTCCAGTTGGCCCGGTTGCTGACGAAGAATCTCCATCGCCACCGTGCCTTGCCCGGCGATGGTGTCAGGGTCGTCATATGGATGGATATAAACGAAGCCCTGTTCGTCGACCAGCTTCAGCGAGTAGGCCAGCGCTTCCGGGAAGGAATCGCCGTGCAGCACCACGGTGGCACCCCGCGAGCGCACGCCCTCGACCTTGATCTCCGGCGTGGTGCGCGGCATGACGATGGTCGCCTTGATCCCCAACTCACGCGCCGCCAGCGCCAGGCCCTGAGCATGATTGCCCGCCGATGCCGTCACTACGCCGCGTGCGGTCTGCTCTGCGGGCAATTGCGCGAGCTTGTTGTACGCGCCACGAATCTTGAACGAAAACACCGGCTGCAGATCTTCGCGCTTGAGCAGCACCTGATTGCCCAGCCGTTCGGACAGCTGGCGAGCGCCTTGCAGCGGCGTTTCGATGGCAACGTCGTAGACGCGCGAGGTGAGGATTTTCTTGACGTACTGTTCAAGCATCGGGGTGGCATCACTGACGAAGCGGGCAAGGTCGGGAAGTCTACTCTGCGCACCGAAAGACGACCATACGAATGACAGGGCTTTGCGGCGCAGTCGCCGCTATAATGCGGGCCTTTTTGCATCCCCCTCTTCTACCTACATCAGGCACCGTGGAGCCCGCATGACCCAGGATCAACTCAAACAGGCAGTCGCTCAGGCAGCTGTCGACTTCATCCTTCCGAAGCTCGATGACAAAAGCATTGTGGGCGTCGGCACCGGCTCCACGGCCAACTGCTTCATCGACGCGCTGGCCAAGCACAAGACCGCGTTTGACGGCGCTGTCGCCAGCTCGCAAGCCACTGCGGTGCGCCTGAAGGCGCATGGCATTCCGGTCTATGAGCTGAACACGGTCAGCGATCTTGAGTTCTATGTCGACGGAGCCGACGAAAGCGACGAGCACCTGAACCTGATCAAGGGCGGCGGCGCGGCACTGACTCGCGAGAAAATCGTCGCGGCCGTGGCCAAGACCTTCATCTGCATCGCCGACGGCAGCAAGCTGGTACCAGTGCTGGGCGCGTTCCCGCTGCCGGTCGAAGTCATTCCGATGGCCCGCAGCCACGTTGCGCGACAACTGGTGAAACTGGGCGGCGACCCGGTTTATCGCGAAGGTGTTCTGACCGACAACGGCAACATCATCATTGATGTGCACAACATGAGCATTACCAACCCGGTGGAGCTGGAAGCGCAGATCAACGCTATCGTCGGCGTGGTTACCAACGGCCTGTTCGCCGCCCGGCCGGCCGACCTGTTGCTGCTGGGCACCAACGACGGCGTGAAAACCCTGACGCGCTGATAAAACCGGTTGTGCCCACGCAAGGTGGGCATGACCCTCACAGGCTCAAGGCTTGCGGAACACGTAAAACAGGTTCGGCTCGCTCACCAGATACAACGCCCCTTCAGCATCCATGGCCATCCCTTCAGCCTGCGGCACGTCCTTGCTCAGCCCCATCGCCCCTTTTGCCAGCGAGCCGCTGCCAATCGGATGACCACTGGTGTCGAGTTCGAGAATGCGCTTCGACTCATCGGACAACGCCAGCAAATGGCCGCTGGTCTCATCGAATTGCAGGCTGGAGAGGTCACGAACCGACAGTCGGCCATCGCGCTTGCTGTTGGAGATGACCTGCAGATTGCCGGGAGCCTCGGTGTTGGTCTTGGGAAAGCCGCGCACCTCGATGATCTGCACCGGATCACGCTCCCGGGCGACAAACAGGCGCTTGCCCACCGAATCATAGGCCAGCCCTTCATAGCCCTTGTTGCCGCTGGCGGTGATGCCCAGCGTCAATTGTTCTGCCTGGGCGGCGTCCAGACTTTTGGTGTTGTCATCGACGTGAATCTGAATCAGCCGGAGCCGACGCTCATCGCTGATCACGTAAGTGCCCGGGCTGATGTATTCGACGGCCTCTGCATCACCGAAACCCACCAGCGGAATGCGCCGCAGCACACGACCGTCCAGGCTCAGCTCGACCAGTTCGGGGTTCTGATTGGTCACCGTAAACAGGCTCTTGCGGTCCGGGTCGTAGCTCAGGCCCGAGACATCATCCTGCAGCCCGTCGATCACCTGTGCTTCTGTGACGACGCGGTACTGATCCAGACCAATGGACTGAAGCGAGTCGGACTGCCAGAACACCTGCCAGTCGAACAGGGCGCTTTCAACATAGCGGTATCGCTGATTGGCGATCACGAACACGACGATCAGGGGTACAAGGGCCAGAAGCAGAACTAAAGAGCGAGTAGAGCGACGCATGAAGGGTGACTCGGACAGATTGAGCGGACGGGATTGATACCATGCCATCCTGAAAGCAAGCTTAATGGCATGGTGCTATATGTTTGCCGAATGTGTATCGGCGACCTGTGTAGCGGCCGTCCTGGCTCAGTGCTTGTGAAGCGCCCTGTGAAACGAATAGAACAGGTTCGGTTCGCTGACCATGTACAGCGTACCGGCCTCATCGAGGGCCACGCCTTCTGCGCGCGGAATTGTATCCTTCAAACCGTTCATGCCGCCCAACAATGTCATGAAGCTCACCTGCTCGCCTTGCTCGTCGACTTCCAGCAACATGTGCGAATCGGCAGACAGCGCGAGCATGTGGCCCGTGCGCGGGTCGATGCTCAGCGAGGACAGATTGCGCATGTCCAGCGAGCGACTTGATAGCGGCTGCTTGTCGCCTGTCAGCACGTCACTGCCATCACTTTTCCACGTATACAGCGCGGGAGGTCGCTCCTCGCCCAGTATCAGCTGCTGACGCTGTGGGTCCCAGGCGATGCCTTCGTAGCCCTTGTTCTGGTTGGCGGACTTGCCGAGTTCATACTGGGGGAAATCCGCGATGTTCAGGGTGGTGGTGTCGGCATTCACTTTAACGATGGTCAGCTTGTGCTGGCGCTCGTCAGTGATCGCAATCAGGCCATCGTTCATGACGGCAACGCCTTCCGGATTGCTCCAGCCCACCAACGGGATCTTGCGCAGTACATCGCCCGTGAGCGTCAGCTCCACCAGAAACGCATTTTTGCCCATGACCGCAAACAGCGTTTTGGTCACCGGGTTATAGGACAGGTCCGACGCCTCGTCCTTTTCCATGCCGGGCAGCACCTTGGCGTCGATATCCACGTGGTAGTCCGGCAGCCAGATGCTGGCGTGACGGCCTGCCTTGCTCTCGAACCGCTCCTGAAACCAGAGCAGCGCGCGGTCATCCCAATGCATGATGAACGCCAGCCCATAGCCCAGCAAAGCAACCACTAACAACCACGAATACCAACGCATGTTGCGCAGATAAGCGAAGCGTTTTTTGGTACGAGGCGGCGTTGCGGCAGTACTGGCCATTCATGTGTTCCTGAGCAAATGAGACTTCATGACGACGTGGTGCCCTTGCAGGGACGGCCGGATTATCCAGAACAGGTGTGAAAAAAACGCAAAACCGACTGGACTATCAGTCACCCCACAAACAAAAGCCACCCGAGAGTGATCCCGTGTGGCTTTGGGCGCTGCCTGAAAGACTGTCGGCTTACCTGACGACGCTCTCGAAAGGCGTCTGCCCGACCAGTTCCAGCGCGATCTGGTCGCCGGCTTCAAACGGCCCGACACCGGCAGGCGTGCCGGTCATGATCAGGTCGCCGGCCTGCAGCGAGAAGTTGGCTGCCATGTGCTGGATCATCGGCACGATCGGGTTGAGCATCATGTTGCTGTTGCCGTCCTGAACCACCTTGCCATTGAGGGTCAGGCGGATACCGATGTCCTCCAGATCCGGGAAGGTCTCGGCGGGCACGAACGGCGGGATCACCGCAGCGCCGTCGAAACACTTGGCCAGCTCCCACGGCAGGCCTTTCTCACGCAGACGAGACTGGACGTCACGCAGCGTCAGGTCCAGACCAGGTGCAAAGCCGCTGATCGCGTCGAGCACCTCTTCACGCGACGGGCTCTTGCTCAGGGGCTTGCCGATCAACACCACGATCTCGGCTTCGTAATGCACCGAACCGCGGTCTGCCGGGATGGTGAAGCCACCCTCCAGCGCAACCACCGCGCTGCCGGGTTTCATGAACAGCAGCGGCTCGGTAGGCACCGCGTTGCCCAGTTCCTTGGCGTGTTCGGCGTAGTTACGCCCGATGCAGACCACTTTACCCAGCGGGAAGTGAATGTTGGTGCCATCGACATATTTGTGCTGGTAGCTCATGACGTCTCCTGAGGCTGTAAGAGGTAGCCTGCTTATTGTTGCGACGGATCAAATGGTTGCGACGGATCAAACGGCGAAGATTTTGCCGGGATTCATGATCCCGTTGGGATCGAACACCGCTTTCAATGCCTTCATGTATTCGATTTCGACCGGCGAGCGACTGTACGTCAAATAGTCACGCTTGGTCATCCCGACGCCGTGCTCGGCCGAAATCGAGCCGTTGTACTTTTCGACGGTCTCGAACACCCACTTGTTGACCCGGGCACATTTGACGAAGAACTCGTCCTTGTCGAGGCTCTCGGGCTTGAGGATGTTCAGGTGCAGGTTGCCGTCGCCAATGTGGCCGTACCAGAGCACTTCGAAGTCCGGATAGTGTTCGGCAACGATGGCATCGATTTCAGCCAGAAACTCCGGCACTTTCGAGACAGTGACCGAGATATCGTTTTTGTACGGCGTGAAATGCGAGATGGTTTCGGAGATGTACTCGCGCAGCTTCCACAGGTTGCGTAATTGCTGTTCGCTCTGGCTCATCACGCCGTCCAGCACCCAACCCTGCTCGACGCAGTGCTCGAAAGTCGCCAGGGCCTGATCGGCGAGGTCTTCGGTGGTCGCTTCGAACTCCAGTAACACGTAGAACGGGCACGGCGTGTCGAAAGGCGACGGCACATCACCGCGCGCCATGACGCGGGCGAAGGATTTGTCCGAGAAGAATTCGAAGGCGGTCAGGTCGAGCTTGCCGTGAAAGGCATGCAGCACCGGCATGATCGAGTTGAAGTCCGAGGTGCCCAGCACCATCGCGGTGAGGTTCTTCGGCGCACGGTCGAGGCGCATGGTCGCTTCGACGACAAAGCCCAGCGTACCTTCGGCACCGATGAACAACTGGCGCAAATCGTAGCCGGTGGCGTTCTTGATCAGGTCCTTGTTCAGCTCCAGCAGGTCGCCCTTGCCGGTGACCACTTTGAGGCCGGCGACCCAATTGCGCGTCATGCCGTAGCGAATGACCTTGATGCCGCCTGCATTGGTGCCGATATTGCCGCCGATCTGGCTGGAGCCCGAAGAAGCAAAGTCGACCGGGTAATAAAGACCGTTTTCTTCAGCCAGCGCCTGCAATTGCCGGGTGATCACGCCAGGCTGACAGACCGCCGTGCGGTCGGTGAGGTTCAGATCCAGCACCTGGTTCATGTAATCGAACGAGACGACCACTTCACCGTTGGCGGCCACCGCAGCCGCCGAAAGCCCGGTTCGTCCACCCGAGGGCACCAGCGCCACGAGCCGCTCATTGGCCCAGCGTACGATGGCCTGCACCTGTTCGGTGGTCTTGGGGAATACGATGGCCAGTGGCGCAGGGGTGAACTGCTTGGTCCAGTCCTTGCCGTAAGTCTCCAGAGAACCGGCATCAGTGAGCACCTTGCCAGGGTCGACCAGGGTCTGCAGCTCATCAATCAAAACGCGATCGGTCATTGAATCAACTCTCGAACGATTCATGGGCATCCTGAGAACGGTTCACGTTCGGGATGAGGTTTCGCGGGGCTCATATGCTAGCATACGCCCCCCGCGAGTCGTGCCCAGAGCCGATCCGGCCACCCCCTGCCAATTTTCTTCGGGACACAGGTTTACGCAGATGAGCAAGACTTCCCTCGACAAGAGCAAGATCAAGTTCCTTCTTCTCGAAGGCGTCCACCAATCCGCTGTCGACGTCCTCAAGGCAGCCGGTTACACCAGCATCGAGTACCACACCAAGTCTCTGCCGGAAGCCGAACTGAAAGAAAAGATCGCCGACGCCCATTTCATCGGTATCCGCTCCCGTACTCAGCTGACCGAAGAGCTGTTCGATTGCGCCAAGAAACTGGTTGCGGTCGGCTGCTTCTGCATCGGCACCAACCAGGTTGACCTGAACGCGGCGCGCGAGCGCGGTATCGCAGTGTTCAATGCGCCCTACTCCAATACCCGTTCGGTCGCCGAACTGGTGCTGGCCGAAGCCATCCTGCTGCTGCGCGGTATCCCCGAGAAGAACGCTTCCTGCCACCGTGGCGGCTGGATCAAGAGCGCGGCCAACTCCTTCGAGATCCGTGGCAAGAAGCTGGGCATCATCGGTTACGGTTCGATTGGTACGCAGCTGTCGGTGCTGGCTGAAGGTCTGGGCATGCAGGTGTACTTCTACGACACGCTGACCAAGCTGCCGCTGGGCAACGCCACTCAGGTGTCGAGCCTGAACGAGCTGCTGGGCATGTCCGATATCGTCACGCTGCACGTTCCGGAAACCTCGGAAACCCAGTGGATGATCGGCGAAAAAGAAATCCGCGCGATGAAGAAGGGCAGCATCCTGATCAACGCCGCGCGTGGCACGGTGGTCGAGCTGGACGCACTGGCTGACGCCATCAAGGACAAGCACCTGATCGGCGCAGCCATCGACGTGTTCCCGGTCGAGCCGCGTTCGAACGACGACATCTTCGAAAGCCCGCTGCGCGGTCTGGACAACGTCATCCTGACGCCGCACATCGGTGGCTCGACTGCCGAAGCGCAGGCCAACATCGGTCTGGAAGTGGCGGAAAAACTGGTCAAGTACAGCGACAACGGTACGTCGGTGTCCTCGGTCAACTTCCCGGAAGTGGCGCTGCCTGCGCACCCTGGCAAGCACCGCCTGTTGCACATCCACGAAAACATCCCGGGCGTGCTCAGCGAGATCAACAAGGTCTTCGCCGAGAACGGTATCAACATCTCCGGTCAGTTCCTGCAGACCAACGAGAAAGTCGGCTACGTGGTCATCGACGTCGACGCCGAATACTCCGACCTCGCCCAGGCCAAGCTGCAACAGATCAAAGGCACCATCCGCAGCCGCGTGTTGTTCTGATCAGAGCGCAGCTCATCGTCACACACAAGTCCTGAAGAGCTCGTAAAACGTGGCTCTCAGGCTTTTGTAGGAGCGAACTTGTTCGCGAAGACGGTGCGTCAAACGATGCATCTTCTTCGACTACATGGGCCCCTTCGCGAGCAATGCGGATCGCCGCCCCGGTCGCTCCCACGGCCTTCGGCCAGAATCAAAAGCGGACTTGTGTATAACGATGAGCGCTCCAGCGTGGGAATGCCGTTCGTGACGCTCCGCGTCAAACCCCGGCACGTGAAATCAAATACCTACTTCACATTGATGGTGATCTTCTTCGACTCGACCGAAGGGTTCAGCGGCATGTGGCCTTTGTCGCCCATCAGCAATTGCAGGGTGTGCTGGCCCGGCGGCAGGTTGATTTCGGTTTCGGTCTGGCCCTTGCCGAAGTGACGGATGTTGTCGCTGACCGGCAGTGGTGCATTCATCGACGGCTGATCCTTCACGTCGATCAGCAGGTGATGGTGGCCGGTCTCAGGAACATCGACACCCGCAGGCGCGACGCCCATACCCTTGAGGCCGAATTGCACCTTGAACGGCGAGGTGACCGTTTCACCGTCCTTGGGCGAGATGATGTACACCTCGGCGCCTTCAGGGGCTGCGGTGCGTGGTATATCGGCGGCGCTGGCCAGCATGGATGCGCTGAGCAACAGGCCGGCGACCATCGTTCCAGAAAATAAGGATTTCATGATTGCTCCGGCTGCAGTTGGCGTAAGTCGACCCTCACACGACGAATCCGTCGGTTCAGGAGTGCTCACGATAGACCGCAGTCCGGCTCAATGGCTCATTACGTTGATGAAACTGTTTTCATGAACGCAGCCCGCAGGTTACTGGAACAGCTCGTTGCCCCGGCGTCTGAACCACCCCGTCAGTGACAGGCGATCACGACTGGCGGGCATGACTTCATGGGGAATTTCGCCGGACAGAAAGACCACCAGGCAGCCGCCCGTAGGCTGAACGTCGTAAGCCACCTCGTCCTTGAGGTACATGCGCAACTGACCGCCGTGCTCGGGCAGCCAGGCGTTATTGAGGTAGAGCACCGCCGACACCATGCGCCTGTCGTCATCGCGGAATCGGTCCACATGCCTGAGGTAGCGGGCACCCGGCGGATACAGCGCGAAATGGCTTTCGTAATCTTCCAGCCCAAGGAAAAGGCCGCGATTGAGCGCCTGACGCAAACTGTCCATCAGCTCGAGATAGCGGTCGCAGCACTGCACCTGCCCCGGCTCGAGCCACTGAATGCGGTCGCCACGAATCCCCTCGCGTATTTCCAGCGCGGTTCCCTTGCCAATCGCGGCAGGCTCGAGCTCGCCTTCGGCCGCACGTTTGCGGCACTCTTGCTCAAGTTCCAGAGTCAGAGCTTCGGGCAGGAAAATATTCTGCTGCGACCAGCCGTTGGCGGCCAGATCGTCGACGATTCGTAACAGCAGTGGGTGGTCAGAGGGTATGCGCATGGCGTGCATAGTATCCATAAGCCCTGAAATCGGACAGAGGCTTATACAGGCGGCATCACACGCATGAGATTTCATTCACCGAAGCCACTCATAACTCGACAAATCCACGCCAACACCGGGAGAATAGCGGCCTGCCGACAGGAGTCCCCAATGCGTCGTTTGTTTGTTTTGCTGTTGATGTTCTGCACCTCACCTGCCTGGGCAGACAGCTACGATCAGTTGTACAAGTCTGCAGGCTGGCCGGAACAGCGCGCGCATTTCAACGATGCCCTCAAGGCTGCCCAACAGCGTTACAGCAACAACCTGCCGCCCGCGGTTTATCAAGCGCTGGTCAACAACAGCAATCAGCGTTTCGCCCCCCAGGCCATGGACCAGCGCGCCTCGAAGCGCCTGCGTGAAAGCCTCAAGGACCCTGCCCCGTCGCTGCAGTTTTTCCAGTCACCGCTGGGCCGCAAGATCGTCAATGCCGAGCTGACCGCCACCCGCGCCGATCAGCTGGCCAAACATGCCCATGGGCTGCCGCATATCGAAGCGGACGCGACGCGTCAGTTGTTGATCGGCCATCTGGCCCAGGCGCTGCCGGCCAGAGAGGCCGGCGCGGAAGTCAGCCTTGCCATCGCAGGCGTTGCCGCAGACAGCCTGAGCCAGATGATTCCCGGCCTGCTCGGTGGAGGCCAGGCGCAGGGCATGCTCGAAGGCCAGCGCGAGCGCCTGATGGCGCAGATGAGTGCTGATCTGAACAACACGCTGCTGTACGTCTATCGCGACTTGTCGGACCCTGAGCTCGAAGAATTCTCGACCTTCGCCGAGTCGACGGAAGGCAAAGCCTATTACCAGGCCGCTCTGGCCGCGATTCGTGCCGGGCTGGCCGTCGGACAGAGTGCGTCGAGCCTTAATCCCTGATCGTCACCAGAGCGCCTAGCGCAAGCGCCCTTTCAGAAAATCAAAGTACCGAGCCCGCAGCTCTGGCGTTTCGTTGGCCAGATGATGCCGGGCATGCCCGAGCATCAGAATCTGCGGCTGGCTGAACTTGTCTTTCAGAATCGCCAGATTGTGCGACCAGTCGACCGTCATGTCCGCCTCGCCCTGGATGATCAGCGGGCTGCGCAGGCTGCGCGGCGCGCTTTCAACACGCGCGATCCATTGCGCCAGCGCGCCGACCCAGGCAGTAGGCAGCCGCAGCGGCTGTAACGGATCGGCCATCAGAAAAGGCAGGAACGCGGGTGCGTTGGAGTTTTCGGTGAAACGGCGGGCAATGCCGTTCACGAACGGTTTGAGCAGGTGATAACTCAGACGCGACCAGCCCCAGGCACGCGGCCGGACCAGCGGCGCCAGCAGGATCACCTCCCCCTGCGCGGGCGAGTCTGCCCCCTGATGAAGCAGGTGATCCGTCACGATGGCACCGCCCATGCTTTGGCCGCACAGGTGCCAGGGATGTGGCAGCCCAAGGCCTTCGGCTTCGAGCAGCAGGCGTTGCAACACCAACTGGTACTCGGCGAAGTCATTGATACAGGCACGACTGCCGCTCGACAGACCATGCCCCGGCAGGTCGCAGGCGATCACGGCAAAACCCTGCTCCAGAGCCCACTCGATCACATGCCGGTACAACCCCATGTGGTCATAGAAGCCGTGAAACAGAAACAGCGTGGCGACCGGGCTGTCAGGCAGCCAGACCTGCCCGACCACCTCGTAGCCCGCCACATCGAGGCGCCCCAGCCAGCTGCGTATGACGTTGTCGCCACACAGTCCGGCAAGACCGTAGAAGCGCTGATAGGCCAGCCCCTCCATGGAAAGCGGATCAATAACGCTCAGCGGCAGCAGGCTGGCACGCAGGTTATCGGGGTCGAACGTGGCGGACATGTGGTTTCCAGATTTCAACAAATGGCTCGTAAAGTTGTGTAACGATATTCTTCTGTCTGCCACGGCATGGCAAGCTAAGCCGCTGTAATCGCAGACATCTGTCATTGAACGTGCACATTACTGTCTGCACACTGGGCGATGCTTGCGAGCTCACCCGCCCGAATTCGCCCTGAAGCCGCTTCAAATGGCTCTTGTGTCGGGTTTCATCGAGTCAACTGCGTCACAACGATAGTCTCCATTCCTGCCTACGCCATTTACAGAGAAACCGGATGAAACGCAGCCTCTTCATTCTAGCCATCATCATCGCCCTGCTTGCAGGTGTCGCGGGCTGGTACGTAAATAGCAAGTTGCCAGTACGCGACGGCGAGATCGCCATGAGCCGTCTTCAGGCCCCCGTCACCCTGAGCTACGACGAGCGTGGCGTGCCGCACATCCGCGCCGAGAACGAAGCCGACCTTTACCGTGCGCTGGGCTATGCCCATGCTCAGGACCGGCTGTTCCAGATGGAAATGCTGCGCCGCCTGGCACGTGGCGAGCTGGCAGAGGTACTGGGGCCGAATCTGGTCGAGACCGACAAACTGTTTCGCACCCTGCGCATTCGTGAACACGCGGACGCGTATGTCGCACGTCAGGACAAGAACACCCCGACCTGGAAAGCGCTGGAAGCCTACATTGACGGCATCAACCAGTATCAGGACACCCATGCAAGGCCGATGGAGTTCGACGCACTGGGCATCCCCAGACGACGCTTCACCACAGAGGACACGGTCAGCATCGCCGGCTATCTGGCTTACAGTTTTGCCGCGGCGTTCAGAACCGAGCCGCTGCTGACCTACGTGCGCGATCAGCTTGGGCCGGAGTACTTGAAAGTCTTCGACCTGGACTGGCACCCGGACGGCATGCTCGACTCGAAACCGGCACTGGCCGACGCCGACTGGAAGGGCCTGAATCAGCTGGCGCAGTTGAGTCACAAGGCGCTTGAAGACGCTGGCCTGCCGCAATTCGAAGGCAGCAACGCCTGGGTGATTTCCGGCAGCCGCACGCAAAGCGGCAAGCCGATCCTGGCGGGTGACCCGCACATTCGCTTCTCGGTACCTTCGATATGGTACGAAGCGCAGCTGTCTGCGCCGGGCTTCGAGCTGTACGGGCACTTTCCTGCACTCAACCCGTTCGCGTTGCTGGGCCACAACATGGATTTCGGCTGGAGCCTGACCATGTTCCAGAACGATGACGTGGACCTGATTGCCGAGAAGACCAACCCGGATAACCCGAATCAGGTCTGGTACCACGGGCAATGGACGGACATGAAACGCACCGAGCAGCAGATCGCCGTCAAGGGCCAGGCCCCGGTCACACTGACGCTGCTGGAATCGCCGCACGGCCCTATCGTCAATAACGTGATGGGCAAGAACGCCGGCCAGACACCTATCGCGATGTGGTGGTCGTTTCTGGCGTCCGCCAACCCGGTGCTGGACGGTTTCTACGAGGCCAACCGCGCCGATACACTGGACAAGATGCATAGCGCAGCCGAGAAGATTCAGTCGCCGGGCCTCAACATTGTCTGGGCCAACGCCAAGGGCGATATCGGCTGGTGGGCTGCGGCGCAACTGCCGATCCGTCCGCAGGGCGTCAACCCCATCTTCATTCTGGACGGCAGCACGGCACAGGCCGATAAGCTCGGCTTTTACCCGTTCAGCGCCAACCCGCACGAAGAAAACCCGGCGCGTGGCTACATCGTGTCAGCCAACTTCCAGCCGCAGTCGCCGACCGGCATGCCGATTCCCGGCTACTACAACCCGGCCGAACGCGGCCAAGCGCTGAACCGGCAACTCAGTGACTCCAGCATCAAATGGGATTTGGCCGCCAGCAAAGCGCTGCAACTGAGCACGCAGACCGACTATGCACCGAGCATTCTCAGGCCATTGATTCCAGTGCTGCGCAGCGTTGTCAGCGACCCGGACGAACGGGCACTCGTGGAGCGACTGGCCAGCTGGAAAGGTGATTATCCCGTCGATTCGGTGGGTGCCACGCTGTTCAATCAGTTCCTGTTCGACCTGACCGAAGAGACCTTTCACGACGAATTGGGCGACGCGATGTTTGAAACCCTGCTGTCGACCCGCGTGCTGGACGCCGCCCTGCCGCGCCTGGCCGCCGATGCCGATTCGCCGTGGTGGAACAATCGCAATTCACCCCACGAAGAAAGCCGCGCCAACACCGTCAAGGTGGCCTGGCGCGCCAGTGTTTCGCATTTGCGGTCGCTGTACGGCACCAACCCGGACGAATGGGTGTGGGGCAAGGCGCATACCCTGACCCAAGGCCACCCATTGGGTTCGCAAAAGCCGCTGGACATGATTTTCAACGTCGGCCCTTACGCAGCGCCGGGTACGCACGAAGTACCGAACAACCTGTCATCGAGCATCCGCCCCGCCCCGTGGCCAGTCGGCTACGGCCCCTCGACCCGCCGCCTGATCGACTTCGCCGACCCGGCGCACAGCCTGGGGATAAACCCGGTAGGACAAAGCGGCGTGCCCTTCGACAAGCACTACTCCGATCAGGCCAAGGCATTCGTGAACGGCGAATACCTGCCACAGCGCTTCAGCGAGAAGGACATTGCCGAGCATACGGAAGGGGTTTTACGGTTGGTGCCGGGGGCGTAGAGATACTCTCTGCGCGGGCCCGGAAATGGCGCTTCTGCCCGGAGGGCGTGGGAGCGAACAGAGTATCTACGCCCTACGGGCAGAATCAAGAGCGGGCTTGTGTATCGCGCATGATCAGGCTGCTTCCAGGCGTTTTGCGGCTGGCGCCGGGGGCGTAGCGATACTCTCTGCGCGGGCCCGGAAATGGCGCTTCTGCCCGGAGGGCGTGGGAGCGAACTTGTTCGCGAACTGTCGGGAACCGATAGTGAAACCGTTACTTACGGTACATCAGGCACAACCGAGGTCGCTGGTTTGGCTGCCGGTCCCCGGCAGTTCGCGAACAAGTTCGCTCCTACGCCCTACGGGCAGAATCAAGAGCGGACTTGTGTATCGCGCATGATCAGGCTGCTTCCAGGCGTTTTGCGGCTGGTGCCGGGGGCTTAGCGATACTCTCTGTGCCGAGCCCGGAAATGGGGCTTCTGCCCGGAGGGCGTGGGAGCGAACTTGTTCGCGAACTGTCGGGAACCGACAGTGAAACCGTCACGTACGGTACATCAGGCACAACCGAGGTCGCTGGTTTGGCTGCCGGTCCCCGGCAGTTCGCGAACAAGTTCGCTCCTACGCCCTACGGGCAGAATCAAGAGCGGGCTTGTGTATCGCGCATGATCAGGCTGCTTCCAAGGGTTTTACGGCTGGTGCCGGGGGCGTAGCGATACTCTCTGCGCCGAGCCCGGAAATGGCGCTTCTGCCCGGAGGGCGTGGGAGCGAGCTTGCTCGCGAACTGTCGGGAACCGACAGTGAAACCGTCACGTACGGTACATCAGGCACAACCGAGGTCGCTGGTTTGGCTGCCGGTCCCCGGCAGTTTGCGAGCAAGCTCGCTCCTACGCCCTACGGGCAGAATCAAGAGCGGGCTTGTGTATCGCGCACGATCAGGCTGCTTCCAAGGGTTTTACGGCTGGTGCCGGGGGCGTAGCGATACTCTCTGCGCCGAGCCCAGAAATGGCGCTTCTGCCCGGAGGGCGTGGGAGCGAGCTTGCTCGCGAACTGTCGGGAACCGACAGTGAAACCGTCACGTACGGTACATCAGGCACAACCGAGGTCGCTGGTTTGGCTGCCGGTCCCCGGCAGTTCGCGAGCAAGCTCGCTCTCACGCCCTACGGGCAGAATCAAGAGCGGGCTTGTGTATCGCGCATGATCAGGCTGCTTCCAAGGGTTTTACAGCTGGTGCCGGGGGCGTAGCGATACTCTCTGCGCGGGCCCGGAAATGGCGCTTCTGCCCGGAGGGCGTGGGAGCGAACTTGTTCGCGAACTGTCGGGAACCGACAGTGAAACCGTCACGTACGGTACATCAGGCACAACCGAGGTCGCTGGTTTTGCTGCCGGTCCCCGGCAGTTTGCGAGCAAGCTCGCTCCTACGCCCTACGGGCAGAATCAAGAGCGGGCTTGTGTATCGCGCACGATCAGGCTGCTTCCAAGGGTTTTACGGCTGGTGCCGGGGGCGTAGCGATACTCTCTGCGCCGAGCCCAGAAATGGCGCTTCTGCCCGGAGGGCGTGGGAGCGAGCTTGCTCGCGAACTGTCGGGAACCGACAGTGAAACCGTCACGTACGGTACATCAGGCACAACCGAGGTCGCTGGTTTGGCTGCCGGTCCCCGGCAGTTCGCGAGCAAGCTCGCTCCTACGCCCTACGGGCAGGATCAAGAGCGGGCTTGTGTATCGCGCACGATCAGGTCTTCACGCCGCCGGAGCACGCCTCGGATCAGGCTGTTTCCAGGCGTCTGCCGCGCTTTCCTCGATAGCCTGCTGGATCGCACGCTTGCGGTTGTTTTCCGCGCGGCGGGTGAAGAACCAGACCAGGAAGGTCGCCAGTGACACGGCCAGCAGGATCAGGCTCGCCACGGCGTTGATTTCAGGCTTCACACCCAGGCGCACGGCAGAGAACACTTCCATCGGCAAGGTCGTCGAGCCGGGCCCGGAAACGAAGCTGGCGAGTACCAGGTCGTCCAGCGACAGCGCGAAGGACATCATGCCCCCGGCTGCCAGCGATGGCGCGATCATCGGGATGGTGATCAGCAAGAACACCTTCCACGGACGGGCGCCCAGGTCCATTGCGGCTTCTTCGATCGACAGGTCCAGCTCACGCAGGCGCGCCGACACCACCACCGCCACGTAGGCCGCACAGAACGTTGTGTGCGCGATCCAGATGGTCATGATGCCGCGTTCCTGCGGCCAGCCGATCAATTGCGCCATGGCCACGAACAGCAGCAACAGCGACAGACCGGTGATTACTTCCGGCATTACCAAAGGAGCCGTGACCAGCCCGCCAAAGAACGTGCGGCCTTTGAAGCGGCTGATGCGGGTCAGCACAAACGCCGCCATGGTCCCCAGCGCCACCGCAGCAATGGCGGTGTAGCAGGCGATTTCCAATGAGCGCATCACCGAGCCCATCAGTTGCGAGTTGTCCAGCAGGCCGACGTACCACTTCACCGACCAGCCGCCCCAGACCGTCACCAGTTGCGAGGCGTTGAACGAGTAGATGACCAGAATCACCATCGGCGCATAGATGAACAGCAAACCCAGCACCAGCATCAGGTTCGAGAATCGAAAGCGGTTCATGCCTTGCCCTCCAGTTCTTTGGCCTGACTGCGGTTGAACAGGATAATGGGCACGATCAGCACCAGCAGCATGATGACCGCCAGCGCCGAAGCAACCGGCCAGTCACGGTTGTTGAAGAATTCCTGCCATAGCACGCGGCCGATCATCAGGGTTTCCGGACCGCCGAGCAGCTCGGGAATCACGAACTCGCCCACCACCGGAATGAATACCAGCATGCAGCCGGCGATCACGCCGTTCTTGGACAGCGGCACGGTGATTTTCCAGAAGCTGTTGAAGGTGCTCGAGCCTAGGTCGGAGGCGGCTTCCAGCAGGCTGGTGTCGTGCTTCACAAGGTTGGCGTACAGCGGCAGGATCATGAACGGCAGGTAGGAATAGACCACGCCGATGTACACCGCCAGGTTGGTATTGAGGATCTGCAGCGGCGCGTCGATCAGCCCCAGCCACATCAGGAATGCATTGAGCAGCCCGTTGTTGCTGAGAATGCCCATCCAGGCGTAGACACGGATCAGAATCGCCGTCCAGGTCGGCATCATGATCAGCAGCAACAGCACCGTTTGCAGGTCCTTGCGCGCGCTGGCAATGGCATAGGCCATCGGATAGCCGATCAGCAGGCACAGCAAGGTGCTGATGAAGGCCATCTTCAGCGAGCCCAGATAGGCCGAAACGTACAGATCGTCGCCGCTGAGCAAAGTGTAGTTGGCGAAGTTGAGGACCATCTGCAGCTTTTCGTCGGCGTAGCTGAAGATTTCGGTGTACGGCGGGATCGCGACGTCGGCGTCGGCGAAGCTGATCTTGAGCACGATCAGAAACGGCAGAGCAAAGAACAGGAACAGCCAGAGGAACGGCACGCCGATGACCATCTGCCGCCCGTTGGGCTTTATGCGCTCGAACGCGCGCTTGATCTTGCGGATTTTCATGAGCGCAGTACCACGCCGCTGTCGTCTTCCCACCAGACGTAGACTTCATCGCCCCAGGTAGGCCGTGCGCCCTGACGCTCGGCGTTGGCGACGAACGACTGCACCAGCTTGCCGCCCGGCAGCTCGACGTAGAACACCGAATGACCACCCAGATAGGCGATGTCGTGGACCTTGCCGCGCGACCAGTTGTATTCGAAGCCTGGCTGCTCGGTGGTGATCAGCAGTTTCTCCGGACGCAGTGCATAGGTGATGTGCTTGTCTTCCACCGACGTACTGACGCCGTGGCCGACATAGATATTGCGCTCCAGCTCGGGGCTGCGGATCAGCGCATGGGCTTCCATGTCTTCGATCACGTCACCCTCGAACAGGTTGACGCTGCCGATGAATTCGCAGACCAGACGGCTGGTCGGGGTCTCGTAGATGTCGATCGGGCTGCCGATCTGCGCGATCCAGCCCAGGTGCATGATCGCGATGCGCTCGGCCATGGTCATGGCCTCTTCCTGATCGTGAGTCACCATCACGCAGGTCACGCCAACGCGCTCGATGATCTCCACCAGCTCCAGCTGCATCTGCGAACGCAGTTTCTTGTCCAGCGCGCCCATCGGCTCGTCGAGCAGCAACAGCTTGGGCTTTTTGGCCAGTGACCGGGCCAGAGCAACGCGTTGACGCTGACCGCCGGAGAGCTGATGCGGCTTGCGCTTGGCGTACTGGGTCATCTGTACCAGCTTGAGCATTTCTGCCACACGGGCTTCGATTTCCGGCTTGCCCAGCTTGTCCTGCTTGAGGCCGAAGGCGATGTTGTCCGCCACGGTCATGTGCGGGAACAGCGCATAAGACTGGAACATCATGTTGATCGGGCGTTCGTACGGCGGCATGTCGGTGATGTCGACACCGTCGAGGTAGATGCGCCCCTCGGTCGGCCGTTCGAACCCGGCCAGCATGCGCAGCAGTGTCGATTTGCCGGAGCCAGAGCCGCCAAGCAGGGCGAAGATCTCGCCCTTGTTGATCTGCAGGGACACATCGTCCACAGCGATCGTCTCGTCGAACTTTTTCGTGACCCGATCAATCTTGACCAGCACCTCTTTGGGTTGCTGACCGCCTTCGATGGCTTTCTTGTAGGCGCCGGAGGCAACTGCCATGGGTGAAACTCCCAACAGGTAGGCAACCCGGCCCATATGGCCGGGTGCTGGATTTTTATTTGCCCGACTTGACCTTGGTCCAGCTGCGGGTCATCAGACGTTGCACCTTGGGTGGCAACTCGCTGTTCACGAACAGGCGGTCCAGCACTTCCTGAGGCGGATAGACCGCTTCATCGGTACGGATGCTCTGGTCCATGAACTCGCCGGAGGCGGGATTGGGGTTGGCGTAACCGACTTCATCGCTGACCTTGGCGATCACCTTGGGGTCGAGCATGTAGTTGATGAAGGCACTGGCCGCCTTGATGTTCTTCGAGTCCGCCGGGATCGCCAGCATGTCGAACCACAGGTTACCGCCCTCTTTCGGAATGCTGTAGGCGAGCTTCACGCCCTTGCCCGCTTCTTCTGCACGGGCCTTGGCCTGGAACACATCGCCCGAGAAACCTGCGGCAACGCAAATGTCGCCATTGGCCAGGTCGGTGATGTATTTGGACGAGTGGAAATAGGTCACGTAAGGACGAATCGCCAGCAGCTTGGCTTCGGCCTTTTTGTAATCGGCTTCCTTGGTGCTGTTGGGGTCCAGCCCCATGTAGTTGAGCACCGCTGGCAGCATTTCATCGGCGGAGTCGAGAAACGCTACGCCGCAGCTGGAGAGCTTCTTGATGTTCTCCGGCTCGAACAGCACGGCCCAGGAGTCGATCTTGTCGACGCCCAGTGCCGCCTTGACCTCCTCGACGTTGTAACCGATGCCGTTGGTACCCCACAGGTACGGCACGGCGTACTGGTTACCCGGATCGTTCTTCTCCAGGCGCTTGAGCAGCGCCGGGTCGAGATTCTTGTAGTTGGGCAACAGCGACTTGTCGAGTTTCTGGAACGCACCGGCCTTGATCTGCTTGCCGAGGAAGTGATTGGACGGCACCACCACGTCATAGCCTGTGCGTCCGGCCAGCAGCTTGGCTTCCAGGGTTTCGTTGGAGTCGAACACGTCGTACATCGGCTTGATGCCGGTAGCGGCTTCGAAGTCGGCCAGGGTGGTCTTGCCGATGTAATCGGACCAGTTATAAATATGCACGGTGGACTCAGCCTGGGCACTGATCGACAGTGTCAGCCCGGCAGCCGCCAGCAAGGCTTTGGAAAGAATAGAAATAGACAAATAATGAGTCCTTTTAACAGAGGGGCCTGAGCGCCGGAGGGCGTCCCGAAAACCAAACCGGCGCGCAACTTACCGTCTATGCGTCCAACCAGCAAAGGTTTAGGCGATATTCCTGTCTACTGGATGTTGCGCGGCCGAGGCTACGCAGCATCCACAGGTTTGATGACAGGCTTATTTACCCGATTTTATCTTGGTCCAGCTGCGGGTCATGATCCGCTGCGTGGCAGCAGGCAGATCAGCGATTGCATACAGTTTGGCCTGGACGTCGGCAGGTGGATAAACGCCAGGGTCACTGGTGATTTCCTTGTCGACCAGCGCCGTAGCCGCCGCGTTACCGTTCGGGAAACGTACAGCGTTGGTGATCTCGGCCATGATTTCCGGCTTCATCAGGAAGGTCATGAACTTGTAGGCACCCTCGACGTTCTCGGCATCCTTGGGAATGGCGACCATGTCGTAGAAGCTGCCGGCGCCTTCTTTCGGAATGTTGTAAGCAACTTTGACCTTGCCACCGGCTTCGGCAGCGCGGGACTTGGCCTGATAGATATCACCCGAGTAGCCGACCGCTACACAGATGTTGCCGTTGGCCAGATCCGAGATGTACTTGGACGAGTGAAAATAGCCAATCGACGGACGAATCTTCAGGAACAACGCTTCAGCTTCGGCGAGCTGCTTCTTGTCCTGAGAGTCGGTCGGGTAGCCCAGGTAATGCAGGGCGATCGGCAGCATTTCGGTCGGCGAGTCGAGGAAGCTGATGCCGCACGACTTCAGCTTGGCAGCGTTCTCCGGCTTGAACAGCAGGTCCCAGGAATTGACTGGCGCGTCAGCACCCAGAGCGGCCTTGACCTTGTCCGGGTTGATGCCGATACCGATCGAACCCCACATGTACGGGAATGCGTGCTTGTTATCCGGGTCGCTGACCGACACGGCCTTGAGCAGCGACTCGTTGAGGTTCTTCCAGTTTGGCAGCTTGGACTTGTCCAGCTCCTGATAAACGCCTGCCTTGATCTGCTTGGCCAGGAAGTTGTTGGACGGCACGACGATGTCATAGCCGGATTTGCCCGCGAGCAATTTGGCTTCGAGCGTCTCGTTGCTGTCGAAAACGTCGTAGACCACCTTGATGCCCGATTCTTTCTCGAATTTGGCAACGGTGTCCGGCGCGATGTAATCGGACCAGTTATAGACGTGCAGCACTTTGTCATCGGCCTGCGCAACAGTGGCCACAACGCCCATCAGTGACAGCGCGAGAAGGGTCTTGCCAAATTTTTTCATGCGTAGCTCCAATGTATTTTTATCACTGACCGTCAGTTAGCGGCGTGTAGCCATTAGTCTGGCAACTTCCTGGGCAGGCTTTCAAGCCGAAGCCCCTCAAACAATGCACATTGCGCTTGAATCGACGCTTTTTTGGCATTTTCAGCCCTGCAACACCGCCAGCGTCAGATCCAGGCATTTGCGCGCCTTCTCTACCAGCTCATCGACTTGCGCAAAACTGATCACCAGCGGTGGAGCAATGATCATGGTATCGCCCACAGCCCGCATGATCAGGCCATTGTCGAAGCAGAAGGTTCGACAGATCATTCCCGCGCCCTTGTCGGTATAGCGCTCGCGGGTGGCCTTGTCCTTCACCAGTTCAATGGCCCCGAGCAACCCGACACCGCGGACTTCGCCCACCAGCGGATGATCGCTCAACTCACGCAAACGCTTTTGCAAATACGGTGCCGTTTCCGACCTGACCCGTTCGACGATCTTCTCTTCGCGCAGGATACGGATGTTCTCCAGCGCCACCGCGGCAGCCACCGGGTGCCCGGAGTAGGTAAAGCCATGATTGAAATCGCCGCCCTCATTGAGCACCGCGACGATTTCATCGCGCACGATCAGGCCGCCCATCGGCACGTAACCGGAGGTCAGTCCTTTGGCGATGGTCATCATGTCCGGCTTGAGGCCATAGAAATCGCTACCGAACCACTCACTGGTACGCCCGAAGCCACAAATCACCTCATCGGCGGCGAACAGGATGTCGTAGCGGGAGAGGATTTCCTTGATCTTCGGCCAGTAGGAATCAGGCGGGACGATCACACCGCCTGCGCCCTGGATCGGCTCGGCAATGAACGCACCGACGTTCTCGACGCCCAGCTCGAGAATTTTCTTCTCCAGTTGCTCGGCAGCCCAGATGCCGAACTCGTCCGGCGTCATGTCGCCGCCTTCGCCGAACCAGTAAGGCTGGGGAATGTGCACCACCCCTGGAATCGGCAGATCGCCTTGCTCGTGCATGTACGTCATGCCACCCAGACTCGCACCGGCGACGGTGGAGCCGTGGTAGCCATTGACACGGCTGATGATGGTTTTCTTGTTCGGCTGGCCTTTCAGCGCCCAGTAATGACGAACCATGCGCAGCATCGTGTCATTGCCTTCAGAGCCAGAACCGGTAAAGAACACATGGCTCATGCCCTGCGGTGCAATCTCGGAAATGGCCTTGGCCAACTCCAGCACCGGCGGGTGGGCGGTCTGGAAAAACAGGTTGTAGTACGGCAGCTCGCGCATCTGTTTGCTGGCTGCGTCGGCCAGTTCTTCGCGGCCATAACCGATGGCCACGCACCACAGCCCGGACATGCCATCGAGGATCTTGTTGCCCTCGCTGTCCCACAGATAAACGCCCTCGGCACGGGTGATGATGCGCGGGCCTTTCTCTTTCAATTGTTTGTAGTCGCTGAACGGTGCCAGGTGATGCTCGCTGCTCAGGGCCTGCCATTCGAGGGTTTGCGGGTTGTTGGCACTCATGCAGCACTTCCTTTGATCAGGTCAGTTGGCAGAGCGCCGCGCCTCAACTGCGGCGGCGCTCTGCGTGATCAGACGGCGAAAAGCAGGAATTCCCGCTCCCACGAACTGATCACGCGCTTGAAGTTTTCATGCTCGGCGCGCTTGACCGCGACGTAACCGATGATGAATTTCTTGCCCAGGTATTTTTCGATGGTCTTGCTGTTTTCCATACGCTCCAGCGCGTCTTCGATGGTCAACGGCAGACGCAGATTGCGTCGCTCGTAACCGCGCCCGACCACCGGTGCGCTCGGGTTGATACCTTCGACCATGCCGATGAAGCCGCACAGCAGACTGGCGGCGATGGCCAGATAAGGGTTGGCATCCGCACCCGGCAGACGGTTTTCCACGCGACGGTTCTGCGGCACGGCATCCGGCACACGCAGGCCGACGGTGCGATTCTCTTCGCCCCACTCGACATTCACTGGCGCCGAGGTGTCGGGCAGAAAGCGTCGGAACGAGTTGACGTTGGGCGCGAACAGCGGCAACAGCTCGGGGATGAACTTCTGCAGGCCACCGACGTGGTTCAGAAACAGCTCGCTCATGGTCCCGTCTTCATTGGAGAAGATATTCTTGCCGGTCTCGATGTCGATGATGCTCTGGTGCAAGTGCATGGCACTGCCTGGCTCGCCGGTCATCGGCTTGGCCATGAAGGTCGCCGCGACATCGTGCTTGAGGGCGGCTTCGCGCATGGTGCGCTTGAACACCAGAATCTGATCGGCCAGCGACAGCGCATCACCGTGCCGGAAGTTGATCTCCATCTGCGCCGTGCCGTCCTCGTGGATCAGCGTGTCCAGGTCCAGGTTCTGCAGTTCGCACCAGTCATAGACGTCTTCGAACAGCGGATCGAACTCGTTGGCCGCTTCGATCGAAAACGACTGACGGCCCGTTTCAGGACGCCCGGAGCGCCCGATCGGCGGCTGTAGCGGGTAGTCAGGGTCGTCGCTACGCTTGGTCAGGTAAAACTCCATCTCCGGCGCCACGATGGGCTGCCAGCCCTGATCGGCATAGAGCTTGAGAACCTTCTTCAGCACGTTGCGCGGCGACAGCTCGATGGGGTTGCCTTGCTTGTCGTAGGTGTCGTGGATCACCTGTGCAGTGGGCTCGACCGCCCAGGGCACCAGATACACCGCGTTCTGATCGGGGCGGCAGATCATGTCGATGTCTGCCGGGTCCAGCAGCTCGTAGTAGATATCGTCCTCTACGTAGTCACCGGTCACCGTCTGCAACAGCACGCTCTCAGGCAGACGCATGCCTTTTTCAGCGATGAACTTGTTGGTCGGCGAGATCTTGCCGCGCGTGATCCCGGTGAGGTCGGACATCATGCATTCGACTTCGGTAATCTTGTGTTCTTTCAACCAATCGGTGAGCTGGTCGAGGTTGGTACTCATAAATACCTCAGGGTTTTATTGTCCTGATCGTGATCAGGCGTTCCAGACGCATCGGCGTCATGATGTACAACTCGTTTCGGCAGACGCCGAATAGGGGTAAGGTGACAGCTGCGGGGCCGGATTTCCAGACGGCCGCGGTCACACTGACGATGCCGTTATAGTGGTAATGTCCAGCGTTGAGCGTAGAGCAGACTGGCTTCGATAGCCGTTCAGGGATGTCGCAAAGTGTGGCAGCCCACCACGAGCACCGAGATCACAGGCATGATGGGCGCCGTACGGACTTGATAGCCGCGTGTCGACCAGGGAAAGGTGAAGCATGGGACCCCCGCTAGTGTTGCTCTACTGGGTTGCGATCGAGCTTAGCCTCGTTCATTTTTTTATACAACAAGCCGTTAAGAATAGAAGACAGGCCGCTCTAGCTCGTATTTAACAACGGTCAAAAACGGAATTAAACGCCCTAAATAGCAGCAAAAAAGGCCATTTGGCGCAGTTTTAGGGCAAAAAAAGGCTCTATTGACTTCATCATGGCTTTCGGATTGACTGAGATCCGCAATCATTGATGATTGATATTTTTAACAACAAAGGTGTTGCATCATGTCGGTACCCCCGCGTGCCGTTCAGCTTAACGAAGCGAACGCGTTCCTTAAGGAACATCCTGAGGTTCTGTACGTTGACCTTCTGATTGCAGATATGAATGGTGTGGTGCGTGGCAAACGCATCGAACGCACCAGCCTCCATAAGGTTTACGAGAAGGGCATCAACCTGCCTGCCTCTTTATTTGCTCTGGATATCAATGGCTCCACGGTGGAAAGCACCGGCCTGGGCCTGGACATCGGTGATGCTGACCGAATCTGTTATCCCATCCCCGACACCCTGTGCAACGAGCCATGGCAAAAGCGCCCTACTGCGCAATTGCTGATGACCATGCACGAACTCGAAGGCGATCCGTTTTTCGCCGACCCGCGTGAAGTATTGCGCCAGGTCGTCGCCAAATTCGACGAAATGGGCCTGACTATCTGCGCAGCGTTCGAGCTGGAGTTCTACCTGATCGATCAGGAGAACGTGAACGGTCGCCCACAACCGCCGCGCTCGCCGATCTCCGGCAAACGCCCGCATTCGACACAGGTCTACCTGATCGACGACCTCGACGAATACGTCGACTGCCTTCAGGACATCCTCGAAGGTGCGAAGGAACAAGGCATTCCTGCTGACGCCATCGTCAAGGAAAGCGCCCCGGCCCAGTTCGAAGTCAACCTGCATCACGTCGCCGACGCGATCAAGGCGTGCGATTACGCCGTATTGCTCAAGCGCCTGATCAAGAACATCGCCTACGATCACGAGATGGACACGACCTTCATGGCCAAGCCCTATCCGGGTCAGGCGGGTAATGGTCTGCACGTTCACATTTCGATTCTGGATCGCGACGGCAAGAACATCTTCACCAGCGAGGATCCCGAGCAGAACGCCGCATTGCGTCACGCAATCGGCGGTGTGCTCGAGACCCTGCCGGCACAAATGGCTTTCTTGTGCCCGAACGTCAACTCGTATCGCCGGTTCGGTGCGCAGTTCTATGTGCCCAACTCGCCGACCTGGGGTCTGGATAACCGCACGGTCGCCGTTCGCGTACCGACCGGCACCGCCGATGCGGTACGTATCGAACACCGCGTTGCTGGTGCCGATGCCAACCCATACCTGGTGATGGCTTCGGTCCTGGCGGGCGTGCACCACGGCCTGGTCAACAAGGTCGAGCCTGGCGCCCCGGTAGAAGGCAACTCGTACGAACAGCACGAACAAAGCCTGCCGAACAACCTGCGCGATGCATTGCGCGAGCTGGACGACAACCCGGTGATGGCCAAGTACATCGACCCGAAATACATCGACATCTTTGTGGCGTGTAAAGAGAGCGAGCTGGAAGAGTTCGAACACTCCATCTCCGACCTCGAGTACAACTGGTATCTGCATACGGTCTGATTGAGGCTGAGCAACACAAAACGCCGCAAAGCCTTTAGCTGTGCGGCGTTTTTGTTTGGTGTGTATCCCGACGCTTATCGATCCTCACGCTCCAGCGTGGGAGCGATAATCGTTTGGCAACGACAGCGATTCATCCCGTTGTAATCCCTTACAATGCCCGCAGCCCAACCAAGAGCCACGCCCATGACCCGCGCCGCCACGCCTCGCAAACCTCAAGCACGCAGCCAGGCCAGAATCGATTCGATTCTCGACGCCGCGCGCACGCTGCTTGCCGAACAAGGCGTGGCCAGTCTGTCGATCTACAGCGTTGCTGAGCGAGCCGGCATTCCACCCTCGTCGGTGTACCACTTCTTCGCCAGCGTCCCCGCGCTGCTTGAAGCACTGACCGCCGACATCCACGCCGCCTTTCGCGCGTCGCTGCAGGCCCCCATCGATCACGACCAGCTCACCACCTGGCGCGACCTGTCACGCATCGTCGAGCTGCGCATGCTGGCCATCTACAACGCCGACGCCGCCGCTCGCCAATTGATCCTCGCCCAGCACGGCCTGACTGAAATCAACCAGGCCGACCGCCAGCACGACATTGAGCTGGGGCAGCTGATGCTTGAGGTATTTGATCGCCACTTCCAGTTGCCCGCACTGCCGGACGATGTCGACGTGTTTGCGCTGGCCATGGAGCTGGGGGATCGGGTGTATGCGCGGTCGGTGCAGTTGCATGACGAGATCACACCGCGCATGGCTGAGGAAGGGATGCGGGTGTTTGATGCTTATTTGGGGTTGTATTTGCCGGTGTTTTTGGTGAAGAGAGCCGATTGAGAATTACGACTGAGTGGATTTATTTTTTTCTCTCGGGTTCTGTAGACACTTAGCCTGGTCCCTTTTTTCTCGCTTCAATGCTGTGACCTGATTGGCATAGGTGGTTGGATTATAATTATCAGTACCTTTAATACTGGACATATAATTCATCTTCTCTTGAAAATAGTTAATTCTTGTAGCAAACGCTTCAGTTTCCAGCTTGCCATCAATATAGACAGGACTATCAGGCTTAGGCTTTTTAATACCAGCGGTTTTAAGTGCAGCATAATATTTTTGGCGTGCACTCCTCACGGCAGGATCTCTGCTGGCAAAGCCTGTTTGATAGCCTCCTCGTCTTCTACTCGGCCTCGATGAAGCTGCTTTACTACCATTGGATGGGGCCAACGAATTTAATTTTGTAGTTGAGCCCGCTGAAATGACATCGCCAATACCACCCGATGAAGTTGCCGCGCTTGACGAAGCAATCGGCGAAGGGCTGGATAAAGTAGCGGGGAGCCAGACGGTCCAGCGGGTCGTAGCGATACGTGCACAGCACTGTCTGGTCGGGGGAGGTCATGGCAGTTGTTTCACATAGAACCAGCCGTCAGCATCCAGCAAAACCGATACGTCGCCTACCTCGCATAACTGCTAGGTAAAAAGCAAAAAAACCCGGAGGGTCAGGACCGTCCGGGGTGTTTTTTGCCCATCGTTTACAGCTTGGCGATGGAGACTTCAGTGGACTTCACGAAGGCGATGACTTCGCTGCCGACGACCAGCTCCAGCTCCTTGACCGAGCGGGTGGTGATGACCGAGGTCACGACGCCCGATGCGGTCTGTACATCGATTTCCGACAGTACGTCGCCGTGGACGATTTCCTTGATGGTGCCTTTGAACTGGTTGCGAACGTTAATGGCTTTGATAGTCATGGCATGTCTTCCTTTGGGGATCAGGGTTAATTTGCCCAGCGCAATTGCGTGGGCAGTGGCGAAAACGGCTCCGGGTCAGGCGGCGAACCCGGCAGGGCCAGCACGCGGTTGAGCACTTCGGCCTCCAGCGCTGCGAGGCGATGCGAACCACGAACACGCGGGCGTGGCAGGTCGACCAGCAGATCGAGACCGATCTGCCCTTCTTCGATCAGGATCACCCGGTCGGCAATGGCCACGGCCTCGCTGACGTCGTGGGTTACCAGCAACACCGTGAAACCATACTGGCCCCACAGTTTTTCGATCAGTTGCTGCATTTCGATCCGGGTCAGGGCATCCAGCGCGCCCAACGGCTCATCGAGCAACAGCAGGCGCGGCTTGTGAATCAGCGCGCGAGCCAGGGCAACGCGCTGCTTCTGGCCACCGGACAATGCGGCAGGCCATTCATTGGCGCGCTCGGCAAGGCCGACGGCCTCAAGCGCTTCAAGGGCCTGCGCCCGCCAGTCGCCGCTTAGGCCAAGGCCGACGTTGTCGATGATCTTTTTCCAGGGCAGCAAGCGCGCTTCCTGAAACATCAATCGCGTGTCTTCGCGGGCATCGTCCAATGGCGCAGAGCCTGCAAGTAGCTGGCCCTGCGTCGGTTTGTCGAGGCCGGCGAGCAGGCGCAACAGGGTGCTTTTGCCGCAACCGCTGCGGCCGACGATGGCGACGAACTGACCCGCAGGGATGTGCAGGTCGATGTCCTTGAGCACTTCGCGGGCGCCGAACGCTTTTTTCAGCTTGCGTACCGCCAGCGGGATGCCACGCAGCAAGTGTGGAGGTTGCTGTTTCAGACTGGTCATGCGGCACCGCCTTTGCTCACTTGATAGGCCGGGTGCCAGCGCAGGCAGACACGTTCCAGGCCCCGCGCCGCCAGATCGGCCAGCTTGCCGAGTACGGCGTACAACACAATGGCCAGCACCACGACGTCGGTCTGCAGAAATTCCCGTGCATTCATCGCCAGGTAGCCGATACCGGAGCTGGCGGAAATGGTTTCCGCGACGATCAGCGTCAGCCACATGAAGCCCAGCGCAAAGCGCACGCCGACCAGAATCGAAGGCATGGCACCCGGCAGGATCACATGACGGAACAGGCTGAAACCTGACAGGCCGTAGCTGCGGGACATTTCTACCAGCGCCGGATCGATGTTGCGGATGCCGTGGTAGGTGTTCAGGTAAATCGGGAACAGAGTGCCCAGTGCGACCAGGAATATCTTGGCGGTCTCGTCGATGCCGAACCACAGGATGACCAGCGGAATCAGCGCCAGGTGCGGCACGTTGCGAATCATCTGCACCGAGCTGTCCAGCAGACGCTCACCCCATTTGCTCAGGCCGGTGATGAAGCCCAGCGCCAGACCGATGCCGCCGCCAATGGCAAACCCGATCCCGGCGCGCCAGCCGCTGATCGCCAGATGCGTCCAGATTTCGCCGCTGGCGACCAGGTTTATGCCCGCTTCGATGACCGCGCTGGGTGCGGGCAGAATGCGTGTGGATAACCAGCCGGCGCTGACTGACAGCTGCCAGACTGCCAACAACAGGACTGGAAGTGCCCAGGGCGCCAGTCGGTGAATGATGCGTTGCGAAGCACTGAGGCTCATGGAGTTGTCTCCTCGAAGGGCCTGACGATCACTGTGCTTGAGCAACAGCAGCAGGAGGTGTCCAGACCACATCAGCAATGCTGAGCGGCTTCGGAATCAGCTTGAGCTGGTAGAAGGTGTCAGCGATTTTCTGCTGTGCCGCCACCACCGGCGGGGTAAGGAACTGCGCGCCGTAGCCCTGCCGCTTCACGGAAGTCAGGGTGATGTCGGCCGGCAGCCCCAGCAACGGCGCGACCTGTTGGGTCACTTCATCGGGGTTGGCCTTGGACCACTCGCCCACCGCTCGGACCTCTTCGACCAGTGCCTGAATCACCTTGGGGTTTTTCTGCGCGTACGGCTTGGTGGCAAGATAGAACTGATGGTTGTCGACAATGCCGGTGCCGTCTTTCAGGGTTCGCGCCTGCAATTGCTTTTCAGCAGCGGCCTGGTACGGGTCCCAGATGACCCAGGCATCCACGCTGCCGCGCTCGAAAGCGGCACGCGCATCGGCCGGAGGCAGGAAGACGGTCTGGATATCGGTGTATTTCAGACCCGCATCTTCCAGCGCCTTGACCAGCAGGTAATGGACGTTCGAGCCCTTATTGAGGACGACTTTCTTGCCCTTCAGGTCTTTGACCGAAGTAATCGGGGAGTCTTTGGGAACCAGGATGGCTTCACTGGTCGGTGCTGGCGGCTCGTAGGCCACATACAGCAGGTCCGCGCCCGCGGCCTGAGCGAAGACCGGCGGCGTTTCGCCTGTTACGCCGAAGTCGATAGAACCGACGTTCAGGCCTTCAAGCAACTGAGGGCCACCGGGGAACTCGGTCCACTGGACTTTAACGCCCTGCTCGGCCAGGCGTTTTTCCAGCGAGCCCTTGGCCTTGAGCAGCACCAGCGTGCCGTACTTCTGGTAACCAATGCGCAGATCTTCCGCCTGAGCCTGAGTGACCGCACCAAGAGCGACCGCAGCAGCAAACAGCGCGACAAGGCTTCGACGCAAAATGACAGTGCGCATATGCGCTCCTTTACCTATTTGGGGTGGTCCCCTGCTCGACCGCTGAGGAACGAGCAAGGTGGGAATAGGCACGACATTAACAGCCCTTTTTTATATCTATAAATCTTATTTATTCATTTAGTTATTCCATAAATGAATATAAAGAAAATGCCGTTGCCTGCCCCCTCCGGACCTGTGACGCAGAGCGTCACGACATGCATTCCTACGCTGGAGCGTGAGGAACGATAATCTCGACTATCGTGCCCATGCTCCGCTTCCGCAATTGACGAAGCGACGCAGCAGGCGGCTGTGAGGAAGGAATAAAAAAGGGCCGATAGATCGGCCCGAATAACCCCACGCTTGGTAGATCGGAAATCAGCGGTTTGGCTGTGGTGTCAGGCGCAGATAAGGCGTGACCGCTTTATAGCCCTTGGGAAAGCGTTGTTTGATCTCGGCTTCATCCTTGATCGACGGCACGATCACTACGTCATCGCCGTCCACCCAGTTGGCGGGCGTGGCAACCTTGTAGTTGTCGGTCAATTGCAGGGAGTCGATGACGCGCAGAATCTCGTGGAAGTTACGCCCGGTGCTGGCCGGATAGGTAATCGTCAGACGCACCTTCTTGTTCGGATCGATCACGAACAGCGAGCGCACAGTCAGCGTGTCGTTGGCATTGGGGTGAATCAGGTCGTACAGGTCGGAAACTTTGCGATCAGCGTCGGCAAGAATCGGGAAGTTGACCAGGGTGTTTTGCGTGGTGTTGATGTCGTCGATCCACTTGATGTGCGAATCAACTGGGTCCACCGAGAGCGCAATGGCTTTCACGCCGCGCTTGGCGAACTCGTCTTTCAGTTTGGCAGTGAAGCCCAGCTCTGTGGTGCACACCGGCGTGAAGTCAGCCGGATGAGAAAACAACACACCCCAGCTGTCACCGAGCCATTCATGAAAACGTATACGCCCCTCACTGGATTCCTGTTCGAAATCAGGGGCGATGTCGCCAAGTCGCAGTGTCATGGTGTTGCTCCTTGTCTGTATCGGGTAAGCCTTGGTATAGCACTACTGTGCGCCCTGTCGAGAGAAGTTAAAAAGAATAAATAATGCGCCCAATAGACCTGTCAGGAATATCAAAAAACAGGCAAAAGAAACCCCGCACGGGGCGGGGTTCCTTCAAACCTCAATACACTTACATGAAGTTGTAGGTGTAGTTGAAGATCAGACGGGTTTGGTCGGTGTTGGTCGAGTTGTTCAGGTCGCCATCGGCACGGTAAGTACCGTGACGCAGGGTGGTGCCGAAACCTTTCATCGGACCGCTCTGGATCACGTAGTCAACACGCATGTCGGTTTCCCACTCGGAGTATTCTTCTTTACCGGTAGTGCGATCACGAATGTCGTCTGCGTGCAGGTAAGCGATGGCTGCTTTCAGGCCTGGAACACCCACCTTGGCGAAGTCATACGAGTACTGACCGAACGTGGTGTTTTCACCCGCGCGGTTGAAGCCGTTGATCATCGAGTCAGTGAACAGGTAGAAGCTCGAACCGCCGTTGCCTTCAAGACTCGAAGTGCTGGTGCCGTTCTTGGTGACGTTGCCCTGGTTCAGGAAAACCATGCCGCCGTCATCGCCAATCTGCTGATGGCCAACCATGAACGCATGGCCGCCCAGGGCGTAGGTGAACATGGCGGACCAGGTGGAGTTATCCACTTCGCCAGCGTTCTTGGCATAACCGTTGTTGTTGTTGAAACGGTAGCCGGTTGCTGCGTCGCTGTTCTTGCCGTCAGAGCTGCTGTTGAAATAACGCAGGTCAGTCTTGAAGGACTGGTTGGCGTCGATTTGGTAAACGTGCACCAAACCGAGGAAGTGTTGCTTGTAGAAGTCTTCCAGATTTGCGTAGTAGTACTGCAGGGTCAGGTCTTTGGTGACTTTCCAGTCAGCACCGGCGAAGCGGAACTGATCGGCAGTCTCGGAAGCGCCGGCAATGGACAGGTCAGTCCAGTTGCTCGAAGCACGGCCGATGGATTTGTTCAGCTGACCGGCAGTGAAGGTGACGTTGTCCAGATCCTTGGAAGTCAGGATGCCGCCCTGGAAAGCCTGAGGCAGAAGACGACCATCGTTGCTGACCAGAATTGGCAGGTTAGGTGCCAATGCGTTACCGACTTTCAGCTCGGTTTTCGAGAAGCGTACCTTGCCGTTGGCGCCCAGACGGCTCCACTCGCTGACAGCAGAACCGTCGCTGTCGGTAGGCAGAATGCCGCCGTTCGCTGCAGGACCGTGGTTGCCACGGCCGCCATCAAGGTGAACACCGACCAATCCCTGGACGTCCAGACCAAAACCGACAGTACCCTGAGTGAAGCCCGACAGGTAGTCGAATTTCAGGCCAGTGGCCGTCTCACGGTTGTTGTGGGTAGTGCCTTCGCGGAAATCGTTGTCAAAATACAGGGTACGAGAACTGACGGACGCTTTACTGTCTTCCAGGAAACCAGCTGCGCTGGCCTGCTGAGCCAATACACCAACGGTGACGGCCAAAGCCAGGGTGGACTTCTTCATTACTACGCTCCTCGTGAATCTAATTTTTTATATCCATGGTGCCGGGCTTGGCCCTGACCCACGGATTAGCGATAGGCGACAGTCCCGATCCGAGATCAATGGATTCTGTTCGCCCTGACTTTTGACTAGACCGCTTTGGTCGATGCCAACACGTCGGTGCAATGCTTTTATGCGCTGAAGAAACCGTTGCTGGAATCTTGAGAACATCCAGTCATTTGTCACAACTCGTGTCAGCAAAGACGTCACGGAGTGTATCGACCTGACTACCCATTTCCCAAAACTTATTTTGGTACCGTTCGTCAGATCTATCGTTTTCGTGCCCCCGACCGGAAAAACGCACCTTCACCGGCCTCGATCCCCGCCAGCAGAGTGCTGATGCAAAACTGGCGAAAGCCTTGTATTACGGGAACTTCGGGGAGATTAGTCAGTTAATGTGACAGTTGTCATCACTTTGACGGCGCACCGTGTTCAAGCACAAAAATTTTTTTTCACTTTGCTTTTTTGGGCCATTTTCAAGCGTTTTTCGGACTTCAGAGCCGTCCTTCACTGTAGTCCATGTGAACAAAAAGGCAATTCTGGTGTCGGGCACCATGGCAGCCAGCCGATTGGCCAATGCGCAAACGGCTCATTTGTGCACGTGAGGGGCACCGATCCATCATCGAGTTCGGATGGACGAGTGCATCAGTATGGGTTTCTGCACGCTAGTGGTGCGCAAATTGAGTGCGCTTCTGGAAAACCGGAAGGCTGGAACGTGTACTGCGTTATCAAGGATGAACGACGCGGCACTACAACTCCGCTCTATAGCCAAATCACTTCCGGCACACGAGCAACATGTATAAATATTTATAATTCAAAGAGTTATGAGTTGCAGGAATAAAGCATGGCCTCACGTAGTGAGGATCCGCTTCTCACGCGAACACGTTTTTTCTGAAACGATTTGAAAACTGGCACGCCCCCTGCAATAGGTATTACATCACCAGTTTTGGGGACCTTGGTACAGGCAGGCCGGGGATTCCCCTCTTTTATTCCTCCCGGAGACTGACCTCCAGTCTCCAGCGCCCGTCCACCTTCTCAGTGCGCCAGTCGCCGTGAAGCGGACGGGCTGCCAGGAGCGTCAGCACCAACCCCTTCTCTCCTCGTTCCACCTTCCAGCGCGCAACCCGATTGTCGAACCTCAGTTGGCCCGTCCACGGCTGTCCTGACGCATCGACGTTGACTACCACTGCACCATCGACTGTCGCGCCGCGATACTTCGGTTCTTCGTTGAACCAGAGCGCCAGACCGGCAGGCAATTCTTCGATCTGCTCCAGCTCGACCGGATCAGGCTGCTGCAGGCGGCCGATAATGGTGCCCACGGTAAACCCGACAATCGCCATGGAACCAAGAACACGCGGCCATAGCTTCGGCCTCGGGTCCTCTTCAAGGGTAGAATGCATCACGTCCTTTCGTTCGGAGCCGTGCATGTTTCACGTCATCCTTTTTCAACCAGAAATTCCGCCGAATACCGGCAATGTCATCAGGCTATGCGCCAACAGTGGCTGCACCCTGCATTTGATCGAACCCTTGGGTTTCGAGCTGGACGACAAGCGCTTGCGCCGTGCCGGGCTCGATTATCACGAGTATGCCACGCTGCAGACACATGCTGACCTGGCAAGCTGTCTGGAGAAGATAGGCAACCCGAGGTTGTTTGCCTTCACCACCAAAGGCTCTCGGCCTTTTCATGATGCGAGCTTTGAGCCAGGCGATGCCTTTCTGTTCGGCCCGGAGAGCCGTGGCCTGCCCGCCGATATTCTCGACTCGCTGAGCAGCGAGCATCGTCTGCGGCTGCCCATGCGTGAAGGCTGCCGTAGCTTGAACCTGTCCAACACGGTGGCCGTGGCTGTCTATGAAGCATGGCGTCAACACGGGTTTGCCTAGACCGAGCGGCCATGCACAAAAAAGCGCCCCGAAAGGCGCTTTTTGTTTGCAGCGGTAACGCTTACTGAACAGTCGGCGTTTCGCCAGCTTCCTGCATGCGCTGCAGTTCTTGCGCGTACAGGGCGTCGAAGTTCACCGGAGCCAGCATCAGCGCAGGGAACGAGCCACGTACGACCAGGTTGTCGATGGCTTCACGAGCGTAAGGGAACAGGATGTTCGGGCAGAACGCACCGAGGGTGTGGCTCATTGCGCCGTCGTCCAGGCCCTTGATCAGGAAGATACCGGCTTGTTGCACTTCAACGATGAAGGCAACTTCGTCGCCATTGTTGACGGTCACGGACAGGGTCAGTACGACTTCGTAGAAATCGCCTTCCAGCTGCTTCTGACGGGTATTGAGGTCCAGGCTGACGGTCGGCGTCCACTCCTGGCGGAAGATCGCCGGGCTTTTTGGCGCTTCGAACGACAGGTCGCGAACGTAGATACGCTGCAGGGAGAATTGTGGGCCGTTTTCTTCGTTGGCAACGGCGTCGTTGTTCGGTTGATCGGTCATCTCGGATCCTTGTCAGATTAGGCTGAAAGATTAAGGGGTATCAGGCCAGCAGCGCATCGAGCTTGCCGGCACGCTCCAGAGCAAACAGGTCATCGCAGCCGCCCACGTGGGTCGAGCCGATCCAGATTTGCGGTACGGAAGTACGACCGGCCTTCTTGGTCATTTCGGCACGCAGCTGCGGCTTGCCGTCGACCCGGATTTCCTCGAAGGCCACGCTTTTGCTCTGCAGAAGCTGTTTGGCACGTATGCAATACGGGCAGTAGTCGCTGGAATAGACGATGACTTGAGCCATGTTCACTTCACCAGAGGAAGGTTATCGCCGCGCCAGCTGGAAATGCCGCCGGACAGCTTGGCCGCCTTGAAGCCGGACTTGAGCAGCTCGCGGGCGGTGGTGCCGGCATGCTGCCCCATTGCATCGACTATGATCAACGTCTTGTCCTTGTATTTCTCCAGTTCGGCGGTACGGGTCAGTACCTTGTCCTGCGGGAAATTCAGGGAGCCGACGATGTGCCCTGCGGTGTAATCCTTTTTCGAGCGCACGTCGATGACCACACCCTGATCGCTGTTGACCAGCGCGGTCAGCTCGCGAGTGCTCAGGCTGGCGCCGCCCTTGCTCATTTCGTAAGCAATCAGCAGTCCCAGCAAAATGACGAAGGCACCGGTGATCAAATAGTGGTTAGTGGCGAATTCAAGCAGGTGAGCAACCATCAGTAGGTTCCAGGGCGTTAAAATGTCGGCCAGTATACACAGCAGCCAAGGTCGGCCAAAGTCCGTACGGCGGTGACGCCGTTTGAACTTGTCCTTAAAATGCCGTTCCCTTGTACTTTGTTCATCTCTTTATCCAATCAGCATCGAGTGGGTTCTATGACTGCCACGCCAAAACCTCTGGTTCTTATCATCCTGGATGGCTTCGGACACAGCGAAAGCCACAAGGGCAATGCCATTCTGGCCGCGAAGATGCCGGTCATGGATCGCCTCTACCAAACCATGCCCAATGGCCTGATTTCCGGGTCGGGCATGGATGTCGGTCTGCCGGACGGGCAGATGGGCAACTCCGAGGTCGGGCACATGAACCTGGGTGCCGGGCGCGTGGTGTATCAGGACTTCACTCGGGTGACCAAAGCGATTCGCGATGGCGAGTTCTTCGAGAACCCGACCATCTGCGCCGCTGTGGATAAAGCTGTCAGCGCCGGCAAGGCCGTGCACATCATGGGCCTGCTCTCCGATGGCGGCGTGCACAGCCACCAGGACCATCTGGTGGCGATGGCGGAACTGGCGGTCAAACGCGGCGCAGAAAAAATCTACCTGCACGCCTTCCTCGACGGTCGCGACACGCCACCGCGCAGCGCGAAGAAATCCCTTGAACTGATGGACGCAACCTTCGCCCGCCTGGGCAAAGGCCGTACCGCCACGATCGTCGGCCGTTACTTCGCCATGGACCGTGACAACCGCTGGGACCGGGTTTCGTCTGCCTATAACCTGATCGTCGACAGCACCGCCGATTTCCACGCAGACAGCGCCGTTGCCGGGCTCGAAGCCGCCTACGCACGCGACGAGAACGACGAGTTCGTCAAAGCCACCCGCATCGGCGAAGCCGCCCGCGTGGAAGATGGCGACGCGGTGGTGTTCATGAACTTCCGCGCCGACCGCGCCCGTGAACTGACCCGTGTGTTCGTCGAAGACGATTTCAAGGACTTCGAGCGCGCCCGTCAGCCGAAGGTCAACTACGTGATGCTGACCCAGTACGCGGCCAGCATTCCTGCGCCGTCCGCTTTTGCTGCGGGCAGCCTGAAAAACGTGCTGGGCGAGTATCTGGCGGACAACGGCAAAACCCAGCTGCGCATCGCCGAAACCGAGAAATACGCCCACGTTACGTTCTTTTTCTCCGGCGGGCGTGAAGAACCGTTCCCGGGTGAAGAGCGCATTCTGATCCCGTCGCCGAAAGTCGCCACCTACGACCTTCAGCCTGAGATGAGCGCACCGGAAGTGACCGACAAGATTGTCGATGCCATCGAACATCAGCGTTATGACGTGATCGTCGTCAACTACGCCAACGGCGACATGGTTGGCCACAGCGGGATCATGGAAGCCGCGATCAAGGCTGTGGAATGCCTGGACGTGTGTGTCGGGCGCATCACCGAGGCGCTGGAGAAAGTTGGTGGTGAGGCGCTGATTACCGCCGACCACGGCAACGTCGAACAGATGACCGACGACGCCACCGGACAGGCGCATACTGCGCACACCTCCGAGCCGGTGCCGTTCGTTTATGTTGGCAAACGTCAGCTGAAAGTTCGCCAAGGCGGCGTTCTGGCCGATGTCGCGCCGACCATGCTGCATCTGCTGGGCATGGAGAAACCGCAGGAAATGACCGGCCACTCGATCCTCGTGACCGAGTAACCCGGTAAAAACCGGCCTTTAGCCATTAGGCAAGGCCGGTTTTTTATGTTTCAGGCCTCAAAGCAGTGGCTGCGAGGCGTTTTTTTTGCAGCGCATGGCGGGCATACTAGGCCTGACATTTTTTCTCACAATTCCTCGGTATCGCCCACCCACATGCTTCGCGCCTTGATTGCCCTTGCTCTGATCTGCCTGCTCAATCCGGCGTTTGCCGAAGACGAGCGTGTGCAAACCCAAAAACAGATAGATGCTGCGCGTCAGGATGTGGCGGAGCTGCAAAAAGTCCTGGGCAAGCTTCAGGAAGAACGTGCAGGCGTCCAGAAAGATCTGCGCACCACTGAAACCGAAATGGGCAAGTTGGAAAAGCAGGTCGAGGTCCTGCAAAAGGAACTAAAAAAGACCGAAACCGAGCTGCAAAAGCTCGACAGTGAAAAAAAGAAACTGAACAGCGCCCGCGTTGAACAGCAACGCCTGATCGCCATCCAGGCCCGCGCCGCTTACCAGAGTGGCCGCCAGGAGTACCTCAAGCTATTGCTCAACCAGCAACACCCCGAGAAGTTCGCACGAACCCTCACGTATTACGATTACCTGAGCCAGGCGCGCCTGGAGCAGCTACGCAACTTCAATGAAACCCTGCGCCAGCTGGCCAATGTCGAAAAAGACATCGACCTGCAACAGGCCCAACTGCTGGTGCAGAAAAGCAGTCTGGACAGCCAGAGCGAAGAACTGGCCAAGGTTCGCCAGGAACGTCAGCAGGCGCTGGCCAAGCTGAATCAGGACTACAAGGCCCGCGATCAGAAAATGCAGGCCCGTCAGCAGGATCAGGCCGATCTGGCCAAAGTCCTCAAAACCATCGAAGAAACCCTGGCCCGCCAGGCACGGGAAGCCGAAGAAGCTCGCCAGAAGGCGCTGGTTGCCGCCCGCGAGGCGGAAGAGAAGCGTCAGCGCGAAGCTGAAGCCGTCGCCCGCAATAACAGCAGCAACAGCAGTAGCAAAAGCGATGATGAACCGGCACCGCGTCGCCCGGTCAAAGCCCCCGGCGCAGTCGTTTCCAGTGCCGGTGTTTCCTATGGCGGACCTTTTGCACAGGCCAAGGGAAAACTTCCATGGCCTATCGATGGTCGACTGCTTGCGCGTTTCGGTGAAGCCCGCGGTGATGACGAACGTACCAAATGGGACGGCGTCATGATCAGCGCCGCAGCCGGAAGCCAGGTACGTGCCGTGCATGGCGGACGAGTGGTGTTCGCCGACTGGTTGCGCGGTGCCGGGCTTCTGGTCATTCTCGACCATGGCAACGGTTATCTGACCCTTTACGGGCATAACCAGAGCCTGCTCAAGTCGGCAGGTGACATTGTAAAAGCCGGTGAAGCGATTTCCACGGTCGGCAATAGTGGCGGTCAGGACACGGCAGCGTTGTACTTTGCTATTCGTCAGCAGGGTCGCCCCAGCGATCCGGCCCAATGGTGCCGCACTCAAGGATAAGTCGGCGTCAATATTTGTAGGAGTTCGTTAGACATGCTGCATTTGTCCCGCCTCACCTCGCTGGCCCTGGCAATTGCCATCGTTATCGGCGCGCCTCTGGCGCAAGCTGCCGAAAAGACCGCGCCAGCCACGCCTGCAGCAGTCTCGCCCGCCAAAACCAATGCCACCGCAAAGCCACCGCTGCCGCTCGACGAGTTGCGCACCTTTGCCGAGGTCATGGACCGGGTCAAGGCGGCCTACGTGGAGCCGGTCGACGACAAGACCCTGCTGGAGAACGCCATCAAAGGCATGCTCAGCAACCTTGATCCGCACTCTGCCTACCTCGGCCCGGAAGATTTCCAGGAGCTGCAGGAAAGCACCAGCGGCGAGTTCGGTGGGCTGGGCATCGAAGTCGGCGTCGAGGACGGTTTGGTCAAGGTGGTCTCGCCCATCGACGACACACCGGCGTCCAAGGCTGGCATCGAGGCAGGCGACCTGATCGTAAAGATCAACGGCACGCCGACTCAGGGCCAGAACATGCAGGAAGCGGTCGACAAGATGCGCGGCAAGATCGGCGAAAAGATCACCCTGACGCTGGTTCGCGATGGCGGCACCCCGTTTGACGTGATCCTGGCGCGGGCAACCATTCAGGTCAAGAGCGTCAAGGCGCAGATGCTGGAAAATGGCTACGGCTATATCCGCATCACCCAGTTCCAGGTCAAGACCGGTGACGAAGTCGGCAAGGCGCTGGCCAAATTCCGCAAGGACAACGGCAAGAAGATGAGTGGCCTGATTCTCGACCTGCGCAACAACCCGGGCGGCGTGCTGCAATCGGCGGTGCAGGTGGCGGATCACTTCCTCACCAAGGGTCTGATCGTCTACACCAAAGGCCGCATCGCCAACTCCGAACTGCGTTTCTCGGCAGACCCGGCGGACGCTAGCGAAGGCGTGCCACTGGTAGTGCTGATCAACGGCGGCAGCGCCTCGGCATCGGAAATCGTTGCCGGCGCCCTGCAAGACCAGAAGCGCGGCATCCTGATGGGCACTGACACCTTCGGCAAAGGCTCGGTGCAGACTGTCCTGCCGCTGAACAACGATCGCGCCCTGAAGATCACCACCGCGTTGTATTACACGCCGAACGGCCGCTCGATCCAGGCCCAAGGCATCAACCCGGACATCGTGGTACGCCGGGCCAAGGTCACCAACGAAGCGGACGGCGAGAACTACAAGGAAGCCGACCTGATGGGTCACCTGGGCAATGGCAACGGCGGCGCAGACAAACCGACCGTCAAGAGTGGCGCAGCCGCCAAGGCGCGTCCGCAGGATGACGACTTCCAGCTCAGCCAGGCACTCAGCCTGCTCAAAGGGCTGAGCATCACCCGCGGCAACTGACGGATGCGCTTTCTGGCTCTGCTACTGCTGACCCTCTCGATCACTGACGTTGCTCATGCAGCGCCAGCCGAGAACAGCGGCAAACCGCCCAAGGCTTACCTGAGCCTGATCATCGACGACCTGGGCCAGAACCAGGATCGCGACAGCCGCACACTGGCGCTTCCCGGCCCGGTCACCCTGGCGATCATGCCCGACACCCCGCATGCCACCGAGTTTGCCCGCCAAGCTCATCGCGCAGGCAAAACGGTCATGCTGCACATGCCCATGGACCCCGCGACTGGTCCTTACGCCTGGCACCCCGAACTGCCACTGCCCGAGCTGGAAAGCCGTCTCAATGCTGCCCTGCTGAAAGTGCCGTATGCAGCCGGTATCAACAACCACATGGGCAGCCGGATGACCGCCGAGCCGGTCGCCATGACCTGGCTGATGGCCGAGCTACAGCGCCGTCACCTGTTTTTCGTCGACAGCCGCACCAGTGCGAAAACCGTGGCAGCCGCCGAGGCACAGCGTATCGGGCTGGCCAGCGTCTCGCGTGACGTGTTCCTGGACGACGAACGCACTGCAGAAGCCATCACCCGCCAATTGCAGACCGCGATAAAAATCGCCCGCAAATATGGCTCGGCCGTGGTTATCGGCCACCCCTACCCTGTCACGCTGGACGTCCTGGAACGCGAACTGCCCAACCTCAAAGCGCAAGGCGTCGAATGGATCGACCTGCGCAGCATGATCAGCGAACGCGGCAATCAGGCGAGTGCGGCGCATGGCAAGAATGGGGTATATCGCTGATCGCGCCTCTTGCGCGTCAGCACTTTCCATACGCTAAGTCCGACAAATCTACTTTCCGTGTCCACCACCGCTTCTGCCTTGATAAACGTGTCAATTCCGGCTTAAAGGAAGGTGCCCCCAATGACGGGGGCCCAGACACATTTATCAGGGATTGATGATGAAACCGACCATGATGACGGTTGCGTGCTGCATTGCCGCACTGCTGCCTTTTTCCATCCACGCCACACCTGAAGACCTGGGCGAAGGGCTAATGGCTCTCGCACCTTCGACAGCCCTGCTCAACGCCGACGGCTCACGCGACCACTGGAACGGCATAGGCCGTATCGACAGCAGGTCAGGGTCAAACTGTACGGCGACGCTGATCGATAGCCGAAGCGTCGACAGCCCGTCTGACGCGCCCGCCTACGTACTCACCAGCGGCCACTGTATCAATCGTCAGAATGGCGTGATCATCACCGATGGCGAAGTCGAAGGCAGCGTGCAGTTCAATTTCTTTACCGACAGCAAAGCGCGCAGCTATCCATTGAAGCGCGTCAGCTGGAGCAGCATGCAGGGCGTAGACCTGGCGATCGTAGAGCTGCAGCCCACGCTTGAAACGCTCGTCAACGACGGTATTCAGCCGATCAGGCTCGCCAGGGAGATGCCCGAACAGGGTCGCGACATTTTGTGGGTGGGCGCACCGCTCGACAAGGATACCGGGCATCTGCGCATGGCGGCCTGTGTTCACCAGACGTCGGAAGTGATCATGGAGCAGCCTTGGGTCTGGCGTCACACCGTACGCAATCAGTGCCGGGATGTCGGTACGGGCGCGTCCGGCAGTCCGCTGCTGACCCGTGACAACGGCGAGCTCTATGCGGTCATGCACCTCACCAACCAGGCATCTTCAGATACCCCGATCGAAGACCTCAGTGATGAAATACCCGGCTTTCCGCCCATGGTCGCCGACAGCAACTATGGCAACCCGGTCACGCTGTTGAAGAAGTGTTTTGTCAGCGGCACGCTGAGTACGGACCCGGCAGTCTGCGATCTGTTTCCAGCCTTCTCGGTCGATTTCGAAACGCTGGGCAGGCAGCCCGCACAGCATGCCCGGGTGCAACTGGATGCCGAGGGCAGGAATGTCTATCCATCCTGGGACTTGCGCTTCATGGTCGACACGCCCTTGTATCGCTACAAGAAGGTCTATTCGGCCCTGCAGTGCGAAGACCCGGTGGGTTACAGCCATACCATCAGCTCGCAGGACGCGGCCATCGATGCCCCTGTGGACAAACAGATCGGCATCAACTGGCTGTGCATGATCGGTGTGTCATCGGCGGAACAACTCCCCAGTATCGGCCTGATGCGCAACGCACTGACGCTTGCGATAGAGCTGCAACCGGCAGGCCCCACCCCGGCACCGCAAATGGAGATCGGCAAGAACCGATCTGGCGCGACATCGGTCATCTGGTCGCACGAGCACCGGCTGATCGACTACTACACGGCCAAAATGGGCAAGCCGGACACCACCGACTGCTCAGCCTCTGACGGTTTCAAGCCGCAGTTTCGCAATCTGTTATTACGCGCGAAGTCGTTGCCGTTGAAGATCTGCACCTACGCCCACGACATCAACGGCCAGCCATCCGCCTTGCGCGAAGACATCATCCCGTCGCCCACAGCAGGTTGAGCGGCTACTGATAGTGCGCCTTGGCGGCATCGACCCAGCCTTCGGCGCGCATCTGATCGAGGGCTTTTTGCAGGCGTCTGACGATCTCGTCAGGCGTGCTCTTGTTGACTGCCAGGTAAAGTTCGGCGCTGTTGAACCGCAGCGCCGTCTTGAGGCCCGTCACGCCTTCCAGTTTCGCCAGATAGCGGCCCACTGGATCGCCTACTGCCCACAGGTCGATCTGGCCGTTGGCGAGTTTTTTCACGTTATCGCGGTCACGCAACATCAGAATCGGGTTCAAGCCCATGGCTTTCAGACGCTCGCCAATGGCATCGCCCTTGTAGGCGCCGATCCGGTAATCCCTGGCCTGTCCCAGCGACGTCAAGGTGATCGGGCTGTCGCCGCGCGCCAACATGATCCAGTCGTAGGAACCTATCGGGCCGACCCATTTGAAGAGGTTTTCACGTTCGGGCAGGCGGGTCGTGGAAAACACGCCGTAACCGGGCTTTTCCAGGGCCAGTTTGTAGACCCGGTCCCACGGAAAGCGCAGCGTCATGCTGTAGCCGATATTCGCGCGCTTGAACATCTCGCGCACCACCTCGGCGGCGCTACCGTCGATGTTGTTTTCCTGGGCGAAATTCTTGCCGTCGACCGCCATGTTGAACGGCGGGAAGTTCTCGGTCAGCAACACCATGGAATAAGGCGTCGACTCGCTGGCCCGGACACCCTCACTCGACAAGACACCGACCCCGATCAGTGCAAGCAATAGGCGTTTGAACATGTTCCGGCACTCGATCGTGAACGACGCATGCAGAGTGCCGTGAACCCGGCGCACTGTCTAGCACGCTGTCCGGCGATGTCGCTTACAGGCAATAGTCGAATTCCACAGGGCTGAAACAAAGCGAGCGCCGGCTGTTTCAAACCCTTGGCCTGAAACAAGCGGCGCCCGCCTTTATGCGCAGTGACTTAGCGCACGACAATCCCGCGGCTGGCCATGTAAGCCTTGGCCTCGGGGACCGTGTATTCGCCAAAGTGGAAAATACTCGCCGCCAACACAGCGCTGGCATGGCCCTCGATGACGCCGGCAGCCAAGTGCTCGAGGTTGCCGACGCCACCCGAAGCAATCACCGGAATACCCAGCGCATCGCTGATGGCGCGCGTGACGCCCAGGTCGAAGCCGTTCTTCATGCCGTCCTGGTCCATGCTGGTCAGCAGGATTTCGCCAGCGCCCAGGTCTTCCATCTTTTTCGCCCAGAGCACCGCGTCCAGCCCGGTGGGTTTACGCCCGCCGTGGGTGAAGATTTCCCAGCGCGGGGTTTCGCCCGGACCGGAGACCTTCTTGGCATCGATAGCGACCACGATGCACTGCGACCCGAAACGCGCGGCGGCTTCACCGACGAACTCGGGGTTGAACACCGCGGCCGTGTTGATCGAGACTTTGTCGGCACCGGCATTGAGCAGGTTGCGGATGTCCTGCACGGTACGCACGCCGCCGCCAACGGTCAGCGGGATGAACACCTGACTGGCCATGCGCTCGACGGTATGCAGCGTGGTGTCACGGCCATCGACACTGGCGGTGATGTCGAGGAATGTAATTTCGTCGGCACCCTGCTCATCGTAACGACGAGCGATTTCCACCGGATCGCCTGCGTCGCGGATGTTTTCGAACTTGACGCCCTTTACCACTCGACCGTTGTCGACGTCCAGGCAAGGGATAATGCGTTTGGCTAGGGCCACAGGGTCAATCTCCAGCTGTTCAGCGTTGTTCGCGGTCGCAAAGCGCCTGAGCTTCGGCCACATCCAGTGTGCCTTCGTAAATCGCACGGCCGGTGATTGCGCCGATGATGCCCGGAGCCTTCGCATTCAGCAGCGCCTGGATGTCGCCCAGGTTATGGATGCCACCCGAAGCGATCACCGGGATCCGCGTGGCAGCCGCCAATGCCGCGGTGAACGGGATGTTGCAGCCCTGCATCATGCCGTCTTTGGCGATGTCGGTGTAGACAATGGCCGACACGCCATCGGCCTCGAAACGCTTGGCCAGATCGATGACCTGCACCGAGCTGACTTCAGCCCAGCCGTCGGTGGCGACAAAACCGTCCTTGGCATCCAGACCGACAATCACCTTCCCGGGGAACGCACGGCAGGCTTCGGCCACGAACTCGGGCTCCTTGACGGCCTTGGTGCCGATGATGACGTAGCTCACGCCCGCCTTGACGTAATGCTCGATGGTTTCCAGCGAACGGATGCCGCCGCCGATCTGGATCGGCAGGTTCGGGTAGCGTCGAGCGATGGCCGTGACCACATCACCGTTGACCGGCTGACCTTCGAACGCACCGTTCAGATCGACCAGATGCAGACGACGGCAGCCACCCTCGACCCACTTGGCGGCCATGGCCACCGGATCATCGGAGAACACCGTGGAATCTTCCATCCGGCCCTGACGCAGACGGACGCAAGCACCGTCCTTGAGATCGATAGCGGGGATAATCAGCATGCTTATTCCTTGGTCTGAAAGAGCGGCAAGCTGCAAGCGGTTAGCTGCAAGTATGCGTACTCACTGATTCTTGCGGCTTGAAGCTCAACGCTTGAAGCTGCTTTATCTAATTCTTTTCGAGTGCCCACAAGTCACTTTCGATACTCTCGAAGCGCTCCTTGAGCTGCTGCTGAACATCGAAAATGGCGCGATTGTAGTAATGCGGGGCAATCTCGCGCGTGAACAGCTCGAGGACTTCAGCCACTTCGAACGAGCCCAGATCCAGCTCGAAACGCTCTGCGAACAGGCGCTTGAGCTTGTCTATCGCCTGTTGCTCGTGCTCGGGCGAGAGGGTCAGGATCGGCGGCTTGCCCTTGGCTTTGCTCATGTGCTTACCAGCGACCATCCCAGGCGGCGAAGTTCTGCAGCAACTGCAGGCCGTGGGTGTGGCTCTTTTCAGGGTGAAATTGCACGGCAAAACGCGAACCGTCGGCCAGCGCGGCGGCGAAATCGAGGCCGTAATGGCCACGCCCGACCACCTGACGCTGATTGGCAGCATCGATATAGAAACTGTGCACGAAGTAGAAACGCGCCTGGTCCGGAATGTCATGCCACAGCGGATGATCCACCGCCTGAGCGACCTGGTTCCAGCCCATGTGCGGCACTTTCAGGTGCTCGCCTTCCTCATGCAGGTCCTTGCCGAAGAACTTTACCTGGCCGGGAAACATGCCGATGCAGTCCACGCCGCCGTTCTCTTCGCTGCTGTCGAGCAACGCCTGCATGCCGACGCAGATCCCCAGAAACGGGCGATCCTGGCTCACTTCCTGAACCAGCGAATCAAAGCCCAGACGGCGAATCTCGGCCATGCAGTCGCGAATCGCGCCCACACCCGGAAAGACGATGCGGTCGGCTTCGCGAATCACCTTGGCGTCACTGGTAATCAGCACACGGCCTGCGCCCACATGCTCCAGCGCCTTGGCGACAGAGTGCAGGTTGCCCATGCCGTAATCGATGACCGCAACTGTCTGCATCAGAGCACACCCTTGGTGGATGGCATCTGCCCGGCCATACGCTCATCCAGCTCGACCGCCATGCGCAGCGCACGACCGAAAGCCTTGAACACGGTCTCGATCTGGTGGTGAGTGTTGGTGCCACGCAGGTTGTCGATGTGCAGCGTCACGTTCGCGTGGTTGACGAAGCCCTGGAAGAACTCCTGAAACAGGTCCACATCGAAGCCGCCTACGGTGGCGCGGGTATACGGCACATGCATCTGCAGGCCCGGACGCCCGGAGAAGTCGATGACCACGCGCGACAGCGCTTCGTCGAGCGGCACGTAGGCGTGGCCGTAACGTCGAATGCCCTTCTTGTCGCCGATCGCCTGGCTTAACGCCTGGCCCACGGTGATACCGACGTCTTCCACCGTGTGGTGATCGTCGATTGCCAGGTCGCCCTTGCATTCGATGTCCAGATCGATCAGCCCGTGCCGGGCGATCTGGTCGAGCATGTGCTCAAGGAAAGGCACGCCGATATCGAATCGGGCCTTTCCGGTACCATCCAGGTTGATCGAGGCTTTGATCTGGGTTTCCAGAGTATTGCGCTCGACGTACGCCTTACGTTCGGCCATCACCAGCTCCGCAAAATCATTGGGCGAAAAAAAGGCGAGCATTATAGGCCCAGAAGCGCCCGCCATGAAGCAAACAGACGACCAGCAGGGTATTTAACGGGCGAAGAGGCTCGCGATTGCGTCACATACCTTGTCGATATTCCCTTCATTCAAACCTGCCATGCACACCCGGCCACTGCGCAGCATGTAAATGCCGTGAACATCTTTCAGTTCGTCGACCTGCTGCGGGGTCAGACCGGTGTAGCTGAACATCCCGTTCTGCCTGAGGATAAAGCTGAAATCGTGGCCGGAGACCTTCTGCGCCAGCACCTCGACCAGACGCGTGCGCATGTCGATGATACGCAGGCGCATGGCCTCGACTTCACCCAGCCACTGCTCGCGCAAGTGCGGCGTGTTGAGCACTTTCGAGACCAGGAAGGCACCATGCGCAGGCGGGCTGGAGTAGTTGCGGCGCACGGTCGCCTTGAGCTGGCCGAACACGTTGGCCGCGGACGCCGCGTCTTCACAGACCACCGACAGCCCGCCTACCCGCTCGCCATACAGCGAGAAGATTTTCGAGAATGAGTTGCTGACCAGCGTTGTGATACCTGCGTTGGCCATCGCCCGGATTGCATAGACGTCTTCGTCGATGCCTTTGCCGAAGCCCTGATAGGCGATATCCAGGAAGGCGATGAGCTGACGATCCTTGATCACGTCGATCAGGCGGTCCCATTGCGCCACCGTCAGATCGGCACCGGTCGGGTTATGGCAGCACGGGTGCAGCAGGAGAATGCTCTGCGCCGGCAGCCCCTGTACCGTGTCGAGCATGGCCTCGAACCTGACGCCGCCGGTCTGGGCATCGAAGTACGGGTACGCGTTGACCTTGAAGCCCGCCCCGCCGAACAGCGCGTTATGGTTTTCCCAGGTCGGGTCACTGACCCAGACCTGTGAGTCCGGAAACGCATACTTGAGGAAGTCGGCACCTATCTTCAGCGCGCCCGAGCCGCCCACGGTTTGAATGGTGGCGACGCGGCCTGCCTGAACCAGCGGGTGATCGGCACCGAACAACAGGGTTTGCACCGCCTGCCGATACGCTGCCAGGCCTTCCATCGGCAAGTACACAGACGCTGCCTGTTCGCCTTCGGCCAGTTGCTGTTGCGCCGTTGCTACGCATGCCAACTGCGGGATGCGGCCCTGTGCGTCGTAATACAGGCCGATGCTCAGATTGACCTTGTCCGCCCGCGAGTCCTTGCCAAAGGTCTCCATCAGCGAAAGGATCGGATCACCGGCGTATGACTCCACGTGGGCTAGCATGCAAACAACTCCTTCGGGCAATAAAATCAGGGCTGACTAATGTAGCAGCGTATGCACCGGAACGGGCAGTGCATCGAGTACATAGGGTCAACTGAATATGACTATCGCGACGAATAAAATCCGGACGCGATGATCAAAAGCGCAGCGCACCAAAACCCAGGCAAAAAAAAGCGCCTGCACCGAGGTGCAAGCGCTTTTCTGTTACCGGCAGGCTTTTAGTGGAACAGCACTGCGGTTTTTTGCAGGGTAATCCAGACGCCCCATGCCAGCGGGATGCCTACGGCCAGCCAGGCCGCGATGACCAATGGCTTGCTGCCTGCGGATGCTTTCCACTCCAGCGAAGTCGTGGCGTTGGCACCCTTGTCGTGACCGATGGCTTGTTCAGCCGCCAGTTCGGCGTCGGTCATGAAGTACTTGTCGGCAACCGGGCGAATCAGCAGGTTACAGATAAAGCCCAGCACCAGCAGACCCGACAGGATGTACAGGGTGATGTCGTAGGCGTCGGCACGTGCAACACCGTGGGCGAGTTGGTACTCACGCAGGTAGTTGACCAATACCGGACCCAGCACACCGGCCGCAGCCCAAGCAGTCAGCAGACGACCGTGGATCGCACCGACCATCTGTGTACCGAACAGGTCAGCCAGATAAGCCGGAACCGTCGCAAAACCGCCACCGTACATCGACAGCACGATACAGAACGCGGCCACGAACAACGCGATGCTACCCATATGGCTCAGGGTCGGAACCGACGCATAAAGCAGGAAGCCCAGTGCGAAGAATACGAAGTAAGTTGCCTTGCGACCGATGAAGTCCGAGCACGAAGCCCAGAAGAAACGACCGCCGATGTTGAACAGACTCAACAGACCCGTGAAGCCGGCTGCGATCGCAGCAATGGCTTTCAGCTGGTCGGCATTGAGCTGGCTGAAGGTCAGGTCGACGCCCAGCAGTTTGCCAGCGAAGACTTCCTGCAGCAGCGGCGAAGCCATGCCCAGGATGCCGATACCGGCCGATACGTTTAGGCACAGCACCAGCCAGACCAGACGGAACTGCGGTGTCTTCCAGGCCACGCTGACGTGCACGTGACGGTTGGTGATCATCGAGTTCTTGGCCTTGGCAGCCGGAGCGGTCCAGCCCTCAGGCTTCCAGCCGGTTGGCGGAACGCGATAGCCCAGTGCACCGCCGATCATGAAGATGAAGTAAATCACCGCCATCACCACGAAGCTCTGCCATACGCCCACGCTTTCAGCCGAAGCGAAGTGACCCATCAGAGCCGTAGCCAGCGGTGCACCCACCATCGCGCCGCCGCCAAAGCCCATGATCGCCATCCCGGTCGCCATGCCGCGCTTGTCCGGGAACCACTTGATCAGGGTCGATACCGGGGAGATATAGCCCAACCCCAGACCAATACCGCCGATTACGCCCGAGCCCAGCCACATCAGCCAGATCTGGTGCGTATAAATGCCCAGTGCGGAAATCAGCAAGCCACCGCACCAGCAGAGGGCCGAAACCACACCCGCCTTGCGTGGACCTGCGTGCTCCAGCCAGCCACCCCAAATGGCAGCCGAGCAACCCAGGAAGATGAAAAACAGTGTGTAGATCCAGCCCAGCATGGAGATCTGCCAGTCACAGGTCGACGCGAACATCTGCGCGAAAAAACCCATGTCCGGTGTGCAAGCGACAGGTGCCGTAACACCGATAGCCTTCGACAGCGGCAACCAGAATACCGAGAAGCCGTAAGCCATACCGATACAAAGATGGATGGCCAATGCTGCAGGTGGAACAAGCCAACGGTTGAAACCTGGCTTGGCGATAATGCGCTCTTTGGACAAGAACGCAGGCTGAACGGCATCGCCGCCCAAGGCTGTGCTTGTGCTCATTATAATTACCCCAATGTGTGAAGCTCGCAGATGGTCCGCTGGTCCGCCACAGACTCAGTGCCGAGCGGCCATGTCTGTTTTATCGGCAGGTTATTCAGATACGTGACAAAAAGACGCACCCGACCCAGCAAAAACGGAGACTATCACTCTCTGATGGCAAATAAGCATCTCGTCATATGCTTTTTATTGTCTATTTTCGCAAGTTAATCCACGTGCTCTATCGAGCCATAGATACAACCAATTAAGCACTCACGAAAACCTGTCTTGAGCTTAGTTGGACCGGCACCTGCGTGGTGTTCGGCCGGCTTGCGAAGATTCGGAAGATATATCGCGACAAGACCACTCGCACTTTTCATCGGTTCCCAAACGTAGTGGCGCACGGTGCCAGCGTCCCGAACCGGAGGCTAGATAGCAATAACGGTATCCGCAGCCCGGTCGGCTCGTCAGAGCGGTATACTCGTGGGCTATTTTTGAACATCGACACAAGGACTCGCCCATGAAAGCGTTCGGCAAAATCCTGGGGCTGTTTATTCTCGGGTTGTTGCTGATCATCGTGGCTCTCGGCTTTGCCCTGACCCACCTGTTTGATCCCAACGACTACAAAGACGAGATTCGCCAGCTGGCACGCGACAAGGCCAACGTCGAGCTGACGCTCAATGGCGATATCGGCTGGAGCCTGTTTCCCTGGCTCGGCCTGGAATTGCACGACGCCCATGTCGCCACCCTGACCGCTCCCGATCAGCCGTTCGCCGATGTGCAGATGCTTGGCCTGTCCGTTCGCGTCCTGCCACTGCTTCGTCGCCAGGTACAGATGAGCGACATTCGCGTCGAAGGCCTGAACCTGACCCTGCACCGCGATGAAAACGGTCATGGCAACTGGGAAGACATCGGCAAGCCTGTCGTGGCAAGCACTGAAGCACCTGGCGAGACAACGCCAGCCCCGGCTGCGGACGCACCCAAAGCGGATCGCCCATCCCAGCCAATTCGCCTGGATATCGACAGCCTGACCGTCAACAACGCCCGCGTGGATTACAGCGATGCCCGAAAAGGCCGGACCTTCATGGCCGAGAGCATTCAGCTGAGTACCGGGCCGATTCGTGAGGCGTCCGATATCCCGATCAAACTGACGGCGTTCCTGAGCACCAACCAGCCCGTTGTGCGCGCCAAGACCGAGCTGGTCGGCGCATTGCGCATGGATCGCGTGCTCAAGCGTTATCAGTTCGAAGACATGCGCCTGTCCGGTGAAGTCGCCGGCGAGCCGCTGCAAGGCAAGACCGTGACCTTCTCGGCGCAGGGCCAGTTGCTGGTCGACCTGGCCGCCAACATCGCTGAATGGAACAGCCTCAAAGTCTCGGCCAACCAGTTGCGTGCACTCGGCGAACTGCGTGCCCGCGATCTGGACAAAACGCCGCAGATCAGCGGCGGCCTGTCCATTGCCCAGCTTGATCTGCGCGCGTTCTTCGAGAACATCGGCCAGCCGTTGCCGGCCATGTCAGAGGGCGCGCTGAGCAAGGTTGAAATGGTCACGCGCCTGGCGGGTACGCCTACCAGCCTTGCGCTGGAAAACCTCAACCTGAAAGTCGACGACAGCACCTTCACGGGTCGCATCGCGGTGGACGACTTCGCCAAACAGGCGCTGCGTGTCCAGCTCAAGGGCGATACCTTCGACGCCGACCGCTACCGTCCGGCTGAAAGCGAAGAAAGCAAAGGTGCCAAGGCCGCGCGCAAATCCGAGGTACAGTCCGGTGAAGCCGCCGCCGCTGCGGGCGACTCGCCGCTCCCCGAACAACCCACCAAGGCCGCCTGGAGCACTGCCAGGCTGCTGCCGCTGGAGCGCTTGCGTGCGCTGGATGTCGAGGCTGATCTGAGCTTCGGCAAATTGACCCTGAACAAACTGCCTATCGACAACGCAGCGCTCAAGACCCAGGCCAATGCTGGTCTTATCAAGGTCGATACGCTGAGTGGCGATCTGTACAACGGCAACTTCGAGGTCAAGGGCAATCTGGACGCGCGTCCGGACACGCCAGTGGCCACGGTGCAGACGCGCATTGCCAAGGTACCGGTCGAACGCATTCTGGAAAGCCAGGGCCAGACACCTCCGGTGCGTGGCCTGCTGAACCTCGACAGCAACCTGACCGGCACAGGCAACAGCGAAAAAGCCCTGATCGACAGCCTGAACGGCACCGCCAGCTTTGCGCTCAATAACGGCGTACTGGTCAATGCCAACCTGGAGCAGCAACTGTGCAAGGGTATTTCGATCCTCAACCGCAAGACGCTTAGCGGCGAACCGCGCGCCAAGGACACTCCTTTCCAGCAGCTCAACGGCAATCTGGTGATACGCAATGGCGTCGCCAGCAACCCGGACCTCAAGGTCCGTACGCCGGGCATGGCTGTCAACGGTAACGGCGACGTCGACCTGCGCGTTCTGGGCATGAACTACCGCGTTGGCATCATCGTCGAAGGCGACAAGAGCGACATGCCCGACCCGGCCTGCGAGATCAACCCGCGCTTTGTCGGCATCGAGTGGCCGGTGCAGTGCCGTGGCCCGCTGGAACTGGGCGCCAAGGCCTGCCGTCTGGACAAGGAAGGCGTCGGCCAGATCGCTGCGAAACTGGCGGGCGACCGGATCAGCGAGAAGCTTGAGGACAAGCTGAACGACAAACTCGGTGACAAGGTCAGCCCCGAGCTCAAGGACGCCCTCAAGGGACTGTTCAAACGCTAGGGCAACGTGAACTGCTCAGGAGCGCCCTCGCGGCGCTCCATTTAATATCCCGACTCACATCTCGACGAGAGCCCTCCAGGCCATGCAACCCGAACAATTCTCCAGCGCCGTGCTGGACTGGTACGACCGTCATGGCCGACATGACCTGCCCTGGCAACAAGACATCACGCCGTACCGGGTCTGGGTATCGGAAATCATGCTGCAGCAGACCCAGGTCAGCACCGTTCTGAGCTATTTCGACCGCTTCATGGAGGCCCTGCCGAGCGTGCAGGCGCTGGCCGAAGCGCCCGAGGACGAAGTGCTGCACCTATGGACCGGGCTGGGTTACTACACCCGCGCCCGCAACCTGCAGAAAACGGCAAAAATCGTCGTCGCCGATCATGGCGGCGAGTTTCCCCGCGATGTCGAAAAACTCATCCTGCTGCCCGGCATCGGCCTGTCCACCGCAGGCGCGATTGCCAGCCTGAGCATGGGCATTCGCGCGCCAATCCTCGATGGCAACGTCAAACGCGTGCTGGCGCGCTTCACCGCGCAAGAGGGCTACCCTGGCGAACCGAAGGTGGCCAAACAGCTGTGGGCCACCGCTGAACGCTTCACGCCGCACAGCCGGGTCAACAACTACACCCAGGCGATGATGGACCTGGGGGCCACACTCTGCACCCGCAGCAAACCCAGCTGCCTGCTCTGCCCGCTGGAGCGCAGTTGTGAGGCGCACATGCTGGGCCTGGAAACGCGCTACCCGATCCCCAAGCCGCGCAAGACCGTGCCGCAGAAACGCACGCTCATGCCGATGCTCGCCAACGAAGACGGCGCGATCCTGCTTTATCGCCGCCCTTCCAGCGGCTTGTGGGGCGGCCTGTGGAGCCTGCCGGAACTGGATGACTTCGATGACCTTCAGCACCTGGCCACGCAACACGCGCTGCAACTGGGCGAGCACCATGAACTGCCGGGACTTATCCACACCTTCAGCCACTTCCAGTTGAGCATCGAACCCTGGCTGGTCAAGGTCCGCGAGTCCGCCGATCACGTGGCCGAGGCCGACTGGCTCTGGTATAACCTCGCCACCCCGCCACGCCTGGGCCTTGCTGCCCCGGTGAAAAAGCTGCTCAAACGCGCAGCCGACGTATTGAACGCAGGAGAGTCGTCATGACCCGCACCGTAATGTGCCGCAAATACAAAGAAAAACTGCCCGGCCTGGAACGCGCCCCGTATCCGGGTGCCAAGGGCGAAGACATCTTCAACCACGTCTCGCAGAAAGCCTGGGCCGATTGGCAGAAACACCAGACCCTGCTGATCAACGAACGCCGCCTGAACATGATGAACGCCGAAGACCGCAAATTCCTCCAGACCGAGATGGACAAGTTTCTCTCGGGCGAAGAATACGCCCAGGCCGAAGGCTACGTTCCCCCCGAAAAATAAAGCGTTTCACGCAGTGAAGGTCGTAAGCGTCGGTAATAATTCAAATTTTTTAAAAAACACGCTTGACGACCTCCTGAAAAACACGTCTAATGCGCCCCGTTGCCCAGATAGCTCAGTCGGTAGAGCAGGGGATTGAAAATCCCCGTGTCGGCGGTTCGATTCCGTCTCTGGGCACCACCTTCCGTTTTCAGGTGATGCCAAGCACACCTGAAAGCACACAAAAAGCCCGCCTCGTGCGGGCTTTTTGCTGTCCGGGGTTTCCAAACGCCCCCCTTGTAAGTCCAAAGGCATGTGGGTAGATCCCGTTCGATCTGGAAACCTATTCTCACCACACGCTAAAGCGCCCGCCTCCACCCTCCGAGGTGACGTTCCACTTAACCAGCCTTCTCTTTTCACTTAGCGCAAAGCTGAATTCAAGATAATTTTTTCTGCATGCCATGCTAAGCACTTAAAGTACGGCGCCTAGCGGACCTTTTTTCAAGATAATCTTTCAGATCGACTGAGATATTTCTCACATGCCTATGTTTACTCACCACGACCTTGAGCTTTTGAATCCGTCCTTCGACTCAGATCTCGTTGATGTGCTGAGCGAACTGGAGCATCTACGTCGCCTTAGGCTTGAAGGCGATACGCCACCGCAGGTGGCCGCGTCCTGAATCCTACGGCCGTGTTCTGCAATGATCGTGAGCGTTATTACGCCATGCTTGCTACGGCCGACAAAGGAACAAAAGAAGGGCTTGAGGCGTGGTGCACATACGTACTGGAGGGTATTCGTGATGAGGTTGAGAAGGTCGACCGCCTCACAGACTATGCGTATCTGACCAAATGCATCCTTGTCCCGGCTGTGGCGTTCGCACGTGAAAGAGAATGGATCACAGAAACAGAAGAGTCAGTGCTGTCTGCCGCAATCAAGCTGAAGATCGTAAAGTCTGCAGATGTAGCAAAAGTGCTGCCTCGACAGTCAAGCAATCAAAGAACTTACCTGATTAGAAAGCTAGTGGATCAAGGAATGCTTTTGCCCCTCAGCGCGGGTGCCAGGCAGTACACCATCGGATTTTCAAACAACTATCTGATCCGAGGAGTAATCAAGTCTCTCAGGGATCAGGGGTTCATACCTGAGCCACTGGAAAAGCCTTGATCATGGGTTGAAGGCCGCACGAGCGAAATTAGCCTCTCCGTGCGTTTGAGACTGGAAAATTCATAGCCACCACAAACCATAGAGCTGACGCAGAAGCGCGGGCAAGAGCGCCCCATGAGTACCCCCATCCCATTGAACTAACTCCCCCCGTCAACCCTCGAAGCCATACATTTGCTTCCACAAGGAAAATTCCGTGCTCAAGTTAACCGCCTCCGCCCTCATCCTCGCCGCCACTCTGGGTCTGGCTGCCTGCGACAGCAAATCCGAACAGAAGGCACAGGACGCTCAGGCGCATCAGGAGAAATCCCAGGAGAAGATGGAGTCTGCTCAGGACAAAGTGAACGAAGCGGCCAAAGAGAACACCGAAGCGGCCAAGGATAAAGCCGAGTCCAAGGAAGCGGCTGCCGAAGAGTCGAAGACCTTCGTGCCGACGTCCGAAGTGACCAATACCATTCAGCCTGAAAAAAAGTAAAACAGTGAAAACTCTTCACAAAGTTTTCACAGCGGCCGCGTCATTGTAGAGCTGCTCCCAAGTGTGAATCCTTAAGCCCGCTCCCCCATCGCGGGCTTTTCTTTGTCCGGAATTTGGCGGGCAAAGCCCTTTCAAGCAGATTCGATATCCACTCCCGACGCGCCGCTCTCGGTAAAAAATCGCAAAATTTCTGACGCCAAAAAATCACTTGCTTTATTTATAGGATTATTGCACTCATGCATTAACGCCACAGGTTCTGGTGTCGATAGCCTCATCACAGTAAGTCCGCAAATACACCAAGGGGCACGTTATGTTCGGAAATAAGAACAAAGCTGAGCTGACGGCCATGAAGGCCCAGGTAGATGGACTCAACGGACTGACAAGCGCGCTGGAAAAATCGATGGCGGTGGTCGAACTGAGCCTCGATGGCAAGATCCTGCGGGCCAACGATAACTTCCTCGCGGCGATGGGCTATCGGGCCGAAGAACTGACAACCAAGACGCATCGCGACTTTTGCGAACCGGAGATACTCCGCAGCCGCGAGTACGCAGACCTATGGGCGTCCCTGAAGGCCGGGAAATTTATCTCGGGCACCTTCAAGCGCGTCGGCAAGAATGGCCACAGCGTCTGGCTCGAAGCCAGCTACAACCCGGTAATCGATGCGCAGGGCAACGTAGTCAAGGTGGTCAAGTACGCTCTGGACGTCACCGCACGCGTGATGCTGGAGAACGAAACCAACAGCAAGCTCGCCGCTGTCGACCGGGCGATGGCTATCTGCGAATTCGAACCCAACGGCAATGTGATAACCGCCAACAACAACTTCCTGAACGTCATGGGTTATGCGCTGACCGAGATCAAGGGTAAGCACCATCGATCGTTCTGTGAGCCGACACTGGTCAACAGCCCGGAATACGCCGAGTTCTGGCGCAAACTGAACCACGGCGAGTTCATCGGTGACCAGTTCAAACGTATCGGCAAACATGGCCGGGTCGTCTGGCTGGAAGCAACCTATAACCCGGTTTTTGATGTCGATGGCAAACTCTACAAAATCGTCAAGTTCGCCAGCGACATTACCCAGCGCGTCGAAAAACAGGAAGCGGACGCGCATGGTGCGTCGCGCGCTTACCATATCTCCGCAGAAACCGAGAAAGTGGCCGAACAGGGAACCCTGGTCATTCAGGACACGGCGCGGGAGATGCGTCAGATCTCTGAAAACATCGGTGCATCGGCGAAGCTGGTGAGTCAGTTGGGCGATCGCTCCGAGCAGATCACCGCCATCGTCAACACAATTCGTGGCATTGCCGATCAGACCAACCTGCTGGCGCTCAACGCAGCCATCGAAGCGGCACGGGCGGGCGATCAGGGCCGCGGGTTTGCCGTGGTGGCCGACGAAGTCAGGCAACTGGCGGGACGTACCAGCGGCTCGACCACCGAAATTGCCGAAATGATTGGCAAGATCCTCGCCGAAACACGCGAAGCCGTGGCGAGCATGGACGCAACGCAGGAAGGAGCCATTCGCGGTGTGACGCTGGCAGACCAGGCCGGGCAGGTCATCGTGCAGATCCGCGATGGCGCAAGCGATGCGGTCGAAGCCGTCAGCATGTTCGCCAACCGCATGGATGAAGCCGAAGCGTTCGCAAAGCCGGGTAAGCGGTGACGCGCCGGTAATACCCCGCAAATCAAAAACCCGCACGTTGCGGGTTTTTTATCGACCGCTGATTACTGCACAAACCTTGGTTATCGGGCCCGTCTGCGCTTCAATAGCGCCCATTGCACCCCACGCCAGCCAAAGGACCGCTCATGGCCTCGCCAGACAAGCAGCAAAAACGTGCCAAGCGCGCAAAGATCAAGGCCAAGCAGAACCGCTCGGGCAAGGCTGCAACCAGCCTGGTTCATCCGGTGTTTGCCTCGGCGCTGGTCAACCAGCCGTTCGACGACGTCGAGCTCGACCTCAATACCTTCGACTTCAGCGACATTGTCGAGAACGGTTTTGACCCGGCCGACTACGACGACCTGTTCACGGCCATGAAGCAAGCGGAGGCCATCAGCCAGCTCGCGCTGTGCGTCGTCTTCCTGCAGTACCCGGTGCTGGCACTGGTGATTTCCGAAGAGGACGAAGACCCGGCCACGGACTTCATGATGGGCCTGCTGATCGTGTACCGCGCCATGTACCACGATGAAGACGAAGACAGCGCAATCGAGTGGATCGAAAGCCCTGCCTTCCAGAAGGATTACACGCTGGCGTCCGACCTGCTGATGAAGAGAGACACCAGAGCCGCACGCTGATGGAAGCTCGTGCCAATGCGTGGCATTGGCACGAACGTCATCCGCCCAAGGGCGCGATCAACCCAGCGCAGCAGCGCCTACGCGACCGGCCTTGCGGCGACGCGATACGATCAGGCCAGCGCTGATCACCAACAGGCTGAGCACGCCGGTGGCGATGATTTCGAGGCGATGCTCTTCCTGCAGCAGCATGATGGTCAGCACCGCGACGATGAACGCGATCACGGCCCAGGTCAGCCATGGGAACAACCACATCTTGAAGTCGATGGCCTCGCGCGCAGCAATGCGCTTCTGGCGCATACGCAGTTGCGACACTGCGATTACCAGGTACACCAGCAGTGCGATGGCACCGGAGCTGGCGAGCAGGAAATCAAACACAGCCGCAGGCGCGATGTAGTTGGCGAACACGGTCAGGAAAGCCGCCGCAGTCGACATGATCACCGCCCAGTGAGGCGTACCGCCCTTGCTGGTGCGTTTGGACAGCGCCGGAGCATCGCCGCGCTTGCCCAGCGAGAACAGCATGCGCGAAGCGGTGTACAGGGCCGAGTTCAGGCAACTGGTCACAGCGACCAGGACCACCAGGTCGACGATCAGCTTGGCGTTCGGAATGCCCATTGCATCGAGCACGGTCTGATACGAGCCCACTTCGGCCAGGCGCGGGTCGTTCCACGGCACCAGCGACACAACGATGAAGATCGAAACCAGATAGAACAGGAAGATCCGCCAGATCACCGAGTTGGTGGCCTTGGTGATCTGCTTGCCGGGGTTCTTGGACTCGGCCGCTGCGATGGTTACGATCTCGGTGCCCATGAACGAGAACATGGTGGTCAGCATTGCTGCCAGCACCGCGCCCATACCGTTTGGCAGGAAGCCGCCGGAGTCGAACAGATGGCTGACACCGCTGACGTTGCTGGTGGGTAGCAGACCGAAGATCGCCGCAACACCTAGCACCACGAAGGCGATAATCGCCACGACCTTGATCAGCGCAAACCAGAACTCGAATTCACCGTAGTTCTTCACGCTGAACAGGTTGGTCGCGGTCAGCAGCAAAGTGATGACCAGCGTGAACATCCAGATCGCGATGTCGGGGAACCAGGCGTGGAGGATGGTTGCAGCAGCGTTGGCCTCCAGCGGGATGACCAGCACCCAGAACCACCAGTACAGCCAGCCGATGGTGAACCCGGCCCAGTGACCGATAGCGCGATCGGCATAGGTTGAAAACGAACCAGTGTCCGGCGAGGCAACGGCCATTTCGGCCAGCATACGCATCACCAGCACCACCAGCGTACCCGCAGCGGCATACGCCAGCAGCACGGCAGGCCCGGCTTCGGCAATCGCGTGGCCGGAGCCGACGAACAACCCGGCGCCAATCACGCCAGCAATCGACAGCATCGTAATGTGTCGAGGTTTCAGCCCTTGTTCGAGCTCGGAAGAGTTAGCGGTACTGCTCATAAAACCACCTGTGCAAGACGAGCGAGGCACACCGGAGCGTTACGTAAAAAGAAACCTACGGTGCCGTTCTTTATATTTGACGCAAGAATTGCGCCAAAATATTTCGAAAACGACGTCGCTTAGAGAATACGAGGCCTGTGGCTTGACCCGTGAAGCATGCAAGACGATGGCTTTTATACGCAGTCTGTAGGATTTGTTACCAAACGCCTCAGATTCGTCTCTATGCACGCACCAAAAATGCCCCAAACCTTCTTCTAAGCGCGAACATGGTGCAGAAATCAGACCGCCGCTCAGCAAATGCTACTTCCAACACCCGGCCAAAGCTGGCAACATCGCGCCTTTTTCGCGCACGTCCCCGTTTTACAGGGCACCGTGCTTGCCTTCTTGCGACCGTCCGCTGCCCGGATGAGACAACCCGTCGAGCGCCTCCACGCTGGACACAATACGTCGATGGTTGTCCTTTAAACGCTGTGCTAGCTTGGCGTTCGCTGGCAGCCAGCGCGCACACTTCAATGAGGACCCCACATGGCCGAGGCCACGCCCGCCCTGGAAATCCGCAACCTGCACAAGCGCTACGATCAGCTGGAGGTGCTCAAAGGCATCTCGCTGACGGCTCGTGACGGCGACGTCATATCGATCCTCGGCTCCTCCGGTTCCGGCAAGTCCACTCTGCTGCGCTGCATCAACCTGCTGGAGAACCCGCATCAGGGCCAGATCCTGGTGGCCGGCGAAGAGTTGAAGCTCAAGGCTGCGCGCAACGGCGACCTGATTGCCGCCGATAACCGGCAGATCAATCGCCTGCGCAGCCAGATCGGCTTCGTGTTCCAGAATTTCAACCTGTGGCCGCACATGAGCGTGCTCGATAACATCATCGAAGCCCCGCGTCGCGTCCTGGGTCAGAGCAAGGCAGAGGCCATTGCGGTGGCTGAAGAGTTGCTGGCCAAGGTAGGTATCGCCGACAAGCGCCATGCCTACCCCGCACAACTTTCCGGCGGACAGCAGCAACGCGCCGCCATTGCGCGTACGCTGGCCATGCAACCAAAGGTTATCCTGTTCGACGAGCCGACCTCGGCCCTCGACCCGGAGATGGTTCAGGAAGTACTCGGCGTCATCCGCGCACTGGCTGAAGAAGGCCGGACCATGCTGCTGGTGACCCACGAAATGAATTTTGCACGTCAGGTATCAAGTGAAGTGGTGTTTTTGCATCAGGGAATGGTCGAAGAACAGGGCACACCGCAGCAAGTATTCGAAAACCCGCTGTCGGCAAGGTGCAAACAATTCATGTCGAGTCACCGCTAACGGAGCAACACCCATGCAGTCGTACAAAAAGATCTTGCTGATCGCAGCGGCCACTCTTGCCTTCAGCGGCAGTGCCTTTGCTGAAAAAATGAAAATGGGCATCGAAGGTGCTTACCCGCCGTTCAACAACAAGGACGCGAGTGGCCAGGTGGTGGGCTTCGACTATGAAATCGGCCAGGCCCTGTGCGCCAAGATGAAGGTCGAGTGCGAAGCGGTGACGTCCGACTGGGACGGCATCATCCCGGCGTTGATGGCCAGCAAGTTCGACTTCCTGATCTCGTCGCTGTCGATCACCGAAGAGCGCCAGCAGGTGGTCGATTTCACCAACCCGTATTACTCGAACAAGCTGCAATTCATCGCGCCGAAAACCTCCTCGATTGACGTATCGAGCATTGAAAAGGCCAAAGAGAGCCTTGCCGGCAAGTCGGTGGGTGCACAACGCTCGACACTGGCCGCCACCTGGCTGGAAGACAAGCTCGGGATCATGGACCCCAAACTCTATGACACTCAGGAAAACGCCTTCCTCGACCTGTCCTCCGGTCGCGTCGACGCCATGCTGGCCGACAAATACGTCAGCTTCGAGTGGCTGAAAAGCGAAGCAGGTCAGAACTTCGAGTTCAAGGGCGAGCCTGTCGTGGAAAACGACAAGATCGGCATCGCCGTGCGCAAGGGTGACGATGCCTTGCGCGAACGCCTGAACGTTGCCCTGAAAGAAATCATCGCTGACGGCACCTACAAGAAGATCAACGACAAGTATTTCCCTTTCAGCATCCTCTGATTCACCGACCGCGTCGCCGCTGCTTCCTGTTGAAGCGCGGCGACCGGCCCTGACAAAGCCTGCCCATGAACATTGATCTCCACGGATTCGGCCCGGCCCTTGCGGCTGGCGCGCTGATGACGGTCCAGCTTGCACTCTCGGCCCTGTGCCTGGGGCTGATACTCGGACTGCTCGGCGCCTTGGCCAAGACCTCGCCCTACAAGCCGCTGCAATGGCTGGGCAGTACCTACTCGACCCTGGTGCGCGGCATTCCAGAACTGCTTTGGGTGCTGCTGATTTACTTCGGCACCGTCAACGGCATGCGTGCCCTGGGCAAACTGTTCGACATTCCCGACCTGGCCCTGAGCGCCTTTGCTGCCGGGGTCATCGCCCTGGGCATTTGCTTTGGTGCCTACGCGACCGAAGTGTTTCGCGGCGCGATTCTGGCCATCCCCAAAGGCCATCGTGAAGCCGGGCTGGCGCTGGGCATGTCACGCTCGCGCATCCTCTTCAAACTGGTCCTGCCGCAGATGTGGCGCATCGCCCTGCCCGGCCTGGGCAACCTGTTCATGATTCTGATGAAAGACACCGCGCTGGTCTCGGTGATCGGCCTGGAAGAAATCATGCGCCACGCGCAGATCGCCGTGGGCTTCACCAAGCAAGCGTTCACCTTCTACATGGTCGCGGCCTTCATGTATCTGGGCCTGACCGTGCTGGCCATGGCCGGCATGTACTTCCTTGAAAAACGCGCCAGTCGCGGCTTTCTGAGGAGCGCGTCATGAACTGGGAAGTCATCATCAAGTGGCTGCCCCGCCTGGCGCAGGGCGCGACCCTGACCCTGGAGCTGGTGGCGATTGCTGTCATCGCCGGGCTGATCCTTGCCATCCCGATGGGCATCGCCCGCGCATCGCGTCACTGGCCGGTGCGCGCCCTGCCCTACGCCTACATCTTTTTCTTTCGCGGCACACCGCTGCTGGTGCAACTGTTTCTGGTCTATTACGGGCTGGCGCAGTTCGAGTCGGTACGCCAGAGTGCGTTGTGGCCGTACCTGCGCGACCCGTTCTGGTGTGCCGTGGTGACCATGACTCTGCACACCGCCGCCTACATCGCCGAGATCCTGCGTGGCGCCATGCAGGCGGTGCCGCCAGGCGAGGTCGAAGCGGCACGGGCGCTGGGCATGTCGAAATGGAAGGCGCTGTTCTACATCGTCCTGCCACGCGCAGCACGCATCGGCCTGCCGGCCTACAGCAACGAAGTGATCCTGATGCTCAAGGCCAGTGCGCTGGCCAGCACCGTCACCCTGCTGGAACTGACCGGCATGGCGCGCACGATCATCGCCCGCACCTACCTGCCGGTGGAAATCTTCTTCGCCGCCGGCATGTTCTACCTGGTCATGACCTTCGTGCTGGTGCAGGGCTTCCGGCTGCTGGAAAAACTATTGCGTGTAGACGCCAGCCAGGGTCGCTGATATGAAAGGTGCTGGCGTCGATCCAGCCAGCACCTTGCCCCACGAGGCCGCCACCATGCCCTCTGAACCTCCCTTGCAGGATGAACACCTCGACAGCCACTTCGGTGCGCTGGACAGCTTCCTGTTCGCGCATCAGGCCTTGTGGCGGCCCAAGCCGTTCACGCACCTGGCCCTGCCGTGGGAAGACAAATACCCGGACCTCGCGCACTGGCTGCGGCAACGCACGCTGGAACAGGGCGAGGCCGCGCACAACCACCCGGAACACCTCGACGCGCCCTTCCCGTTCAAGCAACTGGCCGCCGAAGCCGTCGCGCTGAGCCACGTCGTCGAACTGCCCGTGCACGCTCTGCAGCCGGTCGAGGCGCGCATGAGCGTCGATGTGCCAGGGCGCAAGTGGCAGCAAATCGAAGCCTTCGCCAGCCATCTGGACATGCGTGACAGCACAACTCACTGGCTGGACTGGTGCGCCGGCAAAGGCCATCTGGGGCGCCGCCTGACCGGGCCCGGCCAGCGTCTGACCTGTCTGGAGCACGACCCGGCGCTGATCGAAGCAGGCCTGGCCCTGAGCACGCGGCAAGGCATCGACGCCAGACATGTGCAGCAGGACGTCATGGCCGACGACACGTGGCGTTACCTGCAACCCGAACATACGCCTGTGGCGCTGCATGCCTGCGGCGACCTGCACATTCAGTTGATGGAGCTGGCCAGCCAGACGGGCTGTCGGCGTATGGCGATTGCACCGTGCTGCTATAACCGCACCCGGCACGACCTTTATCAGGCGCTATCCAGCGATGGCAAGGCGTCCGGCTTGAAGCTGTCGCGAGACGAGCTGGGTCTGCCGCTCAGTGAAACCGTGACGGCTGGCGCACGCGTACGCCGTCAACGCGACATCTCGATGGCCCGCCGCCTGGGCTTCGACCTGCTGCAGCGCCGCCTGCGCGGCATCGATGACTACTTGCCCACACCCTCGCTGCCGACATCCTGGCTGGATGCGTCCTACGCGGACTACTGCAACCATCTGGCAAAACTCAAGCATCTGCCTGCGCCGGGTCAGCAGGACTGGGCTGCTCTGGAAGCCGCTGGCTGGAAGAGACTGGCCGAAGTGCGCAACCTGGAACTGGTCCGCGATCTGTTTCGGCGTCCGCTGGAGATGTGGCTGGTGCTGGACAGGGCGATGTATGTGCGTGAGCAGGGTTACAGCGTGAGCGTTGGCACTTTCTGTGACAGCCGGATTACACCGCGCAACCTGCTGATTCTGGCTCGAAAATCGTGACCTAAATCGATTGAGCAACCTGTGGATAAGTCTGTTGATGAAAATGTGGATGAGTGCGTTAAAGCTTGGCGCGCCAGTTACTGAAGCCCCTTATTTTTTTCCGCAATCCTTCCCGTAACCCGCAAAAACAATGCCTTGCGGCTCAAGGCACCCGACTGCACATAATTACCCGGCTGCGCAAATCTTTATCAGCAAATTGTGCATAAAGATTTGGTAAAGGCTCTGGCGCAAGCGTTTTGCATGGCTCAATCGTGCACATGCAGGCGCTTGTGCACGAGCTGTCCGACGGAAAGATTTCAGACCTCTTCGACACACTCCAGCGAGCGCTCGACCATGACTTTGGCCATTTCCAGCATGTGCATGGAGGCGAACGCCAGATCGCGTTGCGAACCGGTCAGTTCATCGCCGAGTTCGTGAGCGGTGGCCGATGCGCAGCGCAGGAAATCCAGCGCGTGCACCAGGGTGGCTTCCAGGCTGATGAAGTCGAACTTGCTGTCGTGGGGTTCCTTGGCCGGTCGGGAGATTGGCAGGTAACACTCCATGGCGCGCTTGACCACAGCCTTGTCGAAGACCGGTGCGCTGCTGGATTGTTTGTTGGGCGGATCGGGGGTTACTTTGACCATGCTTAGCTCTCTCCTCAATGGAACTGCCACTGGGTCGCGACTAAACGAGTGAGGTGGCAGCTGTGCGAAGGTTAGTCGACCGGGAGCTAAGACCGGCGCACCCGAAGGTGCCCTCACGCACAGCCGCCATAGAGTGCAGGAAGAAGACCTGAACAAAACAGCGACGCGATACGCCTTAACTCAAATCCGGGCGACTAAACCCGATCGCTGATGGGCAGCGACGGGGCGGAGAGTAGAAGCCCAGACAGAGGGGCGCAAGCGGTCGGGGATTCTCTCGGAAATGTCCTTCAAAAGAAAGAGACGGTGCCTGCAAAAACGCGCCTGAAAGCGTTGCAAAAGGTGAGTTCACAGTACGACGCTTTGATTCTGGCCGAAGGCCGTAGGAGCGAACTTGTTCGCGAAGACTGAATACGCAGCGCCGCATTCCTGTCATGACTCACTACTAAAACTGATCATCCTTCAACCGCGCAAACGGCACACTGCGGTTCTGCAGCTTGCGCAACGTCAGCTTGTAGGCACTGGACTTGATCTGACTGCCCATCGGCGTCTCCTCCAGCAAAATCCTGCCCGAGGCAAAGGCGCAGCCCGTACTCATCATCTTGTACTTGAGCAGGTACAGCCCCGGGTCCATCTTGGCGAACGTAAACACCGCCCCGGCCGGCACAAACGCATGCCGAAACGCCCTGCGCCCTACCGCATCCGTGACCTTGGCATACACCGCCGACTCGCCAGCCGAGTTATCCACAGTGATCTGCGACCAGCCATTGTCCTTGAGCACCGGCATGTCCTTCACATAGCCCGCCTTGTCCGGCCACGGCGCGCCCATCGGATCTAGCGCCGGCACGCCACACTCGGACGCCGCAGCATCCACCGGCTTGGCTGGGCTCGCTACAGGCTCCTCGACCGGCGCGGCAGGCATGACAGGCGCGGGCTTGACCCACGTCTGCGCAACCGGTGCGGGCTCGGACGGCACAAACGACTTGCCTGCACCCGGGTCGTAACCCATCCACGCGCCACCCGCGCAGAACACCACAAACAACAGCGCCCAACGCCACGCACTGCGACGACGCCTGTCACGGGAAGGGGATCCAGAAGCATAGGAAGAAGACTTGGGCGCCGGCCCGGAACGAGCCGCCTGAGATGGCGCATTAGCAGTGGCTGCAGAAGTGGCCGCATACACATGCACCGCCTGCCCACGCGCTGCATGCGCCTGCTTGCGGCGCGCAGCGTCCATACGCGCCTTGTGCTCATTGGCAGCGAGCTGCGCGTCATAAGCCGCACGCCGCGAAGGGTCAGCCAGCACATCGTGAGACGCGTTGACGACGCCCATCATCTCCGAGGCGTAAGGATCTGGATTCCTGTCCGGGTGCAGCTTCTGCGCCAGCTTGCGATAAGCCTTCTTGATCTGCTCAGGAGAGGCATCGCGAGCGACACTCAGCAGCTCGTAATGCGTAGGCGTTCTCTGCATTGCACTTGCTGTCCATGGCTGACTGCCATTTTCGATACAGCTGTATCGGCCAAAAAGCCGGTAGCTCCAGTGCAAATCCGACGCAACAGCAACCAGCCCACAAGAAAATGCCCGAATCCAGAGGATCCGGGCATTTCTTGAAACATCGATGAAGCCTTCGTCGGCATCCAGACGCACATTCATGCGATTCAGACAGCCATCCTCAGCCCCACCCTGCGCAAAGCCAACAGGCCAGGCGCACCTGCAAATATCCTTCAACAACTCTTCAGCGAATGACCAGCCTGCGGCAAACAAAACCCCAAACCCGGTTACGATCCATCGCATCACTCATCAGATAGTCCTTTATCTGCATGGCTGAAAAGCTAACGACCCGTGCTGCTGACTCAGTAGCCTGGGCCGTTGAGAACAAGCCTATGCAAAGCCCTCCTGCCCCGCAACTGCCCAAAAATGGCGGGGTCGGATGGGTGCCTGTTCATACGCCAAATCGCCATCAACGCTGGACCCATTGGTTTGCGCGACCAGGTGAAAAATCCAGCGTTCTGTCAGGCACTAGCTGTGCGCACCAAAGGCAAAATCAACCCCCGAATTCAACGCCATCCGCCCTACCACGCAGACCAATCTGTCAAAACCGAAGGACACGTCCTGCACCACCACCCGCCCGCATCCGACCCGAGGCGCCAATGGTCGATTTTTTTCAACTGAATCAGACAGCTAGGCTTTACAAGCGCATCAGACTCTATATACTCGCAGCCCATTACGCCGGTATAGCTCAGTTGGTAGAGCAACTGACTTGTAATCAGTAGGTCCCGGGTTCGACTCCTGGTGCCGGCACCATATAAATCAAGGGCTTGCAGCGATGCAGGCCCTTGTTTTTTCCCCCAGACGTAATAAGCCACGTAACAAGGCCACCGGTCGAGCCTGCCTTACGTGCTCCCACGTCGAGATCCGACTGCAGCTACACACGCTCATGAACAGTAGCGTGAGACGCTGGCCAACCGCTCGGTAAGGGGTCCCTCTCTCAAAATTCGAGGGGGGTCAGAAAAAGATAATATTAGTAATATGACTCGCGAAAAATGGCTGCAGCCCTTGTAAACCGTGGCTTCCAGCGTTTTCGAGCAAAGGTAATATTTAAGCGATACGAAAGCGATATTATTACCTTTTACTAAAGCTATATTTTCATTTCCTAAAACCCAATGAATCCGGGGGTTTCAGGGAAATATTACCTTTCATATCGCTTCATATTACCTTCCGATGTAATACGCAGAGTCCAGTAAAACCGTGGCCTTCAGCCCAAATTCATGTGCGTATCGCTCATATCGCTATTTTTTTGACCCCAACCCATTAATCAGAACGAATTCCCGTACACCAGTCACGTTTCGCTGGGCTGCCCTAACGATCATTATCATAAACACCTTCGCTTACCTGTTGGCTGCGGTGACATCGTCTGATCGAAGGGACTGCAACCTTAGCTAGCTTGCGCCTCCCAAGTGCGTCTACGTGCTTCCAATTTCAGTTCCATAATGCCACTATCCATCTATAACGTGGAAGCCACTAGAAAACATGGATTGAACAATGGTAAACATTCTTAGGACCCTAAGTGTTAGGACGCTCGATCAGGCTTATAATTTTCAAACATCAGATGAATTTCACCAATTTATAGATCGCGAATTTCTTTCTTGGGATTGGATTAAAGACCTGGCTGCTCCTTACGCGACCGGAGAGTATTTCTTAAGACTCATAACCAACCCTTTAGAGAAGGCTGTACAAGAATTCAACTCAGACAGTTCAACTACTCGCCATTATATTATGAACTCTTACATATCCTCCGACGGGGAGCTTGGGAGGGTTGCATTAGAAATAAAAAAGGCACACGGAGCAATTGTAGGCTTCATGTTCTTACTCGTATGCCATCCAGAACTTGCAGATAACTTAAAATCCTACCCCTCTTTGGATATATTCTTTAGAAATGAAGACTTTCATTATGAACGGAGTCTAGCACTACACCTTTATTTCGAATCAATTAATGCTAGTAAAATTACCACCCGGCGACGCAATGAAGCGCGAGAAGACGAGATCACTAAATTCAGACGTGCTCATGAAGAAGCGATTAACAATGCATCCTCAAAACTAGAAACTGCGCTTTTAGCGATGGAATCTGCGCGCACTGAGCAAGTAGAGCAAACTCGCACTGCTTTACTTAAAAATAAGCGACGCGCACAGCTGTACCGAGCACTACTTAACAAAACCGCAAAGTCAGGGCATGAAAGCGTTAAGCAATCCCAGAACTCATTACAGATTGCGCGCGAAGACTTGATAACTGCCCAAAATACCTACCATGCTCAGATCGACCTAAAAGCATCAGTTCAGTACTGGAACGATGAAATGATCCGACACAGTAAAACAGCGGTAATATGGCTATGCGCAGTTGTATTTACGACGGCGCTTACCTTTAGCGCGCCTGTTTTTTACTACCACATGGGAGGAATCACTTCTATATCTCGCTTGAACAGTGCGGAAACTGTAGGTAACGACGACGCTAAGGTAGCGAAAACTCAAGCTACTAATGACTCTACCCCCCCAGCAGTAAAGGTAGATACAACTGTCAATCAAAAAGACACTCAGAATCCCGAGTTTTCGCCAATTGTTTCCCACATTGCCGACTTAACTGGTGCCGCACTGCTTATAGCACTCCTGTCAATCTTTATCAGGTTGAGCCTTCGCCAGTTCAACACTCATTCTTATCTGAAGCATGAGTCTGCCGAACGACTTGTAATGACCAAAACGTACCTAGCTTTATCACACGAAGGAAAAATGCACGCGGATTCCGACAGAAAACTTGTTCTAGAAGCTTTATTTCGTGCAACTCAGTCGAACGGTGTGCCAGAGACATCCGTCTCCACTCCGATTGAATTGGTTATCAAAGCGGTCACGGAAAGCAAGCCCTCTCGGGACTAACTTTGGTTAGCATTCAAAGAACTACGATTATGTGCGTAACAAGTTAGGCGCTAATCAAAGTAACTCTTTCTCGAAGCTTGGCGTCTGAGACGCCAAGACTAAATCATAATATTGAGTCTTCAGAACAACCTTCCAAGCAGGGACGGTTCCCAGTTTGTAATGACTAGCTCGTCACTTACATCAGTTTTCCCGGTCCGCTGGTTTGTATTGCTATAGCGGATAGTGAGGCTCTCTAAATGGAAGCCCTTGAACACCTCACGGATATCAGGATGGTTATTGACACTGACCATCACCTTCCCTTTGCACCGACGCATAAATTCAGCCATTCGCTCGTAGTTCTCAAACGCAAAGTCCACTCCATATCCTGCGGTCTGCCAGTAAGGCGGATCCATGTAGTGGAACGTATGGCTGCGGTCGTATCGCTCAGCACAGTCCAGCCAGGGAAGATTTTCGACGTACGTACCAGACAGCCGCTGTCAGGCTGCGGATAGATTCTCTTCGATACGCAGAAGGTTGATTGCCGGTGCAGTAGTTGTCGTGCCGAACGATTGTCCAGAGACCTTGCCGGCGAATGCGTGATGCTGCAGATAGAAAAAACGCGCTGCTCGCTGTATGTCCGTGAGCGTGTCAGGCCGGGTCATTTTTTGCCACTCGAAGATCTGGCGTGAACTGAGCGCCCATTTGAATTGGCGCACAAACTCTTCGAGGTGATTTTGCACTACCCGGTACAAAGTCACCAGGTCACCGTTGATGTCATTGAGGACCTCCACAGGCGCACCTTGCGGCCTCATGAAGTAGAGTGCGGCACCTCCCGCGAAGACCTCGACGTAGCATTCGTGCGGCGGGAACAGCGGAATCAGGCGATCAGCAAGACGACGCTTTCCACCCATCCAAGGGATGATGGGTGAAGACATAAAACAGACCTTTTACTGTATGGATAAACAGTATTTGATCATGCTCGAATTGTGCACCCACCGATGTGATTTTGTGCAAAACCCGCCACCTAGGAACACAGCCTCTCAGCCCAGCTTAGAAGGGGCTGCGGCCTTAGCAGCTTTTGAAACGCTAGCTCGAAACAGTCGCACATCTCGCCGATTCAGAATTAAAAATACGCCATAATCTTCCTTTTTATTTTTTTGACTCAGCGGGGCCAGGGATCTGAGCGAACAGAGACACTTCGCCACATCGTTCTCCCGTGCACGTCCAGTGCTGCATTGGTTGTCAAATCCTTGCATTCAGTACAGCTTGCGATCTTCGCCGAAAGCCCCCGGACTGCGGCGGTTACAGCCTTGTTTGCACACCTCTAAGATTTGCAAAAAAACGTACGCGAAGCCCGTCGGCGGGAGGGGGATAAGTGCTTTTTCAGCAGTTTTTTTATGTAGCGAACGCTTTTGGATACAAAGCTAGACTGATGCCCAATTGACATTATCTGAGTTGACTGGCGTACTGGCAGAAACCACATGGATGGGGAGATCAAATATGGTCGTATTTGTCGCGGGTGTACATGGAGTGGGGAAGACATACCTGTGTGAACGATTCGCCGCAAACGCTGGCATTAGGCACTCAAGTGCCAGTGCTCTGATAAAAGAAGAGCGACGGTCAGCAAATTGGGAATCTAATAAACTAGTTTCCGACATCGACTCAAACCAAATAGCCTTGGCCGCCGCGGTCGAGCGAGTCACCGCTGATTCAAAAAAACTACTGCTTGACGGCCACTTTGTTCTGAAAAATTCAGACGGTGGGCTGATTGCAGTCCATCAGGACACGTTTAAGGACCTAAGCCTTTCAGCAGTACTCTTAATTGAGGCAGACGCTGAAACGGTACGGGAACGTCTTCTATCTAGAGACTCCAATACTTCAGCTGGCGATATAGAAAAATTTCAGCGTTTAGAGAAAGAAAGAGCTATTTTCGTAAGCGAACTTTTGAACTTACAACTTACAACCTTACACAAACCTTCACAGCAAGAATTTGACAACCACCTAAACACTATATTTTCAACATATTAATACCAGGGCTACGACGATGGAACTCGTACAAAAAAAGTTTAAGCACGTAAATCTACAGGACCCGTTTTTTGCCTCGCTAATCGGCGACTACAAAGAGTTTTCCGAGTGGTTTGCAAGAAAAGCGGACGATAAAGCTTACGTATTCGAAGACGAACACAATAACGTTAACGGCTTTCTATATCTGAAAGCTGAAGAAGGCACAATTGATGATGTCACACCTAAACTGCCTAATAAGAAACGCCTGAAAGTAGGCACCATGAAAATTAATGCTCGCGGCACCAAACTAGGCGAGCGTTTCATAAAGAAGATATTCGACCATGCGCTCCACCACAAAGTAAGCGAGATTTACGTTACGGTATTCCCAAACCATGAAATCCTCATTTCTTTATTTGCCAAATATGGATTCGGCAAGGCTGCGGAAAAGCACACTCAAAATGGAACAGAGCTTGTATTAGTAAAAGACTTGAGTAAACTTCAGGACTCACTTTTGAAATCATATCCGCTAGCCAACATGCAAAACCAGAACTTCTACCTACTTTCTATTAATCCTCAATGGCACACGCGACTGCTTCCAGATTCGATTTTGAAGAATGAAGACTCTGACATAATTGAAGACATTTCGCATGCCAATAGCATTCACAAAGTTTATCTTGCGGCGATGAACGGTCTGGAGAATTTGCGACCTGGTGATATCCTTGTAATTTATAGGACTACCGATAATGCTGGCCCGGCTCACTACCGGTCTGTGGCGACATCCGTGGGTGTCGTTGAAGAGTACAGGTCGATCCGCTCCTTCACTTCACGAGAGGAGTTCATGAGGTATTGCCAGCCGTATAGTGTTTTTACTGATGAAGAGCTTGATCGTTTTTGGATCCGTAAAAACTTTCCTCACGTCTTCCGCTTTACGTATAATGCTGCTTTCAAACGCCGAGTAACTCGTGGCGAGATGATCGAGCAACACGGTCTGGATGCGAATGCCTACTGGGGATTCATGCCACTTACTCGGAATCAGTTTAATTCAATCGCACAGGCGGGCCAGATGGATGAAAGTATTATTATCAATTAAGCCTGAATATGCGGAAAAAATTTTGCAAGGTGAAAAACGATTTGAGTTTAGAAAATCGGTTTTCAAGAATCCCGAAGTAAGGACAGTGGTTATCTACGCGACCATGCCTATCGGAAAAATCATAGGAGAATTTGACTTCGATGAAGTCCTATCAGATGACCCTAAAGAAATTTGGTCACTGACATCAAAATTCTCAGGCATCACAAAGAAATTCTTTAACGAATATTTTGACGGAAGAAAGTTGGCCCACGCCATAAAAGTAAGTGAAGTTCGCCGATATGAAACGCCGCTGAGCCTGAAGTCTCTGGTTCCCAGCGGAGCTGCACCACAGTCCTTCTGCTACATAAAATAAGGGCGAGGTCATCTCGCCTAGCCGTCGCCCCTCTAAAAAACCCGCTTTCATGCGGGTTTTTTATTTTATCGACTAATGAGAAAAAGCTCAGACATTGAGGCGTAATAAGTTCTAACTCATTACGAATTCATCGAGCCACTTCGGCTATCTAATAACAGAAGGCTCTACATCGCCACTGAATAGTCAGAGATAATAATCCTCACGACTAAAGTGCTAACCTTCACAGAGTCACTGCCCTTAACTCTGCCGATAACAGACCCGCTTTTGCAGCCTCGGTGACGAAGGCTGCTGCCTGGTTGGGCACAGGCGACGAAGCATGGTTATGCGAGGCTACCTCAGTGGCCAACTGCTGGACCAGATCGAGCGTGTCACATAGCACCCGGAAAATATTCACCCCTTCGGATCCGACATGGATTTTCGGCGCGACCATGCTTTGACTGATAACGGCCACACTTTTGCGCAGACCTTGGATCCTCTCCTGCATGTCGCCACCCACCGTGGCGTTGTGCTTTTGGCCGACCGCCAGGTTCAGATCGCGCCCGGTCGCCTGGTGCAAGTCGTCCACTGCCGCCAGGCTCGCGGATCCGCCTGACAGCAGCTTGAGCGCTCCCAGAGCCTCGATCTTCTTCACGCCACCCACTGACTCGGTCGAATGATCGTCCACCGTCCTGGTGTGGCTCTGGAAGCTTTCGGTGTTCGTCATGGCGTCGACCTCGCGCTCGATCGCCTGGTCCTGGATTTTGCCGTCGGTCTTGCGCAGCCAGTTACCGTCCGCGTCGACGCGCTGCTGCACGGCGTCGCTGTGCTGCCACATCTGGTCGCCTTTTGGAACCTTCCGCAGTGTCAGGCCGTGCGGCAGGATGGTCTGGATGTAGGGCTTGTGCGGCAGGCCATAAGCGAAGCACACCGCCACGCTGGTGCCCTCCTCCGGAAAGACAAAGAAACCCATCTCATCGCCACCCACTGGCATGGGCAGCGGCACACCGCCAGTACCGGCAACGTCGTGTCGAGCTCGCCATCGGGGCCCATAACCTGCAGGTCGACCGAGAAGCGCGGCAAGTGATAGCCGCCAGTGAGTTCAGGGAATTGCCGCTCTACGCTGCACTTGACTGCGTCGTCCATTTGATAGCCATCTGCGTGCCGGCCAACGCCACGTTCGTGATCCGCTCGCCCTAGTTAATTGATACGCTCTTGTATGGCCGTGACCATTGCGCTCTGGCTGCCCTTGTACCTGTGCCGTCTGCGGAGCATTGGGACCATCACCCTGACCGATGCTCTTGAACAGGCTGAAAAGGTTGTGACCACCGGCGCAAAGGTAGCCGGGACAACATTGTCCGCTGGACGCAACGTCTGCGCGCCGCTTGGGACAGGGCAAAGGCCTACCGGGCGAAAGTGCGGGCCAGCAAATCAACGGTGGTGCAGATGCGTCCCGATCGGCGATACATCATCATGGCCAGCCACGGTGGTCCACTGCGCAAATCCAGCCTGTACACTGCTGCATGGCAGAGGTTCATCAACTCGGCTATCGAGAACGACACCCTAACGCAGAGCAGTGGTTTGGACTGCATGACCTCAAGCGTCGGGGGTATTACCGACACAGCCGGCAAGCGAGCGGACAAGCAAGAGACCAGCGGCCACCGGGACGGGGCCATAATGGACATATATGACCTCAGCGTGCCTCTGGTCAATGCCTCACGCACATAGCCGAGACGTCAGAGTTCGACATGAAACGTTTTGGCAAGGCGCCGCCGTAAGGGTGGCCCAAGTGCGCAGGCGAATGGCCACGATCCACTTTTCATCGTGACGACTGACCAGAAACTCACGCAACGCACCGCCCTCAAGCATGACATGCAGTGCTTCTTCATGGATGCCCGCGCGCATCAGAGAATTTCCGCATCTATTAGCACCTCCTCACTTTCGTGTCCGAGAAAGTTTCACCATAGAATTCTGCGGTTATAGCGAGAGACTGCTTAGGGTTTCGCACCTGCCAACTGCGCAAGCTTGACTAAGGCCACCTCGACGGCCGGATCAGTGATGCCCAGAGCCGCCAGAGTCGCGGCCGGATCGGACGTCAGTGGTGCCAGGGCTTGCAGGGTAGTAAACGCCACAGTAATCGCCGGCTCGCCGTGCTCGTCGAAAAATGCCATTCCATTACTCATGCGTGCTGTTCCTTTTCAATAGGTGTGCGTGCGCCTGACGCCAGGCACACCTAGCAAGGTAGACCAGAACCCGGCCTTCTGACGTCCAGCAGGCACAAAACCTATATTCCATCGCCTAGCACTCGCCACCACACGCTTGTGTGAATGTACGCTCCCCCAACAACCATATTTGTTCGGCTGACTCAGCGCCCACATGCCTGAACAATATGTAGCCACCACCATTGGGCACATGGTTCTTGATTTCGTAATCACGCCAGCCCGCCATCGCTTGGCCACAAATGTCTTTAGGCTTGCGCTCGATCAGCCAGGCGACGGCATTGATGAATTGCCCATGCGAAAACACTGCGATGTCTTGGGCAGGATGCTCTGCAAGTCGGGTCAGGAAGGCCTGCGCTCTTGCCATAAATCCTGAAAAAGATTCGGCGCCTGCTCCATCCGTAAACGCCGGGTCTGACCTGGACCAATAGGCTTCAACCCAATCCCGCCTCTGAGCAACGGTCGTGTTGGCACATCGCGCGGGTTCGAGGTAGGTAAACTCCTGGATGGGCCAAGTTTCAAGCGGGGTGGCGGGAAAAGTAGCTGCGGTCGCCATGGCGGTTGCCTGCGCTCGGGAAAACGGCGAGGCGACAATCAAATCCGGCGCATGAGTGAATGATCGGGCCACTGACTGCGCTTGCTCTACCCCCTTCAACGTGAGAGGAATAGTCGCGTGATCCACACTGGCTTCGCCTGCGTTGGCAGCGCTTTGTCCGTGACGAATTAGTCTGACCTGCTTCATTAATCAGAGACTCGCGTGAGGGGTAGAGGCTGGCCCATTCAAGCGTACGCCCCCATCTGGCAAAACCCGTCAGCATCAGGGGGCACACAGGCGGTTGATTACCACTCACGCGGCGCAATCAGCTCCTCAATGTCCGCGTCGGTGAAACCATAAGCGTCTGCTATCCGTACGAAATCATCGGCAATGGTTTCGCGGGCGACGGTTTCGATCTCACTGCCGTTCTCTTCGAACACCTCCTCCAGCTCGTTGATTTGCTCTGTCGCTTTGTGAGTCAGGGCATACAGCGCGTCGAGGTCAGAAGGCTTTTGCTGCTCGATTTCGTGACACAGGTTGACCAGCACGTTTTCGCACATTTTCACAACGGCATCAGGGAAATACTCGTCCTGATACATACCTTTCAGGAAGGTGTGTTTGGCCATGGTTTCATTGGTCAACTGCATGGGTTTCCCTCGTCGATGTACAGTGGGCGCTCAGTGAGTCCAATTGAGGTGACAATCGGAGGTGTATTACAAAGATTATTGTCCACTCTGATTAACTCAGACAACCTAAAAAGTTGAAGCAGGCATACGAGCGTCGGCTAAACCTCTGACCGAGGCTTCCGCGCCATGAATTTCGACAGCAACCAGGCCAGCATAGAAATCAACAACAAAGAAACAATGAGCACCACACCAACTATCATATCCTCGGCCTCTTCGAGGCCATTAACATTAAGAACATGGTGCAATTTCATATACATTGCATCACCCACCGAGGTTTCTAATAAGAATTTAACCAGCCCGCTGACAATCGCAACTCGTGCCAGAAAGCAAGCAACCGCTAATACAGCAAGCGCTTTCAAAATACTTCTAATCACCCGCATCTCACTTCCTCAAATCCATCGTATAAAGACTTCCATGGTATTTCCACTCGCCCCGAAGTGAGTGAGATCAATGATTCCCGCCGTCAAGATTGCTCCACAGACTCCATATCAATCCATATGTCGAGCTCAGGTATATCGTACAAAATCGTTAAGCACAGCAGAGTGCTAAGGATAGCTGCTTCTTACATGGAAAAGACTCACGAACGCATAGGCACCGAAACAACCTGAAAACCTTCGCGCCCCCAATCCGCCTCAAGCTCCCCCCACCTCCGTCGATACCCTCCATACAACCCCGCAATCATGGATCGATGAAATGGTTATCTCACTAACCCCCGGCAACAACACGTCTCCCACCATCACCCTGCCCAATTCCGGCATCACGCTCACCCCGCAGCCGCTCACCGATGCGCAGAAAGAAGCGTTTAAGAACGCTGCTGCCAGTACACCCGCTGTCGTTTATCACCCGAGTACCGAAGTGCCTGCGACCACTGAGCCGATGGAAGCGGTTGATACCTGGATAGGCCGCTCGCAGTCGCCTGATTTCCCGAAGATGGCGGCGCAGCACAGTAACTCGACGGAGGCGCTGAAGACGTCGTATGAAGCGTTCACGTCGACGCTGGCGTCGGTGTATCCGGACCTGGCGAGCAAGAAGTTCGGCTTCACGATCGAGGCGGACGGTAATCTGAAGGCGATCAACAGTTCCGGTGAGTTGAGCGAGGCGGATACCAAGCAACTCAATACATTGTTGAATGCGTCCAGCGGGCTGAAAGCCGCTGCGGCTACCTATCGGGAGACGGCCATTGATCTGGTCGACGCCGATTCGCCCTGGAGCGGCAGTTATCTGGGTCGCTACAACCTGAACAAGGAGAACTTCGCCAATTCTCTGGACTTGGGCGCGCTGTTTATTCCCAAGACGTCGACGCCATCGAAAGATCAGATCGACGGCATGTTCTTCAATCAGTTGGCGTACAAAGGTGAGCTGCACACCCAGGAATCGGAGGCGGCCATGCTCGCTGCACGTGCGGCGGAGAAAGCTGCCTCTGCGGGTTGATCCCAACCCGTCAGCACATCGGCAAACGTTGCGGGCGGAGGTAGTAGTTGTCGAACTCGCCGCTCTCAACGAGCTGAAACCCGTGGCGAGCGTAGAAGCGGTTGGAGTCGCTTTCTTTCAGGGCGCCCACTCGTACTGTGGATGCGGTTGCGTCCGCTTGTGCGAACACTTGCCGAAGCACGGCAGCACCAATGCCCTGCCCTTGAACAGCCGGCTTGATATACAAGTGATCCAGCAGCAGGCCGTCGCTGCTCGGTTTGACGACCACAAAGCCGACCTTGCTGCCGGCAACCTGAATGTAGTGTGTGCATGACGCAGAAAACCCTTCACGAAAACGCTCTCGGGCGCGCACCGGATCGAACCGGCCAACGCGCTCGAGGCTTTCGCGCATGGCTTCGATACGTATGGCCACCAAGGTTTCGAAGTCTTCGGGCTGGACCGTTACCAGGGTGATGTCGGGCTCGGTGTTGCGGGTCAACGGCATTCGGGTCGCTCCCTGTTTATCGGGCAATATCACTTGGGCTGGTGATCTTTGGCAACAAGATAACGCCCGGTCGGCCTCTGCGTCAGACGTTCGAAGTGCCTGCTTGCAGCGCTCGCGCCAACCACTCCTCCCGCGTCATCTCCCAAATTTCCACCTCGAACCGTCCGCCTACAAACTCCCCCTCCTGCGTGCTCACTTTGCGCATGCCTTCGCTGATCGAGATGCGCCGCGAGGCTTCATTGGGGGCGGCTTTGGGCACTTGCATCAGGGGCATGCCCATCACGTCGAACCACTGTCGATTGATCACGCGGCAGGCCTCTTTCATGTAGCCGCGGCCTTGCCAGTCCGGGTGCAGCCAGAAGCCGCGGTTGTTGCCGGGGTGGGTCATCAGGGTGATGCTGCCGATGATGTTGTGGGGCGAGCTCTGCAGGCGGATCATCCAGTGCCATTCGGTGCCGTTTGCTATGGCGGGCAGTGCGACGTCCTGGATGTAGCGCAGCGCACCGTCCTGTGGATAAGGCCACGGGACGCGGTTGTTCAGGTAGCGCACGATGTCCCATAGCGGAAAGCGTTGCTGAACCGCAGGCGCATCCTCGAGCTGCAGTGGCGTCAGCAGCAGACGTTCGGCGTGCAGCGTGGGGGTAATGGTCATGACGATGTCCCTGTTCGTCGAAACGTGCTCACTGGATGAACGGTCCCGTATGCCGGGGATTTAAGTCGAACTGCTGAAGGCAGGTGTGGGTCTATCCAGCACCTTTTATACATCGGTAACACCAGTGCCCAGAATCATAACGGATGAAACACCCGCGAAAGTCGTGGATGAGCAGCAGGTCAAATTGTTTGGCTCGCCCAAGGAACGGCTGGACTTTTATCGACGCGAAATCCATTACGAAACCACCAATCTTTCCAACCGCACCAACGCCTATTTGTCGGCGCAGTCATTTCTGGTGATCGCTTACGCGTCGTCGATGGCCAACATGAACACGGCCTGGGGCGCGATGTTCACGCTGGTGGTGCCGCCGATGCTGGCTTTGCTGGGGCTGCTCAGTACGCTGTTCGCCTGGCCGGGTATTCGGGCGGCGTGCGACATCATCCAGCACTGGCATCACAAACAGGCGCAACTGCTGCTCAGCGAGCCGGTCATCGGGCTGACCTATGACGATTCGCCATTGTTCAGCGATTGGGAATCCAGCGAAACCGGGCCGAAAAAGTCCTTGCTGTTCTCCAAGCGCAGTCCTTGGCTGTTCAGCTTTTTCTGGGTATTCCTCGGCGGGTTCGCAGTGTTTGTTCAGTTGGTCGCGGACTGAGTCGGGCGACGGCCTTTGCCAGGCCGCCGCACTCAGATCAGAAAACGTTGATCGGGTAGTCCACGAAGATACGTGTCTCGTTGCCTTCGCTGTTGTAGGCCTGTGCGTCGTCTGAGACCCGCAGGAACGAGTTTCGCAGGCGGATCGATAGGTCTTTGGCCGGCCCGCTCTGGACCACGTAGGTCAGCTGGCTGAATATCTCGCGCTCAGTACCGTCGCCACTGCCTGCGGTGCCATCGTCGATGTTGTCGCCGCGTACGTAGGCAGCCTTGTAGCTCAGGCCAGGCAGGACCAGCCCGGACAGGTCCACGCCATAAGCCGCCTGCCACGAGCGTTCGTCCTTGCCGTTGAAGTCGGACCAATAGGAGTTGGCGAGGTAGATGGTGTTACCGCCATCACCAAAACCACCGTCGTTGCGATAGCCTCCGTAGGCGTAACCCATGTCACCGGTGCTGCGCTGATGCGCCAGGGTGAAGGAGTGGATGCCCACAGCCCAGGTCGCGGCCAGGCTCCAGATTTTGTTGTCACGTGCGTCGCTGGCAGTGAAGTCTTTATCCAGTCGGGTCTTGTAGCCGTTGAAGTCGAAGGTCAGCGACTGGTCTTGCGGCAGGGCGAAGACGTAGTTCAGGTGCAGGTACTGCTTCTTGAACACGTCTTCGTTGTCGGAGGCGTAGAAAGCGGCGCTGAACTCATCGGTGAATTTGTAGCTGGCGCCGTAGACGTTGATGCTTTTCAAGTCACCACTGTCGCGACCTTCGGCGCTCTTGCGCGCTTCCTGGGTGAAACGCCCGGCGACCACTTCCAGCCCATCAATCTCTTTGGAGGTGATCAGGGTGCCGGTGTAGCTTTCCGGCAACAGACGGGAGTTGTCGTAGTTCAGCACCGGCAATTGCGGCATCTGATCGCCGTACTTGATGACGGTATTCGAGAAGCGTGCTTTTACCGCAGCGCCGGCACGAGACAGGTCATCGGCAGCCGCGCCGCTGTCGCCCTGCTTGAAGAAGTCGATGCCGCCATTGCCACTGCGGCCCTTTCCGCCATCGAGGCGAATACCGTACAGCGCAAAGGCGTCGACGCCCACGCCAACCGTGCCCTGAGTGAAACCGGACGCGAAGGTACCCATGAAGGCCTGGCCCCATTCGGATTTGTCTTCACGGTCGTTTTTGTAGTCGCGATTGATGTAGGCGTTACGCAGGTTGACGTTCAGGCTGCTGTCTTCAACGAAGCCCTTCGAATCGGCTTGGCCCTGAGCCACGGCCTGACCGGCGCTGATGATGCCCAAAGCGAGCATACCCATACGTGTGTTAAGCATCTTGTCTTCCTTGTTCTGCAAATGACATGCGCTGTGGCGGCGGCCAATGGCCGTCCTGGCTTCCCGCCTCTGATCAGGCGGTGGAGAGCCGCACGAGGTCATCGCAGCGGACTACGAAGCACGTACAGGGAGTGGAGCCACAGGCAGTGGGGCGCGAATCCTAGTTCGGGTGCCTGGGGGTGTCAAACGTGTGGATGGTCGGGGCCAGGTCTGGTGTATTGCTTAATCTGTCAGCACACGCGCCAACGCTTCGAATTCGGCATCGTTGAACAGGCCTGCCGGATAGCGCTTCAGCAGCATGGCGCGTACGTCCGGTCTGGCTTTCACGGGCCTGGTCGTCCTCAACCAATCCGCCACTCGCTGGCGTGCCTCATTACTGAGCGAAGCAGAAAAACCACGAACTCGCTGTTGGTTCATACCTGCATTCATAACCAAAACCTCTTGATTCGTGAGGGGCTAAATCTACTGGTGCCATGTGACAGTCAAGCTAAGGAAACGGAGTTTCGCCAGTGGAATTTAGGAAAACTGCCGATAAATCTGATGAACTTAGTTATAACGTAACGCATAAAAAAGCCCATCTGATGATGGGCTTAATACAGCAAAAACGGGACCAACTATCCAGTCGTTAGATACAACTAGTTACTAAGCACTAGCGGTTGTGAGGCGCTGGCTGTTGCTGTGTCAGGCAGTGGATATTGCCCCCACCCAGCAGCAACTCACGGCCCGGTGCCATTACGACCTCATGCTCCGGAAACAGCTTTTGCAGGATCTCGCGGGCCTTTCCGTCCATCGGATCGTCGAAACTCGGCGCAATGATGCCGCCGTTGACGATCAGAAAGTTCACATACGACCCGGCCAGACGCACCGAAGGATTGCGCTCCTGGCTGCCATGCACCTGATCTACGCCTGCGCATTCTTCTTCTGTTGCGAACAATGGGCCCGGAATCGGCATTTTATGCACGATAAACGCACGACCCTTGGCATCCAGGGTGTTTTCCAAAATACTCAATGCCGCGTGGCAGCGTGAGTAGTTGGGGTCTTCGGGATCATCGGTCCAGGCCAGTAACACCTCGCCCGGACGGATGTAGCAGCAGAAGTTATCCACATGCCCGTCGGTTTCGTCGTTGAACAGGCCGTCCGGCAACCAGATGACTTTATCCACAGCCAGGTAATCGCCGAGGATCGTTTCGATCTGTTCGCGGGTCAGATGCGGATTGCGGTTGCGATTGAGCAGGCACTCTTCGGTGGTGATCAGCGTGCCCTCGCCATCCACATGGATCGAGCCGCCTTCGAGCACGAAGCCTTCGGTGACATAACGCGGGCAGCGCTCGATTTCGAGTACCTTGCTGCCCAGCTGGGAATCGAGGTTCCACGGCGCATAAAGGCCGCCATCGAAGCCGCCCCAGGCATTGAATTCCCAGTTCACGCCACGCACTTCGCCACGGTCGTTGATGACGAAGGTCGGCCCGCTGTCGCGCACCCAGGCGTCGTTGCTGCTCATTTCCACAACGCGGATGTTCGGCATGTCCAGCCGCGCACGGGCGTTGTCGTATTGTGCAGCGGACACCGCCACCGTGACCGGCTCAAAGCGGGCGATGGCCTTGGCGATGGCGACGTGAGCAGCCTGCGCGGGCTTGCCACCCAGGCGCCAGTTGTCCGGGCGCTCGGGCCAGACCATCCAGACTTGGGTTTGCGGTGCCCATTCGGCCGGCATATGAAAACCGTCGGCGCGTGGCGTGCTATTGAGCGTGGTCATGGCGATCAGGACTCCAGCGAACCGTCGAGGGTCTTCACCGCGCCGTACAGGTTCGGACGGCGATCACGGAACGTGCCCCAGGCACTGCGGATGTGCTCCAGCTCGTCCAGGTCGAAGCTGTGAACCAGCACGCCTTCTTCGGTTTCGTTGAGCTCGGCGACTTTTTCACCGAACTGGTTGGCGATGAACGACGAGCCGTAGAAGGTGATGTCGTAGCCGTCCTGCCCTTCGTTGCCGATGCGGTTGCTGGCGATCAGCGGCATCAGGTTCGCACCGGCGTGACCTTGCTGCACGCGCTGCCAATGGTCGCGCGAGCTGATGGTCTTGTCGTGCGGCTCGCTGCCGATGGCAGTCGGGTAGAACAGAATTTCCGCGCCCTGCAACGCCATGCTGCGCGCGCACTCCGGGAACCACTGATCCCAGCAGATACCGACGCCGATTTTCGCGTAACGGGTCTGCCAGACCTTGAAGCCGGTATCGCCCGGGTTGAAGTAGTACTTTTCGTGGTAGCCGGGGCCGTCCGGGATGTGGCTCTTGCGGTAGATGCCCAGGTTGCTGCCGTCTGCGTCGATGATCGCGATGCTGTTGAAACGCGCACGCCCTGCCAGCTCGAAGAAGCTGATCGGCAAGACGACCTGCAGTTCTTTGGCGATTTTCTGGAAGTGCTTGATTGCGACGTTGGATTCGAGGGTAGTCGCCAACTGCAGATAGTCCGGGTTCGGCTTCTGGCAGAAGTACGGGGTTTCGAACAGTTCCTGGATCAGAATGATCTGGGCGCCCTTGGCGGCAGCTTCACGTACCAGCTTTTCAGCGGTCTCGATGTTGGCTTCCAGATCCCAGGAGCAGGCCATCTGGGTAGCAGCGACAGAAACGATACGGCTCATGAAAATATCTCCAGGGGCGGTTGCAAAGGACTTATCACCATAGCAGACAGGCGATGACGATTATGAACGCCTTTATAGCGGATATAAATCGGTATTAAAAGCAAAAAAAATGTTTGGAGCGCATTAATTTTCGAATTTTACCGATATTAATCTGTTTAATACCCATGACGGGGCTCATTTCTACGAGCTGGGTGTGACGCGGAGGCCCCTTTCGCGAACAAGCGAAGCGTCGCCCGGTTCGCTCCTACGGCCTTCGGCCAGAATCAAAAGCAGATCCGGGTATGACGATAATGTCCGGCCAACCCCTATCGTACTCATGCTCCGCGTGGGTATGCCGTTCTGGACGCTCTGCGTCCTCTATTCCAGTTCGTGGAGCACCTTCGATACGTTGTCGACGAAAAAGTCCACGCTTCGCCGGGTGGTGCACATCGGGGGTTTGATTTTCAGGATGTTCAGGTAGTCGCCGGTCGGCTGCATGAAGATGCCCAGTTCACGCAGGCGCTCGCACAGGCGGGCGGTTTCTTCTGTAGCGGGTTCCAGGGTGTGGCGGTCGCGGACCAGTTCCATGCCCAGATAAAACCCCATGCCGTGCACCGCGCCCACCAGCGGATGCTTGTCGGCCAGGGCCTGCAGCCGCGCCTTGAAGTGATCACCCACAATTCGCGCGTTGTCCCAGAGTTTTTCCTCCTCCATGACATCCAGCACCGCCATGCCGATCCGACAACTGACGGGGCTGCCACCGGATGACGAGAAGAAATAACCCTCGGCCTCCAGCGCTTCGGCGATCTCGCGGCGGGTGATCACCGCGCCTAGCGGATGGCCGTTGCCCATGCCTTTGGCCATGCTGATGATGTCCGGCACCACGCCCTGCTCTTCGAAGCCCCAAAAGTAATGACCCAGCCGGCCATAACCCACCTGCACCTCATCGGCAATGCACACGCCACCCACAGCGCGGACCTTCTGATACACCTGTTGCAGATACCCCGGCGGCAAGGAAATCCCGCCCGCATTGCCATACACCGGCTCGCAGATGAAACCCGCCACCTGCCGTTGCTGCTCAGCCAGCGTGGCAAGGGCCTGATCGACACTGCGCAGGTACTCCGGCGCACTGTCCGCGCCCCTGAAAGGCCCGCGATAGGTGTTGGGCGCGGTGACCGGATGCACCCAGTCCGGGCGGGTGCTGAGTGCCTGCGGGTTGTCGGCGATCGAGGTTGAAATAGCATCGGTCGCCACCGACCAGCCGTGATACGCCTCCAGCACACTGAGCATATCGCGGCCACCGTTGTAAGCCCACGCCAGCCTGATCGCGAGGTCGTTGGCCTCGGTGCCGCTGTTGACCAGAAACACGCGGTCCATGCCCTCGGGCGCCAGCTTGAGCAGGCGCTCGGAAAACTCGGCGATCGCTGCATAGTGAAAGCGCGAGTTGGTGTTGAGCAGCGACCACTGCCGCGCCGCCTCGTGGGCCATGCGCGGATGGCCATGACCGAGAACCGCGACGTTATTGAGCATGTCCAGATAGGAGCGGCCCTGCATGTCGATCAGGTGATTGCGCCAGCCCCGCTCGATCTGCGGCGGGGCCTGGTAGTAGTGCTTTTGCGAGCGGGCAAAGCTGGCATCACGGCGCGCCAGTAATTGCGCGGCGTCTTGCAACGCTGGCGCGTCACAATCAAAACCCAGCAGCGCCGACGGCGACGGGCACACTGCACGCCAGACATCTGCCCAGGCCGGTGTAGTGAACAGCGGCGGGCTGAGGTCTGGCTCGGTGCACAATTGCAGCAACAGCGAACCACCGCCCTGCCCGATCAACGTGCTCGCCGCCACCTGACCCGCTAGCGAAGCCTCCGGCAACACACCCCACAGCTTCAAACTGATGCGCTCGCCGACCAACAGCACCGCAGCATCGGCCGTCAGCCGCAAGGTGCCATCGAACGGCGCATGCAGAGGCGTTGCTGCGGGCACATGCAGTTCGACGTGCAGCGCAAAGGTCTCCGGCTCGCTGGCGCAATCAGGCAAGGTGCGTGACAGACGGTATTCACCGAACCGACTGGCCGCCAGCCCATTGTCCCCGGCCGCTTGCGACAGCAGATATTCATCGATGCCGCTCTGCTCCCAGTTGCCTGCCACGAAGTGTTCGCTGAGCACGCCCAGATCCACCAGCACCGGCTGAAACCCCGAAAGGCTAGGCAACAACGGCGAATAGGCAGGTTGTTCGGCAGGCGGCAGGTCCAGACCCACCGCGCGCAGAATCGCAGCTTCCATCAGCGCCATCGGCACCGAAGTGGCGACATCGAAGATGTTCCATTCACCGGCAAGGTTGGCCTGGATATACGCATTGCCAGGCTCGACGCTGGCCTGTTGTTCGCTGCTGAGCACAAGCACTGCGGATCGAGCGACGATCAGCGGCCAGAGCGCCTGCAATTCCTCGATCTTCAGCGGATTGAGGGCGTGATAGGCGGCAATGGCCGGGAGGATGTACAGCGGATCGCCCTCGGCATGGTGCAGCAGCGCCGCGCAGGTCACCGACAGGTCAGCCACTCGCCAGGTACTGAGCAGATCGCCGAAATCAATCAGCCCCTGCAAGTGCCACGGGTGCCCCGCCTCGCGCCGCCAGACCGCGTTGTGCTCGGAGATGTCCAGATGCACCGCCTGTATCGGCAGTGCCGCAATCAATGGCAACAGACGGCGATGAGCCTGCTCGCCCGCTTCGATCAGACAAGCGCGGGCGTCGGCATCCTTGATCACCGGCAGCAGGTGCTTGATCAATGCGTGGGCGTGGCGCGGGTCCCACTGCAGGATGCGCTGCAGACCGGGGTGGTCGAAATCGGCCAGCGCGATATCCACATGGGCACACAGCTCGCCCAACTCGACCACGATGTCACGCCCCAGATGCTCGACATGCCCCAGCGATTGCCCGTCGATGAACTCCAGCAGGCGTACATGCACCGCCTGCCCGTCGATGTCGACCGACAGTAACTGTTCGGTGCCATTGGCGCGGATCACGCCCGGCACCTTGAATGCACTGTGGCCGGCCAGATGATGCAGCGCAGCGTGTTGAGCGTTCAGCTCGGTGGTCGAATACGCCCCGTGGCAGATTTTCAGCACATAACGCCGCGTGCCGGTATCCAGCAGAAAGTTGCGATCCTGCTGGCTGCCCAACGCTTTCAGCGTGCCGCTCAGCCCGTAGTGCTCAGAGAGCAATTGCAAAGCCTGGTCCACGCTGACCTCGGGGCAAGGCAGACTGGATCGGCGGATAAGCGTGGCAAGCGGCATAAAGAACCTCGTTCTTGTTGTCAGGCCCAGGCTCGTCGAGCAAGGCGTGAGGGGCAGTCGCGCAACTATAGGGGCATTGACTATAGGGGGATTGTGCTGCGCGACCAATCCGCACCTGCACCCGGCGCGTAAACTACCCGGAGTTTTATTCGACCTGCTGCTCGGGTTTAATGGTCCGATCATGCCATACGCCCTCAAGCGCTATGCTGCATTACTCCAGAACACACAAGAAGGTCAGTTCATGCGAATACTCGTTACCGGAGGCGCAGGTTTCATCGGCTCTGCACTGATCCGCCACCTGATAAACAACACCGAACACGAAGTGCTGAACTTCGACAAATTGACCTACGCGGGCAACCTTGAATCGCTGCAGTCGATTGCGACCGACACCCGCTATGAGTTCGTGCAGGCGGATATCTGCGATCAGGCCCGCGTCAGTGCGGTGCTTGAGCGCTTTGCGCCTCAGGCGATCATGCACCTGGCGGCTGAATCCCACGTCGACCGCTCCATCGATGGCCCGGCCGAGTTCATCCAGACCAACATCGTCGGCACTTACAGCCTGCTGGAAGCCACACGCGCCTGGTGGCTGAAACTGCCGGAAGCGCAGCGCCAAGCGTTCCGTTTTCACCATATTTCCACTGATGAAGTGTATGGCGACTTGCACGGTGTCGATGATCTGTTCACCGAAACCACGCCCTATGCGCCCAGCTCACCCTACTCGGCGAGCAAGGCTGCGTCCGACCATCTGGTGCGCGCCTGGCACCGCACCTATGGCCTGCCGGTGGTGGTGACCAACTGCTCCAACAACTACGGGCCGTTCCACTTCCCGGAAAAGCTCATCCCGCTGGTGATTCTCAACGCCCTGGCGGGCAAGCCGCTGCCGGTATATGGCAATGGCCTGCAGGTGCGCGACTGGCTGTACGTCGAGGATCACGCGCGGGCCCTGCTCAAGGTGGTGACCGAAGGTGAGGTCGGCGAGACCTACAACATCGGTGGCCACAACGAGCAGAAAAACATCGACGTTGTGCGCGGTATCTGCGCGCTGCTCGATGAGCTCGCCCCGCAGCACCCGGCAGGCGTCGCTCAGTACAGCGACCTGATCACCTACGTGGTCGACCGTCCGGGCCACGATCAGCGTTACGCCATCGACGCCAGCAAGATCGACAAGGAGCTCGACTGGACGCCCGAAGAAACCTTCGAGTCCGGGCTGCGCAAGACTGTGCAGTGGTACCTGGATAACCTGGACTGGTGCCGCAGGGTTCAGGACGGCAGTTATCAGGGCGAACGACTGGGCTTTACCGAGCCTAAAGACCTGATTGCCTGATCAGCACCCTTCTCGGCAGGCGCGCCTCAGGGCAGACTGTCGAGTCGCCACGACTTATTCAACATTGCAGGGGAAGCCACGTGAACGTAGTCGTAACAAAATTGCCGGAAGTCCTGATTCTCGAACCCAAGGTATTCGGTGATGAGCGAGGCTTTTTCTATGAAAGTTTCAACGCCAAGGCTTTTCAGGCGGCCACCGGTCTAACCCGTGAATTCGTGCAGGACAACCACTCCCGCTCGCAGCGCGGCGTCCTGCGCGGGCTGCATTATCAGATCGAAAATGCCCAGGGCAAACTGGTGCGCGTCACGGTCGGCAAGGTGCTGGATGTGGCCGTGGACATTCGCCGCAGCTCGCCGAACTTCGGCCAGTGGGTCGGCGTCGAGCTGTCCGCTGAAAACGCCCGTCAGCTGTGGGTTCCGGAAGGCTTTGCCCATGGTTTCGTGGTACTCAGCGAACACGCCGAGTTCCTATACAAGACCACCGACTACTACACGCCTTCGGCCGAACGCTGCATCGCCTGGGACGATGCGGATCTGGCCATCGACTGGCAGTTCGACGGCCAGCCCAACCTGTCGGCCAAGGATCAGCAAGGCAAGCGCCTGAAAGAAGCCGACCTGTTTCCCTGAACCCGCCACCAAAGGCCGCCCGGCGCAATGTCCGGGTGCCTGACAAGCCGGCGGCGGGCATAATACGCGCCTGATGCCCACGTCAGGATCGACCGGGTGTTTCTGTTGCCTGCGACGGCGTGATCGCCAGCAGGCATCGCCAACCCTTCGGCGACGGCCAATCGATGACCATGACTCCCGCACTGCCGCGCCGCCCTCGCTGGCGCAGCCTCGCCCTTCTGGCACTCTGCCTCGCGCCGTTGCTGTGGCCGCTTGAACACCTGGCCGAACGTTATTACCGCAACGTGCTGGCCAACCAGAACCGTCAGACCCTGGACCTGTACGTCGCCAACCTGCTCGGCACCCTGCACCGTTACGAAACCCTGCCGCAGATCCTCGGCGACCTGCCTGCCTTGCGCGCTGCACTGGCGGCGCCGGGCGATACACCTACCCTGGTAAACGCCAACCGTCTGCTCAGCGAAATCACGCGCCAGACCGGTGCCGATGTCATGTACCTGATGGACGCAAATGGACTGACCCTGGCGGCTTCGAACTCGGATCAGAAGGACAGCTTCATTGGCCGCAACTTCTCTTTCAGGCCCTATTTCATCGATGCGCGGGCGGGCAGAACCGGGCGGTTCTTCGGCCTCGGCACGACCTCTGCCAAACGTGGCTACTTTTTCGCCGGCCCGGTGCGTGACGGTGAGCGGATCATCGGCGTGCTGGTGGTCAAGGTCGATCTGGACCACACCGAAACCCTGTGGGGCAAGACGCCCGAACAACTGCTGCTGACCGACCAGAACGGCGTGGTGATTCTGACTTCCAACCCCGAATGGCGCTTTCGGGCGACCCGCGACCTGACCGATGACGAGAAAAAAGCCATCGTCGCGATCCAGTCCTATCCGACCCGCGATCCGCGCCCGTTGAGAATCGATGAACACGCCTGGCTGACTCAGACCCAAGCCATCGAAGAAACCGGCTGGAACGTCAACATCCTCGCGCCTCGCGCCCTTGTCGACCGTCAGGTGCGCACAGTGGTAGCGATTGGCGGCGCAGCGCTGCTGGTGCTGATGTTGTTGCTGGGCCTGATGATGCAGCGTCGTCGTCATTATCTGGATCGCATCGCTTTCGAGGCCAAGGCGCGCCGCGAGCTGGAGATGCGGGTTATCGAGCGGACCAGCGATCTGGAGGGGCTCAACAGCCGGCTGCGTCAGGAAGTGCTGGAGCGCGAACAGGCGCAGCAGGAGCTGGTGCAGGCCCAGGACGAACTGGTGCAGACCAGCAAACTGACGGCGCTGGGCACCATGTCGGCGAGTATCAGCCATGAGCTGAATCAGCCGTTGGCCGCCATCCGCAGTTACGCCGAAAACGCCGAAGTGCTGCTCGATCATCAGCGCACCGAGGATGCACGCGGCAACCTCAAGCTGATCAGCGAACTGACCGGGCGCATGGCCTCGATCATCGCGCACTTGCGCGCCTTCGCCCGTCGCGACCGCCACGCCCCTGAAAGCGTGGCACTGCAACCGGCGCTGGAAGATGCGCTGGCGCTGCTGGCCAAGCGGCGGCGCGCCATGGAAGTCGAGCTGATCCGTGACCTGCCGGACGCCACGATCTGGGTGCAGGCCGGTGAAACCCGTCTGCGTCAGGTGCTCGGCAATCTGATCGCCAACGCGCTGGACGCCCTCACTGAAAAAGGCCCACCACGCAGGCTGTGGATAAGTGTCGAGCAGACCGCCGAGGGCGTTAACCTGTACATTCGTGACAACGGCCCCGGCTTTTCCCAGGAAGCACTGGCGCGGGCCCGCGAGCCCTTCTTTACGACCAAGACCCGCACCCAGGGCCTTGGCCTCGGTCTGGCCATCTGCGATACGCTGATGCGCGCGCTGGGCGGCGAGTTGCTGTTCGCCAACCATCCCAGCGGCGGTGCGCTGCTGACCCTGCGCCTGCGGGCCGGTGCTTCCGGAGCCAATCTTCAACCGCCAGAGGACCTTTCTGCATGAGTTCGGACACAGCCATCGACAGCCAGATTCAGGTGGTGCTGATCGACGACGATTCGCACCTGCGTCAGGCCCTGCGCCAGACGCTGGACCTGGCTGGCCTGAACGTTCTGTCGCTGCCCGAAGCGACCGGGCTGGCCGAGCGCATCGGCCGCGACTGGCCGGGCGTGGTGGTCAGCGATATTCGCATGCAGGGCATGGACGGCCTGGAACTGCTCGACCAGCTTCACGCGCAGGACCCCGACCTGCCGGTGCTGCTGATCACCGGGCATGGCGATGTACCGTTGGCGGTAAAGGCCATGCGCGCCGGGGCCTACGACTTTCTGGAAAAGCCCTTCGCCAGCGACGCCATGCTCGACAGTGTGCGCCGTGCCCTGGCGCTGCGCCGTCTGGTGCTGGATAACCGCAGCCTGCGCCTGGCCCTGAGTGATCGCCAACAACTGAGCACACGCCTGATCGGTCAGTCGCCGCCGATCCTGCGTCTGCGCGAACAAATCGGCGCATTGGCCGGGACGCGAGCCGACGTGCTGATCCTCGGCGAAACCGGCGCAGGCAAAGAAGTGGTCGCCCGCGCGCTGCACGATCTGTCCAACCGCCGCAGCGGCCCGTTCGTGGCGATCAACGCCGGCGCGCTGGCTGAATCGGTGGTGGAAAGCGAGCTGTTCGGCCACGAGCCAGGGGCCTTTACCGGCGCGCAGAAGCGGCGTATCGGCAAGTTCGAGTTTGCCAACGGCGGCACGCTGTTCCTCGATGAAATCGAAAGCATGAGCCTGGACGTGCAGGTCAAGCTGCTGCGCCTGCTGCAGGAACGCGTGGTCGAGCGAATGGGCAGCAATCAGCAGATCCCGCTGGACATCCGCATCATCGCCGCGACCAAGGAAGACCTGCGGCACGCGGCCGATCAGGGCCGCTTCCGGGCGGACTTGTATTACCGCCTGAACGTGGCCTCGCTGCGCATCCCGCCGTTGCGCGAACGGGGTGAAGATGCGCTGATGCTGTTCGAACATTACGCCGATGCCGCGAGCATGCGCCACGGCATCCCCAAGCACGAACTCAAGCCGGGCCAGCGCGCGCTGCTGTTGCGGCATAACTGGCCGGGCAACGTCCGGGAACTGCAAAACGCTGCCGAGCGTTTTGCGCTGGGTCTGGAACTGGAGCTGGAAGGCGCTGATGCAGAACAGGCGCCACCGCCGGGCGGCGGGCTGAGCGATCAGGTGGAAAGCTTCGAGCGCGCGTTGATCGCCGCCGAACTGGCGCGCCCGCACAGCTCGGTGCGCAGTCTGGCGGAAGCGCTGGGTGTGCCGCGCAAGACCCTGCACGACAAACTGCGCAAGCACGGCCTGACGTTTGGCGACAGCAGCGGAGCTTCCGATGACAACGATTGAGCCTGAACATGACGCCGCCCACGCACTGGAGCAGGTGCTGCACCACGACATTCCGCTGACCCGCGAGATGGGCATGCGCGTGATCGACTGGCACAACCAGTCCCTGCGCCTGCACCTGCCGCTGGCACCCAACGTCAACCACAAGAGCACGCTGTTCGGCGGCAGCCTGTATTGCGGCGCAGTACTGGCGGGCTGGGGCTGGCTGCACCTGCGACTGCGTGAGGCCGGGATCACCGATGGGCATATCGTGATTCAGGACGGACAGATCAGTTATCCACTGCCGGTACGCAGCGACGCCATCGCCCACTGCGACGCGCCCGAGCTGGCGCAGTGGGAAAAATTCATCGCCACCTACCAACGCCGAGGCCGCGCCCGCCTGACCCTGCACACCTGCATCAGCGAGCAGGACAGCGAAGAACACGCCGTGCGCTTTGTCGGGCAGTTTGTGTTGCACCGGTGAGGCTGCGTGCAGTTAGTGCACTGGACGCAGACCTGTGGGAGCTTGCTCGCGAAGAGGCCAGTGCAATCCGCAAAAACTCATCGCTTGAACAATCGCCTTCGCGAGCAAGCTCGCTCCCACAAGAACGCGCCTGACCCTGCATACCTGTATCAAGCGAAGAACACGCCGTGTGCTTTGTCGGGCAGTTCGTGTTGCACCGGTGAGGCTGCGCGTAGTTGATGCACTGGACGCAGACCTGTGGGAGCTTGCTCGCGAAGAGGCCAGTGCAATCCGCAAAAACTCATCGCTTGAACAATCGCCTTCGCGAGCAAGCTCGCTCCCACAAGAACGCGGCCGCCCCTGCATCAGCGAAGAACAGGCCATGCGCTTTTGCACTGGTGAAGCTGTCTCAGCCAAGCGTCTCAGCGCTTTTGTAGGAGCGAACTTGTTCGCGAAGGCGTCGTTTCAAACACTGGATTTGCTGTGGATGCACCGGCCCTTTCGCGAGCAAGCGAAGCGTCGCCCGGTTCGCTCCTACGCCCGCCGGGCAGAGGCCTTGAAGCCGGCCTCAGGACTGCGCCAGCACCAGCAGTTTGTCGCGCCATTCGGCGTTGGCGGGCAGGGCCAGGAAGAACGGGTTGAGCAGCGATTCGCGGGCCGGGTAGCTGAACGGCTGGCCGTCCAGTTGCAACACTTCGCCTCCTGCACCTTCAAGCACGCCCTGCGCCGCAGCGGTGTCCCATTGCGAGGTCGGGGCCAGGCGTGGGTAGCAGTCGGCGGCGCCTTCGGCCAGCAGGCAGAATTTCAGTGAGCTGCCGATGTTGGTCAGTTGCAAATGACCCAGCCCGTTCGACAGGCCGGCGAGCAAATGCTCCTGCTCCGGGCTGGAATGGCGGCGGCTGGCGACCACGGTAAAGGTCTGCCCTTCGCCAAGCTGGTTGCGCACTGCGATCGGCTGGATGTGGTCGACGCTATCACTGCGCCAGGCACCCAGCCCCGCGCCGCCGAAGTAGCAGCGGTTATTGGTGGGCATCGAGACCACGCCGAATACCACGCGGCCACGCTCGATCAGCGCGACATTGACGGTGAACTCTTCACTGCCGGAGATGAACTCCTTGGTGCCGTCCAGCGGATCGACCAGCCACCAGCGCTCCCAGCCTGCCCGCTCGCTGAGGGGGATATCCGCGTCCTCTTCGGAGAGCACGTGAATGTCCGGGTCAAGCGCCTGCAGGCCCTCGACCAGCACCTGATGGGCGGCCAGATCAGCGGCGGTCACCGGCGAGTCGTCGGTCTTGGTGGTCACGGTGACATTGGCGCGCCAGAACGGCAGGATCACTTCGCCCGCCAGTCGCGTCAGTTCAATCACCGGGGCGAGCAGCGGATGTGGCAGGTTGTGCAGAGAATCGGTCATGGCTGGAACAATCCACGCTGGGTCAGCAGGTCACGTGTGAGGTACAGCGCGGCCAGCGCCCGGCCTTCGCTGAACTGGGCATTCTGGGCAAGGCTCGACAACTCGCGCAGGTTGATCCGGTCGACCCGGATCGGCTCGGGCTCGTCGCCTTCCAGCCGCTCTTCGTAAAGGTCGGTGGCCAGCACCACCTGAATTTTCTGGCTCATGTAGCCCGGGGACAGCGACAGCTCGGTCAACAGTTCCAGCTCCCGCGCACCGAAACCGGCCTCCTCCTTGAGTTCACGGTTGGCAGCCGCCAGCACGTCTTCGCCCGGCTCGATCAGGCCCTTGGGCAGGGACAGCTCGTAGGCATCGGTGCCGCCACAATATTCTTCGATCAGCACAGCGTGATCGGCATCGAGCATGGCCACGATCATCACCGCCCCGGGGCCCGTGCCTTTGCTGGCCAGACGCTCATAGGTCCGCTCGACGCCATTGGCAAAGCGCAATTGCAGCTCTTCAACGCGGAACAGACGACTACTGGCGACGATTGCGCGGGCAAGTACGGTAGGTTTCTGACGCATGACAGGCTCCTTTACATGAACGAGGTACTATACCGAGCTTTTCCCGATGTCTGTGTCGGATATGCTTACCCGCTATCAACCCCTTGACGAGGCCAGAATGCTTTCCATGCCCTGGAGCGAAATCGATACCGTCCTGCTGGATATGGACGGCACGTTGCTCGACCTGCATTACGACGAACACTTCTGGATGCAGCACCTGCCGCAGCGCTACGCCGAACTGCATGGCGTCAGTTTCGCCATGGCCTGGCTGGAGTTGAAACCGCTGTTCGAAAACAACGCGGGCACGCTCAACTGGTACTGCCTGGATTTCTGGAGCACCGAGCTTAACCTGTCGGTCCGCGACCTGAAACGCGAAATCGCTCACATGATTGCGCTGCGCCCGGACGCCGAGACGTTTCTCGCGGCCCTGCAAAAAGCCGGCAAGCGGGTGATCATGATCACCAATGCGCACCGTGATTCGTTGTCGCTGAAGATGGAGCGAATCGAGCTGGCGCCTTATTTCGAACGCCTTATCAGCTCTCACGATTACGGCTTTCCCAAAGAAAGCCAGCATTTCTGGGACGCTTTGAAGGCCGAAACAGCGTTCGACCCGGCACGCAGCCTGTTTATCGACGATACCCTGCCAATACTGCGCAGCGCTCGACACTTCGGTGTAGCTCATTTGCTGGCAGTCAGCCAGCCCAACAGCCAGAAAGGCCCGAAAGACACCGAAGAGTTCGCCGCAGTGGACGACTATCGGGAGCTGAGCAAGGGATTGTAAGTAACGCCGTGTGCCCGCCTGAAAAGGCGGGCAGCGTCCTCAGATCACTTCGGAATGCGCAGCTTCTGACCCGGATAGATCTTGTCCGCGCTCTTGAGCATCGGCTTGTTGGCTTCAAAGATTTTCTGGTACTGGTTGGCATCGTGATACACGCGCTTGGAAATAGCGCTGAGGGTGTCGCCCGGCATCACTTCGACGTATTCGGACTCAGAAGTCTCGCCGCCCGCAACAGTCATCTGGTCGTCGACTTTATCCACGCCATGAATATTACCCAGCGTCACGACAATCTTTTCCCTCTCCTCCTGATTGGCGACCTGGCCTTTCACGGTGACAGTGCTGCCGTTGACTTCGGTCTGCACATTGGGGTTGCCCAGACCGACTTCGGAGATATGCTTTCTCAGCAACTCATCGGCGTTGGCTTTATCTGGCAGAAGTGCATCCAGAATTTTCTCGCCTGCTTCCTTGATGAAACTGATCAGACTCATTTTCTGGTTCTCCGTAAGTAGGTTTGAGGAATAGCGTGATGAGTGTAGCCCTTGTAAATAAAGGGCTGCAGGCTTCCGACCAACGTAGCCCGACCATCGTTCAGCCTGAGCGCGTAGAATCGGCTGTCTGGACGGCTCATCGGAGTGAACATGGACATCAAGCAACTTAAATTTCTGATCGCCCTCGACGAGACGAGGCACTTCGGCCAGGCGGCTGCGCGCTGCAACATCACCCAGCCGACGCTGTCGATGCGCCTGCGCAATCTGGAAGAAGAGCTTGGCTTGCCACTGGTCAATCGCGGCCAGCGCTTCGAAGGTTTCACCGCACCAGGCGAACGCGTATTGGCCTGGGCACGCACGGTACTGGCTGCCTACGACGGTCTGCAGGCTGAAGCGGCCGCCTGCCGCGGTCATCTGGTCGGGACGTTGCGCCTGGGCGTGGTGCCGCTGTCGAGCTTCGATCCGCTGCCATTGCTGCACCGACTGCACCAGCTGCACCCCAATCTGCGCTTCGAGCTGTCGTCACTCAGCTCCGAGCAAGTGCTGGAACAACTGGCGAGCAATCGTATCGACCTGGGCGTCTCGTACCTGGAGCGGCTGGACAACGAGCGTTTCGATTCGCTGCCCCTGGACGACACGCGCATGGGCCTGCTGTACGACCGTCGGCACTTTTCGTTTGGCGACGATCCCTTGAGCTGGGCCGATCTGGTCGAGCTGCCACTGGGCATGCTGACCAGCGGCATGCATTTTCGCCAGTCGATCGATCACAACTTCCATAGCCGCGGCCTGCAACCCAACCCGCTGATACAAACCGATGCCGTTCATCAGTTGCTGCAAGCCGTACATGGCGGTTTTTGCTGCGCGATCATGCCGCTGGATGGCGGACTGGAAACGCTCACCGAACATTTGCGCCTGCATCCGATTGCCGACTCCCGGACTTTGGCCCGGCTGGGGTTGATCATGCGCCGCAGTGCGCCGCGCTCGGCACTGGCCGAAGCCTGTTTTGCGCTGGTAGCCGAAATACCGCGCTAGGGCGTTGATCGACGTCATCTATCGGGGCATCAGCACTAGCGATTAGACGATTTCACATAACGGGCCTAGTCTTGCAGATGTCATTCTGCCGGTATTTCAGCCCATGCCCGTTACGCGCAAGGTCAGCTCGGCGTCCTTTGCTACGCCAGCCCCCGAAGCAAGCCAGTCCTACAGCTACTCGAATCTCGAGGGCACGGCCTCTGCACGCAACGAACTTGCTGAAGAAGTGGCACTGGCGATTGCCTACAACGGCATCAGCCAGGCGGTCATGCTGGTCAGCCCGACCGATCTGGAAGACTTTATCGTCGGCTTCAGCCTGGGCAGCGGCATCATTGCCTCGCATGACGAAATCTACGACTTCAAACTCAGCGGTTGCGGCTCGGCGATGCAGGCCGAGGTCGAGATCGCCAGCCGCGCGTTCTGGGAACTCAAGCAGCAGCGCCGACAGTTAGCTGGCACCAGCGGCTGCGGACTGTGTGGCGTTGAAGCCGTCGAGCAGGCATTGCCTGATCTGAAGGCCCTGCCCGGCGCGCCCCTGCCCCCGATCGAGTGGCTGGAAGGCCTGCGTCAGCGCATCGGCGAGTTCCAGCCGCTTGGCCGCCATTGCGGCGCTGTGCACGCGGCGGTGTTCATGGACGGCAACGGCCAGTTGCTGCTGGGCCGTGAAGACATCGGCCGCCACAACGCGCTGGACAAACTGATCGGCGCCTTGATCCGCCAGGACATCCCCCTGGCCGGCGGCGTCGCCATCGTGACCAGCCGCTGCAGCCTGGAACTGATTCAGAAAGTATTGCGCGCCGGCATCCATACGCTGGTCAGCCTGTCGTCGCCCACCGGCCTGGCCCTGCAATGGGCCCGCCGTCATAACCTCAATTTAATTCACCTGCCGCAGCACAGTGCGCCGCGGGTCTATAGCCCTGCGATGGAGATTCAAGCGTGAGCACTCATCATCAAGCCGACAAGACACCAACCCCTCGCTACAAGCCGTACAAAGGTGCGGCAGGCGGATGGGGCGCACTGATCAGCGTGACGCAACACTGGCTGGGCAGTGACAACGCGCTGAAGAACCTGCGCATGATGCTCAAGACCAACCAGAACGGCGGTTTCGACTGCCCGGGCTGCGCCTGGGGTGATTCGCCGGAAAGCGGCATGGTCAAGTTCTGCGAGAACGGCGCCAAGGCGGTGAACTGGGAAGCGACCAAGCGCCGTGTCGACCCGGCCTTCTTCGCCCGCTACAGCGTCAGCTCGTTGATGGAGCAGAGCGATTATTGGCTCGAGTATCAGGGCCGTCTGACCGAGCCGATGACTTATGACGCGGAAACCGACCGTTACAAGCCGATCAGCTGGGACAACGCGTTTGCGCTGATCGCCAAGCACCTGAAGAACCTGCCCAGCCCGAACATGGCCGAGTTCTACACCTCGGGTCGCGCCAGCAACGAAGCGGCATACCTGTATCAGCTGTTCGTGCGCGCCTACGGCACCAACAACTTCCCGGACTGCTCGAACATGTGCCACGAGGCCAGTGGCGTAGCACTGTCGCAAAGCGTCGGCGTCGGCAAGGGCACCGTCACGTTCGAGGATTTCGAACACGCCGATGCCATCTTCGTCCTCGGCCAGAACCCCGGCACCAACCACCCGCGCATGCTCGAGCCTTTGCGTGAAGCAGTACAGCGCGGTGCCCAGGTAGTGTGCGTGAACCCGCTCAAAGAGCGTGGCCTGGAGCGTTTCCAGCATCCGCAGCACCCGGTCGAGATGCTCACCAACGGCGACCGCCCGACCAACACCGCCTACTTCCGCCCTGCCCTGGGTGGCGACATGGCGCTGTTGCGCGGCATGGCCAAGTTCCTGCTGCAATGGGAGCGCGAGGCGCAGGCCAACAACGCCCCTTCGGTGTTCGATCACGCGTTCCTCAACGAACACACCGAAGGCGTACTCGAATACCTGGCCGCCATCGATGACACGTCCTGGGACGCCATCGTCGAGCAGTCCGGCCTGCCGCTGAGCGACATCGAACAGTCGGCACGCATGTACGCCAAAGGCAAGAACGTGATCATGTGCTGGGCGATGGGTATCACCCAGCACCGTCATTCGGTACCGACCATCCAGGAAATCGCCAACCTGATGCTGCTGCGCGGCAACATCGGTCGTCCGGGTGCCGGTCTGTGCCCGGTGCGCGGTCACAGTAACGTGCAGGGTGACCGCACCATGGGCATCAACGAGCGCCCACCGGTGTTCCTGCTCGATGCTCTGGAAAAACGCTTCCAGTTCAAAGTACCCCGCGAAAATGGTCACAACGTCGTCGAAGCCATTCACGCCATGGCCGAAGGTCGCGCCAAGGTGTTCATCGCGCTGGGCGGCAACTTCGCTCAAGCCACCCCGGACAGCCATCGCACTGCCGAAGCCCTGAGCAATTGCGACCTGACCGTACAGATCAGCACCAAGCTGAACCGCAGCCACCTGTTCCACGGCAAGGACGCACTGATCCTGCCGTGCTTCGGCCGTACCGACATCGATATCCAGGCCAACGGCCCACAAGCCGTCACCGTGGAAGATTCGTTCAGCATGGTTCACGCTTCCAATGGCCAGTTGAAGCCGTCCTCGAAGCAAATGCGCTCCGAGCCGGCGATCATCGCCGGTATCGCCAACGCTACGCTGGGCAAGGCGCCTGTGGACTGGTTGTGGCTGGTCGAGGACTACAACCGTATTCGTGACCTGATCGCCGACACCATCCCCGGCTTCAAGGATTTCAACGAACGCGTCAAGCACCCGGGCGGCTTCTACCTGGGTAACGCTGCTGGCGCACGTCGCTGGAACACTGCGTCGACCCGCGCCAACTTCAAGTCCAACGCGCTGCCGTTGACTCTGATCAATGAACACGTCAGCTCGACCGGGCAGATCCCGGACCTGATCATGCAGTCGATGCGCTCGCACGATCAGTACAACACCACCATCTATGGCCTGGACGACCGTTATCGCGGCGTCAAAGGTCAGCGTGACGTGCTGTTCGTCAACGAAGCCGACATCATCCGTCTGGGCTTCCAGCCGGGGCAGAAGGCAGACCTGATTTCGATCTGGAGTGATAACCGCGAGCGCCGCGTCAAAGGCTTCACATTGCTGCCGTTCGATATCCCGGCCGGTCAGGCTGCCGCCTACTACCCAGAGGTCAACCCGCTGGTGCCGCTGGAAAGCGTGGGTGATGGCAGCAGCACGCCGACATCGAAGTTCGTTGCCATTCGCCTCGAGCGCTCGGCAGAGTCGGCACGCATCCTCTGACGTCCCTGAAAGACGCCCACAAAAAAGGCCCGCTTCACTGGAAGCGGGCCTTTTGCAAGTAACCTCAGACTCTCTTTTTCGACTTAAGTTCCTTAGCCAAAACAATAACTTAGCAGTTTGTGTGGCAATCGTGTTACTCGTCGGAATTGCATTGCTACATTCTTCACTTGACACCAAGATCGCGGCGTCATCCCTATGAGATTCCATACATGAAGTATTCCTCGATACTGTTGTTGTCTCTTACCTTGATCGGCGGTGCAGCGTCTGCAGGCAACCTCGAGTCAGGCGTAGGCGGAGCATTGGGTGGGGTACTCGGTTCGGTCGTCGGCCAGCAGGTCGGCGGCAGCACTGGTTCAGCAATTGGCGCGGGTGTCGGCGGCGCAGCCGGTGGCGCCGTAGGCGCAGATCGTCGCAACCGCACAGAAGCAGCCATTGGCGGCGGTCTGGGCGCAGCGGGCGGTAACGTGCTGGGTCGCAGCGTCGGCGGCAACACCGGCAGCCTGGTCGGCTCGGCGGTAGGTGGCGGCGGCGGTGCTGCACTCGGCAACTACATGGGCAACGAAAGCCGCAGCGACGATCGTCGTTATCGTGGTGGCCGTGACCATGGCCATCGCCCGAAGCACCACGGCCATCGCCGTCATCGTGACTGATACCACCGTCAGTCGCTGAAGCATAAAAACCGGCCGCTCTTGAGCGGCCGGTTTTCATTTTGTCTGTCGCAACGCAGGCTCTGGACTGGATGCAGAGCGTCGCCACCCTGGTCAGATCACTTTGTGCGCGTAGTCAGTTACCAGCCATGGCCTGCACCCACGTCCTGACCTGTGCGTACGGATAGTCCTCCAGCACCGCAAACCCGGTGGTGGCGCGGGCTTTGAGCTTGGTGAACAGCGGCACGCTGATACCGCATAGAAAACGCGTCAGGCAGTCGGCGCTGGGCCGCTGGCCGGTGTAGTCCTGGTGCTTGTGGATAAACTCGCTGCACAGTTGCTGAAAGTCCCGATTCGCCAAGGGCTCCAGCGCGGGTGGTTCGGGCAAGTGGGCGACTTCGCCGAGGCAGACCGAGCAATGCCCGCAACGCTCAGGCGCATTGTGATCACCGAAGTACCGCGCCAGCCGATGGGTCAGGCACTGGTCACTGGCGAACACGTCCAGCATGGTGTGAATGCGCGCAACTTCAGTGGCTTCGTGATGAGCGAAATAATCGTGCAATTCGACGCTCAGGGCCTGTGCATCAAAGTCGCTGCGCAACAGGCTGTAGACCTCGGTCATCTGTTTGCTTTCAAGCTCGATCCAGCCTTTTTCCTGAAAGTAATCCAGCGCCTTGACCACCCGCTCGCGCTCGGCGCCGTATTGCTGGTACATCGCCTCGAAATCGACGGTGGCCCAGGTCCGTGCCCGGTTTGAGGTGTCGATCAGGGCCTGAACGAACTCGCGTCGCTCCCCTTCGAAACGCGCCATCAGGTCTTGCGGCTGGAGCAGAAACTTGAAGCGGTACTCGGCAAAATACGCGTAACGCGGCGCAATGATCCCGCGCAGCTCCAGTTGCACCAGCAGGGTCTTCAACGGCAATTGACGAATGTTGCTGAGGTCGGCGAGCGGCCCCAACAGGAACTCCCACTGCCCGTCATGACGCGCCCCGAGCAGGTCTTCCAGCACACGGGCAATCCCCTCGCGCTCCGGCGTATCGCCGTACACGAAGTTCTCCAGCACGTTGAGGCTGTCGCGGTTGGCCAGCACCAGACAATCCGAAGCAGCACCATCACGCCCTGCCCGACCGATTTCCTGGCTGTAGTTCTCGATGGATTTGGGCAGGTCGAAATGCACCACGTTGCGAATGTCGCTTTTGTCGATGCCCATCCCGAACGCGATGGTTGCCACGATGCAGTTCAGACGGCCGCCCATGAACTGCTTCTGGATCGACTCGCGCTGATCGTTGGGCAGCCCGGCATGGTAGGCGCTGGCGGGCAGGCCATTCTGTTCCAGGTGCGCGGCGATATGTTCGGCGGTCTTTTGCAGGGTCACGTAAACGATGGTCGGTTGCCCGCGACGTTCATTGAGCCACTCCACCAGCCGGCGTCGTTTGTCTCGTCCGCTGACCGGCTTGACCCACAGGTGCAGGTTGGCGCGGTAGAAACCGGTGGTGATGACATCCTCGGGGGCGATGGCGAATTTGTCCTGCATGTCGATGATGACTTGCGGAGTCGCCGTGGCGGTCAGCAGCAATGTCTGGGGAATGTTGAATTCGCGCTGGTAGTCCGGCAATTTCAGGTAGTCGGGGCGGAAGTTATGTCCCCACTCCGAGATGCAGTGCGCTTCGTCGACCACCAGCAAGGAAATCGGCACCTGGGCGATGAAATTGCGGAAGCGCTCGTTCTTCAGGCGCTCGACCGAGATCATCAGAATCTTCAGCTCGCCGGAGCGTGCGCGCGCCATCACGTCAGCGATCTCGTCGCGGCTCTGCGCCGAATCAATGCTCGCCGCCGAAATGCCATGGCGGTGCAGGAAGGCAAGCTGATCCTGAATCAGCGCCAGCAACGGCGACACCACCAGCGTCAAATGCGGCAACATCAAGGCAGGCAATTGGTAACATAGCGACTTGCCCGAGCCAGTCGGAAAGATCGCCGCAGCCGAGCGTCCGGCCAGTACCGCACTGATGGCAGCCTCCTGCCCCGGCCGGAACTGTGTGTAGCCGAATACCTGTTCGAGACGCTGGTGCATTCGCGGTCCATCCATCAGTCAAAAAACGGCCTCAACCTTAACGCGCCAGGCCGGATGCACATAGCACCAAAGCGTTGCAGAAACTCTACCCACCGGCCGATATCATTGTAATATCACCACCGAACATTGCTTGATCAGGAGCAGGAATGGATTCCATACAGCAACCCGAGGACGACGGGATCATCCGCATTCAGCGCCTCGTGCCCGGTCAGGTCGATGTGGTGCTGGGCTCGCATCCACGCCGCAAGCGCGTCGATGCGCCTCGCCGCTCACGCCCTTATGGCCTGTGGCTGGCGTGCCTTATTGCTGCAGCCTGCGTGGCCGGACTGATCACCTCACATGCAAGAGACCCCAAAGCACTGGCAGTACCGCCTGTTGTGCAGTCCATACCTGAAACCCGGACAGTCGAGGCCGAGGCGCAGCCCGTAGCCGCCGCCGATCCTGCGCCCACACACATTCGAAAAACCGCGGAGCTTGTACCGATCGCGGCCACTGTGGCGCCGCCCGCCCCTGTGCAGCCCTTGGATGACTGCATGAAAAACGGCAACGTCATCGATGAGGCGGTGGCGAACTGTCGATTCGGCCAGCTTCATCGCCCCGCTCAGGCGGAACCGGCAACAGGCATGGTGTCTGCCGACTACATGGCCGATTTCAAGGCCAATGCTTCACGCAACTCTGCGCGTTCTTCCAAGCCTTACAGCGTAGCGACGGCCTCCATCCGCGAAGCGGACGGCAGAAACCGCTATCGCGCGCAGTGGCGGGTCTACGGCAACACGATCGATGGCGACAGCGTCTGCGAAAACTTCGCTATTCGTTCATTCGAACGGCGCGAGTGTCGCAAGGCGGCAGCGGTCAATTTCAGAGAAGAGTGCCGTGAGTGGACCAAACGTGCGGCCAGAAATCGCGACGAGGACAGTAAAAACGCCCAGCAGCGCTATTGTGAAGTAACCGCGAATTTCTCACCTTGAAACAAGCCTGCGGCGCTCTGGCACAGCAGTTTCACCGGTTTTTTCTACGTTCCCGATGCATGGCCGTGCACCTGAGAATCCGCAAAAACGGACACCTGTATAGCCAAAGGCTTACACGCAATGAAGCGAATGGCTATTTTGCACCTGCCGTCAGAGCCGTAGTATTGGATCCAACAACTGGCGAACAAGGAGTTCGCCAGGATCAGGGACGATCGACCATCGCCGGGAAGGCAGCCGACAGGGAGTTGGAATGGTCTTGGTACAAACCCGCTTCGGCGGGTTTTTTATTGCCTGCGTTTTTTGCCGTCAGCAGGCAAACCGCTTCAAGATTTTTCCTGACGCCAGATTTCCCGCTCCTCAAAGGGCCGTTAGAAGCTGACCCCGCGAGGTATAGCGAAAGGCTTACACGCGCTGGAGGAATTTGGCTATTTCCGACCTGGCTCGCGCTCCGTAGTATTGGATCCATCAAGGGGTGAACAGGAGTTCATCCGGATCAAGGATGATCGACCATCGCCTCGGAGGCGTCCGACAGGAAGTCGGGATGGTCTTGGAAAAACCCGCTTCAGCGGGTTTTTTGTTGCCTGCAGGAAAGCTGCGCGCCTTACGCTGCCCCGTTCACAGCCATCCGCTTAACGCTTGCCCTGCTCGAAGCGCTCTTGGAGCAAGTGTCGCGCAGTACCCGCGTTGACGTAATCCGCAATCAACTCACCAAGCTCGTCTGGCTTGAGCTTTTTGCCGTCCCGGCTGAACCGCGCCAGCGCCAGGAGTACCCGGCGTTTTTTCCTGAACACTTTTGCGTTCGGTGCAGAGAACGAACGTGAGACTCGCTCGGGTAAAGGCGCATCGTCTTGCAGATGCAGGGTCAGAAACGTGCCATAGGCTACATTCAGCTCAAAATCAGCGATGTGCTGGATCGGGACGGGGGACTTCAGGTTTGCGAAGACAAAGTGATCGGGCGTGAGAAGCAGAGCGGTCTTGTCAGCACGCAGACACATGCGCAGCGCAAATGGCAGCAGCATCAGCATGAACGCCGTCAAGATACCGCCCGCTATCAGCATAGAGTTGCGCTTCTCGGCCAGCCCTTGGGGAAATGACAGCGCTTCGGCTATCAGATAAATACCCAGCCCCAGCAGAGGGGCGAGGAATAGCGTTAGCAACAGCCCCCGCAGGCGAGCGCCCTCATGCAGAACGACATCACCGCTTACCGTTCTCGCGCGGGCACGCAGTTCGGTCACCACCTCAGCATCATTTGCGACATGATGCTTGATGAAGTCCTCGGTCAGACGAATGCGCAGTGCCTGGGGATTGCTGAAGTAATGGTCCATCGCCGCGCGGGCCTGGGCCGCCACTACCGGCCGGGTGCCGCTGCGGATCGCCTCGTCGGCAGCAACCTGCAGCGCGGCGATACGTTCGCCGTTTGAAGGGTGCGTATCCGAGGGGTGCGGCAGCTGGACGGCCATTTCTTCGTCAGGCAGCGTGAATGTCTTGCCGGCCAGTTCGTGCAGCACGCTGTTCGGCAGATCCTTGGTGAACACCTCCCCGCGCCTTGGGTTGGTGGCCCGTGTAATGTGCGTGTAGATCCGCTCCTGCAAAAGCGGGTCAATGGCCGAGATGCGCACCAGCGCCGAGGCCGCCGACGCGTTGCCAGCCAGGCTCGCCCCCGCGGCGTCGGCGGCCAGCTCGCGCACGCGGCTCCAGTGATTGACCGCTTGATCGAAGCTTTCCATGAAATACACGCCCAGCATGAAAGCCGGACGCAGAATGGTGCGCTGCAACCACCCGCTGACCACCATGTTTTCAGCGATCACCCCAAGGCTGCGACCGATGCCGTCGTAGATCGGCAGAAAGCGCAGGCTGTACTCGGTGTCCTCACCGGCAAAATGCGACAGTTCATGACCAATCACTGCGCTGGTTTCAGCCGCATCGATCAGCCCCAGGTACAGGATGGGCACATGCAGAGTTCGACCCTTGAGCACGGCGTCGGACGGCAGAAGGGAAACGTCGCTCGAGGTGACGTAGAAGCCTTCGGTCATGCCCAGCACGATGTGATCAGGCGACAGCGCGCCGAGCCGTTCGGCCAGATCGCGCACATAGGCCCAGAGCACCGGGGCCTCTTCAGGCGTGACCTGCTGCCCCAGAACCTCCATCGCGGTGGGCTCGAACATGTGCAGCATGACGCCCAACTGCTTGCCCATCCGCCAGATCGAATACAGGCATGCAGCGACCAGCATCAGCACGACGATGATCAACTTGAGCTCGCCCGCGGACATGCGCCCCACATGCCACAGGCCCAGGGCTTCGAAACAGAGGATTGCCGACACCGCCGCGCCCATGGCAACGATGTGCCCCACCAGAACGAAGGGCAGAATCCGCCTGACCCTGCTGAAGGTGTGCAGCAATCGCTCGCGGGATTGACGTGCACGCGCGGCGGCCCAGTTGAGCCCTGCCAGCCCGGCGCCGCCGACCAGAGCCGCCAGCAGGCACAGCGCGATGACGGCGCGTGCCAGCCATGTGGTGACACTGCCCAGCACCACTACGAAGTCGAGACCCTGTTCTGCCTCATGAAGACGCGACAGAGCCTCCTTGAGGGTGATGTTTTCTCCGTCTATATCCATCGTTCGCGTGAGGGCGTCGGGCGACCTGGCGAGCCTTTCGAAATAGGGACGTGCGTGCGCAAGGTCGGCCTGGATCTCGACCAGGCGCTCAGTGTTTTCGACACTGCGCTGCAACTGCCACGCACCGATGAGGTTCAGGCCCAAAGGGAGCAGGATGAGTACAGCAATGAGCTTGTAGATTTTCATGAGGCAAGGCTCATAGAGGTGCGTCGCCGCCGGCTGTCCTTAGCGCGCACAAGGTCCGTCAGGCAAAACGCCTCTGGCGTCTGCGTGCATGCGCCCTACCGTTGCTCAAGTACAAGCGTGAGGGCGCTGGCGGCGTTATACCCTGATTTGCAAATTGATGTAACAAAGCTGCCCGCCTGACCTGCGTCGACCCACCTGAATCCGTCCGCCTGAGCGCTCGCAGTGCCATCACTCCTCATCCAGGAAAAATCGCCTGATAAGGCGAGTCTGTACATTTACCCGCTTCAGAAACCTGAAAACCTGCAAATAAGTTCATCTTTCTAAGCTTAATTTACGCCCATTATCGGATCCAAATACACCCGCAAAGCCCTTTAAAATCAATACTTACAGCTATATTAAGGGTACAATCAAATACGGTGATGGCTCATAGGCATCATTGCTTACTGTAACGAAACCGAGAAAATATCTACCGTCTGTAGGAACTTTCCTACTAAAAATAGTGCCATAGACCACACTGCTGGCTAGACGACATCTATATGCCAGCACGAACTCCTCCCTCATTGTGGCGGTGTGTCTCGCAGTGACACACATGGCAAAACCACTTCATGAGCAGGTGTGCAGTCGAGAAATTCGCAACTTTTCCCCGTCCCCGGTCTGATCCGGGAAACGGTCGTGAAGGGTTCAAGGACGATGTACCGATGACTCAGACGTTCGATATAGAAGCATTGATCAAGCTGCGCAAGCAGACGCGCGCTATCTCCGACGCGCTCAAGGTGCAGGCGTCCGACTATCTGTCGACCCTCGCGCTGTTGATACGCCCGCAGACATTCTTCGGTGAATACCTGCAGGGCGCGCAGCGCAGCAGCGGCCGCGAGACTCAGCACCATTTCAAAGAGCTCAAGGAGCTCTATGACCGCATTGCTTCGGCAGAGCCGTTCAAGCTGGTCAATGAACTGGAAGTGCCCCTGAACCTGATCAGCACGACACCCGAGCTGTTCCCGCTCGAATACGACATGGTGTTGTCACAAAGCGGGCAGACCATTCGCATCACCAGTCCGGTGCGTTGGGTGGTGGGCTTCAACTCGTTCGATCTGGCGCAGTTTCGCAAGGTCATCAAAGACCCGAATCGCAGCAGCGCCGAGTTGTATCGTTATGTAGTGCATTATCTGGTGCTGTTCTACTGCCTGAGCAAGTCGCCGGGCATGAGCCGCCTGTTCGAAGGGCTGCGCTTCCCGGTCAGTTTCGAGCGATTGAAAGACTTCGGCGACCTGCCGTTCTGTGTGATCAGCTCACCGGTGCGCTCCGAGCTGCCGGATGAATCGGTCATTCGCAACAGTACGCAGATTGCTGGCAATACCAGTTTCGAAGAGTTGGTCGGACACGAAAACATTCTGGAAATGAACGATGAAATCCGTCAGCGTCTGCTGCTGACGATTGAAGGACTCTAATCGCGCCCGGCCCGCCACAGGCCCGGTACGCAAACGACTTGCAGCGAGTTGCTCGCACAGGAGATGACGATGGCGAAGAAGGAAAGTACCCAGCACAAACTTGACCGCGTTCGCGCGCCTCGGGTCCATATCACTTACGACGTGGACATCGGCGATGCTCAGGAAAAGAAAGAGCTGCCATTCGTTGTAGGCGTTCTGGGCGATTTCTCCGGCAACCCGCTGGAGCCGCTGCCCAAGCTCAAGGATCGCAAGTTCATCTTCATCGACCGCGACAATTTCAATGGCGTCCTGAAAGGCATCAAGCCGCGCCTGGCGTATCGCGTCGACAACACCCTGGCAAAAGACGGCACCCAACTCGGTGTCGAGCTGAACTTCAATGCGCTGGAAGACTTCGAGCCGCAGAACGTCGTTCGTCAGGTCGAGCCGCTGCGCAAGCTGCTGGAAGTGCGTAACAAGCTGGCTGACCTGCGTAACAAGATGGGTGGCAACGACAAGCTTGAAGAGCTGCTGATGGATGTGTTGCAGAACACTGAAAAGCTGAAAACCCTGGGCAAGGAATTCGGCCGTGAAGCCGCCGCTCCTGCCACCGACAGCAAAGAGTAAAGAGGAGCCTGACGATGACCGATAAGCAACCCGTGACTCAGCAGGACAGCGCTCTGGTTGAAGTAGAAAACTTCGCCCCGCAATCTTCCTTGCTCGACAGCATCATTTCCGAAAGCCGCGTGGCACGCTCTGAAACCGAGCGCACCCGTACCCGCGATCTGATCGGCGAACTGGTGGCCCAGGTACTTGAAGGCGAGATGACGCCGAGCAAGGACCTGATTGCCGTGCTCGACGCGCGCATCGCCGAGATCGATTCGATGCTCTCCGAGCAAATGAACGAAATCATGCACGCCCGTGAATTCCAGCAACTGGAAGCCTCCTGGCGCGGCCTGAAATATCAGGTTGACCAGACCGAGACCAGCACCACGCTGAAGATTCACCTGCTCAACGCGTCGAAAAAAGACCTCGTGCGTGACCTCAAGGCTTCGTCCGAATTCGACCAGAGCGCACTGTTCAAGAAGATCTACGAAGAAGAGTACGGCACCTTCGGTGGTGCGCCGTTCGGCATGCTGCTGGGTGACTACGAGTTCAACCGCAGCCCGGAAGACATGTACCTGCTGGAAGAGATCTCCCACGTGGCAGCCGCCGCCCACGCGCCGTTCATTTCGGCTGCATCGGCTGAGCTGTTCGGCTGGGACTCGTTCACCGACATGGCCGGCCCTCGCGACCTGGCGAAGATCTTCGACACCGTCGAATACGCCAAGTGGAAGTCGTTCCGCGCCTCTGAAGACTCCCGCTACGTCGGCCTGACTCTGCCGCACGTGCTGGGTCGTCTGCCGTATGGCCCGGATACCACGCCTGTCGAAGAATTCAACTTCGTCGAAAGCGTCGATGGCCGTGACCACAACAAATACCTGTGGATGAACGCTGCCTACGCGCTGGGCACCCGCGTGACCGATGCGTTCTCGCGCTACGGCTGGTGCGTGGCGATCCGTGGTGTGGAAGGCGGTGGTCTGGTCGAAGGACTGCCGACGCACACCTTCAAGACCGATGACGGTGAAATCGCGCTCAAATGCCCGACTGAAATCGCCATCACCGACCGTCGCGAAAAAGAGCTCTCGGACCTCGGCTTCATTCCGCTGGTGCACTGCAAAGGCACCGACTACGCCGCGTTCTTCGGCACCCAGTCGACCCAGAAGCAGAAGCAGTACAACACCGACATTGCCAACGCCAACGCGCGTCTGTCGGCGCAACTGCAATACATCTTCGCGACCTCGCGTATCGCTCACTACATGAAAGCGATCATGCGCGACAAGATCGGCAGTTTTGCATCGCGTAAGGATGTCGAGCTGTTCCTCAACAAGTGGCTGTCCAGCTACGTGTTGCTGGATGACACCGCCAGCCAGGAAGCCAAGGCCAAGTTCCCGCTGCGCGAAGCGCGTGCCGAAGTGTTCGAAGTTCCTGGCAAGCCTGGCGTCTACAAGGCCGTGACTTACCTGCGTCCGCATTACCAACTGGATGAACTGACGGCATCGCTGCGTCTGGTCGCCGAATTGCCGCAATCGACTCGCGGCTGATCCAACACTGAGCCAGGGAGGCAACATGAGTAGTCAACACAAGCTGTTGCCTTCATTGCTGGATCGATTGCTCGACGATCGTCCGCATCAGTCCGTGGAATCGTCATCGCAACGATTGAGCTCGCTGGCCGACTACAAGGCCAGCATCGTTCGTGACCTGGAGATTCTGGTGAACACTCGCCAGTCTCTGGTCGCTGGCGAGCTGGAAGGTTTCGCTAATCTGAGCGGCACCATCCTCGACTACGGTATGCCCGACTTCACCAGTAGAAGCGTGCTCGACCCACAAGACCGTCTTTTGATCCAGCGCCAGCTGGAAAAGGCCATCTCGGTGGGCGACCGACGCTTTCGCAGCGTGAAAGTCCAGTTGCTTGCACAACAGACCGGCCAACGCATGCTGACTTTTCGTGTGGACGCAGTACTGCGTCTGCAGGACATTTCGCGTCAGGTTTCTTTTGACGCCGTGCTGCAGGTCAACACTCAGGAATACAAAGTGCAGAACCTCAACTGATGCTCGACGATCTGCTGCCCTATTACGAGAAGGAACTCTCGCACCTGCGCTTTCTGGGCCAGGAATTTGCCGCTCAATATCCGAAGATCGCTTCGCGACTGCTGATTGAGGGCGACAACTGCGAGGACCCACACACCGAGCGCCTGATCGAGGCGTTCTCGTTCCTGTCGGCGCGCGTGCACAAGAAACTCGATGATGAGTTTCCGGAAATCGTCGAGTCGTTCCTCGAGGTGCTGTACCCGCATTACCTGCGCCCTACCCCGTCGATGTCCATCGTCGAGTTCAACATGGGCAAGCAGGAAAAGGTCACCGAGTCCTATCGTGTGGCGCGACACACCGAACTGCACGCCAATCCGGTGGATGGCATCGTGTGCAAGTTCCGGACGTGCTACCCGGTCGAGTTATGGCCGATAGCTGTGCAGAGCGCATCGTTCATCGAAATGGAACGCTCGGCGTTCAACGGCCACAGCGCAGACCTGATTGCGCGTCTGCGCATTGGTCTGACGGCCACCTCCGACGTGTTGTTCGGCAAGATGGAGATGGACAGCCTGCGCTTCTTCCTCGATGGCGAAAGCACGCTCATGCATCAACTGTATGAGCTGATGTTCAACAACCTGGCCAAGGCCACGCTGTCCTTCGAAGACGAAGGCCGCACTCGCGAAGTGGTGCTGCCAGCCGGTGCCTTGAAATCTGTCGGTTACGGTCTGGATGAAGGGCTGGTGGATTACTCGGAGCGTTCGTTTCTGGGTTATCGATTGCTGCACGAGTACTTCACCTTCCCGGACAAGTTCATGTTCTTCGACTTGTCGGGCTTTGCGCGCATTCTGGCGGGCAAAGAGATCGGCAAAGTGGAGATCAATTTCTACTTTTCCGACTACGACCTGACAGACCGTCTGGCACGCCTGACGCAGAACGTCAGCCGCAACAATTTCAAGCTCAACTGCACGCCGATCATCAACCTGTTCCGCCAGCAGGCCGAGCCGATCAAGCTGACCCACGTACAGCATGAATACGCTGTCACGCCGGATGTGCGCCTGCAAAGCTCCGCCGAAGTGGTTTCGATCGATCGCGTGCGGCGGGTGAAGAAGATCAATGGCAATGATCAGGTCGGCACCTGCCACCCGTTCTTCGAACCACGCGGCGATCAAGGCCCGGGGCAGAGTTTCTGGATCGCTCGGCGCCGCCCTACGCAGAGCCGGCAAAGCGATGGCTCGAACATGTTCATCCGCGTCGTGGATCGGGATCTGGAGCTGATCGATTCCAACAACGACACGCTCAGTATCCGTCTGACGTGCAGCAATCGCGATCTGCCATTGATGCTGCCTTTTGGCGGCGAGCGCGGCGATTTCAATATTCCGTCGAACTCGGTGATCAAGGACATCCGCTGCCTGCGCAAGCCGACGGCGACGGTGCGCGTGCCGCTGGGCAACGGCGTGATCTGGCGGCTTATTTCGCACCTGTCACTCAACCACATGTCGCTGGTTTCCAAGGGGCGCGAGGTGCTGCTGGAACTGCTGTCGCTTTACAACTACCGCAACGTGTCGGCGATCCGCAAACAGATCAACGGGATCGTTTCGGTGAGCAGCGAGCCGGTCGTGGCACGCATCGGCCATCCGCGGCCGAACTTCGTGCGCGGCGTCGGCATCACGCTGAAGTTCGATGAAAGCCAGTACACCGGCAGCGGCGTGTTCCTGTTCGGCATGGTGCTTGATCACTTCTTTGGTCAGTACTGCTCGATGAACAGCTTTACCCAATTAACCCTTCGCACCTTGCAGCGCGAAAAGAGAGTGGTCCAATGGCCCCCGCGAACAGGCGATCAACCCCTGGTCTGATCGACCAGGCAAGGGCTGAGCCGCACCGATTCGAATTTTTCCAGTTGGTGCGTTTGCTTCGCCTGCACTACAGCAGGAACGGGCGTATGGACCTGGAAACCAGGCCGCACGAAGACCCTCTGCGCTTTCGTTCGCAGCTGTCGCTGAACTTCCCGGCCAGTGAAGTCAGCGACCTGCAGTTCGAACGCGAAGGCAAGCTCTCGGCGGCAGGTTTGCCGCTGTCCGAAGTACAGGTCACGTTCATGGGCCTGGTCGGTCCTTCGGGCGTGCTGCCGCGCCCGTACACCGAGCTATTGATCGACCGACATATTCAGTATCGAGACGACGCAGCACATGCGTTTCTGGATATTTTTTCGCATCGCATGACCACGCTGTTTTACGAGGCGTGGCAGAAGTACAAGTTTTACATCGAGTACGAGCGCAACGGCACCTCGAACTTCGACCGTTATCTGCTCAACCTGGTGGGGTTCGGTCCCGAAGGCCTGAAGCAGAAATTCGACAAGGGCGAGTCCCCACTGCGCCGCGAACTGTTCAGCTACTTCTCGGGCATGTTCGCGCAGAAGCCGCGCAACGCCCTGAACCTTGAGGTCATGCTGAGTTTTTACTTCTCGCTGCCGTTCAAGATCCAGCAGTTCGCCGGACGCTGGCTGAAGCTCGACAGCAGCCAGTGCACGCAGTTGGGCCGCAAGAATGCCGTGCTGGGGCAAAGCGCCGTGGCCGGCAATCGCGTCTGGGATTATCAGTCGTGTGTACGTATCGAAATGGGCCCTCTGGAACTGGCTGAATACCAGCGCTTTCAGCCGGGCACCGAGGATTACCAGAAGCTTGTTGAACTGGTGCGTTTTTACATCGGTGCCGAACTGGACTTCCAGATTGCGCCGAAGCTCAAGCGCGAAGCTGTACCCGTGGCCCGCCTGGGTCGCCAAGGCAATGTATCGCTGGGCTGGCTTGGCTGGCTCAAACGCCCCGGTGTCGACGTGGAGCCTTCCCGTTGCGCCGTTTTCCATATTCCTTTTGATGGGGTCTCCCTGTGAACCTGAAGTCCCTGTTCGCCAAGCTGAACGAAACGAGCCGCACTGCCACTGAAAGCGCTGCTGCGCTGTGCCTGTCGGAGAACCATTACGACGTTGAAGTCGAGCACTTGCTGCTGCAATTGCTCGATAACAACGACAACGATCTGCCAGTGATCCTGCGCCACTACGATGTGGTGCCTGACCGCCTGCAGGCACAGTTGGTCGCCGCGCTGGGGACGTTCAAGAAAGGCAACACGCGGACACCTGCGCTCTCGCCGCACATCACGCGCATGATCGAGCAGGCCTGGGTGCTGGCATCGATCGAATTCGGTCAGTCGCAGATCCGTACCGGCCATCTTGTGCAGGCCTTGCTGGATGACGATGCACTGCGTCGCGTGGTCATCGGCTCGGCGCCGGAGCTGGAAAAGATCAACGCTGACGACCTGCGCCTTAACATGAGCGCGCTGGTCGAGGGCAGCCCCGAGACCAAGCTGAGCAAGCCACTGGCGAACGCGGACGCCAGCACGGGCGCCACCACCAAAGGCAACGGCAAGACGCCAGCCCTGGACCAGTACACCGTCAACCTGACCCAGAGCGCTCGCGATGGTCGCATTGACCCGGTGCTGGGACGCGAATTCGAAGTGCGGCAGATGGTCGACATCCTGACCCGCCGCCGCCAGAACAACCCGATCCTGACCGGTGAAGCTGGCGTCGGTAAAACAGCCGTGGTGGAGGGCCTGGCGCTGCGCATCGTGCAGGGCGACGTGCCGTCGGTGCTCAAGGGCGTCGCCATTCACACGCTGGATCTGGGCCTGTTGCAGGCCGGTGCCGGGGTCAAGGGCGAGTTCGAAAACCGCCTCAAGTCGGTCATCGAAGAAACCAAACGCAGCCTGCACCCGATCATTCTGTTTATCGATGAAGCCCACACGCTGATCGGTTCGGGCGGGCAAGCCGGGCAGAACGATGCCGCCAACCTGCTCAAGCCTGCCTTGGCACGCGGTGAGCTGCGCACCATCGCCGCCACCACCTGGGCCGAGTACAAAAAGTATTTCGAGAAGGATGCCGCACTGGCTCGACGCTTCCAGGTCGTGAAAGTCGAAGAGCCTGACGAAGACAAGGCCATCCACATGCTTCGCGGGTTGCTGGCAAAGATGCAGGAACACCACAAGGTCACCGTGATGGACGAAGCGCTGGTACAGGCCGTGCGCCTGTCTAACCGCTATATCACTGGCCGCCAGCTGCCGGACAAGGCGGTCAGCGTGCTCGACACCGCTTGCGCACGTGTTGCCTTGGGCCAATCGGCACAGCCGGGAGCGCTGGAGGACTGCAAGCGTCACATCGACAACCTGAACGCAGAAATCGCCGTACTGGAGCAGGAAACCGCCAAGGGCAGCGACCACGCTCGCCGTCTGACAGCGCTGCATGAAGAGCTGAAAGCCGAACAGGAGACCCGCGAGTCGCTGGAGCAACAGTGGAAGCGCGAGCTGGAGCTAGTCGAAAAGCTTGGCGCACTCAGCGTTCCGCAAAGCGGCGAGCCTGATGCCGGGCAGATTGCCGCTGTACGCGCCGAACTGGCCAGCGTGCAGGGCGAGCAACCGCTGGTCCACGCACTGGTCGATGGCGGCACGATTGGCGAAGTGATTTCCGGCTGGACCGGCATCCCGCTGGGCAAGATGCTGCGCGACGAAATCGACACCGTGCAAAGCCTGCCTGCGCTGCTGGGCGAACGCGTGCTGGGGCAGGACCACGCGCTCGAAGAGATCGGCAAGCGCATCAAGATTTCCCGTGCCCGCATGGAAGACCCGAACAAGCCGATCGGTGTGTTCCTGCTGCTGGGCCCGAGCGGTGTCGGCAAGACCGAAACGGCACTGGCCCTGGCTGACACGCTGTATGGCGGCGAACGCAACGTCATCACCATCAACATGTCCGAATACCAGGAAGCCCACACCGTCTCCAGCCTGAAAGGCTCACCGCCTGGCTACGTCGGTTACGGCGAAGGTGGCGTGCTCACCGAAGCCGTACGCCGCAAGCCTTACAGCGTGGTGCTGCTCGACGAGGTGGAGAAAGCCCACCCGGATGTGCTCGAGCTGTTTTTCCAGGTCTTCGACAAAGGCGTGCTGGACGATGGCGAAGGTCGCGAGATCAACTTCCGCAATACCGTGATCATCCTCACCTCCAACACCGGTACTGATCGCATCATGCAGTGGTGCCTGAACACCGAGCAGAAGCCGACCCCCGATGACATCGTGGAAGGCCTGCGCGACGAGCTGAATCAGGTGTTCAAACCGGCCTTCCTGGGGCGCCTGACCATCGTGCCGTATTACCCGGTGCAGGACGCGATTCTGGAACGCATCGTCGGCCTGAAGCTGGAGCGCATTCGCAAGCGTTTCGAGCGCAATCATCAGGCGGTGCTGCGTTACGACGAGGCGCTGATCAAGGCTATCGCGTCGCGCTGCACGGAAGTCGACAGCGGCGCACGCAATATCGACAACATTCTGTCCAAGACCCTCATGCCGGAGCTCGCTCAGCGGGTGCTGGAGCGGATGGCGCAGGACAAGCCGATTCAGAGCCTGACCATCGACCTGGGCAGCGATGGCGACTTCGCTTACACCCTGACCTGATCGATCACCCCATAGGTAAGACGTAATGAATAAAAGACTTCAAGGCAATTGTTCCTCGAAGCCAGCCTTGGCAAGGTGCCTGGCTGTTCTGGCAATGATGATGGCTCTGTCCGCCTGCGGCGTGACAGACCGTGTCGCCAAGCGCATGGATGACACCTGGGCTGGCGACATGATGTTTGGTGACAACGAAAAGGTCATCCTGACGACTGACGGCGGCAACCAGCTCAACCCTGATGAGTACGGCAAACCGCTATCGGTGGTGGTGCGCGTTTATCAGCTGTCCTCTCTGGAGCGCTTCGAGTCGATCAACGCCGACACCCTCTGGGATGATCCGCAAAAGGCTCTGGGCAACACGCTGGTCGAAAGCCGAGAGCTGATTCTGTTGCCTGGCATGGGCCAGACCGATCAATGGCCGCTGAACCCGAATGCCTCGTATGTGGGCATCGCGGCGTTCTTCCGCACCGACGTCGACAGCCGCTGGAAGGTCGCGTTCGACGCCAACACGCTGCGCAAGGACGGTATCTGGTTCTCGTCCGACGGCGTGCGTGTGCTGGTGGATAACAACTACATCCTCGCGGTGCGTGGTGTGGACGTGCTGAACAAACTCAAGACTGAAGAGCAGTTCAACAAATCCAATTCGATTCCCGAACAACCCGCCAGTAAAAGTATGACCGAGCGCGCGCAGGACGCAGCTGTCCAGCAGGTTCAGGACTCGGCCGGCAGTGCTGCCAAAAAGGCGGCTGACTCACAATTCAATTCTCTGTTGGAAGGCGCCAAATGAGTAAACAAAGCCGCGTGATGTGGTCGGAAGGCATGTTCCTTTTGCCGCAACATTTCCAATATCAGGATGAGTTTCATCAACATCAGCTTGCTGAGTCGACGCTGCGCTCCACGCCCTTTCACTGGGGCGTGCAAACGCTGGAAGTCGACGTCGAAGCGCTGGCGACCGGCTCCCTGCAACTGAAGCGTCTGAAGCTGGTGTTCCCGGACGGCAGCCTTTACGACGCGCCGCAGCACGACCCGCTGCCTGCCGCCCGTGACCTGAAAAACCTGCTCAAAGGCGGAGAAATCAAGGTCTACGCGGCGCTCAAACTGCCTGAGCCCTTTGGCCTGAATTACGTTGAAGACGGCCAGGAACAGAAGAGCGCGCGACGCTTTCGCAAACAGTTCGACACCCTGCCGGACCTCAACGAAGGCGATCTGGAAAACGAAATCACCAGCCTGCGCCTGAACGTGGTGATGCTGGTCGATGGCGACAGTCTGGATGGCTACAGCTACTGCCCGATTGCCCGACTGGCACGCAACAGCATCGGCGGCTTCAACCTGGATGCGCATTTTGTGCACCCGACGCTGCACGTGGGCACCCACGAGACGCTGGTCGGCCTCGGCAGGCGTTTGATCAGCGTGCTGCAAGCCAAGAGCAAGGCGCTTTCAGGCCGCCGCCGCGAGCGTGCTGACCAGATCGCCGAGTTTGGCTCCAGCGACGTCACCTTGTTCTGGCTGCTGAATACGGTCAACCGCGCCTACCCGCAACTGGCTCACCTGCTGGCGCACCCACGCCTGCACCCAGAGCGCCTGTATCTGTTTCTGGCGGAGCTGGCGGGTGGTTTGCTGACCTTCTCGCTGGACACTCAGCTCACCGACATTCCCGATTACGATCATCAGGACCCGGCCGCCTCGTTGGTCAAGCTCGACGAACTGGTTCGTCTGCTGCTTGAAAACGTGATTCCGAACCAGTGCATCGTCATCAACCTGAGTCAGGTACGGCCTTCGTACTGGCAGGGCCAGTTGCTGGACCCGCGTCTTACCGAAGCCGATTTTTACATCTCGGTGCATGCCGACATGCCCGGCTCCAGCCTGCTGGAACTGGTACCGCGTGCGTTCAAGGTCGGGTCACCGGAAGACATCGAAGTGGTCGTCAACAGCGCCATGCCGGGCGTCACGCTGAACCACTCGACGCGCCTGCCAAACGCCATTCCGGTGCGTCTGGACAACCACTACTTCTCCATCGAGCCGCATGGCCGGGTGTACGAACGCATGATGGAAGCCCAGGCCATTTCCTTCTACGCGCCCAGCGCGTTTACCAATCTCAAGCTCGAACTGTTGGCGGTGCTTAAATGACTGAAGCCGTGATGCAAGGTGCCGCTACGGCCGCAACCGAAAAACCTACGCTCAAAGACCTGGTACGTGACTTCATCACCATGGCGCTGATTGTCCGTCGCGGCCGCCAGGCGATCTCGGTCACTGCCTTCGAATCCAGCGTCGATACCTTTTTCGCCAACCTGGAGCGTCAGGCGCGCAGCGCCAACTACAGCGTCGAACAGGTCAAGGACGCCCAGTACGCACTGTGCGCATTTCTTGATGAAAGCGTGCTGCGTTCGGGCGACAACGACATGCGTCGCCACTTCGAAATGGAGCCGTTGCAGTTCCGTTATTTCGGGGTTCACCTGGCCGGCGAAGGCTTCTTCGAGAAAATCGAACTGCTGCGCGCCGACGTGAAAAAGAATCTGGATGTGCTTGAGGTGTATCACCTGTGCCTGGCACTGGGTTTCGAAGGCAAATTCGGGCTGGGTCAGAAGGACCAGTTGCGCTACCTGGCCAACACGCTGGGCCAGGACATCGCACGCTACCGCAAGACGCCAAAGGCGCTGTCGCCTGACTGGGCATTGCCTGACCAGGTGTCGCAAATGCTGCGCCATGAAGTTCCGGTATGGCTTTACCTGGTGCTCATCGCCCTCGTATGCCTGGGTGTCTATCTGACGCTTGACTGGTTGCTGGGCAAAGACGTGGCCGCGTTGGCCGAACAAATCAGCCAACTGTTCAATGCTTGAGTCCCGATCAGGTAACCGAGTCAGGAAGACATGAAGACATTACTGCGCCTGTTAAAAAGTTTCTGGTTCCTGGTCCCGATACTGTGGCTGATCAGCCTGGCTGTCTGCTGGTTTTTCGCCCCAAGGATCAGTTGGCTGCAAGGCTACACGCTCGAAGCGATGGCGATCATCAGCGCCTTCTACCTGTTGCTGATCGTACTGCGCCAATACCGGCGGATTCGCACCGAACACAACCTCGAGAATCTGGTTCAGATCGAAGTTGACCGCTCGCTGAAGTCCACCGGCGAGTTCCGTGATCAGCAAGTGCTGCGCGACCGCCTCAAGCATGCCATTGCCATGCTGCGCACCGATCGCTCGGCAGGCGGTGGCGGCTCCTCGGCGCTCTACGATCTGCCCTGGTATCTGGTCATCGGCATGTCCGCAGCGGGCAAGACCTCGTTGCTGACCCGCTCCGGCCTGTCGGCCAGCATTGCCAGCAGCGCCAATGACACGGAAAGCGGCACCCAGCACTGCGACTGGTACTTCAGCCCTGAAGCCGTGATGATCGACACCGCTGGCCGCTACCTTCGCGATGATCAGTCCGCCAGCGAATTCGCGGCGTTCCTGCGCATGCTCAAAAAGCAGCGCAGCAAGGCCGCCGTCAATGGTCTGGTGCTGGTGGTCAGCCTGCCGGAGCTGTTGGCCGCCTCTTCCGCAGAACGTAACGAAATGGGTGCGCGCCTGGTCACGCGCATCGAGGAATACACCGATTGCCTGGACGCCAATCCACCGATCTACCTGATGCTGACCAAGACCGACCAACTGCCCGGCTTCAACCAGGCCTTCGACGGCATGGACCTGAACGAGCGCCAGCAGCCGCTGGGCATGACGTTCGGGCTGAACGAGATCAACACCGAAAGCCTGCGTACGGTGCTCGATCGCAAGCTGGCAAACCTGCAGGCGCACGTCAGCCGCCACGTCGATGCACAGATCATCGCGCTGGGTGCAGACGCCAACAGCGCTTTGCTGAACTTCCCCAACTACTTTGCCGAGCTGTCGACGATACTCGAGCAGTTCCTGCAGCATTTCGCGCGCAGTAACGTCAACGGTACTCAGTTGTTGCTGCGCGGCCTGTATTTCACCAGCGCCCTGCAAACCGACAAGCAACTGACACCGGTGTATGAAGACGAGCTTTCAGAGTCGTTCGTCCTGCGGCCGGCGAAGCCATACGGTGCAGTGGAGGAAGAGGAAGAAGAACACCGGAAAATCAGTGATCGCAGTTACTTCATCACCGATACCTTCCGCCGCGTCATTTTCCCTGACCGTGACCTGACCCTGTACCAGTCACGGCATGGCCGCGACCGCTCGATTGGCCCGATTGTCATCGCTGCGGCGCTGTTCGCCGGGCTGGCCTTCATCGGCTGGCAAGCCCTGTCGTTCCAGAAAAACCGCGAGTGGCTGGCCAACATCAGCCAGCAGTTGCACGAACTGGAGCAGTCCCCGGACCGGGCACAACGCCTTGCCTCGGGCCAGGGCCTGGAGCTGCTGCGCAATCAGCTGGCAACCATCGAGAAATACCGCACCAAGGGCGTACCGCTGCAACTCAGCGGCGGCCTGTACCGTGGTGACGATATCTACTTCGCTACCCAGACCGCCTACTTGCAGCAAATGCGTACCCAGGCGCTGGAGCCGATCACGCTGAAACTGCAATTGCAGATGCGTGAATTCAACGAGTTCGCCAAAACCATGGACCCGCAGTATGGCTTCGGGGCCGCCCCCGCAGGTTCCGACAGCAAAACCGGCAAGGCGCGTGCGCAAGGCCGGAAACTGCTGGACCGTGGCGCTCGCAACGTCGCTGCAGGCCGTCCGACCAGCCTGAGCAGCATTCCGCGCAGCACCGGCGACGTTACCAATCGCCTGACCGGCGCCGCGAGAAACACGGCCAGCCAGACACGCAGCGAGGCCATCGCCGCACTGCGTAACCCGGCCACCGCAAACGATGCGGCCGAATTGTCGGCCACCACGGGCGGTCTGTCGCTGTCGGAGGAAATGCTCGGACGACTCGATGAACGGCAGGTGGCATCCATCATCGAGTCATACAACGCTCTCAAGCTTTATCTGATTCTGACTCAGCCGACCACGCACCCGGAAACCGAGTTCGTCAACGCGGCGTTGCCGGTGGCCTGGGCGGATATTTCCAGCGAGGCCAATCCGATCAGCGACGACGTCATCGAGGATAACTCGCCGGTCTACGTACAGTTGCTCAAGAACGGCGACGCGCCTGCCATGCCGCGCAATGAGCAGTTGATCGACGAGACCCGCAAGAGCCTGAAGTTTTTCATGATCTCCAGCTCGCTGGTGGACCGTGAATACCTGCGCCTGCAACTGGAGTCCAGCCGTCAGTTCCCCGCTATCGGCCTGAATGATCTGGTGCCGATGCCGGGTCGTCAGTTGCTGTACGGTTCGGAAGCTGTGCCTGCGATTTTCACCCGTCAGGGCTGGGAAGAGTTCGTGAAGCCCGAGCTGATCAAGCTGGTGTCCGGCAACCTGCGTAACGAATCGGACTGGGTGCTCGACGGTGAAGGCGGCGACAGCGTGGTGCAGAAAGCCAACTTCGTCCGAGAGTTCATGTCCCGTTACAAGCGTGACTACACGAAGGTCTGGTACACCATGATCGACAGCGTGGGCGTGCGTCGCTTCAGCGACATGGCCAACGCCACACAGCAGTTGTCATTGCTCAGTGACGTGCGCAATTCGCCGGTCAAGCTGCTGCTGGCCTCAGTCAACGACAACACGCAATGGGACGTCCCTGCAGTTCGCGAGGCGCAACAGACCGGGGTCAAGCGCGACGATGGCTTCTGGGGCAAGGTCACCGGCATCTTCGACAACAAGGAAGCGGCGGCCAGCGTACTGGTCTCGCCGCTGCCTGCGGTGGATGACGGCAGTCTGGCCAAGCGTTTCGAGCCTGTATCGCGGGTTTTCGCCACACAGAACGCCGAAGGCGCCGACAGCACCATCATGGATCGCTACCTGGCAGCGCTGCGCAAGCTCAAAGTGCGGATGAACAACATCCAGCGCTCGCAGGATGTCGGCAAGAGCAGCAAGCAGTTGATCAGCGAAACCCTCGAAGGGCAGCCGAGCGAAGTCACCAACGTGCGTAACTACGTTGAAACCACGGTCGATACCAGCCAGGGCGGGCTTTCCACTTCGCTGCAAAGCCTGTTCAGCCTGCCGATTCAGTTCGCTTGGGAAACGCTGCGTGATCCGGCTGGCGAACAGATCGCCAAAGCCTGGGCCAAACAGGTCGCCAAGCCCTGGGAGCAGGTCATGGCTCACCGGTACCCGATTGCTGCAGACAGCCGCAACGAGGCCTCGGTGAAAGACCTGCAGCGCTTCGTCGACCCGGAGTCGGGCCTGCTGCCCAACTTCAAACGCAATGAAATCGGCAATCTGTCCGATGGCGAAGGGCTCGGCATGGGCAGCGGGGCTAAGGCGGCGCCGCTGGTCAACCCGAAAATGGTCAGCAACATCGACAAGGCCAGTTCGCTGGGCGAAGTCATCGCCAGCCTCTCGGACCGCGACAACGGTTTCGAGATCATGCTTGAGCCGTCGGCCTACTTCACCGATATCATCTTCACGCTGGATGGCCAGGAGCAGCACTACCGCAACGGCAAGACCAGCTGGAGCCGCTTCTCGTGGCCTGGCACTACCACAGCGCCAGGCGCACGCCTGGATGTGGTCACCCTGTCCGGCGAACGCATTACCGTGTTCGACTACACCGGCCGCTGGGGCCTGCTGCGCATGAACGACAGCGCACGCGTCGCTGACCTCGACGGCATCCAGCAGCGATTCAGCTGGAACACGGCCAAAGGGCCGGTCAGTCTGGTGGTACGCAACTATGGCGGCGTGAAGCTGACCGACCTGGCAAACGTCAAGGCGCTGAGCGCGCTTAACGCAACCGATGGGCGGACCAAGTGAGGATGCACATGCTGGATCTGGAGGGCGGTCGATGATTGGCTGCTTCGGAAAAGTGCCCGCGAGCGCAGATTTCGTCAGCCTGCATGGTGCCAGCGACGATGTCTGCGAGTTCGATGCATGGCTGCAGGGCGCACTCGCCGACATGCAGCACCGCGAAGACTGGCGCACGCTGTTCGACCGATTGCCCGTGTGCTTTTTCAGCTACCGGGCACGCAGCGGCAACTGGCTGGTGGGCGGTTTGATCAGCTCCCGGGACTCAAGCGCTCGGCGTTATCCGTTCTTCATCTTTCAAACGGTGAAGTCCAGTGACGCCGGGCTGTTTGTGAACCCGTTCACCCTGAGCGAACTGTTCGCCGGGCAGATCAAACCGTTGCTGCACATGGCCGCGCAAGGCGAAAGTACGGCGGTGCTGTTCGAACGCATCAGGGCCTTGCGACCCTTGCAAGGGCAGGACTTCGAGCTGTTCAGGCGTGTGCATGAGAAGTTTTTGGTGAACTTCACCCTGCGTGACATCGCGACCTCGCTGGAAAGCTCCTACCCGGAGTTCATCAGCAACGCCGTGCTCACCCGGCTGCAGGCGCTGAGCCGCCCGTCGTCCAAGGCACCCGTTGGTATTTCGCTGCCACTGCCGGCAGAACGAGGCTTGAAGAACCCGACAGCCGATCTGTGGGTCAACTGGCTGACACGCATCGAGCCGAACATGGCGGTGCCGCAGATCAGCATTCTGGCGGATGATTTCATGCGCCCCCGGCTGTTCTGCTTCGCATCCCGCAACACCTCCGGCGTGTACCGGGTGGTGACGGGCGTGAGTGAGCATTCGGAGAGTTATGACGTACTGGCACCCTTCGACGCGTTCGACGAACACCACCGAGGCCATGTGTTTCCAGACATTGACCGCCCTCTTTATGACGTTATCGACCGCTTTGTCGATGTGCTGGATTTGAAGCCCGTATGAACAAGATCAAATACTACTTTTTGCGCTACCAGCCCTACGTTCTAGGGGTCTGCTTTTTCCTGGCGATCTTTATCGTCTGGAGCATCGGCCGTGCCCTGGGCTTCAGCTCGATGAACAGCCTGCTGACGGGGATCGGCCTGTTTCTGCTGTTGTCGGCAGCCTATGTGCTGTTGCTGTACCGAGGCGTATCACAGCACCAGAACCTGGAAGGCCTGCTGCGTGACGACGCCGATCAGGCGGTGCTCAACGCCAGCCCGGCAGACCGTGAAGAAGTCAGCCTGCTGCGCGAGCGCCTGCTGCAAAGCCTCGAGCGCCTGCAGAGCAACAAGCCGAACGGCAGCAACTCCAAGGACGCGCTCTATGCCCTGCCCTGGTATCTGGTGGTCGGTCAGCCCGCAGCGGGCAAAAGCACCATGCTCTATCAGTCGGGCCTCAACTTCCCCTACGCAGAGCGCGAAGGCGCACGCGTGGCCGGGTTGGGTGGCACGCGCAATTGTGACTGGTTCTTCAGCTCCGAAGCCGTGCTGCTGGACACTGCCGGTCGCTACATGAACGATCAGGAAGAAGCCGGCAAATGGCGCGCTTTTCTGCAATTGCTGCGTCAGCATCGCCAGCGCAGACCGCTCAACGGCCTGATTGTCACCGTCAGCATTCATGACATCCTGCAGTCCTCGGTGGAGGACCAGGAGCGCATCGCCAAGCGTCTGCGCGAGCGCATTCAGGAAACCCACGCGCTGCTGGAAGTGCGTCTGCCGGTGTATCTGGTGTTCACCAAGTGCGACCTGGTCCCGGGCTTCGTGCCGTTCTATCGCCAGCTCGACGATGTGGCGCGTGGCGAAGTGATGGGCAAGACCTTCCCGCACAAGGGCTTCGAGCAAGCCGACTGGGGCCAGCGCTTCGGTGTGGCGATGGAAGAACTGATCAATTACTGGAAACAGATCGCCAACCAGCAATTGGTGCTTCAGGACATCCAGGTCACTCGTCAGGACACTGCGGTGTATCGCTTCCCGCTGGAGCTGGAAGCCCTGAAACCGCGCCTGCTCCTTTTCGTCGATGCTCTGCTGCGCGCCAACCCGTATCAAAGCGCCGAGATGCTGCGCGGTTTCTACTTCACCAGCGCACTGGACGCCGATCAGCCCGAGATGGGCGGACACACCCGCCAGGTCACCGAACGATTCCAGCTGGAAAGCGAGCAGGAAGCTGTCGATGGCAATGTCCAGCCGCACCCGCTGTTCATCAACAGCCTGTTCCGCAAGGTGATCATCCCCGATCAGCATCTGGTGGCGCTGTACACCACCAACCACCGAGAGCGTCGCCGCAAGGCCGCCTGGATCGGTGGCGCAAGCCTTGTGGCGTTGCTGCTGTGCAGTCTGTGGGGCTGGTCGTACTGGAACAACAAGGACAACATCCAGTCCATCTCCAGCGAACTCGCTCAGGCCGCAGCCGAGGACAGCAAGGCCACCGGGCAGTACACCGAGTGGCAAACGCTGGATCGCATGCGCTTCTGGACCTCGCTTTACTACGACCGTCATCACGACGAAGGCGTACCACTGCGCTTGCGTCTGGGTCTCTACCGGGGCTATGACGTCGAGCCGCTGCTGCGCACGCGTTACTTCAACCGTCTGGAAACGGTGATGCTCAAACCGACCGCAGACAACCTGACGCGCTCGCTTTACCTGCTGACCACGATCAAGGTCTATCAGCGTAATGCCAAGGACCTGATGCCAGTCACCGGTGTGGACAGTGTCGAGCCCAAGGCGCTGCCGCCGGATAACCGCGCACAATCCATCGCTGCCTTCGGCAAGGCCACGCTGGACACTTACGTGATGTTGTCGCGCGCCCAACGTGAAAAGGCTGACCCGGCGTTCCTGAAAGCGAAGATGCCTGATTACTGGTATCCGGCCATTGCGCGTCAGACCGGCAAGACCATCACCGCGAATGCCGAGGCAGGCTCCAATCAGGATTACGAGTACGCCAGCCGACAGATCAACTTCTACAGCGATCAGATTCACGAACTGGACGTGCCGCGGATTCTCGACAACGCATTTCTGACATCCAGTTCGCGTAATTACATCAACAGCCTGTTGACGCAGTCGTTGAAGGCTATCGAAACGATCACGCTGGAATCGGACACGCTGTTTGCCTTTGGTCGTGCCGATTTCCAGAGCCTTAAAACCGAAGGTCAAAATCAGCTGAGCGCGATCGCCGGCAAGCTGTTGAATACACCGAACATCGGCAAGATCGTGATTGCAGGTCACGCCGACCAGTTGGGCGACCCGCAAAGCAACATGCAGGTGTCCAAACAGCGTGCGCAGACCATCAAGACCTACCTGGTCGGCAAGGGCGTGCCCGCCGAGCTGGTGGACGCGGTCGGTGAAGGCAGCGAGAAGCCTCTGGTCAAATGCGACATGCAGCAACCAAGGGCGCAGTTGATTCAGTGCCTTGAGCCGAATCGACGCGTGGAGATCGAAGTACGCGCGCTCAATTGATCGCGCGTTGGCAAGCAGACCGAAGCCCGGGTTGTCCCTATGAAACCTTGGCCGTGGCAAGAGAACCTTTCTTGATCGTTTCAGGAAGGTTAATCAAAAGGGCCGTGTTCTGTCCGCAGACGCCACGGCTTTAAATGAAGAAGGAGAAGCAGAAAATGGCATTTGACGCATACATCCAAATCGATGGCATCCCAGGCGAAGTTCTGGACGACAAGCACAAGGACTGGATCGAAGTGTTGGGCTACGAGTTCGGCGCTACCCAGGCCACCTCGGCGACCGCAAGCTCTTCGGGCGGTGCTTCGTCCGAGCGCGTTGCACTGAGCGACTTCAGCATCCGCAAGTCTGTGGACAAGGCTTCCGCCAAGCTGTTCGAAGCGTGCTGCAAGGGCACTCACATCGCCAAGATCCAGCTGAACGTCAACCGTGCAGGCGGCGACAAGCTGACCTACCTGACCATCAACCTGGAAGAAGTGGTTGTGTCTTCCGTGAAGGCGGTTGCTGGCGGTAGCCAGAAAGGCGAAGACAACGCAGTCAGCGATCTGCCGATTGAAGAAATCAGCTTCAACTTCGCTCGCATCAAGACCACCTACACCCAGCAGAGCCGTTCCGATGGCCAGGGTGGCGGTAACGTCACTGGCGGCTGGGACCGCACTGCGAACAAAGTATTCGCATAAGTCCGTGACACATCGGGTCGCGCAAGCGGCCCGTCTTCAACACCGTGTCTGCCCAGGCACGGTGTTCTTTTATCCTCTGATCAGAGTTGACTATGTCTGAATTTCTCAACGACCTTTCGCTTGCCGATCTGACGGCACCCATCAACGGGGGAAGTGGCGAGGACCTGAGCTTTTCCACCCTGTTCGATCAGGTCAAGGAAGCTCGTCGAGCAGACCCCGACTACCTCACCCAAGGTGACTGGCAAACCGATCTCAAGTCCTCGGACTGGGAGCAGACCATCACGTTGGCCGCACAGGGCCTTGCCGAACAAAGCAAGGACCTGATGCTCGTCGCCTGGCTCAGCGAAGCCCTGGCGCACAAATACCACTTTGTCGGCATCACCTTTGGCCTGACCGTGGCCGAGCGGATCCTGCAAAATTTCTGGGACGATCTGTACCCATCCTTAGAGGATGGCGTAGAAGAACGTGCCGCCCGCCTGGCCTGGCTGAAAACCACGCTGACCGAAGTCGTCGGCGGGCTGCCGATCACGCAGGGGCAGAATTTTGGCCTGTTGCGCTACGACGAGTCGCGCCACGTTGAAAACCTCGCGCTGCAAAACCCCAAGGCCATGCAGTCCGCTGTTGAAGAAGGCAAGATCAACGCCGAAATCTTCCAGCGCTCGGTGGTCCTCACCGACTCGGACCACTTGCGCCTCAAGGCCAGCGAAATCGCCGCCAGCCTGTACGCCTGCCAGCAGCTCCAGGCCACTGCCGACACCCTGTTCGGCCGCGACGCGCCGAGCCTCGTCACCCTCAGCGACATCCTGCAACGCGCCGGGCAACTGACCGAAAAGCTGCTCAAGGACCGCGGCATCGAACTGAGCCCTGCCCCCGCCGCCGCTCAGGCCGCCCCCGAAACCGTCGTCGACCAACCCGCAGGTGCCGTAATGACCCAGGCCAGCCAGGACAGCGCGTCCGCACCACTGCGCACCACCCCGACCACACGCGACGAAGCCTTCACCATGCTCGCCGGCATCGCACAGTTCTTCAAAAACACCGAACCGCAAAGCCCCGTCCCGTACCTCATCGAGCGCGCCATCAAGTGGGGCAACATGCCGCTGGAAGGCTGGCTGAACGACGTCATCAAGGACAGCAACGTCGTGGACAGCATTCGCGATGTGCTCGGTACGAAAGAGCCTAAGCAGTAAGGGCAGTTCGTAGGATGGTCTGTATGAACATGCGTACAGACCATCAGGAAATGCACCACAGGGCGAGTCTGTCTTTACGACTGACGTGCCCATGATTTACCCGTATTTTGCGTCGTACCCAGCGCGGCAACAGGGGACGACCATTCACGTGATTCACACACATCAGGGATTAGAGAATGAACACGTCAGACCCGGTAAACGCATCAGGCCATTACAGCGACAAATGGAAAGAACGCTTCGCCTTTTTTGATGCGCATGGCGGCCCAAGCGCACCGGGGTTCAGACCTGCGCTCAAGCAACTGCCCTTTTTGAAAAAAGTGAAAATCAACTTCAACTTCTTCGCGTTCTTTTTTGGGCCGGTTTACCTGTTCATTCTGGGGCTGTGGAAGAAGAACCTGTGCATTATCGCAATCATGATAGTGGTTTCTGTCGCGCTGAACATCGTGATGGACATGTTTGAGTTCCGCTACGCCAAGGAGGCGAGTTCTGCGCTGGGGTTTGCGTTTAATTCGCTGTATGGCCAGTTGACCAATTACGCGTATTACCTGAAGGAAGTGAAAGGCGAGCAGGGCTGGAATCCGTTTGAGGGGTTGCGTTGGTGAGGCGCGAAGCGCGTCAGCTAAAGGGTAAACGCCGGAAGCGCGGCTATTTGTTGAACTGGATAACTTGAATCTTCCCATTCTCCGCATTCACCGAGTAGGTCACACCATTCCAGCAATCTGCGATGACATGAGCGTTGTCATCGCAGTGAATACTCATAAACGGCTTGTCCGCCTGCGTACCGTGCGGGCTTTCCTCGATCTGCCAGAGCACCTCGCCAGCCATCGAGAAAGCGAAGATGTTCCGGTTGAAGACCTCGCCCGGTGGGGATTCAAGCCTGATTAGCACTATCCCCTTAAACAGCAGAAACGTGTCCGCCGGGTAAGGAAGGCAGACTCGCTGACTCTCTATCCAGAGATTCCCGTTCTCGATCCGACAATGATGAGAGCTCATAACTCAGCCTTCAAAGCCATCAACATAAAGCGCCTGATAACGCGCCATCGTATCGATGAGCCGTTGCCGTAGATACCCGTTCGCATGCCCCAAGGCAGCCAGGATCTGCGCCGACTCCACCAGATAAGACGCTCGCTTTGCCTTCTTCCAGGTGGACGGCGCTGACTGCAGATTGGTGATGCGATCACACAACTTGACCGACGCAGCTTCTTTGGAATGACTGGCGATCCCGGCGAAATAAAGCGCTTCGGAAAACGGCACGATCAGGTTCTTGCTCAGGCACGCCACGGCTGAGGCGACCTCCATACCGAAAGCTTCAGCCAACTCATCCTGAGTTACCGGCGTATCCTCCAGCACGTCGTGCAGCAACGCTGTGGGCAAGGCGATTTCAAGCGCGCCCACAGATTCTTCGCGATGGGCGAAGATCAACTCGTTGGCGACCATCGCCACGTGGGTGGTGTAAGGAAGGTCCGAACCGGTCATTTTTTGGCCGACGTGGGCATGGGATGCGAATAGCCAGGCTTTGTTGTAGAGGTGTTGCGGGCATGATTTGGGCATTTGGGTCAGATTCCTTGAGACGCGATATAAGTCAGGAGCTGTGAGCTGATCCTCGGAGAGAGTACGCGCGTTTCCCTATCAGTCGCCGATAGACTCGCCCAAAGGATCATGCAGCGGCGCACGCTCAAACAACTGCTGAGCCAGACCGTGAATGTGCTCGGACCATGCGACGTTCTTGACCCATTCCTCCGGCATGCCTGACACCCCATAAAGCGCGCCTGCGATTTGTCCGGCAGTGGCGGCTACGCTGTCGGCATCATCAGCCAGGTTGGCAGCCAGCAAGATGGCGTCTTTGAAATTATCGGTATTCCATACAGCCCACAGAGCTGCTTCGAGTGTGTCGATGACATAGCCGGAGGAGCGGATCTGGTCGCGGGTTTTTTCTTTGTATTCGCCAGCGTTGATGATCAATGCTCGCGGTCGTAACGGGCGAATCATCGGAAAAAGGGTTTCTTCTTTGTCTGCGCCGTTAAGGGCGAGATGCAACTGGGCGCCGAGCAGCTCGCAGCAACTTATAGCCTCCATTGCTCTGTGTGTGCATCTGCTTTGTGCGGCGCTTTGCCGCCACGTAGCGAATAGCGAGTGCCTGCGAAATATTGCAGTGGGTGCCAATCTTATTATCGACCCATTACCGGCAGTAGATGGATCGTCGTTGCCATACCAGCCATCTTTGCTTGCCAAGTGTCCTTCCAGAGCAGCACGAGTAGCGTTTCCGATATCGAAGCACTTACCGTTATGACTGTTCTCGCCCTGCTTATACCAACGACATAGCCTATCGGCGTAATCAGAAAAATCGAAATCACCTTTAGCAAGGTAGGTGTCCGCAAGGCAGAGAGCCATGCTGGTGTCATCGGTCCACTCACCGGGATTGAGCTTGAAAGGGCCGCCACCGACCATGTCAAAAACGTGGCTACGATCACGAGGCAAAAACTCCAGTGTTGTGCCCACCGCGTCGCCAATGGCCATACCGAGCAAGCACCCCTTCGCACGGTCCAGCGCCTGTTCTTCGCTGAGGGTACACGTCCGTGATGCTATCCAATCGGGCTTGCCCCTCGGCAGCCTGGGTGCATCAGGCTTCAGCATGTAATCCATGCGTTGAAGTAGCTGCGCGGAAGGTGCGGGCAGCAGATGATCGTAGCGCTCAACATAGTGGTCGAGCATGTCGTTGGGGCTTCTCAAGTCGATCATGGGTCCTTCCAGGATAATCTTTCAAGGTGCAGAACAGTATGGAAGCTGCTACCTGTTGCCCGAGTCTATACCGCTTGTTAACGGCCAAATAGCCGTTCCCCGCTTTGCTCCTGGCTTCTGGATCAAAAAATCATCCCGCTCTCTCCTGCGGCATGTCGTGGCGAAAGCATCTGCAGCAATGAGATCTGTGTGGAAAAGATCGAAGCTGGCTTTGTCGATCTTGTAATACTCCTCGTAATCGATCAAGCCATTGCTCACCGGGAACGATAAATAAAAACGGCCGGAGGTTTCCTCAGTGCCCAAGGAGAGCATGAGGTCGCGATTGAAAAAAGTGTCGTTAAATTTCATATGACTGCCTTAGAGCCTTAGCCATTCAACCTCATAGATAAAGCCTATCAATTTGTGCAAAAAGCGCCTACAACAAGCTTCATTTTCTGCCATTCTTACGAACAATTAACTATAAAGATAAAATCATTATGGACGTCACCACTTAATAGACTATGCCCAAAAATCAAAGCATTAGCTGTCAAAGAAAAATAAATGTAAGGCCGCTGCAATTTAAAGTTCACTTCCCGTCTACCTGCATACAATATTCTTGGTCGCCCACCATCTTGCAGGGCCAGCCATCGTTAATGTAACGCGTCGGCTTAAAACAAACTCGCTCATCGTTCACCCAAAATAATTGCCATGCCGAACCAGAAATAAGCAATTTTGGACACGGCGTATAGTCTCTAGCATGCAACACAATAGTAGTCAATACAGCTATGGAGGGCACAATATAGATTATTGTCTTGACAGAAATCTTGAGCATCAAACTTTGGAAAGCCCCCAAAAAAGAATTATTTGGAGTATCAAATTTCTTCCCTGTCCATACGGCTATAGAGCCTCCAATTATAATTAGCAGCACGGCGGGCGGAACCATGAGTAGGCAGAACGCAAGATAAGGAGTTTCTACGACAGGTGCATTTCTATATATACGCCCATACAGAGGAAGTACATGTTCCCACATCCAGTAAACTGAAAAAACACCGACCAATGTCATGAAGAAAACGAATACCGCCGCTCCAAATCTGAACAGTGCAGGTGACATAGAGCCTCCCCCCATCTGAATCATCGCTTAACGAATGGATCTTGGTATAAGATGCCTGTGGGCAACTTTACTTTTAGCCCATTAGCTGATTGAGACGCTATATAGCTCACATCCACAATGGCTCGAGCTAGCTCGTAGTCCGTATCTTCAAACTCATTAGCTCCTAGAGCGCCAAGTGACAAATCGTGAAGCGTCGACTTTTCTTTCTCAACACCCTCGAAAACCGCCTTGACATAGATGAGTTGATTAATTACCGATATATAAATTGGAAACTGGGGGTTACGCGCGCGCCGATCCTTAGCAATTAAAAGAGCGTGATTCATCGGAAAGCACAAAAACATCTTCGCCTCACTGTGTAACCACTTAGAAACCACGCTGTAAAATTATCTAATCATGAAACTTTCAGTCCTTAGCCATCTTGGCCGCCAACATTTTGTAAGCTTCCGTTTCTCGCGCCTCTATGAGCTCTATATAGAAATCTGTGTAAGCAGCCTCCAAATCTTTATATGACTGTAAACGTGTTTCAGTGAAAAGCTTGTAACCTGGGATATCTCGTGGCTCTACCATTTCTGTTATTTGGCCTCGTTCCGCTCGGAAAAGCAAATCTTCAAGATCCAATAATAAAATTGAAGCATCAGGGTCATGAATCTTATAGAAATCAAGCTTCTCTCTAAGCTTTATAGCCGCCGACTTCAAGGCATTAATATTCATACTTGTATACCCCTTAATTATCTATTGCACCAATTAACCTAGGCGCGGACCATTCACCACGATTCGTTACTATACTTTGAACAGCATTGCCAGACCTTGCGATACTTCCACTAAATTCCGTAGTCGGTGCGACTTTGTTAACAAAAACCTCGGTCGGCTTTATTGGCGTTATTTCGAATACGGAATATTTCGATGCTTCACTGGTGAGGGGAAGGCCAAAAAAATCCGCAAGTGTAGACTTGCTTTGACTGGCTTTCTGTAATTCTTCCATCGTGGTGAAAAAAGGTGAGTAGTCGGTAACTTCTTTCCCTACAGGCACGATTTTGACCAGTGGTGAATCCATCACCACTGTTTTTGGTATTGTGCTTCCAGATCCAATTTGGCCAACAGCACGTTTGAATATCTCTTCAGTAGTTGCGTCTGGCGCTGCAGCTCGCAACTTATCCAAGTAAAGCTGTCCATCTCCTGTAGAAAGATAATCCGTTATTTCTTTTTGAGAAAGACCTTGCGTCTCAAACGTTTTTGCTTTTTCAAGTTTAGTATCATGAGATACAAAATCAGAATCTTGTTTGGCATAGTACTCGCGCATATTATCGAGTTCTACGTTCTTTAGCGGAGCCGGCCCATTAACCTGCAACTCAGGCAGAGTCAACAACTCCTGCTGATTGCGCGCCAACCAATTCGCAAACTGCTTGTTCGAAATCTCTGCCTGAAGCTTGGTACTGCGCGCTGCGATGCTATCCATGCTGCCCATAAGGCCTGCCTTGACCTGTCCACGTGTCCAGTACGTCACGATGGCAGTGAAGAGCAGCAGTACGAGTTGTTCCTGACCTTTAGCCAGTTGCTGAGCGGCACGATCAATGCGCTCCTGCATTACGTATGCCGAACCCCCGGTAGGGTCGAGGCCCTCGGGTTTCAGGCCTTCGTCAGCATGCCAGGCGGTAGCAAAGCCTTCCTGCAGTGTTGCAAGGCAAGCGGGTAGGCCTTGGTAGAAATACTCAGCGATAGATGCAAGGCCTAGCGTCAACAGGATCAGATTGCCAACCTGTAGCCCGATACCCGCCCCCGCTGCTGCTACCGGCACGGCGCCTACACCAAAGAAAAACGACCCGGCAACGCCGCCAGCAATGGTGCCGACCGCAACGCTGCCGCCCAGAATCATCGCCACTTCTTTGACCAGTTGCAGCAGTACCGGGAGGATCTGTTCGATCTCGATAGACGCCCACTTGCGCTTGAGGTCTGACTCGACAATATCGCGGGAGAGCCTCATGGCTGCTTTCACCGAATCGATGCGATTGCTGCCCATGTAGCCGAATGCTTGAGTCGCGGCGGTACTGACGCGCCGAGTGAAGCCATTCCAGCTGTCATGAGCGCTCTGCAGCCCATCGCTGTAGCCTTGGTTTAGCGTATTGAATTTATCATCGAGGTTTCGCTCGATGTCATCCCAGCTAGGAACATTGGCTAATAGGTCCATTTACACATCACAGTCCTGGGTTGAAGGAAGCTAGCACCGGTGCCTTGCGTGACCACGAATCAGCGTAGTCTGGGCAGCGCGTATGTCGCCTGTCAGACCTGAATATTTGAGCTGAATTTCAAGGCAAGCTCATTTTTCTCATCTGCCAAACAGACCGCAATGATGCCGTTAAGCCATCAACCAGTCGAGTCTTCACTTAAACCATTGTGAATACTGAGTATTTACCCATTAAAAAGTATCTGAGCTCGGTGGAATCAAAACGCCTATAGATAGCGTGTCTTCATCAGAACCACAGCCAACGCCTGAGCCGCATGGTTGTGGTTGACACGGCGCAGCACCACGGTGTTTCCTTTCATACTTTAAGATAAGAACTGTAACGGTTTTGTGAGAGATGTAGGGTATTTTTACTGAGCTAGTGGCACTTTCACACTAATTTATGGTCGCACGCTGCAGTATTTGCGAGATGTGGAATGCGTCTGTAGCCCTGGTCCTACGAGATTTTCAGAGGTTTAGGGCGCGTTGCACACCCGTGGTTAATGTCAATCCAATGCCCTAAATGATTGATACTTAAGCACCAGACCTAAGCCGTGACTTGTCAGTTCGTAATCGTTAGCCGCTAAACCCGGCGGTGCTGGCCTCCCTGCCCTCAAGGAGATATACATGTTGATGGACCTTGCCGCGATGCTTTCGCCGCAGAACCGGCGCCTTTTCAAGTTCAAGAACCTCGCCAATCCTGAGCAGGAACTGCTGCTGGAGTCCTTCCGAGGGACTGAAGGTCTTTCGCGTGCGTACCAATTTGATCTGCTATTGGTGTGCCAGGACTCCGGAGTCGAGCTGAAGTCGATGATGGGCCAACATGTCGTCATCGAGATCGAGCTGGCCGATGGCTCGCCACGCTACATCGCTGGCTATCTCACGCGCTTTGCTAGCGGTGGCAGTGACGGCGGCATGGCCAAATACACGGCAACGCTCAACCCCTGGTTCTCGATGCTGAAGAACCGCTTCGACACACGTATCTTCCAGGGGAATACGGTTGAGGAAGTCGTTACCCAAGTGTTCGCGATGTGTACCGCGTTCTCCAAGCATGAGTTTCGCCTGAGCAAGCCTCTCAAGCGCTATACCTACATCACCCAATACCGCGAATCCGACTTCAACTTCGTCCAGCGCCTGCTGGAAGAAGAAGGGATGTTCTATTACTTCGAGCATACCGCCGAAGGCCACACCATGATCATCTGCGACGACTCCACCACGCTGGTGCCGTTGCCGGAACAGCCTCAGATACGCTTCCATTCGGCATCTGTTACCGAGACAGCCGACTCCATCACCGATTGGAACGGCGACCGCAGGCTGCAATCAGGAAAAATGGCGGTTCAGACGTTCGACTATCGTCAGCCTAACAACAGGCTGCCAGTGACCATGAACAGTCTGAACCAGCAGGGTGACGTTGAGAACTTCGAGGTGTACGACTTCCCCGGCCAGTACACCCATGGCACTTATGATGAAGGTGAGGCGTTGTTGCGCTTGCGCGTTGAAGCGCTTGAGTTGAGGGGCAAGAGCTTTCGAGGGGCCAGTAACTGTCGCGCCATGAAGCCTGGCTATACCTTTGAACTGCTGCAGCATTACGACCACGATCAGGGCTCGCCTGAAGATCGTCAGTTTCTGCTCGTTCTTATTGATAGCGAAGGCCACAACAATTACCTCAACGGCCAGCAAGCCAGTTACCGGAACACCTTCTCCTGCGTACGCAAGAAGATAGTTTTCCGCCCACAGCTCACCACCAACCGCTCTGTCATTTCCGGTCCGCATACCGCTATCGTTGTGGGCCCGCCCGGAGAAGAAATCTTCACAGACGAACTGGGTCGCGTGAAGATTCAGTTCCACTGGGACCGCAAAGGCGAGCACAACGACAAAAGCTCCTGCTGGGTCCGCGTCGCTCAATCCGGCGCAAGTGGCGGTTTTGGCAGTATCCAGATCCCGCGCGTTGGTGACGAGGTGGTGGTCGTTTTCCTTGATGGCAACCCTGACCGTCCGCTCGTCATGGGCAGTCTGTACAACAGCCAGAACACGCCGCCGTGGTCGCTGCCTGCCAACAAGACCCAGAGTGGTTTCCTGACGCGTTCGGCCAAGGGGGATGGCGGTACAGCCAACTTCTTCCGCTTTGAAGACAAGGCCGGTGCCGAACAGGTGATCATGCATGCCGAGCGCAACATGGACACCGAGATCGAGCTGGATGAAAAGCACGAGGTGGGCAATAACCGCAAGGTGACGGTCGGCGGCACAAATACGGAAATCATCCAGAAAGATACTGTGACGAACGTGCAGCAGGGATCGTTTACGCTAAAGGTCGACAACCAATTCATTCAGGTGGATGCCAAGCAGTACATCCTTCTCAAAGTGGGCGACAGCAGCATCTCGATCACTCCGGAAGGCATTCAGATAAAAGGCAAAGTGATCAATGTTCTTGGCGAGAGCACCTTCGTCAAAGGTGACCGAGTCGACATCAACAAGTGAGAACGCAGGGCATGGAACGAACAAGTCTCTACGACCGTATTTCCGCAAAACGTATTGCGGATGAGGAGGCAGCACGCAAGGCGGCGCTGGAAGCTCCGGTCGTTGAAGCTGTCCCCGAGCCTGAGCCAGAACCGATCACGCCATTGCAGGACGTGCCCAGCAGTTTCAATTTTGGTGGCTTTAATCTGGCCTTTCCTGAGGGCGCCCTGTTTCGTGATGTCCAGGTTATGCTTGAGTACAAAGGCGAGCCGCTCATGTTGTCTGTCAAACGCAGGGACGTAATGCAGGGTGAGGCACTGGAAGCACTTTTCGAAAGCTCGGTGCAGACCTTTCGTGAGCGCGACCCTCAACTCCGTATTATTCGTCGGCGGGACTGCACCCTGGTGGGCTGTACTGCGAAAGCGCTGGATTTCCACTTCAAAGAAGGCAGCGCAGAACAACACGCACGTCTGGTAGGTGCGCTTGTTCCCCTTGCCGGAAAGGATGTGCTGCAGTGGTTGGAAATTTCTTGCCTGATCGATCCGACCAAACCGGACCTCAGCCTCTGGCTGGCGGATTTCGATAGCATGCTGGGCGGTCTCGCCGCACAGTGATTGTTTCTTTTTTGATTTCAGGAATTCTTATCACATGGACTACGAGTTGCACGAAGGCAGTATCAAGCTGCCAGAGGGATTTCAGGACCGCACAGTGAACATGTTCGTGATGGGCTCGACGCTGCCTGCCCCGCTGAGCATTACGGTCTCCAGAGACACTCTCCTACCTTCCGAGCACCTGAAAACCTATGTTGATCGCCAGGTCAAGATGCTTTCGTCCAAGCTGCGCGGTTACACGCTGCTGAACAGAAAAGCAGTTTCGCTATCGACCGTGGCCCCTCTCGAAGGTATCCAGATCGATGCGTATTACATGACCGAAGGGCGTCCTTACTATCAACGTCAGGCGGCGTTTCTGATCGAGCCTGAGCGAGCGATCGTATTCTCGACCACGTCCCAGACGGACTTCAGTGCCGAGCAGACCCAGGACTGGGAAAACTTGCTGGCCAGTTTCCAGCCTCGCGTGGCTGACACTTCTCCAGCCAACGGTAGCGAACAGGAGTAACGCTCATGTTCGAGGCCGCGCGCTTTGGTGACGAAATATCGCATACCGGCGCCCTGGGGGGCTTCCTGATCGGGGCTGTGCTCGGTATTGCGCTCATTGCGACGGTGGCGATCGCAACCTTCACATGCGGGTTCGGCGTGGCTCTTCTGGCAGGACTTGCAGCAGGCGTCGGAGGTAGCCTGCTCACCGCCGCAGGAGAGGCGATAGGGAGTATGTTTTCCTCCCCTTCCGGCACGATCATCACGGCCTCACCCAATGTGTACATCAACAACCGCAAGGCAGCGCATGTTGAAAAAAGCATTGGTGCCTGCGACAAACATCCGGGGCCGGTCAAGATTGCCGAGGGCTCGACCAACGTCTTCATCAACAGCGTGGCGGCGGCGCGCAAAGGCGACAAGCTGACCTGTGGCGCGACCATCTCCGGCGGCTCCGACAACGTATTCATCGGCGGCGGCAGGTATCGCTATCTGCCAGTGGACGACGAAATTCCAGGCTGGTTGCGCACTACCGTCGATGTGCTGATGGCCGTGGCGGGTGCGGCAGGTGGTATCGCCCAGTTGCTCAAGGCCGGAACGCAGGCTGGCATGAAAGCAGTGCTGCCCTGCGCCCTGAAGTTCACCGCAGGTTTCGTCGCCGGCGAAGTGGGCAGTCGCTACGTGGTTGAGCCTGTGATGCGCAGTGCCATCGGCGGCCTGAGCGGCAACCCGGTCGATACCACGACTGGCCGCAAGCTGATCCCGGATGAGATCGACTTCAGCCTGCCCGGCCTGATGCCCATCGAATGGTCGCGTTTTTACGCCAGCAACCTGAATGTCGACAGCGTACTCGGCAAAGGCTGGGTGCTGCCGTGGGAGCAAAGCCTGCGCAAGCGCGGCAGCTTCCTCTACCTTACGGACAACCAGGGCCGCACCGTTCCGTTCGTGGACATAGCGCCCGGCCAGCGCATCTACAACCCCCACGAACAGGTTTACCTGGTCTGCACACAGGGTGGTCACTACCTGCTGCAGACACTGGACAACATCTTCTTCTACTTCGGCGAAGTGCCTGACGACAACAAACCGGTTCCGTTGGATCGTATCGAAAACGCCCTCGGTCACTTCCTGCATTTCACCCGCACCGAACAAGGCACGCTGACCGACATCAGCGCGACGGGCGGGATCCGCGTGCACCTGCATTACGACGAAGTGACCACGCGCCTGACCTCGGTCAAGCGCATCATCGACAACGAGGCAGTCGAAACGCTGGTTCAATACCACTACGACAGTAATGGCCAGCTCGCTGAGGTGTTCAACCGCAACGGTGATTCCGTGCGCCGTTTCAGTTACACCGATGGCGTCATGACCCGCCACAGCAACGCACTGGGCCTGACCTGCGAGTACCGCTGGGAAATCATCGACGGCCAGCCACGCGTCGTCGAACACCAGACCAGCGATGGTGAGCATTTCCACTTCCGCTACGACCGTGAGGCCCGCACCACCTGGGTCACCGACGTACTGGGCCGCGAGCTGGAAATTCATTACAACAAGGACCATCGCGTCACCTCGAGCCGCGACTACAGTGGCGATCACTACGTCATCGAGATCGACGACACCGGCAACATGACCGGGCTGACCCTGCCCGATGGCAACCAGCTGGCATTCGAGTACGACGAGTTCGCCCGGTTGCTCAAGGAGACCGATCCGCTGGGCCGCAGTATTCGCTACCAGTACCACCACCTGACGACGCTGATCACTCAGGTCGATTACCCGGATGGCAGTACCTGGAAGGCTAACTACGATGCCAAAGGCAATCTTGTTGCCGAGATCGATGCGCTGGGCCACAAGACCGAGTACCTCAACGGTGAGGACGGCCTGCCGCACACCATCGTCGACCCGACGCTCAAGTCCAAATACCTGTGGTGGAACACCCTGGCCCAAGTCCAGCGCTTTCAGGATTGTTCGGGCAAAAGCACTTATTACCGCTATGACGAACGTCACCACCTGGTGGCCGTCACCGATGCCCTGAACAACACCACCACGCTGGAACGCAAACCCGACGGCGAAGTGCTGCGCATCAACCATCCGGATGGCACCAGCGAGACCTTTACCTACAACGAACTGGGCCAGGTCCTGACCCACACCGATGGCAAAGGCCAGACCACCCAACTGCTGCGCAACGGCCGTGGCCTGCCCAAATGGCGTCAGGATGCCAAAGGCCAGACCATCACCTACGAATACGACAAGGCCATTCGCCTCGTCGCCCTGACCAACGAGAACGACGCCACCTACCGCTTTGCCTACGACGACGCAGACCGTCTGATCGAAGAAAAACGCATTGATAACCTGACCCGCCGTTTCAGCTACAACCTCGGCGGACACCTGACACAGGTCGAGGAAATCGGCTACGGCGAGAAAGGCGAACAGCCACGGCGCAGCACTCATCTGGAGCGCGACCCGATTGGTCGCCTGCTGGCCAAACTCAACGACGATGCGCGTCAGGACTACGCCTACGATGACGGCGACCGACTGCTTTCAATCGAGCGCAAGCCGACGGACACCGGCAGAAAACTGGGCGTCACCGCCGAGAAACTGGAATTTGCCTACGACCTGCTGGGGCGACTGACCACAGAGACCACGCCGCAAGGCGCACTGGCCTACGACTACGATCCACTCAGCAACCTGACCACGCTGACCCTTCCGACAGGCCAGCATCTGAACCACCTGTATTACGGCAGCGGTCACCTGCACCAGTTGAACCTCGATGGCCAGTTGATCAGCGACATGGAGCGCGACGATCTGCATCGCGAGATTTATCGCACCCAAGGCAAGCTCACCAGTTGCTTCGGTTACGACAGCATGGGTCGCAAGGCCTGGCAGTACGCCACAACCCTGCCTGCGGAAAAGCTGTCACAGATTCAGAACCCGCTCATAAAGCCGGAGCGTTACGTCGAACACGCCTACAACCCGATTCACCGCCGTTATGAATACGACCCGGCCGGTGAACTGAGCCGCACCCTCGACAAACTGCGCGGCGAAACCCAGTACGAATACGAAGCCAACGGCCAGCTGCTGGCGCGCAACACCGGCCGAGTGGTCGATGGCGAAGAATTCCGCTACGACGCTGCGGCCAACCGCCTCAACTTCAACACCAGCCGATTCGATCACGTCAAAGACAACCGCCTCAGACAATGGGCGAACCACGAATACAAATACGACGCCTGGGGCAACCTGATCGAAAAAGTTGTCGGCATCGTGCGCTGGCAAACCTTCACCTACGACTGCGAAAACCGCCTGGTCAAAACCGAGACCATGGCTGACACGCAGGTTGAAAGCACCAGCAGCTACCAGTACGACAGCCTGGGCCGAAGAGTCGCCAAACAGTCCGAGATCAAAGGCCAGACCGACCACAAACGCTTCCTCTGGCAAGGCTTGCGCATGCTGCGTGAGGATAGTCCAGGACAGAGCAGCCTGTACCTCTACGAGCCCGGCAGCTATGCGCCGCTGGCCCGCGTGGATGAAAAAGAAGGCGAGGTAGAGAACAAGGTTTATTACTTCCACACCGACCAGATCGGCACACCGCTGGAAATGACCGACGCCGAAGGGCAGATCGTCTGGCAGGCCAAGTACCGGGCGTGGGGGGCGGTTGAAAAGCTGGTGGTGAACGAGGTCGAGCAGAACCTAAGGTTTCAAGGGCAGTATTTTGATGCCGAGACAGGGCTGCATTACAACACGTTTCGGTATTATGATCCGGAGATTGGGCGGTTTATAACGCAGGATCCGATTGGGTTGTTGGGTGGGTTTAATCTTTATCAGTATGCCCCTAATACCAACGGATGGATTGACCCGCTTGGATGGACTGGGCTAGATGCAAGCGGTCGCCCTCTTTCAAGTAGTCAATATAGCGTTTGGAGTAGCGTAGAAATGCCTACAGAAATTCATGGATCCGGACGTAGCACGCACTTCAAGTACGCTAACGAGGAGCTATATAATAGAACATTAAAAAACCCCGAACTGAAGTCAGCTCTTCCTCCAGAAGTAGTAGAGCACATTCAACCTGGTCCTAGAGGAGGTTTCAGTGATAGAAGCCCTCCAAACCATTCGTGGCATCATAATGCTCAAAGCCCTAAAGATATTGAATTGATGCCTAGAGCGCAACATAAGGCTCCAGGCCCCGTACAGAACAGCCTTCACCCTAACCAGCAGGGTGGATTTAAAAAGCTGCAAAGCTCAGCATGTTGAGGTGAAGATGAAAACTTATAGCATTAGAGAAGTTATTTTAAACATATCAGAGATGCCAGACTCATGGTTTTATCTTCCTGACACCCCGTGGACATTGGATACCAAAGGGGCATTTTCACTAGATAGTCGCGATTTCCCGCCCGACTCCACAGACTACTTACCTCCACAAGTATTAAGTGAGGGTTGGAAGGAAACCCTAGAAACACCTATTATCGAAGATATAATATCAAATGTTAATGAACAATTATCTCAGCCAAGCGTTGAGAATTACTTTGATGCGTTTAAGTTTTATTATGAAAATGATGCATTTAAGATTTTTAAAATCTAGAAAATTACAAGCAGCTTTAAAATAAAATAATCTAGCCAGCATTTTATGCATGGCTAGTTATTAGCTCGAAAGGCACAGATACCGCAAGCGTAAAAAATAATTTATTAGTCGTAACGATGCGTTTGCTACATACTCCACATATACCTAAAGCTCTATTGCTCTTTAATAAGGTATACCGCGGCATGACTGCCAACTTTGTCTCAGTCAGCTGCCACTTTCTCTTGAATTAGCGCTGTGCTATCGCTTACACCACATCAAGCTGTACTACCGACAGCAACAGCAAGCTCGGCGAGGTGTTCAATGGTAATGGCGATTCAGTGCGCTTCGTCTCACCTACACCGAAGACGTGGTGACCCGCCACAGCAACATGCTACTGGGGAACCATAGTCGACCCGACGCTCAAGTCCAAATACCTGTGGCGGAACAGCCTCGTTCAGGTTGTGCGCTTTCAGGACTGCTCAGGCAGTTACGTCGAACACGTCTACAACCCGATTCACCGCCGCTACGAATACGACCCGGCCGGCGAACTGAGCCGCACCCTCGACAAACTGCGCGGCGAAACCCAGTACGAATACGAAGCCAACGGCCAGCTGCTGGCGCGCAATACCGGTCGCGTGGTCGACGGCGAAGAGTTCCGCTACGACGCCGCGGCCAACCGCCTCAACTTCAACACCAGCCGCTTCGACCACGTCAAAGACAACCGCCTCAAACAGTGGGCGAACCACGAATACAAATACGACGCCTGGGGCAACCTGATAGAGAAAACGGTCGGCATCGTACGCTGGCAGACCTTCACCTACGACTGTGAAAACCGCCTGGTCAAAACCGAGACCATGGCTGACACGCAGGTGGAAAGCACCAGTAGCTACCAATACGATAGTTTGGGCAGGCGAGTCGCCAAACAGTCCGAGATCAAAGGCCATACCGGCCAAAAACGCTTCCTCTGGCAAGGCCTGCGGATGCTGCGTGAGGAAAGTCCGGGCCAGAGCAGCCTGTACCTCTACGAGCCCGGCAGCTATGCGCCGCTGGCCCGTGTGGATGAAAAAGAAGGCGAGGTAGAGAACAAGGTTTACTACTTCCACACCGACCAGATCGGTACGCCGCTGGAGATGACCGACGCCGAAGGGCAGATCGTCTGGCAGGCCAAATACCGGGCGTGGGGCGCGGTGGAAAAGGTGGTGGTGAACGAGGTTGAGCAGAACCTGCGGTTTCAGGGGCAGTATTTTGATGTCGAGACGGGGCTGCATTACAACACGTTTCGGTATTACGACCCGGAGATTGGGCGGTTTACTACGCAGGATCCGATTGGGTTGTTGGGTGGGGAAAATCTTTACAAATATGTACCAAACCCAACAACATGGGTAGATCCATGGGGATGGGAATGTTGGAGCACGGCTCGTAAAAACCACTGGAAAGCCGAAGCAAAGAATCCAACTCAAACATACTCACCAGCTAACATGGCGCGCATGACAAAAGGTCAAGCGCCAAGAATGAAGGTTGAGGTTATAAATAGAAAAACCGGCAAACCTGAAATTAAAGACGTTTCTATGGAACTGCATCATAGAGATATACCTCAGCGAGTCGGAGGGGACGGAGTACATCAGGCAGGAAATCTTGATGCTTTAACTCCATGGGCCCACGAGTCAGTCGATACATTTAGGCATACGGGATATAGGTTGGTAGATATGATTAAGGGGCTAGACACATGGGTCAAATGATAAGCTTGCAGGAGGTCCGGGATTGGGTCGAGGGAGAAACTTATTCGAGTCTTCTTTCTCACATTGCTCTTAAGCTAGGGCTGGCCGTGAATGAGAAGAGGGTGTCTGATATACTCTTGGAGTATGATATTGAAAATATAAATGCCGCAAATGCAACTATAGAAGATCTAAAAAAAATAGCTAACGACAAGCATTTATGTGAACTATACATACTTACTAAACTGAAAGAAATCGAAGGCACCGAGAATCAGCAGGAGGGTAAACATGAGGAAGATGAAGAAGATACTCTAGTAGAAACCCTTCCATTTTATAGAAATTTTCTGAACATATATCTTCTTGAGTTATACATTCTTAAAGAAAATCCAGAAGCACTCGACTCTTACTTAAAAAAAATCAGAATACCCAAATCTAAACTTTATGCTAAGCAACTAAGATCTATCTATGAATTGATAACTTAAAAATGCTCGACAAAACCTTGTCGAGCCCAGCAATTTAATATTAACCGGGTGTTGCCATGCATTATTAAAAACGTGATGACATCCTGTTTCTACAACGCACTGCACGACAATCAAGCAGGCAGGGGCCCGCTAATATATATTGCATATTTAAAGCCTCTCTTAAAACCTTACGTAAATTAGTTATACGCCATTTAAAAATCTAGACTATAGGAGAGTGCTGATATTTTCAGCACCTTTCCTGTTACGTTGCCCGACGATAATTGGCTGGCACTCAAGTACGACCACCTCTCACGACTGATCGAAGAAACCGACCCGCTAGGGCGCAAGATCACCTACAAGCATCATCTGGCGACCACGCTGGTGACCCAGACGACTTTCCCTGATGGCAGCACGTGGAAGGCCCGTTACGATTCCAGAGGCAATCTTCTGGTCGAAACCGACGCACTGGGGAACAAGACCGAATACCTCAACAGTGAAGATGGCCTGCCACACACCATCATTGATGCGACCTACAAATCCAAATACTTGTGGTGGAACAGCCTCGCTCAGGTTGTGCACTTTCAGGACTGTTCAGGCAAAGACACTTATTACCGCTATGACGATCGCGGTCATCTGATCGCCGTCACCGATGCCCTGAACAACACCACCACGCTGGAACGCAAACCCGACGGCGAAGTGCTGCGCATCAACCATCCCGATGGCAGCGTTGAGTCCTTCACCTATAACGCGCTCGGCCAGGTGCTTTCGCACACCGACGGCAAAGGCCAGATAACGCGGTTGTCCCGCAACGCCCGTGGCCTGCAAACCCGACGCGAGGACGCCAAGGGCAAAGCCGTTGTCTACCAGTACGACAAGGCCATTCGCCTAACGGCACTGACCAACGAAAACAACGCCACCTACAACTTCGTGTACGACAACGCAGACCGTCTGATCGAAGAAAAACGCATCGACAACCTCACTCGCCGTTTCAGCTACAACCTCGGCGGGCACCTGACACAGGTCGAGGAAATCGGCTACGGCGATAAAGGCGAACAACCACGGCGCAGTACCCATCTTGAGCGCGACCCGATAGGCCGTTTGCTGGCCAAGCTCAACGACGATGCGCGCCAGGACTACGCCTACGATGACGGCGACCGACTGCTGTCAATCGAGCGCAAGCCGACGGACACCGGCAGAAAACTAGGTGTTGCCGCCGAGAAACTGGAATTTGCCTACGACCTGCTCGGCCGCCTCGTCAAAGAGACCACACCCCAAGGCGCGCTGGCCTACGACTACGATCCACTGAGCAACCTGACCACGCTGACCCTTCCGACAGGCCAGCATCTGAATCATCTGTATTACGGCAGCGGCCACCTGCATCAGCTCAACCTCGATGGCCAGTTGATCAGCGACATGGAACGCGACGATCTCCATCGCGAGATCTATCGCACCCAAGGCAAGCTCACCAGTTGCTTCGGTTACGACAGCATGGGTCGCAAGGCCTGGCAGTACGCAACCACCCTGCCCGCGGAAAAACTCTCGCAGATCCAGAACCCGCTCATAAAGCCAGAGCGCTACGTCGAACACGCCTACAACCCGATTCACCGCCGTTATGAATACGACCCGGCCGGTGAACTGAGCCGCACCCTCGACAAGCTGCGCGGCGAAACCCAATACGAATACGAAGCCAACGGCCAGTTGCTGGCGCGCAACACCGGCCGCGTGGTCGACGGCGAAGAATTCCGCTATGACGCCGCGGCCAACCGCCTCAACTTCAACACCAGCCGGTTCGATCACGTCAAAGACAACCGCCTCAAACAGTGGGCGAACCACGAATACAAATACGACGCCTGGGGCAACCTGATAGAGAAAACGGTCGGCATCGTACGCTGGCAGACCTTCACCTACGACTGTGAAAACCGCCTGGTCAAAACCGAGACCATGGCCGACACACAGGTGGAAAGCACCAGCAGCTACCAATACGATAGTTTGGGCAGGCGAGTCGCCAAACAGTCCGAGATCAAAGGCCACACCGACCACAAACGCTTTCTCTGGCAAGGTCTGCGGATGCTGCGTGAGGAAAGTCCGGGCCAGAGCAGCGTGTATATCTACGAGCCCGGCAGCTATGCGCCGCTGGCCCGTGTGGATGAGAAAGAAGGCGAGGCAGAAAACAAGGTTTACTACTTCCACACCGACCAGATTGGTACACCGCTTGAAATGACCGATGCCGAAGGGCAGATCGTCTGGCAGGCGAAGTACCGGGCATGGGGAGCGGTTGAGAAGCTGGTGGTGAACGAGGTTGAGCAGAACCTGCGGTTTCAGGGGCAGTATTTTGATGTCGAGACGGGGCTGCATTACAACACGTTTCGGTATTATGACCCGGAGATTGGGCGGTTTACTACGCAGGATCCGATTGGGTTGTTGGGTGGGTTTAACCTTTACCAATATGCTCCAAGTGCAATCGGCTGGATTGATCCGCAAGGTTTAGCTACGCTTTTTGAATTAGGTACCTATGGAGGACTTAACGGGTCAACTCACGTTGGAGATGGTTTACAAGCTCACGAACTCCTCCGTCACGAATATCTAGTCCAGCAGAATCTTGCGGAGAAGAGTACCAGGCTTCCAGGAAATCCATCTATTGCGCTGGATCTAGATCATCACACTAGAGGCCCAATGAAAGATACAAGAGGTATTGGTGGCACTCATTGGCATGAGGCGCAAATACGTGAGAGCCAAGGTTTGGGTAGGAATGAATTTGCATCATCTGTAAAGCGTGAGCTAGACATCACTTCAGGCGCGCTACGGAAGAGTGGGGTTCCTAAGTCTAGAGTGAAAGAGTTAAGAAGAATGGCCAAGAAGTTTCATAGCAGTCTCAATGGGTGTGGGTAATCAAATATGGTTCTGGTTAAAGAAATTATTTCATCAGATAACGCTGAGCGCTCTAGCATTATCATAGGTGGCGGCTCAGTAAAATTAAATGCCTGGCCGACCAATCCAGACGGAGAAAGTCTTGTGTTAGTTGCCACTATAGAGTGCGCTAACCTCAAAAAAATTTCTGGCTTCAGCTCGATCCCCAAGGAAGGTGTACTGTATATCTTTTCAACTTACAGTCGCTCTGATTATTTTCTCGATAACGTTACGTACAGTGGCGATACTTCTGAGCTAGAGCTGATATTGAGTGGATATACCCTAGTAATTATGGGGAATTCTGATTCTGAAATAGTCAGTCCGAATGAATCAATTCCAAAAGCACATACGGAATTTAAAGAAAGAGAAGTAGGCCATGATGAGTATCCAGTATTCTCAATGCTTACGAATACCCCACCTAATGGAATAGTTTTACCTCCAGACTTGCAGAAAGAGTATGAGTTTGTAATGCAGCTGTACTCCTCAGACTTCCCAGAGCCATTTAAAGATATATTTTATTTGACTGATGCCGTTGGATGTCTTCTTTTGAAAAAAGATGGCTCAGGCAGTGGGCTGTTTTTTGTGCATACAGCATGATTAATTGTTAGGCAGTAGTGAATGGGTACTATCCGGCTAGACGTGTATGTCGGATTACTGCTTTTTAAAAACTTGGTGGTTTTACAGTTGAGCTCGGCTGCCGCTTCTTAAAGAACGAGGCCAGAAGCTTTAAGAAGCGGTGTCTGAGCGAACCTGTGCTACATGTCTCTTGTTGTAGGCCAGCTGATCAGCGACATGGAGCGCGACGATCTCCATCGCGAGATCTATCGCGCCCAAGGCAAGCTCACCAGTTGCTTCGGTTACGACAGCATGGGTCGCAAGGCCTGGCAGTATGCAACCACCCTGCCCGCCGAAAAGCTGTCACAGATCCAGAACCCGCTCATAAAGCCGGAGCGTTACGTCGAACACGCCTACAACCCGATTCACCGCCGCTACGAATACGACCCGGCTGGCGAATTGAGCCGCACCCTCGACAAACTGCGTGGTGAAACCCAGTACGAATACGAAGCCAACGGCCAGTTGCTGGCGCGCAACACCGGCCGCGTGGTCGACGGCGAAGAATTCCGCTATGACGCCGCGGCCAACCGCCTCAACTTCAACACCAGCCGCTTCGATCACGTCAAAGACAACCGCCTCAGACAATGGGCGAACCATGAATACAAATACGACGCCTGGGGCAACCTGATCGAAAAAGTCGTCGGCATCGTGCGCTGGCAGACCTTCACCTACGACTGCGAAAACCGCCTGGTCAAAACCGAGACCATGGCTGACACGCAGGTGGAAAGCACCAGCAGCTACCAGTACGACAGTCTGGGTCGACGCGTCGCCAAACAGTCCGAGATCAAAGGCCACACCGACCACAAACGCTTCCTCTGGCAAGGCTTGCGCATGCTGCGTGAGGAAAGTCCGGGACAGAGCAGCCTGTACCTCTACGAGCCCGGCAGCTATGCGCCGCTGGCACGCGTGGATGAAAAAGAAGGCGAGGTAGAGAACAAGGTCTACTACTTCCACACCGACCAGATTGGTACACCGCTGGAAATGACCGACGCCGAAGGGCAGATCGTCTGGCAGGCCAAGTACCGGGCGTGGGGTGCGGTTGAAAAGCTAGTGGTGAACGAGGTCGAGCAAAACCTGAGATTTCAGGGGCAGTATTTTGATGTCGAGACGGGGCTGCATTACAACACGTTTAGATATTATGATCCGGAGATTGGGCGGTTTATAACGCAGGATCCGATTGGGTTGTTGGGCGGGGAAAATCTTTACCAATATGCTCCAAACACGCAATCTTGGATTGATGCTCTAGGGCTAGCGTGTGATAAATGGACAGTCAGTTCACATAAAGCAAATAAAAGCGCTGTGAAAGGCAAAAAACTTGGCTTGGATTCTCATCATGTGGGTCAGAAAGACTTGATGAAGGATTTGGTCGAAGGTTATGATCCTGCAACTGGGCCAGCAATGCTGGTGCCGAAAGTCGGACACACTAGTTTAAAAGGTAACCTTGGAGTAGTCTCTCGCAGCAAAATAAACCCTACAACAAGGCTACCATTCACGAGCGCAAAAGATGTTTTGGCGCGTGACATTAAAGAACTCAGACGAGTTTACCCAGAAGTGCCTAATACAAAGCTACAAGAACTTATTCAACTCAATAAATCCATGTATCCAGAAATGCGTTAGCCGGAGTCCTTATGTCGTTAGATGAAAATTTTGTGCGTGCTATATATGATGAGCTGTTCGAGGAGAATTTCAACCGTTATAAGGAGGTTTTAAACCAGCCTATCGATGATGGCAAAGACTCCTTTGCTAGAGCTAGAAACGCTCTAGCATTGCTGGATGAAACTGAAAGATCTCATGTAATAAATTTTTTTAAAGTGGTGATGTTTGATAGTGCATCTGTGATTTTAGGAACTTTGGATGGCGTACATTTTCCCGATGATTTAGATGGAGACTTTTTGCTTCTTTGCGACGGCAAAGAGATTCAGGGTAGTCTTGCTGATATTTTCATTGGAAAAGCACAAGATGCCGGGGTTTACGAATAGTTCGCGAGCTATAAACTGAAAAATACTAAAAGATCCAACTGATTTTTATTTTGAAGAAATCAAAGTAGAGCTTTTAGTTAGTAGATTAACTTCTTAAAGTGCAGTTTTTAGATATAAGTTAAAGCTCTTTAAAAATCAAGTCGAAAGAGAGGCTGCTGATATTACTTCAGCCTCCTTCCCACCCTATTGCATCACCGAAATCATTATTCCATTCGCAGCTTTTCCTATACCGACGGCGTGATGACCCGCCACAGCAACGCCTTGGGCCTGAACTGTTACTACCGCTGGGAAACCATTGATGACCAGCCTCGCGTGGTCGAGCACTGGACCAGCGACGGCGATCACTACGTCATCGAGATCGACGACACCGGCAACATGACCGGGCTGACCCTGCCCGATGGCAACCAGTTGGCGTTCGAGTACGACGAGTTCGCCCGGTTGCTCAAGGAGACCGATCCGCTGGGCCGCAGTATTCGCTACCAGTACCACCACCTGACGACGCTGATCACTCAGGTCGATTACCCGGATGGCAGTACCTGGAAGGCCAACTACGATGCCAAAGGCAACCTCGTGGCCGAGATCGATGCGCTGGGCCACAAGACCAAATACCTCAACGGTGAGGACGGCCTGCCGCACACCATCGTCGATCCGACGCTCAAGTCCAAATACCTGTGGTGGAACAACCTGGCGCAAGTGCAGCGCTTTCAGGATTGTTCGGGTAAAAGCACTTATTACCGCTATGACGAACGCCACCATCTGGTGGCCGTCACCGATGCCCTGAACAACACCACCACGCTGGAACGCAAACCCGACGGCGAAGTGCTGCGCATCAACCATCCGGATGGCACCAGCGAGACCTTTACCTACAACGAACTGGGCCAGGTCCTGACCCACACCGATGGCAAAGGCCAGACCACCCAACTGCTGCGCAACGGCCGTGGCCTGCCCAAATGGCGTCAGGATGCCAAAGGCCAGACCATCACTTACGAATACGACAAGGCCATTCGCCTCGTCGCCCTGACCAACGAAAACGATGCGACCTACCGCTTTGCCTACGACGACGCCGACCGCCTGATCGAAGAAAAACGCATCGATAACCTGACCCGCCGTTTCAGCTACAACCTCGGCGGGCACCTGACACAGGTTGAGGAAATCGGCTACGGCGAGAAAGGCGAACAGCCACGGCGCAGCACCCATCTGGAGCGCGACCCGATTGGTCGCCTGCTGGCCAAACTCAACGACGATGCGCGTCAGGACTACGCCTACGATGACGGCGACCGACTGCTGTCAATCGAGCGCAAGCCGACGGACACCGGCAGAAAACTAGGTGTTGCCGCCGAGAAACTGGAATTTGCCTACGACCTGCTGGGGCGGCTGATCACAGAGACCACGCCGCAAGGCGCGCTGGCCTACGACTACGATCCACTGAGCAACCTGACTACACTGAACCTGCCTACAGAAGGTCACTGGCCGTGAGGCTACCTGAAGACTTTAAAAAATAGCTGCATTTTATAGTGGAAAGTTACTGGGTGGAATTAGTCAACATGACTTTTTTCAGCAAAACTCATTCATTGAATATAATCGCAGAGACACCGCGTCTTAGAAAAGCGATAAATCTGGGAAAAGACTATATTTTACTAGACGAGCCTGCAGCAAGCCTCATTATTCTGAATTTATCAAAGTGTTCTGGTGTGATGCAGGCGACGTTGAGCATTTGAGCACAAATGCATTTGCCACACTCCCTGATTATTGGGAAGATTACGCCAGCTTTTTCTCCTTTCTGTTAGAGGGGGAAAGGTCAAAACTCTAGCTGAGTATCCACACCTCAAATACCTGAGAAGTAATACATGATCACTCCACAACCCGAGCTAATCAAAAAAGGACTTTATAGTTCGTTCGCCTTGATCACCTTTTTTGTCACAATTTCAACTTTTAAATCTAGCGTTTGCTGGCTAGTAGCTCTGGGTCTTTTTATTCTATTCATACGCACAACATACTTGGTTTATCTGAGCGAAAGCTTTACGGCGATTTCAATTCATTCTTTCACGGGGCTTTTCTCTTCACTCTTATTCATGAACGCAAGCGTTATTTATCTGATAGCAAAATCTGAATACGGAACATCCACAACGGACGCTTTATCGTGGGCAATGATTCCAGCCCTACTGATGCTCGTTACATTTCTATTTATTTACTTTACAAAAGCAACATCAAGCCAGTTATATCTAGAGATCAAGAATAATAAAGTTTGCATAACGCACAGCTATGTCAGTACGAGAAGCGGGAACTTACTATGTGGAGCTATCCTTGCAGTCGGAATCGCTGCGATGATCTGGGGACATGTTCAACATATTATTGTGGTCAGTGTTTGGATCGCGCTAATCAATCTTTATCTACTTTACTGGTATAGAAACTCTATCCGAATGTTAAAAAAAATCCTGGCACTGGAAAAGAAGCACAAACGCTCTTACACCTTCGAATATATAGACGAGATTCGCAAGGCACGCAGCCGCTGGTGGCTGGGAAGGCTTTTAAAATGGGCAACCAGGCGGTAGGCCGATCAGCCAAGGCGCCTGCACAGGGGCACCCGCGCCGGACATAGCCTAAGCCCACGGACACTTTCTCACCCCCAACAAAAAACCCGCCGAAGCGGGTTTTCCCAAGACCATTCCGACTCCCTGTCGGCTGCCTCCTAGGCGATGGTCGATCATCCCTGATCCTGGTGAACTCCTGTTCACCACTTGATGGATCCAATGCTACCGAGTAAGGGTCAGGTCGGAAACAGCCAAATCACTCCACCCCGTGTAAGACTTTCACTATACCTAGCCGGTGTAGAGCGGAAGAATCGAGTGGCATCGGCGTAGTACACCACCCGAAAACTCCATACACTCAGCACCCTGATCAGAAAAACACCAGAACACAGGATTTCCCGGAAGAAAGACGTCACCCCAATGGAACATCAGGAGCAGCACCATGAGCACAGCAGATCAGACGCGCAGCACTGGCACGTACAGCGCCAAGTGGCAGGAGCGCTTCAATTTCTTCGAGACGTATGGTGCGCCGAACGACCCGCGGTTCAAGGCCGGCCTCAAATCACTTCCTGGCTTCAGGAAGAAAATGCGGATCAATTTCAACGTCATCGCGTATTTCTTTGGCCCCATTTACTTCTTCGTGCTGGGCCTGTGGAAAAAAGGCATTGCGTTGATTGGCATAATGCTCGCGACCAACGCCTTGATCCTTCTGGTATGCACGCTTTTGGGAACCGAGGTTCCTTACGCGTTGGGGGGAGGTTTGAATGTGGCCTTCTCGCTGATGTATGCCTTGACCGTCAATTATTCGTACTACCTCAAAGAAGTAAAAGGCGAGCAAGGCTGGAATCCGTTCAAAGGCATGCGTCTTTAACCCGAAAAGATAACCGATGACACCGTCCTCTTGCCGAGCATGAGGGTTCGCGGTGCATCGACCCATGCCGTGTTCAGCCAGCGTTATATTTGAATCAGTCATTCAGGTAATTGCCACATGGATGCGAAGCCAGGACTCCAATGACAGCGCCCTCCTCCCCCGCAGCCTTGCTGCCACTGAAAATTATTGCGACTGGCGTAACGGTGCCCGCAAATCGAGTGGACTCGTCTGCGCTGGACACGTTATTGAACAAGCCTGCGGGTTATGTCGAAAAGCGCTCCGGCGTACATTGCCGTTTTCACGCAACACTCGATGCCAGCCAGGCCGAACTTGCAGCGCAAGCACTTCAGGATGCCTTGAGAAGAGAGCAGATCCCGGCGGGTTCGATTGATCTGTTGATCTCGGCCTCGGCAGTACCCATGCAGGCCTTACCCTGCACGGCAGCATTGATTCTCAAAGCGGCCCACCTGCCATCGGGTACGCCCGGTTTTGATATCAACAGCAGTTGCGTCGGCTTCATTACGGCGCTACAGGTCGCTGCCGGCTTGCTCAATGCCGGGATCTACAAACGCATTGCGGTCGTGTCGGCAGATCTCGTTTCGCGCGGTATCGACTGGGATGACGAGGAAAGCTCGCTGATCCTCGGCGACGGAGCAGCCTGCGCCATTGTCGAACGCGGTGACGGCAGCAGCGGCATTCTGAGCAGCCTGTCCGAGACTTATCCACAGGGCAGCGACCTGTGTGAGATTCAAGCAGGCGGTACACGCCGCAATCCACGTGCAGGCATGACTGACAGCGACTTTCTGTTCCATATGAAGGGCAAGCAGCTGTTTCGTCAGGCTGCCGCGTTGATCGAGGGCTACCTCGCACGCCTGTTGGAAAGGAGCGGATTGACGCTTGCCGAGATCGCCACCGTGGTCCCCCATCAGGCCAGCCATCTTTCGCTTGAGCACATGCGGAAAAGGCTTGGAGTACGGCCTGAGGTACTGGTGGATATTTATCGCTATCACGGTAATCAGGTCTCGGCATCGATTCCGACGGCGCTGCATACTGCTTTTACCACCGGCCGCTTTACACCCGGCAAACCCGTGATGCTGATCGGTACCGCTGCCGGTTTGACATTGGCGGGCATGGTGCTGCTGCCATGAAGGTTATGCTGACCGGCGCCACCAGTGGCCTCGGACGCAATGCGGCAGAGTGGCTATTGAACGCAGGCCATAGGGTACATGCCACCGGACGTGGCTCGGCAGTGGGGAATCTGCTGCGAGAACAAGGAGCGGCGTTCACCGCCCTGGATCTGACCCGGGCTACAGCACAGCAATGTGAGCAATTGATGCTCGGCAATGACGTGGTCTGGCACTGCGCGGCAAAGTCTTCTCCCTGGGGTAGCGAGGCCGAGTTTCATGAGGCCAATGTAGTCGTCACAGAAAAGCTGGCCGAGGCAGCTGGCCGCTGCGGCGTTTCGCGCTTCGTGCACATATCCACGCCTGCGATCTATTTCGACTTTCAAGACCATGAGTGTATTGACGAGCAATACCGTGCCCGACGATTCGCCAATCACTACGCCAGCAGCAAGTACCAGGCAGAACAATCCATACAGGCGCTGGTGCCGCTTTATCCACAGACCACGTTTATTATCCTGCGGCCCCGTGGCTTGTTCGGCCCGTATGACCGGGTGATTCTGCCCCGGATTCTGGGCCAGATAGAACGCGACCGCGGCGTGCTGCGTTTGCCCGGCGGTGGTGAGGCGGTACTGGACCTGACGTTTGTACTGAACGTTGTGCACGCCATGGATCTGGCCAGCCATAACAATTCTTTGTCTTCAGGTGCCGCCTACAACGTCACCAATCATCAGCCCATGCGACTGGTGGATACCTTGCAGTTGTTACTGCACGAACAACTCGGCATTCGTTATCGTGTGCAGCGCGTGCCTTACCGATTGCTGCACTCACTGGCGACGGCACTCGAGCTTCTGGCCTGTATAACGCGCAAGGAACCCGTGCTGACCCGATACAGTGTGGCGGCGGTGAACTTCGATATGACCCTGAGCCAGACGCGAGCCATTGAAGAACTGGGCTACCGGCCTCGGTACTCGATGGAAGAAGGCGTTCAGCTCACGGGAGAGTGGCTTAAGTCTCATGCGGTGAAGCCCCATGGCTAGCATTACCACCTTTGAAGTGGGTTACTGCACGCATATCGGTTGTATGGCATTGCAGGGTGCCGGCCTGCGGGTCTGCAAATTTCCGTCCAGAGCGTATCTGCTGGAGGTCGGCGATCGCCGATGGTTATGGGATACCGGCTACGCCAACCATTTTCAGGAGCATACCCGGTCGGGGGTGTTCCGCATCTACAGCCAGGTTACCCCGGTATACCTGGATGCGGGTGAAACGCTGCTGGATCAGCTGCGTAATGCGGGTTACGCGGCCAACGATATTCAGGCGCTGATCATTTCCCACTTTCATGCCGATCACATTGCCGGCCTGCGGGACTTCAGTCATTTCGACTTTATCTGCTCGGGCGAAGGCTGGCAGAAAACCCGCTCATTACGTGGCATCGCCGCACTCAAGCGCGCCTTCGTACCGGGACTGATTCCGGAAGGTTTCGAGGCAGCGTTGCAGTTCGTCGAGGGCTTTGAGCAGGTCAGCCTGACCGAGCAACTGGCACCGTTTACACATGGCTACGAACTGCCGGGCAGTGACGGGCAGATTGTTCTGGTGCCGCTACCAGGTCATGCCGCCGGACACCTGGGGGCATTTATTCTCACTGACGAGGGCTGGACACTGCTGGCCAGTGATTCCGCATGGTCGCCGCTGAGCTATCAAGAATTGCGCGGGCCTTCTGTGCTTGCCAACGTGCTGATGGACGACAGCAAGGCCTACTACCAGACGCTGAACCGTCTGAACCTGTTGTGGGCAGCAGGCCATGTGGATATCCGATTGTGCCACGAGGGCGATTTATGATCCCGGTGATGACGCTCTGGCACTACTGGCGAGCGCGTCGCCTGCGCTTTTCCAGTCGCCAGGCACTGGAGCATTTTCAGGACAGGCAACTGAAACGCTTTGCACATAGGGTGCTGGCCAAAAGTCCCTATTTTCGGGCTTACAGCGCTCTGCCATTCAACGAATGGCCGCTGATGGACAAAGCGCTGATGATGACGCAGTTCGACCAGATGAACACGGCAGGTCTGCAACGTGATCAGTTGCTGGCCTGCGCAAGGCGCGGCGAAGCCGAACGCGACTTCACGCCACGCATCGGCCGCTTTAGCGTCGGGCTGTCCTCGGGCACGTCAGGGCAGCGCAGCGTTTTCGTCGTGAGCCCGCAGGAACAGCAGATCTGGGCGGGCGGGATGCTTGCCAAGATGCTGCCAGACGGTATTTTCGCGGGTGAGCGAGTCGCGCTGTTTTTACGTGCGGACAATAACCTGTACCACAGCGTCGACAATCGCTGGCTGAGCCTGGCCTTTTATGACCTGTTCGCGCCGTTCACTGAGCAGTTTCCTCGCTTACAAGCACAGGCGCCGACCATTATCGTTGCGCCAGCACAGGTGCTGCGCGCCCTGGCCCTGGCCGTTCTGGACGGGCAGATCCAACTCGAAGTAAAGAAAGTGATCTCCGTCGCCGAAGTCCTGGATGCGCAGGATCGCCAGTTGCTGAACACGGTGTTCCGCGAGGTCGGCGAGGTGTATCAGGCAACCGAAGGTTTTCTGGCGGCCACGTGCTCTCATGGCACACTGCATTTGAACGAAGAGTTCGTGCATATCGAGCCCCAGTGGCTTGATGAGCAGCGCTTCACGCCGTTGATCACCGACTTCACTCGCAGCACCCAACCTATCGTACGCTACCGACTGGATGATGTACTGGTCAGGCAATCCGAGCCCTGCCCGTGCGGTCAGCATTCGATGGCAATTTCCCGAATAGAAGGTCGCCGCGACGATCAGCTTTCGCTGCCCGACCAGCACGGTGAGATGCAGATTATCTTTGCCGACCTGTGCAGTCGGGCAATTGCCAATGCACTGCCACTGACCAGTGACTACCGCTTGATTCAGCTTTCGAAAACCCGGCTGCAGCTGATTGCAGACTGTACGCAAACCGAACTGGAGCACAGCCGTAGACAACTTGTCGCCCTGTTCACACAACAGGGTATTGCCACTGACAAACTTGAATGGCAACTGACGGTGCAGAACGTGATGCCGAACTTCGATCGAAAACGACGCCGTATTGTCCGGCAGGCAAAAGCATGAACAACCCAATGATGTTTCGGTTGTGGCACATGCTGCTTGGCTGGGGTTCGGTCGGTCTGATCTATACGCTGACCGACCATTTGCAGAGCACCGGCCAGGTCATGACACCCTCGCCGCTCGACCGAATGATCGCATTCACGCCCCACGCAATCTGGCTGTACCTGTCGTTCTTCGTGGTTGTTCCACTGGGCTATCTGATGACCCCGCTTGATCGGGTGCGCTGGCTGTCTCGCGCCATGCGTCTTACCGCACTGGGTGCCGGAACGGTCTATCTACTGTGGCCGACAACGATGGTTTACCCGGTCGATGAGGGCACAACGTTAAGCTCTACACTGCTGGCAGCACTGACCTATGTGGACTCGACCCAGAATTGCCTGCCATCCCTGCACATGGCCCTGATGGTGCTGGCAGTCTGGGGGATCAGTGCAGCAAGGCGTAGCGCGCGTACTGCAGTGTTTGTCTTATGGGTGGCCGCCATTGCCTATTCGATCCTGCAATTGCGCCGTCATCTGTTCATCGACGTGGTCAGTGGCGCCGTGCTCGCACTGGTGGCGGGTATGCTGGTCGATGCGCTCGGCCGAAGCAGGCAAGTCGCACTCAACGGGAATATGCAATGAGCGATCTGGCCATTCCGATCATCATCATGCTGCTGGCCGTAACAGGCGAGGCCGTCATTCTGCAGTGGATGCAGCGCAAGCCGGTTGACTGGCATGACGTGGTGTTCAATCTGAATTCCGGCCACCTCATGCTGTGGCTGTTCCGTGGCCTGGAAGTCATCTGTTACGGATTTGTCGCCACGTACTTGAGCCTTGGCCTGCTGGATACATGGCCGCCACTATGGGTCTGGGCGTTCGCGTTGCTGGCCTGGGATTTCTGTTTTTACTGGTTGCACCGCCTGCATCACCACGTTGGCGTACTCTGGGCCGTGCATGTGGTGCATCATCAGGGCGAGCACTTCAACCTGTCCTTGGGCGTGCGTAACTCTTGGTATTCGTCACTCACCTCGATTCCGTTCTTCATTCCGCTGGCCGTGCTGGGGGTGCCCCTGCATGTGTTTGTCGCAGTGTCGATCCTGCATTACTCGATGCAGTTCTTTAACCATAATGCGCTGACACCCAGGCTGGGCGTGCTGGAGAAGATTTTCGTTACTCCGACCCATCATCGCGTGCATCACGTCAAAGACCGGGCCTACTCAGACAAGAACTTCGGCGGTACTTTCATTTTCTGGGACAAGCTGTTCGGCACATTTTCCAGGCTGCCCGATGTGCCTTACACGTTTGGAATCGGAGGGCCTCGCTCTTCCGCGAACCCGTTCTGGGCCAGCAACGTACCTTTTCTGCATTACCTGCGACTGTCGATAAAATCGAACGAACCGACCCGCTCGCGCGTTTCGGATTTGAGCATTTTCAGCGGCGCGTTGCTGCTCTTCGCGCTGGTGGTGGGCTATATCTATCAATACGGCTATGGCTACAGCGACATTACCTGGCCGCAGGTCGTCCTGTTCGTCTTTCTTGTGGTGGGCTCGGTGGCGCTGGGAGGAATGACCGAAGCGAGGACCTGGAGTGTTCCTGTCTGGCTGATAGTCAGCCTGGGGCTGGCGTTGCTGTTTCTGGGTTATTACGGCTGGTCGCAGGCTTACTGGCAATTGCCGATGGTCGCCCTCGCCCTGCACGGCGCATGGGTGGCCGTGTCTTCTCGCGGCTACAACCTTCCAGCCGCAAATCCGGTGGAAAAACATCATGGCTGAGTCACTTGCCCCCCTGTCATTTCCTGCCGATGGCGAACAGCCGTTTCATCACGCCCTCAAGCAGGCGGCCCACGCCTACCTGGCAGACGACCATCGCTACGCAAGCATTCGGCAAAAGGTGACGGCATTGCTCCTTATCCTGCTGTGCGGCGGTTTTTATGCCTCGAGCCTTATGCAACACAATGCGTGGGCATTCGTGGGCTGCTATTTCCTGTTTGTCCTGACAGGCATGCTACTCAACGTAATGGTGTTTCACGACGCCACCCACAATGCTTTTTTCCGAGCCGCCTGGGCAAACCGGCTGGTGGGGAGGTTGATGACCTTGCCGCTCGGGATTGATCCGGATTATTGGCGAGTCAGGCATGTGCAGTTTCATCATGCCTATGCCAACGTTGAACATTACGATCTGGACACCGAGGAGAATGGCGTCCTGCGACAATCGCCCTTCCAGGGCTGGCGTAAGCACATGCGTTATCAACATCTTTACTGGCCCATGGTCGCAGCGTTGTCGCTGCCCTACATCTCATGGATATTCGACTGGTCGGACCGTCTTGGAAAGACGCCGCTCAAAGCCAAAAGAATACTTCCGGGAAACAAAGGCTGGGCGGTATTTCTGGCCAGTAAGGCATGCCATCTGCTGCTGGTACTGATAGTGCCGCTGGTGATATTCGAGGGCAGCTGGACGACGGTGCTGATCGCGTACTTTGTGAGCCAGATGCTCGCCTCTCTCTGGGTGGTATTTCTGCTGCTCGGTACGCACTGGGCAGAAGCAGAGTTCTATCAGCCATCAGGCAGCCCGTTGATGCCACACGGCTGGTATCGACATAACTTCGCGACAACCTGCGATTGGCAAACCTCTCCACGCTGGCTGCACCATGCCGTGGGCGGGCTGAACTTTCATCTGACTCACCACCTGTTCCCTGGCTGGAGTCATCGACACTACCCGGCGCTGGCAAACATCATCGCCGACCTGGCACCCCGCCACGGTCTGCACTATCGCTGCATCGACTACCGTGAGTTGCTCAGGCAGCAGCGAAAGTTCTTGCGCAGTATGGGGCGGGACACGCAGGTGACGAACATCACCTGACTAACTCAGAGCCAGAAGCTTTGTGACTTCTGGCATGACCGCACTGATGTTGTTTGTCTGCGTACTTTCAAGTATTCCGGCATTCATATAGCCATCCAGCACAATCGGTTTCGTCGAATCCGACACTCTGGCATTTCGATATGTCCCTATTGAAACCAGAGAGTAAGTCCATCAGCAAAGACAACTGACCACCGAACCCAACCAAGGAAGAAAAATGGGTAAACAATCTCGCAGCAAGCGGGCCTCGCCGGAGCCTATGGTGATTTACCGCAGTCACATTGCCGCTTTCCGCTCGCGTTATCTGCTGTCCTTTCTGACTCCGATCTTCATGGGCATATTTTCTCTCGCCATTACCGCAGGCGCGATGGTCGATGCGTACTTTCCAAATGAGCCGGAGAGAACGGGCCAGTCAATGATGCTCATGATGGGCGTATCACTGGTCTTGAGTTTCGGCGGCATCATGATGAGTCGTGGGCATGCCTGCGGAATGTGGATATTGGCGGCCATTCTGGTGAGCTGCTTTTTTGCCGTGTTGCCCACTGCCCCTGCGCACTGGCGGCGTTTTGAGTTGATGCTTTACGTGCTGGGGCTGCTTTTCCCGTTGCTGGGCCTTTTATCGCTCAACAGCGAGCGCGGCCGGGAGTTGCGCATGCAATGGAGGATTATTCGATCCGAACGCAAGGAGATCCGTCAGGAGATGCGGCGGCGCAAGGATCTCGAGGTGCATCGTGAAAGCCTGCGCAAGAGAAAGACGCTACGCAAATAGCCCGGGCTCAACGAGGACTTTATCGCGCCCAACAAAAAACCCGCCGAAGCGGGTTTTTCCAAGACCATCCCGACTCCCTGTCGGCTGCCTCCGAGGCGATGGTCGATCATCCTTGATCCTGGTGAACTCCTGTTCACCACTTGATGGATCCAATACTACGGAGGAAGGACCAGATCGGAAATGGCCAAATCCCTCCACCGCGTGTAAGCGTTTGGCTATACCTTGTCGAGGCGGGCATGAAGAGCTCGGGGCGCAATTGCGTAGTACGCCACCTGGAAACTTCATACAATCGCTCGCCGATCACAAAAGCAGCAACGTCAGAGATACAGGATTTCCCGGAAGAAAACGTCACCCCACGGAACACAAGGAATAGAACCATGAGCACGACAGATCAGACCCAAAGCACTGGCCAGCACAGCGCCAAGTGGCAAGAGCGTTTCAATTTTTTCGAGACGTATGGTGCGCCGAACGATCCACGCTTCAAGCCGGCAGTGAACGCGCTGCCTGACTTCAAGAAGAAGTTGCTTGTCTGCGCTAACATCATCGCGTTTTTCTTCGGTCCGATTTACTTCTTCGTGCTGGGTCTGTGGAAGAAAAATCTGGCGCTGATCGGCGTCATTATCGCGGTCAACATCGTTATAGCGCTGCTTTTCGGGATCCTCGGAATGGAGGTTCCGGCAGCATTGGGCACCGGCTTGAACGTCGTGTTTTCTCTGATGTACGCCCTGACGGCCAACTACTCCTACTACCTCAAGGAAGTGAAAGGCGAGCAAGGCTGGAACCCGTTCAAAGGCATGCGCCTCTGACCCGCAGATGTAGCCAGCTGAGCACCCGCACCGCTCAATAAGCGTGCGGGTTGGCTGTGGATAACTCCCCTCGGGCTTTATGCCCTCCCTTCCACCAGCCTCAACTCCCCATCCACATACAGCACTTCGCGCCCCACCCACGCCAGATCAACCTGCGGCAGCACGGCCGAGGGTTTGCGCAGTTCACGCAGCAATGTCGAGCCATGCGAGAGACGTCCGCCCATGCGCGCGATCACCGCGCGGGCGTTCTGGTAGTGCGCGTGGCGTCCGGGGTCGAGGGTGTCTTCCAGCAGGATGTCGTCACCCAGAATGCCCTGGACCTGGCCAGGATAAATCATGAAGCCGGTGGCCTGCTCGGTGCCTTCGCGGCCGTCCTGCCAGAAGCTGCCGGCACGGCTGCGAATGTCTGGATGGGGCGCAAACCAGTGTTCCCGGTCGGCGCCGGGCATGGCGTGATGCAGGCGGAAGAACAGGCGCATCAGGTTGTCGCGATACCACTCGCGCACTTGCAGGTAGTAGCCGCGCATGCCCGGCAGGCCTGCGCGGTGGGCGATGCGAATGAAACACGGCCAGGTCGGGAAGGCCTGTAAAGGCAGGTCAGTGGCGGCAGGGCGCGGGGTCGCGGGATCGGTTTCCCAAGGCAGCCGGTGCGGGCAGTGCTCCAGATCGTCGTAAGCGGTCGGCGGACGTCCCAGCAGGTCTCCGCCGCTGCTGGCCAGCGAGGTGGCGATGCACAGGTTGCCTTGCACGACGAATACGTAGAAACGGGTGAACCAGTCAGCCAATTGCTGGCCGTCAGCACCTTGGGCCGTAAGGGCATGCAGCTCTCGGTCGAAGCGGTGCAGTTGCTTTTCAAGGGTCAACAAGTGGCCGCGCGCGACACGCTGCATCCGCAGAAACACGGGTAACGAGCGCAGCAGACGCAGCGGGCGCCACGGCAGATGCGGGGTCGCGCCGCCGACCTCATCGGCGTAGCTGCTGGAGGCGATGCCCCAGTCAGCCAGACGTGCGAGAAACAGGTCGTTGTTGATGTAGGAAGCTGCGCCAAACAGTGCGGAAAATGGCTCGTTGTCCTGCAACACGCGTGAATCCCAACGCGCCATGATCGCCGGGATGCTGCCTGCGGCACGCCGCTGTGCGTACTCGACCAGTCTGCTGGGCTGTGGCGGCAGGATCTCCGCAATATTGGCGGCGGTCAGGTGACGGCGCCAGCCGTAGTCACTGATCGGGCGGTACTGCAGCAGCCACAGCTGGCGGCCATCCCAGGCCCACTCGACGTCGCCCGGCACGTAGTGGAATACGCGCAGAACGCCCTGCAGGAAGTCCCAGAGCGCCTCCTCAGTCAAACCGTGGGATGGCGTGAAGTCGCCGCTGCTCCAGGCCGCGCCGAGGCGGGAAACGATCGCTCGCTCAGGGCTTGCCTGACCGTCGGCCAGCGACTCCAGGTGCCCTTCCACCCACTCCAGCTCGACCGACAGGTGACGCACGAAAGCGATGCCGGAAAGCACCGGCGTGATGAAGCGCTGTACCACCACCTCTTCGACGCCAGCGCTGTGTAGCTCTGCGACACGCGCGGGTACGTTTTGGCTGGGCTCGCGAAGAAAAGTGCTGCTCAGACCGGCATTGGCCGCATCGGCCTGATCCTCACCGAAGCTGGACGAGCGCACGGCCCAGATAGCGTCAGGCTGACGGGCCAGAAACGCGGGCAAGGCCGAGTCACCGCCCTGTTCCAGAGACAGTGCCTCGGGCACCGGTTGCCCGGCAATGGCCGCCAGACGCAGACGGCCGCCTTTGGTGTGCGCAACGAACCCACGCTCGCCCGACTCCAGCCACTGCGCAAACTCTGCCGGTGCGTCGATCCACGGGTAGTGACCCCAGCCCGGTTTGAGGCTGATGGTCAGGTCGGCACGCGCCAGAATGGCCGACCACGCGGCTGCCTGCTCGATGCCCAGGACCTTGTCCTGATCGCCCCAGACCAGCTCTATCGGATCCTGCACCCACTCCAGCAGCGGCAGCGCGGTGTCGGCCCGCAACAGGTCCCAATACGGCACGAAAGCACGGCAGCGAGCGTAACCGGAACCCATGCGCTGGTAGTGCGCGGCAGGCCAGCTCTGCCTGGAAAACTTGTGCGCAAACAGTGTGGGCTTGTTGGCCAGCAGCCAGTGAATGGTCTTGCGAATGGGCAGCGGCGACATCAGCGCAGGCAAGCGCCGCTGCCACAGAAAAGCCCCCACCGGGGCCAGCAGCACGCTTCTGCAGAAGTGTCCGGGCTGGCGCTGCAAAGCATGCATGACCAGCAAGGCATTGACCCCCACAGCGACGATGGCGCTGCCCTTCACGGTCGCCGCCAACAGCGCATCGGCGTAGGCGGCGAGGTCTTCGCAGGGTGGCTGAGGATTGTTGCCGAAGCCTGGCAGCTCCAGCGGCACGACCTGATGCTGCTGAAAATGCGGCAGCGCGTCGTCCCACCATTCGGCACTGCTGCCGTTGCCCGCCAGCAGATACAGCAGCGGCAGGTCAGACATGACGAGGCTCCTTCGACGAGTGGACAGCCGAAGTGCGACGATCATAGCGATACAGCCAGATCAGCGGCGGCAACAAGGCCAGCAGCGCTGCCAGATCGAGCCACACATGCGACCAGACGCCCCCACGTACGGAAATCAGGATGTCCTGAGGCGCCCACAGCAGCAGGCCCGCAATCAGCCAACCCCAGGGCATGGCGCTTTTCAGGCGATTGCCCAAGTGCACCAGCGCCAGCATGTACACGGAGTACGTTTGCAAGGTTGCGCCAAACAGCGCCATCCACCAGACCTGTTGCGCGCGGGCAGCGGCGGGAACCGCCTCGGTCCAGAACGCCTGCTCGAGGCTAGTCAGATAGCCATCGAGCAAGCCGGAAAAGCCTGCCCAGGTGAACACCAGACTGCCCAGCACATGCGCAACTGCGACGGCATACAGCCAGGTCACCAGCGTACGGCGCAGGGTGTCAGAAGAGAGCGGCATACCAGGTCCTTGAGTCGTCCTTGTGAGGTGGCGAGTTTAGCGATAACTCATCAGGCTTAATACCGCCGCCCTTGCCTCCCGCTCGATTCACTGTGGATGCTGGCCGCTGCTGCGCGTGACACCGTAAAGGCCCTTTGCCTCCAGTCATAACTACCAGTAGCCACCAACCCGCTTTGCCCTTCAATGTACGGCTCCGCTCGTCAGGCCATCTGCCGGGCGAGCCCTGCAGTCGGGAGTAGCGGTGATGGATGCGCTGAATGTCATCAATATTGGCACTGACGGAATCAACTCGCTGTTCACTATCGTTCTGCAATACGGAGCGACTGTTGTTTTGAGGTTGGTGATCGCAGCGTTGCTGTGGATTGTCGGCCGCTGGCTGATCGGTGTGCTGGTCAGGATGGCGCAGCGCTCGCTGACGCGGCAGCGGTTTGATCCGACGGTCCTGCGCTATGTCGGCTCGTTCATCACGGTGACGCTGAATATCATTCTGGTGATCGCCATTCTGAGCTATTGCGGCATCGAGACCACCAGCTTCGCAGCACTGCTGGCGGCCGTGGCGCTGGCGATCGGCATGGCCTGGTCGGGTTTGCTGGCCAATCTGGCCGCGGGTGGTTTCATCATCGTGCTGCGGCCCTTCAAGGTCGGCGATCTGATATCGGCGGCGGGCGTGACCGGAACTGTGGTCGAAATCGGTTTGTTCGTTACGTCGATCAACACTCCGGAAAACGTGCTGAATCTGGTGGGCAACAACAAGATCTTCTCTGACACGATCGTCAATTTTTCCAGCAATGCCTTTCGCAGTGTCGAACTGACCGCGATATTGCCCGGCAGCGCCGACGAGCAGAAGATCATCCCGCGTCTCAAGGATCAGATAGCCCGCCTCCCCAACGTACTGAGCAGCCCTGCGGTCGATGTGCACCTGTCCTCTGCGACAGCCGACTCCATCACCTTGTCAGTACGGCCCTATTGCCACAATGATCACTATGATTCAGTGCATCGCCAGACGCTTGCCCTCATCAGAGCGTTGATGCTGCACCTGTCCTGAGCGGCACGCATAGGCAAAATTCATCGCCCTTCAAGCTCACCCGAACCTGTTGGCAGCCGATCAATAAGGATCGGTCCATATTCCGCGTGGCCTCTGCTTTTTTATCTTTACGGGTTTAACCATGAGCCTTTTATCTCGTTTTCGGGCCGGCACATCGCGGACCGAAGGCGCCATCAGTGTCATTACGTCCGCCCGAGAATTGAACGCCAAGCTGTCTGCGCTGAGCTTCGATCCGGTCTATCTGACCGGTTTCGTTTCGCCGCACGTCGACTTCGATCAGGTGGCCAAGTCTGTCGCTGCGCGCTTTCCCAACGCGAAGATCAGCCTGTGCACAACGTCAGGCGAACTGTGCTCGGGCAATGATTCGCTGTACTGCGCGGCGGATAACCAGTGGGACCGGATCGTCCTCGCGCTGTTCGACTCAAGCGTCATCAAGAGTGCGGAGGTGGTGCACATTCCGCTGCACAGCGAAGACATTCGCGGCGCGGGCAAGCGACTGTCGATGCGTGAGCGCATTGCGCGCCTGACCGATTCGATCAAGCGCACGCAGATCAACACCCCCATCGACCACCGCGATACGCTGGCCTACGTCACGTTCGACGGGCTGTCGGCGTCGGAGTCGTTCTTCATGGAAGCGCTGTATGAGTCCGGGCGCTTTCCGTGCCTGTTCGTCGGCGGTTCTGCGGGTGGCAAAGGCGACTTCAAGAAGACCTTGATTCACGACGGCAAACGCAGCTACGAAAATCATGCCCAGGTGGTGTTTCTCAAGAGCGCGAAAAACGTGCGCTTCGGCGTCTTCAAGAGCCAGAACTTCGAGCCGACGACATTGAGCCTGAGCGTGCTGACGGCCTCCCTGGAGGAGCGTTACATCAGCCAGGTGGTCAATGCCAGAGGCGAGATCACCACGATGGTTGCGGCGCTGTGTGACGCGCTCAAGTGCGAGCGGCATGAGCTGGAGGGCAAGCTGGCGCAGTATTCGTTCGCCATCCGGGTAGGCGAGGAGCTGTTTGTGCGTTCGATTGCGCGCATTGATTATGAAAGCGAGCGGGTTCACCTGTTCTGCGACGTGGCGCCCGGCGAAGAGCTGGTGATGGTCAAACGAACATCCATGATCGACACCACGCGCAAGGACTTCGCGCGCTTTCTGCAGGGCAAGTCCGGAAAGCCGCTGCTCGGCCTGTTGAGCGACTGCATCCTGCGGCGCCTGAACAACGGCAGTGAACTGGGCCGGATGAATGACGTGTTCGGTGCAACGCCGGTGGTGGGCTTCTCGACCTTTGGCGAGATTCTGGGGTTGAACCTCAACCAGACGCTCACCGCCGTGTTCTTCTTCAAAGTGCCCGAAGGGCAGCCGTTCCGCGACGACTACATCGATAACTTCATCGCCTATTACGGCGAGTTCAAGGCCTTCTTTCTGCGTCGGCAGATCAAGAAGCTGGCCGGTCTGAGCCATGTGGTGGTCAAGCAGATCGATCAGTTTAAGCAGCGCAACTTCGTGCAAACCATTGACCCGAGCGGTCTGGACGAGCAGATCCGCCCGGTGTTCGGTGGCCTGAGCGACCTGGGCGATGTGCTGGTCAAGGCCCATCATGATCAGGAAGAAATCGCCGCTCAGTTGCGCCACTACTCTGGCGAGCTGCATGTTTCGATGGACGAGCTGTCGCAAACCATCACCCAGCAGGAAACGGTTATCGACAAAGCGGGCAATACCGTCAAAAGCCTGGTCAGTCAGGCGGACGAGGTGGTGCTGGGCTCGCGGGAGCTGGCCAAATCCAGCCTGCGCATTCAGTCGGTGGTGCAGATGATCCAGCAGATCGCCGGGCAGACCAACCTGCTGGCGCTCAACGCCGCCATCGAGGCTGCACGGGCGGGCGAAATGGGACGTGGCTTTGCAGTGGTGGCCGATGAGGTACGCCAGCTTGCGCAGAAGACGTCGCAGAACGCCAACGACATCGGCACCGATATCGAGCGTCTGGCCGAGGAAATTCGCAAGGTGGCGCAGCACATCGAGGAACAGTCCCTTGAGGTCGGAACGCTGACGGGGCTGCTGTCGGAACTGGAAGGCTCCAGCGACATGACGGCGGGCACCTCGCAGCGTACCCGGCAACTGGCGGACACCCTGCGCGGCCTGACTCAGTAGCAGCGCCTGCTGTCAGGACGGCAAATGGCCCGTCCTGACAGCAGACCGTGTTACAGGCGGCTTACTGGTTACCCAGCACGCCGACCTTGCCCATGACGTTGCTCATGAACTGCTGCACGGTCATTTTCTGGCCATTGAAGTCGACCATCTGGTTGGCGTAATGCAGGTCGGAGACGATGTTGTCGCCGTCGACCTTGGCCAGTTGCATCATCTCGGCCATGGCACTGGCCATGTCGCCAGCGGCCTTGGCCTGATCGGCGATGACCTTGAGGTCGGTCTGGCCTTCACGCATGGCTTGCTGGGTCGCGAGATCGCGAATCATCGGTTTGGACAGGACGACCTTGGCGTTGACTTCGCCCAGGCTCTTCATGAGCAGCGCATCGGAAGGCTGATCGAGCGGGCCTGGATCGGCCAGGTCCACGGCGATACGCATGTGGCTTTCACCGTTGCTGGTCTTGAGCGAGAGTTTTTCCAGCTCGATGTGCGGTTTGGCTGCCAGCAGCGTTTTCATCTGGGTGTTCATCAGCTCCTGATCAGCCGGGCTCAGCTCCAGGCGGAACGGACGTTTCTCCTGCGCGGCCTCCTGCTGCTGAGGCAGGATTTTATCCTGATACAACTGATACAGCGCCTGAGTCGCCAGCACATCGAAATTGGCGATCTTGAAGCCCATGTGCGCAGAACCGACGTCCTTGCCCGCGTAGGCAATCATGCCGGCATCGTAGTTGATCTGGGCTGCCAGGTTACCGGCATCTTCCTGCACCAGGTTGGTATTGGTGAAATCGCGGATCTGTACCTGTGGCTTGCCCACCACCTGGAAACCCGCGTTCTGGATTTTCATGTTGGTGTGGCCCAGATAGAAACCGGACTTGCCTTTGGTACCACCCGTGTCGAAGGTCATGCCTTTGATTTCGATACTGACCGGGCCGTCAGGCGACGCGACATTGAGTTGCAGATTGTCCATGTTGCCCGCAAGGGTGAATTTTTCCGCATTGGCCGAGGACTCGGCATTCAGGTCCAGACCTGAAAAACGGAACGTGCCGTCGACGTCGGTCATTTCCAGCGGGGCCATCTGCAGCGTGCCTTTGGTGGCGCGGTCATAGCCGATGCTGGCCTGGCCCGTGAGCGGTGGCACATCCTTGCTCATGGCGAACCATTTCTCGGCGCTGGGGCTTTTTTCCATCTGGAAATTGCTCAGGGCCATGACCGGCAGCAGGTTCAGGGTCTTCAGATGCGACAGCGGAATGGGGCCGTGCTCGATATGGTCGACGAACAGAAACTGGCCGCCCTGGGTGCTATCGGACAGGTTCTGGATGTCGACGCGGTAGTGCGCCGTGCTGCTGAAGAAGTGCTTGTCGAGCGAGAGCATTTCCAGCTTGACGCTGGTGTCCGTGCCTTTGAACGACTTGGCCAGTTCCTGATTGGTCTTGCTGATCGAGTCGTTCAGCGCGCCTTCCAGTTGATTGCCGGTGTACCAGGCACCGGCCGTAGCCAGTGCGCCCGCTACGACGATGACGCCAATCGCTATACCTGCTGATTTATTCATAGTGACGTAAAGATATCCGTTCTGATGATGGGAAAGTCGTACCGGGACCGGCAGCGCCGATTGAAAGCCGCGAGAGACTATCATCGGCGGATCCCGTGAGCCCAGCCTTCATGGCCATTTCTGTGGGCGCGTCGCCGTTCCGTAGGCGCGTTGGACATGGCCTTGTGCCTTTTGTTGCGCACGCCAATCCTGTGGAAAGGTTTTGAAACAGACCCTAGCCACAGCCTTCCCGGAAACGTTAGGCTGAAACGAATTTGCGAACAGGACGTGATCACATGAGCGAGCAGCAAAAACAACGAGGTCCGATCAAGGCCGTCATTTTCGACATGGATGGCCTGTTGCTGGACACCGAGGGCGTTTACACCGAAGTCACCCACTTGATTGCCAGTCGCCACGGTCGCACCTTCGATTGGTCGGTCAAGCAGCACACCATTGGCCGTGGTGCCCGGGACTTCTCGGACTACGTGATCAAGGCGCTGGAGCTGCCAATGTCGATCGACGAGTTTCTCGAAGTCAGGGAGCCCATGCTTGAAGAGCGTTTCCCGCGCGCCGCAGCCATGCCCGGTGCCGAAGCGCTGGTCCGCCATCTGGCTGCGCATAATATTCCGATCGCCGTGGGCACCAGCTCGTCGGTGCATTACTTCAAGGCCAAGACCACCCTGCACCGCGCATGGTTCGAACTGTTCGACACCGTCGTCACCGCCGACGACCCGGAAGTCGGTGCTGCCAAGCCGGCCCCGGACATCTTTCTGGTCGCCGCCCGCCGTCTTGGCGTCTCGCCCGCCGACTGCCTGGTCTTCGAAGACTCGCCGTTCGGTGTGACCGCTGCCAAGGCTGCCGGGATGTACGCCGTGGCCGTGCCGGACTCGCACATGCCGGTCGAGCAGTACGAGCATGCGGACCTGCTGCTGGGCTCGCTGGCCGACTTCCCGCTCACGGCGTGGGGGTTGCCTGAGCTCGCCTGAATAACAAGGAGATGCTGAGCATGAATTATCGAACCCTTGGCCAGTCCGGCCTCAAGGTTTCCGCACTGACACTCGGCTCGATGATGTTCGGTGAGCAGACCGGCGCCGAAGAGTCGCTGCGTATCATCGACAAGGCCAGGGATCAGGGCATCAATTTCATCGACACGGCGGATGTCTACAACGCCGGGCGCTCGGAGGAAATCGTCGGTCGGGCCATCGCGGCACAGCGCAGTGACTGGGTGCTGGCCACCAAGGTCGCCATCGGCCCGGCCGACGGCGTGCCCAACCGGGCCGGCCTGAATCGCAAGCACATGTTCAATGCCATCGAGAACAGCCTGCGGCGACTGGATACCGACTATGTGGATATCTATTACCTGCACTAGGAAGATCACGACACGCCGCTGGAAGTGACGGTGTCGGCGATTGGCGATCTGATCCGGCAGGGCAAGATCCGCTACTGGGGCGTGTCGAACTTCCGCGGCTGGCGAATTGCCGAAATCGTCAACGTCGCGCAACGCCTGGGCGTCGACAAGCCAGTCATCAGCCAGCCGCTGTACAACATCGTCAACCGCCAGGCTGAGGTCGAGCAGATCACCGCTGCCACACACCATGGCCTGGGCGTCGTGCCCTACAGCCCGCTCGCCCGCGGTGTGCTCAGCGGTAAGTACGCCCCGGACATCGCTCCCGACAGCGAGAGCCGTGCCGGACGTCAGGACAAGCGGCTGCTGGAAACCGAATGGCGCACGGAGTCGTTGCGTATCGCGCAGCGAATTCAGGCGTATGTGCAGGACAAAGGCGTTGGCATTGTCGAGTTCGCCATTGCCTGGGTGCTCAACAATCAGGCCGTGACCTCAGCCATCGTCGGACCAAGGACCGAGCAGCAGTGGGACGGTTATACCAAGGCACTCACGGTGGAGATCACCGCTGAAGACGAAGCGTTCATCGATTCGCTGGTGACACCCGGCCATGCATCGACGCCAGGCTTCAATGACGTTCAGCACTTCGTCTCCGGCCGCCTGACGCGCTGAGACGATCACGCCTGCGGCCTTATGCCGCGAGCATGTCACTGTTGCGCTCTGGAACGGTCGTTTCAGAGCGCAATGTCATAAAAACAATACGTGAAACTCCTGTTACCTATGAATGCGAACTCGGTACGTAAGGTCGATGAGCGCTAAGATAGACGCGTATTTTGTCGAGCTCGCCGGGCTGCAGCGCGGTCCTGCGCTCGCCGCTAAACATAATGATGTTTGTATTTTCGCGACGGACTGCCAAGTCTTGGCTAGTCTGTCGGCAACAAAGCGATTAATTGGACGTTGTCCAGCCAGGGTTGATGAAGAAGTAGGTCAATGCGCAAATCAGATAGAGAAGCCTTTCTGGGCTCCGTACTGGGCAATGAGCAGCCTCCGGCGCACCTTGCCAGAACCGTGATTGAAGAAAAGCTGCGAAACGCCATTATCGATGGCAGCCTGCCAAGCGGCACGGCATTGCGCCAACAGGAACTGGCAACGCTGTTTGGCGTCAGCCGCATGCCTGTGCGCGAAGCACTGCGCCAGCTCGAGGCGCAGTCGCTGCTGCGTGTCGAGACGCACAAGGGCGCGGTGGTCGCACCGTTGATCACCGAAGACGCGGTGGATGCCTATGCCTTGCGCATTCTCCTGGAGTCCGAGGCGTTGCGCCTTTCTATACCATTGCTGGACGCCGATGATCTGGCGACGGCGAAGGGCTATATCGAGCAGCTTGAGGTCGAGACGGATTTCGGCCAGATCGGCAGACTCAATCGGATGTTCCACCTCTCGCTGTATGCCAAGACCCACAACAAGCGTCTCATGCGTCTGGTTGAAGAAGGCCTGAACGAAGAAGAACGCTTCCTGCGTTTCAATCTTTCTGACATGGGCCTGGGGAAGCTCTCTCAGGATGACCATTGGCAGCTGTTGCGGCTCGCCGAGCAGAAGGCGATCGAACCCTGTGTCGAAGCACTGCAGCATCACCTCAACCGTGGTGTTCAAGCCGTCACTCAATACCTGACCAGCAAAAAGGCCACCAAGGCCAAGCCGACCCGCACAGCGAAGAAAAACCCCGCCTGAATCATCAAGACGGTCTATCCAGCAGGCGATGACTCAACGTCTGCGGATTGGCCGCTTGCACCTCCCGCCCTCCTCTTCACACCTCCTCGATACATTGCCAGGCTCAACCTCGGCATGGCGTTTTTATCGCTATTTTCCTGATCTGCCGGATGGCCCAACGTCGGAATAAGGCAAACTCGACCGTGGCGCTGAGGAAACCAACCGGAGGATGTTCCCTGGCTACGGCTGAACGGCTCGCGCAGGATCGGAGCGGTTCTCTGTTCATCTGAACTCAATGGATAAGGAGTTGTTGAACGGGGCACACAGACATTGGAAGTCATTTCCAACTTCGCCCATTAAAAAAACCAGAACCCTGATTATTCAGCACATCGGCAACGCTGGGCGAGGCATTCGCTCATTATTAATAATTCTGGCTTAATCAGTCGGGAGGGTTGTCTGCGCGCCTGTAAAACGTATTCACCACGTTTTATATGGCAACTTACATGCTTAAAAAACGGCTCATTAAATATTATTAAAAAAATGATTGCAGCCCTTGATAAGTTTGTTTTAAGTTTTCTTCGTCGTCAGTGATGTCGCGGCTTACCGGGCTAGACCTCTCGATATACAAGGGCCAGCGCTCGGAAAGCCAACGCGACAGGGTGTCTCGAATTGAAATAACCGATGCGTGTTTGCGGCGAACAGGCCCCTCACACTCAGGCCTGAGTTCGCCTCTAACCCGGCATTTCATTGCGTTTTATCGCGGCACTGTCGACACGTTTATATCGTAGAAAACTGCAGCGCTACTTACCGCCCTCTTTCAATAGGACCGTCACTATGCCTTGTGAAAAAACACGACTCGCACATAAGAAAGTTGAACTTGGTCGTCATCCGATCTTTGCAGAAATCACGACATTGGATGTACTCCGGCGCTTTATGGAGACCCATGTATTCGCCGTCTGGGATTTCATGTCGCTGACCAAGCGCCTGCAACAGGAGCTGACCTGCACCCAATTGCCGTGGCTGCCGCCGACAGACGCTTCCGCTGCCCGCCTGATCAACGAGATCGTACTGGGTGAGGAGTCCGATGACCGACTGGGCGCGGGTCATTACAGCCATTTCGAACTGTACCTGGATGCGATGCGCGAGATTGGCGCGAGCACGGTACAGATCGAGCGCTTCATCGAACTGCAGAGACAGGGCATGCGTTACACAACCGCACTGCAACACGTCGACGCGGGGCAAGCGGCGACGGCATTCGTGACACACACGCTCGATATCGCCCTGCATGCGCCGGCACACAGCGTTGCTGCGGCCTTTCTGCATGGACGCGAGAGCGTCATCCCGCAGATGTTCCAGACCATACTCGATGACTGGGGCATCACCGCCCACCAGGCACCCACCTTCCGCTACTACCTGGAACGCCACATCGAAGTGGACGCCGAGGACCACGGTCCGGCAGCAGAGCAGTTGCTGGCTCGTCTGGTTGCCGACGACGCGCAGCGCGAGCGAGAGGTTTATCAGACAGCCATCGCCGCTGTGGAAAGCAGGGTCCAGCTATGGGACACGCTGCGCCTGAGCATGCGAACGCCGCTCGTGCAGGCCAGCGCGTAAGACCCGCCCGCAACACCCTGAAGCCTTTACAAGGAAGCCATCATGAAAGCAGAAGACTACATGTCGTTCATCGATGCGTGGGAAGGTCGCGCCACCATTCGGACTCGCCCACGCAGGATGGTCGAGAACGATGACAAACTGATCTACCCCCTCAGCCGCCAACCGCTGGTGCTCAGCGACACGTTCACCCGCGAGTGTGCGCATTTGCGCGATTACGCGCTGGTGCAGAGCCTCTACAAGTTCATCAATGATGTGGTGATCTTCGAGACCGAGATCGTTGACAGGACCGCGCGCAGTATCGCCAAGGACCACTTCACGATTCGCTTCCCGTTTGCCTGTCGCTATGACGCGATGACGGTGGTGGTCGATGAGGACTATCACGCACTGGTCGCGATGGACTTCATGCAACAGACCATCGCCCTGACGGGCATAGAACCTATCCAGTTGCCGGACGAGATTGAACTCAGCCGGGCCATTCCCGCCGCACTGGCTCTGGCCCCCGAGCATCTACGCAGCGCAGTGGAGCTGATCTGTGTCGCCATCGCGGAGAACACCGTGACCAATGACGTGGCGGCGTTCGCCAAGGACGAATCGGTCAAGCAATCGGTCAAGGGGCTGATGGCCGACCACTTGCTGGACGAGGGGCGTCACTCGGGCTTCTGGGCGCGGCTGGTACGCATCTACTGGCACACCGCTCCCCAACAGGACCGGGAATCCATCGCCCGCATCATGCCGGTTTTCATCGCTCAATACCTGACCAACGATATTCAGAATGGCTTCGACTTCACCCTGATCGACCATCTGCAGGTGCCGGACACCATCAAGCACGCGCTCAGGGAAGAGACCAGGGCAGTGAGTTTTCCAGTCAACCGCCATCACCCACTGGTGGCCAACATCGTGCGTTTCTTCAAGAACAGCTCGATGCTGGACGATCCTTGTGTACAGCGTGCGCTGGCGGACTATCTGCCTGCGCAGGGGACGCTGCAATGAAGCGCCTGGAGATTGTGCTCATCGGTCACAGCCTGACCTTGAGTGAACTGAATGCCGAGCTGCTGGACCACGGGCATGGCGTGCGGCATCTGTCTGATCAGCAGGCGCTGGACGCGGTGACGATGCCTGATGGCGGCGTGCTGATCGAAGACGGCAGCCTGTACCTGTCCCAGGAACACCTGAGTGCGTTCGGCCACTGCACGCATCTGCGCCTTCGGGTCGGTTTCGGCAATGCGCTGGAGTACGGGTTACCTCGGCTGGAGCTGCTGTGCTGGCATGGCGCTGCCCAGGCTCGACGCTTGATCGTTCGTGAGTGGCTGCCGGTCGAGGAATCAGGCAACGGGCGCGTACTGCGGGATGCCACTGTCGCAGCCATGGTGGATCTGGCGACATTGCAGATCAGCCGGTTATCCAGAGAAGACGACTATTTCAACGGTCTGACAAGCGTCACATCGGCCCAGAGTGATCGACAGCATGGCTTGCAGGCGATTGATCAATTGCTGTTCGAGCATCGCCTGAATCAGACGGATCAACCGCACCTGCTGAAACTGGCCGAAACACCCATCACCGAGCGGCTGGAGCAGGCGCTGCTGACGTTTGCCGAACGCCCTGCATTGACCATTCGCAACCAGACGCTCAGCTATCGGCAACTGCACGCGCACAGCCTGGCTATCCAGCGCTTGCTGCGGCCATTGCTGGCGCACGCGAAAGCCGACGCACCTCCGGTGATTGGTATCTGCCTGCGCAAGTCAGCCGAGCTGTATGCCGGCATCCTCGCGATTCTGGGTTGCGGTGCGGTGTACCTGCCGCTTGATCCCGGCCAGCCTGTGCAGCGTCAGCAGTACATTCTGGAAAACTCGGGGGCGATGCTGTTGCTGCACGATGGCACGCACCCGCTGGCGGCTGCGGAGTTTCCGGCGCTGGATATCGCGGCGGTGCCTGTCGAGGACGTAGCTTCAGCGCATACATGCGCCGCTGCCGATCAGGATGCGCCCTGCATGGCGCTGTACACGTCGGGCACCACCGGGCAGCCGAAAGGCGTATTGCTCAGCCAGCGTAATCTCAGCCACTTCACCGCCTGGTATGCCGAGCATGTGAGCCTGAACGAACACAGCCGGGTGCTGCAATTCTCTACGCTGAGTTTCGACTCGTCGATCATCGACATTTTTCCCACCTGGCTCAGTGGCGCCGAACTGGTGGTGCCCGATGAAGACCAGCGGCGTGATCCGTTGCAGTTGGTCCGCGTGCTGCAACAAGGCATCACCCATGCATTCCTGCCTCCGGCGCTGTTGAGCATCCTGCCGCTGGATCAGCCGCTGGGGCTTGAGCATGTCATGACCGGAGGCGACGTCTGTGAGCCGCATGTGATTGCGCAACTCACCGGCCAATGTCATTTCCACAACCTGTACGGCCCCACCGAAGCCACAGTGTTGGTTACCGCCTGCGAGTTCGCTTCGTCCAGCAGCAACCGGCATCTGGGCCGACCGATCGCTAACAGCCAGGCGTGGATTCTGGACGAGCAACTGCAGCCCGTGGCCGAGCAGACTCAAGGGGAGCTGTACATCGTCGGACCCGGTGTGTGCCTGGGCTATGTAAACAACCCCGAGCTTACCGCCGAGCGTTATGTGTGGCTGACGAAACCGGATGGGCAACTGATGCGTGCCTACCGTACCGGCGACATGGCCAAGTGGACGGCTGACGGCATCGTCCTCAGCGGACGCCGTGATAATCAGGTGAAGATTCGCGGTTTTCGGGTCGAGCCGGAAGAGATCGAGCATTGCCTGCGCGACAGCGGGCTGTATCGACAGGTCGCCGTGGTGATCGACAGGCAGCGGCGAATTCTGGCGTTTCTCGCTCAACCGTATCTTGAGCATGACGAACAGGCGTTAAAGGCGCATGTACAACGCCTGTTGCCTGATTACATGCATCCCGCCGTCTACACGATGTTGCCCGGCATGCCGTTCGCCAGCAACGGCAAGGTCGATCGCAAAGCGCTTCTGGAAATACCACTGAGCTTTATCGGGCAGCACACTCGTCGCCAACCCGAGACTGAGCAGGAACGGGCGCTGCTGGAGCTATGGGGCGAGCTGTTGGAACTGCCGCCAGACGACATCTCGACTGATGAAAGCTTTTTCAATCTCGGAGGCCACTCGATCCTGCTGTCGCGCCTGTTGCTGGGCGTTCGTGAACGCTTCGGGCGCAGTATTCCCATCAATCGTTTTATCGAAGCACCTACCGTGCTGACACTCGCCAGCCTGATCGACAGTGACGGCACTTCTACCGGAGTCCTCAGTGCTCAGGCCCTGCGGGATGCGAACCCGGACTTTCAGCTGGCTACATTGCCTGTCAGCAGAATGGGTGATGTTCATAAGGTGATTGTCACGGGTGCCAACGGCTTCCTGGGTGTGCATATCGTCGAAGCGCTGCTCGACTGGGGGGCAACCGAGATCACCTGCCTGGTGCGCGAGACTTCTGGACAAAGCGCGCAGCAGCGCTTCGAACATGCCCTGCGGCAAAACCGCCTGGATCACCTTGACCTGAGTCGCGTGAAGGTCTATCCCGCAGACCTGACCAAGCCTCGGTTGGGGCTCAGTGAAGCCGTGTATGAACGACTGGATCTCGAGTTTGGTGCATTGGTGCACAACGCTGCCAATGTGAACCATGTTCAGGACTATGAAACCCTGATCAAAGACAATGTGGCCCCGGTTTTTGAATGCCTCAAGCTGTGTGAGGGGCGCCGTAAAAAGGTCTTCAATTTCGTTTCGACGCTGTCAGCCTGCAGTGCCATCGATGCCGCCGGCAATGTGCTTGAACAACCCGCTGCCGCGACCCCGCCGATCTACATCAAGAACGGCTACAACCTCTCCAAGTGGGTGGCTGAGCGCATCCTGCAATGTGCCCGGGACCAAGGTGCCTGGGTAAACATCTATCGCCCCGGCAACATCGCCTTCAACAGCGTTACCGGTGTGTGTCAGCCACAGAAAAACCGCTTGATGCTGATGCTCAAGGGTTCGCTGCAATTGGGTCAGGTTCCGGCATTCGCCATCAACTTCGACCTGATGCCGGTGGACTTTCTGGCGCGCTTCATCGGCTTCCATGCCAGCCGTTATCAGCCAGAACACGCGGTGTTCAATCTGCATAACCCCGAGCCCTTGAGCTGGAGCGACTACGTGTACGCCTTCCGCGAGGCAGGGCGTCAGTTCGAGTTGGTCAGCGTCGAGCAATGGCAGGCGCAACTCCGGCGCGTCGACAGCCAGAACGCGCTGTTTGGCGTGCTGGGGTTCTACCTCGACGGGTTTGAAGAAGACATCGGCGACATCTCGATGATCGAGCACCGCAACACCCTGAACGGCATTCGTCGCATGGGCGAACAGTACCCGCAAAAAACTCCGGCGTTGTTGCGCAGGGGCTGCGATTACCTGAAAGAAATCGACTTCATCTGAGCCATTACCCACTGAGATAAATGGAGAACGACATGAACACACTTCACAGCAATCTGAAACCCGACACCCTTATCAAGAACCCGGTGGCGTGCCGAGTGGTGTCCACCGTGGACGTCTCCGGTGACGCGGCCAGCGTGTGGGCTGTCGTTGGCAACTTCGGCGGCTTCCAGGCATTCATACCGGCGCTGGAGAGCATTGAGGTCACTGGCGAAGGTCCGGGCTCGGTTCGCAACAAGCTGTTCAAGGATGGCAATGTGGCCATCGAACAACTGAACTCCAGGGACGATCAGGCGCTTTATATGACCTGGTCACTGATCCACACCAGCTTGCCAGTCAGCAATCTGTGGGCGGCAATGACCGTTGAAGCCAGTGGTGATGGCGATACCTGCATCGCCAGCTGGACGATTGTTGCCGACCCTGTTGAGGGAGGGCCTGAGGGGGATGCATTCGAGGCGTTTCTTCAGGGGTTTGCAGATGGCGCAATGAGTAACGTGCGCAGCCTGTTTGGCTGATTGACGCTGCATCACAGCAGCCCGCTCGGAGCAAATGCCCGAGCGGGCTTCTTTATTTGATGACCCATAACGACAAAACCCCTCATCGCGTAAGCGATGAGGGGTTTCGGAATTCAATCTTGACGATGACCTACTCTCACATGGGGAAACCCCACACTACCATCGGCGATACATCGTTTCACTGCTGAGTTCGGGATGGGATCAGGTGGTTCCAATGCTCTATGGTCGTCAAGAAATTCTGTTGCCGATCCGTTAGCAGGTAACGTTCCAGCGAATTTTGGTGACTTCTACTTAAACAAAAACCCTCAACGCGTAAGCGATGAGGGTTTCTGGAATTTAATCTTGACGATGACCTACTCTCACATGGGGAAACCCCACACTACCATCGGCGATACATCGTTTCACTACTGAGTTCGGGATGGGATCAGGTGGTTCCAATGCTCTATGGTCGTCAAGAAATTCGGGTACCGAATCGTGCCGTACGGCGCGCTTCAGCAAATAGGGTATGTGATAGCAAGCTGTTTCAGGTGTCGTTCGTGACGCAAACTTTCGGTTCGTGTCATCTTCACAATCACCGCAATCTGGTCGTTCGACGCAAATTGCTTGGGTGTTATATGGTCAAGCCTCACGGGCAATTAGTATTGGTTAGCTCAACGCCTCACAGCGCTTACACACCCAACCTATCAACGTCGTAGTCTTCGACGGCCCTTTAGGGAACTCAAGGTTCCAGTGAGATCTCATCTTGAGGCAAGTTTCCCGCTTAGATGCTTTCAGCGGTTATCTTTTCCGAACATAGCTACCCGGCAATGCCACTGGCGTGACAACCGGAACACCAGAGGTTCGTCCACTCCGGTCCTCTCGTACTAGGAGCAGCCCCTCTCAAATCTCAAACGTCCACGGCAGATAGGGACCGAACTGTCTCACGACGTTCTAAACCCAGCTCGCGTACCACTTTAAATGGCGAACAGCCATACCCTTGGGACCGGCTTCAGCCCCAGGATGTGATGAGCCGACATCGAGGTGCCAAACACCGCCGTCGATATGAACTCTTGGGCGGTATCAGCCTGTTATCCCCGGAGTACCTTTTATCCGTTGAGCGATGGCCCTTCCATACAGAACCACCGGATCACTAAGACCTACTTTCGTACCTGCTCGACGTGTCTGTCTCGCAGTCAAGCGCGCTTTTGCCTTTATACTCTACGACCGATTTCCGACCGGTCTGAGCGCACCTTCGTACTCCTCCGTTACTCTTTAGGAGGAGACCGCCCCAGTCAAACTACCCACCATACACTGTCCTCGATCCGGATAACGGACCTGAGTTAGAACCTCAAAGTTGCCAGGGTGGTATTTCAAGGTTGGCTCCACGCAGACTGGCGTCCACGCTTCAAAGCCTCCCACCTATCCTACACAAGCAAATTCAAAGTCCAGTGCAAAGCTATAGTAAAGGTTCACGGGGTCTTTCCGTCTAGCCGCGGATACACTGCATCTTCACAGCGATTTCAATTTCACTGAGTCTCGGGTGGAGACAGCGCCGCCATCGTTACGCCATTCGTGCAGGTCGGAACTTACCCGACAAGGAATTTCGCTACCTTAGGACCGTTATAGTTACGGCCGCCGTTTACCGGGGCTTCGATCAAGAGCTTCGCTTGCGCTAACCCCATCAATTAACCTTCCGGCACCGGGCAGGCGTCACACCCTATACGTCCACTTTCGTGTTTGCAGAGTGCTGTGTTTTTAATAAACAGTCGCAGCGGCCTGGTATCTTCGACCGGCAGGGGCTTACGCAGTAAATGCTTCACCTCCACCGGCGCACCTTCTCCCGAAGTTACGGTGCCATTTTGCCTAGTTCCTTCACCCGAGTTCTCTCAAGCGCCTTGGTATTCTCTACCCAACCACCTGTGTCGGTTTGGGGTACGGTTCCTGGTTACCTGAAGCTTAGAAGCTTTTCTTGGAAGCATGGCATCAACCACTTCGTGTTCTAAAAGAACACTCGTCATCAGCTCTCGGCCTTAAGATCCCGGATTTACCTAAGATCTCAGCCTACCACCTTAAACCTGGACAACCAACGCCAGGCTGGCCTAGCCTTCTCCGTCCCTCCATCGCAATAACCAGAAGTACAGGAATATTAACCTGTTTTCCATCGACTACGCTTTTCAGCCTCGCCTTAGGGACCGACTAACCCTGCGTCGATTAACGTTGCGCAGGAAACCTTGGTCTTTCGGCGTGGGTGTTTTTCACACCCATTGTCGTTACTCATGTCAGCATTCGCACTTCTGATACCTCCAGCAAGCTTCTCAACTCACCTTCACAGGCTTACAGAACGCTCCTCTACCGCATCATCAAAAGATGATACCCGTAGCTTCGGTGCATGGTTTGAGCCCCGTTACATCTTCCGCGCAGGCCGACTCGACTAGTGAGCTATTACGCTTTCTTTAAAGGGTGGCTGCTTCTAAGCCAACCTCCTAGCTGTCTAAGCCTTCCCACATCGTTTCCCACTTAACCATGACTTTGGGACCTTAGCTGACGGTCTGGGTTGTTTCCCTTTTCACGACGGACGTTAGCACCCGCCGTGTGTCTCCCATGCTCGGCACTTGTAGGTATTCGGAGTTTGCATCGGTTTGGTAAGTCGGGATGACCCCCTAGCCGAAACAGTGCTCTACCCCCTACAGTGATACATGAGGCGC
>NZ_JAFIBO010000001.1:4430000-5500000 GCF_017833055.1 Pseudomonas sp. PvP100
TCGGTCTGCATGTCTGCCAGCTTCTTCTGGATCAGCTGATTGGCCGCCAAAGGACGCCCGAATTGCTGGCGATCCAGGGTGTATTGCCGCGCGGTGTGCCAGCAGAACTCTGCGGCACCCAGCGCGCCCCAGGAGATGCCGTATCGTGCCGAGTTGAGGCAGGTGAACGGCCCCTTCAGACCGCGCACATCGGGAAAGATGTTCTCTTCGGGCACGAACACGTTATCCATGACGATCTCGCCAGTGATCGATGCGCGCAAACCGACCTTGCCGTGTATGGCCGGAGCGCTCAGGCCTGCCCAGCCTTTTTCGAGAACGAAACCGCGAATATCACCGGCATCGTCCTTGGCCCACACCACAAACACATCGGCGATCGGGCTGTTGGTGATCCACATCTTGCTGCCGCTCAAGCGGTAACCACCCTCGACGCTCCGGGCACGGGTGATCATCGCTCCGGGGTCGGACCCATGATCGGGCTCGGTCAGGCCGAAGCAGCCGATCCACTCGCCCGAAGCCAGTTTGGGCAGGTACTTCTCTTTCTGGGCCTGCGTACCGAACTCGTTGATCGGTACCATGACCAGCGAGGACTGCACACTCATCATCGAACGGTAGCCCGAATCAATGCGCTCGACTTCACGCGCGATCAGCCCATAACACACGTAATTCAGGCCGCTGCCGCCGAACTCTTCCGGGATGGTCGCGCCCAGCAGCCCCACCTCGCCCATCTCGCGAAAGATAGCCGGGTCGGTTTTCTCGTGACGGAACGCTTCCAGCACGCGCGGGGCGAGCTTGCTCTGGGCGAACTGCTCGGCCGTGTCGCGGACCATGCGCTCTTCTTCAGTGAGCTGTTGATCCAGCAACAAGGGATCAATCCAGTTAAAGCTTGCCTTACCGCTCATGCCAGTTCCTCGCGTTCAGATGAAATCCTGCAGCGATCCTAGTCCTGGCCTATGCCAGCGACAAACGAGGTTTTATCAAGCACGTGTGCTAATTTCTCACTCCGTGACACATAACTGCGCTCTAAAACAAAAATTTCAGTGAGAAGAAAGTACATGAGACGCAAGATACCCAGCACTACTGCACTGGTCAGCTTCGAGGCAGCCGCCCGTCACGAGAGCTTCACCAAGGCCGCTAATGAGCTCTCCCTCACGCAAGGCGCTGTGTGTCGGCAAATCGGCGGACTGGAAGAGTTTCTCGGCGTTGAGCTGTTCCGGCGTTCGCGCAGGGGCGTAAAGCTTACGGAAGCCGGGCTGTCCTATAGTCGTCGTGTGTCCCAGCAACTGGACGCGGTCGAGCGCGACACACTGTCGGTCATGGGCCAGCAAGGTGCCAACGCCATCGAACTCGCCGTGGTGCCGACCTTCGGCACTCAATGGCTGCTGCCGCGCCTGAAGGACTTCCAGCACAAGCACCCCGACGTCACGGTCCACCTGACCAACCGCACCCGCCCGTTCCTGTTTGCCGACACCGACTTCGACGCCGCCATCTATTTTGGCGATGCCGACTGGTCCGGCACCCAGTCGCATCGGCTGATGGGCGAAAACTCCATGCCGGTCTGCAGCCCCTCTTTCCTTGAAGGTCGCGACAGCCTGACGGCACGCGAGCTGGCCGAACTGCCGCTGCTGCAACAGACCACCCGGCCCTACGCCTGGCGCCAATGGTTCAATGCGCAGGATCTGGATGTCGCGCGCGATATGACCGGCCCGCGCTACGAACTGTTCTCCATGCTGGCGCAGGCGGCCATGCACGACATGGGCGTTGCTCTGATTCCCCCCTTCCTCATTCAACGCGAACTGCAGGAAAAGCGTCTGGTGATCGCAAACCCTCGCTCACTGCCCGGCAGCAAGGCCTATCACCTGATGATTCCGGAGCGCAAAGTGGAATCGGCATCGCTGACTGCGTTTCGTGACTGGCTGGTGGGACAGGCCTGCGCCTATCAGTTGCCCCAGGAAACGCCTGAACCCGCTATCAGGTAGTACATATCTGAAATAACCTACAGATATAACCTTATGTCGCCATGAAGCAACTTCTCGCTGATCACAAAAAAAACCGGCATAACCCTTTATTCATAAGGTCTTTAGGCCTATTCGCCGCTTTGCCCGGTTTTCCGCTAGAAATTTTCTATCACCTGTCTTTTGTGAGGAATAGCGCCACAAGCCTTACAGATAAAGGTCCTCGCCAGATCAGTGCGACAATAGGTCACAGTGTGACTTGTAGTTCATTTATAGTTTCGTTACAGAATGTATTGAAGCCCGCAAACTTCGCCTGCAAAATGCCCCGCCCCTGCTGCAAAGGGGGTGCTGATTGGCCAAGCCAGACGCACCAGCCGTAGTGCACTGGCCTACATACGAACGATAAAAAATCGCGCAGGAGATTTGTCGTGCACATTGGCGTTCCTCTCGAAACACAAGCGGGCGAAACCCGGGTAGCTGCTACCCCGGAAACCATCAAAAAGCTGATCAGCCAGGGTCACCGGGTTACGGTGCAAAGCGGCGCGGGCCTTCATGCCAGCGTTCCGGACAGCGATTACGAGGCTGCCGGCGCAGTGATCGGTGACACCAACGAGACCTATGCGGCCGAACTGATTCTCAAGGTCGTCGCACCTGACGATGAGGCGCTGAGCCTGATCAAGAGTGGCTCGGTCGTCGTCGGCATGCTCAACCCCTTCAACAACGAACTGATCGGCAAAATGGCTGCACGTGGCATTACCGCGTTCGCCCTGGAAGCCGCGCCGCGCACATCCCGGGCGCAAAGCCTTGATGTGCTGTCTTCGCAAGCCAACATTGCGGGCTATAAGGCAGTACTGCTCGCCGCGCATCACTACCCGCGCTTCATGCCCATGCTGATGACCGCCGCCGGTACCGTCAAAGCCGCCCGGGTGCTGATCCTGGGCGCCGGCGTTGCCGGTCTGCAGGCCATTGCCACCGCCAAAAGGCTGGGCGCAGTGGTGGAAGCCTCGGATGTGCGTCCGGCAGTGAAGGAGCAGATCGAGTCGCTGGGCGCGAAATTCATCGATGTGCCCTACGAGACCGACGAAGAGCGTGAATGCGCCGAAGGCGTTGGCGGCTACGCACGCCCCATGCCGGCCAGCTGGATGCAACGCCAGGCCGCCGCTGTGCATGAGCGTGCGAAACTGTCGGACATCGTCATCACCACCGCGCTCATTCCCGGCCGCAAAGCCCCGGTGCTCCTCGGCGCAGAAACCGTGGCGCAGATGAAGCCCGGCTCGGTGGTGATCGACCTGGCCGCTGCACAGGGCGGCAACTGCCCGCTGACCGTTGCCGATCAAGTGGTTGTCGAGCACGGCGTGACGATCGTCGGCCACACCAACCTGCCCGCTCTGGTCGCCGCCGATGCATCGGCGCTCTACGCCCGCAACCTGCTGGACTTCATGAAGCTGCTGTTCGACAAGGACGGCACATTCTCGATCAACCTCGAAGACGACATCGTCGCCGCATGCCTGATGTGCCGCGACGGGCAAGTTGTCCGCAAGAACGGCTGAGGACACACCAATGGAAGAGCTGATTTCCCCCGGCGTCTACAACCTGATCATTTTCGTACTGGCGATTTATGTCGGCTACCACGTGGTCTGGAATGTCACGCCTGCGCTGCACACGCCGCTCATGGCGGTCACCAATGCCATCTCCGCCATCGTCATCGTCGGCGCCATGCTCGCCGCCGCGCTCACGGTCACCCCGCTGGGCAAGACTATGGGCACGCTGGCGGTCGCACTGGCGGCCGTGAACGTGTTTGGCGGGTTTCTGGTCACTCGGCGGATGCTGGAAATGTTCAGGAAAAAGGCCCCCAAGGCAAAGGATGAGGCGCCCAAGTCATGAGCATGAATCTGGTTACCCTGCTGTACCTGGTCGCATCGATCTGCTTCATCCAGGCACTCAAAGGCTTGTCGCACCCGACCACCTCGCGCCGTGGCAACTTGTTCGGCATGCTCGGCATGGGCCTGGCGGTCATCACCACAATCGGTCTGGTGTTCAAGCTCGCGGCGCTGTCTACCGCTGAAGGGACCAGCGCAGGCATCGGCTACATCGTGGTCGGCCTGCTGGTGGGCGGAACCGCCGGCTCGATCATGGCCAAGCGCGTCGAAATGACCAAAATGCCGGAGCTGGTGGCGTTCATGCACAGCATGATCGGCCTGGCGGCAGTGTTCATCGCTATCGCGGCGGTCGTCGAGCCTCAATCACTGGGCATCGTTCGCAATCTGGGCGATGCGATTCCGGCCGGCAACCGTCTGGAGCTGTTCCTCGGGGCCGCCATCGGGGCGATCACCTTCTCGGGTTCGGTCATCGCTTTCGGCAAACTCTCGGGCAAGTACAAATTTCGCCTCTTTCAAGGCGCACCAGTACAGTTTGCCGGCCAGCACACGCTCAATCTGGTCCTTGGCCTGGCCACACTGTTCTTCGGCCTGACCTTCATGTTCACCGGCAGCCTCACTGCCTTTGCAATCATGCTGGCGCTGGCCTTCGTCATCGGTGTGTTGCTGATCATCCCGATTGGCGGGGCCGACATGCCGGTAGTGGTCTCGATGCTCAACAGCTATTCAGGCTGGGCAGCGGCCGGCATCGGCTTTTCGCTGAACAACTCGATGCTGATCATCGCGGGCTCACTGGTGGGCTCCTCGGGCGCGATCCTCTCTTACATCATGTGCAAGGCGATGAACCGCTCGTTCTTCAACGTGATCGGCGGTGGCTTTGGCGGCGCAACGGACTCGGCAGGCCCTGCAGGCGCACGCGAAGCACGCCCGGTGAAATCCGGCTCGGCAGAGGACGCGACCTTTTTGCTGACCAACGCCGACACCGTGATCATCGTGCCCGGCTACGGCCTGGCAGTGGCTCGTGCGCAGCATGCGCTCAAGGAGCTGACCGAGAAGCTCGTCCACCACGGCGTCACCGTGAAGTACGCCATTCACCCGGTGGCCGGACGCATGCCCGGGCACATGAACGTGCTCCTGGCCGAAGCCGAAGTGCCTTACGACCAGGTGTTCGAGATGGACGACATCAACTCCGAATTCGGTCAGGCCGATGTGGTGCTGGTGCTCGGTGCCAACGACGTGGTCAACCCGGCCGCCAAGAACGATCCGAAATCCCCTATCGCCGGGATGCCCATTCTGGAGGCGTTCAAGGCCAAGACCATCATCGTCAACAAACGCTCGATGGCCAGTGGTTACGCAGGCCTGGATAACGAATTGTTCTATCTGGATAAAACCATGATGGTCTTCGGAGACGCCAAAAAGGTGATCGAGGACATGGTGAAGGCCGTCGAAAACGCCTAGCCTGACCCCGTGCCATTGAAGCCCCGGATCGCTTGGCGACCGGGGCTTTTTACATTCCGCGTAACAGTGTTTTGCGCTGGAACCCGCTAATTAGAGCGGTCAAATGCGACCTTGGTAGCAGGACGAAGTTCGACCAAGGCTCTAGACTTGTCGTTCGCTTCTATCTACGAGACAGACCCATGTACCGTGACCGTATCCGCCGGCCCTCCCTGATGAGCAAGGTTATGAGCGCAGCCGACGCTGCCGCCTTGATTGAAGACGGCATGACCGTCGGCATGAGTGGCTTCACCCGTGCAGGCGAAGCCAAGGCCGTACCCCACGCGCTGGCCGAGCGCGCCAAAGTGACGCCGCTGAAAATCAGCCTGATGACCGGCGCCAGTCTGGGCAATGACCTGGACAAGCAACTGACCGAGTCCGGCGTACTGTCCCGGCGCATGCCCTTTCAGGTCGACAGCACGCTGCGCAAGGCGATCAACAATGGCACGGTGATGTTCATCGATCAGCATTTGTCCGACACCGTCGAGCTGCTGCGCAATCGACAGATCAAGGCTGTGGACCTCGCCGTGATCGAATGCGTGGCGATCACCGAAGAGGGCCATCTGGTGCTGAGCACCTCCGTGGGCAACTCGGCCAGCTTCGCCATCCTGGCCAAACAGGTCATCGTGGAAATCAACCTGTCCCAGCCACTGGAGCTGGAAGGCCTGCACGACATCTATATACCCAGCTACAGACCGACACGCCTGCCGATTCCGGTCCTGGAGGCAGATTCGCGCATCGGCAGCCACGCGGTGAAGATCGACCCGGCAAAAATAGTCGGCATTGTCATCAGCAACCAGCCTGACTCGCCCTCCACGGTCACACCACCTGACGCGGACACGCAGGCCATCGCCAATCATCTGGTGGAGTTCTTCATGAAAGAAGTGCGCGAAGACCGGCTGACCGACAAGCTGATGCCATTGCAGGCCGGGATCGGCAACATTGCCAACGCCGTGATGCACGGCCTGCTCGCGTCGCCCTTCACGGACCTGACAATGTACTCCGAGGTGCTGCAGGACTCGACATTTGACCTGTTCGACGCAGGCAAACTGACTTTTGCCTCGGGCAGTTCCATGACCTTGTCGGCGGCCAAGCACGCCGAGGTGTTTGCCGACTTCAATCGTTACAAGTCCAGGCTGGTATTGCGCCCCCAGGAAATCTCCAACCACCCCGAGGTAATCCGTCGCCTTGGCATCATCGGGATCAATACTGCGCTGGAGTTCGACCTGTACGGCAATGTGAACTCCACCCACATCTGCGGTACACGCATGATGAACGGCATTGGCGGTTCCGGAGACTTCTCGCGCAACGCGCACCTGGCGATCTTCGTCACCAAATCGATCGCCAAAGGTGGCGCGATATCCAGCGTTGTGCCCATGGTCAGCCACGTCGACCACACCGAACACGACGTCGACATCCTGGTCACCGAACAGGGCCTGGCGGACCTGCGCGGTCTGGCGCCTCGCGAACGCGCCAGAGTGATCATCGATAACTGCGTGCATCCGGATTATCGCGGCGCGCTGAACGCCTATTTCAATGCCGCTTGCGCCGTGGGCGGGCATACCCCGCACATCCTGCGCGAAGCACTGAGTTGGCACATCAACCTGGAAGAGACCGGACGCATGCTGCCGGCTTGAACAGGACAGTTGCAAGTGAGCAAGCGCTTTCCTGATTCACCCCAGCTGGCACCCAAGGGCTTATCGAAAAACTGTACTGCTGTACCGGTCATAAAAGTGCCTTAAAACACTAAAATCACCACAATCGATCACAAAACGCACTCATACAGTGCAGACCGGTACAGTTGCCCCATTTATGAACAAAACAGTGCCTAATCACAGTTAACTGAACCCTCACAATACAGGTGAACTGTGTCTATGGAAGCTGGACGCGCACGAGGAAAATGGGCACCAGTCAAGCAACTCACTTATCCCGCCACAAGCGGAAGGAAGTCACACCATGGAACGTACAATCAGTTCCGATCTTTTCAGCGAAAGCACCGTTAACACCGCAAAAACTTCTCTGCCTCTGCGCGCGTTCGCCAATCTGATGCTCTGGCAGCGTCGCTTGTCCAGCCGCCACCAGCTGGCCCGTCTGGATGCACGTCTGCTGGCTGACGCCGGTATCAGCGAATCCCAGCGTTACGAAGAGCTGAGCAAGCCGTTCTGGCGCTAAACATGCGCCCGCTGGTCCTTGACCGTCAGGTCTCCTGCCAGCAACCCGAATTGCTTCATACAAGACCCGTCTCAGGCAACTGAGACGGGTTTTGTCATTTCACGGGGCGGATTCAGAGGGGGTGTGCGAAAGCAGTACAGATTGAGTAATCTAAAATTATGGCAGGTACAGTTACCAAATATTGCAAACTGTGTAAGCCGAAGCCGTCGACCTTCATGACAACTGCAGCATCGGTGGGATAGTCTAGCGCTCTACCTCAGCCCTTCGGCTTCGCAGGCAGTCTGTGCCCACTTGTCCAAAACGGAATTCGATCATGTCTCTGCTACGTAACCTTGGCGCTGTCTTTCTGTTGACCGCCGCAGCCGGTGCAAACGCCTCCAGCTTCATTGTCACCACCGACGCAGTGGTCGATGCCGTCAATGCAGCGACGCGCGCGACCTCCAACGTTTCTTCTTCTCTGAAAGACGACAAGATCGTTCTTGCCGCCCGTGACGATGCCGCCAGCTTCGTGGCCAGCTCCGGCGACATCCGCAGCGCTCGCCTTGAAGGCGCGTTGCAGCACATCCGCCAGGTTTTGCCTGAACTGCAAGCCAGCGATAGCCAACTGGCTCAGGCCATTCTGGCCATCTGACCGCTGCGCCCCGGCTACGTGCCGGGGTAGCTCTGGCCCGCGCATTGCGCTAGCCTTGGAGCCTGTTTTGCCGGTTCGTGAAAGTCATGCGTCTAGTGCACCTTCTGTATATCGCTCCCTTTGCCAGCCTGATGTACGTCAGTCAGGTTCAAGCGTTCGATACGACCACGCAAGGCCTGGTCAAGACCGGCTATGCCACCAGTCAGGTCTCGACAGGACCGTTCGATAACAAACTGATCATGGCTGCCCGTGACGATGCTGCTGCATTCATCGCCAGCGGCGGAGAAATGCGTGGCGCCCGGCTTGAGTCAGCGCTGCATGCCCTGCGTCAGGCAGATGCAAAACTTCATGCCAGCGACCTTGAACTGGCGCAGGCAATCCTCGTCCAATAGCCACTTTCCCCTCTTCGCGTAACTGGAGACGTCACTACATGCGTACCCCGCTGATTGCTGCTTCCCTTGGCCTGCTATTGCTGGCCGATTTTGCCCAGGCCCAGACTGTTGTGGCTACGAGCAACATCATCGTTCGTGCGTTCGGCCGTACCATCGATTTCACTTCCGACACCACCACATCGATCCGCGACTCCAAGGTCGTTCTCCAGGCCAAGGACGATGCTGCCAGTTACGTTGCCACCGGTGGTGATATCCACGGAGCCCAACTGGATGCTGCTTTCGACACGCTGCGTACCCGCGTACCGGAAGCGCGCGGTGCAAGCGATCAGACCCTGGCTGAAGCAATCCTCGCATTGTGAGGCGGTTTCGCGCCTGGCTGCTTGCTGGCGCGCTGTCGCTGGTCGGTACGCATGCCTTTGCCAGCCTGAAGCTGGAACTGCACACCGACGGCCTCGATGCGCCGCAACAGCAAGCCAGCCAGGCGCTGCTCGACGAAGCCCTGCACGCACTACCGCCCAGCTTCGTCGAAGCACTGGACCGCACCGTCGAGGTGAACTGGTCCGCTGACATGCCGCAGAACGCCTACGGTCAGGCTGCAGGTCCCTATCAGCTGTACCTCAACAGCCACCTGCTGGCCTCGTTGACGGACGGCTCGGCAGCCACGGCCCAGACGGGCCGGCCACATGGTACGGTGCGTCGTGAGTTGCTTGCCACTGTCCTGCATGAGCTGACCCACGTCTACGACCGCGCCCGCCTGTGGTCGCCCAGCGAGCGAGCGGCGATTTTTCGCTGTACCTCACGCAGCAGTTCGCTGGGCAAGGTCGGCCTGCCTGACAACTGCCGCGGCCAGACCGAGCGACGCTTCACCCTGAGTGACGATCCACGCCTGCTGGACCTGGCGGGCTGGCAGCAATATGTCGGACGTCGCGGCGACCGCGAGGAACATAACGGCCAGGTCGCCCGCAGCCCGGACATCTACGAAACCACCAGCCCGCTGGAATTCGTGGCGGTGAACATGGAGTACTTCCTCCTCGACCCGGCCTACGCCTGCCGTCGCCCTGCCCTGTATGCGTATTACAAGGAGCGTTTCGGCTGGGCACCTGCAGCCCATAACGAATGCCCGAAGTTTTACCCCTACCTGAACGCCGGCAGCGACTTCGGCCGAGAGCCATTGGGCAAGCTGGACCCGGAGCGGGTCTATGCGGTGGATTATCTGCTGGCCGAAGCGAACCAGAACTGGGCAAGCCGCTGGGGCCACAGCATGTTGCGCCTGGTGATCTGCAAACCCGGCCGCCCGCGTGGTCCGGATTGCCGACTGGACCTCGATCAGCACCTGGTGCTGTCGTACCGGGCGTTTGTTGGCGACGTACAGCTGTCCAGCTGGGACGGCCTGATGGGTGCCTACCCGTCGCGCCTGTTCGTTCTGCCACTGGCGCAGGTCATCGATGAATACACCAAGACCGAACTGCGCAGCCTGGCGTCGGTACCAATCAAGCTGTCGCGTCCGGAAATAGAAGGGCTGGTGCAGCACGCCGCCGAGATGCACTGGAGTTACGACGGCAACTATTACTTCCTCTCGAACAACTGCGCCGTAGAAAATCTCAAACTGCTGCGCGCCGGTACGCACAACCCCAAGCTCGTCGGCCTGGACAGCATTTTGCCTAACGGTTTGCTTGAAGTCCTCGAAGGCCGTGGGCTGGCTGACACCAGCGTACTGGACGATCCCAAGGAGGCGCTGCGTCTGGGCTATCGGTTCGACTCCTACCGCGACCGCTATCAGGCGATGTTCGAAGTGCTGAAGAAGCACCTGCCGATCAAACAGAACACCGTGGAAGACTGGATGGCGCTACCCGCCAGTGAGCGCAGCCAGTGGTTCGGCAAAGCCGATCTGCGCACCAGCGCTGCGATTCTGCTGCTGGAGCAGGCCAGCCTGCGCAGGCAACTGTTGTTGGCTCAGGACGAAGTGAAACAGAGCTACCTGGGTGCGCGGGAATTGAAAGACGGCAAAGTCTCCAACGCCACCAAAACGCTGCAGGAAATCCTCGCCAGCAGCGGGTTCCTCAGCCGGCCTGCCGAGCTGCTGGGCAGCGACGGGTACGGTTTGCCACAGGCGGGTGAATGGCAGCGTCTTGAAGCAGAAAGCAGTCAGCGCCAGAAACAGCTCAAGCGCCTGACCGGCGATCTCGACAAGGAAGTGCGAGCCCTGCTGGAGCCTGAGCGTGCCAAAGAGATTGCCGCCAACGAAGCCAATCTTAAACAGGTGTCGGAGCACCTCAGGGCGTTGCACAAGGCTGCAGGCGGGCTGCAGTTGCCGTGATCAGGCCGTTTTCTTTCTCGGTTTGAGATATTTGACCAGGCCCTGGAACCAGATCACCAGGGCCGGGTTGCCCTTGATCTGAATATCCTTGTCCTGAATGCCCTTCATGAACGCCAGCTGCTTGTTCTTCGCCTGAAGGGTATCAAAACCAAAGGCTGCATCACGAAACACGATGGCAAAGGCCGGCTCTGCAACCGTGCCACTTGCACTGCGGATCCGCTGATCGTTGACCACGAAGTGACGCGCAACCTTGCCATCGGCGGTCTGCAGCTGAAAGGTCAGGTCTTTGCCAGCCAATTGCTGCTGGAACGCCGGGTTGTTACGACTGGCGCGGGCCATCAGCAGGCCCAGCATCCACAAAAGAAAACGAAATTTCATACACGGCCTCTGAACACGCGGTTTCCGACTCGGAATCAGCGTGGCAGTGTAGCGTGTTATCGGCGCAAAACCTGTAGGACAAGAAAGGATTTCGAGGGAGATCGGCACAAAACAGTTACCGAACAGAGGATGCTGCTCCGCGTGGGAAGCAGCATCACACTGACATCAACGAATGCTGCTGATGCTGCCTTTGTTACCCGTGACCTTTACATCGACCTTCTTGAAGATGAAGTAGTCTTTGACGCTGACTTCGTAGCGCGGCGCGACGATCAGATCGGCACCGGAGGATTTAACCGCCTTGAAGGCGGCTGCCGCTTTGGTCGTCGAGACAGGATCAGGCAACGCCAGACCCAGGCCGCCACCGCCACTTGCGCCACCGTAGGTCACGCCGTCGGCGAACTGATTATCGCCGCCGAAGCTCAGGAAATTGAACAGCACGTTGGTGGACGACTCGCCGCTGATGGTGCCGCCAACCTTGACGTCAGCTTTCAGGTCGGTTTTGACCGTGCCTTCCAGCGGCGCGCTTGGCTGGCTGACGTTGTAGCTCACACAACCGCTGGTCGTGGCGATCAGAGCCGCAACAGCAGCAAACTTCCATGGCTTTTTCATTCTGGATTTCCCAAGAGTAATTGAAGGGGTGCAGCAGGGGCGGCACTCTAAGGCAATCAACAGCAAGAAAAAGTCAGGCAAAGCTGGGGCTTTGGAAGGCAATTACACGGAATGGAGTAGGACAATTCTCACAGGAAGCGAGAGGCAGCATCGGCGTCATGCGACAGAAACGAAAAACGGGCACCCAATCCGATTGGTGTGCCCGCCTGTAGGTTGTGCGTCTCGCGCCGAGGCGCACAACAGGGTGTCAAGGATTGACGCTGTCTTTCAGGGCTTTCCCCGGTTTGAAGGCGACCGTGTTGCTTGCCTTGATTTTAACCGGCTCCCCGGTCTGTGGGTTCTTGCCAGTGCGGGCGCCACGGTGGCGTTGCAGAAAAGTACCGAAACCTACCAGCGTGACACTGTCCTTGCGGTTCAGTGCGCCAGTAATCTCTTCAAGGATGGCATTGAGAACGCGATTGGATTGTTCTTTGGTGAGATCCGCCTTTTCAGCGATGGCGGCTGCAACTTCTGGTTTACGCATATGAAGCCTCTTTTACGGTTTTTTGTTTTTATGTCCCGCGCCGCTTTTGTAAAAAACGGCAACAAGGCGCCGCGACAGCTCTACGTAGCGGCAGACGAGGTCGAGAATGGCATGCCGAACTGACCCGCGCCAGTGCATGAATGCGGTTTATTGGCAGAAATGCAGGGTCAATCCGACAAAATGACGTGAAATCACGCCAATAACGCAGGTAGCACCTTGTTGAGTGCGAGTTTTTCCATAACCGCAGCGCCGGTCAGGGCATAGCCCAGCAGATGGCCGTCAGCGTCATGACACAGCGCCTTGATATCAGCGCCCTGCCCTTCGACGCTCCAGTGGCCATCGCTGCCACGCGGCGGCGGCGAAACCACCAGCGGGCAGGCGGGCGTCTTCACGGTGATCGGCATGGGCCCGTATTTGACGGAAGTCGGGTTTCCGGCCAGCGTCTGGGCCAACGCACGAGCGCAGCTCATCAATGGCATCACGTAGAGCAGGTTCAGGCCATCGACTTCAGCGCAATCACCCAGCGCGTGGATGTTGGCGTGGGAGGTTTGCAACAGGCGGTCGACCAGAATGCCGCGCCCGGTCTGCAAGCCGGCAGCAGCGGCCAGCTCAATGCGAGGACGCAGGCCGATGGCTGACACCACCAGATCGCAGTCCATCACCTGCCCGTCCGACAAGTGCGCTTGCAGGCCCTCACCATTGCGGTTCAGGCGGGTCAGCACCGGCCCCAGATGGAAACGTGCGCCCAGGCTTTCCAGACCGGACTTCACCGCAGCCGCGGCCTCAGGGGGCAACAGGGTCGGCATGACCTGTTCGCACGGTGCAACCAGATCCACTTCATAGCCGCCCAGGATCAGATCGTTGGCGAACTCACAGCCAATGAGCCCTGCGCCGAGAATCAACACCCGACGCTTGCCCGCCGCAGCCGCGCGGAAACGAGCGTAATCCTGAAGATCGTTGATCGGGAAAATCGCGTCGCCTGCATCGCCTTCCACCGGTACACGAATGGTTTCGGCGCCCCAGGCCAGCACCAGATCACGGTAATACACCGCCTCTTCGCCGATCCACAGGCGTTTGTGGCCAGGATCAATGCCGCTGATCCGCGTATGCGTGCGGACCTCGGCCTTTAGCTGATCGGCCATGGCGCCGGCTTCAGCCATGCTCAGGCCGTCGGCTTCCTTGTTTTTGCCAAAGCCGGTAGAGAGCATCGGCTTGGAGTAGGAACGGCCATCGTCGGCCGTAATCAATAGCAGCGGCGTGTCAGCGTCCAGCTTGCGAAACTCTCGAGCGAGGTTATACCCCGCAAGGCCGGTGCCGATGATGACGACAGGTGCGCTCATTGTTCTTCCCTATTTCACTGTGCCTGGTGCCCGTTGTTGCCAGCTCTTGTTTGCGGGCAGCGATCAACCGATTTCGATCATTTCAAAGTCCATCTTGCCCACGCCGCAATCCGGGCACATCCAGTCTTCCGGCACATCCTGCCAAAGGGTGCCGGGCGCAATTCCGTCATCCGGCCAGCCATCGGCTTCGTTATAAATCAGGCCGCAGACGATGCATTGCCACTTCTTCATGTCAGGTTCTCTCGTTTATCAGGCTCAATAGCGTACGACGGTCAGTTGCCGTCTTCTGAAGGGCGTTGTACTGATCGGCAGGCGCGGATGCAAGTCTGATCTATGACCCGACGTTCTGCCGACCGTCGGTCGAGGCCGGCAATCATGCTAAGCTCGCGGCCTCGTTGGCTGCCGGAACTGGCTTACCGTGACCCAGCAATCCCCCGCATTCATTGGCCCTGCCTGGCTCGGGCGCGAGCAATTGATCGACGCGCCGGACCCGGTAATGCTCGACTGGTTGTTCAATAAGGAGTCCCTTACTCGTCGGTTGGACCGTTTGTCTGACGGTCGTTTCAGCGTATTTCCGCAGTTTGAAGGCTGGCAGCCCTTGCGCCCTGACGAGTGCCTGGCGCTGGGCCTGCCAGAGGCTGGCGAAGGCTGGGTGCGCGAGGTGTACCTGCGCGGTAACGGCAACAACTGGGTGTTCGCGCGCAGTGTCGCCGCCCGCAGCGCGCTGCTGGATGGCGGCCTGAATATGGATGAGTTGGGCACTCGGTCGCTGGGTGAATTGCTCTTCAGCGATCCGGCGTTCGTGCGCGGCACGCTTGAAGTGTGTCATTACCCCGAGGCCTGGCTGCCCGCTGCCGACGCAGCGCGCGAGCTGTGGGCCCGCCGCTCGCGATTCGATCGAGGCGCATTGAGCGTGCTGGTCGCCGAAGTTTTCCTGCCCGCCCTGTGCACTGCGATCCACGACAAGGACCACGTCTGATGTACCTGTCCCTCCTCAAATCCCTCAATCGTCTGAGCCCACGCGCCTGGGACTTCATCCAGCTGACACGCATCGACAAACCCATCGGCGTCTACCTGTTGCTGTGGCCGACCCTGTGGGCGGTCTGGATTGCAGGCAAGGGCGCGCCGTCGCTGCAGACCGTGTTCATTTTTGTGCTCGGCGTCTTTCTGATGCGGGCGGCAGGCTGTGTAATCAATGACTTCGCCGATCGCAAGGTGGACGGCCACGTCAAACGCACCGAGCAGCGTCCGCTGGTCAGCGGCAAAGTCAGCTCCCGGGAAGCGCTGGTGCTGTTTGCGCTGCTGGTCGGCCTGAGCTTTGTGCTGGTGCTGTTTACCAACGCGGCGACCATCTGGCTGTCGGTCGGCGGTCTCGCCCTGGCAGCCAGCTATCCGTTCATGAAGCGCTACACCTATTACCCGCAAGTGGTGCTGGGTGCTGCGTTCTCGTGGGGCATGCCGATGGCCTTCACTGCCGAAACCGGCGAGCTGCCCGCTGCAGCCTGGTTGCTGTACATCGCCAACTTGCTGTGGACTGTGGGCTACGACACCTACTACGCCATGGTCGATCGCGATGACGACCTGAAAATCGGCGTGAAATCCACGGCCGTCCTGTTCGGCGATGCCGACCGGGTCATCATCCTGACCCTGCAGGGGCTGGCGCTGGGCTGTCTGATGCTGGCCGGTGCGCGCTTCGAACTGGGCGCGTGCTTCTACATCGGCCTGCTGGCAGCGGCGGGCTGCTTCGCTTGGGAATTCTGGAGTACCCGTGAGCGCGAGCGAGACGCCTGCTTCAAGGCCTTTCTGCACAATCACTGGGCCGGACTGGCGATATTCCTGGGCATCGTCGCTGACTACGCGGTGCGCTGAGTACAGCCACCGCCAGCCTGCGCACGACTGAAATAAATTCCGGATCGCGAGGCTTGCGGGCCCCCGCGACCTGTCAGCGTGCTAGCCTCATTCAGACCTGTCACACGACTGCAATAATTCCGTTATCTAATGCGCTCCAAGACAGTTAAATGACAAGAGGTTCGAGCATGGCTGGCAGGAGCATCCTGATCGTTGACGACGAAGCGCCAATTCGCGAAATGATCGCCGTTGCGTTGGAAATGGCTGGATACGACTGTATTGAAGCCGAAAACTCTCAGCAGGCCCACGCGATCATCGTGGACCGCAAGCCTGACCTGATTCTGCTCGACTGGATGCTGCCTGGCACGTCCGGCATCGAACTGGCCCGGCGCCTCAAGCGTGACGAACTGACCGGGGACATCCCGATCATCATGCTCACCGCCAAGGGCGAAGAGGACAACAAGATCCAGGGCCTGGAAGTGGGCGCCGACGATTACATCACCAAGCCTTTCTCGCCGCGCGAGCTGGTGGCACGCCTCAAGGCCGTGCTGCGTCGCGCTGGCCCGACTGACGGCGAAGCGCCCATCGAAGTCGGCGGCCTGCTGCTCGACCCGATCAGCCACCGGGTCACCATCGACGGCAAACCCGCCGAAATGGGCCCGACCGAATACCGTCTGCTGCAGTTCTTCATGACCCACCAGGAGCGCGCCTACACACGCGGTCAGTTGCTGGATCAAGTGTGGGGCGGCAACGTCTACGTCGAAGAACGCACCGTCGATGTTCACATCCGCCGCCTGCGCAAGGCTTTGGGGGATGCCTATGAAAATCTGGTACAAACCGTGCGCGGCACGGGCTATCGTTTCTCGACCAAGAGCTGAAAACCGCTGCGTCGACGCAGGGCAATGGCCAGTGCAGACCAGACAAGGATTTACCCCTAATTGAATCAAAATTGGCATGGCACTCTGATACGCCACATGTTGTTGCTGGTCACCGCCTGCCTGTTGGTCGGCCTGATCAGTGGGCAGTATGCCTGGAGCCTGGCCGCCGGGCTGGGACTGTACCTGGCCTGGACCCTCAAGCAGCTGTTACGCCTGCACGACTGGCTGAGCAGCCACAAGGCCGACGAGCCGCCTCCGGACGGTTACGGTCTGTGGGGCGAAGTCTTCGACAGCATCTACCACCTGCAGCGCCGGGACCAACGCGTTCGTGGTCGCCTTCAAGCCGTTATTGATCGCGTGCAGGAGTCCACCGCCGCGCTGCGTGATGCCGTGATCATGCTCGACAGCGACGGCAACCTGGAGTGGTGGAACCGTGCCGCTGAAACCCTGCTGGGTCTGAAGACGCCGCAAGACAGCGGGCAGCCCGTGACCAATCTGGTGCGGCATCCACGCTTCAAGGAATACTTTGCGCTGGGCGACTACAGCGAGCCGCTGGAAATCCCGTCGCCGACCAACGATCGCCTGCGCATTCAGTTGCTGATCACCCGTTATGGCAACAATGAGCATCTGATGCTGGTGCGCGACGTGACGCGCATTCATCAGCTGGAGCAGATGCGCAAAGACTTCGTCGCCAACGTGTCTCACGAGCTGCGCACGCCGCTCACGGTGATCTTCGGCTACCTGGAAACGCTGCTCGATAACGTGGACGAGGTCAATCCACGCTGGGTCCGTGCGCTGCAACAGATGCATCAGCAAGGCGGGCGCATGCAGACGCTGCTCAATGACCTGCTGTTGCTGGCCAAGCTCGAGGCCACCGATTACCCCTCGGACAACCACCCGGTGATCGTCAATTCCCTGCTCAAGACCATCACCGCCGATGCCAACGCGCTGTCGGGCAGCAAAAACCAGCAGATCCACCTCAGCCTGGAAAGCAACATGCGCCTCAAGGGCAGCGAAAGCGAGCTGCGCAGCGCGTTTTCCAACCTGATCTTCAATGCCGTCAAATACACCCCGGCCGAGGGCGTGATCCGTGTTCGCTGGTGGGCCGACGAACGGGGCGCGCACCTGAGCGTGCAGGATTCGGGGATCGGCATCGAGACCAAACACCTGCCGCGCCTGACCGAGCGCTTCTACCGGGTCGATACCAGCCGCGCCTCCAATACCGGCGGTACAGGGCTCGGGCTGGCCATCGTCAAACACGTGCTGCTGCGCCATCGCGGCAATCTCGAGATCAACAGTGTTCTTGGCAAGGGCAGTGTTTTTACCTGTCACTTTGCCAGCGGTCAGTTGTCCAAACCCGCGAGCGACGATTCAGACTACTAGGCAATCCTGCTTCGAGCCGCTACATTGCCGGGTTCATAGCGTCTTCTCTGGCGTGACACGACCCTCTTCCTGTTAATACGGACCCTGCAAAACCCCATCATGGACCCTTCCCCTAGCTTTAACCTGTCTTCACTCTTCGCCGATTTCGGCATGATTCTGTTTGCTTTGTTCCTGGTCCTGCTCAACGGTTTTTTCGTTGCGGCAGAGTTCGCCATGGTCAAACTGCGCTCGACCAAGGTTGAAGCCATTGCCGACAAGAACGGCTGGCGCGGGCACATTCTGCGCAAGGTCCATGGCCAGCTGGATGCCTACCTTTCGGCCTGCCAGTTGGGTATCACCCTCGCCTCTCTGGGCCTGGGCTGGGTTGGTGAACCGGCCTTCGCGCACCTGCTGGAGCCATTGCTCGCAGCGGTGGGCGTAGACACTCCGGAATTGATCAAGGGCGTGTCGTTCTTTACCGCCTTCTTCATCATTTCCTATCTGCACATCGTGATCGGCGAGCTGGCCCCAAAATCCTGGGCGATCCGCAAGCCGGAGCTGCTGTCGCTGTGGACAGCGGCGCCGTTGTACTTCTTCTATTGGTTGATGTACCCGGCCATCTACCTGCTCAATGCCAGTGCCAACGCCATTCTGCGCATCGCCGGCCAGGGTGAGCCCGGCCCGCACCATGAACACAGCTACAGCCGCGACGAACTGAAACTGATCCTGCACTCCAGCCGTGGCCAGGACCCCAGCGATCAGGGCATGCGCGTGCTGGCGTCGGCGGTGGAAATGGGCGAGCTGGAAGTGGTCGACTGGGCCAACTCCCGCGAAGACATGGTGTCGCTGGACTTCAATGCGCCGCTCAAGGAAATCCTTGCCTTGTTCCGCCGTCACAAATTCAGCCGTTATCCGCTGTATGACGCTGAACGTGGCGAGTTCGTCGGCCTGCTGCACATCAAGGACCTGCTGCTGGAGCTGGCAGCGCTGGACCATATTCCGGAGTCGTTCAACCTCGCCGAGCTGACCCGCCCGCTGGAACGTGTTTCCCGGCACATGCCGCTGTCGCAGTTGCTCGAGCAGTTCCGCAAGGGTGGCGCGCACTTCGCCGTGGTGGAAGAAGCCGACGGCAAGATCGTGGGCTACCTGACCATGGAAGACGTGCTCGAAGTACTGGTGGGCGACATCCAGGACGAACACCGCAAGGTGGAACGCGGCATTCTTGCCTATCAGCCGGGCAAACTGCTGGTACGCGGTGATACGCCATTGTTCAAGATCGAGCGCCTGCTGGGCATCGACCTGGATCACATTGAAGCCGAGACACTGGCCGGTTTGATCTACGACACGCTCAAGCGTGTGCCGGAAGAAGAGGAACAACTGGAAGTCGAAGGCCTGCGCATCATCATCAAAAAGATGAAAGGCCCGAAAATCGTCCTGGCCAAGGTGCTGAAGCTGGACTGACCGATCAGCGCCGCCTTTTCAGGATCGGACGCAGGGCGTGGAGCTATGAATGGCTCCCCCTCAATTCCCGCCGACGGCGAAGTTGGGCAGGCTCTGCACGGGGGTGGCGAATTCGTAGGGGATCGAGATCAGTTCATTGCCCGAGTTGCGCTGCACGACGAAGTGCAGGTGCGGGCCGGTGCTGTTGCCGGTGTTGCCCGACCGCGCCAGTGCTGTTCCGACGCTGACCCGTTGACCTTCCCTGACACTCACTGAGCCGCGCATCAGGTGCAGGTAGACGCCCATCGTGCCGTCCTCGTGCAGAATGCGCACAAAGTTGCCTGACGCATTCGAGCCCCGCCCTGACTGGCTGTTTTCGATCTTCACCACCGTACCGCCGCGCGCGGCAATGATCGGCGTCCCCTCCGGCATGGCGATGTCCATTGCATAGCGCCCCTTGACGCCGTAATGGCTGTATCTGCCATTCGGTCCCTGAGTCAGGCGAAACGGCCCGCCAATCCACGGCAGCGGGTATTTATAGGCCTGCACCGAGCCCTTGGGATCACCCAGGGTTGAACTCAGCACCGAGGCGTAGTTCATCGGCTTGCTCCCCACCTTGGGGCTCAAGACCACCACGCGCTGGTTGCTGCGCGCAGGGATCGTGCGGCGCAGCGTCGCTGACGAGCCAGACACCCCCAGCACGTTGGTCACACTGGAGAGCTTGAGTTCAACTTCGACCGGGGCGTACAGATCGTTGCGCACGTACAGGCTGTGTACGCCCTTTTCACGCCTGACACTCAAATGCACCTGGCCGTCGATACGCTCGACCATGCGGTCGCGAAACACCATGACCGATGCGCCGGGCGTCGGCCGGTCCGAAAAGGACACCACGCCATCGGCATCGGTGAACTTATAAATCGTGACAGCCCCGGCCGACTGCACAGTCAACATCAGGGCAAACAGGATAAGCAGGCGTTCAAGCATCGGGGATGGGTCGGGTTCAAGGGCACTGGGTGCCAAGCCTAGCAGCCTTGCAGGCAGAAGAGGACGCAAGGGTATCAATCGGACATGAATGAAGCGTCAAGGAAGGCACGCCAGAGGCCCGGTACGCGGTGTCGAGTAACACCGCGCAAGGGCTGACCCGCGTGGGCATGCCATTCAGCTCGCAGGCAGGTATCAGGCGCCCGGGATGAAGTGCTTCTGCGCCGTGCCACGAGCAATCAGACGCGACAGGTAATCGAGCTTCTGCGCGTCGTGATCGACAAAGCGGAAGGTCACTTGCAGCCATTCGCTGTCCGGCTTCTGCTCAAAGGCGGCGACGGAGTGCAGATAGCCGTTCAGGCGTGCAACCTCGTTGTCCTCGCCCTGCTCAAGGTCCAGCACCGCGCTGTCGAGTACCTGTGGCAGGTTTTCGCTGACGCGAATCACCAGTGTGGCGTCTTTCAGGGTGAGGGCCTTGATCACGCATGACTGAGTGCCGTTGGGCAGGCGCAACTGGCCCTGGCCGCGACCGGTCGGCTGTGCCGATCTGACGGGTGCAGGGGCGGGCTTGGGGGCTGCGGCCGCGGCTGCAGCAGGCGCGGCACGAACCACTTCGGCCTTGCCACCGGTCAATGCACTCAGTGAGTCATTGAGCGGCGAGTTCATGCGTGCCGGGGCTGTGGACATGACGGCGTCGAGCTTGCCGACTTTTGCCAGCGCTTTCTTGACCTTGGTCAGCAGCTGTTCATTGGTGAACGGCTTGCCGACAAAATCGGTCACACCGGCCTGAATGGCCTGCACGACGTTCTCCTTGTCGCCACGGCTGGTCACCATGATGAACGGGACGGTTCTCAGGTAATTGTCTTGCTCACGGCACCATGTCAACAGCTCCAGGCCGGACATTTCGGGCATTTCCCAGTCGCACAGAATCAGGTCGAACGCCTCTTTGCCCAGCAACGTCTGAGCCTTGCGACCATTGACCGCGTCCTCGGTATGAATCCCGGGGAAATAATTGCGCAGCCCTTTCTTGACCAAGTCGCGAATGAAAGTCGCGTCATCCACCACCAATACACTGACCTTACTCATCGACGCTCCTGCGGGCGTGTTCACCTGGAGGCGAACTGCGGTATGCCAACACGCCCTTTGTTTCGGCAAGCATAGCGTTGACTGATAGCCAACTGCCATATTGATTGACTGCGCCGCGGCATTTAATCCGCAGGCGACGGGAAATACTGATCTGCGCAACGAAAAACGCCCAGCGCGTGCTGGGCGTTTTTCTCGCAGGCAATCTTACTTATCGTCAGCGTTGCCCGGAACATTAGCGGTTTCGCTCGATATACCCTGCACTTCTTCCTTCATGCGCTTGAGACCCATGTGCCGCACGTCGGTCCCGCGCACCAGGTAGATCACCAGCTCGGAAATGTTGCGTGCATGGTCGCCGATTCGCTCCAGAGAGCGCAGCACCCAGATGACGTCCAGGACCCGGGAGATCGAGCGTGGATCTTCCATCATGTAGGTCGCCAGCTCGCGCAGGGCCGTCTTGTACTCGCGGTCGATGGTCTTGTCGTACTGCGCAACCGACAGGGCCAGCTCGGCGTCGAAACGGGCGAACGAGTCCAGCGCATCACGCACCATGTTGCGCACCTGATCGCCGATGTGACGCACTTCGACGTAACCGCGTGGTGCCTCGCCCTCTTCGCAGAGCTTGATGGCACGGCGCGCGATCTTGGTCGCTTCATCACCAATGCGCTCCAGGTCGATCACCGACTTGGAAATGCTGATGATCAGGCGCAGGTCGGACGCTGCAGGCTGGCGACGCGCCAGAATGCGCAGGCACTCTTCGTCAATGCTGCGCTCCATTTGATTGATCCGGTCGTCGACTTCGCGAACACGTTGGGCAAGGCCAGAGTCGGCCTCGATCAGCGCCGTGACCGAATCGTTCACCTGCTTCTCGACCAGGCCACCCATTTCGAGCAAATGGCTGCGAACGTCTTCGAGTTCAGCGTTGAACTGTTGGGAAATGTGATGCGTATGGCTGTCTTTGTGGATCATGCTGGGTGTCCTTGGAACGTCCGGTTAATTGCGAAAACGCAGCGGTGGTTCAGGGCTGACGAAGCACGTACTACCCGTAACGACCGGTGATGTAGTCTTCTGTCTGTTTTTTTGCCGGGTTGGTGAACAAGGTATCCGTATCACCGAACTCGACAAGTTTGCCCATGTACATAAACGCGGTGTAATCCGACACCCGAGCCGCCTGCTGCATGTTGTGGGTAACGATCACAATGGTGTATTTCGATTTCAGTTCGTAGATCAGTTCTTCGACTTTAAGGGTCGAAATCGGATCGAGTGCCGAACAGGGTTCGTCGAGCAGCAGGACTTCCGGCTCCACGGCGATCGTTCGGGCAATGACCAGACGCTGCTGCTGCCCCCCGGATAAACCCAATGCCGACTCATGCAGTCGATCCTTGACTTCATCCCAAAGCGCAGCGGCTTTCAGCGCCCACTCGACAGCTTCATCGAGCACGCGCTTCTTGTTGATCCCCTGAATGCGCAGCCCGTAGACCACGTTTTCATAAATCGTCTTGGGGAACGGATTGGGCTTCTGAAACACCATGCCTACGCGGCGACGCAACTCGGCGACTTCCTCGCCCTTGGTGTAGATGTTGTGCCCGTACAGGTTAATCGCGCCCTCGACCCGGCAACCATCGACCAGGTCGTTCATGCGGTTGAAGCAGCGCAACAACGTCGATTTGCCACACCCGGACGGACCGATGAACGAGGTCACCTTCTGCTTCGGGATATTCAGGGCGATATCAAACAGCGCCTGCTTGTCGCCATAGAACAGATTCAGGCCCGGCACTTCGATGGCCACGCTTTCGTCGGCCAGATCCAGGCTGTGCTTGTGACGCCTCAGGGCCGACATGTTCATGCCACTCGTCGGGCTTTCATGCTGCATGGATTGCTCCTGTGCGAACGGTTCGCGTCAGCGAACGGCCGCGTTTGCCAAAGGGCGAATTCGGGATCAATTGTCGAGCGCCTTGTACTTTTCCCGCAAATGATTACGGATGCTCACCGCTGACAGATTGAGCAAGGCGATGACCAGTACCAGCAGCAGCGCGGTGGCATACACCAGCGGGCGTGCGGCCTCGACGTTGGGGCTCTGGAAGCCGACGTCGTAAATGTGGAAGCCAAGGTGCATGATCTTTTGATCGAGGTGCAGATAAGGATAGTTGCCGTCCAGCGGCAGCGACGGCGCCAGCTTGACGACGCCCACCAGCATCAAAGGCGCAACCTCGCCGGCGGCACGCGCCACCGCGAGGATCAGCCCGGTCATCATCGCCGGGCTGGCCATCGGCAGTACGATTTTCCACAGCGTCTCGGCCTTGGTTGCACCCAGTGCCAGCGAACCTTCACGCAGGGTCAGCGGAATGCGCGCCAGCCCTTCTTCCGTCGCCACGATCACCACCGGCACGGCGAGCAGTGCCAGGGTCAGCGAAGCCCATAGCAGGCCCGGCGTACCGAACGTCGGGGCAGGCAGCGCTTCAGGAAAGAACAGCCGATCCACCGAGCCGCCAAGTACATAGACGAAGAACCCCAGACCGAACACACCGTAGACAATCGCAGGCACACCGGCGAGGTTGTTCACCGCGATGCGAATCAACCGGGTAACCGGACCCTGGCGCGCGTACTCACGCAGGTAGACCGCCGCCAGCACGCCAAACGGCGTGACAATCACGGCCATGATCAGGGTCATCATCACCGTGCCGAAGATCGCCGGGAAGATACCGCCTTCGGTGTTGGCTTCGCGTGGGTCGGCGCTGAGAAACTCCCACAGCTTCTCGAAGTAGAAGCCAAGCTTGGTCACCGTGCCCATCGCATTGGGCTGATAGGCACGCACCACTTTGCCCAGGCTGAGTTCGATCTCTTTGCCGTTGCCATCACGCGCGGTCAGGCTGTCGCGATCAAAGGCCTGGTGCAGCCCGTCAAGACGCGCCTCGATAACCTTGTAACGCGCATCCAGCTCGGCCCGCTCGGCAGCCATGTCCGCTTGCGCGGCGGCATCCAGCCGGCCATTGAGTTCCAGCTTGCGGGCCTGTAAACGCAAGCGCTCGATAGCGTGATTGATGGCACCAATGTCTTTCTTTTCCAGGGTATAGAGTTCGTCAGCCAGCTTTTCGACGCGCTTGATGCGCTCTTGCAGGACCGGCCAGGCCGCGTCGCCTTCGGCCACGACACGCCCGCCTTCCTTGACATTGACCAGATAGCCGTAGAAATTGCCCCACTCGCGACGCTCCAGCGTCATCAGGTCTGCAGGCAGGCTCTGCCCGGTCAGCCATTCGCCTACCACCCAGTTGAAGTCACTGGGGTTGAGATCGCGATTGCCGACCTTGAACAGCTCGCGGGTCATGAACTCCGGCCCTTGATCAGGCACCGGCAGGCCCGCGCTTTTCAGGCGCGCACGAGGTACTTGCTCCTGCTCGACCCGCTCACCGACCAGAACGCTCGACTCCTGATTGGGGACTGCATACTGTGCGCTCACCAGATCGGCGGGCCAGAAATGCCCAAGGCCACGCACGGCGATCACCGCCAACAGGCCGATGGTCATGATCACAGCGATGGATACGGCGCCCGCACTCATCCAGACGCCGGGGGCGCCACTTTTGAACCAGTTCCTGAGGGAGTTCCGCTTCACCAACGCCTACCTTCCTTACAGCGACGAGTATTGCTTGCGCAGACGCTGACGAATCAGCTCTGCGAGGGTGTTCATCACGAAGGTGAACATCAACAGCACCAACGCCGCCAGAAACAGCACCCGATAATGGCTGCCGCCCACTTCCGACTCCGGCATCTCCACCGCGACGTTGGCCGCCAGCGTGCGCATGCCTTCAAACAGGTTCATGTCCATGATCGGCGTATTGCCGGTCGCCATCAGCACAATCATGGTTTCCCCCACGGCCCGGCCCATGCCGATCATCAAAGCGGAAAAGATGCCCGGGCTGGCGGTCAGGATCACCACCCGCGTCAGGGTCTGCCACGGCGTCGCGCCCAGTGCCAGCGAACCCAGCGTGAGGCTGCGCGGCACGCTGAACACGGCGTCTTCGGCAATCGAATAAATGTTGGGGATCACCGCGAACCCCATGGCGATGCCGACCACCAATGCGTTGCGCTGATCGTAGGTGATACCCAGGTGGTCGCGAATCCAGGTGCTCATGTCCCCGGCGAAGAACCAGCTCTCCAGGTGCGGGCTCATACTCAGCGAGAACCAGCCCACCAACAGCACGACCGGAATCAGAATCGCGCCTTCCCAGCCATCGGGAATACGCAAGCGAAGCGAATCAGGCAGGCGGGTCCAGAAAAAGCCTGCCAGCAAAATGCCGATCGGCGTGAGCAGCAACAGGCTGAAGATGCCGGGCAGATGCCCTTCCAGATACGGAGCCAGAAACAGTCCGGCAAAAAAGCCGAGAATCACCGTCGGCATCGCTTCCATCAACTCGATCACCGGCTTGACCTTGCGGCGCATGCCAGGGGCCATGAAGTAGGCGGTATAGATCGCGGCAGCCACGGCCAGCGGCGCGGCCAACAGCATGGCGTAGAACGCCGCTTTCAGTGTGCCGTAGGTCAACGGTGCCAGGCTCAGCTTGGGCTCGAAATCGGAGTTGGACGCCGTGGACTGCCAGATGTACTTGGGCTCGTCGTAACTCTCGTACCAGACCTTGCCCCACAGCGAACTCCAGGAGACTTCCGGGTGCGGGTTATCCAGCGTCAGCGGCAGCAGTTTGCCAGCGCTTTCAATCAGAATCCTGTTGGCGCGTGGCGATAACGCCAGAATGCCGGGCCCCTCGGCGACCTTGTCGATCAGCAGAGTGCGGTGCGCTGTGCTGTGGAATACGCCCAACTTGCCGGAAGCATCCAGAGCGATGAAGCCCTTGCGGCGCTGCTCGGCCTTGATCTGCATGACAGGTGCGCTGCCCAGGCTGAAATCGCGGATGCGCATCAGGCGCTGCTCGCCGTCAGTGTCCCGGGCCATGAACCACTGGGACATACTGCCCTTGGAGTTGCCGATGATCAGCGAGATGCCGCCAACCAGTTGAGCGCTCGCCGTGATCTCGGCGTTGCCGTCTTCCAGCAATTTATAGCGGCCGTTGAGGCTACGATCGCGCAGGCTGAACACATCCGCCTGCGCGCGCCCGTTGATGACATACAACCATTGCTGGCGCGGGTCGATGTAGATCGCCTTGACCGCAGCGGACATCTGCGGCAACTCGACACGCGTCTGCTCGCGGGTCATCTCGCCGGTCATCATGTTTTCTTTCTGTTCGAGCGAGATGACGTGCAACTGAGTGCCGGTCGCCCCTGCCAGCTTCAGGCTGTCGCCATCGGAGCTGACAGTGACATGCTCGACCGCACGCCCGGCCTGATCTAGCACCAAGGGTGCCTCGCCGTAGGGCCAGGCCACGCTCGGGGTGATGGTTTTTTGATCGTTAGGGTAGGTCGTCAAGTACGAGTGCCTGAACACCAGCACCTGACCGTTGGACAAGCCCAGGGCTATCAATGGCGCACCGGGCTGATCCTTGCCGATGGACGCGACGGAAACGCCAGCGGGGAGCGGCAAGGCAATGCGCTGCAGCTCTGCGCCGTCATCGATGTTGAAAAAGACCACTTCGCCCTTGTCGGAGATGCGCATGCCGATCTGGTTCTGCTCTTCGATGGTGATCATCATTGGCGCACCGGCGTCCGGCAGCCAGGCGGCATTCAACGCAGGGTTGGCGGTCAGGCTGGCACCTTTGAAAAGCGGCGCAACCACATAAGCAAGGTAGAAGAAGATCAGCGTAATGGCCGCCAGCACGGCAAGGCCACCAATGGCGACGTACCAGTGAGTGAGCCGGTCCTTCAGCGCGCGGACACGACGCTTTCGCACCATCGCGGGCGTATTGAAATCAATACGCGCTGGAGGCGAGCTCTGGTCCATCGTCGATTTGAACAGCTCATTCATGCGCACACACCGTAGACGCCTTGTATGACAGAAACATTACAGCAAGGTGACGCAAGAAAGCCCACCGCCTGCGAAACCGGCGGCGGACTGTTCAATTTGTGTGCAGGCCAGTCCATTGAGCCTCGCTCGCAACGCGTGCGTGACTATTTTAACGCCACGCCGCTCGCGCCCTGCAGGCCAAGATCGGCCAGCGTCTTCTCCACGACACGGGCAGGGAGTGGGATGTACCCATCCTTCATCACCACTTCCTGGCCCTGTCTCGACAGCACCAGTTTCACAAATTCGGCTTCCAGCGGCGCCAGGGGCTGGTTCGGCGCCTTGTTCACGTACACATAAAGGAAGCGCGACAGTGGATAACTGCCGTTCAGGGTATTGGCTTCGCTGTCTTCGACAAACTCGCCCCCTTCCTTCTTCGCCAGCGGGACCGTCCTGACGTTGGATGTCTTGTAACCGATGCCCGAGTAACCGATGCCGTTAAGCGAATTGCTGATCGCGCTGACCACCGAAGCGGAGCCGGGCTGCTCGTTGACGTTGGCCTTGAAGTCGCCTTTGCACAGGGCTTCTTCCTTGAAGTAACCGTAAGTGCCCGACACCGAGTTACGACCAAACAACTGGATCGGTTTGCCTGCCAGATCGCCGGTCACACCGACATCACCCCAGGTTTTCGCATCTGCCTTGGCACCGCACAGGCGGGTCGCGGAAAAGATCGCGTCCACTTGCTGCAGGGTCAGGCCCTTGATCGGGTTGTCCTTGTGCACGAAAACCGCCAGGGCATCCACCGCGACCGGGATGGCGGTCGGCTTGTAGCCATGCTTCTGCTCGAAAGCCGACAGCTCGCCGTCTTTCATCTTGCGGCTCATCGGGCCCAGATTGGCCGTGCCCTCGGTCAGCGCGGGTGGCGCTGTAGAGGAACCCGCGGCTTGAATCTGGATGTTCACGCTCGGGTATTCTTTCTTGTAGGCCTCGGCCCACAGGGTCATCAGATTTGCCAGGGTATCGGAGCCGACACTGGAGAGATTGCCTGACACACCGGAGGTCTTGGTATAGGCCTGGATGGCAGGGTCGACCGCAGCCAGCGTATTGGCTGCCGTCACTCCGGCGGCAACCAAGGTCAGTGCAGTCATCAAACGCTTGAGTGTCATCCTTGCGCTCCTGGCAGGGTGTGTAGGTGTCCACGAGCCTTTTTCGGCCAGTCTTGTGACTACTCTATGAATTGATTATGACAATAAGATGAAAAGGCTATCGACCTGTGCAGGTAGATAGCCTTTGGCTGTAGCGGTGCCCGAGCGATTCAACAGCGGATGATGATCAGCGCTTTCGGCTCAGCAGAAACACGCCGATGGCCATGCCCAGGCCGCAGAGGATCGCGACGTACCACGCCGGCCCTATCGGACTGCTCTTGAGCATGAAGGTCACAACCATCGGCGTCAGGCCACCGAAAATCGCGTACGCCAGGTTGTAGGAGAACGACAGCCCCGAGAAGCGCACCACAGGCGGGAATGCCTTGACCATGACGTAAGGAACCGCGCCGATCGTACCGACGAACAGGCCCGTCACCGCATACAGCGGGAACAGCACATCCGGATGGCTGCCGAGGATGTGATAGAACGTCCACGAACTGATCAGCAAACCTGCGCTGCCCAGCAGGAACACCCAGCCTGCGCCGAAACGATCCGCCAGTGCGCCCGCAGCGATACAGCCCACGCTCAGGAAGACAATGGCCAGGCTATTGGCTTTCAGCGCCGTGGCAGCCGGAAAGCCATAAATGGTTTGCAGGATGGTCGGCGTCATCAGGATCACGACGATGATGCCGGCAGACAGCAACCAGGTCATCAGCATCGACAGCGCAACGGCGCCACGATGATCGCGCAGTACCGCCTTGAGCGGCACCTCCTCGGCCAGTGCCTTGCGCAGTTGCAGCTCGGCAAACACCGGCGTTTCATGCAGCAGGCGGCGCAGATACACCGACATCAGGCCGAACACGCCACCCAGCAGGAAAGGGATACGCCATGCGTAATCCGATACCTCGACCGGGGTATAGATGCTATTGATCGCCGTAGCGACCAGCGAGCCCAGCAGGATACCCGCTGTCAGGCCGGCGGTCAGGGTGCCGCAGGCATACCCGACACGACGTGCAGGCACATGCTCGGACACGAACACCCAGGCGCCCGGCACTTCACCGCCAATGGCGGCCCCTTGAATAACGCGCATCAACAGCAGCAGAATCGGCGCCCACATGCCGATCTGCGCGTAGGTCGGCAGCAGACCCATGATCAGCGTCGGCACCGCCATCATGAAAATGCTCAGCGTGAACATTTTCTTGCGCCCCAGCAGATCGCCAAAGTGCGCCATGATAATGCCGCCCAGAGGCCTCGCCAGATAACCGGCGGCGAAAATGCCGAACGTCTGCATCATGCGCAGCCAGTCGGGCATGTCCACCGGGAAAAACAGTTTGCCCACCACCGCCGCGAAAAACACGAAAATGATGAAGTCGTAGAACTCCAGCGCACCACCCAAGGCCGACAGCGAAAGGGTTTTGTAATCGCTGCGAGTCAGAGGCCGCGCAGGCTGCGTGGAACTTGGAGGAACAGATGACATGACAAGGCTTCTCTTTGCTTGTTCTTTGAAAAGGGGCGAGCGACAGCAACGCTGGCTGCTGCGGGGTGCCGTGCAGAAGCGATTGTCGGGAGCAACGGCGCAGATAGGCACCAAAATTGCGTGTACAGGCAGTCTTGTCACCTGTAGAGGTCCAGCAAGATAGCAAATTGCTACAAAAAACACATGGCAGAACTGCCACTGACACAAAATGAAGACCCACGGTCGTTCTATGACGCAACGCCCGATATACTCGCAAGTCGTCAACAGCCTTGGGAAGCTGTGCGAAAACGTCTGAATCAGCGGGTTTCGCAGAGTTTCCCTTTGGGCCACACCGGCGCTGAACACATAATGTTCATGCTCATGGTTTTGAATGGCACCTGTTAACCGCGACATACAATAATGAGAGTCATGGGTCAGAGGCACCCTAGGCATGATCGAGCTCGAACAAGAAGATCCAACCCCGCAAGGCGACCTTGCACTGCAAATCACCGCTCTTCCCCGCGAAACCAACGGCTTTGGCGACATCTTTGGCGGCTGGCTGGTGTCCCAGATGGACCTGGCAGGCACGGCGATGGCCAGCAAAGTCGCGGGTGGCCGTGTGGCGACCGTCGCCATCGATCGCATGGCGTTTCTGGTCCCGGTAGCGGTCGGCGAACAGCTTTCCTTCTATACCCGCACCCTGGAAGTCGGACGCACCTCGATCAAGATGATGGTCGAAGTGTGGAGCGACGACCCGCTCACCAGCGAATGGCGCAAGGTCACGGAGGCTGCGTTCGTGTTCGTCGCCATAGATGCCAGCGGCCGGACGCGCTCGGTTCCCGCGCGACGGTAATTTGTCGCTCGGTCACAGGTTGGCTGCCCGGTTAAACTCGCCCTGCATGAAGCGGTCTATTTTCGTCACGGTCATTGAGTGAGAACTTTGCATGCCAACATCCCCGGTTGAACCCACCGTTGAATCCATCCTTTACGATGAGCTGAACTGCTGGCGTATTTGCCACGGCGAAGCTGAGCTGCTGGTTGCGCAACAAGGCGCACACATCCTCAGCTATCAAGTAGCCGGGCAGCCGCCGCTGGTGTGGCTGAACGAAGAGGCCGTTTTTAAACGCGGCAAACCCATTCGTGCAGGCATGCCGATCTGCTGGCCGTGGTTCGGCAATCTGGAGCGCAACCCGCAAAGCGTGCAGGCGATGCGCGACAGCAGCGAGCCTGCCAAGGCGCATGGCGAGGTGCGAGCGCTGGACTGGCAGTTGTTGGGTATTGGCGCAGATGGCGACGCACTGCTGGTGGAATTCGTGCTTCCCGAGGCCGAAGGCCACTTGCCGGGCTGGCCGCACAACGTCGCCCTGAAACTGAGCATTCGTCTGGACCACGCACTGAATGTCAGTCTGGTCAGCTACAACTGCGGCACTGACACTGTGGTGATCAGCCAGGCGCTGCACACCTATTTCGCCGTCAGCGATGTACGTCAGGTCAGCGTCGAAGGGCTCGACGGCCTGCGTTACATCGAAACCCTGGCAAACTGGGAAGAACGCGAGCAGAGCGGCGACCTGACCTTCACAGGCGAAACCGACCGCATCTACAAGGACACGCCAGGCGTGCTCAGCATCGTCGATCCGGAGTGGCAGCGACGCATCCACATCCGCAGCACGGGCTCTAACTCAGCCATTCTGTGGAACCCGTGGATCGAAAAGACCGCCAGGTTCACCGACATGGCAGCAGACGGCTGGCAGCGCATGGTCTGCGTCGAAACCGCCAACGTGCTGGACGACGTGGTCACGCTGGCTCCGGACCAGATGCATGTTCTGGGTGTGAGTATCTGGAGCGAGGCGCTCTGATCAGCAATTGATCGAGCCCATCAAAGGTCCGACTCAACCACCACACGGACCTTTGACGCATCCATCGCATACGCCGCATCGGCCAGGTCGTTACTGACCTTCTCGATTTTCAGGGTGCCTTCTACCCACAGTGGTGTGTAGATATCATCCAGTTTCAGCCCCTTGGGGTAACGCACCAGCACCAACTGGTTGGGCGGCGGTGGCGGCACGTGGATGCAGGCGCCTGGATAAGGCACGATGAAGAACAGCGTGCTGCGACCCTTGGCGTCGGTTTCGAGAGGCACAGGGTAGCCGCCGAGACGAATCGTCTTGCCGTTCATTGCCGGGACGGTTTTGGTCGAATACATGACTGCAGGCAGACCCTTGCTCTGCTTCAGCCCACCCTTGCTGTCGAACGTGCCCATGGCTTCCGGAGAATTGTGGTCAATCTCGGGCATGGCTTCGAGGGCTTTTTGATCGGACTTGGGCATCAGCTCAAGCCAGTCGGTTTCCGGCAACTGGGCGTGTGCGGGACCGGAGAGCGCGGATAACAGCAGAAGAGTCATCAACAGGAAGCGACGCATGATAAAGCTCGGCAAAGGGGTGGACAGTTGCCGAGCATTCTAGCCCTCTGCGCACTGTAAAACAGAGGGCTGACGCATAAGCGTTATTTCTTTTTGATCATGCCGTAGATAACCAGCAGGATGATTGCACCTACCAGCGCGCCGAGGAAACCTGCACCCTCGCCTGCCTGATAGATACCCAGCGCCTGACCACCATAAGTGGCTGCGAGCGAACCGGCGATACCCAGCACGATGGTCATGATCCAGCCCATGCTGTCGTCGCCCGGCTTCAGAAAGCGAGCCAACAGACCAACGATCAGGCCGATAAAGATGGTTCCAATGATACCCATGCCATTTCCCTCTGTATTAAGTGAATATGCCCGGGCTAATAGCAGCCCCGACCTACTGCTATCTGAGAACAGCGACAGGGAATGGTTCCGGCGAAGTGGCCAGTTTGCTTCGGGGTGGAAAATTCTTCATGAATGACGGGGCTGAACCTACCTGAACTGAGGCCAGGCGTCTCGAACAGTGCTTCAACGCGAAGCATAGGCACGACAGTTAGAAGCGCTCGTTCCGCACGCTCTGCGTGGGCATGCAGTTCTCGACGCTCCGCGTCGCAAAAGGACGCGGAGTGTCCTGAAACTGCGTGCCAACGCGGAGCATCAGCACGCTAGCCGTGAGCCTGATCAGCCCTTGATCAGCGCCTCTACCAGCTTCACCTGACGATCCAGCGTGGCACGGTCAGAGCTGCGGACCGTGGCGTGTCCGACCTTGCGGCCAGCCTTGAACGCCTTGCCGTAATGATGCAGGTGGCAGTCTTCGACGGCGACGACCTTGTCCACTGCCGGCACTTCGCCAATGAAGTTGAGCATGGCGCTTTCGCCGACCTTGGCTGTGGAGCCCAGCGGCAGACCGGCAACCGCCCGCAGGTGGTTTTCGAACTGGCTGCACTCGGCGCCTTCGGTGGTCCAGTGACCGGAGTTGTGGACGCGCGGCGCGATCTCGTTGGCCTTCAGGCCACCGTCGACCTCAAAGAATTCGAATGCCAGCACGCCCACGTAATCCAGCTGCTTCAGGACGCGGCCGGCGTAGTCTTCGGCCAACGCCTGCAAAGGATGATCAGTGCTGGCGATGGACAGACGCAGGATGCCGCTGTCATGCGTGTTGTGCACCAGTGGGTAGAACCGGGTCTCGCCATCACGCGCACGCACGGCAATCAACGACACTTCACCGGTGAACGGCACGAAGCCCTCCAGCAGGCAGGGCACGCTGCCCAGCTCGGCGAATGTGTCGACTACATCGGCCGCCGAACGCAGGACCTTCTGGCCCTTGCCGTCATAACCCAGGGTTCGGGTCTTGAGCACGGCAGGCAGACCGATGCTGGCTACTGCAGCATCCAGGTCGGCCTGCGACTGGATATCGGCGAATGCCGGCGTCGGGATACCCAGGTCCTTGAACATGCTCTTTTCGAACCAGCGATCACGCGCGATGCGCAACGCTTCGGCGCTCGGATAGACCGGTACGAACTGTGCCAGAAACGCCACGGTCTCGGCCGGAACGCTTTCAAACTCGAAGGTCACCAGATCGACTTCATCCGCCAACTGACGCAGATGATCCAGATCGCCGTAATCGGCACGCAGATGCTCACCAAGTGCCGCAGCACAGGCGTCCGGCGCGGGATCGAGAAAGGCGAAGTTCATGCCCAGCGGCGTACCTGCCAATGCCAACATGCGGCCCAGCTGGCCGCCACCGATTACACCGATCTTCATGGAAAAACCTCAGGCGTGGCGTGGGTCTGGATTGTCCAGGACGCTGTCTGTCTGTTCAGTGCGAAATTTCTTCAGCGCTGCGTGGAATTGCGGGTGCTTTGCGCCGAGGATGCTTGCTGAAAGCAGCGCTGCGTTGATTGCACCCGCCTTGCCGATGGCCAGGGTCGCGACCGGGATACCGGCCGGCATCTGCACGATCGACAACAGCGAGTCGACACCCGAGAGCATCGAAGACTGCACCGGAACGCCCAGCACAGGCAGGTGGGTCTTGGCAGCGCACATGCCCGGCAAGTGAGCGGCACCGCCAGCACCGGCGATGATCACTTCAATGCCACGGCCTTCCGCTTCGTCGGCGTACTGGAACAGCAGGTCCGGTGTGCGGTGAGCTGACACCACCTTGACTTCAAAAGGGATGCCGAGCTTTTCCAGCATATCGGCGGTGTGGCTAAGGGTGGACCAATCGGACTTGGAGCCCATGATCACGCCAACCAGTGCGCTCATCGTCGTGCCTCTCATCGGGCGCCCGCAGGCGCGTCTGAAAACAACAAGCCACGCAGGGGAACCGGCGTGGCTTGTTGTACGAATAATGACCGATTTAACCGGCCAAAGGCCGCGCAGTATACCGCAAAGCGCCAGGATGACAGCCCCCATACGCTCAACCGTCCAGGTTTTTATGGCGGGAGGCGGCACGGAAAAATCCGGCAGAGGATCGGCACTTGTACTGCACATCAATCAAACAAGGGCTACTGCGATAGAAGTCGATCCTGATTTCCTGTCAACGCCCGTTGCTATTAGATATCTGGCGTCGGGATAAGCACGCCTGGCCATAATCCACCTACTCAAGGAAGAGTACGATGCTCAAGAAATATACAAGCGGTCTGCTGCTGCTCTGCGCGTTGGCGCTCAGTCATACGGCGTGGGCCAACGATAACGCCTCCAGACAACCGTTGACCCTCTACCTGGTTCTGCACGACGACCTTTCGCATCACAACACCCTCGAATTACGCCAGGATTACTTCGCCTGGCTCATCAAGGATCTGGAAAGTTTCACGGATCGTTATGTGCGACTGGCGTTCATTCGCGACGTCCCGGGCCTTACGGATTTCGCTTATCAGAATGATGATGTGGACGAAACCTACTACGCCTGGAAAAACACGATGGATCGTTATGTCATCGACAACGACATGGAACGCAATGCGACCACCAAGTACCTGTTGCTGACTCAGAACAAGATCAACTCGAAGACTCTGGGGGCAAGTGAGGACAAGAGCTACACGGGCATAGCCTCACTGGAAACGTTCGCGATCCCCGCGCACGAACTGGGTCACATGCTCGGCGGCACTCATGAGGCCGCAGAGGTGCTCTATAAGGGTGGATGGTGGTGCCAGACGAACATCATCGAAAGCCACGAAAAAATACGCTCCAACTGCTATGTCTACAGCGACGCGAACAAGCAAATCATGGCTGAGCATCTGAACAGATTTCCCTGAGCAGGCCAGGGTCGCTCTCCGGCATCGCCAGGAGCGGCCCTTGTCACCGGGAATCTGGCGCCGCCGCACCTTCAAGCTTGCGCCACAACAGGCGCACGTTGGCCTTGCGCACCAATGCGCAGCGGTACAGGCGGATCTCCAGCGGCACATGCCACTGCGGCCCGCCACACACCACCAGTTCACCGCGCGCCAGTTCGGCGCGCACGCTCAGTTGTGGCACCCAGGCAATCCCCAATCCTTCCAGCGCCATGCTTTTCAGGCTGTCGGCCATGGCCGTCTCGTAGACCGTGGTGAAGCGCAGATTGCGTTGACGCAGCAAAAGGTTCACCGAGCGTCCGAGAAACGCCCCGGTGCTATAGGCAAGCAGCGGCACACTGCCCTCGCCTTCCATATCGAATAACGGCCGCCCCTCGGCATCAGCGGCACAGACCGGCAACATCTCGGTATGCCCCAGATGCAGCGAGGGAAAGATTTCGGCGTCCATCTGCAGCGCGGCATCGGGATCGTAGAACGCCAGCATCAGATCACAGCCACCTTCACGCAACGCATGCACCGCATCACCGACGTTGGTCGCCACCAGCCGGGTCGCAATGTTCAGCCCTTCGTTGCGCAACTGGGCGATCCAGCGCGGAAAGAAGCCCAGCGCCAGGGAGTGCGCCGCAGCCACCTGCATGACCTCGCCCTGCCCGCCTTCCAGATGATGCAGATGGCGCACGACTTCGCCCAACTGCTCGACCACCGTCCGGGCCGTGACCAGAAACAATTGTCCGGCAGCGGTCAGCTCGATGGGTGTACGCGAGCGATTGACCAGCGTCAGCCCCAGTGCCGACTCCAGACTGCGAATACGCCGGCTGAATGCCGGCTGGGTCACGAAGCGACGCTCGGCGGCCTGAGAAAAGCTGCGGGTAGCCGCCAGGGCGCTGAAATCCTCCAGCCATTTGCTTTCCAGATTCATCAGGTCCTCCCGGACAATGGATGACGGCTTCGACAGGCAATTGCGCATGCCCAGTGGCACCGATTTGCAGCGTCACAGTGGGACGCCCGTCGAAGCAGCGCGGATACATGCCCGGGCGGCGCAGCAGCAGCGACCGAAGAAACGCACCGGTGCGACATTTTGCCCCCTTTACGCACTGAACGGAATCCAGGTCACGCCTTGATTATGCCGTTATTGCATAGGTCAGCGTTTAACAGCATTGGTCAATCGAAGGCGGCAAGCCCACTATTCGTGGCGTTCCGGCATTGTCCGTGCCTTTTGAGACTTTTTTTATCATGTCCTCGCCTGCATCATCGCGCATCGAAAAAGACCTGCTTGGTGTTCTCGAAGTACCTGCCAACGCGTATTACGGCATCCAGACCCTGCGAGCGGTGAACAACTTTCACCTCTCCGGCGTGCCGCTTTCGCACTACCCGAAACTGGTAGTCGCGCTGGCAATGGTCAAGCAGGCGGCAGCGGATGCGAACCATCAGCTCGGACACCTCAATGACGCCAAGCATGCGGCGATCAGCGAGGCCTGTGCCCGCCTGATCCGCGGCGACTTCCACGATCAGTTCGTGGTCGACATGATCCAGGGCGGCGCTGGCACGTCGACCAACATGAATGCCAACGAAGTCATCGCCAACATCGCTCTGGAAACCATGGGTTTCGAGAAAGGCGCATACAAACACCTGCACCCCAACAACGATGTCAACATGGCGCAATCGACCAACGACGCCTACCCCACCGCGATCCGCTTGGGTCTGCTGCTGGGTCACGACGCTCTGCTCGCCAGCCTTTCCAGCCTGATTCAGGCCTTCGCCGCCAAGGGCGAAGAATTCAACCATGTGCTGAAGATGGGCCGCACCCAGTTGCAGGACGCCGTTCCAATGACCCTGGGTCAGGAATTCCGCGCCTTCGCCACCACCCTGACAGAAGACCTGAACCGCCTGCGCAGCCTGGCGCCAGAGCTGTTGACCGAAGTGAACCTCGGCGGAACCGCCATCGGCACCGGCATCAACGCCGACCCTGGCTATCAGAAGCTGGCAGTCGATCGTCTGGCACTCATCAGCGGCCAGCCTCTGGTGCCAGCAGCCGACCTGATCGAAGCGACCTCCGACATGGGCGCCTTCGTGCTGTTCTCGGGCATGCTCAAGCGTACTGCGGTCAAGCTGTCGAAAATCTGCAACGACCTGCGCCTGCTGTCCAGCGGCCCACGCACCGGCATCAACGAAATCAACCTGCCGGCACGCCAGCCAGGCAGCTCGATCATGCCCGGCAAGGTCAACCCGGTGATCCCGGAAGCGGTCAATCAGGTTGCCTTCGAAATCATCGGCAACGACCTGTCGCTGACCATGGCAGCCGAAGGCGGACAATTGCAGCTCAACGTGATGGAGCCGCTGATCGCCTACAAGATCTTCGACTCGATCCGCCTGCTGCAGCGCGCCATGGACATGCTGCGCGAGCACTGCATCGTCGGCATCACAGCCAACGAACAGCGCTGCCGCGAGCTGGTCGAGCATTCGATCGGTCTGGTCACCGCCCTGAACCCTTACATCGGTTACGAGAACTCCACCCGTATCGCCCGCATCGCGCTGGAAACCGGCCGCGGCGTGCTGGAACTGGTGCGTGAGGAAGGTCTGCTCGACGACGCCATGCTCGACGACATCCTGCGCCCGGAAAACATGATCGCTCCGCGTCTGGCGCCCTTGAAGGCCTGACAGGAATGACCTGCGCAACCTGCTCACCAGATTGAGGGCCTAGACACCCCTCAATTTTTTGAGGGTCTGGGAGTGATTCTCCAGACCCTTTTTTTTGCCTGCAGCAAAGGGCTCCGACACTGGACCCAGAGCCTTCGGCACCCCACTTTTGCGGAGCAACCCGTGGAAGTATTCATTCATCGTCGCGAATGAAGAATCAGCCGTCCAAGAAAGCGACTACAGACGTAAAAACTTTGCACCGGTATAGTGCGCCCCCTCAAAAGTAGCGAGGAATAACAAAAATGCTGGAAATGATTAACGACTTTCTCTCCGGTAAGGTACTGATCGTACTTATCGTAGGCCTGGGTAGTTACTTCACGATCCGCTCGCGTTTCGTTCAGTTTCGACATTTTTTCCACATGTTCTCGGTTTTTCGCGACAGTCTGCGCAGCAGCGCCGGCCAGTTGAGTTCGTTTCAGGCCTTGATGCTCAGCCTGGCGGGCCGCGTCGGTGCCGGTAACATCGCAGGCGTCGGCATTGCCGTGACGCTCGGTGGTCCGGGTGCCGTATTCTGGATGTGGGTGACCGCACTGGTCGGCATGGCCAGCAGCTTCATCGAGTGCTCCCTCGCTCAGCTCTACAAACGCAAGGATTCCGAAGGCCAGTTCCGTGGCGGTCCGGCGTTCTATATTCAGTACGGCCTGGGCAAGCGCTGGCTGGGCATGGTCATGGCGGTATTGCTGCTGGTGACCTTCGGCTTTGCCTTCAACGGCCTGCAATCGCACGCTGTGACCGACTCGCTGAAAAGCGCGTTCAACGTCGACACCCGCACCACCGGCATCTGCCTGGTCGTACTGCTGGGCCTGGCCTTCATTGGCGGCATCAAGCGTATCGCGGCCATTTCCGACCTGCTGGTTCCGGTCAAGACCCTGATCTATATCGCGGTGACCATCTACGTGATCGCCCTGCAGATCGACCACGTTCCCGGCATGCTGATGACCATCGTCAGAAGCGCCTTCGGCCTTGATCCGGTATTCGGCGGCCTGATCGGCAGCGCGATCGTGATGGGCGTCAAGCGTGGCGTCTTCGCCAACGAAGCCGGCCTGGGTAGTGCGCCCAACGTGGCTGCCGTGGCACAGGTCGAGCACCCGGTGGCCCAGGGCGTGGTTCAGGCGTTCAGCGTGTTCCTCGATACCTTCGTGATCTGCACCTGCACCGCCTTGCTGATTCTTCTGTCCGGTATCTACGACATCGGCTACGACGGCAACGGTATCGTTCTGGCACAGAACTCGCTGGCAGCCGTGGTCGGTGACTGGGGCAGAGTCTTCATCAGCGTAGCGCTGGCACTGTTCGTCTTCACCTCGATTCTCTACAACTACTACCTGGGCGAAAACAGCCTGCGCTTCCTGTTTGGCGAGAAGATCCAGACCATCATCATCTACCGCATCGCGGTGCTGGTACTGATCATGTGGGGTGCGGTCGTCGACCTGAAAGACGTACTGGCGTTCGCCGACATCACCATGACCATGCTGGCGTTCGTCAACCTGATCGCCCTTGCAATGCTGTTCAAAGTCGTCAAACGCATTTTGAATGACTACGATGCGCAACGTCGGGCCGGGGTCAAGACGCCGGTGTTCGATTCCAGCCAGTTCCCTGATCTGGACCTGGATCGCACCGCATGGCCGGCCAATCCGACCCGTCAGTCGACACAGGATGCCGAAGCGGCAGCCAAGTCTGTACCCGAAGCACGATAATCACCGCGACACTACGCCGGAGAAGAGCCATGCCGCATGACGCACAACAACCCGCACAACGCGTGATGGTTCTTTACACCGGCGGCACCATCGGCATGCAGGCCAGCGCCAATGGTCTGGCTCCGGCCTCCGGTTTCGAGGCGCGAATGGCCGGGCAACTGGCCGAGCACCCGGAACTGGTGATGCCGCAGTGGCGCTTTCGCGAGATGTCGCCGCTGATCGACAGCGCCAACATGACCCCTTCCTACTGGCTGCGCCTGCGCGAGGCGGTGATCGAGGCGGTTGAGGTCGATGGCTGCGATGCGGTGCTGGTCCTGCATGGCACCGACACCCTGGCGTACAGCGCAGCGGCGATGTGTTTCCAGTTGTTGGGTTTCAGCGCGCCGGTACTGTTCACCGGTTCGATGCTGCCTGCCGGCGTGCAGGACAGCGATGCCTGGGAAAACGTCAACGGCGCCCTGCTGGCGCTGGGTTCGGGTCTGGTGTCAGGCGTGCAGCTGTATTTTCACGGGCAACTGATGGCGCCCGTACGCTGCGCGAAAATTCGCAGCTTCGGTCGTCAGCCGTTCGCACCGCTGCAACGCTCACGCGGCGGCCATGCGGTGGTTTCGCTCCCTGACGCATTGAACTATCGCCAGACCAAGACACTTACAGAGGTGGCGGTATTGCCGCTGTTTCCCGGTGTCGGTGCTGCCCAGCTGGACGGTCTGATCAACAGTGGTATCCGCGGTCTGGTGCTCGAATGCTTCGGCAGCGGCACGGGCCCCAGTGACGATCCGCAATTTCTGGCCAGTCTGGAGAACGCGCGAGCGCTGGGTATCTGTGTGGTCGCGATTACCCAGTGCCATGAGGGCGGTGTCGAGCTGGATGTCTACGAAGCGGGCAGCCGTCTGCGAAGTGCAGGCGTACTCTCCGGTGGTGGCATGACCCGTGAAGCAGCGCTGGGCAAACTGCATGCGCTGCTGGGCGCAGACCTGACGACCGAGGAGGTACGGCGCCTGGTCGAACTGGACCTGTGCGGCGAGCTGCGTTAAGCGGCTGCCTCTGCTTTACCCGAGGCGTCACGCAATCGCGCGACGCCTCACCCCTTCATGAAGCCTTGCATTCCTCCTGCGCGCCCCTGAGCATCGAATCCAGATTGCGCTCGATGTTTTCGCACAACGCCGTCATCTGAATCTCATGTTCACTGGCACGGAACGGGCTCTGCAGGTCGGTACCGATCTTCTCGATCGCCAACAACATAAAACCCACCACCGTCGACGCCAGAGGCGTGAACCAGCCCAGGGTCTCCACCAGGCCAATCGGTACGATCAGGCAGAACAGCGTGATGAACAGGCGCGGAAAAGCCACGTACGGATAAGGCAACGGTGTATTGGCAATACGCTCCATGCCGCCCTGGCAATTGGAGATATCCACCATGGTCGACTCCAGCCGCGCCAGACGAATGCTGTCCAGCCGCCCGGCCTGATACTCCTTGGCCAATAGCGCAGCCGACGTATTGAGCAGGTCGTTGGGAAAGTTGTTGGTATCGTGACGACGTTCGAATTCCTCGCGAGGAATCAGCATCTGAACTTCATCACCACACTTGGCGCCCTTCAGGTGCGCAGACAGGCACTTCACATACGCGACATGGCGACGCAACAGTGTGGCCTTGACCGGGTTGATCCCGTCGTCATCCTCGACCAGCGTCAGCACTTGCCGAGCGAAGCTGCGTGAACTGTTGACCAGCGCGCCCCATAGCGTCCTGGCTTCCCACCAGCGGTTATAGGCACTTGAATTGCGGAAGCTGGTCAGCACCACCAGCGCCGAGCCCAGCAGGGTCAACGGCATGGACGGCAAGGTGATCTTGCGCTCCAGATAGAGCATGAAGTCGACCGTGACAATCACGTCCCAGATCAACAGCCAGAAAAGCGACCATCCTACATAACCGATGGTCTTGCCGAGAAAACGGATTTTCGAAATGATCGTTTGCTGCAAAAGAACCACCCCATCGAAAAATAAGCGAACCGCATACGCACAGTTACCGCATGGCCTTTGAATACGAAACCGGCAGTTGGTTCGCAAGCGGCCCGCTTATCTCGGGGTTTCAGACGTTTTCAGCAGCCATTAAGAACCACCTGCGGACGCTCGCCGGTGAAGAAAATCGGCCGCAGGCGGACACCGACGACGTTACCGGCGTAGGCCGCCACCAGCCACAGCCAGCCGTGCAGGCTGCCGGAGGCAATGCCGCTGAAGTACGCACCGATGTTGCAGCCGTAGGCCAGGCGCGAGCCGTAGCCCAGCAGCAAGCCGCCGATGACCGCCGCCACCAGCGAGCGCGTGGGGATATCGAGGCTGGGTGCAAAACGACCTGCCAGACCTGCCGCCAGCAAGGCACCGAGCATGATGCCGATGTCCATCACACTGGTGATGTCTTCCCACACCGGAGCCGCCAGCGCCTTGGCGTTCGCAGCGCTCTGCCAGAACACCCAACTGCCGACGTCCACGCCCAGCCCGCTGGCCGCTTTCGCGCCCCACAGCGCGAACGCCGAGGTGATGCCCCACGGACGACCGGCCAACGCCAGCGTTGCGTAATTGAGCAGCGCCAGCGCGACAGCGCCCCAGACCAGAACCCACGGCCCGCGCAGCACGCGACTCATGCCGCGATGATCCGTGACTGGCGGCGCTTCAAGCTGGCCATGACGGCGCTTTTCGAGCTTGACGGTCACCAGCGCGATCAAGCCGAACAGCGCCAGATTGACCAGCAGCGCAGGCAGCACGCCGAAGGTCTTGACCACCGACACCGCCGGGAACGAAGGCAGGGCAAACCACCAGTCGACGTGATGGGTGGCAATCAGTGAGCCGAGGATGAAAAACAGCAGCGTCACCAGCATCCGCGCGTTGCCACCACCGGCAGTGAACAATGTGCCGGACGCACAGCCGCCACCCAGCTGCATGCCGATGCCGAAAATGAACGCGCCGACGACGACCGAAATCCCGACCGGGGCAACCAGGCCAGTGACTGGCTGGCCGAACAGCGTGCCCGCACCCAGTGCCGGGAAAAACAGCACCACGGCGACCGCCAGCATGACCATTTGCGCGCGCAGGCCAGCACCCCGTCGCTCGCGGATGAACACCCGCCACGCCGAGGTGAAACCAAATGCCGCGTGATACAGCGTTACGCCCAACGCCGCGCCGACGATCCACAGCATTACCTGGCGGGTGCCGACACTGAGCAGAAGGAACTGGGCGCCCATCAGCAGCAGGAACAGCGCGGCCAGCGGCGCGCCGAACTTGCGTCCGGGTGTTGCAGTAAGAGAGTTGTTCATGGGTATCTCAAGGACAGGTAACAGAAAGCGCAGATTATACGCCTGCCAACGGGTCTACTCGGACCAGACCTCGCGCAGCCTGTTCAATGCCTCGACCATCTCGTCCTCGGGCACTGCGGCAAACCCCAGCACCAGCCCGGCGCGGTTATCCACAGGCTCGGTGGAATCAGGCAGCCAGTAATCACTCAGGGCATTCATTTCGACCCCGACACCATTGGCCTTGGCAATCAGCGCCTGCTCACGCGCCACGCTGTCGACCTTGACCATGACATGCAGCCCGGCAACCACTCTGGGCATTGCCGCGCATCCTGGAATATCGGCCGGCCAGTTATCCAGCAGCACATTGCGACGACTGAGCGCCGCGCGGCGCATGCGACGTATGTGTCGCTGGAAATGACCCGACGCAATGAATTGCGCCATGACCGCCTGAACCCCTATTTCGGTGTGACGCATGTCCACGGCCTTGCGCTGGCTGAACACCGGCACCAGTGGCTCTGGCAAAACCAGGTACCCGAGGCGCAGCGCCGGAAAGGCGATTTTGCCGAACGTGCCGACGTAGAGCACCCGCGCGTTGCGGTCGAGCGCAGCCAGGGGCGCCAAGGGTGAACCGCTGTAGCGATACTCACCGTCGTAATCATCCTCGACAATCCAGCCCTGGTGTTTCTCGGCCCAGGCCAGCAATTCCAGACGCCGCGCCAGGCTCATCACCACGCCAGTCGGGTATTGGTGTGAAGGCGTCACGTAGGCCAGCCTGCAGTCTGCCTGCTCAAGGTCTGCGCAACGCATGCCTTCGTTATCCACAGCCACACCGTGCAATCGAGCACCTGCCAGGGCAAACGCATGACCGGCCGCCCGATACCCCGGATTCTCCACAGCAACGCCCTCGCCCGGGGTAAGAAGCAACTGTGCACAAAGGCTGATCGCGTGTTGTGCACCACTGGTGATCACAATTTGCTCAGCGCTGCAATGCAGCCCACGCGATGAGCGCAGGTAGACCGCAATCAACTCACGTAACCGCGAGTCTCCCGCCGCCAACCCATAACCGAGCTGAGCAAGATCAGGTCTGCGCCAAAAAGCGGCATACAGCTTGCCCCACAAGGCAAAGGGGAAAAGATCGAACGCCGGTACGCCGACCCGAAAGGCCCGCGGACGACCCGTCGGTGGTTCATGCAGATGATGTTTTTCCAGCAGCGCGAGCACCGGGCTGTGGATAACTTCACAGGAGGAATCTGACGGTATTTCAGACCCGATTGTGGACAAACCTGTGTATAACCCTGTGGATACACCTGTGGGTAAGTTGGTGGATAGTTTTTTGCGACCGGTCCGCCGAGGCGCGGCGCTTGATTCAGAGAGCTGCGCCACATACGTACCGTCGCCAACGCGCCCCTCGATGAAACCCTCGGCATACAGCTGGTCATAGGCCCGTATCACGCTGTTACGGGAGATGCCCAGTGAATGCGCCAAATCGCGACTGGCTGGCAGGCGCGTGCCACTGCTCAGACGCCCATCGAGGACCTGCTCGCGCAACAGGCCATAAAGCTGCTTGCTCAGGCCCTGATTCGGGTCCAGCGCGATACCGGTGAGTGTGGGCGGAAACGCAACACTGAGATCAGGCATGTATTGGCCCTGTTAAAATGATCAAAAATGGATCTTACATCAGACCAATACCTTGCCTACGATCCTGTTATCAGCCAAGGACATTACCCATGTACATCCCTGCCGCTTTCAAGAACAACGACACACCGAGCCTGCACGAGCAGATCGAGCAGACGCGCCTGGCGATTCTGGTCACGCACGGCGCAGAAGGATTGCAAGCCACCCACCTGCCACTGCTGTTGCGCCGCGATGAAGGTTCGTATGGCACGCTTTACGGGCACCTGGCCAAAGCCAATCCACAGTGGCAGCAACTTAGCTCCGGCGCCGAGGCACTGGTGATTTTTCCTGGCGGCGATGCCTACGTGAGCCCGTCGTTCTATCCGAGCAAGAGGGAGCACGGCAAGGTCGTACCGACGTGGAATTATGTGGCCGTGCATGCTTATGGGCAGGCCGAGGTTTTTACCGATGCTGCGCAATTGCATCAGTTGCTGGCTGACCTGACCCATCGCCATGAATCCGACCGAGCGCAACCCTGGTCCATTGACGACGCGCCGGCGGACTACATCGCAAAAATGCTCGGGGCGATTGTCGGATTCGCCATTCCGGTGCAACGGCTGCAGGGCAAACGTAAACTCAGTCAGAATCGCAGCGCTGCGGACATGGCCGGTGTGCGCGACGGCCTCGCCGCAAGCCAGGATGCAAATGACCAACACGTCGCTCGCTTGATGAGCGAAGGGAGCAGCTCATGACCGATGTGCGTATTCGCCCCGTTAACGTCGACGACCATCACGCGTGGCTGCCTCTGTGGCAGGCCTATCTGCGCTTCTACAACACCGAACTGGCCGAAGGCGTCAGCGACATCACCTGGCAACGCCTTGTGGACCCGAGCGAACCGACTCACTCGGCGCTCGCCTGGCGGGGTGACGAGGCGGTGGGCATGGTGAATTTCATCTACCATCGCTCCAACTGGAGCATCAACAACGCCTGTTACCTGCAAGATCTGATCGTCGCGCCCGAACAACGCGGAACAGGCATCGGCAGGCAGCTGATCGAGTTTGTCTACGCCACGGCCAAGGCAGACGGTTGCGACAAGGTGCACTGGCTGACCCACGAAACCAACGCCACGGCCATTCAGTTGTACGAGCGAATCGCCGAACGGCCCGGCCTCATACAATTTCGTAAAGCACTCTGAAACAGGAAGTGACTGATGTCCGACACCCTGCTGGACTGGCAAGCCGCTGCACTGCCCACGGCCCATACACTGACAGGCCGTTTCATACGCCTGGAAAAACTTGATGCCGCGCGTCACGCCGATGACTTGTGGGCGGCACTCGAAGGCCCGAATGCGGACCCAAAGCTGTGGGATTATCTTCCCTACGGGCCGTTCAGCGACCGTAGCGCCTTCGATAGATGGCTGGCCGGGCATCAGGCGGCCACCGATCCGTGGTTTTACACCGTGGTCGATCAGCAGACCGATAAGGCCGAAGGCGTCATCAGCCTGATGTCGATCGTCGCTGCCCATGGGCGCATCGAGATAGGTCATGTCACCTTCAGCGCGGCCATGCAACGCACGCCCAAAGGCACCGAAGCCATTTACCTGCTGGCCAGAGAGATTTTCGCACTGGGCTATCGTCGTCTGGAGTGGAAGTGCAACGCCAACAACGCCCGCTCCAAACGCGCTGCCGAGCGATTCGGCTTCAGCTACGAAGGCACCTTCCGCCAGCACATGGTGGTCAAAGGCCAGAGCCGGGATACCGAGTGGTATTCGATCCTCGACAGCGAATGGCCTGAGCGGCAGAACGCCTTTGAGCGCTGGCTGGCTGTGGATAACTTTAAAGAAGGGCAACAGATCAAGGGGCTTGAAGCGTTTCGGTAATCCTGAGGACGCAGAGCGTCCAGAACGGCATTCCCACGCTGGAGCGTGCGGAACGATAGTCGTGACCACTGGCCGCGCCTACACAGAATAAAAAAAGGGAAGCCACGAGTGCTTCCCTGAGGTAAACCTTTGGATGATGCTCAGGCGTCAGCTCAACCTTCGATCTCGATCAGCACTTCGCCCGGATTGACGCGGTCGCCTTTGGCGACGTGGATGGCGACGACCTTGCCCGCTACCGATGCCTGAACCTCGGTCTCCATCTTCATCGCTTCAGTGATCAACACTGCCTGACCGGCCTTGACCACATCGCCCTCCTTGACCAGCACATCGACGATGTTGCCGGGCATGGTGGTGCTGACGTCACCCGGTGCGTGGGCTTGTTTGCGTTTGCTGGCCCCGCCGCCGACGAATTCGTTGAGCGGCTCGAACACCACCTCTTCCGGCATGCCGTCTATGGTCAGGTAGAAGTGGCGCTTGCCCTCAGCCTTGACGCCCACACCGGTGATGTCGACCCGATAGGTTTCGCCGTGCACATCAATAACGAACTCGGTCGGTACGCCCTCACCGCCTGCCTTCGCCACGCTTCCGGCTTCGGGAATCGGCAGCAGCACTTCCGGCGCCAGTGTCCCGGCTGCACGTTCCTCGAGGAACTTGCGGCCAATGTCCGGGAACATGGCAAACGTCAGCACGTCCTCTTCGGACTTGGCCAACGCGCCGATATCGGCCCGTAGCTTGGTCATCTCCGGCTTGAGCAGGTCGGCCGGACGAACATCGATCAGCTCTTCATTGCCGATCGCCTGACGGCGCAGTTTTTCATCCACCTGACCCGGCGCCTTGCCGTAGCCGCCTTGCAGATAAAGCTTCACTTCATTGGTGATGGTTTTGTAACGCTCCCCGGCCAACACATTGAAGAACGCCTGAGTACCGACGATCTGCGAGGTCGGGGTTACCAGCGGCGGATAGCCGAGGTCTTTGCGCACACGCGGAATTTCAGCCAGCACTTCGCTCATGCGGTTGAGTGCGCCCTGCTCCTTCAACTGATTGGCCAGGTTGGAAATCATCCCGCCCGGCACCTGATTAACCTGTACCCGCGTGTCGACTGCAGTAAATTCGCTTTCGAACTGATGGTATTTCTTACGCACCGCGTAGAAGTACAGACCGATTTCCTGCAGCAGCTCCAGGTCCAGGCCGGTGTCGAATACGCTGCCCTTGAGCGCGGCCACCATCGATTCGGTGCCCGGATGGCTGGTGCCCCAGGCAAAGCTGGAGATCGCCGTGTCGATATGGTCCGCGCCGCTTTCGATCGCCTTGAGCTGACACATCGCGGCCAGACCGGCCGTGTCATGCGAGTGGATGAACACCGGCAACGACTGCTCGGCCTTCAGCGCCTTGACCAGCTCACCCGTGGCATAAGGCGTCAACAGACCGGCCATGTCCTTGATCGCCACCGAGTCACAGCCCATGGCTTCCATCTGCCGGGCCTGCGCCACGAAGGCCTCGATGGTATGCACCGGGCTGGTGGTGTAAGCGATGGTGCCCTGCGCGTGTTTGCCCGCCGCTTTCACCGCCTCGATGGCAACCCGCAGGTTACGCACATCGTTCATGGCATCGAAAATACGGAACACATCAATACCGTTGACCGCCGCCTTGGCGACGAACGCCTTGACCACGTCATCGCTGTAATGCCGATAGCCCAGCAGGTTCTGGCCGCGCAGGAGCATCTGCAACCGGGTATTGGGCAAGGCCGCACGCAGCTGGCGCAGACGTTCCCACGGGTCTTCCTTGAGAAAACGCACGCAGGCGTCGAAGGTAGCGCCGCCCCAGACTTCCAGCGACCAGTAGCCGACCTGGTCGAGCTTGTCGCAGATCGGCAGCATGTCTTCGGTACGCATGCGCGTCGCCAGCAACGATTGGTGAGCGTCACGCAGGATGGTGTCGGTTACAAAGATCTTCTTGGTCATGGGTAGTCCTTTCGAGCTGCAAGTTGTCAGCTGCAAGCTTCAAGTAAGAGCGACTCGGCTTTTACTTGCAGCTTGTAGCTTGAAACTTGCAGCTGCTTATTCATAAGCCTGCATGGGCGGCAATGGCGGCGGCGATGGCCAGGGCCAGCTCTTCGGGTTTGCGTTTGATCGAATAATTGGTCAGCTCGGGATGGCTCTCGACAAAGCTGGTATTGAACTCACCGCTGCGGAACTCCGGGTTGCGGAGGATTTCCTGGTAATAGGCAGCCGTGGTCTTGACCCCTTGCAGGCGCATGTCATCGAGCGCACGCAGGCCGCGGTCCATGGCCTCTTCCCAGGTCAGCGCCCAGACAATCAGCTTCAGGCACATCGAGTCATAGAACGGCGGAATGGTGTAGCCGGTATAGATCGCCGTGTCGGTACGCACGCCAGGCCCGCCGGGCGCGTAATAACGGGTGATCTTGCCGAAGCTGGGCAGGAAGTTGTTCTTCGGGTCCTCGGCGTTGATCCGGAACTGCAGGGCAAAACCGCGATGGATGATGTCTTCCTGCTTCACCGACAGCGGCAGACCGGAGGCGATACGAATCTGCTCGCGAACGATATCGATGCCGGTGATTTCTTCGGTGATGGTGTGCTCGACCTGCACCCGGGTGTTCATCTCCATGAAGTACACCTCACCCTCGGCGAGCAGAAACTCCACGGTGCCGGCATTCTCGTAACCGACTGCCTTGGCCGCACGTACCGACAGATCACCGATGTAGGCGCGCTGTTCGGGGGTCAACTGCGGGCTGGGAGCAATTTCGATGAGTTTCTGGTTGCGTCGCTGAATCGAACAATCGCGCTCGAACAGGTGCACCACGTTGCCGAAGCTGTCGCCCAGAATCTGCGCTTCAATGTGCTTGGGATTGACGATGCATTTCTCGAGAAAGACTTCTGCCGAACCGAAGGCCTTGGTCGCTTCGGAAATCACGCGCGGGAAGGCCTGCTCGAGTTCTTCGCGGCTGTTGCAGCGGCGGATACCCCGTCCGCCGCCCCCGGAGGTGGCCTTGAGCATCACCGGGTAACCGATACGCTCGCCCTCGGCCAGCGCCTCGTCGATATCTGCCACGTTGCCTTCAGTACCGGGCGTGACCGGTACGCCGGCCTTGATCATGCTGCGCCGGGCCTCGGTCTTATCCCCCATGCGACGAATGACTTCTGCTGAGGGGCCGATAAATTTGATCCCTCGCTCGGCGCAGATATCGGCCAGTTCGGCATTCTCGGAAAGAAAGCCATAGCCGGGATGCAACGCATCGCAACCGGTTTCCACTGCCAGATTCACCAATTTACGCGGGTTCAGGTAACCCGCCAGAGGTTCGGCACCAATGCCATAGGCTTCGTCGGCACGTTTGACATGCAAGGCATGCCGATCCGCTTCGGAAAAGATCGCTACCGAGCGAATGCCCATCTCGGCGCATGCACGCACGATGCGAACGGCAATCTCCCCGCGGTTGGCGATCAGAATTTTTGTTATCACTGGCGTTTCCCTCGACCCACACTTGTAACCGTGTATGTGACTGAATGTCGCAGGCCCACCCTATGCCCAATCAAGGATTAACAAAAATGAGTAAAAGTTGGGAGGTGCATAAGTAAAAGCTTATAGTTGGCGCTTCAGTCGGATCGCGGAGCCTTTATAAATGCGTAAGTCATTGATGCGTATGACATTGCGTCAACTGCGCATTTTCAATGAGGTGTGCGATCTGCGCTCATACAGCCGTGCTGCCGAAGAGATGTCGCTGACACAACCCGCTGTCAGCCTGCAGATTCGGCAGCTCGAAGAGCTGATCGGCCAGCCGCTGTTCGAATACGTCAGCAAAAAGCTCTACCTGACCGAAGCGGCGCAAGCGCTACAACAGGCCAGCCGGGATATTTTCGGGCGCCTGGAAAGCCTGGACATGCAGCTTTCCGACATGCAGGGCTCGCTGCAGGGCCAGTTGAAGCTGGCCGTCGAGTCGAGCTGCAAGTACTTCATCCCTCACCTGTTCGCCGCCTTCAAGCGCCAGCACCCGGAAGTCAGCCTGAGCCTGATGGTGGTCAATCACGCCCAAGTCATCAGACGCCTGTCGGATAACCGCGATGATCTAGTGGTGATGTCGGCAGTGCCACTGGACATGGGCCTGGAGTTCTTGCCGTTCCTGAATAACCCGATTGTCGCCGTAGCGCCGCCTGACCATCCGCTGAGCAGCCGCGCGACGCTGAACCTGAAAGATCTGGAGCCATGGCCGTTGCTGACCCGGGAAACAGGATCGGGCACGCGTCGGGCCTGCGAGGAGTTTTTCAAGGAGAAGCGCGTGCACTTCACGCAGACGCTGGAAGTCTCTTCCAGCGAAGCACAACGTGAATGCGTGGTAGCCGGGCTGGGCCTGGCGATGCTGACCCGACACGCGGTCTGCCAGGAACTCGCCACAGGCGCCCTGGTCGAGCTGCCCGTGGCGGAGTTGCCACTGTATCGAAGCTGGTGCGTGGCTCAGGCCAGGGACAAACGCCTTTCACCCGTGGCACATGCGTTTCTTGCGTTCATCCGCACCGAACGTGCGCAGATCAGCCAGCTTGTCGAGCGTTTCGACGGTCGACCGCGGGCAACTTGATCGTCTGCCAGACGGCGTTATCCATGCCATCCATGTAGTCACACAACTCCTGATTGAGTTGACGTGCCTCGCTGTAGCTTTCAATTGCCCGACGAAACTCCATGCGACGCTGATCTTCCTGCTGACGGCGGGTTTTCACGGTGCTGGTAGGTAAATCATCGTAATGCCGAGCCATATCCTGTCTCCCAATACGTTTTGTGGGAGCACCAGAATGGAGCGTGACAGTGACAGTCAGGCGGCACGCAGGTGACAGATCGATGAAATTTGATGTAACGGGATCGGCTCAGTCTTCGTGGGTCTTGATCGATTTTGGTGACAGGCGCAAGCCCCGCAGGCTGCGTTTGACGCTCTTGAGGTGGTTGACCAGACCGGGGCCGCGCGCCATGGCGACGCCCATTGCCAGCACATCAATGACCACCAGGTGTGCGATACGGGAAGTCAGCGGCGTGTAGATTTCGGTGTCTTCGTGCACGTCGATGGCCAGGTTGACCGAAGACAGCTCGGCAAGTGGCGTCTGGCTGGGGCACAGCGTGATCAGCGTCGCGCCGCTCTCGCGGACCAGATTGGCGGTGATCAGCAAATCCTTCGAACGCCCTGACTGCGAAATGCACACCGCGACATCCGTCGGCTTGAGCGTAACGGCCGACATCGCCTGCATGTGCGGATCGGAATACGCCGCAGCGGTCAGCAGTAGACGAAAGAACTTGTGCTGCGCATCAGCGGCCACTGCGCCGGACGCGCCAAACCCATAGAACTCGACCCGATTGGCCCCGGCCATGGCCGTGACTGCCAGTTGCAACGCATGGGGGTCGAGGTTTTCGCGCACTTCCATGAGCGTGTGCAGCGTGGTGTCGAAAATCTTCAGGCTGTAGTCGGCAACCGAATCGTCTTCGTGAATCGCGAACTGCCCAAAACTTGCGCCCGCCGCGAGGCTCTGCGCCAGCTTGAGCTTGAGGTCCTGAAACCCGGAGCAGCCGATGGCGCGGCAGAAACGCACGATGGTCGGCTCACTGATACCGACACTGTGCGCCAGATCTGCCATGGAACTGTGCATCACGGCCGCAGGGTCGAGCAGCACATGGTCGGCTACCTTGAGCTCCGATTTGCGCAGCAAATTACGTGACTGGGCGATGTGTTGCAGCAGATTCAAGGGGCAGACTCGGCAAAAAGAGAGATGGGATGGTTGTAGCTTTCTTGTAGTTATACTACATGACCCGCCAGCCGCCCAGTTAAACGAAGCCGGAACGCGCCGTGCGGGCGTTATCAGCGGCAATTGTGGGAATAATCCTACATTAGGCCCATTCGCCAGTCAGACCCTGCCTGTTCACCCATAAAGGTAGACGCAACGCATTCGCGCCCGACAACAGGCGACGACCGGTCGTCAGCGCCCCCGCTATTTTTATTGGCTGACGCAAAGCATGGTTTGCCCGTCATCGCGCGGCACCCTAGAATGCGCTGATGCGCGATGATCTCTCTCTTCTTCTGAATTCCCTCAACGATGCCCAACGTCAGGCCGTAGCCGCCTCTCTGGGTCGTCAGTTGGTTCTGGCTGGTGCTGGCTCCGGCAAAACCCGTGTGCTGGTGCATCGCATCGCATGGCTGATGCAGGTCGAGCAAGCCTCCCCGCATTCGGTCCTGTCGGTGACGTTCACCAACAAGGCTGCCGCCGAAATGCGCCACCGTATCGAGCAGCTAATGGGCATCAGCCCGGCTGGCATGTGGGTGGGCACCTTCCACGGGCTGGCCCATCGCCTGCTGCGGGCGCACTGGCAGGAAGCCGGGCTGGTGCAGACCTTCCAGATTCTCGACAGCGATGACCAGCAGCGTCTGGTAAAGCGCGTGATGCGCGAGCTGGGTCTGGACGAACAACGCTGGCCTGCACGTCAGGCCCAGTGGTTCATCAATGGTCAGAAAGACGAAGGCCTGCGCCCGAAACATATTCAGGCAAGCGGCGACCTGTTCCTGACCACCATGAAAAGCGTCTACGAAGCCTACGAGATCGCCTGCCAGCGGGCCGGCGTCATCGATTTCTCCGAGCTGCTGCTGCGCGCTCTCGACCTGTGGCGCGATAACCCGGGCTTGCTGGCGCATTATCAGCGCCGCTTCCGTCACGTCCTGGTGGACGAGTTCCAGGACACCAACGCCGTGCAGTACGCCTGGCTGCGCCTGCTCGCCCAGGGGGGCGACAGCCTGATGGTGGTCGGCGACGACGATCAGTCCATTTACGGCTGGCGCGGCGCGAAGATCGAGAACATCCACCAGTATTCCTCGGACTTTCCGGACACCGAAGTCATCCGCCTGGAGCAGAACTACCGCTCCACAGCGAGCATCCTCAAGGCCGCCAACGGCTTGATCATCAATAACAGTGGTCGCCTGGGCAAGGAATTGTGGACCGACGTTGGCGATGGCGAGCTGATCAATCTGTACGCCGCGTTCAACGAGCACGATGAAGCGCGTTACGTGGTCGAGACCATCGAAAGCGCGCTGAAAACCGGTATTTCGCGCAACGACATCGCCATTCTGTACCGCTCCAACGCCCAGTCGCGGGTGCTTGAAGAAGCCCTGCTGCGTGAGCGCATTCCGTACCGCATTTACGGCGGACAGCGCTTCTTCGAACGTGCCGAAATCAAGAACGCGATGGCCTACATGCGCTTGCTGGAAGGCCGTGGCAACGATGCGGCACTGGAGCGGGTGATCAACGTTCCGGCGCGCGGCATCGGTGAAAAAACCGTCGAAGCGATTCGCGAGCATGCGCGTCATGCCGACGTCTCCATGTGGGAAGCCATGCGCCTGCTGGTTGCCAACAAGGGCCTGACCGGACGCGCCGCCACTGCCTTGGGCGGTTTCATCGAGCTGATCGAGAACCTCGCGGCCAAGGTCATGGAAATGCCGCTGCACCTGATGACCCAGACGGTGATCGAACAGTCCGGGCTGATTACCTATCATGAGCAGGAAAAAGGCGAGAAAGGTCAGGCGCGGGTAGAAAACCTTGAGGAACTGGTCAGCGCTGCCCGTGCTTTCGAGAATCACGAAAGCGAAGAAGACCTGACGCCACTGGCCGCGTTTTTGGGGCATGCCTCGCTGGAAGCAGGCGACACCCAGGCGCAGGAGCATGAAGACAGCATTCAGCTGATGACCCTGCACAGCGCCAAGGGCCTGGAATTCCCGCACGTGTTCCTGGTGGGCATGGAGGAAGGGCTGTTCCCGCACAAGATGAGTCTGGAAGAACCGGGCCGTCTTGAAGAGGAACGGCGCCTGGCCTATGTCGGCATCACCCGGGCCATGAAACAGTTGGTGATGACCTACGCCGAAACGCGTCGTCTGTACGGCAGCGAAACCTACAACAAGGTCTCGCGTTTCGTACGCGAAATCCCGCCGGCGCTGATTCAGGAAGTCCGGCTGTCCAACAGCGTCAACCGTCCGTTCGGCGGCACGCCGAAATTCAACAGCAGCAGCCTGTTCAACGGCACCGGCATTCCGGAAACCGAGTTCACCATGGGCCAGCGCGTCCAGCATGCGGTATTCGGCGAAGGTGTGATCCTCAACTTCGAAGGCGCTGGCGCCCAGGCCCGGGTGCAGGTCAACTTCCCCGAGGGCAGCAAGTGGCTGATGATGGGCTACGCGAAGCTGGTGCCGTTGTAGGCCGGTCGATCATCGCCCATACGTCCCTGACTATCGTTCCCACGCTAGCGTGAGGAACGATAATCCTCGTACACATCTTACGAAGCGCGTAGAAAAGTCCTACGCTGTTTATGTAAAAGTCCGAAACACTAACGCGCTGGTCATGTCGCCATCCGCTGTGCAACATGGCGCGCGTGCAATCACAAAACGGGAATACCCTTATGCAACGTTTTCTAAGCATCGCGATGGCGCTGTGCATCGGGCTCACCATGAGCCTGGATGTGAACGCAGCGCGCTTCGGTGGCGGCAAGAGCATGGGCTCGGCGCCTACGCATCAGACTCGTCAGGCCGCGCCTTCCACACCTGCGGCAGCGCCTAACGCTGCGGGTCGTCCTGCCGCTGCGCCAAGCGGTGCTTCGCGCTGGCTGGGCCCATTGGCCGGTATCGCTGCCGGTGGCCTTCTCGCGTCGATGTTCATGGGGGACGGCTTCAACGGCCTGCAACTGTTCGACATCCTGATCATGGGCCTCATCGCCTTTCTGATCTTCCGCTTCATTGCGCGTCGTCGGCAGCAGCAACAGCCGAAAATGGCCGCTGCCGGTGCACCACCGTACCAGCGCGAAACCAGCCAGCCTGCGCAGAACCCGATCTTCGGCAGTTCTTCCCCGGCCTCCACTGCGCCAGTGATCAACGCACCTGCCTGGTTCAATGAACAGCGCTTCCTGGACGCTGCTCGCGGCCACTTCCAGTCGCTGCAGCAGCACTGGGACGCCAACGAGATGGACAAGATCGCCGAGTTCGTCACCCCGCAAATGCTGCAGTTCCTGAAAAAGGAACGTGCGGACCTGGGCGACGGCTTCCAGTCGACCTACATCGAAAACCTTCAGGTCCAGCTGGACGGTGTGGATGATCGTGCCGACAAGACCATCGCCACGCTGACGTTCTCGGGCGTGTCCAAGACGTCGCGTTTCGACCAGGGCGAAGTGTTCAGCGAAAGCTGGAACATGGAACGCCCGCAAGGCGATAACCAGCCCTGGCTGGTGGCAGGAATTCGCCAGAACGGTTGAACCAGAACCCGTTCTCGCGTTCAGAACCCCGGACATGTCCGGGGTTTTTTGTTTATCCGTTCGGATAGTTATTTTGAGAAAGGCTTTACGCTACTGTATAACCCGCGCCATCAAGTGAGAGGATCTGTGTCGTGGAAGAAGTCATTGAACAACTGCGTGAAGCAAATGAACCGGTTCCGGTTCCGCTTGAGCTGCCTGACGAAGACCAACTGGTAGAGATCGAGGAACAGCTGTTCATCAACATTCCGTTTGTCTTCAAGGAATTTCTCCTGACAGTCAGCGATGTGGTGTATGGCAGCCTTGAACCCGTCACTGTGACCGACCCGCAGTCGCACACTTACCTGCCTGACGTGGCCGCTACGGCCTGGGATCTGGGCGTGCCACGCGAGCTGATCCCGATCTGTCAGGACGGTGACGACTACTACTGCGTCGAGGAAGACGGCACTGTATTGCTGTGGTCCGCCGAGGAAGAACTGGTCACCGAAGACAGCTGGGAATCGGTCTGGCACTGGGCTCGGGATGTCTGGCTGGAAAGCTGAGACACCTCTGCTGCGCAGTATTCAAGAATCTCCGGGCCTCAGTGCCCGGAGTTCTCTTGATGGTTACCCAGTGTTTCCAGTAACGCAATCTGCATCCGGGTATGCACACGGATCAGCCAGCGCCACAGCAATGCAGCGACCAGCGCAGCAACCAGAGCAACCACCAGCAGCAGTTCGTTGGCCGGCAGAATGCTTGCCGACAGCGCCGCCAGCATCACGAAAATCACCATCAGCGATAACAGCGGAATCACCTCGGCCACGACCTTGCGCACGCGCACGGTATGACGGCCCGCCATCTCGGGCTTCACGCCCATCTCGGCCAGCAGCATCGACAGCGCCTTGAGCTTGCGGTACGCGGCAATCAGAAACGGCAGTGCCAACAACAGCGCCGCGCCGCAGATCCAGGCTTTCTGGTGGCTGACATCGCCCACCCACTCGCTCATGTAACCGCCAAGACGCTCGGCAAAATAGCCACCGCTGAAAAAGATCGCCATCACCAGTGCCAGGTTGACGCCGACCTGCAAGAGAATCCGCCTGATCATCCCGGCCAGCACTGCACTCTGGCCTTGCGGCTGAATGCTGCGCAGCCACTCGCCGTACATGCCGAACACACGTGCAACGCGCCGGGGCATGATCGCCGCCAGCTTGAGCGACAACGGGTCTGCGCCGCGAATCAGGTACGGTGTCAGCAGGGTGGTGATGGCGGATACGGCGACTGCCACCGGGTACAGAAAGTCGCTGGTGACCTGCAACGTCATGCCCAGCGCTGCGATGATGAAGGAAAACTCGCCAATCTGTGACAGTCCCATGCCCACGCGCAGCGAGGTACGGCCATCGTTGCCTGCGATAAAGGCGCCCAGGCCGCAGGACAGCATCTTGCCCAGCACCACGGCAACGGTAATGACGGCGATCGGCCAGGCATATTGCAGCAGGATGCCCGGATCGATCATCAAACCGATGGCCACGAAAAAGATGGCGCTGAACATGTCGCGAACCGGCTCGATCAGGCGTTCGATCTTCAGCAGCTCACGCGACTCGGCCATGATCGCGCCGATCAGGAAGGCGCCCAGTACCATGCTGTATTCCAGCTTGACCACCAGCAGACAGAAGCCGAAACACAGGCCCAGGACGGTGATCAGCAGCATCTCGTTGCTTTCGAATCTGGCGACGTAGGACAGCAGTCGAGGCACCACAAGGATGCCGACCACCAGCGCCACGATCATGAACAGCGACAGCTTGCCGACGGTGGAGAACACTTCCCCGGAACTGACCGAGCCGCTGACGGCGATCCCGGACAGCAGCGCAATGATGCCGATACCGAGAATGTCTTCCACGATCAACACGCCGAAAATCAACTGGGCAAAGCGCTGGTTCTTCATCTTCAGGTCGTTGAGCGCCTTGACGATGATGGTGGTGGAAGAGATCGCCAGAATCGCGCCGAGAAACAGCGAGTCCATGGTTTTCCAGCCAAAGAACTGCCCGATCTCGTAACCGATCCAGATCATCAGGGCAATTTCCAGAAAGGCCGCGATGAACGCCGTGGCGCCGACCTTGAACAGCTTGCGCAGGCTGAACTCCAGCCCGAGGCAGAACATCAGGAAGATCACCCCCAGTTCGGCCAGAATTTTGATGGTGTCTTCGTCGTGGATCAGACTGAATGGCGGGGTGTGCGGACCGATGATGAACCCGGCAACGATATAGCCCAACACGACCGGCTGCCGGAGGCGATGGAACAGAATGGTCACCACACCGGCCACCAGCATGATCACTGCCAGATCCTGAATGAAATTGATGGCATGCATGATGGCGAAGCTCCTTGTGATGATGACGTTGCAAGCCGATATCGCCGCGCCCTTCAGGGCGACAGCTATCCTTTTCGTCACTAAAATCCGATAAAGACGTAGGAAAAAACCCGATCCACAGGTTTTTGCAGGTTAACACCGCCCCCTTCGACATAAAGGCGGTGCAATATATGGAAACAGATAGTTATGACGCGTGACGGCCGCCTGCTGGCCAGCGTCCCGATAACTGTCGCAAGCCCCTTGAGCGCCAGCATAGGCGCCCCTTGAACACCATGACCGTGTGAGTACGCTATGGAACCCGGAAACGCCCAGCTGTCGATGACTGTATTGATGACCCCGGACATGGCCAACTTCTCTGGCAACGTACACGGCGGCACATTGCTCAAGTACCTGGACGAAGTGGCCTACGCATGTGCCAGCCGCTACGCCGGACGCTACGTGGTGACGCTGTCGGTAGACCAGGTGATTTTCCGTGAGCCGGTGCACGTCGGTGAACTGGTGACCTTTCTCGCCTCGGTCAATTACACCGGCAACACCTCCATGGAGGTGGGCATCAAGGTTGTCACCGAAAATATCCGCGAACGCTCGGTACGTCACTCCAACAGCTGCTTCTTCACCATGGTTGCCGTGGACGACAATCGCAAGCCCGCCAGCGTCCCGCCCCTGGAGCCCGAATCGGCCGATGCCAAACGGCGTTTCATCCAGGCGCAGCAACGCCGCCAGATTCGTCAGGAACTGGAAAAGCGTTATCAGGACATCAAGGAAGAAGCGTTGTAATTACCCGGCTCGGGCATCGATGCCCGAGCCTTTGATAGCAGATCTATTACAAACGCACGGCTTCGAACTTTACCCGTGGGTGCGCGATGCGATCCTGAGCGCGCACCAGTTCCAGCTCATAGCTGCCACAGGCCTGGGTTTCCAGCAGCACCTCGTGGACGGCGGCCGCAGCGAACTCGAACGCTGCAACCAGATCGTCGCCGAGCAGCACACGCGACAGAAACAACCCGGAGGTCAGATCACCCACGCCGACCGGCTGACGCGGAAATGCCAGTAACGGGCGGCGCAGATGCCAGCTGGCCTCGGCAGTGACCAACAGCATTTCAAAACCATCGGCGGCCTTGCCGGGGTAATCGAGGTGTTTCACCACAATCGCCTTGGGACCACGCGCCAGCAAGGCACGCGCCATCGCCAGGCAGTCGTGCAGTGATTCGGGCTTACGCCCCGAGAAGCTGTCCAGCTCCAGTTGATTGGGGCACATGAAGTCCGCCATGGCCGCCGCTTCCTGCAGCAGGAAATCACTGACTTCGGGGGCAACGATGCAGCCTTTTTCAGGATGGCCCATCACCGGGTCGCACAGGTACAGCGCTTTCGGATTGGCCGCCTTGATGCGTGCCACGCCCGTGAGGATCGCCCTGCCCTGCGCCGCACTGCCCAGATACCCCGACAGCACCGCATCGCAGTTGCCCAGCTCGCCGATGGCGGCAATCCCGTCGATCAGCGCAGGAATCTGCTGCGGAGCCAGCACTTCGCCGGTCCACTGCTTGTATTGCGTGTGGTTGGAGAACTGGACCGTGTTGAGCGGCCAGACGTTGACCCCGATACGCTGCATCGGGAACACCGCTGCGCTGTTGCCGGCGTGGCCGAATACCACATGGGACTGGATAGCGAGCAAATGAGGCGTACGTTTCATGGGGGGCGGAATCCTGAACACGATGCAAATGCAATAATGAGAAATATAAGTCGCGCAGTATGGCTGTAAATCACTCAGGACAGTTAAGCTGACGACTCCTACGCTGGAGCACTCCGTCATGCTGACCCTGGGAAACATCTTCGTGCTGATGCTGTTCGCGAGCGCCGCGGCCTGGTGGTGGCACGCCCATGGTCTGCGCGAAAAGGCGCTGGCACGCGTCAAGCAGCACTGCGAACGCCTTGAGCTGCAATTGCTGGATGACGCGGTTGCCCTGCGCCGCCTGACCTTCGCCCGCGACGCTCAGGGCCGCAAACGCCTGGCCCGCGTGTATGGCTTCGAGTTCACGGTGACCGGCGAGCAACGTCACCCTGGCACGATCACTATGTTCGGCGCGCACACTGCGCAGATCGAACTGGCACCCTACCCGTTTGAAATCAAAACACCACCGCCCAGCGCTGAAGTTATTCAGATGAGCGAATGGCGTCAATCGCATCAGAAATGGAAGCAGTAGCCGCGCACGACTCTTGTTGCCGCGATTCAGCGCTCATGTCCATGCGTAAATCCGACTGACTATCGTGCCAAGGCTCCGGGTTGGCATGCCGTCGCGGACGCTCTGCGTGCTGCCCTCAGCTATCACCTGTCACGCCAGACACTCCGCCATCTGCGCCTGCAACTTATCCACATCCTGCGCAGTGGAAAAGATCAACTCCAGGCGAGAATCCTGACGCCATTCGCTGATTTGCCAGGCCAGCGGAGCCCCGTCGACCACGTTGCCGGAATACCAGCCGCCCTCGCTGTGGATAACCATCTTCGCCCGCCGCCAATCAAGGCTTTCCAGCCAGTGCAGGATGCGCTGCAGATCGAAGCGCTGCGAGGGATGCCAGCGCCAGCCGATGCTCCAGCCGTCAGCACTCACCTGACTCAGACAGATCGGCACCTTCGGGTCGGTCCATAGCGCGGGCAAGTGGCCGACGCCGTTGGGCAGCATCAGCTTATCCACAGTCTGTTTATCCACAGCGGTGCCACTGGCGAACCCCGGCACACGGCTCAGGGACAGCTCGCCGTGTCGGGTCCAGATCAAGGCATGCGGCATTAACTGTTCGGTCAATGCCTGACGAGCGACATCATCCAGTTGCTCGGACTTGTTCATGACCACCAGCCCGGCGTGCGCCAGGGCTTCCTGCTGAGTACTCGGCAACGGTTGTCCGGCGAGCATTGCCTGCGCATCCAGCACCACCACGCCGGGCTGAACATCCAGAACGCCGCGCCACGGCGCTTCGCGCAATTGCGTCATCAGTTGCGCGGGATGGCCCAGCCCCGAAGGCTCGATCAACAGACGGTCCGGCCGCGCCTTGCGCAACAAACGCCCCAGGCCGATCTGAAATGGCACGCCATTGACGCAACACAGGCAGCCGCCAGCCACTTCGCCAAGTGCGATACCATCGGCATCCGTGGTCAGCAGCGCGGCGTCCAGGCCGATCTGCCCGAACTCATTGATCAATATGGCCCAGCGCTCATGGGCAGGTTTCTGCGCCAGCAGACGCTTGATCAGGCTGGTCTTGCCGGCGCCCAACGGGCCACCGATGACATGCGTCGGTATGTTTTGCAGCATGAGATCACTTTTGGCGAATGCGTTGTTCATTGAAGAGCAAGGAAGGATACCGATGCAAGTAATGCGGCTGTCTGCCCGTCTGGCGTTGATGCTGCTGACAGCGTCTTGCGGCTCGGCGTGGGCCGAAGCGTGTCTGGTCCACAGCCAGGCCGAAAGGCTCGACGTGAAGGTCTGCCAGGAAAATATCAACATTCCGGCAAACCTGTTTCACGACAGCTTCTGCCAGCCGCAACTGGCCGGGCAGAAGACCGAGACCACCTATTCGCAACAATGCCCGGCAGGCGCATTCGGCGTTTGCCGCAATGCGCAGGTTGCCAATATGCCGTATCGCGAGCACATCCACTATTACGGCGTCGCCGGTGACGCGCTGTACCTCAAACCCTTTTGCGAAGGCCAGAGCAAGGGGCAGTGGATAACGCCTGACTGAGCATCACGCCAGCCAGTCCAGCGTCAGAATCAACCTGCGCTCATTGCGCAGCAGCTGCGGCGAGCGATGGATCAGGCCAAAACCTTCATTACCGTGCCAGCGCTCGCCCTTGAGCAGCGCCACGTCACCGCTGTTGATCTGCTGGATATGGGCAGCATCCGTCGGCTCAGCGTCCAGACGCCCCAGTTGTTTGCGGTCCATCACCCCTTCATGCAGCCATTGACTGCCAACCCCGCCGTAAGTGGTGATAAGACGCACCGGCACGTGGTCGACATGGAAGCGCGGGCACATGGCCTTGTCGAGCACCCGCAAGCGCAGGCCAACGCATTCGGCACCCAACAGACAGGCATAGGCGCCGACCACCCAGGAAACGTCGGCAATGAATCCCTGATAGCCCAGCAGGTCGGAATACCCCGTTGCCAGCGCGCTCAGGTCAGGCTCGACCTCGCCGCCCTGCACCTCCAGGGTCATGGATTCGGCTAAAGGCTCACCCATCGACAGCAGCAAGGCACCGAAGTCTTCTATGTGCGCAGGCAGTTGACGCTTCCAGAGCGCCAGGTTGACGCCATCCTGCAGAATATCGCCCAACACGTCGGGCGTATCGCCCTGTGCCTGTCGGATTGCGGTTTCAGGTTTAAAACGATAAGCCAGCATCAGGCAGCCACCTCTTCATGCCAATCGCCAAACGGATCGGCCAGCGCACGCCAGCGGTCGGCGCCCGCCTCCATCTCCGCATCAGTGAGCAGGCAGTTGTCCAGCTCGGCAGTCAGCTGCGCAAAATCAATGTTCTGGCCGATGAACACCAGCTCCTGCCGACAGTCGCCGGTTTCAGTTGTCCAGTTCTCCAGAATGGAACTGACACTTTCCTTGTCGTCGGGCCAGCTGTCGCGGTTCACGAAACGCCACCAGCGCCCGGCAAAACCATGGCGCATCAAACCGCCTGCCTGCGACCAGCTGCCCGCATCCTTGTATTTACTGGCCAGCCAGAAGAAGCCTTTGGAGCGCAACAGCTTGCCGTTGCTCCAGGGACGATTGATGAAATCGAAAAAGCGCTCCGGATGGAACGGTCGGCGAGCACGATAGGCCGTTGATGCAATGCCGTACTCTTCGGTTTCCGGCAGGTGTTCGCCGCGCATTTCCTTGAGCCAGCCCGGTGCCTGGGAAGCGCGCTGGAAGTCAAAACGCCCGGTGTTGAGAATCGTCGCCAACGGCACCTGGCCCATCACCATCGGCACAATCTCGGCCTCCGGGTTGAGGCGCTTGAGGATCGCCATCAGCTCTTCACGCTCACTGGAGCTGATCAGGTCGATCTTGCTGAGCAGGATGACGTCGGCAAACTCGATCTGCTCGATCAGCAGGTCGGTAATCGAGCGATCATCGTCTTCACCCATGGTTTCACCGCGTGTGGACAAGCCGTCTGCCGCCTCGTAATCGAGCAGGAAGTTCACGCCGTCGACCACGGTGACCATGGTGTCCAGGCGCGCCAGGTCCATCAGGCTTTTGCCGGCCTCGTCGCGGAAGGTGAAGGTTTCAGCCACGGGCAACGGCTCGGAGATTCCTGTGGATTCGATCAATAAGTAATCAAAACGACCGTCCTGAGCCAGACGGCTGACCTCTTCGAGCAGATCCTCGCGCAGGGTGCAGCAAATGCAGCCGTTGCTCATCTCGATCAGCTTTTCTTCGGCACGGTTCAGGCTGACATCACGCTGAACTTCGCTGCCGTCGATGTTGATCTCGCTCATGTCATTGACGATCACCGCAACCCGCAGGTTTTCGCGGTTGCGCAGCACATAATTGAGTAAAGTGCTTTTTCCGGCGCCGAGAAAACCGGACAGTACGGTAACGGGTAGAAGATTTGCCATCAGGATTCTCCAGGCAGCTGCAAGGTTTGAACCTTGTTCATGTCGGCTGCGACGAATCCCTCTGGCAGCCAACTCTAATCACAACGGGATGTTATAGTATAACAACCGTAAATAGCTATGGCCTTGCTGAAGGGATCTTCATGAGACGGGTTTCAACAGGCTTGATGGCGCTGCTGATCAGCGCGCATTTGATGGCTGCACCACCAAGACCCTCCGCCGATCTCGCCACCTGCACGCGCAGTGCGACGCTGCTGGCGTGCAACGATGCGCACGGCAATAGCTACAGCGTGGCCACTGCCGGATCAACAACCTGGTTGAAGGGATACGAAGTGCTCGACAAGCGCCGCTGGGCGCAGACCAACAGTCGCTATGGCCAGTTGACGTTTTTTACCGGGCTGGCTTCCGACGGCGAAGCCTGGGCAGGCACTGTGCAGCGCGTAGGCTGGACGACAATCACTCGGGTATCCAGCTCAAGCGGTACGCGCAGCAAGATCACCTGCAGCCGCTTGAACGGCTGCCGCTAAGCCGGTCAGACCGGCTGTTCCTGCTTCTGCGCCTGCAGCCAGGCCATGTGCGAATCCACTGGCGGGTTACGCTGGAAATAGCGCTGCAGGCCATCGAAAAGGCCATCGGCAACGGCCTGTTGATGACGCGCAGTGACCAGACGCTGACTATCGCGGCTGTTGGAGATGAAACCGGTTTCGACCAGAATCGACGGCACGTCCGGTGATTTGAGAACGGCGAACCCGGCCTGTTCAACACGCTTCTGATGCAGCGTGGTGATGCCTTCCAGACTGCCCAGGACGGTGTGACCCAGTTGCAGACTGGCCGCAATGGTGGCGTTCATCGACATGTCGAGAATCACCCCGGCAAGCATCGGGTCCTTGTCCTTCAGATTGAGCAGCGATGTGGCACCCAGCAGGTCCGCGCCGTTTTCCCGCTGAGCCATGAAGCGCGCCGTTGCCGACGTTGCACCGCCTTCGGAAAGAGCGAACACCGAAGCACCCGAGGCCGTCAGACGAGGCGCAGCATCGGCGTGCACGGAGATGAACATGTCGGCGTTGGACTTGTGCGCGAACTCGACACGCTTGCGCAGCGGTACGAAAAAGTCATCGTTGCGCACCAGACGTACGTCGAAGCCTTTCTCGCGCTTCAAGCGTCTGGCCAGCAACTGAGCGATGGACAGCACCACATCTTTTTCGCGCTCACCCCGCGAACCCACGGCGCCAGGATCCTTGCCACCATGACCGGCATCGACCACCACCATGATGTCGCGCCCGGTGTGCGCCTTGCTGGTCGGGATCGGTACAGGCACCGGCGGCGGCAGCTCAGCCATCTGCACAGGCGCATGGGCCGTGGAACTCATGTCCAGCACCAGCCGATGCCCCTGCCCGCCTTCCGGACCAAGCAGGAAACTGTTGAGCTGTACCGGTGCGGTGAGGTCCAGCACGATGCGTGTGTCGTCGCCCTGGCCGTAGTGCCCGGAGCGAATCGATTTTATGACGGTACGGTCCAGCGCCAACTGGCTGAAGTCGCCGGTCAGCCGTGAACCGCTGACGTCGATGATCAGGCGGTCGGGGGCTGTCAGGGTGAAAGTCTTGTATTGCACCGGGCCGCTCAGGTCGAGGACCAGTCGCAGCTTGTCGTTGGTACGCCAAAGGCGGGCGTTACGGATCTGCGTGGCGAAGGCACCCAACGGCAACGTCAGGGCCGCGCTGGCCAGCAGCATATTGAGCAACACTTGGCGTCGGTGCATGGAACGTCTCAAAGAGCAAATTGAGCATCCCGGCTCACGAAGGGTTCATCCACATCATTAGTAACAATATAACATGCAGTTACGAGCGAAAGATGAGGCCCTTCATGAAGATTAAGTCATCTGAAACGCTGCCAGAGGCGACAAGAAATCATCACCCCTAGGCAGCGTGTTCCACGTGGAACATAACTCCATGAATTTGATCAGGTACGCGGGGCGACGTTGCCACATTGTGGCCCCAGCCACACTGCACGGGTGTCCATGCTGCCGTTCTGTTGCTGACCGGTAGCATTGAATGTACCCACAACATTGGTGGTGAACTCACGATCACTCAGGAACTGCGCCTGCCCGGTGCCCTTGGCTTTCGGGCAGCTGAACTGGAAATTCCAGGTCTTGCCGTTACGCGCAGTAATTTTTTGCGTGCATCCGGATGCCGGGTCAGTCAGCGGAATGTCGTCCGACTGTACTTGCGCCTGAGTCAGGCAAGCCCTCACACCTTTGCCGCCCAGGGTGACGCCCTGCTTCTTCATCATCTGTTCCATCATCGCGCGCTGCTCGGGCGGCAGGTTTTGCAACTGCCCCAGCATCAACTGCATGTCCGGTAGCTGTTGTCCGTCCACTTTCATATTGCTGGACGTCAGCTCCCACAACCCCGGTTGCAGCATCTGCGCCTGAGCCAAAGGAGCCGCCAGACAAAACATCCAAGCCAACATGCGTTTGTTCATTTCAAGATTCCTGATCGGGCATTGCGGATGAAAACGAGACTGGAATAATCCAGCCAAAAGATAAACCTTAGACGGCACACATGTCGCCCAGTTGCACCCGGAATTAAATAGCGACATTCCTGTTCAGCTGTGGTCTGTTAGGCAGCAAAGGCGAGGAGCATTGTTCCACATGGATTATCACGACCCGTACTTTTTCGGTTACGTCCTGGGTTTCATTCATTTACTTGGTACAGGTGCCGCCATCCATGCATTGCTGACGGTGCGGACTTCCCAAGGCGCCATTGCCTGGGCGATGCCGCTGCTGTTCATTCCCTATTTCACCTTGCTGCCTTATCTGGTGTTCGGCCGAAGCTCATTCGACGCGTACATCAAGGCGCGCCGCCAGGCCAACCAGGAAATGCGGATCGCGATCGGCGACCTCAACTGGCGCCCATGGATGGAAGAAGCTGTGGCTGCGCGTCGATCAGATGCGTATGCGGCGCTGCGTGCAATGCCCAAGCTGGGCAACATGCCGGCGCTGGCCAACAACAAGGTCAAGTTGCTGATCAATGGCGAAGAAACCTTCGGGGCCATTTTTCAGGCCATCCGTGAAGCGAAAAAGACCATCCTGATTCAGTTCTTCATCATTCATGACGACAAACTCGGGCGCGAGCTGCAATCGCTGCTGCTGGAAAAAGCCGCCGAAGGCGTGGCGATCTTTGTACTTTACGACCGCATCGGCAGCCACGCTCTGCCAGGTGCCTATATCGATAAGCTGCGCGACGGTGGCGTGCAGATAAAATCCTTCGCCACACGCGGCGGCTGGCTCAATCGCTTTCAGATCAACTTCCGCAACCACCGCAAGATCGTCGTCGTCGATGGCCTGAAAGGCTATATAGGCGGTCATAACGTGGGTGATGAATACATGGGCCTGAAGCCGCCGCTGGCCCCATGGCGCGATACTCATGTGCAAGTCATCGGCCCGGTGGTCGCCTGCTTGCAGGAGTCGTTCGCTGAGGACTGGTTCTGGGCCACCCGCGAACTACCACCGCTCAGCCTGCCTGATGAATTTCCCGAAGACGGTGTGCTTTGCCAGTTGCTGACCAGTGGCCCGGCTGATGCGCAGGAAACCTGCTCGCTGTTCTTCGTGGAAGCCATCCACGCTGCCGAAGAGCGCGTATGGATCACCAGCCCCTACTTCATCCCTGACGAAGCCGTCACCGCTGCGCTGACCCTGGCAGTGTTGCGCGGCGTGGACGTGCGCCTGCTGCTGCCGTCGCGCCCCGACCATTACGTGGTGTATGCCGCCTCAAGTCTGTACGCCTTCGATGCTGTGCGTGCCGGAGTGCGCGTGTTCCGCTACGAACCGGGCTTCCTGCATCAGAAGGTCGTCTTGGTCGACAACGAGATTACCGCAATCGGCAGCGCCAACCTCGACAACCGCTCGTTCCGCCTCAACTTCGAATTGATGCTGCTAACGGTCGACAGCGACTTCTCCAGCCAGGTGGAATCCATGCTCACCGCCGACTTCAACCTCGCCCGCGAAATCTCCGTGCAGGAAAGCCACGAAACGCGACGTCTGCATCAACTGGGTATGCGCGTGGCGCGGCTGATTTCACCGATTCTGTGAGGCCTGTGCGCGCTACGCTGCTTGCCTTGAGAGGACGAACGGGACGTCACCCATAAATATCCTCACGCGTCAGCGGTAGCCCGGTCTTGCCGTCGGCGAAGGGTTTTACGGCGAGTATCTGGTGCAGGTTGATCCAGCCTTTGGTGAATCCATAGGCACAGCCTGCGAGGTACAGCCGCCAGATGCGCAGGGTCTGTTCGGGCACGATGCGCGCGGCTTCGTCGAGCCGGGCTTCCAGTCGAGCGCTCCAGTGCTCGAGGGTTTTCGCATAGTGCGGGCGCAGGCTTTCGACGTCGACCACTTCAAGCCCGGCTTCGCTGATCTGGGCGCTGATCATGGCCAGGTGCGGCAGCTCGCCATTGGGGAAAACATAGCGATCGATGAACTCGCCGGCACCACGCCCGACAGGACGACCGTCGGTATGCCGGGCGGTGATGCCGTGATTCATCACCAAGCCGCCCTCCTTCACCGCACCGAACAGACGTTGCGCATACAACGGCAGGTTGGCATGCCCGACGTGCTCGAACATGCCGACACTGACCACCTTGTCGAAGCGCGCATCCTGCGGCAGGTCACGGTAATCGAGCAGTTGCAGGTCGACCTTGTCCTGCAGACCTTCGGCTTGAACCCGCTCGCGAGCCAGCGCCAATTGTTGCTGGCTCAGGGTGATACCGAAGACCTTCACGCCGTATTCGCGAGCAGCAAAACGCGCCAGCCCGCCCCAGCCGCAGCCGACGTCCAACAGGTACTCACAGCGCTGGAGCCGCAGCTTGCGGCACAGGTGGTGGAATTTATCCTGCTGCGCCTGCTCCAGCGATTCGTCGCCGGCCTTGAAATACGCGCAGGAGTAGACCATCTCCCTGTCGAGCCAGAGCTGGTAGAAGTCGTTGGAAACATCGTAGTGATAGGCAATCGAGGCCGCATCAGTGTCTTTGTCATGCTCGACCCGGATCGGATTGCCTGCGCTGTCGTCATCGTCCACCAGCGCGTGGGTCAGTTCATCGCAGACCCGGACCACTTCGCTGATTGAACCCTCCAGCTCCAGCCGTCCCTCCACGAACGCGCTGCCGAGCAGGCCCAGGCTGGGGTGGCTGAAGTCGGAGACCAGTTGCGGATCCTTGACGACTATCGTGACGCTGGGCGAAGGCCCGAGGTCCATCTGATGACCGTCCCAGAGCTTTAGCCGCAACGGCAGATGGAGATTCTGCAGGGCCGTTGGAAGTTGTGTAAGCATTTCAAAATCACCCCCTTATCCAGAAACTCAAAAAAAGAGTAATCCAGCAAGGGCCCCGCAAAAGGGCCCGAAAAGGCATTGGCGACGGCAAAACTGCTATGAATCAACTGCGGGGGAACAGCCTTGTGCCCTCTGATTCGAGCCGAGAGTCAGCCTGAATTTGGATCACGCAATGAAACATAGCGCTTAATCTGTAACAGAACTAGTCAAAGCTCAAGCCGTTTACCGCGCTGATCATCAGCGCAGGCGTGAGCCCTGATGCTGCACACCCGCGTCCTCAAGCTTGAGCAATGGCTCCTGAAAGCGCAGCAAACGTCCGGCGTTGCCCAATACCAACAGGGTGCTTAGATTGTGCAGGATAGCTGCGACCATCGCACCCGCAGCACCAAGCAGACCAAAGGCGGCCAGTGCCACGATCGCCAGCGTCCAGCCCAGCCCGATGATGACGTTGACCTGCAGGGTCTGACGACACTGGCGGCTGAGTCGCACGCAGGTGCCGAGGCGGCGCAGGTCGCTGCCGATCAGCACGATGTCGGCGGACGCCAGCGCGATATCCGCCCCACCCGCGCCCATCGCCACGCCGACCACGCCCGCCTTCAAGGCCAGCGAATCGTTGACCCCGTCGCCCACCACCATCGGCCGGAACCCGCTGGCAATCTCGCCCATGACGCGGTTGAGTTTGTCCTCAGGCAGCGCCTGCGCCTGCACGTCAGCGATGCCGATATCGTGCGCCAGGTTGTCGGCCACGCTCTGCCGATCACCGGTCAACAACAATTGCCGGCCCAGGCCCAGCCCGCGTAACTCAAACAGTGCCGCCTGGGCTTCGGGTTTGACGCTGTCGGCCAACAACAGCCAGGCGAGAAAAACACCGTCCAGCGACAGCCCGGCCAGCGGGCCGTCATGTGCAGGGACGGCAGGCGTGACGATGCCCATCTGTGCGAATAACTCCGGGCGGCCCAATGCCGCATCGCCCTGCTCCGTCGACGCCACGACACCCAGGCCCTGGCGCTCGCGGGTATCGGTCAGCGGCAACAGTCGGGCGTTGTCCACCAGCCCGGCCAACGCCCGGCTCACCGGGTGGCTGCTGGCCGACCCGAGGCTCGCGGCCAGCTCCAGCAATTGCGGATGCTGTGGACCGTCAGCCTGCACAGACTGCAGGCGCAGACGACCGTAGGTCAGGGTGCCAGTCTTGTCCACAACCAGTGAGTTGAGGTCAGCCAGTTCTTCAAGAAACGCCGAACTGCGGATCAGAATTCCGTGCCGTGCCGCAACCGCAATACCAGCAATGGCAGTGGCGGGTGCCGAAAGCACCAGCGCGCAGGGACAGGCCGCAACCAGCACCGCCAGCATCGCCTGGGCATCCTGAGTGATAAACCAGGTCAGCGCCGCGATCAGCAAGACCAGCACCATGTAACTGCCTGCATAACGCTCCAGCAGACGGGTGATAGGCGGCTTGGAACGCTCTGCGCTCTGCATCAGCGCGATGACCTTGCCCAGCGTGGACTGATCGCCGATGCGGGTCACTTCAATGCGCAGCAGGCCGTCCAGATTGATGGCGCCACCGAACACCTCGACCCCGACAATGGCTTCCAGCGGGACAGATTCGCCGGTGATCGACGACGTATCCAGACTGGCTTGCCCGGACAGCACCCGACCGTCCGCCGGAACGCGGTCGCCCGCTCGCACTTCCACCTGATCGCCGGCTTTGAGCGTCGCATTGTCGACCTCGCGCACGCTGCCGTCGGCGCCCAGCAAACGCGCCTGGCTGCGGGTCAGGCGTCCCAGCGCTTCGATGGCCTCTTGCGAGCCGATCACACTGCGCTCTTCCAGCACATGGCCGAAGATCATGATGATCGGCAGCAAGGCGGCGGTCATCAGGTCACCGGTGGCCCAGGCACCGAGCATCGCCAGCGCGATCAACTGGTCGGTGATGCCGTGCAGGCTCGGATGCCGCAAGCTGTGCCAGCCGGCGCTGATCACAGGTATCGCCACCAACAGTGATGCAGCGCCCAAGAGCAACTGGCTGACACCTTCCTGCTCCGGGGCGAAAAAACGCCAGACCAGTCCCAATCCCAGCAAGCCCAAGGCCAGCATCGCAAGGGTCAGTTGCCGGGCGGCACTGCGCTGTTCTGAGCTGCTCAGCAAACTGCCAGGCGCTTGCGGCTGGTCGGCATCGTGGGTGTGAACGGCTTCGCCACTCATTGTGGTGCTCCCTGAATGATCAGGCGGGAATCGTCTTTGGGGTCGACCGTGGTCACCGAACCTGCCTGATGCAGAATGGCCGGTACGCGTTCACGGTAGAGGCGTTGCATCAGGCCGGGGTCGCTGCGGGTTTCGGCTGATTGCGTCAGGCTGACGACCGTTGCAGTGGCCGCCTGCGCCTTGGCCAGACGCTCGGACGCCTGTGCGTGCGCCACTTGCAGGGTTCGGTCGGCCTGTTGATTGGCGGTCTGGGTCAGCTTTTCGGCATCAGTGCGTGCATTGGCCACGGCCTGATCGGCCTGTTGACTCGCCGTCAGCACGGCATTGAACGCATTGACTGCGGAGGTCGGCAGGCTCGACTGCACATCCACCCGAGCGACCTCGACACCGATGCCCATGCCGGTCGCCTTGAGCTCGGCCAGACGCTGATTGATGCCGCGCACCAGATCGCCACGCAGCCGCTCACGGCGCTCGGCAGCCTGGCTGTCAGCACCGATCAGCTCGGGACGGGCAACCAGAATGGTGTCCAGGTCCCGCGCTGCCGTCAGCGCCACAGCGCTGCGATTGACCAGTCGGTCCAGCGCGGGCAATACATGCTCGCCTTGCAACACGAAGGCAGTGGGGTCAGTCACTTTGTAAAACACCGTGACGTCCAGTTGCACCACACCGGCATCGCCAGTCAGCAGAAAACCGGAGCCTGCCAGTGCATCACTCATGGGTGCCGACAGGGTCGCGATTTCATCGGCCTTCAACGCGGCAGGCGAACGCAGCAGGGTTTCCACGCGCCGCTCGATCACCCGATCAGCCGAAGGCAGCAGCACCACCTGTTCGAACGGCTGCGGCCAGGCGACCAGCAATCCTGCGTTCTGAACCCGTTCGATCGCGCCGAAGTGCATGACCACCGCGCGGTTCTGTGGATCGATCTGGCGTATGTTGGACGTCGCCCAGGCCAGCGCGGCGAGCAGTGTCACGCCATACAGCCCAATAAACGCCAGACGACTCGCCTGCAACCAGGGGCTGTTCACCGGCGGGCGCTGCGCCACGGCTTCGTCGACCGGCTGGCTCATGGCTGCGTTCCGCTCTTGCCATCCAGCGTCGGCGGGCCGTCCACCAGCACGCGGAACGGCGCGGCGTCGGTACGCAGTATCAGACGCGTGCCGGGCGTTACGATGGTGCCCAGCGTGTCCAGCGAGCGCAGCAGGTTGTAGAGCTGCGGCGAGCCCGCATAGGCACGGCCATAGATCTGCGCGGCTTCAACCCGCGACTGTGCTTCGATATCGGCCGCCTTGACCGTGGCATCGGCTTCGACAATCCGTGCGTCGCGCTCGGCGGCCGAACGAATCTGCGCCGCCTCTCGCTTGCCCACGGCGGTGCGCTCGGTGGCGATGGTCTCGCGCTCGGCGCGCATGCGGTCCACGGTAGCGTTGAGCGTCACCGACGGCAGGGTCAGTCGTTCAACGCCGACCTGCAAGACACGCACCCCGTAAGTCGCCAGCAGTTGCTGATCGATCTGCTGGCGCAGCTGATTTTCGAAGGCGGTGATATTCACCTTGCTGGCGTCGGTATTCACCAGGCTGGAGAGGTCGAAACTGCTCGCCGTGGTTTCCAGCGCCGAGCCGACAAAAGTGCGGATCTGCCGCGCCGCTTCGTCGGGCTGGTTCTGTACTGCGCGCATGAAGCGCTGCACGTTGTCGGCGTCGCCCTGCACCTGCCACGCCACGTAGGCCTGAACGATGATGCGCAAGCCATCGCGGGTACCGACGTCCTGCAGACCGCTGGAGGTGGTGCGCAGGCGCAGGTCCACCGGGATGGTCGCCTCGAACGGTGCCGGCCAGCGCCAGTTGAGGCCCGGCTCCAGCAGGACCCGGGACGGGTTGCCGAAGCGCGTGACGACAGTCGCCTCGCCCGAACGCACCTGCACCAGGCTCGCTGCTGCAATCGCAAACGCGATCAGCAGCGCAGCCAGGCTTGCCCGCCGCCAGGGGAACGCTGCCGGGCCGCTCGCGCCATGATGATGGTGGTGATGACCGTGGCCGCCATGGCCGTGACTGTCATGGCTATCGTGGTCGGCGTGATCGTGATGATGATGGAACAGACTCAAGGGACGACTCCTTACTGAACGGCTTTACGCGGCGCCGTTGGGTCTGCCGGTGGGGTGAAGGTACGCAGGTCGATGGTCGGCGCACTGTCGCCGCCCAGACGATGATCCAGTATCAGCAACTTCGCATTGCCCAGGCCCTCGGTCAGTTGGGCCAGGTATTGCTCCAGCAAAAACGCCTGGCCTGCCTTGGCATAGGCCTGACGTTCAGCACTGAAGCGCAGGTCTGCACCCTGTGCGCCGGCCAGAATCTCGCGGGCGGCGGCACTGGCCTGATCACGCGCCACGCTGGCATTGAGCTGCGCCTGATTGGCCTTGTCGCTGGCCGCGCCGCGTTCGCGGGAGATCAGCGCCTGTGCACCGATCTGCGCAGCCTGAACAGCATGATAGGCGTTGGCAGCACCGGCGGGCGGGTGGATGGCTTCAACCACCGTGGCGAGCAATTCGACGCCGCTGTCCAGACGCTGCAAGTCGGCCTGCACGGCCTTGCCGATGTCATCGGCCAGCTCGCTACGCTGTTCGCCGAGCAGTTCATCCAGCGTGCGCGAAGCAAAATCATGCACCAGTACCCGGCTGGCCGTGCTGCGAATCAAGGCCGGAATGTCAGCGCTGTTATAGGTCGACGCCATGGCTGCGGCATCCGTCAGACCAATGCGGTAGACGAATCGCACATCCATGTTGACGATCTGAAAGCTCTGCTTGTCGCCGGCGCTGCTGGCAATGACCTGGGATTTTTCGTTGATATGGCTGGCATCCCACAGACGGTTGGCGCTGCCCGGTGGCGGGCCTTCGGCCGGGTCCAGCGTCTGCTCGAAGGTGTCGGCGGCAGAAACGCTGGTCGCCAGCTCATGAACCACGCCGTTTTCAACCGCCAGCACGCGCCCGAACGGCCAAGGCAAACCCACATGCAGACCGGGACCGAATACATCGACCGGCTTGCCGAAGCGCTCATAAATGCCCCGCCCCTGCATGGGGATTTCATGCACGCCGCTCAGCACCCAGCCCAGCGCTGCGACCACCGCCAGCACCGGCAAAAAGGCGCGACGCATGTAGGTAAAGGCCCAGATCTGGCGCAGATCGATGCCGAAACGGTTGTGCAGTTCGTGCTGCAGGGCGAGCAGCGGGCGCGGCGGCCAGCGCAACAGGTCAGCGATGAAACTGGCGGCCAGCAGGCGCGGTTCGCTACGTGGGTTGCGCGGGCTGAACACCGACAGCACAGCGCGCAGCAGGAACTCCAGCGCCACGCCAAGCGGCAGCAGGCCGATCAACACCGCCAGCCGCGCAGGCCAGACACGCTCTGCACTGGAGAAGAACAGGCACAGCGCGCCAATCAGCAGAACGATGAGCGTCATGCGCACCAGTTGCGCCAGCGCTCCGGCCTCCGGCGACTGACTGTCGGACTCGCTGCTCAACTGTCGCTCGATGACCAGCAGCCCGAACGCCAACAGCAGCATAACGCTGCCGGCCAGGCTACCGGCGGTGGAGAGGTCGGCGCCGGACAGCGCCAGGTTCCAGAAGGCGCGAACGACGATCAACGCCAGCACCGCCCAACCGGCAAGCCACAGGGCCGAGCTGCCCACGTGCCTGACCAGCGATTTGCCGGAGTCACTCAGCCGTTCAAGCAGGCGCTCGTACCAACCGCTCTCGTCGCCAGCAGAGAGGTTTTCGTCGAGCGTATCTGCATCCGGCAAACGCAGCGCGCGAGCCCGCCACAGCGCGACATGCCGCGCCGACTGCAAGCCCGCTGTGAGCAGAAACAACGCCGCCGAGGCGTTGCACAGCACCGCCATCCACAAAGAGCCAGGGGAAAACAGATCGATGGACAACGCCAGCAGCAGCCCGAACGCCCCTGCCCCACCGGTCACATACATCAATCGTCCCAGACGCCGAACCTGTTGCACCGCCATTTGAAAACGCGGCAGGCCTTCAAGGCCTTCGTGCTCATCCAAATCAACCCGCATCACTACCCCGGCACCCGCTTATTTATCGCCCTTTGGAGAGCCCTGCATTGGCATCTGAATGCCAGTGAATCATAGCGTTACGATATAACACGCGGAGTGAAACTTTCGTCAGGACTATTAGCTGAACGAATGTGCGATAGCGGCGCTGCCCAACGGGAAAATCGACCGGAAGTTGTGCAGGTGGCGAGTCCGTGCATCAGCAAAATGATTGCTGAATATTGCTTGGCAAAAAAGTTTTTAGCGTCGGCCGAAGGCATCGAGTTGATCCGCGCTTCTTGCCCCGATCGTCTGAAAGCCTTGCGCCAAGCGGCGATGCGCTTAATCGATTAGTCTAAAGCGAGGAAAAAAACAGCGTCATAGCCGTCAATACGCCGGATTCATTACCCATGATCGGCGTTTTTTTTTGGCCGATTTCCGAACCGTATCTCGTCTTTGTTATCTGTTGTGGGTAGTTTGCGTTCGGCAAGGAGTCGTTGGCGCGCCATTTTTTGTGCAGGACGCACAGAATTACTCAGAGGCTTCACCTTTATGAATCGCAGAAATCTCCTGAAAGCGTCCATGGCGTTGGCCGCCTACGGCAGCGTATCGGCCTCAGGGCTTTTTGCTGCGCGGGCACTGGCCGCCGCAGCCGATGGCGAGATCGAACACTTCGATTTTGCAGAGTTGCAGGCGCATGCCAAGAAGCTTGCGAGCAAAGGGTATGTGAGCAACAAGCAGGTGCTGCCACCGGTACTTGCGAACATGACGCCGCAGCAATTCAATGCCATCCGCTACGACCCGAATCACTCACTGTGGAAAGACGTCCACGGCCAGCTCGACGTGCATTTCTTCCACGTCGGCATGGGCTTCAAGACGCCCGTGCGCATGTACAGCGTCGATCCGCAGAGCAAGCAGGCGCGCGAAGTGCACTTCCGCCATGACCTGTTCAACTACGAGAACAGCGGCATCGACAAGAACCAGGTCAAGGGCGACCTGGGCTTTGCCGGTTTCAAGCTGTTCAAGGCGCCTGAAATCGCCATCAATGACGTCGTTTCGTTCCTCGGCGCCAGCTACTTCCGCGCCGTGGACAGCAACAAGCAATACGGCCTCTCGGCCCGCGGCCTGGCCATCGACAGTTACGCCAAGCGTCAGGAAGAATTCCCGGACTTCACCAAGTTCTGGTTTGAAACACCGGACAAGAACGCGACGCGCTTCGTGGTTTACGCACTGCTCGATTCGCCGAGCGCGACCGGTGCCTACCGCTTCGACATCGACTGTCAGGCTGGCCAGGTGGTCATGGAAATCGACGCGCACGTCAATGCGCGTACCGATATCCAGCAGCTGGGCATTTCACCGATGACCAGCATGTTCAGCTGCGGCACTCACGAACGCCGCATGTGCGACACCATCCACCCGCAAATCCACGACTCGGATCGCCTGTCGATGTGGCGTGGCAACGGTGAGTGGATCTGCCGTCCGCTGAACAACCCGGCCAAACCACAATTCAGTGCGTTCTCCGACACCGATCCGAAAGGTTTCGGGCTGGTACAGAGCGATCATGAATTCTCCAGCTATCAGGACACGGTCGTCTGGTACAGCCGCCGTCCAAGCCTGTGGGTCGAGCCGATCACGGCGTGGGGCGAAGGCGAGGTCAGCCTGCTGGAACTGCCGACCACCGGCGAGACGATGGACAACATCGTGGTGTTCTGGACACCGAAGACGCCGGTCAAGGCCGGGGATTCGATGAACTTCGGCTACAAGCTGTTCTGGAGCCCGCTGCCACCGGTGAGCACGCCGCTGGCGCAGGTCCACGCGACGCGTTCAGGCATGGGCGGTTTCCTCGAAGGCTGGGCACCGGGCGAGCACTACCCGACAACCTGGGCACGCCGCTTCGCGGTGGACTTCAACGGCGGCGGTCTGGATCGCCTGCCGGAAGGCACCGGAATCGAACCCATCGTCACGGTCACTCATGGCAAGGTGCAGGACTTCAACATCCTCGTGCTGCCGGACATCAAGGGCTACCGCGTCACCTTCGACTGGGTACCGGACAGCGACTCGGTCGAGCCGGTTGAAATGCGCATGTTCATCCGCACTGGCGACCGTACGCTGAGCGAGACCTGGCTCTATCAGTACTTCCCGCCTGCACCGGACAAACGTAAATACCCGTAGTCCGCAGATGGGTGACGCAGAGCGTCAGGAAGGGCATTCCCACGAGCGTGAGGAACGATAAGTGTCTGGGCTGGAGCGTGAGGAACGACAGGGGTTCTCAGGAACACTATCGTGCCCATGCTCCAGCGTGGGCACGCCGTCCTGGATGCTCCGCGTCCTGTCCCGGGCACGGGTCGTGCAGCGCATAACCATTAATCCTGACTAATTAATTGACAGGTGCCCCAACTGCGACTGATATACCTGTTGTCATGCCGTTGCGAGCGTCCGCTCCAGACCCCCATCTCCCAAAGCCTGCCTGTGTCGACACGTTCCCGTGATCGTCGGGCGGTAGCTTTGTCCGCGCAATTCCCCTGACGTATTTCACAAGGCAGCCAGCATGGCGTTGAATACTGCGAACGGCGTCGACGCCAGGTCGTCGTTAATGTCCTTTGACAAGTCCACGGTGGTGGTGTGGGTCGCCATCAGCCTGATGCTGGTCGAGACCTTTTCCGGAGCCTTGCGCTTCTACTTCGATCAGGCAGGTCTCAGTCCCCTGCTCTATCTGCCCAAAGCCGCCTGCATTCTGCTGTTTGCGCTCGAACTGCGCACCTTCAGGGCAGGAAGGCTGTTCTGGACATTCATGATTCTGTGGCTGCTTTCCGGGCTGCTGGCCATGCTGCATCGCGCCAGCGTGCACAACCTGGCGTTCAGCCTGTTCGCGCTGAGCCCTCTGGTGTTCGGCCTGGTATGTGGCCGGCACCTGCTGTATCGCCGCAAGCTGTTGTACCGCGCCATTGGCTTCTGCCTGCTGGCTTCGCTGCTGGGGATTGCTCTGGACAAGCTCACCTCCGTGCCGTGGAAGGGCTACAGCTACAGCGTCGGTGAAACCCAGTTGAGCGCCAATACCTCATGGAGTGCGGACGAGGTGGATCGCATTGCCGGTTTCGCCAGGGTGTCCAACGTGCTGTCGATCATGATCGCCTTCTACACGCTGTACCTGATCATGTTCCTGCGCTCGCGCCTGATGATGTTATTGCTGAGTGCGGTGGCGCTTTACGCCATCGTGCTGACCACCAGCAAAGCGCCAGCCGCGGCCTTCGCGCTGACCATCGTGCTGCTGTTGTTGCGGCGGATGAGCTGGACCTGCAGGACAGTGTGCACCGTGGTGGTGGGCATCGGTCTGCTGTTGCCGGCGCTTGGGCTGATCGTGAGTCCTGATGCCTACACGGTTAGCAGCGGCGGCTCTCTGGCCTCGCTGTATGACCGCATGATCAACACCTGGCCCGGCCTGATCAATGCGATGAGTCGCGAAGGCTGGATGATCAGCGGCGCAGGCTTCGGCATGGTCGGCAGCACGATGGGGCTGTTTCCGGTGGACGGTGCCGGAGTCTTTCTCGGTATGGACAGCTCCGCCCTGTACCTCTGGGCAATGCTGGGCGTGCTCGGCTTGCTGCTGTATACGCTGCAGATTCCGCTGTTGTTCCGACTGATCGATGATCAGACCCGTGTCGGCCATATGCTGCTGGCAATCAGCTTCTGCTGGTGTCTGATCAGCTGGACCACCGACATGTTCGAGGTCGCTGTTGCCAACCTGTTCATCGGCCTGGCCATTGGTCATGTGATTGCCGGCAGAGAACCGTCTGCGAGCCATGCGCCCGGACTGTCGTCGACTGCACGCTGACCGCCACCCCATCATCACCGCGCTGGCCGCCGACACGTTTCGGCTGATCACCGGCAGCCTCTTCCTCACGATCAGCCAACGGATGGCTTTCTCAAATGGACTTCAGAAAAGACATCAATGGCCTGCGCGCCATCGCAGTGATTGCGGTACTGCTCTTCCACTTTCACCCCGACTGGCTGCCTGGTGGCTTTGCCGGTGTAGACGTGTTTTTCGTGATCTCGGGGTATCTGATCACCGGGATCATCCTGCGCGGCTTGAGGAGCGGTAAATTCAGGCTGGCGGCGTTCTACACGTCACGGGCCAGGCGCATCGTCCCGGCCCTCGCTGTGCTGTGTTTTGCCTTGCTGCTGCTGGGCTGGTTCGCTCTGCTGCCGCTGGACTACAGCACGCTGGGCACGCATGTGGCGAGCAGCCTGGGGTTCGTTTCCAATATTGTCTATTGGCGTGAGGCGGGGTATTTCACCGCCAGTGCCCATGAGAAATGGCTGCTGCACACCTGGTCGCTGTCGGTGGAATGGCAGTTCTACCTGCTGTACCCGATTGCGCTGCTGATGCTCAGTCGCTTCGTCGCGCTGCACAACCTGCGCTGGTGGGTACTGGGCGCAAGCCTGACAGGCTTTGTAGCGTGCGTGTCTGCCTCCTCGCAATGGCCGGAGGCGGCGTTTTACCTGCTGCCGACCCGCGCCTGGGAGTTGCTGGCAGGTGGCGTCGCCTGTCTGTTCCCGCTGCAATTGAAGGCCCTGCAGCAGCGCGTTCTGGAACATATCGGACTGACGCTGATCGTGGCCGGTTTCTTTCTGCTGTCCGTGCAGGACACATGGCCGGGTTATCTGGTGCTGATGCCGGTGCTGGGGACGTTCGCGGTGATCGTCGCCGCACGCAACGACTCGCTGCTGACCTGTAACCCGCTGGCCCAATGGACCGGCACACGGTCGTACTCGCTGTACCTTTGGCATTGGCCAGTGGTGGTGTGGATGAATGACGCCGGGTTACTGGGCGAGACCCGCGCAGTGCTGGTGGGCATCGGCATGGCCGTGACGCTGGGTCTGGTCTCATGGTGGCTGATCGAGCAGCCCGCCAGCAGGCCGTCGTCTGATCAGCGCAGCAGATATGCCACGCTCGGCACGCTGATCGCTCTGGTATTCGTCTGCGGAGCACTGGTGAGTGCGACCGGCGGCGTGGTATCGCCACTGCGACCTGTGAGTGTTTCGGACAAGGCACGTTTCATTCAGGAATACGCTGATCGTCAGCACAACCTGTACGAGCCTTACTGGCTGAAATGTGATGCCTTCTCTGCCCTGACCCAACGCGGCCAATCAGCCATCGACGAAGCCTGCACGCGCAAGCAAGGTGCGGGCGGCGTGTTCCTGTGGGGCGACTCTCACGCGCAGGCGCTGTCGCTCGGCTTGCGTACCTTGCTGACGCACAGCACGCCCTTCTATCAAGTCGCCTCAGCCAGTTGCCGCCCCGCTCTGAGTGACCATCAAGGACGTACCTCTGCGACCAGCAGGGCCTGTGACTACTCCAACAGAACGGCCCTGCAGGGCATCGAAAAGCTGCGTCCGGACATCGTGGTCATCGCGCAGAAGGACGGGCATGACAAGACCGACTGGACGCAGATCGCGATCCGGCTCAAGGGCCTTGGCGTGAAGCATATCGTGCTGATCGGACCGGTCCCGCAGTGGAACCCGTCGCTGCCCAGCGTCATCGCCAACCGTCATTGGGGGCTGAGCGAATCGCACATCCGCGATCCGGCTCTGGATCAAAGCGTCATGCTGGTGGATCAGGCAACCCGCGCACTGGCCGCATCGGCAGGCATCCAGTTCGTGTCGCTGATCGACAAACTGTGCATCGCCGATGCCTGCCGGGTACGCCTGGAAGACAACCGCTCTCTGCTGCAGATCGACTCGGGGCACTTGAGCGCAGAAGGCTCGTTGTACGTGGTGCGCAACTACGTACTGCCGCAGTTGATGAATTAACAAACGTCCTGTTTATGGAGGCTGTAGCGGCCTCTTCGCGAACAAGCGAAGCGTCGCCCGGTTCGCTACGGGACATGTGCATAAAGATAGGGTCGTCGATCAGTGCAGCTCTTTGAGGCGCTCGGCGAACTTGACGAGGTCGGCGAGGGAATCGGCTTCCATCTTGCGCATCACCGAGCCACGGCGGACCTTGACGGTGATTTCGCTCACGTTCAGCCGGGCTGCAATCTGTTTGTTGAGCAGGCCGCTGACCACCAGCTCCATCACCTGCTGCTCACCGAGATTGAGGCTGGCGTGGCGGCGCTGCAATTCGGCTTCGACGGCGGCACTCTGGCGCCGGCTGCGATCCTGCGCCAACCCCTGCTGAATGGCGTCGAGCAAGTCCTGATCACGGAAGGGCTTGGTCAGAAACTCCACCGCACCAGCCTTCATGGCTCGCACGGACATGGGAATGTCGCCATGCCCGGTGATGAAAATGACCGGCAGGGAAATCCCTGACCTGGCCATATGCTCCTGAAAATCCAGGCCACTCATGCCCGGCATCCGGATGTCCAGAATCAGGCAGCCCGGCGCATCAGGGCGCGGGGTCTCCAGAAACTCGCGGGTCGAGCCGAACAGCATGCTGCGCAACCCGACCGAGGCCAGCAGGTCCTCCAGCGAGGAGCGCACCGACAGGTCGTCATCGAGGACGTAGATGATCGGCTCTTCGGTCGGTGAGGCGGTGGCGGCTGTGCTCATCAGGTTTCCATCTTTCCGGTGGGCAGGGTGAAGTGAAACGTAGCACCGATTGCAGGGTTGGGCGTGACCCAGATGCGTCCGCCATGAGCTTCGATGATTGAACGACTGATCGCCAAACCGATCCCCATGCCTTCCTCCTTGGTGGTGTAGAACGCGTCGAACAACCGATGGATGTTTTCCGGCTGCACGCCGATACCGCTGTCGCTGACCGCAAATCCGATATCGCCGCCGTCATGCCAGCCCACCCGAATCTCCAGTTGCGCCTGATCCGCCTCGAGCTTTTTCATCGCATCGACGCCGTTGAGCATCAGGTTCAGCAACACTTGCTGGATCTGCACCCGATCAGCCAGCAGCGGCGGCAGGCCCTCCGGAACGTCGACCAGCAGTGCGACGCCCTGCCCCTCTATCTCGCTGTGTGCCAGCGCCACGATCTCGGCGACGGTATCGGCCACGCTGATCCACTCCTTGTGAGTGGACGAACGCTTCGCCAGGGCGCGCACCCGCACGATGATGTCGCCTGCGCGGTTCGCGTCACTGATCATGCGGTCGACGGCCTGCCGGGCCTTTTCCAGATTGACCGGCTCGGTGGCCAGCCAGCGCTGGCAGGCATTGCCGCTGGTGACAATGGCCGACAGCGGCTGATTGACCTCGTGGGCAATGGAGGCCGTCAGTTCACCCAGTTGATTGACCCGTGCGATCCGCGCCAGCTGTGAGCGCGCCTCATGTACCGAGCGAATGGCCAGCGCCATGCGCAGCGCCAGCCAGGTGGTCATGGCGATGGCCGACAGGCTGATAATGCAATTGATCAGCCCGGACGCCTCACTGCCTCTGGAGGTCGTCATCTCGTAACTGATCACGGTCAGCACCATGCACAGCAACGCCATCGCGATAACGCCTGTGGCCGGCAGGAACCTGACCGCCAGCAGCACCACAACAATCTGGAATACGCCCACGGCGATTTCCAGGTCGGTCAAGGTGTCGGCAACCGCAATGACCAGCGCCAGCATCAGCAACGCGATCAGCCGCACCGCCATAGCGGCCTTGCCGTAGGATTCAGGTTCACGCATGCGCATCATCCCGCTGATTGCAAAAGGGCCGTTGAGTATGTCCTACAAACCTTAGGACGGGTTGTCCAGGCTGAACTGATCGGCCAGTTCGTCATAGGCAAACAACTCCGCGTAGCGCCCCCATTGAATCACTGCGTTGAGGGTCTGCATGGCATCGCTTTCAGACATGAAGTCTTCGAGTTGATCGCGAAAGCGCCGTGCCGGTGCCGTGTGCGTGGGACGATCATCCAGCACCCGCCGAATGTGCGCCACCAGCGGCACGAAGCTCAGCAGGTGCTGGGCGAACAGTTGCTTGCGCTCGTCGACATCCGCCAGCGCATAGCGATTGGCGGCTGGCAGCAGGCGAATGTCGCCGCCCTTCAGTTCAGCGAAGCGCAGTAGTTGCAGCACCTCGGCAATCGGGAACAGCTCGTCGGCGTTGTAGTGCAGCGCAGCGGCCAGTTCCGGCAGGTCGGCCTTCAGGCTGTAGGGCGGCGCGTGAATCGCCTCGATCAGCCCGGCCAGTGCGTTGGTGGAAACCTGCGGCAACACCATTCCCAGCCCGGTGCCCGGAAACACGCCCTGACGAATCTCGCCGGCGTCGTTGTCCTGGGTCATCAGCACGTAGATTTCTTCCACCAGCGCCCGGAAGATCGGGTCCTGGCGGTTGCGCGGTTGAGGCAGGTCGACTTTTATCTCGCTGATTACCCGCCCAGGATTGGAGGAGAACAGCAGGATGCGGTCGCACATCAGCACGGCTTCGGCGATGTTATGCGTCACCATCAGGATCGACTTGATGGGCATGCGCCCTTCGCTCCACATGTCCAGCAAGTCAGTGCGCAGGGTTTCGGCGGTGAGCACGTCGAGCGCGGAAAACGGCTCGTCCATCAACAGCACGTCAGGATCAATGACCAGCGCGCGCGCCATGCCCACCCGCTGACGCATGCCTCCGGAGAGCTCCTTGGGGTAAGCGCTCTCGAAACCGTCCAGGCCGATCAGATCGATGGCCGCCAGTGCGCGCTTGCGGCGTATCGCGGCGGGCACACCTTGCGCTTCGAGGCCGACTTCAACGTTTTCCAGCACGGTCAGCCAGGGAAACAGCGCAAAGCTCTGGAACACCATGCCCACCGACATCGCCCGCCCTTGCGCACGACGCGGGAAATTCACCTCACCTTCGGTGGGCACCACCAGCCCGGCGATGGAGCGCAACAGGGTCGACTTGCCCGAGCCGGACCGGCCCAGCAGGCCCACTATTTCGTTCTCGTTGAGCGTCAGGGTCACGTCATCCAGCACCAGGCGCTCTTTGCTGCCTTTGCCGTACACATGTCGGACCTTCTGAACATCTACCAGGCAACGCGTTTCGACAGCCATCATGATGGCGCCCTCCCCTTACACAAGATCAGACAAGACTCAGACGTCGCTCGGCAAACCCGTACAGCGGGCGCCACAGCAACCGGTTGAACGCAATCACGAAGACCGACATGACCACGATGCCCAGCGCAACGCGCGGAAAGTCACCCGCCTGGGTCGCATTGGCGATGTATGACCCCAGGCCTGCCGCTTCCAGATGCTGATCGCCCCAGGAAACCGCTTCGGCGACGATACTGGCGTTCCACGAACCACCCGACGCGGTCAGCGCACCGGTGATGTAGTAGGGAAACACGCCGGGCAGCGCGACACGGCGCCACCACTGCCAGCCGCGCATGTTGAACATGGTCGCCGCTTCGCGCAGGTCAGTCGGCAAGGCACTGGCCCCGGCGATCACGTTGAACAGGATGTACCACTGGGTGCCGAGCACCATCAGCGGCGACAGCCAGATGTCCGGGTTCAGGTGCAGGCCGACAATCGCGATCACCGCAAAAGGAAACAGAACGTTGGCCGGGAACGCCGCCATGAACTGCGCGATTGGCTGCAAGCGTTCAGCCCAGACCGGACGCAGGCCGATCCATATACCGACGGGCACCCAGATCAGGCTCGCAATGACGATCAGTACGATCACACGCACCATCGTCGCCAGGCCCAGACCAAAGGCCGTGACCATGTCGCTGGCGCCCAGTGACGCCTCGATGAACCTGAACAGGTACACACTGCCAGCCAGGCAGGCAGCCATGACCAGCCCCAGCCACACGTAGTCGAGCACGCGGGCGACGCCCGGGGTCAGCTTCACTTTCCACAGCCGGGAGAACACACGCCAGTCGATCAGCATCAGGCATTTCCACGGTGCAGCCAGGACCGAACCCAGCATCGGTGCCACACGGGAGCGGCCCAGCAGGCTGTACATCCATGAGCGCGGACGCTTCGACGATGCGGTTTGCTCGAAGCGGAATTTGTCCGCCCAGGCGACGATCGGCCTGAACAGCAATTGGTCATAGGCCAGAATCACCAGCGCCATTGCGCCCACTGCCCAGGCAATCGCAGCTAGGTTCTTCTGCTCGATGGCCAGCGCCAGCCAGGACCCAATGCCCGGCAGATTGACCGTGGTATCGCCGACCGAAATGGCCTCGCAGGCGACCACGAAAAACCAGCCGCCGGACATCGACATCATCATGTTCCACACCAGCCCCGGAATGGCGAATGGCAGTTCCAGGCGTGTAAAACGCAGTACCGCAGACAGCCCGAACTGACGGCTGACTTCGTTCAGATCACTCGGCACAGTACGCAGTGACTGATAGAAACTGAACGCGAGATTCCAGGCCTGACTGGTGAAGATGGCAAAGATCGCTGCGCATTCGACGCCAATCTGCCGACCGGGAAACAGGCCCATGAAGAAGGTCACGGTGAACGTCAGAAAACCCAGCACCGGCACCGACTGAAGAATATCCAGCGCCGGGATGATCACCTGCTCGGCCTTGCGACTTTTGGCTGCCAGCGTGGCCACGACAAAAGTGAAGATCAACGAAGCGCCCAGCGCGATGAACATACGCAGCGTGGTGCGCAAGGCATATTCGGGCAGGCGCGCCGGGTCGAGGCTCATGGGGCTGGAATTCAGCACGGTCAGCGGCTGCATCATCTGGCCAAGGCCATAAATGAACAGGCCAATGAACAGCGTCAGAATGGCCAGGCAAATACCATCGGCCCAATAAGGCGTGCGTGCACCGGGTTTTACGAAACGGGGCGTCCGCAGGCTTTTACCGAATTCAAATATCGAATGCATTGCTCACCTCGAGCCGGCCGCGCAGACGCAGACCCACCCGTTTTATAAGCAAACAGGCAGTCAGCGATAACAGATAAAGGCCGTGAGTTAATAGTTGCCGTACAGTGAGGTAAAGCTTATAGCGTTTCGATCAACAGTAAAAACCTGCAAAAGTAGCTCATGTTTATCTGTAAGTATGAGTGAGGTATACCAACGTATAGTTATATAACTATCGCCCCGTTATTCAGGCCAGTTTAGCGTCGCGCAAAAAACATTATCGTGCCCATGTTGGAGCGTGAGGAACGATAGGTGGCCGGCTGGACTATCGTGCGACGCTCCGCGTCGCATGCCGTTCTGGACGCTCCGCGTCCTCCCTTGAGGAAGCGGTGCGGCCTGGAGATGTAACGCGCAGCGTCACGACATGCATCCCCACGCTGGAGCGTGCGCAACGACAGGTGTCCGTCTGCTCCGCGTGGGCATGACCGTCAGGTGGATCACACCCGGAAGTGGCTGACCATCATCTGCAGCTGGCCACCCAGGCGTGCCAGTTCGACGCTGGAGGCTGCGGTTTCTTCGCTGGCTTCGGCGGTCTGTTCGGATACGTCGCGAACATTGACGATGCTGCGGCTGATTTCGTCGGCCACCGAACTTTGTTGCTCGGCAGCGGCAGCGATCTGCTGGTTCATCGCCTGAATGCTCGATACCGTACGGGTGATGCTTTCCAGCGACGTACCGGCCCTGCGCGTCAGTTCGACACTGCTGTCGGTCAGCGTGCGGCTGCCAAGCATGATGCCCGACACCTGACGCGTGCCATTCTGCAATGCCGACACCAGCCCTTCGATTTCTTCGGTGGACTGCTGGGTACGTTGCGCCAGGCCGCGAACTTCGTCGGCCACCACGGCAAAACCCCGGCCGGCTTCCCCGGCACGCGCGGCTTCGATGGCGGCGTTGAGGGCCAGCAGGTTGGTCTGCTCGGCGACCGCCTTGATCACATCCATGACCTTGCCGATCTTGTCACTTTCCTGCTCAAGCACGTTCATTGCGTCAGATGAGCGAACCACCTCGGCGGCCAGTCGTTCGATCTGCTGGATCGCCTCGCCGACGACCTTGTCGCCTTCACGCGCCTGCTTGTCGGCATCGGAGGCCGCCACGGACGCCTGCTCGGCATTGCGTGCCACTTCATGAACAGTCGCCGACATTTGATGCATGGCGGTGGCCACCTGGTCGGTCTCGACCTTCTGGCTGTTGACCCCTGCACTGGTCTGCTCGGTGACCGCCGACAGTTCTTCGGCCGCGCTGGCAATCTGCGTGACGCCATCGCGAATACCAGAGATCAGTTCACGCAGCGTCGTACCCATGCGCTGGATGCCTTGCTGCAAGACGCCCAGTTCATCGCGTCGGGTGACCGCTTCGGTATGGGTCAGGTCGCCGGAGGCAATACGCTCGACGATGGCCAGCGTATCGCGCAATGGACGAGTGATCTGACGCGTGATGACCACAGCGGCGAGAATGCCCAGCAGCATGACCAACACCACACATCCCATCTGCAGGCTGCGCGCGTGAGCGGTGTCTTCCTTGCCCATCTGCATCTGCAGGCCATACAACTCTTCGCCCAGCTTGACGATGGTGGCGCCTTGAGTGGTCAGATCCTTGCGCACGCTCGCAGCTGTCTGAGTGGTCGCCTTGAAGGCATCGACCGAGCTGCGGTAATTGCGTAAAGCGCTTTCAAACTGTGCGATCTGTTCGCGGTTGGCAGTGCCAAAAGCGGCCTTGAGCCTGTCCAGATGACTGATCGCGCTATCGAGCTGCTGAAAAGCTGCTGTCTCGGTCTTGTCATTCGGATTGCCGGTATAGCCGCGCACTTCATAACGCACCAGCACCAGGTCTTGCCGAGCGCTGTTTGCCAACTGGGCCAGATCGAAGCGTGCCGGGTCAGAAGGATCTATCTGCATGACCGCATTGTTCAACGACTCGACGGCCTGCATCGCTGCTGTGCCATTGGCGGTCATCTCGTCGCGCACTTTGGCCCCGGCCTGGTACGCGGCGCGCATGCTGTTCAGGGATGCTTCATAGTCGCGAGTGACATCGGCCAGTTCGCGCAGCGGCTTGAGGTTGACCGGATTGTTGAAGCTGACGAGCAGTGATTGCTGCTGCGCCTTGAACACATCCAGCTTGCTTTGCATGTTCCGCGCTGCGGTTTCATCGCCGTCCGTCAGCATGTATTGCAGACGCGCGATTCGCAGAGTGGTCAGGTTGTCACTCAGCCTGGTGATATCGCCAATTCGGTCGGTGCGATAGATGAGCTTGTCGAGGCTGGTCCAGCCAACAAGGGCGAGGACAGCCGTGAAGAAAAGAACGGTCCCAAAGCCCAATGCCAACTTCATGTTGACGCTGATATTCGCAAATCTGCTGTTCATAAAATCTCCTGAAAATGCTTTTTTGTGCGCAACGAAAGAGCCGAGATTTGTTTTTATGGACAGCAAACCCGCGCGCCAGAGCTATCGGCCGCAGAAGAGCAAAACTTGATCGAAAAAAGGCAATCCGCGCGAACGCGCCGATTCGGGAGGGAAATCGGGGGCTGAACAGCCCCCGATTCAATCAGGCAGTCAGTTTGAAACGCGCCACGACATTGCGCATGTCGCTGGCGACCCGCGCCAGTTCATCGGCGGTGACCGCATTGTTATCGATACCCAGCATCAACGTCCCGGAGCTGTTACGAATCTCCATGACATTGCGGTTGATGTCTTCGGAGACCGCATGCTGCTGTACGGCAGCACTGGCGATCTGCGTGTTCATCTCGACGATACGCTCCACGCCCTGACTGATGCTCGACAGGCTGCCCGAGGCATCGCTGGCGGCACTGATACACGCATGCGCCTTCTGCTGCCCAGCCTGCATCTGCTGCACGGCAGCGTCGGTGGCGCTTTGCAGTTGCTGGATGATGCCGCGAATTTCTTCGGTCGACGCCTGGGTGCGCGAAGCCAGTGTGCGGACTTCATCAGCCACCACGGCAAATCCGCGACCCTGCTCGCCCGCCCGCGCAGCTTCGATGGCAGCATTGAGGGCCAACAGATTGGTCTGATCGGCAATGGTGCTGATGACCTGGATAACGCCACCAATCGACTGACTGTGCAGGGCCAGCGCCTGGACCTTCTGGGCACTGAGTTCCACTTCTTCGGCCAGCGCCTGAATGGTCGAGTGCGCCTGATGCATGATGCGCAGCCCGTTACGTGACGCAGTGTTCGCTTCATCGGCGGCCAACGCAGCACCTTCGGTGTTCTGCGCCACGTCGGCAACGCTCGCGGTCATCTCGTTGATCGCGGTCGCCACTTGCTCCGTTTCAGCCTGCTGCGCGTTCATTGATTGCTTGGCCAGGCCGATGGATGCGCCCAACCGGGAAGCCACATCAGTCAGTTCGTAAGAGGTGCGGTCCATGTGCGAGATAGAGCTGGCGAAGGCGTCGGCCATCAGGTTCAGGCCGTTGGCGATATCCGCCACTTCGTCCTTGCTGACGACCGCTACGCGGGCACTCAGATCGCCCTCGCCCAGACGGCGGGTAACGCCCAGCAGGCTGTCGATGGTCAGGCGCAAGGCACGGTAGATGCTGCAGAACGCGTAGAGCAGCAGCAAGCCCATGATCACACACATGGCAATCACGACTTCGCGTTGCAGCACCAGAGCGTCGTAGCGCGTATTCAACTCATCCTGAAGCGCAGTCTGAATTTCGTCCTGAGCCTTGTAGAGGCCCGAAACAACGACGTTGCCGCGCGCACTCAGCGCCTGCCCCTGCTGCACCGAGAACTCTGTGCCTTTTACGTACGCGTGCAGGTCGCCGCGAAAGCTATCCATCGCTGCAGTAGAGGCAGTGATCGGGTCACTGATTCGCGCGGCCAGTTCTGGCGAACGGCGCTTGAGCAGTCGAATGCTTTGCTCCAGCTCCGCACGAAATTGCAGTTCGATCTTCAGCAGGCTCTCGAGCGAGCCACGCATCGATACACTCAGCCCCTGACCGGTTATCAAACCTGCCGTAATACCGCGGATCTGACCGGCGACGTTGATTTCCCGGGGCATACGGATGGTGCTCAGGTCGATCAGAAACAGCGAGGCGTAATCTTCGTCCAGCACCATGCCTGAGGTAGCCGAGACGTAGTAGATAAAGTTGAGTGTCTGGGCCAGTTGCTCGTTCCACTGGGCGAACACTTCAGCCTGCGACAGGCCTGGCTTGATACTGTCCATCAGGGAACGGGTGCTTTCGCGCAGGCGCTGTACGCGGTTCTCGGTTTCCAGCTGCTGCCCTTGTCGCGCATCCATGTCGGCAAGGTTAGCAAGAGCAGTCTCGAGCTGAGCGCGGTTGCTGGTCATATCCTGAGCGGCAGAGGCATCGCCGGCCAGCAGACGGTTACTGACCGCACGCTGCAGCATGGAGAGTCGCAGAACGGGGGTGGTCAGTTGCAGGTACTCACGGCCAACGCGCTCTTGCGCGACGGTGTCGATGCTTGCATTCAGGCTGTTGAAAACCCGCAGACCGAGAACGATCAGCGGGATAACGATAATGATGGCTAAAACGGCAAACTTGGCAGGGAAGCGCAGGCGATTGGTCAGGTAGATACCAGGCGAAAGGATGTTCATAGTTTTCTCTTTTTAATTAGGGGTCCAATCCGGGTGGAAAAGCTCCTTTCTTTGCATCACGGGTAATACGGGCCGGCTGTGCTGCGCTGAACGCGGCAATCCATTCAGATAGAGGCACATTGACATCACTTGAGAGCAATGGCCTATCAGGAAGTTCAATGGGTGCTATAGCCTGATACTCGGGCTATCGACCAAGCCACGGTTAACGTGAGGTCAAGATCATCGGGAGGATGGCGGGCTAGAGCGATTTGCCGCTAAGACGCTTGCAGCAGGCATGATCCGAATGAGGGTATTCAGGTGAATCAGGCGGGAAACAACCGTTCATCTGACAGTCTGGCGACCGTAGACTTTGCAAAAGGGTAATACCGTCGTGCGCCACGGTGACGCACGACGGTAAGCGTCGTATCGAGGTGATCGAGGGCTATTCAAGCCCTCGCCCACTCCACGTTCGACAGACCGAGCTTTTCCGCCTGAGGCTTGCTCAGCTTCGGCACCGGGTCGGAACGGTACTTGGGGATCGCACCGAACCCGGCATCCACCGAAGCCCAGTGCCAGGCCTCTTTGTTGTCCATGGCACCTGCCCTTATGTAGAACGTCTTGTAACTGCCATGCAGCAGGTAATCGATACGGTAGTGTTTTTCATCAGCCATTGGGGTGCTCCTGCTTTGTCGACTCGCAAAACAGATCACAGCAGTTTCAAAAAATTCAAAATATTAATACCATCATTTAAATGATGTCATATAGCCATAAGCTATGTGTCCTTATAACTGAACTCTAGGGTTTAGTTGACGATAGAGTTTGTTTATAACAGCGCTTTTCACCCTGTTTCCTACCTTGAACAGTGAGCGCCTACAAGTCAGTCCAAGTAGGCTTCTCCGCCACGATGAACGTCCATTCAGCGACGCCGGGGGAATAATCAATTTCTATTGAACTGCAGTTTAAACACCGTCGGTCCTTTTTAAAAAAGTTAGCAGTAACGATCGCGTTCCTCAGTCTCTCATAACCTGTGACTGCGTTGAATCGAGCCCATGCACATGGGTTGACGCTTCCCGCGAGATCAAAGCCTGAGGATACGACATGTTCATGTATAACAAGCGACTTCAATATACCGTACGTGTAGCAAGACCCAATCCTGGACTGGCCAACCTTCTGCTTGAGCAGTTCGGCGGGGCTCAGGGTGAACTGGCTGCCGCTGGACGCTATTTCACTCAAGGGTTGAGCGAAGAAGACCCAGGCCGTAAAGACCTGCTGATGGATATCGCCACCGAAGAACTGAGCCACCTTGAAATTGTGGGCTCCATTATTGTCATGCTCAATAAGGGCGCTAAAGGTCAATTGGCTGAAGGCATCGAAGAAGAGGGCGAGTTATATCGCTCTATCAACGGTAACGGCAATGACTCACATATCACCAGCCTGCTGTACGGCTCCGGTGCGCCATTGACCAACTCTGCCGGCGTGCCCTTTACAGCGGCTTATATCGATACGATCGGTGAGCCTACAGCAGACTTCCGTTCCAACATCGCCGCAGAATCCAGAGCCAAGATTGTTTACGAGCGTTTGATGAACGTGACGGATGACCCGGGGGTTAAAGAAGCGCTGGGCTTTCTCATGACGCGGGAAATCGCACACCAGTTGTCTTTTGAAAAGGCCCTGCACGCCATCCAGCCCAACTTCCCGCAGGGGAAACTGCCGGGCATGCCGGAATTCACTAACAAGTACTTCAACATGTCCGGCGAGCCCAATGTACGCGGCGCCTGGAATCAGGGCGACGACTGGGAGTATGTGGAATCCCCACAAGCGGCTGTCGATGGCGGCGATGGTACGGCCTCGGTCACGCTGGATGAAAAGGACACCGAGGTGCTGGAAATGATGAAGGAACGGACCCAGTCCGACCCGGCCGCCAACCCGATCACCGGTGCGGACCTGGGTTCTGGTTTGGTCCAGGGCAAAGATGCCTGAAACGGCAACCCTTGTTTTGTTCAGGAGAATGGAATCATGAAAAAACTCAGCTCCCGTCAACCTCTCACGCCTCGCGACGAGTTGGATAGCGCGTTGACCGACAGGGTATTTGTAAAAGGGCTTCGTGCTTTCGAGGCGCAGGCACTGCTTGCACGCCGAGGCTTTCAAGTTGTGATGGCGACCAAGGGTTTCGGCGTTGGAACCCTGCTTGAAAACAACCTGCCACGTCGATGATCCCACGGATCATCAGCGGCACGCGCTCCATCCGACTTGTCCACAGGCCAGCAGATAATCAGCTTGCCTGTGGACAAGTCCCTCTTCGCTGAAAAGGGTAAGAATATGACTCGCACGACGATAGAAGATTTGTTCATTCACGAACTGTCAGACGTCTACAGCGCCGAAAAGCAAATTACCAAAGCACTGCCGCGTCTGGCACGTGCTTCGACCAATCCACTGCTGGCAGAAGCCTTCAAGGCTCATCTTGAAGAAACTCAAGGCCAGATCGATCGTATCGATGAACTGGTGGAAGGCGCTGGTCTGAAGCTGAAACGCATGAAATGCGCGGCCATGGAAGGTCTGATCGAAGAAAGCAAGGAATTGCTGGAAGAGATCGAAAAAGGCGCAGTGCTCGATGCCGCGTTGATCGGCGCATGCCAGAAGGTCGAGCATTACGAGATCGCCAGTTACGGCACACTCATCGCAATGGCCAAACATCTGAAGATGACAGAGGCGGCCGCTCTGTTGAGTGCCACGTTGGCAGAAGAAAAAGGCGCAGACGAAAAGCTGACAGCGATCGCCGAACAGGGCGGAACCCAGGCGGCCACTTCGAAAAAGTAATCATTGTTCACAGCGGCAGCCGCATGACGGTCTACAGGGTGTGGATCCCGTCATGCGGTGCAATGGATCTCCAGAATCAGTGCCTTGCCTTCGTCCATCAGCATAGGGTCTTCAGACACTTCAAGGTGCTTGCTTTTTGCGATTGCAGCCAGCGTCTCATTGGCGGCGATGTGATGCGTGACCACCTGTGCAGATGTAAACCCCGACCGGCAATGCATTTTTTCCGCGCAACCATCGCCCGCTGGAGTAAGCACGATCGCCACCTATCGGTGCCCGGAAAATTACGCTGAATTTCCCTGTACTGGGGCACTCACTTATCTACGCTGCACAGAAAAACAGAAAGTCTCGAATGACTGCGTCAATCGTGATGTTCAACTGCCGAGGTACGATTTTCATGACGTCTCTTCAAGTGATGACAGGCGATGCCGTCGTCAAAACCGTCGTTGAAGAAGCCCGTTCAAAAACCGTCTATCAATCATGGATGAATGAACGTGCTCCCGAACATCAACACGATGCGGTCATGTTTCTGAATCACTGCCTGGCCCTGGCCGAGCGGGAACACTGCGACCTTCCGGCCCAGCCTGAAGCGCTTGAACAGTGGATGGAGCAGAACGTAGGGGTCGTGGCTGATCAATACGCGCTCTATCTTGAGCAACGCCGCGCAGGAAAACCGAGACGGTTTTTCAAAAGCAAAGCGCACGCGATGTATTTCATTCAGCAAGTTGCACCGACCAAAATGGTCGACGGCGCCTGGCTATACGGATTGCTGCCGCGCTGGGCAGACTACCGCTTTCACGGCCTGATTCGTACGTACCTTGAAGAGCTCGGTGACGGCGAGCAGGCGCAGAATCACGTCTCTCTGTACCGAAAACTGCTGGCGGATCTGGACTGCGACACCAGCGCGCCACTGACAGACGACGCCTACCTACAAGGCGCCATTCAGCTCTCACTGGGGCAGTTGAGCGAGCAGTACCTTCCCGAGGTCATTGGTTACAACCTGGGCTATGAACAGCTGCCACTGCACTTGCTCATCACATCATTCGAGCTGAATGAACTGGGCATTGACCCTTACTATTTCACCCTGCATGTGACGATCGACAACGCCAGCACCGGCCATGCGCGCAAGGCTGCGCAGAGCGTCCTGGAACTGATGCCTGTCGGCCAGGAGCGCGACGAGTTTTATCGTCGTGTCGCCAGTGGTTACCGCCTCAATGAGCTGGGCATGGGATCAACTCAGGTGATCCAGTCGTTCGACCTGGAGCAGGAAGTGATCGCCATGCTTGAGCGCAAGCGCACGTTCGGTCAGCACATGCATTCCGACTACTGCCGTCTCGACGGCAAGACCGTCAACGAGTGGCTCGCCGAGCCCGATCAGATCCCGGAATTTCTTGCCGTACTGGAGAATAGGGGCTGGATCAAACGTCACGAAGACCCTCTGCACAGCCGTTTCTGGAAGCTGTTCGAGGGTGCCGGTGCACCGATGTTCGGCGTCTTCAACGGTTATGAAAAGCAACTCGTGCACGACTGGATCGCCGGCGAGTGGCTGTCGGATGGCAGTGCTCAACCCACGGTCGGCAAACGGCTTCCGGAAGCCTTTCGCGCGCGCTTCCGCAACCTGCAGGACGGCGCTCAGCCCTCCCCCGCGCTTGCGGTGCCTGCCTCGGCGGATGCTGATCCGGATGTTCGCGAACTGCACAGGAAACTGGAATCTGCGCCAGCCTCGGAGAAGATGTCCACGTTGATCGAAAGCATGTCGCCAGCAAGACACGCAACGGCCGCCGGCCTGCAAGCGACGCGTCTGTTTGTGAGCAGCATGGCCGAGCGTATGACAGGAGCCCACGCATGAGTCTTCCCCTCCCCGACAGCGTCGCGCTGATTGCCTTGGCGCAGCGCCTTGAGACCAGTGGCTATCGCTTTATCACGCCCACACCCCTGACCCATCAACACGTCAATCAACGCCCGGAAAATCGTACTGCCGCGTCACTGCGCGATGTCTTCGGCTGGAGTCGGCTGATACCGGAATCCATGTTGCCGGTAGAAGAGGCCCAAGGCCTGCTGGCTGCCGGTATTCTGGAACGCAAGGAAGACGGCTTGAAAAGCCGGGTGAGATTTTCCAGCCTGGATAATCTGCTATTGGTGCATTCGGCGTTTCCTACCACAGATGAAGACTCGGTATTTTTCGGTCCGGATACCTATCGCTTCGCGCAGTCCATCAATCGTCATCTGCAAGGCACGTCGCACCCGATCAACCGCGCCGTCGACATCGGCTGCGGTACGGGCGCCGGTGCCATGTTGATCGCGGTCGCCCGTCCGCAGGCTCAGGTGCATGCCGTCGACATCAACCCCAAGGCCCTGCATTTCGCGCAGACCAATGCCACGGTCGCCGGGCTGAAGAATATGGAGTGCTGCCACAGCGATATTCTCTCGGGCCTGAGTGGAAGTTTCGACCTGATCGTCGCCAACCCGCCCTACATGAAAGACACCAAGCGCCGCGCCTACCGCCACGGTGGTGATGCATTGGGCGCGGACCTGTCCGTGCGCATCGTGCGCGAATCATTGGACCGCCTCACGCCGGGCGGCTCGCTGGTGCTTTACACCGGCGTGGCCATGGTGGGCGAGCACGATCCGTTCTTCGAGGCGGTGCGCGGCGATATCGATCATGCGGCCTTGGCATGGACCTACCGCGAGCTGGACCCGGATGTGTTTGGCGAAGAGCTGCTTGAAGAGGGTTATGAAGACGTGGACCGTATCGCAGCGGTGGAGCTGGTAGTCACCCGACGGTCCGCATGACCCACCGAAATATCTTCAATAGTTCATGCTTATAGCGCACATAAGAACCGAGCATTGGTCAGCCAGTCAGCATCCCGGTGACACTTGCTACGAGCCATCGATCAACACCTTGCTGTTGATCGATGCAGGCTCGTAGCGCACCGAAAAGGATGACGACACATGCCACGCCTGAACAGGATTATCGAAACAGCCCTCTACGTAGAAGATCTGGCGCACGCCAGTGAATTCTATTCCGGCACCCTTGAACTGGAAGTGATGTTCGAAAGCGCGACATTGGTGGCCTTCAATGTCGGCGGCGTGAGCACCCTGCTGCTGTTCAAGCGCGGCGCGTCACTGCAGACGCAGCACCTGAGCGGCGGAGAAATACCACCGCACGACGCACAGGGCCGGATTCATGTGTGCTTCGCCATAAATGCCGACGAGATGCAACCCTGGGCTGATCGCCTTGCCAGAGCCAGCGTCGCCATCGAAGGCCGCACCGAATGGCCCAAGGGCGGATCAAGTATCTACTTCCGCGACCCTGACGAAAATCTCGTCGAACTCCTCACGCCAGGCTGCTGGGCGATTTACTGAATCGCCAAGGTCACGCGTTGTTCTGCAAAGGTGGGTCAATAAAGCGGGCAATCGAATGTTGATACGCGAGTGTGCTGCCCCTCAAATGTTATGTTATAACAATTGAGTGTTTTTAACTCAGCCTTCCCTAGCGATCTTCCCACGCCATGATCAAGCCTGTTTCCCAATCCTTTCCAGTCACCACAAAGCACGCCTTGCAGGTCGGTCAGCACGCTTGGCAATGGATACCGGGTAAGCCGCCCTCGCGGAACATCACTGTGGGTACGCGTGTTTGATGCTGGCGCTAGAAAGCCTCGCGTGGGCACCGGAACAGACGTCAGTCTGCACGCACGAACACTTTGCCTTGAAGGATATCGACCTGCAGATCGCCGCAGGCGAGTTCGTCGGCCTGATCGGGCCCAATGGCAGCGGCAAAACCAGCCTGCTGCGTTGCGCATTCCGCTACAGCCGCCCGCACAGCGGCAAGGTCGCCATCAATGCCCGCGATATCTGGTCCTGCAGCCCGCGCTGGTGCGCCCGGCACGTGGCAGTGGTTGCCCAGGAGTTTCCCGATGCATTCGGCCTGACGCTGCTGGATGTGGCAAACATGGGGCGCGCCCCTCATCAGGGGTTCTTTGCCGCAGACAGTGACCACGACCGCGCGATTGTACAAAACGCGCTGAACGCTGTTGGGCTGGCGGGCTATGAGCAGCATCGGTTCGACACGCTTTCCGGCGGCGAAAAGCAGCGTTGTCTGCTGGCGCGGGCGCTGGTGCAAGAACCCCGATTGATGGTGCTGGACGAACCCACCAACCACCTCGACCCGCGCCATCAACTGGAATTGCTCGGGCTGGTCAAACAGCTCGGCATGGCCACGCTGGCCAGTATCCATGACCTGAACCTGGCGGCGGCATTCTGTGATCGCCTGTGTGTCATTCATCACGGCCGGCTCATTGCGCAAGGCACGCCCCGGGAGGTGCTGACCCCGGAAATGCTGCTCAACGTGTTCGGCGCCAAGGCGCTGGTCGACAGCCACCCTCTGCGTGACTACCCACGCATCACCTGGATACCCTGACATGAACTGCCTGTCCGCCCGCCTGGCTTTGGCCGCGTTGCTATGCAGCCCGATGGCGCATGCCGCCTACCCCGTCACCGTGCAAAGCTGCGACCGCTCGGTGACGTTCACGGCTGCGCCGCAGCGTGCCGTCAGCAACGATGTGAACCTCACCAAAATGATGGTTGCCCTGGGTTTGCAGTCGCACATGGTCGGCTACAGCGGCATCACCGGCTGGAACAAGCCCGACCAGGCGCTGTTGCGCGACCTGGGCAAGCTGCCCGAGCTGTCCAGTAAATATCCGTCTCTGGAAACGCTGCTCAATGCCAACGCCGACTTCTATTTTGCCGGCTGGAACTATGGTATGCGCGTGGGTGGCGATGTCACGCCGCAAAGTCTCGCCCCGCTGGGCATTCAGGCCTACGAACTGACCGAATCCTGCGCCCAGATAATGCCCCGCACCGAAGCGACGCTGGAGGATGTCTACAACGACCTGCTCAATCTGGGTCGGATATTCGATGTGCAGACCCGGGCCGAAACGCTGGTTGCACAGATGCGCCGCAGCGTGAGCGACGTCGAAAAACGCGTGGCAGGCAAATCGCCGCCGAGGGTGTTTCTGTATGACAGCGGTGAAGACCGGCCGATGACCGCCGGGCGCCTGGCCATTCCCCAAGCGCTGATCAGCGCTGCGGGCGGCCGCAATGTCATGGGCGACGTCGCGGCCAGCTGGACCCACGTCAACTGGGAGTCGGTCGTGCAAAGCAATCCCGAGGTGATCGTGATCGTTGACTACGGCGAAGTCAGCGCTGCGCAGAAACAGCACTTTCTTGAAAACAATCCGGCACTGCAATCCGTGGACGCGATCCGCAACCGGCGTTATGTCGTGCTGCCCTATGTGGCGGTGACGCCCGGCATCGACAATGTCACGGCCATCGAAACGCTTGCAGCGGCATTTCATGACGTGAAGCGATGACGCTGGCGCAGTGGCTGACCGAACGGCCGCGTCGTTACCTGGGCCTGTTGATCGCTCTGACGCTTTTGCTGCTGATGTCGTGCCTGGTGTGCATCACCTTCGGCGCGGCCCCCGTGCCCTTGAGCCGGGTGATGGCTATCCTGATGTTCAAAGTCTCAGGCACTGCCGAACACTCACCGCTCTGGACAGCGGGTCAGGAAACCATCGTCTGGCTGATACGCACGCCCCGCGTACTGCTGGGCGCGCTGGCAGGCGCAGGGCTGGCACTGATTGGCTGTGTTCTGCAAGCCGCGACCCGCAATCCGCTGGCCGATCCGCATTTGCTTGGGGCGACCTCGGGGGCGACGCTTGGCGCAGTGATCGTGGTCATGCATGTGGGCGAAGTGTTTGGCATGCTGACATTGCCACTGGCCGCCTTTGTCGGCTCGCTGGTCAGCCTGTGCCTGGTGTTGTGGCTGGCCAGTCACCAAGGCCGCCTGGACAGCCAGCGCCTGCTGCTCGGCGGCGTGGCCGTGTCCTTCGTGATGATGGCAATCGCCAACCTGTCGTTGTTTCTGGGCGACCACCGCGCCAGTTCCTCGGTGCTGTTCTGGATGCTCGGCGGGCTGGGTCTGGCCCGTTGGGAGTTGCTTGCGGTGCCGTTTATCACAGTGCTGTGCGGTTGGGTGCTGCTGCAAGGGCTGGGTCGTTCACTGAACGCGCTGATGGGCGGCGATCAAACCGCCGTGAGCCTTGGCCTGCAAGTGCGCAACGTGCGCCTGCTGGTTTTTCTGATCGCCTCACTGATGACCGGCGTACTGGTCGCCCTGTGCGGCTCCATCGGTTTTGTCGGCCTGATGGTGCCGCACATGGCCAGACGTCTGGTGGGCTCGGAGCATCGACGATTGTTGCCTGTCGCCACCCTTCTGGGCGCATTGTTGATGGTCTGGGTCGACGTCATCTCCCGCACGCTGATCGCCCCCGAAGACCTGCCGATAGGCATTACGACCGCCTTGTTGGGAGGGCTGTTTTTCATTTTCATGATGAAGCGCGGTCAGTAATCGGCAACAAGTTCGCTGCAGGCAAACAGGACTGCCCGCGGCCCTTCTGGCTACATGACAAACTTGTGTCATCGTTTCTTAACACCTTTATGACATTTATTTTGCGCTGGTTATTTAAGGCTGCCGACGCACCTGAATACAAACCGGCTCATCCATTCATGCATGAAGCAGAAGGAGCGACACTTGAGAGTGACAGTGTTCGGAACCGGTTATGTGGGACTTACCCTTGCTGCTTGTCTGGCTGAAGTAGGCCATACCGTGTGTTGCATGGACGTCGACAGCAAGCGCATTGACGCGCTGCGCGAAGGCATATGTCCGATATTCGAACCTGGTCTTGGCGAACTCCTGCGCAATGGCCTGGACTGCAAGAGACTGAGTTTCACGACCGATGAAGTACACGCCAGTCGCTTTGCAGAGTTGCTATTCATCGCAGTCGGTACGCCAGCGCAAGCCGACGGCAAGGCGGACCTGAGCCAGGTGCTTGCCGTACTGCATTCGGTTATCAGACACGCCGAGAGCGCCAGGATCATTGTCAACAAGTCGACCTCGCCAGTGGGCACCGTTGACCGTCTGCTCGCTGAGATCGCTGCCAGTGCGCGACGCGATGACGGCTTTGAAGTGATCAGCAACCCCGAGTTTTTCAAGGAAGGCTGCGCGGTCAGTGACTGCCTGCGTCCGGATCGCATTATCATCGGCGGGGCCAGCCCGCGAGCGCTGGAGCAGATGCGCGAGTTGTATCAGCCGTTCAGTCGCAACCGCGAGAAGTTCGTGGTCATGGATGCGCGCAGCGCAGAGCTGTCCAAATACGCTGCCAACTGCCTGCTGGCGACCAAGATTTCGTTCATCAACGAGATCGCCAACCTCGCTGAACAGGTGGGGGCCGACATAGAACAGGTGCGGCTAGGCATCGGCTCCGACCCGCGCATTGGCTATGACTTTATTTACCCGGGCTGCGGCTTCGGTGGCTCATGCTTTCCCAAGGACTTGCAGGCGCTGATCGGCACAGCCAGCGAGCATGGCGTGGAAACAGCGTTGCTCAACGCCGTCGAACAGGTCAATCGCCGCCAGAAGCACCGCCTGTTTGAAAATATCCATACGCATTATCGTGGTGATCTCAGTGGCAAGGTCTTCGCCGTCTGGGGACTGGCCTTCAAGCCCAATACCGATGACATTCGCGAAGCCTCCAGCCATACCCTGCTCAAAGCGCTCTGGGCAGCCGGTGCCAGGGTTCAAGCGCACGACCCTCAAGCAATAGAAGCGGTCAGGCATCATTACGGCGAGCGAAACGACCTGCAACTGGTGCAGTGCAAGCATGATGCTCTGGAAGGCGCAGACGCCCTGGTGGTGGTGACCGAATGGCAGGACTACCGGGTGCTGGATCTGAACCAGCTCGGCGAAAAGCTCGGTGATCGCGTGGTGTTCGATGGCCGCAACCTGTTCGACCCGTCGCAGCTGCGTGAGGCGGGCTTAACCTACTACGGCATTGGTCGTGGCCGGGCGACTCCGGCATGACGGTGCTGGTGACAGGTGCTGCGGGGTTCATCGGCTTTCATGTCGCCAGGCGTCTGTGCGAACTCGGTGTGGAGGTCGTCGGTATCGACAACCTCAACGATTACTACAGCGTCGAGCTCAAGCAATCGCGCCTTGCCATACTCCAGCGCCTGCCAGGTTTCACGTTCCACAGGCTGGACATTACCGATGCCGAAGGTCTGTCCGCGCTCTTCGCGCAAAATGGCTTCGAACAGGTCATTCATCTGGCGGCGCAGGCCGGTGTGCGTTATTCGCTTGAACAGCCGAATGTTTACGCCCAATCCAATCTGGTCGGCTTTATCAACGTGCTCGAGGCCTGTCGGCAGTATCGACCGGCGCACCTGATCTACGCGTCGAGCAGCTCGGTGTACGGCGCCAATACGCGCATGCCGTTTCAGGTAGAGGATGCCGTCGACCGGCCGCTGTCCCTGTATGCCGCCACCAAGCGCGCCAACGAACTCACCGCCTACAGCTATTGCCACTTGTACGGCCTGCGCGCCACAGGGCTGCGCTTTTTCACCGTCTACGGTCCCTGGGGCCGGCCGGACATGGCGCTGTTCAAGTTCACAAAAGCCATGCTCGCCGGCCAGCCTGTGGATATCTACAACCACGGCGAAATGGCGCGGGACTTCACCTACATCGACGACATTGTCGAAAGCATCCTGCGCCTGCGTCTGCTGCCGCCCGATGCGGTTGGCAGCGAGCCGCCTCATCAGCTTTTCAACATCGGCCGGGGTCAGCCCGTCAAGCTGCTGGAGTTCGTCGATTGCCTGGAGGCCGCGCTAGGCCTGCGCGCCGAGCGGCGCTACCTGCCCTTGCAAGCGGGCGACGTGCTGCAAACCTGGGCAGACGTCAGTGCGCTGAGCCAATGGATCGACTTTCAACCACAGGTCTCGGTCGACACTGGCGTCAGGGCCTTCGTCGACTGGTATCGGGAGCACTATCAGGCCCGGATCTGCGAGCCACTTCAATAACAAGGACTTCCATGACCACGCCCACTTTTCTCTCCGTCGTGATCCCGGCCAAAAACGAAGCCGACAACCTGCCCAGCCTGATAAAAGAGATTTGCACAGCGCTGGACGGTGAGCGCTACGAGATACTGGTCGTTGACGACGGCAGCACAGACGACACCTTGAAAGTGCTGACGCACCTCAAGGACAGCGGGCTGACCGTGTTGCGGATCCTGCACCACGAGCGATCGCTCGGGCAGAGCACCTCGGTCTATCACGCAGCACTGGCGGCCAACGGCACCTGGCTGGCGACCCTGGACGGTGACGGTCAGAACGACCCGGCGGACATTCCGGGGATGTTGGCGCTGGTACGCGCTCACGCAACAGGCTCCGGGGCGATACAGCTGGTGGCCGGTCACCGGGTGAATCGGCGCGATACCGCCAGCAAACGCTGGGCCTCGCGCTTTGCCAACGGGCTGCGCAGCCGGCTTCTCAAGGACGCGACTCCAGACACAGGGTGCGGCCTGAAACTGATCGAGCGAGCCGCGTTTCTGCGCCTGCCGTACTTCGACCATATGCACCGGTTCATTCCAGCGCTGATTCAGCGACATAACGGCCGTATGGTCACGCACCCCGTCAACCACCGCCACCGCCAGGCCGGTGTGTCCAAGTACGGCAACCTGGACCGTGCGCTGGTGGGCATTCTTGATCTGGTCGGCGTCTGGTGGCTGATCCGCCGGACTCGGCTGGATGTTCAGGCACAGGAACTGCGGTCATGAAGCCGGACAACGAGACCTTCTGGCTGATCCTCGGCTTTGTCGGGCAGGCGGTATTTACCGGCCGCTTTGTCCTGCAATGGCTGTACAGCGAATTCAAGAAGCGCAGCATCATCCCGGTGGGCTTCTGGTACCTGAGCATGCTGGGCAGCACGATCCTGCTGGCCTACGCCATTTACCGACAGGACCCGGTCTTCATCGCCGGCCAGGCCTTTGGTCTGCTGGTGTACATGCGCAACCTGCAGCTGATCAGCAGACAGGCCAAGACATCCGAGGAGCAATGACGGTGCGAACTCACCTTTCGCCTCGCCTCGAGGGATGGCTACTGGTCGCGCTGGCCGTTTTACTGGTCGGGGGCGGCCTGGGCTTGCGTCTGCCGCAGAACGTGGATGAAGAGCGGTTTCTCGGCGTTGCCCTGGAAATGCTGCAGAACGGCTCATGGTTCGTCCCGCACCGGGCCGCGGAGATCTATGCCGACAAACCGCCGCTGTTCATGTGGGCGACGGCATTCTTCATTTGGCTGACGGGCAGCCCGAATATCGCGCTTTACCTGCCCGGGCTGCTCTCTGCAGGCGTGACCACCGCAGTCCTCTACGATCTGGGCACCCGCCTGTGGAACCGACGCATAGGTCGGTACGCCGCCTTGTTGTTTCTGGCGACCTATCAGACCTACAGCATCCTGCGCACCGGGCAGATCGACAGTTTTCTGTGCCTGTGGATTGCGCTGGGCTTCTACGGTCTGGTTCGCCACGTGTTGCTCGGGCCGGCCTGGGGCTGGTTCTATTTCAGCTGTGCGGCCATGGGCCTGGGCATTATCACCAAGGGCGTCGGTTTTGTTCCCGCGTTGATGTTGATCCCTTACGCCTATGCCGCGCGTAAAGGTTGGCACGGTGTCGTGGCCATGCCTGGACAGGCCGCGCGCTGGGCGCTGGGTCTGCTGGTGTTATTGCTGGCCTGCTGCCTGTGGCTGGTGCCGATGATTATCTCGGTCGTGCGTGACGGCGGCCCGGAAGGCTTCGCCTACGTGCAGGAAATACTCTTGCACCAGACGGCCAATCGCTATGCCAGCGCCTGGGACCACCGCGAGCCCTTCTGGTATTTCTTCGTCAAAGTCATCCCGCAGTATTGGCTGCCGCTGGTGTTGGTGCTGCCCTGGCTGATCCCGGCCTGGCGCCGACAGTTGAGCAAGCGCGACGGCCGGGTGTTGGTACTGCTCGGCTGGGTGTTGCTGGTGCTGCTGTTCTTCAGCCTCTCCAGTGGCAAACGCAAGATCTACATCTTTCCGGCGCTGCCCGGCCTGGTACTGGTGGCTGCCCCCTTGCTGCCCTGGTTGTTGAAACGCTGGTTCCATGACCGCGTCAGGGCCCGGCAAATCGTCCCGGTGGTGGTGGTTGTCTGGCTTGGTCTGTGGTTCGCCAGAGGGTTCGTCGAACCCGTCATAGAGGGCCAAAACCCACACAAGGAACTGATGGAACAGGCCGCTTATGTCACGCAAGGCGCCGATCTGGTGCTGGTCAACTGGCGCGAGGGGCACTGGCTCTATGCACGCCAACCCATTGTGCATTTCGGTTTTGCCAAGCCGTCGGCAACCGAACAGGCCGCCCGCTGGCTAAGAGAACACCCCGGCACCTTTGCGCTGGTGCCAGGCGAGCAACTGGCCAATTGCTTCTTGCCGGAAAAAGCCCGGCCGCTGGGTCAGACCTCCAGAGCTGACTGGTTCATCGTCGATGCCGATGCCGACAACGGCCTGTGTAAACCGGAAAGTCCGATGCAGGCCTATCGCTTCGCCTGGCAGCAGAATGTTGATTAATCCCCCGCCCAGCCCCCCAACACGCGGGAGTGAATGAAGCCATGCAGCTGGAAACGATCAAGGCAAAGCGCCTGACGTGGTCGAACGTCGCACGAAGGCAGGTATCACTCGCACAACTCGTGCTGAGTGCAGCTGCTCTCGGGCTGCTGATCCTGGCCTATGCCGTGTCGACACACTTTCAGGTCCACCAACAGCTGTACCAGTACGGTCGCACCTGGTTAAAGGGCAATACGGCAGCCGACAAGAATATCTGGCTGCCGGATTTCCATGTCGTTATCGACGCCAAACCACTTGCCCCGGACGTCGCCAATATCTCCGGGATCACCTACGACTACGATAATGACCGACTGCTGGCAGTGACCAACAAAGGCCCCATGCAACTGCTGACTCTGGACGCGAACGGCGAGATAATCGCCCGCTACCCATTGATCGGTTTCGCTGACACAGAAGGAGTGGCTTATCTGGGCAACGGTCGCATCGTGCTGTGCGACGAAGATCTCCAGCAACTGGAAATCATCACGTTGCCGCCGCAAGCACGCCCCATCCACGTCGAGGAAGCTCAGTTCATTGCGCTACTGATCAACCCCAGTATTCATAACAAGGGATTCGAAGGCGTAACCTACGATCCCGCCAACGACCGCCTGTTCGCGATCAAAGAGCGCGATCCACGCCAGATGTTCGAGGTTTCCGGCGTCCTGCGCTCCATCGATCAGGGCCGCTTGCAGATCAAAATTGCCGACCGGCTGGACTGGATAGAGAAAAGTGTCTCCGCACGCGACCTTTCAGACGGTTACTACGATCCGCGAACCGGCCATTTACTGCTGCTCAGCGACCAGTCGCGCTCGATCACGGAACTGGACACCAAGGGACGATTCGTCAGCATTCGATCACTGCTGGGTACCTTCTCCGACCTCAAGCACAGCGCCCCGCAACCCGAAGGCCTGACCATGGATCGCGCAGGCAACCTGTACGTCGTCAGTGAGCCGAATCTGTTTTACAAGTTTTCGAAAGTGCCGGAATAGGTAGTGAAGAAACCAGGCCTTGAGGGTGACTTTCGGGGAGTGGGGTCTGTTTTGGGAGAGCTTACGGAATTCGGAAAAATGTGCCAGTTGCTCAGGAACGTGAGCCGTGACAGATCGGGTTTTCGCGGTGGTTGCAATGATGAAGTGCTCCTGATTGTCACTCGATTCAAAGTTAATCACAGCAAATAATCTAGCATCCTCAAGCGTGCCGTCAGCTTGGGCCTATTCCTAGGCCTAGTCGATAACCTACCCGATAGAACCCACGGCTTTTGTTAGAGTGTATTGACACAGTACCAGGCGAGTTGGCGCACTGCTTCCGCTGCAATGAAACCTCAAGGAGATGAGTGCAATGTCGCGTAAAGTTTTTGTAGCCGGCGCATCCGGTGTCATCGGCAGAGCCCTGCTCAAGCTATTGGTGGCTGCGGACTACACCGTGTATGGCGCTACCCGTCGCGCCGAAAAAGTGAAGGACATCGAGGCCACAGGTGCTACGGCAGTGGTGGTCGATGTCTATGACGCCGAGCGTTTAAATGAAGAGTTGGTCCGCATACAGCCATGGGCTGTTGTTCATCAACTGACAGATCTGCCTCGTGGCCTGAGTCCTGAATTGATGGCCAAAGCGGTCGAGAACAACGCACGTATCCGTACAGAAGGAACGCGTAATCTGGTAGCCGCCGCTCGAGCCGCTGGCGCTACCCGTCTGATAGCTCAAAGCATCGCCTGGGCCTACCGTTCAGGCGACACCCCTTACCTGGAAACCTGCCCTCTGGACGTCGAGGCACAAGGCAGCCGTGGCATCAGCGTGGGGGGTGTGGCAGCCTTGGAACAGCAAGTGCTGAGCGAGCCTGCATTGAACGGAACCGTCTTGCGCTATGGCCAGTTATACGGGCCCGACACTGGCACTGACGAGCCGACCGGCACCAGCCCTGTGCACGTACAAGACGCTGCACGCGCCGCACTGCTGGCGTTGCAAACAGAGCAAAGTGGTATTTTCAATATCACTCACGACAGCCCGACCGTCAGCAACGAAAAAGCCAAGCGCATACTGGGGTGGTCTCCTACCGTGGAGGCTTGACGCCCCAACGCAGCCACTCCGTACGAAGGCAGGCTTTCTATCTCCAGTCGCTTGCCTGCCACGGTCAATGGATGGCAACTTTTTTCAGACAGGAAAGTGTTATGAAATCACTGGACAATATTTTTCATGAGTTACACAACCATGGTCTTTTGATCCTGGCCAATGTCAGCGATGCAGGCGGGGCAAAAGTCGTAGAGTCATTGGGTGCCACCGCGATCGCCACCAGCAGTGCGGGCATGGCGTGGGCGCATGGTTACGCCGATGGCAACCAGCTCCCCCTTACGCGGCTGGCAGCCAGCGTTGAATCTATGACGCGAATACTGCGCGTCCCCCTGACCGTAGACATTGAGGCAGGTTACTCCGACGATCTCCAACACGTCGCCAGCGTTGTCGAAGCGGTTATCGCCGCAGGTGCCGTGGGTATCAACATCGAAGACGGTACCGCACCACCGGAGGTACTTGTGCGCAAAATCGAAGTTGCCCGAGAAGTGGCCGACAAGCATGGTATTAATGTAAGCGCTCCACAAACCCCATCTAACCAAAGACGACGGTGCGTCTAGGAATGCAAACGAGGCGTACAGTTCCACGGCAGCAGAGCTTCGTAATCTTCAACCGAGGTCGCCAGTGGCAACCGTTCTAATGCGTGGCGCAGCCACGCATAGGGCTCTTGGCCGTTGGCTTTAGCCGTCTCGACCAAGCTGTAGAGTTGAGCACTGGCCTTGGCACCCTTGGGGGTGTCGCTGAATAGCCAGTTCTTGCGTCCGATCACAAACGGTCTGATCGCACGCTCTGCCGCATTGTTGTCGATGGGCAAAAATCCAGCTTCGGTATAGCGCACCAGCTTTTGCCAGTTGTTGGCTAGATAACTGATCGCCTTACCCAGCGCATTTTGCGCCGTGACGTGAGGCAGCGTTTTCTCCATCCAGGTGTGCAACTGAGTCAGCACCGGTACGCTGTTTTGCTGGCGAGCTTCATAACGCTGCTCATCGCTGCCTTCTTTCAACGCCCGCTCGATACCGTAAAGCTTGTTGATCAAATTCAGGGCAACATCAGCCCGCCCGGTTCTGCCCTTGAGCTGCACTTTTTGTGGTTCTACGAACTTGCGACGAGCATGCGCCCAGCAACCCAGTCGCTCGACACCGGCTTGCGTGCCAAGCGCGTTGTAACCGGCGTAATCATCCGTCATCAAGTAGCCACGATAGCCCTCTAGCAGACGCGTCGGTACTTCCTGCGCACGGCTGGTTGAGTAGTCGAAAAGAACAACAGACTGATTAGGCGGGCCTCCAGTTTGTACCCACATCCAGGATTGACTGGCGGGCTCTCGATCAGGCTCTTTATTAACCTGCACTCGCGTCTCATCGCAGTGGATGACACGACTTTCCAGCAGTCGATCCCGCATCAAGTTGAGCAAGGGTTGCAGATGCTCGCCGCACTGAATCACCCAGCGCGCCAACGTTTGTCGAGGAATATCCATGCCGTGGCGGCCCAACACTTTTTCAAAGCGGTGAAGCGGTAAACCATCTACATATTTAGTGGTAAGCAGCATCGCCAAAACGCTAGGGCTGGCCATGCTCTTCTCGATCACTTGCGCAGGTTTATCAGCAGTGACCGGGGCTGTTTCGCAGTCGCGGCAGGCATAGACTTTTCGGATGTGTTTGATCACGCGGATCTGCATCGGCATGATTTCAAGCTGCTCGCTGACTTCTTCGCCAATGGTGTGTTTGCGGCAGCCACAAACGCAGGTCAGTTCGTGCTCATGCAGTTCGTGGATGACTTCGACGCGGGGTAAATCGGCACGCAAAGGTTTGCGCTTGCCACGGCGCTTGGTCGGAGCAACGACCTCTTCATCTGAGGCTTCGTCCACAGGTTCGACGACGCTTTCTACTTCATTGAAGAGGGGCCAGTTGCGGCGTTACCGCATCAGCTGTTTGCTCGGACTTACGTCCGAACAAACGCTGAAGCAGAAGGGCATTCTGTTCTTCTAGCCGAATAATCTTACCCTTATCCAACTGACGCTCGTCGAGCATCTGCCCAAGCAGTTGCTTGAGCAGAACGGGATCATCTGGAAGGTTTTCGGGCACGGAATTCATGCCCTGGATTATACCGAATCAGGCTACGAATCGCGGCGTCAAAACTTGATGAGGACGGTTGCGCCAGAGGTCAAAGCCATCGAGCATCCAGTTGAGTTCCTGAACCGTCAGTACAATCGCTTCGTCGGTGGCGTCTGGCGATGTTTTGAATCGTTCGGACTCCAGACGCTTGAGCCAAAGGCAAAAACCGTTGCGCTCCCAGTACAAGATCTTCACGCGATTGCGTGGCTTGTTGAGGAAGACGAAAAGTACTGGATCAAAGACGGCGACCTTGATGTCCAGTTCGACCAATGCCGCCAGACCGTCGATAGACTTTCGGAAGTCCACGGGCTTGGGTACAGATACACTTTTTCGACTTTGGCATCGGGTCGCATCATGGCGAGCTGGCTCCTGAGGGAATCGGGATCACAGCTTCCGGGATCAGCTAAGCACTTTGAATGTGGGGTTTATGGAGCGCTTACGACGTAAGCGCCAGACCGCAGCTCGCTGCCGCTGATACAGAATTGACCCTACTGCCGAAGCTTCGCTGACTCAAACTTCTACTTCATACAGCGCTAGCAGGTCTGATTTGAGACTGAATACTTATGGAGCATCGCCAAGTCGGCAGATGGGTCACTTCTATATCAGCGTTAACAGCCCTTTACCTCAGTCATTGACTCTGACCGGCGCACCGGTTATTTGAGTCGTACCCTTGCTCACTGTGGTAATGGCGTTGCCCTTGATCTCAATGCCATCCGGCGTGAGGGTGATGCTGCTTTCCCCCACTTGGAGAATGATGTGTTGCTTGGCGTTGACCTGGATGAACTGGTTATCCACCTGAATCGTCAGTGAGCCTTCCTGAACGTTCATCATAGTGTCTTTCTTGATGATCTCGGTTTGCCTGCCATCGACAGTCATCGTGCGGTTGTTGCCGACTTTATGGGTTTCGTCGAGCTCGATCTCGGTATCCATGTTGCGCTCAGCGTGCATGATGAGTTGCTCGGCGCCGGCCTTGTCTTCGAACCGGAAGAAATTCGCCGTACCGCCGTCGCCCTTCATCGACCGGGTCAAGAAACCACTCTGAGTCTTGTTCGCCGGAAGCGACCATGGCGGGGTATTCTGGCTGTTGTAGAGGCTGCCCATGATCAGCGGACGGTCAGGGTTGCCGTCAAGAAATACAACGACGACTTCGTCGCCGACACGGGGTATCTGAATACTGCCGAAGCCGCCACTTGCACCGGACTGGGCGACGCGTACCCAGCAAGAGCTTTTGTCGTCGAACTGGCCGCTGCGATCCCAGTGGAACTGCACTTTCACGCGGCCCATTTCATCGGTGTAGATCTCCTCACCGGGGGGGCCAACGATAATGGCGGTTTGTGGGCCGTTAATTGAGGGTTTGCGAGTTGCTAACTGAGGCCGATAAGCAATTTTTTTGCGAACACATACAAATTTGTTGAGGTAACCGGCCTGATCACCAGTCAAGTAGTTATTACTACCTACATGGTCAACCGATATAATTAAGAACTGCCGGTTCTCAGCGGTTCCAGCATCGTGCTCATAGTGCTGGGTCAGCTCGAACGTATAGCCCGGCTTCATGACACGACAGTTGCTATCGCCATAAAATGTTTTACCCAATAACTCCAAGGCCTCAATCCGGTTACGGACCATTGCCTCACCATCCTCATAGTTTCCATGAGTATACTGCCCAGGGAAATCGTATATCTCGAAGCTATCGATGTCTCCCTGCTGATTCATACTCTGCATGGTGACTGGCAGCGCATTATTTGGCTGGCGGTAATCAAAGGTACGTACGGAAACTTTGCCAGACTGCAGTTGGCGTGTCGCACTCCATTGGGTAATCGAGTCAGCTGTCTCGGTCACTGAGGCTGTATGAAAACGAATCTGTGGCTGCTCCGCCAAAGGTACTAATGTGCTGGAGTCATCAACCAAAACCATCACGTGCGAGTCGGCAGTGTGCTCGAAATAGTAAAAAAGCCCCTCATTTTCAAGTAGTCTCTGTACAAAGTTAAAGTCACTCTCGCGGTACTGGGTGACATAACTATGATTTTTTAAGGACTTGCTCAGGCGAAATTCAAATTTTGGAAATGCTCCATAGCTGCCAAATACCTCAGTCAACACATCTTGAACTGTTTTATCTTGAAATATTCGCGTGTCAAATCGACAGGTAAGCATCCATAACCACGGCCCAAGCACCGCACTGTAGCGAGAAAGCCCACCATCGCTACCTTGAGTACTGAATCGGTTCACGTAGCCGTTGATGTAGCGTTTAGAACCATCGGCAAGTTCGATTTCCACGGTCGCGGGGCGGCCAATGAGTGATTTTAGTTTCACATCGGAGCGCTGGCTTAGCAGCGCCAAATCCAGCTCAAAAAGCCGGGAGAGGCCTTCTGAACCAGAAAAATGCTCCAGCAGCATTTCCTCTTCACCGCCGGACGCAAATGTATTTAGCTTGAAAAGCCTTTTATTCTGCGGGCTCAGCATGGAAAGAAGGTCCGTCAACATTGTGCGCTCCTTGAAAACTGGTTACTGGCAAAACTCATCGGTCTACCTTGGTAGCGAAAATGCGGCCAATCCAAGACGCCGCGCGCCTTGAACGAAGCTCTTCCACATTCATGAATGTGTATTCCTGATGTTCTCGCGCCTCTTGATCCTTCAAATTACGCAGGGATGAGATACTGGTGCGATGGTAAAACAGCATAAATAGGGCAATAACTATAAATAGAAAGACGAGCAGCATCGCTGGCGATCTGTAAGCGTGGAAAACTGGATAAATCAATATTCCCAGGCCGCCCCCAACAGCGCCGAGTGCCCAACGATTCTCCTGCTTTGGCTCAACGACTTCGACGCGCTGCGAGCGCACGACCAGAGACTTTCTAGGACTCCGCCATACACATAATAGCGAATAGATAATCGTGCAGAGAACTAGCGGCATACAACTGATCAGTAACGACATGCCAAGCCCCACCTTAAACTGCTTATAAGTCGCGACTAACGCCATTAAAAAAGCGAATCCAGGGGCAACACCCAAATTCGTAAACAGCCTAAGACTGGCATACTTACTAAACCTTTCAGTCCGGTACGCGCAGTCAACGCACCAGTAAGTTACCCATATCACAAATACGGCGGAGGGAATAGTCAATATACTCGGTACGACAGCCGCCGAAAACACGGCCAGCATGGTGAACAAAAACCAAGCTCCCCATATGGTGGCTAAGTATCGATGCGGTTCAGTATGGAACATTATTAGTCTTTTCCCGTCAGCAAATTACCCAATGAGGTACCCCACCCGCTTACATCATCGCTCATAACAATCTGTATTACGAGGCCTACACCTAATCCAATCGCAATTACTAATACCGCAGGCGCACTCACGGTCGCACCAATCGCTACTCCACTTGCAAAAACTAAAGCATTCGTGGGCTGGCTATAGGCAGTTTTCTTTAAAAAATCCCTACCACTAGTGGCGCTGTTTATATCCATAACTAATTGTGGGCCGAACGCGAGAATCGGGCCGGCTGCTTTCCCGACAAGCATCTTCCCTACCCCCCGCTGACCATACAAGTCGCCGTCGACATGCGCAGTCGATCTTAACGTTTTAGCTGCATTATATGCTGGGACATGAATCGTATTGCCTACGACGTTACCGCCCACTCGATAGATACTGGCTTTGGCCGTTGCTGGTATTTCAAAGTATAAATTACCGCCTACACGAATGAGCTTGATCCTGCCACGAAAAGCCCGATGAGCAGAGACACTTCCTGGCTTTCCACGGGAGGCCGCCCATTTTTTAAGCTGCGTCTTTGTCGACTTACTAAGATCGAGTAGGTCTTCAACCTTGGTTGCTTTCGAACCTGCATGGAGAATACCTCCCACACTCGCGAGTGTGCCTGGCAGGTTAGCCGTAGAAAATAGCGGAGAGCCTATGACCGGAATTTTTTCCGCCTTCTCCTTTAGCTCCAAAAACTGTTTTGCTGCGACGTTTGGGGCTTTTTTTAGCTTACCAAACAAGAAAATCAGCGTCGTGTAGTAGTCTTCGGTTTCCTCAGGAGAGAGTTCAGCTTCTGGAGAGCTAAGCTCGTTGATGAGAAATTCCGCAGCACTTAGATCGTCAGTGGCATAAGTGCCTGCGATGTCCAAGGATGAGGGGAAGGCCCTAGCGGCAACAACACTTGGCCATGGCAATGACCCTTCGCCCAATAGTCCTTGCTGGGAACCTGTTCCCATGGGATCTGCAGCTGTACATGGATAGAGTCCATCTCTCACGACCAACCTCCCTTTATACGCTGGCTAGATGCCAATTGACGCGTAGCGGCAACACGCCGACATCCAACATCACGAAATCATCGAGAAACCAGTATGCCTTCACGACTTGGCAGAAACGCAGCTTGGAGCTGCTTAGACCTCCCGCCGAGCAATACTATGCTCCGGCGTGACGTCAATCCTGCGTTTTACCACGCGAGAACACTGCCAAAAGCCCTGAAATTTCGTAGAACAAAAACTACAGCAATCGCCTTTGCTTTAGGTCCCGCCCAGAGTCAATCTGGATTGCTGCACCAATCAGAACACGTTCAGACATGCATAAGGCGTGAAAGTGCCATCAGTGCTTCCAAAAATAGAAACTGGTCACTGCTGTTGCTTAAACGTTACACCATCGGCTGCAATGAGAAAATACTACTGAGCTTGCGGGTCAACTCTGAGAGAACTCAAACGCGACCAACCCAAGGATCATCTGCTTTGCAGAATCGTCAACCTGTTCAGTACATAGCCCTTCTCACTAACCGAGCGGTTATGGGACCGCAGAAGCGCTCCCGCTTGAGGCACAGGGTCAGCGTGGACTGGATACCCGCGGAGCATCTTGATTAGCAGCAGCGTTCGGGGTCATGACGACTGCTTTGCATCTCCTTTCCGCAGGGCCAAAGGCCTCTCAACCAGGCCCGGACTACGCAATTTTAATTCACAAAAATCAGCCCCCTCACCCCTGTGGATAACTCACTCCACCGTCACCGACTTCGCCAAATTCCGCGGCTGGTCAACATCCGTCCCTTTCAACACAGCCACATAATACGAAAGCAACTGCAGCGGAATGGTGTACAGAATCGGTGCCAAGGCATCGATGATGTGTGGCATGGCGATGACGTGGGTGCCTTCGCCGTTCTTCATGCCGGCTTGCTCGTCTGCGAATACGATCAACTCGCCGCCGCGTGCGCGCACTTCCTGCAGGTTGGATTTAAGTTTCTCCAGCAGTTCGTTGTTTGGTGCGACGGTGACGACTGGCATGTCGGCATCGACTAGCGCCAGCGGGCCATGCTTGAGTTCGCCGGCCGGGTAGGCTTCGGCGTGGATGTAGGAGATCTCTTTGAGCTTGAGTGCGCCTTCCATTGCCACCGGGAACTGTGCGCCGCGCCCGAGGAACAGGGTGTGGTGCTTCTCGGCGAACAGTTCGGCGACTTTCTCGACCGTGCCGTCCATTGCCAGCGCTTCGCCGAGGCGCGTCGGCAGGCGACGCAGTTCTTCGACCAGTTGCGCTTCGACGCCCTGCTCCAGCGATCCCTTGACCTGACCCAGCGACAGGGTCAGCAGCAACAAGGCGACCAGCTGGGTGGTGAAAGCTTTGGTCGATGCCACGCCAATTTCCGGACCGGCCTGGGTCAGCAGGGTCAGGTCGGATTCGCGCACCAGTGAGCTGATGCCCACGTTACAGATCGCCAGGCTGGCCAGAAAGCCCAGTTCCTTGGCGTTGCGCAGCGCTGCCAGGGTGTCGGCGGTTTCACCGGACTGCGAGATCGAGACGAACAGGGTGTCCGGCTGAACCACCACCTTGCGATAGCGGAACTCGCTGGCCACTTCGACCTGGCAAGGGATGCTGGCCAGGCCTTCAAGCCAGTAACGCGCGACCATGCCCGCGTGGTAACTGGTGCCACAGGCCACGATCTGAACGTTGCGTACTTTGGCGAACAGCTCGGCAGCCTGTGGACCGAATGCGTGGACCAGCACTTGCTGCTGCCCCAGACGACCTTCGAGGGTGCGCTGTACGACCTTGGGCTGCTCATGAATTTCCTTGAGCATGAAGTGGCGGTACTCGCCCTTGTCGGCGGCTTCGGCGCCTTCATGGTATTGCACCACTTCGCGCTCGACCGACACTCCGTCGACGTTCCAGATCTGCACGCTGTCGCGACGGATCTCGGCGATGTCGCCCTCTTCCAGGTACATGAAACGGTCGGTGACCTGACGTAGCGCCAGTTGGTCGGAGGCCAGGAAGTTTTCACCCAGACCTATGCCGACGACCAGCGGGCTGCCACTGCGAGCGGCCAGCAGGCGATCCGGCTGCGCGGCATTGATGACCGCAAGCCCATAAGCACCGTGAAGTTCTTTCACCGCAGCCTTCAGGGCAACCGCCAGATCGGCGGTGTCCTTGAGCTTGTGGTGCAGCAGGTGGACGATGACTTCGGTGTCGGTATCGGATGCGAAGACGTAACCCAGGCCTTTCAGCTGTTCACGCAGCGCTTCGTGATTCTCGATGATGCCGTTGTGGACAACTGCCAGCGTGTTAGCCGAGAAATGTGGGTGGGCGTTACGCTCACACGGGGCGCCGTGGGTCGCCCAACGCGTGTGGGCGATGCCCAGACGGCCGATCAGCGGCTCGCCGGCAAGTGCCTGTTCCAGTTCACTGACCTTGCCCGAGCGACGACGGCGCTCAAGGATGCCTTCGTTGCTGAAGACTGCCACGCCCGCGCTGTCATAGCCGCGGTATTCAAGGCGCTTGAGGCCCTCGAGCAAAATGGCCGTGATATTACGTTCAGCAACGGCGCCGACGATTCCACACATGGTTATCTCCTAGCTGACAGCAGCACAAATCAAATTGATGCCGCGGGCCTGTATCTGATCGCGTGCCTCACTGGACAGGCGATCATCAGTAATAAGGGTGTGGATACTGCTCCAGGGCAGCTCCAGATTGGGGATCTTGCGACCGACCTTGTCGGCTTCGACCATGACCACCACTTCCCGGGCGACTTCCGCCATGACCCGGCTCAAGCCCAGCAGCTCGTTGAAGGTGGTGGTGCCACGCACCAGATCGATGCCGTCGGCACCGATGAACAGCTGATCAAAGTCGTAGGAGCGCAGTACCTGCTCTGCGACCTGCCCCTGAAAAGACTCCGAGTGTGGGTCCCACGTTCCGCCCGTCATCAACAGGACCGGTTCGTGTTCCAGCTCGGTCAGGGCGCGTGCAACATGCAGGGAATTGGTCATGACCACCAGGCCGGGTTGCTGGCCCAGCTCAGGAATCAATGCCGCCGTGGTGCTGCCGCTGTCGACGATGATTCTGGCGTGCTCGCGAATTCTGCAAACCGCAGCGCGGGCGATGGCTTGTTTGTAACGGGAAACCGGCTGACTGCCATCGCTTATAAGCTCGTGAGGAAGCTGCACTGCGCCCCCGTAGCGGCGCAACAGCAGACCGTTGGTTTCAAGCGCAGCGAGGTCCTTTCGAATCGTAACTTCGGAAGTTTCAAAGCGTCTGGCCAAGTCGTCGACACTTACTTCACCTTGCTCGTTGAGCAGGGCGAGAATGTTGTGGCGACGTTGTGGTGTATTACGCTTCGACATGACTGCCTTAAGTTTCGTTTCGAAAGATAACGAAGGCAATAAAAACCTATTTTTGGGGTTTGGTCAAGGTTTCGGGATGGGGCGGCGCAATTTCTATCAGATACTTGTGACACCGGCTTTTGAGCCTGGGGTGTGACGCGGAGCGTCAAGAACGGCATTCCCGCGCTGGAGCGTGAGGAACGATAGGTGTCTGACGGAACGCTATCGTACCCATGCTCCGCGTGGGTATGCGGTTCTGGACGCTCTGCGTCCTGGCTTGAGTGTCAGGTGTGGATAGTTAGGGCCGCGTGCCAATGTTGAGCATTGGCACGCGGGTCATAAGGGGCTGTGGATAACTCAGTCTTTCCTGATTTTCACCGGCCGCTTCCAGCCTTCGATGTTGCGTTGGCGGGCGCGGGCCACGCCAAGTTGTTCAGCAGGCACGTTCTGCGTGATGGTCGAACCGGCTGCAGTCGTCGCACCGTCCAGGATATCCACAGGCGCAACCAGAGAGTTGTTGGAACCGATGAAGACGTCTGCACCCAACGTGGTCTTGTGCTTGTTGGCACCATCGTAGTTACAGGTGATGGTGCCGGCACCGATATTGGTGCGCGCGCCAACTTCGGCGTCGCCCAGGTACGTCAGGTGGCCGACCTTTGCACCCTCGCCGAGGTTCGCATTCTTGAGCTCGACAAAGTTACCCACATGCGCCTTGGCACCCAGCACGCTGCCTGGTCGCAGGCGCGCAAACGGACCTGCATCACTGCCCTCACCCAGGATTGCGCCTTCGATGTGGCTGTTGGCTTTAACGACGACACCCTTGCGCAGGGTGCTGTCCTTGATGACGCAGTTCGGACCGATGACCACGTCATCCTCGATCACGACCTTGCCTTCAAGAATCACATTGATATCGATCAGCACGTCGCGCCCGACGCTGACTTCACCGCGCACATCGAAGCGCGCAGGGTCGCGCAGGGTCACGCCAGCCGCCATCAGACGACGGGCTTCGCGCATCTGGTAATGACGTTCCAGCTCGGAAAGCTGCTTGCGATCATTGGCGCCCTGCACTTCCATCGCGTCGTGGGGCTGCTCTGTGGCAACCACCAGGCCGTCATTAGCCGCCATGGCAATCACGTCGGTGAGGTAATACTCACCCTGGGCATTGTTGTTGGACAGCCGCCCTAGCCAGTCAGCGAGATGAGCGGCAGGCACCGCGAGAATTCCGGTATTACCTTCGGTGATAGCCTTCTGTGCGTCGCTCGCGTCCTTATGCTCGACGATGGCACAGACACGATTCTGATCGTCGCGAACGATACGGCCGTAACCGGTCGGGTCATCCAGCGTAACGGTCAGCAGACCCAGTTGCTGCGGATTGACCAGTTCGAGCAGGCGCGAAAGCGTTTCCACTTCGATCAACGGTACATCGCCATAAAGAATCAATACGGTGTCAGCCGTCAGCGCGGGCAGCGCCTGAGCAACCGCATGGCCGGTACCGAGTTGCTTGTCCTGCATCACGAAATTCAAGTCATCGGCTGCCAGCTGTTCACGCACGGCATCAGCGCCGTGCCCGATCACGACGTGTATTCCACTTGGGGATAACTGACGTGCGCTGTGGATAACATGACCCAGCATGGAATTGCCGGCCACGGGGTGCAGAACCTTCGGCAGCGCGGAACGCATCCGGGTACCTTGGCCAGCAGCGAGAATAACGATATCGAGAGACATGATAGGACTACCAACTGAGCGGCAACCGGACCGAAGACGGGCTGACTTGAAAGAGGAAATCTGAAAAAAGAAAAAGGGTAGCCGAGGCTACCCTTTTTCTCAATCGCGCATCGAGTGCAGCAGGGTTAGCCGCCGAACTTCTTGCGAATTTGCTGAACGGTGCGCAGCTGAGCTGCAGCCTCGGCCAGACGAGCAGTTGCAGATCCGTAATCGAAATCTGCGCCCTTCTCGTTCAGGGCCTTCTCTGCAGCCAGTACGGCTGCCTGAGCAGAAGCTTCATCCAGGTCGGCAGCACGTTGCACAGTATCGGCAAGCACCTTGACCATGTTCGGCTGAACTTCAAGGAAACCACCGGAGATGTAGAACACCTCGGCTTCCCCACCCTGCTTGATCAAGCGGATCGGGCCCGGCTTCAGATCAGTGATCAGCGGCGCGTGGCCTGGAGCGATACCGATATCACCCAGGTTGCCGTGCGCAATCACCATCTCGACCAGACCGGAGAAGATTTCCCCTTCCGCGCTGACGATGTCGCAATGGACTGTCATAGCCATTTGCTTGCCTCAACCTAATAGCGCCCGTTGCCGGGCGCCGGGATTACAGTTTCTTGGCTTTCTCGATCGCTTCTTCGATGCCGCCGACCATGTAGAACGCTTGTTCTGGCAGGTGGTCGTAGTCACCGTTGAGGATGCCTTTGAAGCCAGCAATGGTGTCTTTCAGGGAAACGTATTTACCCGAAGCACCGGTGAAGACTTCTGCCACGAAGAAAGGCTGGGACAGGAAGCGCTGGATCTTACGAGCACGGTTAACCAACTGCTTGTCGGTCTCCGAGAGCTCGTCCATACCCAGGATCGCGATGATGTCTTTCAGCTCTTTGTAACGCTGCAACACGTACTGAACGCCGCGAGCGGTGTCGTAGTGTTCCTGGCCAATGACGTTCGGGTCCAGCTGGCGCGAAGTCGAATCCAGTGGATCTACCGCCGGGTAGATACCCAGAGAGGCGATGTCACGGGACAGTACGACGGTGGCGTCCAAGTGGGCAAACGTGGTAGCTGGCGATGGGTCAGTCAAGTCATCCGCTGGTACGTATACGGCCTGGATCGAGGTGATCGAACCATTCTTGGTGGAAGTGATGCGCTCTTGCAGAGTGCCCATCTCTTCAGCCAGGGTCGGCTGGTAACCTACTGCGGAAGGCATACGGCCCAGCAGTGCGGATACTTCGGTACCGGCCAGGGTGTAACGATAGATGTTGTCGACGAACAGCAGAACGTCGTTACCTTCGTCACGGAACTTCTCGGCCATGGTCAGGCCGGTCAGTGCTACGCGCAGACGGTTACCCGGCGGCTCGTTCATCTGACCGTAGACCAGTGCCACTTTGTCCAGAACGTTGGAGTCCTTCATCTCGTGGTAGAAGTCGTTACCCTCACGAGTACGCTCACCCACACCGGCGAACACGGAATAACCGCTGTGCTCGATGGCGATGTTACGGATCAGTTCCATCATGTTTACGGTCTTGCCGACACCGGCACCACCGAACAGACCGACTTTACCGCCCTTGGCGAACGGGCAGACCAGGTCGATAACCTTGATGCCGGTTTCCAGAAGGTCGTTGCCGCCTGCCTGCTCAGCGAAGGACGGTGCAGGACGGTGAATGCCCCAGCGCTCTTCGGTGGCGATCGGGCCAGCTTCGTCGATCGGGTTGCCCAGCACGTCCATGATCCGGCCCAGCGTCGCTTTACCGACCGGTACGGAGATGGCTGCGCCAGAGTCTGTTACTTCCAGACCACGCTTCAAGCCCTCAGTGGAGCCCATCGCAATGGTACGAACCACGCCGTCGCCCAGCTGCTGCTGAACTTCCAGGGTGGTTCCTGCCGCGCTCTGAACTTCCAGCGCGTTGTAGATACTCGGTACGCTATCGCGTGGGAATTCCACGTCGATCACGGCGCCGATGATTTGAACGATACGTCCGCTACTCATTAGCTGGTTCCTCTAATATTTGAACCGTTAAACCGCGGCAGCGCCGCCGACGATTTCCGAGATCTCTTGGGTGATCGCTGCCTGACGCGCCTTGTTGTAGATCAGCTGCAAATCGCTGATCAAATCACCGGCGTTGTCTGTGGCGTTCTTCATCGCGATCATCCGCGCTGCTTGTTCAGCTGCGTTGTTCTCGACCACCGCCTGGTACACCTGCGATTCCACGTAGCGAACCATAAGGCCGTCTAGCAGCTCTTTGGCATCGGGTTCGTAGAGATAGTCCCAGTGGTGCTTGAGCCCTTGATCCGGGGTTGCCACCAGCGGAATCAATTGCTCCACTGTTGGTTGCTGGGTCATGGTGTTGATGAACTTGTTGGATACCACGGACAGGCGATCAATACGGCCATCCAGGTAGGCATCCAGCATCACCTTGACGCTGCCGATCAAGTCGTTGATCGACGGCTCTTCGCCCAGGTGGCTGATCGCAGCGACGACGTTACCGCCGAAGTTGCGGAAAAATGCCGCACCTTTGCTGCCGACCACGCACAGATCGATCTCTACACCGTTTTCACGGTTCACCGCCATGTCCTTGACCAGAGTCTTGAACAGGTTGGTATTCAAGCCACCACACAGACCACGGTCACTGCTCACTACGACATAACCGACGCGCTTAACAGGGCGCTCGATCATGAACGGGTGGCGGTACTCCGGGTTGGCGTTTGCCAGATGACCAATCACCTGACGAATGCGCTCCGCGTAAGGACGGCTAGCAGCCATGCGCATTTGAGCCTTGCGCATTTTGCTGACCGCCACTTTTTCCATGGCGCTGGTGATCTTTTGCGTGCTTTTGATGCTCGCAATCTTGCTGCGAATCTCTTTTGCGCCTGCCATGTAACACCTATCAGGTTAGCAAGCGGGAGCCTTGCGGCCCCCGCTGCGGCTTACCAGGTTTGGGTGGCCTTGAACTTCTCGATGCCGGCTTTCATGCCAGAATCGATTTCGTCATTGAAGTCACCCTTCACGTTGATCTTCGCCATCAAATCGGCGTGATCGCGGTTGAAGTAAGCAATCAGCGCTTGTTCAAAGCTGCCGATCTTGGTGATTTCGACGTCAGTCAGGAACCCACGCTCAGCGGCATACAGCGACAGCGCCATGTCAGCGATCGACATTGGTGCGTATTGCTTCTGCTTCATCAGCTCGGTGACGCGCTGACCATGCTCAAGTTGCTTGCGGGTCGCCTCGTCCAGGTCAGAAGCGAACTGGGCGAATGCCGCCAGTTCACGGTACTGAGCCAGAGCGGTACGGATACCACCGGAAAGCTTCTTGATGATCTTGGTCTGAGCGGCACCACCCACACGGGATACCGAAACACCGGCGTTCACAGCCGGACGGATGCCGGAGTTGAACATGGCCGATTCCAGGAAGATCTGACCGTCGGTGATGGAAATCACGTTGGTCGGAACGAACGCGGAAACGTCGCCAGCCTGGGTTTCGATGATCGGCAGTGCGGTCAGGGAACCGGTTTTGCCGGTCACTGCGCCGTTGGTGAACTTCTCTACGTACTCTTCGGAAACACGCGATGCGCGCTCCAGCAGACGGGAGTGGAGATAGAACACGTCGCCTGGGTAAGCTTCACGGCCTGGTGGACGGCGCAGCAGCAGGGAAATCTGGCGGTAAGCCACTGCTTGCTTGGACAGATCGTCATAAACGATCAACGCGTCTTCACCGCGGTCGCGGAAGAACTCGCCCATGGTGCAACCCGAGTACGGTGCAAGGAACTGCAGCGCAGCGGATTCGGAAGCACTTGCAGCCACGACGATGGTGTTAGCCAGTGCGCCGTTTTCTTCGAGCTTGCGAACAACGTTGGCGATGGTCGATTGCTTCTGACCGATCGCTACGTAGACGCAGAAGATGCCGCTGTTCTTCTGGTTGATGATTGCGTCGATGGCCAGAGCGGTTTTACCGATCTGACGGTCACCGATGATCAGCTCACGCTGGCCACGGCCGACAGGAATCATGGCATCGACAGCCTTGTAGCCAGTCTGTACAGGCTGGTCTACCGACTTACGCCAGATCACGCCTGGAGCAACTTTCTCGACCGCATCGGTCTCGGTGTTGTTCAGCGGACCTTTGCCGTCAACTGGATTACCCAGTGCATCGACAACGCGACCCAGCAGTTCCTTACCCACCGGAACCTCGAGGATGCGGCCAGTGCACTTGGCGCTCATGCCTTCAGCCAGAGTCGTGTAAGCGCCCAGTACAACGGCACCCACGGAGTCTTGCTCAAGGTTCAGCGCCATACCGTAGACGCCGCCCGGAAACTCGATCATTTCGCCGTACATTACGTCGGCCAGACCATGAATCCGCACGATACCGTCAGACACGCTGACGACTGTGCCTTCGTTACGGGCTTGGGAGGTTACATCGAGCTTGTCGATGCGACCCTTGATGATTTCACTTATTTCGGAAGGATTGAGTTGCTGCATTGCTCTGCTGCCCCTTCAAACTCAAGATTTCAATGCTTCGGCTAGTTTCGCGATCTTGCCACGAACTGAGCCATCGATAACCAGGTCGCCGGCGCGGATGACGACACCCCCTATAAGAGAGGCATCCTCCGCAGCATGCAGGCGCACTTCCCGGCCGAGCCGTGCACTGAGAACCTTGGCGAGTTTGTCTTGCTGTTCTTGGTTCAATGCGAAAGCACTGGTGACATCCACATCGACCGATTTTTCCTGCTCGGCCTTGTACAGGTCGAACAGTTCGGCGATCTCCGGCAAAAGCGGGAGGCGGTCGTTTTCAGCAACGACGTGAATGAAATTCTGTGCCTTGGCATCGAACTTTTCGCCACACACTTCAATAAAAGTGGTGGCCTTTTGTGCGCTCGTCAGTCGCGGGGCCTTGAGCATGCGCTGCATGGTGTCGTCTTGTGACACCGCAGCAGCCAGGCCGAGCATGGCTGACCAATTGGCCAGCTGCTGGTGGGCCTGCGCATGCTCGAAGGCCGCCTTCGCGTAAGGTCGGGCCAACGTGGTCAGTTCTGCCATGATCGCCCTCGCTTAAATTTCAGCAGCCAGTTTGTTAACCAGCTCCGCGTGCGCGTTTTGATCGATTGTGGCACCCAGGATCTTCTCTGCGCCATTGACTGCCAGGCTACCCAACTGGGCGCGCAAGGCGTCTTTGACACCGTTCAGTTCCTGCTCGATCTCGGCATGAGCCTGAGCCTTCACACGGTCAGCTTCAACGCGTGCCGTTTCACGGGCTTCGTCGACAATCTGAGTACCGCGTTTCTTGGCTTGCTCAATGATCTCGGCTGCTTGAGCTTTAGCTTCGCGCAGTTGTTGACCCGCTTTTTCTTGGGCCAGCTCCAGGTCGCGAGCTGCTCGGGAAGCAGCGTCCAGTCCATCCGCGATCTTCTTCTGACGTTCGTGCAAAGCCGCGATGACCGGAGGCCACACGAACTTCATGCAGAAAATCACAAAAATGAAGAACGCAACGGACTGGCCAATCAGGGTTGCATTAATGTTCACGCCAACACCTCGCTCGTTCGTTGTCCATCACACCAATCAACTCGAAAATTCGAGTGATCAGCCAGCGAGTTGACCAACGAAGGGGTTCGCAAAGGTGAAGAACAGAGCGATACCGACACCGATCATGGTCACGGCGTCGAGCAAGCCCGCAACGATGAACATTTTAACTTGCAGCATTGGAACCATTTCCGGCTGACGCGCTGCGCCTTCCAGGAACTTGCCGCCCAACAGGCCGAAACCGATTGCAGTACCCAGTGCGCCCAGGCCGATCAACAGTGCAACAGCGATAGCGGTTAGACCAACTACAGTTTCCATCTTTCCTCCCGACTTTTACGTCGTATTGGTTAGGTTTTTTTAATTGAAGCGGTAAAACAAAATCGTTTCTACATCAGCCCTTGCGGGCACCGCCTCGCCACTGGCGAGACGGTCATCAGACGCGTCCTGAGACGAATCTCAATGGTTATCTTCGTGAGCCATCGACAGGTAGACGATGGTCAGCATCATGAAGATGAACGCTTGCAGGGTGATGATCAGGATGTGGAACACAGCCCACGCCCACTGCAGCACTACACCCAGACCGCTGAGCCACAACAGACCGCTGCCGAACATCACGGCGATCAGAATGAAGACCAGCTCGCCAGCATACATGTTGCCGAACAGACGCAGAGCCAGGGAAATCGGCTTGGCGATGAGCGTCACGAATTCCAGCAGGAAGTTGACCGGGATCAACAGCGCCTGAACGAACAGGTTCTTGCTGCCAAACGGGTGAAGGGTCAGCTCGCCGATGAAACCGCCGATGCCCTTGACCTTGATGCTGTAGAAAATGATCAGTGCGAACACGGACAGGGCCATGCCCAGCGTGGCGTTCGGGTCAGTGGTCGACACGGCACGGAACGGAATGTGCGAGTCACCCGAGATCATCATCGCCAGCTGTGGAATCCAGTCCACCGGTACCAGGTCGACCGCGTTCATCAGGAATACCCAGACGAAAATGGTCAACGCCAGTGGCGCGATGACCGCGCTGCGGCCGTGGAAGCTGTCTTTCACGCTGCCGTCGACGAACTCGACCAGAACTTCGACGAAGTTCTGCAGTGCGCCAGGCTGACCGGAAGTTGCCTTCTTGGCCGCCATGCGGAAGATCAGAACGAAAATCAGACCCAACGCAACCGACCAGCCGAGGGTATCGACGTGGAAGGCCCAGAAACCCATTTCCTTGGCTTCCGCTGCGGTGTGGGCAAAGCCCCATTCGCCATTGGGCAGGTGCCCGAATGTAAGGTTCTGCAAGTGGTGCTGGATATAGCCCGAAGCTGTTTGCTCTGCCATGGTTGCCTCAAACGCCCTAAGGTCTCGAAAGTCTTGTTCTCGTAAGCAGGGGAGCGAACCAGTTGACCACCTGGATCAACATGAACACGCCGAATACAGCCAGCGGCGCCAAAGGCTTCACACCTGCGAACGTCAATGCAAAAAGCACTGCCGTGAAAATCAGTTTGCCTGCCTCGCCGGCGTAGAACGACCGAACGATGGCTTGCGCTGCTCTGGCCCCGGAAAACCGGAATGCCTTGTGAGCAAAGTATAAATTGGGTAGCCAGGCTATCAGGCCTCCGCAGAGTCCCGAATATCCTGCAACGACTCCTTGCCACTGCCACAGCACCAATGCGGCCATGAGCAGCACGATCAATTGAGCCAGCAAAAGCGGGAAAACCGCCAGGCGATAGAACGGCAAGCGGTCTGGCATGCGGGATTCCATCGCAACTGCTCCTTTGATGTCGGTCGCCATGATCAATAACTTGGCATAATTTGTGCCGACAAAATGCGCGCAGAGTATAGGGGCGGTTAAGCCCCTATTCAACAGTCGGGTAGTGATTTCCGACTATACGCTACAGAGCAATTGTTTCAGCGGATGTGAGCGAGCACTCCCTGAAGCTCGTCCAGCGAGTTGTAACGGATAACCAATTGACCTTTGCCCTTCTGACCGTGACGAATCTGCACCGCAGAGCCCAGACGCTCGGCCAGGCGCTGTTCGAGGCGGCTGATGTCCGGGTCGGTCTTCACCGGCTCGGCGGCCTCTGCCTTGCCACTCAGCCACTGCCTGACCAGTGCTTCGGTCTGGCGTACGGTAAGCCCGCGTGCGACAACATGTCGCGCACCTTCGACCTGCCGATCTTCACCCAGTCCGAGCAATGCACGCGCATGGCCCATTTCCAGATCGCCATGAGACAGCATCGTCTTGATGGCCTCCGGCAAGGCGATCAGGCGTAACAGGTTGGCGACACTGACTCGCGACTTGCCGACGGCATCAGCCACCTGCTGCTGGGTCAGTTGAAACTCCTGCTGCAAGCGCTGCAGCGCCATGGCCTCTTCAATCGGGTTGAGGTCCTCACGCTGGATGTTCTCGATCAGCGCCATCGCAATCGCGGTTTCGTCCGGTACATCGCGGACCATCGCCGGGATCGTCTCCACACCTGCCTGCTGGCTGGCACGCCAGCGACGCTCACCCGCGATGATCTCGAAGCGGTTGTCACCGATAGGACGCACCACGATCGGCTGCATCACGCCCTGCGACTTGATCGACTGCGCAAGTTCTTCGAGTGCCTGCGGGTCCATGTCACGGCGCGGCTGGTACTTGCCGCGCTGGATCAGGTCCAGCGGCACATGCTGCAACTCACTTGGCGGGGCCTTGACGGCCTGTTCTTCCAGCGAACTGACGGTTGGACTGCTCAGAAGTGCGTCCAACCCACGTCCGAGACCTCGTTTCTTGACGGCCATGGGAATTCCTTAGGTTGGCTGAGCGGTTTTTGCGCCGCGACGTTGACGACGAACCAGTTCACTTGCCAGGGCCAGATAGGCCAGCGCACCACGAGACGACTTGTCATACGCCAGTACCGGCATGCCGAAACTCGGTGCCTCGGCCAGGCGGATGTTCCTCGGTATCACGGTGTCGTACAGCTGCTCGCCGAAGTGTTCCTTGAGCTGCGCCGAAACGTCGTTGATCAGGCTCAGCCGCGGATCATACATGGTGCGCAGCAGGCCTTCGATTTTCAGCTGCGGGTTGAGCAGTTCAGCGATGCGCTTGATGTTATCCACAAGGTCACTGAGACCTTCGAGTGCAAAGTACTCGCACTGCATGGGGATAATTACGCCGTCTGCCGCGACCAGTGCGTTCAGGGTCAGCATCGACAGCGAAGGTGGGCAATCGATGAGAATGTAATCGTAATTCTCGCGGATAGGCGCCAGCGCATTGCGCAGACGACTCTCTTTCATCTGCATTTCCAGCAGAACCACTTCGCCCGCCGTCAGATCACGGTTGGCCGGAAGCAGTTGATAACCACCGTGCTCGGAAAACTGCATGGCCTCGCCCAGATCGCATTCGCCGATCAACAGGTCGTAGACGGAGTTTTCCAGGTTGTGTTTATCCACACCGCTGCCCATGGTCGCATTGCCCTGGGGATCGAGATCGATCAACAGCACACGGCGCTTGGTCGCGACCAGTGACGCGGCGAGGTTGATGCATGTGGTGGTCTTGCCGACCCCACCTTTCTGGTTCGCTATCGCGAATACCTTAGCCATTCTTGCTTGTGTTCCCAGTCATGCCGTGCGGCGCAGTATCAGCAGATGGCGTTGGCCTTGGCAACCCGGAACGGTCAAGGCGTGTGCGCTATCGAGGTGAAAATCCGAGGGCAATGCTACCAGCTCATCGTCAGGATGCAGCCCTTTCATTGCCAGCCAGCGTGTATTGACGTCGCCCATGTGACGCGTCCAGCCGGTGAAGTCTTCCAGGCTGCTGAACGCACGGGAGATGATCCCGTCGAAAGGCACTTCAGGCTGATAACTTTCTGCACGGCTGTGGATAACTTCAAGATTATCCAGTTTCAGCTCAAGTTTGACCTGGGTCTGAAACCGGGTTTTCTTGCCATTGCTGTCCAGCAGCGCCACTTTGCGCTCCGGAAACAGGATGGCCATGGGAATGCCGGGCATCCCACCGCCGCTGCCGACGTCGATCCAGCGTGTACCTTCGATGAAGGGCACCACACTGAGACTGTCGAGCAGATGCCTCGATACCATTTCGTCCGGGTTGCGTACCGCAGTCAGGTTGTAGGCCTTGTTCCACTTGATCAACAACGCCAGATACGCCAGCAATTGCTCGTGCTGTGCCGGGCTGAGGTCAATCCCCAATTCCCGGGCACCGGTGGATAACTCTTGGGCGTGTTGCGGGGTGACCATAGAACTCAAGCGCTTTGCTCCAACTGACGGCCCGCGCCGCGTTTTTTCAAATGGATCATCAACAGCGATATCGCTGCAGGCGTAACGCCGGGGATGCGCGATGCCTGTCCGAGTGTTTGCGGACGAGTTATCCCCAGCTTGCTTTGGATTTCTTTCGACAGGCCGGAGATCGCGGCGTAGTCGATGTCTTCCGGCAGACCAGTGTCTTCACTGGCGCGCAGACGGGCAATTTCGTCCTGCTGGCGGTCAATGTAACCGGCATATTTTGTCTTGATCTCGACCTGCTCGGCGACCTGGGGATCGATGCAGCCCTGGCCAGTGATTGAAATCAGGCTGGCGTAGTCGATTTCCGGACGAGTCAGCAGGTTGAGCAAATTGTATTCGTGGGTCAGCGGCGTGCCGAAGTGTGCAGCAATCGCATCGCCCTGCTCGGTACCGGGACGCACCCAGGTACTTTTCAAACGCTGTTCTTCCAGCTCGATGCTTTCACGCTTGGTGCAGAACGCAGCCCAGCGGGCATCGTCGACCAGGCCCAGTTCGCGGCCCTTTTCGGTAAGTCGCAGGTCAGCGTTGTCTTCGCGCAGGATCAAACGGTATTCGGCCCTGGAAGTGAACATCCGGTAAGGCTCTTGCGTACCGAGCGTGATCAGGTCGTCGACCAGAACGCCGATGTACGCTTCATCGCGACGCGGGCACCAGCTGTCTCGACCCTGTGCGCGCAGCGCGGCATTGGTCCCGGCCAGCAAACCCTGAGCGCCTGCCTCTTCGTAACCGGTCGTGCCGTTGATCTGGCCAGCGAAGAACAGACCGCCGATGACCTTGGTTTCCAGGCTGTATTTCAGATCACGCGGGTCGAAATAGTCGTATTCGATGGCGTAACCAGGGCGAACGATGTGTGCGTTCTCCATGCCGCGAATCGATTGGACGATCTGCAATTGCACGTCGAATGGCAACGACGTGGAAATACCGTTCGGGTACAGCTCGTGCGTGGTCAACCCTTCCGGCTCGATGAAGACCTGATGGCTTTCCTTGTCGGCAAACCGGTGGATCTTGTCTTCGATCGACGGGCAGTAACGTGGACCAATACCTTCGATAACACCCGAATACATCGGCGAGCGATCGAGGTTGGACGCAATGATTTCGTGAGTCCGCGCGTTGGTGTGCGTAATCCAGCAACTGACCTGCGGCGGATGCTGTTCCTTGTTGCCCAGGAACGACATGACCGGGATCGGTGTGTCACCTGGCTGCTCGGTCATCACCGAGAAATCCACAGAACGCCCGTCAATGCGTGGCGGGGTCCCGGTTTTCAGGCGGCCGACGCGTAGCGGTAGTTCACGCAGTCGTTGCGCCAGTGCGATCGAGGGAGGATCACCTGCCCGACCGCCCGAGTAATTTTGCATACCGATGTGGATAAGTCCGCCAAGGAACGTACCTGTGGTCAACACCACGGACTCGGCAAATATGCGCATACCCATCTGGGTCACGACGCCGCGCACTTGATCCTGTTCGACGATCAGGTCATCGCAGGCTTGCTGAAATATCCACAGATTCGGCTGGTTTTCCAGGATTTCGCGGATGGCTGCCTTGTACAGCACGCGATCAGCCTGTGCACGGGTAGCTCGTACGGCCGGCCCCTTGCGGCTGTTCAGCACGCGGAACTGGATACCGCCCTTGTCAGTAGCCATGGCCATGGCGCCGCCCAAGGCGTCGATTTCCTTGACCAGATGGCTTTTACCGATACCACCTATGGCCGGGTTGCAACTCATCTGGCCGAGTGTTTCCACGTTGTGGGTCAGCAACAGGGTTTTGACACCCATGCGTGCCGACGCCAGTGCGGCCTCGGTACCGGCATGACCGCCACCGATGACGATCACTTCAAAACGGGAAGGGAAATCCACCACGCACCTCGTGCCTGTTGTCGATGAGAAATTGGGATAGCTGACAAGTATAGGGACTTACCCCACCTGAATGAAACCCGTTGGACAAAATTTAACCAGCTGTGGAAAACTCGCGAATAAAGAAAATAAAAAGGAAAGAAAGTTTATAAAGCCTTGTTTTTATGTTTATTCTTACTGAGCCACCTTTCTGTGGATAGATCTCTACAGGCCTTTATTTTCAACGTGTACAGAGATTCAAAAGCCTGTGTTCATGTGGGGATGAGGGGTTTGGATAACCGTCCTGAGCCTGTTGATAAGATAGCCACTTGTCCACAGGGGCATTTATCTTCAGGTTTGCACCCTGCTTACCCACCGAGCTGAAGGGCAGTTATTCACAGGGCTTAATCCACAAAAAAACGGCTCTTCAGCAAAAATCAGGCACAGAAAATCCCTCCCTCGGGCATGTCTGCTCGTCAGATTCAGGTGTCGAGGCAAAATTAAAGGAGGAAATAGCCGAGTATGTGGATAACGCTGCCGCTGAAAGAGGCGTCTTGTGGTGCTTGAAGGCATGACCCAGGGCGGGCCATGCCAGGAGGTTTACTTACCGATGCAGAAGCTAGAGAAGATTCTGCCAAGCAGGTCGTCGGAACTGAATGCGCCGGTAATCTCGCCAAGCGCTTGCTGTGCCTGACGCAGGTCTTCGGCCAGTAGCTCTCCAGCGCCCGCCAGGGTGAGTTGAGCCCTGCCGTGTTCCAGCGAGTCACTGGCATGGCGCAGCGCCTCAAGATGGCGTCGACGCGCGCTGAAGCTGCTTTCCGAGGTTTGTTCATAGCCCATGCAGGCCTTGAGATGCTCGCGCAGCAGTTCAAGCCCTTCGCCACCAGACCTGGCGCTCAGGCTGATGGTGACGTGGCCATCAACGCTGGTCTGCAGATCGACGGGGTCTCCACTCAGATCTGCCTTGTTGCGTATCAGCGTGACTTTCGACGGGTCCGGACGCTGCTCGAGGAATTCGGGCCACAGTGCAAACGGGTCTGCTGCCTCCGGCGCGGTCGCATCCACCACCAGCAGAATCCGGTCAGCTTCGCCGATGGCCTTGAGTGCGCGCTGCACGCCGATCATTTCCACCTGATCTTGAGTATCCCGCAGCCCTGCAGTGTCGACGACGTGCAAGGGCATTCCATCTATGTGGATATGTTCACGCAGTACATCGCGGGTTGTGCCGGCGATCTCGGTGACAATCGCCGCCTCCCTGCCCGCCAGAGCGTTCAGCAGACTGGATTTGCCCGCATTGGGGCGTCCGGCAATCACCACGGTCATGCCGTCGCGTAACAAGGCACCCTGCCCGGCTTCACGCAGCACTGTGGATAACTCGGCACGCACGTCATCGAGCATGTTCAGAACGTGGCCATCGGCAAGGAAGTCGATTTCCTCTTCGGGGAAGTCGATTGCAGCCTCTACGTAGATGCGCAGGCTGATCAATTTCTCGGTCAAGTTATCCACACGCCTTGAGAAAGCACCCTGCAGTGAGCGCAGTGCATTACGCGCTGCCTGTGCAGAACTTGCCTCGATCAGGTCGGCAATCGCTTCTGCCTGAGCAAGATCGAGCTTGTCATTGAGAAAGGCGCGCTCACTGAACTCGCCCGGACGAGCCAGTCGGCTGCCCAGTTGCAGGCAGCGTTGCAGCAGCATGTCCAGAACGATGGGGCCGCCGTGGCCCTGAAGTTCCAGCACGTCTTCGCCGGTGAACGAGTTGGGTCCCGGAAAATATAGCGCTATGCCTTCGTCGAGTACCTGTCCGGCATCGTCGACAAAGGGGCCGTAGTGGGCAAATCGGGGCTTGAGGGTCCGGCCGATAATGGCTTCGGCGGCCTTGCCCGCCAGAGGACCTGACACCCGGACGATACCGACACCGCCACGCCCTTGGGCTGTGGCGATGGCGGCAATGGTTTCACGAGGAACGTTCATGCTCCGGCTCCCGGGCAAATGACGGATAGCAAAACGCCCCACGAGGGGGCGTCTTGTAGAACTTATTCACAGGTTAGATCAGGCAGCTGCTTTCTTGGTAGCCGCTTCGATCTTGCGAGTGATGTAAGCCTGCTGAGCGATCGACAGGGTGTTGTTCACAACCCAGTACAGAACCAGACCGGCAGGGAACCACAGGAAGAAGAACGTGAAAATGATCGGCATCATTTTCATGACCTTGGCCTGCATCGGATCCGGCGGAGTCGGGTTCAGACGCTGCTGAATGAACATGGTCGCGCCCATGATGATCGGCAGGATAAAGAACGGGTCCTTGATCGACAGGTCGGTTATCCACAGGATCCATGGTGCCTGACGCATTTCCACGCTTTCCAGGAGTACCCAGTACAGCGAAAGGAAAACCGGCATTTGCACAAGAATCGGCAAGCATCCACCCAACGGGTTGATCTTCTCTTTCTTGTACAGCTCCATCATTGCCTGGGACATCTTCTGACGATCATCGCCATGCTGCTCTTTCAGCAATGCAAGCTTCGGAGCCACGGCGCGCATGCGTGCCATCGACTTGTAGCTGGCTGCGGAGAGCGGGAAGAACAGGCCTTTGATCAGCATGGTCAGAACAATGATCGACCAGCCCCAGTTACCGAGGATGGCGTGGATATGTTGCAGCAGCCAGAAGATAGGCTGGGCAATGAACCACAGGAAACCATAATCGACGGTCAGCTCCAGGCCTGGGGATAACTCTTTGAGTACCGCCTGGCTTTTCGGACCTGCGTACAGGGTGGCACTGGTTTCACCTTGTGCACCATGTGCAACCGACAGAGTCGGGCTGGTGAAGCCGATGATGTAGTTGCCCTGGCTGTCTTTGCGGGTCTGAACGGCGTTGGTTGCGTTGTGATCCGGAATCCACGCAGTCACGAAGTAGTGCTGCAACCATGCAACCCAACCGCCCTGGACAGTTTCCTTGACCTGGCCCTTGTCGATATCTTTCATCGACACTTTCTTGTACGGCTCGGCCGCAGTCCACAGGGCAGCGCCCAGATAGGTAGCGGTGCCGGTAGCAGTCGTCGAAGAAGGATCGGAGCTGGCATCGCGCTTCAATTGCGCGAACAGATTACCCGACCAGGGTTGTGCGCTCTGGTTATCCACAACGTAAGTCATGACCAGATCGTACAGACCGCGCTTGAAGGTGAAGCGCTTGATGTAATTGACGCCGTTTTCCGAGAATTTCAGATCCACGACCATCGTGTCCTGGCCATCAGCCAGTTGATAAGTCTTTTGTGTGGAGGTGTAAACCGGACGACCGGCAGCGCGTGCATCAGGACCGTTGGTCCCGGTCAGGCCGCTTTGTGCCAGAAAAGTACGCTCGCCGCCGTTGTCGAACAACTGAAACGGAACGTCAGGACGATCCTGACGACGCGGGTACAGAGGCAAACGAAGCTGAACGACGTCGCCACCCACCGGATCGATCGCCAGATCGAGCACATCGGTCTTGACGTGGATAAGGTCTTTGCTGGCTACGGCCGGAGTTTCAAGAGGTGCTGCAGCCGTATTGGCCGTAGCGTTTGCGCTTGGAACATCGGCACTTGCAGAACCATTAGTACCAGCGGCCGTATCCGGAATACCCGGTGCGGTGGTGCTGGCTGCAACATTCTGGGTCGGCATGGCAGCCTGGCCATAGTCTTGGTTCCATTTCAGAACCCCGACGTAGGTCACGATTGCCAGGGCGACGATCAGGATCGTGCGTTTAATATCCATGATTACTCGGCCATCGAAGAAGAACGGGAGGTGGGGACAGCTGGAACCGGGTCATAACCACCGGGATTCCATGGGTGACAGCGACCAAGACGACGAATTGACAGCCAGCCACCGCGCAAAAGGCCATGATTTTCGATGGCTTCATACGCGTAGCAGGAGCAACTGGGGTAGAAACGACAGTGACTGGCCATCAGCGGGCTAATGGCATAGCGATAGAACTGGATCGGAACGAGTGCCAGTTTACGCATCTGGACTGTCTACCCCTGCAGGTTCGGATTTTTCTTCCGGAATGGGTCGGCTACGCGCCAGACGTTTCCAGAGCTTGCCGAAATGCTGAATCAGTTCAGGGTTTTCTACGTCACCCAAGCCTTTACGCGCGACGATCACGATATCCCAACCGACCAAACTGTCTTGGTGTTGGCGAAATGATTCGCGCATCAGGCGTTTCAAACGATTGCGCTCGACGGAGAGCTTCACGCTCTTTTTACCTATCACAAGCCCCAGGCGGGGATGATCGAGGTCGTTGTTGCGCGCAAGGAGCAGGAGATTTTTCCCCGGAACCTTGCCGGTAGGGGAGTCAAAGACTGCCTTGAAATGCCGGGGAGTGAGCAAACGCTTTTCCCGACTGAAGTCTCGACTCACCTCCTGTGCCGATTTATCAAACTGCCAGACGCTTACGGCCTTTGGCACGACGACGCGAAAGAACTGCGCGGCCGTTTTTGGTGGCCATACGTGCACGGAAACCGTGGGTGCGGGCGCGCTTGATAGTGCTGGGTTGGAAAGTACGTTTCATGGCGTGTTACCTGGTTCGTCCACTACGGGCCGGAATGGCCCCCGTTTTAAGAGACCGGGGATTCTAGAGAAAGCAGGCCCGCAGGTCAATTTCCAACCAGCTTTTCTTCATAGGCGTCTTTTTATAGCTGAACGTCCTCTTCTTCTCATTCACCGCTACGCTAACCCGCTCCTGTTATAGAAATAAAAAGAAGAGAGTATTTAAAGCTTCTTTATAAAGCTTATAACTCTTACGCAGAGCTTTTCTGTGGATAACATCACACAGCCCTTGTTATTCAATGTGTACAGAGGTCAGAAAGGTTGTCGAGAAACGGTGCCTTGCCTGTGCCGGACCCTCGGAAAAGCTGTGCATGGAACGCCTCTTTATCCACAGGCGAGTTATGCACAGAGTTCAAGCCCGACTTATGCAACGGGCTGAAGACGGGTTATCCACAGCGCTTACGCGTTGACCGTTTGTCGTGTGGGCCATGCATAAATCGTTGATTTATAGCCGTCTGTGAGCAACCTACATGTGGATAAGTCGCCTCTGGGTCGTTACAATGGCGGCTGTTTTTGCCTCACCGGCTTTCAACTCAGGGGATATCCGTGTCAGTGGAACTTTGGCAGCAGTGCGTGGAGCTTTTGCGCGATGAGCTGCCTGCCCAGCAATTCAACACTTGGATCCGTCCGCTACAGGTCGAAGCCGAAGGCGACGAGTTGCGTGTGTATGCACCCAATCGTTTTGTTCTCGACTGGGTCAACGAAAAGTACCTTGGTCGTTTGCTTGAGCTTCTTGGCGAACACGGTCAAGGCATGGCCCCTGCTCTTTCCTTATTAATAGGAAGCAAGCGCAGCTCCGCACCCCGTGCCGCTCCGAATGCGCCATTGGCCGCTGCAGCCTCCCAGGCGCTGTCTGCCAACTCGGTGAGCAGCGTCTCGGCACCGGCTCCTGCCACGGCTGCGCCAGCTGCTGCCGTAGCGACGCCGGCACCGGTTCAGAACGTTGCAGCACACAACGAGCCGTCGCGTGACAGCTTTGATCCGATGGCAGGTGCCAGCTCGCAACAAGCGCCCGCTCGCGCAGAACAGCGCACCGTTCAGGTAGAAGGTGCGCTCAAGCACACCAGTTACCTGAACCGTACGTTCACCTTCGAGAATTTCGTCGAGGGTAAGTCCAACCAGCTGGCACGCGCTGCGGCCTGGCAGGTTGCCGACAACCCCAAGCATGGCTACAACCCACTGTTCCTTTATGGCGGTGTGGGTCTCGGTAAAACTCACTTGATGCATGCTGTGGGTAACCACCTGCTGAAGAAGAATCCGAATGCCAAGGTCGTGTACCTGCACTCGGAGCGCTTCGTCGCAGATATGGTCAAGGCGTTGCAGCTCAATGCAATCAACGAGTTCAAGCGCTTCTACCGCTCAGTCGATGCGCTGCTGATCGATGACATCCAGTTTTTTGCGCGCAAGGAACGCTCACAGGAAGAGTTTTTCCACACGTTCAACGCGCTGCTGGAAGGCGGACAACAGGTCATTCTGACCAGCGACCGCTATCCCAAGGAAATCGAAGGCCTTGAAGAGCGACTCAAGTCGCGTTTCGGCTGGGGCCTGACGGTTGCCGTCGAGCCTCCGGAGCTGGAAACCCGCGTGGCGATCCTCATGAAGAAAGCAGATCAGGCCAAGGTCGATCTGCCTCATGACGCAGCGTTCTTCATTGCCCAGCGAATTCGCTCCAACGTGCGTGAGCTTGAAGGTGCGCTCAAGCGCGTCATCGCTCACTCGCACTTCATGGGCCGCGACATCACCATCGAGTTGATTCGCGAGTCGCTGAAGGACTTGCTGGCGTTGCAGGACAAGCTGGTCAGTGTGGATAACATTCAGCGCACCGTCGCCGAGTACTACAAGATCAAGATCTCCGATTTGTTGTCCAAGCGTCGTTCCCGCTCTGTCGCCCGGCCTCGCCAGGTCGCGATGGCGCTCTCCAAGGAACTCACCAACCACAGTCTTCCGGAAATCGGTGATGTGTTTGGTGGCCGTGACCACACGACCGTCTTGCACGCATGCCGAAAGATCAACGAGCTCAAGGAATCCGATGCGGATATCCGCGAGGACTACAAGAACCTGCTGCGCACTCTGACTACGTGATAACGCCAGTGCAGCTCATCAAGGCAAGGGACTAGACCATGCATTTCACCATTCAACGCGAAGCCCTGTTGAAACCCCTGCAATTGGTCGCCGGCGTCGTCGAACGCCGCCAGACCTTGCCGGTTCTTTCCAATGTTCTCCTGGTCGTCGAAGGTCAGCAACTGTCGCTGACGGGTACGGATCTGGAAGTCGAACTGGTTGGCCGCGTCCAGCTGGAAGAGCCTGCCGAGCCTGGAGAGATCACGGTTCCTGCGCGCAAGCTCATGGACATTTGCAAGAGCCTGTCTAATGACGCGCTGATCGACATCAAGCTCGACGAATCGAAACTGATCGTCAAGGCCGGTCGTAGCCGCTTCACTCTGTCGACACTGCCTGCCAATGACTTCCCTACCGTCGAAGAAGGTCCGGGCTCGCTGACGTTCACTCTGGTGCAGAGCAAACTGCGTCGCTTGATCGAGCGCACCAGCTTTGCGATGGCCCAGCAGGACGTTCGTTACTACCTCAATGGCATGTTGCTGGAAGTAAGCGCCGGTATCTTGCGCGCAGTGGCTACTGACGGTCACCGCCTGGCCATGTGCTCGATGTCTGCCGATATCGAACATGCCGATCGCCATCAGGTGATCGTTCCACGTAAAGGTATTCTCGAAATGGCGCGCCTGCTGACCGAGCAGGACGGCACGGTCAGTATCGTTCTGGGTCAGCATCACATTCGTGCGACCACTGGCGAATTCACCTTCACCTCCAAACTGGTGGATGGCAAGTTCCCCGACTACGAGCGCGTGCTGCCTAAAGGTGGTGACAAGCTGGTGCTCGGTGATCGTCAGGCACTGCGTGAGGCGTTCAGCCGTACGGCGATTCTGTCCAACGAGAAGTACCGCGGCATCCGTCTGCAACTGGCCAGCGGTCAATTGAAGATTCAGGCCAACAACCCTGAGCAGGAAGAAGCAGAAGAAGAAATCAGCGTTGAATACAACGGTGATTCGCTGGAGATTGGTTTCAACGTGAGCTACCTGCTCGACGTGCTGGGCGTCATGACGACTGAGCAGGTTCGCCTGATTCTGTCTGACTCCAACAGCAGCGCACTGGTGCAAGAGTCTGATAACGACGACTCCGCCTACGTTGTCATGCCGATGCGTCTGTAACTTCATGTCCAGCGCAACCTAGATGTCTCTTAGTCGCGTCTCGGTCACCGGGGTGCGCAATCTGCACCCGGTGACCCTCTCCCCCTCCCCGCGTATCAATATCCTCTACGGCGCAAACGGCAGTGGCAAAACCAGCGTGCTGGAAGCTATCCATCTGCTGGGCATCGCCCGCTCGTTTCGCAGCAGTCGCCTGTTGCCTGTCATTCAGTACGAGCAGCCGTCATGTACGGTTTTCGGGCAGGTCGATCTTGCGCAAGGTGGACACAGCAATCTAGGTGTTTCACGCGACCGCCAAGGCGAGTTCCAGATTCGTATCAACGGGCAAAACGCCAGAAGCGCAGCGCAGCTAGCAGAAATTCTGCCGCTGCAGCTCATCAACCCCGACAGCTTCCGATTGCTCGAAGGTGCGCCGAAGATACGCAGGCAGTTTCTGGATTGGGGAGTGTTCCACGTGGAACCTCGCTTTATGGCTACGTGGCAGCGCCTGCAGAAGGCCCTCAAGCAGCGGAACTCGTGGCTTCGGCATGGTACACTTGACGCCGCTTCACAGGCGGCATGGGACCGTGAGCTGTGCTCGGCAAGTGATGAGATCGACGAGTTCCGTCGGGCTTATATCAAGGCACTGAAGCCGGTCTTTGAACAGACTTTGAGCGAACTTGTTGAGCTTGAAGGTTTGACCCTGAGCTACTACCGAGGATGGGACAAGGAAAAAGAGCTAAGTACAGTGCTCGCCTCTTCCCTCCACCGCGATCAGCAAATGGGCCACACCCAGGCCGGACCACAACGAGCTGACCTGCGCCTTAGATTAGGCGCGCACAATGCGGCAGATATTCTGTCTCGCGGTCAGCAAAAGCTGGTGGTCTGCGCACTGCGTATTGCTCAGGGACATCTGGTCAGCCAGGTCCGTCGAGGCCAGTGTATTTACCTGGTAGATGATTTGCCCTCCGAACTGGATGACAACCATCGACGCGCGCTTTGCCGCTTGCTGGAAGAATTACGCTGCCAGGTTTTTATCACCTGTGTAGATCAAGAATTTTTGAGGGAAGGCTGGCAGACGGAAACGCCAGTCGCTTTGTTCCACGTGGAACAAGGCCGTATCACCCAGACCCACGACCATCGGGAGTGATTGCATGAGCGAAAACCAAACGTACGACTCGTCCAGCATTAAGGTGCTGAAAGGACTTGATGCCGTACGCAAGCGTCCCGGAATGTACATCGGTGATACAGACGATGGCAGCGGTCTGCACCACATGGTGTTCGAGGTGGTTGATAACTCGATCGACGAAGCATTGGCAGGCCATTGCGACGACATCAGCATCATCATCCACCCAGACGAATCTATCACCGTGCGCGACAACGGCCGCGGTATTCCGGTAGACGTGCATAAAGAAGAAGGCGTATCGGCAGCCGAGGTCATCATGACCGTGCTCCACGCTGGCGGTAAGTTCGATGACAACTCCTACAAAGTATCCGGTGGTTTGCACGGTGTAGGTGTCTCTGTGGTTAACGCCCTTTCAGAGCTTCTGTTGCTGACGGTCCGCCGTAGCGGCAAGATCTGGGAACAGACCTATGTTCATGGTGTTCCACAGGAACCGATGAAGATCGTCGGTGAAAGTGACAGCACAGGCACTCAGATCCACTTCAAGCCGTCCGCTGAAACGTTCAAGAACATCCACTTCAGCTGGGACATTCTGGCCAAGCGGATTCGTGAGCTGTCCTTCCTGAACTCCGGTGTCGGCATTGTCCTCAAGGATGAGCGCAGCGGTAAGGAAGAATTGTTCAAATACGAAGGCGGTCTGCGCGCGTTCGTTGAGTACCTGAACACCAACAAAACACCGGTTAACGAAGTGTTCCACTTCAACATCCAGCGTGATGACGGTATCGGTGTCGAGATTGCTTTGCAGTGGAACGACAGCTTCAACGAGAACCTGCTGTGCTTCACTAACAACATTCCGCAGCGTGATGGCGGTACTCACTTGGTGGGTTTCCGTTCTGCGCTGACGCGTAACCTGAACAACTACATCGAGCAGGAAGGTCTGGCCAAGAAGCACAAGGTCGCGACCACTGGCGATGATGCGCGTGAAGGTCTGACGGCGATCATTTCGGTCAAGGTGCCTGATCCGAAGTTCAGCTCGCAGACCAAGGACAAGCTGGTTTCGTCCGAAGTCAAAACGGCTGTCGAACAGGAAATGGGCAAGTACTTCTCCGACTTTCTGTTGGAAAACCCGAACGAAGCCAAAGCGGTTGTCGGCAAGATGATCGACGCAGCCCGTGCCCGTGAAGCTGCGCGCAAGGCGCGTGAGATGACCCGTCGTAAAGGCGCACTGGATATCGCTGGCTTGCCGGGCAAACTGGCGGACTGCCAAGAGAAAGACCCTGCCCTCTCCGAACTGTACCTGGTGGAAGGGGACTCTGCTGGCGGATCAGCCAAGCAGGGGCGTAACCGTAGAACCCAGGCCATCCTGCCGCTCAAGGGCAAGATCCTCAACGTTGAAAAAGCGCGTTTCGACAAGATGATCTCTTCGCAGGAAGTGGGCACCTTGATCACTGCGCTGGGCTGCGGTATTGGCCGTGAAGAGTACAACATCGACAAGTTGCGTTATCACAACATCATCATCATGACCGATGCTGACGTCGACGGCTCGCACATCCGTACCCTGCTGCTGACCTTCTTCTTCCGTCAGTTGCCTGAGCTGATCGAGCGTGGCTACATCTACATCGCTCAGCCGCCGCTGTACAAGGTCAAGAAAGGCAAGCAGGAGCAGTACATCAAGGACGACGAGGCCATGGAAGAATACATGACCCAGTCGGCCCTTGAAGACGCCAGCCTGCACCTCAGCGAATCGGCACCGGGTATCTCCGGTACTGCGCTGGAGAAGCTGGTCAACGACTTCCGCATGGTCATGAAGACCCTCAAGCGCCTGTCGCGTCTGTACCCACAGGAACTGACCGAGCACTTCGTCTACCTGCCGCCGATCACGCTCGAGCAGCTGTCTGACCACGAGGGCATGCAAGCCTGGCTGGCACTGTTCGACGCGCGTCTGCGCACCGGCGAGAAGTCGGGTCTGGTCTACAAGGCCAGCCTGCGTGAAGACCGTGAACGCAACGTCTGGCTGCCAGAGGTCGAACTGATCTCCCACGGCCTGTCGAACTACGTCACCTTCAACCGCGACTTCTTCGGCAGCAACGACTACAAGACCGTTACCGCTCTGGGCGCGCAGATCAGCACGCTTCTGGAAGAAGGTGCCTACGTGCAACGTGGCGAGCGCAAGAAGCCCGTCAACGAGTTCAAGGAAGCCCTCGCCTGGTTGATGGCCGAAAGCACCAAGCGCCACACCATCCAGCGCTACAAAGGTCTGGGTGAAATGAACCCGGACCAGCTGTGGGAAACCACCATGGACCCGAGTGTGCGCCGCATGCTGAAAGTCACCATCGAAGACGCCATCGGCGCTGACCAGATCTTCAACACCCTCATGGGTGATGCGGTCGAGCCACGCCGTGACTTTATTGAAAGTAATGCGTTGGCCGTGTCCAACCTCGACTTCTGATGAAAGCGTGATCGAACACCAACCCCGGCGAAAGCCGGGGTTTTTGTTTGTGGAGTTTGGCCTGCTCGTCAGTCGACGGCGCTACCCCCTTCCCTGTTTCTACAAAATGCAACCTGCGCCATCTGAGGCTGTTCAGGGCCTTTTAATCACTGTCGTCCAGCAGGTTGTTCAACGCAATGGCGCGCAATTCTCGAACTTTAGCGATGCTTTTTTCTGGCGACGACCGGATCACATCTCTTGGGTCATTGATTCGCACCCGACCATACCCATCGATCAGGAACTGTAAGTCTTCAATGTGCAGGCTATGGGTTCTGAGTCTGGATATGATCTCATCACAGTCCTTCATAACGTTTTTATTGAAAGCCATGTCAGTTGGAATGTGTTTACGGTTATGGATAACGTCTTCGGAGTCCAGCGCATGATGGATGTAGTCTTTCGCTATCCCGACCTTGTTATCGTATTTGACTAAGGCGTATGCATCAACGACCGGAAACCCGAGGTCTTTCAGGTGTTTGGTCATCTTCAGCTCTTTTGCTGCGTATTCATTTCCGGAAATAATCCCGGTTGTGTCTGGCCGGATCAGGCATATGCATTGCCGTGGATCCTGCCGAGAATGATAAACATCCTTCTGACTTCCGCTTCCAAGCTTTTCGCCCACGGAAGGGATTGAAGTAAGTTCGGTAGGCGCGGCGACATCCTGGATACCCGGATGTCGCTGGATGGAGGCAGCACTGGAAACAATTGGCATAATGGTCACCGCTGTGTATTCGAGTTTACTGGTGTGTGATTCGCGAGCCGAGTCGTCGCTATCCTGTGCAATGAGTGAAGCATTGAGTGAGTTGGGTTCCCTGCTTAGCGGCTTTTTTGCACAGATTAGATACGTTGTATTGGTCAAGTAGGATCGGATCGGCCACTCATGGGCAAGACTGCTGGCCGTCGATCGTGGTTGATGACGAGCTATGCTTCTATGATGCAGGCCAGCTTACTGTCTTGGTCCGGACCCATATTCCACTGCTGTCCGTCGGTACTGTGCTGGCCATGGTTAATTGCGAGCCAATAAAAAACCGACCTCTTACAGGTCGGTTTCTGATACATCATTAAAACTTATGCACGTTTTTCAGGTTTTTATAGCCTGAAAAAATATGTATACGAATGAACAGGTTAAGCAGTCTTTTTCATCGATTTCAGAAAAACCGTACACAGGTTATCCACAAAATCACGCCGGGACTTTTTCGGGAGTTGCTGCAGGCTCGACAGGCGAACCCATCGCGCGTTGTGTGTTTTCATTCCAGGTCTGCACACGGTCATTCAACGCTGCAATGGCGCGTGGGCCTGTGCCTTCTGCATACATTGGCTCGCCGATTACCAATTGAATGGTGCCTGGTTTTTTCGCCCAGCCGTCGCGAGGCCAGTACTTGCCTGCGTTGTGCGCGACAGGCAGCACAGGCAGATCAGCGTTCACTGCCAGTGCAGTACCGCCTCGAGAGAATTTGCCGACCTGGCCGTAAGGCACGCGTGTGCCCTCCGGGAAGATCAATACCCAGACGCCATCCTTGAGCAGCTCGTCGCCCTTCTTGGCAATTTCCCTGAGTGCGGCTTTCGGGTTTTCGCGGTCGATGGCGATCGGGCGCAGCATTGCCATCGCCCAGCCAAAGAACGGCACATACAGCAGTTCACGCTTAAGGACCTGACTCATGGGCTCGAAATACGCCGACAGAAAGAAGGTCTCCCAGGTGCTCTGATGGTTGGAGATGATCACGCAGGGGGTTTTCGGGACGTTTTCAGCGCCAGTCACTTCGACCTTGATGTTAAGGAACACCTTGGTCAGCCAGATGGCGCAGCGGCACCAGTAGACGTTAATGAAGCGATAGCGGGCTTTGAACGGCAGAAAAGGCGCAATGAAAAAACTCAACGTGCACCACAACAGCGAGCTGGTGCCCAGCAACAGGTAAAAGAAGAAGGTCCTGATTGCCTGCATGATCGACATAGTTACGTTTACCGTACGGGCAGGTGCCCGCTCCTTGAGCGTCCTGAACCTGAAGAGCTGACTGTTCAGTGAGCGCTATTGTGGATAAGTTCTGCGGCAACTGCCGCCAGATCGTCAAAAATCAATGTGCCTGCCGGCACTCCGCCTTCCAGCGTCTTGCGTCCTTTGCCGGTCATCACCAGCACAGGCTGCGAATCGACGGCCAATGCGGCCTGCAGGTCACCCTTGCTGTCGCCCACGAACCAGAGACCTTTGAGGTCCGCTGTGTAATGACGGGCGATGGCCTGCAGCATGCCGGGTTTTGGCTTGCGGCAGGTACAGCCATCGTCTGGCCCATGCGGGCAATAGACGATCAAACCGAGCTCGCCGCCCTGCTCCGCCACCAGCTTGCGCAAGCGCACGTGCATGGCATCCAGAGTGGCCAGATCGTAATAACCTCGGGCAATGCCCGACTGGTTGGTGGCGACGGCCACCGTCCAGCCGGCCTTGCTCAGCGCTGCGATAGCTTCGATCGAGCCAGGAATGGGCAGCCACTCCGCCACCGACTTTATGTAAGTGTCGGAGTCATGATTGATCACGCCATCCCGATCGAGTATCAGAAGTTTCACAGCGACTCCTTGTCAGCCCAGCAGCGAGATGTCGGCGACGCCGAGGAACAGACCGCGCAAACGCGACAACAGGGCATAACGGTTGGCACGCACGTTGGCGTCTTCCGCGTTGACCATGACGGCTTCGAAGAATGCATCGACCGGCTCACGCAACATCGCCAGACGCGCCAGCGATTCGCTGTACTGACGCTCGGCAGCCATCGGCTGGGTCGCGTGATCGGCCTGTTGGATGGCCGAGTACAGCGAGAACTCGTTGGCGTTGTCGAAATACTTGGGCTCGACGGTCTGGGCAATGCTGCCCTCGGCCTTGCTCAAGAGATTCGATACACGCTTGTTCACTGCGGCCAGTGCAGCGGCCTGTGGCAGTTTGCGGAAGGCCTGGACCGCCTGGACGCGCTGATCGAAATCCAGCGCCGAAGCGGGTTGCAGGGCGCGTACCGAGAGGTACACCGCCACGTCGACGCCTTCGTCTTCGTAACGCGCGCGCAGACGATCGAAGATGAACTCGAGGACCTGTTCCGCCAGACCGGCTGGCTTGATCTTCGCGCCGAACTGCGTAACGGCGAATTTCACCGTTTCGATCAGGTTCAGGTCGAGCTTCTTCTCGATCAGGATACGCAGGATGCCCAGCGCAGCGCGACGCAGTGCATAAGGGTCTTTGCTGCCGGTAGGCAGCATGCCGATCCCGAAGATGCCGACCAGTGTGTCGAGCTTGTCGGCAATGGCTACCGCAGCGCCAGTCAGCGTGGTCGGCAGTTCGGCACCCGCGCCACGTGGCATGTACTGCTCGTTGAGCGCCAGTGCGACGTCTTCAGGTTCGCCGTCGGCCTTGGCGTAGTAGTAACCGGCAATGCCCTGCATTTCCGGAAACTCGCCGACCATCTCGCTCGACAGATCGCACTTGGACAGCAGACCGGCCCGCGCTGCACGCTGGGCGTCGCCGCCAATGCGGGGGGCGATGTAGGCGGCCAGTTTCGACACGCGTTCGGCCTTGTCGAACACACTGCCCAATTGCGCCTGGAACACGACGTTCTTCAGGCGATCGTTGAAGGTTTCCAGCTTCTGCTTCTTGTCCTGCTTGAAGAAGAACTCGGCGTCGGTCAGGCGTGGACGAACCACCTTCTCGTTACCGGCGATGATCTGTGCCGGGTCCTTGCTCTCGATGTTGGCCACGGTGATGAAGCGCGGCAGCAGTTTGCCGGTGCCGTCCAGCAGGCAGAAATACTTCTGGTTGTCCTGCATGGTGGTAATCAAGGCTTCCTGAGGGACTTCCAGGAAGCGCTCTTCGAACGAGCACACCAGCGGAACCGGCCACTCGACCAGACCGGCGACTTCGTCCAGCAGGCTTGGCGGCACGATGGCGGTACCTTCCTGCTGGGCGGCCAGTTCGTCGACGCGTTTACTGATGATCTGGCGACGTTCGTTGAAGTCGGCCAGTACATGAGCGGCGCGCAGGTCACTGAGGTAACCGGCAGGCGAAGAAATGCGCACGTCTTGCGGATGATGAAAGCGATGACCGCGCGAATGACGACCCGCGCTCTGGGCGAGGATCGTGCAATCGACTACCTGATCACCGAACAGCATCACCAGCCACTGGGTCGGCCGCACGAACTCTTCCTTGCGAGCCCCCCAGCGCATGCGCTTGGCGATCGGCAGGTCGTTCAGCGAGTCTTCGACGATGGTCGGCAACAGGGACGTCGTCGGCTTGCCGAGGATGGTCTGGCTGTAACGCAGTTTCGGGCCGCTCTGATCGATTTCACTCAGGTCGACGCCGCACTTCTTGGCGAAGCCCAGGGCGGCCTGAGTCGGATTACCGTCGGCATCGAACGCTGCCTGACGCGGCGGGCCGTCGAGGTTGACGCTGCGATCCGGTTGTTGCGTGGCCAGTGCGGTAATCAGTACGGCCAGACGACGCGGTGCGGCGTAGACCTGTTTGGCGCTGTAGGTCAGACCTGCGCCAGCGAGGCCTTTTTCAATGCCGGCGAGAAATGCATCGGCCAGTGAGACGAGGGTCTTGGGTGGCAGTTCTTCGGTGCCCAGTTCGACCAGAAAATCTTGAGCACTCATTGCGCTGCCTCCAGCTTGGCCAACACTTCATCGCGTAGATCGGGCGGCGCCATCGGGAAGCCGAGACGGGCCCGGGCCTGCAGGTAGGCCTGAGCCACTGAGCGGGCCAGCGTGCGTACGCGCAGGATGTATTGCTGACGTGCCGTCACGGAAATCGCGCGACGGGCATCCAGCAGGTTGAAGGTGTGCGAGGCCTTGAGGACCATTTCGTAGCCGGGCAATGGCAGCTCCAGCTCAATCAGGCGTGCGGCTTCGCTTTCGTAGAAGTCGAACAGCTCGAACAGCTTGTCGACGTTGGCGTGTTCAAAGTTGTAGGTCGACTGCTCCACCTCGTTCTGGTGGAACACGTCGCCGTAGGTCACTTTGCCGAACGGGCCGTCAGCCCAGACCAGATCGTAGACCGAGTCCACGCCCTGCTGGTACATCGCCAGACGCTCGAGGCCGTAGGTGATTTCGCCGGTGACCGGGTAGCACTCCAGACCACCGACCTGCTGGAAGTAGGTGAACTGCGAGACTTCCATGCCGTTGAGCCAGATCTCCCAGCCCAGACCCCAGGCGCCCAGCGTCGGCGATTCCCAGTTGTCTTCGACGAAGCGCACGTCGTGCACCAGCGGATCGAGGCCGATGTGCTTGAGCGAGCCCAGGTACAGTTCCTGGAAGTTGTCCGGATTCGGCTTGAGAATCACCTGAAACTGGTAATAGTGCTGCAGGCGGTTCGGGTTTTCGCCGTAGCGGCCGTCAGTCGGGCGACGGCTTGGCTGTACGTAAGCGGCGTTCCAGGTTTCCGGGCCTACGGCGCGCAGAAACGTGGCAGTGTGGAACGTGCCGGCGCCTACTTCCATATCGTAGGGCTGAAGTACCACGCAACCTTGTTCTGCCCAGTATTGCTGGAGGGCGAGGATCAAGTCTTGGAAGGTACGCACGGCTGGCGTAGGCTGGCTCACAAATTTCACCTGTGCTGGGCTGCGATTCAAAGAGCGGGAGTATACCCGATTCGGCCGCACGTCCACTCGTTGGGAGCCCTATGACACGCTGCTTTTGGTGCAACGAAGACCCCCTGTACATCGCATATCACGATCAGGAGTGGGGAGTGCCGCTGCGCGATGCGCAGAAGCTCTTCGAGTTGCTTTTGCTCGAAGGGTTCCAGGCCGGGCTGTCGTGGATCACGATTCTCAAGCGGCGGGCGCGTTATCGCGAAGTGCTGCACGGTTTTGACGTTGAGCGCCTGGCGCAGCTGAGCGATGCCGAAATAGAGGCGCTGATGCTCGATCCGAGCATCATCCGCAACCGCCTCAAACTCAAGGCCGTGCGCACCAATGCGCGGGCCTGGCTGGCGCTGGAAGATCCGGTCGCTCTGCTCTGGTCGTTTGTTGGCGGTACCCCGAAGATCAATCACTTCAAGGATCGCAGCGAAGTCCCGGCGATTACCGCCGAGGCCGAAGCGATGAGCAAGGCACTGAGAAAGGCCGGTTTCACCTTTGTCGGCCCGACCATCTGTTACGCCTACATGCAGGCCAGCGGCATGGTCATGGACCACACCGTCGATTGCGATCGGTATGCGATCCTGAGCCGCTGACGGTTACACTACCCGCCTCGAGAATCTGGGAGTCATCTGTGGATAAGTTCAAAGGCGCCGTAATGGTCGGGGCGTTGCGATTGTTTGCGCTGTTGCCATGGCGCGCTGTGCAGTGGACAGGCACCGCGATTGGCTGGCTGATGTGGAAGCTGCCCAACCGTTCGCGGGAAGTGGCGCGGATCAATCTGTCCAAGTGCTTCCCCGAGTTGAGCGAGCCAGAGCTGGAAAAGCTCGTCGGCCGCAGTCTCATGGACATCGGCAAGACCTTGACCGAAAGCGCCTGTGCGTGGATCTGGCCGGCACAGAAATCGATCGACCTGGTGCGTGAAGTCGAAGGGCTCGATGTGCTCAAGGACGCGCTGGCCTCCGGCAAGGGCGTGGTCGGCATCACCAGTCACCTGGGCAACTGGGAAGTGCTCAATCACTTCTATTGCAGCCAGTGCAAACCGATCATTTTCTATCGTCCACCCAAGCTGAAAGCCGTGGACGATCTGTTGCGCAAGCAGCGTGTGCAGTTGGGCAACCGGGTGGCGGCGTCGACCAAGGAAGGCATTCTCAGTGTCATCAAGGAAGTGCGCAAAGGCGGCTCGGTGGGCATTCCGGCCGATCCGGAGCCGGCCGAATCAGCCGGCATCTTCGTGCCCTTCTGCGGTACCCAGGCGCTGACCAGCAAGTTCGTGCCGAACATGCTGGCCGGTGGCAAGGCAGTCGGCGTATTCCTGCACGCCATGCGCCTGCCGGACGGATCGGGTTACAAAGTGGTACTCGAAGCGGCTCCCGAAGCCATGTACAGCACCGACACCGAAACCTCGGCAGCGGCGATGAGCAAAGTGGTCGAGAAATACGTGCGGGCGTACCCGAGCCAGTACATGTGGACCATGAAGCGCTTCAAGAAACGCCCGCCAGGCGAGGCGCGCTGGTACTAGGAAAGAACGGATGCGGAGCGTCCGGAACGGCGTGCCCACGCTCCAGCATGGGCACGATAGTGTTTCCCTCAACTGGCCGCCGCAATCAACCCGCGTCGTCCCAGCGCCACCTGAGTCCCTTCCGGGGTCATCCGCACCAGGTTCACCGGGATGGATTTGGCTGCAGGGGTGTTGCCGTGTTTATCCCGGTTGGCCAGTGGCAGCAGGCCGTTGGTTTCCGGGTAGTACGCGGCGCAGCAACCCTGCGGCACGTCGTAGGGAATGACTTTGAAACCCGCTGCACGCCGCGCCGTGGTCGGGTCGAGCGCCGTCTGAAACTCGATGTAGTCCCCGGCCTTCAGCCCCAGGCGTTCGATGTCCTGCGGGTTGAGCATCACCACCATGCGATCGCCAAAGATGTCCCGATAACGGTCATCGTTGGAATACACCGTGGTGTTGAACTGGTCATGGCTGCGGATCGTCATCAACTGCAAATGCTCGGCGCCCGGCGGCGTGTCGTCTTCGTCGTAAATGCCTTCGGGAAAGAGGAAGTTGGCCTTGCCCGACTCGGTGTCCCACTTGCGCTCACTGGCAGCATTGGGCAGACGGAACCCTCCAGGTTCGAGGATGCGCTGATTGAAGTCATGGAACTGTTCGGGCAGCACTTCTTCGATCTTGTCGCGAATCCTGGCGTAGTCGCCCATATAGCTGTCCCAGTCCACCTTGGGATTGGGCGCAAGCGTCGCTTTGGCGATGCCGGCAATGATGGCTATTTCGGAAATCAGATGTTTCGACGCAGGCTCCAGCATGCCGGTCGAACCGTGCACCATCGACATCGAGTCCTCCACCGTAATGGTTTGCGCCACGCCGTTCTGCAGGTCGCGTTCCGAACGCGCTACGCATGGCAGCAGAAAGGCCTTCTGTCCATGTACCGTCGCACTGCGGTTGAGCTTGGTGTTGACCAGCACCGTCATTTTCAGGCGGCTGACGGTCGGGCAGATCACATCGGTGTCCGGAATGGCGCGGAAGAAATTGCCGCCCATGGAAATGAGCGCTTCCACCTCGCCACGCAACAGGGCTTCGCAGGTCTCGGCCACGGCATGGCCTTTTTTTCTGGATGCTTCGAAACCGAACACCTTGCTCATGCTGGCCAGAAACGGTTCGCCGGCCTTTTCATAGATGCCCATCGTTCTGTCGCCCTGTACGTTGGAGTGTCCACGTACCGGGCAAGCGCCCGCACCGAGCTTGCCGATGTTGCCGCGCAACAGCAGCAGGTTGATGATCTGCTGCATGGCATCACCGCCACGCTTGTGCTGAGTGACGCCCATCCCCCAGCAGCAGATGACCCCCTTCGAGCGCTTATAGACCGTCGCCACCTCTTCGATGGCCTGACGCGTCAGACCCGAATGGCGCTCGATGATGTCCCAGGGCAACTGTCGGCAATAATCGGCGTACTGCTCAAAGCCATGGGTATGTTCTTCAATGAACGCCACATCGAGGACACGCGGCAGGTTTTCACGCTGCGCCACGTCATCGGCTTCGATCACGGCCTTGCAAACGCCTTGCAGGGCGATCATGTCGCCGCCGATCCTGACCTGATGGTACTGCGAGCTGATTTCCACCCCATGCAGACTGAGCATGTCGCGCGGGTCCTGCGGCGCCGCAAAACGTACCAGCGCCCTTTCCCGCAGCGGGTTGAAGGAGATGATGCTCGCGCCCCGGCGCGCGGCGGCGTGCAGCTCGGACATCATGCGCGGGCTGTTGGTCCCGGGGTTCTGGCCGATGATGAAAATCGCGTCGGCGTTCTCGAAATCTTCCAGCGTCGTGGTGCCTTTGCCGACCCCGATCGACTCGGGCAGCGCCGCTGTAGTGGTCTCATGGCACATGTTCGAGCAGTCGGGGAAGTTGGCCATGCCGTACAGGCGACCGAACAACTGATACAGAAAGGCGGCTTCGTTCGACGTGCGCCCGGAGGTGTACAGCTCCAGCTTCCACGGGTCGCTCAGGCCGCGTAGCTCTTCGCCGATCTCGGCGAATGCCTCGTCCCAGGTGACCGGCAGGTATTTGTCAGTGGCGGCGTCGTAGCGCATCGGCTCGGTAATACGGCCTTCTGCTTCCAGGTCATGATCGCTCCAGGTCGCCAGTTCGCTGACCGTGTGCCGGGCGAAGAACTCGGGCGTCACACGTTTCTTGGTCGATTCCCAGGCCAGTGCCTTGGCACCGTTCTCGCAGTATTCAAAGGTATGCGGCTTCTTTGGGTCCGGCCAGGAGCAACTGGGGCAGTCGAAGCCGCCAGGCTTGTTCATGGACATCAGCGTGCGGTTGCCCTTGATCAGCACATGCTGGTGCAGCAGGTGCTTGTTGACCGCACTGAGCGCGGGCCAGCCACCCGCCGGTGTGCCGTCGGTCTGTGATCCCTGAAGCGGGGCCTGGGAATTTTCCGATTCGGACATGGGGTGTGTTCTCTCTCATAAAGCCCGTGAAGGCATGATGCTCGTGTGTCTGAGATACACGGGCTCAGAGAGAATTCGCCCGAGTCGACGAGCGTTGCCGACAGGGCGCGTCGGCAAGAGGTTCAGTCAGGGTCATACCCTGTTCAGGAGCGGTTCAGAAAAAGCTCAGGCCGACCTGAAACAGCCGCTCGACCTCGCGGATGCACTTCTTGTCCACAAGGAACATGATCACATGGTCACCGGATTCGATCACGGTGATGTCATGAGCGATAAGCACCTGTTCGTCGCGGATGACTGCACCGATTGCCGTACCGGTCGGCAGGTTGATGTCTTTGATGGCGCGGCCGACGACCTTGCTGCATTTCGAGTCGCCGTGAGCGACGATCTCGATGGCTTCGGCTGCACCGCGTCGCAGCGAATGCACGCTGACGATATCACCGCGGCGCACGTGGGCCAGCAGCGTGCCGATGGTTGCCAGTTGCGGGCTGACCGCAACGTCGATTTCGCCGCCTTGCACCAGGTCGACGTAAGCCGGGTTATTGATCAGCGTCATTACCTTGCGTGCGCCCAGACGCTTGGCCAGCAGCGACGACATGATGTTGGCTTCATCGTCGTTGGTCAGCGCCAGGAACAGGTCTGTGTTGCTGATGTTTTCTTCCAGCAGAAGATCGCGGTCCGATGAGCTGCCCTGCAGAACCACTGTACTGTCCAGGTGCTCCGACAGATAGCGGCAGCGCGCCGGGCTCACTTCGATGATCTTCACCTGATAGCGGCTTTCGATGGCTTCAGCCAGACGCTCGCCGATGTTGCCGCCACCGGCGATGACAATACGTTTGTAGTTCTCGTCCAGGCGCCGCAGCTCGCCCATCACGGCGCGAATGTCAGCCTTGGCGGCGATGAAGAACACCTCGTCGTCGGCCTCGATGACCGTGTCGCCATGCGGCAGTATCGCCCGATCGCGGCGATAGATTGCCGCGATGCGTGTGTCGACATTCGGCATGTGCGCCCGTAGCTGGCGCAGCGGCTGTCCGACCAACGCGCCGCCGTAGTAGGCTTTGAGCGCGACCAGCTGCGCTTTGCCTTCGGCGAAGTCGATCACTTGCAGCGCACCGGGGTATTCGATCAGACGCTTGATGTAGTTGGTGACGACCTGCTCCGGACTGATCAGCACGTCGACCGGGATCGCGTTTTTATCGAACAGGCCTGCGCGTGTCAGGTACGCCGCCTCACGGATGCGTGCGATCTTGGTCGGCGTGTGGAACAGCGTGTGGGCCACCTGACAGGCGATCATGTTGGCTTCGTCGCTGCTGGTCACCGCGACCAGCATGTCGGCGTCGTCTGCGCCGGCCTGACGCAATACCGCCGGGTAGGAGCCCTTGCCCTGCACGGTGCGGATGTCCAGGCGGTCGCCCAGATCGCGCAACCGGTCGCCGTCAGTGTCGACCACGGTGATGTCGTTGGCTTCGCCCGCCAGATGCTCGGCCAGCGTACCGCCTACCTGACCTGCACCCAGAATGATGATTTTCACGCGCTTACTCCCGCGCCGCCGCGATCTTGATCAGTTTGGCGTAGTAGAAACCGTCGTGGCCGCCTTGCTGGGCCAGCAGCTGGCGACCATGGGCTTGCTTGATACCCGCGGGCGGCTGTCCGGCCTGCCCGGCGATGTCCAGCTCTCTGGCCCCGGAGGTGCGCGCCAGAAACGCCTCGATGACGTCGGTGTTTTCGGTCGGCAGTGTCGAGCAGGTCGCGTACACCAGCATGCCGCCTACCTGCAGCGTAGGCCACAACGCGTCGAGCAGCTCGCCCTGCAACGTCGCCAGCGCGGCGATGTCGTCTGCCTGGCGAGTCAGTTTGATGTCTGGGTGCCGACGAATCACGCCGGTCGCCGAGCACGGTGCGTCGAGCAGGATGCGCTGGAACGGTTTGCCGTCCCACCACTGCGCTGCCTCGCGCGCATCGGCTGCAATCAGCTCGGCATCCAGACCCAGGCGATCGAGGTTTTCACGCACGCGCACCAGACGCTTGGCTTCCAGATCCACCGCCACCACGCCGCTCAGTTGCGGCTGCACTTCCAGCAAATGGCAGGTCTTGCCGCCCGGTGCGCAGCAGGCATCGAGTACTCGTTGCCCGGGGGCGAGCTCCAGCAGGTCTGCGGCCAGTTGCGCTGCTTCGTCCTGCACGCTGATCCAGCCTTCGGCAAAACCGGGCAGCGAGCGCACATCGCACGGCTCGGCGAGGACGATGCCGTCTTGACTGAACGTGCACGCGCTGGCTTGCAGGCCGGTAGTGTTGAGCAGTTCGAGGTATTGATCGCGACGGTTGTGGCGTCGGTTGACGCGCAAGATCATCGGCGGGTGCGCATTGTTGGCCGCGCAGATGGCTTCCCACTGTTCCGGCCAAGCGGCTTTCAGGGCTTTCTGCAGCCAGCGCGGGTGGGCCGTACGCACCACCGGGTCGTGTTCCAGTTCGATCAGCAGCGCCTCGCCATCACGTTGCGCATTGCGCAGCACGGCGTTAAGCAAGCCTTTGGCCCAGGGCTTTTTCAACTTGTCGGCGCAACCCACGGTTTCGCCGATGGCGGCGTGGGCCGGAATGCGGCTGTAGAACAGCTGATAAAGGCCGACCAGCAACAAGGCTTCAACGTCGGCGTCGGCGGCTTTGAAGGGCTTTTGCAGCAGCTTGGCCGCCAGTGCCGACAGGCGCGGCTGCCAGCGCGCGGTGCCGAATGCGAGGTCCTGAGTCAGGCCACGATCACGTACCTCGACCTTGTCCAGTTGAGTGGGCAGCGAGCTGTTCAGCGAGGCCTTGCCGCTGAGCACGGCAGCCAGTGCCTTGGCGGCGGCCAGACGCGGGTTCATTGGCTCAGCACCGTGCCGATGGCAAATTTCTCGCGGCGGCTGTTGAACAGATCCGTGAAGTTCAGCGGCTTGCCGCCCGGCAATTGCAGTCGGGTCAGGCGCAGCGCGTTCTGCCCGCAGGCGACGATAAGTCCATCCTTGCTGGCGCCGAGAATCGTCCCCGGCGCGCCCTGCCCTTCGGCCAGATCGGCGGCCAGGACTTTCAGGGTTTCTTCGTTCAGCGTGCTGTGGCAGATCGGCCAGGGGTTGAAGGCGCGGACCAGACGCTCGAGCTCATCAGCCGGACGTGTCCAGTCCAGACGCGCTTCGTCCTTGTTCAGTTTGTGGGCGTAGTTGGCCAGGCTGTCATCCTGAACCTCGCCGACCAGCGAACCGTCCGTCAGACCGGCAATGGCCTGCAACACAGCAGGCGGACCGAGTTCGGCCAGGCGATCATGCAGCGTGCCGCCCGTGTCCTGCGCGGTAATCGGGGTGACGGCCTTGAGCAGCATCGGCCCGGTGTCCAGGCCCGCTTCCATGCGCATCACGGTCACGCCGCTCTCTGCATCACCGGCCTGCACCGCACGCTGAATCGGCGCCGCACCGCGCCAGCGCGGCAGCAGCGACGCATGGCTGTTGATGCAACCCAGGCGCGGAATATCCAGCACCACTTGCGGCAGGATCAGGCCGTAGGCGACGACCACCATCAAATCCGGTTGCAGCGCTGCCAGTTCAGCCTGCGCAGCAGGATCGCGCAGTGTGGGCGGCTGCATGACCGGTACGTCGTGTTGCAGCGCCAGTTGCTTGACCGTGCTGGGCATCAGCTTTTGTCCACGACCGGCCGGGCGATCGGGCTGGGTGTACACGGCGACGATCTGGTGAGGGCTGTCGAGCAGGGCCTTGAGGTGTTCGGCGGCGAATTCCGGGGTGCCGGCGAAGACGATGCGCAGTGGCTCAGTCATGGAGTTCTCATTATAAAAAAAGGCCTGTTCAGGCCTTTTGGGGTAACGACGGATCAGGCGTTGAGCTTGTGCTGCTTTTCGAGCTTCTTCTTGATCCGGTCACGCTTGAGGTTGGAAAGGTAATCGACGAACAGCTTGCCGTTCAGGTGATCGCATTCATGCTGGATACAGATGGCGAGCAGGCCCTCGGCGACCAGTTCGTAAGGCTTGCCGTCACGGTCCAGTGCCTTGACGCGGACCTTTTGCGGGCGGTCGACGTTCTCGTAGAAACCGGGAACCGACAGGCAGCCTTCCTGATACTGATCCATTTCATCGGTCAGTTTTTCGATTTCAGGATTGATGAGGACCATCGGTTCGCTGCGGTCTTCGCTCAGGTCCATGACGACTACGCGCTTGTGGACGTTGACCTGAGTCGCGGCCAGGCCGATACCTGGCGCTTCGTACATGGTTTCAAACATGTCGTCGACCAACTGGCGAATGCCTTCGTCTACCATCGCCACAGGTTTGGCGATGGTGCGCAGGCGCGAATCGGGAAATTCGAGGATGTTTAGAATGGCCATATACGTAAGAGCTGCACTGTTAAGGTAAAGTCAATGTTGGGTGCCGGGCCCGGGAGTTCAAGGCAGGCAGCCCAGGACAGGACTCTAGGGTTCGCGTGAGGCAACATGATAAAGGGATTCACCGCATGAGGAAATCACTACTCGCCCTGCTGCTGCTGACCGCCAGCGGTCTTGCGCAGGCGCAAGTGCAACTCAGGGAAGGCTATCCGCAGAGCTACACCGTTGTCGCCGGGGACACACTCTGGGACATTTCCGGAAAATTCTTGCGTGAACCGTGGAAATGGCGCGAGATCTGGCGGGCCAATCCGCAAGTCCACGACCCCGACCTGATCTACCCCGGTGACACGCTCGCGCTGATCTGGGTCGATGGTCAGCCGCGTGTGACGCTCAATCGCGGCGAATCGCGTGGCACCATCAAATTGTCACCGCGTGTGCGCAGTACGCCGATGGTCGAGGCCATTCCGAGCATTCCGCTGGGTGCGATCAACTCATTCCTGATCAGCAATCGGATTGTCGACAACGCCGAGCAGTTCGAAAAAGCCCCCTACATCGTCGCCGGCAATGCCGAGCGCGTGCTCAGTGGCAACGGTGATCGTGCCTACGCACGAGGCGCGCTTGACCCGTCGCACAGCGTCTATGGCATCTTCCGTCAGGGCAAGACCTACATCGATCCCAAGACCCAGGAAGTGCTGGGCATCAACGCCGATGACGTCGGCAGCGCCGAGGTGGTCGCCACCGAGGGTGACGTCTCGACCCTGATTCTGCAGCGCTCCACGCAGGAAGTGCGTCTGGGCGACCGCTTGTTAAGCAGCGAAGAGCGCGCCATCAGCTCGACGTTCCTGCCCAGCGCTCCGCAGGCGCCGATAGACGGTTTGATTCTGGATGTGCCACGCGGCGTCACCCAGGTCAGCGTGCTGGATGTGGTCACGCTCGACAAGGGCAAACGCGACGGCCTGACCGAGGGCAACGTGCTGGCGATCTACAAGACCAGCGAGACTGTGCGCGACCGAATCACCGGAGAGCTGGTAAAAATCCCCGACGAACGGGCCGGCCTGCTGATGGTTTTCCGTACTTACGACAAGCTTAGTTACGCCTTGGTCCTGCAAGCCAACCGATCTTTGGCCATCATGGACAAGGTTCGCAACCCGTAGACGCATGTTTCAGATCTGACACGGATTTGTGTGACGAACCAGACACTTATCAAATTGTTGTCAACAGAGTTATCCACAGGTTTGTGCATCATTCGGGATGCACGATGGATCAGGGACGATCTCATGCCATTGTTCGAAAATACCTCATCTTCGCCCGCAGAGCTGGAAGCGCGTTTGCGCATCCACCGCTTGCCCGAGATAGGGCCGAAACGCTTTTCCAGACTGATCGAAGCCTTCGGTTCGGCCTCGTCGGCGCTCAGTGCGCCGGCCAGCGCATGGCGTGCGCTGGGCATTCCTGGTGCCTGTGCCGAGGCGCGTCGTGATCCTTTAGTGCGTGATGGTGCCAGTGCCACACTGGCCTGGCTGGAGCGTCCGGCCCAGCATTTGCTGATGTGGGACGACCCTGGCTACCCCGCACTGCTGGCGCAGATCGCTGATCCACCGCCGCTGATCTTTATCGCCGGCGACCCTTCGATTCTTGAGCGTCCGCAGTTGGGTATGGTCGGCAGTCGTCGCGCCTCCCGGCCCGGGCTGGACACCGCCAGCGCTTTTGCGCGCAGCCTGGCGGCTGCCGGTTTTGTGATCACTAGTGGCTTGGCGCGGGGTATCGACGGCGCCGCGCATCAGGGCGCATTGGATGTCGGGGGGCTTACAATCGGCGTGCTCGGCACCGGGCTCGAAAAACTTTATCCACAGCAGCATCGCGCGCTCGCCGCGCAGATGGCGGCCCAGGGCGGCGCGGTGATTTCCGAGTTCCCGCTGGACGCCGAACCGCAGGCCAGCAACTTCCCGCGACGTAACCGAATCATCAGCGGCCTGTCGCTTGGCATACTGGTGGTCGAGGCCAGTGTCGCCAGCGGTTCGTTGATTACCGCGCGGCTGGCCGCCGAGCATGGACGGGAGGTGTATGCGATACCCGGCTCGATTCATCACCCTGGCGCCAGGGGCTGTCATCAGTTGATACGTGACGGTGCGACACTGGTCGAGACCGTCGAGCACATTCTTGAAGGCCTGCAGCACTGGAAACGTGTTGCGCCCAGCGTCGATCCCGTCACGCCGGCGAAGCCTGGCCCTTGCGATCATCCGCTGTTGGCGCTGCTGCACGCCGCACCGCACACCAGCGAGGGGCTGTCGGTGTCATGCGGCTGGCCGTTGCCCAAGGTATTGGCGGGCCTGACCGAGCTGGAACTGGATGGACGCATAAGCTGTGAAGCAGGACGATGGTTCGCCAGAGCGCCCTGAGGTTAAACTGCCCCCAGGATTCAGTGGAGAGACAAACAATGGTCAGCAGTTGGCGAGTGCAACAAGCCGCTCAGGATATTCGAGCCGGTGCGGTGATTGCCTACCCGACCGAGGCAGTCTGGGGGCTGGGGTGCGATCCGTGGGATGAAGAAGCGGTCTATCGTCTGCTGGCGATCAAGTCACGGCCGGTGGAAAAAGGCCTGATCCTGATTGCCGACAACATTCGCCAGTTCGACTTCCTGTTCGAAGACTTCCCTGAGCTGTGGCTTGACCGCATGGCCAGCACCTGGCCTGGGCCCAACACCTGGCTGGTACCGCATCAGAACCTGCTGCCCGAATGGATCACCGGTATTCACGAAACCGTGGCGCTGCGTGTTACCGATCACCCGACTGTGCGTGAACTGTGCGCACTGGTCGGTCCGTTGATCTCCACCTCCGCCAACCCGGCGGGTCGCCCGGCTGCGCGTTCGAGATTGCGCGTCGAGCAGTATTTCCGCGGGCAGATCGACGGGGTTCTCGGCGGCAGCCTGGGCGGCCGTCGGAACCCCAGCGTGATACGCGATATCGCGACCGCGCAGATCGTGCGCGCCGGCTGACGCTGACGCACACAGCGCGGGTTCAGTGGTAGACGATCAAGGGATCAGAATGGTCGAGCCAGTGGTACGCCGGGCCGACAGCTCGGTCTGCGCCTTGGCGGCGTCTTTCAGGGCGTACTGCTGAATGCCATCGACCTTGAGCTTGCCGCTGGCGAGCATGTCGAACAGCTCGTCAGCCATTGCCTGCAGGTTCTGCGCATTGTTGGCGTAAGAGCCCAGCGTCGGGCGGGTGACATACACCGAACCCTTTTGCGCCAGAATCCCGAGATTCACGCCCGAGACCGGCCCGGACGCATTGCCGAAGCTCACTACCAGCCCGCGTGGCGCCACGCAGTCGAGTGACGTCAGCCAGGTGTCTTGGCCCACCCCGTCGTAGACCACCGGGCATTTCTTGCCGTCGGTCAGTTCCAGCACGCGCCTGGCGACGTCTTCGTGACTGTAATCGATGGTTTCCCAGGCACCCAGCGCCTTGGCGTGCGCGGCCTTCTCCGGCGAACTGACCGTGCCGATCATTTTGGCGCCCAGCGCCTTGACCCATTGGCAGGCCAGCGAGCCCACGCCGCCCGCAGCGGCATGAAACAGAATGATCTCGCCCGGCTTCACCTGATACGTCTGACGCAGCAGATACTGCACCGTCAGGCCCTTGAGCATCAGGGCTGCGGCCTGCTCGAAACTGATCGAGTCAGCCAGCTTCACCAGATTCGCTTCAGGCAGCACGTGCACTTCGCTGTACGCCCCCAGCGGCCCGGTGCCGTAGGCGACACGATCACCAACCTTGAAGCGCGTCACCTCGGCCCCCACCGCCTCGACCACCCCCGCCCCTTCGGCACCGAGGCCGGAAGGCAGCGGCGTCGGATACAGCCCGCTGCGGTAATAGGTATCGATGAAATTCAGGCCGATGGCCTTGTTACGCACAACCACCGCCTGCGGCCCCGGAGCCTCCGGCTCGAAATCGACATATTCAAGAACCTCGGGTCCTCCGACAGCGCTGAACTGGATACGCTTTGCCATGTGCTCTCTCCTTGATGGTTAAAACAAGCTGCGAAAGCCCCCATCGGACTCCTTCCCCGGACCTTCGTCAACTGCCAGCCCGCGTCGCCGATGGTATGCTACGCGCCAATTTGCCTGCGCCTCTTTTGCTGCGGGGGCTCAGCCGTTTGACGTCAGCCGTAAGGGATCCTCATGAGTACCCGTACCGAGGCCGTAAAAGCCTACCTGCTCGACCTGCAAGACCGTATCTGCACTGCGCTTGAACAGGAAGATGGCAGCGCACACTTCATGGAAGATGCCTGGACGCGTCCGGCGGGCGGCGGTGGTCGCACGCGGGTGATCGAGAATGGCACGGTCATCGAGAAAGGCGGTGTTAACTTTTCCCATGTTTTCGGCAGCAATCTGCCGCCGTCTGCCAGCGCTCATCGGCCTGAACTGGCCGGGCGTGGTTTCGAGGCGCTGGGCGTTTCGCTGGTGATCCATCCGCATAACCCGCACGTGCCGACGTCCCACGCCAACGTGCGCTTCTTCATTGCCGATAAAGAAGGTGAAGAGGCCGTCTGGTGGTTCGGTGGCGGTTTCGACCTGACGCCCTATTACGGCGTCGAGGAAGACTGCGTGCACTGGCACCGGGTTGCCGAGCGCGCCTGTGCGCCCTTCGGTGACGATGTCTACCCGCGCTACAAGGCCTGGTGCGACAGTTACTTCCACCTCAAGCATCGCGATGAACCGCGCGGCATCGGTGGTCTGTTTTTCGATGACGTGAACCAGTGGGATTTCGACACCAGCTTCGCGTTCATCCGTGCCATCGGTGATGCGTTCATCAATGCCTATCTGCCGATCGTGCGGCGCCGCAAGGCGGCGGCGTACACCGTGCAGCAGCGTGAGTTTCAGGAATTCCGTCGCGGTCGCTACGTCGAGTTCAACCTGGTGTATGACCGCGGCACGTTGTTCGGTCTGCAATCGGGTGGGCGTACCGAATCGATCCTCATGTCGCTGCCGCCGCAAGTGCGCTGGGGTTACGACTGGAAGGCCGCGCCGGGCAGCGAAGAGGCGCGTCTGACTGATTACTTTCTGACCGATCGCGACTGGCTGGCGGATAACTGATGGACCAGTATGTCGTCTTCGGTAACCCTATTGGTCACAGCAAGTCGCCGTTGATTCATCGCCTGTTTGCCGAGCAAACCGGGCAGACGCTGGATTACCAAACCTCGCTGGCCCCGCTGGACGATTTCACCGCGTTCGCCCAGGCGTTTTTCCAGACAGGGCGTGGTGCCAACGTCACCGTACCGTTCAAGGAAGAAGCCTGGCGCCTGGCCGACAGCCTCACCCAACGTGCGCAGCGCGCCGGGGCAGTCAACACCCTGAGCAAGCTCGTCGACGGTACTCTGCTGGGTGATAACACTGACGGTGCGGGGCTGGTGCGCGACCTGACGGTCAATTGCGCACGCAGCTTGCGCGGTCAGCGCGTGTTGTTGCTGGGCGCGGGCGGTGCGGTGCGTGGCGCGCTGGAGCCGTTGCTTGCGCAACAGCCCGCTGCGTTGGTGATCGCCAATCGTACGGTCGAGAAAGCCGAGCGACTGGCGCAGGAGTTCGCCGACCTCGGGCCGGTATTCGCCAGCAGCTTCGACTGGCTTGAAGAGTCAGTGGACGTGATCATCAATGCCACCTCGGCCAGCTTGGCCGGAGAGCTGCCACCCATCTCCCCGAGCCTGATCCAGCCTGGTGCGACCTTTTGCTACGACATGATGTACAGCAAAGCGCCCACCGCCTTCTGCCGCTGGGCCACAGAACAGGGTGCGGCGCAGTCGGTTGATGGCCTGGGGATGCTGGTCGAGCAGGCCGCGGAAGCCTTCCTGCTGTGGCGCGGTGTGCGCCCGGATTCAGCGCCTGTATTGGCGGAGTTGCGCAGATTGCTGGCTGCGGGTTGATCGGCTATCTGCGGACTATCGTGCCAATGCTCCGAGTTATACACAAGTCCGCTTTTGATTTTGGCCGAAGGCCGTGGAAGCGAACCGGGCGACGCTTCGCTTGTTCGCGAAGGCGGTATTTCAGATGATGTATTTTCGGCGATTATACCTGCCCTTTCGCGAACAAGTTCGCTCCCACGCCCTCCGGGCAGAAGCCAAATCTATGGGCTTATCGGGACCTTTGTAGAACGCAGAGCATCGCGACGATGAGTTACAGCTCAATCCTCAAACAGAATCGGGCAGTTCTCCGGCCCTTCCAGCTTGTGCAATTCCTCGATCACCTGCGGTCTGGCATTGCGCAGAACCAGCACTCTGCCCTGCCGGCCCAGTCGTCTGGCTTCCTGATGAAGCATCTCCACGCCTGAGTAATCGATGAAGTTGATCTGCTGCGCATCGATCACCACTCGCACACCTTCGGTACGTTGCAGGCGGGTTTGCAGGTAGTGACTGGCGCCGAAGAAGATCGATCCGCCGACCCGCAGGACCTCCTCGTCGCCCTCGCGCCATTGCTGGACGCGCGGTTGCGAGGTGCGCTTGAGGTAGAAGAACAGCGAGGCCAGTACACCGGCGTAGATCGCGGTTTGCAGCTCCAGCAACAAGGTGGCCAGACAGGTCAGCGCCATCACGAAAAACTCGGCGCGGCTGACGCGGAACAGCGCACGAATGCCTCGACGATCCACCAGCCCCCAACAGATCAGCAGAATTGAGGCGGCCATGGCCGGGATCGGAATGTGCGATATCAACGAGGCGCCGGCGACCGCGAACAACGCCACCCACAACGCAGAAAACACTCCCGCCAACGGCGAGCGCGCACCTGCCTCGTAACTCAATGCCGCACGGGTAAAAGACCCGGCTGACAGGTAGCCGGAGAACAGCGAGCCGACCATGTTCGACAGCCCCTGGGCACGCACCTCCTGATTGGCATTGAGCATCTGCTGCGAACGAGCCGACAGCGAGCGGGCAATCGACAGGCTGTTGACCAGCCCGAGCATGCCCACCGCCACGGCGGTCGGCAGCAGCTTGAGGATCAGTTCGAGGTCCAGCGGCAACGGGCTGAAGGGCGGCAGATGGCCGACGAAGGCGCTGACCACACGGACATGGCCGAACATCGCTGGCCACAGCCACACCAGCAGGCTGCTCGATACCAGTGCGATCAATAGCGTCGGCCAGCGAGGCACCAGAAGCTTGAGTCCGATGCCCAATGCCAGGGTCAACAGACCGAGCATCAGCGAAGACAGATCCACTTCACGCCAATGCTCGAGCACGGCGGTCAGGCTTTTGAGGGCGGTGGTCTGACTCGGCAGATCGATGCCCAACAGATTGGGCATCTGCCCGAGCGCAATCACCACCGCAGCGCCCAGCGTGAAACCCAGCACCACCGAATGCGAAACGAAATTCACCAGCGCACCGAAGCGCATCATCCCCAGCAACAGCTGAAACACACCGGCGATGAAGGTCAGCAGCAGGATCAACATGATGTAGTCCTGACTGGCCGGCACGGCGAGCGGGCTGACACTGGCATACAGCACGATGGATATAGCCGCAGTCGGCCCACAGATCAGATGCCAGGACGATCCCCACAGACAGGCCACGAGGACTGGAACAATCGCAGCGTAGAGACCGTACTCAGGCGGCAGCCCGGCGATCAGTGCGTAAGCGATAGATTGCGGCAGCGCCAGAATGGCGCCACTCAGGCCCACCAGCGCATCACGCCCGACGCTGACGCGATTCTGCTGCGGCAGCCAAGCGAGAAAGGGTAGAAATTTATGGCGATTGAGCCAGCGCATCGGTCCCTCATGTTGGATGGGTCACTGCATCACTACGTCAGACCGTTTCTGCCCGGAGCCGTGAGCGAACGCTAGTTCATGGCGTAGCATTTCGAGGTGGCGACGTTTGTGTCTGACCCGGTTCCAGCGCCTCTGAGCATGCAGATAACATAGTGTTTCTTGTTCTTGAGGGTCACTACCGGACCAATGTCTGCCACGTACGAAGAAACGACCGTTGCTCCTGCATTGAGCATCTCTTCCATAGAGACATTGACGGCCTCCAGCTTGGTCGGATATTCCAGAGCGTTTCCAGGCACTTTGGCGCTGGTTTCTGGTGGCCAGCTACCCGCAGAGGCAAAGGATGCGCTCAGAATCAGGGCCTGCGAGAGGGGTATAAGTGACTTTTTCATACTGTTCTCCAGAGTTAGCGGACAGGCCTCACGGCAGTCTAGTGGTTTGTCCCCTTTCGTTGGTTCCTTATTGCTATTCCAGAATGACGCTTCGGAGCGCTAATATTGCTGAAAAGCTGGCGCAGTGGAAACTCCTGACGCCGGGTCACTACTTAGTGTCGAGGCCTACAACTTCGCCTTCACCGTCGCCAGACCGTCCTTGCCATCAGCGGTCTGTACGCCCTCCAGCCACTTTTCCAGCACCGCCGGGTTGGCCTTGATCCAGGCTTTGGCGGCTGCGCTATTGCTGACCTTCTTGTTGACCACCTCGGCCATGATGCTGTTTTCCATGTCCAGGGTGAAGCTCAGATTGGTCAGCAGCTTGCCGACGTTCGGGCAGGCTTGAGCATAACCCTTGCGGGTCAGGGTGAAGACCGAGCCGGTGTCGCCGAAATATTTCTCGCCGCCCTTGAGGTAGTGCATGCCCTTGATCTGCACGTTCATCGGGTGCGGCGTCCAGCCGAGGAACACCACAAAGGCCTTTTTCTTCACGTTGCGATTGACCTCGGCCAGCATCGCGGTCTCGCTGGATTCCACCAGCTTCCATTTGCCCAGATCGAATTCGTTCTTCTTGATGATCTCCTGCAACGACAGGTTGGCAGGTGCGCCGGAACCGATGCCGTAGATCTTCTTGTCGAACTTGTCAGCGAACTTGTTCAGGTCGGCAAAGTTATGCACACCGGCATCCCAGACGTAATCCGGCACGGCCAGGGTGAATTCGGTGCCCTCAAGGTTTTTCGCCAGTTGCGTCACATCACCGGTGGCCACGAACTTGTCGTAAAAGCCCTGCTGCGCCGGCATCCAGTTACCCAGAAACACATCGAGCTTGCCGTCTTTCAAACCGCCATAGGCAATCGGCACGGCCAGGGTATCGACCTTGGGCGTGTAGCCCAGGCCCTCGAGTACCACGCTGGTAATCGCGTTGGTGGCCGCAATGTCACTCCAGCCGGGATCGGCCATCTTCACGGTACTGCAACTGGCGTCCTCTGCCTGCGCTGCAAGGCTGCCGAGGGTCATGACCGCGACCGCAACGGCTGTGGATAACTTCTTCATTGATGTACCCCTTTGGTTTTTTTGGTGTGGGCAGGGTCAAGGTTGCGGAAAACGTGCCTTGCGCTCCAGATCGTCCAGATCAATGTGGTTGCGCATGTACTGCTGACTGGCGTCGACCAGTGGCTGGTGATCCCAACTCTTCAGCTTGCCGGTTGCCAGCGATTTGGCGACGAAGCGCCTTCTGCGCTGGCTGGCGAGCACCTGTTGGTGTATCGCCGGTATGTCCCACTTGGCCCGAGCTTCGGCCAGGAAGTCAGTGAACAGCTTTTCATGGGCGGGTGACTGGCTCAGGTCCTTCTGCTCTTTCGGGTCCTTCTTCACATCGAACAGCAGGCACGGGTCCTGTTCCGAATAGATGAATTTGTACGCGCCACGACGGATCATCATCAGCGGGCTGGTGGTGCCTTCGGCCATGTACTCGCCGAAGACCTCATCGTGTCCGCCCTTGCGTTTCAAATGCGGCATCAGCGAGCGTCCGTCCAATGGCAAACCGGCGTCCAGTTTGCCTTTGGCCATTTCCACGAAGGTCGGCAGCAAGTCGGCAGTCGACACCGACGCACTGACCCTTCCCGGTTTGAACTGGCCCGGCGCGTACACCACCAGCGGTACGCGCGCGGCCATTTCGAACCAGTGCATTTTGTACCAGAGACCCTTTTCGCCCAGCATGTCGCCGTGATCGCCGGAGAACACCACGATGGTGTCTTCCGCCAACCCGACTTCATCGAGCGTCTGCATCAGCTTGCCGACGTTGAGGTCAATGTAGCTGCACGCACCGAAGTAGGCGCGGCGAGCATCACGAATCTTGTCGGTCGGCATGGGCTTGTCCCACAGGTCATAGACCTTGAGCAGCCGTTGCGAATGCGGGTCCAGCGCGGCCTGATTGGCGTGCGGCGTGGGCATCGGTATTTCGTCGTCGGCGTACAGGTCCCAGAACGGCAGAGGGATGGTGTACGGGTCATGAGGGTGAGTCATGGAAACGGTCAGGCAGAACGGCGCATCCCCGTCCTGGCGCACATGGTCATAAAGGTATTGCTGGGACTTGAACAGCACCTCTTCATCGAAGTCCAGCTGGTTGGTGCGAATGCACGGACCGGCCTGCAACACAGAAGACATGTTGTGATACCAGCTTGGCCGCACGTCCGGCTCGTCCCAGTTAACCGACCAGCCGTAATCGGCCGGGTAGATGTCACTGGTCAGGCGTTCTTCGTAGCCGTGCAGTTGATCCGGTCCGCAGAAATGCATCTTGCCTGCCAGGGCGGTCTTGTAACCCAGCGCACGCAGGTAGTGGGCATAAGTCGGAATATCGGCCGGGAAGTCGGCCGCGTTGTCGTACGCACCGATCCTGCTCGGCAACTGGCCGCTGACCAGGGTAAAGCGCGACGGTGCGCATAGCGGGCTGTTGCAATACGCCGAGTCGAACACTACGCCGTTGGCAGCCATGCGGCTCAGGTTCGGCATCAGAATCGGGGACCGGGCGTAAAACGGCAACATTGGCGCGGCCATTTGATCGGCCATGATGAACAGAATATTTTTGCGCTTCATGTAATCGCTGCGTCCCATTGTGAAAAGTTATGCGAAAGTGCCGGGTATGAGAATGGAGTCCATACGTTTCAGGGTAAAGCCCATACACAGCAATGCCTAGGATAAGCTCAGCTAATGTTTGAATCTTTCGGCGATGTGTCACTCGACCTGCTGCGTGCCTTTGAGGTCGCGGCGCGCTTGCGCAGCTTCACGGCGGCAGCCCTCGAACTGGGCACGACACAGCCCGCTGTCAGCCAGCAGATCAAGCGCCTCGAAGAGCAACTCGCTACACGGCTGTTCGACCGCATCTACCGTGGCATCGAATTGACCGACGCCGGTGAAGTGCTGTTCAGCCATGTGCAGGCCGGACTGCAATCCATCGACAGCGGATTGATAGCGATCACCGAACACCATCAGCACGAAGTGCTTCAAGTGGCGACCGACTTCGCCTTCGCCGCCTACTGGCTGATGCCACGCTTGCACCGTTTCCACAAGGTTAACCCGGACGTGGACGTCAGCCTGGTCACCAGCGAGCGTACCCACAGCATGTTACGTGCTGATATCGACGTTGCCGTGCTGTTCGGTGACGGCCGCTTCAAACAGGGCGAAAGCCACTGGCTGTTCAGCGAAGAGGTCTTCCCGGTGTGCAGCCCGCAATTGGTCGCCGGTCGCCAGACGCCGCTGCCCAACGACGCGCTGCGCGACTTCCCACTCCTGCATCTGCGTGGCGAAAGCATCAACCACTGGTTTGACTGGGCGGGTGTATTCCGCGCCCTGGACATCCCCCAGGCCCCCGCGCCCGGCCAGTTGCGCTTCGACAACTACACCCTGCTGATCCAGGCGGCCATCGGCGGACAAGGCATCGCCATCGGCTGGCGTCACCTGGTCGACGACCTTCTCGACCAAGGCCTGCTCTGCCGCCCTATCGCCGGCGCGGCGATTTCCGGCCAGGGCTATTACGTGGTCCTGCCCCAGCGCAAACGCCGCGTGCAGATCGTTCAGCAGTTCGTGGACTGGCTGGCCAGCGAGCAGGCGTTGAGCGGGGTTTCGCTGGCGGGTAGGCCATTGCCGTCGATTGCGGTGTAATATTGCCGCGCTGAAAAGTGACCAATCGGTCCATCACCGCGCGCACATCAACAAAATGGTCACGCATACGCTTCAACCTCATGAGCTGCCTGCCATGGGCGATTGAACCGAATGCTGAAAGACCAGAACAGAGGATCATCAGAAATGCCGGATCTACTCATCGACGGTAAGACACTTCACTATTCCGACCAGGGCACGGGCCCGGTGGTATTGCTCGGTCACAGCTATCTCTGGGACAAGGCGATGTGGAGTGCGCAGATTGATACCCTGGCCAGCCAGTATCGGGTGATCGTGCCGGATCTGTGGGGTCATGGCGATTCCAGCGGGTTTCCTGAGGGCACTCGCAATCTCGATGACCTGGCGCGGCATGCGCTGGCGCTGCTGGATCATTTGAATATCGAGCGTTGCAGCATCGTCGGGCTGTCGGTCGGCGGTATGTGGGGCGCAATCGCTGCACTGCTCGCGCCAGAGCGCATCACCGGGCTGGTGCTGATGGACACCTATCTGGGCAAAGAGACCGAGGCCAAGAAAGCCTACTATTTCTCGTTGCTCGACAAGCTGGAAGAAGTCGGGAGCTTTCCTGAGCCGCTGCTGGATATCGTTGTACCGATCTTCTTCCGTCCTGGGATTGATCCGCAGTCGCCTGTGTACACGTCGTTTCGTGCAGCGCTTGCTGGCATGAATGCCGAGCAGTTGCGTCAGTCCGTGGTACCGCTGGGAAGAATGATTTTCGGTCGTGATGACCGGCTCGGGTTGATCGAACAGCTGAATGCCGACACCACGCTGGTGATGTGTGGTGATGCAGATATTCCGCGCCCGCCTGAGGAAACGCATGAGATGGCGAACCTGATCGGCTGCCCTTACGTGCTGGTGCCTGAGGCGGGGCATATCGCCAATCTGGAAAATCCGGCGTTCGTATCGGGTGCGCTGATGACGTTCCTGGCGCGGGTTAACCAGAAGCAGGGTTGAGCTGAGCCGCGCCTTCAGGGACGGATGCAGACCCTGAAGGCGCTACCACGCTGTAGTGCTCACTTTTATACACAGAACCGGGAATGCAGCGCTTTCAGGCTTCTGCCCGAAGGGCGTGGGAGCGAACTTGTTCGCGAAGACGGTATTTCAGACGATGCATTTTCGGCGATTATACTGGCCCTTTCGCGAACAAGCGAAGCGTCGCCCGGTTCGCTTCCACGGCCTTCGGCCAGAATCAAAAGCGGACTTGTGTATAACGATGAGGAATGCCTTGCGTGACGCTCCGTGTCACACGTTTGCGCGTCGCCGCGCATTCAAGGACGTCAGCACCCCATCAATTCAACACGCCATCCAGAATCGCGTACACAATCCCCGAACCCACGGCGATCAGCACGACGTCGGTGCCCAGGCGGCGCCATTCGTAGCCGTCATACTGTGGCAGGTAGTGCAGCGAGCGGCTGTCCAGGCGCTTGCCGTAACCGGGTGGCAACGGACGGCCCTTGGCGATGTGTACGCCCGGCGGCAGTGGCTGGCCCCGGCCGATGACGTCGCGGTGTTGCTGGAAGGTCTCGCGTACCGGGCCGAAATCCTGCGGTGGGCGGTTGCCGCCGCGGTTGTCCTGATGCGCCTGTCTGCCTGGTTGGCTGGCCGGGCCTTTGTCGAGACCCCTGCCATTGTCATTGCCCGGTCCACGGTCATTGCCGCGCTGGTTAGGCCCGCCGTCGTTCGGCGGTCCTGGCTGTTGGGCACCACGGTTATCGTCCGGGCCATTACCGCGCTGATCAGGTGGTGCAGCTTGCAGCAGCGGACTGGCGCTGATCATCAAGATACCCAGTCCGGTGATAAAACGGTTTGGCAGTTTCATGGTGCTTCCTCGGCTTCACGCGATGCAGCAAAAAGGGGTTCATGACGTTGGTCATGAACCCCTTATGTCTTGCTACATAGAGCCGCCGCTCAGGCTTTGATTCCTCTGTATCAGAAACTTTACCCTCAGCGACGAGCGCTACGTACGCCCTCGGCCAGTGCCGCGCACAGCGTCAGTACGCCGTCGATTGCGTGCTCCGGCGACTCGGCGCTGGCGATCTTGTCGACGAAGGCCGAGCCCACGACCACGCCGTCAGCCAGACGCGCAATCGCCGCGGCCTGCTCGGGTGTGCGGATACCGAAACCGACGCTGATCGGCAGATCGGTGTGGCGGCGCAAGCGAGCGATGGCCTCAGTGACGTGCTCGTTGGTGGCCGAGCCAGCACCGGTCACACCGGCAACCGACACGTAGTAGACGAACCCGGAGCTGCGCTCCAGCACACGCGGCAGACGCGCATCGTCAGTGGTCGGTGTGGTCAGACGGATGAAGTCGATGCCGGACGCCTGTGCAGGTGTCGCCAGCTCGGCGTCGTGCTCGGGTGGAAGGTCAACGATGATGAGACCGTCAACGCCTGCTTCTTTTGCCTGCGCCACGAAGGCTTCGACGCCAAAGCGGTGGATAGGGTTGTAGTAACCCATCAGCACAATCGGCGTAGTCTGATCGTCGACACGGAACTCGCTGACCATCTGCAGAGTTTTCTGCAAGGTCTGGCCAGCGTCCAGAGCACGCAGGGTCGCCAGCTGAATCGCCACACCGTCGGCCATCGGATCGGTGAACGGCATGCCTAGCTCGATCACGTCAGCACCCGCAGCAGGCAGGCCTTTCAGGACTTTAAGCGACGTGTCGTAGCCAGGGTCACCGGCGGTGATGAAGGTGACCAGCGCCGCACGACCTTCAGTTTTAAGCTGGGCGAAACGATGTTCTAGACGGCTCATACCAGCTGCTCCTGTGTGTGTTCGGCGGCGGCCATGTGGTTCATGACGGTTTGCATGTCTTTGTCACCGCGCCCGGACAGGCACACGACCATCAGGTGGTCGTCGCGCAGGTTGGTCGCGCGCTTCATGGCCTCGGCCAGGGCGTGAGCGGTTTCCAGCGCCGGGATGATGCCTTCGAGCAGGCAGCACTGATGGAAAGCGTCCAGCGCTTCATCATCGGTGATGCTGACATACTCGACGCGCTTCACTTCGTGCAGGAATGCGTGTTCCGGGCCGATGCCTGGATAGTCCAGACCGGCAGAGATCGAGTGCGCATCGGTGATCTGACCGTCGCCATCCTGCAGCAGGTAGGTACGATTGCCGTGCAGCACGCCCGGTACGCCGCCGTTCAGGCTGGCCGCGTGCTTGTCGGTGCTGACGCCATGACCGCCCGCTTCAACACCGATGATTTCCACGCTGGCGTCATCCAGGAACGGATGGAACAGGCCCATGGCGTTGGAACCGCCACCGACACAGGCGACCAGGCTGTCCGGCAGACGACCTTCCTTCTCCAGCATCTGCTCTTTGGTTTCCTTGCCGATGATGGCCTGGAAATCACGGACCATCGCCGGGTAAGGGTGCGGTCCTGCAACGGTGCCGATCAGGTAGAAGGTGTCTTCAACGTTGGTCACCCAGTCACGCAGCGCTTCGTTCATCGCATCTTTCAGGGTGCCGGTGCCGGAAGTGACCGGAACGATTTCAGCGCCCAGCAGCCTCATGCGGAACACGTTGGCCTGCTGACGCTCGATGTCGGTAGCACCCATGTAGATCACACAAGGCAGGCCGAAACGTGCAGCAACCGTAGCAGTGGCAACGCCGTGCATGCCGGCGCCAGTTTCGGCGATCAGGCGTTTTTTGCCCATGCGCTTGGCCAGCAGCACCTGGCCGATGCAGTTGTTGATCTTGTGCGCGCCGGTGTGATTGAGCTCTTCGCGCTTGAAGTAGATCTTCGCGCCGCCGCAGAACTCGGTCAGGCGTTCAGCGAAGTACAGCGGGTTCGGGCGGCCCACGTAATCGCGCTGAAAGTAGGCCATTTCTTTGATGAATTCCGGGTCTACCTTGGCCGCTTCGTACTCGCGGTTGAGGTCGAGCACCAGCGGCATCAGGGTTTCAGCCACGTAGCGGCCGCCGAATGAGCCGAACAGGCCGTTGGCGTCGGGGCCGCTGCGGAAATTGGTCTGGGTCATGAAGTGCTCCAGTTGCAGTATTGGGCGAATAGGTTGAGCCGTATTGGCAATGGGTCCACTTTAACCAGCGCAAGGCCGGATGAAAACCGATAAGATCGCCGTAACCTGTCAGGAAAACTCACAGATTATGAGCCGCGACCTCCCTCCCCTCAATGCATTGCGCGCCTTTGAAAGCACTGCCCGGCTTGGCAGTGTCAGTCAGGCCGCTGAACAGTTGAACGTCACACATGGCGCTGTCAGTCGCCAATTGAAAGTCCTTGAAGAGCACCTGGGTGTAAGCCTGTTCAGCAAGGACGGACGAGGCTTGAAACTCACAGATGCAGGTATTCGTCTACGCGATGTCAGCGGCGACGCGTTCGACCGGTTGCGCGGTGTATGTGCAGAGCTGAGCAAGGGCAGCGCAGATGCGCCGTTCGTGCTGGGGTGCTCGGGCAGCCTGCTGGCGCGCTGGTTTATCCCACGCTTGAGCCGCCTGAACGCCGAACTGCCGGACCTGCGTCTGCACTTGTCGGCAGGCGAAGGTGATCTTGACCCGCGTCGGCCAGGGCTTGATGCCCTGTTGATCTTTGCCGAGCCGCCGTGGCCGGCAGACATGCAGGTATTCGAACTGGCAAGCGAGCGGATCGGACCGGTGTTGAGCCCACGCTTCGCGCGATTCGAGCGTCTGTGCGATGCACCTGTCGAGGCGTTGCTGGAAGAATCATTGCTGCAAACCACATCGCGTCCGCAGGCGTGGCCAAGCTGGGCGCAGCAGAACGGTATCGATCCGCAGTCATTGCGTTACGGGCAGGGTTTCGAGCATTTGTATTATTTGCTGGAGGCGGCCGTGGCGGGCCTTGGCATTGCAATTGCGCCGGAACCTCTGGTCATTGATGACCTGAAAGCCGGTCGCCTGGCTGCGCCTTGGGGATTCAGTGAAACCCCGGCGCAGCTGGCGCTTTGGGTACCCAGACGTGCCGTCGATGGACGGGCGCAGCAGCTTGCTCAGTGGTTGAAAAATGAGCTGAAGCGGTCCGGGGAACCGATCAGAAACTGATCAGTTACCGCGCTTGAACAGCATGTAGGCAGCGATCAGGCCGATGGCACCTACCGCAACGCCGGCGGTGGTCCAAGGATGTTCCTGAGCGTAGTCACGAGTTGCCAGTGCGTTTTCGCGGGTTTTCTCTTTGACGTCTTCGTAGACATCGCTGAGCAGGCTGCGCGAATGGCTCAGCGCGCTTTCAGCGTTGGCTTTCAGATTCTTCAGAGTCTTGCGCGACTCGTCGGTAGCATCGGCTTTCAGGCCCTCGAGGGACTTCAGGAGGCTCTCGATTTCAGCTTCCATACTCTGCAACGAGGCTTTGCGAAGTGACGTAGTAGCCATGGTGTTTCTCCTGCAATGATGAGTGAGCGTGTTGTTTCGGACTCCGGGCTTTTTGGAAAGTGCGATGGGATTTTTGCAAAGGTCTGAACTTTTGCGCGCCTTCTCCTGACAGAAGCAGGGAGCGCGCTCTATATCGCGTCTTTTTCAGACCTCAGGAGAACTGCCATGTCGGATCATCACACGTACAAGAAAGTTGAAATCGTAGGCTCTTCCACGACCACCATCGAAGACGCCATCAACAATGCCCTGGCCGAAGCCAGCAAAAGCCTCGACCTGATGGAATGGTTCGAAGTGACTGAAACCCGCGGCCATATCGAAAACGGCAAAGTCGCGCACTTCCAGGTGACATTGAAAGTGGGCTTCCGCATCACCAACAGTTGAGGGTGATCTGAACCTTTCGGCTGGCCGATTGCCATAACTTGCGCTACACGCAGATGTGGCCACGCGTTCGCTGTGTGAGCGTGGGGATTTCAATGGGCGCCTGTTCCGATGGCGTCTTCATTTGGCCGGACGAGAGGGATTACCCATGAAGAAGTTTTTGTTGGCCGTAGGCTTGCTGAGCATTGCAGGCACTGCCCTCGCGGCAGGCAAGCCATGTGAAGAGTTGAAAAGTGAACTCGATGCCAGACTCCAGGCGAAGGGCGTAACGTCCTACACGCTGGAAGTGGTCGAGAAAGGCAGCGCGGCCGACAAGCAAGTCGTCGGCACCTGCGAAGGTGGTACCAAGGAAATCGTTTACCAGCGCGGTTGATTGCCAACCGGGCCCGGCTCAGGCCGGGTTGCCCGGTTAATCCCGTTTGCAGGTTTCACGAACAGAATCGCCCCGGGCTGTCATCCAGTCCGGGGCGATTCCGTTTGTGGCTGCTTTTCCCGATTCGGAAAAGCGCTTAGCCATGTGCGACCTGCGCGAGGATCTCGTAGGACCGCAGTCGATCCTCATGCTCGTACATGTCGCAGGTGAAGATCAACTCATCGGCATCGGTCTGCTCGAGCAGTACGTCCAGCTTGGCGCGAATCTTGTCCGGGCCACCCACCATCGCCAGCCCGAGGAAGCTTGCTACGGCCTCACGCTCGTGTGGCAGCCACAGACCGTCCATCGATTCGACAGGCGGACGCTGCATCAGGCTGTGTCCACGCATCAGCGCCAGAATGCGCTGATAGACCGAGGTCGCCAGGTATTCGGCATGCTCGTCCGTGTCGGCTGCCGACAGGGGCACGCCGAGCATTACGTAAGGATTGTCGAGCACTTCCGATGGCTGGAAGTGATTGCGATACACGCGAATCGCCTCGTGCATGTAACGCGGCGCAAAGTGCGAGGCGAAGGCATACGGCAAGCCGCGCATGCCTGCCAGCTGGGCGCTGAACAGGCTCGAGCCGAGCAGCCAGATCGGCACGTTGGTGTTTGAACCGGGTACGGCGATCACTTTTTGATCAGGCGTGCGCGGGCCCAAATATTCCATCAGCTCGGTGACATCATCCGGAAAGTCATCGGCACTGCCGGAGCGCTCGCGGCGCAAGGCACGCGCAGTCATCTGGTCAGAGCCCGGTGCGCGGCCCAGCCCCAGGTCGATGCGGCCGGGATACAGGCTGGCCAGGGTGCCGAACTGCTCGGCAATCACCAGCGGCGCGTGGTTGGGCAGCATGATCCCGCCCGACCCGACACGAATGGTCGACGTGCCGCCTGCAAGGTAGGCGAGCAGCACCGCAGTCGCTGAACTAGCGATGCCGTCCATGTTGTGGTGTTCGGCCACCCAGAAGCGGTTGTAACCGAGCTTTTCGACATGCTGGGCGAGGTTCAGCGAGTTGCGCAGCGATTCGGCGGGCCCTTTGTCGTGGCGCACCGGCACCAGATCAAGGGTGGAAATTTTTACATCTGCCAGACGTTTCATAGGCCGGGGTAGCTCCTCGAATTGTGATGGGCCGGCTGCTGGAGCTGCCCACGATGAAACAGCAGTGCGGGCGCAAGTCCGGCTTTTCAATGGGGCAGTGTAGAAAAACCTACTGAAATGGTAGGTCTTTCCGACGGTTGAACTTTCCAGAGCCGTCTATCCTCAGAATGCTGTAACAGCAACGATCCAAATTCATTCCAAAAGGAGCCACTATGAGCATCGTCAAGAAAGCATCCGCCCACTGGGAAGGTGATCTGAAAAGCGGTATCGGCAGCATCTCCACGGAAACCGGCGTGTTGCGCGAAGCACCTTACGGCTTCAAGGCACGTTTTGAAGGCGGCAAAGGCACCAACCCGGAAGAACTGATCGGTGCAGCCCACGCAGGCTGTTTCTCGATGGCACTGTCCATGATTCTGGGCGGTGCAGGCCTGACTGCTGAAAGCATCGATACTCAGGCTGAGGTGTCGCTGGATCAGGTAGAAGGCGGTTTCGCGATCAGCGCTGTGCATTTGACCCTCAAGGCCAAAGTGCCAGGCGCGACCCAAGAGAAGTTCGACGAGTTGACCAAGCAGGCCAAAGAAGGCTGCCCGGTTTCCAAGGTACTGAACGCCAAGATCACCCTGGATGCGACATTGCTGAGCTGATTCACAGCCAGCCTTGCAGGGGCGCCTTGTGCGCTCCTGTATCTGCTGTATAAAGCTGGCTTGCTTCATCGGTCATGCGTTGGTTGACGCATGGTTTGATTATGATCAGGAGTCGAGCATGAAACGTTTTATTCTGGCAGCGACCTGCACCCTGCTGGCAACCAGTGCCCTGGCGGCACCGAAATCCTGCGAAGAACTCAAGGCTGAAATCGAAGCCAAGATCCAGGCCAACAACGTCACGTCCTATACGCTGGAAATCGTGAGCAACGAAGAAGCCACCGATCCAAGCATGATCGTCGGCAGCTGCGACAACGGTACGAAAAAGATCATCTATCAGCTCAACGGACGCTGATCAGATGCAGTGCACCCCGCCCTCTTCTTCCTCCTCGGCCACCACCTTGCGCTCTGCATCGTAAAGCCAGGCATCGACACTGTTCGCCAGTGAGCGTACCTCCAGCACATAGCGCTGCCCGGCAGCGAAGTGGTCGTAACGAACACTGACGTAACAGGTGATCTCGGTGTACTCGTCGCCGATCATCCCCATGCCGCCCGAGCGGTACTCATAGTCATAACGCACCTGCAACTCATGGCTGCCCGGCGTGACTTGAAAGTAGCGCCCGTCATACGTGTTCTTGCCATCGAGCTTGTCGCCCATGATCAACTGGCCGGTGATGGTGCGCATGTCGACCCACGCCATGTCCGGATTGACGGCGGGCAAGGGACCGGCGCATCCGGCGAGGGTGGCTAGAGTGAATGCGGTTATCAGTATCAGAAGACGGTTTGGCACCGAGGTGTACCTCTGTTTAAAAAGGTTTAGTGGCAACCGTTGAGATGACCTGCTGTTGGCCATTCATCCAGTCTGCAGAAACTGCGCAGCGTGTTTCGGTCAAGCGTTGGATAACGGCAAAATCGCTTCTCAGGTTTCGTGAAAAGATTGGCTCATGATGAGCAATTCGATTTCGAAGCAATCGGATTTGTTCGAGATCAGCCGCGATCTTTGCTCGGTGGGCAGATACAGTGAAGCACTTTTCGAGGTTTGGAAAAAAGCGGTACAGATAAGGGGCCCAGATACGGCCTTCAAATCGTTTTGTGAACATTTTTTCCCAAAAGACGAATTTCAACTCCGCGATGACGGCGCCGGTTGTGCCACATTTCTGTCGGGCTCTTGCAAGCTCTTGTTTTGGCTTGAAAACCGGACCTGTAACATTGGGCAAGCTCTGCTCGAAGCCGGGACTCCAAGGCCACTCGGGGCCGTAAACCGAAGCGATTGCGTCTGCAACACCGTTACGAACAATCACCTCGCACAGGTGTAGAGGCGTAAGGAACGCTGCAGAGACGAGGGCGTTCCAGGCATACAAGGTGAGGGCCTCATCAAGACCTCGGCCCACAGCGCGCGCTGCGTTTTCATACGTCGAAATCCGGGCAGAGGAAATGGATAATCTGATTGCCTTTGCGACCTCTAAGGCTGACATTGACGACAACTGCAAATCTCCCTATAGTCTTTCCACTTGCCGAGGGCCTAGCTGGCTTATGCCTCCCCCCACGGACAGATGATATAGCAATACCTAAAGCCCACCTGCACGGTGGGTTTTCTGTTTGTGTCTGATGAAAATAGCTTTTTACACGGGCGCACAGCTTGGTACGTTCCAGCTCGTCCGTGGTTTGAGTCTCCATACCCTTCAATCCTCGTAACAGTTGCACATCCCCACTCCCCTCCTGCATAACATCACCGTACCCAAGCCACCAAAGTCCTTCCCTTTATGGCCACACACCCTCTACCACGCCATCGACACCTGCTAGCGCTGACGGCCGTCACGCTGCTTGCCGGCTGCTCCAGCGTTTCCTATTACGGCCAGTTGGCTCAAGGGCAGTGGCGGTTGCTGCAGGCACGCGAGCCGGTAGAGAAGATCGTGGCTGACCCGACTCGGGATGCGGGTTTGCGCGAGCATCTGGCCCGGTCGCAGTTGGCGCGCACGTTTGCCAGTGAGCATTTGCATCTGCCGGACAACAAGAGTTACCGCCTGTATGCGGACCTGGGCCGCCCTTATGTGGTGTGGAATGTGTTCGCGACGGATGAGTTCTCGCTGGAGCCGGTCACGCATTGTTTTCCGATTGCAGGGTGTGTCGCGTATCGCGGTTATTACAGCCCTGGCGGGGCGCGTGGTGAGGCGGCGTTGCAGCGCCAGGCGGGCAAGGATGTGTATTTGAGTGGCGTGGAAGCCTATTCGACGCTGGGTTGGTTCAATGATCCGATTCTCAGTTCGATGATGGGCTGGGGTGACGAGCGTCTGGCCACGCTGATTTTTCATGAGTTGGCGCATCAGCGTTTTTATGTGAAGGACGACACCGAGTTCAACGAGTCCTACGCCAGTTTCGTCGAGCAGGAAGGTACGCGGCAATGGCGTGCGGCGCGGGGATTACCGCCGGAGAGTGTTTCGCAGTCGGCGCGGCGTGATCAGTTTACCCGGTTGGTGCTCGACACCCGGGAGCGACTCAAGGCGCTTTATCGTCAACCCCTGTCGGCCGAAGTGATGCGCGCGCGCAAGGCTGAAGCATTCGAGCGGATGCGTCGTGATTACCGCACGTTGCGGGATGAGCAGTGGGCTGGCGACAAGCGTTTCGATGCCTGGATCAACAGCCCGATGAACAACGCCAAACTGCTGCCTTTTGGTCTTTACGATCAATGGGTGCCAGCGTTCGAGACGTTGTTCAGGCAGGTGAATGGCGACTGGCAGGCGTTTTATCACGCTGTGGAGAAGTTGGGCGCGATGCCGGTCGAGGCGCGCAAGGCGGCGCTGCGGGCGTTGATGCCTTGAAGCTCCTGTGGGAGCGAGCTTGCTCGCGAAGAGGTCGGTACAGCGCCCACACAAAGGGCGTTTGAACCGCGGTCTTCGCGAACAAGCGAAGCGTCGCCCCGGCTCGCGCCTACGGCCTTCGGCCAGAATTGAAGGCCGACTGAGTGCAGAGCGCAGTATTAATAGCGGGCCTCAACCCTTATCAAACCCCTCAGCCAGGTGCTGATCCTTGAGCTTCACGTAATTAGTCGCGCTGTACGGGAAAAAGGCGATTTCCTTTTCGGTGAGTGCGCGCACCTGTTTGACCGGGCGACCGACGTACAAAAAGCCGCTTTCCAGCACTTTGCCCGGCGGCACCAGGCTGCCTGCGCCGATGATCACCTCGTCTTCGACAACCGCGCCATCCATGATGGTGGTGCCCATGCCGACCAGAATGCGGTTGCCGATTGTGCAGCCGTGCAGCATGGCCTTGTGGCCGATGGTCACTTCATCGCCGATCAGCAGTGGAAAACCGTCCGGGTTGAAGGGGCCGGCGTGGGTGATGTGCAGCACGCTGCCGTCCTGCACGCTGGTGCGGGCGCCGATGCGGATGCGGTGCATGTCGCCGCGTACCACGGTCAGCGGCCAGACGGAGCTGTCGGCGCCGATTTCGACGTCACCGATAACCACCGCTGAATGATCGACAAAGGCCCGTTCGCCGAGGGCTGGGGTGTGCTCCTGAAACTTGCGAATGGCCACGATAGGCTCCTTCTTTGGCAGTGATAGGCGTGTAGAGCGGGTTTGGTTGCTGCGGTCGGCGTCGATTGTAATTAAGATGGCTGAGTGTTTCTTCAAGGCAAGGTGCAAAACCGTGAGCGCGAACAACCCTCTTCTGCAATCGTACGACCTGCCACCCTTTTCGGCGATTCGTGCCGAGCATGTCAAACCTGCTATCGAACAGATCCTGGCGGATAACCGTGCCGCGATTGCCGACATCCTCGCCAAACAGGGTTCGACACCGACCTGGGCCGGGCTGGTGCTGACCATGGACGAGCTGAACGACCGCCTGGGCGCTGCCTGGAGCCCCGTCAGCCACCTCAATGCCGTGTGCAACAGCGCCGAGCTGCGCGAAGCGTATGAATCGTGCCTGCCGGCCTTGAGCGCCTACTCCACCGAGATGGGCCAGAACCGCGCACTGTTCCAGGCCTATGAAGCTCTGGCCAATGGCCCGGAAGCCGCCGGTTTCGACGTTGGCCAGAAGACCATTCTGGAGCAGTCACTGCGTGACTTCCGCCTGTCCGGTATCGATCTGCCGCCAGAGCAGCAGAAGCGTTACGCCGAAGTGCAGAGCAAACTGTCAGAGCTGGGCAGCCAGTTTTCCAACCAACTGCTCGATGCCACTCAGGCCTGGACCAAGCTGGTCGCCGATGAGTCCGCCCTCGCCGGCCTGACCGATTCTGCCAAACAGCAGATGGCCGCCGCCGCCAAGGCCAAGGATCTGGAAGGCTATCTGATCACGCTGGAATTCCCGAGCTACTACGCGGTGATGACCTACGCCGAAGACCGCGCACTGCGCGAAGAAGTCTATGCGGCGTACGCCACCCGCGCGTCGGATCAAGGCCCGAACGCGGGCAAGAACGACAACACGCCGGTCATGGAGCAGATCCTCGACCTGCGTCAGGAACTCGCGCAATTGCTCGGCTATGCCAACTACGCTGAACTGAGCCTGGCGACCAAGATGGCCGAGTCCAGCGATCAGGTGCTGAGCTTCCTGCGTGACCTGGCCAAGCGCAGCAAGCCGTTTGCTGCCCAGGATCTGGAGCAGCTCAAGGCTTATGCCGCCGAACAGGGCTGCCCGGATCTGCAAAGCTGGGACAGCGGTTTCTACGGCGAGAAGCTGCGCGAGCAGCGATACAGCGTTTCCCAGGAAATCCTGCGTGCCTACTTCCCTGTCGATAAGGTGCTCGGCGGTCTGTTCACCATCGTTCAGCGCCTGTACGGCATCGAGATTGCCGAGCAGAAAGGCTTCGACACCTGGCACCCGGATGTTCGTCTGTTCGAGATCAAGGAAAACGGCCAGCACGTCGGGCGCTTCTTCTTCGATCTGTACGCCCGCGCCAACAAGCGTGGTGGTGCCTGGATGGACGGCGCGCGTGACCGTCGCCGTACGGCGCAAGGCACGTTGCAAAGCCCGGTGGCCAATCTGGTGTGCAACTTCACGCCTGCTGTTGCCGGCAAGCCTGCGCTGCTGACGCACGACGAAGTGACCACGCTGTTCCACGAATTCGGTCACGGCCTGCATCACCTGCTGACCCGCGTCGAGCATGCCGGGGTATCCGGTATCAATGGCGTGGCCTGGGACGCCGTCGAGCTGCCGAGCCAGTTCATGGAAAACTGGTGCTGGGAGCCCGAAGGCCTGGCGCTGATCTCCGGTCATTACGAAACCGGCGAGCCACTGCCGCAGGATCTGCTGGAGAAGATGCTCGCTGCCAAGAACTTTCAGTCCGGCCTGATGATGGTGCGTCAGCTGGAGTTCTCGATGTTCGATTTCGAGCTGCACGCCACTCACGGTGACGGCCGCAGCGTGCTTGAGGTTCTGGAAGGCGTTCGTGATGAAGTCTCGGTGATGCGTCCGCCTGCCTACAACCGCTTCCCGAACAGCTTCGCGCACATCTTCGCAGGCGGTTACGCAGCCGGTTATTACAGCTACAAGTGGGCTGAAGTGCTGTCCGCCGATGCGTTCTCGAAATTCGAGGAAGATGGCGTGCTCAACGCTGAAACCGGACGCGCCTTCCGCGAAGCCATTCTGGCGCGTGGCGGTTCGCAGGCACCGATGGTGCTGTTCGTCGACTTCCGCGGACGCGAGCCGTCGATTGACGCATTGTTGCGTCACAGTGGCTTGAGTGAGGACGCGGCAGCATGACCGATACACCGGTAGTCATTACCAAGAAACGCTTTATCGCCGGGGCGGTGTGCCCGGCGTGCAGCGAGCCTGACAAACTGATGATGTGGAACGAAAACGACGTGCCGCATCGCGAGTGCGTGAGTTGCGGCTACAGCGATACGCTCAACGAGCAGGGTATTTCGATACCGAAGGAGTTGGGTACGCGGGTCAACAAGGCGGTGGTCAAACCGGCGGATCCCAAGGTTCAGGGTGTGCAATTCTTCCCGAATCCGAAGTTGAAGAAGCCGGTTGATTTGAGCGACTAGAGTCAATTATGTATGGGGGGCGGTAAACGCCCCCTCTCACACTATTAGTTAACTGGCTCTTCTGTACCCGTATCGTTGGTTTTTTCTTCTTTCGGCTTTATGGAAAGATTCATGACCGCATAGGCTTGGGCCAAGGCAAGTATTGCAGTGATGTCCTGGGTATTGGTGACACCGTCTTCGTTGATGTCGGCTCCACTTTTTACTGTGTCGAAACCTTTATCTTTATCGGACGCTGTTACATAAGCCATGCCATCCATCTTGTCTCCGTTCCAGTGTTGCACCAGTTTTTCGGAACACCGTCGCCTTCAAAATCTTCCATGGACAACCTGATTTCATAATTAGCCATGTTCTCAATCCTCTTTTATTGATTGAGATGCCAGTACTGCATACCTTTCCGGCACCTGCGTAAATCAGGTTTTATTACCAGGCGTCACCAATCGGCCAACTCAGCCACCTTCTTCCTGAAGGCCAGCGCCAGAACCGTCAGCACTTCCTCATCCCTGCCCAGTTCGCCGCGAATCTTGTGTTTTCCCCGCGGGTGCAGCCTGACCCAGGCGTGTTCCTGCAGGTCATCGTTTTCGTAAAATTCAATGGCTATTTCAGGATGGTCATGTTCCTCAATGTCTTCAGCCCACAACCGAATTTCATACTTGGCCATCACCCACCCCGTTGTCAGGTAAATGCGCCAGTACCCGATAGCCGAGTTGGCGTTTCGCTACACTAGGCCTGAAGAAAAAGGGCGTCTACTGGCAGAAGTAACAGGTGGTTTTTTGTACAGGGCGGGAAGTCAAGACGCAGAATCGCAACAACGCTGCGGGGGAAGCAGGGACAAGCGGTGAGCACCACTTGTCCCTGGCAGGCAAACGTCAGTCTGCCGTCTGCAGCCTGCGCTTCTCGGCCAGACGACTTCTGCCGTACAGCACTGCAATGGCAATCAGGGCGATCGCCTGTGCGCCGAGCGAGTACAGGTCGGCGTGAATGCCCAGCCAGTCGAACTCGAAGAACGGCACCGGCCGTGTGCCGAATATGCCCGCCTCCTGCAGCGCCTTGACGCCGTGACCGGCAAACACCACGGACAGTGCGCAGAGCAGCGCAGCATTGATGCCGAAGAACAGCGACAGCGGCAGCTTCGCCGAACCGCGCAGGATGACCCACGCCAGGCCCACGAGCAGCACCAGCGCCGTGGCACCGCCCGCCAGCACGGCATCGTGCCCGGCAGGGCCTGCCTGCAGCCACAGGGTTTCGTAGAACAGGATGACTTCGAACAGTTCGCGGTAGACCGAGAAGAATGCCAGCAGCGCGAAGCCGAAACGACCGCCGCCGCCGACCAGGCTGCTTTTGACGTAGTCCTGCCACGCAGCAGCGTGACGACGATCGTGCATCCACACCCCGAGCCAAAGCACCATCACACTGGCGAACAGCGCGGTGGCACCTTCCAGCAATTCACGTTGCGCGCCGCTGACGTCGATGACATACGCCGCGAGCGCCCAGGTGGCCAGCCCGGCCAGCAGCGCCAGGCCCCAGCCGATGTTGACGCTGCGTACGGCAGACTGCTGGCCGGTGTTGCGCAGAAACGCCAGAATCGCCGCCAGTACCAGAATCGCTTCCAGCCCTTCACGCAGCAGGATCAGCAGGCCCGAAATATAGCTCAGCGACAGGCTCAGGCCATCGCTGCCCAACAGGTCCGCTGATTCCTTGAGCTTGCCTTTGGCTGCTTCCAGCTTCTGCGCAACCTGAGGTAGCGGCATGCTGTCCTGCAAGGACTGCCGGTAAGCCATCAGGCTCTTTTCAGTATCTTTGCGCACATTGGCGTCGACGTTATCCAGCGAGCTTTCGACCAGCTCGAAACCCTCCAGATATGCCGCGACCGACAAATCATAGGCCTGCTCGCGATCACCAGCCTTGTAGGCTGCCAGGCTCTTGTCCAGCGTTACACTGGTGTAATCCAGCAGTTGCGCCGGGCCGCGCTGCACCTGAGGTGGCTGAGCGCGTTGGGCCCGGAAGGTGGCGGTAGCGTCCGGACCTTCGGCAGCCTGGACTTCGGCCGGCGTCTGGCGAGCCAGATCGGCGAGGTTGAAGGTCTTGGCTGGCTGGGCGACAGGTTGTGCGCTGAAGCTGGCGATATAGGTCGCGATGTCCCAGCGCTGGCGATCGTCCAGCTGGTCGGCGAACGCGGGCATATCGGTGCCGGCAATCCCCAGCCCGGTCGCGTTGTACAGATCGTAAAGACTCAGGCGATCCAGCCGCGCGGTATCCCGCAGGTTCGAGGGGGGCGGTTCCAGGCCGATGCCTGCCGGTCCATCACCTGCACCGCTGTCGCCATGGCACACCGAACAATGCTGAGCGTACAGGGGCGCGCCACGGGCGGGGTCCGGCGTAATGGCCGGGGCCTGACTGACCTCATAGGCAAGCGCGAGCTTCGCACTTAACTGCCGTGCCTGACGACTGACCTGCACAGCGTCCTGCCGACCCGCCACAGCGCTTTTCAACTGGGTTACCGCCTGCTCCAGAGCCTCACGCTCGGCGCGCTGTGGCAAGGCAATGACCAGGCCCTGCAACGCAGCCAGGTTATCGACCTGTTGCTGATATTTGACGGTGTCCACAACCTTGCCGTCCGCCACGGTCGCCGGATAATCGGCCCCCAGGTAATCGAGCAGATGCAGCGCCTGGGCTGCGCCCTCGACCGGGTCAGCCAGCGCAATGCAACTGCCCAACGCCAGGAGCGGCAACAGTAACCAGGCAAGAAAACGAGAATGGACGGGCATTGCAGAATCTCGACGGGAATGCGAAGCGTTGCATTGTTAACGCCGCAACGGCACTACTCAATAGTCGAGGTCCATTTTTGTTACTGAATCTTACGTTCAGCCTTCAGTCGCCCTGAGCAAAGCGGGTGTCTGCTCAGGGCTCGAGACCGACACGTTTCAGGCCGTACCGCGATGCAACGTCGCGAGGAAACCTGCCGCGCCCACGAACAGGCTGGCGAAGGTGCGATTCATGCGACGTTGCTGGCGAGGCGTCTTGAGCAGGCGCAGCACTTTGGAGGCCAGCCCGGTGTAGCCCGCCATCACGATCAGATCAACCACCACCATGGTCGCCGCGATGATCGCGTACTGGATGAGCAGCGGAGCGGCCGTGTCGATGAACTGTGGCAGGATCGCCAGAATGAAGATCAGCGCCTTGGGGTTGCTGATATTCACCAGAAAACCACGCAATACCAGTGTCATCGGTTTGCCTACCGGGCGCACGGCGGATTCATCGGCGAGGTCGGCTGGCAGGGCGCGCCATTGCTTGATGCCGAGATAGACCAGATACGCGACGCCGAACCACTTGATCAGCGTGAACGCCATATCGGAGGCCGCCAGCACTGCACCCAGACCTGCCGCGACAATGGCGATCTGTGCCACCAACGCAATCTGCAAGCCCAGGGCATTCCAGTAGCCACGCCAGAAGCCGTATTGCAGGCCGCAGGACATCGAAGCGATGGCGCCCGCGCCAGGAGACAGACTGATAATCCAGCAGGCCGCAAAAAAGCCCAGCCACGTTTCAAGCGCCATCGTGCACCTCAAGCAAAGTCGAATGCGCAATAAATTAGTGCTTAATGCTTTGCAAGGCTAACGATTTCTAGGGTCTTTACGAAAAGTCGGCGAGCGAAGGTCAGGCAAGGCAAAAACAGGCTAGGAACGGCCGGGGTCGCGTTCGACTCTACGTGTTGTAAATGAGCATTCCGATTGGACTCGCATCCGAGCCTGTTTTTAACGCAGCATCACCGAGCGCAGCCACTTTTCGTACAGACCCTAATCCTGCTCATCCGGCTGCTTTGCAACCACCATCTGCGGAAACAGATCGCTGCCGCGCCAGCGTCGCACCGACTTCTGGAAAAACTGGCTGTTGGGCACCTGAACCAATGCGCCACCGGCTTCCGGGGTCTCGATCAGCGTGGTGAACATCAGGTTGATGGCAACCACCCTGCCCTTCACGCCCGGCTTGTCCAGCGTATCGACCAGCTCGACCATGTCACCGATACGGAACGGGCCGATGGTGAAGATCAGAATGGCGCAGAGCAGGTTCGACAGCACGCTCCACATGGCGAAGAACGCCACTGCCGCAACGGCGACGAAGCCCGACAGTGCCGTCCACAGCACCGTGGCCGACACCCCGAGTCGGCCCAGGACGAGGACAAAGGCGCTGCCCATGATGAACCAGCGCAAGCCGCCGCGAACCGGCACCAGCAATTCTGGCGGCAACGGATAACGCTCGCCCAGACCGGTCAGAAAACCACCGACGATGCGTTGCAGTACGTAACCGGCCAACAGGATCAGCAAAATCTGCGCACCCACCAGCAGCGGTTCAAGCCAGTAAGCGGATACTGGCAAGCCCAACATGTCCATCACTTGCCTGCCTCGCTCACGACAATGCTTCCAGTTCGGCCTGCATTGACTCCAGCAGTTCCAAAGCGTGCATCCAGGCGTCTTCCAGCTCGGATTCACGCACTTTCAGCTTGGCCTGTTCGGCCAGCAGATCGCGCAGCTTGTCCTTGTTGGCCGCCTCGTAGTTGGTGCTGTCGGCCAGTGCTTCTTCGACCTTGGCGAGCTTTTCATTCACCAGTCCGAGATCACGCTCCAGCTTGTCGGCTTCGCGTTTGTGCGGCGCCAGTTGCTGACGCAAGGCCGCTGCCTGCTGACGCTGGGCTTTCTTGTCGGTCTTGTCGGCGTTGACGGGCGTGTTGCTGACCGGCGCGTTGCGCAGCCGGTAATCAGCCAGCCAGCGCGTGTAGTCATCCAGATCGCCGTCGAACTCCTGCACGCGGCCGTCGGCCACCAGCAGGAAGTCATCGGTCGTGCTCTTGAGCAAGTGCCGATCGTGAGACACCACCAGTACCGCGCCACCGAACTCCTGCAAGGCCATGGTCAGCGCCAGGCGCATTTCCAGGTCGAGGTGGTTGGTCGGTTCGTCGAGCAGCAACAGGTTGGGCTTTTCCCAGGCGATCAGCGCCAGCGCCAGACGGGCTTTCTCGCCACCGGAGAAATTCAGCACCGGCTCATCCAGACGCGCGCCACGGAAGTCGAAACCGCCAAGAAAATCGCGCAGCGTCTGTTCACGCTCAGTTGGTGCCAGGCGCTGCAAGTGCAGCAACGGCGTCGCCTTGGCGTCCAGTGAGTCGAGCTGATGCTGGGCAAAGTAGCCCACGGTGAGGTTTTCGCCACGCACCAGCCGACCGCTTTGCGGCTCAAGCTCGCCGGCGAGGTTTTTGATCAGCGTCGACTTGCCTGCGCCGTTCGGACCCAGCAGGCCGATGCGTGCGCCCGGCGTGAGTTGCAGCTTGACCTTCTCGAGGATGGTCTTGTCGCCATAACCCAGACGCGCGTCGGACAGGTCCAGCAGAGGGCTGGATATCTTGTCGGACTCACGGAAGACGAAGTTGAACGGTGAGTCGACATGCGCTGCGGACAGCTCTTCCATGCGCTCCAGCGCCTTGATCCGGCTTTGTGCCTGACGGGCCTTGGTGGCCTGAGCCTTGAAGCGCGCAATGTATTTTTCCATGTGCGCACGTTGCACCTGCTGCTTCTCGTAGGCCTGTTGCTGCTGGGCCAGACGTTCGGCACGAGCCCGCTCGAAGGCGCTGTAGCCGCCGCGGTACAAGGTGATCTTGCGCTGCTCGACATGGGCGATGTGATCGACCACGGCATCCAGAAAATCCCGGTCGTGGGAAATCAGCAGCAAGGTGCCGGGGTAACTCTTGAGCCAGTCTTCAAGCCACAGAATGGCGTCGAGGTCCAAGTGGTTGGTCGGTTCGTCGAGCAGCAGCAGGTCCGAGGGGCACATCAATGCCTGCGCCAGGTTCAGGCGCATACGCCAGCCACCGGAGAAACTGCCGACCTGACGCTCCATCTGCTCGTTGGTGAAGCCCAGCCCGGCCAGCAGCTTGCGAGCGCGTGCGTCGGCGGTGTAACCGTCGGCGCTGTCGAGCTCCGAATGCAGACGTGCCTGAGCGGCGCCGTCCTGCGCGGCTTCGGCCTCGGCCAGCGAGCTCTGTACTTCTCGCAGGCGCTCGTCGCCATCGAGCACGTAATCCACGGCCAGGCGTTCGAGTGTGTCGACCTCCTGGCGCATGTGCGCGATACGCCAGTCGGCGGGCAGCAGGCAGTCGCCGGCATCCGGCGTCAGCTCTCCACGCAACAGGGCAAACAGGCTGGATTTACCGGCGCCATTGGCACCGATCAGACCGGCTTTATGGCCGGCGTGCAGAGTCAGCTCGGCGTCTTCTAGCAGACGTTGCGGACCACGCTGTAAGGTAAGGCTTTGAAGTCGAATCATAATGGCGGCGGAGTCTACCAGCTTCGTCCTGAACAGGTGGATCACTATGCCTTCAGCGCTCTGGAGTTTCACCCTCGATTTCTACGCCCGGCCGGGTGTGGAACAGGCTTGTCTGACGCTGCAAGCCAACGGGGCCAACGTGTGCATGGTGCTTTGCGGGGTGTGGCTGGGCACGCGCGACGTGGCGTGTGACGCTCAGCGAGTGACGCAAATAAAGCAGTTGGCGACACCCTGGCATGACGATGTGGTGCGTCCGCTGCGGGATTTGCGTAACCAATGGCGTAATGCGGCGCTTGAAGATGCGTCGCTGACCCCATTACGGATGAAGGTCAAGGCGCTGGAACTGGAGGCCGAGCAGGGTCTGATGATGAAGCTTGAGGCACTGACCGGGGATTGGCCGGCAGGTGAGGCGAGGAATGCAGAGGAGTGGCTGCTCGAGCTTGCCGAAGGGGACGCAGAAAAAAACCGCGATGCGCTGCATGTGCTGCGCATCGCGGTTGGACTTGCCGTCGACCAGACTTAGGAAGCGCTGGTTGGCGTTGCGCCATTGGCAGGTGTTGCCGGTGCGGCGGCTGGCGCAGCAGGTGCAGGCGTTGTCGGCTTGGCTGCAGCAGCAGGTGCTGGCGTGGCCGGTTTGGCGGCGGCTGGCTTCGCTGCTGGCTTGACCGCAGGTTTGGCGACAGGCTTGGCCGCTGCTTTCACAGGTGCCTTGGCAGGTGCTTTGGCCGGTGCCTTGACGGGCGCTTTCACAGGCGCTTTCGCCGCAGGTTTGGCGGCCGCCGCTTTTGCTGCTGGTTTGGCAGCGCTGCTGGCGGTGGGCTTGGCAGCCGGCGCCTTGGTGGCAGCAGGCTTGGCCGCAGCCGGTTTGGCGGCAGTGGTCCTGGCTGCGACAGGCTTGGCTGCTGCAGTCGTGCGGGCGGCCGGTTTGGCAGCGGCTTTTACCGGGGCCTTGGCAGCAGCGGTTTTGACAGCTGGCTTGGCAACTGCGGAAGGCTTGGCTGCGGCTTTGGCGACTGGCTTGGCTGCGGCCGCTTTAACCGGCGCTTTGGCTGCGGTTTTTGCGGGAGCTTTGGCAGCGGGTGTCTTGGCAACAGGTGCCTTGGCGGCGGCTTTAGGCGCGACAGGTTTGGCGTCGCGAGTGGTCAGGATCTTGCCAACCGCCTCTTTCACGCGGCCAATACCCTGGGCCAGTTTCAGGCTTTCCTGTGCATCACGCTTGAGGTGCAGGATGTAAGTGCGGGTTTCAGTCTGACGATCCTTGAGAGCGTCCAGCAACTCTTCCAGCTCGGACACGGCACCTTTGGCCTTGGCCTGCGCCTTGGATTTTCCGGCAGTGGCAGCGTCCTGCAGCTTGATGCGGGAGTTGTGCAGTTTTTCCTGCGCCTTGCCGCGTTGTTTCTCAAGCTTGGCGAGCAGTTTCTCGGCATCAGCCAAGGCTTGGGAACAGGCGTCTTCCAGATGTTCAAGCAAGCTGCCCGATAATTGTTGGAGCAAATGCAACGGAGTATTTACTGGCTTCTTTTTGGCCGACATGACTTACCTCCTGGGTGACGAAATTGCGGCTCATACTAGGCTTCTGCGCGCATCGCCGCTAGGGCATCTTGACAGCATCCATGGGTCCCTGTTGCATACTGAGAGAAATGATTGCTCGACACGATGCAAAGGCATTGTGAAATTCACGTCACAAGACTCGTCACTACTCGCGCTGGCGCAGGCATAATCGCTGCCTTCCCAGGCCGGAGAGCATTAATGTCGCGCTACCTGTTAACGTCGTTGTTCCTCTTGCTTCCCCTGGCTCAGGCCGCCGAGGCGCCACCGGCGTCCAGTGACGGCCATGATCTCGCCTACAGCCTGGGTGCAAGCCTTGGCGAGCGGTTGCATCAGGAAGTCCCTGATCTGGACCTCAAGGCGTTGGTAGAAGGCTTGCAGCAGGCTTACCAGGGCAAGCCGCTGGCGCTCAAGCAGGACCGCATCGACCAGATTCTGCGCGAGCATGACGCCGCTATCGCCCAGGCCGAGACTGCCGGTACGGATGCGCCGACCGAGGCGGCCCTCAAGGCCGAGCGCACGTTCATGGACAGCGAGAAGGCCAAACCGGGTGTGAAGGTGATGGCTGACGGCATTCTCATGACCGAGCTGACCCCGGGTACCGGTCCCAAGCCCAGTGCCGATGGCCGGGTTGAAGTGCGTTATGTCGGTCGTTTGCCGGACGGCACGATCTTCGATCAGAGCACCCAGCCCCAGTGGTTCCGGCTCGACAGCGTGATCAGCGGCTGGACCAGCGCCTTGCAGAACATGCCGACCGGCGCGAAGTGGCGGCTGGTGATCCCTTCGGATCAAGCCTATGGCGCCGAGGGCGCTGGTGATCTGATTGATCCGTTTACACCGCTGGTATTTGAAATCGAGCTGGTTGCGGTTTCACAGTAAGCGGGCGTAAAACCGGCGTTCAGACATGCGAAAGGGTGCGATAAGCACCCTTGGCGTGTAGCGCAGTCACCGGCACGGTCACGCCTGAGCGGCGATCTCTTCCTTGTGCGAGTTGTGCAGCACTTCAATCAGGCAGTCTTCCAGCTCGAAACGCTCGTGCAGCAGTTGCCCCAGCTGATTGAATTCCCGGGCTACCACCGCCGCATCCGAGCAGTCGCCCTTTTCGCAGCGATCATTGAACGTCAGGGCAAACTTGGTGATGACGTCCAGACGTGGATAGATCGTGTCTGCCAGTTCGAGCCCACGCTCGTCATTGAACGCCCGGGCTTCATCACCCAGTTGTTCGTAAACTTCAAAGTGCCCGGCAGAGACGTAATCCACAAGAATCCCGCAGAAGTTCTGCAGGCCCTCGAGGTCGGCTGCCAGCGCTTCGGGCGTGTCGCCCAGCGCGTCATAGGCTTCGACCAGTTCGAGACGGCTTTGAAGCCAGCGATCGATCAGCTTGTTCACTCCGCCCCAGCGTTCCTGAGCATTCTGACAACTTTCCAGCATGGTCTTCTCTCTTCCCTTCAGGGGCATGCAGTCCTGTGCAGGTCCGGGTGATTAGCCGGGACCAAGCCTGATAAATGCGTCAGGACAGCATATTTCCAGTGACGCGTGCGGCCCAGATTATGCCCGCTCGACAAGGCCATCAAGGTACGCAGGAGATAAAGTTCATACAAGCGTTTAATAGCTGCCCCGATCTCTGGTCGCCAGCCAGTGGCTGAATTCGCTGAAAAGGGGATACAGCGGCAACAGCGCCAGACCCGTAAAACCCAGCAGACTCCACTCCGGCAGGCTGATACCGAACAGTGTCCAGGTGATTTCGGCGCAAAATAGCGCGTCGCTTCGCAGCCGGTCGATGCACATGTCCAGGGAGAGCAGGCTCAATACGTGCTCCAGTCTGGTAATAACAGGTATCAATTGATCGGCCGAGGCGGTCTGCAACCACACCTGTGTGCCTGCTGTGGCAAGCCCGGCCAGAGCGACCAGCAGAAGCGCCAGGCTGTAGCGCCGCGTGCCTGCCGGGCCAGGGGCGTGGCAGGCAGCGCAGAGCGCAAGTACGCCACAGACGATGAATGCAGCCCGTTGCACTATGCACAGCGCGCAAGGGTCGAGACCGACAGCTTGCTGCAGGTAAAAGGCGACGCCAATGATTGATGCACAGGCCAGCGATGCCAGGAAAAACAGAAAGCGTGTGCGAGCCAGATACATGGCAAATCCGTAACAAAGGACGAGACGATTACGGTAGAGGAAAGGGGGCGGCGCATTCAAGGTGGCGGCGTACGGATGCGTCGCTGTTTACCGAGGAAAAAGAACACACCGCCGCGTGGTTCTTTTACACATGTATGTAGGACGATTCTCACGCGTTGAATTTGACGGGTTGGCGAGGCAGCACGGAGAGCCCTCACCGAGGACTCTCCGCTGGATTCACGCCTTGGTCAGCACCGGCAAGGGGCGCGACAGGAGGCGCTCGTCGAGTAGGCCCAGGCCTTCCTGAAACAGCTGATTGCTGCGATCCGTCTCGCCCAGCTGGCCCAGTAGACGAGCCAGCTCGGCACAGGTTTCGGGATTGCGTTCCATACGCAGACTGCTCTCCAGATAATCCCGCGCCTTGCCCCACAAGCGGCCTTGCAGACAGATACGTCCCAGGCTCAGCAACAGGCTTGGATCAGCAGGATGGTGCTTGAGCCAGCCTTCCGCCGCTTGCAGCTGCTTCAACGGATCGGTGCCGCGAACCAGCCCGTACAGACGCGCCAGATGGCTGTTGTACTCGCGCTTGAGGGCGCTACGAAGCACCTCTTCAGCCTGGGCTTCGGCACCTAGACGGCGCAATTGATCGGCATACGCCAGCACCAGTTGAGGCTCCTGACGTTGCGCAGACCCCAGCCCTTGCCAGGCGCTTTCCAGTGAAGGCAGACCGGTCGGTGCGCCTTCGATGCCTTCACTGTACGCCGCCAGGCTCAGGTTCTCGCCCCAGGCGCGGCGTTCCAGCTCGGCCAGTTCCTTGGGGGGCAGGACCTTGTCCTTGCGCAGTTCCGGCATCAGACGGACAACATCGGACCAGTCACCACGTTGCTGATGCAGGCGTTGCAGCTGACGAAGCACCTGTGGGTTATGCGGATGACGCTCTTTCATGGCCAGCAGTGTGGTCAGCGCACCGTCGGTGTCACCACGGTCTTGCTGCAGTTGAGCGTGATTCAGGGCGATCGCCAACTCGGCTTGTGGCTGACGCTCGAGCGCGCGTTCCAGCAAGGCGTCGCAGTCTTCGTAGCGGCCCTGCTCGTTGGCAGCACGTGCGGCACCGATGTAGTAGAGCAGCGGATGAGTATCGGCTTCGGCCGCGCGTTGCAGATGACGTTGGGCGCTGGACCAGCGGCCCTCGGCAAGGTCCATCTGGCCTTGCTCGATGGCTATTTGCACGCGACGACGGCGGTTGCGACGCGACCATGGGTTGACCACGCGGCCTGAGGTCGTCAGCAGGCTGATCAGCAGCCTCAGCAGCGCGATCACCAGCAGCGCAACGACCAGCAGCGCCAGGGTCGCCCACAGGCTCGATTCATAGCGGAAGTTCTGATAGGCGATCAGGACATAGCCGGAATGCTCGGCGACGGCGACCCCGATCAGCGCCGCAGCGGCGATCGCGATGAATAACAGCACATAGAAGCGCTTCATCGGCTGGTCCCCTGTTGCGCCTCGGCTGGCTGGCCGGCAGCGTGACGGCGTTCAAGGTAGGCCTGCACGGCGCTCAGGGTCGGTGCCAGATCCGGTGTCTTCACCGATACCGGCTGGCTGGCGACAGCATCAAGCCCCTGGCCGAGTGCCTTGCCCTGTGGGTCGTCCTGATCGAAGTTGGCTTTCAGAACGCTTTGCGCTTCGGTGATGGCCTTGGAATAAACCTCGGGCTCGCCGTTAAGCGCTGCCCACTGCGCCTGCTCCAACGCCAGGCTCAGGGCCAGGCGTACCTGCGAAAGGCTCTGGCCGGCGAGTACCGGGCGGATGTCCTTGTCGGCGTTGAAGTCGATGCGGAAGTAATGGGAGATCTCGTCCCACCACTGCGTCCACCGGCTGGTTTCGGTCTTGTCGGCGGTCAGCCCCATAAGCGACTCGCCTTTGTCTTCGTATTCGGGAGCCAGCTTGTTGAGCTGCACAGCCTGCTCACGCAATGCCGCCAGTTGTAGAAACAGCCCCGTGCGGTCCGGCTGCTCGACGCTGCGCAGGGCGGCAAGGCTCTTGGCCAGTTGCTCGCGGGCAGCGAATGAGCCTGGATCGTCCTGCTCACGCAGAATTTCGTCGGCTCCCTGAACCAGCGCTTGCGCACTGTTGATGTCCTGCAGCGCTGAAAGGCGCAGGCTGGCCAGACGCAGCAGATGCTCGGCCTCGGCCAGACGCCAGTCCTTGCGGCTCGCCCCCAGCACGGTTTCGAGTCGCTGGCTGAGGCGCTGCTGATCGCCTTGCAGTTGCGCGACCAGACGTCGGCTGTCTTCCAGCTGATTGGCGGGCGGGAATTGTGCGATGCGTGCGCTCAGTTGCTGGTCATTCTGCGCCAGCACCAGGGTCTGTTCCGCGATGTCCTCGACCTGCCCGCGCTGTTGCTGATGCCCGGCCTGTAACATGCGCAGTTGCCAGACTCCCCAGCCGGCGACGGCGATACCGGCAATTGCCAGCAGCAAGGCCAGGAACACCAGGCCACTGTTGCGGCTGCCGGTGCGCTCGGTGCGGACTGGCTCAGGCTTGGATGCAGGCGTTTTCAACACCGATTCTTCGTCTTTAGGCAAGGCTGTTTCGCTCACGTATCCCATCCTTTGCATTTTGGCGTAATAGCGTAAACGACAGGTGTCGATCATTACGCCTTGACGGCAGGCTGAGGTTGTTCCCGCAACGCTGCCAGCAATGCCGCGGCGCTGGCGCCACGACAATCAATAACGGTCCTTGCTCCGGCTGCCCGCGCAATGCTGGCAACCCGGGGGCTCGGTACAAACAGCGGTAGATCGGCCAGGTCCGGCCATGAATCCCCCGCCAACTGAAGCAAATGTTCAAAACCCTGCCCACTGCTGACCACCAGCCCGTTCAAGCGTTCCACCGCGACACGTTGCGCAAGGGCGCCGGGCGCATGCTGCGGCAGGTAGCGACGATACAGCGGCAGGTAATCAACGCCCACCCCCAGCCCGCGCAGTTGCTCGGCCAACAGTTCGCGCCCCTCGTCACCGCGCATGATCAACACACGGCTTCCCGGTACGGCAATCGCCTGTTTGAGGCGCGGCAGTTCAAGCAAGGCTTCGCTGTCGTCGCCCTGCTCCGGCCAGCTCGCATCGAGCCCGTAATCGAGCAGTATCTGCCCGGTTGCTGAACCCACACTGAACCAGGGTTGCAAGGGCGGCTGCGGCCATACTTCGTCGATCAGCTCGATGGCCAGTCGCGCGGCAGGTTTGCTGACCACGATCACTGCACAATAATTGAGCAGCTCGAAAATGATCGAACGCTGTGCAGGCGTCAAGGGCAACGGCTCGGTTTCAAGCAGGGGCAGACTGCTGCTGAAGATACCGTCCTCGGCCAGCACCCTGGCCAGCGCTGTCGACTCTTCGGCCGGGCGGGTCAGCAGCAGACGCCAGCCACTCATTCGTTATTGGCCTCGCCGTAGACCGCTTTCAGGATGTCGGCGGCGCCCTGCTCCAGCAGCGCTTCGGCCACCTGCACACCCAACGCCTGGGCGGATGTCTGAGGTGCCCGGGCATCCGCGTGCAGCAACACGCTGCCGGATGGATCGCCTACCAGGCCGCGCAACCAGACGTCATCGCCTTCCAGCACGGCGTAGCAAGCGATCGGCACCTGACAGCCACCGTTGAGGTGCTTGTTCAGTGAGCGCTCGGCAATCACGCGCACGGCGGTGTCTTCGTGATGCAGAGGGGCAAGCAGCGCATGAATTTCGGCGTCGACGCTGCGGCATTCGATACCCACCGCGCCCTGGCCGCCGGCTGGCAGGCTGTCATCGACGCTGATCGCCGAGGTGATACGGTCTTCGAAACCCAGGCGGATCAGGCCAGCGGCAGCGAGGATGATGGCGTCGTACTCACCGGCATCCAGTTTGGCCAGACGGGTATTGACGTTGCCGCGCAGGAAACGGATCTGCAGATCGGGTCGGCGCGCCAGCAATTGGGCCTGACGGCGCAGGCTGGAGGTGCCGACAATGCTGCCCGCCGGCAACTGATCCAGGCTGGCAAAGGTGTTGGAGACGAATGCATCGCGCGGATCTTCACGCTCGCAGATGCAGAACAGGCCCAGGCCTTGTGGAAAGTCCATTGGCACGTCTTTCATCGAGTGCACGGCGATGTCGGCGTTGTTCTCTAGAAGCGCGGTTTCCAGTTCCTTGACGAACAGACCTTTGCCACCGATTTTCGACAGCGGGGAGTCGAGCAGTTTGTCGCCACGGCTGACCATGGGCACCAGCGTCACGATCAGGCCGGGGTGGGCCTGTTCCAGGCGAGCCTTGACGTATTCGGCCTGCCAGAGTGCCAGCGCGCTTTTGCGAGTGGCGATGCGGATTTCGCGAGAGGACATTGAACAATCCGTACTGAGTGAATGCGACGGATAATAACAGCTCAATCTCGGTCGGGGCGGCTTCGGCGCCGATTGGAACTTGCTTCAGACACCAAGCCGATCAATCAAACGGCAGTGCCTGAGGGGCGCATGGGGAAGGCGGCCCGCAGGCCAGCCGAAAAACACATGGATCCGGGATTCTCCCCGTTCCATGTATCGGCCTGGGCGCAGAGGCTCCAGAGCGGCCAAGCGCTAGAGCTGCTGCATCATTTTGCGGACTCCGGCGACGTGGCGGCGGCTGACGATCAGTGCATCGCCATTGAGCCCTCTGAGGAACAGCTGGAAATGCCCCAGCGGGGTGCGCTGCAACCGTTCTATTCGCTCGCGGGCCACCAGCGCATTGCGGTGAATGCGCACGAAACGGTCGCCGAACTCGTCTTCCAGCGCCTTGAGCGGTTCGTCCAGCAGCACTTCGCCGCCCTCGTGACGCAAGGTCACGTACTTGTGATCGGCGATAAAGTAGATCACCTGATCCAGGGGAATCAGCTCGATGCCTTTGCGGGTACGCGCGCTGATGTGGCTGCGTGGCCCTGATCCGCTTTCGGCAGCCGGGCGGGTCAACGCCGCCAGTTGCACACGGTTTGGCCGCTCGGCCTTTTTCAACGCATCGATAAGGTGCTCGGGACGCACTGGCTTGACCAGATAGCCGACCGCACTGACCTGGAAAGCTTCCAGGGCGAACTCATCATGGGCGGTGCAAAAGACCACTGCAGGCGGTGCTTCGCGCTCGCACAGTCGCGCTGCGACCTGCAGGCCATCGAGACCCGGCATGCGGATATCGAGCAGCACTACGTCCGGTTTGTGGGTTTCGATCAGCGCCAAGGCTTCTTCGCCATTGGAAGCGCTGGGTTCCAGTACTCGATAACCCTCGATTTCATTGACCATGCGGCTCAATCGCTCGCGGGCCAGGGGTTCGTCATCAACGATCAGGACATTCATATAGCTCTGGCTTCCTGCGTGAGTCTCGCACAAGGATAGCGTAGACAGGTGTAGTGACGACCGTCACGGCGCTCCACGCTCAGACTGGCATGCGGGCCAAAAAGTGCCGCAATTCGTGCGCCTATATTCGTCAGAGCTTGCTGAGTACCGTTGGAAGTCTGCCGATTGGCAACTTCTTCATAGGGATTGCTGACGCTCAATATGAACTCTCCCCCTTCATAGTTCGCTTCGACTGTTACAACGCCCCCTTCAACCCGCGGAGCAATGCCATAAATCAAAGCGTTTTCAAGTAATGGCTGCAAGGTTAGCTGGGGGATTGGCAAGTCATCGGGAATTGCACTCACCCTCCAGTCCAACTGTAGACGCTCGCCAAGACGATATTGCTCAATCGATAAATATCGTTTTGCCAATGCCAGCTCCTCACCCCATGTCACCAGGCTGCCCGGCTTGGCCAGACTGGCGCGAAACAGGTCCGAAAGATCCAGCACCGCCTGCTCGGCCTTGACCGGGTCGCTGGCCACCAGACTGGCGATACTGTTGAGTGTGTTGAAGAGGAAATGCGGGCGGATGCGCGCCTGCAGCGATTCGATCCTGGCGCGCAGTTCGCCCTGTTGCTGCTTGCGCCACTGACTCTGCAGATAGAAGTAGCGCAGCATCAGGGCCGACATGATCAGGGCGATCGTCGAGTAGCGCAGATAACGCTCGACCATGCCACTGACCGAAATTCGCCCGGTAAGCTGACAGACATCGGTAACGGCTGTGCACAACAGCGTCAGGCCGACCACCAAAAGGCAGCTGAGCATGCCCGCCAGGCCCGGCGTCAATCGCGCCAGCCAAGGCCGCAACCCGCACAGCAGCGCTGCGGACAGTAGCACGATCCATTGCACAAACAGCGACATCAACGCCAGGCGTACCCAGTCGAAGCCGCTGCGCATCGGTTCTACCAGCACCAGAACCAGTACCAGCAGCTCCGCCAGCACGACGAGCACCAGCAATGCCTGCGGCAGGCACAGTTCAGGGAGGAAAAAGTCTTTGCCGGGCGCGGGCCGGGCATCGTGTTTCACAGGTTCGATTCGCATGGCTCCAGTCTCTGCCCTGGCCTTGTCAGCGGCAAGCTGTCCGGGGATAAAAATGCATCAACCCTGTTATCATCGCGTTCGTTCTTGTGCCAGGTATCGGGCACGTCACTTTCAGTCAGCAACGAGCGAATCCATGAGCACCGACAAGACCAACCAGTCCTGGGGCGGCCGCTTCAGTGAACCCGTCGACGCGTTTGTCGCGCGTTTCACCGCCTCCGTCACCTTCGATCAACGCCTGTATCGCCACGACATCATGGGCTCCATCGCCCACGCCACAATGCTGGCCAAGGTGGGCGTACTGACCGACGCCGAGCGCGATACTATTGTTGACGGCCTGAACACCATCCAGGCCGAGATCGAGGCTGGCCAGTTCGACTGGCGCGTCGATCTGGAAGACGTGCACATGAACATTGAAGCACGCCTGACCGACCGAATCGGTATCACCGGCAAGAAGCTGCACACCGGTCGCAGCCGCAACGATCAGGTCGCCACCGATATCCGTCTGTGGCTGCGCGACGAAATCGACCTGATCCTCAGCGAAATCACCCGTCTGCAGCAAGGCCTGCTGGGCCAGGCCGAGCGTGAAGCTGAAACCATCATGCCCGGTTTTACCCACTTGCAGACGGCCCAGCCGGTAACATTCGGTCACCATATGCTGGCCTGGTTCGAAATGCTCAGCCGCGACTACGAGCGTCTGGTCGACTGCCGCAAGCGTCTCAACCGCATGCCGTTGGGCAGTGCGGCGCTGGCGGGCACCACCTACCCGATCGACCGCGAGCTGACCTGCACACTGCTGGGCTTCGACGTGGTGGGCGGCAACTCGCTGGACGGCGTATCGGATCGCGACTTCGCCATCGAATTCTGCTCGGCTGCGTCCATCGCCATGATGCACCTGTCGCGCTTTTCGGAAGAGCTGGTGCTGTGGACCAGTGCGCAGTTCCAGTTCATCGACCTGCCGGACCGCTTCTGCACCGGCAGCTCGATCATGCCGCAAAAGAAAAACCCCGATGTCCCTGAGCTGGTTCGCGGCAAGAGCGGCCGTGTGTTCGGTGCCTTGATGGGCCTGCTGACCCTGATGAAAGGCCAGCCGCTGGCGTACAACAAGGACAACCAGGAAGACAAGGAACCGCTGTTCGACGCCGCGGACACCCTGCGTGATTCGTTGCGTGCGTTCGCCGACATGATTCCTGCGATCAAGCCCAAGCACGCAATGATGCGTGAAGCGGCGCTGCGCGGTTTCTCGACCGCCACCGATCTGGCCGACTACCTGGTCCGTCGTGGTCTGCCGTTCCGTGACTGCCACGAAATCGTCGGTCACGCAGTGAAATACGGTGTGGAAACCGGCAAGGACCTGGCAGAGATGAGCCTGGAAGAGCTGCGTCAGTTCAGCAACCAGATCGAACAGGACGTCTTCGCCGTGCTGACCCTGGAAGGCTCGGTGAATGCCCGTAACCACATCGGCGGCACCGCCCCCGAACAGGTCCGCGCTGCCGTGGTTCGCGGCCAGGAACTGCTGGCCGGTCGCTGAACATACCCCGTACAGCCCCTGATGACGCGGAGCATTGGCACGATAGAAATCTCGAGGTTTTCATCGTTCCCATGCTCCGCGTGGGAATGCTGTTCTGGACGCTCTGCGTCCTATCCTGAATGTGCGCCGCAGAGCGTCACAAAACGACCGTGTTCTCGTGCACCTATCGTTCCTGCAACTCTTTCAGCACCTGCCGATTTCCCTCCAGCGCACCCCGCCGCTATCATCCCCGCTTCTTGTGGGGGACTTATCCGATGCTCAATGGCCTGTGGCTTGGTTTTTTTGTCGTGGCGACGATTTCCGCGCTGGTGCAGTGGCTGGTAGGCGGCAACGCCGGCATTTTTGCCGCGATGGTCGAAAGTATCTTTGCCATGGCCAAGCTGTCGGTCGAGGTCATGGTGCTGCTGTTCGGCACGCTGACTCTATGGCTGGGCTTTTTGCGCATCGCCGAGAAGGCCGGCATCGTCGACTGGCTGGCCAAGGTCCTCGGGCCGCTGTTTCTGCGCTTGATGCCGGAAGTGCCGCCCGGCCACCCTGCGCTGGGGCTGATCACCCTCAACTTCGCTGCCAATGCGCTGGGCCTCGACAACGCCGCCACGCCGATCGGCCTGAAGGCCATGCGCTCGCTGCAGGAACTCAACCCCAGCAAGACCGCCGCCAGTAACGCGCAGATCCTGTTTCTGGTGCTCAACGCCTCATCCCTGACCCTGCTGCCGGTGACGATCTTCATGTACCGCGCCCAGCAAGGTGCGCCTGACCCGACCCTGGTATTCCTGCCGATCCTGCTGGCCACCAGTGTCTCGACCATCGTCGGCCTGCTGTCGGTCGCATTCATGCAGCGTCTGCGTCTGTGGGACCCGGTGGTGCTCGCCTACCTCATCCCCGGCGCCCTGCTGCTGGGCACATTCATGGCCTTTCTCGGCACGCTGTCGGCGGCTGCGCTGGCGGGTCTGTCGTCGATTCTGGGCAACCTCACGCTATTCGGCCTGATCATGATGTTTCTGATCATCGGCACGCTACGCAAGGTGCTGGTCTACGAGGCCTTTGTCGAAGGTGCGAAGGAAGGTTTCGACGTCGCCAAGAGCCTGTTGCCTTATCTGGTCGCCATGCTCTGTGCGGTGGGCGTGCTGCGCGCATCCGGCGCGCTGGACTTCGGTCTGGAAGGCATTCGGCATCTGGTGCAGTGGCTGGGCCTGGACACGCGCTTCGTCGATGCGCTGCCGACCGCGATGGTCAAACCCTTCTCGGGCAGCGCCGCCCGTGCCTTGTTGATCGAAACCATGCAGACCCAAGGCGTGGACAGCTTCGCTGCATTGGCCGCTGCCACGATTCAGGGCAGCACCGAGACCACGTTCTACGTACTTGCCGTGTACTTCGGCGCCGTGGGCATTCAGCGCGCTCGCCATGCTGTGGGCTGCGCGCTGCTGGCCGAGTTTTCCGGTGTCGTGGCCGCGATCTTCGTCTGCTACTGGTTCTTCGGCGCGACCGCCACCTGAAGCATTACTGCGCCGGAGCCTGAGGCGCAGATTCAGCGGGGGCAGACTGCTCAGGTGCCGGCGCAGCCTCCTGCTTCTCCTGCTTCGGCTCATCAGCCGGCGCGGATTCAGGTGTGGTCTCTTCAGCCGAGTCGCCGCCCGGCTTGAGCTTGATTATCCGCCCGGTAGGTCGCTTGACTGCCGGCTGGTCATTGTCAGTGACGACAAACCGCAGCACGCCGATCATCTGGCCGTCCTCGGTCAGCACCCTCACCTGCCAGCGTCCCGTCACGTCCTCCGGGAAGTTCTGCTTGCGCGTCCAGGCGCGATAGCCTTCCTTGCGGCCGCCGTGGATATCCAGCGCGATGCGGTCCATCTCTTCGCCTTCATGCCACCACACATGGTAGATACGCTCATCCAGGCCACGCGGCGCGTTGATGGCGGTGTACGCATACAGGCCGCCGTTGCGCAGCTGCTTGGCGCTGATCAGCGAAATACTGTCGCCCGGCGTACGGTTCTTGTTATCGAAGTCCGGGCTCACCGCCACTTCGGTCAACCACAGCGTCGCAGGCGGCACCCAGGAACGCAGCAACCAGCCCGCCGCGCCGATGGCCAGGATGATGCTGATCACGGCCAGTGCGCTGCGCCAGGTGTTGAGCGGAAAGTTCGACATCAGGCTGGGCGCCGACAGTAGCATCGCCACGCCCAGGGCCAGTTTGTAACTCTCGGCGGTGGTCAGGTGCAGGATGATCGGCAGCGCGGTCAGCAGTGCGGCGAACAGCGTCAGGGTGTGCAGCGTCATGAACAGCCAGCGCCTGGGCGCCAGCCATTTGTAGTAGAGAGGGTCGATGATCGAAATCAGCCCGGCAGCCCCGAGCACCGCAGTGAACACCGCCTGACCACTGTTCCAGGTGGTGGTGATGAAAAAGAACGGCAGCACGAAGAACAGGCTTTCCTGATGGATCATCTGCGTGCCGTAGCGCAGCAAACCCTGCGGGATCTCACGGCCCAGCGCCCTGTTGAGCAACCCGACCATGGTGTTTTCGACCATCAGCCACAGCCAACTGATCAGCATCACCACCGCGATCCAGGTGGCCAGCCCTGCCTGGCGATCGACCAGAATGAAACTGGCGATACCGGAAACGAAACCAAACGCCGCAATGAGCCCCGGATAGCGCTGCATCAAGTTGAGCACGGGTGTCACATAGCGATTCACGTCAAGCATCGGAGGGGTCACTCGGTTCTGTTCATACAAAAAAACGCGCAGCGTAACAACGCGGCGCGGTGCCTGCACTCTGGGTGCAGTTCGGCGTCAGGATTCTATTTGCTGCGTGCACGCCAGCGCCACAGGGCCAGCAGTGCGATGAAACCCAGTACCGCGCCAATCAGCCAATACAGACCGTCATAACTGAACAGCGGCTTTTCAATGCGCATGTAACCCGGCTGGGCAAGCAACTGGCGCATCGCCTGATTGGCGGTTTCCAGCTTCACTGCCTTGATCCGTTTGGCCGGGTCCTCGAAGCGCCCGTTTTCATAATCGTTGAGCGCACTCCAATAGTAGTCGGCCAGCGCACTATTGCCTTGAGTGGCCCAAGATTGCCGGTCTATGGCGAGCTGTTGCAGCCGCGCAAACGTGGCGGGTTGCATGCCTTCTTTTTGCAGGCGCTCGACCAGAACGCGAATGTCGCGCTCGGCTTCATCGGCATCGTCACGCTCGACATCGGCGTTCAGGCTCAGAAACCCGACATCGCCGAACACTTCGCGCTCTGCAGAGGGGCCGTAGGACAAACTGTGTTTCAGGCGCAGCTCAGTGTAGAGCGTCCAGTCCAGATAGGCTTTGACCAACTCCCAGGTTTCGTCGTGCTGATCGTCGAGCTGCGGCTCGGGGTAGATCAGGTGCAGCTTGGCGCTCTCGCCCAGCCCGCCGCGTTCAAGCTCGCGGCGTGGTTCGGCAGAGCCGCTGTCCTGCGCCAGCGGCGGGTGGTCGATCGGGTCGGTGGGGGCGAGCTTGCCGTAGGTGCGCTCCAGATAGGCTGGCAGCAGCTTGTCCAGATCACCCACCGCAATCAGCGTCATGTTGTTGGGGGCATACCAGTTGGCGAAGATGTCTTCGATGTGCTCCAGCTTGATGCCGTCCACCTCGGGACGGTCGGCACATTTTAGCCCCAGTTCCACGGCGAGCTGGCTGCTGGCGCTGCGCCCGGAATCACGCCGGTCAAGCAGGCGCTGCAAGTGCGAGAAGTGCCCGCCATCTTCACGCTCGACCACGCGTTTGACGCCGTCCAGCCGCGCCTGACTCAGCTCGGTTTTGGTCATGATTTCCAGCAGCAGATCGAGCACCTTGCGCTGGTTTCGCGCAGGCGCTTCGATCACGAAGGTGGTGTCGGCGTTGCTGGTGAAGGCGTTCCACTCGCCGCCCAGTGCCTGCATACGCTCTTCCAGCCCGCCTTCACCGCTGTCATCCACGCCGCTGAACAGCAGGTGTTCCAGCAGATGCGGCAGTTCCTTGTCCTGGCACGGGAAGTCATCGAAGCCGATACCCACCACCAGGCGAATGGCGACGTGACCCTTGTCGTAACCGGGTTTGAGAATGACTTGCAAACCATTGGGCAGCAGGTAGCCCTCGACCTGAAGACGGTCAAGGGCGAATGAGGGGAGTGAACCGAGGAGCAGACAAGCGAACAGCAGGCAACGCATAAAACAGCTTTCCTGGCGGGCCGGTATGTTTAACAGACTTCACCTCCGCCCTTACGTTCATAGTGATCTGTCTGCCTCGCCCTCGCTTGACAAGGCTCCTGTGTCAGCGGTTTCCAGCACCACGTAGGCGCTGCTGCAAAACAGCGAGTTCAGACGCTTCATGTCGGCAATCAGTTCCAGGTGCAGCGAACTGGTTTCGATGCTCTGTACCACCTTGTTGCGCAAACGGCTGACGTGGGCGTGCGCCAGGCGTCGCTCCTCGGCCCTGAACTGGCGCTTCTCGCGCAATAACTGACGTGCGCTTTCGTGGTCGCCGCTGAGGAACACCGAGAGGCCCAGACGCAGGTTCGACTGTAACTGGATCTGCAGATCGGCAAGTTCTTCAAGACCGACTTCAGAGAACGACCGGCGATGCGCTGTCTTCTGCTGCTGGATCTTGCGCAGCATGCGTTCGATCAGGCCGCTGGCCAGTTCCAGGTTGATGGTCAGCTCGATGATCTCGGCCCAGCGCCGGTTATCGTGCTCGCCGAGGTCTTCACGCGGCATCTGCGCCAGGTACAGCTTGATTGCGCTGTACAGCGCTTCGACGTCGTCGTTGAGGCGGCGCACTTCCTGAGTCACCGCCGTCTGTGTGCCACGCAGCACCGCCAGCATCGAGGCGAGCATGCTCTCGATCAGATCGCCCATCCGCAGGGTTTCACGCACCGCGTTGGCCAGCGCGAGGCTGGGTGTCGACAGTGCGGTCAGGTCCAGGTGACGCGGCTTGGCCAGGCCGCCGACTTCGTTCTGCTGCGGCAGCAGATACGAGCACAACCGCGCCATCGGGGCTACGGTTGGCAGCATGATCAGGCAGCGCACCGTGTTGTAGAGCAGGTGAAAGCCGATAACCAGTTCCTGCGGACTAAAGCCGAGCGTGTCGATCCAGGCAACCAGCGGGTCGAGCACCGGAAAGATCAGCAGCAGGCCGAGCAGCTTGTACAGCAGACTGCCCAGCGCCACCTGCCGACCGGCAACGTTCTGCATGCTGGTACTGAGAAAGGCCAGCAGGCCGCTGCCGATATTGGCCCCGATCACCAGGCCGATCGCCACCGGCAAGCCAATGACTTCGGTGCCTGCCAATGTCGCCGTCAGCAGCACTGCCGCCAGGCTGGAATAGGAGATCAGCGCGAACATGGCGCCCACCAGCGCATCCAGCAGCAGGTCGCCGGTCAGCGAGGCGAACAGCACCTTGACCCCCGCGGCCTGGGTGATCGGTGCGGCGGCCTCGACGATCAGCTGCAAGGCCAGCACGATCAGGCCCAGGCCGATACCGACCCGCCCCAGTTGACCGGCACGGGTCTGCTTGCGCGACAGGAAGAACACCACGCCAAGGAAGATCAGCAAAGGCGACAGCCATGACAGATCGAAAGTCAGCACGCGAGACATCAAAGCGGTGCCGACATCGGCGCCAAGCATGATCACCAGCGCAGGCGTCAGCGTCATCAGCCCCTGGCCGACAAACGATGTCACCAGCATGGCGGTGGCGTTACTGCTCTGTACCAGCGCTGTCACCAGAATGCCGGCGATGAACGCGAGCGGTCGTTTGGACATGTTCTGGCTGAGCACACGACGAAGTTGTGTACCGTAAACACGAAGGATGCCAGTGCGCACGATATGCGTGCCCCAGATCAGCAGGGCGACGGCAGATAGCAAATCGAGCAGGGTCAGCATGCGAAAAGCCCCCTGAGGTTTGCCCATACAGGCGATGAATTGAAAGATGCAGCGTGTAGAGAGCGGGGATGGGTGTAACGCTCTACTAGGCTTTTAGTCGGCCACGGGCCTTGGCGCCAGCATCGCACAGCGCGGATTCCATTGAAATAAAAGTGTCATAAATCAGTATTTTGATATCGCTCGGGCATTCGCCATGGACCCGTCGCACGTGTCTCATGGCTGTTCACCCGCCCTGCCGCCCGAAGGCGGCGGAAACGTTACCGAGTCAATCCATAGTGAACGCAACGTTGGGCTCGAGTTTCATGCCGACGGCTTTTGCGACGTGCATGCCTTTTTCATACGAAAACGATTTATCTGCAGTGGGCTGGAAGAACTCCACGAAATCCAGGCTGCGGCGACTGAACACGAACCCGCCGATGAGCGGCTGATTGACTGCATACAGGTGCGGACACAGCGCCATCATCGACGAAGCAGGCACGCCGATCAGGTGTTCCTCGAGATCGCCGGTCTGTTGAGTTTCTTGTGGGTAGAACCACAGTGGCGTGCTGATGAACAGATAGGCATCCGGACCCAGGCTGGAAAGCAACGTGCGCACCAGCCATCTCGCCGTATCGGCCGTCAAGTGCTCGACCACATCCAGCAGACAGATTATCCGGTACTGGGCCAGCCGCTCGGATGACAGCTCTTGAGCCAGGCCGTGCCAGATGTTGCGGTAGGTAGCGTTCTCATGCAGCTGCGAATTCTGGCAGTTGGCTTCCCAGCCATCGATGCCGTCCACCGACCAGTGCGCCGTGTCCGGGTTTGCCTTGATCAACGCGCCCAGTGTTCCAGAGCCGAACCCGATATCCAGTACTTCAACATCGGCGCTGAGATCTTTCAGGATATGGAAAATCATCGCCTTGGGAGAGACCGAGTCGCCTTCCACATGGCCGGTTGCAGGCGCGAAGCCTTCGGTAGGCTGATAGTTTTCAACATATTGCTTCATGGTCTGGATCCTTGACGATGGTTAGCGAGGCGCGGTTTACCGTAGATCCTGTCGAAGCATGCGCGTTGGGGTGTGGGAACAGTGTAGGGGGTTTCGAGTGCCTGGCCGTTAATCCTGCAAACTGACCAGAAACGCTTGGTGACACTAATGGCACCTGCAGCGACATAGCAGGCTTTGACGGGTATTCAGAAACTGACGCAAACGTCCGAAACAGCGTGCCAACGCCGAGCCTTGGCACACTGTTCGGTCCGTTTTTAACGGAACCGGTCAACCTCGTGACGCAGTTCTGTCGCCAGGCCATTCAGCTCCTGGGCAGTGATGGCGAGGTTGGACATGACCTGGCGCTGTTCGCTGTTGGCCATGGCGATGCTTTGCAGGTTGCTGCTGAGCATGGTCGCGGTGCTGCTTTGTTCCTGGGTGGCAGTGGTGATCGCGGCGAACTGGTGACCGGCCGAGCGGCTTTGCTCGTCGATCTGCGCCAGTGCGGAGGCCACTTTGGCGTTCAGCGACAAGCCCTCCTGCATCAGTGTGTTGCCCTGCTGCATGGTGCTGATGGCGTTGCCGGTTTCCTGCTGGATGCTGGCGATCATGCCGGAAATCTCATCCGTGGCTTCACGGGTGCGCGAGGCCAGGCTGCGGACTTCGTCAGCCACCACGGCAAAGCCGCGACCCTGCTCACCGGCGCGTGCGGCCTCGATGGCAGCGTTGAGCGCGAGCAGGTTGGTCTGGTCGGCAATCGAGGTAATCACCCCGACAATGCTGCCGATTTCCTGCGAGCGTTGGCCCAGCGTGTCGATGACTTTCGCGGTGCTGCTCAGCGAAGTGGCGATCTGTTGCAGCGACGAAGACGCCTCTTCCATCGAAGTACGACCAATGCGTGTCTGCTGGGCATTTTCCTGGGCCAGACGCTCGGTATTACCCATGTTGTCGGCGATGTTCATCGACGTGGCGCTGAACTCTTCGACGGCACCGGCCATGCTGGTGATCTCGCCGGATTGCTGCTCCATGCCCTCGAACGCGCCGCCCGACAGGCCGGACAGCGCGTTGGCGCGGGTGCTGACTTCCTGCGCCGCGGTACGGATATGCGACACCATTGATGACAGTGCTTCGCTCATCTTGTTGAAGCTGCCCGACAACTGCCCTATCTCGTCATTGCTGGTCACATTCAGGCGCACGCTCAGGTCGCCTGCACCCAGTGCGTCGGCCTGGCGTACCAATTCGGACAGTGGGCGAAGCTTGCTGCGCAGCAGCCAGATGGCGCTGATCACCGCGATGATCATGGCCAGCAGACTGCCGATCGCCAGTTGCGTGCCGACGTGCCAGGTCACTTCGCTGATTTCCTTGCGCGGCATGCTGGCGATGACGGTCCAGGGGCCACCAGCGAACGGCTGGCCGACGCTGTAATAGTTGTCATCCCCGTCATCCCAGAACTGCGCCTTGCCCGGTTTGCTGGCGAGCTCTGCAACTGACTTGGCTGCGCCGTCGAGGGATTTGACGCCTGCCGGTGGAACCAGCCAGGTGCCCTTGTCGTCCAGCAGTGCCAGCGAACCAGTTGAGCCGATACGGAAGTTCTTGAGGTTATCGAACTGGGTTTTCTGCGCATCGGTGTAATCGAACCCTACGAACAGCGCCGCAATGATCTTGCCGCTGCTGTCGCGGACCGGGCTGTACTGGGTCATGTAATAACGATCGAACAATACCGCTTTGCCGACATAGCTCTGACCGGCGATCAGGCGCTCGTAGGCTGCGCCCTTGCGGTCCAGCACGGTGCCGATGGCGCGCGTGCCATCCTGTTTGCTCAGGGAGGTGCTGATCCGGATGAAGTCGTCGCCGCTGCGCACGAAAATGGTCGCGACGCCGGCGGTCATCGAGCGGAATTCATCGACTTCGGTGAAGTCGTTATTCAGCGCGGCATCACGCAGGAACAGGCCTGGCGTGGACGTGCCCGCCACCGTGACCGGCTTGTCGGCTTGCAGGCTCAGGCCAGCGGCGAAGCGTTTTTCGAACAGGCCACTCAAGCGCTGAGTGCTGTCGCGCAGCGTGCTGTGGAAAGTGTTGAGCTGGTCAGCGAGGAGCCTGGCTTCACTCGACATGTGCTCTTCACGAATGACCAGGTTGGACGCGTCCAGGGACCTCAACGCGAAGAGGGTGCTACCACTGATAACCACCGCCAGGATCACGGCCAGAGCAATACCAAGTTGCGAAGCAATTCGGGTACGAGGCTTGGACATAGAGACTCCGTGCCGAATGATTGGAGTCGCCGGGTCCGTGGCTTGCCATTCAGCTGATAAATTTAGTTGGTGTTTTTACGCTATTTGAACGAGCAATCTTCAAGCAATGCTTCGGCCATCAAGGTCGTTACTTGAGAGCGGAGCGAGACATTTACAGATGATGGCAGTTCAATATTAAACTAAATTTTAATAGAGTACTTCAACTAACGGCAACTGCATGGCGCCCACCTCCGCCTGAAGAAAATCGCTGAGGCGTCGCAACCGCTCTGCGCCGGGCCTCGTACGCGGCCAGACCAGATAATAGTTTTCGCCACTGAACACCGCCGTGCGCCACGGCAGGCTCAACCGGGCCTGCGCCACGTCCTCGGCGACCATCAGCAGATCACCCATCGACACACCGTAGCCACGTGCTGCGGCAATCATGCCTAGCTCCAGGGTGTCGAAGACCTGCCCGCCTTTGAGCGACACCTGATCGGCCAGACCCATGCGGTTCAGCCAGGTGCGCCAGTCACGGCGATCAGGGGTGGGATGCAGCAATTCAGCCTTTGCCAGGCGTTCGACGTCCCATGGCGGGTCCTGCAACAAGGTGGGCGCACCAACTGGAATAAGTAATTCGGGAAACAGCAGTGTGGCTTCCCAGTCCGACGGGAAATGCCCCTGGCTGAGCAGAATCGCGCAGTCAAAAGGCTCCTGGGTAAAGTCCACCGCATCGATTTCCATCCACGCGCTGGTCAGTTGTACCTCGTTGCCCACCTGCAGATGACGAAAACGGCTGAGCCGCGCGAGCAGCCAGCGCATGGTCAGAGTGGACGGGGCTTTCATGCGCAGAATGCCCTCGTCGGTCTGCAAGGTGCTGCAAGCGCGTTCCAGTGCCAGGAACCCATCGCGTACGCCGGGCAATAGCGCGCGTGCCGATTCAGTGAGCTGCAAGTTACGCCCGTTGCGCTGAAACAAGCGGCAGGCAAAGTGCTCTTCCAGCGTACGAATATGCCGGCTTACTGCACTTTGGGTGATCGAAAGTTCCTCGGCCGCGCGGGTAAACGAGGTATGCCGCGCAGCCGCTTCAAAAGCCCTTAGTGCATAAAGAGGAGGGAGGCTACGGGGCATGGGGCGCTTCCTGCGAACGATGAACGGCTACTTTACTGCAAATGCTGAAAATAGCTTCAGATGAGTTTTAGTCATGCTGAGCATCGGATTTATCGTTTTGTGTTTAGTCGAGCAACTGCCCAGAATACGTCGCTCATTCGTCCCTTTGCCGTAGAGCACCGTCACCATGCAGCCGTCCGCCCTCAAAGAACTCTGGATCATCCTGCGCCTGGCGGGGCCGCTGATTGCGTCACAGATGGCGCACATGCTGATGGTCTTCACCGACACCGTGATGATGGGCAGGATCGGCCCGGAGGCCTTGGCCGGCGGGGGGCTGGGCGCTGCCACGTACAGCTTCGTGTCGTTCTTTTGCGTCGGCGTGATGGCCGCGGTCGGCACGCTGGTTTCGATCCGTCACGGTGCCGGCGACACCGAAGGCGCGACCCGTCTGACCCAGGCCGGTCTGTGGCTGGCCTGGGGCATGGCGCTGGTTGCCGCGCTGTTGCTGTGGAACCTCGAACCCATCCTGTTGCAGTTCGGTCAGGCCGAAGCCAACGTGCATATGGCGGCTCAATTTCTGATCACCCTGCCCTTCGCCCTGCCCGGCCTGCTCAGCTTCATGGCATTGCGCGGCTTCACCAGCGCACTGGGTCGTGCGGGGCCGGTGATGACCATCAGCCTGGCCGGTGCGGCAGCCAACTTCGTGCTCAATTACGCATTGATCCATCAATGGCTGGGGCTGCCCAACCTGGGGCTGATGGGCATCGGGCTGGTCACCGCGATCGTCACCAACTGCATGGCCCTCGCGCTGGCGCTGCATATCAGGCGGCATCCGGCCTACGCGGCGTACCCGATCAGAAAAGGGCTTTCGAAACTGTCGCGCAGTCACCTGGGCGAGCTATGGCGTCTCGGTTTGCCGATTGGCGGCACTTATGCAGTGGAAGTCGGGCTGTTCACTTTTGCGGCGTTCTGCATGGGCGCGATGGGCAGCACGCAGATGGCGGCGCACCAGATCGCCCTGCAGACCGTGTCCATGGCGTTCATGGTTCCGGTGGGGATGTCCTACGCGGTCACCATGCGTATCGGCCAGCATTATGGAGCAGGCAACCTGTTGATGGTGCGCATGGCCGGGCGTCTGGGCATCGGTTTTGGCGGCTGTGTGATGCTCATGTTCGGGCTGCTGTTCTGGCTGGCGCCGCACCTGGTCATCGGGCTGTTTCTGGACATCAATGACCCGGCGTTTGCCGAGATCGTGGTATTGGCCACAAAACTGCTGGCCATTGCCGCCTTGTTCGAGTTTTTCGACGGCACGCAGACCATTGCCATGGGCGCCATTCGTGGGCTCAAGGATGCACGCACCACCTTCCTGATCGGCCTGGGCTGCTACTGGCTGATCGCCGCGCCTGCCGCGTGGTTGCTCGGTTTCTCTACCGATGCCGGTGCTTCAGGTGTGTGGTGGGGGCTGGCGCTGGGCCTGTTCTGCTCGGCTGTGGCGCTGACCTATGCGTTTGAATGGAAGACGGCTCGGCTGTTGCGTAGGGATGCAGCCGGGGTGGCGGTGCCGGGCTGATCCGGCGCACCGTCACCCGGACCTGGATGTATCTGTGTGCGCGGCTTGCGAACGCAGATAGGTCACCAGTTCTTCCACCGGCAGCGGCCGACTGATCAGATAGCCTTGCACCTGATTGCAGCCAAAACTGCGCAGCAACTCCAGTTGCCCGGCGGTTTCCACACCCTCGGCGACCACCTCCAGGTTCAGGTTGTGCGCCAGATTGATCATGGCGTTGACCAGCTTGCGGTTCTCTTCGCGTAACTCCATCTGCGCGACAAAGCCCATGTCGATCTTGAGTAGCGCGATGGGCAGGCTGTTGAGGTGCATGAATGACGAATAGCCGGTGCCGAAATCATCCAGCGAAAAGCGCACGCCCAGTTGGCGCAATGCATCCATGGTCTGCCTGACCTGATCGCTGCGCCGCATGACGGCGGTTTCGGTGAGTTCGAACTCCAGCCAGCGTGGGTCGACATTGTGTTCCGCGATCAGGCGATTCAAGGTCGGCAGCAACTGGCTGTCCTGAAACTGCCGGAACGACAGGTTGATCGCCATGTGCAGCGGGGCAAAGCCTTGTTCGCGCAGGGCCTGCATGTCACGCAATGCGCGGAAGATGACCCAGTAGCCGAGCGGCACGATCAGGCCGCTTTGCTCGGCCAGTGGCACGAACTCGCTGGGTGGCAGCAGCCCGCGCTCCTGATGGCGCCAGCGCACCAGCGCTTCCAGGCCGACGATACGCCCGCTGTCCAGGCACAGACGCGGCTGGTAATGCAGTTCCAGCTCATCGCGGCGCAAGGCGCGTCGCAGTTCACCTTCCAGGTCGGCGAGGCTGCGGGCGTTGCGGTTGATGCGCTCGTCGAACAGGTGATAGGTGCAGCCCTGCATGCTCTTGGCCTGACGCATGGCGATATGTGCATGCCACATCAGCGGGTCGGCTTCGGGCTGGGCCTGGGAGTGAGCGATGCCCAGGCTGCAACCCAGAAGCAGGCTTTCGCCATCGACCCAATAGGGTTCGGCCAGCACGTCAGTGATACGTTCGGCCATTTGCAGAGCGCGTTCGGGGGTTGTTCGGGTGTCGATCAACAGGGCGAATTCGTCGCCCCCCAGACGGGCGATCTGATCACCGGCATCGAGCTGGTTTTTCAAGCGTGCCACGACTTGCAGGATCAGTCGATCACCGGCCTGATGACCCAGTGAATCGTTGGCGCGGCGAAAGTTGTCCAGGTCCAGATGCCCCAGCGCCACGCCGCCGCCTTCGCTCAGGCGAGCCGAGAGCAGCGCCTGAAAACCCTGGCGGTTGGCGATGCCGGTCAACGGGTCCTGGCCGACCAGGCGTCGCAGGCTGTCTTCCAGGCGACTGCGCTCGTGAACATAGCGCAGGCAGCGCCGAAGCGTGTCACCGGTCAAGGCATCGCGCACCAGCCAGTCACTGACGCCGGTCGGTCCGACCAGTGGTTCGGTCTCGAGCAGCACCACGGTAGGCAACAGGCAGGCCCCGGTCCTGGGCTGCAGATCAGGCGTGGTCAGCAGCACGGTATTGCGCTCGTTAGCGTAACGGGCACTGAAAACGTCCCAGTTCGCGCCATGCAGAAGTATCACGTTGCCTCCCGGCGCAGTGAGGCAGCCGCTAAGCAGCGCCTGCCAGAAAGGCTCGTGCGCCAATAACAGCAATCGCAAGGGTTCGACAGGTGTAGGCAATCTAACTTCCTAAGTGCAAAGGAAAAACCGGTGGCCGCTCTCTCGCAGGAGCGCGACAAATACACGTATCGCGCGTCGCGGCGCAAATGTAACAAAAACAGAAGAATTAGATAGCAGTCACTGTCTGACGACGATGAGCACTGCACAAAACCGTGGGCCTGTTAAAATGCCCGACCTTTTTTGCAGACGACTCTTCATACCGCCATGTCCCGACTCAATCCCCGGCAGCAGGAAGCCGTGAACTACGTCGGCGGCCCTCTTTTGGTGCTCGCCGGTGCCGGTTCCGGCAAGACCAGCGTGATCACCCGCAAAATCGCGCACCTGATCCAGAACTGCGGCATTCGCGCCCAGTACATCGTCGCCATGACCTTCACCAACAAGGCCGCGCGCGAGATGAAAGAGCGGGTCGGCACGCTGCTCAGGGGCAGCGAAGGACGCGGCCTGACGGTCTCGACCTTCCACAACCTGGGCCTGAACATCATCCGCAAAGAGCACACGCGGCTGGGCTACAAACCGGGCTTCTCGATCTTTGACGAAACCGACGTCAAGGCGCTGATGACCGACATCATGCAGAAAGAGTATTCCGGCGACGACGGCGTCGACGAAATCAAGAACATGATCGGCTCGTGGAAAAACGACCTGATCCTGCCCGCCGAGGCGCTGGAAAACGCCCGCAATCCTAAGGAACAGACCGCCGCCATCGTTTACACCCACTATCAGCGCACGCTCAAGGCGTACAACGCGGTGGACTTCGACGATCTGATTCTGCTGCCGGTCAAGCTGTTCCAGGAACACGCCGACATCCTGGAAAAGTGGCAGAACAAGGTGCGTTACCTGCTGGTCGACGAATATCAGGACACCAACGCCAGCCAGTACCTGCTGGTGAAGCTGCTGATCGGTACGCGCCATCAGTTCACCGTGGTGGGCGACGACGACCAGTCGATCTACGCCTGGCGTGGCGCGCGGCCGGAAAACCTGATGCTGCTCAAGGACGACTACCCGTCGTTGAAGGTGGTGATGCTGGAGCAGAACTACCGTTCGACGAGCCGCATTCTGCGTTGCGCCAACGTGCTGATCTCCAACAACCCGCACGCCTTCGAAAAGCAACTGTGGTCCGAGATGGGCCACGGCGACGAGATCCGCGTGATCCGCTGCCGTAACGAAGACGCCGAGGCCGAGCGGGTGGCCATGGAAATCCTCACCCTGCACCTGCGCACCGACCGCCCGTACAGCGATTTCGCCATCCTCTATCGCGGCAACTACCAGGCCAAGCTGATCGAGCTGAAATTGCAGCACCATCAGGTGCCGTATCGACTGTCGGGCGGCAACAGTTTCTTCGGCCGCCAGGAAGTGAAGGACCTGATGGCTTATTTCCGTCTGCTGGTGAACCCGGACGACGACAACGCCTTCCTGCGGGTGATCAACGTTCCGCGTCGCGAGATCGGCTCGACCACGCTGGAAAAGCTCGGTAATTACGCCACCGAGCGCAAGGTGTCGATGTACGCCGCCACCGACGAGATCGGCCTGGGCGAGCACCTGGACAGCCGATTCACCGACCGTTTACAGCGCTTCAAGCGCTGGATGGACGGGGTGCGCCAGCAGTGCGCGCAGAACGATCCCATCGCCGCGCTGCGCAGCATGGTCATGGACATTGATTACGAGAACTGGCTGCGACAGAACAGCTCCAGCGAAAAGGCTGCCGATTACCGGATGAGCAACGTCTGGTTCCTGATCGAGGCGTTGAAAAACACGCTGGAGAAGGACGAAGAAGGCGGCATGACCATCGAGGAAGCCATCGGCAAGCTGGTCCTGCGCGACATGCTCGAACGTCAGCAGGAAGAGGAAGACGGTGCCGAAGGCGTGCAGATGATGACCTTGCACGCCTCCAAGGGCCTGGAATTTCCGTACGTGTTCATCATGGGCATGGAAGAAGAAATCCTGCCGCACCGTTCCAGCATCGAAGCCGACACCATCGAAGAAGAGCGCCGCCTGGCCTACGTGGGCATCACCCGCGCGCGGCAGACCCTGGCCTTCACCTTCGCCGCCAAGCGCAAGCAGTACGGTGAAATCATCGACTGCGCGCCAAGCCGCTTTCTGGATGAGCTGCCCCCGGACGACCTGGCCTGGGAAGGCAATGACGACACCCCGACGGAAGTCAAAGCGGTGCGCGGCAACACCGCGCTTGCCGACATTCGCGCCATGCTGAAACGCTAGCCGACACCCTATTGATCATTTATTGCGCAATGGCGCAGCCAAGGAATTGAAGTGGAAGCACTGCACAAGAAAATTCGCGAAGAAGGCATCGTGTTGTCCGATCAGGTGCTGAAGGTCGATGCGTTTCTCAACCATCAGATCGATCCGGCCCTGATGAAGGAAATCGGCGACGAATTCGCCCGACTGTTCGCCGACGCTGGCGTGACCAAGATCGTGACCATCGAAGCGTCCGGCATCGCGCCGGCAGTCATGGCGGGTTTGAACATGGGCGTGCCGGTGATCTTCGCTCGCAAGCACCAGTCCCTGACCCTGACCGAAAACCTGCTGTCGGCGACCGTGTACTCGTTCACCAAGCAGGTGGAAAGCACCGTGGCCATCTCGCCGCGCCATCTGAGCAGCGACGACAAGGTGCTGATCATCGACGACTTCCTGGCCAACGGCAAAGCCTCGCAGGCGCTGATCTCGATCATCAAACAGGCTGGCGCCACGGTAGCCGGGCTGGGCATCGTGATCGAGAAATCCTTCCAGGGCGGCCGCGCTGAACTGGACGCCCAGGGCTATCGCGTCGAATCCCTGGCGCGGGTCGAATCCTTGGCCGGTGGGGTTGTGACGTTCAAGTAAGGCTCCCGAGGGCGGACGCGGAGCGTCCGGAAAGGCATACGACGCGGAGCGCCGCACGATAGTTGCGGTTATCGTTCCGCACGCTCCCGCGTGGGAATGCCGTTCGTGACGCTCTGCGTCATAGCGTGCGTGCTTCAGCGCGGAATGCCTAGGGCACGCAAACGTCGATACAAAGTGCGTTCGCTCAGTCCCAGTTCTCTGGCCAGTTCGCTGCGCGAGCCGTTGAACACTCGCAGCGCATGGGCGAGTTTTTCCAGGCTGTCGTCCTGCTGGCGGTACGTCACGCCACCCGCCTCGCCCTGCCCACGTACTTCGGCGGGCAGATCCTGCGCGCGAATGATGCCGTCATCGGTAAATAAACGGGCGCGTTCGAGTATGTTGCGCAGCTCGCGAATGTTGCCGGGGTAGCTGTACAAACTCAGCAGCTTCATGGCCTCGGCGTCGACACGCGGCGCGGCGCCAGGCGCGATGCGTTGCAGCAGGCTATCGATCAGCAGCGGCAGGTCGTCACTGCGTTCACGCAGGGCCGGCAGGCGAATCGGAAAGGCGCTGATGCGGTAAAACAAATCCTGGCGAAAGCTGCCGTCGGCGACCATCTCCCTGAGCGGTTTATGCGTGGCCACCACCAGCCGAAAATCCGAGTGCACCGTGCGCAGACTGCCCACCGGACGAAAACTGCCCGATTCAATCAGCCGCAACAGCTTGACCTGCATGGCGAGCGGCACCTCACCAATCTCATCAAGAAACAACGTCCCGCCATGAGCGGCTTCGGCCAGACCGGTCTTGCGCTGCAATGCGCCAGTGAATGCGCCCTTCTCATAGCCGAACAGCTCGCTTTCCAGCAGGGTTTCGGTAAGCCCGGTGCAATCGACCACCACCAGCGGCCCGGCGGACCTGGCGCTGCTGGCGTGCAGTGCGCGCGCGAACAGTTCCTTGCCGGTACCCGACTCGCCCTGCAGTAACACCGGAATCTGCGCGGGCGCAGCGCGTTGCAGAGCGCCCAGCACTTCTTTGAACGCCGCCGAGCGCCCTACCAGCCCATGTTGCTGCGGCTGGACGGAGGCCACCGCCACCGAGCTCAGTCGCTCGACATAAGCGATCACCTCACCCTGATCGTCGAGAATCGGCCGCAGCTCCACATCCACATGCTCGGGGCCGCGCGGCGTGTGATGAATGTGCAGCAGACGCTCCGGAAGCCGTGTTTCATGGGCCTTGCGCATCGGGCAATGCTCACCGGCCTGATCGCACGGCACCGCAAACTGATGCGACACCCGATAACACTTCTCGCCCACATGCGGCGTGCCTTCGACGCCGAACTGACGCTGGTAGGCAGTGTTGGCGGCAATGATGTTGTAGTCGGTGTCGAGCACGATGGTCGGTCGCAGATCGTGTTCGAGGTATGACACCAGCGACTGCATGCGACTGCCGGTAAAATCGGTGGCGACGAGGTTCATGGGTGCTCCTGTGGACTGGGCGCAGCTTAACCCATTCGCCTGCCAGCTTGTGCCACTGACTGCCAAATGACTGCCAGAATGTGGCAGTCAACGACCTGCGGCAGGCCATCAAGGTGTTTTGCAAAACCGCAAAACGCCTTGTATTTATTAGCCTGAAGGGGCTTTGCAGTGATTGGCATGGTTATTGAGACATCATGGCAACGACTGCCAACCGTCGGGCCTGGCCAAACGGGCTTTGAGGCGATTTACAGCCACAGGAATTGCACATGATCATCGGTGAAAAACTCCATGTCGAAGCGTTCTTCGACACGCATACCTGGACCATCAGCTATCTGGTGATGGACCTGCACAGCAAGCAATGTGCGCTGATCGACAGCGTGCTCGATTACGACCCCAAGTCCGGCCGCACCAGGACCGAGTCTGCCGACCGGATGATCGAACGGGCGCAGGCGCTGGGCGCCTCGGTGCAGTGGATTTTCGAAACCCACGTGCACGCCGATCACCTCTCGGCAGCGCCGTATCTGAAACAGAGATTGGGTGGGCAAATTGTCATCGGCAGTCATATCACTGCCGTGCAGGAAACCTTCGGTACGCTGTTCAACGCGCCTTCTGACTTTGCACGCAATGGCAGCCAGTTCGATGTGCTGCTGGAGGACAACGCGTCGTTCGCCCTCGGCACGCTTGAGGTCAAGGCCATGCACACGCCCGGACACACGCCGGCGTGCATGAGTTACCTGGTGCAAGTCGGTGACGCCACGGTCGCGTTTGTCGGCGATACGCTGTTCATGCCCGATTACGGCACCGCTCGTTGCGACTTCCCGGGTGCCGATGCGCGCACGCTGTATCGCTCGATCAAGAAGCTGTTGGCGCTGCCGCCGGACACTCTGCTGTTCATGTGCCACGACTACCTGCCCAATGGCCGGGAGCTGAAGTACATGACCACGGTTGCCGAACAGCGCGCCAGCAACATCCATGTGCACGACGGGGTGGATGAAGACGCGTTCGTCGGCATGCGCGAAGCCCGTGACGCAACGCTGGACATGCCGGTGCTGATGCTGCCTGCGGTGCAGGTCAACATGCGCTGCGGACACTTTCCCGAGCCGGAAGACAACGGCGTCGTCTACCTGAAGATCCCGCTCAATGCCCTTTGACCGCTGCCCGCTCTGGAAAACCCTGTGATGAATGCTTCGACAACAACCTGTCAGATCCTGATCGTCGGTGGCGGTGCTGCCGGTATCGCTACTGCCGCAAGCCTGCTGGCCCGCGACGCTACCCTGCAGATCACCTTGGTCGACCCCGCCGATACCCATTATTACCAGCCCGGCTGGACCATGGTCGGTGCGGGGATCTTCACGCCGCAGTCGACGGCACGCAGCATGGCCTCGCTGATACCCACAGGCGTGCAGTGGATCAAGGCTGCGGTGGCGACCTTCGAGCCGCAGCACAATACGCTTACGCTGGCCGACGGCCGCGTGCTCGGTTATCAGCAACTGGTGGTCTGCCCCGGCCTGAAGCTGGACTGGTCGGCTATCGACGGGCTGGTAGAAACGCTCGGGGCCAATGGCGTGACTTCCAACTATCGCTATGACCTGGCGCCCTACACCTGGAAGCTGGTACAGAATCTGAAACAGGGCCGCGCGCTGTTTACCCAGCCGCCCATGCCGATCAAGTGCGCCGGTGCGCCACAGAAGGCCATGTACCTGTCCTGCGATCACTGGTTGAAAAGCGGCCGTCTCGCGCAGATCAATACGCAGTTCTACAACGCCGGTGGCGTGCTGTTCGGTGTCGCCGACTATGTTCCGGCGCTGATGAAGTACGTCGAGCGCTACGCCATCGACCTCAAGTTCAGCCATCGGCTGGTCGCCGTCGACGGGCCTGGCAAGCGCGCGACCTTCATTCGCACGCAGGCCGATGGCAGCAGCGAGACCGTCGAGCAAAGCTTCGAAATGTTGCACGTAGTGCCGCCGCAGATTGCCCCTGACTTCATCCGCAGCAGCCCGCTGGCCGATGCCGCAGGCTGGGTGGATGTCGACCCTGCCACGCTGAAGCACCGGCAGTTCGCCAATGTTCATGGTCTGGGCGACGTCACCAATACCAGCAATGCCAAGACCGCTGCAGCGGCACGCAAGCAGGCGCCGGTGGTGGCCAACAACGTGCTGGTCGCGCTGGGTCGTCGGGATGGGGCAGCTGTGTATGACGGTTACGGCTCGTGCCCGTTGACGGTCGAGAAAGGCCGCATCGTGCTGGCCGAATTTACCTATGGCGGCAAGGTTGCGCCGAGCTTTCCGCGCTGGCTGCTGGAGGGTCGCCAGCCGACCCGACTGGCCTGGTGGTTGAAAGCGCGAGTGCTGCCCGCGCTTTATTGGCATGGCATGCTCAAGGGCCGTGAATGGCTGGCCAAACCGCAAAAGGCTGACACCCGGCATGGATGAGCATCAGTTGCTGGGCGTTGGTCTGGGGACCGTCATCGGCATGGTACTGGCGCTGACCGGCGCGGGCGGCGGCATTCTCGCCGTGCCGCTGCTGGTCTTCGGTCTCGGCCTGTCGATTGTCGAAGCCGCGCCTGTCGGTCTGTTGGCCGTAGGGCTGGCGGCGGGGATCGGTGCGGTACTGGGGCTGCGTCAGGGCATCGTCCGCTATCGCGCGGCCGGGTACATCGCCTCCATTGGTGTGCTGATGGCGCCTCTGGGCCTATGGCTCGCTCATCGACTGCCCAATACGCCGCTGGCTTTGGTCTTTTCGGTCGTGCTGCTGTACGCCTGTGGACGCATGTTCATCAGGGCCAGCCGCGAATTGCGCCACGGCAAGCCGGCGCCGCGTGCGGAAATACTGCCCTGCGTGCTCAACCCGCTGCAGGGCCGCCTGCGCTGGACCATGCCCTGCCTGCGCGCACTGACGCTGACCGGCGTGGGCTCCGGGTTGCTGTCCGGGTTGTTGGGGGTGGGCGGCGGGTTCGTGATCATTCCGGCGCTGACCCGCTACAGCGACCTGGATATGAAGAGTGTCGTGGCGACGTCACTGGCCGTGATCGCCCTGGTTTCGATGGGCAGCGTCATTACCGCGTCACTGAGCGGGGTGATGCACTGGGCGGTCGGTGCGCCGTTCGCGCTGGGTGCAGTCATCGGCCTGGTCATCGGCAGACAAGTCGCCCGCTACCTCGCCGGCCCACGCCTGCAACAACTGTTCGCCGTATGCGGCATCGTCGCGGCGTTCATGCTGGCGTTGTCCGTACGATAACAGCCCGAGGACGCAGAGCACGCGGAGCATGGGAACGATAAGGCTTCTGCCCGGAGGGCGTAGGAGCGAACTTGTTCGCGAAGGGGTCGGTAGCATCGCCGAAAATGCATCGACTGAAACACCGTCTTCGCGAGCAATGCGGATCGCCGCTCCGGTCGCTCCCACAAGAGTTGTGTATAACGATAAGCACCTGCGCAGGCTTAAAGCTTCTGCCAGACCTTCGGTTTGAAGAACAGCGTCTCGCCCTTGGTCAGGCCCACCAGGCTGTCGTGGTCTTTCACCACTTCGGCCTCGATCAGCTCGTCCTGCCCTTCCACTTTCAAGGTGACCCGCGTCGTCGCGCCCAGTGGGCGGATGTCGCGGACTTCGGCGGCGTGGTGGTCTTCGATTTCCTGGCGGGACAGCGACACCTCATGCGGACGGAACAGCAGGTGACCTTCCTCGCCCAGGCTCAGGCGATTGGAGTCGCCGAGGAAGTGGTAGACGAAGTCGTTGGACGGTTTCTCGTAGACCTCGCCCGGCGAGCCGATCTGTTCGATCACGCCCTTGTTCATCACCACGATGCGATCGGCCACTTCCATGGCCTCTTCCTGATCGTGAGTCACGAACACCGAGGTCAGGTTGATGTCTTCGTGCAGGCGCGCCAGCCAGCGACGCAGCTCTTTGCGGACCTTGGCGTCCAGCGCGCCGAACGGCTCGTCCAGCAGCAGCACTTTTGGCTCGACCGCCAGGGCGCGGGCTAAGGCAATGCGCTGGCGCTGTCCACCCGACAGCTGCTCCGGATAACGGTCGGCCAGCCAGTCCAGCTGCACCATGTTCAGCAGCTCATGGACCTTCTCGTCGATCCGCGTTTCGTTCGGGCGCTCGCGCTTGGGCTTCATGCGCAGGCCGAACGCGACGTTGTCGAACACCGTCATGTGGCGGAACAGCGCGTAATGCTGGAACACGAACCCGACATTGCGATCACGCACGTCGTGGCCGGACACATCTTCGCCATGGAACACGATGCTGCCGTTATCCGGGGTTTCCAGACCGGCAATGATGCGCAGCAGGGTGGTCTTGCCGCAGCCTGACGGGCCGAGCAAAGCCACCAGCTCGCCACTCTGGATGTCCAGACTGATGTTGTTCAGGGCCTTGAAGGCGTTGAAGTTCTTGCTGACGTTACGGACTTCGATCGACATGATTATTCCTCCGCCGCGTTATGGCGCAGACGGTTAATGCGGGATTCGCTCCACTGCTTGAGCAGCAGGATGAACAGCGCCAGGATCAGCAACAGGCTCGCCACGGCAAAGGCGGCAACGTGGTTGTACTCGTTGTAGAGAATTTCGACGTGCAGCGGCAGGGTGTTGGTGACGCCGCGAATGTGCCCGGAAACCACCGACACCGCGCCAAACTCACCCATCGCCCGCGCCGTACACAGCACCACGCCGTAGATCAGGCCCCATTTGATGTTCGGCACCGTGACGTGCCAGAACATCTGCCAGCCGTTGGCGCCCAGCAGCCGCGCGGCCTCTTCTTCCTGAGTGCCCTGCTCCTGCATCAGCGGGATCAGTTCACGCGCAACGAAGGGCACAGTGACGAAGATGGTCGCCAGCACGATGCCCGGCAGGGCAAAGACGATCTGGATGTCGTGATCCTGCAACCACGGCCCGAACAGCCCCTGCGCACCGAACATCAGCACGTAGACCAGACCGGCGATGACCGGCGATACCGAGAACGGCAGGTCGATCAGCGTGACCAGAATGCTCTTGCCGCGGAACGAGTATTTGCTCACGCACCACGCGGCGCTGACGCCGAACACCAGATTGAGCGGCACCGAGATCAGTACCGCGATGACCGTCAGCTTCAGCGCCGACAGCGCGTCCGGCTCGAGGATCGCGGTGAAGAACGCGCCCAGACCGTTTTTCAGGCCCTGGGACACCACGATGAACAGCGGCAGGCCCAGAAACAGGACGAACACCAGCCAGCACAGGCCAATCAGGATACGTCGCGACACCGCGCTGCCACGACGGGCGGCGTTGGCAGAGGCGGCGGCTGAAACAGATGAATAAGACATGTTCTGCGCCTCCTCAGGATGGGGTTTCAATGCGCCGCTGCAGCAGGTTGATCAGCAGCAGCAGAATGAAGGACACCACCAGCATCATCACGCCGATAGCGGTTGCGCCGGTGTAGTCGTACTGGTCGAGCTTGACCATGATCAGCAGCGGCAGGATCTCGGTTTTCATCGGCATGTTGCCGGCGATGAAAATCACCGAACCGTACTCGCCCACGCCACGGGCAAACGCCAGGGCGAAGCCGGTCAGCCAGGCAGGCAGCAACGCCGGCACGAGGATGTGGCGGAACACCTGCAGGGGGCGTGCGCCCAGGCAGGCAGCGGCCTCTTCGACTTCGCGGGGGATGTCGGCCAGCACAGGCTGCACGGTGCGCACCACGAACGGCAGGGTGACGAAGGTCAGCGCCAGGGTGATGCCCAGCGGGGTGTAGGCGATCTTGAAGCCCAGATCAGCTGCGAACTGGCCGACCCAGCCGTTGGGCGCGTACAGCGCGGTCAGGGCGATACCAGCCACGGCGGTCGGCAGGGCGAACGGCAAATCGATCATCGCATCGATGATCTTGCGGCCGGGGAAGGTGTAGCGCACCAGCACCCAGGCCAGCAGTGTGCCGATCACCCCGTTGATGAGGGCTGCGTAAAAGGCGGTGCCGAAACTCAGCTTGAGTGCCGCGATCACGCGAGGTGCCGTGATGATGGTCCAGAACTGATCCCAGGTGAGCTGCGCGGCATGTACGAACATGGCGGCCAGCGGTATTAGCACAATCAGACTGAGGTACACCAAGGTGTAGCCCAGCGTCAGCCCGAAGCCGGGTATGACGGGGGAGATACGACGCGACATAAAAGTCCCTGGTTTCACTTGCACGAAGCCCGGACGTCAATCCGGGCTGTTTGGCCAAAGTTGCGATGCCGCTCGTGCGGCATCCTCATTCGGCTTATTGCGCCTGATAAATCTGGTCGAACACGCCGCCGTCATTGAAAAACTTCGGCTGCGCAGTTTTCCAGCCACCAAAGTCTTTGTCGATAGTCACCAGATCCAGTTTCGGGAATTGCTTCTCGTACTTGGCCGCCACTTCGGCATCACGTGGACGATAGAAGTTTTTCGCGGCAATTTCCTGACCTTCCTTGCTGTACAGGTGCTTGAGGTATTCAGTCGCGATTTCGGTATTACCTTTCCGCTCGGCGTTCTTGTCGACCACGGCAACCGGAGGTTCGGCAAGGATCGACAGCGACGGTACGACGATGTCGAACTTGTCCTTGCCGCCGTCTTCTTTCAACGCCAGGAACGCTTCGTTTTCCCATGCCAGCAGCACATCACCCTGACCGTTGTTGACGAAGGTGATGGTTGAGCCGCGTGCGCCGGTATCCAGAATCGGCACGTGCTTGAACAGCGTCTGCACGTATTCCTTGGCCTTGGCTTCGTCACCGCCGCCCGCCTTCAGGCCGTAGGCCCAGGCGGCCAGGAAGTTCCAGCGCGCACCGCCGGAGGTTTTCGGGTTGGGCGTGATCACCGAGACGCCTTCCTTGGTCAGGTCGCCCCAGTCCTTGATGCCTTTCGGGTTGCCCTTGCGCACCAGGAACACGATGGTCGAGGTGTACGGCGTGCTCGCGTCCGGCAGGCGGGTCTGCCAGTTTTCGGGCAGGGTCTTGCCGAGCCTGGCGATTTCGTCGATGTCACCGGCCAGTGCCAGGGTCACCACGTCGGCGCGCAGGCCGTCGATCACGCCACGCGCCTGTTTGCCCGAGCCGCCGTGGGATTGCTTGATCTCGACCTTGTCGTCCGGATGGGATTTTTTCCAGAAATTGACGAATTCTGCGTTGTAGTCCTGATACAGCTCGCGGGTCGGATCGTAGGACACGTTGAGCAGTTCGTAATCCTTGGCGACAGCCGAACCTGCGAAAACAGCACTGGCGAGAGCAGCCAGCGCAAAACGGCGAATGGACATAGATTGAAGCTCCTGGAAATACGGTGTGTCGACTTTTTTGATTTCTTCTTGGCGCGTCAGAGCGGCATTCGCACGGGCGCGCTGCTTTTTTTCAGGGGGGTATCAGGAGTCAGGATGAAACCCTCCGGTTGACCAGTCGGGTGCTTGCCGCTTCAGCTCTGCTTGGCAGGGGTCTGCAAACGAAACTTTTCCTTGCGCTCGATCTGCACCACCTGTGCGTTGTGCACGGTGATTTCGACGGCACCAAAACGCAGGTCACGCAACGCACTCTGAATTTCACGCAGAATGGCTGCTTCGTCCTGACCGTCAACACTACGTAGAGATGCGCTCATTGTCTTATTCCTTGAGAGGTGAGAGGCCTGCCGTCGCGACTGGGGGCGATGGCGTATGGCGGTGAGGCAATAATAGTGAGGTGCGGATATTCTTAAAAAGACTATTTAAGAATGCAGATATAACCAAAAGAACTTTAGCGAGGCGTGAGTCTGCCAGGGTGCATTGCACACCCTGGCCGGCGTTATCAGTGAGAGGCTGAACTAGTTGAACGCGGGGGCGTGCGTCCAATCGATAGACTGCGCCGCCATGGGCCGGGCAAACCAGTAGCCCTGGCCCAACTCGCAACCGTTGCTTAACAAAAATGAAGCCTGATTGGCGTGTTCGATCCCCTCCGCCAGTACACGCATGCCCAGGCTCGACGCCAGCGCGATGACCGCCCGCACAATCGCGATGTCATCTACATCGCCCGGCAGCCCGGCCACGAAACCCTGGTCGATCTTGAGCTTCTGCACCGGCATGCTCTTGAGCCGCAGCAGCGATGAGTAGCCTGTGCCGAAATCATCGATGGCCAGGCTCAGACCCAGTTCACGCAGGCGATGCAATTGCTCGATGGCCTGTTCAGGGTCTTCCATGACGGCACTTTCAGTGACTTCCAGCTCAAGAAATGCCGGATCGAGGCCGGTCTCGTTCAAGACCTCAGCCACTCGCCGATCGACATCACCACGACTGAACAGACGGCTGGATACATTGACCGCGACGGACGCAATCGAGACGCCTTCTGCCAGCCAGGCCTGCATCTGCCGACAGGCGGTATTCAATACCCAAGCGTCGATATCGGCAATGAGCCCGTTCTGCTCGGCAATAGGGATGAAGTCGCCAGGCGACACCATGCCACGGGTCGGGTGTTGCCAGCGCACCAGCGCTTCGACCGCGCAGATACGCCCGGTCACCAGGTCGTAAACCGGTTGGTAGAACACCCGCAATTGGTCCTGCTCGATCGCCTGACGCAACTCGCTGGCCAGTTGCACCCGTTGCTGGGCTTGAGCGGTCAGCTCTTCGGTGTACAGCGCAAACCCTTCGCGGCCATCGGTCTTGGCTTTGAACAGCGCCGAATCAGCGTTGCGCAACAGTTGCTCGGCAGTTAGCGCATCACCGGGAAACAGGCTGATACCGATACTGGCACTGACGAACAACTGATGCCCGGCAATCGGGTATGGCGCTTTGAAGGCATTGATCACCTGTTGCGCGAGCGCTGCGGCATGCACCATGTGCTTACAGTTTTTGACCAGCAGCGCGAACTCGTCACCGCCCAGGCGTGCGACCGTCATACCGCTGTCAGCCAGCGCTTTGAGGCGTTCGGCAGCCGCCTTGAGCACTTCGTCGCCGATGTTATGGCCAAGGCTGTCGTTGATGTTTCTGAAGTTGTCCAGGTCCACCACCAGCAGCGCACAGCCGCGCTTGCTGGAGCGCGCCGAGGTCAGCGCCTGGCTGATACGATCGGTCAGCAGCAGACGATTGGGCAACTCGGTCAGCGCATCGTAATGGGCCAGTTGCGCCAGTTCCTGCTCGGAGCGCTTGATGGCCGTGATATCGGAAAACACCGCGACAAAATGCCTGGCCTGCCCGTCTTCACCCTTGATGCTACGGATGGTTTGCCACTGCGGATAGATTTCACCGCTTTTGCGTCGGTTCCAGATCTCGCCACTCCACTGCCCGGCACTCTGCAGTGAGTGATACATCTGCCGATAAAACTCGGGGCCATGACGACCGGACTTGAACTTGCTGGGGTTGAAACCCAGCACCTCGTCGGCCTGATAGCCGGTGATGTCTACAAACGCACGATTTACATGGACAATGCGCCCTTCGGCATCACTGACCAGTACGCCCTCACGCGTGCTGTCGAACACCACTGCCGCCAGCAGCAGTCGGTCATAGTCCTGTTGTTGGCGCTCAAACAGCGCTTCACCGCCGACGATGGCCTTCAATCTGTCACGTGCAATGAAGATCATGACGGTGCTGAGCAGCGCCCAGCCATAACCGATCATCTGTTGTCCGACGGCCAGTCGAGCCGGATCCTTGACGAAAAAAGACAGCAGGGCGCTGCCTGTCGCGAACCACAGAATCGACAGCAGCCCATACAGAACGGCGGTTCGCAGCGCGTTACGGGAATAATCGGACATAAAAAACCGAGCCTTACGAAAGGTCTGGATTATAAAGCAAGAAACATCCTGCGACGCTTATCTGCAAGGGTGGCTGGTTTTCTGAGCAATGTCAGTGATAATGCTGTTGCGACTTTTTTCTTCACAGGTATTTCTACGAGGGCCAAACAGCCTATGTGGTACAACGGTTTGCTCGACCTTTCCGTCTGGCAGGTAATAGCGGTCACGCTGGCGATGACCCATATAACTATTGTCGGCGTCACGGTCTATCTGCACCGCTATTCAGCCCACCGCTCACTTGAGCTCAATGCGGGTCTGAAACACTTCTTCCGCTTCTGGCTGTGGCTGACCACTGCCCAGAATACCCGCGAGTGGACAGCCATCCACCGCAAACACCACGCAAAATGCGAAACCGTCGATGACCCGCACAGCCCGGTCGTCAAGGGTCTGTCCACTGTGCTGCGCAAGGGTGCCGAGCTGTACCGCGAGGAAGCGCAGAACCAGGACACCCTGCGTATCTACGGCAAGAACTGCCCGGAAGACTGGATCGAGCGCAATCTGTATTCGCGCTACAAGCTGCTGGGTATCGCTCTGATGGCGGTCATCGACGTGGCGCTGTTCGGCGCCCTCGGTATCACGGTCTGGGCCGTGCAGATGATGTGGATTCCCTTCTGGGCTGCCGGCGTGGTCAATGGTCTGGGTCATGCCGTTGGCTATCGCAACTTCGAATGCCGCGACGCAGCCACCAATCTGGTGCCGTGGGGCATCGTGATCGGCGGCGAAGAACTGCACAACAACCACCACACCTATCCCAACTCGGCCAAGCTGTCGGTCAAGCCATGGGAGTTCGACATGGGCTGGGCGTGGATCAAACTGTTCAGCTTCCTCGGTCTGGCCAAGGTCCAGCGGGTCGCGCCTATCGCCCATCGCGTCGAAGGCAAGGGCCATATGGACATGGACACCGCGATGGCGATCCTCAACAACCGTTTCCAGATCATGGCGCAGTACCGCAAGCTGGTCATCGCGCCGCTGGTTGCCCAGGAACTCGGCAAGGCCGACGAGTCGGTGCGTCATCAGTTCCGTCGCGCCAAGCGCCTGCTGTCGCGTGAAACCAGCCTGCTCGATGACAGGCATCACCTGCGTATTCAGACCATGCTGGAACACAGCCATGCGCTGAAGGTGATCTATGAAAAACGCCTGGCCCTGCAGCAGATCTGGGTCAAGACCAGCAGCAACGGTCACGACATGCTGTCGGCCATGAAAGAGTGGATTCACGAGGCCGAAGCCAGTGGTATTCACTCGTTGCGCGAGTTCGCCGACCAGCTGAAAACCTACTCGCTGCGCCCCGCCCACGCTTGAACCGTTGATCGGCGCGCCATCCCCTGGCGCGCCGGTCCCGGAACTTATCCCCTCCTCGTCTATCTCATCCACTTTCCCGCCAATCGGGACAGGGCGCCTCACTGGCCGTAAACGCTTGAGATGGTTCTTATGGAAAAGCAGCCCCCCACCTCCCTATCCGGCACTCCGATCACAGATATGCCCGCAGCCGCAGAAACCCTGTTAGCCCTGATGCACGCTCAGGCAGAAGTCGCACGCCTGAGCGAGCGTGAACAATTGTTCAGCTCGTTGCTGGTGAGCGTGAACGCTGTTCTGTGGGCGTTCGACTGGCAAACTCAGCAGATGATCTATGTCAGTCCGGCCTACGAGCGCATCTTCGGTCGTTCGGCGGGCCTGCTGCTGGCTGACTACAGCGAGTGGCGCGACAGCATCTACCCCGATGACCTGAATTACGCCGAGCGCAGCCTCAACGAGGTCATCGAGAAAGGCTCGATCGAAGACCGCGAGTACCGGATCATTCGTGCGGACGGCGAAGTGCGCTGGCTCAGCGACAAATGCTTCGTCAGCCAGCGCGCCGATGTCAGCCAGCGTCTGATCGTGGTGGGCATCGCCGAAGACATCACCGAGAAGAAGCACCTCGAGGATGAGCTGCAACGCCTGGCAACCACCGATGTGCTGACCCAGAGCAGCAACCGCCGGCACTTTTTCGAATGCGCCCAGCGCGAGTTCGAACTGGCTCGTCTCAACGGCACGCCGCTGGCGTTCCTGCTGCTGGACATCGATGACTTCAAGCTGGTTAACGACACCTACGGTCATCAGGAAGGCGATACCGTGCTGCAGCGCATCGCCGAAAGCGGTCGTTCGGCATTGAGGCGGGGTGACCTGTTCGGGCGTATCGGTGGCGAAGAGTTCGCCGCAGTATTCCCCGGCTGCGCGCCGGACATGGCCATGCAGATCGCCGAGCGACTGCAACGCGAGATCCAGCGCCAGAACTTCCAGTCAGGCGGCACCACCTTCAGCATCACTGCCAGCCAGGGCCTGACCAACCTGGGCGCTGACGACCCAAGCCTCGAAACTCTCTACGGCCGCGCCGACGCAGCGATGTATCAGGCCAAACGCCAGGGCAAGAACCAGATCGTACTGGTCTGAAATGCTTTCCCGAATGTAGAAAGCACGACCGGCCCCATCGCGAACAAGGCGGATCGCCGCCCCGGTCGCTCCTACAGGAGCACGCGGTACCTTGTGGGAGCGAGCTTGCTCGCGAAGAGGGCGGTACATTCAATGCATTGGCTGCGTTTGGAATACCGCCTTCGCGAACAAGTTCGCTCCTACAGGAGCACGCGGTACCTTGTGGGAGCTTGCTCGCGAAGAGTCCGGTGCAGTCGATGGATTTCCTGCGTCAGGAATATAGCCTTCGCGAACAAGTTCGCTCCTACGGGAGTGCGCGGTGCCTTGTGGGAGCGAGCTTGCTCGCGAAGAGGCCGCTACAGTCGATGGATTTCCTGCGTCAGGAATACCGCCTTCGCGAACAAGTTCGCTCCTACGGGAGCACGCGGTACCCTGTAGGAGCGGACTTGTCCGCGAAGAGGGCGGTACATTCAATGCATTGGCTGCGTTTGGAATATAGCCTTCGCGAACAAGTTCGCTCCTACAGGAGTACGCGGTATCTTGTGGGAGCGAGCTTGCTCGCGAAGAGGCCGGTGCAGTCGATGGATTTCCTGCGTCAGGAATACCGCCTTCGCGAACAAGGCGGATCGCCACCCCGGTCGCTCCTACAGGAGCACGCGGTACCTTGTGGGAGCGAGCTTGCTCGCGAAGAGTCCGGTACAGCCGATGGACTTTCTGCGTCAGGAATACCGCCTTCGCGAACAAGTTCGCTCCTACAGGAGTACGCGGTGCCCTGTAGGAGCGGACTTGTCCGCGAAGAGGGCGGTACATTCAATGCATTGGCTGCGTTTGGAATATAGCCTTCGCGAACAAGTTCGCTCCTACAGGAGTACGCGGTACCTTGTGGGAGCGAGCTTGCTCGCGAAGAGTCCGGTGCAGTCGATGGCTTTCCTGCGTCAGGAATATAGCCTTCGCGAACAAGTTCGCTCCTACAGGAGCACGCGGTGCCCTGTAGGAGCGGACTTGTCCGCGAAGAGGGCGGTACATTCAATGCATTGGCTGCGTTTGGAATACCGCCTTCGCGAACACGTTCGCTCCTACAGGAGCACGCGGTACCTTGTGGGAGCGAGCTTGCTCGCGAAGAGTCCGGTGCAGTCGATGGATTTTCTGCGTCAGGAATACCGCCTTCGCGAACAAGGCGGATCGCCACCCCGGTCGCTGCTACAGGAGCACGCGGTACCTTGTGGGAGCGAGCTTGCTCGCGAAGGCGTCAGTCAGATTTTTACTTTTCGGGCGGACCCTGAACAGCGCCAGCCGGATCCTCAAGTGCAGCAGGCTCTTCAGCAGGTGCCTCAGGTGCCAGGTCGAGCAGATCAGGCTCGTCGTCGACCGCATCTACAGCCACCTCAGTTTCGCTAGTCAGCGGCCTCAGCAAACTCGGATCCGTCACACCCGTCAGCTTCTTGCGCAGGCGCTGCAAGTCACCGACGCTGAGCTTCAACAGTTTGGCCGACTTGGTCTTGACCAGCGTGGTGACACTTTCTTCCTCGCCCAGGCGCGCCATCTGCCCCGCCAGGTTCATTGTCAGCACTTCGCGTGTGTAGATGCCGGTATTGTACTGATACACCGCAGCGATCAGCTCACGCAGTTCAAGCGGCAAACGCCAGCGGGTGCGCAGAGCAGAACCGAAGGCAGCGGAGTACTGCTCCAGAGACTGCCCGATCACCTGCTCATCCAGATGGCCGCCAGCCAGCAGCCACTCCTGCAGACAACCCAACACCGCCAGATCGCCCAGCGACTGCAACAGTCCGGCACAGAAACAGCGCTCCGCATCCAGCTCCAGCATGCCGCCCAGAATGCGTGCGTAATCAGCCGTGCGCTGCGACAGGGTCCACAGCTCATGGGCCTTGGCCAGCAACGCGTCGTCGGTCAGCACCGCCATACGCTTTTTGCCCAGACCGGACGCGATATTGGCGACCTGCACTGGCCCGAGAATGGCCAGCGCCCCGCCCATGGTCTGAATCGGCTTGCCCAGGTGCTGCGCCGCCGTGTTGGCGGCGGCGATCAATACAGCCGTGATGTGCGGATCATTGCGCAGCTCCTGCTCCAGCAGGGTGGCGTCGATGCCGCTGGCGGTCTGGCTGAGCGTCACCGCCGTGGCGACATCGACAAACAGCGGCGCTCCATCGGCGATGTCACGGCGTTTGTCGAGAAACTTGGTCAGGGTCAGACCCGGCGTCAGCGCGGGCACCGCACCTGCAACCGGGGCACTGCGTTCCAGCAGCAGGCCTTCAAGACGCTGGCGCAGCCCTTCGGTGTTCAGTGGTTTTGTCAGGTAGGCAGTCGGCGCCAGCGGCACGACCTCGCGCACGCTGGCGCTGTCATTGCGATTGCTGATCAGAATGAACGGGATGGCGGGCTGACGACGCAGATTGCGCACGCCCCGCAGCAGGCTCAGGCCATCAATCCCCGGCAGCTCGCGGGCGGCGATGATCAGGTCCGGCAGGTGTTTTTTCATCCACTCGACGGCCTGTTTGCCATCGGTGCACATCTCCAGCTCGATATCCGCACGCACGCCCAGCACCAGGTCGCTGAGCGTCTCGCGAACCCACGGATCAGACTCGGCTATCAGTACGCGAGGAACGGCGGGCAAAACTACAGCGGTCATCATGACTCTCCGATGTCAATGCGACCACCTTAGCCAATGCAAACGTCCGGATATACCCAAAACAGCGAAATACCCTGCTCTAAAGCAAAAAAAACCCGTCGAAACGGGCTTTTTTTGTCTGTTTGGTCATAAATTAATCAATTCATGACTTCACACTTTTTACGCGATTTCAGCGAAGCATTCGTCAAGAATGGCCAGGCCGCGGTTCAGCAATTCGTCTTCGGCGGTCAACGGCACCAGCACGCGCAACACGTTGCCGTAAGTACCGCAGGACAGCAGAATCAGACCCTTGTCACGCGCCTTGGCAACCACCTGAGCCACAGCAGCGGCGTTAGGCTTGTGCGAGTCGCCGCCTTCGAACAGTTCGACAGCGATCATCGCACCCAGCGCACGCACTTCACCGATATCCGGGTACTTGGTCTGCATCGCCTTGAGCGAGGTCACCAACTGCTCGCCAACCGCCTTGCAGCGCTCCAGCAGGTGCTCTTCTTCGAAGATGTCCAGCACCGCCAGTGCCGCAGCGCAGGCCACCGGGCTACCGGCATACGTGCCGCCCAGACCGCCGGGTGCGATGGCGTCCATGTATTCAGCCTTGCCGCACACGCCCGCCAGCGGGAAGCCGCCTGCGATGGACTTGGCGAAGGTGGTCAGGTCAGCCGCAACGCCCATCTGCTCCATCGCGAAGAACGTGCCGGTACGGCCAGCGCCGGTCTGCACTTCGTCAGCGATCAGCAGAATGCCGTGCTTGTCGCACAGCTCGCGCAGACGCAGCATGAAGGCCTTCGGCGCCACATAGAAACCACCCTCGCCCTGTACGGGTTCGATGATGATCGCAGCGATATCCTTGGGCTCGGCGTCATTCTTGAAGATGCGCTCGATGCTGGCGATGGAATCATCCACGCTCACGCCATGCAGTTCGCACGGGTACAGCGCGCGGAAGATACCGCCTGGCATCAGGCCCATGCCCGCCGAGTACGGCACGACCTTGCCGGTCAGGCCCAGGGTCATCATGGTGCGGCCGTGGTAAGCGCCGGTGAAGGCGATAACGCCCGCACGACCCGTCGCAGCACGGGCGATCTTCACGGCGTTTTCCACCGCTTCGGAACCGGTGGTCACCAGCAGGGTTTTCTTGTCGAAATCGCCTGGCACCTTGGCGTTGATTTTTTCGCACAGCTCGACGTAAGGCTCGTAGGCCAGTACCTGGAAGCAGGTGTGGCTCAGCTTGGTCAGCTGCTCTTGCACCGCGGCGATGATCTTCGGGTGCAGGTGACCGGTGTTGAGAACGGCAATACCGCCCGCGAAGTCGATGAATTCACGACCTTCGACGTCGGTAACGGTCGCGTTCTTCGCCGACGCAGCGAAGATCGGGTGGATCTGACCAACGCCACGCGGGACGGCTGCATGGCGGCGTTGCATCAGGGATTCGTTAGTCTTGCTCATGTATTCCTCATTCGCCGCTCATCGGTCGGCGTGGGTCAAGGATCAAGCGGACCGGATCAACTGCGGCAGCATACGATGATCGACTGCTGCAGCCTTAAGGCCACTAGGAAACTGCGGTGCAACAAAAGCCGATGACACGTCGCTCTCGCGCGCCATCGGCTGCAATACCCAAGTGTCGGTCAGACCGACAGGCAGAGGTATTTGATTTCCAGATAATCTTCGATGCCGTACTTGGAGCCTTCACGGCCCAGGCCGGACGACTTGATACCGCCGAACGGTGCCAGCTCGTTGGAGATCAGGCCGGTGTTGATACCCACCATGCCATATTCCAGCGCCTCGGCGACACGGAACACGCGGCTCATGTTCTGCGCGTAGAAGTACGACGCCAGACCGAACTCGGTGTCGTTGGCCATCGCGATCACTTCAGCCTCGTCCTTGAAGCGGAACAGCGGGGCCAGCGGACCAAAGGTTTCTTCCCGGGCTACGGCGGCATCTTTCGATACGTTGACCAGAATGGTCGGTTCGAAGAACGAGCCTTCCAGGCTGTTGCCACCGGTCAGCACGGTTGCGCCCTTGCTGACGGCGTCGGCGATGTGTTCCTTGACCTTGGCCACCGCCTTGTCATCGATCAACGGGCCGGTGGTGACGCCTTCTTCCAGGCCGTTACCGATCTTCAGCTTGCCGACCGCTGCCTTGAGCTTCTCGGCGAACGCGTCATACACCGCGTCCTGCACGTAGATGCGGTTGGCGCACACGCAGGTCTGGCCGTTGTTGCGGTACTTGGAGATCATCGCGCCTTCGACCGCCTTGTCGAGGTCGGCATCGTCGAACACGATGAAAGGCGCGTTACCGCCCAGCTCCAGGGACACCTTCTTGATGTCCTTGGCGCACTCGGCCATCAGCTGGCGACCAATGTCGGTCGAGCCGGTGAAGGACAGTTTGCGTACGATCGGGTTGCCGGTCAGCTCGGCACCGATATCGCCTGCGCTGCCGGTCACCACGCTGAACACGCCCGCCGGGATACCCGCACGTTCGGCCAGTTCAGCCAGAGCCAGTGCCGAGAACGGCGTTTGCGACGCAGGCTTGAGCACCATGGTGCAGCCCGCCGCCAGTGCAGGGCCGGCCTTGCGGGTGATCATCGCCGCCGGGAAGTTCCACGGGGTGATCGCTGCAGTCACACCAATCGGCTGCTTGAGCACGATCAGGCGCTTGTCCGGCTGGTGACCAGGGATCACATCGCCATACACACGCTTGGCTTCTTCGGCGAACCACTCGATGAACGACGCAGCGTAGGTGATCTCGCCCTTGGCTTCGGCCAGTGGCTTGCCCTGCTCCAGCGTCATCAGCAGACCCAGGTCGTCCTGGTTCTCGATCATCAGCTCGAACCAGCGGCGCAGCTTGTTGCCACGCTCTTTGGCGGTCAGCGCACGCCAGGCCGGCAGCGCCTTGTCAGCCGCCTCAATCGCCCGACGCGTCTCGGCTGCGCCCATTTTTGGCACCGTGCCGAGGATCTCGTTGTTGGCAGGGTTGTTGACCTTGATCGACTGACCACCGTCCGCGTCCAGCCATTGGCCGTTGATATAGGCTTGCTGGCGGAACAGTGTGGAATCTTTGAGCTGCATGTCGGCCTCCTAAACAGCATCGCCCGAGAGGCGACGCGAACAATTGATATCGATGCACCCCATTTGGAAGCCATCGTCAGGAAAACATTCCATCGGGTTCCAGCGCTGCGCAACGCATGAAGGCAGGAAGACCGAACAAGAGCGTTTGAAATCTCAAACGAATCCTAGGCATTGCGGGGGGAAAGGACAATAGCCCGTTCGAAAAAAAGAACGGGCGCAGGGAGGTGTGTGGTTTTCTGATCAGCGTCGAGCCGCGACGCAGAGGCATCTTGCAACCGCAACGCGATCAGGCGGCCCTGCCCTTCAACGTGAACAGGCTCAGCCCCAGACCTATGAATGAAGCGCCAAACACACGATTGACGTTCTGGCGCCTGCGCGCCGAATTGAGGTGGCGCTTGAGCGTCTGTGCCAGCAGCACATAAAAGACGTGAGCAACCACAGAGCAGCCGGCGAAGGTCACGATCAAAACGCCCGTCTGCTCCACCTGAAAGGTGCCGGGCTGAATGAACTGCGGCAGAAACGCGATGAAAAACAGAATCGCCTTGGGGTTGGTCAGCGCCACCGAGATGCCTTTGATAAACAGGCTGCCTGTGGACACCGCCTTGGGCACGTTGGCCAGCGCGTCGAATGCACTGCGCGCGCTACGCCACTGCTTGATCCCCAGATAAACCAGATACCCCGCGCCCGCGATTTTCAGGACCAGAAAGGCACTGGCGGACGCTACCAGGACCGCGCCTAGCCCGGCCGTTACCGCCGTGGCAACCACGATCAACCCCAAGGCGTTGCCGAGCGAACCAATCATCGCCCTCGCCGGCCCGTGGGTGATTGAATTGGACAGCGCCATGATCACCGCAGGCCCCGGCGTGAGCGTGACGAACAAGGCAATCATCGCGAAGCTGAGCCACTGTTGTAGCGATTCCATTTTTTATTCTCCCTGTGGCGCAGGCATTAGCCCACGCCTGTAGCGCTATCGATAATCCGGAAGCGTGAAAGCCTGCACCGCCGGAGTCAGCGCTCTGGCAGCACGCTTGCTGATAAAGGGCGTTGCCACCAACCGCTGCACGGTGCGCAGGATCTTCACCCCGGTCTGACTGCGAGGATGGACCAGACGCGGAACAAGTTTCGGCACGCTCTGCGACTTTTTCACCACAGGGCGCAGGACATATTCGTAGGAGGCAAGCGCCTCTGCAATCGTATCGGTTCTGGTGAGTTCGCCCGCCAGCACATACGCGCCAATCAGCGACAGCGAAGCACCGACCCCGCCCAGCGGCGTGACACACCACGCCGCATCGCCCAGAAGTACGACCGAGCCATTCGACCAGCGATCGATCTTCACCTGACGCAAGTCATCGAACCAGAAATCCTCCGCAGCCTCCATCCCCTCCAGCAGGCGAGGCACCTCCCAGTCGGCACCTGCAAACGACGCCCGAAGAAACGCCTTCTGCTCGGCAACGCTATTGCCGACCGTCAGGTGGCTTCGGCCCTGCACATTAAAGAACGCACGCGTCGTACCGCGATTGTCCGGACGAACACCCGCACTGCGACCGCCCACCGCGTTGTACCAGCGCGCGGTCTGACTATCGGTCGGCGCACGAGGCACGGTAAAGAACGCGCTGGCCAGGTCCATCCGACGCGGCTGATTCTCGCCGGGGAACACCAGCTCCCGCGTGCGCGAGCCGACACCTTCGGCAATGATCAACAGATCAAAACGCTCCTCGCCACCGCCCTCGAACGTAACCGACACGCCCTCCGCATCGTGCTCGACCGAGACGATGCGGTCACCAAAGCGATAGAACGCATCAGCAGACGACGCCTCATACAGCAGACGCGCAAGATCACCGCGCAACACCTCAAGCTCAGCCGTCGGGCCGTCTCCGTCCAGACCGGCCAGATCGATGCGCGCCGCCGTGCGGTTATCCTCATCCACCCACGCAAGCCCCGTCTCGCCGGTGTTGAGACCCTTCACCGCCTGCTCAAGCCCCATCAGACGCAAGACCTCCCGAGCCGCGCCCCGCACATCCACATTCTGCCCGCCATCGCGAAAGGCAGGCGCCTGCTCGACAACCGTGACATCGCAATCGCGCCGCGTCAGCCACCAGGCCGCGGCACAACCCGCGATACTGGCCCCCGTAATAAGAACGCGGCACGGGCTGCGCTCGATGCTTTTGAACTGATTGATAAGAGGCCCTCGGTGAGAACGAACTGACGGAGTGGTATGGGGAGCATCATGCACCAGCTGGCGGTTGTGCCGGTAGCGTAGGTCTGTTCCTTTATGGGTGGCAGTGGGTGTGGGGTGATGGAAGGCGGATGATTTGTGTCGCACACCGCCCGCAACTGGACGCCCCGTACCCATGTGAGTATCATGGCGCCCGCGTCGCACCAGTAGCTCAGCTGGATAGAGTACTGCCCTCCGAAGGCAGGGGTCGTGGGTTCGAATCCCGCCTGGTGCACCATATTGAAATCTAGATGTGTCTTGGATAGTGGACAGTCTATGAAATGCCCGAAGCCCGCCTTGTGCGGGCTTTTTTGTTTCTGGCTTTAGCAATTCTCAAGATATGTCGGCATCCACCATCCGTGAGCATTCCGACAGCCTCCTAATGGTTGGTGAGATCAGCATGTGCGATCCGCGCATCGTCGACTCGCGCAGGCACAATACGGACTGTTGGATCAGAAGATCAATCGCCGCGAGACCCTCATCAACAATCAGTCCCTGATGGCGGGTTACATCGAGGCCATGAACACCTGGAAAGCCGATGAGCAGGAGCTGAATGAAAAACGTCAGAGCCTCAGCATCCGTCTGGAACAGATCCAACAACAGGCGGTAGAGGACATGGCCAAAGCCCGGCAGGCGGAAACGGATGCGGCTACCGCATATGCACAGGCTGTCGCATGGGGCGACACCGAAGGTGAAAAGACCGCCAATGCCGATGCACAAAAAGCCGCAAAAAACCTGGCAACCGCCGCCGAGCATGATCGTCGGCAGGGGCTGATCATATCCGCGCTCAAGCAGGAGCTGGCCACCGTAGATAAATACATCGTTGAAGCACAGGAAAAGCACAGAGGCATAGAGCGCGACGCCCTGTGGCTCTCTCAGACGATCCTTGAGGAGAAATGGAACGAGGCCGCGAAGTCATTGTTTGAAGTCGGTGGAAGGCTCTGGGCGAATTACAACCTGCTCGGCCTTGATCAAGTGAGCCTGTTGAAACTGGCGGTTCCGCAGGAAGGCGAAACCGTCGGGAACTGGACGTGGCATGAATTATCCGACCGAGCGCGCAACTACGGCGCGCAGGATCTGCTTCAGCTCAACAATATCTCGACACCTCAACAGGCTGTACTCGTGAGCCAACTGGAGGAACGAAAGGATGAAAGCAGTGAACAAGCAACTACAAAACAGCACGAGCTGGGCTGACACGCTCAAGACTCGGAAAGCTCATCTGGCCGCACTGCTGAAAACCATCAACGCGACCTCAGCCAAAGTCAGTCAGATTCAAATGCTGACGATCAAGGCAATTAAAGCGGAAATGGCGCACATTGAAAGTCAACTGATAAGCCGAAAATAGTGCTGAACTTGTAATCGGCGCTATCGATCTCAATAACACACACAATGGAAACCCTATGTCAAAACTTGCAGAGTACCGCCAACTGGAAAAACACCTCGCAGAGCAACTCCAGGTACTGGAGAAAATGAAAGATGATGATGGACTGAAGAAAGAGATCGAGTTCGAGACGAAGCTGCGCAAGCTGCTTGAGCACTATGGCTTCAGCCTGAAGCACATCGTCAATCTGCTGGATCCACAGGCATCAGCCCGAGGTCAGATCTCTGACAAGCCTGCAGGCACACGCAAACCGCGCGAGCTCAAGGTGTACAAAAATCCCAATACCGGTGAAGTGATCGAAACCAAAGGTGGGAATCACAGAGCTTTGAAGGAATGGAAAGCAGAACACGGCGATGATGTCGTCGAGGGATGGCTGAAGAAATAGCGCTGATTAACCTGAAAAAGGGCCCGAACGGGCCCTTTTTGATGGGCGCGACTTACTGAAATGAGATGTCTCGGTCTTAATCCACACGCAGGGAGTCTAATACACCAAATTTTTGAATTTCTGCCTCACGATCTGGAGTGTTTTCCGCCAACAGCGGTCGCTACTGCAGGACAATTCTACTGCTGCTCGGACGGAGAGGTCTGAAAGATTATTCATAGGCTAGGGCGTGAATGGTCCAACCACGCTTCTACTAGCGCAGGATCGGAGTGACTGCTGAATGCTGCAAACCGTATACCCAGACTGGATTTCCGGCTATCTGTCGCTATGGTGTACAGTAGGAAAGGGAACATCCCAAGTACACACAACGCAGTCAATTTGACTTCACAGAATGTAAACCAATAAATATAATCAACTCTAAGGGCTATCAAAATGTCAACAGAGAAGAGAGTGCGATCGGTTGGTTCTGTAGCTGGTGAACTTATAAAGAAATCCAGAGAAGCTGCGCTAGCCTCGGTACAGATATTCAATAATCCTGCGCTAACCTTTAAGTCTGAAATATTTATAGTCTTGATGATGATATCCTGGACTTATCTACTCCATGCTTTTTATCGTAAAAACAAAGTTGAGTATCGATACTTTAAGTTGGAAGGCACGCGTAAGAAGTTTCAAAAGACTGCTAAAGGCGCGGTAAAGCATTGGGAGCTAGAGAAATGCTTGGATCATCCAGCATCACCGGTCCACCTAAGTGCCGCCAATAATCTCCGATTCTTAATCGGGTTAAGGCATGAGATTGAACACCAAATGACAACCAGGATAGATCAGTTTCTAAGTGCTAGATTTCAAGCCTGCTGCCTAAACTACAACGAACTTATAAAGTCGCTATTTGGCATTAATTTCGGAATAGATAAACACTTATCTTTCAGCCTACAATTCTCATCTTTGAATAAGGATCAGGTTGACAGATTGTCCCAGGCAGACGGACTCCCTGAAAATATTAGGGCATATATAACTAATTTTGATTTGGCGCTAAGCGATGAGGAGTTTAATGATCCGAAATTTTCTTATCGCGTATTCTTCGTTCCCAAAACCGCGAATCATAAAGGTCAGGCAGATCAGGTTATTGAGTTTATCAAGCCAGGTTCTGAAATGGCCCAAGGAATGAATACAAAGTATATTCAGATAAAGGAGATTGAACGGCCTAAATATTTACCTTCGAAAATTGTAGAAAAAGTAAAGAAAGCTGGTTATCCACGATTCAACATGATGCACCACACGCAAATGTGGCAGCTCAATGAAGCAAAAAAACAGGGTAAAGGTTTCGGTGTTACCGTGATGAACACATGGTATTGGTACGAGGCATGGCTAGACTATGTTCTAGACGAGTGCGAAATTCGAAAAAAGGAATTTATTTAGATATGAGTAACATGGAAATTCCGATTCGTAGGTGCCGTCCGTGTAAAGCCAGAAATCTCATGGCCTATGACAGAATCATAATCCTCATGACATTATTGAAAAGCGGCAAAGTGGTAAAAAGAGGGCTGTGTTTTAGCGATGAAAAATAGGTAATTGTAAGAAGCGCATTAAATTACAACATCCCTATCAGGCCAACAAGCTATCAAGATACCGGAGTGAGAATTGTTAAAACTAAATACCCAGCTGGTATGCGTTTATCACATGAGCAACCCGGACGATCCATCTGAGTTTGTCCCTGCACCCGACATGCGCGGAAATAAACCTTTTGGGGTTCACGAAACATCCACAAATACAACAGCTTTTTTTCAAAAAATAATAAAGCCAAAAATTGGTTCAAATACAATTGCAATTGCAATCCCTAATGAAATCACCCTCGCAATAAGTGTTGCAACTAAGTCGTTACAGCGGGCTAAAAAAATCAAAGTGAGACTCGAGCGGCTATCGGAGTCTACCGAATCGATATATGACCACAATGTAGGTCTTGCGTATGATTATCTTGAGTGCATACAAACAGCAATAATATTCGCTTACAAGGCAGTGGAGTCGTTTTGTAACGCAGGAATACCAGACTCATACACATACAAAAAATCCACGAATAAATCTACAGAATATTATAACAAAGAACAAATTGAACGATGGATTTCCACGTCAGACAAAGTTTCATCGATACTGCCAGTAATATTAAAATGTCCACCGCCTCAATCTGAAGTTTTTTGGTCGGACTTCAAGAGTCTTGAAAGGCTAAGAAACGAGATCATACACAGCAAGTCCAGTAATACAGATGCAATACTGGAGGAGTTATTCGCAGAATATGTAGGCCGATACATAAATTCAGCGATGCTTTTACTGAAGTTTTTTATTGCTATTGATCCGTCAAATCCAATTTTTCCTTTGGGCTTCGGAAAATCAATGGTTCGAGTTGTAAATGTAGAAAAAGCAGAGGATATATTAGGTGAGGTCGATAAAATTTAATTGCCCTCCTTCTGGGCGGTAGACCGCCCCAATCCCACGATTGGTTATATTTGAAAACTACCAAACTCACTTACCGAAGACGTTTACTATTCGTCAATTGCTGCTTTGGATAGCTAGAAAAAAATTCGTTAGATAACGGGCGGTCAGTGCTAAATTCGTATGCTCTTAGATCAGCCAAGCTAATAAAGGAAAATTCGAGCCCATGATTTTCTACGCATTGCGTCAGCCTTTGTTGCAAGCGCAAAGACGAAGAATTCGTATAGGTGTGGAATAACGGGTAATTTGAATTTTTTTGTACTCTCAAAATCTACCGCCTCGTGAGCAATATAGTTGAGGGTGTTATACAGTGGCTTGATAAACTGTAGGATCTTCCATACCAGATGTGGCGCGGTCTTCTGGATGACATGCATGCTCCAATAATCGTCGAACAGCGTCATTGGATGGCCGTCGAAAGCAAATCTAGTAGAGTAACCAACCAACCCTGCTTGATCCAGCTGATACATGACTCGCTCTGCGTCTTTGTTGAGTTTTACATACCCTATGTCAGTGTTTGCAACCTTCTTGCAGATAGCGTACCAGTCCCCGAGCGGCCCACGATCTGCTGTGTTGTTATTAAGTTCGCGCAGATTGTAGTAACGAGCCTTATTAGCAAATTTTTCTAGGAAATCGAGAATTTCATCTTCAGCACTGCCAGAGATTGGCGCAGCTACTTTTTCATCCTCCCATTTATTATGTATGGACAGTGCATACAAATACGTTGCCTTAATGTTATGCCCATACTTCTTTCGTAGCTCCTCGTCCGTCGGAGGCTTGTAGTCGTTTTCGAGCATGTGGTGAGTAATAACTACAAGCTTTAGGATCCTTTCTATCCCAATTGTGAGCTGAAAGAATGCGGAATAGAAATTACCTATTTTTCTATCATCGAGATTTGCCTTCAAGAGCAAATCAATCCCGGCGAGTAACGATGTTCTAGCTAGGTGTCCCTCTTGCTGCAGCAGAGTAAAGGTACGACTGAATCGAAGATCTCTCATAGAAGCCATCCTAGACTGGCTGGGCACAGTTCCAGCGTAGTCGTTGGGGAGTCAGAGAGCCATTGGTCAAAAGCTTTTTTGTGCGAAGCCAAATCCTAGTGCATACATGCGTAAAAACTACGGGAAACCTACCGTGGCGGCTAACCTTTTGCGTTCGTTGAAGCTGATAGAGAATCACGAGCTAGCTTCGGAGGGCTGGAGGTGGGGTCGCATTGGCTCTTGCTTTTTGTCCGCGTGCAGCAACGTAAAGATAGGATGCGATCTCGCAAGTGATCGCTAACTACCCATTTAGATTTTTCATGGCGAGCGGCGTCGGCTAGGTACGCCTATTTTGACGGATTTACAAAGGTCGGGGAGGCAATTGAGCTAAATATCCGCTAGATTGCTTTTAGGGCCTTCATCACGATTCGCCCAGTTTATACGAGCTAACACGGAGATTACGTTATGGACCAATGGGACTTCGATGATCGTCCAGAGTTACCACCCGAAGCAGGTAACCAGGATGCTCGAGAATTTAACCCTGATGATCAGTGGCTTCAAAAAGCCCCTAAAGCCCTCCAGATTGAAGCAATGCGGCATTGGTTTTATGCTCGGTTTGAAAATCCCGCGAATTCAACACCTTACGATGGTCGGCAGGGAGGTTATCATTTTATTTGCGGTGGCCCCTATGATCCAAGCGATGAGATCCAAGAGCGTTTTTCAGACGTCGTAACATACGAGGTGATGGAAGAGTTGATCAATGAGCTAATTCAGGAGTGTGGAGATGAATGGGCAGGAGTCAATCACGGAGATTGGGAGTACGATGACATTTATTCGTTGCTTCCTGACAATCGCAGTGACCCACTGAAAATGCTGATTGAGCGCTTGAATAGAATTGAAGAGACGCTGACAGGGCCTGCGACTGCTCAAGATTTTGTAATACAGCTATTGCATAGCGCGACAATCACGGCTTTAGAGGCTTATCTATGGGACACAACAGCCTTCTGGGTCACTCAGAATGATGAAGTATTGCGCTCTTTTGTTAAGGGTAATGAAGACTTTGCAGGGGAGAAGCTGAAGCTTTCGGATATCTTCACCGCAATGGAAGGGTTAGAGAAAAAAGTTATTGAGTATTTACAGACATTCATTTGGCATCGCTTAGATAAAACTAAGCCGCTACTTGAGAAAACCCTAGGAATAAAGTTTCCTGACATTGCTCCTTTCATGCCTGAAATAATAATTCGTCATGATATAGTGCACCGAGGTGGGCGTAATAAAGAGGGTTATCCTGTCAATGTCTCATCGTCCGACGTGAAGCGGGTTGCTGATTTGGTAAAGAGCTTTGCAGATACTCTAGATGCCGAACTTCTTAAAGCCTTCCCAGTCGTACGAGTCCCTCCCATAAAATAATTTTTTGATCCGCTTTAGTCATACTTGGCATTACAATTATTTTTAATTTACGATCCGAAAACAGTGGGTCTTAAATGCTCGAATCGCCTTAAATTTAGGCTTCTTATCGCCGTTCTATGCACGTCGATGATAAGCTGCTTCAGTGTGTATTAATCAAGAGTTGCCAATGGAGGTTATATGATTCGCAAGGCATCGGAGCTTCTTGGAGAATTTATCGAAGCCGAAAAAAGAAAGCTCGATGGATTTAATATGTCTCATATGCCGACCCTTGGAAGTGCCTATGAGGAGATTACAAAGCAAGGTATATACCAAGATTTCGCCATTCCAAAACACTTAGATCTACGAGTCGTTTCGGGTTTCATCTCTATCGGAGGCGAAATGCTGGATGAGCAAATAGATTGTATGTTGGTGCATGGCGATGGAGAGAGATATGGGCTTACGCAGCAGTACAAGTATGATATCAACAGTATACTTTGTATATTTGAAGTTAAGAAAAATCTAAGAAAGGCCGAATACGCTGATGCTATGCATCATTTAGCAAAAATCAGAAGAAAATTTGCTGACAATTTTGAGGAGAGATTGATTAACGAAGGGTATAGACCTGATATTTCTAATGCGCGCCGACGTTTCTCTCAGCTGACTGGTAAAGTGGCGCCTGAAGAATACCTTGACATACATAACTTATCTAAAGCTGATGGCATACTATTTTATACTCTTGTGCAAGAGTCATTGTCACCAATAACAATAATTCATGGCTACGAAGGATATAAGACTGAGAATGGTCTTAGGACTGCATTTTCAGATATTCTTGAAGAGGCTTGGAAAAGCGGGCATGGCTGGGGAGTTCCAAGCATTCCAACCCTTGTTACGTCTAATAACTTTTGTTTGGTTAAAGGTAGCGGTATTCCATTTTTACTTGTGCAGAATAAAAATGAGTGGATCTCCGTATTTTCTACGAGGCATAACTCAGCAAAGTTAATTTTAGAGTTGATTTGGTCAAAAATCGGCGAGTATTTCAACGTCAAAATGCCTTGGGGTGATGGGCTGCACATGGATAGTGTTCAGCCACTGTTGATTGCGGAAGCCAAAGAGATCGAAGGCGGCGCTGGTTGGGCTTATAGAACACAAGAGTTTAAGGAAAAACACATGGTGCGAGACGATGACAATTTGTGGTCGCCCTCGAGGATAGGCAAAGCTGAAATAGCTTCAATAAATATAATGGCAGTGCAAGGTGGATATTTACTCCTAGATGATGATATGAGGGAGTATTTAATTCGGAATCACGGTGTGACTATCGAACAAGTCGCCGATGCATTGATTTCAACTCGAGAGTTTATGCGTGATGGTGGATACATCAGGCCTATACATCCACAAACGTACGTGATCACTAACAAAGATGAGACCGGGTTCGTTGCATCTGAGATCGAACGTTTTGATTTGTGGTGCGCAGAAAATGAAGTCGAGCCCAGCTATATGTCAATTTATTTGATGAACGACTAGGCGAACGGCTGCCTTGAGCCCACGGCGGTCAAGAGCAGCCAGCATAGACGAAGGTGACGTTACACATTTGCTCGTTGTTACATCCCTAACTCGGAAGCTTTCAGGTCGGTGTTACGATATATTTATACTTGAAAATCAATGGGTTAAGAAGGCTTGTTACACGTGCAACACTAGTTACACGGCATTTGACAGCTATCGCCCCCGCCCCCCCTTAAGGTGGATCCACCAGCGAAAGCATCGTCTCAGGGGCGGGGTCCCTGAGGTCTTTTACATCATACGGGGCAGGGAACCCGCGCGTCTTGAGTAGCCGACGCTTTCGCAGCTTAGTGAACTGGTGAACTCGGTGAACTCACTCATCGGCTGGTGAACTCGACTTCTCATTCCTTCCGCTACTAATCCGATTCAGTAACTGCCAACAGCCTCAACCCTTCCACGGTCAGCGGCTATGTCCCGCATACGGGCTCAGCTGTATCAAGTAGCGGCATTCCGCCATACTGGAGAAGACAATGACGTCAATGGGGCAAGGACCGGTTCGTATGAGAAAGCTATCTATGCACGCTCTGTTGGCAATAATCACGTCGTTTGTCATCACTGGATGCGCCAGCGGCTACAAAGAGTTTTATACCCCGAGTTCCGGCGCAACGCCTGAGGAGATCTCCGCAAATCGAGCTTCGACGCCTCCTGCGACGCCCCTTGTCGAAAGGTCAGCATTCGGCGATGCCGATCAAATTGTCGACAGGTACGCGAAACGGGGATACGTGATCATTGGCGAGTCGCACTTCAATAGCGGAGAAAGGGTTTCTGAAGAGGACGCATTGGAGCAAGGCAAGGCGGTAGGAGCAGATTTGGTTCTGGTCTATCTACCGAAATATACCGGCTCCATTACCTCAAGCATGCCGATCACTACCCCCACCACCAGCACTTCCTTCACCTCAGGAAGCGCCAACGCTTATGGCCCTGGTGGCCCGGTCACTGCTTACGGAAATGCCACGACTACCACCTACGGCAGCACCACCACTTATGTACCAATTACGGTAAACCGGTCCGACTATGGCGCGATTTACTTTGTGAAAGGAAGGTTTCGGCTCGGAGTGTTTGTGCGCAATCTGAACGACTTAGAAAAGCAACTGCTGCAGACAAATCAAGGAGTCGTGGTGCGGACCATCGTCGATGATAGTCCTGCTTACAAAGCAGATGTCTTGGTAGGCGATATGCTCGTGGCGATTGATGGTGAGAAAGTCTCCAACGAAGAGGGCTTTACCAAAATGATCGCCGCTCGGAGGGGACAAGCAGTCAGGCTTGCTCTGATTCGAAATGGGACCCCCTTGCTGAAGACCGTACAGGTAGGGAAATGAATCATCCAAATGACTGACTACTAACCATAGCGAGCTGGACCGTGTATGCCCACGTGTATGCCTAACTGAGAGGCTGTTAGCAGAGCCCTTATAAAACGGGCCTCTGACAGCCCAGTTCAAACGACGCCTGGAAATCTGGACATGTCGTGGACAGTCTACAAAGAACCCCAAAAGCCCGCCCTGTGCGGGCTTTGTTGTTTCTGGCTTTTGGTGCTGGATGAGATCGTTATGTGCGCTCCACACGTCACGGCGAGAAGGTGTTGGCCCAGCAAATGGCCCAAACGAACAAGGAACTGAAAGCGGACATCGAGGTACGCATGCTCGCCCCCCCCAACCGATGCCAGCAAAGGCCTCGGTATGTTCGACGCCCTGAACGGTTCCGAAGATGCAGCAGCACTGGCACACCGCTTTTCTCACAGCCCCAGGAAAAAGATGTATTTATTTTCATACACAATTCGAAACACCTCATGCCCCTAAATCCGAACCCCTCAGACAATACAACCGGACATATTGTCGCACCTAAAAAAATGGCTTGCGGTTGTGATGAATCGTTTCATCTGGCATAAAAGGTCGGCTTCGGGCTCGAAAATCTAGAAAAACATAGATTAATGGGTCGACGATAGCTGCTCCAATGTCTGACCCCGCGCGTCAAATAATCAAGCCAGTTTTGCTCGCTGCCCGAAGCGGATGCCTGTGCTATCCAATCTGTCTTTCAACCTCATCGAGGCCATTCCTACGGCGCGCCCAAACGCCGTGCAACAAAAAGGACCGGAAAATTGAGCGATCAATCAACTCCGAACACTCCACTCGTTAGATTCTGCGACAAAGTTGGTATTCCCTATCCCATGTTCTGGGGTTTTGTCGGCCTGTTGATCTTCATGATCGGCGATGGCGTAGAACTCGGATACCTCTCGCCCTTCCTCAGTGAACGCGGCATGCCCGGCGATGAAGTCGCCATGATCTTCACCATCTATGGCGTCACGGTCGGTATTTCATCGTGGCTCGCCGGCGCGCTCTCCAATATCTGGGGCCCGAAACGGGTGATGTTCCTGGGGTTGATTATCTGGAGCGTGTTCGAAGTGCTCTTCCTGGTCTACGGGCTGCAGGAATTGAGCTATTCCATGATTCTGCTGACCTATGGTTTGCGCGGTTTCGGTTATCCGCTCTTCGCCTACGGTTTCCTGGTCTGGATCGCGGCTTCCACGCCGTCCCGCAAGATGGGCATGGCCGTGGGCTGGTTCTGGGTGGCTTACGCCGCGGGCCTGCCAATGCTGGGCTCTCTGGTAGCGAGCATCGCTATTCCGTTGATTGGTGCATTGCTGACCTTCTGGCTGTCTTTCGCTCTGGTGGTCATCGGTGGTGTGATTGGTCTGGTCGGGATGCGCGAAGCTCATGGCATGCGCCGACTGGCACCGGAAGGCGAGCGTCCGCTGGTGTCGATGGCCAAGAACATCACCATCATGTGGACCCGTCCCAAAGTGTCGTTGGCCGGTATCGTCCGCGTCATCAACACCTCATCGATGTTTGGCTTTCTGGTGGTCATGCCAGGGTTCTTCATGCAAACCGTTGGCTTCACCCTGGAAGAATGGCTGCGCCTGCTGACCATCGTGTTTGTGTTCAACATCATCGGCAACCTGGGCTCCAGCGTCATCAGCACCAAGATCGGTTATCGCAACACGATCCTGTGGTTTGGCGCAGTGGGCAGCACGATCAGCACGCCGCTGTTCTTCTTCATGCCACAGGCGTTTCCGAACGACTTCCTGATCGCCTCGATCTTCGGCGCCTTCTACGGCCTGACCCTGGCGTGCTTCGTGCCGCTGTCGGCGCTTGCCCCTGCTTTGGCACCGAACAACAAAGCGGCTGCCTTGTCGGTGTTGAGCCTGGGTGCAGGCGCGTCGACGTGGGTTGGCCCGGCTGTTGTTGCGATCTTCAATGAAAGTTACGGCATTGAAGGCGTGGTCTGGGCGTTCTCCGGGTTGTACGCACTGAGTGCTGTGCTGACCGTATTCCTGAAAGATCCGGAGCCGGTGCATGATCCGATTCTGATCAAGATCAAGCGTCGGATCAAAGTGTTCGCGCCGCGTCTGGATTATCGTTGGGCTCACGCTGAGGACCCGAAGCAAAGCCAAAGCTGATTTAGAGCCCCAGGCTTTGCAGGAAAGAGCCGCCGCAGACTGCACACGCACTCTGCGGCGGCTTCGTTTTATTTGCGTGATTCACGCCTGGGCACCCTATTGAAATCTAGATGTGTCTTGGACAGTGGACTGAAATGCCCAAAGCCCGCCTTGTGCGGTTTTTTTTTTGGTGCCCTGGAAAAACGGGGCTGAACATGCATCGGACGCGATCTATTTCAATGACACGCGCACCCATTTGCAAGGGAGACACCGCACCCGACTCCGCAGAATGCCGTCAGCGTGAAAGCATCTTGTCGAGGAAATCCAGGCGCTGCTACCTGAACGCATTGGAGTCGAGATCTAGGACTTATCGGCTATAAAACCGTTGTCGCATACAATGCCAACGTATGCGCTGAGGATCAGGTGTTCTGAATGAATAAAGATAGCGTGGACTATGAACTGCTGAACGACATCGTCAAGTGTATTAAAGAAGTGTTTGAATTCAGCAAGGATGCATTTGAAACTCTCAGCCTGGCCACTGATATTAATCGTGAGCTGGGCATCGAAGGGGATGATGCCAATGAGCTGATGCCCGAGTTCTTTGAGCGTTTTTCCATAAATATAGATAACTATGATCCCTACAGGTATTTTGTACCTGAGGGATATGATTTTTTTTCCTTCAGGCGAAGCAAGGACAGGCGCGGCAAGATTCCTATAACTTTGGGTATGCTGTATTTGGCTGCTAAAACAAAAACCTGGGACACACAGGAATTAGAAAGCGTAGAGTTTAGCCCTGCTCCGCTTTATAACTGCACGTCTGAGATTCCTTTGGAAGGTTATAGGATCAGAAAAAAATAGAGCTTCTTACCCGCTAATTCTCGAGCATTTTTAGTTGCAAAAATCAATGTAGTGGGTGCGAGCTTCGGCTGCTCGATAAGATTCGCGCAATGGTGTGAAGTGAGTGCAGTCTAAACCAGCCCACCTTGTGTGATTAAACGGGCACCCAGGGTAATCAGGGAGACAGAACCGAGTGTCGCGAAGCCATCTGATGAACTAAAAAAGTAGCCCGCGATGACAGCTTGGGCCTGGGACTTGTATGTCCCAACAAGGCTTCACCGTTCAGGCCCATTGCCTCGCAAGCGGTTAAACCCCAACCCCCTCACCCCAACAACCCAGCACCTCCAACCATCCTCACCCCCCATTCCACCCGCTCCGGAATACCCTGAATCAACACCCCCCGATCCTCCCCCAACAGCGCTCTAAGCTGATGGGGAGCGAACACCAGATCAATGAATTGACGGGCCAGTGCGTCAGGGTCGGTGGGTTGGTCCGGGCCTGCCAATATCGCCGAACGTACTCTGGTGAAACCGCCTTCCCACCCGATGCGGTTGACCTCAGCCGCCAGCAGCGGGGTGCGGTTAGAGGTGGCGATCACCAGGCGCATCATGGCCAGGGTTTCGGCTTGCAGCGCATGTTCGAGGATGCCGTGGCCCACATGCCGCAGGCGGCCTTCGAGAGGGAGTGCGGGAGTGGTTTCGGCGGGCACCAGCAAGGTGGCTACGTGGCGTCGTACAACGGCTTCGAACAGCGCTTCTTTGTTGGCGTAACGGGCATAGAGGGTGGCTTTGCTGGCACCTGCCGCGCGGGCGATGTCTTCGCATGAGGTGCCTTCGAAACCACAGGCCAGAAAGCGCTGCAGCGCGGCATCCAGCAATCGACGCTCGGCCTCGCCCGCTTGGTCTTGCCTGGGCCTGCCACCTTTGGATTTGGTCTTGATCGCTGTCATGGCCGGCAACTTACAGCCCGCTTGTTTGTTCGTCAACTAAACGGTAACGTTCAGTTAAATAGAAGCAGGTAAACGCCGTTTCTACCTATTCATAACGACCAAGGAAGCGCTTTGTGAATCACGCGACTGCTTTACCCATCGTGGTTGCTGGCGCTACGGGAGATCTGGGCCACCGCGTCGTTCGGGCCTTGGCAGAGCGCGGTGCCCATGTCATAGCCCTGGTTCGACCGGGCACTGAACCAGCCAGGCTGAATGGCCTGCGCAACAGCACCACGACGATCACGCCTGTTTCACTGGATGACGCTCAGGGCCTGCGCCGTGCCATTGCCGGTTCGGGTTGTGTGGTGTCTACACTCAACGGCCTGGAAGAGGTGATCATCGGGCAGCAGGGCAGGCTGTTGGAGGCTGCGGTAGCCGCTGGCGTGCCCAGGTTTATTCCCTCTGATTATTCGCTCGACTACACCCGTACCCGGCCTGGCGATAACCGCAACCTGGACCTTCGGCGACGCTTCGTTACCCAGCTCGATGCGGCCGACATCAACGTGACCTCTATCCTCAACGGTGGTTTTCTGGAGCTGCTCGAAGGCGATGCGCCGATCGTGCTGCCTGGGCGCCGGGTGCTGCATTTTGGTGATGCACAACAGCCGCTGGACTTCACGGCCAAGGACGACGTAGCCGCCTTCACCGCCGATGCCGCGCTGGATTCTCACACGCCGCGCTTTCTGCGCATTGCCGGTAACAGTCTGTCGCCTGCGCAGATCGCCAGCCTCCTCACTGAGTTGACCGGGCAGCGCTACCGTACCCTGCGCCCCAGCAATATCGGCACGCTGTCCACGCTTATCGGCGTGGTGCGTGCGCTCACGCCTGCCAGCGACAAGCCGTTCCCGGCCTGGCAGGGCATGCAATACCTGTGCGACATGATGAGCGGGCGCGGCAAGCTGCTCAATCTGGATAACGACCGCTATGGTCAACGTGAATGGGCATCCGTGCGTGACACGCTGGCCCGTACCCATGTGCAAGGGAGCAACCAATGACCTACCTTATCGAGCCCTTTCCCCTTCAAATCCCCCAGGTGCAACTCGACGATCTGGCTCAGCGCCTGGCGCAAACCCGCTGGCCTGATCCTGAAACGGTCTCCGACAACAGTCAGGGACCACGGCTCGAGCGACTGCGCGCGCTGGTCGAGCGCTGGCGTAATGGCTATGACTGGCGGGCCACCGAAGCCCAGCTCAACCACTGGAACAGCAGCCGGGTCGAGATCGACGGGCTTGGTATTCACTTTCTGCACATTCGCTCGCCTCATCCTGACCCCTTGCCCTTGCTGATGACCCACGGTTGGCCGGGCTCGATTCTTGAGTTCAGGAAGATGATCGGGCCACTCACCGACCCTGTCGCCCATGGTGGGCAGGCCAGTGATGCGTTCCATTTGGTGATCCCGGCGCTACCGGGCTTTGGTTTCAGTGATAAGCCGCGTTCTACAGGCTGGGGCGTGGGCAAAACGGCGGCGGCCTGGGCGCAGTTGATGGAGCGTTTGGGCTATGGCCAGCGCTGGGCCGCTCAGGGTGGGGATTGGGGCGCGGCCGTGACCACCGCCCTTGGGCACATGCGCCCGCCTGGCCTGATCGGCATTCACCTGAACATGGTGATGTACCAAGCCACCGAGGCGGAAATCGCCCAGGCCACGCCTGAAGAACAGCGCATGTTGGCCGATGCGCAGCGCTACGACCGAGAGCTTTCCGGTTACATGAAAGTGCACAGCACCCGGCCGCAGTCAGTAGGCTTCGCCCTGTCGGATTCGCCCGTTGGCCTGGCGGCGTGGGTGTATGCGCTGTTTCAGGATGCCTCCGACAGCGGCGGCGAGCCTGAGCGGGTCATCGAGCTCGATGCGCTGATCGACGACATCATGCTGTACTGGCTGCCCAATGCCGGCCCCAGCTCGATCCGTTTCTATTGGGAAGGGATGCGCGAAATGCAACAGCAAGGCCCTGCCCCTGCGATGCCTATACCTGCGGGCGTGAGCATGTTTCCGGGCGAGCTGCTGCGCCTGTCACGGCGCTGGGCGCAGGCGCGTTTCGACGATCTGCGGTTCTTCACGGAAGCCGAGCACGGCGGCCACTTCGCGGCCATGGAAAACCCGAAAACGCTCACCGAGCATGTGCGTGAGACCTTCCGCCTGCTGCGTTGATACCTTTGCAGGCGTACTGAGTATCTCGGAGGTGGAGCGCCCCGCTACAACTGGAAAACAGCCACTCTCGGAGTTGGCGGATGCTCGGTCGTGAGCGCGCTGTGAGGCAATTTCAAAAAATTACCTCAAGCATGAACCCGACGAGTAAAGTACCGCCGCCCGAGATTTGGATCCGGGCGTTTTCCATGGAGTTTTATCGTGAAGTCAGTTAGTAAAGTTGTCGCCGCAGCAGTATGTGGTCTGGTTCTGGCAGGTTGCACCGGCACCCCTATGAAAACCCCGCAATACGACAGCAGCCAATACACCGTCGTAGGTCACAGTGAAGCAAGCGCCACCGGCCTGATGCTGTTCGGTCTGATCCCGATTCGTCAGAACGACCGTTTCGTTCGTGCGCAGAACAGCGCCATTCAGGCTAAGGGTGGCGATGCGCTGATCAATACCCAAGTGCAGGAGAAGTGGTTCTGGGCCTGGGTCCTGAACGGCTACACCACCACCGTTTCTGGTGATGTGATCAAGCTGAAGACCGCTAAATAAGCACTGCCCGTTTTCAGAAAGCCCGGTTCGCCGGGCTTTTCTGTTTCTGGCTATCGAGCGATGGAGTAAGCGCTGACATACATCGTTACCCACCGCCAAAAGGTTTAGCATTCAGCCCACCTTCGGATGTGAAGTTTTCTGCATGACGGCCTTCTACCTCAAGTTACTCATCACCCCCGCGCTCATGCTGGCCATCTCATTGGCGGCCAGGCGCTGGGGCACCGGCGTGGCAGGGCTGCTTTCCGGCCTGCCGATGACTTCGGCGCTGGTCATGCTGTTTCTCAGCCTCGAGCAAGGCACCGAATTCGCCTCGATGGCGGTGCCCGGCGCACTGGCCGGGCTGGCGGCGATTCAGGCGACGTACCTGTTTTATTTCCTGGTCACTCGACACGTTTCAGCGCTGACGGGATGCGTCCTGGCCCTGGCGGTGTATGGCGCAACGGCCTTTTTGATGAACCTGTCGGGCTTACTGGCGCTGTCGATCATGTTCACGCTGCTGATGGTTGCGCTGATCATCGTTGCCACCTCGAAACAGACACCGCCGGACGTAGCGTCATACGTTGCACTGCCGCGCTGGGTCATTCCGATGCGAATGCTGACGGCTACCCTTCTGCTGCTGGCGATTACCGCAAGCGCCACCTGGCTCGGGCCTGTGGTCAGTGGGCTGCTCGCGCCGATCCCGGTGATCGCCTGGCCGCTTGTAGTGTTCGTCCACGTGCAAGGCGGGCGTTATGAACTGGCGGCGATAATCCGTGGCAATGCCATTGGCGCGGTCGGGGTGGTGAGTTTCTACCTGACCCTCAGGTACTCCATCTTGCAATGGGGCGCGCTTCTGTCTATCGCGGCTGCCGTTTTGCTGGCGGTCGTGGTGACGGCTGGGTTGGCGCGGTTGTTGGCGAGGCGGTAGGGCTATAGTTGCCTCAAAGAAGTCAAAAAACACTTCAACCATGCTCCTCAAGGTGCCTTATGAGTTTGATACCCGAACTGAACAGCGAGGCTAACGTGCTGATATGCGGGGCCAGCCGAGGTATTGGCTTGGCACTGTGCGCGGCGTTGCTTGCTCGCGATGATGTGGCTCAGGTATGGGCGGTCGCGCGACAAGCCAGCAGCTCCAAAGAGCTGGCAACGCTTGCAGAGCAATATGGCCAACGCATCAAACGCGTCGACTGCGACGCGCGCAATGAACAATCCCTCGAAGCACTCGCGAGCGAGACGCTGGATGGATGTCATCATCTGCACCTTGTCATCAGTACGCTTGGCATCCTTCATCAGGACGGTGCGAAAGCAGAAAAGGGCCTGGCACAACTGACACTTGAGAGCCTGCAAGCGAGTTTCGCGACCAACACCTTTGCACCGATTCTGCTGCTCAAACACCTACTCCCGCTATTGCGCAAACAACCTTCTACCTTCGCGGCGCTCTCCGCGAGGGTTGGCTCTATTGGCGATAACCGACTGGGTGGTTGGTACAGCTACAGAGCCAGCAAAGCAGCGCTCAACCAGTTGCTGCACACGGCCAGTATCGAATTGAAACGCCTGAATCCGGCCTCTACTGTCCTGGCAATACACCCAGGCACGACTGACACGGAGCTGTCTCAGCCATTCCAGGCGAATGTGCCCGAAGGCCAACTGTTCGAACCGGCTTTCTCGGCGGATCGCATCATTGAGGTGGTGGGCGCGCATGGACCGGCCGACAGCGGGACCTTTTGGGACTGGGACGATAAGCCGATTGTCTGGTGACTTATTTCATTTGCGAAAGTGAGAGGGCTGTAAGTCTGGTCAGGCCCGTCTGACGGGCTGTTATCGCCCAAAGCATGCATTTTGGTCACAACCCCGTGAAACACGAAAACCAAGGTAAAGCAGCGTCACTGCTATGCCCTTTGTACTCTGTTTGTCCTCGAAATCATGCATACAAAAAGACGAGCGGATTGTGGCTGGAATAGACAGAACGTTGAGCATCCAGAGAAAGACATTGCCGGATTCAAACCGCAATAAGGCGGCGAAGGCAGTCGCTCGATTTCCCTGCCTCTGATCCGGAACCGCCACCGAAACGCCTTGCAGGCGTTTTGATAGCGCGCGCTCACATCAAAAAATAAAGATTGAATCCTCACAGAAAATGTTATTTAAATAACATAAATAAAGCCGCTGAGGCATCCGTCGGCGCTGGTGAGGTCAAAATAACAATGAGCAAGATTGCAGTCATCGGCAGCAACATGGTCGATCTGATCACTTACATCGAACGCATGCCTGCCCAGGGCGAAACGCTCGAAGCACCGCGTTTTGCCATGGGGTGCGGTGGCAAAGGCGCCAATCAGGCCGCCGCCGCTGCGCTGCTGGGTGCCGACGTGCTGATGCTCAGCAAGGTCGGCGACGATGCTTTCGCCGATACCACCTTGGCCAATTTTCAACGGTTGGGCATTGATACGCGCTTCGTTGAACGGGTGCCGGGCGTGTCGAGCGGCGTGGCGCCGATCTTCGTCCAGGAGAACTCCCATAACAGCATCCTCATCGTCAAAGGCGCCAATGCCCACCTGAGCCCGGCCGATATCGACCGCGCCGAGGCACAGCTGCGCGATTGCGCATTGATCGTGCTGCAACTGGAAGTCGAGCTGGCGACCGTTTACCACGCCATCGCCTTCGCTCACCGGCATGCCATCCCGGTGCTGCTCAATCCGGCGCCGGCCTTGGCCGGCCTGAGCCGCGAGCACCTGGCGCAGCTGGATTTCCTGATCCCCAACGAGAGCGAGCTGGCTCTGATCAGCGGTCAGCCGGTGACGTGCGCCGAGGAAGCGGCTCAGGCTGCCCGCCAATTGGTTGCGCTGGGCGTACGCCACGTCATCGTCACCCTGGGCGAACAAGGGGCGCTGTACGTCGGCGCCGAAGGCGAGTGGCAGGTGCCAGGGGTCAAGGTTCAGGCGCGTGACACCACCGGCGCCGGTGACGCCTTCATTGGCTGCTTCGCCCGGCACTGGAGCGAGGACGGCAATATTCGCCAGGCCATGCACCAGGCGGTGGCCTACTCGGCCTGCTCGGTCACCGGCCTCGGCACGCAATCTTCTTACCCCGATGCGCCCACGTTTGCGCGCTTCCTCGATGCATCGACCAACTGACACTCACCAGCATCTCGCGGAGAACAATAATGAATAAGCCTGCGCTGCAACAAACCCCGGACGGGTTCTACCTGAACCGTACGCCGTGGTTCGCCTTCATCCTGCTCTGCAGCATCTTCGCCCTGTGGGCGGCGGCCGCGAGCATGAACGATGTACTCATCGCGCACTTCAAGAAGGCCTTCCTGCTCAGCGACTTCCAGACCGCTTTCGTCCAGTCGGCGTTCTATCTGGGCTACTTTTTCGTCGCCATTCCGGCCGCACTGGTGGTGCGCCGCTTCAGCTACAAGACCACCATCCTCATCGGCCTGATGCTGTACCTGTTCGGCTGCGCCCTGTTCTTTCCAGCGGCGTCGACCGCCAAGTACGGCATGTTCCTGATGGCACTGTTCGTCATCGCCGCCGGCCTGTCGTTTCTCGAGACCGCGTGCAACACCTATTCGACACTGATGGGGCCGCGGGAAACCGGCACACGGCGCCTGAACATCTCGCAGACCTTCCACCCGTTCGGCGCTATGACCGGTGTGTACGTCGGCAGCTTCGTGATGTTCAAGGACACCGACGCCACGCGCGAACAGTTGGCCCAGATGAGCGCCAGTGAGGCGGCGGCGCAGCAATTGCAAATGATCCAGTCGACCCTGCTGCCGTACAAATGGATGATCGCGGTACTCATATTGATGTTCATTCTGATCGCCATCACCCGCTTCCCGGCGTGCAAGGGCAACGGCACCGTCAGCGAACCGCGGGCGAGCATCGGCCAGAGCCTCGGCCGCCTGCGGCGCAATCCGCGCTTCTGCTTCGGTGTACTGGCGCAGTTTCTCTACGTTGGCGCGCAGGTCGGGGTGTGGAGCTTCACCATTCGCCTGGCCATGCAAATGGGCGGGATGAACGAGCGCAGTGCCTCGTGGTTCCTGCTGACCACCTTTGCCGCCTATTTTATCGGCAAGATGATCGCCAACCTGCTGATGCGCAAAATGCACCCGGCCAAAGTTCTCGCGGTGTATGGCGTGCTGTGCATCGCGCTGCTGGCCTACACCATCCTGGTGCCGAACATCACCGCGGTGTATGCCGCCGTGGGGGTCAGTGTGTTTCTCGGGCCTTGCTGGCCGACCATCTATGGTCTGACCATTGACGGGCTCGGCGAGGACACCGGTGTCGGCGGCTCGTTGCTGGTGATGAGCATTGTTGGCGGTGGCGTGATGCCGATCTTCCAGGGTCTGCTCAGCGATGCCAATGGCGGCAACATGCAGATTGCCTACAGCGTGCCGCTGCTGTGCTTCGTGGCCATCGTGATGTACGCAGTGTATTGCATGCGTCAGCCGCAACCGGTGCTGGGTGGCTCGGCCACGGCGGTGGCGCAATGAGTAGCGAAGCGTTACGCCTGCCGCTCTACCCTCAGCTCTGGGACCAGACCAGCCGGCTGCTGCTCGAATCCGCGAATTTCAGCGTGCGTGCCTGGACCTACCCCAGCGGGGTCAAGGCGCTGTCACTGGAAAACAGTCGCGGCAAGCTGGTGATCCTGCCCTGGCAGGGGCAAATGATCTGGTCGGCCGAATTCGACGGCGTTGATTTGACCATGCTCAATATGTTCGCCCAGCCGCGGCCCAGTGCCAGCGTGATCGGCACCTACGGCTGTTTCATGTTTCACAGCGGCCTGCTGCGCAACGGTTGCCCGGGGCCCGAGGATGATCATGCGCTGCACGGCGAAATGCCCTGCGCGCCGATGGACGATGCCTGGCTACAGGCAGGCGAAGACGAGCACGGCGCTTATCTGCGCCTCGGCGGCACTTACGAATACGTGCAGGGTTTCGGCGACCATTACCGGGCCAGCCCGAGCGTGACCCTGCGCCCGGCCAGCGGGCTGTTCGAGATCGGCATGCAGGTGGTCAATCTGGCCGGTAAGGCCATGGACCTGATGTACATGGCGCACATGAACTACGCCTACGTCGACGGCGCGCGCCTCACCCAGCCCCTGGGCTGCGAGCGCACACGGGTACGCGCCAGCGTGCCGGCCCATGTGCGGCCGACCCCAGCCTGGAACGCCTATATCGCCGAGCTCAGCCAGGACCCGCCCCGCCTTGAGGTGCTCGACTCGCCCGCGCTGTATGACCCGGAGATCGTCTGCTTCTTCGATGACGTGCGCAGCGACGCTCAGGGACAGGCGCATTTCTTCCTCGAACATCCCGACGGCGCGGCGTTCTACACCCGCTACAGCCCGCGGCAATTTGAACATGCCGCGCGCTGGATCCTGCATAACACCGATCAGCAGGTGGCGGCCTTCATCTTGCCGGCCACCTGCGAACCGGAGGGCTACCGCGCCGAACTCGCCAAAGGCAACGTGCGCAGCCTCGCGCCCGGTGCCAGCGCCGAGTTCAGCGTGACCACCGGTTACCTGAACGCACCCGAACGCCGGGCGCTGCAACCGTGATGCATCTAGAGCACCAGCTGCGCGCCGCCGGCCTCGATGGCCTCGCGGTAGCTACGCGGGATTTTCTTGTCGCTGACCACGCAATGGAAATCGCTCAAGGCACCGAAGTGCGCAGTGCGTACGGCGTCGAATTTGGAGTGATCGGCCAGCAGCAGGCTTTGCCGGGCCTGGCGCATGACTTTCTGCTTGACCTCCACCTCGTGGAAATTGAAGCAGGTGACACCGCAGTCCAGGCTGACCCCGGCCGCCGAGACAAACGCCCAGGTCAGGCGCACGCCATCGAGGATGCTGGTTTCGGCATGGCTCTCGAACACCTGGTTCTTGCGGTGGAAGATGCCACCGCACAAGACGATGCTGCAGTTGGGTTTCTGCTGCAGCTTGAGCAGCACGTTGAGCGAGTTGCACACCGCGGTGAACTCCAGCTCGTCGGGGATGAAGTCGACCACGAAGGGGATCGTCGTACCGCAGTCGAAAAACACGGTGTCGCCGGGCCGGATGAAAGTGGCGGCCAGCTTGCCGATGCGGCGCTTCTCCTCGACATGGCGGGTGCCCTGCTCGCTGACCCGGTAGTCCCCCGGCTCAGGATCATCGTGGGCGCGAGTGATGTAGCCACCCAGCAGCCGTAATTGCTCGGGGTGCCGGCTGAGGTCGCGGCGCAAGGTCATTTCGGACACCTCAAGCAGCGCCGCCATCTCCCGCAGATGGATGGCTTTCTGATCTTGCAGGGCCTGTTGAATCTGTTTGATGCGGTCGGTTTTCTTGACGTCCATGGGCATCTCGGCAATCCGTTAGTGGTGTCGCTAGAGTAACACCAAGTGTTAATTTTTTAACTTATGGGTATCCACCCAAGTGTTTTTACTGATGACAGGAATCCCTTGATGAATTCGCTAGAACCCGCTGCACTGGCCCAGGCCATCGATCACACCTTGTTGGCGGCAGACGCCAGCCGAGAGCAGATTGCCACACTTTGCCTCGAAGCCCGGGAACACGGCTTCTACTCGGTGTGCGTGAACTCCAGCCAGGTGCCTTTTGCCGCTCGACAACTGGCCGGGTCTGCCGTGAAGGTCTGTGCGGTGGTCGGCTTTCCGCTGGGCGCCGGGCTGAGTGCCAGCAAGGCGTCGGAAGCAGCCCTGACGATCGCCGCTGGCGCTCAGGAAATCGACATGGTGCTGAACATCGGCTGGCTCAAGGACGGCCTGTTCGACGAGGTCCGCGACGATATCGCTGCGGTGCTGCAGGCCTGTGGCAGCGTGCCGCTCAAGGTGATCCTGGAGACCTGCCTGCTCGATGAGGCGCAGAAGGTGCGCGCCTGCGAGATCTGCCGCGACTTGGGCGTGGCATTCGTCAAGACCTCCACCGGCTTCAGCCGCAGTGGCGCGACGCTTGAGGATGTGGCGCTGATGCGCCGTGTGGTAGGCCCTGACATCGGCGTCAAGGCGTCTGGCGGGGTGCGTGACGTGGCCACGGCCAGAGCCATGATCGAAGCTGGCGCAACACGCCTGGGCACCAGTTCCGGGATTGCGATCGTGACAGGCGCGGGTGCGGGGGCGGGCTATTGAGTCTGCGGGCTTTGACCTCAAAGCCCGCTGCACTTAGCTCAGATCGATCACACCGGTCATGGCCGTGAAATGGCTTTGCTTGTGCTGAACCCTGTCGAGAACCTGCGCAGGGGTCGACTCGCGGAAGACCACCATGTGCCCGACATCCTTGCCGCCCTCGGTCACGCGTTCGATATCGTTGATCATCCAGGTGGTCAGTTCTTCGGCAGTAATGCCCAGTTCGGCCGCTACGCGCTGGTGAAGGCGCTCGGCGTCGTATTGATTGAGTTGATCGCTGTTCATGGGGCTGGCTCCTTAAAGGGGTGTTAAGTTCAGTCCCCGCGAGGGCTCCACAGTTCAGTCGGGTTTGAGCGGGCTGCGAACGTCCAGTCGCCCGACAGGATCAGCTCAGGTCACCCCTCTCGGCCCGGGCAACAAGCTCATCCACGACACGTCTTACCTTCGGCTGCAGGTGCCGCGTCTGAGGCCAGACTGCGTGGATGGCCACGTCATCCGGGTGGTATTTCTCCAGGACGGGAACCAGCCTGCCATCCTTTAGATGATCGCGGATCAAAGAGCCGGGCATCTGACAGATCCCCTGACCGGCCGCAGCCATGGCAATGATCGCATCCCCGTCGCCGACCTCATGGGTACCCGGTGGAGTGATCCGCGCGAGCTCGCCGCTTTCATCCAGGACCGTCCAGCTTACCCGCTGGCCTCTACGATAGTTGACGATACAGCGGTGCTGCTGAAGGTCTTCGGGAGACTCCGGGTAGCCGTGCTTTTGAATATAACGAGGCGCAGCGCAGATGATCTGCTTCTGTACAGCCAGGCGCCTCGCGACCAGGCCGCTTGTGTCTTTGAGCGCCCCGAATCGAATACTGAGATCGACACCCTCTTCAATCAGATCGATCACGCTATCGTTAAACGTCACCGTCAACTTGAGGCCGGGATTGGCTTCAAGGATATCCAGTAACACCGGAAGAACGACGCTACGTCCATAGGCGGCGGGCAGATCGATTCGCAGGCGCCCGCCAGGCGTCTTCTGGTTGCTCGTCAGAAATGCTTCAGCAGCGAGAACTTCATCCACGGCTAATGAGCAGCTTGCGAAGTAAGCCTCTCCGTCAACGGTGAGCCCCAAGCTGCGAGTGGATCGATGAAAAAGTTTGCAACCCAGCCTTTCTTCCAGCTTGGCGATGCTCTTGCCCACTGCTGATTTGGTTATGCCCAGCCGGTCGGCGGCTGAAGTAAAGCTTCCGGCTCTTGCCGCTGTAACGAAAATAACAACTCCGCTCAAAGCCTGTTCAACCTGAGGCATTATCAACTCCAGCTCTACTCTGTTAGGACTGATTACGGGTTTATCGTAGCAAAGCTCTACCTTAGTCTGGTTACCAAGTTATTCAGAACAGATTGAGAGGCAGAAAAAGCAATGACCCATCAACACGTAGAACTTCTCGCAGCCTACTGGACTATTGCCGGTGACGTTTACCCGATGGGCCCTACAGAAGTGAGCCCTTTTTCCTTCAGAGATCGTATGGAGGCGGCGGGCCAGGCTGGCTTCAAGGGTATCGGCTTGGTGCACAACGGCATGATGGCGACGCTGGATGAGATCGGTTACCCGGCGATGAAAACCATCCTGAAGCAGAACGGTATCGAGCATATTGAACTGGAATTCCTGGTGGACTGGTACCACTCAGGCGAGCGTCGACGCCAGTCAGACAAAGTTCGCCGAGAACTACTCGAAGCAGCTGAAGCCTTGGGCGTTCGCTCAATCAAAATCGGCCCTGGGATAGGAGAAGACCTGACGGACATTGATCTCATGGTCAAGGAGTTCACTTTGCTCTGTCAGGAAGCTGCCGCGGTCGGTTCCAATATAGTCCTGGAAATCATGCCGTTCAGTAACGTGCGCACCATCGACACTGCCTTGGCGATTGTGGAAGGCGCTGATCAGCCCAATGGAGGTCTGCTACTCGATATCTGGCACCTGCAACGTGGCGGTATCGACTTCAGTGAAATCGCCCGAATCCCGGCCCGGTTCATAAAGTCGGTCGAGCTGAACGATGCGCACAAGTACCCCATCGAGCCGCTGTGGATGGACACCATTCATAAACGTGTCCTGCCGGGCGATGGGACCTTCGACATCCCGGCTTTTATCAACGCGGTTCAAGCTGCAGGTTATGAGGGCCCGTGGGGGTTGGAAGTGCTGTCAGACACCCACCGCAAGCTTCCCCTTGAGGCCATGGCCAATCGAGCGTTTGAAAGCACTATGTGCCTGTTCAGTCAGTGATAGGCGCGACGTCCCAGTCTTCGTCGCCTCACTTCGATCATCAACCATGGAGCACGTCATGAGCCATCTCCAGATAATTTGCCTTGCCGCTTTCTTGTCGGCAGGTCTCTCAGGGTGTTTTGACACATCGAATAAAGATCAGGGCACTACACAAAATCCCGACAACGGTTCTTCTATCCAGATGAAGAAGCACTGATTGCGCGAATCCAGGAATCTTTGGCCACTCACGCAGCCTTTGCCATGGGCAAGTAGCTCGATTACGGTTGGAGTGATGCCTGAGCCCAGCCGTATTCTTCCTCAACACTAACGGCTGCCGCGTAACGGCGTACTTCAAACCCGCCGCTTATTGCACCTTCGTCGGATAAGGCCCACTGCTATCACGAGACCGCATTGCTGGCGTCACACCACAGCTGGTGGGCACCGACGGCAGTGAAACGCTCAGAGCCGGCGCTGGCCGCGGCACAGTCGAAGCGGGTGCGGGCAATGATCGGTTATTCGGCGGCGCAGGCGGGGACACCCTGAGCGGCGGCGCGGGTGCCGACACCTTCGTGTATACCCAGCTCAGCGACAGCTACCGCAACGATGCCAGTGGCAGCTACAGCCCACCGACTTCAATGGCAACGGTCATGACATGATCAACGTGTCCGCACTGGGCTTCACCGGGCTGGGTAACGGCTACGACGGTACGCTGAAGGTGGTTCTCAACCTCGCCGGCGATGCCTCCGCACTTAAATCATTAGAAGCCGATGCCAACGGTAACCGCTTTGAAATTCTGCTCAGTGGCAACCATGCCAATGAGCTCAACGCCAGCACTGAGGGCAACGCCGTTGACCTCGTGAACTGACAGCGCCTGAACCGCTCGCCTCACCTTTAGTTGCCTGCTTTCGTGCCAGACACGAAAGCCCACTGAAACCTGGAACAGGCGCTCCCATTTCGGCTGATGCAACACGCCAACGTAAATAACTGACTGCAAAACACCTCAAAACGTTGCGCAGTCGCCAAAATTGTAAATAAAACTAACTAATTCTTGGCAATACAAACCTTTTAACCCAGACTTTGCGGGTGTTCAATCGCTGGCTGGTGGTCTGAAAGCTACTCGATATAAGGAAATAAAATGGCGATGGTCTTCTGTCGTGGCTGCGCAAAGGAAATACATGAAACGGCACTCAACTGCCCGCAATGTGGCGCCAGTCAGGTCTCTGCAACTCCCGCGAAACAGCTACAACAAACTGGCTCTCCGTGGATGGCTATCGTCTCTCTGGTGCTGGGCATCCTCTGCTCGCTGGCGCTGTTCGACGATGGTGAATGGGATCTGGATACCGTCGTCGGGCTCGGCATGTGCTCGATAGCCGGACTGGTTCTGGGCGTCATCAGCATCAACAAAAAGTTGCCGGGAAACGGAATAGCGATAGCAGGCACTGTCTTGTCAGCAGTATCGCTGCTGATATTTTTTGGATTAATAGCTAACTGATTTAGGGAAGAATGAGATGGTATTTTGTCGTGGTTGTGCAAAGGAAATCAGTGATGACGCTGGTACGTGTCCGCACTGCGGGGCTCCGCAGTTGGTTATTTCGCCAGCCAGTGCGAGCACCGATAACCCGCCTGCGTGGAGCTGGTATACAGAAGTTCTGAAAAAATACGCGGTGTTCACGGGCAGGGCACGCAGAAAAGAATACTGGATGTTCTTTCTGTTCAACATCTTGATCTCGATTGTCCTCGGCTTTATCGGTGGGTTGATCGGGGATGGCGGCATTATCGCTAACCTTTACTCCCTGGCCGTGTTGGTCCCAGGTATCGCGGTGGGTGTTCGCAGGTTGCACGACACGGATCGCAGTGGCTGGTGGCTGCTGGTACCGATTGCCAACCTTGTGTTCCTGATTCAGGAAGGTCATCCAGGACCGAACCGTTTTGGGCCAAGTCCTAAATAAAGCCAGTGTGAAGATGTGGTCGTTCGGCCACGTCTTCACAGGCTTTTCGCTGCCGCGCAGCGAATAGACGGAACCACTGTTTACTGCGTCAGCAAATAGGCCAATCAAAACCTCCCTCGAGCTTGCAACGCGGATAGACCAAAATCGCTGTTGATTCTGCGCTCGTGAAATCGCATTTTCTGAAAATAACCGGAAGCCCCGGCAATCCGGCTTATCGTGTCACTACAGCGTATTAGAAGGCAACGCGCCTCTGAGGAAAATAGGCTGAACTTGTAACGGGTATGATCTCTCTCAATAACTACGCACACCTGATTATGAGGAAAACACCATGTCCAAACTCGCAGAATTCCGCCAGCTGGAAAAACATCTCGCCGAGCAACTCCAGGCATTGGAAGCAATGAAAGGCGACCAAGGGCTCAAGAAGGAGATCGAGTTCGAAACCAAGCTGCGCAAGCTACTTGAGCAATATGGTTTCAGCCTGAAGCACATCATCAATCTGCTGGACCCACAGAGCTCTTCCCGTGGCCAGACCGTTGAAAAACCTGCGGGCAAACGCAAACCGCGTGAACTCAAGGTTTATAAGAACCCGAAAACCGGTGAAGTGATCGAGACCAAGGGTGGGAATCACAAGATTCTGAAGGAGTGGAAAGCGGAGCATGGTTCCGATGTTGTCGAGGGTTGGCTAAAGAAGTAAAGCCTTGCCTGTCGATTGATTCAGGGCGTCGACTCTTCACCGTTGGCGCTGTTGAACAGCCGACGCCGGGAACGATCCGCGGCGGCTGTTCGTCTGACCTGTATCGACTCACTGAAAAGGTACAGCGCAATGGACAAGACGATCACTGTGGACCAACTGGCTTCCACTGACCTCAGATCAGTCAACGAAATATGGCTCGGCGGTACTCATACCGAGCTATGTCTGTGGCGTGGCAAACAAGTCCCTACCCACGACATGCTCAGCGAGGGCACCCACGATCAGAACGCCCGGCGCCTGTGCCTGCAACTGGTCGACCCCGACGATAAGGCTGCAGTAGCCAACGTCGAAGCACTCGTTCGCGATAGATTGGAAAGAATGGGGAGCCAGGGCGAGTTTTATCCGGCTGAGAATGCGGACACTCACCAGTAATCACTTTGATTACACGCGATTCCTTAGGCCCTTAGGCTGCCTTGCCAGACTGTAGCTTTGTGACGCAGAGCGTCACGAGCTGCATGCCAACGCGGAGCATTGGCACGATGGTCATCTGCAATTGCAGAGTTGCTCCGCCCGCAAACGCTATCCCTTCAAAAACCTTCCCAAGTCCTCAATCAAACTTGGGCCCTTGGGCTGCCATCCCAAGCGCTCGCGTGTCTTGTGATTCAGGCTGCTCATGTCCTTGGCCACAAATGTCGACAGCCAGCCAAAGTGTGCGGCGGCTTCATGGGCGGGCATTGCCAACGTGGGCAGGCCGAGATGTTCTCCGACGGTTTCGGCAATCAGGCGGAAAGTAATGCCTGATTCGGCCGTCGCGTGATAACGAGCCCCAGGCTGATGTTTCTCCAGAGCCAGACGATACAGGCGCGCCGTGTCTTCAAGATGCGCTGCAGACCACTGATTGAGGCCTTGGTCGATATAGGCCGAGCAGCCTTTTTCCTGCGCCTGTTTGATGACTTCGCTGACCAAGCCTTGTTTGGCCGGGTTATGAATCTGCGAGAGTCGCATCACGACTATGTTGACGCCGCGTTGCAACAGCGCCTGCCCGGCGAGTTCCGATGCGACGCGAGGGTTGGGGTGCGCCGGGTCGAAATGATCTTCGTCTGCGGACTGCCCAGGTGCTGACGAGCCCATCGCCGTGCTGGAGGTGATAACCAGTGGTCGCTCGGAGCCTGCCAGTGCAGAACCCAATGCGTCGATGACGCGAGCGTCTTTCTGGCAGTTGGCGACGAAGTGCGCGAAGTTGTGATCAAACGCCGTGTGAATCACCGCGTCGCACTGCTCTACGCCACGCTGAAGGCCGGACAGGTCTTCGATATCACCGCGATGCGGTTCGGCTCCCATGGCAAGCAGAGCTTGAGCCCCCTCTTGCGAACGTGTCAGACCTACTACCTGATGGCCTGCGTTGATCAGTTCCCCAGTGACGCGAGTGCCAATAAAGCCTGTGGCGCCGGTTATAAATACGCGCATAGTCAAATCTCTCTTTGCTGAAGTCGGCAGAGTGCGCGTAACGTTTATCCCGTAAAAGACGTGACGTTATCAGGGTATAAAAACCAACAGGATCATCATGGCCAACCCGCTTGGAACGTATTTGAAGGACTGTCGGGCGCGTCTGGACCCTGCGAGTCTGGGGCTTTCCACCACGCGTCGACGCACGCCAGGCTTGCGTCGTGAAGAAGTTGCCCAGCGCGCCAATATCAGCGCGACGTGGTACACGTGGCTGGAACAAGGGCGCGGTGGCGCGCCTTCTGCTCAGGTTCTGGACCGGATCGCGCAAAGTCTCCTGATGACCGAGCCCGAGCGGCAACACCTGTTCATGCTCGCTTTTGGTCACCTGCCCGAAGTGGTCTACAGCGCGCCCGAAGGCGTATCGCCGCGCTTGCAGCGCATTCTGGATACGCTCGCGTTCAGCCCTGCTTTTATCAAGACTGCCACTTGGGATGTTCTGGCCTGGAACAACGCTGCGGCAGCTGTATTTACTGACTACAGCCTGCTGCCCGTAGAGCAGCGCAACATCCTGCGCCTGATGTTTTGCAACGCTGGCACGCGTGCAAAGCAGGACGACTGGCAGGCCGTCGCGCGCTTTATCGTCGCCGCATTCAGAGCCGACGCGACCCGTGCCGGTGCTGCCTCGGAACTCCGCGAACTTGCTGACGAACTCTGCACGCTCAGCGCCGATTTTGCTGCGTTGTGGCGCGACAACGATGTGCGTTCACAGGGCGAAGGCACCAAGCGCCTGCGGCATCCGGTTCATGGGCTGATTGAACTGGAGTATTCGGGGTTCGCAGTGGATGGCCGGCCCGATCTGTCGATGATTGTTTATAACCCGGTCACCGAGGATGACGCGGCGCGGGTTCAGGCGCTGGTGGAGGGTTACATACAGCGTTAATGCGGCTTTAGAACCATCAGGCTTTTCTGCTACCAGATCGCCCTCCCGCCCGAAAGATCGAACCGCCATTCCATCACGTACTCGAAAGTGTGTGACCTCAAAAAACCAACCCTTTCCCGCCATTTGGCAACGCCGTATTGAAGCCCCCCGGTACCGCCGAACAGGTATCGACTCACAACGCTCCGGACCTCGCCAGATGGTCAATCCGCATTCAAAAAGAGTAACCCTATGAGACCCCAGACTTCCTTCATCTTCGACCTGGACGGCACGCTGACCGACAGCGTTTATCAAAACGTCGCCGCCTGGAAAGAAGCGCTGGATGCAGAAAAGATCCCGCTTGCGATGTGGCGTATTCACCGCAAGATCGGCATGAGCGGCGGGCTGATGTTGAAATCACTGTCGCGTGAAACCGGCTTGAACATCAGCGAAGAACAAGCCGAACGGCTCAGCGAGAAACATGCTCAGGCTTACGAGCGGCTGCAAGGACAGATCATCGCCTTGCCCGGCGCCGTCGAGTTGCTGGAGACGCTCGACAAGGAAAACCTCAAGTGGTGCATCGCCACCAGCGGCGGGATCGATACGGCGACGATCAACCTCAAAGCGCTGAAACTGGACATCAACAAGATCAACATCGTTACGCGCGATGACGTGAGCTACGGCAAGCCTGACCCCGACCTGTTCCTGGCGGCTGCAAAGAAGATAAACGCTCCGATCGACGAGTGTCTGGTGATCGGCGATGCGATCTGGGACATGCTGGCGGCGCGTCGCTGTAAGGCAACCGGCGTCGGCCTGCTGTCGGGTGGCTACGACATTGGCGAACTTGAGCGTGCTGGCGCGTTGAGGGTGTATGAAGACCCGCTGGATCTGCTGAATCATCTGGACGAGATTGCTTCGCGGCCTTGAATGATGCCGGGTAGGTAAATGAAGTAATTACTTACCTACACGCTCCCGATTATCAGGTTCATCATGGCTGCCTTAACGCGATGCCGCCGTCATTGACCGTGGCGTTGTCAGCCCATAATGTACGGACATGCGCCGCAGCCTGCGGTGCGCGTCATCGCCAAGGAGAAGGCAATGCCCGTCAGCCTGCATATGGATCAGCTCGCTACAGCCCTTTTTGATATTCCTAATCCGCCATGAGCCAACCCGCGTTTGTTAATCCCAGCATCCTCACGTGGTCCCGCGAGCGTGCAGGCTTGTCTGCCGCACAGGTCGCCAGAAAGCTTCCGGTGAAACCTGAGCGGGTCGTGGAATGGGAAGCGGGTGAGGCGAAACCGACTTTTCTTCAGGCGCAAAAGTGGGCGAGCGTCGCGCACGTTCCATTTGGCTTCCTTTTCCTTCTGCAACCGCCTGTTGAGCTGCTCCCGCTGCCAGACCTTCGCACGGTCGGCAACTTGGCCCCCCTGCGGCCAAGTCTGGAGCTTCTGGATACTATGAAAGATGCCATTCGAAAGCAGGACTGGTATCTGGAGTATCTCCACAACCATGAGCAAAAGCCGCTTTCGTTCGTAGGCCGCTTTGACAGCCGATCGGCTGTGAAGGCGGTTGTGGACGATATTCGCCGGACCCTCGACGTCGATCCAGAAAAATCCCGTCTCGATCATGACAGGTACAGCCGTGCTTTGATCGATGCCGCAGAAGCGGCCGGTGTGCTTGTGATGCGCAGCGGTATTGCGCTGGGCAATACCCATCGCAAACTGGAAGTCAGCGAGTTTCGGGGCTTCGCCATCAGCAATCCGCTGGCACCTTTGGTATTTATCAACAGCTCTGATGCTCCAACGGCTCGCTTGTTCACATTGATGCATGAGCTTGCACATATCTGGATTGGCAGCAGTGGTGTCTCTGACGCAGGCACTGCCAACGGCCGAGAGGACGAGCGTTTCTGCAATGCGGTAGCCGGAGAGTTTCTTGTTCCCGAAGCACTTTTTCGTACCCTGTGGGATACCGCTGTGGAATGGGAAAGCAATCTAGCCCAGCTTGCTACGCGATTCCACGTCAGCAAACTCGTTATAGGTCGCCGAGCCCTCGACCTGGGCTTTGTAACGCAAGAGCAGTACGGAACGTATTACCAAAGGGTACTGAAAGCATTTCAGGAGGAGAAAGGCGGTGCCGGTAATTACTACCGGAATGCAACTGCCAAAAACAGCACCCGTCTTAGCAGAGCCGTCCTGATCGAGGCCATGAGTGGACGAATGCTGTTGCGTGAAGCAGGCAACTTGCTCGGCATACAGCCTGCCAAGTTGAGAACGCTGGCGCAGACAGTAACGCTGTGAAGTATTTTCTCGACTCCAATACGCTGATTGAAGCCAAGAACCGTTACTACGGCATGAGAATATGCCCGGCATACTGGCAATGGTTGTTGCTTCAAAATCAGGCTTTTTCTTTAGCGAGCATAGAGCCTGTCAAAGATGAACTCACCAAAGGCCATGATGAACTGGCCGTGTGGACGATCGATAATTCGAGCTTCTTTTGGGGCGTTTCGGATGAAGATACCCAAACCGCTTTTGTGAAGGTTGTAACGTTAGTCGCTCAAGCCCAGGGTATGAAGACAGGGGCAATGGAAGAGTTTTTAAGGGGCGCTGATCCATGGCTGATCGCCAAAGCTCTGACCTCTGGAGCTACTGTCGTTACCCATGAAGTACGCAATATGGATGCAAGGCGGAAATTCATCATCCCCAACCTCTGTGAACAGCTCAACGTCCCTTACATGAACACGTTTGAGCTGTTACACCACCTCAGCGCCATATTTGTGCTCCCTCAGCCCGGCAGAGTGCCGCCGCCCTCATCCGAGACGCTGTCGGCGTCGTCCACTTCCAGCTCACCTTCATCGTAAGTCTCGTCGTGTTCCGTACGCTTCTTCACCTCGTCGCCTTTTTTCGGGCCGACACCGGGTCTGTTCGCGTTCATGGCGAGGACCGGGTCTGCTTCGCGGTCGTACTGGCCGAGTTGCGGGCTGGCGGGGTCTTCTTTGGGCACGCTGTCTGTGAGTATGTGATCGGTTGTCATGTCAGCCACCTTTTTCGTTTGCCAAAGAAAGTGGACGTGGCATCGGGCTGAGGGTTCGATTCAATCGATGAGCGTGGCTGCGCTCAGCCGCCAAACGATGCGTAGTGCAAGGGCAGGCCGGTGGTGAATTTGATCTGTTCCATGGCGAAGCTGGAGCTCACGTCGCTGATGCCGGGGATGCTGATCAGTTGCTTGTACACCTCGTCGTACCCTGCGATGTCGGCCACCACGATGCGCAGCATGTAGTCGGTGTCGCCTGCCATGCGGTAGCACTCGACCACTTCAGGCAGCTCGCCGACGGCGGCGTGAAACTGTTCGAGCCAGGCGGCGTTGTGCTGGTTGGTGCGGATGGCGGCGAAGACGCTGACTGACACGTTCAGCCGTTGCGGATTGAGCAGCGCGACCCGGCGGTCGATGATGCCGGCCTCTTCCAGCTTTTGGATACGTCGCCAGCACGCGGTACTGCCCAGGCCGATACGCTCGGCGATGTCCGCCACCGAACGGGTGCAGTCGGTTTGCAGGATGTCGAGGATTGCCCGGTCGAACTTGTCCATTAGCGGTTTCCTGCGTTAGTCGCTCTACACTGATCGTGAGGAACGATGGGTGTCTGGCTGCGATTCTGCGTCTGAAGCAGTATCCTAGAATTTTTAATCGTATAAATCCAAGTGAAAGCGAATAATTTTTCGCATTGGTTGTCCATGCCCGTGCAAATATCAATAATTTTTCGCGCGCGGATCAGTAATCTTTCAAGCAGTCGGTCTGGTTATGCCAGCCCTTGATTTTGACTCGATTACAAAGCGAATTGCCCATGACCACTTCTGCGCTCTATCTGGATTACGCCGCCACCACACCTGTCGATGAGCAGGTCATCGAAGCCATGGTTGCCTGCATGGGGCGCGAAGGTCATTTCGGTAATCCGGCTTCCAGCGGGCACGGTTATGGGCAGGTGGCGCGGCAGGCCGTTGAACAGGCACGCGCGCAGGTGGCCGATGCGGTGGGTGCGCCTGTCGATACCATTGTCTGGACCTCCGGCGCTACCGAGTCCAACAACCTGGCGATCAAGGGCATCGCCCAGGATGCCAGCGCGCAACGCCGCCACATCATCACCAGCGTCCTGGAACACAAGGCCGTGCTCGACACCGTCAGCACGCTGGAGCGTCAGGGTTTTCCCGTCACCTGGCTGAAACCGGACGCCCAAGGCCTGATCCAGCCTCACGCGGTACAGGCTGCCTTGCGCGAAGACACGCTGCTGGTGTCGCTGATGCTGGTGAACAATGAGCTGGGTACACTGACCGATATCGCCAGCATCGGCGCCTTGGTGCGCGAGCACGGTGCGCTGTTTCATGTGGACGCTGCGCAGGGCGTCGGCAAGGTGAAGGTCGATCTGTCGAGTCTGGCCGTCGACCTGATGTCGTTCTCGGCGCACAAGGCCTACGGCCCCAAGGGCATTGGCGCCCTGTACGTGGGCCCGCGTGCGCATTCACTGTTGAAAGCGCAGATCCACGGCGGCGGACATGAAGGCGGCTTTCGTTCGGGCACGTTGGCCACCCATCAGATCGTCGGCATGGGGACAGCCTTTGCCTTGGCGATCAGCCAGGCCGAAACCGAAAACCGTCGTATCGAAGCGCTGAGTCGTCACCTGCGCGAAGGCCTGTTGAGTCTGCCGGATGTGCAACTCAATGGCTGTCCGCAACAACGCATACCGCACACCCTGAACCTGTGCATCACCCGCAGCGGCTTCACCAGCGCCCAGTTGTCCCACAGCCTGGCGTTGTCCTCGACGTCCGCGTGCAATTCGGCCAGCAATGCACCCTCGCATGTGCTGCTTGCTCTGGGCATGGACTCCGCCAAGGCCCTGGCCAGCGTGCGCGTCAGCCTTGGCCGCTACACCACGCAGGCAGATGTCGAACGCGCCATTGAGGTGTTCAGCAAGGCGCTCAGCGCACCTGCTGCGTTCTGGTAACTCACGACACCTACAAGCCGCCCGAATCACGGGCTGCCCTCTCCCGACGCACCCGCGCCAATCTGCCGAGTTGATACCCGCCTGGGTCAGCGACTGCGCCTTGCAGCCGCAAATACTCGTCTCCAGATGAAAATGTACCCCTCCGGATACAAAAAGACACAAATTGGCACAGTTCTTTCTAGTGGAACGGTCGTGCCATAAACCAATGGTGCGCGCTGCATTCATGGGGTGCCTACACGCACCAAAGTGCAGTTAACGGACGTCAGAGCGTCCATAAACAGTGCAGGGGGCAGACCACAAGTCTCGCTTCCCGCCAGGAAAGGAATCTAGCTGTGCCCTATCAGTCTTGCGTCAGACCACCGTTACGTTGGCAATCCACACCTTGGGCATCACCTGCCTCAAGCGATGCCTGCACGGTCGCTTCACCCTTGTCCCGATCTGCGCGTTGTTATTCGACGGCCCTGCACGTCTGGACTTAAGACATTTCGCGTGTGCCTTAGTGTTCTGGTGATGAATCAGGATCGTGTGCGCCCGTGCGCGTAATAAGTACGCACGGAGTTGTTTTTAATTAAAAGACGGTCGACCTATAAAGAGTGTCCGACACTTTGTTTTAAGTGGTTTCATTTTGCCATCACCCATGGAATGGCTTTTATTTCAACAACGCTAACTGTCCACACAACCGCGTACCTGTACGGAGCATTGTTTTATGAAGCGCTGATCAACTAACGCACCAACGTGATCCTAGTGACACAGTATTGGTGCATCAAACAAAGTGACTTGCAGGTCATGATTTTCGAACGCGTCTGCTCAAGCAGAGGGTCATTGTTTGCCTGTTTTTTTGTTCGAGGTTTTATTCATCTGTGCGGTTTTGAAGCCAATGAAGTCGGGAATCGATAAATAGTTATACGAATGCGACACCCGCTCTGCGTCAGTGGTTACAGCTGGGTCGTTCTGGCACAGCGGTTGCAATGTAAGCCTTCAGGAACATCGCTGTACGTCCCCGTACATGACGATAAGAAAGCAAGGATTTGCAATGTCAGTGCCCTGATTCAAGACGTCCTTTAACCGTTTGAGTTCGCCGTGTGCGCACCCACCGCGTTGCCCTGCCTATCCACAATATGCAGGTCTTCATCAATCGAACAGTTACCCATTGTTCGAGCGGATTTTTATTGCCCTTTAACTACCCGAGGGAGCGTTAATGAATGATGCGGTAATAATGAAAGCGGTTCCCTCTCCCTCGCCCGATGACACTTCGACGGCGTGGCAGGGTATTCCTTTCAGCGCCAATACGTCACGCCCGGGTGGCCTTAACAAGCCGCAAGTAATGGTGTTGATTGCTGCGTCGGTACTTATTCATGGTGTGATCTGGTGGTACATGCAAACGGCCCAGCCAGACGTGCCGGAAGTTGCGCCACAAGTTCCGGAAATGACCATTGAACTGACCAGCCCGACACCACCCGCCCCGGAACCGCCGCCGCCCGAGCCACCACCTCCGCCGCCGCCTCCACCGCCTCCCCCCGAACCGGAACAACCGGTCGAGGACCCGGACGCGGTCGAACCGCCGCCCAAACCGGTGGAAAAGCCCAAGGTCGAGAAGCCCAAGCCGGTCAAGAAAGTCGAGCCGGTGAAAAAGCCGACGCCGCCTGCGCCCAAGCCTGCTGCTGCTGCGCCCAGCCCGCCCGCGCCGCCAACACCTGCGCCCGCGCCGCCGGCACCTGCTGCGCCACCGGCTCCGGTCAAGGAAAGCGCCGCGGTATCCGGGCTCGCCAGCCTGGGCAATCCACCGCCGGAATACCCGGGGCTGGCGTTACGACGCAGTTGGGAAGGTCGCGTGATTCTGCGCATCAAGGTGCTGCCCAACGGTCGCGCCGGGGCTGTCGAGGTGACCAAATCCAGTGGCAAACCGGTACTGGACGAAGCGGCCGTGGAGGCTGTGCGCAACTGGAAGTTCATACCGGCCAAACGCGGTGACACGCCGATAGAAGGCTTCGCGACGCAGACCATCGACTTCAAGTTGCCGGAATGATCCGGCGCATGACAACCGACTATTCAATTATCAAAGCTGGTGAGGTTTAAACCATGAACGCATCGCTCTCTTCCATGATCGTCCCGGCCGTGCTCTGGGCACTGATTCTGTTTTCCGTATTGAGTTGGGCACTGTTGCTGATCAAGTCGGCGCAGTATGTCCGCCAGAAGTCCCAGAACAAACAATTCACCAAAGTGTTCTGGAGCGCACCGGACCTGCTCACCGCTGCCGAGCATTCTGCGCAATATCCCGGCGCGCTGGCACGTATTGCCAACAGCGGCTTCGAAGCCATGGCGGTCGATGAGTCGCCGCGCACCACGCAACAATTGGCGCACACCATCAACCGCTCGGACCGTCTGGAGCGCAACCTGCGCCAGCAGATACAAAAAGAGCGGCGCGCGCTGGAAAGTGGCCAGGCGATTCTCGCCAGTATCGGCAGCACCGCGCCCTTCATCGGCCTGTTCGGTACGGTCTGGGGGATCATGGAAGCGCTGCAAAGCATCGGCGTGACCGGCTCGGCCAGCCTTGAAGCGGTCGCCGGGCCTATCGGTCACGCGCTGGTCGCCACCGGCGTGGGTATCGCCGTCGCCGTGCCGGCAGTGCTGATCTACAACTTCTTCCTGCGCCGCCTCAAGCTCGCCGTGGCCGACATGGATGACTTCGCCCACGACTTCGACGCCCTCGCCCAGCGCAGCGCCTTTGCCGTCACGCGCCAGCCCATCGCCAGCAAGAATGGCCATGCCGTTCGGGAGGCCAGCTAATGTCTTTCTCCACTCAGGACAGCGATGAAGTGCTCAGCGAAATGAACGTCACGCCGCTGGTCGACGTGATGCTCGTGCTGCTGGTGGTGTTCATCGTCACCACGCCGCTGATGACCAACGCGATCAAGGTCAACTTGCCCAAGACCGACGCAGTCGCCCCCGCCGAGAAGAAAAACCCGGTGGTGGTCAGCGTCGATCAGGACGGCAAGTTCTACCTCGCCAAATCGGAAATCGCCCCGGAGCTGCTGGAAAAAAGCCTGCAGGACGAAAAGGCCAAGGACCCGGAAATCCGCGTCCAGTTGCAGGCCGATACCGCCGTGAATTATGGCCAGGTGGCCAAGGCCATGGCCTCCATCGAACGCTCTGGCATTACCAAGATATCCGTCATGACAGCGAAATGACGCTCGACTGACCGGGTGGCTTCGCCTCGCGAAGCCGTCTGACCCGACCCCCGTGAATGCGGTTGTCCGTGGGCTGAAAAGCCCCTGGAGGGGAGCGGCTTGCTGGAAAAAGAAGAAGTGGAACTCCCGCTCGGCACAACCGCGTCGGGAACAGAGGGCTCACAAGGCCATTTCAATAATGTCTGGATCAAGTCGGAACTAACCATGCTGATGAATCTTCCCGGTTGCACCCTCAAACCACTGGCCCTCGCGGTCCGGCGTCATCCACGTGCCCTGCTCTGCGCATTGGCCATGGGCATGAGCGGTGCCCAGGCGGCAGACGCCGTCGATGCAGACACCAGCGGCTCGGCCGTGTCCACCAGCGCAGCGGTTGTGCCTGCCACGACCCAGCTGCAACGTGTAGAAGTCACCGGTTCGGCGATCCGCCGGGTCGATGCCGAAACCGCCGTGCCGATTACCATCCTGCGCGCCGACGACCTGAAGAAACAGGGCGTGACCACCACCCAGGAAATGGTCCAGCGCATCACCGGCAGCCAGTCGATCAACAACAGCGCTGGCTCGGTCGGAGCCGGAACAGGAGGCGCCTCCTTCGCCGACATGCGCGGCATCGGTGCGAACAAGACGCTGGTGCTGCTCAACGGCCGACGTCTGGCCAACAATGCGTTGTCCGGTGTGGGTACGCCCAACGGCAGCGCCATTGACCTGAACATGATCCCGTTCGCTGCGATCGACCGCGTGGAAGTGCTGCGTGACGGTGCCTCGGCGCTGTACGGCACCGACGCCATCGGTGGTGTGATCAACTTCATCACCAAAAAATCCCTGACCGATGGCAGCCTGACCCTCGGTGGCGAGACGCCGACCGCCAGTGGCGGCGGTGCGACCAAGGACATGAGTGCCAGCTGGGGCTTCGGTGATCTGGAAGAAGACCGCTTTAACGTGATGGGCGTCTTCAACTACAACAAGCAGCAGAATCTGGACGCCAATGATCGTTCGTTTGCCAAGGATTACGTACCGGGACGCGGTCTCAACCAGACCTCCGGGACGGCATATCCCGGCAATTATTTTCAGGGCGACAACTCCGCCAACCCGCTGGGCAGAAACTGCAGCGGCCCCAGCCTGATAGCCAGCAACGGCATCTGCCGATTCAGTACTCGCGAGTACATCGACCTGATCCCGCAAACCGAAAAGACCTCTTTTTTCGGCAGGGCTACCGGCAAGCTGGCCGACGATCATAACGTCAGCCTCGAATACTTCTGGGCCCGCAACAACAACCATACCGATATCGGGCCAGCGCCTCTCACCGGGCTGTCACTGGACTCGTCGTCACCCTTCTATCCCGGTAACGGCATCACTCCGGCCCCCACCGATTTCACCCTCGACCCGACGCAACCGGTCAGCACCGCCTGGCGAGAAACGGCAGCAGGCCCACGCGGATCGAGCGACCAAAACACCAGCCAGCGTTTTCTGCTGAACTTCGACGGTCTGGTGGGTGGCTGGGACTACAACGTTGGCGCTTCTTACAACCAGAACAAAGTGTTGTCATCACTCACCGATGGTTACATCAGCGATGCTGCAATGCTCAATGGCCTCGCCAACGGCACCCTCAATCCGTTTGGTCCGCAGACCGCTGCCGGTCAGGCGCTGATTGACGCCAATCAATACCATGGCCAGTACTCAAGCGCCGTGGGCCGGGTGGCCGGGCTGGACGCGCGCATCAGCCGAGAAATCGGTGACTGGTTCGGTGCAGGCCCTGCCGGCATTGCGCTAGGTGGCGAATACCGAAAAGAGAAAATGCATCAAGAGTACGAAGCGTTCGTCAACGACGTCAGCAGTCTGGGCGCAGATGCCGCAGGCAGCGTCGAAGGTGACAGGAGCGTCAAAGCGGAATACGCCGAACTGAATGTCCCCGTGCTGGACAGCCTTGAACTGACCGCCGCCGTTCGTCACGACAAATACAGCGACTTCGGCAGCACCACCAACCCGAAATACTCGTTCCGCTACCAGCCGTTCAAGCAACTGGTTGTCCGTGGTGCCTACAGCGAAGGCTTTCGCGCACCTTCGCTGTACGAACTGTATGCCCCGCGTAGTACGACCTTTACCCAAGGCTATTACAACGACCCGGTGCTGTGTGCCGGTGGTGTCGTCCAGCCTGGTGGTAACGCCGGTCGTGATTGCCAGCAGCAGTTCCTCAACAATGGCGGAGGCAACACCGAGCTGGCCCCGGAAAAAGCCCGCAACATGACCCTGGGCTTCGTCTATCAGCCGGTCAACAACCTGTCGATGGGCCTGGATTTCTGGTGGATTCACATCTCCAACCAGATCCAGGCGTTCCCCGAGTCGACCGTGTTCGATGACCCGAACACCTACGCCGACCGCTACGTGCGCGCTGCCGACGGTTCGATCGCCAACATCGTCACCGGCAACGCCAACCTGGGCATCGTCAAAACCAGCGGTGTCGACGTAACCCTCGACTATCGCTTCCCGAACACGCCTTACGGCCAGTTCGGTCTGGGCATGACCGGCACCTACGTCACCCGGTATGACTTCCAGAACATCATCGACGGCCCGTACACCGACAAGGTCGGCGACTTCCAGGGCGACGGCGTGATTTCGCGCTGGAAACACGTCCTGACTGGTACCTGGGCACTGGGCGATACCCGCGCCTCCATCACCAACCGCTTCACCAGCGGCTACAACGACTACGACCGCACCACCAATGCGCGGGTCGCGTCGTATGCGCTGTGGGACATGTCGGTGGGTCATACCTTCGACAAGGTGCTGGATATCGACGCCGGTGTGCGCAATATGTTCGACCGCAACCCGCCGTTCTCCAACCAGGCCTACAACTTCCAGTCCGGCTATGACCCTCGTTACGCCGACCCGCTGGGCCGCACCCTGTTCGCCCGCGCGACTTACCACTTCTGAGTGTGACGACGTGGCCCATACACGCTCCGTGGGCCACGTCAGATTGCGAGCTCGCCCCCTCCGGCCCAGGTTTCATCCGCCTTCCCCGGCCGGGGGCTTTTTCGCAGTGTTCCGTCATTCAGTGCGCACGAGGAAAGCCCTACCATGTCGCGTTTTAACCGTTTTCTGCAGCGCCTGCTTCTGGGTGTTGCGCTGTGCAGTGGCTGGCAGACCGTGCTGGCGACGCCGACCCACGCCTTGACCGTCTATGGCGAGGCGGCGAAATACCCGGCTGGCTTTAAGCACTTCGATTACGTCAACCCGAACGCCCCTAAAGGCGGCTCGCTGACGCGCTCGGCGGAAGAAATCGGCCAGTTCAATTACCTCAATCCCTACGTCGATCAGGGCATCAATGTGCGCGAGGTCGACAGCTGGGTGTACTCGCCACTGGCCTATCGCTCGCTGGATGAGCCGTACACGGTGTATGGCCTGATCGCGGAAAAGATGGAGATGGACCCGGACGGTCTGTGGATTCGTTTTTTCCTCAACCCCAAGGCGCGTTTCGAGGACGGCAAGCCCGTCACCGCCGAAGACGTGCGCTACACCTTCGAGCTGATGACCACCAAGGGCAGCTTCAGCTATCGACCGATGTTCGCCGACGTCAAAGAGGTGACAATCGAAGGCCCGCTGCAGATTCGCTTCGACTTCAAAAACAACCTCAACCGCATGCTGGCGCTGGACATTGCCAGCCTGCACATCCTCCCCGAACACTGGTGGAAGACCCGCGACTTCGCCAACGGCGGCGGTTTCGAACCGCCGCTGGGCAACGGGCCGTACCGCGTCGCCAAGGTTGACGCCGGGCGCAGCGTCACCTTCGAACGGGTCAAGGACTGGTGGGGCAAGGACCTGCCGGTCAGCCGTGGTCTGTACAACTTCGACACGCTCACCGTGAACTACTACGGCGACACCGAGATCGCTCGCCAGTTGCTGCAGGCCGGGACGTTCGACTACAACCGCGAGTTCTCTTCTTCAGGCTTCGTGGTCGGCTACAGCGGCCCGGCGATTGACGACGGGCGCCTGCAAAAGCGCATCCTCGCACCGCAACGCCCGGTCGCCGCGCAGGGCTTTGTGTTCAATCTGGACAAGCCCATGTTCAAGGACCGCCGCGTGCGCGAGGCGCTGTCGTTGCTGTGGGATTTCGACTGGATCAATCGCCGGGTCATGCGCAATTTCTACGTGCGTGAACAAAGCTACTTCCCGAAAAGCGACATGGCCGCCACCGAGCTACCGACCCCGGCCGAGCTGAAGATCCTCGAACCCTTGCGCGGCCAGGTCCCTGACGAGGTGTTCAGCAAAGTCTATCAGCCACCGAAAACCGACGGCAGCGGTTACATCCGTGACAAGCAGTTGCAGGCCCTCAAGCTGCTGGCCGAAGCCGGCTGGCACCCGAAAGACAACAAGCTGGTCAACGCGGCGGGCGAGCCGATGGTGTTCAGTTTTCTCGATGGTCAGGGCGGCTTCGACCGGCTGATCCTGCCCTTCAAGCGTACGCTGGCGCAGATCGGCATCACGCTGGATTTTCTGCGCATCGATTCGGCGCAGTACATCAACCGGCTCAATGCGCGGGACTACGACATGATCGTGGTCAGCCTGCCGAAAAACGGCAATCCGATCATTTCCCCAGGCCGTGAGCTGTACAACCTGTATGGCTCGCAAAGCGCCACCGAAGTGGGCAGCTCCAACGCCATGGTGCTGCGCAATCCTGCGGTGGACACGCTGATCGACGGGCTGGTCAGCGCCAATACGCGCAACGACATGGTGCTCTACGCGCGGGCGCTGGATCGGGTCCTGCAGTGGGGTTACTACATGATCCCCAACTACTACTCCAAGGGCACGCCGCTGGTGTTCGCCAACCGTTTCGGCATGCCGGATGTGGCACCGATCTATGACGTGGGCCTGGAAACCTGGTGGCAGATCAGCCCGACGCCGCTGACCAATGCTCAGGCCACTGCGCTGACCGGCAAACCTGCCGCCGCCAAGGAGTATTGAGATGCTGGCTTATGTGATTCGACGCCTGCTGCTGATCATTCCCACGCTGCTGGCCATTCTGATCGTCAACTTCCTGATCGTGCAGGCCGCCCCCGGCGGACCGGTCGAGCAGGCCATCGCGCGCATTCAGGGCTTCAGCCCCAACGGTGTGGGCGGCGGCGGGGGCGAAGTGGCTGCCTCCGGTACCGCCAGCCGCAGCACACGCGGGCTGGACCCGGCGCTGATCGAGCAGATCAAGCAACACTACGGTTTCGACAAACCGATGCACGAACGGCTGTGGCTAATGCTCAAGAACTACGCACAACTGGATTTCGGCACCAGCTTCTTCCGCGGTGCACCGGTCACCGAACTGATTGCACAAAAGCTCCCGGTGTCGCTGTCCCTCGGGCTTTGGGCGACGCTGATCACGTACCTGATTTCCATCCCGCTGGGCATTCGCAAGGCAGTGCGGCATGGCAGCGCGTTCGATGTCTGGAGCAGCACGCTGGTGATCATCGGTTACGCCACGCCCGCGTTTCTGTTCGCCATTCTGTTGATCGTGGTGTTCGCCGGGGGCAGTTACCTGAGCTGGTTTCCGGCGCAAGGGCTGTTCTCGGACAACTTCGACAGCCTGAGCACCTGGGGCAAGGTGAAGGACTATCTGTGGCACCTGGTGCTGCCGGTCAGTTCGCTGGTGATCGGCGGGTTCGCCACGCTGACCATCCTCACCAAGAACAGCTTTCTCAACGAGATCAGCCGCCAGTACGTGGTCACGGCGCGCGCCAAGGGCCTGACCGAGCACCGCGTGCTGTACGGCCATGTGTTTCGCAACGCCATGTTGCTGGTGATCGCCGGTATCCCGCAGGCCTTGATCGAAGTGTTCTTCGCAGGCTCGCTGCTGATCGAAACCATCTTTGGTCTCGATGGTTTGGGACGCATGAGTTACGAAGCAGCCGTCTCGCGCGACTACCCCATCGTGTTCGGCACGCTGTTTCTGTTCACGCTGTTCGGCCTGCTGATCAAACTGATCGGTGACCTGTGTTACACGCTGGTCGACCCACGCATCGACTTTTCCGCGAGGAGCGCCTGATGTTCGAGTTCTCTCCCCAAACCCGGCGCCGCTTCGACCTGTTCAAGGCCAACCGTCGCGGTTGGTGGTCGTTGTGGATCTTCATCGGCCTGCTGCTGGTGTGCCTGTGCGGCGAACTGATCGCCAACGACAAGCCGCTGCTGATCCGCTACGACGGGCAGCTGTATTACCCGGTGCTGCACACCTACATGGAAACCGATTTCGGCGGCGAGCTGCCTTTCGAGCCGGACTATTCCAGCGACTACGTGCGCAAGCTGATCGCGGCGAAAAACGGCTGGATGCTGTTCGCGCCGATACCGTTCAGCTACGACACCATCAACTATGACCTGGACGCGCCATCGCCCAGCCCGCCGGACCACATCAACTGGCTGGGCACGGACGAGCAGGCCCGTGATGTGCTGGCGCGTGTGCTATTCGGCGCGCGGATATCCATTCTGTTCGCGCTGCTGCTGACCGCGATCAGCACGGTGATCGGCGTGTGTTCCGGGGCGATTCAGGGTTACTACGGCGGCATGACCGACCTCATCGGCCAGCGCATTCAGGAGATCTGGTCGGGGCTGCCGGTGCTGTACCTGCTGATCATTCTGTCCGGTTTTGTGTCGCCCAGTTTCTGGTGGTTACTGGGGATCATGGCGCTGTTCTCCTGGCTGTCGCTGGTGGACGTGGTGCGTGCCGAGTTCCTGCGTGGGCGCAATCTGGAGTACGTCAAAGCTGCCCGCGCATTGGGTCTGACCGACGCTGCGCTGATGTGGCGACACATCCTGCCCAACGCGATGACCAGTACCCTGACCTACCTGCCGTTCATCATCACCGGCGCCATCGCCACCCTCACTGCGCTGGATTTTCTTGGTTTCGGCATGCCGGCGGGCAGTGCGTCGCTGGGCGAGCTGATTGGCGAGGCCAAGCGCAACCTGCAAGCACCCTGGCTGGGGCTGACCGCGTTCGTGGTGCTGGCCTTGATTCTTTCTCTGCTGGTGTTCATCGGCGAAGCCTGCCGCGACGCGTTCGATCCTCGGAGCTGACATGCACGACAACCTGATTGAAATTCGCGACCTGCGGGTCGCCTTCAACGGCCGCGAAGTGGTGCATGGCGTCAGCCTCGACATCCGCCGTGGCGAGTGCCTGGCGCTGGTGGGCGAATCCGGCTCGGGCAAATCGGTCACGGCGCATTCGATTCTGCGCCTGTTGCCGGCGAAAACCGTCAGCACGCAAGGCTCGATTCGTTACGACGGGCTGGACCTGGTCAGCGCCAGCGACAAGCAGTTGCGCAGCCTGCGCGGCAACCGCGTGGCGATGATTTTTCAGGAGCCCATGAGTTCGCTGAACCCGCTGCACACGGTTGAAAAACAGATCGGCGAAATCCTCGTCACCCACAAGGGCCTCAAGGGCAAGGCCGCGCTGAGCCGTACTCTGGAGCTGCTGGAGCTGGTCGGCATTCGTGATCCGCTGTCCCGTCTCAAGGCGTATCCGCATCAACTGTCGGGCGGGCAACGGCAGCGCATCATGATTGCCATGGCGCTGGCCAACGAGCCGGATCTGCTGATCGCCGACGAGCCGACTACCGCGCTGGATGTGACCGTGCAGGTGAAGATTCTGGAGTTGCTCAAGTCCCTGCAACAGCGCTTGAACATGTCGCTGCTGTTGATCAGCCACGACCTCAATCTGGTGCGGCGCATCGCCCAGCGGGTCTGCGTGATGCGTGAGGGCGAGATCGTCGAGCAGGCCGATTGCCAGACCCTGTTCGACAGCCCGCAGCACCCTTACAGCCGTCTGCTGATCAATGCCGAGCCGGATGGCGAACCGGTGCCGTCCACGCACAGCAACACGCTGCTGTCGGTGCAGGACCTGAAGGTCTGGTTCCCGCTGGGCAAGGCCTGGTTCAAGCGTGAACCGCAGTATGTGAAGGCAGTGGACGGGGTGAGTTTCGAGCTGCTCAAAGGCAAGACGCTGGGCATTGTCGGCGAGTCGGGTTCGGGCAAATCGACCCTGGGCCAGGCGATTTTGCGCCTGGTCGATTCAGAGGGCAGCATCCGCTTCGGCACCAAGGAACTGAGCCTGCACAGCCAGCACCTGATGCGCCCGTTGCGCCGTCAACTGCAGGTGGTGTTTCAGGACCCGTTCGGCAGTCTCAGCCCGCGCATGACCGTGGAACAGATCATTGCCGAGGGCCTGTTGACCCACAACATCGGTACGCCGAAAGAGCGTGAACAGACCGTGATCCGCGTGTTGCAGGAAGTCGGCCTGGACCCGGCCACCCGGCATCGTTACCCGCACGAGTTTTCCGGCGGGCAGCGCCAGCGTATTTCCATCGCACGGGCGCTGGTGCTTGAACCGGATCTGATCCTGCTCGACGAGCCGACCTCGGCGCTCGACCGGACCGTGCAAAAGCAGATCGTCGCCCTGCTGCGCGACCTGCAAATCCGGCATGGCCTGACGTACCTGTTCATCAGCCATGACCTGGCGGTGGTTCACGCCCTGGCCCATGACCTGATCGTCATCAAGGACGGCAAGGTGGTCGAGCAGGGCCCGTCCCGCGAGATCTTCGCCGCGCCGCAGCAGGCCTACACTCAGGAACTGCTGCGTTCGTCGGGGCTGGTGTTTGCCTAAGCGCGAAAACTACGCGTGAAAGCTCTGGCCCAGCGCTTCCAGGCGGATGGCCAGTGGTGACAGGCTCTGGCTGCTGGTCGCCAGCACACCGATATTGGCGGCGGTGTGTTCGGCGATGGTCTGCACCGAGCGCAACTGGTCGGCCATTTCCCGGCTGACGGCGGACTGCTGTTCGGTCGTCGTGGCAATCAAGCCGTTGAGCCGGGTGATATGGCCGATGCCTTCGCCGACAGCGCGCAGGGATTGCGAAGCGCGCTGGCTGTCCTCGACACAACGCCCGACGCCCTGCAGGCTGTCGTTCATGGCCGTAGCGGCCTGACGACTGCCTTTTTGCAGGTCTTCGATGATGGTCTGGATTTCCTTGGTCGAGGCTGCTGTGCGCTGCGCCAGGTTGCGTACCTCATCGGCCACCACCGCAAAGCCTCGGCCCTGCTCACCGGCGCGGGCGGCTTCGATTGCGGCGTTGAGGGCCAGCAGGTTGGTCTGCTCGGCAATGCTGCCGATCACGTCCAGCACCTTGCCGATCTGTTCTGACTGATTGGCCAGGGCTTGTACGGTCTCATCGGTGGTCGTGATGCGTGCGGCAAGCTGGGTGATTTCGCTCTGCGCACGGTCGACACTGTCGCGCCCGTGAGCGACCTGATCGCTGGCGTCACCGGCCCGCTGCACGGCTTGCGCGACGTGGCTGGAGATATCGTTCATGGCATCGCCCATGCGCTGCATCGCGCCGGTCATGCGGGCGATTTCACTGAGCTGATGCTGCGCACCGGTTTCCAGCGTACTGCTGGCCTTGGCGAGGTCATGACCCAGTTCGCCAAGCCCGCGAGTGTCACGCACCACGCCGTCGACCAGGCCGGTGATCTGCGCCAGAAACTGCTCGAACCGCTGCGCCAGCGAGACATGTTTGCCCGACTGCTGGCTGGACTGGCTATCAGTAGAGAACTGGTTGGTGGTGGCCAGCATCCGGTCCAGCATGTCCTGATTCTCGACCGCCTCGGCTTGGTTCTGTACCGCGAGGTAGACCAGAATCGCGCTTTCAACGACCACATACACCGCATGCACAAGCACCATGCTCCAGCCGAAGCCGTGGTGCATGACATACACCGGGAAGCCGGAATGCTGCAGGGCATGGAAACCGATGTGGTGGAGGGCGATGGTGACGGCAGCGACCAGAATCGGCAGCCAGTCGCGGTAGAAGGTAAGCACTGCCAGCAGGACGAAGATGCCGAAATGTATCTCGACCTGCCCGTGGGCCTGATTGATGTGCAGCGCGGTCATGACCATCAGGCCTACCCCGAAACAGCAACGCATCAATCGGGTGCCGCCGATGGCCCGATACAGCCCGGTCAGCACCACCGCGGTGCCGCCACCGACGACGACTGCCTGGGTGAAGGTGTCGAACCAGAACGCCAACCCGAGCGCGTAGATGAACAACAGCCAGATCAGACCCAGCATGATCCGGTCAGCCTTGCGGTAATGGTCAAGGAAACGAGGGGCTACGGGCATCGAACACATCCTTTTGAAATCCATGGCGACAGGGGCTCCTGCCGGTTTTCAAATCTGCACGAGCAAAAGCCCGGCCAAAGTGCCGTCCGGATAGTAGCCCTATGCCAGAATTTCAGACATACATATTCTTTGCCCGGTATTCACGGCTGCGTATGCGGTGCGGCGCAGATCTGTGACGCGGAGCGTCACGCCAGGCATTCCACTGGAGCGTGAGGAACGATAGTCAGCAGGTAGGTCGCGGAACGGGTGTAGCGCGAGGCGTCCGTGCGAACGCTATCGTGCCCATGCTCCAGCGTGGGCATGCTGTTCTGGACGCTCAGCGTCCTCTCCCGGCTGGTATTTCAGTGGCGCAGCAATTTGCGCAGCGGTACGCCGTCTTTCATGACTGGGGATTTGATGACGATGTAGCTGAAGTACTTGGAGATGCCGATGTTTTTGTCCAGCAGCTCTTCGATCACTTCCTGATAATGCTGAATGCTGCGGGTCATGAAGCGCACCAGGTAATCGTAGCCGCCGCTGATCAGGTGGCATTCCAGCACTTCGTCGACGTGGCGGATGTTGGCTTCGAATTTGGCGAAGTCTTCGCGCTTGTGGTCGCTGAGCGAGATTTCCGTGAACACCGTGACCGATTCGGTTATTTTCGCGAGATTGAGATGCGCCTTGTAACTGGAGATGTAACCCGCCGACTCAAGTCGTTTGACGCGTTGCAGGCAAGGGCTCGCGGAAAGCCCGACTGCATCGGCCAGGCTGACGTTGGTCATGCGCCCGTCTTTCTGGAGTTCTACCAGGATATTGATATCAATCCGATCCAGTTTGACCAAGCCTTCCATTACCTACCTCATGTATTGCCATTCACCGTGCCTACCTTCTAGCAAAATCAGCGCCGTAAAGACAGCTGATGCTGAGCAACCAGATCCGCCATGCTGTTGATGCAGATATCTGCGGCGCAGGGCTGGCTGTGCTGCTCGCGGCTGCGGCGGATCAGGCACAGCCCGCCGAGGCCCGGAGCAGAGGCCGGTGGGCGGGATACCAGCAAGGTGTCTCGGGTGTCCAGATCCATCTTGGCAAGCCAGCGCGTGTCGTCCAGCGGGTGCGTGGTCAACGACAGCAAACTGTCAGCCTCAAGCCCCAATCGCTCGCACAGGAGACCGCGATCCTGCAGATCCCGGTCGGCGTAAACCAACAGCCGGTAGAACTTGCGCAGGTAGAGCATCGCGCCGGGCGCATCCTCGAACAGCGTCCAGTTCGGCACCGAGCGGGCGAAACTCATGCCTTCCTCCCAACTCGCCTTGATCCCCAGTCGTTCGGCCAGCTGGCGATGCGCAAAGCACAGCAGCCCGCTGAAACCCAATTCGTCAAAGCGCGGGTATAACGTGCGGATGACATCATTGAATTCAGCGAGTACCTGGTCTTTGCCGGGTGTGTTCAGACCGTTGTCCAGCAACGGCTGCAATGCCGTCCAGACACCGGAATCACGGTCCACCAGCACTTCATCACAATCGATCAACAGTGCGCGGTAATCAATAAGCCCCATGGCAGGCAACGTCTCCATTCAACAATGATCCCCAGCGCGGGTGATCGCAGCGTCTCACGACAGCCGCGACCACGCTTGCGCTCAGCTGGACTTCAATACTCGTGCCAAGGCCGCGTCGAGAATGCCCAGCGCTTCATCGATCTGCTGCTCGGTGGTCACCAGCGGGGCGAGGAATCGCAGGACGTTGCGGTACACGCCGCACTTGATCACCAGCAGGCCACCGAGGCGCGCCTGGTCGATGATCTTCTGGTTGAGGTCGGCGTCCGGGCTGCGTGCCGCGTCGTTTTTGACCATCTCCATGGCAAGCATGAAACCCGTGCCGCGCACGTCGCCAATACAGGCGTAACGCTCTTTGAGCGCGAGCAGACCGGCACGCAGGCGTTCGCCCAACTGTTCGCCACGCGCCAGCAGGTTTTCCTGCTCATAGGTGTCGATCACTGCCAGTGCCGCGGCGCAGGACAGGGCATTACCGCCGTAGGTGCCGCCCAGGCCGCCCGGAAGCGGTGCATCCATGATCTCTGCACGCCCGACCACGCCCGACAGCGGCATGCCGCCCGCAAGGCTCTTGGCCACGGTCACCAGATCAGGCTGGATACCCGAATGCTCGAAGCCGAACCACTTGCCGGTACGCCCGAAACCGGACTGGATTTCATCGGCAATCAGCACGATGCCGTGTTGTTCGGTCAGGGCACGCAAGGCCTTCATGAACTCGACCGGCGCAGTCAGGAAGCCGCCGTCGCCCTGCATCGGCTCGATCAGAATCGCCGCCACACGCTCCGGTGCGACCTGAGTGGCCAACAGTTCGTGCAACGCCGCCAGCGCCACGTCGGTGGTCACGCCGCGGTATTCGTTCGGGTACGGCGTGTGGAACACTTCGGGGGCCATCGGGCCGAAATTCTGTTTGTACGGCTGGCTCATGCCGGTCAGCGTGGTGCCGAGCAGCGTACGGCCATGAAAGCCGCCCCGGAACGAGATGATCGCCGGGCGATTGGTGTGGGCGCGGGCGATTTTCACCGCGTTTTCCACGGCTTCGGCGCCGGAGGTGAAAAGCACGGCCTTGTGATCGATACCGCTCTGGCCTGCGATCAACAGGCTCAAGCGTTTGGCCAGGTCGATATAGGGCTGGTAGGAGGCCACCTGAAAGCAGGCGTGGGTGACTTTGGTCAGTTGCGCCTGAATCGCCGCGACCACGTTGGGGTGGTTGTGGCCGATGTTCAACACGCCGATACCGCCGACGAAATCCAGATAGCGCTTGCCATCGACGTCCCACAATTCAGAACCCTGGGCACGGTCGATGACCAGCGGGTGGGCCGTGACAATGCCACGCGGCACAAACTGGTCGCGCTGGCGGATCAGATGAGGGGTGTCGTCGACTTTGCTGTTCATGGTTTTACCTATCATGGGCCAGGCAGCCGGCGGGGGTGGCTGCGATGTTGTTCAGGTTAAGCGTTCAGCGAAATGATCTACGCCGAACTTCGCCCCTCAAAAGTCCATATCGACTGTTTTTCGCATTGCAAACGGCAGATTCCTTCATGCCCGCAAATCACCATGCAATCTGCCGGGCAGCGGCGCTTTTCGGACTTTAGAGGGGCCTGGAAGCAGTCCTTTTCGACAGATCATGCTTTGCTTTTACGGCATGATGGGGCTCATCTTTCATGCTCAGGAAACGCCCATGCCCGCCCTGCTCTACAAAGCCGATCCCGCACGTGCCGAACGCTGGCGCGTCCTGTTTGCCGAGCACGCGCCGGACATTGAATGGCGGGTATGGCCAGACATCGGTGACCCGGCCGACATCCACTATCTGGGCGCCTGGCTGGCGCCCGATGATCTGCAGGAACTGCTGCCCAACCTGAAAGTGCTGTTTGCCCTGTCGGCGGGTGTGGACCAGCTGGACCTGGGCCGTATTCCGAAAGCACTGCCGGTGGTGCGTCTGCTGGACCCTGGCATCAGTCACGCGATGTGTGAGTACGCGACCTTCGCCGTGCTGAGCCTGCATCGGGAAATGCTGCGTTATCGGCAGCAGCAGGTTGAAGGCGTCTGGAAAGCCCACCCGCTGATACCGGCGAACCAACGGCGAGTCGGCGTGATGGGGCTGGGCTTGCAGGCGCAGCATATTCTGTCGAGCCTCAAACCGTTCGGTTTCCAACTGTCGGGCTGGGCGCGCAGCGCGCATCGAATCGACGCTGTGCAGTGCTATGCCGGGGAAGAGCAACTGGACGCATTTCTGGGGCAGTGCGACATTTTGCTGTGTGTCCTGCCGCTGACCGGCCAGACCGAAGGCATCCTCAATGGCCGGCTTTTCGAGCAACTGCCCGAAGGTGCTGCACTGATCAATATGGGCCGTGGTGGGCATCTGGTGGAAGCGGATCTGATTGAAGCGCTGGACAGCGGCCAACTCAGCGCTGCAGTGCTGGATGTGCTGCAGCAGGAACCAGCGTCAGCCGACCATCCGTTCTGGAACCACCCGAAGATCCTGCTGACCCCGCATGTGGCGGCCATGACCCAGCCGGAAAGCGCCTTTCCTGGCCTGCTCGATAACATCCGCCGCTTTGAACGTGGTGAAGCGATGCAAGGACGGGTGGATCGCGGCCAGGGTTACTGACGGATGATCGTTCCCACGCTCCGTACCCAGCGTCATACACAAGTCTGCTTTTGATTCTGGCCGGAGGCCGTAGGAGCGAACCGGGCGACGCTTCGCTTGTTCGCGAAAGCTGCCTCAACTGCCACGCCTGGCAATCGACCTCAACGGCATGGTTGCGCGCTTCGCGCTTTGATCCTCGAAAACGGGCGTTTTATGTCCGGAAGCCAGGTTGTGTGAACGCCAGTCTTCGCGAACAAGTTCGCTCCTACGCCCTTCGGGCAGAAGCCAAGGCGAATACAGTCTGCTTTTGATTCTGGCCGGAGGCCGTAGGAGCGAACCGGGCGACGCTTCGCTTGTTTGCGAAAGCTGCCTCAACTGCCACGCCTGGCAATCGACCTCAACGGCATGGTTGCGCGCTTCGCGCTTTGATCCTCGAAAACGGGCGTTTTATGTCCGGAAGCCAGGTTGTGTGAATGCCAGTCTTCGCGAACAAGTTCGCTTGTATGGTAAGACTTGAAGGGAGGAGGAGGGACTTAGTTCGCTTCTGACTGTTCGCGCAGTACAGACCCGTAGGAGATTTCACCCCTCCTCCTTTCACCCAAGCGCCGATAAAGAATGCTTAAGGCTCACAACCTACGATAGAAACAAGCCTGCGCCTCTGGGTGGCCCCTTCAAGTCTGTAAACCTTATCCCCGAGGAGGCGTTATGGCAATGCGGGTTACTCTGGAAAAACCGATCATCGGTGTAGATGTCGCCAAGAATGAGCTGGTGATCTACCACGATCAATATGATCGACTTGAGGCAATCCCCAATACCAAAGTCGCCATCACACAATGGCTGAAGGCCTTGGCGAGCAGCTGCGCCATCGCCATCGAAGCCACTAACGTCTATCACGTCCTGTTCGCGGATGCGGCCCACGAAGCAGGCTGTGACGTTTATATAGTGGATGGCTATCAGCTCAGTCATTACCGTAAAGGCGTCAACATACGCGCCAAAACCGATGCCCAAGATGCTCGTTTGTTGGCCCGATACCTGAAAAACGAGCTTGATGAGTTGCGGCCCTGGATACCTGCGAGCCCGCTTTATCGGCAGCTTCTGAGCCTGTTCCGACGTCGTGCAGCCTTGGTTCAGGCTCGTACTGGCCTGGTACAAAGCTGGACCAACGAGCCTTTTCTGAGAACAGCGTTCGCCAATCAGGTCAACTCGATGAAACGATTTGAGGCGCTCGTTGAAAAGAAGATTCGCGATGTACTGCAGGAAGCCGGGCTGATGAGGCAGGTCAACCGCTGTATGAAAGTAGAGGGGATCGGCTTTCTGACTGCAGCTCGTTTGGTCACTTCTTTTCAGCGAGGCGAGTTCAGCGGAGCGAACGCCTTTATCGCGTTTCTTGGGCTGGACCTGAGAGTATCCAAATCAGGGCAAAGTGATGGACCTCGTCGATTGACCAAACGCGGCGATCCAGAAGCCCGACGGTTGCTGCACAACGCGGCTATGTCCGGGAGCCGTACGCCGGCCTGGAAGCCTTTTTATGAAGAGCAGAGAAAGCGTGGCTTTAGTACAACTCAAGCGCTGGTCATGCTCTCCCGAAAGTTGGCTCGAGTAGTCTTCGCTCTGTTAAAGAACCAGAGCGAATATCAAACAAAAGTGGCTTGAGGGCTTTCCCAAAACCATAGAATCTCCTACGCCCTTCGGGCAGAAGCCAAGGCGAATACGGTCTGCTTTTGATTCTGGCCGCAGGCCGTAGGAGCGAACCGGGCGACGCTTCGCTTGTTCGCGAAGGGGACTCGCTGTTTTCTCCGCCTCTACAACCCGCCCACATGAAACGCCTTCACTTCCAGGTATTCATCCAGTCCGTAGCTGGAGCCTTCGCGGCCCAGGCCGGATTGTTTGATGCCGCCGAACGGCGCGACTTCCATGGAGATGATGCCGGTGTTGAGGCCGACCATGCCGAACTCCAGCGCCTCGCCGAAACGCCATGAGCGGCGCAGGTCCTGGGTGAAGTAATACGCGCCCAGGCCATAAGGCGTGGCGTTGGCCAGTGCCAGCGCTTCGGCTTCATCTGTGAAGCGCATCAGCGGTGCGACCGGCCCGAAGGTTTCTTCGTTGGCCAGCAGCATGCCCGCGTGGGTGTCGCCCAATACCGTGGGCTGGACGAACTGGCTGGTGCCGTCGGGAGAACCGCCGTGCAGCAGTTTCGCCCCCTGGCTCAGTGCATCGTCGATATGCCGGGCGACTTTGCTGACCGCCGCAGGATTGATCAGCGGGCCGATGGTCACGCCCTCTTCCAGTCCGTTGCCGACCTTGAGCTTGCTCACTTCTTCCACCAGCCGTGCAGCAAAACGGTCGTAGATGCCGTTTTGCACCAGAATCCGGTTGGCGCACACGCAGGTCTGCCCGGCGTTGCGGAATTTGCTGAGCATGATGCCCGTCACCGCCTGTTCCAGGTCCGCGTCGTCAAACACGATGAAGGGCGCGTTGCCACCCAGTTCCAGGCTCAGACGCTTGATGTGTTCGGCGCTTTGGCGCATCAGCAGACGGCCGACCGGCGTCGAACCGGTGAAGGAAATCTTGCGTACTACCGGGTTGCTGGTCAGCTCTTCGCCAATCCCGGTGGGCATGCCAGTGATGACGTTGAACACCCCGGCAGGAATGCCCACGCGTTCGGCCAGCACCGCCAGCGCCAAGGCTGACAAGGGCGTGAGGTCCGATGGCTTGACGATGATCGGGCACCCGGCAGCCAGGGCCGGCGCGCACTTGCGGGTGATCATGGCGTTGGGGAAGTTCCACGGTGTGATCGCGGCACAGACACCCACTGGTTGCTTGAGGGTCATCAAGCGACGGTCTGCGCTGGGCGCGGGAATGGTTTCACCGTACGAGCGGCGCGCCTCCTCGGCGAACCATTTGACGAAGCTGGCACCGTAGCGGATCTCGCCGCGCGACTCGTTCAGTGGCTTGCCCTGCTCAAAGGTCATGATCAGCGCCAGGTCTTCGACGTTGTCGAGCATCGCCTGATGCCAGCGCTCCAGCAGCGCCGCGCGTTCGGCTGCGGGACGTGCGCGCCAGGCCGGCCAGGCGCGATCAGCCGCTTCGATGGCGCGCAGGGTTTCGACGCCCTGCAGGGCCGGCACCTGCGCCAGCGCCTCGCCGGTGGCCGGGTTGTTGATGGTCAGGGTGGCACCATCGTCAGCGCTGATCCATTGCCCATCGACGTAGGCGCGGTCTACCAGCAGGCTGGGGTCTTTCAACTGATTCTTGAGCATGATCAAGTCCTGTTCCGGGATGACTGCCAGTCTAGGCAGACGCCACAGTCCAGGATGCTGAAAGCGCGATAACGGCAGCGTCCGATGCTGAAATTTGCCTGCGGACGGCAGCCTCTACTGCTTCAACGACCCCAGCAGACTCTGCAAAAAGCGCTCGCCTGCGTCCATCTGACTCTCGTCGATAAACTCGTCCGGCTTGTGTGCCTGCTCGATGGAGCCTGGCCCGCAGACCACCACCGGCACGTTCAGGCGCCCGGCGAACAGACCGCCCTCGGTGCCATACGAGACCTTGATGTGCTGTGTGCCCGGTTCGGCAAACGCATGCAGCAGGCGCACTGCCTCAACGCTTGGATGGGTCTCCAGCGCCGGGTATTCGTTCATGACCTCGATCTCGATGTCTGCCACCCCCGACAGCTGTCGCGCTTCACGTACCAGCACCTCGGCACGCTCGCGCAATTGCTCCAGCAACGCATCGGGGTTGTCGCCCGGCAGGTTGCGGTACTCGAATTCCATGGTGCACAGGTTGGGCACGATGTTCAGCGCCTTGCCGCCATCGATACGGCCGATGTGCACGGTGCTGTAAGGGATGTCGTAACCCTCGTCACGCGCGCCTTGCTGTTCGATCTGCTTCTGGCTCTTGCGCAGTTCGGCGATGAAATCGCTGGCCAGGTGAATCGCGTTGACCGCGCGCGGTGCCAGCGAGGAATGCGCCTCCTGACCTCGACAGAAGGTGCGATAGGACGCCTTGCCCTTGTGGCCGACGGCGAACTGCATCAGGGTCGGCTCGCCAACCACGCACAGAAACGGACGTACCGGTGCCAGATGCAGGACATCGAGCAGACGCCGCACACCGACACAGCCGATCTCTTCGTCGTGGGACAGCGCCAATTGCAGCGGGCGCATCAGGGTCATGTCTGCGGCATCGAGCATTGCGTCGATAGCCAGGGCGATAAAGCCCTTCATGTCGCAGGTGCCACGGCCGTAGATGCGCCCGTCACGCAGGGTTGCCTGAAACGGTGGCATGGTCCACGCCTGACCGGCCGCAGGAACCACGTCGGTGTGGCCGGACAGCAGCACGCCCGGTACATCGCGCGGGCCGGTGCTGGCGAACAGGTTGGCTTTCTTGCCGGTCTCGTCCTTGACGATCAGCGACTCGATGCCTTTGCTGGCCAGCAGTTCGCGGACGTATTCGATCAGTGCCATGTTCGGCTCCGACGACACGGTGTCGAAGGCGATCAGACGCTTGAGGATTTCCAGTGCGCGGGGGCTCATGAGGCTTTACTCGTCTGTTCGGTGAAGTTATCCACAAGGCTGACGTCAAAACGGCGAATGTCGAACGGGCTGATCGAGGTGCTGGTAGCACCGGTACTGATCAACTCGGCCATCACGTCGCCCACGCCCGGACCGAGCTGGAAGCCGTGGCCGCAGAAGCCGAACGCATAGAACAGGCCGTCGATCTTGCCGCTGCGGCCCATCACCGGCAGCGAGTCCGGCGTGTAGCCTTCGATGCCGCTCCACACGCGGATGATGTTCAGGTTGCCGACACCGGGCAACAGGCGACGCATCTGCTGCACCTGATTGACGATGCTGCGCGGCTCGACATAGGCGCGGCGGTTGATCATGTCCGGCTTGCTGCGAAAACCCCCGCCGATGATGATGTTGCCGCGGGCGATCTGCCGGAAGTAGATCACTTCGTGAGGGATTTTGGTGAACACGCCGATCACTGTCGGCAGTGCATACGGCACCGGCTCGGTCACGGCCATCTGCGGACCATGGGTGTCCAGCGGCACGGATTCGCCAAACTGCGTGGAGAGTTTCTGTCCCCAGGCGCCAGCGGTGATCAGCAACTGATCGGCGCTGAAAATGCGCCCGTCAGTGGTGGTGACTTCGAATTCGTTACCGACCTTTTCCACATGGGCCACTTCGGTACGCTCTTCGATCCGCGCCCCGGCCCGAATCGCGGCGCGGGCAAAGGCAGGTGCAGCCAGACGCGGGTTGGCGTGGCCGTCGTGCGGCGCATAAGACCCGCCCTTCACGTCGGGGCCAAGAAACGGAAAGCGCTCGTGCAGCGCTTTCCCGCTATAGATTTTCAGGTCCAGCTCACGGGCTTCCGGGGCTGCTGCGTAGGCTTCCAGCTCGGCGATTTCGTCCTCGCGATAGCAGACGCGCATGTGGCCGCTGGGCAGAAATTCCAGGTCTTCACCGATCAGCTCCGGCAGCCGCTGCCAAAGGGCTCTGGAGCGGTTGGCGAGTTCCAGCTGACCGAGATGCCGGCCCTGACGTCGCACGTTGCCGAAGTTCACGCCGCTGGCGTACTGACCGATCACGTCGCGCTCCAGCAGCGTCACTGACTTGCCGCGCTGGCGCAGAAAGAACGCTGATGCCGAGCCCATGAAGCCGCCGCCGACAATCAGTACGTCCACTTTTGGCTGCTTCATGATGTCACCTCGTCGATCAGCATCGACAACGGTTTGACCGGTGCCTGACCGCGCTGACGACCGACCTGTTCGACCGGCACGCCTGCTTCGGCTGCGATCACCTCGGCCCCGGCCTGCGAGCAGTAACGGCCCTGGCAGCGGCCCATGCCGACGCGACTGAAAGCCTTGGCGCGGTTGACTTCGCAGGCGCCCTTTTCTCGTACGACGCCGCGCAATTCGCCTGCGCTGATCATCTCGCAGCGGCAGACAATGGCGTCATCGGGCAAGGCAGCCGCCTGGGCCGCAGGCCACGGAAACGCTTCGGCCAGCCCGACCCGAAAGCGGTCCATCGCCACCAGACTCTTGCGCACTTCTGCCTGACGCGAGTTATCCACAGGCAGGTCAAGGTCTTCCAGCAACGCCATCGCCACCAGTCGCCCGGCCTGTTCCGCCGCATCGGCGCCACGAATCTTCGCGCCGTCACCTGCGGCGTAAAAACCTTTGACCGAGGTACGCCCCTCTTCATCGACTGCCAGCAGCCATTGCCCGGACGCTTCGTCGAAGCGTAACTGGCAGCCGGCCAGATCAGCCAGCTGGGTTTCCGGACGCAGGTGATAACCCAGCGCCAGGGCATCGCAATCGACGTTCAGCGCGGTGCCATTGGCCAGCTTCACACGCACGCCGGTCACGCCGTCCTGTTCGCTGCCGATGATTTCCTCGGGCTGCACGCCCAGATGCACCGGCACCCCGGCGCTGTACAGTTGGCCCAGCAGTTTCATGCCGTTGAACAGCAGACCGGGACGCGCCAGCAATTTGGGCATCGCGTGGACGCGTTTGCCGAACGGTGAGGTGTCGAGCACTGCAGCGACGTCGGCGCCGGCTTTGACGTATTGGCTGGCAACCAGGTACAGCAGCGGACCGCTGCCCATGAACACCACGCGATTGCCAATCGAGACCGATTGCGACTTGAGCGCAATCTGCGAGCCGCCGAGGCTGTAGGTGCCTGCCAACTGCCAGCCCTTGATCGGCATCAGACGGTCGGTGGCCCCGGCACACAGGATCAGTGCGTCGTATTCGACCACGGTGTGTATGCCCTGACTGGCACAGCACAGCTCGCCGTGGGTCAGGTTCCAGGCCAGGGTGTCGGGGCGGTAATCGATCTGCGGGCGCAAGCGATCGAAGCTTTCATGCAGGTCACGCGCTTTGGCCGCTTCGGTGCCATACAGCGCCGAATAATCGCGCTTGAAGCCTTCTGGCTGACGGCGATAGATCTGCCCGCCGTCACGCCGGTTTTCGTCGATCAGGATCGGTTTGATGCCCGCAGCCAGCAAGGTTTCGGCGCAGCGGGTGCCTGCCGGGCCGGCGCCGATGATGACCACTCTCGGGCTGTCAGGGTTGCGAACGTCTAACCGTGAAGAAGTGGCCATTTCGCCTCCGGTTGGGTGGTGACGATGTCGAGTCCGTCGCGGACTTCATTGGAGCAGGCGCGCAGCCGCTCACCGCTGCGGGTCCAGACCCAGCAATCCTGGCAGGCCCCCATCAGACAGAAACCTGCACGGCGTCCCGGGTCGAACTCGGACTGGCGTAACGTGGCCTTGCGGGTCAGCAACGCCACCATCAGCGTATCGCCCTGTAATGCCTCGATAGGCGCGCCATCGACCATCAGGCTCACGACCGGGCGATCACGCTCGCCCAGCCTCACAAAACGGCCATTCATGCGTAAGCTCCGACGATTTCAGGATTCAGATTTTCTTGCACGGCCTGCAGCTCGTCGCTGTCGCGGTGGCAAAGGATTTCGCTGCCACCTGCGATCACGCGGCGTCCCGGCGCGGTCTTGTTGCACAGGCCTTCGATTCGGGCCGGGCAGCGATTGAGGAAGGTGCACAGCTCCGGATTGTTGGCCGGTGCGCTGATGGGCGGCAGGTTGCCGCTGGTTACACCGCAGGTTTCCAGCCAGCCCTGACGCAGTTCCGGCACCGAATGCACCAGTAGATCGGTGTAGGGGTGGAACGGCATTCGGCTGAAGGCTTCGCGGCTGCCCTCTTCGACCTTGTGGCCGCTGTACATCACCACGATGTCGTCGCACAGAGCGCGAACGGTGGAGATGTCGTGGCTGATGAACAGGTAGGAAACCCCCAGCTTGCGGCGCAGTTCGCCGAGCAGTTCAAGGATGCAGGCACCCACCACGGTATCCAGTGCCGAGGTCACTTCATCACAGAGAATCAGGTCCGGCTTGGCCGCCAGCGCGCGAGCCAGGTTGACGCGTTGTTTCTGCCCGCCCGAGAGTTCGTTGGGACGCCGCTCGGCCAGCTCGCGGGGCAGGCGCACCAGGTCCATCAGTTCATCGATGCGCTCGCGCAGGGCCCTGCCCTTCAGGCCGAAATACATCTTCAGCGGGCGCGCCAGAATTGCGCTGATACTGTGCATCGGGTTGAGTGCGGTGTCGGCGTTCTGGAACACCATCTGGATGCGCCGGAACTGTTCTTCGGTACGACCCGCCAGGGTGCCGGACAACTCGGTACCGTCGAACGTCAGGCTGCCATGCGCCGGGTCCAGAAGACCGGCGACCACACGGGCCAGCGTCGATTTGCCCGAGCCTGACTCGCCGATCACGCCGATGGCCTGACCACGGCGGATGGTCAGGTCGATGTCTTCCAGCACGCGAATCATCGGCATGCCCTGCAGGTTCTTCTTGCCGTAGCCCGCCGTCAGGCCCGTGATGGTCAACAGCGTGCTGTCCTTGGCCACTTCGCTGGCCGGGCTCAGCACTTTATCCGGACGCGCCGCCGCCAGCAGGCTGCGGCTGTAGGCATCCACGGGTCCCTTGAGCAGCGCGGCGGTGCTGCTGGTTTCGATGATCTGCCCACCGTTGAGCACCACGATCTGATCGGCCATCTGCGCCACCACCGCAAGGTCGTGGGAGACATAAACCGCAGTGGCACCCCGGTCACGGACTACCCGCTTGAATGCGCGCAGCACGTCGATCTGCGTGGTGACGTCCAGTGCCGTGGTCGGCTCGTCGAGGATCACCAGCAACGGATCACTGATCAGCGCCATGGCCGCCATGACGCGCTGTAACTGGCCGCCCGAGACCTGATGCGGATAACGTCGACCGATGCTTTCCGGATTGGGCAGGGCCAGATCGCGGAACAGCTCGACCGCCTTGGCTTCCAGTTCCGCGCGGCTGCCCAGGCCGTGAATCAACGCACCTTCGATCACCTGATCGATCAGCTTTTTCGCCGGGTTGAAGGCCGCTGCGGCGCTTTGCGCAATGTAGGAAACGCGATTGCCACGCAGGCCCTGCAATTGGCTTTCGGGCAGGCTGAGCATGTCGTGCTCGCCCACTTGAACCACCCCGCCGGCCAGCTTGCAACCGCGTCGGGCGTAACCCAGCAGGGCTAGCGCGATCGTGGTCTTGCCGGAGCCCGACTCGCCGATCAGTGCCAGCACTTCACCTTTTTCCAGCGCAAAGCTGACGCCTTTGACAATCTCCAGCTCGCCATGGTCGCCATCGGCAACTACGCGTAGGTCTTGCACACGAATCAACTGGCTCATCTCAATGCCCTCCCGAACGACGACCGCGCCGCGAGGCCAGCCGGTCGATGAGCAGGTTCACGCCGATGGTCAGGGTGCCGATGGCCAGTGCCGGGATCACGATGGCCGGCGCGCCCTGGCTGAGGCCACCGATGTTCTCGCGGACCAGCGAGCCAAGGTCGGCGTCAGGCGGCTGTACACCGAGCCCCAGAAAGCTCATGCCGCTGAGCAGCAAGACGATGAAGCCGAAGCGCAGGCCCAGGTCGGTCATGACCGGGTTGAGCATGTTCGGCAGGATTTCCCGGCAGGCAATGTAAATACGGCCCTCGCCGCGTGTGCGTGCCACTTGCACGTATTCCAGCGCCTCGATATTCACCGCCATGCTGCGCGCGATCCGAAACGCGCCTGGTGTGTAGCTCAGCACCGCCGTGCAGATCAGCAGCACCTCGGACGAGCCGAATGCCGAGACCATGATCAGCGCCAGCATTTTGCTGGGGATCGAGATGAACGCGTCCATCAGGCGGCTGATGATTTCGTCCAGCCATTTTGGCGCGACCACCGACAGCAGCGCGCACAGCGTGCCGATGCCGCTGGCCAGTACGGCAGAAATCAATGCCAGGCCGACGGTGAAGCGCGCGCCGACCAATACGCGGCTGAGCATGTCGCGACCCAGGTAGTCAGTACCGAATGGATAGGCTGCGCTCATGTTTTCGAACATGTTGTCGGAGACCACTTCGCCCACCGGATGCGGTGCGAGCCAGGGGCCGAACAGGGCGACCATCAACCAGATGAAGCACACCGTTGCGCCCAGCAGGCCAAGCCATGAGGTCGGACGGGACACCTTTTTGCGAAGCACCGGTTGCGGCGCCGCAGGCGTCGATTTCGCAATGAATTGAGTCATTGGTTTCTCAGCCTCGGATTGGAAAGAATTGCACACAGGTCGGCCATCAGCACCAACCCAAGGTAAGCGGAGCAGAACAGCATCGTGCAGCCCTGCACCAGGGCCATGTCACGGTTGGTCACGGCATCGACCATGAGGCTGGCGATGCCGGGATAGTTGAAGATGGTCTCGACGATGACGACGCCGCCGAGCAGATACGACAGGCTCAGTGCCACGGCGTTGACGATCGGTCCGATGGCGTTCGGCAAGGCATGGCGCAATACGATACGCACCGGGCTGACGCCCTTGAGGCGCGCCATTTCCACATACGCGCTGTCCAGCTGGTCAATGACCGCAGCGCGAGTCATGCGCGCCATCTGCGCCACGATCACGCAGCACAGGGTCATCACCGGCAACGCGTAGGTGCGCATGAACTGCCAAGGCGAGCTGACATCGGCGCCGTAGGACAGCGCGGACAGCCAACCCAGATTGACGGCGAAAATCAGCACCGCCAGCGTTGCCACCAGAAACTCGGGCACGGCGACCAGTGACAGGGTGATGAAATTCAGCGCGCTATCCAGGCGACTACCGCGGTACATCGCTGCGCCAATCCCCAGCGCCAGCGCTACCGGCACCGATACCAGCGCGGTGGTGGCCGACAGCATCAGCGTTTTCGGGAAGCGTCCGGCAATCAGCTCGGAGACCGGCATCGCGTTGGAGACCGATTCGCCGAGGTTGCCGCTGAGCAGGTTGGTCAACCAATGCAGATAACGCACCACACCGGGTTGATCCAGGCCCAGCTTGATACGCAACGCCGCGACCTGTTCAGGCGTCGCGAATTGCCCAAGGGCCTGCTGCGCTGCGTCTCCAGGCAACACCGCGGTAATGGCGAAGACCACGATGGAAACGATCAACAACGTCACGATCGCCGCGCCGAAGCGCTGCACGATCAACCAGAGTGTGTTGCTATTCATCTGCGTCCTCCTGCTCGGTTCAGCGTTGCTATTACGCGTCCAGCCACACCTGCTCGCTGAACATGTAGCCCATGAAGCCGCCCAGCGGGTTGCTGGAGTAGCCCTGGACACGCTTGTCCACACCGTCGATGTTGCTGATGAACACAGGGATGCCGACGCCGCAGTTCTGGCTGACCAGAGCCTGCATGTCGCCATACATTTTGCCGCGCTTGGCGTCGTCGGTTTCGCCACGGGCCAGCACCAGCAACTGATCGAACTGGTCGTTTTTCCAGCCGGATTCGTTCCACGGCGCTGTGGACTGGAAGAATTGCGAGAAGATCACGTCGGCGTTCGGGCGCGGGTTGATGTTGCCGAAGCTCAGCGGATGCTTCATCCAGTGGTTGGACCAGTAGCCGTCGCTTGGCAGACGGTTGACGTTGAGGGTCAGACCGGCCTGCTTGGCGGACTGTTGCAGCAGCACGGCAATGTCCACCGAACCGGTCGCAGCAGGCGACGCCGCCACGGCCATGGTGATACTTTCCATGCCGGCTTTCTTGAGCAGGAATTTGGCTTTTTCCGGGTCGTAGGCGCGCTGTGGCAGGTCAGCGTTGAAGTAGCGCGAGCCTGGCGAGATCGGATGGTCGTTACCGACGCGAGCATAGCCACGGAACACCGCTGATTTGACCTGCTCACGGTCCAGCAGGTACTTCATGGCCTCGGTGAATTCCGGACTCTTGCCGGGCATCTGGTCCTGACGAATGATCAGGTCGGTATAGTTGCCGGACGGGGCATCGACCACCCGGTGTTTGGCGCTGGCGGCAATGCGTGTGGTCGAGCGCGGATTGACCTCGTTGATCATGTGTACGTCGCCGGAGAGCAGCGCGTTGACCCGCGATGGCTCGTCGGCGATGGCGATGAATTCGATCTCGTCCAGGTACGGCAGGCCCGGCTTCCAGTAGTTGGGGTTGCGCGCACTGACCGAGCGCACGCCAGGGTTAAATTCCTTGACGGTGAACGGCCCGGTGCCGATGCCTTTGCTGAAGTCGGTGGTGCCTTCAGGCACGATCAGCAGGTGCGAGACCGCGAGGATCGACGGCAGCTCGGCGTTTGGCGAGCTGAGGGTGATCTGCACTTCCAGCGGGCCGGTGGCCTTGATCTCGGAAAACTGCGCCATCAGTGGCATGACTTTCGAACCGGTGGCCGGATCCTTGTGGCGCGACAGGGAGAACACCACGTCACCAGCGGTCAGCGCCTTGCCATTGTGGAAGGTCACGCCCTGGCGCAGGGTCACGGTCCAGACCGTCGCGTTGTCGCTTTCGATCTTCTCGGCCAGTTCCATGTGCGGCACCAGATGGCTGTCGAAACGCGTCAGGCCGTTGTAGAACATGAAATGACGCACGTAGTCGGTGGACAGCGCGCCCTTGGCCGGGTCCAGCGTATCGGCGGTAGAACTGGACATGCCGGCAACCCGAATGCGGCCGCCCGGTTTGCCTTTGACAGGGGCATCCGCGTCGTCGGCAAAGACCTTGCCGGCCGCGCCGAACAGGCTGGTGGAGCCCGCCGCAACTACGCCTGCAACACCCAGCATGCGCAACGCATCGCGCCGTGACAGGCCACGATTGAGACCTTCGAAAACCCGCAGGCTGTCTTGGCCTGTGATCAACGCGGAGTCGGTTTTTTTATCAGCCATATCAGTTCTACCTGTCGAAAAGGGAAAATTCCGAATTGCTCACGGTTGGCCGGAGCGTCCTTCAAGCACACACGATGACGGTCAGACGAACACTCAGTGGCGGCTGTCCTGATAGCGGTAATAAGCGCCTACCAGCGGCAGAAACCATGGTTTGCCGAAATGGCCGGGAATGGCTGGCCAGCTCAGGTCTTTCCAGGGATTGGCCTGTGCCTTGCCTTCCATGACTTCGGCCATCATCCGCCCCATGTGCACCGACATCTGCACACCGTGACCGCTGTAACCCATCGAATAGAAGACCCCGTTGTGTTCGCCTGCACGCGGCAAACGGTCGGAGGTCATGTCCACCAGCCCGCCCCAGCAGTAGTCGACCTTGACGTGTGCCAGTTGCGGAAACATCTGCACCATGGCCGCCTGCAACACCTTGCCGCTTTTGGCGTCTGAGCTGCTGTTGGACATGGCGAAGCGTGCGCGTCCGCCGAACAGCAGGCGGTTGTCCGGTGTGAGGCGGAAATAGTTGCCGATCAAACGGCTGGTCACGTAAGCGCGCTGGTGGGGGAACAGTTGGTCGATCAGCGCTTGCGGCAATACTTCAGTGACGATGACGAAGCTGCCGACCGGCACGATGCGCCGGCGATACCAGCCCAGTCCGCCATGCTGGCAGGCACCGGTCGCCAACATCAGCTGGCCGGCCTGGATCGAGCCTTTCGAGGTGTTGACCACAAAGCCGCCACGGTTGGCTTTCCAGTCTTTTACCGTCGCGTTCTGATACACCCTTGCGCCATGGCGCACGGCCGCATCGGCGAGACCCAGACCGAAACGTCCGACATGCATCTGTATGCCGTTGCGCTGCAGCAGGCCACCGTGAAACTCGTTCGAATCGATTTCGGCGCGCACGTCCTGAGCCGATAGCAGCTCGACGTCAGCATCGACTTCGCGGCGGATCAGCTCGCAGGTGCGCGCCAGTCCTTCGTAATGCCCTGGCTTGGCCGCCAGCTTGAGCTTGCCGTTACGCTTGATGTCGCAGGCGATGTTTTCCTCCTCGATTACGGTCACGACGCTCTGCACCGCGCTTTCATAAGCCTTGTAATACTCGCGTGCCTGATCGGCACCCAGGGTTGCGCTCAACGACGCGTAGTCCTGGGCCACGCCGGTATTGCACTGTCCACCATTGCGGCCCGACGCTTCGCCGATCACCCGGCCTGCTTCCAGAACCACCACGCTGGCACCTTTCAAGGCCAATGCACGCGCCGCCGCAAGGCCGGTGAAACCGCCACCGACCACCACCACGTCAGCCTGCCCCTCCACTGCGCCGTCCTGCGCGCCGGTAAAGTCTGGAGCCGTATCGAGCCAGTAAGACTCACTGCGCATATCGTTCCCCTTGTCACTCATCGAAGAGCACCTTGAAAAATGCCGGTTTTGCGCGGGTTGCCCAGCCTAGAGGCCGACCAGCCCGGCCAGTCCGCCGATATCCGGGATCTGGTGGTATTCGTAAAAGCTGTTGGCGGGCTGTTCATGACCGCGAGCCACAAACGCCTTGTTTTTGATTTTCATGTCGTGGGCCGAGAACAGGTCATAACGGAAGCTCGAGGACACATGCAAGATGTCTTCCGGACCGCAACCCAGGTTGTCGAGCATGAACTCGAAGGCTGCCAGACGCGGCTTGTAGACCTTGGCCTGGTCAGCGGTGAACACCTTGTGAAACGGTGCACCGAGCTTTTCGACGTTGGACATGATCTGGCTGTCGCTGGCGTTGGAGTAAATCACCAGCGGGATCTTGTCGGCGATTTTCGCCAGACCGGCGGGCACATCGGCGTGTGGGCCCCAGGTTGGTACGGCGTCGTAATACAGCTGGCCTTCTTCGCGGTATTCAACGTTCCAGCGCTTGCAGGTGCGCGCCAGTGCGACTTTCAGGATTTCGTCGTATGGCATCCAGTCACCCATGACCTGATCCAGACGATACGCCGAAAAATCCCTGACGAACTGATCCATCTGTTCAGCCGGAACGCGGTCGGCAAACAGCTCGCGCGTCATGGTGCCCATATGGAAATTGGTCAACGTGCCGTAGCAGTCGAACGTAATGAATTTTGGTCGAAGAAAGCTCATTGTGTGCGGTCCTGAAAGTTCGTTGAGGTCATGGCATGACGAGCAATCCGGCCTGATATCCAGGGGCGGTGATGCACGCTGCAGCACAACCTCATTACAACACCGTGAAATCAGCATATGGCGTTAAAAGTGATGGCTGCTTGATAGAAACCACCGTTTTGAGGTGCGCGCTCAGCAGACTTTGCGGGGCGCTCCAGCCTTGGGCAGAGCCCTGTTTTCGGCGCTTTTATGACCCTTTTCAGGGCGCTCGGGCTCAAACACGCGGGTTTGCGCCGCAGAAACTGCGCCGCGTCGGTGGTTGGCGAGTGACAAATGCCGGCAGCTATATAAAGAGCCTGAACGCGGGGTAAAAAACCTAAGCATTTGCTGCCGGAGGCCCGGTCGATTTAAGCAGTAACTGTGGTCTGGCGAACGGCACTTCGTGGAATCTGCCGAATGCGCGCAGCCCTCTTGTCACCGCCTGCAGCAGATGGGATACAGCAAGCCTGGCGCATCCTTTTATTGCCTGTGCATCCTTCTGGACGGAGACACGTCATGCTCGCTCAGCAACGCCTCGACTTTGAATTTCGCCCCATGACCGCAGCCGATGTCGGCAACGCTCATGAGTTATCCATCGCCCTGAAGTGGCCGCATCGACTTGAGGACTGGGCCATGCTGCAGCGTGTCGCCCAAGGCTTTGTCGCGGTACACAATGGGCGTTTGATCGGCAGTGCCTTTGCCTGTCATCAGGGCGAGTTTTCCACCATCGGCCTGGTGATCGTCAGTGACGATTACCAGGGCAAGGGCATTGGTCGCAAGCTGATGGAGTTGGCCGTCGGCAGCGTCGCGCCGCGCACGGCGGTCCTCAACGCCACGCTGGCAGGTGCGCCGCTCTACGCGAAGATGGGGTTCGTCAGCTTTGGCGAGATCCAGCAGCGTCAGGGGCAGGCGCAACCGCCCGACACCACCGAACTGAAGGCACAGGAACGTTGCCGGGGGCTGAGCGAGGCTGACCACCCTCGTGTGCTGGAACTGGCCAACGCCGGTTCGGGTATGGACCGCTCGGTGACGCTGGGCGATGTGCTGAACAACCTTGAACACGCTGTCGGCATTGAGCGCGACGGCCAGTTGCAGGCCTTTGCCCTGCTGCGCCCGTTCGGTCGTGGCCTGTGCATCGGCCCTGTTGTTGCCCAGAGCGTTGACCAGGCCAGGCACATGATTGGAGAGCTGCTGGCCCGCGTGCCTTATGCCTTCGTACGTATCGACATCCCGACCGACAGCGGCCTGGCTGACTGGCTGGAGGAAGCCGGCCTCAAGCGCGTCGACAGCGTGACCTGCATGAGCATGGGCGCAGTCCCGCAAGCCACTCAGGGCGTGCGCCAGTTTGCGCTGATTACCCAGGCGATCGGCTGATCGCCCGTAAGCACCTCATCGTGCCAGTGCTCTCGCAGAGCGTCACGAAATGCATTACCACGCAGAGCGCTCATCGTTATACATAAGTCCTGGAGAGCCCCGAATACGTGCTTTTCAGGCTTCGGCCCGCAGGGCGTAGGAGCGAACTTGTTCGCGAAGGCAGGCGATCATACCGGCCCTTTCGCGAACAAGTTCGCTCCTACGGCCTCCGGCCAGAAGCAAAAGCGGATTTGTGTATAACGCTGAGTCCGGAGCGTGGGAACGATCATCAACGCTTCAACTTCAGGAGCCCGACCCGATGCCCCAACCCACTGTTTTGCTATTGGCCCGCGCTGACCTCAGCCCGGTCGACACCGAATTCACCACTGGCCCCATCGATGCGCATGACTCGTTCGATAATGAGCGTCGCACAGCGTTCATCGATGATCAGGGCATTGCGGCCGGCCTCGTGCACTTCGGCACGTCACTGTCAGTGGCAGCCTACCCCTACACCGAAATGCTGGTGATGCATCGGGGGTCCGTCACCCTGACCTCCGGCACCGAGAGCCTCACCATCAAGACCGGTGAAAGTGCCGTGATCGGTCGCGGCACTCAAGTACGTATCGACGCGCAACCGGACAGCCTCTGGGCGTTCTGCGCGTCCACCCAGGCCAGCGGGCCAGACAAACCCGGCATCACCGCGCTCGATCGCCTGGCCATGCTCACGCCGTCTTCACCGCCAGACCCGGCGATCATGATCAGCGCGCTGCCACAATGCCGCAGCAACAACCTCTTCGAAGACACCGCCAGCACCCTGCGTATCGGCGTGTGGGACTCGACGCCCTACGAACGCATCTCGCGGCCGCACAAGATCCATGAACTGATGAACCTGATCGAAGGCAGCGTCGAGCTGAGTCTGGAAAACGGCCCGAGCCTGACCGTGAACACCGGCGATACCGTATTCGTCGCCCAAGGCGCGCCCTGCAAATGGACCAGCACTGCGTATGTGCGCAAGTTTTATGCGGTGACGTGAAGTAGAACGACGTGCTGCTTCGCCCGACGACTCTATTCAGCAGGGAGCTTGGAATGGAGCGATGGGAAAAAGCTATGTGGATGAATACAACGAAACCGGCAGAAGCACCCAAACACTGGTGATGCTTCTCGCCCGCTACATTATTCTTTCAGGCCCAGCACATAGAACTTGCTGTCCACCGCGATCAACGGAAAGCTCGCAGGCAGGTCCTCCTTCGTGATCTCTCTAAAGCCGTGCTTTTCATAGAAGCGATGCGCAGCGTGAAACTTGTCGGTCGTGCCCAGGAATACTTCGCTGACGCCCTTGCGAGTTGATTCCGCGATCAGGCGCTCGAGCAGTCTGGCTGCAACGGAGAATTCCCGGCCGCGAAACGGGGCGGCGACAAACATCTTGCGCAGTGCTGCCTGGCCTGCGCCGATGTCCCTGAGACCGATGCTGCCGATGATCTGATCGTCTTGTACCGCGACCCAGAAATCCCCTGTGCCGGTCTGGTAAAACGCCGGGATCGCTTTCAGGTCAGGCTGATCTTCGGCGGTGATGGGAATACCGAACTCTTCACGCTGGATCGGCAGGATCATCGCCGATACACCTGACTCGTCGCTCGGCACGAAACGCCGTATCTGAATCCCGTTTACGCCCACAACACACCTCCTGGTCATCGTCCTCAGTGGAAATCAGTATTCCAGACAAGCAAACGCCCCGACAAGTCGAGGCGTTTGCTTGAGCATTTTCGAGGGTCACACGGGCGTGTGACCCTGAAGATGTTTAATTACAACTTCGGACCCGCAGCCTTGATGGCGTCGCTCACGTCGAACTTCTTGAAGTTCTCCACGAACAGGCCAGCCAGTGCTTTTGCCGCTTCGTCGTAGGCAGCTTTGTCAGCCCAGGTGTTGCGTGGGTTGAGCAGGCCGGTATCGACGCCGGGTACTGACTTCGGTACGTCGAGGTTGATGGTGTCGAGGTGTTCGGTTTCGGCACCGATCAGTGCGCCGCTCTGGATCGCTGCGATCACGCCACGGGTGGTCGGGATGTTGAAGCGCTTGCCGACGCCGTAGCCACCGCCGGTCCAGCCGGTGTTGACCAGGTAGACCTTGGATTTGAAGCCGCGGATGCGCTTGATCAGCAGTTCTGCGTATTCGCCAGCCGGACGCGGGAAGAACGGTGCGCCGAAGCAGGTGGAGAAGGTGGACTTGATGCCCGAACCCGAACCCATTTCAGTCGAGCCGACCAGTGCGGTGTAACCCGACAGGAAGTGGTAGGCGGCCTGTTCTTCGCTGAGGATCGACACAGGCGGCAGTACGCCGGTCAGGTCGCAGGTCAGGAAGATAACGGCGTTCGGCTCGCCACCGAGGTTCTTCGGTGCGCGTTTTTCGATCAGTTCGCGCGGGTAGGCGGCGCGGCTGTTCTGGGTCAGGCTGCTGTCGGCGTAGTCGGCTTTTTTGGTAACCGGGTCGAGTACGACGTTTTCCAGTACGGCGCCGTGCTGGATGGCTTTCCAGATGACCGGCTCGTTCTTCTCGGACAGATCGATGCACTTGGCATAGCAACCGCCTTCGATGTTGAACACCACGCCCTCGCCCCAGCCGTGTTCGTCGTCACCGATCAGGTAACGGCTTTCATCAGCGGACAGGGTGGTCTTGCCGGTGCCGGACAGGCCGAAGAACAGGGTGACATCGCCCTCTTCGCCCATGTTGGCCGCGCAGTGCATCGGCAGAACGTCGGACGCCGGGAGCAGGAAGTTCTGCACCGAGAACATGGCTTTCTTCATTTCGCCGGCATAACGCATGCCTGCGATCAGCACCTTGCGGGCTTTGAAGTTGATGATGACGGTGCCGTCGGAGTTGGTGCCGTCACGCTCAGGGTCGCAGACGAACCATGGCGCGTTCTGGATTTCCCACTCGTCCTTGCCAGCCGGGTTGTACTGTTCAGGGTTGATGAACAGGCAACGGCCGAACAGATTGTGCCACGCAGTCTCGGTGGTCATCTTGACCGGCAGGTAGTGCGCAGGGTCGGAGCCTACATGAACATGGGAAACGAAGCGCTCGCGCTCGGCGAGGTACGCGCCGACAAGGTCCCACAGAGCGTTGAATTTATCCACCGGGAACTTGCGGTTGATCGGGCCCCAGGCGATGGCGTCCTGAGTGCTCGGCTCTTCAACGATGAAACGATCGACCGGCGAACGGCCAGTGCGATGGCCTGTCTCCACAACCAGTGCGCCAGTATCGGACAGTACGCCTTCTTTGCGGGCAAGGGCTTCCTTGACCAGTTCGTCGGTGCTCAGATCGGTGTACACAGCGTTGTTGGTTTGCGTCATGAGGTTCCCCGTCGGCCTGTGGCCGAGTGCTCCAAACGGTTTTGTAGTAAAAAAACAACCACTACTACAGCGTAAAAGTGGGCCGGATTATGCCAGAAATGCCCGGAAATGGTAGGACCCTCCTGTCAGAACAGCATTACAGGGGCCCACACCGTTTTCTGAGGCCCTTTACGCGATGATTAATGGCGCGTGTCAGATGGCGAATCGACACCGCCGCCAGCAAACAGCTGCGCGACGTCAGTGGCATCGAACAGATAGCGTTCGTTGCAGAACTGGCAATCGATCTCGATCGTGCCGTTGTGCTCGATAACCAATTGCTGCGCGTCCTCCAGCCCAAGGCTGGCCAGCGCATTGGCCGAGCGCTCACGCGAGCAACTGCAGCGAAAGCAGATGGGCTGTTCGTCGAACAGGCGAACCGGGTCTTCGTGATACAGGCGATGCAGGATGGTCTGGTTGTCCAGCCCGAGCATTTCCTCGGCCGTAAGGGTGTTGGCCAGGGTGATGACGTGCTCCCAGCTGGCGTCGCGTTCTTCCGGATCGGTGATCTGTGCGATGGGCAGCTGTTGCAGCAACAGACCACGGGCGCGGTGACCGTCGGCCTTGAGCCAGAAACGCGTGCCGAGCTGTTCGGACATCACGAAATAGTTGGAGAGGCTTTCCGACAGGTCGACGCCGTCGAGGGCAACGATGCCCTGATAGCGCTTGCCCTTGTTCGGGTCGATGGTCAATGCCAGCGAGCCATCGGGCATCAGGTCCTGCAGACCTGCGCCTGCTGTGACCAATGCCTCGTCATAACGGGCAATGCCACGCAGTTCACGCTCGCTGGAGCACTCGACCATCAGCAACGGCACTGCGCCGCTGGAGCGTGCCTGGAGGATCAACAGGCCGTCGAATTTGAGGGTGCCGACGAGCAGCGCGGCAGCCGCCATCAGTTCGCCAAGCAACTGCGCGACCGGCTCCGGGTAGGGATGCTTGGCGAGCACTTCGGCGTAGCTGCGCTCCAAGGCGACCAGTTCTCCGCGAACGTCGCTTTCGTCGAAGATGAAGCGCTGGGTGAAATCGATGTTCGGGAAATCATGCATAGGTAGGAAAGGTATCTGAAGTAATGACAATGGATGGCACGCGGCTGAGGAAGCACCGTCCGGCACTCGAAAGCGCCGTGGGCCATGCGGATTGACCGCATTTTAGGAGCTATGCGGTGCGCTTCCAAGCTGGATGGCACGTCGGACTGATAGCCGGAGCTGCCCGGTGCCGTGTTTCAGTCGTTGTTCTGGCTGGCGCGGAAGCCGAAAAGCTCCCGGCGTTGCTTCTTGGTCGGCTTTCCGTCGGTGGTCACACCCAGGTTGCCGGCCTTGCGCTGAGCGGCAGCATGCTCGCGCCTGGCGATGCTCTCGGGTGTCTCGTGATACAGCGTCTGTGCCTCCGGCGCGCCACGGCGAACGATGGACAGAGCCTCGACGACTACGGTGCGGTCGTCGAAACCCATGCGAATCTGAAACTCGTCGCCGATACGAGGCTCTTTGCCGGGCTTGCAACGTTCGCCGCGACAGTGCACCTTTCCGCTTTCGATAGCCGCTTTGGCCAGCGCGCGAGTTTTGAAAAAGCGCGCGGCCCACAGCCATTTATCCAGGCGGACCTTATCGTCTTCTTCCATCTTTTGTGCCATTTGAATTCCTCATGCGTGTGGCAGTCTGAACGTTATCCGGCTAATCAGGAAACCTGGCGGTCTGCAGTTGCTGATCTATAGCTGTCAAGAACATGAAGTAACCGATCCTTGCTTGTCAAAATCCGCTATTCATCATTTTATGGCCCTGACCTCACATGGAGTGCGATGTGACAGATTTTCCAACTTCGTTGACCTCCCCCAAAAAGGGGTGTGAGGGCTGCACCGGCAGTCCGGAACTGGGCTTTTCGTTTGATTATGCCTATCAACCCATCGTCAACCTGCATGACCAGTCGATCTTTGCCCATGAGGCGCTGGTCCGGGGCCCGAATGGTGAAGGCGCGATGTCGGTACTGAACCAGGTCACCGACCAGAACCGCTATCGGTTCGATCAGACCTGCCGGACCACAGCCATCGCCGGCGCTGCGAGACTGGGCATGACCGAACGTTTATCGATCAATTTTTTGCCAAATGCCGTGTATCGTCCCGAGCTGTGTATCCGCAGCACGCTGGAAGCGGCCAAGCTTCATGACTTTCCCATCGAGCGGTTGATTTTCGAAACCATTGAAAGCGAACATGTCTGCAACAACGGCCATTTGAGCAACATCCTGCGCGAATACCGAGAGTTCGGTTTCATGACCGCCATCGACGATTTCGGTGCCGGCTACTCCGGCCTGACGCTGCTGGCTGATTTCCAGCCCGATCTGATAAAACTCGACATGCACCTGGTTCGCGACATTCATCGTGATCGCGCACGTCAGGCCATTGTTCGTGGCGTTGTCACAATGTGTACGGACTTGGGGATTAAACTCATCGCCGAAGGCATCGAACACATTGAAGAGCGGGATTTTCTGGCTGACTGCGGCATATCCCTGATGCAAGGCTATTTGTTCGCCAAACCTGCATTCAAAGCCCTGGCTCAGGTAGCACCCGAGGCCTGGCAGAAGTCTTGAACAGTACGGAATTGCATTGAAGACATTCGATCATCTGACAGTTATCGGCCTGCGCGAGTGGGTGGCGCTTCCCGATCTGGGCGTGGCAGGCCTGCGGGCAAAAATCGATACCGGTGCAAGCACGTCGAGCCTGCATGCCACGGAAATCGAGCCTTTTGAACGCAATGGCCAGAAATGGGTGCGCTTTAACGCGCATCTGGGCACTGTGGTTCAGTTGCGGCATCGTCGCTGCGAAGCGCAACTGGTTGCCATGAAAACCATTAAAAGCTCCAACGGTCAGGCGCAGGTGCGTTATGTCATTCGCACCACACTGGCCCTGGGTGATCGTATCTGGCCGGTGGAATTCACACTGGCTTGCCGCAAGTCGATGCGTTATCGACTGCTGCTCGGTTCCAAAGCTCTGATCGACGGCCATCTGGTGGTCAATCCGGGCATAACTTACGTACAAGACAAGCCGGTGTTCCCGGCCTCTACTTCCTCAGGTGTTGCATGAAGATCGCTGTGCTTTCGCGTAATCCGCGTTTGTATTCCACCCGTCGTCTGGTCGAAGCTGGCATTGAGCGTGGCCATGAGATGGTGGTGATCGACACCCTGCGCGCCTATATGAACATCGCCAGCCATAAGCCGCAGATTCACTACCGCGGCAAACCTCTGGAGGGCTTCGATGCGGTGATCCCGCGCATCGGTGCTTCGGTGACTTTCTATGGCTGTGCGGTGTTGCGTCAGTTTGAAATGATGGGCGTGTTTCCGCTCAATGAATCGGTCGCCATTGCCCGTTCGCGGGACAAGCTGCGCTCGTTGCAACTCCTGTCACGCCGGGGGATCGGCTTGCCCGTTACCGGTTTCGCTCACTCGCCCGACGATATTCCCGACCTGATCCAGATGGTCAACGGCGCGCCGCTGGTCATCAAGGTGCTCGAAGGCACTCAGGGGATCGGCGTGGTGCTGTGCGAAACGGCCACAGCGGCCGAATCGGTGATCGAAGCCTTCATGGGCCTCAAGCAGGACATCATGGTTCAGGAATACATCAAGGAAGCGGGCGGCGCCGACATCCGCTGCTTTGTGGTCGGTGACAAGGTCATTGCCTCGATGAAGCGCCAGGCCAAGCCTGGCGAGTTCCGCTCCAACCTGCACCGCGGCGGCAGCGCCAGCCTGATCAAGATCACCCCTGAAGAGCGCATGACTGCGCTGCGTGCAGCCAAGGTCATGGGGCTGAGCGTGGCGGGTGTGGATATCCTGCGTTCCAACCACGGCCCTCTGGTGATGGAGGTCAACTCCTCGCCTGGCCTGGAAGGCATTGAAGTGACCACCAGCAAGGACGTGGCCGGGATGATCATCGAGTACCTCGAGAAAAACAGCGGCCCGCATATGACCCGTACCAAAGGTAAAGGCTGACTGCCCGCCCCCGTTTCGATTGCACACGCCGGCGCCATGTCTGCGGACGCCGGCCTGTGCATTCAGCTACCGTACATCAGGTAAACAGGCTTGCCAGTCGAGTCCTCGCCGCCGTATCCCGTCTTTAATCCCGCATCCCTCTGTTCAGCTTAAGGCGACGTAATAGCCAGCTTCGCGCCGAATAGCCCTCCTCCTGCGCGGCATAAATCAACACATTTCTCGCGTATTTGTATGCCGATCATGCATGAGGTAGTCGTTTACGGCATTAGACGTATACGCGCGCCATGGGAATAGTTGCGACTTTTTTCGCCTGCTACAGAGCTGGGATGCTCGTCTGCGGTGACCTTCTCGGGACATTTCCAAAGGGAGCTCCTGCCTCGAAACTGCTGTGAAAAAGCACGCTCGGCGCACGGGTTTTGGATTTGCCCAAGCCACTTTGAACAAGGGTAATAATATGAAGAAGGCAAAGCTGAGTCTGGCCTGGCAGATTCTGATCGGACTGGTACTGGGTATCGCTGTGGGGGCGCTACTCAATCATTTCAGTGCAGAAAAGGCCTGGTGGATCACTAACATCCTGCAGCCCGCAGGCGATATCTTCATTCGTCTGATCAAGATGATCGTTATCCCTATCGTTGTCGCCTCGCTGATCGTCGGTATCGCCGGCGTGGGTGATGCCAAGAAACTGGGGCGTATCGGTCTCAAGACCATTCTCTATTTCGAAGTCGTGACCACTATCGCGATTCTGGTGGGCCTGGTGCTGGCCAATGTGTTCCATCCGGGCACCGGCATCGACATGAGTACACTGGGCACTGTCGATATCTCCAAGTATCAGCAGACGACTGCTGAAGTTCAGCACGATCATGCGTTTATCGCGACCATTCTCAACCTGATCCCGTCCAACATCTTCGCTGCCATGGCGCGTGGCGAGATGCTGCCGATCATCTTCTTTTCAGTGTTGTTCGGTCTTGGGCTTTCCAGCCTGCAGGCCGAGGTCCGTGAGCCGCTGGTGAAACTGTTTCAGGGAGTCTCGGAGACCATGTTCAAGGTCACTCACATGATCATGAACTACGCGCCGATCGGCGTGTTTGCGCTGATTGCCGTGACTGTCGCCAATTTCGGCTTCGCCTCCCTGCTGCCGCTCGCCAAGCTGGTGATTCTGGTGTACGTGGCCATCGCCTTCTTCGCCTTTGTGGTGCTGGGGCTGATCGCTCGTGCATTCGGCTTTTCGGTCATCAGGCTGATGCGCATCTTCAAGGACGAGCTGATTCTGTCCTACTCCACAGCCAGCTCCGAAACCGTGCTGCCGCGCGTGATCCAGAAGATGGAAGCCTATGGCGCGCCAAAGGCGATCTGCAGCTTCGTGGTGCCTACGGGCTACTCGTTCAACCTTGACGGCTCGACGCTCTATCAGAGCATCGCAGCGATCTTCATCGCTCAGTTGTACGGCATCGACCTGTCGATTGGCGCGCAATTGATGCTGGTACTGACCCTGATGGTCACCTCCAAAGGCATCGCAGGCGTACCGGGCGTTTCCTTCGTCGTGCTGCTGGCGACCCTGGGCAGCGCCGGTATTCCTCTGGAAGGCCTGGCATTCATCGCCGGTGTCGACCGCATCATGGACATGGCGCGTACCGCCTTGAACGTTATCGGCAATGCGCTGGCAGTGCTGGTCATCTCGCGCTGGGAAGGCATGTACGACGATGCCAAGGGCGAGCGCTACTGGGAATCCCTGCCGCACTGGCGTAGCAAAGAGCCCGTGCCACTGCGCCAGCCTACTGCAGAGTAACGCCCATCGTTCCTCATGCGTGGGCGTGAGGAACGAGCTGTCTCAGCGGTCTGCCCGCTGCACGCGAGCCATGAATGCCGGCCAGTCGGCCTCTCTGTCAGCCGCTACTTGCTGAACGTTCGGGCTCAAGGCCAGTTGCTCCTGCAGGGCTCGGGCAGCGGGCATGTCCTCCAGCAGGTCCAGCCCGAACAATCGCTCGCCGACCTGTTGCGCCAGATCGACGCTGTACAGAAAGTAGATATCGGCAACGGTGAAATGCTCGCCAGCGACGTAGGGTGCAAACAGGCCGCGCTGGGCCAGGGCGGCGAACCCTTTGATCAGATCGCGACGCGCCTTGGCCTTGAGGTCGGGCGGCGTCGGTCTGCCACCAAAGATCACCTCCGCATAACACATGCGCGCCGGCAGCTCGATGTACAGCTCGATTTCCTTGGCGATGGTCCATACCTGAGCGCGTGCGAAAGCGCTGGCGGGCAGCAGTGGCCGGTCCGGTGAGGTGTCCTCTATATAGCGCAGAATCACGTCGGTCTCACTGATGAAGCCTTCCGCCGTTCCGAGTACCGGCACCTTCCCGCGGGCGCTGACGGCCAGCACCTCGGGGCTCTGACAGCCAAACAGCGGCACCACCTGAAAGGGCAGTTGCTTCTCCAGCAGCGCCAGCTTGACCATGTTGAAGTAGTTGCTTGCGGCGAATCCATAAAGCGTCAGCATCGTCGGCCTCCTCAGCCTCCATCCTGGTAATTGACGGGCTGCACGCTACCGGGCTGACTCTATCTTTCAGTGACTTGGGTCATTTCCCGGCAGTTTTAGGAAGCGTCCTACACATGACCATTCGGGCGCGCAGGACTGCCCGATTGCAGGATTCCGGGTAGACTGCCCGCCTTACCTGAGGAGTGACCATGACCGACGACATCGATAATGACGAAGAAGACTTTGCTGCCTCGACCCTGATCGAAGCCATCGAGAACCAGATCGAAGCCGGTAATCCGCCCGCAGCCAGAGCGGTCTTCAACATGCTGACCCTGGTGAACTATGAGCGTGAAGATATTCTTGAAATGATGGCCCATGTGCTGGCTATCGAGATCGATGCCCTGCTGGAGCAGGACCGTCCGTTCGACACACAATGGTATGAAGCCGCGCTGCGCGCCCTGCCTGACCTGCCGCCGGAAAAATGATCCTGCGGTCAGAGCGTGACAGCAAGATATATGCTGCAAACACTTCAGACGCTGACTACACTGCAAATGCCCCGCTGCCGCTTGATCCTCCGGGGCCACACGCCAAACCGGCTTTAACGGTCATCCAGAACCGACGAGCGCAGATCGGACACGTCGATTCCAGAGCACACCCGCCAGCCGGCGAGGTCGTACTACTACAAAAAGTCTGGAGTACCTATGTCGTATACCCCTGAGTTGGTTGCCGAACTGGAAATTCTTGCACTGTTCAATCTGGGAAACACCCAGGAAGGCCTCAAAGTCCACCATGTAGCGGCGCCCACCGCCGTCGCAGCAGCACAAAGACTCTTCGATAAAGGACTGACGACCCAGGTCGATGGCGGCTACCTGACCAGCCTCGGGCTCGAGGCCGCCCAGCATGCCCAATCATTGCTGACCATCCTCAACGTCTCCAGGCAAGCCGCCTGAATGTAGCAGGGCCTGCGCACAAAAAAGCGTGGCAGGCCCTTCACTTATCCGAGCGCCAGTCGATACAGGACGTTGGCGCCAGAATAACCATCCGACCGAATCCGCTTCTCTCGGCTGCAAACCTTCTCCGCCATCTTGCTCGGTAATTCCACGCCGGCACAGGCCAGATGCCTTGAGTTGCGATGACGCGTAATCCTGAAATTCGCCCCGACCTGGATGAGGGCATCGACCGCAAGGTTCTCAGCCAGCTGCGTAACCGTTTCCTGTCGCTCAATGACGGGCGGTACGCGCGTGCGCTGGAAGGTATGTCGACCCGCCAGCAGAGCGTTTTGACCCTGCTGCCGCTGTTCTTTCACGTCAACCATCCGCTGTTGCCCGGTTATGTTTCCGGCAGCACGCCTGCCGGCGTTTCGCATTACGAACCGGACACGCTGGCCCTGGCCGAGGCGCAGCGGCTGACGCGCTCCTTTTCCTACAAGGCCCGGCATGGCAACCCGCCCCAGCCGATTCATGGCCTGTTTCTGATGGGCAGCCTCGGCACGCTGGCTCAGGCTGAACAAAGCGACATGGATGTCTGGGTCTGCCACGACAGCGAGCTGGAACCGGAGGCCATCGCCGAACTGCGCAAGAAGTGCCAGGCACTTGAAGCCTGGGCTGCGACGATGGGCGCAGAGGCGCATTTCTTTCTGATCGACCCACAGCGTTTCAAGAGCGGCGAGCGCGATTCGCAGCTCAGCTCGGACGATTGCGGGACTACCCAGCATTACCTGTTGCTCGACGAGTTTTATCGCACCGCGATCTGGCTCGCCGGGCGCACCCCGATGTGGTGGCTGGTGCCGGTCTATGAAGAGCAGAATTACGATGATTACACCCACACCCTGCTCAGCAAGCGCTTCATTCGCGCCAGCGAGGTGCTCGACCTCGGCCCGATGTCGCACATTCCCCCGGCCGAGTTCATCGGTGCCGGATTGTGGCAGTTGTTCAAAGGCATCGAGTCGCCCTACAAGTCTGTGCTCAAGCTGCTGTTGATCGAGGTCTATTCCAGCGAGCATCCTCGCGTGCAGTGCCTGAGCCTGCGCTTCAAACAAGCGGTGTTCGCCAATCAGCTGGACCCGGATGAACTGGACCCTTACGTGGTCGTGTACCGGCGTATCGAGGAGCATCTGCAGGCGCGCAACGAGCCGGAGCGCCTGGAGCTGGTGCGGCGTAGCCTGTACCTGAAGGTCAACAAGAAGCTCACCGGATCGACCCGCCTGCGCAACGCCGGCTGGCAGCGCCAGCTGCTGGAGCGCCTGACCACGGAGTGGGGGTGGGACGAGCGACAATTGGCGTTGCTCGACAGTCGCAGTCAGTGGAAAGTCCGCCAGGTGGCCGGCGAGCGCCGCTCACTGGTCAACGAGCTGAATTACAGCTATCGCTTTCAGAGCCGATTCGCCAAAACGCAAAGCACTGCCGATGCCCTCAATGCCCGCGACCTGACCATTCTGGGTCGGCGCCTGTATGCGGCTTTTGAACGCAAGGCGGGCAAGGTCGAGTTCATCAACCCTGGCATCGCCCCTGACCTTGCCGAAGATACGCTGACGCTGGTGCACTCTCCCGACAAGCGCGAGCCCGGCAAGCACCAGTGGGCCTTGTATAACGGCAATCTGGGCATTCACGAGTTGCCGAACTTCTCACCACTCAAACGCAGCCGTGAATTGCTTGAGCTGTTGACCTGGTGCCACCGCAATACCGTGATCGACAGCACTACCCGCGTGGCATTGCACCCCGGCGCCAGTCACCTGAGCGAGTTCGAACTGTTCAATCTGATGGGCGCCTTGCAGCAGAGCATTCAACTGCCACTGCCCGAGGTCAGCGATGAGGCGTTACTGATGCCCAGCACGCCCAGCGAGATACTGCTGTTGATCAATGTCGGCGTCGATCCGCTCAGGCATCACCGCGACCTCAATATTCTGATGACCACCGAACGCACCGACTCGCTCAGTTATGCGGGTGTCCGGGAAAATCTGGTGCTGACGCTGGACCAGATCACCCTCAATACCTGGAACGAAACACTGGTCAGCCGCTACGACGGCCCGCACGCCCTGCTCGATTGCATGAGCGAACTGCTCGGCAGCCTGCCGCAGAGCGGTAAACAGCCGCAGATTCACGTGCGTTGCTTCTGCCATAACCGTGCGCCCGCCATTGCTCAGCGTGTTGAAGAACTGATCGGCACGGCACGTTTGTTACTTGAAAGGCGGCTCAATCACCGTTACCTGATTCAGGTGCAGCAGCAGTATCACGTGTTAGAGATGAAGCCGGGGCAGATCGGTCATGTGGTGATCAACAGCCTGCCCGGCCTGTTCAAGTATCTGGGTGAACAGCTGTCGTCGTACAGCCCGCTACACCTGGACCCGCAGGCACTCGATGACCACGATCTGGCCCTGATCCTGCCGCTTGGTCAGCCGGAATGCATTCAGGTGTTCTACCGGGTCAACGAGCCGGATGCTGACCTGTACGTGCTTGACGAGCACAATTCGCTCTGGCACCAGCGTCTGCCTTATCACGATGAGCAAAGCCTGCTGGTGCCGCTGCAGCGCTTTCTTCACGCGCTGGTTTATCGCCGGGGCGCTTCATTGCCGCTGGATGATCCGTCCGCGCCGGTTACGCTGGAAGCCCTCTACTATCAGATGCTGCCCTCCGGCGCAGGGCCTGCCCGACGTGTTGAACATCGACCAGCGCCGACTGCCGCGGACAAGGCGTTTTACGATGTGCAGGCAATCATTGAAGAAACCTCGCCAGGGCAACTGAACGCTACCCTGTACTGCGACAACAGCGAGTTTTCCGAGCTGGAATACGGCGATCGACTGTACGCCGCCGTCGCGCAACAAATCCTCGGCAAACGCCTGGAGCTTCAGCGCTACCGCTGTTACATCACCGACCTGGACCTCTCCGGGCTGCTCGACGGCAAGCACGGACAAAGCATCCTCTTCCTGCGCCACAAGGCCGAACTGGAGAAGCTGCTGAACGAGGCGATGGATCAGGCCTGACGTTCAGCATTGGCACGGTAGGTGTTCTGAGGGACGCCTGTCGTTCCTCACGCTCCGTGGGAATGCAGTTCCGGACGCTCTGCGTCCGCTCTTGAATGCGGAGGTAGCGTCTTCTATTACTCGTACTCGCCCGCCGCTTCCGGCTGATATTCCACCGCCAGCAAGGTCAGTTTCAGGGTCTTGCCGCCCGGTGCAGGCCAGTCGATGTGTTGGCCGATTTGCAGACCCAGCAGCGCTGAACCCATTGGCGCCAGGACCGAGACGGTGCCGTCCGCGCCCGCATCCTGTGGATAAACCAGCTTGAGGTGGTAGTCCTTGCCACTGACTTCTTCGCGGCAATGCACACGCGAATTCATGGTCACAACGCCCGCAGGCACTTCGTCGTGGCCAACCACCTGGTCGGCGCGGTCCAGTTCGGCCTGCAACGCCTGGATACCCGGCGCGTCTTCGTCCTGGCTGGCGATAAAACTCTCAAGACGCTGTACGTCGAGTCGGGTAAGGATGATCGAAGGTGCTGTGGTCATGGTCTGGGCAGACTCCTTTATTCTCCATGAATAAAACAAAACCCCACCAGTTGGCGGGGTTTGACGAGCCTCTTGTCTGCAGAGGCAAGGCCTGACACTAACACAGCGCAGTAAATACACAACCCGACGCGGTTTTAGCCTGCGGCCTGGTCAACCTCGGCGCGGGCTCGACGCTGATCGGCTTCATGGCGAATCTGACGGCGGCGGTCGTCATCGGCCGATCGCCATTCGCGGATGTCTTCGACATGACGGAAGCACCCCAGGCAAACCTTCTGCTCATCGAGCCGACACAGGCTGATACACGGCGAGGCCACTGCCGGGCTGACATTGCTGAAAAGCGGCTTGGGCGGTCGAACGGGGGACTGGCTCACGATCAGATCTCGGAGAAGTCCAGTTCGACGCCGGCTTGCTCGACGGTAAAGCGCTCCAGCATCTCGCTCAGCAGCTCGTCACTGGAGTCGCAGGCCCAGCACTGATTCTCTTCGTCGTAGTCGAAGTGAAAACCACCTGATCTGGCGGCCAGCCAGAGCTGACGCAGGGGCTCCTGACGGCTGAAGATGAGCTGCGTGCCGCCTTCAAACTTGACCGTCAGTACACCGGCCGAGTTTTCCAGGTCCACATCCAGACCACTCTCGTCGAATACGTCTTCGATATTCTGCTGCGTCGCATCGACGAGGTCGTGAAAACGGGCTTCGGTCAAACTCATTGCGGGAACCTCGGTAAGTGTCTGCAAATAGCGCAGAGGGGCAAGATACGGACGCAGCCAGGCAAATGCAAAGCTTACTCATCATTGACGATGCACGAGCACTTTAATCCCGATCAACCATAGCTCTGCTGCGGCTTTCGCGCCAAAGGCCCGCCAGACGGGACGCTGCTCGCATAGGCAAGGTGCCGGGTGGTCGGTATACTCGGGCGCAATTAATGCTTTTACAAAGGATTTCGCCATGAAGCGCCTGATCTCTTCGCTTGCTGCGCTTGTCGCGGTCGCTTGTCTTGTCACAGCTTGTGGCCAGAAAGGCCCGCTGTATCTGCCGGATGACACCAAAACCCCGGACGAACAAGCCAAATCGCAATCGCACAAGCACCTTTAAGGGACTCCAATGGACGCCTTCAACTACCGCGACGGTGAGCTGTTCGCGGAAGGGGTAGCATTGTCTGCCATTGCCGAGCGCTTCGGCACGCCGACCTATGTCTACTCGCGCGCTCATATCGAAGCGCAATACCGTGCCTACGCCGATGCGCTGAGCGGCATGCCGCACATGGTCTGCTTCGCCGTGAAAGCCAACTCCAACCTGGGCGTGCTCAATGTCCTGGCGCGCCTTGGCGCCGGTTTCGACATCGTCTCGCGTGGCGAACTGGAGCGTGTGCTGGCGGCGGGCGGCAAGGCCGAAAAAATCGTGTTTTCCGGTGTCGGCAAGACCCGCGAAGACATGCGTCGCGCCCTTGAAGTCGGCGTGCACTGCTTCAACGTCGAATCCACCGACGAGCTCGAGCGCCTGCAGGAAGTGGCTGCCGAACTCAACGTTCGTGCGCCGATATCGCTGCGGGTCAATCCGGACGTGGATGCAGGCACTCATCCTTACATCTCCACGGGCCTCAAGGAAAACAAGTTCGGCATCGCCATTGCAGCAGCGGAAGACGTGTACATTCGCGCCTCGCAACTGCCGAACCTGGAAGTGATCGGGGTCGACTGCCATATCGGCTCGCAACTGACCACGCTCGAACCGTTCATTGATGCGCTGGATCGCCTGCTGGCCCTGGTCGATCGTCTGGGCGATTGCGGCATTCATCTGCACCACATCGACCTGGGTGGCGGCCTTGGCGTGCGTTATCGCGATGAAGAGCCTCCGCTGGCGGCCGACTACATCAAGGCCGTGCGTGAGCGCCTTGCCGGTCGCGACCTGGGGCTGCTGTTCGAGCCGGGACGCTTCATCGTCGCCAACGCAGGCGCGTTGCTGACCCGTGTCGAATACCTCAAGCATACCGATCACAAGGATTTTGCCATCGTCGATGCGGCGATGAACGATCTGATCCGGCCCGCGCTGTATCAGGCCTGGATGGATGTCACAGCGGTGCGTCCGCGTGACAGCGAACCTCGTGCGTACGATATCGTCGGGCCGATCTGCGAGACCGGCGATTTCCTCGCCAAGGGGCGCGAGCTGGCCCTGGCCGAGGGCGATCTGCTAGCCGTTCATTCAGCCGGTGCCTATGGCTTCGTCATGAGCTCGAACTACAACACCCGTGGCCGTGCCGCCGAGGTACTGGTCGACGGTTCCCAGGCTTTTGAAGTGCGTCGTCGCGAAACCGTGGCCGAGCTGTTCGCTGGCGAAAGCCTGCTGCCGGAGTAATCCCCATGCTGCTGCGTTTTACCAAGATGCACGGGCTGGGTAACGACTTCATGGTCCTGGACCTTGTGAGTCAGCACGCGCATATCTTGCCCAAGCACGCCAAACAATGGGGCGACCGCCACACCGGTATCGGTTTCGATCAGCTTTTGCTGGTCGAGGCGCCGAACAACCCGGATGTGGACTTTCGCTATCGAATCTTCAATTCCGACGGCTCCGAAGTCGAGCAGTGCGGCAACGGTGCACGCTGCTTTGCCCGTTTCGTACTCGACAAGCGCCTGACGGCCAAGAAGCAGATCCGCGTCGAGACCAAGAGCGGCATCATCGAACTGGATATCCGCAGCGACGGGCAGATCAGCGTCGATATGGGACCGCCAAGGTTTGTCCCCGAAGAGATACCCTTCGAAGCAGCGGAACAGGCCATCAGTTACACCGTTGACGTCGACGGGCAGAATATCGAAATGGCGGCCGTGTCCATGGGCAATCCGCACGCCGTGCTGCGGGTCGATGACATCAATAACGCACCGGTGCATGAACTGGGGCCGAAGATCGAGCATCACCCGCGCTTTCCGGCCCGGGTCAACGTCGGCTTTCTTCACGTTGTGGACCGTCAGCGTGCGCAGTTGCGTGTCTGGGAACGCGGTGCCGGGGAAACCCAGGCGTGCGGCACCGGTGCCTGTGCGGCGGCTGTCGCTGCCATCAGTCAGGGCTGGATGGACTCGCCGTTGCTGATCGACCTGCCCGGAGGGCGCCTATCCATCGAATGGGCTGGGCCGGGACATTCTGTCATGATGACCGGCCCTGCAGTCAGGGTCTATGAAGGCCAAGTCCGTCTTTGAGTGAGTAAGTACCATGACCGATCAACCTCCCGCTTCAACAGGCACACCCTGCGAATCGCCTGTCGATAGCGCAGCGCCAGACCTTGAAGCAGAGGCGGTCATCGCCTTCCTGCTCGAGCACCCGGACTTCTTCGCCGAGCACGACGAGCTGCTGGTGTCGATGCGCATCCCGCACCAGCGTGGCGACACCGTTTCGCTGGTCGAGCGTCAGCTCAAGCTGCTGCGCGAGCGCAATATCGAAATGCGCCATCGCCTGTCGCAATTGATGGACGTCGCACGGGACAACGACCGTCTGTTCGAAAAGACCCGCCGCCTGAACCTCGCATTGATGGATGCGACCAGTCTGGAAGAGTTGGTCATCGCCGTCGAAGACAGCCTGCGTCAAGACTTCCAGGTGCCCTTTGTCAGCCTGATCCTGTTCAGCGACAGCCCGATGCCCGTGGGTCGCTGGGTCAGCAGCGCCGAAGCACAGAAAGCCATCGGCGGCCTGATTGGCGAGAAAATCATCTGTGGCGCTCTGCGTGAGCATGAACTGGCGTTTCTGTTTGGCGCAGAACAGGGCAAGGAAGTCGGTTCGACCGCCATCGCCAGCCTCAATCATCTGGGACTGCATGGCGTGCTGGCCATCGGCAGCCGTGATCCGCAGCATTACAAAAGCTCGGTCGGCACCTTGTTCCTCAGTTATATCGCCGATGTGCTGAGTCGCCTGCTGCCGCGCTTCGCCCACTCATTACGCTCGGTTCGCTAGCCATGGATCAGCATCTGGACGCCTACTGCATGCACCTGCGCAGTGAGCGCCAGGTGTCGCCTCACACACTCGAAGCCTACCGACGCGACCTGGGCAAGGTTCTGGCGTATTGCCAAAAGGCACAGTTGTCGAGCTGGAGTGATCTGGATATCCAGCACCTGCGCAGCTTCACTGCCCGCCAGCACCAGCAGGGCCAGTCTTCACGCAGCCTGGCGCGGATGCTGTCGGCGGTGCGCGGCTTCTACAAGTACCTCAATCGCGAAGGCATTTGCCAGCACGACCCGGCAAACGGCCTGTCACCGCCCAAGGGTGAGCGGCGTCTGCCCAAGACCCTGGACACCGACCGCACCGCGCAATTGCTGGACGGCGGCGTTGAAGATGATTTTCTGGCGCACCGCGACCAAGCCATTCTGGAACTGCTGTACTCGTCGGGGTTGCGCCTGTCCGAACTGACCGGCCTGAACCTGGACCAACTGGACCTGCGCGACGGACTGGTGCAGGTGCTGGGTAAGGGCAGCAAGACCCGCGTACTGCCTGTGGGCAGCAAGGCGCGTCAGGCACTGGAAGTCTGGCTGCCATTACGCGCTCTGACCCATCCGCAGGACGACGCGGTATTTGTCAGCCAGCAAGGCAAGCGTCTTGGCCCGCGTGCGATTCAGGTGCGACTCAAGGCAGCCGGTGAGCGAGAGCTGGGGCAGAATCTGCACCCGCACATGCTGCGGCACTCCTTCGCCAGCCATCTGCTCGAATCGTCACAGGACTTGCGCGCCGTGCAGGAGCTGCTCGGTCATGCGGATATCAAGACCACGCAGATATACACACACCTGGACTTCCAGCATTTGGCTACTGTTTATGACAGCGCCCATCCTCGAGCCAAACGTAAAGGAGCTGCAGATGATTAAGCTGGTGACGTTTGATCTTGACGACACGCTCTGGGACACCGCCCCTGCCATTGCCGGTGCCGAAGTCACGCTGCGTGACTGGCTGGGCGAAAACGCGCCCAGGCTGGGGGCGGTTCCTGTCGAGCACCTGTGGGAAATCCGCTCGCGTCTGGTGGCCGAAGACCCGTCCTTCAAGCACCGCATCAGCGCCTTGCGCCGCCGCGTACTGTTTCATGCACTCGAAGATGCCGGCTACGACCCGGAAGAGGCGCAGGATCTGGCCGACCGGGGCTTTGAAGTGTTTCTGCAGGGCCGTCATCAGGTGCAGATTTTCCCTGAGGTGCAACCGATGCTGGAGATTCTCGCCAAGACCTTCACGCTGGGCGTGATTACCAATGGCAATGCCGATGTGCGTCGTCTGGGGCTGGCGGACTACTTTGCCTTCGCGCTGTGCGCCGAGGACCTGGGCATCGGCAAGCCTGACCCGGCACCGTTCGTGGAGGCGCTGCGCCGGGCAAAGGTCGATGCCGGTTCGGCGGTGCATGTCGGTGACCACCCCAGGGACGACATTGCAGGTGCCCAGCAGGCTGGCATGCGCGCCATCTGGTACAACCCGCAAGGCAAGGCCTGGGATGCGGATCGACTTCCGGATGCCGAGATCCATAACCTGTCGCAACTGCCCGAGGTGCTGGCGCGCTGGGCCTGAAAGCGCACTGACAAGCGCGCATAGAAAAGCCCGCAGCGACGGCGGGCTTTCCTCATACAGTCACGCAGCCTCAGATAGGGCGGCTACCGTATTTGTTGTCAGGCTTCTTGGGCGGATCGGCGACCACGTTGGCCTCCACTTCCTGCACCTTGCCACCACGCGCCAGGAATTCTTCCATGGCACGTGCCAGAGCATCACGCTCCTTGTTCTTGGCTTCCACGCTAGGCAGCTCATCGACCGAGACTGCAGCCTTGGCTTTGCCTTTTGCGGCAGGTGCCGGAACGTCATCGTCTGCTTCGACCGGGTCGTCTCCGGAAGCAGCTGCAAGCTCCTCACCGTCCTCTTCGCCTTCCAGGTCGTCTTCCAGATCGTCCTTAATATCGTCGTCGTCGCTCATGTTCTACCTCATGACTTGCGAAAGCTGATTAGTTATAGCCCAATCGCCCAAAATTGCTAAGGCAACCGGAAAAATTCAACAACCGCTGACTTCAGCGGTTATGTCCACTCACCCTGAAGGGTGGCAAGGACGTTACGAGACCCACCAGCGTCTCGGTGTTCGCCCAGGTAAATACCTTGCCAGGTGCCCAGCGCCAGTCGCCCTGCCGTAACCGGCAATAGCAACTGGCAGCCCAGCAGACTGGCCTTGAAATGCGCTGGCAAGTCATCAGGGCCTTCGTCGTCATGTTCGTAGCCGTCCGCGCCCTGGGGCACCAGACGGTTGAAAAAACGCTCAAAGTCGCGACGTACCGCCGGATCGGCATTCTCGTTGACGGTCAACGAAGCCGAGGTATGTTGCAGCCATACATGCAGAAGCCCGACACGACAACCGCGCAACGGGGGCAACCCCGCGACTATCTCGTCAGTCACCAGATGGAACCCGCGGGGCCTGGCCCGCAAGGCAATCCTGGATTGATGCCACATACCGTTCTCCGCACCTTCGGCGCGCATTCTAACTCGACTGAGAAAAAAGCAAAGCGCGCAATAAACCGGCTTCCCTGCAAGTTGACGAAGACTGCCGCAACCTCGTTACCTGCGCTGCGTCACGGTGCCGAAATCATTGACACGGGCAAGATCAATGACAGCAAAAAGCGGCGGTATATCCACAAACGTCAGACAAAAAAATGCCCGGAGACCGGGCATTCTTTTTTGCGTAGGCCAAAGCTTACAAGTTGTAGCCACGCTCGTTGTGTTGAGCGAGGTCCAGACCGACAGACTCTTCCTCGTCGGTGACGCGCAGACCCATGACCGCATCCAGCACCTTGAGGATGATGAAGGTCACGATTGCGGTGTAGACAACGGTGAACGCGACGCCCTTGAACTGAATCCAGACCTGAGCACCGATGTCAGTCACGGTGCCGAAGCCGCCCAGTGCAGGTGCTGCGAACACACCGGTCAGGATCGCGCCGACGATACCGCCGATGCCGTGAACGCCGAACGCATCCAGGGAGTCATCGTAGCCCAGCTTGCGCTTGAGGCTGGTCGCGCAGAAGAAGCAGATCACGCCCGCTGCCAGACCGATGATCAGCGCGCCCATCGGGCCGACGGTACCGGCCGCAGGGGTAACGGCAACCAGGCCGGCAACCACACCAGAGGCAATACCCAGAGCACTTGGCTTACCGTGAGTCAGCCACTCGGCGAACATCCAGCCCAGTGCGGCGGCCGCGGTAGCGATTTGAGTGACCAGCATAGCCATACCGGCAGTACCGTTGGCCGCAGCTGCCGAGCCTGCGTTGAAGCCGAACCAGCCGACCCAGAGCATCGCGGCGCCGATCAGGGTGTAACCCAGGTTGTGCGGCGCCATCGGCGTGGTCGGGAAACCTTTGCGCTTGCCCAGTACCAGGCACGCTACCAGACCGGCTACACCGGCGTTGATATGTACGACGGTACCGCCAGCGAAGTCCAGAACGCCCCAGTCCCACAGCAAACCACCGACGCCGCCCCAGACCATGTGGGCGATTGGCGCGTAGACCAGAGTGAACCAGATGCCCATGAACACCAGCATCGCGGAAAACTTCATGCGTTCTGCGAAAGCGCCGACAATCAGGGCAGGGGTGATGATCGCGAAGGTCATCTGGAAGGTGACGAACACCGCCTCAGGGAACAACGCAGCAGGACCGGTAATGCTTGCCGGCGTGATGCCTGCCAGGAACGCTTTACCCATACCGCCAAAGAAGGAATTGAAGTTGACGATGCCCGCTTCCATACCGGTTGTGTCAAACGCAATGCTGTAGCCGTAGACGACCCACAGGATGCTGATCAGACCGGTGATGGCGAAACACTGCATCATCACCGACAGAATGTTCTTGGAGCGAACCATACCGCCGTAGAACAGCGCGAGACCGGGGATGGTCATGAACAGGACCAGAGCGGTCGAGGTCAGCATCCATGCAGTGTCGCCAGAGTTCAGCACCGGCTCGGCCACTGGATCAGCCGCCAGGGCAAGACCAGGTAATGCGAGGGACAACAGGGCACCGAGCCCTGCGAATTGACGCAGAGTCATATTGTTTTCTCCTGGGGCGTTGGGTTTGGCGGCTTAAATAGCGTCTGTATCGGTCTCGCCGGTACGGATGCGAATGGCCTGTTCCAGATTGACCACGAAAATCTTGCCGTCACCGATCTTGCCAGTGTTGGCGGCCTTGGTTATGGCTTCGATGACACGATCCAGATCCTTGTCATCGATGGCGACATCGATCTTCACTTTGGGAAGGAAGTCGACGACGTATTCAGCACCGCGATAAAGCTCAGTGTGACCCTTCTGACGCCCGAAGCCTTTGACTTCAGTGACGGTGATGCCCTGCACGCCGATTTCAGATAACGACTCGCGAACGTCATCCAGTTTGAACGGCTTGATGATGGCAGTGACTAGCTTCATGAAAACTTTCTCCCGAATTTGGTGGACTTGCCCCAGGAAAACAAACCCGACTCAAGTCTAAGCGCAGTGTCTGGCTTTGTAACGTGCTGGCCGCCTGATCAGGCCAGGCCAACTCCAGAAAACCGCTTCTGACGAAACACTTCCCCGCTCCGCCTGCCGCACTGCATTCGTCACAGCGACTGCATCAGTGCATGGGTCATAAGCCACTAAGCAGAAAGCTTGCCACCTCGCGAATATTCATTGAATACAGGCCCTTGGGCCGGTTTTGCATAACCTTGCAGGGTCCATCATGGAGCTAATGCACAGCAATGGTGCTCATGTGCCCGTCACTGCGCTCCATAAGCGTGCATTGCGCACCTGGGATTGACTATAGACACTGCGTGTTACACTGCCGGCCTCTGATTCAGGAAAATAACCATGCTCGCGCCCAAAGCCTTTCTTGACGCTCTCAGCGGCCACGCCTCTCGCCTGTTCAATGGCGAAACGCCTGTACCGCGCAGCGAATTCGAAACCCAGTTCAAGGCCCTGCTGCAAAGCGGCTTCAGCAAACTGGATCTGGTCAGCCGTGAAGAGTTCGACAGCCAGATGGCCGTCCTCGCCCGCACCCGCGCGCGCCTCGAAGCGCTGGAGGCCAAGATGGTCGAGCTGGAAGAGAAGGCTGGTGGGGCCGCAGGGGCTGAAAAAGCCGAATAAGGGCTTTCCTTTGTTTTGCTTTCAGTGCGCTGTAGTGCTGAACGTTGTCATGCACAGCCGGCCAGACACCTGACCTGCTCGCGAAGCGAGATGCTCAAACGTGTACTGGCCTTCGCGTCGCAGCCATGAATCGCTCCGGACTTCAGTGATACAGTTGCGCGCCGAAATACGCTAACGTCTCGGCGCGCCAGTCATGGACTGGCCACTCCTCCCGGCTATTCGAACGTTCTATGGATGGAAGCATGACTGACAAACGTCCCCTTACTCACTGCTCGCTGGCCGCAACCTTGTGGTTGTGTGTCGGCACGTCGGTTTTCGCTCAGGACACGGCACTGCATTCCGGCAAGTACGAGCAGTTGATGCTGGCCGTAACGCCCGAGCATCAGGTCGAGGGTTATTACTCGGAGACGCGCGGCGAGGCATTCAGCTGTGCGTTCTATCTGCAAGGCAAGGTCGAGGCCGGGAAGGGCGCAGCGGTGTCGTCCTGGCTTGATGACGTCTACCCAGGAACACTAAAGGCCTCGGCTGATGGCGTGGTGCTGACGATCGAGCAAGGCCGGCAGCACCCCGGCTGCATGAACGTGATGGCGCCGGACATCGCCACCGGCATGGATCTGACCCGGACCGCCAGCAAGCAGTGGGTCGGTCTGGTGACCGTCACGGCGGACAAGGCCTGGCTGCAAAAAACACCGAATGCCAAAGCCACCCGAGGCGCCTATATCGTCAAGGATGACGTTGTCGGGGTTCTGGCATTCAAGGATGGCGCGGCTCAGGTCGAGTTCATCAATGCCGATGATCGCTCGTTTACCGGGTGGATCAGTCAGGACCAATATGCGCGGTTGGCCGCGCCCGGTCGCTGATATCAGACGGGGAGGTCAGCCAATCTGCCGCACTCGGCTGAGATCTGTCGAGGGCGGGCAGCCAAACTGGCGGCTGTACTCCCTGCTGAACTGCGAAGGGCTTTCATAGCCGACGCGATAGCAGGCGCTGGAGGCGTCCAGGCCTTCATTGATGATCAGTCGTCGAGCCTCTTGCAGGCGCAGCTTTTTCTGGTACTGCAACGGGCTCATGGCGGTCAGCGCCTTGAATCGGTGGTGCAGCGTCGAATTGCCGAGGTTGGCCAGACGCGCCAGCTCGTCGATGCGCAGCGGCTCGGTGTAATGACTGTTCAGCCAGTCGACCGCCCGCGTGACGCGATGCGTCTGCGAATCCCCAACCGCGATTTCGTAGAGTCGCCGCCCATTGTTACCGCGCAGCAGCCGATAGTAGAGCTCCCGAAGTGCAAGGGGCGCGAGCATGCCGATGTCGCGAGGCGTGTCGAGCAGGCGCACCAGCCTCAACATCGTCTCCAGCAATGGCTGATCCATAGGCTCAAGAAACAGGCCCCGCTGCGGCTCGTCCGGAACGCCGTTCAATGGCGCTTCCGCAATGAGCTGGGCAATGTGCGCAGGCTCGAAATCCAGACGAATGCACAGGTAGGGCGCCTCGCCACTCGCTTCCAGCACGCGCCCGGCGACCGGCACAGTCACCGCGACGATCAGGTACTTGAGCGGGTCGTACACATATTGCTCATCGCCCAGCGCAACCTCCTTGCGACCTTGAACGATCACGCAAAGGGCTGGCCGATGCAGCGCATGAATCAGCTCGGACGGTGCATCGCAGCGGATAACGTGCAGCGGCGCAATAGCGGTTTCATAAACACCGGGTGCCGCAAAGCGCTGCGTCAGCAACTGGATGATTTCAGCCCGGCAAACATTGGTGCCCGGAGCGCTCGCAGCATTGTGTGTATCCACGAATAACCCCGTCCCAAGTCAGTGTTGCTGCACGCCTTTCCTTTGCATCGAACGCCATCATAGCGGCCATTGTGCAGCGATTCAGCGTAAGGCAGACCCACAGACAGGAATAGGCAAGTGTCGCGCAGGTATCGGCATGCGCACAGTGATGAGCGACTCGTAGCATGGCCATCGCAATCAGTTTGAGCCCCGCGCTGAAGCTGAGCCACGATGACTTCACGAGGAAAGCCAGTCATGTCGAACATTCAAGGCAAGGTTGTACTGATCACAGGTGCCAGCAGCGGCATTGGCGAAGCTGCCGCCCGACTCATCGCCGCCAAGGGCGCACACGTGGTGCTGGGCGCTCGGCGCATCGAGCGTCTGGAGATGCTGGCGGCAGACATCGAAGCGCAGGGCGGCTCGGCACGCTTCCGCGCGCTGGACGTGACCGATGCGCTCGACATGCAAGCCTTTGCCGACTTCGCCAAACACGCGTTCGGCAAGATCGACGTGATCATCAACAACGCCGGCGTCATGCCCCTGTCGCCGCTCGCCGCGCTGAACATCGCAGAGTGGAACCAGATGCTCGACGTCAACGTGCGCGGCGTACTGCACGGCATCGCCGCCGTGCTGCCGAGCATGCAAGCGCAAGGGCATGGCCAGATCATCAACATCTCGTCCATCGGCGGCCTCGCCGTTTCCCCGACCGCCGCAGTGTACTGCGCCACCAAATTCGCTGTTCGCGCCATCTCCGATGGCCTTCGACAGGAAACCGACAAAATCCGCGTCACCGTCGTCTGCCCCGGCGTGGTCGAATCAGAACTGGCCGACTCGATTTCCGACGAGACCGCGCGCGAGGCGATGAAAGCGTTTAGAAAGGTTGCGCTGGAGCCGGATGCGATCGCACGTGCGCTTGTTTACGCGATCGAGCAGCCGGATGGGGTGGATGTGAGCGAGATTGTGGTGCGGCCTACGGGGAGTGCTTATTGAGCTGCAGGCTTGACTAAGGTGAGCAGGGCACCGTTGAGGACGGTGTCGTGATGAGCTGTTCAAGCTTGATCTCGACCAACCTGGCATTGTCTCGTTCGATCGTCTTGGTTTCGATCGGCTCTTTTGCGAACCCTCGTTGATGGTAGAAATCGATGGCAGGGGTATTGCTCTCCAGCACCCAGACGACAACTCTGGTGCGGCCAGCGGATTGAAAGAGAGGCATCACATGGTCGAACAGCTCTCGCCCAACGCCTTGGCGTGTGTGCGCTGGGCTGACATAGATGGCCTGTACTTCCGCGACGCCGCGGTCTTCGGGATGTTCCCTGTCAGCCCCGGTTGCCATCCAGCCCAAGACCCGATCTAACCTGTCGACTTTGACGTACAGGTCCGATTCGCCCGAAGCGATCTCCTTAGTCCAGTGGGACAGCCTCGCCTCAAGCGTTATCCGATTGATATAGGCGGAGGGAATGATGCCCTCATAGGCACTTCTCCATGACTCCAGATGAATCGTCGCTATTTGCAGCGAGTCCTCGGGAAGGGCAAGGCGGATGCTCATATCAATGCTCCTGCTTGGTTTGTTTCAGCATTTAAAGCAATGTTTATGGCATTTCTACGCAACCAAAATATATATCCGTCGTTCTCGCCCCACTCACACCCTGTATCCATTCCCCCCTCACCCCCACCCCGTAAATAAAGCACGATACCCGCCCATCGCTCATATCAAGGAATGATCCATGTCGCTGGCTATCGTCCATAGTCGTGCCCAGGTCGGGGTGGAAGCCCCGGCGGTTACTGTTGAAGCGCACCTGGCCAACGGCCTGCCGGCCCTGACGCTGGTGGGGTTGCCGGAAGGCGCTGTCAAGGAGAGCAAGGACCGGGTGCGCAGTGCCATTCTCAATTCCGGGCTGGATTTTCCGGCGCGGCGGATCACGCTCAACCTTGCGCCGGCTGATTTGCCCAAGGATGGCGGGCGGTTCGATCTGGCGATTGCGTTGGGTTTACTGGCCGCTAGCGGGCAGGTGCCGCTGGTTGCGCTGCAGGATGTTGAATGCCTGGGCGAGTTGGCGCTGTCGGGGGCGATTCGGCCGATTCAGGGTGTGCTGCCTGCTGCGCTCGCGGCGCGTGCTGCGGAGCGGACGCTGATCATCCCGGCGGTGAACGCCGAGGAAGCGTGCCTGGCGTCGGGGCTGCGGGTGATTGCGGTGAGTCACTTGCTGGAGCTGGTCGCGCATTTCAACGGCCGTACGGTGATTGCGCCGTATCAGTCCAGCGGTCTGCTGCATCAGCCCAAGCCGTATCCGGACCTTAGCGAAGTGCAGGGCCAGACCGCCGCGAAGCGTGCCTTGGTGATTGCCGCGGCGGGGGCGCATAACCTGCTGTTCAGCGGGCCGCCCGGCACCGGCAAGACGCTGCTCGCCAGCCGCCTGCCGGGTTTGTTGCCGCCGCTGGACGAGCATGAAGCGCTTGAAGTGGCAGCGATTCAGTCGGTCGCCAGCCAGGTGCCACTGACCAGTTGGCCGCAGCGGCCGTTTCGCCAGCCGCATCACTCGGCGTCCGGGCCGGCGTTGGTGGGCGGTGGCAGTCGTCCGCAACCTGGCGAGATCACGTTGGCGCATCACGGTGTTCTATTCCTTGATGAGCTGCCGGAGTTTGATCGCCGCGTGCTGGAGGTTTTGCGCGAGCCGCTGGAGTCCGGGCATATCGTGATTTCCCGGGCGCGGGATCGCGTGCGCTTTCCGGCGCGGTTCCAGTTGGTGGCAGCGATGAACCCGTGTCCCTGTGGCTATCTAGGCGAGCCGACCGGGCGCTGCCGTTGTTCCACCGAGCAGGTGCAGCGCTATCGCAACAAGTTGTCCGGCCCGCTGCTGGACCGGATCGACCTGCACCTGACCGTCGCTCGGGAAGCCACCGCCCTCAACCCTGACCCGACCACCAGTGAAAACACTGCCAGTGCCGCAGCCGTGGTCGCTGAGGCGAGAGACCGTCAGCAACGTCGTCAGGGCTGTGCCAATGCGTTTCTCGATCTGCCGGGGCTGCGCGAGTATTGCGCGCTGTCCAGTGTTGACGAAAGCTGGTTGGAGACGGCGTGTGAGCGTCTGACCCTGTCGTTGCGCTCGGCGCATCGATTGCTGAAGGTGGCGCGGACGTTGGCTGATCTGGAGCAGGTGGACGCGATCAACCGCAGTCATCTGGCGGAGGCCTTGCAGTATCGGCCTTCAACCAATTGATGGCCGCAAACGCAAAAACTCGCCGTCAACGATCAAGTCGACGGCGAGTTTTGGGACAGCTAAAGACGCTTACATGCTGCTATAGAACGGGAAGATCCCCATCAGCAGCGCGGCAACCAGGATGCACATGCACACCAGAATCGCCCATTTCAGGGTGAAGCGCTGGTGGTCGCCGAACTCGATACCGGCCAGTGCCACCAGCAGGTAGGTCGAAGGCACCAACGGGCTGAGCAGGTGGACCGGCTGACCGACGATCGAGGCGCGGGCCATTTCCACCGGGCTGATGCCGTAGTGAGCAGCGGCTTCGGACAGCACTGGTAGTACGCCGTAGTAGAACGCGTCGTTGGACATGAAGAAGGTGAACGGCATGCTCACCAGCGCGGTGATCACGGCGAGGTACGGGCCCAGCGCATCCGGGATCACGGCCAGCAGGCTTTTCGACATCGCGTCGACCATGCCGGTGCCGGACAGGATGCCGGTGAAGATGCCCGCAGCGAAGATCAGGCCGACCACCGCCAGTACGCTACCGGCGTGGGCCGATACGCGATCCTTCTGGTCCTGCAGGTTCGGGTAGTTGATGATCATCGCGATACTGAACGCGATCATGAACAGGACCGGCAGGGGCAGCAGGCCCATGATCAGGGCGACCATCAGGGTCAGGGTCAGGGCAGCGTTGAACCAGATCAGCTTTGGACGGCGCGCGTCAGGGAATTGCGAGACGCTGATTTCGCTGTGGTCGACTTCATCACCCTGCAGGTGCAGTTCACCCAGGCGGGCACGTTCGCGTTTGCCGTAGAAGTAGGCAATCGCCAGGATCGCGATCACACCTGCCAGCATGGCCGGGATCATCGGCACGAAGATGTCGGAGGCATCGACGTGCAGGGCGCTGGCCGCACGAGCGGTCGGGCCGCCCCAGGGGGTCATGTTCATCACGCCGCCGGCCAGAATGATCAGGCCGGCCATGATGCGCGGGCTCATGCCGATGCGGCTGTACAGCGGCAGCATGGCGGCGACGCAGATCATGTAGGTGGTCGCGCCGTCACCGTCGAGGGACACCACCAGCGCCAGTACGGCGGTGCCGACCGAAATGCGCATCGGGTCGCCCTTGACCATTTTCAGGATCTTGCGCACGGCCGGGTCGAACAGACCGGAGTCGATCATCAGCGCAAAGTACAGAATGGCGAACATCAGCATCACGCCGGTCGGCGCCAGCTTGGTGATACCTGCCAGCATCATCGGGCCGATCTGCGACGCGAAGCCACCGAACAGGGCGAAGATGATCGGAACCAGAATCAGGGCGATCAGCGCAGTCAGGCGCTTGCTCATGATCAGGTACATGAACGCAATAACCATGGCAAAGCCAAGGAAAGTCAGCATGGGAATACTCCAGACGTAATACGGCTACAGAACGCGAAATGAACGAGTCAGCTCAGCAGATCGGTACGTGGAGTGGGGGCGCAAGGAGAGTGTGGAGCGAGAAGTCAGCAAGCATCGGAGTCACCATTATTGTTGTTAATTGGGCCTGAAACACCGCGGAGTCCGTTCCTGGCTAACCGGTCTTTTTGCCGGAAGTGGGCTGATGCTAATTGGCCAAGCTTTCACCGACCTTTCATTCGGCAGTTGCGGGAATTTTATTGTCGCTGGGGTTGTGGGCATGAACAGGAGGGGCGCGGATGAGCGAGATACACCCGGGTGGCTGCCATTGCGGCGAGCTGTGTTACCAACCGGCTTCCATGGCTACGCCTGGATGCGCACCTGCCGGGGGTTGAAGGCGAACCTTTCTAGGGTTTGAGGGGAGAGTGCCAAGGCCGTAGCCTTCGGCACTATTCGTACGTTACATCCGCAGGTTACTTGCTGAACTGCGACGCCAGTTCGCGCAGCAGCACTTCGGCCTCGAGCACTTTTTTCACCGATTCGTTGGCTTTGTCGCGCGTCAGACCCAGGCGGTCGAACAATTCGTCCGGGATGTCCTGCTCGGGACCGGAGCCGATACCGTTGGCTCGCAGCAGGCGCACTGCGAGATAGACCAGGTTGGCATAGACGTGATGCTCACCCTTGTAGTGCGGGTCGTGCTGGAAACGCAATGCGATGGACAGCTCATCCGGCATGTCCCAATAGCGCATCAGCCACGCACCGATCTGCTCGCGGCTGATACCCAGCAGGTGCTGCTCGATAAAACTGTGGTGCAAATGCGGATTCACTTCCAGTTGCCGGCAAATCAGGGTGAAGTGCGGTGGAAACACGTGCGCCAGCAGCAGGTAACCGAAGTTATGCAGCAAGCCGGCGAGGTAGCTCAGACCACCCTCCGGCCGGCTGGCGCGTGGAATGGCGCGGGTAAGGCCTTCGATGACGGCAGCGGTGTAGATCGATTGCTGCCAGTACGGCGTGGTCTGTTGTGGCTGATCCTTGGGCAGGCTCAGGGTTTTGCCCAGTGCGAGGCCCAGTGCCAGATTGATCACCAGATCGAAGCCCAGTACGCGGACGATTGCGTCTTCGACCGAACGAATCTTGCCGGTCGACGCGTAATACGGCGAAGCGGCCCAGCTGACGACCTGAGCGGCCAGCGCTGGATCGGTTTCGACGACGCCGGTGATGTCGTCGATGGTCGCATCGGGGTCGACCCGCAGTTTGATGATTTTTTGCGCAGTGCCAGCCAGCGGCGGAATCTCCAGGGTCGCCTCCAGACGCTGCTGGATGCGGCGCGCTGTAAAGGCATGCATGGCCTGGGTGATTTCTGCAGGATCGTCGTCAGGGCGGTCGAGGTTCGGCCGGATCGTCGCCACCGGTTGACCAAAGTGCGCGGCGCTGGCCTTGCTCAGCATGCCCTTGAAGTCGTCGCTGCTGATTTCCAGCAGGACACCAGGCTCGCCCGAACCCACCAACAGGGTTGGCTCCTGAAGCAGGCGCTCGTCGTAAAGGCACGGTGAGCTGGTCAGCGCCGGGAGACCTGGCAGTACGCGCAGGTTGTGCTTGGTGAGCATGCGCGCCAGCCGCTCGTGCGGTACGGCGGTCAGTTTGCGACCGGTCAGCTCGGTGATGCGAGAGAGGTCGAGCAACTGGCTTTGCGGGAACAGGATAAGCAATGCACCGACAGCGTCCTCGACCAGCACAGCCTGCACCTTGCGCGCTGGAGGGAGGTTTTTTTCGTCCACGACTTCGTTATAGTTGATAGCCAATTTTTCAAGCAACTGCCGGATTACCGACGGCGCATGGTGCGGATCATTGACGTGGGCGACTTCTGTCATGAGCTATGTCCAAATTCCTACATTTTTTGAAGTATAACCACGTTATTCGATTTGGGTCGCACGCGGTTTGCAAAGCATAGTCTGCATCACACCTGACCATACTGCTGGCCATGACGCAGCCACCTGTCGAGCAGCGGGCTGACGTGTTGCGGCCAGCGCTCCAACAGCGCCTGAGCCGCGTCGCGTACGGCCGGTAGCAGGTCTGCGTCGCGCATCAGGTCGGCGACCTTGAACTGCAGAAGGCCCGTTTGTCGGGTACCTAGCATTTCGCCAGGGCCGCGCAGTTCGAGGTCTTTTTCGGCGATGACGAAACCGTCGTTGGTTTCGCGCATGATGCCCAGCCGCTGCCGTCCGATTTGTGAAAGCGGCGGATGGTAGAGCAGCACACAATGACTCACCGCGCTGCCGCGCCCGACGCGGCCGCGCAACTGGTGCAATTGCGCCAGGCCGAGGCGCTCGGGGTTCTCGATGATCATCAGGCTGGAGTTCGGCACGTCGACACCGACTTCGATGACCGTCGTTGCCACCAGCAATTGCAGCGCACCTTGCTTGAACTCGGCCATGATCGCGGCTTTTTCTGCGGGTTTCATGCGCCCGTGAATCAGCCCGACGCGCACATCACCCAACGCGCTGCTCAATTCTTCGTACGTGGTTTCAGCGGCCTTGCAGGTCAGCTCTTCGGATTCTTCGATCAGCGTGCACACCCAGTAGGCCTGGCGACCTTCTGCGCAGGCGGCGCGCACACGCTCCACGACTTCAAGGCGGCGACTGTCGGCAACCAGCACGGTATTGACCGGCGTCCTGCCCGGCGGCAGTTCGTCGAGGATCGAAGTATCCAGGTCGGCGTAGGCACTCATGGCCAGCGTGCGCGGGATTGGTGTGGCGGTCATGATCAATTGATGCGGGCACATCAGGCCACCAACGCCCTTTTTGCGCAGCGCCAGGCGTTGCTGCACGCCGAACCGGTGTTGCTCGTCGATGATCACCAGCGCCAGGTTCTTGAACTGCACTTCGTCCTGAAACAGCGCATGGGTGCCGACCACCATGGGTGTGCCGCCGGCGATCTGCTCCAGAGACGCGACGCGCGCCTTGCCTTTGAGCTTGCCCGCCAGCCATGCCACACCCACGCCCAAGGGCTCGAGCCAGCGCTGGAAGTTGATGTAGTGCTGCTCGGCGAGAATCTCGGTGGGCGCCATCAGCGCCACTTGATAACCCGCTTCCAGTGCCTGCAATGCAGCCAGCGCAGCAACCACGGTCTTGCCCGACCCTACGTCGCCCTGAATCAGCCGCAGCATCGGCTCAGGCTGACTCAGGTCATAGGCGACTTCCTTGCCGACACGCTGCTGCGCGCCGGTGGGGGCAAAGCCAAGGTTGGCGAGAAACTGTTTCGGCAGTTTTTTCGCAACGGGCAATGCCGGTGCGCGCTGTGAACGCAGGCTTTCACGCAGGCGTTGCTGGGAAAGCTGGTGAGTCAGCAGTTCTTCGAAAGCCAGTCGGTGCTGCGCCCAGTGATGCCCGAGGGCCAGCTCCTCCACGTCGGCATCGGCCGGCGGGTGATGCAGGTAACGGATCGCATCATCCAGCGGGGCCAGCTGATAATCTCGGGCCAGCTCTTCAGGCAGCCAGTCCGGCAGACTTTTGGGGCCGAGCATGGCCAGGCTTTGCTGGCACAGCTGGCGCAGACGCTGTTGGGTCAGGCCTTCGGTCGTCGGGTAGATCGGCGTGAGGGTCTGTTCGACGGGCGCGGGCTCATCACCGGTAATCGCCCGATATTCCGGGTGATAGATTTCCAGTCCTGAAGCTCCGGGACGCGCTTCGCCGAAGCAACGCAGGTGCGTGCCACGCTTCATGCTTTCTTTCTGGGCGTTGCTGAAATGGTAGAAGCGCAGACTGACGACGCCGGTGCCATCGCCCAGCCGGACCAGCAGGCTGCGGCGCTTGCCCATCACCACATCGGCACCGCTGACCACGCCTTCGATGACGGCATCCTGACCAGGACGCAACGCACCGATCGGTACGATGCGCGTGCGGTCCTGATAACGCAGCGGCAGATGGAACAGCACATCCTGCAGGGTTTCCAGGCCGACCTTGGCCAGCTTTTCTGCCATCGCTTCACCGACACCCTTGAGCGCCGTGACCGAGACCCTGGAAAGCTCGCTCATTTCTGTTCTGCCTAGCTAGCGACTGTTTTCGGACGTGCCACCGAGCACAGACGTGCAGAGTCAGCGAGGATTTCGATGGCTTTGGGTCTCGGGAAGCTTGCACGCCAGGCGATGGCGACCGTGCGGAAAGGCACGGGCGGCGTCAGCGGGCGGACTTCGATCACGCCGGGCGCGTAGTGGTGGCTGTCGACTGCCGACAGCGGCAGGATCGAAATGCCCAACCCGGAGGCGACCATGTGCCGAATGGTTTCCAGCGAGCTGGACTCTACTGTCGTGTGCTTGGCGCCTTCGTTGCCTTTGCCCAGCGTCGGGCAGGCTTCCAGGACCTGATCACGGAAGCAGTGACCTTCGCCCAGCAATAGCAGGCTCTTGTCGTTGAGCGCCGAGGCATCGATGGTCTCTTTCTGAGTCCAGGGATGGTCGGCCGGCATCAGGACAGAGAACGGTTCGTCGTAAAGCGGCAGGGTCAGCACGTCGGCTTCGTTGAACGGCAAGGCAATGATGACGGCATCCAGCTCACCGTTACGCAGCTTGTCGCGCAGCACATGCGTGAAGTTTTCTTCGATGTACAACGGCATCTGCGGGGCGACCCGGTGCAGTTGCGGGATCAGGTGAGGAAACAGGTAAGGACCGACGGTGTAGATCGCGCCGACTTTCAGCGGGGCGGTCAGTTGGTTCTTGCCGGCCTGGGCCAGTTCGCGAATACCCTGGGCCTGCTCAAGCACTTTCTGCGCCTGTGCAACGATGCCTTCACCGACCGGTGTCAGGCGCACAGCGCTCTTGCTGCGCTCGAAAATGAGCACGCCGAGTTCGTCTTCGAGTTTTTTGACACCCACCGACAGCGTTGGCTGGCTGACATGACAGCGTTCCGCCGCATGGCCAAAGTGCTGCTCCTGGGCGAGCGTAACGATGTAGCGCAATTCTGTAAGAGTCATAACGTGCGTCCATGAAGTTGCGACCCCAGCATAGCGGGTGCAATCGATAGACGCACGTTATCAGAAGTACTTATGAGTAACAAAAGTACAATTCAGCGTTTATCCAGCGAATAAACGAACGGTGCGAGGATTTCAATGGTGCCGTTGTTGAGGATTTCCTTAGGCGGCTTGGGCAATGGCTGAGCGCGACGGATCATTTCCATGGTCGCTCGATCCAGCGCCGAGCTGCCTGAACTGTTGGCAATCGAGTAGGACAGCACGTTGCCGTCAGCATCCACCACGAAGCGCAAACGAGCAACACCCTGCATGCCACGACGGCGTGCATCCTCAGGGTACTTCTTGTACTTGCTCAGATGACCGAGCAAATCACCCTGCCAGTTCGGCAATGCGTTGCTGGGTGGCGAAGGTGCAGGAGCAGGCTTGGGAGCCACCGGCTTTGCCGGTTGCGCCGTGGTCGGCGGTGTATCGACCGGCTTTTCGTCGGCAGGCTTTTCCTTGGGCTGCTCAGGCTTCTTCTGCGGCTTTGGCGGCTGCGGTTTGGGCTTGGGCTTCTCGACCTTCTTGGGCACCACGATTTCCGGCTTCGGCGCCTGCACGACTTCCGGCACCGGTGTCGGCTCCTCCGGGGCTGGCGGTGGAGGCGGCTGAACGACCTTGGGCGGTGGTGGCGGAGCGGGTTCGGGCACTGGCGCAAGTTCGACCATCATGGCGGCCGGTGGCAATTCGACAGGCTGCGGGGCAGGCCAGCGAACGGCAACAATGATTGCGATGGCGTGCACGGCCAGCACCAACAACAGACTACCGCTATAGCGCGTCAGTTTTTGGCGCGTACTGATCATTTCTTACCAGCCGTCTCAAGACCCACCAGACCGACCTTCAGGTAACCCGCACCCCGAAGCGTGTTCATGACCTCCATCAGATCGCCGTAATCCACGCCCTTGTCGGCCTGGAAGAAGATCGTGGTGTCTTTCTTGCCCTTGGTGCGGGCGTCCAGCACCTGACCGATCTGCTCGCGGGCAACCTTCTCTTCGCCCAGGTACAGGCTCTTGTCGGTTTTCACGCTGAGAAAGATCGGCTTCTCGGGTCTGGGCTGCGGTGTGGCGGTAGACGCTGGCAGATCGACCTTGATGTCAACGGTCGCCAGCGGCGCAGCCACCATGAAGATGATCAGCAGCACCAGCATGACGTCGATGAACGGCGTCACGTTGATTTCATGGTTCTCGGCGAGATCGTCGCCGCCTTCGTTAAGATGCAGGCCCACGTGTTAGCCCACCTTGACCATGTGCGGTTGTTGTTGATTGCGCTCGGACGGCTCTGGCAGATGATCCAGATCGCGGCTGACCAGCAGCAGGACGTGTGCCGAGGCATCGGACACCTGAGCCTTGTAACCGGCGATGGAGCGGGCGAAGACGTTGTAGATCACCACCGCAGGGATCGCCGCGACCAGGCCCAGCGCCGTGGCCAGAAGGGCTTCGGCGATGCCGGGGGCGACCACGGCGAGGTTGGTGGTCTGGGTCTTGGCGATGCCGATGAAGCTGTTCATGATGCCCCATACCGTACCGAACAGACCTACGAACGGCGCAGTCGAACCGATGGTCGCCAGCACGCCGGTGCCCATGCTCATGTTGCGGCCACAGGCGGCGACCAGACGCTCGAGGCGGAAGCTGACACGCTCCTTGATCCCTTCGCGCTCGCGGCTGTTGGCCGACAAGCGCATCTCTTCGAGGGCGTCGTGCACCAACAAGTGGGCGAGGGTGCCTTCCGTGCTGGCGGTGGCGCTCGCTTCAGACAGGGAGCGGGCTTTTTTCAGGTTGGCAATTTCGCCGCGTAACCGGCGCTTGGCGCCCAGCAGCTCGAAACCCTTGGAGATCCAGATGGTCCACGTAATGATCGAGGCGATGGCCAGACCGATCATGACCGCTTTGACCACCACGTCGGCGTTCTGATACATGCCCCACGGCGACAGGTCATGCGCCATGCCCAGGCTGTTGTCTTCGGCGGCGGGTTCCATGGCCTGCACCGGGGCTGCTGCGTCAGGTGCGGCAGGTGCCGTTGCCGCAGGTGCGGTGGAGGTCGCAGGGGCCGCGGTCGGAGCCGATTGATCCGCGAGTGCCATGGGGACGAACATCAGGCTCAAGACAAGGGCTGCGATACTGCGCCATGCACGAGGCAGGCGAGGCATCTGGGTAGGCGAAGCGATTGATTGAATGCGTTTCATGCTGGCCGGACCTGAGAGGAAAAAAGGGGATGGTTCCAGTGCGTCGCGTGGTGCCGTCGACGCTCACGGGGAACGAATGGGCTGCCATTATTGCAAATCGTTCTTGTTAACAAAAGTAATACAGTATCTTTTTTACATATTCGCCCGAACGCTTGCCTGTCGATGAGCGTTTTTAACGATACTGACACCGCCTTTTCTGGAGATACCGAATGACTGCTCCTTCGCTTCTGATCGCCGGCTGTGGCGACATTGGTTCGCGACTCGCTAACCGCCTGCTGCCTCACGGCTGGACCGTGCATGGGCTGCGGCGCACTGTTTCCGAGCTTCCTGCCGGTGTTCACGGTGTGGCGGGCGATCTGTTCAATAAGCCCAAACCTGCCCAGTGGCCTGATGCGGCACTGGACTATGTGGTGTATTGCGCGACCCCCTCGCAGCGTGACGAAGCGGGTTACCGGATGGCTTACGTCGAGGGCCTGCGTAATGTGTTGAGTTGGCTCGAGCAGACCGGGCAGCGGCCAAAGCGCTTGATCTTCGTTTCAAGCAGCGGTGTTTACGGTCAGCAGAACGGGGAGTGGGTGGATGAAACCTCCGCCACCGAGCCCGGCAACTACACCGGCACGGTGATGCTGGAAGCCGAGCAGGTCGCGCTGAACAGCGGGTTTCCGGCCACGGCGGTAAGACTGACCGGTATTTACGGCCCAGGTCGCAGTGACTTGTCGAACCGTGTCCGTCAGGGGCACAGCGTGAGGATCGATCCGCCGGTCTACGCCAATCGCATTCATGCCGACGATGCGGCCGGTCTGCTGGAGCACGTGCTGCTGGCGGATCAACGCGGCGTTGCGCTGGAGAGTTGCTACCTGGGCGTCGACGACGATCCGGCCGCGCTGGCCGATGTGGTGGCGTGGATCCGTGAGTATCTGGGGGTGACCGAATGGTCGGAGGAGGTCAGCGTGCAGCGCGTGGGCAGCAAGCGTTGCAGTAATGCCAGGGCGCGGGCATTAGGATGGTCGCCGATTTACCCTGACTATAAAGCAGGTTATGCGGCTTTGCTGGGCTAAAACATTGGTCGATCAGGAGCGCCGTGAAGGGCGCTCCTGATGCCTGAATCGCTTACTGCTGTTCGAGCAACCAGCGACGTGGGCCGGGACGCAGCTCGGGCATCTGGTCCGCGCCGGCGTTGTTCACAGCCTGGAATATCTCCAGCTGCTTGCCTTTGCGGGCGAAAATCCACGGGTTGCCTTTCTCGGCTTTCTCCAGCCACATGCTGTCGTATTCGCCGCTCATGGCGGCACAATCACCTGCCAGGCAGAGCGCGTAACGATCGTTTTCCGGAAGCCCCTGCACACTGCCATCAGGCATGAATTGCACAGTGCTGCCCTGACCATCGCCCTCGACGACCGTCCACTTGCCGCCCATGTAGGCGCCATACAGGGCTTTCTCGAAGCTGCTGCCTGGCTGAGCGCCGTCCGGGGCCGGATCTTCGGGCTTCTGGAAGTGCTGTTCAGGGCCTGACTCGCTGGCCGCCTGGACCAGTTCGTCACCCTTGACGCTCAGGTCTTCGAAGAAGTTGCCATAGAAGTCGACGTGCAGCTTGCCTTCGGCAGCGCTGACAATCTTGCCTTCGCCCAGCTCGAAGCCATTGGAGTAAATGGCCTGGTTGGCCTTGGAGTTGATTTTCCACTCCAGGTTGGGACCATTGGCGAGCAGGGCCTGACGCAAGTTGCCTTGCTTGACGGCGGCGTCGATGGCGGTCTGGTTGATCCACGTGCCGTCCGGATTGCGGTCGGCGTGGCTGGCGCAGCCGCCTAGAATGACGGCGAGCAGCGAGATGGCGAGCGCGGAGCGCATAACGGATTCCTTCCTTCAGGGAGAACGGAGCGCAAGGCACGCTCCGTCGGGGATTTATTCGATGACGAGAATCGCGTCCATTTCAACCTGGGCGCCACGCGGCAAAGCCGCAACGCCGATAGCTGCGCGAGCCGGATAAGGCTGAGTGAAGTAGGCGCTCATCAGCTCGTTGACCTTGGCGAAGTGGCCCAGATCGGTCAGAAAGATGTTCAGTTTGACGATGTCCTTGAAAGATCCGCCCGCTGCTTCGGCAACCGACTTGAGGTTTTCGAAAACCTGAGTGATCTGGGCTTCGATGCCCTCGACCAGTTCCATGGTGCTCGGGTCCAACGGGATCTGTCCGGACATGTAGACGGTATTGCCAGCTTTGATGGCCTGTGAGTAAGGGCCGATGGCCGCAGGGGCTTTATCGCTGGTGATGACAGTCTTGGTCATGAGAACTCCTGATAATGGGATGGCCTACGCGCGCATCCGGGTGATGCGTGTGACACCGGTCAGGGCGCGCAGTTTCTTGATCACACGAGCCAGGTGCACGCGATCGTGCACGCTGACCACCAGTTGGACCACGCTGATGCGACCATCGCGTTCGTCCATGCTGATTTTTTCGATATTGCCGTCCGCCGCGTTGACGCTGCTGGCTAACAGCGCGATCAGGCCGCGCTGATGCTCGAGTTCGACACGCAGCTCGACGTTGAATTCGCCCGTCACGTCCTTGGCCCAGGACAGCTGGATGCATTTTTCCGGGTTGTGGCGGATTTCGCTGATGTTGCGGCAGTTGTCCAGGTGCACAACCATGCCCTTGCCTGCAGACAGGTGGCCGACAATCGGGTCGCCCGGGATTGGTGTACAGCATTTGGCGTAGCTGAGCACCAGACCTTCGGTGCCACGAATCGCCAGCGGGCCTTCAGGGCTTGGCAACTGATCGCCTTCGCCCAGCAGGCGGCGGGCAACGACATAAGCCATGCGATTACCCAGGCCGATGTCTTCGAGCAGGTCTTCCAGCACTTCGACCCGATATTCGTTGAGCACCAGTTGAATGCGCTCCTGACCGATCTTGTCGAGGTTGCATTCAAAGCCGTTGAGCACCTTGTTCAGCAGGCGCTCGCCCAGATTGATCGACTCGGAGCGGCGTTGCAGCTTGAGCGCGTGACGAATGTGGGTGCGCGCCTTGCCGGTGACGACGAAGTTCAGCCAGGCCGGATTCGGACGTGCGCCGGGGGCGCTGACAATCTCGACGGTCGAGCCACTTTGCAGCGGTTCGGAAAGCGGCGCCAGTCGGCGGTTGATCCGGCAGGCAATGCAGCTGTTGCCGACATCGGTGTGTACCGCGTAGGCGAAATCCACCGCTGTGGAGCCTTTGGGCAGCTCCATGATTCGGCCTTTGGGCGTGAAAACGTAAACCTCGTCCGGGAACAGGTCGATCTTGACGCTTTCGATGAATTCCAGGGAGTTGCCAGCGCGCTGCTGCATTTCCAGCACGCCCTTGACCCACTGTCGGGCTCGAGCATGAGTGCCCTTGGGCTGCTCGTCGTCGCTGGACTTGTACAGCCAGTGCGCCGCGATGCCGTTGTTGGCCATTTCTTCCATTTCGCGGGTGCGAATCTGGATCTCGATAGGCACGCCATGCATACCGAACAAGGTGGTATGCAGGGACTGATAGCCGTTGGCCTTGGGGATCGCGATGTAATCCTTGAAGCGACCGGGCAGTGGCTTGTACAAATTATGTACAGCGCCGAGCACGCGATAGCAGGTGTCGACCTTGTCGACGATGATGCGGAACGCGTAGACATCCATGATCTCGTTGAAGGCGCGACGCTTGCCGCGCATCTTCTTGTAGATGCCATACAGATGTTTCTGCCGCCCACTGACGTCGCCTTCGATGCCATCGACGGCCAGGCAATGACTCAGGGACTCTTCGATCTTGTTGACCAGTTCCTTGCGATTGCCCCTGGCGCGCTTGACCGCCTGGTTGATTCGCGAGGAGCGCATGGGGTACATCGCCTTGAAACCCAGGTCCTCGAATTCGATGCGCACACTGTGCATGCCCAGCCGATTGGCGATGGGCGCATAGATTTCGAGGGTTTCCTTGGCGATGCGCCGGCGCTTTTCGCCGGACAGGACTTCCAGCGTGCGCATGTTGTGCAGGCGATCGGCGAGCTTGACCAGAATGACGCGAATGTCGCGCGCCATGGCCATGGCCATTTTCTGGAAGTTTTCCGCCTGGGCTTCGGCCTTGGTCTCGAAATTCATCTGGGTCAGTTTGCTGACCCCGTCGACCAGTTCCGCGACGGTCTCGCCAAATTGGGCGCTGAGCGCTTCCTTGGCAATTCCGGTGTCTTCGATGACGTCATGCAGCATCGCAGCCATCAGGCTCTGATGGTCCATGTGCATGTCGGCAAGAATGTTCGCCACCGCAAGAGGATGGGTGACGTAGGCTTCACCGCTGCGACGGCGTTGGCCATCGTGGGCTTGTTCGGCGTAGAAATACGCCCGGCGGACCAGATTGACCTGGTCCTTGCCGAGGTAGGCCGACAGTCTGTCGGCGAGGGCGTCTATGCTCGGCAAGGCGCTACCCCTTGCCAATGGCTTTTACCCTGCGCCGTACTACGTCGACCTGGCATAGGCTTAGACGGCCTCGTTGGACTCGTCCTCGAACGCTGCGAACAATGGCTCATCTTCAACGATTTCAGCTTCTGCGATTACAGAGTAATCCATTACGCCAGCCGCGATTTCACGCAGGGCCATAACGGTAGGCTTGTCGTTTTCCCAGGCCAGCTTTGGTTCTTTGCCGCCGGTTGCCAGTTGACGGGCACGCTTGGTAGAGAGCATGACCAGCTCAAAGCGGTTATCCACGTGTTCTAGGCAGTCTTCAACGGTTACGCGGGCCATGGGTATTCCTCGTAGCAAATGCGGATGCGCGATGCCCGGATGGGCGAGCGGACTCGGTAGTTTACAAGCGGACAGCACCAGTCATCAAGCGGCATGCCACCAACGGCATGTTTTTAACCTGTTGCCTGATGTCTGGAAACGTTTCGATCAAGCCAGCAACTCCTGAAAAAGCTCGCTGTATTGCTCTTGCTGGTGCTGTTGAGTCAGGCGGTTGGCGCGGAAAATCGCCTTGAGGTCTTCCAGCGCGCCGGCAAAGTCGTCATTGACCACGACGTACTCATACTCGTTGTAGTGGCTCATTTCGCTGACCGCTTCACGCATCCGCGCTTCGATGATCTCGTCGCTGTCCTGGCCGCGATTGGTCAGGCGCTGGCGCAAGGCCTGCTGGGTCGGCGGCAAAATGAAGATGGAGCGGGCCTGCGGCATCTGCGCACGAACCTGACGCGCACCCTGCCAGTCGATTTCCAGAATCAGGTCGTGGCCTTCGTCCAGCGTCTGCTGCAGGTGGCTCTGCGACGTGCCGTACAGGTTGCCGAAGACCTCGGCCTGCTCGAGAAAGTCGCCGTGCTCGATCATGCTCAGGAACGTGGCACGATCGACGAAGTTGTAGTTCACACCGTCCACTTCGCCTGGGCGCATGGCGCGCGTGGTGTGCGAGACAGAGACGCGAATCTTTGCCTGCGCGCCGTGCTGAGGCTCTTGCTGAGCGTCCATCAGCGCCTTGACCAGACTGGTCTTGCCCGCGCCGGACGGAGCGGAAATGATGTACAGGGTGCCAGTGATATGGGTCATGTCAGGTTTAGCCTTACTCAATATTCTGCACTTGCTCACGCATCTGCTCGATCAACACTTTAAGGTTGACGGCAGCCTGCGTGCTGCGTGGGTCAAAGGCCTTGGAGCCCAGTGTATTCGCTTCGCGGTTAAGCTCTTGCATCAGGAAATCAAGACGGCGTCCTGCCTGGCCGCCAGCCTTGAGTACGCGACGCACTTCAGTGACGTGGGTGCTGAGGCGGTCCAGTTCTTCGGCGACATCGCTTTTCTGTGCCAGCAGAACCATTTCCTGTTCCAGACGCTGAGGGTCGAGTTCGGCTTTCATGTCGGCAAAGCGATCGAGCACCTTCTGCCGCTGGGTTGCGAGCATCTGTGGCACCAGCGTGCGCAAGGTGGCGACTTCTTCGACGATGGAGGACAGACGCTCGTCGAGCAGCCGCGCCAGATCTGCGCCTTCGCGCCCGCGCCCGCTTTTCAATTCGGTCAGCGCATCATTGAACAGTTTCAGGGCCTCGGTGTTCAACACCTGCGGATCGTTGGCATCGGCGACCAGCACGCCCGGCCATGCCAGCACCTCAAGCGGGTTCAAGGCGGCAGGCTGTTTGATCAAGCCGGCAACCGACTCGGCTGCGGCGATCAATTGGCCTGCGCGTTCAAGGTCCACCTGCAGCGGCTTGCCGGCGGTTTCCTCGACAAAGCGCAATGTGCACTCGACCTTGCCGCGCGACAGGCCCTGACGCAGCGCTTCGCGAATCGCGCCTTCCAGATCGCGGAACGACTCCGGCAGGCGCAGGTGTGGCTCAAGATAGCGGTGGTTGACCGAGCGCAGTTCCCAGCTCAGTGTGCCCTGGGCACCGGCCCGCTCTACTCGGGCAAAGGCAGTCATGCTGTGCACCATGGGAAATACCTCTTGGTTCGCTTTCAAAGCGTGGTTCGGTTCATGAACGCGCAGAAGTGGCGGTCATGGGCGTCGTGAAAGCCGGCTGGCTGTAGAGGCGCAGGATTGTAGCGCAGTGCAGCGCAGGCTCCCAATCCGACAGTGTGACAAGTGACGCAAGGCGTTGTTTTGACCGACATCTGCGCGTCGAAAGCCTTGATTCAGGGCCTTCTGTTTGCGCTGGATCGGCATTGGCGGCTTTTAGAGATGCCCAGCGGCAGCTGTGGCCTCTATAATGCCCAGCAGTTTTCCGTCTCAGTACAGGTATCCCAGATGAAACGTCCAAGTGGTCGCGCCGCCGATCAGCTCCGCTCGATCCGCATCACCCGCAACTACACCAAACACGCCGAGGGTTCTGTACTGGTCGAGTTTGGTGATACCAAGGTGATTTGCACCGTCAGCGTCGAAAACGGCGTACCACGCTTTCTCAAAGGGCAGGGCCAGGGTTGGCTGACCGCCGAATACGGCATGCTGCCACGCGCTACCGGCGAGCGTAATCAGCGCGAAGCCAGCCGCGGCAAGCAGGGTGGTCGTACACTCGAAATCCAGCGCCTGATCGGTCGTTCGCTGCGCGCTGCGCTGGACATGTCCAAGCTGGGCGACGTCACCTTGTACGTCGATTGCGATGTTATTCAGGCTGACGGTGGCACTCGTACGGCTTCTATTACCGGTGCGATGGTTGCTCTGGCAGATGCGCTGAAGGTGATCAAGAAGCGCGGCGGCCTGAAAGGCGGCGACCCGCTCAAGCAGATGATCGCGGCCGTTTCGGTCGGCATGTATCAGGGTGAGCCGGTGCTCGACCTGGACTACCTCGAAGACTCGGCTGCCGAAACCGACCTGAACGTGGTCATGACCAGTGCAGGCGGTTTCATTGAAGTTCAGGGCACTGCCGAAGGCGCGCCATTCCAGCCTGAAGAGCTAAACGCGATGCTCGCGCTGGCGCAGAAGGGTATGACCGAGTTGTTTGAATTGCAGCGCGCCGCGTTGGCCGACTGATATCCAGAAGGGGTCCGATAATGAGTGACAGCTTGCAACCGTTCAGCAAACCGCCGCAAAGCGCTCGCCAGTGGGCGATGTTCTGTCACTTGTCGGCGTTTGCCGGACTCATGTTTCCGTTTGGCAATCTGCTGGGCCCGCTGATTATCTGGCAGTTGAAGAAAGATTCCGATCCGTTTATCGACGCGCAAGGCAAGGAAGCGCTGAATTTTCAGATCACGGTCGCCATTGCGGCCACCGTCAGCATGCTGCTGGTGCTGCTCATCATCGGCTTTGCGTTACTGACGCTGGTGGGGATCGGTGCCGCAGTGCTGGCGATCATTGCCGGGATAAAAGCCAATGACGGCGTCGATTATCGCTATCCGTTCACCTTGCGCCTGATCAAGTAGCATCACTTCAGGCAACGCAAAAAGCCGACTTCAAGTCGGCTTTTTCGTGTTCGCTGCCTTGCTTGGCTATCAGATAGTCAGGGTCCAGTCGTAATCCACGATCAACGGCGCGTGCTGCGAGAAGCGCGGCTGGCGTGGCAGACGGGCGCTGCGCACGAAGCGGCGCAGGCCTGGGGTCAGGATCTGATAATCGAAGCGCCAACCCAGATTCAGCATCTCGGCCTGCTCGTTGTCCGGCCACCAGCTGTACTGGTCACCTTCACGGCTGACTTCGCGCAGGGCATCGACATAGCCCATGGTGCCGACGATCTCGTCCATCCAGGCGCGCTCGGGCGCGAGGAAGCCGGGTGACTGCTGGCTGTCGCGCCAGTTTTTGATATCGAGCTTCTGCTGCGCCACATAGAGCGATCCGCAGTAGATGTATTCGCGACGCTTGCGGCGCTGCTTGTCCATGTACTTGCCGAAATCGTCCATGAGCTTGAATTTCTGATTCAGGTCTTCATCGCCATTCATCCCCGACGGAAAGAGCAGGGTAGCGATACTGACCTTGTCGAAATCTGCTTGCAGGTAGCGCCCGTAGCGGTCGGCTGTCTCGAAGCCGAGGCCGCTGATTACCGCCTTCGGCTGCAACCGCGAATACAGCGCCACACCACCCTGAGCGGGAACCTCGGCTTCGCAGGCATAGAGGAAGTAACCATCCAGCTGAAAGGCTGGATCGTCCAGTTCAAAGGTGGAGGCGCGGGTGTCCTGTAAGCAGATGACGTCGGCATTCTGAGCTTGCAGCCAGCTGAGCAAACCACGCTCGACCGCAGCCTGAATGCCATTTACGTTCACACTGATGATCCGCATAAATGGCCCCAAAAATCACGTGCGTGTATGATACCCGAGCTCTACCTAATTAGCTAAATCCGTGGTATTCGGAGCTTTTTTCATGCAAGCGTATCAACGCGATTTCATTCGTTTTGCCATCGATCGCGGTGTTCTGCGCTTCGGTGAGTTCACTCTAAAGTCCGGGCGCACCAGCCCGTACTTCTTCAATGCCGGGCTGTTCAACACCGGTTCCGCACTGGCACAACTGGGGCGTTTCTACGCAGCAGCCGTGGTTGAAAGCGGTATTGCCTTCGACGTTCTGTTCGGTCCGGCCTACAAGGGCATTCCGCTCGCGTCGGCCACTGCTGTGGCGTTGGCCGAGCATCATGACCGTGATCTGCCGTGGTGTTTCAACCGCAAGGAAGCCAAGGCGCACGGCGAGGGCGGCAGTCTGGTGGGCTCCCCGCTGGCGGGTAATGTGCTGATCATCGACGACGTGATCACTGCGGGCACTGCGATCCGTGAGGTCATGCAGATCATTAAGGACCAGAACGCGACAGCTGCGGGCGTGCTGATCGCGCTCAATCGTCAGGAGCGGGGCAATGGCGAGCTGTCGGCGATTCAGGAAGTCGAGCGTGACTTCGGGATTCCGGTGGTGAGTATCGTGTCGCTGAATCAGGTACTCGAGTTCCTGGCCGACGATCCGCAGCTCAAGCAGCATCTGCCTGCCGTCGAAGCCTATCGCGCGCAATTCGGAATCTGAGGACGTGCCTATGGCGGTCGGCGGCAGGTCTTGGGGATCGGTTTCAGACGCGCTGAGCGTTTTTCGGGCCTTGCTGGCTGTCGTCATGCTTGCGCCCATGCTCGCCCAAGCGGCCGACGCACCTGAGCCACGGCTTTATCGCTACGTCGACAGCCGCGGGGTGACGGTGATCGATACGCAAGGTGTGCCGCCCGACTACGTTGCCAAAGGCTATGAAGTACTCAACAGCCGTGGCCGGGTGGTTCAGGTCGTACCACCTGCGCCTACGGCTGAGCAGATTCGCCAGTCCGATGCGGACAAACGTCAGGCCGCCGCCGATGCAAAGCTGCTGAGCCTGTACAGCAGCGTCGCTGAAGTGGACCGCATGAAGGCCCGCAAACTGGCCGAGCTGGACGCGCTGGTTGGCGTTGCCCAGGGCAACATTCAGGGGCTGGCGGCGCAGCAGCGCAGTCTGCAAGGCCAGGCCGCCGACCTTGAGCGCGCAGGGCGTCCGGTTCAGCAGGCGCTTGTCGATCAACTGAACGACCTGCGCGATCAGCAGCAGAAACTGCAAGCCGATATCGCCGGGTATCAGGCCGCACGGGTAAAGGCCGAAGCAGATTTCGCCGTCGATCGCGCCCGCGTCCAGCGGCTGACTCAGTAACCGGACGCAGAGCGTCCGGAAATGCATACCCACACGGAGCATGGTCGGACACTATCGTCATGCCCGGGTCTGTTTTTGATTCTGGCCGAAGGCCGTAGGAGCGAACTTGTTCGCGAAAGGAGCCGCCGCCAGACACCTATCGTTCCGCACGCTCCAGCCAGGGAATGCCTGTCGTGACGCTCTGCGTCACAAATCTGCGTTGCGCCACATATTCAGGACAGGACGCAGAGCGTCCAGAACGGCATACCCACACGGAGCACTCAACGTTATACATAAGTCTTGAAGAGCCCGTGAAACGTGACTTTCCGGCTTCTGCCCGAAGTGCGTGGGAGTGACCGGGCGGCGATCCGCAATGCTCACGAATACGATGGTCCAGACGCTCCATTTTCAGGGGCTTTACCGGCCTCTTCGCGAGCAAGCTCGCTCCCACAGCCTGCGGCCAGAATCAAGAGCAGACTTGTATATGACGCTGCGCGCGGAGCATGAACACGATAGTGTTCTCGAGCATCAGCCAATAAAAAAGGCCCCGTGAGTGTCAACTCACGGGGCCTTTGGGTGTTACGTCTGCATCAGTGCCGCTTGCGGTTGGTGATCTGGGTACCTACACCGCTGTCGGTGAAGATCTCCAGCAAGACCGCGTTGGGCACTCGACCGTCGATGATGTGCGAGCTGTTGACCCCGCCCTGAACCGCCTCCAGCGCGCAACGAATCTTCGGCAGCATGCCGCCGTAGATGGTGCCATCGGCGATCAGGCCGTCGACCTGCTCGGTGGTCAGGCCGGTAAGCACTTCGCCCTGCTTGTTCATCAGGCCGGCGATGTTGGTCAGCAGAATCAGCTTCTCGGCCTTGAGGGCTTCGGCAACCTTGCCTGCGACCAGGTCGGCGTTGATGTTGTACGACTCGCCGTCCGGGCCCACACCGATAGGTGCGATGACCGGAATGAAATCCCCTTTGACCAGCATGTTGAGCAGCCCGATATTGACCCCGACCACTTCACCGACCTGACCGATGTCGATGATTTCGGGCTTGGTCATTTCCGGCGTCTGGCGCGTGACGGTGAGCTTCTTCGCACGAATCAGCTCAGCGTCCTTGCCGGTCAGGCCGATCGCGCTGCCGCCATGACGGTTGATCAGGTTGACGATGTCCTTGTTGACCTGGCCGCCCAGTACCATCTCCACGACATCCATGGTTTGCGCATCGGTAACACGCATGCCGTCGATGAAGTGGCTTTCGATGGACAGGCGCTTGAGCAGATCACCGATCTGCGGCCCGCCGCCGTGAACCACCACCGGGTTGATGCCCACTGCTTTCATCAACACGATGTCGCGCGCAAAGCCGGTTTTCAGCTCTTCGCTCTCCATGGCGTTGCCGCCGTACTTGATAACCAGCGTCTTGCCGACAAAGCGGCGAATGTAAGGCAGCGCTTCGGAAAGGACCTTGGCTACATTAGAGGCGGCATCGCGTTCGAGGGTCATTCAGGGCTCCAGTCAAAAGGAAAAACAATCAAAATGGCAGGTCGAGGTCCGGCGCAACTTTCTTCAATTCTGCGTGGAACACGTCCTTGATACGCTGCAATTCGGCCTCGGTCTCGGCTTCGAAGCGTAGCACCAGTACCGGCGTGGTATTGGAAGCGCGAACCAGACCCCAGCCCTTCGGATAATCCACACGGACACCGTCGATGGTGGTCAGTTTGGCGTCGCCCCACTGTGCATCCGTCTCAAGGGCCTCGATGATGCTGAACTTGGTGACATCCGTCACCTTGATGTTGATTTCAGGCGTCGAAATATCGTTCGGGAAGGTTTCGAACAGGTCTTCGGCGTTGGCCGACTCCTGGCTGAGGATCTCCAGCAGGCGTGCTGCGCTGTAGATACCGTCGTCGAAACCGAACCAGCGTTCCTTGAAGAAGATGTGGCCGCTCATTTCGCCTGCCAGCAGCGCACCGCTTTTCTTCATTTCTTTCTTGATCAGCGAGTGACCGGTTTTCCACATCACCGGACGACCGCCATGTTCGCTGATCAGCGGAGTCAGGCGGCGTGTGCATTTGACGTCGAAAATGATGTCGGCACCCGGATTGCGCTTGAGCACGTCCAGCGCGAACAGCATCAACAGGCGGTCCGGGTACACCACGTTGCCTGCGTTGGTCACGACACCGACACGGTCGCCGTCACCGTCGAAAGCCAGGCCCAGGTCGGCACCGGTTTCCTTGACCTTGGCGATAAGGTCCTGCAGGTTTTCCAGTTTGCCCGGATCCGGGTGGTGGTTAGGAAAGTTGCCGTCGACTTCCGCGAACAGCGAAATCACTTCGCAGCCCAGCGCTTCGATAAGTTGCGGAGCGATCACGCCTGCCGCGCCGTTGCCGCAGTCGACCACGACCTTCAGCTTGCGCGCCATGACGATGTCATTCTTGATCTGCTGGAAGTAGCGCTCAAGGATGTCGACCTGGGTGATGCTGCCTTTCTGCGACGTCAGGTTGTTGGTCTTGATGCGCTCGTGCAGCGCCTGGATCTGCTCGTTGGCGAGGGTGTCGCCAGCGATGACGATCTTGAAGCCGTTGTAGTCCTTCGGGTTATGGCTGCCGGTCAGCATGACGCCGGTTTTGCCGGCCAGCACGTTGGCTGCGTAATACAGCGCAGGCGTTGGCACCAGGCCCACATCGCTGACGTGGCAGCCGCTGTCGTGCAAGCCTTGAATCAGTTGCTGTACCAGTTCAGGACCGGAAAGGCGACCATCGCGGCCAACGCTGACGTTGGGTTCGTTCTGCGCCAGGCTTTCGGAGCCAATGGCGCGGCCGATCCAGTAAGCCGTTTCAGCGTTGAGGGTGTCCCCGACCACGCCACGAATGTCGTAGGCACGGAAAATAGTCTCGGGAAGGTTGGGTGCCACGGATGCTGGGCTGTTCATAGCGAGGTTATGCTCCGATCTCAGGAAGTCCTGGTTTTCGTCGAGAAGGTCGATATCAAGGATATCGGTATCTTGAAACAGCGGATCGGTCCAGTCGGTGCGTGATGCAGCCACGATGGACGAAGCACTGCCTTTGGCAATATCTGCATCGCGCTGCTCGCCTGCAGCCAAGGCAGGCGCTGCCTGAGGCTGACTACGAAGCGAGACACGAGCAAGGGCCTGAGCCAGGCCACTAAGGGCCGGGAGGCTCAAACCGAAGGGTTTGACGGCTTTTCCGCGTGAGAGTTCTTGGAGCAGCTGATCCAGTTGCCGTGCGTCGGCGCAAATACGCTTCTGCAGGGCCCGCTCATTACGGTGCAAGCCAAGCAGCACGCCTGTTGCAGCGATAATCAGTGCCAGCAGCATAAGCACCGCGGACGGAGAGGTTTTCAGGCCGGGACCGGGCGTGAATTCGAGTTTCCAGCCGGGATAACCGGTATCGAAGGCCTGGGCTTTGCCTTCATCGGCCTGACCGCGCTGCAGGAAAACCTGAGCAGGTCCGCTGCCGAACTGCTGGCTGAGCACCACTTGCCCGGCATCGGCAGGCAGCGCCGGTAAGGCATTGAGCAAACGCTGCAGATCAAAGGCCAACAGCAACGTACCCACCACAGGCTGACTGGCAGCGGCACGCACCGGCGCGGCGCTGTAGATCAACCAGCGCTCACCGACCTTGCGCGCCTCCGGGGCAACGGCCTCACCTTGTGCGGCCTTGTTGAGCATGTCCAGGGTGGCGAAGCTGACGGGCAGTGCGCCTTGCGTGTCCACATCGGCCAGCCCCTTGGGGTAAAGCCGAGCGCCTATGAGGCCGTCCCAGCGGGTGAATCGATCCTGAGCGGCCAGCAGGGCAGCGGCATCATTGCTCTGCAGCGCCTGCACAAGCGCTGCACCGGAGGCGGCCGATTGAGTGTCCGCGTTGATCTGACGCAGCGCTACACCCGCCGCTGCCGCCTGACTGCCGCCCCAGGCCTGAACCAGCTGGTCCTGTTGCTGCGGGCCGGTGGCCAGAGCCGTCCAGACCAGTGCCGCAGCGATGAGCAGGCCGATGGCGGCAGGCACCAGGCCGGGCGCGAGGCCTTTGAGGCTCGCAGCCGGAGGCGAGTTATCGGCGGGTACGACGTGCTGTGAAGCGCTGTGCTGACTACCTTTCACCGACCTCTCCCTGAGCCTTGTCCCGAACCCGGATTATGTGCCGAATGGCGATCAATGGCTGCCGGAATGACCGAAGCCGCCAGCGCCACGCTGACTTTCGTCGAACGTTTCAACCAGCTCGAAATGCGCCTGTACGACCGGCACCAGGACCAATTGGGCGATGCGCTCGCCGACGGCAATGTTGAAAGCCGTCTGGCCGCGGTTCCAGCAGGAGACCATCAGTTCGCCTTGATAATCGGAGTCGATCAGGCCCACCAGATTGCCCAGCACGATGCCGTGTTTATGGCCCAGGCCGGAGCGCGGCAGGATCAGCGCGGCAAGGCCCGGATCGCCAATGTAAATCGACAGGCCGGTAGGGATCAGCAGGGTCTGGCCGGGCTCGAGGAGCGTGTCCTCCTTGAGCATGGCGCGCAGGTCCAGGCCAGCCGAGCCGACAGTAGCGTAGGCCGGCAGCGGGAATTCGTTGCCAATGCGAGGGTCGAGGATCTTGGCTTGTAGAGCGTGCATTCGTAGTTAAACCTGATTCATGCGGTCGGCGATAAAAGTGACCAGCTGGCGAGCGATCTTGGCCTTGCTGGTCTGGGCGAAAAGCGTTGCGTGCAACGCTCGGTCAATCACGCTGCAGGCGTTTTCCTCGCTGTTGAAGCCGATGCTCGGGTTAGCGACATCGTTGGCGACAATCAGGTCGAGGTTCTTGTCCTTGAGCTTGCGGGCAGCGTAGTCGAGCAGGTGTTCGGTCTCGGCGGCAAAGCCGACACTGAAGGGGCGATCCGGGCGGGTTGCGATGGTCGCCAGAATATCCGGATTGCGCACCATCTGCAGCAGCAAGCCGTCACCGTTTGAAGGATCTTTCTTCAATTTGTGCGGGGCAACGACTTCCGGGCGGTAGTCGGCCACGGCTGCCGAGGCGATGAACAGGTCGCAGGGGATGGCCGCCTCGCACGCTGCCAGCATGTCGCGGGCGCTGACCACGTCGATGCGCGAGACGCGATCAGGCGTAGGCAGGTTGACCGGCCCGGTGATCAGCGTGACGCGAGCGCCGGCTTCCACCGCCGCTTCGGCCAGGGCAAAGCCCATTTTTCCCGAGCTGTGGTTGGTGATGTAGCGCACCGGGTCGATGTTTTCCTGGGTCGGGCCTGCGGTGATCAGCACATGCTTGCCGGTCAGGGTCAGGCGCTGGAAGCAGTCGGCCGCGCACTGGGCCAGGTCGTCGGCCTCCAGCATGCGACCGAAGCCGACATCGCCACACGCCTGACTGCCGGACGCCGGCCCGAACACGCGAAAATCGCGTTCTTCGAGCAGACGGGTATTGGCCTGCACCGAGGCGTCACGCCACATCGCCTGGTTCATCGCCGGGGCGATGGCGACAGTCGCGTCGGTGGCCAGCACGATGGTGGTCAGCAGGTCGTTGGCGATGCCTTGCGCCAGGCGCGCGATGAGGTCGGCGGTGGCCGGTGCGATGAGGATCAGGTCGGCCCATTTGGCCAGTTCGATATGGCCCATCGCGGCCTCGGCGGCCGGGTCGAGAAGGTCCAGGTGCACAGGGTGCCCGGACAGGGCCTGCATGGTCAGCGGGGTGATGAACTCTGCGCCGCCCCGGGTCATGACCACACGCACTTCAGCGCCCTGATCGCGCAGGCGGCGGACCAGCTCAGCGCTCTTGTAGGCCGCGATGCCGCCGCCGACGCCAAGAACGATGCGTTTTCGATACAGCCGCTGCATAGACCTGCCTTTTTGGTCGAGTGAACACACGACGGCCATGACGCCTCCCCAGGCCAGATCGTCGTGCAAAAAAGATGGGCTAAGATAGCACAGCGACCGCACCGGAACAGCGGTGCCCAATCACATGGAGGTGCTATGAGTATTCGCAGTTGGCCCGCGGCTGAACGCCCCCGGGAACGCTTGTTGGAGTTGGGGGCGGCGAGCCTTTCCGACGCCGAGTTGCTGGCTATCTTTTTACGCACCGGCGTGGCCGGAAAAAGCGCTGTAGACCTCGCGCGTCATCTGCTGAAGCAATTTGACGGGCTCAGACCGTTACTGGATGCGGATCTGTCGGTATTCACCTCGCAACTGGGGCTCGGGCCCGCCAAGTTCGCTCAGTTGCAGGCAGTCATGGAAATGGCGCGTCGGCACATGGCCGAGTCCTTGCGCCGTGAGTCAGCGCTGGAAAACCCCACCCAGGTTCGCGGGTATCTCAAGGCCTTGCTGCGGCATGAGCCGCACGAAGTCTTCGGCTGTCTGTTTCTCGATAACAAACACCGGGTCATGACCTTCGAGATATTGTTTCGCGGGACGATCAATGCGTCCTACGTGCACCCGCGCCAAGTGGTTAAGCGAGCGATGGCGCACAACGCCGCGAGCCTGATCCTATGCCACAACCATCCCTCCGGTATCACCACGCCCAGCCGTTCCGACATCGACCTGACCAAGCGCCTCAAGGAAGCACTGATGCTGGTGGATGTTCATGTGCTTGACCACGTGATCGTTGGGGACGGCGAGCCACTGTCGATGGTGGAGCGCGGATTGATGTAGCGAGCTCTTCCCGGTCTTGAGGTGGGTCGTGCCAATGCAGGCATTGGCACGACGTCACACACAGAAGCCAAGGTCAGTCTGGCGACTTACTTGACCTGCACCTTGTAGAAATCCTGCCTGCCGAACGGGCTGACCTGATAGCTAGTGACGTCCTTGCGTACCAGGGCTGCAGCCGTCGGGTGGGCGAGGGGGAGCCACAGTGCCTGCTGTTGAATCTGTTGCTGAGCCTGGTGATACAGCTTGCTGCGTTCGGTCTGATCACTGACTGATTTGCCGTCTGCGATCAGCTTGTCCAGTGTCTTGTCGCAATAGCGGGCGAAGTTGGTGCCCGACTGCACAGCCGCACACGAGAACTGCGGGGTCAGGAAGTTATCCGGGTCGCCATTGTCACCCGCCCAGCCCATGAACAGCAGGTCATGCTCGCCCGCCTTGGCGCGGCGAATCAGCTCGCCCCATTCAATGATCTTGATCTCGGCATTGATGCCGATCTGTTTCAAGTCAGCCTGCAGCAATTGAGCGCCCAGGCTGGGGTTCGGGTTCAGCAGGCTCCCGGATGGTCGCGTCCAGATGGTGGTCTTCAAGCCCTCTTTTACACCGGCCTTGGCCAGCAGCGCCTTGGCCTTGGCAACATCGTGCTGATAGCCGGGCAGGTCCTTGGCGTAACTCCAAGTGTTGGGCGGGTAAGGACCATCGGCCTTTTCAGCGGTGCCTTCGAACACGGCTTTCAGGTAATTGTCCTTGTCGAACGCCAGGTTGATGGCCTGGCGAACTTCCGGCTTGTCGAACGGCGGGTGCTGGCTGTTGATCGCGACAAATGCGGTCATGAACGCTTCAGTCTTCTCGACCTTGAGCGATTTGTCCTCGCTGGCTGCCTGTATATCCAGGGGCTTGGGCGAGAGCGCTATCTGGCACTCATCCTGACGGATTTTCTGCAGGCGCACATTGGCGTCCGGGGTGATGGCATACACCAGTGTGTCGATATCAGACTTGCCGGCGAAGTAATCGTCGAACGCCTCATAGCGCACCGCGGCATCTTTCTGGAAGCGCTTGAACACGAACGGCCCGGTGCCGATCGGCTGGCTGTTGAGTTTCTCCGGCGTGCCCGCTTTCAGCAACTGCGCGGTATATTCGGCTGAATAGATGGAGGCGAAACCCATGCTCAGCGTGGCCAGGAAGGTCGAGTCCGCATGGTTGAGCGTGAAGCGCACGGTGTGTGCATCAGGCGCTTCGATGCTCTTGATCAACGCGGGCAACTGCATGGACTGCGCATGCGGGAAGCCGCTCTGGGCGATCTTGTGCCATGGGTTCTGCGGGTCGAGCATGCGCTGGAAGCTGAACAGCACGTCATCCGCGCTCAGCTCGCGAGTCGGCTTGAAATAGTCGGTGGTGTGGAATTTCACTCCGGAGCGCAGCTTGAAGTCGTAAGTCAGGCCGTCTTTGGATACGGTCCAGCTTTCTGCCAGGCTCGGCACCAGCTTGCCGCTCTTGGCATCGAAGTCTACAAGGCGGTTCATCAGCACATCGGCCGATGCGTTGGTGGTGGTCAGCGAGTTGTACTGTACAACGTCGAAGCCCTCGGGGCTGGCTTCGGTGCAGACCACAAGGTTCGATGCCTGGGCAGCAGCGGGAAGCAAAAGTGGAACGAGTAAAAAAGGGAGTGCAGCTAGGCGCATGGCGTTATTTCCTGTTCAGAAAGGGCCCCATCTGCCGGCGCAGTCTGGTGAGGGACTAACCCTAGACCATGTACTGGCGCAGAACAATCGTCATGGAGCGACGAGCGGTCGATTTGCCTGTGCCCCCGCAGTGCTTGAGCATACCGCTGCGCGAGGCGTGATCATTCGGGTCAAAGTGCTTTGCCTGTTGTTGTGCCCAAGGCTTTCTGGTATAAAGCAGCGCTCTTTTCTAGGGGCCCGGTTCCTTCACTGTAGGTGTAGCCGGTAAGACCCTTAAAGAAACGCGGCGCCTGGCGCCAAATGACTGAGAGATTAAGCGGCCAACCCATGCCGGGTTGGGCATGTGGTTTTAGAGGGCTGAGGCATGTCGAGAGTATGTCAAGTTACCGGTAAGGGTCCGGTGACTGGGAATAACATTTCCCACGCAAACAACAAAACCCGTCGTCGTTTCCTGCCAAACCTGCAGCATCACCGCTTCTGGGTTGAAGGCGAGAAGCGTTTTGTTCGTCTGCGCGTATCTGCTAAAGGCATGCGTATCATCGACAAGCGTGGCATTGAAGTTGTGCTCGCTGAACTGCGTCGCGACGGCAAAATTTAAGGGAGAAAATCATGCGTGAATTGATCCGTTTGGTGTCGAGCGCTGGTACAGGCCATTTCTACACCACCGACAAGAACAAACGTACTACCCCGGATAAAATCGAAATCAAAAAATTCGATCCGGTTGTACGCAAGCACGTGATCTACAAAGAAGGCAAAATCAAGTAATTGATTCTGTCGGCTACAAAAAAACCCGCTCTGGCGGGTTTTTTTGTGCCTGCGCTCCTGGTGCAGTTGCCAGCAGTATCCAGGCAGCCAAACGCCCGACGCGATGCGCCGGGCGTTTCAGGCATGGAAGCTGCTGTCGGGCGACGAAGGTACGGCCGCCTGATCAGCCGAAGCTGAAGCCGGATACTAGACCGGCTTTGTCGACATTGACGTGCAGACGGTTCGGGTTGAGGTCTTTGGTGGTGATGTAGCCAGGGCCGATGACCTTCTGAAGACCGGTGATTTCGCTGATGTAGGCTTTGACAGTAGGCACATAGCGGCTGCCTACAAGGTACTGAAGCGCTTGGGCGATAACTTCGTTAGTCATTTTCAAAATCCTTTTTTGAGTGAATGTCCTCACTGGACGCGCTCAGAATCCTCCAGAAAAACCGATGTGATGCGGTACTTATTTATCTGCAGCCGCTTCGAACACCACATAAATCTTGCGGCATGTTTCCAGCACCTCCCAGGTGCCCTTGAAGCCTGCCGGGATCACGAAACGGTCGCCTGCGCGCAGGGTTTTCGCGTGGCCCTGCTCGTCGCGCAGGACTGAAACACCCTGCACAATCTCGCAATACTCATGCTCTGAATAATTCACCTGCCACTGCCCGGGCTCGCCATTCCAGACGCCCGCACTCATCTGTCCGCAGGGGCTGTTGTAGTGGTTGTAGAGGGTTTGTGCCGGGTCGCCCTTGAAGACCTTTTCCGGTGCAGGGCGATAGTGCTCGGCAGCGGTGCTGGCTTCACTGAAGTCGACGATGCTTTCGATGCTCATGATGGGCCCCTTGTCCTGAATACGTTGAAGGTTTGACGTGCGTGCAGTGCGTTAGTGCCTCGGCGCGCGTGCGCAGCTGTTTAATAAAATCAACATAAAAGCACCGTAGCGGCTATTTATGTCAAATATATTGGTTTTGGCGGGCCGCTGGTTTAGGGTAACGGCCGTCCTGAAAAATTTCAGATCGTGTCTTTAATCAACCACGACACACCCACATTCAACAAGAGGAGGACATGCAAATGACCACCCTGACTCGTGCTGACTGGGAGCAACGCGCCCAGAATTTGAAGATCGAAGGCCGTGCCTTCATTCAAGGTGAATACACCGCAGCCTCCTCCGGCGAGACGTTTGACTGCATTAGCCCGGTCGATGGCCGGATGCTTGCCAAGGTTGCCAGTTGCGACACCGCTGACGCGCAGCGCGCGGTCGACAGTGCACGCAGCGCCTTCAACTCCGGTGCCTGGTCGCGACTGGCTCCGGCCAAGCGCAAGGAAACGATGATCCGTTTCGCCGAGCTGCTCAAACACAATGCCGAAGAGCTGGCGCTGCTTGAGACGCTGGACATGGGCAAGCCGATTGGCGACTCGTTCGGTGTCGACATTCCCGGTGCCGCCAGAGCCCTGAGCTGGAGCGGCGAGGCCATCGATAAGCTGTATGACGAAGTCGCGGCAACGCCGCATGACCAACTGGGCCTGGTAACGCGCGAGCCGGTGGGTGTCGTGGCCGCCATCGTACCGTGGAATTTTCCGCTGATGATGGCCTGCTGGAAGCTGGGTCCTGCGCTGTCCACCGGCAACTCGGTCATCCTCAAGCCCTCGGAAAAATCTCCGCTGACGGCCATTCGTATCGCACAACTTGCCATTGAGGCTGGTATTCCTGCGGGCGTGCTCAACGTACTGCCTGGCTATGGCCACACCGTCGGCAAGGCACTTGCCCTGCATATGGATGTGGACACTGTGGTGTTCACCGGCTCGACCAAGATCGCCAAGCAACTGATGATCTATGCGGGCGAATCGAACATGAAGCGTGTCTGGCTGGAAGCCGGCGGCAAGAGCCCGAATATCGTCTTTGCCGACGCGCCTGATTTGCAGGCCGCCGCCAGCGCAGCCGCCAGCGCGATTGCCTTCAACCAGGGCGAAGTGTGTACCGCCGGTTCGCGCCTGCTGGTCGAGCGCTCCATCAAGGATCGCTTCCTGCCGATGGTCATCGAGGCGCTGAGCGCCTGGAAGCCCGGCAATCCGCTGGACCCTGCGACCACCGTGGGCGCGTTGGTTGATACCCAGCAGATGAACACCGTGTTGTCCTATATCGAAGCGGGCCACACCGATGGCGCCAAACTGGTTGCGGGCGGCAAGCGCATTCTGCAGGAAACCGGCGGCACCTATGTCGAGCCGACCATTTTCGATGGTGTGAACAATGCGATGAAAATCGCTCAGGAAGAAATCTTCGGCCCGGTGCTTTCGGTGCTGACGTTCGATACTGCCGAAGAAGCGATCCAGATCGCCAACGACACACAGTATGGCCTGGCGGCTGCCGTATGGACCGCCAACATCTCCAAGGCACACCTGACCGCCAAGGCTTTGCGCGCAGGCAGCGTATGGGTCAACCAGTACGACGGCGGCGACATGACTGCACCGTTCGGCGGCTTCAAACAGTCGGGCAATGGTCGTGACAAGTCGCTGCATGCGTTCGACAAATACACCGAGCTGAAGTCGACCTGGATCAAGCTGTAGTCATTAGCCTATCGCTCCGAGGCTCTGCGCTTGGAGCATTGGTACGATGGGGTCTCAAGATCATCGCTCCACACGGGATTTGTACAAGGCGATGAGCGCGTAGCGCCGCGCCGGGCAGGAGCGTGGAAATGCGTTGGGGTACTTATTTTGCTGTGCTGGCGTCCGTACTGGGCGTCGGTCTGGCAATGGGCGTCAGCATGCCGCTGGTTTCATTGCGGCTGGCAGGCTGGGGCTATGGCTCGTTTGCCATTGGCATCATGGCGGCGATGCCTGCGGTGGGCGTGCTGCTCGGCGCGGCGCTGGCCAGTCGTCTGGCGGCGCGCTTCGGCACGGCCAATCTCATGCGTCTGTGCCTGTGGGCCGGGGCGGTTTCGGTCGGCGCGCTGGCGCTGCTGCCGTATTACTGGATCTGGCTGGTCTTGCGCCTGACGCTTGGGGTGATTCTGACCATCGTCTTCGTGCTGGGTGAAAGCTGGATCAATCAGTTGGTCATCGAGCGCCTGCGCGGGCGTCTGGTGGCGCTGTATGGCAGCACCTACGCATTGAGCCAGCTGGCAGGTCCGCTGCTGCTGGGCGTGATCGGCACCCAGGGCGACTATGGTTTCTGGATTGGTGTAGCGCTGCTGGTCGGCTCACCGTTTCTGCTGCTGGGGCGTACCGGCGCGCCGTCGACCGAATCCTGCAATGTGACGTTTGCCGATCTGTCCGGCTTCTGTCGCGGCATGCCTGCCATCGCCTGGGCGGTCGCGCTGTTTGCTGCGTTCGAAGCGCTGATCCTCACCCTGTTGCCGCTTTATTGCATACGCCACGGCTTCACCCCGGAAATCGCCCTGATCATGGTCAGCGTTGTGGTGGTGGGTGATGCGCTGCTGCAACTGCCGATAGGCATGCTCGCCGACCGCATTTCACGTCGCGCGATGTTCACCGGCTGCGCCGCCTTGCTGCTGGCGTCCAGTCTGCTGGTGCCATTGCTGATCGACACTGTTCTGATCTGGCCGCTGTGGACCGTCTTCGGTGCCAGTGCCGGCGGGCTGTTTACCCTGTCGCTGATTCTGATCGGCGAACGCTATCGCGATGACTCGCTGGTCCGCGCCAACGCGCATGTTGCTCAACTGTGGGGCATCGGCTGTCTGCTCGGCCCGTTGATAGCCGGCGCGGGCAGCCAGTGGGTCAGCGGTGAGGCCTTGCCGCTGATGATGGCTGCAGGTGCCTTGGGCCTGTTTATACTGATCCGGCGACGCGGGGCGTTCGGGGATGCGCAGGCTGCGCCCGTTTAAAGCATTCTTTCCAGGCCGATGGCGCGGCTCATCCATGCGTTGAAACGTCGCCACCAGTCGCCCGGTTCGGTATGCAGGGTGTGGATCTGGCCGTTGTCTTCGGTTACCCACACCACTTTGCCGTCCTCCAGCCGCGCTTCGTAGGTGAGCGACGGGGCCATGCCCTGCAAGGTCAGTTCGCGCAGTTGTTCGGCCAGTTGCGGGCTGTCGACCAATACGCCCACTTCGGTATTCCACAGCACAGAGCGCGGGTCGAAGTTGAATGAGCCGACAAAGACTTTCTGTCGATCGAAGATCATCGCCTTGCTGTGCAGGCTTGATTCGGAACTGACCAGAGAATGGCTTTTCTTGAACAGATGCGGACCGCTGCCGCGCATCGTCTCGGTATCGCCAGGCTGCCGGCGCAGCTCGAACAGCTTCACGCCATGCTCCAGCAGTGCCTTGCGGTACGGCGCATAGCCGCCATGCACGGCAGGCACGTCGGTGGCTTCCAGAGAGTTGGTCAGCAGGCTGACATTGACGCCGGCATCGGCCCGGCCGGTCAGGTACAGCAAGCCTTCCTGGCCGGGTACAAAGTAGGCCGAGATCAGCATCAGTTCCTTGTGAGTGTTCAGCAGTTCAGGCGCCAGTTGCGTGGTCAGCAGCAGGTGCGGATCAGGCTCGCCCTGCGCCAGTACCTTGGTCGGTGCGTCCCACAGCGCCTGGTTGTATGCCCAGACCAGTTCGTTGAGCCAGGTTTTCATGCGCGGCTGGGTCTTGTAGGCCATCAGTCGCTCGTACAGCGCCTTGTGCTGCTGGTGCGCCTGCTCCAGAGAGTCATCCAGCTTGCGCCGGGCCTCGGCCAGATCCTCGCCGTCGGGCAGGAAATAGATGAATTCACCTATAGGCTTGCTGAGCGTGCTGTTCCAGTACTGGTCGAAGCTGTGGCCGAGTTGTTCGGCCACCGGCCCCACGCTGAGCATGTCGATATCGGTGAAGTTCAGGTTCGGCTCGGCATCGAAGTATTCATCGCCCAGGTTGCGCCCGCCGACGATGGCCACACTGCTGTCGGCCAGCCATAGTTTGTTGTGCATGCGCCGGTGCTGGCGCGACAGGTTCATCAGGCGCCCGAGGCTGCGGGTGATGCCGGTCTCGCGCCCCAGGTTTTGCGGATTGAACAGGCGAACCTGGATGTTCGGGTGAGCGGCGAGGGTGGCGATGGCCTGATCCAGACCGTCGCTGGTGGTGTCGTCCAGCAGGATGCGCACACGAACGCCACGGTCTGCCGCCTTGAGCAGCTCATCGATCAGGGCGCGCGTGCTCAGGCCGTCGTGGACGATGTAATACTGCAGATCAAGGCTGCTTTTGGCGTTGCGGATCAATTCGGCGCGAGCCTTGAAAGCGTCACTGCTGTCAGGCAGCAGACGAAAGCCCGAACGCCCTTCGTGAGGCATGGCCATGGCCTGGATCGAGCGGCCGAACGCGGAGCCTGAAGACGGCATGGCCTGGCTTGGCTCACTGGCGACCTGTTGATGCGCACAACCGCTGACGCACAACGCAACCAGCAAGCAAAAGGGCAAGGCCCATGAGTTATTCAAATTGATCTTCCGCGTCTGGACATGGCTCGACTTGGCGATATGACCGGCAAAACCGGGAAAGATTTGCCCGCATCAGTCAGTTTGCGCATTCAGTAGGGCAATTGTCTCGCCCACGATACGCACAGCATTCTCGATTTCGCGGTTGGGTTTGGCCGCGAAGTTCATGCGCATGCAGTTACGGTACTTGCCCGATGCCGAAAAGATACTCCCCACCGCGATCTGCACACCCTTGCCCAGCAAGGCGCGGTTCAGGCGCAGGGTGTCGAAACCTTCGGCCAGTTCCACCCACAGCATGAAGCCGCCTTGTGGCCGGCTGGCGCGGGTGCCCTCGGGGAAGTAGCGCATCACCCAGTCGATCATCTGGTCTCGGCTGCGCTGGTATTGGCTACGCATGCGTCGCACGTGAGGCTCGTAATGGCCGCCTTCGATGAAATCGGCGATGGCCAATTGCGGCTGCGGGGCGGTCGAGCCGGTGCCGATGTATTTCATGTGCAGCACCTGCTCCAGATAACGGCCCGGCGCTACCCAGCCGATCCGCAGCCCCGGTGCCAATGTCTTGGAGAACGAGCTGCACAGCAGGACGCGACCGTCCTCGTCGAAGGATTTGATGGTGCGCGGGCGAGGGTAGTTATAGGCCAGGTCGCCATACACATCATCCTCGATGATCGCCACGTCGAAGCGCTGCGCCAGGGTCAGCAGTGCCCGCTTGCGTGCTTCGGGCATGACATAACCCAGCGGGTTGTTGCAGTTGGGCGTCAGCTGAATGACCTTGATCGGCCATTGCTCCAGCGCCAGTTCCAGCGCTTCGAGGCTGATGCCGGTCAACGGGTCGGTAGGGATTTCCATGGCTTTCATGCCCACGCCCTTTAGCGTCTGCATGGCGCCGAAGAAGCTTGGCGAGTCCACCGCCACGATGTCCCCCGGCGAGCAGATGGCCCGGACACTGGCTGACAGGGCTTCATGACAGCCATTGGTGACGATCAGGTCATTGGCGGTCAGGTTGCAGCCCGAGTCGAGCATCAGCCTGGCAATCTGCTCGCGCAGCCTGCGCACGCCATAGATGTTGTCGTAATACAGGCCCGGCATGTCCTGATGGCGACTCAACTGACTCAGCGCGCGCATCAGCGGCTTCAGGGTCGGGCTGGTGACATCCGGCATGCCGCGCCCCAGTTGCGTAACGGCTTCAAGGGGCGCCACGCGAATCAGGTCCAGCACTTGATCCCATTGAGAGATATCCACAGGCCGCTGCACAGGCCTGCCGACCGCTGGCAGCGCAGGGGCTTTTCGGCTGGCCGAGACGAAATAGCCGGATTTGGGTTTCGGCGCGGCCAGGCCATTATCTTCCAGCACCCGATACGCCTGCTGCACGGTACTCAGGCTGACACCATGTTCGACGCTCAATGCACGTACCGAGGGCAGGCGGTCGCCGGGGCGATAGAAGCCGTTTTCAATGCGCGAGCCGAGCAGTTCGGCGAGGTTGACGTAAAGCGTCATGGCGTACTCTCAGGAAGTAGGCTGCGGTAAAGCAATACAGATTGGCCGGAAATATAGCATTCAGTAGCGTTTTTGAATCATCTGTATGGAAAATATAAAAGACTTTTGAATCTATATTGGTTTTGCCGTTCGCTTCATCATGAACCCCACACCCACCCAGGATGAGGGAACAGGACATGAACGGGTTCAGCGATGTGCGCCTTACGCTTCACAGCCATGAATTGAATGAGTATCGGCCAGCGGCGGTCAGAACGGTCCGCTCGAACAAGGCCGATCTGTTGTCAGGCATGGGGCGCTGGGCACTGTATCGCCACCGCTGGTTGTCACGCCGTACCTTGCTGACACTGACCGACGATCAGTTGCGCGACATCGGCCTGGATTTCCGCCAGGCGCGGGTCGAGGCCATGAAGCCGTTCTGGAGGCCCTGAGCCTTTAGCGCAGCTCTTTGAGGCGGTGCCAGAGCATGCCCAATGCCAGCAGAGGCGAGCGCAAGTGCTTGCCGCCGGGAAAGGTCATGTGCGGCACTTTGGCGAACAACTCGAAACCATCGCTGTGTTGCCCGGCGATGGCTTCGGCCAGCAGCCGCCCCGCCAGATGCGTGGCATTCAGACCGTGGCCCGAATAGGCCTGGGCATAAAACACGTTGGGGTGTTGCTTGAGCCGGCCTATCTGCGGCAGGCGATTGGCGCCGATGCCGATCATCCCGCCCCACTGGTAATCAATCTTCACGGCGGCCAGTTGCGGGAACACATCGAGCATCTTCGGTCGCATGTACGCGGCAATGTCCTGAGGGTCACGCCCCGAGTAATGGCAGGCACCGCCGAACAGCAGGCGGCGGTCGGCAGACAGCCTGTAGTAATCCACCGTCACCCGCTGATCGCAGACCGCCATGTCCTGCGGCAACACTTCACGGGCCTGCGCTTCGCTCAACGGCTCGGTGGCGATGATGTAGCTGCCGGCAGGCAACACCTTGCCGCTGATTTCCGGATTCAAGTCATAGAGGTAGGCGTTGCAACCCAGCACCAGGGTCTGCGCCTGCACCGAACCGGCAGCCGTTTGCACCCTGACCTGCGGGCCGTAGTCGATTTTCGTGACCGCTGAATGTTCGAACAGCCGTACGCCGAGCGACTGCGCCACAGCCGCTTCTCCCAAGGCCAGGTTCAACGGATGCAAATGCCCCGAGCCCATGTCGATCAGGCCGCCGACATAGCGCGAGGAGCCCACCACGCTGTGCATCTCTTCGGGCTGCAGCAACTGCAGTGCATGGCGATAACCCAGGCTGCGCAACGCTTCTGCGTCTTCGGCAAGGCTGTGCAGGTCGCGCGGTTTGTTGGCCAGATCGCAATAACCCCACTTCAGGTCGCAATCGATAGCATGCCGTTCGATGCGCTGACGCACGATCTCGACGGCCTCGATGCCCAGCAGCTTGAGCTGCCGCACGCCTTCGCTGCCGATGACATTGGCGAACTGTTCGAGACCATGACCGACCCCGCGAATCAGCTGGCCGCCATTGCGTCCGCTGGCCCCCCAACCGATCTTGCGCGCTTCGAGCAGCGCAACGCTGAACCCGCGCTCGGCCAGTTCGATGGCGGTATTGAGGCCCGAGAATCCACCGCCTACCACGCACACATCCACCTTCAACTCACCTTGCAGCGCAGGATGATCCGCTTGCGCATGACTGCTGGCGGCGTAATAGGAGGCAACGTGCTGATCGTGACGTGGCGGGTGCTGAACGCGGGCGTTCATGAGCGTGTCCTGTTGGCGGCGGATGGCGTGTCGGGAGGATAAGCCGCTGTCATGAGCCTGCCAACTGGGGCAAACTCTCGGCATTGTGTAGGAATGGTCGATTCAATGAGCTGCAACCGTCAAAAAATAGCAGATCTGCGTCGCCAGATCCCCTCGTTCGAATGTGTGCCTGGCTGCCACGACTGCTGCGGCCCGGTGACCACGTCGCCCGAAGAGATGTCGCGGCTGCCGCGCAAGACGGCCGCCGAACAGGACGCCGCGCTGGATGAACTCAATTGCGTACACCTTGGCCCGCAAGGCTGCACAGTGTATGACGAACGCCCACTGATCTGCCGCCTGTTCGGTACCACCGCGAGCCTGCCCTGCCCGAATGGCCGTCGCCCGGTCGAGTTGATCCATCCACGGGTCGAAAAGCAGATTCATGAGTATATGGCCTCGACCCGGCAAGTCCTGGTATAGCGAGCAATCAGTCGGGAATCGGCAGACTCAGGCTCTCTTTGACTTCCTCCATAACGATGTAGCTCTTGGACTCACGTACGTGCGGCAGTTTGAGCAGGATATCGCCCAGCAGTTTGCGGTAGGACGCCATTTCGGAAATCCGCGCCTTGACCAGATAGTCAAAGTCGCCTGACACCAGATGGCACTCCAGCACATGAGGAAGCTTCAGCACGGCACGGCGGAATTCTTCGAAGGTGTCGCCAGACTTGTAGTCCAGGCTGATCTCCACGAATACCAGCAGGCTGGCCTTGAGGCTTTGCGGGTTCAGTCGGGCGGTGTAGCCCATGATGATCCCCTCGCGTTCAAGCCTGCGCACCCGCTCTGTACAGGGCGTGGTAGACAGGCCGACCCGTTCGCCAAGCTCGGTGAACGAGATGCGCCCGTCGGCCTGTAGGATGCGCAGAATGTTGCGATCTATCTTGTCCAGTTCACGATTTGACTGGTGTTGAGTGCGCACGGGTTATTTCCCCTCTAGCAAAGCGTTTATCGCCGCGAATAAACACTAAATATAGACTTTTATACAGTGAGAAGCACTGCCAATTGCTCAATATACTGCGCACATCCTTGCTTAAAACTTCGAATTATCAGCGGATATCCGCGATGAGGTCATCGACATGCGCGTTCTGGTCCTGGGTAGTGGCGTCATCGGTACAACCAGTGCTTATTATCTGGCGCGTGCCGGTTTCCAGGTGACCGTCGTTGACCGTCAGCCTGCTGCTGCCATGGAGACCAGTTTTGCCAATGCCGGCCAGGTTTCTCCGGGCTATGCCTCGCCATGGGCTGCGCCGGGTGTTCCCCTCAAAGCGCTCAAATGGCTGCTGCAGCGTCACGCGCCTTTGGCGATCAAGGCAACAGCGGATATCGATCAGTACCTGTGGATGGCTCAAATGCTGCGCAACTGCACGGCCAGCCGTTATGCCATCAATAAAGAGCGCATGGTACGCCTGTCCGAATACAGCCGCGATTGCCTGGATGAACTGCGCCTCGAGACCGGCATTGCCTACGAAGGGCGCAGCCTGGGCACCACACAGTTGTTCCGTACCCAGGCCCAATTGGATAACGCTGCCAAGGACATCGCCGTGCTCGAGCAGTCCGGTGTGCCCTATGAACTGCTGGACCGCGAAGGCATTGCCCGGGTCGAGCCCGCATTGGCCGGCGTGACCGGCATCCTCAGTGGCGCGTTGCGCCTGCCCAACGACCAGACGGGTGACTGTCAGCTGTTCACCACGCGCCTGGCGGAAATGGCCGTGGCGTTGGGAGTCGAGTTCCGCTACGGGCAAAACATCGAACGCCTCGATCACGCAGGCGACAGCATCAATGGCGTTTGGATCGACGGCAAGCTCGAGACCGCTGATCGTTACGTGCTGGCGCTGGGCAGTTACTCGCCGCAGTTGCTCAAGCCGCTGGGCATCAAGGCGCCGGTCTATCCGCTGAAGGGCTACTCGCTGACCGTGCCGATCACCAACCCGGACATGGCGCCGACTTCGACCATTCTCGATGAAACCTATAAAGTCGCGATCACCCGTTTCGACAACCGGATCCGCGTCGGCGGCATGGCGGAAATCGCCGGTTTTGACCTGTCGCTCAATCCGCGTCGACGCGAAACACTGGAGATGATCGTCGGTGACCTCTATCCTCAGGGCGGCGACCTGACCCAGGCCGATTTCTGGACCGGGTTGCGTCCGACCACGCCCGACGGCACACCGATTGTGGGTGCAACACCGTTCCGTAACCTGTTCCTCAATACCGGCCATGGCACTCTGGGCTGGACGATGGCGTGTGGTTCCGGTCGTTTGCTGGCAGACCTCATCGCCCGCAAGACACCCCGTATCAGTGCTGAAGGCCTTGATATCTCTCGTTACGGCAACACTCAGGAGAATGCACAGCATGTCCATCCAGCGCCAGCTCACCAATGAGCGCATGAGTCAGGTCGTTGTCCACAATGGCACCGTCTATCTGTCGGGCCAGGTCGGCAATGACATGACTGCGGGTGTCGAGCAGCAGACCCGAGAGGTTCTGAACAGCATCGAGCGCCTGCTCGACCTGGCCGGCACCGACAAGACGCGTATCCTGTCGGTCACCATTTACCTGAAAGACATCGACGCCGACTTCGCAGGCATGAACAGCGTCTGGGACAAATGGCTGCCAAAGGGTTTCGCGCCTGCACGCGCAACGGTCGAGGCCAAGCTGTGCGAGCCGGAAATCCTCGTTGAACTGTCGGTGGTTGCCGCGCTGCCCTGACCCTTTTTGCCCGGCGCGTCCCCGCGTCGGGTTGATCTTCCCCTTCCATCCTTTCAGGCAAGTAAACGTCATCATGCGTCCAGCCCGCGCCTTTATCGATCTTCAGGCACTGCGTCACAACTACCAATTGGCCCGTGAAAACAGCGGCGGCAAAGCGCTCGCCGTCGTCAAGGCCGATGCCTACGGTCACGGCGCGGTGCGCGTCGCTCAGGCACTGGAGTCACAGGCCGACGGTTTTGCAGTGGCCTGCATCGAAGAGGCGCTAGAGCTGCGTGCGGCAGGTATCCGTGCGCCTGTCCTGCTGCTCGAAGGTTTTTTCGAGGCCGACGAGCTGGCGCTGATTGTCGAGCATGACCTGTGGACCGTTGTACATGCGACCTGGCAACTGGAAGCTATCGAGCAGGCGCGCCTGGGCAAGCCGATAACGGTGTGGCTCAAGCTCGACACCGGCATGCACCGGGTCGGCCTGCATCCTCACGAGTACCAGGCGGGTTATCAGCGTCTGCTGGCAACCGGCAAAGTAGCGAGAATCGTGCTGATGAGCCACTTCTCCCGCGCCGATGAGCTGAACAGCGGCTGCAGTGATGAACAGCTCGCGGTATTCGAGACCTTTCGCAAGGGGCTGGCAGCAGAAACCAGTCTGAAAAACTCCCCGGCGGTGCTGGGCTGGCCACAGATCCCCAGCGACTGGTCGCGCCCGGGCATCATGCTCTACGGTGCCACGCCGTTTGATCAGGTGCACCCGCTGGCGGATCGCTTGCAACCGGTGATGACCCTGGAATCGAAGATCATCAGCGTGCGTGAACTGCCCGCTGGTGAGCCCGTGGGCTATGGCGCGACATTTGTCTGTGACCGGCCGTCGCGTATCGGTGTAGTGGCGATGGGGTATGCCGACGGCTATCCGCGTCACGCGCCGACCGGCACGCCCGTGCAGATCGACGGCCAGCCATCCAGGCTGCTCGGACGCGTGTCCATGGACATGCTCTGCGTCGACCTCACCGATGTGCCGCAGGCCGGGCTCGGCAGCCGTGTCGAGCTGTGGGGCAAGCAGGTGCTCGCCAGTGAAGTCGCCCAGCGCGCAGAAACCATCCCCTACGAAATCTTCTGCAATCTGCGTCGCGTTCCGCGCATCTATTCCGAAGACTGATTCAGTTCCCTGTGCTCCAAACCGCAGTGGGTCAGGTGTCTGTCGAAGTGTTGTAAATATCGAACGCTGTTGCCATGATGGCGTTCAGACCGACTAGACCTGACAAAACCTGGGGGAATATCGCATTGGACGTGGGTGAACGACTGCAATCGATTCGCAAGCTCAAAGGCTTGTCCCAGCGTGAACTCGCCAAGCGCGCCGGTGTGACCAACAGCACCATCTCCATGATCGAAAAAAACAGCGTCAGCCCCTCGATCAGTTCGCTGCGCAAGGTGCTCGGCGGCATCCCCATGTCCATGGTCGAATTTTTTTCGGAAGAATCCGTGCCCGAAAACGCGGCTCAAGTGGTGTACAAGGCCAGCGAGCTGATTGATATATCGGACGGTGCCGTGACCATGAAGCTGGTCGGCAAATCGCATCAGGGCCGTGCCATTGCCTTTCTCACCGAGACCTACCCACCGGGTGCCGATACCGGCGAAGAAATGCTCGTTCACGAAGGTGAAGAGACCGGCATCCTCGTCGAGGGGCGGCTGGAGCTGGTGGTCGGGCTGGATACCTACGTGCTCGAAGCAGGTGACAGCTATTATTTCGAAAGCACCCGGCCGCATCGCTTTCGTAACCCGTTCGATGTCCCGGCACGATTGATCAGTGCGGCCACCCCGGCCAATTTCTGACCTGTCCCCTTACGATGAGTGACGCGTGAAACTGACCTGGAAGATTCTGAGCAGCGCAGGCGTTCTGACGTTGTGGGCGTTTAATGTGCAAGCCGCCGATAGCGCCCGAGCCCCTGACGACATCATCGCGGCGCATTGCGTCGCCTGTCACAGCGTCGGCCTGCTCAACGCGCCGAAGATCGGTGACACGGCGGCCTGGGAACAGCGCGCCCAGCAAAAAGGCGGCCTTGATGGACTGCTGGCCAGCACCATCAAAGGCCTCGGCATCATGCCCGCGAAAGGCACCTGCGGCGATTGCACAAACGACGAACTGAAGAGCGCCATCCAGAGCATGTCCGGGCTGAAGTGAGGTGCACCCTCGTTCCCGTGCCTGAGCGCCCGGCGCTGTGCATACGTTTTGTGGGAGCGAGCCGGGCGACGCTTCGCTTGCTCGCGAAGATGATGTTTAGATCGATGCATTTTTGGCGATAGTACACGCCCTTTTCGCGAACAAAGTTCGCTCCTACGCCCTTTGGGCAGAAGCCTGGAAGCCTTTTGTTCCGGGCGTTCCAGGGATTGTGTATAACGATGATGCTCTGCGTGGCGAGCATGCAGCACTTTGACGTTGTCGTCGGTCCAACCTGCACCCAATAACAATTCAGGAGAGCTGGGATGCCGTATTCCTGTTCCATCGAGCATGCCGTCGATCACGTTCTTGCGCAGCTACCCGAGCATATCCACCTCGGCATGCCGCTGGGGCTGGGCAAGCCCAACCGGTTTGTCAACGCGTTGTACCAGCGTATCAGCGAGTTGCCCGAACGACGGCTGACGATCTACACCGCGCTGACGCTCGGGCGGCCGACGCCGGGGGAGGGTTTGCAGGCGCGCTTTCTCGAACCGTTTCTGCAGCGCGTCTTCGCTGACTATCCGGAGCTCGATTTCCTTGCTGCACTGCGCCGCGACAAACTCCCTGCCAATATCCGTGTGCAGCAATTTTTCATGCAGCCGGGCAGTTTGCTCAATAGCCAGTCAGCCCAGCAAGACTACGTCAGCAGCAATTACAGCCATGCCGCCCGCGACATCAACGCCAATGGCCTGAATCTGGTCGCGCAACTGGTGGCACGTGACGAGCAGCGTCCAGGCACGTTGAGCCTGAGCTGCAACCCTGACGTGACCCTCGACCTGTTGCCCATGATCGCCAAGCGTCGGGCTGCCGGGGAGACCATTCTGATGCTCGGCCAGGTGCACGCCGACCTGCCTTACATGCCGGGCGACTCGGAGCTGGATGTCGACGCCTTCGATGTGCTGATCGACGAAGACGAGCGCAGTACGCTGTTTTCCACCCCCAATATGCCGGTGGGCTATCAGGACCACCTGATCGGCCTGCACGCCAGCACGCTGGTACGTGACGGCGGCACGTTACAGATCGGCATTGGCTCGATGGGCGATGCACTGACCGGCGCATTGCTGGCCCGCCAGGCCGATAACGAAACCTGGCGGGGCCTGCTGGCCGAGTTGAACATGAGTAACTGGCAGACCCTGATAGATCGGGAGGGCGGCGTTCAGCCGTTCGCCAGCGGCCTTTACGGTTGCAGCGAAATGTTCGTCAACGGCCTGCTGGTACTCGCCGATGCCGGCATCGTGCGGCGCAAGGTGTATGCCGATGCAGAGCTGCAACGGCTGGCCAACATGGGCACGCTGGATGAGGATGCCCATCCTGGTGGCGTGGTCGTGCACGGCGGCTTTTTCCTCGGCCCGCAGAGTTTCTACGCGCGGCTGCGCGAGTTGCCCGCCGAGCGGCTGGCGCAGTTCAACATGACCGCCATCAGCTACATCAACGAGCTTTACGGCCAGGAAGAACTCAAGCGCCTGCAACGCCGCGATGCGCGCTTCATCAACAGTGCGTTTACCGTCACCCTGATGGGCGCGGCAGTGGCTGATCAGCTGGAAGACGGCCGGGTGCTCAGTGGCGTGGGCGGTCAGTACAACTTCGTGGCGCAGGCCCATGCACTGGAAGGCGCCCGTTCGATCCTGATGCTGCGCAGCTGGCGTGAGTCGGGCGGCGAGGTCAGCTCCAACATCGTCTGGCAGTACGGCCACACCACCATCCCCCGACACTTGCGCGACATTGTCGTGACCGAATACGGCATCGCCGATCTGCGCGGGCAGACCGACGCGACGGTGATCGAGCGAATTCTGAATATCACGGACTCGCGGTTTCAATCGGGCCTGATCGAGCAGGCGCAAAAGGCTGGCAAGCTGCCCAAGGACTTCCGTCTCGATCCGCGCTTCACCGACAACACGCCCGAGCGCCTCAAGGACACCGCATCACGCTACCCGTCACTGTTTACCGAGTACCCGCTGGGTTGCGACTTTACCGCCGAGGAGCGCGACCTGCTGAGAGCCTTGAACTGGCTGAAGAGCAAGCTCAAGCTCACTGAAATCCTCGAGCTGGGCAAAGCGACCCTCGACGCTCCGGACCCCGAAGCCTTCCTCGCGCACTTGCAGCGCATGCAGCTCGACGCGCCGCAGGGCTTGCGCGAAGAGTTGTATCAGCGGCTGTTGCTGGCCGGATTGCAGAACAGCACCGGGCTTGCCGGCTAAGAGGCGGGCACTGATCGTTGCCGTTGGCGACGATCGGTGCCCGGTGTCAGGCGCCTAGGTCGTCGCCTTGCGGGTCGCACGCCCGACCGGGCCGGCGCGCTCTTCGATGGCGTGCTGCAGATCCTTGCGCTGGCCCATCAGGAACGCCAGCTCCGCGACCACAAACAACGGGCCGATGATCAGCCCGGTCAGGTCATCAATAAAGGCCGGTTTGCGCCCCTCGTAGTAATGGCCGACGAACTGGATGATCCAGCCAGCCACAAAGAGCCCGACGCCCGCACTCAGCCAGACCATGGTTGCCTGCTGCGCAAGGTTGGCCCCGGCCCAGAGACACAGCGCCAGTAAGGCCGCCATGACGATGCCCAAGGCGCGGTCGAGTCGCAGGTAAAAAATCGTCGAACCCAAGGCCAGCAGCGCCGCCGGTGAAAGCCACAATCCGCTTATATGCCAGCCCGGTCGCGAGAGGAGCACCGCCACGGCCAGCACGATCAGTGGAATACCCACGAAGTGCGTCACGATATTGCGTGAATCACGGTGATAAGCCGCGTATTGGCTGAGATGATCGACAAGGGTTTTCATTATTATTCCTGCCTGAGACGATGGCCGGCTTGAGCCTGATTTCTTGTACAACATGCATGGCTGAAAGAGAAGGGAGCAAAAATGACAAATGGAGTGTCGTGGCGGTCACGATTGCTATCCGATTACTGGTTTTCCCATCTGCCTGCCAATCTGCAGGATAGCCTGCTGGACGCTGCCCGCCAGCGACGCAAGACGCCCGGCCAGCGGCTGTTCGACAAGGGCGATCTGCCGTGCGGTGTTTATGTGCTGCTGGAGGGCAGCGTGCGGATCGGCGGCACCCACGAGCAGCGGCTGCTGACGCACGTGGAATCGACGAGCGCGCCGTGCTGGTTTGGCGAAGTCTCGCTGTTTGACGGGCTGCCGCGCCGTTTCGAAGTCTGTTCGCTGGAACAGAGCATTTTCCTGCACATCCCCCAGCCATTCCTGGCCCGGCTGCTCGACAGGCACCCCGAGTACTGGCGCTGGTTTGCCGCGCTGCTCAGCCAGAAGGTCGGCTTGCCACTGCCGAACCCCGAGAAAATGCGTAGCCTGCCGCCGCGTGCGCGAGTTGCCTGGCGCCTGTTGCTGCTTAGCGAGGGGTATGGCCCGTTGAGCCAGGCACGACGCCTGATTGCGCTGGATGACATTCAGGCGGCGGAGCGTCTCGCGCTTGCCTCGCCGGCCTTGCTGGAAGTGCTCCAGGACCTGCATGAGCGCAGGATCGTACGCTTGGGAGAAGGGCACCTGGAAGTGTTCGATGTGGACAAGCTGCGCAGGGTGGCGAACTTTTCCAGAGCCAGGGCTGTGTGCTGATCAGCGATCATCATCGAGCCTGGAAACATCCGGTAACGGCTCCGTTGTCGCTTCGATTGAGATAGCAAATGGGATTCACTACCATTTCGCCTCATTTGCGAACGCGAGATACCCCGATGCAGGCAAGCAAGCGTCTTCTGGCTGCTCTGACACTGACTTTACTGGGCAGCACCGCTCAGGCTGCCGATGAAGTGGTGGTGTATTCGTCCAGAATCGACGAGCTGATCAAGCCGGTATTCGATGCGTACACGGCCAGTACCGGGGTGAAGATCAAATTCATCACCGACAAGGAAGCGCCGCTGATGCAGCGCATCAAGGCCGAGGGCCAGAATGCCACCGCCGACCTGTTGCTGACGGTCGATGCGGGCAACCTCTGGCAGGCCGAGCAGATGGGTATCCTGCAGCCGTTCACCTCGCCTGTGATCGAAGCCAACATTCCGCCGCAGTATCGCTCGTCGACCCACGGCTGGACCGGTCTGAGCCTTCGCGCGCGCACCATCGCCTACTCCACCGACCGGGTGAAGCCTGCCGAGCTGAGCACCTACGAGGCGCTGGCCGACAAGAACTGGGAAGGCCGCTTGTGCCTGCGTACCGCGAAGAAGGTCTACAACCAGTCGCTGACCGCTACGCTGATCGAAACCCACGGCGCCGAAGCGTCGGAAAAAATCCTCAAGGGCTGGGTCAACAACCTGTCCACCGACGTGTTCTCCGATGACATCGCGGTGCTTGAGGCGATCAATGCCGGGCAATGCGACGTGGGCATCGTCAATTCCTATTACTACGGTCGCCTGCATAAGGAAAAACCCGATCTGGCGGTGAAGCTGTTCTGGCCGAACCAGGCTGATCGCGGTGTGCACGTCAACCTGTCGGGTATCGGTCTGACCAAGTACGCCCCGCACCCCGAAGCGGCCAAGGCGCTGGTCGAGTGGATGACCGGCCCCGAGGCGCAGAAGATTTTCTCCAGCGTCAATCAGGAGTTCCCGGCCAATCCGAAGGTGGCGCCTTCAGAAGAAGTGGCGAGCTGGGGGCAGTTCAAGGCCGACACCCTCCCGGTCGAAGTGGCAGGCAAGCGTCAGGCAGAAGCGATACGCATGATGGATCGCGCGGGCTGGAATTGATTTAATACCCAAGTGCCTGACTCTCGTTGATACGCTTCGCGCTCATTGCACAAATCTTGAATAGCCCGAAAAGCGTGGCTTTCAGGCTTCTGCCCGCAGGGCGTAGGAGCGGACTTGTCCGCGAAGCCGTCAGTTCAGATAGAGCATTTTCTGAGAATGTACCGGCCTTTTCGCGGACAAGTCCGCTCCTACGGCTTTCAGCCAGAATCAGAAGCAGGCCTGTGCACCCCTCTTGACCCCCCTCATTTCGAGAACCTCCTTGGCCCATCCTGTGCAACGCCGCTGGTACCCCCTGGTCTTTGCCATCGCTGCGCTGGTCGTGCTGCCGCTGAGCGTTCTGCTGCTGTCGTGGGAGACGGTTGACCAGCAGATATGGTCGCACCTGCTCGAAACCCAGATGACGCGTCTGCTGGGCAATACGCTGATCCTGGTGCTGGGTGTCGGCGTGGGCGTGACGCTGCTGGGGGTAAGCCTGGCGTGGCTCACCAGCCTGTGTGAATTCCCCGGTCGCCGCTGGCTGGACTGGGCGCTGATGCTGCCTTTCGCGATCCCCGCCTATGTGCTGGCGTTCGTGTTTGTCGGGCTGTTGGATTTTTCCGGCCCGGTGCAGACCCTGATGCGCGAATGGTTCGGCTCCGGTCTGCGTCTGCCTCGGGTGCGTTCCACCGGTGGGGTGATCATCGTCCTGGTGTTGGTTTTCTACCCCTACGTCTACCTGTTGGCGCGCACGGCGTTTCTGGCGCAGGGCAAGGGCCTGATGGAAGCTGCGCGAGTGCTGGGCAACACGCCCCTGCAAGCGTTCTGGCGCGTGGCGCTGCCAATGGCGCGTCCGGCCATCGGCGCGGGGGTGGCGCTGGCGCTGATGGAGACCCTGGCCGACTTTGGCGCGGTGTCGGTGTTCAACTTCGACACGTTCACCACTGCCATCTACAAGACCTGGTACGGCTTCTTCAGCCTGTCCAGCGCCGCGCAACTGGCCAGCCTGCTGCTGTTGGCCGTGCTGGTGCTGCTGTACGGCGAACGCCGCGCCCGGGGTGCAAGCCGACCGGCCAACGAGCGTCCGCGTGGCGCTGCGCTTTACCGGTTACGCGGCATCAAGGCATTGGCCGCAAGCTTCTGGTGTGGGCTGGTGTTTCTCTGTGCTTTCGTGGTGCCGATGCTGCAATTGATCGTCTGGGTCTGGCAGCGTGGCCGCTTCGATCTGGATGAGCGCTACACCGGGCTGATTCTGCACACGCTCTATCTGGGCGGCATGGCGGCGTTGATCACCGTCAGTGTGGCGCTGATTCTGGCGTTTGCCCGACGTATGGCGCCCACGCCTGCGATCCGCTCCGGCGTCAGCTTGGCCAACCTGGGCTACGCATTGCCAGGCTCGGTACTGGCGGTTTCATTCATGCTGGCGTTCAGTTACCTGGACCGCGAACTGGTCATTCCGCTGTCCGGCTGGTTGGGCGGCGCAGGCAAGCCTTTGCTGCTCGGTAGCCTCTCGGCCTTGCTGCTGGCGTATCTGGTGCGCTTCATCGCCGTCGCCTTCGGTCCGCTGGAACACAGCCTGTCGCGTATCCGCCCGTCATTGCCTGAAGCCGCGCGCAGCCTGGGGGTCAGCGGGCCAAAGTTGTTTCTCAACGTGTATCTGCCGTTGCTGGTGCCAGGGGCGCTGAGCGCGGCGCTGCTGGTGTTCGTCGATGTGCTCAAGGAAATGCCGGCAACCCTGCTCATGCGTCCGTTTGGCTGGGATACGCTGGCGGTACGCATCTTCGAAATGACCAGCGAGGGCGAGTGGGCACGGGCTGCGTTGCCAGCTTTGTCGCTGGTGCTTGTAGGATTATTACCTGTCATTGGGCTGATTCGTCGCTCTGCCCGTCAGATTGGCTAGGTGCGGGGGCCTCACCTTGCGGCTACAATGCGCCGCAATTGGTGCGGTCTGTCAGATAATTCGGTCAGCTGTTACGTGCTGCAAACTCCGGTTTATTGGGGGGCTTGCCGATCTCGTCTGCCCGCACCTTCGCCACGCCCGGAAGGAGAAACCCATGGGACAGCGTACCCCCCTGTTCGACCTGCACCTCGCCCTTGGCGCGAAAATGGTCGATTTTGGTGGCTGGGACATGCCGTTGCATTACGGATCGCAGGTCGAGGAACACCATCAGGTGCGTCGCGACTGTGGGGTCTTCGATGTCTCTCACATGAACGTGATCGATGTGCTCGGCGTTCAGGCCCGAGTCTGGCTGCGCCGTCTGCTGGCCAACGATGTAGACAAGCTCAAAACCCCTGGTCGTGCCTTGTACAGCGCCATGCTGGACGAGAGCGGCGGGGTGATCGATGACATGATCGTCTACCTCACGCCGGAAGGTTATCGGCTGGTCGTCAATGCGGCGACCGGCGTCAAGGACCTGGCCTGGATGCAGGCGCAACTGGACGACTTCGACGTGCAACTGGTCGAGCGCAGTGAAATGGCAATGCTTGCCATTCAAGGCCCCAAGGCCAGAACCCGTATTGCCGAGCTGGTTTCAAGCGCCCGCGCCGAGCTGATCCACCAGCTCAAGCCGTTCGAAGGGCTTGATGACGGTGACTGGTTTATCGCGCGCACCGGCTATACCGGTGAGGACGGCCTGGAGATCATGCTGCCTGCCGAAGAGGCCCAAAGCTTTTTCAATGAATTGGTCGGCGCGGGTATTTCCCCGATCGGCCTGGGCGCTCGCGACACGCTGCGCCTCGAGGCCGGCATGAACCTGTATGGCCAGGACATCGGTGAACATGTTTCGCCCTTGGCCTCGAATATGGCCTGGAGCATCGCCTGGGAGCCTGCCGACCGTGATTTTATCGGTCGCAAGGCGCTGGAGAGCGAACGTGCTGAAGGAACCGCCTTCAAACTCGTCGGATTGGTGCTCGAAGAGCGCGGCGTTTTACGGGCGCATCAGGTGGTACGTGTCGCAGAAATTGGCGAAGGAGAGATCACCAGTGGTAGTTTCTCTCCTACGTTGAGCAAATCCATTGCACTGGCTCGCGTTCCGATGGCGACCGCTGACCGGGCCGAGGTGGAAATCCGCGGCAAATGGTACCCGGTGCGGGTGGTGCAGCCTGCGTTCGTGCGCCATGGCAAAACCTTGATCTAACCTAATGGCGGGTTTTCCGCTGACCCGATGTTGAGGATGACTAAATGAGCAATATTCCCGCCGAGCTGCGTTTCGCCGAAAGTCATGAATGGGCACGTCTGGAGTCAGACGGCACCGTGACTGTCGGCATCTCGGACCATGCACAGGAAGCACTGGGCGATGTGGTCTTCGTCGAACTGCCGGAAGTCGGCAAGGTGTTCGCTGCCGGTGACACCGCCGGTGTTGTCGAGTCGGTCAAGGCCGCTTCGGATATCTACTCGCCGGTTGCGGGTGAGGTGATCAAAGTCAACACAGCGCTGGGCGATTCGCCCGAGTCGCTTAACAGCGAGCCGTACAGCGCCTGGATCTTCAAGCTCAAGCCAAGCGACGCCGAAGGCGATCTGGCCAAGCTGCTGGATCCAGCCGGGTACAAGAGCGCTATCGGCGAATAACCGATTACCGCTCACAAAAATGCCGCTCATGGAGCGGCATTTTTTATGCGCGAAGCTAATCGGCAAGACTTACTGGTTTTCAGCGACCAGGTTTTTATCCAGGATCGCGTTGGCCAGTTCCATGTCGGTGGCTTTCAGGCCTGGATTGTCTTTGCGTACCTGCTCGATGGCCGCTTCCAGGAACGGACCGCGGATGCCACCGTCGCTGGCGACGAAGCTGCCTGCGTCGTCCTGGGCGGCAACGATCAGTTTGTGATCCTTGAAGGTCAGGTAAGTCGAGCCGGTGGTTGCACCGGAAGACAGCACATTACGCCAGAAGGTGTCAGCCATCGCTGAACCCATTGGGATGGAAAGCAAGGCGACGGTGGCGACAGCGAACTTGAGACGCATGATGAATTACTCCAGCTGTGGTTGTTCTGAGGGGTTGGATAGCCAAAGCCACGAACTAGTTCAATCAAGGTGTACCGCATAGTTCACTTTAGCTGGCTCGCCATGCTGCGCGGCCTTCTGGAACAACGCTTTCAACCTTGATCAGCGTTGTTCGCTTTGCGGTGTTACCCGCAGCACTTCCTCAAGTGTAGTCAGGCCCGCCGAGACTTTCTGCGCGCCGGACAGACGCAGGCTGCGCGTCCCTTCCTTGAAGGCCTGACGACGCATGGCGGTCAGGTCCAGGTCCGCCGAGATCAATGCCTTGATGTTGTCGGACATGACCATGATCTCGTAGACACCCGCCCGACCCCGGTAGCCGGTATCGCGACACTCCACGCAGCCGACCGCCTGATGCGCGCCGGGTGGCACCGGTGCCTGCCAGGGGCGCGTCAGGGTTTGCCAGTCGGTCTCGTTGAGGTTGATGGGCGCCTTGCAGTGTGGGCAAAGGGTGCGCACCAGACGCTGGGCCATGACGCCGAGGATGGTCGCCTTGAGCAGGTAGTGCGGCACGCCCAGTTCGAGCATCCGGCTGATGGCGCTGGGCGCATCGTTGGTGTGCAGCGTCGACAGCACCAGGTGACCGGTGAGTGCCGCCTGAATCGCCATTTCGGCCGTCTCCAGGTCGCGAATCTCGCCGATCATGATGATATCCGGGTCCTGTCGCATCAGTGCGCGCACGCCGGCGGCAAAGCTCAGGTCGATGTTGTGTTGAACCTGCATCTGGTTGAAGGCCGGTTCGACCATCTCGATGGGGTCTTCGATGGTGCACAGGTTGACCTCGGAGGTCGCCAGTTTCTTGAGGGTGGTGTACAGCGTGGTGGTCTTGCCCGAACCGGTCGGGCCGGTGACCAGAATGATGCCGTTGGGCTGGCGGGTCATTTCCTGCCAGCGCCGCAGGTCGTCACTGGAAAAGCCCAACTGGTCGAAGTCCTTGAGCAATACCTCGGGGTCGAAGATCCGCATGACCATTTTTTCGCCAAACGCGGTCGGCAGGGTCGACAGGCGCAACTCCACTTCGCGATTCTCCGGCGTGGTGGTCTTGACCCGCCCGTCCTGTGGTTTGCGTTTTTCGGCGACGTTCATCCGGCCCAGGCTTTTCAGGCGGCTGACAATCGCCATGATCACCTGCGCCGGAAACTGGTAAACGTTGTGCAGCACCCCGTCGATGCGAAAGCGCACGGTGCCCTGTTCGCGGCGCGGCTCGATGTGAATATCACTGGCGCGTTGCTGGAAGGCGTACTGGAACAGCCAGTCGACGATATTGACGATGTGCGCGTCGTTGGCGTCAGGCTCCTGATCGCTGGCACCGAGCTTGAGCAACTGTTCGAAGTTGCCCATGTTGCTCATTTTTTGCTCAGAGGCGCTGGCACCGCTGACCGACTTGGCCAGCCTGAAAAACTCCATCGCCATGCGCTGGATGTCTGCCGGGTTGGCGACCACACGTTTGATCTGCAGCTTGAGCACGTGCGCCAGGTCGGCTTCCCATGAGCGCACATAAGGCTGCGCGCTGGCGATGGTCACCGATTCGCGATCGACCGCCACGGCCAGAATCTTGTGGCGCTGGGCAAAGGCGTAGGACATCAGTGGCGTGACCGCCGCGACGTTGATCTTCAGCGGGTCGATACGCATGTAAGGCTGGCCACAGGTTTTGGCCAGCCAGGCGGTCAGGGTTTCCACGTCCAGCTTCTTGCCCGGTCGCTTGAGGTCGTCAAACTGCAGCGAAGCGAGAAACTCGAGGGGATGCAGCTGGATGTTCACCGCACTGCGACGTTGGGTGAGTGCCGTTTCCGCGTCGTCCTGGCCGAGATAGCCTTCGGCAACCAGATCACGCAGCACGTCATTCAGATCAAGCCAGCGATCCTGTGAAGAGGGGGCCAGGGCTGCCATGTGCGCTCCTTGAGGCAATTCGTCATTGGACGATGAACAAGAGTAGACGCCAAGCGTGACAGCGTTATTGGTTCTATGCGACCGGGAATTGCCGGAGCAGGCGAATTGATTCAGCCCGTCGCCAGGGCGACACGGGATTGCGCAGTATTCTGGACGTCGACCTGCTCGACTTCCACTGAGCAGACGTCGATCAGGTTGCGCATTTTTTCGCCAATCACCTGTGCTCGATGCCAGCTCAATCCGCAAACCTGAAGGTCGATGAGCAGCAGGCTCTCTTGTTGCACAGCACTCAATTGGTCGGGAATCAGATACTGCATGGCAAACAGGTTCAACACCTGACAGAGCAAGGCAGGCTCGGCTTCGGCGCAGATAAGGTAGCGTGCGCAGCACTGTGCATTGCTGGACGACCAGCTATCTGGACGTTGCGAAGGGAGGGTGACGGCTTCGAGATTGGGCATGCTGATACTCCACAAGGATGCTGGAAATCTTTGCATGCGTGAAAAGAAATTTCTGGTCCATCATTGGGTGGATTAGTCTTTATAAGACTTGTTAATGCGCTGCAGGCTATTTCGGAAAATTAATTATGCAAATCGAACTGGACAGTTACGATCGCAGGATTCTGGCGCTGCTGCAGGAAGACGCTTCGCTTTCCAGTGCGCAGATTGCCGAGCAGGTCGGTCTGTCGCAATCACCCTGCTGGCGCCGCATTCAGCGGCTCAAGGATGAAGGGGTGATTCGCCGTCAGGTGGCGTTGCTGGACCGCAAGAAAATCGGTCTGAATACGCAGATATTCGCCGAGGTAAAACTCAACGCCCACGGGCGCTCCAACTTCACCGAGTTCACCGACGCGATTCGTGGCTTCCCGGAGGTGCTGGAGTGCTATGTGCTGATGGGGTCGGTGGATTTTCTGCTGCGCATCGTGACGCCGGATATCGAGGCGTACGAGCGGTTCTTCTTCGAAAAACTGTCGCTGGTACCCGGCATCCAGGAAGTGAACTCGACAGTGGCCCTCTCGGAGATCAAATCCACCACCAGCCTGCCGCTGCTGCGCTGACGGGGCTGGTGCCCGGAGTTGCGCCCGCCTCGGTTGTGCCTCGTGCACCGAGGTGACTGGTTTTGCTGCCGGTTCCCGGCAGTTCGCGGACAAGTCCGCTCCTACAAAAAACGGGAGATCATGTACAAGCGCAGCGTCGCCCGGTCTGCTCCCACGCCCTTCGGGCAGAATCAAAAGCGGACTTGCGTATGACGCTGAATGATCTGGCACTGCAGCAGTGCTTCTGCCCGGAGGGCGTAGGAGCGGACAAGTCCGCTCCTACAAAAAACGGGAGATCATGTACAAGCGCAGCGTCGCCCGGTCTGCTCCCACGCCCCTCGGGCAGAATCAAAAGCGGACTTGCGTATGACGCTGAATGATCTGGCCTGCAGCAGTGCTTCTGCCCGGAGGGCGTAGGAGCGGACTTGTCCGCTCCTACAAAAAACGGGAGATCATGTACAAGCGCAGCGTCGCCCGGTCTGCTCCCACGCCCTTCGGGCAGAATCAAAAGCGGACTTGCGTATGACGCTGAATGATCTGGCATGCAGCAGTGCTTCTGCCCGGAGGGCGTAGGAGCGGACTTGTCCGCGATGGGCTGCGAAGCGGCCCTAAAACGTTTCAGGCAGTTCGCGGACAAACGAAGCGTCGCTTGGTCCACTTCTACGGCCTTCTGATCCAGCCTTACAAGCGCAGCAGGGTTTTCCAGGCGCGGCTCTGGAAGACGGTGATTGCCTGTTGTACGCGGGCATCGAGGACTTCGTCGCTGATGTCCAGATGCGCCAGTTCTTCCAGTTTGCGCAGTTCGCCATACAGGCGATCCAGTTCCGGCAGGTCCAGCGCGCCGCGTGCCCAGTGCAGCCAGGACTGGATGCGCTCGATGCGGGGAAGTTGCTCGGCCAGGTCTTCCGGCTGCTGCTGATAACGGCTCAGTTGCAGGGACGTGGCTTCTTCGCCCAGCAGGCGTGGCAGCCAGCTGCTCAACAGCGCGGCGCCCTGACGATTGCCGCGGGTGTTGCGTTCGGCGGTCCAGCTGCGGGAAAGCAACCAGCGTGAGGTATTCAGCGAGAACTCGCCCCAGCGCGTGTCCTGCAATTCTTCCAGGAATTGCTCGTGTGCGGCACCACGGACATCGGCATCTTCCTGCCCGGCCTGAACCAGCGGTCGCCAGTCTTCCAGCAAGGCGTCCAGCGCAGTACGCAGTTGTGCGGTCGAGGTGCGCGGCGCGGCCTGGCCGAGGCTGCTGGTCAGAGCCCGCAGTTCGGCGAGCATCTCGACCCAGTCCTGCAGCAGACGCCAGTGGCCGTTGAAACGGTATTGCTCGGCCAGACGCTGGCTGCTGCCCAGCAGATGCCAGGCCAGCGCGGAATAAGCGTCGTCCAGCGGCGTTTCGGCAGTCAGGGCGGGCGCCTGCAGGCTCAGCGAGTAGCTGCTGGCATCGAGCAGACGGTAGCCGCGCTCGGCCTTGCTGATATCACACGGCATCAGCGGCAGCGTTGCAGCCAGCTCGGCAGCCAGTTCCAGCAGCGCGGCAGGTTCGCCTTCACGCAGCTCGAGCTCCAGCTCGCAGATTTCTTCCTTCTGCTTGCCCGCCACCACCTGGCCCAAGTCCAGTGCGGCTTCGATCACCACTTTGGCCTTGCCACGGCCCCAGGCAATCTCGGCTTTCTCACGCACGAAATCGGTGGTGAACAGCGGCTTGATGGTTTTCTTGTCCAGATCGGCCAGCTGCTCGGGCCAGCAATCGCCTTCGAGCTTTTTCAGGTCCAGCTTGGCCTTGCTCAGGTCCCAGTTGTACTCATTGCGCTCGGACAGACCGGCCACGCTTTGCCCGCGAGTCTTCATGGTCTGGATGATCTGATCGCCGTCGCGGCGGATACGCAGGGCGACTTTGGCCTGCGCCAGCTCACCTTCGGGGGTATCGAAATACTGGTTCGACAGTTCAAGGCGCTCCCAGCCACTCTTGTTGCGCTTCTTGAGCAACGGGTGTTCACGCAGTGCAGCGAGGGTCTCGCGGCTGACGCGGAGTTTGATTTCAGTTTCTTTTTGCATGGCCGGGGGAATCCAAACGCTGATACGGATAAACGGGAGCGCAGCCCATGATTGAACGGCTGCTGAGGCCGTCAGTGTACAGGACATGGCCCGAAACGGTTTATTCCTGGGTTGCTATGGCCCTATGATGGGCTGTGTTCCGTCTCGATTACAGGAAGCGTCCATGCCGTTGCCGTCCATGAAAGACCAGTTCGCCGCGCTGATCGCCGTACCCTCGGTGAGCTGCACTCAGCCTTCCTTGGACCAGAGCAACCGTCCCGTCATCGATCTGCTGGCCGGATGGCTGGGCGATCTGGGATTTGCCTGCGACATCCAGCAAGTGTCGCCCGGCAAGTTCAATCTGCTGGCGACCTACGGAACAGGCCCAGGCGGTCTGGTACTGGCGGGGCACAGCGATACCGTGCCGTTCGATGAGGCACTGTGGAAGACCGACCCCTTGAAGCTGACCGAGGTGGATGGCCGCTGGGTCGGGCTGGGCAGTTGCGACATGAAGGGCTTCTTTGCGCTGGTTATCGAAGCGGTGCGTGGCCTTGTTGATCAGCCGTTCAAGCAGCCGCTGCTGATCCTCGCCACCTGCGACGAGGAAAGCTCGATGGCCGGTGCCCGCGCGCTGGCCGACGCCGGCCGCCCGCTGGGTCGTGCGGCAGTGATTGGCGAGCCGACCGGGCTCAAGCCGATCCGCCTGCACAAGGGCGTGATGATGGAGCGCATCGATATTCTCGGGCGCAGCGGCCATTCCTCCGACCCGAGCCTTGGGCACAGCGCACTCGAAGCCATGCACGACGCCATCAGCGAACTCAAGGGCCTGCGCACGCAGTGGCAGGCGAAGTACCGCAACCCGCAATTCACGGTGCCGCAGCCGACGCTGAACCTGGGCTGTATTCATGGCGGCGACAACCCGAACCGGATTTGTGGCCAGTGCTCGCTGGAATTCGACCTGCGCCCGCTGCCGGGCATGGACCCGGAGATGCTGCGCTCGGCCATTCGGCAGAAGCTGCAGCCGCTGGCCGAGCTGCATCAGGTACGGATCGACTACGCGCCATTGTTCCCCGAATGCGCGCCGTTCGAGCAGGTCGCTGACGCTGAACTCGTGCGTGTCGCTGAACGCCTGACCGGTCATACGGCCGCAGCAGTAGCATTCGGCACCGAAGCGCCTTATCTTCAGCGCCTCGGCTGCGAGACACTGGTGCTTGGCCCGGGCGACATCGCCTGTGCGCATCAGCCGGGGGAATACCTCGAAATGTCACGTCTTGACCCTACAGTGCGTCTGTTACGTCAATTGATCGAACATTACTGCCTGACGCCCCAGTGAGTCAGGCATAACCCGTATTAATCAAAGTATCTTGAGCAAAAGGAGACTGCGCGTGCTGCCAAGCCTGTTCCGACGATAACCACCACACCGTTGTGCGTGCTTCTTTTCTTCGTCCATTTTTTCTACAGGCTCTTGTTGTCATGCCCGAATACGTCAATTGGCTTCGCCACGCGTCTCCGTACATCAATGCTCACCGCGATTGCACCTTCGTCGTCATGCTGCCCGGCGACGGCGTTGCGCACCCCAATTTCGGCAATATCGTCCACGACCTGGTCCTGCTGCACAGCCTGGGCGTGCGTCTGGTGCTGGTTCACGGTTCCCGTCCGCAGATTGAAAGCCGTCTGGCCCAGCGCGGGATTACGCCGCGTTACCACCGTGACCTGCGGATCACCGATACCGAAACGCTGGAGTGCGTGATCGATGCCGTGGGTCAACTGCGCATTTCGATCGAGGCGCGTCTATCGATGGACATGGCCGCCTCGCCCATGCAGGGCTCGCGGTTACGAGTGACCAGCGGCAACGTCGTCACCGCACGGCCTATCGGGGTGCTTGAGGGTGTCGATTATCAGCACACCGGCGAAGTGCGCCGGGTCGACCGCAAGGGTATCAATCGCCTGCTGGACGAGCGCCATATCGTGCTGCTGTCGCCATTGGGTTATTCACCGACGGGCGAGATTTTCAATCTGGCCTGCGAAGACGTCGCTACTCGCGCAGCCATCGATCTGGCCGCCGACAAACTGCTGCTGTTCGGCGCCGAAACCGGCTTGCTGGACGAGCAGGGCCGGCTGGTGCGCGAACTGCGTCCTCAGCAGGTGCCCGCGCACTTGCAGCGCCTGGGTGCCAACTATCAAGCGGAACTGCTGGACGCTGCGGCCGAGGCTTGCCGTGGCGGCGTGGCGCGCAGCCATATCGTCAGTTATGCCGAGAACGGCGCGCTGCTGACCGAACTGTTTACCCGTGACGGCGGCGGCACGCTGGTCGCGCAGGAGCAGTTCGAACAGGTGCGCGAAGCGGCCATCGAGGACGTCGGCGGTTTGATGGACCTGATCACGCCGCTGGAAGAGCAGGGCATCCTGGTACGCCGCTCCCGCGAAGTGCTGGAGCGCGAGATTACCCAGTTCAGCGTGGTCGAGCGCGAAGGGCTGATCATCGCCTGTGCTGCGCTGTATCCGATTGCCGATTCGGAGTCGGGCGAGCTGGCGTGTCTGGCCGTCAATCCGGAATACCGGCATGGTGGCCGTGGCGACGAGTTGCTGGAGCGTATTGAACACCGCGCCCGGGCCTTGGGTATCAAGACCCTGTTCGTCCTCACCACCCGCACCGCACACTGGTTCCGCGAACGCGGTTTCGAACCCAGCAGCGTCGACCGCCTGCCAAGCGCCCGCGCCTCACTGTACAACTACCAGCGTAATTCGAAGATCTTCGAAAAGGCGATATAAGCCTGGGGGCGGACGCAGAGCGTCCAGAACTGCGTGCCCACGCTGGAGCATGGGTACGATAGGTGTTCTTGTAGACGCCTATCGTTCCTCACGCTCCGCGTGGGAATGCCGTTCGTGACGCTCTGCGTCATCTTTGCATCAGTTGCTGATCGACAGAATGCTCGCCTGATACGAACCCACGAACGTGTCGAAATCCACCACTTCTTCCGTTGCTTCCAGCTCGACCTGTTCCTCGATGGAGGTTTTGGCCTGGGCTTCGAAGTCTGCCTGTTCCTGAGCGCTCAGCGGGTGAGTGCGGAAGTATTCGGCGTGGACCTGGCTCTGGCGCAGGGAGAACGCGGTAAAGCCCTCGTTATGCGCTTTCATGCTGGCCAGTACCTGGGCAGACGGTGTGAGCGCGGTATCGTCGATCTTGGCCTGTTGCACGGCAATCGATTTGAGGTGCTCATCGGTGCCCTGCGCCTGATCGAGCAAGCGGGCAATCGGCGTGATCTTCTCCACCAGCTCGGTTGCCCAGGTCTTGAGATCGACAGGGCGGTTGTCACGCATCAGGCTCAGGCCCGGGCGACGTCCTTCCTTGACCACTGACAGGAAGTTCGAGCTTGCGTTGGAGCACTCGTGGCTGGCCAGTTGCCGGCTTTCCTCAAGGGCGCAATACAGCACGAAGGCATCGATAAAGCGCGACTGCTCCAGGCTGATGCCGGTCGGCAGAAACGGGTTGATGTCCAGGCAGCGCACTTCGACGTACTGCACACCACGGGCCACCAGCGCCTGAATAGGGCGTTCGCCGCTATAGGTCACACGCTTGGGACGAATGTTGGAGTAGTACTCGTTCTCGATCTGCAGCACGTTGGTGTTGAGCTGCACCCACTCGCCGTTCTGGTCATGGGTGCCGACCTCGACGTAAGGCTTGTAAGGCGTAGCCACGGCCTTGCGCAAGCTGTCGGTGTAGCTGACCAGATCGTTGTAGCAAGGGGTCAGGTCGGCCTGGGCGTCACTCTGATAACCCAGGTCGCTCATGCGCAGACTGGTGGCATACGGCAGATACAGGGTGTCGGCATCGAAGTGTTGCTCCAGCTGATGCTTGCGGCCGCGCAGGAAACCCGCGTCGAGTGCCGGTGAAGCGCCGAACAGGTACATCAGCAGCCAGCTGTAGCGGCGGAAGTTACGGATCAGCGCAATGTAGGAATGCGACTGGTAGTCGCGCGCATCGCCTGCAAAGTCCTCGGTCTGCTTGAGCAGCCCCCAGGCGTCTTCCGGCAACGAGAAGTTGTAGTGAATGCCGGCAATGCACTGCATGGTCTTGCCATAACGCAGCGCCAGGCCCTTGCGGTACACGTACTTGAGCTTGCCGATGTTCGACGTGCCGTAATAGGCGATCGGTATGTGCTCTTCATCGGGCAACGGGCACGGCATCGACGGGCTCCACAGCAGCTCGTCACCCAGCTTGCTGTAAACGAAGCGGTGGACCCGGTCCAGGTTGTCGATGGTCTCGGCCGGGTTCTTCAAGGCTGGTGTGATGAACTCCAGCAGCGATTCGGAATAATCGGTCGTCACCTGACCGTTGGTCAGGGCGGCACCCAGAGCTTGCGGGTGGGGCGTCCGGGCCAGTTCTGCCGTTGCGGTAACGCGCAGGCACTCACGCTCGATACCGTGCAGGCACTGCTCCAGAAGAGAGAGGTTGTTACGCTCGCCGAGCAATGCAAGACGACGGTTTAAAAGTTCGCTCAAGGTGTAATCCTTCACGCATCGGTCGCCCCGATATGGGGGTGGACTTGACGGTCTACAAGGGTGAAGAAAGGAACTGGCGTAGTCGCCTGGTTGGTCGGTAGCGCCTGTTCACAATCACTGCTCTTTGTCGTACTACCCAAATGGACTCGGCACCACGCTAATGGTGCCGAAATTAACCCAAATGATGTCGGTACGGCTAGGTTCAGTTCGCAGGGATGCTGTTCATCAGCCCTCGATCAAGTCTAGATCACCGCAAATGTGCCCTGGGCTTTGGCGACGAGCTTGTCGCCCTGAACGACTTCGGCCTCGACCACCAGCGTGCGGCGACCCGCGTGCAGCACCTTGGCGATGCACAGGACTTCGCCCTCGGAGACGCCACGCACGTAGTTGATCTTGCACTCGATGGTCACGCTGCGCTGGTCGAAACCGTGAACGCTGGAACAGGCCAGACCCATGGCGATATCGACCAGGCTGAAGATTGCACCGCCGTGCATCACGTTGCCGCGATTGCGCAGGTGCGCCTCCAGCGGCAACGCAACCTCGGCAACGCCCTCGTCCAGACGCCGCAGCTCGCAGCCGAGCATCTTGAAGTAGGCGCTGTGGGTCAGATCTTCAGGAATATCCATCAGCGCTTCTTCAGTTGCTTGGCATTGGCGAACAGCGACGCCATGGCATTGTTGGCGGGCGCTGGGGCAGTGGTTTCCTTGCGCGGCGCGTTGTTCTGGCGAGGCGAAGAACCCGGACGGGCACCGCGTGCACCATCGATTTTCTCGCCGGGCGTGTCGCTCATGCGCATCGACAGACCGACGCGTTTGCGCGGGATATCGACTTCCATGACCTTCACTTTCACCACATCACCGGCCTTGACCGCTTCACGCGGGTCCTTGATGAACTTCTCGGACAACGCCGAGATGTGCACCAGACCGTCCTGATGCACGCCGATATCGACGAACGCACCGAAGTTGGTGACGTTGGTGACAACGCCCTCGAGGATCATCCCCAGTTGCAGGTCCTTGAGGTCTTCGACCCCGTCCTGGAACTCTGCGGTCTTGAACTCCGGACGCGGATCGCGGCCCGGCTTTTCGAGTTCCTGGAGGATGTCTGTCACAGTCGGCAGACCAAAGGTCTCGTCGGTGAATTTTTTCGGGTCCAGACGCTTGAGAAAGCTGGCGTCGCCGATCAGCGAGCGAATATCGCGGTCGGTTTCAGCCGCAATGCGCTGCACCAGCGGGTAGGCTTCCGGGTGAACGGCGGAGGCGTCGAGCGGGTTGTCACCGGTCATGACGCGCAGGAAGCCGGCGGCCTGTTCAAAGGTCTTTTCGCCCAGGCGGCTGACTTTCTTCAGCGCCGCGCGGGTTTTGAACGCGCCGTTTTCATCACGATGCGCAACGATGTTCTGCGCCAGCGTGGTGTTGAGGCCGGAAATGCGTGCCAGCAGCGCCACGGAGGCCGTGTTCACGTCCACGCCCACGGCGTTCACGCAGTCTTCCACCACTGCATCCAGGCCGCGCGCCAGCTTGAGCTGCGAAACGTCGTGCTGGTACTGGCCGACCCCGATGGATTTCGGGTCGATTTTCACCAGTTCGGCGAGCGGGTCCTGCAAGCGACGGGCAATGGACACCGCGCCACGGATCGACACGTCGAGGTCCGGGAATTCCTTGGCGGCCAGTTCCGATGCCGAGTACACCGACGCGCCTGCTTCGGAGACCATGACCTTGGTCATCTTCAGACCTGGGTATTTTTTAATCAGGTCGGCAGCCAGCTTGTCGGTTTCGCGGCTGGCGGTGCCGTTGCCGATGGCAATCAGATCGACCGAATGCTTGGCACACAGTGCGGCCAGTACGGCGATGGTCTGGTCCCACTGGTTTTTCGGTACGTGCGGATAGACGGTGGCGTAGTCGAGCAGTTTGCCGGTGGCGTCTACCACGGCGACCTTGCAGCCGGTGCGCAGGCCAGGATCGAGCCCCAGCGTGGCGCGCTGACCGGCCGGTGCGGCGAGCAACAGGTCGTGCAGGTTGTGGGCGAAGACATTGATCGCTTCGGTTTCCGCGCCGTCACGCAGCTCACCCAGCAGATCGGTTTCAAGGTGGCTGTACAGCTTGACCTTCCAGGTCCAGCGCACCACTTCGGCCAGCCATTTGTCTGCCGGGCGGTTCTGGTTCTGGATGCCGAAACGCTCACCGATCATCAGCTCGCACGGGTGCATGGCGCCCGGCAATTCTTCACCGACTTTCAGTGCCGAGCTCAGGAAGCCTTCGTTACGACCGCGGAAAATCGCCAGCGCACGGTGCGACGGCATGCTCTTGAGCGGTTCGTCGTGTTCGAAGTAGTCGCGGAACTTGGCGCCTTCCTCTTCCTTGCCCGGCACCACGCGTGCGCTGATCACCGCTTCCTGCTTGAGGAAGCTGCGCAGCTTGTCCAGCAGCGAGGCATCTTCGGCAAAGCGCTCCATCAGAATGTACTTGGCGCCTTCCAGCGCAGCCTTTACATCAGCCACGCCTTTATCCGCGTCGACGAAGCGGGCTGCTTCTGCTTCCGGGGCCAGGCTCGGGTCGTTGAACAGGCCGTCGGCCAGCTCGCCCAACCCGGCTTCAAGGGCGATCTGGCCCTTGGTGCGGCGTTTCTGCTTATAAGGCAGGTATAAGTCTTCGAGGCGGGTCTTGGTGTCGGCCAACTTGATATCGCGGGCCAGCTCCGGGGTCAGTTTGCCTTGCTCTTCGATGCTGGCAAGAATGCTGACGCGCCGCTCGTCCAGTTCACGCAGATAACGCAGGCGCTCTTCCAGATGGCGCAGTTGCGTGTCATCAAGACTGCCGGTCACTTCCTTGCGGTAGCGGGAAATGAAGGGCACGGTCGAGCCTTCATCCAGTAGTGCTACGGCCGCTGCGACCTGTTGTGGGCGTACGCCGAGTTCTTCGGCGATGCGGCTGTTGATGCTGTCCATAAAACCACCTGGAGTTGTGAGCAAAAAACTGGGCTATGTACGAATTGCCTTGCCTGGGTATCGTGCGCCAGCATTTATTTTCAGGGCTGGCGAACCGCCATGAGTCCGGCGTTGCCTGACTTCGAGGGCGGCGCATTATACCCAGCGAAGCCGGATTAGGGGATCGGCCGATAAATGGGGTGTTTTTTCGGCGAAAACGCAGGCACAAGTGTCGCCTCCAGTAAAATCTGCTAACAATGCACAAGGTGCGCATCACCGCAGCTACGCCATAATGCGCCCCGAGATCAGAGGAGCATCCGATGAGCAGCACCGCACAAAATGCCGAAGGCGAAAAAATCCTTATTGTCGATGACGATCCGGGGCTGAGCAGCCTCCTGGAACGTTTTTTCACCAGCAAGGGCTATCGTGCCCGCGCCGTGGCAAATGTGGAGCAAATGGACCGGTTACTGGCCCGTGAGGTGTTCAACCTTGTGGTGCTGGACCTGATGCTGCCCGGCGAAGACGGCCTTTCAGCCTGTCGTCGTCTGCGTGCCGCAAACAATCAGGTGCCGATTATCATGCTGACCGCCAAGGGCGATGAGCTGAGCCGCATCAAGGGGCTCGAACTGGGGGCTGACGATTATCTGGCCAAGCCGTTCAACCCGGACGAGCTGATGGCGCGGGTCAAGGCGGTGTTGCGTCGTCAGGCGGCACCGGTGCCCGGCGCCCCTGGCAGCGAAGACGAGTCGGTCAGTTTCGGTGACTACGTGCTGTCTCTGGCAACCCGCGAGCTCAAGCGCGGTGAAGAAGTGCACATGCTCACCACCGGTGAATTCGCGGTACTGAAAGCGCTGGTCATGCACGCTCGCGAGCCGCTGACCCGCGACAAACTGATGAACCTGGCGCGTGGCCGGGAGTGGGATGCGCTGGAGCGATCCATCGACGTGCAGATTTCCCGTCTGCGTCGTCTGATCGAGCCTGATCCTTCCAAGCCCCGTTATATCCAGACGGTCTGGGGCGTAGGTTATGTATTCGTTCCGGACGGCGCCGGAAGTCGCTGATAACCCGGTTGTCGGCCCAGAAATCCGTCATTGCTGCCAGTCACGTCGATAATCTTTACAGGTTTATCGACGTACTGGTTTTTTGCGTTCGTCCATCGGGTCCGGCCCGCGTTCGGCAAACCTGCGAGCCCCGCTCGCCCTGCAAAGTGTATGGCTGCAGTTATGAAGACTCCGCTCTGGTTCCCGCAAAGCTTTTTCTCCCGCACGCTCTGGCTGGTGCTCATCGTCGTGCTGTTTTCCAAGGCCCTGACGCTGGTTTATCTGCTGATGAACGAAGACGTGCTGGTCGACAGGCAATACAGCCACGGCGTTGCTCTGACCCTGCGCGCGTACTGGGCAGCCGGTGAAAACGATCGCGAGGCGATTGCCGAGGCGGCGGGTCTGATTCGGGTGGTGGGCGGTGGCGTGCCGGAAGGCGAGCAGCACTGGCCTTACAGTGAGATCTATCAGCGGCAGATGCAGGCTGAGCTGGGCGCCGATACGGAAGTGCGTCTGCGGGTACACGCGCCACCCGCGCTGTGGGTGCGAGCGCCGAGCCTGGGTGACGGCTGGCTGAAAGTGCCGCTTTATCCGCACCCGTTGCGCGGTCAGAAAATCTGGAACGTACTGGGCTGGTTCCTGGCCATCGGGTTGCTTTCCACTGCATCTGCCTGGATTTTCGTGCGTCAACTGAGTCAGCCGCTCAAGCGTCTGGTGTTTGCGGCGCGCCAGTTGGGGCAGGGGCGCAGCGTGCGGCTGCCGGTCAGCGACACGCCGAGCGAGATGACCGAAGTCTACCGGGCCTTCAATCAGATGGCTGAAGACGTCGAGCAGGCCGGGCAGGAGCGCGAGCTGATGCTGGCCGGGGTTTCCCACGACTTGCGCACCCCACTGACCCGCCTGCGGCTGTCTCTCGAATTGATGAACGACAATGAGTTCTCCGAAGGCATGGTGCGTGATATCGAGGACATGGACGCCATTCTCGATCAGTTCCTGGCGTTCATCCGCGATGGGCGCGACGAAGAGATCGAAGAGGTCGATCTGGGGCACCTGGTGCGCGATGTGGTTGCACCCTTCAATGACGATGAAGACAGCATTCGTCTGTGCCTGGAGCCCATTCCGCCGTTCCCGCTGCGCCGCGTCTCGATGAAGCGCCTGCTGACCAATCTGATTGGCAACGCCAAGCACCACGCCGGTAACGGTATCGAAGTCGCCGCCTATGTGTCCGGTGACCGAAACGCGCCTTACGTGGTGTTGAGCGTGCTGGACAGGGGCGCGGGCATCGATCCGTCCGAGCTGGACACCATCTTCAACCCGTTCATTCGTGGTGATCGCGCCCGCAGTGGCAAGGGCACCGGCCTAGGCCTGGCCATCGTCAAGCGTATCGCTGCCATGCACGGCGGCAACGTCGAGTTGAGGAATCGTTCGGGAGGCGGTCTTGAAGCACGCGTAAGGCTGCCGCTGGGGCTGATGCTGCCGAGGGATGCAATTTAACAAGAGGGCGAAGCGAGAAGGGAAATATAAAGCGCCGTGCAGGGTCACAGGAAGCGTTCGAAACGTCGACGCATTCTCGTGGTCTTGCACGGCGGCTTGCCTGACCCGGCCCTTGGCGGAGGTACTCCCTGTACCCCTAGGTCACGCCGATCCACTTGATCAACGCGTCCCGGCCCCTTGGTCATGCGCGTACCTTCCTCAGGCCGCACAAAGCCGAAAAGTGTCAACTCCTGAGCCGACACCTTTCTTCTGGATCAATACCAGTTAGGGTCCTTGCGCAGCTCTTCATTCAAGAGCTTTTGCATACCCTCGTCAGGCTTACCCAGGTAACGGTAAGTCGCGTGACGTGTTGGCGATTTGTCTGCAGGAAGACCGGCAGGCACTTCAACCAACATGGCATAAGCATCTTTCTTGTCGAGGCTGAAAGCCACGATCAGGCGCTTGCTTTTGCACGTATCGGCCGTCTCGCAAAGCGGTCCAACCAGATAATTGTCATCGTCCTCACGGGCCGCTGTCATCTGCTGCTCGGAAGCACCGGACAGGTTGATCACCCAATCCGGCAAACGCTCTTCCTTCTTGACGACCTTCGCCCAAGTGGTGCGGTACTCGGGGGCGGAGCTTAGAAGCTCATTGACCCGAGACTGCCCATCATTGGCTGCCATGACCATGGCACTGCCACCCATCAACAGGGCGGCGGCCAGTGTGCGAAATGACGTGTGCATTATCAGCCTCGACCGCGACGACCGAAGAAGAACGACACAACGAACATCACCAGGAAGACGACGAACAGGATCTTGGCGATACCAGTAGCCGTGCCCGCGATACCACCGAAGCCCAGTACTGCAGCGACGATAGCGATGATCAGAAACGTGATTGCCCAACTCAACATAGTGATACTCCTTTTGATGCCGTTTTAATAAGGGTGCTGCTTTTAAGGTCGGGTCAGAAAACCCATTTTTGCTGTGGAGCGACTTCATCTACAGAAACCAGGCCGTCGACATTACGCAGGCTTGAGGACATGTCCTTGACCGCTGGTGCACTAACACCGCGGTAGGAGATGCTGCTGGTCTGGATGAATTGCTGTTTCGGTTGAGCTGCCTCGTTGGCTTGATTCCAACGCTGGAACTGCTGAATGGCGATCAGAGTGACGAGCAAGGCAAGGAGCAGAAAAAGGCCTTGCTGAAGGTGCAGGGGAGAGATACGCAATTGTGCAATACGCTGGCTGTTCATCTGCAAAATCCCCTTGCCTGAGTGGGCATTCAATCTGATGGGTCGTTGTGGATCGACCTTTGTTGAATGGGTTATTGCAGACTGCATGCCAGTTTTTTGATCGATATAAATTTCTTTAAAATCAATGGGTTAATAAGTTTGGTGAGGGCAGGTTACCAGCAAGCTGCACGATTACCCCTTTGTAATCGTGCGTTCTGCACGAAGCGCTCAGCGCGATGGCGCTGAACCCTCAGCCTGCGCTGCGTGCCATGACCTTCAGCGCGTCGCCGTTGACGCCTTTGACACCACGAATGTTTTTCGCGATTTCCACCGCCAGTTCTTTCTCGGCGAAGTTGGCGACCACGCCATTCAGGCTGACGACACCGGCCTTGGTATCCACTTTGATGTTCAGCCCATCCAGCGTGCGGCTGTAGATCAGGCTTGCCTTGACCTTGCTGGTGATCCAGGCGTCACTCATTTCCTCGGTCGGGGTCAGCGACTGTGGCTGGGTCTTGGCCGCAATCGAGTCGGCTGCGCTGAGGCTGATCAGGTTGTTGACGCTGACCACTCCATCGGTATTGCTGGCCAGGCTACCCGCCAGCTCTTTGGCTTCGGGACTCTGTGCACGGCCCTTGAGGGTGATGACGCCGTCCTTGCTGTCGACCTCGATATTCAGCGCTTCGGTCACGCTGCTCCACAGCAGCTTGGATTTCACCGTTGCGACCAGCGTTGCATCCTCGAACCGCTGAGCCATGTTGGTCCGGGTGCCAGGCTCGGTGGCGACAGCAGGATCCACCTCCAGCTGGTTGTCGACCTTTTCGATGCCTTTGGTATCCAGTGCGATGCGCTCGGCCAGCTCGCGGTCCACTTCGTTTTCAACCTTGCCCTTGAGCGTCGCAGTGCCTTGCTCGACACCCACATCGATCTTGAACGGGCTCAGATGCTTGTTCAGCGCGAAAGCTGTCCAGATCGAGCCTTCCTGACGCGCCTCGGTGAGCTGAGTGGGCAGATCAGGCTGGGCAAGTACCGGGCCGCTGCCCAGTAGCGCAGCGGCGGCGGTGATCAGAGCAATCTTTTTCAGTGAAAACATAGGAGCGTTCCTTTTGCGGTGAGATTTCGTCTCCGAATAGACGGTTTTGACGGCATAAACGCGGATTAGTCAGGCTGTTCGCCATTAGCTGATCAGAAAGCTACCATGCATGCCGAAGAATCAATCAGAATTGACCATGCAACTTGCCCGATGATTCCGAGACTAACTGAGACAATTCATTAAGGAGCGTAGGAAAAATGGAAGCAGCCACTGAGAATCAGGGCCGTATTCTGCTTGTGGACGATGAGTCCGCCATCCTCCGCACTTTCCGGTACTGTCTGGAAGACGAAGGCTACAGTGTTGCCACTGCCAACAGCGCAGCCCAAGCCGACACGCTCATGCAGCGTCAAGTATTCGATCTGTGCTTTCTCGATTTGCGTCTGGGCGAAGACAATGGCCTGGACGTGCTGGCGCAGATGCGGATTCAGGCGCCGTGGATGCGTGTGGTGATCGTGACTGCTCATTCGGCGGTCGATACGGCTGTCGATGCCATTCAGGCTGGCGCAGCCGACTACCTGGTCAAGCCGTGCAGTCCTGACCAGTTGCGTCTTGCGACGGCCAAGCAGCTTGAAGTTCGACAACTGTCTGCACGTCTCGAAGCACTGGAAGGTGAGGTTCGCAAGCCCAAGGATGGTCTGGATTCCCACAGCCCTTCGATGATGGCCATTCTGGAAACGGCCCGTCAGGTTGCGGTAACCGATGCCAACATCCTGATTCTGGGCGAGTCGGGTACCGGTAAGGGCGAACTGGCCAGGGCGATTCATGGCTGGAGCAAACGCGCCAAGAAGTCCTGCGTCACGATCAACTGCCCATCGCTGACTGCAGAACTGATGGAAAGCGAACTGTTCGGCCACAGCCGCGGCGCCTTTACCGGTGCCAGCGAAAGCACGCTGGGTCGCGTCAATCAGGCCGATGGCGGCACCCTGTTTCTCGACGAAATCGGTGACTTTCCGCTGACGCTGCAGCCCAAGTTGCTGCGCTTCATTCAGGACAAGGAATACGAGCGCGTCGGTGACCCGGTGACCCGACGTGCCGACGTGCGCATCCTGGCCGCCACCAACCTCAACCTTGAGGACATGGTGCGCAGCGGACGTTTCCGTGAGGATCTGCTGTACCGCCTGAACGTGATTACCCTGAATCTGCCAGCCCTGCGTGAGCGCAGCGAAGACATTCTGACCCTGGCGGACCGCTTTCTGGCGCGTTTCGTCAAGGAGTACGCCCGTCCGGCTCGTGGCTTCAGCGAGGAGGCCCGAGCGGCACTGCTCAATTACCGCTGGCCGGGCAACATTCGTGAGCTGCGCAACGTGATCGAGCGAGCCAGCATTATCTGTCCACAGGAGCGCGTGGAGGTCAGTCATTTGGGCATGGCTGAGCAACCGACCAACAACGCACCGCGGGTGGGAGCGGCCTTGAGTCTGGACGAGCTTGAAAAGGCGCACATCGGGGCCGTACTGGCAACCAGTGAGACCCTTGATCAGGCCGCCAAGACCCTGGGTATCGATGCTTCGACGCTTTACCGCAAACGAAAACAGTACAACCTATGAAATACCTCAAATGAAGCTGGCCATGAAGTTGCGCACCCGCCTCTTTCTGAGCATTTCGGCGCTGATCACGGTCGCTTTGCTCGGGCTGCTGTTGGGGCTCGTCAGTGTCATGCAGATGGCCCGGACTCAGGAATCGCTGATTCAGCATAACTTCGCCATCCTCGATCTGGGTCTGAAGTTGCGTCAGAACATGGGTGATCAGTTGGTGTTGATGACCGGTTCAAATCGCAATGAGCCTGAGCTGCAAAGAATGCAGAAGCAGTTCGAAGAGCTGCTGGAGGAGGGATCGGCGCAGGACACCCAGCAAGATGTGCGCAACGGTTTTGAAAAGACCCGAGGCGATTATCAGCGATTCATTGCCGCCTGGCAGCAGTATGGCAATGATCCGCGAGGCATACGCGGCAACTCGCAATTGAGCGAAAGTTTCGACACGCTGCGTAACGGTCTGATGGATGTGCATCGCAAGGCGCTGGAGAACATCAGCAACGCCGAGATCAACTCCAGGGATCGTGCATTGTGGATCGCCGGCTTGCTGGGCCTGGTCGGGCTGGCGGTGCTGTGCATCGGCTTTGTGACCGCGCATGGCATCGCCCGCCGTTTCGGTGCGCCGATTGAGGCGCTGGCCAAGGCCGCTGATCGTATCGGCGAGGGTGATTACGAGGTCACGCTGCCCATTTCCTCGGCCGCCGAAATGAACCTGCTGACCCGGCGCTTCGGCATCATGGCCGAAGCCCTGCGTCAGCATCAGGCGACCAACGTCGATGAGCTTCTGGCGGGCCAGCAACGTCTGCAGGCGGTTCTCGACAGTATCGACGATGGCCTGCTGATGATTGATCGCCAGGGCCACCTGGAGCATCTCAACCCTGTTGCGCAGCGCCAGCTCGGATGGGACGAGAGTCGCCTCGGGCACAGTCTGGGCGAGGCCTTGGGCCGCCCCGAGCTGGATGAGCAATTGCATCTGGTGCTGCGAGGCGGAACGCTGGAACGTGCGCCGGAAGACCTGGCCATCGAAATCGACGGCGAGTCGCGACTGCTGACCTACAGCATGACGCCGGTCAGCCACACCAAAGGCCACATCCTGGGTGCGGTGATGGTGCTGCACGACGTGACCGAGCAACGTGCTTTCGAGCGGGTACGCAGCGAGTTCGTCCTGCGCGCCTCGCATGAGTTGCGCACGCCGGTTACGGGTATGCACATGGCGTTCGGCCTTCTTCAGGAGCGTCTGCATTTTGCTCCCGAGTCCCGTGAGGCCGATCTGCTCAATACGGTCACCGAAGAAATGCAGCGCCTGATGCAGCTCATCAACGACCTGCTGAATTTCTCGCGTTACCAGAACGGTCTGCAGAAGCTCAAACTTGCACCGTGCTCCATCGAGACCTTGCTGCAAGAAGCCAAGGTGCGCTTTGAGGATCAGGCCCAGGAGCAGGATATTGTGCTGATGCTGGATATGCAGGAGCCGATGCCGCGCCTGCATGCCGATCAGTCCCAGCTGGAGCGGGTACTGGATAATCTGCTGGACAATGCCTTGCGTCACACGCCGCCGAACGGCCTGATTCGCCTGCAGGCCAGGCGTCACGGTGAGCGGGCGATCATCAGCGTCGAAGATAACGGCGAGGGCATTGCCTACGGACAGCAGGGGCGGATCTTCGAACCCTTCGTCCAGGTCGGCCGCAAGAAAGGCGGCGCCGGGCTCGGGCTGGCGCTTTGCAAGGAGATTGTCCAGCTGCACGGCGGACGCATGGGCGTTTATTCACGGCCGGGGCAGGGCACGCAGTTCTATATGGCTTTACCGCTCTGAGGGCTTGAGCACCAAGCCCTCACGCGCTTCAATTCGAGTGATTGAGCACCTGCAGGATGGCCGCGCTCTGTGCGTCAGGCTCGCCGTCGAAGCGTGCCGGGCGATAGTGCATCTGGAAGGCGGCCAGTACCTGGCGTGTTGCGACGTCCAGTTCACCGGTCTGCGGGGTACTGTAGCCCAAGCGTGCCAATTGCTGCTGGAACCAGGTGATGCTCGGCAGATTGACTGCCAGCAATGCCTGACGCTGGGCAACCTGGCGTTCGTCCGGCCAGTTGCCCAGACCTTCGGCAGCGAGGCGTTTCCATGGGAACAATGGCCCCGGATCCTGCTTGCGCAACGGGGCGATGTCGCTATGACCGATGATGTGTTTGGGGTCGATCCTGTTGCGTTTGACGATGTCCTTGAGCAAGACAATGATCGACTGGGTCTGCGCTTCGGTGTACGGATACCACAGGCGACCTGTCGGCGTTTCCTTGAAGCCCGGATTGACGATCTCGATGCCGATCGAACTGGAGTTGAGCCAGGTACGGCCTTCCCACTCGCTTTCGCCGGCATGCCAGGCACGTGCGTTTTCATCGACCAGTTTGTAGATGGTGGCCTTGCTGTCGTCACCGATCAGGTAGTGGGCGCTGACCTCGCCATGGGTCAGTAATTGCAGCGAGCGTTCCAGCGACGTCGAGGTGTAATGCATCACGACGTACTGGGCACGGCCATCGAAATTTACTGAGGGATGGCTGGTGTCCAGCCTGGGGCCGCTGGCACAGGCAGTGAGGAGAAGCATGAGCAAGGCAGAGAAATACAGCTTCATGAGGTCGGCAGCATCGGCAGGAAATGAAACATCATAACAAAATGTGTGCGAATAGCATGGGGCACCCGCTATTTGTTCAGGTCAAAATGTTTCAGTCAGCCCTGTTCGATGCGGTTCCGGCCGTTCTCCTTGGCCTTGTAAAGCGCCTGATCGGCACGTTTGATGGCGGTGTCGCTCTTCTCTGACGGGCGAAAAGCCGTCAGTCCAATGGAGACGGTGATGGTGACTCGCTCACCCTTGAAGTGGAAAGGGCACGACTCGACGGCGGCGCGCAGTTCATCCAGGAGCGTCAGCCCGGCAGCGGGAGATGTCGCGGGCAGCAGCATGACAAATTCTTCGCCGCCAAACCGTGCCATGAAGTCGTCGGCGCGCAGGCGTTTGCTGAGGACATTGGCGACGATCTTCAATACCTTGTCGCCAGCCAGGTGCCCGTAGCCATCGTTGATGCGTTTGAAATGGTCCAGGTCCAGAATGCACACCAGCAAGCTGTTTTTATCTTCCTGCCACCTGGCCATCTCCTGTTCGAGTCGCTCGCCCCAGGCTGCACGATTGGGCAGTCCGGTGAGCGGGTCGATCAGGGCCTTTTGACGCTGTTCCTCCAGATGAGTCCTGAAACCCAGGGCTTCCTGCTCCATGCTCGCGACGCGGGCCGCCAGACCTTGCAGGCGCGAGGCCACTTCGCGCTCGCGGGCATCGCGCTTGAGCTGGTAGTGATCCATGGTGCCGAGCAGGGCCTCAAGCCGATTATCGAGCACCCGCTTGAGGCTGGGCAGATCGGAGGCGTCCTGAACACTGCTTTGCAGGCCGCCCACCTGTTCGCGCAACTGGTCGTTCAGGTCGCGCGCAGTGGTCTGATCCTCGGCGTGATCTTCACTGGCGGCCTGCAAATGGCTCTGAAACGATTCGAGCCGCTCATTGAGCTGCTTGAGGTAAGTGCCGAACTCCTGCTGACCACCGTTATTGATCGCCAGCATCAACACCGCCAGATCGTCGAGGATCGGCAGCAACTCGTACCAGTTAAGCCCATGTTTCAAGCGTAACTGCATATCCTCGACCTGCGGGCGAAAGTGCTCGGACAGGGTCAGGTCGTCCAGCAGGCCCAGCAAAGTCTGTTCAATGTGCGCCGCCACCGAGCTGTAACTGGGCTCTGGTGAGGAGGGCAGCGCGTAACCTTCTTCGCCTTCTGCTGACTCGAGCTGCTGCTCGGCCTCTGCGTCGGGTTCTGCGACTGTCACGTCGATTGGCGCGGGCCGCTGTTGGTAGGGCACTGATGGAACTGGCGCCAGAACATCCGCGAAATCGATGGGTTCGACGGTGGCAGGTGCAGGCCCGGCGACGGCTTCTACCGATATCGGTGCAATGTCCGTGGCAGTGGCCGGTGGCGCAGGTTCTTCAGGCGTCACTGCAGCGGGTATCACTGCGGCAGGCGCAGCGCTTTGCGGGTCAGGCGTCGGAAGTGGGCTGTTTGCGGCGACGTGGGCGGCGGCAGTGGAATCAACGGCCTCGGCTTCGCCAGGAGGGGTGTCTGGCGGAGCGTGAGCGCGTGCTGCTTGCCGCTCGGCTTCGGGCTCATGCGATTCCGGTGTGGGGGTGGCGTCTTCGGGGTGAGCCGCTTCAGGATGAGACTCGTTGCTGTGGCCTTCGCGTGAACCGAACAGGCGTTGCAGCAACCCTTGGCGCGGGCCTTCTTCGGGTTTTTCAATCTGGGTAAGTGCCTGGCCCTGCAAATTGCTCAACTCGCCAAGCAGCAGGGGCAGTTCACGGGCCTGGGAGGCGCGCTCTTCAAGCTCCTTGGCAAAGCGCTTGAGCGGCTTGCGTACTTCGCGTGGCAGCGGCAGTGACTGTAGCTGTGCAACCAGTGCGGTCAGTGCCGAACTGATTTGAGCGGCCCGTACTTCGCGGCGTTGCTCAGAGTCCAGTACGGCTTTTTCAAGGCGCGGGATCAAGGCTGCCAGGCCCGCATCCATATCGTCCTTGCGGACGATTTCGCGCATTTCCTTCATGCATTCGTCGACGGCGCGGTCAGAGCCCTCAGCCGCCAGACTGCTGCGTACCAGACCGCGTCGCAACAAATCGAGCCGCGCATCCCAGCGCTTTTCGAGTGTGTCCTGCTGCTCGATCCCTTTGAGGTATTTCTCTTTCCAACGCTCCGCGTCGTCGCTCATGCAAGGCTTCCACCAGAGGGCACAGGCAGTGAGTCCCCACGCAGTGAGTCAGGCAGGCGAATCTCGACAGCGACAGGCAGGTGATCGGAAATGGGTTGCGCCAGCACCTGCACGCGTTCGAGCGTCAGGGTCGGGCTGAGCAAAATGTGATCGAGGCAGCGTTGTGGCCGCCAGCTCGGAAAGGTCGCCTCTATCTGCGGGGCCAGAAGCCCCAGATCCCGTAGCGGCGAGTGTTCCAGCAGGTCATTGGCGTGGGTATTCATGTCGCCCATCAGCACCTGATGGCGATAGCCGCCGATCAGTTCGCGAATGTACGCAAGCTGCCGGGTTCTGGTTCGGGTCCCCAGCGCCAGGTGCATCATGACCACGACCAGCGCATCCTCGCCCTCGCCGAAACGCACAAGGATTGCACCGCGCCCGGCTGGGCCTGGCAGCGGGTGATCCTCGATCTTGGTCGGGCGCAGACGGCTCAACACACCGTTGCTGTGCTGCGCCAGGCGCCCGAGGTTGCGATTGAGCTGTTGATACCAGTACGGAAAGCCACCTAACTGAGCAAGGTGCTCTACCTGATTGACAAAGCCGGAGCGCATGCTGCCGCCGTCGACTTCCTGCAGTGCCACCAGATCGAACTCGTTGATCAGATCGCCGATCTTCTGCAGGTTGCCCGCCCGACCGCCATGCGGCAGCAAGTGCTGCCAGCTGCGCGTCAGGTAATGGTGGTAGCGCTGGGTACTGATACCCACCTGGATATTGAAACTGAGCAAACGCAGCCTGCCGTCTTCCGGCAGGCCGTTTTGCAGCAGATGATGTTCGTTGACCTGCGGATCATGCAGGCCAACGATACGGGTACTGCCTTTGCCCCAGCGGCGCATGACGTGCGCTTACTTGGCGGCTGCGGCAGCCGCTCGCTCTTTGGCAATCAACTGGTCGGCGACTTCCAGGGTCTTTTCCGGACCACCGGCAGAACCCAGGTCAAAGCGGTACTTGCCATTGACGATCATGGTCGGAACGCCGGTCACTTCGTACTTCTTGGCCAGTTCCTTGTACTGGGCGATCTTGCCCTTGACCGCGAAAGAATCGAAAGTCTTCAGGAATTCGTCCTTGTTCACGCCCCGTGTGGCAACGAAATCAGCCATGTCATTCTTGTCGGTCAGACGCTTGCCTTCCTTCTGGATGGCTTCGAATACGGCCGCGTGGACTTTATGCTCGACGCCCATGGTGTCGAGGGTGATGAACAGTTGGCCGTGAGCGTCCCAAGGGCCGCCGAACATGGCAGGGATACGCACGAAATGTACGTCGGACGGCAGTTTTTCGACCCATGGATTGATGGTCGGCTCGAACGCGTAGCAATGCGGGCAGCCATACCAGAACAGTTCGATGACTTCGATCTTGCCTGGCTCGGCAACAGGCACAGCGCTTGCCAGCTCTACGTATTGCTTGCCGGCCTCGATGGGCGTGGCAGCCTGGGCGGACATACCGAACAGACTGGCGGCAACCAGAGCGGCGCTGATGATCAGATTACGCATGCTTTACTCCTGAGCAGATTGAATCGCCTTCAAGCGACGGTGTTTCGACCGGACGCGAAAGCCTGAGTTCGTTAGTGTAACGCTGAGGTTGTAAAAATGGGCGACCGAGGACGGCCTTTTTGCATAAGGAGTGAAGCAGGTCATGTCTGAATGTTCCAGCATATCTGTCAGATCGGCTCGATACGGTGTGAGTGTGGGCCGGGGGGCAGGTGTGTCATTATATGCGCACGCATCCAAACGAAACCGACACCTCCTGCCGCACCCCTTGCAGGCAGGTCTTCACCGGAAATCACATGCAACTCAAAAACCCCATCCTCGGTCTGTGCCAACAGGCCACGTTCATGCTCAGCGCCGCCAAGGTCGACCAATGCCCCGACGACGAAGGTTTTGAGGTCGCGTTTGCCGGTCGCTCCAACGCGGGCAAATCGAGCGCGCTGAACACCCTGACCCACGCCAGCCTGGCGCGCACATCGAAGACGCCGGGGCGTACCCAGTTGCTGAACTTTTTCGGTCTGGACGAAGATCGCCGTCTGGTCGACCTGCCTGGTTACGGCTACGCCAAAGTGCCCATTCCGCTCAAACTGCACTGGCAGCGTCACCTGGAAGCCTATCTGGGCAGCCGCGAAAGCCTGAAAGGTCTGATCCTGATGATGGATATCCGTCATCCAATGACCGACTTCGACGTACTGATGCTGGATTGGGCCATCGCCAGCAACATGCCGATGCACATTCTGTTGACCAAGGCTGACAAGCTGACCTATGGCGCGGCCAAGAACACGCTGCTCAAGGTTCAGGCCGAGATTCGCAAAGGCTGGGGAGATGCAGTGAGCATCCAGTTGTTCTCGGCCCCCAAGCGCATGGGGCTGGAAGAGGCCTACACCGTGCTGGCCGACTGGATGGAACTGGAAGACAAGGCACCTGCGGAGTAAATCGCAGGCAAAAAAGACCCCGGACTTCGCATGGGGAGGGGGAAGTTCCGGGGCTTAAGGTCCAGACCTTAGGGTGGGATCTGGATAACTGCCAACACTTAACACAACTAGGAGCACGATCGATTTTTCAACCAATCGACACGTCTGACTCCTGTCCAAACGGTTAAGTTCCAGCAGTGAAGAAAAGTTCACATTTCCTACAATATTTGACGAACCTGCGTACAGGTTCGCCATTTCAGGCTCAGTGAGCCTCGTCCCAATTGTTGCCAACCCCCACTTCCACAAGCAACGGCACTGCGAGTTGCGCTGCGCCGCTCATGTGTGGACGGATCTGTTCACTGACCTGATCGACCAGGTCCTCGCGCACTTCAAGCACCAGTTCGTCATGAACCTGCAGGATGACCCGGGCATCCAGGCCGGACTCGTCCAGCCAGCCGTTCACCGCCACCATGGCTTTCTTGATGATGTCCGCAGCGGTGCCCTGCATCGGCGCGTTGATCGCCATGCGCTCCGCGCCTTTGCGCAGGGACTGGTTCTTGGCGTTGATGTCCGGCAGGTACAGGCGACGGCCGAAGATGGTTTCGACAAAACCTTGCTCGGCAGCCTGGGCGCGGGTGCGCTCCATGTAGTTCAGCACGCCAGGGTAGCGGGCGAAGTAGCGGTCGACATACGCCTGTGACTGCTTGCGATCGACGCCAATCTGCTTGGCCAGACCGAACGCGCTCATGCCGTAGATCAGGCCGAAGTTGATCGCCTTGGCGCTGCGACGCATGTCAGTGGTGACGTTTTCCAGCTCGACGCCAAATACCTCTGCAGCCGTCGCGCGGTGAACGTCCAGGTCATTGCGGAACGCGTGCAGCAAGCCTTCGTCCTGGGCCAGATGCGCCATGATGCGCAGTTCGATCTGCGAATAGTCGGCGGCCAGCAGTTTGTAACCCTGAGGGGCCACGAACGCCTGACGAATGCGCCGGCCTTCAGCGGTACGAATCGGGATGTTCTGCAGGTTCGGATCGCTGGACGACAAGCGACCGGTGACGGCCACCGCCTGATGATAGGAGGTGTGAATCCGCCCGGTACGCGGGTTGATCTGCTCTGGCAGGCGGTCGGTGTAGGTGCTCTTGAGCTTGCTCATCGAGCGGTATTGCATCAACACCTTGGGCAACGGGAAATCCTGCTCCGCGAGTTCGGCAAGCACGGCCTCGGCAGTCGATGCCTGACCGGTGGCGGTCTTGCTGAGAATCGGCATGCCGAGTTTCTCGTAGAGAATTACGCCCAGCTGCTTGGGTGAGCCGAGGTTGAACTCTTCGCCGGCAATGGCGAAGGCTTCGCGCTCCAGCGCAGTCATCTTGTCGCCCAGTTCGACGCTCTGGATGCCCAGCAGGTTGGCATCGACCAGCGCGCCCTGGCGCTCGATACGCGCCAGCACAGGCACCAGCGGCATCTCGATATCGTTCAATACCGGCTGCAGGGTCGGAATCGCGGCCAGCCGTGCGTCGAAGACTTCATGCAGGCGCAGGGTCAGGTCCGCTTCTTCGGCGGCGTAATTACCCGCCTGTTCCAGTGCAATCTGGTCAAAGCTCAGCTGTTTGGCACCTTTGCCGGCAATCTCCTGGAAATTGATCGGCGTGTGCGTCAGGTACTTGGCTACCAGGCTGTCGCGGTCGTGGCGGGTGGCGGTGGAGTCCAGTACGTAGGATTCCAGAATAGTGTCGAAGCGCACGCCTTGCAGGTCGATACCTTGAGCCTGATCGCCGTCGATCGCGCAATTGGCAAGCAGGTTGATAGCGAACTTGGCGTGCTGGCCGACCTTGGTTTTGTCCGGGTCTTCCAGCAGCGGCTTGAGCGCCTTGAGCACGGTGTCGCGGTCCAGCTGCTGCGGCACGCCCATGTACGAGTGGGTCAGCGGAATGTAGGCGGCTTCGTGGGTCTGAATGGCGAAGGACAGGCCGACCAGTTGCGCACGCTGGGCATCGGTACCGTTGCTCTGGGTGACGAAGGCAAACAGCGGCGCGGCCTGCAGCTTCTTCAGCCACGCATCGAACTGGCCCTGTTCAAGAATGACTTCATAAGCCGTTTCTCTGGCCTCAACGGTCGGCTCTTCGACAGTCAGCTCCTGGCCGGCACGTTTGGCGTCGCGTTGCAGGTCTTCGATCCAGCTCTTGAATTCCAGCTCGGCGTACAGCTCCATCAACGTGTCGCGGTCGGGCTCGCCGCAATGCAATTGATCCAGTTCGATGTCCAGTGGGACGTCGATCTTGATAGTCGCCAGCTCGTAAGACAAAAAGGCCATCTCACGATGTTCTTCGAGTTTGGCGGCCAGGGTCTTCGCGCCACGGATCGGCAGGGAAGCGACCTTGTCGAGGTTCTCGTAAAGCTCCTTGATGCCACCGCCGATGCCGACCAGCAGGCCGACCGCGGTCTTCTCGCCAACGCCGGGCACGCCGGGAATGTTGTCGACCTTGTCGCCCATCAGGGCCAGATAATCGATGATGTGCTCCGGACCGACGCCGAATTTCTCTTTCACGCCCGCCACATCCAGCACGCTACCGGTCATGGTGTTGACCAGGGTGATGTGGCCGTCGACCAGTTGCGCCATGTCCTTGTCGCCGGTGGAGATCACCACTGGACGATCGGCTGCCGCGCTGCTGCGTGCCAGCGTGCCGATCACGTCATCGGCTTCGACGCCTTCGACGCACAGAAACGGGTAGCCCATGCCTTTCACGCAGGCATGCAGCAGGTCGACCTGCACGCGCAGATCATCCGGCATGCTCGGCCGGTTAGCTTTGTAGTCGTTGTACAGCGCGTCACGGAACGTCCCGCCCTTGGCGTCGAACACCACGGCGAGCGGGCTGTCCGGATACTGGCGCCGCAGGCTTTTGAGCATGTTGAGCACGCCCTTGACGGCACCGGTCGGCAATCCTTTGGAGGTGGCCAGTGGTGGCAGTGCGTGGAAGGCGCGGTAGAGGTAAGAGGAACCGTCTACCAGGACGAGTGGCGCTTGGGTCATGAGCAGAATCAACCTTTTCGGCGGGGTCGGCGCTAGAATGCGCGAACCATTGACGACAAAGGGACAAGGTTATCATGCGCAAGGTAAATCGACTGATATTGACCGGCCTGTTGGCCTTTTGCCCTTTGTTCGTTGTTGCAGCAGAAGATCCACCTTCAGCGGCGCCGGACGTTACTATTCGCACTGACGGTGACAGAACCATTCAGGAATACCGCCAGAACGGCTTTCTGTATGCGGTTAAAATCACCCCGAAACACGGCAAACCCTATTTTCTGGTGCGCGCCGATGGTACAAGCCCCAATTTCATTCGTTCGGACCAACCGGACATGCTGATCCCGCAGTGGGAAATATTCAGCTGGTAGCACCCTACATTCACTTCAATCGTTGGCAGTCCTGATATGTCCGTTTTTACCCCACTGGCTCGGCCCGAGCTGGAAACATTTCTCGCCCCTTACGGGCTCGGCCGTCTGCTTGACTATCAGGGCATCGCTGCCGGTAGTGAAAACACCAATTACTTCATCAGCCTGGAGCAGGGCGAGTTCGTCCTGACGCTGGTCGAGCGCGGCCCGGTTCAGGAGATGCCGTTCTTCATCGAACTGCTCGACGTGCTGCATGAAGCCGATCTGCCAGTGCCTTATGCGCTGCGCACCACCGACGGTCAGGCGCTGCGCGAGCTGGCAGACAAACCGGCGCTTTTGCAGCCGCGTCTGCCGGGCAAGCACATCAGCGAGCCGAACACCCAGCACTGCGTGCAGATCGGCGAGTTGCTGGCCAACCTGCATCTGGCGACCCGTGGGCAGATCGTCGAGCGCAAGACTGATCGCGGCCTGGACTGGATGCTGAATGAGGGGCGCAATTTTCTGTCGCACCTGGGCGAGACTCAGCGAGCGCTGCTTGAAAAGAGCCTTCAGGAGATCGAGGCGTTCAAGCCGCAGATCATGGCGCTGCCGCGCGCCAATCTGCATGCCGATCTGTTCCGCGACAACGTGCTGTTCGAAGGGACGCACCTGACCGGGTTGATCGATTTCTACAATGCCTGCTCGGGTCCGATGTTGTACGACCTGGCGATTGCCCTGAACGATTGGTGTTCCCGGGAAAACGGTCAGCTCGACGCTGTCCGCGCGCGCGCCTTGCTGGGCGCCTATGCGGGCTTGCGACCGTTCACGGCTGCGGAGTCGAAGCTTTGGGCGACTATGTTGCGTATCGCTTGTGTGCGTTTCTGGCTGTCACGTTTGATCGCCGCCGAAACCTTCGCCGGGCAGGATGTGCTGATTCATGATCCTGCGGAGTTCGAGCGCCGCTTGGCCGAGCGCCAGGAAGCGCACATTGCATTGCCGTTTGCGCTCTGAGACCAGACCTGTCTCGGCAAGTCTCAGCTAGTTGGGCGGTTGACTGTCGTCTCCACGCTCGCGTGGGAATGCAGTTCGTGACGCTCTGCGTCACACGGCGGTTCTGTGATGTCAGGTGGATGGGTGTTCGGCTCAGGTCACCTTTTCGCCCCTCGGCGACCTACTTTGATGGGGCCAAAGTAGGCAAAACCCGCAGCTCCGTTTCCGGCCCGACTTCGTCGGGTTCCTTCGCCCTGTCACTGATCCGGGGGGCGCCGCAACGGGCCCTCCATGGCCCGGTGCGGCTAGCCTGGCGTCCTGCCAGGCTACCCCCGGATCAGCGCCAGGACTCAGCCGTCACTTACGTCGCACTCTGCGTCGTCTGTGCCATCGTGTTCGAAAAGCACTTTAGAGTATTCGGGCTAGAGGCACGGCCCGGAACCTGATGACTATCGTTCCTCACTCCGCGTGGGAATGCAGTTCGTGACGCTCTGCGTCACACGGCAGTGCTGCGATGTGGGCGGTGGCAGTCAGAGACTGCTCAGGCAGCCCGCCAAATCATCAGCCAGCTTTTGCAGTACTTGCTCGTAACCCTGCGCGGTGGCTGGGGTGTAGCCGCCCAGTCCGTCCAGTTCGGCCAGTTTGACCGGCAGGCCGGTGCTCAGTGTTTCGGCCAGGCGCGGGCGCAGGGGTGGTTCGCTGAATACGCAGGTCTTGCCGGCAGCTTTCAGGCGTTCGCGCATGGCGGCGACGTGCTGGGCGCCGGGCTGGATCTCGGCGGCGATGGCGAATACCCCGGCATGCTTGAGCCCATAGGCCTCTTCGAAATAATCGAAGGCCTCGTGGAACACGAAGTACGGCTTGCCTGCCACTGCGCTGACACGCTGCTTGATACGAGCGTCCAGCGTATCGAGACGTTTGCTGAAGGCCTCGGCATTGCTGGTGTAGCGTGTTGCATTGGCAGGGTCGGCAGCGCTCAGGTCAGCGGCCATTTTTGCGGCGATCACTCGCGCGTTGACGGTCGACAGCCACAGGTGCGAATCGAGACTGCCTGGCCGGTGGTCGTGGTCATGTTCATCTGCGTCGTTGTCGTGATCATGCTCGTGGTCATCATGCGAGGCGTTGTCTTCGCCAAAGTGGCGCAGGTGCATACCCGGCAGTGTCTGCACGGCAACCGTAGGCAGTTTGCGGCCTTTCAGGACGCGCGGCAGGAAGGTTTCCATGTCCGGGCCGATCCAGTAGAGCAACTCGACGTCCTGTACCCGCCGTACGTCGGATGGGCGCAGTGCGTAGTTATGCGGTGAGGCACCCGGTGGCAGAAGCACTTCCGGGTTACTGACGCCGTCCTGCACAGCCGCCGCAATCAGCTGCAGAGGCTTGATACTGGTCAGCACTCGGACCTCAGCCTGAGCAGGGGCGATGATCAGCAGGCTGACCCAGAAAACAGCAGCAAGATTTAAAAGACGGCGCACTCGAATCACTCATATCAGCCAGGAACGGGTAACATAATAACGTCTCTAGCCAATATCGTCGCTGCTCATGCCCAATACTCCCCTGGCCAGTCGCCCCCATGACCACTCTCACTGCGTGCATTCGGCCCTCGCCGAAGCTGATGCGCTGTGCGCCAAACAGGGTCTGCGCCTGACCACCTTGCGCCGTCGCGTGCTGGAACTGGTCTGGCAAAGCCACAAGCCGCTGGGTGCTTACGACATCCTTGCAGTGCTGAGTGATGAAGACGGTCGCCGTGCGGCCCCGCCAACCGTTTACCGTGCGCTGGATTTCCTCCTGGAAAACGGGCTGGTACACCGGATTGCCTCGCTCAACGCCTTCACGGGCTGCAACCACCCCACCCACGCGCATCAGGGCCAGTTCCTGATTTGCCGCTTGTGTCATGCGGCGATCGAACTGCAGCACCCGGCCATCAGCAATGCCGTGGTCGACGCCGCCGCAGGCGTCGGCTTCGCGGTGGAAGGCCAAACGGTCGAGATCGTCGGCGTGTGCGCTGGCTGCAAGGCCGCTTGATGTCGGATGCATTGATACGTCTGGACAAGGTCGCCGTTACGCTTTCCGGGCAAAACGTCCTGGATGACATCCAGTTGAGCGTCAAGCCTGGCGAGATCGTCACCCTGATCGGCCCCAACGGTGCTGGCAAGACCACGCTGGTGCGTGCGGTGCTGGGGTTGCTCAAGCCCGACTCCGGTAGCGTCTGGCGCAAGCCGAAGTTACGTGTCGGCTACATGCCGCAAAAACTGCATGTGGACCAGACGCTGCCGCTGTCGGTGCTGCGTTTCCTGCGCCTGGTTCCCGGTGTGGATCGCACGGCCGCAGCGTCGGCGCTGGAAGAAGTCGGCGCCGGAAAGGTCATCGATAGCCCGATTCAAGGCATTTCCGGTGGCGAGATGCAGCGTGTTCTGCTGGCACGCGCGTTATTGCGCAAGCCTGAGTTGCTGGTCCTCGACGAGCCGGTGCAGGGTGTCGACGTGGCCGGACAGGCCGAGCTGTACAGCCTGATTACCCGGCTGCGCGACCGCCACCAGTGCGGCGTGCTGATGGTTTCCCACGATCTGCATCTGGTCATGAGCACCACCGATCAAGTGGTGTGCCTGAACCGCCACGTTTGTTGCTCCGGGCATCCCGAGCAGGTCAGCCATGACCCGGCCTTTGTCGAGCTGTTCGGCAAAAATGCGCAGAGCCTGGCGATTTATCACCACCATCACGACCACGCCCATGATCTGCATGGCGCGGTGGTGAATGACGCTGCGACCTCCCACACTCATGTTCACGGAGACGGCTGCAAGCATGGCTGATTTTCTACTGTATGCCTTGCTCGCAGGCGTTGCTCTGGCCGTGGTCGCTGGCCCGCTGGGATCATTCGTGGTCTGGCGGCGCATGGCGTATTTTGGCGACACACTGTCCCACGCCGCGCTGCTCGGCGTCGCGCTGGGCTTCCTGCTCGATATCAGTCCGACCATCGCGGTGACGGTCGGCTGCCTGCTGCTGGCGGTGTTGCTGGTCACGTTGCAGCAGCGCCAGCCGCTGGCGTCGGACACGCTGCTGGGGATTCTGGCACCAAGCACCTTGTCGCTGGGGCTGGTGGTGCTCAGTTTCATGCACGAAGTGCGCATCGACCTGATGGCCTACCTGTTTGGCGATCTGCTGGCCATCAGCCCGGCTGATCTGGGCTGGATTCTGGGCGGCAGCACGTTGGTGCTGGTGCTGATCGTCGCGCTGTGGCGCCCACTGCTGGCAATGACCGTGCATGAAGAACTGGCGCGTGTCGAAGGCCTGCCGGTTGCTACACTGCGCATGACGTTGATGCTGCTGATCGCGGTGGTGATCGCGGTAGCGATGAAAATCGTCGGTGTTCTGCTGATTACGTCGCTGTTGATCATCCCGGCGGCTGCGGCACAGCGTCACGCCCGTTCGCCGGAGCAAATGGCGCTGGGCGCGAGCCTGTTAGGCGTGATAGCCGTGTGTGCCGGGCTATCATTGTCCTGGTTCAAGGACACCCCTGCCGGACCGTCTATAGTGGTATCTGCTGCGGCGTTGTTCTTGCTCAGCTTTGTTCTACCCAGGCGAGCGGTGTAGACTTGCTCGTTTTTTGCGCAAACTAGAGAATCGCAGGAATGAAGCCGTTCGCCCCACGCTATCTGCTGCTTGTCGCATTTTCCATCCTGTTGGGTGCCTGCCAGAGTGCGCCCACTGTCGAGGCGCCTGGCTCCGAGTCTCAGCCTGACGCGTTCGCTCAGCTCGAGCAGAACATCGCCGGCAATGAGCTGGCAACCGCCGAGGACCAATTGGCGGCGTTGCAGGCGGCCAATCCTGCCGACATCCGTCTGGAGCCTTTTCAGCGTCGTCTGGCCGAAGCCTATCTGAGCCGCAGCCAGATCAGCCTGCAGAAGGGTGACATGAACGCGGCGGCCTCTGCGCTGAGCCGTGCACGCGCCCTGATGCCCAAGGCACCGGCGCTGACCAGTGGCGTCAACGGCGCCATTGCCCATGCACGCAAGGCCGAGCTGGAAAAAGCCGAAGCGGATTTGAAGGCGGCCGAAGCCAGAAGGGTTGCCAAGCTGATTGATCCGTCGGCAGAAAGCACGACGATTGAGCTCAAGATCGGCGATATGCGTGCATTGCGTCGTCAACTGAACGATATCGCAGCCGATACCGTAGCGTTCAATTGTGAAGTGCTGATGGTGGTGCCGCGCACCGAAGACTATCCGTGGCTGGCTACGTTGCTGACCAAGCGGGTGGTCAAGACCAATCCGGATTTCGAACTGCAATTGCGTCGCCAGATCGAGCGCAATGAAAAAGCGCAGATCATCCTGACGCCAGCCAAGTCCTGAGTCGATCCTTCAAAGCGGACGCAGAGCGTCCAGAACTGCATTCCTACGCGGAGCGTGAGGAACGAGAAGTGTTCGGGAGTATAAGCGGGGGGAGAGAGCGTAAAAGCGGACGCAGAGGGTCCGGAAAGGCGCTCCCACGCCGGAGCGTGGGAGCGATACGCGTAGCAGCGTCAGATCAAGCCGGAACAGCCTTGGCTTTCACTTCACGATCCCACACACGGTGCTGAGCAATCGCGTGGAAGAACGCTTTGAACGACTTGCTATCGGATACCTCCAGCAGGCCCGCATCTTTTTCCAGGCGTAGCGTCTTCAACAGCTCTTCGGCTTCCCCGGCAAAGGAGATGGCTTTGAGGTGCTTGTAGGCTTCCAGGATGAAGTGCAATGCCACGCCGTCGCCTTCCAGCGCTTTGATCGACGCCTTGCCACCCGGCACGAAGACTGCGTCGAACGCTACCGAAGGCAGGCCTTCAGCCGAAGCGTCCACCGGCAGGCTCTTGCCGTCAGCTGTCTTGACCGGTGCGGAGGTCGGGCCCAATACCTTGGCGTGTGCGCCTTCGGCAGTCAGCGCGGCTTTCATGGCTTCGACCGCTTTGCTGTCGACGCCATCAGCCACCAGAATGGCAACCTTGCGCGAAACGATATCGCCAGACAGCAGGTTGACCTGGCTCAGCGCAGGCGACTCTTTAACCGAAGTCTGACGCACAGGTACGGTACCGGCAGTCGGTGCTGGCAAGCCGAGGTTAGCGGCTACACGCTTGGCCAGCTCCAGATCGATGTTGGCCAGAATCTCGTTGACCTGACGGGCACGAATGTACTCGCGCTCGACCTTGCCCAACTCGAAGCTGTAGGCCGCGATGATGTGCTCTTTCTCGTGATGGCTCATGCTCTGGAAGAACAGGGTGGCCTGCGAGAAGTGATCGCCGAACGATTCGCTGCGCTCACGCACCTTGTGCGCTTCAACACGCTCAGGGTAGGTCTCGAAGCCGCCATCTACCGGGCCGGCAGGGGTTTCTTTCGGCCAGCCGCCATCGATCGAGTTCGGCTCGTAGGAAGCGCGGCCCTTGTCGATAGTGGTGCGATGCTGTGCATCACGCTGACCGTTGTGGTTCGGTGCAATCGGACGGTTGATCGGGATTTCGTGGAAGTTCGGCCCACCCAGACGGCTGATCTGCGTGTCGGTGTAGGAGAACAGGCGACCTTGCAGCAGTGGATCGTTGGAGAAATCGATACCCGGCACGATGTGGCCCGGGCAGAAGGCGACCTGCTCGGTCTCGGCGAAATAGTTGTCCGGGTTACGGTTCAAGACCATCTTGCCCAGCGGGGTGACCGGGACCAGTTCTTCCGGGATGATCTTGGTCGGATCGAGCAGGTCGAAGTCGAACTTGTACTCGTCTTCCTCGGCAACGATCTGTACACCCAGTTCCCATTCCGGGTAGTCGCCCATCTCGATGGACTCCCACAGGTCGCGGCGGTGGAAATCGGTGTCCTTGCCAGCGAGCTTCTGCGCCTCGTCCCAGACCAGCGAGCAGACGCCGAACTTGGGCTTCCAGTGGAACTTCACGAAGCTCGACTTACCTTCGGTGTTGATGAAGCGGAAGGTGTGGATACCAAAGCCCTGCATGGTGCGCAGGCTTTTCGGGATCGCACGGTCGGACATGGTCCACAGCACCATGTGCGCGGATTCCGGCACCAGCGAGACGAAGTCCCAGAAAGTGTCGTGAGCCGAGCCACCCGTCGGGATTTCGTTGTGCGGCTCGGGTTTCACCGCGTGCACGAAGTCAGGAAACTTGATCGCGTCCTGAATGAAGAACACCGGCATGTTGTTGCCCACCAGGTCGAAGTTGCCTTCGTCGGTGTAGAGCTTGACGGCAAAGCCACGCACGTCACGCACGGTATCGCCCGAGCCGCGTGGGCCCTGAACGGTGGAGAAACGCACGAAGACCGGAGTCTTCTTGCCCGGATCACGCAGGAAGCCTGCTTTACTCAGGGCGCCGTGGTCTTCGTAAGTCTGGAAATAGCCATGCGCTGCAGTGCCGCGGGCGTGGACGATACGCTCCGGAATACGCTCATGGTCAAAGTGCGTGATCTTTTCACGCATGATGAAGTCTTCGAGCAGCGATGGGCCACGGCTGCCGACTTTCAGGGTGTTCTGGTTATCGGAAATCTTGACGCCGTGGTTGGTGCGCAGGGCCTGCTGGGTGGCGTCCGAGCGAAACTGCTCGAGACTTTCCAGCTTTTCGTTGGTATTGCCACGGTCCAAGGTGTCGGTACCTGCCATTTCGCTCTTGGGCGTTTCGGTTACAGGTGGTGCGTTCTTGCTAGCCATCAGAGACTCCTTATCTCGCCCCAATCATTGAGTTGGGTTCGCTGATTACGACTTCCCTGGCGTAAGCGGGAAATCACGGTATCCATGAAGTGACCGAAGCAAAAAACAGCCGTTCCTTTTATTTTCGTCATACGCTCACCAACGGTCGTGTTATGCCCATTGCGCAGGACCGCCGGTAAATAAATGCTAAGCACAGCGGGCCGGACAGGCTAAAATGCGCGCCCGGCTTTATCCGGCCGAGGTAACGAAGCAGGTGGTGCTCTAGCCACTGCGCTGATTTTTTAACGCGCCCCACAAGGTTCGCTCCGTGATCGAGTTTCATAACGTCCACAAAACCTATCGGGTGGCAGGCAAGGAAATACCGGCCCTGCACCCCACCAGCCTGCGCGTCGACAGCGGCCAGGTGTTCGGCATCATCGGCCACTCCGGCGCGGGCAAAAGTACCCTGCTGCGCCTGATCAACCGCCTGGAAACCCCGAGTGGTGGACAGATCGTGGTCGATGGCGAAGACGTCACTGCGCTCGACGCCAATGGCCTGCGCCGCTTCCGCCAACAGGTCGGGATGATTTTTCAGCACTTCAATCTGCTGGCGTCCAAAACCGTGGCCGACAACGTCGCCATGCCGCTGACCCTGGCAGGCGATATGCCGCGCAAGCAGATCGACCAGCGCGTGGCCGAGTTGCTGGAGCGCGTCGGCTTGTCCGATCACGCCAAAAAGTACCCGGCACAACTGTCGGGTGGCCAGAAGCAGCGCGTCGGCATCGCCCGCGCACTGGCTACCAAACCAAAAATCCTGCTGTGCGATGAAGCCACCAGCGCGCTGGACCCGCAGACCACTGCGTCGGTCTTGCAACTGCTGGCCGAGATCAATCGTGAGCTGAAGTTGACCATCGTGCTCATCACCCATGAAATGGACGTGATTCGTCGCGTCTGCGATCAGGTGGCCGTGATGGACGCCGGGGTGATTGTCGAGCACGGCAAGGTCGCTGATGTGTTTCTGCATCCACAACACCCGACGACCAGGCGCTTTGTGCAGGAAGACGAGCAGGTCGACGAAAACGAGCAGCGTGACGACTTCGCTCATGTTCAGGGCCGTATCGTGCGTCTGACGTTTCAGGGCGAGGCCACCTACGCGCCGTTGCTCGGCACAGTGGCGCGGGAAACCGGCGTCGATTACAGCATCCTCGCCGGTCGTATCGACCGCATCAAGGACACTCCTTACGGGCAGTTGACGCTGGCCATCACCGGCGGCGACATGGACGCCGCCTTTGCGCGCTTCACCGCCGCTGATGTTCATATGGAGGTGCTGCGCTGATGGACGCTTTTCTGAACCTGTTTTCCAATGTCGACTGGTACGAGATCTGGGTGGCCACTGGCGACACGCTGATCATGCTCGGTGTATCGCTCGGTTTCACCATCCTGCTCGGCCTGCCGCTGGGCGTGCTGATGTTTCTCACCTCGCCGCATCAGTTGCTGGAGCACAAGCAGCTGTATGCCACGGTCGGGGTGATCGTCAACATGCTGCGCGCGCTGCCGTTCATCATCCTGCTGATCGTGATGATGCCGTTGACCGAGATCATTACCGGCACGTCACTGGGCATCCTCGGCACATTGCCTCCGCTGATCGCCGGCGCCACGCCGTTCTTTGCGCGCCTGGTAGAGACAGCCTTGCGCGAAGTGGATCGCGGCATCATCGAAGCCACCCAGGCCATGGGCGCGACCACTCGGCAGATCATCGTCAAGGCGCTGCTGCCTGAGGCGCGGCCTGGCATTCTGGCGGCGATCACAGTGACCGCTATTGCGCTGGTGTCTTTCACGGCCATGGCCGGTGCAGTGGGCGCTGGCGGGCTGGGCGACCTGGCGATTCGTTATGGTTATCAACGCTTCCAGAACGATGTGATGTTCGTGACGGTCGTATTGTTGCTGGTGCTGGTGCAGATTCTGCAGACCATCGGCGACAGACTGGTCGCGCATTTCACACATCGTTGATCGAACCCGTTGGTATTGGCCCGTCTCGTACGGGCCCAAAGGAGTTGTTGTATGAAGAAACTATTGGCCATATTCGCTGCTGTCACCGCTTTGTCCGCGCAGGCCAACGAAACTCTGACCGTCGCGGCCTCTGCCGTGCCGCACGCCGAGATTCTCGAGTTCGTCAAACCGACCCTGGCCAAAGAAGGCGTGGATTTGAACATCAAGGTGTTCAATGACTACATTCAGCCTAACGTGCAGGTGTCGCAGAACCGTATGGACGCGAATTTCTTCCAGCACCAGCCGTATCTGGATGAGTTCAACAAGGGCAAAGGTACTGATCTGGTGGCCGTGGCCAAGGTGCACATCGAGCCTTTCGGCGCTTACTCGGACAAGCTCAAGACGCTGGCAGACCTGCCCAACGGTGCCAACGTCGCGCTGCCCAATGACGCCACCAACGAAGGCCGCGCCTTGCTGCTGCTGGCCAAGGCAGGTCTGATCACCCTGAAGGATCCGGGCAACATCCTGTCCAAGCCTTCGGATGTCGTGAATAACCCGAAAGACCTGAAGTTCCGTGAACTGGAAGCGGCCACGCTGCCCCGCGTGCTGACTCAGGTCGATCTGGCGCTGATCAACACCAACTACGCTTTGAGCGCCAAGCTCGATCCGACCAAGGACGCGCTGATCATCGAAGGTGCCGATTCGCCCTACGCGAACATTCTGGTGGCCCGCCCGGACAACAAGGACTCGGACGCGATGAAGAAGCTGGTAGCCGCCTTGCAGAGCCCGGAAGTGAAAACGTTCCTGGCCGAGAAGTACAAAGGCGCTGTGGTTCCGGCGTTCTGATTTAGCTGCCTGCAGAGGATCGAGCGCGACGCGATACCCTCGATCCCGAGCCAGCTTCAAGTTGGCTCGACGCTCAGGGCGCTGTGTGGCAACCATCATGGCCCGCGCGCACTTCTACAGAACCTGTTCTGGATCAGTCTGGTAATCTGTCCCGGTGATTCCAGCCCTCTGGCCTGTCGCTGGTGATCTTGCTGACTGGCTCGGGGCAACGCTCAAACTTTGGTCCTTCAGGTAGGGACCGGCCTTTTATTAAACGACGCGTCAGCGACAGGGACTGTCATCAATGCAATCTAATTTCAGCAAAGGCATCTTCTTTGCGCTCTCCGCCGCAGCCCTCAACGCAACGATTGGAGTGCTCAGTAAAATCCTCATGAGTCATGGTTTTACCCCCAGCAGTGTGGCGGTTATCAAGACCATCCTGGGCTGCCTGCTCCTCTCGGTCTTATTGCTTTTCTTAAGGCGTCCGGCGTCGAAAGCGAAATGGGTACACGCAGCAGTCTGTGCATTCCTCGGCATTTTCGTACTGTTCCACTTTGAAACGTCCGCCTACCGAAGTTACGCAGCGGCAGGCGTCGTCGTGGTGCTGATGGCCAGCGCCTCGATTTCCTCGATTATTCTGGGGCGTATCTTCCTCAAAGACGCCATTACCGCGAATGCAGTGGTGGGGGCTGCGCTCGCTATTGCCGGGATCGCAGTGATTTTTGGCGCCGATATTCAGCAGGGCTTCACCCTGCAGGGTGCCGCACTCGCCTCTATTGCCGGTTGTGGTTACGGGGCTTTTTCAGTCGCCATGAAGCATATGGGTGTGGCAGGAGGGCTGCATTTTACCCGGCAGCTGCTGTTTTTTGGCGGGCTGTACCTTCTGATGCCAGCAGCGGCAGATGGTTTTGTGATCGGCGAACTGTCAGCGCTTGTGATTGCCGCACTGTTAGCGCTGGCGGCGTTGCCGACCATATTGGGGTTCTTTTGCACAACCAAGGCCATCGAGTACCTCAAACCGTCCCAGGTACAGGCATTGGAGTTGACCGAACCGCTGTTCGCCGCGCTGTTGGCGTTCGTGGTGCTCAATGAAGTGCCGCGTGAGAGCTTGTACGTCGGGGCGATGCTCATCATCGCAGGGTTATGTTTCTCCAATGAGCTGATTCGTTTGGGAAGCAAGGCGCCTGTTCGGTTGAGCGAGTAAACCTTTATCAGGTTCGTTGGAGCGGCAGAACGCTCGGTTTAATCCCGCTCCAGCAACCCCGGCAATTGTTTCACCAGCTTCTGGTTGTTCAGCGGGGCACGGATAAAGCCTCGCTGGGTACCGTCCGGGCCGATCAGGGCCAGGTTACCGCTGTGATCGACGAAGTAGTTCGGTTTACTGGTGTCTGCAGGAATGAACGGAATGCTCACGGCATTGGCCAGTGTCTGAATATCAGCGACAGGTGCCGTCAGGCCGATGTACTGCGGGTCGAAGTAGCCCAGGTACTGCTTGAGCTGCTGCGGCGTGTCACGGTTCGGGTCGACGCTGACCAGTACTACCCGCATGTGCTTGACTGCCTCTTCGGGCAGCTCGGCCCTGATCTGCTTGATTTGCGCCAGCGTCGTGGGGCAAATGTCCGGGCAGAAGGTGTAGCCGAAGAACATCAGCGTCCATTGGTCTTTCAAGCCATCAAGCGCTACAGCCGCGCCGTTCTGGTCGGTCATGCTCAGGGCTGGCAATTGGCGGCTTTTGGGGAGCAGCACAATACCCGCGTCGTTGAGCGCCGCCTGGTCCTGTGAGCTGCGACCAGGCAGCACCTGACTGAGGATCACGCCCAGAAGCAGGGCGACGATGGCGGCAGCAATGAAAACGGCTTTCTGGGTACGGGTCATGGTGTCAGCGCGAGTCGTGATCGGCGTAAGGTCGAGGATGATGGCCTATATTGCGCACCGAGCCTAGCGCGTGGTGACATCGAACAGCGTATAAGCCAGCGTCAGACTTTTTACATCGTCGGGCAGGTCACGGTCGACGATGAAGCGCACCGGCATCTCGATACGCTCGCCCGGTTGCAATGTCTGTTGGGTGAAGCAGAAGCATTCGGTCTTGTGAAACCACGCTGCCGCCTTTACAGGCGAAATACCCGGTACGGCCTGGGCTTGCATCGGCCTGTCGGTCGGGTTCTGCGCGATGAAGATCATCTCGTTGACCGCACCGGGGTGGACCTGCATCTGGCGGGACTGCGGGTAGAACGCCCAGGTCATCCCGGCCGCGTTGCCGGCAGTAAATTGCACCTCGACCTGACGAGAAGCGTCCTCCCCCTGCACGCCGACTCTGTCATGCCCGGTCAGCACGGCATAGAGCGACGGCAATGCCAATCCGCACATCAGCATGATTACCATTAAGCACGTCAAACGCAGAACGAGCCGTTTGGACAAAAGAGGCTGAGTCATGCGTGGCTCACTTTTTATGTCGGACAGCGTGTCGAAAGAGCTGCGGGCGACTTCAGAGTAGCCTGCTTATGCAAAACGCGAGCTGCAGCGCGTCCGCATAGCCGGGCACGGCAGCCGTATTTGGTCAGAAATTGAGCAAAGGCTGTTTTGATATAGCCAATGTATCTAAATGTGAGTCGCATATAGCAAAACCGTCTTAGGCGGTTAGTTAAGCAAGCTAACGTATGACTCTTCATCAACGAACCACGGGGTCTGACGCCTCAAGGAGTCCCAGCAGCCATGAACACCGCCGCATTGCGCGAGCAGATACAACTAGCCCATCAACATGAGGCCCGGACCGGCCACTTGCTGCAACAGCTGGAACAAAAGCTCCCACATCTTCATCCCGCCATTCATCTGCCGGAAGTCGACGCGAAAGACGTACTGACGCGTTTCGTCACGGCCTATATCGATCTGGTCCCCGATCTGCTGGACGCCGCCCATGAGGTCGCGCTGCAAGCCGGGATCGAAGGGCAGATAAAGCCGGTGCTGAAAATCGCCGAGCATTTTTTCGCGGCCCCGCCTTCCATCATGGATGGGCATGAAGGCCTGGAAAGCCTGTTGGACGAGGCTTATCTGGCCCACCGGCTGGTCGAGGAAGTGAATGACCTGTACATCAAGCATTTCGGTCAGCCGCTGATACCGTCAAATACCACGGTTGCCAGCGTGATCGCCCACCAGTTGATCGGCGAGCAATTTGCCAACCAGCTGGACGAAGCGGTGCACCATGCTGTCGATGAATTGCTTGATGAGGAGAGTTTCGCGCTGGACTCGGTCGAGGCCTATCGCGAGAAGCTGACCAACCCTGAAACGGGGGCGGCCTGGCAGCGCTGGCCAAGCCTGTCACGGCAATTGGGCGTCGGCCTGGAGCTGGAGCGCTCCGCAGTCTGATTCAGAGGCCCGAATCCCTGTCTTCGCCGGCAATGGAAGGAGCCGGATATCGCTCCGCTGCTACGCGAAGACCCATCCGGCTCCCATGTTTCCGGGGCTGTGATAACAGGGTAGCGACTATCAGGCGGCGCCCGAGCCGATCCCCGTTGTCGTGTAGATCCGCCCTTCAAGACGACGCTTCAGGCCACGCGATTCGATCAGCAACCGGGTGCCATGAGCGGCATTGGAACGACCCCATTCTTCCAGCAGTTCCAGACACGAGTGGTCGATGTAGGACAGATTGCCCAACGGCACATGCACCGTGCTGCCCTGCGGGATAGTGCCCAGTGCCTGAGTCAGCGCCGGCACCTTGAGGAAGGTTGCGGCACCGACCAGACGCAGCTCGAATTCCTTCTCGCCCGCCAGTTCGACCACATTGATCTTCAGACGCGAAGCCTTGAACGCCAGTTTCACCAGAGTCAGGCCGAAACCGACCAGCACACCGGTCAGCAGGTCGGTGAAGATGATCGCAATGGCAGTCGCCGCATAGGTGAACATCGGCATCCGGCCATAGCGGCCCAGACCGCGAAACGCCTTCAGATCGACCAGCTTCAGGCCGGTGTAGACCAGCACGCCAGCCAGACTCGCGACCGGAATGCTCTGCAGTACGCTCGACAGCAGCAACACGAATGCGAGCAGCCACAGGCCGTGGAAGATCGTCGAGAAGCGCGTGGTGGCACCGGCCTGAACATTGGCCGAGCTGCGCACGATCACGCCGGTCATCGGCAACGCACCGAGCAGGCCGCAGAGCATGTTGCCCACGCCTTGAGCGCTGAGTTCCTTGTCGAAGTCCGAACGCTGGCCACTGTGCATGCGGTCAACCGCCGAGGCGGAAAGCAGCGTTTCGGCACTGGCGATGAACGCTACGACGATAGCCGCCACCAGAATGGCCGGATCGGCCAGATTCATCAGGTCGGCCGGGCGAAGCCAGTCGATGGCGTCGGCCAGGTTGTCAGGCACTTCGACACGCTTGACCTGCAAGGCCATGAACAGGCTGATGCCAGTGGCGATACCCACGCCCAGCAGTGCGCCGGGTACGAAGCGTAAAGCCTGAGGACGGAGTTTTTCCCAGCCCCACATGATCAACATGGTGCCCAGACCGAGCATACCGGCCTGCATGCCGGTGCCGGGTCCGAAGGCCTGGATCAGTGTGGAAGGGAAGGCGATCAGGTTGTCCAGCCCGGAGGGTTTGGGGCCGCTGTCGAACATCACATGTGCCTGTGACAGTACGATCAGCACACCGATACCGGCGAGCATGCCATAGACCACCGCAGGTGCCGTGACCCGGAACCAGCAGCCAAGCTTGAATCGACCTGCCAGCAGCTGAAGCAGTCCGGCGAGTACCAGGATAGGACCCAGCATGGCCATGCCGTGCTCGCGCACTACTTCAAAAACCAGTACTGCCAGACCGGCTGCGGGTCCGCTGACCTGCAGCGGCGAACCGGCTATCCAGCCGACTATCAGTCCGCCCACGATGCCGGTGATCAGACCTTTGGCCGGAGGCATGCCGGATGCAATGGCGATGCCCATGCACAGCGGCAGGGCGACCAGGAACACGACCACGGAAGCGAGCAGCTCCCGTGGTAAAGCGGTTTTCAATGCTGTAATACCCATGACGCTTCTCCGGGATTCTTCAGACGAGGCAAGACGGGCGACGCGCATCCTGCGCAGTCGCCATCAGCTGATTAAGAAGGGCTTGCCGTCAGTCGGACTAGTGATCAGTCGGCTGAAAAGCGTGCTTTCGGTGAAGCCATCGGCGTCGGTCCCTTACCGTCGAGCGGTATGAAACGATCGAGCTCGGCGTCATAAGCCAGGATTTCGCTGGTTTCGATGCTGTAGACCCAGCCGTGAATGAACAACTGGCCGCTGGCCATTTTCGCTGCGACCGAAGGGTGGGTGCGCAGGTGTTGCAACTGGGAGATCACGTTTTCCTGAGTCAGGACCTGCATGGTTTCCAGTTCGCCGCTGCAGCTGCAGTTCTGCTCGACCACCGTGCGGGCAACCTCGGCATGGCGCAACCAGGCTTTTACCGTAGGCATCTTGTCCAGGCTGTCGGGGTTGAGCACTGCGCGCATGGCGCCGCAGTCAGAGTGTCCGCAAACGATGATGTGCTGCACGCCCAGTGCAACCACTGCGTATTCCAGAGCGGTGGACACGCCGCCATTCATCTGGCCATACGGCGGTACGACGTTGCCGACGTTACGCGTGACGAACAGGTCGCCTGGCGAACTTTGGGTAATCAATTCGGGCACGATGCGCGAGTCGGCGCAGGTGATGAACATGGCCCGTGGAGATTGGGCGGTCGCCAGCTTCTTGAACAGTTCTTCCTGCTGGGGGAAGACCTCTTTACGGAAATGTACAAAGCCATCGACGATATGTTTCAACGCTACGTCGGCGCTGTCCGAATGGCTTGATGTGCTGGACGACGTAGCCGAATGCTGTTTACCGATGTCTGTCATGTCTTCACCCTCTCTGACGAATTGATGTGGATTCTTCATGCCTGTTTGACCAGAGCCGGATGTGATCCCTCTCTAAAAGGCATCACGAACAAATCCCTTGAGCGCTATCGCTGATGACACTCCGAGTAACAGACTAATCGCCGAAGCTTAAACGAAACTGAATGCGATGGCTCTGGGACGCGGGTTTGCACGATAGTACCAAGTTCGTCACAGCAGCGACATTTGCCCTCCCGGCGGACAAAACGCATCGCAATCGAGTGCAAATCCACCCCGTTTGTTCAATCCGAGCCGTTTGATCGCCAGGGCATAGCGTTGAGCCAGCAGGTCGGCAAACGGTCCTTCGCCACGCATTCGAGAACCAAACGTGCTGTCGTACAGGGCTCCGCCGCGACTTTGACGAATCAGACTCATGACATGATCGGCGCGTTGCGGGTAATGCGTCTTCAGCCACTCGTCGAACAGCGGCGCGACTTCCAGCGGCAGGCGCAGCATCACGTAGCTGGCGCTCAGGGCACCCGCAGCTTTCGCTTCGCTCAGCAGTGCCTCCAGCTCGCTGTCGTTGATCATCGGGATCATCGGCGCGCACAGCACACCGACCGGGACACCCGCCTGACGCAATACCCGAATGGCCCGCAAGCGAGCCTTGGGCGCTGCGGCCCTGGGTTCGAGGATGCATTTGAGTTCGTCATCCAGCGTCGTCAGGCTGATGAACACCGACACCAGCCGCAGCCTGGCCATTTCTGCCAGCAGATCCAGATCGCGCAGGATCAGCGAGCCTTTGGTAATGATGCTGACCGGATGTCGATAGCGCAGTAACACCTCAAGCGTCGCCCGGGTGATGCGGTACTCACGCTCGATCGGCTGGTAGGGGTCGGTGTTGGCCCCGAGGGTGATGGGCGCGCAGCGGTAGCCGGGTTTGGACAGTTGTTGCTCCAGCAGCGCCGCCGCGTTGGTCTTGGCGATCAGCTTGGTCTCGAAGTCCAGGCCCGGCGACATGTCCCAATAGGCGTGGCTGGGTCTGGCGAAACAATAGATGCAGCCGTGCTCGCAGCCCCGGTAAGGGTTGATCGACCTGTCAAAGGGGATATCCGGCGAGCTGTTGCGGGTAATGATGCTTTTGGCTGTTTCGCTGGTGACCTGGGTGCCTTGCGTGAGAGGCACTTCCTGATACCAGCCATCGTCTTCAACCACCGACTGACTGGGTGCGAAACGGTTATGCGGATTGCTGGCAGTGCCTCGGCCACGAACCGGATAGAGACTGGACATCTGGCGTTACTCGTATACTGTTCATGCATACAGTAAAGCATAAAGCCCGGATGGATCACCATGGCCAGCCTGCAAAACACCGCCCGTCTGACAGGCGGTGTTTTGCAGGCAGGGCGACGGTCAGGCATCGCCCTCGTGAGTCAGCTCCAGCACGCGGTCGACCAGCTTATTGATGCCCGAGGCCGCTTCGCTGATGCTCTTGGCGACCATATAGGCAGGTGTGCTGACCAGTTTTCGCGCTTCGTCCTCGACGATGTCATCGACGGCGCATTCAGCATGGCTGCCACCCATTTTAGTGATGGCCGCAGCGGTTTCAGGGTCGCTGCCGATGGTGCAGGTCACGCCGGGGCCATAGATCTTGGCCGCGAGTGCCGGGGTGATGCAGATCAGCCCGACCGGTTTTCCGGCTTCGGCAAACGCCTCGGCAAGCTCCAGCAATCCCGCTTCGACCTGACAGGCCGGGCCTTGCAGGGCAAGGTCGGAAAGGTTCTTTGCCGAGCCGAAGCCGCCCGGGATGATCAGGGCGTCAAAGTCTTCGGCATTTGCTTCGCGGATGTCCTTCACTTCGCCCCGTGCAATGCGCGCAGACTCGACCAGCACATTGCGCGACTCGGGCATTTCCTCACCGTTCAGGTGATTGATGACGTGATGCTGAGCGATGTCGGGGGCGAAGCACTGAACCTGCGCACCGCGCTGATCCAGACGCAACAGGGTGAGAACGCTTTCGTGAATCTCGGCACCGTCGTAGACGCCACAGCCGGAGAGGATTACAGCCACTTTTTTCTGCATCGATTTCGGCTCCTTGTGCTCGATCAACTTAATGCTTGTTTTAATTTGTCTGTTCAGTTGATCGCTTTACGGGCCGAGTGTTCAGTTGAGGCATCGTCGGCGGTGCAAAGCCGGCTGCGCAAAGGTGCATGGGGAGGGCGGTGGCCGCGAGTTCGGCAGCGTCTGTACGCTATCGCCGAGCGAGGCTTGTCAGCCTGCGCTCGGGAGGGGGGGGGCGGGACGTTTATTCGTCGGATTTTTTCGTCAGATCGACGGGCACGGTGACCGGCGTTTCCAGATCGGAGGCCGCTGCCGATGCACAGAAACGGCTCTTTTCTTCACGCTCTTCGCGGGCGATACGGGCGTTCTTGACGCGTCGGCGTATCCACAGGGCCAGCCCCACCAGAACCAGCGCGCCCAGCACCCAGAGTTCATATTTCTTGACGTTACCCAGCAAGCCTTCGAGAACCGCGCCGAAGTGGTAAGCAGCCGAACCCAGCGCCGCAGCCCAGACAGCCGCGCCGATACCGTTCAGCAGAAGATAACGCCCGGGTGGATAACCCGACAGGCCGATGGCCACGGGCATGACCGTTCGCAGGCCGTACACGAAGCGAAAGCCCAATACCCAGATGTCCGGGTGCTTGCGGACCAGCCGTAGCGCCTTGTCGCCCATGAGTTGCCAGCGAGGCTTGCGCGCCAGAAGCTTGCGGCCGTGCTTGCGTCCCATGAAATACCACAACTGGTCGCCCGCATAACTGCCACAAAAGGCTACGAGGATGACGATATTGAGGTCCATGTATCCGCGGAACGCCAGAAATCCGGCAAGAACCAGAATGGTCTCGCCTTCAAAAAAGGTGCCGAGGAACAGGGCAAAGTAGCCGAATTCGTTCAAGAAATTCTGGAGCATTGTCTGGATGCTGGCGAAATGAACGCGCAGCCTAACGCGCCCAAGGCAATCATGAAAGTGTCCATATGTGTCTCGACGTTAAAGATTCTTGCAACCACAATGGTCGTATCCCCTTTAAGGCCGTGACCGCGACGTGCAGTCGCAGGTCGAACCATGACTGTCACACATTGGTCATAATGGCGGCTTATAACTGTCGCGCTTGCCCGCGTAAGCGGGCTCAGGAGTCTCGCCGTGAGCTTTACCCCCGCTAACCGCCTGTTTCCTCTCACTCGTCTGCGCCGTAATCGCCGCGACGACTTTTCCCGTCGGCTGGTGCGTGAAAACGTTGTCACTGTCGACGATCTGATTCTTCCCGTATTTGTTCTCGATGGTGAAAACCGTCGTGAGTCCATCGCCTCGATGCCTGGCGTCGAGCGCTTGAGCGTTGATCTGTTGCTCAAGGAAGCCGAGCACTGGGTCGCGTTGGGTATCCCTGCGCTGGCGCTGTTCCCGGTGACACCGCCGGAAAAGAAATCCCTCGACGGTGCCGAAGCCTGGAACCCGGACGGCATCGCCCAGCGCGCGACCCGCGCCCTGCGTGACCGTTTCCCGGAGCTGGGCGTCATCACTGATGTGGCGCTGGACCCGTTCACCACGCATGGTCAGGACGGCATCCTCGACGAAGAGGGCTACGTTCAGAACGACATCACTGTCGACGCGCTGGTGAAACAGGCGCTGTCGCACGCCGATGCCGGTGCTCAGGTGGTCGCACCATCGGACATGATGGACGGTCGCATTCAGGCCATCCGCGAGTCTTTGGAGCTGGCCGGGCACGTGAATGTCAGGATCATGGCCTATTCGGCCAAGTACGCCAGTGCCTACTACGGTCCGTTCCGTGATGCGGTGGGTTCCTCCCTGAATCTGGGCAAGGCCAACAAGGCCTCCTATCAGATGGACCCGGCCAACAGCAACGAGGCTCTGCACGAAGTGGCAGCCGACCTTGCCGAAGGCGCCGACATGGTCATGGTCAAGCCTGGCATGCCTTATCTGGACATTCTGTACAGGGTCAAGGATGAGTTCAAAGTGCCGACCTTTGTGTATCAGGTCAGCGGTGAATACGCGATGCACATGGCCGCAATCCAGAACGGTTGGCTGAGTGAAGGGGTGATTCTCGAGTCCCTCACTGCCTTCAAACGCGCCGGCGCCGACGGCATTCTTACCTACTTTGCTGTTCGCGCCGCTCAACTGTTGAAGGGGCAATAGCCTCACAGGAACATTCATGAATACCGAAGCACTCATCGAAGCCGCTGTTCAAGTCGATGTCCCGGAGGCAACACCCGTGGTCGAACCTGACATCGAAGTAATCCCGGCCATCGAGGCACCCGCCGCTGCGGTGCCCGCTATCGTCGCTCCGAACCTGGACGATAGCAGCCTGTATATCCACCGTGAGCTGTCGCAACTACAGTTCAATATCCGGGTTCTGGAACAGGCGCTCGATGAGTCCTACCCATTGCTGGAGCGGCTGAAGTTTTTGCTGATCTTCTCCAGCAACCTCGATGAGTTCTTCGAGATTCGTGTTGCAGGCCTGAAGAAGCAGATCACCTTTGCCCGCGAACAGGCGGGCGCTGATGGTCTGCAGCCGCATCAGGCGCTGGCCAGGATCAGTGAACTGGTACACGGTCATGTGGATCGCCAGTACGCGATCCTCAACGATATTCTGCTGCCGGAGCTGGAGAAACATCAGGTCCGCTTCATTCGTCGCCGTCACTGGACGGCCAAGCTCAAGGCCTGGGTACGACGCTACTTCCGCGACGAGATCGCGCCGATCATCACCCCGATCGGCCTCGACCCGACGCACCCGTTCCCTTTGCTGGTCAACAAGAGCCTGAATTTCATCGTCGAGCTTGAAGGCATCGATGCCTTCGGGCGCGACTCCGGTCTTGCGATCATTCCCGCGCCGCGTCTGCTGCCGCGAGTGATCAAGGTGCCGGAAGATGTCTGCGGGCCTGGCGACAACTTCGTGTTCCTGTCGTCGATGATCCACGCCCACGCTGACGATCTGTTTCAGGGCATGAAGGTCAAGGGCTGCTACCAGTTCCGCCTGACCCGAAACGCTGACCTGGCGCTGGACTCCGAAGATGTGGAAGACCTGGCGCGCGCACTGCGTGGCGAGCTGTTCTCGCGTCGCTATGGTGATGCGGTACGTCTGGAAGTGGCGGACACCTGCCCGAAACACCTGTCGGACTACCTGCTCAAGCAGTTCAACCTGAACGAGTCCGAGCTGTATCAGGTGAATGGCCCGGTCAACCTGACGCGTCTGTTCAGCATCACCGGCCTGGACAGCCATCCCGAATTGCAATACCCGCCGTTCACGCCAGCCATCCCCAAGCTGCTGCAGAATAGCGAAAACGTTTTCAGCGTGGTCAGCAAACAGGACATCCTGTTGCTGCACCCTTTCGAGTCGTTCACGCCCGTGGTCGACTTGCTGCGCCAGGCGGCAAAAGACCCGCACGTGCTGGCGGTACGCCAGACGCTGTATCGCAGCGGCGCGAACTCGGAAATCGTCGATGCACTGGTCGATGCCGCGCGTAACGGCAAGGAAGTCACTGCGGTGATCGAGTTGCGTGCGCGCTTCGATGAAGAGTCCAACCTGCAACTGGCCAGCCGCCTGCAGGCCGCCGGTGCGGTGGTGATCTACGGCGTGGTCGGCTTCAAGACCCACGCCAAGATGATGTTGATCCTGCGTCGCGAAGCGGGCGAGATCGTGCGTTATGCGCATCTCGGGACCGGCAACTACCACGCCGGTAACGCACGTCTGTATACCGACTACAGCTTGCTGACCTCCGATGACGCGTTGTGTGAAGACGTCGGCAAACTGTTCAGCCAGTTGATCGGCATGGGCAAGACGCTGCGCATGAAGAAGCTGCTGCATGCGCCGTTCACGCTCAAGAAAGGCATGCTCGACATGATCGCCCGCGAGACGCAATTTGCGCTCGACGGCAAGCCTGCGCACATCATCGCCAAGTTCAACTCGCTGACCGATCCGAAGATCATCCGGGCGTTGTACAAGGCCAGCCAGTCCGGTGTGCGCATCGATCTGGTGGTGCGTGGCATGTGCTGCCTGCGTCCAGGCATCGCCGGGGTTTCGCACAACATCCATGTGCGCTCGATCATCGGCCGCTTCCTGGAGCACACGCGAGTGTTCTACTTCCTCAACGGCGGAGACGAGCAGATGTTCCTGTCGAGTGCCGACTGGATGGAGCGCAACCTCGACAAGCGCGTCGAGACCTGCTTCCCGGTGGAAGGCAAGAAGTTGATTCTGCGTGTGAAGAAGGAACTGGAAAGCTACCTGACCGACAACACCCACAGCTGGCTGTTGCAGTCGGACGGGCGTTACGTGCGCAGCACGCCGACCGGTAATCAGAACCCGCGAAGCGCCCAGGCGACTCTTTTGGAGCGCCTGAGCAACCCGGTCCTCAGCGTACGCTGAAGACGATGCCGACTCGGGTCAGCCACTCCGCTTCCAGCGCGAAGTCGGCCTGAGTCAGCTGGTTGTTTTCCAGCCAGCCTTTCGGGAATTCGGCGTCCAGATTCGGGCCGTCGGCACGCAACGTCACACGTGGCATCTCCTGGGTGCCACGAATGTGGTGAAACAGAATCGCAAAGCGCAACAGCACGCACAGGCGAATCAGCTTGATGCCTTCATCGCCGAACTCGGCGAACTTGTCCTTGGGAATATTACGGCGATGACCGCGCACCAGCAGTGCGAGCATTTGCTGGTCTTCGCGTGAGAAACCGGCAAGGTCCGAGTGCTCGATCAGGTACGCGCCGTGCTTGTGGTAGTGATAGTGAGCGATGTCCAGGCCGATCTCGTGCACCTTGGCCGCCCAGCTCAGCAGTTCGGCGTAGCTCTCGTGCTGCAGCTCCCAACTCTCGGCAACCTGCTCCAGCGCATGCAGCGCCTTGGCTTCAACGCGTGCGGCCTGCTCCAGATCGACGTGATAACGCTCCATCAGCGAGCTGAGCGTACGCTCACGCACGTCTTCGTGATGATGGCGGCCCATCAGGTCATACAACACGCCTTCACGCAGGGCACCTTCGCAGTGATCCATGCGCTTGAGCTCGAGGGCGTCGAAGATGGCCTCCAGAATCGCCAGGCCTGCGGGGAAAATGGCGCGACGGTCGGGTTTGATGCCGTCGAAGTCGATCTTTTCCACGTCACCCAGCTTGAACAGCTTGCGCTTGAGCCAGGCCAGCCCTTCGGCGTTGACCTCGCCAGCGCCGTAACCATTGGCCTTGAGCGCCACGCCGATAGCACGAATGGTGCCTGACGAACCGATCGCTTCATCCCACTTGAGGCGATGCAGCGCGTGTTCGATGCTCATGATTTCCAGGCGTGCAGCGGTGTAGGCCTGAGCGTACCGGGCCGGTGTCACCTTGCCGTCGCGGAAATAGCGCTGGGTAAAACTCACGCAGCCCATCTGCAGGCTTTCCCGCAGCAGCGGCTCGAAGCGCTGGCCGATGATGAATTCGGTACTACCGCCGCCGATATCGGCGACCAGACGTTTGCCAGGGGTGTCGGCCAGCGTGTGGGAGACGCCCAGGTAAATGAGGCGCGCTTCTTCGCGGCCGGAAATCACTTCCACCGGGTGGCCGAGGATTTCTTCGGCGCGGTGAATGAAGTCGTTGCGGTTACGCGCCTCGCGCAGGGCATTGGTGCCCACGATGCGCACCGCACCGAGCGGCAGCCCGTTGATCAACTGGGCGAAGCGTTTCAGGCAGTCGAGACCGCGTTGCATGGATTCTTCGGTCAACTGGCGCTCTTCGTCGATGCCAGCGGCCAACTGCACCTTCTCGCCCAGGCGCTCAAGAATGCGAATCTCGCCCTGATTGGCTTTTGCCACAACCATATGAAAGCTGTTGGAGCCCAGGTCGATAGCGGCGATCAGTGAAAAATTCTTGGGTGTTGAGTGCGGCATGGTCAGGAAGTCCGGTTCGATAACCGGACCATCGTGCCACGATCCATGCTTGCCGCCAACGCGAAGCTGTTCAGGCACCGGAAATACCCGGTATTACTCTCGCGCGTGGCGTATGGCTATCAATGCCATGTGACGCAGAGCGTTACCAAATGCATTACCACGCTAGAGCGTGCGGAACGAGAGGTATCCCTAATCACGCCATCGTGTCCATGCTCCGCGCTCAGCGTTACACACAAGTCTTCGTGGGAGCGAGCTTGCTCGCGAAGAGGTCGGTGCAGCCCCCGGAGATATGGTGTTTGGACAAACGCCTTCGTGAGCAAGCTCACTCCCACCAAGATTTCTGTCCAGCGTGATGCAGCATGTAGCTGTGACGCGGAGCGTGAGGAACGATAAGTGCCCGCAACATGCTCCGCGCTCAGCTTTACACACAAGTCTTAGTGGGAGCGAGCTTGCTCGCGAAGAGGCCGGTGCAGCCCCCGGAGATATGGTGTTTGGACCAACGCCTTCGTGAGCAAGCTCACTCCCACCAAGATTTCTGTCCAGCCCGATACAGCATGTAGCTGTGACGCGGAGCGTGAGGAACGATAAGTGCCCGCAACATGCTCCGCGCTCAGCGTTACACACAAGTCTTCGTGGGAGCGAGCTTGCTCGCGAAGGGGCCGGTGCAGGCCCCGGAGATATGGTGTTTGGACCAAAGTCTTCGTGAGCAAGCTCACTCCCACCAAGATTTCTGTCCCGCCAGACACTGCCGCTTCAGCCCTTTTCCAGGCTCTTCGGGGTTTGTGTATAACGCTGATCGCTTCGCGTGGACATGCTGTTCCGGACGCTCTGCGTTCAGCGTCAGGCGTGCTCCACTGTGCCGATGAAGTTCGCCAGTTCCGGGGTTTTCGGGTTGGCGAAGAGTACTTTCGGATCGCCCACTTCATGCACCTTGCCCTGGTGCATGAACACCAGCTTGTCGCCCACTTCGCGCGCGAAGCGCATTTCGTGGGTGACCATGATCAGGGTCATGCCATCGGCTGCCAGTTGGCGCACCACGCTGAGTACTTCGTTGACCAGCTCCGGGTCCAGCGCCGAGGTGATTTCGTCGCACAGCAAGACCTTGGGCGACATCGCCAGCGCGCGGGCAATCGCCACGCGTTGCTGCTGACCACCGGACAGGCGATCCGGAAAGGCGTCGAACTTCTCGCCCAGTCCGACGCGTTCGAGCATCTTCCTCGCCAGTTTGGCGGCCTCGGCCTTTGGTACTTTCTGCACGACCTGCGGCGCAAGCATGACGTTCTCGCCCACGCTCAGGTGCGGGAACAGGTTGAACTGCTGGAACACCATGCCGACCTTCTGGCGCAGCGTGCGCAGGTCGGCGCGTGCCGCATCCAGGTATTCGCCATCGACCTCGATCACGCCATCGTTGATCGACTCCAGGCCGTTGAGCGTGCGCAACAGGGTGCTTTTGCCCGAGCCGCTGCGACCGATGATCGCCACGACCTGGCCTTCTTCGACCGACAGATCGATGCCTTTGAGCACGTGATGATCGCCATAGTATTTATGCAGGGCGGAAATTCTAAGCAGAGGCATGCAGTCTCCTTTCCAGATGGCGCGCGCACAGCGACAAGGGGTAGCACAGGATGAAGTAGCCCAGAGCAACGAAGCCATAGACCATGAAAGGTTCGAACGTGGCGTTGGCCAGCATGCTGCCGGTCTTGGTCAATTCGGTGAAGCCGATGATCGACGTCACCGCCGTGCCTTTGACCACCTGCACCGAAAAGCCGACCGTCGGCGCGACCGCGATGCGCAACGCCTGCGGCAGAATCACATAGCGCATCTGTTCGAACGGAGTCAGCGCCAGGCTCGCGGATGCTTCCCACTGGCCCTTGGAGATCGATTCGACGCAGCCACGCCAGATCTCCGCAAGGTAGGCGCTGGTAAACAGCGTCAAGGCCAGTGCCGCCGCAGCCCAGGGCGAAATGTTCAGTCCCATCAGCGCGACACCGAAGAACACCAGAAACAACTGCATCAACAGCGGTGTACCCTGAAACAGCTCTATATAGAGTTTCGCGGTCACGCGCGGGCCGGATTTTTCCGAGGTGCGCATGCCCATGATCAGCAAGCCGATCAGCCCGCCGCCGATGAAGGCCACCAGCGACAAGGCCAAGGTCCATTGCAGGCCGATCAGCAGATTGCGCACGATGTCCCAGAGGGTGAAATCCATCAGCGGTTCCTCGAGATGTAGCGCCGCCCGATCCAGGCCAGCAATTGCCGGATCAGCAGCGCCATGGCCAGGTAGATCAGCGTGGTCACAATGTAGGTTTCGAACGAGCGAAAGTTGCGTGACTGAATGAAGTTGGCATAGAAGCTCAGTTCTTCAGTGGCAATCTGCGAGCAGACTGACGAGCCCAGCATAACGATGATGATCTGGCTGCTCAGTGCCGGCCAGACCTTGCCCAGCGCCGGAACCAGTACCACGTGGCGAAAGGCTTCATAGCGACTCATCGCCAGTGCTGCCGATGCTTCAAGCTGACCCTTGGGAATCGCCTGGATACCTGCCCGCACGATTTCAGTCGAGTAGGCACCCAGGTTGATGACCATCGCCAGCACCGCTGCCTGCCATTCCGTGATCTGCACGCCCAGCGACGGAAGACCGAAGAAAATGAAGAACAGCTGGACCAGAAACGGCGTGTTGCGGATCAGCTCGACATAGATGGCAAAGATCGTCGCAAAAGGCTGAATCTTCCAGGCCCTCACGACGGCACCGACAATACCGAGACTGACGCCCAGCAGCGTGCCAATGGCCGTCAGTTCCAGCGTGAACAAAGCCCCGCGCAACAGCAGATCGATGCTCTGCAGGACCGGTGTAAAGTCGAAGTGATAAGCCATTGGTGAATCCTGTTACCGGAAAGCGGTGATCAGAGATCGGCAGGCAGCGGTTGCTTCAGCCAGGTCTGGGAGGCTTTTTCCAGCGAGCCGTCAGCCTTGGCGGCATTCAGAATCTCATCGACCTTGCCCAGCAGTTCCGGCTGACCCTTGTTCACGCCGACATACACGGGCGAATCCTTGAGTTTCACTTTCAGCGCCGGGATGCGCTTGGGGTTGCGCTCGCTGATCGCGACCATCACCACGTTGCCGCTGGCGATCAGGTCGGTCTGACCGGCCAGATAGGCTGCGATGGTCGAGTTGTTGTCTTCGAAGCGCTTGATGACCGCGCCTTCCGGAGCCACTTTCGACAGCTCGATGTCCTCGATGGCGCCACGGGTGACGCTGATGGTCTTGCCTTTCAGGTCAGCGATGTCCTTGACCGGCGAATCAGGTGGACCGAATACCGCCAGGTAGAACGGTGCGTAAGCGCGCGAGAAGTCGATGACTTTCTCGCGGTCCGGATTCTTGCCCAGGCTGGAGATCACCAGGTCGACCTTGCCGGTAGTCAGGAACGGAATGCGGTTGGTGCTGTTGACCGGAGTCAGCTCCAGCTTGACCTTGAGCTTGTCAGCCAGCAGCTGTGCGGTGTCGATGTCCAGGCCGCGCGGTTTCATGTCCGGCCCGACCGAGCCGAATGGCGGGAAGTCCTGTGGAACGGCCACCTTGAGGGTGCCGCGCGCTACAACGTCGTCCAGGCCGTTGGCGTGGGCGGGTGTCTGGCTCAGCATCAGACTGGCAAACAGTGCAGTAAGCAGGGCGCTGTAACGCTTGGTCATATGAAGTCTCCGGGCGAAACGAAAGGTGTTGGCCTGTCTCCAGTGCACAGCGCATGCCATTCGCTCGTGAGCTGCCATGAATCAAGGTTTGCAGCGTGTTTATGGTCTTACTGGTCTGACCAGTCGAGCGGCTTCGCGCCCTGCTTTGGCGCGCTTTAAAGCCTTGCCGCCCCAGGGCTGGGCGTCGCTTGCCGAATGTTCGAGATGGGGATAAAAGGGATTTTTACTGGACTGACTGGCCTGAACAGTGATGCCGCACACTTCACTCGCAGTACCCGAATCAGCCCTCCGGGCCATTCGCAAATTGATCGCCGAGCAAGGGTACAAGCCCGGTGAGAGCCTGCCGTCGCAACGCGATCTGGCGGTATTGCTGGGGGTCAGTCGGGCGTCCTTGCGTGAAGCCCTGTCATCGCTCAGCGCACTCGGAGTGGTCAGTGTCCAGCCCGGCAAAGGCGTGTTCGTGCAGTCGATTTCTGAACCAGAACAGCGCACGGGTGGTTTTTCCTGGCCTTATGAAGCTCAGGTTTCCCCGGCCGACACCTTTCAGTTGCGCTATGCACTGGAAGGTTTCGCTGCAGGCATGGCCGCCGTGACCCTGACCGCCGACGAGCGCGATGTATTGGAGGACAACGTCGAAGCCATGCGTCTGGAATTGCGTGCCGGTGACTTCGAGGCTGCGGCGCGGCTGGACTTCGAGTTTCATCGGCACATTCTGGTCGCCAGCGGCAATCAGGCGATGCTGGGGATCGTGACTGCCGGGGCCGACATCTTTCTGGAAAGCCAGAAGATGCCGTTCATCCGGGCGGCCAGGGTCATGGAAACCTGGCAGGAGCATCGCAAGATCCTTCGTGCGCTGGCCCGACATGCGTCAGGGCCAGCGCAAAAGGCCATGCAGGACCATATTCGTGGCGCGGCACTGCGCACCGGCATCGTGTTCGTGTCGCCCGCCAACTGAACGCCTGCCATAACTCCAGTCATGAGCCATCATAGTCAGACTCAATGAACCTTCGCTTCCTGAATCACCTGAGGCCGGCTATGATGAGCGTCGTTTTTAGCCTATGACCTCGGAGACTTCCATGAGTAGCGACCTTATCAAACACGTCACCGACGCCAACTTTGACGCCGAAGTACTCAAGGCTCAGGGTCCTGTGCTTGTTGACTATTGGGCTGAATGGTGTGGCCCTTGCAAAATGATTGCCCCGGTTCTGGACGAAATCGCCAGCACCTATAAAGGCAAGCTGACTGTTGCCAAGCTGAATATCGATCAAAACCCGGACACTCCTGCCAAGCACGGTGTTCGCGGTATTCCTACGCTGATGTTGTTCAAGGACGGCAATGTGGAAGCGACCAAAGTGGGTGCGCTGTCGAAGTCGCAGCTGGCTGCGTTCCTCGACGCCAACATCTGAAGCGTTTCAAAGCCCCGCAAATCGCGGGGTTTTTTTCGGGTGTCGTACTAGACGCCTGGAAAATCAGGTGGTACATTCGGCCCCGCAACGGCTTCTCCGTTGCCCCCTGCTAGCCGTCGCCGACGCTCTCCTTTCGATTTAGTACGCGATCCTGTCGCCTTCTCTGCGGCGCGGCCTCATTAAGCCAAAAGCTTAATTTCCCCCTCCATACATGATTACGTCATTCCCCATATGAACCTGACTGAACTCAAGCAAAAGCCGATTACCGAATTGCTCGAAATGGCCGAACAGGCTGGCATCGAGAATATGGCCCGTTCGCGCAAGCAGGACGTCATTTTCTCCCTGCTCAAACGGCACGCCAAAAGTGGCGAGGAAATATCCGGTGATGGCGTGCTGGAGATTCTCCAGGACGGCTTCGGTTTCCTGCGCTCTGCAGACGCTTCCTACCTGGCCGGCCCGGATGACATCTATGTCTCCCCCAGCCAGATCCGCCGCTTCAACCTGCGTACCGGCGACACCATCGTTGGCAAGATCCGTCCACCCAAGGAAGGCGAGCGTTATTTCGCTCTGCTCAAGGTCGACACGATCAACTACGACCGTCCGGAAAACGCCAAGAACAAGATTCTGTTCGAAAACCTGACGCCGTTGTTCCCGACGATCCGCATGAAGATGGAAGCCGGTAACGGTTCCACCGAAGACCTGACCGGTCGTGTGATCGATCTGTGCGCACCGATCGGTAAAGGTCAGCGTGGTCTGATCGTTGCTCCGCCGAAGGCGGGCAAGACCATCATGCTGCAGAACATCGCGTCGAACATCACGCGTAACAACCCGGAAGTGCATCTGATCGTTCTGCTGATCGACGAGCGCCCGGAAGAAGTGACCGAGATGCAGCGCACCGTGCGCGGCGAAGTGGTCGCCTCGACGTTCGACGAACCGCCAACCCGTCACGTACAGGTTGCCGAAATGGTGATCGAGAAGGCCAAGCGCCTGGTCGAGCACAAGAAAGACGTCGTTATCCTGCTCGACTCCATCACCCGTCTGGCACGTGCCTACAACACCGTCATCCCGAGCTCCGGCAAGGTATTGACCGGTGGTGTCGATGCTCATGCACTCGAGAAGCCAAAGCGTTTCTTCGGTGCTGCGCGTAACATCGAAGAAGGCGGCTCGTTGACCATCATCGCCACCGCACTGGTTGAAACCGGTTCGAAGATGGATGAAGTGATCTACGAAGAGTTCAAGGGTACCGGCAACATGGAGCTGCCTCTGGATCGCAAGATCGCAGAGAAGCGCGTGTTCCCGGCCATCAACATCAACCGCTCCGGCACACGCCGTGAAGAGCTGTTGACCGCTGATGACGAGCTGCAGCGCATGTGGATCCTGCGCAAGCTGCTGCACCCGATGGACGAAGTCGCGGCTATCGAGTTCCTCATCGACAAGCTCAAGCAGACCAAGACCAACGACGAGTTCTTCCTGTCCATGAAACGCAAGTAACTGGCAGGCTGAAACAAAAAATGGTGTCCTTCGGGGCACCATTTTTTTGCCTGCATGCCGCCGATTAGCTGCCTTGACGGGCTGGAGCAGGTACGATGTGCGTCTATTGGATAAATGGCCGGGTTAATGAAATTCAAAGATCTTAGGGATTTCGTGCAGCAGCTTGAGCAGCGCGGAGAGTTGAAACGCATCCAGATGCCGATCTCGCCTGTGCTGGAAATGACTGAAATCTGTGACCGTACCTTGCGTGCCAAGGGCCCGGCGCTGCTGTTCGAAAAACCGGTCGGTTTTGATATCCCGGTGCTGGGCAACCTGTTCGGCACGCCAGAGCGCGTCGCCATGGGCATGGGTGCCGAAGCGGTCAGTGAGCTGCGTGAAATCGGCAAGCTGCTGGCGTTCCTCAAAGAGCCTGAGCCACCCAAGGGCTTGAAGGACGCCTGGTCCAAGCTGCCGATCTTCCGCAAGGTCATCGCCATGGCGCCGAAGGTCGTCAAGGATGCGCCCTGCCAGGAGGTCGTCATCGAAGGCGATGACGTCGACCTCGGCATGCTGCCCGTACAGACCTGCTGGCCGGGCGATGTTGCGCCCCTGATTACTTGGGGCCTGACGGTCACCAAAGGCCCGAACAAGGAGCGCCAGAACCTCGGCATCTATCGCCAGCAGGTCATCGGTCGCAACAAGATCATCATGCGCTGGCTCAGCCATCGCGGTGGTGCGCTGGACTTCCGCGACTGGTGCGCCAAGCACCCCGGCGAGCCTTATCCGGTCGCCGTCGCACTGGGCGCGGACCCGGCGACCATTCTCGGTGCTGTGACGCCGGTGCCGGACAGCCTGTCTGAATATGCCTTTGCCGGTCTGCTGCGTGGCTCGCGCACCGAACTGATCAAGTGCCGTGGCAGCAACCTGCAAGTCCCGGCCAGTGCCGAGATCGTGCTCGAGGGTGTGATTCATCCGGGCGAGATGGCTGACGAAGGGCCTTACGGCGACCACACCGGCTATTACAACGAAGTCGACAGCTTTCCGGTGCTGACCGTCGAGCGCATCACGCACCGTATCAAGCCGATCTACCACAGCACCTATACCGGCCGTCCGCCTGATGAGCCGGCGATTCTGGGCGTCGCGCTGAACGAAGTGTTCGTGCCGATTCTCCAAAAGCAGTTTCCGGAAATCGTCGATTTCTACCTGCCGCCCGAGGGTTGCTCGTACCGCATGGCCGTGGTGACCATCAAGAAACAGTATCCCGGCCATGCCAAGCGCGTGATGCTGGGTGTCTGGTCGTTCTTGCGCCAGTTCATGTACACCAAGTTCGTGATCGTCACCGACGACGATATCAATGCGCGGGACTGGAACGACGTGATCTGGGCCATCACCACGCGCATGGACCCCAAGCGCGACACGGTCATGATCGACAACACGCCCATCGATTACCTCGATTTCGCCTCGCCGGTGTCCGGCCTGGGATCGAAAATGGGACTGGATGCCACGAACAAATGGCCAGGTGAGACCAGTCGCGAGTGGGGCAGGGCGATCGTCAAGGACGAAGCCACCACACGCCGGGTGGACGAAATCTGGACTCAGTTGGGAATAGATTGATGCGTGTAACCTTGCAGCCGTCAGGTGCGGTGCTGGAAACCCTGCCGGGCGAGCGGATACTCGATGCGGCACAGCGTCTGGGTTACGAGTGCCCACAGAGCTGTCGCAATGGCAACTGCCATGTTTGCTCGGCTCTGCTGGTCGAGGGCCAGGTAATGCAGTCGGGGCAGACGCTCGATCACGGCGAAATTCATACCTGTGTGGCCGAGCCGCTGACAGCGTGCGTGGTGCTCTGGGATGGCGTGCTGGCCAAGGGTGAGCTGCCGGTGCGCAGTTTTGCCTGCCAATTGAGCGAGTGCGTCGAAGTGGGTGGTGATGTCTGGCGGGTCGGCCTGCGCGCTCCGGCCGGCAAGCCACCGCGTTATCACGCCGGGCAGTATCTGATGATCGAGCGTGAGAACGGCGAGAAGTCGGCGTTCTCCATCGCATCGGCGCCGCACTGCGGTCGTGAACTGGAGCTGCACGTACTGGCTCGTGAAGACAGTGCGCGCAGTCTGATCGAGCAACTGCAACGCAACCGCATGGCGCGGGTCGAGCTGCCCTTTGGCGACACCCACCTTGCCGAGCTGCCGGACGGCCCGCTGGTGCTGATCGCGGCCGGTACGGGCATGGCGCAAATGAACAGTTTGTTGGAACACTGTCGCTCCACAGGCTTCAGTCATCCCGTGCACCTGTACTGGGGCGTGCGTCGCCCCGAGGATTTCTACCAGGTCAGCCACTGGGATGAGTGGGGGAAACTGCCGAATCTGTTCCTGCACAAGGTCGTCAGCGACCTGTGCGGCTGGGAGGGACGTTGCGGTCTGCTGCACGAGGCGGTTTGCGAGGACATCAAGGACCTGTCGGCCGTCCACGTCTACGCCAGCGGCTCGCCAGCGATGATCTACGGAACGCTGGACGCTCTGGTTGACGCCGGAATGGACGCCCATCAGATGCGCGCAGACGTATTCGCCTACGCACCGCGTGCGTAATGCCGGACTGACGGCTGCAGGAGTGGAGTGTAAATTGCTTTAACTGATTACAACCGATGGCGATGCCTGTTCGTCGCCAGGCAACTTTTAGTAGAGGCAGGCCGTTGGCCTGTGGCAACAACCGAACTACGACACCCTGATGCCGCTCAACCACGAGCGAGTCGGCGGGGCTCGGTAAAAACTGACAGTCAGACTGTCAGGGAGGCAAATGGAGAATCCAATCAACGAGTTGGCCGCTGCGGTGCATGACGGCCTTGGTCTGACGTATCCGCCCGTTATCGATATGGGCACGCAGCTTACCCGCGAGCAACTGCTCGCATCCATGAACACCACCATGCGTCGTCACAAGGGCGGCCCGGTCTGGCTGTTCGCCTACGGCTCACTGATCTGGCGTCCCGAGTGCACCGCCGTGGAGAGCCAGCGCGCCCGAGTGCACGGTTATCACCGCGGGCTTTACCTCTGGTCGCACGAACACCGTGGCACGCCGGAAGTACCGGGGCTGGTATTCGGTCTGGACCGTGGCGGTTCATGCACCGGCTTCGCCTATCGTCTGCCGGATGAATGCCTGGAAAAATCGCTGCTGGCCTTGTGGGAGCGCGAGATGCCGTACCCCTCGTATCGCCCGCACTGGCTCAATTGCCGCCTTGAAGATGGCCGGAAGGTGCAGGCCCTGGGCTTCGTACTCGAGCGGCATCTGCCCAGCTACGCAGGCAACCTGCCGGATAGCGTGCTCAGCCAGGTGCTGGCCAGCGCCAGAGGGCGCTACGGGACCACCCGCGAGTACGTGGAGCAGACCGCCAAGGCCCTGCGTAGCCACGCCATGCCAGACCTGAATCTGGAGGCGCGGCTCAAGCGCTGCAAGTCGGAGACTGCCTGATTAGCCTTTGATGTCGCGGGATGTGCTGGCGACCTGTTTGTGCCGCAGCGTCGGCGCAAGGAACACCATCGCCAGAATGCACGCGCCGATCAACAGCACGAACCCACCATCCCAGCCAAAGTGGTCAACCGTGTAGCCCATCGCCGCGCTGGCCGCGACCGACCCGCCCAGATAGCCGAACAGCCCGGTAAAGCCGGCGGCCGTGCCTGCTGCCTTCTTCGGTGCCAGCTCCAGCGCCTGCAGACCGATCAGCATCACCGGGCCGTAGATCAGGAAGCCGATGGACACCAGCGCGATCATGTCGACGGTCGGATTGCCTTCAGGGTTCAGCCAGTACACCAGCGTGGCGATGGTCACCAGAAACATGAACACCATGCCGGTCAGGCCGCGATTGCCCTTGAAGATCTTGTCCGACATCCAGCCGCACAGCAGCGTGCCCGGAATGCCCGCCCACTCGTACAGAAAGTAAGCCCATGAGGTCTTGTCGACCGTGAAGTGCTTGGCTTCCTTGAGATAGGTCGGTGCCCAGTCCAGTACGCCGTAGCGCAGCAGGTAAACGAACACGTTGGCCATGGCGATGTACCACAGGAATTTGTTACGCAGCACGTATTTGACGAAGATTTCCCGGGCGCTGAATTCTTCTTCGTGGCTGGCATCGTAGCCTTCCGGATAATCGTTCTTGTAGTGCTCGATCGGTGGCAGACCGACCGATTGCGGGGTGTCACGCATGGTCGCGAAGGCGAACACCGCCACCAGCAACGCAACCGCCGCCGGCACGTAGAACGCCGCATGCCAGTCGTTGGTCCAGCCCATGCCGAGCAGGAACAGCGGGCCGATCAGTCCGCCGCCGACGTTGTGCGCCACGTTCCACACCGACACCACGCCGCCGCGCTCTTTCTGCGACCACCAGTGGACCATCGTCCGCCCGCTCGGCGGCCAGCCCATGCCCTGCGCCCAGCCATTGATGAACAGCAGCACGAACATGATCGTGACACTGGACGTCGCCCACGGCGCGAAGCCGAAGATGAACATGATCCCGGCAGAGACCAGCAGGCCGAACGGCAGGAAGTAACGCGGGTTGGAGCGATCCGAAACGATGCCCATGAGGAATTTCGACAAGCCGTAGGCAATCGCAATGGCAGACATCGCCACGCCCAGCTGGCCGCGCGTATAGCCTTCGTCGATCAAATACGGCATCGCCAGCGAGAAATTCTTGCGCAGCAGGTAGTAACCCGCATAGCCGATAAAGATGCCTGCGAAGATTTGCCAGCGCAGACGGCGATAGGTGCTGTCGACCTTTTCTTCGGGAAGGGGTGCCTGATGCCTGGCAGGGCGGAAAAACCCAAACATGGAGAAGCTCCTGATTATTGTTGTTTTTGCGAATGCGAATATTACATTTTCATTACAGAAAAAAGCAGTGCCTTCGGGCTGATTATTTGTAGGAAATGCAGGCAATCAGCTGTTGTTTTACGAACATTGCGTAAATGTTTACAGGTGTTTCAAGTATTTGGGATGGGTCCTACAGGCGTATCGGAAGTCGTGTGCTGACTGATGTGTCGGCAGGTTAATACCATCGTCATCACTGCGCCCTGGAGGTGCACCACGACGATGAGCCCCTACAACAATGAGAATCACCGCGTTCATGATTGCCGCAGCACTGGCCCCTCCCGTTGGCGCTGCAGAGCCATTTCTGGTGCCGATATACACGCCGACACCGGTTTTTCCACCTGAGCTGGTCAAGACCCACTATGCAGGCAAGGTTCGCGCGCAGCTGTGGATCAAATCCGATGGGCAGGTTCGTGAAGCCAGGGCGATCGAGAGCGGGCATCCGCAGCTCGCCGCAGCGGTGGAGCGGGCACTCCGCCAATGGCGCTATAAACCCTGGGTCGGAACAGTCGGCGCGCCGCCCATGACCACGATCACCGTGCCCGTCATTTTCGGTTCCCACGGCTATCGGCGCTTCAACACCGAAGTGACCGTGGGCCTGGGAAACATCCGCTGCGGCTACCTGAACCACGAAGTGAAATCCGCCCGCCAGGACTATCCCAAGGAACCACTGAGTAAGGTCGACGTGTTCTGGTACACCGGGCAGGCGCTGTTCGGCAGCCATGTTGCCCACCTGCGCAGCGAGCCCCAACGCCAGGTCCTGCTTGAGCAACTGGGCGCCGCGATACCGATGATGGTCAGCAATTGCCGAAGCAATCCCGATCGTCTGTACGGCGATTATCTGCCAGAGCCGATCAAGGTGTTGATGGTCGGGTTGGCCGAGCAAGCGGAGGGCAGCGAATGAGCTGCGTGCTGGGTTGCATGATGCTTACAGGGTTGCTTTCGGCGGGGGGAGCACAGGCGTTGCCGTCGTATCCGGTGCCGCTGCATATGCCTGAGCCGGGCTATCCGACATCGATGCTTCGTTCCTTCGTAAAACGCAGTGTCAGCATCAGAGTTTTCATTCAGGCCGATGGAGGCGTGCGCTTCCTCGAAGTGCTGGGCGCGCCCGATCCTAGGCTTATCAGCCTGACCCGAAGTGCTGTCGAACAGTGGGTCTTCGAACCCTGGCAGCCGTCTGCTTCTCATCCCGAGGGCGAAGCAGTTACGGTCACATTCAATTTCACGGGGCGTCCACATACCAACCCGCCGCTGGCAGCCAATGTCGAGCTGAAGCAGGTGTTGTGCTGGCAGCTGAATACGGAAATGTTCGAGGGACGCAAATGGCGCAAGGACGTCAAGCCGGATGCGCTGATGCGCACAGAACTGTACCTGTCGAGCAGTCCGGTCATAGAGCATTTTCTCACCCTGGACGAGCGTCAGGCCCTGGTTCTTGAGCTGTTGGAGGCGACGCCGGACATTGTCGCTCAATGCCAAAAAAATCCGATGCGCAGGTATGTTGATTATTTGCCGGAGAATGTGAGGAAGGCGCTGTAAGGGTTGAGCGGTATTGATTACGGACATCGTGCGCGCCGCGTACTTGTGGGAGTGAGCTTGCTCACGAAGGGGCCGGTACAGCCGACGGATATCTCTCGTTTCGCACGCGTCAGCGGGAACGCCTTTCTTAAGGCTCCGCGTCACCATTCGCTCCATGAACCACATTCAAGATTGGACGTAAAGTCTCCAGAAAAGCATGAGCGAGCATGGCAACGAAAATGTTTGTTGCCCTGTGAATATGCCTTCGCGAGCAAGCTCGCTCCCACAGTTCAGGTAATCCTCCTGCTTTTGAGTGAGTTTCAGTCTGGAGGTCTGAACCGGATATCGTCGTCAGTTACCAAATGATCCGACCTTCAGGTAGGTGGATTATTTGCCGGAGAATGTCAGATCTATTGTGTGGTGCCGGGGTAAAAGCAGTGCTGACTTGACCCCGGCACCTTCAGCGAAATGATCAGTGAACCGCGCTCATATTTTGAATCGCTTCAAGCTGACTCATGTCGAACGCCCCGTGAGCGTTGATCGTATTCGAGAAGTCGGTGATCGCGATTTCGATAGTGCCTCTCAGCACCTTGATCGCATTATCGATTTCTCGCGACGCCTCAGGCCCGAACGTCATCTCTATCGCTCGGTTGGATTCGGCCTCTTTAGCGCGAGCTTCCTCGGCGTTGCGTAGGGCCAATGCGTGCTCGGCTTCTTCGACCTGACGCTGTGCAAGCTGGAACGCTGCCTCTATGGCTCGCTGCTGCGCAGCCTGCTCTTCCGCGAGTCGGCGAGCCGCCTCTTCCGCCTCGGCTCGCGCGCGCGCTTCTTCTTCGGCTTGGCGTTGTGCGGCTTCTTGGGCCATGCGCTCGTTATACTCGCGTTCCTGTTCTATTAGCCGAGCGTGCAACGATTCGAGATTGCCTTTGAGTTCATTTAGAAAACGGATGCTTTCTATATGAAAGCGGGCGTCTCCCGTCATGTAGAAAAAATCGGTAGGCACTCTGCCTGGTATAGCCCGTATCTCTGCGTTTAACTCCAGAGACGATTTATCCCAGGGATCAGCACCCCACAAAAAATACGAATTGTCGATGTGGTCCTGCCGCAACGGAGCGCGTTTGATGGCAATCAGCTGATTGATAGCATGTACGTGTTTATCAGTGATGTCGATGTAACGTATTCCGCTCCAGTCGCCGACCTGAGCCGCAAGCTCGGCTTGCAGAAAGCCAGGTAATTGCCGTAGGTGATGATGTAGTTCTTCCATGGATGATTTCCTTTTTATAGTGTTTGAACTGTTAGTTTGTGGAGTACTTAACTTTTGAATCCAGGCTTGCCATTTTTTGCTCGCCATTCTTTAATTTCTTTCATAACCCCTGCGGCGCTATCCTCTCTGCCTTCGAGCGGGTAATAAAGGAGGTCCGATTTTTCCGGATGCTCTGTCACTTCTGTAATGTGGTCGACAAGGCTGTTCACGTACTCTTCGGCATCTTCTCTCGTTTCGCTTACGCCAGTGAAAAGCTCACTTAGAATTTCCATGAACTCAGCTTCGGTGTAATCGCTCAGTTTGGATTTCAGTTTCATTGGTTATTCCTGTGAGTCTGGATGTGGTCTTTAGGGGTCATAATTATAAGGTTGTCCAGATCATAAACTGATCCCCCTTCACTGACCCGGTGTTTGTGATGGATTTCATATTTCACGCGCTTGCCGACTCGATCTGCTAGCGGGGCACGAGGTGCACGTTTGTTTGATAGCTCCTGAAGGTTTAACTCTCCAAGATGTCGGCTCAACTCCGGGTCTTGTGATACCTCTAACCAGATCGCTTCCCTTAACTTGGCAAAGCTTGCGAATGGTCGCCCACTCAGCTTTTCCGCAACACTGGAAGGAATCGGCGCTGGTTGGCTTGCCGTCGGCCCTCTCAGCCAGGTAGCTGTCACCGCCTCACCATACCCACTCGCAACCCCCGGAATCGACCTCGGGTCCTTGAACAGCAGGTAGCTATTCGGCAGCCCTGAATCAATCGGCGATATGAGAATGTAATCATCAGGATCATCTCGATCAATCGCCGGGTAAGCTTCAAGCTCGGGTACAAAAGGTGTCACCACGTTGCCTGGATCTACCGGCAAAGCGGGTGGTCCTGCGGGTGAGCTTGTCGAGCTGTCCGCCGGTCGTGCTATTGGCGTCCATATCAGCGCCGGTGTCGATTCCCCGTCACGGATAAACTCGTAGGAATTGTTCTGTGCGTTATAGGTGAAAGTTCTTACGCGAACCTTGGTACCAACTTTCACACCGTCCGTAGCTACCCAGCGTGCAGCGCCGCTTGTGCCAGCTTCATCGGATGTCAGTCGATGAGGCACATCCAGCGTGCCTTTGACGCTGGCAAGGTAGTGCAGATCGATATGCGGCGGCAGGTTGAGCTGCGACAGAGGTGTGGCGATAACGGCGGGCGGCAGTTCTGCGTCGCCCAACGGTTGTGGATACATCGCCAGCAACGTAGCCAGATTGCTGCCCAATGTTCTGGTCGCAATCCTGATGAGTTGATCCTTCGCGATGTTGGTCGCAACGGTTCTGATGCCTGGTGCTGCGGTGGTGGTTGACGCGGGGGCAATAACTGACCACAACTTGTCGATGCCAGCGGCCTGTCGTGCTTCCTGACTAGCCGGTTTATTGGCCAGCGACAGTTCAGCATGGCGCATGGAAAGCGCTGCTGATTGTTCATTGAGCAGCGTGACCGACTCGGCAAGAAGCTTTGCTTCGTAGGTCTGAGATAACGCCTGTATCCACGCTTCATGGGCCTGCTGCACACGTGGCGGATCACCCTGGCTGTAGTACACCAGATAGTTCAGGTGGTCTTTTTGTGTAGCATGGTCAAGTTCTTGACCGGTGAGACTCAGAGCCTGAGCGCGACGCTCGTCCAGTAACGGTTGTTTGATTGCAAGTAAATAGTTAACCCTGGTTTTTTTCTGAAGTATCAGCTCAAGAGTCTGCTCGTCGCGTGGGGGATCAGCATTTAGATCATGACCTGACGCTATTTCTTTTTGAAGATCATTTGGCAGCGATGCAGAAGCCAGTAAGTAGTTTTGTGCCAATCCAGATTGTAACGAGGGATAGGACGCTGTCAGCGTTTCAAGAGCCTGTCGATGTGCCTGATCTTTTTCGGCCTGTGCGCGTACCTGCGTTTCAACGCGCTCTCGCTCGGCGGCTTCCGCTATTGCCCGAGCATGCGCCTCAGCTTCTACTCGTGCGAGATGAGCCGCGTGTTCTGCCGCTTGCCGCTGTGCCGAAGCCTGAGCTTCTGCTCTGGCTTGAGCGCGGGCGCGGGCTCGCTTTTTGGCTCTTTTACTACTTGAGCCACCAAAGCCGCCGCTGAGTCCTCCATTGAAGCCAACACCAGTCCCACTGTTGAAGCCGAACGACCAATCGCCACCTTGGCGTGTTCTGGATCCGTGGTTAGTATCGGGGGGGGCGGTATGCTGAGGGCTGACATTTGTTTCAATACCGCCGCCTGTGTTACTGCCAGCTCCAGTATGACTGGTGTTTACGCTTTTGTTGCCTCCCATGTTAGGTACTACATAGAGATGTTTTTCTTCATCGGGGTTTTGATCTGCCATACATTAAGTCCTTGTTGGTGTATGGCGATACAGTATTTCTTCGAGAGTGGTGAGGTGGTGTAGATATATATTTTTCTTAACGGTTCTCAACTTGACTCTAACGGATTGCTTATTAGGACAGGCTCAAAGTATCAGTTAACCAACACCACCACCTTTCCCACAGCCCTGCGCCCACCCAACAAATCAATTGCCTCCCCAGCCCTTTCCAGCGGATAAACCGTCGACACCAGCGGCTTCAATTTCCCTTCTTCAAACCACGCAAACAGCTGCTTGAAGTTCGCCGCATTGTCCTGCGGTTGTCGCTGCGCAAACGAGCCCCAGAACACGCCGACCACCGAAGCGCCCTTGAGCAGGGTGAGGTTGACGGGCAGTTCCGGAATACGGCCGCTGGCGAAGCCGACGACCAGCAGGCGGCCGTTCCAGGCGATGCTGCGGATGGCCTGGTCGAAGAGGTCGCCGCCGACCGGGTCGTAGATCACGTCGGCGCCGTTGCCGTTGGTGAGGCGTTTGATTTCGTCCTTGAGGCTGGTTTCGCTGTAGTTGATCAGTTCGTCCGCGCCTGCGTTTCTGGCGACTTCGAGTTTTTCGGCGCTGCTGGCGGCGGCGATGACGCGGGCGCCGAGGGCTTTGCCGATTTCTACGGCGGCCAGGCCGACGCCGCCGGATGCGCCGAGTACCAGCAGGGTTTCGCCGGGTTGCAGGCGGGCGCGTTGTGTGAGGGCGTGCATGGAGGTGCCGTAGGTCATGCTGAATGCGGCCGCCGTGGTGAAGTCCATGCCCTGTGGAATCGGCAGCACGTTGTAGTGGGGCACGGCGACCTGCTCGGCAAAGCTGCCCCAGCCGGTGAGGGCCATGACGCGGTCGCCGGGTTTCAGGTGGCTGACGTTTTCCCCGACGGCGGCTATCACGCCTGCGGCCTCACCCCCCGGTGAGAACGGGAAGGGCGGCTTGAACTGGTATTTACCCTCGATGATCAAGGTGTCGGGAAAGTTGACCCCGGCGGCGTGCACGTCGAGCAGAATTTCGTTCTTTTTGATCGCGGGGCCGGGGACGTCTTCGAGCACCAGTGTGCTGGCAGGGCCGAAGGCTTTGCATAACAGGGCTTTCATCGGGCTATTCCTTTTCCGGTAATGGCCGATAAAGTCAGTTAAGCGGGTTCCCGGGTCAACAAGCATGGCCCTGCCTGATAAGCACACATAAGCTGTAAGCTACGTGGCAAACCGTATTAAGGAGTGGACTGTGAAAGCGTGGATTCTGATGTTGCTGGCCTTGTCATTGCCTGTCATGGCGCAAGAGGAAGCCAAGGAAGAAGGGGGTGCCCCGAAAGCGGCGTATGTCTCGCTGACGCCTCCGTTCGTGGGTAACTACGCACTTGATGGCGGCCCCAAGCTGCGTGTCTACAAGGCTGACATTTCCTTGCGCGTAACCGGTGCCGACGCTGAGGCCGCCGTGAAGCGCAATGACGCATTGATCCGCAACCAACTGGTGTCGCTGTTCACTCAGCAGACCGTCGATACCATGAGCAGCGCCGAAGCGAAGGAAAACATTCGTCAGGAAGCGCTCAAGCAGGTTCAGCGCGTCATGAACGATGAAGAAGGCAAGCCGATTGTCGAAGACTTGCTGTTCAATAACTTCATCGTTCAATAACGTTCGTCAGCGCAATGTCAGGATCGCCGCCCATTGTTCGGCGGTGACCGGCATGACCGAGAGCCGGCTGCCTTTTTGTATCAGAGGCAGTTGCTCCAGCTGACTTTGTTGCTTGAGATAACCCAGCCCCAGCACGCGCTTGAAGGTCTCTACGAACTCGACGTCGATGGCACTCCACGGATTCTTTTCCTCCGTGGCCTTGGCGTCGTGATAGTGGCTCTCGGGGTCCAGTGCAGTGGGGTCCGGGTAGGCTGATCTGGCGATTTTTCCGATGCCGGCGATTCCCGGCTCCGGGCAACTGGAGTGATAGAAAAAGAACGCGTCGCCCTCTGCCATGGCTCTCAGAAAATTGCGCGCCTGATAGTTGCGCACCCCGTCCCAGCGAGCGCTGCCCAGTCGTTGCAGGTCGCTGATCGAGAATTCATCAGGCTCGGATTTCATCAGCCAATAGGCCATTGTGCTCACTCCATAGACAAAAGGTTCACGGTAATACGAACAGTTTGATGACAAACCGACAATCGGTTCGCGCCACTATTTGCGTACTGGTTCACGTTACCGCAAAATGCCGCCCTTCAAAGTTCCACGCTGTTGCACGGCCTATACAAAACCGATGCTGACATCGTATTGATTTGCCTAAGGAGGGCAGTCAATGAAACGCAAGCCTGATTTACTCTGGATTCTGGTTATTCTGTTTGGCTTGGGTGTCGTGACAACCGGTTATGCACAGAGCTTGTGGTCCACCAAGGATGATGCTCCAGTCGAGATCACACAGCAGCAGCAAAAAGTCCCCGGCAGGCATTGAGCCCTGCTTGTACTCTGATCGTTGATAGCCTTTTTGGCTGAACGATCAGAGTGTCTGCGTCACATACCAGCCTTTATCCGATACCGTGCCTAGCAGCGGTACATCCCAACTGGCCTGCGCCAGTCGATCGACTTTCTGACACTCGTGAGCCAGCCCCAGTAACACCGGCTTGCGCCAGGTCTTTCTGCGCGCCAGGTACGCCAGGCTGCGGTCGTAGAAACCTCCGCCCATGCCCAGGCGACCGCCTTCGTCATCGAAACCTACCAACGGCATCAGAATCAGGTCGAGCGCCCATATAGTGCGCTGCTTTGCCCGGTCGATGCGCGGCTCAGGGATGCGGAAACGGTTGGGGATGAATGTCTCGCCGGGGCTTACGCGCTGAAAAACCATGCGGGTGCGCGGCCATGCGTTGAGCACCGGCAGATAGGTTGCCTTGCCGCGACGCTGGGCTTCATGCAGTAACAGCCGCGGATCGATCTCGCCATCCATCGGCAGGTACAGCGAAACATGCCGGGCACGTCGAAACAGCGGGTGCTGCGCCAATTGACGATAAATATCCCGTGCGGCTTCGCGTTGCTGGCTTTGACTCAGGGCTTTGCGTGCCTTGCGTAGCTGGCGGCGCAATTGCGGACGAGTAAGTGATTGGGCGCTGATCATGAGCAGAAGGTCATGCAGGCTGATCCGGAAAGGAGGTTGAAGCCGGAGCGGGGTCGTCGTTGCCAGACAACAGGGCTGGCAACGAACTGAATATGGACTCCCCGACGAACCGCTGTCGGTTTAGCCCTTGAACCCGAAAGTTCAAGGTGGAGATTGCAGGAGGTTTTAAGGCTTTCCGTCGAGCGGACATGCACACCAACCCCAACGTGCAACCCCCGTGGTTGTGCGTATCGGCTCAGGGACATGACCGACTGGCAAGCACTCCAGGGAGCAGCGCGAGTATACAGAAATGCCCCGCAATAATCAGCCCCGAGTTGAATCCGGTGTGCCGGGCGTGTCTGTCGCCAGCACCAGATCGACCTTGTCGAGCAGATCGCGGACCTGTTCGCGGGTCGAACCGCTGGTCTGTACGTCAGGCAGATGTTCCTTGTGCAGCAGGTCGTGAGTGATGTTCAGGGCAGCCATCACGGCGATGCGATCTGCACCGATGACTTTGCCGCTGCTGCGGATCTCACGCATCTTGCCATCCAGGTAGCGGGCGGCGCTGACCAGGTTGGTGCGCTCTTCCTGAGGGCAGATGATCGAATATTCCTTGTCCAGGATCTGAACGGTAACGCTGTTGCCATTGCTCATGAGTCTTGCTCCAGGGCTTTAAGGCGCGAAATCATTGACTCGACCTTCTGCCGGGCGATTTCGTTTTTTTCAATCAGTTGGGCACGTTCCTCGCGCCAGGTCTTTTCCTGAGCTAATAAGAGTGCGTTTTGGCCTTTAAGTTGCTCGGCATACTTCAGGAGCAGCTCCACACGTTTCATCAGCGCTTGCAGGTCGGTGTCTTCCATTGTTTTCCACTGAATACTTTCTGATGAATGGCAGGGGGAGCGATGCTTGTGCTCAAGCTCGAACCGCCGTCCGGGTGATCTTGTCGCGCGGATAGTCTAGGATACAAGGCCTTCATTCTAGACATTGCGCCGTTTGGCGACTAGCTACCCATGCCCATTCAGAATTCTCCGTACAAAGCGTTCGCCACTCTGCTCAACAGTGGCGGTCACCAGGTATCTCCTGCCGAGCTGCATGGCCTGTTGCTGGGGCGCAGTTGCGCAGGTGCCGGTTTCGACAACGAAGGCTGGTTCGCCGACGCGTCGGTCCTGCTCGAAACCGAGCCGCAAGACAATATCCGTCAGGCGCTCGTCGGCTTGCAAGAGATGGTCAAGGGCGAGCTCACCGGTGACGACATGACCGTCGTGCTGTTGCTGCCGGGCGACGACGAACCGCTGACCGAGCGTGCTGCTGCGCTGGGCCAATGGTGTCAGGGGTTCCTGGCAGGTTTCGGTCTGGCCATTGGCGACAAGCCGCTGGGCACTGAAGCCAAGGCGGTTCTGGAGGATCTGGCGGCGATTGCCCAGGTTCAGGACGCGCTGGAAGAGTCCGAAGACGGCGAAACCGACTACATGGAAGTCATGGAGTACATGCGCGTAGCGCCGCTGCTGCTGTTCACTGAATTCAACGAGCCGTCCGCGCCGCAACCCAAGCCTTCACTGCACTGATAGCCGATCACTGCGACACCGGCCTGCGCGTGCCACAGCGCGAGCCGGTGGACTCCATCAGGACGCCTGCTGCCCATGATTCAGATCCCGAAGTCCGAGTACGCCCGCCGCCGCAAGGCTCTGATGGCTCAGATGGAGCCGGACAGCATTGCCATCCTGCCCGCCGCTGCGGTTGCCATTCGCAATCGTGACGTCGAGCACGTTTACCGGCAGGACAGCGACTTTCAGTACCTGAGCGGCTTTCCCGAGCCGGAAGCGGTGGTGGTGCTGATCCCCGGTCGTGAATATGGCGAGTACGTATTGTTCTGCCGCGAGCGCAATCCCGAGCGCGAGCTGTGGGAAGGCCTGCGTGCAGGACAGGAAGGCGCGATCCGCGAGTACGGTGCGGACGATGCGTTCCCTATCAATGACATCGACGAAATCCTGCCCGGCCTGATCGAAGGCCGGGATCGGGTGTATTCGGCGATGGGTAGCAATCCTGAATTCGACCGGCACCTGATGGACTGGATCAACGTGATTCGCTCCAAGGCGCACCTCGGTGCCCAGCCGCCCAAGGAGTTCGTGGCGCTGGACCACCTGTTGCACGACATGCGCCTGTACAAGTCCGCTGCGGAAATCAAAGTCATGCGTTGCGCGGCGGATATTTCCGCGCGGGCCCATGTGCGCGCTATGCAGGCCTGCCGCGCGGGGCTGCATGAATTCAGCCTGGAGGCCGAGCTGGACTACGAGTTCCGCAAGGGCGGTTCGAAGATGCCTGCCTACGGCTCGATCGTCGCCTCGGGTCGCAACGGTTGCATCCTGCATTACCAGCAGAACGACGCGGTGCTCAGGGACGGTGATCTGGTGCTGATAGACGCGGGCTGCGAAATCGACTGCTATGCCAGCGACATCACCCGGACCTTTCCGGTGAACGGCAGGTTTTCTACCGAGCAGAAGGCCATTTACGAGCTGGTGCTCAAGTCCCAGCATGCGGCCTTCGCGGCCATTGGTCCCGACAAGCACTGGAACCAGGCGCACGAGGCGACGGTCAAGGTGATTACGGCCGGACTGGTCGAGCTGGGCCTGCTGCGCGGCGACGTCGGCGAGCTGATCGAAAGCGAGGCCTACAAAATATTTTACATGCACCGTGCCGGGCACTGGCTGGGCATGGATGTACACGACGTCGGCGAATACAAGGTCGGCGGCGAGTGGCGCGTACTGGAGGTCGGCATGACGCTGACCGTTGAACCCGGGATTTACATATCCCCCGACAACCTGGAAGTCGCGAAAAAATGGCGAGGTATTGGTGTGCGAATCGAGGATGACGTGGTTGTGACCAGGCAGGGGTGTGAAATTCTGTCCGGCGGCGTGCCCAAGACCGTCGCCGAGATCGAGGCGCTGATGGCGGCTGCACAGGAACACGTCGCATGAGCCGCTTCAATATCGCCATCGTCGGCGGCGGACTGGTCGGTGCAAGCCTTGCGTTGTCGCTGCAGGCCGGTGCCAAGGCGCGCGGCTGGAAAATCGTGCTCATCGAGCCCTTTGCGCCGGGTGAAGCCTGGCAGCCCAGCTACGATGCGCGTTCTTCGGCATTGTCGTTTGGCTCGCGACGCATCTATGAACGGCTTGGCCTGTGGCAGCAGATTTCCCGACGCGCCGAGCCGATCCTGCAAATCCAGGTGTCTGACCGTGGTCGCTTCGGCGCCACGCGCCTGTCTGCGATCGAAGAGGGCGTTCCGGCGCTCGGCTACGTGGTCGAAAACGCCTGGCTCGGTCAGGCTCTGTGGGCCGGGCTGGATCGTGATGTGGTCAGTTGGCGTGTGCCGGCCGAGGTCAAACACATGCAGCCATTGGCCGACGGTTATCGCCTGAGCCTGAGTGACGACAGCGAGCTGGACTGCGACCTGGCGGTGCTGGCCGACGGTGGCCGTTCCAGCCTGCGCGAGCAGTTGGGTATCGGGGTGCGGCAACGGCCCTACGACCAGCATGCGCTGATTACCAATATCACGCCGAGCGAAGCTCACTGTGGTCAGGCGTTCGAACGTTTTACCGAGGACGGGCCGATGGCGCTGCTGCCATTACCGGATAACCGCTGTGCGCTGGTCTGGACACGTCCGGGCAACGATACCCAGCGCCTGGCCGAGCTGGACGACCGCAGTTTTCTGGAAGAGCTGCAGGGCGTATTTGGCTATCGCCTGGGCACGCTGCGTCAGGTCGGTGCTCGGCATGTCTACCCCTTGGCACTGATCGAAGCCGAAGAGCAGGTGCGCTCGCATCTGGTGATCCTGGGCAACGCGGCGCACAGCCTGCATCCGGTCGCCGGACAGGGGTTCAATCTGTCCTTGCGTGACGCCGATGCACTGGCCGAGACGCTGCTGGACAGCGACGCGCCGCCCGGTGCGCTGCCGACGCTGCAGCTCTACCGTGAGCGCCAGCGCCAGGATCAGCAATTGACCGTGGGCTTTTCCGACAAGGTGACGCGCCTGTTCGGCAGCTCCCGGTCGGCGGTTGCCACCGGGCGTAACGTCGGGTTGCTCGGGCTGGACCTGCTGCCTGCCGCCAAGCGCTGGTTTGCCCGCCAGGCCATGGGTTTGGGGACTCGATCCGATGTGTGAATCACACACTTTAAACATAGGGCTTCGGCCGCAAGCGAGAACGGTTTGACCATGGAAACGCGCGCAGATGTGCTGATTGTCGGAGCCGGAATGGTCGGCAGTGCCCTTGCCTTGGCATTGCAGGGCAGCGGCCTTGATGTGCTGGTGGTCGACGGTGGGCCGCTGAGCGTCGAACCGTTTGATCAACGGTCGACCTTCGAGCCGCGGGTCAGCGCCTTGTCAGCGGCCAGCCAGCGAATCCTCCAGCGGCTGGGCGTATGGGACGGCATCGCTGCGCGCCGCGTCAGCCCCTATGCGCATATGCAGGTCTGGGATGGCAGCGGCACCGGGCAGATTCACTTCTCGGCCTCCAGTGTGCATGCCGACGTGCTGGGGCACATCATCGAGAATCGTGTGGTGCAGGACGCGCTGCTCGACCGTCTGCATGCCAGCGACATCGGCCTGCTGGCCAATGCGCGGCTTGAACAGATGCGTCACTCCGGCGATGACTGGCTGCTGACCCTGGCTGATGGCCGTCAGCTGCGCGCACCGCTGGTGGTGGCTGCCGACGGTGCCAATTCCGCCGTGCGCCGCCTGACTGAAACGCCGACGCGTGAATGGGATTACCTGCATCACGCGATCGTCACCAGCGTGCGCACCGCCGACCCCCACAGAAAAACCGCCTGGCAGCGTTTCACCGATGACGGGCCGCTGGCTTTTCTGCCGCTGGAGCGTGAGGGCGAGCACTGGTGCTCCATCGTCTGGTCAGTCACACCTGCCGAAGCCGAGCGCCTGATGGTGCTGGAGGATGACCTGTTCTGCCGCGAACTGGAGCAGGCATTCGAAGGACGACTGGGCCAGGTGCTGTCTGCCGATAGCCGCCTGTGCGTGCCGCTGCGTCAACGTCACGCCAAGCGTTACGTTGCCAGAGGATTGGCACTGATTGGCGATGCGGCACACACCATTCACCCGCTGGCCGGGCAGGGCGTGAACCTCGGTTTTCTCGACGCCGCAGTGCTGGCTGAAGTGCTGACCCATGCTGCAAAGCGTGGCGAGCGCTGGTCTGACCTGCGTGTGCTGGGCCGCTACGAGCGCCGCCGCATGCCGCACAACCTCGCGCTGATGGCCGCGATGGAAGGCTTCGAGCGCCTGTTCCAGGCCGACCCGCTGCCCTTGCGCTGGTTGCGCAACACCGGCCTGAAAATGGTCAACCGCATGCCCGAAGCCAAGGCGCTGTTCGTCCGCGAAGCGCTGGGGTTGTCTGGGGATCTGCCTGAGCTGGCGCGGATCGAAGCACGCTAGAAGCCAAGACATACCTACGCGGAGCCCAGGCGCGACGGTGTTCTCAAGAACATCATCGTTCCTCACGCTCCAGCGTGGGAGTGCCTATCGTGACGCTCTGCGTCATGGATGTGCGCCGCGCCGCTTAATCAAGAGTGGACGCGGAGCATGGGCACGATGGCGTGCCCTCCATCAACGCACCACGGCGCTGCGGTACTGTTCCGGTGTCAGCCCGGTCCAGCGTTTGAAGGCGCGGCTCAGGCAGTCGGTGTCGGAAAATCCTAACAGGTAGGCGATTTCGTTCAGCGAGCTTTGCTGATCGTTCATGTGCAAAAGCGCCAGGTTCTGGCGGCATTGATTGAGCAGCAGGTCATAGCAGGAGCCCTCGTCGGCCAGATGGCGCTGCAGGCTGCGCGGGCTCAGGTGCAGGGCTTCGGCAATGCTTCTGACAGTGGGCTCGCCGTCCGGCAGCAGGGTCTCGATGGCCGAGCGTACGCGCTGCTCCCAGATCAGTGACGGTAGCGGATCCCCTTGGGATTCCTGATTGTTCAGCTGTACCGGGCCGTCATCCAGGTGGCTGTCGAATTGATCACCGTCAAACTCCAGCAAGTTCTCCTGCGCCGCAAACATGACCGGCGAGCGAAACAGGTCGTGCCATGGCCGCGGGTCCTCGGGCGCGGGACGTTGCAGGTGCACGGCGAGCGGCGCATAGCCCCGGCCGAGCCGATTGCGGCAGGTGCGCACGTAAATCGCGGCAAATGCATCGAGCAGCTCATGGACCGGTGACTGGCAGGAGGATGGTGTGCCGAAGCGGAATTCATAACGCTCGCCGACTGTTCTGAAGTCCAGCTCCAGAGAGTCCTCGGCCATCGAGCGGTAACGTACGATGCGCTCGAAAACTTCACGCAGCGAGCCGCTGGCCACCAGTGTGTAGCCCAGCGCATGAAACGCCGTGGGGCTGACGAAGCGTGAAACACGTAGACCCAGAGCCGGATCAAGGCTGGCCTGAACTGCGCGTTGCCAGAGGGTGGCGGTGACATCCGGCGAGAATTGCGCATTGGCATCACTCAGCCTGTTCAGGTCAATGCCCGCGCTCTGGCACAACGCATCGCTGTCCATGCCCAAGGCCGTGAGCTGCTTGCGCAGAGCGGGGGTCCAGCTGGCGAGACTGCTTGGCTCAGGCATGCACACGCCTCTTCCTGACATGGGGTGACTTCAGCGTCAGGCCAGTGCCGATAAGGTCTCACCGGGCAACTCCCTTGCCTGACGCCGCCTTCAAGAATGAGAGCATTTGTGACAGTTGTGCAAGTGTCATGACGCGTTTCTTGCCGTCAGGCAGAAAATTCCCGCGCTTTAATCTCTAAGCGACGTCCGATAGACGCAGACAAGCGATGTGCAGACGCTGATTGCAGAGTCGTCGTATAACGCGAAATCGCTTCTTCCATTCTCGATCCCTCGCTAACCCGTCCCTGATGCAGGTCAGAGCGTTTCTGTCATTTGACACTGGAATGGCAAATGACTATAAGTGCATCATGTTGTACGACAACATAAGACTTGAAAAAAATTACAACCACAAAAATAATTCAAAGAGTAACAACCTCATGATCAGTCTGAATTCTCAGGCCATAAACGCGTGCTCCTCGTGCGAAAAATCTGTTTTTACGCATGATCGTCGGCAGAAAGCGCCTAAAAGTCTTCTGAAGAAACCGTAATCTGAAGTTACATAAAACCAGCCGCCTCACGGCCTTGGCCGCGGGACGCTCATCGCCAATCTAAAAATAAACAGGGTGAAGAGATGAAGATAAAAGGCATTCGGTGGTGGATGGTGGGGCTGGTAACGGCCGGCCTGGTCGTCAACTACCTGGCACGCAACACGTTGTCCGTCGCAGCACCGACGCTCATGAGCGAACTGAGCATTTCCACCGAGCAGTACGCGCACATCGTGGTCGCCTGGCAATTGTGTTACGCCGTCATGCAGCCCGTGGCGGGCTACATCATCGATTTGATCGGCACCAAGATGGGCTTTGCGATTTTCGCCATCGCCTGGTCTGCCGCCTGCGCTGCTGCCGCATTCGCAACCGGCTGGCAGAGTCTGGCGATCTTCCGCGGCATGCTCGGCCTGACCGAAGCCGCAGGGCTGCCGGCAGGCGTCAAGGCGACCACCGAATGGTTTCCGGCCAAAGAGCGCTCGGTGGCCATCGGCTGGTTCAACATCGGCTCGTCGTTTGGCGCATTGCTTGCGCCGCCGCTGGTGGTCTGGGCCATTCTGCAGAGTGGCTGGGAGCTGGCGTTCCTGATTGTCGGCGGTCTTGGCATTGTGTGGAGCGGCCTGTGGCTACTGCTGTACAGGCACCCGCGCGATCAGAAGCGTCTTGGCGATGCCGAACGTGACTACATCCTCAGCGGCCAGGAAGCGCGTCTGAAGGATGCACCTGCCCAGAAAGGCAGCTGGAAGCGACTGTTCAAAAACCGTAATTTCTACGCAATTGCCTCGGCGCGGATCCTCTCCGAGCCTGCCTGGCAGACCTTCAATGCGTGGATCCCGCTGTACCTGATGACTGAGCGTCACATGAATATCAAGGAAGTCGCGATGTTCGCCTGGCTGCCGTTTCTGGCGGCTGACATCGGCTGCGTACTCGGCGGCTACCTCAGTCCGTTGTTCCACAAGTACTGTAAGGTGTCGCTGTTCACTTCGCGCAAGATGGTCATGCTGTTCGGCTGTTCCTGCATGATCGGGCCAGCGTGCATCGGGCTGGTCGAGAGTCCCTACACCGCCATCGCCTTGCTGTGCATCGGCGGCTTTGCCCACCAGACCCTGTCGGGCGCGCTGTATTCGATCACCTCGGATTCATTCGGTAAAAACGAGGTTGCAACAGCGACCGGGATGGGCGGAATGTTCGGCTTTTTCGGGGCGGCGGCGTTCACCATGGTATTCGGCGTGCTGGTCACCAAAATCGGCTACAGCCCGCTATTCGTGGTGCTGGCGATCTTCGACATTGTCGCTGCAATCGTGGTCTGGAACGTTGCCCGTGAAGTCCCGCAGCACGACGAACCATTACCGCTGGCTGCGGGCGAGCAGGGGCCGCGTACTGTGCCTGCAACCTGAGGCCGTCGTAATCCTGTAACGAAGTGTGGATAGTCTTTGCCCTGAAAGTGATTTTTATTGGAGGCCGTTCCTCGAAGGCAGGGAGTGGCCTCTTTTTTTGCCTGTCAGCTGATATTCGTTTTGGGAATTAACAAATAGCTTCTTATTCCTTAGCGAATATACCTTCCATCCCTATACTCGTCTCATGAACGCATACATGCAGGAGGCGAATCCATGCATAACGAGTCGATCCGGTATCTGATCGTGCCAGGCTGGCAAGGGTCTCCTGATGATCATTGGCAGACCCACTGGCAGAACAGTCTGCCCAACAGCACGCGCGTGGAGCAGGCCGACTGGCTCAAGCCACGTCGTGAAGACTGGGTGGGTGAGTTGCAACGCACGATCGCCGCGCACGACACGCCAGTGATCCTGATCGCGCATAGCCTGGGTTGCGTCACCGTCGCGCACTGGGCCCGACTCGCGCCGCTGGAAACCTTGCGTCAGGTGCAGGGCGCACTGCTGGTGGCACCGGCCGACGTCGATCGTCCGAATTGCCCGCCTGCGTTGCGTAATTTTGCACCGATCCCTACTGATCTGTTGCCGTTTCCGACGCAGATCGTCAGCTCTGACAACGATCCTGCGGTCAGCTCCCAGCGGGCCATGGAGATGGCGCGTCACTGGGGTGCCGAGCTAGGCTTTCTGAGTCAGGCCGGGCATATCAACGTCAAGTCCGGCCATCAACGCTGGGAGCAGGGTTTCGCCTACCTGTATCGCCTGCAAAACCGTCTGGAGCAACACGCGCGTCGTCGTGCATGACCGGGCAGCTTGTTTATCGGACTCACCGGGTCCCGTCTTTTTAAACGCTTGAGCCATCGCAAGGGCTCAGGCGGGAGTGTGTCATGAGCCTTCACGAAAACTTCGGTCAGCCGCTGCTGACCTTTCCCGATGCGGAAAAAAGCCCACTGAGCATTCGCGCCAAGGCGCTGGTGTTTATCGATCCACGCTCGCGTCGGTTGCGTGAAGAAATGGAGCAACTGGCTCCCCGTTCTTTACCGGTACTGATCCGTGGCGAGTCCGGGACCGGCAAGGAGTTGCTGGCGCGGCATATTCATCGCGGCAGCGATCGCTCCGGGTTGTTCGTTTCAGTCAACTGCGGTGCCATCAGTCCGACCTATGCCGACGCCGAATTATTCGGCTACGCCGCCGGAGCTCACAGTGGGACGGTCAGCAGTCGCGCAGGCTGGTTCGGTTCAGCCAATGGCGGCACCTTGTACCTGGACGAGATCGGCGACCTGCCGTTGCCGATCCAGGTCAAGCTGCTCGCGGCCCTTGAAAATCACGAAGTCACGCGAGTGGGCGCCCAGCAGCCGAGCCCGGTCGATGTGCGTCTGGTCGCCGCCACCAGTATCGATCTGGCCCAGGCCGTGGCCGCCGGGAAATTCCACGAGCGTCTTTATCATTACCTGAGCGAGGGCCGCCTTGATCTGCCTGCTTTGCGCGAGCAGCCGGGCAACATCCTGCCGTTAGCCGAATATTTTGTGGGGATCTACAGCCAGCGTCTGAACCTGCCGGTGCAACTGATCAGTGAGGATGCGCAGCGCACGCTGGAGGCTCACAGCTGGCCCGGTAATACCCGTGAGCTGGAGAACGTCATTCACTTTGCCTTGTTGGTCAGCAGCGGTGATGAAATTCGCGCACACGATATCAATCTGCCGGACATCGCCGATCCGTTGACGCTGATCGAGCGCCAGACGCAGCTATTGCTCGATGGTGGTGATCGCAGGCAGCTTTCCGCGCTCAGGCAATTGCTTGAAACAGTCACCTCGGAGCTGGCGCGGCGTCCCGCTTGAGCGCGCCCCAGCGCGGTCTTGATGAGGTAAAGTAGATCCTGATGCAAAAAAGCATAAGCACTCGATTAAAAAGTATTTTATCGGAATATAAAACACCGGTAATGTCAGCATGATGTCGCAGGGTTCGGATAGCTGTGGCAAACCATTGAATAATAAGGTGTCATTTTCTGGATGACGCTCTCGGATTTCGTTAAGGACATTGCATGAAAAAGACGTTTTTGCTGACCGCTCTGGCGGCTGTGTTCTCGATTGGCCTGGCTCACGCAGGTGAAAAGCTGGTAGTCGGCGCGACGCCCGTACCGCACGCGGAAATCCTTGAGCTGATCAAGCCGACCCTGGCCAAGGAAGGTGTGGACCTGGAAATCAAGGTCTTCACTGACTACGTACAGCCGAACGTGCAACTGAACGAGAAGCGTCTGGACGCCAACTACTTCCAGACCAAGCCTTACCTGGATGGCTTCAACAAAGCCAAGGGCGACAATCTGGTGACTGGCGTGGGCGTACACGTGGAACCGTTCGGTGGCTACTCCAGCAAGTACAAGACACTGGCGGATCTGCCTGAAGGCGCAACCATCGCCATTCCAAACGAAGGCAGCAACGCAGGCCGCGCACTGCTGCTGTTGCAAAAAGGTGGCCTGATCACCCTGAAGGATCCGACCAACGCCCTGTCCACGCCGAAAGACATCGCAACCAACCCGAAGAAATTCAAATTCCGCGAACTCGAATCAGCTGTACTGCCACGTGCGTTGAAGCAGGTTGACCTTGCCCTGATCAACACCAACTACGCGCTGGAAGCCAAGCTCAATCCGAAGAAAGACGCGCTGATCATCGAGGGTGCCGATTCGCCTTACGTGAACTTCCTCGTCACCCGCAAAGACAACGCCCACACCGACGCCATCGAAAAGCTGTCGAAAGCGTTGACCAGCCAGGAAGTCAAAGACTTCATCAACAAGAAGTACGACGGCGCGGTATTGCCTGCGTTCTGATTACTGACTCTCGCTCTCCCAACTATCGTGCGACGCTCCGCGTCGCAGCTACATGCTGTATGGGGCTGGACAGAAATCTTGGTGGGAGTGAGCTTGCTCACGAAGGCGTTGGTCCAAACGCCATATTTCCGGGGGCTGCACCGGCCTCTTCGCGAGCAAGCTCGCTCCCACAAAGACATGTGTGTAAAGCTGAGCGCGGAGCATGTTGCGGGCACTTATCGTTCCTCACGCTCTGGTGTGAGGAACGATAACCTCAACTATCGTGCGACGCTCTGCGTCTCCCCACAATTCCCCGTCATAAACTCCCCCGAAAATGCTTTCTCGACAAAACGTGTCGAGTCCGGCAGTGAGCCATTCACTGCGCCGGAGTGATCCAGTTGCGGGTAGTAATGCCATTCGATGCGGTCGCCTGCCCTGCACGCGTCCTTGACCAGCGCGATCTGGCTGCGAACAGGTGAGATGACGTCCTTGCCCCCGGTACCGATAAATACCGGAATGTCCGACTTTACCGTCGGGTAGTCCGAATGGCGATTGACCTGATCCAGTGCTTTCTCGGGTGAGCGTTTGAAACTGTTGTTGAATGTCAGTCCATCCGCGACCACCTTGCGCTCGATGGCTTGCAGGCATTCACGCTGGCTGGTTTCAAACGCGGGCTTCGCGCGGTCGCTCAGGTAATCGGCGGGATGCAGCAACGGGTTGATCAGCGCGGCGGTACTCAATCGCAACAGGTTGTAGGCCAGCGACGGCGAGACCTGATCGCGGAAGTTATCCGGTCCGGTATGTTTCTCATGCAATTGAGCCATCGGATAAGGCGTCCCGGTCGCGACCACACCGACAATGTTCAATTCGGGCGCGTAAGTCTTCTGATACACGGCCGTAGCGAAAGCGGCACGGCCACCCTGGGACTGCCCAAACACAACCACCCGCGAAGACAGCTTGAACCCAGCACCTTGAACGGCGCGAATGCTGTCGAGCACACCATATGCCAGCGGACTGCTCAGCCCGAACGGGTGCAGCCCCGGCGTCCCCAAACCCTCATAGTCAGTAGCCACAATCGCATAACCCCGGCCAAGCCATTCATTCAGGTAGCGCGTATCGCGATCACTGCGCCCTGTGAATGAAGGCGCACAGATGTCCGCGCTACCGACAGTACCGTGCGCCCACGCCATCAGTGGCCATCCGCCCTTTGGCGACTTACCTCTGGGCATGAACAGAGCACCTGACACTGCGACTGGCTGATTGTTGAGCCCGTCTGTTGAGGTGTACAGGATGCGGACATTCTGTCCGGCATTTTCGAGACTCTGCTTGTCCGTCAGCGGTTCGGAGCGCAGCAGTCGGCCCGGTGTCGACGGCACTTTATCCGGCCATGTGTAAAAGGCAGAAACACCGCCCTCGCCATATCTGGTCGCATTACCAGATGGCCTGGCAGACCCTGGTGCGGCGCTGCAACCTGCGAGCAGGACCGTCAACAGGATGGCCAGAATGGCCGAGGACCTTGGCAATGAGTTCATCAGTATTTCTCCACGAGCTCACAGGAGAGGGCGTCTCAGCATGGATGTATCAAGCCAGGTATGACCTGAGGAATACTAACTGTAGCGAGCGCCGCCAGCATTAAAATCGTAAATCCAATAAGCTCCAACGCCTGGCTCGGTTAATCGCGATGCACGTCCCGGCCTACAGGAGTTTTCCATGCGTAAGGATTACCTCGCTTTCTTCGTCTCGCTTTTCCTGTCCAGGCTGGCGGATCAGATTCTGTTGTTCATTGTGCCGCTGGTGGTGTTTCAGACCACCAACAGCGCATCGTGGGCCGGGCTGGCGTTTTTCGTTGAATCGCTGCCGAGGTTTCTCGCGTTTCCGTTGTGTGGTGCCCTCTGCGACAAATACCCGCCAGTCAAAATTCTGCATATCAGCCAGATCTACCGGGCATCGCTGTGCGTGCTGGCGATGGTGCTCTACGCCATCTTTGGCGGTATCGGATGGCTGGTGGTGCTGTCGGCATTGTGCGGGGTGCTGACCACGCAAGGCATCATGGCGCGCGAAGTGCTCATGCCGCATATCTTTCAGCACTACAGCTACACCAGAACGTTTTCCTATTCCCAGATCGCCGACCAGTCCGGGCTGGTTCTCGGGCCCTTGGTCGCGGCACTGATGCTTGAAGTGTGGGCCTGGCACTGGGTCGTACTGTTGACCGCTGGCCTGTTCCTGCTGGCGGACCTGAGCATGCTCGCGTGGCAACGTCTCAGCCGTATCACGCTTGAGGTGTTCGAGCAGCATCAGGACATCTGGCTGCAGCCATTGCGGATTGCGTTCGGGCATATCCGCAGCCTGGCGGAATTGAAAAAGATCATCACGCTGGCAGTAGGCGTCAACCTGATCGTCGGTGTCACGCTGGCGACCTCGGCAGCCATGGTGATCGGTGAGTACAGCGCCGGCAAAGACAGCTATGCCGGACTGCAGGCGGCGGGCGCGGTGACGACCATTGTGATCCTGTTCTTCCTGGCCCGCGTGGCTCTGCCTATGCGCGTGCTGGGTAGCGTCGGCTTTTCGATGATCGCGACCGGGGCATTCATCAGCGCCCTGAGCCCGAACCTGATTGGCTATGCGCTGGGGTTCCTGTTGATCGTCGGCTTCGACAAGATGTTCAACGTCTACATGCGCACCCTCCGGCAGCGGGTGATACCGCCTCAGGACTTCGGCAAGACGGTGGGCGTGATCACCTTGCTCAACAACCTGTCGCAGCCTCTGGCGGGTTTGCTGGTGGCCCTGCTCGCAGCGCCCTTGGGCATCCGCCAGATCATCCTGAGTTTGGCCATGCTGACGAGCGTTATCGGGGCGGGTGCCCTGTGGTGGTTTGCAAAGGCACGCAGCCCATTCCCGACCCCGATTGTTGAGGCTGATCGGGATGCTGGGAAATGAAAGCGAGAGGGTTGGCGTGTTATGGAATTGAGGGTCAACGCAAGAGCGCTCAGACCCCCTGATAACTTCGGCAGGCTGCTCTCCGCCCCTACAGAGAGCAGCCGCCGCTTCAGCCTTAAAACGCCAATGTCACCCGGGCATTCAGCGACTGATCCGATGCGTCGTTGCTCACCTGACCGTCGTAGCTCAGGCCTACGCTCAAGGTATCGCTCAACCCCAGGTCGACACCTGCGCCGAGCACCGCTGCGCTGCGGGCGATGGGGGCGCCGGAGAGTTCGAAGGTGTCACCGCCGCTGAAGGCCGAGCGGCTTTCCGGGGTGACGTCACCGTAGGCGCGACGCCAGCCCAGTGTGGCGTTGGGTTTGATCACGACGCTGCCTGCGTTCAGGCGGGTCGCTGCACGCAGGCCCAAGGTGCTGAAGGTGATGTGGTTGTCCTGGGACTTGTTCTGCAGGCTGATGGCGTTGCTGTTCTCGTCGAAGGCGTCGGTGTCCAGGCGTACGTGTGCCAGGTTGGCGAAGGGTTCAAGCTGTGCGTTGCCCATTTCCAGGGTGTAGCCCAGTTCGCCGAAGACCTGATTGGTCGCTGCCTTGTAGTCTTCCTTGAAGTGCTCGGACGAGCCCGGCAGGTCCAGCGTGCGCTTGGCGGTCAGCTCATGCCAGGTGCGTATCGCGCCGAGGCGCAGGCCCAATTGGCCCCATTTCGCGCCGCCGTAGACACCCAGATGATAGTTGTCGCTGTCGGTCGAGCCGGACGCGTGGCGCAGGTCGAAGCTGCTGTTGCTGAAGCCTGCCAATGCACCCACACGCCAGGTGTCGTCGAGCGGTACGTCGGCGCCGAACAACAGGCCGCTGGTGCGGGTTTCGAGGCCCGAGGCGTCACGGCTGCTGTCGGTCTGGCCGGTCGCGCCGATGGCCTGGGTCCACACCACACCGCGCGAGGCGTCACCGGCGAGGGTTTGCGTGGTGCTGCCGAATGCCTGTGCGGATTGGGCTTGTTGCATGCGAGCATTCATGGCATTGCGCACCAGCCGGCTGTCTTCGATCAGTGCAGATTGGGTCGATGCATGCAGCTCGTTGGACAGCGCGCTGAACGTGGCCTGCGCCGTCGAGGCGTCGTCCTGTACCACCTGACGCCACAGCGCGTTGCCTGCGCCCGCGCTGTCCAGCCCCTGCGCGACCGCCTTGGCGTTGCGCGTGGTCGCCAGGCTGGCGAAGGTTTGTGCGTTGCGATCCAGCGTCAGCCCGACATCGGTAGCGGTGTAGTTCAGCGTCGGGGTAAGGAACGCGAAGTTGGTTTGTACGGCGGCAAATGCACCGCTCACGCCACCGGCTGCGGAGAGGATCGAGTAACGGCTGGCGGCCAGCCAGTTACCGCCCTCGACCAGTGACAGCGTGCTGTTATTGATCGTGGCGCGGCCGCTGGCGACGATGCGGTCGGCTTTGCCACTGGCGTCCGACTCCACTTGATAAACCGAACCCTGAGCCAGGTTGACGTCACCGTTGACGTTCAGTTGCCCGACCGAATTACCCGGTGCGACCACGCCACCCTGAGCGACGTTGATGCCGCCGACGGTGCCGTTGCCACCCAGCGTTGCGCCTTGCTGCACGCTGACGATGGAGTTACCGAGGTTGCCATTCACTGCCAGGCGACCGGCCTGCACGGACGTCGCGCCGGACAGGCTGCTGTTGCCGGTCAGGTTCAGCGATCCGATACCGCGTTTGATCAGCGCACCGTTGCCGGTCAGGGTGTTGGCGAGGGTGTCGTTGGTGGACTGATCGACCATCAGCGTTGCGTTATCGGTGATCGTGCCGCTGCCGAAGGCCTGGGCATGACCGGTCAGGGTGCCGCCGTTGATCAGCGTGCCGCCCGAGTAGGTGTTGTTGCCGGTCAGGATCAGGTTGCCCGTACCGTTCTTGATCAGTGCGCCGCTGCCGCTGATGTCGTTGCGCCAGGCGTCGATGGCGTTATAGCCACCCAGGCTGGCGTTCATGTTGACGGTGACGTTGGAATTGAACGCGCCGTAACCATCGCCTGCGGCATACAGGTTCAGGCGACCGTAGCCACCTGACTGATCGATCACTGCGTAGCCCGACGACAGTTCAGTGGTCGCCAGAATCTCGCGGCGCTGGCTGGCGTCCAGGTACGGGAAGCGTGTTTCCAGCAGCACTTCAGCGTTGGTTGGCACGACCGGGGCGAGGTTGGTCGGGCCGACCGGGTCGAAGCCGTAGGTCATGCGCGCGGTGTACAGCGCCTTGTCCTGTGCGTGCTGGGAAGTGCGGTCGGTGGCCGGGTCGATGGCCGTCATGCAATTGTTGACGTCGCCGCCGCACTGAGCAGTGAAATAGGCCAGCGCCTGTGCGCGAGCATCGGCGCGCAATTGCGTGTTGGCGGAATTGGACAGATTGTCGATTGCGAAATAGGTCGCGGTGATTCGCCCGCCCATCACGTCGAAGGGCGAGTGCATGCCCGCTTCGATGCGGTTGTCGCCGATCTCCGAAGCACGCAGCATCAGCTCGCTGAACCGCTCCGGGATCGCGTAGGCCAAGGCGTAGGCTGACAGGTAAGCGGCGTTGGTGTGACCGCTGGGGAAACCCGAGTCACTGGCCGGCGTGGTGCTTTCGGCCGGGCGCAGGGACGGCGCGACGACGAATGCCAGGCTCTGTCCGTCGAGGCTCTGCCGCCATGGCCGTGGATACAGATAGTGGGACTTGGCCGGAGTCGTGGAGGCATCGTTGCGCACGGCGCCGACCAGATCGACCACCTTGCCCAGCGCTGAAGACGAACTGCCTGCGCCATTGCCTTTGTCGTCGTACTTGACGGTTTTGTTGCTGTCGTCGAATTGCGTGATCGTCGTGAACGCGCCCGCGCCTGCTTTGTAAGCATCGCTCAGCGAGCCCAGGCCGCTGATGGCGCTGTAGCTCTGGTCGCGGCGGTCATCGAAGTAGGCGGCGGTTTCCTGCGCCAGCGTGCGCGAGTTGGCACGGTCGACCACGATCTGCAGGTTGCGCCGAAGCAGGCTCTGACCGAGGGCCGTCGGCGTGCCAGTGTCCCAGGTTGCACCGGTTGTCCACAGGGTGTTGAACCCGGAGAGCAGATCGACACCGTTTATACGATTGTCATTGGCACGGCTCGCAGCCTGAACCGAGACGGCAAGCAGCGACAGTATCAATGACGACACCATTACATGGACAACCGGTTTATTGGATCGCATAGCAGGCGCTTCACTCAGGTCGAATAAGGCGCCGACCCTAGCAAGCCGTTCTGACACTTCGATGTAACTGTCATGACACATTTATGCTGGATTGGGCCTGCGAGGCACCCGCATGAAATATTCGGCGCTATCGTTATTCCCCAACGGTATTTAAATTCTCTTTCTTATACCTATAGAGTTTCGTCTTTCAGTCACACAGTCCTGGAGTCGGAGTTCTCATGCCAGCAGCCTCCCTCGCTTCATTGTCCGCTCAACCTGCTTCGCAATCCTTCGAAGTGCGTCCATTCACCGAAAAGGTGGGCGCGGAAATCGTTGGGCTGGATCTGTCCAGGCCGTTGAACGATGCCGACTTCGCTCGTATGCATCAGGCACATCTGGATCACCATGTGGTGGTGTTCCGCGATCAGCAGATCACGCCGCAGCAGCAGATCGATTTCAGCCGGCGCTTCGGGGTGCTGCAGATCCATGTGCTCAAGCAGTTTCTGTTGGCCAACCACCCGGAAATCCTGATCGTCTCCAATATTGTCGAGAACGATAAGCCCGTGGGCCTGGGCGATGCCGGCAAGTACTGGCATTCGGACCTGTCTTACAAGGAGCTGCCGAGCCTGGGCTCGATGCTTTACGCCCAGGAACTGCCGAGTGAAGGCGGCGATACGCTGTTTGCAGATATGCACCTGGCGTGGGAAACGTTGCCGCAACACCTGCGCGATGCGGTTGAAGGGCGTTCAGCGGTGCACAGTTACACCGCACGCTACGCCGAGGGCCACAACGCCGCCAACTGGCGTCCGACCCTGACCGCCGAGCAACTGGCGCAGGTGGTGGAAGTCAGCCACCCGATCGTTCGCACCCACCCTGAAAACGGGCGCAAGGCGCTGTTCGTCAGCGAGGGTTTCACGACACGCATCCTCGGTCTGCCGGAAGACGAGAGCCGTCAGATTCTCAACGAGATTTACGCGCACAGCGTGAAGCCCGAGCACATCTATCGGCACCAGTGGCAGGCCAACGACATGGTGTTCTGGGACAACCGTTCCCTGATCCATCTGGCTGCCGGCTGCCCGGCGCATCTGCGTCGCAAACTGCATCGCACGACCATTCAAGGCACCGCGCCATTTTGATTCAGGAGAGCCGTTCATGAATGCTGTCGCGCAAGGCCACACGGCCAGCACCAGCACCCAACCGCAGCCGGCGGCACAGCCCACTGCTGAAGCCTTGCTGCAAGTTCGCGGCGTCAGCCTCGAATACCGCACGCCAGAACGCGTGGTGCGGGCGACGCATCAGGTCAGTTTCGAAGTCGATCCGGCCGATCGTTTCGTGCTGCTCGGGCCATCCGGTTGCGGCAAGTCGACGTTGCTCAAGGCGGTGGCCGGTTTCATCGAGCCCAGTGAGGGCGAGATTCGCCTGGCGGGGCATCAGGTCACCGAGCCTGGCCCGGACCGCATCGTGGTGTTTCAGGAGTTCGACCAGTTGCCACCGTGGAAAACCGTGATCGAGAACGTCATGTTTCCGCTGCTGGCATCACGCACGCTGAAGCGCCCCGAAGCGTTGGAGCGCGCACGTTATTACCTGGAAAAGGTCGGCCTCAGCGCGTTTGCCGATGCCTATCCGCACACCTTGTCCGGTGGCATGAAGGCCCGTGTAGCAATTGCCCGAGCCTTGGCCATGCAGCCGAAAATCCTGCTGATGGATGAGCCGTTCGCCGCGCTGGATGCACTGACCCGCCGCAAGATGCAGGAAGAGCTGCTGGAGCTGTGGGACGAGGTGCGCTTTACGTTGCTGTTCGTCACGCACTCCATCGAAGAAGCGCTGGTGGTCGGTAACCGCATCCTGCTGCTGTCGCCGCATCCGGGCCGTGTACGGGCGGAAATCAACAGCCATCAATACGACCTGAAAAGTCTCGGCGGCGTCGGCTTTCAGCAAACCGCGCAGCGTATTCATCGGTTGTTGTTCGATGAGGGCGAGGCCGGGCCGGTGGAGCAGGATCTGAATTTTCAGGACATCCGGATTGCTTATTGACTGGCCGCACTGGTACAGGTTTTTGATTCTGGCCGAAGGCCGTAGGAGCGAACTCGTTCGCGAAGACGGTAGTTCAGACAATGCATCTTTTGAGAATGTAACGGCCCATTCGCGAACAAACTCGCTCCACGCCCTGCGAGCAGAATCAAAGGCTAAATAATGAATGCTGTGCGTATTAACGCTTCCCAGAGCGTTCTGTATACGCTTTTTACGACTACCGAGAACCCGAATCATGAGCCTCGCACCTCCCGCTCGCGAAGAATATGAAATCACGCTGGAGCCTTTCACTCAGGAAGACCTGGCCCGCGATCTGCCCCTGGCACAGCGCATCTGGCAACTGAGCTGGGTGCGCAAATGCGTCATCATGATCGCCCTGGCGGTGATCTGGGAACTGGCCGCACGTCTGCAGAACAACGACCTGCTGTTGCCGAGCTTTCTACAAACGGCTGCCGCTTTTTATGACGGGCTGATCTCCGGTGAGTTGCCGGGCAAGGTCTGGATCTCCCTGACCGTGCTGATTCAGGGCTACCTGATCGGCATCGTGCTGGCGTTCGCCCTGACCACTCTGGCAGTGTCCACCCAACTGGGCCGCGACCTGCTCAGCACGCTGACTGCGATGTTCAATCCGTTACCGGCCATTGCCCTGCTGCCGCTGGCGCTGCTGTGGTTCGGGCTGGGTCAGAACAGCCTGATCTTCGTGCTGGTGCATTCAGTGTTGTGGGCACTGGCGCTCAATACTTACGCGGGCTTTCTGGGTGTCTCGGAAACCCAGCGCATGGCAGGTCGCAACTATGGTCTCAAAGGCCTGCGCTTTGTCTGGCACATCCTGATTCCTGCTGCGCTGCCATCGATTCTCGCCGGTCTGAAAATCGGCTGGGCCTTTGCCTGGCGCACGCTGATTGCTGCCGAACTGGTGTTTGGCGCGTCCTCCGGCAAGGGCGGTCTGGGCTGGTACATCTTTCAGAATCGTAACGAGCTGTATACCGACAAGGTTTTTGCGGGTCTGGCGGCGGTGATCCTCATCGGCCTGCTGGTCGAGAACCTGCTGTTCGCCAACATCGAGCGCCTGACCGTCAAGCGTTGGGGCATGCAGCGTTGAAACGCCGTCTTTTTTTGAATAATCAGGGTGAGAACCACATGAATACTGCATTTCAACGCCCGGCACTGACTGTGTTGGCGGCGACGCTCGGCTTGTTTGGCGCGCTGCTCAGCGGCGGCGCTCAGGCGGAAGGCAAGATCAGCATCGCTCAGCAATTCGGCATCGGCTACCTGATCCTCGACGTGGTGCGCGATCAGAAACTGATCGAGAAACACGGCAAGGAGCAGGGCCTGGACATTGAGGTCGACTGGAACAGTATTTCAGGTGCCACGGCGATGAACGAAGCGCTGCTGGCCGGCGCACTGGACGTGGTGTCGGCAGGCGTGCCGCCGATGCTGACCGTCTGGGACCGCACCAAGGGCAAACAGAACGTCAAGGCGATTGCCTCGCTGGGTTCGATGCCCAATTACCTGCTGACCAACAACCCCAACGTCAAGACTCTCAAGGACTTCACCGACAAGGACCGCATCGCTGTACCGGCTGCGGGCGTGGGCTTCCAGTCGCGCACATTGCAGATCGAAACCGCCAAGCTGTTCGGTAACGACAACTACAAGAAATTCGACAACATCTCGGTCAGCCTCGCGCACCCGGATGCGACTTCCGCGCTGATTGCCGGTGGTTCGGAAATCAACTCGCACTTTTCCAGCCCGCCGTTCCAGTATCAGGAACTGGAGAACCCCAACGTCCATAAGGTGCTCAGTTCCTATGACGTGCTGGGCGGCCAGGCGACGTTCAACGTGCTCTACACCACCGAGAAATTCCACGACAAAAACCCCAAGACCTACAAGGCGTTCTACGACGCGCTGGCTGAAGCCGAGAAGATCATCAAGGCCGACAAGCCCGCTGCCGCGCAGACGTACATCCGCGTCGAGCAATCGAAGCTGCCGTTGCCACTGGTAGAGAAAATCGTCGCCGACCCGGAAATCGACTTCACCGTCACGCCGCAGCGCACCTTCATCTACGCCGAGAAACTGCATGAGCTGGGCGTGTTGAAAAACAAGGCGGCGAGCTGGAAGGATTTCTTCTTCGAAGAAGCACACGGCACCGAGGGCAGCTGATCGGCGCGGTTTGCAGACGACGCGGAGCGTCGCGAACGGCATTCCCACGCAGAGCGTCAGGAACGATAGGCGATCTGAGGAATGTCATCGTACCCATGCTCCGCGTGGGTATGCATTTCTGGACGCTCTGCGTCCTCTTCTGAAAGATTCAGGTTACTTCCGCTCACGAAAAACCTGTCCTGCAGGACCTTTCCTTCAGTCTTTTCCCTTTCCTGCGTATGACCTTTCCTAGAAAATCCCGGGCCCTTGTGCCTGCCAACTCTGCACACTAGGCTGCGTCGGTCGCTGATTTTTCCAGCGATCGGGTTTAGCAGCCTGTTTGTGGATAACAAGTGGCGCAAGTGCCGTTTATGGGGGCTTTGCGTGGGGCACCTTCGGGTGCGCCGGTTGCTTGCGCTTGTTCCACACCGGTCTGCTAACCCGCGTCAAAGTCGCCACCCTTGTTTGTTTAGCAGCAGGCATCTGGTGGTCTTGTCAGCTAAAGGAATAAGCGATGATCAACTCAACCCCATCCCCGCCGCTCCCCAACTCTCTGGAAGACTCTCTGATGCAGGTCAGCGACATACTGCGCTGTGCCTCGGCCACCGCGTATGAAACCGGTGACAACCTTGACGGCCTGAAACGTGATCTGGCGTTCTCGGTGGTGCATCTGATCAATATGGCCAAGGCCGAGCTGGAGCGCTCGCTGGAATGCGTTCAGAACCCCTGACAATAATGATGAAACCTAGCAGTTCTACGAGTAGCCGCTGCGGTCCCTGCGGTGCATTGTGTGCTTGAAGAGGCCTGCCTCGCTGATCAAGACCACTCCGGTTACTCGCCATGCGCCAGCCAACCCCTCTGTGCCGTTACCGCTACGACGCGCTTGACCGGCTCGCGGCTCGCACGCCTGCGATAGGAACCATTGCCCGTTCGTTCTATCAGTCCGACACGCTGGTCAGCGAGGTTCAGGGGGCGGAACACCTTCGTTTCCTGCATCGCGACCGTCAGTTGCTGGCCATGCAGTCAGCGCTCGCCACGTTGTTGATCGGCTCGGACCAACAGCACAGCGTGCTCCACACCGTATCGGCCGGCTTGCCTGGACCTATCGCCTACACCCCCTACGGGCATCGGCAAGCATTGAACCAGTTGCCAGGCTTCAACGGTGAGCGACCCGATCCGTTGACCGGTCATTATCTGCTGGGCAATGGTTATCGTGCCTACAACCCGGCACTGATGCGTTTCAACAGTCCGGACAGTATGAGTCCGTTTGGCAAGGGTGGTATGAATGCGTATGCGTACTGCGCGGGGGACCCGGTTAATCGGTCTGATCCGACCGGGCATGAGGTGGATGTTGGTCAGGTACTTTCATTTGTCTGGATAGGGCTCGGCTTGTTCGGTGCTTTCGTGGGTGTAAAGACGGCTGTTCCTGCGATAAAGGCTATCGCCAAGGGCGGTGAACCCTTATCAACGAAACTGATAGCGGCCTCAGCAGTCGGCCAGCTTGCAGCCAGCAGCGTGTTTACAGTAAGCCGGGTAATCAATGCGGTCGATCCTGACACTCCTGCTGCGAATATTTTGCTCGCGACGGCAATAGGCTTGTTGATTCCAGTGCTAGCCGTTCGGACAGTCAGCCCACGCATCAAGCGTTGGGAGGATGCAGGGACCAATATAAAGCTGGTTAAGCAAAGGCCTTCAAACGGTGTAGTTGCTACTGCCGCTGTAAACATTCGAAGACCATCCGTCGGGGGTGATCAGGCAAACGATCCTGGTACAGCTATGTCGTATTGATATGTTTATCTGTACATGATTTCTCCAGCCTGACTCACCTGAGTGCTTACTCCATCATCAAGGATCGATCATGGCTATTCTCTGCAAGTACACCTACGACCCGCTGGACCGCGTATCCACAGTGACGCCATTGGCGCAGGCCGTCGCCAACCGCTTCTACAATGGCGAGCAACTGATGACCGAGTTGCACGGCGACAGGCAACGAACCTGTATCCGTGCAGGCGCACAATGGCTGGCGCAACAGAGTAGGGAGGGCGATGAGGTCGTGACAATGATGGTCGCCAGCGACCTGCACAACAGCGTTCTGCATGCGAGTGAAGACGGACACCAGGCGGACATTGCCTACTCGCCTTACGGTCACCATGACATTGCCCAGGCCCTCGATGGAATGCCCGGTTTCAACGGCGAACCGAGCGACCCTCTCACCGGTTATTACCTGCTTGGCAACGGTTATCGCGCCTACAACCCAGTGCTGATGCGCTTCAACAGCCCGGACAGCCTGAGCCCGTTTGGCAAGGGTGGCGTGAATGCGTATGCGTATTGCGCGGGAGATCCGGTCAACCGGGTTGATCCGACAGGGCATGAAAGCGCGTGGTTTTGGGTGGGTTTAGGTCTGTCGGTACTCGGCGCGCTTGGAGGGGTGCGAGGAATGATCGCATCGAGGGGGGCCAAGACAATGGCAGTCTCGGCCGCCGGCTTATTAACAGGTGGTGCTGGCGTTATTCCAACGATAGGGTCAATGTTGACGAAAGACGCGCACCCCGAGACCAGCTCAATACTTAACTATGTAGGATTTGGCTTAGGAGTCGCTTCGACAGTGCTTAGGCGGGGCTCCTTAGCTGCGAGACGAATCAGTAAAAGACGCATTATTCAAGCTAGAGCAAGGCAGAACGACGCGAAAAGAGCAGCGCAAGCTCCTAACCCCAACAACGATCTACCGCCTCCGTATGAGCTACCGCCATCGTATGATCAGGCATATCCAGATTCTCGCTCCCGAGACATCGCTAGGACGAGGGCTTTTGACACTTCTGGCTCATCAATAAGGTCAAGGGATTCGTCCGACATCCCTTTACAGAACGTGGGGAGCAACGCTCAGGCTACTAGCGCAGATATCAGAACGCCCACTTAGTGAATGCCGTCTTGATGCCATCCAGCCTTCTGCCAGAACCTGGGCGATTTTACAGAGCCATGACAACCCATGAGCTTGTTACCCAGGTCACCCGGACTCTTGCTTTCGGGTGACCTACTGATAGTTTTGCCAGTGGACGGTCGGCCCCGACGGGCTCACGCTAAGGCCCTGACTTCGTCATCATCAGGGAACGATAATGGCCATCCTCTGCAAGTACACCTATGACCCGCTGGACCGCGTATCCACAGTGACGCCCTCGGCCCAGGCCGTCGCCAACCGGTTCTATAACGGCGAGCAACTGATGACCGAGCTGCACGGCGACAGGCAACGAACCTGTATCCGTGCAGGCGCACAATGGCTGGCGCAACAGAGTCGGGAGGGCGATGAGGTCGTGACAATATGATTGCCAGCGACCTGCACAACAGTTCAGAACAGTTGCCTACCATTCATAGAACGGGCTATCCCAAAAACAAGAGGTTAACCAAGAAAAGATTCAAGCAACATTTGTCAGAAGTAGACAAGATGGAAGCAATAGTAGAAGAGCCTGTCGATTCAATTCGTGCAGGTCATTGAGAGTCGTTTAGTCCTGGTCGTTTAGTCCTATAAGCTACCTGCACTTTTTCAAAGAGGCCCAAGGTCATTTCTTTCCTGAAATTTGAACGGGCAACACTATAAAAGCCGGAGGCAGAGCGCGCCCGGACCTATCTTCAGGGCAAAGAGCTTGTGAATCAGCCGTCTCATGTCGCAACGTCCGAGTCATCGTAAACGTGTTCTGATCACTCCCCCAATGAACCCTCCCTCTCGCACACAGTCGCATACTCACGCTATTCTCTCGCCCTGATCACGCCCGCATCCGGCAGTTGCACAAGGAGTCTGCATGCCCGTTCGTATTTCAAGACTGGTTACGTTCGGTCTGGCCGCTGCCTTGGCGGCGCTGGCCGGTTGTGGCGAGGAAAAACCGGCGGCGCCCGAACTGCCCAGAGTTTATGTGCAGACGGTAAAAAGTGCCGACTTCGCCGCCAGTGTCGCCCTGACCGGTGATGTTCAGGCGCGAGTGCAGACCCGTCTTTCGTTCCGGGTCAATGGCAAGATCATTCAGCGTAATGTCGATGTGGGCGATCGGGTCACTGCCCGGCAAGTGCTGGCGCGGCTCGATCCCAAGGATCTGCAGATCAATGTCGACTCGGCCGCTGCTGCTGTGGCCGCCGAGCAGGCCCGCGTGAATCAGGCCAGCGCTGCTTTCGTTCGACAACAAAAACTGTTGCCCAAGGGCTACACCAGTCGTAGCGAATATGACTCTGCACAGGCCGCCTTGCGCGGTAGTGAAAGTTCGTTGAAGGCGGCGCAGGCGCAATTGGCCAATGCCCGTGAACAACTGGGTTATACCGCTCTGGTGGCCGATGCACCGGGTGTGATCACCGCGCGTCAGGCTGAAGTCGGGCAAGTGGTGCAGGCCACCATGCCGATTTTCGATCTGGCACGCGACGGTGATCGCGATGCGGTGTTCAATGTCTACGAGTCGCTGTTCGTCAAGCCGCCGACCAATCAGGCTGTGCAGGTCACGTTACTCGATAACCCGAACATCAAGGTCAGCGGCAAAGTGCGCGAAGTGACCCCGGCGGTATCCGCGCAGACCGGCACCTTGCAGGTCAAGATCGCTCTGGACCCGTTGCCTGAAGGCATGGACCTGGGTTCGGTGGTCAGCGTGGCGCTGAGCGCACCGGCCAACGCCAGTGTCGAGTTGCCATGGGCAGCGCTGACCAAGGACCTCGGCGAACAGTTGGGCAAGCCTGCCGTGTGGGTGGTGGACGAGCAGGGCAAGGTCAATTTGCGCAAGGTCACCGTCACCCGTTACCTGACCGCCAAAGTCATCATTGGCGACGGGCTCAAGAGTGGAGAGAAAGTCGTGGTGGCAGGCGGACAGTTGTTACATCCGGACATGCAGGTCGAAATTGCCGAACAGCCCAAGCAACAGAACGCACAGGTGCAGCCATGAAGCGTATGTCGTGCCTGCCGCTGGGCGGCCTGCTGTTGAGCGGTTTTCTATTGAGCGGCTGTGGCAAGGATGAAACACCTCCCGAGCCGGTGCGCCCCGTCGTCTTCGTCGAAGCAAAGCCTGAGTCGAATCAGGATTTCGGGCGTTTCGCCGGCAACATCCAGGCGCGTTATCAAAGTGTGCTGGGCTTTCGTGTCGCGGGGCGCATTGCCCGACGCGACGTTGACGTAGGTGCTGAGGTCAAGAAAGGCGATTTGCTCGCAACCCTCGATCCGACCGATCAGCAGAACGCCGTGCGTGCCCGGCAGGGCGACCTGGCCAATGTTCAGGCGCAGTACATCAACGCCCAGGCCAATGCCCGCCGTCAGCAGGAGCTGTTCGATCGCGGCGTCGGTGCCCAGGCGCAACTGGACATCGCCCTGACCGATCTGAAGACCGCCAGTTCGTCGCAGGAGCAAGCCAGAGCCGCGGCTCAACAGGCCCGCGACCAATTGAGTTATAGCGAGCTGCGCAGTGATCACGATGCGGTGGTCACCGAATGGAAGGTCGAAGCCGGGCAGGTGGTGACAGCCGGTCAGGAAGTCGTGACCCTGGCGCGGCCGGACATCAAGGAGGCGGTGATCGACCTGCCCGATACACTGGCCGATCAGTTACCGTCCGACGTGGTATTCACCGTCGCCAGTCAGCTGAATCCGGAAGTGAACACCACTGCCACCATTCGCGAAATCGAACCCCAGGCCGACCGCACGACACGTACTCGCCGTGCGCGTCTGTCGCTGGCGCAAACGCCAGCGGCGTTCAGGCTGGGCACGGCCATCAGTGTGACGCTCAGCTCGACCATCACGCCGCGCATGCGTCTGCCGATCAATGCCCTGCAGGAAGTCGATGGCAAACGCCAGGTCTGGATCGTCGACTCGCAGAGCCAGACGGTGAACCCCAGAGCGGTGACTATTGCCAGCCGTGACAGCGACTCCTTTGTGCTGACCGATGGCGTCAAAGCAGGTGAAAAAGTGGTGAGCGCGGGCGTCAACAGTCTCAAGGCGGGCCAGAAAGTCAAAGTCGATGAGGAAAGCCCGCGATGAAAGGGAATTTCAATTTATCCGAGTGGGCCATCAAGCATCAGTCGTTCGTCTGGTACCTGATGTTCGTCGCGCTGTTGATGGGCGTGTTTTCCTACATGAAACTGGGGCGCGAGGAAGACCCGTCCTTCACCATCAAGACGATGATTATCCAGACCCGCTGGCCGGGCGCGACGGTGGACGAGACCCTCGAGCAGGTCACCGACCGCATCGAGAAGAAGCTCGAAGAGCTGGACTCGCTGGACTACGTGAAGAGCTATACCCGACCGGGTGAGTCCACGGTTTTCGTGTACTTGCGTGATACGACCAATGCCAAGGCGATACCGGAAATCTGGTATCAGGTGCGCAAGAAAGTCGATGACATCCGTGGCCAGTTTCCGCAGGGGCTGCAAGGCCCGTCGTTCAACGACGAGTTCGGTGATGTGTACGGCTCGATCTATGCGTTTACAGCAGACGGTTTCTCGATGCGTCAGTTACGTGACTACGTCGAGAAGGTCCGCGCCGACATCCGTGACGTGCCCGGCCTTGGCAAAGTCGAGATGATCGGTCAGCAGGACGAAGTGGTGTACCTGAACTTCTCGACACGCAAACTCGCGGCACTGGGCATTGACCAGAGCCAGGTGGTGCAAAGCCTGCAATCGCAGAACGCGGTGACGCCTGCCGGGGTGATCGAAGCCGGGCCGGAGCGGATTTCGGTGCGTACCTCCGGCCAGTTTGCTTCCGAGAAGGATCTGGCTGCCGTCAATCTGCGCATCAATGATCGCTTTTACCGTCTGAGCGACATTGCCGACATCTCTCGTGGTTACACCGATCCGCCCAAGCCGCTGTTCCGCTTCGATGGCAAACCGGCGATCGGCCTGGCCATCGCGATGCAGAAGGGTGGCAATATCCAGTCGTTCGGCAAGGCGCTGCATGAGCGTATGGACGCTACAACGGCGGAGCTGCCAGTCGGCATTGGTGTGCACAAGGTATCGGATCAGGCCGAGGTGGTGAACAAGGCCGTGGGCGGCTTCACCAGCGCGTTGTTCGAGGCGGTGATTATCGTGCTGTTGGTCAGCTTCGTCAGCCTTGGGTTTCGTGCAGGGTTGGTGGTCGCGTGTTCAATTCCGCTGGTACTGGCGATGGTGTTTGTATTCATGGAATACAGCGGCATTACCATGCAACGGATTTCCCTAGGCGCGCTGATCATCGCCCTCGGCCTGCTGGTGGATGACGCCATGATTACCGTGGAAATGATGGTCACACGGCTGGAAATGGGTGAATCCAAGGAGCAGGCGGCCACGTACGCCTACACCTCGACAGCGTTCCCGATGCTCACCGGTACGCTGGTGACCGTGGCCGGCTTTGTGCCGATCGGTCTGAACAACAGCTCGGCGGGGGAATACACGTTCACGCTGTTTGCTGTCATCGCCGTGGCGATGCTGGTGTCGTGGGTGGTTGCCGTTCTGTTTGCGCCGGTGATCGGCGTGCACATTCTGAGCGCCAACATCAAACCGAAATCCGAAGAGCCAGGCCGCATAGGTCGGGCATTCAACGGCAGCATGCTCTGGGCCATGCGTCATCGCTGGCTGGCGATTGCCATCACGGTAGGGTTGTTCGCCGCGTCGCTGTTCTCCATGCAGTTCGTGCAGAACCAGTTCTTCCCGTCTTCGGACCGCCCGGAAATTCTGGTCGACTTGAACCTGCCGCAGAGCGCCTCGATCAACGAAACGCGCAAGGTGGTTGATCGTTTTGAAGCGAGCCTCAAGGACGACCCGGACATCGAGCGCTGGAGCACCTACATCGGCCAGGGCGCGTTGCGTTTCTACCTGCCACTCGATCAGCAACTGGAAAATCCGTTCTACGCCCAGCTGGTCATTGTCAGCAAAGGCCTGGAAGAGCGTGGCGCATTGACTGCCCGTCTGCAAAAACGCCTGCGTGATGACTTCGTCGGCATCGGGTCGTATGTGCAGGCGCTGGAAATGGGCCCGCCGGTGGGTCGTCCGTTGCAGTATCGCGTCAGCGGCGAGAACATCGACAAGGTGCGTCAGCACGCCATCGAGCTGGCCACGCTGCTCGACCACAACCCGCATGTGGGCGAAGTGATCTACGACTGGAACGAGCCGGGCAAGGTCCTGCGCATCGACATCAATCAGGACAAGGCCCGGCAGTTGGGGCTGTCGTCGGAAGACGTCGCCAAGCTGATGAACAGCGTGGTCAGTGGTTCTACCGTGACTCAGGTGCGCGATGATATCTATCTGATCAATGTGGTCGGGCGTGCCGAAGATGCCGAGCGCGGCACACCGGAAACCCTGCAGAACCTGCAAATCGTGACACCGACCGGTACGTCGATTCCGCTGCTGGCGTTTGCCACGGTAGGTTACGAGCTGGAGCAGCCATTGGTCTGGCGCCGCGATCGCAAGCCGACCATCACTGTGAAAGGCGCCGTCCGCGACGCGATTCAGCCAACTGATCTGGTCAAACAGCTGCAACCGGAAATCGACAAGTTTGCCGCAGGCCTGCCGGTCGGCTACAAGGTGGCAACCGGCGGTACGGTCGAAGAAAGCAGCAAGGCACAGGGGCCGATTGCCAGCGTTGCGCCGCTGATGTTGTTTCTCATGGCGACGTTCCTGATGATTCAGTTGCACAGCATTCAGAAGATGTTCCTGGTAGCCAGTGTCGCGCCTCTGGGGCTTATCGGCGTGGTGCTGGCGCTGATCCCGACGGGGACGCCACTGGGGTTCGTGGCGATTCTCGGGGTGCTGGCGCTGATCGGCATCATCATCCGTAACTCGGTGATTCTGGTGACCCAGATCGATGCCTATGAAAAAAGCGGTTATTTGCCGTGGGACGCCGTGGTCGAAGCCACCGAGCATCGCCGTCGTCCGATCCTGTTGACGGCTGCAGCGGCCAGCCTGGGCATGATCCCGATTGCTCGCGAAGTATTCTGGGGGCCGATGGCCTACGCCATGATCGGCGGTATCATCATCGCCACGCTGCTGACCTTGCTGTTCCTGCCAGCGCTATACGTGGCCTGGTACCGCATCAAGGAGCCAACCGACGAACAGCGTCAGGAAGCCGAAGAAAAGAACGAAGATGAAAACGCGCAGCCTGCGCATTGATGATCGTTCCAACGCTCCGCTTTTGATGATCGTCCCCACGCTCTGCGTGGGGATGCATTTCTCGACGCTCTAGCGCCGCCAGACACTCGCCAACCACGGCTGCTGCTCTCTCGGCAATCCGGCGGGGCGGTAGTAATGTTCCAGTTCGACAAAGCCTGCTTCGGTCAGCAATTCGCGCCATGATTCCAGGTCGTGATAAGCGCCGTAACGTTCGCCGTTCCAGCCTTCCTGATTCTCACCGCGCGGGTTGGAGCTGAACAGCACGCCGCCCGGTTTGAGCGTGGCATGCAACTGACGCAGAACGCGTGGCAGTTCCTGTTTGGGGATGTGGAACAACACTGCGTTGGCGAAGAGGCCATCGAAGCGTCCGTGCGGCAGGTCGAGTTCGAGGAAGTTCTGCTGCAGCACTTCGCAACCGGTCTCGGCACGGGCCATCTCGGCGAAACGTTCGGAGCCGTCGAGCCCGACCGCCACATGGCCCATCGCGGTAAACGCTTTCAGGTCGCGGCCCGGCCCGCAGCCAAAGTCGAGAATCTGCCAGGGTGCCGGCCCTTCGATATGCCGCAGCAGGGCGTCGATATTCTGGCTGACGTCGTGGTCGCGGGTGCCTTCGCGGAAGTCGTCGGCCACGCTGTTGTAATTGCCGAGGGTCGCGGCGGTGATCTGCGCGAGGGTCTGTGGGTCGAGTTTCATCAAGGGCGGTCCGGTAAAGGAAGACCGCCAATATACCCTCGCTGCGTTGCGGCTGCTTAGCGCCTGTCGAAGCTGCGTGCCAATCGGTCGCCGCCCAGTTGCACCAGCGCGACGACCGCAACCAGCAAGACGATCACTGTCAGCATCACCTGCGTGTCGAAGCGCTGATAGCCATAGCGATAGGCAATATCGCCCAATCCGCCTGCACCGATGGCACCGGCCATGGCCGATGAGTTGATCATGGTCACCAGGGTAATGGTGAAGCCACCGACGATACCGGGGCGCGCTTCCGGCAGCAGCACATGCCAGATGATGTGCCAGCGCCGACAGCCCATCGCCTGCGCGGCCTCGACCAAACCATGATCGACCTCGCGCAGGCTCACTTCGGCGATCCGCGCAAAGAACGGCGTGGCGGCAATGGTCAGCGGCACGACGGCTGCCCATACGCCATAAGTGGTACCGACGATCATCCGCGTGAACGGAATCAGCGCGACCATCAGGATCAGAAACGGAATCGAGCGAAACAGGTTCACGAAGCCGCCCAGCACCCGGTTGATCCCCGGTGCTTCATAGATGCCGCCTTTGGAACTGGTCACTAGGATCACTGCCAGCGGAATGCCCAGCAGCAGTGCGATCAATGACGACACACCGACCATCAGAAATGTGTCGAGGGTGCCTTGTAGCAAGCGATCAACCCACATAACCCAATACCTCCGCGCGTGGCGCCAGTGTGCGGGCGCGCGTCAGTAGCTCGTCCCGGCTGTGCGGCGAGCCGGCAACCGACAGAATGAGATGCCCGATGGCGCGCTCCTGAATCCGCTCGACCCCGCCCTGCAGCAATTGCACCTTACCGCCCAGCGCGGCAAACAGCGCAGCCAGATCCGGCCCTTCGTCACTGACACCGGTAAAATGCACGTCCAGCAGCAGGGCCGCATCGGGTCGTTGCGGCTGATCGCTCAGGCGCTCGGCCCACTCTTTCGGCAGCCCGGTTTGCAGCGGCGCCAGCAAGGTTTTGCTGACATGGTGCTGCGGGTCGCCAAACACCTGCCATACCGGCCCCTGCTCGACGACTCGCCCCTGTTCCAGCACTACGACGCGGTGGCAGATGTCACGGATCACCGCCATTTCATGGGTGATCAGCACGATGGTCAGGCCCAGGCGCTGGTTGATCTCGCGCAGCAGGCCGAGGATCGACTGGGTGGTTTCCGGGTCCAGTGCCGAAGTGGCTTCGTCGCACAACAGAATCGCCGGGTCGTGCACCAGCGCGCGGGCGATGCCGACACGCTGTTTCTGCCCGCCGGACAGCTGCGCGGGATACGCCTTGTGCTTGTCCTGCAAACCCACCAGCTCCAGCAACTGCGAGACCTTGCGCGCGCGTTGCTCCTTCGGCACGCCGGCGACCTTGAGTGGCAGTTCGACGTTCTGCCAGACGGTCTTGGCCGACATCAGGTTGAAGTGCTGGAAGATCATGCCGATGCGTCGGCGCAGCTCCACCAGCTTGTCTTCGTCGAACTCGCCGATGTCCACCTGATCGATCAACACGCGACCGCTGCTGGGTTGTTCCAGGCGGTTGATGGTGCGGATCAACGAGGATTTGCCTGCGCCGCTGCGACCGATAATGCCGAAGATCTCGCCGCGCTGGACGGCCAGATCGATATTGCCCAGCGCCTCCACCGGGCCTTGCTTGCCATGATAGGTCTTGCCCAGGTTGATGAAGCGTACATGCGCGCGATTCAGCTCCGGGTGCAGTTCGGCCTGTTGCGCCCACTGACCTGCGCCCGCTATGTCGAGTGGCCGTTGGCGTTGCGCGGTTGCGGTCATTCTTTCCACCCGGCCTGGTAAAGCTTGCCGTTGACCTTGTCCAGTGAGGCGCGGACGAGCGGCGAGTGCTGGTAAATATCGACGAATTTTGCCAGACGCGGGTCATCCTTGTGATCAGGCTTGATCACGAACTGAATCACGTATTCCGGGTGGTCCATGCCGTCGAACAGGATCGCCGAGTCAGCGGGAAAGGTCTTGGCCAGACGGATGTAGGCGGGGTAGCCCTGCACCAGATCGGCATCGTCGTAGGCTCGCACCAATTGCACGGCTTCGACCTGAATGAGCTTGAGTTTTTTCGGGTTGGCCGTGATGTCTTCCTCGGTGGCCTTGTAACCAACACCTTCCTTGAGCGTGATCAGCCCGGCCTTGGCCAGCAGTTGCAGGCCGCGTCCGCTGTTGATCGGGTCATTGGCGATGGCCACGGTAGCGCCGGTCGGCAGTTCGTCGAAGCTTTTGTACTTTTTCGAGTACAGACCTACGTTGTTGATGATCCCCGGTGCGTAAGGCACCAGACCGAAGCCGGCGGCTTCGTTGGCGTTGGTCAGGAACGGGATGTGCTGAAAGTAGTTCACGTCGATATCGCCGGCAGCGAGGCTGACATTGGGCGCGATCCAGTCGGTGAACTCGACCAGCTCGACCTTCAGGCCCTGCTTGCCAGCCTCTTCGACAGCGGCTTCGAGCGGTATGGCGAAGGCTGCCGTGGTCCCGACTTTCAGGGGTTTATCGTCGGCGTAAGCGGTCAGGGTCAACAGACCGAGGGCCAGTGCAGCGAGGGTTTTGCTCATGATGCGGTCCTTTTAAAAATCCCTAAGTCTCGTCCCCACGCCTTGTGCTTATTGCTCCCACAAGACCTGTGTACAACGCCAAGCGCTTCAGCGTGGGGGCGCATGTCGTCATCAAATACGGCGGCGTGCCGTCCCCGGCAGCGCATCGGTCCTGTGGGAGCGAGCTTGCTCGCGAAGAGGCCAGTGCAGACACAAAAAACAGGGCGTCTGGACAATCGCTTTCGCGAGCAAGCTCGCTCCCACAAAAACCTGTGTACAACGCCAAGCGCTTCGGCGTGGGGGCGCATGTCGTCATCAAATATGCCGGTGTGCCGTCCCCGGCAGCGCCTCGGTCCTGTGGGAGCGAGCTTGCTCGCGAATAGGCCAGTGCAGACACAAAAAACAGGGCGTCTGGACAATCGCTTTCGCGAGCAAGCTCGCTCCCACAAGACCTGTGTACAACGCCAAGCGCTTCAGCGTGGGGGCGCATGTCTTCATCAAATACGGCGGCGTGCCGTCCTCGGCAGCGCCTCGCTCCCACAAGATTTGTGTACAACGCCAAGCGCTTCAGCGTTGGGGCGCATGTCGTCATCAAATACGGCGGCGTGCCGTCTCCGGCAGCGCATCGGTCCTGTGGGAGCGAGCTTGCTCGCGAAGAGGCCAGTGTAGCCACAGAAAACAGGGCGTCTGGACAATCGCTTTCGCGAGCAAGCTCGCTCCCACAAAGCCTGCGTACAACGCCAAGCGCTTCAGCGGGGGGGCGCATGTCGTCATCAAATACGGCGGCGTGCCGTCCCCGGCAGCGCCTCGGTCCTGTGGGAGCGAGCTTGCTCGCGAAGAGGCCAGTGCAGACACAAAAAACAGGGCGTCTGGACAATCGCTTTCGCGAGCAAGATTTGTGTACAACGCCAAGCGCTTCAGCGTTGGGGCGCATGTCGTCATCAAATATGCCGGTGTGCCGTCCTCGGCAGCACATCTGTCCTGTGGGAGCGAGCTTGCTCGCGAAGAGGCCAGTGCAGCCACAGAAAACAGGGCGTCTGGACAATCGCTTTCGCGAGCAAGCTCGCTCCCACAAGATTTGTGTACAACGCCAAGCGCTTTGGCGTGGGGCGCATGTCTTCATCAAATATGTCGGTGTGCCGCCCCCGCATGCCGTTGCGGTAAACGGTCGGTGCCTTGCGGAAACAGTTTTTTGCGCAAGCTGCCGTCCTGGTAAGCGGTCTTGTATGAGCCCCGGCGTTGCAGCTCCGGGATCACCAGGTCAATGAAATCCTCGTAACTTTCCGGGGTGACGATGCGGGTCAGGTTGAAGCCGTCCAGGCCGGTTTCCTCGATCCAGGATTCCAGTTCGTCGGCGACCTGTTCGGGCGAGCCGATCAAGGTGATGTAGCGGCCGCCCAAGGCGTGCTGGTCGAGCAGTTTCTGGCGCGTCCAGTCGTTGTTTTTCAGGTTTTTGGTCGCGGACTGAATCGCGTTGTTTTTCACGTACTGAATGGGTTCGTCCAGTTCGTATCGGGAAAAATCGATGCCCGTCGAGGCTGCGAAGTGCGCCACGCCGGCTTCGGCGCTGGCATGGCGGCGGTATTCGGCGTGTTTCTCCCGAGCCAGTGCTTCGGTGGCCGCGACGATCACGTTCAGGCCCATGAACACCTTGATGTCCTCCGGATTGCGCCCGGCCTGCACGGCACTGGCGCGCACCTTGTCGACCTGCTCGCGGGTCGCTGCCTTGTTCTGCCCGCTGATGAACACGCATTCGGCGTTCTGTCCGGCAAACTGCAGGCCGCGCTCCGAACTGCCGGCCTGAAACAGCACCGGCGTGCGTTGCGGCGACGGCTCGCAGAGGTGATAACCCTCGACCTGATAGAACTCGCCCTGATGCCTGACCTTGTGGACCTTGCCCGGCTGGGCGTAGACGCGCTGTTCGCGGTCGTTGATCACGGCATCGTCTTCCCAACTGCCTTCCCAGAGCTTGTACAGCACCTCCAGGTACTCGTCGGCCTGATCGTAACGGCGGTCATGTTCGTTCTGCTCGCTGAGGCCCATGGCCCGCGCCGCGCTGTCGAGGTAGCCGGTGACGATGTTCCAGCCCACCCGGCCACGGCTCAGGTGATCCAGCGTCGACATGCGCCTGGCAAACAGATAGGGCGCGTCGTAGGTCAGATTGGCGGTCAGGCCGAAGCCCAGATGTCTGGTGACCCCGGCCATGGCCGAGACCAGCAGCAGCGGATCGTTGACCGGCAACTGGATCGCCTCCTTGAGGGTGACGTCCACCGAGTTCTGATAGACGTCATACACGCCCACGATGTCGGCGATGAACAGGCCGTCGAACAGTCCGCGTTCCAGCAGTTTCGCCAGGTCAGTCCAGTATTCCAGGCTGTTGAATTGCGTCGAGGTGTCCCGTGGATGGGTCCACAGGCCATGGTTGATATGGCCGATGCAGTTCATGTTGAACGCGTTGAGGAGGATCTTTTTACGCGCCATCAGATCGTCCCTCGCAAGGGAGGATTAGTGTCGTTGAGGTAGTAATTGCCGATGGCATGAAACTTCCAGCGTACCGGGTCGTGCAGCGTATGAACGCGCGCATTGCGCCAGTGGCGATCCAGGCCGTGTTCGGCCAGCGTGGATTGACTGCCCGCCAGTTCGAACAGCGTGCTGCCAGCTGCCAGGGAAATCTCCGTGCTGATGGCGCGTGCTTCGGCCACGGCGATCGACGCGGCGGCGACAGTATCGGCATTGCTGTCGGCCTGAGCGACATCCAGAAACTCACCAGCGCGCTCGAGCAGTGCTTCGGCGGCATGCAGGCGAATACCCAACCTGCCGAAACTGTGCAGCGTCAACGGGTCGTCCACAGCCTTTTCGATACCCGAATCGATCCATGGCCGGGTACGCGTCTGCACGAACGCCAGGGCGTCCTCGAAGGCAGCACGGGCAATACCGGTGTCGATCGCGGCGTGGAGAATCTGCGCCAGCGGCCCGACCGTGGTGGGGCGCTGGAAGGCGCTCTGGAACGGCACGACATCGCGGGCGCTGACATACACATTGTCGAACACCACCGAGCCGCTGCCCGTAGTGCGCTGCCCGAAACCGCTCCAGTCGTCGATGACACTGAGACCCTCGCTGTCGTGCGGCACGAACACCAGTTGCTGCACACCCTCGTCGTCAACGACCGAGGTGGGAATACGTTGCGCATACAGCGCGCCGGTGGCGTAGAACTTGCGGCCGTTGATGCGATAACCGTCTCCGTCGCGGCTCAGGCGAGTGGTGCGGTCATGTGCGGTTCTGGTCCCCAGTTCGGCCAGCGCATTGCCGAAGCGTACGCCCGCCAGTGCCTCGGCGTACAAGCGCGCCTGTTGTTCCGGACTGCCGTTCACACGCAGCACTTCCAGAGCGTAAAAATGGTTTTGTGGAATCTGGCCCAGCGAGCCATCGGCTTCGGAAATCAGCTGGATCACCTTGGCCAGGGTGATGTTGGAAACACCCGCGCCGCCAAAGGCTTGCGGCACACTGATGCCCCACAGACCGGACTGGCTGAACAGCTCGAGTTCGGCATGCGGCAAACGGCGCTCGCGATCGCGATGTGCGCTGTCGGTTTTCAATTGCAGGGCCAGTTCGCGGGCTACATGCAGGGCCTGAGCGTCACTGGTGATCAGCGCCGCGTTATCGCGCGCTTTTGGGTTGGAACTCATGAAGGGGTTTCTCCAGTGGTCTGGTTCAGATCCAGGAATGGCGAGCAGGCAGGGTGCCGTTCAAATGCCAGGTGCCGACCGCGTGGTATTTCCAGCGCACCGGGTCATGCAGGGTGTGGACCCGCGCGTTGCGCCAGTGGCGATCAAGATTGAACTCGGCCAATGTCGCGCGGCTGCCTGCCAGTTCGAACAGCTTCTCGCTGGCCAGCAGCGAGATCTCGGTGGTCAGTACCTTGGCTCGCGCCACCGCGATGGAGGCGCGGGCTGCCGAGTGCTCATCGATAGGCGCAGCGCTGATCTCGTCGAGCTCCTGGCCCGCCTTGCGCAGCAGGGCTTCTGCCGCGTGCAGTTCGAGTTTCAGCTTGCCGATGTCGGCGATCACGTAAAGGTCATCGCTGGCGCGCTCGACGTTGGCGTCGATCCATGGACGGGATTTCTCGCGTACAAAAGCAATCGCATCGTCGATGGCGCCGCGCGCAATACCCGCGTCGATCGCGGCCTGGATCAGTTGCGAAACCGCGCCCTGAATGTTCGGCGTCAGTGACAGGCGCCAGTTATCGACCACCAGCGCAGCGTCCACCGGCACGTTGTCGAGCAGTACCGTGCCGCTGGCGGTGGTGCGCTGGCCAAAGCCCGACCAGTCATCAACGATGCGCAGTCCCGGAGTGCCACGCTGGACAAAGGCCATTATCTGCCGCCCCTGGTCATCCAGCGCCTTGACCGCAACCCAATGTGCGAACAACGCACCCGTGGAGTAGAACTTCTGTCCGGTGATGCTCAGACGGTCACCGTTGGTGGTGATCCGTGCCTTGAGTTCCAGGGTATTTTTGGTGCCACGCTCGGGCCCTGCGTTGCCGATGCGCCAACCGTTCAGCACGCTCTGGAACAGCGTTTTCTTCTGCTGCTCGGTGGCGCTGCTCTGCAGCAAGTGCAGAATGCCGAACTGGTTTTGCGGAATCTGTCCCAGTGCCGGGTCGGCAGCAGAAATGATCCTGAAGACTTCGGCTACCGTGACGAACGACACTTGCGGGCCGCCGTACGTGCGCGGGATGGAAATACTGCCCAGTCCACTGCGGGTGAACTGTTCGATTTCAGCCCATGGCAAGGCGCGTTGTCTGTCGCGATTGGCGGCATTGATCTGCGCGGCCGCCGCCAGGTCGTGGGCTGCTGCAATGGCTTGCGCGTCGTTTTGCAACACGGTTGCCTTCAGCAGGCGGGGGGCAACGTCAGGTTCTTGTGGAGCCTCGACGCGGTGGGTCGCTACCGTTGCCGGATCAGACTCGCGTCGCTCACCGTCAATCGATACGACCCTGGGTTTGTCCACAGGGGTAGTTGTGAAAGGGACCATCGGAACCTCGTAGCAGTAGACCGCATCAGGTGCGGCTGGAAAACATCACGATGTCCGGTGGTCCGGTGCATATACCCTAAGCGCGTATAAAATTTTTTAAAACGTGCTTTTTGGAATAAGCATAGATGGTTATTGTCAGTCGCCAATGCCCGTTTATGTACTCACCTTGCGTAACACAACCTGTTAGACGCCTGCGCAGAAGCAAGTGTGGATGAAACATGGCGTATGCCGAAGCGACGTTGAACTTTCTTACCCGCGTGGCCAATGTTTAATACACGTAGTGAGCGTGAATAAATAACGCTGCGTTTTTAGAGTGTTCCGTGCGGTGCTGTCCATTGAACAGTATCGTGGAGTGACGCGGTTTATCCGACTGGCCGTCGTCAGGTATTCAATGCCCCAGCGGTTGGATCTTTATTATCCGGGGCGGTGCCCAAAGCGAGTTGTTGCCCACCCGGTCGATGACACAGTAACTCACTTCCAGCCGTTGCTCGTCTCCGCCTTCGCGTATCAACTCAGGCGGTACAACCAAATCGACCGGCTCACCGACATCGTCGGCGGTGAGCGGCGGCAGGTCCATACGCAGATCGCCCCAACGTATGGTGATCTCGTCGTGAACAGCCATGTTCAGATAAGGCTCGATGGTCATCGGCAAGCCGCCCTCCAGGTGTCTGCGCGAAAGGCCGTGGCGTATGACCGATGGCGCCACATAGAGTGGCGCCAGCCCCTGGTTTTCTTCCGTATTGGCGCTGACCAGCTGTCCTCCCGGTGCGTTGAGCTTGACCCATAGCTTGCGGCAGGGCGAGGTCACGGGTACTCCGCCTATCTTCATGACCCGGTAGTAGGTTCTCGCCTTGCCATTCTGCAGAAAGCTTTCCGGCACACGTAGGATGACCGGCTTGCCGACGTCGGATGCCTTCAAAATTGTTGACGCGACGTAACAACCGTCCCAAAACAGTTCGATCAGATCGCCTTCTTCCATGCTGCCGTAGGGATCAACATGAACAACGAGTTGAGAGGCGTTCCTCACGCCTATGCCATGCCGGCTCGCCAGCGGTACAGAAGGGATCGGCAAGCTCAGGGGGTGGGCGTTGCAAGTGCTTTGATTCATGTCGGGGTGCTCCTGATAATCAATAGTTCAAGTAAAGAATCGTCATAAGTTGTCATGTTCAAGTAATAAAGTGTGCGGTTCAGGCAGGGGGATAAGTACCTTAAATATCCAAGTTATGGCAAACATTACAAACGGTATGAATTGTGTACTTGAAACTTTGCTGCCTCACTGGAATGAGTGAAGTAGGTGAGCTAATGGGCTTTGCGGGCACTTGTCAATGTGCGAAGTGCATTTAAGGCTTGTTTACTTGAAAACCGGATACTTCCTACGCTGTATGTTTGGAACCGTTGACTCCTCACTAAACAACTGTCCTACCACAAAGTATCAATGGCAACAGGCTGTAACCGACGGGATTAAGGCTGTAAGGGAATGTCTGGCAAGACGGGCACGCAACGGCGCAGCCGGCTACGGATCAGGGCGCAGAACGGACGTACGCTAATTTTATTATTTCGATGATTTTTCGGAAAATTACGCGGGAATTCAGCAAGGATATTGAACGATCAATCCTTCCAGAAATGTAAGAAAAAAGCAGCGCGACTGAATACACGCTGCTTTTTGCGCAGGCTGATCTTCCTGATCAGGAGCGGGTACGCTCAAGAAACTGCCTTGTGCGTTCTTCTTTCGGGTTGGCAAACAGCGCTTTGGCTTCGCCTTGCTCCACGATCACTCCCTTGTCGATGAAGATCACCCGGTTGGCGACGTCCCGGGCAAAGCTCATCTCGTGAGTGACGATGACCATGGTGCGGTTCTCTTCAGCCAGAGCGCGAATGGTGGTCAGCACCTCGCCGACCAGCTCCGGGTCCAGGGCCGAGGTCGGCTCGTCGAACAGGATCACTTGCGGCTCCATCGCCAGCGCCCGTGCAATCGCCACGCGCTGTTGCTGCCCGCCGGAAAGGCGTCGCGGGTAAGCGTCTTCCTTGCCGCTCAGGCCTACCTTGGCGAGCAGCTTTCTGCCCAGCGCCTCGGCGGCTTCGCGGGCCACCTTCTTGACCACCACCGGGCCTTCGATGACATTTTCCAGTGCGGTGCGATGCGGAAACAGATTGAAGTTCTGAAACACGAACCCGACCTGCTGACGCAACTGGCGGATCAACCCCTGCTGCTGGTTCATGGAGCGAGTGCCATCAATCTCGATGTCACCGACCTTGATGCTGCCACTGTCAGGGGTTTCCAGCAGGTTCAGGCAGCGCAGCAGGGTGGTCTTGCCCGAGCCGCTGGGCCCGATGATGGCCACCACCTCCCCGGCTTCGATACGCAGATCGATGCCCTTGAGCACCTCATTGCCTTTGAATGCCTTGGTGAGTTTTTCAACCACTATCATGTGTCAGGTCTCCAGATCGTGCCGGTTGACCCTGGCTTCCAGCTTGTTTTGCAGGTGCGAGAGCGCCGTTGCAAGGATCCAGTAGATCAGTGCAGCGGCCAGGTACATGGTGAATATTTCGAAGGTGCGTGCGGTGATCAACTGCGCCTGACGGAACAGCTCCGGGACCTGGATGGTGGCTGCCAGCGCCGTGTCCTTGACCAGCGAGATAAAGCTGTTGCCCAGTGGCGGCAATGCGGTACGTGCTGCCTGCGGGAGGATCGCCCGACGCATGGTCTGCCAGCGGGTCATGCCGATACTGGCCGCTGCCTCCCACTGGCCGCGCTCCACCGAACTGATGGCCGCGCGCAGGATTTCGCAGGCGTAGGCGGCCATGTTCAGGGAAAAACCGATCAGTGCGGCGCTCAGCGGTTCGAGCTGGATACCCAGCTCCGGCAGGCCGTAATAAATCACGAACAGCTGCACCAGCAAGGGCGTGCCACGAAAGAACGACACGTAGATACGCGCTATCCAGTTCACTGGTTTGATACGCGAGAGGCGCATCAACGCCAGACCGAAGCCCAGCAGCAAACCGAAAAACATCCCGCCAATACTGAGGAAAACCGTGTAGTACGCGCCCTTGAGCAGGAAGGGCGCGGAGTCCAGCGCGAGCTGAAGGCTCTCTTCAATCATTTGGTGACGTCAGCGTTGAAGTACTTTTCCGACAATTTCTTCAGCGTACCGTCCGCACGCAGCTTGTCGATGGCCTTGTCGATGGCCGCCAGCAATTCAGGCTCGCCTTTACGCAGGGCAATGCCCGACTCCTGGCGGGAGAATGCGTCGCCCGCCGGGACGAGTTTGTTTTTTGTCTTGGCAGCCATTTCCAGAGCGGCCAGACGGTCAACGAGGATCGCATCAATACGACCGACACTCAGGTCCTGGATCTTGCTCGGGTCATCGTCATAGGTTTTGACGATTGCGCCTGGAACGTTTGCCTTGAGCCATTCCTCGTAGTTGGTGCCCAAACCCACACCGACCTTTTTACCCGTCAGGTCTTTGGCGGACTTGATCGCGTCTTCGTTCTTCTTCAAAACCAGCGCCTGAATACCGGACACGGTGTAGGGCTCGGAGAAGTCGTACTTCTTCTTGCGCTCGTCGGAAATGGTCACCTGGTTGATCACCACGTCCAGACGCTTGGAATCCAGAGCGGCCAGGATGCCATCCCATTTCGACGGCTGGATCTTGGCCTTCACACCCAGTTCCTTGGCCAGCGCTTCGGAAAACTCGACTTCGAAGCCGGTGAGCTTGCCGCTCTCATCCACAAAGCTGAACGGCGGGTAAGTGCCTTCCAGGCCGACATTGAGCGTACCGCTGTCCTTGATTTTCTGCAGTTGCTCGCCAGCCATGGCTTGCCCGGCGATACCGGCACCGAGCATCAAGCCCATTGCCGAGAAAAGAAACGTACGACGAATAGCGGAAATGTTCATGCGAGCCCCTTGTTGGTATGGAAGTGTCTGGCCATTTTCTGACCCGACTCGAGCAACTTCGTGCTGATTATTCAGCTTTTTTTCAGGCAGTTACGTCAGGTGTAAGGTTAAGCGTTGTGGTCTGTCGGGCGCGACTATATAGCCATCTGCTTATGAGGAAAAATAACAAAAAAAAATATTTTCACTCTGGAAAGGCATAAAAGCCGCGTGGGCTAGAACGTCACTGGTCGAACGCATCCGGATAGGCAAACAGCGCTGGCGCACCTCCGGTGTGCAGGAAGATCAGCGGGCCGTCGTTGAAGCGTTGACGGCCAATGCCATCGAGCAGCCCGGACATGGCCTTGCCGGTATAAACCGGGTCGAGCAACAGCCCTTCGTGGCTGGCCACCAGCTTAATGGCTGACAGCGTGCCGGCGTTCGGTTCGCCGTACCGTGGGGCGAAATACTCATCCCACAGTTCGACCTTGAAGTGTTCAGGCAGCGCAACGCCGAGCAACTCTGCGGTGCGCTCGGCCAGGCCCTGCACCTTGGGCAGCTGTGCTTCTTCACTGCGCGATACGGTCACGCCGATGACCGGCAATTGCGGCAGTTCGTGAGCCAGTGCCAACGCCAGACCACTGTGCGTGCCGGCACTGCCGGAGGCCAGAACGACAGCCGCAAAATCGATACCGGTCTGTTTGATCTGCTCGGCCAGTTCCAGCCCGGCGCGCACATAACCCAGCGCACCTACCGGGCTTGAGCCGCCGATGGGGACCAGATAAGGCTTTTTGCCGCTGGAACTCAGGCGCGCAGCCAGGGCCTGGAGTTGCTCGTCGGCGTTGTCGAGGTTTTCCACCAGCTCTACCTTGGCATCGAACAGCTCCAGTAGCAGGCGATTGCCGTTTTTCAGGTAACTGGGGTCTTCGGTGCCGATAGGGTTTTCCAGCAGCGCCACACAGCCAAGGCCCAGGCGCGCGGCCAGTGCAGCGGTCTGGCGGACATGATTGGACTGGATGGCGCCGGCGGTGATCAGTGTGTCGGCACCTTGGGCCAGCGCATCGGCGGCCAGGTACTCGAGTTTGCGCACCTTGTTGCCGCCCAGGGCCAGCGTGGTGGTGTCATCTCGCTTGATGTAGATATCACGATCTGCCCAGACCGACAGGCGCTCGAGCTTTTCCAGAGCCGTTGGCGCGCTGATCAGGTCCAGGCGATTGAAGCGGGCAAGCTGATTTTTGATCATGGTCGTCGATAAGCCGTGTAAAGAGTCACCGGACTATAGGCAGACGTTTCTCGCACGGCAACTTATCTGTGCGCCCGGCGCTCTTCGCGTATTCCGACAGAAATTGTTGTTTTTTTCGTCTGAATGTTTGCCGTAGAGTGGTAACAGCAGCGGCCCTTACTGTCGGTCGCCACCCGTCACATCAAGGAGAGTCAAGCGTGAGCGATATTCCAGAAGCGTCCGCCGACGGCCGCTCCAGCCATTGGCAGTTGCAGCGCATCGTCAGCCAGTTGCGTGGCGCGCGTGAAGACTGGCGGGCTCGCAACAGGCGGGTGAGCGGTGAGCACGGTGGACGTGAGCTGCCTTCGCGTGCGGCCATGGGCGAGATTCTTGAGGCCTTGAGCGGTGCACTGTTCCCGATGCGCCTGGGCCCGGTGGACCTGCGTGAGGAAAGCGAGGACTTCTATGTCGGCCATACGCTCGATGTGGCGCTCAATGCGCTGCTGGCCCAGGCCCGGCTTGAATTGCGCTACGTGGCCCATCAGCAGGGTGGTGACCTGAACAGCATCGATGCGCGAGCGCTGGAGCTGATCCAGGGTTTCGCCATGGCCCTGCCCGGTATTCGTCTGCTGCTGGACACCGACGTGCTGGCTGCCTATCACGGCGACCCTGCGGCGCGCAGTGTCGATGAAGTGCTGCTGTGCTATCCCGGCATTCTGGCGGTGATCCACCATCGGCTGGCGCATTATCTGTATCGCGCCGGTTTGCCGTTGCTGGCGCGTATCAGTTCGGAAATCGCTCATTCAGCGACCGGTATCGATATTCATCCGGGTGCGCAGATCGGCCCGAGCTTTTTCATCGATCACGGAACAGGCGTGGTCATTGGCGAAACCGCGATCATCGGCGAGCGGGTGCGGATTTATCAGGCCGTAACCCTGGGCGCCAAGCGCTTCCCGTCGGACGAGGACGGCCAGTTGCAGAAAGGTCATGCACGGCATCCGATCGTTGAAGACGACGTGGTGATCTACGCTGGCGCGACGATTCTGGGGCGTATCACCATCGGCAAAGGTTCTACAATCGGCGGTAATGTCTGGCTGACGCGCAGCGTACCGGCAGACTGCAACCTGACCCAGGCCAACCTGCTGCAACAGGACGACTGCAGCCGCAAGTAATCTGCCTTTGCGTCAGATCACCTTCACCGCCCGGCCGATGAACTGAATCGGCCCGGTGGGTTTGCCGATTGGCGAGCCAGTGGATTTCTCCAGTGTCAGCTCGAACAGCTGATTGGGTTGCAGCGGCGGCAGTTTATCCAGCGGCACATGCAGGCTCTCTCCTGGCTTGACCAGGCCAAGCGAAACCGGGCCTTGCCAGTCGTCACCCTTGGTCCAGAACTCCAGCGCCCTGTCGGCCGGAACCTCGAACACCCCCAGCGGGATAAGCTGTATTTCCTGCGAGTTACTGGCCTGCACGACCCAGCCGGGAGCCTTGTCCTGCGGTCCTACGAGGACCACCAGATAAGACGGTTGCGCCGGTGCGCGGGTCAGCAGCGTCATGCCCAGTACCAGCGAAGCAGCCAGGCCTGCTCCGGCGAGGCCGCGCCAGATCGACAGGTTGTCCCACCAGCGAACGCGCGGTTTTTGCGGCGTGCTGGCAGGCGTGGTCATGTCCAGCAGGTTACGTTCGATGCGATCCCACAGGCCAGGCGATGGCGTCACCGGTTCGGCCAGCTCGGTCAGGGGCAGCAGACGCTGCTCCCAGGCATTGACGGCAGCCTGCAGGTCGGGCTCGCGCGACAGGCGACGCTGTACGTCGAGCCGCTTCTGCGCCGAGAGCGTGCCGAGTACATACTCGCCAGCCAACTCATGAATGTTGTCGTCTAAAGGCCGGGTCATCCCATGCACTCCCGCAAAGCCGTCAGGCTGCGCTTGATCCAGGCTTTGACCGTACCCAATGGCGCGCCAATTTTCTGCGCGATTTCCTGATGCGAATAACCGTCTACGTAAGCGTGAAAAATACAGTTTCGTCTTACTGGTTCCAGTTGCTCCATGCATGAAGTAATCCGTCCTGGATTGACCCGCCAATCGAAGGCATCGCCGATTTCCTGCCAGCCTTCCAGTGTCGCCTGTTCCTGATGATCTTCACTGCCGTCGTCTTCGACACGCACCTCGCGAGCCGTGTTGCGCAACGTGTTGAGCGCCAGGTGGCGGGTCACGCTGAAGATCCAGCCACGTGCCGAACCACGCGAGGCATCGAAGCTGGCCGCGTGGGACCAGATTTTCAGGAACGCGTCATGCACGATGTCTTCGGCCAGCGCGCGGTCACGCACCAAGCGCTGAACGACGCCGAGCAACCGGGCGCTTTCCTGTTGATAGAGACGCTGCAAGGCCTGCTTTTCACCGCGAGCGCAGGCCTGCAACGTGGCTTCGTAATCAAAGAGAGATTCGTGCGAAGACAAGATGATCCGCCATCAATGGAAGACTGCTGCCTCGTTGATATCACGAGGCTCCCGCCCAGCAGCATAGCTTAATGCTGAGCGGTCACCCGGTTAGTGATGGCTATCAGCTTGCGGTCCAGAACAAGTAGTCGGCCTGATACTTGACCACTTCCTTCGCGCCCTTGTTGCTCTCTGCGCAGGCTTTGGCCGGGGCAACGCCGCCTTTCAGGGCCACACGCTGAATGTACGTCACGCCGGTCATTGCGCCCTTGCCTTCGGCCGGGTTGGCCTTGACCAGTTGGTACGGCAGGTTGCCAGTGCTCGAAGGGGCCACGGCAACCTGGGTGCCGGTTATTTTGGAACCGTCTTTGGCTTCCCAGGTAGCAGGCGGGCCGTAGTAGGTGCCGACCTGCTTGCCGCTCTTGTCGTTGAGCACCGCTTTAGGGCCGACGAACGCCCACTCCATCTCATTGGGCATGTTGGCCTTGGCGCGGCACTCGTAGGTGATCTCGCCCACCCCGGTGGTTTGCATGCCGACCTTGTTGCCAGCCGGCACACGGACGCTTTCGGGGAGATCGGTCTGAGCCATGGCAACAGACGACAGGCAAGTGAAGGCCAGAGTGGTACCAGCAAGGCAGAGCAAGCGTTTTGCGTTCATGCAGAAATCTCCAGAAGGTTTGACCGCGCTCAGCAACTCGAAGTGGCTGCTGAATGTACTACCCGCGAGAAACCCATCTGGATGCAGTGATTTGAAAATATTTTTTCAGGCCCGACTGAAACGGCTGCGCAGCAGCACAATTCCGGCAATTGCGGCCAGACCCGAGCCGATCAGTACGCCGACCTTCACCTCGTCGATCAGGTGTTGCGAGCCGGGGAACGCCAGGTTGCCGATGAACAGGCTCATGGTGAAACCGATGCCGCACAGAATCGCCACGCCGTACAGCTGCACCCAGTTGCTGCCCTCCGGCAATACTGCCAGCCCGGCGCGGATGGCCAGCACGGCGGCGAGAAACACGCCGATCTGCTTGCCCACGAACAGCCCCAGCGCAACGCCCAGTGGCACAGGATCGACCAGGTTGCCCAGGGTAATGCCGGACAGCGACACGCCCGCATTGGCAAAACCAAAGATCGGCACCACGGCGAAGGCCACCCAGTAGTGCATCTTTTCTTCGAGGAACAGCAGCGGCGAGCGGGCTTCTTCCTCGGGCTTGCCCATCGGGATGCACAGCGCCAACGCGACACCGGCCAGTGTGGCGTGTACGCCCGATTGCAGTACGAAGAACCACAGCAGCGCGCCGAGCAGCAGATAAGGCAGCAGACGGCGCACGTTCAAACGATTCATGACGATCAGCACCGCCAGCGTCACGAAGGCGGCGGCCAGCATCGGCAGGTTCAGACCGGAGCTGTAGAAGAAGGCGATGATCGTCACGGCGCCCAGATCGTCGAGGATCGCCAGCGCGGCCAGAAACACCTTCAGCGAGGTCGGCACCCGATTGCCCAGCAGCGACAGCACGCCGAGGGCGAAGGCGATGTCGGTGGCTGCCGGGATCGCCCAGCCGCTCAGGGTCTGCGGATTGCCCCAATTGATCGCGATATAGATCAGCGCAGGCACCAGCATGCCGCCTGCGGCTGCAAAGCCGGGCAGGGCGCGTTGCCCCCAGGTCGCCAGACCACCGGCGAGGACTTCACGTTTGATCTCCAGGCCGACCATCAGGAAGAAGATCGCCATCAGCCCGTCGTTGATCCACAGCTCGACCGACAGGCCCAGCCAGACGCTGTGCAGGATCGAGAAATAGCCGGCAGACAGAGGCGAGTTGGCAACGATCAATGCCGCCAGCGCAGCGGCCATCAACACGATGCCGCCGGCTGATTCGGAGGCGAGGAAGCTGGCGAGGATGGCAATGCCTCTGGGCGTTTCCCGGTTCGGAACTTGATTCATGGTCGTCCTTGAACGAAAAGCTGTTTTTATCAGATGTGCAGATAAGCGCTTACTGGCCTGTGGCGGTGAGCTCGATCAGGCAGCAACGGCTGGCGCGAGGTGATTGCAGTTCGACTTCAAGCAGACCGCCAGCGTTGTCCACCTGAGCGCAATCGTGTTTGCCGAGGACTTCCCACGGCTGACTGTCGACGCTGATCGCCACTTGCTCGGCCATGCTGAACAGCACCAGGGTGCTGGCTGAACTGAACAGGCGTTGCGGGTGCCGCACGTCTATCCAGTGCAGGCGTGCAGTATAGCGGTGTGGGGCATAAATCAGGTTGAAATCGCGAATCGGCCCGTCCAGCAAGGTGCAACTGACCTGGCTGTCACCGCTGAATGCAAACGGGTCCGATGGCAGCAGCGGACGACTGCTCAGCCCATCCACGTCCAGCGTCATGCCCGCGCCCTGAAGGACCGTGATGATGCGCTGATAACCGGCAAACACCGAAAAATCGCCCGAGGTTTCGATGTCGGCAATCGACAGCCGCCAGCCGAAGCCGTCCAGGTCCTGGCCTGCGTCGCGAGCGATTTCTTCGGTGCTGCCTCCGCCGTTCTTCCACGGCATGCGCGGGTAGTCGACGGCGCGCAAAATGCGGGTCTGGCTCATTTGGTAAAGCGTCCTTCCAGGCGATGGCGGGAGCCGGGGTGGATCAGGCGCGCGGCGGTGACCGGCTGACGGCCTGACCAGGTACGGCGGCGAATCAGCAGGCAGGGTTCTCCCGCCTCTATCTGCAACAGCCTGCATTCATCGGCTTCGGCGAGAATCGCCTCGACCACATGCTCGCCTTCGGTGAGCGGCGCAACCTGCGAGAGGTAGGCGTAAGGCGTCTGCAGGGTAAAGTCCTGCCGGAGGTAGTCCGGAGCGACCTGGGCGTTCACGAAGCGGTCCTCGATCTGCACCGGGATGTCGTTCTCGTAATGCACGATCAACGAGTGGAAGACCCGCTGGCCTTCACGCATGTCCAGCGCCAGGGCGCGCTCGGAGCCAGCGGCTTCCTCCTTGAGGACCATAACCTTGCAGGTATGGCGATGGCCACGCGCGGCGATCTCGTCGGCAATGTTGTGCACTTCGAACAGCGCCGACTGGCTCTTGGGTTCGGCGACAAAGGTGCCGACGCCCTGCATGCGTACCAGCAGGCCCTCGGCGGTCAGCTCGCGCAGTGCCCGGTTTATAGTCATGCGGCTGAAGCCCAGTTGCGTCACCAGTTCGCTTTCCGACGGCACACGGTGGTGCGGCGGCCAGGTGCCGTTCTGGATTTGCAAGGCGATCATCTGTTTCACGCGGGCGTACAAGGGTGCAGGACTTTCGCCCATCTGGGCTGCCAGGGAAGAAGCGGCGGGCGGAGTCGACACGTGGGAGTCCTTGTTGTTCGAGACGGTGTTTTCGAGAGCATTCAGACGCTGCAAAGCGTCCACGCTAACCATTAACCAGCTGCTCGGCAAGCATGCAGACGGTTTACCGGTCACTCAAACGTCTGTATATGTATATACAAATTACAGTGATGAGGTGTGAAGTCAATGTCAGCCTTCTTTGCCGAGCGCGCGTTACTCTCCGACGGCTGGGCCAGCAACGTTCGCCTGGAGGTCGGTCAGGACGGTATTTTGACCCGCGTCGAGGCCAATGCCGAGCAGCAGGGCGCCGAGAAGGTTCACGGGCCTTTACTGCCTGGCATGCCGAACCTGCACTCCCACGCGTTCCAGCGCGCAATGGCCGGGCTGGCGGAAGTGGCGGGTAACCCTAACGACAGTTTCTGGACCTGGCGCGACCTGATGTATCGCCTGGTGGGGCGCATCAGCCCGCAGCAACTGGGCGTTATCGCTCGCCAGCTGTACATCGAGATGCTCAAGGGCGGCTACACCTCGGTTGCCGAATTTCATTACGTGCATCAGGACAGCGATGGCAAACCCTATGCCGACCCTGCCGAGCTCGCGCTGCAGATCAGCCAGGCAGCCGGTTCGGTCGGTATCGGCCTGACCTTGCTGCCGGTGCTGTACAGCCATTCCGGTTTTGGCGGGCAGGCGCCCAACGAGGGCCAGCGGCGTTTTATCCACAGCACCGACAGCTATCTGGATCTGCAGGCTCGTCTGCGCCCGGTTCTGGCGGCTCAGCCTGCGCAGCAACTCGGTCTTTGCTTCCACTCATTGCGCGCGGTGACGCCGCAGCAGATCAGTGAAGTGCTGGCGGCCAGTGACCGGCAGTGTCCGGTGCATATTCATATCGCGGAGCAGCAGAAGGAAGTCGATGACTGCCTGAGCTGGAGTGGTCGACGCCCGCTGCAATGGCTGTATGAAAACGCGCCAGTGGATAACCGTTGGTGCCTGGTCCATGCGACCCATGCCGAGGCGGATGAAGTGGCCCTGATGGCGCAAAGCGGCGCGGTGGCAGGGTTATGCCTGACCACTGAAGCCAACCTCGGCGACGGGATCTTTCCGGCGGTGGACTACATTGCTCAGGGCGGTCGCTGGGGGATCGGTTCGGACAGTCACGTCTCGCTCAGCGTGGTCGAAGAACTGCGCTGGCTGGAATACGGCCAGCGTCTGCGCGATCAGCGCCGTAACCGGCTATATCGGAGCGATCAGCCCATGGTTGGTCGCACGCTATACGACGCTGCACTCGCCGGTGGCGCGCAGGCATTGGGGCAGCAGATGGGTACGCTGCAAGTGGGGCAGCGCGCTGACTGGCTGGTGCTGGATGGCAACGACCCGTACATCGCCACGGCTTCGGACGACGCCATCCTCAACCGCTGGCTGTTCGCTGGCAGCGATCGGCAGATCCGCGACGTGGCGGTCAACGGACGATGGGTGATACGCGAGGGGCGACACGCCGCAGAAGAACAAAGCAACCGCGAGTTCGCCCAGGTGTTGAGGGAGTTGCTGGGCTGATGCAAGGGAGGACGCAGAGCACTCGGCGTTATCCACGAGTCCGCTTCTGCTTCTGGCCGAAGGCCGTGGGAGCGAACTTGTTCGCGAAGGGGCCGGAAAGCGTTCTGAAATTTATCGTTCGAACGACCGTCTTCGCGAACAAGTTCGCTCCTGCCGGGCTTAGCCATCATCCCGATTCGGTTACTTCTCGCCCTTGCCGATCTTCGAGTCATCCTCGCGCCAGATCAGGCGTGAGGTGTCGTAGCCTTGCTGGCGGGCCTTGCTGAGCATGTCTTCCCTGACCGAGGCAGACACGGTCGGTGTCCGCGACAACAGCCACAGGTATTTGCGATCCGGATTGCCGACCACGGCGGTACGGTAGCCTTCGCTGACGTCCAGAATCCAGTAATCACCCTTGGCAACGCTCGGCAGCAGGCGCGAGAACCAGTTGTCGAACACGACCCACAGCTTGTCGGTCTTGCCCGCAACCTGCGGCGAGGCGGTGCCCGTGGCTTCTTCCCACTTACCTTCAATCGTACGGCAGCGGTTGGTCACCGCGATATTGCCGTCATCCTTGAGCGTATAGCGTGCCTCGGACTGAGCGCACTTGCGCTGGAAGAACATCGGCAGGCGGGCGATCTCGTACCAGGTGCCCTGATACTGCTTGAGGTCGACGCTGTCGACAGTCTTTGGCTCGAGGTTGTCAGCCGAGTGGGCAAAACCGATGGCCAAAAAGCTGGCCATGACACAAATTCCAAAACGTACCAGTACCTTGATCATGTGTTATTTCAGACCCTGGCCCGAGAACAGCACAACCTTGTCCGCTGCATACTGCACGCTGATAAAGGTGTTCTGGTCGCCCCAGGTGCAGCTCGACATGCCCAGCGCACCGGAACATTCCGTCGGGCTGCCCAACAAGGACTCGACTTGAGCCTTGGGCATTCCAGCGGACAGTTTGGAATAGTTTTCCTGAGTGATCTTGCTGCAGGCAGCCAGCAGGACGCAGAACGAGATTAACGCGACAGAACGCAAGGACATGGATGTAGCTCCTGAACGGAAGGGGGTCGCGTCGCAGTGCAAGCCGGTGCAGTCTGGCGCTGGCGCAGTACCGCAAGCTTAGAAGAGAAAAAGGGAATCTGGTTCCCGGACGGCGCAAGGATTTATGCCGTGGATCAGACAGTTGGCCCGCAGAAGGGGCTGGCAGAAGGGCGGACTGCTGGTTTTTTCAAGTATCTGTTCACTCGGTAGTGATCGAGCATGGCCCGATCACTACTGGTGCAGACGACGTCTTACGCCTTGTGATACGCGGTGGCGCGCTCGACTTCTTCCTTGGAACCCAGGTACACCGCAACGCGCTGGTGCAGGCCTTCAGGCTGAATGTCGAGAATGCGCTGATGGCCGTCAGTGGACGCGCCGCCGGCCTGTTCGACCAGGAAGGACATCGGGTTGGCTTCGTACATCAGGCGCAGTTTGCCCGGCTTGGAAGGCTCGCGGCTGTCGCGCGGGTACATGAACAGGCCGCCACGGGTCAGGATACGGTGCACGTCGGCCACCATCGCCGCGACCCAGCGCATGTTGTAGTTCTTTTTCAGCGGACCGTCTTCACCGGCCAGCAGCTCGCTCACGTAGCGCTGTACCGGGGCTTCCCAGTGGCGCTGGTTGGACATGTTGACCGCGAACTCCTGAGTGGACTCCGGGATGGTGATGTCTTCGTGAGTCAGCACGAAGCTGCCCATCTCGCGGTCCAGGGTGAAGCCTTTCACGCCATCGCCCAAGGTCAGGACCAGCATGGTTTGCGGGCCGTAGATGGCGTAACCGGCGGCGACCTGTTCGGTGCCTGGCTGCAGGAAGGCCTTTTCATTCAGCGCTTCGTTCTGGCTCAGGTATTCGTTCGGGCAGCGCAGTACCGAGAAGATGGTGCCGACCGGTGCGTTGATGTCGATGTTCGACGAGCCGTCCAGCGGGTCGAAAACCAGCAGGTAGGCACCCTTCGGGTATTTGCCCGGGATCTGGTAGGCGTTGTCCATTTCTTCGGATGCCATACCGGCCAGGTGACCGCCCCACTCGTTGGCTTCGAGCAGAATCTCGTTGGAGATTACATCGAGTTTTTTCTGCACTTCGCCCTGAACGTTTTCGGTGCCCATGCTGCCCAGTACGCCGCCCAGCGCGCCTTTGGAGACGGCGTGACTGATTTCCTTACATGCGCGCGCCACAACTTCGATCAGGAAGCGCAGATCGGCAGGGGTGTTGTTGCTGCGAGTCTGCTCAATCAAGTAACGACTTAGTGTGACGCGGGACATGGATAGCTCCGAAAATAGGGGTATGAAAACCCGCGCAGTTTAACGCGAGTGGCGACGTAATACTGCTATGAGACTGGCTTAAGACTGTTTCAGTTCAGATGTCAGGCGAACCGCGCCTGACAGGCCGCCTGTTTCAGCGTTTTGCAGCGCGCAGCGTGCTGAACGCCATCCAGCCAAGGAACACCACGCCAAGCAGCAGCACGGCCCAAAGCCCCAAGCGTTTGAAGTCAGTACTTTGTTGCACAGCGATCGGCGCAGCGGACATGTTGGCCACAGCCGCTGTGGCTGGGCTCGCTGTGCCGAGAGTCGCGAGCTTTTCCGCACTCAGGTCAGGAATCAGCGTGGCCAGCGACAGGTTGGCAGCCTTGACGCTCGGGTTGCCGATTGCCAGGGTGAATGGCCCGTTACCGCGCGCCAGGAACACCACCTCCGTGGCAGGCACGGCCACACTCAACTGCGGCGCTTCACTGCCCAGTCCGCCGCCACGATCATCCACCACCAGCTTGAGCTGCCGAACGATGCGTCCGGACAGTTGCAGCTGGTCCTGCAAAACGTCGCTGTTGTTCTGCGACAAGCGATACAGCAGGCCGCTGCTGATCGGCTGCCAGGGCTTCCCGGCATCGAGCCGGCCGTAGAGCGTCGCCGGTGCCAGGCTGTTGGGCTGGGTGATGTCGATTTTGACGCGGCCTATCGGCAAGCCGGTGGGCAGTTGCCAGACATACTCGTTGGGGCTTTCGACGCTGCCCTTGACCGGTGGCGACCAGGTCAGCGGTGTGGCCGGAGTGTCGCTGCTGGCGCTCAGCAGGTGCGCAGAGATCAGCAGCGGCGCGCTGTGCGGGGAACGCCACAGCAGGCGCAGATAGCGGGCGCTCTGGCCGGGCAGGCCGACTTCGCGCTGTTCGACCACTTCGTCGGCAAACGACAGCCGCGCAACCTGTCCTTCGCCCCAGTTGCGCCAGTGCTGCAGGTCGTCACTGGCTTCGATACTGAAATTCTGGAAGCCCTCTCGCTCGGTGCTCCAGTCGATGACCAGTTGTTCAAGCGGTGCCTTGATTGCGCTGGTGTCCAGCAACCAGCCGCGCAGCACTTCTTCGCCTGCTTCGATATCGCTTTGTGGCTGGACCTCGATCACGCTGCCGTTGCTGGAGCGCTCGATACGGATGACCGGTGCGGTGTCGCCTGCCTCCTGTGTGCTGTACAGGGCAAACCAGTTGACCTCGATCGGCGTCGGCTCCTGTTCGGGCGCGGGCTGGCGCGGCGTGATCGAGTAAGCCTGCGGCTGGCCCTCTGCATTGAACACGCGTACATCGCTCAGATCGGTCTGCCGGGCATTCAACTGGACGGCAAGCGGCAACTCGATGCGATACCACGGTCCTTCGCCGCTCAGGCTTAGCGGCGTCTGGCTGGCGAAGTCCGCCGGTTTGTCCTGGGCGAGGGCGGTTATCGCCGTGCACAAGGCCAGGCCAAGCACGGCGATCTTCATGGCAGGATGACTCAAGAACGGTTTCCTCATAGCGTGTCCGGTGCGGCAGTCGGGCCTGGGCCGGGTTTTTCGCCGACCTCTGTGACAGAGTGTTTCGGCGGTAAAGGTGCGAAATATCCCACCACCAATAGCAAAATGCCAACGCCGATGAACGAGACGATGCGCTCCATGCCGCCGCGATTGCTCAGCTCGACGAAGAACAGCTTGACCACCACCACCCCGATCAACGCTGCACCGCCCAGCCACAGCTGGCGGTTGGAGCGCATGTGACCGCCGATCATCAAGGCCAGTGCCATCAGCGTCCAGACTATCGACAACCCGGCCTGAACGCGCATGGAGTCGAGCAGCGCCCCGGTGTTCCATGGCACATCAGCCCAATGATGCGCCGTGCGCATGACCATTGCCGTAACCAGCGCGAAGAGTGACGCGCCAGCCACCAGCAAGGCAGCGTTAACAAGGCGCATGACGTGTGTGCGTAGCCACAGGCAGACCCCTGCCAGTGACAGCAGCAAACCGATTTCCAGCGGGTTGAGCAGCGGAATATACGGCAGTGGATCCGCCGCGCCGTCGCTGAAGGTATTCGCCAGCCAGAACCACGCCATCATCAACACCGCCAGCGGCGCAGCGGCCCCGAGGTGATAGGCCTCGGGGCAGGCTTTTACCGGCCACGGCCATTGGCGCGTCGAGCTCATCGCCAGCAGGAACAGGCTCGGCACAATCGCCCAGCCCAGCCAGCGCCAGGCGTTGTAATGTTCGGACAGTTGCAGCAGGCCGAAGCGCAGTTCCAGCGCCAGCACGGCGATGATCAGCAGGCAGCCCATAGTGTGAGCGACGCGTCGGGCGAGGATGGATTGCATGCCGGTCAAATGGCGCAGGGTCAGCAGATGCACGGCGAACACCGCCAGCCAGGCCAGCCAGCCCAGGTTGCCTGCCGGATTGTTTCGCAGGTCCACCGAGATCATCAGCAGCGCGGCACTGAGAGGCGTCAGCGCGCTGCACAGCGCGGCGAGATCCGGCCAGCGCAAACGTATGGCGAGTGCGGCCCAGAGCGCCACGCTGAGCGCAAGGGCTAGCAAAAACGCTGCAGCCAGATAGGCCTCTGGTGCGTGCAGCATCACAGCGCTGGTCAGTGAGACCATCCACCAGAACGCGCCCCAGATGATCAGCAGTGTTCGAGCGGTGCGCTGATCGATGAGGGTCAGCGAATTGAGGCGGAACACGCACCAGGCACTGACCATGGCTGCGACCGCCAGGATCATCGGCGTCCAGTAATCGTTGGCAAAGGCTTGCGGCGAGCTCTCGGTGCCGCCGCTGATCAGAATCGCGCTGGCGCCCAGTTGCAGCAGCAGGCCGAAAGCCTGTGCCAGCCTGCGCTGTTGGCGCAAGCCCAGCCAGAAAATCGCCGCGCCTTCCACGGCCCACGCGCTGGTTGTCCACTGCGAACCCAGGCCCAGCGGGATCGCCAGCGTGGCAAACACCACGCCCAGCGCCAGGCAGGTTTCCATCAGCAAGGCGGTTTGGCCTGGCGCACGTGCTGCCAGCCAGCGTGCCAGCGCCATGTAGATCAGGCCGAGCGCAAGCGCGCTGAACGCAGCGCCGAATTCCAGATGCTCGACCAGCGCATATTGCAGGCCGAACCCGGCTATCGGCGTGCCCAGCAACAGCGTGCCGTCGACGTAATCGCCCTGGCGGGCAGCCCAGCGCAGCATGGCTTCGCGAGTGTGGTCGGGCGGCGCGCTGTCCAGCTCCAGCAGTTTGCGGCGGGCAAACAGCAAGCCGATGGCCAGATACATCAGGAAGAACACCATCAGAAAGGGCTCGGTGCTCCAGAACAATGCGGGTGTATAGGCCTGCAGGCCCCACGCGAAGCCGATGCCGAACGTGCCGAAGAAGCCGATCAGGTTGAGAATGCGCCAGGCCTTGAACCAGGCGATGGCGATGATGCCCGCATTGAGCAGGGCAAAGTAACTGAACAGCGAGATATGGCTGCCTTGCCCGGTCGATGCCAGCAACGGTGCCGCGAAGCCGCCCAGCGCACCGGCGCAGGCGAGGGCCAGCGAGTTCTGTGTCAGCGCCAGAATGGCTGAGAAGCTGGTGATTGCGACCAGCAGCGCGAAGCCCAGCGTCGGGTCCAGCAGGGTGTGCAGTTTCATCGCGGCGAAGACAGTCAGGTACAGCACCCCCACGCCGGCGCCTTGCAGCATCAAGGCGTAAGGACCGTTGCGCATCCGCAGCCACCAGCCCAGACCGAGCAGAGCCATGGCGCTCGCGGCCACTGCGGCGTAGCGCGCTTCAAGCGGCACGACCATGCCTTCGGTGGCATAGCGCAGCAAAAACGCCAGGCCGAGGAACAGCACCACGACACCCACGCGCAATACGGTATTACCGCCCAGCAGCCAGTCTTTTGCGGCGTTGATCGCGCTGTCCAGCGGATTGGCTTTTGCTGTCCTGGTTGGCTGGAGTATCTGTGGTGCGGGCTCGGCAGGCGTTGTTGCCTGCGGCGCTTCGTCCGGTAGGTCCCAGATCAGTTCGGGGCCGTCGGTGGGCGCTTCGACGATGACTGCATCGAGTGGAAGCGGTGCAGGGGCCTGCGCAGGCGGCACGCCGGGCGCGGACTGACGTTCGAGTGCGCTCAGGCGCTGCTGAAGGACATTGAGGGATTCGCGGGTTGCGAGCAGTTGCTGCAGCTGATCGGCGGATTGCCTGCCAAGCAGACGCACGCGAATGCCGGCCCAGAAAACCCAGCCCATGACTGCACCCATCAGCGTACCGGCCCACTCGTCATAACTGAGCGAGTAGCCCAATAGCGCACCGCCCACCACCAGACAAATCCAAAGCACGCGACGACATCCTTTTCGGTGTGTGAAGGTTCATCGTGCGCAGTATATAGGGGCGGGCGGACATCGCTTGTAATGTTTTACGCAGGGTGAGATGGGGCACTGGACGTCAGGAACTGCATGCTAACGCGTAGCATTGGCGCGATAGTCATGAACGCCTATCGTTCCTCACGCTCCACAGCGTGGGAATGCCTTGGGTGACGCTCCGCGTCACAAATCTGCGCCGCACCGCGCATTCAAGATCGGACGCGGAACGTCCAGAAACAAGTGTCGATGAGTACGGAAAGCGCGGCTGAACTCTAACTGCAGGCCGAATACACATCCTTGTGGGAGTGAGCTTGCTCACGAAGACGTTGGTTCAAACGCCTTCTTTTCCGAGGCATTACTGGCCTCTTCGCGAGCAAGCTCGCTCCCACACTGCGTTTTTTCGAACTTTAACGTCAGTCCAGCGCTTTCCAGATGTCTCCGGCGTACTCGCGGATGGTCCGGTCCGAGGAGAACCAGCCCATACGTGCGGTATTGAGGACCGCCGAGCGCCACCATTCCTTGGAGTCGTGCCAGCGCTCTTCGACCTTGGCCTGGGCCGCCCAGTACGAGTCGAAGTCAGCGCAGACCAGGAAGCGGTCATAATCCAGCAACTGATCGATGAGGCCCACATAGCGGTTCGGATCATCCGGCGAGAACACACCACCCCGGATCGCCTGCAGCACATCGTTCAAGCGTCCGGAAGCAGCCACATCGTCATGCGCGCTGAATTCACCTGCCTGCTTGCGGGCTTCGACCTGTTGCGAAGACATGCCGAAGATGAACATGTGCTCCAGCCCGACCTGCTCGCTCATTTCCACGTTGGCACCGTCCAGCGTACCGATGGTCAGTGCGCCGTTGAGGCCGAACTTCATGTTGCTGGTCCCGGACGCTTCCAGGCCTGCGGTGGAAATCTGCTCGGACAGGTCGGCCGCCGGAATGATGCTCTCCGCCAGGCTGACGTTGTAGTTGGGCATGAACACCACTTTCAGCAGACCGCGTACGGTCGGATCGTTGTTCACGGTCCGCGCGATATCGTTGGTCAGCTTGATGATCAGTTTGGCCGAGTGATAGCTGGCCGCCGCCTTGCCGGCGAAGATCTTCACCCGTGGCACCCAATCGGTACCTGGCTCGGCCCGAATGGCCTGATACAGGGCGACGGTGTGGAACAGGTTCAGCAACTGGCGCTTGTACTCGTGGATCCGCTTGACCTGAACGTCGAACATCGCGGCAGGGTTGACGGCAATGCCCAAACGTTCATGAATGATCGCCGCCAGCGCACGCTTGCTGTGCAGGCGTTGATCGGCCATCTGCTTGCGGAACGACGACTTCTCGGCGAACGGCTCGAGCTCTTTGAGGCGCGTCTCGGCGTTGTCCAGAACATCCTCGCCGAGCGACTCGACAAGCATCTCGGTCAGCTTCGGGTTGGCCTGGAACAGCCAGCGGCGGAAGGTGATGCCGTTGGTCTTGTTGTTGATCCGCTCTGGATAGATCTTGTGCAGCTCGGCGAACACGGTCTTGCGCATCAGTTGCGTGTGCAGCGCCGAAACGCCGTTGACGCTGTGCGAGCCGAGGAACGCCAGGTTGCCCATGCGTACCCGACGACCGTTGTCTTCTTCGATCAGCGACACGGCACGCAGCACGTTGACGTCGTCGACGCCCTTGGCACGCAGTGTGTCGATATGCTGCGCGTTGATCAGGTAGATGATCTGCATGTGGCGCGGCAGCATCCGCTCCATCAGGCCGACCGACCAGGTTTCCAGTGCTTCAGGCAGCAGGGTGTGGTTGGTGTAGCCGAGAGTGCCGACGGTGATTTTCCAGGCGGTGTCCCACGGGATGTTGTGGTTGTCGATCAGCTGACGCATCAGCTCGGCCACGGCGATCGAGGGGTGCGTGTCGTTCATCTGAATCGCCGCATGCTCGGACAGATCCGTCAGTGTGGCGTGCTGGTTCAGATGGCGGCGCAGCAAGTCCTGCAGCGACGCGGAAACGAAAAAGTATTCCTGACGCAGACGCAGTTCCTGACCCGCTTCGGTCGCATCGTTCGGGTAAAGCACGCGGGAAATACTTTCGGCGCGCACCACTTCGGCAACCGCGCCGAAGTGATCGCCGGCGTTGAAGCGCTCCAGGTGCAGGTCTTCTACCGCACGGGCGCGCCACAAGCGCAGGGTGTTGACGCTCTTGCCGCGCCAGCCCACTACCGGGGTGTCATAGGCGATGGCCCGAACGGTCTCGCCCGGACGCCATACCTGACGCGAGTCGCCTGCTTCGGTCGGGACGGTGTCGACACTGCCGCCGAAGCCGATGGAGTACACCACCTCAGGGCGTTCGAATTCCCATGGGTTACCGAAGTCCAGCCAGTTCTCGGTCTGCTCCTGCTGCCAGCCATCGACGATGCCCTGACGAAACAGGCCGTGCTCGTAACGAATGCCGTAACCATGACCCGCAATGCCCAGGGTCGACATGCTTTCCATGAAGCACGCAGCCAGACGACCCAGGCCGCCGTTACCCAGTGCCGCATCCGGTTCAAGCAGGCGGATACGCTCGATGTCCACACCCAGCTCGGTCAGCGCCTCGCGAGCGACTTCGAGCAGGCCCAGGTTACTGAGGCTGTCGTACAGCAGCCTGCCTATCAGGAATTCGAGAGACAGGTAGTAAACGCGTTTCTGAACCTTGCGATAGATCTGCCGCGTGTGGTCCATCCAGTGTTCGACCATATGGTCGCGGGCGGCAAGGGCGACAGCTTCAAACCAGTCATGCTCAAACGCATGGTCGGGGTCCTTGCCCACCGAGTAGGTGAGTTTGGCGAGCACAGCGGCGCGAAAAGCGGCCACATCAGCGTCACGAACAAGTGGTTCCTGAGACATCGGTAAAACCTCAAGTAGTCTGACGAATGGAAAACGTGATTCTTAGACTGTAGGCGTGTCGTCAATTATTTCCTGAAAAAAAGCGAAATAATTCATGGCATAGCTCTCGCTTCGACCCAGCGCAACGGCTCTGGTTCGCGCACCGGTGAAATTGGCAAAACGCTTGCATCGTTCGTTCCATCCTGATCAATGACGTGCAGCATGCTGATTCTTCGTTTCGGGTTTATGATGCCCCACGGCAGAATAATAGAAGCCTCTGAACTGGACTTATGGAGCACTTATGCAGACTTTGTACCCGCAGATCAAACCCTACGCCCGGCACGATCTGGCCGTGGAACAACCGCATGTGCTTTACGTCGATGAAAGTGGCTCGCCAGAGGGGTTGCCGGTGGTGTTCATCCACGGCGGCCCGGGTTCCGGGTGCGACGCGCACAGTCGCTGCTATTTCGATCCCAACCTGTACCGCATCGTCACCTTCGATCAGCGCGGTTGCGGCCGTTCCACACCGCATGCCAGCCTTGAAAACAATACCACCTGGAAACTGGTGGAAGACCTCGAAGCGATTCGCGAGCACCTCGGGATCGATAAATGGGTGCTGTTCGGCGGTTCGTGGGGTTCGACCCTCGCTCTGGCCTATGCACAGACCCATCCCGATCGCGTGCACGCGCTGATCCTGCGTGGCGTATTCCTTGCCCGGCAACAGGAAATCGACTGGTTCTATCAGGCGGGGGCCAGCCGTTTGTTCCCCGACTATTGGCAGGATTATGTCGCGCCGATCCCGCTGGACGAGCGTGACAACATTCTGGCTGCCTTCCACAAGCGACTCACCGGTCCGGATCAGATCGCCCAGATGCACGCCGCCAAGGCCTGGTCGACCTGGGAAGGGCGTTGCGCAACCTTGCGCCCCAATCCGCAAGTGGTGGATCGCTTCGCCGAGCCGCACCGTGCGTTGTCTATCGCGCGCATCGAATGCCACTACTTCATGAACAACGCTTTTCTGGAAGACAACCAGCTGATTCGCGACATGCCGAAGATCGCGCACCTGCCGGCAATCATTGTGCACGGTCGTTACGATGTCATCTGTCCGCTGGATAATGCATGGGAGCTGCACCAGAACTGGCCTGGCAGTGAGCTGCAGGTGATTCGCGAGGCCGGGCATTCGGCAGCCGAACCGGGTATCGCCGACGCGCTGGTACGGGCCGCTGCAGAAGTTGCGCGCAACCTGCTCGACCTGCCGCCCGAAGAAGCGTAACAGTCATCCGGTATTGGTTTTGAGTCTGGAAAGGCGTCTATGAAAGGTTTGTTGCAGCGCGTGCGAAGTGCGCGCGTCGAGGTCGGCACCGAGGTCGTGGGTGCCATTGAACAGGGCATATTGGTGTTGGTGGGAATAGAGCCTCAAGACACCCGCGCCAGTGCCGATAAGTTGCTGCACAAGTTGCTCAATTATCGAGTGTTCAGCGATGCCGAGGGCAAGATGAATCTGTCTTTGCGCGAGGTGGGGGGCGGCTTGTTGCTGGTTTCCCAGTTCACGCTGGCTGCGGACACCAAAAGCGGGTTGCGTGCGGGCTTCTCTAAAGCCGCACCTCCAGCGCTGGGTGCCGAGCTGTTCGACTATCTGTTGAGTCAGGCCAGAATCGCGTATCCCACGGTAGCTGCGGGCCAGTTTGGTGCAGACATGCAGGTGCACCTGATAAATGATGGCCCGGTGACATTTTTGTTTGATACATAAGCTACGATTTCATGTTGTTCCCCTGAATTCATCTGTCTTGCAGGGATAAATTTCTTTGTCATACCTGATGCGTTGTGGCGCGCGCTACTGGATAATCGCGCGCTACGGGGATCGACACTGTTGGTCCATTTGGTATGACAAAAGCGGTTCTGACACCTGGTTGGGGAATCATTAAGCCCATTCGGAGTCGGAACAATGCTCGCCAACCCGGCATTGATAGCTGGCCGTTGGTTTTTTCATCTGTTTTTCGGCGAGGGTTGCTCGTGATTGTTAGTCCCTGTGATGCTCCAAAGACACCTGTCAAGCGGTTGCGTAGTGCACTTCTGGCAAGCTCGGCCCTTGTATGCCTGTTCAGTGCAGGTCAGCTATGGGCGTTCAACCTTGATGATGTAGCGGCGAAGGCCAAAGAAATGGCCGGGCAGAAGTTCGAGGCTCCGAGGAGCAATCTGCCGAACGAGCTGCGCGACATGAAGTTCGCCGATTATCAGAAGATCCGCTTCCGTGATGACAAGGCCGAATGGGCGGGTGAAAAGACTCCGTTCAAAGTGTCTTTCTACCACCAGGGTATGCACTTCGATACGCCGGTCAAAATCAACGAAGTGACCGCGACCAGCGTCGACGAGATCAAGTACGACCCGAATCGTTTTGACTTCGGCGATCTGAAGATCGACCCGAAATCCACCGAGAAACTGGGTTATGCCGGTTTCCGTGTCCTGTATCCGATCAACAAGGATGACAAGCAGGACGAAATCATGACCATGCTGGGCGCGAGCTACTTCCGCGTGATCGGCAAGGGTCAGGTTTATGGCCTTTCCGCGCGCGGCATGGCGATCGACACTGCCTCGCCGTCCGGTGAAGAATTTCCGCGCTTCAAGGAATTCTGGATCGAGAAGCCAGGCCCGGATGACAACCATCTGGTGATCTTTGCACTGCTCGACTCGCCGCGTGCCACCGGTGCCTATCAGCTGACCCTGCGTCCGGGTACCAACACTCTGGTTGACGTGAAGTCGCGCATGTTCCTGCGTGACAAGGTCAACAAGCTGGGCGTTGCTCCTCTGACCAGTATGTTCCTGTTCGGCGCCAACCAGCCGTCGCGTGTGCCTAACTACCGTCGTGAACTGCACGATTCCAGCGGTCTGTCGATTCAGGCGGCCAACGGTGAGTGGCTGTGGCGTCCGCTGAACAACCCTAAACATCTGTCCATCAGCAGCTTCTCGGTCGAGAACCCGCGTGGTTTCGGTCTGCTGCAACGTGGCCGCGACTTCAGCCAGTACGAAGACCTGGATGACCGCTATGACAAGCGCCCAAGTGCCTGGATCGAGCCGAAGGGCGATTGGGGCAAAGGGACTGTCGAGCTGGTCGAAATTCCGACTGCCGACGAGACCAACGACAACATCGTAGCTTACTGGAAGCCTGAAACGCTGGCCGAGCCTGGCCAGGAAATGGCGTTCGACTACCGTCTGCACTGGACCATGCAGGAAAACTCGATTCACTCGCCGGATCTGGGCTGGGTCAAGCAGACTCAACGCTCCATTGGTGACGTGCGTCAGTCCAACCTGATCCGTCAGCCGGACGGCAGCCTTGCCTTCCTGGTCGACTTCGTGGGCCCGGTGCTGGCCGCACTGCCGGAAGACAAGACCATTCGCAGCCAGGTGACCACTGACGACAACGTCGAGCTGGTGGAAAACAACCTGCGCTACAACCCGGTCACCAAAGGCTACCGCCTGACCCTGCGGGTAAAGGTCAAGGACTCCAGCAAGCCGACCGAAATGCGCGCCTACCTGTTGCGTGAAATCCCTGCCGAACCGGGCAAGGAACCTGCGCTGCTCGTGGCTGACAAAGCCGAAGAGAAGAAGGCCGCCGCCAAGGAAGCTGCCAAGCCGGCAGTTGCCAAGGAGTCCGCCAACGACCAGGTAGAAATCGCCAAGGCCGACGCGCCGAAGCCGGAAGCTGCCAAGCCTGAGACTGCCAAGTCTGAAGCTGGCAAGGCTGACGCAGCAAAAGCTGACGTAGCCAAAGGCAAAGGCGAAGTCGCGAAGGCCGATGCAGGCAAAGCCGACGCATCCAAGGCTGACGTAGCCAAGGACAAGGACGGTAAGGAAATTCAGCAGCCTGAAACCGAGGCAGCACCCACCCATCCGGAACCGGCCAAGACGTTGCAAGTCATGACCGAGACCTGGAGCTATCAGTTGCCGAGCGATGAGTAATTCTCTACCGGTGCCAATGTCTCTGAACGAGTACCTGGCGCATTTACCGATGAGCGACGAGCAGCGGGCAGAACTTGCCGGCTGCACGACCTTCGCCGAGTTGCATGAGCGACTTTCCGCGCAGCCGGTCAATGACCCTGCCGAGGCCGCTCAGGCTTCGGTGGGCCGTCGTCTGACGCTGACCACCGCAGATCAGCTGGAGGACGCCGAGATGCTCGGCGTCGACGCCAGCGGTCGCCTGTGCCTGAAGGCTACACCGCCGATTCGCCGGACCAAGGTCGTGCCAGAGCCATGGCGCACCAACATTCTGGTGCGCGGCTGGCGTAGCCTGACCGGCAAAGGCAACCCGCCCAAGCCCGAGCATGATGATCTGCCGCGTGATCTGCCGAAGGCGCGCTGGCGTACCGTCGGTTCGATCCGTCGCTACATCCTGCTGATCCTCATGCTGGGTCAGACGATCGTGGCGGGCTGGTATATGAAAGGTATCCTGCCGTATCAGGGCTGGTCGCTGGTTTCGCTCGACGAAATCACGCGTCAGACCTTCGTGCAGACCGCCTTGCAGGTCATGCCTTATGCCTTGCAGACCAGTATTCTGTTGTTGTTCGGGATTCTGTTCTGTTGGGTGTCGGCCGGTTTCTGGACCGCGCTGATGGGCTTCCTGGAGCTGCTCACCGGTCGCGACAAATACCGTATCTCGGGTGCCAGTGCTGGCAACGAGCCGATCGAAAAGGGCGCACGTACTGCGCTGGTCATGCCGATCTGCAACGAAGACGTGCCGCGGGTTTTCGCCGGTCTGCGCGCTACGTTCGAATCGGTAGCTGCCACGGGTGACCTGGATCGTTTCGATTTCTTCGTGCTCAGTGACACCAACGAAACCGACATCGCCGTTGCCGAGCAACAGGCGTGGCTGGACGTGTGCCGCGAGACCAAAGGCTTCGGCAAGATCTTCTATCGTCGCCGTCGCCGCCGCGTAAAACGCAAAAGCGGCAACCTCGACGACTTCTGCCGTCGCTGGGGCGGTGACTACCGCTACATGGTCGTGCTGGACGCCGACAGCGTTATGAGCGGTGAGTGTCTGACCAGTCTGGTTCGCCTGATGGAAGCCACGCCGGACGCCGGTATCATCCAGACCGCGCCACGTGCGTCGGGCATGGACACGCTGTATGCCCGCATGCAGCAGTTCGCTACCCGGGTCTATGGTCCGCTGTTCACCGCCGGCCTGCACTTCTGGCAGTTGGGTGAATCCCACTATTGGGGTCACAACGCGATCATCCGCATGAAGCCCTTCATCGAGCACTGCGCCCTGGCGCCGTTGCCCGGCAAAGGCGCGTTCGCCGGTGCGATCCTCTCCCACGACTTCGTCGAAGCTGCGCTGATGCGTCGTGCCGGCTGGGGCGTGTGGATTGCCTACGACCTGCCAGGCAGTTACGAAGAGTTGCCGCCCAACCTGCTGGACGAACTCAAGCGTGACCGTCGCTGGTGCCACGGCAACCTGATGAACTTCAGGCTGTTCCTGGTCAAGGGCATGCACCCGGTTCACCGTGCGGTGTTCCTGACCGGTGTGATGTCTTACCTGTCGGCGCCGTTGTGGTTCTTCTTCCTCGTGTTGTCCACGGCCTTGCTGGCAGTGAACACGCTGATGGAGCCGACCTACTTCCTTGAACCACGTCAGCTGTATCCGCTGTGGCCACAATGGCACCCGGAGAAAGCCGTTGCGTTGTTCTCGACCACCATTGTCCTGCTGTTCCTGCCTAAACTGCTCAGCGTCATTCTGATCTGGGCCAAGGGCGCGAAAGGCTTCGGTGGCAAGTTCAAGGTCACCGTTTCGATGCTGCTGGAAATGCTCTTCTCGGTGCTGCTGGCTCCGGTGCGCATGCTGTTCCACACCCGCTTCGTACTGGCCGCTTTCCTGGGCTGGGCCGCGACCTGGAACTCGCCGCAACGCGACGATGACTCCACGCCGTGGATTGAAGCAGTGAAGCGCCACGGTCCGCAAACCCTGTTGGGCGCGTGCTGGGCCTTGCTGGTGTTCTGGTTGAACCCGAGCTTCCTGTGGTGGCTTGCACCGATCGTGGTGTCGTTGATGCTGTCGATTCCGGTGTCGGTGATTTCCAGCCGTACCAATCTGGGCGTCAAGGCACGTGACGAGAAGTTCTTCCTGATTCCTGAAGAGTTCGAGCCGCCGCAAGAGCTGATCTCGACGGATCAGTACACCTACGAGAACCGCTGGCATGCGCTGAAACAGGGCTTCATTCGGGCTGTGGTCGACCCGCGACAGAACGCCTTGGCTTGCGCCCTGGCAACGTCGCGTCACCGCCAGGCTCAGCCGATTGAAGTGGTGCGTATGGAGCGTGTCGATCAGGCACTCAAGGTTGGTCCGGCAAAACTCGGCAATCAGGAACGCCTGATGCTGCTGAGCGACCCGGTTGCCCTTGGCCGCTTGCACGAGCGTGTCTGGAGCGAAGGTCACGAAGAGTGGCTGGCCGCGTGGAGAGCTTCCATCGAAGCCGATCCACATGCGCCTTTGCTGCCTTTGCAACCTGTCGGTAAAGCATCGGAGCCGGTCCCGGTCTAAAACCGCCCGGCTACGAAAAGAGCCCCTTACGCTTAGCGCGTCGGGGGCTTTTTTATTGCGTCTAGTGGTAAAGACCCGCGCAAGCGAGGGGTAGGAGCGAACTTGTTCGCGAAGACGGTCTTCCAAGCGATGCATTGTCGGGAAGCTTAACGGCCCCTTCGCGGACAAGTCCGCTCCTACGCCCGTTGGGCAGAATCAAAAACGGCCTCCTGCCCGAGGGATAGGGGCGAACTTGTTCGCGAAGACGGTCGCTCAAGCGATGCATGTTCGGAAAGCTTGGCGGCCCCTTCGCGGACAAGTCCGCTCCTACGCCCCTCGGGCAGAATCAAAAACGGCCTCCTGCCCGAGGGATAGGGGCGAACTTGTTCGCGAAGACGGTCGTTCAGGCGATGCATGTTCGAAGGCTTGGCGACCCCTTCGCGGACAAGTCCGCTCCTACGCCCGTTGGGCAGAATCAAAAACGGCCTTCTGCCCGAGGGGTAGGGGCGAACTTGTTCGCGAAGACGGTCGCTCAGGCGATGCATTGTCGGAAAGCTTGGCGGCCCCTTCGCGGACAAGTCCGCTCCTACGCCCGTTGGGCATAATCAAAAACGGCCTCCTGCCCGAGGGGTAGGAGCGAACTTGTTCGCGAAGACGGTCGTTCAGGCGATGCATGTCCGGAAAGCTTGGCGGCCCCTTCGCGGACAAGTCCGCTCCTACGCCCGTTGGGCAGAATCAAAAACGGCCTCCTGCCCGAGGGATAGGGGCGAACTTGTTCGCGAAGACGGTCGTTCAGGCGATGCATGTTCGAAGGCTTGGCGACCCCTTCGCGGACAAGTCCGCTCCTACGCCCGTTGGGCAGAATCAAAAACGGCCTTCTGCCCGAGGGGTAGGGGCGAACTTGTTCGCGAAGACGGTCGCTCAGGCGATGCATTGTCGGAAAGCTTGGCGGCCCCTTCGCGGACAAGTCCGCTCCTACGCCCGTTGGGCATAATCAAAAACGGCCTTCTGCCCGAGGAGTAGGAGCGAACTTGTTCGCGAAGATGGTCGTTCAGGCGATGCATGTTCGAAGGCTTGGCGACCCCTTCGCGGACAAGTCCGCTCCTACGCCCGTTGGGCAGAATCAAAAGCAGGCTGGTGTATAACGCCAAGCGCTCCAGCGTCGGAATCCTTGCGTCGCAGATCTATCAACCCACCCTGAATTTCCCCACCAGTGTCTGCAGGTGCGTTCCCAGTCTGGCGAGTTCGATGCTTGAGGCTGCGGTTTGCTCGCTGGCTGCGGCGGTCTGTTCGGAAATGTCGCGAACGCTGATAACGTTACGGTTGATCTGTTCGGCGACCACGCTCTGCTCCTCGCTGGCGGCAGCGATCTGTTCGTTCATGTGCTGGATCGTCGCCACGGTGCGGGTGATCTGCTCCAGTGCGCCTCCCGCACGACGGCTCAGTTCAACCGTGTTATCAGTCAGGGTGCGGCTGTTATCCAGCGTGGTTGCGACCTGTTGGGTGCCGGTTTGCAAGGCGGCGATCAGTTCTTCGATTTCCTCGGTGGACTTTTGCGTGCGTTGCGCCAGCCCCCGAACTTCATCGGCAACCACCGCGAAGCCGCGCCCGGCCTCTCCCGCGCGGGCGGCTTCAATGGCCGCATTGAGGGCCAGCAGGTTGGTCTGCTGTGAAACAGACTTGATCACATCGAGAACGCCGACGATCTTGTTGCTTTCCTGCTTGAGCGCGCTCATCGACTGCGTGGAGTTCAACACCTCGCGAGCCAGTTGCTCGATCTGAATGATCGCCTGCCCGACCACTTCATCGCCACTGCGTGCCTGTTGATCCGCCTGAGCGGCCGCCTGCGACGCTTGCTGCGCATTGCGCGCGACCTCCTGCACGGTTGCGGCCATTTCATTCATGGCCGTCGCTACCTGATCGGTTTCGTCTTTCTGACTGGTGACTCCGATGCAGGTCTGTTTGGTCACCGCGGACAACTGCTCGGCCGCGCTGGCGATCTGCGATACGCCCTCGCTGATGCCTCCAACCAGTTCGCGCAGGCTGACGGTCATGGTCTGCATGCTGCCTTGCAACTGACCCATTTCGTCACGGCGCGTGACCGATATGTCCCGGCTCAGATCGCCCTGAGCGATGCGTGCTGCGGCCCCCAGAGTCTGTTGCAACGGTACGGTGATCTGCCGGGTCATGATCCAGGCAGCAAGCAATCCGATCAGCAGTGCCAGGCCTGCAACACTGCTCAGCATGGCGCTGGCGTTGGCCGCCTCGCTGTCGCGCTGGGCGGTTTGCAGACGGTTCAGCGCCGCGACGGAGTCCAGTAGCGTTTCGCCAAGACCCGCCATGATTTCCTGATCCGCTTCAGCCTTGGTCTGTATCTGCTTGAACTCGCCTAGCCGTTCCCGATAACTCTGCAGGGCGGCAGTCGCCGGCGTCAGGCCCTGAAGACTTTCGTTGCCCTGATCCTGCGCGATCTGCCCGATTTCCTTGAGCGCTTCGTCGATGGCCGCAATGGCTGCGCTTTCATCCGCGTCGCGCGTGGTGAAGGTATACGTCTGCACCTGATAACGAGCGGTCTGGACCTGCTGCCTCAGTTGGGAAATGTTGGTGAATTCCTCCATCCGCTCGCTGCTGTCCTGTTCCTGGCTGACGCTTTTGAGCACCTCTACCTCAACCTGCGCGATGGCCTGCAAGGCCTGTTCGGAGGTCTGCTCCAGGCGCGTACGTATCTGGTTGCGGGTCTGTCGGTTGTCGCGAACGTCCGCGAAGGTCTTTTCGAGCCTGTTCAGCATCTCGAACTGGCCGTTGAGCAGCTTGATGGTTGCCTCCTCCTCACTCTGTGTGTGCAGCAGGGTGAGCTGGGCTTTCATTTCATTGAGTTTTTCTGTAACCAGCGCCGTGCTCTCCGGGGTTTTCTGGACGCGGTCGGTGATTCGCTCGGCGCGCAGGTCTTTGGTCAGACCGTTGAGCTGGGCGATGTCCGAGAGCGACTCCGAGCGGTCGATCATGGTGTACAGGCCATGCCAGCCCGTCAGTGTGATGATCAGCGTCAATAGCAGCACCAGGCCGAAACCCAGGGACAGTTTGAATCTGACGTTCATGTTGCCGAGCGCTTGGTTGATCAATCGGAACATTGGAATCTCCTGCAATGAGCGAACAAAAGCACGCTCCGAACGGGTCGGGACGTGCGTTGTGAGCGCATCGGCGTGGTGATTCATTGCGTGACCTGAGAAGGTCGTAGGAGATTTCCGGGCAAGGAGGAGGGGTGAAAGGTGTCACATTCTTTCGGGAAAAATGCCCCGCGCCGTTTGCTGGCGCGGGCCGTGTCCTGACAGGTCAGACGGTGAAACGGCTCACCAGCACCTGAAGGTGGTTGCCCAGTCTGGCCAGTTCTACGCTGGACGCCGCGGTTTCTTCACTGGCCGCAGATGTCTGTTCGGACACGTCACGGACATTGATGATGCTGCGGTTGATCTCTTCGGCGGTCGCGCTCTGTTCTTCGGCGGCAGCCGCAATCTGTTGATTCATCGCCTGGATCGCCGAGACGGTTTTGGTGATGCTCTCCAGCGATCCACCGGCCCGACGAGTCAGCTCCACGCTGCTGGTGCTCAACTCGCGGCTGCTGTCCATGACGGTTGTGGCCTGCTGTGTACCGCTTTGCAGACGGGCAATCAGTGCTTCGATCTCTTCGGTGGATTTTTGCGTACGCTGCGCCAGACTGCGCACCTCATCGGCAACCACCGCAAAGCCCCGACCGGCTTCACCGGCGCGTGCTGCCTCGATAGCGGCGTTCAAGGCCAGCAGGTTGGTCTGCTCGGCGACCGATTTGATGACGTCCAGCACGCTGCCGATCTTGTCGCTTTCCTGTTTCAGCGCGCCCATCGCTTCGCTGGAGTTGCCCACCGCAGAGGCGAGGCGCTCGATTTGTGCGATGGCCTCGTTGACCACCCGTTCCCCGTCACGGGCCTGACGGTCTGCCGTCACCGCTGCTTCCGAAGCTTCCTCGGCGTTGCGTGCGACCTCCTGAACGGTCGCCGTCATTTCATGCATGGCAGTGGCAACCTGATCGGTCTCGACCTTCTGGCTGTTGACCCCGGCACTGGTCTGCTCGGTAACCGCCGACAGCTCTTCCGCTGCGCTGGCAATCTGGGTGACACCATCGCGAATCCCGCCCACCAGTTCGCGCAGGCCCACCGTCATGCGCTGAATCGTGGCCTGCAGCTTGCCCAGCTCGTCCTTGCGATCAACGTTGAGGTTGCGGCTCAGGTCGCCCGAGGCCACCCGCTCTACGACCTCAAGGGTCTCCTGCAGCGGGGTGGTGATCTGGCGAGTGATGACCCAGGCCGCGAGAATGCTCATCACCAGTGCCAACGCAGTCGCTGCGGCGATCATCGTGACCGACTTGGCGCTTTCTGCGTCGCGGCTCTTGTTCTGTCGGGTAATCAGGTCGTTGCTGGTGGCGAGCATGCTGACGCCCAGCGTGGTCATTTTTTCCAGTGCGGCCTTGGAGGCGGCCTGGGCATCGCGGTAGCGGCCCACAGCCGCGCGGTAGCCATTCAGCCCGGCGATGGCCTGTTGCAGCATGGGCGAATAAGTGGAAGAAATGTCGCCAGCCAGCGTGTTGATCCCGGTCACAGCATCATCGATGGCTTTATTGGCATCCTTTTCGAAATCGGGACGGCCGCTGTAGGTGTAACCACGTACCTGAAAGCGCGCCTGCTGAATCAGTTTGCTGACGCCGACGATGCCATTGAAGGCCAGGATGTTATCTTCCTTGAGCAGCTCAGCTTCAATCCTGTCGGCCTGATCCACCGCCTTGTCGGCGTTTTCGCCCATCTGGCTGCGACTGACTTCGCGGCTTTCGATCGCCTTGCTCATGTCCTCGAACGACTGGCGATAGTCGCGGGTTGCCTGAATCTGGACATCCAGCAATTGCAGGTTCTCGGCGGAGCGCAACAGGTTTCTGGCCGTTTGCAGTGCTGCGTCGAGCTGATCGAGCGTACTTCTGACTTGCGCTGCGGTCTCTGCGTTGTAAAGGTCCTCGTAACGCATACGGTTGATGCGCAACTGAAGGGTCAGCTCATTGACCTCTGCAATCGCAGTGACACGGTCCCCACGCTCGATCAGCGCCTGATTGCTGAACCAGCCGGTGGCTGAAATCATCAGCGTCATCAACAGCACCAGACCAAAGCCGATCGCCAATTTCAGGCTGACACTCGCATTGGCGAGGCTTTTGGATAACCCACGAGACATGATCACTCCTTGACGTCTTTTGTCCTAAGTATTCGACTGCATCGGCCAGTTATCGGTTAACTGAAGCGATTGAGTCGACACTGACAGCTCAGAACAAGCGGGCGAGAAGGGCCGTTACAGCGGTTTCGACGCGCAGGATGCGTTCGCCCAGTTGCACGGGCTGCAAACCTGACTGACGCAACAGATCGATTTCGTAGGGTATCCAGCCACCTTCAGGGCCGATGGCCAATGTGACTTGCTCTGTGGCTGCACGCGGGCAGGCGGGGAAATCACCAGGATGGCCAACCAGGCCCAGTGTATCGAGCGCGATCTGTGGCAAGCGATCTTCAACGAAAGGCTTGAAGCGCTTTTCGATCACGATTTCAGGCAGCACCGAATCGCGCGCCTGCTCCAGGCCCAGAATCAGTTGCTCGCGGATGGCCTCGGGCTCTAGAAACGGCGTCTGCCAGAAGCTTTTTTCCACTCTGTAACTGTTCAGCAGGATGACTTTCGGCACGCCCATGGTCGCGACGGTCTGAAACACCCGGCGTAACATCTTGGGGCGTGGCAACGCCAGCAACAGGGTAAGCGGCAGTTTTGCCGGAGGCGCACTCTGTAGCTCGACACGCAGCTCTGCTTCATGGGCTTCAAGGCGCAGCAGTTCGGCGTTGCCCAGCAGGCCGTTGACACGGCCCACCCGCACACTGTCGCCGACCTCTGCGCGGTGCACCTCCTGCATGTGCTTCAGGCGGCGGTCACGCAGGACCACCCGGTCAGCCGCAATGAAATCGGCTTCCTCAAGCAGCAGCAGATTCACGGTGTGGTCGCGGGCGGCTGGTCCTGCTTGTCAGCGTCCTCGGCCTGGTCGTCCGGATGTTCACCTCGCTTCTTGATCATCGTGCTGCACAGTACGCCCAGCTCGAAGAGCAGCCACATCGGCACTGCCAGCAGCGTTTGCGAGAAGATGTCCGGCGGCGTCAGGATCATGCCGACCACGAAGCAGGCGATGATCACGTAAGGGCGGATCTTCTTCAGGTACTTGACGTCGACGATGCCGATCCACACCAGCAACACCACGGCCACCGGGATTTCGAAGGCCACGCCAAAGGCGAAGAACAACGTCATTACGAAGTCCAGGTAGCTGGCGATGTCGGTCATCATCGACACGCCTTCCGGCGTCACGCTGGCGAAGAAGTGGAAAATCAGCGGGAAGACCAGGAAGTAGGCAAACGCCATGCCTGCGTAGAACAGGATGATGCTCGACACCAGCAGTGGCACCGCGACGCGTTTCTCGTGCTTGTACAGGCCCGGCGCGATGAAGCCCCAGATCTGATGCAGGATGACCGGCATGGACAGAAACAGCGCGACCATCATGGTCAGCTTGAACGGCGTGATGAACGGCGAAGCCACGTCGGTGGCGATCATCGTTGCGCCTTCAGGCAGATAGACCCGCAGCGGCGCCGAGACCAGTGTGTAGATCTTCTGCGTGAAGTAGAACAGGCCGGCGAAAATCAGGAAGACTGCCGCAACACAGCGCAACAGACGTGTACGCAACTCGGTGAGGTGCGAGATCAGCGGCATTTGCTGATCGTTTTCCGGGATATCAGCGCTCATGGTGCTCGCGGTGGCAATGACGAATCGTGGTCGGAAGGCGTCGGGACCGGTGTGCCGGCGTCAGCCGGTTTCGCGGTTTTCTCCAGCGACAGCGCGGTCTTCGGTGCCGCAGGTTGTGCAGGGCCGATTTCGTGGTGTGCGGCTTCATCGTGCGCGGGACTTGCGGCTTCGGCCGCTGCCGGTGCTGGCGACGGATTTACCGGCTCGGAGCTGTTTTCAGGCGGTTGATTGGGCGCGAACATTTTGCGCGCTTCGTCTTCCAGCGAGAGAATGTGCTCGTTGTGCAGCTGCCGACGAATCTCGTCAGCCCCGATTTCACGTTCAACTTCCTGTTTGATCGCATTGAAGCTGCGCTTCAACCGGCCGATCCATAAGCCTGCGGTGCGTGCAGCACCCGGCAGGCGCTCGGGACCCAGTACCAGCAAGGCAACCAGGCCAACGAGCAGCAGTTCAGAGAAGCTGATACCGAACATGGGCTTAAACCTGGTCTTTGCGGATCGGCTCGTCGACTTTGTGCGCTTGAGCGTCGATGGTATGTGGCTGATTCAGCGGCGAGCCCTGTGGGGCTGGCTGGGCCTGCTGGGGTTGAGGCGCAGGCTGTTCGGCTGGCTTGTCGTCATCATTCATTGCCTTGCGAAAGCCTTTGATCGATTCGCCGACGTCGCTGCCCAGGCCCTTGAGTTTTTTGGTCCCGAAAACCAGTACAACGACGATCAGGATGACGATCCAGTGTTTCCAGTCAAAAATACCCATGAAACAGTCCTCGTAAAAGATTTCAAGCTTGAAAAGGGAGAGCGTTACTCTGCCGTGCGAGCGGCTTTTTCCGCGTGGCCGGACAAGCCGAATCGGCGGTCCAGTTCATCGAGCACGGCCTGTGGGTGCTGACCCAGCGCGGCGAGCATCACCATGCTGTGGAACCACAGGTCAGCGGTTTCATAAATCACGTCACTGCAATCACCGCTGACCGCAGCGTCCTTGGCCGCGATGATGGTCTCGATCGACTCTTCGCCGAGCTTTTCCAGAATCTTGTTCAGGCCCTTGTGATACAGGCTTGCGACATAGGAGCTGTCGGCAGCGGCGTCCTTGCGCGATTCCAGCACTTCGGCCAGACGGGACAACGTATCAGTCATGTTCAATGGCCTGCAGGGTAAATAGCATCAGGATCTTTCAGCACCGGGTCTACGGTCTTCCAGCCTGAATTTTCATACACTCGGTAGAAGCAACTTTCGCGGCCGGTATGGCAAGCGATGCCACCGATCTGCTCGACCATCAGGATAATGACGTCGGCGTCACAGTCCAGGCGCAGTTCATGCAGCTTTTGCACATGACCCGATTCTTCACCTTTGCGCCAGAGTTTGCCACGCGAACGCGACCAATAGATGGCACGATTCTCGGACGCCGTCAGGCTCAGGGCCTCGCGATTCATCCAGGCCATCATCAACACCCGGCCGGTCTTGTGATCCTGAGCGATTGCAGGCACCAGACCGTCGCTGTTCCAGTGAATCTCGTCCAGCCAGTCTTTCATATCTACTCCGGCAGCCGGCTTTCATGCCCGGCGGATTGAACAGTGTGCCAGCGCCGTTCGCTGCTGGCTATCGGCGAACGATCAGATACAGCCCGGCGATCAGCATGATCGCCGCCGGCCATGCGGTGAGCGTCAGCAACTGGGTAGCGGCCTCGCTCATCACCCAGCCCTGTATCGCGCCGCCGACCAGCAATGCCGCACCGATCAGCCGCAGGACCGGCTCGTCCTTACGACCGTGCCATGGGCGCGGCGGATCCGAGGCGTGCGGGCGGGACATGCGCTCCAGCAGATCACGGGTCATGCCTGCGATGTGCGGCAATTGCTCGACCTGTGATTGCAGATTGCCCAGCAGGGTTTTCGGGCTGACCCGTTCACGCATCCAGCGCTCCAGATAAGGCTGCGCGGTGCTCCACAGGTCCAGTTCAGGGTACAGCTGACGACCCAGCCCCTCGATGTTGAGCAGGGTCTTTTGCAGCAGGACCAGTTGCGGCTGGACTTCCATATTGAAGCGTCGCGCGGTCTGGAACAGACGCATCAGCACCTGACCAAAGGAAATATCCTTGAGCGGCTTTTCGAAAATCGGCTCGCAGACCGTACGGATGGCCGCTTCGAATTCATTGAGCTTGGTCTCTGCCGGCACCCAGCCCGAATCGATGTGCAGTTGCGCAACGCGACGATAGTCACGTTTGAAAAAGGCAAACAGGTTACGCGCCAGGTAATCCTGATCTTCCGGGGTCAGGCTGCCGACGATGCCGCAGTCGATGGCAATGTACTTCGGCGCCCACGGGTTGACCGTGCTGACGAAAATGTTGCCGGGGTGCATGTCGGCGTGGAAGAAACTGTCGCGAAAAATCTGCGTGAAAAAGATTTCCACGCCGCGCTCGGCGAGCAGTTTCATGTCGGTGCGCTGATCCGCCAGCCCGGCCATGTCGGTGACCTGAAGGCCGTAGATGCGCTCCATGACCAACACTTTCGGGCGGCACCAGTCCCAGTAGACTTGTGGCACGTAGAGAAGGTCAGAGCCTTCGAAGTTGCGTCGTAACTGGCTGGCGTTGGCCGCTTCACGCAGCAGGTCGAGTTCGTCGTAGATGGTCTTTTCATAATCCATCACCACCTGCACCGGGTGCAGCAGGCGGGCATCGGCGGAAACGCGCTCGGCGGTGCGGGCCAGAATGAACAGCCACGCAAGATCCTGTCCGATGATCGGCTTGAGGCCGGGGCGTACCACTTTGACTACGACTTCTTCGCCGGTCTTCAGGCAGGCGGCATGCACCTGAGCGACCGAAGCGGACGCCAGCGGCTTCTCGTCGAAGCGGCTGAACACGTCACAGATGCGCGCGCCGAGCTGTTCTTCGATCAGCTTGATCGCCAATTGCTGATCGAACGGCGGCACGCGGTCCTGCAGCAGCATCAGTTCGTCGGCGATGTCCTCGGGCAGCAGGTCGCGCCGGGTGGACAGCAGTTGCCCGAACTTGATGAAAATCGGCCCCAGGTCCTGGAGCGCCAGACGAAAGCGTACGCCCCGGCTCAGCTCGGATTTACGCCGTGGCAGCCAGCGCCAGGGCAGCACGAAACGCAGCGCGAGCATCCACCACGGCAGGGGCAGGGCGAACAACAGGTCATCAAGGCGATAGCGGATAACGACACGTTGAATGCGAAACAGACGGCGGACGGCAAGCAGCTTCATGCGTTATCGCTGGTATTGAGGGAGTGGGCAAGGCGGGCAAAGCGCGCCTCGAGGCGTTCCAGATCGAGCTTGATCTGATCGAGTTCGGCGAATCGTGCTTCGGCTTCGTGTTTGCCTACAAGGGTGCGCGATTCTTCGCTGAGGTAGTCGGCAATGTTCTGGCTGAGGCTGTTGAAGCTTTCCCGTGTCCAGCGCCCACTGTTGCGCAGGTGACTGCTGAACAACTGGCTGGCCACCGGGCCGATCCAGTTGGACAGCTCGTGCTCCCAGTCCAGTTCCAGGTCCTGAAGAATGCCGACCAGTTCCAGCAGCGCGCCGCTGTCACCGTCGAGTTCGACGTCCGGGCCGTGCAGCACAGCGGTCTTGTCCTTGCTCAGGGCCAGGCGCACCAGGCTGGAAGCCGGCGCGCGCAGGGTGCAGTCAGCCTCGGCTGCCCAGTCAGCGGCGAGCAGCAAGCCTTCGTCGCTGGGCAGGATGAACAGCTTCAGGGACGGATCGCGACAGTCCACCGCAATGACTCGCCCGGACAGACGCGCCATGCGTGGCAGCGCGGTGCTGTCCAGGCGCAGCACCCGATTGATGCCGTGCTCGATACTGGCGAGCAGCCCCCGGAGCAACATCAGGGTTTGATACCGCGATGCAGGGCAACGACGCCGGCAGTCATGTTGTGATAGGTCACGCGGTCAAAACCGGCTTCTACCATCATCGACTTGAGGGTTTCCTGGTTGGGGTGCATGCGGATCGATTCGGCCAGATAACGGTAGCTTTCCGAGTCATTGGTGACCAGCTTGCCCATCAACGGCATGAACGCGAACGAGTAGGCGTCGTAGGCCTTGGACATCAGCTTGTTGGTCGGCTTGGAGAACTCCAGCACCAGCAGACGACCACCCGGCTTGAGCACGCGCAGCATGGAACGCAGCGCGTCTTCCTTGTGCGTCACGTTGCGCAGGCCGAATGCGATGGTCACGCAGTCGAAATGATTGTCCGGGAATGGCAGTTTTTCGGCGTCTGCCTGGACGAACTCGACGTTGCCCGCCACACCCAGGTCCAGCAGGCGATCACGGCCGACCTTGAGCATGGAAGCGTTGATGTCAGCCAGGACCACCTGGCCGGTCGGGCCGACCAGGTTAGAGAATTTGCGGGTCAGGTCGCCCGTGCCGCCAGCAATGTCCAGCACGCGGTTACCGGTGCGGACGCCGGACAGCTCGATCGCGAAACGCTTCCACAGGCGATGCATGCCGCCGGACAGCAGGTCGTTCATCAGGTCGTACTTGGCCGCCACCGAATGGAAAACCTCAGCGACTTTTTCTGCCTTCTGGCTTTCCGGTACATTTTTGTAACCGAAGTGAGTCGTAGGTTCGGCATCGCTGCCTTTGCGCTGATCGTTCATATCGCTTCACCGGAATAGAGTGCGGGTCATTCTAATCGCCAAGGCCGGCTTTGTCTTGACAAGGCTCACCTGCAACGCTTTCTTGGATGCGGGCGGGTGTATATAGTTGCGCCGCATTTCATATGACGATCAAGGAAGCCTCCGATGGCCAAGATAACCGTTGAACGCCCGCACGCCCTGGGCCTCGAGAAGGCTCGCGAAAAGGCCGAGCAACTGGTCGAGAAGCTTTCCACCCGATACGGACTGGCTCACGAATGGGCTGGCGATACCGTAAAACTGGAGGGCAAGGGCGCCAAGGGCGAGGTCGAGGTCGAAGAGGCTTTGATCCGCGTCAACATCGAGCTGAACTTTATCCTGTCGGCCATGAGCGGTTCGATCAAGACAGAAGTCGAGCGCGTTCTGGACAAGGCGCTCGCTGCCTGAACGCCGTATGCAGACCTGCTGATTTTTCTTCGCCCTCCGTGTGTTCATGCGCTCTTTTATGAGCGCAAATCGACAGAATCGAGCGTGCTTTCGACCTTCGAGTCGCAAAGGCCTTGAACCGGGTCGGTATCCCGTCTAAACATGATGTAGACACGCTCTTTGCCTGGCTCGATGAGCTGAGGGCATTGCTTGAGCGTGTCGGGCCGATAAAAGCTCGAACGCTGCGTGCCGAAACGACTCGGGCGTTCCAAGTCTGGACGATAAGGAGAACAGGATGGCTGGCAAGAAAAAAACCGACAAAGATGGCAGCTCCTGGATGGGCGAGGTTGAGAAGTACTCTCGTCAGATCTGGCTGGCTGGTTTGGGCGCGTATTCCAAGATCAGCGATGATGGCAGCAAGCTGTTCGATACCCTGGTGAAGGACGGCGAGAAGGCCGAGAAACTGACCAAGGTCGAAGCGCAGAAACAGCTCGATGACGTCAAGAACACCAGCAAGTCGGCCAAGTCCCGCGTGGACGACGTGAAAGACCTCGCGGTTGGCAAGTGGAACGAGCTGGAAGAGGCTTTCGACAAGCGCCTGAACGGCGCGATTTCGCGTCTGGGTGTGCCGAGCCGCAGTGAAGTACAGGCGCTGCACAGCAAGGTCGACCAGCTGACCCGGCAGATCGAGCTATTGGTGGACGCGAAAGCCAAACCGGCTGCCTCACGCACGTTGGCGGCCAAACCTACAGCGGCGAAAAGCGCGGCGAAACCTGTGGACAAGGCTGCGGCCAAGCCTGTCGCCAAAGCGGCGGACAAGAGCGTAGCGGCCAGGCCAGCCGTCAAGAAAGCAGCGGCCAGGCCCGTCGAGGCTGCCAACAAGCCTGCCGCTGCGAGCACCGGCAAAACCAGCACCCCGACCAAACCTGCAGCAGCAAAAAAGCCAGCGGCAAGAAAGCCGGCGGCCAAACCTGCTACCAAGCCCTCTACGCCGGCCGCATCGGAAAAACCCGCTATTCAGTCCTGATACCCGGCTGCAACAAACCAGACCGGACGCAGAGCGTCCCGAACGGCATACCCACGCGGAGCATGGGCACGATGGTGTTCTTACGGGCACCTATCGTTCCTCACGCTCCAGCATCGGTACGATGGTGTTCTTGCGGACACCTGCGAGGCGGTTCAGAGCATCAGTTTGATGACGTGTTCGGAAGGGTCGCGGGACTTGCCGGCTTTTTCGAGTTCCTGCAAGTAGTCTTCCCACAGCGACGCCTGGCGTGTGGCCAGTTCGTACAGGTATTCCCAAGTAAACAGGCCGCTGTCATGGCCGTCATCGAAGGTCAGTTTCAGCGCATATTGCCCGGCGGGCTCGACCTTGGTCAGGCCGACTCCCAGTTTGCCGAATTGCAGGATCGGCCGGCCGTGGCCCTGAACCTCGGCAGAAGGGGAATGCACCCGCAGAAATTCGGCGGGCAAATGGTATTCCTCATCCGGCGCGTATTTCAGCGTCAGGGTTTTGGAGGCTTTATGCAGTTGGATGGCGGTTGGGAGCATTAAGAACAGCCTCAAGTTTTAAGCTGCAAGCTTCAAGCAGAAGCAAAAAAGCTGCAAGCGTGAACAACCGCTTGCAGCTTGCAGCTTGCAGCTTGCAGCTAATAGCTTGCAGCTTCAGAGAATATAACGCGACAGGTCTTCGTTTTCTGCCAGATCACCGAGGTGGCTGTTGACGTATTCCGCGTCGATCTCGATCGGCGCTGCGTCAGGGCTGATGGCCAGGTCACCGGCGCTGAACGAGACTTCCTCAAGCAGGCGCTCAAGCAGCGTGTGCAGGCGGCGGGCACCGATGTTCTCGGTCTTCTCGTTGACCTGCCAGGCAATCTCGGCCAGGCGCTTGATGCCTTCAGGCTTGAACTCGATCTTCAGGCCTTCGGTCTTGAGCAGCTCGCGGTACTGTTCGGTCAACGACGCATGCGGCTCGCTGAGGATGCGCTCGAAGTCTTGGGGCGACAGCGCCTTGAGTTCAACGCGGATCGGCAGACGGCCTTGCAGCTCGGGGACCAGATCGCTGGGTTTGCTCAAATGGAACGCACCCGAGGCGATAAACAGGATGTGGTCGGTCTTGACCATGCCCAGTTTGGTATTCACCGTGCAACCTTCGATCAGCGGCAGCAGGTCGCGCTGCACGCCTTCACGGGATACGTCGACACCGCCCGAATTACCGCGTTTGGCAACTTTGTCGATCTCGTCGATGAACACGATGCCATGTTGCTCGACCGCTTCCAGCGCCTTGGCTTTCAGCTCTTCTTCATTGACCAGACGGCCCGCTTCTTCTTCGCGTACCAGCTTGAGCGCTTCCTTGACCTTGAGCTTGCGGCTCTTGGTCTTGCCCTTGCCCATATTGGCAAACAGGCTCTGCAACTGATTGGTCATCTCTTCCATGCCAGGCGGCGCAGAGATATCGACACCAACCGCTTCGTTGATCTCGATCTCGATTTCCTTGTCATCCAGCTGGCCTTCGCGCAGGCGCTTGCGGAACAGCTGACGGGTATTGGAATCGCTGCTCTGCGCCGGATCTTCGTTGAAGCCGACCCGAGCCGGTGGCAACAGGGCATCGAGGATGCGCTCTTCGGCGGCATCTTCGGCACGATGACGCACCTTGACGATTTCCTGTTCACGCAGCAGCTTGATCGCGGCATCAGCCAGATCACGGATGATCGACTCTACATCGCGACCTACATAACCCACTTCGGTGAATTTGGTGGCTTCGACCTTAATGAACGGTGCGTTGGCGAGCTTGGCCAGACGACGGGCGATTTCGGTCTTGCCGACACCGGTCGGGCCGATCATCAGAATGTTCTTGGGGGTTACTTCGACACGCAGTTCTTCAGGCAACTGCATGCGGCGCCAGCGATTGCGCAGGGCAATGGCCACGGCGCGCTTGGCATCGTCCTGGCCGATGATATGGCGATTGAGTTCATGGACGATTTCGCGGGGAGTCATTGACATGGTTATTCACGGTCCTCTGTTGCGGGCAAGTCGATGGGGCCGCAGGGTGTGCGGCCCGGCAGCGGCTTAGCCAGCGAGGTCCTGCTCCTCAATGGTGATGTTGTGGTTGGTGAACACGCAAATGTCGCCGGCGATATGCAGGGAAGTCTCGGCAATTTCGCGGGCCGACAGGTCGGTCTTGAGCAGCAGGGCGCGTGCTGCGGCCTGAGCGAATGCGCCGCCGGAGCCCATGGCGATCAGGCCGTCCTCGGGCTCGACCACGTCACCGTTGCCGGTGATGATCAGCGAGGCGTCCTTGTTGGCGACGGCCAGCATGGCTTCGAGACGGCTCAGCGAGCGATCGGTGCGCCAGTCCTTGGCCAGTTCGACGGCTGCACGAACCAGATGCCCCTGGTGTTTTTCCAGTTGGGCCTCGAAGCGTTCGAACAGCGTGAATGCATCGGCGGTCGCGCCAGCGAATCCGGCGATCACTTCACCGTGATACAGGCGGCGTACCTTTTTGGCGTTGCCTTTCATGACGGTGTTGCCCAGAGAAACCTGGCCGTCGCCAGCCATGACGACTTTACCGTGGCGGCGCACTGAAACGATGGTGGTCAAGGGAGAGTCTCCACACTGCGGGGCGAAAATGCCCTGATGCAAACTCATATGGGGGTGTGGGTGAGTATTTCAACCTTGGGGATGAATCGGGGGGAATGACCGTATGATTCTTGTCCCAACTCTTTAAGCGGACCGGGCGACGCTTCGTTTGTCCGCGATCTCCCGGTTTTTGTAGCGGACAGAAGGCCGTTTTGATTCTGCCCAACGGGCGTAGGAGCGGACTTGTCCGCGATGGGCTGCGAAGCGGCCCCCAAACAGGCTGCCTCGGCTGGGTCTGATACACCGATGCGGCTGGTTTTGCTGCCGGTTCCCGGCAGATCGCGGACAAGTCCGCTCCTACGCCCTTCGGGCAGAAGCTCCGTTCTCCGTGCTCATCGAAAACACGCGATGAGCACGGAAACAGCGGCGCTTTGGCTAGCGGCTCTGACGCTGTTGCAACAACAGGTTACTAAATCCGCCGCTTGCCAGTTGTTTCTGCGCGGTGGTCAGCTGTTCGCGGTTGCTGAACGGGCCGACCAGTACGCGGTACCAGGTTTCATCCTTGACGGTGCCCGACTCGACGGTAGAGGTCTGGCCCAGCAGGATGATTTGCGCGCGGACTTTCTCGGCGTCAGCCTGTTTGCGGAACGAGCCCGCCTGCAGGAAGAACGTCGTCACCGCTGCCGGCTTGGTCGTCGCAACTGCGGGCGCTGGCGGAGGCGTCAGGCCGCTGAGGGCTGCCTGGGCGCGTGCCGTGTCGATCTTGGCTGCCTGTTCCGGCGAGACCGGTGCTGTCGGTGCCACGGGCGGCGGGGTCTTCTCCGGCACGGCTTCGTTCGGCACGATCACTTCCGACTCCGGCAGCAATGTGTAGAAGTCGTACTTGGGTTTGACCGGCGCCGTAGGGCTTGGCGGTGTCTTGTTCGCTTCGGCGATCTTTGCAGCCTTGGCGTCTGCCCTGACCCGCTTGACGTCATCACCACCGGGTTCGAGCTTCATCAAAAAGACCACGAACGCGCCCACGGTCAAGCCAATCGCCAGCCACAACCATCCTGGAATAGGCTTCTTCGCGGGTGCCTGATAACGGCTGGCGCCCCGCTTGGGTGCCGGTTTCTTCTTCGCAACTGCCAACTTACATACGCTCCAGAGTTTCCAGACCCAACAGGTCCAGGCCTTGCTTGAGGGTGCGGCCGGTCAGTGCAGCCAGCCGCAGACGGCTCTGTTGCTGATCGGGGTTTTCCGCACCAAGGATCGGGCAGTTTTCGTAAAAGCTCGAAAACAGACCCGCAAGGTCATACAGGTAAGCACAAAGTACGTGCGGCGTGCCTTTTTCTGCGACGTTGTTCAGTGTTTCGGTGAACTGCGCCAGACGTGCGGCCAGTTCCTGTTCCTGCGGCGCGGCGAGGACAATCTGGCCCTTGCTGGCGTCAAACGCGCTGCCCAGCTTGCGGAATACGCCGGCCACACGGGTGTAGGCGTACAGCAGATAGGGCGCGGTGTTGCCTTCGAAACTGAGCATCTGATCGAAGTTGAAGCTGTAATCGCTGGCGCGGTGCTTGGACAGGTCGGCGTATTTCACCGCACTGATGCCCACGGCCTTGGCGATGCTGCGCAATTCCGCTTCGGCGACTTCCGGGTTCTTTTCCTTGACCAGGGTGTAGGCACGCTCTTCGGCTTCATCGAGCAGGTCGATGAGCTTGACCGTGCCGCCATCGCGGGTCTTGAACGGGCGGCCATCGGCGCCGTTCATGGTTCCGAAGCCCATGTGTTCCAGTTGCATGCCGTCATGCACGAAACCTGCGCGGCGCGCCACTTCGAACACCTGCTGGAAGTGCAGGGCCTGACGCTGGTCGACGAAATACAGCACGCGGTCGGCCTTGAGCACCTTGCTGCGATAGCGGATCGCTGCCAGGTCTGTGGTGGCATACAGATAACCGCCACCGGCCTTCTGCACGATGACCGGCAACGGCGTGTCATCGGCGGTGCGGAATTCTTCGAGGAACACGCATTTTGCGCCATTACTCTCGACCAGCAGGCCCGAGGCTTTCAGGTCGTTGACCACATTGGCCAGGTCATCGTTATAGGCGCTTTCGCCCATCACGTCGGCCGGGGTCAGCTTGACGTTGAGGCGCTCGTAGGTTTCCTGGCAGTGCGACAGCGAGATGTCCTTGAAGCGCGTCCACAGCGCCATGCACTCGGCATCGCCGGCCTGCAGCTTGACCACCAGACCACGAGCACGCTCGGCGAACTCTTCGGACTCGTCAAAGCGCTGCTTGGCGGCGCGGTAGAAGTTTTCCAGGTCGGACAGCTCGTCGCTGGTCGCCGGCTTTTCCTGCAGATAGGCCAGCAGCATGCCGAACTGGGTACCCCAGTCGCCCACGTGGTTCTGACGAATGACCGTGTCGCCGAGAAACGTCAGGACGTTCGCCACGCCGTCGCCAATAATGGTCGAGCGCAAATGGCCAACGTGCATTTCCTTGGCCAGGTTCGGTGCCGACAGATCGACGACCACGCGCTGTGCAGCGCCCGCCTTGCGCACCGAGAGGTGCGCGTCGGCCAGTGCAGCGTCGAGGCGTGCGGCCAGCGCGGCAGTGTTCTGGAAGAAGTTCAGGAAGCCCGGGCCGGCAATTTCGACCTTGCTGACCTGCTCGTCGGCCGGCAGCGCGGCGATCAGCTTTTCAGCCAGATCGCGCGGTTTCATGCCGGCAGGCTTGGCGAGCATCATCGCGATATTGCTGGCGAAGTCGCCGTGCGTCTTGTCGCGGGCGTTTTCCACCTGGATCGCCGGCGTCAGCCCTTCTGGCAAGACGCCCTCGGTGACGAGACGGGTCAGGGCTTGTTGAATCAGCTGGCGAATCGTGTCTTTCATGGTGCTCTCTTCGACCGCAAGCGCGGTGGCGCTTCGATGCGCGGGTGGAAAAACTCCGCATTATCCGTTGCTCAAGCCTGCTTGCCAACGGCGTGACTTAATAAAGATCCACAGGATCCACATCCAGCGACCATCTGACCTGCCGACCGCTGGGCATTTGCTCCAGCGCGAGCAGCCAGGTGGCAAGCAATTTATGCAAGGGTGCGCGGGCGCTGGACTGCACCAGCAGTTGCGCACGATAACGCCCGGCGCGGCGTTCCATCGGTGCCGGAACCGGGCCCAGCAGCTCGATGCCGCCCAGCGCCATCTGCGCAACCAGTTGCTCCGCATCGCTGCAGGCCTGATCGAGAAAGGCCTCGGCCTGTCCCGGCTTGTGCGCTTCAGCGCGCAGCAGGGCGAGGTGTGAAAACGGTGGTAGCCCCGCCGAACGGCGCTCGCTCAAGGCCTGTTCGGCAAAGGCGAAATAACCCTGCTCGGTCAGCTGGATCAGCAGTGGGTGGTCGGCCAGGTGGGTCTGGATGATCACCTTGCCAGGCTCTTCGGCGCGCCCGGCACGACCTGCCACCTGCACGATTAATTGCGCCATGCGCTCGCTGGCGCGGAAGTCGCCGGAAAACAGCCCGCCGTCGGCGTCCAGAATCGAGACCAGCGTGACCCGGGGAAAGTGATGGCCCTTGGCTAGCATTTGCGTGCCGACCAGAATGCATGGCTGACCGCGCTGGATCGTCGTGAACAGCTGGTTCATGGCGTCCTTGCGCGACGTGCTGTCGCGGTCGACACGCAGTACGGGGTAGTCCGGAAACAGAATCGCCAGGCGCTCTTCGGCGCGCTCTGTTCCCGCGCCTACCGGGCGCAAATCCACTTTGCCACACGATGGGCACTGACGCGGTACGCGTTCGACATACCCGCAGTGATGGCAGCGCAGCTCGCCCGAGCGCTGGTGCACGGTCATGCGTGCATCGCAGCGTTGGCAGCCGGACATCCAGCCGCAGTCGTGGCACAGCAAGGTTGGCGCAAAGCCGCGACGGTTGAGGAATACCAAGACCTGCTGGCCTGCCGCGAGCGTCTGGCCGATGGCCTGCTGCATGGGCCCGGAGATGCCGCTGTCCAGCGGTCGGCTCTTGACGTCCAGGCGCATGAAACGCGGCTGCTGTGCGCCGCCCGCGCGCTCATTCAGGCGCAGCAGGCCGTAGCGGCCGGTGTAAGCGTTGTGCAGGCTTTCCAAAGACGGTGTGGCCGAGCCAAGGACAATCGGAATGTTTTCCTGACGCGCCCGCACCAAGGCCAGATCGCGGGCGTGATAGCGCAGACCTTCCTGCTGTTTATAGGAGCCGTCGTGTTCTTCGTCGATGATGATCAGGCCGGGGTTTTTCATCGGCGTGAACAGCGCCGAACGCGTGCCGATGATGATGTCCGCCTCGCCATCGCGAGCTGCCAGCCAGGCATCCAGCCGTTCGCGGTCGTTGACCGCCGAGTGGACCAGCGCAATGCGCGCATTGAAGCGTTGCTCGAAGCGCGCCAGGGTCTGCGGGCCGAGGTTGATTTCCGGGATCAGCACCAGCGCCTGCTTGCCGGCTTCGAGGGTTTCGCGGATCAGTTGCAGATAGACTTCAGTCTTGCCGCTGCCGGTGACGCCGGCCAGCAGAAACGCATGAAAGCTGTCGAACCCGGCGCGGATCGCTTCGTAAGCGGCGCGTTGTTCGGTGTTGAGCGGCAATTCAGGCTGGGCCAGCCAGTGTTCATGGCGTGCGCTGGGCGCATGGCTGCGGACCTCGACGTACACCAGCTCCTTGGCCAGCAACAGGTTGAGGCTGTCCTTGTTAAGCATCAGCTTGCTGAGCAGTTGATGCGCCACCCCGTGCGGGTGCTGGGCAAGAGTGGTCAGGGCCTCGCGCTGCTTGGGCGCGCGGGCGATGCGCGGATCGTCGACGCTGGCGCCCGGGGCCACGTGCCAGAAGCGTTCCTGGCGACTTTCGGCCAGTTCGCCCTGACGCAACAGCACCGGCAAGGCCCAGCTCAGTGTGTCTCCGAGGCTGTGCTGGTAGTACTGCGAGGTCCACAGGCACAGCTTGAACAGCGCAGGTGGCAGCGGCGCTTCGCTGTCGAGCAGGGCGATCGCCGGCTTGAGCTTGTCGGCGGGCACTTCGCTGTGATCGACCACTTCTACCAGAATGCCGATCATTTCCCGGCGTCCGAACGGCACTCGCAGACGCATGCCCGGCTGCAAGGCGCTGCGCGACACGCCCGCTGGGGCGCGGTAGTCGAACAGGCGGCGAAGCGGCGAGGGCAGGGCAAGGCGCAGGATGGCGTCGGGCACGCGGTGTTTCCCTGTGGTGATAAGTGATGACGGAGGCGCGATCTTAGCAGACGACCGGTGTGAAGGTTCGCTTGCGTCGTTGCGATTGTCTGGTACTATCCGCAGCCTATTTCCGTGCGGTATTCAACAATAGTGTTGAGTGGCGGCGCGTTAGACCGAGGAAGTACCGATGAAAGCTGATATCCATCCAGTTTACGAAGCCATTGACGCTACCTGCAGCTGCGGCAATGTCATCAAGACCCGTTCCACCCTGGCCGCTCCTCTGAGCCTGGACGTGTGCAACGAGTGCCACCCGTTCTACACCGGCAAGCAGAAGACGCTTGACGTTGGCGGCCGTGTCGACAAGTTCAAATCCCGTTTCGGTGCGTTCGGCGCTACCAAAGCGAAGTAAGACTGGCTGCCCGATGGGCATCTCCAGGCTGCTTGAAAAGGCGCTCCTTGTGGGCGTCTTTTTTATGCCCGCGATTTGGGTGTCCGGCGCGCAGGCCTTCTGCCCGGCACCTGCCTCGTTGCCGGTCGCGCAGGTACAGCGTGTGGTCGACGGCGATACCCTGAAGCTGACCGATGGCCGCAATGTGCGGATGATCGGGCTCAATACGCCTGAAACCGGCAGGAAAGGCCGGTCGGCCGAACCGTTTGCCGAGGCGGCGAAAAAGCGCTTGCAGACGCTGGTCAATGAAAGCGGCGGCAAGGTCAGGCTGCGTATCGGCCTGCAGGGCAAGGATCATTACGGCCGCACGCTGGCCAACGTCTATGACCGTAGAGGCGCCAACCTTGAGGCGCAGTTGCTCAGCGAAGGGCTGGGTTACCTGGTGGCCGTTGCGCCTAATGTGACTCTGGTCGATTGCCAGCAGGTCGCGGAGCGTCAGGCACGTCAGGCGCGGCTGGGTGTGTGGCGCCATTCGCCGGTGCAGTCCTCGGCCCGACTGAGCAAAAGCGGTTTCGCGATTGTGTCCGGTCAGGTCAAGCGTGTGCAGCGCAACCGCGGCGGCATCTGGATCGAGTTGCAGGGCTCGCTGGTCCTGCGTATCGCGCCTGCCCACCTGAGTGCCTTCGATACGGCGATGCTCAAGCGCTTCGAAGGACGGCAGGTCGAAGCGCGTGGCTGGGTGGTCGATCGCTCCCGGCGTGGGGGCCTGAAAAAAGGGCAGTCCCGCTGGCAGCTGTCACTGACTCATCCCGCAATGCTGGACCTTTCACGCCGTTAGAAGCGCCCTTCAAACCAGTGATCTGACGAGCGTGACCGAGTGTTCACGTTTCAGCCCTCTAAGCGTAAAGTCTAAGCCCGAGCCTATTGACAGCAGTGACTGGTCAGTCTTGTTAGGACTATGCATCTTGCGTATCCTCGGCGGTCCGTCTGTCCCACAGTAAAAAAAGCGGAATCCAATACATGTCAGATCTGAAAACTGCCGCGCTCGAATACCATGCCAATCCTCGTCCGGGGAAGCTGAGCGTCGAACTCACCAAGCCGACTGCAACCGCTCGTGACCTGGCTCTGGCCTACAGCCCTGGCGTTGCTGAACCCGTGCGTGAAATTGCCCGTGACCCCGAGCTGGCTTACAAGTACACCGGCAAAGGCAATCTGGTAGCAGTTATTTCCGATGGTACCGCGATTCTCGGCCTCGGCGATCTGGGGCCATTGGCTTCCAAGCCGGTTATGGAAGGTAAAGGGGTTCTGTTCAAGCGCTTCGCCGGTATCGACGTTTTCGATATCGAAGTCGATTCCGAAAGCCCGCAGGCGTTCATCGACACCGTCAAGCGTATTTCCATCACCTTCGGTGGCATCAACCTGGAAGACATCAAGGCGCCTGAGTGCTTTGAAATCGAGAAGGCGCTGATCGAACAGTGCGACATCCCGGTTTTCCACGATGACCAGCACGGCACCGCTATCGTGACGGCGGCCGGCATGATCAACGCACTGGAAATCGTCGGCAAGACCCTCGATTCAGCGAAGATCGTCTGCCTGGGCGCTGGCGCTGCGGCCATCTCCTGCATGAAGCTGCTGGTGAGCATGGGCGCGAAGATCGAAAACATCTTCATGGTCGACCGTACCGGCGTTGTCCACTCCGGCCGTACCGACCTGAACCAGTACAAGGCTGCATTCGCTCACGCGACCGAGAAGCGCTCGCTGACTGACGCGCTGGATGGCGCTGACGTATTTGTAGGCCTGTCCGGTCCTAACCTGCTGAGCGCTGAAAACCTCAAGCTGATGGCCAAGGATCCGATCGTGTTCGCCTGCTCGAACCCTGATCCGGAAATCTCCCCGGAACTGGCTCACGCCACCCGCAGCGACGTGATCATGGCCACTGGTCGTTCGGACTACCCGAACCAGGTCAACAACGTGCTCGGCTTCCCGTTCATTTTCCGTGGTGCTCTGGACGTTCGCGCCAAGCGCATCAACGAAGAAATGAAAATCGCCGCGGCCAACGCCCTGCGCGAACTGGCCAAGCTGCCTGTGCCTCAGGAAGTCAGCGACGCCTACGGCGGTATCAAACTGGAATTCGGTCGTGAGTACATCATTCCGAAGCCAATGGATACCCGCCTGCTGGGCCTGATCTCCGATGCAGTGGCCAAGGCCGCCATCGAGACCGGTGTTGCCACCCTGCCGTATCCGAAGCACTACCCGCTGACCAGCGTGGACGACGTGTTCAAGGGTTGATCCCTGACCCAATAAAAAACCCCTGCAGCGATGCAGGGGTTTTTTTATGCCTTGGATACCCTGCTCTTGTGGGGCATTTTCAGGGATTGAACTGGCCTCTTCGCGAGCAAGCTCGCTCCCACATAGCCCGGATCATCCCCGAATCCGTGGGAGTGAGCTTGCTCACGAAGAGGCCTATGCAGCCGCTGAAAATCTACTGATCCATTAAGTCTGTGCTATCAGAACAAATCGATCGGCGCGGACTCATCTGCCGGCAACGGGCTGCCCGGTGCGCTGCTGCCGCCCAGTTCGTTGACGCTTGGCGGTGTGTCTTCGCTTTTGAACAACTCGAAGAATGCGTTCGGCGTGCTTGGCGTGGCGGCGCGGCCACTCAATGGGTCGACGCGCAGGCTGAGAATGCCTGGCGGTTCGGCCTGCTGATGCGGTGGCTTGTCCTTGAGCGCGGCGCTCATGTAGTCCATCCAGATCGGCAGCGAGACCGTCCCCCCGAATTCGTGACGGCCAAGGCTTTCAGGCTGATCGAAACCACTCCACACCGTCGTCACGTAATCCGCGTTGTAGCCCGAGAACCACGCATCCTTGGAATCGTTGGTGGTACCGGTCTTGCCCGCGATGTCCGGTCTGTTCATGGACAGCGCGCGGCGCCCGGTGCCGCGCTTGATCACGTCCTGCAGCATGCTGTTCAAAATGTACGTGGTGCGGCCATCGACAATGCGCTCGGCAACGGCAGGCGCTTGCGGCTGGGCGGGTGCGCCCGGTGGACCCGCAACGACGCTCGGGCTGTCATGCACGGCAAACGTCGACGTATTGGGCGCTGTGTTCACATCGTTGACCGGAACGCTTGGCGGGTTGGCGACGAACAGGGTCTGACCGTCACGGTTCTCGATGGTCTGGATCAGATAAGGGCTGACCTTGTAACCACCGTTGGCGAAGGTCGCCCAGCCGGTGGCGATTTCCATCGGGGTCAACGTCGCCGTACCCAGTGCCAGCGACAGGTTGCGCGGCAAGTCCTGCTTGGAGAAGCCGAAGCGGGTGATGTAGTCGATGGTGCTGTCGATGCCGAGGGCCTGGAGCAGGCGGATCGATACCAGGTTGCGAGACTTGTACAGCGCCTCGCGCAGGCGGATCGGCCCAAGGAAGGTGTTGGTGTCATTTTTCGGACGCCATACCTTGTCCAGATATTCGTCGACGAACACGATAGGCGCGTCGTTCACCAGGCTGGAAGCGGTGTAACCGTTATCGAGTGCGGCACTATAGATGAACGGCTTGAAGCTCGAGCCCGGTTGGCGTTTGGCCTGCATGGCGCGGTTGTAGTTGCTCTGCTCGAACGCGAAGCCGCCGACCAGCGAGCGAATGGCACCGTTCTGCGGATCAAGCGATACCAGCGCGCTTTGCGCGACGGGAATTTGACTAAATTTCAGCGAGCCATCGTCCTGGCGCAGCAGACGGACGAGGTCGCCAACCTTTGCAACATCACCCGGCTGCTTCGGATTGGCGCCCAGGCTGTTGGTATTCAGGTAAGGCCGTGCCCACTTCATAGTGGCCCAGTCGACGGTTTCTTCCTTCTCGCCGTTGTGGGTCAGAACACGCAGACCGGTCTTGTCGACCTGCGTCACGATGCCGGGCTCAAGGCCGTTGATCGTGCGCTGTTTGGTCAGTTCCTGTACCCAGTTGACTCGGGTCATGCCCGGGAAGCGGCTTTCCGGACCACGGTAACCGTGGCGCTGGTCGTAATCGATCAAGCCCTGCTGGATGGACTTGTTGGCGTGTTCCTGAAGGTCACTAGGTACCGTCGTGGTGACGCGGAAGCCTTCTGTATAGGCCTCGCTGCCATAACGGCCGACCATTTCTGCCCGCGCCATCTCAGCGATGTACGGCGCATTCACTTCCGGTGTCGGCACGTGATAGCTGGCGTTGAGCGGCTCACTCAAAGCGGCCTGGTAAGCGGTCTGGTCGATCTTGCCCAAGCGATACATGCGGCCGAGGATCCAGTCGCGACGTTCCTTGGCGCGGGTCGGGTTGGCCAACGGGTTGAAACGTGACGGGGCCTTGGGCAGACCGGCAATCATGGCCATTTGCGCAAGGCTTACATCGCGAATCGATTTGCCATAGTAGACTTGCGCCGCCGCCTCGATCCCGTAGGCGCGGTTACCCAGATAAATCTTGTTGACGTACAGCTCGAGAATCTCGTCCTTGGTAAGTTGGCGCTCGATTTGCAAGGCCAACAGAATCTCGGTGGTTTTGCGCGAAAAGCTGCGCTCGCTGGTCAGGAAGAAGTTTTTCGCGACCTGCATGGTGATGGTACTGCCGCCTGACTGAATATGGCCGCTCTTGACCAACTGAGTGGCGGCGCGCATCAGGCTGCCCGGGTCGACGCCATAGTGGTTGGCGAAGTTGTCGTCTTCGGCCGACAGCAGTGCGTTGATGAAATTGGGCGGGATTTCCGCGAAGCGAATCGGCGTGCGGCGCATTTCACCGAACTCGGCAATCAGCTTGCCGTCGCTGGTGAACACGCGCAGGGGGATTTGCAGTTGAATGCTTCGCAGCGCATCAACGGATGGCAGGGTCGGGCTCAGGTAAAGAAACGCGCCGCTCAGGCCAAGCAACAGCGAGCAGAATACCGCGACGAGGGACCACCAGAAAAACTTCAGCAGGCGTATCAAGGCTTTTGGATTTCCAGAAAAAATAATGGGTTAAGCGCAGGCATTTACAAATGAACATGCCTTGAAGCTTTGTTAAATGAAAAAAACGCTGGGCATTATAAGCATTTTTCGTCCCCAAGCGTGATTTGCGCTACTGTCAAGGCTGTCGACAGTGACGTTGGCCCGAAATAACTCCGTAAGTGACGGAAACTCATAGGAATCAGGTTGTGTTCGAACTCTTCAGTAAGAAGGCCAACACCCTTCTAGGGATCGATATTAGCTCCACCTCGGTAAAACTCCTGGAATTGAGTCGTTCCGGCACCCGTTACAAGGTCGAGTCTTACGCAGTAGAGCCATTGCCGGCCAACGCGGTCGTCGAAAAGAACATTGCCGAACTCGAAGGGGTCGGGCAGGCGTTGTCACGCGTGCTCGTCAAGGCCAAGACCAGCGTCAAGATCGTGGCGGTTGCCGTGGCCGGTTCGGCGGTGATCACCAAGACCATCGAGATGGACGCCGGGCTTTCCGACGATGACATGGAAAACCAGCTCAAGCTTGAAGCTGACCAGTACATCCCCTATCCGCTGGAAGAAGTCGCCATCGATTTCGAAGTGCAGGGCTATTCGGTGCGCAACCCCGAGCGCGTCGAGGTGTTACTGGCTGCCTGCCGCAAGGAAAACGTCGAAGTACGCGAGGCCGCGCTGGCACTGGCCGGGCTGACCGCACGCGTTGTCGATGTCGAGGCCTACGCGCTTGAGCGTTCGTTCGGTTTGCTGGCGGCGCAACTGGGCAATGGCCATGACGAGCTGACGGTGGCCGTGGTCGATATCGGCGCCACCATGACCACCCTGAGCGTGCTGCATCATGGACGGATCATCTATACCCGCGAGCAGCTGTTTGGTGGGCGCCAGTTGACTGACGAAATCCAGCGCCGCTACGGGCTCTCCATGGAGGAAGCCGGGCTTGCCAAGAAGCAGGGCGGCTTGCCCGACGATTACGTCAGCGAGGTGCTCGAGCCCTTCAAGGAAGCGCTGGTGCAGCAGGTTTCCCGATCCCTGCAGTTCTTCTTCGCGGCCGGTCAATACAACTCAGTGGATCACATCATGCTGGCAGGCGGCACGGCCTCGATTTCAGGGCTTGAGCATCTGATCCAGCGGCGCATCGGCACGCCGACCATGGTCGCCAACCCGTTTGCCGACATGGCACTGAGCTCCAAGGTCAATGCAGGCGCTCTGGCCAGTGATGCGCCGGCGCTGATGATCGCGTGCGGCCTGGCGTTGAGGAGCTTCGACTGATGGCGCGGATCAACTTATTACCGTGGCGCGAAGAGCTTCGCGAAGAACGAAAGAAACGCTTCCTGACCGCACTGGTCGGCGTGCTGGTGGTGTCAGTCGGCATTCTGTTTCTGATCGATCGTTACGTCAGCAATGGCATCGAGCATCAGATGGCGCGCAATGCCTTTCTGCAGACGCAGATTGCTCAGCTCGATATCCGTATCAAGGAGATCAGTGATCTCAAGGCCCGTCGCAAACAGTTGCTCGAGCGCATGAAGATCATTCAGGACCTGCAAGGCAACCGCCCGATCACCGGACGCGTCTTCGATCAACTGGCGCGGACCCTGCCGGATGGCGTTTATTACTCGCAGGTCAAAATGACCGACAAGCTGATTGCCATTAGTGGCGCTGCCGAGTCGAACAACCGGGTTTCCGACCTGATGCGTAACCTTGAAGCCTCTGACTGGCTGGAAGCGCCGAGCCTCACTGAGGTCAAGGCCACTACGGCCGGTGCTGTGGATCAAGCCAACGTCTTTCAGCTGACCGTACGTCAGACTCAGCCCCCGGTTGCCGCTGTCCCTGCCGCAGGAGCCAAGCCATGAATATGTCCGAATGGCTGGAAGGGCTGCGCAAGGTCGATCTGAGCGAACTGGACCTGAACAACCTGGGCTCATGGCCAGCAGCGGTCAAGGCCATTGCCGGGCTGCTGGTTGCGGTCACGATTTTCGCACTGGGCTATTTCTTCTTTATCCAGGACCTGGAAACCCAGCTGGAAAGTGCCCAGAGCAGCGAGGTGACGCTCAAGGAGCAGTTCTCCAACAAGGCCTTCCAGGCGGCCAACCTCGAGCCGTACAAGAAGCAGATGGAAGAAATGGAAAACACCTTCGGCGCGCTGCTGCGGCAATTGCCCAGCGACACCGAAGTGCCCGGCCTGCTTGAGGACATCACGCGCACCGGGTTGGGAAGCGGGCTCGAGTTCGAGGAAATCAAGCTGCTGCCCGAGGCGGTCCAGCAGTTCTACATCGAGCTGCCGATACAGATCACCGTGGTCGGGGGTTATCACGACCTGGCGACCTTCGTCAGCGGCGTAGCCAGCCTGCCGCGCATCGTCACGCTGCATGATTTCGAGATCAAGCCGGTCGATCCCAAAGTGCCAACCAAATTGCGCATGAGCATTCTGGCCAAGACCTACCGCTACAACGATGAAGGGCTGAAGAAATGAGGGCGGCGCGATTGCTGTGCGTCAGTGTGGTTCTGGCAGGGCTCGCCGGTTGCGGTAATGACAATGATTTTGCCGATCTGTCTGAATTCATGGATCAGGCCAGAGCCCGCCCGAGTGGCAACGTCGAGCCGCTCCCCAAGTTTCGGCCGTATGAGGCGTTCACCTATAACGCCTCCACGCTGCGCAGTCCGTTTCAACCGCCGGTCAAGATCGACCTGCTCAACCGGCAGAAGGGTTCACGCCTGGTGGCGCCGGACGAACACCGGGTCAGGCAGTTCCTTGAAGGCTTCAATATCGAGTCGTTCGAGATGGTCGGCACGATTGGCAACGAGTCAGGGACCTTTGCCCTGCTGCGCGGTGCCGGAGGTGTTCATCGCGTCAAGGTGGGCGACTACCTTGGGCGTAACAACGGCCGGGTAGTGTCGATCGGCGACGCGCAGGTTGATGTCATCGAAATTGTTCCTGATGGAGAGGGGGCGTGGCTGGAAAGGCCGCGCACGATCGCCCTCAAAGAACGCTCATGAAGTGGGCAAGGCCAAGTATGCACAGTAGCGCTCAACGGAAATTGATCATGACCCGGATTCTCTCGATTATCGGCGTGTCGTTATGCATCGCGATGCTGTCGCCGGTTCTCCAGGCTGCCAACCTCAAGACCCTGGATGTCGCCGCCCTGCCGGGCGATCGCATCGAGCTGAAGCTGGCATTCGATGCCCCGGTGCCTGCACCGCGCGGTTACACCACGTCGCAACCGGCGCGCATTGCGCTGGATCTGCCGGGTGTTACCAGCCAGCTGGCGACCAAAAGTCGTGATCTGGGCAGCGGCAATGCGCGCAGTGTGGTTGTGGTTCAGGCTCAGGACCGCACTCGGGTGATCATCAACCTGACCACGCTTTCGCCTTACAGCTCCCGCGTCGATGGCAACAACCTGTTCGTGGTCATCGGCCAGGGTGCCGGCGCCGCGCAAGCCTCCCAGCCGACCACTGCGATGGGCGCGCAACGGGTCGCGGTGCCGCCGCCCACGCCGGCATCCGCCAGGCCGTTCATCCCCGCTGGCGTCAAGGCCATCAGGAATGTCGATTTCCAGCGTGGCGAGCTGGGTGAAGGCAATGTGGTCATCGACCTGAGCAACCCCAGCATTGCCCCGGATATTCAGGAGCAGGGCGGCAAGATCCGCGTGGACTTCGCCAAGACCCAACTGCCCGAACCGCTGCGCGTCCGCCTGGACGTCAAGGACTTCGCCACGCCGGTGCAGTTCGTCAGTGCTTCGGCGTCGGGTGACAAGGCCAGCATTCTGATCGAGCCGTCGGGCGCCTTCGACTACTCGGCGTTTCAGACCGAAAACAAGCTGACGATCAGCGTGCGTCCATTGACCAACGAGGACGTCGACCGCCGCGCCGCTGACAAACCGGCGTACACCGGTGAAAAGCTGTCGCTGAACTTCCAGGACATCGACGTGCGTTCGGTGCTGCAGCTGATTGCCGACTTCACCAACCTCAATCTGGTGGCCAGCGATACGGTCCAGGGTGGTATCACTCTGCGTCTGCAGAATGTGCCGTGGGATCAGGCGCTGGACCTGGTGCTGAAAACCAAGGGCCTGGACAAACGCAAGGTCGGCAACGTGCTGCTGGTTGCGCCAGCCGATGAAATTGCCGCCCGCGAGCGTCAGGAGCTGGAGTCGCTCAAGCAGATCGCCGAGCTGGCGCCCCTGCGCCGTGAGCTGTTGCAGGTCAATTACGCCAAGGCTGCCGACATCGCCAAGCTGTTCCAGTCTGTGACCAGTGCCGAGTCCAAGGCCGATGAGCGCGGCTCGATCACGGTGGACGACCGGACCAATAACATCATTGCCTACCAGACCCAGGAACGACTCGACGAACTGCGTCGTATCGTTTCGCAACTGGACATCCCGGTACGCCAGGTGATGATCGAGGCGCGCATCGTCGAGGCCAACGTCGATTACAACAAGCAGCTCGGGGTTCGCTGGGGCGGCTCTACGAACACCAGCGGTAACAGAAAATGGACAACCTACGGGCTTGACAATAATGGCGACGAGGCCGGTAACACCAGCGGCAACCTGACCCCCAACGTGCCGTTCGTGGACCTGGGCGCAGCCGGCGCCACCTCGGGTATCGGCCTTGGTTTCGTGACCAACAACACGTTGCTGGACCTTGAACTGAGTGCCATGGAGAAAACCGGCAACGGTGAAATCGTCTCCCAGCCCAAGGTGGTCACTTCCGACAAGGAAACCGCCAAGATCCTCAAGGGTACGGAGATCCCGTATCAGGAATCCAGCTCCAGCGGTGCGACCACCGTGAGCTTCAAGGAGGCTTCCCTGTCGCTTGAAGTGACGCCGCAGATCACGCCGGACAATCGCATCATCATGGAAGTGAAGGTCACCAAGGACGAGCCGGACTACCTGAATGCGGTGCTGGGTGTGCCGCCGATCAAGAAGAACGAGGTCAACGCCAAAGTGCTGATTTCCGACGGCGAGACCATCGTCATCGGTGGTGTGTTCTCGAATACGCAAAGTAAAGTTGTCGATAAAGTGCCATTTCTTGGCGATGTACCGTATCTTGGCCGGCTTTTCAGGCGCGATGTGGTATCTGAGTCCAAATCCGAGCTGTTGGTATTTCTGACTCCGCGTATCATGAACAACCAGGCGATTTCTGTGAGTCGTTGATTTTGTGCGAAATTTAATACTTGTGGGGCCGATGGGTGCTGGCAAGAGCACCATCGGCCGCTTGCTTGCCAAAGAATTGCGACTGCCGTTCAAGGATTCCGACAAGGAAATCGAGCTGCGTACGGGCGCCAACATTCCCTGGATCTTCGACAAGGAAGGCGAACCGGGTTTTCGTGATCGCGAGCAGGCCATGATTGCCGAACTGTGCGACGCCGATGGCGTGGTTCTGGCGACCGGCGGTGGCGCGGTCATGCGCAGCGAAAATCGCCAGGCACTGCGGGCCGGCGGGCGCGTGGTTTACTTGCACGCCTCGATCGAGCAGCAGGTGGGGCGCACCGCGCGTGATCGCAATCGTCCTTTGCTGCGTACCGCTGATCCTGCCCGTGTGCTGAGCGAACTGCTGGCCATCCGCGACCCGCTTTATCGGGAAATCGCCGATATCGTGATTGAAACCGATGAGCGGCCACCCCGAATGGTGGTTCTCGAGATACTGGCGCGACTGGCAGAGCTTCCTCCCCGTTAAAGCGCAGGCGAAAATGCGCTATTCTCGTCGCCCAGCAAAACAGCGTCGGTTCGTGGCCTTGCGTCATGACCTGCTGAAGCACAAACCGTCCAATCGGTAATCAATGTGGGGACACATGCAGACACTTAAGGTCGAGCTTGGTGAGCGTAGCTACCCGATCCATATTGGCGAAGGCCTGCTGGATCAGCCCGAGCTCCTGGCCCCGCATATCGTCGGGCGTCAGGTTGCTATCGTCTCCAATACGACAGTGGCACCGCTGTACCTGGAGCGCCTGACGCAAACCCTGGCCGGTTACAACGTTCTGCCGATTGTTCTGCCCGATGGCGAAGCATTCAAGAACTGGGAAACCCTGCAGACCATTTTCGATGGCTTGCTGACCGCCCGTCATGATCGTCGCACCACGGTCATCGCCCTGGGTGGCGGGGTGATTGGCGACATGGCCGGGTTCGCTGCCGCTTGTTATCAGCGCGGCGTGAACTTCATCCAGATCCCGACCACACTGCTGTCTCAGGTGGATTCGTCGGTTGGCGGCAAGACCGGCATCAACCATCCGCTGGGCAAGAACATGGTGGGTGCCTTCTATCAGCCGAGTGTGGTGCTGATCGATACCACCTCGCTCGATACCCTGCCCGAGCGTGAGCTGTCCGCAGGGCTGGCGGAAGTCATCAAATATGGCCTGATCTGCGACGAGCCCTTCCTGACCTGGCTCGAAGAGCACGTCGATGCGCTGCGCGGGCTGGACCAGGCGGCGCTGACCGTAGCCATCGAACGTTCCTGCGCCGCCAAGGCGCTGGTGGTCGGCGCCGATGAGCGCGAGTCCGGTGTTCGTGCGACATTGAACCTGGGTCACACATTCGGGCACGCCATCGAGACGCATATGGGCTATGGTGTCTGGCTGCATGGCGAGGCGGTTGCTGCCGGGACGGTCATGGCGCTGGAAATGTCCTCGCGCCTGGGCTGGATCAGCACACAGGAACGGGATCGCGGCATTCGCCTGTTTCAGCGTGCCGGGCTGCCGGTCGTGCCTCCGCAGGAGATGACGGAAGACAATTTCCTCGAACACATGGCGATCGACAAGAAAGTCATCGACGGTCGCCTGCGTCTGGTGCTGTTGCGCCGGATGGGCGAAGCGGTTATCACAGACGAATATCCAAAAGAAGTATTACAGGCCACCCTGGTTGCGGATTATCGCGCCTTGGTGGATCAGCTCAGAGGTTAACGGAAACCCCATGACTAGTTTGCATGCCGACGAGGCCTTCCTCGGCCATTATCAGTTGAGTCATGACCCCTTTGCGGCGCGGGTACCTGGCTTCAAATTCTTTCCTGCCCAACGCAAGCCTGTGCTGGGTCAGCTTCATCATCTGGCGCGCTACAGTCAGCTGCTGCTGGCGGTAACCGGGCCTCAGGGCAGCGGCAAGACCCTGCTGCGCCAGGCGCTGGTGGCAAGCACCAACAAGCAGTCTGTGCAAAGTGTCGTGATTTCTGCGCGCGGTGCCGGCGATGCCGCGGGCGTGCTGCAGCAGGTCGCGCAGGCGCTGAGCGTCGCGCAGGCTGAAATGCAGTCGATCCTGTCGCAGGTCGTGCAACTCGGGCTGACCGGCCAGGAAGTCTACTTGCTGGTTGACGATGCGGAACAACTTGGCGATTCGGCGCTCGAAGCGTTGCTGGGTCTTGCTGCGGGAACGCCTGAAGGGCGTCCGCATGTATTCCTGTTCGGAGAGCCATCGCTGCTCGATCGTCTCGATCAGATGTGTGCCGACCTGCAGGGCGATGTTGAAGGCGAACGCTTTCACGTCATCGAGCTGCAACCCTATACGGAAGAGGAAACCCGGGAGTATCTGGCTCAGCGTCTGGAGGGTGCAGGGCAGGGAATCGCGTTGTTCACCGCCGACCAGATCACCGATATTCATGAACAGTCCGATGGCTGGCCTGGCGCAATCAACCAGGTAGCCCGCGATTCAATGATCGAGGCGATGATCGCGAGTCGTTCCGCGGTCAAGCGTCCAAGTGTGGGGTTCAAAATGCCGAAAAAACACGTATTGGCCTTGGGTGCCGTTGTCATAGTGGCCGTGGCAGCAGCCGTGCTGATCCCGGGTCGCGGCGACAAGACGGGTACACCCGCCAATGCCCCGGCTTCCGCTCAGGCGCAACTGCCGCTGGGTGAAGGCAAGCCAACTGCTCAACAATCCAACAACGGCAGCCCGGCCATCGAATTCGCTGGCAATTCCCAGCCGATGCCGTTGCCGATGAATGGCAACCAGCCGGTGATGCGCGGTCCTCTGGCCGAAGCCGCCGGTTCCAGTGATTCCGACGAAGACGCCGTGCCGACAGGTTCGCCTGCCCAGCCGCCGACCGTGACCACTACTGCGCCGCCAGCCGGTGTTCCGGCAGGTCAGGCCGCAGCGCAGACGCCTCGTTCGTCCATCCCTGCACCGACCCCGGCGCCAGCTGCCAAGCCGGCACCTGCGCAAACTCAGGTCGCCACAGCCAAGCCAGCCCCGGCTCCTGCTGCCAAACCGGCTGAAAAACCGGCAGCGGCCGCGGCCAAACCGGCTGCCGGCGGTAGCTGGTACAGCAGCCAGGCACCAGGCCACTATGTGGTGCAGATTCTCGGCACCAGCTCCGAAGCGACGGCCCAAGCCTACGTTGCAGAGCAGGGTGGTGAGTATCGTTATTTCAAGAAAACCCTGCAGGGCAAGCCGCTGTACGTTGTGACGTATGGCAACTTTCCTGACCGTGCTGCCGCCCTGGCAGCCATCAAGGTATTGCCAGCCAAGGTTCAGGCTGGTAAACCTTGGCCTCGTACTGTCGCCAGCGTCCAACAAGAGCTCGGCGCCACTCGTTAAAGTCGCAGCGGCCCTACCCGGGCCGCCGCCGACCTACCTGACTTAACCCGCCTGCGCGCGCGGCCTATCGGCCCGTGCCTTGCGGCGTCTGCGTTACAAGCGCCCTACAGTCTCCCGTCGCGTCAGTCAGATTCACGAAGAAATACTTTGACTAGCACAGCGACCCGTTTTAAAACTTTCATAATTGCGACATTGATTATCAGCCAATCGTCGTTAAATTTGTTAGCCCTTGTGTCGCTGTGTACAATGACCTCCGTTTTGCCTGTCCGAAGCTGGCGCACGTTCGGCGTGACAGGTAATTGGTTGAATTAAAAGGAAATTTGCCTCGCATAGAGGCAGCCTGGTGAGAAAGTGTCTATGAAAGCAGGTCTGTACCAACCAGATGAATTCAAGGATAACTGCGGCTTCGGCCTGATCGCTCATATGCAGGGCGAGCCCAGTCATCACCTGTTGCAGACGGCCGTTCAGGCCCTGACCTGCATGACCCACCGTGGCGGTATCAACGCCGACGGCAAGACCGGCGACGGTTGCGGTCTGTTGATTCAGAAGCCCGATGGCTTCCTGCGTGCGATCGCCAAGCAACACTTCAACGTCGATCTGCCCCGCCAATATGCTGTGGGCATGGTGTTCCTCAATCAGGACGACGCCAGGGCCGACGCCGCGCGCGAAAACATGAACCGCGAAATCCTCGCCGAAGGCCTGGATCTGGTGGGCTGGCGTCAGGTGCCGATCGATACCAGCGTTCTGGGTCGCCTGGCGCTGGAGCGCCTGCCGAAAATCGAGCAAGTATTCATTGGCGGTGAAGGCCTGAGCGATCAGGAATTCGCCATCAAACTGTTCAGTGCGCGTCGCCGCTCGTCGGTGTCCAACGCCGCAGATACCGATCACTACATCTGCAGCTTTTCGCACAAGACCATCATTTATAAAGGCCTGATGATGCCGGCCGACCTCACGGCCTTCTTCCCGGACCTGAGCGACGAGCGTCTGCAGACCGCTATCTGCGTGTTCCACCAGCGCTTTTCCACCAATACCCTGCCGAAATGGCCGCTGGCGCAGCCGTTCCGCTTCCTCGCCCACAACGGCGAGATCAACACCATTACCGGCAACCGCAACTGGGCACAGGCGCGGCGCACCAAGTTCACCAACGATCTGATGGACCTGGACGAACTGGGCCCGCTGGTCAACCGCGTGGGTTCTGACTCATCGAGCATGGACAACATGCTTGAGCTGATGGTCACCGGCGGCATCGACCTGTTCCGTGGCGTGCGCATGATCATTCCGCCTGCGTGGCAGAACGTCGAGACCATGGACCCGGACCTGCGGGCGTTCTATGAGTACAACTCCATGCACATGGAGCCGTGGGACGGCCCTGCGGGCGTGGTCATGACCGAAGGTCGTCATGCGGTCTGCCTGCTAGACCGCAACGGCCTGCGCCCGGCGCGCTGGGTCACGACCAAGAACGGCTACATCACCCTCGCATCGGAAATCGGCGTGTGGGATTACAAACCCGAAGATGTCATCGCCAAGGGCCGTGTCGGTCCGGGGCAGATCTTTGCCGTGGACACCGAAACCGGTCAGATCCTCGACACCGATGCTATCGACAACCGCCTCAAGTCGCGTCATCCGTACAAGCAATGGCTGCGCAAGAATGCCCTGCGCATTCAGGCGACCATGGAAGACAATGACCACGGTTCGGCTTTTTACGACAGCGAGCAGCTCAAGCAGTACATGAAGATGTATCAGGTCACGTTCGAAGAGCGTGATCAGGTGCTGCGTCCGCTGGGCGAGCAGGGTCAGGAAGCCGTAGGCTCGATGGGTGACGACACGCCAATGGCCGTGCTGTCGCGTCGTGTGCGCTCGCCTTACGATTACTTCCGTCAGCAGTTCGCGCAGGTGACCAACCCGCCGATCGACCCGCTGCGTGAAGCCATCGTCATGTCGCTGGAGATCTGCCTTGGTGCCGAGCGCAATATCTTCCAGGAGTCACCGGAGCACGCCTCGCGCGTGATCCTCAGCTCGCCGGTCATTTCGCCAGCCAAATGGCGCTCGCTGATGAACCTGGAGCGTCCAGGGTTCGAGCGCCATATCATTGACCTGAACTACGATGAAAGCCTGGGCCTTGAAGCCGCTGTGCGCAGCGTTGCCGATCAGGCCGAAGAGGCCGTGCGTGCCGGTCATACACTGATCGTGCTGAGCGACCGACACATCGCGCCGGGCAAGCTGCCGGTGCACGCCTCGCTGGCGGTCGGCGCGGTTCACCACCGTCTGACCGAGCGGGGTCTGCGCTGCGACAGCAACATCCTGGTCGAAACCGCAACGGCGCGTGACCCGCACCATTTCGCCGTGCTGATCGGCTTCGGCGCCTCGGCGGTCTATCCGTTCCTGGCCTACGAAGTGCTGGGCGACCTGATCCGTACCGGCGAAGTACTGGGCGATCTGTACGAAGTCTTCAAGAACTACCGCAAAGGCATCACCAAGGGCCTGCTCAAGATCCTCTCGAAGATGGGCATCTCGACCGTTGCGTCCTACCGTGGCGCGCAGTTGTTCGAAGCCATTGGCCTGTCCGAGGAAGTTTGCGACCTCAGCTTCCGCGGTGTACCGAGCCGCCTGAAGGGCGCGCGCTTTGTCGACATCGAAGCCGAACAGAAGGCGCTGGCTGCCGAGGCCTGGAGCCCGCGCAAGCCGATCCAGCAAGGCGGCCTGCTCAAGTTCGTGTTTGGTGGCGAGTACCACGCCTACAATCCGGACGTGGTCAGCACCCTGCAGGCTGCCGTGCAGCAGGGCGACTACAGCAAGTTCAAGGAATACACCTCACTGGTGGACCAGCGTCCGGTGTCGATGATTCGTGACCTGCTGCAGGTCAGGACAATCGATCAGCCGCTGAACATCGACGAAATCGAGCCGCTGAGCGAAATCTTCAAGCGCTTCGACTCGGCCGGTATTTCTCTGGGCGCTTTGTCGCCCGAGGCCCACGAAGCGTTGGCCGAGGCGATGAATCGTCTGGGCGCGCGCTCCAACTCCGGTGAGGGTGGCGAAGACCCGGCCCGTTACGGCACGGTCCGCAGTTCCAAGATCAAGCAGATCGCGACGGGCCGCTTTGGCGTGACGCCCGAGTATCTGGTCAATGCCGATGTGCTGCAGATCAAGGTCGCGCAGGGTGCCAAGCCAGGCGAGGGCGGGCAACTGCCCGGCGGCAAGGTCAATGGCCTGATCGCCAAGCTGCGTTATGCAGTACCGGGCGTGACGCTGATTTCGCCGCCTCCACACCACGACATCTATTCCATCGAAGACTTGTCGCAGCTGATTTTTGACCTGAAACAGGTCAACCCGGCGGCGCTGGTCTCGGTCAAGCTGGTGGCAGAAGCGGGCGTCGGCACCATTGCCGCCGGTGTCGCCAAGGCCTATGCCGACCTGATCACCATTTCCGGTTACGACGGTGGCACCGGCGCATCGCCGCTGACCTCGATCAAGTACGCCGGCGCACCGTGGGAGCTGGGGCTGGCCGAAACCCACCAGACCCTGCGTGGCAACGACCTGCGCGGCAAGGTTCGGGTACAAACCGACGGTGGTCTGAAAACCGGCCTGGACGTGATCAAGGCCGCCATCCTCGGGGCCGAAAGCTTCGGCTTCGGCACCGCGCCGATGATCGCGCTGGGCTGCAAATACCTGCGTATCTGCCACCTGAACAACTGCGCCACCGGCGTAGCGACCCAGAACGAAAAGCTGCGCAAGGACCACTACATCGGCACCGTCGACATGGTGATCAACTTCTTCACCTACGTGGCGGAAGAAACCCGCGAGTGGCTGGCCAAGCTGGGTGTTCGCTCACTGGAAGAGCTGATCGGCCGCACCGACCTGCTGGACATCCTGCCGGGCGAAACCGAGAAGCAGCAGCATCTGGACCTGACACCGTTGCTGGGCAGTGACCACATTCCGGCCGACAAGCCTCAGTTCAGCCAGGTGGATCGCAACCCGCCGTTCGACAAGGGCCTGCTGGCCGAGAAGATGGTGGAGATGGCCAAGCCGGCCATCGAGTCGCTCAGTGGCGGCGACTACGAGCTGGATATCTGCAACTGCGACCGTTCGATCGGCGCGCGCATCTCTGGCGAAATCGCCAGACTGCACGGCAACCAGGGCATGAACAAGGCACCTGTCACCTTCCGCTTCAAGGGCACTGCCGGTCAGAGCTTCGGGGTGTGGAACGCCGGTGGCCTGAACATGTATCTGGAAGGCGATGCCAACGACTACGTCGGCAAGGGCATGACCGCTGGCAAGCTGGTGATCGTGCCGCCCAAGGGCAGCCCGTTCAAGACCAACGAAAGCGCGATCATCGGCAACACCTGCCTGTACGGCGCAACCGGCGGCAAGCTGTTTGCGGCAGGTACGGCAGGCGAGCGTTTCGCCGTGCGTAACTCTGGTGCTCACACTGTTGTTGAAGGCACTGGCGATCATTGCTGCGAATACATGACGGGTGGTTTCGTCTGCGTACTGGGCAAGACCGGCTACAACTTCGGTTCCGGCATGACCGGCGGTTTCGCCTACGTGCTCGACCTGGACAACACCTTCGTTGACCTCGTCAACCATGAACTGGTCGAGATCCAGCGTATCAGCGGCGAATCGATGGAGGCTTACCGCACTCACCTGCAAAGCGTCCTGAATGAATACGTCGCAGAAACCGACAGCGAATGGGGCCGTAATATCGCGGAAAACCTGGACGATTACCTGCGTCGTTTCTGGCTGGTCAAGCCCAAGGCTGCCAACCTGAAATCGCTGCTCTCCAGCACTCGGGCCAACCCGCAATAACAGCAGCTGCGAGCGGCAAGCTTCACGCCGCACGTTAACAGCAGTGCGCCAATTGCCTGCGATCATGATTCCCGCAGCTTCAGGCTTGTAACCTGAAGCTGCCGCAAAGAGGCTCCAGAGAATGGCTGAACGTCTCAGTAACGACTTCCAGTTCATCGACGTCGGACGTAAAGACCCGAAGAAGAAACTGCTGCGTCAACGCAAGAAAGAGTTCGTGGAAATCTACGAGCCTTTCAAGCCCCAGCAGTCTGCCGATCAAGCGCACCGCTGCCTGGGCTGCGGCAACCCGTATTGCGAATGGAAGTGCCCGGTGCACAACTTCATTCCCAACTGGCTCAAGCTGGTCGCCGAGGGCAATATCCTCGCGGCTGCGGAATTGTCGCACCAGACCAACACCCTGCCGGAAGTCTGCGGCCGTGTGTGCCCGCAGGATCGCCTGTGTGAAGGTGCCTGCACACTGAACGACGGTTTTGGTGCGGTAACCATCGGTTCGGTCGAGAAGTACATCACCGATACTGCCTTTGCGATGGGCTGGCGTCCGGACATGTCCAAGGTCGTGCCGACCGGCAAGCGCGTCGCGATCATCGGCGCGGGGCCTGCGGGCCTGGGCTGTGCCGACGTGCTGGTGCGCGGCGGCGTGACCCCGGTGGTGTTCGACAAGAACCCGGAAATCGGCGGTCTGCTGACCTTCGGTATCCCGGAATTCAAGCTGGAGAAATCCGTGCTGAGCCATCGCCGTGAAGTGTTCACCGGCATGGGTATCGAATTCCGTCTCAACACCGAAGTCGGCAAGGATGTCACCATCGATCAACTGCTCGCCGAGTACGATGCGGTGTTCATGGGCATGGGCACCTACACCTACATGAAAGGCGGCTTCCCCGGTGAGGATCTGCCGGGCGTGCACGATGCGCTCGACTTCCTGATCGCCAACGTCAATCGCAACCTGGGTTTTGAAAAGGCGCCGGAAGACTTTGTCGACATGAAGGGCAAGCGGGTCGTGGTTCTGGGCGGTGGCGACACGGCGATGGACTGCAACCGCACCTCGATCCGCCAGGGCGCCAAGTCAGTGACCTGCGCCTACCGTCGCGACGAAGAAAACATGCCTGGCTCGCGCAAGGAAGTGAAAAACGCCAAGGAAGAAGGCGTGAGGTTCCTCTACAACCGTCAGCCTATCGCCATCATTGGCGAAGGTAAGGTTGAAGGCGTGAAAGTGGTCGAGACGCGCCTGGGCGAACCGGATGCCCGTGGTCGTCGCAGTCCCGAACCGATTCCGGGCTCCGAAGAGATCATCCCGGCAGAAGCCGTGGTCATCGCCTTCGGCTTCCGCCCAAGCCCGGCGCCCTGGTTCGAGCAGTTCACCATAAGCACCGACAGCCAGGGCCGCGTCGTGGCCCCGGAACAGGCGCAGTACAAGCACCAGACCAGCAACCCGAAGATCTTCGCGGGTGGCGACATGGTGCGCGGCTCCGACCTGGTGGTGACCGCTATCTTCGAAGGCCGTAATGCGGCTGAAGGGATTCTGGATTACCTGGGCGTCTGAGCCTTGTGTTGCCAGAGCGTGCCGCTACTCAGGCGCGCTCTGGCAACAAGCGTCTACCCATCACGGGTAATTTACCGATTTCTCTGACATCCCTTCTGCCCCCTCCTTCCTAAGCTTGGTGTAACTCGCTCAAGACGAGCGTTTTATCAACCAGGGAAGGACATCATGAACAATCAGTTTGGTTTCTGTCTCGCGCTCTCGATAGCGCCCTGCACATTTGCCAGCCAGGCGTACGCCAACTTCGATGGACCGGTTTTCGGTTCGATCATCGAAAACAAGGCGGTTTACTTTGAGTCCAGTGTCGAGCTCCAGCGACGCATGAGCGCAGGCAGCCTGACCTCTGCCGGGCTGGTGACAGACCTGCTCCAGCGCATCGAAGTGCTGAACAAAAATGGCCCGGCGCTTAACGCCCTCATTGAAATCAACCCCGACGCTCTGCAGATAGCCGCGCAACTGGACGGGGAGCGTTCCCGTGGGGAGCAACGTGGGCCGCTGCATGGCATCCCCATCGTGATAAAAGACAATCTCGATACGGCCGACAGGATGCAGACGACTGCGGGTGCGCTCGCTATGGTCGGGGCGCCTGCGCCCCACGATGCTTTCGTGGTGCAGCGGCTTCGCGAGGCCGGCGCGATCATCATCGGCAAAGCCAATCTCAGCGAATGGGCGCATTTTCGTGGGTACGAGGTGCCGAGCGGTTGGAGTGGTCGCGGCGGGCAGACGCGTCATCCCTATGACTTGAACGCTGATCCGCTTGGCTCCAGCTCCGGTTCGGCAGTGGCTCTTGCGGCTGGATTTTCACCCCTGGCGGTGGGCACCGAAACCAATGGGTCGATCATCCAGCCTGCAGCCACGAGTGGTGTCGTAGGGCTGAGGCCTACGCTGGGCCGGCTCAGCCGTACCGGCATGATTCCGCTCTCCAGTCGTCAGGACACCCCCGGGCCCATGGCGCGAACGGTCACGGATACCGCCATCCTGCTGACGGCGATGAGCGGTACCGACCCTCTCGACGAAGCCACCGCCCGAGCCTGCGCTGACACCGTGAACTATGTCGATCAGCTCAGAGCGGACGCGTTGAACGGCAAGCGCCTGGGCTATTCGAGCCACACCCATGACGGCATGCTGATGGACGACGATCCTGAATTCCAAAAGGTGAAGAGTCGTTTGAGTTCGGCCGGGGCGATACTGGTTCCAGTCGACGTTCCGTCGATTGACAGCACCCCGGAGTATCGAGTGCTGCTGCATGACTTCAAGCGTGAGCTTAACGCTTACTTGAGCACACGCACCGGGCTGGGGGTCAGCACGCTGGATGACATCATTGCATTCAATACCGCGTCTGATGGCGCGCAAGCCTATGACCAGGATTTATTGATTGACTCCTCGGGCGCGACTCTCGATCAGGAGAATTACCTGTCCATTGCAACCCATTTGCGCACTGCTCATCGGCAATTGATCGATGGGCTCCTGCAACAGCACTCGCTTGACGCGCTCATTGACTGGTCAGAGGTTTCGTTCAAAGCGGTTGGCGCAATCGCGGGATATCCGGGAATAACCGTGCCCGTCGGGCTCGAAGAGAATGGCCTGCCAAGAGGGTTATATTTTCTTTCCACTGCCTGGGATGAAGCTGATTTGCTGAGCTATGCCTACGCACTTGAACAGGCGCTAGCAGCATCTGCAGCTTCGGGGCATTCGGGTATCAGTCAGGATAATTGATTCCATATTCCAGCGTGGCCAAGGTCATGCCTGGATTGGGGGGCCTGGGAAAACGGTTTCGTGACGTTTTGAAATAACCTGATCCCGGTATTGAAAAGCGCTTTTCATTAAGTTTCACCGCCCTGCCGCAGGCGGTGTATCAAGGTTTCAATCCCTCTTTTGAATGCCGATCAAAGCCTGTTGCGGTGTAGGTGACAGGTGATTGTTTACAGCTGTTTTCCGCCCCCTTTACCGACGCCTGAAAAGGATTACGCTCCTGATCCTCATCGGGAGCTCATCGCCTTGGATACTCCCTCCATCCATGTTGCTATAAGGAAATAGCCATGTTGAACGCAGCACCCATGGGCAAGCTTGCGCGCTCCACTGAACAGCAATCTCTCGGCCCGGACAGGTTCACGCCCAGTAGCGTTGCCGTCCGCGAACACCGCAACCGTGAACGGGCAGACCGGATAATCGACCAGTTCGTCGAGCGCTTCACAGAGAAAGACTTTTTCCCGGATGACGGCGATGAGGCTTTGTTTGCCTTACTGGTTCAGTTGCCTGAATGGCCTGCAGACCTGTCGATCCGGATTCACAACGAGAACGACGAAGTCCTCGCGATTTTTTTGAAAGGCAACGATGAAAGCGTCGTTCAGAACAGTGTTGTCCTGATGCAGAACGCTGATGCTTATATCGTTCCGGATAATATTCCGGTCGCCGATGACGAGCCATTGCTGCGTTGGGTGTTCAGTCAGTTGCCGGTAGGTTCCAGGGTCGGAATGGGCGGCAACTTTCCCGGTAGTCACAGTGATAGCGGACGAATCGTCACCCTGCGCGAGCAAATAGCGGGGCTGGCAAATGACCAGAGGCCGCTGTTATTCGATGCACTTGTGGCGGCCGGTGAGGGCGCCTCGAAGGTTCAGCTGGATACCCGCACACGAAATCCCTTCCTGCCCCTGTGGATTCGTCAGCAGACTCTGCTTTCCGCTGCTCTGAGCGAACTGTGCGCTTTATACCCACAGGTTCCCGTCGGACGTCTTGAAGAGCTGCTGGAGCAGTTGCCGCTGACAGTGCAGGACGACGCTGACTTTCTGGATAATGGTGTTCTGCCAGACTCTTTCGACGAGGCCTTGAACATTTCTGTGCAGGAATGGAGCAGCAGTCTGGCTATCGACGGCCTGTCGCGAACACGGAGCTTCAACGCCTGCACCGATGAGCTGGCCCGCGAGATCACAAGCGAATTGCTGGCTGCTGAATCGGGGCGAGCGTTGCTGATCTTCGAGCCCGGCGATAGCGAGTCCTTCCCGGCAGACCCTGACGATACCCGTATCGTTTTGCGGCATGACGGCTACGGTAATTACAGTGCACGGGACGCCGAGAACGGTGAGTTTGTCTCATTCAAGCCGGGTACCGACAGCTTCTATCTCGCGATCGGTTCGCAATTGAAAACCGAAGAGCGTTCTGCGCTGGGCATGCAGTTCGAGCAGGATGTGAAAGGGATTCGCGACGTTCTGACCCGGCGTGCCATTGAGAAAAATCGCGGTTGGTTTGACCCTGAGCAACCCACTGAAATCGAAAGCGATTGTCTGCCTGACTGGTTCGCGAACGCGACCGATGTCGAAAAACAGCGCTGGAAAGTGGCGGTGCAGGACTACAGTCAGGCCTTGCTCGAAGCCCAGGCACCTGACCTGCTGGATCCTTCCATTTACGGACAGCCGGACCGGTTGCGTCACTACGCCCGGGCGAGGCTACAAGAGCGAATTTTACTCGACCACGGTATGACAGTGGATCCTGACCTTATCACCGTCCATACCATCAGCGTCGAGATTGATCCGGGTGTCGGCATTGATATCGATTACGAATATGTCGGCCCTTCCGAGCTGGAGCCGCATTACGAAACTCAAGAGCGCAGCCTTACAGATCTGTCGCTGGAAAACATTGCCTTCACCAATATCAACTTTCTACTCACCAGTCGCGCGTTTGACGATCAAGGGCAATTGGTCCGTTTCCTCAACGCTGGTTATCTGTTTGGCCTGATTCGTGATCTGAACATTGGTGAGAGTTACTCCAGATACCTCAGCACGGTTCTGTCCACGTCGGCGGCAGGACAATGGCACTGTGAGCGTTATGCACGCGTCATGCGCGCACAAATGCGCCTCGACGCGATCGAGGCGAAGATGGCGGGCGACTTTCTGGGCGATGGCGGGCTTCCTCCCGAGCTGGCGAACAGAGGCTACAAATGGGTTGCCGCGGTGCTTGATCATCCAACTGACAGTGATGATCGCGCAATGGTGGAGGGGCATCGCATTCAGGTCAGCCAGTTACTCATCAATGGTGTTTCATTGAGTGGTGTATTGGTGATCGGCACAGAGTCGCGCTCCAGCGTCGCCACGCTGATGGTCTTTACCCCGCAGGCTCCTGACGGAATATGCTTTCGGGAGATGAGCAATTCGCAGGAGTTTCGGCAGCGGATCCTGCTTGAGCCCGATTTTCTGGACTATCTGGTGGGCAAGGCACCTTTGGCCGCCCAGGCCGATGTCAGGCATGTGCTGACCGCTGGCCGTGACACGCTGTTCATGGATCTGCAGCCGTGTACCGGGAATTTTCTCGAGGCGGTCTATGAGTCTGAAGTCGCTCGGGTGATTTCTGCCGTCGATGAACAGACCAATACCAACTGGGAAACCTACTGGGAAAGTGCCTGGGAAATCACCAAAGTCGTGGGCGACATCGTCCTCATCTTCACGCCTTTCAAAGTGCAGTTGCCGATCGCTGCCCTTCGCAGTTTTTACGCCATCTGGCAGGGCGTTGGAAAGAAGTCCAGCGAACAGGGTATCGCTCCGTTGTATTTCGTTCAGGCGGCGCTGTTGTTGGCCGATGCACTGACGCTGTCAAAAGGGCGGCGGGTCAGGACGTCTTCTGCGGCAAAGACAGGCCGCTCTGTGCTCGACCCGAAAACAGCCGTATCCAAAACGCCTGTCGGTTTGAAAATGCGCGACGACGGGATTTACCGGGGCATCCATGAGAAAGCTCAAGAGGGTGTGCCGAGTCGCTTTTATGCCGTGCAACAGGAAAAAGCCTATGCCGTCACATATGACTCCGACTCGGCAGCGTGGCGGGTTATCGATTCGCGGCGGCCAGATGCTTACTACCAACTGCCGATCCAGCTTGACGATCAAGGTGTCTGGGTGCATGCGTCGACCGGTTTGCGCGGCGGTGGCAGACACCGCATAACCAAACTGCCCATGGAATCAGCAGGCGGTGCCGGTACGCCGGGCAAGAGCGCTGGAAAGCTCAGGTACAAAATACACATGAATGATTTTTTCGACACTGCCGAGTTCAAAGCGGCGTATGAGCATATACAGGCCAAGGATCTGGAAGCCTCAGTCAAGAATGCTGTTGAGAAGTACGTTCTTGATGGCGCTGCTCACCTGCATAAATGGAAGCCCACTGCAAAAAATAAACTGGATAAAAACGGAAAGTTTTATTTCCTGGACCTGACTTCCATTGGCGATAGCACTGGGAGAGGTGATTGGCGTCTGGGGCTCAAGCGGGTGGAAAAAGGCATGCTTGAGCCTTTCGATATCGTCAACCATAAGAACATGTGAGAGAAATCGGCCGGTTCTGAAGGCGCATGACCCTGTATAACCACAGCAAATCGCCTCGATAGACAAAAGGCACGGCTCCCGCCGTGCCTTTTGCGTCGAGCTCTGAGAAAATGCCGGCACTTTTATTGCGGATGCCGACATGACTGCCCTGAAGAACGACCGTTTCCTTCGCGCTTTGCTCAAGCAACCCGTAGACGTCACGCCGGTATGGATGATGCGTCAGGCAGGTCGTTACCTGCCGGAATACCGCGCCAGCCGCGCCAGTGCCGGGGACTTCATGAGCCTGTGCAAGAACCCGCAGTTCGCCTGTGAAGTCACCATGCAGCCGCTGGATCGCTACCCGCTGGACGCAGCGATTCTGTTCTCCGACATCCTGACCATTCCCGATGCGATGGGCCAGGGGCTGTACTTTGAAACCGGCGAAGGTCCGCGCTTCAGGAAAACCGTCAGCACGCTGGCCGACATCGAAGCGTTGCCGATCCCTGATGCACAGCAGGATCTGGGGTACGTGATGGATGCGGTCAGCACCATTCGCCGCGAACTCAACGGTCGTGTACCGCTGATCGGTTTCGCTGGCAGCCCGTGGACGCTGGCGACCTACATGGTCGAGGGCGGTTCGTCGAAGGACTTCCGCAAATCCAAGGCCATGCTTTACGACAACCCGCAAGCCATGCACCTGCTGCTCGACAAGCTGGCGCAGTCAGTGACCTCCTACCTCAATGGCCAGATTCTGGCCGGTGCGCAGGCCGTGCAGATCTTCGACAGCTGGGGCGGCAGCCTGTCTTCGGCGGCGTATCAGGAGTTCTCGCTGGCCTACATGCGCAAGATCGTCAACGGCCTGATTCGCGAAAACGACGGGCGCAAGGTGCCAGTGATCGTGTTCACCAAAGGCGGCGGCCTGTGGCTGGAAAGCATTGCCGACATCGGTGCAGACACCCTCGGGCTGGACTGGACTTGCGACATCGGCGAAGCGCGTCAGCGTGTCGGCAGCAAGGTTTCGCTGCAAGGCAACATGGACCCGACCGTGCTGTACGCGCGCCCGGAAGCCATCCGCCAGGAAGTCGCACGCATCCTTGCCAGCTACGGCAGCGGCACCGGCCACGTCTTCAACCTCGGCCACGGCATCACCCCTGAAGTCGACCCGGCCAATGCCGGTGCGTTCATCAACGCGGTACACGAGTTGTCGGCGCAGTATCACCAGTAGTTGCTGGGCTGACGATGTTGGTTTTTGAGAGCTGAACCTATGGGAGAGGAAATAGAAAAGACTATTCCTCTTGCTGATTCTCAGGGCTGATCGCTGGTCATCGGACGACGGTAGTGCTCTTAGGGACAAGGAGTGATAAATTGCCGGCAAGCAAGCCGGCAAAAATAGCCGGTTAAAAATTACCCAGCCCCTATAATTAGGGGCATTAGGTGGGGTTTAAAACCGGCAAATGGCATTCACACCGTACATTCCCCAAGACAAAGCGCCCGATGAGTTGCAGGATCAGGTCGTCCAGATCATGCGGCTCGATGCGGCCCTCCACGCGAAAATTCCGGGCCCGCTGCGCTTGCCGATGATGAATCTGCTTCGGGTGGTGAATTCTTACTACAGCAACAAGATCGAGGGTAATTCCACTATTCCCGCCGACATTCTGCGTGCCGAGGATGCGCCTCAGGAGTTCAAGGGTGCAAAGGACCTGCAGGAGATCAAGCGTCACATTGAAGCCCAGCGTCGACTTACCGATGAGCCTATCAATCAGGTCGACGTGTGCACGAAGAGCGCTATCTCACGCATGCACCGCGAGTTCTATGTTGGCGTGCCCGAAGATATGCTGGATATTCAACTCAATGAGAAGGGCGATACCGTGCGTATGGTCCCCGGCGAATTCCGGCATCTGGGGGTTCGCGTCGGCAAGCACATCCCTCCAACCGTCGAGCAGATGCCCACATACCTCAACGATTTTGAGCGAATGTACCGCCTGGACTGGATTCACGGCCTTTCGGGCTTCTTTGCGGCTGCAGCGTCGCACCACAGGCTGATGTGGATTCACCCATTTATGGATGGCAACGGTCGCACCGGCCGCCTGTTCACGGATCAGTACCTCAAGGCAGCTGGCTTTGGTGGGTATGGTCTGTGGTCCATGAGCCGTGGATTTGCCCGCAACGTCACCGCCTACTACGAGATGCTTGGCGCCGCCGACCATCCGCGCAAAGGTGAGCTGGACGGGCGGGGTGAGCTTTCGGATAGTGGCCTGTTGCGCTGGACCCGTTTCTTCACGGAGACTGCCCTGGATCAGGTGCAATACTTCAGCGCGCAGCTTGAACCGGAAAGGCTTGGCGAGCGGATCGACGTTTATTTCGAGATGCGCAGCCGTCGCGCGCTTTCGGACAGCAAGGGCGAGACTCTTCCTGAGCTCCGTATAGAGGCCCGAGATGTCTATAAGGCGTTGCTCTACCAGGGCGATCAGCAGCGCGCTGATATTCAGGCCCGCTTGGGCGTCGGCGAGCGCACCACACGCAGTCTGTTGAGCCAGATGGCCAAAGAGGGCTTGATAACGTTGGACGGCCGCAAGCCGGTAGCCCTGAACCTATCCCGGCACTCGATCGAGTTCCTGTTTCCCTACCTCTGGTAACCCTGTACGCACCAGGGTCATCCTTCCCTTTTCAGCGCCGACGACTACGTCGGCGCTTTCGCATCCGCAAAGCCTTCGAGCAGCGAACCGCTGCGGGGCAGGAACCGGCCCTGTCGCTCGCCATGCGGTTTGCCGTCGGCATAGCTCAAGCGGCCGTTGACCCAGACACCGTCGATGCCCTGTGCCGCTCGCTGAGGGTCTTTGAAATCTGCAACGTCGCGTACGGTTTGCGGGTTGAACAGCACCAAGTCTGCCCAGTAGCCCTCGCGAATAAGACCGCGCTCGTGCAAGGCGAAGCGCGCGGCCGACAGCCCGGTCATTTTGTGTACGGCGGTGTGCAACGCAAACAGCCCCTTGTCGCGGCTGAAATGCCCGAGCACTCTGGGGAACGCGCCCCACAGGCGCGGATGGGGAAACGGGTCTTCCGGAAGACCATCGGAGCCGATCATCGCCAGCGGGTGAGACATGATGCGCTCGACGTCGCCCTCATCCATGCCGTAGTACACCGCGCCTGCAGGCTGCAACTTGCGTGCGGCGTCCAGCAATGACAGCCCCCAGTCGGCGGCAATCTCCTGCAGATCCCTGCCGCCCTGATCCGGGTGCGGCGTAGACCAGGTGATGGTGATGCGGAACGCGTCTGTAACTTGTTTGAGGTCCAGCGTCGAAGAGCTGGCCGCATAGGGATAGCAGTCGCAACCTACCGGATGGTCCTGCGCGGCTTTTTCCAGGGCTGCCAGCAGTTGCGGGCTGCGTCCCCAGTTGCCGGCACCAGCGCATTTCATGTGCGAGATGATGACCGGTGAGCGCGCATGGCGGCCTATATCGAATGCTTCCGCCATGGCCTCCAGCACCGGCTCGAATTCGCTGCGCAGGTGGGTGGTGTAAATCGCGCCGAACGCGCTGAGCTCTTCCGCCAGTTGTTTGACCTCGCTGGTTTCGGCCGAGAACGCAGAGGCGTAGGCAAGGCCGGTCGATAACCCCAGCGCGCCCGCTTCCAGGCTGTCACGCAACTGCACGCGCATGGCGGCGATTTCTTCCGGGCTGGCGCTGCGTAACAAGTCATCCATGTGGTTGCTACGCAAGGCGGTATGGCCGATCAGGGCCGCCACGTTGACGGCGGGCCGGGCGTTCTCGACGGCGGCGCGGTAGTCGGTGAAGCGTGGATAGACGAACGCAGCCGCGTCGCCCAGCAGGTTCATGGGGTCGGGAGGATTGCCCGTTAGCGAAACCGGCGACGCGCTGATCCCGCAGTTGCCGACGATGACGGTCGTCACGCCCTGGCTGATTTTCGGCAGCATCTCGGGTTTGCGGATGACCACCGTATCGTCGTGGGTGTGCACATCGATAAACCCGGGGGCCAGTACGCGACCGGCCGCATCGACTTCTTCCCGGGCACTGGCATTGCTCAGACTGCCGATGCGCTGGATGCGTCCTTTGCTGATTGCCACATCGGCGCGCACTCCCGGTGTGTCACTGCCGTCGATGACCAGTGCGTCGCGAATGATCAGGTCATAAAGCATGGTTCAGTCTCCCAGCGGCAGGCCATCTTCGCCGCCACGGTATTCATCCAGCGCAAGCTTGATCCGGCGCAGTCGCTCCTGATTGTCTTCAGGGCTCGCCAACGCCAGTTCGGTGGCCAGCACATCGATGGTTAGCAGCATGCCGTAACGCGCTGCGGTGGGTTTATAGATGAAATTGGTTTCAGCAATTTGTAACGGCAGCACGACCTCGGCCAGTTGTGCCAGTGGTGAATCAGGCAGCGTAATGGCCAACACGCGGGCACCGTAGCTGCGCGCCAGAGTTACGGCGTCGAGCAGTTCCGGTGTGCGTCCGCTGAGCGAGCAGACAATCAGGCTGTGTTGCGGACCAAGCGTGGCGGCGACCATGCGCATCATCACCGGGTCGCGGCAGGCGGCCACCGGGTAACCCAGGCGCACCAGCCGGGTTTGCAGTTCCTCGCTGCACAGGCTGGAGCAGCCGCCCATGCCGAATGTGTGAATCATGCGCGCATCGGCGACACAGGCGATGGCGGCGGCAAAGCGCGTTGCTTCAAAGCCGGCCAGGTGCTGGCGCAGGGTGGCTTCGATGTCGTCGACGATCCGGGTGAAAAAAGCCGACTGCTCCGGCGCCGGTTCTGGATGCAGAAAGCGGCTGCCGACGCCGCTGGCCTGGGCCAGTTGCAGGCGTAAGTCGCGCAGATCCCGGCAACCGATACTGCGCGCGAAGCGTGACAGCGTCGCACTGCTGACTTCGGCGCGGCTGGCCAGCTCATCCAGACTGGCACTGGCCGCGAAGGCGATATCGCTGAGCAACAGCCTGGCAATTCGTCCTTCACCCGCGCTGAGGGAATCCTGACGGGCACGTATCTGGTACAGAATGTCCACTCAAATCACCTGCGCCAAGCCCAGCGTCAGGGCGAAAGCGACGACCGAAATCAGCGTCTCCAATACCGTCCAGGTCTTGAATGTTTGCGCGACGGTCATGTTGAAATACTCCTTGATAAGCCAGAAACCACCGTCGTTGACGTGGGAAAAGATCACCGAGCCTGCGCCCGTTGCCAGCACCAGCAATTCGGGATGCGGGTAACCCAGCCCCAATGCGACAGGTGCGACGATGCCCGATGCCGTGGTCATCGCCACCGTCGCCGAGCCGGTCGCAACCCGCATCAGTGCCGCGAACAACCAGCCCATCAGCAGGGGCGACAGATGAAAGTCCTGCGCCAGACCCACGATCTCATTGGTCACGCCGCTGTCGATCAGAATGCGATTCAAGCCGCCACCGGCACCTACTAGCAACGTGATGCTCGCGGTCGGTGCCAGGCACTCGTTGGTGAATTTCAGAATCGAGTCGCGGTTAAAGCCCTGCGCGATGCCCAGTGTCCAGAAACTCAGCAGGGTGGCCAGCAGCAGGGCAATCACCGAGTTGCCGATGAACAGCAGAAAGCTGTTGAACGCGCTGCCCGGTGTACTGATCAGGTTGGCCCAGCCACCCAGCAGCATCAGCACCACCGGCAGCAGAATCGTGGCCATGGTCAGGCCGAAGCTGGGTAGCTTCTGGCGTGGTTCGCGGTCGAGAAACTGCTTGGCCAGCGGGTTTTCAGCTGGCAAGTGGATGCGCGGCACAATGAATTTGGCATACACCGGACCGGCGATGATCGCCGTAGGGATGCCGATCAGGATGGCGTAGAACAGCGTTTGCCCTACCGACGCCTGATACGCCTGCACGGCGAGCATCGCAGCAGGGTGCGGCGGCACCAGCGCATGCACCACCGACAGACCGGCGACCATCGGCAGGCCGACCATCAGAATCGACACCCCGACACGCCGGGCCACAGTGAAGGCAATCGGTACCAGCAGAACGAAGCCGACTTCGAAGAACAGTGGCAAGCCCACCAGAAACGCAATGCAGACCATGGCCCAGTGCGCGTTGCGTTCGCCAAAGCGGTCGACCAGGGTGCGCGCCACCTGCTCGGCACCGCCAGACTCGGCCATCATCTTGCCAAGCATGGTGCCCAGTGCCACGACCAGCGCGATATGCCCCAGCGTTTTGCCAACCCCTGCCTCATAAGAGGCGACCACGCCACTGGCCGGCATTCCGGCGACCAGGGCCAGACCGACCGAAACAAGCGTAATGACGATAAACGGATTGAGGCGGTAACGCGCGATCAGCACGATCAAGGCGATGATGGCGACAGCGGCGTAGACCAATAGCGAAGTACCGGGTGACGGCGACATAGCGACGGTTCCTTGCAAAGTGGGTAGGCGAGGGCGCAACACCAACAGCTGAAGCTGTCAGCCTGAAGGCGACTCGGGAGTACTCGGCAGGGACGACGCAATAAGATGGAGCAGGGGCGTTTCAGGGCGATCACAGGTATTCATTATTTTTATCTCTGTTTTCGTGATGAAAATAAATTACACGAAAATGAAATATAAACAAATATATGAAAATAAATTTCTTTTCCTGTCTTCTTTTGAGTATGCGCAGGTAGGCGCACATCCTGAGTCGCCTCTGCATCGGCGCTGACAGGCCGGTGTTATGAGACAGGCCTGACGCAGCGCTTTGGGAAAGAACTTGTTCGAAAGCTTCACAAGCCGCAGAAGACGATCTGGGTTAGCTTGAAGAGAGTTGATGAGTACCTGGGCGAGTTTTCTATCATGCAATCGATGCTGCGTTTGATGACCCTCGTGTGTGCATTGCTGGTTTATTCAGGCCAGGCCTGTGCCGATGAAGCAGTACGTGAACAGCAACTCCTTTTGCCTATTCACATCGACGCCCACCGTGAAAAAGTCGAAGCATTGATTGTCCGTCCTGCGCGCGCCGGAAAGTTCCCTGTTGCATTGATCATTAATGGCTCAGCCGCACAGCCTTCGTCTGTACATGCCGACTGGCTCGCTCACATCGCTCATGACTTTGCGCACCGGGGCTGGCTTGCCGCATCGATTGTGTGGCCCGGTTATGGCCGCTCGACCGGACGCTTCATGGATGAAGCCGGCAACTGCACCAACCCCGATGTGGCTCGATTTCTGGATACACATGGAGAAGAGCTTGGAGCCGCATTGGCAGCTCTGCGCAAGCGTCCGGATGTCGATCCATCCTTGGCACTGGGTGTAGGGATTTCGATCGGCGCAGCTTCCATGCTGGACCTGGCCGCTCGACCTGATCATCCATTGGCAGCGGTGATCAACATCTCCGGCGGTGTTTATCACTACTCCACGATGGGTTCTCCTGAAGCTGACTGCTCACTGTATCAGGCGGATCTGGTACGAAACTTCACCACCTTCGGCACAAATAACCCGACGCCGACGCTCTGGATGTATGCTGAAAATGATCCGTATTTCAGCCCCGACCTGGTTACACGGATGGTTGCTGGCTATCGCTCGCAGGGTGGTCACGCAGATTATGTGGCGCTGCCACCGTTTGGTCAGGACGGTCATACACTTTATAAAAATGGGGCCAATAAACTGTTGAAACCCCACATCGAGGACTTCTTAAAGGCCAATCGTCTTCCTGGCATGGACGATGAAGCATTAATGCCGTTGCTTTCAAAACTGTCCCCCGCCGACCGTGCAGAAGCTAATGCGTATCTGCTGAGTGTTACCGAAAAGGCCATGGCAAAGTCCGCAGAAGCAGATGGGCTCTTCTGGTTTTACGGCGCGCGTTCAATCAAGACAGCCCGACAAAGAGCGCTCGGCAATTGCCGCGTTGCAACGGGTAAAGCCTGTCGAATCGTCGCTCAAAACATGCAATTGGTTAATGGCTGGCAAGCTACAGTAGCGCCCACCAAGAAATAACGAATGCATTAAGACACGCTGTGAAAGAATCTCCGCAGACGCCGGTTTTTACGATCAACAGCCCATGCAGGGCTTGTCCGCCAGCATAGGCGGATGCGTCAGTGCGCTCTGGTTCAACCCACCTGCCATCGCTCGGTGTGCGTCTAAACCTTCGCCTCCAGCGGCTGCAACCTTGCCAACCTCAACGCCACACCAAGGGCGATCATCAGCAACACGCCAATAAACACCCCGATGCCGTTCCAGCCCGCGTAGTGCCAGAACACGCCGCCGCCAGTTCCGGCCACGCTCGAGCCTGCGTAGTAACAGAACAGGTACAGGGACGCGGCCTGGCCTCTGGCGGTGGTGGCCCTGCGTCCGACCCAGCTGCTGGCCACTGAATGTGCGCCAAAGAAGCCGAAGGTGAAGATCAGTACGCCGACGATCACCAGCGGCAGTGGGGTGAACAGGGTCAGCAGCAGGCCGGCCAGCATCATCACGATAACCGCCCACAGCACCTGTCGGCGGCCAAGGCGGTCAGCCAGTGAGCCGATCTTTGCCGAGCTGTAGATGCCCGACAGGTACACCACGGAGAACACGCCGACCACGGCTTGGCTCAAGTTGTAGGGTGCGCTCAGAAAGCGGTAGGCGATGTAGTTGAACAGCGTGACGAACGCGCCCATCAGCAGGAAGCCGGTCAGAAACAGTAGCGGCAAGCCTGCATCACGAAACTGCACGACAAACCCGTCGAGCAGACTGCGAGGGTGCAGCGAGCGCGGGCGGAAGTTGCGCGACGCCGGCAGGATCCTCCAGAACACCGCTGCGGCGATCAGCGCCAGCCCGCCGACCACCAGCATCGCCGCGTGCCAGCTGACGTAGTCGATCATCACCCCGACGATCAGCCTTCCGCTCATGCCACCGACGGCGCTGCCGCCGATATACAGCCCCATCGCCAGGCCCAGATGGGTGGGGTGGATCTCCTCGCTCAGGTAGGTCATCGCCACTGCCGCCAGGCCGCTCAGTGACAGGCCTACCAGGGCGCGGGTAATCAGTACGCCCTCCCAGCTGGGCATCAAGGCACTGGCGATGGTGAACAGCGAGGCACAGAACAGCGCCATGACCATCACCGGCTTGCGCCCTAGCCGATCAGATATCGGCCCGGTGATCAGCAGGCCGATGGCGAGCATTGCCGTGGCTACGGACAGGATCAGGCTGCTTTGCGCCGCCGTCAGGGAGAACTCGCTGGACAGCGTCGGCATCATCGGCTGAACGCAGTACAGCAGGGTAAAGGTCGAAAACCCGCCAGCGAACAGCGCCAATGCCGTGCGTTTGAAAAGCGGCGTGTTCTTTTCGATGTAGGTATCGCCGGGCAGTGTCGACGACTGTACGGGCGAGGTGTTCAAGTCGGGAGTGGACGGGGCGACGGCAGGGTTCACAAGGACCTCAGGGCACGGTTGAGCAGGCAATGAAAAAATCATATAGCTCGCTAATCATTCCATCCAATATATTGTTCGACCTGTTTGATAGGTAAAACGACTTAATGGAGGCCGCATGGAATTGCGTCATCTGCGTTACTTCATCGCGGTTGCCGAAGAGCTGCATTTTGGCCGCGCCGCGCAGGCGCTGGGGATTTCTCAGCCACCGCTCAGCCAGCAGATTCAGACGCTGGAGCAGGAACTGGGCACGCGTCTTTTCGAGCGCACCAACCGGCGCGTCGAGTTGAGCGAATCCGGGCGGCTGTTTCTCGACGAGGCACGGCTGGTGCTGGCGCAGGTCGACAAAGCCACCGACGTGGCCCGGCGCGCGCAACTGGGTGAAATCGGCGAGCTGAAGATCGGCTTCACATCGTCTGCGCCGTTTACGTCGAGTATCCCGCAGGCGATTTTCGCCTTCCGTCAGGCCTACCCGGATGTGCACCTGACCCTGACCGAGATCACCAGCCAGGAAGTGGCGGCAGGTCTTGAGGACAAAACCATTCAGGTCGGCATCATGCGCCCGCTGGCATTGCCCGATTCACTGGTGGTGTTCGAATTGCTGAGTGAGCCGCTGGTGGCGATCATGCGTGCCGACCATCCGCTGGCGGCAGAAAGCGAGGAGGGAATCTACATGGCGGCGCTGGCCGCCGAGCCGTTCGTGTTCTTCCCGCGCACTTATGGCAGCGGCATCTACGCGCAAGTCCTGAGCCTGGCACGCGCCGCAGGGTTCAGCCCGCTGATCACCCAGGAAGCGGGCGAAGTGATGACCATCATCGGCCTGGTCGCAGCAGGATTGGGCGTCACCGTACTACCTGCGTCCTACCGGCGAATGCGCATCGACGGCGTGGTCTACCGCAACGTCCTCGACCCCGGCGCAACCAGCGCGGTATGGCTGGTGCAACGCAAGGACGAACAATCGCCCATGGCCAAGGCGTTCACCGAGCTGTTAACGCGTAACGTCGGGTGAATGCCTGGCGTATATCCGGTACTCACTATCATTATTGACAGTAGGCAGATCAGTGTTTTTTGCGTTGAATCTTATGTGCACCTGATGCTCCAGGACGGAATGACAGGAACAGGGAGAGAAGCATGCGCAAACAAATATGGATGATGGCTTTATTGAGCCTGTCGCTGACAGTGGCGGCAGACGAGAAAATTATCGGTGGTACGCCCGCACCCGCAGGTGCTTATCCTTTTTTCACTTCATTGACCAAGGAGGATGGCCAGCACCTCTGCGGGGGGGCGTTGATCGCTGCGCAATGGGTGCTTACTGCGGCACACTGTATACGTGGTCAGTCGCCTGCGTTTGTCCAGATTGCTATAGAGAAGTACGGGCCTCCCGTCGTCAGCCGGGACAAGATCAGGATCGCTGAAGCGTTTATTCCTGCGGATTTCAAAGGCTGGCAGGTTTACTCTAAAACAGGCGACGAAAAGGGATCGGGGCTTTACGACATTGCGCTATTGAAACTTGAGCGTCCAACCGAAAGTAGAGACATCCTCAAGCTGGACGGCATTGATCAGGTGGTTGCGCACGAAGTCGGGATGCCCGTCACGCTGGCAGGCTTCGGAGTGAGAGAAACCGGCACCATGCCGAACGAGCTTTATCATGTTGACGGCTCGATTCTGGAAGACCGCAAATGCATAGACGTGCCGCCGGGCTATCCACCTACCTACTTTGATCCTCTCTTGAATGTGTGTTCGAGCAAGATTTCTGGCGGCGGCGATTCAGGCGGGCCGTTGCTCTTCAAAACGCAGAGCGGCTACGTCGGCGTTGCGCTGGTAAGTCGTGGTTTGCTCGACGCTAGTCAGATGACTCGAATTTCGTTCTACAAGGACTGGATCACGAACATCATTGCAAATGACAAGTGCGGCCAGCAGGAGAAGCCTGAAGGTACTGTTTCTGTGCGTTCTGTCGGCTCTTCTGGCTGTTGACCACTGAGCGCCAGGACTCAGCCGTCACTGACGTCGCACTTTGCGTCGTTAGTGCCACTGTGAGAAAAAGCGTTTTTATGTGCAGTGACTACAGGCAAAGCATGACTTTGCGCTGCCGCGTAGGGAACGATAGGTGCTCGGGAAGGCGCCGCTCAACCCCAGCGCCTGAAGATCAGCGAGGTGTTCACGCCGCCAAATGCGAAGTTGTTGTTCATCACGTATTCGTTGCTCATGTGCCTTGGTTCGCCGACGATGTAGTCCAGTTCGCCGCATTGTGAGTCGATGTCGACCAGGTTCAGCGTATGGATATAGCGATCGCTGTTGAGCATTTCGATGCTGAACCATGACTCCAGCGCGCCGCACGCTCCCAGCGTGTGACCGAGAAAGCTTTTCTGCGAGCTGAGCGGCATGCGCGGGCCGAACAGGCTGCTGGTGGCCAGCGTCTCGGCGATGTCGCCCTGTTCGGTGGCGGTGCCGTGACCGTTGACGTAACCGATGGCGTCAGGCGAAAGGTCGGCGTCTTCGAGGGCCAGCTCCATCGCGCGGCGCATGGTGGCCTGCTCGGGGCGAGTGCTGTGCGCGCCGTCGGCGTTGCTGCCGAAGCCGACGATCTCGGCGTAGATGTGCGCGCCACGTGCCTGGGCATGCTCAAGCTCTTCAAGCACCAGCATGCCGCCGCCTTCACCGATCACCAGGCCGTCGCGTCCGCTGTCGTAGGGGCGTGGCGTGGTGTGTGGCGCGTCATTCTTGAGGCTGGTGGCGTACAGCGCGTCGAAGACCATGGCCTCGGTCGGGCACAGCTCTTCGGCCCCGCCCGCCAGCATCAGCGGCAGACGGCCGAACTTGATCGCCTCATAGGCATAGCCGATGCCCTGACTGCCACTGGTGCAGGCGCTGGAGGTCGGAATCAGGCGTCCGGTCAGGCCGAAGAAGATGCTGATGTTGGCGGCAGTGGTGTGCGGCATCATCCGCACGTAGGAGTTGGCGTTCAGGCCCACGGCCACCGAGTTGATCAGCATGTTGCCGAAGGCCTTGATCTCGTCGGTGCTGCCGGTGGACGAGCCGCAGGCCGTGCCCATGCGGCCATCGCGAATGATCGGGTCATTCAGCAGCCCGGCGTCGATCAGGGCCTGCTCCGCAGCCGCCACGGCCAGACGTGACACGCGGCCCATGCTGCGCAGTTGTTTGCGCGTCCAGTGCCCCGGCACGGCGAAATCGTCGATGGGGCCAGCCAGGCGGGTATTGAGCTCGGCAAAACGGTTCCACTCGTCCATCCGGCGAATGCCGCTGCGATTGGCCGTGAAGCTGGCATCGATAGTCGGCCAGTCGCTGCCCACCGAGGTGATGCCGGACATGCCGGTCACTACCACACGCTTCATCAGCACAGTCCCCCGTTGACGGCCAGAACCTGACGAGTGATGTAGCTCGCTTCGGCCGACATCAGAAAGTTCACCGCACCCGCCACTTCCTCGGGCGTGCCCATGCGTTGTGCCGGGATCATTTTCATCAGTTCGTCCACGGGCACGTTCTCGTCGAGCATGGCCGTATCGATCAGGCCCGGCGCGACGCAGTTGACGGTGATCCTGCGCTTGCCCAGTTCGATGGCCAGCGCCTTGGCGGCACCGATCAGCCCTGCCTTGGAAGCGCTGTAATTGACCTGGCCGCGATTGCCGATCAGCCCGGAAACCGAGGTTATACAGACGATACGCCCTGCTGCACGACGGCGAATCATCGGCATCGTCAACGGATGCAGCACGTTATAGAAGCCATCCAGGTTGGTGCGCAGCACCTGATCCCAGTCATCGTCGCTGAGTGCCGGAAACGCGCCGTCGCGGGTCAGCCCGGCGTTGAGTACCACGCCGTAATAGGCGCCGTGCGTCTCCACGTCCTCTTCCAGAATGGCCTTGCAGGCGGCCCGGTCCGAGACATCGAATTGCAGCACGCGTGCCTGGCGGCCCAGCGCAACGACTTCGGCCTGCACCGCTTCGGCTTCGCTGCGGCCAGTGCGGCAATGCAGGATCAGGTCGTATCCGGCCTGCGCCAGACGCAGGGCGATGGCGCGGCCGATGCCACGGCTGGAGCCGGTGACCAGTATCGATTCAGTCATGCCGGGGCTCCTTCAGCCAGGTAGTCAGCAGTGTTGGGCGGGCAATATACATTGAGTCGGGCAAAAGCCTCGATACCCGGTCCGGTGAGGGTGCATTCGAACATGCCCATGCCGTTGTCGTCCTGCAGGGAGCGCACGGCATGGATGTGCAGTTCACTGCCCAGCGGGAAGCGCGTCACGTTGCAGTCGAACTTGCGACTGCCAAGCAGAAAACCCAGGTTGACCGCTTCGCCCTTGTTGCGCGCCTTGCAACCGGCATAGGCCGCGACGCTCTGCGCCATCAGCTCTATGCCCAGCCATGCCGGCAGGCTGCCGTCGGCATGATTGAACAGGCCGTCGGCGCGGACGGTCAGGCGGGTTCGAATCTGTTCTTCGTCAACGCTCAGCACCTGATCGATGAGAATCATGTCGCCGGCATGGGGGATGAGTTCGGCGAGCGGCCACTCGGTCATGGGGCATCTCCGATAATCAGGCTGATGTTGTTGCCACCGAAGGCAAACGAATTGCTCATCATGTAACGAGCGTTTTCAGGTGTCAGGCACGAGCCTGCGTGTGTCCATTGCAGCGCAGGCAAGAGCGGATCGGCCTCGCCGTCCCACAGGTGCGGGGGCAGGGCCTGTTCGGTATTCTGCGGGGCCAGACTCAGCCAGCAAAACGCCGCTTCCAGCGCGCCCGCCGCGCCCAGGGTGTGGCCGCTGAGCGGTTTGGTCGACGAGCAGGGCACGCCGCTGGGAAATACGCCCTGCACGGCCAGGCTCTCCATCGCATCGTTGTGCTGCGTGGCGGTGCCGTGCAGGTTCAGATAACCGATCTGCTCCGCTTCGAGCCGGGCGTTACGCAACGCTTGCAGCATGGCATCACGCGCACCACGTCCGGTGGGTTCGGGGGCCGAGATGTGGTGAGCGTCGCAGCTGGCACCCGCGCCCAGCAGGGCAATCGAGTGCTTGCTGTCAGCTTCGCGAGTCATCAGGAATAGCGCCGCCGCCTCGCCGATATTGATCCCGTTGCGGTTGCTGGAGAACGGGTTGCAGAGTTGCGGCGACATGGCCTCGAGTGCCGAGAACCCCTGCAGAGTCAGCTTACACAGGCTGTCGACGCCGCCGCACAGCACGGCATCGCACAGGCCCATGTCCAGCGCCCGACGCGCACTGAGCAACGCCCGCGAACTGGACGTGCAGGCTGTCGAGATGACGTAGGCCGGGCCGCTCAATTGCAGCCAGGCGGCGAGAAAGTTCGCCGGTGCGCCCAGTTCCTGTTGCCGATAATCGTAATCGTCGGGGAAGGTCCGCTCACGCAGCCAGACGGCCATGCTCTCGCTCGCTTCATCAATGCCCGAAGTACTGGTGCCAATGATCACGCCGATCCGCCCGGCGCCGAAGCGGGTGATGGCCTGGCTGATGTCCTCCTCGATCTGCAAGGCGGCGGCCAGCAGCAACTGGTTATTGCGGCTGCGATGCAAATGCACGGCAGGCGGAATGGGCGGCAGCGCGGATTTGACTGCACCGACCGGCAACGCGCGTTCCGGCACCCAGCCGCTTTCGAACACCATGCCCGAGCTGTCGCCTGCGAACAGCCTGCGCGACACCTCTTCACGGCTGTCGCCCAGCGAGCAGATCACGCCCAGCGCGTTGAGGTAGGCGGTCATGGCAGGCTCTCGTTGTTCAGCGGTGTGACTTTGTAGCTCAGCTTGTCCTTGAGGCGGATAGTGAACGCGTTGGCCGACTGGTATTCGACCAGCCAGCGGTCATCCAGGCGACGCTGCATGCCCTGGCGGTAAGCCGTCGGGTAGCGGCCATGCATTTCCAGGTCCGGGGTCATGGCGAACATCAGCGCAGCGAACAGCTCGCGGGCTTCCGGATTGGGCGGCAGCAAACCATCGGCCTGCCATTTCCCGTCGATCAGCAACTGGCGCGCCTGGGGAATGCCCAGCGGGTCCATCATTGACCAGCGCAATCCGCCGTTTTCGCGCTGGATGATCAGCAGCCAGTCCTGATGCTGATCGGCCTGGCGACGCTCGATGTGCAGTTGCATCGGCAATTGCATGGTCGGTGCGCTGGTCGGCAGCGGGGCTTGTGCCGCACAGCCGCCGAGCAGCAGGAAGGCTAAAAACAGTACGCGAATCATGATGCTCCAACTTCCAGGGGTTTGCGGGCCACGACATTGACCAACGTTTCCTCACGTTGCCCGAACGGCCTGGGCTTTTGCAGTTTCAAGACTTCGAGCAGCCCGAAGTCCCTGGCGCGGCTCCACCACAGGTAAGGGTAAGAAACATTCTGTGCATCGAACTCGAAGCCCTGGTCGCGGATCATCTGCAGATACTGCGCCGCGCTTTTCTGAACGTGCATCGGGTGGCGGAACAGCCAGCGAATCACCCAGGTGTCGATGTACGCTTCGGTCGACTCGGCAAACAGCAGGTAGCCGCCCGGCTTGAGCACACGATAAAACTCGGCCAGTGCCTGTTCCTGCTCGACCAGATGATGGAAAGTCTGATGGCAGAACAGCATATCGACGCTGGCGTCGGGTACTTGCAGGGCTGCGCAGTCGCTGCCGATCAGTTCGACCTCTACGCCTCTGGCCCGCGCCTCTTCACCACTCATGTCGAGACTGTGTGGATCGGCGTCGACGCCGATGAGCCTGGACGGCTGAAAAACCTTGTCCAGCTGCTGAAACGACCGGCCTTGCCCGCATCCTGCGTCGAGCAACACCGGCGCAACCGGCGGCGGGCTGGTGAACAGGCTGCGCAAGTCGTCTATCGCCACGCGCAGCACGCGGTACTGCCAGATGTTGCTGCGCAGAAACCACAGGCCGAAGCGGGTTTCCTCGACGTAACTGTCACTCAGGAACGGTCGATTCATGAACCACTGTCCGCGCAGATTTCCGAGAGCGTGCGCAGGCGGCGCTTGGGCTCGCTGACAAATGGATTGCGTTCGTCCCAGGCATAGCCGGCCAGAATCGAGCTGATCATGCGGCGGATGTCCGGAGCGCTGCCGGGGTAGAAAATCACGTTCTGGAACGTACCGTCGTACCAGCCCTCGACATAGGCCCTGAAGGTGTCGACGCCACGTTTCAATGGCACCGCGAACTCGCTTTCCCAATCCACGTTTTCGCCCTGCAACTGCCGGCTCAGCACGCCAGCCGCCATGCTCGCCGAACGCATGGCGATGGTCACGCCCGATGAAAACACCGGGTCGAGGAATTCCGCCGCATTGCCCAGCAGCGCAAAGCCCTTGCCGTGCAGGGTCTTGACGTTGGCCGAGTAGCCGCCGATGGTTCTGGCTGGCGTATCCCAGACCGCGTTTTTCAGCACGCTGGCCAGTTGCGGTGTTTCATCGATAAAGGCGCGTAAGCAGGTATCCAGATCCTCGGGCTTGTCCTTGAAGCGTTCAGCCGAGGCGACTACGCCTATCGAACAGCGGCCTTCGCTGAACGGAATCGACCAGAACCACACATCGCTGTGCTGCGGATGGATGCTGACCAGAATCTTGCGGCGGTCAAAGGGTGGGCTTTCGATGCGGTCTTCGATATGGGTGAACACCGCCTGGCGCACAGGGAAACCTGACGGCGCTTCCAGATTCAGCAAGCGCGGCAGCACGCGGCCATAGCCGCTGGCGTCGAGTACGAAGCTGGCCTGCACGCTGTATTCGCTGCCGTCCTCACGCCTCACACGCAAAACCGGCTGCGGGCCCTCGAAGTCGGCGCTGACGATCTCTTCCTGGTAGCGGATGTCCACGCCTTGCAGTGCGGCCTGATCGGCGAGCAGTTTGTCGAACTCGCTGCGCTGCACCTGAAAGGTCGTCGGCTTGCCGTTGCTGAACGTATCGCTGAAGTCGAAATCGCTGTATTGCTCGCCACGCGCGAAGGCTGCGCCATTCTTGGGCTGGAAACCGGCGGCCTGCACGGCCTCCAGCATCCCGGCTTCTTCGACGAAGTCCAGGCAATGGCACAGCAGGCTCTCGCCGATGGAGAAGCGCGGAAACAGCTGGCGCTCGATGATCAGCACGTCATGACCCTGGCGTTTGAGCAGGGCAGCCGCTATTGAACCGGCCGGGCCGGCACCGATGACGACGACCTGACGAATTTCCCTATCAGTGATGGGCACAGGTATTCCTTTTCGGTTGGGCTGTGGCGGGGAGTGACGACAGCGCTGCAAGATTCATGCGTGTGGCCCTTCAGCATTGGCTGGCGAATGAAGCGCTTTACGCGGGCTGGCCCAGGGCGCCAGCAGGAAGCTGAACGCCAGCCCCAGACTGACCGACAGGCCGAAGTTGCTGATCGCCGGGGTGCTGGAAACGGCCAGCAGGCCGAACGACAGCCAGGTGGTGAGCGCTGCCAGCAGCGTGCCCAGCAGGCTGACCGCTGCGCCGCCTATCTGCTCGCGCATCAGGATGGCGTAATCGACGCTGATCGCCGTGACCAGCAACAGGCCGAACAGGCTGAATAGAGTCAGCGGCTGACCGAGCCAGCCCAGGCTGGCGAGGCTGCACAGCGCCGCCAGCAGGGGCAGGGCGACGATGCGCAACGCACCGCCGAAGCCAAACGGAGCGATCAGCAGCAGGACGATCAGGACGCACGATGCCAGCTTCAATTGCGCTGCGCTGATCTGCGTGTGGGCAAACACTTCGTTGAGCTCACCCAGACGGTCGACCAGTTGCACGCCCTCCAGCCCGATGGCCTGCACGCGCAGCAACGCCATGCTGTTCATGCCACGCAGGCTGACGATGCTGGCGACACCTTGATCGCCGTTGTCATCGCGGGTCGGTCCCAGCCAGAGCGTGCGCCACGGTTCGCTCAGCGGGCCTTGAAGCGCGTGATCGATATCTTGCGTCGGCAGTGCCTGCAATTGGGCCAGTTCAGCCTTCAAGGCACTGGCCGGAACGCCAAGTTCTACTAGCGGCGCCCAGTATTGCGGCAATTTGCCCAGTGCATCGCGGGTGGCTTGTTGTTCGGCAGGCGAATCGAGCAACTGATTGAGCGCCATGTAGCCTTGCAGCTTGTCCATGCTGACCAACTGGTCGAGCCGTTGGGTCAATTCGGACTGCCGATCCAGCAACTGCTGTTGGTCCTTGCCGCGCACCAGAAAGAACTGGCTGGTGGGCTGATAACCGGTGATCCGTGCGATGGCCTGGGCTTCATCGGTCAACGCCTGAGGTGCTGCCACCCATTGGCGGATATCGTTCTTGGTGGTCAGGTGCCAGAGTCCGCCGCCACAGAAGGCCAACAGCAGCACCAGCAGGATCGGTGTGCTGATGCGCAGCAGCAAGGCGGCGCGGCAATCGAGCATCAATTGCGCCAGTTTCAGCGGCCACTGGGCAGGGCTGATCTCGACTTTTGCGAGCAGCGCGGGCAGCAGGCACACCGCCGTCAGGTAGGCGCCGATCAGGCCGGCCGCCGAGAACACCGCAATTTGCGTGAGTGCCGGGAACGGCGTCCAGGCCAGCGCCAGGTAGCCGATGCAACTGGTGATCAGGCTCAGGCTCAGGCCCGGCAGAGTCAGGCGCAAGGCGGGCCAGCTGCGCCAGGGCTTGAGGCTCCAGCTCTTGGACAGGTAATGCAGCGGGTAATCCACCGCCACCCCGATCAGGCTCGAGCCCAGCACCAGCGTCATGACGTGCATGCTGCCGAATAGCGCGACGCAGGCCACCGCGCCGAAGAGCATGCCGACCACCACCGGCACGAATGCCAGCAGCACGCTCCAGCGGCGGAAGGCGAGCAACAGCAACAACAGGATACCGACTGTTGCGCCACCGCCGACCCAGGTGATTTCCCGGCTGGCCTGCTTCTGCCCGTTGGCAGCGTAAAGCAGCCCGCTGGCCGCGAGCAATTGACCACCTGCCTGACTGGCCTGCACCCGCGCTTGCGCCAGCAGGTCGGCAACCTGGCCGGGCAGGTGCATATCGAAGGCATCGGTTCGGGTTCGCGAGCGCAGCAGAACCCAGCTTTTACCCTCGGCGCTGGCCACCAGCGCACCGCTGGCCAGATCTGCCTCGACCGAGCCCTGTTTCGGCAGGCCGTTCTGGATACGTCCGGTCAGCCCTAGCCAGTCATCCTGGCCAGGCACCAGGCTGAACCCGGCAAACGGGTCGAACAGCGTCTGTACGCGCTGTTCGATAAAAGTTTTCGGGTCGTCGATCAGCAGTGTGCGGTCCGCTGTCGGCAGCATGGCGATGCGCCCTTTCAGCAACTGGGTGCGCAACGCGGGCAGGTCGGCCTGCAGCGACCACTGGACCTTCTCGAACAGGCCGGTCGACTGCCATTGTTCAGCCAGCGTGCGCGCCAGTTCCACGGCCTTCTGCCGATCGCTGTGGCCCACCAGCACCAGCATTTCGCGGTTGAGCGGTTCCTGCATGCGCTTTTCGGCGCTTACGACCAGTTCGTCGTTATCGGTGCCTGGCACCAGCTCCATCAGGTTGGCCGACAGCGGCGAGCGGTCGTGCCACTGCCAGCCAGCGAGCGCCAGTACGCCTGCCAGAATCAGCAGGAACAGTCGCGGCAACAGCCGCTCAGTCTTTGAAGTCATTACGCTGCGCATCGGTCAGGGTCGGAGCACTGCTGCTGTCGATCATTTTCAGGACCGTGCTGTCGCCCTGGGTTTCCAGCAGCTCGATACGCTGTACCAGTTCGCCACCGTCGATGTTGATCTGCTTGAACACTTGTTGCAGCAGCATCGAGCGTGGCGTCAGGGTGAGGTGCCAGGCAGTCGCCTCGCCCTTGAGCTGCAAGTCGAAATCCCGTTGCAGGCCGCTGCTGTCGCCTTGCAGGACCGCCAGGAACAGACGGTTCTGCTCGGCGCCGGCGTTCTTGTTCGGCACCGGCTTCCAGGTGCTGACATTGCCATCGGTTTCACGACGGGCAATACCGTCGGCATTGATGCGGTAATCCTGCTTGAGCGGTGTTTCCAGCAGCCAGAGCAGCCCGAAATCCCTGGCGAGCACGAAGCGGCCCTTGCTGAGCAGCGGTTGCGGCAGGGCGCGCAGGTGTTTTTCCTGGACGAAACGACCCTGCACCACCGCAGGTTTGGCCAGCTGGTCGCTCAGTTGTTGCAGGTCGAACGCCTGCGCCAGGGAAGAAAGGCACAGCAGGCCCAGCAGGATCAAAGTACGAAGCGGGCGGTTCATGGCGAGGCGCTCTCTATTGTGCTCTCAAGGGCATTTTTCACGGCATCGATGAACACCTGCGGCGAGGCCAGTTGCATTTCCCGGCTCTGGCTGTCGACGGCGACCTGCACAGTGCTGGCGCGGGTCAGGCGCTCGCCGGTGTGTGCATCGGTAATCAGGTAATTGATCTTCAGACGGTTCTCCCACTCCACCAGGCTGGCGCGCACGTTCAGTGTCTGACCGAACACGGCGCTGCGCACATAGCGCAACTGCAGATCGATCACCGGCCAACCATAACCGGATTTGAGCATCTGCATGTAGTTATGGCCGATATGATCGAGCAGCGCGCAACGCGCCACTTCGAGGTATTTCACGTAGTGCCCGTGCCAGACGATGTTCATCATGTCGACGTCGAAAAACGGCACGACGATTTCAGTGTCGATGTGCAGAAAACCCTTACTGCGCATGTAACCTCCTGTGGCGACCCGCGCTGATTTTACAACGCAGCACATGATCGCCGAGCGCGATCAGCTCATGAGCCTGATTCATCGGCAGACTTCCAGAATGGGTAGAAATTGAACCACTGCTGCGGCGCTTCCAGGCAATAGTGCCCAAGACGCTCGGCATAACGTGTGGCCCATTGCTCGATGACCTGAGCACGGTCGCTGCGCCGCCATTCGATGGCGTCGGCGAACGGTTCGAGAATCACCCGATAGCCCTTCGCACCCTTGAGGCAGAAGAACAGGTTGACCGGGCACTTGAGCAGCCCGGCCAGCAGCCAGGGGCCTTGCGGGAAGGTCGCCGGCTGGCCGAGAAAGTCGACCCGCACATTACGCCCGCCGTGCAGCGCGACGCGGTCACCTGCGATGGCCAGCCACTCGCCTTCGTCCAGGCGCTGGCTTAATTGCAGCATGATGGCCGGGTCCAGCTCGCTGACCTGAATCAGACGCAGATGGGTCGCGCCGGCTTCACCGAGCAGGCGATTGAAACGTTCGGCGTGTTTGGTGTGCACCAGTACATTCATGGTGACCTTTTCGCCGAGTTCGGCCAGTGCGCGGCACACTTCAAGGTTGCCCAAGTGCGCGCCGACAAGCATCTGCCCGCGTTGGCCACGCAGGTTCTGGCGCAGCAGGGCCTGGTCGACGATCTCGATCTGATCGATACCCAGCCTGCCGTTCCACACGTCGAGCTTGTCGAGCAAGGAATCGGCAAATGCCATGAACTGGCCGAACACCCGGCGCTGGCTGGGCCGCAGCTCGGGCTTGCCGCTCCAGTCCGCCAGGTGCTGCTGGTATTGCCAGATGCTGTGCCGGGCACGTCGGCCGAAGACAAAGAAATACAGAACGATGCCATACAGCACCGGGCTGAGCAGGCGCCGACCGAGCACCCGCATGCCCCAGGCGGTGAGTTTCATGAGCATGAAACTGCCGCGTTCCTGATGACTGGCCCAGTGCTCCTTGGGCGACTTGTCGATGCTCATGGCCGCCACCGTCGCCAGAGGATCATTGGCAGACGTAGCAGCATGCCGAAGAACAGTTTGGCGTGCATTTTCGAAATCAGGGCGTTGTCGTGAAACAGGCGGAAATGCGACAGGCCGTCCTGCGGGTAGTGAACGCGGGTCGGCAGCCAGCGCATCGGCTGACCGCGCCAGGACAGGCGCACGAGGATTTCCGAGTCGAAATCCATACGCCTGCCGATCTGCACGCTGTCGATCAGCGCCAGGACAGGGGCCAGGGGATACAGGCGAAAGCCGCACATGGAATCGCGAATGTGCAACGACAAGGTGTTGATCCACACCCAGACGTGGGTCAGGTAACGCGCATACAGACGGCCCTTGGGCACGCTCTCGTCGAACTGCGGATAGCCGCAGATCAGCGCATGCGGGTGCTGGCGCGACTGCTCCAGAAACACCGGGATATCGCTCAGATCATGCTGGCCATCGGCATCGACCTGCAACGCATGGCTGAAACCCAGCCGGATCGCCTCGCGGAAGCCGGCCATCACCGCGCCGCCCTTGCCCTGATTGACCGGCAGGCGCAGCAGATAGATAGCCTCACCCTGCGCCAACTGCTGTAACACGGCTTCGCAGGCCGGGCTGCTGGCGTCGTCCACCAGGATGCACGGCAACCCGGCGTTGCGCACGGCCTGGACCACGTTGGGCACGGCCCGCTCGTGGTCGAACACCGGAATGATCACGCAAGGCTTATGCATGGTCGTCCACCAGGAGGATCCGGCCACTGGAGCAGGGCGCGTTGTCGGCGTTGCGAAAGGCGAAGTGCAGCTTGGAACGTGCTGCATCGAAGCGCAATGTCAGCGTGAGGCGGTCGCCGGGGCGTACCAGTTGCTGGAATTTGAGCACTTCCATACCAGCGAATCCGGATGGCAGGTCGAGCAGTCGCTGGCCCAGGCTGATCGCCCAGTCGACCTGCACCACGCCCGGCAAAATCGGCGCCTTGGGAAAGTGGCCGCTGAAAAACGCCAGATCGGGCGGGACACTCAATTGCAGGTGCAACTCGCCTTCGATGTTCTGTTGCTCAAGCACTTCCGGCTGTTTCGAGCGTGGCGCCAGCAGCAGCGCCTCGACGTCTGCTTGCGGCAGCTTGCCTTGGGCGTTGAGCGGCATCTGCCGCAGCAGCCGCCAGCGACGCGGCAGGGCGATGGTTTCGCAATGCGGCTGCAGGTAGTGTCGCAAGGCTTCGGTGAGCGCCCGACGGCCTTGGTTGCGCAGGGCCAGCAAGCCCGCGTCGCTCAGCACCAGCAGCGCGCCCAGCGAGGCACGGTTTGCCTGCACCACACCAAGGCGCGCTTCACTCACCCACGGGTGAGCCGCGAGGGCCTGCTCGATCAGCGGCAAGGACACGCGCTTCTCTTCGAGTTTGACGATGCGGTCGAGCCTGCCCAGTAGTTCGAAGCGCCCGTCTGCACCGATCAGCGCCGCATCGGCGGTCTGCTCGACATGGCCGGGCGGCAGATAGGGCGAGCTGATGCGCAGCGCACCTTGCGCGTCCTGACTCAGCTCTACGCCGTCGAAGGCCTGCCAGCGCTGCCCGCCCTGACGCCAGGCGATGCCGCCGGTTTCCGAGCTGCCGAGAATCTCCGTCGGCCACTGACCGAGGCGTTGCTGCAGGCTTTGTGCGGCTTCGGCCGGCAATGCACCACCGGAAGAGAACACCCGGCGCACGGCCGCAAGACCCGGCCAGTCGAGATTGTCGCCCATGCGCTTGAGCAGCGCGGGGCTGGCGACCCAGGCGAATGACGGGTATTCACGGCTGGCGCGTTGCAGGTCTTCGGCGAACGGCAACTGACGGCGCACGAACGGGCGTGCCGCGCACAGCGGCCATAGCAAGCGAAACAGCAGCCCGTAAATATGTTGCGTCGCCACGCTGCCGATCATGCATGCCGAGCCCAGCTCCGCGCCCCACAGTTGCTCCAGCCCGCAGACTTCGTTGGCCAGTTGCCGCAGGCGTTTTTCGATCAGTTTGGGTTCGCCGCTGGAGCCTGAGGTGCACAGGCTCAGCCGGCACTGGTCAAGGTCCAGCGCTGCCGCAGGGAGAGGCGCGGCACGCAGATCGCTCAGGTAGGTGTCACCCGGCAGGTCGGTCAGCCACAGGTCGACCTGATTCGCCCAGCGCTCGCGGGTCTGGCCCTGCAAGTCGGCGGGCAGCAACACGTGCACACCTGCGCGCCAGGCCGCGAACAACGCAATGGCCAGGTCGGCGGCATCTTCGAGGTGCACTGCAAGGTGCGTGATGCCACGCGCCTGCAGTCCAGCGGCCACGCTGAGCGCCTGATCACGAAACTGCGCGTGGTCCAGGCTCGGGGCCAGCGTCAGCAGCCGGTCGGGCAGCGCATCGAGCAGCAGGTGTTCCAGGTTCAACCAGTTCATGCGATCCATTTCATTTGCCGCCCGCAGAGGGTGGGCGGACGATCCATTCGACAGCGAATAACACGCCCATCAGGCCGTAGGAAATCAGGCCGGTGTACAGCGTCCACCATGACAACGGTGCCCACAGCGTCAGGATGGCTGAGGTGAGGCCGTTGACGAGGAAGAACAGGCACCAAATCTGCGTGACTCTACGGGTGTAGCGGATACCCGCCTCAGGCAGATCGGGGCGGTTCAGGCGCGCCATCTTTTCCACGATCGGCGGGCCGTAGACCAGGCTTGAGCCGAACAGGCCGAGCATGAAGGTGCTGACCAGTACCGGGTACCAGCGCAGCATCATGTGACTGTCGAGGGCGCCGAGCACCACGCAAAAGATCAGCGCGACAATCGCCATCGCCAGGCTGCCTTGCTTGCGCTCTCCGGTCAGGGCGCGCGCCAGCCACAGGCTGCCAAGTAGCAGCGCGAACTGCCAAGGCGCGAAATGCTCGGTCCCCCAATAGACAGCAAATGGATAGAGCACGCCGGCCAGCACCAGAATCAGGCCAATCAGCCGCTTCATTCGGCGCTGTTGACCAGTTTGTAGACGGCCTCTACCACGTCATTCACGGTTCTCACAGACTTGAACTCTTCAGCCGCAATCTTCTTGCCGGTCTTGCGTTTGATGTGATCGATCAGGTCCACGGCATCGATACTGTCGATTTCCAGGTCCTGATACAGATTGGCTTCAAGCGTGACTCGCTCAGGCTCCAGTTCGAACAGTTCCACCATTGCGGTGCGCAGGATTTCGAAGATGTCTTCACGGGTTTGCATGTTCAATTCTCAGGCCGGTTGTCTGGCGCTGACGAAGGCCGCAAGGCTGTCGACGCTGGCGAAATGGTTACGGGTGTCCTTTGCATCGGCATCGATCCTGATGCCATAACGCTTCTGGATGGCCAGGCCCAATTCGAGTGCATCCACCGAGTCCAGTCCCAGTCCTTCGCCAAACAGCGTCATATCGTTGCCGATATCTTCCGGGGTGATGTCTTCGAGGCCCAGGGCATCGATGATCAACAATTTAATGTCCTGGTGCAGATCGCTCATCTGAGGCGAGCTCCTTGGTGAAATAGTCATGCAGGTAATCGTTGAGCTTGCGGGACGCCAGGGGCGGTGGGCCTAGCGCACTGAAGGCGGTTGGGTCTATATCGGCACCGACGCGCAAAGTGAAGTGCACGCGGCGTTGCGGAATGCGATACCAGGGCTCGGCCTTGGTCAGGGTGGTCGGCTGGACCTTGATCGTCACCGGGGTGATGACGCTTGCGCCACGCAGCGCAATGGCTGCCGCGCCGCGGTGAAAGACCGGCGGCTGACCTGGCTGGGTGCGCGTGCCTTCCGGGAAGATGATCAGTGTCTGGCCGCTTTGCAGGCGCTCTACAGCGGCGTCGAGCATGTCCATGCTGCCGTCGTTGCTGATGTAACCGGTGGAGCGCACAGGGCCGCGGGTGAACGGGTTTTCCCAGAGGCTGCGTTTGACCACGCAGTTGGCGTCACGCACCAGCCCGATCAGGAACACCACATCGATCAGTGACGGGTGGTTGGCGATGATCATCTGCCCGGGACGGCCAAGCTTTTCGGCGCCTTGAACGTCATAGGTCAGCACACGCATGCGCGCCATGATGCGGATGAACAGCCAGAACAGGCGGCTGATGGTCCGCCGCGCGCGACGCTGATGGCTGGCCACACTGCCAGGCAGGCAACCCAATACTGGAAAAACGAACAACCGCAGGCATAAACCGCTCAACCCGAACAGGGCAAAGCTGATGCCTGTTGCCAGCAGACGCCAGTAATAGGCGTCCCGACCTTTCTTCAGTGACTGCGTTGCCAGTTCCATAACCGGTTATTCCAAGGGTGCAGGCAGACGGATTGATCAGTGTGCAAGGCCCGCAGCAGGTTCAGGGCGTGAGGCCACTGAGTGCGCTTTGTGCCTTGCGTATCGGTGTTCAGAGACAGTTGCCACTCATTCCCCGGTGTCAGCAGCAAGCCGACCGCATAGGGAAAGGGCACGTCATCAATCCATTGGGCATAGGCTTGCGGTGGCTGTTCTTCAGTCACCACAAGCAATACTGCTTCTGCTCCCTCGGCCAGCAACGCTGCGGCCTCGAATGCTCCATACTCCAGCCCGTCGCCTGTGGCGGCCAGGGCTGTCATCTCACTTGTTTCACCGCGCATGATCGACCACAGACCAATGATGGCGTTATGCACTGAAAGGCTGAACTGGGTCGGTGAAAGCGGCTCGCTCGCGGCCAGATCACGCAGGATTTCAAAGGTCCTCGGGGTTTCTCCGTGGCGCGAGACAAACACCAGCGGGACGCGCTCAAGCCCTTCAGTCAATGGCCAACCGACGGCAAACGCCATTCTTGCCATACGGCCCAGGCGGCGGCGTTGCATCGCAGGAAGAAAAGACACGTCTGGCGCTGCGTCACTGGTTTCCAGCAACGTCGGATCGAGGCTCCATCTCTGCCAGTCTTCCGCGCTCGCCAGGCCCGGCGCCCAGGCTTGCCATCGTGCAATGTTGAAGGTGATCAAGGCTTCTCTTCCCGCCCCTGCGGGCTTGTTTCTCGCTACATCGATATCAGGTCGATATCAGCCTGGGTGCGGTAATTGACCAGTGCGCGCATTATCCTGATGGGGCTCATTACTAGCAAATTTGTTACATAAAAACCGTTTACAGGCGTGTATTTTAAGGTTGAAGTCGTTTTTCTGTATGACAACCGGCTGGCAACTGTTTTGCGTTAAGCTCACCGTTGTCATATGCGCTGTCTAGAATCGACCTCCTCTTACGGTCGTTATCGGCCACTGCTGCTGTTTCTTCATCTTTCAAGGAATCCAAAGCATGCGTCGCGTGGTATTCAATCAGAAGGGCGGTGTCGGCAAATCGAGCATCGCCTGCAATCTGGCTGCAGTCAGCGCTCACGAAGGCTATCGGACGTTATTGATCGATCTCGATGCCCAGGCCAACTCGACTCAGTACCTCACCGGCCTCACCGGTCAGGATATTCCGATGGGGATTGCCGAGTTCTTCAAGAACACGCTGTCCGGCTCACCGGTCGCGAAGAAGAACCATGTCGATATCTACGAAACACCGTTCGACAACCTGCATGTGGTGACCGCGACTGCAGAGCTTGCTGACCTGCAGCCCAAGCTCGAGGCCAAGCACAAGATCAACAAGCTGCGCAAACTGCTCGACGAGTTGAGCGAAGATTACGAGCGTATCTACCTGGATACGCCTCCCGCGCTGAATTTTTATGCGGTTTCGGCGTTGATCGCGTCGGATCGGGTGCTGATCCCTTTTGACTGCGACAGCTTCTCGCGACAGGCGCTGTACGGGCTGATGCGCGAGATCGAGGAATTGAAAGAGGACCACAACGAAGGTCTTCAGGTGGAAGGCATCATCGTCAATCAGTTCCAGCCCAGGGCCAGCCTGCCGCAGCAAATGCTCGACGAACTGATTGCCGAAGGCTTGCCGGTGCTGCCGGTGTACCTCAACGCCTCGGTAAAAATGCGCGAGTCGCATCAGGCCAACCTGCCGCTGATCCACCTCGACCCACGGCACAAACTGACGCAGCAGTTCGTGGAGCTGCATCACTTGCTCGAGACCAACGCCCATCCGTGATGGGCCACGGTGAGAGCACTCGTCATACCCAAGTCCGCTCTTGATTCTGGCCAAAGGCCGTAGGAGCGACCGGGGCGGCGACCCGCCTTGTTCGCGAAGGCTCGTCATGCAGAAGTCCGCTCTTGATTCTGGCCGAAGGCCGTAGGAGCGACCGGGGCGGCGATCCGCTTTGTTCGCGAAGGCTATATTCCTGACGCAGAAAATCCATCGACTATGACGCCCTCTTCGCGGACAAGTCCGCTCCTACAGGGCACCGCAAACTTCCGGTTCGCCCCTAAGCCCTTTGACGTGCGTTTCTACCGCGCAACTCTCGCTACGTCAGCGGCCTCAATACATCAGGCGTGAAGCTGCCATCCTTCATCGAACGGGCCAGGTGTTCGGCATGCTGGCGGGCAGTGTTGGCCAGTTCTTCGGGGATGGTGATGGTCGCGTCCATGTCGGCCTGGACATGCTCCTGCGAGGTGATCAGCGTGTTGCTGCCGGGTGTGCAGCCACACTGCACTTCATGACCCTGAGTGGCGACCGCCACACGTTCGTCTATGTAGGTGGGGTTGCCTTGGGCGATGAAGCCAATCTGCTTGCAGGCCGGGCACCACACCGGGTCCCCCATACGCGCCACACGACGCCGTTCGATGACTTCGCTTGCCGATGCGGCCAGCACGAAGCCGCCGGTGGTGGTGAGATCGCCTTCCCTGACTATAAATGACATCGCGCTACTGCCTCTGGGTTACGGAAAACCTCAAGGCTAGGCGTAAACACAGATTCCGATAGCACCCCAGGCCCTTTAAAGACCGGTCCTACGCAATTACCAGCCGGGCGTTTCGAGCATGTTGCACGCGCAACGACGCGCTCGGCGAAATGTCCGTTCCATTATCGTTACTCCAGCCGTAATGATTCGACGTGCTGCTTGATTGATGTTCGACCGCTATCGCTCCTATGGTGGTCGACGACAGCAAAATCGTGGAGTGATCATGACAACAACAACTTCCCCCGACGCGCGCTGGACACGTCGTCGCAGCGAGAAGCAGCGGCGTCTGGAGCAAGTGCGGGCGTTGGCCGATGGTGTGGTGTTGCCGACCGACAACATCGTCGCTGCGCTGGAGGCCCTGCTGGTTTCCGGCGACCGTGTGGTACTTGAAGGCAACAACCAGAAGCAGGCTGACTTCCTCTCCCGCGCGCTGGCCAAAGTCGATCCGGGCAAGGTGCATGACCTGCACATGATCATGCCGAGCGTCGGCCGCGCCGAGCACCTGGACCTGTTCGAGCAGGGCATTGCGCGCAAGCTGGACTTTTCGTTCGCCGGTACGCAAAGCCTGCGCATCAGTCAGCTGCTGGAAGACGGCCTGCTGGAAATCGGTGCGATCCACACCTACATCGAACTCTATTCACGGCTGGTGGTGGACCTCATCCCCAACGTGGTGCTGGCGGCAGGCTTCATGGCCGACCGTGCCGGCAACATCTACACCGGGCCCAGCACCGAAGACACCCCCGCACTTATCGAACCGGCGGCATTCAGCGACGGCATCGTCATCGTCCAGGTCAATCAGTTGGTCGATGACGTCAGCGAGCTGCCACGTGTAGACATCCCGGCCTCGTGGGTCGACTTTGTGGTGGTCGCCGATAAGCCGTTCTACATCGAGCCGCTGTTCACCCGCGACCCGCGCCACATCAAGCCGGTGCATGTGCTGATGGCGATGATGGCCATTCGTGGCATTTACGAGAAACACAACGTTCAGTCGTTGAACCACGGCATTGGTTTCAATACCGCCGCCATTGAGTTGATTCTGCCGACCTACGGCGAATCGCTGGGCCTGAAGGGCAAGATCTGTCGCAATTGGACACTCAACCCGCATCCGACGCTGATCCCGGCCATCGAAAGCGGCTGGGTCGAGAGCGTGCATTGTTTCGGCACCGAGCTGGGCATGGAGAACTACATCGCCGCCCGCCCGGATGTGTTCTTCACCGGACGCGACGGCTCGCTGCGTTCCAACCGCCAGCTCTGCCAACTGGCCGGGCAGTACGCGGTGGACCTGTTCATCGGCGCAACCTTGCAGGTCGATGGCGACGGGCATTCCTCGACGGTCACCCGTGGTCGTCTGGCCGGCTTTGGTGGCGCGCCGAACATGGGCCATGACCCACGCGGCCGGCGTCATGCCACGCCCGCCTGGCTCGACATGCGTCAGCAGCACGATGACGGCCCGGCTGCCTACCTGGAGCGCGGCAAGAAACTGGTGGTGCAGATGGTCGAGACGTTCCAGGAGGGTGGCAAACCGACCTTCGTCGAAACCCTGGACGCCGTCGAGGTGGCGAAGAAAAGCGGCATGCCGCTGGCACCGATCATGATCTACGGCGACGACGTGACCCACCTGCTGACCGAAGAAGGCATCGCCTACCTCTACAAGGCGCGCAGCCTTGAGGAACGCCAGGCGATGATTGCGGCAGTGGCGGGCGTGACCGTGATCGGTTTGCGCCATAACCCCAAAGACACCGCGCGCATGCGCCGTGAAGGGCTGATCGCGCTGCCTGAAGACCTCGGTATCCGGCGCACCGACGCCAGCCGTGAACTGCTGGCCGCCAAGAGCATTGCCGACCTGGTTCAGTGGTCCGGTGGCCTCTACAACCCGCCTGCCAAATTCAGGAGCTGGTAATGAGCGCACTTCAATGGACACCGCAATCTGCCTCGCTGGCCGAGCGACTGGCCGATCTGGCGGTCGATGCTTTGATCGACGAAGCCGATCTGTCGCCCAAACCGGCTCTGGTGGACCGACGTGGCAGCGGCGCGCACAACGACCTGCACCTGGGGTTGATGCATTCTTCGGCGCTGTCGTTGTGGCCGACTTTCAAGTGGATGGCGGATGCCGCCACGCAGTTCGGTGCCGTGGGCCAGCCATTGCGTGAGGCATTGGGCAGGCTTGGCCGTGAAGGCGAAGCCACGATGCTGCGCACCACCAGTGGGGTGAATACGCATCGCGGCGCGATCTGGGCGCTGGGCCTGCTGGTAACCGCTGCCGCGCTGGATCCCCAGGAGTGTGCGCCCGAGGCCATCTGCGCGCGCGCTGCCGCTCTGGCCCAGATCAAGGACCGCCAGGTGCTCAGGCAAAACAGCCACGGTGATCAGGTGGTTCGTCGTTACGGTGTCATGGGCGCCAGAGAGCAGGCACAGCAAGGTTTCCCGGCGGTCAGGCTGTTCGCCTTGCCGCAACTGCAACGCAGCCGTGCGGCAGGCAGCGGCGAGCAGAACGCCCGGCTGGACGCGCTGCTGGCAATCATGACTACGCTGGACGACACCTGCGTGCTGCATCGCGCCGGCATCGAAGGGCTGAACGCCATGCAGCACGGAGCACAGCGCGTGCTGGACGCCGGAGGCAGCGCCAGTCTGGCGGGCCGCCGCGCACTGAACGCGCTGGATCAGCACCTGCTGGCCCTCAATGCTTCGCCCGGTGGCGCGGCGGATCTGCTGGCTGCCTGCCTGTTCATCGATGGCCTTGAGCCTGCGCTCGGCCCTGTTTCGAGGAGTGTCTGAAATGGAAACCCTGTCTTTTGAATTTCCTGCCGGACAGCCGCCCAAGGGCCGTGCGCTGGTGGGTGTGGTGGGCTCCGGTGATCTGGAGGTGCTGCTGGAACCCGGCAAACCGGGCACCTTGTCGATTCAGGTAGTGACGTCGGTCAACGGTGCCGCGCTGCGCTGGCAGCACCTGTTCGAGCGCATGTTCGACGGTCAGACCCCGCCTGCGCTGAGCATCGATATTCATGACTTCGGCGCGACGCCCGGCGTCGTGCGTTTGCGCCTGGAGCAAGGCTTCGAGGAGATCGGTCATGACTGATAACGCACGTTTGCTGAATCAGCACAGTTTCATCGAACTGGGTGCCCGAGCGCGCGCCCGCGCCTTGCTGGATGCTGGCAGCTTCCGCGAATTGCTCGGTCCGTTCGATCGGGTCATGTCGCCGTGGCTGGCCATGCAGGGCGTGGTGCCTCAGGCTGATGATGGCGTGGTGGTCGCCAAAGGCACTGTCGATGGTCGGCCAGTGGTTATCGCCGCCATCGAAGGCTCGTTTCAGGGCGGCAGCATGGGCGAAGTCGGCGGCGCAAAGATGGCCGGCGCGCTGGAACTGGCCGCCGAAGACAACCGCAACGGCATTCCCACTGCCGCGATCGTGCTGCTGGAAACCGGTGGCGTGCGTTTGCAGGAAGCCAATCTGGGCCTGGCAGCGATTGCCGAGATTCATGCCGCGATAGTCGACCTGCGTCAGTACCAGCCAGTGATTGGCGTGGTGGCAGGCAGCGTCGGCTGCTTTGGCGGGATGTCCATCGCCGCAGGGCTTTGCAGTTACCTGCTGGTGACTCAGGAAGCGCGTCTGGGCCTGAACGGTCCGCAGGTGATCGAGCAGGAAGCCGGCATCGAAGAATACGACTCCCGCGACCGCCCGTTCATCTGGAGCCTGACCGGTGGCGAGCAACGCTTTGCCAGCGCTCTGGTGGATGGTTTTGCTGCCGATGATGTCGCCGATGTCCGCCAGCAGGTCAGCGGCTGGCTAAAGCAGGGTATGCCCGACACGCATCGCAGCAGTCAGTACCCACTGTTCCTGCAACGCCTGGCCAGCCTCGACACTGAGCCGCAAATCGATCCGCAAAGCGTGCGCACCCTCTACCAAGGAGCCCGGTCATGAGTCTTTCACAGCGGGGTTTGAACTGGTTCAACGCCTTGAGCGCAGGCGCCCGTGAAGTCGCTGGCCTGCCTGCCTCACTCAAGGTCGCGGATGGCGTGCTGGGCGAACAGCCGGTGCGCTTTCTGGCCGTGATTGCCGATACCGACAACCGCTTTCCCCGGGCGCGTCAGGGTGAAGTCGGCCTGCTGGAAGGCTGGGGGCTGGCCAAGGCGGTGGACGAGGCCATCGAGCAGGATCGCGACCGCGCCGAAAAGCGCGCACTGATTGCCATCGTCGACGTCCCGAGCCAGGCCTACGGGCGTCGCGAGGAAGCGCTCGGTATCCATCAGGCATTGGCCGGGGCCGTGGACAGTTACGCACGAGCACGTCTGGCGGGGCACCCGGTGATCGGCCTTTTGGTCGGCAAAGCGATGTCCGGCGCATTCCTGGCCCACGGCTATCAAGCCAATCGATTGATCGCGCTGCGTGATCCCGGCGTGATGGTGCATGCGATGGGCAAGGCCTCGGCAGCCCGCGTAACCCTGCGCAGCGTCGAGGACCTGGAAAAGCTCGCCGCCAGCATCCCGCCGATGGCTTACGACATCGACAGCTACGCCAGTCTCGGTCTGCTCTGGGAAACCCTGGCGGTCAGCCAGATCGAACAGCCCGCTGCGGATGATCTCACCCAGGTGCTCGATGTGCTGAGCAGGGCGATCAAGGACGTGCAGGCCCGTGGCGTCGATCTGAGTAGCCGCCTGGGCGCGAGCAACCGTGCGGCGTCGACCAGTGTGCGCCAGTTGCTGCGCGCGCAATGGTGATCAGCAACACTGGCGCAGTGCGGCCCCATGATTTGTTGTGGGGCATGCCGATGACTGCGTTGCCGGATGATGCGCCCAAATGGGCGGTCGACGCCGTGCTTGCAGGGCACCCGGTGGTGGTCCGGCGTCAGGCAATGCCCGTCGGTCAGGTGGCCGTGGGCTTGCGCGGTCGTGGTCGGGAGCAGCGCTATGCCGCGAGCATGCCGTTGGCCGATGTCTGCCGAAGGGTCATGCCCGAGCAGTTGATCGACGCCCCGACCGAGCGCCATCAGCATTGGCCGGCGTTGCATGCTTTGCGCCAGATCCGTCCAGTCATGGAGGCGCTGGAGCTGGACTGGGGCGTCGGCGGCAGTGCCGGATTCGAGCTGGCCAGCGGTATTGCAGCGTTGCATCAGGACAGCGATCTGGACCTGATTCTGCGCACCCCTAAGCGCCTGAACCGCCGCTGTGCCGCCGAGCTGGTCGAGGCGCTGGAAACCTCGGTCTGTCGGGTCGACGTCCAGTTGCAACTCGAGCAGGGTGCCGTGGCGCTGCGTGAGTGGGCACGGCCAACGGGGCGCGTGCTGCTCAAGACCGCCACCGGCGCGCGGCTGGTTGCAGACCCTTGGCACCTGGGTCAGGTGTGCGCATGAGCAGCCTGTGGGTATTTCCCGGCCAGGGCGCGCAACAGGCCGGCATGCTGCATCAGTTACCGGACGATGCTGCGGTGCGCGACTGCCTGCAGGAGGCGGCCGATGCACTGGGCGAAGACGTGCTTGCGCTGGACACCGCCGAGGCACTGCAAGCCACCCGTGCCGTTCAGCTTTGCCTGCTGATCGCTGGCGTCGCATGCGCGCGCGTGCTGCAGGCGCGTGATTGCGTGCCGGACTACCTGGCAGGGCTGTCCATTGGCGCTTATCCGGCAGCGGTGATTTCGGGTGCGCTGGCCTTTGACGACGCCGTGCGCCTGGTCGCGCTGCGTGGCGAGCTGATGCAAAGCGCCTGGCCGCAGGGTTACGGCATGACCGCGCTCATCGGTCTGGACCAGACGCAGGTAGAAGCGCTGGTCGTGCAGGTACACAGCGCGAAGACACCGGTATTTCTCGCCAATATCAACGCCGACAACCAGATGGTGATCTCCGGCAGTGCCGAGGCGATGCAGCAGGTCGGTCAACTGGCCAAGGCCGCCGGCGCGGCAGCGGTCAAGCGTCTTGCGGTCAGCGTGCCGTCGCATTGCGCCTTGCTGGACGCTCCCGCGCAGCAACTGGCCGAGGCGTTTTCGAGCGTTGCGCTGCAGGCACCCACGATACGTTACCTCAGCGGCAGCACGGCGCGACCTGTGCGCAATGCCGAGAAGCTGCGTGACGACCTGGCGTTCAACATGTGCCGGGTCATCGACTGGCGCAGCACCGTGGAAACCGCCTGGGAGCGGGGCGTGCGCCTGCACATCGAATTGCCGCCCGGCAGTGTGCTGACCGGGCTGGCGCGCAAGGTATTCCAGCAAGGCACGGCGCTGGCTTTTCAGGCTGCGCGTCTGGACAGCCTGGTCGCGCTGTCGCACGAGGAGGGTCGCCGCACTCCATAGAGCCGCCGTGCAGCTGCTACGAAGGACAAAAACAACAACTTCAGCAATGCAAACAGAGGAATAACAACAATGATTATCTACGGTGTTGCACTACTGGCCATCTGCACGCTTGCGGGCGTGATTCTCGGCGACATGCTCGGCGTTCTGCTGGGCGTGAAATCCAATGTGGGCGGGGTCGGGATCGCCATGATCCTGTTGATCTGCGCGCGCCTGTGGATGGAAAAACACGGCGGCATGAGCAAGGACTGCGAAATGGGCGTGGGTTTCTGGGGCGCGCTATACATTCCGGTCGTCGTGGCGATGGCCGCACAACAAAACGTTGTCACCGCGCTCAAGGGCGGGCCGGTGGCGGTACTGGCCGCTGTGGGTTCGGTGGTGCTGTGTGCCTGCACCATCGCAGTGATCAGCCGCACTAATCGCGGTGAGCCGTTACCCAAGGAAGAGCCGCTGCTGACGCCTGAAATCGCCCCGGCCGGAGGTCGCTGATATGTGGGACCTCATCGAGAAGGGACTTGAACACAACGGCCTGATCACCGCTTTCGCTTTCGTCGGCATCATCATGTGGGTCTCGGTGGTGCTTTCCAGACGCCTGACGTTTGGCCGAGTGCATGGTTCGGCCATTGCGATTGTCATCGGGCTGATTCTGGCCTGGGTCGGCGGCACCTTGACCGGCGGTCAGAAAGGGCTGGCGGACATCACGCTGTTCTCGGGCATAGGCCTGATGGGCGGGGCGATGCTGCGTGACTTTGCCATCGTTGCCACTGCTTTCGAAGTGCAGGCCACCGAAGCGCGCAAGGCCGGACTGATCGGTGTGATTGCCTTGCTGTTGGGCACGATTCTGCCGTTTATCGTCGGCGCGAGCATTGCCTGGGTATTCGGTTATCGGGACGCGATCAGCATGACCACCATCGGTGCCGGGGCAGTAACCTACATTGTCGGCCCGGTGACCGGTGCTGCGCTGGGTGCCACCTCCGATGTGATGGCGCTATCGATTGCCACCGGCCTGATCAAGGCAATTCTGGTGATGGTCGGCACGCCCATGGCGGCGCGCTGGATGGGGCTGGACAATCCGCGCTCGGCGATGGTTTTCGGTGGTCTGGCGGGTACTGTCAGTGGCGTTACCGCAGGGCTGGCGGCAACCGACCGGCGTCTGGTGCCCTATGGCGCGCTGACCGCTACGTTCCACACCGGTCTGGGCTGTCTGCTCGGGCCATCGGTGCTGTACTTCATCGTGCGCGCCATCGTCGGCTAGGCTCTGTACTAAAAGTGGCTGCGCTCGGTGATGTTTCGTTAAAAACAGGCTCGGATGCGAGTCCAATCGGAATGCTCATTTACAACACGTAGAGTCGAACGCGACCCCGGCCGTTCCTCGCCTGTTTTTGCCTCGCCTGACCTTCGCTCGCCGACTTTTCGTACAGAACCAAGGTCAGGTCGTCTGTTCCAGCAGCCGGTTGGTGTACATCCGGCACTCGGCCAACAGCGCGAGCAGGTTGGGATCGCGCTGTTTGGACTTGAGAAAAACAATGCCGATGTGTTGCTGCATCCGGTAGCGGCTCTGCAACGGGATCAGGCGCACGCGGTTCTCATAGACCGCGGCGATTCTCCCCGGCAGCAGTGCGTAGCCGACGCCGGAGCTGACCATGCTAAGCAGGGTGAAGATGTCATTGACCTGCATCGCCACCTTGGGCTCGAAACCGGCCTGCTGGAACACCCGGATCCCGTCGCGGTGCGTGGCGAAGCCTTGGGTCAGGGTGATGAACGTCGCTTCGCGCAGGTCGCCCAGGTCCACTTCAGGGTGTTCGGCGAACGGTGAGTCGGTGGGGACGGCGAGAAAGATGTCATCGGAAAACAGCGCCAGGTGCTCGCAGTCCGGGTCATGGGTGCTTTCATCTAGCGACACCAGCATCGCATCGACTTCCATGTTCTTGAGCTTGTAGAGCAGGTCCATGTTCGAGCCCAGAATCAGGTCGATATTCAGCTCGCTGCGGCGGATCTTCAGGCCCATGATCAACTGCGGCACCGTCTTGACCGTCAGCGAATACAACGCCCCCAGGCGAAACCGCGCCGCTGAGAAGCCTGCCGCCTGACGGGTCAGCTCTACCGTGGCGAGCACATCCTGGACCAGTTTCTGTGCACGTTCTTCCAGCACATACGCGCTTTCGAGCGGCGTCAGGTTGCGTCCCTCATGTTTGAACAACGGGCAACGCAGCGCGCTTTCCAGCGAGTGAATGGCGCGGTGTACGCTGACGTTACTGGTCTGCAACTCTTCCGCCGCCCGCGCCAGATTGCCGGTGCGCATGAAGGCCAGGAATATTTCCAGTTTCTTGAGCGTCAGTTCGTCATCGATCTGCATGTCGTGGCGCTTATGGTTGAGGTGCGCTGATTGTGCACAACTCATGCGTCGATAGCTGCTTAAAATATCCGTCACTGACACAGGTGTTGCGGTTTGTTTCAATAAGCCGGAGTCTCTGTTTCCAGTGTTTTCGCCATTAAGAGAGGTATTGAGCGGATGTACTACGGAGAAAAATTCAACGCCTGGTCGCACCTAATTGGCGCCGTACTGGCGGCCGTCGGTGCGATCTGGTTATTGGTCATGGCGTGCCTGCATGGTGATGTCTGGAAAGTGGTCAGCATAGCCATTTATGGTGTGTGTCTGGTGACGCTGTACAGCGTCTCGACGGTCTACCACAGCGTCAAGGGACGCTCGAAATCGATCATGCAGAAGGTCGATCATTTTTCGATCTACCTGATGATTGCCGGCAGCTACACCCCGTTTTGTCTGGTGACATTACGCGGCGCGTGGGGCTGGACCCTATTCGGAATTGTCTGGGGGCTGGCGCTGATCGGCATCCTGCAAGAGATTAAACCGCGCTCCGAAGCGCGCATCATGTCCATCGTGATCTACGCGGTGATGGGATGGATCGTGCTGGTGGCCGTCAAGCCACTGCTGGCTGCGCTCGGTGTATCGGGTTTCATCTGGCTGGCCGGAGGCGGCGTGCTGTACACCGTCGGCATCCTGTTCTTCGCCTACGACCAGATCCGTCACTTTCACGGCATCTGGCACCTGTTCGTCATCGGCGGCAGTTTGATGCACTTCGTGGCGATTTGTTTTTATGTGCTGTGAGGATGGGCGGTCGGGACCTGACACCCGTTACCACGCTCCAGCGTTCTGCGTTATACGTAAGTCTGCTTCTGATTCTGGCCGAAGGCCGTAGGAGCGACCGGGGCGGCGATCCGCATTGTTCGCGAAAGGGCCAGTATATTCGTCGAAAATGCATCGCCTGAACAACTGTCTTCGCGAACAAGTTTGCTCCTACGCCCTCCGGGCAGAAGCCCATCAGGACTTGTGTATAACGATGAGCGCATGAGCGTGGGGACCATCATCAGCGATCAGAAATCGCCCCACAACTGCTGCGCCACGCTGAGCGCGACCACGGGAGCGGTTTCAGTGCGCAGCACGCGTGTGCCGAGGCGCGCGGCGTGGAAGCCGGCGTCTTGCGCCTGAGCGACTTCCGCATCGTTCAGACCGCCTTCCGGACCAATCAGAAAGGCCAGGCTGGCGGGCTTGTCATGGCTGGTCAGGGGTTCGGCCACCGGGTGCAGGACCAGTTTCAGGTCGGCCTCGGTGTGCTTGATCCACTCGGCCAGCGGCATCGGCGCATGAATAACCGGCACCACGGAGCGGCCACATTGCTCGCAGGCGCTGATCGCGATCTGCTGCCAGTGCGCCTGACGCTTCTCGGCGCGTTCGTCTTTCAGGCGCACCTCGCAGCGTTCGCTGACAATCGGCGTGATTTCGCTGACGCCCAGCTCGGTGGCCTTTTGAATGGCCCAGTCCATCCGCTCGCCCCGCGACAGGCCTTGACCGAGATGAATGCGCAGGCCTGACTCTACCTGGCCCGCGAAGCTTTCAGTGAGCTGCACATGCACGCGCTTCTTGCCGACTTCCAGCAAGGTGCCGCGAAACTCCTGACCCGACCCGTCGAACAGTTGCAGCGCGTCACCTTCGGTCATGCGCAGCACGCGGCTGATGTAATGCGCCTGGGCCTCAGGCAGTTCATGCTCGCCCAGACTCAGCGGCGTTTCAGTAAAAAAGCGGGACAGTCTCATGGTGTGTCTCGGTTCCAGTGTTCGTTTTGTGATGACGCCGTCACCCGGCTCGCTCCCGCATGTGCAGCCAGGCCCCTGTAGGAGCGGACTTGTCCGCGAAGGCGTCAGTCATGACGCCGCAATTTCCAGCCTTAACCCGGATCCCTGAAATCCGGATGAAAGTTCTCGCGCACGGCAACACTGACACTGCTGCGTGTCGCGATATCAATACCTTCGCTGGCCACCTCGGCGAGGAAGTCGATCTGCTCCGGCGTGATCACATACGGCGGCAGGAAATACACCACACTGCCCAGTGGCCGCAGCAGTGCGCCACGCTCCAGTGCGTGCTGGAAGACTTTCATGCCGCGGCGTTCCTGCCACGGGTAGGCGGTCTTGGTGGCCTTGTCCTGAACCATTTCAATGGCGATGGCCATGCCGGTCTGACGCACCTCCGCGACATGGGGATGATCGACCAGATGCGCAGTGGCCGTCGCCATGCGTTGCGCCAAAGCCTTGTTGTTTTCGATGACGTTGTCCTGCTCGAAGATATCCAGGGTCGCCAGCGCCGCCGCACAGGCCAGCGGGTTGCCGGTGTAACTGTGCGAGTGCAGGAACGCACGCAGGGTCGGGTAGTCGTCGTAGAACGCGTCGTATACATCATCGGTGGTCAGGCAGGCGGCCAGCGGCAGGTAGCCACCGGTCAACGCTTTGGACAGGCACAGGAAGTCCGGACGAATGCCGGCCTGTTCGCAGGCGAACATGGTCCCGGTACGGCCGAAACCGACAGCGATTTCATCATGGATCAAGTGCACGCCATAGCGGTCGCAGGCGTCGCGCAGCAGCTTGAGGTAGATCGGGTGATACATGCGCATGCCGCCTGCACCCTGGATGAGCGGTTCGACGATCACTGCCGCGACGCTGGCGTGGTGCTCGGCGAGGGTCTGCTCCATGGCGACGAACATGTTGCGCGAATGCTCTTCCCAGCTCATGCCGTCCGGGCGGTGGTAGCAATCGGGGCTCGGCACCTTGATGGTGTCGAGCAGCAGCGCCTTGTAGGTTTCGGTGAACAGCGGCACGTCACCGACCGACATCGCCGCCATGGTCTCGCCGTGGTAGCTGTTGGTCAGGGTGACGAAGCGTTTCTTGTCCGGCTGGCCGCGATTGAGCCAGTAGTGAAAGCTCATTTTCAGTGCAACTTCGATGCACGAAGAGCCGTTATCAGCGTAGAAGCAGCGGGTCAGGCCGTCAGGCGTGAGTTTGACCAGCCGTTCGGACAGCTCGATCACCGGCTGATGGCTGAAACCGGCGAGGATAACGTGCTCCAGCTGGTCGACCTGGTCTTTGATGCGCTGATTGATGCGCGGGTTGGCATGTCCGAAAACGTTGACCCACCAGGAGCTGACCGCGTCCAGATAACGCTTGCCCTCGAAGTCTTCAAGCCATACGCCTTCACCGCGCTTGATCGGTATCAACGGCAGATTTTCGTGGTCTTTCATCTGGGTGCAGGGGTGCCACAGGACCTTCAGGTCACGTTGCATCCACTGGTCATTGAGGCCCATTTTCAATCTCCGGGTAGCGACTCGCCTGATGCGAGGACGAACAATCGCGCAAGCCTATGCAATGCCCGGCTGCGGAACAACCTTTGATGCAGTTTTAACGGTCGATGGACATTGCTGGCGGCTATTTGATGGCTCGCGTATCCTGCGCAGCGAGTCGATGTGTCGGGCTGACTTGCCCTATCTTCCCTATGTTTTCTGGAGTTCGCCGAATGCTTTCTGGTTGGCTGCGCGCGTGTGCGCTGATAGTGGCAGGGTTGGTCAGCGTTTCGACGCTCGCCGATGAAAAACAACGAACCGCCATTGTCGTCGGTGGTGGTCTGGCAGGTTTGACTGCCGCCTATGAACTGCAGGCCAAAGGCTGGCAGGTGACGGTGCTGGAAGCCAAGCCGAGCCTGGGTGGCCGCTCCGGTCTGGCGACCAGCGAGTGGATCGGCAACACCAAGGCTCAGCCTGTGCTGAACCGCTACCTGGACAGCTTCAAGCTGTCTACCGTGCCCGCGCCTGAATTCGTGCGCACGCCCAGTTACCTGATCGACGGTGTGTACTTCACCCAAGCTGACCTGGCCGCCAAACAGCCGGCGACCGCCGAAGCCATCAAACGCTACAACGACACGCTGGATAACCTCGCGCGTTCGGTCGACGACCCGGAAAACCCGGCGTCCAACAGCACGCTGTTTGCGCTCGACCAGATCAACGTCGCCAACTGGCTGGACCGCCTGAACCTGCCTGTCACGGCGCGTCAGTTGATCAACCAGCAGATCCGTACCCGCTACGACGAGCCTTCGCGCCTGTCGCTGCTGTACCTCGCCCAGCAATCGCGGGTGTATCGTTCGGTCGACGAGCGTGACTTGCGTGCTGCACGCCTGCCCGGTGGCAGTGCGGTGCTGACCCAGGCGTTCGTCAAGCAACTCAAGACCGTCAAGACCAACTCGCCGGTGACGGCAGTCATTCAAGAGAAGGACAAGGTCACGGTCAAGGCTGGCGCCACCAGCTATACAGCAGACTATGTAGTGATGGCCGTGCCGTTGCGTTCGCTGGGCAAGATCCAGATGACGCCTGCACTGGACGCGCAGCACATGGGCGCGATCAAGAGTACCAACTACGGCTGGCGCGACCAGATCATGCTCAAGTTCAAGACTCCGGTCTGGGACAGCAAGGCGCGCATGTCCGGTGAAGTGTTCAGTAACACCGGTCTGGGCATGTTGTGGGTAGAGCCGGCGCTTAAAGGTGGCGCCAACGTGGTGATCAACCTGTCTGGCGACAACGCACGCATCATGCAGGCCTTCGGTGACAAGCAGATGGTCGATCAGGTGCTGATCCGTCTGCATGCGTTCTACCCTGAGGCACGCGGCGCCTACACCGGCTATGAAATCCGCCGTTACAGCGTCGATCCTTCCACCGGCGGTTCTTACCTGGCGTTCGGTCCCGGCCAGATCAGCAAATACTGGCGCTTGTGGGAGCGGCCGATCCTGCGCGTAGCCTTTGCTGGCGAGCACACCGACACCTTGTACCCCGGCACTCTGGAAGGCGCCCTGCGCAGCGGTCAGCGTGCAGCCGGTCAGGTGCAGGATCTGGCCGCTGGCAAGTCGTTCGAGCCGGTCAAGGTTGCACCGCCGAAAGCACCGGCCCCTGCTTCGCAGAAGTCCGAAGGCAATTTCTTCAGTAACCTGTTCGGCGGTTCCTCCGACAAACCGGCTGAACCTGCCAAGCCGCAGGCTGGCAAGCCAGGTTTCTTCTCGCGCATGTTCGGTGGCGGTGAAGAACCGGCCCCGGCACCTGCTCCGGTAGAGAAAGCTGTAGAGCCTGCTCCAGCGCCTGCACCGGCTGCCCCTTCGGCACCCGTGGTTGCGCCGGTTGTCCAGCCTGCCAAACCGCCGGTAAAAGCCGAGCCAGCGAAGAAACCAGCGACCAAGGCCGAGCCTGCGAAGAAAGTGCAAAGCAAGGAAGCGGCCAGGAAAGAAGCGGCTAAAAAAGAGGCTGCGAAGAAGGAAGCGGCCAAAAAAGAGGCCGCGAAAAAGGCTCAGAGCAAACCGGCGCCAGCCAAGGCCCCTGCTGAAGCAGCGCCTGCAGACGCCAATAACTGACCGTCCGATGGCTGACTGAAAGGGATGCGGTTCATACCGCATCCCTTTTTTTATGCGCGCTCGATTCGTTCTATCCCTGTGGGTAGCCCTTGTCGGGCCTGATCGTGCCGTTCATCGGTATCGAAAGGCCGATGGTCATTGCAAAGTGTTACTGACGGCAAATTATCGGGATGCTGCTGCAGCGCGGACAGCCTGACACCGCTGAACAGAGGTTCAGGTGTTGAGGGAAGCAACAGAATCGAGGTACGAACTGCCCACCAGACCTATCGTATTGTTCGATGCGTCCGAGCAAAATTTTGCGCTTTCATTCGATAGATAAAAAGCTAGTCTGGTAACACTTCTGACAAGGTACTGGTAATGCAGCTACGTAATTCATCCTCTCGCTACGGTCTGGTCAGCATAGTGCTGCACTGGGGTGTGGCAGCTGTCGTGTTTGGAATGTTTGCGCTGGGGCTGTGGATGGTTGGGCTGGATTACTACGACACGTGGCGCAAGGCGGGTCCTGATCTGCACAAGAGCATCGGCATCACGTTGTTTGCGGTCATGTTGATCCGCGTGGTCTGGCGTCTGCTCAGTCCGCCACCGCCGCCGTTGACCAGCTACAGTAAGTTGACGCGCATCGGTGCCGCATTCGGCCATCTGTTTTTGTACGTCGCGTTGTTTGCCGTGATGTTCGCCGGGTATCTCATTTCCACCGCCGATGGCGTGGGGATTCCGATATTCGGCCTGTTCGATGTGCCCGCGCTGGTTTCGGGCCTTCCTGATCAGGCAGAAACGGCTGGCTGGATTCACCTGTATCTGGCCTGGGTCATCGTGATATTCGCGGGGCTCCATGGTCTTGCTGCATTGAAACACCACTTCATCGATCGCGATGTGACCCTCAAGCGTATGCTGGGTCGTAATTGATTGTTCAACCAAAACGGGAATAAACGCATGTTGAAGAAGTCTCTCGCCGCTCTGGCTCTGGGTACCGCATTGTTGTCTGCTGGCCAGGCCATGGCTGCCGACTACGTTATCGACAAGGAAGGTCAACACGCATTCGTTGACTTCAAGATCAGCCACCTGGGTTACAGCTTCATCCACGGTACCTTCAAGGACTGGGACGGCACGTTCAGCTTCGATGCTGCCAAGCCTGAAGCCAGTAAAATCAATGTCGATCTGAAAACCGCCAGCCTGTTCACCAACCACGCTGAGCGCGACAAACACATCTCCAGCAAAGACTTCCTGGACGTTGCCAAATACCCTGAGGCCAAATTCGTTTCCACCGCAGTCAAATCGACTGGCGAGAAAACGGCTGACGTCACTGGCGACCTGACCCTGCACGGCGTGACCAAGCCAATCGTCATCAAGGCAACCTTCAACGGCGAAGGCAAGGATCCATGGGGCGGCTACCGTGCCGGCTTCAACGGTACTTCGACGCTGAACCTGAACGACTTCGGCATCAAAGGCCCAGGCCCGACGTCGCAGACGCTGGATCTGGACATCAGCTTCGAAGGCGTACAGAAGAAGTAATTGCACGCTTGATCGACAGAACGCCGACCCTTGGGTCGGCGTTTTTGTTGGTGCTGCCCAGGATCGAACGCGGAGCGTCCAAGGCTGCGCTACTACGCGGAGCGCTTATCTTCATATACAAGCCCTGAAAAGCTCGGAGGACGGCGCTTTCAGGTTTCTGCCCGCAGGGCGTGGGAGCGGACCGGGCGACGCTTCGCTTGTTCGCGAAAGGGCCTGTATATTCACCGAAAATGCATCGTCTGAGCTGAAGCCTTCGCGAACAATGCGGATCGCCGCCCCGGTCGCTCCTACGGCCTTCGGCCAGAATCAAAAACAGATTTACGTATACGCAGAGTGCGGGAGCGATCATCTCGCACGACGATCATCGATACAACAAACAAAAACGCCCCGAGCAAGTCGGGGCGTTTTTAGTGTTGCGTGGCTATCAGCTGTCGCGATTGCGGGTCAGCAGGGCCGGTTTTTCACCGCGTGGACGGCTTGGCAACTGGTCCAGTTGCTCGGCAGAAGGGAAGCGGTCGATCTTGGATTCCTTGTGCACGATCTTTGGCTGAGGCTGGCCGTCGCGGGGTGCGCGTGCGACTGGCTCCTGACCTTCACGTGGCAAGGGTTGCTCTTCACGTGCCGGGCGACGGCCACGTGGCTGACCATCACGCGAGCGGGGTGCCGATGAACCCGAGCCGTTGCGCTTTGGCGCGCCACTGCCCGAGCCGTTGCGAGCGCCACCGGCAGGGCGACCCGGATTGGCCGGGCGAGCAGCGCCGCCAGCGGCCGGTGCGGCTGCGCCAGGCGCGGCAGCAGGGCGACGACCACGGTTCTGGCCTTTGCCCTGATAAGGACTGACGTAGTCCGCGCGGTTGCCAAAGTTGTCTACTTCATCGTCACGGAACTCGTCAGGGGCACGATCGGCTGCCGGACGCGGTGTGGCGGGTTGCGATGCACGCTGTTCGCTGCGAGGCGTGCCCTCACGAGGTTTTTTTTCGCGTGGCTGCCTTGCAGGGCGTTCGCCAGTGGCGGAGGCAGCAGCAGGTTTTTCCTTGCCTTTATCCTTGCCCTTGTCGCGACGACCACCGTTGTTCTTGTCGCCATCGCCACGTGCAGGACGTGCGCCACGTGAGTTGCGAACATCCGGGCGCTCACGCACTTCAGGCTTTTCAGCCTCGACTGCAGTGATGTCGAAGCCCATCAGGTCGCCGTCGGCGATCTTCTGCTTGGTCATGCGCTCGATGCTTTTGAGCAGCTTCTCTTCGTCCGGCGCAACCAGCGAAATGGCTTCACCAGAGCGACCGGCACGGCCGGTACGACCGATACGGTGAACGTAGTCTTCGTCGACGTTGGGCAGCTCGAAGTTGACGACATGCGGCAACTGATCGATATCCAGGCCGCGTGCGGCGATATCGGTCGCGACCATGATGCGTACATCGCCTGCCTTGAAGTCGGCCAGCGCCTTGGTCCGGGCGTTCTGGCTCTTGTTGCCGTGGATCGCGACAGCCGCAAGGCCGTGCTTGTCCAGGTACTCGGCCAGACGGTTGGCACCGTGCTTGGTGCGGGTGAAGACCAGCACCTGTTCCCAGGCGCCGACGGTAATCAGGTGCGCCAGCAGCGAACGCTTGTGGTTGGCTGCCAGGCGGAAAACCCGTTGCTCGATACGCTCGACCGTGGTGTTCGGCGGCGTGACTTCGATGCGCTCTGGGTTGTGCAGCAGCTTGCCGGCCAACGACGTGATGTCATTGGAGAAGGTAGCCGAGAACAGCAGGTTCTGGCGCTTGGCCGGCAGCCGCGCGAGAACCTTCTTGACGTCATGCACGAAGCCCATGTCGAGCATCCGGTCTGCTTCATCGAGCACCAGGATCTCGACGTGGGAGAGGTCGACACTGCCTTGACCGGCCAGGTCGAGCAGGCGGCCAGGGCAGGCCACCAGGACGTCCACACCACGGGACATGGCCTGAACCTGAGGGTTCATGCCGACGCCGCCGAAGATGCAGGCGCTGACGAATTTCAGGTCGCGGGCATAGAGCTTGAAGCTCTCGTGCACCTGTGCGGCCAGTTCGCGGGTCGGGGTCAGGACCAGAACGCGTGGTTGACGCGGGCCGTGACGCTGGGATTTGTCCGGAACACCATTGGGAAAAAGCCGCTCCAGAATAGGGAGGGCGAAACCACCGGTTTTACCAGTACCGGTCTGTGCCGCAACCATCAGGTCGCGACCTTGCAACACGGCGGGAATGGCCCGCTGTTGCACGGGGGTAGGCTGGGTATAGCCCGCTGCCTCGATGGCGCGGACTAAAGCCTCGGAGAGACCGAGGGAAGCAAAGGACATGAGTAATCCTGTTCTGTTGGAGCTTAAGCTCAAGGGATGTCTTGCCTGGCGCGAATGGCGTGTAAAGACAACGCGATCCCGTCCGGTCCTGCCGGGTCTTCAGTGCATTCCGTGACGTCTGCGCTTGATGAAAATTGCGCTGTTGGCGTGAACGGATGACGATTGCAAGACCGGGCGTCCGGGCGTAAGCCTGGCGGGAAGGCTGGAGTATAACAGAGCGAGCGCAATACGCCGCTTTCCTGCTGCCCAACGGTGTATGAGGCCGCGATCCCCCGGAAACGGCCGGTTGGATCGCGGTGCCGCAGCCGTTTTCAGCGCGGCAGTTGCAGGTTGTTCCACACCGCCAGGCTCGGTTCTGCCTGGTTCAGCGTGTAGAAGTGCAGGCCAGGGGCGCCGCCTTGCAGCAGTCGTTCGCACATCTGCGTGATGACTTCTTCGCCGAACGCCTGGATGCTTTGCACGTCATCGCCGTAGGCTTCCAGCTGTTTACGGATCCAGCGCGGGATCTCTGCACCGCAGGCGTCCGAGAAGCGCGCCAGCTTGCTGTAATTGGTGATCGGCATGATGCCCGGCACGATCGGAATGCTGACGCCCATCTTCTCGACACGCTCGACGAAGTTGAAATAGCTGTCGGCGTTGAAGAAGTACTGAGTGATCGCACTGTCGGCGCCGGCATTGGCCTTGTTGACGAAGTGCTTGAGGTCGTCTTCGAAATTGCGCGCCTGCGGATGCATTTCCGGGTAGGCGGCGACTTCAATGTGGAAATGGCTGCCGCTTTCCTGGCGAATGAAGCTCACCAGGTCATTGGCGTGACGCAGCTCACCGCTGGCCATGCCCATGCCGGAAGGCAGGTCGCCGCGCAGTGCCACGATGCGTTTGATGCCCGCATCCTTGTACTGCGCCAACAGGTTGCGCAGGTCGTCCTTGCTGTCGCCCACGCAGGACAAATGCGGCGCAGCAGGGACTTTGATCTCGTTTTCCAGCTGCAGCACGGTATTGAGCGTGCGGTCGCGGGTCGAGCCACCGGCACCATAGGTGCAGGAGAAAAAATCGGGGTTGTACGTAGCGAGCTGACGAGCAACGGTCAGCAGCTTTTCATGTCCAGCGTCGGTTTTGGTAGGAAAGAACTCGAAGCTGAAGCGGCGTTCTTGAGACATGGGGTAGGAGGCCTCCAGCTTTTAGCTGCAAGCTACAAGCTGCAAGAGGGCTGTATGCCTGGCTCCGCAGCCTCATGCTTACCGCTCACGGCTGTGTAATAACGATAAAGAAACGAGCGTCAAGCTCAAGCTGCAAACAAGAGAAATGCACTTGCTTGCAGCTTGAAGCTTATCGCTTGCAGCTATCTATCAATAGCGATAAGCGTCTGGCTTGAACGGACCTTCGACGGTCACGCCGATGTAATCGGCCTGGGTCTTGGTCAGCTTGGTCACCACGCCACCGAAGCCGCGAACCATTTCCAGGGCCACTTCTTCGTCGAGCTTCTTCGGCAGTACTTCAACGGTCAGACGCTCGGCTTTCTTGGCGGGTGCCAGGTCAGCGTACTTCTGCTCGAAGAGGAAGATCTGCGCCAGAACCTGGTTGGCGAACGAGCCATCCATGATGCGGCTTGGGTGGCCAGTGGCGTTACCCAGGTTTACTAGACGGCCTTCGGCCAGCAGGATCAGGTAGTCGTCGTTCTGTGCGTCGAACGAGCCTGGGCCGGTACGATGGATCTTGTGAACCTGTGGCTTCACTTCTTCCCATGCCCAGTTCTTGCGCATGAAAGCGGTGTCGATTTCGTTGTCGAAGTGACCAATGTTGCACACCACAGCACGCTTTTTCAGCGCCTTGAGCATGTTGGAGTCGCAAACGTTGACGTTACCGGTGGTGGTCACGATCAGGTCGATCTTGCCCAACAGTGCCTTGTCGATGCTCGCTTCGGTGCCGTCGTTTTCACCGTCGATGAACGGCGAGACCAGCTCGAAACCGTCCATGCAGGCCTGCATGGCGCAGATCGGGTCGACTTCGGTCACTTTGACGATCATGCCTTCCTGACGCAGGGACTGAGCCGAGCCCTTGCCCACGTCACCATAGCCGATCACCAGCGCCTGCTTGCCGGACAGCAAGTGGTCGGTGCCGCGCTTGATGGCGTCGTTCAGGCTGTGACGGCAGCCGTACTTGTTGTCGTTCTTGCTCTTGGTCACCGAGTCGTTGACGTTGATGGCCGGGATTTTCAGCTCGCCCTTGGCCAGCATGTCCAGCAGGCGGTGCACGCCAGTGGTGGTTTCTTCGGTGACGCCGTGGATCTTGTCCAGCATCGCCGGGTATTTCTTGTGGATGATCTCGGTCAGGTCGCCGCCGTCGTCGAGGATCATGTTGGCGTCCCATGGCTGGCCATCCTTGAGGATGGTCTGCTCGATGCACCACTCGTACTCTTCTTCGGTTTCGCCTTTCCAGGCGAACACAGGAATGCCGGCAGCAGCGATGGCCGCAGCAGCCTGGTCCTGAGTGGAGAAAATGTTGCACGACGACCAGCGAACTTCGGCACCGAGGGCAACCAGGGTTTCGATCAGTACGGCGGTCTGAATGGTCATGTGGATGCAACCGAGAATCTTCGCGCCTTTCAGCGGCTGATCACCGGCGTATTTGCGACGCAGACCCATCAGGGCAGGCATTTCGGATTCGGCGATGATGGTTTCGCGGCGGCCCCAGGCAGCCAGGGAAATATCGGCAACCTTGTAGTCATTGAATTCTGCGGGCGTCATTACAGCACTCATTGAGAGTCTCCATTCCATAAAAATGCGAATGGGCGCCGTTGTGCGTTTAAGGTTTGCCGGTCGAGGATCGTCCTGGCAAACAACGCCCCATCCGAGCCTGACAGGGAAAACCTGCTGCAGCGCCCCTCGGACAGGTGGCGGGAACGGTATCAAGCGTAGATGACCGTTTTGAAACGTTTGGCAGTATAGCGGTGCTCGCGATTCTACCCAAGGCTTTCTGTCGGTTTAAAGGCCATCCAATTACCATCTTTCTGTAATAGGGTCGATGCACAGTCGCTATGACGCAGGCATGGGCGCGGGTCGCCAGCTCTGCCATCATGCAGCTATCCATCGGCCAGACGCTCAGGAGTGACTATGAATTTCCACACCCGCAAGTGGGTAAAGCCCGAAGACCTCAACCCCAACGGCACATTGTTCGGCGGTAGCCTGCTGCGCTGGATCGATGAAGAGGCGGCGATCTACGCGATTGTTCAACTGGGTAATCAGCGGGTGGTCACCAAGTACATCTCTGAAATCAACTTCGTCAGTGCCTCGCGTCAGGGCGACATCATCGAACTGGGCATCACCGCCACGGATTTCGGTCGCACCTCGATCACCCTCAAATGCCAGGTGCGCAACAAGATCACCCGCAAAAGCATTTTGACCGTCGACAAGATCGTCTTCGTCAACCTCGACGAAGACGGCCAGCCTGCGCCGCATGGCCGGACTGAAATCCGCTACATCAAGGACCAGTTCGACGTAGAGGACTGACGCTCAGGTCGCTGAACATCGGACGCATAGCGTCCGACACGACCGTTACAGAATGATCGTTCCTCACGCGCGTGGGAATGCCGTTCACGACGCTCCGCGTCGCCCATCCCGCTGGTTTCAGCCCCTGGCCTCCAACTCGCGCAACCACGCCAGACCCACGCTGGTATCGCCTTTCGGACGGTATTCGCAGCCGATCCAGCCGCTGTAGCCCAGTTCGTCGATGACGTTGAACAGGTGCTCGTAGTTCAGCTCACCCAGGTCCGGCTCATGGCGATCCGGTACTCCGGCGATCTGGATATGGCCAATGCCTGCAAAGTCACGACGCAGCTTGCTGGTCAGGTCGCCTTCGACGATCTGGCAGTGGTAGCAGTCGAACTGCACCTTCAGGTTGTCGGCACCCACCAGCTTGCAGATCTCCTGCGCCTGATCCTGACGGTTGAGGAAGAAGCCCGGCATGTCGCGGGTGTTGATCGGCTCGATGAGAATGGTGACGTCTGCGCCCTTGGCTTGCTCAGCCGCGAACGCCAGGTTTTCCAGGTAGACCGCCTGATGACGCTCACGCAAGCTTTCATTGGGCAGCAGGCCGGCCATGACATGCACACGGTCATTGCCCAGCACCTGCGCATATTCCAGTGCCCGCTCGATACCGCTGCGAAACTCCGCTTCACGGCCCGGCAGCGTGGCAATGCCTCGCTCGCCTGCCTCCCAGTCGCCCGGCGGAGCGTTGAACAGCGCCTGCACCAGACCGTTGTCTCTCAGGCGCTGTTTGAGTTCCTGAGTGCTGTAGGCGTAGGGGAACAGGTACTCGACCGCGCCGAAACCATCGGCAGCGGCTGCGGCAAAGCGCTCAAGAAAATCATGCTGCGGGTACAGCATGCTGAGGTTGGCGGCAAAACGAGGCATGTTAACTCCAGTCTTCAAAAGGTCAGACGAATGGCCAAAGCAGCAGGGTGATCACGAAGCCCAGTGTGCCAAGCAGCGTGACCAGTACAGTCCAGGTGCGCAAGCCGTCGGCGACGTTGAGGCCCGCCAGCTTGGTGAACATCCAGTAACCGGCATCGTTGATGTGCGACATGGCCAGACCGCCACCGCCCATGGCCAGACACAGCAGGGCCAGGTGGTTGGCGCTCAGGTCCAGCGTGGCGATCAGCGGGCTGAGAATGCCTGCGGTGGTGACCAGTGCAACGGTGGTCGAGCCCTGAACGGCGCGCAGCAGCAGGGTCAACAGGAAGCCCAGCGCGAGTACCGGCAGACCGGTGTTGCGCAGCGCCTCGGAGACCACGGCACCAATGCCGGTGTCGACCAGCACCTTGCCGAATACGCCACCGGCGCCGGCAATCAGGATCACCATTGCGACACCCGGCAAGGCCGAGCCGATCACATCGGACACCTGGGTACGGCTCCAGCCGCGACGTGAGCCCAGCAGCCAGGCGCACAGCAGGGTATCGATCAGCAGCGCAACCAGAGGCGCGCCGAGCACGGTCAGCACCGCGCGCAGCGTGGAAGTGTCCGGCAACATGGTGGTGGCCAGCGTGCCCATCAGAATCAGCACGATCGGCAGCAGGATCAGCGCGATGATCAGTCCGAAACCCGGTGCGGGCGCGGGCGGCAGCTTGCTTGCCAGGCTGCTGGCGCTCTCTTCAACGCCCATTGTTCGGGTTTCGGTCGCTTCGCGCACAGCGGAGTAATCGTTGCGCGCCCAGGCTTCCAGGTCTTCGTTGGTGACATGCGGGCCATAGACTTCGGCACGGATGTCATCGGTCATCGGGTAAGTCTTTCGGGTCATACGCCCCGCGACGAAGTAGCCGATCATACACAGCACGGCAACGATCGGAATGCCCAGCATCAGCACCCGGCCCAGGTCCGCGCCCAACTGGCTGGCGGCGGCGACAGCGCCAGGATGCGGCGGCAGAAACGCATGCACGGCGAGCAGTGCGGCGCACATTGGCAGCGCGAAAATCAGCAGCGGCTTGCGTGCCGCACGTGCGACACCGTAGGCCAGCGGCATGAGGATGATCACGCCGACCTCGAAGAACACCGGAATACCGACCATGAAGCCGGCAACGGTCAGGGCCAGTGGCGTGCGCCTGTTGCCGAAGCGGTTGATCAGGGTCTTGGCCAGCGCTTCGGCCCCGCCGGACAGCTCGATGATGCGCCCGATCATTGCACCCAAGGCGATGATGATCGCGATATGGCCGAGCGTCTTGCCCATGCCGCCTTCGATGGTGGCAACCAGGTCGGCCGGTTTAACGCCGGCGACCAGCGCCACGATAATGCTGACCAGCATCAGGGCGACAAAGGGCTGGAATTTGTACTTGAGCACCAGAAACAACAGCAGTGCGATGCCCGCACCGGCCACGACCATCAACATGAGCGGCGTCATGCCCGTGCACTCCGGTCAATGGTGGTAAAGGCTGACAACGAAACAGCGGGGTAGGGGTGAGTCATGCTCTCGATTCCTGTTGTTATTGTTGTTCGACCGGGAGGCGCAATGCACTCCCCGATCACCGTGCGTTCATTACCACCTGGCGCCGAACACCTGACGCAGCTCTTCAAGCGTCGCCGGGTCCAGCGGTGCAGGTTTGGGGTTGCTCATCAGCCACAGGCGGGCAGTCTCTTCCAGCTCTTCCAGGGCATAGCAAGCCTTGGCCACCGAGCTTTCCCAGACCACCGGACCGAGGCGCTCGAGCATCACGCCGCGCACGCTGTTGGCCAGTTCCGCCACACGCTCGGCGACTTTCGGCGAGCCCGGACGTTCGTAAGGGATCAAGGGGATGTGCCCAACCTTCATGACCTGATACGGCGTCAGTGGCGGAAGAATGTCGTCTTCCTGCCACACCCCGGCCAGGGTCAAGGCGACCAGATGCGTCGAGTGCGTGTGCACCACGCCGCCGACCTGCGGGTTGCGGTCGTAGACTTCGCGGTGCAGGGCCAGGGTCTTGGACGGCTTGCTGCCGGACACCCATTCACCGGCCAGATTGACCTTGGCAATATCGGCCGGGTCCATGCGGCCCAGGCAGGCGTCGGTCGGGGTAATCAGCCAGCCGTCGTCGAGTCGTGCGCTGATGTTGCCGGCGCTGCCAACCGTATAGCCACGGCCATACAGCAAACGGCCGACGTCGCAGATTTCCTGACGCAGTGCGTTTTCATCAATCATCAGGCAGCCCCCGCCAGTTGCTTGAGCGCCTTGGTGAAGAAGTCGCGCGCACCGAAGTTGCCGGATTTGAGGGCCAGGGCCAGCGGTTGTGCGCCGCTGCTCACCGTGGCCGGAACGCCCGGATCGATCTGTGCGCCGATTTGCAGCAACTGCACGCCCAGTGCCTGAACTACGGCACCGGAGGTTTCGCCACCGGCCACCACGAAACGGCGTACGCCTGCGTCCAGCAGCCCTTTGGCGATTTCACCAAGTGCGGCTTCGACCATGGCCCCGGAGCGTTCGACGCCCAGTTCTTTCTGCACGGCTTTGACTTCGTCCGGGGTGCTGGTGGCGTAGATCAATACGGTCTGCCCGGCATCTTTGGCGAAGGCCAGCGCCTGCTCGACCACTGGCTTGCCAGCGGCCAGGTCCAGCGGATTGATGCGCAGCGCAGGGCGATCAGCTTCCAGCCAGGCCGCAACCTGACCATTGGTGGCGACCGATGCGCTACCCGCCAGTACCACTTCGCCGCCACTGATGGCGACCTGTTTGGCGGCATCGATATCGCGCAGCTTGCCCGCTTTGCGGAAGTTGCCCGGCAGGCCCAGCGCCAGCCCCGAGCCACCGGTCAGCAGCGGCAAGTCGGCGCAGGCTTCGCCCAAGGTGTACAAATCCGCATCCGACAGGGCATCGGCAATTGCCATGCTCACACCTTCGGCGCGCAGCTCGGCAATTCTGTTACGCACGCCTTCGACGCCCTGGGCAATGCTGTCATAGCGCAACAGGCCGACCTTGTGGCGGGTCTGCGCTTGCAGCACACGCACCAGATTGGCATCGGTCATGGGCGTCAGCGGGTGGTTCTGCATGCCCGATTCGCTGAGCAACTGGTCCTGCACGAACAGGTGACCACGGAAGATCGTGCGGCCGTTTTCCGGGAAGGCCGGGCAGGCGAGGGTGAAATCGCTGCCCAGTTGCTCCAGCAGTGCTTCGCTGACCTGGCCGATGTTACCCGCGGCAGTGGAATCGAAGGTCGAGCAGTATTTGAAGAAGATCTGCTCGCAGCCGCGCTCGCGCAGCCATTCCAGAGCCGCCAGGGATTCAGCCACCGCGTCGGCGCTGGGCGTGGTACGCGATTTCAGCGCGATGACAATCGCGTCAGCGTCCAGACCGGCAGCCATCTCGGCGCTGGGTATGCCAATGCTTTGCACGGTGCGCATGCCGCCCCGCACCAGCATGTTGGCCAGGTCGGTGGCGCCGGTGAAGTCATCGGCAATGCAGCCCAGCAGCGGGCGAGCGTTATTCAGGCTCATCAGTCGCTCCTCAGGCTTTTTCTGGCTTGGCTTTCGGCAACTCGATGCCCGGGAAAATCTTGATCACGGCCGAGTCATCCTCGCGACCGAAGCCGGCGCTGGACGCCTGCATGAACATCTGGTGCGCGGTGGCCGAGAGTGGCAGCGGGAATTTGCTGCTGCGTGCGGTATCCAGCACAAGACCGAGGTCCTTGACGAAGATATCCACGGCCGACAGCGGCGTGTAATCGGCATTGAGGATGTGCGGCACGCGGTTTTCGAACATCCACGAGTTACCGGCACTGTTGGTGATCACTTCATACAGCGCGTCAGCGTCGACACCTTCGCGCAGGCCCAGAGCCATGGCTTCGGCGCTGGCGGCGATGTGTACGCCAGCGAGCAGTTGATTGATGATTTTGACTTTCGAGCCCAGACCGTGGACGTCGCCCAGGCGATAGACCTTGCCGGCCATGCCGTTGAGGATGGCTTCTGCCTTGGCGTAGGACTCGGCCGGGCCGGAGGTCATCATGGTCATCTGGCCAGCGGCAGCCTTGGCGGCACCGCCGGAGATCGGCGCATCGAGGTACAGCAGGTTCTGTGCGGCCAGACGCTCGCCCAGTTCGACGGCGAAAGTGGGCGCGACGGTGGCGCAACCGATGACCAGGCAGCCCGGACGCAGCGCGGCAATGGCGCCGTTCTCGCCAAACAGCACGGTTTCGGTCTGCTCGGCGTTGACCACGACGGTGATGATCACATCGCAGGCAGCGGCCATGCTGGCCGGAGAATCACAGGCAACCCCGCCTTCCTGGGCGAATGCTTCGGTCACGCTGGTGCGCACATCACAGGCATGCACAGTGAAGCCGCTACGCAGCAACGAGCGGGCAATGCCCAGACCCATCGCACCCAGGCCGATAACGCCAACGTTCTTGCCAGTCATGCAGTAGTCCTCGAAGTCAGTGCCGATGCCTGTGAAGCCGGCATTCGGACGTTATTGTTCTGATCTGTGAATCGGATAGTGAATCAATGAGTAAATAATGTGAAGTATTTTTATTTTTCACAAAATTTAACATCGATAGGCTTTTTCCATCGCGCACAAAAAAGCCCCTGTGCGGGGCTTGATTGAAAACCATGATGTTCGGCGTGCTGCGCCGTCTTTGACGAATCAGAATTTCGGCACTGGTGCGCTGGTGGCGTTTCGCAGTGAGCCGCTTTCCTGACGCACGACTTCTTTGGGCTTGTACGCGCAATAACCGGGGCGCGGCCCGACTTTCGGGTGGTTGCGGCAGGTGTCCGGGCGCTTGTCATAGATGGTGCACAGGCGGCTCTTGCGGTCCAGGTACAGGCAGTCGTTGTTGCTCATGCGCTGCAAGGTGAAGATCTCGGACTTCTGGTTGTAGCGCTCGACGATGCCTTCTTTCTGCAGCCGCTTGGCGATGTTCTTCGCCGGGTCGCCGCGTTCGAACTCATCGACGATGCCGATGCGGATCAGGTCCTTGATCTTCACTTCGACCGGCAACGTGCAGCAACTGGACACGCAGCCCCCGCACATGTGGCTGGAGTATTTGGCCCAGGTGTCGATGCGATCGAGTTCTGCGGCGGCGATCAAGGTGGGTTTCATTTCAGGTCAGGCTTCCGGGTGTATCGGGGCGCGCGATCATACCGGTCTGCAGCGATTTGCAGAAATCAAAAATTGCCGAGGCGACTGTCGGTCTGGTGTGGGCAGGCAGTCGGCTGCAGCGTCCGCGCCTGCCGAGCGCAGTCGGTCAGCAGGCGCGGTGTATCAGAAGGCACTCAGGACTTGAGCTTGTCGTCGGCCCTGAACATGCTGCGGATGCCACGAACGGCCTGGCGGATGCGGTCCTGATTCTCGATCAGGGCGAAGCGCACGTGATCGTCGCCGTACTCGCCGAAACCGATGCCCGGCGAGACACACACCTTGGCTTCGGCCAGCAGCTTCTTGGCGAACTCCAGCGAACCCAGGTGCGCATAAGCCTGGGGGATCTTCGCCCAGACGTACATCGAAGCCTTGGGGTTCTCGACCATCCAGCCCAGCTCGTGCAAGCCCTTGACCAGCACGTTGCGGCGCTGGCGATACTGCTCGGCAATGTCGAGCACGCATTGCTGGTCGCCTTCCAGCGCGGCAATCGCCGCCACCTGCAGTGGCGTGAAGGTACCGTAGTCGTGGTAACTCTTGATCCGCGCCAGTGCATTCACCAGCTCGGGGTTGCCGACCATGAAGCCAATCCGCCAGCCTGCCATGTTGTAGCTCTTGGACAGGGTGAAGAACTCGACGGCAATGTCCTTGGCGCCCGGGACCTGCATGATTGACGGGGCTTTCCAGCCATCGTAGACGATGTCGGCGTACGCCAGGTCATGCACCACCAGTACGTCGTACTGTTTGGCCAGGGCCACCACGCGCTCGAAGAAATCCAGCTCCACGCATTGCGCAGTCGGATTGGACGGGAAGCCCAGAATCATCATCTTCGGCTTGGGAATCGAGCCGCGAATGGCTTTTTCCAGTTCGTCGAAGAAGTCCACGCCTGGCACCAGCGGCACCGATCGCACCTGGGCGCCGGCAATCACGGCACCGTAGATGTGGATCGGGTAACTGGGGTTGGGCACCAGCACCGTGTCGCCCTGATCCAGCGTGGCGAGCATCAGGTGGGCCAGGCCTTCCTTGGAACCAATGGTCACGATCGCTTCGCTTTCAGGGTCGATATCGATCTCGTAGCGCTTCTTGTACCAGTTGGAAATCGCCCGGCGCAGGCGTGGAATGCCGCGCGAGGTGGAGTAGCCGTGGGTGTCTTCGCGCTGGGCGACGGTGATCAGTTTTTCGACAATGTGCGGCGGTGTGGCCCCATCGGGGTTGCCCATGCTCAGGTCGATAATGTCCTCACCGCGACGACGAGCAGCCATTTTCAGCTCGGCGGTGATGTTGAACACGTAAGGGGGGAGTCGATCGATGCGCGCAAAGCGGCGCGGCGAACCTTGGTCTGCCATGAGTATCTCGCGTACGTAAGCGCCCGGAACCGTCCGAGCGACGTGGCCACATGAGGCGGCCTGCCGAGGAAGATAGATGGGCTGATAACCTTTTGTCCATCGGGATTTGCAACGCCGTGCCAAGACCGATATTCGGACCCCACCAAACCACCCGGCGGTGTAGAATCGGCGCTATTCATCGCCAGTCATCCCCGGCGGGTTTATGAGCTCAGGCCGAGTACACGGTGATCCCGTGGTGTTCGGTTTCTTCGCTGCCTGCGGTCACTGCCGCTCGTCCGCGACGTCAATAGAAGCTCACTCCCTTCCTGATCAGCCTTATTTTTGCCGGAGTGCTCCAATGCCTGATTACCGCTCGAAAACCTCCACCCACGGCCGCAACATGGCCGGCGCCCGTGCCCTGTGGCGCGCCACGGGCATGAAGGACGAAGATTTCAAGAAACCGATCATCGCCATCGCCAACTCCTTCACCCAGTTCGTGCCAGGCCACGTCCACCTAAAGGACATGGGCCAGCTGGTCGCGCGTGAAGTCGAACGCGCCGGTGGCGTGGCCAAGGAATTCAACACCATTGCGGTCGACGACGGCATCGCCATGGGCCACGACGGCATGCTCTATTCGCTGCCGAGCCGCGAGATCATTGCCGACTCGGTCGAATACATGGTCAACGCGCATTGCGCCGACGCCATCGTGTGCATTTCCAACTGCGACAAGATCACCCCCGGCATGCTGATGGCGTCGCTGCGCCTGAACATTCCGGTGATCTTCGTCTCCGGCGGGCCAATGGAAGCAGGCAAGACCAAGCTGGCCAGCCACGGCCTGGATCTGGTCGATGCGATGGTCATCGCCGCCGATTCGACCGCCAGCGATGAAAAAGTCGCCGAGTACGAGCGCAGCGCCTGTCCGACCTGCGGGTCGTGTTCCGGCATGTTCACCGCCAACTCGATGAACTGCCTGACCGAAGCACTGGGCCTGGCCCTGCCAGGCAACGGTTCCGCACTCGCCACCCACAGCGACCGCGAGCAACTGTTCCTGCAGGCCGGCCGCACCATCGTTGACCTGTGCCGTCAGTACTACAAGGAAAACGATGACTCGGTGTTGCCGCGCAACATCGCCAACTTCAAGGCGTTCGAGAACGCCATGACGCTGGACATCGCCATGGGCGGTTCGACCAACACCATCCTGCATTTGCTGGCGGCGGCTCAGGAAGCCGAGATCGACTTCGACCTGCGCCACATTGATCATCTGTCGCGCAAGGTGCCGCAGCTGTGCAAGGTCGCGCCGAACATCCAGAAGTACCACATGGAAGACGTGCACCGCGCGGGCGGGATCTTCAGCATCCTCGGCGAGCTGGCCCGTGGCGGTCTGCTGCACACCGACCTGCCGACCGTACACAGCAAGACCCTGGCCGAAGGCATCGCCAAATGGGACATCACCCAGACGGACGACGAAGCCGTGCACACCTTCTTCAAGGCAGGCCCGGCGGGCATCCCGACGCAGACCGCGTTCAGCCAGTCGACCCGCTGGGAAAGCCTGGATGACGACCGTGAAAACGGCTGCATCCGCAGTGTCGAGCACGCCTATTCACAAGAAGGTGGCCTGGCCGTGCTGTACGGCAACATCGCACTGGACGGCTGCGTGGTGAAAACCGCTGGTGTCGACGAGTCGATCCACGTCTTCGAAGGCAACGCGAAGATCTTCGAAAGCCAGGACAGCGCGGTGCGCGGGATTCTCGCTGACGAAGTCAAAGCGGGCGACATTGTCATCATCCGCTACGAAGGCCCGAAAGGCGGTCCGGGCATGCAGGAAATGCTCTACCCGACGTCCTACTTGAAGTCCAAGGGGCTGGGCAAGGATTGTGCGCTGCTGACTGACGGCCGCTTCTCGGGCGGTACGTCCGGCCTGTCCATTGGCCACGCCTCACCGGAAGCTGCGGCAGGCGGAGCGATCGGTCTGGTGCGCGACGGTGACAAGGTGCTGATCGACATCCCCAACCGCTCGATCAACCTGCTGATCGACGATGCCGAAATGGCCGAGCGTCGCGCCGAACAGGACAAGAAAGGCTGGAAGCCTGTCGAGTCGCGTCCACGCAAAGTGACCACCGCCCTCAAGGCCTACGCCCTGCTGGCGACCAGCGCCGACAAGGGCGCGGTGCGTGACAAGGCGTTGCTGGACAAGCTGGTGCCTTGATAAGCATCGGCAACACTAAAAAGCCCGGCAGAGATGCCGGGCTTTTTGCTGTGTTTGAAAAGCTGCACTCACTTGCGGTCGGCAATCACCCCGATCAGCACCAGCACCACCAGCAGCACTGGCGCCAGGCTGTAGTTGTTGAACTGGCTGAGGCCGCGTACCACCCACGGCGTGGCGTAGATCAGCGCTGCGCCACTGCCGACTGCGCACAGCAGGGCGATGAGCGGGATGCGCAGGGCGCCGGTAATGCCGCTGATTCGCTGTTCCAGCCAGCCTTTGATGTCCGAGCCGAACAGCACCAGCAGGCAGCCCACCAGCGCGAGCGCGATTTCCGAGAGATTGCTGCGGCTCCAGCGCGAGACGGTGGCGAGCAAATCGAGTACGAAATCCATGCAGGGTCCTTAGATCAGAAAGTATTGCAGCAGGTCGTTGAGGAACAGCTGGCCTTGTGGCGTGGCGATCAGGCGTGTCGGGTCCTGGTGCAGCAACCCCTTTTGTTCAGCCTGTCGACGCGCCTCGGCCAGCGAATCGAGGCTTAGACCGGTTCTTTCGCGAAATAACGCAGCGTCCACACCATTTGTCAGTCGCAGTGCGTTCATCAGGAATTCGAACGGTAATTCATCGAGCGGCAACAGCTTGGAACCGGCCTGAAACGGTTTGTCCGGGTTCAGGTAATCCTTGGGCAGCCGGGTTTTCCAGGTGCGCATGATGCGCCCGTCCGGGTGGCTCAGCTTGCCGTGTGCGCCTGCGCCGATGCCGATGAAATCACCGAACGCCCAATAGTTGAGGTTATGCCGCGCCGGTTTCCCGGGCTGTGCATAAGCTGACACTTCGTATTGCGCGTAGCCATGAGTGGCCAGCAACTGCTGCCCGGTTTCCTGAATGTCCCAGAGAATGTCGTCTTCGGGCAGCACCGGTGGCTGATTCCAGAATACCGTGTTGGGCTCCAGGGTCAGTTGATACCAGGACAGGTGGGTCGGTGCGAGGGCAATGGCCTGGCGCAGATCCGCCAGCGCTTCGTCCTGGGATTGATCCGGCAGGCCGTGCATCAGGTCCAGATTGAAGTTGTCGAAACCGGCCTGGCGCGCCATGTCGGCAGCACGAATCGCTTCGTCGCCGTTGTGAATGCGGCCCAGCGCCTTGAGTTTGGACTCTTCGAAGCTCTGGATGCCGATCGACAGTCGATTGATGCCCAAGCCGCGATAGGCGCTGAACTTGGCCTGTTCGAAGGTGCCGGGGTTGGCTTCCAGGGTGATCTCGATGTCGCTGGCAAAGCGGATGCGCTGTTCGACGCCTTTTAGCAGGCGCCCCAGCGCATCGGCGCTGAACAGGCTTGGCGTACCGCCACCAAAGAAGATCGATTGCAGCTCGCGGCCATAGACGTGCGGCAGGTCAAGGTCAAGGTCGGCGAGCAAGGCGTCGACGTATTCCTGTTCCGGCAGCACCGGGCTGGCGGTGTGCGAGTTGAAGTCGCAGTACGGGCATTTGCGCACGCACCACGGAATATGGATGTACAGCGACAGCGGCGGCAGGTGCGGCAGTGCAGGGCGCGGGCTCTCTGACGAGAAGCCGCTCTCGCCGAGAAACAGCGGCTGCGCAGGCGAATCGTGGGTCATTGCAGACCCAGGCGTTGCCGCAACAGGACCATGGCGCGGGCGCGGTGGCTGAGCTGGTTTTTCTCGGTCGGGCCCAGTTCCGCGCTCGAGCAGTTGCGCTCCGGCACCCAGAACAGCGGGTCATAGCCGAAGCCGTGTTCACCGCTGGCGGCATGCAGAATGCGCCCGTGCCACAGCCCTTCACAGAGGATCGGCAATGGATCGTCGGCGTGGCGTACCAGCGCCAACACGCACACGAACTGCGCACCACGCTGGTCGTCCGGTACGTCTTTGAGCGCCTCCAGCAGCTTGGCGTTGTTGGCGGCATCGCCCTGACCATCGGCGTAACGTGCGGAATAGATACCCGGCGCACCGCCGAGAAAGTCCACTGCCAGCCCCGAGTCGTCGGCCAGCGCAGGCAGGCCGGACAGGCGCGCGGCGTTGCGTGCCTTGAGGATCGCATTCTCGACGAATGACAGGCCGGTTTCTTCCGGCTCCACCAGACTGAACTCGCTGACCGAGCGCAGCGTTACGCTGCCGCCGAGCATGGCCTGGAGTTCCTTGAGTTTGCCGCCATTGTGGCTGGCCAGTACGAGTTGTGTGAGGTTCATGGTTGGCCTGTCGTGGTGCATGAAAACGGTCGGTTAAACGGCAATCTTGTGGTCCGGCAGCCCGGGGCTGGTGACGCGATAGATACCGATCTCGCCGAGCAGATTGGGCCAGAGCTTGCTGGCCCAGCCATGACGGTGCTGCTGATCGACCGCCAGCCTGTCGAGCACCTGCGCATCGCGCTCGCGGCACAGCTCTTCGAAGTCGCCGAAGGTACAGAAGTGAATGTTCGGCGTGTTGTACCAGGTGTACGGCAGGAATTCGGACACTGGCATGCGGCCCTTGCTCGCCAGGTACCAGCGGCAGCGCCAGTGACCGAAATTCGGGAAGGTGATGATGCACTGGCGACCGACGCGCAGCATCTCGTCGAGGATTCGGTCCGGGTAATGCACCGCTTGCAGGGCCTGGGTCATGACCACGACGTCGAAGCTGTTGCTGGCAAAGTTGCCCAGCCCCTTGTCGAGGTCCTGCTCGATGACGTTGATGCCCTTGGCGACGCACTCGGCAATGTTGGCCGCGTCGTTTTCCAGTCCGTAGCCAGTGACCTGCTTGTGGTCACGCAGCCAGGTCAGCAATTCGCCGTCACCGCAGCCCAGGTCGAGCACGCGGCTGCCCGCGGGAATCCATTCCTGAATGATTTCCAGATCGGCTCTCATGGCGTCCTCACAACGAAATTCGGTTCATGTAATTACCGAAAGCCTGCAAGTAGCGCGGAATCGGGATCAGAAAAGCGTCGTGGCCCTGCGGTGCGTCGATTTCCAGGTAGCAGACGTCCTTGCGCGCGGCCATCAGCGCGTCCACCAGTTCCCGCGAGCGGGCCGGCGAGAAGCGCCAGTCGGTGGTGAACGACATCACGCAGAATTTGGCGGTGGCGTTGGCGAAGGTCTTGGCCAGGTCGTCATTGAAGTTCGCCGCAGGGTCGAAGTAATCCAGTGCCTTGGTCATCAACAGGTAGGTATTGGCGTCGAAACGCCCGGAAAACTCTTCACCCTGATAGCGCAGATAGCTTTCGACCTGGAACTCGACACTGTGGAAGTCGTAGTTGAGTTTTTCGCTCTTCAGGCCACGGCCGAATTTCTCGCCCATCGAGTCATCCGACAGGTAGGTGATGTGCCCGACCATCCGCGCCAGCATCAGACCGCGCTTGGGAATCACACCGCGTTCCTGGAACGAACCACCGTGAAATTCCGGGTCGGTGAGAATGGCCTGGCGGGCCACCTCGTTGAACGCGATGTTCTGTGCCGACAGCTTGGGCGCCGAGGCGATTGCCAGGCAGTGGCGCACGCGGTGCGGATAGCTGATGGTCCATTGCAGCGCCTGCATACCGCCCAGGCTGCCGCCAATCACCGCAGCCCAGGTGTCGATACCGAGCAGATCGGCCAGTCGGGCCTGGCTGTTGACCCAGTCTTCGACGGTCACCACCGGGAAGTTGGCGCCGAACGGCTTGCCGGTGTCCGGGTCAATGCTGCTCGGCCCGGTGGAGCCATTGCAACCGCCCAGGTTGTTGAGGCTGACGACGAAGAATTTCTGGGTGTCGATAGGCTTGCCGGGACCGATACAGCTGTCCCACCAACCGGGTTTGCGGTCATCGGCGCTGTGGAAACCTGCGGCATGGTGATGCCCGGACAGCGCATGACAGATCAGCACGGCATTGCTGCGTGCGGCGTTGAGTTGACCGTAGGTTTCGTAAATCAGGTCATAGGCTGGTAACGAACGACCGCAGGCCAGCGCCAGAGGCTCGCTGAAATGCGCCGTTTGCGGTGTGACCAGTCCGACAGAATCGTGGGGGAATACCGTGGGCATCGACCCTGCTCTCGCGTGAATGAGGCGTAAGTCTAAAGACCGCGGGGTGCAGCGGCAATAAGGGATGTTGTGAGGCGTAAATCAACGGCACGATAGTTAAGGCTGTTGTAGGAGCGAACTTGTTCGCGAAGGCGTTGCTTGGGTCGATATATCCTCTTTGGATGTACCTACCCCTTCGCGAACAAGTTCGCTCCTACGGCCTACGGCCAGAATCAAAAGCGGACTTGTGTGTAACGTCGAGCATTGGAACGTGGGAACAAGAGTGCTTACATCAACAGCCGCAGCACATCCGGCATGCCGCTCATGGCGGCGAGGTTGTTGATGACCAGCATGTCCAGCAGCTTGAGCACCAGGAATGCGAGGATCGGCGAGATATCCAGACCGCCAAGGTTCGGGACGATCTTGCGGAACGGTGCCAGTGCCGGTTCGCAGATCTGGTTGACCAGTTCCGCGCCAGGGTTATGGCTGCCCGGTGCGACCCACGACAGAATCACGCTGATGATCAGGGCAAAGAAGAAGATCTTCAGGAACAGCGCGGTGACGCTGATGATCGACCACAGCAGCAGGTGCAGCGGGTCGCCCGTGGTGCCGAACATCAGCAGCAGGGTCAGAGCCATCAGGATCATCTGCACGATGATCGCCAGCACCAGCGACGACATGTCCAGCCCGAACAGGCTGGGGATGATGCGCCGCAGCGGCTTGAGCAGCGGTTGGGTGGCGCGCACGATGAACTGGCACAGCGGGTTGTAGAAGTTGGCCCGTACCAGTTGCAGGACGAAGCGCAACAGCACGATCAGCAGGTAAAGACTGCCAAGCGTCTGCAGGACGTAAATTGCAGCGGTGTTCAATCCGATCATCGATCTGCTCCAGAAAACCCGAAAATTATTTGCCCAGTTGTTCAGCCAGCTCGGCTGCACGATGGTCTGCGGCGGTCAGTGCCGTTTCCACCAGTGCCTCGAAACCGCCCGCCTGGAATGCCTTGATGGCGGCCTCGGTGGTCCCGCCCGGTGAGGCGACACGCCGCCGCAGTTCGCCTGCGTCCACATCACTGCCGGTCGCGATCAAGGCCGAGCCCAGCGCTGTTTGCAGGGTCAGCTTTTTAGCGATGTCCTCCGGCAGCCCTAGTTTCACGCCTGCCGCGGTCATCGCCTCCATCATCAAAAAGAAATACGCCGGACCGCTGCCGGACACTGCCGTAACAGCGTCCATGTGTTTTTCCTGCTCGACCCAGACCGCGACGCCGACCGCGGCCAACAACGTCTCGGCCTGTTCACGCTGCTCGGACGTGACGTTGTCGGTCGCGTACAGCCCGCTGGCACCCTGACGCAGCAGCGAGGGGGTGTTGGGCATGCAACGCACCACCGGCTGCTCGCCCAGCCATTGCGTCATGCTGGCGCAGGTGATGCCGGCCGCGACCGAAACAATCAGTTGGTGAGGTTCGAGACAGGGCTTCAAAGCCTGACAGACGTTTTTCATCATCTGCGGCTTGACCGCCAGCACCACCACGTCGGCGCCTTGGATCGCCTCGGCGTTGTCAGCGAATACCTTGATACCGTGGTCGTTGGCGATGCGCTCGCGGGTTTCGGCACCCGGCGCGCTGGCACTGATCAGTGCCGCCTCCACGCCTTGGGCGCGCAGGCCGCCGATCAGGCTGGCGGCCATGTTTCCGGCACCGACGAAGGCAATACGGGTCTTGCTCATGAAGGGGTCCTTATGAAGAGGTTATGGCTGGCCATAGTCGCGGGCACCAAAAAGAGCGGTGCCGATGCGTACCCAGGTCGCGCCTTGTGCAATGGCGGCTTCCAGGTCGTGGCTCATGCCCATGGAAAGTGTGTCGAGCGGCAGGTTCAACTGCTCCTGCAGCGTGCGCACTGCGGCGAAGGATGCATCCTGCGCCGCAGGATCGTCTGTGGGCTCGGGGATGGCCATCAGGCCGCGCAACCTGAGTCGCGGCAGGGCGATGATGGCAGCGGCCAGTGCAGGCAAGTCCTGAGGCGTGCAGCCCGACTTGCTGGCTTCGCCACTGACGTTCACCTGAATGCAGATGTTCAGCGGTTCAAGCGCTTCAGGGCGTTGCTCGGACAGACGTTGAGCGATTTTCAGGCGGTCCACGGAATGTACCCAGTCGAAGTTCTCGGCGATAGCTCGCGTCTTGTTCGATTGAATGGGGCCAATGAAGTGCCAGCACAAGGGCAGGTCGCTCAGTTCGAGCTGTTTGCCCAGGGCTTCCTGTAAATAATTTTCGCCAAAATCGCGCAAACCTGCGGTGTAAGCTTCACGCAGGTCACTGGCGGGCTTGGTTTTACTCACCGCCAGCAGGCCGACGGACGCCGGATCGCGCTCAGCGGCAAGCGCTGCGTCGCGAATTCGCTGTTCGAGCGTTGAAATGTTCGCTGCTATCGTGGACATTGATTTGCGCCAGCAGGGCTAAAGTCTGCGGCATTCTATGTGATTGAGGAGCTGTATGGATATTACCGAGCTGCTGGCCTTCAGTGCCAAACAGGGCGCGTCGGACTTGCACCTCTCTGCAGGTCTGCCGCCGATGATCCGCGTCGACGGCGATGTACGGCGTATCAACCTGCCCCCGCTGGACGCGAAGGAGGTCAAGGCGCTGATCTACGACATCATGAACGACAAGCAACGGCAGGATTTCGAAGAGCGGCTGGAAACCGACTTTTCCTTCGAAGTGCCGGGCGTGGCGCGGTTTCGGGTCAACGCCTTCAACCAGAATCGCGGTGCCGGCGCGGTATTCCGGACCATTCCCTCGAAAATCCTGAGCATGGAAGACTTGGGCATGGGCAATGTGTTTCGCAAGATTACCGACGTGGCGCGAGGCCTGATCCTGGTCACCGGTCCGACCGGCTCAGGCAAGTCGACCACCCTGGCGGCGATGATCGACTACCTCAATTGCAACAAGCATCACCATATCCTGACAATCGAGGACCCGATCGAATTCGTCCACGAGTCGAAGAAGTGCCTGGTCAACCAGCGCGAGGTGCACCGCGACACGCTGGGCTTCTCGGAGGCGCTGCGCTCGGCGTTGCGTGAAGACCCGGACGTGATTCTGGTCGGTGAAATGCGTGACCTGGAGACCATCCGCCTGGCGCTGACCGCTGCTGAGACCGGCCATCTGGTATTCGGCACGCTGCACACCACGTCAGCGGCCAAGACCATCGACCGGATCGTCGACGTGTTTCCGGCTCAGGAAAAATCGATGATTCGCTCGATGCTCTCCGAATCGCTGCACGCCGTGGTCTCGCAGGCGTTGCTCAAGAAGGTCGGCGGCGGACGCGTGGCGGCGCACGAAATCATGATGGGCACCCCGGCGATCCGTAACCTGATCCGTGAGGACAAGGTGGCGCAGATGTATTCGTCGATCCAGACGGGCGGCTCGATGGGCATGCAGACGCTGGACATGTGCCTGGCCGATCTGGTGAAGAAGGGGCTGATCACCCGCGAAAGCGCACGCGAACGCGCCAAGGTGCCGGATAACTTCTGATCACAGGGATGCTGCAGGAACGAAAAAGGGGTCTTGAACGCGTTCAAGACCCCTTTTTCAGATGCAGCGTGCAGAATGTAGATTCAGACCAGGATCAGCGCTGAACCACACGCATCTGCCCTGGTTGCTTGGGCAACACACGCTTGGCAATCTTGTAGTGGCTGTTCCAATACGGTTTGTTCAGCGTATCGACAGTTACGGCCTTGCCACGGCGCGGCGCATGAACGAACTTGTTGTCGCCCAGGTAAATGGCGACGTGGTTGATGTTGCGGCTCTTGATGTTGAAGAACAGCAGATCACCGGGTTTCAGATCCTTGCGATCCACCGTTTGACCATGACCCTGGGCCATGGCATTGGAGGTGCGTGGCAGGTCGACCTCACGGACATCCGTGTAGGCGTATTTGACCAGTCCGCTGCAATCCAGGCCTTTACCGGGCGTGTTGCCGCCCCAGCGATACGGCGTGCCCACAGCCTGCAAGGCGCGCTTTACAACGGCGTTGCCTTGCTTGGCAGGGGCAGAAGCCTGCAAGGCCGCGACTTTCTTGGCGTTCTTGCGTGAAAGCGGCTTCTGGACGGCGTGGGTACCAGTGCCGTACTGAGTTCGGGTGGTGGTGGCTTCCTGGGGGGCATTGCGAGTCGCGAGTGCCGATGAAGAGTGGCTTTTGGCTGTGTAGCCCGAGAAGCTCGCAGGAAGTTGTTGCTCACGATTGGTGGCGTGGGCGGCCAGAGGCATAAATAGGCAAATGGTTAGCCATGTCTTGAAAAAAGGACGCATTCGGCAGGGCTCATGGTGGTCAGCGCGCAACTTTATAACAGCTTTTTGAAAAAAACTGACCCCATTTGTCGAGCGCATCACAGTGGCATCATTGCGTTTTATGCGACAGACTCTTTCTTTTTTTGGCCCAATCCCTTTAGCGACAAGGGCTTGGCGGCATTAAACCGCCTCATGTGCCATACGTCGGAATAGGGAAACCAAGTCACAATTTTGTTATGTATTTTTTTCTATCAGCACAAAGAGGGCAAAAATGAACGCCTATCGTTCAGACACACACAGCAAGGTCATGGGCTACCTGATGTGGATTTTCGGGTTCCTAGGAGCGCATCGCTTCTACTACGGCAAACCGGTTACCGGGACCATCTGGTTCTTCACGTTCGGTCTGTTTGGCATCGGCTGGCTGATCGACCTGTTCCTGATCCCGTCGATGGACCGTGACGCCGACCTGCGCTTTACACCTGGCTCCACCGACTACAGCGTGGCGTGGGTGCTGTTGACCTTCCTCGGTCTCTTCGGTGTGCACCGCATGTATCAGGGCAAGTGGATCACCGGGATCATCTACCTGTTTACCGGCGGGTTGTTTCTGGTCGGTATCCTCTATGACTTCTGGACATTGAATGACCAGATCTCGATGAAGAACGCCCGACGCGGGTAAGGCTGGGACGAAGGGCTGACGCAGAGCGCGGCCCGAACACCTATCGTTCCTCACGCTCTGCTTAGGAATGCCTGTCGTGACGCTCCGCGTCACAACTCTGCGCCGCGTCGCATGCTCAAGACCGGACGCAGAGCGTCCAGAACGGCATGCCGACGCGGAGCGTCGCACGATAGTCGAAACCCTTCGCGAACAAGTTCGCTCCTACGGCCTTCGGCCAGAATCAAAAGCGGACTTGTGCATAACGATGAGCACTCTGTGCGGGAGCGAGAGCCCGGAGCGGGCTCAACGGCTGTAGCTGATCCGTCCATCCACCAGTGTGTAGCGTACCGAGCCGGGCAGGCAGTGGCCGATGAAGGGGCAGTTTTCGCCTTTTGACAGCCAGGTCTCGCCGGCAACCGTCGAGGCGGCAGGGTCGAACAGGACGATGTCGGCAGGCGCTCCTGCGCTCAGCTTGCCGGCTGGCAGGCGCAGCGCGGCGGCAGGGCCGCTGCTCAGGCGGGCGATCAGGGTCGGCAGGTCCAGCAGGCCGTCATCCACCAGCGTCATGGCCAGCGGCAGCAGCAGTTCGACGCTGCTGATGCCTGGTTCCGTAGCGCCAAACGGTGCCAGCTTGGCATCGCGTTCGTGCGGCTGGTGATGGCTGGAAATCGCCTGAATGACACCACTCTTCACCGCTTCACGCAGGCCATCGCGATCAGCGCGGGTGCGCAGTGGCGGCTGCACGTGATAGAGGCTGGAGAAGTCGATCAGCGCCTCGTCAGTCAGAATCAACTGATACAGCGCGACGTCCGCCGTCACCGGCAGACCGCGCGCCTGCGCCTGGGCAATCAGCGCCGCGCCACGTGCACTGGTCAGCTGGCTGAAGTGCGCGCGTACACCGCTCTGTTCGACCAGCAACAGGTCGCGAGCCAGCGCCACGGTCTCGGCCGTCTCGGGAATGCCCGCCAGGCCCAGGAAGCTGGCCGTCGGACCGTCGTGCGCCAGACCGCCTTCGGCCAGATCACGATCCTGCGAGTTGAAAATCACCGTCAGGTCAAAGGTCGCCGCATATTCCAGCGCCCGGCACAGCGTACGGGTGTTGCTGAAGCTGCTCAGGCCGTTGCCGAAGGCCACGCAGCCTGCGTCGCGCAGGGCGATCAGTTCTGCCAGCTGTTCGCCTTCCAGACCCTTGCTCAGCGCCCCGATGGGGAACACCTTGCTGAACCCGGCCTCACGGGCGCGATCCAGAATCAGCTCGGCCACCGCCGAGGTGTCGAGCACCGGTTTGGTACGTGGCGGGCAGCACAGGCTGGTCACGCCGCCTGCCACCGCCGCGCGGGTTTCGCTGGCAATGCTGCCCTTGCGACTGTAGCCCGGCTCGCGCAGTGATACGTTGAGGTCGACCAGGCCCGGTGCTGCAACCAGCCCGGTAGCGTCGATGGTCTGGGTGGGCTCGAAACCCGCCGGTGCCGAACCGATGGCGCTGAGTTTGCCTGCTTCGAGGTGCAGGTCAGTGATTTGATCCAGCCCGCTGACCGGGTCGATGACGCGAGCGCCGAGGATGCTGAGCTTCACTGGGCGTTCTCCTGTTCGAATTGGCGTTGTGCGTTCTGTCCGCTCATGGCCATGGACAGCACCGCCATGCGGATCGCGATACCGTAAGTCACTTGATTGAGAATCACCGAATGCGCGCCGTCGGCCACTGCCGATTCGATCTCCACGCCGCGGTTGATCGGGCCGGGGTGCATGACTATCGCATCCGGCTTCGCGGCTTCCAGACGCGCAGTGGTCAGGCCGAACAGGCGATAGAACTCGCCTTCGCTGGGCAGCAGGCCACCGGTCATGCGTTCGCGCTGCAGACGCAGCATGATGACCACGTCCACGTCCTTCAAACCTTCGTTGAGGTCGGTGTAGACCTTGACCCCGTATTGTTCGACGCCCACCGGCAGCAGGGTTTTCGGCCCGATCACGCGGATATCCGGGCAGCCCAGCGCCTTGAGCGCGAGCATATTGGAGCGTGCCACCCGTGAATGCAGGATGTCACCGACGATGGCCACCGACAGGTTCTCGAAACCGCCCTTGTGGCGGCGGATGGTCAGCATATCGAGCATGCCCTGGGTCGGGTGAGCATGGCGGCCGTCGCCGCCGTTGATGATCGCGACGTCCGGGCATACGTGCTCGGCAATGAAGTGCGCCGCACCTGAATCCGCGTGGCGCACGACGAACATGTCGGCGGCCATCGCTTCGAGGTTGCGCAGGGTGTCGAACAGCGTTTCACCCTTGCTGGTGGACGAGGTCGAGACGTTCAGCGTGATCACGTCGGCTGACAGGCGCTGGGCCGCCAGCTCAAAAGTGGTCCGGGTGCGCGTGGAGTTCTCGAAGAACACGTTGCACACCGTCTTGCCGCGCAACAACGGGACTTTCTTGACCGCCCGGGCGCCGACTTCGAGGAACGAGTCGGCCGTGTCGAGAATTTCGGTGAGCAGCTCGCGGGGCAAGCCGTCCAGAGACAGGAAATGGCGCAGCTGGCCCAGGTGGTTGAGCTGCAGCGGGCGCTTGGCGTCGAGAGGCGTCATCGCAATGGACTCTTAAAGGGCGGTGGAGAGGTCTTGAAGTTCGAGCGCCAGCGGCTCGGGGCCGGACAGCTTGATGCGTTCATTCGGTGCCAGCGCCAGGGTGGCGCCGACCACGTTCGGACGTACCGGCAGTTCACCGGCGTCCAGGTCCAGCAGGCAGACCAGCGTGACACTGGCCGGGCGGCCGTAATCGAACAGTTCGTTGAGTGCGGCACGGACAGTACGGCCGCTCATCAGCACGTCATCGATCAGCACCAGGTGCTGGCCTTCGATCTCGAACGGCAGTTCAGAAGGGCGCACTTGAGGGTGCAGGCCGTTCTGGCTGAAATCATCGCGATAGAACGAAACGTCCAGGGTGCCCAGCGGAGCGGGGTTGTTCAGTGCCTTGAGCAGCGCCTGGGCAACCCAGACACCGCCGGTGCGGATGCCGATGAAACGAGGGTCGCTGATGCCGCGCTTGCTCAGGTGAGCGTTCAGGTCAGTGGCCATCTGACGAATCAGTTCGGCGGGATCGGGCAGGCTCATATTTGCTCCTTTGAGGCTCGGGCAGCGTCCTTCCCAGACTGTGTAAAAACTACTGCGCTTGGCAATACTGCGTTAAAAACAGGCGAAAAATGCTCATTTAGAACACCTAGACTCCGCTTTTTCGCCTGTTTTTGCCTTGTCTTGCCTTCGCTCGTGACGTTTTTACACAGTCTGGTCCGTGGCGCGATGCTCAAGCGATAACGTGGAATCCGGGTATCTCGAAGCGATAAAGGCAGAAAAAGTCACACATTCAATAGTTCGGGGTGCTCATCCAGCCAGCCTTGCAGCAACAGCGCAGCGGCAATGGCGTCCACCGGATTGTCGCGATAGCTGCCTTTCTGGCCGCCGCGCGCCATGCGCTCGCCCTTGGCTTCGAAGGTGGTCAGGCGTTCATCATGGGTGTAGACCGTTACACCAAAGCGTCCGTTGAGCTTGCGCGAAAACTTTTCCGCGCGCGCGCTCATGTCGCTGGGCGTGCCGTCCATGTTCAACGGCAGGCCCACCACGATCGCATCAGGTTTCCATTCGTTGATCAGCGCCTGGACCTTGTCCCAGTCCGGCACGCCATTCTGCGCCTTGAGCGTACAGAGTTCACGTGCCTGACCGGTAATCGCCTGGCCGACCGCAACGCCGATCTGTTTGGTGCCGTAATCAATGCCCAGCAGCAGCCGTAAGGCGGCCATCAAGCGTGCCCCGCCTGGGTCGAGATCAGGTTGAGGTTGATGCCCAGGCGTCTGGCGGCAGCATCCAGACGCTGCTCGCTGTCGACATCGAACAGGATGGCCGGGTCGAACGAGCAGGTCAGCCAAGCATTGTCGGCCATTTCAGCATCCAGTTGACCGGCATCCCATCCCGCGTAGCCCAGAGTGATCACATTTTGATCAGGCCCGTAGCCATCGGCGATGGAGAACAGCACATCCTGAGAAGTCGACAAGGAAATCCCGCCCGGAAGATTGACCGTCGCCTGAAAGGTCTGGCCGCTGGGATGCAGGACAAAGCCCCGATCGGTCTGCACCGGCCCGCCGGTATGAATGACGATGTCCTGGCAGTGTCTCGGTGCCGGAAGCTCCGGTCGCAGTTGTTCGAGCACATCGGCCAGGGTCAGGCTTTGCGGGCGGTTGATCACCAGCCCCATGGCGCCATTGGCGTTGTGCTCGACAATGTAGGTCAAGGTCTGAGCAAAGTTCTCATCGTGCATATGAGGCATGGCGATGAGGAAATGATGCTTGAGATAACTCGGAGAGACTTTTTTCATGAGCCCTAGTTTGGCGTTGCCTTGCCCGGCTGACAACTGACACGTGTGGGTGTCGGGCGTCAGCTGGCAAAAAGTTCAGTTGCTTGACAGCTTGTCTCCGCGTGCAAATTTCCAGGTGCGAATGATCTCCAGTCGATCAATATCCGCCAGATCGCCGGTGAACGGCGCAAAAGGCGCCGCCAGACGCACGATCCGCTGTGCGGCCTGATCCAGCAAAGGCTGTCCTGAAGATTCGAGCACCAGCACTTCATACAACGAGCCGTCCCGATTGATTGACACAAGAAGTCGCAAATTACCGTAGATCTGCTTGCGTCGTGCTTCCTCAGGATAGTTCAGGTTTCCGACCCGCTCGACCTTCTTGCGCCAGTCATCCTTGTACCAGGCACCTTTGTCGCGCATGGTCGAGGCCGCATTGAGGCGGTGGATCTTCGGGCGCTTGGCGTAAAGCTGCTGTTCGGTCGACAGTTCGGCTTCGAGGCTGGCAATTTCGTTGCTCAGTTCCGAGCTGTCGAAGGTCGGTGCGGCCTTGGTGGTGGGCTCGGGCTTGACCTCATCGCGCTTGGCAACGGTTTTCTGCTGACTGGGCGCGGTGGTCGCGACGGCGGTCTTCGGTGCTTCCTGTTTGACCACCGGCTTGCTGGCCGGGGGCGGCGTGACCTTGTTGACCTTGGTGTCCTGATAGGGCGCCAGCTCAGTGGTCTTGAGCGTTTCGGCCTTGTCCAGAGTGCCGCTGCCCTGCTGATCGTCTTGCGCCAGAAAGTCAGCCTGTTTGGGCTTTTCTTCGCTTTTGAAGCTGGCCAGGGTGATTTCCAGCGTCTGCGAGATCTGCTCCGGCTTTACATAGGTGAAGCCCACGCCAAGGATCACCGCGAGGTGAATCAGCGCCGCGATCATCATGGTAAAACCCAGGCGATCGGCAGGGCGCACACCGGCGTTGGCGAGTTCCAGGGGGAGGTCGTTGTTGGCCATGGATGTCATTGGCGGTTCAGCATCTCGTCAGCCTGCATGTCAAAATCCGTGTCGTGTTACAGGTGGCGCATGATAACGCAATGTGCCGCGCCGCTCTGCTGCGGATCGGACCAAGGGAATCGATCTGACGCCGTGGCGCACGGTGTTGCCCGCGGCCAGCGGCGTCAGCGGCTGATCAGCCCTTGCGCGCTTGCAGCTTCTTCTCGATCGCGTCCATCAGCAGGCCACCAATGTTGGTGCCGAAGGCGTTGTCGATCTCGCGGATGCAGGTCGGGCTGGTGACGTTGATTTCGGTCAGGTGCTCACCAATCACGTCGAGGCCGACGAACAGCAGGCCTTTTTCACGCAGGGTCGGGCCGATCTGTTCGGCGATCCAGCGGTCCTTGTCGCTCAACGGACGGGCCTCGCCACGTCCACCGGCCGCCAGGTTGCCACGCGTCTCGCCGGCTGCCGGGATGCGCGCCAGGCAGTACGGGACCGGTTCGCCATCGACCATCAGAATGCGTTTGTCGCCGTCCTTGATGGCCGGCAGGTAACCCTGCGCCATGATTTGCTGCGTACCGTGGGCGGTCAGGGTTTCGAGGATCACTGACAGGTTCGGATCGCCCGCCCGATGGCGGAAGATCGACGCGCCGCCCATGCCGTCCAGCGGCTTGAGGATCACGTCGCCATGCTGTTCGGCGAATTCACGGATGATGTCCGCGCGGCGGCTGACCAGCGTCGGCGGCGTGCACTGCGGAAACAGTGTGGCGAACAGCTTCTCGTTGCAGTCGCGCAGGCTCTGCGGCTTGTTGACCACCAGTACCCCGGCACGCTCGGCCTGCTCCAGCAGGTAAGTGGCGTAGACGAATTCCATATCGAACGGCGGATCCTTGCGCATCAGGATCACGTCCAGGTCGTCGAGACCTGCGTCGACTTCGGCTTCGAACTCGAACCACTTGGCCGGATCGGCAAACACCTTGAGCGGCTTCATGCGTGCGCGGGCCTGACCAGCGTTCTGATACAGGTCTTTCTGTTCCATATAGAACAGTGACCAGCCGCGTTCCTGGGCGGCAAGCAGCATGGCCAGCGAGCTGTCCTTTTTATAGGAAATGCGCTCAATGGGGTCCATGACAATCCCTAGGCGAACGCTCATGGGCAATATCCTCTGATCGGTAAGGGCCGCAACGGCCGTAAAATTGGCATCAGGGTGGCGCTCCGATTGCTCCCGGTCAAGGGGCAGGCCTGCCGCGATGCGCCAAGGTGCACTTTATGGATTGCGTCTGGAGAGTGTGCTAAAAAGGCTCGGCATCCGGTCTTCGGTCCCAGTCGATCAACGAAGCGATACCGTCAGGCTCCCAGTGCCTCGCAGAATGCGCAAAAATTCGCTGCGGCGATGGAAGAGCAGCTATGGAACAACACGCCTCCGCCCTGAAAGTCATGGTCATCGATGATTCGAAGACCATCCGCCGCACCGCCGAAACACTGCTCAAGAACGCAGGTTGTGAAGTCATCACTGCGATAGACGGTTTCGACGCGCTGGCCAAGATTGCCGATAACCACCCGCGAATCATATTCGTCGATATCATGATGCCGCGTCTGGACGGTTATCAGACCTGCGCGCTGATCAAGAACAACCGGGCATTCAAGTCGACGCCGGTCATCATGCTGTCCTCCAAGGATGGCCTGTTCGACAAGGCCAAGGGGCGGATTGTCGGTTCCGATCAGTTTTTGACCAAGCCTTTCAGCAAGGAAGAACTGCTCAGCGCGATCAAGGCTCATGTGCCGGGCTTCGTTGCAGCAGAACAACACATATCATGACGCCCGCGCCTGATGTAGCGCGCTCGTAATCTGACGGGGAACACCCATGGCTCGAATATTGATCGTCGATGACTCGCCGACTGAAATGTACAAACTCACCGGCATGCTGGAAAAGCACGGTCATGAAGTGCTCAAGGCCGAAAACGGTGCTGATGGCGTGGCCCTGGCCCGTCAGGAAAAGCCCGATGCCGTGCTGATGGACATCGTCATGCCGGGGCTCAACGGCTTTCAGGCCACGCGCCAGCTGACCAAGGATGCCGACACCAGCATGATCCCGGTGATCATGATCACCACCAAGGATCAGGAGACCGACAAGGTCTGGGGCAAACGCCAGGGCGCGCGGGATTACCTGACCAAGCCGGTGGACGAAGAAACCCTGATGAAAACCCTGAATGCGGTGCTGGCCGGCTGATTGCCGGAATCGCCATGGCCGAGCCGCGCACCGCTTTTGAACTGCTTCTGGATATGGATCGACGCTGTCGTTCGCTGGCGGCGGGCCTGCCGCTGCAGGAAGCCCATCAGCAGGACTGGGTCGGCATCGGTTTTCGCATGGGCGAGCAACGCTTTGTCGCGCCGATTGGCGAGATCGCCGAAATCCTCCACGAACCCCATCATGCGGTAATGCCCGGGGTGAAGTTCTGGGTGGCGGGTATCGCCAATCTGCGCGGTCGGTTGTTGCCACTCATGGATCTGTGCGGGTTTTTCGGCCATGAACTGGTGCCGGTGCGCAAACAGCGCCGGGTGCTGGTGGTCGAGCACCATGATGTATTTGCCGGTCTGCTGGTCGACGAAGTGTTCGGCATGCAACGTTTCAGTCAGTTGAGCCTCATACCCCAGACCCCGCAGGACATGGATCAGCGTATGGTGCCGTTCCTGCGCGGGCAATTTATCCGCGAGCAGGCGTGGCAGATATTCAGCCCGTGGGCGCTGGTGCAGTCTGCGGATTTCATGGACCTGGCGTCCTAGCATGTCGGGCCTGGTGTGTTTCACAATTGATCCAGGCGGGGGCCTGATTAATGAGTAGTACAGACCGGTCAAGGGAAGGCGCGAGAAGCCGGACGCAGATTATTCTGCTGTTCGTGGCGCTTATCGTTTTCATCATGTTGCTGTTCGCCAACTTCGCCTACCTCAACACTCAGTCCAACTACGACAAACAGTACATCGGGCATGCCGGTGAGCTGCGCGTCCTGTCGCAACGCATCGCGAAAAACGCCACCGAAGCGGCTGCCGGCAAAACCCAGGCGTTCAAGTTGCTGGCCGATGCGCGCAATGATTTCGACGTGCGCTGGGGCTACCTGAGAAAAGGCGACCCGGCCACCGGCCTGCCTGCGGCTCCTGATCTGATACGCGACGAGTTGCGCACCGTGCAACGTGACTGGGAAGGGCTGCGCAAGAGCACCGACGTGATTCTGGCCAGCGAACAAACCGTTCTGTCGCTGCATCAGGTGGCGGCAACGCTGGCCGAAACCATTCCGCAATTGCAGGCCGAATACGAAAAAGTCGTCGAGAACCTCCTGCAAAGCCGTGCCCCTGCCGCACAGGTGGTGGTTGCGCAACGTCAGGCATTGCTCGCAGAACGAATTCTCGGCTCGGTCAACACCGTGCTGGCTGGCGATGAAACGGCTGTGCAGGCCGCCGATGCCTTTGGCCGCGATGCCAGCCAGTTCGGGCGTGTGCTTAACGGCATGCTGGAGGGCAACGCCACGCTGCGCATCTCCCAGGTCGAGGACCGCGATGCGCGGGCGCGGCTGGCGGAGATCGCCGAACTGTTCGAATTCGTCTCAGGCTCCGTGGACGAGATTCTCGAAACCTCGCCCGAGCTGTATCAGGTGCGCGAGGCCTCGGGCAACATTTTCAACACCTCACAAACCCTGCTGGATGAAACCTCGGTACTCGCCAACAGCCTGGAAAACCTCGCCAAGCGCCGCACTGTGAACACCGTCGGCGGCTATGTGCTGGGCTTGCTGGCACTGGCCTCGATCATCCTCATCGGTCTGGTCATGGTGCGCGAGACCAATCGCCAGTTGCGCGAAACCGCGCAGAAGAGCGAGCGCAACCAGACGGCGATCATGCGTCTGCTGGACGAGATCGAGAACCTCGCCGACGGCGACCTGACGGTCACGGCCTCGGTGACCGAGGACTTCACCGGGGCGATTGCCGACTCCATCAATTACTCCATCGACCAGTTGCGCGAGCTGGTGGTGACCATCAACCTGACCGCCGAGCAGGTGGCGGCAGCGGTGACCGAAACCCAGGCGACGGCCATGCAGTTGTCGGCTGCCTCAGAGCATCAGGCGTTGCAGATCAGTGCGGCGTCGACAGCGATCAACGACATGGCAGCGTCCATCGATCAGGTTTCGACCAACGCCTCGGAGTCCTCGGCCGTGGCGGAGCGTTCCGTGACAATTGCCAATAAAGGCAACGAGGTGGTGCAAAACACCATTCACGGCATGGACAACATTCGCGAGCAGATTCAGGACACCTCCAAGCGCATCAAACGTCTTGGCGAGTCATCCCAGGAGATTGGCGACATCGTCAGCCTGATCGACGACATTGCCGACCAGACCAACATCCTGGCCTTGAACGCCGCTATTCAGGCGTCGATGGCCGGCGATGCCGGACGGGGATTTGCCGTGGTGGCTGACGAAGTACAACGCTTGGCCGAACGTTCGTCGTCCGCGACCAAGCAGATCGAAACGCTGGTCCGGGCCATCCAGAACGACACCAACGAGGCGGTTATCTCCATGGAGCAGACCACCAGCGAAGTGGTGCGCGGCGCACGCCTGGCGCAGGACGCCGGGGTGGCGCTGGGGGAAATCGAAGGGGTGTCCAGGGTGCTGGCCGAGCTGATCGAAAGTATCACCGACGCCGCCCACCAACAGGCCGAGTCTGCCGGGCAGATTTCGCAGATCATGACCGTCATTCAGCAGACCACTTCGCAGACCACCTCGGGCACATCGGCCACCGCTGAAAGCATCGGCAACCTGGCGAAAATGGCCAGCGAAATGCGCCGCTCGGTATCGGGCTTTGCCCTGCCGTCATCGAAGAAAGCCGGATGATGTGCCGCTCATGAACAACCTTGATTGGGTAACGGACGGTACTCGTCATGGCTGATCGTCACGATTACGTTGCTCTTGAGTGGCTGAAGGGCGAGATCGCCGAAACGCTGCGCCAGGCCCGTCAGGCGCTGGACCTGTTCATCGAAGACCCGGCCAATGCTGCGGCGATGGCCGAGTGCCTGAACCTGGTGCATCAGGTTCACGGCAGTCTGCAGATGATCGAGTTCTACGGCGCCGCGTTGCTGGCCGAGGAAATCGAGCAACTGGCGCTGGCGGTCCAGCAGAACCGTGTCAGCCATCCGGTCGAGTCCGAGCAACTGCTGATCCAGGCCATGAGTCAGTTGCCGGTTTACCTGGAGCGCATTCATTCCGCGCGCCGCGATCTGCCGCTGGTGGTCTTGCCACTGCTCAATGACCTGCGCAGCGCGCGGGGCGAAAGTCTGCTCTCGGAAACCAGCCTGTTCGCCCCGCAACTGGTCGTCGTGCCGCCGCTTGATGAGCAGGAGCTGGCGCGGCGCAATACCCCTGAATTGCCCAACCTGCTGCGCAAGCTGCGCCAGACCCTGCAGGCGGCGCTGGCCGGCCTGATGCGCGAGCAGGGCGTGCAGACCCAGCTCGGTTACATGGCCAAGGTGTTTGCCCGGCTTGAGCAGTTGTGCGAAGACGCGCCGCTCGGTGCGCTCTGGCGGATCGCCTCGGCACTGGTCGAAACCATGCTCAACGGCAACTTCACCAACAGTCCGGCGCTGCGCAGTCTGTTGAAGGACGCCGACAAGGAACTCAAGCGTCTGGCCGAGCAGGGCGTCATCGGCATCAATCAGCCCGCCCCCGAAGAGCTGTTGAAAAGCCTGCTGTTCTACATCGCCAAGTCCGACAGCCTGGCGCCGAAGATGCTCGACCTAAAGGACCAGTACGCGCTGACCGATGCCTTGCCCGGCAACGACGTGGTCAACGAAGAGCGCGCCCGCATGGCCGGTCCGGACCGAGACGCCATGCGTTCGGTGATCGTGGCCTTGTGCGAAGGGCTGGTCAGGGTCAAGGAACGGCTCGACGTGTTCGTGCGCGGCGACCGTCAGCATGTCAGCGAGCTGAACGCGTTGCTGCCGCCGTTGCGGCAGATTGCCGATACCCTGGCGGTGCTGGGTTTCGGCCAGCCGCGCAAGGTGATCATCGATCAGTTGTCTGTGGTCCTCGGTCTGGCCCAGGGGCAGCGCGAGCCCAGCGACGCGGCGCTGATGGATGTGGCGGGTGCCTTGCTCTACGTCGAATCGACCCTTGCCGGCATGGCCGGGAGCCACGAGCAGGTCAGCCGCGAAGAAAGCCGCCTGCCGACCACCGACCTGACGCAGATTCATCAACTGGTGATTCGCGAAGCCCGCACCGTGTTGCAGCAGGCCAAGGATGTGATCCTCGATTACATCGACGGCGAGTGGGACCGGCAGCGGCTCGATCCGCTGTGCGCGCTGATCGTGCAGGTTCGTGGTGCGCTGGCCATGATCCCGCTGGCCCGTGCGGCCAGCCTGCTGGCCGCCTGCAACGAATACATTCAGGAACACCTGCTGGTGGACGAAACCCGTCCCACCTGGGTTCAGCTCGATTGCCTGGCCGACACCATCACTGGCATCGAGTATTACCTGGAGCGCATGCTCGAAGATCATCAGGCGCCGGGCGACCAGGTGCTCGACATGGCCCAGCAAAGCCTGGCACGGCTGGGCTATACGCCTGCTGCGGACACCCTCGAAGTGCCGTTGCTCGAAGAAATCATCACTCAGGACGAGTTGCTGGAACTGGATGACCGCAAGGCGCTGGTCAGCCCCACGCAAACCATTGCCCAGGTCCTCGCCAGCCCGGTCTCCGCCGTTAACCCGCCCGCCCGTAACGTCCCCACCAGCCTGTTGCCGCCCTCGGCCGGGGAAGAGGCGGTGGACGACGAGTTGCGCGATGTGTTTCTCGAAGAGGCCGACGAGGTGCTCGACGCGCTGCGTGAGTACCTGCCGCGCTGGTTCGCCTCGCTCGGCCGCGACGGCCACTGGGACAGCACGGCGCTGACCGAAGTGCGTCGTGCGTTTCATACCCTCAAGGGCAGCGGCCGGATGGTGCGTGCGCTGATCCTCAGCGAACTGGCCTGGTCGGTGGAAAACCTGCTCAACCGGGTGCTGGAAGGCGAAGTGCTGCCGGGCCTGGAAGTGCAGCAACTGATGAGTGAAGTGCAGGCGCTGCTGCCGTCGGTCATCCGCGACTTTGCCGAAGGTGCACAGTGTCAGCGCGATGATGTCGACCTGCTGGCGGCTCGCGCCCATGCGTTGGCCAACGGGCTGGAGCCACCGATGCTGCCAGCCGCGGATGATCATGCGCCAAGCCAGCCTGTTGCCGACGAACCGCTCGATCCACAGTTGCTGGAGATTTTTCGTCAGGAAGCGCTCGGCCATCTGAATACCCTCGGTCGCTTCCTCGACAACGCCGAACAATCAGCGTCGCCGGCGATCAGCGACGCGGTGCTGCGTGCGTTGCATACGCTCAAGGGCAGCGCGCACATGGCCGGGGTGCTGCCGATTGCCGAACTGGCCAGCCCGCTCGACCAGTTAGTGCGTGAATACAAGGCTAACCTGATCGATATCGGTTCACCGGAGCTCGTCCTGCTGCGCAGCGCCGAACCGTTGCTGCACAAGGGCCTCGAACAACTGGACAGCACGCCGCTGGCCGATATTCCGGGCGCCGCGCCGCTGATCGAGGCTGCCCTGGCGATGCTCAACGACCGCCTCACCGTGGTGCTGCGTGAGTCGGACAGCGGCCTGCGTATCAAGCGCAACCCCACGTTGCTCGCCGGTTTTCTGGCCGAAGGCATGGACATCGTGCTGGATGCGGAAAACCTGCTGCGGGGCTGGAGGCAGCACCCCGGCGAACGCCAGGAACTGAGCGCGCTGCTCGACGAGCTGACCACCCTCGGTCATGGCGCGCATCTGGCCGACCTGCCGCAGGTCGATGAGCTGTGCGAAGCCTTGCTCGATCTCTACGGCGCGGTCGAGGAAAGCAGTCTGGCAGTCAGCGAGCGCTTTTTCGATGTGGCAGAAAATGCTCACGAAGCGCTGATCAACATGCTTGATCAGGTGGCCGCTGGTCAGGATGTCGAGCCACGTCCCGAATGCGTGCGTGCCTTGAACCAGTTGCTGGATCAGGCGCTTGACCCTTCGGCGACCGGGCTGGTCAAGAGCGACGGCCACCGCACCTTGAGCGTTACCGAGCTCAACGCCGCCACCGCGCAGCTGGCCAGCGAGGCCGGGCACACTGAGACTGAAGTTGCCGGGCCGGACGACGAAATCGTCGAGATATTTCTGGAAGAGGCCGTCGATATCCTCGACAGCGCCGGTCAAGCCTTGCAGCGCTGGCTGGCCGATCCGGAAAACCCTGCGCCGCTGGCCTCCTTGCAGCGCGACCTGCACACCCTCAAGGGCGGTGCGCGGATGGCTGAGGTGGCCGAGGTGGGCGACCTGGCCCACGAACTGGAAAACCTCTACGAGGGATTGATCGACCGGCGCTTCAACCATTCGCCGACGCTGGCCGAGCTGCTGCACGAGAGCCACGACCATCTGGCCATTCTGCTTGAGCAGCTGTATCGGCAGGAAGCGCTCAGCGACCCTTCGGCTTTGATCGAGGCGCTGCGCAGCTGCCGCACGCTCGAGAGCGCCGGGCCTGAGGCGCAGGCCTCGCCTGCCGCCAGTGAAGATCCTCCAGAGCATGACACCGAGCTGCGTGAAGTCTTCCTCGAGGAAGGTTTCGACATCATGGAAAGCTCGGGCGCAGCATTGGCGCGTTGGCAGGCCGATCCGCACAACATGCTGGAAGTCGAAAACCTGCTGCGCGACCTGCACACCCTCAAGGGCGGCGCGCGGATGGTGGAAATTGCTCCGATAGGCGATCTGGCCCACGAGCTGGAGACGCTTTACGAGGGGCTTTCCGCCGGCAGCCTGCAGCCCGCGCCGTTGATGATGGGGCTGTTGCAGAGCGGCCAGGATGTGCTGGCCGACATGCTCGATGCCGTGCGCAGTGACAAGCCGCTGCCTGACGCGACCTTGCTGATTGAGAGCATTCGCAGACTGGCCACCGACGAGCCGTCGGGCGCAGTGCTGGCTGCGCAGGGCCTGGAGGTCCATCCGGAGTCGGTGGTCGCCGTGGCCCCGGTCGCCGAGGGCGAGGTCGAGCGCAGTGGTCCGGAAATGGTCAAGGTGCCTGCCGAGCAACTGGAAGACCTGGTCAACCTGGCCGGCGAAACCTCCATCTTCCGTGGACGTATTGAACAGCAGATTATTGATTCACAGATCGCCCTGGTAGAGATGGAAACCACCATCGAGCGGATGCGCGATCAGTTGCGTCGTCTTGATATGGAAACCCAGGGGCGCATTCTCAGCCGTGAGCAGGTTCAGGCCGAGCGGCTGGGCTATGAAGAGTTTGACCCGCTGGAAATGGACCGCCATTCCCAGTTGCAGCAGTTGTCGCGCGCGCTGTTCGAATCGGCGTCCGACCTGATGGACCTCAAGGAAACCCTCGGCGCGCGTGCACGCGACGCGGAAACGCTGCTGTCGCAACAGGCCAGGGTCAACACCCAGCTTCAGGAAGGCCTGATGCGTACGCGCATGGTGCCGTTCGAACGATTGGTGCCGCGCCTGCGTCGCGTGGTGCGCCAGGTGGCCTCGGAACTGCACAAGAAAGTCCATTTCGAAGTGGGCAACGCCGACGGTGAAATGGACCGCAACGTGCTGGAACGAATGGTCGCGCCACTGGAGCACATGCTGCGCAATGCCGTCGATCACGGGCTTGAAAGCACCGAAAAACGCATCGCTGCCGGCAAGCCGGAACAGGGCCATATCAGTCTGGAATTGATGTACGAAGGCGGCGATATGGTCATCGAACTGAGCGATGACGGCTCGGGTGTCGACCTCGCTGCGGTACGCCGCAAAGCCATCAAGCGCGGCATGATCCATCCGGATGCCGATCTGTCCGACCATGAAGTGCTGCCGTTCATCCTGCAGGCGGGTTTTTCCACCAGCGAGATCATCACCCAGATTTCCGGCCGTGGCGTGGGCATGGATGTGGTGCACGCCGAGGTCAAGCAACTGGGCGGTTCGATGGTCATCGACTCGGTACCGGGCCAGGGCACGCGCTTCCGTATTCGACTGCCGATTTCGGTATCGGTCAATCGGGCGTTGATGGTGACGTGCGGCGAAGAACAGTATGCGGTGCCGCTCAATACCGTCGATGGCATCGTGCGCGTCATGGCCAATGAACTGGACGGCTATTACCAGACCACCCCGCCGCGCTATCAATATGGTGGGCGCAGTTACGAGTTGCGCTATCTGGGCGAGTTGCTGGGCAGCAGTCCGCCCCGGCTGGCCGGGCAATTGCAGCCGCTGCCGGTGTTGCTGGTGCATCTGCAGGATCAGTGGGTGGCGGTGCAGGTCGATGCGCTGGCAGGCTCGCGCGAGATCGTGGTCAAGAGCCTCGGCCCGCAGTTCTCCAGGGTGCAGGGCATTTCCGGTGCGACCATCCTGGGTGACGGGCAAGTGGTGCTGATTCTTGATCTGATGGCGAAGATTCGTACCTTGCAGGGCTTGCCTTTCAGAGGAGGCATGGCGCCTGCCTACCACGAAGCCGAGCACGCCAGACCGCTGTTGGTGATGGTAGTGGACGATTCGGTGACGGTGCGCAAAGTTACCAGCCGCTTGCTGGAACGCCACGGCATGCACGTGCTGACCGCCAAGGACGGTGTCGATGCCATGACCCTGTTGCAGGAGCACACGCCTGACATCATGCTGCTCGATATCGAAATGCCGCGCATGGACGGCTTTGAAGTCGCCAGCCAGATCCGCCAAGACGAACAGCTCAAGGAATTGCCTATCATCATGATCACCTCCCGCTCGGGCCAGAAGCATCGCGATCGGGCGATGGCGGTGGGCGTCAACGAGTACCTGAGCAAGCCGTATCAGGAAACCGTATTGCTGGAGAGCATCGCTTACTGGAGCCAGGCACATGTCTGAAGGCACGTTTCAGACAAGCCGTCTGACCAGCCTGACCGGCTTGCTGGTGCCGTTGAGTGACCGGCATCTGCTGCTGCCCAATGTCGCGGTCGCCGAGTTGATCGATTATCAGGATTGCAGCGCAGAGCCGGACGCCCCTGAGTGGTACCTCGGGCCGATCAGCTGGCGCGAACTGACCTTGCCACTGCTCAGCTTCGAAGCTGCCTGCGGAGGCCGCACCCGCGTTGGCGGTCGAGCCCGGATCGTGGTGCTCAACGCGCTGGGCGGACGCAACGACGTCAGATTCATCGCCCTGCTGACCCAGGGCATCCCGCGCTCGTGCAAGGTCGACAGCCAGTTGAGCTACGTCGACGTCCCGCTGGCCGAACTGGAACTGGCCGCCGTACAGATCGGCGAAACCGTAGCCCGCATTCCCGACCTCGAAGGGCTGGAACAATGGTTGGTGGATGCAGGGCTGTCATAGTTAAAGAGGACGCGGAGCGTCCAGAACTGCATGCGACGCGGAGCGCCGCACGATAGGGTGATGATCGTTCCTCACGCTCCAGCGTGGGAATGCCGTGCGTGACGCTCCGCGTCACAGATCTGCGCCGCGCCGCACAGTCAAGACAGGGCGCGGAGCACGCTGAGCATGGGCACGATAGGGAATCAAAGCCTCACGACGAACAGCTGATTTCCAGGTGCTTGCCCCAGTCCGGCGGTCGTTGGGCGTAGCCTTGCATGCCGGGCTGTTCGGTGAAGGGGGTGCAGAGCACCTGATGCAGGCGGCGGACTTCTTCGTAGTCGCCTTTTTCCGCAGCAGCGATGGCGTTCTGCGCCAGGTAGTTGCGCAGGATGTACAGCGGATTGACTGCATGCATGCGGGTCTGACGCTCCTGCTCGGTGCCGTTGTCCTCAAGGGCAATACGCGCTTGATACGCTTGCGCCCAGCCATCGAAGCCCTTGATATCGACAAAGTCGTCACGCAACGTGCGCAACGCCTCGGCGGCTGGCTGATCACCCAGGCGGCGGAAGAACAGGGTGTAATCCACGCCGCTGTTCTGCATCAATTTCAGCAACTGGCTGACCAGTTGTTCATCCTGCTCCTGAGCAACGGTCAGGCCCAGTCGGCGGCGCATCAGGTCCAGGTAGTGGGCCTGATACAGCGGCAGGAACAAACCGATGGCCTCACGCAGCGCTTCCACGCTGATGAACGGGGTCAGCGCCTGCGCCAGCGCGCTAAGGTTCCATTGCGCGATAGGCACCTGATTGCTGAAGGAGTAGCGACCTTCGTGATCGGAGTGGTTGCAGATGAAATGCTCATCGAAATCGTCCAGAAACGCGAACGGTCCGAAATCGAAGGTAATGCCCAGAATCGACATGTTGTCGGTGTTCATCACACCATGGCAGAAGCCGTAGGCCTGCCACTTGGCAATCAGCTCGGCGTTGCGCTCGACGATTTCCCGGAACATCGCCAGATACGGCTCCGGCTGCTCCTGGCAATGCGGGTAATGCATCGTCAGCACATGCTCGGCGAGGGTCTTCAACTGCTCTGGCTGCTTGGTGTAGAAGAAGTATTCCAGGCTGCCGAAGCGCACATGACTCTGTGCCAGACGCAGCACCATAGCGGCATGTTCCTGGGTTTCGCGCCATACCGGCGTGCTGGAGCTGACCACACACCCCGCGCGGCTGCTGGGGATGCCCAGTGCGTGCAGAGCCTCGGAAGCCAGAAACTCGCGGATCGACGAGCGCAGTACGGCGCGCCCGTCACCCATCCGCGAATACGGCGTGCGGCCGGCGCCCTTGAGGTGCAGGTCCCAGTGCTCGCCGGCGTCGTTGTACACCTCGCCTAGCAGCAGGCCACGGCCATCCCCCAGGCGCGGGTTGTAGGAGCCGAACTGATGCCCGGAATACACCATCGCCCGAGGCTCTGCTTCGGACCACAGCTTGTGGCCGCTGAAGATTTCCGCGAACAACGGCAGATCGGCCTGTCCAGGCGCCAGGTCCAGCAGTGCCAGTGCTGACTGGCTGGCAACCACAAGCTGCGGCGCATCAATGGGCTCAGGCAGCACGGAAGTAGAAAACGCATCGCCCAGACGGGCAAAGCGGTTGTCGAGAATGAGTTCGTCGAGTGCTTTCAAAGCGTATCGCCTCCAGAGGGGAATTTCAGGCTTTCAACGAAGCGGCGGCCTGCCTGGCTCGTCGGGCGTGTTGCAACGGTCAGAACCCGTAGACCGGGTCCCTGGGTGGTAGTTCTGGTGATGGGGGCTGCGCCCGGACTACCGGTTCCGGCTTCGCTCGAAGGCGGCCAGAATCGTTCGTTCCGATTGCACCAGATAATCCTCGAGCATGCGCGTCGCCTCATCGGTCTTGCCCGCGTCCAGGCGCCCGAGTACCGCAGCATTCATGTCCAGATAAGGCGAATGCAGCAGCTCCGGATTGTTGAGCAAGCCGAAGGCCAGCCGCAACTCTGCCGATATCTGCGCATAAAACGCCACCAGTCGCGGGCTGTCGGACAGCTCGACGATGGCCTTGTGAAACATCATGTTGGCGGTGCCCACGGCAACCCAGTCCTTGGCCTCACGCGCCTGCACGCCGGCCTCGACCGCATTGCGCATGTGCAGCACACCGGGATGCTGTGGATAAGCCTGGGCAATCGCTCCACATTCGATGAAGCGTCGAATGCGGTAGATATCGATGATCGAAGCCATATCAGGCTTGGCCACGGTGACCCCGCGATTGGGCTCGTGGGTCAGCAGCCCTTCGCGGGTCAGCACTCTGAAGGCTTCTCTCAGGGTGTTACGGGAAATATCCAGACTCTCGGCGAGAGCGGCTTCCGAGAGGCGCTGACCAGGTACCAGCTCGCCCTCGACCAGCATTCTGCGAAGCTCAGTGGTGATCGATTCTCCGAGGGTGCGAGGGAGGGCAGAGGCAGCGTCGTTCATAAAGGGTCCAGAGAAAGAAAAGCCAGGTCGATATTCCACGACAGCTCATTGGCTGGCAAGGACGAAGGTCAGCAGATGCATCATCAGGTAGCACACCTGAGTCCCTGCGTAACAACATGGTGCATATGGTTGATCCATACCGCATGCATTGTTCAACAATATTATCTTTATGTATCTACAAGTTGGCGTACTTGAATGACCTTTGGCATGGTCATTGCTCTGGCAAAATACCTCTCATCTCAGGAATGCCGCCGTGACACAGACTGCCAATGAGTTCACCAAGGCGCGCCGCGCCTCTTTGATCGCCGCGATCTTCATGATGGCGACGTCTGCCATCGGTCCTGGCTTTCTGACCCAGACAGCTACGTTTACTGCGACGCTGGGGGCAGCGTTCGCTTTCGGCATCCTGGCCTCGATCCTGATCGACTTCGTGGTGCAACTGAATGTCTGGCGCATCGTCACGTTGACCAAAATGCGCGCGGCCGATCTGGCCAACGCGGCGATTCCGGGCAGCGGTTATCTGCTCGCGGTACTGGTCATCTTCGGCGGCCTGGTGTTCAGTCTGGGCAACATCGCCGGTGCGGGCCTGGGCTTGAATGCGTTGACCGGTCTTGACCCCAAATGGGGTGGCGCCTTGAGCGCGCTGATCGCCATTGCGATCTTCTCGTCGCACCGCGCCGGCATCGCGATGGACCGCATCATGATGGTGCTGGGCACCCTGAAGGTCTGCCTGATCCTGTTCGCCGCCTTTGCCTCGCACCCGCCGCTGGGTGAAGCGCTGCGCCAGACCATTCTGCCGGACATGGTCGATTTCGCGGCCATCACCACCATTGTCGGTGGCACGGTCGGCGGCTATATCACTTACGCCGGTGCTCACCGATTGCTGGATCGCGGCACCGTCGGGGTCGAGAACATCGATGTGGTGTCCAAGGCGGCGCTGACCGGTATTCTGGTCACCGGCGTTGTTCGTTACATACTGTTTCTGGCGATCCTCGGCGTGGTCGCCAGCGGCGTCGTCATCGATGTGTCCGGCAAGGGTGCAAACCCCGCAGCCCAGGCGTTCACCGCTGCCGCTGGCAACTTCGGCCTGATCATGTTCGGCCTGGTGCTCTGGGCGGCCGGCATCAGCAGCGTGATCGGCGCGTCCTATACGTCGATGTCGTTCATCACCGTGTTTTCCAAACGCATCACCGAACGCGCGCGCAACCTGGCGACGGTCGGCTTTATCCTGATCACCGTTGTCGTATACGTCATGTGGGGCAAACCACCAGCCGCGCTGCTGGTCTTTGCCGGGGGCTTCAACGGCTTGATCCTGCCACTGGGCCTGAGCATTTTCATGTACGTCGGCTGGCGCCGGTCCGACATGATGGACGGCTACCACTACCCGCGCTGGCTATTAGTGTTGGGCGTGCTGACCTGTCTGCTGTCGTGGTACATGGCGTTCAAATCAGTCGGTCCCATCTTTGCCTTCATCAATGCAGCCTGATTTCGGAGAACAAAAAATGCCTGCGATAGACCTCAACAGTGACCTCGGTGAAAGCTTCGGCGCCTGGAGCATGGGCGATGACGAGGCGATTCTCGATGTGGTCAGCAGCGCCAACGTGGCCTGCGGTTTCCATGCCGGTGACCCGGCCGGGATCCTGCGCACCCTCGAGGCCGCTGCGGCCCGGGGCGTTGCCATCGGCGCGCATGTGGCCTACCCGGACCTGGTAGGGTTCGGCCGCCGCAACATGGACATCCCGAGCGACCAGCTGACCGCCGATGTCATTTATCAGATCGGCGCACTGCAGGGCCTGGCTCGCAGCGCCGGGACGAGCGTGAGCTACGTCAAGCCTCACGGCGCGCTGTACAACACCATTGCCGGTGATCAGCGTCAGGCCGCGGCGGTCATTCAGGCGCTGCTGCGCATTGATCCCGCACTGAAGCTGGTGTGCCTGGCCAACTCGCCGCTGCTCGACTGGGCACGCGAAGCCGGGCTTTCTTGCGTTGCCGAAGCGTTCGCCGACCGCGCCTATACCGCTGAAGGCACGCTGGTCTCGCGCTCGCGGCCCGGTGCGGTTCTGCACGACGCCGAACGGATCGCCGAGCGCATGCTGCGCCTGGTGCGCGAAGGCGTCATCGAGGCTGAAGATGGCCGCGAAATCAGCCTGCAGGCCGATTCAATCTGCGTGCATGGCGACAGTCCGGGCGCGGTGAACATCGCGCGTATTCTGAAAGACCGTTTGCACGACGCAGGCGTCACTGTCCGCGCATTCAATCGAGGCTGATCATGAATTCACTGCAACTCGCCCGCGAGGCAGCCAGCGCCGCCCGTGCCCGTTATCGCCAGGGATTCGTCGCGCCGACCGCTGGCCAGGCGCCCGGTCTGACCCAGTGCAACATGATCACGCTGCCGCGTGAATGGGCGTATGACTTTCTGCTGTTCGCGCAGCGTAACCCGCAAGCCTGCCCGGTGCTGGATGTGACCGAGCCCGGCAGCCACACCACGCTGTTGGCCGAGCAGGCTGATCTGCGCACCGACCTGCCGCTGTACCGGGTATGGCGCGACGGGCAACTGGCCGAAGAACTGAGTGACGTGAGCCACATCTGGGCGCAGCACACTGATCTGGTCAGCTTTCTGATTGGCTGCAGTTTCACCTTCGAAACCGACCTGATGCACGCCGGCATCGATGTGCGCCACATCAGCGAAGGCTGCAATGTGCCGATGTACCGCAGCAACCGCGTCTGCCGCCCGGCCGGACGCCTGCAGGGCAACATGGTGGTGTCGATGCGCCCGATCGCCGCGGACCGGGTTGCCGAAGCGGCGCGCATCACCGGTCGCTACCCCGGTGTGCACGGCGCGCCGGTACATGTCGGCGAGCCTGGACTGCTCGGCATCACCGACCTGGCGAGCCCTGATTTTGGTGATGCGGTGACGATCAGGCCCGGCGAGATTCCGGTGTTCTGGGCCTGCGGTGTGACCCCGCAGGCAGTAGTCATGGCGTCCCGTGTGCCGTTTGCGATTTCCCACGCGCCGGGCCACATGTTCATTACCGATATTCCGGACAGCTACTACCACGTATAGGAGAGGCTCATGCGTTTCTACCCGGCCAACCTGGATGCACTCCTGGTTGAACTGTCGAATCTGGACGAGACCCTGGCCCTGTTCGAATCGTTACAGCAGATGCCCATCGCTGGCGTCGAGGAAATCGTCCCGGCCGCCCGAACGTTGCTGGTGCACTTTCGTCCGTCAGCCATCGGTTTCAAAGCGCTCGCCACACAGATCGCCTCGCGCGACATTCGTGGCAAGGCCCGCGAGGCGGGCAAGCTGATCGAAATACCTGTGCATTACAACGGCGAAGACCTGGCCGATGTCGCCCGCGAGCTGGACATCAGCGTCGAGGAAGTGATCAAGCGCCACACCGGCAGCGACTACAACGTTGCCTTCTGCGGCTTTGCACCCGGTTTTGCCTACCTCAGCGGCGGTGCCGGGTTTGTGGTGCCACGGCGCAGCACGCCGCGCACACGTATTCCGGCTGGCGCCGTGGCACTGGCCGGTGGTTTCAGTGGCATTTATCCTCAGGCCAGCCCCGGCGGCTGGCAGATTATCGGGGTGACCACCTCAACCATGTGGGATCTGGGCCGCGACGAGCCCGCCTTGCTCCAGCCTGGCTACCGCGTGCGTTTCCAGGATGCCGGTCCGCTCCCGGAGACCCGTGTGCAGGTTGCTGCACCTGTCCGACCGCAGGCGACGACGGTCAGCGAAGACTATCTGCAGATCGAGACGCCAGGTCTGCAAACCCTGTTTCAGGACATGGGGCGTCCCGGTCGGGCGGGGCAGGGTGTGTCCGCATCGGGCGCGCTGGATCGCGGCGCCTTGCGCGCTGCCAACCGCGCGGTGGGTAACGATCCGGCGACCGCGTGTCTGGAGATTCTCATGGGTGGTCTGACCTTCACCTGTCAGGGGCAGACCGTTGTGGCGATTACCGGTGCTCAGGCCAGCGTCGAAGTGCAGACCGCCGAAGGGCAAAAGTTGCAGGCGCCCTTGTATGCACCGCTGGCTTTGCAGAACGGCGATCAGGTGAGCATCGGTTCGCCCAGCGCCGGCCTGCGCAATTATCTGGCGGTTCGTGGCGGTTTCATTCATGAGCCGGTGCTTGGCAGTCTGTCCACAGACACGCTGGCCCAGGTTGGGCCCGCGGCGCTGGCCGCGGGTGACCGGCTGGGCTTCACGCGCAGAACCGGTGGCCCTGCGGTGTCGACTGCCGAACAACCGGCCTTCGAGATGCCGCGTAGCGATGAGGTCATCATCCTGGATGTGGTCATGGGCCCGCGCAGTGACTGGTTCAGCGCCGAAGCCCAGCAACTGCTGGCGCAACAGACCTGGCTGGTCACGCCGCAATCCAACCGTATCGGCATTCGCCTGGCAGGCGAGCAATCGCTGCAACGTGCCGTCGCTGGCGAGTTGCCCAGCGAGGGCACCACGGTCGGCGCCATTCAGGTGCCGCCCAGTGGCCAGCCGGTGCTGTTTCTGGCCGATCACCCGTTGACCGGCGGTTACCCGGTCATCGGCGCAGTTGCCACCTATCACCTGGACAAGGCCGGGCAGATTCCGGTCAATGCCCGCATTCGCTTCAACCCGCTGAGCGCCTTCGAGCCAGTGCGCCCCGCCACTTCAGACGAGACCAAGAACAGATGAAAAAGGTTCTGATTGCCAATCGTGGCGAAATCGCCGTTCGTATTGCCCGTGCCTGCCGTGACTACGGAGTCGCCTCGGTGGCGGTGTACGCCGATGCTGATATCGACGCGCTGCACGTGCGTCAGGCCGATGAAGCCTATGGTCTGCAGGGTGAGCGCCCGACCGACACCTACCTGAACATCGAAAAGCTGCTGGCGGTTGCCGCGCGCGCCGGTGCCGATGCGGTTCATCCGGGCTACGGCTTCCTCTCGGAGCGCGCCGAATTCGCCCGCGCGGTGATCGACGCCGGTCTGATCTGGATCGGTCCCGATCCTGCGACCATCGACGCACTGGGCGACAAGGTCCAGGCCCGGCGCATTGCCCTGAAAGTCGGCGCACCGCTGGTGGCCGGTACAGAAGACCCGGTAAAAGATGCCTCTGAAGTGGTCGCGTTTGCCGAGCAGCACGGCCTGCCGATTGCCATCAAGGCAGCCTTTGGCGGCGGTGGTCGCGGCCTGAAAGTCGCCTGGAAGCTCGATGAAGTCAGCGAGCTGTACGAGTCTGCGGTGCGTGAAGCGGTGACCGCGTTCGGTCGTGGCGAGTGCTTCGTCGAGCGCTTTCTGGACCGCCCACGGCACATCGAAGCGCAGATCATCGCCGATCGTCATGGCCGGGTGGTTGTGGTCGGCACCCGTGACTGCTCGTTGCAGCGTCGCAACCAGAAGCTGATCGAAGAAGCGCCAGCGCCTTATCTGAATGACGAACTGCGCCAGCGCATTCACGAGTCGGCTCGCGCGGTCTGCGCCGAAGCGGGCTATGTCGGTGCCGGTACGGTGGAGTTCCTGCTCAGCGGCGACGGCACCCTGTCGTTCCTGGAGGTCAACACGCGCTTGCAGGTCGAGCACCCGGTGACGGAAGAAACCAGCGGCGTGGACCTGGTCATCGAACAACTTCGCGTCGCCGACGGCCTGCCGCTGTCGTTCGATGGCACGCCTGTGCCACGCGGCCATAGCTTTGAATTCCGTATCAACGCTGAGGACGCGGGCAACGGCTTTCTACCGACGCCGGGGTCTATCACTTTATTTCAGCCGCCGTCCGGTCCGGGCGTACGCCTGGACACCGGCGTTGCAGAAGGCTCAAGGGTCTCACCGAACTTCGACTCGATGATCGCCAAGCTGATCGTCACCGGCGCAACCCGCGAACAGGCCATCAGCCGCGCCCGCCGTGCGCTGGCCGAGTTCAAGGTGGAAGGCGTGGCCACCGTGCTGCCGTTCCACCGGGCGGTCATGGACCATGACGACTTCACCGCGGCCAATACCTTCGCCGTCCACACCCGCTGGATCGAAACCGACTTCGCCGAGCACGTCACCATCGCCCCGCGCAACGCAGAACCGGTCGACCCCGGCGTGCTGCGTACCTTCGTTGAAATCGACGGCAAACGCCACGAACTGGGCCTGCCTGCTGCGCTGTTGGCCGGCATGAGCCTGAACGCTGCCGCCCCGGCTGACGCCAGCCAGCCAGCGGCCGACGCCCCGGACCCGCACGCAGTGCTGACGCCGGTCGCGGGCAACCTGCATGCCTGGGCGGTTGAAGACGGTGCGACGGTAGAGAAGGGACAGGTGATCGCGATCATGGAGGCGATGAAGATGGAAACATCGATACTGGCACCGTGTGCCGGAACCGTGCAGATCAGCAAGGAGCCTGGGGGGTATCTGGAGGCGAAGGTGGTGATTGGGCGGGTTGAGGCCTGATTTAATCGCTAATCGCTAGCGTGTCGACCGTGCTGTAGCCCGGTCGACACACACTTTCACTCTTCTCAATCCAGCCGCAACTCAGGCGGCTCGGGCGCATCCTTGGTCGCCGGGGTCACTTGGGTATTCACCGGTTGCAGCGTTGTTTGCCCAGCCGGTGCGCCGTGCTTGTCGACCGGCTCTGCGGGCACCAGTTTGTATTCCAGGCCTTGGGTGTTCTTGAGGTAGATCTCCATCTGGCGGAACGAGATGTTGATGTGCTGCTTCTTGAACTCGCGATTGATGAAGCGGTTGATCTCGTCGAGCACCGGGTTGCGGTCGCCCAGGTCGCGTACGTGCATGCGCAGTTCGTGGTCGAGGGTGCTTTCGCCGAAGTTCAGGAAGTAGACGATCGGCTCTGGTTCCTTGAGCACCCGAGGATTTTCCCGGGCGGCTTGCAGCAGCAGGGAGCGCACCAGGTCCAGGTCCGAGCCGTAATCCACGCCCAGCTTGAGGGTTACGCGGGTGACGGTGTCGGTCAGCGACCAGTTGATGAGCTGGCCGGTGATGAACGTCTTGTTCGGGACGATGATGTCCTTGCGGTCGAAGTCGGTGATGGTCGTGGCACGGATGCGGATCTTGCTGACCGTCCCCGACAGGGCGCCGATGGTGATGGTGTCGCCGATCCGCACCGGACGTTCGAAGAGGATCATGATGCCGGAAATGAAGTTGGCGAAGATTTCCTGCATGCCGAAGCCCAGACCCACCGACAGCGCCGCGACCAGCCACTGCAATTTGTCCCAGCTCACGCCCAGCGTCGACAGCGTGGTGACGAAGCCGACGCCGGCGATGGTGTATGACAGCAGCGTGGTCGTCGCGTAGGCACTGCCCTGCGCGAGGTTCATGCGTGACAGCACCAGCACTTCCAGCAGGCCGGGCAGGTTGCCGGCGAGTACGAAGGTGATGACGATGATCACCCCCGCACCGAGGAAGTCGCTCAGGCTGATCGGCACCATGCTCATGTTGGCCCCGGTGCCACTGGTGTATTCGTAGAGAATGATGTTGTCCAGGTAGGCGAACACGGTGATCAGCTCGGCCCACACCAGGTACAGCGCGCCGACGAATCCGGCCAGCAGGGCCAGACGGATCAGGCGCAGCGACTGCTGGTTGACCTGTTCAATGTCCAGCTTGGGTTCTTCGACCGGAATGTCGCTGTCGCCGTTTTCTCTGGCTGCCTGACGCTTGGCCAGCGCGCGCTGATAGGCCAGACGCCGGGCGGCCACGCTCAGGCCACGGACGAACGTCGCCTCGACCATCAGCCAGATCATCATCAGGTACAGGGTGTCGATCAGGCGGTCGCTGAGCTTGAGCGCGGTGTAATAGTAGCCAAAGCAAACCGCGAGGAAGAGCGCGACCGGCAATGCCGTGAACACCACGCCGACGGTTTTGCGAAACAGTGAGGCATTGTGATGCGTGGGGCTGGAGATCAGCAGGCGGGCGAGCAGCCAGGTCATCAGGGCGTAACAGGTCAGAACTACGCCGATCCCCAGTACGTCGTCGGCCAGTGCGGCAGGCTGGTGTTCAGCAACGGCCACCACCGCCACCAGGGCCAGAACGACCAGCCCCAGACGCCGTACCCAGCCACGCAGGAACTCGACCTGCGCGGTCTCCCAGCGGAAGTGCAACTGCGCAACGCCTTGCGGTGCAAGTACGCGATAGGCGGTGTAGAACACCAGCCAGGCGAGTGCGATCTGCAGCAATGCCTCGCCGAGGTTGGCGTTTTGACCACGGGCGTCGATCTGCAGGGCGTAGCCGCACAGGGCCAGTCCCAGTGCGACGGGCATGGCCAGCAGTACGTTGAACAGCAGCGCCAGTGGCGTTTTCCATTGACTGTCACGCTTGAAGTGACCGATATCGGCGTGCAGGCGATTGAGCTTCTGGTACAGCGCCTTGCGTCTCCAGGTCAGTATGCCGATCAACAGCAGCAAGGGCAGGAACAGCAGCGGGCGCTGGGTCAGGCCGTCTGACAGTTCGCTTAGGCTGGACGTCCAGGGCAGGGTGGAGACCTGCTTTTGCAGGCGTGGCCAGATATTCTGAAACCATTCCACGTCCAGCGGCTTGTTGCTGGGGATCCAGAACATCTGCTCATCGAGTGTGGCGCGCAGCCCTTGAGCGGTGCTGGTCAGCTGTTTCTGGTTCAATTGCAGCGTGATGGATTCGTTGAGCAACGCGCTCAGCTCGCGATTGAGGCGCTCCAGCAAGTCACTGCGGGTGATGGCCAGGTCCAGCAGCGTCCGACGCAGTTGCGGGGTGACGTTTTCAGGCGGCTGGGTAGCGAGCAGCCGCTCGACGTAAGCGGTCGGCGTGCTCATCTGTTCGCGTTGCTGGTTGATGTCGAACTGATACAGGCGGATGTTGGCGATTTCGTCGGCCAGGCCCTTGTCCAGCTCCAGATGCGGCAACGCCTGCTTCTGCTTGTAGAGAATCTTGGACAGCAGCAGGCTGCCGCTCAGCACATTGATCTGCTCGCTGAGGGCTTGATCGGTCTGGGTCAGGTTGTCGAGTTGCTGCTTGGTCTTGAGGTTCTGCTGAGTTAGCTCGTTGAGGCGATCGGTGCCGCGCAACAGGTAGTCCGACAGCTTGAGGTTGGCGGCGCTCTCGGTGGCCAGCAGGCTGCTGCCGCCGGACTTCTGCGCTTCCAGGGACAGGTCGGCGACCGTTTTTTGCGACTGGGCACGACGCTTGTCGTTGATCAGGGTCTGCAGGTCCTGAATTTCCTGCTCCTGGCGCGCCACCTTCTCGGTCAGCAAGTCATGCTGGCTGTTGCCCAGGTCTTGTAATTGGCTGTTGCCGGCCAGTTCCTGGCGACGCAGCAGGTTGAGGGCGTTGATCGAGGCCAGCTCTGCATTGAGCAGGTTTCTTTGGTCGGCGCTCAGCGGTTTGCCGTTGTCCTTGCCATTCTTGAGGATGGCGTTGATCTGCTGGATGCGCGTCTGGTTGGCGCTGATCTCAGTCTGCGCACGCTCCGGCCGCGTTTGCGCGGTAATGGCCAGGCTGTTGGCGTCGTTGAGTTCGCTCTGCAGATCACTTTGCTGGGTGCTGCGCTGACTGAGCAGTTGCTCCAGCTGCGGTACGTCGAGGCCGCCATAACGCTGGGCCACGGGCACCACTTTGCTTTCTTTCAGGCGGGCCAGTTCACGCTGGTTTTCCGACGTCTGTTTTGGCGCCTGGGCAAGCTGCTGTTTGAGCGCTTCGAGTTTCTGTTCGCTGTCCTTCTTGCTGGCCAGAAAGGCCAGTGTCTGCTCGAGCACTTGTTGCAGTGCCTTTTGCTCGGCGTCTGGCAGCTTGCGGTCGGCAATCTTGTCGAGGCTTTGCTGAACAGCGTCGCTGCTGGGCGGGTCGGCGGCGAGCACCGGGAAGGAAGACAGGCAGAGCGCAAACAGTGCGGCAGCACAAAAGGAACGCAGGGAAAACATAGACACCGGTCGCATGATGATACGTGTGGGTTGGCAGTTTAAAGGAACAGTCCGGGGCCCGGGCGGGTTCCTTCGGGGAATTTGACGCCCACTTTCTGGATCTTGTTCCCGTCCATGACGGCAACTGTCCAAATAGTTCCATTCCATTCAATCTGGTCGCCCACCACCGGCTCGCCACGGTTCTTCTGCACAATGAACTGGCTGAGCGGCATGCCTGGGTCGATGCCGTCGAGTTTCAGGCCATACAGGGCCGCCACTTCACCCAGCCTTGCGTCGCCTTCGAGCACGAAGTCGCCGAAGAAACGCAGGTCCAGCCCACGCTGCGGTGCCTGGCTGAACAATTTGCCCAGCGCTGGAAGGTCATGTTCGTGGCCTATCACGCACAGCAGATCACCCACTTCCAGCGTCGTGCTGCCGGACGGATGGAGCAGTTGCTGGCCGCGGAACAGTGCCGCGATACGCGTGCCTTCCGGCATCTTCAGTTCACGCAGAGCCGCGCCAATGCACCACTTTTCGGCGCCCAGGCGGTAGACGAACAACTCCCATTCGCTGGTGACGTGCACCTCCAGCGCGGCCCGGGAAATCGGCGCGGGATCAGGCGGAACCGTCACTTTGAGCAGTTTGGCCATCCACGGCAGGCTGGTGCCTTGCAGCAACAGCGAAACCAGCACGATAAAGAACGCCAGGTTGAAGTACAGCTGTGCGTTGGGCAGGCCGGCCATCAGCGGGAACACCGCGAGGATGATCGGTACCGCGCCACGCAGGCCGACCCAGGCGATAAAGGCTTTTTCGCGATCATGGAAGGCCTTGAACGGCAGCAGGCCGACCATCACCGACAGTGGACGTGCCACCAGAATCATCCACAGCGCCAGACCCAGCGCCGGTATCGCAATCGGCAGCAGATCGTGCGGCGTGACCAGCAGGCCCAGCACCAGAAACATGCCGATCTGTGCCAGCCAGGCCATGCCGTCGAGCATGTGCAGGATGCCGTGGCGACTACGAATCGGCCGGTTGCCGAGTACCAGACCGCACAGGTAGACCGCGAGAAAGCCGCTGCCGTGGATGGCGTTGGTCAGGGCGAAGATTGCCAGGCCACCGGCGATCACCAGAATCGGGTAGAGGCCGGCGGCCAGATTGATGCGGTTGACCAGTTGCAGCAGGATCCAGCCGCCGCCCAGACCGATGAAGCTGCCGATACCGAATTCCTGGATCAGGTGCCCCAGCAGTCCCCAGTGCAAGCCGGTCTGCCCACTGGCCAGCATGCCGATCAGGGTGACGGTCAGGAATACGGCCATGGGGTCGTTGCTGCCCGACTCGATCTCGAGGCTGGCGGTAACGCGCTCGTTCAAGCCTTTGCCGCCCAGCAGTGAGAACACCGCCGCGGCGTCTGTGGAGCCGACGATCGCGCCGATCAACAGGCCCTGAATAACGCTGAGATTGAACAGCCACGCAGCCATCATGCCGGTCAGTACCGTGGTGATCAGCACGCCCACCGTCGCCAGCGACAAGGCCGGCCATAGCGCAACCCGGAAACTGGCCACCCGCGTTCGCAGCCCGCCGTCGAGCAGGATGACCGCCAGCGCAAGGTTGCCGACCAGGTAGGCGGTCGCGTAGTTATCAAAGATGATCCCGCCGCCATCGACGCCTGCGACCATGCCTACTGCGAGGATGATGACCAGGATCGGAATGCCGAGGCGTGACGAAAGAGAACTGACCAGGATGCTCGCGGCTACCAGCAACGCGCCGATCAGGAACAGGCTGTTGATGGTGGTGGCGTCCAAAGGCGGTACTCCGTAGAAAACTGAATTGAAGCGGGAAGGGCGAAAGCTGACCATGCAGTCCGCGTGCCAAGGGATTTAACCTGTTGAATTGCTTGGCTGTCAAAGAGCAATTTCGAGCGATTGACCCAGACCGGCGATTCCGGGCTCACGATTGGTTGCAATCCAGCGGCTGACACATAGTTATATACCGCAGACCAGGCCTTCTTGCCCCCTACTGTAGGGGCTCCAACCACCAAGAAGGTTTTCATCATGGACGATGAATTTGCAGCACAGTACGACTTCGGCGATGACGACAGGGCTGGCGATGATGACTCTGACGCAGAGTTCTGGGCGCGGGTAGACGAAGACTATTCGGTCAGCGATTACTTCCGCCTCAACCCGATCAGCCTACAGTCACCTGCCGCCCTTGCTGCGCGGGACGTGGCACAAGAATGCCAGTCAAGGTGGGGTATCGAGATCGATCCGGACGACACTTTGATCGCCACGCTGTATATCGAGGACCCGAAGCTCTATCCCGCTCCTCACCGCGCCAATGTCGCTCACTCGATGACGCTGACCGAGGCGCTGCTGCGCAACTGGCAGCAAAACGGTAATGGCGACTGGTTTGATCACCTCGGGCATTTGCAGCCCCATCATGAGGACGGTCTCGACTGTCAGGTCATGGATGAAAAACTGCCGTCCTATGACTGCGTCGCTTATGAAGCGGTGTACCGGAAAACCGCTCCGCAGCACTACAATTCGACGACGCAACTGCGCCTGACTGCCGAGGCGTTCAAGCAGTACATCTGGGATCACAACCTGCAAGCCGGCTATCTCGCCTACCTGAAACAGTTCTGGCAGGCGCACGCCGACGACTACAACCTGATGCTCAAGGCCGGTCTGTTCAGGGCGGCCTGGCTGCAAGCCGAGGAAAACACGCTCAAGGCCGAGCACAAGGACATGGTGCTGGAGGCGCTCGGGCTGCCTGCCGATCAGGGCTGGAAACAGCTGAGTTTCGGCGCTTTTGTCGCCGCGCCGATTTCCACTCGCGTGACGATTTCCGAATTGCAGGTGCATGGCTACAGCGCCGCCGACATCATGGTCATACGCAGTGCCGATTCGCCGACCGTGCTGCTCTACATCCCTGGCAACTCGTCACCGATTCATACCTTCGCCAACGCCGACGCGCTCAAGGACTGGATCGCGCTGATGTGCAAGGATCCAGGCAAACGTAGGTCTTTCGAGGGGCATTTCAGTGCTGCGGATGACGTCGATGGCTTTTTCTACAGCGGCGTTGCCACCGCCCTCAGAGGCTTCGCTGTCTACCCCAAACTGCTGGACGCGGCGACCGGCGGGTGGAACCCGCGCAAACTGGTGCAGTTCGGCGAGCCGCTACAGCCCTGGCCGTTCTCGCACTTCAAGCATCGGGTCAAGGCGAAGTCTGAAGCGGACGCGCTGCAAAAAATACGCAGCCATAGCGATTACTGGAAAGAGGAAGCCAGCAGCGGGTTGAGTGAGTGCGTGTCTGTCCTGGGCGGCGTCGCGATCGTCTTTCCTGAACTGATTCCGGTCATCGCGGGGCTGTCTCTCGCGCTGGTCGGGCTGGGCGTCGATGCCGCGGTCAATGGCCGTACGCTGGACGCGCGCCAGACGGGGCTATGGCGGATTGCCTTCGGTGTATTGAACGCGTTACCGATTATTGCCGAGGGGGGCGCTGCGGTTGAGGCTGGTGCCGAAACCAGGCTGATTGACGAGGCGCGAGGCGGTTATGAGGTTTCTGGCCCCACCACACCGATCGACCCTGTTATCGAGGTCGAGCCGATTCCGGTGTTCAGGGAAGAGCCGCCGGCCTTGCGTTCGCTCGATGCCAAAATGCGCCGCCTGTTGCGCGCGCTCGAAGTGACTCAAGACCTGCCAGGACTGGCCTCGGGCGAAGTGGCGGGTATTTATCCGCTGCAAGGCAAAAGTTACATCGAGCTGCATGATCAGGCGTTTCGGGTCGAGTGGGTGCCACAGGAAAAGCAGTACCGGATTCGCTCTGATTCTGATCCGCGTGTCTGGGGGCCTTACGTGAAGACTATCGACACCGGCTATTGGGATCTGGACCTCAAGCTTGGTTTGCGTGGCGGGGAAAGCTTCGACGGCTCGCGATTACCGCCGGCCAGTGAGGCAGACAGCGCGGTGGTGGCGGTCATACCTGACGAGCCCGCAATCGAGGTACAGCGCTGGGGCCCCAAGGTACAGGTCGAGTTGCCACTGGATCAGATCATGGTCGAGGAGGTACAGAGCCAGGCAAAAGGGACGGTCGTAGAGAAGTACTTCATTCAGATCGGAGGGATCAGGAAGAACGTCTATTACGATGCCGATATTCCATGCTGGCGCACTGACTCGTCTTCAAACGGCCTGGTCTGGCTGGACCGCAACGGTTTCTGGAACAGTGGGTCGGAGGATGCATTCAGGAAGGTAGAGGCAAAACTGCCACAGAGCCGCCGGTTCGAAATCTATTCTTTCCCTCGCGTGCCCAGGTTGCCTGCAGATGCCGAGCCCATCAGCCGTGTGATTCATCACATATGGCTGGGCGAACGCATGCCGGGCGATAACCTGCTGGAAAAGATGCTGGATAACATGCGCACCAGCCCGGACTTGCGCTTCGAACTGCATATCGACATCCACCACCCGACGGCGCATCAGCAGTTGCTGGATTACTTCAGCGAACATCCGCAGATGCGGATTTCCAGGCTCAAGGAAGAAGCGTTTTTCCCCACGTTCCTGAAGGGTGAAAATGGCGAGGCGTTCAACTATTTCATGCACTCGGAGAATCGTAATTATGCGGCGGCGTCGGACATTCTGCGCTATCGGCTGATCAACGAATACGGCGGCATTTATCTGGATTGCGATGACACCATTAATGTCCCTTTCGCAGGCACGCCATTGAAAGCAGGGCCCAATGATGTATTGCTGGGCAGGCGTCTGGATGCGCAGCAACTGAGCTACACCGGCCCGGGTAACAGCCATTTCGCCAGCCACCCGGACAACCCGGTGCTGAAGAGGATCCTGAAAGAAATAAACATGCGCTTTCAGAATGAAAAGCAGACCAACAAGGCGTTTTTCAGTACGCGCAGACCCTTCACTGACCACAGCAGCGAAGCCTCGCGCAGCGCCTCCAGAGACCGGATGACACCGTACATGACGCGCATTTCCGATCTGACCGGTCCCAAACTCATGTCAGACGTCTTGAGAAAGCTGCGACCTGACTATTTCGATCTGCTGGAGCGTTCCTATTTACCGGTCGATGAGGTCTTGTCTGTGTTGTACATCGAACACCTGAACGAGGCCGTGGACTTTTATTTTCCATTCAAGGGCAGGGCAAAAATTACACCAGGCTCCGAGAATGGTTGGTAAGGCATTCAGTGTTTGCAGCGGTTCGTCGGCTGAGCCGCCACCTGCATTCATACGTCCGTGAAGGTATAGATAGTTAGCACCACGAACGCCCTGATGAATGATTACGTGCATGACTTCTCTCATACAGGAAGACGTCATGCCACTGAGTTCTCTGGAAACACCTGAAACCGACCAGCAACAGCTGCGCGCCTGTGCGCAGCAGTTCGTTCTCGATTATCCCGATCTTTACGATTTGGCCCATAGCGCCGCCAGCAGGATCATTCTTCAGCACACCCACCGCGTGTTCGCTCCGGAGCGGGTGTATTGGCATCGTTTCAGCAGTGCCAGCAGCAGTCCACGCACGTTTACCGGCTGGCAGCATTCCGGAACGCCGGTGCAGTCGATGACTTTGATCGAGTTGCTCATGCGGCACTTCAGCGCCCACGATCAGGAAGCCAGCGACGAGCTTTCCCTGTACGGCGGTTTCTATACCGATGGCCCGGATCATGGGGTTTTCGACGAGCGCAACGAGGTGCCCATGCTGCCTCAGGACGTGCTCAGAGACATGTGGACGCTTGATTTCAGCGCGCTGTACACCCGCCGTATGGAGCGTTTCTGGAGCCTGCACAGCGAGAACTTCTGCACCCTGGCCAAGGCACGCTATCTGGTTGCAGCCAGTCATTGTCTGCGCAAGGGCCAGCTTTCAGCCGTCGATTTCAAGCATGTCACGAGCGTCGTCATCGCCGACCCCTTGCAGACGCCTACGCTGAAGGCGTTGCAGGGCCCGCTCCCTGCGACTCCCGGTATCACGCTACATACGCTGGATATCGATGGCATCAAGGCCCATGACATTTTGCGTATCGTCACCGCCGCTGGCCGCGAGATCATCTACTGGCCCGATGCCGAGCAGCCGTTCATGGCGTTCGATAGCGAACGTGCGGTGTACCGCTGGCTCAAGGCCCGGTTCATGGGCGAGCACACAGACAAGGCGATAACACGTCAGTTTCTGCGTGGTGAGGCGTCCCGTAAAAAGGACGGTGAGCGATTCTTTCGCGCGGTGAGCCAGTTGCTCGCGCACGACTGGCGTGCCGACATCCCACTCGTCAACCTGGGGCAGGCACCTATTGTGGGTGACCCCTTCGTGTATCTGCGAGACGTCGTTCGACAGGGCATGGCCGCCGATGCGCGTGAACGGCTGACTTCCAACGCGGATCTGCGCAAGCAGATGTGGATCGGCTACCTGGGCGCGTTCATGCAGGCGTTTGGCGGGCTTGCGGCTTTGGGTTGGCCAATCGCCTTGACGCTGGTTGGCGCAAGTCTCGCCAATACCGGTTTGAACATTGATCAGGCGGTCAATGGCGAGACCGCGGCGCAGCGCAAGGCTGGCGTGTTGGGCGCGATCAACAACATTATTTATCTGCTCTTCAACCTGCCGCTGTTGATGTCCCTGCGTGCCGTCCCTCAGCCTGTGCCGGTGGCTGCAACCGAAGGGCTGCCGATCTCCAGCGAGGTGCTGGAAAGCAGCAGCGCGCCGGCCCATCCACTGGACAATATGGAAGGTAACCTGCTGCTCGACAGCCTGACGCCTTCAACTGCGGAGGGCAGGTTTCGCGGCATCTACACGCTGGGCAATGGCGAAACCTGGATCAAGCTTGCGCAACTGCCCTATCGCGTGATGTTCAATGAGCAGCAGCAATGCTGGCTTATCGTCAACCCAGACAACCCGTTTGCATTCGCAGGCAGCAAGCCGGTGCGTCTGAGTGCCGACGGGGAGTGGGCGTTACTTGACTCGCCCGGTCTGCAGGGCGGTGCCCCGATGGATGTGCCGGTGCCGTCAAGCAGTGCATCCGCCGCGACGGGCAAGCCTTATGTGACCGTGCACTCGGCCTTTTGGGACAGGTATCTGCAAACCGATCTGTTCAATGAGCAGCACTATGCCGAAGTGGCGTTGGCTCGGCAGAAAGACGTGATGACGATTTGGGAGCCAGGCCCTGAGGAGGCCCCTATGTCGGACTCATCACCCGACGGCGACGAGGTGTACAAAGACCCTTGGCATGGCAAACACCGGGTTTTCAAGCTCGGTGAGGACGACTATTACGGCAGAAATATCATGCTCTATACCCAGGATGACGCTGAATTCAATCAGTTCCTGCGCACGGGCGAGAGCAAAAGGGCCAATCAGGTACAACTCATCGAACGACTGGCCGATGACATCCAGGTGGTGGGGTACAACAATGATGTCGAGTTGTACCGCGGCGGCAGTGGTGATCGCGGGACTTCGGGTGCCGTGTTCCGCAGCGGGCAGATCAAGGTCGGTGATGTGCTGGTCAATACCGATGTCACCTCGTTCAGTGAAAACCCCTATGTGGTCAGCGCCTTCGCCAGCAGTCGGGCCGGTGCGCCCATTAACGCCATGATTGGCCCGGTAACTTTCGATGACACGTCGGTGGTCTTCGTTTTGCCCAAGGGCCGATACCTGAGGGCCACGCCGATTGCACCGTTTTCAGCCTCGCCCGAGGAAGCCGAATCAATCTTTTTGCCCGGCTGCTACTTTCAGATCGACAGCATCGAAGAGGTGAGCGGCGAGTTTTACCGCATCATGAAAATCCAGATGCAGGAGGTGGATCGTCCTGCTCAAGGACGCGCGCTTTACGACATGCGCACGGGCGAGCCCTTCAGCCGAGAGCAGTACGCACTCAAGCTGGGTAACGATGCCAAGCCACTGGTCGACCGGTTTTTCCCGCAGGAGCCACTGGCGGATCTGTTCGGCTTTCACTGATCAAGTGCTAGTCAGGTTTTTATCAGAACCAGTCGTCGCGCATTGCCAGGCAGGTGTCATCGCGGTTCTCTAGAATCGTCAGTTCGTGATGGCAACCCGGTACTTCCCACGTCAGGAAGTACCTGGCTGCCTGCAGTTTGCCGCGATAAAAGTCGCCGTCGGCCTGATTGCCACCAATCAAACCTTCTTCTGCGCGGATCGCCTGTTCGAGCCATCGCCAACCGACTACCGTGTGGCCGAATGCCTTTAGGTACAGCGCCGAGTTGGCCAGCGTGCTGGTGATTCTGCCCTGTGCCAGATCGGTCAGCAGCCCGAGGGTGACGGTCTGCACGCGTGCGAGCAGTTGCTGCAGGGGTTGGCGCAGTTCGTCGAGTGTCTGATGGGCCTGGGCGCGTTCGCAGGTCGCCGAGATCAGGCGCAGCAGTTGCTTGAGGCCGGTGCCGCCATTCTGCGCCAGCTTGCGGCCAAGCAGGTCGAGCGACTGGATGCCGTGAGTGCCTTCATGGATCGCATTGAGGCGGTTATCCCGGTAATACTGCTCGACCGGGTATTCGCGGGTGTAACCGTGGCCGCCCAGGACCTGGATCGCCAGTTCGTTGGCCTTCAGGCAGAACTCCGACGGCCATGACTTGACCACCGGGGTCAGCAGGTCCAGCAATTCATGCGCGTGCTTGCGATCGTCTTCGCTTTCGCCGGTCTGTGTGTCATCGAACAGCCGCGAGGCGTACAGGCACAGGTCAAACGCGCCTTCCACGTAAGCTTTCTCGGTCAGCAGCATGCGCCGCACATCAGCATGCTCAATGATGGATACCGGTTTGCTGTCCGGGCTTTTGCTATCCGGCAAGCGCCCTTGCGGCCGCTCGCGGGCGTACTCCAGTGAATAAAGGTAGCCGGAATAACCCAGCATCGCCGCGCCAAGCCCGACGCCGATGCGCGCTTCGTTCATCATCTGGAACATGTAATTCAGGCCGTGATGAGGCTTGCCCACCAGATAGCCGACACACTCGCCGTTATCGCCGAAATTCAGCGCGGTGGAGGTGGTGCCTTTCCAGCCCATCTTGTGAAACAGACCCGCCAGCAGCACATCATTGCGTTGGCCGAGGCTGCCGTCATCGCTGACCAGAAACTTGGGCACGATGAACAGCGAGATACCTTTGACCCCGGCCGGCGCATCCGGCAGTTTTGCCAGGACCATGTGCACGATGTTCTCCGACAGCGAATGATCCCCGCAGGAAATGAATATCTTGTTGCCACGCAGCCGATAAGTGCCGTCGCCTGCCGGTTCGGCGCGTGTGCGGATATCTGACAGCGACGAACCGGCATGCGGCTCGGTCAGCGCCATGGTGCCGAAGAAGCGGCCTTCGATCATGGGTTGCAGAAAACGCTGCTTCTGCTCGTCGTCGGCAAAACTCTCGATCAGATTGGCCGCGCCCATCGTCAGAAACGGGTACGACGTGGTCCCGACATTGGCCGCCTGAAAGTGGGCAAAACAGGCTTGCGACAGCAGGGTAGGCAACTGCATGCCGCCTGCGTCGAAATCGCGTGATGCATTGAGAAAGCCGGCCTCGAGAAACGCGTCTATCGCGGGTTTGACTTCCGGTATCAGGATGGCTTCGCCATTTTCATAGCGTGGCTCGTTTTCGTCGGCCTTGCGGTTGTGCGGTGCAAAGTACTTTTCCGCAATGGCGCGCGCCGTTCCCAGCGCCGCATCAAAGGTTTCCCGCGAATGCTCGGCAAAGCGCTCGCGACGCGTCAGACCTTCGGCGTCCAGAACTTCATACAGCTCGAAAGCCAGATTTCTGGAACTGAGCAGCGACTCGGACATGATGGCGTACCTGATTTTTGGAATCTTCCGAGTCTAGAGCCGGGCGTACGCGATGAACAGGAGGATTGACGAGCGTGATGGGGGTGTAAAAAGGACACGCCTGGAAATCGGCCGTCAGCTTTCCACGCATCTGTTGTCGAAAAAAATCTAACTGCTGGTATTTTTATCAGGTTCTCCTGCCCGATTTTTATTTCAGAGTATAGGCGTAAGTTAATGAGCTACGACTATCAAGGAGAAGAGTTATGGACTCAAAGGTTATTGTAATGGATATAAGTCCGGCTACTATTCAGGCAGGTTGGAGGGGAGAGGCTGTGCCCAGTGTTGACCTCCCGGTGCCGGAGAAGCTTTTCAATGGACAGGGAGAGGTTGTCGAGTGGGGGGCAGTTTCAGCGCTGTTGGATACGGTACTGCTGGATAAGTTTAAATGGTCAGACAATGACGAGGTGACGATTATGTATGTCGTCCCCTCGCTGATGCCGAAGGCGGGCAAGGAAAAGCTTCTTCAGCTAAGCTTTGACGACGACAAATATAGGCTGAAGGGGGTTTTTCTGAAGTCGGCTGCTTCTGCAATTCTTTTTTCATTGGATCGTACAAAAACGACGCTGGAGGGTGAAACGGTTCCGAATGTAACCGGGGTCGCAATAAGGACGGATAAAAAAACGGCTATCATCACGGTTGACCCTGTTTTTCAGGGTGTACTACTTCCTTCGGCGGCACTGAAGCTGACCAAAAATAATTGGGAAGGCTCGTTCGATCCTCAGTTCGCATTGTCTGACGATTCTATTAATATCTTGGCCGATACGATTGTGCTGGCTGTGCAAAGAACTAATGTTGATGTTCGCTCATTGCTTTATAAAAACCTGGTGCTGTCAGGTAGCAGAGTTAATGAGTCAGGGTTTTATGAGAAGCTTAAAAAGAGTATTACTGAAAAAGCGCCCAAGGGAGCACTGATTGGTATGACGCTTGATCCTAAGCCGGAAAGTGCCGCATGGCGAGGTGCAGCCATGTATGCCGCTACTGAAGGGGTTGTTGGAGGCGCAGTAACCAAGCAGGACTATGACCATTACAGTGCAGGTTCATAGTAAATGTCCGTTTTAATGTGGCTGTACTAGCGGCGGTCTATGCGTACTGTATTGACAGTTTGAAGATTGCTGACGCAGAGCGTCCATCACTGCGTGCCATCGCTGAGTAGCACGATATTCATTGCAGAGCATGGGAACGGTCGGTGTCTTTCGGACACCTCTCGTTCCGCACGCTCCAGCGTGGGAATGCCGTTCGTGACGCTCCGCGTCATCTGTTACCGGGCGGCATCAGCCGATCGTCATCAGGCTCGCATTGCCACCCGCCGCCGCAGTGTTGACGCTCAATGCCCGCTCGATCACCAGACGTTCCAGCGGCACGTTGGTTTCGCCGTGGGACAGGCCGTTGACGCCGACGATGGCACCGCTGCGTTGTGCGATCTGCTGGCAGATGGCACGTAGCTGATCGGAGTCGCCGTGGTGCAGGACGGCGTCGAAGGTGACTTCGTCCTTGGCCCAGTCAGGTACCAGCTTGATGCGCGCTTGAACGTCCTTTGGCAGGCGAGCCCGGAGCGGTTTGCTGATGTCGGTTTCCGGCCACACGGCAGAGCTGCCGACCGCCAGTACGGCTGCCAGTTGAATCAGCAGGTCGTTCTCGTCGTCAGCCAGGCAAAGTACGTGTTCACGCGGCAGGATCGCATAGCTGTTGCGTTCGCCGGTCGGGCCCGCCAGCTGGCGGGTGATGCCGCTTTGCGATTGCTCGGCGTATTGACTGCACAGGGCGTCGAGATCGCTTTGCTGGTTGCTGGCAGCCCAGGCCTTGAGTGCCTGCAACGGCTTGCCCAAAACTTCACGCAGGCGTGTATCCGGTGCAGACAGCGCGTCGCTGCGGACGAACGATTTCTCGATAGCGTCCTGCGGGCGCGTCGACAGCAGGCGATACAGGTACAGCGGGCCACCGGCTTTGGGGCCGGTGCCGGACAGGCCTTCGCCGCCGAATGGCTGAACACCCACCACCGCGCCGACGATGTTGCGGTTGACGTAGACGTTGCCGGCATTGACGTTGTCGATGACCTTGGCGATGGTCTCGTCGATGCGGGTGTGCACGCCCAGGGTCAGGCCGTAACCGGAAGCATTGATCTGATCAATCAGCAGACCGAGCTCCTTGCGCTTGTAACGCACCACGTGCAGTACCGGACCGAAGATTTCGCGTTGCAGCTCATCGAAGCTTTCCAGTTCGATCAAGGTCGGCATCACATAAGTGCCGCGCTTGAGTTCGGCGCTGTCGGCAATGGCCACCTGATAGACCGTGCGGCCCTTGTCGCGCATGGCCTGGATGTGTTTTTCGATACCTGCCTTGGCCTCTGCGTCGATCACCGGGCCGATGTCCACGGACAGGCGCTCCGGATTGCCGAGGCGGTTCTCGGCCATCGCGCCCTTGAGCATTTCGATGACGCGATCGGCAGAGTCTTCCTGCAGGCACAGCACGCGCAGTGCCGAGCAGCGTTGACCGGCGCTGTCGAACGCCGAAGACACCACGTCGATCACCACCTGTTCGGTCAGCGCCGAAGAGTCGACAATCATCGCGTTCTGGCCACCGGTTTCGGCGATCAGCGGAATGGGGCGACCCTGTGAGTCGAGGCGACCTGCCACGTTGCGCTGCAGCAGGCGGGCGACTTCGGTGGAGCCGGTGAACATGACGCCTTTGACACGCTCGTCGCCGACCAGCCCGGCACCTACGGTTTCGCCGCGACCCGGCAGCAATTGCACCACGCCTTCCGGAATGCCCGCTTCAAGCAGCAGGCGCACGGCCTGTGCAGCGATCAGTGGTGTCTGCTCGGCAGGTTTGGCCAGCACCGGGTTACCCGCAGCCAGCGCAGCAGCCACCTGACCACTGAAAATTGCCAGCGGGAAGTTCCACGGGCTGATGCAGACCACCGGACCCAGCGGACGATGGCCGTCGTTGGTGAAGTCGTTGCGCGCCTGCACGGCGTAGTAACGCAGGAAGTCCACGGCTTCGCGCACTTCGGCGATGGCGTTGGCGAAAGTCTTGCCCGCTTCACGGACCAGCAGGCCCATCAGCGGCTGGATTTCAGCCTCCATCAAGTCAGCGGCACGCTCCAGAATCGCAGCGCGCTCGCCAGGCGGAGTGGCCTGCCAGATCGGACCGGCGCTCAAGGCGCACTGGATGGCGTTATCGACATCTGGCAGGGAAGCTTCCTGCACATGACCGACCACGTCGCGCAGATCCGATGGGTTCAGCGCAGCACTCAGCGTGCCAGCGCTGGCCGGGCAGCCCAGCATCGGGGCGGCTTTCCAGTCGTTGTGCGCGGTAGCCAGCAGGGCCGAAGACAGCGAAGCCAGACGATGTTCGTTGGCCATGTCGATGCCGCTGGAGTTGGCGCGTTCGGTTCCGTACAGATCACGTGGCAGCGGAATGCGCGGGTGCGGCAGGCCGAAACCGCCTTCCTGGGTTGCCATGCGTTCGATCTGGCTGACTGGATCGGCCACCAGTTCCTGAATGGAGATCGAGTGGTCGGCAATCCGGTTGACGAACGACGTGTTGGCGCCGTTTTCCAGCAGGCGACGCACCAGATAGGCCAGCAGTGTTTCATGAGTGCCGACCGGGGCGTACACGCGGCAAGGGCGATTCAGTTTGCCGTCGGCGACTTTGCCCACGACCTGCTCGTACAACGGCTCGCCCATGCCGTGCAGGCACTGGAATTCATACTGGCCGGGGTAATAATTCTGACCGGCAATCTGGTAGATGGCCGCCAGGGTATGGGCGTTGTGCGTAGCGAATTGTGGATAGATGACTTCCGGTGCCGCGAGCAACTTGCGGGCGCAGGCAATGTAGGACACGTCGGTGTACACCTTGCGCGTGTACACCGGATAGCCTTCCAGGCCTTCGACCTGGGCGCGCTTGATTTCGCTGTCCCAGTACGCGCCCTTGACCAGGCGGATCATCAGACGATGGCGGCTGCGGCGTGCCAGGTCGATCACGTAATCGATCACATAAGGGCAGCGCTTCTGATACGCCTGAATAACGAAACCGATACCGTTCCAGCCGGTGAGCTGTGGTTCGAAACACAGGCGCTCGAGCAGATCCAGCGACAGCTCCAGGCGATCGGCTTCTTCGGCGTCGATGTTCAGACCGATGTCGTATTGCTTGGCCAGCAGGGTCAGCGACAGCAGGCGCGGGTACAGCTCATCCATCACCCGCTCGTACTGGGCGCGGCTGTAGCGTGGATGCAGTGCCGACAGCTTGATGGAAATCCCCGGGCCTTCGTAGATGCCGCGACCGTGGGAGGCTTTGCCGATGGAGTGGATAGCCTGCTCGTAGGACGCGAGGTACTTCTGTGCGTCATGTTCGGTCAGCGCCGCTTCACCCAGCATGTCGTAGGAATAGCGGAAGCCTTTGGCTTCGAAGCGGCTGGCGTTGGCCAGGGCTTCACCGATGGTTTCGCCCGTGACGAATTGCTCGCCCATCAGGCGCATGGCCATGTCGACGCCCTTGCGGATCATCGGTTCGCCGCTTTTGCCGATAATGCGGCTCAACGAGGACGTAAGGCCCGCCTCATTGTGAGTGGCAACCAGCCTGCCGGTAAGCAGCAGGCCCCAGGTGGCGGCGTTGACGAACAGCGACGGGCTGTTGCCCAGGTGCGGCTGCCAGTTGCCGTTGCTGATCTTGTCGCGAATCAAGGCATCGCGGGTGCCCTTGTCCGGAATACGCAGCAGCGCTTCGGCCAGACACATCAGCGCAACGCCCTCCTGAGAGGACAGCGAAAACTCCTGCAACAGGCCTTGAACGATGCCTGCGCGACCGCCCGCGCTTTTCTGGTTACGCAGTTTCTCTGCAATCGAAGCGGCCATCTTGTTGGTTGCTTCGGCAACAGGCGCGCTCAGGCGGGCCTGTTCGAGCAGCATCGGCACCACTTCCTGCTCGGGGCGGCGGTAGGCGGAAGTGATGGCTGCACGTAATACGGACTGCGGTTGAATGCTCTCGGCAAAATCCAGAAAGCATTGCAGCCCCGCGTCTTCTGCCAGCTCGCCGCGGTCTTCGTTTTCCTTGCCGGCAGCACCGTCGAGCTCCAACAGGGTTGCACCACTCTCGAGCTTTTCCAGGTAATTGAAGATCGCCTGCTTGATCAACCAGTGCGGTGTACGGTCGATAGAGTGGGCTGCGGCTTTCAATCGCTCGCGGGTCGGGTCGTCAAGTTTGACGCCAAGAGTGGTGGTGGCCATGTGTTGTCCTCTTTATAGGCTTTATAGGCACGCGAAGGTGGCATCGGCTTTGGCGCAGATTAGCCTCGGGACGGGGTCAGGTGCAACCGGGTGCAACCCTATTTGCAGAATATTTTGTGACGTTTCCGGCGGGTGACCCATAAAACCAGCGCGACGCTCAATGCTGGTGCGTGATTTTTTGTAGATTGCGCGGAAAACGCCCTAAAATGGCGCGTAAATGCACCTGCGCCGGGTTTTTTGTAACAGGTGTAACTTGCATGATGAAATGGGTTGCACCTTGTTTGCTTTGTTTAATAGGATTCGTTCCCGCGGTGCAACCGCCAGTCATTGATTGCCAATCCTTGCGGAGCGATCAGTCAACGCGGTGTCGGGTGCAAAAGCAGGGATGTGCCGAATTTCGGTCGCTATTCCCTTTGGCATCGGGTGCCAACATAAAAATAATGCCAAGGCAGAACTCATGAGTGTCAGCAACCCTACCTTGATCACGTTCGTGATCTATATAGCGGCAATGGTATTGATCGGCCTGATGGCCTATCGCTCTACCAACAACCTTTCGGATTACATCCTCGGCGGACGCAGTCTTGGCAGCGTGGTCACCGCTCTTTCAGCAGGTGCCTCTGACATGAGCGGCTGGCTGTTGATGGGCTTGCCCGGTGCCATCTATATGTCCGGCCTGTCGGAAAGCTGGATCGCCATTGGCCTGATCATCGGCGCCTACCTGAACTGGCTGTTCGTGGCCGGCCGTCTGCGCGTGCAGACAGAGCACAACGGCGACGCACTGACCCTGCCGGATTACTTCAGCAGCCGTTTCGAAGACAACAGCGGCCTGCTGCGCATCATCTCGGCCATCGTGATTCTGGTGTTCTTTACCATCTATTGCGCATCGGGCATCGTTGCGGGTGCGCGTCTGTTTGAAAGTACCTTCGGCATGTCCTATGAAACCGCCCTGTGGGCCGGTGCTGCGGCGACCATCGCCTACACTTTCGTCGGTGGTTTTCTGGCAGTGAGCTGGACAGACACCGTGCAGGCCACGCTGATGATCTTCGCGCTGATCCTTACGCCGATCATCGTTCTGCTGGCAACGGGCGGTGTCGATACCACCTTTCTGGCAATTGAAGCGAAAGATCCGACCAGCTTCGACATGTTCAAGAACACGACTTTCATCGGCATCATTTCCCTGCTCGGCTGGGGCCTGGGTTATTTCGGCCAGCCGCACATCCTGGCGCGTTTCATGGCGGCCGATTCGGTCAAGTCGATTGCCAGCGCCCGACGCATCTCGATGGCCTGGATGATCCTGTGCCTGGGCGGCACCGTGGCGGTGGGTTTCTTCGGCATCGCCTATTTCTCGGCGCACCCGGATGTTGCCGGGCCGGTGACTGAAAACCCGGAGCGGGTGTTCATCGAGCTGGCCAAGCTGCTGTTCAACCCTTGGGTTGCGGGCGTGCTGCTGTCGGCCATCCTGGCTGCGGTGATGAGTACGCTGAGCTGCCAGTTGCTGGTGTGCTCCAGTGCGTTGACCGAGGACTTCTACAAGGCTTATCTGCGCAAAGACGCTTCGCAGGTCGAACTGGTCTGGGTAGGTCGGGCAATGGTACTGCTGATCGCGATCATTGCCATTCTGCTGGCGGCCAATCCTGAAAACCGCGTGCTGGGTCTGGTGAGTTACGCCTGGGCCGGTTTCGGCGCAGCTTTCGGCCCTGTGGTGCTGATTTCGGTACTGTGGAAGGGCATGACCCGTAACGGCGCACTGGCCGGAGTGATTGTGGGGGCGGCCACTGTGGTGCTCTGGAAACAGTTCAGTACGATGGGGCTGTATGAAATCATCCCCGGGTTCATCCTGGCCAGCATCGCTATCGTGGTGTTCAGCCTGATCGGCAAGCCCGCTTCTGCGTCCATGCAGACCCGTTTCCTGGCAGCCGAACAGGATTTCAAAGCTAACCGCTGACAGGTCTGACTGAAACACAAACGGCCCGTTCTTCTTCGTGAAGCGCGGGCCGTTTTGTATGCGGGCTGTGAACAGCGTGCCGATCAGCTCTGGTTGTGATCGATGTCGAGGTTGTAGAACGTCGCCTTGCCGCCCTCCGAGGTGTACCCGGTATTGTCCTGGGTATACACCCCCGCCTTGAAGTACAGAGGCTTGTCCCGCCAGGTCTCGCTGATGCGCGTGCTCCAGTCCTTATCCTTGGCGCTGACGGACAGTTTTCCGCCCTTGCTCAGGTTGATCACGTAATTGAATGTCTCATTCAGCTTCACACCTTCTACGATGGTGTAAACCTTGCTTTCGTCGTCGTCATAGCGGTTGCGGACTTTTGCAACGATGTCGCCGGTCTTGGTGTCTTCCTTGTATTGGAACTCGACTTTCAGGAGCGGCTCTGTGCTTTCGTATGCATGTATTTGTCCGATGACAATCTTGCCGCTGGACGGCACCTGGTCGACTTCCAGTTTGGCGTTCAGATAGTTGTCGGCGTCCGGATAGACCCAATTATGCAGAGAGCCGTCTGCCCATGTTTCCCGAAGTTCGCTACGGGAATATTTTGCGTTCTCGGTTTTACTGCCGGTGACGGGCGACCAGAACACAATGGCGTCGGTTTTGGATTTGAAATATTTACCGTCGTAGCCTTTTACTAACTGAGCGGTTTCGATGGTCTTGGGGGGTGACCCCACCGGGATGCTGAGATTCCACGATCCAAGATCTACCATTTTTGTCTCCGTCCCTAAATGTCTTTGTATCGCTCATAGAAAAAGCCTCTGGCGCGAGGCTTCAGCCGACTTTTATACGACTTGTAGGACAATTTGTTAATAAAAAAATGTCGAACGGATGGCGTCAAAGTGCTGTCACTTCTTCTGCAGGGCAGAGCCTGCAAGGGGTGTAGAGAATGACCGTTAGTCGGCTAGATCGAACTTTGACAGTAGGGAAGAGGCGCCTTGCTTCTGCTTTTGGCGAGACGAGGCTAGAGTTATTCCAAAGTATGACGGTCGTCCTGAGTCTCAGGCGTCATGCCCACAAAGAGAAGCAGCATGGAACGCGTGCCAAACCAGCCAGATGATGGCTCTTCAGTTTTACTTGTTGTAGACGATTACCCGGAAAATCTGGTGACGATGTGTGCTGTTCTGCAAAGAACGGACTGGCACATTGTGACTGCAAGTTCCGGAATAGAAGCATTGACCGTACTGCTCGAGCAGGAAGTCGACCTGGTTTTGCTGGATGTGCAGATGCCGGGCATGGACGGCTTCGAGGTCGCGCGACTGATGCGCGGCAGTCAGCGCACCCGTCTTACGCCGATTATCTTTCTCACCGCCAATGAGCAGACCCAGGATGCGGTGCAAAAGGGCTATGCGAATGGTGCGACGGACTATCTGTTCAAACCTTTCGACCCGAATGTGCTCAAGCCCAAGGTGCAGACCCTGCTCGAGCAGCAGCGCAACCGCCGTGCGCTGCAACAGCTGTCGCTGGAGCTGGAGTCGGCCCGTGCGTTCAACGCATCGGTGCTGGCCAATGTCGCCGAAGGCATTCTGGTCGTTGACGAAGCGGGCACCATCAGCTTTGCCAATCCGGCTATCTGTCAGTTATTGAACACTTCAGTCGATCACCTACGCGGCACCCAGGTGCTGGACTACATCATCGAACCGAAGGTGGGGCACTGGCTGGACTCGGGTTTTTACCAGCACTATCGCAAGTCCGACACCTATCGCGTGCACGACGCCATTCTGCGTACGGCGCAAGGCACGCAACTGCCCGTAGCGTTGTCCTGCGCGGCGCTGCCTGCCGAACAGAAGGCAATGGTGCTGACGGTTCTCGATATGTCGGTGGTCCGTGATCTTTATCAGCAGCTTGAAAAGCAGGCTGTCACCGATGCATTGACTGGCCTGCTCAATCGCCGAGGGCTTTATCAGGCCGTTGAAAGCATGCTGTTGCGCAACGAGCGTGCCGATAAATACCTGGTCGTGCTGTTCATGGATCTGGATGGCTTCAAGCAAATCAACGACTCACTGGGCCATGAAGCGGGTGATCAGGTATTGCTCTGGGTCGCCGAGCAGTTCAAGGCCACCATGCGCCCCTATGATGTGCTGGCACGCATCGGCGGCGATGAATTCACTGTCGTGATCGACGGGCTGGATTACCCCGAACAGGCGGCCAAGATCGCCGAAAAGCTCATTGAGCGGGTATCCGGAAGACGCCAGGTCGACGGCGTCGAGATCACGCTGGGTGCCAGCGTCGGTATTGCAACCTTTCCGGACTGCGGCTCGAATCTGGACGGTCTTCTGCGCGCGGCAGATATCGCCATGTACGAAGCCAAGCGTGCCGGGCGGCAGCAATATCGATTCTATGATCAGAACATGAACGGGCGCGCCCGCTCGCGCCTGATGCTTGAGGAAAGCGTGCGTACGGCCATCGACGGTCGGGATTTTTCAGTGGTGTACCAGCCCCAGATTCACGTGGCGGATGGTCGCTTGCGTGGTTTCGAGGCCTTGCTGCGCTGGCAGCATCCTGCGGTCGGAGAGGTCCCGCCTGCGCTGTTCATTCCGCTGCTGGAAGAGACCAGGCTAATCAATCGGCTCGGCAGCTGGATCTTTGATCAGGGCGCCGAGCAGCGTCAGGCATGGAGCCACATCTTCGCGCCCGACATGGTGCTGAGTGTCTGCGTCAGTCCCACGCAATTCTGTCTGCCCAATCTGGCTTCGGAATTAAAACGCGCCATGGATCGCTTCGAGCTGAAGCCTGGGCAAATAGAGGTGGAAATCACTGAAACCGCGTTGGTCAACAACCTGACACACAGCCACAAACAGCTGAAGTTGCTGCATGAGGTCGGTGTGCGCATTGCGCTCGACGACTTTGGTACGGGCGAATGCTCGTTGTCGCACCTGCGCAATCTGCAACTCGACACCTTGAAGCTGGACAGGCGTTTTGTGGCCAACATCGTCGGGTCAAAGCGCGAGGCGGCGATGGCCAGCAGTATCATCGACCTGAGCCGCAACCTCGACATGCTGGTCATTGCCGAAGGCGTCGAGACAGCCGAGCAGTATCAGTGGCTGGCCGACAACGGCTGTCAGGTCATACAGGGCTTTCTGATCGCTCATCCGATGGTGCCGGAGGACGCGTTGCGCTTTCCCGGGCACTTTGACGTGGCGGGCTTGAGGCAGAGCGGATTGTTGTAGAATGGCGTTTTTCGATCTCACGCAAAGGCCCTATGACTGCATCCAGCCATGCTCCGCTCAAATACCTGCAGGCCTATCCGCAGGCCCTGCAGGATCAGGTGCAGCAGCTGATTGCCGAGGATCGCCTGGCAGATTATCTACAGCAGCGCTACCCCGCGCGGCATCAGGTCCAGAGCGACAAGGCCCTTTACGCCTATGCGCTGGCGCTCAAGCAGGATCACCTGCGCAACGCGCCAGCCATCAAGAAGGTGCTTTTCGACAATCGCCTGGACCTGACCCATCGCGCGCTGGGCCTGCATACCAAGATATCCAGAGTGCAGGGCGGCAAGCTCAAGGCCAGTAACGAAATTCGTGTGGCCGCGCTGTTCAAGGAAGCACCGCCGGAATTTCTGAAAATGATCGTTGTGCACGAGCTTGCACATTTTCGTGAGTCGGATCACAACAAGGCGTTCTATCAGTTGTGCGAGTACATGTTGCCCGGTTATCACCAACTGGAGTTCGATTTGCGCGTGTACCTGACGTACCGTGATCTGCAGGCCGCACGAGCGCCATGCTGAGCCAGGCACTGAAAAAGGATTCGAAGATGCAGGTCAGCAAGACCAAAAGCAGTTTCTATCGCCGCCTGTACGTGGCTTACCTGATCGATTCACAGATCGCCAGCAGTGTCCCGGAACTGATGGCGGCAACCGGCATGCCGCGTCGTACCGCGCAGGACACCATCAGTGCGCTCGCCGATCTGGATATTGTGTGTGACTTCGAACAGCTCGAAGGCGGCCGCAATCACGCCGGCAGCTACCGGATCCGTGACTGGGGCGCTGTTGACAAGGGCTGGATTGCCGACAATCTGCCACGCATCAAGGCCGTGCTGGAGTATCCCTGAGCGGTTTTCAGTCCAGATCGCGACGCATGCCGATATGCGGAATGTCGTCTTCCAGGTAGACCTCGCCCACCGGATTGAAGCCGTAGCGGCTGTAATAGCCTTGCAGATGCGCCTGGGCCGATAGATAGATGGGCTGGTCGGGCCATTTGCGTTCGGCGTTTTCCAGGGCCTGCTCCATCAGCTCATGGCCGATGCCCCTGCTGCGAATCGAAGGCGCTGTCACCACCCGGCCGATGGTCACGTCGCCGCCTTGCTGGATGGGGTCGAGCAAACGCAGGTAGGCGACCAGCTTGTCTTCCTGCCAGGCCATCAGGTGGCAGGTATCGCCCGTCAGGTCCTGTCCGTCGACGTCCAGATACACGCATTGCTGCTCGACCACAAACACTTCGGCACGCAGTTGCAGCACGGCATAGAGTTGCTCGATGCTTAGCTCGGTGTGATGTTTGCAGATCCATTTGATAGACATGTCGCAGACTCGCAGGGAAACCAGAAGCGAAGTCTAAACGTATCCGGCGACATTCCCAATAATCGCCGTCAACGTTCTGAAGGGTGCGCCGGTTGATCATGTTGCTTGCCCGGCTTGTCCACTGCCTGCTTGAGGTCTTCAATTAAAAACGGCAGGCGCCTTAACGCGCGAGCGTTTCCCTGCCGATAGGATTAAATTGGGTATGCCGCCCCTTTCAGGAACCTGAGCATGTTGCAGTCGCTTCGAGCCGTGGGGTTGCTGGTCGTTCTGCTGATGGCGCAGGCCAACGCAGCTGAAAAGCTGCGTCTAGTCGCCGACCCCTGGCCTCCCTTTACCGACGCGCTGCTGCTCAACGGCGGGCTGGCGACCGATATCGTCAATACGGCGCTGCGTCGTGCTGGATACACCACGCTGTACGAGCAAGTGCCATGGGCGCGAGCGATGTTGGGCTTGAGTGAAGGGCGTCACGATGTGCTGATCAATGCCTGGTTCAGCGAGGAGCGTACGAAAGTTGGCCAGTTTTCTGCGCAATACCTGCTCAATCGGGTGCGCTTCATCAAGCGCAAGGAATCGCCGATTGGTGCCCTGACCCATGAGCAATTGCACAAGTACGTCATCGCTGTCGTGCGCGGTTACGCTTATACCCCTGCTTTTGACAGCGACACCCAGTTGCAGAAAGTCCCTGTGCAAAACTTCTCCACCGCCATACGCATGCTTGCTGCCGAGCGTGTCGACCTGACCCTTGAAGACGAATACGTCGCCCGTTACAACCTGGCGATGGAACCGGACGAGGTTCGTGACCGGGTCGAGTTTCTACCGGGCTCGCTGAGCGAGAACAGCCTGCATATTCTGGTCAGCCTGAAAAATCCCCACCACGACAAGATCGTCGCCGACTTCGATCGCGAAATTACCGCCATGAAAGCGGATGGCACCTATGATGAACTGCTCAGACTGCATGGGTTGCAGTAGCCTCCGGAGCTTTGATCAAGTGCGCGGCGAGGGTGCGCAGCGGGGCCAGCTGGCGGCAGATCAGCGCCAGTTGGGCTTGCACCAGTCGCTGACTTTCGTCCATGTCTTCGGGCAGTTGCTCCAGTTGCGCGGCTAACCCTTCCTCGACATCGCTCTGCACCGCAACCGGCTTTTTCTCGGCCAGCCCAGCAGCGATCTCGTCGATGCTGGCGGCCAGCGTGGCACCGACGTGATCGATCAGGTGTTCGCGCACATCACTCGGCAATTGCGTATCACGATGCGCGCCGAGGCCTGAAAGGTAGCTGAGCAGCGTGTGCGACAGCACCAGAAAGCGAAAGCCCACGTCGGCCTCTTTGCGGAAGTGACCGGGCTCCATGAGCATGTTGGCCAGCGTGGTCGACAGCGCGGCGTCGGCGTTGTGGGCATTGCGCCGCGCCAGTCGGTAGGCCAGATCGTCACTCTTGCCCTTGGCGTACTGTTGCATGATCTGCCGCAGGTAGATGCTGTTGCAGGTCAGGGTGTTGGCCAGCACCTTGTTCAGGCGCCGCCCCTGCCAGTCCGGCAGAAACAGGAACACTGCCAGGCCAGCAATAAGGCTGCCCAGCAACGTATCGAACAGCCGGGGCAGGAACAGGCCGTAACCGTCGCCGACCTGGTTGAAGCAGAACAGCACCATCACCGTGATGGCTGCAGTCGACAGGGTGTAGCGCGTGGTCCGGTTGACGAAGAACACCACCCCGGCCAGCACGGCGCACATCGATTGCAGAATCGGGCTGGTGACCAGATCGAACAGCACCCAGCCGACCGTCAGGCCAATCGCGGTGCCGATGATCCGCTGGCCGAGCTTGAGCCGGGTAGCGCCGTAGCTGGGCTGGCAGACGAACACCGTGGTCAGGATGATCCAGTAGCCCTGTGACGGGTGAATCAGGTGCACCATCGCGTAACCGATGGTCAATGCCAGCGGCAGGCGTAGCGCGTGACGAAACAGCAGCGAAGTCGGGGTCATCTGCAGGCGCAGGCGTGTCCAGACATCCTTGAGGTTGCGCGGCGAGCGGTCCAGCAGGCTGCTGTCGGTGGCATCGGCCACGGCGTCCGGGTTGCTGGCGTCGCTGATCAGACGATCCAGAGTGCCAAGGTTGGCGGCCAGCGCGCGCAGCGAACGCAGCAGGCCGCGCCACGCAGGGTTGCTCTGGATGCGCAGGTGCTCAAGGGACGCGTGCAGGTCTTCCATGGCTTCGGCGAAGCTTGGGTCATACACGAACGGCTGCCGCAGCTGGATGGATTCCGACAGCGCCTGGCAGGCAACGCCCTGTTGACGCAGCAGGCGCTGGCAGCGGAACAGCACGTCGCTGTGGAAAAACGCATCGGCCAGTGAGTTGTAGGGGTAATGCGACGAGCTGGCGCGCTCGTGGATGTCCTGGGCGATGAAGTACAGCTTCAGGTAGCGGCTGACTTTGGAGCCGGGGCGGCCGCTGCCGACGCGGTGCAGGATGATTTCCTTGGTGGAGTTCAGCGCGGCGACCACTTTGCCGTTCTGCTGCGCCAGTTCCAGGCGACGGGCCTCCACGTTGAGTGTGCGAATTGGTTCAAACAGGGTCGACTTGAGTTTCAGGTACTGGCCCAGCTCGCGAAACAGTCGCGCCAGCGCCTGTTGCACCGGCTGGTTGGAAAACAGCATCTGCCACAGCACCGACAGCAGGCCGTACCAGGCTGCGCCCGCCACCAGCAGCATCGGTTCATGCCAGAAGTCCAGCACTTCACCGCCACGCTGATCGACGCCGATCATGGTGTAGACCGAAAGGATCAACGTGCCGTAGGCAATCGCGCCATAGCGTTCACCCAGCGCGCCCAGCATGGTCAGGCAGAAGCTGGCCAGCGCCAGTGAACAGACAAACAGGATGGGGTAGGGGAAGAGCAATTCGACGGCGAGGGCGGCGATGCTGAAACACACCAGTGTCACGGCCAGTGCGTTGAGTCGGCCCTGCCAGCTGTCGTCGGTCTCGGCCAGGGCGCAGGCGATAATCCCCAGAAACAGCGGGATCAGTAACGCCATTTCGTTTTGATACCAGCACAGCGCCATGCTGCCGGTCAGTGCGATAAAGACTCGAACGCTATAGCTGAATTTATCCAGCGCCCACAATCGACGGAATGTATGACGGAGAGATTTCGATGCCATGGGTTAGCTTGACGGCCCTGTTCGCAATTGATCGATCGTGCAGGAGGATATGTACAGACCAAATGACTGGCTGTACATCCGCCGCGCAAAATTTATACCGGTTTGTAGTGTGGTGATGTTGCGTATCAGCGACTACGTCACACGTAGTGTGCGGCAGCATAGGCCGAGGCCCACGCCCACTGAAAGTTGAAGCCGCCCAGATGACCGCTCACGTCCAGCACTTCGCCCACGAAATATAGGCCGGGGGCTTTCAGCGATTCCATGGTCTTGGACGACACTTCGCGGGTGTCGATACCGCCCAGCGTCACTTCGGCCGTGCGATAACCCTCGGTGCCCGCCGGGACCACCTGCCAGCTCGCCAGCTTTTCGGCGATCTCGGCCAGTTCGGCGTGGGTGTACTGCTTCATCGGTTTGGAAACGAACCAGTGTTCGGCGATCAGGTTGGCCATCTTCTTGGTGAAAATCTCGCCCAGCAGGGTTTTCAGTTCACTGTTGGGGCGCTCGGCCTGCTGCTGGTTGAGCCAGGCGGGCACGTCATGATCGGGCAGCAGGTTGATCTCCACGGTGTCACCGGGCTGCCAGAACGAGGAGATCTGCAGGATCGCCGGGCCACTGAGGCCGCGGTGGGTGAACAGGATGTTTTCGCGGAAGCTGGTGTCGTTGCAGCTCACCAGACAATCCACCGAGGTACCTGACAGTTCGGTGCACAGCTCCTTGAGCTGATCGGTGATGGTGAACGGCACCAGCCCGGCACGGGTCGGCAGCAGCGTGTGGCCGAACTGCTTGCCGACCTGATAGCCAAAGCCGGTGGCGCCCAGCGTCGGAATCGACAGCCCGCCCGTGGCAATCACCAGCGACTGGCAGTTCAGGGTGCCCAGCGTGGTCTGCAGGCTGTAGCCGGCGTCGGTCTTTTCGATCTGCTGCACGGAGGTGTCCATGTGCAGGCTGACACCGGCCTGGCGGCACTCTTCCAGAAGCATTTCCAGAATGTCGCTGGACTTGTTGTCGCAAAACAGTTGGCCGAGCTTTTTCTCGTGATAAGGCACGCTATGTTTGGCGACCATCGCGATGAAATCCCATTGGGTGTAGCGGGCCAGGGCCGATTTGCAGAAATGCGGGTTCTGCGACAGGAAGTTGGCCGGTTCGGTGTACATATTGGTGAAGTTGCACCGCCCGCCACCGGACATCAGGATCTTCTTGCCGGGTTTGTTGGCGTGGTCGATCAACATCACCTTGCGCCCGCGAGCGGCAGCGGTGAACGCACACATCAGACCGGCAGCGCCGGCGCCAATGATTACAACGTCAGTAACGGGCACAGCGTGGTTCCTCGATCTTCAGGTCACGATCGTTCCCATGCTCCGCGCCAAGCTATGCACAAGCCTGTTTTTGATTCTGGCCGAAGGCCGTGGGAGCGAACGTGTTCGCGAAAGGGCCGGTAGGTCCTCCGAAGATTTATCGTCTGAACTACCGTCTTCGCGAACAAGTTCGCTCCTACGCCCTGCGGGCAGAAGCCTGAAAACCGCGTTTTCAGGACCTTCGGGGCCTGTATATGACGCTCGGCGCGGCGTGTAGGGACTATCAGGGTCAACGATAAACTTTACAAAATCCGCACGCGCAGCGACTTGCCCTTGATCTTGCCATTGTTCAAACGCTCCAGGGCCTGTTTGGCCATGCTGCGCTCGACGGCAACGTAGGCCTGGAAGTCGAAAATCGCGATCTTGCCGACCTGAGTGCCGGGAATGCCTGCCTCGCCGGTCAATGCGCCGAGGATGTCGCCTGGACGCAGCTTGTCCTTGCGGCCCGAGCCGATGCACAGCGTGGTCATGGCGGGCAGCAGTTTGCCGCCTTCCTTGATGCTCAGTCTGTCGTATTGCTGCCAGTTCAACGGCGCTTTCTGCAACTCTTCGATGGCACGGGCGCGCTGGCTTTCCGACGGGGCCACCAGGCTGACCGCGATGCCTTTCTCGCCTGCACGACCGGTACGGCCGACACGGTGGATGTGGATTTCCGAATCACGCGCCAGCTCGACGTTGATCACCATGTCCAGCGCGTCGATATCCAGACCGCGCGCGGCCACATCAGTGGCGACCAGTACCGAAGTGCTGCGGTTGGCGAACATCGCCAGCACTTGATCACGGTCACGCTGTTCCAGATCGCCATGCAGGCCGACGGCAGACATGCCCTTGGCGGTCAGGTGATCGACCACTTCCTGCACCTGCTGCTTGGTGAAACAGAACGCCACACAGGACGTCGGCCGGAAATGGCCGAGTACCTTGACCACGGCTTCCAGGCGCTGCTCCGGGGAGATCTCGTAGAAAATCTGCTCGATCTGGCTGTCGGCGTGCAGTGCCTCGACTTTTACGGTCTGTGGATCACGCATGAATTTCGAGGACAACTGCTTGATGCCGACCGGATAGGTCGCGGAGAACAGCAGGGTCTGGCGGCGCTGCGGGGTCTGCTCGATGATGTCGGCGATGGCGTCGTAGAAACCCATGTCCAGCATGCGGTCGGCTTCATCGAGAATCAGCGTGTTCAGGCCGTCCAGGACCAGCGAGCCCTTGCGCAAATGCTGCTGTATGCGACCCGGAGTACCGACGATGATGTGCGCGCCATGCTCCAGCGAGCCGATCTGCGGGCCGAACGAAACGCCGCCACACAGGGTCAGCACCTTGATGTTGTCTTCGGAGCGCGCCAGACGGCGGATTTCCTTGGCCACCTGATCCGCCAGTTCGCGGGTCGGGCACATGACCAGTGCCTGGCAACCGAAGAAACGCGGGTTGATCGGGTTGAGCAGGCCGATGCCGAACGCAGCGGTCTTGCCGCTGCCGGTCTTGGCTTGCGCGATCAGGTCCATGCCCTTGAGGATCACCGGCAGGCTCTGCGCCTGAATCGGTGTCATTTCGGCATAACCAAGCGACTCCAGGTTAGCCAGCATGGCAGCGGACAGAGGCAGAGAATTGAAAGCGGTGTTAGTCACGACGGTGAACCTGCAAAACAAAAATGTCGCGTAGTGTATCACCCGCCAGTCAGACCTGGCACCGCGATAAAGGTCGTGGGAGCGAGCTTGCTCGCGAAGGGGCCCGTACAGCTACAGAAGATGGTTCGTGAGCAATGCGGATCGCCGCCCCGGTCACACAGGATCCAACAATGAGCACGGAGCATGGGCGCGATAGCCAGACAAAAAAATCCCCGCTGGAGGGCGGGGTTGAGGTTCGAGCGTGGCAGCTCGCAAAGGTGTACAGCAAGGCCCGTCCGGGGACGGGCCTGCAGGGCTTACAGCAGGATTGTGCGGATATCCGCCAGCAATTCGCTCAAGCGCTTGGTGAAGCGGGCAGCAGCTGCGCCGTTGATCACGCGGTGATCGTAGGACAGCGACAGCGGCAGCATCAGTTTCGGCTGGAAGGCTTTACCGTCCCAGACGGGCTGGATGGTTGCCTTGGACACACCGAGGATCGCCACTTCCGGCGCGTTGACGATCGGCGTGAAGCCGGTGCCGCCAATGTGGCCGAGGCTGGAGATGGTGAAGCACGCGCCCTGCATGTCGTTCGCAGTCAGTTTCTTGTTGCGTGCCTTTTCCGCCAGTGCGGCGGCTTCGGCGGCCAGTTGCAACAGGCTCTTCTGGTCGACGTCGCGGATGACCGGGACCAGCAGGCCGTCCGGGGTGTCCACGGCAAAGCCGATGTGCACGTACTTCTTGCGAATCACTGCCTTGCCGCTAGGTGCCAGCGACGCGTTGAAGTCCGGCAGCTCCTTGAGCAGGTGGGCGCAGGATTTGAGCAGCAGCGGCAGAACGGTAAGCTTGACGCCAGCCTTCTCGGCAGCGCCTTTCTGCGCCACACGGAAAGCTTCCAGGTCGGTAATGTCGGCCTGGTCGAATTGCGTGACGTGAGGAATGTTCAGCCAGCTGCGGTGCAGACCGGAAGCGCCGAGTTGCATCAGTCGCGTCATCGGTACTTCTTCGATCTCGCCGAAACGGCTGAAATCGACTTCCGGAATCGGCGGGATGCCCGAGCCGCCGCTTGCGCCGCCTGCTGGAGCTTCCTTGGCCTTCTGCATCATGGTTTTGACGTAAGCCTGAACGTCTTCTTTCAGCACGCGGCCGTGCGGGCCGGTGGCGCTGACTGCGCTCAGCTCGACGCCGAATTCGCGAGCCAACTGACGAACGGCCGGGCCTGCATGAACCTTGGCACCGTCTTTTGCCGGAGCCGCTGGAGCGGCCGGCGCAGGTGCTGCCTCTGCCTTGGGAGCAGGAGCTGCGGCCTCAGCCTTGGCCGGGGCAGCAGCGGGTGCGCTGGCGGCAGGGGCCGGAGCTGCGGCAGGCGCGGCGCCTTCGACTTTCAGTTTCAGGATCAGGTCGCCGGTACCGACTTCCTGGTCCAGCTTGACTTCGATGCTCTCGACAACGCCTGCTGCCGGAGAAGGGATCTCCATGCTGGCCTTGTCGGATTCCAGGGTGATCAGCGACTGATCGGCCTGGATGCTGTCACCAACCTTGACCATCAGTTCGATGATCTTGGCCTTGCCCGACGAGCCGATGTCCGGCACGTGGATGTCCTGAACGCTGGCGCTGGCTGCCGGAGCAGGCTCTGCGGCGGCCGCAGGTGCAGGTGCCGCTTCAGCCGGCTTTTCGGCAGCAGCAGGGGCTGCGGCAGGTTCGGCAGCAGGCGCCGGGGCCGCAGCCGCTTCGCCTTCCACTTCCAGTTCGAACAGCTCGTCGCCTTCTTTCAGGCGGTCGCCCAGCTTGACCTTCATGGTCTTGATGACGCCAGCCTTGGGCGCAGGGATTTCCATGCTCGCCTTGTCCGACTCAAGCGTCAGAACGCTCTGGTCGGCTTCGATGCGATCACCGACCTTGACCATCAATTCAATGACTTCGCCTTCACCGTTGCCGATGTCGGGTACACGAATTAACTCACTCACTATGTCTCTCCTTAGGAGAACCTGTTCACTCACGAATACGCTGGTTCAGTTACAACGAAACAGCGTTGGATGCTCATTTACGTCGAGTAAATTCCGCATCCTCGGCTGTTTACGCTCTGATCAGCGCTCTTGAAGCAGACTCTTAGCAGTCCAGTGGATTGCGTTTTTCAGGATCGATGCCGAACTTGGCGATGGCTTCAGCCACGACTTTAGGTTCGATATCGCCACGATCAGCCAAGGCTTCCAGGGCTGCCAGCACCACGAAGTGACGATCGACTTCAAAGAAGTGACGCAGCTTCTTGCGGCTGTCGCTACGGCCGAAACCGTCGGTGCCCAGGACTTTGTATTCCTTGGTTGGAACCCACTGACGAATCTGATCAGCGAACAGCTTCATGTAATCCGTGGATGCGATGACCGGACCTTTGCGACCGTTCAGGCATTCCTCGACATAGCTCAGCTGCGGCTTCTGGCCAGGGTGCAGGCGGTTGTTGCGCTCTGCAGCCAGACCGTCGCGACGCAGCTCGTTGAAGCTGGTGACGCTCCACACGTCGGCACCGATGTTGAACTCGTCACGGAGAATCTTCGCCGCTTCGCGAACTTCACGCAGGATGGTGCCCGAGCCCAGCAACTGGACGTGGTGCGCCGCTTCCTTGGTGTCTTCTTCGAGCAGGTACATGCCCTTGACGATGCCTTCTTCCACACCGGCCGGCATGGCTGGCTGGGCGTAGGACTCGTTCATCACGGTCAGGTAGTAGAAAACGTCCTGCTGCTCTTCGAACATCCGGCGCATGCCGTCCTGGATGATCACTGCCAGTTCGTAACCGTAAGTCGGGTCGAAGGTGCGGCAGTTCGGGATGGTCGATGCCAGGATGTGGCTGTGACCGTCTTCGTGCTGCAGGCCTTCACCGTTCAGCGTGGTACGGCCGGCGGTGCCGCCAACCAGGAAGCCACGGGTGCGGCTGTCGCCAGCGGCCCAGGCCAGGTCGCCGATACGCTGGAAACCGAACATCGAGTAGAAGATGTAGAACGGAATCATCGGCTGGTTGTGGCTGGAATACGAAGTGCCGGCAGCGATGAAGGAGGACATGGCGCCCGCTTCGTTGATGCCTTCTTCGAGGATCTGGCCTTTCTTGTCTTCGCGATAGAACATCACTTGTTCTTTATCGACTGGCTCGTAGAGCTGGCCGACCGACGAGTAGATGCCCAACTGGCGGAACATGCCTTCCATACCGAAGGTACGCGCTTCGTCCGGGATGATCGGCACGATGCGCTGGCCGATTTCCTTGTCCTTGACCAGTTGCGTCAGGATGCGCACGAAGGCCATGGTGGTGGAGATTTCGCGATCGCCCGAGCCATCCAGGATGGCCTTGAGGGTTTCGAGTGGCGGGGTCGGCAGGCTGAAGCTCTGCGCACGACGCTGCGGTACGAAACCACCCAGCGCAGCACGACGCTCGCTCAGGTAACGGGCTTCGGCGCTGCCTTCTTCCGGCTTGTAGAACGGCAGGGCTTCGAGTTCGGAGTCCTTGACCGGGATGTCGAAACGGTCACGGAAGTGACGCAGGCTGTCGACATCGACCTTTTTGGTGTTGTGCGCAGTGTTTTTCGCTTCGCCGGCGCCGGTGCCATAACCCTTGATGGTCTTGGCCAGAACCACGGTCGGTTGACCCTTGTGGTTGACGGCTTCGTGATAGGCCGCATAGACCTTGTACGGGTCGTGACCGCCACGGTTGAGTTTCCAGATCTCGTCGTCGGACAGATCGGCAACCATGGCCTTGAGTTCAGGCGAGTTGAAGAAGTGCTCGCGGACGAACGCGCCGTCCTTGGCCTTGTAGTTCTGGTATTCGCCGTCGATGACTTCGTCCATACGACGTTGCAGGATACCGTCGACGTCCTTGGCCAGCAGTGGGTCCCAGAAACGGCCCCAGATGACTTTGGTGACGTTCCATTGGGCGCCACGGAACACGCCTTCGAGTTCCTGGATGATCTTGGCGTTGCCGCGAACCGGACCGTCGAGGCGCTGCAGGTTGCAGTTGACGACGAAGATCAGGTTGTCGAGCTTCTCGCGACCGGCCAGGGCAATGGCGCCCAGGGATTCCGGCTCGTCGGTCTCGCCGTCACCCAGGAAGCACCAGACTTTCTGCTTGCCTTCCGGGATGTAACCGCGGTGCTCCAGGTACTTCATGAAGCGCGCCTGGTAGATCGCCTGGATCGGGCCAAGGCCCATCGATACGGTCGGGAACTGCCAGAAATCTTTCATCAGCCACGGGTGTGGGTAAGACGACAGGCCATTGCCGTCGACTTCCTGACGGAAGTTGGTCATTTGCTCTTCGGTGATGCGGCCTTCCATGAATGCACGGGCGTAAACGCCTGGCGATGCATGACCCTGGAAGTAGATCAGGTCGCCGCCGTGTTCGTCGGTCGGGGCCTGGAAGAAATAGTTGAAGCCGATGTCGTACAGCGTGGCGCTGGAGGCGAAGCTGGAGATGTGGCCGCCCAGGTCCGGGTCGCCGATGTTGGTTTTGACAACCATGGCCAATGCGTTCCAGCGCACCAGCGAGCGAATGCGGCGTTCCATGAACAGGTCGCCAGGCATGCGTGCTTCGTGGGTGACAGGAATGGTGTTGCGATATGGCGTGGTGATGGCGTACGGCAGCTGCGAACCACTACGGGTGGCCAGCTCGCCCAAACGGGTCATCAGGTAGTGAGCGCGGTCTTCGCCTTCTTTGTCGAGAACCGATTCCAGGGCGTCCAGCCATTCCTGGGTTTCGACGGGATCGAGGTCTTGCATGGCTTGCTCCAGGGCGGAAAGGCTTCCAGAATCGGTTGCCTGAGTTTGCGACTGGCCTTGTGGGCAGACGACATAAATTCTTGGATTTCCGGAGGGTGGGATCCGGCGGCGTGTAGTTTTACTACAAATCGACGACGATTTCAGCCCTCCGAGTATCGGACCCAGTAGTAAAACTACAGAGAAGCGACTCAATCGCTCCTGTTGTCGTGTAGCTTAAAACGTTACTGTTGATCGCTATTGAATATCTTGCAGGTAAAAAGCGGATTTTTATGCTTCTAATTTGATTTTTCCAGCAATTTATAACCTTTGTTCGACAAGCGGTGCTGGCAGACGCGTCTCGCCGTAACGACGGACGGGCGTCTGCACGCCGATCAAGGATAGACCATGAGCCTACCTTTACTGGCCGAATTTCCGGCCATTCTACTGCCATCGATCAGCCGCGCCCGCCAGATGTTTCAGGCTGCGCTGACTGCCCTGTCCGAGGACGCGCTGGCTTCTTTCAACGCTTGGCCCGAGGCGCGACAGGCAGCCTTCGACCGGGTCTGCGCCGCCAGTGATTTTGTAACCGAACAAGTCTGCCGTGATCCGCAGATGCTTCTGCAGCTGGCCGATTCGGGCGAGCTGGAGCGTAGCTTCTCTGCCGGCCAATTGCGCGGTCAGCTTGCCGAAGCGCTGTCGAGCGCCGCCAGCGAGGATGAACTGGGGCGTAATCTACGTCGACAGCGCGCACGCCAGCAAGTACGGATTATCTGGCGCGACCTGACCCGTCAGGCAAATCTCATCGAAACCTGCCGTGACCTGTCGGACATGGCCGATGCGTCGATCGATCTGGCTTACCAATGGTTGTACCCCCGGCATTGCCAGCAGTTCGGCACCCCGACCGGTCGTCATTCCGGAAAGCCGCAGCACATGGTCATTCTGGGCATGGGCAAGCTTGGCTCGGTCGAACTGAACCTGTCCTCGGACATTGACCTTATCTTCGGCTACCCGGAGGGCGGCGAAACCGTCGGCACCAAGCGTGCGCTGGACAATCAGGAATTTTTCATTCGCCTGGGACAGCGGCTGATCAAGGCGCTCGACCCGGTGACCGTCGACGGTTTCGTGTTCCGGGTCGACATGCGCCTGCGTCCTTACGGTTCTTCCGGGGCGCTGGTGCTTAGCTTCAATGCGCTGGAGCAGTATTACCAGGACCAGGGCCGGGACTGGGAACGTTACGCGATGATCAAGGCGCGCGTGGTCGGGGGCGATCAGGCGGCCGGTGCCGAATTGCTGGCGATGCTGCGTCCGTTCGTGTATCGCCGCTATCTGGATTTCTCGGCCATCGAAGCGCTGCGCACCATGAAGCAGCTCATTCAGCAGGAAGTGAAGCGCAAGGGCATGGCGGAAAACATCAAGCTGGGTGCCGGCGGCATTCGCGAGGTGGAGTTCATCGCCCAGGCCTTTCAACTTATTCACGGCGGCCGCGACCTGAGTCTGCAGCAGCGGCCGCTGTTCAAAGTGCTGAAAACCCTCGAGGGGCAGGGTTATCTGCCCTCGGCCGTGACCGAAGAGCTGCGTGAGGGCTACGAGTTTCTGCGTTATACCGAGCACGCCATTCAGGCGATTGCCGACCGTCAGACGCAGATGCTCCCGGACAACGAACAGGATCAGGCGCGCGTTGCGCTGATCATGGGCTTCGCTGACTGGGCTGCCTTTCACGAACGGCTCATGTACTGGCGTGGCCGTGTGGCCTGGCACTTCCGTCAGGTCATTGCTGACCCCGATGCTGATCCGGACGACGAGCAAGATGAAGATGACGAAGTGGTGGTGGGAGGCGAATGGCTGCCGCTGTGGGAAGAGTCCCAGGACGAAGAAGCCGCGGGTCGCCAACTGTTGCAGGCCGGCTTCGTCGATGCCGAGAGGGCGCTGAAACATCTGGCCAACCTGCGCAGCAGTCCCAACCTGCGTTCGATGCAGCGTCTGAGCCGTGAGCGGCTGGACGCATTCATCCCCCGTCTGCTGGCTCAGGCGGTGGAACATGAGAAGCCCGACCTGGTATTGGAGCGCGTGCTGCCCTTGGTCGAGGCCGTCGCGCGGCGCTCGGCGTACCTGGTGCTGCTCACGGAAAACCCCGACGCGCTGCGACAGCTGCTGACCCTGTGTGCCGCCAGCCCGTGGATTGCCGAACAGATCGCGCGTTTCCCGTTGCTGCTCGATGAGTTGCTTAACGAGGGGCGCCTGTTCAATCCGCCGCTGGCCCCGGAACTGGCGGCCGAGCTGCGCGAGCGGCTGATTCGTATCCCCGAGGACGATCTCGAGCAACAGATGGAGGCCCTGCGGCATTTCAAGCTGGCGCACAGCCTGCGCGTCGCGGCGTCCGAGATATCCGGCAGCCTGCCGTTGATGAAAGTCAGTGATTACCTGACCTGGCTGGCCGAGGCGATTCTCGATCAGGTGCTCGCGCTGGCCTGGCGCTACAGCGTGGCCCGCCACGGTACGCCTTTGCGTCCGGACGGCACGTTGTGCGATCCGGGCTTCGTGATCGTCGGCTACGGCAAGGTCGGCGGCATCGAACTGGGGCACGGCTCCGATCTGGATCTGGTGTTCATTCATGATGGCGATCTTGAGGCTGAGACCGACGGTGCCAAACCGATCGACACTGCGCAGTTCTTCACCCGGCTGGGGCAGCGGGTGATCCATTTGCTGACCACACAAACCAACTCCGGTCAGCTGTATGACGTCGACATGCGCCTGCGGCCTTCGGGGGCGTCTGGCCTGCTGGTCAGCTCTCTGGGCGCTTTCGCCCGCTATCAGGCCAATGAAGCCTGGACCTGGGAGCATCAGGCGCTGGTTCGTGCGCGGGTCATGACCGGCAGCCGGGATGTCGGCAAGCAATTCGAGAAGGTCCGTGCCGATGTGCTGGGGCGCGAACGCGATCTGGACAAGCTGCGCGCCGAAGTCAGCGAAATGCGCGCCAAGATGCGTGACAACCTCGGGACCCGCGCGACAGCGGCCGGCAGGGCGGCCAATGCCTTCGAGGCGGCGGTGCCATTCGACCTCAAGCAGGACGCCGGAGGTATCGTCGATATCGAATTTATGGTGCAATACGCCGCCTTGGCGTGGTCCAGAGAGCATCCCGCGCTGCTGCAATACACCGACAACATCCGGATTCTCGAAGGGCTGGAAGAGGCCGGGCTGCTGCCGGATACGGATGCCGGCCTGCTGCGCGAAGCCTATAAGGCGTATCGCTCGGCGGCACATCGCCAGGCCTTGCAGAAGCAGGCGGGCGTGGTCAGCGGCGATCAGTTTCATGCCCAGCGGCGTGAGGTGATGCGGATCTGGACGCAGATGGGGTTGAGCTGAGCCTCACGGCAACGCCACATTCCGCTGCAACACTCTATAAAGCTATGACAGGGAGGCGACAGGTTGTGTGGGAACGTCACGCAGTCTGATCGGCCTCCCTGATCGTTTCTGGTCGTTTTTGGATAGAACATGAAAATTCTGATCGTTGGGCCTAGCTGGGTCGGTGACATGGTGATGGCACAAACGCTGTTCCAGTGTCTGAAACAGCGTCATCCCGAGTGCGAAATCGACGTGCTGGCCCCTGAATGGAGCCGTCCGATACTGGAGCGCATGCCGCAGGTTCGTGCTGCGCTCAGTTTTCCGCTGGGTCACGGTGCCCTGGAACTGGCGACCCGTCGCCGGATCGGCAAATCTCTGGCTGGCCAATACGATCAGGCTATCCTGCTGCCCAATTCGCTGAAATCGGCGCTAGTGCCGTTTTTTGCCGGTATCCCGAAGCGCACCGGTTGGCGCGGGGAGTTTCGCTACGGCCTGCTCAACGACGTACGAACCCTCGACAAGCAGCGTTACCCGCTGATGATCGAGCGTTTCATGGCCCTGGCCTTCGACAAGGGCGCAGAGTTGCCGCGTCCTTACCCGCAACCGAGCCTGCGCATCGACCCGACCACGCGCGATGCCGCACTGGGCAAATTCGGCCTCACGCTGGATCGCCCGGTACTGGCGCTGTGCCCCGGCGCGGAGTTCGGCGAGTCCAAGCGCTGGCCCGCCGAACATTACGCACAGGTTGCCGACGCGAGCATTCGCGAAGGCTGGCAGGTCTGGCTGTTCGGCTCGAAAAAGGATCACCCGGTCGGTGAGAGCATTCGCCAGGAACTGATTCCCGGCCTGCGTGAGGAGTCCGTCAACCTCAGTGGCGAGACCTCGCTGGCCGAAGCCATTGACCTGCTGTCGTGCGCCGACGCTGTGGTGTCCAACGATTCCGGCCTGATGCACGTGGCCGCAGCGTTGAACCGTCCGCTGGTGGCTGTCTACGGCTCGACCTCGCCGGGCTTCACGCCGCCGCTGGCCGACGAGGTCGAGGTGGTGCGACTCGGCATCGAGTGCAGCCCGTGCTTCGAGCGCACCTGCCGTTTCGGCCATTACAACTGCATGCGTCTGCTTGAGCCGGACGCCGTGATTCAGGCGCTCAGCCGTCTGAGTAGCACGCCGGTGGAGGTTGCCTGATTTTGCGGGTACTGCTGATCAAGACGTCTTCACTGGGTGATGTGATCCATGCCTTGCCCGCGCTGACCGATGCGGCGCGCGCGCTGCCCGGCATTCGCTTCGACTGGGTGGTCGAGGAAGGCTTCGCGGAAATTCCCGCCTGGCATCCGGCGGTCGACAGGGTCATCCCGGTGGCGATTCGTCGCTGGCGCAAGCACCTCTGGCAGACCTTCAGGTCCGGGGAATGGCGGCGCTTCAAACAGCAGGTGCGCGAACAGCGTTATGATCTGGTGATCGATGCGCAGGGCCTGTTCAAAAGTGCCTGGCTGACACGCTATGTCGATGCGCCGGTGGCCGGTCTGGACCGCGATTCGGCACGCGAGCCGGTTGCCAGTCGCTTTTATGATCGCGCTTTTCCAGTGGCGCGCGGGCAGCATGCGGTCGAACGGCTGCGTCAGCTGTTCGCTCAGGCGCTTGGTTATCCACAGCCGTCCGGCATGGGCGATTACGGTCTCAAGCCACTGGCGACCCTGGATGACAGTTTGCAGGCCCCGTTCGTGCTGTTCCTGCATGGCACGACCTGGGACACCAAGCACTGGCCCGAGCTGTACTGGCGGCAACTGGCCGAATTGATGGCAGCGCGCGGTCTGCAAGTGCAGTTGCCGTGGGGCAATCCGGCAGAGAAAGCTCGCGCCGAGCGTATTGCCGAGGGTCTGAGCAGTGCGCACGTGCTGCCGAAGCTCAATCTGGCAGGGGTTGCGCGGGTACTGGCCAGCGCGCAGGCGTGCGTCGCGGTAGACACTGGCATCGGCCACCTGGCTGCTGCACTGGATGTGCCGACCATTTCCCTGTTCGGCCCGACCAATCCGGGCCTGACCGGGGCCTACGGCAAGTCGCAGGTGCATCTGGCCAGCGACTACCCCGGCTGTACGCCGTGCCTGCAAAAGAAATGCACGTACCAACCGAGCGCCGACGATCAGCGCCGGTTCGACCTTAAGCGCGAGTGGCCGATGTGCTTCACTCGCTTGAATCCCGAGCGAGTAGCGAGCCAATTGGGCGCGCTGTTGCTGGCAAAGGAACCTGGCTGATGCAACTGGCTTTTGTACTCTACAAATACTTCCCGTTCGGCGGCCTGCAACGCGACTTCATGCGCATCGCGCTGGAGTGCCAGCAGCGCGGCCATCAGATCCGCGTCTATACCCTGATCTGGGAAGGCGATGTGCCTCCCGGTTTCGAGGTGCTGGTGGCGCCGGTCAAGGCGTTCTTCAATCATCGGCGCAACGAAAAGCTCAGCGCCTGGATGGAAGCAGACCTGGCCAAACGCCCGGTGGACCGCCTGATCGGTTTCAACAAGATGCCCGGCCTGGATGTGTATTACGCCGCCGACGGCTGTTTCGAGGACAAGGCGCAGAACCTGCGCAGCCCGCTGTATCGCAAGTGGGGCCGTTATCGCCACTTTGCCGACTACGAGCGCGCAGTGTTCGCCAAGGACTCGAAAACCCAGGTGCTGATGATTTCCGAAGTGCAGCAGCCGCTGTTCATCAAGCATTACGACACCCCGCCGTCGCGCTTTCATCTGCTGCCGCCGGGGATTTCCCTGGATCGCCGTGCGCCGCCGGATGCACCTGAGATCCGTGCAGGCTTTCGCAAGGAGTTCGGCCTTGCCGACGATGACCTGTTATTGGTGCAGATCGGCTCCGGTTTCAAGACCAAGGGCGTGGATCGCAGCCTAAAGGCGCTCGCGGCTCTGCCCGCCGGGCTGAAGAAACGCACGCGACTGTTTGTAATCGGGCAGGACGACCCCAAAGTATTCCAACTGCAGAGCTCGGCGCTCGGCCTGGGTGATCAGGTGACCTTCATGAAAGGGCGCAGCGATATTCCGCGTTTTCTGCTGGGCGCCGACCTGCTGATTCATCCGGCCTACAACGAAAACACCGGGACCGTGCTGCTCGAAGCGCTGGTTGCCGGTTTGCCGGTCCTGGTCAGCGCGGTCTGTGGTTACGCTCACTATATTGCCGAGGCCGATTGCGGGCGGGTGCTGGATGAGCCGTTCGAGCAGGCGCAGCTCAATCGCTACCTGTCGGAGATGCTTCAGGACGATGCCGCACGCAGCGCGTGGTCGCGCAATGGCCTGACCTTTGCCGACACGGCAGACCTTTACAGCATGCCGCAACACGCTGCGGATGTGATTCTGGCGGAGCACTATTGATGAAGCTGTTCCTTGCTGAGCCGTTCAAGAGCCTGTGGGCGGGGCACGATGCGTTCGTCGAGGTCGAAGGCCTGAGCGGTGAGGTCTACCGCGAGCTGGAAGGGCGCCGCACACTGCGCACCGAGGTCGATGGGCGCGGTTACTTCGTCAAGATTCACCGTGGCATTGGCTGGGGCGAGATCGCCAAGAACCTGGCGACCGCCAAGCTGCCGGTACTCGGCGCGGGCAAGGAATGGGACGCCATCGAGCGCCTGCATGAAGTCGGCGTCCCGACCATGACCGCCGTGGCCTATGGCGAGCGTGGCAGCAACCCTGCCGCGCAGCACTCGTTCATCGTCACCGAAGAACTGGCACCGACCACCAGCCTCGAAGACGTCAGCCTCAACTGGCGCAACGAGCCGCCCGAGCCGCGTCTGAAGAGAGCCTTCATTGCCGAAGTCGCCCGCCTGGTCGGCATGATGCACCGCGCAGGCGTCAATCATCGCGACTGCTACATCTGCCATTTTTTGCTGCACACCGACAAGCCGGTGACCGCTGACGATTTCAAACTCTCGGTCATCGACCTGCACCGTGCCCAGACCCGCCGTGCGATCACGCCACGCTGGCGCAACAAGGACCTGGCCGCGCTGTATTTTTCAGCGTTGGACATCGGCCTGACCCGCCGCGACAAACTGCGTTTTCTCCAGGGCTATTTCCAGAAGCCGTTGCGCGAAATCCTGCTCAAGGAAGCGACGCTGCTGGCCTGGCTGGATAAAAAAGCCGACAAGTTGTATCAGCGTAAAGTGCGCTACGGAGACGCACTCTGATGGCGGGCTGGAAGCTCGAGCCCGAGTACGCGTTCCTGGAACCGGAATTTGGCAGCCTGGATGCCGTATTTGCCTTGCAGGGACAGCAGTTGACCCGCGATCCGCTGTCCGACGTCATCCGCATCGAGCGCGCCGGGGTTTACTACTATGTCAAACGCTACGTGGGCGCGGGCAAGGGGCTGCGTCGCTACATGGGCAAGCCGAGGGTCAAGTCCGAATGGCAGAACCTCAAGCGCTTTGCTAAATGGGGCATCCCCACCGCAGAAGTCGTGGCCTGGGGCCTGGAGCGCAACGGCGCGGCGTATGATCGCGGCGCACTGATCACACGTGGCTTGCCGAACACCGAAGACTTGTCGGCGCTTGCGCAACGCAAGGATCCGCGACTGGCCGATCGCCACTGGGTCGACGCGCTCAGCCGCCAGCTGGCTGCCTTTACCCGGATCATGCACGACAACCATTTCACACATAACGATTTGAAATGGCGCAACCTGTTGGTCGATAACGAGGGCAAGCTGTTTTTCATCGACTGCCCCAATGGTGCATTCTGGTGGAGCTTCATGCTGCGCTATCGGATCACCAAGGATCTGGCCTGCCTGGACAAGGTCGCCAAGTATCACTTATCGGCCACCCAGCGCCTGCGCTTCTACCTGCAATACCGCCAGCGAACGCGTTTGAACGCCTCCGACAAAAAACGTATTCGACATATCGTCAGCTTTTTCGAGGGCCGTGAATGAGCGTTTTTATTGCCAGTGCCGACCAGCCTTTACTGGCGCGTCACAACCTGGCTGATTTTGAATCGCTTTGGAACATCCGACTCGATGCGGTCGATGAGCCCAATACCGGGCGCGGCGGCTGGAGCAGTGTGTTCCGCCTCGACCTGGACGGTCAGGGGTTTTACCTCAAGCGTCAGAGCAACTACCTGACTCACACGTTGCATCACCCGTTTGGCGAACCGTCGTTCTCGCGCGAGTTTCGTAACATCAGTCGCTATCGCAAACTGGGCATCCCGGCATTGCAGGCGGTGTTCTATGGCGAGCGCAAGGTCGACGGCGAACGCCGGGCGATCCTGATGACGCGTGCGCTGGACGGCTGGACCGATCTTGACGAACTGTTGCAGCAGTGGAACCAGATGGACGCTCCTCAGCGTCAGGCAATACTGCACGCCTGCGGCCAGCTGGCGCGCACGCTGCACGGCGCCGGACAGGTGCATGGCTGCTTCTACCCCAAGCATATTTTTCTTCAGGCAGCCGGTACGGGGTATCAGGCGCAACTGATCGACCTGGAAAAAACCCGCCCGGTGATCTTCGGCAGGCGTGACCTTGCCCGCGACCTCGAACCGCTGCTGCGCCGCGCGCCCATGTGGAATGAGGCCGATCGGCGCGAGCTGTTGGCGGCTTATCTGCAAGCCACGCCGAACAGCCTGCTGGTCGACGCCTGGAGTACGCGCCTGGGCAAGCGCGGCGCTCACAAACGATACCTTCAACACCGCGATGATAAAGAGACCCGTTGATGCGCCTGTCTGAACTCAAGACCGCCGGACGTACCCCCGAGTTGCCGATGAGCCTGACGCTGGCCGATGCTGCCGGATCGGCTGAACTGCAATTGCTGACCCTGCTGCGGGTATTGCCGGGGCAGCGCTATGTCGGCGCCGGTGTCTGGCGAGGCCGAACGGTGCTGGCAAAACTGCTGGTGGGCGACAAGGCGGCCCGACACTTTCAGCGTGAGCTGGCCGGGGTAAGGCTGCTTGCCGAACAGGGCCTGACCACACCGCTTTTGCTGGCCGACGGTTTGCAGGACGGTGAGGGTGGCTGGCTGTTGTTCGAGTTTCTGGAACAGGCACCCAGCCTGGGTGATGCCTGGACTGCTGTTAAGCACCTGCCACCGCTGGCAGACGAGCAGCAAGCGGTGCTCGGTGAGGCGCTATCGGCCATTGCCCGGCAGCACGCAAAAGGCCTGTGGCAGGAAGACCTGCACCTGGACAACCTGCTGCGCCATAAGGGGCAACTGTACCTGATCGATGGTGCCGGCATTCGTGCTGAACAGGCCGGTACGCCGTTGTCCCGGCAAAAAGTGCTGGAAAATCTCGGCGTGTTCTTTGCCCAGTTGCCCAGGTCTTTCGAACCGTTTACTGAAGAGCTGTTGGTGCATTACCTGTTGAGCAATGCCGAGCATGGTTTGCCGATGGAAGCGCTGCAAAAGCAGATCGACAAGGTTCGCAGCTGGCGGCTCAAGGACTTCATGAGCAAGACCGTGCGCGACTGCAGTCTGTTCAGTGTCGAAGACAGCGCTTCGGTGTTCCGCGCCATTCGTCGCGAAGAAGAGCCTGCGATGCTGCCGGTGCTGAGTCAGGCGGATGCCTTGCTCGACAAGGGCCATCTGTACAAGACCGGTGGCGCGGCGAGTGTCGGGCGGGTTGAGATCAATGGTCGTCCGCTGGTCATCAAGCGCTACAACATCAAGAATTTCAGCCATTGGCTCAAGCGCTTCTGGCGCCCCAGCCGGGCCTGGCATTCGTGGCGCGAAGGCAACCGGCTGATGTTCCTCGGCATCGCCACACCCAAGCCGCTGGCCGTGCAGGAAAAGCGTTTTCTCGGCTTGCGCAGCAAGGCCTGGCTGGTGACCGAGTTCATCAATGGGCCGGACATCATCGAACGCTTCGCTCCGTATGTGGAAAACGGTGATGCGCCAGAGGTCGAACTGCTGGCGCTGGATCGGCTTTTTGCGCAGCTTATCCAGGCGCGTATCAGCCATGGCGACTTCAAGGGGCATAACCTGTTCTGGCACGTCGATCGCTGGGCGATGATCGACCTGGACGCCATGCAGCAGCACAGTTCGAAATCGTCATTCGCTGCGGCCTACGCCCGAGACCGGGCCCGTTTCATGCGCAACTGGCCAACGCATAGCGCGCTGCACCAGTTGCTGGATCAGCGCTTGCCGAAGCTTGCGACAGACTGAGCCCAGCTGACTCTCGTGCCAATGCTCCGCGTTGGCTTACAGCTCCGGACGCTCCGCGTCCTCTGTGTGACGCGGAGCATCGGTATCATCAGGTAATGCGCGTAAGGTTCATCGCTTCGAGTGCTGCCACCAGTGCATCGATGTCGTCGAAGGGTTTGAGGTGGATGCGCGGCCAGCGCAGGCGTTCGATGTACAGCTTGCCTTCGGCATTGCGCAGCACCGGTGTGTGGTGAATCCAGGTGTCGCGTGCGCGATGAATGATGGTTGGCAGATTGCCTTCACCCTCCTGCACCAGAAACATTCCCGGCCTGGAAAGGCGGTTTTCGATGCTCGGCAGCCTGACCGGCTGTGACCGCAGCACCTCCATCTCCACCCGATAATCAGCTTTGATGTAGACCTTGTCATCCGCTATGCCGCCCGAGACGAGCTCGCCCGGATCCAGCGTTATTCCCCTCGAATGCCCCGGTGTCACATCGACGACCCGCAGGCCGATCCCGCCTTGCAGTTCGGCGACGCCAGGCACGACGCCCTGATAGGTATTGGAATGGCTGTTACCGACCAGCGCGATCCACTTGTGCGAGCCCACCACCTCCTGGTGCCTGCGGATCGTGCGCGAGGCAAAGTAATTCATCATTTGCTGGCGGGTAATGGACTGTTCCCCGGCAATGCCTTTGAGGTGGTAACTGCTTGCGCAATCGATGGCACGAATTTCCAGACCCTGCTGCCGTGCCCCGATAATCAGCCGCTCGAAGGTGTAGATGCCGTCCGGATCGGTATGATGCCCGCGGTCCAGGGTTTTCAGGTCATGCAGCAAGGTTTTACTCATTTGCCCGGTTTCGAGGAAACGATCCAGATCTGCCTGATGCAGGTCGCTCAACAGGTGCTCCATGTACAGCGTTTTGACGTTCTGCTGTGACAGCAACGGCAGGTTGTCGATGATCAGCTTTTTGCTGGCGACCGAAGCGTGTGACTCGCCAATGACCAGGCCTTCGGCATGGCGATACAGGGTTTCTAGCAGTCCGGCAGTGCTTGTCTGCGGTGCGATGGCTGGTAACGTCGGGCGAGGCGGCAGTTGAGCTGAGCTGATCCGGGCGGCGTCCTGTTGTAGATTCTTGCGCAGCAGGTCGAATGTGTTACGCACAGTGTCGAGTTCGATGTCTTCAAAAAAATACTCCATATCAAGGCCCTTCTTTTCGAAGTTCGCCAGGTTATGCAGTGTTGCTCTGGTCTCCAGCGGCATTTCATAGGTGGCATCGGTCAGCGATTGCTGAATGGCCGTCATCGGCCTGTCAACGCTCCAGTCATCGGGGTCGACGCGCAGCCAGGTATCGTTTTCGTCCAGAACAAACCCGTACTCGCCCGCCCAGCGCTCACCCTCGGCAACCGCGGCCGGATCGCCCAGCTCGCGGATCAACAGGTTATCCAGAGCGGTAGCAGGGGGCAGTGGCTTGGCGGGCAGCGTCGGGTCGGCAAACGCTATGCTGAAGTCGCAGCGCGTCGGTGTGTGTTCATGCGCCCCACCCGCGCCTTGCCTGATGCGGGTCGGACGTCCGGCGGGAATGTCCTTGACGTGAACACTGACGGCTCCCTGCATTTCGGCGATGCCGGGCACCTGATCGTGAGTCGTGGCCAGCTTCTGGTCGAGCAGCGCTACCCAGCGCCTGGCAGAGGCCGGCTCGATATCGTGGCTGATGAGCCTGTGCCCGAAGAAATTGCTCATTTTCATGGCGGCTGTCGGGTCATCGGCAGCCGCCAGCACGCTGTGGCCGAGAAACGGATAGCTGATCGACGAACTGAACGGGCGCACTTCGATCCCGTAGAGGTGGGCTGCCTTGATCAGGTGGTAGTAATCGAATTCGCTACTTGCGTTGTTCAGGGCGCCGCGATTGGCCTCTTGCAGGTAATACTTGAGTTCATGAGAGCCAGAGCGACTTTTTTTACCGAGTTGGCGATACCGGGCCAGCTTGCGCAGGTGTTTGTCGGTCAGCAGGTGCTCGATGTACAGCACCTCGACCCGCTGCTCGGCGAGCAAGGGCATGTTGAGCAGCAGTAGACGCTTGCTGGCCACCGATTTCGGGGCTTCGCTGAACACCAGCCCGTTATTGTGACTGAAGATGTGTTTGATGAGCGTATCGACGCTGCCGGGCAGACTATAAGTTGGCAGGGGCGGCCTGGGTGGCGGCGTGAATCGGGCAAAAAAGGCCTGGGCATCCTGATAGAGATTTTCCCGACGCGCCGTAAAGGTCTGGCGCACCTCGGTGAAATACGTTTCGAAATAGACTTCAAGGCCCGCACCGGTCGGATCGAAGACCTCCTTGTTGATAACGATGTCCAGGTGCGCGCGCATGCCGCTCGGCATCTCATAGTCGCTCAAGGTGTTCAGCGAGCTTGAGCTTGCGCTGGCTTCCTCTGGTAGCGGTCGATAAGTGCCCGGAGTGTCCAGCCCACCGCCGCGCAGGCGCTGCCGTTCGACGAGCAGCCACTGGCCCTGATCATTCAGGCGAACGGGCTGCTTGCCGAAGAAGGCGAACGGATTGGCCGGGTCGATGATTTGCCAGCACCGCCAGTATGCGTCGTACTGAACCTCAAAGGCCCGGTCTGACAGCTGGATGTAATGTTTTCCATTGATTGCATGCACGCCTTTTGCGTGACCATCGGCGATACGTGGCAGGTTCTCCAGCGAAATGTCGACGGCCAGATCGATGCGCAACCCTGGTGGCGCCTGCTGTGCGACTGGTGGTAGCGGGAGCAGCGGCTGCCAGGCGCCATCGCCCCCGCGCGCAGCAAACTGACCGGTTGCCAGCGGGGGTGCCGAGGCGACATGAGGTGCCTGGAACACCGCCGCATGCCCGTGGACGTTGGGCTTGCCGAGCAGAAACACCTGCTCTTGCAGCTCTACCGGGTACAGGTCCTCGTAACGCGGCAGGGAAGGCTGGCGCTGGAACGAGCGCAACACCGGGGTCGAATGCTGGCCGTTCTCAAGCTGGTGCAAAACGCCCAGTCCTTTCAGACCCACCAGCAAATCGCTGCCTGCACCGAGGCCGTTGAACAGTGCCGACAGCATGTAGTTCGTGGCGCGCTCCCGGTCGCCTGCGCTCAGCGCTGCCAGTGCCTGCCCGCTGTCATGCAATGAAACCAGACTGCCCACCGCAAAGCTTGCCGGTGGAAAGGGCAGGGTCAGGGCCGTGGCAATGATTTCGACACTGACCCAGATCAGCTTGGCCAGCATGTCGTGGCGGCCGCTGGTGGTTTCTTCCACATCGCGCAACCTGCGCTCCAGCGGCCGGTTGAAGCAGGTATCGGCAACGTCTGAAATGAATGCCCTGGGGATGGCCGGAGGCTTGTTGGCGTTGCCTTTCTGCATGTCCCGCAGGAAGAACGACAGGGTCCGGCGCGCCTTGATGCGGCAGCGATCCTTGTAGTAATCGATCATCCCTTCACTATCCAGCGAGCTCACGAAATCGCTGAACAGACGGAATTCGATACCGTCAGGTGCCTGCGGCGTATAGAGCAGCGCGGCGTGACGGATCTGCGTCGGCAAAATGATCAGGCAACCCTGAACGGTTTCGATGTGGGTCAGCAGCGGGCTGGGGATAACCAGTTGATCGACATCGGTCAGTCCCGAGGCGATCAGGGGTTTATCCACGTGTATTTGCAGGGGGTAAAGGGGGAAACGCTCCCGTGAGGCCGAGTCGCTCAGGTGCGCGTTATCCAGTGATTGCTTGAGCCAGACATACTGCGCAGGCTCGACATGACCTTTCAGCAGGCTGCGCAGCGCAGCCGCCTTCATCTGCAGTTGGGTGATCATTACGCTGTACTGGCGACGGTAGGCATAGCCATCGTTTTCGCTGTTCAGCAGGGTGTTTCTGATCAGCGCAATGTACTCGTCCGCCAGCCACTGGCCACGCACCGAGCCTGCAACAGCTGCGGGTGACAGCGCGCTCAGGTCGATACCCTCCGGGCCGCTGAACGTGGCGTCGGTGGCTGCTGACGTGCGCAAGGGGTCGATGCTGTCGTTGTAGCCTTTGAGCAGCATGTCGGTGTAGGTCAGCGTTTCGCGCTCGCTGGTGATCACGATCAGGTCAGGGTCTACCGTGCCGGCAGGGACACCCAGCAGTTTGCCGATCTGCTGGCTGGCACGCTGGTGTACGTAGTCCTGGAACGACTGAACCCTGGTGTGCGGCTGGGCCTGATAGTTGCCGAGGGCGCCCTCGATGGCGTGTTCAACGGCGAGTAATTCCCGGCGCTGGGCGCGGCTGGCGCGCAGGTACCAGTCCGGGGTATGGCGGGCCTGTTCGGAGATCAATATGCGAGTCTGTTCGTCGGTAAAACTGCGCAATGCCGTCTCGCAATCAGGGTGATCGATGAACTGTAGAAATTCCTTTGCAGGCTGGGGTTTCTCGCGGAGGGCCGTCAGTTGCGCGTCCAGTTCCGGGCGCGCAGTGACCTCTACCTGATCGAGCAGCCAGGTAGTCATTGTGGGCGATGCGGTCCAGCCAATCACCTCATGCAGCAGTTGGGTTTGGGTGTCGAAAGCCTTGAAATACTGGTGTCCGGGCGCCTCGCTGGCGAACATGATCAGCCGTTGCGTCTGGCCTTGAGCATCCTGCTTGCGAAACACCAGCAATCTGGCCATCACGTTGCGGTCGTTCAGTTTGATCTGCTGCACGCGCATCGTGGGATCAGGCGCACTCACTGGCGTGCTGGTCAGCGCTGCGACAATGGCAAAATCCTCGGGCTGGATATGCCCCTGCATCTTCGCCGCCCAGCCCAGCGTGGTCAGTCGGGTCCGCGCCAGTGCGCGCAGCATCTGCTGGTTGTGTTGCTGCTGATAGGCCTCGCGTTGAAACTTGCCAAACACCGCGCGCAGGTCGAGTTGGTCAATCACTGCGGCAAGGTAGGCCGGGTTCAAGGCCGAGTAGGCGGCGTCCAGCGGCTGGCCATCAAGGGTGATGAGCGTCTGGTCGAGGAAGTCCGAGCCTGCTGTCTCGTCACCCGGATGCAGGCCATAGAGCGCCAGTTCGGTCAGCGGCAGCGTCACGCGGTAGGTCTCGCTCGTCGCTGGCAGTGTGCGACGGGTGTCGATGGTCAAGGCCCGCGGGTCCAGATCCACGCCCAGATCATTGGCCAGGCGCGTGCGCAACTGCATTTCGGCAAACTGCTCCGGGGAAGCTGCGCCGCCCAGTATGCTCAGCATCGCAGCATGTGCCGCGTCGTAGCGTTGCAGGTGCAAGGCATAGGTCTGCAGGTCAGCCGCGCTGGCGATCTTCATCCATTCGGGCAAGTCTCGCTGGTATTGACGTTGTCTGTTGCTCAGTTCCCGCAGTTCAAGCATGGCGGCGGGGCCCAGCAGGCCAGGCATGTCGATGGCCTGCTGGATCAGCGACTGACGCTTGAGCCGATCCGCCGTGCCCGGCTGTTCGCAGGCGTAACGGATGTCGTTGCGCTGCTTGTTCAGCAACCGGTCGAACGCGTGCTTGAACGGTGCCGTGGTAACGGGCTGCAGTTGCACGTCGGCAGCGGTGAAGGGCTCCAGGTACAGGTCGGCGTCCTGAACTATCTCGGCCAGCCGCTCCTGATGCTGTCGTTGCGCGTTGCCGAGCAGCGTATCGCGCAACGTTGGCGCGTTGAGCCACTGCGCAAGTGTTTCGAGCAGCATGGCCTGCGTGGCAAAACCGGTGATGCCGAGACCTGGCAGCATCAATAACGTGCGCCCCTGATCCTGGGAAATCACCAGTACGCCGGCCATTTCAATCTGTTCGTCATCATGCAGTTGCACCCACAGCGTCGAGTAGGCGAGCGCCGGGCCTTGCGCCTGCTCGGGTGACTCGGGCAAACAGGCCAGGTAGCCACTGTCGAGATCGCGCTCATGAACCCTGACGCGGGCTTCGTCAAGCATGGCCCGTTGCAAGGCCGGTACCAGGCGGTCGCGACGGCTTTCGCCGGTTTCGCCCGGGTCCGTCCAGTAGTCGTCGATCTGTTGCAACAGGCTGAAGATTTCCAGTTCGCGCTCGGACACGTCAGCGCCGGTGAGTGCGCTTAGCAAGGCTTCGCCAGCCTGGGGCAATGCGTTTAGCTCCCTGGCCAGAAGGGTGCGCAGTTCGTCGAGCCTTTTCAGCGCTGCGGACGCGTCAGGCCAGGTATCGCCGGGCGTCATCGGCACAGGGCTCGGCGTTGAAAGGGTGAAATCCAGAGAGAGTGGTGTATGTGTCATGACAGGCTTTCCATTGCGCCAGGCGCTGAGGTTTGATCGACGGCCTTGGGGGCTGTGACTAAAGGCCTCAATTAATCAGATGCAACGGGCAGCAACGCCGTAGATAAATATGCTGCGTGGCGAAAGAGACGTTTCGTACACCGTCTGGCGGGCCGCCTTGGGTGACATTTCAGCGCGTCGAGCCAATCGTTGGTCATTACGCTATAATCCCGCCCTTTAGCTGCCCTCAGCCCGCTGTGCGGGGGCACACCTTTTCTCGGGCGCCCTGCGCCTGCATGCAGACTAAAGAGGCTAGACACTAGTGGCATTGACGATCCTTGGCCTGTCCGGCGCCCTTAGCCATGATCCTTCCGCAGCGCTTTACATCGACGGCAAGCTGATTGCCGCGGCCGAAGAAGAGCGCTTCGTTCGTGACAAGCACGCAAAGAACCGCATGCCCTACGAGTCGGCGAAGTTCTGTCTGGAACAGGCAGGCATCAAGCCGTCGGACGTCGACGTGGTCGCGATTCCGTTCGCCCCGATCAGCCTGTTCGGCAAGGCCCGCTGGCATTACGCCAAGCGTTACTGGTACGCGCCGGATCGCGCCCTCGATGCGCTGTTGATGGGCAACCGCCGTTACAAGCGCTACCGCAACAAGATTGTCTGGTGCCTCGAACAACTGGGCTTCGATCCGAAGAAGATCAAGATCGAGCCGGTCGAGCACCACCTGGCCCACGCTTCCAGCGCCTACCACTGCTCCGGTTTCACCGAGAAAACCGCGATCATGGGCATCGACGGCAAGGGTGAGTACGCCACGACCTTCTTCGGCTATGGCGAAAACGGCAAGATCCACAAGATCAAGGAATTCTTCGATCCGGACTCGCTGGGCGGCCTGTACGGCGCGATTACCGAGTTCCTCGGTTTCGAGATGCTCGACGGCGAATTCAAAGTCATGGGCATGGCGCCGTACGGCGATGCCAGCAAGTATGACTTTTCGCGTCTGGCGACCTTCGAGAATGGCGAGCTGGTCATCAATACCGAGCTGGCCAACGTCATCGGCCTGCGTCGCTACAAAGAGAACGGCAAGGGCTTCTACTTCTCGCCTAAGCTGATCGAATGGCTCGGCCCGAAACGCGTTGGCGACGTGGCCGACGAACCCTATATTCACTACGCGGCGAGCATGCAGGCGCTCTTCGAAAAGCTCGCGCTGCAGATGATGGATCACTACCTGGGTGACATCCTCAAGGAGACCGGCAAGATCGCTTTTGCCGGTGGCTGTGCGCTGAACGTCAAGCTGAACCAGCGCATCATCGCCCGTCCTGAAGTCAAGGAACTGTTCGTGCAGCCTGCGTCCGGCGATGCGGGTACGGCGGTGGGTGCTGCGGCCTATGTTTCGCACGCCCGCGGTGTGCCGGTCGAGAAGATGGAACACGTCTACCTCGGCCCTGCGTACAGCAACGAAGACGTGATCGCGGCCTGTGCCCGTCACCCGAGCAAGCCGGTCTGGCGCCAGATCGACAACACGCCGGAGCGGATTGCCGAGATCATGGTCAAGGGCAACCCGGTTGCCTGGTTCCAGGGGCGCATGGAGTTCGGTCCGCGCGCGCTGGGCGGTCGTTCCATCATCGGTTGCCCGAGCGTCACCGGCGTGGCCGACCGCATCAACCATCAGATCAAGTTCCGCGAGCGCTGGAGGCCTTTCTGCCCGTCGATGCTCGACACCGTCGCCCCGCAGATGATCAAGATCGATCACCCGGCGCCGTTCATGACCTTCACCTTCGAAGTGGCCGAAGAGTGGAAAACCCGAGTTCCGGAAGTCGTCCATGAAGATGGCACCTCCCGTGCTCAGGTGCTCAAGCGCGAATACAACCCGCGTTACTACGACATGATGAAAGCGCTGGAAAACCTGACCGGCAATGGCGTGTCCCTGAACACCTCGCTGAACCGCCGTGGCGAACCGATGATCTGCTCGCCGACCGACGCGCTGAACATGTTCTTCGGCTCGGACCTCGAGTACCTGATCATGGAAGACATCCTGGTGGTCAAAGAGGGCGTCGAGGCTTATGACACGCTCGGTTGAACGACACGTACTGCAGTTCTGTCACGGCTATGACGGGCCGTTTCTGGACTGCGCGCGGCAATACGCCAGCCTGTTCGCCGGCAAGGGCTATCGCGTAACGACAGTGTTTCTGACCGGTGCCGCCGATCCGGATGTCGTGGCTGACTGCGGTTCGGACGAAGTGCTGTTCATGGAGTACAGCTCCAGTGCCATTCGTGGCCTGAAGCTGGGCGCCATCCGCGACCTGCGCAAGATCGCCGCGACGCGCTCGTTCAGCTTTTGCATCGCGCACCGCTTCAAGCCGGTGTACATCGCCCTGCTGGCAACGAAGCTGCCGGTGATCGGTGTGCATCATGCGTTCGGCGATTACCACCGGCGCAGTCGCAAGCTGTTCGCCAACCTGTTTCGCAAGCGCCTGAGCCTGCTGGGTGTTTCCGACGCGGTTCGCGACGACATGCGCAGCAGCCTGCCCAAGTGGCCGGCCGAGCGCATTCAGACCCTGTACAACCGGATCGATGTCGAGCAACTGCAGGGCAGCCAGTTTTCCGCTGAAGATGCCCGCGCAGAGCTGGGCCTGTCGGCGTCGGCCTGGATCGTCGCCAATGTCGGTCGCCTGCATCCCGACAAGGATCAGGCCACGCTGTTGCGCGGTTTTGCCGAAGCGCTGCCCGATCTTCCCGAGAACAGCCAACTGGTGATTCTCGGCAAGGGTCGCCTGGAAGAAGACCTCAAGGCACTGGCGCTGGAGCTGGGCATCGGCCCGCAGGTGCTGTTCCTCGGCCAGGTGCCTGACGCGCGCCGCTACTTCAAGGCCTTCGACGTGTTCGCCTTGAGCTCGGACCACGAACCGTTCGGCATGGTCCTGCTGGAAGCGATGGTCGCCGGTGTCCCGTTGGTTGCAACCTCATGCGGCGGCGCGAAGGAAGTGGTCGAAGACGTTGGCCTGCTGTTCCCGCTCGGTGATGTGCACAGCCTGGCACACGGCTTGGTGCATATGGCCGGCCTCGATGCCGAACAACGTCAGGATTGTGCCGAGCGCATGCTGTTGCGCTTGCGCGAACGTTTTTCCGATCACGCTGTGCGTAATGTCTTCTGGCGTCTGCCGCAAGTCTCCAGCCTGACAGCGGGGGCCTGATGCTCAATCGATTCAAGGGCTGGCGCGAGCGTGGCTGGGTGCAGATCGATGCGGCTGCCTACGAGCAGGCCTGGCAGCGGTTTGGCGGCAGCGTCGCCACTCATCCGCTGGTGGTCGCGCGCCTGTCGGCCTTTTCCGGCATCGCTGTGCGTTACCTGGCCTGGGAGCAGGGGGGTGAAGTGAAGGCGGCGATTGCCACCTGGGGCCGCTCGCTGGCGCTGTCCAAGGACGAGCTCAAGCGCCACGGCAAGAAAGGGTTGTTCGACCTGGGTAATGCCGAGCTGATTCTGCCGGTGGCCAACGATATCGAGGTGCCGGTCCGGCATCGGGCCCGCTATGTGTCTGCGCTCAACGAAGCCCGCATCAGTACCTTCAAGCCACAGATCGAATCCCTGGCGATGGCGCGTACGCCTGAAGAGCTGTCCAAGAAATTTCGTTACAACCAGCGTCGTGAGCTTCGCTTGCTGGAGGAGGCCGGCGGGACGGTAAGGCCTGTCAGCGAGTTCAGTAGCGCGGAGCTGGCAAGTATGTACTGCGATCTGTTTCAGCGGCGCTGGGGCTTCGAGGCGACCGGTGCCCGGCACAAGGCCGAGGTCATTGAGCTGTTGCGCGAGCTGCTGATCGGTTCGGTGGTGTTTCTCAACGATGCGCCGATTGCCATTCAACTGGTGTATCGCGTCGAAGCGCCGCAGTGGGTCAGCATCGAGTACGTCAACGGCGGTGTCGATCCCCAAACCCGTGATTTCAGTCCGGGCAGCGTGCTCAGCTTTGTCAATACCCAGTCCGCCTGGGAGAACGCCCGCGCGCAGGGCAAATCACTGCGTTTTTCCTTCGGTCGTGCCGACCGCGAGTACAAGGACCGATGGTGCAACCCCGTTCCGGTGTTCCAGATTTGAGTCGCAAGCAGCAATTGCTCAAACGCCATCGCCGTAACAAGCGGCTGGCGTTGCTGGGTGGGCTGCTCCTGTTGATCGCGGTGGGCGTGCTGGTGGCTTGGTGGCTGGCCCCGCTGCTGGCCGTGTGTGCCTGGGTCGCTCATGAGGCCTGGTTCGCTGATCATCTGTTCTATTCGCCGTCTGACGACTATCAGTACACCTTTGCTGCCGAAAGCGAAGTGCCGGGTGTACGCCTGGACGGCGGCACGTTGCTGATCGACCCCGCTGTGCAACTGAACGGCGACGAGACGCTGATACTGGCGCTGACGGTCAAAAGTACCTGGCTCGGGCGTTTTCTCGACCCTGTGGTCGAGCTGCAAGGCCAGGGCCTGAACGACCAGCAGGCATTCGAGCGTGGCGTCTGCGGCGTGCGCTATCTGAACCTCACCGGGCTGGGCGAGCCGCTGGCCGCAGGTGTGCTGAAACTGCGCGGGCGTTGCTGCCGTCTGGCCGGCACGCCGCGGCTCTGGCTGTTTCGTCAGCCGGATGCGCGAAAACAGCGTGTCATGGTCATCGCACCGCACGCCGACGATGCCGAGCTGGCCGCTTTCGGGCTTTACAGCCAGGCCGAGGAAGCGTGGATCATCACACTGACCGCCGGTGAGATCGAGGCCGAGCATTATCAGCAGATGGGCATGGAGCGCGCCGAGGCTGCGCGCATGAAAGGCCGCTTGCGGGCTTGGGACAGTATCGCGGTGGCGCGCTGGGGCGGGGTGCCCGAGTCGCAGTGTGTTCAATTGGGCTATTTCTGCCTGCAACTGCCTGCCATGCAGGCCGCGCCGGATACGCCGATTGGTTCGCGTGAGGCGGATCTGACCGATACCCGCCTGTTCCGTCAGTTCAATACCCTGCCATTGCCCGGCGACAACGGCCAGCCGACCTGGAACAACCTGCTCGCCGACCTGCGCGCGCTGATTCTCAAGGCCCGGCCGCAGGTTGTGGTGATGCCGCACCCTGCCATCGACCCCCATCCCGATCACATCTGCGCCCAGGCTGCGGTGCGTGAAGCGCTGCTCGGGCTCGAATGGCAGCCGGACGTGGTGCTCGGTTATGCCAATCACCTGCACGACAACGACCGCTGGCCGATGGGCGATGCCTACAGCGGCATCAGCCTGCCGCCGGTATTCGATGCCGCGCTGGCGCTGGTGCCGTACAGCCTTCAATTGTCGGTCGCCGCGCAACGCGACAAGGCGATGGCGCTGGGGATGATGCATGACCTGCTGCCGCCGATGCCGTTCAAGCGCCGTGTGCGCCGTGCGCTGCAGCGGGTTCTGGCCGGTCGCCACTGGCCGGCCGAGGGCGAAAACGAATTCTTCCGCAAGGCGGTGCGACGACACGAGTTGTTCTGGTGCAGCCGTGATCTCTGATTCAGCAGGCGCAGTACTGCAAGGAAAACCATGAAAGTTCTACTGCTGGTCCAGAAAGAGCAGCGTGCGATTCTGGACCGTCTCTATGACGGCATCGCTGCACATTGTGAATGCGAAGTGCGCTGGCTGAGCTCTGCGGAGCAACGCAACCTGCGTGGTTATTTCCGCCGTGAGGTGGACGTCAGCCGCTATGACCGGATCGTGTTTTTCCTGCGTTTCAAGCAGGAAGTGCGTCAGGTCGGCTTCATCCGCACGATTCCCAATCTGGTCATCCTCGAACACGATGCCTACCAGAACTACATTCCGTGCAAATACACCGGCAAGTTCAGCGCGCACTATCGCAAGCTGCCTTGGGCGCGAGTGATCTGCTCGGGGTTCATGGTCAGCGAACGGCTGCGCCAGGAAGGCTTCGATGCGGTGTTCGTGCCCAAGGGCTATGACCAGAGCCTGCTGCAGTTGCAGGCACGCGAGCGTGACATCGAACTGGCTTTCGTGGGCAGCACCAACAGCGTGGCCTACAGCGGTCGCAAGGCGTTGCTGGATGAGTTGGGCCAGGTCGAGAATCTGCTCGTCACGCGGACCAAGTCCGGCGAAGAGTATTGCGACACCCTGAACCGCATCCGTTTTTTCGTCAGTGCCGACGTGGGCATGGGCGAGTACATGATCAAGAATTTCGAGGCCATGGCGTGCGGCTGCGTGCTGCTTGCCTTCGATCAGGGCGCTGAAGAAAACCGCGCGCTGGGCTTTGTCGACATGCACAACATCGTGCTCTATCGCGACATTCCCGAACTTCGCGAAAAACTGGCGAAATTGCGCGATAACGTCACACTGGCCGGCGAAATATCTTGTAATGGGCAGACTTTGGTCGAGGAACGCTTTACATTCCATGCCCTCGGAAAAGCCATCGTGGAAGCCATGCATGCGCCACTGCGCAGCATGCCGGCGGCGAGCTGGATCGATCGTCTGCGGTCACGATTGGGATGGTAGGGAATTATGAATATTCAATGATTGGGAACGAATGATGGTATTCAGCGAAAACAGCGACATTACGCTGGTGGTCACCAGCTGTGGTCGATTCGACCTGTTGAAGCGCACCCTGGAAACGTTCGACCATTTCAACACTGCGCCCATACGCCATGTGCTGATTACCGAAGACTCCGGCGATGACCGGGTTCAGGCCTGCGTTCCCGAGCACTGGCACCCGCATACGCGTTTCATCATCAACAACCCCAAGCTGGGGCAGATGCGCTCTGTCGACGCGGCCTATTCGCTGATCGAAACGTCCTGGGTGTTCCATTGCGAAGACGATTGGGATTTCTACCGTCCGCACTTCATCGAAGAGTCGATGACGCTGCTGAAACACGATCCGCAAGCCTTACAGGTCTGGTTGCGCAGCTACAATCACGATCTGCGTATCCACAGCCCTTACGTTTACCTCAACGAGCGTGAAGTGGTCGAGGGTATTGCGTTTTACAAGCTGGGCTCGCACAAGCCTGAATGGCAGGGGTTTTCCTTCAATCCGGGGCTGCGCCGCCTGGCTGATTACCTGCAGCATGCGCCTTATGCCGGGCACGGTGGTGAGAAGAAACTTTCACAATTATTCGCTGCGCAAAACCGTTACGCTCTGATTCTGGAAAATGATGCCGTGTTGCACACCGGGTTTGGTGAGCACGTGGAGTTGCCGCAGGAGCGGCTTGACAAACAGCGTCGCAAACGTCGGGATCGCGTCAAGCTGATCGTCGCTGTGCTCGCTGGCCTAGTAGCAGGTTGGTTGCTTAATAATGTCAGTTGACCCGATAAGAATGCCCGGCAGCAAAGTACAGCAGTATTTTACGGCTGCCATCGTCATCTTCCTGCTGAGTTTCATCCTCAACCCCTCAGCCAAGATCACCAACAATCTGTTTTATGCATTCACGGCGCTGCCGGGCTTGTTCTTCTTGATCAAGTACCGCGGCGCTGGCGTGTTTGCCAAGCCTCTGGGCATTGCCTGGGCGGTGTTCATGGCCTGCTTTCTGGTCCCCGCGCTACAGGCGCAGGAGTTCCAGTATTACAAGCACATCATCTACGTCAGCCTGTTTGTCTTTGTCGTCGCCGGGATTACCGACAACGGCTTCTTCAGGCGCGGGGTCTTCGTGCGCAGCATGTTCTGGGCGCTGTGCCTGTACATTCTGCTGAGCAGTATTCACAGCTGGGTGACCGGGCAGTTCGAGTTCGGCCAGCGTGTGGCGATTCTGCCTGGGCGAATGGAGAACGTGATCTACGCCAGTGCCTGGCTGGTCTGCAGCCTTGCGTTGGCCATGCCGTTGTGGGCAAAAGAGCGTCGCTGGGTCGAGGCCGTCTGCGCCGTTCTTGTCACGCTGGTGATAACCGCCTTTATCGTGCAGACACGTACTGCGCTGGTGGGTTGCGCCGTTCTGTTTGCTGTCTGCACCGCCTATGCGCTCTACCGTTTCCCGCTGCGCACGACAGTGGTCTTGCTGGCGCTGGGCGTCGTGGCGGCAGCCGCCTTCTGGTTCGTCAAGGATGAACAGTGGGTCGCCCTGCTGATGGTCAGAGGTGATTCCTATCGCATCGAGCTGTTTGAAATCATGACCGGTGAATGGCGTCGCTGTGGCTGGATGCTGGGCTGCGGTGTGGATTTCTACACCACCCAGACCCTGACGGGCGGCATACCGATCCAGCACCCGCACAATATTTTCGTGTCGCTGGGGCTGTACACCGGCGCCGCTTCGCTGGTGATGTTTCTGGTCGTGATGGCGATAACGCTGTGGGACTCCGTGCGCAATGGCGATGCCTGGGGTCTTTATCTTGTGTGCGCGTTGGTCATGCTTAACTTCGACGGAGCCCAGTTGGTCGGCAATCCAGACGAGCTCTGGGTACTGGTGCTGTTACCGGCGTCCATGGTGTTGGGGCGAGTGGTGCAGACGCATCGGCTCAGGCAGCAGCAATAGCCTCAAAAAAATGGCCGCTTCGAAAGCGGCCATTTTTCATGGGGCAGGTTATTGAACAGCCTGGGCCAGTTCAGAGGTGTCGCAGAGGGACTGAGCGCTCATGTAACCATCGAGAAAGGCCGGGTTGCCGTTGTCCAGCAGCCATTGACGGTCTTCCTGATAGCGCAGCATGTGCTTGAAGTTGCGCAAGCGAAGGCTTTTGCGCAAGGCGCGGCGATAGGTTTTCATGTCGGCGATGTCAATCAGGCCGAGGCTGCCTTCGGGCGTGAGGATCACGTTGCCAAGATGGGCCGAGCGAAAGTAGATGCCTTTTTCGTGCAGCCCGGCAATAAAGCTTCCCAGTTGCCTGCGCAGCTTGTCGTCGGCCACCGCACTGCCCAGTAGCTGGCGCAGGGTGAAGCCAGCCAGCGGATCATAATGCACGGCATCGCGCTCGATCTCGGCGATGCGGCTGACCGAGCGTATGCGCGGGCAGGGAATGTCGCGTTTGGCCAGCGTTTCACAGTTGTCTGCGAAGCGCTGCGCGTAGGGGTACCAGGCTGCTGAGCTGACAAGGCGTTTGCGCCGAAACAGTTTCAGCATGGAGCCGTCACGCAGGCGGAGTACCTTGTCGCCCGTGCCGTCGGCTTCAAGTACTTCGGCACCTTGAACCTGTTCAAGGTAATGGGCGTGGTCAAGCGCTTGCATCGATACTCCGGTTTTTACGCCCTTGGTAATGGACGAGCCGCCTATGTTACCGCAGCAGGCAGCCGCGAAAACCGCTGTGATACAATTCGGCCTCTTTTTAACACGACGGATTCTCATGACAACCTCCGAATCGTCCGCAACCTCCAGCGTGAAAATCTATTTCCGCCTGTTGTCTTATGTGCGTCCGTATGTGGGCATTTTCCTGCTCAGCATCATTGGTTTCGTGATTTTCGCCTCGACCCAGCCGATGCTCGCCGGCATCCTGAAATATTTCGTCGATGGCCTGACCAATCCTGAAGCGGTGCTGTTTCCCAATGTTCCTTATCTGCGCGAGTTGCAGCTGTTGCAGGCCGTGCCGCTGCTGATCGTGCTGATCGCCGCATGGCAGGGGCTGGGCTCGTTTCTGGGCAACTATTTCCTGGCAAAGGTTTCCCTCGGGCTGGTGCATGACCTGCGCGTAGAGCTGTTCAACAAGCTGCTGGTGTTGCCCAATCGCTACTTCGATACGACCAATTCCGGCCATCTGATCTCGCGCATCACCTTCAACGTCACGATGGTGACCGGTGCAGCCACCGATGCCATCAAGGTGGTGATTCGCGAAGGCCTGACCGTGGTGTTCCTGTTCATCTATCTGCTGATGATGAACTGGAAGCTGACGCTGGTGATGCTCGCGATTTTGCCGTTGATTGCCGTCATGGTCGGCACCGCGAGCAAGAAATTCCGCAAGCAGAGCAAGAAGATCCAGGTGGCGATGGGCGATGTCACGCATGTTGCCTCGGAAACCATTCAGGGCTATCGCGTAGTCCGCAGCTTCGGTGGCGAGTCCTACGAGCAGGCGCGCTTTGCCCAGGCCAGCAACAGCAACACCAAAAAGCAGCTGCGCATGACCAAGACCGGCGCCATCTACACGCCGATGCTGCAACTGGTGATCTACAGCGCCATGGCGGTGCTGATGTTCCTCGTGCTGTTCCTGCGTGGTGAAGCGACTGCGGGTGATCTGGTCGCCTATATCACCGCTGCGGGCCTGCTGCCCAAGCCGATTCGTCAGCTGTCGGAAGTCAGCTCCACGATCCAGAAAGGCGTCGCCGGTGCCGAAAGCATCTTCGAACAGCTGGATGTGGAAGAGGAAGTCGACACCGGCACCATCGAGCGTGAGCGCGTGACCGGCCACCTCGAGGTGAAGAACCTCAGCTTCTTCTACCCGCAGACGGCGCGTCAGGTGTTGAACGACATCAGTTTCTCCGCCGCGCCGGGACAGATGATTGCCCTGGTAGGACGCTCCGGCAGCGGCAAGTCGACCCTGGCCAACCTGATTCCGCGTTTCTACGGGCACGACATGGGCAACATCCTGCTCGATGGCGTCGAGATCAACGATTATCGCTTGCGTAACCTGCGCAGGCACATCGCTCAGGTCAATCAGAACGTCACGCTGTTCAACGACACGATTGCCAACAACATTGCCTACGGCGATCTGGCCGGTGCGCCGCGTGCCGACATCGAAGCGGCCGCCGCTGATGCGTACGCCAAGGAGTTCATCGACCAGTTGCCGCAGGGTTTCGATACCCAGGTGGGCGAAAACGGTGTGCTGCTGTCAGGCGGTCAACGCCAGCGTCTGGCCATTGCCCGCGCGCTGCTCAAGAACGCCCCGTTGCTGATTCTCGACGAAGCCACCTCGGCGCTGGACACCGAGTCCGAGCGGCACATTCAGGCGGCGCTGGACCACGTCATGAAGGGCCGTACCACGCTGGTCATCGCCCACCGCCTTTCGACCATCGAGAAGGCCGACCTGATTCTGGTCATGGACGCCGGGCAGATCGTCGAACGCGGTACGCACTCGGAGCTGCTGGCGCAGAACGGCTATTACGCCCGCCTGCATGCCATGGGGCTGGACGAGCCAGCGCCTGCCGGCGCGGTTTGACCTCATTATCAGGCGGGCTGACACAGCCCGCCTGCCTTTCAGCGGTGTGATTCAACAGCCTGTCGGTTGCAAACCCCTGTGCTAAGATTCCGCCCCTGTCCATTTTTCAAGTACGGGTTGTTCCATGAAGCTATCCATGCCGCGCTTTGATCAGGCCCCTGTCCTGGTGGTGGGCGATGTCATGCTCGACAGATACTGGCATGGTGGTACCTCGCGTATTTCCCCTGAAGCGCCAGTACCTGTGGTCAAGGTCGATCAGATCGAGGACCGTCCGGGTGGCGCTGCCAACGTGGCCTTGAACATCGCTGCGCTGGGCGCACCGGCTTCGCTGGTCGGTGTGACGGGGGATGACGAAGCTGCCGAGAGTCTGACCAACAGCCTCAAGGCTGCTGGTGTGCTGGCGCGCTTTCAGCGCATCGCCGATCAGCCGACCATCGTCAAACTGCGTGTCATGAGTCGCCACCAGCAATTGTTGCGTATCGATTTCGAAGAACCGTTCAGGACTGACCCGCTGGCCCTGAGCGCAGAGGTCTACAGCCTGCTGGATGGCATCAAGGTGCTGGTCCTGTCGGATTACGGCAAGGGCGCCCTGAAAAACCATCAGGCGCTGATTCAGGCCGCCCGCAAGCGCGGCATTCCGGTGCTGGCCGACCCCAAGGGCAAGGACTTCGCGATCTATCGCGGTGCCAGCCTGATCACGCCGAACCTCAGCGAATTCGAGGCCATCGTCGGCCATTGTGTCGATGAGGCACAACTGGTCACCAAGGGTGCGCAGTTGATGCAGGAGCTCGATCTCGGCGCGCTGCTGGTGACCCGTGGCGAACATGGCATGACCCTGCTGCGTCCTGATCAGCAGGCGCTGCATCTGCCGGCCCGTGCCCGCGAAGTGTTCGATGTGACCGGTGCTGGTGATACGGTGATCTCTACCCTGGCGGCAGCGATTGCTGCCGGCGAAGAGTTGCCGCATGCGGTGGCTCTGGCCAACCTGGCGGCGGGCATTGTGGTCGGCAAGCTGGGTACCGCGGCCATCAGTGCCCCTGAATTGCGCCGGGCCATTCAGCGTGAAGAGGGCTCCGAGCGCGGTGTACTGGGCCTGGAGCAACTGCTGCTGGCGGTCGATGACGCACGCGCGCACAAGGAAAGGATCGTTTTCACCAACGGCTGCTTCGACATTCTCCACGCCGGTCATGTGACCTACCTGGAGCAGGCGCGCGCCCTGGGTGATCGCCTGATCGTTGCCGTCAACGACGATGCGTCCGTCAGCCGCCTGAAAGGGCCAGGCCGACCGATCAACAGCGTTGAGCGGCGCATGGCGGTGCTGGCAGGTCTGGGGGCAGTGGACTGGGTCATCAGCTTCCCGGAAGGAACCCCTGAAAACCTGCTGACCCACGTCAAGCCCGACGTGCTGGTCAAGGGCGGTGATTATGGTGTCGATCAGGTGGTCGGTGCCGATATCGTTCAGGCGTACGGCGGCGAAGTGCGTGTGCTGGGGCTGGTGGAAAACAGCTCTACCACCGCCATTGTCGAGAAGATTCGAGGGCAGGGGTAGGGGTTAGCTGCAAGCTACAAGCCAAAGCAGATCAAATCAAAAGGCTTGAGGCTTGAGGCTTGAGGCTTGAGGCTTGAGGCTTGAGGCTTGAGGCTTGAGGCTTACAGCTTGCCACTAATGGAGTGCAACAGCTCTCGCGCCTTGCCGGTCAGGCGTTTCAGCCCTGACTTCTTCGCTGGTGGGGCCATGCCCTGCTGACGCAGCCAGTCTTTCCAGCGAATCCGCTCTTCACGCACCACCCAGCCATCCTGCGCGGCGAAACTCTCGGCCAGGTACAGCCCTCTTGTACCGGCCGGAATCAGCTTGTCGCGCTTGAGCGTATACAGCTCAGGCAGAGGCGCGCCATTCTCCAGCGGCATCAGGTACAGGTCAGGTTTGCTGCGGTTGAGGCGGGCGACCAGTTGATCGTTTTCCAGGGCTTCGTCGACATGGAAAAGGCTGACCGGGCGCGCTTCCTTGGGGATTTCCAGGCGCATGTCGTAAATCAGCTGCAAGGACGCTGTGGGCAGATGCACATAGGCCCGTGGACGTTCCAGCAGGGTCAGGCTGCCGGTTCGCACCGGTCTCGCGGCGCCGGAGAGGGGGCTCAGGCGAAAGGGCATGGCCTCGCGATAATGCAGCGCGGCGGCATAGGGCGCAGGCAGCCAGGTCTCCTTGAACAGCCCGCTGAGCCAACCCTGCGGTGTTTCGATCAGGCACTCTTCGGCCACTTCCTGAATCGCGGTGTGCAGCGGCAGTGTCAGCTCATGGGCCGGGACGTAACCCGAGATCAGCTTGAGCACGACGTCGCCGCGGTCCTGACGACGTTGGCGAACCAGCACCCAGTAATCGCGGTTCTGCCAATTGACGGTCAGGCGAACGGACACCCCCAGATTGGCCAGTTCGGTGGCGAAGTGTTCGGTGTCCGGCACGTCGATCTTGCGCCGCCGCTGCAAGGTCTGCGCGAAGTTCATCGGCATGCCGACGCTCTGGTAGCTCAGGCTTTCCGCAGTGGCCTCGACAAACAGCGGCAGGGTCTTGAAGTTGCTGGGATTCTTCCGGATCAGTGTTCGCGGCATAACGGCTCCTTCTTGCGTTGGGGTCGGCCGCCTCAATCAGGCTTGACGGCAAATCACGGCAGCGGCAGTTGCAACGTTGTGTGCCAGGTGCAACGGGTTGATGGTGCCGACAATAGCACTGGCAACCGCCGGATGTTCAAACAGTAGCTGGAAACTGGCGTGGACCGGGTCCATGCCGGGTGTCAGGCAGACATGACCACTGGCCAGTGCTTTCTTGACCAGAATGCCTTTGCCATGAGCCTGCGCGTAATCCAGTACCGGTTTTTCATCCTGCTCGTTGAGGTTGTAAGTGACCATTGCGCAGTCACCCTCACGCAGCGCCAGCAGGCCGCCTTCGACGGTCTTGCCGGAAAAGCCGAAGCCGCGAATCTTGCCTTCGCGCTTGAGGTCGGCGAGCGTTTGATATACCCCGGCGTCGTTGAGGATCGCCAGATCGTTGCCGTCCGAATGCACCAGAACCAGATCGAGAAAGTCAGTTTCAAGACGTTTCAGGCTGCGCTCGACCGATGTGCGTGTATGGGCGGCGCTGAAGTCATGGCTCGACTGGCCGTTGACGAACTCCTCGCCAACCTTGCTGACGATTACCCAGTCCTGGCGCTGACCGCGCAGCAGCGGCCCCAGGCGCTCTTCGCTGGTACCGTAGGCGGGTGCCGTGTCGATCAGGTTGATGCCCATGTCGCGGGCCATGCGCAGCAGCATCTGCGCCTGCTGGTCATCGGGAATCTTGAAGCCGCTGGGGTATTTGACGCCCTGGTCGCGCCCCAGTTTGACGGTGCCCAGCCCCAGCGGCGATACGTTCAGGCCGGTACTGCCCAGCGGGCGATGCAGATCGTGCAGGGTTTTCAGGCTCATGGCAGCAGTTCATCCCAGACAGGTATGGCCATCGGAGGCCGTGGCACATCGCTCAGCGCAGCTTGCGGGGTCGGGTGGATGCCGTCTCTGGACAGCTGCGACAGGACCCGGTCGGCGAAGTCCGGTGCCAGCGCCAGCTTGGTCGGCCAGCCGATCATCAGGCGTTGCTGGCTGTCGAGGAAGGCGTTGTCCGGGCGCACCAGCCCTGATTGAGCCGGCTCGGCACGATCAACACGCAGGGTCGCCCACTGCGCCTGACTCAGGTCGACCCACGGCAGCAGCGCCTCAAGCTCTTTGCGTGCGACGGCGATCTGCGCGTCCGGTTGGCGGGCAACGCCGTCGGCTTCGGCCAGATCGCCGCCCAGATACCACACCCACTGGCCATCTGCTGCCGGGTGCGTGGTCACGGTAATGCGTGGCTTGGGGCCGCCACCCAGGCAATGAGCGTACAGTGGCTTCAAGGTCGGCCCCTTGACCAGCACCATGTGCAACGGACGGCGCTGCATCTGCGGTTGCGACACGCCCAGTGCGTTCAGCAGATCGGCATTACCGCCACCGGCACTGAGCACGATGCGCTGCGCATGGATATCGCGACCATCGACGCGCAGACCGATCAGCTCATCGCCCTCGAAGAGCGGCTCGATGTGCTGACCGGCCAGCAGGCTGTCACCGGCCAGCTCGGCAAGCCGCCCGATCAGACTGGGTACATCGACCACCAGCTCGGCCAGTCGATAGACCTTGCCTTTGAATTTGGGGTTTTGCAGGGCTGGCGGCAGTTGCTCGCCCTTGACCTGATCCACACGGCCGCGCACGGCCTTGCTGGCGAAGAAACTGGTGAGGTTGCCGGCGATGGTGCCTGGCGACCACAGGTAATGGGCCTCGGACAGCAGGCGTACACTGGACAGGTCCAGCTCGCCCTTGCCATCGAGGGCCTCACGCCAGCGGCGCGGCATGTCGGCAATGGCTTCGGAGGCACCCGACAGCGCGCCGTGCAGCGCGTACTTGGCGCCGCCATGGATGATCCCCTGAGACTTGAGGCTTTGCCCGCCACCCAGGCTGGCGCTTTCTACCAGCACTGTCGAGAACCCTTGACAACGCAACCGGGCATTGAGCCAGAGACCGGCAACGCCAGCCCCGACAATCAGCACGTCAGTGGAAATAACCGATGGCATGAGCACCTCAGTGAGCGAAAAGTACCAGCATTATAAAGGATCGGGTTTTCAATGCCCGGCGGTTTTCGAGAACAGCTGAATGACTGCCACGCCTGCCACGATCATGCCCATGCCCAGCAGCGCGGGCAGGTCGAGTTTCTGGCCGTAGATGAAGAACGCCGCGATGCTCACCATGACGATGCCCATGCCCGACCAGATGGCGTAAGTGATGCCCACCGGGATTGTGCGCATCACCAGAATCAGCATCCAGAACGCGATCGCATAGCCGGTAATCAGCAGCACCAGGGGCAGCGGGGTGCTGAATCCCTTCACCGCTTTCATGGACGTGGTGGCGATGACTTCCGCGCAAACGGCGATAGCCAACAGGTAATAAGCGTTCATGGTGCATTCCTTTTCGTCAGGCTGCGCATTCTAGCGACTTGTGATGGCGGGCTGATAAACTCCGCGCCCATGAATAGAACTCTTTATACCGTACTGTTCCATCTCGGCCTGCCGCTGGTTGCCCTGCGTCTGTGGTTGCGTGCGCGCAAGGCCCCGGCGTATCGCCAGCGCATCGGCGAGCGCTTCGCCCGCGGCTTGCCGGTCATGCAGCGGGGCGGTATCTGGGTGCATGCGGTGTCGGTGGGTGAAAGCATCGCCGCAGCGCCGATGATTCGGTCGCTGCTGGTGCAATATCCGCAATTGCCGATCACTGTGACTTGCATGACGCCCACAGGTTCGGAACGAATCAAGGCGCTGTTCGCCAGCGAGCCGCGGATTCAGCATTGCTACCTGCCCTACGACCTGCCGTGGGCGGCCGCGGGTTTTCTCGATCAGGTACAGCCACGGCTGGGGATCATCATGGAAACCGAGCTGTGGCCCAACCACATCCATCAGTGTTCCCTGCGCGGGATTCCCGTGGTGCTCGCCAATGCCCGGCTGTCGGAGCGTTCGGCGCGGGGTTACGCGCGCTTTGCCGGGCTGACGCGACCGATGCTCGCGGAAATGGCCTGGTTCGCGGTGCAGACTGAAGCTGAGGCGCAGCGCTTTCGTGATTTGGGCGCACGCCCCGAGTGCGTGGCGGTGACCGGCTCGATCAAGTTCGACCTGAGCATCGACCCGCAACTTCTGCAGCGTGCCGCCCAGCAGCGTGAACAATGGCAGACCACGCAGCGTCCGGTCTGGATCGCGGCCAGCACGCATGCGGGCGAGGATGAAAGCGTGCTGGCGGCTCATCGCACGTTACTGACCAGTCACCCCAATGCGCTACTGATTCTGGTGCCGCGCCACCCCGAACGTTTCGACAGCGTGCATGCGTTGTGTCAGCAACAGGGTTTTGCGACGGTAAGACGCTCAACCGCGCAGGCTGTCACGGCGGATGTCTCGGTGCTGATGGGCGATACCATGGGGGAATTGCTGTTTCTCTATGCGCTGGCTGACATCGCTTTTGTTGGCGGCAGCCTGGTGCCCAACGGCGGGCACAACCTGCTGGAGCCTGCAGCACTGGCCATGCCGGTACTCAGCGGTCCGCACCTGTTCAACTTTCTTGAGATTGCCGCAATGCTGCGCAAGGCCGGTGCATTGCAAGAGGTCAACGATGCAGCAGCGCTGGCCGCCGCCGTGCAGGGCCTTTTCGACCAGCCGCAGCAGGCGCGCAACATGGCCGATGCCGGGCTTGCGGTGATGAAAGCCAATCAGGGCGCACTGCAACGCCTGCTCGACGGGATCGGGCGATTGATGAGCAGGCGCTGAGTCGGGGAGGACGCGGAGCGTCCGGAACGGCATGCCGACGCAGAGCGTCGGCACGATAGTTGAGATTCTCGTTCCTCACGCTCCAGCGTGGGAATGCATTTCGTGACGCTCTGCGTCACCTGTCAGCGCTTTGCAGGTCGCTCGAAGTTCTTCTGCGCGGCAGTCGCCAGGTCCGGCGGCAGGAAGTCCTTGTCCGGGTTGTAGTCGGCCTTCAGGTAGCGCGACAGGTCCTGCAGGTCGCCCGGGTTCAGGGTGCCTGCTGCCTGCTTGAGGCGCAGGTTGTCGAGGATGTAGTCGTAACGCGTGTTGTTGTAGTCCCGCACCGAGGCATACAGCTGGCGTTGCGCATCCAGCACGTCGACGATGTTGCGGGTGCCGACCTGATAACCGATTTCAGTGGCTTCCAGCGCGCTCTGGTTGGAAATGATCGATTGTTTGCGGGCCTGGACCTGCTCCACATCGGTATTCACCGCGCGATGCAGGTTGCGCGTATTTTCCACCACCTGACGACGCAGGCTTTCACGGCGTTGCTCGCTCTGGCTAAGGCGCGCATAGGCTTCGCGTACCTGTGAGCTGGTCAGCCCGCCGCTGTAGATCGGGATATTCAACTGCACGCCAATGCTGCGCTGCTCGACATCGCCGCCGTAGTTGCGGCCAGTGTAGTTGGGGTTGCTGAAACCCAGTGCATCGTTATCGCCACGCTGATAGGTCGCCACGGCATCGAGCGTCGGCGCGTGTCCGGCCTTGCGTTGACGCAGGGTTTCTTCGGCGGCATTGACTGCGTAGTTGCTGGCCAGCAGATTGAGGTTCTGCTGCGCGGCGGTATCGACCCAGGCCTTGGCGTCATTGGGCGTCGGTGCCAGCACCGGCAGGGTATGCACGATGCCTTCGATCGAGTTGTATTCGCGGTTGGTCAGCGTCACCAGCGCCTGAAAGGCATCGTCGACCTGGCGTTGGGCAATGAGTCGGCTGGCGCGTGACGTGTCAAAGCTGGCCTGCGCCTGCAGTACATCGGTCTTGTCCGACAGGCCGACATCGAAGCGCTCGTTGGCCTGATCCAGTTGGCGCTTGAAGGCCGCTTCCTCGGCCTTTGTCGAGGCCAGATTGTCCTGTGCACGCAGTACGCTGAAATAGCTTTGCGCCGATTGCAGGATCAGATTCTGCTCGGTAGCCGATAGCTCGAGCGCCGCCTGTTCGTTGCTCGCTTCGGCAGCCTGCAGCTGGAACCAGCGGTCGGCGCGGAAGATTGGCTGGCTCAGCGTGGCCTGGTAGAGGTTGCCGCTGCGGGTGGCCACGGCTCTGGGCTGATCGATGCTGGTCCGGGTACTGCTGTTCTGGGCGCTGCCGGAAATGTTCGGCAGCAAACCGGCGCGGGCCTGCGGCACGGCTTCCTTGCGCGCATCATAATCGGCGCGTGAGGCTGCTAGGTCGGCGTTGTTGTCCACTGCCTGCTGATAAACGCTCAACAGCCCTGTCTGCGTTGGCCTTGGCAATTCGGCTGCCCAAGTCAACCCGCTGGACGCAAACGAAACAGCCACGACCAACGAAAGTTTGCGCAACATGAGGCATTCCCTGTTCATGAAGAAAGTAATTAGAGCTCGGGTTGAAGAGAAACCGGGCTAGGGAGTGTAGAGCCAGACGCTTTTGGCAACAATCGTCGATTTGCGCCATTTATCGAGCCCCGTGCAAATAGGCTGGCGTTGCGACGGCACCCCGTCATAGACTGGCAGCGTTCTTGTCGGGGTGCCTTGCTATGAGGCTGAGATCGGTTAAACCGGATCCCGTTGAACCTGATCAGGTTAGCGCCTGCGTAGGGAACAAGATTTCTCGTCTCCCGGCGAGTCCTCTTGAGTGCCGTCCGGGGTCGATTGTTCAAATAATGAACAGTTTCGCCTCCTTTCGATACTCAGCACCAGCATTGGTGCACCCGTCCGTCATGTCAGGTCACTCCGACAATAAATCCGCAACTGGATGTCTGGAGAGCCGTGATGAGTATAAAAGCAAAAAACGCAGCCCATTTGAGTGAGTCGGCGCAGGTCGATTCCGGATCGGTACAGCCGTTTACCCGTTCGCAGAAAATCTACGTTCAGGGCTCGCGCCCGGACATCCGCGTGCCGATGCGCGAAATCACCCTCGACGTCACCCCGACTGACTTTGGCGGCGAGATTAACGCCCCGGTCACGGTCTATGACACCTCCGGCCCCTACACCGACCCCAATGTGATCATCGACGTGCGCAAAGGCCTGGCTGACGTGCGTTCGCCATGGATCGACTCGCGCAATGACACCGAGCGTCTGCCGGGCCTGAGCTCCAACTTCGGCCAGCAACGCCTGAGCGATGCCGAACTCACCGCGCTGCGCTTTGCTCATGTACGCAACCCACGCCGGGCCAAGGCCGGCGCCAACGTCAGCCAGATGCACTACGCGCGTCAGGGCATCATTACTGCCGAGATGGAATACGTCGCCATCCGCGAGAACATGAAGCTCCAGGAAGCCCGCGCCGCAGGTCTGCTGACCCAGCAACATGCCGGGCACAGCTTTGGCGCGAGCATTCCGAAAGAAATCACTGCCGAGTTCGTACGTGAAGAGATTGCCCGGGGCCGCGCGATCATCCCGGCCAACATCAACCACGTCGAGCTTGAGCCGATGATCATCGGTCGCAACTTCCTGGTGAAGATCAACGGCAACATCGGCAACAGCGCACTGGGCTCTTCCATCGAAGAGGAAGTCGCCAAGCTGACCTGGGGCATCCGCTGGGGCTCGGACACGGTCATGGACCTGTCCACCGGCAAGCACATTCACGAAACCCGTGAGTGGATCATCCGAAATTCGCCAGTGCCGATCGGTACGGTGCCGATCTATCAGGCGCTGGAAAAAGTGGGGGGTGCAGCCGAGGACCTGACCTGGGAGCTGTTCCGCGACACGCTGATCGAGCAGGCCGAGCAGGGCGTCGATTACTTCACCATCCACGCCGGGGTGCTGCTGCGTTACGTGCCGCTGACTGCCAAGCGTGTCACCGGTATCGTCAGCCGTGGCGGTTCGATCATGGCCAAATGGTGCCTGGCGCACCACAAGGAAAACTTCCTTTACACGCATTTCGAAGACATCTGCGAAATCATGAAGGCCTACGACGTCAGCTTCTCGCTGGGCGATGGCCTGCGTCCTGGCTCGATTGCCGATGCCAACGATGCGGCGCAGTTCGGTGAACTGGAAACGCTGGGCGAATTGACCAAGATCGCCTGGAAGCATGATGTGCAGACCATGATCGAAGGCCCTGGCCATGTGCCGATGCAGTTGATCAAGGAGAACATGGACAAGCAACTGGAATGCTGCGACGAAGCGCCGTTCTACACCCTTGGCCCGCTGACCACCGACATCGCGCCGGGTTACGACCACATCACCTCGGGCATCGGGGCGGCCATGATCGGCTGGTTCGGCTGCGCCATGCTGTGTTACGTCACGCCCAAGGAACATCTGGGGTTGCCGAACAAGGATGATGTCAAAACCGGGATCATCACCTACAAGATCGCGGCTCATGCAGCGGACCTTGCCAAAGGCCATCCGGGTGCGCAGATCCGCGACAACGCCTTGAGCAAGGCGCGTTTCGAGTTCCGCTGGGAAGATCAGTTCAATCTCGGCCTGGACCCGGACACCGCGCGTTCGTACCACGACGAAACCCTGCCCAAGGATTCGGCCAAGGTCGCGCATTTCTGCTCCATGTGCGGGCCGAAATTCTGCTCGATGAAGATCACTCAGGAAGTCCGCGAGTACGCCGCCAATCAGCGGATTGAAGCGGTAGACGTCGACGTCGCCAAGGGACTGGCCGAACAGGCCGAGCGCTTCAAGCAGGAAGGCAGCCAGTTGTACAAGAAGGTGTAGAGAGCGATAGCCACTCCGGGAGAGAGACTTGGCTTCTGCCCGAAGGGCGTAGGAGCGACCGGGGCGGCGATCCGCATTGTTCGCGAGAGGGCTTGGCTTCTGCCCGAAGGGCGTAGGAGCGAACTTGTTCGCGAAAGCTTTATTCCGGGCGATACATCTTCAGCGGATGTAACGACCCTTTCGCGAACAAGTTCGCTCCCACGGCCTTCGGCCAGAATCAGAAGCGGACTTGTGCATAGCGATGCATCGGACGCAGAGCACGCTTCTGCCCGAAGGGCGTAGGAGCGACCGGGGCGGCGATCCGCATTGTTCTCGAGAGGGCTTGGCTTCTGCCCGAAGGGCGTAGGAGCGAACTTGTTCGCGAAAGCTTTATTCCGGGCGATACATCTTCAGCGGATGTAACGACCCTTTCGCGAACAAGTTCGCTCCCACGGCCTTCGGCCAGAATCAGAAGCGGACTTGTGCATAGCGATGCATCGGACGCAGAGCACGCTTCTGCCCGAAGGGCGTAGGAGCGACCGGGGCGGCGATCCGCATTGTTCGCGAAAGGGCTTGGCTTCTGCCCGAAGGGCGTAGGAGCGAAAGCTTTATTCCGGGCGATACATCTTCAGCGGATGTAACGACCCTTTCGCGAACAAGTTCGCTCCTACGGCCTACGGCCAGAAGCCCGCTCTGCGTCCGATTCTGAAGGTGCAGTGCGTCTGCACCCGGTTCCTAGACTTTCCACACGAGACACCCCTGTGAATACACCCGGCACCTATTCTCCCGACACCCCCGTCCCCGCCAGCCAGCGCGTGTTCGGCGGGCGGGATCTGTTTTCCCTGTGGTTTTCCCTCGGCATTGGCCTGATGGTGTTGCAGACCGGGGCCTTGCTGGCACCAGAGCTGGGCATGTCCGGCTCGATGCTGGCGATCTTCCTCGGCACGCTGGTGGGCGTCTTGCTGCTCGCCAGCGTCGGCGTGATCGGCAGCGATACCGGCCTGTCGTCCATGGCTGCGCTCAAGCTCAGCCTGGGCAGCAAGGGCGCGTCGCTACCCGCTGTATTGAACCTGCTGCAACTGATCGGTTGGGGCTCGTTCGAGATCATCGTCATGCGCGACGCAGCCAGTCTGCTCGGCGCTCGGGCCTTTGCAGAGGGCAGCCTGTGGAGCAGTCCGCTGCTCTGGACGCTGTTGTTCGGCGCACTGGCCACGCTGTTGGCCGTCAGCGGACCCTTGACCTTCGTGCGCCGGTTTCTGCGCAAGTGGGGCCTGTGGATACTCTTGACGGCGTGTGCATGGCTGACCTGGAACCTGCTGGCCAAGGCTGATCTGCCCGCGCTGTGGGCAACCTCCGGCGATGGTTCGCTGCCGTTTGCCTCGGGGTTCGACATTGCCATCGCCATGCCGCTGTCGTGGCTGCCGCTGATTGCCGACTACTCACGCTTCGGGCAGCGTGCGAAAAGTGTCTTTGGCGGCACGGCTGCCGGCTTTTTCATCGGCAACTTCTGGCTCATGAGCCTGGGCGTCGCCTACACCCTGGCATTCGCCCCGAGCGGCGAGGTCAATGCCTTGCTGCTGGCGCTGGCCGGCGCAGGCCTGGGTATCCCGCTGCTCCTGATTCTGCTGGACGAGACGGAAAATGCGTTCGCCGATATTCACTCGGCTGCAGTCTCCAGTGCTCTGCTGTCACGCATCAAAGTCGAGCATCTGGCATTGGCGATTGGCGTGGTCTGTACGCTGATCGCCTGTCTGGCACCGTTGGCGCAGTATCAGAACTTTCTGTTATTGATCGGCTCGGTATTCGCGCCGCTGTTCGGCGTCGTGCTGGTTGACCATTTCATCCTGCGTGGTCGCAGTGGTCAGGTAGCGGAGGGCGGTTTGCGCTGGATGAGCCTGCTGGCGTGGCTCGGCGGGCTCAGCACCTATCATCTGCTGGCCAATCTTTATCCTGAAGTGGGCGCAACACTGCCAGCGCTCATTGTCGCTGGCGTGTTGCAGCTGCTGATCGGCGGTGCGATCAACCGCGGCCGGGGAACAGTTCCGGCTTGAGAATGCCATTGAGCTGCGGATAAGGAATCTTCAGCTCGATGTGACCCATCGAATACGGCGCGATGGTATCGACCGAGTACTTGAGGATCACTGCACCGTAGGTCAGCGCAATGTGGGGCGTGCGCTTGAACGGCCAAGTCTTCATGAACTCGCTGTCTTCATTCATCTTGGTCGATACCAGCCAGCCCTGGTGGGCCAGTTGGGCTTTCTGCCAGAACTCGCTTTCCTTGCCCGGGATGATCATGTCAGCCAGGGTCAGGACTTTCTGCTGCTGACGCGAATAGTTGATGAACGCCCGACCCGGGTTGCCGTGGGCACCGCCGGTCTCCAGATAGCTGGACAGTTCGACCACTACGATACCGTCATGCTGCTCGCGTACCTTGGCCTGCAGATAGCTGGCGTTGCGACCCTGGGCCTGGCTCAGAAACTGTTCCTGATAGGCTTTGATCGACACAGGCGGCGATGCGCTGCTGTCGGCAACGGTCAGTTGCAGTAACGTTTTCTGAACAATGGCGTCCAGGCGCGGCTCATCGGGGAAATGCACGGTATCGATGTTCACCAACGGGCAGTCGGCCGTGGTGCAGCCCGGCTTGATCAGCTCGGAAGCATCGCGCTGGACTTGCAGCGGTGCGCGCATGTTGGGCGTGAAGAGGCTTTGGCAGGCGCCGAGCAACAGGGCCAGGCAAGCCAGTGAAGTGATCCTCAATAACGACATGTTGATCCTTGGCAGTGTCAGTAAAGGCGGTTGCGTTGTACGTATGCAGGCTGGTTGGACTGTAAACAACGTCTTCGGTTCGATCATGGCAGATTAGAATTGTTTTAAGTCCCGGCCGTCTACCCTGCATCTTCAAGGGGGCTGCATCTGACTGCCGATGCGCGTTAGGATGGCCCGATGTCAAACACGGCGGCAAGCGAGAAACCCATGACCCAGACCACACGATCTGCACCAAGCGCTTTTGAAACCATAAAGCGTGAAAACTGCTTCAAGGGCTTCTATAAGCTGGACAAGCTGCATGTGCGCCACGAATTGTTCGCGGGCGGGATGAGCAAGGAAATCAGCCGCGAACTGTTCGTTCGCCACGACGCCGTCTGCGTGCTGCCTTATGACGCCAAACGTGACGAAGTCGTGCTCATTGAGCAGTTTCGCGTAGGCGCCATGAAAAAGACCAACAACCCCTGGCTGGTCGAACTGGTCGCAGGTCTGATCGACAAGGACGAGCAGCCGGAAGAAGTTGCTCATCGCGAGGCGGAAGAGGAAGCTGGGCTGAAGTTCGAAGCGTTGTGGCCGATCACCAAATACTTCCCTTCGCCGGGTGGCAGCGACGAGTATGTTCACCTGTTTCTGGGGCGCTGCACGAGCGAAGGCGCGGGCGGCTTGCACGGGCTGGAATCCGAAGGCGAAGACATCCGGGTCACGGTCTGGTCATTCGATGACGCCATGCAGGCGATGAAAGACGGAATAATCAAGAACGCATCGACGATCATCGCCTTGCAATGGCTGGCGCTGAATCGTGCAGAGATAAGGGGTTTATGGTCGTGAGTCCAGTGCGCGAACGCTACCGTGTCGATCTTGCCGGACTGCAGGCCGCGTGCGAGGCCAACTACGCGCGCCTGATGCGCCTGCTACCCGACATGCGCAACGAACAGCGCTCACGCCGCGTCGCCGTTACCCAGGGTGATCAGATGCTCGGCGTGCTGGCAGTCGAAGTGCTGCTCGACTGCCCGTACACCACCACCTTGCAGGTCTGCCAGGAACACAGCCTGCCCTGGCTACCGGTGCCCAAGCTCGAAGTACAGGTCTACCACGACGCACGCATGGCCGAAGTCATCGGCGCCGAACATGCACGGCGCTTCCGGGGCATCTATCCCTACCCCAACGCCGACATGCACCAACCAGACGAAAAAGCCCAGCTCAACCTGTTTCTGGGCGAATGGCTGAGTCATTGCCTGGCGTGTGGGCATGAGTTTGAGGCGGTGCGCTGATCGCTTCTCGACACACTGATGTTTCTTGCCACCCAAGACCGTGAATCAGCAAATGTGACCAAATGCTCGTCCGCACGCACATTCCCGGTTTACCCGCCCGTTGCCGCATCACATAATCGCGCTGAATCCTCTCTGGGAGACGGTCTTGCCGAGCGCAGCCTTTTCATCGTCAGTTTTGCTGGTGCAGATATCCGATAGCCACTTGTTCGCCGAGGCGGACGAGGCGTTGTTGGGCATGAGTACGCGGGACAGTCTGGAAAAAGTCGTTGATCGGGTGCTGGCCGAGCAGCCGCACATCGATCTTGTGGTCGCCAGCGGCGATATCTCCCAGGACGGCAGTGCTTCGTCTTACGAAGCGTTTCGTCAGATAAGCGGGCGGATCGATGCGCCAGCGCGCTGGTTCGCCGGTAATCACGACGAACTGCCGCAGATGGAACAGGTTGCGCAGCATCATGGGCTGCTCGACCCTGTGGTGGATATCGGTCAATGGCGGGTGACGCTGCTGGATTCAGCGGTGCCCGGTTCGGTGCCGGGTTTTCTCGCGGCTGCGCAATTGCAGTTGCTGGAACAGTCGCTGAGCGAAGCGCCTGACCGGCATCACCTGGTCTGCCTGCACCATCACCCGGTGGCGATTGGTTGTGAGTGGATGGCGCCGATCGGCTTGCGCAATGCCGATGCGTTGTTTGCCGTGCTCGATCGTTTTCCGCAGGTTCGCGCCATACTGTGGGGGCATGTGCATCAAGAGTTCGACCAGATGCGTAACGGCGTGCGCCTGCTGGCGTCGCCTTCGACCTGCATTCAGTTCGCCCCGGGCAGTGTGGATTTCAAGGTGGACACTACGGCGCCGGGCTATCGCTGGCTGCGACTGCATGACGATGGACGGCTGGAAACGGCTGTTTCCCGAGTGGTCGGCCTGGAATTCGAGGTCGATTACGGCGGCACCGGCTATTGATCGGGCAGGCGGATACGTTTCCGGTGAGGTGCTGTAGCGTAAGTCCCTGTAAACTACACGGCTTTGCCTTGCACCCGGGAGCGACAGCGTGACGAGCGACACACCTTCACTGCTATACATCCATGGCTTGAACAGCTCGGCCTTGTCGAGAAAGGCCTGTCAATTAAGCGCGCTGATGAAATCCCTGGGTCTGGCTGATCGTTTGCAAGTCCCTGAACTGCATCACCATCCGCGTCAGGCCATGCTCCAGCTTGAAGCGGCTATCACGGCGCTGGGACGGCCATTACTGGTCGGCAGCTCCCTCGGCGGCTACTATGCGACTCATTTGGCGCAGCGGCACGGCCTCAAGGCGGTGCTGATCAACCCGGCAGTCAATCCGCATCAGCTGTTCGACGGGTTTCTCGGCGTGCAACAGAACCTGTACACCGGCGAGCAGTGGCAGTTGACCGAAGACCATATCCGGGCGCTGGCCGAGCTCGAAGTACCCGCGCCGCAGGACCCGCAGCAGTTTCAGGTGTGGCTGCAGACCGGTGACGAGACGCTCGATTATCGTCGCGCCGAGAAGTTTTACCGGGCCTGTGCCTTGCGCATTCAGGCGGGCGGCGACCACAGTTTTCAGGGGTTTGCCGAGCGCATGCCGGCACTGCTGACGTTTGCCGGATTTGCCCCCGATCTGTTGCAGAAGATTGATCTGTCGGCGCTGTAGGTGATCGATGCCCGGTCACATGAATGCAAGAACATTGAACCCCCGAAATTCCATGAAAGATTGATAACGAGAACCCATGGCCACTCCCAGCGCTAGCTCTTATAACGCAGACGCCATCGAAGTCCTCTCGGGCCTCGATCCGGTTCGCAAACGTCCGGGCATGTACACCGACACCTCGCGGCCCAACCACCTGGCTCAGGAAGTCATCGACAACAGCGTCGACGAAGCCCTGGCCGGGCACGCGCGTTCGGTACAGGTCATCCTTCATGCCGACAATTCGCTCGAAGTCTCCGACGACGGCCGCGGCATGCCGGTGGACATCCACCCGGAAGAAGGCGTGTCCGGCGTCGAGCTGATCCTCACCAAGCTTCACGCAGGCGGCAAGTTTTCCAACAAGAACTATCAGTTCTCCGGCGGCCTGCACGGCGTGGGCATTTCCGTGGTCAACGCGCTGTCCACTCAGGTTCGGGTGCGGGTCAAGCGTGATGGCAACGAATATGAAATGACCTTCGCTGACGGCTACAAGGCCACCGAACTGGCGGTCGTCGGCACCGTTGGCAAGCGCAACACCGGGACCAGCGTCTATTTCGCCCCCGATCCGAAGTATTTCGATACACCGAAGTTTTCTGTCAGCCGTCTCAAGCATGTGCTCAAGGCCAAGGCGGTTCTGTGCCCGGGTCTGCTGGTCAGCTTCGAAGACAAATCCAGCGGCGAGAAAGTCGAGTGGCATTACGAAGACGGCCTGCGTTCCTACCTGCAGGACTCGGTCACCGAATTCCTGCGCCTGCCGGACGAGCCGTTCTGCGGCAGCTTCACCGGTAACAAGGAAGCGGTCGACTGGGCGTTGCTCTGGCTGCCCGAAGGGGGCGACAGCGTTCAGGAAAGCTACGTCAACCTGATCCCGACCGCGCAGGGCGGCACCCACGTGAACGGTTTGCGTCAGGGCTTGCTGGATGCCATGCGCGAGTTCTGCGAGTTCCGAAACCTGTTGCCGCGTGGTGTGAAGCTGGCCCCGGAAGACGTCTGGGAGCGTATTGCCTTCGTCCTGTCGATGAAAATGCAGGAGCCGCAGTTCTCCGGGCAGACCAAAGAACGTCTGTCGTCCCGTGAAGCGGCGGCCTTCGTCTCGGGTGTGGTCAAGGATGCGTTCAGCCTGTGGCTCAACACGCACTCCGAGCTGGGCCTGCAGCTGGCCGATCTGGCGATCAACAACGCCGGTCGGCGCCTCAAGGCGAGCAAAAAGGTCGAGCGCAAGCGCATCACCCAAGGGCCGGCGTTGCCGGGCAAACTGGCCGACTGTGCCGGACAGGACCCGGCGCGCTCCGAACTGTTTCTGGTCGAGGGTGATTCTGCTGGTGGCTCCGCCAAGCAGGCTCGCGACAAGGAATTCCAGGCGATCCTGCCGTTGCGCGGCAAAATCCTCAACACCTGGGAAGTGGACGGCGGCGAAGTGCTCGCCAGTCAGGAAGTCCACAACATTGCCGTGGCCATCGGGGTTGACCCGGGCGCAGCCGATATCAGCCAGTTGCGTTACGGCAAAATCTGCATCCTGGCCGACGCCGACTCGGACGGTCTGCACATTGCGACGCTGCTGTGTGCGTTGTTTGTGCAGCACTTCCGCCCGCTGGTCGACGCCGGGCATGTGTACGTCGCCATGCCGCCGCTGTACCGGATCGACCTGGGCAAGGAAATCTACTACGCGCTGGACGAAGCCGAGCGTGACGGGATCCTTGACCGTCTGGTCGCTGAAAAGAAACGTGGCAAGCCGCAGGTCACCCGATTCAAGGGCCTGGGTGAGATGAACCCGCCGCAGTTGCGCGAAACCACCATGGACCCGAACACCCGACGCCTGGTGCAGCTCACGCTGGATGATTTCGCGGCTACCTCGGAAATGATGGACATGCTGCTGGCGAAGAAACGTGCAGGTGATCGCAAGTCCTGGCTCGAGTCGAAGGGCAACCTTGCCGAGGTCCTGACTTGATACGAGCCTGGCTCGCCGCCCTGATCCTGATTGCCGTGCCGGTTGTCGCTGCGCCACTCGAGGCCCTGAAGCTGCAATCCGAGCACCCGGTGGATGACATGGCCGGTGGCAATCTGTCAGGTCTGGCAATGTGCAACGGCCAGTTGTGGACCGTGTCCGACCGTGACGACGATGTGCTGTACAGCCTGGATGTGTCGCAAGACACCTGGAAGGCTCAGTCACATCACATTGACGCACCTGCGCCACAAAGCTATCTGCCGTTGAAGTTGCGTTTCATGGCGGGCCTTTCCGCGCTGATACGTGGCGGCAGTCTGGATTTCGAGGGTGTCAGCTGTGATGCAGCCGGCAATCGCTATCTGGTCAGCGAGGCTTACGGCGCAGTGCTCAAGGTTCCTGTCAGCGGCAAACCGTTCTGGCTGGATTTGCCGCAAGCGCTGGTGGATCAGGCGCAGGCTCAGGGCATGTTGCAGCGTTTCAACGCGATTTTCGAAGGGATTGCCGTGAATCCTGCGGGCGACCGTCTGTGGCTGGCGGCCGAACGCGAGAAGCGCGGCTTGCTGGTGGTGCAACGCGACAAGGAGCAGTGGACCTGCGGGCAAAGCTGCGTGCTGCTGTCCGAGTCCGGTCTGGACGCGTTGCCGCCGGAGCAGGGCAGCAAAAAGGTGTCGACGGATTTTTCTGATGTGTCGTTGTACAACGGCAAGCTGTTCACGCTGGAACGTGCGGTGTATCGCATCTGTCGGCGTGATCTCGAAACCGGGCAGGTCGAGCGTTGCTGGTCGTTTGCCAAGGAAGCCATGGTGCCGTCGCGTCGTTACGATCAACCCTACGGGCTGACTGAGGCACTGGTGGTGGACGAGAAGGGCGCGTGGATCGGCATCGACAATAATTTCGGTGTGCGTGCCGACGGTGAGAAACGCCCGATCGTCTGGCGTTTCGCTGCACCTGAGGCGGGCTGGGGTGCCGGGCAGTGAGCGAGGTGCAGCCTGGCAAGCGCGCTGGCAAGGTGCTGATGATCGTGGCCTGGGCGGCCGGTCTGTTTCTCGCGACGCGCTTTTTCGGCGATTGGGAAGACCGGCAGCAGAACCCCAACGCCGTGGTCACCTCGCAACACGGTGACGGCTATATAGAGGTGCAGCTGGCAGGCAATCGTCAGGGGCACTTCGTCACGACCGGCCAGATCAACGGCCGGACAGTGGAGTTCATGATCGACACCGGGGCGACCGATGTGGCCGTACCCGGTGATATGGCTGACCGCCTGGGGCTCAAGCGTGGCTTTCCCGTCACGGTCAGCACGGCCAACGGCAGCAGTCAGGGTTTTCGGACCACGCTTGACCGCTTGCAACTGGGCGATATCGTCCTGACCAATGTGCGTGCCCTGGTGGCGCCCGGTCTGGACGGTGAACAGGTGCTGCTGGGTATGAGCGCGATGAAACAACTCGAATTCACACAGCGTGGCGGCAATTTGCTGCTGCGCCAGTCAACGAAATAATGAGGCCCGCATGAGCGACTCCCTTGACCTCAGCCTGGATGGTGTAGAACGCCGATCATTGGCGGACTTCACCGAACAGGCCTACCTCAACTACTCCATGTACGTGATCATGGACCGTGCCTTGCCGCATATCGGTGACGGCCTGAAGCCTGTTCAGCGACGCATCATCTACGCGATGAGCGAGCTGGGCCTTGGTGCCGACGCCAAGCACAAGAAGTCGGCGCGTACCGTCGGCGACGTGCTCGGCAAGTTCCACCCGCACGGCGACTCGGCCTGTTACGAAGCGATGGTGCTGATGGCTCAGCCGTTCAGCTACCGCTACACGCTGGTGGACGGGCAGGGCAACTGGGGTGCGCCGGATGATCCCAAGTCGTTTGCGGCCATGCGCTACACCGAGGCGCGTCTGTCGCGTTACTCGGAAGTCCTGCTCAGCGAGCTGGGTCAGGGCACTGCTGACTGGGTGCCGAACTTTGACGGCACCCTGGACGAACCTGCGGTGTTGCCGGCACGTTTGCCGAACATCCTGCTCAATGGCACCACCGGTATCGCCGTCGGTATGGCGACTGATGTGCCGCCGCATAACCTGCGCGAAGTCGCCAGTGCCTGCGTTCGCCTGCTGGACGATCCCAAGGCCACGGTTGCCGAGCTGTGCGAGCACATTCTGGGGCCGGATTATCCGACCGAAGCGGAAATCATCACGCCACGTGCCGACCTGCTGAAAATCTACGAGACCGGACGTGGCTCGGTGCGCATGCGTGCGGTTTATCGCATCGAAGATGGCGACATTATCGTCACCTCACTGCCGCACCAGGTATCCGGTGCCAAGGTGCTGGAACAGATCGCCGCGCAGATGCAGGCCAAGAAGCTGCCGATGGTTGCCGACCTGCGCGACGAGTCGGACCACGAGAACCCATGCCGTATCGTGATCATCCCGCGCTCCAACCGGGTTGAGCTGGACGAGCTGATGCAGCATCTGTTCGCGACCACCGAGCTGGAATCCAGCTACCGGGTGAACATCAACATCATCGGCCTGGATGGCAAGCCGCAGCTCAAGAACCTCAAGACACTGCTGGGCGAATGGCTGACGTTCCGTATCGGTACGGTGCGTCGCCGCCTGCAATTCCGCCTGGACAAGGTCGAGCATCGTCTGCACCTGTTGGACGGTTTGCTCACGGCTTACCTGAACCTCGATGAAGTGATTCACATCATCCGTACCGCCGAGCATCCGAAGGCGGAGCTGATTGCGCGTTTCGATCTGTCGGAAATTCAGGCCGATTACATCCTCGATACCCGTCTGCGTCAGTTGGCGCGTCTGGAAGAGATGAAACTGCGCAGCGAGCAGGACGCCTTGCGCAAGGAGCAGGCCAAGCTTCAGGCGTTGCTGGGCAGCGAGTCCAAGCTGCGCAAGCTGGTGCGTGCCGAGCTGATTGCCGACGCGGAAACCTATGGCGACGACCGTCGTTCGCCCATCGTTGCCCGTGCCGAAGCCAAGGCGCTGTCTGAAAACGAATTGATGCCCACTGAGCCGGTGACTGTCGTCCTGTCGGAAAAAGGCTGGGTACGCTGTGCCAAGGGCCACGACATCGATGCTACCGGGCTTTCCTATAAAGCCGGGGACGGTTTCAAGACCTCGTCCATCGGCCGCTCCAATCAGTTCGCCGTGTTCATCGACTCGACCGGGCGCAGCTACTCGGTTGCGGCCCACACCCTGCCATCAGCGCGAGGCCAGGGCGAGCCGCTGACGGGCAAGCTGCAACCGCCACCGGGTGCGACCTTCGAGTGCGTTTTGCTGCCGGAAGATGATGCGTTGTACGTGATCGCGTCGGATGCCGGTTATGGTTTTGTCGTCAAAGGCGAAGACTTGCAAGCCAAGAACAAGGCGGGCAAGGCGCTGCTGAGCCTGCCGGCCGGGGCGAAAGTCATCCTGCCTCGCCCCGTGCCTGATCGTGAGCAGAACTGGCTGGCTGCGGTGACCACCGAAGGCCGCCTGCTGGTGTTCAAGATCAGCGATTTGCCGCAGTTGGGCAAAGGCAAGGGCAACAAGATCATCGGTATTCCGGGTGAGCGGGTAGCCAGCCGTGAAGAGTATGTGACTGATCTTGCGGTGATCGGACAAGGCGCTACGCTGGTACTTCAGGCGGGCAAAAGAACGCTGTCGCTGAAACCTGAAGACCTCGAACATTACAAGGGGGAACGTGGCCGACGAGGCAATAAACTGCCAAGGGGCTTCCAGAGGGTCGATGCATTATTGGTGGAAAATAGCTGAAAACATTGATCTGGCACCAAGGTTCTTCGTTTTGCCATGAAGTACGATGCATAATCGCTGGAGTCATGGTGCATATTCACGGATGATATGGGGTCTTGGGGTGCATGCGTGGCTCAGTGCCTGCATGGGTCTTGAAAGTACTTATACTGTGGCTTGTCTCTGGACGGCCACCTGGATGGGATGATGAATTTTCTACGCCTTCCCTTGATCCTGCTGATGACTGGCGTTCTGGGTCTGGCTGGTTGCAGTGTGCACCAGCCGACCGCGCTTTATCAGCTCGATAGTGGTGAGCCTGGTCAGCCGAAACAGAGTAGTGGTCTGGCAGTACTGCTGGGTCCTGTTTCGGTGGCCGACTATCTGCAACGCGAAACCCTGCTGCAACGCCAGCCTGACGGTACCCTGACCGCCTCGTCCGACGGGCGCTGGGCAGGTAACCTGTCTTCGGATATCGACCAGCTGCTATTGCGTCAGCTGGCCTGGAAGCTGGACAGCCAGCGCGTCGTCATGGCGCCCGCAACGGCCAGCTTCACGCCCGATGTTCAGGTCGTGCTGTCCATCACTCGCCTGGACTCCGGTGCCAAACAGCCCGCAGTACTGGACGCACAATGGCGACTTGTGGACCGCAAAGGCCATGTGCGTGACAGCCGACTGGTCCACCTGGAACAAGTCCATGCCGGCAGCTCTGCCGATCAGGTCAAGGCCCAGGGTATGCTGCTGCAGCGCCTGGCTGATCAGGTCAGCACGGCCATCAAGCCGATTTCCTGGCAGGCGCTCGAAGAGCCGAAAAAAACACCTGTCGCCAAGGCCAAAGAGCCTGACAAGCCAAGAATTCCACTGGCGTCCCCTATACGCACCGATCTTGAAGTGTTCCGCTTCTAGGATCGGCCCAACAAAAAGCCCGCAGCGATGCGGGCTTTTTGTTGGGCGCTCATCTCTGGTTCCCACACCTAGGCGTTCCTGACGCGCCGCACCGTCAGGATAGGACGCAGAGCGTCCAGAACGGCATGCCCACGCTGGAGCATGGGCACGAGGGAGGAGTGAGCGGAGGAGGCGATCAGGCCTTGTTGGATTCGTGCATGCGCGCCAACTGGCGTTCGAGCATCGACGGGTAGGGCTCCATCAGGCGTTCTACGCAGCAGGCACCTTCCGGACTGGCAATCGGGCGGATGCGGGCGCGTTGGCGGATCAGCGGGTCGTCGTTGATGCGGCGCTCGACCAGCAGCAGGTTGCGACTGTGCTGAGACAGTGCCAGTGCATCCTGCGCGGTTTCGGTCAGCAACAGATCGATCTGGCTCAGACCACTCAAGCCTTCGCCCAGCGTCAGGCCCAGTTGCAGTTGCAAGGTGATGCCGCTGTCGGCCACCTCGATCTGCAAGGCATGACTGAGTGCGCGCAACAGCTCGCCGCAGCAGATCGCGTTGGTCAGGTAGTCATCACCGCTTTCGTGGCTATGGAACAGCATCAGCGTGCTGCCGTCATTCAGCGTGTGCAGCTCGCTTTCATACAGCGAAGCGGCCTGATCGAGGCAGTCACGGTAGCGTTGCAGCAATTCGGTCAGGCGTGCGCGGGGCAGGCGGCGCAATTGATCCTGCGCACCGAGCTGCACGGCCAGCACTGCGCTGTTGTGCGGTTCGACCGGCGCTGCCGAGGCAGCCACCGGGCGAACGGCTGGCGAGTTGTCCGATTGGTCGCGCAGATCGGCGAACGGATCCTCATCATCGTCGTCTTCATCTTCTTCGGCAACGATGCGGCGCTGCACAGGTGGTGCCGGCAAGCGCGGTTTTGCTTCGCTGCTGCGTGCCGAAACCTTTGGCGCGGGCTTCTCTTCCGGCTCCAGATAAGGATCTTCGCTGTCGTCTTCCTCGCCTTCATATTCGGGCTCGGGCAGCGGTTCTGGCTCCGGCACAGGCGGCGCGAACGAGGTACGCAACTGCCGCGCCAGATCGCCGATTTCATCCTGGCGATCTGTGGCTGGTGTGTACGGGTCAATATTCCGTAGCCAGATACGCATCTGCATCAGTGGCGTGGAGATATGGCGACCAAGGCGCAGGCTCAGGGCCAGCGCAAGGGCCAGCAGGATGCCGGCCAGAATGCCCATGCTCTGCAGACTGATGGTCAGCGGCTGCTGGAACTGCGACATGTCGAGGCTGATGCGCAGATGGCCCGCCATCACGTCCTGGAACGTGATCTTGATTTCATACAGACCCTGAGCTTCCCCCAGTAGCCCGTTTTTCGGGCGCTGGCCGGCCTCCGCGAGGATGCGGTTATCCACACTGTAGATAGCGGCATGCGCTACCAGCGGATTCTTGACCAGATTACCCAACAGCACGTTGAGACTGAGGATGTCGTTGGACACCAACAGCTCGGTAGCCGAGGTGGCGGTCTGGGTGGTCAGGGCCTGCCCCAGCGCATCAGCCTGTTCATGCATGGCCTGCTTGAACTGCAGGCCCATGACACCGGCGTAGATCACCAGCGCCAAAGCGACCAGGATCACGTTATGGCTGGCAATGCGCAAAGCGATCGGTACACGGCGATGACGCAGGGCACGAAAGATGAGCAGGAAGAAATTATCGGTTTTAACGGGCGTGGGCCGGTTCACAGAGCACGGCTCTTTCGGTGAAGTTGTCGCGCAGTATAACGAGCGACCCAGTGGCGGCAAAGCGCTGCCTGTGCCCGGTGGTCACTGAATGTGGTTAGAATGCGGTTTTTTTCCACTGCGGGGGTGCGCCTTGCGCGAAATCGTCCTGATTAACATCACTGGTGTCGACCGTCCCGGTCTCACTGCAGCCATCACCGGCGTCCTCGCTCAGGGTGGCGTGAACATTCTCGATATTGGTCAGGCGGTGATCCACGACACCCTGTCGTTCGGCATCCTGGTTGAAATTCCGGATACCGTGCAGGGATCCTCGGTGCTCAAGGACATCCTGTTCACCGCCTACGAACTGGATCAGCAAGTCCGTTTCACGGCGGTGTCCGAAACCGACTATCAACACTGGGTCGACGGCCAGGGCAAGGCGCGTCACATCGTTACGTTGCTGACCCGCAAGGTCACGGCCGAGCAACTGCAGTGCGTCAGCGCCATCACTGCCAAGTATGGGCTGAATATCGATCAGATCGATCGGTTGTCCGGTCGCATGCCGCTCGACACTCCGGCCGACAAGGGCAAGGGCTGCATCGAGTTCACCGTGCGCGGCGAGCCTGCCGACCCGAAAGCCATGCAGGCCGAATTCCTCGCGGTTGCCCAGGATCTCAACGTCGATATCGCGTTCCAGCAGGATTCGCTGTTCCGTCGTAACCGACGCTTGGCGGTGTTCGACATGGATTCGACCCTCATCGAGGCCGAAGTCATCGATGAACTGGCCAAGGCTGCGGGCGTCGGCGAGCAGGTTTCCGAGATTACCGAGCGTGCCATGCGCGGCGAACTGGATTTCAGCGAAAGCTTCAAAGAGCGTCTGGCCCTGCTCAAGGGGCTCGATGTGAGCGTGCTGGATGAAATCGGCGCCTCTCTGCGCCTGACCGAAGGCGCTGAAACGCTGTTCTCCGAGCTCAAGCGACTGGGTTACAAGACGGCGATTCTGTCGGGTGGCTTCACCTATTTTGCCAAGCAACTGCAAGCGAAGCTGGGCATCGATTACGTCTTTGCCAATGAACTGGAAGTGGTTGACGGCAAGGTCACCGGCGTAGCCGTCGAGCCGATCGTCAATGCGCAGCGCAAGGCCGATCTGTTGCGCGAACTGGCCCACAAGGAAGGGTTGAGCCTGGAGCAGACCATCGCGGTCGGCGACGGTGCCAATGACTTGCCGATGCTGGCGATTGCCGGACTGGGTGTAGCGTTCCGTGCCAAGCCTTTGGTCAAACAATCGGCCAAACAGGCCATTTCGACGCTGGGACTCGATGGCGTGCTGTACTTGTTGGGTTTCCGCGACCGCGAAGGACAGCACTGACGCTGGGGCTGTCGTGGTCTGCCCCTGATGGCGATGGGGCAATCGCGACGGCTGCCGCAGTGATCGCTACAGCGTGCCCCACAAGGAATCGAATTCCTGATCCGGCCTGGCCTTTTCGATCTCGGCGGCTTTCGGGGCGTCGTACATCTGATACTCGAACTGATTGTAACTGGCGCTGCTGACCTGCCGATTGCTCAGTGATGCGCGGCGCTCCTCACCGTTGACGTTGATCATCACCTTGTTGCCCTCCTGAAACGGCAGGCGCGGAGCAAGCACGGTGGGCGGTTTTCCCATGGCACGTACTTCGGGCAGCATCAGGGTTCGCAGATACTGGCTGTTCTGCTGTTCGCGAATCAGCTGCATACCGCACGGCAGGGCAAACGGGGCGATCAGTTCGATCCCCATCTGTGTGCCGCCGCTGCGTACCTGACGGATCCAGCGCACCATGGCAATGCTCCAGCCCTGGCCTGCGTCATCCTGAATACCCACCAGCTCGCCAGCCTGCAATTGCTGAGGCACGTCCTTCTGCCACGCCAGGCAGTAACCGCCCGGGCTGTGGTTGACAATATTCAGGTCGAAGGTCGGAAACGCGTGCTGGTTGTTGGAAAGCGATTCGCTGTCGCCGTCATTTTTCGGGTATTCGATCTCTTCGTAGGGCAGCAGAACGGATGAGCTATTGCCGCGCTGCGTATCAAACGCCGAGGCCCACGGATCGTCCACGTCATCATTGGCCATCTTCAACGAAAAGCTCGCTGCACTGGTGGCGCTGTTCAACTGCAACAGCTCGCTGAACGACTTCTGGCCCGCGACATAGAAATGCAGCGCGCTCATGCCAATGCACAGTCTCAGCGTGCCCTTACCAGGCGTGCGTTGAAAGGTGCGTTCGGCCACATCGCCCCAGGCGAACGCCAGATGTTGCAGCAGGTCGGTGTTGATGCCAGTTGGAATCAGCAGCGGCGAGGGCGTGCGTTGGTCATCCGGCAGGGCCAGGTACTGATTGATCGCTTCCGCCAGCGCGAAGGTATTGATACCCAGCAGCCGAGGCGATTGTTCGTCGCTGAACAGTGTGCGATACAGCGGCGGTTTGTCGACCGTCGGGTCCAGGGCGAAGAGGCTGCTTTGCGTGGCAGGCGACTGCAGCTTTACCAGCGGGCTCCAGGCCTCCAGCGCATCGGCCAGTTTGCCGATGTTCAGTTGGCGCATCTGATTGCAGCGCGAGCAGCCCATCAGCAGCGCGATCACGTAGGTCTGTTCCACGCTCAGCACCTTGCTGTGATGGGCCAGGGGTTCTTCGACCGGCGTGTTGTGTAGCTGGTACTGACGGGCAATCTGGTAGATCTGGTGCAGTTCGAGCCACAGGCCGTCCTGAACGGGACAGTAAAGCTGGTTGGCGCGAATCAGCGGCCCGTTTAGCCCGTGCAGTGCGCGTTGCAGCGCCATGCTGAACAGCCCGGCCTGGTCTCGCGTGTAGCGCGAGGCGACCTGCTGAATGATTTGCTTGTAACCGGTCGCCAGATGGTTTTGCAGTGCCTGGCAGAGGTTGGCAACCTTGCGTGGTCGCTCGTCCAGCACAATGGCCTGATTGAGGAAGTGACGTTCGAGGTGCTTGCAGACGAAGTACACCTCGGGCCGCAGTAGCTCGAGCAGTTGCAGGCGGTTTTCGCTCGGGGTGATCAACTGGTTCAGCTCGGTCAGCCCTTGATAGAGCTGGCGCGCCATTTCTCCGAGGTTTGCCTTGGGCAATCTGGAGATCCAGCGTTTGAGGTCGCGGGGGTTGGCTTCACTGAATGTCAGGCTCGACTGCGTTGGCGTGGGGGCACGCAATAGCAGAGGGAGGCTAAAATTACTCATGTGACAGGCAAGCTCCAACAACTCACTGGCGCGGACGATGGCTTCATAGGGGGCCGAGGTTATCGCGCACCCGCGATGTGCCGAGCATACGCCCATGAAAGTGCGAAGTATCCTACAGTATCAATCGGACGACTTTACCAGTATCGACATCGCTTCGCAGCAGTTATGGCTCTAAGCCATTACCGTCCGGCGGCACGTTGCATGAGCGCCACTGTCCATCATCGGACACTCATGCATCGAGGCTCAGGCCGCCATCATGCCTGGGCCGGAACAGCCAGTGCCTGGCCCATTTGAACCTTGGAGCCAGCGGTCAGTTGTTCGGCCCATTTCACCTGACCTGGACCGAACAGCACGATGGCGGTAGAGCCCAGCTTGAACCGACCCATTTCGGCACCTTTTTCCAGGTGGATCGGTGCACGCGCCGCTTCGTCGTAGCTGAACGTCTTAAGTTCACGCTTGGGCGGCGTGACCAGCCCGGCCCATACCGTTTCGACAGACGCCACAATCATCGCGCCCACCAGTACCACTGCCATTGGCCCGCGCTCGGTGTCGAACAGGCAGACCACTCGCTCGTTACGGGCGAACAGCTCGGGTACGTTTTCGGCCGTGGTCTGGTTGACCGAGAAGATGCGGCCCGGTACGTAGACCATCTCACGCAGCGTGCCAGCCAGTGGCATGTGTACGCGGTGATAGTCCTTCGGCGACAGGTAAACGGTCGCGAACTCGCCGCCCATGAACGGCGCTGACAGCTTGGGATCACCGCCGAGCAGTTCGAGCACGCTGAAACTGTGGCCCTTGGCCTGGAAGATCCGGCCGTGGTCGATGGAGCCCAACTGGCTGACGGCACCGTCGGCTGGCGAAAGAATCGCGCCCGGAGTGGTATCGAGCGGGCGGGCGTCGGCTTTCAATGCGCGGGTGAAGAACGCGTTGAAGTGCTCGTAGGACGTCAGGTCTTCGACCAGTGCCTGCGACATGTCTACCTGATAACGGCGCGCAAACCACGCGGTGAAAGCGTTTTTGAACCAGCGTACGCGGCACTCGGCAACGCAGCCTGCCAGTCGTGACAGCAGGTGGTGCGGCAGCAGGTACTGGCTGATGATGAACAAGCGGTCTTTCATTGAAGGTCCTGAGGATGAGTGTCCTGAATATTTCTGTGAGGTCCGTCCCGGTTCGGTGGCGCGGACCGGTTCGACGCGTTCGGCTGGTGCTGGCTGCGCAGGCGCGACGGGTTGCGCAAGCTCGACTGCCTCGACGGGCGCGGCGGCCACATCCGGCAGTTCTACCGGTGTCTCCGGGTGATTGCCCCATTCGCCCCACGAGCCGGCATAGGCCTTGACCCTTGGATAGCCCAGCGCCTTGGCCACCAGATAGGTGAAGCCCGAGCGGTGATGGGTCTGACAGTGCGTGATGATTTCCTTGTCAGGCGTGATGCCCAAGTCGCGAAGGATCTCCGGCATGTCCTGGCGAATACGCAGGTTGCGCGCCTTGTCCATGCCCGCCGTCCACTCGAAATTGACGGCGCCGGGTATATGCCCGCCTTTGGCCGCGACCACTTTTTCGCCCGAATACTCGGTCGGCGCGCGGGCATCCCAGATCGCCAGGTCGGCGGCGCCCAGACGGCTTTGCAGGTACTCACGCGTGGCGGTAGGTTCGTCGTGCAGCGTCAGCGTTACCGGGGCCTCGGCAGCAGGCGGAACGTCGGTGCTCAGCGGCAGCAATTGCGCTTCCCAGGCCAGCAGTCCACCGTCCAGATAGTGATAACGGCTGTGGCCGATGACATCCAGCAGCCAGATGAAACGCCCGGCCCAGCCGCCGCCTTCGTCATCGTAGACGACATACACGGCGTCGGGATTGTGGCCCAGCTCGCCGAACAGTTGCTCAAGGCTGGCAGTGTCGGGCAGCAGGCCGGGGGCAGGAGGCTTGCCCAGTTGTGTACGTTTCGGATCGACGAAGCGGGCACCGCGAATGTGCCCGGCTTCGTAGCGAGCGCTGCTGGTCAGATCCACGAGGATCAGTTCCGGGGCGTCTAGACGCTCAAGCAGATCGTTGGGTTCGATGACCAGCGACAAGCCAGTGAATGCGGACATTTGCAGCCTCCGATGAAAGGAAAGGGGCGAATTGTACGCCAGGCCTCAGGCTTTGCGATGACTAAAGATGCCCAGTGCCCGTTCAATACATTGCGCGGTTTTTCCGAATGCCTGAACGGAAATTTCCGACAAGGCCCCGCCGCCTTGGTCGGCGACCACCAGCAGCATGACTTTGCCGTTGTTGCTCAGCGAGCGGATCAGCCAGTGCTGGCCGCTGAACAGGGTTTTCAGCTGCGGGGGCAGCAGCGCGGCAAATTGCGCACTGTTGGCGGGTGTCATGCGTAACTGCGTCGGCTGGGTCAGCAGGCGTTGCAGCACGGTGCTTTCCTTGATAAACAGCTGCAAGGTTGCGGCGTCCTTCGGCAGCCCGGCAGTCTGATTGACGCGCAGCACCGTCGACGTCTTGTCCAGCATCAGCAGCATGACCCGCTCCATGCCACACGAGATAAACGCATCGCGCGCCGAGGTGGTCAGGTGCATGGCATTGATGAACGGGCTGGGATCCTGCAGCAGCTCGGCGCATTGCTTGCGCCACAGTTGCAGGGCGTCGGCCGATGGCGGCGGTGCAGGTTCATTGTCGCGCCTTACGCGGCGTGCGTCCCACGGCCAGATCAGCGATTCAGCCGGGTGCCAGAGGTCTTTTTCCGCGTGGATGCGGGCGCTGCTGGCGGCATTCTGGTGCGCCTGTTGCTGTACTTCGCTCATCGATTGTTGCAGGTACAGGCTGGTAAGCCGTTCCCAGCGCAGGCAATGCGGGCTGTTCCAGGCCTGTTGTGCGGCCAGCGCCAGGCCGTTGCCCAGCAACACGGTATTGGCGGGCTGGTTCAGCCAGCGGCGCAGGTTGGGGTCGTCGTCCATCAGTTGTTGCTGCTGCAGCGGGCTATTGTCTTCGCGGGCGATACGCAGCGCCTTGGCCAGATCGCGTCGCTCGTTGATCAACAGCTTATAGCCGCGCGTAACCCAGATCGGCAGGCGCCAGAACTCGGCGAGTGCCAGGCACAATTCCAGCAGGTTGACGCCGAACAGCTCTTTTTCCACTGCAACGCTGGAATGGCCCTTGTGGATAACCCGCAGCTCCAGTTCTTCGAGCAGCTTCGGATAGGCCAGCGCCATTGGCCAGAGCGGCGACAGAAACAGCAGGCTGCCCATGTGGATGTCCTGCCAGAGTCGCGCAAGGCGGCTGGCAAACAGACCGTTGGCCTGTTGCGTGGCGTGCTGGCTGACCAGAATCAGCTGGCGATAGGCCGCAGGAATTTCTTCGGGCGGCTTGGCCGGCAAACGGCCCAGAAGGACTTCGGTACGCGCCAGCCCCAGGCGGTTGATCGCAATTTCGAGGCTCTCGGCCTGCTCGGTCAAACCGTGGGTGTGATGGTTGGCTTCGCGCATCACGCTGAGCACCAGCGCAGGACTTTCCTGCATCATTTCGGCAATTTCACGCAGCGACCGACGACTGTCGTTCAGTGCGGCGCGGACGTGTCCATGATTGACGGCAGGGACCGGCAACGCGATGCCGTCAAGCAGTTTGACCCAGGCATCCAGCGTCTTCGGAACGAGGTGATGTGCTGCGTGTACTGTCGGCATTCGAGGGCCTGTGCGGCTGATTATCTGAGCTGGGAAACCGCCAGTGTACGGGGTGCTGAGGCCATTTTCCTCCTTTTATGGAGGCGCATAAATGGGTTTTTCAAAAGAACCGGCTATAGTCTGGCCCAGTTAGGCCGATAAGGAGAAGAAGAGATTCAACAACTTCCGGACTGTCCCTGAACCCGACTCAGTAAAGTATTTTTTCCTATGGCTAAAATCATCGGCATCATTGTCGTTCTCGCAAGTGTCATCGGCGGATATGTGCTGTCCCATGGCAAGGTCATGGCGCTGTTCCAACCGTACGAGGTCTTGATTATCGGCGGTGCTGCACTGGGCGCGTTCCTCCAGGCCAACCCTGGCTACATGTTCATGCACGTGTTCAAGAAGTCGCTGAAGATGTTCGGTTCGCGCTTCACACATGCCTATTACCTCGAAGTGCTGGGGCTGGTGTACGAAATCCTCAACAAGAGCCGCCGTGAAGGCATGATGGCGATCGAAGGGGATATCGAAGACGCTGCCTCCAGCCCGATCTTCGCCAAATACCCGGGTGTGCTCAAGGATGAGCGCATGACTGCGTACATCTGCGACTACCTGCGCATCATGTCGTCCGGCAACATGGCTCCCCATGAGCTGGAAGGTCTGTTCGACATGGAACTGCTGAGCATGAAAGAAGACCTCGAGCATCCATCCCACGCCATTACCGGTATCGCTGACGGTATGCCCGGCTTCGGTATCGTGGCTGCGGTACTGGGTATCGTGGTGACCATGGCGTCGCTGGGTTCGGGCGACAAGGCTGCGATCGGTATGCACGTAGGTGCGGCGCTGGTCGGTACGTTCTTCGGTATTCTCGCGGCTTACGGTTTCTTCGGTCCTCTGGCCACCAGCCTTGCGCATGATGCCAAGGAAGAAATGAACGTCTACGAGGCCATCAAGGCGTCTCTGGTTGCCTCGGCCTCCGGCATGCCGCCTTCGCTGGCTGTCGAGTTCGGCCGCAAGGTTCTCTATCCGCTGCATCGCCCCAGCTTCAGCGAGCTGGAACAAGCGGTTCGCGGTCGCTAAGTCATGGAAAATAATCAGCCGATTATCATCAAGCGCGTAAAGCGCTTCGGTGGCGGACATCACGGCGGTGCCTGGAAAATCGCGTTTGCCGACTTCGCGACCGCGATGATGGCGTTCTTTCTGGTGCTGTGGCTGATGTCGTCTGCCACCCCCGAGCAGTTGCTCGCGGTCGCCGGTTATTTCAAAGACCCGGTCGGCTTCTCGGACAGCGGTTCGCCGTATGTGATCGATCTGGGCGGTTCGCCGGAGATGTCGCCGAACCAGACGCTGAACCCTGAGGTTCAGACCACGCCGTCGCCGGATACGGTGCCGATCGAAGCGGAAAATGCCGAGACCAAGGCTGAAGCGGTGGAGCAAGAGCGTCTGGAGATGCTGCTCCAGGAACTGCAGAACAAGGTCCAGGAAAATCCGCAACTGCAGAAGTTCAAGGACCAGATTCTGTTCGAGATCACTCAGGACGGTTTGCGTATCCAGATCATGGATGCCGAAAACCGGCCGATGTTCGACTCGGGCAGCGCGCGCCTCAAGCCTTATTTCGAAGACATTCTGCTGGCCCTGGCTGACACCATTAAAAGCGTGCCAAACAAGGTCAGTATCAGCGGCCACACCGATGCAACGCCTTTTGTGGGCAGTGGCGGGTTCGGCAACTGGGAGCTTTCGGCCAACCGTGCGAACGCTGCACGCCGTGCGCTGGTAGCCGGCACGTATCCGGACTCGCAAGTGGCCAGGGTAGTGGGGTACGCGTCGTCTGCTCTTTATGACCACCAGAACCCGACCAACCCGATCAATCGCCGCATCGATATCGTGGTGCTGACCAAAAAGGCCCAACACCGCATCGAGGGCGATCAGAACTCCGGTGGTGCGCCAGTCACACCTGCCGCGCCAGCGCCTGCGACACCCGCGGCTCCGGCGGTACCTGCTGCTCCGGGGGCTTCGACAGCGGCGCCGCCCGATCCGCAGGCCTACGCCCAGCCGCACGAGATCCGCCAGAAGCTGAACATCTTTGACGATGGCAAGTTGCGGGTCGAGCCGGCCCAGAACTGAGCGGTAACCGATACAAAAACGCCGCGATCATCGCGGCGTTTTTGCGTGCGGCGTTCGGTCTTCAGTAACTGTCTTGCGGCAGGCTGGCAATGATCGAGCGGTAGCTGTTCATGCGCTGCTGTTGCACGCGGCCGTCCTCAAGACCCTTGAGCAGGGCGCAGCCCGGTTCGCGGTCATGCTTGCAGTCACGAAAGCGGCAGGTACCGATCAGGTCGTTGAACTCGATGAAACCTGCCTCTACGTCGGCACGACTGACGTGCCCCAGGCCGAACTCCCGGATGCCCGGTGAGTCGATCAGATCGCCGCCGCGCGGGAAGTGGAACAGGCGGGCGGTGGTCGTGGTGTGTGTGCCCTGACCGGAAACTTCGGACAGCGGACCGACCCGAGTGTCCGTTTCCGGCAACAGGCTGTTGACCAGCGAGGACTTGCCGACGCCGGACTGGCCGACGAACACGCTGATGTGCCCGTCAAGCTGGCTTTGCAGGCTCTGCATGCCATCACCGTGGTGTGCGGACACTTCCAGCACCGGGTAACCCAGCGTGCGGTAGACCGCCAGCAGCGCATTGAGCGCGGGCGCATTCTGTTCGTCGATCAGGTCGGCCTTGTTGAGCAGCAGCAACGGACGAATCCCGGCATGCTCGGCGGCCACCAGATAGCGGTCGATCAGGTTGGCATGCGGTTCGGGCATCGGCGCGAAGACGATCACGATCAGGTCGACGTTGGCAGCCACAGGCTTGAGCTGGCCGCGTGAATCCGGGCGGCGCAGTTCGGTGGTGCGAGGCAGTTGCGCGACGATGACGCCAATGCCCTGATTGCCGGCGCGCCATACCACGCGATCACCGGTTACCAGCGCAGGCAGGTTGGCGCGCAGGTGGCAGCGAAAGACCTGACCGGTCGCTTCGCCTTCCTGGGCCTCGACTTCGACTTGCACGCCGAAGTGAGCGATCACCAGGCCCGTCTGCTCGGGGCCGAGGTCGCCACCCTCAAGTGTTTCAAGCGTAGCGGACTCGCGTTTTGCCGCGCGGGCAGCACGCTCGCCCTGAATTTTTTCGATGCGCCAGTTCTGACGACGATTGAGTTGGCGTTTGGCCATGGGTGTTCCGATGTGATGTAACCGATGAATTAGGCAGTACGATGGATCGGCAGGAGTCTAGCACGGCAGGGTGAGCTAAACTGCGCGCCTACGCTGAGGAGTCGACACATGCAGAACAAGCAGAACCTGATCTGGATCGATCTGGAAATGACCGGTCTGGACCCTGATACCGATGTCATTATCGAAATGGCCACGATCATCACCGATAGCGAGCTGAACACCCTGGCCGAAGGTCCGGTGATCGCCGTGCATCAGAGCGACGAGACGCTGGCGAAAATGGACGAGTGGAACACTCGCCAGCACGGCGGTTCGGGCCTGACCCAGCGCGTGCGGGAAAGTACCGTCAGCATGGCTGAAGCCGAGGCGCAGACCCTTGAGTTCATCAAGCTGTGGGTGCCAGAGCGCAGTTCGCCGATCTGTGGCAACAGCATCTGCCAGGATCGCCGCTTCCTGTATCGCCACATGCCGACGCTGGAAAACTACTTCCACTACCGCAACCTGGATGTCTCGACCCTCAAGGAACTGGCTGCGCGCTGGTCTCCCGAGCTGAAATTCAAAAAAGGCAGCACCCACCTGGCGCTCGACGACATCCGCGAGTCGATTGCCGAGCTGCGCTTTTATCGTGAGCACTTCATCAAGGCCTGATCGAGACTCGCGCGTGCAGTGAATAATCTTCGCTGCACTCTTTCAGTGCGTTGGTCGGCTGGTTAGACTGCGCGCCTTTGTCGCAGAGTCGCCGCCAATGTTGCTGATGCTTTATCTGATCGCTATCACTGCTGAAGCCATGACGGGAGCCCTGTCTGCAGGGCGTCGCGGGATGGACTGGTTCGGCGTGGTGCTGATTGCCTGCGTCACGGCGCTGGGTGGCGGGTCGGTGCGCGACGTGCTGATCGGTCATTACCCGCTGACCTGGGTCAAGCACCCGGAGTATCTGGTTCTGACCAGTGTGGCGGCGCTGGTGACGATCTTCATCGCGCCATTGATGCGTCACCTGCGCTCACTGTTTCTGGTGCTCGACGCACTGGGGCTGGTGGCCTTTACCCTGATCGGCTGCATGACCGCGCTGGAGGCCGGGCACGGTCTGCTGATCGCGTCAGTCTGCGGCGTGATCACCGGGGTTTTCGGTGGCATCCTGCGTGACATCTTCTGCAACGACATCCCGCTGATCTTTCGCCGCGAGCTGTACGCCAGCGTGTCTTTTCTGGCCGCATGGTGTTTTCTGCTGTGCCAGTACCTGCAGTTGCCGAACGAGCAAGCGGTGCTGATCACCCTGTTCGGCGGCCTGCTGCTGCGCCTGCTGGCAATTCGTTTCCGCTGGGAAATGCCCAAGTTTGTCTATAAAGACGAGCCTTGAAGAGGGGAGAAGGCCGCGAGCGGCATGCCCAAGCCAGTCTTGTGGGAGGCAATGTTGTTCAGTCATAACCATGTAGGAGCGAGCCGGGCTACGCTTCGCTTGCTCGCGAAGGCTGACTGACAGAGGCATAAATCTCCGGCGATGGTCCCTGCCTCTTCGCGAGCAAGCTCGCTCCCACAGGAATATCCAGGGGTACCTTTAACGTGGCGCCACGCCGTGCCGCTGCAGCGCCCATTCCACATGTTCCCTGACCAGTTCCGAAGGATAGTCGCGCCGTGCTTGCAGGGCCTCGATCACCGGGATGGTAGAGGGCGCATTGCCCAGCCCCACGGCCAGATTGCGTAGCCAGCGCTCATAACCCGCCCGGCGCAGTGGCGAACCTTCGGTGCTGCCGAGGAATTTCTCTTCATCCCACAGAAACAGCTCGGCCAGCCCCGCGTTGTCCAGATTATGGCGCGGCTGAAAGTCGCTCTGCTCGGTTGGCCGGGCGAAGCGGTTCCACGGGCAGACGATCTGGCAATCGTCACAGCCGAACACCCGGTTGCCGATCAATGGCCGCAACTCTTCGGGGATCGCCGTCTTCAGCTCGATGGTCAGATAGGAAATGCAGCGCCGCGCGTCCAGCACGTAAGGGCCGATAAACGCGGCGGTCGGGCAGATGTCCAGGCAGGCTGTACAGCGACCGCAATGTTCGGTCGCATGAGGTGCGTCGACCGGCAACGGGATATCGACAAACAGCTCGCCGAGAAAGAAGAAGCTACCCGCCTTGCGGTTGAGCACCAGCGTGTTCTTGCCGATCCAGCCCAGCCCGGCCTGTTCGGCGATGGCCTTTTCCAGCACAGGCGCGCTGTCCACGAAGGCCCTAAAGCCAAACGGTCCGATGGCCTGCTGAATACGCTCGGCCAGTTGCTGCAGGCGCTTGCGGATGAGTTTGTGATAATCACGGCCCAGCGCGTAGCGTGAGACATAGGCTTTTTCCGGCTCGGTCAGGCGCTGCGCCATCTCGGTGTCGCCCGGCAGATAATCCATGCGCAGCGACACCACGCGCAGCGTTCCCGGCACCAGCTCATCGGGGTGGGAACGTTTGCTGCCATGGGCTGCCATATAGTCCATTTCCCCGTGATAGCCTGCATCGAGCCAGCGTTGCAGATGCTGCTCGTGCTCTGCCAGGTCCAGGCCGCTGATCCCGACTTCCTGAAAACCCAGCTCACGCCCCCACGCCTTGATTGAGACGGCAAGGGCGGCAAGATCATCGGAAGTAGGAAGTACAGCAGTAATAGCGGACATGCGCAGAGAGAAACCGGGGCCAAGGTGCGTATAATTCTGCCAGACATCGGAGCCCATAGACGCATGTTCGACACTAAACCTCATTTACCCGACGCGCTGTACAGCGCTGCGCAGGTTCGCGACCTCGACGCACGGCTGATTGCGGCCGGTACACCCGGCCTGGAATTGATGCTGCGCGCTGCGCAAGCGTTGTGGCACACCTTGCTTCGGCGCTGGCCGGAGGCCAACGAGCTGACCGTATTGGCCGGGCGTGGCAACAACGCCGGTGACGGGTATCTGGTGGCTGCCATGGCGCACAAGGCCGGCTGGCAGGTCAGGGTGCTGGCTGTCGGCGACCCGGCCGCACTGACGGGGGATGCCGCGTCGGCGCATGCTGCGGCTTTCGGTATTGATATTCAGGCATGGGCCGGGCAGCCGCTGGTCGGTGTCGTGCTGGATGCCTTGCTTGGCACCGGGCTCGAAGGCAAGGTGCGCGAGCCCTATGTCTCGGCCATCAACGCTATCAACGACAGTGGTCTGCCCGTCGTGGCCGTGGATATTCCGTCTGGCTTGAGCGCAGATACCGGCCAGACGCTGGGTGTCGCGGTGCGTGCCGATGTGACCGTTACGTTCATCGGCCTCAAAGTGGGGTTGTTGACGGGCGATGCGGCGGATCTGGTAGGTGAGCTGATTTTCGACGACCTGCGTACAGACCCGGCGTTGGTGGCGCAGGCGCCGTTCAGTGCGAAGCGCCTCGATAAACACAACCTGCCGCAACTGGCAGCACGCCCGCGAACCGCCCATAAAGGTATGTTTGGCCGGGTGCTGGTCATCGGTGGCGATCACGGTTTTGGTGGCGCAGCGTTGCTCAGCGCCGAAAGCGCCCTGCGCAGCGGTGCAGGCATGCTGACGCTGGCGACAAGGCCCGAGCATGTTCCGGCCGCCCTGACGCGCATGCCGGAGATCATGAGCGCGGCGATTCATTCGGCCAACCAGCTGATGGGCTTGATCGAGCCAGCCAGCGTGTTGGTGGTCGGTCCCGGACTGGGCCAGGCGGCCTGGGGGCGCAGCCTGCTGTCGGCGGCTGCCAACGCGGATCGTCCGCAGGTGTGGGACGCCGATGCGCTGAACATGCTGGCCGCCGGGCTGGTCAGCCTGCCCAAAGGCAGTGTCATCACCCCGCATCCGGGCGAGGCGGCGCGGTTGCTGGGCGTGGGCATCAAGGACGTTCAGGCTGACCGGGCTGCTGCAGTGCGGGCGCTGGCGCGTAAATTCGATACGGTTTGTGTGCTCAAAGGCTCCGGCAGCCTGATTGCCGATGCCAGCGGGCAACTGGCGCTGTGCGACCGCGGTCATCCGGCCATGGCCACCGCGGGGCTGGGTGACGTACTGGCCGGATTGACCGGCGCGCTGATGGCGCAGCATCTCAAGCCTTTCGACGCGGCCTGTCTGGCCGTGTGGCTGCACGCAAGCGCCGGTCAGAAAGTCGGTGAGTGCGGTCGAGGGCTGGCCGCCAGCGATATTATTCCTGCCATTCGTCAGTTATTGGAGGAGCTGCAACCGTGTCTGATTTAACGCTGCATGTGGTGGGCGAAGAGGCAATGATGGATTTTGGTGCACGTCTGGCCAAGGTCACTGAAGGCCTTGGCGTCATCTTTCTGGATGGCGATCTGGGCGCTGGAAAAACCACGCTTTCGCGGGGATTGATTCGCGGCTTCGGGCATGTCGGGGCCGTCAAGAGTCCTACTTTCACGCTGGTCGAACCTTACGAAATCGGCGCGATAAAGGTGTTTCACTTTGACCTTTACCGGCTGGTCGATCCGGAAGAGCTCGAGTACATGGGCGTGCGTGATTACTTCGACGGCGACGCACTTTGTCTGATTGAATGGCCCCAGCGTGGTGCAGGCTTTTTGCCAAAGCCTGACCTGACCATTACCATTGGGCCGCACGGAGAAGGTCGGTCCGTGATATTGAGCCCGCTGGGCTCGCTTGGCGAACGTTGGTGTGCCACTTTGGCTTTGGAATTCAAATAGATATGGGGTTAGGTATGCGCATGCGCGCGCTGGTTACTGTAGTTGGTCTGCTGTTGATGGCCCTGGCTGTCGAGGCGGTTGCCGCTACGCAAGTACGAAGTGTCCGCTTATGGCGTGCGCCGGATAACACTCGTCTGGTCTTCGACCTGACTGGGCCGGTCCAGCACAGCCTGTTTACCCTGACTTCGCCTGACCGTCTGGTGATCGATATCAATGGTGCGACGCTTGGCGGCCCCTTGAACGTACCGACGGCCAATACGCCGATCAGCAGCATGCGTTCTGCGCAGCGCACGCCTACCGACCTGCGCGTGGTCATCGACCTGAAAAAGGGTGTGACCCCGAAGAGCTTCACGCTGGCGCCGAATCAGCAATACGGCAACCGTCTGGTGGTCGACCTGTACGACAACGCCGCCGATGCCAATCCGACACCTGTGATTCCCGACACCGCAGCCAACACCGCGCCCGCGGTTCCGGTCAGCCCGGCCAAGCCTGAAATCAAGCTGACCCCGGTGCCGAACGGCAAGCGCGACATCGTCGTGGTGATCGATGCCGGGCACGGCGGGGAAGACCCTGGTGCCTCGGGCGGTGCCGGTCAGAAAGAGAAAAACGTGGTGCTGTCGATTGCCAAGGAGTTGCAGCGCCAGGTGAATGCCGAGAAAGGCTACCGCGCCGAACTGACGCGCACCGGCGACTACTTTATTCCGCTGCGTAAACGTACCGAGATCGCCCGCTCCAAGGGCGCCGATCTGTTTGTGTCGATCCACGCCGACGCCGCGCCGTCCTCCGCTGCGTTCGGCGCATCAGTGTTCGCCCTGTCCGATCGGGGGGCCACTTCTGAAACCGCACGCTGGCTGGCGGACAGTGAAAACCGTTCCGACCTGATTGGTGGTGCCGGCGCGGTCAGCCTCGACGACAAGGACCGCATGCTCGCGGGCGTGTTGCTGGACCTGTCCATGACCGCGTCGCTGTCTTCGAGCCTGAACGTTGGCCAGAAGGTATTGAGCAATATTGGCCGCGTGACCTCGCTGCACAAGTCACGTGTCGAGCAGGCGGGCTTCATGGTGCTCAAGTCGCCGGATATTCCGTCGATTCTGGTGGAAACCGGCTTCATCTCCAACGCCAATGAGGCCAACAAGCTCGGTTCTGCGTCGCATCAGCAGGCGCTGGCGCGTTCGATCACGTCGGGCGTCAAACAGTTCTTCCAGCAGAACCCGCCGCAGGGCACCTATATCGCCTGGCTGCGTGATAACGGCAAGCTGGCCCAAGGGCCGCGCAATCACGTCGTTCGTTCCGGCGAAACCCTGGCCATGCTCGCCGCGCGCTACGACATGAACATCGCCACTTTGCGCAGCGCCAACAATCTGAAGTCCGATGAATTGAAGATCGGCCAGGATCTGCGTATTCCAAGTTCCGAGGTGGCGACTCAGTAATGACCGATCTCCTGCTCGACGGCGCCGAAGCCGATAACGCTAAGACTGCCCTGAACGCAGCACGCATCGAACTGCTCAGTCCGCGTCTGGCCAACCAGATTGCGGCGGGCGAAGTTGTCGAGCGTCCGGCTTCGGTGATCAAGGAGCTGCTGGAAAACAGCCTCGACTCCGGCGCGCGGCGCATCGATGTCGACGTCGAGCAGGCCGGTATCAAACTGTTGAAAGTGCGTGACGATGGCAGCGGTATCTCTTCGGACGATCTGCCATTGGCGCTGGCACGCCACGCGACCAGCAAGATTCGCGACCTGGAAGACCTCGAGCGGGTCATGAGCCTGGGGTTTCGCGGCGAAGCGCTTGCTTCGATCAGCTCCGTGGCGCGTCTGACCCTGACCTCGCGCACCCGCGACGCCGATCAGGCGTGGCAGGTCGAAACCGAAGGTCGTGACATGGCGCCACGCGTGCAACCGGCCGCGCATCCGGTAGGCACCTCCGTTGAAGTGCGCGACCTGTTCTTCAACACGCCGGCCCGACGCAAGTTTCTGAAAGCCGAAAAAACCGAATTCGATCATTTGCAGGAAGTCATCAAGCGCATGGCGCTGGCGCGTTTCGACGTGGCCTTCCACCTGCGTCATAACGGCAAGACCGTGCTGAGCCTGCATGAAGCGCATGATGACACCGCCAGAGCGCGACGTGTCTCGGCAATCTGCGGGCCGGGGTTTCTGGAGCAGGCGCTGCCCATCGAGATCGAGCGCAATGGCCTGCATCTGTGGGGCTGGGTCGGGTTGCCGACTTTCTCGCGCAGCCAGGCCGACCTGCAATATTTCTTCGTGAATGGCCGGGCAGTGCGCGACAAGCTGGTCGCCCACGCGGTGCGTCAGGCGTATCGCGACGTGCTGTTCAATGGCCGTCATCCGACCTTTGTGCTGTTCTTCGAGGTCGATCCGGCCGCTGTGGACGTCAACGTTCACCCGACCAAGCATGAAGTGCGCTTCCGCGACGGGCGCATGGTGCATGACTTCCTGTATGGCACCCTTTACCGTGCGCTGGGCGATGTGCGCCCTGAAAATCAGCTGGGTGGCAGTGTGCCGGTTGTCGCCGAGACCCGCCCGAGCGGACCTGAAGCGGGTGAATTCGGGCCGCAGGGTGAAATGCGTCTGGCCAACAATGTGCTGGAGCAGCCCCAGGGCGAGCCGTTTTCCCGGCCTGCTGCCGGTGGCGGCGCTGGCAGCGGTTATCAGTATCAATACACGCCTCGGCCCACCGCTGGCGTGCCGGTGGCCGAAGCGCAAAGCGCTTACCGTGAATTCTTCGCGCCGCTGCCCAGTGCCGCGCCCGCGTCGCTGCCTGAATCGCCCGGTGACATTCCGCCGCTGGGTTATGCGCTGGCGCAGCTCAAGGGTATCTACATTCTTGCTGAAAACGCTCACGGCCTGGTGCTGGTGGACATGCATGCCGCCCACGAGCGGATCATGTACGAGCGCCTTAAAATAGCCATGGCCAACGAAGGCCTGAGCGGCCAGCCATTGCTGGTGCCCGAGTCCATCGCGGTCAGCCAGCGTGAAGCGGATTGCGCCGAAGAGCACCTTGCGACTTTCCAGCGCCTGGGCTTCGAACTTCAACGGCTCGGCCCGGAAACCCTGGCGATCCGCCAGATCCCTGCATTGCTCAAACAGGCCGAAGCCAACCGGCTGGTCAGCGATGTACTGGCCGACCTCATGGAATACGGCACCAGCGACCGGGTGCAGGCGCACATGAACGAGCTGCTCGGCACCATGGCCTGCCACGGCGCGATTCGCGCCAACCGGCGTCTGGCCATCCCGGAAATGAACGGCCTGCTGCGCGACATGGAAAACACCGAGCGCAGCGGGCAATGCAACCACGGTCGTCCTACCTGGACCCAGATGGGTCTCAATGACCTGGATAAATTATTCCTGCGCGGTCAATGAATGAACGCTTTACCTCCGGCCATCTTTCTCATGGGGCCTACCGCTGCCGGCAAGACCGACCTTGCGATAGAACTGACTAAAGTGCTGCCCTGCGAGTTGATCAGCGTCGATTCTGCGCTGGTCTATCGCGGCATGGACATCGGCACCGCCAAGCCGTCGAAGACGCAGCTGGCTGAACATCCTCACCGTCTGATCGATATTCTCGACCCGGCGCAAAGCTACTCCGCAGCCGATTTTCGCAGTGACGCTCTGGCGGCCATGGCGGAAATTACCGCACGCGGAAATATTCCTTTGCTGGTCGGCGGCACTATGTTGTATTTCAAGGCTCTATTGGACGGGCTGGCGGACATGCCGGCGGCCGATGCACAGGTCAGGGCGCAGCTTGAGGCAGATGCACAGGCCTTCGGCTGGCAGGCATTGCACGATCAATTGGCGGTGGTCGATCCCGTTTCGGCGGCCCGTATTCACCCCAACGATCCGCAACGGCTGATCAGGGCGCTCGAGGTGTATCGCGTCAGCGGAATGAGCATGACGGCACATCGCGAGCAACAAACTGCGCAAAGTACCGAAGCAGCCGCATCAGGGCGCCAGCAATTGCCCTATACTGTCGCGAACCTTGCCATCGCTCCGGCTGATCGCAAGGTGCTGCACCAACGCATCGCGCTACGTTTCGAGCAAATGCTGGATCAGGGGTTTCTGGACGAAGTACTGGCATTGCGCTCAAGAGGTGACCTGCATTCGGGGTTGCCATCGATAAGAGCCGTCGGTTATCGCCAGGTCTGGGATCACCTGGATGGGAAGCTGACGCGGGATGAAATGCAGGAGCGCGGCATCATTGCAACGCGCCAGCTGGCCAAAAGGCAGTTCACCTGGCTACGCAGCTGGGAGGACTTGCACTGGCTGGACAGCCTGGCCAGCGACAATCTGTCGCGCGCCTTGAAATACCTGGGATCGGTCTCCATATTGAGCTGAGTCCCTGCAATAGCCGTCTATCCTTGGGGGGTGGTCGGTCAAGCTAATCGAATTCGATTTTTTATTTTATTGATCCTTAAAGGAGTGCGGCACATGTCAAAAGGGCATTCGCTACAAGACCCTTACCTGAATACCTTGCGTAAAGAGAAGGTCGGGGTATCGATCTATCTGGTCAACGGTATCAAGCTGCAGGGTACGATCGAGTCTTTCGACCAGTTCGTCATTTTGCTGAAGAACACGGTCAGCCAGATGGTCTACAAACACGCTATTTCCACCGTCGTACCGGTTCGCCCGATCCGCCTGCCAAGCGCTACAGACGCTGACGGCGCGGACGCCGAGCCAGGTAACGCCTGATAGGAGTCTGCCTTGTTCTTTGAGCGCCACAGTGGTGGTGAACGTGCAATTCTCGTTCATCTGGATGGTCAGGACCCTGAGGCGCGCGAAGATCCGCAGGAGTTTCAGGAATTGGCCATCTCGGCCGGTGCCGATACCGTTGCGTTTATCAACGTGCCGCGTCATCGGCCTTCGGCCAAGTATCTGATCGGCTCTGGCAAGGTCGAAGAGCTTCGCGATCAGGTCAAGGCCGAACAGGCCGATCTGGTCATCTTCAATCACACCCTCACGCCCAGTCAGGAACGCAACCTCGAACGCGTTTTCGAGTGTCGTGTGCTTGATCGCACCGGTCTGATTCTCGATATCTTTGCGCAACGGGCGCGTACTCACGAAGGCAAGCTTCAGGTCGAACTGGCCCAGCTTGAGCACATGAGTACCCGTCTGGTCCGTGGCTGGACCCACCTTGAGCGACAGAAAGGTGGTATCGGCCTGCGCGGTCCGGGTGAAACCCAGCTTGAAACCGACCGACGTCTATTGCGGGTTCGCCTGCGGCAGATCAAGGGACGGCTGGAGAAGGTTCGCAGCCAGCGTGATCAGGCCCGTCGCGGGCGTCGTCGCGCAGATATTCCATCGGTTTCACTGGTGGGGTATACCAACGCCGGCAAATCGACCCTGTTCAATTCGGTAACCGATTCGGATGTGTTTGCGGCAGACCAGTTGTTCGCCACACTCGATCCGACCCTGCGTCGTCTGCAACTCGATGACCTGGGGCCTATCGTGCTGGCCGATACCGTGGGCTTCATTCGCCATCTGCCGCACAAGCTGGTTGAGGCCTTCCGCGCGACGCTTGAAGAATCGAGCAACTCCGATTTACTGCTGCATGTGATCGACTCCCACGAGCCGGATCGCATGTCGCAGATCGAGCAGGTCATGGCGGTGCTTGGCGAGATCGGCGCCGAGGGCTTGCCGATCCTCGAGGTCTATAACAAACTCGATCTGCTTGAAGGCGTAGAGCCTCAGATACAGCGCGATGCCGATGGCAAGCCGCAGCGTGTCTGGGTTTCTGCCCGTGATGGTCGAGGGCTTGATCTGCTCAAACAGGCTATCGCCGAATTGCTCGGCGACGACCTGTTCGTCGGCACGCTGCTTCTGCCTCAGAGTCTTGCCCGGCTGCGTGCCCAGTTCTTTGAGCTGGGTGCGGTGCAGAGCGAAACGCATGATGAGGAAGGTGCCAGTGTGCTGGCCGTACGACTGCCGCGCGTTGAACTCAATCGACTGGTGAGTCGCGAAGGATTGCAGCCGCTGGAGTTCATCGAGCAACACACTTTGCAATAAAAGCACGAGAAAGCCGTTGTACGGCTTTCCCGAGCATTCTGTAGCATTGGTCGGCGCGCCGCGGGCGCGTCTTTGCTTTATCAGATGGAGAGCGCTATGGCTTGGAATGAGCCGGGTGGCAACTCGAATAATCAAGATCCCTGGGGTGGCAAACGCCGTGGCGGCGACCGCAAGGGACCACCTGATCTCGACGAGGCCTTCCGTAAGCTGCAGGAAAGCCTGAAGGGGTTGTTCGGCGGCGGTAACAAACGCGGCAGCGATGGCGGCGGCAGTGGCAGTGGTGGCGGTTCAGGCAAGGGCGGCGGCTTCGGCCTGCTCGGCATCGGGCTTGTCGTGCTAGTCGCTTTCTGGCTTTACAGCGCTATCTATGTGGTTGACGAGCAAGAGCAGGCTGTCGTGCTGCGTTTCGGTCAGTACCACGAGACCGTGGGCCCGGGTCTTAACATCTACTTCCCGCCGTTCGATCGCAAGTACATGGAGAACGTGACTCGCGAGCGTGCCTACAGCAAGCAGGGCCAGATGCTCACCGAAGACGAGAACATCGTCGAAGTGCCGCTGACCGTGCAATACAAGATCAGCGATCTTCAGGCGTTCGTGCTGAACGTCGATCAGCCTGAAATCAGCCTGCAGCACGCGACTGAAAGTGCGTTGCGCCATGTCGTGGGTTCCACGGCGATGGATCAGGTGCTGACTGAAGGCCGCGAACTGATGGCCAGCGAAATCAAGGAGCGTCTGCAACGCTTCCTGGATACCTACCGCACCGGCATCACCGTGACCCAGGTGAACGTACAGAGCGCCGCCGCGCCGCGTGAAGTGCAGGAAGCCTTTGATGACGTGATCCGCGCCCGTGAAGACGAGCAGCGTGCACGCAACCAGGCTGAAAGCTACGCCAATGGTGTGATCCCGGAAGCCCGTGGTCAGGCTCAGCGTATTCTCGAAGATGCCAACGGTTACCGCGATGAAGTGGTTTCGCGTGCCAAGGGTGAGGCGGATCGCTTTACCAAACTGGTTGCCGAGTACCGCAAGGCTCCTGAAGTCACCCGTCAGCGTCTGTATCTGGACACCATGCAGGAAGTCTTCAGCAATACCAGCAAGGTGCTCGTGACCGGCGACAAGGGGCAGAACAATCTGCTTTATCTGCCGCTCGACAAGATGATCGAGAGCAGCCGCAGCAGTAACGGCAATGGCTCCAATTCAGGTACGCCATCGCAGTCGGCCAATGATGCTGCCGCTGCTGCCGCCGCTGCCCGGGCGAATGAGGCTCAGCAGCGTGGTGAAGTACGTACCAGGGAGACTCGCTGATGAGTAACAAATCGCTGATCGCCCTCATTGTTGGCGTGATACTGGCCGTCATTGCCTGGAACAGCTTCTACATCGTGTCCCAGACAGAGCGTGCGGTCCTGCTGCAATTCGGTCGTGTGGTCCAGGCTGACGTTCAGCCGGGTCTGCATGTGAAGGTTCCTTACGTGAACCAGGTGCGCAAGTTCGACGGTCGTTTGCTGACCCTCGATGCACCGACCCAGCGCTTCCTGACACTGGAAAAGAAAGCGGTCATGGTCGATGCCTACGCCAAGTGGCGTGTGAAGGATGCGGAGCGTTTCTACACCGCGACTTCCGGCCTCAAGCAGATTGCCGACGAGCGTCTTTCGCGTCGTCTGGAATCCGGCCTGCGTGACCAGTTCGGCAAGCGCACCCTGCACGAAGTCGTGTCGGGTGAGCGAGACGCGCTGATGGCCGATATCACCGGTTCGCTGAACCGCATGGCCGAGAAGGAGCTGGGTATCGAAGTCGTCGATGTCCGGGTCAAGGCCATCGATCTGCCGAAGGAAGTGAATCGCAGCGTTTTCGAACGTATGAGCACCGAGCGTGAGCGTGAAGCGCGCGAGCACCGTGCCAAGGGTAACGAGCTGGCTGAAGGCATCCGTGCCGACGCCGATCGTCAGCGTCGTGTGCTGCTGGCCGAAGCCTATCGCGAGTCGGAAGAAGCGCGTGGTGATGGTGATGCCCAGGCTGCCGCGATCTACTCCAAGGCGTATGGTCAGGACCAGGAGTTCTACGCGTTCTATCGCAGCCTGCGTGCCTACCGCGAAAGCTTTGCGAACAAGAGCGACGTGATGGTGCTTGATCCGAACAGTGAATTCTTTCGCTACATGGAAAAAGCCAAGCCGTAATTAATCATCCGCCGGGCGGCAAAACCGCCCGGTGGGGTGAACGTACGGTGAAACGTGTGTATCATGCGGCAGCCGGGAAATTCCCGGCTTTTTTGCGTCTGCACGATTGATTGGCCGTATCTGAATCGGAACGCGGCAAGATTTTTCGAGGAAAGTGGTCTGCAAGGCCTGTCTCGGGCATTTGTCGTGCCCGTCATACGGCGCACCACTTTCTGCTTCACTCAAGGTCGGCCCGTAGGCTGGCCGCCTGGATCACAGGGGAATGGCGTAATGGCAACGGTCGACCGCTGGCTGCTACCAGATGGCATCGAAGAAGTACTGCCACCGGAAGCGGCGCGCATTGAAGTAGCGCGCCGTCAGGTGTTGGATCTGTTTCAGAGCTGGGGCTATGAGTTTGTCGTCACCCCGCATATCGAGTATCTCGAGTCCCTGCTGACTGGCGCGGGTTCGGATCTGGATCTGCGCACCTTCAAGGTTATCGACCCGCAATCGGGCCGGCAGATGGGCTTTCGCGCCGACATCACGCCGCAGGTTGCACGCATCGATGCGCACACCCTGAAACGTGAAGGCCCGAGCCGTCTGTGCTACGCGGGCAGCGTTCTGCATGCCCAGCCGCGCGCGCTGTCGTCCTCGCGCAGCCCGATACAACTGGGTGCCGAGTTGTACGGCGATGCGAGCCCGAGCAGCGACGTCGAAGTCATCAGCCTGATGCTGGCCATGCTGCAACTGGCCGATGTGCCGGATGTGCATATGGACCTCGGGCATGTCGGTATCTATCGCGGTCTGGCGCGTGCCGCCGGCCTGTCGGGTGAAGTCGAGCAGCAGTTGTTCGATGCACTGCAGCGCAAGGCCATCGATGAGGTGATTGCCCTGACCGCCGATCTGCCGCCAGAGCTGGCAACGATGCTGCGCGCACTGGTCGATCTGTGCGGTGGTCGTGAGGTGCTGGACGCCGCACGTGATCGTCTGGCCGGCGCACCTGCGCCGGTGCTGGCCGCGCTGGATGACCTGCTGTCGATCGCCGAGCGTCTGACTGCGCGTTTCCCGCAGTTGCCGCTGTACTTTGATCTCGGCGAACTGCGCGGCTACCACTACCACACCGGTGTGGTGTTCGCGGTATTCGTACCGGGCGTGGGCCAGTCGATCGCTCAGGGCGGTCGTTACGATGACATCGGCGCCGACTTCGGTCGTGCCCGCCCGGCGACCGGCTTTTCCACCGACCTGAAAACCCTGGTTACCCTGGGGCAGGCAGAAATCGTACTACCGTCTGGTGGCATCTGGGTGCCGGACAGTACGGATGCGGCACTCTGGCAGATGGTTTGCCAGTTGCGCAGTGAAGGTCAGCGTGTGGTTCAGGCCTTGCCTGGGCAGCAGGCGAGCGCCGCGCGTGAAGCCGACTGTGACCGGCAATTGATTCAGCATGGCGAGCACTGGCAGGTAATGCCGCTGGCTTCTTGAGTATTCCTGCCGGCCGCCGCCGGCACCAAGTTTGCGTGAATGAGGACAAGTGTTATGGGTAAGAATGTCGTAGTCCTGGGCACTCAATGGGGTGATGAGGGCAAAGGCAAGATCGTTGATCTGCTGACCGAACATGCTACCGCCGTAGTTCGCTATCAGGGTGGCCACAACGCTGGCCACACACTGGTGATCGACGGTGAGAAAACCGTATTGCACCTGATTCCGTCCGGTGTGCTGCGCGAAGGCGTGCAGTGCCTGATCGGTAACGGTGTGGTGGTTGCTCCCGACGCGCTCCTGCGCGAAATCATCAAGCTGGAAGAGAAAGGCATTCCGGTGCGCGAGCGCCTGCGCATCAGCCCGTCCTGCCCGCTGATCCTGTCGTATCACGTGGCACTCGACCAGGCGCGTGAAAAGGCCCGTGGCGAGTTCAAGATCGGCACCACCGGTCGCGGCATCGGCCCCGCTTACGAAGACAAGGTTGCACGTCGCGGTCTGCGCATCGGCGACCTGTTCCATCGCGAGCGTTTCGCCGCCAAGCTGGGCGAACTGCTCGACTACCACAACTTCGTGCTGGTCAATTACTACAAAGAGCCTGCCATCGACTTCCAGAAGACACTCGACGAGTGCATGGAATACGCTGACATGCTCAAGCCGCTGATGCTTGACGTCACCGCTGCGCTGCATGAAATGCGTCGCGACGGCAAAGACATCATGTTCGAAGGTGCCCAGGGTTCGCTGCTGGACATCGACCACGGTACCTACCCGTACGTCACCAGCTCCAACACCACTGCGGGCGGCATTGCCACCGGTTCCGGTTTTGGTCCGATGTACCTGGATTACATCCTGGGCATCACCAAGGCCTACACCACGCGCGTGGGTTCGGGTCCGTTCCCGACCGAACTGTTTGACGATGTCGGTGCCTTCCTGGCCAAGCGCGGTCACGAGTTCGGTGCTACCACCGGTCGCGCCCGCCGTTGCGGCTGGTTCGATGCGGTCATCCTGCGTCGCGCTATCGAAATCAACAGCATTTCGGGTCTGTGCCTGACCAAGCTGGACGTGCTCGACGGTCTGGAAACCATCAACATCTGCATCGGCTACGAGAACGAAGAAGGCGCGGTCATCGACGCGCCTACCGACGCGGACAGCTACCTCGGCCTGCGTCCGGTCTACGAAGAAATGCCGGGCTGGAGCGAGTCCACACTGGGTGCCAAGACCCTTGAAGAGCTGCCGGCCGCTGCACGCGCCTACATCAAGCGCGTCGAAGAGCTGGTTGGTGCGCCTATCGATATCATTTCGACCGGTCCTGACCGCAACGAAACCATCGTACTGCGTCACCCGTTCGGCTGATCCATTGCCGAGCACACAAAGAGGGCCGCATTTGCGGCCCTTTTTGCGTTCCGCGTCGGGTGGATTCAATGCGGAAAAAAGTGAGACTTGTGTCACGGCACGGCGCTTGCTACAAAGATGACAGAAAAGTGCCATCATTTTAGTGGCGCTGTGGGTGGAAGGATTCTCCTGTGTCTGCAGTCTTGTCTCTCTTGCAAAGTCGTCTGCTGCGCCCGGTCTTTATTGCGCTGGGCATTGCCCTTTTGGTGCAGGTCATCGTGGCGGTTGCGCTTACCCGGAGCACGGTCACCGCGCTTGAGGCTGATCTCGCCAACCGTCTCGGGGTAGATTCGCAACATCTTTCCGCAGAGCTGGAGTCGGCGAGTAGCGAAGTGACATCGAGTCTCGATGCGTTGTCATCCAGCACTCGTCAGCGCCTGAGTGTCGGGCTTTCTACCCGCCTGAAGGACGAGCAGGCTCAACTGCGTGCCACGCTGGAGAAAGACCTTCGCGAGTCCGCGACCGACATGGCCGAACTGCTGGCTGCCGTCGCTCCGCGCGCCATGTGGGACAACGACACTCCGACGCTTTCCGAATTCGCACGCCGTGCCCAGCGCAATCCCAACGTACTGTTCGTCGTTTATGACGACGCCGCAGGTGAGCACCTTACGCGTTACATGAATCGCGACAATCCGCTGGTCAAGGCCCTGCTGGCCAAGGGTGAGGGCGAGCGGGCGATGGACAAGGTCCTCAATGCGGCGAAAAACGATCCTTCCGTGTATTACGTTGAAGCGTCCATCAGCCCTAACGGTGTCGAGATCGGCAAGGTGCGCATGGGTGTGTCAACGGCAACGGTCGAAGAGAACCTTGCCGCCCTGGACAAGCGTTTCGCGACCCTGATCACCAGTGGTGAACAATTGGTGTCTGACAGCCTTGCCAGTGCCTCGAAAGACAGCTCGACGGCCTTGCGCACGCGTCTGCAGTCGGCTCAGGCAGCAGGGGTGGCGATGACCGCCAACACGCGTGTTGCGGTTCAGGAAGCTGCCGAAACACTGCGCTGGAGAATCGGCATGGGTCTGGCGCTGGTCGGCCTGTGTGTCTTGCTGTTACTGGCGGTGGTGCTCGGACGTCGGGTTGTCAGCAAGTTGCATCTGTTGATCGCTGCACTCAATGACCTGGCGGCGGGCGAGGGCGATCTGACCAAGCGCGTCAAGCTGGACAGCAATGACGAGATTGGTGATATGTCGGCGGCGGTCAACCGCTTCATCGACAAGCTGCAACCTATCGTCCGCGAGGCGGGCGAAGTGGCGCAGCGCACCGGGCAGGAAATCGGTGTCATGAGCGAGCGTAACGCCGGTGCTGATGCGGCGGCCGAATTGCAGCGGGACGAAGTGGCGGCCAGCCTCAAAGCGCTGGAGCAGATGGCCGACGAGGCGCAGTCGGAAAGCCATGCGATGCAGGCAGCCCTGCGTCAGGTGATCGATATCAAACAGGCAACCGATGAAAACACCCGTACCTCCAGTCAGGTTGGCGGGTTGATCGAAGCGCTGGCCGGGCAGGTTGAGACGGGGGCGCAAGTGATCGAGCGTCTGGCGCAGCAAAGCCAGCAGATCGAGGTGGTGTTGGAGGTCATTCATGGTATTGCCGAGCAAACCAACCTGCTGGCGTTGAACGCAGCCATCGAAGCGGCTCGCGCAGGTGAGACGGGCAGAGGCTTTGCCGTGGTGGCTGACGAAGTGCGTGCGCTGGCCAGCAAGACCCAAAGCTCGACGGGCGATATTCAGGAGCACATCGTGGCCTTGCAGCGCGGCGCGAAAGAGGCGGTCGCAGCCATCGGCATCGCCGGGCGCCAGGCCAAGGAAGGTCTTGAGGTGCTGCGCGACAGCGCCAAGCGGCAGCAGACGGTGCAAGCTTCCGTGGAGCAGGTGCATGCGGCCATTGGTCTGGCGACCAAGGCGGCCGTTCATCAGGCTGAAGGCGCCCAGGCGGTGCGTGGTCGGGTAGAGGTGATCCATGCTCAGGCCGAGCGTGCTGCCAAGGCGGTGGTGGAAACGACCGCCAGCGGTAAGGTGCTCGATGGGCTGGCTGCACAGTTGAAGGCGAGCCTGGGGCAGTTTCGGGCTTGAGAGGGTGAACGCGTTCGTAAAAAGGCCTTGGATTATGCCAGGGCCTGCGAAACGCGTAGAACGAAATTTTTAACGTGCTGAATAGCCGGCGTATTGGTGCATTGATTTTAATGGCGCCAGTTTCAGTGTCCGAGTCCCTGCAGACAATTTTTATTTTTCTTTAATGTCTACCTGTTACTTCTGATGGTTATGCCGATGACAGCAAGTCGTCTACAGTGAGTAGACGCTTATGAGGTTGAATAAGCTTTCTGCTCTGTGCTCGAACCACTGGCACACTTAATGTTTGTATTTCTTTCTAAGGATGGATTGAATATGGCTTCTATATGGAATGGGGCGCAAGTCCCTGTAATTCTCGGCGGGTTTAGCAAGGTGGATGCCGCTAAAAACGTGGTATATATGAACTTAGGCTTTCCCGACAAAATGTCAGTGCCCCCAACGGAATCGGATAAGTCCTACCTGGCAGGGCGGGGGCTCAGCGTCAAATTGTCTGCAATTTCTAGTGTAAGTGCTATCTGGCTAAATTTCGCGGTGGGTGAGTATGTTGAACTCCAGTTCGATGGCCCCCCCGGTTCGCTGGTCAGTTGGCGTCAAGGTTTCAAAGTAAAGGATGCGGTGGGGGGTGATAACCGTACTTTTATAGTACCGTCAGAGTATTTAAAGAGACTCGCAGGTCGAACAGCAACACTTAAGTATGTTGTCACGCCAGTTGTTGGCAAGCCTCGTACATCGGGAATTCTCACCTTCGAGATTCGTGGCCTTTACCTACCGGCTCTCAACGTGATTGAAGTTGTCGATGATACGATCGATCTCAATAAAATTAGCTCCAAAGGAGCCGTCAAGTATGTAACCATCAGTGTGGACTACAAGGATATGCGCGATGGGGATCAAGTCAGGGTAATCATGGAGGGTCTCGACGAAAAACAGCAGGCTGTTACCCAGAGCGATTTACGCCCTGTCAGTTCCGGCAACTTAAGCAGTAATCCAAATTTTCGGCCCATGACGTTTATTTGGAGAGAAGAGAAAATCAAGGTGTTCAATGGCGGCGTGGATATTTACTACCAGGTCTACAGAGAGGGCATCTGGTACAACTCGATCAAGCGCAGTCTCTATGTGGGGTCACGCCTTGTTGGCTTGGCGCCCTTTCTTCAGGACGATGACCATCAGAACATTGTCGGGCCCCTTGACCCGGATAAAGTTTTTGGATACGTCAATGTGCGTATTCCTTTCTCCGGAACGCTGGTCAACGACAAGATTACAATGTTCTGGCATGATTCTTCACTACAGAATAGGTTGACAGAGACGCTTACCGTTACTCCGGGAAACGTCGATCAGGATTTGAACATTGAGGTGTATCTCGACAGAACCATCAATTCATATCGAGGTAAGTTCGTCACAGTTTATTACCAGATTGAGCGTACCCTGCCGGGTGGTCAGAACCTCCGCTTTAACTCTCCTGCATACAAATTCTTTGTCGGTACCCAGCAGGAACAGGACGCTGCTGACTCCAGAGTGTTGAAGGGCGCCGTTGTTGGGGGGGTTAAGGATGGCAGTATGGATGTGTCTTTAGTGCGCACCGGTACGACGCTTACTGTGCCTTTTGCAGAGACTGAGGAGGGCGACAAGGTTACGGCGTATTGGCAGTTGGCCGAGGGTGGCGCCCCCACTGTGTTGGGCACCCAGGCCGTTGTGGCTGCCAATGTCAATAATGACTTGGTATTCAACATTTCTGCTGCGACCGTCAATACAGCGCTCAACAAGAAGGCCACTGCTTATTACGTCATCGAGCGTCAGGGGCTGGATGGCAAGCCGCGGAAGTTCAGGTCTCAAGAAGCGTCGTTTTCGGTAGGCCCCCAATTGGCTGACCTTTCGCTGCCTACTCCAGAGGTTCCGGCGGTTGTGGATGCGGTGCTTAATCCTATGGTCGCGCTAAATGGTACAAAAGTCGTCATTCGGCCTAGCGCGGCTTTTGCTGTTGGCGATACGGTTCGACTCTTCTTTAGCGGAACTGGCGGCGCTGGAACGCCGGATATTGCAACGCAGACGGTGAGCAGCTTAAGCCAGGCGTTGGAGTTCATTATTCCGGCCTCGGCAATTGGCGCGAATATGGGAAGCGTTGTCTGGGTCTACTATAATGTCACGCGCAACGGATTGGCCAGGCCGATAGAGTCTCAAGAAAACCTTTTCAAAATTGAGAGGCTTGGTCTGGACAACTTTTCTGCGCCGGTGATCGCGCAAGCGCCCGGAGGGGTTCTGGATCTGGCCGCGGTCAACACCGACATCGTTATCGTGCTCAAGGCGTGGCTGTTCATGGCGGCGGGTCAACTAGTGTGGTTGAGTCTGCAAGGTGTTGCCAAAGATGGCAGTTTCCTGGAGATCAACGTCTGGACAGCCAAACCGTTGACTGGCACCGAGGCGCAGCAGGATCTGGCGATAACGGTCGCTCGTGCCGAGTTCGATAAGCTGGCGGATGGCAGCGAGTTCGAAGTGTTTGCAAAAGTCAGTGTCGATCAAGACATCGAAGATCTCTATGCTGAAGAGTTTCCTGTGCTGACGGTGGCCATAAAATCGCAAGTTAACCCCTCGGGCGGTGGTTCCACAGGGGGCGCTTCGGGCACCGGTTCCACAGGAGGCGCTTCGGGCACTGGTTCCACAGGGGGCACTTCGGGCGCTGGTTCGACAGGAGGCGCTTCGGGCACTGGTTCCACAGGGGGCGCTTCGGGCACTGGTTCCACAGGAGGCGCTTCGGGCACTGGTTCCACAGGGGGCGCTTCGGGCGCTGGTTCGACAGGAGGCGCTTCGGGCACTGGTTCGACAGGAGGCACTTCGGGTGCTGGTTCCACAGGAGGCGCTTCGGGCACTGGTTCCACAGGGGGCGCTTCTGGCGCTGGTTCGACAGGGGGCGCTTCGGGCACTGGTTCCACAGGAGGCGCTTCGGGCACTGGTTCCTCAGGGGGCGCTTCGGGCGCTGGTTCATCTGCGACGGTCCCTGTTCAGGGTGTATCCAAACTGGAGTACCTGAATGTCGATACCTACACGAAGTGTAAAGAAATCGCCGACAGCAGAAACAAAGGTCTTGTCATCCCGGATCTGGCAACCTGGCGCAGGTTGCGTGCTGAAGGTGGTGGGAAGCTGGATATCGATTTTCCGGCAGCGCCCGCGGGGCAGCAGTGGGCGCGCAGGGTCTGGGCAAGTGACGGTGGTTTGTTCACCAGAAAGTGCTATTACCCTGATAACGACACAGATAAAGATCTTTCAGACATAAAAATCGGCGGAGAGGTGGCCTATGGCTTCGCTTTGAAGCCATAACGGAGTGTGTCCGTTATGGACTTGGCTTGCTCAGTCGCCAGGATGAGCAAGCCAAAAAGCAAAAAACCGAGCCATTGGCTCGGTTTTTTTGAATTGGTGCCCAGAAGAAGACTCGAACTTCCACGACCTTGCGGTCACCAGCACCTGAAGCTGGCGTGTCTACCAATTTCACCATCTGGGCAGCATCAGCAGCGTGTACGCCGTTGATGGGGCGCACTATACGGCGATCGTTTTACTCTGTAAACCCCTGTTTTGATTTAATAATCAAACCCTGAAAATCCAAAAACCCGCTTTCGCGGGTTTTTGTGAGGCTTGAGACTGTTGTAGTCTGTCGCCTGAATTGGTGCCCAGAAGAAGACTCGAACTTCCACGACCTTGCGGTCACCAGCACCTGAAGCTGGCGTGTCTACCAATTTCACCATCTGGGCAGTATCGACAGGCATCAACCTGTCGATGGCGCGCACTATACGGAGCGTCTTTTAGGCTGTAAAGCCCGGCAGTGCAAAAAGCTCGAAAAAAATCGCGGACGGCGTGTTTCGGGTGTTTCAGCGGAGTCCAAGAGGCTTTTTGTCCAGAGGATTGAGCGTGAAATTTCCCGTTTCATGAGGTCTATGCCAAACTAACCCCTATATATACAAGGTGAAAACTATCTAATGGCCGATTGGCAGTCCCTCGATCCCGAGGCCGCTCGTGAAGCGGAAAAATACGAAAACCCTATTCCCAGTCGCGAGCTGATCTTGCAGCACCTTGCCGAGCGCGGTTCGCCGGCCAGTCGCGAGCAACTGGTCGAAGAGTTCGGCCTGACCACCGAAGATCAATTCGAGGCTCTGCGCCGCCGCCTGCGGGCGATGGAACGTGACGCCCAGTTGATCTACACGCGTCGCGGCACTTATGCACCGGTAGACAAGCTTGACCTGATCCTGGGTCGCATCTCCGGGCATCGTGATGGCTTCGGCTTTCTGGTGCCGGACGACGGCTCCGACGACCTGTTCATGAGCCCGGCGCAAATGCGCCTGGTGTTCGATGGTGACCGGGCACTGGCCCGTGTTTCCGGTCTTGACCGTCGCGGCCGCCGCGAAGGTGTGATCGTCGAAGTGATCTCGCGTGCTCACGAAAGCATCGTGGGTCGCTATTTCGAAGAAAGCGGCATCGGCTTCGTGGTGCCCGACAACCCGAAAATCCAGCAGGAAGTGCTGGTGACGCCGGGTCGTAACAACGGCGCCAAGATCGGCCAGTTCGTCGAGGTGAAAATCACCCATTGGCCGACGCCGCGCTTCCAGCCGCAAGGTGACGTGATCGAAGTGGTGGGCAACTACATGGCGCCCGGCATGGAGATCGATGTAGCGCTGCGTACCTACGACATTCCGCACGTGTGGCCCGAAGCTGTCCTCAAGGAAGCTGCCAAGCTCAAGCCGGAAGTCGAAGAGAAGGACAAGGAACACCGCGTCGATCTGCGCCATCTGCCGTTCGTGACCATTGACGGCGAAGATGCTCGTGACTTCGACGATGCGGTCTACTGCGAAGCCAAGCCGGGCAAACTGCGTTTGTTCTCCGGTGGCTGGAAGCTCTACGTGGCGATTGCCGACGTATCGAGCTACGTGAAGATCGGCTCGGCGCTGGATGCTGAATCCCAGGTGCGCGGCAACTCGGTGTATTTCCCCGAGCGCGTCGTGCCCATGCTGCCTGAGCAATTGTCCAACGGCCTGTGCTCGCTGAACCCGCATGTCGATCGTCTGGCCATGGTCTGCGAGATGACCATCTCCAAGACCGGCGAGATGACTGACTACGTGTTCTACGAAGGCATCATCCACTCCCACGCTCGCCTGACCTACAACAAGGTCAGCACGATTCTGGAGCAGCCGAAAACCGCCGAGGCGAAAAGCCTGCGCGGCGAATACGGCGATGTGGTGCCGCACCTCAAACAGCTTTATGCCATGTACAAGGTATTGCTGGGCGCGCGTCATGTGCGTGGTGCGATCGATTTTGAAACTCAGGAAACCCGGATCATCTTCGGTTCCGAGCGCAAGATTGCCGAAATCCGTCCGACCACCCGTAATGATGCCCACAAGCTGATCGAGGAATGCATGCTGGCTGCCAACGTGGCCACCGCGCAGTTCCTGAAGAAGCACGAAATTCCTGCGTTGTACCGCGTTCACGATGGTCCGCCACCAGAGCGCCTGGAAAAACTACGTGCGTTCCTCGGCGAGCTGGGTCTGACGTTGCACAAAGGCAAGGAAGGCCCGACACCGAAGGATTATCAGGCGCTGCTTGAAACCGTTCGCGATCGTCCTGACTACCACCTGATCCAGACCGTGATGCTGCGTTCGTTGAGCCAGGCGGTCTACAGCTCGGACAACAACGGTCACTTCGGTCTGAATTACGAAGCGTACACGCACTTCACGTCGCCTATCCGTCGTTATCCGGACCTGCTGACCCATCGCGCGATTCGCAGTGTCATTCGCTCCAAGCAGGATACGCCGCATGTTCGTCGTGCCGGCGCGGCCACGATTCCGAAAGCGCGCATCTACCCGTACGACGACGCGCTGCTCGACCAGTTGGGCGAACAATGTTCGATGAGCGAGCGCCGTGCCGACGAGGCCACGCGCGACGTGGTCAACTGGCTCAAGTGCGAATACATGAAGGATCGCGTCGGCGAGTCGTTCCCGGGCGTGATCACCGCTGTAACCGGCTTTGGTCTGTTCGTCGAGCTGACCGACATCTATGTCGAAGGTCTGGTCCACGTCACGGCTCTGCCGGGCGATTACTACCATTTCGATCCGCTGCATCACCGCCTTGCCGGCGAGCGTACCGGGCGTAACTTCCGCTTGGGCGACACCGTTGAAGTGCGGGTCATGCGCGTCGATCTGGACGAACGCAAGATCGATTTCGAGATATCCGAAGCGGCAGCGGCTGCGAAGCCGACGGCTCGCAAGCGTCGTGGTAATGACACCGCGGCACCTGCTGCCACAGCCACGGCTGAAAAGGACAAGGCGCCTGCCAAGTCCGGACGCCGTAGCGCTTCGACCAAGGACAGCAGTCCCGAAGCGTATCGCCCGAGCGATGCTGCCGCGAAAAACGCAGAAGTGCGTAAAAGCCGCGAGCTGAAAAAAGCGCTTCTGGCAGACGCGAAGGGTGGTAGCAAGGCATCGTCGGGAAAGTCTGACAGGTCGGGCTCTGCGCCTTCATCGGGCAAGCCGGCCAGCAAACACCGTAAAGGCTCGTCAAAAACGGGCTCCGCGCCAGCTGCGAAAAGCAGTGGCGCTCGTAAACCCAAGGCCAAGTCATGAGTCAGCTGGAAAAAATCTACGGCGTTCACGCCGTAGAAGCGTTACTTCGTCATCATCCGAAACGCGTCAAGCATATCTGGCTGGCCGAGGGTCGTAATGACCCTCGCGTCCAGACGCTGGTGGCGCTGGCAGCCGAGAATCGCGTGACTATCGGTCAGGCCGAGCGCCGCGAAATGGATGCCTGGGTCGAAGGCGTGCATCAGGGCGTTGTTGCCGATGTCAGCCCGAGTCAGGTCTGGGGCGAGGCGATGCTCGACGAGCTGCTGGACCGCAGTGAAGGCTCGCCGCTGCTGTTGGTGCTGGACGGCGTGACCGATCCACACAACCTCGGCGCTTGCCTGCGTACCGCCGATGCGGCAGGTGCGCTGGCGGTCATCGTGCCCAAGGACAAGTCCGCAACCCTGACGCCAGCCGTGCGAAAGGTCGCCTGCGGTGCTGCCGAGGTTATCCCGCTTGTGGCAGTGACCAACCTGGCGCGTACGCTGGAAAAACTGCAGCAGCGCGGATTGTGGGTAGTGGGTACTGCGGGCGAGGCCGAGGTCGAGCTGTATCAGCAGGACCTGACCGGGCCGACCATCATTATCATGGGCGCGGAAGGCAAGGGCATGCGCCGCCTGACCCGTGAGCATTGTGATTATCTGGTGCGCCTGCCGATGGCGGGCAGTGTCAGCAGTCTCAATGTGTCGGTCGCGACCGGCGTGTGTCTGTTTGAAGCGCTGCGCCAGCGCAGTGTCAAGGCTGCCGGCAAAAAGGCCTGATTTCGGCGCCTGGCCAGAGCGAGCAGGTCGCGCCATGCGATCTGCTCATTAATTCACCAATTGCCTTGCGCCTCCCTCGACCCTTCTCTACAATTGCGCCCCTTGCTGTCACGGCAGGCGCGCATGTGCCTGTCCCTGAGCAAGACCAACAGTGTCATTCACTCCTTGTCTGACCGCTATTTGAGCGGCAGGCTACAACCCGTAAGGAGCATTCATGCGTCATTACGAAATTATCTTTTTGGTCCACCCGGATCAAAGCGAGCAAGTCGGCGGCATGGTAGAGCGTTACACCAAGCTGATCGAAGAAGACGGCGGCAAAATCCACCGTCTGGAAGATTGGGGCCGTCGTCAACTGGCTTACGCAATCAACAATGTTCACAAGGCTCACTACGTGATGCTGAACGTTGAGTGCACTGGCAAGGCTCTGGCCGAGCTGGAAGACAACTTCCGTTACAACGATGCTGTGATCCGTAACCTGGTCATCCGTCGCGACGAAGCCGTAACCGGCCAGTCCGAGATGCTCAAGGCTGAAGAGAACCGCAGTGAGCGCCGTGAGCGTCGTGACCGTCCTGAGCACTCCGACAGCGCCGATGGCGATGACGGCGACAACAGCGACGTTAGCGATAACGCTGACGAGTAATCCACGGACCTTTTGAGGAGCCAATTACATGGCACGTTTCTTCCGTCGTCGTAAATTCTGCCGCTTCACCGCTGAAGACGTCAAAGAGATCGATTACAAAGATCTCAACACTCTGAAAGCCTACGTATCCGAGACCGGCAAAATCGTTCCAAGCCGTATCACTGGTACCAAAGCACGTTATCAGCGTCAGCTGGCCACCGCTATCAAGCGTGCCCGCTTCCTGGCCCTGCTGGCCTACACCGACAGCCACGGCCGCTGAGACCAGGTAGTCGACAAAACGTAACAAAGGATAGAAAGCATGCGTGCCCTGGCTGAATTCATCATGCGCGGCCGTATGCAGGCCACTCTCGTAGTGGCTGGATGTGCGGCATTGCCGCTGTTGTTCTGGTTGAGTGCTGCCGCAGGGTGCCTTGTGCTCCTGCGACGCGGGTTCAGTGATGCCGTTGGTGTCCTGTCCTGGGCTCTGCTGCCGGCTTTGGTCTGGTGGTATTTCGGTGAACCTCGCACAGCCATGGTGCTGGCGGGTTCACTGAGTTTGGCAATGGTTTTGCGTGCCAGCGAGTCCTGGGTCCGTGTGCTGCTGGTCAGCGTGGCGTTGGGTGTGGTGTATGCAGTAATTCTGGGCACGGTTTTTCGCGAACCTCTGGAAGCAATGTCGCAGGAGTTGCAGAAACATCTGCCGACAATGCTGGCCGGGCTCTACGAGCAGTTGAACGTAGAAGAGCGAGCGCGTCTGGGGGCACTGATTGCACCCGTCCTGAATGGCCTGATAGCGGCTGTGCTGCAAATCGTCAGTGTGCTGTGCCTGATTCTTGGGCGGTACTGGCAAGCGATGATGTACAACCCTGGTGGTTTCGGGCGTGAGTTTCGCGCCGTGAAACTCCCGCTGGTGCCGGCGTTGGTGCTGGTGGTGTGCATGCTGGTGGGGCCGAATTTCGGTCCGCAGATAGCGATGCTTACACCACTGTGCAGCGTACCGCTGGTCTTTGCGGGCCTGGCCCTGATTCACGGACTGGTCGCTGAAAAGCGTCTGTCCAGGTTCTGGCTGGTGGGGATGTACATCACGCTGCTGGTGTTCATGCAGCTGATTTATCCGTTGCTCGTGGTAATTGCCATTGTCGACAGCCTGATTGATTTTCGCGGTCGCCGGAGCTCGAAAGATTCCGGCAATGGTCCTGCGAACGGTGAAGGTTAAAAGTTAAGAGGATTTCCACATGCAACTGATCCTTCTGGAAAAAGTCGCCAACCTGGGCAACCTGGGCGACAAAGTAAACGTTAAGGCCGGCTACGGTCGTAACTACCTGCTGCCTTACGGCAAAGCAACCGCTGCAACCGCTGCCAACGTGGCTGCGTTTGAAGAGCGTCGTGCCGAGCTGGAAAAACTGGCTGCAGACAAGAAAGCATCTGCCGAAACTCGCGCTGCCCAACTGGCTGAGCTGGAAGTGACTATCACTGCCACCGCTGGTGACGAAGGCAAGCTGTTCGGTTCGATCGGCACCCATGACATCGCTGATGCACTGACCGCCTCTGGCGTTGAAGTTGCAAAAAGCGAAGTTCGTCTGCCGAACGGCACTATCCGCAACGTTGGTGAATTCGACGTAGCCGTGCACCTGCACAGCGACGTAGAAGCGACCGTACGCGTTGTCGTAGTGGCTGCTTAAGCAACACGTAATCGTCTGGTGACATTGTCGTCAGAGGATTAACATCGGGCACGATCCTGTTTACAGGTCGTGCCCTTTGTCTTTGTGCCATCCCCATTCTGCAAACCTCGAATTGAAGTGGCCATGAACGATATTTCCGCCCCCGAACAATACGATCTGCAAACCGCTGCCCTGAAGGTGCCGCCACATTCCATCGAGGCCGAACAGGCTGTACTCGGTGGACTGATGCTGGACAACAACGCCTGGGAGCGGGTGCTCGATCAAGTTTCCGATGGTGATTTCTATCGACATGACCACCGCCTGATATTCCGCGCCATCGCCCGGTTGGCCGATCAGAACAGCCCGATTGACGTGGTCACCCTGGCTGAACAGCTGGACAAGGAAGGGCAGACCTCGCAAGTGGGCGGGCTGGGCTACCTCAGTGAGCTCGCAAAAAACACGCCTTCTGTCGCCAACATCAAGGCCTACGCGCAGATCGTCCGGGCCCGGGCCACGCTGCGGCAATTGATCGGCATCAGTACCGAAATCGCCGACAGTGCGTTCAACCCCGAAGGCCGGACCGCTGAAGAGATTCTTGACGAGGCTGAACGGCAGATCTTCCAGATCGCCGAAGCGCGTCCCAAGACCGGCGGTCCGGTCAGCGTCAACGACCTGCTGACCAAGGCCATCGACCGTATCGACACGCTGTTCAACAGCGACAACGCCATTACCGGCCTGTCGACCGGGTATACCGATCTCGATGAAAAGACCAGCGGACTGCAACCCTCCGACCTGATCATCGTTGCCGGACGTCCGTCGATGGGTAAGACCACCTTCGCCATGAACCTGGTCGAGAACGCGGTGCTGCGCAGTGACAAGGTGGTGCTGGTCTACTCGCTGGAGATGCCAGGCGAATCGTTGATCATGCGTATGTTGTCCTCGCTGGGGCGCATCGACCAGACCAAGGTGCGGGCCGGCCAGCTTGACGACGATGACTGGCCGCGCCTGACATCGGCGGTCAATCTGCTCAATGACCGCAAGCTGTTCATCGATGACACGGCCGGTATCAGCCCGTCTGAAATGCGTGCGCGGACACGGCGGATCGTGCGTGAGCATGGCGACATCGCCATGATCATGATCGACTACCTGCAACTGATGCAGATCCCCGGTTCCAGCGGTGACAACCGTACTAACGAGATTTCCGAGATCTCGCGCTCGTTGAAAGCACTGGCCAAGGAATTCAACTGCCCGGTGATTGCCCTGTCGCAGCTCAACCGCTCCCTTGAGCAGCGTCCCAACAAGCGCCCGATCAACTCTGACCTCCGTGAATCCGGAGCGATCGAGCAGGACGCCGACGTCATCATGTTCGTTTACCGGGACGAGGTGTATCACCCGGAAACCGAGCACAAGGGGATTGCCGAGATCATCATCGGCAAGCAGCGTAACGGCCCCATCGGCACCACGCGTCTGGCGTTCATCGGTAAATACACGCGCTTCGAGAACCTGGCGCCGGGCAGTTACAACTTTGACGACGATTGACTTCGGGTCGAGCCGATCAAATCCGACCACCGTGGTCGGATTTGATCAAAAAATGTGCTATATTCCGCGCCCGCGATTTTTCCAACGTGCAAACGTAGGTCCTGAACATGCAATCAGCCAAGCCGTTATTTGACTATCCCAAGTACTGGGCCGAATGTTTCGGACCAGCACCTTTCCTGCCCATGAGCCGGGAAGAAATGGATCTGCTTGGCTGGGATTCCTGCGACATCATCATCGTTACCGGCGATGCGTACGTGGATCACCCGTCTTTCGGCATGGCGATCATCGGTCGTCTGCTCGAGTCCCAGGGCTTTCGGGTCGGGATCATTGCGCAGCCCAACTGGCAGTCCAAAGACGACTTCATGAAGCTCGGCGAGCCGAATCTTTTTTTCGGTGTCGCTGCCGGCAACATGGACTCGATGATCAACCGCTATACCGCGGACAAGAAGATTCGCTCCGATGACGCCTATACCCCGGGCGGCATGGCCGGCAAGCGTCCGGACCGCGCAAGTCTGGTCTACAGCCAGCGCTGCAAGGAAGCCTACAAGCATGTACCAATCGTGCTGGGTGGTATCGAAGCTTCGTTGCGCCGCATTGCGCACTATGACTACTGGCAGGACAAGGTTCGCAACTCGATCCTGATCGACGCCTGCGCCGACATCCTGCTGTACGGCAACGCCGAGCGTGCGATTGTCGAAGTTGCCCAGCGTCTGTCCTACGGCCACAAGATCGAAGACATCACCGACGTGCGCGGTACGGCGTTCATTCGTCGTGACACGCCGCAGGGCTGGTATGAGGTCGATTCCACGCGTATCGACCGTCCGGGCAAGGTCGACAAGATCATCAACCCGTACGTCAACACCCAGGACACCGAGGCCTGCGCCATCGAGCAGGAAAAAGGCAACGTCGAGGACCCCAACGAAGCCAAGGTGGTGCAGATTCTTGCCAGCCCGCGCATGACCCGTGACAAGACGGTCATCCGTCTGCCATCGGTAGAAAAGGTCCGTAACGACGCTGTGCTGTATGCCCACGCCAACCGCGTGTTGCACCTTGAAACCAATCCGGGCAACGCTCGCGCGCTGGTGCAGAAGCATGGCGAGGTGGACGTCTGGTTCAACCCACCGCCCATTCCGATGACCACTGAAGAAATGGACTACGTGTTTGGCATGCCTTACGCGCGCGTCCCGCATCCTGCGTACGGCAAGGAAAAGATCCCCGCCTACGACATGATTCGCTTCTCGGTGAACATCATGCGTGGCTGCTTCGGTGGCTGTACCTTCTGCTCGATCACCGAGCACGAAGGGCGGATCATTCAGAACCGCTCCGAAGAGTCGATCATTCGCGAAATCGAAGAGATCCGCGACAAGGTGCCAGGCTTTACCGGGGTCATTTCCGACTTGGGCGGGCCGACCGCGAACATGTATCGCATCGCCTGCAAAAGCCCGGAGATCGAGTCGGCCTGCCGCAAGCCGTCCTGCGTATTCCCGGGTATCTGCCCGAACCTGAATACCGATCACTCGTCGCTGATCCAGCTGTATCGCAGCGCGCGCGCCTTGCCGGGCGTGAAAAAGATCCTGATCGCCTCTGGCCTGCGCTACGACCTCGCGGTCGAGTCGCCGGAGTACGTCAAGGAACTGGTTACTCACCACGTAGGTGGTTACCTGAAGATCGCCCCGGAACACACCGAGGAAGGTCCGCTCAATCAGATGATGAAGCCGGGCATTGGCAGCTATGACAAGTTCAAGCGCATGTTCGAGAAGTACACCAAGGAAGCCGGCAAGGAGCAGTACCTGATTCCTTACTTCATCGCCGCCCACCCGGGCACCACTGATGAAGACATGATGAACCTGGCGCTGTGGCTCAAGGGCAATGGTTTCCGCGCGGACCAGGTGCAGGCGTTCTACCCGTCGCCGATGGCCACGGCCACGGCCATGTACCACTCGGGCAAGAATCCGCTGCGCAAGGTCACCTACAAGAGCGATGCGGTCACCATCGTGAAGAGCGAAGCGCAGCGTCGTCTGCACAAGGCTTTCCTGCGCTATCACGACCCGAAAGGCTGGCCGATGCTGCGCGAGGCACTGGAGCGCATGGGTCGTGCCGATCTGATCGGGCCGGGCAAGGATCAACTGATCCCGTTGCATCAGCCGGTTACTGACAGCTACCAGAGTGCGCGCCGCAAGAACTCGACGCCGGCGGGCAGCCACAAGGTTGCGAAAACTGCCAAGACCACGCTGATTCAGACCCAGCACACCGGCCTGCCGCCACGTGGAAGCGATGGCAGCAAGCCGTGGGACAAGCGCGAAGAGGCCAAGGCTGCCGCAATGGCGCGCAACAAGCAGGCCGCCAAGGAGCGCATGGATGCAGCCAAAGGCAAAGGCACCAAACCGCCCAAGCGCAAGCCAGTGGTGCCACGCTAACAGCGCCGTCTGCTTTTAGAGGGGCGGACGCAGAGCGTCCAGAACGGCATGCCCACGCGGAGCATGGGCACGATAGTTGAGATCATCGTTCCTCACGCTCCAGCGTGGGAATGCCGTTCGTGACGCTCCGCGTCACACCACTTGCGCCGCTCTATCCATCAACGCCACCCACCCACACCGCTCACAATTCTTCACCCCCCATTCGATCCCTCTGCCACACTGTCTGCCTTATTACTGTGCGACCCTTGCACCGTTGGCTTCGGCCGGCACGATTTTGGTGCTGCGCCTGTTCAGGCGGGGAATGCCACTCTTGTTGGCGCACGACTTTGACCGGATGGCATAAGTCTTGCGCGGCTCAATTACCGTTCAGGCTCGCAGGAGGCACGCCGTGTCGATTCATATTGCCTTGCACCATGTCACGCACTATCGCTACGACCGCGCGGTCGAACTGGGTCCTCAGATCGTTCGCCTGCGCCCGGCCGCCCATAGCCGCACACGCGTGCTGTCGTATTCGCTGAAAGTCCTGCCTGAAAACCATTTCATCAACTGGCAGCAGGACCCTCAAGGCAATTACCTGGCGCGCCTGGTCTTCCCGGAAAAGACCGATGAATTCCGCGTCGAAGTCGATCTGGTCGCCGAGATGGCGGTGTTCAATCCGTTCGACTTCTTCCTCGAGCCCTACGCCGAGAACATCCCGTTCACCTACGCCAGCGAAGAGCAGCGCGAGCTGGCGCCGTACCTCGAAAAACTGCCGCTGACCCCGAGGTTTCAGGCGTACCTGGACAGCATCAGTCGCGAGCCGATTCCGGCCATCGACTTTCTGGTCGGCCTCAACCAGCGCCTGAGCCAGGACGTCGCTTACCTGATCCGCATGGAACCGGGCGTTCAGACCCCGGAATTCACCCTGCAAAACGCATCGGGCTCGTGCCGTGACTCCGCGTGGCTGCTGGTGCAGCTGTTGCGTCATCTGGGCATGGCGGCGCGGTTCGTGTCGGGCTACCTCATCCAGCTCAAGGCCGATGTCGAGGCGCTCGACGGGCCGTCGGGTACGGATGTCGACTTCACCGACCTGCACGCCTGGTGCGAGGTCTATCTGCCGGGCGCGGGCTGGGTCGGGCTGGATGCCACTTCCGGTCTGTTCGCTGGCGAAGGACACATTCCTCTGGCGTGCAGCCCCGAGCCTTCCTCTGCAGCGCCGATCAGTGGACTGGTCGAGCCATGCGAAACCGATTTCAGCCACGAAATGTCGGTCGAGCGCATCTGGGAGGCGCCGCGCGTCACCAAGCCTTACACCGAAGCTCAATGGCAGGACATACAGGCCCTGGGCCGACAGATCGACGCCGATCTGCTGCGCGACGATGTGCGGTTGACCATGGGCGGCGAGCCGACCTTCGTGTCCATCGACGACCGTGATGGCGCTGAATGGAACACCGCTGCGCTGGGGCCGCGCAAGCGTGAGCTGTCCGCCGAGCTGTTCCAGCGCATGCGCGGGCATTACGCGCCGCTGGGCATCGTGCATTTCGGGCAAGGCAAATGGTATCCGGGTGAGCAGTTGCCGCGCTGGTCGCTGAACTGCTTCTGGCGCAAGGACGGCCAGCCGGTGTGGCGCAATAACACGCTGATCGCCGATGAGACTCGTGACTACGGCGCTACCGGCGAACTGGCGGGGCGTTTTCTGGCCAGTGTTGCCGAGCGCCTGAAGCTGCCGGCGCGCTTCGTTTTCCCGGCTTACGAAGACAATTTCTACTACTTATGGCGCGAAGGCGCGTTGCCGGTCAACGTCACGGCCGAAGATTCGCGACTTGGCGACGAGCTGGAGCGTGCCCGTCTGCGCAAGGTCTTCGCCCAAGGGCTGGACAAGATGATCGGTCAGGTCCTGCCGCTGGCTCGCAACGCGGACGGTGACAGCTGGCAGAGTGGCCGCTGGTACCTGCGTGACGAGCATTGCCGTCTGGTGCCAGGGGATTCTGCGCTGGGCTATCGATTGCCGCTGGCGTCGCAGCCTTGGGTCAAGGCGGCAGAATACCCGTTCATTCACCCGACCGACCATAACCAGGACTTCCCCGAACTGGCCGACAGCGACTCGTTGACTTCGGTGCTCAAGTCCACAGACACGGACGCCGAGCGCGCGCCGAAGATCGATGAGTCGGCCGACTGGCTGACCCGCACGGCGTTGTGTGCCGAAGCGCGGGAAGGGCGGCTGTACCTGTTCATGCCGCCGCTGCAAAAGCTTGAGGAATACCTTGAGCTGGTGGCCGTGATCGAAGCGGCTGCAGAAGAACTGCAGTGTCCGGTCCTGCTGGAAGGCTACGAGCCGCCAAGCGATCCGCGGCTGTGCAATTTCCGGATCACCCCGGACCCTGGTGTGATTGAGGTCAACGTGCAGCCTTCGGCGAGCTGGGACGAACTGGTCGAGCGTACCGAGTTTCTCTATGAACAGGCGCGCCTTACGCGTCTGACCACCGAGAAGTTCATGATCGACGGCCGTCACACCGGCACCGGCGGGGGCAACCATTTCGTCCTGGGCGGCGCGACGCCGGCGGACTCGCCATTTCTGCGGCGTCCGGACCTGCTGCGCAGCCTGATCAGCTACTGGCACAACCATCCTTCGCTGTCGTACCTGTTTTCCGGCCTGTTCATCGGCCCGACGTCCCAGGCCCCGCGCATCGACGAGGCGCGCAACGACTCGCTCTACGAGATGGAAATCGCTTTTGCGCAGATGCCGGCGCCAGGCGAGGAGGTTGCGCCGTGGGTGGTGGACCGTCTGCTGCGTAACCTGCTGATCGACGTCACCGGCAATACCCACCGGGCCGAGTTCTGCATCGACAAGCTTTACTCGCCCGATGGTGCAACCGGACGGCTGGGGCTGCTGGAGCTGCGTGCGTTCGAGATGCCGCCGCATGCACGCATGAGCCTGGCGCAGCAGTTGTTGCTGCGCGCGCTGGTGGCGCGCTTCTGGCGTGAACCCTATGCACCCGCCAAGCTGGCGCGCTGGGGCACGCAACTGCATGACCGCTTCATGCTGCCGCACTTCATCGAGCAGGATTTTGCCGATGTGGTCGCCGACCTCAACGCGGCAGGCTACCCGGTGCAGGCCGACTGGTTCTCTGCGCACCTGGAATTCCGCTTTCCGAAAGTGGGCGATTACGCCGTCAACGGTATCGAACTGGAACTGCGTCAGGCGCTTGAGCCTTGGCATGTCCTGGGTGAAGAGGGCTCGGCCGGTGGCGCGGTGCGCTACGTCGATTCCTCGCTTGAGCGTCTGCAAGTGCATGTCCGCGGGTTGCCGCCGCAGCGCTACGTGCTGACCTGTAACGGCGTGGCAGTGCCTTTGCAGCCGACCGGGCGGGCCGGTGAGTTCGTTGCCGGTGTGCGTTATCGCGCCTGGCAGCCGGCCAACTGCCTGCAACCGACCATCGGCGTGCACGCGCCGCTGGTTTTCGATCTGCTCGACACCTGGATGCACCGCTCGCTGGGTGGCTGCGAGTATCATGTCGCCCATCCGGGCGGCCGTAATTACGAAACTTTGCCGGTCAACGCCAACGAAGCGGAAAGCCGTCGCCTGTCACGTTTCTTCCGCATCGGCCATACCCCCGGCAAACTGGACGTTCCGTCGCTCAACATTAACGACGAGCTGCCGATGACGCTGGATATGCGTCTGCAATAAAAAACAGTGGCTCTGTGCGTCAGATGCACACGGACGTGACATCTGACTGCACTAATCTGAAGTCCTTACGTTGCCTGCCGAGCCTTCCATGCCCGACCTGCTTGACCACTACCCGCTGTCCGAGGGTACTTACCACGAAATGCTCGACGCTGACGGAGCCGTTCGCCCGCACTGGCGTCGTCTGTACGAGCACATGCGGCGCAGCAGCGCGGCGCAACTGATCCAGCGTCAGGCCCTGCTGACCCGGCAGATTCAGGAAAACGGTGTCACCTACAACGTGTATGCCGACCCCAAAGGCGCTGATCGCCCGTGGGAGCTGGACCTGTTGCCGCACATCATTGCAGCGGATGAATGGCAGCACGTCGCGGCAGGGATTGCCCAGCGTGCGCGGTTGCTCAACGCGGTGCTCGCGGACCTTTATGGCCCGCAGACGCTGATCGCCAATGGCCTGCTGCCCGCCGAGCTGGTGTTTGGCCACAACAACTTTCTCTGGCCGTGTCAGGGCGTCAAGCCCCCTGAAGACACGTTCCTGCACATGTATGCCGTTGACCTGGCGCGCACCCCGGACGGGCGCTGGTGGGTCACAGCCGACCGTACCCAGGCGCCCTCGGGTGCCGGTTATGCGCTGGAAAACCGCCAAAGCGTCGCGCGTGCCCTGCCGGAAACCTATCGCGACCTGCAAGTCCGGCACCTGTCGGGTTTCTTCGACGCGCTGCAGCAGACGCTGGCCCGTCAGGCGCCAACCAGCAACGAGGCGCCGCTGATCGTCCTGCTGACGCCGGGCCGTTTCAACGAAAGCTACTTCGAACACTTGTACCTGGCGCGGCAACTGGGCTATCCGCTGGTCGAGGGTGGCGATCTGACGGTGCGCGATGCCACGGTCTACCTGAAAACTCTCAGCGGCTTGCGTCGGGTTCACGCCATCATGCGCCGGCTGGACGATGACTTCTGCGACCCTCTGGAATTGCGTACCGACTCTGCGCTGGGTGTGCCGGGGCTGCTTGAGGCTGTGCGTCAGGGCAATGTGCTGGTCGCCAACGCGTTGGGCAGTGGTGTGCTGGAGTCCCCAGGGCTGTTGGGCTTTTTGCCGAAAATCAGTCAATACCTGTTCGGCGAGGATCTGATTCTGCCCTCGGTAGCGACCTGGTGGTGCGGAGAGCCGCCGGTGCTGGCCCAGGCGCTGGAAAAGCTGCCGGATCTGTTGATCAAGCCGGCGTTCCCCTCACAGCACTTCGCGCCGGTGTTCGGCCGTGACTTGAATGAGGCGCAACGCCTTGCACTTGCCCAGCGCATGCAGTCGCGGCCCTATGCCTACGTCGCTCAGGAGCTGGCGCAGTTGTCCCATGCTCCGGTGCTGCAGGCTGATGGCTCCGGTTTGCAGCCGCGCGCCATCGGCATGCGGGTGTATGCAGTGGCAAGCCTCGACGGCTATCGCGTGCTGCCGGGCGGCCTGACCCGTGTGGCCGCCGAAGCCGATGCCGACGTGGTTTCGATGCAGCGTGGTGGGGCGAGCAAGGACACCTGGGTGCTGGGCGAGCGCTCGCACCTCGGCGAGCCGTGGAAGGGCCAGCGTAAGCTGGGTGTCTACGACTTGATCCGTCGCGACCCTTATCTGCCGTCACGGGTGGTGGAAAACCTGTTCTGGTTCGGACGTTACTGCGAGCGCTGCGACGACAGTGCGCGCCTGCTGCGCATCATGCTGACGCGCTACGTCGACGATGATGACCCTCTCGCGCTGCAAGCCGCCGTCGCGCTGGCCGAGACCCTGGGCATGCTGCCCGAGGCGCAGGAGGGCGAAGAGCTGAAGGATCGCCTGCTTGTCGCGCTGCTGGGGGACGAGTGGCCGTTCAGCCTTCGGGCCAATTTGCAGCGGCTGCAATGGGCCGCTTCGCAAGTGCGTGGCAAGTTATCCAAGGAAAACTGGCAGGCGCTGGTCGAGTTGCAGCGCGAAGCCTTGAGCCTGGAAAGCGAAGAGCCGGATTTCGGCGAGCTGCTGGATTTTCTCAACCGTCTGGTGATGTCGCTGGCGGCGCTGTCCGGTTTTGCACTGGACGACATGACCCGTGACGAAGGCTGGAATTTCCTCATGATCGGGCGACGGATCGAGCGCCTGAAGTTTCTCAGCACCAGTCTGTCGGCGTTTTTGCGCGGGCTGGTGGTTTTCGAACGGGCCGGGCTGGAGTGGTTGCTGGAGTTGGGCAACAGCAGCATCACCTATCGCTCGCGCTACATGGCCGTGCCGCACCTGATTCCGGTGCTCGACCTGTTGCTGCTCGACGATCAGAACCCGCATGCGGTGCTGTTCCAGCTCAAGCTGGTGCAGCGCTCGTTGCGCCGCTTGAACGACGAGTTCGATGCGCCACGCGATAGCAGCCTGTCGGTGTTGGCGCAGCGTCTTGCCGCGTTCGACCTGGGCAGTCTGGAGAACCCTTTATTTGGCCAGAGCAGTATCGATGCCGTGCTCGACGGGCTGGCGGACTTGCTGCAAAGCATTGGCGACAGCAGTGGCCTGGCGTCCGATCGCCTGGCGTTGCGCCATTTTGCCCACGTCGATGATGTCAGCCAACGCACGGTGTCTGTCTGATGAGCGCTTTCTACCAGATTTTCCATGACACGCATTACAAGTACGACAGCCCGGTTTCGCTGGCCCAGCAACTGGCGCACCTGTGGCCGCGCAGCAGTCCCTGGCAGCGTTGCACCGAGCAGGCGCTGGAGATTCTTCCTGAACCCACTACGCGTCGCGATGAGCTGGATGTGTTCGGCAACCCGCTGACTCGTCTGGCCTTCGAGCGTCCGCACGATGAGTTGCAGGTCAATGCGCGGTTGCGTATCGAGGTCATGGAGAAGCCGTTTCTGGACTTCAATCTGTCGCCGGAATGGGAGGTGACCCGCAGTGCGCTGACGTACAGCGCCAAGCCGATGACCGAGGACATTCTGGAGGCCTGCCGCTATCGCTTCGAATCCCCCTACGTTCACCTGAAGCGCTCGTTCGTCGAATTCTCGCAGGTCTGTTTCCCGCCTGGCCGCCCGTTGTTGCTGTGCGTACAGGCCTTGATGGAAAAGATTTTCGAGGAATTCACCTTCGATGAAGAGGCCACTCAGGTCGCCACGCCGCTGGTGGAAGTGCTGGAGCGGCGGCGGGGCGTGTGCCAGGACTTCGCCCATTTGATGCTGGCGTGTCTGCGCTCCCGGGGCCTGGCAGCGCGCTATGTGAGCGGCTATCTGCTCACCCAGCCGCCACCGGGCCAGCCCCGGCTGATCGGTGCCGATGCCTCGCACGCCTGGGTCTCGGTATTCTGCCCGGCCTCTGGCTGGGTCGACTTCGACCCCACCAATAATGTGCAGCCTGCGCTGGAACACATCAGCCTGGCCTGGGGGCGCGATTTCTCCGATGTCTCGCCGTTGCGTGGCGTGATTCTGGGCGGCGGCACGCATGATCCGGATGTGCGGGTCACGGTGATGCCGGTCAGCGGCTAATTACCGGGTCCCGTGAATCGTTCTTCAAAAGGGCGCTCTCTCGCGAGGGTCCGCGGGACCATTTGACGCACGTTCTTGGAACCCCGGCCCTGATCGGGCACTCTCTTCCTACATCAGTTTTACGTTAATCAAGTCCTGCCCTGGAGATTCAAATGATTCGCAAGCTTGTAGCGATTTCGCTGTTGTCATTGGCCAGTGGTCAATTGCTGGCTGCCGAGTGCTCGGTCACAGTCGATTCGACCGATCAAATGATGTACGACACCAAAGCTATTGAGATCGACAAGGGCTGCAAGGAATTCACCGTCAACCTGACTCACTCCGGCAGCCTGCCGAAGAATGTCATGGGACATAACTGGGTACTGGGCAAAGAAGCCGACGCTCAGGCGATCACCACTGACGGCATGTCGGTTGGCATCGACAAGGATTACGTGAAACCGGACGATACCCGCGTCATTGCCCACACCAAAGTCATCGGTGCTGGCGAAAAGGATTCGGTGACGTTTGACGTGTCGAAGCTTGATCCGGCGGAAAAATACCAGTTTTTCTGCACCTTCCCGGGCCATATCAGCATGATGAAAGGCGCTGTGACCCTGAAGTAACGACAGGTCCCCGGAGCGTCTGAGAGTATCGTTCCTCACGCTCCGTGGAATGCCGTTTGTGACGCTCTGCGTCACAGATCTGAGCCGCTGCGCAGATTCAGGATCGGACGCGTAGCGTCCAGAACTGCATGCCGACGCAGAGCGTCGGCACGATAGCCAGCAATGAGCGTCACAAATCCGTGCCGCGCAGATCACTCATGGTGCGTAAGGCAATTCGCGTTTGTGCTGGGTCTTGGCGTAGGTTTCGCAAATGATCCGGAACGCTTCTTCACGTACCGGCTCGCCGTGCAGGAAGGCGTCGATCTCGGCGTAGGTCACGCCGTGCGAGGCTTCGTCCGGTTTGCCAGGTGACAGGTCTTCCAGGTCCGCAGTCGGCACTTTCTCGACCAGTGATTCAGGTGCGCCGAAATGGCGGGCGATGGCGCGTACCTGGTTTTTCACCAGGCCGCTCAACGGTGCCAGGTCGCAGGCGCCGTCGCCGAACTTGGTGAAGAAACCCATCACCGCTTCGGCCGCGTGATCGGTGCCGATCACCAGCCCCTGGTACGCCCCGGCGACGGTGTACTGCGCGACCATGCGCATGCGTGCTTTGGTGTTGCCGAGCACGAAATCCACCGAGGTCGCCGGGAGTCCGTCGAACGCCTTGACCTCGGCGGCCAGTGCCTTGACGCTGCTGCCGATGTTGATGGTATGGCGCTCGTCCGGCTCGATGAAGTCGACAGAGGCCTGGGCTTCGTGCTCATCGGCCTGCACCACGTAAGGCAGGCGCACTGCGATGAAGCGGTAGGCGTTGTCCCCCGTGCTTTCACGTAGCTCCTTGACCGCACGCTGGGCGAGCAAACCCGCCGTCAGCGAGTCGACCCCGCCGCTGATGCCGAGCACCAGGGTCTTGAGCCGTGCGTTCTGCAAGCACTCCTTGATGAAGTTGACGCGGCGGGCGACCTCGGCCTGCAGCGCGTTCTGGTCCGCGAAAGGTGGCTGGACCTTGAGCTGTTCAGCAATCTGGCGCTGTACGGCGTGCATGATTCACTCCTCGTAGATAGGACAATTCAAGCGGGTTTTTCCGGGCTAGGCAAATTCGGCACCTTGAACACATGCCGCAGGTAGGCGACAAAGTTCGGGTCCTTGCACTGCGTCTTGCCGGGCTCGTCAGAGATTTTCGCCACGGCCTGACCGGCGCACGCCGTCATTTTCAATACCATGTTCATCGGCGCAATGCCCGGTATGTCGGCCGTCAGGTTGGTGCCGATCCCGAAGCTGACATTGATGCGCCCGCGCAGTGCGCGAAAGATATCGAGCGCCTTGGGCAGGTTCAGCCCATCGGAAAACACCAGGGTCTTGCTCATCGGATCGATACCGAGCTTCTGGTAATGCGAGATGCATTTTTCGGCCCACTTCACCGGATCGCCCGAATCATGGCGCAAACCGTCGAACAGCTTGGCGAAGTACAGATCGAAGTCGTTCAGGAACGCATCGGTGGTGATGCAGTCGGTCAGCGCGATCCCCAGCAGGCCGCGATATTCGCGGACCCAGCAATCGAGCGCGGCAATCTGACTGTCGATCAGGCGCGGTCCCAGCTGCTGATGCGCCATGATCCATTCATGGGCCATCGTGCCAAGCGGCTTCAGATCGAGCTGGCGCGCCAGATGCACATTGCTGGTGCCGACGAACTGCCCGGGGAAGTCGTTTTTCAGGACGCCAAGCATTTCTTCCTGCACGCGGTAGGAGAACCGCCGGCGCGTGCCGAAGTCTGCCACTTTCAGCTCGGCCAGTTCGTCCGTCGTGGCATGCGTGGTCAGCCACTCGAACTTGTCATACAGACGATTCCGCGCCTGACTGAGCAGGGTGTCCGGGTAACGATGCCGGTTGCGCACTTCGCTGACGATGGCCAGCAGCGGCACTTCAAACAGGATGACGTGCAGCCACGGTCCGTGCAGGCGAATGCACAGTTCGTCATTCTCGATGGTGGTTTTCACGTAGCGGGTATTGAAGCGGAACAGCCCGAGAAAGCGCAGGAAATCCGGTTTGATGAAGGTGATGCGCTCCAGAAAAGCCAGGTGTTCGGGGCTCAGCGACAGCTCGCACAGCAGCTCGATCTGGTGCTTGATTTCATCCAGATAGGGGCGAAGGTCCTCCCCGTTGCGGCAACGAAACTCCCACTCGACGTCCACGTTCGGGTAGTTGTGCAGGACGGCCTGCATCATGGTCAGCTTGTAGAAATCGGTATCGAGCAGGCTTTGCACGATGCGATTGGAAAAGGCGCTCTCGCTCATTGAATCAGGCTCTCCAGAGCAGCCGGATAAAGTGGGGCGCGTGACTTCCTGTCTGTCACCATGGAAGGCTCACGGCCGGATGGGTGTGCATTGTCGCCCTTAAGCGGGGGGTTGATCCAACTGTTCCAGCATCCACTGTAGAAAAACCCGGATTTTGGGCACGTCGGCGGTGTGTTCCGGATAGGACAGGTAGTAGGCGCTGTTAGTGCTGGGCAATGCGTAATCCCAGGCAATCACCAGTTTGCCCTCGGCCAGTTCCTCCTCGACCAGAAAGCGTGGCAGCAGCGCAACGCCGCAGCCGACCTGGGCCGCGCGGATGCACATATAGAAGGTTTCAAAGCGTGGCCCGTGATAGCTGTGGTCGGTGTGATAGCCCTGGCTTTCGAACCATTCATGCCAGGCTTCGGGGCGGAAGGCATTCTGCAGCAGGACCAGCTCGCTCAGTTGGGTCGGGTCGCCGAGCGGCTCGTCGGGCAGGCTTTCGGGGGCGCACACCGGCACCAGTTCCTCGCCGAACAACTTCACGCTTTCTGCACCGGGCATGGCGGCCTGGCCGAAATAGAACGACACGTCGCAGCGGCCCTTGATCAGGTCATCGGATTCCTGCTCGTTGATCAGGTCCAGGTGAATGTGCGGGTGACGCAAGCGCCAGCCCTTGAGGCGCGGCACCAGCCAGCGGGCGCCGAATGTCGACGGGGTGGAGACCCGCAGCACCTCGGTTTCCCCGCCGTAGGAGCGCAGGAAGTGGGTGGACATCTCGATCTGGGTCAGGATCTTGCGCACTTCGGCCAGATACAGCGCCCCGGCTGGCGTCAGTTGCAGACGGCGGCGCACGCGCTGAAACAGCAGGTGCTGAACCAGCTCTTCGAGTTGCGCGACCTGCTTGCTGACAGCGCTCTGGGTCAGGTTGAGTTCTTCTGCTGCGCGCGTGAAGCTCAGGTGCCGGGTCACTGCCTCAAAGCATTGCAATGCGGCTATCGAGGGCAGATGACGTTTGTTCAGCATGATGACTTCTCTGTTTGCGGCGCGAAGGGGCTGGCGTAAGCAATATGAATTATCGGAATGATATCTCGCTTAAAGGTCGTTTGTCGGGCGTATACAGGGACGTTATTACTGGCGTCGCGTGACGCGCGTTTCAGAATCTGACGATGGCTGCGGCAGACCGCGTTTAATCCGCTAGCCTCAAATGGTGCGTCTCGTAGCGTTCGCGCACCGGGCGTGTGCAATTCGGTGACGTGGGCTGTTACAGGTGGGTTGCCCATCATGGCATGTGCTGGTTGCTACTCGGGTGCGCACGGGTTGCTCTTTTTTCTTCCGGGGTTGCACCTTGCGCGCTCGAAGCAACCAGAGTGCTCTGTTGCGCGGCGTTGCATGATGGATCGACACGAAAAACGCGACATCTCCTTCAACTAAAAAGCGATGGCACGCGCCTTGCTCTGAGCAACTCTGTATCTGTTCGATCATGAAAGTGCCAACTAAAAAAATATCCTCAGGAGCACCACTTATGTCGCATACGTTTTACAGGAAAGGTTTTCTGGCAATTGCAGTGGCTACTGCATTGGGCGTGTCTTCGTTTGCACAGGCGGACGTGAAAATCGGCGTCGCGGGCCCGATGACCGGCGCGAATGCGTCGTTTGGTCAGCAGTACATGAAGGGCGCGCAGGCAGCAGCCGATGCGATTAATGCGGCAGGTGGTGTCAACGGGGAGAAAATCGTACTGGTCGCGGGCGATGACGCCTGTGAGCCCAAGCAGGCCGTGGCGGTTGCCAACCGCCTGGTGGATCAGGACAAGGTGATTGGCGTGGTCGGACACTTCTGTTCATCGTCGACCATTCCGGCTTCGGATATCTACAGCGATGCAGGGGTGATTGCCATCACGCCAGGCTCGACCAACCCGACCGTGACCGAGCGAGGCATGAAAGAAATGTTCCGCATGTGCGGTCGTGACGATCAGCAGGGTATCGTTGCCGGTGACTACATCGTCGACGTGCTCAAAGGCAAGAAAGTCGCCGTTATCAATGACAAGGACACTTACGGCAAGGGCCTCGCTGACGCAACGGCCAAGCAACTGACCGCGCGTGGCGTCAAGCCGATCCTCGAAGAGGGTCTGACCCGTGGCGAGAAAGATTTCAGTGCGCTGGTGACGAAGATTCGTTCGGTGGGCGCTGACGTCGTGTACTTCGGCGGTCTGCACCCGGAAGCCGGTCCGCTGGTTCGGCAGATGCGCGAGCAGGGCCTCAAGGACGTCAAGTTCATGTCCGATGATGGCGTCGTGACCGACGAACTGGTCACCACTGCGGGTGGCGCACAGTACGTCGATGGCGTGTACATGACCTTCGGCGCTGACCCGCGCGCATTGCCAGACAGCAAGGCTGTCGTGGAACAGTTCCGCAAGGCCGGTTACGAGCCTGAAGGTTACACCCTGTACGCTTACGCTTCGGTACAGGCCCTGGCGGCCGGGTTCAATGGCGCCAAGTCCAACAAGGGTGACGCAGCCGCCGTCTGGCTCAAGGCCAACCCGGTCAAGACTGTCATGGGTGAAAAAGCCTGGGATGCCAAGGGTGACCTGAAAGTCTCCGACTACGTGGTTTACCAGTGGGACGCCGCCGGCAAATACAAGCAACTCGAAAAACAGAAGTGAGATAGACCTCGCGTCGGCCCTGCGCGTCAGGCGCTGACCCGATGATGGGCTCGCCCAAGAGCGAGCCTGCATCTCTTTTAGCGTTTTCGGACCTGTCGGTCATGCCTCACGAGGGTGTGACTGGCGGGGTGCTGAGCTGCCTTTTTGTGTGAGTGTGCGTGATGGATGGAATCTTCCTGCAACAAATGGTCAACGGACTCACTCTCGGGTCTGTCTACGGCCTCATCGCCATCGGTTATACGATGGTCTACGGTATCATCGGCATGATCAACTTCGCCCATGGCGACGTGTACATGATTTCCGCCTACCTGGCCGCCATCGGCCTCGCTGTTCTGTCTTTCTTCGGCGTGGAATCCTTTCCATTCCTGATTCTCGGTACGCTGATCTTCACCATTGTGGTCACTGGCGTTTACGGCTTCGTCATCGAGCGTGTGGCGTACAAGCCACTGCGCAACTCGACCCGTCTGGCGCCGCTGATCAGCGCCATCGGCATTTCCCTGATCCTGCAGAACTACGCACAGATCAGCCAGGGCGCGCGCCAGCAAGGCGTGCCGACGCTGCTCGAAGGTGCGTGGCGCTTTGAAGTCGGCAGCGGCTTCGTGCAGATCACCTACACCAAGATCTTCATCCTCATTGCCGCCTTCGTCGGCATGGGCGTGCTGACCTACATCATCAAGTACACCAAGCTGGGCCGCATGTGCCGGGCCACGCAGCAAGACCGCAAGATGGCCTCGATCCTCGGCATCAACACCGACCGGGTCATTTCCTATGTGTTCATCATCGGCGCTGCCATGGCTGCGCTGGCCGGTGTGCTGATCACCATGAATTACGGCACGTTCGACTTCTATGCCGGCTTCATCATCGGCATCAAGGCGTTTACTGCGGCCGTGCTGGGCGGGATCGGTTCGTTACCGGGTGCCATGCTGGGCGGTTTGATCCTGGGGGTTGCCGAGTCGCAGTTCTCCGGTCTGATCAACTCCGATTACAAAGACGTGTTCAGTTTCGGCCTGCTGGTGCTGATTCTGATCTTCCGTCCCCAAGGCCTGCTGGGTCGCCCACTCGTGGCGAAGGTATAAGTATGTCCGCTCCTGTTGCTGTTCCAGTTTCCAAACCTGTTGAAATCAAGAAGAGTCTGATAGACGCCGTGGTCGCCGGGTTGCTGGCGCTGATCGTGTTTGGCCCCATCGTCGGGATCGTGCTCGATGGCTACAGCTTCAACCTGCAGCCGACCCGCGTGGCCTGGCTGGTGGGCGTGGTCATGATCGGTCGCTTTCTGATCAGTCTGTTTCTGCAAACACCCAGAGGCCTGCGTGTTTCCCAGAGCTTCGAAAGCTCCGACTCCGGCGTGCATGTGCTCAAACCGGATCATCGATCACGCTTGTACTGGATCATTCCGCTGCTGATCGTGATTGCCATCGTGTTCCCGATCTTCGCCAACAAGTACATTCTGACCGTGGTCATCCTCGGTCTGATCTACGTGCTGCTCGGCCTGGGTCTGAACATTGTGGTCGGTCTGGCGGGGCTGCTCGACCTTGGCTACGTGGCGTTTTACGCCATCGGTGCTTATGGTCTGGCGCTGGGCTATCAGTATCTGGGCCTGGGCTTCTGGTCGGCGTTACCGCTGGCGGCGATTGCGGCGGCGCTGGCCGGATGCATTCTCGGCTTCCCGGTGTTGCGCATGCATGGTGACTACCTGGCCATCGTGACCCTCGGGTTCGGCGAGATCATTCGCCTGGTGCTGAATAACTGGCTGTCGTTCACTGGCGGCCCGAACGGTGTGCCGGTGCCCGCGCCCACCTTCCTCGGGCTGGAGTTCGGCCGACGCGCCAAGGATGGCGGGGTGCCGATCCATGAATATTTCGGCTTCGATTACAACCCGGACCTGAAATTCATCTTCATCTACGCCGTGCTGTTCCTGGTCGTGCTGGCGGTGTTGTTCATCAAGCATCGCCTGACGCGCATGCCGATCGGGCGTGCCTGGGAAGCCTTGCGCGAGGACGAGATCGCCTGTCGTTCGATGGGCCTCAATCACGTGCTGGTCAAGCTGTCGGCGTTCACGATTGGCGCATCGACAGCAGGCCTTGCAGGGGTGTTTTTTGCCAGCTACCAGGGTTTCGTGAACCCGACCTCATTCACCTTTTTCGAGTCGGCGCTGATTCTGGCGATTGTGGTGCTGGGCGGCATGGGCTCGACCGTCGGTGTGGTGATCGCCGCGTTCGTGCTGACCGTTGCGCCTGAACTGCTGCGCAGCTTCTCCGAGTACCGCGTGCTGCTGTTCGGGATTCTGATGGTGCTGATGATGATCTGGCGACCACGCGGCCTGATTCGCATCAGCCGCACCGGGGTGAAACCGCGCAAAGGCGCGCTGGTGACAGAGGGGGCTGCGCGATGAGCACTGAAGTGATTCTCTCCGTCGAGCACCTGATGATGCACTTTGGCGGCATCAAGGCCCTCAGCGACGTCAGCCTCAAGGTCCGTCGCAATTCGATTTTCGCCCTGATCGGCCCCAACGGTGCAGGCAAGACCACGGTCTTCAACTGCCTGACCGGTTTCTACAAGGCCACTGGCGGACGCATCGAGCTGCATACCCGTGGCAAGACCACCAACGTGATCAGGCTGTTGGGCGAGCCGTTCCAGGCGACTGACTTCGTGTCGCCGAAAAGCTTCCTCAGCCGGGTGTACTACAAAATGTTCGGCGGCACCCATCTGGTCAACAGGGCAGGGCTGGCGCGCACGTTCCAGAACATTCGCCTGTTCAAGGAAATGTCGGTGGTCGAAAACCTGCTGGTCGCCCAGCACATGTGGGTGAACCGCAGCCTGATCAGCGGGATTCTGAATACCAGGGGCTACCGCAAGGCCGAAGAGGACGCGCTGAATACCGCGTTCTACTGGCTGGAGGTGGTCGATCTGGTGGACTGCGCCAACCGTCTGGCTGGCGAGTTGTCCTACGGGCAGCAACGCCGTCTGGAGATTGCGCGAGCCATGTGCACGCGGCCGCAGGTGATCTGCCTGGATGAGCCTGCTGCCGGCCTCAACCCGCAGGAAACCGAGGCACTCAGCGGCATGATTCGTCTGCTGCGTGACGAGCACGACATGACCATCGTGCTGATCGAGCACGACATGGGCATGGTCATGGGGATTTCCGACGATATTGTGGTGCTCGACCATGGCAACGTGATTGCGATGGGCGGGCCGGAACAGATCCGTAACGATCCCAAGGTGATCGCCGCGTATCTGGGCGCTGATGAAGAGGAGCTGGTATGAGCAAGCCGATCCTCGAACTGAAAGAGATCGATGTGTTTTACGGGCCGATTCAGGCCCTGAAGAAAGTCTCGCTGCACATCAATGAGGGCGAAACGGTGAGCCTGATCGGCTCCAACGGCGCGGGCAAGTCCACGCTGCTGATGTCGATCTTCGGTCAGCCGCGCGCGGCCAGTGGGCAGATCATCTATCAGGGCACCGACATCACCCAGAAGTCCTCGCATTACATCGCCTCCAACGGCATTGCGCAGTCGCCGGAAGGGCGGCGGGTCTTTCCCGACATGTCGGTCGAGGAAAACCTGATGATGGGCACCATTCCGATTGGCGACAAGCATTCGGCCGAAGACATGCAGCGCATGTTCGAGCTGTTCCCCAGGCTCAAGGAACGTCGCAATCAGCGCGCCATGACCATGTCCGGAGGCGAGCAGCAAATGCTCGCCATCGCCCGCGCGCTGATGAGTCGTCCGAAGCTGCTGTTGCTCGATGAGCCAAGCCTGGGCCTGGCACCGATCATCGTCAAACAGATCTTTTCGACCCTGCGTGAACTGGCAGCCACGGGCATGACGATATTCCTGGTCGAGCAGAACGCCAACCATGCGCTCAAGCTGTCTGACCGGGCCTATGTCATGGTCAATGGCGAGATTCGACTGTCCGGCACCGGGAAGGAATTGCTGGTAAATGAAGAGGTAAGGAACGCTTATCTGGGCGGGCACTGAATTCGTCAAAACCCTGCCGTTTTCTTCGCGCGCCCCGGATGCTCAAACATCCGGGGCGCGGTCGTATGCAATTGTGGAAAACAATTTTGGCGCGTCTCATAAGTGCGACATAAAACCGCTGCAAATGATTGTTTTGTCACCGTTTTGACTTGTTCAGGTTTACTGTGGAACCGGCTGTTAATAACTTGGGAGTATTTGCCTGAAGCCCTTTATGCATAAGGCCTGTAGAAGAGTGGTTAAATTTCGTACAGAGGTTTTCGGCCGACTTTACGGGGCGTTTGTCAACAGCATAGAGGCTGGTCGTTCATACAGCTTTTTCAGGTTAACAGCCTGTGGATAAGTCTGTTAACAAGCCTTGGAAAGACGGCCCCGGACGTTATAGGGTCTGGGCTACAGGCCATCACCGTTTTCTGACGCTTGGCGACCTCTTGACGGTGTCGGGCAAAGTCAAGGAAAAAACTTCGCCTGATACGCTGCAGGCCCCGAAACACGTGACGTGCAGCGTCACTGACTTGCCCCCAGAGATTGTGGGTCTGACTGTGGATAAGGTGGGCAAAAGTGTCTGTGAGGCCCGTGGCGCAAGGCTTGCTTCGGGTTGGTTGTTTTTTGTACAAATACACTCGGTTGTTGCATCGATGTCCCGCTGACGGGCATTCTGCTGCCCTTGCCAGAAACTTATTAACAGGCAGCGCTGTTTTTGCGCCATGTCAGGAGAATGAAATGACTTCCACTGTATTCATCACGGGCGCCACTTCCGGTTTTGGCGAGGCGTGTGCCCGCCGTTTCGCCGAGGCAGGCTGGTCGCTGGTGCTGACCGGTCGACGCAAGGACCGCCTGGATGCCTTGAGCGCCGAGCTGTCGAAGCAGACCAAGGTGCATACGCTGGTGCTGGATGTGCGTGACCGCAAGGCGATGGAGAGCGGCATTGCAGGTTTGCCTGAAGAGTTCGGCAGCATTCGCGGGCTGATCAACAATGCCGGTCTGGCCCTGGGAATCGATCCTGCGCCCAAGTGCGATCTGGATGACTGGGACACCATGATCGACACCAACGTCAAAGGTCTGGTGTACACCACGCGTCTGCTGCTGCCACGCCTGATCGCGCATGGTCGCGGCGCGAGCATCGTCAACCTGGGTTCGGTCGCCGGTAACTATCCGTATCCGGGCGGCAACGTCTACGGTGGCACCAAGGCCTTTGTCGGGCAGTTCTCGCTGAACCTGCGCAACGACCTGATCGGCACCGGCGTGCGCGTCACCAACCTTGAGCCGGGGCTGTGCGAGAGCGAGTTTTCGCTGGTACGTTTCGGCGGTGATCAGGCCAAGTACGACGCCACCTACGCAGGTGCCGAGCCGATTCAGCCTCAGGACATCGCCGACACCATCTTCTGGATCATGAACACGCCCGCCCACGTCAACATCAACAGCCTGGAACTGATGCCAGTCAGCCAGACCTGGGCCGGCTTTGCGATTGATCGCAACCGCGGTTGATTGACGTGCTGATCGGGCCGCGCAGCTGGGGCCCGATCAGCTGTCTGCCGGCGTTGGCGGCGGGAATGCGCTGACGAAGCGGTTTTCGACGAAATCCGCCAGGCCGATGTAGCAGGTGGCCAAGTGGTAGGGCGTGGTCGACGGCATGTCGCTGCGGCTGACCCTGCCATCGGGCTCGACGCACTCGTTCCAGCCCCTGGCATGCAGAAAGCGCTGCTCGAAGGCCGACAACTGCTGAGTCAAGGCCAGCTCGCAGTCCGGGCGCAGGGCCATGGCCCGCAGGTATTCCGCCTGGGCCCAGATACGCTGGGTGGCATCGCGCACCGTACCATCGAGCGCCAGCATCGCCGTCACCGCCCCGCTGTGTGGATCGACGCCCTGCGCCTGTGCGTAGGCGAACGCGCGGGTCATGGATTCATGCAGCTCGCGTCCGTGCAGTTCCGGCGACGATTGCAGCAGGAAGAACCATTCGAATTGATGACCTGGCTCGTACCAGTTATCCACAGCGCCCAGAGGCTTCTCCAGCATCACGCCGGTTGCCGTATCGACGAAACGGCGCTGCATGTGGATAACCAGCGCGTCCAGTGCCGCTTGCGTGGCAGGGTCGGCACGCACCGACAGGGTGGCCAGAAAGGCCTCTGCCAGATGCATCAAGGGGTTTTGCAGCGGGCCGGTGCCCAACACCGACCAGTCTTCATCGAGCTGCGCCTCGTACAGTCCGTCGTCGTCGGCAAAGCGTTCTGCCACAACGTTAAGCGCTGCGTTGAGCACCGACTCTGCCAGCGGGTCCTGCACTTTCGCCCAGTAATGCGCGCAGGCAAAAATAATGAAGGCGTGAGTGTAGAGGTCCTTGCGGCGATCCAGCGGCTTGCCCTGTGGATCGATGCTGTAGAACCAGCCGCCATGCTCGGCATCGTGGAAGTGCTGTTGCAGAGAACGGAACAATTCACCGGCCCGCGCCCGTGCATCTGGCACTTGTGCGTGATCGATGAGGCTGGAAAACAGAAACAGCTGACGCGCACAGGCCATGGCGCGATAGCGTTGCGGCGGCAACGGTTGATCGCCGGCGTCGAGTGCTTCGTAGGGCAATGCCAGTTGCGCGTTCCAGCCAGGACCCTGCCACAGCGGAACGACGACCTGCATGAAGTGCTGCTGCAAGGCGGCGAACAACGAGGTCAATTCAGGCGTGGAGGCGGAACGGGTCACATGAGGCATCGGCTGGCATCGCGGCAGTGTCGAGGTGCGCAGCATGTTATCAGGATTGCTGCACCAAGACGGGTGATGATCGTTCCTCACGCCAGGCGCGTGAGGAACCTCTGGCAGTCAGCCAATCAGCGCCAGTCGCTCGTTGATCGCGGCTTCGATCCCTTGGGCATCCAGGCCGCACTCGGTGAGCATCTGCGCAGGCTTGGCGTGCTCGACGTAGACATCCGGCAGCCCCAGGTGCAATACCGACTTGAGGATATTGGCGCGTGCCAGGAACTCGCTGACCGCAGCACCGGCACCGCCCATGACGGCGTTTTCTTCCAGTGTGACCAGCAACTCGTGATTGGCGGCAGCTTCGCTCACCAAGGCTTCGTCCAGTGGTTTGACGAAGCGCATGTCGATCACTGTTGCGTCGAGCTTCTCGGCCACCACCAACGCCTCGGCCAGTTGCACGCCGAACGCCAGTATCGCAACGCCCTGGCCCTGACGCCGCACAACGCCCTTGCCGATCTCGACCGGTTCAAGATTGGCCTCGATCACCGCATTAGGGCCGGTGCCGCGTGGGTAGCGTACTGCCGCAGGGCCGGTATGCAGGTAACCGGTGCTGAGCAGCTTGCGCAGTTCGTTTTCATCGCTAGGCGTCATCACCAGCATGCCAGGGATGCAGCGCAGGTAGGAGAGGTCGAAGCTGCCTGCGTGAGTCGGGCCGTCTTCGCCTACCAGCCCGGCGCGGTCGATGGCGAACAGTACGTCGAGGTTCTGTACTGCGACGTCGTGAATCAGCTGATCGTAGCCACGCTGCAGGAAGGTCGAATAGATCGCCACCACCGGCTTGCTGCCTTCGCAGGCCATACCGGCAGCCAGGGTCACTGCGTGTTGTTCGGCGATGGCCACGTCGAAGTAACGCTCGGGGAAGCGTTCGCTGAACGCGACCAGGTCCGAACCTTCCTTCATCGCAGGCGTGATGCCGACCAGCCGTGCGTCAGCGTCGGCCATGTCACAGATCCACTGGCCGAACACGCCGGAGTATTTCGGTGCGCTGATCTTTTTCTGCGCGGCAGGCGCATTCAGCGGCTCGAGCTTGGTGATGGCGTGATAGCCGATCGGATCGACTTCGGCCGGCTCAAAACCCTTGCCCTTTTTGGTCACCACATGCAGAAACTGCGGGCCCTTCAGGTCACGCATGTTGCGCAGGGTGGCGATCAGGGTCGGCAGGTCGTGGCCGTCGATAGGACCGATATAGTTCCAGCCCAGCTCTTCGAAGAGCGTGCCCGGGACCAGCATGCCTTTGGCGTACTCCTCGGTGCGCCGCGCTATTTCCCAGGCACCGGGAAGGCGCGAAAGGACCTTTTTGCTGCCTTCACGCATGCTGCTGTAGGTGCGGCTGGAAAGAATCTTGGCCAGGTAATTCGACAGCCCGCCGACATTGCGCGAGATCGACATGTCGTTGTCGTTGAGGATCACCAGCATGTCGGCGGCCACTTCCGGCGCGTGGTTCAGCGCTTCGAAGGCCATACCGGCAGTCAGCGCCCCGTCGCCGATCACGGCAATCGATTTGCGCTCGCTGCCCTGCAGGCGCGAGGCAATCGCCATGCCCAGCGCGGCGCTGATCGAGGTGCTGGAGTGCCCGACACCAAAGGTGTCGTACTCGCTTTCGCTGCGACGCGGAAAGGCCGCAACCCCGTCCTTCTGGCGCAGGGTGGACATGCGCGCGCGACGGCCGGTGAGGATCTTGTGCGGATAGGCTTGATGACCCACGTCCCACACCAGACGGTCGTCCGGGGTGTCGAAAACGTAATGCAGCGCGATGGTCAGCTCGATGACCCCTAGACCGGCACCAAAATGCCCTCCGGTCTGGCCAACGGAATACAGCAATTCCAGGCGCAGCTCATCGGCCAGGGTTTCCAGCTCGGCTTCGCCCAGACGGCGCAGGCCGTGCGGGGTATCGGCTCGGTCGAGCAACGGCGTGACCGGGCGCTCGCGGGGGATCTCTTTGAACGTCGTGGGCATCAGGCGAATCGTTATAAGTAAAAGAGGCGGCAGTTTACCTTATGCATCGTACGCTGCCCATGAAGTGAGTCGGCGGATGATCTGCCGACTGACATGTGTAATGACTGAGACCACGATAAAGCGTGGTTGATTCAGCGGATTTTCCGGTTCGGGTGACAGTTGTCAGTGGCGACGTTCGACGATGTAGCGCGCCAGCTGGCGCAACGGCTCCGCGGCGGCATCGAACGGGCTCAGCGCCTGCAGCGCCTGATCACGCAGTTCCAGTGCGTAGTGTTTGGCCGCTTCCAGGCCCAGCAGCGCCGGGTAGGTCGGCTTGTCGCGGGCGATGTCGGCACCCTGGCGCTTGCCGAGGGTCGCGGTATCGCTTTCGACATCGAGAATGTCGTCCTGAACCTGAAAAGCCAGGCCGATTGCACGCGCGTAGACCTGCAGAGCATCGAGTCGCGGCTGATCGGCGTGACCGCTGGCCAGTGCGCCCAGCCGGACGCTGGCTTCGATCAATGCACCGGTCTTGTGGCGATGCATGTATTCCAGCGCGGCCTGATCGAGCTTCAGCCCCACTGAACCCAGATCGATAGCCTGACCACCCACCATGCCTGCCGGTCCGGCCGCATTCGCGAGGGCGGTAACCATCTGCAGACGCGTCTCGGCATCGCGTGACGTCAGGTGGGGGGCGAGCAGGGCCGTGAAGGCCAGGCTTTGCAGGCCGTCACCGGCGAGGATTGCGCAGGCTTCATCGAAGGCCTTGTGCGTGGTCGGCTGGCCGCGACGCAGGTCGTCGTCGTCCATTGCCGGCAAATCGTCATGTACCAGCGAGTAGGCGTGAATCAGTTCAACGGCACAGGCGGCGCCGTTGGCATCCTCGGCTACACCGCCCAGTGCTTCGCAGGCGGCATACGCGAGCAGCGGGCGCACGCGCTTGCCGCCGTTCATCACGCTGTAGCGCATGGCTTCGTAGAGGCGTTCGAGCTCAGGGCCCGGAGCCTTGAACAGCCCGTCGAGTGCTGCGTTGACGCGAGTCTGGCTTTGCGCTTGATAGCTCGCGATCATTCGGGGAGTTCCGCATCGTCGAACGGCTCTTCGCTTAGCTCGCCATCGCGTTCCAGCAGCACCTGAACCTTCTGCTCGGCCTGGGTGAGGGCGCTCTGGCAGTCGCGGGTCAGGCGTACACCTTGCTCGAAGGCGGTCAGGGAGTCTTCCAGCGACAACTCGCCATTCTCCAGCCGCTCTACCAGCGCTTGCAGATCAGCGAGTGACTGTTCGAAATCCAGTGCAGCTTTCTTGCGGGCCATGGGGGCATTTCCGGTAGAGGTTAAACCGCGCGACACTAGCAGAGCGAGGGCGTCTGGGCAAATTGCGACGACGGAGCCGCGCTCTTCAAGCGCCTGTCGGGTTCAACCTGCCGCGAATCCGTTGCGCAGGTCTGCGATCAGGTCTTCCGGGCTTTCCAGGCCTACCTGCAGCCGCAGCATCGGGCCAGCGCCGCGGTCAGGACCGTGTTGTTCGACTTCCGTGATGAGGCTTTCAAACCCACCCCAGGAGTAGCCGACGCCGAACAGTTTCAACGCGCCGGTAAAGCGATCCAGCACCTGCCGGTCGGTGGTATTGAATTCGAAACTGAGCAAACCGTTGCAGCCGTGAAAATCGCGCTTCCAGATCGCGTGGCCTGGATCGTCCGGCAACGCGAGATAGAGCACGCGGGCAACCTGGGGCTGGGCCTGCAGCCATTGTGCGATTTGCAGCGCGTGACGCTCATGCATGGCCATGCGCGCCGCCAGACTGCGGGCACCACGCAGCACCAGATAGGCATCATCGGGGCTGACGGTATTGCCCACGGCGGTGTTCATGGTTTTCAGGGCATGCCAGTGCGCTTCGGTGGTGCTGACGCTGCCCATCATGACGTCGGAGTGGCCGGCCACGTACTTGGTCAGGGCCATCAGCGAAATGTCCGCGCCCAGCTCCAGCGGCTTGAACAACACCCCCGAGCCCCATGAGTTATCCACAGCCAGCAGCAGATTCCTTGCTTTGCACAGCTGTGACAGGGCAGGCAGGTCACACATGTCGAATGTCAGCGAGCCGGGCACCTCGGCATAGATCATCCGGGTGTTGGCCTTGATCAGCGATTCCACGTTACTGCCGTCGGCCGCGTAGAAATCGAACTGGATGTCGAAGGCCGTCAGCATGGTTTTCGCCAGCCGCCGAACAGGGCCATAGACCGATTCGGTGATCAGGACATGATCGCCGGGACGCAGAAACGATTGAAACATCTGCGCCACTGCGGCCAGCCCGGTCGGGTACAGGCAGGTGCCGTGTGCGCCTTCGAGCTCGGAGATCAGGTCTTGCAAGGCAAACGCAGTCGGGTTGCCGTTGGCACCGTAAGTCAGCGAGCGCTCAGGCCCCGCGGTGCGAATTTCCGCCTGCCGCAAGCTTTCCAGACTGTCGAACAGCACTGTACTGAGGCGCACGACGGGTGGGTTGACCGCAATCCCGGGCCCGCTGCTGGCACTGCGTCCGCTTTGCGACAGGGCGGTGTGGGCACGAGGGTCTTTGTCTTGCGGCATTGGAGGCTCCGGGTGGAAAAGGCTTGCAGGCTGCGGCGCTGGTACCCGCAAGCGTAATGCATCGTGCGCCTGGCAGGTATCACTGATCGTTCAACATAGCGCTCGCGTAGAACTCATGCAGTTTCGCTTGCAGTAACTGTCTGTCCGGCAGGCGGGTCTGGTACTCGGCAATCAACGCGGGTGAAAGCGAGCGGTTCAGAGCGTACTCGACGACTTCGTCGTTTTTGCTGGCGCAGAGTAAAACGCCAATGGCCGGGTTTTCATGGGGTTTGCGTTCGTTGCGGTCCAGCGCTTCCAGGTAGAAGTCCAGCTTGCCGAGGTATTCGGGCTCAAAGCGGCCGACCTTGAGCTCAATGGCAACGAGGCAGTTGAGGCCTCGATGGAAAAACAGCAGATCCAGAGCAAAGTCCTGGCCGCCGACCTGCAACGCGTACTCGGAGCCGACAAAACAGAAATCGCGGCCTAGCTCGATCAGAAAGTCCCTCAGGCGTTTCAACAAGCCGCCATGCAGGTCCGCCTCGGCGTGCCCCGGTGGCAGCTCCAGAAACTCCACCATGTAGGCATCACGGAATATATCCAGTGCGGCCGGCCGGGTTTCCTTGAGCATCGCCGAGGCTTTGGCTGGCTGGGTGACAGTGCGCTCGAATAGAGCGTTCTTGAATTGGCGCTCAAGTTCGCGTTTTGACCACCTTTCCTGAGTTGCCATTTTCAGGTAGAACTCGCGTTCTTCAGGACGCTTGCTCTGGCTGAAAATGATCAGGTTATGTGACCAGGATAATTGTCGCGCCAGTGGCGCGACTTTCTCTTCTGCACGGTAAATCTCATAGAATTGACGCATGCGAAAAAGGTTGCTGCGCGTGAAACCACGCAGTCCTGGCTGGGTGGTGGCCAGATGCTCGGCAAGCTGGGTGACCACCGCGTCACCCCATTCAGCGTTTTCAAGCTTGCGACTGATGTAAGCGCCGACTTGCCAGTAAAGCTCGATCAATTGGGTGTTCACCGCTTGTGCGGCCTGCTGTCGAGCGCTCCGGATCATGGCGAGCACTTCATCAAAGCGATCATGTACAGGCGTATGCGGTGTGTTGGGAGTACTCATACTGAAAGTACTCCACTGCGTGGCAACCTGATGGGCGATTGCAAGCGAAAGTCTGGAAGAACAGTTGTTCGGCTCATAAAGGCGCGTCCTTGGGCGGTGGCTAAGGTCGGCTACTTTACGTGCAGATCAGGACGTTCTGTTCCAGAGTTTCCTGTGGGTTTGTAGCATCAGGTTTCTGTCCGCGAAGGACTTGACGTGTGCCTTATTTATCCAGATCGGACGCCTGATGCCGCTCCGGAACCTGATCGGCTTCTTCGCCCCAGGTGCGATTGACCTTCTGGCCTTTGATAACGGCAGGGCGTGCGGCGATTTCTTCTGTCCAGCGAATCAGATTCGGGTATTCGTGTACCGAGAGGAATTCGGCAGCCGAATACACCTTGTTCTGCACCAGCGCGCCATACCATGGCCAGACCGCGATATCGGCAATCGTGTAGGTGTCGCCAGCCAGGTAGCGGTGCTCGCCCAGGCGACGGTTCAGCACATCGAGTTGGCGCTTGGCTTCCATCGCGAAGCGGTTGATGGGGTATTCGAGTTTTTCGGGCGCATAGGCGTAGAAATGCCCGAAACCACCACCCAGATACGGCGCAGCGCCCATCTGCCAGAACAGCCAGTTCAGCGTTTCGGTACGGCCTGCCGGGTCGGCGGGCAGGAAGCTGGAAAACTTCTCTGCCAGGTACAGCAGGATAGAGCCGGACTCGAATACACGAACAGGTGTTTCATGGCTTCGATCCAGCAATGCCGGGATCTTGGAATTGGGGTTGATCTCGACAAAGCCGCTGGAGAACTGATCGCCCTCGGAGATGCGGATCAGCCAGGCATCGTATTCCGCGCCGCTGTGCCCGAGCGCCAGCAGCTCTTCGAGCATGATCGTGACCTTCACGCCGTTGGGGGTGGCCAGCGAATAAAGCTGCAGCGGGTGCTTGCCGACCGGCAGCACCTTGTCGTGCGTGGGGCCGGCGACGGGCCGGTTGATGCTGGCGAACGTGCCGCCCGCTTTTGTTTCCTGCTGCCAGACCTTCGGCGGGGTGTAGGACGTTTGGGTCATGAGGAGCCTCGCTTGTTCAAGGGTGATCGCTGGACCGGTCGTGTTGCAAAGGACCATTGACGTTATAGATCAACGCGCGTGCAGGGAAGTGCCTTGCGATCGTGAACGAGTGTGGCGAGGGGCTCATTTCGCTACCGCTGGGAGTTTGTGGAATATTCCTACAGCAACTAAGGCGGCATCCTATAGCTGTGGCCGGGTAAAAGAAGAGAACATGTGTTCGCAGCATGAGGCCATAAGGTTAGCCATTTATGATCTTGGTTGTCAAAGTCGCTCTCTCTGATTTACCTATTAATAGCTGGATACCGTATGCCGTCTTTTTGCAGTCCGGGCGTTATGAAGTGGCGTGACCTGATCATCAATCTTGTTTCCAAGGAAATAAAAATCCGTTACATGGGCGCAACGTTGGGCTTCGTCTGGTCATTGGGCAATCCGCTGGTTGTAACACTCACGTATTACACGGTGTTCACCTATATTCTGCCCAGCAGTCAGGATCGCTTCGCGCTGCACCTGGTGACAGGTGTTGTGCACTGGATGCTTCTGGCACAAATTGTTTCGCAAAGCGGAGAGTGGCTGATCAATAACGGCAACCTCATTCGAAAGTTGCGTTTTCCCCGTCTGTTACTACCCGTGTCCGGTGCGCTGGCAATCGTTGTTTTCTGGGCCGGCTGCATGCTCGTCTATGCATCGCTATTTGCCATGCTCGGTGGCGTCTTTTCGCGTGCGCTGTTGTTTTATCCGATTGTGCTGATCGCATTCATGGCATTGATCATGGGCTTTGGTCTGGCGCTCAGCGTCATTCAGGTCACCGTACGGGATGCCAAGCACTTCATCGACGTGTTTCTACCCTTGCTGTTCTGGCTCACACCAATCGTATGGGTGACCTCATCGCTGCCCGACGGTATCGCCCGCATTGCGGCCTATAACCCTGTAGCTCTTTATTTCAACAGTTTCACCAGCATTCTGCATGCCGGAGTCGTTCCGGAGACCCGTGATCTGCTGCTGTGCGTGCTCATGGGCGCTGCGTCGCTGCTTGTGGGCCTGTTGATGTTCAGGAAGGTGGACGACGTGGTGGAGTATCTATGAATCGCGTCGTCATCAAGGCAGAAAACCTCACCAAACAGTTTGTTCTGCGCCACAACAGGGGTGGTTTGAAGAAGAAGTTTCTGGGGCTGTTTGACGCTCAATATCGTGAGCGTGCCGAAACATTCACGGCAGTCAGCGATGTATCGTTCACCTTGCACAAAGGTGAGTCGCTTGCACTGGTGGGGCATAACGGTTCAGGTAAAAGTACCTTGTTGCAATTGGTCTCACGCATTCTTGTGCCCACCAGTGGGCGTCTGACCAGCGTGGGTCGGGTGGCACCGCTAATCGAAATAGGGGTGGGTTTTCACCCTGAACTGACCGGCGAGGAAAATATCTACCTCAATGCCAGCCTGTTTGGATTGAGTAACAAGGAAGTGCGTTCGCGTTTCAACGAGATTGTCGATTTTTCCGGGTTGGGAAACTTCATCGATACGCCGGTAAAGAACTATTCGTCAGGCATGTACATGAGGCTGGGTTTTTCAGTCGCCGTTCATGTAGAGCCTCAGACATTACTGGCTGACGAAGTTCTTGCGGTAGGGGACGAAGAGTTCAAGCGCAAATGCCACGAACGAATTCGCATGATGCAGGATGACGGGATGGCCTTGATTCTTGTTACCCACGCAGTAGAAGAAGGTAAAGAGTTTTGCCAGCGTTACTTGACGCTCGAGCGTGGCCGGATGACCGAGCACGGTTACTACTGATTCATTGTTTCGCGATGCCATGCTTCCAATCAACTTGGCCATCACCCCATTCATAAAGGTATTTCCATGTTGCAAATTATCGTTCCGATGGCCGGGGCCGGGAGTCGCTTTGCGGTTGCGGGCTACACCGATCCCAAACCGTTGATTCCTGTACATGGTGTACCGATGATCAAGGTCGTGATCGACAACCTGACGCCGGAGTGCCCGCACAGATTCATCTTTATCTGTCAGGCGGAACAGGTCGCCCGTTACGGGCTGAGGGAAAAACTGCGTACCTGGGCGCCCGGCTGCGAGATCGTCGAACTCGGCGGCCTGACCGGGGGCGCTGCGTGCTCGGTGTATGCAGCGAGGCACCTGCTCGATGACAGCCAGCAAGTGATGATTGCCAACAGCGACCAGTACGTCGATGTGGATATAAACGCCTATCTGCAGGTAATTAACGAGAGCGATGCAGAGGGCTTGATCATGACCATGAAAGCCAGCGATCCGAAATGGTCGTTCGTGGGCTTCGGTGCAGCAGGCCTGATCGACCGTGTGGTGGAAAAAGAGGTTATCTCTGACGAGGCCACTGTCGGCATCTATAACTTTCGCCGTGCAGGTCAACTGATATCGGCCATCGAGGCGATGGTCGCGAAAGATCTTCGCGTCAATGGCGAGTTCTATGTCGCACCGGTTTACAACGAGCTTATCGGGCAGGGCGCCAGGGTCATTCATTACAGCATTGGTGCAGAAGGTCATGGCATGTATGGCCTGGGCATCCCGGCAGACCTCAACCAGTTCCTGTCGTTGCCGCTGAGCAGGCAGGCAGCCTCGGGAAAAGAGGCCTGACATGCAGATCATCAGCCATCGCGGCTATTGGCTGCAAAGGCCAGAGCGCAATCTGCCCGAAGCTTTTCATCGATCATTCGACCTTGGCTTCGGCACCGAAACCGATGTCCGTGATGTGGCTGGCCAGCTGGTTATTTCCCACGACATGCCCGCGGGCGGCGAGCTGACGCTGGACGGCCTGCTCGACATCATGGCGGGCCGCAACCTGCCGCTGGCCATCAACGTCAAGGCGGATGGCCTGGCGCAGGCTCTCGCTGAAACCTTCGCGCGGTACGGCCATACCAACTGGTTCGCCTTCGATATGGCGGTTCCGGACATGCGCAGTTACCTCAACGCCAACCTCATCACTTACACCCGTCTCAGCGACGTTGAGCCTTCGCCTGCCTGGCTTGAACAGGCTGCAGGCGTCTGGCTTGACGGTTTTGAGGGTGAGTGGTTCTCCAACCAGGTCATTGGCGATCTTCTTTCCCTGGGCAAGCGGATTTGTGTGGTGTCACCCGAATTGCACGGGCGTGGTCATGACGCCCTGTGGCAGCAATTGCTTGAGTTCAGGTCGCAGGACCGTTTGATGCTGTGCACTGATCTTCCCGCAGACGCAGCCACTTTCTTCACGTGAGGCAATCATGATCAAGGCAGTGATTTTCGATATGGACGGTGTCCTTATCGACGCCAAGGAATGGCATTACGACGCACTGAACAAAGCGCTCAGCCTGTTCGGTTACAACATCAGTCGCCACGAACACCTCACCGCCTACGACGGTCTGCCCACCTCGCGCAAACTCGACATGCTGAGTGTCGAACGCGACCTGCCGGTTGCGTTGCACGCCTTCATCAACGAGATGAAACAGCAGTACACCATGGAGATCGTTTACGCCCAGTGCAAACCGACCTTTGTGCATCAATACGCGTTGTCATCACTGAAAACGCTGGGTTACAAGCTGGCAGTGGCGTCCAACTCCATTCGCAACACCGTGGAGGTCATGATGAACAGGGCAGATCTCGACCGATACCTCGATCTGCGGCTCTCCAACGAAGACGTCAGGCATGCCAAGCCAGCGCCGGACATCTATACCAAGGCCATCAGCCAATTGGGTCTTCGGCCTGAAGAATGCCTGATCGTCGAGGACAACGAGAATGGCATCAAGGCCGCAAGAGACTCCGGCGCACATGTGCTGATCGTGGCTGAAACCTGCGATGTAAACCTTAATAACATTCTTGGCAAAGTCGAGCAGATCAACTTCGAAAAGGCGGCAGTCCTGTGAGCGCGTTGAACATCATCCTTCTGACCGGCAGGCAGTCAGAGGCGCCGCACGATGAGGGCGAGTACCCGCACTACCTGTGCGAATACAACGGCAAGCCACTTATTCATAAACTGATAGATAACTGCGCAGTACTTCAGCCGCGCAGGATGATCTGCACATTCTCGAACCACGATATCGCCCGGCTGCACCTTCGCAACATGGTCCCGCAGATGCACCCGTCGGCCGGTGTTCTGCCGGTTCACAACATCACCCGGGGCGCGGCGTGCACGGCGCTTCTGGCGAGTGAAGAAATCGACAACGATGATGAACTGCTGATTCTCAGTGTCAGCGATTTTCTGGATATCGAGCTGCAGGATGTAGTGCGCGCGTTTCGGGAAAGTCATGAGGATGCCGGAGTGGTCATCTTCAATTCTCTGCACCCTCGTTATTCATTCGCGCGCCTGGATAGCGACTGCCGGGTCATCGAAGCTGCCGAAAAAAATCCGATCAGCTCAAACGCCATTGCAGGTGTGTACTGGTTCAAGTCCGGCTCGCTGTTCGTATCGGCGGCCAAAGAAATGATTCGCAAGGACGCCAGGGTCAACGACAACTTCTACATAGCCCCCGCCCTTAATGAGCTGGTGCTGTTGCAGAAGAGGATCGGCGCCTACCGGATCGAACCGAATCAGTACCGGCCACTGAAAACCGACAGTCAGCTCCACGCTTTCGAAGCAGGAGAAATGCGATGAAAACGGCCAGACTGGAAGACATGGTCAAAGGCTGGTTCGTGGGCGGATTCGAACCTGCAGTTTTCAGCACCGAGTCCTGTGAGGTCGGGGTCAAGACCTACAAGGCAGGTGAAAAGGAAGCGGCTCATTACCACAAGGTCGCCACCGAGATAACCGTGCTCATCGCCGGGTCAATCAACATGCGCGATCAGGTCTGGCATGCCGGTGACATCATCGTTCTGGAGCCGGGCGACATCACGGCGTTTGAAGCGCTCACCGATGCGACCACCGTTGTCGTGAAGGTGCCGGGTGCGCTTGCTGACAAGTACGTCGTCTGACCATGAAAACGACCCATCTGCAGCATCACCCTAGCCTCGGTTACATAGCGGCTGGCAGTCTGCGCAGCCTCCCGGTTGGGCTACTGCTGCCCCATGAGTGTTCCAGCTTGATCTCGTTCCGCGCGCATCCGTTTCGCAAGCCTGAACGGGTGATCAGGAAACTGCATGCCGCACAGCGTCCGTTGTGTCTGTATGGGTCAGGTAGCTACTGTTTTTATGGTGTCCAGAGTGATTCACCGCTGGCTCCGCTGTTGCTTTGGGATGGTGCGCACTTTCTGAATGTTGGCGAAAAAATCACGGTCATCGAAGACTCGCCTATCGAGTGTTATCTGGATCGTGATTACTTCGCAGGCTCGCTCAAGGTCATTGCGCGTTCGGCCAACTCCGTCACTTACACAAAAGTATCCAGGCTCACTGCAGAGTCGAACGACGATCTCGATAGCTGGACCTTTGGCATTCCTGTCGGTCCAGGCGACGCCACCGTTCTCAATGCCGTCGTGAAGCGCATTCTGGAAATTGACATCCCGCACAAGGAGATACTGCTGTGCGGCACACCGGGAAGTAACTTCGCCTATTTCGACAAGGTCCGCATCGTGGGGGAGGACATCACGGCCCCGCCCGTGCAGATCTGCAAGAAGAAAAACCGTCTCGCGCTGGAGGCCAGACACAGCAATCTGGTGATCCTGCATGACCGCGTCTTTTTGCCAAAACACTTCGGGGAAGTTGTCCGCCGCTTTGGCCCGCGCTATCCGTTGATGACCTTGCAAAGCATGTTCTTCGATAACCGAATCAGCATGCATCCGCGGCGTTACTCGGATTACGGCATGGCTATGGACGAGGTCGCGCAGGGGCTGCTGGGGCTGCACCGCACCAGCGGTAATGCTCAGTCCATTGCGCCTTCAATATTCCCGGACGTCGACCGGACCGGGTTCTGTTTCGCCAGCCCGATGCGCTACAACAACGATGCAAGTTACCCGACAGGCAGTCTCTACATTTGTCGCAAGGACGTATGGAATGCCTGGCCGCTGGACGAGTCCCTGCACTGGGTGGAATACGAAGACATCGAGCATGCATTGCGAGCGTCTCGCGCGGGTATTCCGAACCGGATCAACCCTTTCGGCATCACTCAGTCAGTGACCTCCCGGGCGCTGCTGGGTGGCAATGCTCTGGTCGAATCCGTTGACGGATGTCTCGGCGTATCGGGGCCTTGTTATGTGTCACTGCTGGAAAAGAAACCTCTTTTGAACCTGTCTGCCGAGACCGCGCTGGCCAGATTGCGGCAATTTGCTGACAAATACCTGGCCAACCCGTCGGCGGTCGTCATTCCGACCGGTCTTGATCACGTCTCTGTTCGAGCCTGGATCGAACTGATCGATAACGTAGTTCAACAGTCCACCTTCAAAAACGACAGTGAGACGGTCAGAGAGTTTATCGGCGACTTCGAGAGGCTCGTCTTGCTCGACCAGCTACCGAGTACGCGTCAGGAGTTTCTGGTCAATCGCTTCCTCACAGACCCTGCGCTGGCCAAACAGACACTGATCACGCAGAGCTGCGAAGTGCGCAATATGTTGCGTCAACGCGGCACGCAGACCTGGTTTGCTCGTCAGCAGGATGATTACTTTCACCACAACCTTCTGTCACTCCCTGGCATTTTGATTTCGGCCGTTCGTGCTTATCGAAATAACGGGAAAAGTTTCTATTTTGAAAGCCTGTGGGCTGCTGTGAAAGCCATCTACAACTCGACTCCCTTCATGTCCTACAGCAAGGGGGCGAAGTGAAGGTATTCGTCGTTTCTCAGTTGAGCTCCAGTACCGCCAGCCATCAACTGATCTGTCAGCTGGCGCGCATCCAGCACGAGCATAGGAAGACCGTTCCCGTCCTTGTGATTGATGACCGCTACAACCTCTCCGAACTACCCGTCAGCGATTCATCGACCGAACACGCTTTGTTCTGCCTGGATGATTTTCTTCACGACAATGGTGTAAGCGGCATTGTGGCGAACAGAATTGCCCAGCACATGGATAAAGTCGAAAGCGACTGGGTGCTGATTGATTTTGGTCAGCATGACTCGGCTACCTGCAGGGACTTCATCCAGAAAATTGCTCGTTACAACTATCTGAGCGCCAGGCTGCGAAAGCGAAATCTCGTGATCATGGTGCCCGCCATGCACCTGGGCATTTATTCGCGAACCCTCAATGCCTCGTTCAACAATTTACCGGCAAGCACAACAGCCTCAGTCCGTTCCGTTCAGATTGGCAGGCTGCTTATGGTCACCCGTCTTGAGAGAGTGCTGATGAGTATTCCAAGGCTGGCCGGCGTCTTGCGCCGAATGAGGCGTGTTGCTCTGCGCGTCTTTCGGCGTGTTCCAAGATCCCATTGACCGATCTGCCGTTAGCCGTCGGTAGCAGGCGCTTCTCATTACAAGGTTAAACACATGCCTCATCTTGTGGCCGTTGATTCCAGAAAAATCAGCGTGGTTATTCAGGGCCCTCTGTATCGCGACCTGAGTTCCAAACGAAATATCTTCGCCTGCATCGCATCGATCCGTACGCACCTGCCACAGGCCGAAATCATCGTTTCGACCTGGCGTCATGAAGATACGTCCGATGTGAAGGCGGACCAGATCGTCATGTCGGATGATCCGGGTGCCTTCGTCGATGACGCCGGAAATCAGATCAACATCAATCGCATGCTGCTATCGACGTTATGCGGTATTCAGAGCGCTTCAAGACCCTATGTCATGAAAATGCGCGCCGACCACAACCTGACCAGCGCGGCACTGGCTGTCATAGGCCAGTCTGATGATACCGAGCCGGGCGAGACACAGCTGTTCGATACGCCTATTACCACCACGACGCTGTATATTCGCGACCCTGAACGGTTGCCGATGTTGTTCCACATATCGGATCTGGTTCAATTCGGCACGCGCGGCGCAATGCTCGCCATGTGGGGGCAACCGCTGTTCGAAAGGGACGCGCTTTTCAACGACAGGCCGTCTCGCAATCCGTTTGGCAACTTCATTGGCTACACGTCCGCGCGCATGGTGAGCGAGCAGGCACTCATGCTGGGTGTCATGCGCAGGAAGGGCATTGAGGCCCGGCTCGCGCGACCCTGCGAGGTAGGGCTGAGCAACCTGAAGTTATGGGACAACATCTTGAGGCGCAACTTCAGAGTCCTCAACCACTGCGAGGCTGGCGTCGACTTTCCGGAGCGCTTTCTGACCAGCCGCCGCGTACTGACGACGCTCTACAAGGCCTCTGCGATAGAGCAATTGCAGAGGCTCGACCCGCAAGGCTACAGGCTGAGGATCGCGCGCATCTGGCTCAATCAATACCTGCTGACCTGCCTGCGCCCCGGCTGGTGGGTGTCCTTTGCGACCATCGTACTGTTCAGCACCTCACCGACCCTCGCCAAGCGCATTCGCTCGTACTGGCGCACGCTGAGGAAGGTCGCGCATGCGGAGTCTTATCGGGTTTGAGGGCTGGGCGTGTGTAGGTATCGAAATACGTCACGCGTTACGCAAGCGTTCATCCAGCATATCCAGCAAAGCTTGCTGACTCATCGACGCCTGCTTGGCATAGCACGAGACCAGCAGCTCAAGCGGATGAATTCCGATCCTGGTCGCGAGCTGGTCCAGCTTCTCAAGCGTCGGGCTCTTCAACCCGCGTTCGATCTCGGACAGATACGTCCTGCCACTGACCCCGACAAAATCCTCCTGCGTGAGACCCTTCGCTTCGCGCGCTTCTTTCAGTGCTGCTCCGATTGCGTTGCTCAGATCCATTGCGCACCCCCTTTACAAAAGGAAGGGATTTCGCTTGAATGCACGTTATAGCGCTACACGCTATAGCATTCATTATGCCGAGTGCGCTTTACAAGGATGAGTCGCTGCCACAGCAAAGGAGTAGATGCTTCATGAGTCGTCACAAAGCCTGCGGATCATCGCAACGGCATCAAGCATCAAGATACCTACCCATCTGCAAAAAATGTCGCGCTCTTCAGCGCCTGCGTTCGCGGATAGGTGTTCTAGCCGATGCATCCCCAAAGCCCAAGCCCTCGACTGGCCCCCAAATCGTCAGCGCAATGTATGCCTATCTCATGACCAGCTGGGAAGAACTGCCCGAACAGAACAAGCGTGCGCTCGGCTTCGATTCAATCGTGGGCGGTGAAGAGGAAGAGGCAGCGCTGAATCGATTAGCAACGCTGTTTATGGAGTACGCGGATGTTTCCCTGCGCAGGGCACTGGTGGCGCGGCGGAGGCGGTTGGGGGAGGGCGGTGGGTAGTTTCTGTGAGTCATTGGACAACCAGCAAGGTGCTGCTAGCGGCTGATATGGCTGGAGGTTTCTCAAGCAGATGATATCCACTGTCCAGCCGCAGTAAGAAAGCAGCAGACATTAAAAAGCCGGCTTGTGGCCGGCTTCTCGTAGGCGGTTCTGATCTATTTTTGATAGACCGCAATCGCCTTCAACAGGTGCGCCTCTTGAAGAAGCGCGAATAGGCAACAGAGCAAACGGATCACATGCCCCGTTCAAGCACCGCATCGCATGAGTGCGTCAGGTGCTCTGGATGGCGAACAGGATACTGAACTTCGCCTCCTATGCCCAGCCCGAATGCCTTTCAGCCGTAAACGCCTCATAACAGCAGCATGGCATTGCGTCGGCTGTTCAGGGTCGACCACCAGAATATCCAGCCCAGAATCCGTATTTTCTCCCGGTCGATGTCTTCGGCGCTGAACAGTTCGTCCGGGTATTCGGCGTCGTTGTGGCTGCGCAGGCGCAGGCCGCCGTTGGGCAGGCGGTAGAGGTAGCGGACGCGCAGGATGCCGCCGTGTTCGAGGGCGTAGATTTCGCCGTCGATGACCTGGGTCAGTTCGCGGTCGACGCCGAGGATCGAGCCGTCCTGGATCTTGTCGGCCATGCTGTTGCCGACCATGGCGACGCACATGCAGTTTTTCGGGTCGATGCCCATGTTCTGCAGGACTTGCAGGGGCAGGCGGATTTTCTGTCCGGGGGCTTCGGCGAGGACGGTCTTGCCGACGCCGTGGGTGGATTCGGCTTCCATGAAAATCTGGATTTCCACGTCGCCGCGCGACACGTTTCTGGCCTGATGAATGATGACGCGGGTATCGCCGCCAGTGTTTTCATTGGCGCATTCGTTAGGGTGTTTGGGGCCTTCGCCGGTGCGCAGCCAGCGGGCGTTGACGGTCAACAGTTCAGCCACCTCGTCAATCCGCGCCATGGGCACGCCGCGCTTGAACCAGTTATTGACGTGTTGCGGCGTGATTTTGCGGTTGGCGGCAAAATCAGTCGCTGTGAGATGGCACTCCCGAAGGAGGATGCGGAGTCGATCACCTGATGTATTCATAGTGGCGAAGTCTACGGGCGTCGCGTGGGCGTTTAAATGAACGAGGTGTTGACGTCGACGTTATCCCAGGGTGGGCGTGGCTATCCGGACTACGGATGGAATGAATGTCGTGTAGGTGGATTCCGTAATAGCGCTTTTGGCGCTAAACGAGGTATTGCGCGTTTACCCCCGCTATACGGGCTTTAACGAACTGTTCATAGAATGTCTAAAAGCCGGGCGCATTTTTAAACGTGCGTGCTGCAAAAAAGATGGATTGTGTTTCGGCGAGCGAGGTGTGCGGGGAGGTGCAGCGAGGAGGGGGGACGCGTGTTTCAGGGCACGGGTGTGGCGTGCCCTGAAACGCCAATCGATGATCAGCCTTTGTAAGCTGCAACCGATTTGGTGATCTCGGCACGGGCAGCGTCAGCATTGCCCCAACCTTCGATCTTCACCCATTTGCCTTTTTCGAGATCCTTGTAGTTCTCGAAGAAGTGCTTGATCTGCTCAAGCAGCAGCGGCGGCAGGTCGGTGTACTCTTTCACGTCGACGTACAGCTGGGACAGCTTGTCGTGTGGCACTGCGATAACTTTGGCATCGCCGCCGCCGTCGTCAGTCATGTGCAGGATGCCGACCGGGCGTGCGCGGATAACCGAACCTGGGGTAACGGGGTATGGGGTTACCACCAGCACGTCCAGCGGGTCGCCGTCGTCAGCCAGGGTGTTGGGGATGAAACCGTAGTTGGCCGGGTAGAACATCGGGGTGGCCATAAAACGGTCAACGAACAGGCAATCGGAATCTTTGTCGATTTCGTATTTGATCGGCGCGTGGTTGGCCGGGATTTCGATGGCGACGTAGATGTCGTTCGGCAGGTCTTTACCAGCCGGAATCTTGCTGTAGCTCATTGGGCATTGCCCCCCTGGTTGAACAGACAGATTGTGGCGCGAACCGCCATAAAGTGGTCCGGATTATAGGCATATTCTGTTTTGGTTGCCACGCATGGCCTTGGTGGCCGTCAGCTGTCCCGGTAAGCCGGGTCCTGTTGATGCAGCAGGTCGAGCCGCGCCAGGGTGTCCTGACGGTAGAACGCTTTCAGTTGTTCGTAGACGGCCGGGTAACTGCCGTGCAGCAGGTCGGGCGCGCTGAAGAAGTATTCGCTGGTCACGGCGAAGAACTCGGCCGGGTCTTCGGCGGCATAGGGATCAATGGCGGGTTCGGCGTCGGGGTTATGGTCCAGTTGCCGGTTGAGATCATCGAACGCGTTTTGCATGACGCGAGCCCATTTGGTCACCTGCATGTCGCTGTGCAGCGGCGGCAGGCCATTGGCGTCGCCGTTGAGCATGTCGAGCTTGTGCGCCAGTTCATGAATCACCAGGTTGTAGCCATCCCAGTCGCCGCTGCTCAATACGCCGGGCCAGGCCAGAATCACCGGGCCCTGCAGCCAGGCTTCGCCGCTGTGCTCGCCATCCCACTCGTGTTCGACGCCGCTGGCATCGCGATGGCGCTGCGGGCTGACGAAGTCGTCGGGGTACAACACGATTTCATGAAAGCCCTGATACCAGTTCAGTTCGCCGAGGTTCAGCAGCGGCAGCTGTGCCTGGGCGGCGAGAAACAGCCGCTGTTCGTCATCCAGATCAACGCCCGGCAGCGCACTGAGGTGCTTGTCATGCAGAAACAACACGCAGGCGTCACGCAGTTGCGCGCGCAGCCCGTTACTCAGGCCATCGAGGATCGGCAGACGTGCGCAGACGTTCTGCCATAGTTCTTCAGCAACCGGGTGTCGGGCCAGCGTGCGCTGCCTGCGCCAGTTGCTGAATGACCACATGATTCAGCGCGCGTCGACCGGACGCGCGGTGCGGCTGCGCACCACGCCGATGACCATAGGCACCAGTGACAGCAGGATGATTGCCAGTACCAGAAAGGTCAGGTTGTGCTTGATGAATGGCACGTTGCCGAAGAAGAAGCCCAGTGTCACCAGGCTGCCGACCCACAGCACCGAGCCCAGCACGCTGAAGCCCACGAAGCGCGGATAGGACATCCTGCCGACGCCCGCGACGAAGGGCGCAAAGGTACGGATGATCGGCAGGAAGCGCGCGAGCGTGACGGTCTTGCCGCCGTGGCGTGCGTAGAAATCCTGGGTACGCAGCAGGTAATCGCGGCGGAAGATTCGCGATGACGAGTTGCTGAACAGTTTTTCGCCGACCGTGCGGCCAATCACGTAATTGGTGCTGTCGCCCAGAATCGCTGCGAGCATCAACAACCCGGCCAGCAGGACCGGGTCCATGCCGCCACCGGCAGCCACGGCGCCGGCGATGAACAGCAGCGAGTCACCCGGCAGGAAGGGCATGATCACCAGTCCGGTCTCGCAGAAAATCACCAGAAACAGGATCGCGTAGACCCATGTGCCGTAGTTGGTCACCAACAGGTCAAGGTAAACGTCGAGATGCAGAATAAGGTCGAGCGGGTTGAATTCCATTAAGGCACCTGAGGCGAGAACCCTGTCCGGGGTCGCATGCGGAAGAAACGACTGCGCGGCATTATAGAAGCAGAATGCGCAGAAGGGGCTTCGGAATAAGCGGCGGGGTTGAATGGGGTGTGAGCGGTATAGCTTTGAGGAGGGAAGAGCAGTCCGCAGTGTTCATCCGGGCTTATGCCGCAAGCCGGGATGATGACGCGAATCTGCCCGGCGGCTTCGAACGGCATAAGCCAGTGTGGAGCCTAGTGTGGCGCGTCAGGGCCGTCCAGCAGGAAGTTGCCGATGGGTTTGCCTGAGTGATCATCAGTGCCGTCTGATTCCAGTGTCTGCAGTTCCGCCTCGTCTTTCAGGTTGACCCCGGAAATCTGCCGCCTGCAGGCCTCGCGCATCAGGTACAGCAGCCGATGAGCGGCCATGCCGTAGCTCAAGCCTTCCAGGCGCACATTGGAAATACAGTTGCGGTGCGCATCGTTCAGCCCGACCTTTGGCGCGTAAGTGAAGTACAGGCCCAGGCTGTCCGGGGAGCTGAGACCGGGGCGTTCGCCGATCAGAATGACCACCATCTTCGCACCGAGCAGTTCGCCGACCTCATCGGCCACGGCGACGCGGCCCTGTTCGACCATGATCACTGGCGACAGCGACCAGCCCTCGGCGCTGGCCTGTTCTTCCAGGCGAATGAGGAAAGGCACCGCATGTCGATGCACCGCCAGGGCGGACAGGCCGTCAGCGACCACTACCGCCAGATCGAGACCGCCCGGATGAGCCGCGGCGTAGTCGCGCAACGTCTGCGCTGATTCGTCATTAAGGCGACGGCCCAGGTCCGGGCGCTGCAGGTAGCTGTCCCGGTCGGCGGCGGCGCTGTGCAGCAACAGGGTTTCACGGCCTTTTTCCGTCAGTTGTGCGCTGATCGCGGCATGGTCGAAGGCCAGATGCACCGCGTCGCGTGCCTGCGCATGGGCGGCTTGAAAATCCAGTTGCGCAGAGGTCGGCAGGCTGGTGCCGGTACGCCCCAGCGCAATGCGCGCAGGGGTCAGGCGGCGCAGCTCCAGCCATGGATTGGCGGGGGCGGCGCTGTCTTGTAGTTCGTTCATCGGCTCGTCACTCATGCTAGATGCGCCAGCGCCTGACGGAAGGCAGGCGGCAGGCTGTCGCCGAAGCGCACACGGCCGTCGGCCTGGGTGAAGATGCCCATTTTTTCCAGCCAGGCTTCGTATTCCGGCGCAGGCCGCAGGCCCAGGCTTTGCCTGGCGTACAGCGCGTCGTGGAACGAGGTGGTCTGGTAGTTGAGCATGATGTCGTCGGAGCCGGGGATGCCCATGATGAAGTTGATCCCCGCGACGCCCAGCAGGGTCAGCAGGGTGTCCATGTCGTCCTGATCGGCCTCTGCGTGGTTGGTGTAGCAGATGTCACAGCCCATCGGCACGCCCAGCAGCTTGCCGCAGAAGTGATCCTCCAGACCGGCACGGATGATCTGTTTGCCGTTGTACAGGTACTCGGGGCCGATGAAACCGACCACGGTGTTGACCAGAAACGGATTGAAATGCCGGGCGACGGCGTAGGCGCGGGTCTCGCAGGTCTGCTGGTCGACGCCATGATGCGCGTTGGCCGACAGCGCGCTGCCTTGCCCGGTCTCGAAATACATCAGGTTTTGCCCGAGGGTGCCGCGGTTAAGGCTCAGACCCGCCTCATAGCCTTCCTGCAACAGCTTGAGGCTGATGCCGAAGCTGGCGTTGGCGGCCTCAGTGCCGGTGATCGACTGAAACACCAGGTCGACCGGCACGCCACGGTTGATCACCTCAATGGAGGTGGTGACGTGGGTCAGCACGCAGGACTGGGTCGGGATTTCATAGCGCTGGACAATGGCGTCGAGCATTTCCAGCAGGGCGACGATGGACGAAGTGCTGTCGGTGGCCGGGTTGATGCCGATCATGGCATCGCCATTGCCGTACAGCAGACCGTCAAGCACGCTGGCGGCAATGCCGGACGGGTCGTCGGTGGGGTGATTGGGTTGCAGGCGTGTCGACAGCCGGCCGCGCAGGCCCATGGTGTTACGGAAGCGCGTCACTACACGGATTTTCTGTGCCACCAGCACCAGATCCTGCACGCGCATGATCTTTGAAACGGCAGCGGCCATTTCCGGGGTCAGGCCGGGGGCCAGCGCGCGGAGACTGGTTTCGTCGGCCTTGTCGCTGAGCAGCCAGTCGCGAAAGCCGCCGACTGTCAGATGACTGACCGGGGCAAACGCCAGTTTGTCGTGGGTGTCGATGATCAGCCGGGTGACTTCGTCCTGTTCGTAAGGGATCAGGGCCTCTTCAAGAAAGTGCTTGAGCGGAATGTTCGCCAGCGCCATCTGCGCAGCGACTCGCTCGCCGTCATTCTGCGCCGCGACTTCGGCCAGATAATCACCGGAGCGCGCAGGACTGGCCTTGGCCATGACTTCTTTGAGGCTGTCGAAGCGGTACGTCTGCGCTCCGACAGAGTGGGAAAAGCTCGCCATACAGATTCTCCATGACGTCGCGCTGCTTGCGTCGGACGTAGTCTTTCGCTGAGCCGGGTACGTCCCGGTTCAAACGACTGTGGGAAGCGATGCAAGCAATTAATACTCCATCCTGACCGGGAGTGCGAGTTTGCAGGCGTAAGCGGATTAGTCCAGGGCAGGATGCATCACGCCGCAGCGTTAAGCCGGGGCGTGATGCACAGGGTTGGTGCGCGATGTGTTTCTTGTTACCGCGCAATAGGGCCCGGTGCTATACACAAGTCCGCTTTTGATTCTGGCCGAAGGCCGTGGGAGCGAACTTGTTCGCGAAAGGGCCAGTACATTCTCCGGGAAGGTATCGTCTGAACTACCGTCTTCGCGGACAAGCGAAGCGTCGTCCGCTCCGCTCCCAGAGGGGGCGTGTTCCAACCTGACCAGGGGACCTAAATACCTAGAAGAAACCCAGCGGGTTGGTGTCGTAGCTCACCAGCAGGTTTTTGGTCTGCTGATAATGCTCAAGCGCGATTTTGTGGGTTTCGCGACCGACGCCGGATTTCTTGTAGCCACCGAACGCGGCGTGTGCCGGGTACAGGTGGTAGCAGTTGGTCCACACGCGTCCGGCCTTGATCGCCCGGCCCACGCGGTAGGCGCGGTTGATGTCGCGGGTCCACAGGCCTGCGCCCAGACCAAATTCGGTATCGTTGGCGATGGCCACGGCTTCGGCTTCGTCCTTGAAGGTCGTGACGCTGACCACCGGGCCGAAGATCTCTTCCTGGAAAACGCGCATTTTGTTGTTGCCTTTGAGCAGCGTCGGCTGGATGTAGTAGCCGGTGGACAGGCTGCCCTCGAGCTTCTCCACTTTGCCGCCGGTCAACAGTTCGGCGCCTTCGCCCTTGGCGATGTCCAGGTACGAAAGAATCTTGTCGAATTGTTGCTCGGATGCCTGGGCGCCGACCATGGTGTCGGTGTCCAGCGGGTCGCCGCGCTTGATCTTCTCGACCTTGCGCAGCACCGCTTCCATGAACTGCGGATAGATCGACTCCTGCACCAGCGCGCGGGACGGGCAGGTGCAGACTTCGCCCTGATTGAAGAACGCCAGCACCAGGCCTTCAGCGGCCTTGTCGATGAACTCCGGCTCGGCGCTCATGATGTCTTCGAAGAAGATGTTCGGCGACTTGCCGCCCAGTTCCACGGTGGACGGAATGATGTTGTCCGCCGCCAGTTTCATGATATGCGAGCCGACCGGTGTCGAGCCGGTGAAGGCAATTTTGGCGATGCGTTTGCTGCTGGCCAGCGCTTCACCCGCTTCGCGGCCATAACCCTGCACGATGTTCAGCACGCCGGGAGGCAGCAGGTCGCCGATCAGTTCGATCAGCACGCTGATGCCCAGCGGCGTCTGCTCGGCAGGTTTGAGCACGATGCAATTACCGGCAGCCAGCGCAGGGGCGAGTTTCCAGGCCGCCATCAGGATCGGGAAGTTCCACGGGATGATCTGCCCGACTACGCCCAGCGGCTCATGAATGTGATACGCCACGGTATTGCCGTCGATTTCGGCGGCGCTGCCTTCCTGCGCACGCAGCACGCCAGCGAAGTAGCGGAAATGGTCGGCGGCCAGCGGGATATCGGCGTTGAGGGTTTCGCGGATTGCCTTGCCGTTGTCCCAGGTTTCGGTGATGGCCAGGACTTCCAGATTTGCTTCGATGCGATCGGCAATCTTCAGCAGAACCAGCGAGCGGGCCTGCACCGAGGTCGAGCCCCAGGCTGCAGCGGCGGCGTGCGCAGCGTCGAGTGCCTTGTCGATGTCTTCGGCAGTGGAGCGCGGAAACTCTGCGATGGCCTTGCCGGTGACCGGCGAGGTGTTGGTGAAATACTGGCCTTTGACCGGCGCGACGAACTCGCCGCCTATGTAGTTACCGTAGCGTTCCTTGAAGTTGACGATGGCGCCTTCGGTACCGGGATGAGCGTAACGCATGGTATGTCTCCTGGTTCTTGTTGTGAGGGAGTCTGAGTCGATTCTGCTTTCGGGTAGTTGGCAATGAGCGTTCAAGAATAGGCCATTTGCATTCGGCCGTGGCTAGGACTTTAGGCTTATCTGCCGGGCATTGAAATGGGGCGTGCGCGCAAGACGACGGACAAACTCAGGGTGCCATTTCACCGCCCCTACGTTAACCTGCGCAGATGTTCTGAGAGGTTGGTCATGCATATTCATATCCTTGGTATCTGCGGCACGTTCATGGGGTCTCTGGCGGTGCTCGCCAAAGAGTTGGGGCACCGGGTCACTGGCTCCGACGCCAATGTCTACCCACCGATGAGCACCCAGCTCCAGGCGCAGGGCATCGAGCTGACCCAAGGCTATGATCCCGTGCAACTGATCCCCGCGCCGGACCTGGTGGTGGTCGGCAACGCGCTGTCGCGTGGCAACCCGGCGGTTGAATATGTGCTCAACACAGGTTTGCCGTATGTGTCTGGCCCGCAGTGGCTGGCGGACCATGTGCTGCAAGGCCGCTGGGTACTGGCCGTGGCCGGCACGCATGGCAAGACCACCACCAGCAGCATGCTGGCCTGGGTGCTGGAACACGCGGGCATGAGCCCCGGCTTCCTGATCGGAGGCATCCCGCAGAACTTCGCCGTGTCGGCGCGTCTGGGCGAGACCCCGTTCTTTGTGGTCGAGGCGGATGAGTACGACAGCGCGTTCTTCGACAAACGCTCCAAGTTCGTCCACTACCGTCCGCGGACTGCGATTCTCAACAATCTTGAGTTTGATCATGCCGACATCTTCCCCGATCTGCCGGCCATCGAACGTCAGTTTCACCATCTGGTGCGAACTATCCCGAGCGAAGGCCTGGTAATCCACCCGACTACCGAGCCGGCGTTGTCGCGGGTCATCGAGATGGGCTGCTGGACGCCGGTACAGACCACGGGCCAGAACGGTCAGTGGCAGGCACGACTGTTGAGCGAAGACGGCTCGCGTTTTGAAGTGCTGTTCGAAGGCGAGCTTCAAGGCACTGTCGAGTGGGACATGACCGGTCAGCACAACGTGGCCAACGCCTTGGCGACGCTGGCGGCCGCTCGCCATGTGGGCGTCGTGCCGTTGCTGGGCGTGCAGGCGCTCAGTGCGTTCAAGAGCGTCAAACGGCGTATGGAAAAGGTCGCCGACGTGCGCGGCATCACTATTTATGATGACTTCGCTCACCACCCCACGGCTATCGCCACCACGCTGGACGGCCTGCGCAAAAAGGTCGGTGATGCATCGATCATTGCGGTCGTCGAGCCGCGCTCCAACTCGATGAAGCTTGGCGCGCATCGCGATGGCTTGCGGGAAAGCGTGAGTCAGGCGGATCAGGTGGTCTGGTACGCCCCGCCCAATCTGGGCTGGGACCTGGCGGCAACAGTCGCGGGAGGCACTGTGCCTGCGTTGGTCTGTGATTCCCTTGAGGCAATCATCGCCCAGGTCAAAAGCCAGGCGCAGCCCGGTACGCACATCGTGATCATGAGCAACGGCGGCTTTGGCGGCCTGCATGGCAAGCTGGCGGAGGCGCTTAAATGAGCGGCCCGGAGCGCGTTACGGTTGCCATGACTGGCGCTTCTGGCGCGCCATATGGCCTGCGCCTGCTGGATTGTCTGGTGCGTGAGGACCGGGAAGTACATTTCCTGATCTCCAAGGCGGCGCAATTGGTGATGGCCACCGAGACCGATGTGCGCCTGCCGCCCAAGGCGATGATGATGCAGGCGTTTCTGACGGAGTACACCGGTGCGTCTGCCGGGCAGATTCGCGTCTATGGGCGCGATGACTGGATGTCGCCAGTGGCCTCCGGCTCGGGGGCGCCCAGCGCGATGGTGGTGGTGCCGTGTTCCACCGGTTCGCTGTCGGCGATCGCCACCGGGGCCTGCAACAATCTGATCGAGCGCGCCGCTGACGTGACGCTGAAGGAGCGGCGCCAGTTGATTCTGGTGCCGCGCGAAGCGCCGTATTCCAGCATTCATCTGGAACACATGCTCAAACTGTCGAACATGGGTGCAGTGATTTTGCCGGCGTCTCCCGGCTTTTATCACCAGCCGCAGACCATCGACGACCTGGTGGACTTTGTCGTCGCGCGGATCCTCAACCTGCTGAATATTCCTCAGGACATGCTGCCGCGCTGGGGCGAGCACCATATTGGCAGCGATGAATAAGCTGCTGCTGGTCGCGCTTGCGCTGGCGCTGACCGGCTGCGCGACGGCACGCACGCTCAATGCGGCCAAACCGGGCGCGCCGGTGGTGTATGCCGGTACGCGGTTGAATATGTATGCGCTGCAGGGCGGCTGCTGTGCCGCCGACCGATTCGGCGCAGAAGCTCCCAGCTACCCGGGCCTTGACCTGCCGGGCAGTGCGCTGCTCGACACCCTGCTGCTGCCACTGTCATTGCTGACGGCAGCGGGACTAGGGGTTCAGGCTACGGGCGGGCTTTAGTGTGACGCAGATCATTCCCACGCGGAGCTGATCGTTATATACAAATCTGCTTTTGATTCTGGCCGCAGGCCGTAGGAGCGAGTCGGGCGACGCTTCGCTCGTTCGCGAAAGGGGCGGTATGATCGCCGAAAATATACCGTCTGAAACATCGCATTCGCGAACAAGCGAAGCGTCGCCCGGTTCTCCTACGGCCTCCGGCCAGAACCAAAATCGCACTTGTGTTTAAAGATGAGCGCGGAGCACGGCGACGATGATCTTGGCTGTGCTCCGGCGAGCATCACCTACTTGCCCAGCTTGCGCAGCTCATCCGATTCGACGATACGTTCGCCGTTTTGCTCTTCCAGCGCCAGCCGCCACAGGGCGCGGGCCAGGTGGCAGGCTTCGATGGCGCCGTATTTGCCGGGGATCAGTTTGGCGATGGGCGCCGCCAGTTGCTCGACCCAGCGGGTTTCAGGACGGCTGCCCACCAGCAGGGAAGGGCGGGCGATGGTCAGTTGCGGCCAGCCTTGCGCACGAAGCGCCAGTTCCATTTCGCCTTTGACACGGTTGTAGAAGGTGCTGGACGCCGGGTCTGCGCCGACTGCGCTGATCACCAGCAAGTGGCGAGCACCGAGTTCGCGGGCCCGGCTGGCGAACGCTGTGACCATGTCCAGATCAACCGCCTTGAAGGCGTCCTGCGAACCCGCTTGTTTGATCGTGGTGCCGAGGCAGCAAAATGCGATGTCCACCCGGCCAGACAGCGTTGGCAGCAAGGTCGCCAGCTCGCCGACCGGGTTTTCCAGGTGCGAGTGTTCGGCCAGCGGCTTGCGGGTCGGTGCCAGCACGCGGGTGACGGTCGGCTCGCTGAGCAGCCTGTCCAGCAAATGCTCGCCTGTCAGGCCCGTGGCTCCTGCGAGCAGGATGTGTTGCGGCGTCAGGTACATATCGTTCTCCTTGATACGGCTAAGCCTAGCGGCTACTCGAAGTCTTCGCTTCCGTGCGGTTCAACGCCGTGCTCAACGCGCGTTCGGCCTGGCTCTTGCGCAACTGCTGCCAGCGCGCCAGGACTCCTTTGGGTGCCCATATCTGCGGTTCGGAGGCTTCGAAGTTGTCTTCGGTCTCACGTTGCGCAACATAGGCCTTCGCTTCGTTGAAAGCGTGTTGCAGGTCATCGGTTTCGACCAATGCCCTGGCAAATAGTGCATCGCCAAAATAAGTGAAGTCCGCTTCTTCCGAACAGCCGAACGAGACGCGGTCGGCGCGTGAGGCGGTCATGATCAGTGTGCGCTCATCTTTCAGGTCAGGAATGAATCCGCCGGAATAACAGGCTGAAATCACCACGACCTTGTCACGGTTCTTCAGTGGCGCGAGGGCCGCTGCCAACGCGTCGGCGGGCAGGTCTGCCAGCGACAGGCGCGGCTGGTCGAGCACCAGTTCATGATCCTGAGTGCCATGGCTGGTCAGGTAGATGAACACCAGGTCTTCAGGCCCGGTGCGCTGGGCGAGTGTCTGCACCGCGCGGGTGATGGTCTCACGCGTCGCCATCGGCCGGTCATCCATGTGATCGCGATGATTGACCAGGCTGACTTGTCCGACGGCACCAAAACGCGACTTGAGCAGATTGCTCACGTAGTCCGCCTCGCGCATGAACACGCTCTGCTTGCCGTCGCCACCCACGACCAGCGTGTACAGCTCGGTTGCCGGTGTCGACGCTGGCACTGCCGCCAGTGCCTTGTCCAGCAGCGAACCCTGGACCAGCAGCCCGGCTTCAAGTGGGTCCGGCAGCAACTTGCCTTTGGCATCACGGATTCGCTCGCCGTTGGCCCAGATGCCGCGCTGCTCCTTGCCATCGGCGGAAATCAGCACGCCGTCGCCATGGTAGGTGTCATCGGCGAACTGGCCGATGTAGCGGCTGCCATCGGCCAGTAGCAACTGGCCCTGACCCATGAAGCGCCAGTTGTCGAAATCACCCTGATAGCGGCTGCCGTCAGAGCCGATCAACTCGCCTTTGCCGGTCAGCGCGCCTTCCTTGAACTCGCCGCTCCAGACGTCGCCGTCGCTGTTTTCGTAGCGACCCTTGCCGTCCAGCTGGCTGTTGCGGAAATTGCCGACGTACTGATCGCCGTCGGTGCTGGTAAAGCTGCCGGTGCCCTGCAATTGACCGTCGATGAAATTGCCGCTGTACTGGTTGCCGCTGGCATCACTGCGCGAACCCTCACCATTGGCCTTGCCATTGGCGAACATGCCCTGATGCTGGCTGCCGTCTTCCAGTTCCAGGCGACCGGGGCCGTCGTACACGCCGGCCTTGAACTGGCCACGGTAAAGCACACCCTTGTCTTTCTGGGTGCCTTCGCCGTCACGCATGCCAAGCTTGAAGCTGCCGACATAGCTCGCGCCAGCGCGGGTGGTCAGTCGGCCCTGGCCATTGAACAGACCTTGCTCGAAACCGCCCTTGTAGACGTCTCCGTTGCTGGAGTGCCATTCGCCCTGGCCTTGCCGCAGGCCGTTTTCGAACTGACCTGCGTACCAACTGCCGTTGGGGTAATCGATGCGCCCCTGGCCCTGCAGGACGCCGTTGACCAGATCGCCCCGATAGCGTCCGCCGTCGGGCAGGCGACCGTCGGGTGGCAAAATTGATTCGCCATCACCGCAGCCTGCGATCAAGAGTGTCAAAGCCAATGGAGCGAGCGCGCGCATGTGAGATCCCGGAAGAATGATTCAGGGGCGAGCCCGGCTCCGCTTGAGCAGATGTTATGGGTCACGACCGCAGGGGAGTATGCCGCAGCGAGTCAACGGGATGAAACAGTCTGTTACGACTGTTTCATGTTTTAAACGCTTTGCACGAAACACAACGTTAAAGGTTCGGCCACAAATGCGGGTTTTTCCTGACCTTCTATCTCCAGCGTGGCCGTTGCCTTGAGCAACCACTGTCCGGTTTTTTTCTCGCTCACGTCGGTCAGCTGGACCTTGAGGCGCACCCGTGAGTTGACCGTCACCGGTTGAACGAAGCGCACGCTGTCTATCCCGTAATTGACCGCCATCTTCAAGCCTTCGGGCAGTACCATGATGCCCTCCATGAGTTGGGGGATCAGCGACAACGACAGAAAGCCGTGTGCAATGGTCGCGCCGAACGGCGTCTGCGCCGCTTTGACCGGGTCGACATGGATGAATTGGAAGTCCCCTGTGGCGTCGGCGAACAGGTTGATACGCTGCTGGTCGATGGTCAGCCAGTCTGAATAGCCTGCGTCCTTGCCGATGTGTTGCTTGAGTTCTGCGACGGGTACAAAAGGCATGCTGCTCTCCTTGTCTGATGAGGGGCTATTGAGCTGCCTGCCCGCATCGGCTCATGCCTGCGGGCGAATGATCAGATCAGCAGAGCGCGGCTGGCCGGTCAAGCAACTGCGGCAATGCGAATACCCACTCATGACCTCTGGCGCAGCGTGTTTATAATGACGCCGATCGTTCGCCGGGTTCGTTTATCTGCTGGAGTCTTCATGCTGTTAAGGGGTTTGACATGGCTGGTGCTGTTCCAATTGCTGGGGACCGCACTCAACCACCTGTTTCTGTCGATTTTGCCGGGGCCGATCATCGGCCTTGTGCTGTTGATGGCCTATCTGATGTGGCGCGGTGAAGTCAGCGAGCCGATCAGCATGGCGGCCAGCAGTCTGCTGCGCTATCTGCCGTTGCTGCTGGTGCCGCCTGCGGTCGGGGTGATGGTGTACGCGTCGGCCATCGCCGAGGACTTCTGGGCGATCTTCGGCACGCTGACCCTGTCGCTGATGATTTCCATGGTCTTTGTCGGCTGGCTGATGCAGACACTGATCAGGCGTCAAGCTCAGCGCCGGGAGTTGCCATGAATCTTGACTGGCACGGTGCATGGTTGTCGGTGATTCACCACCCGCTTTTCGGCATCGCGATAACCCTGGGCGCCTATCAACTGGCGATGGCGGCCTACGAAAGAACCCGCTGGCTGTTTCTGCAGCCTGTGCTGGTCTCGATGGTGGTGGTGATCGGGGTCGTGCTGTTTTGCGACCTGGAATACACCGAGTACCGCAAAAGCACCGAGATTCTGGTCACGCTGCTGGGGCCTGCAACCGTCGCGCTGGCGGTCCCGCTCTACTTGAATATGCGGCGCATCCGCCAGTTGTTCTGGCCGGTCTTGACTACGCTGGTAGTCGGCGGGGTGTTTGCCACCGGCTTGTGCGTGGGGTTCGGGGTGCTGTTCGGTGCCGACCACATGATTCTGATGACCATGGCACCGAAGTCAGTGACATCGCCCATCGCCATGCTGGTCGCCGAGCAGATCGGCGGGGTTGCCGCACTGGCGGCGGTTTTTGTGTTGATTACTGGCGTATTCGGTGCAATTTTCGGCCCTGGTCTGTTGTCACTGATCGGGGTGGATAATCCTGCTGCCCGAGGCATGGCGCTGGGGCTTACCGCGCATGCGGTAGGCACATCCGTGGCATTGCAGGAGGGGGAAGAATCGGGGGCTTTTGCTGCGTTGGCAATGAGTCTGATGGGCGTTGCAACGGCATTGTTCCTGCCGCTGGCAATGTCGCTGGCCATTTAAAAGGAGGCTTTTCTATGACGCTGCCATTGTTTCCGCTGAATGCTGTGCTGTTTCCGGGGTGCGTGCTTGATCTGCAACTGTTTGAAGCCCGCTACCTGGACATGATCGGCCGCTGCATGAAGCAGGGGGAAGGGTTCGGTGTGGTGTGTATCACCGAGGGAAGTGAAGTCGGCTCAGTGCCGGGCGGCTACTCGATGATCGGCTGCGAAGCGCTGGTCACGGATTTTCAGCAGCAGGAAAACGGCTTGCTGGGCATTCGTGTCGTCGGCGGACGTCGCTTCCGGGTTGTCGCTGCTGAGGTTCAGCGCGATCAACTGCTGGTGGCCGAGGTCGAGTGGCTGGAAGAGCCCGTGGAGCGCCCGCTGCAGGAGGAAGACGCCGACCTCGTGGCCCTGCTCGAAGCGCTGGCCGAGCACCCGATGGTGGCTTCCTTGAACATGGGCGTGTCTGCCGGTGGGCAATACGCGTTGTCCAACCAGCTTGCCTATCTGCTGCCGTTCACCGAAAAAGACAAAGTGGAGCTGCTGGAAATCGACGATCCCGAAGAGCGCCTCGACGCGATTCAGGAATTGCTCGATGAAATGCAGGGCGATCTGCAGGCCTGAGCCTCGCTCGACCTTTTCATTGCGCAACACGTCAGGCGGGCTTAGCGCGGTGGATACTGCTCCAGGATTTTCGCCACGGTGGTGCGCATGGCCTGATCGCGTTCGGACGGGCTGCCGGCGTTGTCGTTGAGGATGCGCTCGGTGCTGCCACGCCAGACCAGTTTGCCGTCCTTGCCGTCGAACATATCGATCTGCACGGTGCCGACCTTGTAATCGACGCTGCGGGTTTCGGTGTTCATCGGCCCGTTCCAGTAGCCATAACCACCCCAGGGGCTCCAGCCGCCGCCATAGTTGGTGCTGACCGTCTGCTGACGGTTTTCGACAATCAGCCAGGCCTGCACTTTCAAATCCGGCCTGGCACCGCCTGTTGCCATGCGCAGACCGCGCTGGTCCAGCTGCTCGCCGATTGACTGGCGAAGGCGTTGCTCGGTCAGGTCGCTCTTGAGCCTTGGATCATTGTCGGGCTGATACTGAACGGCGGGCTCTTTCCAGCTCCAGCTGCGATAGCCGCCGAAATCCCGCTGGGCATCGAAGTCGCGATTGACCGAGTTGCTCTGACAGGCCGTCAGCAACAAGGCACAGGTCAGCAGAACGATACGGCGAAACATGGCAGTTCTCCGAAAAGGTTACGAAGGCGGGTAGGCCGCCAGAGCCTGTTGCACGGCCTGACGCAACGCACTGCTACGGTCGGCCAGATTATTGCTGGCGCGCGCATCGGCGCTGGCGCTCCATACCGGCTGGCCGCTGCGCGCGTCGATCAGGTTGATCTGCACCACCATGACCTTTTCCTGATAGGTGCGCACCACCGGCACACTGGCGTAGCCGCCATAACCGGGCCGGTATCCATCGTAGCGCCCATAGCCCATGCCGCCCCCATAGTAGGGGTCGTAATCTTCACGCACCTGACGCAGTCGGGTTTCCTGCCGGGTCGTGGTCGTGACGTACAGGTCTGCCGGCTGATTGCCGCGAGCCGGTCGCAAGCCACGCTGGTCCAGGCCGTTGCTCACGGCTTCGACCACCTGCGCCGAATCCACCCACGCCGTTCCGGGCGGCAGCTGGCCGTTGAGCCAGCCCCAGGAGCGATAACGTCCATAGTCACGCGGCGGCGCAGGATAGGCGCTCATGTCCAGCGTCTTTGCCGCCTGCGCAGGAGCGGGAGGCATGGGCAGAGAGCTGGCGACATACGGGTTGTCGCTCTGGCAGGCGCTGATCCCGAGCAGAGCGGTTCCAAGCAGCACGGCAAACAAGGCAGAACGGTGTTTCATGGTGGGCTCCGCAGTGATGTCAGACCGGACGGCACATCCAGTGAAGGTATCGACCCAGCCCGGCAAAGGCTGGATGACGCCGGTGCGCCAGTTCCATTTCCAGCAGATCCGTCAGCTCGGGCCGAGCCTGGAATTCAACCGGCATGTAATCGTGAAATACCCGCACCCCGCTACGGGTTTCGACTTGCCACAGTCCTTCAAGTTGCGTCGCCAGCTCCCGAGGGTCGAGCGGTTGCTGAGGCGTCAGGCTCTGTTTTTCCCCGGCCATGTCATTTTTGCGCATCTTGCGGAAGTGACCCTTCAGCAGGTTGCGATAGATCAAGGCATCGCGGTTGTAAAACGCCAGCGACAACCAGCCATCGTCCTTGGTCAACTGGCGCAGCACCGGGAGAATGCTGTGCGGCTCGGCCAGCCACTCCAGCACCGCGTGGCACAGCACCAGATCATAAGTGTCGCTCAGTAAATCGGGCAGTGCCTGCCACGGAGCCTGAATGAAGGTTGCCGTCTGTCCGGCATCGGCGAAGCGCTGACGTGCGCCTTCGAGCATCGGCTCGGCGGGTTCGGCCAGGGTCACCTGATGACCCTGTTCGGCCAGCCACAGTGACATGTGGCCCAGCCCGGCGCCGATATCCAGTACACGAAGCGGTCGCGCCGGCAGGGTCTCGGTCAGGTCGGCCTGCAGCACCGCCAGACGAATGGCTCCCTTGGCACCGCCATAGATCTTTTCCGCAAAGCGGGTCGCCAGCTGGTCGAAATGCCGATCACTCACTTGGCAAATCTCCGCTCGCTGTCAGCCAGCTTGTTACGCACCACTGTGTCCATGTCCAGGCCCAGTTCGCTGCACAGCAGCAACAGGTAGAGGACGATGTCGCCGACTTCCTGGCCGGCGTGCTCCAACTGGTCGGCAGGCAGCTCGCGGGACTGGTCTTCGCGCAGCCACTGGAATATTTCCACCAGCTCGGCCATCTCCACACTGGCAGCCATGGCCAGGTTTTTCGGGCTGTGAAATGGCTTCCAGTCATTCTGGTCGCGGATGCGGTGCAGGCGTTGGGTCAACTCGTCGAGGTTCATCGTGCTCTCCTGAAGACGCATAGCTTCAGGGGGAACGGGTCGCCAGGCAAGTGGGCGTTGAGGTTTGTTCAGCCGTCGATGGGAGCAGGGCTCCCGTCAGAGGTGTTCATCAGCCCGTACGTCACTCGCTGAGAGGCTGCCAGCTACCGACCATATGCACGATGCCCTCCTGGCCTTCGACACGGAACTGGCCTTGCGAGCCAGCGGCACTGGCCGACAGCGTCACGTCTGCAGGCAGGCGTACAGGCTTCTGGAACTGCACGCTGATCTCGACATTCGAGGCCGGCAAATGCTCGCCCAGCGCCGCGAGCGTACGGGCCTTGAGCCACATGCCGTGGGCGATGGCGCGTGGAAAACCGAACAGCCTGGCGCTGGGGGCGCTGAGGTGAATCGGGTTGTAGTCGCCCGACACCTTGGCGTACTCGCGGCCTATCTGCGTCGTTGCCCGCCAGCCTTGCAGCTCGCTGAGTGGTAGTGGCGCGGCTTCGGGATAGCTCACCGGGCTGTCTTCCAGATGCACGGCGGTGCACAGCATGGTGCTTTCTTCTTCCCACAACAGCCCCATGCCGTCTTCGGCCTGAGTGACCAGCGTGAACGTTGCACCCTTGGCGTGCGGGCGCAGATCAGTGGCCAGAACACTGATGTACAACTGGCTCACCCCGCCCAGTGGACGATGCGTACGGGTGCGATTGGCGAGGTGAATCAACCCCAGCAGCGGAAACGGAAATTCCTCGGAGGTCATCAATTGCATTTGCAACGGAAACGCCAGCACGTGCGGATAGGTCGGAGGCAGCAGGCTGCTCTCCTCGAATCCGCAGACCTTGCGGTACGCTTCAAGCTTGTCGGTATCGACCGCGATCCAGCTGCGCAAGCCCAGATCGGGTAGCTGCATCCCGGTGACCTTGCGCTTGAGCGCTGCCTGGATGAACAGGTTGGACAGGGGCTGCAGGGAATTGAGGTAGCGCCAGTGAGCCGTCATCATCCATCTCCTTGAATTCGATGCGGGACCTCAGGCCCCGATCACGTTTTGACCACATACACGTAGAACCTGACCGCTCACCGCGCCGCTGCCCGGCTGGCTGAACCACGCCACTGCTTCGGCAACGTCCTGGGGCGAACCGCCCTGACCCAGCGAACTCATGCGCCGCCCGGCTTCACGCAGAGTGAACGGCATGTGCGCGGTCATTTTGGTTTCGATGAAGCCCGGCGCGACGGCGTTGATGCTGATGCCGCGTGACTTGAGCCCGGGGGCCATGGCCCGTGCAAAACCGATCAGCCCGGCCTTACTGGTGGTGTAGTTGGTTTGCCCGCGATTACCGGCGATACCGCTGATCGAGGCCATGAGCACGATCCGGGCGTTATCCTTCAAGGCTCCCGCATCGAGCAGCACCTGAGTCAGCACTTGCGGCGCATTGAGGTTGACCGCCAGTACCGAGTCCCAGAAATCTTCCGGCATGTTGACCAGTGTCTTGTCGCGCGTGATGCCGGCGTTGTGCACCAGTATGTCGACGCCGTCCGGCAGGTGTTCGAGCAATTGTGCCGGGGCATCGGCCGCGCAGATATCCAGTGCCAGAGCCTGACCGCCAAGCCGCGAGGCGAGTGCTTCCAGCTCGTTTTTGGTCTGCGGTACATCCAGCAGAATGACCTGCGCACCATCACGGGTCAGGGTTTCGGCTATAGACGCGCCTATGCCGCGTGCAGCGCCCGTCACTACTGCCTTGCGTCCGGCCAGCGGGCGGGTCCAGTCCTGCACCTTGCTCGGGCAGGCACTCAGGTGAACGAACTGGCCAGAGATGAACGCTGCCTTGGGCGTGAGGAAGAAGCGCAGGGCACCCTCCAGTTGATCCTGCGCGTCGTCATCCACCTGCAGCAACTTGACCGTTGCGCCATTGCGCACTTCCTTGGCCAGTGAGCGGCTGAAGCCTTCGATGGCCTGTTGAGTGCTGGCGGCCAGCGGATCAGCGAGTGTCTCGGGGGATTTGCCGAGGATGACCACATGCGCGCAGTGATCGAGGTTGCGTAGCAGCGGCTGAAAGAAGTCCCGCAACTGCCTGAGCTGATCGGTGCGCAGGATCTGGCTGGCGTCGAAAACCACTGCTTTCAGGCGCGGTCCCTGGTTGGACACCCACGTGGTGGCGCCGGGCATGTCGCTGCCGAAGCTGTACAGCGAGTCGGTCAGACGGCTGGCGAACTGGCGAACCTGATCCCCCAGCGGTCCTGCGCTGATCAGCAAGGTCCCTTCGACGGGGCGCAGACGTCCGGCCTGCCAGCGCTCCAGGTGAGTGGGGGCGGGCAGACCGACGGCCTTCACCAGGCGCCGACCCATGTCGGAGTTGGCGAAATCAATATAGCGATCTGACGGCATGGAACACTCTCCTGAAGTCGGGGTTCAAAGGAATGGACCACGGTGGCATGACGTTTGTTCTTGCGATCGACACGGCTCATTCATTCGCTTGAAGAAAGGGAGTTTTCCATGACGCATCCTCGTCGGGTCGCCATCGTCGGCGGTAACCGCATTCCGTTCGCACGCTCCAATGGCCCTTATGCCACGGCCAGCAATCAGGACATGCTCACGGCTGCTCTGGAAGGGTTGATCGAGCGCTTCAATCTGCACGGGCTGCGCATGGGCGAGGTGGTGACGGGCGCGGTGCTCAAGCACTCCAGAGACTTCAACCTGACCCGCGAATGCGTGCTCGGCTCGCGGCTTTCGGCACAGACCCCGGCTTACGACATTCAGCAAGCGTGCGGTACGGGGCTTGAAGCGGCGTTGCTGGTGGCCAACAAGATCGCTCTGGGGCAGATCGAGTGCGGCATTGCCGGCGGCGTGGACACCACGTCCGATGCGCCGATCGGCGTCAACGAGGGGCTGCGCAAGATCCTGCTGCAGGTAAACCGCAGCAAGACGCCCGGTGACAAGCTCAAGGCCCTGATTCAGTTGCGTCCACACCACCTCAAGCCGGAGCTGCCCCGTAACGGCGAGCCACGCACGCGCTTGTCGATGGGCCAGCATTGCGAGCTGATGGCGCAGACCTGGGGCATAGAGCGTGGGCCGCAGGATCAGCTGGCGCTCGAGAGTCACCTGAAAATGGCGGCAGCCTACGCCGAGGGCTGGCAGGATGATTTGATGACGCCGTATCTGGGGCTGATCCGTGACAACAACCTGCGTCCGGACCTGACGATTGAAAAGCTGGCCAGCCTCAAGCCCGCGTTCGAGCGCAGCGCCAAGGGCACCTTGTCGGCGGGCAATTCGACACCGCTGACCGATGGCGCGTCGGTGGTGTTGCTGGCCAGCGAGGAATGGGCTCGCGAGCGGGGCCTGCCGGTGCTGGCCTACTGGCGCGATGGCGAGGCCGCAGCGGTGGATTTCGTCAACGGTGCAGAAGGGCTGCTGATGGCGCCGGTCTACGCCGTTCCGCGCCTGCTGGCCCGCAATGGCCTGACCCTTCAGGACTTCGATTACTACGAAATCCACGAAGCCTTCGCCGCGCAGGTGCTGTGCACCCTCAAGGCCTGGGAAGATGCCGACTACTGCAAGACCCGTCTGGGCCTGGACGCGCCGCTGGGGTCGATTGATCGCAGCAAACTGAACGTCAAGGGCAGCTCACTGGCTGCCGGCCACCCGTTCGCTGCGACCGGAGGCCGCATCGTCGCCAACCTGGCCAAGCTGCTGGACGCGGCAGGCAGCGGACGCGGATTGATTTCGATCTGTGCCGCAGGCGGCCAGGGCGTGACGGCGATTCTGGAGCGTTAGGCAAATGGCTGGGGTCATGGGCATAATCCACAACTGAACTACGCAGAGCATGGGCACGATCACGGTCTACCTGTCGACTATCGTTTCTCACGCTCCAGTGGAATGCATGTCGTGACGCTCCGCGTCACACCCGTGCGCGGAATGATCGATCAGCATTATTGGCCTGTAACGTCGAGGTAAGGCATGGGGTTCATCATTGGGGTATCGGTACTGCTGATTCTGATCGGCACCGTGCTCTATCTGTTCGACAAAGGCGCGCAGACTCGCTGGCTGAGGCCGTATATCGGGCTGATGCTGATCGGTCTGCTGATCGGCGGGATGGGCTTGCTGGTGGGGTTGGTCTCCGATGAAATAGAGGTTTATTTCCTGCTGGTGGCCAAATGGGTCATCGCGGTGACCGGTATCATGTTCTGCCTGCGACTGATCGTACTGATCGCCAAGCGCTTCATCGCCAGAAATTGAGCATGCAATCCGCCCATGTGTGACAGGACAACGTGGAAAATCACTTCAAGTTTCTGACCCTGCCCAAGACCTCGGGCGAGGTCGCCAACGTCTTCATTCACGGCTATTCGTCAGGGCATGATCTGGATGACCGACGCCTGTTGGCCAACAGCATCCCCGGCGCTTTGCGCCAGAGTGTGAACATTCTGGCGTTCTGGCCATCCAGCCATTTCACCCAAATGGACAACCGTTCCCGTGGCTTGCTGATGGCTGCTGTCCGTTTGCACCCGCTCGCGGGCGCGGCGGCGCTGGCGGGGGACCGGGTCGTTCACTTTGCGCGTATCCGCAACCGTGCCCGCGACATGGGCAAGGTGCTGTTGGCGCAGCTGGATCGCTACCTGTTCGAGCATCATCCCGACGTCAAGCAAGTCAACTTGATCGGCCATTCACTGGGCGGCCGGCTGCTGGTCAGCGCACTCAAGGACCTGCAGCAGACACCCGAGCACGGGTTGGTGGTGGGCGATGTATTGCTGATGGCCGCTGCAGTGCGTATCGATGCCGCCGAGGCCGAACTGCTCAAGCAGAGAATCAGCGGACGGCTGATCAATGCGTATTCCACGGAAGATCATGTGCTCTTGCTGAATCTGGGCGAGAAGAGCCTGGGGCGCACGCCGGTCGAGCACTTCGAGAATGTGCGCATGCAGGGTTATCGCCATCACCATTACTGGCAGCGCTTGCAGGAAGTATTGATTGCCACTCGCTTCAGTGGCTGTGAAGGGCTGGAAACCGGCATTACGGTGCTACCGACAATGACCCGCGACCCGGTCCTGCAGGACGTCTGGCTGCACAGCGTTCTGGCCCGTTCGCCGGACTACGTGCTGGAGGCGGCCATCAAGCACCTGCGCAGCAGTCGCTGGACGCGCCTCAAGGCCACTGAAGCGGACCGCACCTACGCCTTCGTGCGCGAATTCCAATTGGTCGCCGGGCATTTTCTGATCAACGCCGCCCGGCGTCGGGGCGTGCCTTATACGCGAGTGCTGGGCATGCTGGCGCGGCAATACGGTCTGGGCGACGCGCTGCACCAGTGCGCGACGGTGGTTGAAGTGGAAGAGCTGCTGCTCAGAACGTTCTTTCGCCATGCGTTCAACAGCGCGCACCCGCTGGTGCAGATGCCGCGTGCCAGTGTCCGCGCGATGAGCTGGGATATCTATGCCGCGCATGTCGATGCCCTGGCCGAGCGCCTGACCGTGGCGGCATTTTTCAAGACCGCCCAGCCCGACGAGGCGCCCGGCGCGGTCAAGGGCTTGCTGGGTGCAATTCGCCAGGCCCCGGTGCAACGCTTGCTGACGCACTTCGGCACTGCGCTGCGGCCGGGTTATTCCGCACTGATCCCAACGGTGGCAATCGTCTTCTACGCGCGCGTCACGCTGGATGATGACGCGCTGATGTAAGCCGTATTCACGCGGCTTGAGCTTCTTCCAGCGCGGCGGCCGAAAGCTGCTGGCGATGGCGACTGGCGTAGCTCTCGGCGATGATCGAGCACACGATCAACTGCATCGGGTGGTAGATCATGATCGGCAACAGAATCAGGCCAAGCCCCGGATTGCTGCCGAAAATCAGTGCGGCCATCGGCGCGCCCGCAGCGAGGGACTTCTTGGTAGCGCAGAACACCGCCGCGACCTTGTCGGCATGATCGAACTTGAGCACCCGCGCCGTGCGGGTCGTCATCAACAGGATCACCGCCAGCAGCAGCGCGGTGCCGACGAACGCCGTCAGGATCACGCTGTTGCCCTGGCTTTGCCACATGCCGGAGATCATCGAGTTGCAGAACGCCGCATACACCAGCAGCAGAATCACCAGCTTGTCGATCAGGTTGGTGTATTTCTTGTGACGGGCGAAGAACTTGCCCAGCAACGGCCGCATTAACTGGCCAAGCACCAGTGGCAGCAGGAGCATGGCGCACAGGTCGAGCAGCGTATCGCCCAGATCGATCCCGCCAGCGCCGGTGCCGACCACCAGGCTGACCAGCCACGGGGTGATAAAAATCCCGATGACGCTGGACATGCTGGCGTTGAGAATCGCTGCCGGGACATTGCCGCCTGCGCTGCCGGTCAGCGCCACCGAGGAGGAAATGGTCGAGGGCAGGGCGCACAGGTAAAGGAAGCCCAGCATCAGCAGCGCCGGCACCTGCGAGCCCAGCAGCTTGTTGCACGCCAGCCAGATCAGCGGGAACACCACGAACGTGAAGACCTGGATCATCACGTGCAGACGCCAGTTGGTCAGGCCTTTCTTGATCTGCTCGCTGGACAGGTTCACGCCATGCAGAAAGAACACCACGAACACGCCAACCTTGATGACGTATTCAGCGTGCATGTTGCCGCCGGTAGCGCCGAAACGCGGAAAGAAGTAGGCCAGCACCGTCGCCAGGACCATGCCCCAGAGGAACCAGTCGGTGGCGACGCGTTTGAAGTGTTTGAGTGATTGCATGCGGGGTCCGGAGAATTTTTGTAAACAGAGATGCGTGCAGGCTACTCTGTTGCTCCATAGCCGTCTTGCGACATAAGGCCATAAGATGCCGAGTAACGGACAGATCAATCAGCGGCAGCCCGCGGGCGAACGGCAGATACCGGCGTTGTCCGGCCTGCCGCGCCCGCTGTATGCCCGTGCCGAAAGCCTCAGCGCCGGTTCGTGGACGCCGCCCCATCGCCACGACTGGGTGCAGTTTTCCTACGCGATCAGCGGGGTTCTGGGGGTGCATACCGCCGAGGGCAGTTTCTTTGCGCCGCCGCAGTGGGGCGTCTGGGTGCCTGCCGGGCTTGAGCATGAGGTGGTGACCTCCATGCGCGCCGAAATGCGCAGCCTGTACATTCGCACGGCTGATTCGGGGTGGGCACCGCAGCGCTGCCGGGTACTGGAAGTCACGCCGCTGGCCCGCGAGCTGATCAAGAGCTTCTGCCTGTTGCCCGTGGATTATCCTGAGCAGGACAGTCATGAGGCGCGACTGGTGCAGGTCCTGCTGGATCAGCTGGCGCAATTGCCCGAAGTCGGCTTCTCACTGCCGTTGCCACGTCATCCGCGTTTGCTGGGGCTGTGCAACGAGTTGATCGAGGAGCCGGGGCGGTTGATCACCCTGCATGACTGGGCTGCCCGTCTCGGGACCTCCGAGAAAACCCTGATGCGAATGTTTCAGCGCGAAACCGGATTGAGCTTTCGCGGCTGGCGGCAGCGGGCACGGCTGCTGTCTTCGCTGTCTGCACTGGAAGAGGGCGCCAGTGTGACGCATACCGCGCTGGCCTGCGGTTATGACTCGACGTCAGCGTTCATCGCCGCGTTCAAGGGTTTGTTCGGCCATACCCCCGGTGACTTGTTCAAGTAAGGCCTGGATGCCTTGTGCACTAACGAGTGCAGCCAACGCTGTTTTTTCTGTTCTTACATGTTTTGTCCCGGAATATCTTTCACATGCTGTACGGCACGAAAGGTGCTTTAAACCGGGGGATTGCGTGGTTTTTTCTTAAAAAACCTTTCAATCCACAGGGGGTTACCCCTACTCGCTGGCGGAGGATTGCCGTATAACGGCAACAATCGCGTATCTGGCAACAAAGGACCCACAATAAAAGCTGATGAAAACTCCTAAACGCATTGAACCCCTGATCGAAGACGGTCTGGTCGACGAGGTGCTGCGCCCGCTCATGAGTGGTAAAGAGGCAGCTGTTTATGTGGTGCGTTGCGGCAATGAGCTGCGGTGTGCCAAGGTTTACAAGGAGGCTAACAAACGCAGTTTCCGTCAGGCGGCCGAGTATCAGGAAGGTCGCAAGGTACGCAACAGCCGTCAGGCCCGAGCCATGGCCAAGGGCTCGAAGTTCGGGCGCAAGGAAACCGAAGACGCATGGCAGAATGCCGAAGTGGCTGCGCTGTTTCGTCTGGCTGGCGCAGGTGTCCGGGTGCCCAAGCCGTACGACTTCCTGGAAGGCGTGCTGCTCATGGAACTGGTGGCTGACGAGTATGGCGATGCAGCGCCGCGTCTGAACGACGTTGTGCTGGAGCCGGATCAGGCGCGCGAGTATCACGCATTCCTGATCGAGCAGATCGTGCTGATGCTGTGTGCCGGTCTGGTGCACGGTGACCTGTCCGAGTTCAACGTGCTGCTGGCGCCGTCCGGTCCGGTCATCATCGACTTGCCGCAAGCGGTCGATGCCGCGGGCAACAACCACGCGTTCAGCATGCTGGAGCGCGACGTCGGCAACATGGCGCTGTACTTCGGCCGCTTCGCGCCGGAGCTCAGAAAAACCAAGTACGCCAAGGAAATGTGGTCGTACTACGAGGCAGGCACCTTGTCGCCTGCCACGGTGCTGACCGGCGAATTCGATGAGCCGGAGGACGAAGCCGATGTGGGCGGCGTACTGCGCGAAATCGAAGCCGCCCGCCTCGACGAAGCCCGCCGCCAGGCAGCGCGTGCGGCAGACGATGCGCCACCGAGCAAATCCACCGAAGAACCACCACCGCCGTGGATGCAGTAAGGCCCTTTCGCGAGCAAGCTCGCTCCCACAGGGAGTGCGTGTGGCAGGCGCTCCGCCGAGTGATGCAGTAAGACCCTTGTGGGAGCCAACTTGCTCGCGAAGGCGATTGGTCAGGCGCGCTGTTTTCTGAGCATTTACGGGCCCTTTCGCGAGCAAGCTCGCTCCCACAGGGAGTGCGTGTGGCAGGCGCTCCGCCGATTGAATGCAGTAAGACCCTTGTGGGAGCGAGCTCGCTCGCGAAGGCGATGGATCAGGCGCGCTGTTTTCTGAGCATTTACGGGCCCTTTCGCGAGCAAGCTCGCTCCCACAGGGAGTGCGTGTGGCAGGCGCTCCGCCGATTGAATGCAGTAAGACCCTTGTGGGAGCGAGCTTGCTCGCGAATGCGATGGATCAGACGCGCTGTTTTCGGAGCCTGTACGGGCCCTTTCGCGAGCAAGCTCGCTCCCACAGTGAGTGCGTGTGGCAGGCGCTCCGCCGATTGCATGCAGTAAGCCCCTTGTGGGAGCGAGCTTGCTCGCGAAGGCGATGGATCAGACGCACTGTTTTCGGAGCCTGTACGGGCCCTTTCGCGAGCAAGCTCGCTCCCACAGGGAGTGCGTGTGGCAGGCGCTCCGCCGATTGAATGCAGTAAGCCCCTTGTGGGAGCGAGCTTGCTCGCGAATGCGATGGATCAGACGCGCTGTTTTCGGAGCCTGTACGGGCCCTTTCGCGAGCAAGCTCGCTCCCACAGTGAGTGCGTGTGGCAGGCGCTCCGCCGATTGCATGCAGTAAGCCCCTTGTGGGAGCGAGCTTGCTCGCGAAGGCGATTGATCAGGCGCGCTGTTTTCTGAGCATTTACGGGCCCTTTCGCGAGCAAGCTCGCTCCCACAGGGAGTGCGTGTGGCAGGCGCTCCGCCGATTGAATGCAGTAAGACCACTGTGGGAGCGAGCTCGCTCGCGAAGGCGATGGATCAGGCGCGCTGTTTTCGGAGCCTGTACGGGCCCTTTCGCGAGCAAGCTCGCTCCCACAGGGAGTGCGTGTGGCAGGCGCTCCGCCGATTGAATGCAGTAAGGCCCTTGTGGGAGCGAGCTTGCTCGCGAATGCGATGGATCAGACGCACTGTTTTCGGAGCCTGTACGGGCCCTTTCGCGAGCAAGCTCTCTCCCACGGAGCGCGTGCAGGCGCTCCATCGAGTGGATGCGGTGAGACCCTTGTGGAAGTGGCTAGCAACACCCGCCTGATGCCAGGTCCTTGAGGATCGGGCAGTCGGGGCGGTCGTCGCCTTGGCAGTGTTCCACCAGTTCCTGAAGCGTGTCGCGCAGGCTCGCCAGTTCGTCGATTTTGCGGTTCAGCTCGGCGATATGCTGACGGGCCAATGCCTTGACGTCGGCGCTGGCCCGCTGGCGGTCCTGCCAGAGGGTCAGCAGTTTGCCGACCTCTTCCAGAGAAAACCCCAGATCCCTTGAGCGCTTGATGAACGCCAGTGTGTGCAGATCGTCCGCGCTGTACAGGCGATAGCCGCTGTCGCTGCGATGGGCCGCCTGCAACAGGCCGATGGACTCGTAATAGCGGATCATCTTCGCGCTCAAGCCACTGGTTTTCGCCGCCTGACCGATATTCATGGTGCGTCCTCCAGGTCGCGGGGTTTCCAGGTTTTCAGCAGCAGCGCATTGCTCACCACGCTGACACTCGACAGCGCCATGGCCGCGCCCGCCAATACCGGATTGAGATAGCCCAGCGCCGCGAGCGGAATGCCGATCAAGTTGTAGACGAACGCCCAGAACAGGTTTTGGCGGATTTTCGCGTAGGTCCTTCGGCTGATGTCCAAGGCTGCCGGAACCAGTCGCGGATCGCCGCGCATCAGGGTGATGCCCGCTGCATGCATGGCGACATCGGTCCCGCCGCCCATCGCGATACCGACATCCGCTGCCGCCAGCGCCGGGGCATCGTTGATGCCGTCACCGACCATCGCCACCACATGGTGGCTTTTCAGTTGAGTGACAGTGGCCGCCTTGTCGGCAGGCAGTACTTCGGCATGCACGTCGTGTATCCCCAGTGCCCTGGCAACCACCTGAGCACTGCCACGGTTATCGCCGGTCAACAGATGGCTGCTGATGCCCCGCGCATTCAGCGCTCTGATCGCCTGATCGGTTCCGGGCTTGAGCGTGTCACCAAAAGCAAACATACCGATCACCTTTGGCTCCGGAGCCTGCTCGATGAGCCAGGACAGCGTGCGCCCCTCGGCTTCCCAGATGCGCGCGGACTCGGCCAGATCGCCCATTGGCAGGCCGCTTTCCTCCAGCAAACGTCGATTGCCCAACGCCAGCTCAAGGCCCTCAACGGTACCAGCGATGCCCCGGCCGCTCAGGACGCGGCTGTTTTGCGCGGCATCAGGCGTGAGTTGCCATTCATGACAGACATCCAGCACCGCTCTGGCCAAGGGGTGTTCACTGCCGCGTTGCAGCGCGCCCGCCAGTTGCAGAAGGTGTTCTTCATTGCCCAGCACCGCGCTCATGTTGGTGATACGCGGCGTGCCCGAAGTCAGCGTGCCGGTCTTGTCGAACACCACTGCATCGACCTCGTGAGCCCGTTCCAGTGCCTCGGCGTCCTTGATCAGAATGCCGTAACGCGCTGCCACGCCGGTCCCGGCCATTATCGCTGTCGGTGTCGCCAGGCCCAGGGAGCAAGGGCAGGCGATCACCAGTACGGCGACGGCATTGATCAGCGCAACTTCAAGCGAGGCACCGACCAGCAGCCAGCCGGCCAGTGTGAATAAGGCAATCACCAACACGGTGGGCACGAACACCTGGCTGACTTTATCCACCAGTTTCTGGATTGGAGCCTTGCCTGCCTGTGCGTCTTCGACCAGACGAATGATGCGCGCCAGCACCGTTTCCGCGCCCAGCGCCGTGGTCCTGATCAGCAACTGGCCTTCGCCATTAATTGCCCCACCGGTGACCTTGTCGCCCGGTTGCTTGACCACCGGCAGGCTTTCACCGGTGATCAGCGCTTCGTCGGCATGGCTGCGGCCTTCGACCACTTCGCCGTCCACCGGAAAACGTTCGCCGGGTTTGACCAGCACCCGATCATCGAGCTGCAGCGCGCTGATCGCCACGTCCTGTTCAAGGCCGTCGACCACCCGCAGGGCGCGCTCCGGGCGCAGTGCTTCAAGGGCGCGGATGGCACTGGCGGTCTGGCGCTTGGCGCGGCTTTCCAGGTATTTGCCCAATAGCACCAGCGCGATCACCACCGCCGATGCTTCGAAGTACAAGTGCGGCGTCGTTCCGGGCGCAGCATGCAGCCATTGATAGACGCTCAGGCCGTAGCCGGCGCTGGTACCGATGGCAACCAGCAGGTCCATATTGCCGGCACCTGCGCGCACGGCTTTCCAGGCGGCCACGTAAAAGCGTGCGCCAAGTATGAACTGCACCGGCGTCGCCAGCGCAAATTGCAACCATGCAGGCAGCATCCAGTGCACGCCCAGCGGTGACAGCAACATCGGCAGGATCAACGGCAGCGCCAGCAGGATGGCCAGCAGCAAGGCCCATCGTTCGTGGTGCAGGTGACGGGCTTTCTGGTCGGCTTCTGCGTGACGATCCTGGCTCAGCGTGGCGCCATAACCGGCACGGCTGACGGCGTCGATCAGGGTTTGCGGATCGGTGTGCGCTGCGGTGTCTACATGGGCGCGTTCATTGGCCAGGTTGACCGTCACGCTGTTGACTCCCGGCACTTTGGCCAGGGCACGCTCGACCCGACCTGCGCAACTGGCGCAGGTCATGCCGCTGATCGGCAGGTCGAAGGTGGTGGTGTCTGGCATGTGAATCACTCCCTGAGGCTGGCTACCTGCAAGGATCAACCTTGCCATACGGGCAAGGTCAAGCGCGAATCAATAGTTCAGGTCGGCTTTCTTGAGGTACATCCCGTTCAGGTCGGCTGCGATGCGGTACTTGAGGATGTCCCCCGCGCGCAGCTGGATCTTGGTGCTGCGCGGCGCTTCCATGCCGGGCTCACAGCCCACGACGTTGCCGCGCAGGGTGCTCAGCCGCACGGAGACTTCACCGGCAGGCAGGTTGAAGGACACCGAGTCTTCCTGAAACAGCCTGCCGGCCAGACGGTCCTGCACGTAGATGCCGATCTCGCAGGAAGTCGCGACTTCCAGGCGCTCTCGGGAAATGATCAGGATGCCGTAGTCCTGAGCCGCCTGAGTGGCAGGTGTGATAGCCAGGAAACCGAGAATGCTGAAGAGGCTGACTGCTGACCAGCGCATCGCTGATACTCCTGATGTAAATGTGGCTGACGATAGAGGTGTCGATAACCCAGCTTGGCTCACGATTACGCCGAATACCAGCCCGGCAGCAATGGCAGAAACTTGACCTTGCCATCATGACAAGGTTGAAGATGCTCGCTGTTCATTACTGAAGGGGTGACATCATGCAGTTATTCAACGTTCAAGGCATGACCTGCGGCCATTGTGTTCGTGCGGTGACCGAGGCAATCAAACATGAAGATCCGAGCGCCGAAGTTCAGGTCGAACTGGCCAGCAAGCAGGTCAAGGTGCAAAGCAGCCTGTCGCCCGAGCGTATTGTCAGTCTGATCAGCGAAGAGGGTTATCAGGCGCAGCCGGCATGACCCAGACCCGGGAGATCGACGCGGTCTCCCGGTCTGTAAACATTGAAAATTTTTGAATTAATTCCCCCGTTCGTCGTTCTCTGCAAGGTAAGCCGGGTAAACTAGCCCGTTGCTCTGCATCTGTGAATGGACACCCGATGAATCTACGAACGATCCTTATCCTTGGCTCATTGAGCGCCTTCGGCCCTCTGGCCATCGACTTCTATCTTCCTGGCTTTCCAGCCATGGCCTCGTATTTCGGGACCGATGAAAAACACGTACAACTGACTCTGGCCGCCTATTTTTTGGGGCTTTCCCTGGGGCAATTGGCTTATGGTCCTGTGGCTGACCGATTCGGTCGGCGCATTCCGCTGCTGGTCGGTGTGACCCTGTTCATGCTCGCCTCGGTCGCCTGTGCCTTTGCGCCGAGTCTTGAATGGCTGATTGCTGCGCGCTTCGTGCAGGCGCTGGGTGGCTGTGCCGGGATGGTCTTGTCACGCGCCATCGTCAGCGACAAGTGCAACGCCGTCGAGTCGGCCAAGGTCTTCTCGCAACTGATGCTGGTCATGGGGCTGGCACCGATTCTGGCTCCGATGCTGGGCGGTGTGCTGGTCAGCACCTTTGGCTGGCAATCGATCTTCGTCAGCCTCTCCCTGTTCAGCGGCGCCTGCCTGGTGGCGGTTGCACTGGGGTTGCCGGAAAGCATGCCGGCCACCACACCGCGCCAGCCATTGAGCGGCGCGCTGGGGCAGTACCTCAATCTGTTCAAGGACAGTGTGTTCATCGGTCATGCGCTGACCGGTGGCATCGCCATGGCCGGGATGTTCGCCTACGTCGCAGGCTCGCCGTTCGTGTTCATCAAATTGTATGGCGTGCCGGCCGAGCACTACGGCTGGTTGTTCGGGATGAATGCGGCGGGCTTCATTCTGGCGGCGCAGATCAACGCGCGTATTCTGCGCAAGACCGGTCCGGCGTTTTTGCTGTCGCGCATGGTCTGGGTCTATCTCGCTGCGGGGCTGGTGTTGCTGGCGATCAGCTTGCTGCGCACCGAGGCGCTTTGGCCGCTGCTGGTGCCGCTGTTCATCTGTGTGGCAAGCCTGGGCTGCATCATCCCCAATGCGTCGGCCTGCGCCATGAATGGCCAGTGGGCACGCGCGGGCAGTGCCTCGGCGTTGCTGGGTTGTCTGCAGTTCAGCGTCGCCGCCGTCGCCGCCAGTCTGGTGGGCTTGCTGCACGACGGCACGGCTACACCGATGGCGTTGGTCATCAGCCTGTGCGGCGTGCTGACCGTGGGCCTCTCGGTGCTGACGCGACGTGCACAGGCCCGGCGCGACGCATCGCTTCAGACCGCCTGATCGCCAAAGCGATGATGTCAGTCGCGCCGGGCGTGACTGACATCATCGACTTCATACGGCGCAGACCTCTACGGCTCAGAAGCCTTCCAGTACGATCTTGCCCTTGGCCTTGCCGCTTTCCAGCAAGGCATGAGCGCGGCGCAGGTTTTCGGCATTGATGGTGCCGAAGTGCTCACCGAAGGTGGTTTTCAATGTTCCGGCGTCGATCAGCTCGGCAACCCGGTTGAGCAGATTGTGCTGCTCGATCATGTCCTCGGTTTCGAACATCGACCGCGTGTACATGAACTCCCAATGCAGCGACAGGCTCTTGCGCTTGAGTTTCGACACGTCCAGCGACTTGGGATCGTCGATCAGCGCCAGCTTGCCTTGTGGCTTGAGCGCCTCGACGAGCTGATCCAGATGCTGTTCGGTCTGGGTCAGGCTCGCCACATGAGTCACGTGTTTGAGGCCGACGCGTTTGAGCTCTTCGCTCAGCGGCTTGCTGTGATTCAGCACGTGGTGCGCACCCAGTTCATTGACCCAGCTTTCGGTTTCGGGCCGCGAGGCGGTGCCGATGACTTTCAGCGATGTCAGTTTGCGCGCCAGCTGGGTCAGTATCGAACCCACGCCCCCGGCGGCGCCGACGATCAGCAGGCTGTGTGCGCCTTCACCTTTTTGCTGCGGGATCTGCAGTCGCTCGAACAGCAGCTCCCAGGCGGTGATGGCTGTCAGCGGCAGCGCCGCCGCATGGGCGAAGCTCAGGCTCTTGGGCATGTGGCCAACGATGCGTTCATCCACCACGTGCAGCTCGCTGTTGGCACCCGGCCGGGTGAGGGAACCTGCGTAGAACACCTTGTCGCCCGGCTTGAATAGCGTGACCTGGCTGCCGACGGCCTTCACCACACCCGCCACGTCCCAGCCGAGCACCTTGCCTGCACCGTCTTCAGGCTGGACGTTCTGGCGGATCTTGGTGTCCACCGGGTTTACAGAGATGGCCTTGACCTCGACCAACAGATCGCGATCGCCAGCAGTCGGCTCGGGCAGTTCGATATCCTGCAATGATTTTACGTCGCTGATGGGCAGGGACTGGTAGTACGCAATGGCTTTCATGTCAGGGCCTCTCCGAAGAAAAAAGTGATGAAGAGATCATTGGCTATTTCCAGTAAAGATAAAACCCGCTAAAACGGCAGGCTCTTTCAATTTTATTTTGATAATGCGAGGCCTTGATGCTGCGTTTTGATGACTTGCAGTTGTTCGTACGTGCGGCGGATCTGGGCAGCCTTTCTGCCGCAGCGCGGGTCATGGACATGTCTGCGGCGGTTGCCAGCGCGGCGCTCAAGCGTATCGAACGGCAACTGGGGACGCGCTTGCTGGCCCGTTCGACGCGCAGCCTGCGCCTGACTGCCGAAGGCGAGGGGTTTCTGGAATACGCGCGTGCTGCACTGGGCAGCCTCGAGGAGGGGCGGCGCTTGCTGGCCAGCAGCCAGGACCGTTGCGAGGGCGTGCTGCAACTTTCGGCACCTTCGGATCTGGGGCGCAACGTGCTGTTGCCGTGGCTCGACGAATTTCAACAGCAGCACCCGCAACTGACTGTGCGTCTGCTGCTGGGTGATCGTATTGCCGATCTGTTCCGCCAGCCTGTCGACGTGGCGCTGCGCTACGGCGAGCCGGAAGATTCCAGCCTGGTCGCCCTGCCGGTGTTGCCTGACAACCGCCGGGTATTGTGTGCGGCGCCGAGTTACCTGCAGCGTCATGGCGAGCCGCATCAGGTCGAGCAACTGGCGCAGCATAACTGCCTGCTGTTCATGCTCGGTGATCGTGTTCATGACCGCTGGACGCTGAACGACGGCAAGCGAGAAATCAGTCTGACAGTCAGCGGCAACCGGTTCAGCGACGATGCCGACGTCGTGCGCCGTTGGGCGGTTGCGGGCGAAGGTGTGGCGTACAAATCCTGGCTGGACGTGGCCGCAGATGTGCGGGCCGGGCACCTGAAAGTGTTGATGCCTGACCTGATCGGGGAGCGTGCGCCATTGAACCTGTTGTGCGCGCATCGGGCGCAACTCAGCAAGCCTGTCATTCTGTTACTGGAAATGCTCAGATCACGGTGTAAGCAACATGCTGTAAGTCTGTCGTCCGCGAGCGTGTTTTAATCGCCGCGCCCCAGTAGGAAATGGCCTTCGGAAGTGTCGGAAAATATAATTTTCGAAGGCCGTTCAATAACGCGAAGTTTCGCTGCCGGAATAAAGTTGAAACTGACTGTTGTTGAGTGGATTTGGCATTTTTGTCATAGCCATTACGCTTGTCTTTTTAATCCTCTTTTGAAGTGTCGCTGCAAACCCCTTGTATAGAGGGGTTGCGGCGTAGCCGTGGTAACAACTTGGTGTTCAAGGCGCGCTCTACAGTCAGGCGTTTTTTTGCGTCGTGGTGTGCCCACCGTTTGTAAGAGGCGTTTTTCACCCACCGGGGGCGCAGGGCATAGAGTTTATACTTGTCATGACATATAAGAGCCACGTTCAACTCTATCGAGGCGTGATTGCTTTCACCCAGTCATCACCATAGATGAATGTTTCAACAGGGAGTGAACACATGGAATACGGACCTTGCATCAGCCAGATCGCAACCTTGCTGGCCGACCCCAAGCGCAGCGCAATGATCTGGGCACTGATGGATGGTACTGCTCGCCCTGCCGATGAATTGGCAATCCTGGCGGGACTCTCGACTTCTTCTGCTGGCGCCCATCTGGCGCGGCTGACCAGTGGCGGTCTGTTGAAACAGGAGGTCCGCGGCCGCAAGCGCTTCTTTCGCCTCGCTGCGCCGGAAGTGGGGGCGGCGGTCGAGGCCTTGGCCTGTGCTTCGCTGGCCAGTGCTGAACAGATCAATCGTCGCTTTGCCCAGCCCACGCCGCCCTTACCGCTACGCCGCGCAAGAATCTGCTCCGATCATCTGGGTGGCGAAATGGCTGCCGAGCTTTATCAGCGCCTGCTGGAAGCCGGCTGGATAGAGCAGCAGGAGAAGCGCGTGGAGGTCACCAGTAAGGGGGTGGCCAGATTTGCCGAACGCGGCATCTATATACCCGCGCTGGCGCAACGCAAGCGTGAAACGGTCTGTGTCTGTCCGAAATGGAACGATCGCAACCCGCATCTGGGCGGCGCGCTGGGGGCGGGGTTGTTGCAGCTGTTCATTCAGATGGGCTGGCTGCGCACCACTGAAGAGTCCAGCACCTTGCAGGTCTCATCCAGTGGGCAGCGGGAAATCAGCAAGATCGCAGCGGCGGCCTGACGGAGCGACAGGTGTGGCGCGCTCCTCCCCTATCGTGCCAATGCTCCGCGTTGGCATGCAGTACCGGACGCTCTGCGTCCTCTGCGGCGCGGAGCGTGAGGAACGATGGGGGTAGCCGCTCAATCCCTCTTTAGGGCTTGACCAGTCGTGCATCCAGGCTGTTTTGCGCCAGGCGTCTGGCCTGATCTTCGGTCATGCCCAGGTGGGTGTACAGCGCGTGGAAGTTCTCGGTCACGTAGCCACCGAAGTAGGCCGGGTCGTCCGAGTTGACGGTGACCTTCACGCCGCGCTCGAGCATGTCGAGGATGTTGTGCTGGGCCATGTCATCGAACACGCAGAGCTTGGTGTTGGACAGCGGGCAGACGGTCAGCGGGATCTGTTCGTCGATGATGCGCTGCATCAGCCGCTCGTCTTCGATGGCGCGCACACCGTGATCGATGCGCTCGATCTTCAGCAGGTCCAGTGCTTCCCAGATGTATTCGGGCGGACCTTCTTCCCCGGCGTGGGCCACAGTCAGGAAGCCCTCGTTGCGCGCGCGATCGAACACACGCTGAAACTTGCTCGGCGGGTGGCCCATCTCCGAGCTGTCGAGGCCCACGGCAACGAACGCATCACGGAACGGCAGCGCCTGATCGAGGGTTTTTTCAGCTTCTTCCTGGGACAGGTGACGCAGGAAGCTCAGGATCAGGCCGCTGTCGACGCCCAGCTTCGACTTGCCGTCTTTCAGCGCACCGGTAATCCCGGCCAGTACCACTTCGAACGGGATGCCACGGTCGGTGTGGGTTTGCGGATCGAAGAACGGTTCGGTGTGGATAACGTTTTGTGCCTTGCAGCGCAGCAGGTAGGCCCAGGTCAGGTCGTAGAAGTCCTGCTCGGTGCGCAATACGTCTGCGCCCCGGTAATACAGATCGAGGAATTCCTGCAGGTTGTTGAAGGCATACGCCTTGCGCAGGGTTTCGACGTCATCCCACGGCAGGGCAATCCTGTTGCGCTCGGCCAGGGCGAACAGCAACTCGGGTTCCAGCGAGCCTTCGAGGTGCAAGTGCAGTTCTGCCTTGGGCAGGGCGTTCAACCAGTCGTACATATTCTTTTCTCATCAGGTGCAGATCCCGGGCATTCTACAGATGCACGTCGCTGCGCAGGGTAAAACCTGACCGAACGTTCAACTTGCCTCCTGTTCGCGGCGATAAGCGTAGGTATCCGCGAAGCGCGACAGCAGAAATTCGGCGCAGGTGGTCACCGGATAGCGGGCCGGATGATCGTCGCTTTGGCAGCCGGGCAGGCATTCGATGCGCGTGTCGGGGTGCGGTTCGGCGAAGAACGGCATGGAGTAGCGATCAACCCCGAGCGGGCTGATGACCCGGTGCGGCGTGGACAGATAACGATCGTTGCTCCAGCGCGCCATCATGTCGCCCAGATTGACCACGAAGGTACCGTCAAGCGGTGGCGCGTCGATCCATTCGCCACGCACATCACGCACCTGCAAGCCGCCTGCCGTGTCCTGATACAGCAAGGTGATGCAGCCGTAATCGGTATGCGCGCCTGCGCCTTGTTGCTCGGCCGAGGTCGCCGTATCACGCGGCGGGTAATGAATCATGCGCAGCACGCTGACCGGGTCCTTGAAGCGCTGATCGAAGAAATCGCGCTCGATGCCCAGCGCCAGGGTCATGGCGCGCAGCAGGGTTTGCGCCAGCGCCTGCATGTCCAGATAGTGTTGTTCCATCAGGGCTTCCCAGCCGGGAATGTCCGGATGCCGGTTTGGCCCACGCAGCGGTTTACCCGCCAGCACATCGGGATGACGGGCATCCAGGTGCAGGCCCATGTCGAAGGTTTCCTTGAGGTCGCTCGGCAGGCTGGGGTCCAGTTGTTCGGTGGCGATGGCGCCGTAGCCGCGATGGTGCGTGCTTTGGGTGATATCGATCAGGAGCTTTTCAGCAGCCGGCCTGGCGAAAAAGTCCTTCGCCGCCGATTGCACCTGTTCGATGCGTTGCGCGCTGATCGGGTGGCCCTTGATGTAAAAGAAACCCCACGCCCGACAGGCACTGTCGATTTGCCGGGCGACATCCTGCCAGGCCTGAGTGTCCGTGCCGTAGAGCGGGGCGATGTCGATGACGGGAAGCTGGTCCATTAACCGGTCCTGAAAGGGAAGTGTCGATGATCGTGCCTGGCGCGGCAGGCACGATGGTCAGGCAGCTGACGTGCTGATTACTTCGGCAGCTCGGCCTTGATGCCTTCGACGTAGTAGTTCATCGACGCCAGCTCGGCGTTGGTCGCGACCACGCCGTCAGCAATTTTCACAGTGCCGTTCTGGTCCTTGATCGGGCCGGTGAACGGGTGGAATTCGCCGCTTTCGATGCTGGCGATGATCTTCTGCGCCTCGGCCTTCACATCAGCAGGCACCACGTCGCTGATCGGCAATTCGACCGTTCCTTCCTTCAGGCCGCCCCAGTAATCCTGTGGTTTCCAGGTGCCCGCGATGGCGCCTTCGGCCGCCTGGATATAGTGCGGGCCCCAGTTGTTGACGATGGAGGTCAACACTGCTTTTGGTCCGAAGTGAGCCATGTCCGAGGCATAGCCGACGGCATACACGCCACGACGCTCGGCGGTCTGGATCGGCGCAGGACTATCAGTGTGCTGGAATACCACGTCCACGCCCTGATCGATCAACGCGTTGGCCGCATCGGCTTCCTTGCCCGGATCGAACCAGGAGTTGACCCACACCACCTTGATCTCGGTACCCGGGTTGTATTTGTTCAGCGCCAGCTGGATGGCGTCGATGTCGCGCAGCACTTCAGGAATCGGGAACGAGGCGACATAACCGATCTTCTTGGTCTTGGTCATCTTCGCCGCGATGTAGCCGCTCACGTAGCGACCTTCATAGGTACGGGCCAGATAAGTGCCCATGTTCTTGTCCTGCTTGTAGCCGGTCGCGTGCTCGAACTTCACCTTGGGGAACTGCTTGGCGACTTTCAGGGTGGGGTTCATGTAGCCGAACGAGGTACTGAAGATCAGGTCGTAACCGCCCTTGGCCATGTTACGGATAACCCGCTCGGCGTCTGCACCTTCCGGCACGTTTTCCACGTAGCTGCTGGTGACCTTGTCACCCAGCGCCTTGACCATCGCCTGACGGCCCTGTTCATGCTGATAGGTCCAGCCGTGGTCGCCGATAGGGCCGATGTAGACGAAGCCGACTTTCAGCGGATCGGCTGCCGAGGCGAGCAGGCTGGAGCCGAGGCCGACAACGGCGGCGACGGCGCACAGCAGTTTTTTCAGGGGACGACGTGGGTTGGTCAGGTGCATCGGGTCTAGCTCCTTGCGGTCTTGTTGGAATGCCTACCCGAGCAATGCAATTAACTGACCAACAGGACAACTTACGATGCGGGCTTGCTCCCTGCGCAGCGCTCCTACGGCCTTCGGCCAGAATCAAAAGCAGTTTTGTGTATAGCCAGAGTGCGGCGGGAAGGTGCAGACGCTGTGAGCTGCGCCGCTAACTGGTGCAGCGCGTACTGCGCTCGACGATGCACATCGGCGTGCCTGCCACAGGTTCGCGCATGATCTGCACTTGCACATCGAACACCTGGCAGACCAGCTCGGCCGTCAGCACATCGCTCGGCGCGCCGCAGGTCACCATGCGTCCGCCCTGCATGACCGCCAGATGGTCGGCGTAGCGGCAGGCCTGATTGATGTCGTGCAGCACGGTAATCACCGTCTTGCCTTCGGCACTCAGTTCGCGCATCAGGTCCAGCAGTTCGACCTGGTGGCTGATGTCCAGATAGGTGGTCGGCTCGTCGAGCAGGACGATGGCCGCGTCCTGCGCAAGGATCATCGCCAGCCAGGCGCGTTGTCGTTGCCCGCCGGACAGATCGGACAGCGGGCGCTCGGCCAGCGTGTCCAGTTCCATGCGCTGCAAGGCCTGATCGACACTGTGCTGATCGACGCCACTCAGACGTCCCCACAGGCTGTTGTGCGGACTGCGACCGTACGCCACCAACTGGCGTACGCTGACGCCTTCCGGAATTGGCAGCACTTGCGGCAGAAAAGCGACCTTGCGCGCCAGTTCGTTGGCCGACAGCTGACCGTAGGCGGTGCCATCCAGGCTGAGACTGCCCGATTGCGGGGTGAGAATCCGTGCGAAGGCCTTGAGCAGGGTGGATTTGCCGCAACCATTGGGGCCGATCAGCGCAGTGACCTGCGCAGGCGGCGGGCTGAACGACAGGTCTTGCACGATGCGCGTCGCGCCGTAGCCGATGTCGAGTTGCTGCGCCTTCAGAATAGTCATGGGATCAACCTTTGAATCGGGCCAGCAGCCAGAGGAAGTACGGAGCGCCGATCACTGCCGTGAGAATCCCGGCCGGAATTTCGCTGGGTGCGATCAGCGTGCGGCCTAGCGTATCGGCCAGCACCAGTAATAACGCGCCGAGGACCATGGAAGCGGGCAGCAGGTAATGATGATGACCGCCGACCAGACGGCGAGCCATGTGAGGTGCGACCAGACCGACGAAGCTCACCGGGCCAATAATGCCAACCCCGAGGCTGGTCAACAGCACGGCACTGCCCATCGCCAGCCAGCGCGTACGCGTGAGGCCGGTGCCCAGGCTCTGTGCCGCCTCGTCACCCAGGCCGATCAGGTTCAGCGGTTTGGCCAGCAGCACGCTGAGCGGGATCAGCAGCAGAAGCGGCGTGGCCAGCAAGACGTGGTGCCAGTTGCGGCTCCACAGGCTGCCGGTCAGCGCCAGCAGGGCGGTGTTGATATCCAGCGGGTTGGACAGGATCAGGAACTCGGTGATGCTCGACAACGTCACTGCAATCGCGACCCCGGACAACGCGAAACGCACGCCGGAAAACTGCACGCCGGTGTTGTACAACGCCAGCAGCAGCGCTCCCGCCGCGCCGCCCAGACACGCCACAAACGGCAGCGCCGACACCGGTAACTGCGGCAGGCCGATAATCGCGATGGTCAGCGCCAGCCCGGCGCCTTGAGTGACGCCGAGGATTTCCGGCGAGGCCAGCGGGTTGCGAATCACGCCTTGCACGATGGCGCCAGCCAGGCCGAACGCGCAGCCGGTCATGATCGCGATCAGGCCGCGTGGCAGGCGGTGATTCCAGACCTCGAAGTCCTTGCTGTCGTGGGCGATCAGGTGATCGAGCACGGCGTCGGGTGTCAGCCATACGGTGCCAGCGCTGAGGCTCAGCAGCAGGGCGAGTGCCAGCAGAGTCATCAGCAGCAATAGCCTTGAGCGCGGGTGGTTCATAGCGCACGCCTCGCCAGAAACAGAAAGAACGGCGCGCCGATCAGTGCCGTCACCACCCCGGCCGGTGTTTCCACCGGGAAGGCCACGGCACGGCTGATCAGGTCCGAGGCCAGCACGATGGCCGCGCCCAGGCCGGCGCTGATCGGGATCAGCCAGCGGTAGTCATTGCCCAGCCACTGGCGAGCGATGTTCGGCGCGATCAGGCCGACAAAGCCGATCGGCCCGACTGCACAGACACTGGCACCGACCAGCAGCAGGCTGACCACGAATACCAGCAGGCGCAACGCGCCGATACGCACGCCCAGCGAACGCGCGGCGTCTTCGCCGAGGTTGATCAGGTTAAGGCGTGGCGCACAGACCACCGCCAGCACCACGCCGATCAGCGTGCACGGCCAGAGCAGTTGCAATTGTGCGGCACCGACATTGGCCAGCGACCCAGCCAGCCAGTTGAGGACACTTTGCGCCTGCGCCTCGACGAGAATCACGGTGAGGCGGGTCAATGCGGCGCACAGTGCTGCGACGGCAACGCCTGCCAACACCAGTCGGCCCTGAGCCGTGGCGGGTGACCAGGCACCGCCAAGACTGAACACGGTGATCCACGCCAGCGCACCGCCAAGGCAAGTCATCAGCAGTGCGCCACCGGGGAAGGGCAGGGCGACCAGACCGGTGGAAAACAGCGCCAGCCCCAATGCGGCGCCTGCGGTAACGCCAAACAATGAAGGAGACGCCAGACGGTTGCGGGTGATGCCCTGCATCAACGCGCCGGCCACGCCCAGGCAGGCACCGACCAATGCTGCGCACAAGGCACGTGGCACGCGCAGTTGCGCGACGATGTAAGCGATATTGCCGCCCTCGCGGCCCTGCGTGATCAGTCCGTTCCAGGCATCCACCTGGCGAATGCTGAACGACGACAGGGCGAACAGCGACACCCAGAACAATCCCAGGCAGGCCGCGATGATTACGCCCGCCATCAGCCAGCGGCGCATTTACGGGTTCAGCACGGCCTTGCCGCCCTTGAGCACGGCAAGCGCATCGTCGGCGATCTGCTCGGAGGCCATGATCCCGCGATTGCGCGCCCAGCTGTCGCCATCCACTTCGGCCACCTGCTTGTTACGCACCGCGCCCAGCACCTGCCACAGCGGCTGCTTGCTCCAGCTGTCGACGATGCTCGGACGGCGATAATGGCCGACCAGCAACCAGCCCGGGTCCAGGGCCAGCAGTTGCTCCAGGCTGACGAATTCGGTGGGCGCGGCGTTTTTGCGTACTTCCGGGACTTTCAGACCGATCGCCTGCAGCACGCTGCCTGCGTAAGAGTGCGGGCCGTGTACCGAGAAGCTGTCTTCGCGGGCGACGCCGAACAGCACGTTGGTGTTGGCCGGAATCTGCTCGGCGATAGTCTTCAGGTGCTGTCGGTTTTCCTCGATGCGCGCTTGCATCTGCGGCCCCTTGCCCAGCGCGACGCCGATCAGTTCGGCAGACTTCAGGCTACCCTGATAATCCTCACCGCGTGACGGCAGCATCAGGGTCGGCGCCAAGCTGGTCAGGTCGTTGTACAGCGCCTGATGGCGACCGAGGTCGGCAATGATCAGGTCCGGCTTGAGCCGCGCGATCACCTCTATATTGGGTTGCGAACGCAGGCCCACCGACTGCCATTCACCGACGGCCTTGCGCACCTTGGGCAGCACGCGGTTGGCATCGCCATCGTCCGCCGCGCCGACGGGTGTCACGCCCACCGATGCCAGCCCGTCGAGAAACGAAAACTCCAGCACCACCACACGCTTGGGAGTATCAGGCAGGTGGACTTTGTGTTGGCCGTCATCGATGTCGATAGGCGCGGCCTGGGCGAGGCTCGCGATCAGGGTCAGCAGGCCGCAAGCCAGCAGATGCGGAAGTCGAAAAGCACGCATGGCAAAGGTCCTTTCTAACAAAGCGGAATCATGAAAAGCAGGCGCGCCCTGAAGGCCGCGAAGAAAACGGCGGGCGCTATTGATGAAAACGGCGGGCACTATTTCACATCGCGGCGACGGGATCAAAAGTCATTTACGCGTGAGTGCCGTTCTCATTCGGGCTATTTTATGAAACCTTTTGTCACACACGCTACTCTGACAGCCTTCACTGTTGGCCACCTTCATGTACATCCGCGGCGATGTCGCAAGGTTTGGGGAATAAAAATGGGCGCATTGCTCAAGCAAGAAAAGTTTCTGTTGCTGGCAATCATTGCCATGTTCGTCGCTTATCCACTGGAGCATGTGCTGGTAGGCAATGGTCAGGTGGTTGCGCTGGTGTCGGGGCTGGCGCTGGTTGCGTTCATTATCTGCGCCTCGATGCGCGTTGCGCATCACGCCGAGATGCTGGCGGAAAAGGTCGGCGATCCTTACGGCACGATGATCCTCACGCTGTCGGCGGTAACGGTCGAAGTGGTGATCCTGGCGATCATGATGAGCAACGAGCCGTCGCCGACGCTGGTGCGCGATACGATTTATTCGGCGGTGATGCTCGACATCAACGGCATCCTCGGTCTTGCGGCGCTGATGGGCGGTATCAAGCACGGCGAGCAGTCGTACAACGACGATTCGGCGCGCACCTACAGCGTGATGATCCTCACCGCGATGGGCGTGTCGATGGTCGTACCCGAGTTCATTCCCGAGGGTGACTGGAAGATCTATTCGGCGTTCACCATCGGCGCGATGATCCTGCTTTACACCCTGTTCCTGCGCATGCAGGTCGGGCCGCACAGTTATTTTTTCAGCTACAGCTACCCGGAAAAGAAGAAGCGTCAGAGCCAGGGCTCCAATCCGGCTGAAGAGCATGCAGAGCCGGTCAATCTGACCCGCTCAATTGCCACACTGGTTGTCGGCGTGGTGGTGATCGGTGCGCTGGCTGAAGTGATGTCGAAGACGGTTGACCTGGGCCTGGAAGGTACTGGTGCACCGCCGGTGATGACCGCCATCCTGGTAGCCGCCATCTCTGCCGCGCCCGAGATCCTCACGGCCCTGCGTGCCGCGTTGGCCAACCGCATGCAGTCGGTGGTCAACATCGCTCTGGGTGCGTCGCTGTCGACCGTGATCCTGACCGTTCCGGTCATGGAAGCCATGGCACTTTACAGCGGCCAGCCCTTCCAGATGGCCATGACTCCGGTGCAGACCGTGATGATCCTCATCACCCTGCTGGTGTCCGCCATCAACCTCAACGACGGCGAAACCAACGCCATCGAAGGCATGACCCACTTCGTACTGTTCGCGACGTTCATCATGCTGTCGTGTCTGGGGCTTTAGGGCCTATCGCTCCCACGCTCTGCGTCGCAAGAGGACGCAGAGCGTCCTGAACGGCATGCCGACGCAGAGCGTCGCACGATAGTCGAGAGTATCGTTGCGCACGTTCAGCCGTGAATCAATTCCCGCGCGGCCTGGCTGTGATCGGCAATCAGTTGCTTGATGTCCAGCCCTTCGACCTGGCCGTCGATCACTCGCCATTGCCCTGCAATCATCACCCGGTCGGCACGGTCCGCGCCACACAGCAGCAGGGCTGACAGCGGATCATGGCTGCCGGAAAAGCGCAGTTCGTCCAGCTTGAACAACGCCAGATCAGCCTGTTTACCCACCGCCAGTTCACCGAGGTCAGTGCGTCCGAGCAATTGCGCCGACCCCTTGGTGGCCCAGCCCAGCACGAGTTGTGGGGTGATTTTTTCGGCGCCGTAGCGCAGGCGTTGCAGATAAAGCGCCTGGCGGGTTTCCAGGATCATGTTCGATGCGTCGTTGGACGCCGAGCCATCGACCCCAAGCCCCAACGGCGCGCCAGCAGCGAGCAGGTCCAGGGTCGGGCAAATGCCGGAGGCCAGGCGCATGTTCGAGCTCGGGCAGTGGCAGACACCCGTACCTGCTGCGCCGAGACGGGCGATTTCGTCGGGGTTGAAGTGGATACCATGGGCCAGCCAGGTACGCGGTCCCAGCCAGCCGACACTGTCCAGATAATCCACGGTGCGCAGGCCGAAGCGTTGCAGGCAGAAGTCTTCTTCGTCGAGGGTTTCGGCCAGATGGGTGTGCAGGCGCACGTCGAGTTTTTCGGCCATGGCCGCACTCTCGGCCATGATCTGCGGCGTGACCGAAAACGGTGAGCAGGGCGCCAGGGCGATCTGAATCTGTGCGCCGTCGCCACGCTGATGGTAGGTCTCGATCAAGCGCTGGCTGTCGGCCAGAATCACTTCGCCCTGCTGCACGGTTTGCTGGGGCGGCAAGCCTCCATCCGCTTCGCCCAGGCTCATCGAACCGCGTGTCAGCATCGCGCGCATGCCCAGCTCCCGAACGCTCTGCACCTGAACATCGATAGCGTGTTCCAGCCCGTCGGGAAACAGATAATGATGGTCGGCAGCGGTCGTACACCCGGACAGCAACAACTCGGCCAGCGCCACCTTACTGGCGACCGCGAGCTTGTCCGGTGTCAGGCGCGCCCATACCGGGTACAGGGTCTTCAGCCAGGGGAACAACGGCTGATTGACCACTGGTGCCCAGGCCCGCGTGAGGGTTTGATAGAAGTGATGGTGCGTGTTGATCAACCCCGGCAGCAGCACATGCTCACGGGCATCGAACGTTTGATTGCAGTGCTTTGACGGGAGCTGCCCGGCGGCCAGCACTTCAGTGATGACGCCGCCTTCGATCACCAGACCGCCACGGGCGTCCAGGTCATTGGCAGTAAACACGGCAAGGGGATTTTTCAACCAGATACGGATCGCGGGCATGGGCCGGCTCCTCTGAAAGACAGGTTCAGGTTAGCCAGCTCAGTGTTGCCCTGTCTGCTGATCCAGGGTCGCCGGGGTCAGGTGCGCCCCGGCGAAGGACGGCGATTCTAGTCGAGCGGCCGGTTACCAGGCAATCGTCTTGCCTTGGTAGTCGATGAAGTGATGGCCGCCTTTGCCGGCGTAGGCATTGAGCTGTTCGACCAGCCCGGTGGTGCTGGTCATGACGTCGATAGCAGCATTTTCGCCGCCCATGTCGGTCTTCACCCAACCCGGATGCATCGACAGCACGGTAGGACGGTTCTCGCCCAGCTCTGTAACGAAGGTATTGGTCATCGAATTGAGCGCGGCTTTGCTGGCCTTGTACAGCGCAAGGTTGGCGCCATCCGGGCAAGTGACGCTACCCAGCCACGAACTCATGAACGCCAGAACGCCCGTGCCGGGACGAATTTGATCGACGAAGCGCTCGGCCAGACGAATCGGTGCCACAGCGTTGGTCAGGAACAATTGCCCGAGCTCGGCAGCGGTCGACTTCGCAGCGCTCTGGTGTGCCGCGCCGCTGATGCCGGCATTGACGAACAGCACGTCGAACACCTCACCGCGCAGCTTCTGGACCAGCACTTCAAGCGAGGCGGTTTCGTCCAGATCCACCGCTTCGATGCGCACGCCCTCGACTGCTTTCAGGTTTTCGGCATTTTGCGGATCACGTACGGTGGCGGTGACTTGCCAGCCCTGTTCGGTCAAGCGCTGCACCAGCCCTAGCCCCAGGCCACGCGAAGCACCGATGATCAGAGCGGTTTTCTTGGTAGTGGTCATGAATGATTCCTTGGCAGATTGAGAGACAGACTCCATGGCAGTGCCAGCAAGGCCTCTCGAAAGTTTCGACCTTGCAGCGTACTCCTGCCCATGACCTGTTGGAATCTTCGCGAGCCGAAAACGTTCAAGGTAGATGCCTGACGCGGAGCATTGGCACGATAGTCGGGATTATCGTTCCGCACTCCAGCGTGGGAATGCCGTTCGTGACGCTCTGCGTCAACCCTCTGCGCCGCTAGCTTCATCAATGCCCCGCACGCCAGGGCTGGCCCAGCGATACCGGCGCATACAGCCGGGTGCGCAGGGCGTCGCGGGAGAGCAGGACGAGGACGATGATGGTGGCCACATACGGCAGCATCGCCAGCAGGTTGGATGGGATGGCCAGGCCGATGCCCTGCGCGACCAGGTGCAGAATGCTGGCCAGACCGAACAGGTAGGCGCCCAGCAGCAGGCGCCACACGCGCCAGCTGGCGAAAACCACCAGTGCCAGGGCAATCCAGCCACGCCCGGCGCTCATGTTTTCTGCCCACATCGGCGTGTAGGCCAGTGACAGATAAGCCCCGGCCAGCCCGGCCATCGCGCCGCCGAACAGCACCGCGAGGGTGCGCACGCGCAACACCGGCAAGCCCATGGCGCTGGCGGCATCGGGGTTTTCGCCGACGGCCTGGATGATCAGCCCGACGCGGCTTTTCAGCAGTGCCCAGGCGACCAGCGCGAACAAGGCGAAGGACAGGTAGACCAGCAGGTCCTGAGCAAACAGCATGCGGCCGATCAGCGGAATGTCGCTGAGCAGCGGGATGGCGACCGGCTCGAAACCGCTCAACGGTTTGCCGACCCAGGCGGCCCCGACGAAGCTGGAAAGGCCGACGCCGAAGATGGTCAACGCCAGCCCGGTCGCGACCTGATTGGCGTTGAACACCAGTGCCACCAAGGCAAACAGTGCCGAGAGCAGCATGCCTGCAAGCATCGCCAGCAGCACACCCATCCAGAGGTTGCCGGTGTTCAGGGCGACGATGAAGCCGATCACTGCGCCAAACAGCATCATGCCTTCCTGACCGAGGTTGATGACGCCGCTTTTTTCACAGATCAGCTCGCCCAGCGCCACCAGCAGCAGGGGTGTTCCGCAACGGACCATGGCGTAGAAAATGTTGCTCAGCAGGTCGATATCCATCATGCGGCTCCTGTGACGGGTGTCATCTGGCGCTTGGCCCAGTGCAGTTTCAGACGTGGGCGGTAGAGAATCAGCACATCACAGGCCAGCAGGAAAAACAGCATCATCCCCTGAAACAACTGCGTGATTGCCAACGGCAGGTTCAAGGTCATTTGCGCGCTTTCCCCGCCCAGATAGAGCAGGGCGATCAACAGGCTGGAGAACAGAATACCGATGGGGTTGAGGCGGCCGAGAAAGGCCACGGTGATCGCGGCATAGCCATAACCTGGCGAGACCTGCGGCACCAATTGGCCAATGGGGCCGGTCACTTCCGATACGCCTGCCAGCCCGGCCAGCGCGCCGCTGATCAACAGGGCCAGCCAGACCAGGCGTTTTTCACGGAAGCCGACAAATCCGGCAGCACGCTTGTCCAGGCCCAGCACCTTGATCTGAAAACCGACGAAACTGCGTTGCAGCAACACCCACACCGCGACCAGCGCGAACAGGGCGAAGTACACCCCAATGTGCGCGCGGCCATCCTCCATCAGCAGTGGCAGACGGCTGGCGTCGCCAAAGGTCGCTGACTCCGGGAAGTTCATGCCGGCAGGGTCCTTGAGCGGCCCGTGGACGAAGTACAGCAGCAAGTTGAGGGCGATGTAATTGAGCATGATGCTGGTGAGGATTTCATTGGCGTTGAAATGCGTGCGCAGCCAGGCGGTCACGCCCGCCCAGGCAGCGCCGGCGAGGGTGCCGGCCAGCAACACCATGACCAGCGCCCAACGACTCTCCATCTCGATGATATTTACCGCCACGGCACTGCCCGCCAATGCGCCGAGCAGCAACTGGCCTTCCGCACCGATGTTCCAGATGCGCGCCTGATAGGCGACCGCCAGACCCAGCGCGCAGAGCAGAATCGGCAGGGTCTTGACCATCAATTCCGACAGGCCGTACCAGTCGCTGACCGGCGCGATCAGCAAGGTGTGCAGTGTCACCACAGGGTTCAGGCCCAGGCCGATGAACAGCAGCGAACCGCAGACCAGGGTCAGCACCGCAGCCAGTAAAGGGGAGCACCACAACATCGCGCGCGATTGCTGGCCGCGCGGTTCCAGAGAAAGCAGCATGTTTTGCTCCGTTAACCAGGCACGTGGGCTTGGGTTTGAGAATGATCGAACTGTCCCGCCATCCAGCCGCCGATTTGCACGGTGCTGGTCTGTTCAGTAGGGATAAGGTCGGAAAGCTGACCGCCGCTCAGGGCGGCGAGTCGGTCGCTGATCTGGAACAATTCGTCCAGGTCTTCGGAGATCACCAGAATCGCGGCCCCGGCGTCGCGCAAGGCAATCAGCGCCCGATGGATCGCCGCCGCAGCGCCGACATCCACGCCCCAGGTCGGATGCGCGGCAATCAACAGTTTCGGCTTTTGCAGAACTTCCCGACCGAGAATGAATTTCTGCAGGTTGCCGCCCGACAGACTGCGCGCCGGGGCCAGTGCATCCGGCGTCTTGACTGCAAAGCGCCGAATGATTTCGTCAGCCAGTGCGCGCACCTTGCTGCGCTGGATCAGGCCATTGCTCACCAGCCCTTGCTGGAAGGCGGTAAGCAGCGCGTTGTCGGCAAGACTGAGTTCCGGCACTGCGCCATGTCCCAGGCGCTCGGCCGGGACGAATGCCAAGCCACGCTTGCGCCGCGCATCGGGGCGCAGGTTGCCGACCGGGGCATCCTCGAAACGCAGGGTCGCCGCCTGGGCGTACGGCAAGGTCTGTTCGCCGCTGAGCAGCGCCAGCAACTCATCCTGACCATTCCCGGCTACGCCTGCGATACCGACGATTTCGCCGCTGCGTACTTCCAGACTGAGGTCTTTGAGTGAGCAGCCGAACGGGTCCGGGTTGTGCCAGGACAGTTTGTCGATGCGCAAAAAGGCTTTGCCGCCGCTGGCTTTCTCATACTGCGCGGTCAGCCCTTCGGCATCACCGACCATCAAACGCGCCAGTTCCAGATCGGAACATTCAGCGGGAATGCAGTGCCCGGAGACCTTGCCGTTGCGCAGCACGGTTGCGCTGTGACACAGCGCGCGCACCTCGCCCAGCTTGTGACTGATAAACAGAATGCTGCAGCCTTCTCGAGCCAGATGGCGCAGGGTCACGAACAGCTCCTCGGCTTCCTGGGGAGTCAATACCGACGTGGGTTCGTCGAGGATCAACAGGCGAATGTCCTGCATCAGGCAGCGAATGATCTCGACTTTCTGCCGCTCGCCAATCGACAGGCTGTGGACCAGCCGCTGGGGTTCAACCGCCATGCCGTAGCGTTGAGAGACCTCGCGGATGCGCGGCTCCAGTTGTTTGGGCGTGCCTGCCGCTGCGCCCATGGCCAGCGCGATGTTTTGCGCGACGCTGAGGGTTTCGAACAGCGAAAAATGCTGGAACACCATGCCGATGCCCAGGCTTCTGGCCTGTGCCGGATTGCGCATGGTCTGCGCCCGGCCTTGCCAGATGATCGTCCCGGCGTCGGGCTGCGTCACGCCGTAGATGATCTTCATGAGCGTGCTTTTGCCCGCACCGTTTTCACCCAGCAGGGCGTGAATCTCTCCGGGCTGAATCGTCAGGTCGACAGCGTCGTTGGCCAGGCAGCCGGGATACCGTTTGGTGATGTGGCGCAGTTGCAGGCGCGCAGGTATCGCGTGGTTTGACATGAAAGGCTCTGAGGCAGAAGTGGGTCGCGTGTGGATAAAGCAAAATCCTGGCCAAGGAGTCAGGATTCGCATCCGGCACGCGGAATCAAGGCCAGGCACGGAGTTTTCGGCCCTGTCACCGGCCCTCGCCCATCGAGCGCGCTCGTTTCAGCACCAGTTCGGGGCGTGCTTGCCTGGCGCGTGCCAATGTGGCCCTTTGACTTGAGCAAAAAATGTACAGCGGACGTGGAGGGCGGTGCGCTGAACCAATGCGCGACCCTTGCACCTGTTATCCACAGGTTCTTCCACAGATACTGTGCGCAAGCGCGTTGAGTGAGAATAATGCGGCGGCGGTTAACATCCAAAGGCACTAAGAAGCGCTAACAGGCTGTTTTTGCACTCTTTATGGATCCACGCACGGCAATTGCTCAAAAAACGATCATTCGCCTGAAACGCAAGCCCGGCAAGGCTCGCGGTGGAGTGTGCTCAGCTTATCCACAGCCGGATGCACAGTAGATGTGGGCAATTGTGACATGTGGCGCAGAGGCTGAGCCTATTGCTCCGGCGCTGCGTGCAGAAGGATTCTGCCGCGACTCAGATCGGCCAGTTGGCGCTGCAGGGTGTCGGTGTGCTCGGGGCCGATGGCGATGGACATCTGCACACCGTTGGCCATGAAATTTTCGCTTTCCACCAGACCGTTCAATTCGCCGAGACGCAGCTTGACCAGCGCCAGCTCACTGAAGCTGCATTCAAGATAGAACGACGCGCGCTGGATCAGCGGCAGACGCTCGGCCTGCTGCAGACATTTGTTGGCACCGCCGCCATAGGCGCGCGCCAGGCCGCCTGTCCCCAGTTGAATGCCGCCGTACCAGCGGATCACCAGCACCACGACCTGATCGAACGCCTGCGCTTCGATGGCGGCCAGAATCGGCCTGCCTGCAGTGCCGCCCGGTTCGCCGTCATCGCTGCTGCGATACTGCCCGCCGAGCTTCCATGCCCAGCAATTATGAGTGGCGTTCAAGTCACTGTGCTGCTCGATGAACGCCTGTGCGTCGGCCGGGCTGGCGATGGGGGTGGCGAGGGTGATGAAGCGGCTCTTGCGGATTTCTTCACGAAACTCGCAAGGGCCGACCAGGGTAAAAGGCATGCGTGTGTCCAGCTGACGTCAAGGCGACGATTCTACAAGGCTGGCGGCGTGAGCCCACAACCTTTGAGGATGATTCGAATGAGATTGTTGCTGGCCTGATCCATGTCCTGGCGCGTCAGTCGGGAGCGACCGGTGACGCGACAGATCTGCGAGGCGAAGTCGGCATAGTGCTGGGTGCTGCCCCATAGCAGGAAGATCAGGTGCACCGGGTCAACGGGGTCCATCTTGCCGGCGTCGATCCAGGCTTGAAAGACCGCGGCCCGGCCTTGGAACCACAGGCGGTAATCCTGGCTGAAGTACTCGCTCATGCATTCGCCACCGCTGATGATTTCCATGGCGAAGATCCGCGAGGCCTGTGGCTGGCGGCGCGAGAACTCCATCTTGGCGCGAATATAGCGGGCCAGCGCCTCTGCCGGGTCGTCTTCGACGCTGAGGTGGTTGAAGGTGCTGTCCCACAAATCGATGATGTTGCTGAGCACCGCGACATACAGGCCGAGTTTGTTGGTGAAGTAGTAATGCAGATTGGCTTTTGGCAGCCCGGCCTTGATCGCGATGGTGTTCATGCTGGTGCCCTTGAAACCGTGGCGGGCAAATTCATCTTCGGCCGCCTGAATGATCGCTTCTTCGTTCTTCTGACGAATACGGCTTGCAGGCTTGGTGACGTGAGCGCTGTGTGCGGGGACTTCAAGGGTCATGGGCAATTCCGGACAGGTCGTAGGGCGCGACGGATGAACAGATAGCGCACCGGCGAGCATCTCGCAGCCGTCGGTGCGGGCGCGGCATGCAAAGTTATCGTGGTTGCTCCACAGGTTCGGGTTCCGGCACGTCGTCGGTCGTAGCGGCGGCGACTTTGCTTTCCGGAATCAGCAGGCACATGACAATGGCCGTGATACCGCCGCTGGTGATGGCCGAATCGAACAGGTTCTGCACCAGTTTCGGCAATTGATGCAGCAGCGCAGGCTGCGACGCAATGCCCAGACCGACACCCAATGACGTCGCAATGATCAGCATGCTGCGTCGGTCGAGCGGCGACTGGGCCAGAATGCGCACACCGGCCGCCGCGACGCTGCCGAACATGACCAGCGTTGCGCCGCCGAGCACCGGCTTAGGGATCTGCTGAACGATGGCACCAATGTGTGGAAAAAGCCCGAGCACGAACAGCACCGCGCCGATGTACAGCCCGACATAGCGACTGGCAACGCCGGTCAACTGGATCACACCGTTGTTTTGCGCAAAGGTGGTATTGGGAAATGCGCTGAAGGTCGCGGCGATCATGCAGCTGACGCCATCGCCCAGTACGCCGCCCTTGAGGCGTGCCAGGTAGCTCGGGCCGCTGATGGGCTGGCGCGCGAGCATGCAATTGGCGGTCAGGTCGCCGACCGTTTCGATGCTGCTGATCAGATAAATCAGCGCGACAGGCAGGAAAGCGCTCCAGTCGAAATTGAAGCCGAAGCGGAAGGGCATCGGTACGCTGATCAACGGCAGGTCGTGCAAGGATTGCGGCACCAGTTTGCCGCTGAACCACGCGGCCAGGCTGCCGACCGCCAGGCCGATGATGATGGCTGACAAACGTACCCAGGGCGTAGTCGAGCGATTGAGCACAATGATCACGGCCAGCACGAACGCGCCCAGCGCCAGGTTCACCGGGGCGCCGAAGTCCGGCGCGTTGAAGCCGCCGCCCAGGTCTGTCACGCCCACCTTGATCAGGCTCACACCAATCAGCGTGATGACAATGCCGGTCACCAGCGGCGTGATGACCCTTCGCAACTGGCTAATGCAGCGACTCAGTGCGATCTGCACCAGCGCACCGAAAAAGCACACGCCGAAGATCATCGCCATGATGTCCTCCGGGCTGCCGCCGCGCTGCTTGACCAGAAAGCCTGCGGACAACACTGCGCCCAGGAACGCGAAGCTGGTGCCTTGCAGGCAGATCATGCCCGCGCCGATACCGAACGGGCGGCGCGCCTGGATGAACGTACCGGTGCCCGAGACCATCAAGGCCATGCTGATCAGGTACGGCATGTATTGGGTCAGGCCGAGGGTCGAGCCGATGATCAGGGGCGGAGTGATGATCCCCACGAAGCTGGCGAGAACGTGCTGGAACGCAGCCAATAGGGCCGTCCAGGGTTTGGGGCGATCGTTCAGGCCGTAGATCAGATCATCGTTGTCGAGTGTTTCAGGCTGCATGGCGAGGTCTCGGACGGGGAAATGCCATGTGCTGGCGTGTCATTGTTCGGGACTACTGCAAAAAACTGTCCAGTTGCTCAGGTTATTTTTATTTGAGTCCGGTTATTTCAATAAATATCAGCTTGATAGCGCTTTCAACCCGCGCTGCAGCGTCGTCGAAGCGGCCAGTTACCGGGCAGAAATGTGTCATCGGGTAGCGGCAAGTGTTTCCAAAAAGCTCTCCAGCACCAAATGAGGGCGCCGGCCTTTGCGGGTGACGGTCACCAGGTTGAGGTCGTAGAACTTCGAATCCGGTTTCAATGCGCGCAGCCTGCCTTCCTGCACCCAGGCATTGGCGTAATGATCGGGCAGGTAGCCTATGTAGCGACCGGTCAGAATCAGGAAGGCGATACCTTCCCGGTCAGACGCGCTGGCCGTGCAGGTCAGTGCCTGATAGTGGTCCTGAACATCGTTGGGCAGGCGAAAGGTCGGAGCGATGGCTTCCTGTTGTGCGAGGCGTGCGTCATCCAGCGCGGCATTGTCGGCGTAAAACAGGGGATGCCCGACCGCGCAGTAGAGCAGCGAGCGCTCGCTGTATAAAGAATGATACTCAAGCCCCGGCAAAGCACTGGCCTGCGGCACGACACCGACATGCAGGCCGCCGTCGAGTACACCGCGCTCGACTTCGGCGGGGGCAATCATGCGGATGTTGATGTGCACGCCCGGCCCGCGCTCTTTCAGCCGGGCCAGGGCATGGGTGATGCGCATGTGGGGGAGGGTGACCAGATTGTCGGTCAGGCCGATGTTCAGTTCGCCGCGCAGGTTCTGGTGCAGGCCATTGACCTCTGTCCTGAAGCTTTCCAACGCGCTGAGCAGTTGCAAAGACGACTGATAGACCTCGCGCCCCTCGTCGGTCAGTGAAAAACCGGCGCGGCCTCGCTGGCACAGGCGCAGGCCGAGGCGTTGTTCCAGATCACTCATCTGCTGGCTGATCGCGGATCGGCCAATGCCGAGCACGCTTTCAGCCGCAGAAAAGCCACCCGCTTCGACAACGCTTTTGAATAGGCGCAGCAAGCGGATATCAAAATCACTGACCTGCGACATCGGATCGGAACGACGGATATTCATTGTTTAGTAATTACCAAACCAAAGATCGTAAAAGTCGGGTTTTATGAACTTTATCCGCGTGGCACCTTAGCTGCAATGACTGATCGTTCAGCGCCTGCGAGGCTTGCTCCCATGAATATGTTCGAAGTGTCCGATGTGCCTGTCACCCGTCAGTTGAAGCTCGATGCTCACTGGATGCCTTACACCGCGAATCGAAATTTCCAGCGCGACCCGCGCATGGTCGTGGCCGCGCATGGCAGCTATCTGACAGACGACAAGGGACGCAAGATCTACGATGCGCTTTCCGGTCTGTGGACATGTGGCGCCGGGCACACGCGCAAGGAAATTCAGGAGGCCGTGTCCCGGCAACTGGGTGTGCTGGATTACTCGCCGGGCTTTCAGTTCGGGCACCCCCTGTCGTTCCAGCTGGCAGAACAGATTACCGACCTGACGCCGGGCAATCTCAACCACGTCTTCTATACCAACTCGGGTTCCGAGTGCGCGGATACGGCGGTTAAGATGGTGCGTGCCTACTGGCGGCTGAAAGGCCAGGCGACCAAGACCAAGATGATCGGTCGGGCACGCGGCTATCACGGCGTGAATGTGGCGGGTACCAGCCTGGGCGGAGTGAATGGCAACCGCAAGATGTTCGGCCAGTTGATGGATGTCGACCACTTGCCGCATACCCTGCTGGCCAGCAATGCGTACTCGAAGGGCATGCCCGAGGCGGGCGGTATCGCGCTGGCTGACGAGATGCTCAAGCTGATCGAGTTGCATGATGCGTCGAACATCGCTGCAGTGATCGTCGAACCCATGTCGGGCTCGGCCGGCGTGATCGTTCCACCGCAAGGCTATCTCAAGCGCCTGCGTGAGATTTGTGATCAGCACAATATCCTGCTGATCTTCGATGAAGTCATCACCGGCTTCGGTCGTACGGGCTCGATGTTTGGCGCCGACAGTTTCGGTGTCACGCCTGACCTGATGTGCATCGCCAAGCAGATCACCAATGGCGCCATCCCCATGGGCGCGGTAATCGCCAGCAGCGAAATCTATCAAACGTTCATGAACCAGCCGACGCCGGAGTACGCCGTCGAATTCCCTCACGGCTACACCTATTCCGCTCACCCTGTGGCGTGTGCGGCCGGGCTGGCGGCGCTTGAACTGCTGCAACGGGAGAATCTGGTGCAGCAGGCCGCCGCAGTCGCGCCGCATTTTGAACGTGCGCTGCACGGTATCAAGGGCGCGAAAAACGTGGTCGATATCCGCAATTACGGTCTGGCGGGTGCCATCCAGCTCGCACCGCGTGACGGCGATGCCATCGTGCGGCCCTTCGAGGCGGGTATGAAGCTGTGGAAAGCAGGTTTCTATGTGCGCTTTGGCGGTGACACCCTGCAATTCGGACCGACCTTCAACAGCCAGGCGCAGGATCTTGATCGATTGTTCGATGCCGTCGGCGAAACACTGAATCTGATCGACTGATCGACTGACCGCGCTGGCAGCGCTCTCTTCTTATATGTGTGCCTTTATCGCATCGGGTGTGAGCTGACTCACGCCCGCTGCCTTTATCCGGAGTTTTCCATGAGCAGCATTCAACACCTGATCCACGGCGAGTTCGTTTCTGCTGAAGGTCGTAGCGCCAATGTGTTCAACCCGTCGACCGGGCAGGTTATCCACACCGTAGCGCTGGCCGATCGCGAAACAGTCCAGAAGGCAATCGACTCGGCCAAGGCTGCCTTTCCAGCGTGGCGCAATACGCCGCCGGCCAAGCGTGCTCAGGTGATGTTCCGTTTCAAACAGCTGCTCGAGCAGAACGAGGCACGCATTGCCCAATTGATCAGTGAAGAACACGGCAAGACCCTGGAAGATGCGGCGGGCGAGCTGAAGCGCGGCATTGAAAACGTGGAGTACGCCTGCGCCGCGCCTGAAGTGCTCAAGGGTGAATACAGCCGCAACGTCGGGCCGAACATCGATGCGTGGTCTGACTTTCAGCCGCTGGGTATCGTTGCCGGTATTACCCCGTTCAACTTCCCGGCGATGGTGCCGCTGTGGATGTACCCGCTGGCCATTGCGTGCGGTAACTGCTTCATCCTCAAGCCTTCGGAGCGCGATCCCAGTTCAACGCTGTTGATTGCCGAACTGCTGCATGAGGCGGGGCTGCCGAAGGGTGTGCTCAATGTGGTTCACGGTGACAAGGTCGCGGTCGATGCGCTGATCGAAGCGCCGGAGGTCAAGGCGCTCAGCTTCGTCGGTTCTACGCCTATTGCCGAGTACATCTATAAGGAAGGCGCAGCGCGGGGCAAGCGCGTTCAGGCCCTCGGTGGCGCCAAGAATCATGCGGTATTGATGCCGGATGCCGATCTGGACAATGCCGTGAGTGCCTTGATGGGCGCAGCTTACGGATCCTGCGGCGAGCGTTGCATGGCGATCTCGGTCGCGGTGTGCGTTGGCGATCAGATCGCTGATGCATTGGTGGCCAAGCTGGTTCCGCAAATCCAGAGCCTGAAGATCGGTGCGGGCACGACCTGTGGCCTGGACATGGGGCCACTGGTCACCGGGCAGCATCGCGACAAGGTCGGCGGCTATATAGAAGACGGTGTGCAAGCGGGCGCAACCTTGGTGGTCGATGGGCGCAATCTTCAGGTTGCCGGGCACGAACAGGGCTTCTTCATGGGTGGCTGCCTGTTCGATCGCGTGACGCCAGAGATGCGTATCTATAAAGAAGAGATTTTCGGGCCGGTGCTGTGCATCGTGCGTGTGGACAGCCTTGAGCAGGCCATGCAACTGATCAACGATCACGAATACGGCAACGGCACCTGCATCTTTACCCGCGATGGCGAAGCGGCGCGTCTGTTCTGCGACGAGATTGAAGTGGGGATGGTCGGGGTCAACGTTCCGCTGCCAGTACCGGTGGCTTATCACAGCTTTGGTGGCTGGAAGCGTTCCCTGTTCGGCGACCTGCATGCGTACGGTCCCGATGGTGTGCGCTTCTATACCCGTCGCAAGGCCATTACTCAGCGCTGGCCGCAACGTGCTAGCCACGAAGCGTCGCAATTTGCCTTTCCGAGCCTGTAAATTCTACGGAAGGGAGATCGTCTTTAAAGAGGATCTCCCGTGTTTACAGGGGCGTCGCAAAGCAGGGCGAAGATTTTTTAAATTAACGGTTGACGCCCTCGCTGAGGTGTCTATAATTCGCCCCACTTCCGGCGCAGACGGAAACGAAAAAGCCTTGTAGATCAATAGTTTGCAAGGTTTTGGAGTGAGGAGTCAGCGAGGAAGCAGGTCGGGTCTGGATTGATCGACAGCGGTGAGAAAAAAGAGTTTGACACGCGGTTGTAACGCTGTAGAATTCGCCTCCCGCTGATGAGCAACTCAAGAGTTGATCGCAGCGCAAGTGGTTGAAGTTGCAAAGGAAACTTTGAAAACTTCTTAAAATAACCGCTTGACAGATACAGAGGACGCTGTAGAATGCGCGCCTCGGTTGAGACGAAGGGTCTTAACCAACCGCTCTTTAACAACTGAATCAAGCAATTCGTGTGGGTGCTTGTGGTGTCAGACTGAAGTCAACAGATTATCAGCAACCCAAGTTACTCCGCGAGAAATCAAAGATGTAACCAACGATTGCTGAGCCAAGTTTAGGGTTTTCTCAAAACCCAGTTAGATGTTTGAACTGAAGAGTTTGATCATGGCTCAGATTGAACGCTGGCGGCAGGCCTAACACATGCAAGTCGAGCGGCAGCACGGGTACTTGTACCTGGTGGCGAGCGGCGGACGGGTGAGTAATGCCTAGGAATCTGCCTGGTAGTGGGGGATAACGCTCGGAAACGGACGCTAATACCGCATACGTCCTACGGGAGAAAGCAGGGGACCTTCGGGCCTTGCGCTATCAGATGAGCCTAGGTCGGATTAGCTAGTTGGTGAGGTAATGGCTCACCAAGGCGACGATCCGTAACTGGTCTGAGAGGATGATCAGTCACACTGGAACTGAGACACGGTCCAGACTCCTACGGGAGGCAGCAGTGGGGAATATTGGACAATGGGCGAAAGCCTGATCCAGCCATGCCGCGTGTGTGAAGAAGGTCTTCGGATTGTAAAGCACTTTAAGTTGGGAGGAAGGGCAGTTACCTAATACGTGATTGTTTTGACGTTACCGACAGAATAAGCACCGGCTAACTCTGTGCCAGCAGCCGCGGTAATACAGAGGGTGCAAGCGTTAATCGGAATTACTGGGCGTAAAGCGCGCGTAGGTGGTTTGTTAAGTTGAATGTGAAATCCCCGGGCTCAACCTGGGAACTGCATCCAAAACTGGCAAGCTAGAGTATGGTAGAGGGTGGTGGAATTTCCTGTGTAGCGGTGAAATGCGTAGATATAGGAAGGAACACCAGTGGCGAAGGCGACCACCTGGACTGATACTGACACTGAGGTGCGAAAGCGTGGGGAGCAAACAGGATTAGATACCCTGGTAGTCCACGCCGTAAACGATGTCAACTAGCCGTTGGGAGCCTTGAGCTCTTAGTGGCGCAGCTAACGCATTAAGTTGACCGCCTGGGGAGTACGGCCGCAAGGTTAAAACTCAAATGAATTGACGGGGGCCCGCACAAGCGGTGGAGCATGTGGTTTAATTCGAAGCAACGCGAAGAACCTTACCAGGCCTTGACATCCAATGAACTTTCCAGAGATGGATTGGTGCCTTCGGGAACATTGAGACAGGTGCTGCATGGCTGTCGTCAGCTCGTGTCGTGAGATGTTGGGTTAAGTCCCGTAACGAGCGCAACCCTTGTCCTTAGTTACCAGCACGTTAAGGTGGGCACTCTAAGGAGACTGCCGGTGACAAACCGGAGGAAGGTGGGGATGACGTCAAGTCATCATGGCCCTTACGGCCTGGGCTACACACGTGCTACAATGGTCGGTACAGAGGGTTGCCAAGCCGCGAGGTGGAGCTAATCTCACAAAACCGATCGTAGTCCGGATCGCAGTCTGCAACTCGACTGCGTGAAGTCGGAATCGCTAGTAATCGCGAATCAGAATGTCGCGGTGAATACGTTCCCGGGCCTTGTACACACCGCCCGTCACACCATGGGAGTGGGTTGCACCAGAAGTAGCTAGTCTAACCTTCGGGGGGACGGTTACCACGGTGTGATTCATGACTGGGGTGAAGTCGTAACAAGGTAGCCGTAGGGGAACCTGCGGCTGGATCACCTCCTTAATCGACGACTCAGCTGCACCATAAGCACCCACACGAATTGCTTGATTCATTGAAGAAGACGATTAGAAGCAGCGCCCGAGTTCGGGTCTGTAGCTCAGTTGGTTAGAGCGCACCCCTGATAAGGGTGAGGTCGGCAGTTCGAATCTGCCCAGACCCACCAGTTTACTGGTGAGATAGCTGGTCAGAGAGACGCCTCCACGGTATGTAGAAATACGGGGCCATAGCTCAGCTGGGAGAGCGCCTGCCTTGCACGCAGGAGGTCAGCGGTTCGATCCCGCTTGGCTCCACCACTTACTGCTTCTGTTTGAAAGCTTAGAAATGAGCATTCCACCCCGCAAGACAAGGGGTGCCTGAATGTTGATTTCTAGTCTTTGATTAGATCGTTCTTTAAAAATTTGGGTATGTGATAGAAAGAAATATAGACCGGGCACCTCTTTCACTGGTGTGTGTCCGGGCTAAGGTAAAGTTTGTGAAATGCAAACTTTCGGCGAATGTCGTCTTCACAGTATAACCAGATTGCTTGGGGTTATATGGTCAAGTGAAGAAGCGCATACGGTGGATGCCTTGGCAGTCAGAGGCGATGAAAGACGTGGTAGCCTGCGAAAAGCTTCGGGGAGTCGGCAAACAGACTGTGATCCGGAGATGTCTGAATGGGGGAACCCAGCCATCATAAGATGGTTATCTTGTACTGAATACATAGGTGCAAGAGGCGAACCAGGGGAACTGAAACATCTAAGTACCCTGAGGAAAAGAAATCAACCGAGATTCCCTTAGTAGTGGCGAGCGAACGGGGACCAGCCCTTAAGTTGTATTGAGATTAGCGGAACGTTCTGGAAAGGACGGCCATAGTGGGTGATAGCCCCGTACGCGAAAATCCCTTTGCAATGAAATCGAGTAGGACGGGGCACGAGAAACCTTGTCTGAATATGGGGGGACCATCCTCCAAGGCTAAATACTACTGACTGACCGATAGTGAACCAGTACCGTGAGGGAAAGGCGAAAAGAACCGCGGAGAGCGGAGTGAAATAGATCCTGAAACCGTATGCGTACAAGCAGTGGGAGCCCACTTGTTGGGTGACTGCGTACCTTTTGTATAATGGGTCAGCGACTTATTTTCAGTGGCGAGCTTAACCGAATAGGGGAGGCGTAGCGAAAGCGAGTCTTAATAGGGCGTCTAGTCGCTGGGAATAGACCCGAAACCGGGCGATCTATCCATGGGCAGGTTGAAGGTTGGGTAACACTAACTGGAGGACCGAACCGACTACCGTTGAAAAGTTAGCGGATGACCTGTGGATCGGAGTGAAAGGCTAATCAAGCTCGGAGATAGCTGGTTCTCCTCGAAAGCTATTTAGGTAGCGCCTCATGTATCACTGTAGGGGGTAGAGCACTGTTTCGGCTAGGGGGTCATCCCGACTTACCAAACCGATGCAAACTCCGAATACCTACAAGTGCCGAGCATGGGAGACACACGGCGGGTGCTAACGTCCGTCGTGAAAAGGGAAACAACCCAGACCGTCAGCTAAGGTCCCAAAGTCATGGTTAAGTGGGAAACGATGTGGGAAGGCTTAGACAGCTAGGAGGTTGGCTTAGAAGCAGCCACCCTTTAAAGAAAGCGTAATAGCTCACTAGTCGAGTCGGCCTGCGCGGAAGATGTAACGGGGCTCAAACCATGCACCGAAGCTACGGGTATCATCTTTTGATGATGCGGTAGAGGAGCGTTCTGTAAGCCTGTGAAGGTGAGTTGAGAAGCTTGCTGGAGGTATCAGAAGTGCGAATGCTGACATGAGTAACGACAATGGGTGTGAAAAACACCCACGCCGAAAGACCAAGGTTTCCTGCGCAACGTTAATCGACGCAGGGTTAGTCGGTCCCTAAGGCGAGGCTGAAAAGCGTAGTCGATGGAAAACAGGTTAATATTCCTGTACTTCTGGTTATTGCGATGGAGGGACGGAGAAGGCTAGGCCAGCCTGGCGTTGGTTGTCCAGGTTTAAGGTGGTAGGCTGAGATCTTAGGTAAATCCGGGATCTTAAGGCCGAGAGCTGATGACGAGTGTTCTTTTAGAACACGAAGTGGTTGATGCCATGCTTCCAAGAAAAGCTTCTAAGCTTCAGGTAACCAGGAACCGTACCCCAAACCGACACAGGTGGTTGGGTAGAGAATACCAAGGCGCTTGAGAGAACTCGGGTGAAGGAACTAGGCAAAATGGCACCGTAACTTCGGGAGAAGGTGCGCCGGTGGAGGTGAAGCATTTACTGCGTAAGCCCCTGCCGGTCGAAGATACCAGGCCGCTGCGACTGTTTATTAAAAACACAGCACTCTGCAAACACGAAAGTGGACGTATAGGGTGTGACGCCTGCCCGGTGCCGGAAGGTTAATTGATGGGGTTAGCGCAAGCGAAGCTCTTGATCGAAGCCCCGGTAAACGGCGGCCGTAACTATAACGGTCCTAAGGTAGCGAAATTCCTTGTCGGGTAAGTTCCGACCTGCACGAATGGCGTAACGATGGCGGCGCTGTCTCCACCCGAGACTCAGTGAAATTGAAATCGCTGTGAAGATGCAGTGTATCCGCGGCTAGACGGAAAGACCCCGTGAACCTTTACTATAGCTTTGCACTGGACTTTGAATTTGCTTGTGTAGGATAGGTGGGAGGCTTTGAAGCGTGGACGCCAGTCTGCGTGGAGCCAACCTTGAAATACCACCCTGGCAACTTTGAGGTTCTAACTCAGGTCCGTTATCCGGATCGAGGACAGTGTATGGTGGGTAGTTTGACTGGGGCGGTCTCCTCCTAAAGAGTAACGGAGGAGTACGAAGGTGCGCTCAGACCGGTCGGAAATCGGTCGTAGAGTATAAAGGCAAAAGCGCGCTTGACTGCGAGACAGACACGTCGAGCAGGTACGAAAGTAGGTCTTAGTGATCCGGTGGTTCTGTATGGAAGGGCCATCGCTCAACGGATAAAAGGTACTCCGGGGATAACAGGCTGATACCGCCCAAGAGTTCATATCGACGGCGGTGTTTGGCACCTCGATGTCGGCTCATCACATCCTGGGGCTGAAGCCGGTCCCAAGGGTATGGCTGTTCGCCATTTAAAGTGGTACGCGAGCTGGGTTTAGAACGTCGTGAGACAGTTCGGTCCCTATCTGCCGTGGACGTTTGAGATTTGAGAGGGGCTGCTCCTAGTACGAGAGGACCGGAGTGGACGAACCTCTGGTGTTCCGGTTGTCACGCCAGTGGCATTGCCGGGTAGCTATGTTCGGAAAAGATAACCGCTGAAAGCATCTAAGCGGGAAACTTGCCTCAAGATGAGATCTCACTGGAACCTTGAGTTCCCTAAAGGGCCGTCGAAGACTACGACGTTGATAGGTTGGGTGTGTAAGCGCTGTGAGGCGTTGAGCTAACCAATACTAATTGCCCGTGAGGCTTGACCATATAACACCCAAGCAATTTGCGTCGAACGACCAGATTGCGGTGACTGTGAAGATGACACGAACCGAAAGTTTGCGTCACGAACGACACCTGAACCAGCTTGCTATCACATACCCGATTTGCTGAAGCGCGCCGCAGGGCACGATTCGGTACCCGAATTTCTTGACGACCATAGAACATTGGAACCACCTGATCCCATCCCGAACTCAGTAGTGAAACGATGTATCGCCGATGGTAGTGTGGGGTTTCCCCATGTGAGAGTAGGTCATCGTCAAGATTAAATTCCAGAAACCCTCATCGCTTATGCGTTGAGGGTTTTTGTTTGTCTGGGGTTCCAGAAACCTCTGCATCCTCCTGAACTCATAACTCCACCTCTCCGGCAGTCATCCAGACCCACGTGCTTATGGCAATCCGGCGCGCTTGCCCTTATGGTTCGGCATCAGGTTCCACGCACCCGTCAAGGAAGCAAGCATGTCCGTTACAACCTCTCTGAGTGCAGGCTTCATGGTGGTTCAAGGCAACCGCCCTGATGAACTGCGCAGTCTGGTTGTGTCCTGGATGCGGCGATATCCATTGGCGCCCCTGGAAAACGAGATTGCTCTGGTGCAGAGCAACGGCATTGCGCAATGGCTGAAGCTGGCCTTGGCCGAAGATGCTCAGGATGAAGATAACGGTGGCTGTGGTATCGCTGCCGCCATCGACGTCCAGTTGCCCGGCAGTTTCATGTGGACGCTGTATCGCATGGTGCTGGGGGCGGATGAGATCCCCCAGACGTCCTTGCTCGACAAGACCCCTTTGACCTGGCGCTTGATGCGCTTGCTGCCGTCGCTGATCAATCAGCCACACTTCGAGCCCCTGCAGCGCTTCCTGACCGACGACACGGATCTGCGTAAGCGCTATCAACTGTCCGAGCGCCTGTCCGATCTGTTCGACCAATATCAGGTTTACCGCGCTGACTGGCTGGAAGACTGGGCCGCTGGCCGTCATCAATTGCGCGATGTACGAGGTCAGTCCAGACCATTGTCAGCTGCCAACTGCTGGCAAGCCGAACTGTGGCGCGCGTTGCTGGACGACGTCGGGGCTGAAGGGATGTCGCAGAGCCGCGCGGGCGTGCATCAGCGCTTCATCGAGCGCATCGGCAATATGACAGAAGCGCCACCGGGCTTACCGGCACGGGTCATCGTTTTCGGCATTTCGTCACTGCCGGCACAAGCGCTCGAGGCGTTGGCAGGGCTGGCCAGATTCAGTCAGGTTCTGCTCTGTGTCCACAATCCGTGCCGTCACCACTGGACCGATATCGTCGCCGACAAGGACCTGCTGCGTCACCAGTACAAACGCCAGGCGCGCAAGAGCGGAATGCCGATGGTCCTCGACCCGCAAGCGCTGCATCAGCACGCTCACCCATTGCTCGCGGCCTGGGGCAAGCAGGGACGTGATTACATCAACCTGCTGGACAGCCATGATGACCCACGCAGCTACCGTTCCTCGTTCAAGGACGAGCGCATTGATCTGTTCAGTGAAGCGCAGCCCACCACACTGCTGAACCAGTTGCAGGACGATATTCTCGAGCTGCGTCCGCTGGATGAAACCCGTGAGCTCTGGCCGGCAGTCGATCCTCTCGAGGACCGCTCGATCCGCTTCCATGCGGCCCACAGCGCGCAGCGCGAAGTGGAAGTGCTGCATGACCAGCTACTGGCGAGATTCAGCAAAGACCCTGGCCTGCGTCCGCGTGACGTGATTGTCATGGTCCCGGATATCGACAGCTATGCTCCACACATACGTGCGGTATTCGGGCAGATCGAGCGCGAAGATCGTCGCTTCATCCCCTTTACGCTGGCTGACCAGGGCCAGCGCGGCCGCGAGCCGTTGCTGATCGCTGTCGAGCACCTGCTCAAACTCCCGGACAGCCGTTTCCCGGTCAGCGAGATTCTTGATCTGCTGGACGTTCCAGCCTTGCGAGCACGCTTCAGGATTCAGGAGCGTGACCTGCCAACGCTGCATCGCTGGATAGAAGGCGCAGGCATTCGTTGGGGCCTTAATGCCCAGCAGCGTGCTGGTCTGGGGCTGCCGGATGCCCTTGAGCAGAACAGCTGGCATTTCGGCCTGCGTCGTATGTTGCTGGGTTACGCCGTGGGCGCCGGTGCGGCTTACGACGGCATCGAACCTTACGATGAGATCGGCGGGCTTGATGCAGCGTTGATCGGTCCGCTGGTCGCGCTGATTGACGCCCTTCAGGTCGCCCACACAGAGTTGTCGACACCCACCACTCCGGAAGCGTGGGGGGCTCGCCTGCAATCGCTGCTGCAGTTGTTCTTCCTCGCCGACAGCGAGCATGATGATTACCTGCTGGCCCAGTTGGAAACACTGCGCGAGAACTGGCTGGAAACCTGTGCAACGGTAAGGCTGACCGATGAGCTGCCGCTGACCGTTGTGCGTGAGGCCTGGCTGGCCGGGCTCGATCAAGGGCGCCTGTCCCAGCGTTTTCTCGCGGGCTCGGTCAACTTCTGCACGCTGATGCCGATGCGCGCCATTCCGTTCAAAGTGGTCTGCCTGTTGGGCATGAACGACGGCGATTACCCGCGCGCGCAACCGCCGCTGGATTTCGACCTGATGGGCAGCGATTACCGCCCCGGCGACCGTTCCCGGCGTGAAGACGATCGTTACCTGTTGCTGGAAGCCTTGCTCTCGGCCAGGGACCAGCTGTATGTCAGTTGGGTTGGCCACAGCATTCGTGACAACAGTGAGCGTCCTGCTTCGGTACTCATCGGACAGTTGCGCGATCACCTCGCCAGCGGCTGGAAGCTGGCCGGCGAGACCGACCCGGACGTTAAACAGGATGATGAGCGCTTGCTGAAGGCCCTGACTGTGAATCACCCCTTGCAACCCTTCAGCGCCAATTATTTCCACGCAGGCACAGGTTATTTCAGCTTCGCCCGCGAATGGCGACTGCTGCATGAAACCGACCTTCAGGTGCCCGTGCCTCAAGAACTGCCCGCTCATGAACAGGAAGAACCGCTGTCCATTGCGCAGCTACAGGATTTCCTGAGAAATCCGGTAAAGCATTTTTTCAGCCAGCGCCTGAAGATTTATTTCGAAGTCGCTGAAGCGCCGCTCGCCGACGAAGAACCGTTCGTGCTCGATGCCCTTGAGCGCTATGGCCTGAGTGAAAGCCTGCTTGGCGCTGGCATGTCCTCGCCGGACAACATGGATGCTGCTCTGCAGACTCAATCGCTGAAACTGCAAGCCAGTGGCCTGCTGCCGCTCGCAGGTTTCGGCACCTTGATGCAGAGCGAGCTGATCGAACCGCTGCCGGACGTACTCAGGCGCTACCACGATCTGTTGACCCTCTGGCCCGAGACCCTGAGCAGCGCTCTACCGATCAGCTTCAGTCATGCGGGTGTCAGCATCGACGGCTGGCTGGGCGGATTGCACCGTAATGCCCGTGGCGAGCTGTTGCTGGTCACCGCCATTCCCAACAGCATCGGCTCGAAAAAGACCCGCAAATGGCACCGGCTGATTCGGCCTTGGGTCAATCATCTGGTGGCGTGCGCCTGCGATCTGCCGTTGAGCACGGCACTGGTCGCCAGTGATGAAACCCTGATGCTGGAGCCGCTGGACAAGGCGAGTGCCGTCACCACGCTCAATCATTTGCTGACGGCCTGGCTGCACGGCATGCAAGAACCCCTTCCGGTGGCGGTCAAAACCGCCTTCGCCTGGTTGGGCCAGCCTGCCGACAAAGCCGAAGCGGCTGCCCGCAAAGCCTACGAAGGTGACGGACAGACTACCGATGGCGAGCGCCGCGAAAGCACGGCACTGGCTCGGCAGTTTCCCGACTTTGACGCACTGATGGGCAGTGAAGAATTCGCAGGCTGGTGCGAGACGCTCTACAAACCGATTTACGATGCGCCCTGGCAGTCGTTGTCCGGCGGGGAGGGCGGCGCATGAGCGAGCAATCCCTTCCTCTCGCGCTGCGCTTTCCACTGCGCGGCAGTCAGCTGATCGAGGCCAGCGCCGGCACTGGCAAGACCTTTACCATCTCCGCCCTGTACTTGCGTCTGGTGCTTGGCCACGGCACCGAACAGTCCGGCTTTGGTCGCGAACTGCTGCCGCCGCAGATCCTTGTGGTGACCTTCACCGACGCCGCGACCAAAGAGTTGCGCGACAGAATTCGTACCCGGCTGGCGGAGGCTGCGCGCTTCTTCCGTGACGAGATCGCCGCCCCCGATGGCCTGATTGCCGACCTGCGTGAACAGTTCGAAGCGTCGCTATGGCCAGCCTGCGCCAGCCGTCTGGACATCGCCGCACAGTGGATGGACGAGGCCGCGGTCTCGACCATCCACAGTTGGTGCCAGCGCATGTTGCGCGAGCACGCCTTCGACAGCGGCAGCCTGTTCACCCAGACGCTGGAAACCGACCATAGCGATTTGCTCGGCGAAGTCCTGCGCGATTACTGGCGCCGCTTCTGCTACCCCATGAGCGGCGACGCACTGCTCTGGGTGCGGGAAAACCTCAGCGGTCCGGCGGCGTTGTTGCCGCGTGTGCGAGGTCTGTTCGGCCGCGAGCGCAGTCCACTCATCCAGGAACCGGCCGAACTGATCGCGGCGTCATTGCAAGAGCGCCGGGCAGCGCTTGCCGCGCTGAAAGCGCCGTGGGCCGTTTGGTCCGACGAGTTGTATGCGCTGTGTCAGGACGCGGTCGCCCGCAAGGCAGTCGACGGCCGCAAGATGCAGGAACGCTACTTCAAACCCTGGTTTGAAAAGCTTGCCGCCTGGGCCGCTGACGACACACAGGAAGCGCTGGATCTGGGCACCGGTTTCACTCGTCTGACCCCCGAAGGCATTGCCGAAGCCTGGAAGAGCGAGCCACCTGTGCACCCGGCCTTCGAGGCCATGGCGCAGCTGAAGGCGGCGCTCGACGGCTTGCCAAAACCCGATGCTGCCGTGTTGCAGCATGCGGCGCAGTGGGTCAGCGCGCGCTTTGAAGAAGAGAAGCGTCGCCGCGCCGAGATGGGCTTTGATGACATGCTGCTCAGGCTCGACGCCGCCCTGCATGGCGCCGGCGGCGAGCGTCTGGCCACCCTGATTCGCGAGCAGTTTCCGGTGGCGTTGATCGACGAATTCCAGGACACCGATCCGGTCCAGTACCGGATCTTCGACAGCATCTATCGTCTCGAGGCCAACGATGAGCAGACCGGGCTGTTCTTGATTGGCGACCCGAAACAGGCGATCTATGCGTTTCGCGGCGCCGATATCTACACCTACCTGCGTGCCCGCCAGGCGACCGATGGCCGTTGGCATACACTGGACACCAACTACCGCTCCAGCCATGCGATGGTCGAGTCGGTCAACCACGTTTTCACGCGCGCAGAGCAACGTGAGCAAGGTCGCGGTGCGTTCCTGTTTCGTGATGAGCACGGCAATCAGGTGCCGTTCTCCGATGCGCTGGCCCAAGGCCGTAAAGAGACGCTGCACGTCGACGGTACACCCCTGACGGCGCTGACGGTCTGGCACCTGCAAAGTGACCAGCCGGTGTCCGGCGTGGTTTATCGTCAGCAGTTGGCAGCCAGTTGCGCGAGCGAGATCGTGCGTCTGCTCAATGCCGGTCAGCAGGGCAGTGCCGGTTTCGTCACGCCCGACAACACACTGCGCGGGCTGCGTCCGGCCGACATTGCGATTCTGGTCCGCGACGGCAAGGAAGCGCAGGCGGTGCGTCAACAACTGACCGCGCGTGGTGTGCGCAGCGTGTACCTGTCCGACAAGGATTCGGTGTTCGCCGCTCAGGAAGCCCACGACATGCTGTCCTGGCTCAAGGCCTGTGCCGAGCCGGACTCCGAACGCACGCTGCGTGCCGCGCTGGCGTGTATCACGCTGGACCTGCCGCTGGCCGAGCTGGAACGCCTGAATCAGGACGAGCTGGCATGGGAGCGGCGCGTCATGCAGTTTCGTGGCTATCGCGCCATATGGCGCAGCCAGGGCGTGCTGCCGATGCTGCGCCGTCTGCTGCATGACTTTGCTCTGCCACAAACCTTGATGACCCGCAACGACGGCGAGCGAGTACTCACCAACCTGCTGCACCTGTCGGAACTGCTGCAGCAGGCCGCCGCCGAACTGGATGGCGAGCAGGCGCTGATCCGTCATCTGGGCGACCACCTGGCACTCTCCGGTCAGGCCGGGGAAGAGCAGATCCTGCGTCTGGAAAGCGACGAGCAACTGGTCAAGGTGGTCACCATCCACAAGTCCAAGGGCCTGCAGTACCCGCTGGTGTTCCTGCCGTTCATTTGCTCGTCGAAACCGGTGGACGGCAGCCGCTTGCCTCTTCAGTTTCATGACGCCGACGGCAAGTCCCAGATCAGCCTGCAGCCTACCGAGGCGCTGATTCAGCAAGCCGATGATGAGCGTCTGGCCGAAGACCTGCGTTTGCTCTACGTCGCACTCACCCGATCGGAACATGCCTGCTGGCTGGGCGTCGCCGACCTCAAGCGTGGCAATGCCAACACCTCCATGCTGCACCGCTCCGCACTGGGTTACCTGCTGGGCGGTGGCGCAGTGCTGGCCGAGTCGGCGGAGTTGAACGTCTGGCTGCGTGATCTGGCCCAGGGGTGTGAGGCGATTGCCTTGCAGCCTGTTCCGGAGCCCACCGACGAGCGCTTCAGTGCGCCGCGCAACGAAGCGGCGCTGGTCAAGCTGCTGGTGCCCAAACGCCGCGCTGCCGAGAACTGGTGGATTGCGTCCTACAGTGCCCTGCGTATCGGCGACACGGTAACGGCCGGTGCCGATGAATCGCCTGACAGCCCGCAGGCACAGAAACTGTTCGACGACGAGCGTCTGGACCCCGAAGCCCCGCGCGACATCCTGACCAGCGGCGGCGATATCCATCGTTTTCCGCGTGGCCCCAATCCCGGCACCTTTCTGCACGGGCTGCTCGAGTGGGCTGGCAACGAAGGGTTTGCGATGACCGCGCACGCGCCGGAGAAACTGCAGGACGCCGTCGCCCGGCGCTGCAATCGACGCGGTTGGGCAGGCTGGATCAATACCCTGAGCGATTGGCTGCAACACATGCTGAACATGCCGCTGCGCTTGTCGCCTGATGCCGCACCGGTGGCCCTGGGCGAACTGGATCAGCCCAATCAGTACCGTGTGGAAATGGAATTCTGGTTCGCCAGCAATAACGTCAACGTCGCGCAGATGGACGCCCTCGTGCGCCGCTTCACCCACGACAACGCGCCGCGTGCTGCGACCGAGACGGTCTCGCTCAACGGCATGTTCAAGGGCTTTATCGACCTGACGTTCGAACATGAGGGCCGGTATTACGTGGCGGACTACAAGTCCAACTGGCTGGGCAGTGACGACAGTGCGTACACCCAGCTGGCGATGGAAACCGCCATTCTCGACAACCGCTATGACCTGCAATACGTCCTCTACCTGCTGGCTCTGCACCGTCAGCTCAAGACGCGGATGGCCGACTACGATTACGACCAGCACATGGGCGGCGCTCTGTACCTTTTTCTGCGCGGCAGTCGTTCGGCCTCTCAGGGAGCGTATTTCACCCGTCCGCCACGTGAGCTGATCGAGAGTCTGGACCTGGTGTTTCAGGGCAAACCGATAGCGCATGACCTGCCGGGAGCATTGGCATGAGCCGCTCGTTCGATGATCTGTTGCCTACCGCGCTGGACGATATCAGCCTCGCGGAGTTGAGCCCGCTGACGCGTGTCAGCGATCTGCTGATCCTGCTCGAACGTTGGGTCGAGCGCGGCTGGTTGCGTGCTCTGGACAAGGCGTTCGTCGCGTTCCTCAGTGATCTCGATCCGCAGGCCGATCCGTTGGTGCTGGTGGCTGCGGCGCTTACCAGCCATCAGCTCGGCCACGGTCACGTTTGCCTTGATCTGTACGAGACCCTCAAAGAACCGGACTTCGCCCTGTCACTGCCACCCGAAGGCGATCAGCAGAGCGCGCCGATGCTGCTGCCCTCACAACTGCTGGCAGCACTGGATGGCGCCGCCTGGTGCCAGGCGCTGGCAGACAGCATGCTGGTTGCCGAGGTGGGCGATTCAAGTGCCGAAGCGCGACAAAAACCACTGGTGCTGGCCGAGCGGCGTCTATACCTGCGTCGCTACTGGACTTACGAACGGCGTATCGCAGCAGCCTTGCGTCAGCGCCTGGCCCAGCGTGAAACGCCGCCGGGGGGGCTGCCGCAGCAGCTCGACGCGCTGTTCGGTCCGGCCGATCCCTCGCCACAAGCCGTCATCGACTGGCAGAAACTTGCCTGCGCGCTGGCGACCCGCAAGGGCTTCAGCATCATCACCGGCGGCCCCGGCACCGGCAAAACCACCACGGTGGTACGCCTGCTGGCCTTGTTGCAGGCCCCGGCGGTACAGAGTGGCCAACCGCTGCGCATCCGGCTCGCGGCGCCCACCGGCAAGGCGGCGGCACGTCTGACCGAGTCCATCAGTCAACAGGTGCAGAGCCTGGATGTCAGTGACGACGTACGACAGAAAATCCCCAGCGAAGTGACCACCGTCCACCGTCTGCTGGGCAGTCGGCCCGGTACCCGCCACTTCCGCCACCACGCGGGCAATTTGCTGCCGCTCGACGTGCTGGTGGTTGATGAAGCGTCCATGATCGACCTAGAAATGATGGCCAATCTGCTCGACGCACTGCCGCCGCATGCACGCATGGTTCTGCTGGGTGACAAGGACCAGTTGGCCTCCGTTGAAGCGGGGGCGGTCCTCGGGGATTTGTGCCGCGACGCCGAAGAAGGTTTCTACAGCCCCGACACCCAGGCCTGGCTGGAAGCCGTCAGCGGCGAAGACCTCGGCAAGGGCGGTTTGCGCCAGGGCGATGCGCAGCAGCATCCGTTGGCCCAGCAAGTGGTGATGCTGCGCCACTCGCGTCGTTTCGGCCAAGGCAGCGGCATCGGCCAACTGGCCCGGCTGGTCAACCAGCAACAGGACCAACAGGCCCGCGCGCTGCTGTCGGCGGGCAGTCACGACGACCTGTTCGCCCTGGCACTCAAAGGCGAGCAGGACCTCAAGTTCGAACGCCTGGTGCTCGACGGTCTTGGCAGGGGCGAGCAAGGCCCGCAGGGTTACCGGGATTACCTGAACGTACTCGCCGCCGAGCGGCCCGCCGATAATTCGGCACTGGACGATGAGTGCTGGACGCGTTGGGCGCGCTCGGTACTCAGCGCCTTCGACGCCTTTCAACTGCTGTGTGCCGTACGCAAAGGCCCTTGGGGCGTCGAGGGTTTGAACCAGCGCATCACTCACGCGCTGTTCAGCGCGAAGCTGATCGAAAGCGAACAGCAATGGTATGAAGGTCGCCCGGTGCTGATGACCCACAACGACTATGGCCTCGGCCTGATGAACGGCGACATCGGCATCACCTTGCGCCTGCCCGAGCGCGACGGCGAGGGCAAACAGGTACTGCGCGTCGCCTTCCCCCGCAACGACGGCAGCGAAGGCGTACGCTTCGTCCTGCCCAGCCGCCTCAACGAGGTCGAAACCGTGTACGCCATGACCGTACACAAATCCCAGGGCTCGGAATTCGCCCACACCGCCCTGATCCTGCCCGAAGCGCTCAACCCGGTACTGACCAAGGAGCTCATCTACACCGGCATCACCCGCGCCAAGCACTGGTTCAGCCTGATCGAACCGCGCCAGGGCATCTTCGAAGAAGCCCTGCGCCGCAAGGTCAAACGTCTGAGTGGGCTGATGTTGGGGCTTTGATCATGTCCGGGCTGTCTGGCGATTTCCAGGTACGAAGTCGAGCGTCATAACCCCTATGCTCTTTAACCGGGTTCAAGGGTCAATTGAAAAGGCCAGGGTGTAACTGCATGGCGGCGGATAAAGCGTGTGTTGTGGTTCTGCGTGACCGGGGAGTGCTGGAGATTCTGGCATTTGAGCATCCGTTGGCTGGCCTGCAATTGGTCAAGGGCAGTGTGGAACCAGGCGAGTCAAGTGGCGCGGCTGCTGTGCGGGAGTTAATGGAGGAGGCCGGGATTCAAGCGACAGCAAAGCGAAACCTGGGTGAGTAGCACTCCACCATAACGGGACATATCTGGGCATTTCATGAATGTGAGGTGGCTCAAGACCTTCCCGATAGCTGGGTGCATTTTGCAGAGGATGATGGAGGACACGATTTCAGATTCTTCTGGCATCCGCTGATGAGTGAGCCGTTTGACAGATGGCACCATATTTTCAAGGATGCCTTGAGCTTTCTCAGGGAGACCGTTACTTGAGTCTGGGTATGGGGCAGCTCTTCTTTAGGTGCCGGGAGTGTCTTCTGTGTTTACTCATTGGCTGTGCCGAGTTTGACGTGGCGCGGGTCGCACGCCTCAGGGCTCGAAGGGGTCTGGTCGCCCCGGACACTGTTTCAGACGAGCAATGACCTCAGGCGCCGTTTTCGCCGTGTCGATCCTGCCGATATCATCAAGATAGATGTCTATCGTACTTCCCCATTTAGGCGTGATGTCGATGCACCGTGGCGGGGCCTTATCAGCCCACCAATCGAACATCATAAAGAAATCCTCGTCGGGCAAAATATGACCGGTGTCACCGGTTGTCTCGCCGGGCAGCAAGTCCCGTCGTAAGATTGAATGCTGCGTATTGAGTACGTAATGAAATCCTTTTGAGCCATCGGCTGAGTAATAAATGACGACCCTTGGCAGTGCTAAATACCATCCAGCGATCAGGAGGCAAGCAAAGCCTATAATCCATCGCGCTAGGTAGAAATTTTTCTCACTTGCAGACATGCGGTTGGACCCCTGTCGCCCAGTGGCTTATAGGTACGGCCAACACTTTGTCCATAACGATCTTTCCGGTAAGGCCGCCGTTTGGATACTCCTTGTACAGATTCATCCCTATCATGATCGAAACCCTATCGGGGGTGTCATCCCATGCACGCATACCCTCAACGCCCTCAGTCCTTCGCGGGCCATCAAATCTCTTAGGGTCTTTTATGAGACGCCAAGTGTCTGACCCAATCTGCTCAATACCCGCACCGTCCAGTAACACACTTTCAGAAAACCTACCTGCCACGCCAACGTAACCGTAATGAACGTTTGACCAGATATCATAGAAATATTCGTACTCTCCTTGCTTTTGCCATATCCCACCGAAGAGTTTCGCCAATATTGGCTTGTGGTCCCATGGCCTGTCTTGGCCGACACGCTCAGTCCAAATGGCAAACGCTTTGGTCTTTTTCACCAGTGCCATAGTGTAAAAAGCCGGCCCTTGGCCGAGTCGCAGGTAAAATGGCAGTGCAGCGTATTTACGTGTTTCCTCATCAGGATCAAAGCTGTTCAGTTCTTGTATCTGTAGCACTTCTGGGCTGTTGATGTTGGCGTTCATCTCTCCAGCAATATAAGTCGCTAGCTCTTCCATCCTGTCAGGGTGTTTGCAAACAACAGGTTCCGCTTTTGACTCAGGCTGCGCATCTGACTTCTTGCCGGCTGCCTCAGGGCCTACCAAAGCATTCGCCGCCAAGGCTTTCTCCGTGAGCTTCGGGTCAGCCAGCAAGGTCGCCATCTTCTCATTATCCACGGAACCGTCTGGCCGGAAGGCCCCCAGCGCCATGAAGTTAATAAGGGTCGCGCCACCAGCGTCGCCCATGACGAAGCCGCCACCCACATTGCCTGAGCCCGTGATGATTGTCCCGCCGTGACTGGTGGGGCTTCCTAGGTGGGCCATAGGACGGCCATTCACCAGAATTGAAGGAAAGCCTGTAGTGATGACCGCGCCACACCCACAGGTATCCCCCACACGTGCCGCGCCCATGCCGTTGATGTTGACGTCACCGGATGCAGAAGCGATAGGCGTTGTACCGTGCCCCGGTAATGGGCAGGCGTGCTTGTCGCCCAATCGGGCTGAAGAAATCATTGCATCCCGTCCCTGCGTTTTGATCCGTAGACAACCAGCGTTTAGTTGACGCGTGGGAGGCTACCGGAAGCGCAAAAAGCGGTATGTAGGGGAAATCTTAGTTTTGCGAAGGACCTTGAGAACCTGATCGAAGAGTCGGGGTTACCTCAATGGTTGCGAACCAGCATCCGTGTCACAAGCCGTCGGCCAACTCCGGTCTGCCCCGCTACGATACGGCCACCTGATCCCTTGAAAATCTGTCACTGAAGGAAGCGAATAGCGCGGTTTTCCCCCAACAAAAACCCCTTATTCAACTCCGTCACCTCCCGAATGTAATCCCACAGCAACGTGATCCGCTTCAACTTGCGCAGGTCCTCCCGGCAATACATCCAGAATTGACGAGTAATGTTCACTTCCTCCCTCAGCACCGGCAGCAGTCGTGGGTCTTGGGCGGCGAGGAAGCATGGCAGGATGGCCAGTGCGCGGCCTTGCAGGGCGGCGGTGTATTGGGCGATGACGCTGGTGCTGCGCAGCTGTGCCTGGGCGTTGGGCAGCAGGTTGCTCATGTACAGCAGCTCGGAGCTGAACGCCAGGTCGTCGACATAGCTGATGAAGACGTGCTCGCTCAGGTCCGCCTTGTGTTTGATGGGCGAGTGGTTGTCGAGGTACGCCTGGGTCGCGTACAGACCCAGGCTGTAATCGCAGAGCTTGCAACACACGTAGGGGCCGTGTTCGGGCCGCTCCAGGGCGATGACGATATCCGCCTCGCGTTTCGAAAGGCTGATGAAGTGCGGCAGCGGCAGGATGTCCAGCGAAATGCTCGGGTAGCTGTCGAGAAAGTGGCTCAGTTGCGGGGTGATGAAGAAGCTGCCGAAGCCTTCGGTGCAGCCCATGCGCACGTGCCCGGATAACGCGACGCTGGACCCGGAAACCTGTTCGCAGGCCATGTGCAGTGTGCTTTCGATGGACTCGGCATAACCCAGCAGGCGCTGACCTTCTGCGGTCATGATGAAGCCGTTGTTGCGCGACTTCTCAAACAGCAGCGTGCCCAGCGAGGTTTCCAGCGAGTTTATGCGCCGCGATACGGTGGTGTAGTCGACGCCCAGGCGGCGGGCCGCGCTGCTGACTTTTCGGGTGCGTGCCACCTCGAGGAAAAACTTCAGGTCATCCCAGTTCAACAGCCCCAGGGAGGTGATGTTTTTTTGCATGTTGACCCTGCTTTTATCTGCGTTCTTGTTAGAAGTTTGCACATCTATACTCCAAAGCACGCCCCCTGACCAATTCAAAACAAGACTGCCGGGAGGCCACGATCATCCTTCTGCACAGGCTGTGGATGCGTGGTTTGCTGAAGGGAGAATCGCTGAAATGAATGCCTCACTGAACCACACGACGACCTCGATTGCTCGCGTGAAACTGCTGATCAACGGCGAGTGGACCGACTCGCAAAGCAGCGAATGGGTAGACATCGTCAACCCGGCCACTCAGGAAATCCTCGCCCAGGTGCCATTCGCCACGGCCAGTGAAGTGGACGCCGCCGTCGCAGCCGCTCACGCGGCCTATCGAACCTGGCGTGAAACCCCCATCGGTGTGCGTATGCGCATCATGCTCAAGCTGCAGGCGCTGATTCGCGAGCACTCCAAGCGTATCGCGGCGGTACTCAGTGCCGAGCAGGGCAAGACGCTGGCCGATGCCGAGGGCGATATCTTTCGGGGTCTGGAAGTGGTCGAGCACGCCTGTTCGATCGGCACGCTGCAAATGGGTGAGTTTGCCGAGAACGTCGCCAGTGGCGTTGACACCTATACCCTGCGCCAGCCGATCGGCGTGTGCGCCGGGATCACGCCGTTCAACTTCCCGGCGATGATTCCGCTGTGGATGTTTCCGATGGCGATCGCCTGCGGCAATACATTCGTGCTCAAGCCTTCTGAGCAGGATCCGCTGTCGACCCTGTTGCTGGTCGAGCTGGCGATCGAGGCGGGGGTGCCGCCCGGTGTGCTCAACGTGGTGCATGGTGGCAAGGAGGTGGTGGACGCGATTTGCACGCACAAGGACATCAAGGCTGTTTCCTTCGTCGGTTCGACGGCGGTCGGCACGCATGTCTACGATCTGGCCGGTCGGCATGGCAAGCGGGTGCAGGCAATGATGGGGGCGAAGAATCATGCCGTGGTGCTACCCGACGCCAACCGTGAGCAAACCCTGAACGCGCTGGTGGGCGCAGGTTTCGGTGCGGCGGGTCAGCGGTGCATGGCGACCTCTGTGGTGGTGCTGGTCGGCGCGTCTAGACAGTGGCTGCCCGACCTCAAGGTGCGGGCGCAGAAACTCAAGGTCAATGCCGGCCAGGAACCGGGCACCGACATCGGGCCGGTGATTTCACGACGGGCCAAACAACGCATTCTGGATCTGATCGAGAGCGGCGTGCGTGAAGGCGCGACGCTGGAACTGGATGGTCGTGAGGTTTCAGTGCCGGGGTACGAGGGCGGCAACTTCGTAGGGCCGACCTTGTTCTCGGGCGTCACCACCGACATGCAGATTTACACCCAGGAGATTTTCGGGCCGGTGCTGGTGGTGCTGGAGGTCGATACCCTCGATGAGGCTATCGCGCTGGTCAACGCCAACCCGTTCGGCAACGGCACCGGGCTGTTCACCCAGAGCGGTGCGGCGGCACGCAAGTTTCAAAGCGAGATTGATGTCGGGCAGGTCGGGATCAATATTCCGATTCCCGTGCCGGTGCCGTTTTTCAGTTTTACTGGCTCGCGGGGTTCCAAGCTGGGCGATCTGGGCCCGTACGGCAAACAGGTGGTGCAGTTTTACACTCAGACCAAGACCGTCACCAGTCGCTGGTTCGATGACGACAGCGTCAACGATGGCGTGAACACCACGATCAATCTGCGCTGAGCGCTGGCGGTCAATTCGCCCGGGAGAACAACCATGAAAATCGCATTTATCGGTCTGGGCAATATGGGCGCGCCCATGGCCCGCAACCTGATCAAGGCCGGTCACGCCTTGCAGGTGTTCGACCTGAACAAGAGCGTACTGGCTGAATTCGCCGAGCTGGGCGCACAGGTCAGCGACTCGCCCGCACAGGCGGCCCAGGGCACTGAACTGGTCATCACCATGCTGCCCGCAGCGGCGCATGTGCGCAGCGTGTACCTGAACGATGACGGCGTGCTGAAAGGCATCGCGTCCGGTGTCCCGGCAGTTGATTGCAGCACCATCGACCCGCAGACCATCCGCGACATCGCCGCTGTCGCTGCGCAGCAAGGCGTGGTGTTGGGCGATGCGCCGGTGTCGGGCGGCACCGGTGGTGCGCAGGCCGGAACCCTGACCTTCATGGTCGGAGGTTCTGCCGGGCATTTCGCTGTGCTCAAACCGGTGCTGGAACAGATGGGCCGCAACATCGTGCATTGTGGTGACGTGGGCACCGGCCAGATCGCCAAGATCTGCAACAACATGCTGCTGGCGATTTCCATGATCGGCGTGGCCGAGTCCATGGCGCTGGGCAATGCACTGGGTATCGACACCGAAGTGCTGGCCGGCATTATCAATACTTCGACCGGTCGTTGCTGGAGTTCGGAGGCCTACAACCCGTGGCCCGGCATCGTCGAAACCGCTCCCGCGTCACGCGGTTACAGCGGCGGCTTTGGCGCTGAGCTGATGCTCAAGGACCTGGGGCTGGCAACCGAGGCCGCGCGCGCTGCGCATCAACCGGTTGTCCTCGGCGCAGTGGCGCAACAGCTTTACCAGGCCATGAGCCTGCGTGGCGATGGCGGCAAGGATTTCTCGGCGATCATCGAGGGGTATCGCCCGAAAGCCTAGGCGTCACCCGTGTCGGGAATCAGTGGGGCGTTGATGTGTATCCGGTTTTTACATTAGGAAAACGCGGCAGAACCGGCTACTTTGGACCCCGTCAGATCAGCGCAGGGATGCTCGGTACGCTTCGATGAGAAGTGCCGCATCCTCGCCTGGAGGCTGGCGCTTCACTCATCAAACGTCCCTGACCCAGAAAAAGAAGAGATCGACCATGAAGTTCGAACCCCTCGCCAGATCGTTGATCGCGACGGCACTGATTGTCGCGTATTCCCCCACATTCGCCGCGTCACAAGCCCCGGTCGCTGCCGAAAACGGCATGGTCGTGACGGCTCAGCACCTGGCTACTCACGTGGGTGTCGATGTACTCAAGGCTGGCGGCAATGCGGTCGATGCGGCCGTGGCGGTTGGCTACGCACTGGCGGTGGTCTATCCCGCTGCGGGCAACCTCGGCGGTGGTGGGTTCATGACCATTCAACTGGCCGACGGGCGCAAGACCTTCCTCGACTTCCGTGAAAAGGCACCATTGGCGGCCACCGCCGATATGTACCTGGACAAGGACGGCAAGGTCATCCCTGATCTGAGTGCCAAGGGCCATCTGGCCGTCGGCGTGCCGGGCACTGTGTCCGGTATGGAAATGGCCCTGAGCAAGTACGGCACCCGCAAGCGTGAAGAGGTCATCGCCCCGGCGATCAAGCTCGCCGAGGAAGGTTTTGTGCTGGGTCAGGGCGATGTCGACATGCTGTCGAGCGCCACGGATGTGTTCAAGGCGGATATGGCCGATTCCGGCTCGATCTTCCTCAACAAGGGCGAGCCGATGCAGGTCGGTCAGAAGCTGGTGCAGAAAGACCTGGCCAAGACCCTCAAGGAAGTGTCCGAGAAGGGCAGCGACGGTTTCTACAAGGGCTGGGTTGCCAAGGCGCTGGTCGACTCCAGTCAGGCTGGCAAGGGCATCATCACCCAGGCGGACCTCGACCATTACAAGACCCGCGAGCTGGCGCCGATCGAATGTGATTACCGTGGCTACCACGTGGTCTCGGCACCGCCTCCGAGCTCTGGCGGTGTGGTCATCTGCCAGATTCTGAACATCCTCGAAGGCTACCCGATGAAAGAGCTGGGCTTCCGCTCGGCGCAGGGCATGCATTATCAGATCGAGGCCATGCGTCACGCCTACGCGGACCGCAACAGCTACCTGGGCGACCCGGACTTCGTCAAGAATCCGGTCGAGCACCTGCTGGACGTCAAGTATGCCGCCAAGCTGCGCGCTGCCATCGAGCCGCAAAAGGCCGGTGACTCGAGCAAGATCAAACCCGGCGTCGCGCCCCATGAAGGCAGCAACACCACCCACTATTCGATTGTCGATAAATGGGGCAATGCGGTTTCGGTGACCTACACCTTGAACAACTGGTTCGGCGCGGGCGTCATGGCCAGCAAGACCGGCGTGATCCTCAACGACGAAATGGATGACTTCACCGTCAAGGTCGGCGTGCCCAACATGTACGGGCTGGTGCAGGGCGAAGCCAACGCGATCGAGCCGGGCAAGACACCGTTGTCGTCGATGAGCCCGACCATTGTCACCAAGGACGGCAAGGCAGTGATGGTCGTCGGCACGCCGGGCGGCAGCCGCATCATTACCGCCACGCTGCTGACCATGCTCAACGTCATCGACTACGGCATGAACATTCAGGAAGCGGTCGACGCGCCGCGTTTCCACCAGCAATGGCAGCCTGAAGAAACCAACATCGATACCTTCGCGGTCAGCCCTGACACGCTGAAGATTCTCGAGAGTTGGGGTCAAAAGTTCGCAGGTCCGCAGCCGCTCAATCATGTGGCGGCGATTCTGGTGGGCGCGCCTTCGCTGGGTGGCAAACCAGTCGGTAACAACCGCTTCTACGGCGCTAACGACCCGCGTCGCAACACCGGCTTGTCGCTCGGCTACTGAGTCACGCTGCTAATCACGCCACGGCCCTGAGCTTCAGGGTCGTGGCGTTGTGCGTTCTGAGGTCTGCTCAGTTACGCACCCAGCGCTGCCTGCTCCAGCTGCTCAAAGCGTCGACGGCGAACACCAGTATCAGCATCGCCAGAATCACGGTACTGGCCTGCGCTTCCTGAAACAGGCTGAGGCTGACATACAGCATTTGCCCTAGACCGCCCGCGCCGACAAAGCCCAGCACGCTGGCCATGCGAATGTTGTTCTCCCAGCGATACAGCGTATACGCCAGCAGCTGTGGCCAGAGGTTGGGCAGGGTGCCGTAGCTGAACGCCTGCCAGGCGCTGCCGCCCTGCAGACGAATCGCTGCAGCGGGTTGCGGTGCGGTGTTTTCCAGTGCCTCGGCAAACAGGCGGCCCAGAACGCCCGTGGTGTGCAGTGCCAGTGCCAGCGTGCCGGCATTGGGGCCGAGCCCGGCAGCCAGCACCATCAATACGGCCCACACCAGTTCCGGAATGGCGCGCAGCGCATTGAGCAGCAGGCGACTCAGGCTGCGCAGGAACCAACCGAAGCGTCCGGCAGCGGGCAGTGCCAGGAGCAAACCTGCAATGGCGGCCAGCAAGGTGCCGAGTGCCGACATGGCCAGGGTTTCCAGGGCGCCCTGGCCGATTGCCTGCAGATGAGGGCCGCTCAGGTCCGGGCTCATGAAGCGCAACGCGTAACGGCCCATCTGTGTCAGGTTGTCGTGACTGCCCAAGGTGAGCAGGTCGAGGCCGAGGTACACAAACGATGCGATAACTGCTGCGATCAGCGCCAGCACCAGCAGCAGATTACCTGCGCGCTTCATGTGAACTGCCTGCGCAGCAAACGGCTGAGCTGGTCGGCGAGCAGCACCAGCAGCAGGAAGGTCAGCAGCATGCTCGCCACTTCGTCACCGGCGAACATGCGCATCGACAGGTCGATCTGCTGACCCAGTCCGCCTGCGCCGACGAAACCCATGACCACCGAAGCGCGCACGGCGCACTCCCAGCGGTACACGGTGTAGGAGGTCAGTTCGGCTGCCGCGTTGGGCAGGATGCCGTAAGCCAGTGCAGCCAGGCGACAGGTGCCGGCCTGGAGCAGCGCGTGGGCCGGGCGTTGGTCCACCGATTCGAAAATCTCCGCGTACACCTTGCCGAGCATGCCTGCATAGGTGATGGCGATGGCCAGCACGCCCGCCGTCGGGCCCAGGCCGACCGCGCGCACGAACAGCAGCGCCCAGACGATTTCCGGTACGCTGCGCAGGAAGATCAACACCCCGCGTGCCGGCCAGCGCAGGCATTGGCCGAGCCAGCCGGGGCGGCCGCCGCGTGAGGCGGCCGACAGCGACAATGCATGGCTGGCGAGCAGGCTTGCCGGAACGGCCAGCAGCAAGGCAAGGGCAATGCCGGCTGTGGCGATCGCCAGGGTTTGCAGCGTCGCATCCAGCAGCAGCCCGAGGAATTCCGCAGAGTGCGCCACCGGCCAGAACCCGGCGAGAAAGCTGCCCATCGTCCGCGCATTATCGGCTTGCAGCAGTACCCACGGATTCAGTTCGGCCAGACGAATGCCCGGCCAAAGCAGGGCGACCGCCAGCAATGTCAGCAACAGGCGTGGCGTTGCCGCCGGGTCGCGCTGATCCCGACTCAGCATCGTGGCGTCCAGCGTGTTTCAGCTGCATCCGAAACCGGCTTAGGGCTGAGTTGTTCGTTGGCATACAGCGTGTCGAGATGCTCCCGGCCGACCTCGCTGGCGGCGAGGTCGAAGTGAATTCGCCCGTCGCGCACCCCGATTACCCGCGGGAAATGTGCCAGCGCCAGTTCCACCGCATGCAGGCTGGCGACCAGCGTCACGTTGTGCTCGATGGCGTGCTGACACAGCAGCGCCAGGGTGTGATCGGCGAGGCGCGGGTCCATCGCCGAAACCGGCTCGTCGGCCAGCAGCAGTTCGGGTTGCTGATACAAGGCGCGGGCAATGCCGACACGTTGCAGCTGTCCACCGGACAACTGCTGGCAACGTTCGAAAAGTTTGTCCGCCAGGTCCAGACGCGCCAGTACCTCGCGGGCGCCGCTGATGTCGAGGGGATGCAGCAGGTTCAGCAGGCTTTTGCCCAGCCCCCACTGACCAAGCCTGCCCGCCGACACCGCAGTCACCACCCGCTGGCGCGCCGGCAACGGCGGTGCCTGATGAATCAGCGCAATGCGGCTGCGCAGGCGCTGGCGTCGTGTGCTGGAGAGCTGCCAGGGATCAGTCCCCAGTACCTGCAGTTGTCCGGCACTGGGCGGCAGAGCGCTGGCCAGCAGATTGAGCAGCGTGGTCTTGCCCGCACCGGAAGGCCCGATGATCGCTACCCGTTCGCCACGAGCGATGCTCAGGTCCAGGCCGCGCAACGCCAGTGTGCCGTCGCTGTGGCGCAGCTCGATGGCGGACAGACGCAGGGTCATTTCAGCAGGTCGGCAGCGCGTGCGGCTTCTTCGATGCCTTTGTAGTTCTCGGGCTTGGTCTCGATGAAGCGGCTGGCGGCCTGAAGATCGAGGATTGCCTTCTGCTCCGGGTTGGCCGGGTCGAGGTCGAGGAAGGCCTGTTTGATCTTCGCTGCCAGTGCCGGGTCGAGGCTGCCGCGCACGGTCCAGTTGTAGTCGAAATAAGCCGGCGTGGTCTCGAAGACATGAACCTTGTTGGTGTCAACCTTGCCGCTGGCGACCAGCTTGTCCCAGACGCTGGCGTTGAGCACGCCTGCATCGACCTTGCCCGCCTGAACCCATGCGGCGGTTGCGTCATGTGCGCCGGAATAGGCGACGCGGCTGAAGAACGTTTCCGGCTTGATGTTTTCCTTGAGCATGAAATAGCGCGGCATCAGGCTGCCGGATGTCGACGACACCGAGCCGAAGGCAAAGGTCTTGCCCTTGAGGTCTGCCAGGGTTTTCACGTTCGGATCGGAGGTGATGAATTTGCTGGTGAACTTGGCGTCCTGCTCACGCTGTACCAGTGGCACCGCATTACCGGTCTTGAGGTTGACCTGAACGAAGGTGAAACCGCCCAGCCAGGCCATGTCGAGCCGGTCAGTGGCCAGCGCTTCGACCACTGCCGGGTAATCCGCGACCGGAACGAACTCGACTTTCATGCCCAGCCGTTGCTCCAGATAAGCCCCCAGCGGCTTGAACTTGCGCAGCAGTTCGGTGGGCGCTTCGTCGGGAATGGCCGAGACGCGCAGGGTGTCGGCAGCGTGGCTGGTCAGGGCGGAGAAGGACAGGGCAAGGCCGGCGGCGAGCGCCAGGGTACGCTTGAGCATGGAGGTTCTCCGGTTCAATAGCGGAAAAAGGATAACGTGAAGCCCGCGTGCACGAGCAGGCGGCGCTTCACAGGATTCGGTGGTGATGCGCGGGGATTATAAGAGGCATGGCGAGAAAGGCCAGTTCGGCAGATTCACTGCCCGAATGCACGGCCTGCGCACGACGCGGTTTGCGCTGATAAGGGAACAGCCCCTAGACTCCACAGCCTGTTTCCCGGTAACCGAGAGTGTCGCGATGAATGAGCCAATCCGCCTGACCCAGTACAGTCACGGAGCAGGGTGTGGCTGCAAGATTTCCCCCAAGGTGCTGGACGTGATCCTCGCTGGCAGCGGCGCTCAGAACCTTGACCCCAGACTCTGGGTTGGCAATGCCTCGCGTGATGACGCGGCAGTCTATGCGCTGGATGACGAACGCGGCGTGGTCTCGACCACGGACTTCTTCATGCCCATCGTTGATGACCCGTTCGATTTCGGCCGTATCGCCGCGACCAATGCCATCAGCGACATCTATGCGATGGGCGGCGACCCGCTGATGGCCATCGCCATTCTCGGCTGGCCGGTCAATATCCTGCCACCCGAAGTGGCGCGTGAAGTCATTCGCGGTGGCCGTGCCGTCTGCGACGCTGCCGGTATCCCGCTGGCGGGTGGGCACTCCATCGATGCTCCGGAGCCGATCTTCGGTCTGGCGGTGACCGGCGTGGTGCAGAAAAAGCACATGAAACGCAACGACACTGCCTTGGCGGGGAGCACCTTGTACCTGACCAAGCCCCTGGGCATCGGCATCCTCACCACGGCCGAGAAAAAATCGAAGCTGCGCGATGAAGACATCGGTCTGGCGCGTGACTGGATGTGCACCCTGAACAAGCCGGGCAGCCGTTTCGGCAAGCTCGACGGCGTGCAGGCGATGACCGATGTCACCGGCTTCGGTCTGCTCGGGCATCTGGTTGAAATGGCGGACGGCGCAGGTCTGACCGCGCGTCTGGACTACGCTGCTGTACCGCGTCTGCCCGGCGTCGAGCATTACATTGCCGAGGGCTGTGTGCCGGGCGGCACATTGCGCAACTTTGAAAGTTACGGCGACAGGATCGGCGCACTGAGCGATGCCCAGCGTGATCTGTTGTGTGATCCGCAGACCAGCGGTGGTCTGTTGGTCGCGGTCAGCCCTGAAGGTGAAGCCGAGTTTCTGATCGTGGCTGCCGAACTGGGGCTGCTGCTCAACCCTATCGGCACTCTGCACGAGCGACAGACCCACGCCGTCGAGGTGTTCTGATGGCCGACAACAGCAGCGACTACCGCGCACTGTTTCTCAACGACGTGCCGATGATGGACGCTCGCGCTCCGGTGGAGTTTTCCAAAGGGGCTTTTCCTGGCGTGATCAACCTGCCGCTGATGAATGACATCGAGCGGCAAAAGGTCGGCACCTGCTACAAGCAACACGGCCAGGACGCCGCTATCCAGCTCGGGCATCAATTGGTCTGTGGTCAGGTCAAGGATGAACGCGTCAATGCGTGGATCGAGTTCGCCAAAGCCAATCCGGATGGCTACCTGTACTGCTTTCGCGGCGGGCTGCGCTCGCAGACGGTACAGCGCTGGCTGAAGGATGCCGGGGTCGACTACCCGCGGGTTCTTGGCGGCTACAAGGCGATGCGCACATTCCTGCTGGATACCCTGCATGAGGCGGTGAGCGAATGCAGTATCGTCGTGCTCGGCGGAATGACCGGCACGGGCAAGACCGAAGTATTGACGCAGCTGCCCAACAGCGTGGACCTGGAAGGCATCGCCAATCATCGCGGCTCCAGCTTCGGCAAGCGTGCCACTGGGCAGCCGGCGCAGATCGACTTCGAGAACCGCTTGGCCATCGACCTGCTCAAGAAGCGCGCAGCCGGTATCGAACAGTTCGTTGTGGAAGATGAAAGCCGTCTGGTCGGCAGTTGCAACGTGCCGCTGGAGCTGCACCAGGCGATGCAGGGCTGCGCGATGGTCTGGCTGGAAGACAGCTTCGAGAACCGCGTCGAGCGCATTCTCGAGGACTATGTGATCAACCTCTGCGCAGAGTTCATCACCGTCAAGGGCGAAGAGCAGGGCTTCGGCCTGTTCGCCGAGCGTCTGTTGCAAAGCCTGAACAACATTCACAAACGCCTCGGCGGCGAGCGTCACCAGCGCCTCTCGGGCCTTATGCAGGCGGCGCTGGAAGAACAGCAGCGCAACGGTGCGGTTGATCTGCACCGAGGCTGGATCGAAGGGCTGCTCGGCGAATATTACGACCCCATGTACGCTTACCAGCGTGAACACAAGGCGGCGCGTATCGAATTCGCAGGTGATCAAGCGCAAGTGCTGGCCTACCTGCGCGAGCGCTCAGTAAAAGGTTAAGCCTCGACCTCTATCCATCTGGCAAGGGACGCCATGCACTCGATTCTCGACTTCTATCAAACGCTGGGCTGGGGCCTTTCGGCGCTGGTGATCGGCACCTTTCTGCTGGCCGGTACGGTCAAGGGTGTGATCGGCCTGGGCTTGCCCACGGTGGCAATGGGGTTGCTGGGGCTGACCATGCTGCCGGCGCAGGCTGCGGCGTTGCTGATCATCCCGTCGACGTTCACCAACGTCTGGCAACTGGCGGCGGGTGGCAATCTGCGGCCTTTGCTGAAGCGGCTATGGCCGATGCTGAGCATGATTTTCATCGGCACGCTGGCCGGGGCGTTCTGGCTGGGCATGAGTGGCGGTCATTCAATGACCCGCGCGTTGGGTGGCGCTTTGTTTCTCTACGCACTGAGCGGGCTGTTCCTGCCGACCTTCAAGGTTGCTGCCGCTGCCGAGCGCTGGCTGGGCCCGCTGTGCGGTTTGATCACCGGGGTGATCGCGTCGGCCACCGGGGTGTTCGTGATTCCCTTGGTGCCTTATCTGCAGGCGCTGGGGCTTGAGCGCGACCAACTGGTCCAGGCGCTAGGGTTGTCCTTCACCGTCTCGACGCTGGCGCTGGCGGCGGGTCTGTCGTGGAACGGCGCACTGGGCGGCGCAGAGCTGGGCGCATCCACGCTGGCGCTGATTCCGGCCCTGTTGGGCATGCTGTTGGGGCAATGGCTGCGCCAGCGAATCAGCGCAGTGCTGTTCAAGCGTGTGTTCTTTATCGGCATGGGCTTGCTGGGGCTGCACCTGCTGATAAAAGGCTGATGAGTCATGCGCTGTATCGCGGGCATACGCGGATTTCACTGAGGATTCAGTGTTTTCCGGATTTCATGCAGGAGAGGATGAAGGGTTACGCGCTGACTGCCATTTGCCGAGCCCGTCGCTGGACGGGCTTTTGACTGCTACGAATATCAGTGCGTACGGGCGACTGCAAACTCGCTCAGTTCGACCAGTGCGTCGCGGTACTCGCTGGGCGGCAGCGCGTCCAGGCAGGCAATGGCGCGGGCCGCGTAGTCGCGGGCGAGCTGTGCGGTGTAATCGAGGGCGCCGGCGCTTTCTACTGCGTTGCGGATGCTTTCCAGATCTTCCAGACCACCTTTCTGGATCGCCTGACGAACCAGTGCGGCCTGTTCCGGGCTGCCTTCGCGCATGGTGTAGATCAGCGGCAGGGTCGGCTTGCCTTCGGCGAGGTCGTCACCGACGTTCTTGCCCAGCGTCTCGGCATCGCCCCGGTAGTCCAGCAGGTCATCCACCAACTGGAAGGCCACACCCAGATGGTCGCCGAACGTGCGCAGTGCTTCGCTCTGTTCCTGGGGGGCGTTGCACAGGGCCGCGGCGCTGTGGGTCGAGGCTTCGAACAGCATGGCTGTCTTGCCGCGAATCACTTCCATGTAGGTTTCTTCGGTGGTGCTGGCGTCACGAATCTTCGAGAGCTGCAGCACTTCGCCTTCGGCGATGATGCGGGTTGCCTTGGACAGAATCTTCATGACCTCCATCGAGCCCAGTTCGACCATCATTTCGAACGAGCGCGAATAAAGGAAGTCGCCCACCAATACGCTGGGCGCATTGCCCCAGAGCGCGTTGGCGGTGGAACGACCGCGACGCATGCCGGACATGTCGACAACGTCGTCATGCAGCAGCGTGGCGGTGTGCAGGAATTCGATAGTGGCGGCGAGCAGGCGAACATCATCGCCTTCGCGACCCAGTGCCTTGCCGCACAGCAGCACCAGCAACGGGCGCAGGCGCTTGCCACCTGCCGACGTGATGTAATCACCGATTTTCGAGACCAGCGGTACGCGCGACGTCAGTTGCTTTTTGATGATAAGGTCAACGGCACTAAAGTCGTCCGCCACCGCGCGGTAGAAGGCTTGGGGTTGCATCAGCGACAGGTGCTCCGGATAGGTTGCGCCGCATGCTAGGTCGCGGGGTAGAGCGTGTCAAGGTATGACGAGCCGCCTCTTGCAACACGCGAATGCCTTGCGTACAATCGCGCACCCTAACTTTCCTGGGCAGCACCTGCCTTACGCAATGCAAACGGGCCGTTCCAGCCCCATGCAGCCATGCCAGCCGATACTCTTCTTATAAAGAGCTGGGTGAGCAGGATTTTCGGAGAAATACCATGTACGCAGTAATTGTTACCGGTGGCAAGCAGTACAAAGTCGCCCCAGGTGAATACCTGAAAATTGAAAAACTGGAAATCGCTACTGGCGAATCCGTCACGTTTGACCGCGTTCTGCTGGTTGGCAATGGCGACGACGTCAATATCGGTGCTCCCGTTGTTGCTGGCGCTACCGTTGTGGCTGAAGTGGTTTCGCAAGGTCGTCACGATAAGGTTCGTATCATCAAGTTCCGTCGTCGTAAGCACCACATGAAGCGTATGGGCCACCGCCAGTGGTACACCGAGATCAAAATTACAGGTATTCAGGCTTAATTCAGCCTAATCCTCAACTGGAGAATTGACTCATGGCTCACAAAAAAGCTGGTGGTAGTACCCGTAACGGGCGCGACTCAGAAGCCAAACGCCTTGGCGTGAAGATGTATGGCGGCCAGGCTATCATCCCTGGCAACATCATCGTGCGTCAGCGCGGCACCCAATTCCACGCTGGCTACGGCGTTGGCATGGGTAAAGATCACACCCTGTTCGCGAAAGTGGAAGGCGTGATCAAGTTTCAGGTCAAGGGCGCCTTCGGTCGCCGCTACGTGAGCATCGTTCCGAAGACTGAAGTCTCCGCAGCGTAATCACGCAGTAGCTTAAGAGCCCTGTCTTGCGACGGGGCTTTTTTGTTTGTAGAGGTAGAGAGGCAGGTGAGTCTCTTGCAAAACTGTTTGTGCGGGCTGTTGTGATGTTGACCCATGGGGTCGCTGGTTTCTGATCGGTATCGCAACGCTCATTTTTGCAAGAGTCTTATGTAATTTATGTGGTTCTGCTCGTCCCTGTGGCGGGAGGCGTGCGTTATGAAATTTGTAGATGAAGTATCCATTCGAGTAAAAGCCGGTGACGGCGGCAACGGTTGCATGAGCTTCCGCCGCGAAAAATTCATTGAGAACGGTGGTCCCAACGGTGGTGATGGTGGTGATGGCGGCTCGATCTTCATGGTCGCCGACGTCAACCTGAACACGCTGGTTGATTACCGTTACACCCGTCACTTCGACGCCGAGCGCGGCTCCAACGGTGGCAGCGCCGACTGTACCGGTCGCAAGGGCGAAGAGCTGGTACTGCGTGTGCCGGTCGGGACCACCATCATCGACGCCACCACTCAGGAAATCATCGGTGACCTGACCAAAGATGGTCAGCGCTTGATGGTTGCCCAGGGCGGCTGGCACGGTCTGGGTAACACCCGATTCAAGTCCAGTACCAACCGCGCTCCGCGCCAGACCACGCCGGGCAAGCCCGGTGATCAACGTGATCTCAAGCTCGAGCTGAAAGTCCTGGCTGACGTCGGTCTGCTGGGCCTGCCGAATGCCGGCAAGAGCACCTTCATCCGTTCGGTGTCTGCGGCCAAGCCAAAGGTTGCCGACTATCCGTTCACCACGCTGGTGCCAAACCTGGGCGTGGTCAGTGTCGATCGCTGGAAAAGCTTTGTGGTTGCCGACATTCCAGGTCTGATCGAGGGTGCATCCGACGGCGCGGGCCTGGGGATTCGCTTCCTCAAGCACTTGGCGCGTACCCGTCTGTTGCTGCACCTCGTCGATATGGCGCCGCTGGATGAAAGCAGTGCTCCGGATGCGGCCGAAGTGATCGTCAACGAACTGGAGAAATTCAGCCCGTCGCTGGCCGAGCGTGATCGCTGGCTGGTGCTGAACAAGTGCGATCAGATTCTCGAAGAGGAGCAGGAGGCGCGCAAGCAGGAGATCGTCGATCGTCTGGAGTGGACCGGCCCTGTGTACGTGATCTCTGCCATTGCCAAAGAAGGCACCGAGCAGCTGACTCGCGACATCATGCGTTACCTCGAAGAGCGCAGCCAGCGTATCGCCGAAGAGCCTGGTTACGCCGAAGAGCTGGCCGAGCTCGATCAGCGCATCGAAGATGAGGCCCGTGCCCAGTTGCAGGCGCTGGACGATCAGCGTGCCCTGCGTCGCAGCGGCGTGAAGAGCGTGCATGACATCGGTGACGATGACTGGGATGAAGAAGATGTGGACGATGAAGACGGTCCGGAAATCATTTACGTCCGTGACTGATCGCTTGAAGTAAACTTGAACGCCGCTACGATTGTTAGCGGCGTTTTTGTATCCCGAATTTGAAAATCTCTGGCTAGGGTTGGAAGAAGATGCGCAGCAAAGTGACGGGCGCCCAGCGCTGGGTTGTGAAGATTGGCAGTGCCTTGCTGACGGCTGATGGCAAGGGCCTGGATCGCAACGCCATGGGTGTTTGGGTGGAGCAGATGGTGGCGCTGCACGAGGCAGGTGTCGAGCTGGTACTGGTGTCTTCCGGGGCGGTGGCTGCCGGCATGAGCCGTCTTGGCTGGACGGCACGACCCAGTGCCATGCACGAGCTTCAGGCTGCTGCGGCGATTGGTCAGATGGGCTTGGTACAGGCGTGGGAATCGAGCTTTGCCGAGCATGGCCGGCATACCGCGCAGATCCTTCTGACCCACGACGACCTGTCGGACCGCAAACGCTACCTGAATGCCCGCAGCACCCTGCGCACACTGGTCGAGCTTGGGGTTGTGCCAGTCATCAACGAAAACGACACAGTGGTTACCGACGAAATTCGTTTCGGCGATAACGACACGCTGGCGGCGCTGGTTGCCAATCTGGTCGAGGCTGATCTGCTGGTCATCCTGACCGACCGTGACGGCATGTTCGACGCCGATCCGCGCAACAACCCGGAGGCGCAGCTGATTTACGAAGCGCGTGCCGATGATCCGGCGCTGGATGCAGTGGCCGGTGGTACGGGCGGTGCGCTGGGGCGTGGCGGCATGCAGACCAAGTTGCGTGCAGCGCGTCTGGCGGCGCGTTCCGGTGCGCATACCGTTATCGTGGGCGGGCGCATCGAGCGCGTTCTGGCGCGGCTCAAGGGTGGTGAGCGGTTGGGCACGCTGCTGTCCCCTGAGCGTGGCATGCTCGCAGCGCGCAAGCAGTGGCTGGCAGGGCATCTGCAGACCCGCGGTACGCTGGTGCTGGATGATGGCGCGGTTGCGGCGCTGGCCAGGGATCAGAAAAGCCTGCTGCCGGTAGGCGTCAAGCTGGTCCAGGGCAGCTTCCGGCGTGGCGAGATGGTGGTATGCGTCGCCCCGGACGGTCGCGAGATCGCTCGCGGGCTGAGTAACTACAGTGCCATCGAAGCCCAGAAAATCATTGGTCACTCTTCCGAATCCATCGTGCGTGAGCTGGGCTATATGGCCGAGCCTGAGCTGATTCATCGGGATAACCTGATCCTCGTCTGACTCAAGACTGCAAAAAAGGACTATTTGATGCGCTTCATGAAAGGTTTGTTGGCCGCTGCGTTGCTGATGCCGGTGCTGGTCTCGGCCGAAGAGATCGGTCAGGTGTCGACCGTGTTCAAGATGGTCGGGCCTAACGATCGAATTGTGGTCGAGGCGTTTGACGATCCCAAGGTGGACGGTGTGACGTGCTACCTGTCACGCGCCAAGACGGGCGGCGTGAGGGGTGGTCTGGGATTGGCCGAGGACCGTGCCGAGGCGTCCATCGCCTGTCGTCAAGTCGGGCCGATCCGTTTCAAGGAAACCCTCAAGGATGGCGACGAGGTATTCAAGGAGCGTACCTCGCTGGTTTTCAAGACCATGCAGGTGGTGCGTTTCTTCGACAAGAAGCGCAATGCATTGGTGTACCTGGTCTACAGCGACCGGGTCATCGAAGGCAGCCCGCAGAATGCCGTGACCGCCATTCCGATCCTGCCATGGACAACCGCGCCCGCGCCTTGAGTCTGTAGCAGGATAGTTACAGGCCTATCGTTCCTCACTCCAGCGTGGGAATGCCCTTCGTGACGCTCTGCGTCACAGCTCTGCGCCGCGCTGCACGTTGATGTTTCCCGCTAATTTCCAGCAGGCAATAAAAAACCGACCCTGAGGTCGGTTTTTTAACAAGCGGGTCGCTTAGGCTGCAGCAGCAAGGCTCAGAGCCTTGATGTGACCGTTCAGGCGACCTTTATGGCGAGCAGCCTTGTTCTTGTGGATGATGCCTTTATCGGCCATACGGTCGATAACAGGAACAGCCAGAACATAAGCGGCTTGCGCTTTTTCTGCGTCTTTTGCGTCGATGGCTTTAACTACATTCTTGATGTAGGTACGAACCATGGAACGCAGGCTGGCGTTGTGGCTGCGACGCTTCTCAGCCTGTTTTGCACGTTTTTTGGCGGAAGGTGTGTTGGCCACCGTCGAGCTCCTCGAAAGACTTTGTGAAATAGCAAACAAAATAGGCCGCGAATCATGCCGATGAGTTGAAGTCTTGTCAAGGGCAGTTAAGGTGTTCCGCTGAGTGGTTGCGACATTTGACTGGAGGATTTATTTCCGGCCTGTGACCTGTAAACTCGCGGCCTTTGCTTCGGGCGTTTTTGCGGCGCGAAGTATTGCATAAATGGCTGGCTTTATCGCCCATCCTTTGCCGAGGCGCACAACTCTTTCAATGAATCTACTCAAGTCACTCGCCGCCGTCAGCTCTATCACCATGGTTTCCCGGGTTTTGGGCTTTGTACGCGACACCATCATCGCGCGCACTTTCGGTGCCGGAATGGCCACGGATGCGTTCTTCATCGCCTTCAAGCTGCCCAATCTGCTGCGCCGAATTTTCGCCGAGGGCGCCTTTTCCCAGGCATTCGTGCCGATCCTGGCCGAATACAAGAGCCAGCAGGGGGAGGAGGCGACGCGCACATTCATTTCCTATGTCACCGGATTGCTGACCCTGGCGCTGGCGCTGGTGACGCTGCTCGGGGTGATCTTTGCGCCCTGGGTTATCTGGGCCACCGCGCCCGGCTTTGTCGACACCCCGGAGAAATTCGCCCTCACCTCGGATCTGCTGCGGGTGACCTTTCCTTATATATTGCTGATCTCCCTGTCCTCTATGGCCGGTGCGATCCTCAACACCTGGAACCGTTTTTCAGTGCCGGCGTTCGTGCCCACGCTGCTCAACGTCAGCATGATTTTCTTCGCGCTGTTCCTGACGCCGTACTTCGATCCACCAGTGATGGCGCTGGGCTGGGCGGTTCTGGTGGGCGGTCTGCTGCAGCTGCTTTACCAACTGCCGCACCTGAAAAAGATCGGCATGCTGGTGCTGCCGCGCCTGAATCTGCGCGACACCGGGGTCTGGCGGGTAATGAAGCAGATGCTGCCCGCCATCCTTGGCGTTTCTGTCAGTCAGATTTCTCTGATCATCAACACGATCTTTGCCTCGTTCCTCGTCGCCGGTTCGGTGTCATGGATGTACTACGCCGACCGCCTGATGGAGCTGCCTTCCGGCGTGCTGGGTGTGGCGCTGGGTACGATTCTGCTGCCGATACTGTCCAAAACTTACGCGCAGCGGGATCGCCAGGAATATTCGCGAATTCTCGACTGGGGTCTGCGACTGTGTTTCGTGCTGGTTCTGCCTTGCACTCTGGCGCTGGGGCTGCTTGCCGAACCGTTGACCGTTTCGTTGTTTCAGTATGGTAAATTCGACGCGCTCGACGCAGCCATGACCCAACGTGCGCTGGTCGCCTATTCGGTCGGGTTGCTGGGGATCATCCTGATCAAGGTGCTGGCCCCCGGCTTTTATGCTCAACAAAATATCCGCACCCCGGTGAAAATCGCGATCTTCACCCTCATAGTGACTCAATTGCTCAACCTGGCCTTTATCGTGCCCTTGCAGCATGCGGGTCTGGCGCTGGCGATCAGTGTGGGGGCGTGCATCAATGCCGGGTTGCTGTTCTGGCAGTTGCGCAAGCAGGATCTGTTTCAGCCGCAGCCTGGCTGGATGAAGTTCCTGTTCAAGCTGGTGATTGCCGTCGCGGTGATGTCGGCGGTGCTGCTGGGGCTCATGCATGTCATGCCGGCGTGGGACGAAGGTCACATGCTGGAGCGTTTTCTGCGTCTGGGTGCGCTGGTTGCCGCCGGCGTCGTGACCTATTTCGCCATGCTTCTTTTATTAGGCTTCCGCCTCAGGGATTTCGCCCGCAAAGCCATTATGTAGGGCGCGTCGCAGGGGTTGACCTTCGGTTTTTGTCGCCACACGCCGAGAACCTTCATCCGGTCTTGGTGTGTTGCCTGTCGTCCACGGCCGTGTGTGGTTATAATCGGCCACTTTATGAGCAAGAAGTGCGTTATGCAGCTGGTTAGAGGCCTTCACAACCTGCGCCCCGAACATCGGGGCTGCGTCGCCACGATTGGCAATTTCGACGGCGTTCATCGCGGCCACCAGGCTATCCTGGCGCGTCTGCGCGAGCGTGCCGTCGAATTGGGTGTGCCCAGCTGTGTGGTGATCTTCGAACCGCAGCCGCGTGAGTTCTTTGCGCCCGAAACGGCGCCGGCCCGTCTGGCCCGTCTGCGTGACAAGCTCGAGCTGCTGAGTGCCGAAGGCGTTGACCGGGTACTTTGCCTGTCCTTCAATCAGCGTCTGTGCAAGCTCAGCGCGGCGAGTTTCGTCGAAACCGTGCTGATCGACGGCCTGGGTGTTCAACACCTCGAAGTGGGAGACGACTTTCGCTTCGGCTTCGACCGGGTCGGTGACTTCGACTTCCTGCAACAGGCCGGCACAACGTATGGTTTTACCGTAGAAGCGGCGCAGACCGTTGAAATAGATGGCATCCGGGTCAGCAGTACCAAGGTGCGCAAGGCTCTGGCTGCGTCGGACTTTGCCCTGGCCGAGCGCATGCTCGGTCGTCCGTTCCAGATAGCCGGGCGGGTGTTGCACGGCCAGAAGCTGGCACGTCAGTTGGGTACGCCCACCGCCAACGTGCAACTCAAGCGTCGTCGTGTGCCGCTGAGCGGGGTCTATCTGGTCAGCACGGAGATTGATGGCAAAGCCTGGCCGGGGGTCGCCAACATCGGCGTGCGCCCGACGGTAACGGGTGATGGCAGTGCCCACCTTGAAGTGCATCTTCTGGATTTTGCCGGCGATCTTTATGACCGGCGTTTGACGGTGGCTTTCCACCACAAGCTGCGTGATGAGCAGCGTTTCGCCTCACTGGAGGCGCTCAAGACGGCGATCAATGCGGACGTCGCCGCCGCCCGTGCCCATTGGCATGGCTAACCGCTAAACAAGAGCCTGAAATGACTGACTATAAAGCCACGCTAAACCTTCCGGACACCGCCTTCCCTATGAAGGCCGGCCTGCCCCAGCGCGAGCCGCAAACTCTGCAGCGCTGGGACAGCATTGGCCTGTACCAGAAGCTGCGCGAGATTGGCAAGGATCGTCCCAAGTTCGTCCTGCACGACGGTCCTCCGTACGCCAACGGCAATATTCACATCGGTCATGCGGTCAACAAGATTCTCAAGGACATGATCCTGCGTTCCAAGACCCTGGCGGGCTTCGATGCCCCGTATGTGCCGGGTTGGGATTGCCATGGTCTGCCGATCGAGCACAAGGTCGAAGTGACCCACGGCAAGAACCTCTCCGCAGACCGTACGCGTGAGCTGTGCCGCGCTTATGCGTCCGAGCAGATCGAAGGCCAGAAGTCCGAATTCATCCGTCTGGGCGTGCTGGGCGACTGGAGCAATCCGTACCTGACCATGAACTTCGCCAACGAAGCCGGAGAAATCCGCGCGCTGGCCGAGATGGTCAAGGGCGGTTTCGTCTTCAAGGGCCTAAAACCGGTCAACTGGTGTTTCGATTGCGGCTCGGCACTGGCTGAAGCCGAAGTCGAGTATCAGGACAAGAAGTCCTCGACCATCGACGTTGCGTTCCCGATCGCTGACGAAGCGAAACTGGCCGCCGCTTTCGGCGTGCCGTCGCTGGGCAAGCCTGCGTCCATCGTGATCTGGACTACCACACCGTGGACGATCCCGGCCAACCAGGCGCTGAATGTCCATCCGGAATTCGAATACGCACTGGTCCATGTCGGCGACAAACTGCTGGTGCTGGCTGCCGAACTGGTCGAAAGCTGCCTGGCCCGTTACAAGCTGGAAGGTACCGTCATCGCGACCACCACCGGTCAGGCGCTTGAGCTGATCAACTTCCGCCATCCGTTCTACGACCGCCTGTCGCCAGTCTACCTGGCTGACTACGTCGAGCTGAGTGCCGGCACGGGTATCGTTCACTGCTCGCCTGCCTATGGCGTAGACGACTTCAATATCTGCAAACAATATGGCCTGACCAACGACGACATCATCAGCCCGGTGCAGAGCAACGGTGTGTACGTCGAGTCGCTGGAGTTCTTCGGTGGCCAGTTCGTCTTCAAGGCCAACCAGAACATCATCGACAAGCTGGTCGAAGTCGGCAGCCTGATGGACACCGAAACCATCAGCCACAGCTACATGCACTGCTGGCGCCACAAGTCGCCCTTGATCTACCGCGCGACCGCGCAGTGGTTCGTGGGCATGGACAAGCAGCCTGAGAGCGGCGACACCCTGCGCAAGCGTGCGGTCAAGGCCATCGAAGACACTGAATTCGTTCCGGCATGGGGGCAGGCGCGCCTGCACTCGATGATCGCCAACCGTCCTGACTGGTGCATCTCGCGTCAGCGCAACTGGGGCGTGCCGATTCCGTTCTTCCTGCACAAGGAAAGCGGCGACCTGCACCCACGTACCGTCGAGCTGATGGAAGAAGTGGCGCAGCGTGTCGAGAAAGAGGGCATCGAGGCCTGGTTCAAACTCGACGCCAGCGAGTTGCTCGGTGACGAAGCCGGCAAGTACGACAAGATCTCCGACACCCTGGACGTCTGGTTCGATTCGGGCACCACGCACTGGCATGTGCTGCGCGGTTCGCACCCGATGGGCCATGAAAGCGGTCCGCGTGCCGACCTGTACCTTGAAGGCTCGGACCAGCATCGCGGCTGGTTCCACTCCTCACTGCTGACCGGCTGCATGCTGGACGATCACGCACCGTATCGCGAGCTGCTGACCCACGGGTTCGTGGTCGACGAGAACGGCCGCAAGATGTCCAAATCGCTGAACAACGTGGTAGCGCCGCAGAAGGTCAACGATTCGCTGGGTGCCGACATCATGCGCCTGTGGGTATCGGCGACCGATTATTCCGGCGAGATGGCGGTGTCCGACCAGATCCTGCAGCGCAGCGCCGACGCCTACCGTCGTATCCGCAACACTGCACGCTTCCTGCTCTCCAACCTGACAGGCTTCAACCCGGCGACCGACATCCTGCCCGCCGAGGAAATGCTCGCGCTGGACCGTTGGGCCGTGGATCGTACGCTGCTGCTGCAACGCGAGCTGCAAGAGCATTACGGCGAATACCGTTTCTGGAACGTGTACTCGAAGATCCATAACTTCTGCGTGCAGGAGCTGGGTGGTTTCTACCTCGACATCATCAAGGATCGTCAGTACACCACGGCGGCCAACAGCACTGCGCGTCGTTCGTGCCAGACGGCACTGTTCCACATCTCCGAAGCGCTGGTGCGCTGGATCGCGCCGATCCTGGCGTTCACCGCCGACGAGCTGTGGCAGTTCCTGCCCGGCGAGCGCAATGAATCGGTGATGCTCAACACCTGGTACGAAGGCCTGACCGAAATGCCGGCCGACTTCGACATGGATCGCGCCTACTGGGAGCGGATCATGGCGGTGAAGACCTCGGTCAACAAGGAAATGGAAAACCTGCGCGCTGCCAAGGCCATTGGCGGCAACCTGCAGGCCGAAGTGACCCTGTATGCCGAGGAGTCGCTGGTGGCTGACCTGTCGAAGCTGAGCAACGAGCTGCGCTTCGTGCTGATCACCTCGACAGCCAGTGTGGCACCGTTCGCATCCGCGCCAGCCGATGCCGTGGTCACCGAAGTTGCCGGTCTGAAGCTGAAAGTGCTCAAGTCCAGTCACGCCAAGTGCGCCCGTTGCTGGCATCACCGCGAGGATGTAGGGGTGAATCCCGAGCATCCGGAAATCTGCGGCCGTTGCGTAGACAACATCAGCGGTGCAGGCGAGGTCCGTCACTATGCCTAACGCCTCGTTCGGCCGCCTGGCCTGGCTGTGGTTGAGCGTGCTGGTTCTGGTCATTGACCAGGCCAGCAAGTATTACTTCGAGAACGCGTTGACCCTGTACCAGCAGATCATCGTGATTCCCGACCTGTTCAGCTGGACCCTGGCCTACAACACCGGTGCCGCCTTCAGTTTTCTGGCTGACGGTGCAGGTTGGCAGCGCTGGTTGTTCGCCCTGATCGCAGTGGTGGTCAGCGCTGTGCTGGTCGTCTGGCTCAAGCGTCTGGGGCGTGACGACACGTGGCTGGCCGTTGCACTGGCGCTGGTATTGGGCGGCGCATTGGGCAACCTCTACGACCGTATCGTGTTGGGCCACGTGATCGACTTCATTCTGGTTCACTGGCAGAACCGCTGGTACTTCCCGGCGTTCAACGTTGCCGACAGTGCGATCACCGTCGGCGCAATCATGCTGGCGCTGGACATGTTCAAGAGCAAGAAAACCGGAGAGACCGTCAATGACTGAGCAATCTTCGACTCAAGGCTCGTCTGACGAGCTGCGCATCGGTCAGAATACGCAGGTCACTCTGCACTTCGCCCTGCGTCTGGAAAACGGCGATACCGTCGACAGCACCTTCGAAAAGGCTCCGGCCACGTTCAAGGTCGGTGACGGCAACCTGCTGCCCGGCTTTGAAATGGCGATTTTCGGTTTCAAGGCGGGCGATAAAAAGACCGTCGAGATTCTGCCGGAAAACGCCTTTGGTCAGCCCAACCCACAAAACGTGCAGATCATGCCACGCTCGCAGTTCGTGGGCATGGAACTGTCCGAAGGGTTGCTGGTGATCTTCAATGACGCCGCCAATACCGAGTTGCCCGGCGTGGTGAAAGCGTTCGATGACGAGCAGGTCACCATCGACTTCAATCACCCGCTGGCAGGCAAGACTCTGAGCTTTGAAGTGGAAATCTTCGAAGTGAAGGCGATTCTGGCTTCCTGACCTTCGCCGTCAAGCCCGGCCCAGGCCGGGCTACCCCGTACCAATCATGAGGCACCGCATGCAAATCAAACTCGCCAACCCCCGCGGCTTTTGTGCCGGAGTGGACCGCGCGATCGAAATCGTCAATCGCGCTCTGGAAGTGTTTGGTCCGCCGATTTATGTGCGCCATGAAGTCGTTCACAACAAATTTGTCGTCGAAGACCTGCGCTCTCGCGGTGCGATCTTCGTTGAAGAGCTGGATCAGGTGCCGGATGACGTCATCGTTATCTTCAGCGCCCACGGTGTTTCCCAGGCTGTGCGTACCGAGGCGGCAGGCCGTGGTCTGAAAGTGTTCGATGCTACCTGTCCGCTGGTGACCAAGGTGCATATCGAGGTCGCCCGTTACAGCCGCGATGGACGCGAGTGCATCCTGATCGGCCACGCCGGTCACCCGGAAGTCGAAGGCACCATGGGCCAGTACGACGCCGCCAACGGCGGTGCGATCTATCTGGTCGAGGACGAAGAGGATGTTGCCAGCCTGCAGGTGCGCAACCCTGAAGCCCTGGCCTTCGTCACCCAGACCACCTTGTCCATGGATGACACCAGCCGGGTGATCGATGCCTTGCGCACGCGCTTCCCGGCCATTGGCGGGCCGCGCAAGGACGACATCTGCTACGCCACGCAAAACCGTCAGGACGCAGTCAAGCAACTGGCCGATGAGTGCGATGTGGTGTTGGTGGTGGGCAGCCCGAACAGCTCCAACTCCAATCGCTTGCGTGAGCTGGCCGAGCGCATGGCGACTCCGGCGTACCTCATCGACGGCGCCGAAGACATGCAACAAGGCTGGTTCGACGGGGTAGAGCGTATCGGCATCACTGCGGGCGCTTCGGCCCCCGAAGTGCTGGTGCGTGGCGTGATCCAGCAATTGCAGGCCTGGGGCGCGACCGGTGCTGATGAGCTTGCCGGCCGCGAGGAGAACATCACCTTCTCGATGCCCAAGGAATTGCGCGTCAAGTCGCTGCTCTGAGGCTATTCAGCCACACAGCGCTGCATCGATTTTCGTGTCCTCGACCCTCACGCGCCCGGCCGGTGCGACTATCACTCGATAGTTGCTCACCGGCTGATCTGCGGCACATACGTGCAACGTCCTGGCGGTCCTGCGCCGCAACGTGCCCAAACCATTGAAACTGATCTCCTCCACACGCTTGCGGTTATCGACCACTCGCGCTGTGCCGCTATTGGCGCGTTCTATCAGCACCGGATCGTTTTCGTCGGGACCTTTGCCATCCGCGTCGAGTATGATCCGCCAGCCGTTGCTCCAGTCGTTCTCGATGGCATGAAGCGTAACGATCTGATTGCGTGTGATTGCGGCCGCTCTCGCCGAGCGAATGCCGCTGGCCAGCTCCCGGGCGGTTGCAAGGCCGCGGCTGGAATCGATGAGTTCCTTGAAAGAAGGGGTTGCTACGTTAGCCAGGATGGCCACCAGTGCAACGACGATCAATAATTCGATCAGTGTGAATCCTGCATGCTTCATATGCTTTCCTCCCTGGAAACCGCCGTTTCAACACACTGCGGGCGTTCGTCGTCGCAAAACAACCGTACGTCCCGCTATGGATTTTCCAGCGGCGTTGCTGCCTTATAGTCGTAACGTCTAGGAGACACTCAATGCGTCATATAGCCAAGGGATTCAGCCTGATCGAATTGTTAGTCACTGTGTCCCTGGTGGGCATCCTGGCGGCTATCGCTATCCCGAATTTCACCAGCTCCATCCAGAGCAACAAGGCCGATACCGAGCTCAGCGATTTGCAGCGGGCGCTCAACTATGCGCGACTCGAGGCGATAAACAGGGGAGTGGCGGTGCGTATAGCGCCGACCAGCGGGACGGCGTGGACCAACGAATTGCAGGTGTATCTGGTTTCCGATACTCAGGCGACACCCACGGCGTTGCGAAAAGTAGCCGCCATGAGCAGCGGTGCCACGCTGGTGGCCGATAACAATGCCACGGCAATTGATTTCAACAACCTGGGCGCGCTCATTGCCCCGGCTGCGGCGGTGACCATGAGCTACACCCGAGGCACTATTATCAAGACCATAAAGGTCTGTCTGACCGGTCGGATCACCCTGGGTGGAGGCTGCTGATGGCTGGTGAAACCCGATATCGCCAGACCGGCATGACCTTGATCGAGGTGCTGGTCTCGGTATTGATTCTGGCCATCGGCCTGCTGGGCGCTGCGGCTATTCAGCTCAACGCGCTCAAGTACACCGACAGCTCAGCGATGACCAGCCAGGCGAGCTTCATTGCCTACGACATGATGGATCGTATCCGCGCCAATGTTGATGGTAATGCCAGTGCCAATGGGTCGACCAATGTACTGGCGACTTATGCCTTGGCGAATCTGGATGCGGCACCTGCGGCCAACCCGAACGATGCCAGAGCGCAGGATCTGTCTGATTTCAGAAGCAACATCATCAACTTTGCAGGCCAGAGCGGCACGGGCAGCATCACTGTCAGTAATGCTCCGGAAGTGACCATCATCATTGGCTGGAGCGATAACCGCGCTGCGGGTGCGAGCAATCAGGCAACAGGGAGCCCTGCGGCAACTCCGGTACCTCGGAGCTTTCAACTGGTCTCCCGGATCGGGGTCAACCCATGAGAAAGCTTTCCAGAGGCTTCGGCCTGGTCGAAATCATGGTGGCGCTGGTCCTGGGGCTGGTGGTCAGCCTAGGTATCGTGCAGATATTCACGGCGGCCAGAGGCACCTACCAAAGCCAGAATGCCGCAGCGCGGATGCAGGAGGATGCGCGTTTCCTGCTGAGCAAGCTGATGCAGGAAATCAGGATGACCGGCATGTATGGCTGCCTGAGCTTCAGTAACTACACGCCTGTATCTCCTGCTATCCCGTGGCCGATCGCACTGGATACTCCAATTCTCTGGGATAATCCGAGCAGGACGCTGACGCTGGTGACCGCCGACGTGGGTACCACAGGCAGTTCGCCCACCTGGACCATTGTTTCAAACTGTCAGACTACGACACAGCTCTACGCCAATGCTCGAACGCCGGCTACGGGGGAGACGGCCTTTCCGTTGCGGCAGTTGGTCTACACGCTCAGCGGAACAGACTTGACCATAAAATATGGCACGGACGGCACTCCGCAGCCGCTGTTGCAGAACGTCGCGGACTTCAGTGTTTCTTTCGGCATGACGGGTAATCCGATGTCCTATACCACGGCTGTTACCAAGGCCAACGCCGACGCTGTACGCAGTGTGCGTATCAGCCTGACGCTGCAGGATGGACAGAACGGCATCGTCAAGCCTCAGCAGTACAACGTTGTTGCTTACCTGCGTAACCGCTTTTGAACGGGCCTGGCATGAACAAGATCGTGCGATTCAATTCGATACAGACTTTCCCTGCGCGACAGCGCGGCATGGTGTTGCTGGTCAGTCTGGTATTTCTGCTGCTGCTGACGCTGCTGGGTATCTCTTCCATGCAGAACGCTACGCTGCAGGAAAAGATGGCGGGCAGTGTCGTGGTTCGTAATGTGTCGTTTCAGGCAGCCGAGGCACAGTTGCGTCTGGGCGAGTCTAAGATCATGGAGTCCGGGTTTTCAATGGTTCCCTGTACGCCACCGGCTGCCTGCGCCCCGCCGTCGGATTCAACGACCGTAGTCAGGCCGGGATTGGGCACTTCCGGAGTGACCTGGATCGGGACTGCCAATGCGTTGTTCGGCATCCAGAATCTGGGTACAACGCCTACGCCCATAAAACGTCCTGCAAATTGCACGGGCTCGGTAACGATGTATCGGGTAACAGCCATCGCCATTCAAGGCACCTCACGAACAGTGCTGGAGAGTATTTATGCCAACTGCTAAGGCGCTTCGTGGTGGCTTGAAATACCTCTATGGCGCGCTGTTGGCGTTTTATCTGGCAAGCCCCGTTTATGCCTTCACGCCAGCGCAAGTGCCCTTGTTGAGCTCTCCGGCGGTGCCGCCCAACCTTATGTTGCTCGTCGACAACTCGGGCAGTATGTACAACATCATCTGGGATTCGGGGTTTGATGCCTCGGTCAATCGTCCTAACATCAGCTACTACTCGACTCAGTGTCTCAGTGGCGTAATCACTGTTGTATGCCCGTTCATAACGACGCTTTCGGATGACGATACTCTGTCGGTGGGCGATATTAATGCCTACAGTATTTTCACCCTGTCACTGATGTGTCCATTTGGCGGGCGTCCGGTTTTTCGCAATAACACTCAGTATTGCCTTAACCTGCCCGATCCGGCCGGGAACGGGCTGACGCGATATACCGCTGATTACCTGTCCTACCTCATTGATCTGGTCCCTCCTAATTTCTTTGGTGTACGCGACTACACCAATGGCGTGATCCCCAACGATTACCGAATGAACGTCGCGAAAACCGTGGCGACCAATCTGGTGACCAACAACACCTCGCTCAGAATCGGTCTTGCCACGTTCAATGATCCAAACAATTTTGATTTAGGGCCCGGAGGCAAGATAGCCAGGGTTGTTTCGGACCTGTCGCCGGTAGCGATCAGTACCTATCAACCTACGGGTGTCTCTCAACAGAAGGCTACTCAAAACATCACCGACCTCAAAACAGCTATCAGCAACCTGACGCCGTCAGCCAACACTCCGCTGGCTGAAACTTACTATGAGATCACCCGCTACTTTCGGGGAATGACGCCGTTCTATCAAAGCGGATCGACCTATGTGAGCCCGATCCAGTACCGCTGCCAGAAAAACTACGGTGTCGTTATAACCGATGGCTTGCCGACCTATGACCGGACGTTCCCGACCAACGACCCTGACGATGTTCTGGACACCACTCGCTCGCTACCCAACTGGGATTTGAACGCAGCCAATGACGGTGCCAACCTGTCTGGCGATGGTGAGGGAGATACGCTGTATCTGGACGATCTTGCCAAGTTCGCCTATGACATTGACCTGCGCCGGGATGCCGTGACGACGGGTGGCGATCTGACTGGCAAAAGCTGGGATACCGCAGGTTTCGTGAAACAGAACATGAGTACCTACACCATCGGCTTTACCGCATCGAACCAGATGTTGAACGATGCTGCCAACGATACCCACGGGCACGGCAAATACTTTCAGGCCAACGACAGTTCGGGGCTCAGCTCGGCGCTGGATCTCGCATTGAGCGACATCTACGCCAAGGTCGGCTCTGGCGCAGGCGGCGCGGCAAACTCATCGACGCTTCAGACGGGTACTCAGTTCTACCAGACGCTTTACGATCCTACCGATTGGCACGGCACTATCAAAGCCTTCAATCTGGATCAGATAACAGGTGCCTTGAGCGCGCCTGTCTGGACGACTGACACGGCTATCGTCACTGGCTCGACGCCGCCGGTATTCGAGTCGTGGAGCACGCTTTCCACTCCGACGAAGATTCCCTTGGAGTATGCCAACTTTAGCCCTGCTCAACAGACTGCGCTGAATGCGACGTTGCCAACCAATGCCACCGGGGCAGAGCTTATTGCCTGGGCCAAGGGCACCGCCAATGCGAAGTTTCGGGCACGCCCCCGGCTGCTGGGCGATATCGTCAACTCTTCGCTTGGTATTGCACTCCCTTCACAGAAGACCGCCTCTGACCTGACGGGTGACACCACCTACACCACGTATCTGGCCACAAAGGCAAACAGCATGACCCCCAGCATTCTGGCCAATGCCAATGACGGCTTTTTCAACGTCATCAATACCAGTGATGGTTCAAGACGATACGCATACATGCCATCCACTGCGCTGACTTCGCTGGCTACCATTGCATCGGCCAATTACGGATCCGGCGTACACAAGTTCACCGTGGATGGGCAGATTGCGGTGTTCGATACGCAGTTGTCAGCCGGTTCAGCGTGGCGCACCGTCGCTTATGGCGGTACCGGGTCGGGCGGCAAAGCGTTCTTCGCCATCAAGCTATTCGAGGGTACGAGTAACACCGTCAGCGCGTTATGGGAGGTCAAGGCACCTGACACGTCCAATGCCAACAACAAATTCAACAACCTTGGATACGCCTATTCCAAACCGGATGTTGCGCGGATGGCGGATGGTACCGGGATTGTGGTGGTCGGGAACGGTTACGGCAGTTTTACCGGCAGGGCGTCGCTCTATGTGCTGAATGCCAATACCGGGGCGTTCATTGCCGAGATCCAGACGCCGTTGCTTAACAACGAAACCGATAACGGGCTTTCTTCGGTCAAATTGCGTGTCAACGCTCAAAACGTGGTTCAGGCTGCCTACGCTGGCGACCTGAAAGGTCGGCTCTGGAAGTTCGACATGAGTGGCGCCACCGCCGCCAGCTGGAAAGTGGCTTTTGGCGGCGCGCCTTTGTTCACGGCACCGCGCGGCGCCAACCAACCGATAACGGTTCAGCCTTTTGTGCTCGATCATCCACTTAACGGCAAGATCGTTTATTTCGGAACGGGCAAGTTCATCGAAGTCGCAGACAAGCAGACAACTGCTCTTCAGGATTTTTACGCGATATGGGATGCCGACTCCGGGGCGGGCAGTACCGTCGAGGCGAACCTGCAGGCGCAGGCGGTCAATGGCAGCGTCGTCAGTAACGGAACCACCTATTTCACGTCGACAACCAACGATGTGGACTGGTCAGTCAAGAAAGGCTGGTACATGCCGCTCTCGGCCGTGACGCCCTACCTGGGCGAGCGGATCATTTACCCCGCGCAGACCAGCCATGGGCGGATCATCTTCTCGACAGCCTCCGTGAACTCCGCCGACCCTTGTGAGAGCACCGGCACCGGTCGTGTATTCGAGCTCAATGCCGCGACTGGCAGCATGCTTAACTATCAGGTACTCGATACCAACGGCGATAGCGCTATCAACAGATCAGACCTGCTTGTCGCGGGACTGGGGTACACCGGCATCCCGGTCGTCTCGGCTATTGTCGCGGGTACGAGAGACGGCAACGAGGTGAAGATCGTCAATAACTCCACCGGCGCCCCGCCTGATGGCCTGCCGGAAAAGGGCGGGATTGGCAACCAACGCATCATGTGGCGACAAATCCAATAGGGAAACGAATCATGCGAGCGACATCCAGGGGCTTTACGTTGATCGAACTCATGATCGTCGTGGCGATTGTCGGTATTCTGGCCGCCATCGCGTATCCCAGTTACACCGAGTACGTGAAACGTACTCAGCGTTCGGCGATTGCCAGTCTGCTGTCCGAGCAGACCCAGGCGCTGGAGCGGTTTTATTCACGAACGGCCCCTCAGCCCACTTACATGGGGGCCACCGTGAGCTTAGGCAATACGTACTACAAGATAACGCCAACCCTTAACGCTACCGACTTCACCCTGACAGCTGACCCTATCGGAGGCACGCTGATGGCTGGCGACAAGTGTGGCAGTTTCGTGATCACTAGCACCGGGGCGCGTACCAACACTGGCGCAACCAGCGGTGTCACTGTCAAAGACTGCTGGGGCCGCTAAACCGTTTCCTTGTCACGAGACCAAGATGTCCAAGCAAAAAATAGTCATTGTCGGCGGTGGCGTCATAGGTCTGTTGACCGCCTTCAATCTGGCGTCCGAGCAGGTCAGCGTCGTGCTGCTGGATCGTTCGGGCGTTGGCCAGGAATCTTCCTGGGCGGGCGGCGGGATTGTTTCGCCGCTTTACCCGTGGCGCTACAGCCCGGCGGTCACCGCGCTGGCGCACTGGTCGCAGGACTTCTACCCGCACCTCGCCGAGCGTTTGTTGGCTCAGACCGGTATCGACCCTGAAGTACACAGGACCGGCCTATACTGGCTCGATCTTGATGACGAGCAGCCTGCGCTTGAGTGGGCGGTCCGTGAAAAACGCTCGTTGAACCGCGTGGATATCTCGGCGGTGAATGATGCCGTGCCGGTGCTGGGTGAGGGCTATTCGCGGGCGATCTACATGGCCGATGTGGCCAACGTACGCAATCCCCGCCTGGTCAAATCGCTCAAGGCGGCCTTGCTGGCAATGCCCAATGTCGAGATTCGCGAGCAGTGTGAAGTCAGCGGCTTTACCCGTGAAGGCAGCAGGATTTCGGGTGTGCAGACACCTGCCGGGGATATCACCGGTGATCAGGTGATTCTGGCGGCGGGTGCGTGGAGCGGCGAGTTGCTCAAGACCCTGGGGCTGGAGCTGCCGGTCGAGCCGGTAAAGGGCCAGATGATTCTCTACAAGTGTGCATCGGACTTTCTGTCGAGCATGGTGCTGGCGAAAGGGCGCTACGCTATCCCGCGTCGTGACGGGCATATCCTGATCGGCAGTACTCTTGAGCACGAAGGTTTCGATAAAACCACCACGCAGGCCGCATTGGAAAGTTTGAAGGCATCGGCCGTCGAATTGCTTCCGCCATTGGCCCATGCCGAGCCGGTCGCCCAATGGGCAGGCCTTCGCCCTGGCTCGCCCGAGGGCATCCCCTTTATCGGACCTTTGGAAGGTTTTGACGGCCTGTGGCTCAACTGCGGGCATTACCGCAATGGCCTGGTGTTGGCGCCGGCGTCCTGCCAGTTGATTACTGACCTGCTGTTGGAGCGCGAGCCGATCATCGATCCGGCACCCTACGCGCCGGCGGGGCACCTCGCAGGCTAGTCATCCTGTCGGTCACGCGGAGCGTGGGGCGCGACGATGTTCTCGCGCGCACCTATCGTTCCGCACGCTCTAGTGGAATGCCTTTCGTGACGCTCTGCGTCGCACGGTTTTTGCCGCGCAACGCATTCAATCCAGGCCCAGCTTCTTCAGGCGATAGCGCAGTGACCTGAACGACAAGCTGAGCCTTTCTGCTGCGGCGGTGCGGTTCCAGCGGGTTTCTTCCAGAGCCTGCAGAATGAGCTGGCGTTCGACGCTTTCCAGGTAGTCTTCAAGGTTGTCGATGTCGGCCAGGCTCGGGCCGTCGCTCTCCTGAGGGCTGGCTGACTCTGTCAGGCGCAGGTCGCTGGCGTGGATTTCGTCGTTCTCGCACAGCGTGTAAGCGCGCTCCAGCATGTTTTCCAGTTCGCGCACGTTACCGGGGAAGCGGTAGCTCTTCAGCGTTTCCAGCGCCTGCGCGTTCAGGCGCGCGACGGGTTGTGCGCCGTTCCCGGCAAGGCGCTTGAGCACGCTGGCTGCCAGTTGGTCGATATCCTCACGCCGCTCGCGCAACGAGGGCACGCGTACTTCGATCACGTTCAATCGGTAATACAGATCCTGCCGGAACCGACCTGCCGCGACCTCTGCATTCAGGTTCTTGTGGGTGGCGCACAGAATGCGCACGTCGACGATCTGCTCTTGCTGGCCGCCGACGCTGCGAATGGATTTTTCCTGGATGGCGCGCAGCAGTTTGACCTGCATGGCCAGCGGCAGGTCGGCGACCTCATCGAGAAACAGCGTGCCGGTGTGCGCCGCTTGAAACAGACCGGGCTTGTCTTCGTGGGCACCGCTGAAACTGCCTTTGCGATGACCGAAGAATTCGCTTTCCATGAGTTCGGAAGGGATGGCGCCGCAATTCACCGGGATGAAAGGTTTGTCGATGCGCGGGCCCTGCTCGTGGATCAGACGCGCTACAAGCTCCTTGCCGCTGCCCGACTCGCCGCTGATGTAGATCGGCGCCTGGCTGCGGGCCAGCTTGCCGATCTGATTACGCAAGGTACGCATTGCCAGCGAGTCGCCCAGCAGTCGGTTGTCGATGCTTCGCGTGGGTGGTGCGCCGGGCAGGCTCAGCGCGCTATTGACCAGCTCGCGCAGCCTGCCGAGGTCGACCGGCTTGGTCACAAAATCGAAAGCCCCGGCCTTCAGCGCGTTGATCGCGGTATCCACATTGCCGTGTGCAGTGATCATCGCCACCGGCACGTGGGGGTAGCCGTGCTGTATGTGTTGCACCAGCTCAAGGCCATTACCATCAGGCAGACGCATGTCGGTCAGGCACATGTCGAACGGTTCGCGGGCCAGCCAGTCATGGGCTTCGGCAACGTTACGTGCACTGCGGGTGTCGAGTTTCATGCGTCCCAGCGTGATCTCCAGGAGTTCGCGGATATCCGGCTCATCATCGACTATCAGGATTTTTTGCCGTTGGCTCATGCTCAGCTCGTCTTGAACGGGTGGGCGAAGGTAATGCGCAGGCAGCTGCCACCCGTGGGGCGGGGCGCATATTCCAGATGCGCCTGATTGCTTTCGCACAGTTCACGTGACAGATATAGACCAAGGCCGGTGCCTTTGCTTTCTGTGGTGAAAAACGGTTCGAAGATCTTGCTCAGGTGTTGCTCGCTGACCCCCGGCCCATCGTCCAGCACTTCCAGCGTAGGCAAATCGCTTCTCGGTTCATTGTGCAGTTTCAGCCAGACCTGCGCTGACGGATGATTCTTGCCGCTGTAGCGCAGGCCGTTCTGCACCAGGTTGGTCATGATCTGCGTCAACTGTCCAGAATCCATGCGGGTTGTCAGCGTGCCGAGGCTGATGTCGACATGAATCGCCTGATTGGGCGCTGTGGAGCTGCGAAATTCAGCGACAAAGTGTTCCAGCCAGGTTTTCAGATCGAGCAGTTCGGGTTGCGCCTCGCGTCTGCGCGACAGCTGCAGGACATTTTCGATGACCCGATCAATGCGCCCCGACTGCTCATGAATGATCTGCCCCAGGCGTCGATCCGCTGCACTGAGCTCTTCCGATTCATTAAGCAGTTGAGCCGCATGACTGACGGCGCCCAGCGGGTTGCGTATCTCATGGGCAATCCCGGCGGTCAGGCGTCCCAGTGCGGCGAGCTTGAGCTGCTGCGCCTGATGGGCGATCTGCGACAGGTCTTCGAGAAAAACCAGCGTCTGACGCTGATCGCCACGGTTGAGTGTGGCAAAGCTCGGTTGCAGTACCAGCCCGACGGGGGCGGTGGTGATACTGCGCGGCACCATGATCGGATTGACGAGCCACTGGCGCAGGCGTTCAACCAGCTGCGGCGAGCAGGTGTCGATCATCTGGCCGACCAGTTGCTCCTGGCTCAGCAGGTGCAAGGCACTCTGGTTGGCCAGCAGCACCTGGTGATTGGCGTCCAGCACTAGAATGCCGGTACGCATGCGCTGCAAAATGAGTGCGTTGAGTGCTTCGAGGCTGTCGACATCCGCTGCGCGCTGTTCGGCCAGTACCTCGCTGACCTGCATGCGCGCTGTCAGCGCCTGCACCAGCAGGGCGGCGGCGAAGCATAAGGCGCCCAGCGAGCCAGCCTGCACGTAGTCGTTGGAGACCGAGGGTGTGCCGAAGCTGATATAGAACGTCAGGTAGATGATGCCGATGGCCGAAACCGCAGCGATCAACAAGCCGATACGGCCGCGCAGCAACACGTTGCTGATCGCCACCGAGGCAATCAACAGGTTGCCGATACCGCTTGAAGGCCCGCCCGCTGCATAGAACAGCGCGGAGAGCATGATCGCGTCAGTCATCGCCAGGCCGAAAAACTGTGCCTGACGGCTGGGGCGTTCCAGCAGCACGACGACCAGAATGTTGAACACCAGATACAGCCAGCAGCCCGAGCGGAACAGGTTCGGGTTGGCCAGTTGCAGCAGCTCGGTTTCCAGGCTGCTGGAAATCAACAGCACCAGTACGACGCCGATGGTCAGTCGATAAAGGTGGTACAGCCGCAGAATCCGCTGTGCCTGCGGGCTGACAAGGGACGGTGAATCAGCGGTCACGTGCCGCAGGGCCTTGCAGCCTGTGTGCCTCGCTGCAATACCATTGCTGTGCCTGGCTCAGTGCACGATCCTGTGGCAGATGCACGCCACATTGCGCGCATCGCACCATGGGTGTCGACGCCAGTTCAGGCGGCTCGGCGCGGGATTTGGGCTTGGGGGGATTGATCAGACGCTTGACGAACCAGACCACCGCCGCGATCAACGCGACCCACATAAGTAAGCGAATCATGACTACCAGCTTAGTGATTGACGATGGCGCAGTGTAGCCAAGCCGCGAGCGGGCGCACAGTGGCAAAATTGATGCACAAAAAAAGAGGCCCGAAGGCCTCTTTTTTCATGCGCTCAGGATCAGTCGAACAGACCCAGGGTCATGTAGCTGAACCACGAACGGCTCTTGGTGCCTTTCGCTTCGGCGTCTTTTGCTGCCTGTTCGTCCAGCTCGGCCTGATTCTCCGGTAGCAGCTCTTTCGGAATGGAGTCCTTGGCGTCCTGGTACTGCTTCTTCATGTCCTGATCGGCGCGGGTCTGGCCCGGTGGCAGCGGTGCGCTGCCGTCGATCAGGCCAAGGGTCGCTTTCGACAGCCATGAGCGGTTATCGGCCTCGGCTTCACGCGGGGTGAATTTGCCGTCAGCCAGTTGCGGGTGGTTCGGGTAGTTGGTCTTCAGCACTTCCAGGCTGGTGGCAGCCAGGTCGTCAAGGTGCAGACGCTGATAAGACTCGACCATCACTGCCAGACCGTCGCCGACCGAAGGCGTCTCCTGGAAGTTTTCCACTACATAGCGGCCGCGGTTAGCAGCGGCGACGTAGGCCTGACGGGTCAGGTAGTAGTCGGCTACGTGGATTTCGTAGGACGCCAGCAGGTTGCGCAGGTAAATCATGCGCTGCTTGGCGTCAGGCGCATAGCGACTGTTCGGAAAGCGGCTGGTCAGCTGGGCGAACTCGTTGAACGAGTCACGGGCAGCACCCGGGTCACGCTTGGTCTGGTCCAGCGGCAGGAAGCGCGCCAGAAGGCCCACGTCCTGGTCGAAGGAGGTCAGGCCCTTCATGTAATACGCGTAGTCGACGTTCGGGTGCTGAGGATGCAGGCGGATGAAACGCTCGGCAGCGGATTTGGCTGCTTCGGGTTCACCATTTTTGTAGTTCGAGTAGATCAACTCGAGCTGAGCCTGATCGGCGTAGCGACCGAACGGATAGCGAGATTCCAGCGCCTTGAGCTTCTCAGTGGCACTGTTATAGCTGTTATTTCCCAGGTCGGCCTGCGCCTGCTGGTACAGCTCGACTTCGCTGAGGTTTTCGTCGATGACTTCCTTCGACGAACAGGCCGCAGTCAATGCGAGGATGGCGATCAGCAGCAGGTGTTTCACTTGCATGGCGGCTTGCGTCCCTATAACGGCCTGCTGTCTTGGGCGGGGCCGTCCTGTTATGATGAGCGCCCCGCGATACCGGCGGGACAAAAGACGCCGTATTTAACCACAAGCGCGCTGCCGAAACCAAAGGCTAGCCGCCACCTAGTCTGGTCATGTCCGAAAATATAGAACTCCGCGCAGAGGTGCCGTCCGAATTGGGCGGTCAACGCCTCGATCAAGTCGCCGCACAATTATTCGCTGAGCACTCGCGCTCGCGCCTTTCCGCCTGGATCAAGGACGGCCGCCTGACTGTGGACGGAGGCGTTCTTCGCCCTCGCGACATCGTGCACGGTGGCGCTGTTCTCGAGCTGATTGCCGAGCAGGAGGCCCAGGGTGAATGGGTCGCTCAGGACATCGAGCTCGACATCATCTATGAAGACGACCAGATCCTCGTCATCAACAAGCCTGCCGGGCTGGTGGTGCATCCGGCCGCCGGTCATGCCGATGGCACGCTGCTCAACGCCTTGCTGCACCATGTGCCGGACATCATCAATGTTCCGCGTGCCGGCATCGTGCACCGTCTGGACAAGGACACCACCGGTCTGATGGTGGTCGCCAAGACCATTCAGGCGCAGACACAGCTGGTTACCCAGTTGCAGAGTCGCAGTGTCAGCCGCATCTACGAGTGCATCGTGATCGGCGTGGTGACCGCAGGCGGCAAGATCGACGCGCCCATCGGCCGTCACGGCCAGCAGCGCCAGCGCATGGCGGTAATGGAAGGCGGTAAGCAGGCGGTCAGTCATTACCGGGTGCTGGAGCGCTTCCGTTCGCACACCCATGTACGGGTCAAGCTGGAAACCGGGCGTACCCACCAGATTCGCGTACATATGGCGCATATCAACTATCCGTTGGTCGGCGACCCGGCCTATGGCGGGCGTTTCCGTATTCCACCAGCGGCCAGCCTGACCATGGTCGATTCGCTCAAGACCTTCCCGCGGCAGGCGTTGCATGCCCGCTTCCTGGAGCTGGATCATCCGACCACCGGTAAGCGCATGAGCTGGGAATCGCCGTTACCGGACGATTTCGTCTGGTTGCTGTCCCTGCTCAAGCAGGATCGCGAGGCGTTCATCGGGTGAATGACTGGCTGATACCTGACTGGCCTGCGCCAGCACAGATCAAGTCCTGCGTTACCACTCGCTCGGGTGGGGTCAGCCTGGCCCCATTCGACAGCTTCAATCTGGGCGATCACGTCGATGACAGCCCGCAGGCCGTGGCGACCAATCGCCAGCGCCTGACCTCCAGTCTCAATGCTCGGCCCGCCTGGTTGAAGCAGGTGCACGGCGTAGACGTCGTACCTGCCGATCCATCCCGCGTTGTTGAAGCCGATGCCAGCTGGACGAGCACGCCTGGCGTGGCCTGCACCATCATGACCGCCGATTGCCTGCCTGCGCTGTTCTGTCGTCGTGACGGTACGCGTGTGGCTGCCGCGCACGCCGGCTGGCGTGGACTGGCGGCCGGGGTGCTGGAAGCGACGGCCAACAGTCTGCAGAGTGCTCCCGAAGACATCATAGTCTGGCTAGGACCGTCTATCGGTCAGCCGTCGTTCGAAGTTGGCCCCGAGGTGCGCGAGGCCTTTACCGCCAGCCACCCGCAGACAGCCGCTGCGTTTGTCGCCAGTTCGAATCCTGATCGTTTCATGGCCGACATCTACGCACTCGCCCGATTACGACTGGCAGCCCAAGGTATCTCTGCCGTGTACGGCGGCGGGCTGGATACCTTCACCGACCCGCGCTTCTTTTCCTACCGCCGCGCCGCGCGCACTGGCCGCTTTGCTTCGCTGATCTGGATCGAACACGCCTGATTGCCGGGCTGTTTTGCACAAGCCAGCTAGGCTTGCCTGAACGCTCATCTGATCTGTATCAACCCCGGCCCGCTTGAAACGCGCAGAATCGTCCGCATCTAACTGGCTATTCAGCAGGTTTTCTTTATAGGTGTGTTCATTGCTCCGGCCTGCATTAAAGGAAGGTGACAAATGCGTATCGACAGATTGACCAGTAAATTACAGTTAGCGTTATCCGATTCCCAGTCGCTGGCCGTTGGCCTCGACCATCCCGCCATCGAACCTGCGCACTTGATGCAGGCGCTGCTTGAGCAGCAGGGCGGTTCCATCAAGCCTCTGCTGTTGCAGGTAGGCTTCGACATCAACAGCCTGCGCAAAGAACTGAGCGCAGAGCTGGACCGCCTGCCAAAAATCCAGAACCCGACCGGCGACGTCAACATGTCGCAGGATCTGGCGCGCCTGCTCAATCAGGCTGACCGTCTGGCGCAGCAGAAAGGCGACCAGTTCATTTCCAGCGAGCTGGTGCTGCTCGCGGCAATGGACGAGAACAGCAAGCTCGGCAAATTGTTGCTGGGGCAGGGCGTCAGCAAGAAGGCCCTGGAAAATGCCATTAACAACCTGCGCGGCGAAGGTGCCGTGAATGACCCGAACGTCGAAGAGTCGCGTCAGGCGCTGGACAAGTACACCGTCGACCTGACCAAGCGTGCCGAAGAGGGCAAGCTCGACCCGGTGATCGGTCGTGATGACGAGATTCGTCGCACCATTCAGGTCCTGCAGCGCCGCACCAAGAACAACCCGGTGCTGATCGGCGAACCTGGCGTGGGTAAGACCGCCATTGCCGAGGGCCTGGCGCAGCGCATCATCAATGGCGAAGTACCCGATGGCCTGCGCGGCAAGCGCTTGCTGTCGCTGGACATGGGCGCGTTGATTGCCGGTGCCAAGTACCGGGGTGAGTTCGAAGAGCGCCTCAAATCGCTGCTCAACGAACTGTCCAAGCAGGAAGGCCAGATCATTCTGTTCATCGACGAGTTGCACACCATGGTTGGTGCCGGCAAGGGCGAAGGCTCGATGGACGCTGGCAACATGCTCAAACCTGCGCTGGCGCGCGGCGAGCTGCATTGTGTGGGGGCTACCACGCTCAACGAGTACCGCCAATATATAGAGAAGGATGCGGCGCTTGAGCGTCGATTCCAGAAAGTCCTGGTCGACGAGCCAAGTGAAGAAGACACCATCGCGATCCTGCGTGGCCTTAAAGAGCGCTACGAAGTGCACCACAAGGTCGCCATCACTGACGGCGCGATCATCGCGGCGGCCAAGCTGAGCCATCGCTATATCACCGACCGCCAGTTGCCGGACAAAGCCATCGACCTGATCGACGAAGCGGCCAGCCGTATTCGCATGGAGATCGACTCCAAGCCTGAAGTGCTCGACCGCCTTGAACGTCGCCTGATCCAGCTGAAAGTAGAAGCTCAGGCCCTCAAGAAGGAAAAGGACGAGGCAGCGATCAAGCGCCTGGAAAAACTTCAGGGCGAAATCGAGCGTCTTGAGCTTGAGTACGCGGATCTTGAAGAAATCTGGACCTCGGAAAAAGCCGAGGTCACCGGCTCGGCACAGATCCAGCAGAAAATCGAACAGTCTCGCCAGGAACTGGAGGCCGCGCGCCGCCGGGGCGATCTGAACCGCATGGCCGAGTTGCAGTACGGGATCATTCCGGACCTGGAGCGCAGCCTGCAAATGGTCGACCAGCACGGTAAGCCGGAAAACCAGTTGCTGCGCAGCAAGGTAACCGAGGAAGAAATTGCCGAGGTCGTGTCGAAGTGGACCGGTATCCCTGTGTCGAAGATGCTCGAAGGCGAGCGCGAGAAGCTGTTGCGCATGGAAACCCTGCTGCACAACCGGGTGATCGGCCAAGAAGAAGCGGTGGTCGCGGTCTCCAATGCCGTGCGTCGTTCGCGTGCCGGGCTTTCCGACCCTAATCGTCCGAGCGGATCGTTCATGTTCCTCGGCCCGACCGGCGTGGGTAAGACTGAGCTGTGCAAGGCGCTGGCCGAGTTCCTGTTCGACACCGAAGAGGCGATGGTGCGTATCGACATGTCCGAGTTCATGGAGAAACATTCCGTGGCTCGCCTGATCGGTGCACCGCCAGGCTACGTTGGTTACGAAGAGGGCGGCTACCTGACCGAAGCCGTGCGTCGCAAACCGTATTCGCTGATTCTGCTCGACGAGGTCGAGAAGGCGCATTCCGATGTATTCAACATCCTCTTGCAGGTGCTTGAAGACGGACGCCTGACTGACAGCCACGGGCGCACGGTGGACTTCCGCAATACCGTGATCGTCATGACTTCCAACCTGGGCTCGGCGCAGATCCAGGAACTGGTCGGTGATCGTGAGGCGCAGCGTGCTGCGGTGATGGACGCAGTCGGTACGCACTTCCGTCCGGAGTTCGTTAACCGGATCGATGAAGTGGTGATCTTCGAACCGCTCGCGCGTGACCAGATCGCCGGTATTACCGACATCCAGCTGGGCCGCCTGCGCAAGCGTCTGGCCGAGCGCGAGCTGTCGATGACCCTGAGCCCCGAGGCGCTGGACAAGCTGATCGCCGTTGGTTACGACCCGGTCTATGGCGCACGGCCGCTGAAGCGGGCGATCCAGCGCTGGATCGAGAACCCGCTGGCGCAGATGATCCTCTCGGGCAGCTTCATGCCTGGCACGACCATCACCGGCAAGGTGGTCGACGACGAGATCACGTTTGTCTGACAGCGCTCGTCACCGCTCTATAGAAGGGCCCTCGAACCGAGGGCCTTTTTTTGAGGCGCGGTCAGCAGTAGAATCAGGCCCGAGAGGCGATCTGAAAAAAAATCGCAAATCATTGTCTTAAAAAGCAATTTATAGGGTTGACAGGTGTTTTTAAAATTGTAGAATAGCGCGCCTCAGAGACGTGAACGCAACGATACAAACGAAGCGGAAAGGTCGATGAGATTGAAATCAACGAGTTAACAGCAAGCTGATTTCAAGGCGACAGGTTGTAAAGTTGAATCTGAAATCGATAGTTCCGCGATAGCTCAGTTGGTAGAGCAAGTGACTGTTAATCACTGGGTCCCTGGTTCGAGTCCAGGTCGTGGAGCCAGATTTCGCAAGGTTCAATGCAGTTTCAGTCGGGGTATAGCGCAGTCCGGTAGCGCGCCTGCTTTGGGAGCAGGATGTCAGGAGTTCGAATCCCCTTACCCCGACCATATTTGGGTCGTTAGCTCAGTTGGTAGAGCAGTTGGCTTTTAACCAATTGGTCGTAGGTTCGAATCCCACACGACCCACCATTTTTGGTTCCAAGGTTCACCTTGGAGCCGAATCTTAAAGATCTGATGCCACTCGTATCAGGTCGCAGGCAGCTGGTTGAGGTGCCTTGATTTACCGGGGTATAGCGCAGTCCGGTAGCGCGCCTGCTTTGGGAGCAGGATGTCAGGAGTTCGAATCCCCTTACCCCGACCAAACACTGTTGTGGCTGTATCTTTAGGACCTTGATGGGTGTTCATGTCTCAGTTTGAGGCAGGCTTTACCGTATGAGGGGTCTTATACCCAAACAAGCAGCCGTCTGTCGCGAAACATAGCGCCAGCAAGCTGTGATGTCAAATTGGAGCGCCCCGTACCGAGCGAAAGCTTGTGTACGGGGCGTTTTTTTTGGCAAAAAATGCTGTGCTGCGCGTGTATCGGCCCATATGAGGCAGTCATTAGGCCCGATAACTAAATAATCAGCATCGCGATGCATCTGCTGATAATGGCAGATTGAGTATTTTTACAAATATCCAACGCAAGTGATCAGCCTGACCTGCCGATCCATCCGGCCAATTCCAGCATTTCAGGGCGTAGATGCCGAGCATCCTGGCTTGGGACAGGTCTTTCCTCGATCACTGGTTCAGCACCAGTTCCTCCGCCGGCAATGTTGTTCTGTACCCACCTGGTGAGTTCCCCCAAGCTTCTCAACAGATCTTCTGGACTGGAGCAGCCTAACGGTAGCTGGCTGACTGCGGTGTCGCGGTCACTAGTGGGTGAGGGCGTCTCGTCGCGGTTCGCTGTCCTGGTATCTGGAGCAGTTGATGGGCACATGGTCGAGATCGGTGTAGGCAGTGCGCGGGGCCTGGCCAAGGCCTGGCCAGCTGAGCTTTCGGCTTCTGCAGTGGTTTCGCGAGTCTTAGTCGACGCAGTCAAGTCCTTAACTGGAGCAGATATTGATCGGTGTCTATCAGCACGCAGCGTCGCATCCGGTTTTGCCATGTAGCTGATTTTGGCCGGCCGCTTTCCTCGTTCATTCATCACCTCCCGCATCATGTCGTAGTCGGGTTCGATGTAATCCATCGTGGTAGCTATATTCGAGTGGTTCAGCAATTTCTTGGTCAGATAGATGTTGCGCTCCGGTAGCGTCATTAGTTCACTGGCGATCGTGTGTCGGAAGCGGTGAGGCGTCATCCGTATACCGGTCATCGCAGTGAGTTTTTTATACATCGCCTCGACTTGGTTGGAGTTCATCTCATTGCGGCGGTAGTGGCCTGAAAATCTGTTTACGTTGAACAACTGGTCTGTCACGTTGACCAGCGGTCGGCCCTTGTACTGATCACGTTCCGCAATGTTGTTAACGGTGTTGATCAGCGAGATGTAAGCGATCGACAGCTGGGCGTTGTAACCCTCACGTGCGTAGGTGGCCAGGTCGACAATGGTCAGATCTGCTTCAGGCCAAGGCGTACTGGTACGGTTGAACATCTCTCCGTCGGCGCCCATGCAGAACATGTCCATGGCTTCGGCCATTTCAAGCATGCGGTTGCGTCTGCCCTCTGGGATGGAGGTATCTTCGCCGGCCGTGCGCAACGCGTTCCGGACATCTTCAGTCAGGACGGTGCGATCGGCGTCGGAACAAACTCTGGCCGCTGCAAGGATGCAGTGTCGGATTACGCTGCGGTCCGCCCGGGTAAGCCGGGCTTCCTCTTTTTCTTCACCGCCGGTGATCATCAAGCGGGCTACGATTTCCATCTCGCCGAGAACATCCCGTTCATCATTGTCTTCATCGGCCTTGGCATTGATATGCTCGTCAGAGCTTTCTAGGTCATCAGCGTCCAAGGTCTTGACCTGGCTCGGGGTGTTTACCAATCGAATAGCGTCGGCGAACGGAGCCAGGCTAACGCCCGAGTTCGGGGCCAGCTTGATCCTGTTGACTGTCAAGCCAAGTTTTTTCGCGAAATCCCCTAAGAGGCCGAAACTGTTACCCGCCTCGACGATGAACAGGCGCGGTGCGTAAACCGCAATGAGCTGGTTGAGCAGGTTATTCAACGTGGCGGACTTACCTGCACCTGTGGGGCCGAACAGAAACATGTGGGCATTCATCTGACGATCCAGCTTGTTGAATGGATCAAATGTCAGTGGAGCCCCACCACGGTTGAATAGCGTGATACCAGGATGCCCAGTACCACTGGAGCGACCCCACACCGGGCACAGGTTTGCAACATGCTGGGCGAGCATCATCTGCACGTACCAGTCCATGGATCGCTTTTGATTGACGTCGAAATTCCCGGGAAGCCAACGCAGGTAGCTGTTGAGCGGGGCCACCTCGTCGTCAGATGCGACGGGTTCCATACCGGCACCCAGCAATGCGTTGGTCAACTGCATGCTGCGCGCGGTGAGCTGTGCTTCGTCATTTCCCTTGAGGTAAAAGGCGATGCTGCCTCGGTACAGCTTGTGCTCACGACCGATCAGTTTCCTGGCATCGTTTACCGCTTCGCGGGTCAGTAGTGAAGCCTGGTTGTCACCCACCGACTTGCGTGCCAGCTTTTCAAGATGAGCCTCCAGCACGTCTTGAGGTGTGATGACCAGGGTGATGGCCAACACAGTGTCCTCAGGCAACTTGTCGAACAGGGCATGCAAGGCATCACCGCCTTTACGTGTTTCGCCAGTCAGGTGGCCGGTCTTCGGGGCTTCGCGCATGGAAGCCTCTAGGACTCAAAGAATGTTGGTAGCGGTGGTGACCAGGTAGATCGTGACGCCGATCAAGCAAACACCGACTACCGCGGTACTGCCCAGGTCAGCCCATTTGGCCTTGCCCATGTGGATCTCGTGGTAGACGCCCAGCGCATGTCGCCCCACCAAAATGATGCCGAACGCGCACATGCATAGACCCAGCAGCGTGAAGCCGTCGAAGGCATAGTTTTGGAAGGTCTGCAGGAAGCTGGTCCCAGTGCCGCGTGTGGGTGCTTGTGCACCCGGTAGAGCCGCGAAACTAGTGCCAGGTGTGGCAGCCGTCAGCAGCACCGAAAAAGGCCGGCGTTTCAAAAAAGCACGTGCCTGAGTGAACAGTGAATACAGCGTCATCTTTATCTCCTTGGAAAAATCAACTCAACAGCATGAAAGTCATAATCATGAACAGCACGGCCCAACGAGCGGCAGAAGCGGCAGCAGCCGATCTGTCGAGGTTTCGGGTTGCCGCCTTCCATGAGCGCAAAGCATTGGCCCTTGGGCAGGCCGACGACATGGGCTGGCTCAATCATTGGCACGCTGACCTGCTGCACCTGGTCATGACTGGATGATGTGAACGCGGTATTGCCCGTTGCACTGTCATTCGCCGAGCTGGCCGGGGTGGATGTGAAAACCTGAACCTTAGGCAACTGGTTTGTCAGCAGCTCGGCGGTGGACGTTTCGCGGACGCGCAGCATGAACACGTTGTTGAAGTTACCGATCACCTGGCCAGCCTTGGCCTTGTTGCCGATCTTCGCTTCGATATCGCTCATTGTCTGGGTGTAGGCAGTCACCTGCATGCCGGCACCACCACCCTTGTTGATCATCGGAATGAATTCCTCACCCATCAGCTCGTTGAACTCATCGGCATGGAGGTTGATAGGCACTTTGGTGCCAGGGACGCCGCCCGGTAGTCCGTCGTCGACACCGAACTTGTAGATATGGCCAGCGACCGAGCCTTCGGCTTGGCCGCAGCAGTGACTTGAGCAGATGCGGCTTTAGTTGCACGCAGGTCCTGGAGTTTCACCTGCAGCTCCTCGATCCGAGCGCCCATGACGACAACCTCTTGCATCGAGGCCGCCTGCTGAGTTGCGTCCTGAGACGTCTCCTGCACCTGCTTGACGAGAGCTTGAACAGCATCGATTCGGTTGGAGAGTGCCTGCTGGCCGGCTCTGAAATCATCGATGGTCACGGACTTCAACTGGCTAGCGGCATCGAGCCTGTCATCCACGCCGTTGATGCGTCGGGTGATTGCGTTAACGGTTTCCAGGTTCGCAGCAAACTCAAAGCCGGCCTTGAGGTGGAAAATCTGCCACTGCTGGTGGACCAACATGCCGATCAGCACGATCAGGGTCAGTACTTGCAGGATGGCAGCGCGGGAAAGAGAAGGGCGCAGTGGCAGCTTCATGGAGGACCTCACTCAAGATGTGAGGCACGTTCGCAAAAAGCGTGATCGGAAGCAGTAGGAAACCCTTTTTCTGTCGGAATGGGTTTTAGATTAGCGGATTTAAACCAGCTTTCGCGGCTTACAGAGTGGCTAAGAGGAACCCTGTGTAGGACAACGGGATAAGGCTTTATTTGGTTTAGATATGGCAATGAGAAGTAAACCACGCAGGATGCTTTGAAGTTGTATTGCCGCGTTGTGCCAATCGGTGTACTGAAAAACATTGGTTGCCTTGACTCTTTAGGTCGAGAAATGACGCCTTTCTAATAAAAACTAGGAGTTGAAAAAATACGCCAGGTGAAATGTGGAGTAGAGGCATTACTACCTGCGCGGTCGCATAATACGACCCGTGGTGCTATTTATTTAAAAAACGGTTCAGCTTAGGATCCAATCTCACCTCAAAACCAATATTGGAAGAAAATGAGAATGGAAAATAATTGCGAAACTAACTCATCCAAGCAATCGAACGTCGATGTCTTGGATACCATTCCGCATCAAGGGCGAGATTTTTTTTGGGAGCGGCATCAGTTTGCTCGTCACGGATATTTGAAAATCAACCACCTGATGGATGCAGGTGTGCGAGATAATATTATGGCCGAAGTAAAGTATTTGTTGGCCAATCATGCAAAACGCCGAGACATGTTGATTGAGTCCACAGGTAATACGCCACGATACTTGAGTAATGTTACACGAGATACGATTGCAGAGCACGGTGCCTATATTACAAAAGCTTATGATTCAAATTATCTGAAGGGTCTTGTGGCCCATATTGTAAAAGAAGAAATTATTCCTACACCCTGGATCTGGGACAACTATATTATCAACTCGCAGCACAAAGCGGGTGATACTCATGGGTGGCATTGGGGGGACTACCCGTTCACGATAATCTGGATTGTAGAAGCGCCACGCATCGAAGCAGGTGGACTTCTCGAATGTGTGCCTCACACAGATTGGGATAAGAAAAATCCGCGAATTGAGAACCTCTTAGTAGAGAACAATATTGAGTCGCATTACCATCAAACCGGAGATGTATATCTGCTGAAGACAGATACAACATTGCATCGTGTAAAACCACTAACTGAAGATGTGACAAGAATCATCTTGAATATGGCGTACGAGCGTGCAAAAGACGTGGATCGCTACGTCGAGCATGAAACTTTTGTCTTCAGAGACTGAACCAGAATGTTCGGTTTTAATCGCGGTAAAAAAGTCAGATTCAGTCACACAAACATCGTAAGTGCTGATTGGAAAAGACTATCTAAGTTTTATCGCAATGTATTCGGATGCCACCAGGTAGGTCCTGTGAGAAAGCTTTCAGGCGATGCTGTCTCTGGTGGTACTGGGGTCCCAGACGCGATAATCGAAGGTATACATCTATCACTTCCGGGCTGTGAGGACTCTGGAATTACGTTAGAGATATTCCAATACATGGAAGGAGTTAACAGAGAGGTGGCGTATGCAAATTCACGCGGTATAACCCATCTCGCCTTTGAAGTCGAAGACCTCGTTGATATCTGTGCAAAAGTAGTTAGGAACGGGGGGTGGATGCTTGGCAAGGTAGTCAAGCAAAACGTAAAGGGAGTTGGAGTTTGCGAGTTCCTATATGTTCGAGATCCTGAACGAAATATTATCGAGATACAAAAATGGACCAAGCCAGAAAAAAGAACCTAGCACAGTTTGATTTGGTACATGCACGGTACCCCTTTGACGACCCCAAAATGGTTGGTTTTACTGAGTCGGTAAACTATGTTAATTCACTAGCGGAGTCTCAGCCAGGATTCATCTGGCGAGAAAAATACGAAGACAAGAAGCTGGTACAAGAGTTGTGGGGGGAGGGTTTTGCCTACACTCTGTCATTATGGCAAGACACAGAGTCTCTCAAGTCATTCTTGTATCGTACTCCACATGCAGAGTTTATTCGGAGAGGTAAAGAATGGTTTTTGCCTATAAAGCATCCCAGGGTTGTTCTGTGGTGGGTTCCTGAGGGGCACATACCAACTTTATCAGAGGCACATGAAAGGCTCGAATTACTATATGAACACGGTGCATCTGATTTGGCATTCGACCTCCGTTCTACAGAACCTCCCGCGGTGGCATATTAATGAAAAACACTCAAAGACAGAATCAGCAGCTGCTTGCCGACTATTATCGTAAAAATCTAGGCGATCCAGCAGGCATGGCAGGGCAATCCAAAAGCCTACATGAAATGAGGGCGCGAGCCGAAAGCTATGAGGATAGTTGGAATATTCAAGAGGAAAATCTACTGGGTGATTTCCGTCCTCCTAGAACCAAGGATGAGTTTCTACAATGGTATCTAAGTTGTGAGAAAAAAATAAATGATGACATTGCCTTTTTTGTCGATTTCTTAAAAAACGAGTCGACACTTGAACAGGTGGCTTTCTACATATGTATGGAGGAAATGGTTGACGGATCATTCGATGACCTAATGGCCGTTACCCAACTAGGAATGCCGATTCAATGCAAAATGGTCGCGGGCAATAATTATTGGGACGAAATGGGTAATGGAAATTTCAGTCTAGTTCACTCGACCATGTTTCGACAATCTTCTGACTATATGAGGGTCGTCCTTTCTAACGCAGGGGTCTCAATAGATGTCCCGCCTACAGAGTGCTTGATGAATGGTAACATTCTGCTTATGTGGGCCTCGCGTAGGGAGTACAACGTAAGACTTATAGGCGCTATGGGATTGGTAGAAGGCTCAGCACCAACCCGGTTTGGTGCAACAACTTTCGCGATGGAGCGCCTTGGATTGCCAAAAGATGTAATCGCTTATCACAAAGCTCACATAATGATTGACACCTATCACAGCGAGGCTTGGTACGAGACAGTTTTGAACCACTACTCGTCATGTGGGGAAGAGATTATTAAAGAGCTCTCGATTGGCGTGATGGTTAGGTACAATGTTGCTGTTAGATACTACACCTATATGTACAGTAAGCTTCGGAGTATAGGCTTATGACTAAGGGGGCTATTGTAGTCATAGATCCAGTTAGCTCAGGACGTCGTTATGGTCTAGAAATCCTTCAGAAGGGTTACACATCTGTAGCATTGGTGACTAGAACTAAATTTCCAGGACGACTTCATCGGTTATTCAGTAGTAGCGATTTTCAAGAAGTTATATTCTCGGAAAATCTGATTGATTCAATCGAGAAGCTATCGTTGCAAAACGTTAAAGCTATAGTGCCAGGTTCCGACTCGGCACTAAAGTTTTGCGACACTTTAGCTGAGCACTTAGGGTTGACTGGTAACCCAGTCAGAACGCAGAAAGCGCGGTATAGCAAACTCGAAATGAAGCGAGCGCTCAAGTTGAACAATGTGCCTACTACCGGTGTAGAAGCACTGTCGTTGGACACCGCGCGCAAATCAGACTTGAGTTTCACGCAGTTTCCTGTGGTCGTAAAGCCCACTCAGGGGACTGGAAGTAAGAACGTTAAAGTCTGCCATAATGTTGGAGATATATACCGTGCTCTTTCATTGATTGAGTCAACCAATGAAAGTTTTAATTCGGGCGAAAAAGAGGCGCTGATAGAGCCATATATCGTTGGTAAAGAGTACTGCGTCGCGATTGCTAACTTTGGCAAAGGAAATGACAAGGAGCTTTTGTGTATAGCGGAATATGAAAAAATACAAATAAACAATAATCCAAGTATATACAAGAACATCAGGTCAGTGCGGATTGATGATGATCTTTCCAGCAGGATTTTCGATTACGCGACGCGAGTAAATAAGGCTCTTGAGGCAGATTACGGAATAAATGATATCGAGCTCAAAGTCGATGGTGATGATATTCAGCTGATCGAGCAAAACGGCCGATTACCAGGCGCCGATTTGCCGAGAATGATAGAGCTGTGTACTGGGAGAAATCTTTATCAGGTCAATATCGATATTTACCTTGGTCTAGCCGGAGTGCCTCGTGTGCCGGTAGAGTACAAGAAACACTTCTGTGTTTGCTGTCTTATTAACTTTGAGTCTGGTTTAATCGATCGGATCGAGGGTGTGGCTGAAATTGAAAAGCTATCCTCATTTCAGGATATGAATATTATCGTGAGCGAAGCTGAAATTATTGAGCCTACTCACGATTTTCTATCTACTTGGGGTTTTGTTTTTTTGCTACACGATGATGCTGAAACGTTGATGCAGCATTCTAAGATGGTGCACGAACATATGAAAATTATATACAAGGTTTGAGAAATCACGGTATTACTAGGAATATAAGGGCTTAGCTTATGACACATTGGATGTTATCATTATTTGTTGTGCTTATCACAGCTTTAATCGTGGGGTCGATTGCAGAAAGAGTGGGCCAGAGCCGAGTAATTGGTGAAATCGCATCAGGCCTCCTCCTAGGTGCATCTGTTCTTGGTGGGGTTTCACCTGAGCTCTTCAACTATTTATTCGTCGGATCGCCAGGCCAGCACTTGAAAGAACTAGCCGAACTAGGCGTCATAATTCTGATGTTTGAAGTCGCGTGGCATGCTCCAGCATCTTTAGAGAATATTGCTAAGAAACATGCGCCAATTGTCATCGCTGTAGCTGGCATAGTATTTTCGTTCTCGATCGGATGCGTATTGGCCTACGTTGCGAAACCCGTGATGGCTCCAGAAAAACCTTTTTTCTCTTTTATTCTATTCTGCGGATTAGCGCTATCTATTACTGCGCTTCCGGTTTTGGTAAGAATTATCAGGGAGAATACATTCATCAATAAGTCGTCTGGATCCATTGCTCTAGCTTCTGCTGTCTGTTCGGACATGGTAGCTTGGGCAGGGGTTGCAGTGATTTCTGCTATGTATGCCTCGGGCTACACCTCGACTAAACAAATTACAATTAACGGAATTCTTTTTTTAACGTTCATTGTTACATCTCTTTACGTAGTTAGCCCCATTATTCGTAAATTTAAGTGGTTAGATGGCGACCGATTTCCAGCCTTTGCGCAGATAACTATTGCCTTCAGCTATTGCCTTCTTTGCTCCGAAATCTCTGACTCACTGGGTTTCAACCGTGTCACCGGTGCTATAGTGGCTGGTTATACATTAAGTCGAGTTCCAGGCTTAGAAGGTAATTGGAAAAAAATTGTAGGGGGATTTAGTAGCTTAGCATTGACGCCGGTATTTTTTGCATACTCTGGAATACAAGCCTCATTAAGTCTTAGTGGTAGTCTTGTGGTTTGGCTGCTTCTATTCTTCGTTGGAAGTCTTATTGGTAAGCTTGGAGGGTGTTATTTGGGCGCGCGTATTGTTGGATTGCCCAAATCCACTTCTGTCGAAGTGGGTGTTCTAATGAATACTAAAGGGCTGGTCGAACTCGTGGTGCTAAACATTGGCTTGGAAATTGGTGTCGTTAATCAAGCAACTTACAGCGTGCTTCTGATTCTCGCTCTAGTTTCAACGGGTATGACTATTCCTGTGTTGAATTGGTGGTACAAACGTGCGGGGAAAAGCCAATCAGCTCCTGCTGAAGCTGTTACATAACTTGCAAGCTGTCACCTTGATGCTGTCGATTTGATATGCATGGGAAGGGCAGCATCTGTGCAAAGCCTGTGATTAAATTCCTCGCATAAGAGAGCCTAAAACCCTTCAATAACAGCACCTGGGCTCCCTGGGTGCTCACGCTCAAAGCTACCATTTCTAAACTTTTAATGTCTGCGGTAACAGAATTTTGGTATCGTCATACAGGTTGTTGCTCGATGCAAACGAGCTTCACCAGCAGGCATAATGCCAGCAAGATAACAATAATAACTAGTGATAATTGCGCTTATTTAACTGCCTCCCCATTTATGAGCAAATTTCAGCGTGCTTCGCTCGCTACCGCTGCTCGTCCCTGTTTTGTGTGCAATGGATATTTTATGCGTAGGGATCAAATCGACATTTTACCGTATATGGCAGCTTTTGCGATTGTTGTCGAGGTAGGGAGTTTTATCGAAGCCTCAGACGTGCTAGGCATCACCGCTTCCGCTGTAAGTAGACAAGTTTCTAAGCTAGAGAGGGCTTTATCGCTCAGATTGCTAGAGCGTAGTACTAGACATCTGAGGTTAAACAATGACGGGGAAAGAGTTTATGATTTCTGCAAAAAGATCCTCGAGAGTTCTTCTCAGATTTTTGAGCTTAAGGAGCAGTTGCATAATGAGCCCAAAGGTATTATAAGAATCGCCGCCCCTAGACTCCTCATACCCGCTCTTAGCGAGGTTATTCCAAGCTTCTTAACTCAGTATCCTCTTATCGACGTACAATCTTTCTTCAGTGGTTTTTCTGAGAGTGATAATAACACTGACACTGAGATGGATATCATACTTAAGCTCTCAGCGGTTCCGCCTTCTAATTTTATTGCGCGGAAGCTTACTGATGTTCGTCGAAGCCTATATGCTTCGTCACAGTACTTAGAGTGTCACGGGTTGCCTACGTCTGTTGATAAACTTGCTCTTCATAGTTTCATCAAAATAAACAATCGGGTTGACGAAAAAGAATGGCATTTTAAAAGCGATGATCGTACATGCTCGTTTGAGGTTTCTAGCCGCTATAGCGCTAATGATTATGAGGCTGCGCTCAATGCAGCGATAGGTCATCTTGGAATTGTGGCATTACCAAGGCTTTATGCAAGGGCTGCGGTAAGAGAGGGGTTGGTAGTGCCTGTTTTAGTTGATTGGCAGTTGATAGATGGCGGAGAGAAAGAGTTTGTTTGGTTTCTCTATAATCAAAACAAGTACGGGTCTTTGAAAGTCAAGGCTGCAGTAGAGTACTTAATAAAGCATCTGCGCCTTAATTTAGAAATTGATTAGTATAAGCTATGCGATAACTTCACTCTGCACTAATATTTAATGCAATAGCGGGGGCGCTTTTTGGGCTTGTTGCGCCCTTTCTAACCTTTATATCGTCATCACTTCTCACAACCGTGCCAACCTATATCCCCGCAGCTTTTAACGCGGTTTGGAAATTCATGCTCCTTTGGTGCTCTGTAAAGACTTGACAAGTGAAATGACAGCAAAAACAAAATCTTGTACAATAGTGCCCTTTCCGAGCTTAGAGCTCGTTGTCAACGTTTTTACTGTGTTGGGATAAGGAAATCTTATGGATGTGTTGATGGGGTTGTTGGCAGCATTGATGTGGGGAGGAACAGATTTTTTGGTAGGGTTGAACGCTAGGGCCGTTGGGGTTAAGCGGGCAGTTTTTTTTGGGCAAATGGTGGGTTGTACCATAACTACCGCGTTACTCTTATTTTTTCCAAGTGTTATTATTAATGCTATTTCAGTCTCTGTGAATGTATGGCTCTTTGGATTTCTTGCATCTTCGTTTACGGTCCTTGGAGCGCTGGCTATATCTAAAGCGTTTGCCCTTGGTAAAGCTTCTATAGTTGCTCCTGTAGTTACGTCGTACGGTGTTGTCACCACACTGCTTTCGTGGGCAAGTGGAGAGTATTTAACTGTATTTCAGTTGGTGTTTATAGTTGTATGTGTTTTTGGAGTCATCTTATCGAGTGTACAACCTAAGTCGGATGCTCAGCCTGGAAATCATACTCGCAAATCTATTCTTTTTGCTATATTGGCAGCTATGCTTTATGGCACAAGCTTTTGGCTTCAGGGTAGGTTTACCCTCCAATACTTAGGCCCCATTGCCATGCTATGGCTAAGCTACGCTGTCGGTATTACTATTCTTCTATTCATGATGATTAATGTGAAGAATGGCCTAAGAATACCGAGGCCTAGAAGTTGTTTTTTGTTGATCGCCACAAGTCTACTTAATCTCGGCGGATTTTCCGCTTTCTCTTGGGGAACAGCTCTCGGGTCTGTTTCCATTGTGACGGTAATCAGTACTCTTTCTGGTGGGGTCGCAGCAATTCTCGGATTTCTTTTCTTCAAGGAACGTTTGGGGATGATTCAAATTTCTGGCGTTTTGTTAGTTATACTCGGTGCTGTGATGCTCCATTCTTAATTTTCTCTCGATAGTTATTAAATTTTTAAGCATGTTTTCTCATGTTTAGCTTCAGATGACTCGTGGAGATATTGTGTGAATAACTAATCAGTAAACTCAGTTCTGTAATTTTCTTCAATAAATTTGAATCCAGTTCCGATTATGGAATGACGAGCGCCGTCTGATTTCAAAGTTTACTTAATCAACGTTTTTTTAAATAAGGCCACCCGAAGATGGCCTTGTTTTACGAGTTTATGAGTTGCCTTGCAAGGGCCATTTCCACAGAATCACCGTCCTGGTTCAACGAATCAAGTCCGGACTCTGGAACATCCCCTGAAGTGCTCTGCGATACGGCGATCTTCTTGGCCATCAGCTGCAGGCAGGTAATCTGCGAGCTGCCGATGTAGCCGAAAAAGATCACCCGGACGTCCTGCTTCTGTCCGATCCTCCATGAGCGCCTTGCCGCCTGTTGCACCGTGTAGACGTTGTAACCCGTCTGCATGAAGGCAATGGTTGGAAAGTCGAGCAGATCCAGGCCTGTTTTTACGAGCTCCGGGTTGGTGATCAGTACGTCGACGCCTCGATCAACCTGGTCAAGGATCCAGTCCTCGCGCCTGGCGGTGTCCACCGATGCACGAAGCACTGCCACCTTCAGTCCCGATTGTTCGAGCACCCGCTTCATGCGGCTTGTGGTGTCTCTGGTATGGATGCGCGCGGGAATGGGATCGCTGGCCAAAGCGCGATTGTCCATGAGCATCTGCCACAGCTGCTGGTCGACGGTGTCTTCAGCCAAGGGTTGACGCAGTGCGCCCAGTCTTGCGAATCGGTGCTGGTCGCTGCGCGTGATTTGATTGCACTCTTCTTGTTCTGCCTGGCTGAGTATCACCGGCACAGTCTGCCGCTGTTTACCCTTCAGGTTACCCCGACCATTTTCGCCCAGCTGTATCAGGGTTGAAGATCAGGACTCAAGAGCACTCGCTTTGAGTCCAACAGAAAAGGTGTCCTTCGGCAGCGCTATACATCGGCCGATAATGGCAGATTGAGTAAGTCTACAAAGCTCTAACGCAGTTGATTAGCCTGACCTGCCGACCCATCCGGCCAGTTCCAGCATTTCGGGGCCTATATGTCGCATACATTCATTCTCAGCGAAGTGAGCAATGAGGATAGGTGGGCTTTATGATGTATTGCAGTTGTCATATTAAAGCGCAGCTCTGTGGTAGCTCTGATGGACCACGCGGTTTCCTGATGCTACGCGATGGGCATTTGGCAGCCGCAGGGTGGCTAGTTCATAAATGGTATGCAGTACATACCCGAAAATTGTAACATTGCCAACGTAGGTAACAGTCTCAGTACGTTGATGCAACGTCATCCATAGAATCAGACGAGGAAAAGTGAAGTGAAATTAATCACAACGGTAACCACAAGTCTGCTAATGCTCATGAACGGTGCTCACGCCGAAGGACTGACCACCTCGGTGGATGGTAAAGAACTGACGGTTAGCTTCGGCCAGCCCACCATTAAGCAAGTGCTGCATTACCGTAAAATGTACGACAAAAAACCGTTCCCCGATGCCGAAATTTATTACTACGATAATGGCACTTACAAACTGATTTCGCAGGGTGAAAACCACTATGGCGTTTACTCCATAGAGGGCAATGTAGATGAGGAAACTTTCACTGTGCGTTTCATTTCTCTGCCTTCTAGCGACTGGGGGAATAAAACGGCCTTTCATCAGTTGACGTTCGTTCGTGGAGACAAGCAAAATATATTCATCCAGAACGCGATTGTTGATACCGGCGAGGCCCTTGCCCAGCAGAACGGCACTTATACCCAGGAAAAAAATACCGTCACAAATCCGGTGTCTACCACGTGGAAAAATAAATAATCTTCATGGAGCGTCTAGTCGTGGAGCTACGTCTATATCCAGCTGCCAGGAAAATTCACCATGACATCCGTTGCGCATCTCTCAAGAATGGAAACTTGAGGACGATTTCAACGAACGGTTGAGCCAATATTGCCTGTATTGAGCGGGCGAAATCCATTTTAAAAAAGCCTTATTACAAGGGCTTCCCCATTGCGCAGAAGCCCAACAAAAAATTAGACGTCGGCCCAGCGACGCTTCAGGTAGTCAACCACCTGCTGAGTCTGTGAGGCCCGCAGAAATATATGTCGAAAAAACATGCACCCGGACACCTCAGCCAGAGAATCATTCAGGTCAAGCTGACGGGTCATTTCAGGCACGCCTCCCTCAACCGTCCAGTCGGGCTCGGCTGCTGATGCCGTTCCCACTTTATACAGAGCCATACCAATATATAACGCTGTGCCGGTACCCCTGACGGTATCCGCCCACCACTGTGTGATGACATCATAGCGGGCAACCTCCCGGGCAAACGGCCAGTAGACCTGCGGGGCAATATAATCAATGATGCCGTCAATGACCCATTTCCGCGTGTCGGCATACGCGAAATCGTAATTAGGCGCACCTGCCTGCGTATCAGACCCCAGCGGGTCGTCAGATTTATTCCGCCAGACACCTGCCGGACTGATACCAAACAAGACATCCTTGTTAACGGCGGCTATTTTTTTATGGCATGCATCAACCAGCGAATACGTGTTATTCCGTCGCCAGTCGGCCTTTGTGGTAAAGGTCGTATTGTAGGTCTGGTAGGTCGCATCATCATTGAGCAGGGAATCTGCGGATTCATAATAAAAGTAATCGTCGAACTGAATGGCATCAACATCGTATCGAGTGACAATTTCTTCAACAATACGACTCACCCACGCCTGAACTTCAGGTATGCCGGGATTGAGCACAAAGCGCTTCGCTGATGTTCCTGTCCATTCCGGATGCAGTTTAAACACACTGGCCGGCGAGTCAGAGGATGAGTTATTCAACTCTTCTATTGTGGCATCACTGGTGTTCATTGATACGCGGTACGGGTTCACCCATGCGTGCAGCTCAATATGACGAGCGTGTGCCTGCTCAACAGCATAAGCCAGTGGGTCGAAGCCGGGATTTTTCCCGAGGGTTCCCGTCAGGTATTTCGACCATGGAAGCAGGTCTGATGCGTAGAATGCATCTGCGCAGGGAACAATCTGGAATATAACCGCATTCATTTTCATTGCCACAAGGTCATCAAGAATGCGGGTCAACTCTTCTTTCTGTGTATTGACACGTGCAGCCTCATCAGTGATGGCCAGAGATGAGACTGACGGCCAGTCAAGATTCGTAACGGTTGCGACCCAAGTCGCCTTGAGATTTTTCTTCGCGGTCGCCATTGCGGCTTCTCCTTTGTGCTGGGGTCTGAGGAAACGAAATACGCTGTCCATGCATGGGCATTTTGAAATGCCTGTTCATTAACGAGTACGACACCTTCCAAGACGCTGGTAGGTAACCATGGCCGAGCAGATCATCGCGATGAGCGAGTTGCTGGGCTGAACGCCTGAAGAACGCCTGCTTGCACAGGCGTTCTTCAGGCATCGTACGTGGACGGCGTGTCAGCTCAGTTGCACGTCTTTCATCGCAGGAATGTAACCGTAGTCATATTCTTCCTGCACGAACGAGCGATCCCCCTTCAACAGGATTCTCACCGTCGGCGCCTCGGTGCCGCCGATACGATAATCCTCACCTTCGGTGGGCACGCTGTCGATGAATGAAGTCACCAGGCCGTTCGGCATGACGCAGTGGGAATACGTCTGGAAAGGCTGCTCGGGCGGATTGCCGAGCACCAGGCCGGAAGCGTTCATTGGCCGGTACGGGCCGAACAAATGTTCGCCGACAAAACCGTAGACACCGTCTGGTCCTGTAATACCATCGGCATACGTAAACTTGTGACTGATGGTGAACAAGTAATACTTGCCGTCCTGAAAGACATAGTGCGGGCGCTCGGTCTGATCGTTCACGCCGACGGCTGTCACCAAGGGCGGAAGTATTTCCCACTCTTCACCCGTGAGATCTTTTGCGACCGCCAGGCCGATACAACCTACCTGGAATCTGGCCCCTCCCACGTCTTCATGACCTGGTGGCACAGGACCCAGTTCGACACTCCCTACTGTGTGCGAACCGCGTTCACCGGCGACGTTGCCTTCAAACACCATATACAACTTACCGTCATTGGGATCAATGAACGGGCTGGGGTCGCGAAAGTTCCAGGTCGAGTTCTGCGCTTCGGTTTGATAATAGGTGCCGTCGGCCTCGAACAGCTTTTTGACCTGGGTAAAGTCTTTCAACTCCACGCCCTGATCGGACGTCACAATACGGCCACGTACTTTGGCGATCGCTGCGCCGGGTGTGACGCAGGTGTAATAAAGATCAATATCGCCTTTGTCATTCAACAGTATGGGGGTGCCCGCCCACTCTCGGGTGGTGGGCGATACACCCTCGGCCATTACGCGACCACCAAAGATCCAGTCCTTGCCGGTACGCGAGTACCAGTAGCACATGCGTGCACGGCCATGACGATCTTCCCAGTCACGCTTGATGTCATAACGGCCATTGGCGTCGAGGTATTGCGGATCATTGGGGTGACGGTCAGCCGTCAGGGTCAGGATGACCGACCAGCCGTTGACCGAAACCACCGTGCCATCCAGTTCGCGCAGCGGCATGGTGTCCCAGATGAATACCGTATCACTCATGACAGGAAAGTCCGCACTGACCAGTGGCTGCGTGGTGGTCGGATCATTTTCATTGACCTTCAGCGCATCGGCGCGGGACCAGACAGTGGGAGCGTATTTGATGTTACCTGCTAGAGGACTATTTTTGTGCTGGATTACAGCAGAGCTGCTATTGGACATAATTGATACCTTTAAATAGCTTTGGGAGGCAGCAGCGACGCTGCTGTACCTCTTTCGCTCAAAGGCGATAACTCGAGGCTCGCGGCCTTCACATGATTCAGCGTCCCGCAGCGGGGGCACTTGATTTGGAGTTCGGTGTAGTCACCCATGCGAGCCAGCAGCTTCTTGCACTGTCCGCATCGGTAGTCTTTCAACATTTGCACGGGTCTCCTTGTATTTCGCCCAATGAAAAACCCCGCCGAGGCGGGGTTTGGGGTGGATCGCAATGTATCGGTTGGCGCTGTTAAAAAGCCCGTATCCGATGGCTGCCCTGAGGCGCAAATCGCATATCGTGGTGTCTTTTTACCCGCATCCGGAAAGTCTGGAAAGAAGCACTTTTGGGGAAGGTCGAGTTTGGCCGGAGTTCAACAAGAGTTCGACCACAGCTGCGCAATCGACCCGGATAAACGGTGCGAGACAGCGCTTTGATTGGAGGCGCGGTGCTTCAGGCGTGTACAAAGTCAGTTGATTCCAGAGCACGGGCGCAGCCATGAATGAAACGACCAGTTTGAGGTGATCGGACGTTTGACGGGGGATAAATCTGCACTGGAAAGCGGGGACTTCTGCGTCATCGAATCGGCAGGATGGAGCGTGGGGTGATGCTTCTGGACAAGGTGGTTGGTCAGGTTGTCTGCTCGAGCATGAGCAGACAACCATTCCGAAAAACCTTAATCCACAACGCCAATACGCTGCTCATCCGGCCAGAACAACGCGGCTTGCCCGCACGCCTGGCCCTGCGAATTCAATAAGGTCCACACCACACCTGCGTAGATCATGAACGGTTGATTATTCGCATCCACTCGCCAGCCGCTGTAGCCCTCAGCGATGCCATTGGCGGTGACTTGCTCCAGCAATACCTGACGCTGAGCACGATCGAGCTCCGAGGCGCTGAAACGTGAGGGCATGCCGATGAAACTGTCGCGCGGGTACTTGAAGCATTGCAGCGCGCATTCGTTCACGTAGGTAAAGCGCGGGTCCGTGGCGCCATCGTGGGCCAACAGGCTATAGGGAGCTTGTGTATGCAGCCAGGTGAGGCGTTGTTGCGAGTCCAGTTGCCGAGGGGACGGCAGTCCGTGGCCGGTCCAATGTCGGTAGCTTTCATCGAGCATCTGTATGAACTGTTCTTGAGACACCTGTCACCTCGCATCGTCAGTTGGAAACGTTTGCCCTTTGGTTGCCCACCATAGCGCGCGCAAGATCGCCACGATGCTGCCGGCCTCGTCGCTGCTCTTGGCCGCCAGGGGTGTAATCAACGAGCACGCAAAGAAAGCTTTTATTAGAGACTTTATTTTTGAGACAGTACGCTATATCCAGGCTGCAACGGTAAGTTGATGTTGTTTTGCCATCTTGGTCGCCTGGCTTCAATGAAGGAGTACATTACCGAGGAGCGTATGCTCTGGGTTTACATCATAATCCATTATGATATATTTAGAGTGCATTATATTTAAAGATTGATAAATTAAATTTAATTGTTATTTGTCGGTCAGTGAAGGTAGTCTGGTTTGAATGTTGCCAGAGGGCAAGGATGAGCGTTCTTGCGTCAAGCACCAAAGGGATTAACGTAATAAACTGCCCGCTAATATGAGTGACTGTCATGAGTGATATTCTAAACAAAATAAAACATTACAAACTTCAAGAAATAGAGGCGGCGAAAGCTGACTTGCCATTCAGCCGCCTTGAACAGCGTGCCCTCGAACAGTCCAGCCCACGCGGTTTTTATAAAGCACTGAAAGCAAAGGAGCAGCAGGGTCTGATAGGCTTAATTGCAGAAATCAAAAAAGCCAGTCCATCAAAAGGTCTGATTCGCGAAGACTTCAACCCTCCTGAACTGGCGAAGGCTTATGAAACCGGTGGCGCCGCCTGTTTATCCGTTCTGACCGACACGCCAAGCTTCCAGGGCTCGCCGCAGTTTCTCATCGATGCGCGAAACGCTTGCGCCCTTCCTGTGTTACGAAAAGACTTCATGTTTGATACGTATCAGGTGTATGAGGCACGTGCCTGGGGCGCGGACTGCATATTGCTGATCATGGCCTCATTGAGTGATGACCTGGCTGCCGAACTTGAAAGTGCGGCCATGACGCTGGGGATGGACGTCCTGGTAGAAGTGCATGACGAACATGAAATGGAGCGTGCGCTCAAACTGTCCTCCCCGCTGCTCGGTGTCAATAACCGTAACCTGCATACCTTCGAAGTAGACCTCGGCACAAGCGAGCGACTGGCATCCATGGTGCCCGCAGGCAAGCTGCTGGTCGGTGAAAGTGGCATCGGCAACCATAACGATTGCCTACGACTCAAAAAATCCGGCATTACTACCTTCCTTGTCGGCGAAAGCCTGATGCGTAAAGAGGATGTTACTGCGGCGACAAGAACACTGCTGACCGGCAGTGCTGACTGACACGTATTAAGCTCCAGGCTCAGAGGAGCGGTTGTGCGCTCCTCTGACGAGTCATGTAGGCAATTGATTTGCCCTGAATGCTGTGGAATCAGTATCCACAGCATTCCGACCTGAAGCAGTAGAAACGCTTTAAAGCGAAAACCTCGCCACCAGCTTGTTCATGTCTGCAGCAAGTACTGAGAGCTCGGAACTGGCCGCCGCTGTCTGATTGGCCCCCGTTGCACTCTGAATGGAAAGATCGCGGATACTCATCAGGTTGCCGTCGACCGAGCGGGCGACTTGCGCCTGTTGCTCCGATGCAGTCGCAATCATCAGGTTCATTTCGTTGATTTCATTGATCGCTTTCGCGATCAGGGTCAGCGCTGCTCCGGCTTCATGAGCGATGGTGAGTGTGCCATCGGCCTGATCGCAACTTTCGCTCATGGCCTTGGTGGCCTGTGCAGTGCCCGTGAGGATGTCGCCAATCATTTTCTCGATTTCCTGAGTCGAGGTCTGAGTGCGATGTGCCAGCGCTCTGACTTCATCCGCCACCACTGCAAAACCGCGTCCCTGCTCACCTGCCCGGGCCGCTTCGATGGCCGCGTTCAGGGCCAGGAGATTGGTTTGCTCCGCAATCGTACGAATGACTTCCAATACCTTGCTGATGTCCTTGGACTGTACGGCCAGACGCTCTACATCGACACTGGTGCTCTGCACGGTCTTGCTCAGTTTCTCGATGGCGTCGACCGTGCTGGTGACTCGCGCTGCGCCGGTGCGGGTTGATTGATCAGAGGCTTTGGCTGCATCCGAGGCAGCGGCAGCATTACGCGCGACCTCATCAACCGCAGCGGTCATCTGGTTGACGGCGGTAGCTGCCTGATCGATTTCGTTATTCTGGCGCAGCAAACCTCTGCTCGACTCTTCGGTGACCGCATTCATTTCCTCGGCGGCGGACGCCAGTTGAGTGGATGAATCGCCAATCAGCCTGATCGTATCGCGCAGATTGTTTTGCATCACTTGGGTAGAACGCATCAGATCGGAAAATTCGTCTTTGCCCGTGACAGTAATCACGCTGCGCAGATCACCCTTGGCGATGGTGTCGTTGACCCGCAGCATATCGCGCAGCGGTGTGACGATACTTTTGGTAAACAGCACGGCCAGTACAATCGTTGCCAGTGTCGCGGCTGCAATAATAAAAATCACAAACGTCAAACCACTTTGGTACGACGCCTCGGATTCTTTTCCTGAATTCGCGGCCTCGTCAATGTTAAGTTGAACAAGTCCGGTCACGGCGCCGTCAAGAACACGGGTCACAGGGGTCACATTGGAGCTTAGATAGGCCAGCGCTTCAGTCGGCGTATGTCGCCGAATAAGTGAGGTGACTTCGTCAAATGCAACCAGCATTTTGTCAGTGTTCTCAGAGACGACCGTAAACAGTTGCACTTCTTTTGGGTTCGCATTTTCGCCCGAAACAAAAGGAACATAGAGCTTGATTTGTTTCTTTAATTCCTCGCTAAGCGTGGCTATCGTACTGGTCGTCGTGGCCATGTCTTGCGGATCCGTCTGGGACAGCATTCGGCGGACTTCCAGTCTCAGGCGCAACATTGAGGCATTGATCCGGTCGGCAACCACCACGCTGGCCAATGCGTCGTCTTCAAGGTCTCTGGCAGTCTCGCGAATGTCTCCCATTTTCCATACTGAAATCCCCCCCAAGGCGACCAATAGGAGCGCAATAAACATAAAGCTGAGTGCTGCGCGTGCAGATACTTTCAGGTTTCTCATTGCCACTGACCTCCTTGTAGAATTTATTTTTACGATTTTAGAACTATCGGCGACTAAGGGTTTTACTTGAGGGTGGGGAGGTTAGTTGATTTATTAGTTGTGCGCCTTTTTGTATTCTTGATTTTTTAGTGCGCTATTTTGGGGCGAGAATTTATATAAGTGAGGGATGACTACAGCTTTCTTAATTTGAGCTATTCGTCAGCAGAAGCTTGAAAAATAAGGAAAAAGCTAAACTGTTAGGGTGGCCGGACGCCCACCCTTCAATCATAACGATTCTCTGACCACCAGTGGGCAGTCCACCGGCTGGGAGCCCGATACGTCAAGGCTGTCGATCAAGTGCCGGGCGGCGTTGCGACCGATCTCGTAATACGGCAGTTGCACCGTGGTCAGCGCAGGAATGAACAGCTCGGCGATGCCGATCATGTTGTCATAACCCAGTACGGCGACATCGCCAGGGATTTTCAGGCCTTGGCCCAGCAGCAGCTGGTAGGCACAAAAGGCAATGCGGTCATTGCCGCAGATCAGAATGTCGAACTGCGGACGGCCATCCAGCATGTGCCGGGCAAGGATGGTGGCGGTTTCCCAATAGGCGTCATGCTCGGACAGGTTGTATTGCAAGAGTTCGTCGCCAGCCAGACCGAATGCCTCGCAGGCACGCTGCATACCCGCTTGGCGGATTTCCCAGGCCAGGCTCTGTTTTGGCAGGTTGATGAACAGCGGGCGTCGATAGCCCTTGCTGAACGCGTGGTGCAAGGCACGGTACTGACCGGTTTCGTCGTCCGGCACATAACTGACCAGGCTGCTGTCATTGGCTACGCAGTTGGCGAGCACCAGCGGTTTGCTCTTCAAGCGCTGGGGGATACTCACTTTGCGTAGCCCCATGGCGCTGAAGATCAACCCGTCGGGGCGGTGCGAGAGCATCAGGTCGATGTTCTGGTCGGTGGGCGGGTTGCTTAGCAGGTTGAGGATAAAGACGTTCCAGCCTGCCTGCTGCGCGGTCTGTTCGATGGACAGCAGCAGCTCGACCGCGAACGGCGTCGTTGCGGTGTCCAGGGCGAATACGCCGATGGTTCGTGTCTGCAGGTTGTCGCCGCGAATCCTGCGAGCCGACAGGCTGGGTACGAATTGAAGCTCATCGATCGCGTTGCGCACTCGCTGATACGTCTCGGGGCTCAGTTTTCCCGGATCATTGAGCGCCCGAGATACCGTCATCAGAGACACACCGGCCAGTTTTGCAACGTCTTTAACTGAGGTCATGCGAGGCGGGGCCTGTCGGGTTGACTGATGATTATCATGCTACAGAGACCTGATTTTTTTCGCGACTTCAATGATTTACCGACAGGTATCCCGAGGAGAGTTGCCATGCGTCGGCAATGCAGACTCGGCCTCCGGTTCCATTGGCAATAAGCTTCACCCCCAGGCTGTCGGTCTGTGGATAAAGGCGGCTGCTGAAGCTGAAACTGCCGTTTTGCTCGAACACCTCAATGGATGAGCGATCAAGGAAGATCCGCAGTTCAAGCTGATTCTGTTGTGGGTCTATCGCTACGCTGCGCTGACCGCTGACGTGGGTGCCCGACTGATCTCGGTCCAGGACCAAACGTTTCAGCGCCGCATCGTAGTAAAGCAGAGTCTGCTCCTGGCCATCCTGACTGCAGCGCAATGCCACGCCCAGGTGACCTTCGGTACAGTCGAGCAGGTCCAGATGCACGTGGATTTCCAGCATGTCGCCGTGTATGTCGGTCAGCCACTGGCTACCCGCTTCGCTCCACCAGGGAGTGCTTGGCAATGACGTGTTGCGCAACGCTGTCACTTCGCGTGCGGGTTGTACGCAAAGGCGATTTGCGCGCACTTCAAGTTCACGCGGCAGGCCGAGCATGCCGCGCCAGTGATGCGCCTCGGTTGGGGTCGGGCTCTCCCACATATCGATCCACGCCCACAGCAGACGTCTGCCATCGGCAGCCACCAGCGTCTGCGCCGCATAGAAGTCGTGGCCGCTGTCCAGCTCGATAAAAGGCCCGCCGGTGAATTGCCATTGACTGTCGACCTGGCCCACTCGATAGCCGGTGTGGAACCGGTTCAATCGCTCGTAGCGCTGTGCCGGCATGCCCTGGGGGGAGTAAAGCAGTACGTCGCGTCCATTGAGGCCAAACAGGTCCGGGCATTCCCACATATAGCCGTCGCCTTCGGCGCCTGTGGACACATAGCTGACGAATTCCCAAGCGTGCAGGTCCGTAGATCGATAGATAGGCAGCAGCGGTTTGTCGTCCAGACGTGCGCCGGCAATCAGGTACCAGTGGCCATCCTGTCGCCAGACTTTCGGGTCACGGAAATGAATCATCTCGTCTTGCGGCGGGGTGTCGATGACGGCGCCGTGTTTGATGAAGCTGATGCCGTCGGTACTGGTGGCCAGGCACTGCACCTGACGGATAAAACGCTCGTCGCCCACTTCACCCAGCCATGTGTGCCCGGTGTAGATCAGCGCCAGGGTATCGCCACACACCACTGCACTTCCGGAAAAACAGCCGTCCCGATCGTAGTCATCACCGGGTGCCAAGGCAATGGGCAGGTGTTGCCAATGGACCAGATCGGCACTCTTTGCATGGCCCCAGTACATCGGGCCCCATTTCGCGTCGAACGGGTGGTGCTGATAGAACACATGATATTCGCCGCGAAAGAACACCACCCCGTTAGGGTCGTTCATCCAGCCTGCCGGCGGGGCCAGGTGGTAACCGGGGCGATAATCGTGGACGAGCTGCGACAGGCCCTCTTCCAGCGCATGGTGCGCGCGTTCGAGGGCGGGGGACATCGGGTTGCTCATGGCATTCACGGAAAAACTCATAGGGTGCCTGCTTGTACGAGGTGCGGTGTGGTGCCGGGTGTCAGGTGTTGACTGGCGTCTGTGTGGCGCTTCAGGGCCAGGCCATCGGCGTCGAACAGGTGCAGGTTGCTGTCGTCGAATTGCAGCGCGACCTGGTCGCCCACCTGCCAGCCGGCCTTGGCATCGCAGCGACAAATCAAGGGCTCGCTCGCCCCGGTAGCCAGGTGCACATAGACCTCGCTGCCCAGGTATTCGACACCGGATACCGTGACGCCAACGCCATTGTTCGCAGCATTGAGGGTGATGTGCTCCGGGCGAACACCCAGGGTTAGTTGCGCATCCTCGGTCAGATTCGAGCTGTCGAAGGGCAGGGATTTCATGCCCAGTGCCGGGATATCGATCAGACTGCTGCGACCCGGTGCCTGCAAGCTCACGGGCAGAAAATTCATTCTCGGCGAGCCCAGAAAACCGGCGACGAAAAGGCTGGCAGGGCGCTCGTAGAGTTCGCGTGGTGAGCCGACCTGTTCGACCTGACCGCCGTTGAGCACAACAATCTTGTCCGCCAGGGTCATCGCCTCGACCTGATCGTGGGTGACGTAGATCATCGTCGAGCCCAGCCGCTTGTGGAGCCGGGCGATTTCGTTGCGCATCTGAACCCGCAACGAGGCGTCCAGGTTGGAGAGCGGTTCATCGAACAACAGGATGTCCGGTTCCCGCGCCATGGCTCTGCCCATGGCCACACGCTGACGCTGTCCGCCGGACAGTTCCCGGGGTTTGCGTTGCAGCAGTTTGTCCAGTTGCAGGATCTGCGCGGTTTTCAGCACGCGTTCGCGCAGACTGCTTTTTTCCGTCTTGGCCAGCTTGAGGCCAAAACTGATGTTGTCGTAGACGCTCATGTGCGGGTACAGGGCGTAGGACTGAAAGACCATACCGACACCACGCTCGCGCGGTTCCAGGTCATTGACCCGTCGTCCGTCGATCAGCAGGTCGCCAGCACAGATCGAATCCAGTCCGGCGATCAGGCGCAGCAGTGTCGACTTTCCGCAGCCCGAAGGGCCGACGAACACAACGAACTCACCTGCAGCGATCTCCAGGCTGACGTCGCGCAGAATACGCGTACCGCCCAATTGCTTGTTGATGTTGGCTAGCTTCAATTTCATCACGATGCTGTTCCTTGTCAGTTGTGTGCATCAACCTTTCAACGCGCCGGCAGTGAGGCCGGAAACGATGCGGCGCTGGAAGATCAGCACCAGAATCACCAGTGGCACGGTCACCAGCACCGACGCCGCCATCAACAGACCCCAGGGCAATTCGTGGGAGCTGCCACCCGAGATCAGGGCGATGGCGACCGGGACCGTTCGTTGCGCGTCTGTCAGGGTGAAGGTCAGGGCAAACAGGAACTCGTTCCACGCGGCAATGAACGCCAGCAGGCCGGTCGTGACCAGTGCGGGCCACAGCAACGGCAACAACACGCGGGTCAGCGTGACCCAGGGCGATGCGCCATCCATGATTGCCGCTTCTTCCAGTTCATGTGGCAGTTGCCCCATGAACGTGGTCAGCACCCAGACGGTGAAGGGCAGGGTGAAAATCGTGTAGCTCAGGATCAGCGCCCATGAGGTGTTGTACAGACCCAGTGCGCGGATCACTTCAAAAAGTCCCGACAGCACCGCGACCTGAGGAAACATCGAGACGCCGAGCACCATCATCAGCACCGTGCCGCGCCCTCGGAACTTGACCCTGCCCAAGGCATAGGACGCCGTCAGGCCGAGGAACAGCGCCAGCACCACCACACTCAGCGCAACCACCAGTGAGTTGGCGATGGCCTGCAGGAATGAAGCCTGGCTGAGGACCGCTGCGTAATTGGAAAAGTCGGCTTCGGTGATCCAGTAGCTCACTTCAAACAAGGCACTGGACGGTTTCAGCGAGGTCAGGACGGCGTAATAGAAAGGGAAGATCGCGTACAGCAGCACGACCCCGACCAGGCCCCAGAAGGCCAGACGCAGCAGCAATTTCTTCAGTGGGCGCAGGTTCATGAGCGCACCTCCAGCTGGCGACGTCCGAGGTACAGGTAAAGCATGGCAATCACGGCCACGACCAGAAACAGCAGGGTGGAGGCGGCGCTGCCGTAGCCGACGTCCTGGAACTCCACCAGGTGCTGGCGGGCATAGACCGACATGCTCATGGTGCTCGAAGAGTTAGAGGTCAGGACGTAGATGACGTCGAAGACCCGCAACGAGTCGAGGATGCGAAAGATTGCAGCGACCAACAAGGCGGGCATCAGCAACGGCAAGGTGACACGCCAGAACACCCGCACGGGATGAATGCCGTCGACCCGTGCGGCTTCGTAGCAATCGCTTGGCAGCATCTGCAGTGCCGCGAGCATCAGCAGGGTGACAAAGGGCACGGTCTTCCAGACGTCGACAATGATCACTGCCCACATCGACAGGTCCGCATCTGCCGTCCAGGCCAGCGGCGCGTCGATCAGGCCCAGGCCCAGCATCATGTGGTTGATGATGCCGAACTGGTCATTGAGCATCCACGACCAGATCTTCGCCGAGACGATGGTCGGAATCGCCCACGGGATCAGAATCAACGCACGGACCAGCGCGCGTCCGGTGAACTTGACGTTCAACAGCAACGCCACCATCAGTCCCAGAACCATTTCCAGCCCGACCGACACCACGGTGAAATGCAGGGTGTTGCGCACCGCGTTCCACCATTGCGGATCGACCAGAACGCCAGACCAGATGACGCCGTCGAAGAGCAGATAATTGCTCAGGCCCACGAATGAGCCACTGCCGGTATCCGACAGATCGGCGTCGGTCAGGCTGAACCAGAATGTGCGCAGCAACGGCCAGGCCGCCACCAGCACCAGGCACACCAGCATCGGCGTCAGAAACAGCCAGGCGGCGCGTAGCCTGCGACGTTGTACGGGCGTTTCCCGGGTGACGAGTTCGTCGTCTCCGGGGTAGTCGGTAGAAGAGACAGGCATGTTGATTTCCTTACGTGTGGCTTACCAGTTCCGGCGTTTGATGCGGGTCAGTTCGCGTTCCAGTTCGACCAGTGCCTGATCGACCGGTATATCGCCCGCCAGCACGCTATGCACCCGATCGAAGAATGCGTTGGAGACGCGTGGGTAGCCGTTAGCCGTGATGGCGGCGGGGCGCATGACCCCATTGCTGAGGATGCTGTGCAACTGGGGGTAGTAAGGCATCGCCGCGAGCAACTCGGGGTCGGCATACAGGGACTCGATGACCGGGTTGTAGGCACCTGCCAGAGCACGCTGTTTTTGCTGTTGGGCGCTGGTCAGGTAGGCAACCAGTTCTGCCGCAAGTTTGGGGTTGCGGCTGTAGCGCGAAACCGCCAGTCCCCAGCCGCCGAGCGTTGAAGCGTGGGTGCCGTTCGCGCCGCCACTGGGCAGGGGCGCGACGCCGACCTTGTCTTTTATCGCGCTGTCCTTGCTTTGCACCAAGGCCCAGACGTAAGGCCAGTTGCGCATGAACAGCGCATTTCCCGACTGGAATACGCCGCGGCCTTCTTCCTCGGTGTAATTGAGGACGCCGGGCGGGGAAATGTCGCCGACCCAGCTTTTGGCCAGGGTCAGCGCGACTCGTGAGGCCTGGCTGTTGACCACGATGTCTCCGCGCGGGTTGACCAGTCCGCCGTCCGGCTGGCTGCTGATCCATTCCAGGGCGTTGCACGTCAGGCCTTCATAGGCGCGCCCTTGGAACACGTAGCCCCACATAGTGGCGTTCCCGGCATCGCGTTCGGCTTTTTGCACTTTTTTGGCGGTAGCGGTCATGTCCTCCCAGGTCTGGGGGACCTGCTGTTGGTACTTGTCGAGCAGATCCTTGCGGTAGTACAGCAGCCCCGAATCGGTAAACCAGGGCATCGACACCAGCCGGCCGTCGACGGTGGCGTTGTCCACCTGGGCCTGGAAATAGCCTTGTGTCGCAGTCGCCGGAAGCAGTTCGCGCAGGTCCGTCAGGTGTTTGGCGAGCATCCCCGGCCACACCATGTCGATTTGAATGATGTCGATGTCGGTGGACTGGGCACTGAGGATCTGCTGGTAGAACGACAGGCGCTCGGTCGCAGAGTTAGGCGTGGAAACCACCTGAACGTTGTTGCCGGTCTGTTTTGACCAGCTATCGACTGCCTCCTTGCACAGTTGCAATTCAGCGCCGACGGCCCCGCACGAGATCGTCAGATCGGCTGCGTTCGACAGCGCAGAAAAACCGGCAGACAGGGTGAGCAGCGCGGCGGGAAGAAGAGATTTCAGCTGTTTCATAGAGCCCTCTTTATTTTTGTTTTTATAAAAGTTAACGTTAACATCGTCAATGTAGCAGCGTATTTTCGATGTGGCACCCTTTTTTCTTCGATTTGCACAATTTTTCGCTGAAGAGAAAAGGCTCGGCCAACGTCACGAAAACAATAAAAACAAAACAGGAAGTCCACATGCAGAACGCATCAAGATGGCTACTCGCAGGGGTACTCGGTACGTCGACAACCGTCGCCCAGGCCGCGACGCTGGAAGAGCGGATGGCCGCATTTGAAGCCCGTGCCAGCGCTGCGGAAAAACGTGCAGCCGCAGCCGAACAGCAGACCCAGGCGCTCGCCCGGGAGCTTCAGCAACTCAAGCTCGCCACCCCCGCTGTGCAGGCTGCCGCGCCCACTTCCACGCCGACTGTGGCAGCCAGTCCCCAGCCCGCTCTGGATGATCGCGTGGCAAAACTCGAAGCCCGCCAGCAAAGCATGGAGAAGCCAAGCGGTGTCGGACACCTCACCGACGGGTTCAGCTTCAAGGGCTATGCTCGCTCCGGTCTGTTGATCAACGACGGCCTGGGCGGCGGTCGCGGCGGGCCTTATACAACCCCCGCGGGTTCAGTGGGTGGAGCAGTCGGGCGTCTGGGTAACGAAGACGACACCTACATGCGCTTCGATCTGTCGAAAGAAATCTATGCGCAGAACGGCACACGTTCCAAGTTCACCGTCTCCATCGCCGATGGTGTTGAGAGCTATAACGACTGGACGGCTACCGAAAGCAAGCTGAACGTGCGTCAGGTATTTACCGAACTCGACCACATCGCCGCCTTCAAGGGTAATTCGGTGTTCGAGAACTCCACCCTGTGGGCCGGCAAGCGCTTCGACAGGGATAATTTCGATATCCACTGGCTGGACTCGGACGTGGTCTTTCTGGCCGGTACCGGTGGCGGTATCTACGATGTGCAGATGACCAAGGACTGGCGCTCGAACTATTCCCTGATCGGACGTAACTACGGAGATTTCAGTGAGGGCGGCGTCGATGCCGATGTGGAAAGCTACATCCTGACCTCCAACCAGTTCTTCGACAATGGTCAGTGGCAGTGGATGTTCAACGCCATTGGCGCAAAGAAAAACGACGTCGGTACGCGCACCAATCAAGCCGGTTTCGCACCCGCAGATTCAGGCTTGCACACCATGTTGGCCAATCACCAGAAGGACTTTTTCGGCCGCGAAGGCTTCTTCAAGACGGCGTTGCTCTATGGGCAGGGCCTGGGTGCACAGGTCAAGGACATTGGCTCGGATGGCGAACTGCTCGACGACGCCCGCGCGTTGCGTCTGGCCATGTATGGCGAGACGCCTATCGCGCCGGGATGGCGCATCGGACCGAGCCTGCTGGCCGAGCAGAGCAAAGACCGCTATGTCAAAGGCGACGACTACCGCTGGCTCACGCTGAACATGCGCCTGGCCAACGAGATCAACAGCAACTTCGAGATGGCCTACGAACTGAGTTGGCAAACCATGGACCTCAACCCCCAAGGCTACCTGCAACGCAATGCGGTCGACGGTAACTTCTGGAAGTTTACGGTTGCGCCGACCTTCAAGCCGGACATGGGTGACCTGCTCACACGTCCCGAACTGCGAGTGTTCGCAAGCCTCATGAACTGGTCTTCGGACCTGGACCGCTACAGCACGACCGGCAACTTCGGCAAAAGCGACTTCAACGCCGGAGGTGTTTGGCAGTTCGGCATTCAGATGGAGACTTGGTTCTAGGCACGGTATTCAAAGCCCGGCGCGATGTGCCGGGCTTTGAATCTGTCTAGCAATGGTGGGCCTGACTAAATGAGCATCGAGGCAGTCTTACTGACCCGCAACGCTCTTCGTCACCTCCACCCTGAGCACCTTGTTGGCAGCGGTAATGTACGCCCAGCTTGTCTGCTCGCTGGAGCAGAACGTCAGGTTGCTGGTATCGGCAGCCGAGACCAGCAGTTTGCCGAGTGGCTTGCCTGCTGCGGAAAACACCTGAATACCTTCCTTGCTGCTGCTCCACAGATTACCCAGCGCGTCGACTGCGATCCCGTCAGGGATGCCGGGCTCGATGTCAGCGAACACTTTGCCGTTGATCAAGCGACCGTCGCGCACCTGATAGACCATGATGCGATGTGCCAGCTTCTTGTTGGTGAAGTCGTGGGCCATTTGTGAGTCGGCCACATAAAGCAGCTGTTGATCCGGCGAGAAAGCCAGGCCGTTGGGCGAGTGGACTTCGGAGGTGTCGAGGCGGGTGATTTCCCCAGTGTCGGGTACGTAGCGATAGATGAACTCGCCGCCTTGCTCGGGCTTGCCGCCATAGCCCTCGCTTTTGCTCAGCACCCCGAAGGTGGGATCGGAAAACCAGAGAGCGCCGCTCTTATCCGCCACGACATCGTTCGGGCTGTTCAGCCGTTTGCCCTGGTAAGTGTCGACCAACGTATGCCACTCACCATTAGGCTCCTGTCGCACGATGCCGCGCTTGCCATGCGAGGCTGCCACCACACGGCCCTGGCCGTCGAGCGTATGCCCATTTTGAAAGTCGGCCTTTTCCAGCCAGGTAGACACGCCACCCTTTGCCTGCCAACTGCTGACTTTGTTGGCCTTGATGTCACTCCAGATCAAACGGCCATCGGCCAGGCACAGCGGGCCTTCTGCCCACTTCGCCTGATCGGTCAGCAGCTCGACGCGGGCCTGGGGGGCAACCAGTTGACTGAAGGCTGGATCGATAACCACTTGCCGAACAGGGGCGACGGCGTCGGCTGCGCCTGCTGAACCTGCGGCCAGGAGCGCACCGCCCAATAACCATGAGGAGGGGCGCAGAAAGTGTTTTTTACGGGTCGGTTTCATGTGTTCAGGTCCGTAGGCGATCAATAGGCACAGCTGCCATTGGTACGTTTGTCAGCCGCACTTGGTTTAAGTTTGATGATCAGTTGAACATTGGGTTGATCACCCACGGTGCGGGTCAGGTGGCCTACACGCTCGTCATCCGGACGCGGCCGGGACCGGGTGTCGGCATTGAACTGCATCTCTCCCGGTCCTTGCACCAGCACACTGCCATCGGTGGTCTCCACTGACCATTGCCCCTGCAGGGTGATGACCCATTGTGGACCCGGCGCGTGGTGCCAGTTGCCGACGTATCCCACCGGCAGCACCGCATAAGCGATGCTTTCAATATCGTCAGGAGAGACGCCGACCCATTGCGGCGCGGCTGGCGGGGCATAGCTTTTGAACTCCAGGCCTTCCAGGCGGCAGTGGCCCACATGCGTGGCACCTTTTTCGTCAGCCCACAGCGTTGCATACGAAACAGGCGGTTGCAGTTGACCGTTGCTGTGAGTCATTTGCGTAGACTCTTTCGGCACCGATTGCACGTCGGCATTGGCACTCGCCATGCCCGCGCAGGCGGCGCAGGCCAGAGCCAGTGTGTATAGAGATTTCATCGGGTCACTCCGTTTACAGGGAAATTCCATGTGTCTGTCGCAAGGCAGCGCGCTGCTCAGGCCGGTCGGGTGTGAGGCAGCCAGCGCTGCTGCAAGTCCCGCCGTATGACTTCGATCACCCACATCCACAGCAAGTGCCCGAACGTTTCAGACAGCAACTCCGACGCGGGCAGCTCCCACAGCGGCGGTGCCCAATGGAACGCGGGCAGGATGACGCCGTGAAACCCCAGGGTCATCAACAGGCCGAAACCCAGACCCTGCCACAGGGCGGTGCGCGGATACCTGAGTACAAGCAGGCAATAGAACATGGCGAAGAAGATGGAAAAGCCATGGTGGACCAGAGCACTGCCGTAATTCACCACATGCTCGGAATACACATAAGTCAGCTGCTGAGCGTTGATGCCCAGCGAATCAAGCATCTCCACGGGCGGGACCGGGCGGTCCGGCGTGCGAGGCGGGAAGGGTATTTCCGTGCCCCATTTGATGAAACTGGAAACATTGCCCCCGACAAAGCCGGCCAGTGCGGCGACACCATACGCTCGCGTGTTCAAATCAGCGCCCCTTCTTCATAGACCAGGCTGTGAGCGATCTCGCCCCAGCCGTTGAACCACGAAGTATGTGCAACGCTCATTTATTTGTAACATACTAATTTGATAGCTCATTGATACTAAAAAAATATCAGATGATTGATTTGAAATTGATGCGTCAGTACGTGGTGGTCGCTGAAACCTTGAATTTTCGCAAGGCTGCGCAGCGCTTGAACATGTCACAGCCGCCCCTGAGCGTTGCGATTCGTCGTCTGGAAGAATGCCTGGGCGTGCAGTTGTTGCTGCGCAGTACGCGCTCTACGCAATTGACCACTGCGGGCGTCGTGTTTCTGGCCGAGGCGCGGCAGACACTGCTGCAGGCCGAACGGGCCTGCGAAATGGCACGTCGCTCAGCGGCCGGCATGCTCGGTACGATTCGCCTGGGCTTTGTCGACAGCGTGGTCGATGGTTTACTGCCGGCGCTGCTGCGTCGCTATCAGGCCGCGAACCCGAACGTCGATATTCAACTGCAGGAGGCCACCCCACCCGAGCAGCTTGAAGGCCTGCGCAATGACCGGCTGGACGTCGGCATTCTGGTGTTGCCGGTCATCGACCCGGGCAACATCCAGATCGAGCCGTTGTTCGAGGACCGCATGGTTGCGGTGCTGCCGCAGGATCATCCCTTGGCCGAGCAGACATCCATCGGTCTTGCGGCGTTGGCAGACCAATCCTGGATTCTGTTCGCCCCGCATCATGGCCCGGGCATGCACTCGCATATTTTGCTGGCCTGCGCCAGTGCGGGCTTTACCCCCCGGGTCGTGCAACAGCCTCGCCAGATGCAGACCACCGCCGCGCTGGTCGCCGGAGGAATGGGCGTGGCGCTCATGCCGCAGCGCTATGCCCGACGACAGCCGGGGCGGTTGGCCTGTCGGGAGCTGACGGGCCCAGGCACACCTGTTGCCTATGTACTGGCGCTGGCGTATCGCGAGCTGTCTCCGTGTGCGCAGTCCTTGCGCGACGTGATCATGGAGCTGGTTCAGTCGCCGGCGTTCAAGCTGGCGTCCGCCGAGTCATGACACCGTCGCCTGGGCTCAGGCCCAAACCCGCTATTCGCATGCCGGTTCAAATGCACTGAACGCCTTGCTACGGCCTGACTCCAAATCTTGCCCCGGCGCTCAAACCCATGCATCACGTCGATGGGTGTTCGAATCCTCTGCCAATCAAGGAATTCCCATGACCGATCCACGTAACGTTGCCCACGACAAAAAAGTCCAGCAAGAGAAAAAGAACCACGGCGAAGAAATCGCGCCGAATGCCGAGCATGCGCCTCAGCCAGGCATGAAGCCGGCACTCAAGCATGATGATGACGAGCAGGAAGAACAGGCGTAAGCCAGTGATCTGATCGTGACCTTTGGCGGTGCTGGCTGATGTCAGCATCCGCTGGGCTACTCCTTCGAGGTCAGCACTTCAGGCAGGCAACAGGGGCTCATAGCATGCTCAAACACATCATTTTTGACGTAAACGAGACGCTGCTGGATCTGGCCGCGCTCGACGCTTTCTTCGCGGGACTGTTCGGCGACAGCCGTTTGCGCACCGAATGGTTCCTGACGCTGCAAGAGTGCTGGATGACCAACACCATAACCGGCCAGTACCAGGCGTTTGGTGATCTGGCGCAGGGCGCTTTGAGAATGGTTGCCGCACGGCACCAGGTGGAAGTGGGCGACGATCAGTGCCACGCCTTGGCCGCTGCCATCAAATCTCTTCCTGCGCACAAGGACGTTCATCAGGCACTGCAGTTATTGAACGACAACGGATTTGTGCTCATTGCCCTGAGCAATGGCGCGCTGGAGGCGCTGCAGCAACAGCTCGAATTTGCAGGATTGACCGGCTGCTTCGAGCACATCATGGCAGGCAGCGAAATCAGTCAATTCAAGCCAGCCGCGGCAACCTACCAAATGGTCGCACAGCGCTTGGGCATCGCCACCGATCAGATGGTCATGGTCGCTGCGCACGCTTGGGACATCGCCGGCGCCGCCCAGGCTGGGTGTCGCACTGCGTTTGTCGAGCGTCCGGGAAAGGTGCTCAACCCGATAGGCACCCAGCCTGACTTGATCGGCAAAGATGTTCAGGATGTCGCCATTAAACTCTGCGCAGGTAAGCTTTAGCGCTGATTCGCGAGTCGTCCTCAAGCCGTCCCTTATTTAAAGGGGATGACCGATATCTCGCCATTCCTTTCAATGATCGCGTACCTGATGTCCTTCATCTCCACGATCCCTTGCGTGGTTCGTGCTGCCTCCATCACATCGGATTCACTGATGCGCGCCTCTCTCATTCGCTTGGTCAGTGGCTTGCCGTCTTCCACGATGACCGTGGGGCCGCCATCCAGAAATTTGGCCAGTCGCTTCGATCGACGTTTGGCCAGGGAAAAGCCGACGTCTATGGCGATAAGGGTGGAGATAATCAGTATCGCGTTAGTCACCGAAAAATCATCGCCCAGCAGCGCTTGCTGAGTGGCCTCGCCAATGATCAGCAACAGGACGAAATCGAAGGTGGTGAGGTCGGTAAGGGAGCGGCGTCCGGCAACACGAAACAAGACCATCAAGACAAAATAAATCGCTGCTGCTCTGAGCACTGCATCCATAAATCGCTTTCTCTCTACGGGTAGATAAACCTGGGCATCGGCAGGGTTTCGCCACCCAGCATATGCATTTGCCCTCGGTACAGTCCCACCCCGTTACTGCGAACAGTCAGGTACAAAGTGGCTAAACCGTCCTTGTCGGCCTGCATCGGAATGACCAGATCACGGCCTTCGCTGTGAAGGGGTGCAGGCTGGGGATTAAGTTTCTCGATCGACACGCCTTCGAGCAGCCCACTGCCGACGACCAGATAACGCATCTCGGAGGAGGCGCCTTTGGACGTGACAATCATATCGTCCTGACTGCCGTTGCGGCTGAAACGCTCGTAGCTCACCTGCAGTTTGCCGTCTGCCGTTTGAGGCTCGACCTGGCTCAACGGCCCTTTGGAAAACAAGCCGGCCAGGGTCAGCACTATCAGTACAATCAGGCCTGCCCAGCCGATGCGCTCAAAGCGCCAGACTCGACGCTGCTGCGCCATATCTTCCTGGACGGGATATGACCGGCTGCGGAACTCATGGTCGTCCGCCTCATCACCGCTTAGTGCCATTAACGTGCTGTCCATTAGGGAAATTTTGTAGACACCTTATTACGCGTTCACCCCGTCCGCTGTCCAGAACGGTTTACATCCTTGTCATGACTATGGCCGTTCCGGGTGAGTGGCCGCCTTGCGCAGCCGGTTCGAATGTGAGTCGAGCGAATGCCGACGAGGAGGGCTATGAAGGGCTGGTGAGAGTCTTGCGTCAGTCGTTCATCGGCGCGTGCATGGCTGTCCAGTCTTCGATCAATCCGGCATACAACTCGACGCATTGGTGAAGTTTGTCGACTTCACAATACTCATCGACCTTGTGCGCCATAGCGGGCTCCCCCGGGCCGAGAATAAGGGTGGGCGGATAGCCGATGGCGGGGAGCAGCACGGCAGCATCGGTAAAGTAGGGCACTGCCTTTTCCTCCAGGGGAGCGTCATGCAAGGCCTGGCAGCGTGCAAAAACCTGTTGCACCCAAGGCTCGTCGGGGCTGGCACAAATACCAGGCAGATCAATCAGGGTGCTCAACTCCGCGCTGCTGCCCAGGTGGGCCGCCAGCCGTCCGCGAATTTCATCGTGGTCCAGATTCGGTGCAGTGCGCAGGTCCAGGGTAAACGCTGCGTAGTCCGGCACCGAGTTGATGTTCAGGCCGCCGCTGATGGTGCCGACGTTCAGCGTCGGCTTGCGCATGAGCGGATGTGCAGGGCCTACTTCAAAGGTCTGCGCGCGGCCAATGTGTTCGGCGGCCAGGTAGATAGCGTTCACGCCTTCTTCCGGCATGGCGCCGTGGGCCGTCAGGCCATGGCTGGCGCAGCGCAGCCATAGCGCGCCTTTGTGCCCGAGTATCGGGTAGTTGGCTGTAGGCTCTCCGATCAGCAGTGCGCCCAGCTCACCGAGCAAATGGGGCGCGTCACTGCACAGGGCCTTGGCGCCGTCACAGCCGGTTTCCTCTCCGCCGGTAAGTATCAGACGAACGCCGGGCCCGCGCTGAATGGAATCACGGCTGCGCTGGCAGGCCACGATGAAGGCGGCAATGCCCGCTTTCATGTCGCTGGCCCCTCGCCCGTACAGCCGGCCGTCGACGATCTCACCGGCAAACGGCGAGTGACTCCAAATGGCATTGCCGAGCGGTACGGTATCCAGGTGGCCGGTGAACCCCAGCGGTTTGCCGTGTCCGTCGCCCTCAAGCCAGGCGACCAGATTGAAACGGCGCTCACCGAAACGCTGCAGCTCGCAGACAAACCCGTGGCGGGTCAGCTGTTCGGCAAGAAAAGCCGCACACGCTTCTTCATCGCCCGGCGGGTTGAGGGTCTGGAACGCCAGCAGGGCTCGGGTCAGGGCTATCGGGTCATCAAGCATCGGAGCCTCCGGTCAGGTGCGGCGAGTCAGCCAGTCGAGGCTGTTGATCCAGAAGCGGCGATAGCCTTCCCAGTCGAGAAACGCTTCCGGCAGCCAGTGTTCGGAAAGGTCGCTGGTCCACGCCAGAGTGCGTCCGGCACCGACCTCACGCGCGGCGAGCAGCGGGTGCTGAGAGCCTTCGACGGTGGCCAGCAATTGAGCTTCGGGATGTAATTCAACTTCGTTGTAGCCAAGCAGGTACGGCCATTCGCCGCCCAGGCCTTGCAGTATCGGGTGACCACTGTTGATCTGCGGCAGAAAGCCTTCCGGCACTTCGACACGATCGTCGTAAGGCAGGCAGCGCACGGGCAAGACTTCCTCGACAGGCGTTCCGCGGTAGCGTGCGCCGCCGTTGATGCCTTGAAAGCTGAAGTAGCCGCCGACCATCATCAATGCGCCGCCCTGCAAAACGTACTCGCGAAGGGCTTTGAGCCGGTTGGGTGTACGCTTGCCACGCAGCCAGGTGTCCGGGTGCAGCAGCAGGGTATTGGCACCGATGTCGGAGAGGATCACCGCCTGATACTGACTGAGTGCTTCAACCGTGGCCGGAAAGTCGGTCTGGGCCTGATCGGCGCACATTTGAGTGATCTGATAGTCGCTGTCTGCCATCTCCGCGAGCAAACGCCGTGCGCCATTGTGCGCAGTGACGCTGTCGAACTGATCGAAGCCTTTGATGTGGGTTGACGTGCTGACCCATGATTCGCCAGCCAGCAATACGGACTGTTTCATGACGTTGCATTCCTCTGCGATGAAAAAGGAGCCTGGAAGCCGCGCTGAAAGACCCGGCGCGGGTTGTCGATCAAAAGGTTTTCGAGTTGTTCACCGGTAACGCCATGACGGCGCAGGCGCGGGACAAAGTGTTTCAGCAGGTAGCCATAACCATGACCGCCGTAACGAGTCAGCATGGTTTTCAGAAAGACGTCCTGAGACAACAGCACTTGCGCGCCGAAACCGTGCTCGATCAGGGCGACGATGGCCCGCGCGTTTTCCTCATCGCTGGGCGACTGCGCGTGCTCGTCGGCGAAGTAGTAACCCATGCCGATCATGTCGTATTCCAGAAACGCGCCGCGTGCTGCCAGCGCATGCTGATAGGCGGGGTCGCTGTGGCTCGGGTTCATGTGGCACAGCACTGTGTGGCGCAGGTCGGCGCCTTCTGCCTCAACGATGTCCAGTACCCGGTGGCCGAGACGCTCCCAGCCAGGCAGATGCACCGAGAGCGGCACGCCGGTCGCGGCACTTGCACGGGCTGCGGCGCGCAGTGATTTCTCTTCGTCAGCCGTGAACGCGGCGGAAACGCCTATCTCGCCGATCAGGCCGGCAATCACCTCGGGCTTCTCTTCACCACCGCCCACGTCATGAATGATCTGCTCCGCCAGTTGTTCCACCGAGCGTTCGTGCACGTAATGCGGGTGCGAGGGTTCCAGATAGAAACCGGCACCCATGATGATATTCAGGCCGGTCATACGGGAAATCCGCTGCAAGGCCTGCGGGTCGCGGCCGATGCCCAGATTGGTCGGATCGACCACCGTTTCCCCGCCCAGCGCCCGGTACTTCAGCAGTTCTTCGCACGCGAGGTCGACATCGAACAGCTGACAATTGTCGCGGCTGACCAACGGGTTCATGTGCAGCTCGCCGAGCAGTTCGATGCTTACCGGGCGCTCGGCCAGGTGCCGTTCGCCGCAGCAACTGGGTGCGACCCATTTGCCCGAAGCGTCGAGCAGAATGTGTTCGTGCATCAGGGTGACGCCAAGACGCTCGACCGGCACTGGCCCCAGCACGGTCATGGCATGGCCGCTGTCGACGCCAAGGGGCAGGGGTGAAGGATGACGAAACAGGCTCATGCTCCAGCCCTCCCGAGTGGGCGGCCGGTACGTAGAATGCGCGTGTTCAGCCAGATCGCCAGCAGTACGATCAGGCCCGTGGCGATTTGCGTGTAAAACGGTGAGACGTGGGCCAGAATCAGCCCGTTCTTGATTGCAGCCATGGTGAGCACCCCTAACAGTGTGCCGACAATCGTGCCGAAGCCACCGAACAGGCTGGTGCTGCCGAGGACCACGGCGGCAATCACTTCCAGTTCGAAACCTTCGCCCTGATTCGAGGAGCCACTGCCCAGCCTGGCCGTGACGATCATGCCGGCCAGGGCGGCCGCCATGCCACTGAGCATGTAGACCCGCAGCAATACTCCGCGATGATTCACCCCGGCGCGGCGCACGCTTTCAGCGTTGGCACCGATGCCCGTGAGGTAGCGGCCAAAGCGCATTTTGCCGAGCACCAGCACCCCGCCCAGTGTGACCAGCAAGGCCAGCCAGGCAGTCAGCGGCACGCCGAGAAACCAGCCGCGACCCAGGGCCAGAAATGCCGTTTCCTCGCGTGGAACGGGGATCGAATAGCCTTGCGTCAGCAGCATCGCCAGGCCACGAATAATGGTCAGGGTGGCCAGGGTGACGATAAAGGCCGGGATGCCCGCGTAGGCGATGAAGTAGCCGTTCAGCGCCCCGATCATCGCGCCCACAGCGAGTCCGCCGAGCAGAACCAGCGGCCAGGGCAGGTGCCAGGCGTTGAGCGCCATGGCCGCCAGCGCACCGACCAGCGCCAGGGTCGAGCCGACCGACAGGTCGATGCCGCCGGTAGTGACCACCAGCGTCATCGCCACCGCGACAATCAGCAACGGTGCGTTTTGCCGGATAACGTTGAGCAGGTTGGCGCCGCTTAAAAAGTTATCGGTCACCAGCGCGAACAGCACAAAGCACAGGGCGAAAAACAGGCCGATGCTGACCACGCCGGGAAAGTCGTGCAGCAGGCGCTTGAACAGCGACTGCGGCAGAATGCGTTGGCGCGTGAGATCGAGCGTTTTCATGGCGTCATATCCTTTCAGGCGCTAGCGGAGCGGGCAGTGAATTTATGCCCGACGATGAGTTCGACGACCTCGTTAAGGTCGGTGTCGGCGATCCTTCGCTCGGCCAGATTGGCGCCGTCATACATCACCATGAGGCGGTCGCAGACCAGAAACAGGTCCTGCAACCTGTGGGTGATCAGAATCACGCTGACGCCCTGGCGGCTGATGGTACGAATCAACTCCAAAACCGCTTCGACTTCGGCTACCGCGAGGGCAGCGGTGGGCTCGTCCATGATCAGAACCTTAGGCCCGAAGGCTGCCGCACGGGCAATCGCAACGGCCTGGCGCTGGCCACCGGAAAGGTGTCGTACCTGCGCGCGGGTATCCGGAATGGTGATGCCCAATGCTTCGAGAATCTGCCGAGCTTCGTGGTGCATGCGCGTCTCATCGAGCAACGGCACGCCGAGCACGCGGCGCATCGGTTCGCGGCCCATGAAGAGGTTTCCGGCCACATCGACGGTGTCACACAGCGACAGGTCCTGATACACCATCTGGATATGGCAGCGCTGCGCATCTGCCGGGCCGCTGAAACTGACTTCCTCGCCATCGATGACGATTCGTCCGCTGGTCGGTAACTCCGCACCTGACAGAATCTTGGTCAGCGTGGATTTGCCTGCGCCGTTGTCGCCCACCAGCCCCAGCACTTCACCGGGCTGCAACAGCAGATCGACACCGCGTAACGAGGCTATCGAGCCGTAGTGTTTGGTGATGGCACTCATCTGTACCCGAGGCACTTCGCCAGGCGTCTGCATGCTGAGCCCCTTATTTGAATTCGGCGCGATAGGCTGCCAGGTTGGCTTTGGTCACCAGCGTGACGGGAATACTCTGTTCGCGAGCCACGGTCTTTCCGGACAACAGCGCCAGTGCCGACTCCACCGCCGTCTTGCCCATGGCCTGCGTGTTCTGTTGCACCACCACCGCGACAGAGCCGTCATCCAGACCCTGCACTGCCTGAGAGGACAGGTCCCACCCGAAAATCCTGACCCGCTCGCCGGCACCTTGCGACACGCTCGCGGCAACCGAGCCAATCAGGGCGGGTTCGCCAGTGGCATAAATGATCTGCAGATCAGGGTTGGCGGTCAGCAGGTTTTCCGCCGCCGCCTGGGCGGTGTCCTGCACATTGTTACCGTCGACGGTATTGACGATCTTCGCCTGGCTGGCGGTCTTTGCCAGACCCTCGCGGAAGCCGTCCAGACGCAGATTCTGCACATAGGAGCCGAGGGCTCCGACCACGCCGATGCTGGCCTGGCCCGCCAGTTCGCGGTTGATGTATTCGCCGGTGTACTGGCCGATCTGTCGGGCTGCCTCGCGGTTATCCACGCCGACCTGCACGGCATTGTCACCATTGATCACAGCATCGATTGCCACCACCGGGATTCCCGCCTGCGCGGCTGCGGTGACTGCCGGCTTGATACCGTTGACGTCGATGGCGCAGACCAGAATCGCGTCGACCTTGTCCTGAATATAGGCCTCGATGGCGTCGTTCTGGGCTGACGGATTGTCGTTGGCGTTGAACACCACCAGCTCTGCTCCGGCAGCTTTCGCCGCCGCCTGTGCGCCTTGGGTAATCTGGGTGAAATACAGCGCCTGTTGGTTGACCTGTACCAGAGCCAGACGTTTGCCGGTCTGGGCCTGAATGATGGGTGACAACGCCAAGGCCAAAACAACGCCGAGGGTCAGGGTGAAACGCTTGCTCAAACGCAGCATTGCCATCCTCCTAGCCTGATTGCCGGTGTGGCAAATCAGATCGGTAAACCGGTTTACCAGTCGTCTCAAAAAAAAGACAAATGAGCTTTGTCTTCAGGTTTAAGAACTGGAGAAAGCAGATTGTGTGCCATTTTTTTCGTGACGCCTTCCAGTGACCATACATCCTTGATGCGCCACAGTTTTCCGCAATCATCGGCTTTTCAGGAGGCAAACGGCAGTGCACTGATTTAATGCCGGGTGTTACTGGTTGCCCCGCAATCAGTCACTGCGCGTTGCTACCGTACCCCGGCAGACCAGCTCTACGGGTACGCGCACGACGTCCTGCGCACAGTCGCCGCCGGTCATTCGCTGCAGCAATTGCGCCACACCGAGACGGCCAAGCTCTCTAGAGGATTGGCGGATGGTACACAGCGGCGGGGTCAGCAGGCTGGCGTAGACGGCGTCGTCGAAACCCACCAGCGACATGGCATCGGGCACGCTGATATTGCGCTCACGCAGGACATCGAGCACGCCCAGGGCGATGAAGTCACTGGCGGCGAAAATCGCCTCCGGAGGATGGGGCAGGGCGAGTAGCTGAGCGGTTGCGATACGCCCGAACTCACGGCTGTAATCCCCAAAGCACAGGTATTCCGGCACTTCTGCGATGCCCGCCAGCGCCAGCGCCTCCCGGTAGCCTGCATAACGTTCGCGGGCACTCATCAAGGCCGACGGCCCGGACACATGAGCGATGCGTCGATGTCCATGGCGGAGCAGATAGTCCGTCGCCAGTCGACCGCCCTGATGGTTGTCGGCGAAGACTTTGGGCTGCGACGTGCCGGGAACATCTTCGTCGAGCAGAATGATATTGCGGTAGCTCATCAGCTGGCTGGCCAGCGTGCCGTCATCCGGGCGGTTGCTGACCAGTAGCAAGCCATCGACGTTACGTGAATCCAGCCAACGCACAAAAGTGCTTTCGCGTTCAAGCAGGTTGCGGGTGACACACAGCACCAGGTTGTAACCATGTGCGGACGCCTCTTCCTCGGCCGCGTCTGCCAGCTCGGCAAAAAACGGGTTGGCGATGTCCGGCAGCACCAGACCAATGGTCTCACTGCCGCCTTTGCTCAGGCGCCGGGCCAGACTGTTGCCCCGGTAGTCCAGCGCCTTGATCGCCGTATCGATACGCTTCGCGGTCTCCGGCGGCAGGCTGATGCTTCGGTTCAGATAGCGCGACACCGCAGCCTTGGAAAGACCTGCATGGTTGGCAACATCCTTGAGCGTTACGGGTCTGGTCATAGCGGTCGGCTTTGATGCCTGAAAAACGAAGCATTGAAGTGATGTGCCGGTATCTTCTCATGCGTACCCGAACAGCCCGACGATTTTCTCTGCGGGTTGCGTCGAAAAAATCCATGTGGGGCGTTGGTCCGCCAGCTACCGTTGACTTTTTGCACGTTTGCGACACGCTCTGCTGAAGCGAATGTGTGCCGTCTTGAGCTGTTGGTACGTAACTAACTATGGCTCATTATTTATATGTTGTCGTATGACGTATGTCTGATCACTTCACATACTACGGTCACGCAAGTAGTCCAGGTATTCCTTGCATTGGCTTTAAGACATTCGCCACGAATGTAGATCACTTACAGTGATAGCTCTCCATTAAAGAAGCCCCTCTTGTGTGCTTAATGGAACCGCATAGCACACTGCGACACTCAGTTACTCAATTTTCCAATAAATGCGGGCGATGAGTGTTTGCGATGAATGCCATTCAGCCAATTATAAGCGCTGCTTATTTTCAATATTCTCTCGGTGATAGCAACTGGCTGCTTTCTGGGGTCTCTTCATTATCAGCAGGCTTTATCCATGATTGGATCAACCCGAAAAGTGGCTATGTGCCTTGTGAGTATCGGCTGATGGCGTTCGAGTCTGATAACAGTCCTGATGCCTGTAACTCCAAGGACGAATGTTCATCGCGTGCCCCAAGACGAACGCTCAGGAGGGCTTAATGATAAATCCCGTAAAACACAACTTCAGTCACCTTGGGTTTTCAAACGCTCAAAGTACCTCGGCACTGGGGCCTGCCAGTAATAAAGTGCCCAACTTTGTTTCGCGAGGGCGAGGCAAGGGAGTTCCAGTGGAGGAATTCAATACTGCCGAAGAGTGTCGTTTGGCGGGTCGGCAGGACAGCGTACTGGATTCGATAGACGGCAAAGAGTTCATGCGACTGCTGCAGAAGTACACGGCCTCTGAAACAACCGAAGAAGAATTTGCGGACCTGAGAGCCTCCATACCGCGCTACTCCATTGAGTTGGCCAAGTCGGATCATCCTAAAGTGCTTTATCGGGGGATATCTCTGGATGATGAGGCGGCGTCGCTTTTACTGAATACCTCCAAGGGTTACCGCAGTCGCGAAATAGCCCATGGTCTTATTCACGGCCTGCGCGTGGTTAAAGGCGTTTACACCGCGACCGGGGTGGCCAGCGCCTCGACAGTGTCAGCTGTTTCGCAAGGCTTTGCGCTGGTGAACGCGAACAGGAAAAAAGAAACACCGGTTCTTTTTGTACTGAAAGCGATGCCTGCCGTTCCCGCGCTCAACCACAGTGGTGCAAAGGGTGTGACACTCAGTGAGAGCCGGTTGCCGTTATCGGTGGCCAGCAAGAGTGAACATGAAGTCATTCTGGATATCACCAACCGGTACGAAATTACGCAGGCTCGCCGGAGCGGTGAGTTCATTGTCGTCGACATGACTGTTTTAGGGCGGTCCAAGAGGGGAGGTGAATTCGCCCTCGTCGAGACTGATAAATGGAAACAACTCTCTGGCGCCAAGGGCTCTAATCCAGGTGGATTGTTTCAAGCGCCCAATGGCGTTAAGTGGTATGTAAAAACCAACCCGTCTGCCAATAGGCTTCGAAACGAGGTGCTTGCCTCCAGGCTGTACCGTGCCGCAGGAATCGATGTTCCTGACATAGAACTGGCGTCCCGCAAAGGCAAGCCCGCACTGATTTCAAAACTGATAGTAGGGAACCCCAAAGACCTCGATACGCTGGCGAAAAATAGCCAGTTGAAGTGCGGCTTCGCGGTGGATGCCTGGCTGGCGAACTGGGATGTCATCGGTCTGACGGGGGACAATGTCATCTTCAATCACCGTAACAAACCTGTGCGCATCGACCTTGGCGGTGCGCTGGTATTCCGCGCCCAAGGGGAGCACAAGGGTAATCAGTTCGGTACCACGCCCATGGAGCTGGTTACGATGCTGTCTCGTGAAGACAATTCGTCCAGTCTTGCCTTCCGGAAAATCGAGCGTCATGACATCCGCGAGGGTATTGCAGCGATAGAAAAAATACCGGACGCGCGTATTGCAGCACTTTGCGCAGAACACGGCCCTGGCAATCACAGCGAACGCATTGAGCTCGGTAAAAGACTGATCAGTCGGAAGAAGTGGCTGGTCGATATGAAGCAGACGCTTCCTTATATTCATCGCCAAAAGAACGAGCGCGGCAATGTTGTCACTGTTAAAAACCCCACGTCTCCCAGCGCTTTGGATACGTGGCGTGATCGATACGCAACAGCCGTTTTTGTACCCCACAGCGCTGTCCGTGGCAGCATGAACAACCTGCCTTTCAGATCATTTACACCCCCGAACACGATGGATGGCTGGCGCCGATTTACAACCCGGGCGGTCAACTTCACAGAGCCGGAATTTAAGCGTTCTCCGCACCTTGCTCCCGCCAGTGGAGCGATCATTTTTGAGCCCGACGGCAGGGTATGGATCACCGAGCCGACCAATCACCCGTTCGGCGCAACGCACGCTTTTCCCAAGGGAAAGCAGGAAGCCGGTCTGAACTTGAGGACCAATGCGCTCAAGGAAGTCTACGAAGAGACGGGGCTTCTGGTGGAATTCCACGGCTTTATCGGTGACTACGACCGAACAACATCCCGTACTCGTTATTACCTTGCCAAACGCATAGATGGCACACCGTCCGATATGGGTTTTGAATCTCAAAGCGTCAAGCTGGCAAACATTACCGAGGCCAAAAGACTGCTACCCAACGCCCTGGATATTGCCATCTTGCGAGACGCCGAACGGGCTTATCTAAAGGGTCCTTTCAAATGAATTTCATCTGCTTGAACGCGGAAAGACGATAAAGGATTTCTGAAGTCCTGCACAAAAACCCGTTCACCCAAACGCGTTACCTCCACAAAAAAGGAGTAATGAAATGAGCATGAATACCTCTGTAAGCAACAACAGCCCGGGGTGGTCGCCTGTCTCATCGGGCAACCAGGCTCCGAGTCCGGACTATTCAGGTAAATCGTCGAGCAATGCCGTGCACTTTCTTCCTCCGGAAAGTACCCAGCGCTCGCCGAACACGGTGAGTTGGGGGAATGGCGCGCCGACAACCGCCACCACCGTGAATGGACAAGCAGGAGGGGGCGATCAAAGTGACTTGATCGAGGCGTTGACGACGCTGATTCAGGCGCTGCTGAAACGCTTGCTCGGTGATTCTTTCGCAAGTAACTCTTCTGCAAATAACCCTTCCGAGAACCCGTCCCCTGCTTCGTCCGGGCCAGGTCGGGCTTCTGCTTCTCCCGGCGGTGCTGCCAGTTCGACGCCAGACTCAGGACTGTCTGAGCAGCCAAATCAAGCCCAACCGTTCAATAACACTGGCTTGGGTTCTCATGGCGGCGCGAATACGGTTCCTGACCGGATTGCGTCTCCTGAGGCAGCGCAAAAAATGGTCGAGGACGTGAAAAATGCCGGAGGGGAAACACTTCGCATCCAGATGACCCATGACCAGATCAATGACCCGGCGCAAATGGCCAAACTCAAGGCGATGGTCGATGCCGGCGACAAACAAGGGGTCAAGATTCAGTTTACGTTTCGTGACAACGCCAATGGCGGTGGTGGCAATGTCTTGTCCGGCGACAAGCTCAAACAAGCCGCCGACGATGTCAAAAACGTGGTTTCTGCCCTTGGACACCATCCGAGTTTTGTACTCGATACGTTCAATGAGGGCGGCAAGAGTGCCACTCAAGGTTGGGCCGATATGCAGAGCACGTTGATCAAGTCAGCCCGCGACGCAGGTTACAAAGGCGACATCGTGGTGGAGGACAGCAATTGGGGTGGTGGTCTGACCGCCGGCGGGGAAAGCGGACTGGTCAAATACGCTGATCAGTTGAAAGCCGCCAACGGCAGCAACAACCCTGGCCTGATCGGCAGTATCCATGAGTACGCCAGCGGTGCCGATGCCTCCTCACGTTTGTCATCGGAGATCAAGGCGCTTACGAGCGCGGGCTTCAAGCCGCAAATCGGTGAAGTCGGTAACGCCAACTGGACCGGAGGCGGTAACTTCGAACAGCGCGACGGCGCCAACCAGGCCGTGAAGGACAACATGGGCGCCCTGAAAGCGGCCGGCGCCGATGTGCTGCCATGGATGGACCAGTTCGAGAACGGCAAGATCAAACACGATGTCGGTTTCTCGAAAGGCGATCAGTTTTCCTGATCCTGTTTCATGGAACCTGATTTGTCTGTTGACCACTCAGCGGGCAGCTATCTGTGAGGTCGACAACGACCAGTGCAGAGCGGCGAGTTGGAGAGGTTGCACAGATGCTGCGCTGTCTGCGCAACCCCCTGTTTTCATGACCGATAAGTAGCAGGTATAAAAGCTATGCCTATCAACAGACCCGCCTTCAATTTAAAACTCAATACGGCCATTGCCCAGCCGACTTTGAAGAAGGATGCAGGTGCGGAATTGCGCCGTTTGAATCAGAGCGAAGTGCGTGCCAACACACAGACACGTTTTGCCGTTAATCACCGTGCCCCCACTTATGACGTCGCGCAAAGCGCGCTGGGTGAAAATCACGGTGGCTGGACTGCCGCCAATCATTTCAAGATGACGGGGTCTGAGGTCTTCATCCATATGGATCGCCTGGAGCCGAACTGCAAGGGGGAGTTTGCCGGAGACAAGATCCACCTCAGCGTTGCACCTGAGGATGTACCGGATGCATTCAATGCGATAGGCAAAATACTGCAGGCGAGCGACAGCCCGGTTGACTCGTGGAAAGTGACTGACATGAAATGCCTGCAAGCAGAGATGCCGGCGGCAAAGCAGCGCGTGGCGCTGGGCGCTCAGTTCACGATCTACGCCAAGCCCGACCGTGAAGACAACACCTACAGCCCAGAGTACATGGGCAAAATGAGGGGGATGATCAGCAGTATCGAACAGGAGCTGAGCGCCGCCGGTGTAAGGCAGAGCAGCCATCGCCCGGACTCCGATGTCTCCCCGGGGCACTGGAGCTATGCGTCTTATCGCAATGAGCATAAAAGCAACAGATCAGGGACTTCCAATCAGCACAGGAACCTGGAGGCCGAGCCTTTTTTCCAGTTGGTCTCATTCTCTGACGGGGCTTCAGGGTCATCCAGGTCCAGCGCTGACCATCAGGCCTTGCTGCCGCCGCCGTGGGCCCGGTAAGGCTGTTTTTCTGAGCACTGCCTTTGCCGTGCGCCCGGGGTTTCTGTCGTGAAACGTGAGTGTCGAAAGAAACGCTGGCTGCACGGCGACAGCTTCGGGTTCACCGGTGCAGGATCGCTTGATGAATCTCCTGCAGCGGAATGATCCGCTGCGCCGCGTTCAGTTTGATCGCTTCCTTGGGCATGCCGAACACCACGCAGCTGGCTTCGTCCTGAGCCACTGTCGCGCTGCCGGCGTCGAGCATTTCCTTGAGCCCGCGTGCGCCGTCGTCGCCCATGCCGGTCATGATGATGCCGGTGGCGTTCTTGCCGGCGAATTTGGCCACCGAACGGAACAGCACGTCCACCGAAGGACGATGGCGGTTGACCAGCGGGCCGTCGATGACCTGGACGTGGTAGTAGGCGCCGCTGCGCGTGACCATCATGTGTTTGCCGCCGGGGGCGATCAACGCGAGGCCGGGCAGGATGCGGTCGTTGTTTCTGGCCTCGCGCACCTCGATCTGACTCAGGCTGTTCAGGCGTTCGGCGAACGATGCGGTGAACTTCTCCGGCATGTGCTGGACGATGACCATGCCCGGGCACACGCGAGGCAGGGCCGTAAGCACCGCTTCGAGTGCCTGTGTACCGCCTGTCGAGGTGCCGATGGCAACGATGCGTTCAGTGGTCTGCGCCATGGCATGGCCGCTGGCAGCCGGCAGAATGGCATCGGCGGTCAGTTTGCTGGCCGGGGTCAGCACCGGGGCGGCGGTGCGCTTGCCGAGGTTTCTGACGTTGGAGTTGGCTGCTGCGCGTACTGCGGCAACCAGCTCGGCAGCCGAATCGATGAGGAAGTTCTTCAGGCCGGTGGTGGGCTTGGTGATGATTTCCACCGCCCCGGCAGACAGCGCCTGCAATGAGGTTTCCGCGCCTTTCTGAGTCAGCGACGAGCAGATCACCACCGGTGTCGGCCGCTCGCTCATGATCTTCTTGAGAAAGGTGATGCCGTCCATGCGTGGCATTTCCACGTCCAGCACAATGACGTCCGGCCATTCCTGAGCGAGCTTGCTCATGGCGAATATCGGGTCTGACGCCGCACCCATGACATGAATGTCGGGGGTATCGTTGAGAATGGCCACCAGTACCTGACGAACTACAGCCGAATCATCGACCAGCAGTACGCTGATTTTTTTGTTTGGCATCTTTTTCCATTGCTTCCATTGGTTGGTGCCTGACCCATACGTTTCCGTCCCACAGGTCGAAGATGATGCTGCGATGGCCGGTGCTGCCCAGGTCCTGAGCCATCAGTTTCAGACGGTTTTGTTCGGCCAGCGCAAGTGCCGCGTGAACGTTGCTGTCAGCGACGTTCTGCATGTGCAGGTCATGGCGATGAGCAGGAAACATTTCGCCACCGCCGAACAGCTTGACCTGATATTCCTCGGGCAGGGTGCCATTGGCCAGTGCATGGCGAATGAGTATTTCCATCGCCTCGTCAGCGTACCTGCCGTCCAGTGGCTGATGCCGGCGTATGCGCCCGGGCAGCATGAAGTGGCACATGCCGCCAATACGCCGCCACGGGTGCCAGAAGGTAATCGCCACGCATGAACCCAGCAACGTGCGCAGGCGGGTCGGCCGGGTCTGAAAGACCACTTCGCCAGGCCCGAGTACTATTTCGGCGACACCCACAGGCGTGTTCATGGTTTGCGGTAAATCGAAGGGGAGACCATTTTCAACATGTCATTTATACCGTTCAGGCTTTCTGAGTGGCTGATGATGAAATAGCCTCCTGGCTTGAGACGCGGAATTAACCGCGCGACCACTTTGCTTTTGGTTTCCTGATCGAAATAGATCATCACGTTGCGCAGGAAAATGACGTCGAACTCGCCCAGATCCGGCAGGGTGTCATTGAGATTGACCTGCACGAAACTGACCCGGCTGCGCAACGACTTATCGATCAGAAAGGTCCCTTCCTGGCGACCTATGCCTTTCAGACAGTATTTGAACAGCAAAGGTTGCGGCAACGTTTCGGTACGCTCCAGGGGGTAGTGACCGCTGCGCGCTTTGCTCAGCACGCGAGTGCTGATGTCCGAACCGACCACTTCCCAAGGGGTGGTGCCCAGTTGTTCGGCCAGAGTCATGGCCAGGCTGTAGGGCTCTTCGCCAGACGAACTGGCGGCGCTCCAGATGCGGAACATTTTGCCGGGTGTCACCTTGGTCAGCACCTGCTGACGCAGAAAATCGAAGTGCTTGGGTTCGCGGAAGAAGTACGTTTCGTTGGTGGTCAGCAGGTCCAGCGCCACTTGCAGCTCGCCGTTGCGCTGATCGTTCATGATCAGCTTGAAATACTCGCCATAGTTGTCCAGCTCGTAATGCTTGAGACGCTTGAACAGACGGCCGGCGACCAGCGCTTTCTTGGCCAGCGTCAGTTTGATGCCCGCAGCGTTGTACAGCCAGTTCTGGAACTGGCCGAATTCTCGATCGGTGAGCGACGCTGTATCAGGCATGTGCAGACCTCACGTCGCGTCGACGTCGGTCGGCAGCGACTGGCTTGCCTCGGCCAGGCTGGACATTTCATCGATGGACAACACGCGGTCGACCTCAAGAACGATCACGAACTTGCCGTCGACCTTGGCCATGCCGCTGATGAAGTCGGCGCGAATTCGCGCACCGAAGTTCGGCGGCGGCTCGATCTGCGACGCCGGAATCTCCAGCACCGCCGAGACATTGTCGACCAGCAGACCGATGTCCTGCGGCTGGCCGTCCTCGCTGTTGGCCTCGATGATGATCACGCACGAGCGCCGGGTGATGGCCGAGTTCTGCCGCCCGAAACGCGCCGACAGATCAACCACCGGCACCACCGCACCGCGCAGGTTTATCACCCCGCGCACGAAGGCGGGCATCATCGGCACCACTGTCAGGCTGCCGTACTCGATGATTTCCTTGATGCCCAGAATGCCGATGGCGAACATCTCGCCACCGAGCATGAAAGTCAGGTACTGCGCCTCTTCTTCGACCGTCGCTGCGGCCTGCCGAGTCGTGACCAATGAGCCCATGTCGTTCTCCCCTGGAGTCTCTATCGAAGCCGGCAATCAGAAACGGGTAAATTCCGATTCGTCCGGTGCGCCCGCCATGCTTTGCGCAAATGCCTTGCGCGGAGCCTGTTGCGGTGGGCGCGGAGGCTGACGGTTCGGGCTGTTGCGGCTGTCGAACGTACTGCTCTGCGCCACCGCCCGTGGCGATGCGTCGAGGGTAAAGAAACTCATGGCCTGTTGCAGTTGTTCGGCCTGGCTGCTCATTTCTTCCGCAGTAGCCGCCAGTTCTTCGCTGCTCGATGCGTTTTGCTGGGTGACCTGGTTGAGCTGGGTCATGGCAGTGTTGATCTGCGCCACACCGGCTGCCTGCTCTTCCGACGCGGCACTGATTTCCTGCACAAGGTCGGAGGTCTTGTTGATCGAAGGCACCATCTCGTCCAGCAACTTGCCGGCCTTCTCGGCCATGTCCACGCTGCTCGACGACAGCTCGCCGATTTCCTGCGCGGCCACCTGGCTGCGTTCGGCCAGCTTGCGCACCTCGGCGGCCACAACCGCGAAACCCTTGCCATGTTCGCCGGCACGGGCGGCTTCGATGGCAGCGTTGAGAGCGAGCAGGTTGGTCTGGTAGGCGATGTCGTCGATGATGCTGATGCGCTGGGCGATTTTCTTCATCGCCACGACGGTCTGCTGCACCGATTCGCCGCCATCGGTGGCTTCCTTGGCGGCCTTGCTGGCCATGCCATCGGTGACTTTGGCGTTCTCAGTGTTCTGGTTGATGCTGGCGCTCATCTGCTCGACCGACGCGCTGGTCTCTTCGACACTGGCGGCCTGCTCGCTGGTGGCCTGGCTCATCGACTGCGCGGTGGCACTGACTTCTTCCGAGGCGCTGGCCAGGTTGTCGGCGGCGTTACGCACTTCGCCGATGATGTGCGACAGCTTGCCGACCATGTTGCGCATGGCGTTGAGCACCATGCCGGTCTCGTCCTTGGAACCGTGGCCGATGTGAGCGTTGAGATTGCCCTCTGCCAGCTGCTCGGCGGCCGTTGCGGCCTCTTTCAGCGGGCGGGAGATGATCCTGGCAATGAACAGCGCCAGACCCAGGCCGATCAGCAAGGCTGCAATCAGTACCACGATGATCGAGATGCGGGAGGTTTCGTACAGGCTGGTGCCTTTGTTGCCAGCGATAGTCGCGCCAGCTTCATTCAGCTCGACCATTTTTTGCAATTGAGTGGTCACTTCATCGAAATGCGTCTTGGATTCGCCCTTGAGCAACGCCCGCGCCTGAGCCTCCAGGTTTTGGCGTGACTGATCGAACAGGTCGTTGCTGACCTTCAAGTAGGCGGCCCATGACGCGCTCACACTATTGAACAACTGACGATCGTCATCACTGGAAATCAACTTGTCGTAAATGGCCAGTCGCGCTTCAAACTGCTTGCGCGCTTCTGCAGCCTCAAGCTCCATCTGAGCTTTTTCCGGGGCAGCGTCTGCGGCGATATGACGGTTTTCCTTAAGCCTGTAGTTGGCCGCGTAGAAGCGCATGCCCGCGGCCGCACGCATCGACGGCATCCAGTTTTCCTTGATATCCTGAGCGGCCTGGTTGACCTGGCCGAGCTGGAGGATGGCAAAGACTCCCATGGCCGCGGTCAACGCCAGAACCACCAGAAACGAGGTAATCAGCTTGGTGGAAATCTTCAGATCGTAGAACCATTTCATGAAGTAACTCCTTGGGAATTGCGAATCCGTCAGCGAGAAGTGGGCAACAGGGATTGAGGCGCCTGGGTCGAGCGGGCCTCCATGTTTACGATCTGGTTGAGCAGGGCGGGGATGTCGAGAATCAACGCCACCGCGCCACTGCCCAGGATCGTCGAGCCGCTGATGCCGCGCAGCGCGCCGAACAGCTTGCCCAGAGGTTTGATAACGGTTTGGAACTCGCCCAGCAGTTCATCGACCACCAGTCCGGCCTTGTGCTCGGCGTAACGCACCACCACCACGTTCTGGCGCCTGGCGGCCGGGCCTTCATGATTGAAGTGGTCGCGCAGGTAGACCAGCGGCAGCACTTCGCCACGCAGGTCCAGGTAGCCGCTGTCACGGGTCAACTGCCGGTTGTGTTCGTCCAGCTCGATGCATTCCTGCACCATGTCCAACGGGATCACGTAAGTCGACTGATCGATACCGACCAGAAAACCGTTGATGATCGCCAGCGTCAGCGGCAGGCGGATGCGCACGATGGTGCCCTGACCGGGCTGACTGTCCAGATCCACCGTGCCGCGCAGCAAGGTGATGTTGCGCTTGACCACGTCCATGCCGACACCGCGCCCCGAAAGGTTGGTGACGGCCTCGGCAGTGGAAAAACCTGGCTCGAAAATCAGGTTGTAGATCTCCTGATCGGTGAGGCTTGCGCCGGCCGCCACCAGTCCGCGTTGCTGGGCCTTGTCGAGGATGCGCTCGCGGTTGAGTCCGGCCCCGTCGTCGGCGATTTCAATGACGATGCTGCCCGAGTCATGGTACGCGTTGAGGCTCAGATGACCTTTGGCCGGTTTGCCTGCTGCGCGACGTGCTTCGGCGCTCTCGATGCCGTGGTCCATGGAATTGCGCAGCAGGTGCATGAGCGGGTCGCCGATCTTTTCGACGACGGTCTTGTCCAGTTCGGTCTCCGCGCCATTGATGATCAGGTCGATGTCCTTGCCCAGTTCCTGGCTGACATCGCGCACCACACGGCGAAAGCGATTGAAGGTGTCGCCGATGGGGATCATGCGCAGGTGCAGCGCGCCATCCAGAATCTGCTCGACCAGCCCCGATACAGTGGAACTGGCTTCCTGAAGCGGGTCGTTGTCGCACGACTTGGCCAGCAGGCTGGCACCAGCGCTGGCAATGACCAGCTCGCCGACCAGATTGATCAGCTCGTCGAGCTTGTCGGCGTTGACGCGCACATAGCGGCCATCCTTGTTTTTCTGCTCGCCGGCCGAAGAAGGGCGCTCTACAGCGGTTGCGGTTGCGGTTGCGGGCGTACGTGGCACTGCGCGCTGATCGCCCAGCAGTTCGCCGCTGGCCACCATAGGGCTGTGCTCGGGCTGCGAGACCAGTTCGGTGCCGGTGGGCTCGACAGGGTCTGGCGTCTCGTTCACCGGGGTGATTTCCACGGCGCAGTCTTCACGCACGAAATCGAAGACTTCGTTGATCGCGGCGTGCCCGGCAGCAGAGCGGAAGTCGATCTCGAAACCCAAGTGGCAGGATTCCGGGTCCCACGCCTCAACTGCGGGAATACTGTCGGTTACCGTCGTGACCTGGACCATCCGCCCCAGGGTATTGAGGTAGCGCAGGAACGACAGCGGCTCCATGCCGTTGCGAAACACATCCACGCCAAAGCGCAACGAGATATGCCAGAGCACTTCGGCTGACGGTTCATCATCGCTGACGACCGACGCGCTCGCGCTGTCAGCGGCCCCGGCGCTGGCCGGTGCCTGGAAGACCTGCAACGCCTGACGCAGCGCTGCCTCGCGCTCCAGTGCAGGTTGCTGCATCTGCTCGCCACGGCTGGCGACCACGTCGATCAACTCAAGCATGTGATCGCCGGATTTGAGCAGCACGGCGATCAGCTCGGCGTTTACCGAAACGCTGCCTTCACGCAGACGATCCAGCACGTCTTCGACGATGTGAGTAAAACTGACGATAGGCGTCAGCCCGAACAGTCCGGCCGAGCCTTTGATGGTGTGCGCTGCGCGGAAAACCGCGCCGATCGCGTCCTGGTCGCCGGGCTCGCTTTCGAGTTGCAGGAGGGATTCCTCCATGGCCTGCAAAAGCTCACGCGCTTCAACGATAAACGTCTGCTGTGCCTGATCGAGATTAATACTCACGATGACTTCCTTGATCGATCACTGGGCAGTACTGCAAATGGACGCGCTACAGCACCACACCCGGATTACATAACTCGAAGGTTTCGCTGACCGCCTTGCTTTGCCCGGTCAAATGCAGCGAAGTCCCGGTCTTGCCGGCTTCGCGCTGAATCACAGCCAGCAGTTGCAGACCGGCGCCGTCCATCTCGGTGACCTGAGAAAGGTCTACCTCCAGGCGTGCCGCAGCGCCGATCTGTGGCAATAGCCTGGCGGCCAGTTCGGTCACGGTGTAGATCGTCAACTCGCCATCTATCTGCACGCGTGCAGTGTCGGTAGCGTTTTCGTCTGGCGTGGGCATGCTGGCCTCCATGGGCCTGGGTCTCAGGGCAGGATGAGCTTGGAAACCGCTGCGAGCATTTGTGCCGGCTGAAACGGTTTGACGACCCACGCCTTGGCGCCTGCGGCCTGACCTTCAGCCTTTTTCGATTCCTGGGATTCGGTGGTCAGCATGATGATGGGCGTGAACTTGTAGCTGGCCAGCTTCTTCACTTCCTTGACGAAAGTGATGCCATCCATGTTCGGCATGTTCACGTCGCTGATGATCAGGTGCACTTTCTGCCCGGTGAGCTTGCCCAGTGCATCCTTCCCGTCACAGGCTTCGATAACGTCGTATCCGGCACTCTTCAGCGCGATACCGACGACTTGCCGGACGCTGCTTGAATCGTCGACCACCAATACACTCTTAGCCATGATTTACTCCTAGAAAAACGTGATTTCCTGCGAATCCTGCTGTGCTGCCGATTCACCTCGGTGAGTGCGACGTTGCTCGTCGGTCGCGTAGGTGGACTCCATGCGCGCCAGCCATTGCCGGGCGTCGATGGCGACCGCCTCATCAGGGGATTGGCTGGCCTGCAGAAGGTGCGCGTGCAGCGAGTCGATGTTGTCGCGTACGTGGGCGAGAATCTGGCTGACCCGGTCCTGAAACTGCAGGTTCACCAGAACCTCGGTCATTTCGTCGCGAATCCCGTAGCTCTCCTGCTTGAGCAGGTCGGCGGACTCGGCCAGGCGACCGGTGATGCTCTGGAAGCGCTCCAGTACGTTCTGAATGCTTTGTTCGGAAGCGGCCACCGAATGGCTGTCCTGATCGGCGCCGCTCGATGCGGCCTGCACCAGCTGGGTGATGGCGTTGTTGATGATGTCGACCTTGGCGGACATCTGCTGACCGGTTTCGCTGGACTTGCTCGACAGGCTGCGCACCGCATCGGCCACTACGGCAAAGCCACGGCCCGCCTCACCGGCGCGCGCCGCTTCGATGGCCGCGTTGAGGGCCAGCAGGTTGGTCTGTGCGGCAATCGCTGCAACGTCGGCGGCCATGGTGCGCAATTCGCCGGTGTAGGCGGTGAGGCTGCGAACCTGGGAGAGCGTCTGGTCGCGGCTGGCCTGAGTGGATTTGAGCGAGTCGATTACCTGGCTCAGCTCGCTGTCACTCTGCGACAACACTTTCAGCGCACCATCGGCGTTCTGACCGTCCAGTTCACCGGCAGCGTGTTGCGACGCTTGTACGGTTTCCTGCAGGCGCTCGGAAATGCCCATGAAACGCGTGCTCAGCTCGACAATCGCGGTTTCGGTCTGCTGGCGCGAGCTTTCGACCTGCTTGGCCCAGATCGGCATGGCACCTAGGAGGATCTCATTGAACTGGGCGTTGGACGCCATGGCGCTGCTTTGTGCGCTATGCGCCTGGTGAAGATCCAGCGCCTGAGCCACTGCGCGGCGCACTTCGATCTGCTGTGAACGTGCAGCCCAGGCACACGCGCCTAGACCGATCGCCAGCAGTACAGCGCAAGCCACCAGATTGGCCGTACCTGTGCCGAACTGCGTGAGAATCCAGGCAATGGCGGGTATGACGGGAATGAGTGAGAACCAGATGAAACGCGGATGATTTTGTGCAGGAGTACTACTGTATTGATTCGACATCATGGGTTCGATCCCTGAACAGTGCAGCGTTGTACACGACTCAATGGTTATCTGCGCGCCGCAGACAAACTTGATAACAGTACGAGAGCCTTCCGTCCGATTGCTTGGCGCACAACCCGATCCTGTTAAAAATAGCGGGTATTCGGGGCACCGCAAGTCGGCGCCGCAAACGCGTTGGCAGAACAGCCGGATTCACTTGGGAGAGGACGCAGAGCGTCCGGAACGGCATGCGACGCAGAGCGCCGCACGATAGTGGGGTGATCGTTCCTCAGGCTCCAGCGTGGGAATGCGTTTCACGATGCTCTGCGTCGCAAGTTCTGCGCTGCACAGGTGAATTCAAGAAGGGACGCAGAAGCGTCTCAGGCTGCATGCCAATGCAGGGCATTGGCATGAGAGTCGGTGGGGGCCGGTGTATGACGATGAGTCTTGCGTGCCTTAGTGCAGCTTCATCCGCGGTTCGGTGCCTTTGCCGATCTTGCTGCCCAGCATCAGCATCAGGGTGCGGAAGGTGCCGTACAGCGCCATCTGGTGCATGCGATACAGCGACACATAGAACATCCGCGCCAGCCAGCCTTCAAGCATCACGCTGCCCATCAGGTTACCCATCAGATTGCCGACGGCCGAGAAGCTCGACAGCGAGATCAGCGAGCCGTAGTCCTTGTAGGTGTACTCAGGCAACGTCTTGCCTTCGATCCGCAAGCGCAGCGATTTGACCAGCAAGGATGCCTGCTGGTGGGCGGCCTGAGCGCGCGGCGGGACGTTGCGGTCGGTGCCTTTTTGCGGGCAGGCCGCGCAGTCACCGAAGGCGAAGATATTTTCGTCACGAGTAGTTTGCAGTGTCGGCAGCACTTGCAACTGGTTGATCCGGTTGCTTTCCAGCCCATCCAGTTCATGCAGGAAGGCCGGGGCACGAATACCTGCCGCCCAGACCTTCAGGCTGGCCGGGATGACCTGCCCGGTAGCGGTGATCAAGCCATCAGCCGTCACCTCACTGACTGCTGCATTGGTCAGCACCGTCACACCGAGTTTTTCCAGCGTCTTGTGCACCGGCGCGCCGATGCGCTCAGGCAGCGCGGGCAACACCCGTGGGCCGGCTTCGATCACCGTGATGCGCAGGTTTTCCGGCTTGATCTGACCCAGCCCGTAAGCCGCCAGCTCATGCGCCGCGTTGTGCAGCTCTGCTGCCAGCTCGACACCGGTTGCACCGGCACCCACGATGGCCACGGTGATTTCCTGCGCGCTGTCGGCCTGACCGGCGTGGGCGCGCAGGTAGTGGTTGAGCAGTTGCTGGTGAAAGCGCTCGGCCTGCTTGCGGCTGTCGAGAAACAGGCAGTGCTCTGCCGCGCCCTTGGTGCCGAAGTCGTTGGTGGTGCTGCCCACGGCGATGACCAGCGAGTCGTAACCCAGGCTGCGTGCCGGAACCAGTTCTGCGCCGTTTTCATCCAGCGTCTCGGCCAGATGAATCTGGCGGCTGGCGCGGTCCAGACCGGTCATGCGCCCGAGTTGAAACTGAAAGTTGTTCCACTTGGCCTGAGCCACGTAGTTCAGCTCGTCCTCATACGAGTTGAGCGAACCGGCAGCCACTTCGTGCAACAGCGGCTTCCAGATATGCGTCAGGTTGGCATCAACCAGCGTGACACTGGCCGTGCCTTTCTTGCCCAGGGTCTTGCCCAGACTGGTAGCCAGCTCCAGACCGCCAGCGCCTCCGCCAACGATAACAATACGATGCGTCATAAGGATTACTCGGAAGGTTTAAGGAATTCGGGGGGAGCTCGATCTTCGCGAGCGCAAGGCAGCTCATAGCGTCAGAAGGCTCAATAATGGGTTCGTCACGACACTGTCCGGGTCAGGAGCGGTCTGCGCTCGACTGGATGCCGGTGTGCCTGAAGGTACTCTTCGACACACCTTTGCGGTCCCGGGTTCAGGTGTCTGCTCAATTTATCCGTTGTCTCAGGCGTGCTGTCGGGCAGGGGGCCACGGATCGGTGATTTCCAGCGGCTCGACCTGCAGCGTATCGTCCAGGCGGATGATTCCGCTTTGTAACACTCGCGCGGTGATTCCACCATGCCCGCGCACCGCCTGGAACGTCCCGTGACCAAGGCGTTGTTCAAGTCGCGCACAAGGCTGACACCAGCCGGTGGTTTCGAAAATCGCCTGACCGATCCGAAAGCGTCGATTCTTCAGGCTGAACAGGTTGATGCCACTGATCACCAGATTGCGCCGCAAATCCTGCGGCACGATGGGGTTATCCGCCGCGCGGTTCAGCAACGAGCCAACCACCGCCAGATGCTCCCACTGGATCAACGTCACCTGCCGCGCATTGCGCGGGCCAGGCCGCGAGTGATCGCCGGTCAGACCTGCTTCACGACGTGCTTCCACGGCATCCAGCTCGATCATTTCGACCCGCGATTGCGGACGCACGCCTATCCAGCGCACACGACCTTGTTGCGGCACATCGGCCAGCAGTTCCTGCAAGGGGCTCATAAACTGATTCCAACATCGAAAACGACACTGCGCCCCAGATTGGTACGCAGAAAATCCGGAGCGCCGGGATGCGCGAACAATACCCGAGCGAAGGTCGGCCCCACCAGCGACAACGAACGCCAGCCCTGACGCAGGTACTCGGTCGGTGGTGGAAAGTGGCTGTTGAGGTCCAGCACCTCGCGCTTGAGGCTGGCGAAGGCAATGATATCCAGCCCGCCCAGATCAATGCCGCGTTCGCGATAGTTGGTGGATTTCTTACGCAGGGTAGGGGCGAGTCGGTGCAGCAGTTCAGAGGCCGGAATCCGCTTAGGCTTGGCCTCCCGACGTACCAGTTGGCTCAACGAGAACGCGCTTCGTCGTCGCGCCAGCTCCTCGCGCCACTCGTCATTGAGACGCCGCCCCTCATCCAGCACGAAAAACACCTCGAAGCGCCCGTCACGAAACAGCACATCCGGCGGCTCCTGACTGGCAGGCATGAAGTCCTCATTACGATGCGTAATGTTCAGCCCCTGCAACAGGCGCTGACAAACCCAGCGCTCACGCTCCCACTTCCGCGCATTGGAAAGAAAGGCGTTGGCTTGTTCGGCCTGGATCGTCAACAGGCGCAGGTAGTCTGAGTCATCCATAGGGCCAAGCTTAGCGTTCAAGTTGCCATGACTGGAAGAGTGAATGCAGGGGTGTAGACTGGCAATTCATTTTTTGATCGCTTGCCATAAATGTTCGCAGGCGCCGTTTTTATCGAGAATCGACCTGTGAAGCTTCTGCCCATCCTGCTGCTGGCCTTGCTGCCCCTCACCGCCAACGCCCTGCAAGTCGGTGAGCGTCTATCTTCCTGGACACTGCTCGATCAATACGATCAACCCTACACCTTGAACAACCAGACACAAACCCTGCTGGTCGCACGCAGCATGGACGCCGCCAAGCTGGTGAATGCCGCCCTTCAGGACAAGCCAAAAGGCTTTCTGGAATCACGCCACACGGTGTTTGTCGCTGACATCCAGAAAATGCCAACCATCATCGCCAACATGTTCGCCATCCCCAAAATGCGTGACTACAGCTATCGCGTGATGCTCGATCGAGAGGCGCGCATCGTGCCGCAGTACGCAGGCGATGACGATAAGGTGCTGTGGTTACAGTTGCGCGACGGGCAGTTGGTCAGTCAGCAGCAGTTTGGCAGTGCTGATGCATTGAGGGCTGCGTTGGACCGTAAATGATCGAGAGACATGAGCGTCGTGGGAGCGAGCTTGCTCGCGAAAGGGCCATCACAGGCGTCCTGAGATGCGACTGAAAGATAGCCCTCGTAGTTGCGTATAAGCGAGTTGCTTCGCATCGACTTGTTATCAATGCCCCCTGTGCGGAGCCTCCAGATCACCCGAGAACAACTCGTCCTCAGCATCCGGGCTCACCGGAATCGCATGCTCTTCAGAAGCCCAGGCTCCCAGGTCGATCAGTTTGCAGCGCTCGGAGCAGAACGGGCGGCTCGGACTGGCTGCGCTCCATTCCACCGGGGCGTCGCAGGTTGGGCATTGAACGGTCATTGGTTGGCTCATGATTGGCCTCCACGCAAAGTAAGGTAAAAGTGGTGCAGCCGCTCGACTTCGCTGCTGAGCCAGGCGTGATCGCGGTCGTTGACCAGCACATCGTTGGCATGACGCAGGCGGTCTTCACGCTGGATCTGCACCTTGAGAATGGCTTCGACCTGCTCCTGGCTGGAGCTGTCGCGCAGCATGGTGCGTTCTATCTGGAGGTGCGCCGGAGCATCGATCACCAGCAGCCTCTGAACCATGCGGTATTGCCCGGACTCGACCAGCAATGGCGAGACCAAAATGGCATACGGCGATTTGGCCTTGGCCAGATGGCTGACGATTTCCTGATTGATCAGCGGATGCAGCAGCGCTTCCAGCCAGCGCCGCTGCTCGGGGTTTTCGAAGATCAGCTTGCGCAGCGCGCCTCGATTCAGCTCGCCGCTGGTCTGCAACACGCCTGTACCGAAGTGCGCCGCTATCTGCTCCAGCGCCGGGCGCCCGGGCTCTACTACCCAGCGGGCGGCATGGTCGGCATCCACAGTGTCGACGCCAAGGTCGCTAAAACACTTTGCCGCTGCACTTTTACCGCTACCGATGCCGCCAGTCAGGCCAAGAATCCAGGGTTTTTCATCAGGGTGAGTCATCTGAAACCGGCAAACTGCATGTAAGAGTCGGTTATTTGACCACCCCAGAGCAAAGCGATCCACCCCGCAATGGCCAGATAAGGACCAAAGGGAATCGGCGTACCGCTTTCGACCCTGCGCACACGCATCATGATCACCCCAAGCACCGCGCCCACCAGCGACGATAACAGGATGGTCAACGGCAAAATCTGCCAGCCGCCCCACGCGCCCAGCATGGCCAGCAACTTGAAGTCGCCATAACCCATGCCTTCCTTGCCGGTCACCAGCTTGAACAGCCAGAACACCGACCACAGCGCTAGATAGCCGGCCACCGCTCCCCATAGCGCATTATTCAGCGAGGTAAACAGCCCGAAAGCGTTGACGATCAGGCCCAGCCACAGCAGTGGCAGCACCAGAGAATCAGGCAACAGCTGGTGATCAGCATCAATCAGACTCATCGCCAGCAGCCCCCAGCTCAAAACCAGCATCGCCGCCGCCTGCCAGCCAAAGCCGAAATGCCAGGCCACGTAGGCTGATAGCACTGCGCAGGTCAGCTCGACCAGCGGGTAGCGTTTGCTGATCGGCGCTTTGCACTGCGAGCATTTGCCACGCAGCAGCAGATAGCTGATCACCGGCAGGTTTTCCCACGGGCGGATTTTGTGCGCGCAATGCGGGCAGCTGGAACGGGGGCGGTTCAGGTTGAAGACGGGCTGATCGGGTTCGGCGGGCAGGCCGAGCAGTTCTCGGGATTGGGCTTTCCAGTCGCGCTCCATCATTATCGGGAGGCGGTAGACGACCACGTTGAGGAAGCTTCCGATGATCAGGCCGAGAATGCAGCAGGTGGTGACGAAGGCCAGGGGGGAGCTGGCCAGTAGGTCGAGTAGGGGCATATTAGACTGCGTTTCCTAATTTAAAAATCGGTAAGTACATAGCAATTACTAAACCTCCTACAACCACGCCTAGGATTGCCATTATCATAGGCTCCATGAGACTGGTCAGGCTATCTACCATGTTATCTACCTCATCCTCGTAATAGGTCGCAACTTTATCGAGCATACTGTCAAGTGCGCCGGACTCCTCACCTATAGCAGTCATCTGAATTGCTAAGCTAGGAAAAACCCCGGTGGAGCGCATTGAGAAGTTAAGCTGCATACCGGTCGAGACGTCCTGCTTGACCTTGTTGACTGCGTTCTTGAATATGACATTGCCGGTCGCTCCTGCGACTGAATCCAACGCCTCTACCAACGGGACGCCAGCTGCAAACGTCGTCGCTAGTGTGCGTGCGTAGCGGGCTACTGAAGATTTAAAAATTAGCGGTCCTATAATCGGCACTTTTAATAAAAAACGATCCAGACTGTCGCGAAATTTTTGAGACTTTTTATACGATTTTTTGAACATAAATATCGAAGCAAAAAAAATCCCGATGATCGCTAGCCACCACTCCTGTACGAAAACGGATAGTCCAATAACCATCAAAGTAAAGGTCGGCAGCTCTGCTCCGAATCCAGCGAACACTGATTGAAATTGTGGTACAACTTTGATAAGCAGAATTCCTGAAACTATAACTGCTACTATTAATACTGCAGCGGGATAGGTCATAGCCTTTTTGATTTTTGCCTTGAGCTTTTCGGTCTTCTCTTTGTAGCTCGCAACTCGGTCCAGCAAACTCTCAAGTGCGCCGGCTTGCTCACCAGCATCCACAAGATTGCAAAAGAGGTCGTCGAAATATTCGGGCTTTTGCCGCAAAGCCGTCGCAAAGCTGTTACCTGCTGAAACTTCCTGCTTCAGAGAGTTTACCAATGTTCGCATGTTCGGGTTTTCTGCACCCTCGCTGATTATGTCGAACGACTGCAGCAATGGTACGCCAGCCTTCATCATCGTTGCCATCTGCCGAGAAAAAAACGCGATGTCCAATGGCTTGATTTTTTTACCTTTACCGAATATCGACGCAGACTTTTTACGCACCTTGGTAGGGTTGATGCCTTGCTTGCGTAACTGGGCCTTTACGAGCGCCAGATTATGGCCGCTCAGTTCGCCGCTGGTTTTAGTGCCTTTCTTGTCAACACCTTCCCAAGTGTAAACGATGACTTTGACTGCCTTGCTGGCCATGCTTAATCCTTGGTCACGCGGTTGACTTCTTCAAGACTGGTTATGCCCTGCATGGCCTTTGACAGTCCGGAGGTACGCAGGTCATTGAAGCCGTCCTTGCGCATCTGTCTGGAGATCTCCAGTGAGTTGCCTTCTTCCATGATGATGCGCTCCAGCTCCGGTGTTTTTTTGACCACTTCGTAAATACCGACCCTGCCTCTGTAGCCCCCATTGCAGTGCTCACAGCCCACCGGTCCAAAGATCTTGAAGGTGCCGATTTTAGCTTCTGGAAAACCTTCCTGAATCAGTGTGTCGCGAGGGATATCCAGTTCTTTCTTGCAATGGCTACACAGCTTCCGCGCAAGTCGTTGCGCAATAATCAGGTTGATCGCTGTTGCAATATTGAATGCTGCAACGCCCATATGGTGCAGGCGAGTCAATGTTTCCGCCGCGCTGTTGGTGTGCAGTGTGGAAAGCACCATATGGCCAGTCTGCGAAGCTTTGATGGCGATTTCGGCAGTTTCCAGGTCTCGTATCTCGCCGACCATGATCACGTCGGGATCTTGACGCAAAAATGCGCGCAAGGCTTGGGAAAAGTCCAGTCCCTGGCGCGGGTTGACGTTGACTTGATTGATGCCTTCCAGGTTGATCTCTACCGGGTCTTCAGCTGTGGAAATGTTGATATCCACGGTATTAAGGATATTCAGGCCGGTATACAGGGACACGGTCTTGCCGGAGCCTGTCGGGCCGGTTACAAGAATCATACCTTGCGGCTGCTTCAGCGCCTCCAGATACAAAGCCTTTTGTTCTGGCTCATAGCCCAGCGCATCGATACCCATCTGAGCGCTGGTCGGGTCGAGGATCCGCATCACGATCTTTTCGCCCCACAGTGTGGGCAAGGTATTCATACGAAAATCGATGGCCTTTGTTTTGGACACCCGCAACTTGACCCTTCCGTCCTGCGGTTTGCGTCGTTCCGAGATATCCAGGCTGGCCATCACTTTCAAGCGCGCGGCGATACGGTTCGCCAAATGAATTGGTGGTCTAGCGACTTCATGCAAGATGCCGTCGGTACGCAACCGCACGCGGAAGATCTTTTCGTAAGGCTCAAAGTGCAGGTCGGACGATCCTAACCGAATAGCGTCCATCAACATTTTGTTGACGAATCGCACCACCGGGGCATCGTCTGCGTCATTCTGCGTAGCGAGGGAAGTTTCCTTGCCATCAGCCGGTTCGATATCCAGACCAAGATCGACATCTTCCAGATTGCCCAGACCGCTATCATTGTCAAAGAACCGATCTATCGCGGTCGTCAGCTTGTCATCTTCGACCAGAATCGCTTCGGTGTTCAGACCTGTGCTGAACTGAATATCAGTCACCGCCTGATGATTCGTAGGGTCCGAAATCCCTATAAACAGTTTATTGCCGCGTCGCCACAGCGGCAGCGCGTGATGTTGTCGAACCAGCTTTTCACTCACCAGGCCTTTAGGCTGGCTTTCTTTGTCCAGGCTGGCTAGGTCCATGAAGGGGACGCCAAACTGATCGGAAGCCATTTCTGCCAGCGTCAGGCTTTTGACTAGTCCGTTCTGAACCAAATAGCTCACTAACGAAATTTTGTCACGACGCGCCTGTTGATACGCTTGCAGCGCAACAGGTTCAGTAAGCAGCTCGGCTAAGACCAATTGTTTGGCCAAGCCAGTGAGAACAGCATCAGTCATAAAACCACCGGACACAGACAGTCTGAGGGTTTATAGCGCAGTCAGGCTTTGCTGCCAAATGGCAACGACGTGTGTGACGAAAATTGTCAGTTTCTGAAAATTTCTGGACAGTGGAACAAACATTTTCTTCGATGCAAGAGGGAAATTCTCGGCTGGCTACATTTTGGCATGAGGTGTGCTTGGACCTCATCAAGGCACCCAAATTGACGCCTCGGAGAAATAGATATGAGATCACAAAAAGGTTTTACCCTTATTGAATTGATGATTGTTGTTGCAATCGTCGGTATCTTGGCGGCGGTCGCACTGCCTGCATATCAGGATTATACGGTTCGAGCCCAAGTGGCTGAGCTGATCGGTCTGACTGATGGTGCTAAGGTCGCAGTTACTGAAAATTATCAATCAACAGGTGCATTTCCTGCTTCTAACCAAGCTGCTGGCTATGGCGGAGCAACTGGTCGCTATACGACTTCTGTAGTGATTGGTGCTAATGGATTGATTACCGCTACAGCTGATGCTGTAAACTCGAACCCTGCAATTCGTGGTCAGACCATTACGCTAGCTCCGGCTGTGGCAGCCGCAGGTAATAATGTCGTTACATGGACATGCGGCGGTACTATTGACCAGCGTTTCCGTCCGACGAGCTGCCGATAAGTATCTATTTTGTGATATTTAAAATCTTTTTTAATCGGGTTGCTAATTTGATTTTCCCTGATAAAAAAGAATTTAGATTATAGATCAAAATGTCCCGACCTTTTTGGTCGGGATACCTTTTCAAAAAACTGTTTACTGAGTTGTTTTGGATCAGGCAAGGAATTTTGGCAACAACGGGAATCGACACAGCAACGATCTATCATTCTTATCTAGCTGAAGGCCAGAACGCGAAGCGTGTGGCTTTAATCTATGAGATTGCGCCTGTCGCAGTGAAAGCGGCTGTTACCTATGAGCGTAGCCACGCAGCTTAAGATACGTGGCCAGGCAGTTACTGACTGCTCAGGTCAGGGATTGGCTTCTACCTAACCACCCCATCAACCCGCGCCCGCCCTTTAAACCTCCTCCTAACCCCAACCACAACCATCACCACCAGCAACCCCACCACCACAAAAAAGATCGTGTTAAAAATCGGAAACGGCTGATCGCGACTCGTCACCGCTTCAACCTCTGTCACGTTGGGAAACATCGACAGGATGGTTATCCTCCAGCCGTAGTAACGGATCAGCGCCAGTTGCTGGGAGTCACGCGAGTAGCCCTGGGCTTTGGCCTGAATGTCGGCGGAGTCGAATTTGAAGTACCACGGGAAGCTCCAGCCGGTGTCTTCGTTGCGGTAGACCACGACTTTCTTGCTGTCCGGGTCTTCGGTGTTGATGAAGTACACGTCGCGGGTCGGGCCGTCTGCCGGGTTTTCGGCGTTGATGACGCCGTCGGCGTCCATTCTTTTGACTTCCACGCCGGTGATCATCACGACATCATGGCGCGGCAGGACGTAGTAGAGGCTTAATGCGCCGATCCCCAGTGCAACGAATACCACAAGCCAAATCGACCTTCTCAGCCACTTCATACCAGCGTCCTCTGTTTAAAATTGCGTGACTTTGCCCTAATCCGAACATTTCGAAGCAAAACAGTTATTACAAAATTCGACAAGGCCGTTGCTGACGGCGTTGTCTCCCGGAGATTGACATGATTTGGTTCCTTGAAGGGCAATCCAGCCAGCGTGAAGTGATCATGGGCGCGCGCGATGCGCTGCCTGTGTCGGTGCAGATCATCGCTTCGCATCGCCAGCAGCGTTCCGAAATCACCGGGCAGGCCGATGTGGCGCTGCAAGAGCCGGTCGATAACGAAGAGCGTATCGACTGGGTGCTGCAGACTGCTCGCTCGCTGGGCGTCAAGATTATTGTCGCCGGCCGGATAGGCAGCTTTTACGAAGCGCAGCGTGCGCGTTTTGTCGCTGAAGGGTTGGACCTCGTTACCGGCGGAACGTCCCTGCAGACCTTCATGGATGTCGATGACAAGAGTCGTTTCACGGCAGCGGCCGAGGCGGCGGGGCTGGCGTGTATTCCGGGGATTGCCGTCAGCAATGCCGAGGAGTTGCAGGCGGCTTACGATGCGCTGGCGGTGTCTGGCGAGGTGTGCATCAAGCCGGTGGTCGGGATTTACGGCCGCGGCTTCTGGCGCTTCAAGACCGACGTTGACGATTTTCGTTGTTTCGCCAACCCCGATGCGCGTGAGACGACCTTTCAGGCGTACCTTGATGCTTATCGTCAGGCTGATGATGTTCCCGCCATGCTGCTCATGCCGTACATGCCGGGCAGTGAGTGTTCGGTGGACATGGTCTGCGAGCACGGCAAGGCGGTTGCCTTCGTCGGGCGGCGCAAGGTTGGGCTCAATCAGACCTTCGAGCGTGACAGCGAAGCGGTAAAACTGGCAGTCCGCGCGGCGGAGCATTTTGCCTGCGACGGGCTGATCAATGTGCAGACCCGCGACGACGCGGATGGCAAGCCGCGCTTGCTGGAGATCAACCCGCGTTATTCAGGCGGCATTGGCTACACCCGTGAAACCGGCATCAACCTGCCGGGTATTTTCGCGGCACGGCGTCTCGGCTTGAAAGAACCGGAAACACATTGGCTCGAAGATATCCGCGTCAAGGCCATCACGGTCGCTGTACGGGCCTCGGTTTGATCGTGATAATAGATTTTTGCTATCACTAATCGCTCTTATCAGGGAGGATCGGGCATGAAGCTTCTTGCGCCAGGTGCAAACACTGCTTTAGCTAACGCCCACTGCACCTGGAACCTGGAGAGCGGTAAGTCTTCGGTTTTTGGTGAGTACGCAGCGGTCGCCTTGCTGGCGGTCAACGACAAGCGCCAGCCGATGGGCGATCCAGCGTTGCTGCATCAGGAACAAGGCTGGATGGAGTGGAGCGGCGGCCCTCAGGACGTTGGCTGCACGTTAAGGCTGGACAGGTTGCCGACAGGCAGTGATCGCGTGCTGCTGATGGTCTATGTCTATGCGGCCATGGGGCCGATCCGTGATATCGGCAGCCTGCACCTCAAAGTGGATGGCGATATCGAGCACCGCCTGGACCTGCGCGATAACGGCGAAGCGGCGATCATCATCGGCGAGTTCTACCAGCGCAATGAGCAATGGAAATTCCGCGCGCTGAGCGAAGGCTCGGCGTATGGACTGTCGGCGTTCGGGCGCAAGATCGGTCTGGACGTGGACGACCGTCATCCGCGCCGCCCGTCTGCGGGTTCGGGTGGCGGGCCACGGCATGAGTCGGCGACCGGCACAGCGTTCGTGGTCGGCCCGGCGCACGTCATGACCTGTGCGCATGTCATCGAAGACATGGGCGTGTTCTACATCACTTCACTGGAGGGCCGTTACAAGGCCGAGCCAGTGGTCATCGACCGTCGCAATGACATCGCGCTGCTGCGCGTGCAGGGCGCACCGCTGTTGTCTCCGGTTACATTCCGGGACGGGCAGGGCTGTGAGCCGGGTGATACCGTAGCGGTTTTGGGCTATCCACTGGCGTCCATTTCAGGTGGCGGGTTGCAGGTGACTCAGGGCGGGATCTCCGGTCTGTTCGGCCTGCACAACGATGCCAGCCTGTTTCAGTTCACGGCACCGATACAGCCGGGGTCCAGTGGCAGCCCGTTATTCGACAACGGGGGCGCGGTGATTGGCATGGTGACCTCAACCGTACCGGACGGGCAAAACATGAACTTCGCCGTGAAGTCCGCACTGTTGCTGGCCTTTCTGCAGGCGTGCCGCATCGACGCTGCGCATGCCCGCCCGGAAAGGTCCTACACCACCACAGAAATCTCACGCACCGCTCAGTCGTCGTTATGGCTCGTTGAAGCCTCTCGCCAATGAAGTCGGTGTTGCCTGGCTGGTCTGCAGGCGTCAGGGGCTGCGGCCCCGCTAATCAGGAATTTATCGATGGACAGCAGCGCAGCTTTTTCCAACCCTACAAAGCTTCGTGCTGATCTGCTTCGTGGTCGTCTCGATGTCAGCGTCGATTCGTCGACCATCGCTCCGGATTCCCTGTTCGGCTTTGCCGAGCGGCGTAACCCCAAGCGCGCGTTTCTCTTCGTGTCCCGAGTCTTGGGACGCCACATCCCTGCGCGCCCGAGCGTGATGCTGAAAAGTTTTCAGGACCTGGCGCACAAGATCCCCGCAGACCTGCCCGGCCCGGTGCTGGTCATCGGCATGGCCGAAACCGCCGTGGGCCTCGGCGCCGGGGTACACCGTGCCTACAGCGCAACGCGCCCGGATGCCCTGTACATGGTCAGTACGCGCCATCCGACCGGCAGCGCGCTGTTCGCCCGCTTTGAAGAAGAGCACAGCCACGCCAGCGCTCATCTGATCCACCTGCCCGTTGATCCGGCGTTACGCGAGATGATGCTCGGTGCCCGTTCGCTGGTGCTGGTCGATGACGAGGCGTCGACAGGCAAGACCTTCATCAATCTGCATCAGGCGCTGGTCGATGCCGGCTTGAGCAAGATCGAGCGGGTAGTGACCTGCGTGCTCACCGACTGGTCGGCGGGCGCGGTCAGTACCTCGATGGGCGCAGTGGCAGAGCAGGTCTCGCTGCTGCAAGGCTCGTACTCCTTTGATGAAGACCTAAGCGCGCCGCTGCCGGAGATGCCGGAAGTCGGCACCGTCGCCATGGGTGACTGGCCGCTGGTCACTGCCAACGACTGGGGGCGCATGGGTGTGCTGTCGGTGGCCGATACGCTGGCGCCCGGCATTACCGTCAAAAAGGGCGAACGCATTCTGGTGGTTGGCACCAGTGAGTTCGTCTGGCGCCCGTTCCTGCTCGCCGAGCGTCTGGAAAAAGCCGGAGCCGACGTGCATTTCAGTTCCACCAGCCGTTCACCGATTGCACTCGGTCACGCCATCGACCATGCGCTGTCGTTCTCCGACAACTATGGCCTGGGCATTCCCAACTTCCTCTACAACGTGCGGCCGGGGCAGTTCGACCGGGTGCTGATCTGTACCGAAACACCTAGGCAGGCCGTGCCTGCCGAGCTGATCGAAGCACTGAACGCCGAGGTCATCTGCGATGAGTAACGACCGCCCGCTGATCTTCGTCGATCTGGACGACACCCTGTTCCAGACCGCGCGCAAAACGCCGGCTGACATTGAAAAGCACGTCGCAACCCTGGACATCACGGGTAATGCCAACGGCTACATGACCAACGTGCAGAAGTCGTTCGCGCACTGGCTGCTGGCGCATTCCGATGTGGTGCCGGTGACGGCGCGCAGTGTCGAGGCCTACAGCCGGGTCAAACTACCGTTCACCGCAGGCGCGATCTGCTCCCATGGTGGGGTGATGCTCGATGTCATGGGACGGCTGGACCATGACTGGAACGAACAGATGAAAAAGACCCTGGCCAGTTACCAGTCGCGCCTGCATGAGCTGTCGGCGACGACGCTGGCGATCGGTCAGGAGCTGGGGTTTTCACTGCGCGGCTGGGTGGTCGAAGAGGCGCAGCTGTTCCATTACGTGGTGACCAAGCACAACGAGAGCGATGACAGCATCCTCGGCAAAGTACTGGCCGAAGTGCAGGCGCGGGGCTTGCTCGACGGCATGCATATCCACGGCAACGGCAACAATCTGGCCTTCCTGCCCGAAGGGCTGGCCAAGCGTTACGCGGTCCAGGAGTGGCTGCGGCGCGACAAAGCGACCAATGGCGAACGCCCGGTGCTCGGTTTTGGCGACAGCATTACCGATCTGGGTTTCATGGACGAGTGCCACTGGTGGGCGACACCTGCCCGCAGTCAGTTGGCGAAAATGTTTGTCGGAGCAGCGCATGAGTGACCCCGTTCACGGGCTCGATACGGTCGGCAGCGGCAGTTACCTGCACGATGATGTGCATTTTCTGTTGCGCGGCGTGGCGCTACAGACCACCAGCGTCGAGGAGAAGGAGCGCCTGATTCAGACGCGACAGAAACACTATTCGGAAATGATCAGCGAAGAGTCGGCCCCAAGCGTCGCCCACAAGGCGCTGTATGAGCGGGCGCTCGAGCAGAACGGCGCGCGCATGGCCGACGATGTACAGGCCCTGGCCCAGGCGCTCGCCCGCGAGTGCGCAGGTGCTGAAATCATTCTGGTGTCGTTCGTGCGCGCCGGTCTGCCGCTGGGTGTGCTGTTGCGACGGGCGCTGATCGATCTGGGCCGCGAAGCGCACCACTACGGCATCAGTATCGTCCGTGATCGCGGCATTGATACGGTGGCGCTTGAAGCCATCATTCAGGCCCACGGCGCGCAGAACATCGTGTTCGTCGACGGCTGGACCGGCAAGGGCGCGATTTCGGGGGAGATCCGTCGCAGCTTGGCGGGCGATAAACGCTTCCCGGATCAACCTCGGCTGGTGGTGCTGGCCGATCCGTGCGGCAGCGCCTGGCTGGCAGCGTCGGCAGAAGACTGGGTGATTCCGTCCGGCATTCTCGGTGCCACGGTGTCCGGTCTGGTGTCGCGCTCTATCTGGCCGACGGACGGCGGGCTGCACGGTTGCGTGGTGTACGAGCAGTTGCTGGAGCACGACGTCACGCAGTCTTTTATTGAACAGATCGACAGCCAGCGTCGTCAAAACAGTTCTACGCTCACACTGACACCCTGGACGCTGTCTCAGCGAACCGAACTCAAGGCCGCCGCATCACAGGTGGTCGACCGTCTGGCCGAGCGCTTCAGGATCACTAACTTCAATCGCATCAAGCCGGGCATTGCCGAAGCCACCAGAGCGGTCATGCGCCGCGTGCCGGATCATGTACTGGTGCGCAACCTGGCTGACAGCGACGTGCAATTGCTGTTGCACCTGACCGAAAAAGCGGGGATCCCCGTCGAAGAAGTGGGCGATCTCCTGGGGCCCTATCGGGCCGTGACCATCATTCGGAGTCTGAGCTAATGGCCTTATTCTCGCCGTATGCGCTGGGGGCAACGCTGTATATGCCCGCGACCCGGGACGACATCGTCGATGTGGTGTTCGGTGAAAAGATTCCCGAGCTGCGTTCGCTGGTCGTCTGTCTGGAAGACGCCGTGGCGCTGACCGATGTCGACACGGCGCTGATCAATCTTCGTCAGGTACTCACCCGAATCCGCGATCGTGGCGGTCGTCCGGCCAACGGTCCGCTGCTGTTCGTGCGTCCGAGGGACGCAGCGATGGCGCGCATTCTCAACGACTGGCCGCTGATGGCGCACGTCGACGGTTTCGTTGTGCCCAAGCTCTCGCTGAAAAGTCTGACGAGTTGGGAGCAGGCCGTCACCAATCCTTCGCTGGCGTTGATGCCTACACTGGAAACCCCCGAGGTGTTCAATCCGACCGCGATGGTCGAGTTGGGGGAAGCCTTGAAGGCCAGTCTGTACGAGCGGATCATTGCGCTGCGCATCGGGGGTAATGACCTGATGGGCTGCCTGGGGCTGCGCCGCAATCCGGCCATGACCCTGTATTCGACGCCGATGGGGTATGTCATCCCCATGCTGGCGGGGGTCATGGGTGCGCAGGGCTTTTCGCTCACCGCACCGGTGTTCGAGCAACTGGCCACTCCTGACATTCTGCAGCATGAACTGGCGCTGGATATTACCAATGGGTTGGTCGGTAAAACGGCAATTCACCCCTCGCAGGTCAATATCATTCAGAATGCGCTACGCGTCAGTCTGGAGGACATGAACTCCGCCCGGATGATTTTGAACTCTGTGGCCCCCGCAGTGTTCAAGTACAACGACGCGATGTGTGAACCGGCTACCCACTACAAATGGGCAACCCACATCATGGAGCGCGCCAAATGGCATGGAGTGTTATCCGCACCCGCTTCGATCATGGATGCCAGCATTCGACTCGCTGAGGCAGTTAGCTAGATGATAGAACCTGACCTTGAAACCGCAGGACCTGATCTTGAGCCTGTAGGGCCCGACCTTGAAATCGAAGTGGAACAGCGCCTGCTGGCGGTTTTCGATTTCGACGGGACCATTACCCGCCACGACAGTTTTGTCCCGTTTCTCAAATTCGCCTTCGGGCAACGTGCCTTTTCGGTGCGCATGGCGCGGCTGGTGCTGCCCAGCATCGGCTACCTGGCCAAGCGCCTGACCCGCGACGAACTCAAGGGCCGCCTGATCAAGGCCTTCCTCAGTGGCGTCGAAGTGCAATGGCTGCAGCAGAAGGCTGAAGCGTTCTGCAAGTCGCACTGGAAACGCCTGATGCGTCCTGCTGCGCTGGAGTCCATCGCCGCTGAAATCGAGAAGGGCGCCATTGTCACGCTTTGTTCAGCATCGCCTGCTATGGTCCTGCAACCGTTCGCTGATCGCCTGAAAGTAGAGCTGATCGGTACCAATCTGGAAGTGATCGACGGCAAGTTGACCGGCTTGATCGAAGGCAGCAACTGCCGCTGCGACTCGAAAGTTGCACGGCTGGAGAGCGTCTATGGGCCGCTGACCCAGTTCCGGGTTCGCGCCTGGGGCGACACCCGAGGTGACCACGAATTGCTCGCCGCTGCTCAGGATGCGCACTGGCGTTTGTTCCATCCGACGTGGCGTCGAGGCCGTTATAAAGGCCCCGTTAACGCCAAGTTACACAATCCTGATGGCAAAGACGGGCCAACACGGTAAGGCTGTAACACTTTTATCCGAAATCCAACGTCACATGGAGCGAAAAATGGCACTCACTTTGGCAAAGAACCAGACGATCTCACTCGAGAAAACTGCTGGTACAGGCCTCAAGAAAGTCAGCATGGGACTTGGATGGGACCCTGAAAAAGCTAGTGGTTTCTTCGGTAAATTGCTCGGTGGTGGCGGCGGCGATATCGACCTGGATGCCTCGTGCATCATGCTCGACGCCGACAAAAAGCCCCTCGACCTGGTCTGGTTCCGCCAACTGCAATCGCGTGACGGTGCCATTCAGCATTCGGGTGACAACCGTACCGGCGAAGGCGCGGGCGACGATGAAACCATCAGCGTCGATCTGGAAAAACTGCCTGCCGCCGTCAAATACCTGGTGTTCACCGTCAATTCGTTCACCGGTCAGAATTTCGAAAAAGTTGCTAACGCCTACTGCCGTATTGTCGATCTGGGCAGCCGTAACGAACTGGGTCGCTTTGATCTGTCCGAAAAAGGTCAGCACACCGGCGTGGTGATGTCTTATCTGGCGCGCACGCCGTCGGGCTGGGACTTCACTGCAGTAGGCCAGGTCACCAACGGTCGCACTGCTGATGATCTGGTCGAGCTGGCGATCGGGGCTGTACGCGCATGACCCAACTCGTCCCGGGCGCAAACGCGCCGGTCGCTGCCGGCCCGCTGACGGTGGAAATTATCTACTCTCCGATCGCGGATGCGGATATCGACGTCTCCGCTTTTCTGCTGACCGCGTCCGGCAAGGTCCGTGGCGATCAGGACATGTGTTTCTACGGCCAGAAAAGCGTGAACGGCGGTGCGCTGCAGCAGACGGAAGCGTCGGCCGGACGCGCGGTGTTCAGTCTTGACCCGAGCCGTCTCGACTCGGTCATCGAGAAGGTGGCCCTGACGGCGACCATCTATGAGAACAAGGCCAGTTTTGGCAGCGTGTCACGCCTGGCCTTGAACATCACCGGCGGTATCGAAGCCGATATCCCGACCAGTGGCATGAAAGAAACCGCGCTGATTCTGGGCGAGTTCTACCTGCGTCAGGGTGCATGGAAATTCCGTTGCGTGGCCCAGGGTTTTGCCGGCGGCCTTGAGCCATTGGCGAAAAACTTCGGCGTTGAAGTCGCCGCGCCTCAGGATGAGCCTGCACCTGCACCTGCACCTGCACCTGCACCTGCACCTGCACCTGTTCCGGTGCCTGCACCCAAGTCGACCGTCAGTCTGAGCAAGATTACGCTCGACAAGACCCGTGCTTCGATCAGCCTGGAAAAATCCAGTGCCGGTTTCGGTGAGATTCGGGTCAACCTGAACTGGAACCGTCGTAACGACAGCAAGGGCGGCGGCTTCTTCTCTATGAAGAAGAGCAATGCCATTGACCTTGATGTAGGCTGCCTCTTCGAAATGCAGGACGGTCTCAAAGGCGCTGTTCAGGCGCTGGGCAACTCGTTCGGTTCACTCAACACCGAGCCGTTCATCAAGTTGATGGGCGATGACCGTACCGGCTCGATCAGCGACGGTGAGTGGCTGCACATCAATGGCGCGCACTGGAGCAAGATCCGTCGCATTCTGGTCTACGCGTTCATCTATGAAGGTGCGCCGAACTGGAAGGAAACCGACGGGGTCGTCACCATTCACGCGCCTGGCCAGCCGCCCATCGAGGTTCGCCTCAATGAAGAGGGCGGTCGTCAGGGCATGTGTGCCATTGCCCTGCTGGAAAATGACAACGGTGCGGTCAAGGTGACGCGTCGTGTGGATTTCCACAACGGCCACAGCAACATGGACAAAGCCTACGGCTGGGGCATGCGCTGGGCTGCCGGTTCCAAGTAAACAATACCGTGGTATTTCTGGGCTGGCTGTGCCGCCTCATGGGAGATAGACATGCTGGACTGGTTGAAAACAAACGCAACAGCTGCTCGCGAAAAGCTGGCTTCGGAAGTCTCGAAGTTCAAGAATCGCGAATTCATGGAGGCTGTGGTTTCCGGCTGTGCTCTGGTATCGGCCGCAGACGGTGATATCAGCTCCAGTGAAAAGCAGAAAATGGCCGGCTTCATTCAGAACTCTCAGGAACTGAAAGTTTTCGACATGAAGGACGTCATCCAGGGCTTCCAGGAAGCCTGCTCCAAGTTCGAGTTCGATTTTGAAATTGGTCGCGCCGAGGCCTTGAAAACCATCGGCAAGATCAAAAAGAAAGAAGATGCAGCCCGTTTGCTGGTGCGCGTCTGCTGTGCTATCGGTGGCGCCGATGGCAGCTTCGATGAGAAAGAGCGGGAAGTCTGCCGCACGATCTGTCGAGAGCTTGGCCTCAACCCGTCCGATTTCGACCTGTAATTTTTTACCCTAAGGAACGCAGTTAAATGGAAAGCACCTCTCTAGGCTTCCCTCCACTCACGATGGCGGTTTTCGTCGGTCTGGCCGTTACGGCCATGGCTATCGACATGTTCTCCCACCGGGGGAACAAGCCAATCACCCTCGCGCAAGCCTCGGCGTGGTCGATTTTCTGGGTCGCCATTTCGCTGGCCTTCGCGGGTTTCCTGTATGTCCAGCACGGCTCTGAAGTCGCCACGTTGTTCGTGACCGGTTACGCGCTGGAAAAAGTGCTGAGCGTCGACAACCTGTTCGTGTTCATGGCGTTGTTCTCCTGGTTCAAGATTCCGGATGGCCTGCGCCACCGCGTTCTGTACTGGGGCATCATCGGCGCCATCGTCTTCCGCGGCATCTTCGTCGCCATCGGTACCGGCCTCCTGGCGCTGGGTCCATGGGTCGAAGTGGTGTTTGCGGTCATCGTTGCCTGGACAGCCATCATGATGCTCAGGGCGGGCGATGACGACGACGAAGAAGTCGACTACTCGCAACACATGGCTTATCGCTTCGCCAAGAAGCTGTTCCCGGTGTGGCCAAAACTGCACGGCAGCAACTTCTTCGTCAGCCGCTCGGTTCTGGAGCAGGAAGTCAAAAAGCCTGAAAACGCCGGTATCACGCTGGCGGCCAAAGGCGCTTTGTTCGCGACCCCGTTGTTCCTGTGTCTGGTTGTGGCGGAAATCTCCGACGTGCTGTTCGCATTCGACTCCGTGCCTGCAATCATTGCCGTGAGCCGCGAGCCGCTGATCGTATTCTCGGCCATGCTGTTCGCGATTCTTGGTCTGCGTACCCTGTATTTCGTTCTGGAAGCCCTCAAGCGCTATCTGGTGCACCTGGAGAAAGCGGTTATCGCCTTGCTGTTCTTCATTGCCTTGAAATTGGGCCTGAATGCTACCAACCACCTGTTCCATCACGGTTACGAGATCAGCGCCAATGCCAGCCTGCTGGTGGTAGTCGTCGTATTGATCATCGGTATCGTTGCAAGCCTGCTCTTCCCGGGCAAAGACGAATCCGCGGAAGAAAAAGCGTAAACACTGGATAAAGGAGATAAACGAATCATGGCTTTGACTCTGCAAAAAGGTGGCAACCTTTCGCTGTCGAAAACCGACCCTACCCTGACCAAAGTATTGATCGGTCTGGGCTGGGATCCGCGAGCCACTGACGGACAGGATTTCGACCTGGACGCCAGCGCATTCCTGTTGGCCGCCAATGGCAAGGTCCGCAGTGAAGCTGACTTCATTTTCTACAACCAGCTCAAGAGCGCTGACGGTTCTGTCGAGCACACCGGTGACAACCGTACCGGTGCTGGCGACGGCGATGACGAAGTGGTCAAGGTCGATCTGGCCCGTGTCCCTGCCGATGTGGAGAAAGTTGTTTTCGTCGTGACCATTCACGACGCAGACAGCCGTAAGCAGAACTTCGGTCAAGTGGGTGGCTCGTTCATTCGCGTATTGAATGAGCAGTCAGGCTCTGAAGTCGTTCGCTACGACCTGGCAGAAGACGCCTCCACTGAAACCGCGATGATTTTCGCCGAACTGTACCGCAACAATGGCGAGTGGAAGTTCCGCGCCGTGGGTAGCGGTTTTGCCGGTGGACTGAAAGCCGTAGCCAACTCTTTCGGCATGAATTTCTGATTCACGCCCAACCACTTTTCTGGAAAGGATCAAGAACATGGCAGTAAGTCTGAGTAAAGGCGGCAACGTTTCCCTGTCCAAAGAGGCTCCTGGCCTGACAGAAATCACCGTGGGCCTGGGCTGGGATCCGCGTGTGACCGATGGCACCGAGTTCGACCTGGATGCGTCGATCTTCATCGTTGGCGAAAATGGCAAAGTGCTGGACGACAACAGCTTCATTTTTTACAACAACAAGAAGTCGGCTGATGGCTCGGTCGAGCACCTGGGCGATAACCGTTCAGGCGCTGGCGAAGGCGATGACGAGTCGGTAACGGTCAAGCTCACTGGCCTGGCAGCGGCAGTGAAGAAGCTGGTTTTCGCGGTCACCATCCATTCCGCCGAAGAGCGCAAGCAAAGCTTTGGCCAGGTTTCCAACGCTTACATCCGCGTTGTGAACAAGGCTGACGGCAAGGAAATCGCTCGTTACGACCTGTCGGAAGATGCATCCACTGAAACCGCGATGATCTTCGGCGAGCTGTATCGCAATGGCGAAGAGTTCAAGTTCAAGGCCATTGGCCAGGGCTTTGCCGGCGGTCTGAAGCCGTTGGCAGAAGCTCACGGCGTGGCAATCGGCTAAACCCGAGCAGCGCCCAATAAAAACCCCCGCCAGCGATGGCGGGGGTTTTTTATTGGGTGCTGATTACCGCTATCGTTCCTCACGCTCCAGCGTGGGAGTGCAGTTCACGACGCTCTGCGTCGCAAGAGCACGCGGAGCGTCCAGAAAGGCATGCGACGCAGAGCGCCGCACGATAGTCGCCAGTGCGCAGCACAGTCTCCGGTCTAATAACGTAGTGCTGAAGTCAGCGTTCGCTTCTGCCCACACCCGATGGCCCTGCGGCCAGCATGCGCCCGGCCAGTCGAGAGAAGGGCAGACTTTGCAGCCATACCGTGCCAGGGCCGGTCAGTCTGGCGAAGAACACCCCTTCGCCGCCGAACAGCATCGACTTGATGCCGCCACCGACCATGCGGATATCGTAATCGACCGTCTGGGTCATGGCCGCCAGGCAGCCGGTGTCGACATCCAGCGCTTCGCCCGCCGCCAGTTCGATCTTGCGCACCGTGCCGCCCATATGCACGAACACCCAGCCGTCGCCTTCCAGCTTTTGCAGGATGAAACCTTCGCCCCCGAACAGGCCGGTGAGGATTTTCTTCTGGAACTGGATACCGATGGAGACGCCTTTGGCGCCGGCCAGGAAACTGTCTTTCTGACAGATCAGCTTGCCGCCGAAATCACGCAGGTTGAGCGGCAGGATCGTGCCGGGGTAGGGCGCTGCAAACGCCACGCGGCCCTTACCCGAACCCTGTTGCGAAAACACCGTGGTGAACAGGCTCTCGCCGGTCAGCATGCGCTTGCCTGCACCGAACAGCGAACCCAGCAGCCCGGACGATTGATTGCTGCCGTCGCCGAAGATGGTTTCCATCTGCACGTCGCAGGTCTTGTACATCATCGCCCCGGCTTCGGCAACGGCGCTTTCGCCAGGGTCAAGCTCCAGTTCGATGAACTGGGTTTCCGTGCCGTAGAGCTTGAAGTCCACGCCATCGGTGGTCTGCGCCAGGCCATAGCCGCCGGAGGCGTTCGGGTCGGGCGTAAAGGAAGGGCGTCTGGCGGGTACAGAGACAGGCGCGTTTGTCGGGGCTGCCTGCGCGGGCAGCGCGGACGGCTTGGGCTGGATCATCTCCGGCATCGGATCAGGAAAAGGCGTCACACCGTCCTTCTTCATGGCGCGCACCTGCGGCACCTGATAGATCGGCTGCCAGTCCGGCATGCCTTGCTTCCAGCACCAGGCACCGGGCGACTCACGGGCGATCAGCCGCGCAGCATCCGCGTCCATCGGGCCGAGTTGCTTGCCCGCGTTCATCACAAACCATTGTTCCAAAGCGTCTACTCCCGAGCGAACAGTGACAGTTGGCTGTGCGCGATGTGTCAGAGGCTCAGGCGCATGGACAGGTCCACGGCTTTCACATCCTTGGTCATCGCACCGATGGAAATGTAATCGACACCCGTTTCGGCAATCACTCGAAGGGTATCGTCGTTGATGCCGCCGCTGGCTTCCAGACTGGCACGGCCTGCGGTGAGGCGCACGGCCTTGCGCATGTCATCAAGGCTTAGTTCATCGAGCATGATGATGTCGGCGCCTGCGTCCAGCGCCTGCTGGAGTTCACCCAGACTCTCCACCTCGACTTCCACAGGCTTGCCGGGTGCAATCCGGTGCGCCGCTTCTACTGCCTGAGCGATGCCACCACAGGCTGCGATATGGTTTTCCTTGATCAGAAACGCGTCGTACAGCCCGATGCGGTGGTTATGACAGCCGCCGCAGGTGACCGCATATTTCTGCGCCATGCGCAGGCCCGGCAGGGTCTTGCGGGTATCCAGCAGTTTGACCTGAGTGCCTGCCACCATGTCCGCGAAGTACTGCGCACGCGTGGCCACTCCCGAGAGCATCTGCAGGAAATTGAGCGCGCTGCGTTCGCCGGTCAATAGGGAGCGGGCCGGGCCTTCTAGGTGAAACAGCGCCTGATTCGGGCTGACGCGATCGCCATCGGTCACTTGCCAGTGCACAGCGACACGCGGGTCCAGTTGCCGGAAGACTGCATCGACCCAGGCAGTACCCGCGATCACCGCTGCATCGCGGGAAATGATGGTGGCCTTGGCCAGTCGCTCTGCCGGAATCAATTGGGCGGTGATATCGCCGCTGCCGACATCCTCCAGCAATGCGCGACGCACATTGGCCTCGATCTCGGCGGTCAGGTCGGCAATTCGTAAATTCGGCATGGCGGGCTCCAGTAGCAAAGTCGTTCGAGTATAAGGCACCGCATTCCGCTTACCCACCTGCGCCATTGCCAAGGTGTTACCCCAGGAGACGTGCAGTTGGTCGGTTTGGCAGATTCGTTTGCGATGGAACGCGAATATCGCGGTCTATCGCTGCACACGAATGCCTTGCCGGTTCTTTCGCGAGAATGAAAGAAAAGTCTCACTGGCGTCGATGACAAGTTTTGAAAGATAATCCGACTTGTAATTGACGCCATGGGTTTGACGTTGTGCAAGGTCAAGAGGGTCGCTTCACAGTGCGGGGGTAGCAAGCCACGTTTGTGATGGGGTTCAGGTTGTTTCCTGTCAGGGGGTGTAATGCCGAACGACGAAAAAGTAGTGCCGTTGAGCAAATCGTTCCCTTTGCAGGGGGTGGGGACTCCTTTGGCCCGATTACCTGTTGTGTTGTTGCAGGTTCGCGACAAGGCGGCCCAGCAGCTCAAGGATGCATTGCAGGCGTTGTTCGATAACGCTGACGATACGCTGTTCGAAATGGCTGACCGCGCCCGCAGCAATACTGAGCAGAACATCTTTTTTGAAGCCATGCGTGACCTGCGCCTCAAGCGCAAAAGCATAGAACGTGGTTTTCTCGACAAGTTTTACGAGTCTTTCCTGGTCCTGGGCCAGTATCAGATTCAGGAACCCGTGCTTCCGGCCGCTGTGTCTTTCGACAAGCTGTCGTTGGTGCACAACGATGATCTCGAGAAGACCGTGGCCGTGGACGCCATGGTCAGCAAAGTCATGAGCCGTGACGCCCTCGCTCTGGGCCAGCTCACTGCCCGCCTGAACGTCCTCATTCCTCAAGCCATTGCCGAAGACTCCAACCCGCTGGGGCCGGCGATGCTCTGCAGATTCTTTCTGGAGGCAGGGCGCAGCCTTGGCGTCGAGATCAAGGTCAAGCTGATCATTCTCAAACTGTTCGAGAAGTACGTCCTGGCCAATACGGACGATCTGTACAGCGAAGCCAATCAGTTGCTGATTGCCACGGGTGTATTGCCGGACATGAAAGCGTTGCCGGCCCGTCGCTCATCCGACCGGGCGGCACCCAGAAGTCGCTCCGCCGAGATGTCCGACCCTGCCCTGAACGAAGCCGCCGACAAGCTCGACAAGGGTGTGCAGGAGGTGTTCTCGGCTTTGCAGGAACTGCTGCTGCACGTGCGCGGCCACCTCGCGCCGCGTCATGAGCCCAATGCCGAAGTGCGTCCGATTTCCAGCCGGGACCTGCTGCGCCTGCTGTCTCACCTGCAGCAATATGTGCCGTCGCAGGACACTTCAGACGATTTCGACCTGCGCAATCAGCTGGAACAACTGCTGACGCGCGTCAACGTCAAGACCGGAAAATCCAGAATCGTCGGTGTCGGTGACGAAGATGTCATCAACCTGATCGCCATGCTGTTCGAGTTCATTCTCGATGACCGCAACCTGACGCCTTCATTGCGTGCTCTGATCGGACGCCTGCAGATTCCGATGCTCAAAGTGGCGGTCATCGACAAAAGTTTCTTTAGCCGCGGCAGTCATCCTGCCCGTCGCCTGCTCAACGAAATTGCCACTGCCGCATTGGGCTGGGGTGGCCGCGACGACTATCAGCGCGACTCGCTGTATCAGCGCGTCGAGCAGATCGTGCAGCGCCTGCTCAATGATTTTGTAGATGATCCGGCGATCTTTTCCGAATTACTGGCGGATTTTCTGGCCTTCACCAGTGACGAACGTCGCCGCAGCGAACTGCTTGAGCAGCGTACCCGCGATGCCGAAGAGGGTCGCGCCCGTGCCGAACTGGCTCGGCAGCAGGTGCAGCACGAGCTGAATCAGCGCCTGCTGGGCAAAACCTTGCCCGAGGTTGTTGTGCGGCTGCTGCAGGAGGCCTGGAGCAAGGTACTCCTGCTGACTTGCCTCAAGCATGGCGAAGAGTCCAGCGAGTGGCAGGCTGGGCTGGAGACCATGGACGAGTTGATCTGGAGCGTCGAGCTGCATGATGATCCGCAGGCCCTGCAGCGCCTGCTGGAGTTGGTTCCGGGACTGCTCAAGTCGCTGCGTGACGGCTTGAGCAGTGCCGCTTTCGACCCGTTTGCCACCAGCGAATTTTTCAGTCAGCTGGAGTCGCTGCACGTGAAAGCGTTCCAGCACTTCTCGCGCTTGCAGGAAAGTGAGGGCGACACTGCGCAAAGCGATGCCACGCAGGCAGACGGCCAGGCCGTAGAGGGCCCGCCGATGATGGAGGTGATCGAGGAAATCGTTCTGATTACCGCTGAAGAGCAGATGCTCAATGAGCCGGTGGTCCAGCTACCTGATGACGACGCAGGCCTGCAGATGGTCGACAAGCTGCGGGTCGGTTGCTGGGTCGAGATTCAGGAAGATGAAGAGCACAAACTGCGTTGCAAGTTGACCGCGATTGTCGAGCCGACCGGGCGTTATGTGTTCGTCAATCGGACCGGCATGAAGGTTCTGGAAAAGACCCGTACCGGTCTTGCCATAGAGTTTCGCCGCGGCGCGGTACGTATTCTCGATGATGCGCTGCTCTTCGATCGGGCCCTGGAGTCCGTCATCAGCAACCTGCGCAAGCTCAAGGGCGCCTGACTGGCGGCGATGTTGTCTGTCGCCAGACGCACATTTGACTGCGGTGCCGACGCCCCGCGTCGGCCTGCAGTCCACGCCGCGCCGCCACGGATCCTTGGTGTCTACAGCGCGTTTCCTACATCGCGAATCTGTACCCAAGCCCCCATATTAGCTTCTGTCACGGGCATAATCAGCGCTACTTATTTTCCCCCGTTCAAGGAGCATTCATGCAACTGGACTCCGCAAGCGGCTGGTGCGACGGCGTGCAGCATTGCCCCTCGCCCAACTTCAATGCGCGACCCGAAGGCGAAATCTCGCTGCTGGTGATTCACAACATCAGCCTGCCCCCAGCACAGTTCAAGACCGGCAAGGTGCAGGCTTTCTTTCAGAACCAGCTCGACATCGACGAGCATCCCTACTTTGTGGGGATTGCCGATCTGCGCGTTTCAGCGCATTTTCTGATTGAACGTGATGGCGAGGTCGTTCAGTTCGTCTCTTGTCTTGATCGTGCGTGGCACGCCGGTGTTTCCAGTTTTCAGGGCCGGGAAGGGTGCAATGACTTTTCCGTCGGCATCGAACTGGAGGGGACGGATGACCAGCCTTTCACCGATGCGCAATACGACACGCTGATCGACCTGGCGCGACAGTTGCGTCAGGCGTTCGAGGCGATCACCCCCGAGCGTATCTGTGGCCACAGTGACGTGGCGCCGGGACGCAAGACTGATCCTGGGCCCTGTTTTGACTGGGCCAGGTTTCGAGCGGCTTTGCTGGATTGATGTGAGGGACGAACAATGAGTTTTCTGGTGTTACTGCTGGCCGTTCTTATCGAAAAGTTTTCTGCCCTGCGTCAGCGCGTTCAGCGTGACGGGCCGTGGCTGAAAGAACTGGCAAAACTCGAGGCCAGCCCGCGGACCTCGACACGTCCCTGGGTAATGCTGGCGCTGCTGGTGCTTGTGCCCGTGCTGATCCTGCAACTGGCGCTGACCATCATCGGCTCGGTGGCCTATGGCTGGCTGGTTCTGCCCATTCACCTGCTGGTGTTGATCTACAGCCTTGGCCGGGTTGACCTGATCGCGGTGCTCGGGCCGTTTCGCGATGCTTGCCGACGTGGCGATGCGCAGGCTGCGGTGCACGTGGCCGAGCGCGACATGGGCGTGCAGGCGGACAACAGCGAGCAATTGCTGCAGGGTGTGCAGGGCTACCTGCTCTGGCAGGCGTTTCAGAGTTTCTTCGCCGTGATTTTCTGGTACTTCGTACTTGGCCCGGTGGCTGCGCTGGCCTACAGGCTATTGGCGCTTGCCGCCGAGCACGGCAAGACACCCGCACTGGTGGAGCGCGCAGGGCAGTTGCGTCATGCCTTCGACTGGGTACCGGTCAGGCTGCTCGCCGCCAGCTTCGCATTGGTCGGCAATTTTGTCGCGGTCACCCGGGTGATGCTGCATGAGCTGTTGAACTGGAACATCAGTGCTGCACAACTGATTACGCGCGTTGGCTGCGCCGCCAGCAAGGTTCCGCCGCCGATGATGGGCGCGCAGGGCGTCACCGGCCTCGACATGCTCTGGGAGCTGCTGGTACGTGCCGCGGTAGTCTGGTACGCAGGGTTCGCCCTGTGGACCCTTCTGCTCTGATCCGATCCTGGCTGCGCAGGCTCAAGCATGTGATATCAGCTGTGTGACAGGCGAGGCCAGTCGAACAGTTCGCAGGCATTGTCCGTGCTCACCTGGGCCAGGCGCTCGGGGCTGATCTTCATCAGCCCCGCAAGGGCCTCGCAAATGTCGGGCAAGTGCTGCGGGCTGTTGCGCTGATAGGGATGCATGGCCGGCGCCATGTCCGGTGAGTCGGTTTCAAGCACCACGCTATCCAGCGGCAGTTCGGCGATGACCCGATGCATGCGCAGCGCCTGCGGCCAGGTTGCGGCGCCGCCCAGACCCAGTTTGAACCCCAGCCTGATGTACTCGCGCGCTTCTTCGCGGCTGCCGGCAAAGGCGTGAATGATGCCGCTGCGCTTTGGCCTGTGGCGCTTGAGCGTCGCGATCACATCGGCATGGCTGCGGCGCACGTGCAGCAAGGCGGGCAGGTTGAAGTCGTTAGCCAACTGCAATTGCGCGTCAAAGAGCGCCTGCTGACGCGCTCTGTCCGGCTGATCGACGTAATAATCCAGACCGATCTCACCCACCGCACACAGCTGCGGATGGCCTTGCAGGCGCGTCAGCCAGTCGCCCAGCTCGGTCAGGTGTGCTGTGCGGTGCTCATCGATGTACACCGGATGCATGCCGAACGCCGCGTACAGGGATGGGTTGGCTTCGGTCAGCTCCCACAGCCGCTGCCAGTTACGCTGATACACCCCGAGCACCACCATGCGCTGCACGCCGAGCGCCAGACAGTTGTCCAGCACTTGAGCGCGGTCGGCATCGAAGTCCGCAAAGTCCAGGTGGGTATGGGTATCGATCAGCGTCACCTTCACGCCTCGTGAATACGTTGCTTGAAGGCCCTGGCAATAGCGTGCACGCCCGGCTTGTAATCATCCTTCTCGATAGCGGCCAGCGCCAGTTGCAGGGCCTTGTCGGCGATCAGTTGGTGTTGCTGGGCCATGGCGTTGACAGGCAGCGGCAGGAAATCCAGCAATTGCGTATCGCCGAAGGTACCCAGATGCAGTGGGGTCGATTGCAGTGCCTGACTTTGCAGCACATCGAACACGCCTTGCAGCAGTACGTAGGACGTGGTGATCAACGCGTCCGGAAAATGTCCCTGGCGCTGTAGCATCTCGGTCATCAAACGCTGACCACACTGGCGACTGAACGCTTCGCCGTGCTCGACGATGGTGGCTCCGGTAAATCCGTCGAGTGCGTGTTCGAAGCCGGCGGCACGCGCGCGACTGATGCTCAGTTCAGGACGTGCACCGATCAGGGCGATGTGGCGCGGTCGGGTTTGCAGCAGGCTGTGGGTCAGTTGCAGGCAGGCGTCATGGTCGTCGCTGACCACTGAGCAGAAAAACTCGGGATTCATTTCCCGGTCGATGGCGATGATCGGCATGCCCTTGAGCTGCAATTCGCGGTAGCTGTCGTCACCGGGTGGCAGGCAGCTGGCGACCAGCAACGCATCGCAACGGCGTGCGCGGAACAGCTGCAAAAGCTGCAACTCGCTGGCGGGGTCGTCGTCGGAGCTGGCAATCAGCAGTTGATAGCCGAGGCTGCGCGCGCCTTGCTCGAGCAGTTTGGCGATGCGCGCATAGCTGGGGTTTTCCAGGTCGGGCAGGATGAAGCCCAGTGTCTTGCTATGGCGGCTGCGCAGGCCCGCCGCTTGCGGGTTGGGTCGGAAGTCGTGCTGCTCGACCACGGCTTTGACACGCTCGACCGTTGCCGGGCTGATACGCTGTTTTTCGGCCTTGCCATTGATGACGTAACTGGCCGTAGTGACAGAAACACCTGCCAGACGTGCGATATCGCTCAGTTTCACCCCGGAGTTTCCTTTTATTAGGTACGCGGCTCAGGACAATCGAATTATTTTTTTCATGGCGCTGATCTTTACACCAGACCGTAGGAAACTCCCAAGTACTTCACGTATTTTGGGAATTGTCCCACAGTGATCGCACCGTCCGGGCTTCAATGAATCCCCAGAATCGAGTAACGTGCCGGACAATTCTAGATTAAACGATTCAGCACGCCTGTTGTCTGCTGCAATCGAGATGAAAGTGATGTCCGATACGATACTCGGACGAATATCACCTTCATCCCCCCAAGCTGTCGATCACACGATCGCCATTAAAACAAGAATCAGGTGGCGCCTCGGCGCTGCACAGGAGTCAAGGCAATGCTCGAACTCACTCTGGAGCAAATATCCATGGCCCAGTCGGCTGTGGATAAAACTGCCGCACTTAAGCTGATTGCCGACCACCTGGTCGCTGATGGTCTGGTTGCCGAGGGCTACCTCACCGGGCTGATGAACCGTGAGCAGCAAGGCTCGACCTTCCTCGGTCAGGGCATCGCCATCCCACACGGTACACCCGAAACCCGCGACCTGGTGTTTACCACCGGTGTGCGTCTGATGCAGTTCCCCGAAGGGGTGGACTGGGGCGACGGACAAATGGTTTACCTGGCGATTGGTATCGCTGCCAAATCCGACGAGCACTTGCGCCTGCTGCAACTGCTGACTCGCGCATTGGGTGAAGAGGATCTTGGCCAGGCGCTGCGCGAAGCGAAGACCCCGGAAGACCTGCTCAAGCTATTGCAGGGCGCTCCGCAGGAACTGGCGCTCGACGCACAGATGATCAGCCTCGGCGTATCTGCCGACGATTTTGAAGAACTGGTCTGGCGCGGCGCACGCCTGTTGCGCAAGGCCGACTGCGTGAGTAACGGCTTTGCCGCCGTGCTCCAGCAAGTGGAAGCGTTGTCGCTGGGTGATGGCCTCTGGTGGCTGCACAGCGAGCAAACCGTCAATCGTCCTGGCCTGGCGTTCGTCACCCCCGACAAACCCATGCGCTATCTGGGCCAGCCGCTGACCGGTCTGTTCTGCCTGGCCAGCCTCGGTGAGGCGCATCAGGCGCTGCTCGAGCGTCTGTGCCTGTTACTGATCGAAGGCCGTGGCCACGAGTTGGGGCACGCCACCAATAGTCGCGCCGTGCTCGAAGCGCTGGGCGGCGAACTGCCAGCCGAGTGGCCGACCCGGCAGATTCAGCTGGCCAATGCCCATGGCTTGCATGCCCGCCCGGCGAAGATACTGGCGCAGTTGGCCAAGGAGTTTGACGGCGAGATCCGCATGCGCGTGCTGGAAACCGGCGAAGCCGCCGTGTCGGCCAAGAGCCTGAGCAAGTTGCTCAGCCTCGGCGCCCGCCGTGGTCAGACGCTGGAGTTCATTGCCGAACCGACCATCGCCGACGACGCGCTACCCGCCCTGATCGCAGCCGTGGAGCAAGGTCTGGGCGAGGAGGTCGAACCCTTGCCCGCCGTCTCGCAGGCCGAGGCTGCGCCAGCGCCGACCCCGGCTGCTGCCAAACCGCTTAGTGCTCCGCCAGCCGGTAGCGTGTTGCAGGCTGTGTCTGCTTCACCGGGCATTGCCATGGGGCCGGCGCATATTCAAGTGCTGCAAAGCTTCGATTATCCCCAGCGGGGCGAGTCGGTGGCTGCCGAGCGCGAGCGCCTGCACAAGGCGATCGGCGAGGTGCGCAGCGATATCGAAAATCTCATTCAGCGCAGCAAGTCCAAGGCTATCCGGGAAATCTTCATCACTCACCAGGAGATGCTCGAAGACCCGGAACTGACCAACGAAGTCGAGGCGCGCCTCAATAACGACGAAAGCGCGGCTGCTGCGTGGGCTACGGTTATCGAGACCGCTGCCGTTCAGCAGGAACAACTGCAGGACGCACTGCTGGCCGAGCGCGCCGCAGACCTGCGTGATGTCGGTCGCCGTGTGCTCGCGCAGATCTGTGGCGTCGAAACCGTTGCGGCCCCGGACGAACCCTACATTCTGGTGATGGATGAAGTCGGCCCATCCGACGTTGCCCGCCTCGACCCGGCGCAGGTCGCTGGCATTCTTACCGCACGCGGCGGTGCCACCGCGCACAGTGCCATCGTGGCGCGTGCGCTGGGCATTCCCGCACTGGTGGGGGCCGGAGATGAAGTGCTGCTGCTCAAGCCGGGTACCGTACTGTTGATCGACAGCCAGCGCGGACGGCTGACCGTCGCACCTGACGAGGAAACCCTGCAGCGCGCAGTTCAGGACCGTGACGCGCGTGAGCAGCGTCTCAAGGCAGCCGCCGAAGCGCGCATGGAGCCTGCTGTGACGCGTGACGGTCATGCCGTCGAAGTCTTCGCCAATATCGGCGACAGTACGGGCACACCGGCTGCCGTGGAGCAGGGCGCGGAAGGCGTCGGCCTGCTGCGCACCGAATTGCTGTTCATGGCGCATTCCCAGGCGCCGGATGAGGCCACGCAGGAAGCGGAATACCGCCGCGTGCTGACCGATCTGGGCGGGCGTCCGCTGGTGGTGCGTACACTGGACGTCGGTGGCGACAAGCCGCTGCCTTACTGGCCGATCGCCAAAGAGGAAAACCCGTTCCTCGGTGTCCGCGGTATCCGTCTTACCCTGCAGCGCCCGGATGTCATGGAAAGCCAGCTTCGCGCCCTGTTGCGTTCGGCAGACAGCGGCCCGCTGCGCATCATGTTCCCGATGATCGGCACGCTTGAAGATTGGCGTCAGGCGCGGGACATGACCCAGCGTCTGCGCGAGGAAATTCCGGTCAGCGACCTGCAACTGGGGATCATGATCGAAGTACCATCGGCGGCGCTGATCGCTCCGGTGCTGGCGAAGGAAGTGGACTTCTTCAGCATCGGCACCAATGACCTGACGCAATACACCATGGCCATCGACCGCGGCCACCCGACACTGTCGGCCCAGGCTGACGGCCTGCACCCGTCGGTGCTGCAACTGATCGACATGACCGTGCGTGCTGCGCATGCCAACGGCAAATGGGTGGGCGTGTGCGGCGAACTGGCTGCAGACCCGCTGGCCGTGCCGATCTTGGTCGGCCTGGGCGTGGATGAATTGAGTGTCTCGGCGCGCAGCATTGGCGAGGTCAAGGCCTGCGTACGTGAACTGACCCTGAGCAGCGCTCAGCAACTGGCGCAAAATGCGCTGACGGCGGGCAGCGCCGCCGAAGTCCGCGCGCTTGTGGAGGCTGTGTAATGGCGAAGATTCTTACCCTGACTATGAACCCGGCGCTGGATCTGACTGTGCAGTTGGGGCAGTTGGAGCTGGGCCAGGTCAACCGCAGCACGGCGATGCTCACTCACGCTGCCGGCAAAGGCCTGAATGTGGCGCAGGTGCTGGCTGATCTGGGCCATGACCTGACCGTTGCCGGCTTTCTCGGCGTCGACAATCAGCAAGCGTTCGAAGCGTTGTTCGAGCGTCGTCAGTTCGTCGACGAGTTTGTCCGGGTGCCGGGCGAAACGCGCAGCAATATCAAGCTGGCCGAAGGCAGTGGCCGCATCACCGATTTGAACGGCCCCGGGCCGCAGGTCAGTGAAGAGGCGCAGCAAGCGCTGTTCACCCGCGTCGAACAGATCGCACAGGGTTTCGACGTGGTGGTCGTGGCGGGCAGCCTGCCGCGCGGCGTCACCCCGGAGTGGCTGCAAAAACTGCTGGTGATGCTCAAGGACCTCGGTCTGAAAGTGGCGCTGGACAGCAGTGGTCTGGCCTTGCGCGCCGGTCTTAAGGCCGGGCCCTGGCTGATCAAACCCAACACCGAGGAGTTGGCTGATGCGCTCGACGCACCGATCATCTCCATCGCTGCGCAAGCCGAGGCGGCTGCGCGTTTGCAGGCGCAGGGCATCGAGCATGTGGTGATCTCTCAAGGCTCCGAAGGCGTGCACTGGTTCAGCCCGAGCGTGGCGCTGCATTCGCTGCCGCCCAAGGTCACCGTGGCCAGTACGGTCGGTGCGGGTGACTCGCTGCTGGCAGGCATGGTGCACGGCTTGATCACCGGTCAAGAGCCGCACAAGACCCTGCGCACTGCCACAGCGATTGCCGCCATGGCGGTGACCCAGATCGGTTTCGGCATCACCGATGCCGCGCAACTCAAACGGCTTGAAGGCGGCGTCACTGTACGCAGCCTTTCAGAACAATAAGAGAGGATCGTCATGAAGTTAGCCATAGTTACGGCCTGCCCGAGCGGCAAGGTCAGCAGCGTACTCAGCGCACGATTGCTCGAAGCGGCGGCCCTGCGCCAAGGCTGGGAAACCAGCGTCGAAATCATCGATCACAACAAGGCCGATCAACAGTTGTCCGCCCAGGACATCGAAGCCGCCGATCTTGTTCTGGTGGTCAATACCGGTCCTGTGGACCTGAGCCGCTTTGTCGGCAAGCGCCTGTTTCAGGATTCGCCTGCGCATGCCTTGCAGGATGTCGACAGCTTTCTGCAGCGCGCCGAGCGAGAAGCCCAGGTGCATGTGGCGTCCGAAGCCGCGGCGCCTCAGGCAAGCGGCGGCACCGGCGGGCAACCGCGCATCGTTGCGATCACGGCCTGCCCGACCGGTGTAGCGCATACGTTCATGGCGGCCGAAGCGATCCAGCAGGCTGCCAAGCGTCTGAATTACGACTTGCAAGTTGAAACCCAGGGCTCGGTAGGCGCACGCAATCCGCTCAGCGCCAAGGCCATCGCCGATGCCGACGTTGTGCTGCTGGCGGCGGATATCGAAGTCAACACCGACCGTTTTGCCGGCAAGAAGATCTACCGTTGCGGCACCGGTATCGCGCTCAAGCAGTCCGAAGCCACCCTGAAAAAGGCCCTGGCAGAAGGGCAAGTGGAGTCCGATGAGGCCGCCGCCAAGTCGCCGGCCAGACAAGAGAAGGCGGGCGTCTACAAGCACCTGCTGACCGGCGTGTCGTTCATGCTGCCGATGGTCGTGGCGGGCGGGCTGTTGATCGCTCTTTCCTTCGTGTTCGGTATCACTGCGTTCAAAGAGCCGGGCACGCTGGCTGCGGCACTGATGCAGATCGGTGGGGAAGCGGCGTTCAAACTGATGGTGCCGTTGCTGGCCGGTTACATCGCCTATTCGATTGCTGACCGTCCGGGGCTGGCACCCGGCATGATCGGTGGCCTGTTGGCGAGTACGCTGGGTGCCGGGTTCATCGGCGGTATCGTCGCGGGCTTTCTGGCCGGCTACAGTGCTGCCGCGATCAACCGCTACGCACGTCTGCCGGCCAGCGTCGAAGCGCTCAAGCCGATTCTGATCATCCCGTTGCTGTCGAGCCTGTTCACCGGTCTGGTGATGATCTACGTGGTCGGCAAGCCGGTTGCCGGGATGCTCGAAGCGTTGACGCACTTCCTCGACAGCATGGGCACCACCAACGCGATCCTGTTGGGCGTGGTGCTGGGCGCAATGATGTGCGTCGACCTCGGTGGGCCGATCAACAAGGCGTCCTATGCGTTCTCGGTCGGTTTGCTGGCATCCCAGAGCTACGCGCCGATGGCCACTGCCATGGCTGCCGGTATGGTGCCGCCCATCGGTATGGGCATCGCCACGATTCTGGCTCGCCGCAAGTTCGCCCAAAGCGAGCGTGAGGCAGGCAAGGCGGCGTTCGTGCTGGGGCTGTGCTTCATCTCGGAAGGTGCCATTCCCTTCGCTGCCAAGGACCCGTTGCGGGTGATTCCGGCCAGTGTCGTGGGTGGCGCGCTGACTGGTGCGTTGTCGATGTACTTCGGCTGCAAGCTGATGGCACCGCATGGCGGCCTGTTCGTGATGCTGATCCCCAACGCCATCAACCATGCGCTGCTTTATCTGCTGGCGATCATCGCCGGCAGTGTCCTGACCGGTGTGATCTACGCGCTGATCAAGCGTCCAGAGCCCGCTGACATGGAAGTGGCGCCCGCAGCCGCCTGATAGGCAAGGCGCGGGCTGACCCGCGCCTTCTTCCTGCCCTAGCGCTCCAGCGCCAGAGCAACCCCCTGACCACCACCGATACACAGCGTGGCCAGACCCTTCTTCACATCGCGCCTGATCATCTCGTGCAGCAGTGTCACCAGCACGCGGCAGCCCGACGCGCCAATCGGGTGGCCAAGGGCGATAGCGCCACCATTCACGTTGAGCTTTTGCGGATCCAGCCCCAACTCCTTGCCCACCGACAGGGACTGTGCGGCGAAGGCTTCGTTGGCTTCGATCAGGTCCAGTTCGGCCAGCGACCAGCCAGCCTTGTCCAGACAGCGACGCGTGGCACTGACCGGGCCGATGCCCATGATGGCCGGGTCGACACCGGCGTTGGCGTAGGCGGCGATGCGCGCCAGCACCGGCAAGCCCAGTTGCTCGGCTCTGGCAGCACTCATCAGCATCACGGCGGCAGCTCCATCGTTCAGCGAGGAAGCATTGCCGGCAGTGACCGTGCCGTCCTTTTTGAAGGCAGGCTTGAGCTTGGCCAGGGTCTCGGCGGTGGTGCCGGCGCGGGGCTGCTCGTCTGTTGCAAAGGACAGCGGATCACCCTTGCGCTGCGGGATCAGGATCGGGGTGATCTCATCGACGAAGCGTCCGGCTTCAATCGCAGCCAGCGCTTTCTGCTGAGACAAGGCGGCGAACTCATCCTGGGCTTCACGGCTGATGTCGTACTGCTGCGCGAGGTTCTCGGCAGTGATGCCCATGTGGTAATCATTGAATGCATCCCACAGGCCGTCAGTGATCATCGTATCGACCATGCTGGCGTGGCCCATGCGCAGTCCGGTGCGTGCGCCCGGCAGCACGTGGTTGGACAGGCTCATGTTTTCCTGACCGCCGGCGATGATGATCTCGGCGTCGCCGCAACGAATCGCCTGGGTCGCCAGGTGCAGGGCCTTGAGGCCAGAGCCGCAGACCTTGTTCAGGGTCATGGCTGGTACCGAGAAGGGCAGGCCGGCCTTGATGGCTGCCTGCCGCGCGGGGTTCTGACCAGCGCCCGCGGTCAGCACCTGACCCATGATGACTTCATCGACCTGCGCGCCGTCCACGCCGGTGCAGGCAAGCAATTGACGAATGACCGCTGCGCCGAGATCGACTGCGGCGACAGAGGCCAGTGAGCCCTGAAAACTGCCCACGGCGGTACGGGTGGCGGCGACGATAACGACGTCGTGCATGGTGCTGATCCTCATTGTTATTGAGCGCTCATGGTGGCACAGATAGGCAGGCAGGTTCCAACCGTGAACCGCCCGGTCACGGTTTGCCGAAAACCGTCATGCCTCGTTCAAACGCCCATGCGGCGTCTGGCACGTTGCGCCGATCCGTCGCGCACAGCCCAGCGCAGAATGGGCGCAGTACTGTTGACGCCCAAGCGGATCATTCGGCGTTTGCAGGGGCTTTGCGTGACGTCGAGCATGTCGCTGGCCCAGTCCGGCAGTAGATCGATACCGGCGCGCATCATCAATACGCCAAACGGCTTGGCCAGCCAGTTGGGTGCAGGCGCATCGAGCAGCAGGCGCATTACTTCGCGGCTGCGCTGGTCACAGACCAGTTGGCCACGAATGTCTGCCAGATAGTCAGCAATGGCCTGACGGGAGCGTGGGACGTTGCGTGCGCCGAGTCGCTCGGCAACCAGCGCCGTTTCAGCGTAGTACGCGTCCTGTTCGGCGAGCGACATGTCCGGGTTCAGATAGCGCACATGCGCTGCGAGAAAGCTGCTGACTTCGGCCACATGCACCCAGGTCAGCAAATCCGGATCGCTGGCGGCATATGGCCGGCCATCGGGCGCGGTGCCGACGATGTTCAGGTGAATGTTGCGGACCTTGTCGATCAGCCAGTTGGCATCGCGCGTGGAGCCGTAGGTGGTGCCGGACAGAAACTGCCCGGTACGCCGCAGGCGGCCAAGCATGTCCTGACGAAAGTTGGAGTGGTCCCAGATGCCCGCCAGTGCCAGAGGGTGCAGCGCCTGCAGCATCAATGCGCTGATGCCGCCGACCAGCATGCTGGTGAAATCGTCATGCACTTCCCAGCACACCGCCTGAGGGCCAAACAGACCCGGGTCGCCCTTGGGGCTTTCCAGATCCAGTTGACCAAGGGCAAGGCCGGTGAGGCTGATGACCTGGTTTTCGATGCGGGTGCGGATGAATTCCATGTCGTGCTCGGGCATCGGGGAGGGAAGTACGGCAAAGAGACTTTTGTGGTAACGGACCGTGCGACCCTTCGCTTGCTTGCGAAAGGACATCCGCTAAAGATGTATCACTCGAAATAAAGCTTTCGCGAACAAGTTCGCTCCTACAAGGAGAGCGTACATCCGCTGATGATGTACAGGGCTTCTGCCCGAAGGGCGTGGGAGCGAACTTGTTCGCGAAAGGGCCCTGTGCAGCCGCAGAAGTTTCTGCGTCTGACATAACGCCTTCGCGAACAAGGCGGATCGCCGCCCCGGTCGCTCCTACAAAAGCCCCGTTTCCCCTACTCATCAAGACTTCTGCGTAACGCTGAGCGCAGAGCGTAGGAACGAGAGGGAAACAATCAGCCGCGGTGACGGCCGCGGAAGTAGTTGATCAGGCCTTGTGTCGATGCATCGTCAGCCGGCTCTTCGGTGCCGCCGGTCAGGCGCTGGTACACCGCTTTGCCCATTTCCTTGCCCAGCTCCACACCCCATTGGTCGAAGGCGTTGGTGCCCCAGATCACGCTCTGCACGAACACCTTGTGTTCATACATGGCCACCAGCGCGCCAAGACGACGCGGGCTGATGCGCTCGACCACCAGCGTATTGCTCGGACGGTTGCCAGGGATGACCTTGTGCGGTGCCAGCTTCTGCACCTCTTGCTCGTCCATACCCTTCTCGCGCAGTTCTGCCTCGGCTTCTGCGCGGGTCTTGCCCATCATCAGTGCCTGGCTCTGCGACAGACAGTTGGCGTACAGCCACTGGTGGTGGTCGGCAACCGGGTTGAAGCTGACGATCGGCACAATGAAATCGGCCGGAATCATCTGCGTGCCCTGGTGCAGCAACTGGTGGTAAGCGTGCTGACCATTGGCACCCACGCCGCCCCAGATCACCGGTCCGGTGTCGGTCGACGTCGGCGTACCGTCCTGACGGACGCTCTTGCCGTTGGATTCCATGTCCAGTTGTTGCAAGTGCTTGGTGATGTTACGCAGGTAATGATCGTACGGCAGGATCGCGTGGCTTTGTGCGCCCCAGAAATTGCCGTACCAGACGCCCAGCAAACCCAGTAATACCGGCATGTTCTGCTCGAACGGCGCGCTCTGGAAATGCTGGTCCATGGTGTAGGCACCGGACAGCAGTTCCTTGAAGTTGGACATGCCGATGGCCAGCGCGATAGGCAGACCGATGGCCGACCACAGCGAATAGCGACCGCCGACCCAGTCCCACATCGGGAAGATGTTTTCTTCACGGATGCCGAAGGCTACGGCCGCAGAATTGTTGCTGGACACCGCGATGAAGTGGCGATGCAGTTCGACTTCCGAGCCGCCCTGCGCCAGGTACCAGGCACGTGCCGCCTGTGCGTTTTTCAGGGTTTCCAGCGTGTTGAAGGATTTCGACGAGACGATGAACAGCGTGGTCTCGGCACGAATCTTCATCGACAGCTCATGGAATTCGCTGCCGTCGATATTTGCCAGGTAATGGCAGCGGACACCTTTGTGCGCGTAGGCCACCAGCGCTTCGGAGACCAGCTCCGGGCCGAGGAACGAGCCGCCGATGCCGATGTTCACCACGTCGGTGATCGGTTTTTCGGTGTAACCGCGCCACAGGCCGTCATGGATGCGGCCGACCAGTTCGGTCATCTGATTGAGTACGCGGTGTACGTCCGGCATCACATCGACGCCGTTGACTTTCAACTTGTCGCCGACCGGGCGGCGCAGAGCGGTGTGCAGGGCAGGGCGGCCTTCGGATGAGTTGACCAGCTCGCCATCATACTGAGCCTTGATCGCATCCTTGAGGCCCACTTCGCCCGCCAGGCTGACCAACAGGTCGCGGGTCTCGGTGGTGATCAGGTTTTTGGAGTAATCGAGAAACAGGCCAGCGCTGCTGAGGGTGAATTGGCTGAAGCGCTGCGGGTCGGTGTTGAACGCTTCGCGCATGCTGAAGTTCTGCATGGCCTGGCGGTGTTTGTTCAACGCTTGCCAGGCGGGCAGAGCGGTCACATCGGAAGGAGTGCGGTAGTACGCCATCGCTGCGGGTTTCCTTTAACTGGTTCTGTCTTTGGATATTCTTGGAGCGAGGTCGCAAGCTTTCTCACGGGCTACACATCGCAGACTACCCTTCGCGTACCTGTTTGTCTGCGCCTCGCCTTACATGACCCCGGTACTTTTTCGCACACAGGCAACCGGGGTTTGGTCTCGAATACTGTCGGTTGTGGTTCAGGCAACCTGTACCGGTATGGCATTACCGGTGTGTCTTAGTTCATTGCCAGCGCACATCCTGTCAGCTTCTGGTCAGGTGCAGGTTGTCGATCAAGCGGGTTTTGCCCATGAACGCCGCTGCGAGGATGACCAGGTCGCGATTGTCGGCAGTCGTCGCCCGCAGGCTGGTGGCATCGCGTATCTCCAGGTAGTCGATACGAAAACCGGCAGCCTCCAGTTGCTGCTTCTTGCTTGCCAGCAGCGCGTCGAAATCCTGCTCGCCGGCCTTGATCGCGTCGGCGATCTGACGGATCGCCTGATACAGGGCGGGTGCTGCGGCGCGCTGATCGTCGCTCAGATAGCCGTTGCGCGAGGACAGCGCCAGACCGTCGTCGGCACGTACCGTCGGTTCGCCGATGATCTGGATCGGCATGTTCAGATCACGGACCATGGCCCGGATCACGGCCAGTTGCTGGAAGTCTTTTTCACCAAAGATCGCCAGGTCAGGCTGCACCATGTTGAACAGCTTGCTGACCACGGTCGCGACACCTTCGAAATGGCCGGGACGGCTGGCGCCACACAGGCCTTGCGACAGGTGCGGCACGCTGACCAGTGTCTGGTCGGCCATGCCGTGCGGATAGATTTCTTCGACGCTTGGGGTGAACAGCAGGTTGCAACCGGCCTGCAGGAGTTTTTCCTGATCGGCAGCCAGCGTGCGAGGGTAGGTGGCCAGGTCTTCGTTGGGGCCGAACTGCAGCGGATTGACGAAAATAGTGGCGACCACGAAATCGGCACGCTGCGCCGCCTTGGTGACCAGCGCGGCGTGGCCGCTGTGCAGGTTGCCCATCGTCGGGGTCAGCGCGATCCGCTTGCCTTCGCTGCGTGCCCGCGCAACAGCGGCGCGCAGGTCCTGTACGGTTTTTACTGTGTTCATGCCGAGAATCCGTGTTCAGTGGCCGGAAAGCTGACGTCTTTGACTGCGGCCACGTAGGCCCGGATAGCCGACTGGATATCGGGCTGACCGGTCATGAAATTTTTCACGAACTTGGGCACGCGTCCGGTGATGGACAGGCCGAGCATGTCGTGCAGCACCAGGACCTGCCCGTCGGTGGCGCTGCCCGCGCCAATACCGATGACCGGGACCTTCACCGCCTGGGTGATTTCTTCGGCCAGTTCGCTGGGCACGCACTCCAGCAGAATCATCGCTGCGCCCGCCTGTTCCAGTGCGATTGCATCGGCGCGCATCTGCCGCGCCTGCGCCTCCAGCCGGCCCTGCACCTTGTAGCCACCCAACACGTTGACTGCCTGTGGGGTCAGACCCATGTGCGCGCACACCGGAATGCCGCGCTCGGCCAGCAAACGGATCGACTCGGCCAGCCAGGCAGCGCCTTCGACCTTGATCATGTGCGCGCCTGCCTGCATCAGCGTCGCGCTGTTGATCAGGGTCTGCTCCAGCGTCGCGTTGGCCATGAACGGCAGGTCGGCGAGAATCATCGCGCCCTGGTTGCCGCGTTTCACACACGCAACGTGGTACGCCGTTTCAGCCGTGGTAACAGGCAGGGTGCTGTCGTGACCCTGCAGGACCATGCCCAGCGAGTCGCCTATCAGCAGCACTTCGACACCCGCTTGAGAGGCCGTGTGGGCGAAGGTTGCGTCGTAGCAGGTCAGCATGGTGATTTTTTCACCTTTCTGCTTCATGGCCAGCAGCGACGTAACGGTTATGTTCGGCATGTAAAGTCCTCCATCAGGCGCTGTGAAGACGGGTGCTCAGCGCGTGAGAGTCATCCTGGAAAAGCAGGCACACCGTCGTGTCGCGGTGTTTTGCAAAGGCCTGTTTCGCACCCGTTCGCCTGTGGTGTGGCGGCGGGAGGCCTATCTTCGTGAGGAGGGGGCGTGAAGTCAATTGAAGGTGTTACCTGTGCGTCCGACCGGTTACAACGGCGCGGTAACAGACAGGCTTCATGCCTCGGCGGGCAGACGTTCAAGGCCTGTGAACGGGCAATCATCGAGCAGACGATTCAGTAGGCGGCCGTCGGCCAGTGTCAGCCCCGGAGCCAGCTCTGCCAGCGGGTACAGCACGAAGGCCCTGGCCTGCATGTGGTAATGCGGCACTTTGAGGCGTGGCTCGTCGATCAGGCGGTCGCCGAACAGCAGGATATCGAGGTCCAGCGTGCGCGGCCCCCAGCGTTCGTGGCGTTCGCGGCCTTGATCCAGCTCGATGGCCTGTAGTGCATCAAGCAGTGTCAGCGGCGCCATGCAGGTGTCGACTGCCGCGACGGCATTGGTGAAGCGCGGTTGACCGGGCAGTAGCGAGTCGCTGATATAGAACGACGATACGCCGCTCAACTGACAATCGGGCAATTGCGCAATGGCCTTGAGGGCGCTGCGCAATTGCTCGGCCGGGGCAGCCAGGTTGCTGCCCAGACCGATGTACACGCGTTCAGTGGCCAACAGCGGTTCATTCACCGCTTTGCGCCTCGCCCGTGGTGCGCTTGCGTTTGGCACCGCTGTTACGACGACGCTTGCGCGGGGCTGTGCCCGCCGCTTCAGGCTTGTTGCTCAGGTCGCGAATCATGTCGCGGCGTTCGCTGTCGTTGCAGTCCTGATAATCGGTCCACCACTGGCCCAGACCATCGGTCTGCTCGCCCGCAGTTTCACGCAACAGCAGAAAGTCGTAGCCGGCGCGGAACCGCGAGTTGTCGAGCAGCAGGTCGGCGCGCTTGCCCGAACGGCGCGGCAGGCGCTCCTGCATGTCCCAGATCTCGCGGATCGGCAGCGTGAAGCGCTTGGGAATGGCGATGCGCTGGCACTGCTCGATGATCAGTTCGTGAGCGGCTTCCTGCATGGCTGCGATCGGCGGCATGCCGCGTTCCTGAGCACGCAGCACCTTGGCCGGCAGCGCAGGCCAGAGCAGGGCAGCGAACAGGAACGCCGGTGTGACCGGTTTGTTCTGCTTGATGCGCAGGTCGGTATTGATCAACGCATTGCTGATCAGCGTATGGGTGTAGGTCGGGTTGTATTCCAGGGCCTTGGAGCTGGCTGGGAACAACGGTTCGAACAGTTCCAGGTCCACCAGCATTTCAAAGGTGGGGGCGGCGTGCCCGGAGAGGAACAGTTTGAGCACTTCCTCGAACAAGCGTGCCGATGGAATGTCACGCAGCATCGGCGCCAGTGCGCGGATCGGTTGAGCGCTGTGCTTCTCGATGCCGAAGTCCAGCTTGGCCGCGAAACGCACGGCACGCAGCATGCGCACCGGGTCTTCTTTATAACGCTGTTCCGGATCGCCGATCAGGCGGATCAGGCGATTGCGGATGTCATGCACGCCGTTGGCGTAATCCAGAACGCGCTCGCTGACCGGGTCGTAGTAAAGCGCGTTGATCGTGAAGTCACGACGCTGGGCGTCTTCTTCAAGCGTGCCGTATACGTTGTCACGCAGGATGCGTCCGCTTTCATTGCGCGAGGACTGGTTGCTGTCCTCTTCTTCATCATCCTGAGGATGATTGGCGCGGAACGTCGCCACTTCGATGATTTCGCGACCGAAATGGATGTGCACCAGCTTGAACCGGCGGCCGATGATCCGCGCGTTGCGGAATTCGGCACGCACCTGTTCTGGCGTGGCACTGGTGGCGACGTCGAAATCCTTGGGCGTTATGTTGAGCATCATGTCGCGTACGCAACCACCGACCAGATAGGCCTGGTAGCCGGCATTCTGCAGGCGCTCGACGATATTCACGGCATAGCGGCTGAATTGACTGCGTTGCAGCGAATGTTGGCTGCTGTTGAGCACTTCAGGCGTGGTGCGCGTATGTTGCTGCGGTTTGCGCAGTGGGGAACGAAATGACTGGAACAACTTCTTCAGCATGGGATGCACTGTTTGAAGGAATATTCGGCCAAAAACGTGGAATGACCGCATGATGGGCGGGGATTCTAGCATTTAGTCGAGTGATGGTGTAGGAAGCTGTCGCGGAAGGGTAAACGATGGCGCGGATCAAGGCGGGGAAGCTACTGGGGGAGCCGAAGCTCCCCCAAAGTGTGTGCTCTTTATTATTGTTTTCTGCCTGGGCTTCTTGTTTTTGTTGAGTGCCCATTCACGAGACTTTCGTCTGTGAAACCTCCCAGTCGGGAGTCAAGAGCAAACGGATTGCTTTGGTCGCTGCGTTGCAATGATCATTCGATCCAACCAGTTCAGGCGCTACCTAAGGGTAGTTTTTGTTGTTCTCGGCCTGGTTGCGGGGCAAGCCCAAATACAACTCCTCTCCAAAAGAATCAGTTAGCTGCGCCTCCGCCGTGTTGTTCTTGTTATGCGTGAGTCGATTCGTATTGTTTTTATTGTGGGTGTCGTACTGCTTGTTGTTCTTCTTGTACTAAGCATATAGCAGAAGCTGTGCCAACTTTTGCCAAGCCCCGTAAACCGGGGCTTTTCGGGCAACAGGCCGGTTTTGCGCACACAAAAAAGCCGGGCCTGCGTTACCGTAAGACCCGGCTTTTGTTACGTGAAACGCTTGAGGTAACAGTTTGTACCCGCCCTGCGCACCGCGTGCCAGAGCCTTGGGCTGGTTTTATGTCTCGCTGGCCACGCCCTTGCGCCGCGGGATACCCAGACGTTGACGGCGTTCCCACAGACATTTGCGACTGACGCCCAGTTTGCGTGCCAGCTCGGTTTCAGTCATGTGGTCCTGATGCTCCAGAACGAAGTGCTGAAAATAGTCTTCAAGCGACAGGTCTTCGGCGGGCTCGTTGCCCGACGAACCGGAAGAGCCCGGTAACGGTGCCATGCCCATGTACTCGTCGTCATCCAGCCCGTCGAGTTCAATGTCGATGCCCAGCAGGTCAGCGGTGATTTCCGGGTTCTCGCAGAGAATCACCGCGCGCTCCACCGCGTTTTCCAGCTCGCGCACGTTACCCGGCCAGCTGTAATGGCGGATCGCCTGTTCGGCGTCGTGTGCAAATTTGAGGTCGTCGCGTCCGACCTTGCTGCTCTGGCGGACCAGGAACGCACGAGCGATTTCCAGGATGTCGTTGCCACGTTCGCGCAGCGCCGGGAGTTTCAGGGCGATAACGTGCAGGCGATAGAACAGGTCTTCACGAAACTCGCCATTTTTGGCCAGTGTTTTCAGGTCCCGGTGGGTCGCGGCAATCAGGCGTACGTCGACCTTTTGTGATTGCACCGAACCGACGCGACGAATCTCGCCTTCCTGCAATACGCGCAGCAGGCGAGCCTGGGCTTCCAGGGGCAGTTCGCCGATTTCATCGAGAAACAGCGTGCCACCGTCAGCGGCCTCGACCAGACCTGCGCGGCCTGCGCTGGCCCCGGTAAACGCGCCTTTCTCGTGACCGAACAGTTCGGACTCGATCAGCGATTCGGGAATGGCCGCACAGTTGACGGAAATCATCGGTGCCTTGGCGCGGCGTGAGAGGTTGTGCAGAGCGCGGGCGACCAGTTCCTTACCGGTGCCTGACTCACCTTGAATCAGGACGTTGGAATCAGTTGGGGCGACTTTGCGGATCTTGCTGTAGAGATCCAGCATGGGCGGGCATGAGCCGATGATGCCGATCTCGCCGTTATGGTTCTGAGCCGGGCCTTTTTCAGCATTGCTGGTCCTGGCGGTGGCGCTGCGTTCGTCCTGAAGGTGCTTGACCGTCTGCCGGTCACGCAGGATCCGCGAGACCGCCTGCAGCATTTCATCGTGATCGAAGGGTTTGGCGATGTAGTCCACCGCGCCCATCTTCATCGAATCGACTGCCGAGCGCAGGCTCGCGTAACTGGTCATGATCAGCACCGGTTTGCCTTCGCCGAGCTTGATCAGTTCGGTGCCGGGCGCGCCGGGCAGGCGCAGGTCGCTGACGATCAGATCGAACGACGGGATGCTGAAGCGTTCCTGAGCCTCTTGAACGGAGCCGGCTTCACTGACTTCATACTGGTTGCGTTCAAGCAGGCGACGCAGGGCTGAGCGGATAATCGTTTCGTCTTCGACGATCAAAATATGCGGCATTGATTCAGTTCTCTCGACGGTCTCAGTTCGCGGTGGACGTCGCGTCGACATGGCGTGGCAAGGTCACCCGAATACGGGTTCCACGCTGTTGCTCGGGATCGGCCGGGCTGTCGATGGTTATCTGTCCATAATGCTCTTCAACGATGGAATAGACCAGCGCCAGGCCAAGTCCGGTTCCCTCGCCAGGATCCTTGGTGGTGAAGAACGGCTCGAACAATCGGTCCATGATTGCCTTTGAAATCCCACTGCCTTCGTCTTCGACGATCAAGTCCACAGTGTGCTCGGATACTTCGCTTCTGACCCTGACTGCGCTGCCTGCCGGGGAGGCATCACGGGCGTTGGAGAGCAGATTGATCAACACCTGCGCCAGCCGCTGCGAGTCGCCGACAGCCCAATGCTCGGGGTTGCACAGGTTGTAGAAGTGTACTTCGAAATTGCGCCGGTTCAGCGCCAGCAGACCAATAGCATCCTGGGCCACCACGGCCAGACAAACGGCTTCGTCGCTATGCTGATGAGCGCCCGCGTGGGCAAAACTCATCAATGACTGGACGATGCGCGAGACGCGTTTGGTCTGTTCGAGGATCTGGCTGCTGATCTCCTTGAGTTCGCCGTCTTCTTCGCGTTCCTCGCGCAGGTTCTGGGCTAGACAGGCAATACCGGTAATCGGATTGCCGATCTCGTGCGCCACGCCGGCGGCCAGTCGGCCGATACTTGCCAGGCGTTCCGAATGCACCAGCTTGTCTTCGAGCATCTGCGTGTCGGTCAGGTCTTCGACCAGCACCACCAGCCCGCTGTTGCCCGGCGCCAGAGGCTCGTTGATGGCGGCCTTGTGCAGATTGAGCCAGCGTGTCTGGCCGTCCAGACCGAGCTTCTGCTTGTGTAAATGCTCATCGGGCAGGCTGGTAAAACCGGTCAGCAGGCCCTTCCACGGCTCGGCAATGGTTTCCAGTCGTGAACCCACTACGCGCTGGGCGACGATTCCGGTCAATTCTTCCATGGCCCTGTTCCACATCAGGATCTCCTGATCTTCGGCCAGCGAGCAGACGCCCATCGGCAGTTCCTGAAGGGTCTGGCGGTGGTAGCGGCGCAAGGCATCGAGTTCGGCGGCAAGGCCGGTAAGGCGCGAGTGGTAGTCCTCAAGCCGGCTTTCAATGAAATGTATGTCTTCGGTGACGTATTTTTCGCTGCCTGATTTGTACGGCAGAAACGTTTCCACCATGTCCTGTGCAACGCTCGGCCCCATCAGCCCGGACAGGTTGGCCTCGATGCGGTCGCGCAGGCGGCGCAGGGCATAAGGGCGGCGCTCGTCGAACGGCAGATAAAGATCGCGCAGCGCTTGCTCGACCTCCTTCTGCGCGGCTTTCGCGCCCAGCGGCTTGGCCAGTTGGGTGGCGAACTCCTGCGGCGACACCGCGTGCAGTTCCCGGCGTTGCGGGCGGCGCACGTTGTCGACTGCGCAGGCCTCGGCGGCCCCGGCTTCTTCAGGGCTGGCATTGGTGAACAGCGAGATCAGGGTGAACAGCAAGACGTTTGCGGCCAGCGAGGCGATGGCTGCCATGTGCCAACTGGTGTCGTCCAGCACATAAATCATGTTCAGCCAGGGAATATAGAAGCCCTGCAGGTTGCCGATCAGCGGCAACAGCATGCTGACTGCCCAGACCGAAATGCCGGCCAGCAGCCCGGCGATGAAGCCGCGTCGGTTGGCGGTCGGCCAGTACAGTACCGACAGCACGCCCGGCAGGAATTGCAGGGTTGCAACGAAGGCGACGATGCCCAGATTGGCCAGGTCCTGCTGAGCGCCGAGCATCAGGTAGAAGCCGTAACCCAGCGCGATGATCGCCACGATCAGTCCGCGTCGTGTCCACTTCAGCCAGCGATAGATATTGCCCTCGGCGGGTGGCTGATACAGCGGCAGCACCAGGTGATTGAGTGCCATGCCGGACAACGCCAGCGTGGTGACGATGATCAGCCCGCTGGCCGCCGACAGCCCGCCGATATAGGCGAGCAGGGCCAGAGACTTGCTGTTGGCGGCGATGCCGATGCCGAGCGTGAAATATTCCGGGCTGGTGGTGGCGCCGAGCTTGAGCCCGGCCCAGAGGATCAGCGGCACTGCGAGGCTGATCAACAGCAGAAACAGCGGCAGACCCCAGCTGGCGCTGACCAGCGAGCGCGGGTTGAGGTTTTCCGTGAAGGTCATGTGATACATGTGCGGCATGACGATGGCCGAGGCGAAGAACACCAGCAGCAACGTGCGCCACGGGCCTTCCTGCAAAGGCGTGTGCAGCGAGGCGAGGGCGGTCTGGTTCTGCAGCAGCCAGAGTTCCAGTTGTTGCGGGCCGTCGAACACGCCATACAAGGCATAAAGCCCGACGCCGCCCAGGGCGATCAGCTTGATCAGCGATTCAAAGGCGATGGCGAACACCAGGCCCTCGTGTTTCTCGCGCGTCGCGATGTGCCGTGAGCCGAAGAAAATCGTGAACAGGGTGATCAGTGCGCAGAATGCCACTGCGACCCGGTCCTGCACCGGCTCGCGGGTCAGAATGCCGATGGAGTCGGCGACCGCCTGAATCTGCAAGGCCAGCAGTGGCAGCACGCCGATCAGCATGAATACGGTGGTCAGCGCGCCGGCCCAGGTACTGCGAAAACGGAAGGCGAACAGATCGGCCAGTGATGACAGCTGGTAGGTGCGGGTAATTCTGAGGATGGGGTAGAGCAGCACCGGCGCGAGGAGGAAGGCCCCGGACACCCCCAGATAACTGGACAGAAAGCCGTAGCCATACTGATAGGCCAGACCAACCGTGCCATAAAACGCCCAGGCGCTGGCGTAGACGCCCAGTGACAGGGTGTAGGTCAGCGGGTGACGAATGATCCAGCGCGGAATCAGGCCATGTTCGCTGACCCAGGCTACGCCGAACAGCACCAACAGGTAGGCGGCGCTGACCAGCAGCATCTGCGTCAGACTAAAGCTCATCGGCATCTCGCTGGCTCTGCAGAATGAACGTCACCACAATCAGGATCAGCCACAACATGTAGGGCCGATACCAGGCACCGGTGGCATCGATCCACCAGTCCATGATGGCTGGTGAGAACAGATAAATGCCGACCACCAGAAGCAAAACCAACCGGTATATGTACATCTGGTCTCCCTGCGCTGGTAGATGAGGAGCGGCATGTTAACGGATGCCGGATAACCTGCAAGTATCCTTGCGTCGCAGTTTGCGGCGACCGCTCTGGATCAGTCTATCCGGGCTTCCTCAATATTGCGCAGTCGGGGTATCAGGTCAGCGTTCCAGTGACGTATGCCCCAGGCGAGCACTTCCTGCGCGGTGCCATCGGTGATGTGCGCATCGAGCGGCTGCCCCAATGCGCGCAAGGCCCGAAGCAGCAGCGGCGTCGCCTGATCGGCCGGCAGTGGTGGGGAGCGATAGGACTTGCCCAGCTTGTGACCATCGGGTTGGGTGATCAACGGTACATGCAGGTAGCGCGGTTGGGGCAGGCCCAGCAGTTCCTGCAGGTACAGCTGGCGGGGTGTCGAGTCGAGCAGGTCGGCACCGCGAACGATATCGGTGACGCCTTGCCAGGTGTCGTCAATGACCACGGCCAGTTGATAGGCATACAGTCCATCGCGCCGGCGGATTACAAAGTCACCGCTTTCGCGCCCCAGGTGCATTTTGAAGGTGCCCTGAACCCGGTCTTCGAAGCGATATTCCAGCTCCGGAACGCGAATGCGGATTGCGGCGTTGTCCGGCGAATGCCCGGCATTGCGGCAGAAACCCGGATAGACACCCTGAAAGTCTTCGAGCTGTTTACGCGAGCAGGTGCAGGCGTAGGCCAGGCCATGATTGAACCAGCGCTGGAGGATCTCGGCGTAGGCGTCATGACGCTCGCTTTGCCGCACCATCTGGCCGTCCCATTCAAAACCGTAGCGCTCGAGTGTCTCGAGAATCCCCGCCTGCGCGCCGGCTACTTCACGCGGCGGGTCGAGATCCTCCATGCGCAACAGCCACTGACCGTCTGCCGCGCGCGCATCGAGATAGGAGGCGAGGGCTGCGACCAGCGAGCCAAAATGCAGGTAACCACTGGGAGTCGGCGCAAAGCGCCCGATATAGGCCGGTTTTTTCATGGGCGGGATGTTACGGGTGACGGGCTTGGGCGGGCAAGTGGAACGCAGTGTGTGGTTATGCCGGGCTGCTATTTGAAGTGCTTTTCGGGCGATGGGAAAGCGGTTCTGCGATGTCAGATGGGGCGGGGTTCGGCTCAGGTCACCTTTTCGCCCCTCGGCGAGTCACTTTGAAGGGGCCAAAGTGACCAAAGCCCCTGGCTCCGTTTCCGGCCCGACTTCGTCGGGTTCCTTCGCCCTGTCACTGATCCGGGGGTCGCCGCAACGGGCCCTCCATGGCCCGGTGCGGCTAGCCTGGCGTCCTGCCAGGCTACCCCCGGATCAGCGCCAGGACTCAGCCGTCACTTACGTCGCAATTTGCGTCGTCAGTGCCATCGCGATCAAAGAGCGCATGGGAGTCAGTTGGGCTGTGGACAGCGATGAGCAAGGAGTGGGAACAAGATTCGCCGTCATCGTGCTTTCAACAGGCACAAAAAAAGACGCCGAAGCGTCTTTTCAGTCAAAGGCGGCCCCAGGTCATTTACCGACCTGTTTTTCCTTGATTTCTGCAAGTGTCTTGCAGTCGACGCACTGGTCTGCAGTCGGGCGAGCCTCAAGACGGCGGATGCCGATCTCTACGCCGCAGGATTCACACCAGCCATATTCCTCGTCCTTGATCAGTTGCAGCGTCTTGTCGATTTTCTTGATCAGCTTGCGTTCGCGATCGCGGGCACGAAGTTCGAGGCTGAACTCTTCTTCCTGACTGGCACGGTCGGCCGGATCAGGGAAGTTGGCAGCTTCATCCTTCATATGGTCTACCGTTCGGTCGACCTCTTGCATCAAGTCCTGCTTCCACTTGTTCAGGATCTTGGTGAAGTGCGCGCGCATCGGCTCGCCCATGTACTCTTCACCCTTCGTTTGCACGTAGGGCTCAAAGCCGCTGATTAGATGGTTCTGTTGCTTTTCTGGGGTGGGCATGTCTGGACCGCCTCTCACTCTTCTAATCTATTGCGCAGGATTGTTCCATCACCGACACCCGTCGGCCCTGCAGCTGCAAGCGGGCGAACTTACCAGATCAAATCGGAGTGCGCTACTCCCGGTTGTCGAGCATGGCGACGCCGTCTTCTTATGGAGATGGCCATTTCGCATCTGCCCTGCATCTAAATGAACTCTAGTCGCTGCGCACCGTCGTAGCTTTCTTTTATTCAGCGTTCGGGAACCGGGTTTTTCAGTCCGCAAACACACCGTCGGGCGGGTGGTTGGGTAGAATCATGGCGCGACGTGATGACAATCATGTTTTAACACCCGCCCTCCAAAGGAATATCCATGAGCCAGCCTTACAGTGCGCGCAGCCGCGCCATAGAACCTTTTCATGTCATGGCGTTGCTGGCGCGTGCCAATGAATTGCAGGCGGCGGGTCATGATGTGATTCACCTTGAAATCGGCGAGCCCGATTTCACCACTGCGCAGCCCATCATTAAGGCTGGCCAGGCGGCACTGGCAGACGGCAAGACGCGTTACACCGCCGCGCGCGGCCTGCCGCAGCTGCGCGAGGCCATTGCCGGGTTTTACGCCCAGCGTTACGGCGTCGACATTGATCCTCAGCGCATTCTGGTCACGCCGGGTGGTTCAGGCGCGTTGTTGCTGACCAGCAGTCTACTGGTCGATCCGGGCAAGCACTGGTTGCTGGCCGACCCTGGCTACCCGTGCAATCGCCACTTTTTACGTCTGATAGAAGGCGAGGCGCAGCTGGTGCCGGTAGGTCCCCAGGAGCGTTATCAACTGACCCCCGAGCTGGTGGCCAAGCACTGGAACCAGAACAGTGTCGGCGCTCTGGTGGCATCGCCCGCCAACCCGACCGGCACTCTATTGAGTCGTGACGAACTGGCAGCCTTGTCTCAGGCATTGAAAGCCCGCAATGGCCACTTGGTGGTGGACGAGATCTATCACGGCCTGACCTACGGTGTGGACGCCAGCAGTGTGCTGGAGGTGGATAATGACGCTTTCGTCCTCAATAGCTTTTCAAAGTATTTCGGCATGACCGGGTGGCGTCTTGGCTGGCTGGTCGCGCCACAGGATGCGGTGGCCGATCTGGAAAAGCTGGCCCAGAACCTTTACATCAGCGCGCCGAGCATGGCGCAACATGCTGCGCTCGCCTGCTTTGAGCCGCAGACGCTGGCCATACTCGAGCAACGGCGTGCCGAGTTCGGCCGCCGCCGGGACTTTCTGCTGCCAGCGCTGCGCGAACTGGGGTTCGGTATTGCCGTCGAGCCGGAAGGGGCCTTTTATTTGTATGCCGATATCTCCGCGTTTGGCGGCGATGCCTTTGCCTTTTGCCGGCACTTTCTGGAAACCGAGCACGTTGCCTTTACACCTGGCCTGGACTTTGGCCGTTTTCAGGCAGGGCACCACGTGCGCTTTGCCTATACGCAAAGCCTGCCGCGCCTTGAACAGGCGGTCGAGCGAATCGCTCGCGGTCTGCGTAGCTGGGGCGTCTGATGCGTTTTTCTCCGCAGCTTGAACAGGGTCGTCTGCTGGTGCGTTATAAGCGTTTTCTCGCTGATATCGAAACCGATAGCGGTGAGTTGCTGACCATTCACTGCCCTAACACCGGTTCGATGCTCAACTGCATGATGCCCGGCGGGCGCGTGTGGTTCAGTCGCTCGAATGACCCCAAGCGCAAACTGCCGGGCACTTGGGAAATCAGCGAAACTCCGCAGGGTCGCCTGGCCTGTATCAATACCGGACGGGCCAATACGCTGGTTGACGAGGCCTTGCGCGCCGGGGTCATCAGCGAACTGACGGGGTTCACGGCGCTCAAGCGCGAGGTGGCCTACGGACAGGAAAAAAGCCGTGTGGACTTTCGTCTGGAGTATCCGGATGGCTACCTGTATCTGGAAGTGAAAAGTGTCACTTTGGGGTTCGATGGCTCCAGCGTGGCGGCATTCCCCGATGCGGTGACCCAGCGAGGCGCGCGGCACCTGCGCGAACTGGCGACGCTGGCGCGCGAAGGCGTGCGCGCCGTGCTGCTGTATTGCGTCAATCTCACCGGTATCGACGCTGTGCGGCCTGCGCAGGAGATTGATCCTGCCTACGCGGCGGCGTTGCGTGAAGCTATTGATGCCGGTGTGCAAATTCTTGCCTACGGTGCGCAACTGACGTCGGAAGAGATTTTTATCGACCGTCGCCTGCAGGTGCACGGACTGGATTGAGGCATCTGGCTACAGGCGGTTCAGACTCCGTCATGCCTCCAGATGCAGCGACACCCAGATGCCCTCGGCGTCTTCACGGCTTTTGATGACGGTCAAGGACTGGCCTTCGCAAGGCCCGGCAACGCATTCGCCGTTCTCGATCAGAAACAACGCCCCGTGCGTAGCGCACTGGATCAGGCTTGCACTGCTGTCCAGAAATTGATCGGGTTGCCATTCCAGGGGAATGCCGCGATGCGGGCAGCGGTTTTTGTAGACGAACACTTGGCCTTGGCGGCGCACGGCAAACAGTGCATGTTCGCCCAGCGCGAAGCCTTTGCTGTGGGCTTCGGGCAGGTGGCTTGAAGTGCAAAGGAATATCAAGAAGCCTCCATAGGCCAGTTGTTAGAGGGCCCGTTTTAGGGTGCCAGTTTTCAGGGGCGATGCCTGATCGGACAAGTCTGGCATTTTCTTCGGATTGATGCGCTGCGTTACGTTGAAGTCATTACAGGGTACGTCGGTTCTTTCCTGTCTTTCTGTAGCTTTCGTCTCTAAGCGCATCGCCTATGCTTGTAGGCCTTGCAGCCATATATCGTCCGCTCATGTCTTGCAGAGCGGAAATACTATGAAAGAGATGACAGCAGATGATGAGCGACTGGCGCGTCAGGTCATCGGGCTGCTTGAGCTGTTCGCCCTCAACACAGACGACACGGAGCAGCGCATTGTCGGCATCTGTCGGCGTGCCTGTACGCCTGTGGGGCCGGTTGCCGCGGTCAGCGTCCAGCAACGTTTCGTGTGTCTGGCACGCACCACGCTGGATCGCCTACAGGCTCGTCATATCAAGGTCGTCGCCGTGGTCAATTTCCCTCATGGCAGCAGCAATGTTCAGTCAGTCATCGCCCAGGTACGCGCTGCGCTGATGGCTGGCGCGGATGAGATCGACGTCGTGTATCCCTTTCGCGCGTTGCTCGGCGGAGATCGGCAGCCCGGCCTGGCGATGATTTCGGCGTGTTCGGCTTTGTGTGCCGGGCAGGTCAGGCTTACCGCTACCCTTGAAACCGGTGACTTGCGTGACTCGCAAATGATCCTCGATGCGTGTCGCGATGCGATTGTTTCGGGCGCTGACTTCATCAAGACCAGCACGGGCAAGGCCGCCACGCATGTCACGCCGCAGGCTGCACGGATCATGCTGGAGTCCATTGCTGACGTAGGCGGACAAGTGGGGCTCAAGGTTGCAGGCGGGATCCGTACGTTCGACGAGGCGCGTGTTTACATGGCACTGGTCCGCGCGCGATTTGGTCTGCAATGGATCAGCGCCGGGCGTTTACGGCTGGGAGGATCGAGCTTGCTGGACGATTTGCTGGCAAGGCTCGGCCTGCTCGAATCCCATGGTGGCGGCGCTGGCTTTTGAATGACCGGTGGTTTTGTGCCGAGCAAAAAAAGACCCGGCAAAGAGCCGGGTCAAAAACCGTGATTAGCCTGATGAGGAGATAATCTGAAAGTCCGAACCAAGGTCTTTCAGGCTACCGTCCAGTCTCGCGACCGGATGTGATAATCATAACGATTCTCATTTGTAAGTCAACATTTCTTTTGGTGGCCCGGACGCCGGTTCCTGCGCCTGATTCAGCACGCATATTTGAGGGCTAAAAAGTGCTGAGCACAGCGAAGACCGGGTTGCGCATGCAAGAGAAGGGGGGCATGAAAAGAGTGCGATACATCGCCAGCCCGCTATGCATCGCGCATGCAGGCTGCAACGTTTTTGCGGTATCAGTGGGTACGGTAGCGCAGGCGCGTGCCGAAATTCACCGACATCAGGATCTCGTCAGCCGAGAGTTCGGCCGGGAAGAACACCCCTGAAATCTGTGCGTGAGCGATGCTCGCACCTTCCATCGGCGTATTGCGCAGGTCCAGGCCGCGAAGGTCGGCAGAGCGAAAATAGGCGTCGGTGAAGTCGATGCCGGCGGTGTCCAGCTCGCGCAGGTCCAGCCCTCTGAAGTCGCCCCCGACCATGTCGATGGTGCCGGTTCGTGGTTTCTCTTGATTGAAACCTTCGACGTCATCTTTGCGCAGCAGCATATAAAGCGGTGAGTCGATCTGTTTGGGGTGGCTCATGATGGCCTCGGACATGTCGTTGCGTTGGAATTATGGCGCCAGTATATCGCCATCATCTTGAGGCCGTGAAGCATTAACCGCTCAACGGCCATGCGTCTGTTTAAAGGCCCGGCAGGCGCTGACGCAGGTTGTCGATAAGGCTGTCCAGGTCGCTGCTGACGTTGGTTGCAACCTTCTTGCTGCGCAGGATTTCGTCGGCGCCTAGCGGCTCGCGACTGGCCTGCTGAGCCTCGATGACTTCCAGTGTGGCGTCGGAGGGGTCGTTGTTCTGTGCCTGACGCTGCGCAAGCCAGCCAGCGATCACTGCCTGTGGTGCTTCGCAATCCAGAATCAGGAACGGCACACCGGTGTTTTCCGCAATCTTTGCCGCCGCATCGCGTTGCTCGCGCTTCAGGTAGGTCGCATCGATTACCACCGAGAAGCCCGCGCGCAGAGTTGCGGAGGCCAGCTCATGCAGGCGGGCATAAGTTGCGCTGCTGGCTTGCGCGTCATACAGATCCTGGCCCTGGCCGGCAAACAGGCGCTTGCGCTCTACGTCCGAGCGCAGGCGGATGGCGCCCAGCGATTCCACCAGACGCATTGCTACGTGGCTTTTGCCGACGGCAGAGACACCGTGGGTAATAGTCAGAAACGGCGAAGGGATGGCGCTGTAGCTCTCGGCCAGATTGGCATAATTGCGGTACTGACGAAGCGTCGCCGCGCGCTGCAAACCGTCGGCATTGGCCGGCTGGGTGAACAGTGCCACCTTGGCGCGGACCATTGCGCGGTAGGCCTTGTAGAAGTTCAACAGCTCAAGGCCTGCGTAGTCGCCGGTGACTACGAGGTACTGACTGATCAAGCGCCGCGACAGCGATTTCAGGCCACGGTCCTCAAGGTCCATTGCCAGAAAGCCGATGTCGGCGTAGACGTCGGTCTTGCGGAACGGCTCGTTGAACTCGATGCAGTCGAACAGTACGACCTTGCCGTCAATCACCGTTGCGTTGCCCAGATGGATGTCGCCATGGCATTCACGGATGAACCCGTCGGCCTTGCGGTGAGCCAGCAGCGGCTTGAGTCGCGCAAAGCTCGACTCTGCCCACGCCTGCAGGGCATCAAGCTGTGCCAGGTCGGATTTTTCGCTCAGCAGCGGGCGAATCTGCTCGAAATTCTGTACCACCGGGGCCATCACGCTGTCAGGCGAGCCGAGTTCGCTTTCGGCCCCGACCTGCGGTGAGGTCAGGTGAAAGCCGGCAATCTGGCTCGCCAGTTCGTCGATGTGCGCAGTCGTCACTTCACCGTTGGCCTGCAGCGTGCTCAGCAGACCATCCTGCGAGAACTGCTTCATCTTCAGCGCGTACTCGATGGCTTCGCCGTCGCCGCCCAGTTGTGGCGCGTTCTCTGTGCCAGTGATCGGCAGGACTTCGATGTAGAGGTCGTCGGTCAGACGTTGATTCAGGCGCAACTCTTCTTCGCAGAAATGCTTGCGCAGGGCCAGCGTGGTGAAATCCAGAAAGCCGAAGTTCATCGGCTTTTTGAATTTGTAGGCATACGGACCCGTCAGCAGCACCCAGGAAATGTGCGTTTCGATGACCTGGAAACTCTCCACCGGATGGGGGAAGAGGGCAGGGTTCTGCAGGGCAGCAATCAAAGACTGGCTCACGGTCGATCCTTCAGGAATGTGTTCAAAATGTAAGTACACGATGCTGCCATTATGGCCGCTTGGCGCGAGGCTGCAAACCGCTGACTCGGGCGTCTGTCGATCCTCGGTAAAGTGCGTATAATCCGCGCCCATGACTCGATCCCGCACCTCTCGTTCTGCAAAAAAACAACCTCCCCGCAGCCTTAACAAGTGGCTGGGCTGGGCGTTGAAGCTCGGTATTGTCGGCCTGGTTCTGCTCGGCGGCCTGGCCATTTATCTCGATGCAATCGTCCAGGAAAAATTCTCCGGCAAGCGCTGGACCATCCCGGCCAAGGTCTATGCACGGCCGCTGGAGCTGTTCGTTGGACAGAAGCTGAGCCGCGATGACTTTCTCATCGAGCTCGACGCCCTGGGCTATCGCCGCGAAAGCGTGGCGAACGGGCCCGGCGCCGCAGCGGTGAACGGCAATACCGTCGACCTCAACACGCGTGGTTTTCAGTTCTACGAAGGCACTGACGCAGCGCAGCAGGTGCGCGTGCGCTTTTCCGGTGACTACGTAGCTGACTTGTCTTCGGGCAATGGTGCAAAGCTTGCGGTGGCGCGGCTTGAGCCGTTGCTGATCGGCGGCCTGTACCCGAAGAACCTGGAAGACCGGATTCTGATCAAGCTGGATCAGGCGCCGCCCTATCTGCTCGACGGGCTGGTGGCGGTCGAGGACCGGGATTTCTATCACCACTTCGGCGTGTCGCCCAAGTCCATTGCCCGGGCGATCTGGGTCAATACCTCGCAGGGGCAGATGCGCCAGGGCGGCAGTACGCTGACCCAGCAGTTGGTCAAGAACTTCTACCTGACCAACGAGCGCAGCCTGACCCGCAAGCTGACCGAAGCCATGATGGCCGTTTTGCTGGAGATCCATTACAGCAAGCAGGAAATCCTCGAGGCCTATCTCAACGAAGTGTTCGTCGGCCAGGACGGCCAGCGTGCTGTTCACGGTTTCGGTCTGGCCAGTCAGTATTTCTTCAGCCAGCCGCTGTCCGAACTGAAAATCCATCAGGTGGCGATGCTGGTCGGTCTGGTCAAGGGGCCTTCCTTCTATAACCCGCGGCGCAATCCGGAGCGTGCTCTGGAGCGTCGTAATCTGGTGCTCGACCTGTTCGAGCAGCAGGGCGTCGCCACGCCGGAAGTGGTTGCCGCTGCGAAGAAAATGCCACTGGGTGTGACCAAGACCGGGACCCTCGCCGACAGCTCGTTCCCGGCGTTCCTCGATCTGGTCAAGCGTCAGCTGCGCGAAGACTATCGCGACGAAGACTTGACCGAAGAAGGGCTGCGGATCTTTACCAGTTTCGATCCGATCCTGCAGATGAAGTCCCAGGCTGCCATGGACGATACGTTCAAGAAGCTCGCCGGGCGCAAGGGTTCTGATGAGGTGGAGTCGGCCATGGTCGTCACCAACCCGGAAACCGGCGAAGTGCAGGCGTTGATCGGTGGGCGTGAGGCCGGGTTCTCGGGCTTCAACCGGGCGATCGACGCGGTTCGGCCGATCGGCTCGCTGGTCAAGCCGGCTATTTACCTGACGGCACTCGAACGGCCAAGCCAGTACACCTTGACCAGCTGGATCGCCGACGAACTGTTCCAGGTCAAGGGTGCCGATGGCCAGATCTGGAAACCGCAGAACTACGATCACAAGTCACACGGCAATATCTTCCTGTATCAGGGGCTGGCGCATTCTTACAACTTGTCGACCGCCAAGCTGGGTCTTGAGCTGGGCATTCCAAACGTGTTCAAGACGTTGGCCAAGCTGGGTGTGACGCGCGAATGGCCGACCTATCCGTCGATGCTGCTGGGTGCGGGTGGCTTGAGTCCGATGGAAGTGGCCACCATGTATCAGACCATCGCCAGCGGCGGGTTCAATACGCCGATGCGTGGTATTCGCAGCGTGCTCACCGCTGAAGGCGAGCCGCTCAAGCGTTATCCGTTCCAGATTGAACAGCGCTTCGATCCGGGTGCCATATACCTGGTGCAGAATGCGATGCAGCGGGTCATGCGCGAAGGTACAGGCAAATCTGTTTACAACGTGTTGCCGAGCTCGTTGAATCTGGCGGGCAAGACTGGCACCAGTAACGACTCGCGCGACAGCTGGTTTGCCGGGTTCAGTCAGGACCTGCTGGCCGTTGTGTGGATGGGTCGCGACGACAACGGCAAGACACCGTTTACCGGTGCCACCGGTGCCCTGCAGGTCTGGACCAGTTTCATGCGCAAGGCCGGTCCGCTGCCGCTGGACATGGCGATGCCGGACAACGTCGTTCAGGCGTGGGTCGATGCGCAGACCGGTCAGGGTTCGGATGCAAGCTGCCCGAATGCCGTGCAGATGCCGTATATTCGCGGCAGTGAGCCCCAGCCTGGCGCGACATGCGGCGGCGCTCCGGCACCTGCCACTGAGGTGATGGACTGGGTCAAGGGTTGGTTGAACTAGGCAATCGAGGTTTTGAAGTGAATAAATGGTGGATTCCAGCTTTAACGGCACTGGCCTTGCTGAACGGCTGCGCCAGTGTGGAACGCGGCTCGATTCCGGTCGTGGATTCGAGCTCCAAGGTGTCCAACGGCGAACGTGCGGCAGCTTCGCGTAACGGTACTTACCGCACCAACACCGCTCCGGTGCAACAGCAGCCGCAAGCTGTACCGCAGGACTCGGGCGTCGTAGTGATGGTGCCGGGCGCGGGCGGCGCCGATGCAGGACAGAGTTATTCTGCGCCCGCCAGTCAGGCACCGTTCAGTGTCAACACTCCGCCTGTCGATGCCGCTCCTGTCAATCAGGCCCCGGTCAATCAGGCCCCGGTCAGTCAGGCTCCCGCGAACAACAGTTACAGCATGCCGGCCGCCTCTGCCCCGACCGGAATTCCGTCCAGCGGTGGCGGTCTGTCAGAGGACGAGCAACTTGACGGGCCTGTACTGGCATTGCTGACCACTGCACAGCAACAGCAGACCAGTGGCGATCTCAACGGCGCGTCGTCCAGTCTCGAGCGGGCGCAGCGGGTTGCACCGCGCGAGCCGCAAGTGCTTTATCGTCTGGCTCAGGTGCGTCTGGCTCAGGGCGATGCAGCCCAGGCCGAGCAACTGGCACGTCGTGGTCTGACTTACGCCAACGGGCGCACCAGCCTTCAGGCCAGTCTGTGGGGATTGATCGCTCAGTCACGCGAAAAGCAAGGTGATGCGGCCGGTGCTGCCCTGGCTCGTCAAAAGGCTCGCTGATGGACGGACGTTTGCCTGAGGTTGCCGAGCAACTGTTGTTGATAGAGCGCGAGTTGCGCCTGCTGGGCTGGTGGGATGCGACACCGCCCAGTGAGCAGGCGCTCGCCAGTCAGGAGCCGTTCAGCGTCGATACCCTGGAGTTCGCCCAGTGGCTGCAATGGATTTTCCTGCCGCGGATGAAGGTCATCCTTGAGCGTGACCTGCCATTACCCAATGCTTCCGGCATTCTGGAAATGGCCGAGATGGTTTATGCCGGGTGCATGAGTGAAACCCGGCAACTGCAAGCGCATCTGGCGCGGTTCGACCAGCTGATTACAGCAGCGCGCTGATCGGCGCGCTTCTAGCGGCAGTATTCGCTGATAGCCCTGTTGGTTTCGTCGATACGCGTCTTGCGGTTCTCATCCGTAAGGCGCCTCGACTCCCCTCCAACCTGCTCGCGCACGCGTGGATTGTTCTGCAACTGCGCAAGATTGGTGCGCAAGGTCTCGCAATTTTCCGCGCGCTTGGCTTCCTGAGCCTTCACCTGGCTTTTGACTTTCTGGTCAATCTCGCGTTGCTGCGCAGCCCCATCGTCCGCTGGCATGCCCGGCGCGGCAGCGGGTGGCGGTGTCTGCACATTGATTTCCTGCACCGGCTGGCCAGTGGGCGGCTGGGCATCAAAGTGCGTCACGCCCTGGGCATCCACCCACTTGTAGATCGAAGCGGCCTGGCTGGTTGCGCTGATGGCCAGCGCGGCGGCGAGAATCATCCAATGCATGTCGGGTCCTTGAAAGTCTGTGCATGCAGAAAGCTACCATAACAGTGCATTTCAGTCCGAAACGGTGCGATTTCACTCGCCGGGTTTCAAGAAAGCGCACGGATCGCTTGACTTGAAGGGGGGGAATCACAACAATCCAAAGTTCGCTGTAGAAGGACTGCCAGAAGCAGACCCTCTCGGTAGATCATGAGGCGCACACCCGCGCCGACCTGTAACACCCGCAACGCGTTACCTCGCGCTGGGTGGGAATGTTCCGCAACACTCAGGGACCTCCCAATACTTGCTCAGTCAGTGCTGACGTAGTCGGCGACCACCGTCGCTCATGCTCTGCTGGCAGTAAACCTATTAAGACCCGTCCCGGAGTGGGCGGTATTCTGGCGTTTTAGAGGTGAACAACGTGGAGCTTTTATCTGGCGCTGAAATGGTCGTCCGCTTTTTGCGTGACGAAGGCGTTGAGCATATCTATGGGTACCCCGGTGGTGCCCTCCTGCATGTCTACGATGCCCTGTTCAAAGAACCGGCGGTGAGCCACATCCTTGTTCGCCACGAGCAGGCTGCCACGCACATGGCCGATGGCTATGCGCGGGCTACCGGCAAGGCGGGCGTGGTGCTGGTGACTTCGGGTCCTGGTGCAACCAATGCCATTACCGGTATCGCCACGGCGTACATGGACTCCATTCCGATGGTGGTCCTGTCCGGTCAGGTAGCCAGTACGCTGGTGGGCACCGACGCGTTCCAGGAGACCGACATGATCGGTATCTCCCGGCCGATCGTGAAGCACAGCTTCATGATCAAGCACCCGTCGGAAATCCCGGAAATCCTGAAAAAGGCTTTCTACCTGGCGCAGTCCGGTCGTCCGGGGCCGGTGGTCGTCGATATTCCGAAAGACATGACCAACCCGGCCGAAAAATTTGAATACGTCTTCCCGAAAAAAGCCAAGCTGCGCTCCTACAGCCCGGCGGTTCGTGGCCATTCCGGTCAGATCCGCAAGGCCGTCGAGATGCTGCTGGCTGCCAAGCGCCCGATCGTCTACGCCGGTGGCGGGGTGATCATGGGCAATGCTTCGGCGCAACTGACCGAACTGGCGCAACTGCTCGATGCACCGGTAACCAACACCCTGATGGGGCTTGGTTGCTATCCGGGCACGGATCGTCAGTTCGTCGGCATGCTCGGGATGCACGGTAGCTATACCGCCAACCTCGCGATGCACCATACCGATGTGATCCTGGCTGTCGGCGCGCGCTTTGATGACCGTGTCATCAACGGCGCCAGCAAGTTCTGCCCGAACGCCAAAATTATCCACATCGATATCGACCCGGCTTCGATCTCCAAGACCATCAAGGCCGATGTGCCTATCGTCGGTCCTGTCGAAAGCGTGCTGACCGAAATGGTCGCCACCTTGAAAGAGATCGGCGAGACACCCGACAAGGCATCCGTTGCCGCGTGGTGGAAGCAGATTGACGAGTGGCGCGGTACGGGTGATCTGTTCCCGTACAACCGTGGCGATGGCACGGTCATCAAGCCGCAGGCCGTTATCGAAACGCTGTGCGAAGTTACCAAGGGCGATGCTTATGTCACCTCGGACGTCGGTCAGCATCAGATGTTCGCTGCGCAGTACTACCGCTTCAACAAGCCGAACCGCTGGATCAACTCCGGTGGTCTGGGCACCATGGGCTTTGGCTTCCCGGCGGCGATGGGCGTCAAGCTGAACTTTCCGGATGCGCACGTCGCCTGTGTGACCGGTGAAGGCAGCATCCAGATGAACATCCAGGAGCTGTCGACCTGCCTGCAGTACGGTCTGCCGGTTAAGATCATTCTGCTCAACAACGGTGTGCTGGGCATGGTCCGCCAGTGGCAGGACATGAGCTACGGCGCGCGTCACTCGCACTCCTACATGGAGTCGCTGCCTGATTTCGTCAAGCTGGTCGAGGCCTATGGCCACGTCGGCATGCGTGTCACGGACCTGAAGGATCTGAAGCCGAAGATGGAAGAAGCCTTTGCCATGACTGACCGGCTGGTGTTCATGGATATTCAGGTCGATGTGACCGAGCACGTCTATCCGATGCAAATCAAGGACGGCTCCATGCGCGATATGTGGTTGAGCAAGACGGAGCGGACATAATCATGCGCCATATCATTTCCCTGCTGCTGGAAAACGAACCGGGTGCACTGTCGCGCGTCGTTGGTCTGTTCTCCCAGCGTAATTACAACATCGAAAGCCTGACGGTTGCGCCGACCGAAGACCCGACCCTGTCGCGTCTGACGCTCACCACCGTAGGTCATGATGAGGTGATCGAGCAGATCACCAAAAACCTCAACAAGCTCATCGAAGTGGTCAAGCTGGTCGACCTGTCGGAAAGCGCTCACATCGAGCGCGAACTGATGCTGGTCAAGGTCAAGGCCACCGGCGCGCAGCGTGCCGAGATCAAGCGCACCACGGATATTTTCCGCGGGCAGATCGTCGACGTCACCGCCAGCGTTTACACCGTGCAACTGAGCGGCACGAGCGACAAACTGGACAGCTTCATTCAGGCCATCGGCACCGCCGCTATCCTGGAAACAGTACGCAGTGGCGTAACGGGCATTGCCCGTGGCGACAAAGTGCTGAGCATTTAAATCAATTAAGCAAATGGCCTGCGTGGCCAAGATAACAGGGGATTTCCATGAAAGTTTTCTACGACAAAGACTGTGACCTTTCGATCATCCAGGGCAAGAAAGTCGCCATCATCGGTTATGGTTCGCAAGGCCACGCTCAGGCGTGCAACCTGAAAGACTCCGGCGTTGATGTCACTGTCGGCCTGCGTAAAGGTTCGGCTACTGTCGCCAAGGCCGAGGCTCATGGCCTGAAAGTGACCGACGTCGCTTCTGCTGTTGCTGCCGCCGACGTGGTCATGATCCTGACCCCGGACGAGTTCCAGTCCCAGCTGTACAAGAACGAAGTCGAGCCGAACCTGAAAAAGGGCGCAACACTGGCGTTCTCCCACGGCTTCGCGATTCACTACAACCAGGTCGTGCCGCGCGCTGACCTCGACGTGATCATGATCGCGCCGAAGGCTCCAGGCCACACCGTGCGTACCGAGTTCGTCAAGGGCGGCGGTATCCCTGACCTGATCGCGGTTTATCAGGATGCTTCCGGCAACGCCAAGAACGTTGCCCTGTCCTACGCTTCGGGCGTTGGCGGCGGCCGTACCGGCATCATCGAAACCACTTTCAAGGACGAGACTGAAACCGACCTGTTCGGCGAGCAGGCTGTTCTGTGCGGCGGTACTGTCGAGTTGGTCAAAGCCGGTTTCGAAACGCTGGTTGAAGCTGGCTACGCGCCGGAAATGGCTTACTTCGAATGCCTGCACGAACTGAAGCTGATCGTTGACCTCATGTACGAAGGCGGTATCGCCAACATGAACTACTCGATCTCCAACAACGCCGAGTTCGGCGAGTACGTGACCGGTCCTGAAGTCATCAACGCCGAATCCCGTCAGGCCATGCGTAACGCTCTGAAGCGCATCCAGGACGGCGAATACGCGAAGATGTTCATCACCGAAGGCGCTACTGGCTACCCGTCGATGACTGCCAAGCGTCGTAACAACGCTGCGCACGGCATCGAAATCATCGGTGAAAAACTGCGCTCGATGATGCCTTGGATCGCGGCGAACAAAATCGTCGACAAAGACAAGAACTAAGCATTCAGCTTCACAAAAAAACGCGGCCCATCGGTCGCGTTTTTTCGTTATGGGTCAGGCTCTGGTATAAAGCTGCAATTGTTTGCAGGCGAACCCTCGCTGCAGACCTGTGTCGAACCTTTTCATACCGCTGCAAGGTAATCTCCATGAGCGAACGTCCTGAAGAGCCCATCAAGGCCTCTGACGCTGAAAGTCTGCTACCGATCGATGAACATGTAGAAGAAGGGCATGATGCCGAAGGCCGGCAAGTCCGGCATCGCGGTATCTACCTGCTGCCCAACCTGTTTACCACTGCAAATCTGTTTGCGGGCTTCTACTCCATCATCAGCTCCATGAGCGCTCAAAGCGCGATGAGTGCAGGTGACACCGCCGGTGCGAGCAAGTATTTCGCATTCGCTGCGATTGCGATCTTCGTGGCCATGGTGCTCGACGGCCTGGATGGTCGTGTGGCGCGCATGACCAATACGCAAAGCGCGTTTGGCGCCGAGTACGATTCGCTGTCCGACATGGTTGCCTTTGGTGTGGCCCCGGCGTTGCTGGCGTTCGGCTGGGCACTGGGCGACATGGGCAAGGTGGGCTGGATGGTTGCCTTCATCTATGTAGCCGGCGCTGCATTGCGTCTGGCACGGTTCAATACTCAGGTCGGCAAGGCTGACAAGCGCTACTTCATCGGCCTGGCCAGTCCGGCAGCGGCAGGTGTAGTGGCCGGCACGGTCTGGGCATTCAGCGATTTCGGGATTCAGGGCTCCAAGCTGTCGTTTCTCGTTGCGTTGCTGGTCGCCGCCGCCGGTATGCTGATGGTCAGCAACATCAAGTACAACAGCTTCAAGGAACTGGACTTGAAGGGGCGCGTGCCTTTCGTTGCGATTCTGGCGGTGGTCTTGGTGTTTGCTGTCGTATTCAGCGACCCGCCGCGCATTTTGCTGCTGATATTCCTCGCTTACGCTCTGTCCGGCCCCATTCAGTATCTATTACGTCGCCGCAAAGCCTAGTCAATGATCTAATTTCCACCATACTCCGTAGTCTATTGGTGCATCAGTTCCCTGGCCTGCGGAGTCATCATGCTAATCAAGCTTCCTTCTGCGTCCGACTCCAAAGAGTCGGACGTCACGCCTGAATCCATTTATCTCTCGCGACGCACACTGCTCGCCAGCTC
>NZ_JAFIBO010000001.1:5505000-6008248 GCF_017833055.1 Pseudomonas sp. PvP100
CGACTTACCAAACCGATGCAAACTCCGAATACCTACAAGTGCCGAGCATGGGAGACACACGGCGGGTGCTAACGTCCGTCGTGAAAAGGGAAACAACCCAGACCGTCAGCTAAGGTCCCAAAGTCATGGTTAAGTGGGAAACGATGTGGGAAGGCTTAGACAGCTAGGAGGTTGGCTTAGAAGCAGCCACCCTTTAAAGAAAGCGTAATAGCTCACTAGTCGAGTCGGCCTGCGCGGAAGATGTAACGGGGCTCAAACCATGCACCGAAGCTACGGGTATCATCTTTTGATGATGCGGTAGAGGAGCGTTCTGTAAGCCTGTGAAGGTGAGTTGAGAAGCTTGCTGGAGGTATCAGAAGTGCGAATGCTGACATGAGTAACGACAATGGGTGTGAAAAACACCCACGCCGAAAGACCAAGGTTTCCTGCGCAACGTTAATCGACGCAGGGTTAGTCGGTCCCTAAGGCGAGGCTGAAAAGCGTAGTCGATGGAAAACAGGTTAATATTCCTGTACTTCTGGTTATTGCGATGGAGGGACGGAGAAGGCTAGGCCAGCCTGGCGTTGGTTGTCCAGGTTTAAGGTGGTAGGCTGAGATCTTAGGTAAATCCGGGATCTTAAGGCCGAGAGCTGATGACGAGTGTTCTTTTAGAACACGAAGTGGTTGATGCCATGCTTCCAAGAAAAGCTTCTAAGCTTCAGGTAACCAGGAACCGTACCCCAAACCGACACAGGTGGTTGGGTAGAGAATACCAAGGCGCTTGAGAGAACTCGGGTGAAGGAACTAGGCAAAATGGCACCGTAACTTCGGGAGAAGGTGCGCCGGTGGAGGTGAAGCATTTACTGCGTAAGCCCCTGCCGGTCGAAGATACCAGGCCGCTGCGACTGTTTATTAAAAACACAGCACTCTGCAAACACGAAAGTGGACGTATAGGGTGTGACGCCTGCCCGGTGCCGGAAGGTTAATTGATGGGGTTAGCGCAAGCGAAGCTCTTGATCGAAGCCCCGGTAAACGGCGGCCGTAACTATAACGGTCCTAAGGTAGCGAAATTCCTTGTCGGGTAAGTTCCGACCTGCACGAATGGCGTAACGATGGCGGCGCTGTCTCCACCCGAGACTCAGTGAAATTGAAATCGCTGTGAAGATGCAGTGTATCCGCGGCTAGACGGAAAGACCCCGTGAACCTTTACTATAGCTTTGCACTGGACTTTGAATTTGCTTGTGTAGGATAGGTGGGAGGCTTTGAAGCGTGGACGCCAGTCTGCGTGGAGCCAACCTTGAAATACCACCCTGGCAACTTTGAGGTTCTAACTCAGGTCCGTTATCCGGATCGAGGACAGTGTATGGTGGGTAGTTTGACTGGGGCGGTCTCCTCCTAAAGAGTAACGGAGGAGTACGAAGGTGCGCTCAGACCGGTCGGAAATCGGTCGTAGAGTATAAAGGCAAAAGCGCGCTTGACTGCGAGACAGACACGTCGAGCAGGTACGAAAGTAGGTCTTAGTGATCCGGTGGTTCTGTATGGAAGGGCCATCGCTCAACGGATAAAAGGTACTCCGGGGATAACAGGCTGATACCGCCCAAGAGTTCATATCGACGGCGGTGTTTGGCACCTCGATGTCGGCTCATCACATCCTGGGGCTGAAGCCGGTCCCAAGGGTATGGCTGTTCGCCATTTAAAGTGGTACGCGAGCTGGGTTTAGAACGTCGTGAGACAGTTCGGTCCCTATCTGCCGTGGACGTTTGAGATTTGAGAGGGGCTGCTCCTAGTACGAGAGGACCGGAGTGGACGAACCTCTGGTGTTCCGGTTGTCACGCCAGTGGCATTGCCGGGTAGCTATGTTCGGAAAAGATAACCGCTGAAAGCATCTAAGCGGGAAACTTGCCTCAAGATGAGATCTCACTGGAACCTTGAGTTCCCTAAAGGGCCGTCGAAGACTACGACGTTGATAGGTTGGGTGTGTAAGCGCTGTGAGGCGTTGAGCTAACCAATACTAATTGCCCGTGAGGCTTGACCATATAACACCCAAGCAATCTGCGTTGAATGAGCAGATTGCGGTGACTGTGAAGATGACACGAACCGAAAGTTTGCGTCACGAACGACACCTGAAACAGCTTGCTATCACATACCCGATTTGCTGAAGCGCGCCGTACGGCACGATTCGGTACCCGAATTTCTTGACGACCATAGAGCATTGGAACCACCTGATCCCATCCCGAACTCAGTAGTGAAACGATGTATCGCCGATGGTAGTGTGGGGTTTCCCCATGTGAGAGTAGGTCATCGTCAAGATTGAATTCCAGAAACCCTCATCGCTTACGCGTTGAGGGTTTTTGTTTGTCTGGGGTTTATCACTCTGCCGGGCTCACCTCATTACAAGGTAGCGGAATTAGCGCCAGAGACCCCCAAGGTTTAGTGAAACGCCCCCATCCCTGCCAGTCTGCCGCCCGCTCGCAGGTGGAAGCTGCGCAGCACCGGCAGGCTTCCGTCCGGCTGACGTGGCGCATCCCACCCCGTATCCGAGACATCCTCAAAGTCTGCGTCGGTTACCGGCGTTGGCAACGTCCATGAGTTGTGTGCCATATCCAGTCCTTCGGTGTTGACGGTCAAGCGTCCCTTGTAAGCGATGTTGTTGGACAGGTTGCCGAGAGGGATCAGCGAACCATCCGGGGCGATACCTGCCATGTTGTAGTTCACGCCATTGGAAAAAGCCGTGTTGTTGATGAAGTCCAGTGCCAGGGTGTGGTGATTGGCATAGAAACCAGCGGACTTATTGTCAAAGGCAACGGAATTACGGACGATATGCTTCACGCCGTCAGGCACATACTTGCCTCCGTAGCCGCCGGCTTTGATGCCATTACCATTGCCTGCTTCAAGTTTTGTGCGCGTGCCAGGCAGGTAACCCTGCTGCCATGCCCACGAGCTCTCGATGGTCACTGGCGAAAAGGCATTGATCAGGTCAAAGCCGTCGTCGGAATTGGCCCACGCTCTGCAACCTCGGAATACATTACCTGGATGGCCTGCCTTGATATGTGCACCGAAGCCGTCTGCACTCTGACCTGCGCCGTTTGAGGTGTAAGGATCGTAGTTGTGGTGAGAGTCGGTATTCAGCACCAGGTTATAACCGCCGTTCTGAATGAACAGGCCGGGTCCCATATTGTGATGCAGATTGAGTTGCTCGAAGGTATTGTGGCTGCCGCTGTTCCAGATCCCCCAGGACTCGTGGTTGAGATGGTTTTCCGGCTGTTGCGGCACGCCTTTCACCTCCAGCCCCTTCAGGTGTAACCAACTACCGGTAACGTTGAAGCCTTTGACGCGACAATCGTCTTTCATGGCCGAGAAATCGAAAACCGGTGTTTCGCCCGGATAGGCCCAGTAGCGTATGGGTTTGTTTTCGCTGCCGCTGTTGTTCAGGGTGATGGCATTCACGGTGTCTGTACGGGTAGCGCAGCGGTTGATGCCTGCTGTGTAGGTATAGACGCCGCCGCGAAAGTAAACCGTGTCGCCGGCTTTTGCGGCTTGCTGCGCGCGCATGATGGTGCGCAACGGTGCACCTTTGGTACCCGCAGCGTGATCATCGCCATTGGGGGCCACGTAGTAGTCAGTTGCCTGCGCTGTTGCAGCAACGACCAGCAAGACCGTCAGCAATATCGTTCTCATGGGGTCACTCCAAGCTTGCCTGGTGTAATCGTATGCGTGTTCGCTGCACCTCATTATGAATTCGATGAATAAAGAGTCTGTCCGCCGGAGGCCTGCAACAGGGCCTCACTCAATTCAAAGACAATAAAAAAGGCCGCATTCTCATGCGGCCTTCTGACGACAACTTACAGCGCTTACGAGGCCAGTTCAGGAACTTCTGGTTTCACATCGTCACGACGCTGAATGTATTTCCAGTCCGCTTCATCAATGTAAATGCCGTTGGGTCCGCTGCCGCCTTCCAGGTCGATGGCAACGTGAGCCGAGACCTGTGGCTTCACACTGGCCAGAATTGGAACGAAGCCTAGTTGCAGGCTGGTTTCCAGCAGGGCTGCCTGGTTCTTCTCGTCGATGTCTGCGGCTTCGTCGAGGTAGTAAGGCAAACGCACCCGACCAGCCTGATCGCGATCCATCAAGTGCAGCAGCAGGTACATGTTGGTCAATGCCTTGATGGTCATCGTGGTACCGTTGGAGGCAGCCCCATCGATATCGGTGTGGATAACCGGCTGACCGTTGACCTTGGTGATTTCGAATGCCAGCTCGAACAGGTCCTTCAAGCCCAACTGGTTGTGGTTGGCAGCCACAAGCCGGGCCAGATATTCCTTGGCTTCTTCGTTCTTGTTGTCCTGCTCTGCGCTCTGGCTCAGGTCGAAGACCGACAGCGTCTCGCCTTCCTCGTACTGCCCGGCGCTGTGGATGATCTGGTCGATGTGCTTGAGCGCTTCCTTGTTAGGGGCGAGCACAATACGGAAGCTTGCCAGGTTCGAGACCTGACGCTTGTTGATCTCGCGGTTGAACAGCGCCAGTTGATGCTCAAGGCTGTCATAGTCGCTACGGATATTGCGCAGGGTACGTGCGATATCCGTGACCGCAGCGCGACGAGCCTTGCCCAGCGTAAGTGCTTCGTCGGTACGGTGCGCGTAGGCATTGATCAATAGCTGCAGGCGACGCTCCATGTCGTCCTCGCTGTCGAACTTGGCCACACCCTTGAGGCGAACCTGTGCGTACAGCGCCTCGATCTGTCCATCGCTGCGCAACAGACCCTGCCAGCTGTCCTGGTAGTCGTTGAGCAGCGGCAACAGGTTATCCATCGAATCGTCGATCGGGTCCATGAACGGTGTGCCGAACGGAAGATCCGCAGGCAGCAACTGACGGCGACGTAGCGCATCGTCCAGCGTACGTTGCTTGGATTCCATATCGCCGATCTGACGTGCGATCAATTGCAGCTTGGCGGACAGTTGCTGCACGCGCTCGGTGAACGCGTCGCTGGAGCGTTTCAGTTCATCCTGAGCGGCTTCCATCTGCGCCAGTTCTTCCAGTTTGGTGGATTCCTCCGCGCTCAAGGTCTGGCAGCGGCGGAAGTCTTCAAGCGCCTTTTGAGCATCCAGCACCTGCTGATACAGCGCTTCGGTCTGGGTCTTGCTCGCCGAACGGTCGGCGGCGACAGCCTGCTGGGTTTTCAGTTGTTTGAGTTCTTTCTCCAGTCGCTCTTTCTGATCGCGCAACGCGGCACGATCGGCCAGCGCCTGCAGGGCAGGAGGCTCGATGCTCGACAGGTTGATCGTCAGCCCTGGTACCGCGAACTGATCGCCTTTGAAGCCGTCCAGAATGGTCTCCAGCGACTTGACCCACGCATCGCCATCATCCAGCGCAATGCCTTGCTCACCCAACGGCAGGCTGAACAGTGCGCTATTGAACAGACGCATCAGACGTTCTACGTCCGGCTGGGAAAACTCTTCACGCAGACGGGCATAGCTGTTGTTGTCCGCATGATCGAGCTGTTGCTTGACCGACTTGAGGCGTTTTTCCAGATCGCGCAGGCGCTCGTCCAAGTCTTCGGCGCTGAACTGCCGGGACTGGGCCAGCGCACCGGCCAGCTCATCGTGAGCGTCCTTGGCGGCGAGCAGCTGTTGCTCCAGCACCTTGACGTCATCGACCAGCGCAAAACGGTTTTTCAGTACCGACAGCTCGCCGACCCAGCGCTGGATGCTGCTGATCTCGCGCTCCAGGCGCATCAGCTCCTGAGTGCTGCTGCGCTGATCGTTCTGCATCTCATCCTGCTGGGCACGGTAATGCTCGGCCTGAATGACCAGCTCTTCCTTGCGCGCACCGGAGTAATCCGACCAGGTGCCGAGCAGTGAATCGAGGATCGGTGACAGACGATGCAGCTTGCCGCGCAACACATCGCGCTGCTTGACGCCAGCGGCCAGCGCCTCGACCAGTGGACCCGCCAGCACCAGCGAGTTGTAGTCCTGTTCCATACGCCGCACATCGCGGAAGGCTTCTTCACAGGCGGCAATATAGTCGACGCTGCCAGAACGCAGGCTGTGCTCGAAAGCATCCAGAAACAGCTGCTTGAGTTTGGCGGCGGTGATTTCACGCATGTGCAGCAGGTTGATGAACAGTGCGCGGAAGGTCTTGAGGCTCTGCTCGCTGGTGGAGCGCAGCGGGATCAAGGTCAGGTCCAGCGGAATCGACGTGTGCCCGCCGACCAGCAGACGGCGCAGTTCGTCAGGCTTGAGCTCGTAGGCTTTCAGGCCTTGGCTTTCCAGGTTGCTGAACAGCTCTTTCTGACGCAGGCAGGTGTCGTTCTTCTGGTAATGACCCAGATCCAGCTCGCCGGCATAGGCGAAGAACTGGTGGCCGAAGCCGCCGCCCGGACCGCGACCCACGACGCCGATGACATGCGGGCCGTGAGGCAGGGAAACTTCCACCAGAATGTAACTGGTGTCGGAAGCAAAGTAGAAGCGCCGCGATTGTTCCAGACTGTACTTGCCGAAGCTCATGTCCGACATGCGCGCCAGAATCGGGAACTGCAGGGCGTTGATCGAGGCGCTTTTACCGAGGTTGTTCGCGCCGTATACCGACAGCGGATTTTCCAGCGGGAACAGGCCAAGGCTGTAACCTGCAGTGTTCAACAGGGCAAAGCGGCGGATGCCATAACGTTCCTGGCTCATGTGTCCATCTCCTGTCGTTGCTCATCGGCGATTGCCCGGGCCAGCGCCTCTTCATCGGTCTCTTCGCCGAATTCAGCCAGGTCCAGCGGGTCATCGGTTTCCAGCAGCTTTTCGTCGCTGTCGTCATCGATGAGCACAGGCGTCGGCAGGGGCAGGGCGCTATGCAGGCTGGCGGCCAGATCGCGGTCCTGTTGCACCGACAGGCACACATCGAGAAAACGGTGCATCGGCGGCAGGAAGCGGTAGATACCCACTTCCTCACTGGCAAAGCCCAACTGCGTCATGCGGCGCATGATCTTTTCTTCGAGCTCTTCCGGGGTCTGTACTTCAGCCTGGAGAAACAGGTCGCGGTACTTTTCCAGCATCGAAGGCAGCTCGTCGCGGCCCAGGCTGCCACCGTCGAGCACCGACATGGGGTCACGGCCCTGATCTGCCAGATGCTCAACGAGGATGAAGGTGAACAGCGCCAGGCGCTGGGCGGTCTTGTTGACCTGCGCGGCAGCCAGTTCAGGCACGAAGTAATAAAAACCTCGCGTGTCGCAGACCAGTTCGAAGCCCAGTGCCTTGAACAGCGTGCGGTACTGGTCCTGGCAGTTGGAGAGCTGAGCGTACAGCTCCGGGTCGCGGCGGCTGATGTGATAGCCCTTGAACAGCTCGCGAAAGATCGGCGCGAGCTGGGACATTTCGGATAGATCAAGATGCATGAACGGTGCTCTCGGAATGCTCGGCCTGCTCGTCTTTTGCAGCGAGCAGGGCAAAGGAGCGCAGGCTGACGCGGTGCTCCCGGGTGAAATATTCGCGACGCTCGAGGCGTTCACGGGCGAAGCGCTTGTCGCGCGACAAGCGCGAGAACCAGTAGAGCAGCTCGTCGGTTTCGCCGGTCGGCTCCTGCTCCAGCAACCAGACCATCAGGTCAGGCATCGGCAAGGCATCTTCGCAGCGCTCGAGCATCTCTTTGACCGTACGCGGTGCGCGTGGCGCCTGACCCTTGCGGGTGCCACTGGCCTTGGGGAATCTGGCGGGTTTGGGTTCGAAGCGCGCCAGGGCATACACGTAGGCCTCGACCTGACTCGCACTGCCCAGAAACGTACTTTGCGGACGGGTGAACATCGGCATGGCAGCCTGAGGCACCGCATCCAGCCCCTTGCGGCGAATGGCAGACAAGGCCAGCGCCGCGCCGCGTGTAACCGCGTTATGGCGACGCGCTTCTTCGCGCAACGGCAGCAGCAGTTCGCGCGCATGGCGCAAGGTCAGCTGGGCGCTGGTCTGCATTTCCAGAATGCGCGCGTGGGTACGCAGCAGCATGTCGTCGTCGACCAGATGACCGAGACGTTGTTGCTCGGTCAGCAGGCGCAGCAGGACGTTTTCGACCTTGCGCACGCCCTGCTCGAACGCACCGTCTGCGTTGACCAGTTGAATCATCGGCTCGACGTATTCGTCCCACGTCGCCAGCACTTCGGCATAACGCTGGCGCAACGGGATCTGCCGGTCACTGGTCTTGGCCCGGTCGGCTACGGCGACCAGCGCCTGCTCGTCGTTGGCGAGCTTCTTGAGTACGTCGCGCACGCGCATGTCCAGCAGGCGCAGCTGTCTGGCCAGGTCGTTGGCGTCGCGAACCTCGAACGCGTCCTGAATGTAGCCGGCCAGTCGCTCCAGGTGGCGCAGGTAGGCTTCGATTTCCAGGCACAGGCCCAGACGGTGCTCGCGGCGCAGGTACGACAGGAAGTCATGGATCTGTGCGTTGAGCTCGAAACGGTTCGGGCTTTTCGCGACGGGCACCAGAATGTCCAGACGGATCCACACGTCCAGCAGATTGGTGATGTCTTGCGGAGTGCTGTCCTGCTGCTGAGCGCCCAGTTGCAGGCGCAGCTCGCTCAGGCTCAACGTACCCTGGTCGAAATGTTCGCATAAGGGCTCAAGGAGCGCCCAGTGCTCGGCAAGGGCGCGCAGAACGCGCTTGGGTTCGATCATCGTTAGGCCGACTGTTGGCAAGTGAAAAGCGGCAATTGTACTGCATCAGCCGACTGATATTTCACCTGCGGGCGATATGCTGCAGCGCAAAAAGGCGAACAACGCTAGAATTGCGCGCTTAACTTATCCACAGGTGGCTGACCCTTGCTCAACGAGTCCCGTCGCCGCGCTTATTTGACCGCCATGCAGGTGGTCAACTGGCTGCCGCGCACAGAACTGCCATTCGCCGCGCCGTCGCGTCCGCAACTGCTTGTGCCGTTGCCGCCGCCGGTCGAGGTGCAACGTGTCGCGCCTGCTGCTTCGCCAGCGGAGCACACTGCGCCTGCCGAAACGTCGAACGTCGAGCCGATTGCCCGGCAGCCCGAGCGCCCGAGGGTCGAGGTGCCGCGCCCCTCACTGGCCAGCACGCGCACAGCCACCCCGGCCGCCGAAGAGGCCGAGCCGGCGCCGCCCAAGGCGCCGGTGGTACCGCCACCGCGCTTTGCCCTGCAATTGTTGCGCGCCGGACGCTGCCTGTTACTGGTCGAACTCACCACGGGTCAGCCGTTTCAGAGCCGTGATCCTTCCTACCTGCTGCTCAAGGACATGCTGCGCGCCGCCGGTCTGCCCGACAGCCCGCAGATCATCGGCGAGCCCGTGCGCTGGCCGTTGCTGGTCCGCGGCCAGATGGACCAGGGCCCGGAAGCTGCGCGCGATTTCGTGCAGGGCTTCGTCGGGGCGCGGCTCGAGGACGAGCCTTGTGCCTGCCTGTGGCTGATCGGTCTGCCGTCGATGAAGTATGCCGGTGAAGCCGATGCCGAGTCTTACCACCGTGAACTGCAGATTGAAGGTCTGGGTACGGCCTGGGCGCTGCCAGGTCTTGAATTACTGATGGACGAGCCTGAGCGCAAGGCGGATGTCTGGAAAGCCATGCGTCGGCTGATGACGCGCTGGAAATCGATCGATGAGTGATGCCGTAACCTTCCGCCGCATGACCGAAGCCGACATGGACGCGGTGCTGAAAATCGAATACGCGGCGTTCAGTCATCCTTGGACACGCGGCATCTTTCTCGACGGGCTCAAGTCCTATGAGATCTGGTTGATGTTCGAGGGCGCGCAGCAGGTCGGACACGGCGTCATTCAGGTCATCATCGACGAAGCGCACCTGCTCAACATTACGGTCAAACCTGAAAATCAGGGGCGGGGTCTTGGCCTGTCACTGCTCGACCACCTGATGAAGCGCGCTTACCAGCTCAATGCACGAGAATGCTTTCTGGAGCTGCGTGACAGCAACCGCCCAGCCTATCGTCTGTATGAAAACTACGGTTTCAACGAGATAGGCCGGCGTCGCGATTACTACCCGGCGGTCGGCGGCCGTGAAGACGCAGTGGTCATGGCCTGCACGCTTTTCGAGTAGTACTGACTGTCAGCGCTGGGTGTTGCCGTCCAGCGGGTCGACGATTGCCAGTTCTTCTTCGTCCAGGCCGTTGCCACCGCCAATGTCATCTTTATCGACGACCGTAGCATCCAGGTCGGCCGGGAGGTCTTCGCCTGGCTCGTTCGGTGAGCGGGCGCCGTCTTCATGGATCAGGGTTTCCGGAGACAGATCATCGTCGGTCGAATGATGGTCATCGGTGGAAGCCCCCGTGAGGCCTGCTTCGCGCACTCGCTGATCCGGAATTTCATGTTGCAGCTCGCCTTCAGGGATAAGATCGCCGATACGGCCCGGTTCTTCCTCGTCGAAATCGAGTGTTTCCATGGACCCCATGCGGTCTTCGTTATCGTCGATAGGTTCCGGTTCAGTAGCACCAAACGGGCGGCGTGAATCGTTCATGAGAAATCCTCATTTCAGGTAGTCGTAAAAAGTGGACCGACCATGACTTTGAAGATTCCTTTTTGTTGACGACAGGCATTCGCAACGAGTGGCATCACAGCGTGACTTGAAGGATCGGACACCAGTCCAAGGCTGGGCATCATTATCGAGATCGAGGCGTCAAAGCATGAACGAGCTACAAGACCTGATTGATAACAATGCACGCTGGGCCGATGCGATAAAGCAGGAAGATCCTGAGTTCTTCGCCAAACTGGCCCGCCAGCAAACTCCTGAGTTCCTGTGGATCGGTTGCTCCGACGCACGCGTGCCGGCCAACGAAATCGTCGGCATGCTGCCGGGTGATCTGTTCGTTCACCGCAACGTGGCCAACGTCGTACTGCACACCGACCTGAACTGCCTGTCAGTGATTCAGTACGCAGTGGACGTGTTGAAGGTCAAACACATTCTGGTCACAGGCCACTACGGTTGCGGCGGCGTGCGGGCGTCCATGCAGGACCGCCAGTTCGGCCTGATCGACGGCTGGTTGCGCACGATTCGTGACCTGTATTACGAAAACCGCGAGTTGTTGGCCAAACTGCCGACCGAGGAAGAGCGCGTCGACCGCCTGTGTGAATTGAATGTGATTCAGCAAGTGGCCAACGTTGGTCACACCAGCATTGTGCAGAACGCCTGGCACCGTGGGCAGAGCCTGTCTGTGCATGGCTGCATCTACGGCATCAAGGATGGCCGCTGGAAAAGCCTCGACGTAACCATCAGCGGCTTCGAGCAACTGCCGCCGCAGTACCGCCTGCGTCCGCAGGACTGATAGCCGTTGATCGCCAGCCAGCCTCTTGTTGCAGGCTGGCTGGCGAGTTTCAACCCATCACAACACGAAGCGCTGCACCATCAGGTTCAGATCATTCGCCAGCATCGACAGTGCGTTACTCGCGACGGTGGTCTGCTGCGCGCCTGAAGCGGTCTGGCTGGACAGCTCGCGAATACTGCTGAGGTTGCGGTCCACTTCAGTCGCCACCTGGGCCTGCTGTTCTGCGGCACTGGCAATCAGCAGGTTGCGGTCGTTGATGGTGGCGGTTGAATGAATGATCACTTGCAGGGCTTCGCCGGTCGAGGCGGCCTGTTCCATCGTCAGGTTGGCCTGCGTCGCCGTATGGCGCAGCGAGCTGGCGGTTTGCTGGGTGCTTTGCTGCACGCCGCTGATCAGCCCTTCGATTTCCGCGGTGGATGCACTGGTGCGTTGCGCCAGTGAGCGGACTTCATCGGCCACCACGGCAAAACCACGCCCGGCTTCGCCTGCACGAGCCGCTTCGATAGCCGCGTTCAGCGCCAGTAAATTGGTCTGATTGGCAATTGCGCGAATCACATCGAGGATGCTGCTGATGCTCTGGGTGCGTTCGGCCAGCCCTTCAGCCTGATGCGACGAATCCAGCACATTTTCGGTCAGCTCCTTGATCGACAGAATGGTTGCCGAGAGCTTGTCCTGCCCTTGTGCTGCCGCCCGGGTCGACGCCTCCGATTCGGTCACGGTATTGCTGGCGTTGCCTGCCACTTCGATGGCCGCCTGGCTCATCTGATTGACCGCGACAGCGGCCTGTTCGATTTCAGTGTTCTGCAATTGCAGATTGAGCGCACTGGCTTCGGCGATGCTGCCCATCTCCTGAACCGACTGCGACAACTGCGTCGCCGCTGCGTAGATCTGGTCGATCGTACTGTGCAGGTTGGTGCGCATGCGCCCGAGGGTGATCAGCAATTGCGCGGTCTCGTCCTTGCCGTCCGGTATCGGGTGCTCGCTCAGGTCGCCATCGGCAATGGTGCTGGCGATGTGTAAAGCCTGCCGCACCGGGTGGATGATGCTGACGCTCAGGCGCCAGGCCAGCAACAGGGTCAGTGCCAGAACCAGGCCAATGGCGCTCAGCGCAATGATCCGTGTTTGCTCGTAGCTGGCACCTGCGGCCTCTACGGCGGCGGACGCACTCTGTTTGTTCAGTTCCCGCAACAGTTGCACCTGCATGTCCATCAGGTCGCCTTGCAGCGAGAGCATGGTGTTGGCCAGCATCCTGGCCTCGTCCAGCTTGTTCTGCTCGATCAGCGCGATCTGATCCTGCAAACCGGGCATGAAGGCCTTGTAGGCATCCTGCAACGCAACAATCGAGTCATGCTCAGTGCCCGACTGGACACGCGCCAGGTATTCCGAGAAGCCTTTCTCGACCTCGTTCCTGAGTTGCTCGACATTGATCTTGCTGTTGATGACGGCGCCCGGATCGTCGGCGTTGGCGATCAGACGGGTGGTTTCGCTGCGCAGCTTGACCAGGCCGATGGCGATGGCATCGGCGGTGGCGATACTGGGCAGGGCGCCGCTCTCGACTGCCTCGCCCTGGGTGCGGATCGCCTGCATCTGCAACAGGCAGAACGCGCCAAGCGCGACCATCAACAGGGAGGTTATGGCAAAGCAGATGACCAGGCGCAGGGTGATTTTGAAGCGGCGCAAGAGTGTTGTCGTTGTGGCTTGCCGACGTAGGAAACGAGGCATCAATCTTTTCACGGCACACAACCCCTATAAACACACGGACCTTCTCGGAGAGCCGTTTATAGGGCAATTGTGTGATGTCTTTATGACATCTGCTGAATGATGGATGTGCAGCCAATGACTCATGGCTGCGGGGGAGCAATTTCCTCCATCAGTTCATCCAGAAAGCGCTTGACCCGGTGGTGCCGGGCTTTCGCCAGTTGTGCGCCGGTAGCGGTCTGAAAACCGTCAGCCAGTTGCAGCAGCTTGGTGTGGAAGTGGTCGACGGCGAAATTCAGGTCGTCATAGGGGCGCTGGCTGGCATACGGATCATTCGGGTCGTAGAGCGCTCTGCCGAGGCGCCCTGACACGTAGAAGGTGCGGGCCACACCGATCATGCCCAGCGAGTCCAGACGGTCGGCGTCCTGCAGTATTCTGGCCTCGAGGGTCAACGGCGTGATCGCCGCCGAGAAGCTGTGCGCTTCGATGGCGTGGGCGACGGAGGCGATGCTCTGCTCATCCCAACCCATCTCGGTCAACAACTCGCTGGCCCGCGTCGCCGCCAGTCGCGATGCGCTGGCGCGAAACGGCGAGTCTTTCTCGACCGAAACGCAGTCATGCAGCAGCGTTGCCGCAATCAGCACACGGGCATCGCCGCCTTCACGGTCACGAATGGCGCAGACGTTCTTCCAGACACGCAGCAAGTGCGAGACATCGTGCGAGTCGTCGATTTTCTCTGCGTGGGTGTGGGGTATCAGCAGGTTGGCCAGATCCTCGAAGGGGGTGAAGCTGGCGGCGGTCATGCGGTGGTCCTCGGAGGCTGGGCAGGCATCAGCATTACAGACAATGCCGCCTGATAAAACCCTGTCACTGGTCAAGAATATGGCTGATCTGGCCGGCAAGCAGCCCCGCACCTCTGGCGTTGAGGTGGTTGAAGTCCTTGTAGTACGAATGCAGGTCGCCGATCAGGCATTGCCTGTCCTTGCAGAAGGCGTCATCCAGCGTGATCAGGCTGATGTGTTTTGACTGGCTGGCACGCAGGAACAACTGGCGGGTGAAACGCTGCAACAGGTCGTGTTTTTCCACCGGCACCGACAGTTCGCTGACCCGCTGCAAGGCTTGCGCATCGTCTTCCGAAGCGTCCCGCGCCAAGCGATAGTAGAGACTTTCAGGGTTGATCATTTGCTGCGGCACCTGCGCGATGATGAACACCTCGGCGCCGATACTGCGGTAGGCCTCGATCGTGTGTTCAAGGGCCTGGCTGAATACCCTGCGCGAGGTTTCGCGACTTTTCTCCGGATCGGCGCGCGAGGTCAGGAAATACGTGCTCATCGTCCTCTCGCTGTAATCGTCTCCTGTATACAGCGTCCAGCGCGCCACCAGCACGACCTTTTTGATCCGCTGCCGCTTCACGTACTCGAATTCCCGATCGGCCAGCGCTTCGCAGACCCCGGCAGCGTAGTTGCCGTTAGCCACGTCCACGCCGAGCAAGGGCAGGCAGCCGCCCAGGCCGATGTGCGCGAGGGTCCTGCCCTGATCCCGAGCGGCGGCGTCGAACGTCGATAACAGCGCTTCGGAATGGCTGTCGCCGAACAGCGCCATGTCCGGTACTGCCTCCTTGTCAGCAAGGCCGAACAGGCAAAAATCGACGTTGCCGCTCTTGCCGTCCAGAGGCTGGTCGCATTTGTCGCGTATCAACGGGTCGGCGAATGCTTGATGCAGCTCCGGGTCGACAGCGAAGCGCTGGGGAAAGCCGTTATTCACATAGCCAACCAGCCCCAGCGCGATAAACAGCGTCGAGGCAGCGCCTGCCGTGGTGAAAAACTGACGGCGATTGAAGGTGCCGGCCTTGCGAAACGGCTGCTCGACGAAACGCCAGCTCAGCCAGGCCAGCGCCAGAGACACAAGGGTAAGCGCCAGCATGAGTGGCAGGCCTGGCTCATTCAGGTTGTACTGGCGGGCAAAGGCAAAGACGGGCTGATGCCACAGGTAGGCGCTGTAGCTGAGCATGCCGATCGCGACGGGCGCACGTGAACTCAGCGCGCTCCCCACCCGGGTCTTGCCATGGGCGAAGACGATGATCAACACCGCACCCAGTACCGGCACCAGCGCATTAAGACCGGGGAAGGGCGTGCTGCTGTCGAAACCGACCACGGCATAACCGATCAGCAAAATCCCCAGTAAAGTCGCCGCCTGATCGACAACGCTCGCGCGCCCGATGCTGCGCGGTCGCCATGCAAAGTAGAAGGCGATGAACGAGCCCGCCAGCAATTCCCAGGCACGTGCCGGCAGCAGATAAAACGCGTTGCTGGTGGCTTGATGGGCGCCCAGTTGCGCCAGCGCCAGGCTGGCCAGGGCAGCGACTATCAGTAGCACGATCAGCCACTTGCGGCCCAGGCCCCAGGCCAGCATCAAGAGCAGCGGGAAGAACAGGTAGTACTGTTCTTCCACCGCGAGCGTCCAGGTGTGCAACAACGGTTTGAGTTCTGCCGTGGCGTCGAAATAGCCGCTTTCCAGCCAGAACAGCACGTTGGATGAAAAGGTCGGCACCGCCACCAGACTCTTGGCAAAGTACTTCAGGTCAGATGGATCGAGCGTCAACCACGCGACAGGCAGGCAGATCAGCATCATCACGAACAGCGCAGGCAGGATGCGCCGCGCGCGTCGTTCGTAAAAGTTGATCAGCGAGAACCGGCCTCTGATCTTCTCCGCGATGATGATCGAAGTGATCAGATAGCCGGAGATCACGAAGAAGATATCGACGCCCACGAATCCGCCGCTGAACAGCGGCAAGCCCGCGTGGAACAGAACGACCGGAATGACCGCGAGCGCGCGCAGACCATCGATCTCGGGTCGATAGCCGAGTGCCGGGTTATGAGGGATGCCCATGTGATGTGCTCGATGCAGTAAGTGGCAAGAGACGGTAAATGCACGCTGCAATAGCTACCGCCAACGCGAAGCGCAGGGGCGTGTAGGGAGAGGAAGAAGGGGAGTTATCGGAAAGAGAGTGCTGTATTTTTTAGTTCAGGTCTTCGCTTCTGTCCAATGACGGAAGCAGGTTTATGACGGCAGATCAGTCACTTCCCACCTGAAACGGGAAAAGCCCTTTATAATGCATGGTTTTACTCCTCCTCGATGCGAGAACCATTGTGAGCTTACCGTCCTGCCCGAAATGCAATTCCGAATACACCTACGAAGACGGCAGCCTGCTGATCTGCCCGGAATGCGCCCATGAATGGTCTGCCGACGCCGTTGGCGCCGATGCGTCCGACGACGTGAAAGTCATCAAGGACTCAACGGGCAACGTGCTGCAGGACGGCGACACCATCACGGTGATCAAGGACTTGAAAGTCAAAGGCTCTTCGCTGGTGGTCAAGGTCGGCACCAAGGTCAAGAACATCCGCCTGGTCGATGGCGACCATGACATCGATTGCAAGATCGACGGCATCGGCGCGATGAAACTGAAGTCGGAGTTCGTCCGCAAGGTTTGATTCTGCCGGGCAATGGCTTTAGCCTGAACGCCTCGCCGGTCCTTCGACTGGCGGGGCGTTCATGTTTCCGGGCGCGCCAGGGCTGTTTTTCCTGAACAGGTGAATACCGTGTCGAACACTCCCGCCCCGTATCTGAAACCTGATGAATGTGTCGTGCTGTTCGATGGCGTCTGCAAGCTGTGCAATGGCGTGGTGAAGTTTCTGATTCGCCATGATCCGCATCGGCGTCTGCGCTTGGCCGCCGTGCAGTCGGAGCAAGGGCAGGCGTTGCTGAAATGGGCCGGGCTGCCGCTCGACGATTTTCATACCATCGCGGTTATCGTCAACAATCGGGTCTTCGTGCGCTCGGACGCCTTTCTGCACATCATGGGGCTGTTGCCCGCACCGTGGCCGCTGCTCAAAGTGCTGGGGATTTTTCCGCGCTTTCTACGCGACTGGGCCTACAACCGTATCGCGCTCAACCGATATCGCCTGTTCGGGCGCTATGATCACTGCCTGTTGCCGTCGCCCGAGGACCGGCAGCGCTTCCTCGATGGCTGACGACCGGCGGTCAATTGCAAAGTCGGTTATGTGCACACGGGTTGTGATCCACTCTGGCGGTCCGTAGAATTCGTGTCATCTGGCTTCACTCCCCATATCCACAATAATCCACTTTGCACACTGCGCCCGATCCTGAAGGTCGAGCGGAGCGTTTTTGCGTTGGTTTTTCAGGGGAGCGAGCCGCGGTTTTCCATACAGGTGTCAGGCGTGCGTGTGCACGCGTGGCGGTCGGCCTTCGGGTCGGAACATTTTCAGGGCGTTGTGATTCTTGATAACTTCACCTCCAAACGAGCAGGCAGGTAGCTGGCTTGGCGTATTCGCGCTGGCCTTGGCGGCCTTCATTTTCAATACCACCGAGTTCGTGCCGATCGGTCTGCTGAGTAACATCGGTCAGAGCTTCGAGATGACCCCGGCCCAGGTCGGGCTGATGCTCACGATCTATGCCTGGGTCGTGTCGCTGATGTCGTTGCCGATGATGCTGGCGACGCGCAACATCGAGCGCCGCAAGCTGCTGATGTTCGTGTTCGGCCTGTTTGTGGTCAGCCACGTCCTATCCGCGATCGCCCCCAGCTTTGCGATCCTGCTGGTGAGCCGGGTCGGTATCGCGTTTGCACATGCGGTGTTCTGGTCGGTTACGGCGTCGCTGGCCGTACGTATCGCACCGCCCGGCAAGCAGGTTCAGGCGCTGGGCCTGCTGGCGACCGGTACGTCGTTGGCGATGGTATTGGGTATTCCGCTGGGCCGCGTGCTGGGTGAAGCCCTTGGCTGGCGGACCACCTTTCTGGGCATCGCCGGCATCGCTGCGCTGGTAGTCTTCCTGCTGGTCCGCGCGCTGCCTTTACTGCCCAGTCAGAACTCCGGTTCGTTGCGCAGCCTGCCGATCCTGTTCAAGCGCCCGCGGCTGATGGCGATCTATCTGCTGACCGCCATCGTAGTGACCGCTCATTTCACCGCCTACAGCTACATCGAACCGTTCACCCAGACCGTGTCACAGCTCAGCGGCGAAATGACCACAATTCTGCTGCTGGTCTTTGGCGGTGCCGGGATCATGGGCTCGATCATCTTCAGCCTGTTCAGCGACCGCTTCCCGAACGGGCTGTTGATCACCGCCATTGGGACGCTGACCCTGTGCCTGCTGATGCTGTTGCCGCTCTCCGGCGATGCCACGACGCTCGGCACGCTGACCATTATCTGGGGCATGGCGATCATGTGCTTCGGCCTGACCCTGCAGGCGCGCGTGCTGTCGCTGGCACCTGATGCGACCGATGTGGCGATGGCGCTGTTCTCGGGCATCTTCAATATCGGGATTGGCGGCGGCGCGCTGCTCGGCAGCGTGGTCAGCAGCCATCTCGGGGTTGCCAATGTCGGCATCGTCGGCGGCCTGCTGGCCCTCGGCGGGTTGGGGCTGTGCTGCTACACAACGCATCACTTCGGCAAGGTCCGGCCTGCTGCCGAGATGCAGGCCGAGAGCAAATAGCGCGCGCATAAAAAAGCTCGCTAACCGCGCAAGGCGTTCAGCGAGCTTTTTGGCCTGACTTGCTGGTCAGGCTTTAAGCCGACCCAGCCACTCCAGCGACGTTCTCCAGATACAAATCCCCAGGAAATACGCCGACATCGCCAGCCACAGCCCCATGACCACCGGGCCGTTGTGCGGATGGTTGATGATCAGCAGTGCGCTGGACAGCAACCATACGGTGGTCACCGCGATATTGAGCGGCATGAAGCGGCGCACGCGGAACGGGTGCAGGAACTTCATGCGGGTCATGGTCAGCAGCGCCAGGGCGATGATGGTGATGAACGTCAGCCATGGCGCCGGTGACAGAATGTAGAGGCACAGTGCAACGACGTTCCAGGCGGCGGGGAAGCCCTGAAAGTAGTTGTCCTTGCTTTTCATGTCTACGTTGCAGAAGCAGAACAGCGACGAAACCAGAATGACCGAGATGCTCAGTAGCAGCGTGTAATCCGGCACCGGTATATAGCGGTAGATGAACAGTGCCGGGATGAACACGTAGGTCAGGTAGTCGATGACCAGATCCAGCACTGAGCCGTCGAAGTGCGGCAGTACCGACGTGGTGTTGACCTTGCGAGCCAGTGAGCCGTCGACTCCATCCACGATCAGGGCCGCGCCCAGCCACAACAGGCAGGCTTTGGGTTCGTTGTTGAACAAGGCAATGGTCGCCAGGAACGCAAGGACTACGCCGGTGGCGGTGAAGCCATGCGCCCCCCATGCGTTGAGTCTGGCTATGCGTTGATTGGTTATCACGGGGGCGCTCTCCAGGAAGTAATGCTTGCCAGGGTGTGCCGCAACCTGACCGGTAGCAACTATCGACCCGGCAATTGCCGATAAGTTTAGCGGTGACTATCCCTTGTTTCCCGGTTGTTTTCCAGAAAGCCACGCTCTTCGTCTGATCGCTGGTCTCTGTATTCTTCCGGTTCGACGAAACAGGTAGGCGCGTCACCGTTGGCATTGAGTTGGTTGATCAGGGTCGGCTGGCCCTGTTCATTGAACAGTACCTGCCCGACACCTGCCGAGTTCCATAAGCGTTCACCGGCCTTGCTGTGCTCGGGCGTGCGCGGAACAACCTTCATCAGGCGGCGCTTGGTGAACCAGTTAAGAGGTGAGCGGGGAGAGTATAACCAGCGATTCAGCCGATCAAAAGTGTCGAGTAGACGACGGGGGAATTCATTCTTGATGCCACTGCTGGTGATTTGCCAGATGTGAGGCCCGCCGCTGCGCTGGCGGATCAGGATTTCGTAGACGAACGAGTAATGCACATCGCCCGACAGGATCACATAATTGCCCGGGGTCCTGGAGTGGCGAAAGATGTTCAGAATCACGTTGGCAGCACCACGGTGCGCCATCCAGTTCTCCGCATCGACCAGCAACGGATAGCCACACCAGCTGAAGATACGTTGTATTGCCTCGATCAACTTCACACCGAAAACGGGGGCAGGTGAGACGATAATCGCCGATTTATGGTCGATCAGCTCCTGCTGCAGTTCACTGAGCGCTTCCCAGTCGAGCAGCCCGGACGGGTGATTGAAGTTCGACTCGCTGCGCCAGCGTCGGGTGCGGGTATCCAGTACCACCAGCGCCGGGCTGGTCGGTAGCACGTAATGCCATTGCTGAAACTTCAACAACTGATCAATCAACTGGTCCTGGGCCTGGCTGTCCAGCCAGTTGTCGTTGGACACGGCCTCGCTGCTCAGGGCATGAGCCTGTTTGACCAGCCCGTTGAGCGCATCCGGGTTATTGCCCCAGCCCTGACACAGCAGATAGGCAAGCAGGGCGTTACCGATGATGCGTTTGGAGAATGGATGGCCGTACGCCGTTTGCTCCCAGTTCGCCGACAGGTTCCAGTCATCGGTGATGTCGTGGTCATCGAAAATCATCATGCACGGCAGATGCGCCATCGCCCGTGCTACGCCGCCCAGGCCCTCGGCAAACACCTCTACTAAGTGCTGCTCCCTGGCGTAGCGCTCGACTTCCCCGTCTTCCAGTTGGGGCCTGCCGGGTTCGATCAGGGTCCAGGGCGTCGGTGACCACACCAGCAGGTACATCGCCATGACTTCCGCCAGGGTGACCAGATGGTTATCCGCTGTGCTGCTGGTGAATACCGGCTTACTGGTGCCGCCGAAGAAGCGCTCGCGCAGCGTGTCGTTGCTTTTCAGGGCCGGCAACAGGTCTGCACGCTGGTAATAGCTGGCCGGATGCGCATAAAGACGAGGGCTGTCATCGACGATGGCACCGTCAAGTCGCTCGTCGAACAACCCCAGCCGTTCGATCAATACATGGATGGCGCGCAGCATCGGTCCGGCGACATCGTCGGCGTAGATCTGATCGCCGCTCATCATCAACAGCGCAGGACGTTGCAGCGGCTCCTGGATGTCGGCCAGCAGGCGGTCCACGCAAAGCAGACCTTCGGCCGCGCTGTGGTGCGGCTTGCGGCACGAGCCATGCAGCAGATGATCGATGCTGCTGCGAACCACGAAGTTCGGGTAACGGTGGCCCTCGTACAGCAGGTGCGGCGCCCATTCGGCAATACCGCCTTCGCCGTCCACCAGCAGGTCGTAATCGATCCAGGTGTCGCGAGGCAGTTCGGCGTCCAGTTGCAGGTCGATCAGGTGAATGAACGCATGGCGCCCAATTGCGATGACCTGACATTGACTGTCGTCGAGTACGTAATCGTTGAAGCCCGCAGTGGCGTCATCAGTAGCGGCATGACGCAGGCGCACGGTCAAGCGCAACGGACGAGACCCCACCAGCCACAACACCAGGCGGCTGGCTTCCTGACGGCGCAACAGCGGGCCGGCAAGGATGGACGGCAGCGAAGTGAATGGTTCGATGGAAGAAGCGGACATCCTGACTCACGGCTCTGGGGGACACAGGCCGGGATGGTAACGCAACAGGCCTGGAAAGTTCTTGTTACGCCACGTGACTGCATGTTTCCGGACAGTGCAGGCAATGCGAAACGCCCGGCTCAACCGTGCTCATATGAAGACTTTGTTAACCGCCTGCAGAGTGCGCTGAAAATGCCGATATACACCTATGCAGAGGGCATCAGAATTCCATAAAGTTTTTATGGCGTTATGCCATATTTGCTCATAAGGAATCCGGCTATGAAATGGTTTTACAACGCAAGGCTGTCCGCCAAGCTTTTTATGGCTTTTGCGCTGTGTGCGCTTTTCACCCTTGGGGTGGGCGTAATAGGTAGTCGCGGCATCAGTGCCTTGTCCGTCAGCCTTGATAACGTGTTTACCAACAGCCTGCTGTCGGTTACAAAAACAGGCGAGGTCAAGGCCTCGGTCATTGCTCAGAACCGTGATCTCTATCGTTTATTGGCTGCCATGGCAGGCAATGCGCCACAAAGCGTCAAGGACGATATTCTCGCGAGCATGACCGTTAACAGGACTCAGGCTGAAAAAAGCTACGCCACCTACCGGGCTACGCCGCTTGACGATGACGAGCGCGCTGCCGGTGATCAGATGGACAGAGACTGGCCTGGCTATCAGGCACTCATCGAGCAAGCCAAAGGTGTTGCCCTGTCCGGAGATATTGCAGGGGCAAGAGCGATCATCGACGGTGATGTACGCAGCGGTTACCTGAAGGTCATGGATCAGCTGAGCACCATCGTCAACTCCAATAATCGTCAGGCAGGGGAGGCTGCTGTAGCTTCCGACCAGACACAGGACGCTGCGCAACGAAATCTGTACATCGGCATAGGTTTGTCATTCTTTGCCGCGTTTGTGATGGGCCTGTTCATAAGTCGTGCCATCAGCACGCCAATCAACACTGCGGTGACCAATGCCCGGCGAATTGCAAGCGGTGACCTGACCCTGCCGATTGTCAGCCAGTATCACGACGAAGCTGGCATGATGCTGGTTGCCCTGAGCGATATGCAGGACAACCTGAAAAGCACGATCGGGCAAATATCCAGCGCTGCCGACCAGTTGGCCTCGGCTGCTGAAGAGCTGAATGCCGTGACTGAAGAAAGCAGTCGCGGTCTGATACGTCAGAACGATGAGATTCAGCAGGCCGCTACGGCTGTGAACGAGATGACCGCTGCGGTCGAAGAGGTCGCGCGTAACGCCATGTCGACGTCGGAAGCGTCCCGACAGACCAGCACCGACGCGGCTGCCGGTCGTGATCAGGCCCGCGATGCCGTGAATGCGATCAATACCGTCAGTGCCGAGATCAGCAGTTCGACCACCATGGTCGAAGAGCTCGCCGGGCGCGTCCGTGAGATCGGGCAGGTACTGGACGTGATCCGTGGGATCGCCGAGCAGACCAATTTGCTGGCCCTCAACGCTGCCATCGAGGCTGCGCGTGCAGGTGAGCAGGGTCGCGGCTTTGCGGTGGTGGCAGACGAAGTGCGGGCGCTGGCTGCCCGAACCCAGGCGTCCACCGGCGAAATCGAAACCATGATCGGCAGTGTCCAGGCCAGTGCCGATCAGGCCGTGCGGGCCATGGGCAACAGCCGCACCCTGGCCAGCAACACGCAAACCCTGGCTCAAGCCACAGGGCAGTCGCTGGAGCGCATTGCGCAGAGCGTCGCCGAGATCAACGACCGCAACATGCTGATAGCGACGGCCTCTGAAGAGCAGTCCCATGTTGCGCGTGAGGTTGATCGCAACCTGGTCAACATTCAGGATCTCTCCGCCCAGACTGCCGCAGGTGCCAATCAGACCAGTGCTTCAAGCCAGGAACTGTCGCGTCTGGCGATTTCCTTCAACAACCTGGTGGGCAAGTTCAAAGTCTGACGCAAGGCTCAGGCCGTTGTGTTCGGGAGGCGCTTCTGGAAAAAGAAGCGCTTGTTGCCGGGCGGATAGTCGTCAATATGGCCGAACTCGGTGTAACCGTGGCGGCGATAGAAATCGGGGGCCTGGAAGTCGAAGGTATCCAGCCAGATTCCCGTGCAGCCCTTTTCAACCGCCAGATCCTCGGCCATCTGCATCAAACGCGAGCCCATGCCTTGCCCACGGGCTTGTTCCGGCACGACCAGCAGCTCGATGAACAGCCACTCATAAAGAATGCGAGCATGTAGGCCACCGAGGACTTCCCGGGTTTGATCATCTCGAATGAACATCGCCACTTTCTCGGACTTGCCGTCGCCCGCCTGCTCGGCGTTGAAGCGTTTCAGTGGTTCCAGAATCGCCAGACGATCCTCTTCCGTAGGGTTGGTATTGACGTCAATGTGAACGCTCATGCGATGGCTCCCAGCCTGGGTGTGCACCGAGATTAAAGTGGCAGGGGCATGGCGTAAAGCAGGATCCTACGGGATGTCATTTCACGCGAAGCACACGCAATTACGTCCGGCACGCTTGGCTGCATAGAGGGCATTGTCAGCCGCGCCAATCAGGTTCTCGGCACTGGTCATAGGCGCTGTCGCACACGCCACGCCGAGGCTGACGGTGACCAGCGCGTTTTCGCCGAGCACCGGGTGCGGCAACTTGAGTTCGGCAACCGAGGTCTGCAGGGCCTCGGCCACTTCTCTGGCCTGCACGGGATTGCCGATCATCAACACCAGCACCTCTTCGCCGCCGAACCGGAACGCCACAGCACCATGCTCATGCGCGCTTTGCTGGACTTTCTGACAGAGCAATCTGAGGCAGGTATCCCCTTGCGGATGCCCGTAGTTGTCGTTGTAGGATTTGAAGTGGTCGATGTCCAGCAGGATGATGGCCACGTTCGCCGGCGTATTGCGAGCGTGTTCCCAGACTGATGTCATCACTTCGTCCTGGTAGCGTCGGTTGAACAGCCGGGTCAACCCATCGGTACGCGCGAACTCCATCAGTTGCACTTGAAGCAGGCGTCCGCGAAGCGCAAACAGGTAGCTCATACGGCCTGCCCGCTCCAGAAAGTAGGAGGCCATCAGCAGCAATGCCACGGTCGAGACGAACAACACAGCGTTGGCCTGCCAGATCACAAAGTCGGCGAAGCTGGCAATGTAGGTAGTCGCCAACTGGATGATCAGCATGCAGGACATGGCGACAGCGGCATGGCGCAACGGCAGTTGCTGGATCATGGTGCAGTAGACCATGATCAACAGCATGCCGAGTTGATAAAAGATTTGATAAGGGCTGTTGCTGTGAATCATCACCAGCAGTGGCATGAGCGAGCACGCTACCGTGGCGAATGCAGCGATGGTTTCCAACGCCCAGCGCGTGGAAACCCGTTGGGCCAGCATCAACATCGCGATAAACATCGGCGTTATCAGGCACAGACGGCCCACGGCTACATAGAAAAATACATCCCGCAGTATCAGCCAGTCGCTGATCAGGAACAGGTTGTAGATCAGACAGCCGCCAATCCCTACCGCCGTCAGGAATTCGCGCCGCGGCAGCCGGGTTTCTTCCTGGTAGCGTTTCTCAAGAACACGGCTGAAGCGCAACGAGCCGACACCTGAAGTGATCGTCTGCTCGACCTCGGCAAGGAGTTGCGCATCTTCAAGGCTGGGGCGTTCAAGGGCAGAAACGAGCATGTGACACCGGGACATTAACATCGAGAAACATAGGACATCACGGATGATGTCTTAGTGCTATCAATGTATCGTGTGACCAGCCCAAAGTCGACCGGTGGTGGCTAACGGCGTGGCCTGGGTGACAAATGGCCGCGGGCTGTCATCACTGAAAACATCTCGCAGCAATGCGCGAGATGGCCTTTAGACGGGCGTTTTTTCTGTCGCAACCGCCCTGTAATTCAATCTGCCACCATCAGACGAAATGCCTTAAACCCGTCTACGCTTGTGTCGATATATACGTACAACCTCACTATGGGTGCCGTCATGTTCAACGCTCGCTTGAAAAAGGAATTACAGGCACAAAAGGCCGAGTTATCCATGTACCGGCAGATGCAGAAAGGGATGGATGCGCAAATGGTCTGTCTGACTCTGGACGCCAACCACCACATCGTCCACGCCAACGAGAACTTTCTCAATACGCTTGGCTACTCGCTCGAGCAATTGCTGGGTAAGGACCTGGACCACTTGGTGCCCACTTACGTCAAACAGCTTGATTGCTATCGCAGTCTCAAAGTGGCGGTGCAGAAGGGTGAGTCGGTCATCGACAGGTACCGTTTTCTGCATGCCGATGGCCGACTGGTTTGGATTCGCGCCCTCTGGCAGCCGGTGCTGGATGAGCAGGGCAGGCTGATGAAGTTGCAATGCTACGGATCGGACATCACCCAGATCGTCGAAACGGCTGCCGAGAACTCTGCGTTTATTCAGGCATTGTTGCGCTCCACCGCCGTGATCGAGTTCAACCTGAGCGGCCAGGTACTGACTGCCAACGATCAGTTCCTGCGCGGCATGGGTTACAGCCTGGCGCAGATCAAGGGTAAGCATCACAGTATGTTCTGTGATCCGGCAGAAACCTCTCAAGCGTCGTACCGGGAATTCTGGGCGATGCTCAACCGTGGCGAGTTCGTGGCCGGACGCTTCAAGCGTATCGATAGCAACGGGCGTGAGGTCTGGCTGGAAGCAACCTACAACCCGGTCCACGATGCTCATGGCAGGCTCTACAAAGTGGTCAAGTTCGCCACTATGGTGACCGACCAGGTGGCCCGCGAAGAAGAAGTCAGTCAGGCCGCCAGCGTGGCGTTTGAAATCTCCCAGCAGACCGACGTCAGCGCCCAGCGCGGCGCGGACGTGGTGCAAAACACTGTAAATACCATGCGCAAGATATCCGAAGAGATGCAGTCCGCCTCCTCGGGCATTGAAGCGCTGGGCAAACAGTCATTGCTGATCAATTCCATCGTGCAGACCATTGGTGGCATTGCCCAGCAAACCAACCTGCTGGCACTCAACGCCGCCATCGAGGCCGCACGTGCCGGTGAGCAGGGCCGGGGCTTTGCCGTGGTGGCTGACGAAGTCCGCCAACTGGCAGGCCGCACCAGCGCTGCAACCGAAGAAATCGTCAGCGTCGTCCAGCAAAATCAGTCGCTGGCCGATGAGGCGGTACGCGGTATGGCCAACAGCCGCACCCAGGCGGAACAGGGCCTGATGCTGGCCAACGAGGCCGGTGCGGTGATCGTCGAGATTCAGGAGGGGGCCAAACAGGTGGTGGGTGCCGTGGGGCGGTTTGCCAATCAGTTGAAATAATCCTGCTGTGCCCTTGTTGCATGGCGCAAACGCCTGAAGCCTGTCAATGCGAGCTTCAGGCGTTTCAATGGCTCATGCTCAGGCCTCACACCGCAACAGCCCCCGCCTTGCCAGCCTCCACCACAAAACCCTTCAGCGTCGACACGCTCGCCGCAGGATCCAGCACATCCGACACCACTTGAAAGCGGGTCTGCATGTGCTGCTCGCTCAGGTCCACTGCCACATAACCGCGTTGACGGCTGTCGAAGAACTTCACATGTGGGTTGAGGCCGAGAATGCTGTTGAAGGCGTCGAACGGTGGTCCGCTGGAGGTTACCGAGGTGCCGACGAATTCGGTGGCGACGATGGCTGAATCCGGATTGCCCGCGTCGGCGTGCAGGTCGGTGGTCCAGAACGAATGGATATCGCCACCCCAGAACACCGGGTTGCGGGTCTGGTGGCGTTGCAGGGAGGCCAGCACGCGCTCGCGGGTGGTCATGTAGCCGTCCCAGCCGTCGGTCCAGTGGCCCTGCGCCTGGGTCTTGAGATCGCGCTGTTCCAGTGGCGCGACCAGCAAATCCTGGGCAATGATATTCCACTGTCCGGGAGACTCGGCGAAGCTGCGGTCCAGCCAGGCTTCCTGTTCCCAGCCGAGCATGGTGCGTTTCGGGTCACGCAGATCCGGGCAGTCGCTGGGCGCGACATGACCTCGACGGCTGCCGTTGGCCTGGATGCAGGGTTGCTCGGAACGGTACTGTCGACCGTCCAGTACGTGAAAACGTGCCAGACGCCCATAGTCGAGGTTGCGGTAAATACGCATTTCCTGTCCTTTGGGCAGGCTGCTGGCGCGCAACGGCATATGTTCGTAAAAGGCCTGGTAAGCGGCGGTCCTGCGGCGCAGGAAACTGTCCACCGGCACGTTGGGGTCCTGTGACCACTGGGCGGCGTAGTCATTTTGCACTTCGTGGTCGTCCCAGGTGGCGACGCTCGGCGCACAGGCATGCAGCGCTTGCAGGTCGGGATCGGTCTTGTACTGCGCGTATCGATTGCGATAGCCCGCCAGGTCCATGGGGTCAGGTGTAGCGTGGTGACGCGGGAACCGAGGGTTTTCCGCGGACACGTTCATCTCATAGATGTAGTCGCCAAGGAAGAACACCAGGTCCGGGCGCTCCGCCGCTAGGTGTCGATAGGCGCTGAAGTACCCGGCCTCCCAGTGCGAGCACGACACGAAGCCGAACCGCGCCGAGACCATCGCGCTTGCCAGCGGTGCAGTACAGGCCTGCCCGACAGCGCTTTGCGCCCCCAGGCTCTCGAACTGATACCAATAAGGACGTCCAGGCTGCAAGCCGCTCACTTCGACATGCACCGAATGGGCAAGGCGCGGGTGGGCGGTGGCCTGTCCTGTGCGGACTACGTGAACCATGGCCGCATCGCTGGCGATCTTCCAGCGCACCTCAACGGGTTTGTTCAGCCCGCCATCGCCCGAGGGCGTCATCACCTTGGGCGCCAGACGTGTCCATATCACGAAGCCGTCCGGCAACGGATCGCCAGATGCCACGCCGAGCGTGAATGGATAATCGACCCCCGCGCTGCGCGCAAACGGGCTGAGGATCGACAGCAATGTTGCACCGGCCACTCCGGTGATGATGCGTCGACGGTCGGGGTTGAAATCTGTCATGACGTGGCCTCTGATGATGCGTATTCCGAGCGCAACAGGCTGAACAGCAGCATGTTTTTGAACACACCGTTTTTCAGAAATGCCTCTCTGGTACAGCCCTCATACGATAACCCGCACTTCTCCAGGACCCTGGCGCTGGCCGGGTTGTCGCTGAAGCACTGGCCAGCGATGCGGTTGAGGTTCATGTCCGTGAAGCCATGCTTCAGCAAGCCTTTAGCCGCTTCGCAGGCATAACCCTGATTTTGGTATCGCGTTCCTGTCCAGTAACCCAGATGGCCGCTGTGGTGCGACATCGAAAGGCGCAGCGAGACGATCCCGGTCAACTCTCCGGTTGCCTGGATGTGAACCCCGAGGCTCACCGTCTGACCGGCGGCGTATTGGTCGTGGGTCTGTGCGATGAATACCTGCGCATGCTCAAGGGTGTAGGGGCTGGGCAGTGCCGCGGTCATGGCCGCAATGGTCGGCTCGTCGGCCAGGCGTGACAAGGTAAGCGCCTGTTCAGGCTGCAACGCGGCGAGCAGCAGACGCGAGGTTCTGATAGTGGGCAGCGGGCGACTCATCCGTATTTTCCGTCGGGTTGAATGCTCAAACGCTGGCGCGTTGTTATGGCATTTCCGTGACGGCCTGAAGAATCATTTAAGTGCCATGAGATGTACAGGTAACCGCCATGTAACGGTCATGTATCGGTCTTGTAAAACAAGCCGGTCGGTCACGTTCGGTTGCTAGATTCTCGGCCTCTAAGAAGAGAGCGAGAGGCTGGCATGAGAACGTGGGACGAACCTAAAAAGCGCAAGGCGCACATCGAACTGATCCCCATGATCGACGTGATGATGTTCCTGCTGGTCTTTTTCGTATTGGTAAGCCTGAACGTGATTCCGGCGTTGGGGATGAAAACCCAGTTGCCGAGTGCCAGCAGTTCACAGCAGCTCAAGCCGCAGAACAAATCGATCCTGACGCTGGGGCTCAACGGCGAATTACAGCTTGATGGCAAGGCGACCACGGTCGACGCCCTGGTGCCTGCCTTGAAGGCGCTGGAAAAACCCGACAGCAAAACCACGATCATCGTTAACAGTGACAAAGGCGTGGAAGTCGCCCGTCTGGTCGAGATCATGGACACCCTGCGTCTGGGTGGTTTCACGTCGGTCTCCATCGCCACGCGCAAATCCTGATCATGTATTTCCTGTTTCGTGTACGTCAGTGGCTGGGAGGCTTGCCCGCGCTGGTGGCGCTTATCGCAATCGTGATCGGTGTGCAGACGCGTCCGCTGAAAATGGAGCCGGTCTACGACGAGTCGGCCGTGGAGCTGGCGCTGATCGAGCCCGAGCCGCCTGCGCCCGAGCCCGTCGTGCAGCCCGAGGCGCCTGCGGTACAACCTGACGAGCCGCCACCTCCGCCGCCTGTAGTCGAAAGCGAAGAAGCCGAGCCGGCGCCACCGCCGCCCAAGCCCGCTCCCAAGCCAAAACCAAAGCCGGAGATCAAGCCAGAACCACGGCCTAAACCCTTGCCCAAACCGGCAGTGGCAATACCCGCCGAGCCGGTTCAGGCACCCAGCAAGCCGATCGCCAGCGCCCCGGTTGCGCCGCCGTCACCGCCTGCGCCACCCGCAGCGCCGAAGGTCGACACCCAGGGTATGGAAGGTGGCTACCTCAAAGGGCTGCGCAGCGAACTGGACGGTTACAAACAATACCCGACCGGCCGCCAGGCCTCACTGGAGCGCCCGAGTGGCGAGGTTGTGGTGTGGTTATTGGTCGACCGCCAGGGGCGAGTGCTGGACTCCGGCATTCAGACCCAGGCCTCCAGCATGCTGCTCAACCGCGCAGCCGCCAACAGCCTGCGACGCATCAAGCAGGTCAAGCCATTTCCCGAGCAAGCCTTTGGTGGACGCAACGAACAGCGCTTCACCGCCACCTTCAACTACAGCGTGCAATAGCACTGACAAGGAACAAAGTGATGAAGTTTTCCAGAATTCACCTTGCGTTGGTCGCCGCGGGCATGAGTCACGGCATGGTTATGGCCGACTCGAGTGCCAGTGACGTCGGCACCATTGGTGTGCAAGGCAGGGCGACGGTTGGCGGTGGCTACATGGTGCAGGAGGAGAGCATCAAGGCGCGCTCCACGGTGACCAAGGAGGCGCTCGACAAGCAGACCGCGACAGGTAACGCGATCGACAAGCTCAAGTACACACCGGGCCTGAACATCTCCAGCGAAGACGCCACCGGTCTTTCCGGTTTCAAGTTCACCATGCGCGGGCTCAACTCCGATCAGGTCGGCATGTCGGTAGACGGGATGCCGATCAACGACTCCGGCAACTACGCGCTGTACTCCAACCTGCTGGGGGATCCGGAAAACATCGATCAGATTTTCGTGACTCAAGGCTCTGCCGAAAGTGACGGCCCGCATATCGGTTCCAGCGGCGGCAACATCGGTATCGTCACCATCCGGCCTACCAAGGAAACCGGCGCATTCGTCAAGCAGGTGGCGGGCAGCAACGGCACTTACAAGACCTTCGCGCGACTCAACACCGGAGAAATCAACGGGCTGAGCAACTGGCTGTCGATGTCTCACACCGAAGGTCAGAAATGGCGCGGCGATGGCGCGGTGCGTGCCGACAAGGTGGAGTGGAACAGCTTCTTCGACATGGGCTCGGGCAATACCGCCAACCTGATCCTCAAGTACCACGAGCAGGACAACAACAGTTACAGCCAGCTCACCAAGAGTCAGTTCCAGCAGAACGGGCGCAAGTTTGACCCTTATCCTTCGACGCCAGCGCTGGGCAGCAACGGTAAATTGTCCAGCTACTACGAGCTGGCGCAGAACCCGTTCCAGACGTTCACCGGCGTGCTCAATACCCAATTCAAACTGGCCGACAACCTGTCTCTTTCCGTCATCCCCTATTATTTCTGGGGTAACGGAAGCGGCGTGAACAGTTCTTCCTATGCGCTCAATCGCGGCTCGAATCAGAACGGCGTATTCGACCTGAGCAACCTGCCGACGGCGGCGGCTTATAACGCAGACGGGTCATCGACCACTGGCGTGTATTACCGTCCTTCGCGCACCCAGACCTGGCGTCCGGGGATCACCACCAAGTTGAACTGGGACGTCAACGACGAACACAGCGTACAGGTCGGCTACTGGTATGAACGCGCGCGTCAGTCGCAGACTCAGCCCTTCATCCGCCTGAAGAGCAATGGCAAGCCTGAAAGCATCCAGCCTGATTCGGATTACATGGTCGATGCCAATGGCAATGAGATTCAGGGTCGTGACCGCTATACCGTGACGCCTGCACAAAAAGTCTGGGCTCAGGACACCTGGTATTTCGCCCCGGACTGGACGCTGGTCGGCGGCCTGGCCTTCATGAACGTCGAACGCGAAGGCACCAACCACGGCAGCCTGACCGAGCGGCCGGAAAAACGGGACCAGACCTACAACAAGCTGTTGCCGAACGTCGGCCTCAAATACCAGCTGGATGAGCGCGACCAGTTGTTCTACAGCCTGTCACGCAACATGCGCGTGCCGCAGAACTACGTTCTGTATGACCCGGGCACCGGCTCCATCGACAGCAAGCCAGAAACCAGCTGGAACCACGAACTGGGCTGGCGCTACACCGAACAGGACATGACGCTGGCGGCCACGCTGTTCTACCTGCAGTTCAAAGACCGTCAGGTGTCATCAAAAGACGTCAATGGCGACTTTGCCGACATCAACGCCGGTGCAGTCGACAACAGCGGTCTGGAACTGGAATGGAGTGGCCTGCTGCCGCACCATTTCAATTACTACACCTCGTACACCTACACCCGCGCCAAACAGAAAGATGACCTGACCGTCTTCAATAACGGCGCCGCCATCGAGTTGCCCACCAGTGGCAAGCAATTTACCAACGTGCCGAAGAACATGCTGGCCGCCAACATCGGCTACGACGACGGCAGTTATTACGGGACCTTTGGTGCCAAGCTCACCAGCAAGCTGTATGGCGACCTGACCAACGACGAAAGCATTCCGGGGCGCACCATCTTCAATCTGGGCGCAGGGATCTACCTTCCGGTGGACAAGAAAATCGTCAAGGACGCCACCTTGCGCCTGAACGTCGACAACCTGTTCGACAAGGAATACCTGGACGGCGTGTACACCACCAAAACCAACGCGGGCACTTACAGCGGTTTCCGCGATGGCGACCCGGCCTACATCGTCGGGGTCGAGCGTACGGTCACCGTTTCTCTTGAAGCCAATTTCTAATCTTCATTGACCAGAGGTCCTTGCCATGGACATGAATCAGCTCCACGACATCACGTTCTATGTGATGTACGCCGCCATCGCGATAGCGATCTTTGTCGCGATCGAACGAGGCATCTACTTTGCCTACGTGCGTCGCCAGTCGCGGGCGCTGCAAACGGCACTCGGTGCCTCGGTGCACAGTGAAAAGGATCTGCCGGAGCCGCTGACACGGCGAACCAGCCTGCCACTGGAAATGGTCCTGCCGGTGCTTGCGCAAAAAAATGCGCAGGGCTCGCGCAGGGATCTGGATGACGTCATCGAAACACAGTACCTGAGCACTCGCGCACCGCTGGCCCGCAGCCTCTGGCTGATCGAAACCATCACCACCGCTGCGCCACTGTTGGGCTTGTTGGGGACGATTCTGGGCATCATCGATACCTTCAAGGCCCTGGCCAGTGCCGGGGTGTCCGATCCCGGGCAGATTTCCGCCGGTATCGGTACAGCGCTGTTCGCGACCGGGCTGGGTATTGCCATTGCCTTGTTCTGCGTGGTCTTTCACAACTACTTTCAGGACAGCCTGGAACGTATCAACGACCAACTCAAGATCCTGCTGATCCGCGCTTCCAGCGGAGCACGTGTGCATGACGAGGCCGAGCATCCGGTTGCGTCGGCCCAACCGAAATACCGGACGGCCTGATCCACTTAACGGCGCGTGCTCTGGCATGCGCCATCTTGTCTGTGTCTGGCGATGAGGCTCGCAATGCCCTTTTACCCTTCGTATCGTCGACTGTCCCTGAGCTACCGCGCCGTGATCGCAGCGTTACTGCTGGGCAGTTCGTGCGCGCAAGCAGACTTCGCCATCCCGGGTTTCGAACTGGTACACACCGTGCCGGTCGGGTCTGACCTGCAGACGCCTGACCTGCGAGCGCCTGGCGAGGTCTGGCGCGAGCTGTTTGACGGGGCTCGCCAGCGTATCGACATCGAACAGTTCTATGTCGCCGACCACGCAGGCTCGGTCATGGACAAGGTGCTTGAAAGCCTGACGGCAGCCGGGCAGCGCGGAGTGAAAATCCGGTTTCTGCTGGAAGAAAAAGGCCTGAAACTTTCCGACCCGCAGACCCTTGAGCGACTGCGCGCCATCCCCAACCTCACCTTGCGCGTACTGCCCTACGCAAAGCTCACGGGCAGCGGCATCATTCACGCCAAATTCCTGGTCGTGGATGGCCGACAGGCGTTCATCGGCAGTCAGAACTTCGATTGGCGCTCGCTGGAGCATATCCATGAAACCGGCCTGCGCATTGACGAGCCGACCGTCGTACGCCAGACGCAGGCCATATTCGATCAGGACTGGCTTGCCCAGGCGGCCATTACCGAGGGCAAACCGGTTCCTGTACCGCGCCCGGTCGATAGCACTTTGCCCAACGGCAATTACCTGATCGCCAGTCCGCAGCGCTATAACCCGCCGGGGGTCGTCGACTCCCAGACCGAACTGCCCCGTTTGCTGGCGCAAGCCAAAAGCGAGGTTCGTGTCCAGTTGCTGGACTACGCGCCCCTGTCCTACGGGCCCGACAAAACCCGGCCTTACTATGCGGTCATCGATAATGCCCTGCGCAGCGCAGCCGCCCGCGGCGTTTCGATCAAACTCATGGTGTCCGACTGGAACACCGGTATGCCCGAAGTCGCCTACCTCAAGAGTCTGGCCCTGGTGCCCAACGTGCAGGTGCGCATCGTCACATTGCCGATGGCGGCTCAGGGTTTTATCCCCTATGCACGCGTGATCCACAGCAAGACCATGGATATTGATGATCAGGTTGCCTGGGTAGGCACTAGCAACTGGCTGGGCGGCTACCTCGACAACTCGCGCAATCTTGAAGTGGTGATGCACGACGGCTCGATGGCCAAACGCATCGGCCAACTGCACGAGCAGCTTTGGGATGGGCCGTACGCCAAGCCCATCGACATCAATCGCGACTACCCGGAACCGCATCCGGGTAAGCCTTGACAGTAAGCAGATAGGTAGCCGAAAGGGCAGGGCAGCGTTAGTGAGGGGGCTGAAATGAGCTTGATCGTCCGTGCCATGGCAGACAGTGACTGGTCTTCGCTGGCTGTTATGTTTGAACAACCGGTATTCCGTTGGTGGACGCTTCGTATGCCGCACCAGTCAACCAGCGACGTAAAAAAGCTTGTCGAAAGTCGAGGTGCTTCTGGGCTGTCCCTCGTTGCCGAGTGCGATGGCATGGTTGTCGGCTGCGCCATGCTCTATCGTTTTCAGGGGCGCAGGCAGCATGTAGCTGATTTCTGGATGGGGGTTGCAGACAGTCATCATCGCCAGGGTATTGGTGACTTGTTATTGAACGAGCTCACCGCCACTGCCTCTCGATGGATGAATTTAAAGCGCCTGGAGCTTACTGTTTTCGTCGATAACAAGCCTGCTATCGCACTGTACGAAAAGAATGGCTTTGTCATAGAGGGCACGCACAGAAAATTCGCCTATCGAGATGGCGAGTACATAGACGCTTTCAGCATGGCAGCAGTCTACTGAAGTCTTTTAAAAGACCCTCGGAATGCAGCCTGTTTGTTATCAGGTACGAAGTCGGGGCCGTGCAGCACCGGCCCAACGCGTACCACTCATGAGCGCTGACTTGCTCGACTCCATCTTTCTCTTACGCCGCGTCTCCACATCATCCAGGTCGACTTTTCAGACAAACCCTAGGCCCCTCTGCCCGCTTCAGCCACAATGACGCCTTTCACCCACCAGCCTGCTGCGGGCTGTAAACGGATTGGTGCTACTGATGATGCTCTCTTTCAAGCCATGGTTGCGGGGTCTGGCGCTGGTTTTGCCACTGGCTGCGTTGCTGACCGCGTGTGACAAGTCCGATAAGTCCGATAAGTCCGACAAGCCGGTGACGCCGCCTGCGCCGCCGCACACCACGTATAGCCAGGCTGGCTGGGACGCGCTGCCTGCGGTGTCCGACGCGGATTTGCAGGCCGGTTTTGCCTCTTGGCGCAGTGCGTGTGTGCGTTTGAAATCTGATGCGGTGTGGGGGCCAACGTGTGCGGCGGCTGCGAGTCTTGCGGCTGCGCCTGATGTTGCGCAGATCCGCACCTTTTTGCAGGAGCAGCTGCAGGTCTACAGCCTGCGCGCCGACGGGGGCAGTGCCGATGGTTTGATCACCGGCTACTACGAGCCTGTTTATCCGGGCAGCCTGACGCAGACCGCCACGGCCAATGTGCCGGTGTATGGCATTCCGGACGATCTGATCGTGGTCAATCTGGACAGCATTTACCCCGAGCTCAAAGGCAAGCGTCTGCGCGGTCGGCTTGAGGGGCGGGTGCTCAAGCCTTACGACGACGCTGCGACGATCAGCGCGCAAGGCTTGAACGCGCCGGTGATTGCTTGGCTGACCGACCCGATGGATCTGCAGTTCCTGCAGATTCAGGGCTCGGGGCGCGTGAGTCTGGAAGATGGCTCGCAGCTGCGTCTGGGCTATGCCGATCAGAACGGTCGTCCGTATCGCGCGATTGGTCGCTGGCTGGTAGAGCAGGGGCAGTTGAAGAAGGAAGACGTGACCATGGGCAGCATCGCGGCCTGGGCCAAGGCGCATCCGGAGCGGATCAGCGAGCTGCTGGCGAGCAATCCCAGCTACGTGTTTTTTGCCCGTAACCCCGACAGCAACGAAGGTCCGCGCGGCTCGCTGAATGTGCCGCTGACCCCCGGCTATAGCGTGGCCATCGATCGCAAGGTGATTCCGCTGGGCAGTCTGCTCTGGCTCTCGACGACGCGGCCGGATGGCAGCAGCGTGGTGCGTCCGGTCGCTGCCCAGGACACGGGCGGTGCGATTGCCGGTGAAGTACGCGCCGACCTGTTCTGGGGGACCGGCGACGAGGCGGGCAAGCTGGCTGGCGACATGAAGCAGAAAGGTAATATCTGGCTGTTATGGCCCAAGGGCATGCCGTTGCCTCAGTCCGCAGAAACAGTTCCTGCAACAACCTCGGCTGCCGCTAGTCACTGAAATCCCTTCACCTCGATAGCTACCGTCCTGCTCGATGGATAGGTAGCTATCTTCTTCATGCCCCCGTTTTCCTTCCAAATACGCCTGGAATAGCCAAATGCAATGGGGCGAGAGTGCTGCCAACAGCGCCGCCAGAGCCATAGGTTGGATATACGTCCCGGGCTTCGTATTACTCATTATCGCAAGCGTGCCGTAATAGCCTTTGCTGTGGATGCCGTGCAGGTAAAAATCCTGGGTATTTTCTACGGTGGACAGGACTTTGAGGCTGTCTTTCAAGCCGATCTGGATGAGTGATAACACGTGGGGCAGGCAGTGGACTGACCTTTAGCCAACTCACCCCAAACGCGGATCGACCACAAACTCCAGCTCTTTGGCAGTTGCCACAACCGCCCTGAATTCGGGGTGCTGGACGTTGAGCAGGTAGTTGGACTCGCGCGGGATGATCACGCTGGGCACTGCCAGCGCCAGGCTCTGAGCGGAGGCCAGCCAGTCGTCGCCGAACGAGGCGGTTGCCGGTGGCGCGGGTTCTTCACGCCAGTCGCGGGGCAGTGTGTCCGGGCGCGCATTGAGGACGTGCTCCTCGGCAATCTGCAGTTCAAGCATCGTGTAGTGCTGAGCCACAGTGGCGTTGTTCAGGTGCACCAGCACTTCCAGCAGGGCCAGTGACTCGCTGCCCGCGCAGTACACGCAGGCGTTGCCCTTGCTGTTCCAGCGTCCGCCATAGAGCTTGGCGCCTTCGCCGTCGAAGGCCTGCGCCAGCCATTTGCGCTTGACCAGTCGATAGACCGCTATCACGCCACGACCCCGTGTTCCAGGCGGCCGATCAGGTCAAGCACTGCCTGAGCCTCGGCCGAGGTCGCGAGCATTTCCAGCGGCCTGCGATTGCCCAGCCCATAGACCGGGTTGGCCAGCCACAGACGAGTCGCTTCGGCGTCGTTTTCGAACAGGTCCAGCGTCGCCTTGTACACCGCCGCCAGGCGGAACAGCCGATCGCTTTCCTCGGCATTGAAGCGGCGTACCTTGAGGCGTCGCTGCAAGGTCGCCGGAGCGATGCCCAGATGTTCGGCCAGGGTCGAGCGATTCAGGTCGGTGTAATGCGCCAGACGTTCGAAGACTTCATACGGCAAGCCGTCATGCAGCGCCGAGTACAGCCGCGCACCTCGTGCAGGGATTCCCAGGTGTTGCCAGAAATCGTCCTGCCGGGGCACGGCCGGATGGTAGTCGCTTATGGGCAAAGACATGGCACACCTGCCTATCGAGTGATTACTATTAAATCTATCACTTGATAATAGGCACGTTTCCGACGTCGCGACAGTGATTTACAGCAACGGATAGCGAATAAAACTACAGAAACTCCAAAAATCACCGACTTAGGCTATAGGTTTAGTTTGAATGTTACTGATCTCGCGTTATAGGCTCGATGCCAGTCGCTTCCGATGGTGCCACTAAACGTATACGTGCTGTCCGCCGTGGTCAGCCTGATTTTCCTGCAGTGAGAACCACACGATGTCCACGCTTGCGCTATTGATATGCGATGACTCGAACATGGCGCGAAAGCAGCTGTTGCGCGCGCTACCTGAAGACTGGGATGTGTCGGTCACGCTGGCCACCCAAGGGCAGGAAGGCCTGGAAGCGATTCGTAAAGGTCAGGGCCAGGTGGTCCTGCTCGACCTGACCATGCCGGTGATGGACGGTTACCAGACGCTGACGGCGATTCGTGCCGAAAACCTCGACGCCAAGGTGATTGTGGTGTCGGGCGACGTGCAGGACGAAGCCGTGCGTCGGGTCATGGAGCTGGGCGCGCTGGCGTTTCTGAAAAAACCTGCCGACCCGGACGAACTGAAAAGCACACTGGAGCGCCTTGGCCTGTTGGGCAAGCCTGCGGCGTCACCGGTTGCACTGCCGGCCCTTAACAACAAGGGCGGGGTGATCAGCTTTCAGGATGCCTTCCGCGAAACCGTCAACGTCGCCATGGGCCGTGCAGCAGCGTTGCTGGCCAAGGTACTGGGTGTGTTCGTTCATTTGCCGGTGCCCAACGTCAACATGCTTGAAGTTGGCGAGCTGCACATGGCGCTGGCCGATGCGCACAGCGATCAGCGCCTGACTGCGGTGTGTCAGGGCTACATCGGTGGCGGTATTGCAGGTGAGGCGTTGCTGATTTTCCACGACTCGGAAATCTCCGGAATCTCGCAGCTGATGGGCGGTGATCACTCCGACAGTTCCGACATGGAGATGCTGCTCGACCTGTCCACGATCCTGATCGGCGCCTGCCTGAGCGGCATTGCCGAACAGATCGACATTGCCTTTTCGCAGGGCCATCCACAGTTGCTGGGTGCGCAGGGCGGCATCGACGAGCTTATCCGCATCAATCAACAGCGCTGGAAAAAGACCCTGGCGGTCGAAATCAGTTACAGCGTGGAAGGCCACAATCTGCATTTCGATCTGCTGATGCTGTTCACCGAAGATTCGGTCGAGCTGCTTACCAAAAAACTCGCCTACATGATGAGCTGACCCATGAGCAACGCTATTGAAATCAACGAGCTTCATTGGTTGCTGGCCGTCACGCAAAACATTGACGTAGGCATCGTGGTGCTGGACCTGAACTACCGCGTGACGGTCTGGAATACCTTCATGGAAAACCGCTCCGGCGTGGTGCCCTACGTGGCAGTCGACAAGACCTTTTTCGAGATTTTTCCGGAGGTCAACGCGAAGTGGTTCAGCAAGAAAATCGACAATGTCGTGACCCTCGGCACGCCGGCGTTCACCATCTGGGAGCAGCGGCCGTATCTGGTGCGTTTCAAGAATTATCAGCCGATTACCGGGCAGGAGGAGTTCATGTATCAGAACACCACACTGTTCCCGCTGCGTTCGACCACCGGGGCGATCAGCCATGTGTGTCTGGTGATCTATGACGTCACCGACGTGGCGGCCAACCGCAATCAGTTGCTGGCGGCCAATGACAAGCTGCAGCAACTGTCGGGCTCAGCGAAAAGCTGACCCGCGCCCGGGCTTGGCGATGAATGAAACCGGCACTGCGGGCTTGATCCCGCTCGTGCTAGGATCGCGATTTTTCCGCTGACGCTCAGGGACATCATGCGACCTCAAGCCACCCTCACTGTTTTGCCTGTCGAGCGCCCGCTGGTCGGGCGTGTCAGCCCGCCGGGCTCCAAGTCGATCACCAACCGCGCATTGTTGCTGGCCGGACTGGCCAAAGGCACCAGCCGCCTGACCGGCGCGCTGAAGAGTGACGACACGCGCGTGATGTCCGAAGCCTTGCGTCTGATGGGCGTGCAGGTCGACGAGCCGGATGACAGCACCTTCGTGGTCACCAGCAGCGGGCACTGGCAGGCGCCGCAGCAGGCGCTGTTCCTCGGCAATGCCGGGACTGCGACACGCTTTCTGACCGCGGCACTGGCCAACTTCGAAGGCGACTTCGTGGTCGATGGCGACGAATACATGCGCAAGCGCCCGATCGGGCCGCTGGTCGATGCCTTGCAGCGTATGGGCGTGGAGGTCAGCGCACCCAGCGGTTGCCCGCCGGTGGCGATCAAGGGCAAGGGCGGTCTTGAGGCCGGTCGTATCGAAATCGACGGCAACCTGTCCAGCCAGTACGTGTCGGCACTGCTGATGGCCGGCGCCTGTGGCAAGGGGCCTGTGGAAGTTGCATTGACAGGCAGCGAGATCGGCGCGCGTGGCTACCTCGACCTCACGCTGGCGGCCATGCAGGCGTTCGGTGCCGAGGTTCAGGCCATCGGCGACGCCGCCTGGAAAGTCTCGGCTAGCGGTTATCGCGCTACGGATTTCCACATCGAGCCGGATGCCTCGGCGGCCACTTACCTGTGGGCTGCGCAGGCCCTGACCGAGGGCGCTATCGATCTGGGCGTGGCCAGCGACGCGTTCACTCAGCCCGATGCGCTGGCCAGCCAGATCATCGCCAGCTTCCCGAACATGCCGGCCGTGATCGACGGTTCGCAGATGCAGGACGCGATTCCGACGCTGGCCGTACTGGCCGCCTTCAATCGTCAACCGGTGCGCTTTGTCGGCATCGCCAACCTGCGGGTCAAGGAGTGTGACCGCATCTCGGCACTGTCCCACGGCCTGTGCGCCATCGCACCCGGCCTGGCGGTCGAAGAGGGTGACGATCTGATCGTCAACGCCAACCCGGCGCTGGCAGGCACTACGGTCGATGCCTTGATCGACACCCACTCCGACCATCGTATCGCCATGTGCTTTGCGCTGGCGGGCCTGAAGATCGCCGGCATCCGCATTCTCGACCCTGATTGCGTCGGCAAGACCTACCCAGGCTACTGGGATGCGCTGGCCTCATTGGGCGTCACCGTTCAGCGCTGACCGCAGGCGCAGCGGCCGTTTTTCAAATCCCGAAAAACGGCTGCATCATCCGCGCAAGCAGTCCCTGAAAACGCAGCTTCGATTCAGTGGCCAGTACGCAAATGCATTCCCGGTCAGGGTAGGCGATGGGCTGGTGATGGATATGGCTGTCCAGGTCGGCCACATCGTTGAGTCCGAACTCTCCCTGTACGTCGTAATACGCACCCTTGAGGACCATGGTCATCTCGCCGCTTTCGTGGCTGTGGACCGGCATGCTCACGCCGGGGGCGATCTTCAGCAGCATCAGGTTGCCCTGTTCGATGCCTTCGGCGCGTACTCGTTGTACGCCGGGGATCAGGGTCTTCCACTTCAACGTACTCAGGTGTCGACCAAAATGCGCCTGCATGCAGACCGGCATCAGGTCCGGGTCCTGATTGGCCGCCGGCATCGAGTGCAGGGCAGGCACGAGCCCCGCTTGCTGCTCTTCAAGCCGCGCCAGCATGGCCGATCTGCCCTTGAGCGGCACCACACTGCTGGTGTGCTGCTGCATCAACACACCGCCAATCGCCTCTGCCTGCCTGAGCCGCGCCCGGCACTCGGCGCAGCGCTCCAGATGCGCGGCAGTGACTAACGAGATGACCTGCGACAGCGCCCCTGCGGCATAACTGACCAGCGTGGCGTCGTCCGGATGATGTAGTGGACCCATCATGATTCCTCTATCCGCGAGCGCAATTTTTGAAACGCCAGGCGCAGGCAGGACTTCACCGTGCCGAGCGGCATACCCAGGCGTTCGGAAATCTCCCGGTGGCTGAGCGCTTCGAAATACGACATTCGCAACACTCGGGCCTGATCGGCGGGCAGGTTCTGGATGGCGATGTTGAGTTGATGCTCCTGGCGCTGGCTGTAATCGAGTGTTCGATCTACCGGGGCCTCCAGACGCTCGAGTTGTTCCAGTGAGTTCTGCACCTGCACCCAGCCACGGTCCTTGCGCACACTGTCGATGTACAGGTTGCGTGCGATGCGAAACAACCATGTCCCCAGGCTGGCCTTGGCCGGGTCGAACGAATCGGCCTTGTGCCACAGTTTGAGCAGCACCTCCTGCACCAACTCTTCGGCCTGACCTTCTGGCACATTCAGCCCGGTGAGGTAGCGCAACAGGCGCGGAGCGAAGTGATCGTAAATGCGCATGAAGCTGTCGCGGTCCCTCTGGCGGGCCACGGCGGTGACTTCATCGATCCAAAGTCGGGTGATTGTCGATTCGCTGTGAGAGGGGGACAAGTGACAGAAGGTCCTGAGACTGGCAGTTATGCGCATGATCCACCTTCTGATCACCATTGTGTGGGTTTGGTTCGCTATGCAGAGGTGTTACGTAACGGGGTGGGGGGTGGATCATAGGATGTGACGAGCGGCGCATCCGTTCAGGTGCAAGAATCCTTGGACTTGGAAGGTGTGTTTAGCGAGTTGCTCGGTCATCCAGACGAAGACCATCAGTGCGCTGAAATTCTCGCAGGTTGTGGGTGGCAACGATCAGCCCAGGAGAACGGGCCTTACGACCATTAGCTGTCATTTCTGACAGTAGAGTGAAAAATGCTTTTTGCTTAATCTGACTTTTGGAGACCATCAACGTCAGGGAGACAATCATGGATACTCATGTCACGCACGCTTCGTTCTCGCAGGTCCGACTCGCCAGCCTGTTGTTATTGGTCATCGTTTGCACGGGGCTTTTTTTCGCGCCAGAGCGATCACAGGCTGAGGTTGCAAACCTGGCGACTTGTCCGGTAGGAACTCACACCGCAACTTGGTCGCCAGGAGTGACCAATACCGCCAAGACTACCGACGTGGTGACGACAAGCAATTGGGGACCGTGTGTTTTACCTTCATTTCCCCTGGTAGTCAGCGCTTCGTCCATACAAAGTTTTCAGGCCCCTTTATCCTGTCAGTCTTTACTGCTGCAAACGTCCAATGTGGTATGGATCATCACCTGGAGCGATGGGGTGACCAGCACTTACACGTTCAATACGAGTTTCAATACTGTGAACGGTCTGATTACAGCCGTTCTGGGTGTCGGGACAATTACAGATGGCCGTTTCAAGGACGCCACTGCGTTGAGTACATTTGAGCTTGTTAATTTTCAGGCCGCGTTGAATAACAGCTGCGGCACTACGACCGGTGTCACCGGTGTCAGCGGCCTTTCAACGCTGGTCATTACCCCGTAATGACAGACGCCAGGCTCGCACGCATAAGGCCTGCTACAAACTCTTGTCTTGCAGGCCGACCCCCAACCTCATCTACCCCCCATGCCTTAAAAAGGCTCAATCCCGGATGCCTCGACAGGTGATGGGCGTTCACCGGGTGGCTGACGGGCTCAAAACATAAGAGGCGTTGCAGCTATCGTGTTGAGGTCATTGGCTTACCCAATCTTCTACCCTCAGCCCCTCGACGCGTCGGAATTCACGCTGATTATTAGTGATCACCACCAGGCCTAGAGAGCGGGCGTGTCCTGCAATCATTTGATCGTACGGGCCGATCGGTGTGCCCGATCTAGCCAGTTCGGCTCTGATCATGCCGGTATGAGCCGCAGCGTCGCTATCGTAAGGGAGCACTTCAAGACGCGCTGTGAAACCCTCTACAACGGCAAGGTTTCTTTCGGGGCTCAAAGACTTTTCTGCGCCGTAGACAAGCTCCATCAACGTGATCGCGCTGATACATAGCTGTCCGTGATGGAGGTTGAAGGCTTCACGCACCGAAGTTGGCTTGTTCTTTATAGTGAAAATGCAAATATTGGTGTCAAGCATGTACTTGAGCATCAGAGCGATTCGCGCTGCTGTTCGGCTGGTTGTCCACGCTCTGCCATGAAATCATCACTGACACTTTCACCATCGAACCAGCTGTTCCACATTTCACCGGCAGGGGAAATAATGCGGGTTCTGCCCACGGCTACGACATCGACACGTTTCACGTCGTCTGGCAAGGCCACCGCTTTTGGCAGTCGGACAGCCTGGCTTCGATTGCTTTTGAAGACTGTGGATTGTTCCATGCGTGATTCATCCTTGGCTGATGTATCGGATGAATAAGAATATGTTTTTTTGGGGATATGTCAACGGGATATCCCGGCCCGTTCTGTAACTTGAAATGAGGCACCAGTACACTTATTCATGACCCCCGCTTCAGGTCTTTGTAACGAAGACTGAACTCCAGCGTCACTGATTCCCCCTCCCGCAACAGCTTCAACCCCGGCCGTCCTGGCAAATGATGGGCGTTGACCGGGTGGCTGACCGGCTCGAAGCAAAAGAAATCCAGCCCCGGCGGGCAAAACACTAGAAAGTATTCGCTGCCGGCGGCCTGGCAGTGCAATTCGTAGCCCAGATCCGGCTGGCTGATGATGCTCTGGCCATCCCAGCCGGTGAAACCGTTGTCCAGACGTGTCTCGGGCAGCGTGTTGCCGTGCCGGAAGTCCCACTCGGCGGGCAGGTCCTGCAAGGCGCTGGGCAAACCGGCTTCGTCGCACAGCCAGACCTGCGCAGCCTTGGCCTGCAAGCGAGTGTGGGCCGTGCGCGGCAAGTACGGGTGCAGGCCCAGCCCGTGCCAGACGGCGCGGCTGTCCTGATGGGTGGTGGTCAGTTCAATGCTCAGCGTGCCCTCGCGCAGGGTGTAGCGCAGGTGCGCGCGGTAGGCGAATGGCGTCTGGCTGTCGAGTTGCAGGCAGACCTGCTCTGCGCTCTGTTCGATGACGGTCCATGTTTGCTGCCAGGCGCTGCCATGGATCGGCAGCGGGTCGTTGGCGCTGTTTGGCTCCAGGGCCAGCCAGCCGTCTGGTGTCTCGAAACCGCCGTTGCCGATCCGGTTCGACCACGGCGCCAGCGGATAGCAGGCCAGCCGACGGGGCGTCCCGGCCGCCAGAGCCTGTTCGTCACTCGGGCGCAGCAGCGGTTGCCCGCTGGCCAGGACGGTCCAGTTGACGATACTGCCGCCGATGTCGGGGGCCAGTGTCAGACGGGTCAGGCCATCTTCAAGGGTCAGTACGTTCGTGGACATGCTTCAAAGCCTTTCTGGATGATTGAGAGTCAGGCGACTGGGCGCGACGCCAGGTCAGCAGCACGATACCGCTGACGACGATCAGCCCGCCGACCACCTGACCGCTGCTGAGCAATTGATCGAGAATCAGCCAGCCAAACAGCAGGCTCGCTACCGGTTCGATGTTCATCACTGGCGCGTTGCGGGCGATGTCCAGCCGTGCCATGCAGATGAACAGCAGCGAGAAACCCAGCCCGTACAAAACCACCAGGCTGGCCAGTGCGGTCCAGCCGACAGAACTCGTCGGCAGACCCACGCCGCCGGGCAGCACGCCGCTGCTGCCGGCGATGGCCGCGACGACGAACACCACGGCCATGGTCAGCATGCTGCGTACGCTGCCGCGCATGCCCGCCAGTTTGTTATCGGTAATCCACAGCGCAAAGGCGAACACCACCGCAGCGGTAGACGCGTAGGCGATACCCTCCAGCCATTGCGGCTCGCTGCTGCCGGGGTTCGACAGGCGCTGTGGCACGTCCAGCGCCAGCGTCAGGCCAAACAGAATCAGGCCCATCAGGCCTGCGGCACGCCGCGTCGGCCGGGCACCGCCCAGCGCCCAGGTCAGTAACGCCAGCAGGATCGGCGAGACATTGACCACCAGCAAGGCCAGAGCCACCGGAATACGCGCCACCGCCGAGTAGATGCAAAAGCTCTGAGTGGCGATCAGCAGCCCCAGAAGCAGCTGCCAGCGCCAGGTGCTGGCGGGCAGACTGAGCCTTTCACGCTGCCAGAGCACCAGACTGGTCAGCACCAGCAAGGTCACACCGGAGCGACAGAGAATAGCCAGCAGCAGGCCGGTGTCATGATCGAAGGCAATGCGTGCCGCGATGTGGTTGCCGGCAAACGAACAGGCCAGCAGCGCGAGGATCAGCACGGCGATGTGGCGCGGAAACAGGGTAGGGGCGGACATACGCAAACCAGCCTCCTTGGCTGGATAACAGAGGTGCATGCCGGAGCGCTTTCAAGCGCTCCGGCAGCCTTGCAACGGGAGACGTCAGAGCACGACGCTCGGCAGCCACAACGAGATGGCAGGAATGTAGGTCACCAGCATCAGCACCAAGAACAGCGCGACATAGAACGGCACCAGTGCTTTTACCGTGGCTTCGATGGTGACTTTACCCACTGCGGCACCGACAAACAGCACCGCGCCCACTGGCGGGGTAATCAGCCCGATCCCCAGATTGACCAGCATGATCATGCCAAAGTGCACTGGATCGATACCGACGCCAACGATGACCGGCAACAGAATCGGGGTCAGGATCAGAATCAGCGGCGCCATGTCCATGACCGTGCCGAGCAGCAGCAACATCACGTTGATGCACATCAGGATCACGTAGCGGTTGTCCGACAGGGTCAGGAACGCGGTGGTGATCTTCATCGGGATTTCCATCAGCGTCAGGATGTAACCGAAGCTGGCGGCAAAACCGATCAGGATCATCACGATGGAAATGGTGCGTGCCGCCCGGTGCATCAGTTTGGGCAGATCGCGCCATTTGTAATCGCGGTAGATGAACATGGTGACGAAGAACGCCCAGAGCACGGCAATGGCTGCCGACTCGGTGGCCGTGAAAATCCCCGACAGAATGCCGCCGAGAATAATGACCATGGCCATCATGCCCCAAAGCGCTTCACCGGCAATTTTCAGTGCCTGGCGCAGTGGGATAACTTCACCCTTGGGGTAATTGCGCTTGCGCGCGAAGATCATGCACAGGCCCATCATCACAGCGCTGAGCAGCAGGCCCGGGAGGATCCCGGCCATGAACAGCGACGCGATCGACACCGTGCCGCCTGCCGCCAGCGAATAGAGCACCGAGTTGTGACTGGGTGGCGTCAGCAGCGCCTGCACCGAGCCGCTGACGGTCACCGCCGTCGAGAAGTCCCGCGGGTAGCCGTTGCGTTCCATTTCCGGGATCAGCACCGAGCCCACCGAGGCCGTGTCGGCCACCGAGGAACCCGAAATCGCGCCGAAGAAGGTCGAAGCCACGATATTGACCAGCGACAGGCCGCCACGCACGAAGCCCACTAGCACCGCGGCAAAGGCGACCAGGCGTCGCGACATGCCGCCTTCGGCCATGATCGCTCCGGCCAGCACGAAGAACGGAATCGCCAACAGCGAGAATTTGTTCACGCCACCCGCAATCTGGATCATCAGTGCATCGGCCGGGATGTCGATCCACCAGGCACCGATCAGGGCTGAAAGGCCCAGCGCGTAGGCCACCGGCATGCCGATCAGGATCAACGCGATAAAGCTGCCCAACAGTATAAAAGCGTCCATTTATGCGGCACCTTCGCTTTCTTCAATGACGTCGAAACGCATGACCGCGCGATGGCTCTGGTCACCCAGCAACAACCTTTCCAGGACGAAGACCAGGGTTACGAGGCCGCCGAGGGGAATCGGCAGATAAGAGATACCGACACGCAGAAACGGCAGTTCGCCGACGAATTGATTCCAGGTGGTGGCGCACAGCTTGAAGCCCTTGAAGATCATGAACAGGGCGACGATCGCCATCAGAATCTGCACCACCACGCCGGCAACTCTGCGCACCTGTTGCGGCATGCGGTCCACGGCCATCGACACGGCCATGTGCGCACCGGCCCGGTAACTGGCGGCGGCGCCGAAGAAGGTAAACACCACCATCAGCAGGATGGCGGTGGGTTCCGGCCAGCTGGAGCCGCTGCCGAGTATGTAGCGGGCAAAGATGCCCCAGGGGATGATCAGGGTCATGATCAACACCGACAGACCGGCAATGCCGATGCAGACCCGGTAAAGCGTATCGTTGATGCGCAATAGCGTATTTTTCATAAGGCTCACCACTGCTGCGGCGAACGAGCTGGTGCTCGTTCCCGCTGCTTGATCGGGACAGGCTTATTGGGCCGCTTGGGGGGGGCTCGCCGCCAGTGCAGGATTGGTCTGGACCGCTTCGATGCGGCTGATCAGATCCTTGTAAGGCGCGCGGAATTTGTCGCGTACCGGCTGGGTCGCGTCGTAGAAGGCTTTCTTCTGCTCAGGCGTCAGCGTGATGAATTCGACACCAGCAGCCTTGAGCTTGGTCTCGGCTTCGGCCGACGACTTGTCCCACAGCACGCGTTCTTCCATCTGCGCTTCACGCGCCAGCTTTTTCACCAGCGCCTGCTGCTCGGGATTGAGCTTTTGCCACGTGGTTTTCGACATCACGATGGGCTCGGGCAGAATCAGGTGTTCGGTCATGGTGAAGAACTTGGCGTTCTGGTAGTGGTTGTGCTGGAAATACGTCGGCGGGTTGTTTTCCGCACCGTCAATGACGCCGGTCTGCAGGGCGCTGAAGATCTCGCCGGTGGCCATGGCGATGCCGTTGCCGCCCATGTCGTTAATGGTTTCGATGAACACCGGGTTGCCCTGAACGCGGATTTTCATGCCTTTGAGGTCGGAAATCTGGCGTACCGGCTTCTTGGTGTACAGGTTGCGGGTGCCGCCATCCATCCAGGCCAGGGCGACCATGTTGAATTCGGAGTTGGTGATCTTGTCGAGGATTTCCTGACCGATCTCGCCATCGATGATGGTGCGCATGTGCGCCTGATCACGGAACACGAACGGCAGGTTGAAGACGTTGACGTCCGGCACTACAGGGCCAACGATGCCGAGGCTGACGCGGGTCATCTGCACGGCGCCGCTCTGCACCTGCTCAACGACTTCCTTCTCGGAGCCAAGCACACCGCCCGCGTACATCTTGAAACTGATCTCGCCTTTGGATTGATCTTCGAGTTTCTTGCCCATTTTCTGTTCTGCCACGACCGGCGCATAGCCAGCGGGATGAACCTCGGCGAATTTGATTTTGATGTCAGCGTGGGCCATGCCTGACACACAGAAGGCCAGCGGAAGTGCTGCGATGAGAAGCTTGCGTTTGAAATCCATGGATATCTCCGATTTTGTTATTTTTGGTCGAGCTACGGGATTTTCGGTAGGGCGCTGTCAGCCTTGAAATGTGGGTTCCTCCAGGCCCTGGACGCCAGGTCGCAGTGCGAACACGCCACCGGCCAGTGGCTGATCGCCAATATCGCCACCCGGGCGAATGGACGTCACGAACAGGGTGTCCAGGTTAGGGCCGCCAAAGGCGCACATGGCTGGCTTTTTCACCGGCACGACCAGAGAGTGGTCGAGTTTGCCGGCGGGGGTGAAGCGATGAACCAGGCCTTCGTCGTTGCCACAGATCCAGTAGCAGCCATCGGTGTCGATCGCCGCGCCGTCGGGACGACCCAGGTATTGGTTCATGTCGACGAACAGGCGGCGATTGCGCGGCGTGCCGCTGTCAGTGTCGTAATCGAACGCCCAGATCTGCTGCACGCTGGGGTGCGAGTCGGACAGGTACATGGTCTTGCCGTCGGGGCTGAACGCCAGGCCGTTGGGGACGATGAAATCCTTGAGCTGCGCGTCCAGCGTGGTCTGGCTGGCGCTGTAGCGATATAACGCCCCCACCCTCGCACCGGCGGCCATGTCCATGAACATGGTGCCTGCCCAGAAACGACCCTGTCGGTCGCAGCGGCCATCGTTGAAGCGCATGCCAGCCTGCGCGTGTTCGACGCTGGCCAGAAGCGTGCTGATCAGGCTGCCGTCTTCGCAGGGCTGCAAATGAAAGATTCCGTTCTCCATCCCCGCCACCCAGCCGCCCCGGCTATCGGCGGCGATACAGGCAAGCATTTGCGGCGCTTTCCAACTGCGTGTGCTGTTCTGCTTGAAATCCCAGCGATGCAACTCGCCCTTGGGAATATCCACCCAGTACAACGCTTGGTCACGCACGCTCCAGACCGGGCTTTCGCCGGTGGCGTTCTGTGCATCGACAATCAGTTCGGCATCCATGACGGTTCGTGTCTCCAGAGTGCTGCGAGAGGAAAGCGCTGCTTATTGGTCGCCGAACGGTCCTGACGCCACAAAGGCTCCGCCCTGGTACAGCATTGCCGGGTCATCGGCTGCCGGCAGCGGCTGGGCTTCGACCTTCTCGCGAAAAACTTCCGAGCTGTCTTTCGGGGTGTAGTCCAGTTTGCTGGCCAGGCGGTTGTCCCACCAGACGGTCTTGTTGTCCGAGACGCCGTAGACCACGGTATGGCCCACGTCTGGCGTGTACAGCGAGCGCTCGATCAACTGGGTCAGGTCAGCAAAGCTCAGCCAGGTGCTCATCATTCGGCGGTTTTGCGGTTCGGCAAACGACGAGCCAATGCGGATGCTCACGGTTTCGATGCCGTAGCGATCGAAGTAGAAGCTGGCCATGTCTTCGCCGTAGGACTTGGACAGACCGTAGTAGCTGTCCGGGCGGCGAGGGGAGTGCGCGTCGATGGTCTCGGTCTGCTTATAGAAACCGATCACGTGGTTGGAGCTGGCGAAGATCACGCGTTTCACGCCGTGCCGGCGGGCGGCTTCGTAGATGTGGAACACGCCGCAGATATTGGCGCCGAGGATCTCCTCGAACGGTCGCTCGACCGATACACCGCCGAAATGCACGATCGCGTCGACGCCTTCTACCAACTGGTGTACGGCATCCTTGTCGGCCAGGTCGCAGACCTGAACTTCTTCACGGTCGTCGACAGCGGGCGCCATTTCGGCAATGTCGGAAAGCCGCAGCACGTTGGTGTAAGGGCGCAGTGTTTCGCGCAATACCTTGCCCAGGCCACCTGCCGCGCCGGTCAGCAGGAGGCGATTGAAGGGAGTTTGAGTGGTATGAGCCGATGCCATGAGAGAAGTCCCGATTGTTATTTTTGTCATCTGTTGTCGTATGACTTGCCGGATTATCGGCACCGCATACGCTGATTGTCAACGCGGCCAAGGTCTAAAAACGGGCTGGGCACGCACTTGGCCGGATACATTTGTAACAAGGCAAAACCTGCCGCTGCCGACAGGCTCTGCCACCGGTTTCAGAGCAACGAAATAGGGTAGCTGACGAACACACGGTTCTCGTCGAATTCGTTGGTGCTGAAATCACGACGCAGGCTGGAGTTGCGCCATTTGACGTTCAGATTCTTCAATGCACCGCTTTGTACGGTATAGGCCAGTTCAGACTCCCGCCCCCACTCCTTGCCGTCAGTGATGTTGCCGGTGTGTACATTGTCGCCGCTGATGTAGCGGTTCATCAGGGTCAGACCGGGTACGCCCAGCGTCGCGAAGTTGTAGTCATGACGCAGCTGCCAGGATTTCTCTTTGGCGTTGTCGTAGCTGGAGTTGTAACTGTCGTTGGCCAGCGTACCGCCACTGGTGCCGTTGACGCGCATCCACGCCGTGTCGCCCGTCAGCTTCTGCAGACCGACATAGAAGGTGCTGCCGCCGTAGCGGGCAGAGAGCAGCGCGTAGGCCGTCTTGTTATCCAGATCGCCGGCCAGTTTGTTGCCGTCTTCCTTGCCGATGAAGTAACCCAGGTTCGCGCCCAGCGTCCAATCGCCGAGCGGCTGGCTGTGCAGCAGGTTGAAGAATTGCTGTTGGTAGATGTCCTGCAGTTCCGAGTACCAGACGCCTACCTGAGTGCGCTTGTCGTTGAAGACGTACTCGCCGCCGCCGAAGTTGAAGCGGTCCGAGGTGAATGCGCCTCGCCCGTTCAGCGACATGTCTTCCATGCTCGCATCGTTGCGCGGGCTGTTGCCGCGAAATTGCCCGCCGTACAGCGTCAGGCCATCGATCTCCTTGGAGGTGACCTGGCCGCCGCGGAACGTCTGCGGCAACGAACGACCGTCATCGGAGCGCAGGATCGGCAGCACCGGCATCCACTCGCCGACCTTCAGTTCGGTCTTGGAAATCCGCGCCTTGCCCGCCACGCCCAGACGCCCGAAATCATCGGCTGGACGACCGTCGCTGTGGATCGGCAGCAACTGAGTGCCACCCGTACCCTTGCCGCCATCGAGCTTGAGCGAATACAGGCCCAGCACGTCAACCCCGAAACCCACCACACCCTGGGTGAAGCCCGACTTGGCGTCGAGAATGAAGCTTTGCGTCCATTCCTCGGCCTTGTTCTGTGGGGCCGCACTGTTCGGGAAAGCCGGGTTGGTGAAGTTGCGGTTGAAGTAGGCATTACGCAGGTTGAGCGTGGCCTTGGTGTCGTCGACGAAACCCTCGGCCATGCCGAGCATCGGGAAAATCAGCGTCATGCCGCCGACGCCCAGCAGGATGCGTGAGCGGGTAGTGTGAGATGTCATTATTGTTGTGCTCCCTTGTTTAGTGAAACCGTCCCCTTTCCTGGCCGCGCGCGAGCGGCGGCCGACACCTTCGAGGATTACGTGATGCCTGTCGCCAGGCATGGCCTCGACCTGCAGGCGGCCGAGTACCGTTCGCTGTGTTTCAGCGAATGTTGTGAATCGAGAAGGGTGTCTGGCAGTGCGAGTTTTCAGTAAACGAGGTGTCACTGATCAAGGCTTCGTTGATTGAGCCTTTGCTGATCGGGCGGGCAGGCGCGGCGTGAATGTTCATGATGGACTGGCCTCGGTGTTGTTTTTATTTTTTGGCGTTATAGGTTGTCGTACAACTTCGGGGATTATTTGCAGACCGTCGCCGCGTTGTCAACGCACCCATGGTCGAGGTTTAACGATTCACCGGCCATTTACAGCGCTCTTGAAAGCAAAATTAAATGCGAGTGAACGCTGCGGGCGGGTGTGCAGTCCACCCGATAATCCCGTTCATTTTTTGGAGACTGCCGAATGAATCGTTTCACCCAGAAAGTCATCGTCGTCACAGGTGCCGGTTCCGGAATCGGCGAGGCGACCTCCAAACGTTTTGCCGAGGAAGGCGCAAGTGTCGTGCTGGTCGGCCGCAATCACGACAAGTTGGCCAAAGTAGCCGCGCAACTGAAGGGCGAAGGGCACTTGATCAGAGCCACGGATGTGGCCGACCCGAGCGACGTGGAAGCGCTGTTCAAGGAAGTGGCGACCCGCTTCGGGCGCCTGGATGTGCTGGTCAACAATGCCGGCATCGTCAAGTCCGGCAAAGTGACCGAGCTGGGCATAGAGGACTGGAAAGAGCTGATGTCCGTGGACCTGGACGGCGTGTTCTATTGCACCCGCACCGCCATGCCGGCACTGATCGCCAGCAAAGGCAACATCATCAACGTCTCGTCGGTGTCCGGTCTGGGCGGCGACTGGGGCATGAGCTTCTATAACGCGGCCAAGGGCGCGATCACCAACTTCACCCGTTCGCTGGCCATGGACCATGGCGCTGACGGCGTACGCGTGAATGCCGTCTGCCCCTCGCTGACCCGCAGCGAGCTGACCGAAGATATGCTGGGTGACAAAGCATTGATGGCCAAATTCATGGAGCGCATCCCACTGGGTCGCCCGGGCGAAGCCGAAGACGTCGGCGACGTGATCGCCTTCCTGGCCAGCGACGACGCGCGCTTCGTGACCGGCGTCAACCTGCCGGTAGACGGTGGCCTGTCGGCGTCCAACGGCCAGCCGCCACAGGCGTGACTGTCAGGAGTGCAGAAACAATCAAGCCCGGTAAAGACCGGGCTTGATGTCAACGCAGGGTGGTCAGATCCGGAAGTGGCTGACCATCGTCTGCAACTGCCCGCCCAGGCGCGCCAGCTCGACGCTGGACGCAGCGGTTTCTTCGCTGGCCGAAGCGGTCTGCTCGGACACATCGCGCACGTTGACGATGCTGCGGCTGATTTCCTCAGCGACCGCGCTTTGCTCTTCAGCGGCGGCGGCAATCTGCTGGTTCATCGCCTGAATGCTCGACACCGTTTGCGTGATGCTGCCCAGTGACGTGCCAGCCTTACGGCTAAGGGTTACGCTGCTGACGGTCAGTTCGCGGCTGTTGAGCATGATGCTGGACACCTGACGCGTACCGCTCTGCAACGCAGCGACCAGTGTTTCGATCTCCACGGTGGATTGCTGCGTACGTTGTGCCAGGCCGCGAACTTCGTCGGCAACCACCGCAAAACCACGTCCGGCTTCACCCGCACGGGCCGCTTCGATGGCGGCGTTGAGCGCCAGCAGGTTGGTCTGTTCGGCCACCGCCTTGATGACGTCCATGACCTTGCCGATCTTGTCGCTTTCCTGCTCTAGCTGAGTCATGGCATCGGCGGAGCGACCCACTTCGTTGGCCAGACGCTCGATCTGGGCGATCGCTTCACCCACCACCTTGTCACCGTCACGCGCTTCGCGGTCGGCGTTGGAAGCGGCCTGCGAGGCCTGTTCGGCGTTGCGCGCCACTTCTGCAACCGTCGCCGACATCTCGTGCATGGCGGTGGCGACCTGATCGGTTTCGACTTTCTGGCTATTGACGCCAGCGCTGGTCTGTTCGGTAACCGCCGATAGTTCTTCGGCGGCACTGGCGATCTGTACGACGCTGTCGCGAATACCGCCAATCAGCTCGCGCAGGGTGCTGCCCATGCGCTGGATGCCTTGCTGCAGAACGCCGAGCTCATCGCGACGTGTCACGGCCAGGGTCTGGGTCAGGTCACCGGAGGCAATGCGGTCGACCACCGCCAGGGTTTCCTGCAGGGGACGGGTAATCTGCCGGGTGATGATCACTGCGGCAATGATGCCCAGAATCATAGCCAGCAATGTGCAGACGATCTGCGTGGTACGCGCCTGTGCGCTTTCCTGATCGCGGCGATCCAGTTGCAGCTTGTACATGTCCTCGCTGATCTTGACGATATCCTGCCCTTGCGTGGTCATTTCTTTGCGCGCCTGGACAATCGTGCCCGTTGCCGCCTTGAAGTTTTGCAAGGTCGTCCGATAGGCCATCAACGAGGTTTCCAACTGCCTGAGCTGATCGGCCTGAGTGCCGCTGAAGGTCGTCTTGAGCGCGTCCAGATCCTTGATGGCCGAATCCAGTTTCGAAACAGCTGCCTGCTCGGTCTCGGGCGTGGCATTGGTGGTGTAGCCGCGCACTTCATAGCGCGCGACTCTCAAGTCATCTTTGGCATCGGTGACGAGTCGGTACTGCTCGAATCGGTTGGCGTCAGCCGGGTCCATGTTTCTGACTTCAGTCACGAGCTGCTCGAACACCGCGAGGCTTTTGCTCGCGTGGGTGGTCAGTTCATCGCGTGCAGCGGTGCTGGCCTTATAGCCACTGCGCATGTTGTTGAGGGACTTCTGGTAGTCAGCGATCACGATGCCCAACTGATCGAGCATTTTCAGGTTTTCGGGACTTTTGAACGAGGCCCGCAGTTTTTCCTGATACGCCTTGAAGCTGTCCAGCGAGGTCTGCACGGTTTCGGCAACCTTCTCGTCGCCGTCGGCCACCATGTACTGCAGGCGCGTTACGCGCAGTTTGGTCAACTGTGCATTGAGTGAAGTGATGTCACTCATCCAGTTGCTGCGATTGATCAGCCCGCCCATGCTGGTCCAGCCAGTCAGTGCAAGAATGGCTGTGAAAACAAGTACCAGACCGAAGCCAAGAGCCAGTTTCATATTCACGCTGATGTTTGCAAACCAGCTACTCATTAAATTCTCCAACAACTGCCATTAAAACGGTTTTATCCCTGAAAGGCACGGCATACAGGTCAGGGTGAGGTGAGGTACACAGACACTATCGGCAGGGAATGGCCAAGCTGAAATAAAAAATAAAGAAAGTTCCTACACGCTCCGAATATTTTTCCCCGGGCATATCATTTGCACCGGCACAGCGTTATAAAGCAACGCGTAAGTCATTGAATTAGAAACGCCGCATTCCAGGAGGAGCGGCACACTGTCGGCTGTGTTTGCGAGATTAAAACCCTATCCGTTGCAGGCTCATTGTGGGTGCAGGGCATGACATTTTTTGTGTCGTAACTTGCTTTGACATTCGAGCCTGCTTCCAGCAGTCCTGTTGAGATGCCTTGTCATGAATTTGAAGTTTCGTCATAAGATTCTGCTGGCCGCGGCCGGTGTAGTGGTGCTGGCGTTCGCCTTGTTCACCTTTTACAACGATTACCTGCAACGCAAGACCATCAACCAGAACCTCGAGTCTTCCGTGGGCCAAGCGGGTCAACTGACTGCCAGCAGCGTCCAGAACTGGCTCAGCGGGCGCATTCTGGTGCTGGAAAATCTCACCCAGAACGTAGCTTTTCAGGGCGTCAATTCCGACCTCGGCGGGCTGGTATCGCAGTCTGCGCTGGTATCGACCTTTCAGTTCACCTATGTCGGTGACAGCAAAGGCGCGTTCACCCAACGGCCCAATGTGGACATGCCTGCGGGTTACGACCCTCGCCAGCGGCCGTGGTACAAGTCCACCGTCGACGCAGGCAAGACCATTCTCAGCGCGCCGTATCTGGCTTCCGTGGGTGGCCTGGTGGTAACGATCGCCAGCCCGGTCAAGGCGGAAGGTCAAGTCACGGGTGTCGTCGGCGGCGACCTGAGCCTCGACACGCTGGTCAAGATCATCAACTCGGTCGAGTTCGGTGGCCTGGGTTACGCCTTTCTGGTCAGTGGCGACGGACAGATCATCGTCAGTCCGGACAAGGAACAGGTAATGAAAAACCTCAAGGACGTCTACCCTGGCCAGACCATTAGCCTGGACGCGCGCCTGCGTGAGGTGACCCTTAATGGTCAGCAAAGGCTGCTGTCATTCACCCCCATCACCGGGCTGCCCTCGGCTGACTGGTACATTGGTCTGTCGATCGACAAGGAAAAGGCCTATGCGCCGTTAAGCCAGTTTCGCAGCTCGGCGATGGTTGCCGTGCTGATTGCAGTCGCCGTGATTGCGTTGCTGTTGAGCCTGCTCATTCGTGCGCTGATGCGCCCGCTGACCGACATGGGCCGTGCGATGCAGGACATCGCCCAAGGCGAGGGTGATTTGACTCGGCGCCTGAGTATTCAGGGCAAGGACGAGTTCGCCGCACTGGGCGGTTCGTTCAATCAGTTCGTGGAGCGCGTGCACGCGTCCATCGTCGAAGTGTCCTCCGCGACGCTTCAGGTGCATGACCTGTCGCAACGGGTGGTCAACTCCTCCAACTCGTCCATCGTCGGTTTCGATGAGCAGAGTGCCCGAACCAACAACGTCGCTGCAGCGATCAACGAGCTGGGTGCTGCAACCCAGGAGATTGCCCGCAACGCATCGGACGCCTCGATCCAGGCCAGTGAGGCCCGCAACCAGGCAGAAGACGGTCAGGTAGTGGTCGAGAAAACGATCCACGCCATGAGCGCGCTGTCGGCCAAGATCAGTGATTCCTGCACGCAGATCGAGCAACTCAACGCCAGCACCGAAAACATCGGCCATATTCTGGATGTCATCAAAGGCATCTCGCAACAGACCAACCTGCTGGCCCTTAACGCCGCCATCGAAGCCGCCCGCGCGGGTGAGGCCGGACGCGGTTTTGCGGTAGTTGCCGACGAGGTACGCAACCTCGCGCATCGTACCCAGACCTCTGCCGACGAGATTCACAAGATGATTGGCGGTCTGCAGACCGGTTCTCAGCATGCAGTGCTCAACATGAATGAAAGCCAGACGTCGAGTCAGGAAAGTGTCGAAGTTGCCAATCAGGCGGGCAGTCGGCTGCGCGAGGTAACACGGCGCATAGGCGATATTGATGGCATGAATCAATCGGTCGCCGCTGCGACAGAAGAGCAGACTGCTGTTGTGGAAACACTCAATATCGATATCAATCAGATCAACACGCTTAATCAACAAGGCGTGGCCAACCTTAATGAAACGCTCAAGGATTGTGCTGCGCTTTCGCAACAGGCCGGGCGTTTGAAACAACTGGTCGACAGTTTCAAGATCTGACCGTATATCCAGTAACAGAGGTCGGGCCACTGACACTTGGTAGTTGGCCCGGTCTTCAAAAGCGAAAGAGTAACAGCACCAGTGCGTGGATGTTTCAGCAGCCCTGCTGGACCGTCCAGCGCAATCCGCCCATGAAAAAAGCCTGCTCGGTGGCAGGCTTTTTGGTCAGAGATCCTTTTTAACCTCTTTATCGATGTGCTTGTCGGCCTTGTGACGCTCTTTGTCGTCATGCTTCGCACCTTTGTCGACTTCGTCGGCGTCGTGCTTCACGCCCTTGTCCACTTCCTTGGCGTCATGATCGACACCTTTATCCAGCTCACGGTTATCGTGCCGGACACCCTTTTCCAGTTCACTCTCTGCAAAGGCGACTGGCGCTACAGCACCTGTCAGGAAGAGGGCGGCAGTCATTGAGAGTACAAGTTTACGCATGCTTTGCTCCGTCATGAGAAATGCTGGCTCGTCTTGAACCATCATTTTCGAGCATAGACCAGACATTCAAAGTGAAAAATGCAGTTCGTCGAAAGGCCGACTCGAGTCACGATCCAGTCCAGCAGCGCTGTCAAACAGCTGATTTAACCAGAATACTTTCGTCGATCTGCTCAATCGACGTCACCCCGGTCAGCGTCATCGCCACATGCATTTCCCTGGCAAAAATATCCAGCATATTCTCGACGCCACGCTGCCCATCTGCGCCCAGCGCATAGGCCATCGAGCGTCCGAGCAGCACGCCCTTGGCGCCGAGGGCGAGCATGCGCACCACATCAAGACCCGAGCGAATGCCGGAGTCGGCCAGCACCGTCAGGTCACTGCCGACCGCCTGAACAATAGGCGGCAAAGCCTTGGCGGTGGACAGTGCGCCATCCAGCTGGCGTCCGCCGTGGTTGGATACCACAACGCCGTCCGCGCCAAAACTCAGCGCATCCCTGGCATCCTGCGGATCGAGAATGCCCTTGATGATCATCGGGCCTTGCCAGAACTCACGAATCCACTCCAGATCCTTCCAGCTGATGGACGGGTCGAAGTTGTTCGCCAGCCAGCCCACATAATCTTCCAGCGTGGTGGCCTTGCCCAGGTATCTGGAGATATTGCCCAGATCATGAGGGCGACCGAGCAGGCCGACATTCAGCGCCCAGTCCGGCTTGGTCATGGCTTGCAGAATGCGTCGAGGCGCGGCATAAGGCCCGGACATGCCCGAGTGCGCATCGCGATAACGCGCACCGGGCGTTGGCATGTCGACGGTAAAGACCAGCGTCGTGACGCCCGCCGCCCTGGCACGCTCCAGAGCGTTTTTCATAAAACCACGGTCTTTGAGCACGTAGAGCTGAAACCAGATCGCCTGCTTGCTCTGCGACGCTACCTCTTCAATCGAACACACCGACACCGTCGACAGGCAGAATGGAATCCGCTTGTTCGCCGCGGCCTTGGCTGCCTGCACTTCACCCCGGCGCGCATACATTCCGCTCAGTCCCACGGGGCTGAGGACAATCGGCATGGCCAGGGTTTCGCCAAACAGCCTGGTTTCAAGACTCACGTTATCGACATTTTTCAGGACGCGCTGGCGCAGGCTGATATCGGCCAGGTCCGAACCATTGGCACGCAGCGTGTGCTCTGCATACGCACCGCCGTCAATGTAATCAAACAGAAAACGCGGGAGTTTGCGTTTGGCCGCTGCACGGTAATCGGATGCCGAAGAAATAATCATGACGTTTTCCTGAGCGAATAAATCTACGAACCAAGGCCGCCAGGGGGGAGCGGCAGGTTCAGATTACGGAAAAACCGACTATGATAAAAACAACTAATACAACTTGAATTCAGTCGGAAATCGAATACTTGTGAACCTTCGAACATTACGCACTTTTGTCGAAGTGGTACGTCAGGGTAGCTTCTCCCAGGCCGCTGACGTGGTATCGCTCACCCAGTCCACCGTCAGCAAGGCCGTCAAGACCCTTGAAGACGAATTGGGCACGCCGCTGTTGAGCCGCATTGGCCACCGCAGCGAACTGACCGCCGCCGGCGAAATCGTCTACCGCCGCGCCTTGACCCTGTTGGCCGAGCGCAGCGATCTGCTGACCGAGCTCAACGACCTGCGTGGTTTGAAGGGCGGCGTGTTGCGCATCGGTCTGCCACCCGTGGGCAGTGGTGCGCTTTTCGCCGCCATGTTCACTCAATACCGCGCCCGCTATCCGGATATCGATATTCAGCTCACCGAACACGGCGCGAGCAAACTGCATGAGTGCCTGGCTTCGGGAGAAGTAGAGCTGGCAGCACTGCTGAAGATGAACTCGTTCAGTGAAGAGTTTGATTACCAGGATGTGCGTATCGAGCCCGTGGTGGTGGTCATGGCAGCGAACCATCCATTGGCCAAGCGCAAACGAGTCGTCATTGAAGACCTGGCCGAAACGCCGTTTATCCTCTTCGAGGCGGGGTTTGCACTGAATACCATGATTAAACTGGCCTGCGACCGCAAGGGCGTTACGCCCAAAGTGACTGCACGCAGTGGTCAGGTCGACTTTATTGTAGATCTGGTCTCGGCAGGGTTGGGTGTCGCATTCTTGCCGAGAATGCTGGCGCAGAAGCACTATCACGACGGGATTCGATTGGTTGCGCTGAACGAGCCGGATACGGATTGGCATATGGTGTTGGCATGGCGCAAGAACGCGCACTTGTCACCTGCGGCCGAGGCCTGGTTGACCCTCGCCAGGGAAACCCGTCTCCCGACGACGTCCTGAATTTGCGCGGATCATCCAGGAGGCGTGATTGAAGCATGCGCAGGGGGGCATAAGAGTGGTGACAAAACAGGAAGGCCAGAAACAAGAAAGCCCGCACGAGGCGGGCTTCTTGTTGATTCACAGTTATCAGAAGAAAACTGTGAATCGGTACTTGGTGGCTACACAGGGACTTGAACCCCGGACCCCAGCATTATGAATGCTATGCTCTAACCAACTGAGCTATGTAGCCAAGTGGCGCGCATTATTCTCGGAGAACGCATATGTGTCAAGCGTTGTTGTGAAAAATAATTGCGTGCGATCAACCGGTTAGGTCGAAGCCCGGGTTGGAGTCAGGTTTTTCGGGGTTTCAGCGCAACAGGGTCTCCAGCATTTCCAGGTCATCGAATTCTTCTACTCTCTCCAGCATCTCGGCCATCTCCCGTTGATCCCTGAGCCAGGCTTTAAGGCTTTTCGGGTCGGTCAGTAACTGCAGTTCGTCCTGTTCCTCGTCGAGATGCTCCCGTATGGCGTTGACCTGCCTGGCACATTTTGTGTTGGCAGTCTTGGGTTTGAGGTCCTCGTACGGGTCCATCAGGAATTGTTCCCGGATCAGCATCTTGCGATCATGGATCTCGTCTTCCAGCTCTCTGAGCTGTTCGCTCAGGATCCGGTTGAAATGCTTGAGGCGCTTGTCGGAGATGCTGTCGATGTGGCTCTGATCGATTTGCTCGATCTCCATTTGCATCTGTAGCAGCGCCAGCAGGTTGTCATTTTCATAGGCCTCGTTGACCCGTTGCATGAGCGCCGTTTTTCGCTCGCGCTCATCGGCATCCTGTTCACGGTCCGGGTGCAGCGCGCTGGCCAGCTTGCGGTAAATTTCGCGCAGTGACTGGCTGCCTTCAGCCTCTTCCTGCTCACGACGCAGTTCGCTGGCCGTCGGCTTTTTCGGCTTCTGTGCGCCTTGCGCCTGCTCGGCCTGTTCTCTCAGCTTCTCTTCAACATGCCGGGTCACGTCTTCGAGGGAGTCCAGGTCGACATCGTCGTCCAGTTCCACGCCCAGATCTTCTTCCAGCGATGATTTGAACCGCTGTCTTTGCAGGCGCTCCTCCTCGTCGTAGTCGTTGCCGGTGTATTTGAAGTAGAGATGCTTGAGTTCTTCATCATGTTCGCCGCCAATGAGCGACGTGGTCAGGTCGCAGATAATCTCGAGCAGCGTGGCTCTGTCTTTTGTGGCCAGGCGAAACTGATCGAAAGCTACGTCAAGCAAGCGCAGCTTGTTCATCTCGTTCGCGGCCTGCTCACTGAGCATCGGAACCAGTTCTTCGATCCACAGCTTTTCGCAGGTGGCTGAAATCGAGAGCCACTGCTGCAAAAGCGTGCGCCTGGCTTCGAGCTTTTCCATCAGCGTGTTGAATTTCTTCTGACCGGCGCTCAATTGCGGCCTGGACGGTTGCGCGACGATACGTGGCGAGGCGGGTGGGGTGGTCATGAAGACCTCCTTGATGGCGAGAGCACTGCTGCGTGGTGGTCGATTGTCGTTCTCCAGTCTACTTTTTTCGACCTTTTTGCTGGATGAATAAATGGCTGCCCTAAAGCACTTTTTCTGTCTGCTGGGCGGTCCGGTTCTTGCTTGGATGTGCCTGATAGCTCGTTTGAGAAGCTTTTTGACGCCAAAAACAATGAATGGCGACACTTTGCGTACCAATCTGAGGCGACGCGTATCGCCATTGAAACAAGAACATGGCATTTTGCTGTTAGTGTTTTTCCAACAAAAGGCATCGCCTCTGTTTTTGCAGATCTGGCAGGTGTTCACCGGGAGTCGCAGGACATGAACAGTCTTTTGTCACCAGGCATGCGCCTGATGGGACATTTTGGTTTTGCTCGCAAGTTTCAGGTCTTGTTCCTGCTGTTCATGTTGCCGCTGGCGGGCAGCGCATGGGTCATCACCAAGGAGTACAGCAACAAGCTCGATGTCATTTCCGGGGAGCAATCCGGCGTGCGTCAGTTGCTGGCGCTCGACGATCTGAACGTCGAGCTGTCCGCCCAACGCGATCATGCCGCACGCTGGAAAGCCGCCGACATCCTGCGCGAGCCGACTCCGGCTGCAAAGGCTGCCATGGCCAGCGTCGATGCAGGCATCCCTCGCATTGCCAAGGCGCTTGAGGGCGTTCAGGCGGTACTGGTCGAAGAAAAAGCACCTGCCGATACCATGAACCGTTTCAAGGCGCTTCAAGCCGCCGTCACCGGTCTGGACACGGCATCATTGCGCACGGTGGGCTGGTGGCCTGATGGCTACGACCGATTCACTACGGTGCTGAACCTGGTGCAGGCACTGCGCGAGCAGATCGCGATGGACAGCGGTTTGATTCTCGATCCCTGGCTTGAAACCTACATGCTCATGCAGCTCTCCACCCAGCAAGTGCCGGACCTGATCGAGCGTATCGGTCGTCTGTCGAGTGTGGGGCAGACGTCAGTGGCATCGGGTCAGTTCAGCTTGCAGAGCCGTCTGCAAATGCGCGACCTGCGTGGTCGCATCGATGACTCCAAGGACCAGATGCAAAAGGCTGCCGGCCTGCTGCTGTCCAAGCTTCCCGAGCAGTTGCAGCCGTGGGCCGACAAGTACGCTGCAGTAATGCAAGTGCTGGAAGCACAGCTTAAGGTGATTGATGACGGTGTTTTCGGCGGCAGTATCAAGCTCAAGCCGGAAGAGTTCGAAAAGAGCATCGACACCCTGACCGGCAGCACGACGGAGTTGCGCAGGCAGTCGCTTGAGGCGCTCAACGGACGCCTCGATTACTACCATGAGAGCTCCAACACGGAGTTCATCCCGATGGCGTTGGTCTTCTGTGTTCTGGTGATCATGGCGATCTATCTGTTCGCCTGTCTGCAATCCTCGATTCGCAACAGCGCCAGAGGCATCACCACGCTGGCTGAATCCCTGCGTGACGGCAATCTGTGTGTGGAAGTGGCTGTGCAGGGCCGTGACGAGCTGGCTGCCATCAGCCGCGCGCTTAACGTCGCGGTGGTGCAATTGCGCACCAGCCTGCTGGGCGTCAATCAGGAAACCGTTCGCGTCGGCGACGCCGTGCTGACGCTCAGTGCTCAGTCCAGCGGGACGCTCACCGAAGTCGAGGACCAGCAACAGCAGATCAGTCAGATCGCCGCCGCAGCCACTGAGCTGGCTGCCACTTCCCAGGGCGTGGCCAGAAGCTGTGAGCAGGCATCGGAAAGCGCCAGGCAGACGCGTCAGATTGCTCAGCAAAGCAGCCAGGACAGCCAGCGCACCACTGACAGCATCCAGCAACTCAATCAGCGGCTGACCGAAACTGCCGCCGCGCTGGGCCGGGTCAGCGAGCAGGGCCAGCAGATTCAATCGGTGGTGGATGCCATTCGCGGTATCGCCGAACAGACCAACCTGCTGGCCCTCAACGCAGCCATCGAGGCGGCGCGCGCCGGTGAGCAAGGCCGCGGGTTCGCGGTGGTTGCCGATGAAGTGCGCAGCCTGTCCCAGCGCACCCAGGCCTCGACCGCTCAGATCGCCGGAACGGTCGACAGCTTGCGCTCCACCGTGACGCAGGCGGTCAACCTGATGGAGGCGGCCTGCGGACAAGCCGTCAACGATGCGCAGTCGGTGACCGGTCTGGGCGTCCGCCTGGGCGAAATCGCCATAGCAGTGCAGGGTGTGACCGATACGCTGGCGCAGATATCCACCGCCGTGGAAGAACAGGCGACGACCGCTGATGAAGTGAGCAGCAACATCCAGCAGGTCGATCAGGCCGCAGGGCGTTTGCTGGAAGGTGCCCGTGCGGTCAATCAGGCGGCGGATACCTTGAGTCAGGGCAGTCGGGCGCTGAATGACAATACGGCGCGGTTTCGCTTGGGGTGATACGCCAGGTGGTCAGTAAAAAGCCCCAGTGATGGGGCTTTTTCATTCATCGAGAGACGACATTCATTTCAGCAGGTCGTGATAAACCTGCACAGTCGACGCGCACATTCTTTCTGCGGTGAACACCTCGTGGAACCGTGCCAGCGCGTTCTCGCCGAAGCGGGCCGCTTGCTCCGGGTCTTCCCACAAGCGGCGCATCGCTTCGCGCAACGCCAGCGGATTTTCCGGTGGTACTGCCAGACCGGTTTCTTCGTCGATATTCACGTAGGTAGTGCCGGTGCCGATCTCGCAGGAGATCATCGGCTTGCCATACATCGAGGCTTCAAGCAGCGAGATGCCGAACGCTTCCGAGCGTAGGTGGGAAGGGAAGACCAAGGCATAACACATCTGCAGCAGACACGCCTTGTCTTCATCGTCCAGTCGACCGAGAAACAGCACGTTGCGCAGTTGCAGTTTCTCAGCCTGTTCCTTCAACTCGGCCTCCTGAGGCCCACCACCGAGGATCACCACCGGGTAATCAACGCCCTCCAAGGCACTGAGCAGTGTGTGCAGGCCCTTGTAATAGCGCAGCACGCCGACGAACAGAAAGAACTTGCCCGGCACGCGCTGCTGCCATTCTGATCGTTTCTGCGCCGGGACCACCGGATAGGCCGACTGATCCAGCCCGTAGGGCACGACCACGGTCTTGTCGGCGAAGGGCTTCAGGGTCTCGCTGGTCTGCAGATAATTGGGCGAGGCCACCAGAATACGGTCCATGCGTTGGAGAAACTGGTTCATCAACGGGCTGTACAGCTTCAGCAGTGTGCGCTGCTTGATGATGTCCGAGTGATAACTGAGCACCGTTGGCCGGCCATGGCGGGTGGCGAAATGCACCAGATCCATCAGCGGCCAGGGGAAATGAAAATGAACCAGATCGGCTTCTGCGGCCATCTCTCTGAACTGGCTGAAAACGCTGGCAGAAAAGCCCGTGGACGCCAGATTGAAGTTTTCCTTCACGCGCGTGACCTGGTGGTCGGCGACCTGCAGGCGAGCGGGTGAGGGGGATGGGCTCAGCGTCAGCACCTGGCTTTCTACATCCAGCGCACGGCAGCCCTGAGCGAGCTGGAAAATGACCTGCTCTATCCCGCCGGTGGTGTCCGGGTAATAGGTTTTGAAGAAGTGTAGAACCTTGATCATCGTCTGCCTGATTCAGCCATGCGTGCTGAGTCGTTCACCACGGGCTTTAAGGGTGTTTAAAAAGGAAAGGCCTGTCTACCAGGTAGACAGGCCTTATTTTGTAACTGCCCACCAATCAAGCGGAGGGCAACATCCAGCTCAGGGTTTCCCGAAGCGGCGGGGTCTCCCAGTCGTGGACCAACGCGCGCAGGCGAGCGTTGTTGCCGCACAAGGTCTTGACCTCATTGGCCCGGACAAACGCAGGGTTCACCTGAACGTCGATATCCTGGCCCGTGATGTCCCGGCACATGTCGATCACTTCGCGCAGCGAGTGGGTCACGCCAGAGCTGACGTTGATCGTCTGCCCGACCGGGCGGGCTTCCAGCAGACCGCGGTAGGCGCTGACAACAGCGCGCACGTCACTGAAATCACGCCACACATCAAGGTTGCCCAGTTCGATGGTGCTGGCCTTGCGTGCGAAGTGCGAAACGATCTTGGGCAGCAGAAAGTTCTCTGCCTGCCCGACGCCGGTGTAGTTGAACGGCCTGGCGATGACAATGGGCAACCTGGCGTGCCAGAGGCTCGCCATGTATTCCATCGCCAGTTTGCTCACGGCATAGTCGTTGGCCGGTGCGGGCGGAGTCGTTTCATCCAGCATGCCGGATGAAGCATTGCCGTAGACATTGGCGCTGCTCGCCAGCAACACACAGTCAGGCACCTTGCCGCAGGCATCGATCGCCTCAAGCAGGTTGCGGGTGCCGATCAGGTTGACCTGATAGAAAGCATCCGCTGCCCCGTGCCCGACGAACGCCAATGCTGCGAGGTGCACGACGATATCCGGCTGAGTGTCTGCCAGCAGCTTGCGAAGACCTGCCACGTCTGCCAGATCCACCTGGTAGTAGCCTGGACTGTCCGAAGGCTGACTGCCGACGCCAAGGACTTCACAGCCCTGGGCGGCAAGCTCGTTCGCCATGAAACGGCCTGTAAAGCCGTTGATTCCGGTGATCAATGCGCGCTTGCCAGCAATACTCATCAGAACGAAAAGCCTTTTTCATTACGACGCAGATCCGCTTCGACCATCATGCGGCACAGCTCTTCCAGATTGGTCTTTGGTTCCCAGCCCAAGACTTCCTTGGCTTTTGCAGGGTTACCGATCAGCAGCTCGACTTCGGTTGGGCGGTAGAACTTCGGATTGACCGAAACCAGTACCTTGCCAGTGTCTGCGCAAATGCCTTTTTCCGACTCGGCTTCGCCTTCCCACTTGATGGTCACGCCAGTGGCCTTGAATGCCATGCTCACGAAGTCGCGTACGGTTTCAGTGCGGTTGGTGGCCAGGACAAAGGTGTCCGGCTCATCAGCCTGCAGCATGCGCCACATGCCTTCGACGTATTCCTTGGCAAAACCCCAGTCGCGCTTGGCGTCCATGTTGCCCAGTTCGAACGACTCGATCAGGCCCAGTTTGATCTTGGCAACCGAATCGGTGATCTTGCGGGTCACGAACTCACGGCCACGCAGTGGCGACTCGTGGTTGAACAGGATGCCGCTGGTGGCGAAGATGTCGTACGACTCACGGTAGTTGATGGTCATCCAGTGCGCGTAGAGCTTGGCGACGCCGTACGGGCTGCGCGGGTAGAACGGAGTGCTTTCTACTTGCGGGATGGCCTGGACCTTGCCGAACATCTCGGAAGTCGATGCCTGGTAGAAACGGATCTTGGTGTTGACGATGCGGATGGCTTCCAGCAGGTTGACTGCGCCGATGCCGGTGATTTCGGCAGTGGTCAACGGCTGTTCGAACGACACACCCACGAAGCTTTGTGCCGCGAGGTTGTAGACCTCGGTAGCGCCCGTGGTTTGCAGCAAGCGAATGCTGGCAGACAGGTCAGTCAGGTCATACTCGACGAGATGCAGATTAGGGTTGTTCTGGATCCCGAGCTCTTCTATACGCCAGAAATTGACGGAGCTGGTACGGCGATAGGTGCCGTAAACGGTATAGCCTTTTTCGAGCAGCAGCTCAGCCAGGTAAGCGCCGTCTTGACCAGTAATGCCGGTAATGATTGCTTTCATGCTAGATTTTTTAACTCCATCAAAGATCGGGTGCCCCAGCTTGTTCACGGGGGGCTAGTGCTGTATTCGAGGCGTGCCATGATACAGGTTAGCAAGCGTGTAGACGACTGTTGCACCTTGTTGTGTGGCATTTATTATGCCCGTTCGACGGCTCGCCGGCTCGGCTCTCGAGTGACTACCGTGATAGCAGAGGTGGCGAAAGGGTATCATTGCACGTGAGCCGTTCGTAAACGTCCATGACATGGCCGTTAAGCAACGGTTCTGCAATTGCCTGATTTTCAGAAGAATTTCATGATTTTCCGTCTGCTGGGCTCATGAATAATTCGTTTTGAACGTGCCGATTTAAAGACTAAACGGTGACTATTCCAGCGAAGGCGATATAGTGCGCCCCCAGAAACCTTTTTCTGTTTTTTTTGCGTTTCGTAGCTCGGTGAAACCAGCGCTCCGCCCACTGCGGTGGGAGTTGGGTATTAACTGTACGGAACAGGAACACTCAGGGTAAGCACGACTTCACCCTCTTCAGGAGTCACCAATGTTGGAGCTGTTCAGAAGCCTTTGGGGTTACCGGGGATTCGTTTTTTCATCTATACGCAATGAGTTTTCCGCACGATTCGCCCGCAGCCGCCTGGGTGGCCTGTGGATGATCATCAACCCGCTGGCACAGGTTGCGATCTACGCGCTGGTTCTCTCCAACGTTCTGGCTGCCAAACTACCGGGCATCGACAACAAGTATGCGTATGCGGTCTACCTGATGGCCGGTATGCTGGCCTGGAGCTACTTTGCAGAAATCATCGGTCGCTGTCTGACGTTGTTCATTGATCAGGGCAACCTGATGAAAAAGATGCGTTTTCCACGCATCACTTTGCCCGTGATTGTCACAGGTTCATGTCTTCTCAATTATGTTCTGCTGTTTGCCGCGATACTGCTTGTCTTCGCTGCACTGGGCCTTTGGCCGCACTGGCAAATGCTCTGGCTGATCCCCCTGACTCTCGTAGTGACCGCCCTGGCTGTAGGTCTGGGCCTCATCCTTGGTGTATTGAACGTATTTGTGCGCGATGTCGGTCAGGTCATTCCGATTCTGCTGCAGGTGTGGTTCTGGTTCACGCCGATCGTGTACCCGGTCAATATTATTCCCGAGCAATTCAAAAGCGTCATGGGCATCAACCCAATGTTTCCGATCGTCAGTGCCTACCACGACGTTCTGGTTTATGGGCGAGCGCCTGATCTGCAAAGTATGGCCATCACCGCCGCTGTCGCAGCAGGTCTGATGCTGTTGGGCCTATTCATGTTTCGCCGGGCGGCGCCGGAGATGGTGGACGTACTATGAGTCTGTTGAGCGTTAGTAATCTGGGCAAGGCCTATCGTGTCTATGCCTCCGAGTTTCAGCGTATTGGTCGCTGGTTCGGCATACCTACCAAGCCAAGCGAAGAGCACTGGGTCCTTAAGCACATCAGTTTTTCAATCGAGCCAGGTGAGGCGATAGGAATTGTTGGGCAGAACGGCGCGGGTAAGTCGACGCTGCTCAAGATGATAACCGGGACTTTGCAGCCTACTGAAGGGCATGTTCAGGTCAACGGCCGTATCGCCGCTATTCTCGAGCTGGGGATGGGGTTTACTCCCGACCTGACCGGGCGTCAGAACGTCTATCACGCCGCCGGCCTGATGGGGTTCAGTGCTGATCAGATCAACGGTGTTATTGATGAAATCGAGGCATTCGCAGAGATCGGGGAGTATTTCGACGAACCGGTGAGAATGTATTCGAGTGGCATGCAGATGCGTGTTGCGTTTGCGGTTGCCACAGCGATCAGGCCTGAAATACTTATTGTTGATGAAGCGTTATCTGTCGGTGACAGCTACTTCCAGCATAAAAGCTTCGAACGCATACGTCAGTTCCAGGCTCAGGGAACGACATTACTCATCGTGTCTCACGACCGAGGTTCCATTCAGGCGCTTTGCAGCCGAGCGATACTGCTTGAAAAAGGCACGGTGATAAAAGATGGCAAGCCCGAAGAAGTCATGGATTTCTATAATGCCTTGATTGCCGAAAAGGAAAACGCAACGGTACAGCTCCGAGAGCTCGAGGATGGTTCGGTACAGACTCGCTCAGGCAGTGGAGAAGCCACCATCGGCGCTGTCAGTCTGCACAATGCTGCCGGTGAGCGTATTGAGTACGTTTCCGTCGGCGAGCCAGTGTCCTTGCGCATCAATGCTCAGGTTAACAGTGCAATTCCCGAGCTGGTAGTGGGGTATCTCATCAAGGATCGCCTGGGACAGCCTGTTTACGGCACCAACACGCATCATATGGGCTGCAAGGTCGTTGATCTGCAGGCAGGAGAGTCTCTGGATTACTCCTTCAACTTTCCAGCCAACCTGGGGGTGGGCTCGTATTCAGTTGCGGTGGCACTCCACACAACAGATAGTCATTTATCACGCAATTATGAATGGGTGGATTTAACGCTCGTGTTCAATGTAGTCAATATTTCGCAAAGCGAGTTTGTTGGGTTGGCATGGCTGCCGCCTGTTGTGGAGTTCAGTCGATGACCGTTCCCTTCTACCGTGCCTTTGAAGATCGTTATCGCGGCTCGCGCGAATTGATCCATGAACGCCAGCAGGTTTACGTGCCGTTCCTGAAGCCGCTGCACCAGCTTTACCCGGATGGCCAGGCGCTGGATCTTGGCTGTGGTCGAGGCGAGTGGCTGGAAATCTTGATCCAGAATGGCTTTCAGGCGCTCGGTATCGATCTTGATGTGGGCATGCTTGAAGCCTGTACGGCTTTGGGATTGCCGGTCGAAAACGTTGATGCGCTGGAAAAGCTGAGAAGCTTGCCAGATGAAAGCATGACGGTTATCTCAGGTTTTCATATCGCCGAGCATATCCCGTTTGGCGATCTTAAAGTGTTGGTTGCCGAGGCGCTGAGAGTACTAAAACCTGCCGGTCTGCTTATTCTGGAAACGCCCAACTCGGAAAATCTTGTGGTGGGCACGCAGACATTTTATCTGGACCCTACCCATACTTGCCCCATACCGCATTTGCTGCTGAGCTTTCTGACTGAATACTCTCGGTTTAGTCGCTCTCAGCTGCTGCGTCTTCAAGAGCCCGTCGCGCTGTCCGAAGGCGGGCCTGTCGATTTATTCAGCGTGCTGCACGGCGTCAGTCCGGATTACGCGATCGTCGCGCAAAAAGCGGCAGCTCCCGAACAGCTGGAGATATTCGACGCCGTTTTCGGTAAAGAGTACGGCATGTCGCTGGAGTCACTTTCGCGCCGCTATGACTCCCAGGTGGCAGGCTGGGTTGAAAAGAGTGACGCTACATGCGCTGAGCTGCGTGAGCAGTTGAATCAGGTTCAGCAACGCGGTCAGGAACTTGAGCAAATTGTGCGTGCGCTTGAAGAGTCAGGTACTGCGACCGAGACTGAACTGCGTGAGCAGTTGAACCAGGTTCAGCAACGCGGCCAGGAACTTGAGCAAATTGCGCGTACGCTGGAAGAATCGGGTGCTGCGACCCACGCTGAACTGCGTGATCAGCTCTCTCATGTTCAGGAGCAAGGCAAGCACCTCGAGAGCAGTGTGCATGCGCTGCAAAATAACGACGAAGTTGAAGCCAGGATACGTGAGGTGACACTGCGTGCCGAACTGGCTGAGTCGCGCGTTCATAGTTTTCAGTTGGGTCAAGAAGCTGCACAGTTGCGTATGAATGAATCGGAAGCGCGCTTGAATGAAGCGTTTTCTTACCTGAAAGAGCTTCAGGCGCAGGTTACGCAATTGCAGCAGGATACCGGCGTTACTAAAGTGACAGACGCAGTCTCTGCGCAAGCGCGTGTCGATGAGCTCCAGGCCCGTCTCAAGGAATCGTTGGATAATGCGCATCACTGGTGGCTGAAAGCCAACGAGAACCAGGTCGAACAAGCGCAGATGCATGAGATTCAAGCTCAACTGGATCAATCGCTGAACAATGCGCATCATTGGTGGCTTACAGCGACCGCTTATGAGGCACGTATTGCACAGTTTGAAAATAGTAGGTCATGGCGGATAACTCGGCCGCTTCGCACGTCGGCCAGTTTATCCAGCAAAGCGTCCAGAGTACCTTCGAGTCTCTTCAAGCGAGTGGTACGTTCTGTGTTGGCCCGCTCGATACGCTTTGTTTTGAACAGGCCGCGCCTACGCACGCGTCTTGTCAATAAAGCTCAGGCATATCCCAATTTTTTGAATAGCGTCAGGCAATTTGCCTTGCGTCACGGAATTATTCAGCCCCGGCCTCATGAAGTGACTCCTGTTACGGCTGCAACAGAGGCGACTGACGATGGTTTTCCGACAGCAAGCCCAAGGGTGGCGCGTGTTTATTCCGATTTGAAGCTGGCTTTTGAGCGCAAGGAAAACCGTTAATGCGTATTGTCATTGATCTACAGGGCGCTCAGTCCGAAAGTCGTTTTCGCGGTATTGGTCGCTATTCTCTGTCATTGGCTCAGGCCATCGCACGAAATGCCGGGAGCCATGAGATATGGCTGGCCCTGAACAACTGCATGTCGGAAAGCATTTCTGACATAAGGGCTGCCTTTGCTGGTCTTATTCCCGAGAGCCGCATACGTATATTTGACGTGCCGGGTGATGCGAACCCGACTCCTTGGGTGGCGAGAGCATCTGAAGTCATCAGAGAGTCCTTTTTGTCCACGCTGAAACCCGATGCGGTAGTGGTCAGCAGTCTGTTTGAAGGCTATTGGGCGAACGCAGTGACGTCCGTTGGGGCTGTGCCGGCAACGCATCAAACCGCAGTAATCCTCTATGACCTGATTCCGTTCATGAACGAGGATGTCTATCTTCCTACTGCAGAGCTGAAAGACTATTACCACCGTAAAATAGACTGGTTGAAGAAAGCCGATACTTTGCTGGCCATTTCCGATTCCTCGCGTCAGGAAGCGGTGACTCACCTAGGCATAGACCAAGCAAAGATAGCCAATATTTCCGCGGCTATTGGTGAGCAGTTTATTCCGGACGAAGTGAATCTGAGCAAAAGCTCGGCGATACTTGAGCGTCTGGGCGTGAAAAGCGAGTTCATTCTTTATGCGCCGGGCGGCTTTGACCCCAGGAAAAATTTCGCTCGCTTGCTTGAAGCCTATAGCACGCTGCCCAGCGCGCTTAAGGCCAGGCACCAGCTGGTTATCGCGAGCAAGCTGCATGCTCAGCAGCGAATGGAGCTGCTCGCCTTTGCAGAGCAATATGGCGTCAAGGCTTCGGAGTTGGTACTGACTGGCTACGTCAATGATGCAGACCTGATTGCCCTCTACTCGTTGACCAAGCTATTTGTCTTCCCGTCGACCCATGAAGGCTTTGGTCTTCCGGTGCTGGAAGCCATGGCATGTGGCGCTGCGGTTATCGGTTCTAACTGCAGCAGTGTTCCGGAAGTCATTGGGTTCGACGAAGCGCTGTTCGACCCGTTCTCGGTCGGCTCCATCGCTGCGAAAATGCTAGAAGGTCTAGAAAGCGATGGCTTCCGCTCAAGATTGCTTACCAATGCAGGGGAGCAGTGCAAGAAGTTTTCGTGGGATGAGTCTGCGAAAAAAGCCATAGAAGCTTTGGAGTCGAGGCATTCGTCGGTTGCTGCTGATCAGCCTGACCTGCCTGATCCTGGAGCTGCATTGCTGGAGCGACTGATTTCACTCTCGGACACTGCGCCTACTGACATCGAGCTTTTTCAGGTTGCGAAAAGTATCGCATTCGACTTTGCAGGCGCTGATCACAGGCAATTGTTGCTTGATGTATCCAGCATCGTTCACAGTGATGCCAAATCAGGTATTCAACGCGTCGTACGCAGTCTGCTCCACGAGTTCTTGAATGACCAACCAGCAGGCCTGACTGTTCGTCCGATCTACTTTGCGGATGGCCAGTATTATTATGCTAATGCCTTTGCCTCCCGCATCTATGATCAGTTTTCCGAGGCGACAGACGCAATTATCGACTTCGCCCAAGACGATATCTATCTGTCTCTGGACTTGAACATGCACTTGGCAAGTCAACTCTATCCGCTGCACAGTCAGATGCGGCAGATGGGCGTACAGGTCAGTTACATCGTGTACGACTTACTGCTGTTCCACCGCCCTGACTGGTGGGTGGCGCCGAATGCTGAGCTGTTCAACGACTGGCTGCAGAAAATCAGCATGGTCGCCAGCAGCCTGATTTGCATATCGGGCGCAGTTGCGGATGAATTGAAGCAATGGCTTGCTGACAATGTGGACAAGTGCGCAGGCAACAAGCCAAGTGTAAAGAGCTTCCACCTGGGGGCCGATATCGACAACAGCCTGCCTTCTGCAGGTCTGCCCGATGATGCAGGGGAGCTGTTGGCACGTCTGGCGCAGAAGCCAAGCTTCCTGATGGTCAGTACCGTAGAGCCGCGCAAAGGGCATGCGCAAACGCTCTCTGCTTTTGAAAGTCTCTGGGAGCAGGGGCAGGACATTAATCTTGTCATCGTCGGGAAACGGGGCTGGCTTGTCGACGAGCTGGTCGCACGCCTTGAAAACCATCCCGAGAAAGGCAATAGGCTTTTCTGGCTGGAAGGCATCAGTGATGAGTACCTCGAAAAGATTTACTCAGCGTCGACGTGTCTGATAGCGGCATCGGAAGGCGAGGGGTTCGGCCTGCCATTGATCGAAGCAGCTCAATATAATCTTCCAATGATTATTCGTGATCTGCCTGTGTTCAAGGAAATCGCAGGTACCCACGCATTTTATTTCAGCGGCTTGCACCCTACTGACATGAGTGAAGCAATAGCGGCCTGGTTAGAGTTACACAAGGACTCAATGCATCCAGATTCAAGTGACATGCCTTGGCTGACGTGGGAACAGAGCGCCAGGCAGCTGCAGGCAGCACTCATATTGAGCAACTGATTACTGCCGAGTCGCAGACCCACTATCAGAAGATTTGGACCAACAGGTAATTTTATATATGACAATCGGTCAGCAACACCAGGTCAAGCCAGACGTAATCCCTACCGTCGATGTCGAGGGACGTAGCAAGATCGCTGTCTTGATCCCTTCCTATAAAGTGGTCGCGCACATACTGGGTGTGATCGCAGACATTGGACCAGAAGTCGACAGAATTTACGTCGTTGACGACTGCTGCCCGGATCATTCTGGTGCTTACGTCGAACAACACTGTACCGACCCACGTGTGGTTGTTCTGCGTAACCCTCAGAATCAGGGCGTTGGTGGCGCGGTCATGACCGGCTACAAAGCGGCGATTGAAGAAAATATGGACGTTATTGTAAAGATTGATGGCGACGGTCAGATGGACCCTGCGTTGATCATGAACTTCATTAATCCCATCCTTGCCGGTGAAGCGGATTACACGAAAGGCAATCGCTTTTTTGATCTCGAGGAGATCCGGGCAATGCCGCGCGTTCGCTTGTTTGGGAACGCTGTACTGTCTTTCATGACGAAATTTTCGTCGGGCTATTGGGATTTGTTTGATCCCACCAATGGCTATACAGCGATTCATCGAGATGTTGCGAAACATCTGCCTCTGGATAAAATAAGCAGGCGCTATTTTTTTGAGACCGACATTCTTTTTCGACTCAACACGTTGCGTGCTGTCGTTGTAGATATTCCCATGCATGCCAAGTACGGTGATGAAGTCAGTAACCTGAAAGTATCCAAGGTCGTTGGCGAGTTCTTCGTCAAGCACGTTAGAAATTTCGGCAAACGAATATTTTATAACTACTACCTGAGGGACATGTCGCTTGCATCTATTGAACTTCCTGTGGGCCTGACGCTATTGTTGTCCGGTAGTGTGTTCGGTATTTCTCATTGGATCAGCTCAATTTATACCGGTGTCCCTAACTCGGCAGGCACTGTCATGCTTTCCGCGTTGCCTATTATATTGGGCATTCAACTGATATTGGCATTTTTGGGGCAGGATATTGCGTCGGTTCCCAGAAGGCCTTTTCACCTAGCTAAAACCAAAGTCAAGTCCAAGGCAGGGGCAGTGTAATGGTGTATGCGATTGCTGTCCTGTGCGTGCTGGGAATTGCTGCTGGACAGATCATGTTCAAATTAAGCGCTATTTCCTTGCAACGGGCGGGCACTTTTTTTGACATCAAAACTATCATGATACTGGGCTCTGCTTTTGCCCTCTATGGACTGACTACTATCGCATGGGTATGGGTACTTCAGAAAATAGAGCTTGGTAAAGCCTACCCCTTGATGGCAATGGCATTTGTATTAGTGCCTATTGGTAGCCATTTTATTTTGGGCGAGCGCTTTCAGGTTCAGTATTTCGTAGGCGTTCTGTTTATCATGTTTGGTATTGTATTGGCCGTCAAGTCATAGCTGTTTTGCGTATGGCACATGGCATTAAATTTGTAGAGTGGGAAGCGGCATGCAATTTAAAAATGGAATAAAGTTAGGCGCTCCAGTAGCGGTGGCGGGTATCATGGTCATGACCTTGATCGTGCTGCTGGTGCGATCCATTGGGCTGTACCCAGGCGTTCTGGGTGATGAGTACACGTACAGCTCGATGGCGAGATTGATGCCTCTGTCTGCCGCCTATATTCCGGATTATCTCTACCTTGCCATCTATAAGTCCACTAACCTGTGCGGCCGCGGGTTTATGGAGTGTTCGAAGCTTTTCAATACGGTGTTCTTCGTCGCTGCTGCGCCGTTTATATACATGACCGCTAGACGCTTTTGTGGCAGTCGGTTGTCCGTGTTGATTGTATTTCTCAGTATGCTGGGGCCGATAAATAGCTACACTGCTTACTTCATGCCTGAACCGTTGTTTTTCCTGTCCTTCTGGGTCGGGATTTCTTACTTCTTGAGTCTAAATGCTCAATCCTCCTTGAAAGAGTGGGCTTTGTTTGGCTTTATCATGGGCTGTTCATCGCTCGTTAAGCCACACGCGATGTTTATGATTCCGGCATTTTGCCTGTGCATAATTTTCTTTGCCTACAAAAGCATGAGTACGTGGCTAGTCACGGGACTCAAAAGCAGTGCTGTGTTTGTAGTGGTGATGCTGGCGACCAAGTTTGTCGTGAGCTTCATCATTGCCGGCACTTCAGGGTTAACGCTTTTTGGTAATTTTTATACCTCGACGTTCGAGTCAAGCGCTTCATCTCTGCAACGATACCTCGATATCTTTTCAACGGCACCACGTATTATTGAGGGCCATCTATTAGCCATTGTTATGATGTTTGGTACTTCAGTGGCAATTATCATATTTGGCTCTATAAAGGCTCTGGCAAAAAAGTCTATTTCGTCGGAAGATAAAGTTGTTTTTTGTACCTTGGCTTTGTTGCTCAATTTGATTGTGATCGTTGGTTTGTTTTCAGCATCGGTTGCAGGCACGAACGTGGTCGAAACGGCGTTCAGGCTTCATATGCGGTATTACGATTTCATGCTGCCGTTGTTATTCATTGCTGCGGCGACTCAAATTAACGCTGTGCACACTGCCTCTTTAAAGTATTGCCGATTTATTATTGCAATTCTTTTATTGGCCATGATCGGCTATGCCGCGATGACACTGATGCATCCATTCACACCCAGCTATGTTGACAGTGCGGAGTTGCGTGGTTATACGCTAAATGTAAACTGGTTTATTGCGCTGGCCGTTTTCTCAGCACTCGCAGTTGTCGTGTGGTGTTTGTCGGCCAGTTCTGGGACTATCGTATTCCTGCTTTTCTACTTGCCGCTTTCTGTGGGAGTTACTGCTGTCCACAGTAATGCAGAGGTCAGACAGAGAATGGTGATCGATGCATACGATAGAGCAGGGCTCTTTGCAAAAAGCTATGTCCCCGCGAATGAGCTGTCTAGTCTTGTTGTGGTTGGCAATAGCGTTGCGGCAACGCTAAGGTCCCTGGTCTACATCGACGACTTGGGCGCTTCACGCGATCTTTCTTTTGTCGAAGGTGTTCCTTATACCGCGGCCCAGACGCCAGCTGAAAAAAAGTGGATTTTGGCCGTTGGGGACATCGAATTCGCAAAAGATGAATTTGAAGTGATGAGGTTCAATGGTTTCTCCTTGGCAAAAAAGATGACCAGTGTTTATCCGTTGAATATCAATTTCAGGCATTCCTCATTACCTGATACGGTGATAAAAGCATCAGGGCTTTCGCATCCTGAAAGCTGGGGCGCTTGGTCGGATCGTGGCGATATTGTGTTCAGATTCGCCAAACCTTTACCGTCCAAGTTTCAACTTGTGCTGACGGCCAAGGCATTTGGTCCTAATGTCGATAAGCCGTTTGAGGTGTTGGTAGGTCACCGAAGTTATCCGGTCAAGCTGACTGCAGACAACGCGTCCTACACACTGGATATCGTCAATGTTGATAGCGCCGACGTATTAACCATCAAGGTGCCCCTGCCTACGTCACCTAAGCAGCTCGGTATGAGTAAGGATGATCGCACCCTTGGCATTGGCCTGGATCAGCTTGAGATTCGTAAGGTCGAGTAATGTCTATTGGCTGGCGGGAACTAAAACACCCGCCAGAACGCTGGAATGCTCACTCATTGAGTTGACGGAGCGTAGCTTGAAAAAAAGGACGCCATGAGCGAACAGATCGGCCAGTCAGAACGTATTTACACGCTGGATGTGCTACGTGGTATCGCAGCCTTGTCAGTGGTGTTCTGGCATTGGCAGCATTTTTTTTACGTAGGGGATCAGCCGGCTCTTTTCGACGTGGCCCGGCAACCCTTTTTCGCTTACCTGACCATTTTATATAAGTACGGCGCGCTGGCAGTCGAGCTTTTTTTCTGTATATCAGGATTTGTATTTTTCTATCTTTTTTTTAATGACATCTCATCGCGTAGAGTCAGTGCCTCTCGATTCTTCATGAATAGGTTCAGTCGATTATACCCCCTGCATATTTTCAGTTTTGCCGCTGTCGCTCTATTTCAATTCATCTATTTTCAGCAGAACGCTGTTTATTTCATATATCAGTTCAATGACGTTTATCACGCAATTCTGAATATCCTGATGATTCCAGCCTGGGGGTTGGAAAAAGGCTGGTCCTTCAACGGCCCTGTGTGGTCCGTGTCGGTTGAAATCTTTTTGTACGGACTGTTTTTTACAGTCTGCCTGATGGGACGGTGCCGCTACCTTCTCGTTCCCCTTTTGATCTTCATATCTTGGCTGGCCTACCCCGAATATCATAAACTTTCAGCCGGTGTTTTTTCCTTCTTCAGTGGCGGGTTAGCATATTTAATCTTTGCCCGTGTCCGTAGCCTGACAGGTCGCAACACAAGCTGCATCGCTGCACTGATCGCAATGCTGGCGGCATGGAGTGCGGTCTGGCTATCGCCGACATTGAATATCTATCTCCTGATGGGCGTCGCTTTTCCTGCGTCTGTGATGTTTATTGCATCCGTATCTTATGTGCAGCCGACGCTGATGAAACGGTTTGGGGTTATCGGTGACGTCAGCTATTCGTCCTACCTGCTGCATTTCCCGCTGCAGATACTCTTTGCGATGGCTTTCGATGCGCTGGGCTATGACCGTGAGATCTTCTATAACACGTGGATGCTGTTATTGTTCATGGCCGTGCTGATTCCGTTAAGCTTTGCCAGTCACCGGCTGTACGAAGTTCCCTTGCAGCATTGGTTACGTCGTCGCTTTAACGTCTGGAGCACTAATCGTCGGGAAATTACTTAACGCTTGAAAGGAGGCGCTACGGTAAACATTGGTATCGCATCCTTTCGCACGTAGTTAGTCGAGATCCATGGCGCGGATCAGAAAATCTTTTCCTTCAGCACGTTCTTCAAATACTGGCCGTAGCCATTCTTGATCAACGGCTGTGCAAGCTTTTCAAGCTGCGCACCATCAATCCAGCCCGCGCGATAGCAGATCTCTTCCGGGCATGCGACCTTCAAGCCCTGGCGCCTTTCCAGCGTGGCGATGTACTGGCCGGCTTCCAGCAGGCTGTCATGCGTGCCGGTGTCCAGCCAGGCATAGCCACGGCCCATGATCTCTACGTGCAGCTGTTTCTGCTCCAGGTACAGCGTGTTGAGATCGGTGATCTCCAACTCGCCGCGTGGGGAGGGCGTCAACTGGCGGGCCAGATCGACCACTTGGTTGTCGTAGAAATACAAACCAGTGACGGCGTAGTTCGATTTGGCAACCGTGGGCTTCTCTTCAAGCGACAGCACTCGGCCGCTGTCATCGAATTCGGCTACGCCATAACGCTCGGGGTCCTGCACGTGATATGCGAAGACCGAGGCGCCCGACTCACGGTTGCTGGCATTGAGCAGCAGCGACTGGAAGTCATGCCCGTAGAAAATGTTGTCGCCCAATACCAGTGCCGATGCATCGTTGCCAATGAAGTCCGCGCCTATGGTGAACGCCTGAGCCAGCCCATCCGGGCTTGGCTGTACGGCGTAGGTCAGGTTCAGCCCCCACTGGCTACCGTCGCCCAGCAACTGCGAGAAGCGCGGCGTGTCCTGCGGTGTGGAGATGATCAGAATGTCACGGATCCCGGCCAGCAACAGCGTGCACAGCGGGTAGTAGATCATCGGCTTGTCGTACACCGGCAGCAACTGTTTGGAGACAGAGAGCGTGGCCGGGTGCAAACGGGTACCCGATCCACCAGCCAGAATGATTCCTTTACGAGCCATGAGAGTCCTTAGCGCTGGATTTCGTCCAGCATACGTTGTGCGCCTTGTTGCCAAGACGGCATCTTCAATTGAAAAGCAGTTTCGAGTTTACTCAAAGCCAGCCGCGAATTGCGCGGGCGCGGTGCAGGCACTGGATACGCTTCTGTGGGGATGGCGCCGATCTGGTCGGGCGCTACCTTTAATGCCACGCCATTACGTGCGGCGTGTTCCAGAACGAACTGTGCAAAGCCGTGCCATGACGTCTCACCGGCAGCAGCCAGGTGATAGATACCTGCCAACGCTGCCGGGTTCTGATCAGCGCGCACTCGATGCAGAATCTGCGCAGTGACATCGGCGATCAGTTCAGCGCCGGTGGGGGCGCCGTACTGGTCCGCTACCACGTTCAACGAGTCACGTTCGGTGGCCAGGCGCAGCATGGTCTTGGCAAAGTTGTGGCCGCGCGCCGCATACACCCAACTGGTGCGCAGTATTAACGCCTTGGCACCACTGGCATGAATCGCCTGCTCGCCCATCAGCTTGCTGCGGCCGTAGACCGACAATGGGCCGGTTGGCGCGCTTTCCTGCCATTGCTGTTCGCCGCTGCCATCAAACACATAATCAGTCGAGTAGTGAATCAGCCATGCGCCCAGAGCGGCAGCCTCTTTAGCCAACACGCCCGGAGCTTCGCCGTTGATCAACATCGCCAGGTCCGGCTCGCTCTCGGCCTTGTCCACGGCCGTATAGGCCGCTGCATTGACGATCACATCAGGCGCCAGCGCACGAACCGTGGCGGCCAGGCGTACCAGATCGGCCAGATCACCGCACAGTCCATCGGCACCCTGACGATCCAGCGCAATCACCTCGCCCAGCGGTGCCAGAGCGCGCTGCAGTTCCCAACCAACCTGCCCATTCTTGCCCAGCAGCAGAATCTTCATGCGTCGCTGACCTCATACTGTTGCACGATCCAGTCACGGTAACTTCCGTCCATGACACCACTCACCCATTTCTGATTGGTCAGATACCATTCCACCGTCTTGCGAATACCGGTCTCAAACGTTTCCGCAGGCTTCCAGCCCAGTTCGCGTTCAATCTTGCGCGCATCAATCGCGTAGCGGCGGTCATGGCCCGGGCGATCGGTCACATAAGTGATCAGCTCTGCGTAAGCGCTGACCGGCTGACCGGTCTTCTGATTGATGACCTGACGCGCAGCGGCCGGAGCCAGTTCATCGAGCAGGGCACACAGAGTCTGGACAATATCGATATTGGCCTTCTCGTTCCAGCCGCCAATGTTGTAAGTCTCGCCCAGCGCACCGGCCTCCAGAACCCGGCGAATACCGGAGCAGTGATCTTCGACATACAACCAGTCGCGGATCTGCTGACCATCACCGTAGACCGGCAGCGCCTTGCCGGCCAATGCGTTGACGATCATCAGCGGGATCAGCTTTTCCGGAAAGTGGAAAGGCCCGTAGTTGTTCGAACAGTTGGTAGTCAGTACCGGCATGCCGTAGGTGTGATGGTAGGAGCGCACCAGGTGATCACTGGCAGCCTTGCTGGCCGAATAGGGGCTATTCGGCTGATACGGCGTGGTCTCGGTAAAAGCCGGATCGTTCGCGCCCAGCGTGCCATAGACCTCGTCTGTAGACACGTGCAGGAAACGGAACGCAGCCTTGTCGACCGCCTCCAGACCGTTCCAGTACGCACGAGCCGCTTCAAGCAAACGGAACGTACCCATCACGTTGGTCTCGACGAATGCCTCGGGACCGGTAATCGAACGATCCACATGCGATTCTGCAGCGAAATGCACCACCGCCCGCGGACGATGTTCGGCAAACAGCCGCTCCAGCAATGCCGCATCACCGATATTGCCGTGAACGAAACGATGCTGCTCGTTGCCTTCCAGCGACTGCAGGTTGGCCAGATTGCCAGCGTAGGTCAGCGCATCGAGGTTCAATACCGGCTCGCCATTACGAGCGCACCACTGCAGAACGAAATTCGAGCCGATGAAGCCGGCTCCGCCTGTGACTAGGATCATTGGGAGTCTCTGGGTTGAGCAGTTCTAATACAGTGAAAACTGAAACCACACGCTTGAATGTGGTTCCAGATCAGATTTCTTATAGACAGGTGGATCACTCTGGATGAACCACAGTGATAGTTTTTCCTGTTTTTAACTCACAGCTAAAATGGCGATTTTTAGCGTGGATCTTGAAGGGAAGTTCAGTAAGGTTAAGCGTGCCGAGCTCCGAGCTGTCAAGTGTTATAGATATTTTAAATCCACAGTCAAGGTGGGCGTCAGGATGAACATTCAAGACGTCCGGGCGCTCTACCATTTCTACGGAAACTTTATTGGAGGGATGGGTGATTACCTCGATCTGAATCCTGTCACTTGAAAGAGGATCATGAATCCAACCGCGTACATCCAAAACGTCCGTAAAAAGCTTTATAACATCAATGTGGTAGTAAGGAGATTCAGACTTTAAGCGAGTGTCTTCAAGCTTCTGAAGCTGCACGCCCCGCAGCTGTTGATCGTGGGTCCCTAGCAGTGACGGGTCCTGATCCAGCAAGTCGAGTACCCTGTTGCATTTCTCATATACAAAACGCTGCGCGTCCTTGAGTAGGGCGCGTAAATTGTTGCCGCTTAGGAAGTCCTCGTATTCCTTGTTATAGTCTTGAATATGGGACGCGGGAAAGTGGATTAAAAGCTGATCGTCATTGACGTATGGGGAGTAGCCAAAACGATTGAGTTTGAAGATATTAGTATCGTTTACATGCACTCGACCACGCATCAGAGACGCGACATACTCTGCTTGTGACTTATAGACTAAATGCAGTATGAAGAAGGGCTCGATGTTCTTTTTGGTTTCATTGAAGTACTCATTGGACACCTTCTGCTTGTGTTCCTGCTCTGGGTGCGTTTCAACGAGTTCGTCACCATTTCCCAAAAGAGTGATACCGCCATCCACAATGCTGTTATGGATGAGGATTTTGGTTTTCTTGTCGGAAAATGCAATCAATGTTTTAACGTGGCGGTCTTTTTGTAAAATATTCTCTTCCGACAAGATGGGTGTAAAGATATCTCTTTCGTAGTTCGGGATGTCGATAAGCCACTGGAAAGAAACCGTATCGAAATTTTTCTGGCGGGTGATAAAATCCTTTATCGATATGCTGGGGTCTAGGGAGATCCAGTATTCATCAAGGTCCAGAAAGAAAATGTGAGTAAACTCGCCTGACGTTTTGGTTTCAGCAAAAATTTTTGCATACGTTTCAATTTGAAAATTGACGCTGCGGGTTTTGCATTCTTCCAGCAAGCTGTCAGCATTTCTTACGACTAGCTTGCCAGGATTGTGAGCGCTGATCTCTTCTATTATCCTCAAAGAGTTATCAGTGGTCCCATTTATCCATATCTCTATTTGATCGAAACCAACTTTCAAGTGGTGAAAAATCCACTGTGGGATATAGGCTCCTTCATTTTTCGCAATAGCAGCCAATTTTATTTTGGGTTGCATTATCGTTGTCCTCGGTTCCAATCTTTGAATTCTTTAATTGATATTTTGATGTTTCAAGCATGAGGTCTTCATATAAACGGTAAGCGGCCGACGGTGCTGACGAGCCTCCCCCATTTTTGTATTTCGTACTCGTTGAGTGTAGATGAGTTTTCTTTGAGTTTCGGAAAGCCCAAGGCCTGCCATTTGTCAGTCGGGTGCAGAATGTGCATGGTGGTCAAGCCAAAATCGCCAGGTATCTGGCAATCGGCGACTACGTTGTCTCCGATGTGGATATGGGTGGTCACTCCGTGGTGCTGAAGATCATTTTTTACCATGTGCCACATCGTGCCATTGTCCTTACGCTTCTGCTCTTCGCTAGAGACTAGCAGACGATAGGCGCCTGTCACTCCAGCCTTGCGAAGCATGAGCCCTACTTGATCTCGACTGTAGTAGGTATCAGAGATTACCCATAGCACATGACCGTGACTGCCTAGTTCATTGAACAGATCAACCATTTCATCTTTGGCGAGAATCATGCTCAGGTCTGTTTCGAATTCGCGACGCATCAGGCCTTGAGCTTCGTCGTCGGTAATTTTTAACGTCATGCCGATATTCGAATAAATATCACTTAAACGAACATCTCCTTGAAAGTTTGAGCGCTTGCGAAGTTCGTACTCTGCTTCGTTACGGAGGTTTACGAACCCGTGTGCGGACGCAATAAGACCTCCTGCCTCAAGCTCCTGGCCAAGTAGAAGTTTGGCATAATCTGCAACCGTATATTGGCGACGTACCAACGTGTCGAAAACGTCGAAGCTGATGGTTGAAAAATGTCTCAGCTGATTTCTTACCTCGTCCATACGCTGACAATAACTGTGAGTCGTATAACTCTGGTCAACGGTGAACTGCCCTGACGTAGGGAAATAGAAGAATTGCTTATAACCATTTTTTTCAGCAAGCAATCCGATAACCCGTTCTAACGCATGAAGCATTGACCCATCATTTGGCAGAGGTTCCTGCGGGAAGAAATCATAGTCATATTCTTTCTCCAGCATGTCTTTGAGCGCTTCAGGGCGAGCCCAGAACATTCCGCCGGCCGGGTAGCTTAAAAAACCGTCACAGGGGTCTATTTGCCACTCATTATGCCAAGCAGCCATAAAGCTTTTATTCATGGTGACATGATTAACCCAAGACGGCATCATCCAAAAAGTCGTAGGGTAATAGAGTCCCAAGTCTTTGTGATCGGCAAAAGCATTTAACAACCGTGTGATAATGTTAGCGTCGCGTAGCAGGTACTCGGTCAGGTAATCTGCCCACTGGGTCTGCTCCCTACCGGAGTACAAAGATTTTTTGGAATGTAAATGGCAAAAAAGATCATAGGCCATCAAATCTTTGGAAAACTCAACCAGCAAGGGGCCAAAATTTCTGCCGCGGTTAGGGACGCAACGAACTTTCAGGTTTTTTACACGAGGGTGCTTGCTAAAAACAGCGATTGTTTTTTTCTGGTGTTTTGCGTCAGCCAAAGTAATGAATACATCAACCTGTGTTGGGAAATTTGCCAGTGCATGTGAGAATTTCTCTATGTAATCTTCATAGAATATGTGTAGACAAACCGCTACATTGAGGCGAGTTGCTTCTGGCTTTAGAGTGGCCTGAACGTCCAGAATACTGTTGGGCTGCCATTTTTTGATATTGGCGTGGTAGGTTCTGCCCTCTTGACGACCCGAAATAAGATAGTGATATAAAGGGCTGATCTGCGCATGATAAACGTCGGTGTTCATGCGGTGGTAAGTTTCGGTATCAAAATAGTTTGACGGATTTACAGGGGAAAACCGAGACTTGTCAAGGTAGTCCGCAAAAGCATCCTCGCTGTTATTGAACTGTTTTCCATAGGTTTCGCTGTACCATTGGCTGTCAAATAGACCCAGTTGGATGGCCTGCTCAGAGAGTGTCCTGATATCCGACTCGCTCAAATGTTGAGACTTGATTACTGGCGGCGGCGCTACGACGTTTGAAGCCGGCTCGTGCTGGCCATATTTTTTGGTAAAGTGTTTAAATGGGTTGATACCGGTTTTTTCAATTTCAGCGTGTTGCTCTCTGTAGTGACTAAGCGAAAAACCTTCTCGAGTGAACCTGTTTTCCTTATACCCATACATGACGAAGTGTATAAAGGGGTGAGCGTTGACTTCTTGAACATCTTTGTTGTTTTCAAAATAGAAATTGGTCACGAAGCAAGGGTGCGGCTCCAAGCCGGTTTTACAGCCTTCCAAGAGATAGTGTTCAATAGGATTCTTTGTTTTTTTTCCGGCGTTTTTAAGCTGGTAGGTATAATATTTCTTGTCGAAGGATCCACTGTTCTCAATAAGTTGAATGGCAGCCTGTAATTTCTTGTTTGCAGTGGTTTGATTTGTGTTCATGTTTACTTCTCGTCAAATGAGTTTTTGGTCGTGGGGCCTGAATTCACAATCCAAATAATTGTGTCGGATTGATAACCCCATTTCCTGAGAAGTCATCATCAATACTAAAAAGGTGGAATGCTGCACTGGGTATGGCACTGGGTGAAAGAGCGAAGCCTGCATAGATCGCTTCTACTTCCTCCACGCTATATTCGATACCGTTACGAAAGGACTCCTCAACGCCATCAATAGCACCTTGCATCACTGTCTCAAGGTCCTGATAGTAACGCTGAGGGGCCGCTGCACGGCCATAAAAAAAGTCGAGTTGATTGTCTGTACGCAACCTAATATCAACCACCTGTCCATGAGGTGCCGTCATTAAACTTTCCAGTAGAAGAGATCTTTCCAGCATTAAATAGCCCTGTGACCAGTCTACGTTCTCCTTAAAGACGCCCCTCATTCGAGCGGTCTTTTTTGAGATCACAGTATCGCCTGCTGCACTGGCAATGAAGTAAAGCCCTAAGGTATCTCGATCTATGATTTTCGTAATCAGCTTTTGAATAGTCCCCGCGTAGCCCAGATCAAGCATGACCGCAGTAGGACCATCGTCCAATAGCTGCTCCTGCTTAAAGTAGTGTTTCAGGGCGGTGCGAGTAGGGGACACATACTCCTGAAGTCTGGTTTTATGAGGTGTCAGCCATTGGATAACTTTTGCCTTGTCATCAGGCAGTGTCAGATTGAAATCCAAAAGCATCTGTGGAAGCAAACCGAATGCTTCGTGCAACTGTAATCCAAAGCGATTCTTCAGTAGGTCTAGGACAGACCCTTTGAATTTACTTTGCAATGCCATGTCCCAGGTATCTGGGTCCCCTAGATTGCTTCGGAAGAGCAGTGTTCGGGATACTTTTAAATAGACCGGTTTATGAGGGAGCTGGATCAGTCCCTTTGATTCTAATTGATTGAGCAGTTTGAAGAAAATCCAGCCTTCCCGTGCCAGACAAACAGGGCGATGGGTCGTTGCGTATTTTTCTAACTGGCGAACGTAATGATTGAGCACAGGTGATAAAAAACTGTATCCGAAATCGTAGAGCGCTTGATAAGAACTTCTCATTGTATCAACCTTGTGTCTTTAAATTTAATGGTGTTGTCAGCGCAGGGCATCCGGTCCAAGATGCCGGTCATCCGCTGCGAACGCACCCATAAAAAGCCATATTCTAATCTTCGCCGTACAAATCGCGGGTGTACACCTTGTCACGCACGTTCATTATTTCTTCGGTGATTCTATTCGCGACGACCAGGTCAGATTTTTCTTTAAACTCTTCAAGGTTCTTCATGACACGTGCTTCAAAAAACACGTCTTCTTTTAGTACGGGTTCGTACAGGATGACTTCAATGCCCTGAGCTTGTAGTCGTTTCATAATGCCCTGAATCGAAGAGGCACGGTAATTGTCGGATCCAGACTTCATAATGAGTCTGTAGATTCCGACGGTAGTCGGGTTTTTCTTTAGTATGGATTCGGCGATAAAGTTCTTGCGTGTCGTATTGGAATCAACGATGGCGCGGATGATATCGTTTGGTACGTTGGAGTAGTTTGCCAACAACTGCTTTGTATCTTTAGGTAAACAATAGCCGCCGTAGCCAAAGGACGGATTGTTGTAGTGGTTGCCTATGCGTGGGTCCAGGCTGACCCCATCGATTATCTGTCGGGCGTCTAGTCCGAGATGCTCTGCGTAAGTATCGAGCTCGTTGAAGTACGCAACACGCATCGCAAGATAAGTGTTTGAAAATAGTTTTATTGCTTCTGCCTCTGTAGAGTCTGTCAATAAAACTTTTATTTTTTCTTTCGATGCGCCTTGGACTAGCAGATCTGCGAATGCCTGCCCGACGGCCGAGGTGTCGCCTACCACAATACGTGAAGGGTGCAAGTTATCATGAAGTGCACGTCCCTCTCGCAAAAACTCAGGAGCGAAAATCAGGTTTTTGCACTTGAATCTTTCGCGCATTGTTTTGGTGAAACCCACCGGAACCGTCGAGCGAATAACGATCGTGGCAGCGGGTTGTATTTCCAGAATGTCTTGAATGACAGATTCAACTGATAATGTATTAAAGCAGTTCGTTTCTGAGTCGTAGTCAGTAGGCGTTGCAATGACTACGAACTCGGCACCGTCGTACGCTTCGTATTTAGACGTGGTGGCCAACAGGTTGAGTTTTTTCGTTTTGAGAAAATTCTCTATTTCCGGGTCGATAATGGTGGCCAGTCCCTGGTTGATGCGTTCAACTTTTTCTGGAAGTATATCCAGCGCAACAACCTTGTTGTGCTGAGCCAAAAGTACAGCGTTGGATAAGCCCACGTAACCTGTACCGACAACAGCAATTTTCATCAAAGCTTTTCCTTGAATGCAGGCGTACCATCAGGGTATTCCTGATAATGGCTATGTACTCTCTCCATGTGATTTCGAGGCGTTTCACTCCTTGGCGGCATCGCCAACCCCCCATAAGGCCCACTCAAATAATCCAGACTCAGCGCCGGATGATAGTGCGGGTCGCTTTGGCCTGATTGGGACCAGCGTTCGATAAAGCCTTGTTGTTCGCGTTGACCACGGGCTCGCTTTTCTGGAGTCTGGTCTTTGCCGCGGCTGGCCGATTCGGCGTGGATGAGTTCGGCGAATGGCGTCCATATGATGTTCAAGCCCTGTTGTCGAATACGCAGGCACAGATCCACGTCATTGAAGGCCACCGGGAAAGCCTGTTCATCCAGGCCTTGCAGCGTACCGAAGACCGATTTGCGCAGCAGCAGGCATGCCGCCGTAACTGCGCTTTGGCGTCTGGTGATCTGATTCATGCCTAGGTAGCCGGGGTCGCGTTGTTCCAGGTGGTTGCCAGTGTGCGCGGCCAGTCCATTGACACCGACCACCACGCCGCCGTGCTGCACCATGCGGTTGGGCCACAGCAGTTTGGCTCCCACTGCGCCGACGTTCGGGCGCAGCAGTTGGCTGACCATTTCCTTTAACCAGTCGGCCGCTATGATTTCGATGTCGTTGTTGACCAGCCCGATCAGTTCACCGGAGGCGTGGGTGGCGGCGTAATTGTTGATGGCCGAATAATTGAAAGGGTGAGGGTAGGGCAGAACCTTCACACCGCGCCCAGACAACTGTTGCAGGTAAACCAGGGTTTGCGGGTCAGTGGACTGGTTATCGACAACGATGATTTCCACGTCAGGATAATCAGTCGCGGTCAGCAGGCCTTCGATACAGGTGCGCAGCAACCCGAGTTGGTCGCGGGTTGGAACGATCAGGCTGACGCGGGGCAGGGTAGCCGGCAAGGGCCACTGCGTACGCAACAGCGCCGGGAATTCCGGCAACTGCGTGACGCTGGCACCTGGTGCGAGGCTTTCGCTCAGCCAGGCAATCGCTTGCAGGCGTTGCGCAGAAGGTTCGGCTTGCTCCGGGCTGGCGGCTGCTAAATGGCTGCGGTGATAAAGCACGTGCGGCAAATGCGCGACGACGGCCTGGCTGGTCTCGGTGGCCAAGGCGATGGCCGCGCTCAACTGGTGCCAATCAAAAGTTCGCGGGCCATCAGTGGCGGGTATCAGGGCCAGGGCCTTGTCGATGATTGCAGCACTGAAGATCGCCCCGGGGGTGAAGATATCGGCCCCCATAAACAGGTCGATGTCCCATACCGGTTTCAACCACGGCAGGCGGCGCTCGCCTTGCGGACCATCGCGATCACAATCTGCATAACCCCACGCGCAGCCATCTTCGAGCAGGGTACTCAGGTGTTCCAATGCGTGCATTCCCAGATGATCGCCGGCCATCAGCGGGACCACTGCATCGCAGCCGGCTTCAAGTAACTGCTTGAGTGCGGGCAGCAGGTCAGCGGCGCCTGCTTTGACTGACTGATCAGGCGCTGTTCGCTGGGCATTCAGGCTCGCCAGGCTAGTGGCTTCGAGCGTGCTGTCGCCGTCACTGATTAACAGCACACCGATCCTGCAGTGCTGCAGTTGATCGTCTTTTGGCGCAGCAGGACGGAAGCGTTCAAACCACTCGGGGTAATGATGAAAGCCTGCGCTTTTCGGCAGGCGCATTGCCTGGTCCGCTGCAATCCGGGTCAGCAATGTCAGATTTTGCTCGGAGGGCGCGCGCTCATGCTGCTTGAGCAGACCTTCCAGCCCGTCGTGCCAGCAGCACAGGGTTATCGGGCTGCCGGAAAGCGTATGGCCGAGGTCATTTTCGATGTCCAGCGTATGTGGCTTGCCATCGGCCAGTTCCCAGGGCAGATCAAAACTGAAGCCGTGATCGCTGGTGGCGCGATAGACCAGCGCCTGGTGATGAACATTGCACGTAGCCTGGCCCAGTACCCGGCTGCCTTCACGCACAGTGATTTGCACATGCCGCTGCGGTGCAGCCGGGTCCCAAGACCAGCCGCCGAGCCGCAGGCCACCGCTGTGCCAGACCTGAGACGCGATGGGCGCCGGCTCTGCGCTGGGCGTGGTCGGTAATTGCAGGTCGCCCGCAAGCCAGCAGTCACTGTTGGCCACCCGGGCGCTGATGTGCTTTGCATTATCCAGCCAGCCTTGGCGTAGCTGTACACCGAAGCCATGGAATGGATCATCCGCACCGGCACGGGGATGAAACTGGTCGGCCCGCACCAGTGAAACGCAGGCGCCGTCGACGTAGACCTCGACAACCAGGCGTTCATCCACGTGCTGGGTATCGAGCGCCCAGCCTTGCAGCACATCGCCATACAGGCCGGTGATGGCACCATTGAAGCGGGTATTGCCGGAGGGCTGAGCGGTCGGGTCGGAGTTAACCTGTGGGTGTTCTGAGATCATGTCCGACTCAATGAAGTAAGCAGTGTGTTGATCGGTAATGCTCCGGCTTCATGGGCGAGCGGCCCTTGCATGGCGTACAGCGGCAGACCCAGTTCGACGGCAAGATCCGCAGCGCGCCAGTATGCACCCGGGCTGCGCTCCAGGCTCAATGCGGCGGTGCATCCGGCAAGCAGAATGCAGTCGGCCTGGCTCAAGCCTTGCGCAATGGGTAATGCATGAATTGCGCCAGTGGCGAGCAGGGGGGCGACCCATGGGCCGTCCTCTGCAACGAGCAGTACCAGAGATTGATTTTCGTGTGTGATGCGCCTGCCCAGTTCCAGCCACTGTTTGGCAATGTCAGGGTCTGAAAGGCGGTCGGCAATCAGCAGGGTGGTTTGCACGGAATCGTTGTTCGGCAGCGCTTGGGGGGCTGACCGGATCAGAATATCGGCCTGGGGCAGAGCGGCGGCGTAACGCTCGCGCAGGGCCTGCCACGGCAACTCGATGCTCTGCGCCTTGCGTGCGAAATGCGGCCAGTCGAAGCGGCTGTCTGGCGTGAGCAACGCGTCATCGCGGCAAACGATTCGGTAAGGTTTATTCAGTTGCTCGGCCAGTGCGCAGAGTGCCTCAGGGCAATTGGCGAGGTTCTGATAGATCAGTTCGTCCAATGGCAGACTGCGCAGGTCTTGCAGCAGTTGCTCGATGTCGGCAGGCAGTTCGTAATCAAGGCTGAATGCCAGCGGCAGCACGTTGGCCTGCAGCGTTGCCTGGGCATGCTGGCCCTTATTGCGCCACGTGAGGCTTAAAGGCGCTTGCGACGCTGTACTGTTGGCGATATGCAGCTGCCTTAATGCCGGTGTCGACAACTGCTCGGTCAGTTGCGCAAGGCGCGCGCGTTGCAGGGCCTGACGCGCGGGCCTGATGGGATCGCGCAGGCAGAAGTTTTCATAGCGCGATGACGCGTCCGGGTAGCGACGCTTGAGGATGGCGTTATTGTGCGCCACGCGCAGCGCCTTTTCAGCGCCGAACGAAATCCCGCCCTGATGCGCAACGAACACATTGGGCGCGCCGACATGACGCCAACCCAGGCCGCGCGCTCTCAGGCACCAGTCAGTTTCCTCACCATAGCCACGCAGCAGTTCGACTTCATCCAGATAACCCACACTGTCCAGAGCGCTGCGTTTGATGTACAGGCAAAAGCCGCAGCCGGTTTCGAGCTCCATGGCCGGACTGCCAGTCAGTCGCGCCAGATCGTCCAGGCGGGTCTGTTCTGCTGCGCTGGGCATCGGATGGCTGAAACGGCTTTCAGGAAAACTCATCAACTCACCGTTGTTGGTGAACGGGGTGACCGAGGCGATGGTTTCGTCGGCATAGGCAGTCGTACGCAGCCGGTCCAGCCAGTCACCCTGCACACGGGTGTCGGCGTTCAACCAGACCACATCCTGCTTCGGGCTCAAAGCCATCGCGCGGTTCATGCTGCGGATGAAGCCCAGGTTAATGGGGTTCTGCACTAGAGTAATCTTGCCTTTGCCCGCGAGAACCTTGAGGGCTTTGCGCAGCGCGGGGACCGGCGTTGCGTCTTCGATCACCACCAGGCGATGAGGTGTGCGATTGCGTTTACGCGCTTCCAGTGCACTGTTGATGCACTCTAGGGTTTCTTCCAGACCGTCGTAAACAGGAATGAGTACATCCACCGGCTGCTTGTCGCCAACCTTCAACGCCGCAGGCGGAGCAATGAAAGTCGGCATTGCTGACAGCGGGCTGCCCAGCAGTGCAGCGCCGTTATCGAAGCGCACATGCACGGCAGGAGTTGCGTTGGGCACCTTGATGCGAATACCGCCGTGAGTCGCAGGCAACCCTGCCGCTGTCAGTAACGGGTGCGGGGCGCTGGCAACCATGCTGATCAAGTGACCGTTGGCTTCCAGTTGCAACGACACAGGCGTCTGCACGTTGTGCACGTCGATGGCCCAGCCGTGGATCTCCTGCACATCAGGCAGGTAACGGACCACGCCCAGCGTGCCTGGCAATCCGGTCTGCGCAGCCAGCAGTTTGAGTACCAGAGCGAGTTCGTTGGCAGCGGTAATATCAGGAAGGTGCGCGAGAATGATGCGGCGCAAGTCTTCAGGTGTTTCCGACAGGCTGCGTGCCTGCCAAAGCATCATGCGTAGCGAAGCGTCGGCAGGCAGCTTTTGCCAGACATTGCTCATGTAACGGTTGGCCAGTAACGGCTGACCCTGGGCAATGATGCTGCGCCCGAGGAGGGCGTGAATGTCCGCACGCAAAGGAAACGCGTGCGCGGCGTTGAGCAAATAAATAAAGGCAAGCTTTGGGTCTTGCGGCAGGGCCTCGATACCTTTCCAGATAAGTGCTTCCGGACGGTATTCAGGGGTCTGCAGCGCACACTCGAGTGCCACGGTGGCAAGGTCGTGCTCATCGGCCTGGCGGTGGCGATGAAACATATCCATGAGCGTTTCTCGCCCACGGTCGAGGTGTCTGGACATAAGCTGGCGTGTTCACTTTAAAAATAAAAGAGGGGCGACCCGAAAGTCGCCCCTTTTTGCATACGATCCGGCCTTGCGGCCGGGCGTATTTGTTACAACGACGGGGCTAGTTACACCGCGCCGTGCAGCACGATAACGTTGTCGTTATGTGCTACTGCTTCTACCGAACCAACGATGCCGATAGCGACGTCAGCTTGAGTGCCGCCGTTAGCCAGAATGTCGGTGAAGGTTGCCTTGCCAGCAGTATCAGAAGCACGGCCGGTGGCGGTCAGGTACAGGTTGTCGATGAAATCGCTGTCTGCCTTGAGTGCAGCTTCATCGGAGTTCACGATCGCCTTGGCTACGTCTGCACGAGTAGAGCCGTTGAACAGGTTATTCACCCAGTTATCCAGACCAGCCTGATCAGCATTACGACCCAGTGCGGCGGCGTAAAGATCCTGGACGAACTCAGCGTTTGACTGGTCAAAGCGTTGTGCTTCGGCAGAACCAGCGATGCCTGCAGCTACGTCACCAAGCGTACCGCCATTTGCCAACAGTGTTTGCCAGGTTTGCAAGCCACCACCATCTGCGCCAGTAGTACGGCCCAGCAACTCGTTATAGAGCGTGTTGATAGGAGCCAAAGTCGAGGTGTTGACGAACTCGTCAGAATTCAAGAACTCGTTGGCTATATCGGTCAACGAAGTTCCTGCATTGACTTGGTTAGCGAAGTTCTGAGCGCCGCCCAGATCCGCATCGCGCCCGAGCAGCCCGTCATACAGACGCAGGGCTGAAGCTTCAGCTTCGCTTTGTGCCAATACGACCGTTTCAGTGCCAGCGGTGCCTACGAAGGTCAGGAACTCAGCGCCAGTAATCGCTGCAGTTTGCGCGCCGGTCAGGTTGACGTTGAAGTTGTTGCCAGTAACGAAGGTGTAGTCAGCAACCGAACCGTCCAGCTGTACAACGTCGTAGCCTGCGCCAGCGTTGACAACGTCTGCATGGTTGGTGCCACTCAGAACAATGGTGTCGTTGCCGCTACCAGTGATCACGTTGTTGTTGCCAGCACCAGCGATAACAGTGTTGTTACCGTTGCCAGTGATGATGGTGTCGTTGCCAGCACCAGCGTCGATGAAGTTGTTCTGATCGCCACTGACGATGATCAGGTCATCGCCCGTACCAGTGGTCAGCACGAACTGAGTGATAGCAGAAGCATCAGCCGAAACAGCGATGCGAGCCTGCGAGGAAACATCGGCAGCGGCGTCGGTAGCAACGGTTGGAGTGATGTTGACGTGCAGGTTGGCCTGGCTGTCCAGAATGATTGCTTTGGCAGCAGCCACATCGGGAGTCACGTTCAGGGAGACCAGATCGCCAGGCGCACCCGCGATGGTGCCAGTGATCACGTCGGTAGTACCGGTTTGGCCAGTAGGAATCTCAAGAGCATTTACACCATCCCAGCTAGCCAGGTTTACGGTGGAAGCGCTGTCCAGAGCCAGCAGAGTGCTGATTGCGGCAGTGGTGCTGTCGGTCAGGCTGGTAGCGGTCAAGAACGAGCTGAACTCGGTTGCTGTTACCGGGGCATCATATTGCATGGGAAATTCCTGTTACTTCAAGCCATCTGGCCTGTGCTGCTAATTTTCTGCGTCAATGCAGAGTTTTCCCACGGAGACTTATAGCGGGCAGCGTTCATCTTCGTAGCGGGTGCGATGCAAATGTGTAACGCCACCAGGGGCTCTGTGCCGGTGGGGCCGTACATCATCTGGTTGGCGACAATGACCTGCGGCGCAGCGCCGCGAAAGACAAGGTGGCCAGACAATTCGTAAAAATGCCGATCGGGTCCGACCAGGCTGAAACCTGCTGAAACCAGAGGCAAAGACTTGCCACGGGTACCGGTGAAGGCTCCCGTAGCGACATTAGGGCTAGGGCCGGAGCCGGCGACAGTGGAGGTGTAAACCAGGTCCACGCCTGCCGGCTTGTCGTCCCACAGGATGGAAAACCCTTCAAGGCGCCGGGTGCCGTCAGGTTCACCGGTCCAGCCTTCCGTAGACATCACATCACCTTCGCCTTGCAGATGCGCGACCAGCTTCAGCGCAACGGGCGTGAGAGTCGACGAGATTGCCGCGCTCGGTTCGGCAGTCGCAGCGATCGTGAAATTGCGCATGATGGCGGTGGAGGTGTCGATTCGGTCGATGCGCAAGTCGATAGGGTCGATGACTGCGTCGAACATATGGTATTCGGTGATCAGAACCGTGGTGATGCCGCCCTTGACGCGAGCAACGATGGTATCGCCCAACCGGGTCAGCATGTTCTTGCTGACACCTTCGGCTGGAAAGAAATCAATAGAACCTTTACCCAGTGGGGCTTGCTGCAGTGCGATGCACACAGGCTTGTCTGCGGGCGGCTGCGAGGCATAACGGAATATGTACATTCCTGGCTCGAGCAGCGTCACACGAGAGCTGATCTTTAATCCATCAAGTTCTGGAGACTGCACCCAACAAGATTCCTTCTTATCCTGAGCGGTTATACCGTTAGTCCTGTTACAGGGCTGATAACACACTGCTCGGGTACTGCAACATATGGTTGGTAGCTCTGTGCTAGCCAGATTGCGAGAGTAGTCCTTTGGTAGGAAAAGTCAATTTGAATCCGATGATTTTTCGTCGGCTAAGGTGGGAAATTTCTGACACTCATATTTCGCTCAAGAACGGCGCTGCTGGGCCGGTAGGTGGCCGAAAGCCATAGGTTTTTTAGGTCTCTGCTTATGCTCTTTAGTAGTGATTCTAGATGTTTCCAAGATGACGTAAGCCCGTTCGTCGCTGAACGCTGGGTTTGAGGTCAACAGTTGTAATCGTCCTACAATCCGCTGCAGGAGAAACGTTTAAGCTTTTAGGGTTGAGCGTCTTGCTATGCTGACGTTCCACCCATAAAAACTCTATTTGGGTCTTATCCATAGCCCGTTACTGCACTCATACGTATATGACAGTTTTTGCATTGCACGCTTTTATTTGCGCTGTAAGATTGAAAAAATCGAAATTTCAAAGTTTGCGCAAATATCCGGTTTCACGTGGGGGGCTGTCTAATCTTGACGCCCATAAAGCCTTCACTTGTGTCTGGCTGCATTTTGCGTATTTTGACGGCGCCTTAATGCTGCGTTGCTTTAAAAGCAGGTGCTACACTGCCGCGCGTTCACCGATCTCTCATCAGTACGGATTCTATGAGTCGTTCACACGAAAATAATTTGCAGGTAGCCCTCAAGGCTTGCAAAGGCAGCTTTATCTCAGTCGGGTTCTTCAGTCTGTTCGTAAATGCCTTGATGCTGGTCCCCACTTTTTACATGATCCAGGTTTCCGGGAGGGTGGTGCCCAGTAGCAGCGCCCCTACTCTGATCATGCTAACGCTGATCATGACTATTTTGATGGTGACGCTGGGCTCTCTGGAGTGGGTACGCTCCAGAATAATGGTCCGCGTCAGCAATCGACTGGATGTTCTCCTCAGTCGCGACGTATATCGTGCAAGCTTCAAAAGGGCTTTGAGCAGTGGTGGTATGGACGCTTCGGCTCAGTCGCTCAATGACCTGACGTCGCTTCGCCAGTTCCTTACCGGCAATGGCCTTTTCGCTTTTTTTGATGCGCCGTGGCTGCCTATCTACACCGCCGTTATGTTCATGTTTCATCCCTGGTTTGGGTGGATGACCGTAGGCTCTGCACTAGTGCTTGTAGTGCTGGCTTACCTGAATCAGCGCTACACCGGTAAAGCACTTGTAGAAGCTAACCAGCAAAACGTCACGGCCAACCTGCAAACTACCAAGAACCTGCGAAATGCCGAAGTCATTGAGTCGATGGGCATGCTCGACACGTTGATGGCCCGCTGGGGAAAGCGCCAGCGCAGAGTGCTGGTCCTTCAGTCTGATGCCAGCGACAAGGGCGGCGTCATCAGCTCGATATCCAGGACGTTCAGAAACTGGTCGCAGTCGATCATGCTGGCACTAGGTGCTTACCTAGTGATTACTCACCAGATCAATCCCGGTTTGATGATGGCTGGTTCGCTGCTCTTGGGGCGAGCTCTGGCTCCGGTCGATCAGATTATCGGCAGTTGGAAAGGTTTTGTTGCTGCCCGCGTGCAGTACAACCGTTTGAACGAAACGCTTGAAAAGCTGCATAACGAACCGGATCGTATGGCCTTGCCTGATCCGGAAGGGCATATTCAGGTCGAAAACCTGGTAGTCACACCTCCTGGCGGCAAGAATCCTGTCATTCGCAACATCAGCTTTGTAACCCCCGCAGGCACGATTGTCGGCATTGTCGGGCCAAGCGCGGCAGGCAAATCGACCTTGGTAAGAGCTCTGTTGGGCATCTGGCCCGCGCAGCACGGTACGGTGCGTCTGGACGGTGCCGACATCAGTGCCTGGGATAAACAGAAGCTTGGCCCGCACCTTGGCTATCTGCCTCAGGACATCGAACTGTTCGAGGGTAGCATCAGCGATAACATCGCCCGGTTTACCAAAGTCGATCCCGAGAAGGTCGTTCTGGCGGCGCGCACCGCAGGTGTGCACGAAATGATCCTGCAATTGCCCGACGGCTACGACACGGTGATCGGCAGTGAAGGCGTCAATCTGTCCGGTGGACAGCGACAGCGCATCGGTCTGGCCAGGGCTATCTACGGCAGCCCGCGGTTGATTGTGCTGGATGAACCCAACTCCAATCTCGATGAAGTCGGCGAGCGCGCTCTGAGCGTGGCGCTGCAACTGATCAAGGAGTCAGGCGCCACTGTATTTATCGTCTCTCACCGCCCTAATATTCTGTCGCGGCTTGACCGGGTCATGGTCATGAATGCCGGCACCATTACTTTGTACGGCGCGCGTGATCAGGTCATTGCCGAGCTGGCACAGCAACAGGCCAAGGCGCAGCAGGCTCAGCAGCGGGTGGCTCCGGCAGCCACCGGTGTTGCACCGGCGCAACCTGCGCAACCTGGCGCGTGAAAGGAATTCATGAATGAGCATTAAGACAATATCCACGCTCGATACGCACACGGATGACATGCCCACCTCCGATCGCGGGATTCGCCGGATCGGTGTGGCGATCGTACTGGTCACCTTCGGCCTGTTCGGTACTTGGGCGGCGCTGGCCCCGCTGGGTAACGCGGTGTACGGCTCAGGTGTGGTGATGGTGCAGAGTTATCGCAAGACGGTTCAGCATCTTGAAGGCGGGATCGTCAAGGAACTGCTCGTCCGTGATGGGGACACCGTGCATAAGGGTGATCCGCTGATCGTATTGGACGACTCGCAATTGCGCTCTCAATACGAGTCGACCCGTAATCAGCTGATTTCCACTCAGGCCAGGGAAGCGCGACTGCGCGCCGAGCGCGACGAACTGCCCTCGATTCCGCCACTGACCATCAGTGGTACGGACAGTGTGCGGGCCAAAGAGGCCATAGCAGGCGAGCAACAGGTATTCAGCACACGGAAAAACTCCCGCCTGACCGAGATATCGGTACAGCGTGAACGCATCGGGCAATTGAAACAGCAGATCAGTGGTCTGCGAGACATGATCCGCACCAAGATCAGCCTCGAGAAATCCTACAGCAGTGAAATCACTGAGCTGAAGGATCTGCTGTCTCAGGGCTTCGTTGACAAGCAGCGCTTGCTTGAGCAGGAGCGCAAGCTGGACATGCTCAAGTCCGAAGTGGCCGATCACGAGTCCACGATTACCAAGACTCAGTTGCAGATCAGCGAGACCGAACTGCAGATCATTCAGCTGAACAAGAACTTCAGCTCTGACGTCGCGAAGGAGTTGAGCGATGTGCAGGCCAAGGTATTCGATTTGCAGGAGACCGCTACCGCGCTGCAGGACCGTCTGTCTCGCGTGGTCATTCGGGCTCCTGAGGACGGCATGGTACTGGACATGAAAGTTCATACGGTGGGCGGCGTAGTCAGCGCCGGTACGCCATTGTTGGATATCGTGCCGGAATCTTCCGAGCTGGTCGTTGAGGCTCATGTGGCTATCAACGACATTGACCGGATTTCCATCGGCAAGCTGACAGACGTTCACTTCAGCGCCTTCAACAGTGCTACCACTCCTGTCATCGAGGGGGAGGTGACGCGTATCTCCGCTGACCGTTTGAAAGACGATGCCGGTGAGCCGTATTACCTGGTTCGGGTAAAGCTGACCGAGAAAGGCATGAAGCGTCTTGGCGACCGTAAGTTGCAGCCGGGCATGCCTGCCGAGGTGCTGATCAATGCTGGAGAACGGACCATGCTCCAATACCTGTTGAAGCCGGCGTCCAATGTGTTTATCAAATCGATGATCGAGGAATGATCGTGCTGCGCTTCGTTCCTGTGTTCCTTTCTCTCGGGCTGGCCAGCGTTCAGGTCCATGCAGACCCTACGCAGCCCGCTGCACCCCAGGTCACCAGCGCTTCGGCATACGCCGTGGATCTGATGAAGCTGTATCGCGAGGCGCGTCTGGAAGATCCGCGCATGCTGTCCGCCTATCTGCGTGCCCAGTCTGCAGTCGACAGCGAGCGCGATGCGTTCGGCGGGCTGTTGCCGCAGGTCACTGCAAACGGCAGTTACAACCGGATCCTGCGCAAGGACGACACGCAGCGCGAGATCTATAACAACTCCAGTTATTCGCTCAACCTGACCCAGTACCTGTACAACAAGCAGGCCTGGGAAACCTACCAGAAGGCCAAGAGCACGACGGAGCAGAAGGGGCATCAGGCCGAAGATGCCCAAGCTGAGGCCACGGTTGATCTGGCCAAACGGTATTTCCAGGCGCTGTCTGCCGACGATGAACTCGAGCTGATCATGGCCGAGCGCCGGGCGACGCAAAAGAGCCTGGATCGGGTCAGTGCGATGTACGAAAAAAAGATGGCCGTGGTCACTGATCTGCTGGACTTGAAGGCGCGTGTCGATTTGCTGGCCGCACAAGAGGTTGATGCCCGCAACCAGATCAGGCTCAGCCGTGCTGCGCTCTCTGAAATTGTCGGCCGGCCGATCACTGAGCCGCTGAGCCGCATCAGAAACGACATTGCGCTGCAGGTGCCGTCCAAATCGATGGACACCTGGGTGGCGCAGGCCATCGACAGCAACCCGTTGCTCAAGGCGCGGGAAAGCAGCCTCGACGTCGCCAACGCGGCGGTACGTGAAGGCAAGGGCGGGCATTATCCGACCCTGACCTTTACTCTGGGTGCCCAGCAAAGTGACGTGGGCTATGACAACACCCTGTCACCGCGCAGCGACAGCTATGTGGCGACGATCGGTGTGCGCGTGCCGATTTACAGCGGCGGCTCGACCTCTGCGCGGGTGCGTGGACTGTACAACGAGCAGCTGGCTACCGAGCAGGATGTGGAAAGCGTGCGCCGTCAGGTGGTCAAGGAAACCACCAACGCCTACCTGACGGCGTTTTCCAGTGTCGAGAAGATCCGCGCCAACAAGAATGCGCTGGCATCGTCAGAGCAATCGAGCATTGCTGCGCAAAAAGCCTTTTCTTATGGTGTCGTTAACGCGGTCGATGTGCTGACCAGCGTGCAGAACGAGTTCAAGGCGCGGCGTGACCTGCTCAAGGCGCAGTACGACTTCATCACCAACCTGTTCATCCTCAATCGATGGGCAGGCCGCCCGCCACAGGAGAGTGTCGACAGCGTCAATGTCTGGCTGGGCGGTACCAATCCGGCAGTCGAGAAGGCTGCGGACTCGGCCTTGAAAAAGACGCCCTGATCGCACCTGCGGCGCGCTTCAAGGCTTGTGCCTGGTGGCTCTTCTAGCGACGAGCCGCCAGCACCTTGCGGTAGATATCCAGCGTGTTCTGCGCACAGGCATCCCAACTGAAATGACGCGCACGCCCAAGCCCTGACTGAACCTTGCGCTCACGTTCTTCAGGCTGTTCCAGGACGGCGAGCATTGCAGTGCTGATGCTTTCTGCACTGTGCGGGTCGACAGCCCATGCTGCATCGCCTGTCACTTCCGGCAGTGAAGAATTATTGGATGCGATCAGCGGGCACTGTGCCGCGAATGCCTCGATGGCCGGCAGGCCGAACCCTTCATACAGCGAAGCAAACACCAGTGCTCCGGCACTTTGCAGCAGCGCCAGCACCTCATTCTGTGGCAGGTAACTTAGCCAACGGCCTTCGCCACGTTGTTGTAGCGCCTCAAGCTGCGGTAACAGTTCTTCGTTGCTCCAACCGTCACGCCCGACAATCACCAACGGATGCTCTTTACGTACCTGTGCGGGCAGTCGCTGGAAGGCTTCAAGCACGCGCTGCAGGTTCTTGCGAGGCTGCAGTGTGCCGACTACCAGAAAGAAACCAGGTTTGAGGCCATGGGTGGCCAGCACGCGGTTGCGCTCGGCAATGTCTATGCGCTCGAAATACACAGGGTCCACGCCCAGGGGTGTGACGCTGATGCGCTCTGGCGCGATGCCCAGGTGGCTAACCATGTCCTGCTTGCTGTATTCGGAGATGGTGATGATGTGATCGGCACGTTGGATGCTAGTGGTAAACAGCCAGCTTTTCAGGCGCTTGAGGTCTTGCTTGATCCATTCCGGATACAGCACCGGAATCACGTCCATGATCGTGGCGACGACAGGTAAGCCTTTGATCCGCGGGATGTGATGATCCGTCGCATGAAACAGCTGGACGTCTTTGGCGATGCTTGCCGAGCAGCCTAATGGCAGTTTGAGGACGCCACTGAGCACAGCATGAATACGGTAGTCGCTGGACAACCGTTGCGGCTTACCACACGCCAGCACTGGCAAGTGCTTGCCGAAAGCGTAAGGCTTGACGTGGATGTCTTCCGCCTGACTCAACCTGTCCATGCCTTGCCAGAGCGCTCGGGAGTAGATTCCGATACCGTCCAGGTGCCCGGCACGTTCGCCGTTTGCCCAGACCGTGCAGCTCAAGCCTATATCCATGTTCTGTCGTTCTCGATGTCGATCAATTGCATCACTTCTCAATGGCATGCTCAGGCAGCGGATTTGCGCTTGCTTGCTGTGGATGCGTAGGGGCAGGTATGGAATCGGGCGCGAAGACTAACATGGGGCAGCTCGGCTCGCACGGTGGGCGGAGCTGTTGCCGCGAGTGAGTTGCTGAATGGTAGGCATATTGTAATGGCCATCCTGTTGCATAGCGACTGGAGCACCCGGATAATGCGGTCTTTGCTACGCCTTCGTGGCCCAAGAATGGAGCGTCTATGTTCACCCCTGTAATTCTGGCTGGCGGTAGTGGTTCGCGGTTGTGGCCTTTATCGCGGCAGAGTTTCCCGAAGCAGTTTCTTGCCCTTGATGGCCAGGATCAGGGAACCATGTTTCAACGCACGCTGGGCCGCCTCAAAGGCCTTGAACACGCGCCTGCGGTTGTTGTGAGCAACGAAAATCACCGCTTCATTGTCGCCGAGCAGCTACGTGTTGCGAAAATGGGCAGTCGTCGTGTCATCCTCGAGCCGCTCGCCCGTAACACTGCGCCGGCCATCGCTCTGGCTGCGCTCGAAGCAACGGCTGATGGCACCGATCCGATTCTGCTGGTACTGGCTGCCGATCACCATATCCACGACGAAGAAGCTTTCCGACAAGCGGTAGCGGTTGCTCAGGTGCACGCCGAGGCGGGCCGTCTGGTGACGTTCGGGATTACCCCGACTCACGCTGAAACCGGTTTTGGCTACATCCACTGTGGTGAATCCATTGCCCAGGGCGGCTTCGCGATTGAGGCCTTCAAGGAAAAGCCTTCGCCGGAAATGGCCTCCGAATACCTGTCCTCGGGTGCTTACCTGTGGAACAGCGGTATGTTCATGTTCCGTGCGTCGGTGTTCCTGGCTGAACTGAAAAAGCATCGCTCCGACATCTTGTCTGCATGCCGCGTAGCCTTGGCTGACTCCGATGCCGACAGCTACTTCCTGCACGTCTCGTCCGAGAAGTTTGCCTTGTGCGCTGATGAGTCAGTGGACTACGCGGTCATGGAGCACACCGATCTCGGTCTGGTCGTACCTTTGGACGCAGGCTGGAACGATCTGGGCAGTTGGGCTGCGATCTGGGACGTGGGCCCGCACGACGAGAACGCCAACCGCCTTGAAGGCGACGTGATGGCCATCGATACGCGCAACTGCCTGGTGCAGTCGCACCATCGACTGGTAGCCACTGTCGGCGTCGAGGACTTGATCGTCATCGAAACCAAGGACGCCGTTCTGGTTGCCAACAAGCACAACAGCCAGCAGGTCAAGGACGTGGTCAAGCGTCTGCAGGCAGAAGAGCGCCCTGAGTTCGTCACTCATCCACTGGTCAACCGCCCGTGGGGCCACTACGACACGATCGATCTCGGCGAGCGTTATCAGGTCAAGCGCATCAGCGTACTTCCAGGCGAGTGCCTGTCGCTGCAGATGCACTACCACCGCGCCGAGCACTGGATCGTTGTATCTGGTACCGCGAAGGTTATCTGTGACGATCAGGAACTGATCCTTTCAGAGAATCAGTCCACTTACATCCCGCTGGGCGTCAAGCACTCGCTGGCCAACCCTGGCAAGGTGCCGTTGGAGCTGATTGAAGTGCAGTCCGGCTCGTACCTGGGCGAAGACGACATCGTGCGCTTTGAAGACCGTTACGGTCGTCTGAAGAAGTAAGCTTCTCAGGCAGCGCTACACGTCTACCCAAACGCCCCGCAAGCGAGCTTGCTGGGCGTTTTTTGTTGGGCATGGTAATTTTTCTACGGGTAGTTGTGGCGATACCGTCGGATGTAATAAATCCTGCCCCTGTGTAGATGTCTTCCGATACTTCAGCAGCGTTGCCTACATTTTGAATAAATTTGATAAACTTCGAAGGGTTTAGGAGCGCAGTGATCAAAACAAGGGAGCTACATGAGTATACAGTCGAGAAATCTGGTGACAGATCGAGCCGCACCAACTGAAGATTCACCCATCAGTTTTTACTGCAAGCTTGAAGACGACAATGCAGTTAAGGATTATTTGAGAGGTGGTCGTTGCCTGAGATTTACAGGCGTGAAGAGTTCTGAATGGAATGAGGTATCTCTGCGTCAAGGCGTTGATGTCTATGTCATCGATGTTGATTTCTGGTCAACCTATAAAGGTAACGGGCTTTCCTTTATAGGTACCCACAAGCAATCATTGGTTGAACATGAGCCTGTCTCCGACTGGTTTCTTCTGGAGTTTACACCTGGGAAAGGGCGTAATTACTACTATGCCGCCTTTAGTGATCCCTCGGAAAACAAACCAACGTTTGGTAGCGTGCTGTTAGACCTCGACCCGAAAGCGGGACCTGAACTGCCAACCCCGCCTAGCGTAAAGTCGATAAAAATGGATGCTGGCGACGATTACAGCTTTTACTCGTTTCACGTGGGGCAGGGTATGGCGTCGCTTCTTGATAATGAGCATGACGGCATACTGTTTGATGCCGGGGCTGGTTGCCCGATAAAACGACCGGACTATCCTGATCTGCTCGTAAACGATTTGAAAACCTCTGTTCAGGCTTTACACAGCGTCATCATGATCCTGTCTCACCCTGATCTCGACCACTGGCGGCTGTTGCAATGGGATCCGACGCTTTCGGGCGAAATAGGCAGCATTTATGTGCCGATCAATACAAAGCAGCTGGTTTTTTCTGATAAAAGTGTAAACAAAAAAATCAAGGTTTTTGACGGTACACTTATTCCTTTGACGGTTGATTCTTCTCTCGATGTGCATCGTAGTAAACCCAGTTACTCTGACAAGAATGGCGAGTGCCTTGTGTGTGTTTTTCACACGCATGATCAGACGGTTCTTATCCCTGGTGACTACGTGTATGAGCGTATGAGACAAGATACGAACTCGCTTATCTCTGGCTTGGCAAATACTTCATACACCGCGATTATTGTCCCGCATCATGGCGACTTTGCCAGCAGCCTTGGTGTATTCGCCGCACGTAATTCACAGTCGATTGCTTTTTTTTCGGCAGGTACCCATAAAGGATATAACCACCCTACTGCAGCCTCGTTGAGCGCCCACCACCGGTGGGGCTTTAAAGAAGTTTCAGATAAATACCAGCCCAATATTGTTAAGGTAAGGTTGTGTTGAGCTGATTGGGCCAAGTGAGTCAACGCTCTAGCGGTGTCGCTACCCTCCAGTTGGCAGGCATTCAACCTGCGAAAAGAATCCGCGTCTATCAAACAAGTCGAGGAATCGAGCGTGAGTGAAAATGCGCGGGAGGCCATATTGGCTACCGCCAAAAGTGGCGGCTCAGGTGCACGGCTACAGAAGGATCAATTTCCGAAGCATTAGCGAGATGGTAGGTATCGAGAGCTCCAGTATCGATTACCACTTCCCGAGCAAGGCAGATCTTGGTGTGGCGGTTGCAAGGCGCTACTGGCAAGACACCGAAATTTTCCTGGACGCATTACGTGATGCAGATCCGAGCCGGAGCTTGCGGCTCGATACGTCAATCTTTAGAGCCTCTCGGAGCATGACAACCGATTGTGCATGTCCAGTTTCATGGCTGCTGCGTATGAGGATCTGTCTGAGGAGATCAGGATTGAGGTTAAGGCGTTTGTAGGCATGAATGTCATCTGGTTGACTAAGGTGCTGATTGACGCAGGTCTGAGCGACCCAGAGAGCTATGAGCGACGTGCGCGTGCCATCTACACCGCTGTCGCCGTTGCGCAGTCGATAGCCCGTACTCGCTGTAATATCGGATTGTTCGACGAGCTGATCCTTACGTACCAGGAAACTGGCCTGATTCCGATGCAGCATCCTATGCAGCAGATCCAGGCGTTCAACTGACTGCTTCGTATTGAACGCCGTGTGAAGGCGATATCTCGAAACAATAAAACCGCACAAATGTGCGGTTTTATCGGGGTTTCAGCAGCTGCTCAGTGTTTCAAAGAGCCCCCTGAAGCGAGGTGCTCAAATCAGACGTTAAACCGGAAATGCATCACATCACCGTCTTTAACGATGTATTCCTTGCCTTCCAGACGCCACTTGCCGGCTTCCTTGGCACCTGACTCCCCCTTGAACTGGATGAAGTCGTCATACGCCACCACTTCGGCGCGGATGAAGCCTTTTTCGAAGTCGGTGTGGATCACGCCTGCGGCTTGTGGTGCGGTGGCGCCGACGCGGACGGTCCAGGCGCGGACTTCTTCGACGCCTGCGGTGAAGTAGGTCTGCAGGTGGAGCATTTCGTAGCCAGCGCGAATCACGCGGTTCAGGCCGGGTTCTTCGAGGCCCAGGGCTTCGAGGAACATGTCCTTCTCTTCGCCGTCATCGAGCTCGGCGATTTCGGCTTCGATCTTGTTGCAGACCGGCACCAGCATTGCGCCTTCTTCTTCGGCGATGGCACGAACCACGTCCAGCAGCGGGTTGTTCTCGAAACCGTCTTCGGCGACGTTGGCGATGTACATGACCGGTTTGGTGGTCAGCAGGTGGAAGCCACGGATGGTGGCTTTCTCGTCGTTGCTCATGCTCTTCATCAGGCTGCGTGCAGGCTTGCCTTCGCTGAAGTGTGCAATCAACTGTTCCAGCAGGCCTTTCTGGACCACTGCTCCCTTGTCGCCGCCCTTGGCGTTGCGGGTGACCTTTTGCAGTTGCTTCTCGCAGCTGTCGAGGTCGGCGAAGATCAGTTCCAGATCGATGATCTCGATGTCGCGCTTGGGGTCGACGCTGTTGGAAACGTGAATCACGTTCTCGTCTTCAAAGCAGCGCACCACGTGGGCGATGGCGTCGGTCTCGCGGATGTTGGCGAGAAACTTGTTGCCCAGGCCTTCGCCCTTCGAAGCCCCTGCCACGAGGCCGGCGATGTCGACGAACTCCATGGTGGTCGGCAGGATGCGTTTCGGATTGACGATGGCTGCCAGGGCCGCCAGGCGCGGATCGGGCATCGGCACGATACCGCTGTTCGGTTCGATGGTGCAGAAGGGGAAGTTCTCGGCCGCGATACCAGATTTGGTCAGGGCGTTGAACAGGGTGGACTTGCCGACGTTAGGCAGGCCGACGATGCCGCAATTGAATCCCATGGTGTTTCCCCTCGAGTGATGTCAGGCCTTCTGGCTGTGCAGGTTTTTCATCGCCCGGTTCCATTCACCGGCGAAGATATCCGGCAGCACGCCGAGGGCAAAGTCGATACTGGCGTCCAGTTTTTCCTGTTCGGCGCGTGGCGCTCGACCCAGGACAAAGCCGGATACCTTGCTGGCATCGCCCGGGTGGCCAATGCCAAGCCGCAAGCGATGAAATGTGTTCTGGTTGCCGAGCTGCGCAATGATGTCGCGCAGCCCGTTATGACCGCCATGGCCGCCGCCCACTTTGAGTTTGGCAACGCCCGGAGGCAGGTCAAGTTCGTCATGCGCCACCAGAATCGACTCGACCGGAATGCGATAAAAGCCGGCGAGTGCCGCGACAGCCTGGCCGCTGCGGTTCATGTACGTGGTGGGAATCAGCAGACGAACATCCTGACCCTGGTGCGTGAAGCGCCCGGTCAGGCCAAAGAATTTGCGCTCGGGAACGAGGTTGACTCGTTGCGCCGCAGCAATACGCTCAACAAAAAAAGCCCCTGCGTTATGCCGGGTCTGTTCGTATTCGGCGCCTGGATTTCCCAGGCCCACGATCAGTTGTATGGCGGTCACGACAGGGGCTCTTCCTTTGGAGTTGAGGGTTGAACCGCTGACGACAGCGGCAATGTGGACGAAAACTGCTCATTTACCATGATGTAAACTCAGCGATCTCGCCCGCTTTGCCTGCTATCGCTCGCGATGTTCCCTGAGCAACTCCGACGTTACCAAGTAATGAATTACTCGGCAGCGCCTTCTTCAGCTTCACCTTCTTCTTCGTCTTTGACGATACGCGGTGCGTGGACGTTGGCGATTGCCAGGTCAGTACCGTGTGCCAAAGCGACGAACTCAACGCCTTTAGGGGCTTTCAGTTCGGACAGGTGAACGTTGTCACCTACTTCCAGCGCGCCCAGATCAACTTCGATGAACTCAGGCAGGTCTTTCGGCAGGCAGGTCACTTCCAGTTCAGTGGTAGTGTGCGAGATCTCGCCGCCTTTCTTGACCGGAGCTTCTTCGTTCAGGAAGTGGATCGGCACGATTGCGGTCAGTTTCTGGCCGGCAATAACGCGCACGAAGTCAGCGTGCATCACGTGGCCTTTGGCCGGGTGACGTTGCAGCGCCTTGATGATGACGTTTTGCTTCTTGCCACCAACGTTCAGCTCGATGATGTGGCTGTAGGCCGCATCGTTTTCCAGCAGTTTGGCAACTTCTTTGGCCAGCATGCTGATGGACTCGGGGGCTTTGTCGCCACCGTAGACGACAGCTGGAACCAGGCTAGCGAGACGACGCAGGCGGCGGCTCGCACCTTTCCCCAGGTCGGAACGCTGTTCTGCATTCAGGGTAAATTCGTTCATGTTGTATCTCCAAATTAACCACATCCACCGTTGCGTTTGCGACCAGCGCTCGGATGGTATGGGCAAAAAAGCCCCGCCCTGACCGGATGTCAGGGCGGGGCGCTTTTCGTCTGCGTGATGTCAGTTAACGGAACATCGCGCTGATCGATTCTTCGTTGCTGATGCGGCGAACCGCTTCGGCGACTACCGGGGCAATATCCAGTTGACGGATACGGCCACAGGCTTGAGCAGCGGCGGACAGCGGGATGGTGTTGGTCACCACCAGTTCGTCCAGCACGGAATTTTCAATGTTTTCGATCGCCCGACCCGACAGCACAGGGTGTGTGCAGTAGGCGAAGACCTTGGCAGCACCATGCTCTTTCAGGGCCTTGGCCGCGTGGCACAGCGTGCCGGCGGTATCGACCATGTCATCGACCAGAATGCAGGTACGCCCTTCGACATCACCAATGATATGCATCACTTCGGAGTGATTGGCTTTCTCACGGCGTTTGTCGATGATACCGAGATCGACACCCAGGGATTTGGCGACAGCACGTGCACGCACGACACCGCCGATATCCGGGGAAACGATCATCAGGTTTTCAAAGCGCTGATCTTCGATGTCATCCACCAGAACGGGGGAGCCGTAGATGTTATCTACCGGAATGTCGAAGAAGCCCTGAATCTGGTCAGCATGAAGATCAACCGTGAGCACACGGTCGATTCCCACTACGGTCAGCATATCAGCGACAACTTTCGCGCTGATGGCCACACGTGCGGAGCGCGGACGGCGATCCTGGCGGGCATAACCAAAGTAGGGAATCACAGCAGTGATTCGGGACGCTGAGGAGCGACGGAAGGCATCAGCCATCACGACGAGTTCCATCAGGTTGTCGTTCGTGGGTGCGCAGGTCGGCTGAATGATAAAGACGTCTTTACCGCGGACGTTTTCATTAATCTCAGTGCTGATTTCGCCGTCGGAGAATTTTCCAACAGAAACATCACCCAGTGGGATATGCAGCTGACGTACTACACGCCGAGCGAGATCGGGGTTGGCATTCCCCGTAAAGACCATCATCTTGGACACGCGCAGTACCTAGAGGCTGAGGGTAACCTGGATGAGTATAGAAAATGGCAGGGGCGGCTGGATTCGAACCAACGCATGGCAGGATCAAAACCTGCTGCCTTACCGCTTGGCGACGCCCCTGTATTGAATCAATCGAGTGCCTGGCACTCAATTCCTGCTACAGAATTTGCAGCTTGCGATGCAACATCGAGATGTTGCTTCCTTTCGCTACGAACCCCGTAAGGGTCTCTGTAAGAAGGGCCGAGACTTTATCAGCTTCAGCTTTGTTTGGGAAGGCCCCAAACACACAACTTCCAGTTCCGGTTAATTTTGCTTCGGTAAATTTACCTAACAAATTCAAAGCGTTACGTACTTCTGGGTAACGCCTCTCTACAACCGCCTTACAGTCATTTCGACTGTTTCCCTTGGGAACGGGGCGCACTTTAATGGGCGGCGTGTCGCGTGTCAACAACGGATCTGAAAAAATTTCTGCTGTACTTACAGATACTTGCGGAACGAGCACCAAATACCACGGTTCTTCCGGGTCAACCGGGGTGAGAATTTCGCCGACGCCCTCAGCAAAAGCGGCATGTCCACGCACGAAAACCGGTACATCGGCGCCCAGCGTCAGCCCCAGTTGCGCCAGACGATCCTCATCCCAGCCGAGCTGCCATAAATGATTCAGGGCGAGCAGGGTGGTCGCTGCGTCCGAGCTGCCGCCGCCGATACCGCCACCCATGGGCAGGCGTTTTTCCAGCCAGATGTCCATGCCCAGTGTGCAGCCGGACTGTTTTTGCAGGGCTCGGGCGGCTTTGACGATCAGGTTGCTGTCGTGCGGGACGCCGGGAACATCGGTCTGCAGGCAAATCTCGCCATCTTCGCGAACGCTAAAACCCAGTTCGTCGCCGTAATCGAGAAACTGAAACAGGGTCTGCAGTTCGTGATAACCGTCAGGACGACGTCCCAGAATGTGCAGCATGAGGTTGAGTTTTGCCGGGGCAGGCAAAACCAGCTGTGGCGTGCTCATGGTCATTGCCCCAGTTTGCGAGGCTGCCAGTCCTTGATGACCAGCGTGACATCAAGGTCCTGTCCGTGCAGCTTGACGCGCTCCGGCAGCCAATAGCCGTTCTGCTCGACGTAGCTGAGGTATTCCACCTGCCAGCCATCCTGTTCAAGGCTGGCCAGCCGGCTGTCGCCATCGAGTGTCAGGTTGCTTTTGCTATCCGGTGCGGGCAGACCGCGTACCCACCATACAAGGTGAGACACGGGCAGTTTCCAGCCCAGTTGATCCTGCAGCAGTGATTCTGGCGAGGTGGCTTCGTAACGGCCCTGATTGGCGACTTCGAGCACCACTGCGCCGGGCCTGCCGGTCAGGCGCGCTGCGCCACGACCGAGCGGGCCGGACAGGCGGATATCGTAGTAATCCTGGCGCTGCAGCCAGAACAGGGTGCCGCTGCCGGAGTCTTTCGGCGCGCGGATACCGACCTTGCCGTTAATCTGCCAGCCATCGAGGCTGCTCAGTTGTTGTTTGTGCTCGCGCCATTGCGCGGGGTCACCCTTGCCCTGAACGGCTTCGCGGGAGGTGAGGCCGGCGCAGCCGGTGAGCAGGGCGATGAGGCTGAATACTAATACGTGGCGCAAAAACATAACGTCAAAGGGTCTCTGATCCGGTCAAGCGTCGCAGTGTGCTGCGCAGGACGGTACTGTCGGGTTGTTGTTCCAGGGCCTTGGCCCAGACTTTTTTGGCTTCGCGCTGCTCGCCCTTGGCCCAGAGTACTTCGCCCAGGTGGGCGGCGACTTCGTGGTCGGGGAAGCGCTCGAGTGCCTGACGCAGGTAGCGCTCGGCATCGTCCAGATTGCCCAGGCGGTAGTTCACCCAGCCAAGGCTGTCGAGCACTGCCGGATCGTCAGGGCTGATCTTGTGGGCTTTTTCGATCAGTTCGCGGGCTTCGGTATAACGCGTGGTGCGATCGGAAAGCGTGTAGCCCAGCGCATTCAGCGCCATGGCGTTTTCCGGTTCGCGCTTGATGATGGTCCGCAGGTCTTTTTCCATCTGCGCCAGATCATTGCGTTTTTCAGCCAGCATGGCGCGGGTGTACAGCAGGTTGGCGTCGTCCGGGTATTGCTTGAGCGCCTGATTCAATACCTGCCAGCCACGATCCAGTTGATCATTGCTGGTCAGTGTTTCGGCTTCGATCAGGTACAACTGCACAGCATAATCGGGCTCTTCGGCGCGGGCTTCTGACAGCCGTTTGGCGGCTTCGGCACCGTTACCGTTGCTGACCAGAATATCGGCCTGGCGCAATTGCGCTGCCAGGAAGTCCGGGCCGGGGCCTACCTGGGCGTATTCGTTGAGCGCGCTTTGCGGATCATCGCGCTCTTCGTGAATGCGGCCCAGATTCAAATGCGCCGAATCGACATGCGCGCCACGGGCGATCAGTTCTTCCAGATAACCCGCTGCTTCGTCCCAAGCCTTGGCTTCAAGGCACACCAGTGCCAGCGAAAAGCGCAGCTCGTCATCATCCGGATACTGCTGCAAGAGCGCAGAAAACTGCACTTTGGCGTCTTCCATACGGTTCTGCTCGACGAGCATGCGCGCATAGGTCAGGCGCAGGCGCTTGTCGTCGGGGTATTTCTTGATGCTTTTTTCCAGCAGGGGCACCGCTTCCTTGCCTCGGTTCATGCTTTGCAGCAGACGGGCGTGGAGCAGGATCGGCGCGATTTCGCCTTCTTTGGGCGGGTTGTCTTCGAGCAGTTTCAACGATTGTTCGGAATCGCCGTTCTGCTGCAGCAACAGCGCCTTGCCGAAAATCAGCTGGCCGTTGTTCGGGTATTTGCCCAGCAGTCGGTCAAAACTCTTGAGCAGACCATTGCGGGTGTCCGGATCTGTTTCGGCCGCCGACAGGGCCAGAAAATCGAAGTGTGTGTCGCCCTGGCCTTGCAGGACTCTCTCCATGTACACAAGGGAGTCGTCGTAACGCCCGGCGCGCGCCAGCTGGATGGCGGCGGCTCGTTGCGCTTCAAGATTGCCCGGTGCGTTCCTCGCCCAGATCAGCGCGGTATCCAGCGCCGATTGATCGGCACCCATGTACTCGGCAATCTGATAAGCGCGCTCCGAGACCCCCGGGTCCTGAGTCTTGATCGCCTGGGTCACGTAGTTGTCCAGGGCGATGTCGAAGCGGTTGCGCTGGCCAGCCAGCTCCGCACTCAACAGGCTGACCAGGGTGTCCTGAGTGAACGAGCCATAGACCTGCGGCTTGGCTTCAGGCGCGGGCGGGGCGTCCTTTTGAGCGGGCACAGGCTGTGACGAGCCGGGGGTCATGGACTGACAGCCGCCTAGAAAGGCAAGAGCAAGGAACAACGCGGAGGATCTATTCATATATAAGAAGGGCGGCTTACCTGCGGTGGGAGCATCATGACACAAGGCTGTTGGCAAAACCCACAGCCGTCGGAAAAACTGATGCAATGCGTGTGTTTGCAGTGTCGCGGACCGAAAAGCACGGTCTGCGACGAGCGATTGTAGTGGGACAATAATATGTGGTGGTTGTTCTGAGCTTATCGAAGTAGGACAATTACCGGCTTCACGTCACCACCTGCGACCCTGAATGGCCTTCCTTGCACTCGGTATCAACCATAAGACCGCCTCGGTCGACGTTCGCGAGCGTGTGGCATTTACCCCGGAACAGCTGGTCGAGGCATTGCAGCAGCTCTGCCAACTGACGGAAAGCCGCGAGGCTGCGATCCTTTCGACCTGCAACCGCAGCGAGTTGTACATCGAACACGAGCACCTCGGCGCGGACAGTATTCTTGCCTGGCTCGCCAATTATCATCACCTCAGCCTTGAAGAGCTGCGCGCCAGTGCTTACGTGCACGAAGATGACGCTGCCGTGCGGCACATGATGCGTGTCGCCTCGGGGCTCGATTCGCTGGTGCTCGGCGAGCCGCAGATTCTCGGTCAGATGAAGTCCGCCTACGCGGTTGCCCGCGAAGCCGGCACGGTCGGGCCGTTGCTCGGTCGTCTGTTCCAGGCGACGTTCAGCGCCGCCAAACAGGTGCGTACCGACACCGCCATCGGCGAGAACCCGGTCTCTGTGGCCTTTGCCGCAGTCAGCCTGGCGAAACAGATTTTCAGTGACCTGCAACGCAGCCAGGCCTTGTTGATCGGTGCAGGCGAGACCATCACGCTGGTCGCCCGGCATCTGTATGATCTGGGCGTCAAGCGTATCGTGGTCGCCAACCGCACGCTGGAACGCGCCAGCATGCTTGCCGCCGAGTTCGGTGCGCACGCCGTGCTGTTGTCGGACATCCCGGCGGAACTGGTCAACAGCGATATCGTGATCAGCTCGACGGCCAGCCAGTTGCCGATTCTGGGTAAGGGCGCCGTGGAAAGTGCGCTGAAGCTGCGCAAGCACAAACCGATTTTCATGGTCGATATCGCCGTACCGCGGGATATCGAGCCTGAAGTCGGCGAGCTGGACGATGTTTACCTGTACAGCGTCGATGACCTGCATGAAGTGGTGGCAGAGAATCTCAAGAGCCGTCAGGGCGCGGCGCTGGCCGCCGAGCAACTGGTCAGCGTGGGTGCCGAGGACTTCATGTCGCGCCTGCGCGAACTGGCTGCAGTCGACGTGCTGCGTGCCTATCGTCAGCAAAGCGAACGGCTGCGTGACGAAGAGCTGAGCAAGGCGCAACGTATGCTGGCCAACGGCAGCAATGCCGAGGACGTACTGATCCAGCTGGCGCGTGGCCTGACCAACAAATTGCTGCATGCACCCAGCGTGCAGCTCAAGAAGCTGTCTGCCGAAGGCCGCGTCGATGCGCTGGCCATGGCCCAGGAACTATTTGCCCTCGGTGAGGGCTCGACGGATAAAACCCCGCAATGAAAGCTTCACTGCTCAATAAGCTGGATGTGCTCAGCGACCGTTTCGAGGAACTGACCGCGCTGCTTGGCGACGCGGAAGTCATCAGCGATCAGACACGCTTTCGCGCCTATTCCCGTGAATACGCCGAAGTGGAGCCGGTCGTTACGCTCTATGCGCAGTTGCTCAGGGTGCAGGGTGATCTGGAGGGCGCACAGGCGCTGCTCAAGGACAGTGATCCGGACATGCGCGAAATGGCCGTCGAGGAAGTTCGCGAAACCAGGCAGCAACTGGTCGAGCTGGAAGCGCAATTGCAGCGCATGCTGCTGCCCAAGGACCCGAACGACGGTCGTAACGTGTTTCTGGAAATCCGCGCGGGCACCGGCGGCGATGAGGCGGCGATCTTCTCCGGCGACCTGTTCCGCATGTATTCGCGTTACGCCGAGCGGCGTGGCTGGCGGGTCGAGATTCTTTCCGAAAACGAAGGCGAGCATGGCGGCTACAAGGAAGTCATTGCGCGCGTCGAAGGTGACAGCGTCTACGGTAAGCTGAAATTCGAGTCCGGCGCGCACCGTGTGCAGCGTGTCCCGGAGACCGAATCCCAGGGCCGCATCCATACCTCTGCCTGTACGGTGGCGGTGTTGCCGGAGCCTGACGAGCAGCAGGCGATCGAGATCAACCCTGCCGACCTGCGGGTCGACACCTATCGTTCTTCGGGTGCCGGTGGTCAGCACGTCAACAAGACCGACTCGGCGATCCGCATCACCCACTTGCCGTCAGGTATTGTCGTCGAGTGTCAGGAAGAGCGTTCGCAGCACAAGAACAGAGCCCGGGCAATGTCCTGGCTATCTGCCAAACTGAATGATCAGCAGACCAGCGCGGCGGCCAATGCCATCGCCAGCGAACGCAAGCTGCTGGTCGGCTCGGGTGACCGTTCCGAGCGCATACGTACGTATAACTTCCCTCAGGGGCGAGTGACGGATCACCGCGTGAACCTGACTTTGTATTCGCTGGATGAAGTTCTGGCGGGCGGAGTCGATGCAGTGATAGAGCCGCTACTCGCTGAATATCAGGCTGATCAACTTGCGGCACTGGGTGAGTAAATGACCATCATCGCAAGTGTACTCAGAAGCGCCGAGCTTCCCGATTCACCGACCGCACGGCTCGATGCCGAGTTGCTGCTGGCGGCAGCGCTGGGCAAACCGCGCAGTTTCCTGCACACCTGGCCCGAGCGCATCGTCAGCACCGAAGCCGCAGTGGCATTCGCCGGCTACATGGAGCGCCGCCGCAAAGGCGAGCCGGTCGCTTACATCCTCGGCCAGCAGGGCTTCTGGAAACTTGACCTGGAAGTCGCTCCGCACACGTTGATCCCGCGCCCCGAGACCGAAATGCTGGTCGAGGCGGCACTGGAACTGGTGCCTGCCTTCGCGCCGGCTCAGGTGCTGGACCTCGGCACCGGCACCGGCGCGATTGCGCTGGCGTTGGCCAACGAACGCCAGCAATGGAAGGTCACTGCGGTTGACCGTGTGCCAGAGGCCGTCGCGCTGGCCGAACGCAACCGGCAGCGTTTGCAACTGAACAACGCCGAAGTCTTCGAAAGCCACTGGTTCGGTGGCCTGCAAGGTCGACAGTTCGACCTGATCATCAGCAACCCGCCGTACATCTCTGACGCCGATCCGCATCTGTCGGCTGGCGACGTGCGTTTTGAGCCGAGCAGTGCGCTGGTGGCCGGTTCCGACGGGCTGGATGACTTGCGCACGATCATCGAACAGGCGCCTGCACACCTCAACGCGGATGGCTGGCTGCTGCTGGAACACGGCTACGATCAGGGGCCAGCGGTGCGTGAGCTGCTAATTCGCCAGGGCTTCGAGCGCATTCAGACCCGCCGTGATCTGGGCGAGCATGAGCGCATCACGTTCGGATGCAAGCCGTGCTGAGTGACCAGGAGCTGCTGCGCTACAGTCGCCAGATTCTGCTGCAACACGTTGATATCGACGGCCAGCTGCGACTCAAGCAAAGTCGTGCGCTGATCGTGGGCGTCGGCGGGCTTGGCTCGCCGGTGGCTCTGTATCTGGCCGCCGCAGGGGTCGGCGAACTGCATCTGGCGGATTTCGATCACGTCGACCTGACCAACCTGCAACGCCAGATCATCCACGACACTCAGAGCATCGGACAGGCCAAGGTAGACTCGGCCATCGCCCGGCTCACCGCGATCAATCCCGAGATCACCCTTGTCGCTCATCGTACGGCGCTGGATACCGACTCACTGGGCGCGGCGGTGCAGGCTGTCGATCTGGTGCTGGATTGCTCGGATAATTTCGCCACTCGCGAAGCGGTCAATGCCGCCTGTGTCGCTGCCGGCAAGCCGTTGGTCAGCGGGGCGGCCATCCGGCTCGAAGGGCAGTTGTCGGTGTTCGATCCGCGTCGTGCGGACAGCCCTTGTTACCATTGTCTGTACGGGCATGGCAGCGAAGCCGAACTGAGCTGCAGTGAGGCCGGTGTCATCGGGCCGCTGGTCGGTCTGGTCGGCAGCCTGCAAGCGCTGGAGGCGTTAAAGCTGCTGGCCGGCTTTGGCGAGCCCATGGTCGGTCGGCTGTTATTGATCGACGCCTTGAGCACGCGTTTCCGTGAACTGAAGGTCAAGCGTGACCCGGCGTGTAGCGTCTGTGGTTCGGCCAGCGTGCAGGGCGAGCATGCGTGACGTGCATATGAGCCATGGCAGCGATGCACCGGTCGGAATCTTCGATTCCGGGGTCGGTGGTCTGTCAGTGCTCAATGAAGTCCGTCAGTTGTTGCCCAGTGAGTCGCTGCTGTATCTGGCGGACTGCGGGCACATTCCCTACGGCGAAAAGACTCCCGAATTCATCATAGAGCGGTGCCTGACGATTGCCGGGTTTTTCCGCGAGCAGGGTGCCAAGGCGCTGGTCGTCGCCTGCAACACGGCCACGGCAGCAGGTGTGTCGCACCTACGTCAACGCTACCCGGATTGGCCGATTGTCGGCATGGAGCCAGCGGTCAAACCGGCTGCCGAGGCGACCCGCAGCGGCGTTGTCGGTGTGCTGGCGACCACCGGAACGCTACAAAGCGCCCGCTTTGCGGCCTTGCTGGACCGTTTTGCCAACGATGTGCGGGTCGTGACCCAGCCGTGTCCCGGGCTGGTCGAACTGATCGAAACCGGCGACCTGTTAAGCCCGCAAATCCGTCAATTGCTGCAGCATTATGTCGAGCCGCTACTGGCAGCGCGCTGTGACACGATCATTCTGGGCTGCACGCACTATCCGTTTCTCAAGCCATTGCTGCGCGAAATGCTCTCCGAATCGGTCACCCTGATCGATACCGGAGCCGCGGTGGCGCGGCAGCTGCAGCGTCTTTTGGCGCGGTCCGGCCTGCTTGCCAGTGGTGTCTCCCGAGACACTGTGTATTGGTCTAGTGACATACCGGACAATTTCAGAAAAATCCTACCTTTTTTGTCGCAAAGCGTCGGCAATGTGAGAAGCTTCCGTTTGTAAAAAAAACGTGAAAAAGGCGCTTTTAGGGTGAACTAACGTTGCCCCCGCGGCTTCTATAAAAGCGGCTGATGAATTCCAACACTTTTCGTACAATTTAATATATTTAGGACGTTTCTCATGAAGAGACTCTTTTGCCTGGCCGTGATTGCGGCCGCTTTGGCAGGGCAAGCTTCAATCGCGCAGGCTGATGGTGTTGAGTTTTCGGTCGGTCAGACCGGCGAGTCCACCATGACTTATCGTCTGGGCGTGCAGTTTGATTGGGATAAAACCTGGCTGCAAAGCGACATCGGTCGTCTGACCGGCTACTGGGATGGCGCTTACACCTACTGGGATGGCAAGGACTACAAGGATAACCACAGCCTGTCGTTCTCCCCGGTTCTGGTCTACGAATTCGGCAACGGCAACGTCAAGCCATACGTAGAAGCCGGTATCGGCGTCTCGGTGTTCTCCAACACCCAGGTTGAAGACCGCAAGTTCGGTTCTGCCTTCAACTTCGAAGACCGTATCGGTTTTGGTCTGCGCTTCGCGGGCGGGCATGAAGTCGGTATCCGTGCGACCCACTACTCCAACGCCGGCATCAAAGAGCCGAACGATGGTATAGAAAGCTACGCACTGCACTACAAGATGCCGTTCTGATAAAACAGCTGCCTCTCATGCCAGCGCCCCGCGTTGGCATGCATTTCGTGACGCTCCGCTCCGGACCATCCCCCCCCGCAGAAGAGCCCGTGTGACGGCGCTTTCAGGCTTCTGCCCGCAGGGCGTAGGAGCGAACTTGTTCGCGAAAGGGCCGGTATATTCACCGAAAATACTTCGTCTGAACTGACGCCTTCGCGAACAAGCGAAGCGTCGCCCGGTCCGCTCCTACGGCCTACGGCCTACGGCCTACGGCCTACGGCCAGAATCAAGAACAGATTTGTGTATAACGCTTAGCACAGAGCGTGGGGACGATAGTGATGAATCAAAGATAAGCCGTCTCAATCCCTTTGCGTTCGTTCAGGCAATCTTCCGCACCCGCTTCGAATTCACGACAGATCAACGGGCGTTTCTCGTAGATCGTGCACATCATCGTGTTGCGATCCAGTGCAGCGCACCAGCCGTCATCCAGACGCAGCATTACCTCGCCACCCCACTCATCAGTATCGATGTAACGCTCAGGCACGCCCGTGTCGGTGATCAGCATCACTTCCAGCTGACAACAGCAGGCTGCGCAGGTCGAACAAGTGACTGCCGGTTCTTCGCCGTGGATCTCTGCGAGCGGAATGAGTGTAGCGTTCAGAGCGGTTCTCCCGAGTGTCTGGCGGCGCGGGCTGCCAGCCATTGCAGCAGGGGAAATACACCCGCCCAGACCAGGCCCAGCACCAGCATGCCTGGCCACACTCCGAGGGGAAGGTGGACCTGTGCCAATTGCGAGCCGGCATAGTACGACATCGGACCGCCAATAGCGCCCAGCACGACTGCGCGCCATAGGGACTTCGCTGTCCAGGCCAGGCAATGATTGAGCGTGGTGCCCAGCACCGCCCACAACAGCGCCAGCCACAGCGGCAAGAGATAGCCGCCCGTGCCGAAATCAAAAACGCCGAGTGTCATCAAGGCACTGTCCAGCACGATACCGATCAAGGTCACGGTCAAAATCAGCCGGCCTTCGGCTGCCCATGAGCTGATCCACAGAAAATGCACTGCCAGGACGCCGACAGCGATCAGCAGCCAGAAACTGTTGCCGCCCAATACGCAGGCGAACCAGCCGATCTGAAACAACAGCGCATTGGCGATAGATTTAAGCATTGAAGCGGCCAAGCAAGGGTTCGCGCAGCGCTTCGGGTTTGGCGAGCAGCAGCTGCGCGGTGCCAATGGTCCGCTCCAGGAAGCCGCCTTCGCAGTAACACAGGTAAAACTCCCACAGACGCAGGAAATGCTCGTCGTAGCCCAGTTCAGCGAGTTTGCCGTGGGCGTCTTTGAAGTTGTCGTGCCACAGGCGCAGGGTGCGCGCGTAGTGCAAGCCGAAATCTTCCATGTGCAGCAGGTTCATGTCGGTATCGCTGCCGACGATGTCGAGCATCTTCGCCACCGAGGGCAGCGCGCCACCGGGAAAAATGTAACGCTGGATGAAGTCCACATTGCTTTTGGCCTGTGCGTAACGCTGCTCGCGGATGGTGATCGCCTGCAGCAGCATCATGCCGTTGCTTTTCAGCAGGTTCGCGCATTGCTTGAAGTACGTGGGCAGAAAGCGATGGCCGACCGCTTCAATCATCTCGATGGACACCAGCTTGTCGTACTCACCGGTCAGGTCACGGTAGTCGGTCAGCATCAGCGTCACCCGATCCTGCAGGCCCAGTTCGATCAACCGTCGCTCGGTGTAGGCGAACTGTTCCTTGGACAGGGTTGTGGTGGTCACCTGGCAGCCGTAGTGCTGCGCAGCGTAAATAGCCATGCTGCCCCAGCCGGTGCCGATTTCCAGCAGGTGATCGGTAGGTTTCAGGGCGAGTTTCTGACAGATGCGCTCGAGCTTGTTCAATTGCGCCTGCTCCAGCGTGTCGTCTTCGCTGAGGAACTGCGCAGCTGAGTACATCATCGTCGGGTCGAGAAACTGCTCGAACAACGTGTTGCCCAGGTCGTAGTGGGCCGCGATGTTTTTCTGCGAGCCTTCGCGTGTGTTGCGGTTGAGCCAGTGCAGTGCGTGAATCAGCGGGCGGGTCAGGCGCGCCATTCCGCCCTCCATCGCATCCAGCACATCCAGATTGCTGACAAACACCCGGACCACCGCCGTCAGGTCTGGAGTCGTCCAGTAGCCATGAATGAAGGCCTCGCCCGCACCGATGGAACCGTTGCTGGCGACCATGCCCCAGGCTGCCGAATCGAGAATATGGATTTCAGCCTGAATCAGCGCGCCGTTCTTGCCGAACACATGGCGCTCACCCCGTTCGACAATCACCAACTGGCCGTTGCGCAGTCCTGCGAGTTGCCGCAGCACACCTCGGCGCAGGAGGTTGGCAGTCAAACCATTGGTGCCCAGATTGGCAGAAAAACTACTGCTACTGCTTTTCATGGAGTGAGTCCTTGGATTGCACGGCGGCAGCACGGTACTCGCCGTCAGCGGCCTGATGGGAAAAGATCGGTATGCGTTTGACCAACAGGCGCATGGCCTGCCAATAAATGGCCAGACAGGTTTTCGCGGTCATCCATGGATAAGCGATCAGATAGCGATGCAGCGTCTTGCGGTTCAGATTCTGGCGGGTCAGATTGAGCGTGGCGTCAAACATCTTCAACTCGCCTTGCCAGTCAGCCATGTGCACACCGATCCGTTCGGCGGGCTGGCTGAAGCTCATGCGGTATTCGAGATCACGTGGCAGGAACGGTGAAACATGAAAGGCCTTGGCCACGGCAAAATGCTGATGGCCTTCACCCGTGGCGGGCAGCACGTAGCTGTAGCGCTCGCCCCACGGGGTATTGGTGACTTCACACAGAATGCCGGCCAGTGTGCCGTCGGCCTCATGGCAGTAGAAAAAACTCACCGGGTTGAACGACAGGCCCCAGCTGCGTGCCTGGGTCAGCAGGCAGACGCGACCCGATGGAATGCGCCCCAATGCTTTGCCGACCCGCTCGCGGACCGCCTCGATGAGCGTCAGCCCTTGCCCGGTCAGCTCTGGCAGATAGTCTCGCTCACGAAACGAGAACGGCGCAAAACGCCCCCGACCTGCCAGTGGGGAAAGCCCCAGCACGCTGTCCTGTTCATCCAGATCCAGATAGAGCAGGCCTATCCGATAGGTGAACTGATGGGCGCGCGGTGCAAACCGCCGGTGGCTGATCCAGCCACTGTAGAGCGCGCTGTTCACAGCGTTTCACCAAAGGCCTGGGCGACACGCAGGCCGCTGACCACGCCGTCTTCGTGAAAGCCATTGGCCCAGTAGGCGCCGCAGTACCAGGTGTTATCCACACCATTGATTTCCTCCCAGCGCGCCTGTGCAGCGATCGCATCGAGGCTGTATTGCGGATGGGCGTAGCGGTAGCGGCCGAGGATTTTGGCCGGGTCGATGGCCGCAGTCTGGTTGAGGCTGACGCAGAACGTCGTGTCGCTCTCGATCCCTTGCAGAATGTTCATGTCATAGGTAACGGCGGCCGACTGCTGTTCGCCGCCGCCCAGGCGATAGTTCCAGCTCGCCCAAGCCAGTTTGCGCTTGGGCAGCAGTCGCGTGTCGGTGTGCAGCACCACCTCGTTTTCGGCATAGCGAAGCGCGCCGAGAATCGACTGCTCGGCACTCGATGGCTGCGCCAGCAAGGCCAGGGCCTGATCGCTGTGGCAGGCAAACACCACCTTGTCGAAACGTTCGCTGCCCATGGCGCTATGCAGCGTCACACCTTCGCCGTCACGCTCGACACGTGTGACCGGGCATGACAGACGAATGCGCTCGCGGAACGAGGCTGTCAGCGGTTCCACATAACTGCGGGAGCCGCCCTGAATCACGCACCATTGCGGGCGGTGGGTGACCGAGAGCAGACCGTGATTCTTGAAAAAGCGCACGAAGAACTGCAACGGGAAGCCGAGCATGTCGGCCAGCGACATCGACCAGATCGCCGCGCCCATGGGCACGATGTAATGATCGATGAAGCGCTGGCCATAACCGCCGGTCTTCAGGTACTCGCCCAGCGTGGTATCTGCCGCTATGCGCTGGTTTTCCAGATCATCGACCGATTGGCGATTGAAACGCAGGATATCGCGCAGCATGCCCCAGAACCGCGGCGACAGCAGATTGCTGCGCTGGGCGAACAGGCTGTTGAGGTTATTGCCGTTATATTCCACGCCAGTGCGCGGATCATGCACCGAAAAGCTCATTTCCGCAGGCTGGAAGCCGACACCCAGCTGGCCTAGCAGGCGAATGAAATTGGGGTAGGTCCAGTCGTTGAAGACAATGAAACCGGTGTCAATGGCGTAGGCGCGGCCCTCGACCTGCACGTCCACCGTGTGAGTGTGCCCGCCGATCCAGTCCGAAGACTCGAACACGGTCACCTCATGCGCGCGGTTGAGCAGGTAGGCACTGGTCAGGCCAGCGATCCCGCTGCCAATGACTGCGATCTTCATTGCGCGTCCTTATTCGACGATTCGCTGCGCGCCATGCGTTTGCCGAGGGCGAGTCGGGCGCGTGCCGGAAGCAGGGCCAGTAAGCTCATGCTGAAGATGAACAGCGCTGGAAAGGCGATATCCAGTGGGCGTTTGTTGCGCCCGAGTTTGCTGGCGATGTGCTTGGCTGCCTTTTCGACAGGCCAGCGCATCGGCATGGGGAAATCGTTTTTCTGCGTCAGCGGTGTGTCGACGAACCCAGGGCTGACCACTGTCACGTCGATGTTTTCGCTGGCCAGGTCCAGACGCAGCGCTTCGAGCAGATAACGCAGGCCGGCTTTCGACGCGCCGTAGGCTTCGGCGCGGGGCAGGGCCAGGTAGGTCACCGCACTGGCCACGCCGACCAGGTGCGGCTGATGACCTTTGCGCAGCAGCGGCAACGCGTGCTCGATGCAGTAACTGCTGGCCAGCAGGTTGGTACGCACCACGCGTTCGACCATGGCCGCTTCAAACTGCCGGGCATCGATGTACTCGCAGGTGCCGGCGTTGAAGATGGCGGTGTCCAGGGCTCCCCATTGCTGGGCGATGTCGTCGGCAATCGCCTTGACTTGCTCGGGGTCGGTGATGTCACCGGTCACCAGCAGCACCTGCGTGGGATAAACCTTCGCAAGGTTCTGCAATGGCTCAAGCGTGCGGGCGGTCAGCGCGAGCCGATGACCGGCGTTGAGCAGTTCTTTGGCCAGCGCCAGGCCAATGCCGCTGCTTGCGCCGGTCAACCAGATGCGTCGTGCAACAGGAGTGCTCATCCCAACCTCTTCTTCAACCAATGGATGACTCGACCCATGATGGGCAGATGTTCGTAGAGCAATGCACCGGCATCGAAGTAGTCCCGGTGTCGATAAACCTTGTCGCGCCACTTGAGGTGCGAACAGCCTTCTACCTGAATTGTCCGGCCGGCGGCCAGACGCGGATGCGAATAACTCATGGTCCAGACCAGATAGCCCTCGCCGGGGCGCACTTCGTCGAAAGCGTGGAAGTCGAAACGCAGGTCCTCGACGTTGGCGTACAGCTCGCCGAAATAGCGGCGCATGGCGGCAAGGCCATGGATATCCTGCATCGGGTCGCTGAACGACACGTCTTCGCTGTACAGCTCGGCAACCTGGTCAAGGTTGTCCTTGTTCAGCGCGGCAAAACCTTCGGCGAAGCGATGCAGGAAATCAGCCATGTTCGACTCCTGCGGCCGGCTGTCGAGCCGGGAGCGCCTTGAACGCTGCCAGGGCGCGGGCGCGGCTCTTGCTCAGGTCGACGATGGGTTTCGGGTAGTCGGCAGCGCCAAACAGGTCACCGATTAATGACGGGTCGTGAATCTGCTTTTTATTCATATCCGCCAGTTCCGGCAGCCAGCGCTTGATGAACACGCCTTCGGGGTCGAAGCGTTCCGACTGCGACAGCGGATTGAAAATACGGAAGTAGGGCGCCGAGTCGGTGCCGGTGGATGAACTCCACTGCCAGCCGCCATTGTTCGACGCCAGGTCGCCGTCGATTAGGTGGCGCATGAAAAAGCGCTCGCCCTCACGCCAGTCGATCAGCAGGTTTTTGGTGAGAAACATCGCAACGACCATCCTTAGCCGATTGTGCATCCATCCGGTTTCCAGCAACTGGCGCATCGCTGCGTCAATGATCGGCAGCCCGGTCCGTGCCTCTTGCCAGGCGCGCAGTTCTTCAGGGGCATCGCGCCATTTCAACGCTTCGGTTTCCGGGCGAAAGGCGCGATGACGCGAGACGCGCGGGTAGCCGACCAGCGTGTGTTTATAGAACTCTCGCCATAATAGCTCGTTGATCCAGGTCACGGTGCCCACGTCGCCAGTCTCGAACTCGCCCTGATTACTGGCCAAGGCCGCGTGCAGACACTGGCGTGGCGAAATCACCCCAGCCGCCAGATAGGCCGACAGCTGGCTGGTGCCGGGCTTGGCCGGAAAGTCGCGTTCGGTCTTGTAGTAGCTGATCTGCTCGTCGGCGAAGGCGTCCATGCGCCGTCTGGCTTCCGCCTCTCCGGCCGGCCACAGGTCACGCAAGGTTTTCGAGGGCGTGGCAAAGCCCTTCACCTGATCGGGAACCGCATCGCTTTTAATCGACTGCGCCGGTTGCGCTTTCGGGGTGCGCACCGGGTGCGGCATGGCCTCGTGCAGTCGGGTATAGCAGACCTTCTTGAACTGGGTGAATACCTGAAAATAGTTGCCGGTCTTGGTCAGGATGCTGCCGGGCTTGAATAACAGCTGATCAAGGTAGCTGTTGAAGTGCACGCCGGCTTTTTCCATCGCCTTTTGCACCGCCTGGTCGCGGCGAGTTTCGTTGATGCCGTATTCCTGATTGAGGTGCAGGCCCTCGACCTTGAACTGTGCGCACAGCTTTGCCAGCACTTCAGGCGCCTGGTCCCAGCTGTCCGCCTCGCGGATCAGCAAGGGAACATTCAACGCGCCCAGCGCCTTCTCGAGCTCGACCAGATTGCGCAGCCAGAAGTCGACCTTACAGTCGGCATCGTCATGGCTGCGCCACTGCGCAGGACTGAGCAGGTAGACCGCCAGCGTCGGACCGCGCTCCATGGCGGCGGTCAGGGCAGTGTTGTCTTGAGCGCGCAGGTCACTGCGCAGCCAGATCAGTTGCATGAGAAGTCCTTAGATAAGTCCGAGCTTGCCCAGCTCGATCTGAGCGCTGAGTACGTCGTGGGCAAGGGTCAGTCCAGATATCTCCTTGGCCTGTACGAGCAACTCGGCATTATGGATCTGCACCGTTGGTCCGCCCAGCACGACAGGGCAGGTGATATTGGCCAGCAATCTGGGCAAATGGGTCACGTTCAGCGACTTGCTGGAATACAGCAATATGCCGCGTGGCTTGAGGTATTCGGCTGCCAGCGCCAGCTCGCCGACCGGCAACGGCCAGTCGAACACTTCGACCGGACAGTCAGCGCTGCTCACCAGCCAGGCCGCGAGCCACAGATGCGGCTCCAGCGGCAGATCGGACTGATTGACCAGCAGCAACGGGCTGCCATTGAGCTGACGGTTATTGTGATAGATGCGCGCGCCGAACTTGCTGCGCAGCCAGGAGTAGAAAAACGTGCGCTCCAGTTGTGCGCCGAACTTGCCTTGCCAGCGTTGTTCCAGTTCGGCCAGCAGCGGCAGCAGCAACTGTTCACACAGCGTGCGCGGCGGGTACAGCGACATCGCCTGATTGAACACATCATCGACCCGGCGTTCGGCCAGCTCGCCGATCGCGACCAGCAAGGTCTGACGCAAGGCGTCCCAGTCGTTGGTCGGCGGCAGGGCGTCCTGGCGATTGTCATCGATCAAGCCCTTGACCTGACTGACGGACACGCCACGGTTGAGCCAGGTCAGAATCTTCATGACGCGCTGCACATGCTCGTCCGAATACAGCCGATGACCTTTGGCGGTGCGGTGCGGGACGATCAGTCCGTAACGACGCTCCCAGGCACGCAGGGTGACGGCGTTGACGCCTGTCTGCCGTGCGACCTCGCGGATCGGCAGCCAGTCGCCCGGCACCTCTGTGTCTGTATCATTCATGAGTCAAATCGCATTGCGCAGGCTGAGGTTTTCCGGGTGGGGCTGCATGTACACCTGCAGTGCCACATACGGGTCCGGATGTTGGCGAAAATGATGCTTGAGCAGCGTCAGCGGCACAATCAGCGGCACGATGCCCTGATGATACTGGGCGATGACCTGCTGGATTTCCTGCTTGTCCTCACTGGTAATGGTTTGTTTCAAATAACCACACAGGTGCTGCAGAACGTTGGTGTGAGTACTGCGCGTGGCGCACTTTTTCAAGGCAGCCATCAGTTGGCTGAAATATAGGGGTGCGATTTCATTCGGGTCGGTGCGGCCCATGCTGCCGAGCATCTTGCCCAGCGCCTTGTATTGCACCGGGTCATTGGCCATCAGTTGGTATTTGTAGCGCGAGTGGAATTCGGTCAGAGCGCGCCGGGTGACGCCTCCTTTCAGCAACTGTTTCCAGGCGGCGTAGGCAAACACGCGGGTGACGAAGTTTTCGCGCAGCACGGCATCGTTGAGCCGCCCGTCTTCCTCGACCGGCAGATCAGGATGACGTTCGCAGAAGGCCTGCGCATAGATTCCGCGACCACCGCCATCGACCGGGGCACCGTTTTCGCGGTAGACCTTGACGCGCTCCAGGCCGCAGGACGGGGATTTCTGCATGAAGATGTAGCCGCAGATATCACCCAGCTCAGCGGCCATCTGTATGCCGTAATCCGCCAGTGCCTCGGTGACGTCCAGGTCACGATTGACCGTGCCGAGCGCCTTTGGGTTTTCTGCGTCGCCTACCAGCCTGATCGGCTCGCGGGGGATGCCCATGCCGATAGCAACTTCAGGACACGCCTGGACGAAATCGAAATACTTGCTCAGCGCCTGTGTACACAGATGAGATTCCTTGTGTCCGCCATTGAAGCGAACCTCGGCACCCATCAGGCAGGCACTGATGCCGAGTTTGGGTTTTTCGATTACGGACGCCGCCATCAGTCACCTCTACAGAAGACTTGTACAGATAGTTCGTGCTGTACAACTTGTCTTCATCATAGGGGTGTAACTGTACAAGTCAAATTCTTTGTAGAGGGCGGTGAGGGCTGATTCCAGCTACTTCCAGCCCATTCGCCAGGTATCCGCCTGTTGCAGCACTTGCCACGGCAGTCGCTCGCTGCGCTGGGTCAGCACGGCCTGCAGCTCGACTTCCAGAACGGTGCCTTCTTCGTCCTTGAACAGTTCGGTCACCAGAAAGTGTTTTTCCCGATTGAGCGGGGTGGCGGCTGTCCATTTCGACAGCAGCAGCTTGCGCGGGTTGATCTGATTCATTGCACATGCTCCAGCAGTCGGCGCGCGGCTTCCTGGCCACTCAGCCAGGCACCTTCCACGCGCCCGGACAGGCACCAGTCGCCGCACACGTAAATGCCCAGATCGGCGTCCGACAGGGCGCCCCATTCGTGAGAGCCGGCAGGTCGTGCATACAGCCAGCGATGCGCGAGGCTGAATACCGGCGCCGGCATGGTGCAGTCGATCAATTCCGCGAAGGCGCCGTGCAACTGTTCGGTGACCTGTTCTCTGGAGGCGTCGATATTCTGCTGGCTCCACTGGCTGGTGGCGTGCAGTACCCAGGTATCGAGTGTGGCGTCGCGCTGAGGCTTGCTGCGGTTGCGGGCCAGCCAGTCCAGCGGGCTGTCCCGCACGAAACAACCCTGCATGGGCGTCTGCAACGGGGTTTCGAAGGCTAGCGCCACGGCCCAGGTCGGGTCCATCTTCACACCAGCCACGACGCTTGCCAGTTTCGGCGCGGCAGCCAGCAGGGCAGTGGCCTGAGGGGCCGGGGTGGCGATGATCACATGGCTGAAAGGGCCGTGGCTTTCGCCTTCGGCATCCAGCAGGTTCCAGTGTTGTTCGCCGCGAAATACGTCAGTGATGCGGCAAGAGAACGACACCGGCAGATCGCCGCGCATTGCCCGCGTAATGGCGCTCATGCCCGGTGTGCCGACCCAGCGCACTTGCTCGTCCGGTGAAGGGCTGAGCCTGCCGTCATGAAAGTTGTAGAGCGAGGGGGTCCACTCGGCGACATGGCCCTGGGTTTGCCACTGCTTGACTGCGGTGGCAAAGCGCCGGTCACGGGCGGTGAAATACTGTGCGCCCATGTCCAGCGAACCTGCGTCGCTGCGCTTGCTGGACATACGACCGCCGCTGCCGCGGCTCTTGTCGAAAAGGTGCACCTGATGCCCGGCGGATGTCAGCGCCTGGGCTGCTGAGAGTCCGGCGATACCGGTACCGATGATTGCGATAGGGACAGTCATAGGGGCCTCGTTACCTTGTCTGTACAGACTACGCCGTAGTTAAAACCTGTACAATCTTCTTGTTTGGTATAACTTGCAGTGGTTTTGGCATTTAGCGATTGAGTCACATTGCCACCGGCAAGGTCGAACCGTTCAGCGACTCGGGCAAAGGCCTCGGAGGCTGCGTTTCATTCTGCTGTGGCCTATGGTTCAGCTAACAGTTTCGTTTTCCGGACCAACGTCACGGACAGCGTTATTGGTAAAAATAAGACTACCCAATTGTCACCTACGCCACGCGAGGTTATCTGCCATGCACATATTGCTGACCGGTGGTACTGGTTTGATAGGACGAGCGCTCTGCCGTTCCTGGTCTGCTCAAGGCCATGAGTTGACGGTATGGAGCCGAAAACCCGCCGACGTCGCCGAGCTGTGCGGCCCCTCGGTACGTGGCATTGCCAGCCTTGATGAGCTGGGTGCGCAGCCGGTGGATGCAATCATCAATCTGGCAGGCGCGCCCATTGCGGATCGTCCCTGGACCCGCAAGCGCCGTCTGTTGCTGTGGGAAAGTCGCGTCGGCCTGACCGAGCAACTGCTGAAATGGCTAGGCACTCGCGAGCAAAAGCCTGCGCTGATGATTTCCGGTTCCGCAGTCGGCTGGTACGGCGACAGTGGCGAGCGCGAAATCGACGAAACCTCGCTGCCTGCCAAGGAAGACTTTGCCAGTCAGCTGTGCAACGCCTGGGAAGAAACCGCGCAAAGCGCCGAGGCGCTGGGTGTGCGGGTGGTGCTGATACGCACGGGGCTGGTGCTGTCCGATCGTGCCGGTTTTCTGCAGCGTCTGTTACCCCCTTTCAAATTCGGCATGGGCGGGCCGATCGGCAATGGCAGGCAGTGGATGCCGTGGGTTCACATCCAGGATCAAATCGCCGCAATTGATTTTCTGTTGAATCTGAATGAAGCAAAGGGTCCTTATAATGTGTGTGCGCCTTCACCGGTGCGCAATCGTCAGTTTGCCAAGTCCCTGGCCGGCATTCTGCACAGACCGGCATTCATGCCCATGCCTGCGCTGGCCCTGAAGGTATTGCTGGGTGAGCTGTCGGTATTGCTGCTCGGTGGTCAGCGTGCGCGGCCGGAGCGTTTGCAGGAAGCTGGTTTTACATTCAAGTACACCGAACTCGACATTGCCCTGCAGGATTTGCTGGGTCGCCACTGAACGCTGTTGAAATGAATAGGATGTTGCATGACCGATCACGCTTTGTTGCTGGTCAATCTGGGTTCGCCTGCTTCTACTCAAGTGGCAGACGTGCGCAGCTATCTGAACCAGTTCCTGATGGATCCTTATGTGATCGACCTGCCATGGCCCGTGCGCAGGCTGCTGGTCTCGCTGATTCTGATCAAGCGGCCCGAGCAGTCCGCACACGCCTATGCGTCCATCTGGTGGGATGAAGGTTCGCCCCTGGTGGTGCTGAGCAAGCGCCTGCAGCAAGCGATGAAAAAGGAGTGGTCGCACGGACCGGTCGAGCTGGCCATGCGTTATGGCGAGCCGTCCATTGAAACGGTGCTGACGCGGCTGGCAGAGCAGGGCTTCAAGAACGTCACCCTGGCGCCGCTGTACCCGCAGTTTGCCGACAGCACGGTGACCACGGTCATCGAAGAAGCCAAACGCGTGGTGCGCGCCAAATCGTTGAGGATGCAGTTCTCGGTTCTGCAGCCGTTCTACGATCAGCCCGAATACCTGAGTGCGCTGGTGGAAAGCGTGCGGCCGCATCTGGAGCAATCTTATGACCATTTGCTGCTGAGCTTTCACGGTCTGCCTGAGCGGCACTTGCACAAGCTCGACCCGACCGGCAAGCATTGCCTGAAGGACGACTGCTGCATGACCGCACCCGCCGAAGTGCTCGCGACCTGCTATCGCGCGCAGTGCATACAGTCGGCGGCGGCATTCGCCAAGCGTATGGGCATTCCTGACGGCAAATGGTCGGTGTCGTTCCAGTCACGTCTGGGGCGCGCCAAGTGGATCGAACCCTACACCGAAGCGCACCTGGACGAACTGGCGGCGAAAGGCGTCAGGAAGCTGCTGGTCATGTGCCCGGCATTCGTGGCTGATTGCATCGAGACGCTGGAAGAAATCGGCGACCGCGGTGCCGAGCAGTTCAAGGAGGCGGGCGGAGAGGAACTGATCCTCATCCCTTGCCTGAACGACGATCCCAACTGGGCGAAAGAGCTGAACAGGCTGTGCGAGCGTGCGCCGTTGATGTTGTGACAAGCAGAAAACCAAAGGCGGACGCAGAGCGTCCGGAAGTGCATGCCCACGCGGAGCACTCATCGTTATATATAAGTTCGCTTTTGATTCTGGCCGAAGGCCGTAGGAGCGAACTTGTTCGCGAAATGGCCGGTATAGTCGCCAAAAATGCAGCGCCTAAAACATCGTCTTCGCGAACAAGCGAAGCGTCGCCCGGTCCGCTCCTACGCCGTGCGGGCAGAGGCCTGAACGCCGCCATTTTCCAGGCTTTTCAGGGCTGCGTATAACGATGAGCACGGAGCATGGGCACGATATTGGTCCTGCAGACGTCTCCGTTCCCCACGCTCAAGTCTTACGGCAACTGATCATCCAGTTGCTTGTTCTTCCAGCTGTCATTGCCCGGCAGGATCAGGTTCAGGGCGATGGCAGTCACGGCGCACAGGGCAATGCCTTTCAGGCCGAAATCGTTCGGGCCATTGCCGGTGCCGATCAATACGCCGCCAATCCCGAATACCAGGGTGACCGAGACAATCACCAGGTTGCGCGCTTCGGCCAGGTCGATCTTGTGGCGGATCAGGGTGTTCATGCCCACCGCTGCAATCGAACCGAACAGCAGGCACAGAATGCCGCCCATTACCGGCACCGGAATGCTCTGCAGCAGCGCCCCGAACTTGCCAATGAACGCTAGCGTGATGGCAAAGAACGATGCCCAGATCATGATCTGCGGGTTGTAGTTCTTGGTCAGCATCACCGCGCCCGTCACTTCGGCGTAGGTGGTATTGGGTGGGCCGCCGAACAGACCGGCAGCAGTGGTGGCGATGCCGTCGCCGAACAGCGTGCGATGCAGGCCCGGCTTTTTCAGGTAATCGCGTCCGGTCACGCTGCCGACTGCAATCACCCCGCCGATGTGCTCGATGGCCGGGGCCAGAGCGACCGGGACAATGAACAGAATCGCCTGCCAGTTGAATTCCGGAGCGGTGAAGTGCGGCAAGGCCAGCCAGGCGGCGTCAGCGATTTTTTTGGTATCGACCACACCAAAGTAGAACGACAGCGCGAAGCCCACCAGCACGCCGGAGATGATCGGCACCAGACGGAAAATGCCTTTGCCGAACACCGCCACGATCAGCGTGGTCAGCAAGGCCGGCATCGAAATCAGCATGGCGGTCTGATAAGGAATCAACTGCACGCCATCGCCGGACTTGCCCATCGCCATGTTGGCTGCAATCGGAGCCATGGCCAGACCGATCGAGATGATGACCGGCCCGATCACCACGGGAGGCAGCAGGCGGTCGATGAAACCGGTGCCCTTGATCTTCACGGCCAGACCGAGAAAGGTATACACGAAGCCTGCCGCCATGACGCCGCCCATGGTCGCGGCCAGACCGAACTGGCCCTTGGCGAGGATGATCGGGGTGATGAAGGCAAAGCTCGAGGCCAGAAAGACCGGCACCTGGCGCCCGGTGACGATCTGGAACAGCAGCGTGCCCAGACCTGCGGTGAACAGTGCCACGTTCGGATCGAGCCCGGTGATCAGCGGCATCAGGACCAGCGCGCCAAAGGCCACGAAGAGCATTTGCGCGCCGGATAAAATCGTGCGCCACAGTGGATCGTTGAACTCCTGCTGCGTCATCGGGTTACGCGTCCTTCTGCTTGGTGCCGAAAATCTTGTCACCGGCATCGCCCAGGCCCGGAATGATGTAGCCGTGTTCGTTCAGACGCTCGTCGACGGAAGCGGTGTAGATCATCACGTCCGGGTGCGCTTTCTCTACGGCAGCGATGCCTTCGGGCGCAGCGACCAGAACCATGGCGCGGATTTCCTTGCAGCCAGCCTTCTTCAGCAGATCGATGGTGGCGACCATCGAGCTGCCGGTGGCCAGCATCGGGTCGATGATCATCGCCAGACGCTCGTCGATTTCCGGAACCAGTTTTTCCAGGTAGGTGTGCGCCTGCAGGGTTTCTTCGTTGCGGGCCACGCCGACCGCGCTGACCTTGGCGCCCGGGATCAGGCTGAGCACGCCGTCCAGCATGCCGATACCGGCGCGCAGAATCGGCACGACGGTGATTTTCTTGCCCGCGATCTTCTCGACTGACACCGTACCGGCCCAGCCTTGAATGTCGTAACTTTCCAGGGTCAGGTCGGCCGTGGCTTCATAGGTCAGCAGCGCGCCGACTTCCTGAGCCAGCTCACGGAAGTTCTTGGTGCTGATGTCGGCGCGGCGCATAAGGCCGAGCTTGTGGCGGATCAGTGGGTGACGGATCTCACGAATGGGCATGGGGAAAGGCTCCAGCGGGGCAAAAATCGGTCTAGATTAATCTATTCGGCTGTTACTGTCTTAAAGCACATGCAGTATCGTTACGAAGCTTCGACGTTCGCGGCTTTTGCAAGACACTCGCAACGTTAGTCCAGAATCGCTTGCTCTGGCTTGAACGGATGCGTACCTTTGCCCGCTTTTCTCAAACTGCCTTACCTGGAGAGCGTCATGTCCGCTGATCTCGAGCATATCCGTCAAGTCATGCGCGAAGCTGACTGCCTGTACACCGAGGCCGAAGTGGATGCGGCCATTGCCCGCGTCGGCGCGCAGATCAATGTCGAACTGGCCGAGCGCAATCCGGTTGTGTTCTGTGTCATGAATGGCGGCCTGATTTTCTCCGGCAAGCTGCTCACCCATCTGAACTTCCCGCTGGAAGCGTCCTACCTGCACGCAACGCGCTATCGCAACGAAACCACCGGCGGCGATCTGTTCTGGAAAGCCAAGCCGGAAGTCTCGTTCATGGACCGTGACGTGCTGATCATCGACGACATCCTCGATGAAGGTCACACCCTGGGCGCCATCATCGACTTCTGCAAACACGCCGGTGCCCGCGCTGTGCACACTGCCGTGCTGATCGACAAGGACCACGACCGCAAGGCTCGCCCGGACCTGAAAGCCGACTACGTCGGTCTGCCGTGCATCGACCGTTACATCTTCGGTTTCGGTATGGACTACAAAGGCTACTGGCGTAATGCTGCCGGTATCTATGCGGTCAAAGGGATGTAAGGCATTCTGACGACCGCTTCTGCGAACAGGGGCGGTCGTCGATTCGCAATTATATGGAAACCGTCAATGAAGCTACTGATTCCCGGCGCTGTGGCGTTGGTGCTGTTGTCTGGTCTGGCAGTTGCCGCACCTGCTGCGCCGGTATCGGCCAGCCCCATGCACGATCAATACCTGCCGCCTGACGATCTGAGCCTGCGCGAAGGTGTGCCTGAACAGCAACAGTTGATGCGGGTCACCGAATACACCATCGTTGCCGGTAACCAGCGGCAGTCGAGTCAGCAGCCGATTCCGGTCACCTCGCCCTTGTCGCTGCGCCTAAAGGGCAAGTCGCTGAACAAGGGTGCGTCCATCTCCCAGGTGCTCGTGCACTTCGACGGCGGTGATAGCAAAAGCCTTAAAAAGCCGACCTATGATGAGCCGTCGAGCACGTTGACGCTTTATTACCCGCTGTCCCAGTACCGCGTGCTGGTGGACTTGCTGCGCAACGAGAAGGTCTATTGCCAGTTCCTCAGTTATGCCAACGGGCACATCTGGGCTGATCTGCACACCACCTCTGCACGTGCGCGTTGAGCGCGGCGCTCGCCGGAGGGTAAACTGCCCGCCCGTGAAAGTGTCTGCGACCTGCTGGAGCCTGTAATGCGTAAAGATAAGAAGCAGTTGATTGGCGATGAGATCGGCGATGAGCAGATCAAACTGTTCCTCGACTTCGAGCCGTATGATGCTACCTCGCCGTCGCTGCACAAGCTGATCAAGGCCTACCGTGGGCTGCGCATCAACGATTTCGAACGCTTTCTGGTGTTCTTCAAGGAAGCGGGCCATGACTTTGATGGCAAGGACGAGCATGGCAACGACTTCATCGCCCTGATCAAGGATCAGCGCAATGCTGATGAGTACATCGAACTGATCGAGAAAGCCCGCGGTTGACTGTCGTGCCAAGGCTCCGCATTGCCAGAGCTGGACGCAGAGCGTCCGGAACTGCATTCCCACGCGGAGCTCTCAGTCGTTATACACACGTCCTAGAGCGCCCGGAATAACGGGCTTCCGAGCTTCTGCCCAGAGGGCGTGGGAGCGAACTTGTTCGCGAAGACGGTGTTTTAGTCGATGCATTTTCGGCGATTATACGACCCCCTTCGCGAACAAGTTCGCTCCCACGGCCTTCGGCCAGAATCAAAAACAGACTTGCGTATAACACTGAGCGCAAAGCGTGAGGACGAACGCTGCAGTTATTTGCGCGCCTGATACGCCTTGCCGTAATGCCGCTCCAGTCGTGACTGCAACAACTCCAGCCCGATCGACATGATCCAGTACAGCACCGCTGCGGTGGTCAGCATTTCAATGTATCGATAGCTGGAGCGGCCGTAAGACTGGGCCAGAAACATCACTTCCCAGACGCCCATCACTGAAATCAGTGAAGAATCCTTGAGCATGGAGATGAACTGGTTGGTGGTCGGCGGAATGATCGTGCGCATGGCCTGGGGCAGGGTGACGCGCCAGAAGATCTGCGCCGGGCGCAATGCCAGGGCCAGTGCGGCTTCACGTTGTCCTGCAGAGACGCCGATGATGCCTGCACGGAAAATCTCGCTCAGGTACGCCCCGTAGTTGAGCGACAGCGCGATCACTCCCGCCGTGATGGCTCCGGGCACGATGCCGAGTTGTGGCAGACCGAGATAGATCAGCAGGATCTGAATCAACAATGGCGTGCCGCGAAAGAACGAGGCGTAAAAGCTGGCGATGCCGAACGCCACCGCGCTGCTGGAAAGCCGCGCGAGTGCCGTGACAAAGCCGAGTGCGACCGAAACCACGATCGAGCACACCGACACGAATAATGTCAGCGCCGCGCCCTGCAGAAAGCCGTTGGGGGCCAGATGCAGCCCGATCAGGTTCGGCAGCTTGTCGAGGATGATCGACAGCTTCAGGTCGAAGCTCAGGAAGAAGCCGGCGAACAGGACGAACATGACCAGCCAGGTCAGGTAAAGCCGTGTGCGGAAGCCGAAAACTCGCTTGAGCAGGCTCTGTTCGGCCTGCTCGGGTGGGCGCTGGGGCTGAAAGGAAGTCATTTGCTGATGTCAGCACCGATCCACTTTTGCGACAGCTTGCTCAGGGTGCCGTCGCTCTTGAGTTCGGCAAAGACTTGGCGAACCTTGGCGTCCCATTCCGGATCGTCTTTTTCGATGGCTACGGAGTTGGGTTCTTCATACAGCGGCTCGCCTGCCAGTTTGAAGCGCTTGTCCTGATCCAGGCGCGGTTTTGCGGTCACCAGATTGGTGAGGATCGCGTCCAGCCGCTTGCCGGCACCCAGCCCGAGGTCTTGAAAGGCCACATTGTCGTTGTCGTACGGAGCGATCTGCACGTCTTCGAACGGGTACTGCAGTGGCTTGTCTTCGGCGCCATCGATAACCAGATTCTTGTTCAGGTAGCTTTCGTAGCTGGAGGCGCTGGTCAGGCCGACCTTTTTGCCGCTCAGGTCCTTGGCCGAATGGATACGATCATCCGTGGCGTTGACCACGATCACCGCAGGCGAGGCGTAATACTCGACCGGGAAATTGAACACTTCGGAACGCGCCTTGCTCGGCGTCATCGAGCAGACGCAGATGTCATAACGGCCACTCCAGTGGCCCGCGGCGATCACGTCCCAGGAGGGCGTCTCGAGGCGCAGTTTGACGCCCAGCTTTTGCGCCACGGCCTTGGCGACGTCGACATCGAAGCCGTCCAGTTCATTCTTGTCATTCAGGAAAGAGAAGGGCGGGTAACTTTCCATGAGGACGTTGACCAGCTCTTTGTTTTTCTGCACGCGATCCAGCGTGGCGCCGGCCAGAACTTGCGTGGAGGCTGCCAGAGTAACCAGGCCGATGCCCAGCAGAGCGCGATAGTTCACAGATATCCCCTGAAAAAGTGTTTGTAGTTTGATGAAAGGGCCGTATTAAATACGTTATACAAGACTGACTCATAATGAGTTTTTTTCATATACATATAAGCAGATCACATATGAAGCAAGGCACAACTGTAATTCTCGATGGCGGCATGGGCCGTGAACTGCAGCGTCGCGGAGCCCCGTTTCGCCAGCCTGAATGGTCGGCGCTGGCATTAAGTGAAGCACCGGAAGCGGTGAGTGCGGTACACGCCGCTTATATCGAAAGTGGTGCTCAGGTCATTACCAGTAACAGCTACGCCGTCGTGCCGTTTCATATTGGCGAAGAGCGTTTTGCCCGCGAAGGTCAGGCATTGGCAGCACTGGCCGGGCAACTGGCGCGCGAGTCGGCCGATGCGTCTGGCGGACGCGCCCGGGTGGCCGGCTCCATTCCGCCGCTGTTCGGTTCCTATCGCCCTGACCTGTATCAGCCGCAACTGGCTGCCGACGTTCTGAAACCACTGGTTGCCGGGCTGTCGCCGTATGTCGACCTGTGGCTGGCCGAAACCCAGAGCTGCATTCTCGAAGCGCAGACCATCCGCGCCGGGCTGCCCAATGACGGTAAACCGTTCTGGCTGTCGTTCACCCTGCAGGATGAAGACACTGACGAGGTCCCGCGTCTGCGCTCAGGCGAGCCGGTCGCCGATGCAGCCAGGGCTGCCGCAGCAATGGGCGTCGCCACGCTGCTGTTTAACTGCAGTCAGCCAGAGGTGATCGGTGGCGCAATCGATGTGGCCCGTGAGGTGTTCACGTCGCTGAACGTCGACATTGCCATCGGCGCGTACGCCAACGCCTTCCCGCCGCAACCCAAGGACGCCACCGCCAACGACGGCCTGGACGAGCTGCGCGAAGACCTTGACCCGCAGGGCTATCAGCAGTGGGCGGCAGACTGGGTCAAGCGCGGCGCCACGCACATTGGCGGCTGCTGCGGGATTGGCCCGGAGCACATTGCCGTACTGTCCAGAAGCCTCTGACCGGCGCCTGAAATAAACGCAATAAAAAGCCCCGTGGCTATTAAAGGCTCACGGGGCTTTTTGTTACAGCACACCAGCAGTTTGGTCAGGCGAAGCTGTGTTCCTGGCTGCTTTTCTCGACCAGTTCCAGCGCCTCGTCGTTCTGCGCGCTGATGCGCTCATAGAGCGGCGCATCGGTTTCGAGGATCTTCTCCCGGGCCGGGAAAATCTCTTCGAGCTTGGTCGCCCATTCCGTGCGGGTTTTCTCCGGGAAGCAGCGCTCGAGCAGTTCAAGCATGATCGACACAGTCACCGAAGCGCCGGGCGAAGCGCCGAGCAGTGCGGCCAGCGAGCCATCCTGTGCAGACACCAGTTCGGTGCCGAATTGCAGCACGCCGCCTTTTTTCGCGTCCTTCTTGATGATCTGCACGCGCTGGCCGGCGATTTCGAGGCGCCAGTCTTCGGCTTTCGCTTCCGGATAGAAGCGGCGCAGCGATTCCAGGCGTTGCTCCATCGATTGCATCACTTCGCTGACCAGGTACTTGGTCAGGTCCATGTTGTCGCGCGCCACCGCCAGCATCGGTTTGATGTTGGCTACGCGGACCGACAGCGGCAGGTCGAGGTACGAGCCGTGTTTCAGGAACTTGGTGGTGAAACCGGCATAAGGTCCGAACAGCAGGGACTTCTTGCCATCGACCACGCGGGTATCCAGATGCGGGACGGACATTGGCGGCGAGCCCACGGCTGCCTGGCTGTAGACCTTGGCCTGGTGGTGTTTGACCACTTCCGGGTTGTCGCAACGCAGCCACTGGCCGCTGACCGGGAAGCCGCCAAAGCCCTTACTTTCTTCAATGCCCGACAACTGCAACAGCGGCAACGCTGCGCCACCGGCACCGAGGAACACGAACTTGGCATCTATCTCACGCGTGCCGCCGCCATTCACGTCCTTGACGCTGACGGTCCAGCCAGCACCGTTGCGGGTCAGGTTGGTCACCCGGCTGCGGTACTTGATCTGCGTGCCTGGAGCGCTGGTCAGGTGGCCGAGCAGTTGATTGGTCAGCGCGCCAAAGTTGACGTCGGTGCCGTTCATCATGCGCGTTGCGGCAATTTTTTCGTCCGCAGGCCGGCCAGGCATCATCAATGGCATCCACTCGGCCAGCGTTGCCTTGTCCTCGGTGTATTCCATCGAAGAGAAGGCGTGATGCTTGCTCATGGCTTCAAAACGGGTCTTGAGGAACGAGACGCCTTTTTCGCCCTGCACGAAGCTCAGGTGTGGAACCGGGTTGATGAATGATCGGGCTGAACCAAAGGTGCCCTTGCGTGCCAGGTAGGCCCAGAACTGTTTCGAGACTTCGAACTGGGTGTTGATGTGCACCGCTTTCTTGATGTCGATGGAGCCATCAGCCGCAGGCGGCGTGTAGTTCAGCTCGCACAGACCGGCGTGGCCGGTACCTGCGTTGTTCCACGGGTTGGAACTCTCCGCAGCACCGGAATCCATCAGCTCAACGACTTCCAGCGTGATGCCGGGGTCGAGCTCTTTTAGCAATACCGCCAGAGTGGCACTCATGATGCCCGCTCCGACCAGTACTACATCGACTGCTTCGTTATGCGCCATTAACGCGTCTCCAAAATCTGCAGCACCAAATTGACGGCATACGATCCTGAGGCTGTTTGCCAGGTGTTCGTGGGCTGAATCAAGCGTCTACCCTCGTTTGCCTGGCCAGGATCGCCTCACCGATTCTTCGCAATTTTTCGCATCCAAAGCGCAGGTCCCGGTCAGGCCCGGTCATGGTTCATCAATGCTTCATGAACGCATTTCCAAGCCTGCGAGGCCATTCGACCATCGTCAGGGAGCCCCTTTTGCAACGGGCGCCTGTCGATGGCGTCAGGCTCCGGTCATGGAGGCGCAGTCGCGGTCAGTCCTGTTCAAGAGAGCCGGTTCAGACGCTGATGGTGCATTTACAAACGCGTACCTATTCATTTGCTCGCCACACTCTTGTGAAGTAGTGAAACCCGTTTTTCACGTCCTTTTGGGAACGCGAACCAAACCTCGAAATGGCTGCGATGACAGCGCTGGCAGGTCAGGCGCATAAAGAGTGAGGCGCTGGCCGGCGAGAAAGGTTCGATACGATTCGAGCATTCTTCACCTTTCATCGAGCACACTCGTGCGCAAATGACCTGTGTGGGCGGCTCTCTGTGGGCATTACGAAGGCGCTAATACGGCGATTAGCAGTGCTGCGAGGCCCGATCAGGAGACGTCCTTATAATCGGGGGGAGATTATAGCGATGAAATGGCAGGAATTGATCGCTTTAAATGACTTTTATTCGCTCTCCGGTCAGGCGGTGAGCAACTGGCCGCGCGTTGAGCGTTCGCTACGCTGCGTCATGCGTGCGCTGGCGGGCAGTGGCTGATTCAGCCAGCTGAGCCGTTGCTCGGTCACTTCGACCCATTCCACACCGGTCGGACGTTGCGCGCAGTGCTTGAACGCACGGCAGACGCCCGCCTGATCGATACGCGCGTAGTGGCGATGCTGGGGGCGTGCAGTGAACAGAGACCGGAACAGATTCATGGCGCAGCTCCTGTGACGTGAATGAGCGTCTGTGCGATGGAGGCGAGTCTGCCGTGTGGATGTGACGCCCTGATTACACCGTGCCGGATGAATCTTGCCCTGCGTTGCGGCGTGAACCCCGATGCGTGGCGAATGTCCGAGGCTTAACGGTCAGTGGCCTCTGGTTAGCGGCTGTTACAGGCCGCTATACTGCGGCACATTCAGTGTCTGGCCCATGGAGAAATGAGCATGCTGCGTCGCATTTTGTTCGGTTTGCTTGCTGTAAGCAGTTTGACCCTGGTGGGCTGTGCCCACAGTCCGCAACAACTCAGCCCCACGCCCAAGCTCAACGCGCAGCTGGCGGCGGTAGGCCGTGGTCAGCCTGTGGTGGTGCGTGTCGTCGACGGCCGTCCTGGGCCGACGCTGGGCACGCGCGGTGGCATGTACCCGGAAACCAGCGCAATCAGCGTCACCGGTGCCGACATCGTTCCCAAGCTTCAGGCTCAGGCTGAAGCCGCCGTACGCCTGCTGGGCTTTACACCGACCCAGGGCGGCAGCGCTCCGCAGTTGACCGTGACCCTGGCAGACCTGAAGTACCAGTCGCCGAAGGAAGGTCTGTACGTGACTGAAGCCACCATCAGCTCGACGTTCCGCGCTGACGTGCGCAATAACGGCCGCACCTACAGTGGTCGTTACGCCGCATCGCTGGACCAGCGTTTCGGTATGGCGCCGAATCAGGAAACCAACACCAAGCTGGTGAGCGACGTGTTGAGCGACGCACTGACCCGCGTCTTCCAGGACCCGACCATCGGTTCGACCCTGTCGCAGTAAGCATGCGATAAAAAAAGCCCGGCCCCTGTTGAAGGGGCCGGGCTTTTTGCTGTTCCGGGTTTGGTATCAGGCTGCCTGTTGGTAAAAGTCGAGGAAACTCAAGCCCGTGTCCTGATCCAGATCCGGCAGATCATGATGAACATGCCCGCCCAGTGCACAGTAGACCAGCCAGTGTCGGTCCTGAACATTGAAGGCCAGGCCATCGATCAACTCTTGCTGCTCATCGCTTGGAGCAATGAGATAAAGGCGATCCTGATTTTTTGCATGCAGCATGACAAGCTCCAAAGAGAGGGAAGTCCGTTTCTCGAGGAGCCACACAATGCAGGCGAAGTATGACGCTGGGGTGACAGCGGCACAGAATTGTCATGCAGGATGTTTCGAGGGCGCATGACCACGCGGAGCCTGGGCATGATACGTGCTCGCCCGCATACCTATCGTTTCTCACGCTCCAGCGTGGAAATGCCTTGGGTGACGCTCTGCGTCACGGCGCGTTGACGCGCTCCAGACTGGACCCAGAACGTCCAGAAGTGCGTACCCACGCGTAGCATGGGCACGATAGGCGTTCCAGGTCTTAAAGCGCCAGCCCTGCCTTGACGCGGTACTGGTTGCGCACTGGAGTCGCGTATTGCTGAATCATGTAAGGGCGGTGCTCGATCGGCGTGCCTGCCAGGCGGGTTTCCCACTCTTCCCTGGCGCGCTCGAGTTCATCGGCCGGGAACAGCGCTTCAGCCTTCGGCACTTCAAGCGCCGGATCGGCGTCGTTCCACTGCGCGTACGCCAGGTAATGCACCGGGAACAGCCGATAGCCGCCGAGAATCTGCCGATCCATCTCGATGGCCAGTTGCTTGGTGTCCTCGAAATGCTCGGTGATCGGCGGTGCGAAGTTCACATGCACACGGCCTTTATAGCCGGTGATCCCCAGGGCAATGCTCACGTCGTCTTCGCCCGGCGTCTTGGTGTAGGCGCCGGTTGTCGCACGAATGTACAGCTCGCGGGCCTTGGCGCTGTCGCACGGATCATACTCATAGCTGATCGACACCGGGATCAGGTTCAGCGAACGGATCACGTCGCCAAACGGCTCATCCTTGCGGCTCATGTGGAACATCTTGAGGATCGCCGACTCGGTACGGTCGTCACCGTCCTTGGCGCGGCCTTCGGCCTGAGCGATCCAGATCGACTGGCAGTCTTGGGTGATCGAGTGATTTATGTACGCCGACAACAATTGATAAGCCGCCATTTTTTCGCGCCGCCCGGTGATCGAGCGGTGCACGATGAAGCTCTTGTTCAGACGCATCAGGTCGCTGACGAATGGCTTTTGCAGCAGGTTGTCGCCAATCGCGATGCGTGGTGTGGGCAGGCCTGCGTGGTACACGGCGTAGTTGACGAACGCCGGGTCCATGACGATATCGCGATGGTTGGCCAGAAACAGGTAGGCGCTACCGGACTTCAGCTGTTCGACGCCGGTGTAGGTGACCCCGTCGGTGGCGCGTTCGATGGTGTGGTCGACGTAATATTCGACTTTGTCCTGCAGTGTGGCCACCGAGTCGATACCGGCAAACTCGCGGCGCAGCTTGCGCGCCAGGGTTGGCTGCAGCAGCCAGCCGAATGCGCCTGCCAGGCGTGGAAAGCGGAATCGGGTCAGAATGGCGAGAAAGGCTTTGTCGCTCAGCAGACGTGCCAAGACGGCGGGGACTTCTGCATCGTTGTAAGGTCGGATGGCATCAAATTCGCCCATCATGCTCTCTTGTTTGAATCGAATAGGGTAAAAAGAAGACGGATTTGTTAAAACTGCCTTCTGAAGAATGGGTCAATTATACGCATAACTGATCCCGGAGACCGTGATGCAGGAATTACAGAGTTACGACTGCCCTTATTGCGGCGAACCTGTCGAAGCCGTACTGGACCTTTCCGGCGGCGATCAACAGTACATTGAAGACTGTCCGGTCTGTTGCCGCCCGATCGTTTTCGACCTGCAGACCGACGGCGAAGACTGGAATCTGGACGTTCGCAGCGAGAACGAGTGATGCAGAAGATCTACGAGCCCGAGAACCTGATGGAGGCCGAGTTGCTGCTGGCAATGCTTGCCAGCGAAGGCATCAACGCGCATCTGGCCGGTCGCGATCTGCTCGGGGCGATGGGCGAGCTACCGGGGCTGGGGCTTCTGGCACTCAAGGTCGAAGATGCGCAGGTCGCGCGCGCACGAGCGTTGATCACTGCGTACAATAGCGCTTCGCCCCTGTCTGGCGATGAGCCGGACGACTTCCCCGATGTACTGGTGTGCTGAGCACCTTCAAACGAGTCTGATTAGCCCCCATGTGTGGACGCTACGCCCTGTTTCGCTGGACCCCTGCCTTTGCCGCCTTGCCCGGTTTTCCTGCCGATCAGCAGGCGCAATGGAATATTTCGCCAGCCGACTGGGTGTTGATCATGCGTGCCGCCGAAAACGCGGACGGTATCGAACTGGTGCGCGCGCGCTGGGGCCTGACCCCGGCTTGGCTCACCGACCTGTCGAAAACGCCTGCCCACGCCCGCGCCGAAACCGTGGCCGAGCAGCCGATGTTTCGCGATGCCTTCACCCATCGCCGCTGTCTGCTCCCCGCCAACGGCTTTTACGAATGGCGTGGCACGGTGCGCAAGCGTCCTTTCTGGCTGACGCCGGGGGAGGGCGCCGCGCTGTTTTTCGCCGCGATCTGGGAAGCCTATCCGGTGCAGGGGCATACCTACCTGAGCGTCGCGGTGGTCACCCAGGCGGCTGCGACCCAGCGTCGGCCGTTGATTCTGGATGCCAAGGGTCAGAAAGACTGGCTGGCCGCCGACACGCCGCTGCCGACCCTGCAAGCGTTGCTGGCTGCCCCGCAGACGGCGCTGCGCGAACGGCCTTTGGCCAATCTGGTTAATGATCCGAAGCTGAATGCCCCCGAGTGCCTCACGCCGCTAAGTTAGTAGGGCAAGGCAAAAAACACCGAATCGGACAAATCCGATATCCGCGTTGAAGTACATCTGATACAAACTGGACACACCTGCGGGAACCATCCACCCCTGTCAAAGACCAAGATGCCAGTTTGCCGGTATCTGGCGCAGAGGTCTGCCCCGGGACTGACCGTTTCATACACAAGGAGATACACCATGCGTCCTTCATTTGCCTTCTGTGCCTTGAGCGCTGCGTTGCTGCTCGGCGGGTGTCAGGCAGTCAATACCACGAGTGGCGACTCGGTCGGTGTGGAGCGCAAACAGTACATGTTCAGCATGCTCTCCACGGATGAAGTCAACAAAATGTACGCCCAGTCCTACCAGCAGACCGTTGGCGAAGCGACCAGCAAAGGGGTGCTGGACACCACCAGCGCCAATGCCAAGCGGGTTCATGCAATCGCCGATCGACTGATTGCCCAGGCGCCCAAATTACGGCCGGATTCGGCGCAGTGGCAGTGGGAAGTCAACCTGATCAAGAGCGACGAGCTGAACGCCAACTGTGGTCCTGGTGGCAAGATCATTGTCTACAGTGGCCTGATCGATACCCTCAAACTGACCGACGATGAAATCGCGGCGGTCATGGGCCACGAGATCGCCCATGCCCTGCGCGAGCACGGACGTGAAGCGATGTCTAAGGCATACGGTGTTTCAATGGCCAAGCAGGGCGCAGGTGCCTTGCTGGGATTGGGACAGGACAGCCTGGCGTTGGCAGATACCGTGGTCAACTACAGCCTGACGCTGCCCAACAGCCGCAGTAACGAGAACGAAGCCGATCTGCTCGGTCTGGAACTGGCCGCACGCGCCGGTTACAACCCGAATGCGGCGATCACCCTGTGGCAGAAGATGACCCAGAACTCCGGTGGTTCGCAGCCTGAGTTCATGAGCACTCACCCGGCATCAGAGAGTCGCATCGCTTCGTTGCAGGCTGCGATACCGAAAGTCATGCCGCTGTATCAGAAAGCCGCTAAATCCTGAGTGGATGAGTCGCCCGTAGCGTTGCGAGGGTTTTCGCAACGCTACGGGCCAGCATCACACCCAGCCGCTGACTTGCATTGCCTTGTAAACCGCTACCAGCGCCAGCACGAAGAACGCGCAGGCAGCCAGTCGGCGGATCAGGGTCAGCGGCAGCTTCTCGGCGGCGAAATTGCCCGCCAGCACCACCGGCACATTGGCCAGCAGCATGCCCACCGTGGTGCCCAGAATGACCAGCCACAGATAGGAATACTGCGCCGCCAGCATCACCGTGGCGATCTGCGTCTTGTCACCGATTTCAGCGATGAAGAACGTGATCAGCGTGGTCATGAACGGGCCGAACTTGCGTGCCGTGCTGGCTTCGTCGTCGTCCATTTTGTCCGGAACCAGTGTCCACAGCGCCGTGGCGGTAAAGCTGGCGGCGAGGATCCAGTGCAGCACTGCGTCTGACAGATAACTGCTGAACCAGGCACCTACAGCGCCGGCTGCCGCATGGTTGGCGAGGGTTGCGGCAACGATGCCGGCAATGATCGGCCATGGCTTGCGAAAGCGCGCGGCGAGAACGAGCGCGAGCAACTGCGTCTTGTCACCGATTTCGGCGAGCGCGACCACTGCGGTAGGGACTAAGAATGATTCCAGCATCAGGTTTCCTAAGGGGCGGGTCAACACGGCTATGACACGTACAACCTCCCCGCCCCGGGTAAGGTGTTCGTGTCATAGGTCTTGTCAAACCACCGATCCGTCTGAGCGGATTCCGGGTCGCACGTACCATGGTCTGAGGACCAAGTATGTTGATACGTGCCGGACGAGCATGGCGCTCGTGGGAGACTACTCCCCTAGGACGGAGCGGATTCTGCCTCCGCGAAAACGTTTCGGCAAGTGCTTATTTCAGGGGCGTTTGGCGCTGTAGATTTTGAAACCGTTGCCCTGCGCCCTGACTTCGCACTGGCCGACGTGCTCTTCGATCAGCGGCTGATAACGCAGGAAGTTATTCGCCACCAGGCGCAGTTCGCCGCCTGATTTGAGATGTTGGCGTGCTTTTCTCAGCAAGTTTTCCGTTGCCATGTAATCGGTATGAACGCCGACATGGAACGGCGGATTGCTCAGAATGGTGTTCAAACCCATCGGTGCTGCGTCGATGCCGTCACCGGTCAGCACTTGGGCTTGCAGGCCATTGGCGGCCAGGGTCAGGCGTGAACTGGCGGTGGCGAAGGCATCGACATCGAGCATGATGACTTCGTTGTGCGGGTAACGACGCTTGATCGCCGCCCCCAGTACTCCGGCGCCGCAACCGAAGTCGAGCAGGTTGCCGCTGGGCAGCTTGTCGATGTTTTCCAGCAACAGGGCTGAGCCACGGTCGAGGCGGCCATGGCTGAAAACGCCGGGCAGGCTGACGACGGTGAGCGGTCCGTCCTGCAATTCGATCTGGTAGGGCCTGGCGAGGCTTTCCAGGCTGACGGCTTGCGGTGCGTGCTCGACGGTGACCTGCCACAGCTGGCAGTGGCGAGCGCTGTCCAGCTTGCGCGCGCGGCCGAAAGGGCTCAGTTGCTTGGCAGCCGCTTCGATGCCGCCACGTTTCTCGCCGACCAGAAACAGCTCGCGTCCAGCCAGTCGCGAGGCCAGTGCATTGAGCAGGTAGTCGGTCAGGTCACGCGCCTTGGGCAGGAACAGCACAGCGGCTTCGAAGTCAGTCTGTGGCGCTTCGACACCGAAATCCACGCGCCCTTCAAAACGTGCGTCCAGAGCCGCCTGATCACCGGCGTGCCAGCACCATCCACGGGCATCCGGCAGTTTTCCGAGCAGGTCATCGGCGGGCAGCCCGACCAACAACAGCGAGCCCTGAAACAGCTCAGCCTGACGGAGTAACACTTCACTGCGCGGGTCCATGGAATGGCTCCTGAAAAAGCGCGCAGTCTAACAGGATATGGGCCAAGAGGACGCGGAGCGTCCAGAACGGCATGCGACGCGGAGCGCCGCACGATAGTTGCGATCGTTCCGCATGCTCCAGCGTCGCACCATAGTTAGAGCAAGCTCTGCAGCGTATCAATGCCGGCATCTGTTGCGAGGACATCAGACAGCGTAATCTGCCGGGTCAGACGTCAATCCTCCAGGAGGTCACACATGTACTTGGCAGAGTTTCTTACCGTTGCGCTGATTCACCTGCTGGCGGTTGCCAGTCCCGGTCCGGATTTTGCGGTGGTGGTGCGTGAAAGCGTCGCTCATGGGCGCAAGGCAGGGACATGGGCGGCGTTGGGCGTTGGCTCGGCGATCTTTCTGCATGTGGGCTATTCGCTGCTGGGGATCGGAATTATCGTTTCCCAGTCCATCGTGCTGTTCAACGCGCTGAAATGGGCAGCCGCTGCTTATCTGCTGTACATCGGCATCAAGGCGTTGCGCGCCAAGCCAGCCGCCGCGACGGACGATGCCGCCATCAAGGCTACTCCCTGCGAGCGCACGGCGCGCGGTGCCTACATCAGCGGTTTTGTCACCAATGGCCTGAATCCCAAGGCGACGCTGTTCTTCCTCTCGTTGTTCACCGTGGTGATCAATCCGCACACCCCATTGCTGGTGCAGGGCGGTTACGGCGTGTACCTCGCAGTGGCGACGGCGGCGTGGTTCTGTCTGGTGGCGCGACTGTTCAGCCAGGCCCGGGTGCGCGCAGGATTCGCGCGCATGGGGCACTGGTTCGACCGGGCCATGGGCGGCGTGCTGATCGCGCTGGGCATCAAGCTGGCGCTGACCGAGGTCCACTGAACGCTGAATTCAGGCCTGCATATGCAGCAGTCCGGACGCCCCTTGCAGACAGCGCGGGGCGTCTCGGCAAATCATCCCTTTTACTGATTTCACTGGCAGCCCGAGGCCCTAGAGTGCATATTTTCAGCACGCCTATGGACTTTGAAAAGGGCTTCATATGTTACAGACTCGCGTTCTTGCGCCCGCCGATGGCGCGTATCAGTGCCCTCTGTTGATCAAGCGCCTGCTGTTGTCGGGCGGTCGCTATGAAAAGACGCGCGAAATCATCTACCGTGATTCGGTCCGCTATACCTACGCGACCCTCAACGAACGCATCTGCCGCCTGGCCAACGTGCTGACGGCGGCAGGCGTGAAGGCCGGCGACACGGTGGCGGTGATGGACTGGGACAGCCACCGCTACCTGGAGTGCATGTTTGCCATCCCGATGATTGGCGCGGTCATCCACACCGTCAATGTGCGGCTTTCTCCCGAGCAGGTCGCCTACACCATCAACCACGCCGATGACCGTCTGGTGCTGGTGAACAGCGAGTTCACGGCGCTGTATCAGGCCATGTCCGGACACCTGAACACGGTCGAAAAGACCCTGTTGCTGACCGACTTGCCAGACAAGAGCGCCGACCTGCCCAACCTGGTGGGCGAGTACGATACCCTGCTGGCTGCGGCCAGCCCCGAGTACGTGTTCGAGGATTTCGACGAAAACTCGGTCGCCACCACGTTTTACACCACCGGCACTACCGGCAACCCCAAGGGCGTGTATTTCACCCACCGCCAACTGGTGCTGCACACCATGGGCGTGGCGACCATCATGGGCTGTATCGACAGCACCCGGCTGCTGGGCACCGATGACGTCTACATGCCGATCACACCGATGTTTCACGTGCATGCCTGGGGCATTCCCTATGCGGCAACCATGCTCGGTCTGAAACAGGTGTACCCCGGCCGCTACGATCCCGAGTTGCTGGTAGAGCTGTGGCGCAGGGAGAAAGTCACCTTCTCCCATTGCGTGCCGACCATCCTGCAAATGCTCCTGAACGCCAAGTCTGCTCAGGACGTCGATTTCGGCGGCTGGAAGATCATCATTGGCGGCAGCTCCCTGACTCGCAGTCTGTATCAGGCCGCCAAATCCCGTGGCATCCAGCTCACTGCCGCTTACGGCATGTCCGAAACCGGACCGCTCATTTCCGTAGCGCACATCAACGAAGAGTTGAAAGCCGGCAGTGAAGACGAGCGCATCACCTACCGGATCAAGGCCGGCGTGCCGGGGATGCTGGTGGAGGCCGCCATCATCGATCAACAGGGCAACTCTCTCCCGGCCGACGGAGAAACCCAAGGCGAGCTGGTCTTACGTGCGCCCTGGCTGACCGGAAGCTACTTTCGCGAGCCCGAAAAAGGCGCCGAGTTGTGGGCGGGGGGCTGGCTGCACACCGGCGATGTGGCAACGCTGGACGGCATGGGTTTCATCGACATTCGCGACCGCATCAAGGACGTGATCAAGACCGGTGGCGAATGGGTTTCCTCGCTGGAACTCGAAGACTTGTGCAGTCGCCACCCGGCAGTGCGCGAAGTGGCAGTGGTCGGCATCGCCGATCCGCAATGGGGCGAACGTCCGTTTGCCTTGCTGGTGATTCGCGATGGCCACCAGCTCGACGCCAAGGGTTTGAAGGAACACCTCAAGCCGTTTGTCGAGCAAGGTCACATCAATAAGTGGGCCATTCCCAGCCAGATCGCGCTTGTTACCGAAATTCCCAAGACCAGCGTCGGCAAGCTGGACAAGAAACGCATGCGCCGGGACATCGTGGAGTGGCAAAGCAGCAACAGTGCCTTTCTCTCGACCCTCTGACACCTCGGACGTGCCGTATCGGTCGGTGACGGCACGTGTCTGCGCTGCAGGTCCTGCTCTGTGACTTGCCAAATTTGCAAATTACGCCATCCTCCCCGCACATGTTTTTTGGCGGCTTCCCGGAAACGGGCGGTCCAGAGGCGTTGGTCGTGCAAATCACACTTTAGAGGGATCTAGCGTCAGAGCGTGCTGGCTATAGTCTGCACCGGGAATGGCAAGAACGGACCTGGCGCGTGTGTTGATTCGATGACTGATTCGTTTCTGGATTTCCCCACCGCCATAACAATAAAACACAAGGAGTAGCGTCGATGACAAGCACATCCCCCTTCTGGCGTCGGGCCAGGCTGCCTCTGGCTGTCAGCCTTGCCTCTTCGCTCGCCGGCCCGGCTTTTGCCGTGACCTTCAACGTCGGCGAGATCGAAGGCAGTTTCGACTCGTCGCTGTCGGTGGGCGCGAGCTGGTCGACGGCCAATCCCAACAAGAACCTGATCGGCGCCAACAACGGCGGGCGTGGTTTGTCGCAAACGTCCGATGACGGTCACTTGAACTTCAAGCGTGGGGAGACGTTTTCGAAGATATTCAAGGGCATTCATGATCTGGAACTTAAGTACGGCGATACCGGTGTTTTCCTGCGCGGCAAATACTGGTACGACTTCGAACTCAAGGATGAAAACCGCGAGTTCAAGGACATCAGCGACTCGGGCCGCAAGGAGGGCGCCAAGTCGTCCGGGTTCCAGTTGCTCGACGCCTTCGTCTATCACAACTATTCGATTGCCGATCAGCCGGGCGCGGTGCGCTTTGGCAAGCAGGTCATCAGTTGGGGGGAAAGTACTTTCATTCAGGGCGGCATCAACAGCGTCAACCCGGTCGATGTCTCGGCCTTCCGGCGACCCGGTTCGGAAATCAAGGAAGGCCTGATTCCGGTCAACATGTTCTACCTGTCGCAGAGCCTGACCGACAACCTGTCTGCTGAAGGTTTCTACCAGCTGGAATGGGACCAGACGGTCGTCGACAACTGTGGCACCTTCTTCTCGCAACCCGATGTGATTGCCGATGGCTGCAACAACAACCTCGCGGTATTGCGCAGCCGCAGCGGCCTGAACAGCTCGCTGACGGCGGCCGGTCTGCCAGCCGGGGCGCGCGGTGCGGTGTTCAATTCGCTGTCGCAGCAGGGCGTGGTGTTCGGTAACCCGGATGAGGGCGCGGTGGTGCGCCGAGGCCCTGACCGCGATGCCCGTGACAGCGGCCAGTTCGGTTTCGCCTTGCGTTACAACTTCGAACCGCTGGACACCGAGTTCGGCGCGTACATGATGAATTACCACAGCCGTGCACCGATTTTCAGCGGGCGCGGCGGCTCTGCTGCTTCGTTCAGTCCGCAAGGGCTGGTCGGTTCGCTGGTTCGCAATGGCATTCCTGCCAGCACTGCCGCCGCGCTGGCCCCCAGCCTGTTGCCGGTGGTGGTGGCAGGCAACTCCAGTTACTACGTCGAATACCCCGAAGACATTCGTCTGTACGGCCTGAGCTTCTCGACCACGCTGCCCACCGGCACGGCGTGGAGCGGCGAGATCAGTTATCGCCCCAACGCGCCGATTCAGGTCAATACCACCGACATCCTCTATTCGGGCATTTCGCCGCTCAACCCCAACGTGTCGCTACTCAGCGGGCAGCCGAATACGGATCAAGCCGGTTATCGCCGCAAAGAAATCACCCAGATGCAGACCACATTTACCCAGTTCTTCGATCAGGTCATGGGCGCCGAGCGTCTGACGGTGGTCGGTGAAGTGGGCTGGACTCATGTGGGCGGGCTCGAAAGCACCTCCAAAATCCGTTACGGACGCGATCCGGTGTACGGCCCGGGGCCGCTGCCTGGCGGTCAGTGCGCAACGTTGAACGCCGGCACGCTGACCGGTGCCGAGCAGAACAACCTGACCCGCTATTGCGAAGACGACGGCTTTACCACCGCCAACTCCTGGGGCTACCGCGCCCGTGCCATCTGGGATTACAACAGCGTGTTCGCCGGGGTCAATCTCAAGCCGAGCGTGGCCTGGTCGCATGACGTCAAAGGCTATTCACCCGGCCCAGGCGGCAACTTCGAAGAGGGGCGCAAGGCCGTCAGCCTGGGGCTCGATGCCGAGTACCAGAACACCTATACCGCGAACCTTTCCTACACCAACTTCTTTGATGGCAAGTACACCACGGTCGATGACCGGGACTTCGTGGCGCTGAGCTTCGGCATGAACTTCTAAGAACATGGTTTTCAGGATGACGACGAACATGAAAATAACAAAAAATCTGTTGCAGGCCGGGGTTCTGGGGATGTCGCTGCTGGCGACCGGTGTGATGGCTGCGGTGTCCGAGTCCGAAGCGGCGAAGCTGGGCACCTCGCTGACGCCGATGGGCGCGGAAAAGGCCGGTAATGCGGCCAACACCATTCCGGCCTGGAGCCCGATGCCGAAAAACGCCGGGGCGGTGGACAGCAAGGGTTTCCTTGCCAACCCGTACGCCAGTGAAAAACCGCTGTTCATCATCACCGCGGCCAATGTCGAGCAGTACAAGGACAAGCTGGCGCCGGGCCAATACGCGATGTTCAAGCGTTACCCGGACAGCTACCGGATTCCGGTCTACCCGACCCATCGCGGTGCTACCGTGCCGGATGATGTGTTCGCCGCGATCAAAAAGAATGCCACCACCACCAAGCTGGTCGGTGGCGGCAGTGGTCTGGAAAACTTCGATACGGCCATCCCGTTCCCGATCCCGGCAAGCGGTGTCGAGGTCATCTGGAACCACATCACCCGCTACCGGGGCGGCAGCGTCAAGCGTCTGGTCACCCAGGCCACGCCACAGCCCAACGGCTCCTACAGCCTGGTGTATTTCTCCGATCAGTTCGTGTTTCGCGACAAGATGAGGGATTTCGACCCGAAAAATCCAGGCAACGTGCTGTTCTACTTCAAGCAGGAAGTCACCGCCCCGGCGCGTCTGGCCGGTGGCGTGCTGCTGGTGCATGAAACCCTCGATCAAGTGAAGGAGCCGCGCTCGGCATGGCTTTACAACGCCGGTCAACGCCGCGTCCGTCGTGCGCCGCAGGTGTCCTATGACGGGCCGGGTACTGCGTCCGACGGGCTGCGCACGTCTGACAACCTCGACATGTACAACGGTGCGCCGGATCGCTATGACTGGAAACTGATCGGCAAGCAGGAAATGTACATCGCCTCCAACAGCCACAAGCTGGACGATCCGACGCTCAAGTACGCCGACATCATCAAGGCCGGCCATATCAACCAGGACCTGACCCGCTACGAGCTGCGCCGCGTCTGGCACGTGACCGCCACCCTCAAGGAAGGGCAGCGTCATATCTATGCCAAGCGTGACTTCTTCATTGATGAAGACACCTGGCAGGCCGCGGTCATCGACCACTATGACGGGCGTGGTCAGCTGTGGCGCGTGGCCGAGGCGCACTCGGAAAACTACTACGACAAGCAAGTGCCGTGGTACGCGGTAGAAACGCTGTATGACCTGCAATCGGGTCGCTACGTGGCGCTGGGCATGAAGAACGAAGAGAAGAAAGCCTACGAGTTCGGCTTCACGGCAGGCACCAGCGACTTCACCCCCAACGCGCTGCGTCAGGAAGGGGTTCGTTGATGTCTGATCGATACACGCTGTAGCTCAGCGTCTGCCTCGTGCTCCTGAAAAGCCCCTTGAACGGGGCTTTTTCAGTTGTGGAAAGTGGCCTTATAAGTCGTAGGAATTTTGTTACAGTCTTTTCGGTGATGGCCTTTCAAAAGTAGCGATTTACCCGCTAGTCTCCGAACACCGCGATGCCGAAACAACGATTCCTACACGAGCCGGCCATGACTGATCTGTCCCGAATTCAAGGGTTTGCAGACGGCGCGATTCCTGCGTTGGAAGGGCGATTTTTCCGTCCACCTCTGCCTGAGGGTTATGTTCCCCGTGCGCGCCTGTGTCAGCGTCTCGATGCAGGGCTTGGCGGCCGACTGCTGCTGATCTGCGCCCCGGCCGGGTTCGGCAAGAGTTCGCTGGCTGTCGAGTTCTGTCAGGGGTTGCCGGACAACTGGCAAAACGTATGGCTGGGTCTTAGCGCGCGGGACAGCGACCCGGGCCGTTTTCTAGAGCGGTTGCTGGCCAGCCTTCAACAATTCTTCCCGCAACTGGGCGCGCAGGCGATGGGCCTGCTGAAGATGCGCCAGCGCCACCAGCCGTTCGCCTTCGAGGAGTGGCTCGACAGTCTGCTCGACGAACTGGCCATGCACCTGATGTTGAGCAAACCGTTGTTGCTGGTGCTCGATGACTATCATCTGGCCCAGGGGCCGGTACTCGATCGCTGCCTGCAGTTCCTTCTCAATCATCTGCCGGCCGGGCTGGTGGTCATGGTGACCAGCCGACAGCGCCCGGACTGGCATCTGGCGCGCTTGCGTCTGACGCGGCAGCTGCTGGAAATCAACGAACAGGACCTGCGCCTCACGCACGCCGAATCCATGGCAGTGCTGGGGCGGCACAGCGGCTCGCTCGACAGCGAGGCGTTGCAAAGCCTGATTCAGCGCAGCGAAGGCTGGGTCGCCGGGCTGCGCTTCTGGTTGCTGGCGGCGTCCGAGGCCGGTGATGAAAGCGCCTTGTCCCAGGCGCTGCGCGGCAGTGAGGTGCTGATTCGCGAGTACCTGCTGGAAGAAGTGATCGACTGCCTGCCTGCCGACGTTCAGGCGTTTCTCTACGACACCGCCTGCCTGGAACGCTTTTGCGCCGAGCTGTGCGACGCCGCGCGGGATGGTCACGACAGCGCCGGGATGCTGGGTTATCTGCAGGCGCATCAGGTTTTTCTGGTGCCTCTGGACGAGCAGGGCCACTGGTTTCGCTATCACCATCTGTTTTCCGATCTGTTGCGCGCTCGTCAGGCGGCCGGCGCACCGCCGACCCGCCTGCACCTCAATGCCTGCCGCTGGTTCAGCGCTCAGGGCCAACTGGACGAAGCGGTCGAGCAGGCCTTGCGCGCCGGGCATCTGGATGTGGCAGCCAATCTGGTGCAGAACCTCTCGGAAGAACAGCTGCTGGCCGAACAGAACGTCGGCATGCTGCTGCGCTGGAAGATGGATTTGCCGGATGACCTGCTGACCAGCACACCCCGCTTGATCGTGCTCTACGCCTGGGCGCTGGGGCTGGCCTGCCAGCTGGATGCCGCCGAAGAGCTGGCCAATCAGCTGAGCCGGTTTCTGCCGGCGCCCTCGGCAACCGCTCAGAAATCCATGCTCGCCCAATGGCTGGCACTCAGCGGCATCATCGCCCGCGGCCGCGGAGACAGTGATAAGACTCAGCGCTATTGCACCGAAGCCCTGCTGAGCCTGCCGGAAAGACGCTATGGGCAGCGGCTGGTATGCCTGTCGACACTGGCCAACCTCGCGGTCGCCAACGGTGATCTGTGGCGCGCCCGCGTGTTGAATCGTGATGCGCTGGAACTGGCTCAGCGGGTCGCCAATCCGTTGTTCGAGGCGCTGGCGCATTACGACCGCGCCCGAGTCCTGCAGGCCCGGGGCGAAATTCTCCGCGCGCTCGAGGAAGTACGGCAGGGGCAGCAACGCCTCAAAGGCTTGTCCACCATTCGGCTGTACGCGGTCCGCGCGCGTCTGACGCTGTATGAGGGCTACTTGCTGACCCTGCGTCTGCAGGTTGACGAGGGGCGGGTGTTATTGCTGGCCGGCCTGGCCGAGGCGCGCGCCTGTCGCGACATCAGCGTACTGATCGGCCACTGCGTGATCGCTACCATGGAAGGCTGCGCCGGCCGCTTTGCCGAAGCCTTCGCTGAACTCGCCGAAGCCGAACGGCTGATGCACATCTGGGACGTGCCGCCGATCTATTATCTGGCGATGATTACCCTGGTCAAATGCGAGCTGTGGCTGTTGCAGGGGCGCATGGACCTTGCCGAAGCGTGGCTGCTGCGCCTGACGCAGACCTACAACGGCGGCCTCGGCGCTGCGGCCCCTGAGTGCCATCCACAGCTGCCGCAGCACATCGAGTTGCAGCGTGCTGTACTCGAGCGACTGCAGGGTGACGGCGTTGCCTGCGAGCAGCGCTTGCAGGCGCTCGAACGGCACGCTCAGGAGGTGGGGGCGAAACTGCTTGGACTGATCGCCATGACCCAGCAGATCGGCCTGCTGCTGAGCCAGGCGCGATGCGACGAGGCGCGGGCATTGTTGCTGCGCAGCCTGCCCGCAGCGTCCGGCGGCGCACTGATACCGTTCAAGGCGCTGATTGGCGAGCACCCCCGGTGGCTGCATGAGCAACTTCTGCACCTGCCACCCTGTCGGGTTCAAGCTGCATTGCTGGAAAAGCTCCCGGCCTGTTGCACGCCGTCGCCCGAGCCGGCACATGGCGGCGATTGCCTCAGCGTGCGCGAACTGGGTGTGCTGCAACTGATTGCACAAGGCTGTTCCAATCAGGAGATCAGCGAGCAGTTGTTCATCTCCCTGCACACCGTCAAGACCCACGCCAGCCACATCAACAGCAAGCTGGGGGTCGAGCGTCGCACTCAAGCGGTGGCGAGGGCCAAGACGCTGGGCTTGCTGGCTTGACGACGATGGTGTTTACCGGGCCACTCAGGCCGGACTGCCCGCCCACAGCGTATCGACTTCTTCCAGCCCCCAGTCGGTGGTTTTTTCGATTCTGAGGATTCCGTCCGGGTCGGAAGGGCAGCCCAGGTCGATGACTTGTGCGGCGAACGTCTTGCCGGTGCGCGCCGACATGAAAACCTTCACTTTCGGTTTCAGCAGCGACGCCTCACCTTGTTCGACCACCACGCCGAGGCGCCCGCTTTCCAGGCGTACCAGTGTGCCGATCGGGTAAATACCCACGGTCTTGACGAAGCTTTGAAAAACCATATCGTCAAAATGCCCCTTCCATGACGCCATCTCGCGAATCGAATGGGCAACGCCCCAGCCCTTTTTGTAAGGGCGGTCGGAGGTAACGGCGTCATACACGTCGCACACCGCGCCCATGCGCGCAAAGATACTGATCTGGTCGCCTTTCAAGCCGTGCGGATAGCCCGAGCCGTCGACTTTCTCATGGTGATGCAGGCAGACATCGATCACCGACGCGGCCACGGGCTGCGTGTCCATGAGTATCTTCACGCCCAGCTCGGGGTGGGCCTTAATGATCTCGAATTCGTCGCGGGTCAGGCGGCCCGGTTTGTTGAGCACCGCCGAGGCAATCATCATTTTGCCGACATCGTGCATCAGCCCGGCCACACCGGCCTCACGGACCTGATCGTCAGGCATGCCCATGCGTTTGGCCAGCGCAACCATCAACGCGCAGACCGCCACCGAGTGCATGTAGGTGTACTCGTCGGAGGTCTTCAGGCGGGACAGGCTGATCAGCGCGTGCGGATGGCGCAGGATCGAATTGGAGATTTCCTCCACCAGCAACTGCACATTGCCGACATCCATGGCCCGGCCCATGCGCGCTTCGGTAAACATGGACATGACCGCGTCTCTGGCCCGTCCGCAGATCAGCCTGGCGCGTAGAACTTCCGTTTCGAGACTGGCCGGAGTTGTATCCTCGCTGGCCGATGGCGATGCGGGCGAGGTCTGGGGTGTCACTACACGGCTTTTACCGGTTTCGATCCAGACTTCTTTAGTGCCCGATTGCTGAATACGCTCGAGCACTTCAGCGTCATCGAGCATGACTTCGACCAGGCCTATCCAGAACGGATCATTGGTCCAGCGGCGGCAGATTTTGTGGATGTGCATGCCCAGGGCAAGCTCAGCAACAGGTATTTTTTTCAGCATGCTCAGCCACCTGCGTGCGTAGGCATGCCAGGCAGCGGGTAAGCGCAACGAGCATACGAAGGGCTGCTGGCGGGTATCAGCAGAATGCAGGCGCTATTGATCGACATGACGTCACCCCGTTGACTGCAAGGATTGTTCTAATCTCACAATGCCAGTATACGGGGCTGTCGCAAAAAATCATGTCTATTTGGTGCATTCTGGCGAGTTCATTCTCGACATCCGCCAGTCAACCGGCAAAGCCTTCAGGCCACTGGCGTTTCGCTCGGCAGGTGATGATAGCGACGGCCGAAGTAGACCAATGCATCTGCACCGCTCTGATGCCTGATATCCACCACCTCGCAGAACAGAATGTCATGCGTGCCGACGCTGACCGACTGGCTCACCTTGCAGTCGAGCGCCAGCTTTGCGCTGTCGAGGATCGGCGCGCCGGTCACTCCGGCCTCCCACTGGCCGCAGGCAAAGCGCTCCTGCTGGGAGCTCTTGCCGCCGAACAGGTTGGACAAATCCTGCTGACCGTTGCCCAGCGTATTGACGCACAACCTGCCGTTTTCGATGAAGGCGTCATACACCGATGCACTGCGGTTGATACACACCAGCAGCGTCGGCGGTTGATCCGTCACGCTGCACACGGCGGTCGCGGTAAAGCCGGCGCGTCCGCCAGGGCCGTCGGTGGTGATGACGTTAACGGCGGCGGCCAGGCCGGACATCGCATCGCGAAACGCCAGCTGGCTGACAGCAGCGATGGGCAGAATGGCGGGAGCTGCAGAGGAGGTAGGCATGGGATGAGTCCTTTCAGGATTGTGTGCTGAGAAAAGCGAGCAGGGCGCGTTGGAAGGGCTGTGGATCGGTAATGTTCGAGGCATGGCCGCCATAGTCCAGCACCACCAGCGTTGCATTCGGCAGCGCATTGGCCAGGTGCCGGGATTGCTGCCAGGGCACCAGCATGTCGTCGCGGTTGGCAATCAGCAGGGTCTGGGTGTGGATGCGCGTGAGATCGGCCTCCACGTCGAAGGTTTCCAGCGCATGGATGCGCCGCAGCAGGTTGTCGGTGTCGGGAAAGTGCGCCAGAGCGTGGGCTTCGTCGTCGTCCAGCCGCGGGCCGTTGGCGGCGATCCAGTCTGACGGGTAGAGGAACAGCGCCTGAGCCTGCACGTAGGCCTCCGGTCCGCTGTTCAACAGCAGTTTTTTGCGCACTGAAAAGCAGCGCGCGCTGTGCGGGTTCGGACTGCTCCAGGCATTGATCAGTATCAGACTTTGCAGCAGTTCCGGGCGCAGCAGGGCCAGTTCCAGACCCACCAGGCCGCCCAGCGCATGGCCCATGAAATGGCAGCGCTGGATATCGAGTGAATCAAGCAGGGCCAGCAATTCCACAGCCATGTGCCGGATCGAATAATCCCCTGGCAGCACCGCAGGACTGCGTCCGGTTCCGGCATGGTCGTAGACGAGCACGCGGTAGTCGCGGGTCAGCAGTGCCAGGTCATCTGCCCAGTAGCGGCCAGACCCGCCCAGCCCGGAACTGAGCACCAGGGTCGGTGCATCGGCATGCTGGCAGGCATGAAACTCATGGAACATGGGTTTTCTCCGGGTGGGCGTCAACTGCCCACGGTCGCGATTCAGCCGATGTGGGCGATGCTGGCGATTTCGATCAGCGCCTCGGGTTTGACCAGGCCGCACTGGATGCAGTAACGGGCTGGCTTCTCGCCCGCGAAATACTCGGCATACACTTCGTTGACCTTGGCGTAGTCGGCCCAGTCCCGGATCATGATCATGTTGAACGTGACATCGTCCATCGTTCCGCCTGCGGTCTCGACCACGCTTTTGATGGCTTCCAGCACGTGACGGGTCTGTGCGGTGGCGTCGCCGACGTGTACCACGTTGTTGTCCTTGTCGAACGGCAGTGTGCCCGAGACATAGAGCACGCCGTCGGCCATGGAGCCCGGTACGAACGGCGCGATGGGCTTGCTGGTGCCGGCAGGGATGATTGCTTTCTTGGTCATGCTGGTGTCCTCACGAAAGTTGCCCGACAGGGCTGAAAGTGGTGCAGAAGTCATCGACGCTGGATACCCAGCCAAAGAAGGTTTCGATGTTGAACAGCGCTGCTTGCTGAGCGAATTCGGGGCCTGCCTGATGGGTCGCGTCGGCCAGCACCACGCCGAAATATTCCAGGTGAAAACCGTCGCGCAGGGTCGACTCGACACAGACATTGGTAGCGATGCCGGTGAACACCAGGTTGCGAATGCCGCGGCTGCGCAGCACGCTGTCGAAGCTGGAATTGAAGAAGCCGCTGTAGCGGATTTTCGGCACCACGATGTCGCCAGGCTGCGGCGTCAGTTCGTCGACAAGCTGGTAGTCCCATCCACCCTTGGCCAGCAGTTGCCCTTCGAGTTCCGGGCGCTTGCGCATGGTTTTCAGGGCGTTGGACTTGTGCCAGTTCGGTGAGCCGGGGCCACCGGCCTCGACGTAGGCCGGGTCCCAGCCATTCTGGAAAAAGATCACCGGAATGCCCGCCGCACGTGCGGCGGCACAGGCCTTGTTGATATTGGCGATGACCGGCCCGGTGCTGCTCACATCGAACCCGGCGAGGTCCAGATACCCGCCGAGCGACGCGTAGGCGTTCTGCATGTCGACCACCACCAGCGCGGTTTCGCCGGGTTTCATGCGCAGCGGTTCGGGGCGGGCGGGTAGCTCGCGTGCGGGCTGCAGGTCCGGCAGGTCAACGCCTGCGACGGTTGTCGGGGTTGCCATCAGACCACCTCCTTGAGCTGCGCAATGTGCTTGCGGCTGGTCATCAGTGGCTGGATCTTCTCGCCGAAATCTTCGACGCCTTTGACGAAATCATCGAACGTCAGCATCACGCCCTGAGTCCCCGGCACACTGGCAACCTCGTCGAGCATTCTCGCCACTGTGGCCCACGACCCCACCAGCGTGCCCATGTTGATGTTAACTGCTGAGGTCGGGTCGGCCATCTGCCGCAGGTTGGAGCCGGCGCTTTTGTCTGCCGAGCCTTTTTCGCTCAGCCAGGCGATGGCTTCTTCATCGGCACCGTCCTTGATGTGCTCCCAGCGAGCCCGTGCAGCTTCGTCGGTGTCGTCGGCGATGATCATGAACAGCACGCAGGAAGTGACGTTGCGGCCGGTCTTTTCGTTGGCTTCGAGCAGTTTCTGTGCAGTAGGCGCGAACGCTGTGGGGGTGTTGACGCCTTTGCCGAAGCAGAAGTTGTAGTCGGCATATTGTGCCGAGAACGCCATGCCCGCTTCACTTTGACCGGCGCAGATCAGCTTCATGTCGCCCTGTGGGCGAGGGCTGACGCGGCAGTCCTGCATGCTGAAATGTTCGCCCTTGAAGTCGCTGCTGCCGGTGGCCCACAGGTCGCGCAGAACCTGAGCGTATTCGGCCAGGTATTCATAGCGGGTGTGGAAGAACTCGTCGCCCGGCCACAGCCCCATTTGCTCGTATTCCGGCTTCTGCCAGCCGGTGACGAGGTTGATCCCGAAGCGGCCATTGGAGATCGAATCGATGGTCGAGGCCATGCGCGCGGCAATGGCGGGCGGGATGGTCAGGGTGGCGACTGTGGCGAACAGCTGGATCCGGCTGGTGACCGCGGCCAGGCCGGCCATCAGCGTGAACGACTCCAGGTTGTGTTCCCAGAACTGCGTCTTGCCGCCAAAGCCACGCAGTTTGATCATCGACAGCGCAAAATCGAAGCCGTAGCCCTCGGCCTTCTGCACGATCTGTTTGTTCAGCTCGAAGGTCGGCATGTACTGCGGAGCATTGCTGGAAATCAGCCAGCCGTTATTGCCGATGGGGATGAAGATACCAATGTCCATATGAGGCCTCTCTGCGTGGGTCGATGCGTGCCAAAGCGCGACTGGCGGCACTTGAATCGTCTTCAATCGTCTCTCGATCATCTTTTGCATTAAGCGGGCCAGAAATATTTATCTTTTTTATTCAAGGGGTTGTGGATTTTTAATGTTTGTTTCAGACCATTTGGTCCGAATCAGAGCACTTGGTTTGTGCAGGGCGCACGCAGATGGGGCAGGGCGGACGGCGCAGGCGACCCGTATCGACAAAACAGCTGCGCCCGTTAAGATGCCCGCTCATTTCGGCATCACTGGATGGATGTGCGTGAACAAGAAACCTCCCCTGGCTGACCCGGCGAAGAAACGCGTACGCAAGGCCAAGCCAGAGACCGTGGTCAAGACGACCCGCGAACCCAGTGCGACGTCCCTGAAGCGGCGCATGCGCCTGATGGAAGGCAAGCGCACGCTGATTCTCGATGCGGCGCTGGAGATATTCTCTCGCTACGGCGTGCACGGCAGCAGCCTGGATCAGGTCGCGAGCCTGGCGGACGTCTCCAAGACCAACCTGCTGTATTACTTCAGCAGCAAGGACGACCTGTACCTGAATGTGCTGCGTCAGTTGCTCGAGGTATGGCTGAGCCCGCTGTTGCACTTCACCGCCGACAAGGACCCGGTGCAGGCGATCAGCGCCTATATCAAGGCCAAGCTGGAAATGTCCCGCGATCACCCGGCTGAATCGCGGCTGTTCTGCATGGAAGTGATGCAGGGCGCACCGCTGATTCAGGGCGAGTTGCAGCACCCGTTGCGTGACACGGTGCAGGCCAAGGTGGCGGTGATTCAGCACTGGATCGACAGCGGCCAGTTGGCCCCCGTCAACCCGCACCATCTGATTTTCACCCTGTGGGCAACCACTCAGCATTACGCCGACTTCCGCACTCAGGTCGAGGCCGTGACTGGCAAGACCCTGGATGATCCGGGGTTTTTCGAAGAGGTGCTGGCGAGCCTGCGCAGCATGGTTCTGGACGGGATCTTGCCGCGCAAGGCGTGACCGGGCTTCGGCGGACCTGACCCGCGCACCCCGCTCGCGCAGTGCGCGGGCGTCCTGCACAAACCAAGTGCTCCGATTCAGACCATTTGATCTGTTTTATTCGTCTCGATGGCGTCAGGTCGTTGTTCCATAGCGCTTTTCCTGTAATGGCATGGATGCTGCTAATGCCTGCCTGTGCGGTCCTCATCGGCCATTACCCTCAGGAAAACGTCTATGTACAAGAAACTGTTGCCCGGGACATTGTGTGCGGCCGTAGCGTTGGGAGCGGTCAGCCTTGCTCAGGCTGAAGGATTGACCCTCGAAGGGAAGCCGAAAATCGCCATGGTGTATATCAGCCCGCGCAATGATGGCGGCTGGACTCAGGCCTTCGACGAAGCGCGCGTGAAGCTGGAAAAGGATCTGGATACCAAGATCCAGTACGTCGAGAGCGTGCCCGAGAACGCCGCGGCCATTACGCCGGTGGTCGACCGACTCATCGCCCGCGGTGCCAACATCATCGTCGGCACTGCATTTGGCTACTCCGACACCTTTCTTGCGCTGGCCAAGAAATACCCGAAAGTCGCGTTCCTCAACGGCTCCGGCACCACCAATGCACCCAACCTCGAATCGTTTTACGGGCGTACCTACGAAAGCCAGTACCTGTGCGGCATGGCCGCAGGCGCGGCCTCGAAGACCGGCAAGCTGGGCTTCGTCGCCGCCAACCCGTTTGGCCAGGTCAACTGGACCATCAACGCCTATGAACTGGGCGCCCGGCAGATCAATCCGAAGGCCACCGTCAACGTGGTCTATACCGGTGCATGGAACGACCCGGTCAAGGAACGCGCAGCAACCATGGCGCTGATCGACAACGGTGCCGATGTGGTCGGTCAGCACGTCGACAGCCCGACACCGCAGATCGTCGCACAGGAGCGCGGCATTCACGGCACCGGCCACCATCGCGACCTGAGCGAGTTCGCCCCCAAGGCGACGGTCTGCTCGTCGCTGTGGGTCTGGGATCGCTTCCTGGGGCCGGAGCTGAAGAAAATCATTGCCGGCAACTGGACGCCGCCCGCCAACGGCGCGCTGCTCTCGATGCAGCAGGGCGGCACCGATATCAAGCTGACTGCGGACACGATCATTTCCGATGCGGACCGCAAGAAGATCGAGGCCGAGCGCGCCGAGCTGCTGGCCGGCAGAAAAATCATCTACAGCGGCCCGCTGGCCGATCGTGACGGCAAGGAGCGGGTCGCGGCCGGTCAGCAATTGTCTGACCCGGACCTGTGGAAAATGGACTGGTTCGTCGAAGGCGTGAAGACTCAGCAATGAGCCAGGTCAATGCGCTGCAACTCACCGGCATCAGCAAGTCGTTCGATGGCTTCAAGGCGCTGATCGATGCCGACTTCACCGCCTGTTGGGGTGAAGTGCATGCCCTGCTGGGCGAGAACGGTGCAGGCAAGTCCTCGCTGATGAATATCGCCGCCGGGCTGTACGCACCGGAAACCGGCACCCTGCTGCTGGACGATAACCCGGTTCAGCTTCAGGGGCCCAGGGACGCCAGCCGTTATCGGATCGGCATGGTCCACCAGCACTTCAAGCTGGTGAAGCCGTTCACAGTGGCGCAGAACATTCTCCTGGCACTGCCCGAGCAACCCGGCGAAGGCAGCTATCGCAAGCGGCTGCGTGCGCTGGAACAGGAGATCGTCGGCAAGGCCGAGGCGCTGGGGTTTGCGATTGACCCGGCGCGCACCGTCGACAGTCTGTCAGTCGCCGAGCAGCAGCGCGTCGAGATTCTCAAGGTGTTGCTGGCCGGTGCGCGGATTCTGATCCTCGACGAGCCCACGGCAGTGCTGACCGATCAGGAGGCCGAGCGTCTGCTGCTGACTGTTCAGGCATTCGCCCGGCAAGGCGCGGCGGTGGTTCTGGTCACGCACAAGATGGCTGACGTCAAACGCTATGCCGACCGGGTAACCGTGATGCGTGGCGGGCGCACCGTGCAGACCCTGGACCCGCAGAAGGTGAGTGTCGAGCAACTGGTGCAGCTCACGGTAGGTGAATCGGTGCCGGTTGCCGAGCATCAACCGGCGACACCCGGCGAGGTGCGTTTGCAGGTCAAGGACTTGCGCAGCGTCGGCAGCAGTACGCTCAACGGCGTCAACCTGAGCCTGCACGCCGGGCAGATTTTCGGCATCGCAGGCGTGGGCGGCAACGGTCAGGCCGAGCTGGCCAACGCCCTGATGGGGCTGCCGCAAGCCACTGAGGGTGAAATCCACATGGCCGGGTTTGGCGATTTGCGCGGCGCGTCGGCCGACCAGCGTCGGCAGTTGCGCATTGCCTCGATCCCGGCCGACCGCTACGGCGCGGCGCTGGCCGGGTCGCTGTCGGTGGCCGAGAACTTTGCCATCGGCAATATTCACAGCGGGCAATACGGCTCTTTCTGGCGTCTCGGCTACAAGCGTCTGAAACAGGATGCGCAGCGCGCCGTGGCGGACTTCGACGTACAGGGCGTGCGCTCTCTCGATCAGAAAGCTGCGCTGTTGTCGGGAGGCAATGCCCAGAAGCTGGTGATCGCCCGCGAATTCAGCCGCGACCCGCAATTGGTGCTGGTGCACAGCCCGAGTCGGGGCCTGGATGTGCGTGCCACCCAGGCGGTGCATGCCCGTTTGCGGGCGGCGCGGGACGCGGGGGCTGCGGTACTGGTGATCAGCGAGGATCTGGACGAAGTATTGGCCCTGGCTGACCGTGTCGGCGTGATGAACGGCGGGCGCATTGTCGCCGAGTTCGCGCACCCTGCCGACCGGCAAGCCATCGGCAAAGCGATGGTGAGCCATGACTGAATCAGCGCAACCAATGAAATCCGCACGGCAACCTTTGCTGGCGCGGCGCTACACCCTGGAGCTTCGTCAGCAGACCGGCTGGCTGTTGCAGGCGCTGATCATTGCCCTGGCGTTGCTGATCGGACTGACGATCTGCACTGTGATTCTGATTCTTGCCGGCGTGCCTGCCGACGAGCTGCTCAACGAGTTCGTCGTGCAGACAGTGTTCGATGCACAAAACTTCAAGGCAGTGTTGTTTCAGGCATCGCCGATGATCATGGTCGGGCTCGCCGGGTGCATGGCGTTTCGGGCACGTTTCTGGAACCTGGGTCTGGAAGGTCAGATGATCTGGGGGGCGATTGGCGCCACGGCGATCTCGCTGTTTCAGGTGGGCCCGGAGGCGTTGCGTCTGCCGCTGATGATGGCGGCAGCCGTTATCTGCGGATTGTTGTGGAGCCTGGGGCCGGTGCTGCTGAAGCTCAAGTGGCAGGTCAACGAGATCATCTCGACGCTGATGCTCAATTACATCGCTGCCAATTTCCTCCTGCACCTGGTGTACGGCAGTTGGAAAGACCCGCGAGACAACTTTCCCTATTCCCCCGCGTTTCAGAGCTTCGAGCGGCTGCCCGATCTGTTTGCCGGGTATAACGCGGCGATCCCTCTGGCGCTGCTGGTCACCGGTCTGACCCTGTGGTTCGTCGGTGTTTCGCGGGCCGGGTTGTACCTGCGCTTCGTCGACGCCAATCCGAAAGTCGCCGGCGCGGTGGGCGTGCCGGTGCGCAAGATGATCATCGGCACCGTGCTGCTGTCGGGCGCGCTGGCGGGGCTCGCAGGTTTTGTCGTGACCTCGGGGCAGGAAGGGCGCCTTACTCAGTCGTTCTATCAAGGCTACGGGTTTTCCGGGATTCTGATCGCCTTTCTGGCCCGCAACAATCCAGTGGCCGCAACCGTGGTCGCGCTGCTGATCGCCATGCTGTTCGTGGCCGGACGCAACCTGCAGGTGTTCTATCAGATTCCGTTTTCGATGGTGCAACTGATCCAGGCGATTCTGGTGATCTGCGTCGCGTCATCGGACTTTTTCATCCGCCATCGCCTGCGGCGCATTCAGGCAGGAGAACGTTGATGGAGCTTATTTCCCACTGGCTGGGCAGCGCACCGGATTTTGCCGTGCCGTTCGCCCTGGCAGCGCTGGGCCTGATCCTCATCGAGCGCAGCGGTGTACTGGCGCTGGGCGTCGAAGGGCTGATGCTGGTCGGCGCACTGGCGGGCATTGGTATGCAGTTGAGCCTCGGCTCGCCTGGCCTTTCGCTGCTGGCGTCGATGGCGGCGGCAGGTCTGGTGTCGTTGCTGTTTGCGCTGATGGTGCTGGTGCTGCGGATCAATCAGGTGATCGCCGGGCTGGCGCTGGTGTTCTTTTGTCAGGGCTTGACCGGGCTGCTGGGCACGCTGCTGGGCTGGACCAACCGCCCGGTCAGCGGCTTGCAGGCGGTCGAGCTGTGGCCGTTGTCCGAGCTGCCCGTGGTAGGCCGGGTATTTGTGCAGAATCCGCTGGTGTACCTGACCGTGGTTATTTTCATCGCGGTGGTCTGGCTGCTCGATCGCACGCGCACCGGGCTGCGCCTACGCGCGGTGGGCGAGAACCCGCAGGCCGCCGATGCCGCAGGTATTTCCGTGCTCGGTTATCGCCTGGCGGCGATTGTCGCCGGTTCCGCGTTGATGGGGCTGGCCGGCGGTTTCATCGCCGTGCTCAGCACCAAGATGTGGATCGCCGACATGACCGGCGGGCGCGGCTGGATTGCAGTTTCGCTGGTGATCTTTGCGCGCTGGTCGCCCTGGCGCGCGTTGGCCGGCGCTTTGCTGTTCGGCGGTATCGAGGCGCTGATTCCGCAATTGGCGGCAACCGGCGTGCGCCTGCCCCAGTATTTCGTCTTGATGACACCCTACGCGGTAACCCTGTTGGTCATGGTCTGGGTGGCGAGCGGCAAGCGTCAATCGAGCAGCCAGCCCGGTGCGCTGGGCGAACCTTACATTCGTGAGGAGCGCCGCTGAGCGGTGCGCGCAGAAGCCCGCAATACGGGCGGTTCAGCACGGGTTAAGGAATTTTTGATAGCGTGTATGCTCTAATCCGGTTATTAGCGTTCGTCAAAACCAGGAGCTCCTGAATGTTTACCTCGCGTCGTTTGATCATTGTCGCCACCGCCGTAGCCATGCTTTCCGGCTGTGCAACATCCAATCCCTATGACAATCAAGGCCAGGCGCAAAGCTCCGGTGGTATGAGCAAAACGGCCAAGTACGGCGGACTTGGCGCATTGGCCGGTGCGGTAGCCGGTGCGGCCATCGATCACAATCATCGCGGCAAGGGCGCCCTGATCGGCGCTGCAGTGGCGGGTGCCGCATCGGCGGGCTACGGCTACTATGCAGACAAGCAGGAAGCTGCGTTGCGCGAGAGCATGGCCAACACCGGTGTCGAGGTGCAGCGTCAGGGTGACCAGATCAAACTGATCATGCCGGGTAACATCACGTTCGCGACGGACTCTTCGGCCATTGCCAGCAGCTTCTATTCGCCGCTTAACAATCTGGCGAGCTCGCTCAAGCAGTTCAATCAGAACAACATTGAAATCGTCGGTTACACCGACAGCACCGGCAGCCGCCAGCACAACATGGACCTGTCGCAACAGCGCGCCCAGAGCGTCGCGACTTACCTGACCTCGCAAGGTGTCGATCAAGCGCACCTGTCAGTGCGCGGTGCAGGCCCTGATCAACCGATTGCCAGCAACGCCGACGTCAACGGCCGCGCCCAGAACCGCCGCGTAGAGGTCAACCTCAAGCCGATTCCGGGTCAGCAGTACTGATCGATGCCGCTCCGCTCGCATACGGGTTGAATGCGGGCAAAGTGGGAGCGAGCTTGCTCGCGAAGGCGATGGTCTCTTCGCGAGCAAGCTCGCTCCCACGAGTCAATATCAATGCCGCGCGGGATACTGCTCATGCAGGCTGTCCAGCAGCCGGTCTTTCTCTTCCCATAGCGTATTGATCCACTGCTGGAATTCCAGACGGTATTCGCCGTCCTGGTCGTAATTCTTGCCGAGAAACTGCTGCGGGATTTTGATCTCTTCGAAGTACGCAACCACTTCCTTCACATTCCCGCACAGCAGGTCCCAGTAGCCGGGTTGTCCGCCAGGGTAGTGGATGGTCACGTTGATGATCGATTCCAGCTGTTCGCCCATCGCATCGAGCACGAAGGCAATGCCGCCAGCCTTGGGTTTGAGCAGGTGGCGGAACGGCGAGTTCTGTTGCGCGTGTTTGCCGGCGGTGAAGCGCGTGCCTTCGGCGAAGTTGAAAATCCCCACCGGGTTATGGCGAAACTTCGCGCAGGTGCGGCGCGTGGTTTCCAGGTCCTTGCCTTTCTTTTCCGGGTGTTTGGCAAGGTATGCCTTGGAGTAGCGCTTCATGAACGGGAAGCCCAGCGCCCACCAAGCGAGACCGATCACCGGAACCCAGATCAACTCCTGCTTGAGGAAAAACTTCAGTGGGCGAATACGTCGGTTGAGCACGTACTGCAAGACCATGATGTCGACCCAGCTCTGGTGATTGCTGGTGACCAGGTACGAGTGATTGTAATCCAGCCCTTCCAGACCGCTCAGGTGCCAGCGGGTGTGGCACAGCAGTTTGATCCAGGCATTGTTGTTGCCGATCCAGGTTTCATGGATGTGGCTCATCAACCAGTCGGTGAAACGCTGTGCCGCAGAGAAGGGCAGACAGATCTTGAGGATCGTGACCGCGAACAGCACTGTGCAACAGACGATGGTGTTCAGCGCCAGCAACAGCGAGGCAATGACGCCGCGTAACGGGGCAGGCAGAAAATCCATGAAGAAGACGGCTCCGCAAGTTATCGGAAGCCGCAGATTGCTCTGCGGCACTCGGGTCAGGCATCAGGACAGCGTGTCGGCCTGTATGGCTGTCAGCGCGATGGTGTAGACAATGTCGTCGACCTGCGCGCCGCGCGGCAGATCGTTCACCGGTTTGCGCAGGCCTTGTAGCATCGGGCCGAGGCTCACACAGTCGGCACTGCGTTGCACCGCTTTGTATGTGGTATTGCCGGTGTTCAGGTCCGGGAACACGAACACGTTGGCGCGTCCTGCGACCGCGCTGTCCGGAGCCAGCTGCCGGGCGACCTGTTCGTTGGCGGCCGCATCATACTGCAGCGGCCCGTCGATCAATAGATCGCGGCGGGTTTCGCGTGCCAGCTGCGTCGCTTCGCGGACTTTCTCGACTTCTTCGCCGCTGGCCGAATTGCCGCTGGAGTAGCTGATCATCGCCACACGCGGCGAGATACCGAAGGCAGTGGCCGAGTCGGCGCTCTGCAAGGCAATCTCGGACAGCTCGCTGGCACTCGGATGCGGGTTCATGATGCAGTCGCCGTACATCAGCACCTGCTCGGGAAAGAGCATGAAGAATACTGAAGACACCAGCGTGCAGCCTGGCGCGGTCTTGATCAGCTGCAGGGCCGGCCGGATGGTGTTGGCGGTGGAATGAATGACGCCGGACACCAGCCCGTCGACCTCGTCCAGCGCCAGCATCACCGTACCGATCACCACCGGGTCTTCGAGCTGTTGCTCGGCCATGGGCGCGTTCAGGCTTTTGCTTTTGCGCAGTTCCACCATCGGCGCAACGTAGCGTTCGCGAATCAGGTCCGGGTCAAGAATTTCCAGCCCCTGCGGCAGCTCGATGCCGTGCGCCTGCGCAACGGCGTGCACGTCCTCGGGCCTGGCCAGCAACACGCAACGCGCGATACCGCGTGCCTGGCAGATCGCGGCAGCCTGAATGGTCAGCGGCTCGTTACCTTCAGGCAGCACGATGCGCTTGTTGGCCGCTTGCGCGCGCTGGATCAACTGATAGCGAAACACCGCGGGCGACAGGCGCAGCTCGCGGGGGGTGCCGCAGCGCTGGTGCAGCCAGTTGGCGTCCAGATGACTGGCAACGAAATCGGTGATGTTTTCCGCGCGCTCGCGGTCATCGATGGGGATTTCCTTGTTCAACTGATTCAGGCGATTTGCCGTGTCATACGAGCCGCTGCTGACCGACAGCACCGGCAGCCCCGCCTGCAGTGCGCCGCGGCACAGCTCCAGGATGCGTGGGTCGGGCACGGTATCGCTGGTCAGCAGGAGGCCGGCGAGCGGTACGCCGTTTATTGCCGCGAGGCTCACCGCCAGGATGATGTCGTCGCGGTCGCCCGGCGTCACCACCAGCACACCCGGCTTGAGCAGTGGAACCGTGTTGAGCACCGTCCGCGCACAAATGATGATTCTGGTCATGCGGCGCTGATCGTAGTCGCCTGCGTTCAGCACCTGCGCACCGAGCAGCTCGGCCACATCGCGGGTACGCGGCGCGTTGAGTTCGGCGCGATACGGGATACAGCCCAGCAGGCGAAAGTCGCCACTGCGCAGCAACGGCGAGTGTTCTTTGAGGCGCGAGGCGAAGACTTCCATGCTCTCTTCGGTGCGCACCTTGTTGAGTATCACCCCCAGCACCTTGGGGTCCTTGGGGCCGCCAAACAGCTGGGCCTGCAATTCGACCCTGCCCGACAGATCGGCGAGCACTTCGTTTTCCGGGGCAGAGACCAGAATGACTTCGGCATCCAGGCTCTTGGCCAAATGCAGATTGACCCGCGCGGCATAGCTCGCGCTACGGGTCGGGACCATGCCTTCGACGACCAGCACGTCCTTGCCGACAGCTGCCTGCTGATAAAGATTGATGATCTCTTCGAGCAGTTCATCCAGTTGACCATCACCGAGCATGCGCTCGACATGCGCCAGCCCCAAAGGCTTGGGCGGCTTGAGGCCGTGGGTGCGAGCCATCAGCTCGGTCGAACGCTCGGGGCCCAGATCGCCGGGGTGTGGCTGGGCGATCGGTTTGAAAAAGCCTACTTTCAAGCCGGCGCGCTCCAGCGTGCGCACCAGTCCCAGGCTGATGGAGGTCAACCCCACGCCAAAGTCAGTGGGGGCGATAAAAAAAGTCTGCATACTGGCTTCTCGATTGAGCAGTGCAAGGGGTCGCAGCACATAGGGAACCGCCGCCGACCGAAAAAGTCCGGAAACCGTCTAACGCGATTTCTCTGCGGCAAGACTATCGTTATCTGCGGCATTCGCACACCAGCCGCAACAAAAGGCCTGACCTCTCATCTGACTGCGTTGCAGCGGGTCCAGCACCCAGGGGCGTGACTGCCACGGAGGGTCATGACGCAGGTGCTGGGTATGGCCGCACGATAGCAGCGCAAACCAGTGACAGTGCTCGTCCTGTCTCAAATCGATAACGATTGAACCTTTCAAAGCGGGCCGTCCGTCAGAGTTGCGTTCGCTTTCGGGCGATTGCTTGGTTAAACTTGCCCGTTCTTCAATCTTAAGCAAAAGGTCTTGTCCCCATGCCGATCGCCGCCAATAAGGCTGTCTCCATTGACTATACCCTGACCAACGACGCTGGTGAGGTCATCGACAGTTCTACCGGTGCTGCGCCGCTGGTTTACCTGCACGGTGCAGGCAACATCATCCCGGGCCTGGAAAAGGCACTGGAAGGCAAGGAAGTAGGCGACCAGCTGAACGTTGCCGTCGAGCCCGAAGACGCCTACGGTGAGTACTCGGCCGAACTGGTCAGCACCCTGAGCAGCAGCATGTTCGAAGGCGTCGACAAGCTCGAAGTCGGCATGCAGTTTCACGCTTCCGGTCCGGATGGCGGCATGCAGATCGTCACCATCCGTGATCTGGAAGGCGACGATGTTACCGTTGACGGCAACCATCCGCTCGCGGGTCAGCGCCTGAACTTCGACGTGAAGGTTGTGGCCATCCGTGATGCCAGTGAAGAAGAAATGGCTCACGGCCATGTTCACGGTGAAGGCGGTCATCAACACTGATTTGTGCTGCTAAGCTCAGGCACTGAAAAGGCGCCCTGGCTGTTCTGCGATGACGACTTTCGTTACGCGTGCGGTCACGGTGCCTTTTTTCGGGTTATAGCCTGGGGCGACTTGTTTCAAAAGGGGTTCTCATGAGTGCTTTTCACGACATCAAATTGAAAGCGCTGGGTGGCCAGGAACTGCCGCTGGCGAATTTCAGGAACAAAGTGGTTCTGGTGGTCAACGTCGCGTCCAAATGCGGGCTCACACCGCAGTACGCAGCACTTGAAAACCTCTATCAGCAGTACAAGGACAAGGGCCTTGAGATACTGGGGCTGCCGTGCAACCAGTTTGCCGGGCAGGAACCGGGTACCGAGCAAGAGATCGCCGAGTTTTGCCAACTCAACTACGGCGTGACGTTTACGCTGGGTGAAAAACTCGACGTCAACGGCCCTAACCGTCACTCGCTTTACCGTTTGCTCGCGGGCGAGGGTGCCGAGTTTCCCGGGGATATCACCTGGAACTTCGAAAAGTTTCTGGTCGGCAAGAACGGTGGTGTAAGCGCACGTTTTTCTCCGCGTACCACTCCGGATGATCCTGCCGTGATCCAGGCCATTGAAAAGGCCCTGGCGCAAAGCTGATCATGTGGCCGGGGTAGCATTTTGCGTTCGCCCGGCTTTCTTGCGCGCTCGTCGCTTCTGAACTCAGATCAGCCAGATCAATAGTACTGGGCCACCGCTGACGCCCGGCGATATTCTGCGCGCCTGATGGCAATCGACCATTTCACAGGAGTTGCGCATGTCGGCAGAAGCCTTGTTCACGCCTTTCCGTCTGGGCAGCCTGGAGCTGTCATCGCGTGTGGTCATGGCTCCCATGACCCGCTCGTTCTCGCCAGGGCACGTGCCCAACTCGAAGGTCGTCGAATACTACCGGCGGCGCGCTGCTGCAGGTGTCGGGCTGATTATCACCGAAGGTACGACGGTCAATCACAAGGCCTCCAACGGTTATCCGAACGTCCCGCAGTTTTTCGGTGAAGCGCCACTGGCCGGCTGGCGCAAGGTGGTCGAGGCAGTGCATGCGGAGGGCGGCAGGATCGTCCCGCAACTCTGGCACGTCGGCGCTGTTCGCCGTCCTGGCACCGAGCCGGACGGCAGCGTGCCTGCCTATGGGCCGATGGAAAAGGTCAAGGACGCTCAGGTGCTGGTGCATGGCATGAGCAAGCAGGACATCGACGAGATAGTGGCTGCCTTTGCCCAGGCTGCCGTCGATGCCAAGGCGATGGGCATGGACGGTGTCGAAATTCATGGCGCTCACGGTTACCTGATCGATCAGTTCTTCTGGGAGGGCAGCAATCAACGCAGCGACGAGTACGGCGGCAGCCTCGCCAACCGCTCACGTTTTGCGCTCGAACTGATCAAGGCCGTGCGCGCCGCTGTGGGCCCGGATTACCCGATCATTTTCCGTTTCTCACAATGGAAACAGCAGGATTACACCGCGCGCCTGGTGCAAACGCCCGAGGCGCTGGGCGAGTTTCTGCAGCCTCTGGCTGATGCTGGTGTGGATATCTTTCATTGCTCTACCCGGCGTTTCTGGGAGCCTGAGTTCGAAGGCTCTGACCTGAACCTGGCGGGCTGGACGCGCAAGCTGACTGGCAAACCGACCATCACAGTCGGCAGCGTCGGACTGGACGGTGAGTTCCTGCAATTTATGGTCGACACCGATAAGGTCGCTCAACCGGCCAGCCTGGAAAATCTGCTGAAGCGGCTGGGCAACGACGAGTTCGATCTGGTGGCGGTGGGGCGTGCGCTGCTTGTCGATCCGGATTGGGCACTGAAAGTGCGCGAAGGCCGCGAGCAGGACATCCTGCCTTTCAGTCGAGACGCACTGGCGACACTGGCCTGATCTTCTTGCTGGCTACCGGCCTGATCTCTTTGACGCTTGCCGCGTTCTGGCTCGGGCAGGCCTCGCGCAATTGACGCTCGAACTGATCGATGACTGCTGTCCAGCCCTGGCGACTGGCATGTTGCCGGGCATTGAGGCGCACTCGGCGCAGTGTCTCACTGTCCTCCAGCAACCAGCGCGCCGAGTCGATGAACGCCGCCTCGTCCCCCGGCATGGCCAACGCACCGTTGTGGCCGTGGCGGATATGCTGCCCGGCTGCGGCTTCATCGTAGGCGACCACGCCCAGGCCTGAGGCGAGTGCTTCGAGAACTACGTTGCCGAAGGTTTCGGTGAGGCTGGGGAACAGAAACATATCGGCCGAGGCATAGTGCGTCGCCAGCACCTCGCCGCGCTGGGTGCCGCAGAAAATCGCATCCGGGATTTGCTGTTCCAGCTGCGGGCGTTGAGGCCCGTCGCCAACCACCACCAGTTTCAGATTACGTTGCGGGTAACTGTCTTTGAGCGCCTCGAAGCAGGCTTTGAGCAGGCTCAGGTTTTTTTCTGGGGCAAGCCGGCCAACATGCAGGACCGCAACATCATCGGCTTGCAGACCCCAGCTCTCGCGCAGAAGCTGCGAGCGTCTGGACGGGCTGAACAATTGACTGTCGACGCCACGCGACAACAGCTCGATCCTCTCAAAGCCACGTCGCTCCAGCTCGACCTTCTGACTGATGCTGGGTACCAGCGTCATGCGTGACCGATTGTGGAACCAGCGCAGGTAGTGCGTCAGCAAGCGGGTGATGAAACCCATGCCGTACTGCTGCGTGTACTGCGGGAAGTTGGTATGGAAGCCACTGATCACCGCAATCCCCAGCCGCCGCGCTGCGCGCAGTGCCGAGAGCCCCAGCGGACCTTCCGTGGCGATGTACAGCACATCCGGCCGACGCCGTTGCCAGCGCCGCAGCAGCTTGTGCATCGAAGACTGACCCCACTGCAACCCCGGGTAACCCGGTATCGGCCAGCCCCGGCAGAGCAGCAGGTCCTCTGCAGTGCCCGCGCCGATCTCGTCGTTCTGACGTGGCCGGACCAGCTCGACCCGATGCCCGCGCAACCGCAACCCTTCACACAGCCGCCCCAGGGTATTGGCGACGCCGTTGATCTCGGGAGTAAAGGTTTCAGTGATCAGGGTGACGTTAAGAATTTGGCTCATGAGAGCAGTGTCGACTGATTACATTTCGGTTATGTGGCGGTTATGTGATGGATTGGTGATGGGGCGTCGGTAAGGTGAGCAAGTTGGCGTGAGACTGCGCGGAATAGTTAATAGGTAAACGCATAGGCTGTACAATGATTTTAATAAAAATTACGATAAAGTTAATTGGCTTCCTACAGGTGTTCACATCGTTTCCTAAAAGCGCGTAGTCCGTTCTGATACGTGTTGATATTATCTGTTTGCCTAGTAATGTCGGGTTATCGAACTGTGTGGTTCGTTAACGTTGGTTTGGAATGGCTGGATTTTTAGTTGTTCCTGCTTATCAATATACTAGGGAAGTAAAATGAAATTTAACGACAATAAATTGAAATGGGCTCGTTCGGCTTCAGGAATTGCTTTGGCACTGTTAGCCTTTTCGAACCTTGCACTGGCTGGGAACTATCAATCGTCGGTTGCTCTGCCGGTTATTCATTCAAAAGGCTATGTTCACACCGCTGAGCTGCCAGTAAGCAGGCATGCGCCTGTGACAGCGACGATCAAAAGTGTCAGTTGGAACTGGAACGTGGTGGGCTGGCCTCAGGGGCTTGAGGTCTACTTGTGCCAAGGTGTCAGCGTATGCCTGAACGTATCACGTCAGCGAACGGGGTCCACAACGTTTTTCGGTAATCAGTCGGCAAGTCGCAAGTTCTATTACACGATGAAGGTTGGAGATGCGGGAAGGGTGCCAGTCGCTGGACAGCAAGGGCGAATAACTGTCGATTGGTAATCTCACAAGCGCCTCCCCCCGACAGGGAGGACGCTCAGGCTACCAATTTGCCATGTCACGAAATGCGAGAGGAAGAGCGTCGTTAAAGTTTAGTATCTTTTCAAGTATCCTGGCCGCAGGCGTACCTTTCAAATATTCTTCTTCATAAAGGGCTGTTCGCTCTTTTTGCATACACCCCCCGATTTTCTGAAAGTAAGCGCTCGACTCGGGTGTGACTATCTTGCCCGTGGCGCAGTAACGAATCACGGGGTAATCAGATAGATCGACTCCCTCGCCAGTCAATGAATTGTACGCATAGTGTCTGGCCAGGAAGCTCGCTTCGACCGGGCTGCTTTGAGCCTGTTCCATCAGCTTGTGCCTGAGTTCTCCTCCTCGCAGGATTGTCCTTGCGCAATGAGGTGTTTCTTTTTCGCGGACGGCTTCTTGAAGTACGTTAGCGAAGCTTTCAGGTGTTGATGCCGGGGGGCGTGGTGTTGTTTTGTACCGTACACCTAACGGTGTGACGTTCAGGAATGGCGAAATATTGTCGGTATGGGTCATTTGAAAGTCCCTCGCGCACGTTCCATTGCCGCTGGCATAGGCACGAAGTCTTTATCCTCCACAATGGATCTGCGTTGTTCGATAGTCATGCTATCCATGAAGCGATTTGAGCGGGACATTGCCGAGCTGCCGAGTGTTGCGGGTAATGCGACTGGAGGTTTTTTCTCCGTCTGTGTGATGGCAGCGTTCAACAGGCTTGCAAACTGACCTGAACGGTTTTCCGGTAGTCTTTCGAGGGATGCCGGTCGGTAGGAGGAGAGTTGTTCTGCGGCAGATTCTGTTTTTATTTCCATAGCGATTACTCCTGTTTTTTTTTAATCAGGAGAGCAAAGATAATGCCATATTTAATGTATTGGTTGTTCCTACGCCGTTGCAGTCTTGTATTAGAGGTCGGGAAGATTTGTCCTACACAATGTTCCTACGTGTAATGTTTTTTCATATCTCGGCAAGCAGTGTCTGGTTGTGGCAAGTCGTTGCCGTTACACGGAATGGAGTTCTATAAGCTGCTTGTAAGAATGCTGATATATCGCTGTAAGAAATTTCCATTTTAATGCTGAAGTGCCGAACAGATAACTCGTTATCTGTTCTGCACGCTCTCAGGCGTCGTCGTCACTCAGCCGGTCAAGCAGGGCACTCAGCCCAGATCACGAACCAGTTGGCCGATCACTTCGCCCACTTTGGCCAGATCCGGTGCCGCCAGACGATGTTCATCGGCGTACGAATACGCCACGGTGAACAAGCCGGCGGTGCGGGTGGAATAGGCAGGGATGTCTTTTTCGAAAACACGGTTAGTGGCTTCGGCAGTCAGCGAAGTGGAGCCGATGACGATGCGCTCTTCGGGGTCGTTCACACCGTTGATGTAAACTTCGTCCGGGTTGATCGACCATTCGGCCAGCTCGCTGACCAGAAAGGCGCGGATCTTTTCCTGAACGGTTGCGTTGTCAGCGGCCAGTGCAGCAGGGTTTACTTGAGTATTCATGATTTAACTTCCTTGTTAAGTTCATGTGTCGCCGGGTTTCATGGAAGCTGGCTTCACATGAACGGATTGATTGAGGCCCTATTTAGCCTCAGCCGGCAGAGTGAGTTGCGGTACATATTTATATGCGTGTGATTTTTTCTTCGGGTGTGCCGAACCGCTTTGCGCGGTCCGGCAAGTTGGCATTCAGCCGCGTGCGTGGGTCACCGGCAACGCATCCGCGCCACGTTCACGCACCCAGAACAGCGTTGCAGCGGCCACTGCAGCAGGCATCATCAGCAGATTGACCACCGGGATCAGCAAGGCAACGTAGACGATGCCGCCAAAGCTCAGGCTCTGCCAGCGTTTGCTCTTCAGCCAGCCGAGCATTTCGTTCCAGCCCAGTTTGTGGTTATCGGCGGGGTAGTCGATGTACTGGATCGCCATCATCCACACCCCGAACAATAGCCATAGCGGGGCGGCGATGATGTTGGCGACCGGGATGAACGACAGGATGAACAGGCCGAGCATGCGCGGCAACATATAGCCCAGCTTGCGTGCTTCGCGGGCCAGGGTGCGGGGCACCATGGCGACCAGTTCGGCCCAGCTGAAATCGGGCGATTCGTCTACACCGCGAATCACGGCTTCGACCTTTTCGGACAGAAACCCGTTGAACGGTGCGGCGATGATGTTGGCGACCATGGTGAAGGTGAAAAACACCATCAGCAGCACCAGCGCCACGAACAGTGGCCAGAGGATGTAACTGAGAAAACTCAGCCAGTGAGGCAGGGTCGGCATGAAGGTGTCGACCCACAGCTCGAACTGGTGCACCGCCAGATAGATCAGGCCGCAAAACAACACCACATTGATGCTCAATGGAAGTAGAACGAACAAGCGCAAACCAGGGCTGAGGACCAGTTTCAGGCCCTCTCTCAGGTATTGCGGGCCAGTAAGGGCGGGAGCGGGCATGGGAGTCTCCGAGTGCTTGAAAGGCGTGACCTTACCGGCTTTGTGATGGCCATGAAAGAGCGGAGCGCTGACGGTTTTTGAGCATGCCAGACTTGTGGCGTATCCTTGGCGAAGGAAGACTATCCGATTGGCTCGCCACTCATGCGCCGCTGCCAGGCGCCTGCGCTATAGAAGTGACCTATAGGGTGGATTGTGAAACGATATTTCCTTAACCTCTGCGGCCCCGATAGGCTGTTCGGCAATCTAAGACCTGTCCTTAAGGTCAGAATTTTCAGGACCTGCCGAACCAAATGACGCTTCCCCAAGCGTTTCGGTGGTCCTTTTTATCCAGCCGTCCCGACCGCGGCGTAAACGGTCGGTCGATAGGAGTGTGTCATGTCAGACGTACGTCATTCCCGAGTGATCATTCTCGGTTCCGGCCCTGCCGGTTACAGCGCTGCGGTTTACGCCGCTCGCGCCAACCTCAAGCCCCTGCTGATCACCGGCATGCAGGCTGGCGGCCAATTGACCACGACTACAGAAGTTGATAACTGGCCAGGCGACCCGCACGGCCTGACCGGTCCTGCGCTGATGGAACGCATGCGTGAGCATGCCGAGCGTTTTGAGACTGAAATTGTCTTTGACCACATCAATTCCGTTGATCTGGCCGGCAAGCCGTTCAGTCTGCAGGGCGATAGCGCAACCTACACCTGCGACGCTCTGATCATTGCCACCGGCGCCAGCGCCCGCTACCTGGGTCTGCCTTCGGAAGAAGCGTTCATGGGCAAGGGTGTTTCTGCCTGCGCCACATGCGACGGTTTCTTTTATCGCAACCGTGAAGTCGCGGTGGTCGGTGGTGGTAACACGGCGGTTGAAGAGGCGCTGTATCTGGCCAACATCGCCAGCAAGGTGACCCTGGTTCACCGTCGTGAAACCTTCCGCGCCGAGAAGATCCTGATCGACAAGCTGCACGCACGTGTCGCCGAAGGCAAGATCGAGCTCAAGCTCAATGCCACGCTGGACGAAGTCCTGGGTGACAACATGGGCGTGACCGGTGCGCGTCTGAAGAACAACGACGGCAGCAGCAGCGAGCTGAAAGTCGACGGTGTGTTCATCGCGATCGGTCACACGCCGAACACTTCGTTGTTCGACGGCCAGCTGGCCTTGAAAGACGGTTATATGGTTGTGCAGGGTGGCCGCGAAGGCAACGCTACGGCGACCAGCGTCGAAGGCGTATTCGCTGCCGGTGACGTGGCTGACCACGTGTATCGCCAGGCCATTACTTCGGCTGGTGCAGGCTGCATGGCGGCACTGGACGTCGAGCGCTACCTGGACGGCCTGGCTGACGTATCGTTCTGATTTGCTCTCGTGCCCAAGCGCTCAGCGCTATACACAAATCTTATGGGAGCGATCCGCATTGCTCGCGAAGAGGTCAGTACATCCCCCAAAAACAGGGTGTTTGAACCGATGCCTTCGTGAGCAAGCTCACTCCCACAGTGGGCTGTACTCTGCCTCATGCTGTGTTTAACCCCGTTTTCCGGGCTTACCAGGACGTGTGTATAGCGTGGAGTGCCCAGGTATGGGCACTAGAACGATGTGATTTCAACCCAGCCGATCAAGCCTTGCGCTTGAGCGGCTCGCCTTCAAACTTGACACCTGCCATACCCTTCGCGATCAGCGCACGGATATTGCCGTGGTCGCTGCCTTCAGGCGTGGCTTGTACCGAGCGGTAATGCTCGCCGAACGCCAGCAGTGCCTCTTCGTCAGTCAGGCCTTCCAGTAATGCCAGGCCCAGGGTCTTGCACGACCCTTCGTTTTGCCCGGCAGCATTGTCGACGTCGCCGTTTCTGAATGCCTGAGGCTGGTAGTCGTAGCCTTCGGCGATGAAGGCCAAGGTGTCGGCAAACGCATGCTTGCCGCTGCGCAGGCTGGCGCGCAGGGAGTTCAGATCAGTCATGTTGTTTGGTTTCCTTGACGAACGCCGCCTGTTGTTCAGCGTTCGCTTCTTTCTGGTAGCGGGCTTTCCACTCGCTGTACGGCATGCCATAAACCACTTCACGCGCATCATCGAGGCTGAGGTCGATCTGCTTTTCGTCAGCGGCGGCCTTGTACCACTTGGACAGGCAGTTACGGCAGAAGCCGGACAGGTTCATCAGGTCGATGTTCTGGACATCCTTGCGGCTGTCCAGATGCGCGACCAGTCGGCGGAAGGCTGCAGCTTCGAGTTCGAGACGTTCTTGCTCGGTCATGACGGGCTCTTTTCAGTAGACGGTTGACGTCATGATAAGAGTTTCAGCGTTGACCGGCGAGCGTGATCGACACCGATTCGGCAAAGCGCAGGGCATGCGGCTTGTCGACTTCCACTTCAGCGTAGGTCACCGCCTCGTGACTCATCACCAGATCCAGCACTTCCTGGGTCAGTCGTTCCAGCAGGGCAAAGCGATTGCCCTCGACATGCTGGATGATGGCCTTGGTGATGGTGCGATAGTTGAGGGCATGCTCGATGTCGTTATCCCGAACGGCTTCCTGAGCGGCATAGAGAATCGTCAGGTTGATCAGCACGTCCTGTTTGTTGAGGATTTCGTCCTCGTTGATGCCGATGAACGTGCGCAAACGCAGGTCCTTGACCCGGATGCGCGCGGTGCCAGGTTCGAGTCTTGCCATTATTGTCTGCTCCGTCCGATCAATTGCAGAAACTCCATGCGCGTGGTGCTCGAGTCACGGAAGGCGCCCAGCATCACTGACGTGTTCATGGTCGAGTTCTGCTTTTCGACGCCGCGCATCATCATGCACATGTGCTGCGCCTCAATGACCACGGCCACACCGGCGGCTCCGGTGACTTTCTGAATCGCATCGGCAATCTGCTTGGTCAGATTTTCCTGAATCTGCAGACGTCGGGCAAACATGTCGACGATGCGTGCGATCTTCGACAGGCCCAGCACCTTGCCGGTCGGAATGTACGCCACATGCGCCTTGCCTATGAACGGCAGCAGGTGATGCTCGCAAAGCGAGTACAGCTCGATGTTCTGGACGATGACCATTTCATCGTTGTCGGAGGCGAACAAAGCGCCATTGACGATTTCTTCGACACTCTGGGTGTAGCCGTGACACAGGTACTGCATGGCTTTGGAAGCGCGTTTCGGGGTGTCCAGCAGACCTTCGCGGTCTGGATCTTCACCAAGGCCGAGCAGAATGTCTCGATAGTGCTGTGGCAGGGACGAACTCATCAGAATGATCCTCGGGGCGGCTTACTTGACGTGCCGTCCGCCGTTTACGGTCAGTGTTGTGCCGGTGACATAGGTGCTGTCCAGAAGATAGCGCAGGCTCTGGTAAATCACCTCTGCACCAGGCTCTATGCCCAGGGCCGACTTGGCCAGGGCGTTGGCGCGGTAGGCCGCATCGTCCTTGGGTTGAAACATCAACAGCGCCGGTGCTATGCCGTTGACTTTGACAAGCGGGGCGAATCTGGCAGCGAAGGACAGCGTCAGGCTTTCCAGGCCGGCCTTGGTTGCGCAGTAGGCGATGTGCTTGCTGCTGCCCTTGCGAGTCACGTCATCGCTGATATGCACGATGTCAGCGATCTCACTGGCGGTCAGCAACGACTCGCAATGCAGATTGATCAGGTAGGGCGCGAGCATGTGCACGCTGAACATGCGGGTGAAGTTTTCGGCTTCATCGCCCGGTGTTTCTGCCAGCCACTCGGAAGCGTTGTGGACGATGGCCCGCAGGCTCGAGGTCTGGGTTTTCAACAGCTCGACAAACGCCATGATCCCGGCCTCACAGGAAAAATCCCCGTGGATGGCCACTGCTCCCGCCTGGCGCAGTTCCGTCACACTTTCGTGCTCGGTGCGATAACTGATGATCACCCGCTGCCCGTGTTCCAGCAGACGCAAGGCGCAATGCAGGCCCACGCGCTGGCTGGCGCCGGTGATCAGGATCGGTGCAGAAGACATTGCCATCGACAGCTCGCGTATCGGTTATCCGTAGTGGACGGGGATTGTACGGTCGATTGTTTCTTCCGGTTTACAGGCAAAGTTATACCAGAGAATTTTTTTGTACAACCCTAGACGTCATGAAACTCGCCGACGCAGTGCTCGCAGGCGCTGAGCACAGGGAGGTTGAGGAAACGGGCGGGGCTGGGAAGCGACCAAGACCTGTACCGAGGTGTAAAGGTGTACAGGTCTTTATGCGTTTAGCGAGGTGAAGGTGATTGTGTCGGGCGTGCCGGTGCAGGCGTGCTCTGCAGCCAGGGTGCCAGCAGGCGCGTGGACAGCGGGATGAACAGGTAGACCATTAGTGGGGTGAGCACCGCTGTGCTGATCATGATGCGCGGCAACAGGTCCAGATGGTTGAGCAGGGGGCCGAGTAGAAAATTGAAGATCAGCGACACGGGGAAAAACGCCAGCCAGATTGCGACAGCCTGTTTCCAGCGTGGCGGACGCTGGTCGATTGCGCCGAACCAGCCGTCGATGCCGCTGACCCGATGCTCCGAGGGTTGTGCGAAAAGACCGCTGCCGCGCACCAGCCAGGAGCGTCGAGAGGCGGAATGCTCCCAGGCGTGCATGGTGTGCTCATCGGTAAAGCGGAAAATGATCTGAAATTCGTCATCGCCGGGCGGGGGAGCCAGTACCCCTGAACCCAGATACCCCGGAAAGTCCGTGGCCAACTGTTCGCCTTCGTGCAGCCAGGCCATCATTTCATGGTAGCGACCCTGCGCCACGCGGCGGGCAACCATCAAGGTGACGGGTGAGGTAGACATTGTATATCTCCGGTAGAGGCGTGAAATTCCCGGGTAGGGAGGTCACGTGCCGCGATCCGGGATGGTGGATCGCGACAGCTTCACGTGAACAGCAAGCAAGGATTATTCCTGAAACGCTGAGAGACCGGTAGAGCGTTGCCGGGCAGGCGGATTACTTGTGCAAGGATGGATGTTTGCGACGATGCTCTTGCAGGATGTACTGGCGCAGGCGTTCGGCATCGTCTTTGCCGTGCTTGCTGAAATGATAGGCGCCGACGTTCTGCCCGATCATTCGCTCCAGCTTGCCGCGCATCGGAATGGGCGCTTGCCCTGGCGGGTTGAACCAGGCGGAAAAATTTCTCGGCAGCTTGCCTTCCTTGCGGTACTCGAGCAGCGCACCCTTGAACGATAGCTCATGAACCCAGAGCGCCGTGAGTGCGCCCTTTTCGGTTTCCAGAGGGATCGGCTCTTCCAGCACAAGCCGCCATGGGCGGATCCTCGGACCTTCCTCGAAAATACTCGGCGCGCCGAGCTCCAGATGCAGCGCGTGGAATTCGTCCTCGACCAGGTGCAGAGGGAAATTCATCTGCTGATTCTCGAACTGCGCATGGATGGTGACCTGCTCATGAGCGGCCAGCTTTGTCAGCAGATCCTGGATCTGGATGCCGCCATTGACCAGCAGACTGCGCGTACTGTCACGTACGTTCAACTGGGGATTGCGCTGCATGCTCTGGATAAAATCCAGCTCAGCCTGGGTGAGAAGTGAATCAGGTTGCATGGGCGGAGGCTCGGTCTAACCGGTTATTGAGAACAAAGACCATTGATTCCGCAAAGTGTTCTGGCCATCCGTCATATTTTTTCATTCAAATGTTTCAACGCTGCTGTGCTTCTTCGGGCAGATCCGAAGGCAGAATGGTCCGTAGAAAATTCAGACGGCATTCTAAGGCATAATGTTTCACTTTTTTAAGCTGCTGCAGGAATAACCATGAAAGTCGCCATCGTGTGTGGAACGGTCTACGGATCGGCCGAGGAAGTTGCCAGACACGCCGCCGCACTGTTGCGTGCCGCCGGCCATGAGACCCTCGTCAATCCGCGCCTCATGTTGCCGGAGCTGCTGGCCTTCGAGCCTCAGGCGCTGCTTGCCGTGACATCGACTACCGGGATGGGCGAGTTGCCCGACAACCTCATGCCTCTTTATGCAGCGCTGCGCGACGGACTGCCAGGCGAACTGCGTGGATTGCCTGGTGGGGTGATCGCACTGGGCGATGCCAGTTACGGCGACACCTTCTGCGCAGGCGGCGAGCAGATGCGCGAACTGTTCGCTGAGTTGGGCGTTAGCGAAGTACAGGACATGTTGCGTCTGGACGGAAGCGAAAGCGTCACCCCGGAAACCGACGCCGAGCCGTGGCTGGAAGCGTTCATCAAGCACCTGGGCTGAAAATATCGCGCTCCTTTATGGGGAATGATTCAGCACTGCGGGTGTTGATTGTGGCTGTGCAGGGCGTGGACGACACTCATCGCACGTATTCTTGAGGCATGGAGCCAGCGATGAGCGAGTCAGTGCGTTTTGACGATAAAGTCGTGATTGTGACCGGCGCAGGGGGTGGGCTGGGTCGGGCTCATGCGCTGCTGTTTGCGAAACACGGTGCGCGAGTGGTGGTCAACGACCTGGGTGGTTCGGCGCATGGCGAAGGGGCCAGCGCGTCTGCCGCCGATCGCGTGGTGGCCGAGATTCGCGCGGCAGGCGGCACTGCGATAGCCAACCATGATTCGGTGACCGAGGGCGGCCGCATTGTGCAGCATGCGCTGGATGCATTCGGGCGCATCGATGTGCTGGTCAACAACGCTGGCATCCTGCGTGACAAGACCTTCGCCAACATGGAGGACGCCGACTGGGACCTGGTCTATCGCGTCCATGTCGAGGGCGCCTACAAAGTCACCCATGCCGCCTGGCCTTATCTGCGCGAGCAGAATGGCGGACGGGTGATCTTCACGTCATCGACATCCGGTATCTACGGCAACTTCGGGCAAGCCAATTACGCGACGGCCAAGTTGGGGCTTTACGGGCTGACCCGCACCCTCGCGCTGGAAGGTCGCAAGCACCGCATCTTCGTCAACGCCATAGCGCCAACGGGCGGCACACGCATGACCGAGGGGCTGATCCCCGCCAATGTTTTCGAGCTGCTCAAACCCGAACTGGTCAGCCCGTTGGTGGTGTACCTGGGCAGTGAACAATGCCAAAGCAGTGGCGAGTTGTTCGAAGTGGGTGGTGGCTGGATCGGCAAGGTCCGTTGGCAGCGCAGTCAGGGAGCCTGTTTCGACCCGCAGACGGGTTTCAGCCCGCAAGACGTTGCGGCGCAGTGGCAGGCGATTGGTGATTTCGCCAACGCAGTGCACCCTGCCGACACTGGCGAGGCGTTGAAGGAGATGATGGCCAATCTGCAGAAATACGTTAAATAAACAGCCTATGGCCGTTGATGCAAGACACGAGTGTTCGTTGAACTTGCGCACCTGTTTAAGCGGGTTGCTTGGTTGTATAAGGGCGTTTCGCCGATTTATGTAAGAACTGTCTTTTGTCTCTGTAGGACGAGTATGGATTTTTGCAGACCTATTCATTAAGCATTTTCCACTCCGATATGAAGTCCGAACACATTCATATCTGGAGTGACACATGGCCAGATTAATAGGGGGCGAGCTTCCTCAGGTAAGCATTGCGGCGCCTCCTGAACGGGTCAAGGTCAAGCAGGCCGAGGCACGCAGCACGCATGAAGGCTGAAGGCGTTAAACCTGCAGGCAATAAAAAAGGCCGCTGCACAGAGACCTGCACGGCGGCCAAACAAAACGCAGGATCAAGGGAGCTTGCAAATCCACGTCGATTTAACGCGCGCAGGTTAACCGCCATCACGCGTCTGAAAAATCCCCGCGCAGGATATGCAGCATTACCCGGCAGGTAACAATTCGCAGCGAATGAGTAGCGCGCTCAATGAACGCGGTGATTTGCCGGTAGGCGGCTCAGGCGCTCGGCCAGCTGGAGTCTTTGCAGTGGGTCTTCACTGAGCAGCAGCGCGCGTTCCAGATCGAAGCGTTCGGCCTGCGGGCATTCGAGATACTGGTACAGACTGGCGCGGGCCAGGTGATCGCTGCTGGTGGCCTGGCCCAGTTCGACGATGCGGTCGGCATCCTTGAGCGCCGCGAGCACATTATCGTTGATCTGGTGCAGGTGCCGCAGGTTGCGCGACAACCGTTGCATCATGCTGGTCGGGTTGGCGCGTGTCATATGCTCGGCGCGCAGTTGCATGGTCGGGCCGAACTGCCTGATCAACAGCTCGCGGCAGTCGGCTGGATAGAGCCTGCGCCCGCTGCAGGGGTCGAGCAGGTGATCGGCACCCGGCACGCGCAGCAGGAAGTGGCCCGGGAAGTTAACGCCTTCCATGGCGATGTCCAGGCGCCGCGCGATCTCCAGCGCGATCATTGCCAGCCCCAGTGGCTGGCCTCGACGCTGCTCCACGATCTTGTGCACAAGGGCCGAATCGGGTTTGGGAGGGTTCCAGTCATCCTGCTGAAAACCCAGGGCGTTGAGTTGGCGCAACAGCGGCTGGGCGAGTTCAGGCGCAGGCAGAACGGGCAGCGCTGCGTTTATCTGGCGCTGCAACCGATCCATTTCGCTCATCACCTCATGCCACGCGAAGTTCGCGTCATGTTCGGTCGACACCCATAACGCAGCTTCAAACACCGAGGGCGGTGTCTGTTGCAGGCAGGCCAGGCAATGCTGACGTGGCGTCATGGACCACTCCGTGCGGCTCGAAATCCAGTGCGAAGACTCTTTGTAGCCCTGTGCACGAATTTCGTCCAGCGCCACTTGTTGCTACTTGTTCAGGGCTTCTATCAGGTCGGGTGTCACATAGTGCGGACCGTCGAACAGATACAGCGGATAGCCATCGAAGGCGGCGATCTGCGGTTTCAGTTCGGCCGCCGTTGCCGGGCGGAAGCCGCCGCCTACTTGCGGACGAAAGGCTTCGACGATGATCCTTACGCGATTCTTGCCCAGCCTGTTGCGCAAGGCATCGGCATAGGTTCGGGCAACCGGGGCGGTGCGGGCATAAACACCCACACCATCCTGAAAGAACACGCCGATATCGTCCGGCAGCCAGGTTTTCAGCCAGTCCGCCGTGGCGGCGGGCCCGATATTGGCGCCGTCGTAGACGCTGATCCACAACGGTCTGGGCAGTTTCGCCAGCAGAGCGGGTAATTCCTTGGCACGACTCCAGCTAGGATCGACTTCGGCGGGGAAGTACCAGCCGGTGACATTGAGCGGCGTTTTCACCTTGGCCAGTTGTGCCGAAAGCACCGCCAGTTGCTCGATATTGTCCCGTGAGCGGGTTTCGCTGAAGTACCCGGCCAGCCCGAGGATCACCTCCTGCGCCCAGGGCTCCTTGCCGATGCGTGTCCAGTCCGGCAACACCGGCACACTGGCCATCGAGGTGCCCGGTATGAACGACTGATCATCGACCGCCGTCCACTGCACGAGCAATTGCCGTGCGCCGAGCCTGTCCCAGTTGCCGCTTATGCCAACCGTTGCGTTATCCGGTTGCCAGACGATGCCGACCACGCCCGGGCCCTTGGGCTGGATCAGCACATACAGCTCGCTGGTGCCGAGGGCGATTGCCCCCACCAGCAGGGCGGCCAGCGAGGTCTTGATCAATGTTGCCTGTCGCAGCAGTGCGGCCAGAGCCTTCAAACATTACTCCCTGATGGATGACGGGCGTGGATCACCACGAGAACGTCATGCGTGCGAAAACGCCTTCTGCGCGGTCATCGCCAAATATTTTCTCGCGGTATTGCACAGAGACATCGACGTACGACTGTGGTGCCTTGTATTTGTCCTCGCGGAACCAGTAACGCACGCCCGTGCCGACACCAAGCCCGCCAGCATTGCCTGATGATGTGCTGCTACGGCCCAGACTGTCGACCTCGCTGCGCATCTTCGAATCGTAGTCCACTGCGGCGACCACGTGGGGAAACACCACCAGCCGCGGGCTGATGCTGTCCAGACGGAAGCTGCGCCCGACCTGCCACTCACTGTTGAAGTAGTTGCGCTTGTCCTGCAGATAGCGCCCGCCTTCAGCGTACAGCTGCGAAGTCCACCAGCTCGGTACATCGACGCGCAGGTCGGTGCCGATGCTCGAGCCGTAGCCCAGGCGCACCAGCCAGTCGCCGTCGGCGTTTGAGTTGCCCAGCGGAAAGGTGCGTTCGAAGGCGCCGATCACGTTGACTGCGCTGAACGGCTTGACCCGGATACCGAGCGCGCCCTGCAAGGCATCCGCGCCTGTGTCGGAGTCGCCTTCCTTGCTCCACAGCGTGTCGGTGACGCGTCCGTATAGCTCGACGAAGCGCGCGTTACGGTAACCGAAGGGGCGCCAGAACACTTCGGTGCTGTTCTGCACGCTGTCATTGCTGCCGCCGGGTGCGCCGCTCAGGCCGCTGCTGGTGCTGGCACCCCGATAAGTCGTGGTGTTGGTCAGGCCCCATTCACGGGACAGATCAGAGACGGCGCGTCGCGTATCGAACACCTGTTGCGCGGGCATCTGCAGATCGCCGGTCTGCTGATAATCGAGCACGCGTTTGAAGTAGGCGATGGCCTGCGCATCGTTCGACGTGCGCATCGCGCTGTAGGCGGCATCCTGCACTTCGCGGGGCTTGAGACCGGACTGACGGTCAACACGCTTGAACGTATCCAGCGCACCTTGATCATCGCCCGCCTGGCTGAGGAAATAGGCAATCTGCACTTCATCGCCGGGCTGCAGTTGGCCTGCATCGCGAGCTTGCTGCAGACGTTGCAGCGCCTCACTCGGCTGGCCCATGGCGGCATACAACGAGGCCTGTTCACGCAGGGGCAGGTTGCCGACCGCCATGGCCTGGGCGAAGTCCTGACGTGCACCGTCCTGATCGCCCAGGCGTTGACGCATTTGTCCGCGCTGGACGAGCAGGGTGGCGTCGTTGCCATTCAGCGCCAGCGCTTCGGTGGCCGCAGAGCGCGCTTCGGCATACTGCCCTTGGGCAATCAGGGCGCTGACCAGTAATTTCCGGTAGGCCATCTGTTTCGGAAAACTGCGCACAGCCTCCCGCGCCTCGCTGACTGCGGTGTCGTTATCGCCGCGTGCCAGTGCCTTATAGCCGGTGGCTGCCTTGTCGACCGCTACCTGCTCCTGAATCGCCTGCCGACGACGCGTCAGGACCTGTTGCGGCCCCAGTGCCTGCTCGGCGTCGTTGATGGCTGCTTGTGCTTCATCCAGACGCTGCTGACGTTGCAGCGCCTCGATCAGCATCATGCGGTAATCAAGGTTCTTCGGTGCCTGGGCAATGGCCTTGCGCGCATGACTCGCCGAGCCGTCGTAGTCGTGCCTGGCATAGGCGCGTAGCGCCTGATTGCCTTCCAGGTAGCCAGGCTTGGGCCTTGTCTTGTAAGCGCGTTGCGGGTGATCGCGGCGGTACTTGTCGCGTTCGGCCAAGGTAATGAGGTCACGCAACTGCTGAGCGTCACCGCGCTGACGCAACGCTTCGTTGGCTTTGGCAATGGCCAGGTCGTAGTCCTTGCGGTTGTAGGCCATGTAGGCTTCGTTGGCGATGGCATAGGCGGGTCCGGTCAACGGCAGGGGCAGTGTCTCCGCCTGGCTGAGCGGTGCAACAAGACCCAGGCCGCTCACCAGCAGCGACAGGATGAAGGGGCGCTTCATAGTGGCTGCTCCGTTTGATCGTCAGATCGGTAATGGTTGTGCTGACGTGCCACAGCCTGTTCGATGGTTTCTCTGGGCAGCACGCCGATGTCGACCAGGTAATCGCCGATCCGGCCATGCACATGCGGGCGGTAGCCGAGCATGGCTTTCTGGAACACGTCGCGGTCCAGCAGGCCTTGCTCGATGAGCAGATCGCCCAGCAGTGGTGCTCTGGCTGGAAGCGGCTGACCCTCGACCACCTGAAGCTGACGCAACTGCGCGACGATGTCGCTTTCACGGGCAATCAACTGCACCGGCTCGGCACCCAGCTGTTGGGTAATCTGCTGCAGGCCATCAGGCGGCAGCGGACTGGCCACTGCAATTTCCTGGCGCCCCAGCGCATTCATCTGCAACGGCACGACACGCCAGCGCAGGCAGAACTCATCGGCCAGCACACGGCTGTCGGCACGCTTGCTGGCGATGTCGAACACCCGCGGCAGGTCGTTCTGAAAAGCGATGGCCTCAGCAAGGGTTTCATCGTCGAGCCAGCCGTGGCTAAGCAAAATCCTGCCCAGTGGCACCTGACGGGTTTGCTGTTCAGCCAGTGCGGTCTGCAGTTTTTCGTCGTTGATGGCTTGCCAGGACAGCAGCACGCTGCCCAGGCGGCGGGGTGCGACGGCAATCAGATCGGAAGACGGAAAGTCGTGCATGGTCTTGTCCCAGACCAGCTTGCGGTTGAGCACCTTGCCCACCAGAAACATCCGCCAGGCCCGCGCCGCAGCCATGAAGTTGACGAAGTTGCCGACCACCATGCGCGGTATCGACAGCAAACCGTGCTGCCAGCCGTAAAGCACAGTGGTGAAGTAGCAGCGATGCAGGATCCGCCACAGCAATGCGATGCCGTTGGCCACCAGCAGATACTGAATCAGCCCGGTGGTTTCAAAGGGTGTCGGAAAGCTGGTGTTCCAGACTCCGCTGGAGCGCAGCACAATCAGCGCGAGCAACTGAATAAGGATTGCATAAGCAAGGATGCTGACGAATGACGTGACCACACCCTTGCGGTCCCGAAACAGCAGGTATCGATTGGCCAGCGAGCCGGTCCAGCCCATTTGCTCCCAGCCTTGCAAGCCGATACCCAGCGTCCAGCGCGCTTTCTGGCGAAAGGCGGTGCGGAAGGTGTCCGGGAAGAACTCGCGCACGCACAGCGGCATTTCCAGCGTCGATTCATAAGGCTTGCGGAACCACGATTTGCGCAGCACCCGAAATTGCACCGGGAAACGTACGAAGATCGCCTGCATGCCGTATTTCGCCAATCGCGCGCCGACGTCGTAGTCCTCGGTCAGGCTTTCGGTATTGAACGGCTGGTTCTGGTTTTCATCCGCCAGCACCATCAGCGCACGTCGCGAGAAACAAGTGCCGACGCCAGCCGAAGGCACGGTGTCAGTCATGCTTTCGCGTACCACCAGGTCCTTGCCGTGCCATTCGGCGAACTCGTCCATGTAGGTGCCGGCCACCCATTCGTACCAGTTGCGTTCCAGCGACACGACCGGCAACTGGATCATGTCCTTGCGCGGCAGCAGGTAATTGAACAGGCGCAGTTCAAGCGGGTGCAGCACGTCTTCGCTGTCGTGCAGGATGGTCCCGGCGAACTGTACGGAATGAGTCTTCTCGTACAGAAAAATCGCCTGGATCACCCAGTTCAGGCAGTCGGCCTTGCAGGTCGGGCCGGCGTGCGGCACCTCCACGCGGTGCAACTGCTTGTAGCGGCGACGCATACGCTCCACTTCATCGATGGTGCGCTGGTCGTTGATGTAAGTGCCGACGAACACCACGTAGTTCTGATAGTCGAGCGTCGACACCATGTTTTCGATCATCGGCGCGATGACGTCGTATTCCAGCCAGGCCGGGACCATGATTGCCAACGGCTGCTCGTCGCGGGCAATCAACTGCTCTGCAGCCAGTGGCCGGTAGCGACGTTCGGCGGTGAACTTGCGGTACAGCCGCCGCGACCAGTACCAGATATCGATGAACAGGTCATCGATACTCGATACCAGGATGATCAGCCCGACAACGATCGTCGCGACTTCCAGCACGCTGTAGTAATGGGCCAGCCAGTAAGGCCAATAGAGCGACGTCATTGTGGCGGCCTGTTACGAGCGATTGCGACGGGCGCTACGGCCAGCCAGCAACAGAATGAGAAAAAGTACGATGCCGCCCGGGATCAGCCACAGCAGCGAAGGTTTGCGCCAGGCGTCGATGCCTGTGCTTTCCTCCTCCTCGATCATCTGGCTGCCGGTCGGGTCCTTGGCGTCGAAGGTAGCGATCGGGCCGCTGTCAGCCAGCACTGCGGCGTTGCCACGTTCCAGCAGTACCGGACGTTCGAAAACCGGGGTCTGACCGCCCAGCGTGCGATAGATCATGCCGTGCTGGCCGCCAGCTTCGATCACTTGCAGCGAAGCCAGGTGGTTGAGCGACTTGAGGTCGAGCAGCGTCTGCTCTTTGTGGTTGATCAGCAGGTGTCCGTCGTTGCTGGCCTTGACCGACTCGGCGCCGTCCTTGATGGGCAGTTCGAAGGCCAGGAAAGACTTGGCCGGTGTCACGGCTACGCTGGCGTCATCGCTGACGCTGAGCTGTGCGCGCAATGGCGAGACGCCGGAGGCGCTGGCGATACGGATGACTTGCGGCAGGCTGCTGGCCGGGTGCTCAAGGTAGCCCTTGGGCACCATGATCTGCGTGTCGGTGGCGAAGCGTGCCGCCATGCCCGAGAAGTTTTCGTCAGGCGTGACCTTGTCCAGCACGATGTGGCTGGTTGGCAATACCGAGATCGGGAACGCCTGCGGCGTCTCCAGGCACTGGTTGCTGACCGGCTGACGCTGGAAGGACACGCGCAGGACGTTCTGCGCCGCCAGTGCGTACTGCGGAATGCGCGCTTCGATGCGCTCTTTTTTGCCATCGGCCGTCAGTTGCATCGCGCCGATCAGGTAATCGTTGAGGAACAGCGTGGCAACCGGCGGGGTACCCGATGCGCCGGGGGCGGCAGCGATATCGATCATCGCAGTCACCGGTACACGACCGTCATAGGCAACGCTGCCCAGCGGGAACGAGGCGCTCCAGTCGGTTTTTGCCAGCACATCCACCGTGCCGGGCTTGCCGCCCAGTCGGGTCAGTGCGACGCGACCGTCTTCGCTCAGAGGCATGGCGGCCTCTTCGCCGATGGTCAGCTGGCGATTGCGCGCCAGTTTGTTCCACGCCGAACTGAACAGGCCGATAGCTTTGTCGGCCGACTCCGGCTTGATCATCAGCAGTGCGCGATTGCCCAGCAGGGCCAGACTCACGTCATCCCCGGTGCTGTTGGCGAGCGGCTTCTTGATGTGGCGTTCGCGCCATTGGCCCAGTGCGCTGGCCGCCGAAGCATCCAGACCCTGCACCTGCGCCTGGAGAGCGTCCATGGCGTCGTCGATTGCCTTGAGCAAGTGCGGATCGCTGATCGCCAGGTCGGCCTGCAACGCAGGTGTCTGGCCGAGCATCAGCAATGCACCGATTTCCGCCGGGTCGCGCAGGGTGTACTGGCCCTTGCCTTCGAGCCCTGCAAACGCCGGAATCTGTTTGAGTTCAGCCGGAATAGTCAGGCCGCTCAGGTCCACGCTGTCCTGCACCGCAGGGAACGGCAGAACGCGTGCCTGCTTGCCGATGCGTTCCAGCGCTACGCCCAGACGCCAGGCGGCATCGTAGCTGGCGTTCGACAATGTGCCGGGTGCGACCAGCAGGCCGGGTTTGCCGGGCAGTGCGTTCCATACCGCGCCGACGTCCTGCAACTGGCTGGCGTCATAGCTGTACGTCAGGCGCGTGTGCGGATCGATGCGCAACACGTTGCCGATCGCGCGTTCGTCTTCGCAGAGCACTTTCGAGATCACCGACGACCAGGCAATCCCCAGCCGCACCGAGCCGTTTTCGCGCGCTGCCTTGTCGACGCCCAGCGTCGCACTGGCGTTGCCCTGTTCTTCATTGAGGCCCAGCGCACGTACCGGATAACCGTCCAGCGACAGCAGCAGCGTATTGCGGCCTGCCTCGCCGTTCAGATAGCTGGCATCGAAATTCAGCGTGGCCTCGGTCAACGGCACATTGGCTGGCACCGGCAGGTACAGCTCGCGGCGTGCATCGGTGGCATTGAGGATGATCGGGCGATCGATACCCAGCTCCCTCAGCTCGACCACGCGCTCCTGGCGATTGTCGGCAGTGATTCGGTTGATCGCCTGGGTCAGCGGGCTTTCGGCAGCCAGGGCGAATGCAGGCATCAGAGCCAGCAGGCTCATCCCGCAGGCAAGTACGCCAAACGCGCCCATGTTTACGGCAACGGAAGATTTCATCGTGCAGATCTCGGTAAAGGCTCAAGGCCATTGGGTCTTGATACAGGCTGCCGGTCTGCTACAACGTTTTTCGGGCACTCGGTCTGAACCGGGTGCCCGTATTGTTTGCGGACTGCTTCCTGCGGATTTTTTAGGGTGTGTCTGCGCTATCTGCGCGACCGTTGTGCTAGCTGGCCATCGAGCGCAACTCTGCATGTTCGTGCTGCGGCTTGATTCGTGTATCCATGTGCCTGTCCATCGAGTCCTGGCGCTGACGCGGCAGTTCGGCGACAAACTCATCCACCGGACGGCCCATCAGCGCATCGACGATCCGTGAACTGGCTTTGCCGTCGCCATAAGGGTTGGCCGAGCGGGAGGCGTTGTGCCACAGGGCATCATCGTCAAACAGGGCGTTCACGCCACGAATGATGGCGTCCGTTTCGGTGCCCACCAGGCGCACGGTGCCTGCCGCGACCGCTTCCGGGCGCTCGGTGACATCGCGCATGACCAATACCGGTTTGCCCAGCGACGGCGCTTCTTCCTGCACGCCACCGGAGTCGGTGAGGATGACGTGAGCGCGTTGCATCAGGCGCACGAACGACAGGTAGTCCAGCGGTTTGATCAGGTGCACGTTGGGCAGCTCACCCAGGTGTTCGGTCACCGGCCCCAGCACGTTGGGGTTCAGGTGCACCGGGTAGACGATCTGTATGTCGTCGCGTCTGGCAAGCTCGCCCAGCGCCTTGCAGATATTCAGGAAGCCGTCGCCGAAATTCTCGCGACGATGACCGGTCACCACCAACACCCTGCGCTCGGGCACCAGGAACGAAAACTGACGATCAAGGGCATGGCGCAGCTGACGGTTGCTGTCGATTCGTTGCGCGGTCAGGTGCAGGGCGTCGATCACGGTATTGCCGGTCACGAACGAAATGCCCTGCAAACGCTCGCCCAGCACGTTGCGGCGCGACTCGGCGGTGGGAGCGAACAGGTGATCGGAAATCAGATCGATGCAACGTCGGTTCATCTCTTCAGGCCATGGCTGACGGATGTCACCGGTGCGCAGACCCGCTTCGACGTGGCCGATGGGGATGCGGCGATGAAAGGCCGACATGGCCGCCACCATGGCTGATGTGGTGTCGCCGTGAACCAGCACTTTGTCCGGCTTCAGCTCGTCCAGAATCGGGTCGATCGCCGCGTAAAGCGCAGCGGTCAGCGAGTTCAGTGTCTGATCGGGGCGCATCACATCGAGGCTGTAGTCGGCTTTGAGCTCGAACATGTCCAGCACCTGTTGCAGCATGCTTTGATGCTGCCCGGTAATGCAGATTCTTGAGTCGATACCTGGCTCTGCAGCCAGTGCTCTGACCAGGGGAGCCATTTTGATGGCCTCCGGACGAGTACCGAAAATGGAAAGGACCTTCATTCTGGGGTGCAGACCAGCCATTATTTCCTCCCGCGCACTTAGCGCGTCGCACAGCAGCAAGAACCAGGCTGAGAACAGCTGGGTCAGCTAGCGAGTTGATGAGTTTCTCGGGCGGAAAGATCGGAGTTTGTGGCTCGATGTTCACTTCAGTGTGAATGTAGCAATATGCCTTGTTACCCGGAGTTGTCGGGATTATTAACAGAACAGGATAATAAAGCAAAATTTTTTATTAAGTATTTTTCAAAGTAACAATGAGTATGAACTTTAGAATTTCACCACGGTCAGTACAGGGTTAAATTTTTTAGGAAGGGCCTTTTGGTCAATGAATTCGGGGCTTTTGAGGAGGATTGGAACGTTTTTCCAGCTGTTTTGAATGCCTGTTTGCCACGCGTAGTTATGAGTGATGGCAAAAAGTTCCAACAAAAGTAGTGGCGCTGAGGTGGGCGTCACTACAGCAGAATCCTGACGCCTGTTTAATGACAGGAAGAGAGAAGGGGTTCACAAAAATGACGCTAATATAATGACGGTTGGCAACTTTGATTAGGTGTCGAGTTTGACACGCTGACGAGCGGGCGGGAGGTTAGGAGTTCGCTTAGATGCTGTTCAAGTTGTACGGCATATACAGTATTGAGTTGTAGCAGCAATACGGGCGATTGCCCAGTCATTAAATGAGAATGATTGGCGACCCCCTCGCATGAGGGGAGTCGCAGCTCACAGCGAAATCAGCCTTTCGCCTCGGCCGGTTCCGACAGCTCGCTGAGCGCGGTCGCGTTGTTCTTGAACGCCGCTGCGAACACGGCGCGATTCTTCGCCATGTAAATGCTCGCATCCTCTGCATGCTTCTCCGAGATCCCCGGCACGTTCTTGATCAGGACGTCGGTGAGAAGCTCGGCCAGCTCGAGCATTTGGTCGTGCGCATCGGCGAGTTTACGGTCCACGAAAGTAGTCTCCAGATCGCGGGTACTGCGGTAAAGGGTTTCAACAGCCATTTTGGCCTCGTCGTCTTATCCAGTGTTGAAAGGGCTAGACCCGGGCGTTCAGCGCTTTGTGCTCTGACCAGCGGGTATGCAAAGCATTGATCGTGCATGACCAGCGCGCCGGTCAGGTGTAGCGGGGCACTGCGTGAAGGCCTTTAGTGAGGCCGGCCTGCGACGCAACAGCGAAAGCGATTTCTCGATTACTGTGTTTTTATACAGTAAAAGCCATGTGCCAATCAAGCCCTGCCTGAATAGTGGCGTTTACGCATCTTTTTACGCTGCAAATGTGCCTTGCGACAACCCGCCGCGCTCTCAACCATAGCCTATGGCCCTGTTCCTGCTTTCAAAAGCAGGCCACAAGGGTGTCACGAGTACCCGGCATCATCCGGTCGGCATAAACGAAGGTTCAGAGGTAACGCGTCATGGGAAACAAATGGGCAGTAAAGATAAGACACCGCGTGCATGCGCAGGCCGAGTCACTGGGCAACCTGTGTGTGGAGAGCTTCCACTTTCTGGCGCTGTTCGCAATCGGCGCGATCACTGCCTGGGCGTCGGTGGTTGCATTTCTGGGGATGGTCGAGAAAGGCAACGTCACGGTCGATGACATCCTGCTGCTGTTCATCTACCTCGAGCTGGGGGCGATGACCGGGATTTATTTCAAGACCAACCACATGCCCGTGCGCTTCCTGATCTATGTCGCGATCACTGCACTGACCCGCCTGCTGATTTCCGACGTGTCCCATCACAACCCACCGGACATCGGCATTATCTACCTGTGTGGCGGCATTCTGTTGCTGGCGTTTGCGATTCTGGTGGTGCGCTATGCGTCGTACAAATACCCGTCGGCGAAGATTCCCGATTCGTCCAGCACCGTCAAAGGCGCGGTGACGGAAGAAAAGGGCGAAATCTGATCGAGGCAGCGGCGGCATCTGTGCACGATGCCGCCAGCACGCTGCTTATAGAAGAAGGCAATCAGTTCAGCCAGACCCCGGCACGCCAGTGCCAGCCGTCACCAGCGCTTTCCCAGTGCGGATGCACATAGTGATAGCCGGGTCGTTCGGTTTCCCAGTGGCCATGTACCGGCACGAATCGCTGGCCGTTCCAGTGCCAGTAACCGCGTGCCCATATATAGCCGGGACGAGGGGCCGGTTCCACCTCGACGACGCGTTCCGGTGGCGGTTGCGGCGCGATCACTTCTTCGACGTATTCATGATGGGCATGCGATCGTTCATGGACCACACGCTCTTCGACACAGCCTGACGCTATCGCAAGTGATGCGATCAATACCCCATAACGTAAATACATGTTGCCTCCTCGGAATCACCCGCAGGTGCAGTGGCGCTGAACTCAGTGCCCAGTCGCTCGAATGTTTCTGCGCAAGGATTGTTGTAGCAGGATGTATCTGTACTTTTGCTGAAGAGGAGGGAGGGGGGATGGTAGCGAAAGGCCGGTTTTACTGGGGGCAAAGCCCGATCAGGCAGGCTGGAGGGTATTGAACGGCATCAATCTGTTTTTGCTCTATGCAGCGCCGACAACGGCACTGCATAGAGGGGAAGGGCCGGTGCATCAGACCCCGGCACTGGCCGTTGCCTGACTCTGCGGCCACAGACCATTGGCCGGGACAGGTGCCTTTTTCAGGGTCGCGCCGTCGGTCAGCGCTGCAAGGATCTTGATCGCGCTGTCGCCACGTTCGATAGCGATGCCGAATTGCACGCTTTCTATCAGTTTGCGCAGGCGTTGTGGGTCATTGCGTTGGGCAGCGCTGATCAAACGCTTGGCAACGACTCCGCGTTCGTTGGACAAGGTCAGCATGATGCTGCCGTCCAGCCCTTGAATGCTCAGATTCACCCGATAGTCGGGGTGAAACGTGTCCGTGATCATCTGAAAAGGATTGTCCATATCATTCACCTGCTCAATGGTCTGCATAAGTTGACCGGGTAGTAGTCCTTTTGGTTCTCGACGACTGATCAGCGGTTGCGTTACTCCTGCGCTGGGTGCTGACGGGGTTGCTGTCGTCTTCCGCGTTGATGACAGGGTTTCTTTTCGAGAAGCTTTGACGCATTCACGACGTTCAGTTCGCGCCAGAAAGTGGCCGTCCTGATGGCCTGCCTCGTGGCGCGTACTACAGGGCTTTGCATGGTTCGGGCCATATTGCAGGGGCGATGCGCTAGAAGGCGCCGAGCGGGAGCACTGCGCAGCCGCTTCGTGGTTGGCTTTGCTGCAGGACGAGCCGTTCAGTTCGGTTGAAAAAAGTGCTCTCCAAAGCGGGCGAAAAACAGCTCCCGTACATGGCCTGCTCCTCTCGCGAAAGCGTTTTGCTCATGACTTTTTCGAGTGATTGTCTGACACTCCGACAACCGAATCTTGACGTCAGAGATTCGTAAAGACGGGGTCGAAACCGTAATCGCCCACTGTCCAGTTTCTGACGTTGAGCGTTGTGCTGCGGAGCGGCTGGATGGGTGTTGAACACCTGTCGGTATGAACGGCAGACCCGCACCCTCATCGAGGCGACGCGGGATGATTTTTGCGCGCCGATGGCTGTCAGGTGCAGCGCTCGGGCTGCTCGGCGCCGGCTGTTAAATTCGATGGACGGCACCCAGCGATCAAAATGGCTGCGAGGCGAGGGAAGGGTCAAGGTGGCCAAAACTGTGCAGCGACCGTTTGTGGTGCGCTTGCCGGCCCGTGGCAAACAAAAAGGGCGAACCGTCGCCGGTTCGCCCTTTTCTTGCAAAACGTGTCAGTGAAGCATCAGGTCAGACGAGCGGCTTCTTTCTCCTGCTCTTTTTCCAGAAATTCTTCTTCGAGCAGCGCGTCCGGGCTGACCGGATCTTCATCCTGTTCGGCAATGATCGGTGCGGCGCCTCGTTTGCCGCGCAGTTTGCCAAACAGATGCTCAAGGGCGTGATCGAGTTTTACAGCAGCGCCATCCACAGCCTGATCTACCGTATCGGCCTTGTGGGAGACAGAAATGGGTTGGTGTCCTTTAGGGCGAGCTTCCATCTGGCACTTGATGTCGTGCGGGCCAGGCTTGTCGCCGTTTTCGTCGCGGATGTGGACTTCCACGCGGGTCAGGTTTTCATCGTAGTGTTCGAGCGTGCTTTCAACGGTGGTACGAACCCACTCCTCCAGTCGGATACTGCTTTCGATGTGATTATCGCTATTGACCTGGATTTGCATAGTTAATCCTTATTAGGGCTTGCTCGTGCGAGGCTGGACTGCATGATTCCTGTCGGAATCGTTTTCGTTTGCGCTCATTCACAGTGTTGGCGGCAATGGCCTGACAATTCAACCCCAATGTGTAAGAAATATTTCGCAGCAAAAAAGGGATGCTTGCCGCGAGGCTGCGAATCAGGAGCGGACGCAGAGCGTCCAGAACGGCATTCCCATGCGAAGCGTGAGGAACGAGAAGTGTCCGGGCGAACACTTCTCTTGCGCTCTGGCGTCCGAAACTAGAACGCGACCGACGTCTGTACGTACACCGTGCGCGGTTCGCCGACGTATTTGCCGCGGTTGTTGTCGTCGAACGAGCGGGTGTAGTACTGGCGGTTGAAGATGTTCTTCATCCCGACCGCTACGTTGAGGTCAGACAGTTGCGGGCCGAAGTCGTAGTTGGCGCGGGTGCTGAACAGCATGTACCCAGGGATCTTGCCGGTGCTGCCGTCGGCGCTTTCAGCGGAAGTATTGGCGTTGTCGGCAAACTGGTCGCTCTGGAAGGAGCTGTCGAAATTGAGCTTCCACGGCCCTTCGGTGTAGCTGACACCCATGGTGCCCTTGTGCTTTGACGAGAACGGCACGCGGTTGCCCTTGTTCGGGCCGTCTTCGCGGATCGTGGCGTCGACGAAGGCGTAGGTCGCGTAGACATCGTAGCCGGCCAGCGCCGGGCTCAGGCCCTCCAGCGCATAGTTGACGCTGGTCTCGATGCCCTGATGGCGCGTCTCGCCGCGTGCGATCACCGTGTCGTTGGTCTGGTTGCTGTCGTACTGGTTATCGAAATTGATCAGGAAAGCGCCGATCTCGGCCCGCAGGTTGCCATTGTCGTAGCGTGTGCCCAGTTCCCAGGTGCGGGCTTTTTCCGGTTTGACTTCATCGCCGGTGACGCGGTTAGGCATCTGGCTGTACTGCACACTGCCGAACGAGCCTTCGGTGTTGGCGTACAGGTTCCAGGTGTCGGTCAGGTGGTAAAGCACATTCAACGCGGGCAGTGCGGTGCTGTAGTCACCCTGGTATCGGGCGTTGGTCAGGTTGTTGTTCTGTGCGGTGTCGATCATCTCGTAGCGAATGCCCGGCGTGATGGTCCACTTGCCGATATCGATGCGGTCGTCGATGTAGAACGCATGCGCCTCGGTTGCGCCGCGTGTGTCGCGGTCATTGCGGCTGGCGGTGGTCGGCAGGTCGCCGGTGACCGGCTCGCGATAGCGCAACTCATGACCGGCCTCGTTGACGTAACGGTAGCCAACGCCGACTTCATGCCAGGTTTCGCCCAGCGCAAAGCCTTGCGAGAAGCGTGTTTCCAGGCCACGCACCCAGTATTCGCGGGGCGACAGGGAAACGAAGCTGCCCTGATCCAGATAGCCGCTGCGCAGGGTCTTGGTGAAGAACGTGTTGGCGGTGAAGACGCGCGCGTCCTGTTCGTAGCGATAGCCGAAGTTGAACATGGTGCGACGGCCCCAGAACTTGTCCTTCAAGCGTGTCGACTGGTACGGATCGGCATCGTAGTCCGCGACGCTGAGGCCACCGGGCATCTGCGCTTCGCCATCGTAGTATTGCGCCATGGCGTTAAGGCTGTTGGCGTCGTCGATCTGGTATTTGCCCTTGAGAATCAGGTCGTCGATTTCGGTGTCGCTGTGCTCGCGCCAGTCTCCGCCGCGTACGCCGGAATACAGAATCGCGCCGCCCAGGCCGTTGTCCGCGGTGCCACCTGCCAGCAGGTTACCGGTGGTCTTGAAACCGTCGTGGCTGGAAGACGGGCTGGTCTCGGTTTGTATGCCGCCCTTGAGAGTAGGTGCATCGGGGATCGCGCGGGTCACGAAGTTGACGATGCCGCCCACGTTCTGCGGACCGTAACGGACTGCGCCACCGCCACGCACCACGTCGACTGCGTCCATGTTGCCCATGCTGATCGGCGCAAACGACAGTTGCGGCTGGCCGTAGGGCGCGAATGGCACCGGGATACCGTCCATCAACACGGTAGAACGCGACGCCAGGCGTGGATTGAGGCCGCGAATACCGAAATTCAGCGCCATGTCATGGCTGCCAGTGCCATTGTTGTCCGGCGCATTGACGCCCGGAATACGATTGAGCACTTCACGCGCCGACGTCGCACCGACCCGCTCGAATTCCTCACGACGAATCACGTCACGTGCGCCGGGATGTTCGAAAACGTTGGTTTGCTGCGCAGCGCCCAGCCAGTCACCGACCACCGTGGAAACCCCCAGCTCGATCGGCGCGCCAGCCGTATTTGCCGATTGCAGGGTGAAGCCGTTATTGCCATCGGCCATGGCCTGCAGGCCGGTGCCTTCGAGCAAGGCATTCAGGCCCTGCTCGGGTGTGTACTGACCTTCCAGGCCACGGCTTTTCAGGCCGCTGGTCATCTGCGAACCATAGGAAATCAGCACGCCGGACTCACGACCGAACTGGTTCAGCGCCGCTTCAAGCTCGCTCGGCGCAATGTGATACACCTTGGGTGCGACCTCGGCGGCCTGCACCATCGACAGGCTGCCGACCGAAAGGCTCGCGCCGAAAATGACATGGCGCAATGTGCGCACCAGCGGTGAAAGTTGAGTAGGGCGGGCTGACATGCGGGAGTCCTTTGACCGGAAGGTTGAGAGAGGCTTTCCCTGTCTGTCACGCGAGGATCGAAAAACAGCTCACGCTTTTTGAAAAATTTTAGCCGGCCAGCGCAAATCCACCTGTCATCGTGCCGATGCTCAGCGTCGGCATGCAGTTCGTGACGCTCTGCGTCGTGCTACAGCGATCACTGCACACAAAGCGCTTTTCTACCCCGATGGCACAGACGACGCAGAGTGCGACGTAAGTGACGGCTGAGTCCTGGCGCTGATCCGGGGGTAGCCTGGCAGGACGCCAGGCTAGCCGCACCGCGCCATGGATGGCGCGTTGCGGCGACCCCCGGATCAGTGACAGGGCGAAGGAACCCGACGAAGTCGGGCCGGAAACGGAGCCAGGGGGTTTGGTTACTTTGGCCCCATCAAAGTAACTCGCCGAGGGGCGAAAAGGTGACTTGAGCCGAACCTCAATCCACCTGACATCGCAGAACCGCTGTGTGACGCAGAGCGTCACGAACTGCATTCACACCAGAGCGTGAGGAACGATAGTCAGCGTAGTGTCAGCCCTGTATTTCGGGCTTTCCAAGAAGATACGTCACCATGCGCTGGAACGAGCAATCACGATCAAACCCGCGCCTGCACGTTCACCCAATATCGCGTGAAGCGCTGCACGCGCACCGGGAGGGCGAGTTCGAGCATGTCGAGGATGCGCTCGCTGTCGGCCAGCGGGTAGCTGCCGGAAATCAGCAACCCTGCAACCCTCGCATCGCAATTCAGACGACCGCGGCGGTAGCGGCTCAACTCTGCGAGAAAATCGGCCAGCCTCATGCGCGACGCCACCAGCATCCCGTCCACCCAGGCACCACTGCCTGCGTCCAGTGGACGAACCTTGTCCCAGGCATCACGGCTGAACGTCACCTGTTGGCTGGCCTGCAGCATCAAACCGGGGCCGCTCTTTCCGGCAGGGGATATTTCGAGGGCGCCGGCAAACACGGCCAACTGCGTGCGCCCATTCAGTTGGCGCAGGTTGAAACGACTGGCGCCGGTCGAGGCTCTGACCGTGCCTTCGGCACTTAACAGGTTCAGCGGACGCGTGTCTGCCGAGGCCGTCATGAGGATTTCGCCCTGCAGCAGTTCGATCAGGCGCTGTTGTGCATCGAAACGCACATCCACCGCGCTGGCCGTATTCAACTGCACCTGACTGCCATCGCTCAACGCCACCTTGCGCTGTTCGCCCACGCCACTGTCGTAGTCGGCCAGCAAAGGTTGCAGGGCAATCTGCTCGCGCAGGCCCCAGCCCGCTGCCGAGCCTGCGCCGAGCAGCAACAGCAGTTTCAACGCATGCCGACGGCTGGCGGACTTCGGCGCATTGAGTGCCGCATGTGCCAGCGGCGAGGACAGTCCACTCAAGCGCTGGTTGACCCGCTGCATGTGTGCCCATGCCCGTTGGTGCTCGGCGTTGCCATTGAGCCACAGCTGCCAGGCGTGCTGACGACGGGCATCCAGCGTGCCTTCCTGCATTTCCAGCAGCCAGCCAACGGCCTGCTGTGCCACGGCAGGCGAGATGTCGGATTTGTTCAGGGACTCGTTGTTCGGATTCATAGGGCGAAATAGCAGCGCAGGGCAGCCTTGTGCAGATGGCGCTTGACCGTCGCGATGGAAATATCCAGTTCGGCAGCGATCCGGCCATGGCTCAAACCGTCGACCTGCGACAGCAGAAACGCCCGCTTGACCAGGGGCGGCAGGCCGTCCAGCAGTTGATCGAGTTCGACCAGGGTTTCGAGAATGATCGCCCGCTCTTCTTCCGAAGGCGCCACGCGCTCCGGCAGTTCGGCCAGTGCCTGATGGTAGGCGTGCTCCAGGTCCTGACGCCGGTAGTGATTGCACAGTACGCGTTTGGCAATCGTCGTCAGAAAGGCACGCGGCTCGACGATTTGCGCTGTATCGCGTGCGCCCAGCACCTTGATGAACGTGTCCTGCGCCAGGTCTGCCGCGCTGTGCGGGCAGCCGAGTCTGCGTCGCAACCAGGTCGTCAGCCAGGCGTTGTGTGCCCTGTACAGGCCTTCGACAGTGTGATTGAGAACGGAGTGGGCGACGGGTATCACGGGGAACAATCCACGGGGACTCATTGGTGGCGTGGATTCTGGCAGACTCTTTTGCGTATGAGAATATTTATCATTAATATTGCGGTTCATTTGTCCCGTTCAGGATCAATGGCGCATACCGCCGGCTTTTGTTGCGACCGCTTCCCGGTCGCCCATGAACGGCTTCCCAGGTTTCCTGAATCAATGCAGACCCTCTGATGGATGTCACCAGCGCAAGCCGCCCTCTGCCGCAAAAACGCACGGCAAAAGCCAGAGCCAGGGGCGTGACGGCGGCCTATCGCCTTGCCATTGCCTCGCGGGCACTGGCTGCGGTATTTGCCGGTTACCTGCTGGCCTCGTTGGTCAGCACCTGCATCGCTCAATGGCTGCCGATTACCCGCGCCGAAGCGGTGGTGACGGGGATGATGTTCTCGTTTCTCGCCTATCTGGGCGCGGTGCTCTTTTGTTTTGCCTGCCGTACGGCGCTGCAGGCGTGGATCGGGGTGCTGACGCCCTGTGCCTTGCTGGGGGCGGCCTACACCTGCGGTCGGTGGTTGCTGTGAAGGAGGGTTTTCGCCAGTCGATGGCCTGGCTGCACACCTGGGTCGGCTTGCTGTTTGGCTGGCTGCTGTTCGCGATTTTTCTGACCGGCACGCTTTCCTATTTCAAGGACGAGATTACCCACTGGATGCAGCCGGAGATTCCGGTGCGCGCGCTCGATGCAGGCGCCAGCGTGCAACAGGCTCAGCATTACCTGCAAAGCCATGCAGCCGGGGCCACGCGCTGGTTCATCAGTCTGCCCGATCAGCGCACGCCAGGCCTGGTGGTCGGCTGGCTGCCCGAGGGCAAGCAGGGCCAGCGCAATAACTTCGTGCGCAAGCTGCTCGATCCGCAGACCGGCAGCGAGGTGCAGGCGCGTGACACACGCGGTGGTGATTTCTTCTACCGGTTTCACTATCAACTGCAGATGCCTTATCCCTGGGGCCGCTGGCTGGCAACCAGCGCCGCGATGGTGATGCTGGTCGCACTGATTACCGGCATCATCATTCACAAGAAGGTTTTCAAGGAGTTCTTCACCTTCCGTCTGCGCAAGGGCCAGCGTTCCTGGCTGGACGGGCATAACGCGCTGGGCGTGCTGGTGCTGCCGTTCCACCTGATGATCACCTACAGCAGTCTGGTGATCTTCATGTCGATGGTGATGCCCGCGAGCATCCTCAGCCAGTACGACACAGTCCAGGCCTTCTACAGCGAAGCCTATCCGTTTCCGGAAACGGTCAAGCGCGAAGGCATCGCTACGCCGCTGGTAGCGCTTGCGCCGTTGGTCAACGCTGCGAACGCGAAATGGGACAGCGGCCAGGTCGGTCGGGTCATCGTCAACAATCCGGGCGACAGCAGCGCCTCGGTTCTGCTGACGCGTGATGACAAGGGCAGCATCGTGCCGGACCGGGGCGGGGCGCTGACGTTCAGCGGTGTCAGCGGCGAGCTGTCGAACGAAGTGCCTGAGCGGCCGCTGGCGTTGCTGATTTCCAGCGGGATGTATGGCCTGCACGTGGGCCATTTCGCCGCGCCGTTGCTGCGCTGGCTGTACTTCATGTTCGGTGTCGCCGGGACTGCAATGATCGGCACCGGGTTGGTGATGTGGCTGGGCAAACGTCAGCTCAAACACGCAAAGACCGGTGTGCTGCCACTGGAGTTGCGGGTGGTTGAAGTGCTGAACATTGCCAGCATGTCCGGGTTGATGCTCGCGGTGGCCAGCTTCTTCTGGACCAATCGCTTGCTGCCTGGCGGATTCGCCGGGCGTACCAATTGGGAGGTCAGCGTGTTCTTCACGTTCTGGGCCTTGTCATTCATGCACGCTGCGCTGCGCAAGGGGCGTAATGCATGGCGAGAGCAACTGGGGCTGGGCGCGCTGCTGTTCGCCGGGCTGCCGTTGCTCGATCTGCTGATCTGCGGTCGCTATCTGCTGGATTCGTTAATGTCAGGAAACTGGGTACTGGCGGCCTTTGACCTGACGGCGCTGGTCACCGGGCTGTTTCTGGGCTGGGCGGCGCTGAAGTTCAAGGCTGTACCTATTGATAAAACCGCCCGCGTCTCGTTGCCGGTTGCTGCGCAGGAGGCGCCCTGATGCTGCTGGCGGCCTTGCTCTGCTATGTGGGGTTTACGTGCCTGTGCCTGTCCATGGCCCGGCATTACGGCGAACTGCTCAAGGGCCCGTTGACTGAACAGAGGCGTCGCGCGCTTACGCTGGCCGGCTGGAGCGCGCTGTTGCTGTCGTCGTGGGCGGCGGTTGATGACCATGGCTGGATGATGGGGACGGTGCACTGGTTCGCTGCACTCATGGGCAGCGCGGTGTTACTGGTTGCTTTGCTGTCGTTCCGGCCGCGTTGGGTGCTGGCGCTGGCGGGGTGTGGCGCGCTGCTCAGCCCGTTGGCAGCGGTGAGTCAGCTATTGGCCTAAGGCCGTTCTGTATTCACCCGGTGTCGCCCCCGTGGCCTGACGGAAACGGTTGCTGAAATGGCTGGCGCTGGCGAACCCGCAAGCCAGCGCGATTTCGCCCAGCGGCTTGCCGGTGCTGCGCAGTAACTGGCGCGCCTGCTCGATACGCCGCGCCAACAGATACTGGTGCGGCGGCAAACCGAAGCTTTCGCGAAACATGCGTGCGAAGTGATATTCCGACAGCGCACACAGGCCGGCCAGTTGACCAAGGCTCAACGGGTCGGCGAGATGCATTTCGATGAAGTCCACCAGATGCCGGCGCAGGTGCGGCGCCAGACCGCCTTTCAGGCGCAGCCCTTCGCGCAGCCCTGCCTGATTGAGCAGCGCATGGCTGACCATCTCGTGCGCCAGGCTGCTGGTCAGCAGGCGCTCGCCGGGTTCTGCCCAGTTCAGGCGAATCAGCTGCCGGAAGCGTGCGGCTTGTGCGGGGTCTTCCAGAAAGGTGTTTTCCCGCAGTTGCATCTCGCGTGGCTCGCGATCCAGCAGGGTCACGCAGCCCAACGCAAACTGTTCCGGGCTGAAATACAGATGCGCCAGACGGATCTCGCCGTTCACCACCCAGGCGGACTCATGGCCGGCAGGCAAGATGCACAACTTGCCCGGCGCGCCTTTCTGGTCCGGTCTGCCGCGGCGAAAGGTCCCGGTACCGTCCTCGATATAGCACGACAACGTATGATGGGTCGGTGCGTGATACTCCTGCGAGTCATGCCGATTGTTCCACAACGCCGCCACTAGTCCGTCGCCCAGCGGCGCGCTCTGCTCCAGATTGGCATTGGGTGAACTGTTCAGGGCCTGAAAGACCTGGATGGATTCAATGGCGGGCATGACGATTCCTCTAGGATTTGTATCCTACTCGCTGGCGACGTCGCTGCCAGTAGCGCTTGAAGCAAATGCGCAAGATTGTGCAAGCGCTGGCAGGCCGGCACGCAGCAGACTGATGGCTCATCAAGGAGCCTGCACCATGAACCTCTCGCTTTATCTGCTGACCGTGCTGATCTGGGGCACCACCTGGATCGCCCTGAAACTCCAACTCGGCGATGTCGCGATTCCAGTCTCAATCGTCTATCGCTTTGCCCTGGCAGCATTGGTGCTGTTTGCATTCCTGTTGCTGAGCAAGCGTCTGCAGCCGGTCAATCGTCGCGGCCAGGTGATTTGCCTGGCGCAGGGCGTGTGCCTGTTCTGCGTCAACTTCATGTGCTTCTACACGGCCAGCCAGTGGATACCCAGCGGCCTGATCGCGGTGGTGTTCTCGACCTCGACGCTGTGGAATGCGCTGAACGCACGGGTGTTCTTTCGCCAGAAAATCGCCAGCAATGTGCTGGCCGGTGGCGCCATGGGTTTGATCGGTCTGGCGTGTATGTTCTGGCCTGAAATGTCCGGGCATGGCGCGAGCCGGCAAACCCTCATCGGCCTGGGACTGGCCTTGCTGGGCACGCTGTGCTTCTCGGCGGGCAACATGCTGTCGAGCCTGCAGCAGAAAGCCGGTCTGCGTCCACTGACCACCAATGCCTGGGGCATGTTCTACGGGGCGACGATACTCGGCATGTATTGCCTGCTGAGCGGCACGCCGTTCAGCTTCGAATGGAACACGCGCTATGTAGGCTCACTGCTGTTTCTGGTTATCCCCGGCTCGGTGATTGCGTTCACTGCCTATCTGACCCTGGTCGGGCGCATGGGCCCGGAGCGCGCCGCTTATTGCACGGTGCTGTTTCCGGTCGTGGCGCTGAATATCTCCGCCTGGGTGGAGGGCTATCAGTGGACCCTGGCTGCCTTGCTGGGGCTGGTACTGGTGATGGTCGGCAACGTGCTGGTGTTCAGGAAGATCAGGCCCGTTGCCGTCGTGGTCGGCGGCAAACTGGCCTGAGTCGGTGTTGATCGTGTCTATCCTGCACAGCGGCCCTGCACTGCGAGAGAGGCGGGGCCTCAGCCTTTCCACACCTGTGGGTTGACCAGATCCTGCGGTCGTTGACCGAGCAGCGCGCTGCGCAGGTTGCCGTAGGCGCGATCAGCCATGGCCTGGCGGGTTTCGGTGGTGGCTGAGCCGATGTGCGGCAGGGTTACCGCGTTCTTCAACTGGAACAGCGGCGATTCGCTCAGCGGCTCTTTTTCGTAGACGTCCAGACCGGCGCCGCGAATCGTGCCGTTCTGCAGCGCTTCGATCAGCGCAGGTTCATCGACGATCGGGCCGCGGGCGATGTTGACCAGGATGGCGCCGGGCTTCATCAGGCTCAATTCGCGGCGGCCGATCAAGTGTTGGGTCTTTTCGCTCAGCGGTACGACCAGACAGACGAAATCCGCTTCGGCCAGTAACTGATCCAGGCTGCGAAATTGTGCGCCCAGCTCCTGTTCGAGTTCGGTCTTGCGGCTGTTGCCGCTGTACAGAATCGGCATGTTGAAACCCAGACGACCACGGCGGGCAATGGCTGCGCCGATGTTGCCCATGCCAACAATACCCAGCGTCTTGCCATGCACATCGGTGCCGAAGTGCGGCGGTTCGATGCTGCGCGTCCACTGTCCGGCCTTGGTATAGGCGTCCAGTTCAGCCACTCGGCGCGCACTGCTCATGATCAGCGAGAAGCCCAGATCAGCGGTGCTTTCGGTCAGTACATCCGGCGTATTGGTCAGCAGAATGCCGCGCTCGCTCAGGTACTCAACGTCGTAGTTGTCGTAGCCCACCGAGATGCTGGACACCACCTCCAGTTTGGTGGCGTTCTGCAGCTGTTCGCGACCCAGCTTGCGGCCTGCGCCGATCAGCCCGTGGGATTCAGGCAAGGCTTCTGCAAACTGCGCGTTGATATCACCCTGCTTGGGGTTGGGCACGATCACGTTGAAGTCTTGCGCCAGGCGCTCGGCCATTTCAGGAGAAACACGGCTGAAGGCGAGTACGGTTTTTTTCATTGGGCAGTCACTCTTGAGCGGTTGAATGAGTAGCACGCTAACATTCCTCCCCGCTCTTTGGCAGCCGCTTTTTGCAGTTGTACGATGTCAGAACGATGACTTGAGGGCCTGCACATGCAGATCCGCTTCATCGGCAGCGAGAATTTCCGGCAGGGAACCGCGCAGGTATTCAACCCAGGTTCTGATCTTCGCATCCAGATACTGGCGTGACGGGTAGATGGCGTACAGGTTCAGCTCTTGCGAGCGGTAATCGGACAGCACGCGCACCAGTGTGCCGTTGCGCAGCCCCTCGATCGCCGAGTAGATCGGCAAGATGCCAATCCCCATGCCGCTGGAAATCGCGGTCTTCATCGCATCCGCAGAGTTGACCAGCAGCGGCGAGCTGTTGATGGTGACCATCTCCTGGCCTTCAGGACCATCGAACAGCCATTTGTCCAGCGGGAACACCGGGCTCACCAGACGCAGACATGCATGATTCAGCAGGTCGGCAGGCTTGTGGGCCATGCCGAACGTTTTCACGTACTCGGGCGACGCGCACACGATGCTGTAAGTAATGCCCAGGCGCTGGGACACAAAGCCCGAGTCGGCCAGTTCGCTGGCGAGCACTATCGACACGTCATAGCCTTCTTCCAGCAAGTCCGGCACGCGGTGGGTCATGGTCAGGTCGAACGCGACGTCCGGGTGGTTGCGCCGGTAACGGGCAATCGCATCAATCACATAATGCTGGCCGACGCCGGGCATCGAATGCACCTTGAGCTGCCCGGCCGGGCGGGCATGAGCGTCGCTGGCTTCGGCCTCGGCTTCTTCTACCGAGGCGAGAATCTGTTCGCAGCGCAACAGATAACGCTTGCCTGCTTCGGTGAGGGCAATGCGTCGGGTGGTGCGATTGAGCAGGCGCGTTTGTAAATGTGCTTCAAGGTTGGAGACCGCACGCGAGACGTTGGCGGTGGTGGTATCCAGCACGGCGGCGGCGGCAGTGAAGCTGCCCGCTTGCGCCACGCAGCTGAAGGCACGCATGTTTTGCAGGGTGTCCATGGGTACTTCTCTGAGTAGATGGCAAATTGTGACATGAAGTAACGGATGCATGTATCCAGACCAAAGGATTATCGCCGTTTCAGTAACAAAGATTCACAAATCTCCCCGCTTATCGCCGCGTCGAGTGCCGCCTAGAATCGCCGCCATTCAAGGTGTTTCACCTTCGTTCGGGAACTTGCAGCTGTGCCGCGTCGCATCATCAGAGGGCTCTGGCCCGTAGGTCTTCTGGCTTTTACGCTGGTCCTCAGCGGCTGTATCGGAACACATGGAATCACACCGCAGGGCAGTGTTCTGCACGCTGACAGCCTGGCCACCGATCAGGCGATTCAGAGCGCTTCCCTCGACGCCCATTGGCCCGCAGCGCAATGGTGGCGTGCCTACGGCGACGCGCAACTGGACCGCTGGGTCGACATGGCGACGCTGGGCAGCCCGAGTCTGGCACTTGCCGCTGCTCGTGTGCGCCAGGCAAAGGCGATGGCACAGGTGGCCGAGTCCGCCGAGTCTGTGCAAGTGCAAGGCAACGCCAGCCTGATGCGTCACGACTGGCCAGAGGATCAGTTTTATGGCCCCGGAGCGCTGGCCGATACTCGCACCTGGGACAACAATGCGTCGCTGGGCCTGAGCTACGCACTGGACCTGTGGGGACGTGAACGCAACGCCAGCGAGCAGGCCGTTGATCTGGCGCACGTGAGTGCTGCCGAGCAGCGCCAGGCGCAGCTCGAATTGCAGGAAAACGTGGTCCGCGCCTACATCCGACTGTCCCTCGACTACGCCCGACTGGATATCGCCGAGGCGGCCCTGGCCCAGCAGCAACAGATACTCGACCTGGCGCAGCGTCGCCTCAAGGGCGGGATCGGCACGCACTTCGACGTCAGTCAGGCCGAAACGCCGCTGCCTGAGGCGCATCGGCAGATCGACGCGCTGCAAGAGGCCATCGCGTTGAGTCGCAACCAACTGGCCGCGCTGGCAGGCAAGGGACCGGGGCAGGGCGCGGCGTTGCAGCGGCCTGCGCTGTCGTTGCACACCGCGCTGACATTGCCCTCGGCATTGCCCGCCGAACTGCTCGGTCAGCGACCTGACGTGGTGGCTGCGCGCTGGCAGGTGGCGGCGCAGGCACGTGGTATCGACGTTGCACATGCGGGCTTTTATCCCAATGTCGATCTGGTCGGCAGCCTGAGCTACATGGCCACGGGCGGTGGCATGCTCGAGTTCCTGACCGGCAGCAAGCTGGGTTACAAGGTCGGGCCGGCCATCAGCCTGCCGATTTTCGACGCTGGACGCTTGCGTGCGGAGCTGGGGCGGGCGTCTGCTGCTTATGATCAGGCCGTGGCGCATTACAACCAGACGCTGATCATGGCGTTGAAAAATGTCTCCGACCAGTTGATTCGGCGCGCCTCGATGGACAAGCAGCAGGCACTCGCCGCCGAGTCGGTGGCGTCGGCGCAAAAGACCTATGACATTGCCCTGATCGCCTGGCAGCGCGGCCTGACCGATTACCTGAACGTGCTCAATGCGCGCACGCAGTTGTTTCGCCAGCAGCAGGTTCAGCAACAGGTCGAGGCCGCGCGGCTGGAAGCCTACGCCGGACTGGTGGTGGCGCTGGGCGGTTACGCTGACGGGAATAACAATGGCAATGGTCATTTCGCACACACCGTCGCCGAGTCTGAGGGCGGGCAATGATCGCCTCGCTACAGCGCATCACCGACCTGCCGTGGCGTCGCGAATTGCACAGCTGGGCGCGCAGTGACGGGGTGACCTGGGTTTACATCTTCAAGGTGCTGCTCGCCGCATTTCTCACCTACTGGCTGGCGCTGCGCCTGGAACTGCCGCAGCCGCACACGGCGATGATCACCGTGTTCATCGTCATGCAGCCACAGAGCGGGCAGGTGTTCGCCAAGAGTTTTTATCGCCTGCTGGGGACGCTAGCCGGGTCGGCGATGATGGTGCTGTTGATGGCCCTGTTTGCGCAGAGTCCGCTGCCGTTTCTCGGCAGTCTCGCGCTCTGGGTCGGCCTGTGTTCGGCCGGCGCGGCGCGCTATCGCAACTTTCGCGCGTATGGCTTTGTGCTGGCCGGGTATACGGCAGCCATGGTCGGGCTGCCTGCGCTGGCGCATCCGGAAGGTTCGTTCATGTCGGCGGTGTGGCGGGTAGTGGAAATTAGCCTGGGCATCCTGTGTTCCACGGCCATCAGCGCAGCGGTGCTGCCGCAGAGTTCCAGCGCTGCGATGCGCAACGCGCTGTATCTGCGCTTCGGCGGGTTCGCGCGCTTCGTGGTCAACGGCCTGCGCGGCGATATTTCACGCGCTGAATTTGAAACCGGCAATGTACGCTTTGTGGCCGAGGCCATCGGCCTTGAAGGGCTGCGCAGCGTCACGGTGTTCGAAGACCCGCACATGCGTCGCCGCAACGGTCGACTCAACCGTTTGAACAGCGAATTCATGGCGGTCACCACGCGCTTCAATGCCCTGCACCAATTGCTCGAGCGTCTGCGCCTCGAACAGGCCGATCAGGTGTTGAAGCATATCGATCCCGGCCTTGAACACCTTGCAGAGCTGCTCGACGGGTTCGCCGACCGCGCCTTGACCAACGATGACGCGGCGCTGCTGGCCACGCGCCTGGAGTCGTGCAGGGCGTACTTTCCCGCGCGGGTCAGAAGCCTGCGCACCGAGCTGGAGCGCACCCTGCCCAGCGACGCCGAACGATTGGACTTTCACACCTCGTTCGAGCTGCTGTACCGCCTGCTCAGCGAGTTGCTCGACTACGCACGAACCCATGCATCGCTGGCCGACCACAGCCATGAGCGTGAACAGTGGAAGGGCTCGTTCGTACCGCGTACCCACTGGATGACCGCGCTGGCAGCCGGTGCCCGGGCGACCTGTGTGGTCGGCCTGATGAGTGTGTATTGGGTGCTGACGGCGTGGCCCAGCGGCGCGAGCATGGTCCTGGCCTCGGCGGCCACCGTTGCGCTGTCGTCGACTACCCATAATCCCAGGCGCATGTCGCTACAGATGGCCGGCGGTACATTGCTCGGTGCGCTGTCAGGTTTTATCGAAACGTTTTTCCTGTTCCCGCACATCGACGGTTTTCCGTTGCTGTGCCTGCTGTTGGCCCCGGTGTTTGTGCTCGGCGCGTATCTGGGCTCACGTCCGCAGTGGACGGGGTACGGCCTGGGGCTGCTGATCTTTTTCAGCCTGGGCTCGGTGCCGGACAACCTCACGGTTTACAGCCCTTACACCTTCATCAACGATTACATCGCGATGGTCGTGGGCATGCTGATCTGCGCCGCTGCCGGGGCAATCATCCTGCCGCCCAACAGCCGCTGGATGTGGCAACGCCTGGAGCAGGCCTTGCGCAATCAGGTGGTGTTTGCGATCAGCGCACCACTCAAGCGTCTGGGCTCAAGCTTCGAAAGCCAGCCCCGCGACCTGATGCATCAGGCATATGGCCTGGCGATCGGCAAACCGCTGGTTCAGCGCGAGTTGTTGCGCTGGATGTTCGTGGTGCTGGAAATCGGCCACGCCATTATCGAGCTGCGCCATGAACAGGCGCTTCTGCCGATTCACCCTGCCTACGCCGAGTACCAGCCCTGGCGCATCGCGCTGCGAGTCATGGGGCGCGCCTTGGTGCGGCTGTTCATCCAGCCTGATGCGGTCAATCTGCAGCGCTGCCTGTCTGCAGTCGATCAGGCCATCAAGCGGGTGCAGGAGGCCGATGAACCCTTCGCCTCGCATTTCGATACGTCGGTGCTGCGCCGGGTAAAAAGCTACCTGCACTTTATCCGCTCGTCGCTGCTGGACCCGCAATCGCCGCTGGCCGCTTACGGCGTTGCGCGAACCGTTTCAGGAGTCGTCCATGCCGCCGCGTGAAATAGCCTTCCACGGCCTGTACATGCCGACCCTCACGCTGATCTTTCTGCTGGCCGTGGTTCTGGCATGGGCGCTGGATCGACTGCTGGCCGGTTTTGACCTGTATCGATATTTCTGGCACCCGGCCTTGCTGCGTCTGAGCCTGTTTATCTGCATCTTCGGCGCGTTGGCGCTGCCCCTTTATCGTTGACGCCTGAGTCGGGAAAAATCTCTGGATGAAAAAGTTCTTCAGTCTGTTTGCCACGTTGCTGGTGCTGGCAATCGCGCTCTGGATCGGTCGCACGCTGTGGGTCGACTACATGGATAGCCCATGGACCCGCGATGGCCGGGTACGTGCCGATATCATCAACGTGGCGGCCGATGTGTCCGGCACCGTGGTCGAGGTACCGGTGCGTGACAACCAGTGGGTAAAGCGCGGCGATCTGCTGATGCAGATCGACCCGGAGCATTACCGGATCGCCGTGAAGCAGGCGCAGGCATTGCTGGCTTCACGCAAGGCGACCTGGGAGATGCGCAAACTGAATGCCAGGCGGCGTGCCGACATGGATGAACTGGTTATCTCGGCGGAAAATCGTGACGACGCGAGTAACGTAGCCACCTCGGCCCTGGCCGATTACCAGTTGGCCCAGGCGCAACTGGAGGCGGCCGAGCTCAACCTGTCACGCACGCGGGTACTGGCGGCGGTGGACGGTTACGTCACCAACCTCAATGTTCATCGCGGCGACTATGCGCGCGTCGGTGAGGCAAAGATGGCCGTGGTCGACATGAACTCGTTCTGGGTCTACGGCTTCTTCGAGGAAACCAAGTTGCCGCACCTGAAAGTGGGTGATCCTGCGGACCTGCAACTGATGAGCGGCGAGGTGCTCAAGGGGCATGTCGAAAGCATCGCACGCGGCATCTACGACCGGGACAACCCGCAAAGCCGCGAATTGATCGCCGACGTGAACCCGACCTTCAACTGGGTGCGTCTGGCCCAGCGCGTGCCGGTGCGTATTCATCTGGATCAGGTACCGCAGGATGTATTGCTGGCGGCGGGGATGACCTGCACGGTGATTGTCAGGCCGGTAGACGGCTGATCAACGCGGACGACGCAGAGCGTCCAGAACGGCATGCCAACGCGGAGCATTGGCACGATAGTGACAAGGCTCGGCTACAGATCAGCGTTCAGCCCAAAGCGTTTTCTCAGGGCCATATCCAGTAGCCTTTTGGGCAGCAACCACGCCATCAGCGGCAGTAGGCGTGAGCCGTTGCCCAGGCGCAGCAGGCGTGGCGGACGAGTGTGTTGCACGGCCTTGAGCAAGTCGCGAGCGAATTCGGTGACGGGGGTAGGGCTGTCCAGAGAGGCCCTGGCGCGTGCACGAATGCCTTCGCGAATCGGCCACCAGGGCGATTGTTCGCTGATCAGTTGCTCGGCTTCGTGGCTGGCATTCTTCGCGAAGCTCGACGCAATCGCGCCGGGCTGAACCTCCATCACCTGGACGCCGAACGGCGCCAGCTCCAGACGCAGCGCATCACTGAGCGCATGCACCGCCGCCTTCGACGCACAGTAAGCCCCCGCAAACGGCGTGACCAGCACACCGGATACGCTGCCGATGTTCACCACCAGCCCCTTGTTGCGGCGCAGTGCCGGAAACAGCGCCCGGGTCACCCCGATGACGGAAAACACATTGGTTTCGAACTGGCGCTGCAAGGCCTGCACACCGCCGTCGAGCAGGGGACCCATCGCGCCATAGCCAGCGTTGTTGATCAACACATCCAGGCCGCTGTGCTCCAGACCGGCGGCCAGTTGCTCCAGCGCCAGGCTGTCGTTGACGTCCAGTTGTACGGCGATGAAACCCGCTGCACTGAGTGCCGCGACATCGTCGGCCTTGCGCGCAGTGGCCCAGACCTCGTAGCCAGTGGCCTTGAACGCGTCGGCCAGAGCACGGCCGATTCCGCTGGAACAGCCTGTAATCAAAGCGATGGGCATGTGGAATCCTTGTGGTCAGTCCGAGAAACTGCCTTGTAGATGTTCTGCGCGAAATTCCAGGGTTTGCGGGCGGTAACCGTTGCGCAGTGCCGGCACCGGCACGCAATCCTGCCACGTGCCTTTGGCCTGAAGTTCACCGGGGCCGCGATAGCGTGCGGACGCATAGGTGTTGTCGGTCAGATTCACTGAATCACCGGGCGCATACGCCGCGATTCGCCAACGCAGTTCCTGCAGGGTCACCTGATTGGTGTTGGTGATGCTGACCTGCAACGGACGATCTGCCGGGCAGCCTTGCGGGTTGTAACTCAGGCGGATATCCAGATGCTCAAGCTGGCGCGTTTCCCGACTGTCCTGCCAGATGACGATGGCCGCCACCGCCCCGAGCGCGACCGCCGCAGCCAGCGAGACAGGCAAGGCCTTCGCCGGATAACGGAGCAGAAGGATCAGCCAGGTGAGGATTAACAGGATGCCGATCAACATGCGGGTCTCCAGCGAGGGCAATGCTGGACATCCTACAGAAACCGAAGAGGGATTGACCAATGACTGGCCTGAGACAGGTCAAATAAACTTCGATGGTCACTGAAGTCTTTTGTGACGCCAGACTGATATTACTGAACCAGGCTGTAAATGGCAGATTCCGGGGTATCGGGCCACGTGTCCATGCCCGTCACCTGCACCGAGCCGGTAATCCTGGCTTTTTGTGTCGGTTGAAAGATCATGGATGGGTCCGTGCCTGTATTCTCAAGCGTTATGATGGTCGGATCACCTGAGGTTATGGGCGATGAGCCTGTTAACAGCGGACGGTTGCTATTGTCTGCGTTGACCAGGTTGAGTATGACGAACGTGCAGCGTGGGTCTTTGAATGCGGGCAACTCCAGAACGATGCCTTTACTCAACGAGATTTCGTTTTTTGCTGACGCTCCTTTTACAACCGGGATCGGGAGGGTTGGTGCAGATGGCGTAGCCATATCTGATAACTCCTGTTTGAAGGCGTAGATTGGGCGTAAAGAGAAAGCCGATTACGTTCAAACATCCTAAAGATGCCGGGCAAAGGTATCTACTGACAGATATGACAGTGACCCTTGGCGGTGCATTTTCAGAAGGCGGTTACTTGAGGATTGCAACGCAGAGAGCAGCATGCCTTCCATGAATGGATAAGCATGAATGGATAGAGCGGAGCCATAAAAAAGCCCCCGGCAATAATGTGCGCATGACACTGCGCAAAGAATTACCGGGGGCTGTTTCACTTGCAGCCAAAAGCGTCTGTTAGCGAGCGATAGTCTGTGTTTTCACACCCGCTTCAAGCGCGTTCGAACGACCGTAGATGTCTTCGAAACGCTCGATGTCGTCTTCGCCCAGGTAGCTGCCCGATTGCACTTCGATGATTTCCAACGGGATCTTGCCTGGATTGCGCAGGCGATGGACCGAGGCGATCGGGATGTAGGTGGACTGGTTTTCAGTGAGCAGGAACACATTCTCGTCACAGGTGACCTGCGCAGTACCGGATACCACGATCCAGTGTTCGGCGCGGTGGTGGTGCATCTGCAGCGACAGGCAGGCACCCGGCTTGACGGATATACGCTTGACCTGGAAACGACCGCCCATGTCCACCGAATCGTAGGAGCCCCACGGACGGTACACTTCGAGGTGGTTCTGGGTCTCGGTGCGGCCCTGTTCGTTCAGGGTGGCGACCATCTGCTTGACGCCCTGGACCTTGTCCTTGTGGGCAATCATCATCGCGTCCTTGGTTTCAACGACCACGATGTTGTCCAGACCGATCACCGACACCAGTTTGCCGTTGCCGTGGATCATGCAGTTGCGGCTGTCCTGGATAACGACGTCGCCCTTGGTGACGTTGCCGTTGGCGTCCTTGGCGTTGACTTCCCACAGCGACGACCAGCAGCCGACATCGCTCCAGCCGGCCGACAGCGGTACAACGCAGGCACGCTGGGTTTTTTCCATTACCGCGTAGTCGATGGAATTGTCCGGGCAGCAGGCGAAGGTCGAGGAGTCGATTTCAAGGGCGTCGCCGTCCTGCACGCTGCGCTCGAGGGTCAGCAGGCAGGTGTCGTAGATGTCCGGATCGTGCTTTTTCAGTTCTTCCAGGAAGCGGCTGGCGCGGAACAGGAACATACCGCTGTTCCAGTAGTAACCACCGGCTTCGACGAATTCCTTGGCGCGTTTTTCGTCAGGCTTTTCGACGAACTGCGACACGCGGCTGACGCCTTCCGGCAGCAGGGCATCGGCGGTGGACTTGATGTAGCCGTAGCCGGTTTCCGGCTTGTTGGCCGGTACACCGAACAGCACCATTTCGCCGCGTTCTGCGGCGACGGTTGCCAGAGCCAGTGCGCGTTGCAGGGCTTTCTGGTCTTCGATGACGTGGTCGGCTGGCAGCACCAGCATCAGGCCGTCATTGCCTTCGTTGACCAGCTTCATGGCGGTCAGTGCAACGGCGGGTGCCGTGTTGCGGCCGAACGGTTCCATGAGGATCGCCTGGGTTTCCAGGTTCAGTGCCGCGAGTTGCTCATTGACGATGAAACGGTGGTCCTTGTTGCAGACCACGATAGGCTCCTGCATGCCTTCGAACACCAGACGCTCCAGGGTTTGCTGGAACAGGGTGTGCTCGCCGGTCAACGCCAGGAACTGTTTAGGGAATTGTTTACGCGAAAGCGGCCAGAGTCGTGAACCACTACCGCCTGACAAGATAACTGGAATCATTTTGTTTCTCCAAAAGCATTCAATTAGGGCCGTACGAGGTGTCTGTCGTTTCTGTCTTGTTCTTGTTCCGCGCTGGCCGGTTCAGTGCTGACGCCCTGAACCGACCGGCATAATCCGTTTAGCGGGTAGCGACCGGTGGCTTGACCCACACTGGCGAGAGGCTGCTGCCGCTGCCGGTGATGTAGAGCACAGCGGCTTCGCCACGCTCCAGTGCCACAGGTTTCACATCGGTGACTTTCTTGTCGCCGTCGTACAGCGCCAGGCTGACCTTGACCGGGTTGATTTCACGCTCGCCGGTGCCTTTTGCCGCTACAGCCTTGACCACGTCGGTCTTGCCATCAGCGGTTTTCAGGGTCAGGGACTTGTCGCTCAGGTTTTGCACACGAACCAGGGATTTCTGCTTGTTCTTGAACGGTGGCTCTTCGACCAGCTGTGGCTTGCCGCTGGCGTTGTTGACGATGGTGTAGTAGTGATCACCCGCCAGTTTCACCGGCAGGCTCTGGCTGCCCAACTTGGCGGTGTAGTCGCCCTGCGGCATGAAGCTGAACGCAGTGCTGCCCAGTGGCGCCACTTCGTTAAGGTTGGTGTTGCCAACGGTGGCGCTGATTTCGGCGTTGCTGGCGTTGTAGACACGCACGAAGGTCGAGCCTTTCGGTGCGGTCGGGCCGTACAGGGCGGAGTCACCGGCGAAAGCTTGCAGGGACATCAGGCCCAGACCTGCGGCCATTGCGCAGGTTTTGAACAGGCGTTTTGCGGCCGAACGGTTGGCAGTAGTGTTAAAAGTCATGAGTCAGTCCTCTCAGTTTTGCGCCCGGTTGGGCGACTCGGATTGTTTGGCGTTGAGCGCCACGTTTTCTTGGGTATCACGCGATTTCTTCAGCTCGGCGATCCACTTCGGATCGAACTCGCCAAGGTCGTTGTGTGCCGGCAGGTAGCGCTCCGGGAATTCCCAGATCACCACTTGCGGCGGGGTGTTCTTGAAGGCATCGGTCTGCAGGTACTTGAGCATCGGCAGGATCGGGCCATGGCCGTCTTCGGCGTAGTTGACGACATCGCTGCGCAGCGCTTCTTTCAAGGCGCCGACGAAGTTCCAGTTAGGGTTGGCGCTGTAGCTGGTGCCCACCAGACCCACCGGGATGTCGCTGTCTGCGAACAGCGCGTCACCGCCTGCCGCTTCGCCTGCTACCGGATCAGTGCTGCGTTTCTGCAACTCGTCCGGCTTGGGCAGCATGTTGCTGAACAGCGGGTCGAGCGGCAGGAATGTAGTCAGGTCACCTTTGTAGGCTTCGGTTCCCTTGGCTTGTGTGACGAACGGCTCAGGTTCGCCTTCCAGTGGCGTTTTCTGGGCAATCGCGGCGCTCAGTTGCTGCGCGGCGACTTCGGCACCCATTGGCGTCCAGTGAGTATCGGTGCGCAGGAAAACCTGGCCCTGTTGCTTGGCAGCTTGCAGCGGCGCCAGCAGGTCCGGGGCAAAGATCCCGGCCTTGGCGACCTGAGCGTGGAACTGCTGATACAGGTCGGTGTGCAGGCTGGCAGGCTTGCTGTCACCGATGTGCTCCGGGTACAGACGGGTCTTCGCCGGAACGATCGCCAGGACCAGTTTGGTGCCCTGTTTTTCCAGTGCGTCACGCACACCCTGAATGATCGCCAGGTTGTCGGCTTCGTTCTGCTCGCCGTTGGCAACCGCATCGAACTCTTCGTCGGTATACAACCACTGGTCCTTGCCGAGCACGACGCCCGGACGACCTTCGTTGAACAGTTTGAAGTCCAGCGCCGCCCAGAGGTTGGTGCCCAGACGCTTGATGGGGAACTCATCGTCATAATGAGTTTCCGCCGCCTTGGTCCATTTGCCATTGAGCACAGTGGTCTCGGCCGACGTCGAGAAGGTGCTGAAACTGCGCAGCGACCAGATCCCGAGGGCCAGCAGAATGCCCAGAAAGATAGCGATGTAGAGGATTCGTAATGAACGGGTCATGTCAGTCTCCTCAGAACTGGAAGTAAAGGAACGGCGAGAAGCTTTGCGCCGAAAGTTTGAGAATCGAAGCCACGAACAGCAGCAGGATCAGTGCGCGCATGGCGTAACGTGGCCAGTCGGCTTCCCAATAGGCCGGTTGCACCTGAGCTTCGCTGCCCACGGTGTAGCCAGGCATGTGCAGGCTGCCGGGTGCATCGCCAGGAACGGCCTTGATGGTGCCCGGTTGTGCGGTTGCAGGACCGTCAGCCTTGGTGCTCTTGCCGGTGTCTTTTTCGCGGTTCTGGTAGAAGTCGCGCAGACCGAAGAACGCCAGTGTCAGATAAGCCACCACCAGCGTTGCGACTTGCAGACCGGTCAGGCTGGCGCGGTTGAGCTCGGACAATTGCCATTCGCCGAAGCTGAACATGGCGCCGTACATACGACCGGCAACGTGCAGGTTCTCAGCGCGAAAGATGACCCAGCCGATGATCACCAGCAGGAAGGTCAGTGCCCAGCGGATCGGGTTGAAACTGTAGGGTTTGGTATTGATACCGACCGCTTTTTCGATCGCCAGCCACATGCCGTGCCAGGCACCCCAGATGATGTAGGTGACGTTGGCTCCGTGCCACAGACCGCCAAGCAGCATGGTCAGGAACAGGTTGCGGTAGGTTGCGACTTTGCCGCCTCGGTTGCCGCCCAACGTGATGTACAGGTAGTCACGCAGCCAGGTGGACAGGCTGATGTGCCAGCGACGCCAGAACTCGGTGATCGACTGGCTGATATAGGGCTGTTTGAAGTTTTCCATGAAGCGGAAACCCATCATCAGACCCAGACCGATGGCCATGTCGCTGTAACCGGAGAAGTCGAAGTACAGCTGCGCGGTGTAGGCCAGCGCACCCAGCCAGGCATCGCCGGTGGTCGGGTTCTGCAGAGCGAAGCAGTGGTCGGCGACCACGGCCAGGGTGTCGGCGATGAACACTTTCTTGATGAAGCCCTGCATGAAGCGCGTGGCACCTTCAGAGAACTTGTCCAGCGTGTGGGTACGGTTATTGAACTGGTCGGCCAGATCGCGGAAACGCAGCACGGGGCCGGCGATCAAGTGCGGGAAGATCGCGACGAATGCAGCGAAGTCGATCAGGTTGCGCGTGGCCGGGGTGTCGCCGCGGTAAACGTCGATGATGTAGCTGATGGACTCGAAGACATAGAACGAGATACCGATCGGCAACAGCACGTGAGTCAGGATGAACGGTTCCAGACCCATCGAGGTCATGGCTGCGTTGATGCTGTCCACGCCGAAGTTGGCGTATTTGAAGTAGCCCAGAATACACAGGTCCACGATCACGCCAAGCAGCAGCCACTTCTGTGCCGGCTTGGTCCGCACACCTGCTGCGCCTACCTTGAGACCGATCCAGTAGTTCCAGACGGTCACGCCGACGAACAGCGCCAGGAAGTCCACTCGCCACCAGGCGTAGAAGACATAGCTGGCAATCAGCAGCAGCAGATTGCGATAGCGTTGCCCGCTCAGATAGTACAAGCCGAGGAAGATCGGCATGAACAGGAACAGGAACACGTTGGATGAGAAAACCATCCTTATCTCTCCGTTTGTCCAACATTCAAGGGCTCACAGCCCCCCCAAACCCCCCCGCAAAAAGGGAGGGGCAAATCACTTCACAGCTTGTTCGCGAAGCTGGCCAGGCGAGATCCGGTTTTATGGATGCATCGCCTGGACATAGGTCTTCGCGGACAAGTCCGCTCCTACAACCAAAGGCGTATCACTCGCTGACGTTGTCGCCCTTGTCGCCTTTTTCGTGCGACGGGTCGAAGACCTTGGTCAGGTCACCGCCCAGGCGGAACGTCTTGAACGGCTGCTTTTCGTGTTTCTCTTCCAGCACATCCGGGCTGCAGGTGTAGAGCGAGCAGTACGGTTCGAGCCAGGCGAATTTCGGATCTTTCTTCAGGTCCGTCATGTCCTGTTTCTCGCCGTTGTGGTCAGCGAATATCGAAGGGTCTTTGACGCCGGCCAGAACCCGGTCACCCAGACGCTTCAGGGCACCATTATTTTCCGGACGCAGGTCCACGCCGTTGGCCTGGGCGAAGCTGGCAATCATCGCGAGCGGTGGCAATGCGTAGTTGTGATACGACAGTGCCCGCTGACGACGCTTCATCTCGTTGGGCAGGAAACCGTCCTTGTCCACTTGATTGGCAGCGACCTTGTATTCCTTCACGGCCCAGTCGAACAGGTCCTGACGATTGGTGGCGACAGCGGTTGCCATCACTGACCAGGCAGCCCAGTACGAGTGGTTGTTGATTTTTTCCAGCGGCAGATTGCTCCAGTCGCTGACCACCTGATCGGCCAGCTTGCTGAACCAGGTCTCGATGATCTTTGCGTCCTGCTGACGGTTGGCCAGCGGATGCGACTCGGAGAACTTCAGGCGCAGGTAGGCGGAGGACATGCTGCCCAGTGCCCATTTGCGCATGGATTTGCCGGTGTGGTTGAACTCGCGCGACTCCAGCGCATCGGCCTTGGCCCAGGTGGTCATCATGTTCAGCGCGCAATCGAGTTGTTCCGGACGACCGTCGCGCATGTACTGCATCACGACTTTGCTGACGCCACGCTCAAGGGTGGTGATGTCCTTGGTCGCATCGCGGAACGCTTCTTCGGATACCGCGTTGAGCGTTGCGCGCGCCTTGTCCGAACCCTCGTACTTGCTGCGGAACACCAGCTTGTCGGTGTAGGGCTTTGGAATGGCTTCACAGCTGAAGTTGTGATCGCCAGTCTTCATTTTTTCGATCGGGGCGTCATAGCCCTTGGGTGGAACCAGTGCGGCGGACGCACCCGTGGCCCAGGCCATCGATGACAGGATTGCCATCGACAGCAGGGTAGGGCGTATCAGTTTAGGAGTCTGCATAAGTCACCTCATAGTCCGGCTTGAGCGGTGTGTGTCGCAGCGCTCGGGAACACGTTGCGTTTGCATACTTTGGCTTCGACTTTTTGTGGTGCCGTGCCTGCTTCCGGTCCCTGGATTTCCAGTGCCAGCAGTTGCTGGTTGGCCCAATCCTCATCCTCGCGCAATTCGAAGGCGAAGCGTCCATCGGTGTCTGACGTTTCCGGTTTCTCGATTTTCAGATCCTCGTGGCGACCGTTCATGTACCAGAGTCTGGCCTGAAGGACTTTCACCGAGGTGTCGTCAAACTTGATGTCGATCTGATTGCTGCCGTTGCGGATGTCCTTGATGCCATTCTTGCCGTTGACCAACACTTCGTTGGTGCCCGGCTTGAGGGTGGTGCTGGCGCTCATGACGGCAGGCTTGCCTTCACAGCCGTTGTCCAGCAGCGACATCATCTGGCGATAGATGGTCTCCTGATCCAGGCGATACAGCGGCGAGAATTCCCAGATGAGAATCTTCGGCGGACGCTTCTGGAAGTCTTCACTGCCCAGGTACTGCAGCATCGAACCTTCCAGGCCACCACCAGGGAACGCTACGTTCAACACGTCGGCACCCATGTACTCCTGCAGGAAGCCAGCGAAGTTGTAGTTCTTGCCGCTGTGGCTGGTACCGACCAGGGTGATTTCCGGGTTACCGGAATCGCCGAACAGGTCGCCGTCGCCCGCCTCACCCTTGGGCTCGGTGGTGAACTGGTCCATGTACTGGATCGCGTAGCTGGTGCCGCACAATTGACCCGCCATATTGTGCAAAGTGCCCGTCTTGCCCATGCGTCCGGAAATATGGCTTTCGAACTCACGCTTGGGGATATCGCTGTAGCCCGGAACTTTCTTCACGGTTTCGGCAACGATTTTCGCCGTACGCTGCGCCCCATACGGCGTCCAGTGCTGGTCACCGCGGAAGTAGAAGTCGTGCGCCTGCTGCTCGTTGGTCAACGGCGACAAGTCAGGGACCCAATAGCCCATCTTGCTAAAGCGGCCGAGCATGGCCTGATAGTTTTTCAGCGCCTTGTCGTAGTCGAACTTGTCACGTTCGGCGGGGAACAGCTTGTTGCGATCCACCAGACCACGGGTCGGCTGATACACCACGACCAGCTCGACGCCTTTGCTCTTGAACGCATCGTGCAGTTCTTTCATGCGGCGATAGCCGGCAGGCGTGGTGTCGAACTCGGTGCGCAGGTCTTCCTGAGTCCGGAACAGCCAGTCGCCCTGGGCCTGGACCAGCGTGGTGAAGTTCTGCTGATAGCGCGTGGTGTAGTTTTTCGCGTCATGCGCGGCCGGGCACAGCGAGCAGCAGGGCTCGGCCTTGAACGTCGGTGCTTGCGAGTCGTCTGCCCGAGCGACACCCGCGGCGGCCATCAAGGCGGCGGTGAGGCTGGACAGGCTCAACAGCTTGATCAGATGTGCGTGCATAACAATACCCTTCCTCATTCCCGCAGCTCGGTCTGGCTTTCGACGGGGTCGATCAATACGGCTTTCTTCTGGCGTACCAGCAGGTCGAGGATTTCGTCCTGGCGCTCACCGAGGACGCCGTTGAGGCTGATACCGACTTCTTTGGTAGGCATCAGCATCGAGACGCGATACAGCTCGACACTCAGTGGCGAGTCGATGGACAGCGGGCCGGAGCCATTGCTGGACAGTTCGCCGCCGACCATGATCAGCGAGACCTGAGCGTCGAACGGATCGAGCTCGATGTCGCGGTCGGTGTCGCTCAGGTCCTTGATGTGGCCGTAGACGCCCATCAGGCCGTTGCCCATGGCGACGTTCTCGTACAGCTTGATGTTCACACTGTTACGTACGCGGATACCGTGGCGGCGGTTGGCGATCACGCGATTGCCCCACAGCAGGTTGTTGCCGCTTTCGTACAGGGTGATGCCGTCGGTGTGGTTCTGGTAAATCTCGTTGTAGGCGACGATGTTGCCGACGCTGTTACGGTCCAGAACCACGCCGGACAATTTGTTGTTGTGGCTCTTGTTGCGGAAGATGAAGCTGTTGTCCACTTCCCGGGAAATGATGATCCCGTGCTTCTTTTTGGTCCCGTAAACGTCGTTTTCGGCGATGATCAGACCGTGCGAGCGGTCGTGCGGGTCAATGCCGTAAATGATGTTGTCGCGGTAGGTGTTGCCCTTGACCACGAAGTCGCGGGTTTCATAGCAGTAGAAGCCGTACCACATGTCCGAGAACTCTGAATCGATGATCCAGCCCGTCGGTTCGGGACGCTTGAGCACCTTCGCGGTGTTGGGCGTGTACTGGGAAATACTGATGCCGTAGGACTTGCTCTGGTCGTAACCCAGGCTCGCCATTTTGGTATTGGCGATCCAGGTTTCCGAGCCACCCCAAGTCAGCAGGAAAGGGCGAAACTCGTCAGGCTTGCGATAGGTCGCCAGGCTGTTGCGGGTTTCACTCCAGCCATTGACCTGAGTGTGAGTGATCAGCATCTTGCCTTCACTGACGATGAACGAGCCCTTTTCCTGAGACAGACGCAATTCCTTGGTCTTGCTGTCGATCTCGAAGGTCCCGGTTTCCTTGATCAGGATCGGCAAGCGCGCCACGTAGACACCTGGCGAGACCTCGTTGAGGAACTGCTTGGGCACCTTCTTGGCCAGGTCCTGCAGGTTCACGTAGCCGTCGGAAATCATGATCGCTTGCGGGATACCGCGCTGACGGTTCACCCATTCGGCCATCTTGTTGTCACCGCCGATGAATTCCTTCAGGCCGGTTTCTTCCATCATCCGCGAAACAGTGACCTTGCCCGGCTTGTTGCGCACGATCTTTTTCAAGGCGGCTTCGGCGGTGTAGCCCTTGAGGTCGGGCAACACCGGCTTGGCCATTTCCAGCGGCGCGGTCGGCGGGCTGGTGATGGTGTAGGTCTTGGCCTGATGCAATTCCTTGACCAGCGCCTTCTGTGCGTCGGGTACGACAGGCGCGTTGGCCAGCGCCACACCGCTGGCCATCAGCAGGGCGCTGGTCAGCAGTGCGCTTTCGAGCAGGGCGTGCGGCCAGTGCCGGCTACGCCCGTTGCTTGTATGACTGTTCATCTCTGGCACTCCTTTGGCGGTTCGCATCAGAAGCGCCAGATGACGTCGACAACAGCGCGGTGCATGTAGCTGTCCACGTTGCTCTGATACGCGTCGCCTGGCTTGAAGACACCTGCGCGCAGGCGCACCAGTGCCGAAGGTTCATCGAACGACTGGCTCAACGAGGCGGGCAGCAGGCCTTGCTTGAAGTACTTGGTCACGACCAGGTCCATTTCCTGACCCAGGTCCTTGCTGCCGTCTTCCAGTGGCAGCGAGCTGAAGGTACCGTCCTGATTGTCGTTCACCGCATTGATGCCCGAGCCACCGATACCGGTGTTGCCGTCCACGCGACGGAACTTGTGGTAGATCAGCGACGCGTCGTATTCCTCGTTCATCTGCCAGGAGGCGAACAGCGAGCCGGTTTCCACGTTGGCCATTTCGCCCTGGAAGGCTTCACCGAAGCGATGGATGCGCGAACGCGTGCCGGTCCAGTTGGAGCGGTTACTTTCCAGACCGTTCTGGACGTAGTCTTTGCTGGCGCGCGAGTAGGCGGCGCCGACTTGCCATTGCGGGTCCAGACGCAGACGCAGGCCCAGGTCGGTGGCCCAGCCGTTCATGTCACGGCTGTTCTTTTCGCCGGCGATGAACTGGTCGTTGGGGGCGGAGGTCACGCCGATTTCGTCGCGCGTTCCGTTCAGCCAGGTCAGGCTGCCCCAGTAGTTGAGCTGATTGGTGTTGCTGCGATAGTTGTAGGCATCGCTGTCAGCCTGCAGGCCGACCCAAGTCAGATCGCCATTGGAAGTCTTGTCCAGATCATCCAGCACCTGGCCCTGGGACTTGAGCTTACCGTCGTCAGCACTGTGGTGAGCGCGGATGCCGGCCCAGTTGCCCGGTGTCCACTGATAGCTGACCGAGCCGAACAGGTGCTTGCGATCTTCGTCGTCAGGTGCCAGTTCGGTCAGGTCGGTGCGGTACTCGCTGAAACGCTGGGCAGCACCCAGTTCAGCGCGCAACAGTGTGGTATCGAATGACCAGTTGATGGCCTCGATGTTGGTGTCATGCCATTGACCGTCGTCGTTGCGCAGACGCTGACGACCGATTTTCAGGATCTCGCCAGGGTAGGGCGTGAAACCGCTGTAGCCGATCCAGAATTCACGCAGTGCCGCGTAGGTCTTGTCGGTTTCGCGCTCGCTGGCGGTGCCGCGCGAGGTCTGCGTGCCGCTGCCGTCGCTGTTGCTCTGCTCCAGCGGGTCGGTCTGAATGATGTCGGTGGCGGTGACCACCTGGCCCATCGCGTAACCGCTCCAGTCGCCGCGTTCGCCATAGACCCAGGGACGCAGGTCCAGGCCCACACCGTTGACGTCGCCGCCCGAACGGGTGCCCAGATCGCGATCATCCTCGGCCTGCGCCGTGGCTTTGATTTCGATACCGAAATTTTGCGGTTGTTCGGTCAGCGCTGCCAGCGTCGGGCAGGCCCACAACAGGGTGAAGCCAAGGCCCATGCCGGCGGCCATCAGGGGATTCAACTTCATAATGCTTCCTCACCGTCTTTTTCTTCTTGCAGGGCCTGCAATGCCATCGCGTTCTGAGTGGCGTTAGCGCCCCGGACTTTTTGCTCGCGTGCCAACAGGTCTTTGGCGGTGGCGAGCTTTTCAGGCGGCAGTTGTGTGTTGAGGGCCTCGGCAAGCTCGGTCGCTTGCGGGGTCTGACTGGCCAGCGCCAGTTGCGCGAACACCCAGGCGTTGACCGGGTCGGGCATAGTGCCCTTGCCCTGCGAGAACAGTTGCGCAAGGGCGAAGTCGGCGCTGTTCTGGCCACCACGGGCTGCAGTCAGCAGCTCGTCTACGGCTTTTTGCGAGTAGACCTGGCCCAGGTAGCCGCGGCGGTAGATCTGACCCAGGTAGTAATGGGCAGAGATTTCCGTTGCGGTGGCTTTCTTCAGGTGCTCCTCGGCCTTGACGGCATCGGGCGTGACCCATTTGCCTTCGTAGTACAGGCGGCCAAGCAGCAGTTCGGCGCGAGGCTGGTCCGCCGCGCGGCCGTTGTTCAGGTATTCCATCATCTTGTTGACGTCGCCCAGTTCGGGGAAGTCGTAAAGCAGTTTGGCCAGCGTGACCCACGAGACCGGGTAGCCCGGCGCAACGCTTTCCAGCAATTGCTGAGCGGTCTTTTCGTCCGGCGTACCGATGGTGGAGTCACCCAGTACGCGCGCGACGCTGTCCACTCGTTGTGCATTGACGCGGCCAGCAGCGTATTCGCTCTTGAGCTTTTCGATCAAGGCCGTGCGTTGCTCGGCCTGGCCGCGTGTCTGGTAGACAGTGGCCAGTTCGACGTAGCAGATATCGGTGGCCGACAGCGCCTGTTTGCAGATGCTCTCGACTTCATCGAGGTGTTGAGCATAAGTGCCTTGGGTGCGATACAGCAGCACTTGAGCCAGACCTGCTTCCGGATAACCGGCGGCGCGCCACTCACTGATCTTCTGCTGCGCATTCACTTCAGGGAAGGTGTGCGGGTATTGCAGATAAAGCATCGCCAGCGGGATCAGCGTGCCGGATTCGCCATTGGCGAAGGCCTTTTTCAGCAGGCCTTCGGCTTCGCGGTGTTCGGCTTCGGTAGCGTCGGGCTTGGCAGCCAGCAGACGGCCCAGACGCGACTGCGCCCGGGGGGAGGTCTGCGCGGCAGCGCGGTAGGTCGCTTCGGCCTGCTTGAGCTGAGCCGGGTCGCGAGTCGCGACCTGAATATCAGCCAGGCCGACTTGTGCGTCGCTATAGCCCAGGTCCGCCAGCTGCCGATAGTTCTGCTCCGCCAATGCCGTGTCGCCGTTTTTCAGGGCTTCATTGGCAAGGCGTTGATCAGGCAGGCCGGCACAGCCGCTCAGGCCGAGCGCGACGGCGAGGCTCAATAGCGTGGGGGTCGACAGGCGTCGTAGTGGGCTGTTCATGGTTACAGACCCGCAGCCATGGCTTTATCGATCAGCCAGTTCACGGACGGGCCGCGATCGCTGACCACTTCGACAGGGCGACCGGCAAGCGAGCTGCTCAGGCTTTCGTCAGGCTTGATCTGCACGCGGATGTCGGTGGACAGGTCGGCGTCGCTCAGGTTGGTGCTGCTGACGATCTGACCGGTACGCAGTTTGTCTTCGCCAGCGATCTGGAAGCTGACACGTGTGCCTGGCTTGACGTCGTTGAACTGGCGATAAGTGAAGCGTGCTTCAACGGTAGCCGGCGCGTTGCGTGGCACCAGTTGGAAGATCACCTGACCTTTGGACGCGAACTGACCGTCGGCAACCAGCTGGCGAGCCACGACGCAATCGCACGGGCTGGTCATGGTGCCGCTCATCTGCTTGCCGTACAGCTCTTCGATCTTGGCTGGCTGCAGGTCTTCACCGGTCAGGCTGCCCTTGAGCATTTCCAGCATGCTGGTGTTGAAGGACGCCAGTGGTGCGCCTTTGGCGGCTTCGCCGTTCTGGGCGACCAGGCTTTGCACGGTACCCTCACGTGGCATGGTCACATCCATGCTTGGAATGGTGACCAGACCAGCCGATGCATGGCTGACGAAGTACAGGCCGTAGATCGTCTTGAAGATAAAACCGAAGGCGGCCAGACCGACAATGAACACGCCCAGGCTGAAGGTCACAGCGCGCAGGCGACCCATGGCGCTCATGCCGCTGTCCTTGCCCTTGACCTTGCGTGCCTTGGTGAAGTTGTCGCGCTGCAGCGTGGCCAGCACTTCGCCCAGGGTCACGACTTCGCCGGACAGGTGCGAGGTGATCAGGTGGCGCAGGGTCGCAATGTCCTGCGGTTCCAGGTTCTGGAACTGGCAACCGATGCGGTTGCTGGCGTTGTCGATCGAGCGCACTTGCAGGTCGACGTCCATGGCCAGGCCAAGGTTGTCGATGATGAATTGCAGGCGTCCCTTGACGATCTGACCTTCGCTGAATTTCTGCCCGGACGGAGCAACGAAGCTCAGGCCGCCGGCCGACAGGTCTTCGACACGTACCAGTGGCGCGTTAGGCTGATCATTCAGCAGGCGCAGCTTGGCAGGGATCTTGATCCGGGCGTGTTGGCGCTGGGCTTCGGATTCATGTACGACGTTCGCATTCACGGCTGTATTCATGGCTATTTTTCCTACTTAAGCAATTAATCCGTTGGCCCGGTCAAACCATCGTCAACAGCACAGCGACGAAGATGGTGCCAGCCGAGAAGGTCATGGTTCGGGACGACCACGTGTTGAACCAGCCCTGAAAGCTGGCCATGTCGCGGCTTAGTTTGGTGTCCTGGCGAGTCCAGGACTGGCGGTCCAGGCGGAAGAAGACATAGATCTTCATCAGCGCGCCGACGATCTGGTTGTAATAGAGAATGATCGGGTAGGCAGGCCCGATCCTGTGTCCCGACAGGGACAGCAGCAGGGTGAGGATCAGACGGGTCATGCCGATCCACAGCAGATACATCAACAGGAACGCGCCGCCATACTTGAAGCTGGCGATCAGTGCGACGGTCAGACCGAGAATGGAGGTCCACATCGACACACGCTGGTCGAACAGCACGATGCTGGTGAAGATCCCCAGGCGACGTACGCCCAGACCCAGTGCACGCGAGTTCTGACGCAGGTTGTTGCCGTACCAGCGATACATCAGCTTGCGGCTGGCTTTCAGGAAGCTCTTCTCGGGCGGGTGTTCCACGGTATTGATCGCTGCGTCCGGCACGTAGAACGTGTCGTAACCCAGGCGCATCAGGCTGAACCAGCTGGACTTGTCGTCGCCGGTCAGGAAGCGGAAGGTGCCCAGACGCCAGTGATTGAGCGAGTCGCTTTCCACGTCGGCAATGAACTCGGGGTCGGTTACCACGGTTGCGCGGAACACCGACATGCGACCGGTCATGGTCAACACGCGTTTGGACAGGGCCATCGAGCACATGTTGATGTGACGCTGAGCGAAACGCAGCTTGTGCCACTCGCTCATGATGTAGCCGCCACGCACTTCACAGAACTCGTTGGTGGTCAGGCCGCCGACGTTGTCGAACAGCTGGAACCACGGCACGGTCTTGGCGACCACACCTTCGTTGAGCACCGTGTCGCCGTCGATCACCGCAACCACGGCGCGGCTGTCGGGCAAGTGACGCGAGATGGCACGGAAGCCATAGGCCAGACCATCGCGCTTGCCGGTGCCCGGAATGCGTACGAAGTCCAGCTTGACGCGCTCTGGCGGATTGAACTTGGCCCACATGCTCTTGACCAGAAGCTCATCGGACATTTCCACCAGCGAGCAGACGATCGTCGTCGGCAGGCCGCAGTCGATGGCTTCGCGGATAACCGAGTTGTAGACCTGTGCGGTGGTCAGCGCGTCGATACGGAAGCTGGTGACCATCAGAAACACATGGGACGGGTCTGCTGCACTGCCCAGCTTGCGAACCTTGCGGCGCAAGTGCGGGTAAACGATGTACAGGAAAATCATCCCGCGTACGAAGTGCGTGATCCCCATTGAGTAGCGCCAGATACCAACGGCGCCAATCAGGAATATAAAGTTCTTCGACTGCGAGTCGAAGATACTGGTAGGCAATGCCGCGGCAAGGCCCATGAGTAAACTTAAATAGAACAGCCAACCTGCGGCCTGTAACAGGCCGTGCTTGAGCCTCTGCATAATCGTATCCCTAAGTCAGTTGCGAGCCTCAAGCCCCAGGCTGCAAGCACATTGCTTGAGCCTGTGGCCTGGAGCCTGGCGCTTGTGGCTTGCGGCTGATTTACCAGCAGATACCTTCGGCACGACCGTCTTCGCTGGTGGCGTTGGCCATGAAGCCCACCAGATCGATGACGCGCTTGCCTTCAGGGGTCTTGTTGGCGAGGGCGCGGAAACGCTCGTCGCGGTTGCCGAGGATGATGACGTCGGAGTCATTGATGACCTGGTCGAAGTCCGAGTTCAGCAGCGAGGAAACGTGCGGAATCTTGGATTCGATGTAGTCCTTGTTGGCACCGTGAACGCGTGCATATTCAACGTTGCTGTCGAAGATGCTCAGGTCGAAACCCTTGCCGATCAGCATTTCGGCCAGCTCTACCAGCGGGCTTTCACGCAGATCGTCAGTGCCGGCCTTGAAGCTCAGACCCAGCAGTGCAACCTTGCGGGTGTCGTAGCTGGCAACCATGTCGAAAGCGTTCTGCACTTGCGAGGTGTTACTGCGCATCAGCGAGTTGAGCAGGGGCGCTTCAACGTCCAGGCTGCTGGCGCGGTAAGTCAGGGCGCGAACGTCTTTCGGCAGGCAGGAGCCGCCGAATGCGAAGCCAGGGCGCATGTAGTACTGGGACAGGTTCAGCGCCTTGTCCTGGCAGACCACGTCCATCACTTCACGGCCATCGACGCCGACGGCCTTGGCAATGTTGCCGATTTCGTTGGCAAAAGTAACCTTGGTGGCGTGCCACACGTTGCAGGTGTACTTGATCATCTCGGCGACGGCGATGTCCTTGCGGATGATCGGTGCATCGAGCTCTTCGTACAGCGATTGCAGAACGTCGCCCGACGCTGTGTCGAACTCGCCGATGACGGTCATTGGCGGCAGGTCGTAGTCCTTGATCGCAGTACTTTCGCGCAGGAACTCAGGGTTGACGGCGACACCGAAGTCAACACCGGCTTTCTTGCCGGAGCAGTCTTCCAGAATCGGGATAACGACGTTGGCAACAGTGCCCGGCAGGACGGTACTGCGAACCACGATAGTGTGGCGGGTGGCTTTGTCACGCAGGACATAACCAATTTCGCGGCACACCGATTCAATGTAATCCAGTTCCAGATCGCCGTTCTTCTTGCTCGGCGTACCGACGCAGATCATCGACAGATCGGTGGCGCGAATGGCTTCGGCGAAGTCGGTAGTGCCGCGCAGTTTTCCGGTACTGATACCTTTCTGCAACAGCTCTTCCAGACCCGGTTCAACGATAGGTGATTTGCCGTTGTTGATCAGGTCGATCTTGGTGCTGGAAATATCCACACCCACTACTTCGTGACCGCGGGCAGACAGGCAACCGGCACAGACTGCACCGACATAACCCAAACCAAATATGCTGATACGCATCGTATTCTCCTCGATTTTTCACGCCATAGATTGGCTGGATATTAATTTTGGCCAGCAGATGTCACGCGCTATCCCTTACGGCTAACAACGCCGTAGAACTAACGCAGGCATATTTAATGAGTGAGTGCCCAAAACAAGTAAGGCGAACTCAAATGACACTATGTGCAAGCGGCAAGTAACCTGTCCTTTAGGTCAGGGCCCTGCTCTCCTTGGATGCAGTAAACCACTCCTTGTTCGACGATTGACGGCGGACCTCGGTAAGCCTGCCGCTGGCGCTAGCCAGGGCCGTCCTGTTCGAATCCTGCGCGTCGCACCGGGCTGGCGCTTCGCCTGTCTACAACATCAACTAGTGATGTGAGTTTATTTCTGGTACCTGACGCCAGGGTCATGTGGGCCTGGCTTCCTTGTCGGTAACTTCCCGTTCTTCAAGGCGACCTGTAAGTGATCTCTTACAGGCCAGCCCAGAATTGTTACGGGATGTAGGAGCGCACCAATTCCCATTTAGTTCCTGGCCACTCGTCCTGATTTGCAGATTTTGATGTATCCGGTTTGTCACGGGGACAATATCGAGGTGATGGCTTTTTTCTTAAAAGCCTCGAATTATAAGGGGTTTGGCGGGGTTGTAATTAAAGTGCCACTACTGCAAAAAGCTGAAACGCCACTACTTAAAAAAGTGGATTTTTTTTTTAGAAAAAAACGCACGTGAGTCAACCGTCTGAAAGTTGACGTTTGGCTGGCGTCATGAAGTTGTCATTCGTTGTTGGATCGTAGGACAGGTCGTGTAACAGCGCGCCGTTACACGACGGTTACAGCAGCTAGTCTTCGGCGACGTTGCGCAAAAACACTAACTTGTCGGGGGTCGACTGTTCGCGGTTGTAACGGTAGCTCTGTACATCGAACGCTTGTAATGCCTGGGGATCGTTGATGCGCTCTTCTATAACGAAGCGGCTCATCATGCCGCGGGCCTTTTTTGCATAGAAGCTGATGATCTTGTACTGGCCGTTCTTGAAGTCCTTGAACTCGGTGTCGATGATCCGCGCCTTGAGCGACGAACGTTTGACGGCAGAGAAGTATTCGGTCGAGGCAAGGTTGAGCAGCAGGTCGTCGCCCTGATCTGCCAACGCTTCATTGAGCCATTCGCTGATCCGCGTGCCCCAGAAGGCGTAGAGGTCCTTGCCGCGAGCGTTGGCCAGCCGGGTGCCCATTTCCAGGCGGTAGGGTTGCATCAGGTCCAGTGGGCGCAGCAGGCCGTAAAGACCTGACAGCATGCGCAAGTGGCCCTGTGCGTAGTCAAGCTGCGCTTCGCTCAGCGTTTCCGCTTCCAGGCCCGTGTAAACATCACCCTTGAAGGCCAGCAGTGCCTGCTTGGCGTTGTCGAGGGTGAACTCCGGGTTCCAACTGCCAAAACGTGCCGCGTTCAATCCGGCCAACTTGTCGGACAGGTGCATCAGTTCGCTGATCTGCGCCGGCGTCAGTTCACGCAACTGGTCGATCAGCTCCTGGGAATGCTCCAGGTACTGCGGCTGAGTGAAGCGGCCGGTCGTAGGCGGTGTCTCGAAATCGAGGGTTTTTGCCGGGGAAATCACCATCAGCATGAAGTCGTCTCCTTTTATCGTCCGGGGATTCTAGGGGCTGATAGCCTGCGACTCCAGCTATGGTGGCGATAGAGGTCGCTTCGCTGGTAATGGTCGTAGCGCCTGCGGCTTTGTATGCGCGCCAACATAAGAAGCCTGGCGCATATCAGCTATAGTGGCGCGCTGGTCATGACGTTAATGGTTGATCGAGAGGGCATCGGGTTTGCGTATCGTTTTAGCAGTGTGTGCAGGTCTGTTCTGGCTTCAGGCGCAGGCGGCAGCGCCGGTCATTGCCACCATTGACCGCAGCGTCTGGCCTGAGCGTCTCGAGACGCCGGGGTTGTTCGACGTCGCGTCGCGTGCGGAGATCCTCGCCTTTGCCCACGAGCTGTACCTGAGCGAAAAGCTCGACGAAGAGGGCCTCAAGCAGCGCCTCGGCCTGCGCTTCGTCAATGTGCCGTCGTTGAATGTGGTTCGTCATCGGCTGTGGCTGCGCTTGCTGGAGAACTACCAGAACGCGCAAAAGAGCTGCGAGCAGGACGCCAATTTCTGTGTGCTGGTCGAGGACATGGACCAGTTGCGACAGCGCGCCGAGGAATATCAGGTATCGAACGATTCGTTCTATGCCAACTGGGCCAGACCCGGCGCCGCATTCCACCAGCGTTATCTGAACGAGCTGCTGTTCATGGCGGCCCTGTTTCCGCAGACCAGCAGCGAGATCGAGCGCTACAACTCCGATGAGATGAGCGGCGACGAGATGCCGGATCGCACGTTCATGCTCAACTTCGAAAGTGGCCCGAGCCCTGCCGACGGTGGCACCGACTGGCTGGCCGACTTCATGCGCCAGCAAAAAATGACTGCCACCTTCTTCGTGCTGGGCAAGAGTCTTCAGGAGCGTCTCGACAGCACGTCGGTTGCAGGTGTGCAGGCGCTGTATCGCCAGCAGTGTGTGGGCATTCAGGGCTGGGAGTACCGCTCGCACAGCCAGTGGCTGGACTGGCAGGACTCGGTACGACGCAGCGCGGCACTGGTTCAGCAGGTGTTGCCGGACAACTTCGTGCCGCTGTTTCGCCCACCTTATGGCCATCGACGTGCCGACAGCGGCGACTTCTTCCGCGCCGAGCATTTGCGCGTGTCGTTGTGGAATATCGACGCTGAAGACGACACCGGGCGGCTTTCGGCGGAGCAGGTGGGCGACCGTGTACTGACCCTCATGCTGCTCTGGCGCAAAGGAACGGTGGTATTTCACGACGTGGCCAACAAGGCACAGTCGGCGCTGCCATTGCTGCTGGCCAATACCGCGCAAAGCGAGTTGATCTGGGACGATTGCCGAAATATCTCTGAAGCGCCCGAGGAACAAGGGCTGCAGAGCAGTGACGAGGCTGCGCCGGAAGGGGAATGAAGGCAGATTCGGCGTGGGCGGACTTCCGACTTTAAACGTGACGGGTACGTCCGCCAAGCCCTATTCGTCAGGCTGTGAAATAAACTTCAAAAAACTGTCAAAGAGCTTTTTTCTGTCATCCCTTTTGCTGTATTACGAATACAGACCGCCGAAACCTGCAACACAGGTGGCGTCTTCCAAGACCCACCTTGAGCGACATTTCTGCCCTGCCTGAAGGGGAGAATCCGGCGGCCTTTTCGTGGCGCAGTACTGTCGTGGTTCTGCGTCGCCCGGCTTCTACAAAGGTGAGCGAGTATGGATGACCACGGACGCACCCCTTCCACCAACCAGCCAATCCTTTACGTGCTCGATACCAACGTATTGATTCATGATCCAAACGCACTGCTGAACTTCGAAGAACACCACGTCGCCATCCCCATGACGGTTCTGGAGGAACTGGACAAACTCAAGGCCGGTAAACATTCGGTTGCTGCCGAATGCCGCCAGGCCATCCGCCTGATCGACAAGACCCTGGGCGAAGCTTCGCCGGAGGAAGTCGAGAAGGGCGTGCCCATCGACCGTGGAACAGGCGTCTTCAAGGGCTACCTGTCGATTTTGATGAGCAAGCGCGAGGAACCCAACAGCCTGCTGCCCGAGCACCTGAACGACAACATCATCATCAACCAATTGATTGACCTGCATGCGCGCAACAAGGACTTGAGCGTCGTGCTGGTGACCAAAGACATCAACATGCGCCTCAAGGCGCGCGCCTGCGGCATTGCTGCCGAGGATTACAGCACCGACCAGCTGGTCGACGACGTTTCACTGCTGTCGCGTGGCTACCATGACATGACCGGTTCGTTCTGGGACCGCGTCAGCAAGGTCGACACCCGTCAGGAGCGCGGCCGTACCTGGCACCGCGTGCAGCTCACTGAAATGCTGCCGGCGGTTCATATCAACGAGTTCATTGTCGATGAGCAGGGTTTCGTCGGCTGGATCAAGGGCGTCAAGAACGACGAACTGCTGATTCTGGACATGCATCAGGAGCCTTTGCTGCATCAGGAGGCCTGGGGGCTGAAGCCGCGCGATATCTATCAGGGGCTGGCGCTGTTTGCGTTGCTCGACCCGGATATTCATCTGGTCAACCTGTCGGGTGCCGCAGGCTCGGGTAAAACCATTCTGGCCCTGGCCGCTGCCATCGAGCAGACCATGGTCACCAAGCGCTATCGGCGCATCATCGCTACCCGCAGCGTTCAGGGTCTGGATCAGGAAATCGGTTTCCTGCCCGGTACCGAGGCGGAGAAGATGGAGCCGTGGCTCGGCGCGATCACCGATAACCTCGAAGCGTTGCACATGGATGACGAAAACACCCATGGCAGTGTCGATTACATCCTCAGCAAGGTGCCGTTGCAGTTCAAATCCCTCAACTACATTCGAGGTCGCAGCTTCCAGCAAAGCCTGATCCTGATCGATGAATGCCAGAACCTGACCCCGCACCAGATGAAAACCATCATCACCCGTGCCGGCGCCGGTTCCAAAGTGGTCTGCCTGGGCAACCTGGCGCAGATCGACACCCCTTACCTGTCAGCCACCAGTTCCGGGCTGACCTACCTGACGGAGCGCTTCAAGGACTTCCCGAACGGCGTGCACATCACCCTGCAAGGCGTGCCGCGCTCGATACTGGCCGAATACGCGGAGAGTCATCTTTAGCTGAAAAGCAGCTGTAAGCTTCAAGTGGGGGACTTCGGTGTACGAGAGCCCTCGCTTGCAGCTTTTGATTGTCGCGCCCATGCGCCAAGCTTATCGTCACACACAAGTTCGCTTCTGGCCGAAAGGCGTAGGAGCGAACTTGTTCGCGAAGGCTATATTGTGGGCGATAAATCATTTGTGCATGTACAGCCCTCTTCGCGAACAAGTTCGCTCCTACGCCCTCCGGGCAGAAGCCAGGATTTTCGTACGCTTTAAAACCTGTGTAAAACGCCGGGCACTTTCAGCTTGTAGCTTGCAGCTTGCAACTGCCACACTTCTTGCTTCTGCCAAGGAGTAACGTTGTGCTCACTCATCTCGATTCCCAGGGTCGCGCCAATATGGTTGATGTCACGGATAAAGCCGTGACGTCCCGTGAGGCGGTGGCCGAAGCCTTCGTGCGCATGCTGCCGACGACGCTGCAAATGATCGTCAGCGGTGGTCACCCCAAGGGTGACGTGTTTGCCGTCGCGCGTATCGCCGGTATTCAGGCGGCGAAGAAAACCAGCGATCTGATCCCGCTTTGCCATCCGTTGATGCTCACCAGCATCAAGGTTCACCTCGCCGCCGAGGGCGATGATGCCGTGCGCATCACCGCGAGCTGCAAGCTGGCCGGGCAGACCGGTGTGGAAATGGAAGCCCTGACGGCCGCCAGCGTTGCTGCGCTGACCATTTACGATATGTGCAAGGCGGTAGACCGCGGCATGGTCATCGAGTCGGTTCGGCTGCTGGAAAAATTGGGCGGCAAGAGCGGCCACTTCATTGCCGATCAGGCACAGGTTTCCTCATGAAGGTTCAGGTTCAGTATTTCGCTCGTTACCGTGAACTCCTGGGCCTCGACAACGAGTCTGTCGAAGGCGAGTTCGCCACGCTGGACGCGTTGCGCCAGATGCTGCTGCAGCGCGGTGAGGCCTGGCAGGTGCTTGCCGAGCAGAACCTGATGTGCGCTCGCAACCAAGAGCTGTGCAAGCCGAGCGAGCCTTTGTCCGATGGTGATGAAGTCGCGTTTTTTCCGCCCGTGACCGGAGGTTGATAATGAGCGTTCGCGTCCAGGCGGCAGCCTTCGACCCAGGCACTGAAGTCAACGCGTTGCATGCTGCCAACCTGGGCATCGGCGCGGTGGTCAGTTTTGTCGGCTATGTTCGGGATTTCAATGAGGGGCGTGAAGTGTCCGGCATGTTTCTGGAGCATTATCCGGGGATGACCGAGAAGGCACTGGCAAAAATCATTGCCGAGGCCGAACAGCGCTGGCCGTTGCTGCGCGTTGATGTGCTGCATCGGGTAGGGGCGCTGGAGCCTGGCGAGCCGATCGTGTTCGTCGGCGTTGCCAGCGCGCACCGTCAGGCAGCGTTCGAAGCCTGTGACTTCGTCATGGATTACCTCAAGACCCGCGCGCCGTTCTGGAAGCGTGAAAACACGTCAGAAGGTACGCACTGGGTCGAAGGTCGTCACAGCGATCACCAAGCGGCTGATCGCTGGAAGTAAGCATCAGGCATTGCTGCGCACCACGGCCCTGAGCAGATGAGTCGGCGGCGTCTCGCAGCTGATCTTGCGGCCCAGTTTTTCCTCGATGGCGGGCAACTGGTAAGAGTCATCCTCACCGGCAAAACTGATCGATACGCCATCGGCGCCGGCGCGGCCGGTACGGCCGATGCGGTGCACGTAATCGTCCGGCACTTCGGGCAGGGTGAAGTTGATCACGTGGCTGATGCCGTCGATGTGAATACCGCGACCGGCCACATCGGTGGCGACCAGCACGCGGATCTTGCCTTCGCGGAAGCCTTCAAGGGTCTTGATGCGCTTGTGCTGAGGCACATCGCCTGAGAGCTGCGCCGCGTTCACGCCATCGCGCACCAGACGCTCTTCGATGCGTCGGACTTCGTCCTTGCGGTTGGCGAAGACCATCACCCGTTCCCAACCATTGTCGGTCACCAGGTTGTAGAGCAGCTTGTACTTGTCGGCACCGGCGACGGCATAGATATGCTGTTCGACGTTGTCACTGGCAACGTTCAACGATTCGATCTCGACGATCGACGGGTCCGTCGTCCACTGCTTGGCGAGGTTCATCACGTCTTCGGTGAAGGTCGCAGAGAACAGCAGGGTCTGGCGCTCACCCTTGTGCGGCGTCTGACGGATGATCTGACGTACCTGCGGGATGAAGCCCATGTCCAGCATGCGGTCGGCTTCGTCGAGGACCATCACTTCGACCATGTCCAGATGCACTTCGCCGCGCTGGTTGAAGTCCAGCAGGCGGCCTGGCGTGGCGACCAGGATGTCGCAGTGCCGTGCTTCGAGTTGTTTGAGCTGCTTGTCGAAGTCCATGCCACCGACGAACGTCATGACGTTCAGGTTGGTGTACTTGGTCAGGTCGGCGGCGTCCTTGGCGATCTGTACCACCAGCTCGCGGGTCGGAGCGATGATCAGCGCGCGCGGCTCACCCATGTAGCGTTCAGCAGGCGGCGGCGTCTGGGTCAGTTGCTCGATGATCGAGATCAGAAACGCAGCGGTCTTGCCGGTGCCGGTCTGGGCGCGTCCGATCGCATCCTTGCCCTTGAGGGTGAAGCCCAGTACGCCCGCCTGGATCGGTGTGCAGTATGGGAAACCCAGGTCCTGAATCGCGTGCATCAGTTCAGGCGCGAGGTTGAAATCGTGGAAGCGGGTCTTGCCCTCCTGGGGTTCGACGACGAAATCTTCGAGCTTCCAGGCCGGCGCTGACGGTTTTGTCACACGCTCGCGACGCGGGCGCTCGGCCCTCGGCTTATCGGTGCGCGGCGCTCTGGCTTTGGAGGGCTCGCTGGTCGTGTCCAGAGCCTGAGTCTGGACAGCATGATCCGGTGTGTCGCCTGTGGCAGCGGGAGAGGCGGGAATAGAGGTTATCGGAGTAGGCGCAGGCTGCTCAGCCTCGCTCTTACCGAACATCTTTTTAAGTGCTTTGAGCACGGTCATCTCATCAATTGGTTAAGGAATGTACGCCGAGCAGTGTAAAGCAAGAACCGTGCTCGGCGTAGTGCCATCCATGGCGAGCTACAAAAGCGGTCCGTCGCAAGGGGTCAAGAGCGCTTCAGCGAAGCCTTTCAGCCAGCCAGACGCCGATATCGCGAATTTCCTCCGGTAACACTTGATGCTCCATTGGGTATTCCTGCCATTCAACGGTTACACCCTGGGCGGTGAGATGGTCGTAGACGGCGCGGCCCATCGGATAAGGCACGACCGCGTCATGCTTGCCATGCAGGCAGTAGGCCGGGATGCGTTGCTGACTCGCCGATAGAGTCATTTCGCTGCTGAATGTGGGGGCATAAGTGGACAGCGCGAGTACGCCGCCCAACGGGCCCTGCCAGCGTCGGTAGCCGGCGTGCAAGACCACCGCGCCACCTTGGGAGAAGCCGGCCAGGAAGATTCGCGCCGGGTCGATGCCGCTGTCGCGCTGCTGCTCGATCAGGTCCAGCACCTTCTGCGCCGAGGCCTCCATCTGATCATGGTCAATGGCCCGGGCCTCTGAACTCATGGACTTGATGTCATACCAGCTGGGCATTGCATAGCCGCCATTGACGGTCACAGCGCGTGTCGGCGCCTGAGGCAGTACGAAGCGGGTGCTGCGCAACGACTCCTGCAGTGCTTCGGCGACCGGCAGAAAATCATAGCGGTCAGCGCCCAGCCCATGCAGCCAGATAACGCAGGCGTCGGCGGGACTGGAAGGTTCGATGATCAGAGAATCGCTCATGTCTGCTCCATTTGTGTGCGTGGGCTCTTTTTGAGCGCATTAATAAGGTGCGCGGTTAGATTAAAAATGAAAGAAGATGTCGCAAGGTTACAAGTTTTTGTCTTGACCTGTCGCTAATTCGACTTAGCCAGCATGCTGGTACGGGCTTTGCTACAGCAGGACTGGAGCCGAGTCGCTCACCTCGTTCGGTAACACTATAAGGCTATTACTTATAGCGATCGAAAAGCAGCTCGGGAGTCCATGCGTCAGGATTCGCGGCACGATTCAACCTGGACCGCTCAGGTCCGGGAAAATCATGGAGTTTCAGTCCACGGGGCCGATTCTGAATGATGAACACGCATGACGGGATGATCCTGCAGGCAATTCATCATTCAGGCCCAGCGTCGCATGACCCAAAAATAAGCCAGCACGGGTCATTAGCGCCTCACAAAGGTGCGACGCGACTGAGACACCTACACAACAAAGAGCAAACTGGAGGTTTTTGAATGAAGATGTTGAAATCCACCCTGGCTGTCGTCACTGCCTTGGCCGCATTTGGTGTGATCGGGGCTGCAAATGCCGGTACCACCCTTGACGCTATCAAGAAGAAAGGTTTTATCCAGTGCGGCGTCAGCGATGGCCTGCCAGGGTTTTCCGTTCCCGACTCCACCGGCAAGATCACCGGTATCGACGCTGACGTCTGCCGCGCAGTAGCCGCCGCAGTATTCGGCGACGCCACCAAGGTCAAGTTCAGCCAGTTGAACGCCAAGGAGCGCTTCACTGCACTGCAATCGGGCGAGATCGACATCCTTTCGCGTAACACCACCTGGACCAGCTCCCGTGATGCGGGCATGGGCCTGGTGTTCACCGGCGTGACTTACTACGACGGTATCGGCTTCCTGGTAAACAACAAGCTGGGCGTCAACAGCGCCAAGGAACTGGACGGTGCAACCATCTGCATCCAGGCCGGTACCACTACCGAGCTGAACGTCTCCGACTACTTCCGCTCGAACGGCCTGAAATACACCCCGATCACCTTCGACACCTCCGACGAAAGCGCCAAGTCGCTGGAAGGCGGCCGTTGCGACGTACTGACTTCCGACCAGTCGCAACTCTACGCACAGCGCAGCAAGCTGGCCAAGCCGGACGATTACATCGTTCTGCCTGAAGTGATCTCCAAGGAGCCTCTGGGCCCTGTCGTGCGTAAAGGCGACGAAGAGTGGTTCTCGATCGTTCGCTGGACCCTGTTCGCCATGCTCAACGCCGAAGAAGCCAAAATCACTTCCAAGAACGTTGAAGCTGAAGCCAAGTCGACCAAGAACCCTGACGTAGCCCGTATGCTGGGTGCTGACGGTACTTATGGTCAGGACCTCAAGCTGCCGAAAGACTGGGTCGTGCAGATCGTCAAGCAGGTCGGCAACTACGGCGAAGTGTTCGAACGCAACCTGGGCGAAGGCACCCCGCTGAAAATCAAGCGTGGCCAGAACGCTCTTTGGAATGCCGGTGGCATTCAATACGCTCCACCTATTCGCTGATTGACCCGGCGCCCGGCAGGCTTCCCAGCCTGTCGGGCGTTGTTCTGTTGGATTTTTCCTGGGGCATTTCATGGAAAAGCAAATCGTCGCACCCAAGCAAAAGCTCTCTCTGAGCGATCCGAAAGTGCGCGCGTGGTTATTTCAGATCATCACTGTCGTGGCGGTGATCGCGTTGGGCTGGTTTATCTTCGATAACACCCAGACCAACCTGCAACACCGTGGTATCACCTCGGGTTTCGGTTTTCTTGAGAACAGTGCCGGTTTCGGTATCGCTCAGCACCTGATCGACTACAGCGAAGCGGACAGCTATGCCCGTGTGTTCGTTATCGGTCTGCTGAATACTTTGCTGGTGTCGGTTATCGGTATTGTCCTGGCGACCTTGCTGGGCTTTGTCATTGGTGTCGCTCGCCTGTCTCCGAACTGGATGATCAGCAAGCTGGCCACCGTGTATGTCGAAGTCTTCCGCAACATTCCGCCATTGCTGCAGATCCTTTTCTGGTACACCGCCGTATTCCTCACGCTGCCTGGTCCGCGTCAGGCGCATGGCTATCTGGACATGTTCTTCGTCAGCAGCCGCGGGCTCAACATGCCCAGAGCATTGCCTGCCGAAGGCGCCTGGGCATTCCTGGTCAGTCTGGTTGTTGCCGTGATCGTCATCGTCATGATGGTGCGCTGGGCCAACAAGCGCTTCGAAGCCACCGGCCAGCCGTTTCACAAGTTCTGGGTCGGCCTGGCGTTGCTGCTGGTCATCCCTGGCCTGAGCGTGCTGATCTTCGGCAGCCCGGTGCATTGGGAACTGCCACAACTGAAGGGCTTCAACTTCTCGGGCGGCTGGGTGCTGATCCCTGAACTGATCTCCCTGACCCTGGCACTGACTATCTATACGGCGGCGTTCATCGCCGAAATCGTGCGCTCCGGCATCAAGTCGGTCAGCCATGGCCAGACCGAAGCTGCTCGCTCATTGGGCCTGCGCCCTGGGCCGACGCTGCGCAAGGTGATCATCCCGCAGGCGCTGCGCGTGATCATTCCGCCGCTGACCAGTCAGTTCCTGAACCTGGCGAAGAACTCTTCGCTGGCAGCCGCCATCGGCTACCCGGAAATGGTTTCCCTGTTTGCCGGTACGGTGCTCAACCAGACCGGGCAGGCCATTGAAGTCATTGCCATCACCATGAGCGTGTACCTGGCGATCAGTATCAGCATTTCCCTGCTGATGAACTGGTACAACAAGCGCATTGCGCTGATCGAGCGGTGAGGAAAAGCGCATGACAACTCATACTTTCAAACCTGATATGCCACCACCGGGCAAAGTGTTCGGCCCGGTAGCGTGGATGCGGCAGAACCTGTTCTCCAGCTGGATCAACACCCTGCTGACCCTGTTCTCGCTGTACCTGATCTATCTGGTCGTGCCGCCGATCATCAGTTGGTCCCTGCTGGACGCCAACTGGATCGGCACGACCAAGGCAGACTGCACCAAAGCGGGCGCCTGCTGGGTGTTCATCGAGCAGCGCTTCGGTCAGTTCATGTACGGCTACTTCCCCAATGAACTGCGCTGGAGGGTCGACCTGACCGCCATTCTGGCGATCGTCGGTGCTGCGCCGCTGTTCATTTCGAAGTTTCCGCGCAAGGCTGTCTACGGCATTGCCTTCCTGGTGATTTACCCGGTTGTCGCGTTCTACCTGCTGCATGGCGGCGCGTTCGGTCTGACCAACGTACCGACCAGCCAGTGGGGCGGTCTGATGCTGACTCTGGTGATCGCCACCGTGGGTATCGTCGGTGCGTTGCCGCTGGGTATCCTGCTGGCGCTCGGTCGTCGTTCCAACATGCCGGCCGTGCGTGTGGTATGCGTGACGTTCATCGAGTTCTGGCGCGGCGTGCCGCTGATCACCGTACTGTTCATGTCGTCGGTGATGCTGCCGCTGTTCATGCCAGAGGGCATGAACTTCGACAAGCTGCTGCGTGCGCTGATCGGCGTCATCCTGTTCCAGTCCGCTTACATTGCTGAAGTAGTCCGTGGCGGCATGCAGGCTATTCCCAAGGGCCAGTACGAAGCAGCCTCGGCCATGGGCCTGGGTTACTGGCGCAGCATGGGTCTGGTGATCCTGCCGCAGGCGTTGAAGATGGTCATTCCCGGCATCGTCAACACGTTCATTGCCTTGTTCAAAGACACCAGCCTGGTGATCATTATCGGCCTGTTCGACCTGCTCAACAGCGTCAAGCAGGCTACCGCCGACCCGGCATGGCTGGGTATGGCCACTGAAGGCTACGTCTTCGCGGCCCTGGTGTTCTGGATCTTCTGTTTCGGTATGTCCCGCTATTCCATGCATTTGGAACGTAAGCTGGACACAGGCCACAAGCGTTAGGAGTTTTGTGATGAGTGAAGTTATCAATAAGCCTCTGGGCGCTGAAGGCATGATCCGCATGGAGGGCGTACACAAGTGGTACGGCCAGTTCCATGTACTCAAGGACATCAACCTGAATGTGCGCCAGGGTGAACGTATCGTGCTGTGCGGCCCGTCGGGCTCGGGCAAGTCGACCACCATTCGCTGCCTCAACCGTCTGGAAGAGCACCAGCAGGGTCGCATCATTGTCGATGGCACCGAACTGACCTCGGACCTCAAGCAAATCGAGACCATCCGCCGTGAAGTCGGCATGGTGTTTCAGCACTTCAACCTGTTCCCGCACCTGACCATCCTGCAGAACTGCACCTTGGCACCGATGTGGGTGCGCAAGATGCCGAAGAAGAAAGCCGAAGAAATCGCCATGCACTATCTGGAGCGTGTGCGGATTCCGGAGCAGGCCCACAAGTTTCCGGGTCAGCTTTCCGGTGGTCAGCAGCAGCGTGTGGCGATCGCCCGTGCCTTGTGCATGAAGCCGAAAATCATGCTGTTCGATGAACCGACGTCGGCCCTTGATCCGGAAATGGTCAAGGAAGTGCTCGACACCATGGTGGGCCTGGCTGAAGAAGGCATGACCATGTTGTGCGTGACCCACGAAATGGGCTTTGCCCGTACCGTGGCAAACCGGGTGATCTTCATGGACAAGGGCGAAATCGTCGAACAGGCTGCGCCGAACGATTTCTTCGATAACCCGCAGAGCGACCGTACCAAGCTGTTCCTCAGTCAGATCATTCACTGAGTGGGCTTCTGCTGAACAAGGAAACCGGGCCATGTGCCCGGTTTTTTTGTGCCGGCCGTCGCGGTGCGGGTTGTATGCAATTGAGCTGAACCTTGTATTCGCGATGATTCTCCAACAGGATACCGCCCCCCTGAAAAGGGTCGACACACCTGATGACCGAGAAACTGATGACTGCCAAGGCTCAACCCAGCCCCCAACCGAATACCGATCAACCTCATTCCGCTTTGAAGCGCCCCTGGCTGTTGCTGCTGGGCCTGGTGCTGGTCGCCCTCAACCTGCGCCCGGCGCTGTCCAGCATCGCGCCACTGCTTGACACGGTGTCCGACAGCCTGGGCATGTCCGCTGCCGAAGCCGGACTGCTGACCACCTTGCCGGTCCTGTGTCTGGGCCTGTTTGCGCCGCTGGCACCGATCCTTGCCCGCCGGTTTGGCAGTGAACGGGTGGTTATGGTGGTGCTTCTGACACTGGCCGCAGGCCTGGCAGTGCGCAGCCTGTTCGGTCAGGTCGGGCTGTTTGCCGGCAGCCTGCTGGCGGGTGCCAGCATCGGGATCATCGGCGTGTTGCTGCCGGGTATCGTCAAACGTGATTTCCCGCACAAGGCCGGAGCCATGACCGGTGTCTATACCATGGCCTTGTGCCTGGGCGCGGCGATTGCAGCCGGTTCGACGGTGCCGCTGAGTCAGTACGTCGGTGGCAGTTGGCAGATTGGCCTGGGTTTCTGGCTGGTTCCGGCACTGATTGCCGCCGCATTATGGTTTCCGCAGGCGCGTGAAGTGCATGGCACGCATCGCGATGTCTACCGGGTCCGCGGTCTGTTGCGTGACCCGCTGGCCTGGCAGGTCACGCTGTACATGGGCCTGCAGTCGTCGCTGTCGTACATCGTCTTCGGCTGGTTGCCGTCGATCCTCATCGGTCGCGGCCTGACGCCGACCCAGGCCGGTCTGCTGTTGTCCGGCTCGATCATCGCGCAGGTCATCAGCGCGCTGGCGGTACCTTATCTGGCCACACGCGGCAAGGATCAGCGCCTGGCGATCATGCTGGTCATGTCGCTGACCCTGACCGGTCTGTTTGGCTGCCTGTACGCGCCGCTTGGCGGGCTGTGGGGCTGGGCGATTCTGCTGGGGGTCGGGCAGGGCGGCACGTTCAGTCTGGCGCTGGCCTTGATCGTCCTGCGCTCGCGCGACTCCCATGTCGCCGCCAACCTGTCGAGCATGGCGCAAGGCGTCGGCTATACCATCGCCTCGACCGGCCCGTTTGCCGTGGGCGTGGTGCATGACATGACCGGCAGCTGGAGCGCGATCGGCTGGATCTTCGCGGTGCTCGGGCTGGGCGCCATCATCGCGGGCATGGGCGCCGGTCGGGCGCTGCAGGTGCAGGTCAGTAGCGAGAAGGTTTGATTTTCGATGATTGTTGGTCATTCGGACCAGGCTTGAGCTGCTTCAGGTCTGAGTCAGATTGGCCAGTGCCCATTGTTCGGCGCGGGTGACGCTCAGCCCTGATTTCGCGTTGTAGGTACTGGCGACGTCCCATGCCACGCCTCGGCCCATGGCAAAGACTGCCCGGTATTTGCGCAGATTGTCATCCGGCATTTCCGTCAGTTCGGCCTGCAACTGCGCAACGCTCCATACGTGCCGCTCGATGTCGCGCCCCGTCACACGCTCCACAACATCGGCCAGCCCGGCGTAGGTCAATGTGTCGCCAGCGGTGTACACCACCTGATTCACGATGCGCGGCTCGTGCATCACGATGGCAGCAGTCAGCCTGCCAATGTCCTGTGCGGTGGTGACTGTGACGGCAGTATCGAGGCTGCCCAGCGCATTGATCCGCCCGCCTTGCAGATCGACGACACCGAACGCTGGCTCGAACAGGAAGCTTGTAAACATGCCGGTCGAAACGATCACCCATTCGGTGCGCTGCTGGGCGCGCAGCTTTTCCCGCACATCGAGTTGCTCATCGAACAGATCCTGAGGGCTGCCCCGGCCGATAAGGTCGTAGTCAACGCCGAACTGCCAGGGCAGGTAGCGTTTTATGCCGGCCTTGAGCGCCGCATCCGTCAGTTTGCGTTGAGTGCCCCGGCCAGCGGCAAACCCCACACAACTGATTACCGTGTCGTAGCGCGCCATGACAGCGGCAAGTTCGTCCACGGTGGCATCGGCCAGATCGGCTGTTTCGATGGCAATGCCCAGCGCGCGGACTTCTTCGATTTCCACACGCTTGGCAGGCGCCTGAGTACTCAAGCTGCTCTGGCGTAGCAGCACGGCAATGCTCAAGCCATGTGCCCCGGCTTTCTCGACCAGCCCTCGCAACACAGCGAGCCCAAGCTCTCCTGCACCTATTACCAGAATGCGTTGTTTGACGTTTGCGTTATCGGCTTGCATGGTGACCCCTTTGGACAGCCTTTCAATTCAGGCGGGAGAGATGCTGGCATGCCTGTCGACATACAAAAAGTAGGCACATCGGTGATACCGGGCGGGCTGGACGCGCAGGAAGTGGTCAAACGCTCCGAAGCGGCCTGTGCTGCGCTCAGCGATGATGAGGATGGTCTCAAGCGCGACATTCTCGGCCACGCCGGTAACCGATGGTCACTGGGCGTGGTACATGCTCTTGGCGTCAGCAGCCCTTTGCGCCATGCCGAATTGCGCCGAAAGCTGCACGGTGTCACCCAGCGCATGCTCACTCATACCTTGCGCCAGCTTGAACAGGACGGGCTGATCACCCGCCACGACTACCATGAGAAGCCGCTCAGGGTGGAATATTCGTTGACCGACCTGGGCATGGGGCTGCTGGTACAAATGATTCCGCTATGGACTTGGGTGATTGAAAATTCGGAGGCGTTCAGTGCGGCGCGAAATCGTTATCTGGACAGGTAAAAGTGATGGCTGATGCGCCATCAACCCCTCGCCATTTTCCGCAGCGCCGCTTATCGTGCACGGATAATTCGCCAAGGGATGTGCACGCATGAACTACGAAGAACAAAGTCAGGCCAACAGCGCACTGATCACGCGCTTTTATGAGGCATTCGCGCAGCTCGATGCCGAGGCGATGAGTGCCTGCTACACCGATGACGTACTGTTCAGCGACCCTGCCTTTGGTGAATTGCGCGGCGCTCAGGTCGGCGATATGTGGCGCATGCTGACTTCCCGGGCAAAGAATTTCTCGGTGGTCTTCGATCAGGTGCGGGCCGATGACCAGACTGGCAGTGCACACTGGGTGGCGACGTATCTGTTCAGTCAGACCGAGCGCACGGTGGTGAACGATATTCAGGCTCGCTTTGTGTTTCGTGATGGCAAGATCTGCGAGCATCGTGATCATTTCGATATGTGGCGCTGGTCGCGTCAGGCCCTGGGTTTGAAGGGCCTGTTGCTTGGCTGGACGCCTTTGGTGCGCAATGCCGTGAGGGCTCAGGCGCTCAAGGGGCTGAAAACCTTTTCAGAGAGCCGCCGTGCCTGAGGTCGCCAGCACTTCGAGTGCGTTGACTGCCGAACAGGTGGCCGGCAAACCCTGGTTTGTCTATCTGGTGCGCGCTGCCAACGGCTCGCTGTACTGTGGCATCAGTGATGATCCGCAGCGGCGATTCGCTGCGCACCAGAGTGGCAAGGGCGCGCGCTTTTTCTCTTCGAGTCCGGCGATGGCGCTGGTCTACGTTGAACAATGGCCCAGTAAGGGCGAGGCGTTGCGTCACGAGCGGCTGATCAAGAAGCTCAGAAAAAGCGCCAAAGAGGCGTTGGCTGCCAGCTACGCAACGTCATCGATCCATGAGCGTGATGCCGTCCCATCAGTTTGAGGCTGTGTGCGGGCAGGGTGGTGCGGGTTAAGCTGTATTTTTCCCACGTGCACAGAGGCTGAACATGTCCGAGTTGATCCTTCACCACTACCCCACGTCGCTGTTCGCCGAAAAAGCCCGTCTGATGCTGGGTTTCAAAGGCCTTGCATGGCGTTCGGTGACTATCCCTTCGATCATGCCCAAGCCTGACCTGACTGCATTGACGGGCGGCTACCGCAGGACTCCGGTATTGCAGGCCGGTGCGGATATCTACTGTGACACGGCGCTCATGGCTCGGCGTCTGGAGCAGGAAAAAGCGTCGCCAGCGTTTTACCCAAAGGGGCAAGAATTTACGGTTGCCGGCCTGGCCGCCTGGGCCGATTCGGTGTTGTTCATGCACGCCGTGAGCCTGGTGTTTCAGCCAGAATCAATGGCTGTGCGCTTTGCCAAGGTGCCGCCAGACGCCGCCAAGGCGTTTGTGGCTGACCGTTCGACGCTGTTCAACGGCGGCACTGCGTCGCGCCCGCCCGTGGAACAGGTCAAACACCAATGGCCTACGCTGATGTCGCGCCTGGAGCTGCAACTTTCGCACGGCGGTGACTTCCTGTTCGGCGTACCGTCGATTGCCGATTTCTCGGTCGCCCACACATTGTGGTTTCTCAAGCAGACGCCGGTCACCGCACCCTTTGTCGATGATTATCCGAGTGTCAGGGCCTGGCTCGATCGCGTTCTGGGTTTTGGTCATGGCACGTTCAGCGACCTGAGCTCGGCAGAGGCCATCGAAATCGCCAGAAACGCTACGCCTGCGCCATTGCCCGCTGAAGCTATCGTCGATCCAAACGGCTTCAAGGCAGGTGACAAGGTCGCGGTTTCTGCAGTCGACTATGGCGTCGAAGCAGTTGAGGGCGAGCTGGTATTTAGCGGCCGCGAAGAGCTGATCCTGCGCCGCGAGGACGAGCGTGCAGGCGTCGTGCACGTACATTTCCCGAGAATGGGTTATCGGATCGAGAAGCGCTGAGGTTCAACGATGCTCTACGTCGCACGGACAACGCAGAGCATTGGCACGATAGTCTGGCGGCTACTTCAATGCCGCCAGTATCTGATCCGGGTCAAACCCCCGGATCAGTGTGCCGTTGACGTCGATCAGCGGGATGCCTCTGCCGCCCAGCGCTTCATACGCCTTGCGGCCTTCTTCCGACTTCTCGATGTCGAACTCCTGATACGCAATCCCCTTGCTGTCCAGAAAACGCCGGGTCTGCTTGCAGTAGCCGCACCAGTCGGTGGCGTACATCACCACTTTTGCCTGGCTGTAGCTCTGTGCGACGTCTGCCGGGGGCGGGTTGATGAAGTTCTCGATCCTGCCCCAGTTTTGATAAATCACCACCACCAGCATGATCAGGGCAAACTTCTTCAGGGTGCGCAGCAGCATGTCGGTTACCGTCGCTTCAACTGGTCGGTCAGCTGCGTCGGCAGCCCTTTGATGATCAGGGTGCCGGCGGTTTCGTCGTATTCGATCTTGTCGCCCAGCAGGTGCGCTTCAAAACTGATCGACAGGCCCTCTGCGCGGCCGGTGAAGCGGCGGAACTGGTTGAGGGTGCGCTTATCCGCCGGTATTTCCGGAGACAGGCCGTAATCCTTGTTGCGAATGTGATCATAGAAGGCGCGCGGACGATCTTCGTCGATGAGTTCGGACAGCTCCTCCAGGCCCATCGGTTCGCCCATCTTGCTTTGACTGCTGGCGTAGTCGACCAGGGTCTTGGTCTTCTCGCGGGCCGATTCTTCCGGCAGGTCTTCGCTTTCCACGAAATCACTGAATGCCTTGAGCAGGGTACGGGTTTCACCGGGCCCATCCACGCCTTCCTGGCAACCGATGAAGTCGCGGAAGTACTCGGAAACCTTCTTGCCGTTCTTGCCCTTGATGAACGAGATGTATTGCTTGGACTGCTTGTTGTTCTGCCATTCGGAAATATTGATCCGGGCAGCGAGGTGCAACTGGCCAAGGTCCAGGTGTCGGGACGGGGTCACGTCCAGCTCGGCATTCACTGCCACGCCTTCGCTGTGGTGCAGCAGGGCGATGGCCAGGTAGTCGGTCATGCCTTGCTGATAATGGGCGAACAGCACGTGGCCACCCACTGAAAGATTGGATTCTTCCATGAGCTTTTGCAGATGCTCGACAGCCACCCTCGAGAACGCCGTGAAGTCGCTGCCACCGTCGATATATTCTTTGAGCCAGCCGCTGAAAGGGTGCGCACCGGACTCGGGATGGAACAGGCCCCATGCCTTGCCCTGTTTGGCGTTGTAGCTTTCGTTGAGGTCGGCCAGCATGTTCTCGATGGCCTGGGACTCAGCGAGTTCGGAGTCGCGTGCATGGAGAACAGCGGGCGTACCGTCGGGTTTCTTCTCGATCAGGTGGACGATGCAGTGACGGATCGGCATGGGCTTCTCGGCTGAAAAAGGTGAAGAGCGTGCAGCTCGTTGCAAGATGCCCAGTGTAACGCACGCATGCGCCTGATGGCCCCGGACGGGCTGGTTTTCGCCAGCAGCGAGTGTTTGCTGGGTGTTTTTTGTGCAATTAGCATTAAAACCTGACCAAAAGGATAGGTAGAGGCGGATATTTGCCCGGCTCTGTGCTAGTTTTGCCCGGTCTTGCGCACTTAGCGCGTCAAGCGTGCAGTTAGCGCACACGTAGGTCGAACCATTACCCGGTTTCAGTATCTACACTTTCGCGATTAATCGTGGCTGCTAGCGGGTGGCCAGGTTCATTGCCTGGCCACGGGCCGACGTTGCGCTCTGCAATCCAAATGAATTTGATAGGGAAGGAACACCACCATGGCTCTTACTAAAGACCAATTGATCGCCGATATCGCTGAAGCTATCGACGCGCCAAAAACCACCGCGCGTAATGCTCTTGAGCAATTGGGCCAAATTGTTGCCGACCAATTGGAAAACGGCGTGGAAATCACTTTGCCAGGTATCGGCAAACTGAAAGTTGCAGAGCGTCCGGCTCGCACTGGCCGCAACCCTTCGACTGGCGCTGCCATCGAAATCGCTGCCAAGAAAGTTATCAAGTTCGTTCCAGCCAAAGTGCTGACCGACTCGATCAACAAGTAAGCAACCGCTTGCTGTGAAAAAGCCGTGCACCGGTTAACCGGGCACGGCTTTTTTGTGGGCGCTTGGTTCTGCGGACGTCTATCGTTTCTCACGCTCCGCGTGGGACCGCCGTTCGTGACGCTGTGCGGCACATCGCTGAGCCGCACTGCATACTCTGGACCGGACGCCGAGCGTCCGCAGCATGCCAGTCAAAACTGTGCGCGTTGAGCCTTGTCGAGAAACGTCCAGGCCACAAAACGGCTTTGCTTCTGGCCCTGGCCCATTTCCACCACCTTCACTTCAAGCACGCCGGCTTTTTTCAGGGCGCTCTGGATCGGCGGCAGGTTGGAGGCCTTGGACACCAGTGTGCTGAACCATGCCACCTGGCTCGGCAGCAAGGCGCTTTCCTGGATCAGTTGGGTCACGAAGCCGATCTCGCCGCCGTCGCACCACAACTCTTGTGACTGGCCGCCGAAATTGAGCACCGGCAGCTTGCGCTTGGGATCAGCCTTGCCCAGCGCGCGCCACTTGCGCTGGCTGCCACGCTGCGCTTCTTCCAGCGAGGCATGGAAGGGCGGGTTGCAGAGGCTGGCGTGGAAGCGTTCGCTGCTGTCGAGCAGCCCGAGCAGGATCTGCTTGCGATTGCCCTGCTGGCGCACGCTGATGGCCTTGCTGAGGCCGTTAGCCTTCACAATCGTAGTGGCTGCTGCGATGGCGGTGCTGTCGATGTCCGACCCCACGAACTGCCAGCCATAGTCGCTATGCCCCAGCAACGGGTAGATGCAATTGGCGCCAGTGCCGATGTCCAGCGCCTTGATGGAGGCGCCGCGTGGTATCACGCCTTCGTTATCTTCGGCCAGCAGGTCGGCAAGGAAGTGCAGATAGTCCGCACGCCCCGGAATCGGCGGGCACAGGTAATCGGCCGGAATGTCCCAATGAGCGATGCCATAGAACGCTTTGAGCAGCGCGCGGTTGAACACCCGTACCGCCTGCGGATTGGCGAAGTCGATGCTTTCCTTGCCGTAAGGATTGAGGATCACGAACGCTGCCAGCTCGGGGCTGGATTTGATCAGCTTCGCAAAGTCGTACTGGCCCTGATGCCGATTGCGCGGGTGCAAGGTGGCCTTTTCACGCGGTGCAGCAGGTTTGGCTGGCCGCTGAGGCTTCTTGCGCGGTGGTTTGCGGGTATCGGTCATGGATTCGATTGTCAGCCGTGAGGTTGAGTTGCCTGGCTTATTCGCGAGCAAGCGCAGCGTCGCCTTTGGCGTAGTACGCGTTGCTCGCGAATAAGTCAGTACAGAAGTTCAGATAACAAAAAGCCAGCCCATGATCGGGCTGGCTTTTCTGGCCACCTTACAGGCTGGCGATGCGTGCGTGTTGCTCGGCCAGCTTGCCCAGCGCCTGTTCGGCTTCGGTCAGCTTGGCGCGTTCCTTGGCGATGACTTCAGGCGGTGCCTTGTCGACGAAGGCGGCGTTGGACAGCTTGCCGCCGACGCGTTGCACTTCGCCTTGCAGGCGCTGGATTTCCTTGTCCAGGCGCGCCAGCTCGGCCCCTTTGTCGATCAACCCGGCCATCGGCACCAGCACTTCCATGTCACCGACCAGCGCGGTGGCGGACAGCGGTGCTTCTGCGCCTTCGGTGAGTACGGTCATGGATTCGAGCTTGGCGAGCTTCTTGAGCAGGTAATCGTTTTCGCTCAAACGACGCTGGTCTTCGGCGCTGACGTTCTTGAGGAACAGTTGCAGCGGCTTGCCCGGACCGATGTTCATCTCGCCACGGATGTTACGCACGGCGAGCATCAGGCCCTTGAGCCATTCGATATCGTCTTCGGCGGCCTGATCGATGCGTGCTTCATTGGCCACCGGCCAGGGTTGCAGCATGATGGTTTTGCCTTGCGCACCGGCCAGCGGCGCGAGGCGCTGCCAGATTTCTTCGGTGATGAACGGCATGAACGGGTGCGCAAGACGCAACGCGACTTCCAGAACGCGAACCAGCGTGCGGCGTGTGCCGCGCTGACGCTCGACCGGCGCTGTTTCGTCCCAGAGTACGGGTTTGGACAGCTCCAGATACCAGTCGCAATACTGGTTCCAGATGAACTCGTACAACGCCTGGGCGGCGAGGTCGAAGCGAAACTGGTCCAGCTGGCGGGTCACTTCGGCTTCGGTGCGTTGCAACTGCGAGATGATCCAGCGATCAGCCAGCGACAGTTCGACCGCTTCGCCGTTCTGACCGCAGTCTTCGCCCTTGTCCAGCACGTAGCGCGCTGCGTTCCAGATCTTGTTGCAGAAGTTGCGGTAGCCTTCGACGCGGCCCATGTCGAACTTGATGTCGCGACCGGTGGATGCCAGCGAGCAGAAGGTAAAGCGCAGGGCATCGGTGCCGTAGCTGGCGATGCCGTCGGCGAACTCCTGGCGGGTCTGCTTCTCGATCTTTTTCGCCAGTTGCGGCTGCATCAGGCCACTGGTGCGTTTCTCTACCAGCGTTTCGAGGTCGATACCGTCGACGATGTCCAGCGGGTCAAGCACGTTGCCCTTGGACTTGGACATCTTCTGGCCCTGGCCATCGCGCACCAGACCATGCACATAGACAGTCTTGAACGGGACTTGCGGCGTGCCGTCCTCATTCTTCACCAGGTGCATGGTGAGCATGATCATCCGGGCGACCCAGAAGAAAATGATATCGAAGCCGGTGACCAGCACGTCGGTGGAGTGGAAGGTTTCCAGTGCCTTGGTTTTTTCCGGCCAGCCGAGCGTGGAGAAGGTCCACAGGCCCGAGCTGAACCAGGTGTCCAGCACGTCGTTGTCCTGCTGCAGCGCGACTTCCGGCCCAAGGTTGTTCTTGGCACGGACTTCGGCTTCGTCGCGGCCGACGTAGACCTTGCCGGACTCGTCGTACCACGCCGGAATGCGGTGGCCCCACCAAAGCTGACGGCTGATGCACCAGTCCTGGATGTCGCGCATCCATGAGAAGTACATGTTTTCGTATTGCTTGGGCACGAACGCGATGCGGCCGTCTTCGACAGCGGCAATTGCAGGCTCGGCCAGCGGCTTGGTGGAGACGTACCACTGATCGGTCAGCCACGGTTCGATGATGGTGCCGGAACGGTCGCCTTTCGGCACCTTCAGTGCGTGATCATCAACGCTGACCAGCAACCCGGCGGCGTCGAACGCGGCAACTATCTGCTTGCGCGCCTCGAAGCGGTCCAGCCCGGCGTAGGCGGCGGGCAGGCTGCCGTCGACGCTTTCGTTCAGCGTGCCATCTAGGTTGAACACCTGAGCGGCGGGCAATACGTTGGCATTCTTGTCGAAAATGTTCAGCAGTGGCAGGTTGTGGCGTTTGCCGACTTCATAGTCGTTGAAATCGTGGGCCGGGGTGATTTTCACGCAGCCGGTGCCGAACTCGGGATCACAGTAATCATCCGCGATGATCGGGATAAGGCGGCCTACCAGAGGCAATTCGACGAACTTACCGATCAGCGCCTTGTAGCGCTCGTCCTGCGGGTTCACCGCAACGGCGGCATCACCGAGCATGGTTTCCGGGCGGGTGGTGGCTACGATCAGGTAATCCAGACCTTCAGCGGTCTTTGCGCCGTCAGCCAGTGGATAACGCAGGTTCCACAAATGACCCTTCTCGTCGTGGTTCTCCACTTCGAGATCAGAAATAGCGGTGTGCAGCTTGGTGTCCCAGTTGACCAGACGCTTGCCACGGTAGATCAGGCCGTCTTCATGCAGGCGCACGAAAGCTTCCTTAACCGCTTCGGACAGGCCGTCGTCCATGGTGAAGCGCTCGCGGCTCCAGTCGACGGACGAGCCCAGGCGGCGGATCTGACGGCTGATGTTGCCGCCGGACTCGGCTTTCCATTCCCAGATCTTGTCCAGAAACTTCTCGCGGCCCAGTTCATGACGGCTTACGCCTTGCGCTTCGAGACGACGCTCGACCAGCATCTGCGTGGCGATACCCGCGTGGTCGGTGCCCGGTTGCCACAGCGTATTGCGGCCCTGCATGCGACGGAAACGGATCAGTGCATCCATGATCGCGTTATTGAAACCGTGGCCCATGTGCAGGCTGCCGGTGACGTTCGGCGGCGGGATCATGATGGTGTACGAGTCACCCACGCCTTGCGGAGCGAAGTAGTTCTCGGACTCCCAGGTCTGGTACCAGGAAGTTTCGATGGCGTGCGGCTGGTAAGTCTTGTCCATGCGCGGCGGGAACCTGTGGCATTGATTCGGAAACCGGTAAGTATAGACCTGACGACCAGCGACAAGCCACAGGAGTAGCTTTGAGCTTCAAGCTGCAAGCTGCAAGCTGGTAGTTCTGTCAGTAGGCGGCGTGTCGGCCAGACGGCATGATCGGTATTCAGACTTTACTTGCAGGGCGGACGCTGCCATGGACGATACGCCTGAAACCAGACGCGTGCTGTGCCGATATCGCTATGACGCGCTGGACCGGATTGCGGTTGTCGATCCCGAGGCACAGGAAGCGGTGTCGCGGTTCTATCAAAAGAACCGTTTGACGGTCGAGATACAGGGCGCAACGCGCCGTCGTGTGTTTCACGGTGAAGACCGTTTGCTGGCGGAATATAAAACTGAAGGCTCCAGTGTCAGGGCGGACCTGCTGGGCACCGACATGCAAGGCAGTGTTCTGGAGGCTGTGAGCGGGCAAGAGCGCCAGTCGTTGGCTTACAGTCCCTATGGTCATCGCGCGCAGGGCGGCCCCTTTTCCGGTTTCAACGGTGAGCGCGCGGACCCTGTGACCGGACATTATCTGTTGGGTAAGGGCTATCGTGCTTTCAACCCGGTACTGATGCGGTTCAATAGCCCGGACAGCCTGAGCCCATGCGGGCGGGGAGGCTTGAATGCGTATGCGTATTGTCAGGGGGACCCGGTTAACCGAAGTGATCCTGGTGGGCATATTTCATCTCCCTTTCTTGCACGCATGAGGATGCACTTCAAGCCACGTAGCTCGGTTACCATTGAGAATCTGCCGGACGAAATGATTGGAAAGATACTTGAACGCCTGTCTTTCACAGACGTAAACGAACTGGGCAAAGCGTCCACCAGATTGAACAGCGCAATCGCCATGCAGGCCGCTTGGCATCTGAAAAAGCGTTGGGCAGGCGGAAATAATCCAAGCGCATTGTCACGCCTTAACGATGTTGTGAAAAACGAGCCAAGCCATTCGGTCAGCGCGTTCATGAATGACCACTTCAAAACAGGGTTCGAAGAAGCAGTGAACAACGTCGACCAAATAATGAGTAATCAAATCCAGGCGGCCAAGCGTGCGGAGCAATCATTCTTTGAAGAATTCACGGGTATATCAAATGCGAGCCATTACGAATTTGGAGAGCAATTAGCTATTAAACGTCAGGAGCACGCACGTTCTCCCGACATGTTGCGAGAAATTAATAGGGATGTGGGTAAACGCACGAGGTTGACGGGGGCCAAGTTCACCAGCATTGGTCGTAAGGCAGATATGATGCGATTGGTAGCCGAGATCCGCACCGCATTGAACTCTCCCTGACAGAATTTCTACGCGCGTGTGTTCCGGATTCCTGACCACCCCTCACTTCTGCTGCTGCGCCAACAACCGCTCCAGCCTTGCCTCCAGCCGACGCTTGATTTCGTTTTCGATATGCGGGGCGAAGTCGTCGATCACGTCCTGCATGATCAATTGCGCGGCTGCGCGCAATTCGCTGTCCAGATGCAGCAGCGCATCAGGGTTGGGCAGCGCTTGCGGCTGGGCTGCCTGCTGCACCTGCGGGGCGGGCGCTGTATGGGCATCAGGTGTCAGCGTCGGGATGTCGTCTTCGTCGAAGTCTTGTTGATACGCCGCGTCGGGGCGAGCGCCGACGACATCGAACAACAGGGGAATCTGCCCTTCGGGACGAGCGGCGTCGTTCGACTGGGGAGAATGTGCGGGGTCATCGCCGAGCAATTGGCGGATCGACTCGAGGTCGTTCAGCAAATGCGCGGATTCAGCTTTTTTTGAAGTATCCATCGTGTCCTCAAAGGCGCTGCAGTCGGTGATCTTGCGGAGGATAGCCCTGTTCGCGGTAGGAGCGGAAACTCTCGCGTGCGGCAAGACGTATCGCCGGGTCTTCGACAACGACTTCGGCCACGCGGGCGAAGCGTTTGAAGAAGGCCGGAATGCTCAGGTCGAGGTTGACCAGCAGGTCGCTGTGTTCGCCCGAGTCGTCGCCCAGGCCCAGTACCACGGCAGCATCGTGATCGCTCTCGGCGTCGCCATGGGGTAGAAATACTTCGCCTCTGAAACGCCAGAGCCGGGCATCGAGGTCCTCACGCTGCGCAGCATCGCTGCAATGCAGATAGACCTTGTGACCCAGGCGCCAGGCCTTTTCCGTCAGCTTGCAGGCAAAGTCCAGGCGGGCCGCAGGATCGGCGCTGGGCAAAATGTAGAAGTCGACTTGAGTCATGTGGGTTCCAGAACCGGAGGCGTATCGACTGTGCTGCCGATACGCCAGGGTCTCTTTTTATACGCCGGCGCGGTCGAGCAGGTATTGGGTCAGCAGCGGAACAGGACGTCCGGTGGCGCCTTTTTCCTTGCCGCCGCTCAGCCATGCAGTGCCGGCGATGTCCAGGTGAGCCCAGTGGTAGGCCTTGGTGAAGCGCGACAGGAAGCAGGCCGCGGTGATGGTGCCGCCTTTCGGGCCACCGATGTTGGCGATGTCGGCGAACGGGCTGTCGAGCTGCTCCTGATACTCATCGAACAACGGCAGCTGCCAGGCACGGTCATCGGCCTGTTTGCCCGCGTCGAGCAACTGATTGATCAGCGCGTCGTTATTGCCCAGCAGGCCGGAGGTATGGCCGCCCAGTGCAACGACGCAGGCGCCGGTCAGGGTTGCGATATCGATGACCGCCTGCGGCTTGAAACGCTCGGCGTAGGTCAGTGCATCGCACAGCACCAGACGGCCTTCGGCGTCGGTGTTGAGGATTTCGACGGTCTGGCCGCTCATGGTCGTGACGATGTCGCCTGGACGTGTCGCGGTGCCGCTCGGCATGTTTTCGGCACAGGCCAGAATGCACACCAGATTGATCGGCAGCTTCAATTCGAGCACCGCACGCAGGGTGCCGAACACACTGGCTGCGCCGCACATGTCGAACTTCATCTCGTCCATGCCAGAGGCAGGCTTGATGCTGATGCCGCCGGTGTCGAAGGTGATGCCTTTACCGACCAGCACGAAAGGCTGGTCGCCTTTTTTGCCACCCTGGTAGTTCATGACGATGAGGCGCGGCGGCTGGGCGCTGCCCTGCGCTACCGCGAGGAAAGAACCCATGCCCAGGTCGGCCAGTTTCTTCTCGTCGTGGACTTCCACTTTCAGGTTCTTGTGGGCCTTGCCCAGCGCCTTGGCTTCTTCGCCCAGGTAGGTCGGGTGGCAGATGTTCGGCGGCAGATTGCCGAGGTCGCGGGTCAGCGCCATGCCGGTGGCGATTGCCTGAGCGTGAGTCGAAGCGCGTTCGACGTCAGCCGCCTTGATCTTGTCGGTCAGCAGGGTGATTTTCTTCAGGGCGCGAACGTCGGCTTTCTGGGTCTTGAAGCGGTCGAAGACGTATTCGCCGTCGGCCAGGGCTTCGACCAGCAGGCGAGCCATGCCATAGGTGTCGCGGTTTTTCACCGACAGGTCATCGAGCGCAATCGCTGCGTCGGTGCCGCCCAGGCCCTTGAGGCAGGTGAGCGCTGCGCCGACGATTTTTTTCAACTGACGGTCCGACAGCTCGTCTTCCTTGCCAGTGCCGACCAGCAGGACGCGCTCGGCCTTGATGTTGGGCAGGTTGTGCAACAGCAAGCTCTGGCCGACCTTGCCGGCCAGATCGCCGCGCTTGAGGATCAGCGAAACGGCTCCGCCGCTGAGGATGTCCACAGTCCTGGCAGCACCGGCCAATACACGGCTTTCACCGACGGTGACCACCAGCGTTGCGGTTTTCAAGGTTTCTGGGCTTACGCTTTTAACAACCAATTCCATGTGGGGTCCCCGAATAGACGATGAGAGTCGCAATATGAATGTCGTACGCGGCATGGCCTGAGTGTTTTCAGGGGCGATGCCTGCGCTAAGCCTTGCAGTTTGACCCCGCTGCACGACTGCTGACAACCCCGCAGAGCTGCCTGTCTGGCGTCTATGTGCGAACTATCCCCGGTGCGCAGTGACAGAAACACACATTCACAGGATAATGCCGCATATTTTTTGAGGCCCACGCCTTTTTTCGGCGTGAAGCTCTGGTTGCCGTGGCTCACAAATTTTCCCTGTTTGGCTGCCTGAGCCTGACAACTCTGGAGTGTCTGGTTTGATTGTCTTCCGTTATCTGTCCCGAGAAGTGCTGCTTACCTTGAGTGCGGTCAGCGCCGTACTGCTGGTCTTCATCATGAGCGGGCGCTTTATCAAGTACCTGGCGCAGGCTGCGTCCGGTGCGCTCGATCCTGGCGTGCTGTTTCTGATCATGGGCTTCCGTCTGCCAGGCTTTCTGCAGGTGATTCTGCCGCTGGGCCTGTTCCTCGGCATCCTCATGGCGTACGGGCGCCTGTACCTGGAAAGCGAGATGACCGTGCTGGCCGCAACCGGCATGAGTCAGCAGCGTCTGCTGGCCATCACCATGGGGCCGGCCACGCTGGTCGGGCTGCTGGTTGCCTGGTTGAGCTTCAGCCTGGCTCCGCAGGGCGCTACGCAGTTTTCGCTGTTGATCAATCAGCAGGACGCCATGACCGAGTTCGACACGCTGGTGCCGGGCCGTTTTCAGGCGCTGCGTGACGGTACGCGTATCACCTATACCAAGGAGCTGTCGGAAGACCGCTCGCAACTGGCCGGTGTGTTCATCTCGGAAAAGCGCATGTCCAGTGACAAGAGCAAGGACAACGGCATCACCGTGCTGGTCGCGGAGAAGGGCCACCAGGAGGTCCGCCCCAATGGCAGTCGCTTCCTGATCCTCGAGAACGGCTATCGCTATGACGGCAATCCGGGGGCGGCCGATTATCGCGTGATCAAGTACGACACCTATGGGGCGATGCTGCCCAAGCCGGAAATCAGTGAGGAAATCACCGACCGTGAAGCCATTCCGACCAGCGAACTGATCGGCAACCCGGCCGCGCGTTCAGTGGCCGAGTTGCAGTGGCGTATTTCGCTGCCGCTGTCGGTGTTCATCGTGACCTTGATGGCCATTCCGCTGTCACGGGTCAATCCGCGTCAGGGCCGTTACTTGAAACTGCTGCCGGCGATCCTGCTGTATATGTCGTACCTGGCCATTCTGATTTCGGTGCGCAGTTCGCTGGAGAAAGGCAAGTTGCCACTCAGCCTGGGGATGTGGTGGGTGCATGCCATCTACCTGTCCATCGGCCTGCTGTTGTTCTATTGGGAGCCTCTGCGTCTGAAGATGGTGAGTCGTCGCAGCGTCACGGAGGTGACTCGTGGTCAAGCTTGATCGATACATTGGCAAAAGCGTCCTGCTGGCGATTCTCGCCGTTCTGGGCATCATTCTGGGGCTGGTCTCGCTGTTCGCATTCATCGACGAGATGGGCGATATCAGCGACACCTACACGCTGGCGGATGCCCTCAGCTACGTCATGCTGACGGCGCCACGTCGCGTCTACGACACTTTGCCGATGGCCGCCCTGATCGGTTGCCTGATCGGTCTGGGCACGCTGGCCAGCAGCAGCGAGCTGACCATCATGCGAGCGGCGGGCGTGTCCATCGGGCGCATCGTCTGGGCGGTCATGAAGCCCATGCTGGTGCTGATGATCGCAGGCGTGCTGGTCGGCGAGTACGTTGCTCCCTATGCCGAGAACCAGGCTCAGGCTGCGCGATCGCTGGCTCAGGGCTCAGGTGATGCGCAGAGCGCCCGCCATGGTCTATGGCACCGCCAGGGCGATGAATTCATCCACATCAACACGGTACAGCCCAATGGCCTGATGCTCGGTGTGACGCGTTATCGTTTCGACGACCAGCGCCACATGCTGACGTCCAGCTTTGCCAAAGAGGCCCACTTCAAGACCGATTACTGGGAATTGAAGGACGTCGCCACCACGCACTTCAATGACGGCAGCACCGAGGTCGTCAATACGCCGGTAGAGCGCTGGGACGTGGCATTGAGCCCGCAGCTGCTGAGCACGGTGATCATGCCGCCGGAGTCGCTGTCCATCAGCGGCCTCTGGAGCTACGCGCATTACCTGGCTGATCAGGGCTTGAGCAATGGCCGCTACTGGCTGGCGTTCTGGACCAAGGTCCTGCAACCGGCGGTGACCGTCGCGTTGGTGCTGATGGCAATCTCGTTCATCTTCGGCCCGCTGCGCTCGGTTACGCTGGGGCAGCGCGTGTTCACCGGTGTAGTGGTGGGCTTTACTTTCCGCATCATTCAGGACCTGCTCGGCCCATCGAGCCTGCTGTTCGGCTTCCCGCCGTTGCTGGCAGTGCTGCTGCCTGCCGCAGCCTGTGCGCTGGCCGGGATACTTCTGTTACGCCGTGCCGGGTAATGCACCGGCAGGACTGAAAAAGCCGACCCCCTGGTCGGCTTTTTCATGGGCGCTTTCTCAGCCGTGAAAATCCCGCATGCAAAAAAGCCCCTGGCATCGCTGCCAGAGGCTTTCTTGTATTTGCGTGGTTGCGTCGTTATCAGCCTTCGGCTTGAACTTCGTCAGCCTGCATGCCTTTCTGGCCTTGCACCGCAATGAAGGTAACTTTCTGACCTTCTTTCAGGCTCTTGAAGCCGTTACCCTGAATGGCGCGGAAGTGTACGAACAGATCCGGCCCGCTCTCAGGAGTGATAAAACCAAAACCTTTTTCGTCGTTGAACCACTTGACGGTACCGCTCTGACGTTCAGCCATTTTCTTATTTCCTTGACGCTTGACTTGAATTGGTTACAGCCTCTTTCACATGAAAGAGCACTGGGGCTGGTTGCAGGAAGTAAGAAACGTAGAACGGGTTGTAGCAAACCTTGAGCTACTGCCCAGGTCCAGATTCAGCGACCCATGCAAACACAGTTCGGAAACTCTACGCCAAGTCCCGTTACAAATACAACCCCCTTGCCTGGCACCCTGTTTCCGGGGCTTTGGCCTGATAAACGCAGTGTTTGCGCAGCGTGCACGGTGTTCGGTCTGTCATAACATTTTGCACTTTATAGGTGCATTTTTGGCATATATGACAGGCTGTTCATGCGGGTGAAACATTGACGAAACACTGCGGGGAACAGTGCTACAGCAACACCGAAGTGTTGCTGTTTTTTTGACGCCGCTATTTAACCGCGGAAGTAACGTTGCGCAACGAAAGGCATTTTTGCGACGAGCATGGGCACTCTCTTGCCGCGCACCAACGCCCACACAGGTGTGTTCAGCGCCGTGTAATCGTTAGGCAGATAACCCATGGCCAGCGGGCCAGCCAGCGAAGGGCCAAAACCGCCGCTGCATACCGTACCGATAACAGTGTCTTGTTCATCGACGATCTCTGTACCTTCACGCACGGGCGTGCGCTCTTGGGGGAGCAGGCCGACTCGCTTCTTGCTAACGCCGTTCTGTTGCTGGGCAAAGATTCGCTCGGCTCCAGGAAAGCCGCCTGCACGCGCACCGTCGGCACGACGCACTTTGGAAATGGCCCATAACAGGCTGGCCTCGATCGGCGAGGTCTGCGTGTCCATGTCATGGCCGTACAGGCACAGACCGGCTTCCAGTCGCAGCGAATCACGTGCGCCCAGGCCGATCGGGGCCACTTCCGGCTCTTCCAGCAGGCGGCGCGCCAGGGCCTCAGCCTGTTCGGCAGGTACTGAAATTTCATAGCCGTCTTCGCCGGTATAGCCCGAGCGACTGACGTAGCATTTGACGCCGAGCAGCGTGACGCTGGCGAACTGCATGAAAGTAATTTTGGCGACTTCCGGGGCGAGGCGTGCCAGCACGGTCACAGCGGCCGGCCCTTGCAGCGCGAGCAGGGCGCGTTCTTCAAACAGCGGTTCGATCTTGCAATGCCCGGCCAGGTGCTTGCACAAGTGCGCCAGGTCCTGATCCTTGCAGGCTGCGTTGACCACCAGCATCAACTGGTCGTTGCCGAGATTGGCAACCATCAGGTCATCGAGAATGCCGCCGTTCTCATCGGTGAACATCGCGTAACGCTGCATCCCGACCGGCAGGTCAATGATGTCCACCGGCACCAGGGCTTCCAGGGCCTTGGCGGCGTCTGCACCGGTGAGGCGAATCTGGCCCATGTGCGAAACATCGAACAGACCGGCCTGAGCGCGGGTGTGCAGGTGCTCTTTCATTACGCCAGCCGGGTATTGAACAGGCATGTCGTAACCGGCGAAGGGCACCATCTTCGCGCCGAGTTCGCGGTGCAGGGCGTGCAGGGGAGTGGTCAGCAGTGATTCTGTGGACATGTTCGATTCCTTGTTGAGCGGGCCGTGCCAATGGGCATTACCTGTGCGCGCAGCGCGATCAGGCAATGCCAGGCGGGGGCTGTCACGCTTCCTGATAGTTCTCGATGGACGGGCAGGCGCAGACCAGATTGCGGTCGCCGAAGACGTTGTCGACACGACCGACCGGAGGCCAGTACTTGTTCTCGATCAGCGAATCGACCGGGTACACCGCCTGTTCGCGGCTGTAAGGATGGCTCCACTGGCCGACGATTTCGGCAGCGGTGTGCGGCGCGTTTTTCAGCGGGTTGTCATCCTTGTCCAGGGTGCCGTTTTCAACCGCGCGAATTTCCTCGCGGATCTTGATCATGGCATCGCAGAAGCGGTCCAGTTCTTCTCTGGACTCACTCTCGGTCGGCTCGATCATCAGCGTCCCGGCGACTGGGAACGACATGGTCGGGGCATGGAAGCCGAAGTCGATCAGGCGCTTGGCCACGTCGTCGACGCTGATGCCGCTGCTGTCCTTGATCGGGCGCAGGTCGAGGATGCATTCGTGGGCGACCAGGCCGTTGCTGCCGGTGTAGAGCACCGGGTAATGCTCCTCCAGACGGCGCGAGATGTAGTTGGCGTTGAGAATCGCCAGTTGCGAAGCGCGTTTGAGGCCCTCACCGCCCATCATGCGGATGTACATCCAGGTAATGGGCAGAATGCTGGCGCTGCCGAACGGTGCTGCGCAGACTGCGCCTTCCTTGCGCTCCATGCGGGCATGGCCGGGCATGAACGGGGCGAGATGGGATTTCACGCCGATCGGGCCAACGCCCGGGCCGCCACCGCCATGGGGGATACAGAATGTCTTATGCAGGTTGAGGTGCGACACGTCGCCGCCGAACTTGCCCGGTGCGCAAAGACCAACCATGGCGTTCATGTTTGCGCCATCGATGTAGACCTGGCCACCGTTGTCATGAACGATGCCGCAGATTTCGCGAATGCCTTCTTCGAACACGCCGTGGGTCGACGGGTAGGTGATCATGATCGCCGCCAGCTGGTCCCGATGCTGAACGGCCTTGGCGCGCAGGTCTTCGATGTCGACGTTGCCGCGTGCATCGCAGGCAGTCACCACGACGCGCATACCGGCCATATTGGCGGTCGCCGGGTTGGTGCCGTGCGCCGAGGAAGGGATCAGGCAGATGTCGCGATGTTCGTCGCCACGGCTCTGGTGATAGGCGCGGATAGCCAGCAGACCGGCGTATTCACCCTGCGAGCCGGCGTTCGGCTGCAGCGAGATCGCGTCGTAACCGGTGGCCGCACAGAGCATGGCCTCCAGCTCATCGGTCAGTTGCTGATAACCGGCGCTTTGCTCGGCCGGGGCAAAAGGGTGCAGGTTGCCGAACTCGGCCCAGGTCACCGGGATCATTTCGCTGGCCGCGTTGAGCTTCATGGTGCACGAGCCCAGCGGAATCATGGTGCGATCCAGCGCCAGGTCCTTGTCGGCCAGCTTGCGCAGGTAGCGCATCAGTTCGGTTTCCGAGTGATAGCGGTTGAACACCGGGTGGCTGAGGATCGCCGTCTGACGCAGCAGCCCGGCCGGCAGGCGCGACTGCACGCTGTCTGCCAGCGCGGCGAAGTCCGGCAGGCTCTGGCCTTCGCCAGCGAAGATCGCCCACAGGGTTTCGACTGCCGACTGCGAGGTGGTCTCGTCCAGGGACAGACCCAGACGCTGGTCATCGATTTCGCGCAGGTTGATGTGCCTGGCACGTGCGGCGGCATGCAGTGCAGCGGTTCTGCCGCCGGTGTGCAGGGTCAGGCTGTCGAAGAAAAATGCCTGCTCGGCCTTCAGGCCCAGCGTGCTCAGACCTTCGGCAAGAATCGCGGTCAGTTGGTGAACGCGATTGGCGATCTGTGTCAGGCCGCGCGGACCATGGTAGACGGCGTACATGCTGGCGATGTTGGCCAGCAGCACCTGTGCAGTGCAGATGTTGCTGGTGGCCTTCTCGCGACGAATATGCTGTTCGCGGGTCTGCATGGCCAGGCGCAGGGCCTGCTTGCCGTGACGGTCCACCGACACGCCGACCAGACGGCCCGGCATGTCACGCTTGAACGCATCGCGGGTCGAGAAGTAGGCCGCATGCGGGCCACCGAAGCCCAGTGGCACACCGAAGCGCTGGGCGCTACCGATTGCCACGTCAGCGCCGAACTCGCCTGGCGGGGTCAGCAGGGTCAGGGCCAGCAGGTCGGCAGCCACGGCGACCAGGGCGTTGGCCGCGTGGAAGCGTTCGACCAGTTCGCGGTAATCGAACACATCACCATTGCTGGCCGGGTATTGCAGCAGCGCGCCGAAGTAATCGCTGACATCGCCCAGCTCGTGCTCATCGGCCACGACCACGGTGATGCCCAAAGGCTCGGCGCGAGTACGCAACACATCCAGGGTCTGCGGGTGGCAATGGCTGGACGCGAAAAACTGCTGGCTAGCCTTGTTTTTGCTCAAGCGTTTGCAAAAGGTCATTGCCTCCGCGGCTGCGGTGGCTTCGTCGAGCAGAGAGGCGTTGGCAATCGGCAGGCCGGTGAGGTCGCTGATCAGTGTCTGGAAATTGAGCAGTGATTCCAGGCGGCCCTGGGAAATCTCTGGCTGATAGGGTGTGTAAGCGGTGTACCAGGCCGGGTTTTCCAGCAGGTTGCGCAGGATCGGTGCTGGCGTATGGGTGTTGTAGTAACCCTGGCCGATGTAGGTCTTGAACAACTGGTTCTTGCTGGCGATCGCCTTGATGGACGCCAGCGCATCGGCTTCGCTCTGCCCGGCAGGCAGGTTCAGAACGCTGGTGCCCTTGATGCTTTCCGGAATGACACTTTCGCTCAGCGCATCAATGGAATCGAAACCCAGCGTTTGCAGCATGGCCTGCTCGTCGGCCGCACGCGGGCCAATGTGCCGGGCAATGAATTCGTTGGCAGTGGTCAGTTCAATACGGTCAGTCATGGCGTGCTCCTCAGGCTTCGGCGTTGGCTTTGATCAGGCGGTCGTAGGCGTCCTGATCCAGCAGGCCGTGAATGGCGTTGGCGTCTTGTGGAATGAAGCGAAAGAACCAGCCCGCACCGAGGGCATCTTCATTGACCAGCTCGGGCGTGGCGTCGAGGGCGGAATTGACCTCGACGACTTCACCGTCCAGCGGCATGTTGATGCTGCTGGCAGCTTTCACCGATTCCACCACCGACACTTCAGCGTGTTGAGTGTAGGCCTGTAATTCCGGGAGCTGCACGAAGACCACATCGCCCAGCGATTCCTGCGCGTAGGGCGTAATGCCGACCGTAACGCTGCCGTCGGTTTCGGCACGCAGCCATTCGTGGTCAACGGTGAATCGCAAATCGCTCATACAAACTCCTCGGAGAACAGGGCTCGCGCAGCACGCGAGCAATATGAGTTATGACGTAGCAATTTAGCGGCCATGTTTTATTTTTATAATTAAATCAAAGGGTTGTGTGTTTTCTAGATGTGCCTGTCGATTCTGGCTGTAGCGAAATCGCTACAGTCTTCGGGTATTCGAAAATACCTGACTGATCAAGGCCTTCATACGTAGGGAGTGAGGTGTTTTGGAGTGAAATCGTTACGGTGGAGCGTTTTCGTTACGTTCAGGTCGGAGTGATTGCATCTGACCAGCACTGGCTATCACCGCTAAACACAGCGGTAGCGCGTCGGCAGTTAACCGACGCGGCTTGCCGGTGAGCGTAAAAACGTTTCGAGCTCGTCAAGCGGCAGCGGCTTGCTGATCAGATAGCCCTGGATTTGATCGCAATGGTTTTCGCGCAGGAACGCCAGTTGCTCCGGGGTTTCCACGCCCTCGGCGATCACCAGCAGGTCGAGGCTGTGAGCCAGCTCGATGATGGCTCTGGCGATGGCCGCGTCCTGTGGGTTGCTGGTCACTTCGCGAATAAATGCGATGTCGATTTTAAGCTTGTCGATAGGGAAGCGGCGCAGGTACGCCAGGCTTGAATAACCGGTGCCGAAATCGTCGATGGAAATACTCACGCGACTGGCCCGCAGCGCCCCGAGAGTGGCGATGGTGTGCGCGGTGTTTTCCATCAACGAACTTTCTGTCAGCTCGACCTCAAGCCAGTGCGGCGCAACATTGTGTTTTTCGAGTGCCTGGCGGATGTCGGCGACCAGGCTGCTGTTGGAAATCTGTTGCCCTGAAACGTTGACCGCTACCTGAAACGAGCCCAGCCCGGAGCGTTGCCAGCGCGCGATCTGCGCGCAGACACTGTCGACGACCCAGTTGCCGACTTCACCGATCAGGCCGAGGCTTTCCAGTACGGGGACAAATACCGCAGGCGAAATGCCTGGATGGCCAGGGCGTGGCCAGCGCAACAGCGCCTCAAGCCCGCATATGCGGTCATTGTTCAGGTCCAGCTTGGGTTGGTAGACGATTTCGAAGGCCTGGTTGCTCACCGCTTCGCGCAGCGCGGCCTCAAGGTCCAGGCGGGCCGAAACGTCGGCGTTCATCTGTGGCGTATAGAACCGGTAGTTGTCCGGCCCGATCTTTCGCGCGCTGTTCATGGCGGTGTAGGCGTGCCTGATCAGTTCGCGCGAGTCTTCGCCGTCCTCCGGGTACAGGGCAATGCCGATGCTGGCGGTCATGACCAGGCTCTGGCCTTCTATGTGGAAAGGCACTCGCAATGCGTTGCGGATACGCTCTAGCGTCTCCCGGGTACCCGCCTGTCCGTCACGCAGCATCAGAATCATGGCGAACTGATCGCCGTCCACGCGGCCAAGGGTATCGCTGGCATTCAGGCAGTTGGACAGTCGGCGGCTGACTTCCAGCAGCACCTCATCGCCCAGCACATGCCCCCAGGTTTCGTTGATATTCTTGAAATCGTCGAGATTGATCGTCAATGCCGCCAGCTTCCAGCGACTGATGGCCGCCTGGGTCATGCCCATTTGCAGGCTGGTAAAAAACAGGTCCCGATTGGGCAGGCCGGTCAGCGTGTCGTAGTGGGCCATGGTTAGCAGGCGTTGGTCGCTTTCCTTGCGCCGGGTGATGTCGCGCACGATACCGACGATGACCCAGTCCTCGCCGGTCCGGTAAGCCTGACGATGGATTTCCACCTCGACATCGCGGCCGCTCTTGTCGCGAATCTGGGTTTCCAAGGGCTCGCTGGGGCCTTTGCCGGCAATGATCCGGTCGTACACGACCTCCAGCTTTTCCATGGACGTTTCGCCCAGTTCGGCAGGCGTCTTGTGTGACAGCTCTTCGGCGGTGTAGCCCAGCAACTGGCAGGCCCGGCGGTTAAATTCGATGAGGCTCATGGTATTGCGGTTGATCAGGAAGATCGCGTCTTCGGAAGCGTCCATCACCGTGCGAAAACGCTCGAGATCGATGGTGCGCTGCTGCAATTGATCTTCGAGGATCAGGCTGTGGTTCTTCAGGTAGTCGCCGAACGCCTTGAGGCGCAGCATATTACGCACGCGCAGCCACAGTTCGGCGCTGTCCACAGGCTTGTTGAGGTATTCCTCGGCACCCGCTTCCAGTCCTGAAAGACGCGAGCTTTGGTCGTCGAGAGCCGAGAGCATGATGATCGGTATATTGGCGGTGTTCTTTTCGGCCTTGAGCTGACTGGCGACCTCATAGCCGTCCATGCCCGGCATCATGATGTCCAGCAGGATAAGGTCGGGTGCCTGTCGTTTGATCATGGCCAGCGCCAGCTCGCCTGATTCCGCGGTCAGTGTCCGATAACCCTGGTTCTGCAAGAGCACCTCCAGCAGGTCCCGGACATGGACATCGTCATCGATAATCAGGATGGTCGCGGCGCTCTGGGTCATATCGAATGCTCAGGTAATGGGCTGTTGAGGCAGATTTTTTTCCAGCAGTGTGTCGATGACCCTGTATAACTCCTTGTAGCGCAACGGCTTGATGACATAAGCGTTGCAGCCCGCCAGGCGGATCTTCTCTTTGTCTTCCTTCATGGCCATCGCGGTCAGTGCGATCACCGGGATCGCAGCGGTGCTGGCGTCTTTCTTCAACAGCGATGTGGCGGTCAGGCCGTCCATTTCCGGCAGATGGATATCCATCAGGATCAGGTCGGGCTGGCGCTCGCGAGCCAGTTTCAGGCCGCTTTCGGCATCGACGGCCGACAGCACAGCGTGCCCGGCGCTGGTCAGCAACAGCTCTGCCAGACGCATGTTCGCCGCATTGTCTTCAATGATCAGGATTTGGGCCATCGTGCCTCCGCTGATTCAGGTGAGCGGATGGGCAGCCAGACCACGAAGCGTGCGCCGAGGTCTTTCACGCTGGCGACTGCGACGCAGCCGCCGTGCAGTTCGGTAAGCTGCTTGACCATCGCCAGACCCAGTCCGGTGCCCTCGAATTTGCGTGCCAGGCCACTGTCGATCTGGCTGAACGCCTTGAACAGCTTGTTCATGTCGCTCTGGGCGATGCCGATTCCGGTATCGCTGACACTCAGTTCCAGAAACTGCTCACAGTCACCGGATGGAAGCGCAAACCCGTAGGTCGGCCAGTCACCGTCGATAAGACCTGCCTGGGACGCCGGTACCAGACGCACCGCCAGCGTCACCCAGCCACCGGGCTCGCTGAATTTCACGGCGTTGGCCAGCAGGTTGTAGACGATCTGCTTGGTCTTGCGCCGATCGAGCTCAAGTACACCGAAGTCGGCTTCTGTTTCCAGCTTCAGCTGAATATGTTGCAAGGCGGCTTGCTCGCGCACGATCAGCAGGCTGTTGCTCAGCAGTTCGTCCAGATCGACCGACTCGAGCTCCAGCGTCATCATGCCGGCCTCGACCTTGGACAGGTCAAGAATGTCATTGATCAGCGACAGCAGGTGCTGGCCGCTGTTGAAGATATCGCCGATATAGCGTCGCTGGGCATCGGTCATGTCGCCGACCATGCCGTCCCTGAGTGCCTCGGAGAAACCGATCACGGCGTTGAGCGGCGTGCGCAGCTCGTGCGACATGGTGGCAAGAAACTCGGACTTCATGTGGCTGGCGTGTTCCAGCTCGATATTCTTTTCTTCCAGCGTCCGCTCGAAACGCTTGCGCTCGGTCACGTCGCGGGCTGCGGCGAAGACACCCTTGAGCTTGCGGTCCCGGTCATGAAAGGTCGCAGCGTTGTAGGACACCACGGTTTCGGTGCCGTCATAGGCGCGCACGGTGAGTTCGTAATCACTGACCTTGTGCTCGCTGAGCACGCGCTTGATCGCGGCATCGGCGCTCGCCGGGTCGGTGAAGAAGTTCTTGCAGGGCGCACCGATCAACTCGTCGCGGGTGCGTCCGGTCAGCGCCATCATCTGCTTGTTGACGTCGGAAATGATGCCTTGCGGATCAGTCATCATCAGCGCATCGATGTTCGACTCGATCAGCGAGCGGGTATAGAACTGTTGGTCCCGCAAGCGCTGATCGAGCAAGGCCTGAGCCTCTTCCTCCTGCTTGCGTGCAGTGTTGTCGGTGCCGATCAGCAGATAACCGATGATGGTTTCGGCGCTGTCGCGCAGTGACGTGACCGAGACCATGGCCGACAGTCGGCTGCCATCCTTGCGGATGTAGGTCAGTTCGTAGATGTCTTCAATGCCGCGCGAAGCCTTGAACACCAGCGCCTCGAAGCCCGGCGTGATGGGCGTGTTGAGTTCATGGCTGAGGGCTGCCGCGCGGATGATGAGCTCGGCGGGGTCGGAGATGTCCGCAGGTGTGATTTTGTCGACCACGTCCTCGGAGTGATAACCGAGCATACGTTCGGCGCCGACATTGAATATCTGGATAACGCCGTGTTCGTCGGTTGCGATGCTTGAGAAGTAAGCGCTGTTGAAAATTGCATCCTGCAGTGCGCCGGTCTTGAGAAGAATTTTCTGACGGCGAGTTTCGACGATTTTTTCAGCGCGAGACTGAGCGTCGACGAGCGGGCGGTCCACTGGCGAGGTTGGCATATGACTTCCCGGTACTACCTGACCTTTTTGCCATTACGGCCGTAATAACACTACGGACATCCATTCAAATGGATGATAAGAGGTTTATGGACGATACCAGATCGTTATCGGCAGATTAGTTATTAAATGAAACTTTTCGGAATATATTTTCGAGACACGACATTAAGCGACTAACGCTTGTCGGGAATTCCATATTTTCGAAGGCGATGAGCGATGGCGGTGTGCGAAGTGTGCAGGCGATTGGCCAGTTGGCGAGTGGAAGGGTAGTCCGCATAAAGCTTTTCCAGCAGATTCCGCTCAAAGGCTTCGACGGCATTTTCGAGGCTGTCTATCGAGCTGTCGTTCTGACGAGCCACGGCAGTGCCGGCGATATCCAGGTCACCTATATCCACTTGAGTGTGTTCGCAGATGGCGGCCGCGCGAAAAATCACGTTTTGCAATTGCCGCACATTGCCTGGCCAGCGGTTGCCGAGCAGCGCAGGGTAGGTGCCGGGTGCCAGCCTGCAAACCGGGCGCTGAATCTGTGCGCAGGCCTGCTCCATGAAGTATCTGGCCAGCAACAGAATGTCCTGACCGCGCTCGCGCAACGGCGGAACCTCCAGATTGAGGACGTTAAGGCGGTAGAACAGGTCCTCACGGAAGGTGCCTTCGCTGACCATTTTTTCCAGATCGCGGTGGGTGGCGCTGAGAATACGCACATTGACCCGCACTTCGCGATCGCCCCCGACGCGCCGGAAGCTGCCATCGTTTAGGAAACGCAGCAGTTTGGCCTGCAGATAGGGTGACATTTCGCCGATTTCATCGAGAAATACGCTGCCCTGGTTGGCCAGTTCCATCAGCCCCGGTTTGCCGCCGCGTTGCGCTCCGGTAAAGGCCCCCGGGGCATAGCCGAACAGTTCGCTTTCGGCGAGGTTTTCCGGCAGCGCTGCGCAGTTCAGAGCCAGGAAGGGTTCGCCGTGGCGAGCGCTGCTGGCATGACAGGCCCGGGCGACCAACTCTTTGCCAGTGCCGGTCTCGCCCTGAATCAGCAGTGGGGCGTCCAGCGCCGCCACCCGTTGCGCTCGCGCCTTTAGGGTGCGGATAGCGGCTGATTCGCCGAGCAGGGCGTCGAAACCTTCGGCGTGATCATGGTGCAATGCCGACAGGCGTTCGCCGATTCGGCTGGGCAGGTACAGGGTAATCAGCGCGCCGGCTTCGGTGATGGGCGTGGCATCCAGCAGCAGCGCTTCACCGTTCAGGGTGATCTCGCGCAGCGGCAGGCGAAAGCCGTTTTCCAGCAACGCGACGTGCAGGCTGGGGTCGCTGAACAGCTCACCGATGGACTCGCCCGCCGGCTCCCGGCCAATCAGCGCGATGAGTGCCGGGTTGGCCAGCAGCACATGCCCAGCGCTGTCGAGTGCCAGTACCGGGTCGGTCATGGCGGCGAGCAACGCGTCCAGCTGCAGGTGGCGACGCTGCCCCGGAAGGATATCGACCACAGTGATCGCTTCCACGCCTCGGACCCGAAACAGCGCGTCCTTGAGCTCTTCGAGCATCTGATGGCTGAGCGTTGGCGCATCGATGTACACGTTGGGCGGCACCATCTCCACCGCATCCAGATTCAGATTGCGTCCACCCAGAATCGCCAGCACTTCCTGGGTGATACCGACGCGGTCGATGAAGCTGACATGGATGCGCATGAGGCGTTGACGGTTCGCGAATGAGAAGGCGGCAAGTATGCCTTGTGGCGACAGGTTTGGTGAAATCCGCTGGTGTTCTTGCGCACGGCTATCGTTCCTCACGCTCCAGCGTGGGAATGCCGTTCGTGACGCTCCGCGTCATGGATTCACGACGCCCCGCACATTCAGGAGAGGACGCAGAGCGTCCAGAACGGCATACCCACGCGTGGGCACGATGATCTTCTCCGGCCTCGACAGCGCTGGCTTACTCCAGATGCTCCGGCTTCACCGGGTCGCCTGACTTGGCGTGGAGTTTGTCGCGAATGTCCGCGAACATTCGGTCGTAGTCCTTGTGCTGGGCGATGGGCAGTGCGGCCGAGTTGGGCAAGCCGTGCCTTATCGCGATGCGACTCGCGTCGTGGGCGAAGTTGAAGGCAAGGTCACGGGGAAGCTGGAATTGCTCTTCAAACGACTTGCCATTGATTTCGCCCTGCATGGTGAAGTGCATGGACGTGCCTTGTTTGGGATCTTCCTCCACGTTGTAGCGCAAGTGGATGTCATAGCTGATATCCGACGGTTGGAGCGCCACGTGGGTGAGGTGCAGATGGCCTGGCTCGTACATGAAGTGACTCCATCAAGGGGTGAGTGTGCTCAGTCAGACACTGACCGCGACCGTACGGTTCAGCCTTGCGCAGGGTGCCGCGCACCGTATGCCTGCGCTCAACGGTCGATCTTGTCCGGTTCCGGCCTCGACCAGATCCATAGATTGCCCAGCGCCATCCCCGTGAGTGCCAGGTACAGCCACCAGGCATGACCGATCAGGCTCAGCATCACCACGGCACAGACAAGCATGCTGATGGTTGCGCTGATCTTGGCCTTGCGCGCGACCAGTCGGCCGTTACGCCAGTTGTGCAGTATCGGCCCGAACACCCGGTGGTTTTCCAGCCAGGCGTTCAGCCGCGGCGAACTGCGTGTTGCCGCCCAGGCAGCCAGCAGAATGAACTCGGTGGTTGGCAGGCCGGGAACGAAGATCGCAACGATGCCTATGCCCAACGCGGTATAGGCGAGGATGCCGTATAAAAGGCGTGAAAGTCTTGAACCGGGTGGTTTGTACGTCATGGTCTCTACAGGCAGGTTCGGGGAGCCCGGCCAGCTTAACAGCACCGGGCGCTTTTTCATGCCTGCACAGTTTTACCGACCGCAGTGCATCGATCTGCCATGCGCTGAGCATGGTCGCGAGCGTCATCTCTCGCGCCACATGCTCCAGCGCAGTTGCGCCGTTACTGCGCGTTATGCAGTGCCAGGCAGTTGTCGAGCATGCGATTGGAGAACGCCCATTCGTTGTCGTACCACGACAGTACCTTGAGCAGCTTGCCGCTGACCTTGGTGTGGTTGGCGTCGAAGATCGACGACAGCGGGTTGTGGTTGAAGTCGTGGGAGACCAGGGGCAGCGTGTTGTAACCGAGCACTTTGGAGTGCTGACTGGCTTCTTTCATCAGCGCGTTGACTTCATCGACGGTGGTTTCGCGCTTCAGGGTCACGGTCAGGTCGACCAGCGAAACGTTGATGACCGGTACACGCACAGCCATGCCGGTCAGTTTGCCTGCCAGCTCCGGCAGCACCAGACCTACCGCTTCTGCAGCGCCGGTCTTGCTCGGGATCATCGACTGCGTGGCCGAGCGGGCGCGGTACGGATCGGTGTGATAGACATCGATCAGGTTCTGGTCGTTGGTGTAGGCATGAATGGTGGTCATCAGGCCGTTTTCGATACCCAATTCGCGATGCAGCACTTGAGCGACCGGGGCCAGGCAGTTGGTGGTGCACGAGGCGCTGGAGATGATCTGGTGCGATTGGCGCAGCGTGTCGTGGTTGACACCATAGACGATGGTGGCATCGGCACCGCTGGCTGGCGCGGAGATAATCACCTTGCGGGCGCCAGCGGTGAGGTGCGCAGCAGCCTTGTCGCGGCTGGTGAACAGACCGGTGCATTCGAACACCACGTCGATGTCCTGCGCTTTCCACGGCAGCTCGGCCGGATTGCGGATGGCACTGACCGAAATACGGTCACCATTGACGGTCAGGCTGTCCTTGTCACACTCGACCGTGCCGCTGAAAGGGCCGTGTACGGTGTCGAAGCGCAGCAGGTGTGCGTTCATTTCGCTGTCGCCAAGATCGTTGATGGCGACGACCTGCAGGTCCTGACGGTAGCCTTGGGTATACAGTGCGCGTAGGACGTTGCGGCCGATTCGGCCAAAACCGTTGATTGCGATACGAAGAGTCATACAGCCGTCCTTCTGAATTTGTTGTTGGAATTACAAGATTATTCTCATAGAAATAGAAAACAAGCCTTTTTAGTGGCAATATTTTGTTTTATCTACAACTACAAGCCTGAAAGGCACTCCCAGTTGATCGAGATCAGGGTTTTGCTCCCTGGCAGTCACTGCTCGAAAACCGGAGCCGTCTTTACGGGTGACCTTAGACGTTAGCCTGGAGTTCATCACATGCATCCCCGCGTCCTTGAAGTAACCGAGCGTCTCATCGCCCGCAGTCGCGATACCCGTCAGCGCTACCTTCAATTGATTCGCGGCGCAGCGAGCGATGGCCCGATGCGCGGCAAGCTCCAATGCGCCAACTTTGCCCACGGCGTCGCTGCCTGCGGCCCGGAAGACAAGCAAAGCCTGCGTCTGATGAACGCCGCCAACGTGGCCATCGTCTCTTCCTACAACGAGATGCTCTCGGCGCATCAGCCCTACGAACACTTCCCAAACCAGATCAAACAGGCTTTACGTGACATTGGTTCGGTCGGTCAGTTTGCCGGCGGTGTGCCGGCCATGTGCGATGGCGTGACCCAGGGCGAGCCGGGCATGGAGCTGGCCATTGCCAGCCGTGAAGTGATTGCAATGTCTACCGCGGTTGCCCTGTCGCACAACATGTTCGACGCCGCGATGATGCTGGGCATCTGCGACAAGATCGTGCCCGGCCTGATGATGGGCGCGTTGCGGTTCGGTCATCTGCCGACCATTTTCGTGCCAGGCGGACCGATGGTTTCAGGCATCTCCAACAAGGAAAAAGCCGACGTACGGCAGAAGTATGCGGAAGGCAAGGCCACCCGTGAAGAGTTGCTCGACTCGGAAATGAAGTCGTATCACGGTCCGGGAACCTGCACTTTCTACGGCACCGCCAACACCAACCAGTTGGTGATGGAAGTGATGGGTATGCACCTTCCGGGTGCATCATTCGTCAATCCCTACACACCCTTGCGTGACGCACTGACCGTCGAAGCGGCTCGCCAGGTGACGCGTCTGACCATGCAGAGTGGCAGCTTCATGCCGATCGGCGAGATCGTCGACGAGCGCTCGCTGGTCAATTCCATCGTTGCGCTGCATGCGACAGGCGGCTCGACCAACCACACGCTGCACATGCCGGCCATTGCCCAGGCTGCGGGCATTCAACTGACCTGGCAGGACATGGCCGACCTGTCGGAAGTGGTGCCGACCCTGAGTCACGTCTACCCCAACGGTAAGGCCGATATCAACCACTTCCAGGCGGCAGGCGGCATGTCGTTCCTGATTCGCGAGCTGTTGGCTGCCGGTCTGCTGCACGAAAACGTCAACACCGTGGCCGGTTACGGCCTCAGCCGTTACACCAAGGAGCCGTTCCTGGAAGACGGCAAACTGGTCTGGCGTGAAGGGCCGCTCGAAAGCCTCGATGAAAATATCCTGCGCCCGGTTGCCCGTCCGTTCTCGCCGGAAGGTGGTCTGCGGGTCATGGAAGGCAACCTGGGCCGTGGCGTGATGAAAGTGTCCGCCGTGGCTCCGGAGCATCAGATTGTCGAAGCGCCGGCCAAGGTGTTCCAGGATCAGAAAGAGCTGGCCGATGCCTTCAAGGCGGGCGAGCTGGAGTGCGATTTCGTCGCCGTGATGCGTTTCCAGGGGCCGCGCTGCAACGGCATGCCCGAGTTGCATAAGATGACGCCGTTTCTGGGTGTCCTTCAGGACCGCGGGTTCAAGGTCGCGCTGGTCACCGATGGACGCATGTCGGGCGCGTCGGGCAAGATCCCGGCGGCGATTCATGTCTGTCCGGAGGCGTTTGACGGTGGCCCATTGGCTCTTGTGCGCGATGGCGATGTGATTCGCGTGGATGGTGTAAAAGGCACGTTACAAGTTCTGGTCGAAGCGTCAGAATTGGCCGCCAGAGAACCGGCCATCAACCAGATCGACAACAGTGTCGGCTGCGGTCGCGAGCTTTTTGGATTCATGCGCATGGCCTTCAGCTCCGCAGAGCAAGGCGCCAGCGCCTTTACCTCTAGTCTGGAGACGCTTAAGTGAAGTTGGCCCTGGTCGGTGATATAGGCGGTACCAATGCACGTTTTGCCATTTGGGAAGACGACACGCTGCATTCTGTCCGGGTGTTCCCGACCATTGACTATGCGGGCCCGGAGAAGGCCATTGAAGTCTATCTGCAGGACCTGGAGCTGCAGCGCGGTGATATCGGCCATGTGTGCCTGGCGGTGGCCGGGCCGGTCGATGGCGATTTTTTCCAGTTCACCAATAGCCACTGGCAGTTGAGCCGCAAGGCGTTCTGCGCCGACCTGCAGATCGATGAGCTGCTGCTGATCAACGACTTCACCGCCATGGCGCTGGGCATGACCCGGCTCAAGGACGATGAATACCTGACGGTCTGCCACGGTGTCGGCAAGCCTGATCGGCCGCGCGTGGTGGTGGGGCCGGGGACCGGGCTGGGCGTCGGTACGCTGATCAAACTCGAAGGCAATCGCTGGATGGCGTTGCCGGGTGAGGGCGGTCATGCCGATCTGCCCATCGGCACCGCACGTGAGGCGCTGCTGTGGACACGGCTGATGGCCGAGCACGAGCATGTCAGCGCCGAAGTCGTGCTCAGCGGTGCGGGCTTGCTGTTGCTGTATCAGGTCAGCTGCGCGCTGGACGACATCGAACCGGTGCTCAAATCACCTGCGGCGATCACCACGGCTGCGCTCTCGGGTGACCCGGTAGCTGCGGCGGTGCTTGAACAGTTCTGCGTGTTTCTCGGCAGAGTGGTCGGCAACCATGTGCTGGCCCTGGGCAGCCTCGGCGGGGTTTATATCGTTGGTGGCGTGGTGCCGCGCTTCACTGAGTTCTTCATCAACAGCGGGTTCAAGCGCGCCATGGCCGAGAAGGGCGTCATGAGCGACTATTTCAACGGCCTGCCGGTGTGGCTGGTCACGGCCGAATACCCGGGCCTCATGGGTTCAGGCGTGGCCCTGCAACAGGCGTTTGGTGCGCAGATCTGAGTGATATGGCATAACAACAAAAATTTACAGCCAGACAAGGACGCTTCAACTTGAGCCCAGTCAGTAAATCGATCCTGTTGGTGGACGACGATCAGGAAATTCGCGAGTTGCTGGACACCTACCTGAGCCGCGCCGGTTTTCAGGTGCGTACGGTGGGCGATGGCGCGGATTTTCGTCGGGCGTTCAATGACGAACCGAGCGATCTGCTGATCCTTGACGTCATGCTGCCCGATGAAGACGGTTTCAGCCTGTGTCGCTGGATCCGCCAGCATCCGCGCCAGCCGCATGTGCCGATCATCATGTTGACCGCCAGTTCGGACGAGGCCGACCGGGTCATCGGTCTGGAGCTGGGGGCCGATGATTACCTCGGCAAGCCATTCAGCCCGCGTGAGCTTCAGGCCCGCATCAAGGCGCTGTTGCGGCGTGCCCAGTTCGGTCAGGAGCGTCCGGGTGGCGACGTGATCCTGTTTGATGAGTGGCGACTGGACATGGTCAGCCACCGGCTGTTTCACAGTGACGGCGAGGAGGTGATTCTGTCCGGCGCCGACTTCGCACTGCTCAAACTGTTTCTCGACAACCCGCAGCAGATACTCGACCGTGACACCATTGGCAACGCCACGCGTGGGCGTGAGCTGATGCCGCTGGAGCGAATCGTCGACATGGCGGTCAGCCGCCTGCGCCAGCGTCTGCGTGACACCGGCAAGTCACCGCGTCTGATCCGTACCATTCGCGGCAGTGGTTACCTGCTGGCCGCAAACGTCAACTCGCAAGCGGGCAACGGCTATTAAACCGACAGGGGCAGTCGCGAAGAGAACCGGCCTGCCGCTGCCGCGCTCGTTGCTGGGGCGCATGTTGCTGCTGACCTTGCTGGCGGTTTCGCTGGCTCAGGCGCTGTCCAGCGTGATCTGGCTGTCACAGCTGCGTGCCACGCAGATGGAAGGCCTGGTGACCAGTGCGCGCAGCCTGGCGTACTCGATGGCGGCCAGTGTCAGCTACTTTCGCTCATTGCCGCTGGCCTACCGGCCCATGGTGCTCGACCAGTTGCGCAGTATGGGCGGCACACGGTTCGTGGTGTCACTCAACGATCACCCGCTGGATATGCAGATCATGCAGCCCACCCCTCGCAAGCAGGCGGTGCTGGACGTGGTGGGCGAGGTGCTGCGCCAGCGTCTGGGTAGTGGGCCGGACATCACCGTATGGTTCGCGCGGCCCGAGGAACTGAGGATTTTCAACAGCGGCCTCAAACTCGATGAGCTGCCGCGTTCGTGGGCGCATTACGCGCTGACACTCGAGCCAGTGAACCCGCCGGTGCTGGTCACGCAAATCGAAATGGCGCCTGGCGAGTGGTTCTACATCGCCTCGCTGCTGCCCGAGCCTTACACCTCGCTGGAGGAGCAGGAACTGCCTCTGCAGCAGGTGTCGTTCATTGTCCTGACCAGCGCATTTCTGCTGTTGTTCATCGGGTTGCTGGTGCACTGGCAGAGCCGCCCGCTCAAGCGTCTGGCGCGGGCCGCGCGAGACATGTCGCTGGGGGCGGATGTCGAGCCTGTGGTCGAGGGCGGCGGCAGCGAAGTCATCGAGGTCAGCCGGGCGTTCAATGCCATGCGCACGCGGATCAGTCGCTACCTGACCGAGCGGGGGCAGTTGTTCAGTGCCATTTCCCATGATTTACGTACGCCCATCACCCGTTTGCGCTTGCGGGTCGAGCTGCTCGAGGATGAGCAACTGCAACGCAAATTCAGTCGAGATCTGGATGAACTGGAGCTGCTGGTCAAAGGCGCGCTGCAGTGCGTCAAGGACACTGATATTCATGAAAACATCGAGCCGGTAGACCTCAACGCGCTGCTTGAATGTCTGGTCGAACCCTGGCTGCGTGCTGACGGCAATGGGCGGGTCACGCAGCAGGGTGAGGCTCAGGCTGCCTATTCAGGCAAACCACTGGCGCTCAAGCGCTGCATCGGCAACCTGATCGATAACGCGCTCAAATACGGTGATCGCGCGCATCTGAAAGTCGAGGACGATGCCCAGGCGTTCGTACTGCATGTCGATGACGAAGGTCCTGGCGTTCCCGAGCAGCGTCTCGAACACGTTTTCGAACCGCATTTCCGTCTGGCAGGCAATCAGCAGCAGGGCTACGGTCTCGGCCTGGGCATCGCTCGCAACATTGCCCACAGTCATGGCGGCGAAGTCAGCCTGCAGAACCTGCGTGACGGGGGGCTGCGGGTAACCTTGTACTTGCCGAGAACTGCGGAATGACGCGCTGGGCAGTGGCTTTTGGCTAGAGATTGCGAAGGGATTTCAATTGTCACCATCCTGTGACAATCGCGCGTCCCTTCGTTACTGTTGCCGCGTCAGGCTTGGTTAGACTCCCACGAAGCGCAAGCACCAGACTTGCTCATGCATAACAACAAGAAAGGTCAATTCGATGAATTCCATGTCACGTCTCGCTGTTGTCATCTCTCTCGCTTCGTTGTTCCCTCTGAGCGCTAACGCCGCTGATTCCAAAGGCACCGTAGAAGTCGTGCACTGGTGGACGTCGGGTGGCGAAAAGGCTGCAGTCGATGTTCTGAAAGCTCAGGTTGAAAAGGACGGCTTTACCTGGAAGGACGGCGCCGTTGCAGGCGGCGGCGGCTCCACGGCCATGACCGTGCTCAAGAGCCGTGCGGTTGCTGGCAATCCTCCCGGTGTGGCCCAGATCAAAGGCCCGGATATCCAGGAGTGGGCCTCTACCGGTCTGCTCGATAGCGATGCGCTGAAAGAGGTCGCCAAGTCCGAGAAGTGGGATTCCCTGCTGGACAAGAAAGTCTCCGACACCGTGAAATACGATGGTGATTACGTAGCAGTTCCGGTGAACATTCACCGCGTCAACTGGCTGTGGATCAACCCTGAAGTCTTCAAGAAAGCCGGTATCGACAAGGCGCCGACTACGCTCGAAGAGTTTTACGCGGCAGGCGACAAGCTGAAAAAAGCCGGCTTCATCCCGCTTGCCCACGGTGGCCAGCCTTGGCAGGACAGCACCGTCTTTGAAGCTGTCGTGCTCTCGGTCATGGGCGCTGACGGTTACAAGAAGGCTCTGGTCGATCTGGACAACGGCGCGTTGACCGGCCCAGAAATGGTCAAGTCGCTCACCGAACTCAAGAAAGTCGCGACCTACATGGATGCCGACGGCAAGGGCCAGGACTGGAACCAGGAAGCTGGCAAGGTCATCAATGGCAAGGCCGGCATGCAGATCATGGGTGACTGGGCCAAGAGTGAATGGACCGCAGCCAAAAAGGTCGCTGGCAAGGATTACCAGTGCGTAGCCTTCCCGGGCACCGAAAAGGCGTTTACCTACAACATCGACTCGCTGGCCGTCTTCAAGCAGAAAGACAAGGGCACGACTGCCGCACAGCAGGATCTGGCCAAGGTCGCCATGGGCGAGGACTTCCAGAAGGTCTTCAGCATCAACAAGGGTTCGATCCCGGTTCGTGAAGACATGCTGTCCGACATGAGCAAATACGGTTTCGACTCGTGTGCACAAACCGCTGCGAAGGACTTCCTGGCTGATTCGAAAACCGGTGGTCTGCAGCCAAGCATGGCGCACAACATGGCAACTACGCTGGCAGTGCAGGGCCAGTTCTTCGATGTGGTGACCAACTACATCAATGACCCGAAAGCTGATCCGGCCGAAACAGCCAAAAAGCTGGGCGCTGCGATCAAGTCTGCCAAGTAATTCGTTCTTAACCGCCTTTAACCGTCGTCCGCAGTGTTGAAATCTATGGTTGATTTCACCTGCGGCTGCGGCCTGGATTCGATATACCGCATGGGATACTCCCGATGAGCTCTGTCGCTGCGAACAGCAAAGCCTCGCCAATGGATGCGCTGCAACGCTGGCTACCAAAACTGGTGCTGGCCCCCAGCATGTTCATCGTGCTGGTGGGTTTCTATGGCTATATCCTCTGGACATTCGCACTGTCGTTCACCAACTCGACGTTCCTGCCTTCCTATAAATGGGTCGGTCTGGCGCAATATGCGCGCCTCATGGACAACGATCGCTGGTGGGTGGCAAGCAAGAACCTTGCGGTCTTTGGCGGGATGTTCATTGCAATCAGCCTGGTGATCGGGGTCCTGCTGGCCGTCCTGCTGGACCAGCGGATTCGTCGCGAGGGCATGATTCGTACTATCTACCTGTACCCGATGGCGCTGTCGATGATCGTCACCGGTACTGCCTGGAAGTGGTTGCTCAACCCAGGCCTGGGCCTGGACAAGATGTTGCGCGACTGGGGCTGGGAAGGTTTCCGTTTCGACTGGCTGATTGACCAGGACCGCGTTGTGTACTGCCTGGTTATCGCGGCGGTCTGGCAGTCCTCCGGCTTCGTCATGGCGTTGTTTCTGGCAGGTCTGCGTGGCGTCGATCAGTCGATCATTCGCGCGGCCCAGATGGATGGCGCGAGTCTACCGATGATCTACTGGCGCGTCGTGCTGCCAAGCCTGCGTCCGGTGTTCTTCAGTGCCGTGATGATTCTCGCGCACATTGCGATCAAGAGTTTCGACCTGGTAGCCGCGATGACCGCCGGTGGCCCCGGTTACTCATCCGACCTGCCCGCAATGTTCATGTATTCGTTCACCTTTAGCCGCGGCCAGATGGGCATGGGTTCTGCCAGTGCGATTCTGATGCTCGGCGCGATCCTGGCGATTCTGGTGCCGTATCTGTATTCCGAGCTGAGGACCAAACGCCATGACTAGTCATGTTGGCAAACCGGGCATCAGCTTCAGTCGTGTTCTGATTTACGCCGTGCTGATGCTGGCCTGTCTGATTTATCTTGTGCCGCTGGTGGTGATGCTGTTTACCAGCTTCAAGACCCCCGACGACATCGGCACCGGCAACCTGTTGAGCTGGCCGAGCGTAGTGACCGCAATCGGCTGGATAAAAGCCTGGGACCTTGTCGATGGTTATTTCTGGAACTCGATAAAAATCACTGTTCCTGCGGTGCTCATCTCCACCGCAATCGGCGCGCTCAATGGCTACGTGCTGTCGATGTGGCGCTTCAAGGGCTCGCAGCTGTTCTTCGGTCTGTTGCTGTTCGGTTGCTTTCTGCCGTTTCAGACCGTTCTGCTGCCGGCATCCTTCACATTGGGCAAGATGGGCCTGGCCAACACGACCACCGGGCTGGTGTTTGTTCATGTGGTCTACGGGCTGGCATTTACCACGCTATTCTTCCGTAACTACTACGTGAGCATTCCCGACGCGCTGGTCAAGGCTGCACGACTGGACGGTGCCGGTTTCTTCACCATCTTCGGGCGCATCATTCTGCCGATGTCCACGCCCATCGTGATGGTCTGCCTGATCTGGCAGTTCACCCAGATCTGGAACGATTTCCTGTTCGGCGTTGTGTTCTCCAGCGGCGATTCTCAGCCGATCACTGTGGCTCTGAACAATCTGGTTAACACCAGCACAGGTGCCAAGGAATACAACGTTGACATGGCGGCGGCGATGATTGCCGGCCTGCCGACACTGCTGGTCTACGTACTGGCTGGCAAGTATTTCCTGCGTGGGCTCACGGCCGGCGCGGTCAAGGGGTAATCATGGCGACTCTCGAATTACGCAACGTCAACAAGACCTACGGCAGCAACCTGCCGGACACACTCAAGAACATCGATCTGTCGATCAAGGATGGCGAGTTCCTGATCCTGGTCGGTCCATCGGGCTGCGGTAAATCCACCCTGATGAACTGCATTGCCGGTCTGGAAAGCATCAGTGGCGGGGAGATTCTGATCGACGGCCAGGACGTAAGCGGCACCAGCCCCAAGGACCGTGACATTGCGATGGTCTTTCAGTCCTACGCCTTGTATCCGACCATGAGCGTGCGTGAAAACATCGCGTTCGGGCTGAAGATCCGCAAGATGCCGCAAGCCGACATCGACGCTGAAGTGGCGCGCGTTGCCAAGCTGTTGCAGATCGAGCACTTGCTCAATCGCAAGCCGGGGCAGATGTCCGGTGGGCAGCAGCAGCGTGTCGCGATGGGGCGTGCCCTGGCACGTCGACCGAAGATCTACCTGTTCGATGAGCCGCTGTCCAACCTCGATGCCAAGTTGCGCGTCGAGATGCGTACCGAAATGAAGCTGATGCATCAGCGCCTCAAAACCACCACCGTTTATGTGACCCACGATCAGATCGAGGCCATGACGCTGGGTGACAAAGTGGCGGTTATGAAGGACGGTATCGTCCAGCAGTTCGGTACGCCCAAGCAGATCTACACCGATCCGGCCAACCTGTTCGTCGCCAGTTTCATCGGTTCACCGCCGATGAATTTCATCCCGCTGCGCCTGCAACGCAAGGATGGCCAGTTGATCGCTGCGCTTGACAGCGGTCTGGCACGTTGCGAACTGCCGGTGGGCGTGTCCGATGCAGGCCTTGAAGATCGAGAAATCATTCTCGGTATTCGCCCTGAACAGATTATGCTGGCCGGCGCTGAATCGACCGGGCTGCCGACCATTCGCGCGGAGGTCCAGGTGACCGAGCCGACCGGTCCGGATACGCTGGTGTTCGTCACGCTCAACCATAGCAAGGTCTGCTGTCGCCTTGCCCCGGATGTCGCACCGCAGGTGGGCGAGAGCCTTACCTTGCAGTTCGATCCTGCCAGGGTGCTGATTTTCGATGCCCAGAGCGGTGAGCGTCTCGGGGTGCTGGGAGCGCGGCAGGCGGCCGAACGGGAAAACAATGTGTCACCGGTCGAGCCGCAAGTGATAAATTGATTCAGCAACGAGTATCGCTGGCTGGCCGTTGGCTGCCAAAACGCGCGGCCGACCAGCGAACACAGGGCAGTGAATGAAGCAACACGTTTACCAAAGCTAATAACAATAAAACGAGGATTGATGGGATGAAGAAGATCAACAAAGGTAAATCGCTTTCCCGGCTCCAGTTGGTATGCAAGCTGTCGGCGTTGGGTGCGATGGGTCTGGCAGGCAGCGTTCACGCCGCCGAGCCATTTGCCGCAGATTCACCCTGGATGACGGGTGACTGGGGTGGCAAGCGCACCGAGTTGCTGGACAAGGGTTACGACTTCTCGCTGGAATACGTTTCCGAGATGGCCAGCAACCTCAAGGGCGGCTACAACGACGACACCACCGGTCGTTACAGCGACCAGTTCGCGCTGGGCATGAAAGTCGATTTGCAGAAGGTTCTCGGCTGGCAAGACGCAGAGTTCAAGCTGGCAATCACCGAACGTAGCGGTCGCAACATCTCCAATGACCGTATCGGCGATCCTCGCGCCGGTACACTCAGCTCCTCCCAGGAAGTCTGGGGCCGTGGTCAGACCTGGCGCCTGACGCAGATGTGGATCAAGCAGAAGTACTTTGACGGCGCGCTGGACGTCAAGGCCGGGCGTTTCGGTCCGGGCGAAGACTTCAACAGCTTCCCGTGCGACTTCCAGAACCTGTCGTTCTGCGGCTCGCAGGTCGGTAACTACGTAAGCACCTGGTACAACTGGCCAATCAGCCAGTGGGCGTTGCGCATCAAGTACAACATCACGCCTGAAGTCTATGCCCAGGTGGGTGTGTACGAGCAGAACCCGTCCAACCTGGAAACAGGCAACGGCTTCAAGCTGAGTGGCAGTGGCACCGAAGGCATGATTCTGCCGGTCGAACTGGTCTGGACTCCATCCTTCAACTCGTTGCCCGGTGAGTACCGTATCGGTTACTACAAGAGCACGCCGAACGCCAACGATGTCTATGAAGACGTGAACGGTCAGCCGCAGGCTTTGACTGGCGCACCGTTCAAGTCGCACAGCAGCAAGCATGGCTGGTGGGTCGTGGCTCAGCAACAACTGACCACTCATGACGGCGACGCCTCGCGCGGCCTGAGCATCTTTGCCAACGCCACTGTGCATGACAAGGAAACCAACTTCGTCGATAACTACCAGCAGATCGGTCTGACCTACAAAGGCCCGTTCAACTCGCGTCCGAAAGATGACATCGGTATCGGTATCGCCCGTATCCACGTCAACGACGATGTGCAGGATCGCGTGCGTCTGGCCAACCAGATCAGTGGCATTAACGACTACGACAACCCTGGCTTCCTGCCTGTTCAGAGCACTGAGTACAACTCTGAAATCTACTACGGCTTCCACGTCACCGACTGGCTGACCGTGCGTCCCAACCTGCAGTACATCAAGCATCCTGGTGGCGTAGATCAGGTTGATGACGCGCTGGTAGCGGGCATCAAGATCCAGTCTAAGTTCTGAGTATTGACTGACGCGTAACGCGATCAAGGGTCGTGTGTGCTTTGCGGGCAGCCTGGCTGCCCGTTTTTTTATGGCTTGATCCTTTTATTTTTCAGGGACGCGATTGGCGATGACCACTCACGACGCGCAACTGCCTGAACATCCATTGCAACGCTTCTTCCGATCCCGACGTGCCAGACCTACTTTTGAGTGGGAGCGCCATCAACTGCGCGATGTACTGGTTATCGACCACCCGCAATGTCAGGCCGTATTCAGTCGCCAAGGCGCGCAATTGCTGCATTTCCAGCCTCAAGGCCAGAAACCCTGGCTATGGTGTGCCGCGCAGTGGCCACAGGTGGGCGCCATTCGTGGAGGCGTGCCGGTCTGTTGGCCTTGGTATGGCCGACATCCCGGCGAGAGCGGCTGGCCGGCGCACGGCTGGGGGCGTTTGCTGGACTGGAAGCTGATCGACAGCAGTGAATGCGAAGAAGGCGTGAGCCTGCACTGGCGCTTGCAACTGTGGGACTGGCAGGTCGATCTGCATGCCGAACTGGGGCAGGGCATGGAACTGCGTCTGAGCACGTGTCACGAGGACAGCGAACCGTGTCACTTCAGCCATGCGCTGCACGCGTATTGGCGGATCGGCGATGTGGCTGAAGTCGCACTGGAGGGGCTCGACGGCGCACAGGGTTACGACGAACTCAGCCGACAGGCGTGTCAGCAACAAGGCGAACTGCGCGTGGCAGGCGCCTGCCAGCGCGTATTCGAACACGCCGGTGCCGTACAGCTCCAGGACCCGATCTGGCAGCGCAGGCTCAACATCGACACCGGCGACAGCACCAACACCGTCGTCTGGCACCCCGGCAGCAGACCACTCCTCGGCGTATGCGGCAGCGAGACCACAGGCTTCGTCCGCGTCGAAGCCGCCTCAGGCTCCGGCGACACCTTCAGCCTACGGCCCGGAGAACAGGTGCAGCTCAAACTGCAAGCCAGCCTGGCAGGGTGAGTTGCAGATGACGCGGAGCGTCGGCACGATAGTCAACGACACCCAGTCAGCCCTGATCCTCGATCGGATAACGGCTGTCATTCAGACTTTCCTTGATCTTGCGCAAATGCGGCTGAAAATCGACGCCGCGGCGCAACGTCATACCCGTTGCCAACACATCGAGCACCGTCAACTGAATGATCCGCGACGTCATCGGCATATAAATATCCGTATCTTCCGGCAGAGGAATGTTCAGGCTCACCGTACTGGCCTGAGCCAGCGGCGAACCGGCTGCCGTCAGCCCCAGCACCGACGCGCCGTTGGCCCGCGCGATACGCGCCACCTCCACCAACTCACGGGTACGCCCCGTATACGAAATGATCACAAACAACTCGCCGGTATGCGCCACCGACGCAATCATCCGCTGCATCAGCACATCGGCATGCGCCGTCACCGCCAGATTGAAGCGGAAGAATTTATGCTGCGCATCCAGAGCCACCGGCGCAGAGGCGCCCAGCCCGAAAAAATGGATCTGCCGCGCCTGAATGAGCATGTCCACAGACTTGCTGATCAAGGCCGGGTCCAATTGCTGGCACGCGCTGTCCAGTGACGCGATGGCACTGCCGAAAATCTTCTGGGTATAGGCCTCAGGATTATCATCCGCTTCCACCGCACGGCTGACATAGGCTGCGCCGCTGGCCAGGCTCTGGGCCAGTTGCAGCTTCAATTCCGGATAGCCGCTGACACTGAACGAACGGCAGAAGCGATTGACCGTCGGCTCGCTGACCTTGGCGGCCTGGGCAAGCGCTGCAATGCTCAGCCGCGTTGCCATCTGCGGGTTGAGCAGGATGACCTCGGCCACTTTACGTTCGGCCTTGTTCAGCTCGTCGAGTCGGCCCTGGATTTGCTCCAGGAGGTTTCTTACGCGGTCCATTCAAAGTCCTTGTCGGGGCTGATTTACCAACGGTTTTGCCTTGAGCTTTTATTAGCCCTTTAGCCTGTAGCAAAGGTGGCCTATCGTACTGAGGGCCTGTGTTGATCACCACTGGAATATGCTTTTAGGCAGAATGTTGTGGTTATTACTACATATGGCCTTGAGTAACGCCTTTAAAAAAGGTATTTGTAGCCTAACTTGATAAAAGAACCAACATTATGCCCTTGATTACGGTTGAACCGTGCACATTTGCCCTGTTTGGTGCCCTGGGGGACCTGGCGGTACGCAAGCTGTTTCCGGCTCTTTATCAGCTTGATCGCGCTGGACTGCTGCATGAAGACACAAAAATTCTTGCCCTGGCGCGTGAACCGGGCGACGAAGAGTCGCATCTGGCGTACATCGAAAAATCCATGCGCCGCTTCATTCCCGAAACGGAACTGGAGCCGGACAACCTGGGCCGCTTTCTGGCGCGCCTCAGCTACCTGCATGTCGACTTCCTCAAGGCAGAGGACTACGTCGCGCTTGCCGAGCGCGTCGGCAATGCCGAAACCCTGATCGCCTATTTCGCCACACCGGCCTCGGTCTACGGCGCTATCTGCGAGAACCTCGCGTCGGTCAACCTCGCCGAGCGCACGCGTGCCGTACTGGAAAAACCCATAGGGCACGACCTGGCCTCTTCGCGCCGGGTCAATGACGCCGTCGCGCAGTTTTTCCCGGAAAACCGCGTTTATCGCATCGACCACTATCTGGGCAAGGACACGGTACAGAACCTCATCGCTCTGCGCTTTGCCAACAGCCTGTTCGAAACCCAGTGGAACCAGAACCATATTTCGCACGTAGAGATCACGGTGGCCGAGAAGGTCGGCATCGAGGGCCGTTGGGGCTACTTCGATCAGGCCGGCCAGCTGCGTGACATGATTCAGAACCACCTGCTGCAGCTGCTCTGCCTGATTGCCATGGACCCGCCAAGCGACCTGTCTGCCGACAGTATCCGTGACGAGAAGGTCAAGGTGCTCAAGGCACTGGCCCCGTTTACCCCGGAGCGTCTGGCGACCCAGGTGGTGCGCGGCCAGTACACCTCCGGCTACAGCGAAGGCAAGGCGGTGCCTGGCTATCTGGAGGAAGAAAACTCCAATACCCAGAGCGATACCGAAACCTTCGTCGCGTTGCGCGCCGACATCCGCAACTGGCGCTGGTCGGGTACGCCGTTCTATCTGCGCACCGGCAAACGCATGCCGCAGAAGCTGTCGCAGATCGTGATCCATTTCAAAGAGCCGCCGCACTACATCTTCGCGCCTGAACAGCGTTTGCAGATCAGCAACCGCCTGATCATCCGCCTGCAGCCTGACGAAGGCATTTCCTTGCAGGTGATGACCAAGGATCAGGGCCTGGACAAGGGCATGCAGCTGCGCAGCGGTCCCTTGCAACTGAATTTTTCCGACACCTACCGCAGTGCTCGTGTCCCCGACGCTTATGAGCGGTTGTTGCTGGAAGTCATGCGTGGCAATCAGAACCTGTTTGTCCGCAAAGATGAGATCGAGTATGCCTGGCAATGGTGTGATCAGTTGATCGCTGGCTGGAAGAAGGCGGGCGATGCGCCCAAGCCTTACCCGGCCGGAACCTGGGGGCCGATGAGCTCCATTGCCCTGATTACTCGCGACGGGAGATCCTGGTATGGCGACATGTGACCTCAAGCTGCCAGCAGGGCTGGTAGCACACGATTTCGACACAGCGCAGCAACTGGCCGATGCACTGGCTGAAACTGTCGCCGAACGCCTCAAGCAGGCGATCAGCAAGAACGGTCTGGCGACGCTGGTGGTGTCCGGTGGACGCAGCCCGGTGGCCTTCTTCCAGCGTCTGGCGGCACAGCCGCTGGAGTGGTCGAAAGTCGTCATCAGTCTGGCGGACGAGCGCTTCGTGCCGACCGAACATGCCGACAGCAATGCCGGCCTGTTGCACCGCCACTTGTTGCAGGGGCCTGTGGCGAAGGCGAAGTTTCTCGGCCTGTACAGCGTGGCGAGCAGTGTCGAGGAAGCCGCGCAGGCTGCCGATCAGGCACTGGCCGAGCTGCCACCCATCGATGTACTGATTCTGGGCATGGGCGACGACGGGCATACCGCGTCGCTGTTCCCCAACAGCCCGAATCTGAACGAAGCCCTTGACCTGCAAGGTGAGCGCCGCTGCCTGCCCATGCTCGCACCGAGCGTGCCGCACCAGCGCCTGACCCTGACCCGTCGCCTGCTGGCGTCGGCACGTTCGCCGATTTTGTCGGTGTCCGGTCAGGCCAAACTCGACACCTTGCGCACCGCGCTGGCAGGCGATGACCTCGCCGAAATGCCGGTACGTGCCTTTCTCAACCCGTCTCTCGAGATTTACTGGTGCCCATAAGCCCCGATAAGCCCCACAAACAAAGGAACCGTCGCCATGACACAGAATGAAAATAATCAGCCGCTGACCAGCATGGCGAACAAGATTGCCCAGATCGACGAACTCTGCGCCAAGGCGAAGATTCTGCCGGTGATCACCATCGCTCGTGACCAGGACGTACTGCCGCTGGCCGATGCACTGGCCGCTGGCGGTATGACTGCGCTGGAAGTGACCCTGCGCTCGGCGTTCGGCCTGAGCGCCATTCGTATCCTGCGTGAACAGCGCCCCGAGTTGTGTGTAGGCGCGGGAACCATCCTGGACCGCAAGATGCTGGCTGACGCTGAGGCGGCCGGTTCGCAGTTCATCGTCACCCCTGGCAGCACGCAAGACCTGCTGCAAGCTGCGGTCGACAGCCCTTTGCCGCTGTTGCCGGGCGTCAGCAGCGCTTCGGAAATCATGATCGGTTACGCCATGGGCTATCGCCGCTTCAAGCTGTTTCCGGCTGAGATCAGTGGTGGTGTGGCAGCGATCAAAGCCCTGGGCGGGCCGTTCAATGAGGTGCGTTTCTGCCCTACTGGCGGTGTCAACGAGCAGAACCTCAAGAGCTACATGGCCCTGCCCAACGTCATGTGCGTGGGCGGCACCTGGATGATCGATAACGCCTGGGTCAAGAATGGCGACTGGGGGCGTATCCAGGAAGCGACTGCGCAGGCAATGGCGCTGTTTGACTGATTTTCAGGATTTCGGAGTCAGCCCCTGCGGCTGATTCTGACAAGGAAGTTGTTGTTGGTTGTATGGCTTTTCGGTGCTCCCTGGTCCGGAGCACCGTTTTTTTCTCCCCGGACCGTCTCTTCGCTTTTACCCTCTGTCCTTGAACGACTGACGTGGACGCGTACGCAGCGGGTCCAATAGCGCGCCAAGGCCGTTGTGATCGATTTCCTGCATGAGCGCCAACAAACCTCCCAGCTCTCCTTTGGGAAAGCCTTCCCGCGCAAACCAGTTCAGGTAATGCCCCGGTAAATCAGCGATCAGCCGGCCCTTGTATTTGCCGAACGGCATTTCCTGTGTCACGAGCAACTTGAGTTTTTCCGGATTCATTCGCGATAAGCCTGCGTTTCTCTCTCAGCCCGTACGATACGTGCATTCTGCATGCAGGCCAAACGGCCGATCATGCAGAAGTCACGAACGGTAAATTGTGAAAATTTCGTAACATGTTGATTTTAAACAATTATTTTCATATCAAAAACTGGCACGGTGTCTGCAATTACCTATACATCGAACACTTTCGTATCAACCTGCCATTAGGAAATTATCAAATGACCGATATCAACAAAGAAACGATCTCTATCCTGAATGACTTGGTCGAAACCAGCATTGACGGCAAGGAAGGCTTTGAAACCAGCGCAAAGCATGCAATCGGTTCAGATGTAAAAGCGTTCTTCACAAGCCGTGCTATCGAAGTTGGCCAGGCAGTTACTGAGCTGCAGACGCATGTAACGCGTCTGGGCGGCAAGCCGGAAGATTCCTCCAGCGTATCGGCTGACATCCACCAGGCGTGGGTCAAGCTGAAAACTGCATTCACCAGCAACGATGATCTGGCTGTCCTGGAAGAAGCAGAGCGCGGCGAAGATGTCGCCAAGAAGGCTTACACCAAGGCGCTCGAGAAGTCGCGTGAGAAAGGTGTGGATCCAGCTGTGATCGCCGTCATCGAAAAGCAGTACCAAGGCGTTCTGGCCAATCACGACAAAGTAAAAGCACTGCGTGACGCGGCGCGCGCCGCAGCGAAACATAATGCATAAGCGGTAACCAAAAAAAACGCCAGCCAGTCTGGCGTTTTTTTATGCCCGAAGGCAGCCCGTCAAACCTGATCGGTCACCTTTCTGGTAACCGAACTGCGGTACTCGACCCGGTTACGTCCATTGTCCTTGGCCTGATACAGCGCCTTGTCGGCCACCCCAAAAAATGCCTCCAGTTTGTCGCCTTGGCGAACGACCTCCGAAGCGACCCCGATGCTCACAGTGATGGGATGCTCGGCATTCCTGAACAGAGGCAGTGACTCTGCGGCCTTGCGGATTTTTTCCGCGATCAACATGGCGCCCGGCAAGTCTGTTTCCGGCAGTACCACCACGAACTCTTCGCCGCCATAGCGTGCAATCCGGTCGCCTGGACGGCGGATGCAGTATGAGATGGTCTGCGCAATCAGACGCAGCGCCTCGTCCCCGCCCTGATGGCCATGACGCTCATTGAATGCCTTGAAATGGTCTACGTCGATCATCAGCAATGACAGCTGTTTGCCAGAGCGTTGCGCTCGCGCCCACTCGATTTCCATGGCTTCGTCAAGCTGACGGCGGTTATCGAGCCCGGTCAGACCATCTGTCGCGGCCAGGCTGGCCAGTGCATCTTCGGCACGGTGGCGTCTTCTCAGTTCGCGACACAGCAGCCAGGTCAGCCACAGAATGCCCAGACACAAGACGCTGGTGGCCGAGCCGACCAGCCAGGCGTTGCGCCGCCAGACGGCGTACACCTCCTCCTCGGACTGCCCGATCACGACGATCAGCGGCAGGTTGCCGACTCTGGAGAAGGTATACAGCCGGCGAGCGTTCAACTGCGTCGACATCGCGGCAAAGCTGCCATCGCCTTCCTGAAGAATCCGTTGAAAGTTGGGGCTGTGGCTGTAATCCTTGCCGATCAGTTCCTGGCCTTCCATTTCCGGGTAGCGAACGATCAAAATGCCCGAGGTATTGATCAGGTTGATGCTGCTGTCGCTGCCCAGATTCTGGCTCATGAACAGGTGCTTGAAGTACACCAGACGCATCGCCGCGCTCACGATCCCCATGAACTCGCCGTTGGGCCCTGATAGGCGCCGGCTGAAACTGATGCACCAGTCCTTGTAGCCCCAGCGACTCTTGTAGGGTGCACTGACGTGTAGCGTCAAAGAGCGATCTACGGCATGGTCCTTGAAATAGGCGCGGTCAGAGAAGTTGTCGTGTCGAGGGATGACAGACAAAGAATCAGCCAATAGTTCGCCGCGGTTATCGAGCAATACCAGATCGCCCTTGTAAGAGGCGGCAGTGGCGCGATCGAACAGAACAAGTTGGCGCAGTTCAGGTGACAATTGCTGAAGGTCCGGACGCTGCCACGCGCTGATCATGCCTTGCAGTGAAGAGTCGTAAAGTTCTGCGTTACGCATGACGTCGGCATCGATCAAACGCACGATATTGGACGCTGCGCGTGCTGCTGTCTGTGCTGCGTCGTCGCGCTCCTGGGCCAGTAGAGACGCCACGATCGCCAGAATGGCGAGCATTGAAACCGAGCTGCCAAAAATCAATATCAGCTCCGGACGGGTCCATCTGAGCCGGGCTCGCCGAGAAAACGCAAACACCATCATCGGTTGTTCTACCTGCAGACGAATGATTCTTGATAATCGGTTAATAAAATTATCATTTATTTGGGGAACTTATTGGCGCGTGTATAACACGCTCCTTATAGCCTCATATGAATGGAATGTGAATAAAGCAAGTGTATTTAAAACGCTGCGAACAGACGCACACTGAGGGCCGTGAAAATGGTCAGTGTAGTCAGTATTTTCGGTGTCACCGGGGCAACTGGATGCCGAAGGTATTGGCGCCCTTGGCGCTGTTCACGAACACGGTGCCGCCGTGCATCAAGGCAATCGCCTTGACGATGGCCAGCCCCAGGCCGTGATTGGCGCCGCTGTTACTGCGTGAGGCATCCACCCGATAAAAGCGCTCGAACAGTCTGGGTAAATGTTCCTGGGCGATTTGTACGCCCGGATTGGTCACGCTGACAGTGACATGGGCATCGCGGGATTCGATGTTGACTTCAATGACTTCGCCAGCGCGAGTGTGCTGAACGGCGTTATGCAACAGATTGATCAGCGCGCGGCGCAAGTGGGGCTTTTCAATCGGCGCGCTGGCGTCACCGTTGACGCGGACTTGCACGTGAGCGTCTTCCAGAATGAAGTCCAGGTAATCCAGCGTCGTAGCGACTTCTTCAGCCAGTGAGGTGCAGGTCTGTGCCTTGACCTTGGTGCCCTGATCGGCGCTCGCCAGAAACAGCATGTCGTTGATGATCGAGCGCAGGCGCTCCAGCTCTTCGAGGTTCGACTGCAGCACCTCGAAATAATGCTCGGCAGAGCGGCCACGGGTTAGCGCTACCTGGGTCTGACCGATCAGGTTGGTCAGCGGCGAGCGGAGCTCGTGCGCCACGTCGGCATTGAACGATTCCAGCCTTGAGTAGGCTTGCTCGACGCGTTCCAGCGTGGAGTTGAACGAGGCGACGAATTGTTCGAGCTCCGGTGGCAGCGGCGATAGCTGCAAGCGTCCGGACAGCCGCGGCGGGGCGAGCTTCTGGACTTCCTGCGAGAGGCTGGTCAGCGGTCGCAGGCCAATTCGCGCGACCCAGTAGCCCAGCGCCGACGCCAGCAGAATGCCCAGCGTGGCGAGGCTGATCAAGGCGACCAGCAGCGAGTGCTGCGTGTGCCAGAACGTCTCGGTGTCGATGGCGGTCAGAAAGCGCAGTGCCGGACGCTGTTCCTTGGCGGGAAACTCGCTGACCAGCACTTTGAACGAAAACGGGTGATCCACCAGTTTCAGGTCGTGCATGCCCAGCGGCCCCTGCGCAAAACGACGAATCTCAGCGCCAGGGTTGCCGAACTCGTAGAGCGGATTGTCACTCACCACCCAGAAGCGCAGGCGTTTATCCTCTTCACTGAGCAAGGTGAGCTTGGTCTTGATCTTGCCCCAGTGCTCCGGGTTGCCGAAACGATTGACCGCCGATTCCAGCACGCTGTAGCGCGCATCCACTTCCGCGCGGGGCAGCAGGTCGAGGCTCTTGTCGACCTGAAGGTACAAGGCCCAGCCGATCAGCAGAAAGACCACCAGCGCCACCAGCGCGAACAGTCCGCTCAGGCGCAGGGCAATCGAATCAACCCGCACTGCGGTTCTCCAGCACATAGCCCATGCCGCGAATGGTGTGCAGCAGCTTGTGCTCGTGAGGGCCATCGAGCTTGGCCCGCAAGCGCTTGATCGCGACTTCGACCACATTGGTATCGCTGTCGAAGTTGATGTCCCAGACCATCTCGGCGATGGACGTCTTGGAGAGAATGTCGCCCTGACGCCGGGCCAGCACGCTGAGCAGCGAAAACTCCTTGGCGGTCAGGTCCAGGCGCAGGCCGGCGCGGGTCGCCTTGCGGCTGATCAGGTCTATCCACAGGTCGGCGATGGTGATCTGCACCGGTTCGTGGCCACCGCTGCGCCGGGTCAGGGCCTGCAGGCGGGCGACCAGTTCCAGAAAGGAAAACGGTTTGCCCAGGTAATCATCCGCGCCTTCGCGCAGGCCGCGAATGCGGTCGTCGACCTGCTCGCGCGCGGTCAGCATGATCACGGGTGTCTGTTTGCGCGCACGCAACGCACGCAACACACCAAAACCATCCAGGCCTGGGAGCATCACGTCGAGAATGACAATCGCATGGTCATTCTCCAGCGCCAGGTGCAGGCCTTCGATCCCGTCTCGCGCCACGTCCACGGCATAGCCCTGTTCGGTCAGGCCCCGACGCAGGTAATCGGCGGTTTTCTCTTCGTCTTCGATAATCAGCACGCGCATCGGGTGACTCTCACTTGTGCAGGGCCAGCGCCGGTGCGTCGGGCGCCGGGTGACGTCGATGAAACAACCGCTCCAGTTGCAGATAAATGACCGGCGTCGTGAACAACGTGAGCATCTGGCTCACCAGCAGGCCGCCGACCACGGCAATGCCCAGCGGCTGACGCAACTCGGAACCGACGCCGAAACCGAGCATCAGCGGCAGCGCGCCGAGCAGCGCGGCGAGGGTGGTCATGATAATCGGTCGGAAGCGGGTGATGCAGGCCTCATAAATGGCTTCGTGGGGGGTGAGGCCCTGCTCGCGCTGGGCCTGCAGGGCAAAGTCCACCAGCAGAATACCGTTCTTTTTGACGATACCGATCAGCAACACCACGCCGATCAAAGCCATGATCGAGAAGTCCTGCCCCATCATCCACAGCAGCAAAAGTGCGCCGATACCTGCCGAGGGCAGGGTAGAGATGATGGTCAGCGGGTGCACGAAGCTTTCATAGAGCACACCCAGAATGATGTACACCGCCACCAGCGCCGCAAGGATCAGCCAGGGCTGGTTGGCCAGCGAACTCTGGAACGCCTGTGCTGCGCCCTGGAAGCTGCCGATGATCGAGGCGGGCATGCCGATTTCGTTCTTGGCCTGATCGAGCATGCGCACAGCATCACCCAACGCGACCCCGGGAGCCAGGTTGAATGACAGGTTCGCCGCCGGGAACATCCCGTCATGGCTGATCGATAACGGCCCCATGCGCGGCGCACTGACTTTGGCCAGTGCCGACAGCGGCACCATTTCGCTGGTCAGCGGTGAGCGCAGGTAGAAGTACGCCAGGCTTTCGGCCTTGCCGCGCTGCTGGGCGTCCAGTTCAAGGATTACCTTGTACTGGTTGACCTCCGTCTGATACTCGCTGATCTGCCGCTGGCCGAACGCGTCGTACAGCGCCTGGTCGACATCGGCCGTGGTCAGGCCGAAGCGCGCGGCAGCACTGCGGTCGATGTCGATGTGCGTGACGCTGCCGCCCAGTTGCAAGTCGTTGGACATGTCACGAAACGCCGGGTTGCTGCGCAGCTTTTCAGTCAGCCGTTGTGTCCAGGTGTTGAGTAGTTCGCCGTCGTTGCCCTTGAGCACGTACTGGTACTGACTGCGGCTCGGCCCGGAACTGAGGTTGATGTCCTGCCCGGCGCGCAGATACAGAACGATGCCCGGGACTTTGGCCAGTTTGGGGCGCAGGCGGTCGATGAACTCGCTGACCGACACATCGCGTTCGGCGCGTGGTTTGAGCGAGATCCAGAAGCGGCCGTTGGCGATGGTCTGGTTGCTGCCCGAAACACCGACCGAATGCGAGAACGCCAGCACGGCAGGGTCCGCGCCGACGATCTTTGCCAGCTCCAGGTGTTTTTCCACCATGTCTGGGTAGGAGATGTCGGCAGCGGCCTCGGTGGTCCCGAGTGCAAAAGCGGTGTCCTGGACCGGAAAGAAGCCTTTGGGTATGAGGATGTAACCGACCACTGCCAGCGCCAGGGTCAGGCCGAACACGCCAAGCATCAGCCGCTGATGGGCCAGGGCCTTGCGCAAGCCACGCTCGTAGGAGGCGAGCAGGCGTTCACCGAATCCCGGTTTCTGATGCGGGTGATGGGTGGGGGCGCGCATGAACAGCGCGGCCAGGGTCGGCGCGAGGGTCAGGGAGACGACCACCGAAATAAGAATGGTCGCGGTTGCGGTCAGTGCGAATTCCTTGAACAGTCGCCCGACCACGCCGCCCATGAACAACAGTGGAATGAACGCCGCCACTAACGAGAAGCTGATCGACACCACGGTAAAGCCGATTTCCCCGGAGCCCTTTATCGCGGCTTCGCGCATACCCTGGCCGGCTTCGAGATGACGGTGGATGTTCTCGACTACCACGATGGCGTCATCCACCACGAAACCGACCGCGACCACGATGGCCACCAGTGTCAGGTTGTTCAGGCTGAAGCCGAACAGGTACATCATCGCAAAGCTGGCAATCAGCGAGACCCCGAGTACCGCACTGACGATCAGGGTGGCTGACAGTTGGCGCAGGAACAGCGCCATGACTGCGACCACCAGCAGCACCGCGATCATCAGGGTCAGTTCCACTTCATGCAGCGAGGCACGGATGGTGCGGGTGCGGTCGTTGAGTACCGAGACATCGACGCTGGCCGGGAGCATTTCCTGCAGGCGTGGCAGTTCACCCTGGATACGGTCCACGGTGTCGACAATGTTGGCGCCCGGCTGGCGGAAGATGGCGATGTTGACGCCTTGCTGATCGCCGGACCACGCCTTGACGTAGGCGTTTTCCGAGCCCGCGACCACCCGAGCCACATCCTTGAGCTGGACGGGCGCGCCGTTCTTGTAGGAAACGATCAGTTGCGCGTAGTCCTGCGGCTTGAACAACTGGTCGTTGGAAGACAGGGTTGAAATACTGTCCTTGCCGTACAGGGCACCCTTGGCCAGGTTCAGGCTGGTCTGTTGCACCGCCTGGCGAATGTCCGCCAGAGTCAGCCCCAGCGCAGCCAGCTTCTCGGGAGCGGCCTGGACACGAATCGCCGGACGCTGCTGACCGGTGATGAAGACCTGGCCCACCCCTTCGATCTGGCTGAGCTGGCGCGCCAGAATGGTTTCGGTGACGTCGCTCAGCTCGGTGCCGGGGATCAGGCTGGAGCTCACGCTGAGAATCAGCACCGGGCTGTCGGCCGGGTTGACCTTGCGCCACGTCGGCAGGTTGGGCAGATCGGCCGGCAAGCGTCCGGCTGCGGTATTGATGGCGGCCTGGACTTCCTGCGCCGCAGTGTCGATGCTTTTGTTGAGCGTGAATTGCAGTGTCAGGTTGGTGGAGCCCAGTGCGCTGCTGGAGGTCATCTGGGTCATGCCCGGTATCGCGCTGAACTGCACTTCCAGTGGCGTGGCAACCGAAGACGCCATGGTCTCGGGGCTGGCGCCGGGCAGCTGCGCTGTGACCTGGATGGTCGGGAATTCCGCTTCCGGCAACGGCGCGATCGGCAGCCGCGGAAAGGCAATGACCCCCAGCAGGACCAATGCAAAGGTCAACAACAAGGTGGCCACCGGGTGGTCGATGCACCACGCCGACACCGAGCCCCGGCCGTTCATCGTGCAGGCTCCGCTTGCGCGCTGGCGACATCCGCAGCAGGCGCAGTGATCACTTCGACCGTTGCTCCCGGGCGTAGCCGCGACTGGCCGTCGCTGACCAGTACATCGCCAGCACGTGGTCCGCTGATCAGTGTCTGTTCGCTGTCCTGATAGAGCACTTTGACGGGTACGACTTCCACCTTGTTGTCGGCAGTGAGCCGATAGACGAAGTGCAGGTCAACACCGCGCTGCACCACTTGTGGCGGCACTTTCAGCGAGTTGAGTTCGATACCGGTCTGGATCTTCACGGTCACCAGTTGCCCTGGCCAGAGTTGCTCTCCGGGGTTTTTGAACTGAGCCTTGGCGCGGATCGTACCGGTGCCTGCCGACACCTGATTGTCGATCAATGAAAGCGTACCTTCACCCAAAAGCAGTCCGTTGGCCGCGCCGTCGCCCTGATACGCCTTGACGGTCGCAGCGTTGCGCTCGGCAATCAGCCCCTGCAGGGTCGGCAACATCTGCTGTGGCAGGGAAAACTCCACGGCAATCGGGTCGATCTGGGTCACTGAAAACAGCCCGGCAGCATCGCTGACGCGCAGGAAGTTGCCTTCATCGACATTGCGAATACCGACCCGTCCCGTCACCGGCGAGCGAATCTGGGTGTAAGACAGCTGCACTTGTGAGGCGTTGATGCTCGCTTCGTTGCCTTTCGCCGTGGCTTCGAGCTGCCTGACCAATGCCTGTTGCTGATCGAATGTCTGTCGCGAGATGCCATTTTCCTGGGTGAGCTGGCGATAGCGCTTGAGGTCCAGTTGCGCCACGTCCAACTGAGCCTTGCTCTGCGCCAACTGGGCACGCGCCTGTTCCAGTGCAGCCCGGATAGAGCGGTCATCCAGCGTTGCCAGCAGGTCCCCGGCCTTGACCTGCTGACCCTCCTTGACCAGCACGCGCGTCAGCACCCCATCCACCTGAGGGCGGATCACGACGCTTTGCAGCGACAGCACCGAACCGATCCCTGTGACGAAACGCGGCACGTCCTCAAGACTGACCGTGATCACTTTGACGGGCACAGCGACAGCGGCATGTTTGGGGAGTGTGGCCGGGCGGGTCAGTTTCCAGCCGGCAATTGCCGCACAGGCGATCACCAGGACGACGGCGGTGACGGTCAGGGTCTTTCTGCGCATATGAAGAAAACGCCAAGTGTCGGTACGGAAGTAATGTTTTTTACAGCTTCCTTATAGCCTGCAAACCCGGTCAACAAAATGACTTTCAGCTGTCAGGTTTGTCAGAAAGCCTCCAGCGGGTGTGGCGTGCAGTCAAGAAAAGTCGGAATTGGACGATACCTATGTTGAAGAGATAGTTGTCCAGATGTTTATAAAGTCCTAGGAGTTTTCCTACATTTTCCTAAGTAGGTTTCTGGCAGGTCATTCTCTCATCAACTTAAATTATCGTATGAGTCAGTGAATGGAGTACGCCATGAGCAGTCAGAAAATGAACGGAAAAGTGATGTGGAAGTTACGGACCCTTGATAAACGCTTGTGGGTCGTAATCCTGTCGGCGCTGTGGCTGACTGCTCCCGCTGTGTCATGGGCAAAGGACGGTGCAATAACGTTGCGTGGCAGTATCGTCAACAGCAGTTGCAAGGTTTCCAGTACAGAGATGACGGCGCCCGGTGTTCAGTCGAGAACGCTGGAAGTTGCACCCGGGGTCACTATTTATGTGAGCACCGAACGTAATGTCTGTGGTGAGCAGGCAATGCCCTTCTTGACGCAGTATCAGGTGTTGCCTGCCGCCGTGGTCATCGACGGAGAAGCCCTGCAGGCGCGCGCTGCGGTGGTCACGTTGAGCTATCAGTAAATACCGGTCTGTCGTGTTTTTTCGTCCGGACTGTCACGTTCTCAAGTGGCAGTCCAGTGCCAGTTAAGTTTGAGCGATAAATAATCTCGGCCACAGTGAAGGCGTCGGTAGTCTGTACCTGATTAAGGGCGCGCTTCTGTGTGGAAAAGGGTTTTTATCAGTGTGCCCGGCACACCTTATAATTATTCCTACAGACCTGTCCTGCGTGTCGTGTTGTGTTGTCTGCGGGGTGAAAGTTACCGAGCTGACAGCACTGAAATAGACCTGGCTCTATAGTGCTCACCGTCCGATAGCGGGCACACACGAAATAACACAAGGAAGGTCGTTAGCATGAAAAAGCTTTCTCTTACATTGGCAGTTCTGGGCGTAATGGGCGTTGGCATGGCAGGTACCGCCAGTGCGGCGAACAACGGCACAATGGTCTTCAACGGAACACTGACCAATATCTCCTGCGATGTGGGGCCGGGCACGGGTGTCAGTGCGGGGACCAACCCTGGCGAAATCAATATCGACCTGGGCAACGTGTCCTTCTCCGATATCGGTGTATCGAGCGAAAGCCGATTCGAGACGGCTGCCCCCATCCAGTTGCTGGTCAACTGCAGTGCAGGTGCAGACCAATACAACATGGTGAAGATGCGCCTTATTGCCCGTAACGGCAGTGGCCTGGACAACAACGACGCGAAACTCCTGCGCACCACCGGTGCGGCAGATGGCGTCGGTATCGGCCTGCTCAATGCGTCCAGTGTGCTGATGGATCTGAGTGGTGACGAAACCGTCGACACCACGCTGATCAAGGATGGCGCCAACGGTGCCACCGCTGAAATCAATTTTGGCGCGGTGTATGTGCTTAACGGCACGCCCACCAATCCTGGTAATGCCGACGGCTTCCTGCCGTTCGTGATGGATTACGAGTAATCGTGTCGGACAGGGCGGGCAGCGCTCGCTCTGTCCTTTACCGAAGTCAAGGTGAACGTCAGCATGTTTCCCGATTTTTTCCGCTACACGATGCTCGCCGCGTTGTTGTTCTGCGCATCCACTGCTCAGGCGGGCATCGTATTGAATACGACGCGAGTCATTTACCAGGGCACTGATAAAGAGGTCAGTCTGGGTGTTCACAACAGTGGCGGTGGAGAGATTCTCCTGCAGTCCTGGCTTGAATCTCCTGTGTCGGCGGCCGGCACTCACGAAAGTCTGCCGAACTTGCCGTTCATTGTCACACCCGCACTTACGCGTATGGCCGGGGGTGGCAGGCAACTATTGCGGATCATTCATTCCGGTACCGACATGCCCACCGATCGTGAGTCGGTGTTGTGGCTCAATGTTCAGGAAATACCCCAGACCGCAGCAGAAAACACGCTGCAGATCGCGGTACGTCAGCGCATAAAAGTCTTCTTCCGGCCTGATGGTTTGCAGGGTGATCCACAGCAGGCTCCGGAAAGACTGAACTGGCAGTGGATCGATGACACCGGTGTACAGGTCGAAAATCCCGGCCCCTACCATGTCTCCATGCTCCGAATTTCCATACGCCAACACGACACTGAACTTGCCCATCTGGACAGTCAGATGCTGGCGCCGCATCAGCGTCTGAATATCCCGTTACAGCACACCCCGGCAAGTGCGCCGTTGCTGCTCAGTTTCGTCAGTCTCAATGACTACGGCGGACAAGTGCCTTATCAGGCAACCCTTACCCATAAACAACCGGTTAACGCCGGCAAGGCGTCGCCCCGATAAGCTGGCTTATCCACTGTCAGCGTTCACCATTCAAACCGTCGGGCCTCAGTGACAAGCAGCCCGGCAGACCTGCGTCTGTGTAAAAGGATTGCGCGGCGCGCGCGACAGCCGAAGTAGAGTGAAGACCGCTATGGAATGGCGCAAAGAAGTTAACAAGGGAGCCATTGCCCAGTGCGCGCTCCCTCACCCCCGACGCTGTGCGCTGGGTATCGGTTTCGGATTGACGTTGATGTTTGTACTCAACGCGTCAGCCGCCTCGTCGGGTAGCGACGGGGCAGCCAGATTCAATACGGCTTTTATCCAGGGAAGCGATCAGCCGGCTGACCTTCAGGAGTTTCTGCGCTCCAATAGCGTGCTGCCCGGTACTTACCGGGTTGATATCTACGTCAATCGCAAGCTGAGCGGCAGGCGGGACATCCGCTTTTTGAAAAATCCTCTGTCGGGCCTGATCGAGCCCTGCCTGTCGCTCGATATGCTACAAAGCTTTGGTCTGGACTTGAGTCGTCTGCCGTCAGGTGAGGTATCTGCCCAGGCCTGTTTCGACCTGCCTGCGCGTGTCGAATTTGCTCGCGTCGACTATCAGCCCGGTGCGTTGCGACTGACGATCAGTGTGCCGCAAGCGGTGATGTCGCGCGGTGCCCGTGGTTATGTATCGCCGGAGCTTTGGGATCAGGGCGAGACCGCAGGCTTTATCAATTACAACTTCAATGGCAGTCGGCGGCGTAACAAGGGCCTGGAAACGGATCAGTACTACGTAGGGCTGCGAAACGGCCTGAACGTCGGCGCCTGGCGTTTGCGCAACGAGTCCTCTCTGGTGGGCGGCAGTGACAGGCCATGGCGTTATCGCAGTAATCGTACGTTCGCGCAGCGCGACATCACTACCCTGAAAAGCCAGTTCACGCTGGGCGAGACGTTTACCGATTCGCAGGTCTTCGACAGTGTCCGCTTCAGGGGCGCGGCCCTGGCCTCTGACGATGGCATGCTATCTGACAGTGAGCGCGCCTATGCCCCGGTCATCCGCGGGATTGCCGAAACCAATGCGACCGTGGAAGTTCGCCAGAACGGTTTTCTGCTCTACAGCGGCAGTGTGTCGCCCGGGCCTTTCGAGATTGCCGATATCTATCCCAGTGGCTCCAATGGCGACTTGTCGGTGTCTGTCATCGAAGCCGACGGGCGCGTACGAACCTTCACCCAGGCCTATGCGTCGCTGCCGATCATGGTTCCCGCAGGCTCGTTGCGCTACAGCCTGGCCGGCGGGCAGGTCGACAACAACGACGACCGGCAGGCCTCTCCGGCGTTTGCCAGCGCAGCTCTGATCTATGGTCTTTCCGAACGGATTACCGGGTTCGCCGGGGCACAACTGGCCGAGGATTATCAGGCCGCGAATATAGGCACCGGGGTCAACACCGGGCTGGGCGCGGTGTCGATGGACCTCACCCGCTCGGTCAGCAAGGTGGATCGGCAGGCGCGCAGTGGGCAGAGCCTGCGGGTGCGTTATGCCAATACGCTGGACGTCACCGACACCACGCTGGCAGTGGCCGGTTATCGTTATTCGACCGAGCAATACCGGACCCTGAACCAGCACGTCAGCGACAGCGGCGCGCAGCGGCGAGTGTTGTCCTCCGGGCTGGCGCGGGATCGGCTGGAACTCAGTATCACTCAGATAGTGCCCGGCCAGTCGGCGTCGCTGAGCCTGACGGCGTCCGAGCAGCGCTACTGGAACCTGCCCGGCAAGACCCGGCAACTTTACCTGTCCTATAACGCCGCCTGGCGTTCGCTCAATTACAGCCTGTCCATCGAACGCAACGAGGATTTCGGGCGAAGCGGTGACGCCAGCACCGACAATCGTATTGCTCTGAGCGTGACCCTGCCGCTCGGATCCAGCCCCGGCTCGTCGCGATTGTCTTTCAACGCGGTGCGCGACAGCCGCGGCGAGTACAACGCGCAGGCCGGCCTCAATGGCCAGGTGCTGGGCGACCGCGACACGTTCTATTCGGTACAGGCTGGACGTGACAGCACCTCCGGCAGTTTCGGTGCCGGCAAGGTCAGCACCAGCACGGCATTCGGCCGTTTCGAGGCCGGTTATAGCCAGGGCCAGGACTACGATGCATTCAGCCTGTCCGCCGCGGGTTCGCTGGTGGCGCATGCCGGTGGTGTGAACCTGGGGCAGGCCTTGGGAGAAACCTTTGCGCTGGTTCAGGTGCCGGATGTCGGTGGCGCCCGCTTGAAATCGTTCAGTAACGTCGAGACCGCCGGCAACGGCTATGCGGTTCTGCCTTATGCGCAGGCCTACCGCACCAACTGGGTCAGCCTGGATACCCGGCAGCTGGGCGCTGATGTCGATCTGGAAAATGCCATCACCCAGATCGTGCCGCGCAGGGGCGCGATACCGGTGGTGCGCTTCAAGGCCAATGTGGGCCGCCGGGTCCAGTTCGAACTGGTCCGCACCGATGGCAGCAAGGTGCCGCTGGGCGCCAGTGTCGAAGATGAGCAGGGCAGGGCGCTGGCAGTGGTCGATCCCGGCAGCCAGGCGCTGGTGCTCAGCGAGCAGGATGCCGGCAGCCTGTGGGTGCGCTGGTCCAATCAGCGCTGTCAGGCAACATTCTCGCTACCGCCCAGAGATCCGTCGCGTGCCTACGAGCGGATCAGGGTGATATGCCGATGAGCGCTTTCGCTGGCGCATGCAAGGTGCTGTTGACGGCTGTGCTGTTGACGAGCGGCCTGGCGGCGCAGGGCGCTGTTTCGCTGAGTGGAACGCGGCTGGTTTTCGACGGGCAGTATCGCGAAGTCACGCTCGAGGTGCGCAATCGCGGCACGTCCGAGGCACTTGTACAGGCCTGGCTCAGCGACGCCGCGGATGACGACGACACCCCGGATGAGTTGCGCAAGGCGCTGTCATTCGTGGTCACACCACCACTTGCACGCTTGGCAGTGGGCGGCAGGCAGGCCTTGCGCGTGCTGTATCAGGGCACAGGCATGCCGCAGAACTACGAGTCGCTGCTGCATCTTTACGTGCTTGAGATACCCCGACGCCAGGACGGTGCGGGGCAGTTGAACATCGCCGTGCGCCAACGCATCAACGTGTTCTACCGGCCCCCCGGCCTTGACGGTGATCCGGCCGACACCCCCGCGCGGCTGCTGTGGACACTGACTCATGACCCGTCGCACGCCTTGGTGCTGACGGTCAGTAACCCGACGCCCTATCACGCCGCTCTGCAAGCGCTGCGCATCGACGGTGTGCAGCTCGGCGATCATCTGCTGTTGGCGCCGGGCGCCCAGATTTCGATGGTTGTACCGGCGAGTGTCGAGCCCTCTGCCACGCATCGTTTTTCATACCAGGCGCTGACCGACTACGGCGGCCGACGGACCCATTGCGCACAGCTCACCGGGCAGACGGCCAATACCGCCAGACTGCCGAAAAACAATTCCATTCAGGACGAATGCTGATATGAAACATCTCTCTGCCAGAGGCTGGCTGCGATCCCTTGCCGTGTTGCTGTTACTGCAGCCGGCTTCCACCTTCGCAGTGGTTTGTACCACTCAAGGGACGGGCGAAACCGAAATTCACGATGATCTGAGCAGTACGGTGGCAATCCCGGAGTCGATGCCTGACGGGGAAGTGGTATGGCGTTCCGAACCTCTGACTGTTCAGGTCGAGTGCGCCAGAGAGGGCTGGCAGTCCGAAGCGGAGGAAGTTTTTATCTACCTGAATCCGGACAATCGTTCGATCGGTCAGGGGATTCGTGCCGGAATGACGTTGCAGGGCATCGATCACCTGCAAGGCAGTGGTCGGGTCGGTACCGGTAGCTACGTGCCGGTGTGTCGCGAGGGTGAGAGCACGCTCGAAAACTGCCCGAAAGTGCGCTTTAGCCTGGCGTTTTCGGTATTTATCCAGAAGTTCGGCGCTACACCGTCCTCCGGCGTGGCCAGTGATTTGCTCGATTACCGGTTTTTTCAGCTGGGCGGCGCGACAGACCCGAGTCTGCTGTCAGGGCGCAGCCTCAGTTATGTGATCAATAACCTGCGGGGACTGAGGTTCGTGGCCTGCGATGCCGATCTGCAAGTGCTCCCGGAAACCGTGGAATTTGGCGACGTTGCGATACACCAGGTGGCCATTGGCAAAGTGACTGCCACCCAGACATTCTCTCTGCTGACCAGCCGCAGCTGTGATTCGCCGTTCAGCATCGATGCGCGTTTCAGGCCGGTGACAGGCAATCTGTCTGGCGAGCTGCTGATCCCCGTCGGTAATGATTCATTGGGGATACGCATTACCAGTGCAGTCAACGGTCAGCTGCTACGTTACAACGAGCCATTCCATCTGGCGGAATTGCTCGGCGAAACCAACACGGCCAGGGCGGACTTCAATGCCGAACTGCTGTGGAACACCAACATGCCACGGCCCGGACCGTTCAATGCCGAGGTGATGGTCGATCTGTTCTACAAATGACGGCGACAGGAGGCTCGGGCGGTTATGCGGCGATTGATGTATGCTGCGCGGCCGCGGGCATTTGCCCGGCCAATTCGACTTTCTGGTGACACCATGACCACGCCTGAACAACCTCCTGTTCAAGACGCCGCAGCCGACTCCGTCGCAGACACTGAGAACAAGGCTGTCATTGCGCCTTTCAGCTTTCCGTTCAAGCCTTCGGAGTTTGCCCAGGCCAAAAAGGAGCCGGCGTGGCATCAGAAAAACAACAAGCACGGCCATCACAAGACCCCGGGCGTCGCGCCAGCTGGCACCCGCAGGTCGATGGGCAAGCGCTGATTGCCTCAGTGATCCTGCTCAGGCCGCCTGCAAGGGGATGAACAGGTAAGAAGCCGGCTGCCGGTCAGTCACCTCGGCACCTTCCTGTTGCAGGGTGTCCAGAACGTGCTGGCCGGCGACGTGAAATTCCCACTTCGAGCCTTGGGCTTGCTCATCCTGCGCTGGATTTGCGACTTCTTCGATGGCAGCGGCAAACGCGCCCATGTCCGGCAGGTAGGCGACGAAACCGTTGCCCTTGAGGGCGGTGGTACGGATGCCGAGCTTCTGGCAAATCAGCTGTTTGGTCTCTATCTCATCCCGGTCGGCCTGACGCGACTGTTCGATCAGGTCTATCAGTTGCGTATCAACCAGCCTGTCGTTGACGATAAGGTCAGGACCCTGCTCCCAGGACTCCGGCGGGCAGCCTTTGTTCTCCGGGCGTAACGGGATGTGCGGGTTGATCTCCATCGGATAGATTCGGCACACCAGTGGCCGGCGCTCGTAGATGCGACACAGGTTCTTCTCGTCAAGATTCCGGCAGCGCCCCACGTTGTAGGCCGCGAAGGTGATCGCCACAAAGGCTGTCGTGCTGCCAGTGCTGACCTCGGCCGAGCGACGGCTGGCATGGGTCAGCTGCGTCTCGGAAACCCCGTAGCCATTGCTCAGAAATGCCTCGGTCAGCACGATGACGTTGCCGCCATCGGCCGCCCACTGCGCGGCTTCGTCGAGCGTCAGCGGTACGTGATGGTCGGTGCAGCAGCCGCCACACCCTACGCAGGAAAACTTGGTGTCCATTATCTCGATGACCCGTCCAACAGGTAGGCGGCAAGCGACAACAATTGGTCACTCACTCGCTTGGTGTCTCTCGGGAAGCAAGTTGCGCGCCAGACGTTGGCCGGGTGGGTCGCGGGTTCAGGCTGCAGGGATGTCGAAACGCTTGAGATAGACCATTGCGGATTTTTCATAAAGCCGCCGCGCCGCCAGGTTGTTTTCCATGACGTGAAGGTCGACCGATGCTTCATTACGCGTACGCAGATGGGTGAACAAATGATTGAGCAGGGCGTGGCCGATCCCGCTGTGTCGCACATCAGGGTGCACCACCAGGTCCCTGATGAATGCGCTGGTCCAGCACACGATCACACCGACTACCGTTTCGTTACGCATGGCCAGAAAGCACAACGACGGATCGCATTCGGGATCGTGTTCGAATGCAGCCAGCCAGTCCGGATAATCCGCCACGCAGCCTGCCGCGCTGCCATAACCCAGGGTCAGCAGGCGATGAACTTCTGCGGCTCGCTCAAGCGTAAAGGGATGTGGCTGGATGCCAGGCGGCCAGGCCGGGATGGGCACTGGCACTGCAAGATCCCGACGCATCAGCCAGTAGTGCGCGGCGGATGCATCGGTCATGTTCGGACGTTGTGTCGCTGTGCGCTCAGGGATCAGAGCCCTTGGGCGACCACCGTACGTGCGGCCTCGATCAGGCATTTGGTCAACTCAGGTGACGAGAACTTGGTCAGCACGGCATTGGCCCCGGCGATCTGCGACTTCTCGCTGTTCATCGCGCTGTCGAGCGAGGTGTGCAGCAGGATGTACAGGTCACTGAAGTCCGGGGTATCCCGAAGTGTGCGGGTCAGGGCGTAGCCGTCCATCTCTGACATCTCGATATCGGACACCACCACGTTGATCTGCCGCGCAGTACCCTGCAGATCGAGCAGAACATCGATGGCCTCTTTGGCACTGCGCGCCGTGTGGCATTCGAGACCGAGATTGCGCAAGGTGATGATCGATTGCTGCAGCGCCACCTGACTGTCATCGACGACCAGAATCCGCGCTTTGCTCAGCAGTTCCGCATCCTCTTTGGCCAGCTCTGTGGACTGCACGACGATCTGCGCAGGGGCGATACCGTGGATAACTTTCTCGATATCCAGTACCTGCACCAGCACGCCATCGACCTGGGTGACCCCGGTGATGAACGACTTGCTGCTCGACCCGTACGGCGGCGGACGGATATCGGTGGTCAGGCAATGCACAATCTTGCTCACGGCCTGAACGTGCAGGCCCTGCTTCGAGCGGCTGACATCCGTGACGATCAGGCAGCCACCGTCTGGATCGGCCAGCGGTCGCTCGCCGATCGCACGACTCAGGTCGATAACCGACAGTGACGAACCCCGTAACGTCGCGATACCTTTGACGTGTGGATGCGATTCGGGAAGATGGGTCAGAGGCGGGCAGGGAATGATCTCGCTGACCTTGAGCAGGTTGATCGCCATCAGCTTGCCGCTGCGCAACGTGAAGAGGAGCAGCGAAAGTGAATCTGCTCGGACGTTCTTGGACATATGAACCTTCTGGCTGTAGGTGTTTCGTCGCCTGGTAGCGGCAAACAACTTTCTATGACAGGTTATCGACCCGAGGCGGGCTGGCTTGAGGATTTTTAACCGACAGCCGAGTGCGCCGTTCGCTTGCCATTGGACGTCGTTGCACTGCACCGTGGCGTGCCCGAGAAACTGGCTGCCCATGCGCCGATAGTGGCAGTCTGGCTTCGGTTGAGTCAAACCGGGGGAGGGCGGCAGATTGTCGCTCTCTGCATTCCCACAACCTGTGTAGCGGGTTCCCACCCCATAGTGCTTTGCCAGAAAGGCGCCCTGCGACAAAATACCGCAGCTATATATAGAAGAAGAGCTGCGACAAACTGACGCACCCTTCTATATATAGAAGGGCCTTGCATCCGGCCCCTGCAAAAAATGTCCTGGCGGTCGTGGATCTGCTGCCATGCAGACCACCTGGCCGGCAAATGCGTCCGTATGGCTGGCCAATGCTTGAGTTGCCGAATCAGACAGATGATCATCGCGCACGCCTCGGCCCGGTCAGGCAGTCCCCACCCGTTGAGGCTGCGCACGCTGCACGGCGCAGGCCAACCCTTTCATCAGTTCAGTAAGGTATGTGAATGAGCGACAACACGTTGTACCTGAGACGCGAAAAGCGCTTTCTGGTTTTGCTGGGCATTATCTGCCTGGCCCTGATCGGCGGCGCCCTGTACATGCAGATCGCCCTGGGCGAAGCGCCGTGCCCGCTGTGCATCCTGCAGCGTTACGCACTGTTGTTTATCGCCATTTTTGCGTTCATCGGCGCCGCCATGCCCGGACGCCGCAGCGTTACGGTGTTTGAAACCCTGGTCACCCTCAGCGCCCTTGGCGGCATTGCTGCTGCCGGCCGGCATGTCTGGATCCTCGCGCATCCGTCCGACAGCTGCGGCATCGATGTGCTGCAGCCGATTGTCGATGGCCTGCCATTGGCTACACTGTTCCCTACCGGGTTTCAGGTCAGCGGTTTCTGCACGACGCCATATCCGCCGGTTCTCGGATTGTCACTCGCGCAATGGGCGCTGACAGCGTTTGTCCTGACTGCAGTTCTGGTACCGGCGTGCATCATCCGCAACCGCCGCAACCCTTACTAACTACAGGGGCTTTCGCAAAAATGCCCCGTGAATGCGGGGCTTTTTTCGCGTGTAATGATGCGTTTGAAGAGCGATTGTTACGCATATAGAGAATAACTGTTACAAAATTAGGCATAGTCATTAAAAATTTACGTATCTACAATCCCCGTCAGCTGTCGTTCAGCTTGGCCGAACGATCAGCATTTTGAGGCTTGGAGCGTCCCCTGTGCACTCTGAACAGGCAGCGCAACGCTTGCCTCTGAGGGCGTATAATGGCCGCGTCGAAAGCGTCTGCCCGAAGTTTTGGGCAGTTCCAGCAACTCAAAAAACAAGAATCCATAGCTAAACCCGGACTTGTCGATACGCCGCTGTGCGTACTGGCGGCCCTTGTTCAATTCAAAAAAATTAGCCGGCACTGGCAGGGCGAAGTGTTGGCGGTCGAAACCCAACTGCACCGCGCAAGCTGCTTTTAGAGGTCGTGAAATGAGTAAAAAAAGGTACCCCAGGTTTTTTGGCTTCTTGGCCCTTTTCTGTATGCTTTTGCTCAGTGGATGCGATGGCGTACCTCTGCTCGATCCAAAAGGGCAGGTGGGTATCGAGCAGCGGAACCTGATCATAATCGCAACGCTGCTGATGCTGATTGTCGTGATCCCGGTCATCCTGATGACCCTGATCTTCGCCTGGAAGTATCGCGCATCGAACAAGGCTGCCAAGTACACGCCGGACTGGTCTCACTCCACCAAGATCGAAATCGCAGTCTGGGGCGTACCCATGTTGCTGCTGGTCTTCCTGGGGTACATCACTTACGTCTCGACTCACTCGCTGGACCCTTACCGTCCGCTTGATTCGGACGTCAAGCCGATCACCATCCAGGCGATCTCGGTTGACTGGAAGTGGGTGTTCGTCTACCCGGACTACGGCATTGCCACGGTCAACAAGATCGTGTTCCCGGCCAAGACTCCGATCAACTTCCAGGTCACCTCGGACAGCGTGATGAACTCGTTCTTCATCCCCGGTCTGGGTGGTCAGATCTACGCGATGGCGGGCATGCACACCAAGCTGCACCTCATTGCCAACGAGAATCACGAATTCAACGGTATTTCGGCCAACTACAGTGGCGCAGGCTTTACCGGCATGAAGTTCAAGGCCATCGCTACCAGCCAGGCTGATTTCGACAGCTGGGTCAGCGAAGTCAAGAGCTCGCCCAAAAAGCTTGGCACGGCCGAATACGCCGAGTTGATCAAGCCGAGCGAACGCAACCCTGTCGAACTCTTTTCCTCGGTCACCCCGAACCTGTTCCAGATCGTCATCGACAAGTATGAAGGTATGAATCCAGGCAAGAAGGTTGTTGCTGGTGAGAAGGAAGTAGCCGGTGAGGCTGGTGCGGAAAAAGGCAAAAATTCAGCTGCTGGGGCAGAGGAGTAAACGATGTTTGGCAAATTAAGTCTGGAAGCGGTGCCGTTCCACGAGCCCATAGTCATGGTGACACTTGCCATGATCGCGCTCGGCGGCATTGCGGTTGTCGGGTTGATCACCTATTTCCGCAAGTGGACGTACTTGTGGTCTGAGTGGCTGACCTCTGTCGACCACAAGAAAATCGGTGTGATGTACATCGTCGTTGCCATGGTCATGCTGCTGCGCGGTTTTGCCGACGCGATCATGATGCGTACCCAATTGGCGATGGCCCAGAACGGTTCCGAAGGGTTCCTTCCGCCTGAGCACTATGACCAGATCTTCACCGCTCACGGTGTGATCATGATCATCTTCATGGCGATGCCGTTCTTCACGGGTCTGATGAACATCGTTCTGCCTCTGCAGATCGGCGCTCGCGACGTGGCGTTCCCGTTCCTGAACTCCCTGAGCTTCTGGCTGCTGGTCGCAGGTATGCTGCTGATCAACATCTCTCTGGGTGTCGGTGAGTTCGCCAAGACCGGCTGGGTCGCGTATCCACCTCTTTCCGGGTTGCAATACAGTCCTGGCGTAGGGGTTGACTACTACATCTGGGCGCTACAGTTATCCGGGTTAGGTACAACGCTGACGGGGGTCAACTTCCTCGTGACCGTTCTGAAAATGCGTACCCCTGGCATGAAACTGATGGACATGCCGATCTTCACCTGGACCTGCACCTGGGCAAACATCCTGATCGTGGCTTCGTTCCCGATCCTGACCGCTACCCTGGCGTTCCTGACCCTTGACCGCTACCTGGACTTCCACATTTTCACGAACGAAATGGGCGGTAACCCCATGATGTACGTGAACCTGTTCTGGGCGTGGGGTCACCCTGAGGTGTACATCCTGATCCTGCCGGCCTTCGGCGTGTTCTCGGAAGTCATCTCCACGTTCTCCGGCAAGCGTCTGTTCGGCCACAAGTCGATGATCTTCGCCTCTGGTGCGATCTGTATCCTGGGCTTCATGGTCTGGCTGCACCACTTCTTCACCATGGGTGCGGGTGCCAACGTCAACGCCTTCTTCGGTCTGGCGACGATGCTGATTGCGATCCCGACGGGGGTGAAGCTGTTCAACTGGCTGTTCACCATGTATCAGGGCCGTCTGCGCTTCACTGCGCCGGTGCTCTGGACCCTGGGCTTCATGGTCACCTTCTCGATCGGCGGCATGACCGGCGTTCTGTTGGCGATCCCGGGTGCCGACTTCGTGCTGCACAACAGCCTGTTCGTAATCGCTCACTTCCACAACGTCATCATCGGCGGTGCGGTATTCGGTTACATCGCCGGCTTCGCGTTCTGGTTCCCTAAAGCGTTCGGTTTCACCCTGAACGAGAAGTGGGGCAAGGCAGCGTTCTGGTTCTGGATCGTCGGCTTCTTCGTCGCATTCATGCCGCTGTACGCGCTGGGCTTCCTGGGCATGACCCGTCGTCTGAACGCTACTGACATGCCAGAGTGGAACATCTACCTGGACGTCGCGCTGTTCGGCGCCGTGCTGATCGCCATGGGTATCGCTTCGCAGCTGATCCAGCTGTTCGTGAGTATCCGTGACCGCGACAACAACCGCGATCTGACCGGTGACCCATGGAATGGCCATACCCTGGAATGGTCCACTTCATCGCCTCCACCGTTCTACAACTTTGCCGAGCTGCCAAAAGCTGACGACGTCGACCCGTTCACCGATGCGAAACGTGCCGGTACCGCTTACAAGGTTCCTGCCCGCTACTCGGCGATCCACATGCCTAACAACACGGCGACCGGCCTGTACATGGGTATGCTGCTGACGGTCTTCGGCTTTGCATTCATCTGGCACATCTGGTGGCTGGTAGGCGCAAGCCTGGTTGCGACCATTGCCGTCTTCGTTGCTCACGCCATGCGTGACGACCAGGGCTACATGGTGCCTGCTGAAGATGTAGCGCGTATTGAAGGTGAGCATCACAAGGTCCTGGCGGCCAACGGTGCATACACTCCTGTCAAGTCCTCGCTGGAACAGGTTTAAACAATGTCAAATATTGCAATCAACTCCGGAGCCCACGATCACGGTCACGACCATGATCATGGGCATGACGATCACCACGACAGCGGTGGCATGACGGTCTACGGCTTCTGGCTGTACCTGATGACCGACTGCGTGTTGTTCGCCTCGTTCTTCGCGGTGTACGCCGTGATGGTCAACAGCGTCGCGGGCGGCCCGTCGGGCCAGGACATTTTCCTGCTGCCATTCGTGGCTGTGGAAACCGCGTTCCTGTTGGTCAGTAGTATCACTTACGGCTTCGCCATGCTGGCACTGTACAAGGGCAATAAAAGCCAGGTACTGGGCTGGCTGGCACTGACCTTCCTGTGTGGTGCTGCGTTTATCGGTATGGAAGTCTATGAGTTCCATCACCTGATCGAAGAGGGCTTCGGTCCTAGCCGCAGCGGCTTCCTGTCAGCGTTCTTCGCGCTGGTAGGTCTGCACGGCGTGCACGTGACCAGCGGCCTGATCTGGATGGCGATCATGATGTTCCAGGTCCAGAAAAAGGGCCTGACCAACACCAACAAGACGCGCCTGAGCTGCCTGAGCCTGTTCTGGCACTTCCTGGACGTTGTCTGGATCGGCGTGTTCACCGTTGTCTATCTGATGGGAGCTTTGTAATGTCAAATTCGCATCACTCCGCTGAAGACAATAGTCACGGCTCAGTGAAGTCGTACATCATCGGTTTCGTACTGTCGATCATCCTGACCGCCATTCCGTTTGCCCTGGTGATGTCACCTTCGCTGCCGAAGGACATGACGATCGCGATCGTTCTGGTCTTCGCGATCATCCAGATTCTGGTGCACCTGCATTACTTCCTGCATCTGGACTTCACAAGCGTGCAGCGTAACAACGTGATGGCCTTCGCCTTTACCACGATGGTTATCGTCCTGCTGGTCGGCTTGTCGCTGTGGATCATCTTCAGCGTCCACCGCGAAATGATGGCGCATTGAGGAATACCAGATGTCACTGAAGCACTTTATCCAAATCACCAAGCCGGGGATCATTTTCGGTAACGTGCTTTCGGTGGCAGGTGGCTTTTTTCTGGCTTCCAAGGGAAATATCGATTTCGGCGTGTTCCTTGCGGCGGTCATCGGTACTTCCCTGGTCGTTGCGTCCGGTTGTGTGTTCAATAACTGCATCGATCGCGATATCGATCAGCGAATGGAAAGAACCCGTAACCGGGTTCTGGTGCAGGGTCTGGTTTCTCTGAAACTGGCGCTGCTCTACGCAACCCTGCTCGGTATCGCAGGCGTTGGCCTGCTGTACACCGAGGCCAATCCGTTGGCCGCACTGTTTGCAGTGATCGGGTTCGTGATCTACGTCGGCCTTTACAGCCTGTACCTGAAACGCAGATCCGTTCACGGCACGTTGGTGGGCAGTCTCTCGGGGGCCATGCCGCCGGTGATTGGCTACTGCGCAGTGAGCAACAGCTTCGACTTTGCGGCTCTCACGCTACTGGTGATGTTCAGCCTGTGGCAGATGCCGCATTCGTATGCGATCGCCATCTTCCGCTTCAATGATTACCGTGCTGCGAAGATTCCGGTTCTGCCGGTCAAGCGCGGCATTCTGGTTACCAAGCGCCACATCATGCTCTACATCCTGGCGTTCCTCGTAGCGACCCTGATGTTGACCGTGGGTGGCTATGCGGGCCTCAACTACCTGGCTGTTGCAGCGGGTATGGGTATGTACTGGCTGTACATGGCCTGGAAGGGCTACAAGGCCGTTGACGATACTGTCTGGGCTCGCAAGCTGTTCGTGTTTTCGATCTTCACCATCACTGCCTTGAGCGTGATGATGTCGGTCGACTTTCAGGTGACAAAAGAATTGCTGGTGACTTACGCTTTCTGATTCCACTTGATGCGCAACATGAAAACCCCGTTCTGCGAAGAACGGGGTTTTTTTTTGAGTGCCGATCTACACTGAATGAAAGACAGGGCATGTCGGCAGTTTTTCCGCGGCTATAAATGCCTGTTCACAGGACGTTTTTGACCTTTCATGGAAAATCAGGAGCGCTTGCCGCATGATGTGCCGTTTTCAAGCGACCTGTTACAGATATTCGGTTTCCGAGCCCGTCAGGGCTGATCATGATTATGGCTGCTACCCATGATGTCTTCAGAAAGTCAGAACCCCACGCCTAGCGCTTTGGTTTCCATCGTTGCCCCTTGCTACAACGCCGAGCGATTTCTCCAGGTCGCGATTCAGAGTATTTTTGCTCAGGACTACGAGAATTTCGAGGTCATCGTCGTTGATGATGGCTCGACCGACAACAGCATCGCGATGCTGGAGTCCCTGCAGCAACGCTATCCTTTCCAGCTCTATCGCCAGGCCAATCAGGGCGTCAGTGCTGCCCTCAACCATGGTCTGCGTTACGCCAAAGGCGTGTACCTCTCTACGCCGGATCTGGATGACATCATGCTTCCCTCATCGGTGCGGATTCGCGCCGAGTATCTGGACAATCATCCCGCGGTAGGCTGTGTCGGCGCACTGGTCAGCTACATGGATGGCGACGGCAAGGAAATCAAACGTCAGTCCCGCGATCACATCGAGCGGCTGACGTTCGATGACATATTGCGCGGAGCGGTGGTCGTTGGCGCGCCGGTCGCTCTGTACCGCATGAAGGCCATTAAGGATGCGAACGGCTATGACCCGCAGATAAGGGTGCAGGATTTTCAGGCCACACTGAAAATCGCTCATCTGGGCTATGAAATTCATGTGCTCCCCGAGATCGTCACGCGCTATCGACGTCACCCGAACAACCTTTCGCGCAAGTACAAGGTGTTGCTTGAGGCTGACCTGAAGAGCATCGAGCCTTATCGGGATCATCGCGAATACCAGAGCGGTCGCACTCAGGCCATCAACAAGGCCTTGAAATACGCTGCGGTCGCGGACAAGCGATATGCGTGGAGTCTGTTGTTTTCCATCCCGTGGAGGCAGATCAACAGAACGACCTTGCGGCGCTGCAAGCGTTTGCTCCTGAGCTATCGGTAAGCGCGGCCTGGCTGTCAAAAAAACATGTGATTGAAGATATGAAATTCATCGAGCTGTTAAAAAACAGAAAAATACGCAAGCAGTTGCGCAAACTCGACAAACTGGAGAGGCTTGCGCAGAAGATCAGACTGCAATACCCGCGAGCCGAAGTGGGTGTAGGCACGTACGGCGCGCCGGATATCGTCGAGTTTGGTGATGACTCCGTGCTGCGCGTAGGGTCCTACACTTCGATTGCTGAAGGGGTGAGGATTCTGCTGGGTGGTGAGCACCGCACAGACTGGATCACGACCTATCCATTTCCCGCAATGGTCGAGCAATTGGCAGATATCAAGGATTACTCCCCCAGCAAGGGTGATGTCACCATTGGCAGTGACTGCTGGATCTGCGCCAACGCGCTCATCGTGTCAGGCGTCACGATCGGTCACGGTGCAATCGTCGGTGCTGGCGCGATGGTTGTACGCGATGTCGCCCCCTATTCGGTTGTCGGTGGTAATCCGTGCAAATTCATCCGTTGGCGCTTTGAAGAGGATGTTCGTCAACTGCTGCTGCAGACGGCCTGGTGGGACTGGCCCATGGAGGAAGTCAAATCCGTGGCACGGACCTTGTGCAGCTCGGACATGGACGCCTTCCTCTCATACGTTCGCCAGCGCCAGGCCACATCACGGCCATTGGGCAACTGACTGGCCGCAAAAGCGCCTGTGCGTTCGGACCTGCTTCAGAAATGCCATGTCGGTTTGCATTTATTTCGAGCCTCATGGCCCGAATGATCTGGCAGAATAAGGCATTGGCCTGACTCGACCAGGCAGTCGCTAAAATGATAGAGGGCGTTATGAGTCAAGAAAGCATCAACTGGGACACTCTGGGTTTTGATTACATCAAGACCGACAAGCGCTACCTTTCTCATTGGCGCGACGGTGCCTGGGATCAGGGCTCACTGACCGAGGACAACACGCTGCATATCAGCGAAGGGTCGACCGCGCTGCATTATGGTCAGCAGTGCTTCGAGGGGCTCAAGGCCTACCGCTGCAAGGATGGCTCGATCAATCTGTTCCGTCCCGATCAGAACGCCCAGCGCATGCAGCGCAGCTGCTCCCGCCTGTTGATGCCCCATGTCCCGACCGATGTGTTCATTGAAGCCTGCAAGCAAGTGGTCAAGGCCAACGAACGCTTCATCCCGCCTTACGGTTCCGGCGGCGCGCTGTACCTGCGCCCGTTCGTCATCGGTGTGGGTGACAACATCGGTGTGCGTACCGCGCCTGAGTTCATCTTCTCGATTTTCTGCATTCCGGTGGGCGCCTATTTCAAAGGTGGCCTGAAGCCGAACAATTTCGTCATCTCCGGCTACGACCGCGCTGCGCCCAACGGTACAGGCGCGGCCAAGGTCGGCGGTAACTATGCTGCCAGCCTGATGCCCGGTTCCGAAGCCAAGAAGCACAGCTTTGCAGATTGCATCTATCTCGATCCGCAGACCCACTCCAAGATCGAGGAAGTGGGTTCGGCCAACTTCTTTGCCATCACCAAGGACGATGTGTTTCTGACGCCCAAGTCGCCATCGGTGCTGCCGGGGATCACCCGCCTGTCGTTGATCGAACTGGCGAAATCCCGTCTGGGCCTGACGGTCGAAGAGGGGGATGTGTTCATCGACCAGCTCGGCGAGTTCAAGGAGGCGGGCGCATGCGGTACGGCTGCTGTCATTACTCCGATCGGCGGGATTTCCTACAAGGACAACCTGCACGTGTTCTACAGCCAGACCGAAGTCGGTCCTGTGACTCAGCGTCTGTACAAGGAGCTGACCGGCGTTCAGTCCGGTGACATCGAGGCGCCAGCCGGCTGGATCGTCAAGGTCTGATGAGCTGACCCGGATCGTTCCAGCGTCGAACGCTGGAACGATCCTCGACCCAATGCTCAGGCTTCAGGTGTTTTCCCTTCCTCAAGCGGCTCCTTCGCCGGCCCCAGCACGATCGCCAGATGCCGCAAGTCGTCGACCTCCAGGCCATAGCTTTTGCCTGACGGGCTCTGTGTGACCGTTCCCAGCGCATACACCGTGAAAAACTTCACGTCATCCGCATGGCTCAGCAGCTCACTGATGTAGCGGCTGGAGCGATAGGCCTGCATCTGCGCGGGCGATACGTAGAGCGTCACCAGTTTGCCGTCCAGACGGTCGAAGAACCTGAACTTGAAACCCAACCCGTACCGCTGCTCGACCAGACCGCCTCCGAACAGCACCCGGCCGTTATCGCCTGATTGCGCGTATTTGATATGGCGAAAATACGAGCGCAACGAAACCTCGCCCTGGCCCGGAATTTTCAGCTTCAGAAGCTTGAAGTCTTCCAGTGAGAGCTCGGCCTTGGCCTGCCGATAGCTGTCTACCAGCCGCTCGAGGTTATTGGTGCGCGTTTCGCTGTAGCGAGCAATTGGTGGCTTGGCTGGTTCTGTGACTGGAAGCGTTGCAGCAGGGCGCTGGGCGCCAGCATCGGGTTTTTCCGGGCCGGACGCGTCTTTGGTCGGCGCTTTGATGACCGGGTCGAAGATATCGATGTAGTCGTCCAGCTTGCGTTTGGCCTTGCGCAGGCGTGTCTGTACATCGGTTTCTTCGACCGGATCGTTCGGTTCTTCCTCTGCTTCTGCGCGCTCATCCACCCATTCGCAGCCCGAGTGATGGTCGTAATGCGGGTTGGCGCGAAAGTGCGCGGCGACGAAGGTCGGGTTGTCCTGTGGCTTCACGTCATAGCGAACCCCGGTAACCTTCGCCCCCATTGTCCTGCACGCCTCGGTCGAGCAGAGAAACTCGAAGCGTGCGCGTGGCGGCTCCTGAGAGAAGTATTCGCGTCGGGCAGCGGCGATCGACAGCTCCTGCTGCAGTTCGACACAGTACGCACGGGTGATGGGTTTGCTGGGCTTCATGCTCGTTTGGCTGCCTTCCAGTGAGAGTTGCCGTAACACGCTATTTCACCCGGACACGCCTTGCAACCATTGCACAGCAGGACGTCGGAGGCAGTACCCGGCAAGACCGCTTCACACTCACTCGGCGGGCACTGCCAGCCATTCTCCCAGCGCTTGCTGATACTCGCCGGTGGCCTTGCTCAGGTGCAGCCATTGGTCCACGTAGCCTTTCCAGGTCACATCATCGCGTGGCAACAGGTAGGCCTTTTCGCCGTATTGCATGTACCGGGTCGGATTGACCGCACACAGGCCGGGCATGCGTTTCTGCTGGTAGAGCGCTTCGGAAGCATCGGTGATCATCACGTCAGCTTTCTTGTCCAGCAGCTCCTGGAAGATGGTCTTGTTGTCGTGAAATGCCAGGGACGCCTTTGGCAGATGAGCGCGAGCGAAGGCTTCATTGGTGCCACCGGCGGGTTCGATCAAACGCACAGAGGGCTGGTTGATCTGCTCGACAGTCTGATACAGGGCCTGATCGGCGCAGCGCACCAGCGGGATTTTGCCATCGACGTCCAGCGTGTTGCTGAAAAACGCTTTTTTCTGGCGTTCCAGACTCACCGAGATGCCGCCCATACCGATGTCGCATTTACCGGCGACCATGTCCGGCATCAGGTTTTTCCACGTCGTGGGCACCCACTGCACATTCACCCCCAGGCTCTTGGCCAGTGAACGGGCCATGGTGATATCAATGCCTTCGTACTCACCGTCTTCGCGCAGCAGGGTATAGGGCTTGTAGTCGCCAGTGGTGCAGACAGCCAACTGGCCAGTTTGCAGCACCTTGTCCAGATGCGAGGTGTAGTCCTGAGCCTGAGCCATGCCTGTGATGCCCAGCAGCAGGGCGGTCAGGGCGCTGTATTTAAGATTCATCATGAGTCTGGATGCTCTCAGCGGTGCGGTCGATTTTATTGGAGTCGACAGATTGCTTCATTTGTCACGTCGATGTGAAGCTGTAATCAAAACATGCCGTTGGCCGGAGGAGGGTAAATCAGGGGTTGAACATTTCGTAAAAAAGCGTAATGTTGTGCCCCATGATTCTTGAGCAAATCAAAGCGGTCGGCAATGACACTCGCATGTTGATCATGGAGTGGCTGAAAAACCCGCAAGCCCATTTCCCTCCCCAGGACCACGGTGATCCGGCGATAGGCGTGTGCGTGTCGCACATTCAGGCCAAGGCCAACCTGTCGGCTTCTACCGCGTCTGCGCATCTGGCCATCCTGCAACGTGCCGGGCTGGTTCAGGCAACGAGGATTGGCAAGTGGACCTATTTTCGCCGTGATGAGCAGGCCATCGACCGGTTTGCCGACAGGCTCAAGAAAGAACTCTAGGCTTTGAGCGTTATTTACACATTTCGTCATTTTGCGTAATGTTGAATTGATAGGAGATTGACCATGAGCAATACAACCATCTACGTGCAGGCTGGCGGCGGCTACGATCAGGTCAGCGTTGGCGAAAGCGAAGTGCTTGCACCTAAAGCCGGTGAGATCACTGTGCGTCTGCACGCCAACTCGCTCAACTATCACGACTTCGCGGTCGTCACCGGCATGTGGGCACCGACGGAAAAACGCATTCCCATGGCCGATGGTGCAGGCGTCGTCACCGCAGTAGGCGAGGGCGTCAGCGAGTTCGCGGTTGGCGACTCCGTGGTCAGCACGTTCTTCCCGGAATGGATCAGCGGCGAGCCACTGGTTGAAGGTTTTGTCACGGTGCCGGGTGATGGCGTCGACGGTTATGCCCGCGAGCAGGTCACTGCCCGTGCCACCTCGTTCACCCTTGCGCCAAAGGGCTACAGCCATGCCGAAGCGTCCACGCTGACCACCGCTGGCCTGACCGCGTGGCGTGCGCTGATGGTCGATGACGCGTTGAAAGCCGGCGATACCGTTCTGGTGCAGGGCACTGGCGGTGTATCGATTTTCGCGTTGCAGTTCGCCAAGATGGTCGGTGCGACCGTTATCGCCACGTCGTCGAATGATGAAAAACTGGAGCGTCTGCAAGCCATGGGCGCCGACCACCTGATCAACTACCGCAAGGACAGCAACTGGGGCGAGACTGCCCGCAAGCTGACCGGCGGCCGTGGTGTGGATCACATCATTGATGTGGGCGGTCCATCGACCCTGCAGCACTCCATGAATGCGGCACGGGTCGCTGGCCACATCTCGGTCATCGGCATCCTGAGCGGTGTTGCCGGTCAACTGGAGTTCGTCCCGGCGCTGGTCAAACAACTGCGCATGCAGGGCGTGCTGGTCGGCAGTCGCACCCAGCAACAGGACATGATCCGCGCCATTGATGCCAACGGCATGCGTCCGGTCATGGACCGTTCCTTCCCGATGACCGACATCGTCGAAGCGTTCCGTTATCAGGAAACCAATCAGCATTTCGGCAAGATCTGCCTGGATATCTGATCCGCACCACTGTGCTGTTAACTGAGCACAGGTGAACAGCGCTGGCCTGCCGACCTTGGTGTCGGCAGGCCAGTCGTGATGTTTTGCATTACTTTCCCCGGCGACCCCCGTTCATTTCCTTGCATCAAGTTCGCAGGTCTGTGGTCACATCCTCTGTGGCATGAAAAACGTTCGTGCTGTGCAGCCTCCGCGCTGCCTGGTGCCACGTTCAATTCGATTATCAGATCAGGGACGCATTGAAATTATGAAACCTCATCTTTTGCTAGGTCTGCTTGGCGTTTTCTCTTTCGGTGTTCAGGCTGCATCGCTGGACGTTCCGATCAATCTGGTCAGCGCTGATGGCGCGCCCAAACCTATCGGCAGCGTTACGGTGAGCGAAACGCAATACGGTTTGCTGTTCACTCCGAATCTGAAAGAGCTGCCTGCAGGCATCCACGGTTTTCATGTACATGAAAACGGCAGTTGCGAAGCGGGTACCAAGGACGGCAAGAAGGTTGCAGCCCTCGCGGCTGGCGGTCACTTTGACCCGGCCAAGACCGGCAAGCATCTTGGGCCTTACGCCGATGGCCATCTAGGCGATCTGCCTGCGCTGTACGTGGCTGCTGACGGCACTGCGAGTTATCCGGTGCTTGCCCCACGCCTGAAGAAACTCTCGAAAGTCAAAGGCCACGCGCTGATGGTTCACGCCGGCGGCGACAACCATTCCGACCACCCCGCACCTCTCGGCGGTGGCGGTGATCGTGCTGCCTGCGGCGTGATCTGATGCCGCGTGCCTGCATCCGTTTCGGATGCAGGCACGCCAATGGTTACAGCTTTCTCGCGTGAGTGAGAAGGGCGCTACACCGTTCTCTCCACGACGCGGCGCAGAGCAATCACGCGTGCTTGAGCGCATCCCCATGATGCATCGCCGAATGACCGGTCTTGTCGCTTTTCACTTCGTACTGCGGATCGTCCTTTGAAGCGGGCCGATGTTTGCCCATGAACTCCACGTCCTGCACATGTACTTTGGTGACTTTGCCATGCACCTGGCCTGCCTCGGAGTTCCAGTGTACGGCGTCGCCAACTTTGAATGCGGTGGTCATTGAGATGTCCTCGAGTGGAGAGCGACTGATCTGCGGCGTTCGCTCGGTACTGTTCGGAGTGTTCGGCGGGGGAAGAATTCACTGTGTTTGATCGGGTGGTTGGCCTTTATCTTGCTCATGTATTTGCAGTTCGTTAAGAAGGAAGTGCTGACATGATGAAGTGGCTTACAGGTGCCCAGATTGCTGATGATCAAACTCGGGTTGTTGCTGACGGCGTCTTGCAACACGGCCGCGCATTGTCCGAGGCGAAAGGGGGAATGGCTGATCCTATTGCCTGCATGATCATGGAGAACGATCTATTGATTGGCGGCGCCACAGGCCGAACCGAGTTCCAGCGGTTGTTTGTGAGTCACCTCTGGATCGATGCCGGGTCGCGCGGAAAAGGGCTCGGGGCGCAGACCCTGCACAGGCTTGAAGCGTTGGCCATCGAGCGAGGCTGTACTGACGCTCTGATCGAAACGCTGGATGACGATGTCGCCAGATGGTACGCGCGTTGCGGTTATGTGCCGATCGCATGCCTTCCACGCTACTGTGGCTACTGGAGCCGGCATACGCTGTTGAAGTCGTTCGGTGCACAGGAGCGCATGTGAAAGAAGTACGATGGGCGCTGCCATCGCCCGGCACACCGCCTGCTTGCCGCGAACTTCAATCTTCGCGCAACACCGCCAGCCTGCGCAGGATCTTCAGCACGTAGCCTTTTTCAATCATCGCGCCATGGTGTCCATCGCAAAAACGCTCGCCTCTGATGCAGTACGTCAGCAGCGTTTGCATATCAGCGAGGTTTGCCTGGGCGATATAGATGTCGTCATTGAGCATGTCCGCCGCGCCATGATTAAGGTAATCAATGTCACACCAGCAGTCTTTGGCCACCGCGCGATAAAACGCTTCGACTACCGGAAAGTAGTCTGGCCAATAGGTGTTTTCCTTGATGATATAACTCTTGATCGCCACGCCGTCTGGGTACAGCAGTGGCAGGTAGGAGAGTAACTGGTCAATATCGTCGGCCCCCGGCGAGGGTTCATCAGGCAAACGTGTTTCGCTTGAGGGATGTGGCAGAAATGTCCTGACCTGTCTTGGCGTATGTTCGGCCACATAAATATCAAACGCCCATACTTGCCCGGCCGTCAGTCGCTGGTCTTTGTAGTGCTGCACATATTCTTGATAGCGTTGAAACGCGTCCGATTGCGCGCCGTCGGCAAACAGCGAAGCAATAGCAGCGGATTGAGTCAGCCAATAAACATCCGGCGAGCTTTCGGCTTTTGACGTAACGATGTCGATTGCCGCTGACTGCAGCTCTCTGGCCAACTGCCGTCCTGTTTCACGGCATGACTCGTCCTGACTGGCTGGATCAGCCTGTTCCGTTTGCGCAACGTAGGCGTGGTAGCGGGCTCGCAGCGGTTCGTCCTGTTGCCTCAATGGGGGGCAGGCAGGTGGCTGCAGACGCAGTGGCTCCGGCTCTCTATAGACTGGCAGCCAAGTCAGATTTTCCTGCACGCGTGACATGGATTCTTGCTGATCGGCAGGCTGCGCAGGCGGCAACCGATCAGACTGCTGCCCCTTGGGCTTTCGGTCGAAGCGCGCTTTCAGGCGCATCAGCAGCTTGATCATATGGGCACTCCAGTGCATCGCCTCGATTTAAAAGGGGATTCTCGCATCATTGCTCTTGGTGTAAGTTGAAATGCTTCCTGATCAAACGATCAGAAAAATTCGCGCTTTGCCTGCCAAGGAATGCCTTCAACCATGAACCTGTCACTCAAAAAACTGGCTGCTTCCACCTTGATACTCGCCAGTCTCTCGTCGTTCACCAGTCTGGCAAACGCCACTGTCACTGCACAACAGAGCGCCGTTATCCTCAAGACATTCAATGATGCATCGGTAAAGGATTTCAGGCAGTTTCTGAACAATCTTGCCAGTGCTGATGTGGTTAAAACTGCCGATTTTGGCTCGGCCATCAGTGCCTTTCTCGACAACAAGCAACTTTCCGCAGCGCAACAAAACGACATTCATCGCTTGCTCGGTTTGTATACCCGCATGAAGTACGGCAGCGCGGCCACTGAAACCCTGCGTGAGCTAGTGGCTATTCCCACGGTTCGTGTCGACGGCGTTGCCCAGCATGAAAACCCGGCGTTCATAAAGATCGCCGACACGATCAAGCGCCTGGCCGAGGGCTTCAATCTGAAGTTTCGCAACGTCGATAACCGTGTGTATGAAGTCTCGCTCGATGGCGCGGGTGATGAAGTAGTTGGCATTCATGTGCATGCCGATGTTGTACCGGTCACGCCGGACAACTGGGTCTTGCCTGACGGCACTCGTCTGGACCCGTTCAAGGTGACGCTGATCGGTGATCGCATGTATGGACGCGGCACCGAGGACGACAAGAACGGTATTGTGGTTGCGCTCTATGCCATGAAAGTCATCAAGGAAGAAAAGCTGCCGCTGGCCAGAAACTTCAAGTTGCTGATCGATACCACGGAAGAAACGGCCGGCGACGCAATCCCTTACTATTTTGAGCGTAACCCGACGCCCGCCTACAACCTGGCGCTGGATGGCGGTTACCCGGTCGTGATTGCCGAAAAAGGTTACGGCACGGTCATGGCCAGCTTTGCCCGACGCGAGGCTGAAGGCGAGGGGGCCGAGATTGTTTCAATGACCGGGGGCATGGCCACCAATCAGATTCCGTCGAAGTCGGTCGCCACTCTGCTGACTGACAAACCTGCCGAGCTGGCTGCAAGCTTGCAACAGGTCAGTGCCGAGTACGTGAAAAGCAATGGCGGTGACTTCGAGGTCGATGCCAGGGTCGACGGCAAGGACGTCAAGCTGACTGTGACCGGCGTGTCCGCGCACTCATCGGCACCCCAGTCCGGCGTCAACCCGGTCGCGAGGATGCTGGACTTCATTAACAGTCTGCAGGGCAAGGTTGCGCTTAAACACAACCAGATCACCGATGCTGCTCGCTATGCCGCCGACAACTGGGGACTCGATTACCTGGGAAGCAAGTTGGGCGTGGGGTTCTCCGACGACTTCATGGGGCCTCTCACAGCATCCTTGACGTACGTCGCAATGGATGAAAAGGCATTCAAACTAGCGGTCAATCTGCGTGTGCCGAAAGGCAAGTCCCCGCAGGAGCTCAAATCCGAAATCGCCGAAAAGCTCGCCGCCTGGAGTACGAAAACCGCTATCAGGCCAGTGTTCGACTATTCCATCGCCGAGCCGATGTACCGCAACCCAGAGGGTGAGTGGGTCAAGGCGCTGCTCGCTGTGGCCAGTGAAAATCTCGGTATGGAACACACCTTTGGCACGTCGGCTGGCGCTACGTCGGTCCATTCATTGCCCAACGGGGTGCAGTTCGGCCTGGCGAGACCCGAAGTCAAATACACCGGTCATACGGACAACGAGTTCAAGACCACCGGCCAGTTCTTGCTGGATCTGCAGATCGTCACTGAGATGATGGGGCGTATCGGACAACTGCCGAAGCTCTGACACGACGCCCGGGCCTGTCGAAATGACAGGCCCGGGTTCAATGCGCAGGCAAACGAGGCGGGCAACGAGTAAAACCGAGTCTTGGTCTAAGCGCATTCCACCCGGTTGCGGCCCAGGCGCTTGGCCTGATAAAGCGCCTTGTCTGCACGCTGAATGAGGCTGGCGGCCGTTTCCCCGGCGCCGAGTTCTGCAACGCCCAGAGAAATGGTCACCGATCCGGTTTCCGGAATCACCAGGCTTTCAACGCTTTTGCGAATGCGCTCCGCGAGTTCGGCCGCCTGTTTCAACGAGCTGTCGGGCACCAGGATCAGAAACTCTTCTCCTCCCCATCGAGCGGCGACGTCCAACAGGCGGATACGTTGTTTGAGGATGGCCGCAACGCTGGTGATTACGCTGTCCCCGGCAGGATGGCCATACCGGTCATTGACCGCCTTGAAATGATCGATATCGCAGATGATCAGGCTGAACGGCTTGCCCGACATACTCACCGCCGGGATCTGTCGCTCAAGCGTATGCTCGGCTGAGCGACGGTTATCCAGCCCGGTCAGCGGATCGCTGTGAGCAATCTCCAGCAACTTTTGTTCGCGGCCCAGGCGTGTGGTCACATCCTGGCTGATGCTGACATAGTGGGTGACTGCGCCTTCAAGGTTACAGAGCGGCGAAATGCTGTGTTCCGCATAGAACAGCGAGCCGTCCTTGCGCTTGTTGATGAAGGTCGTGCGAAGCGGGGCGCCACTCTTCAGCGCTTCCTTGAATTGCGCATAGAACGCCTCATCGTGTTTTCCAGAGCTCAGCATCCGCGGGTTTTCGCCGAGGATTTCGCTGCTGCTGTAGCCAGTGATTTGCTGAAAGGCTTCATTGGCAAACACGATGGTGGAATTGCAGTCGGTGATGATAATCGGATCAAGCGCAGCGTTCAGTGCCTGCGCCAGCAGGTGTTGCTCACGCTCGGCGCGGATGCGCGGGCTGATGTTCTGCTGCACAGAGACAAAGTTGCACACCGTACCTGCATCGTCGCGCACGGGAGAAATTTTCCACTCGACGATGTAAGGACTTCCGTCCGCGCGGTAATTGACCGTCGACCCTTCGAAAAAAAGACTTTCGCTCAGGCATTCGCGCATCCGCTCGATCACTTGAGGATCGGTGTCCGGGCCTTGCAGGATCCGTGGTGAGGCACCGATCAATGCCTCTGCCGTGTAGCCGGTCATGGAGCAGAAGGCCGGATTGACGTACACGATGAAGGGGCCGCCATTGGCCAGATTGGCGTCGGTGATCAATACGGCATTGAATGACTGTTCAACAACGGCTTCAAGCAAGGCAAGACGCTGGCTGGATGAGGTCATCTGATTTCCTGTCGAGTGATCCGTTAATTGATCGCGGCTCTGATCAGATAATGTGTGACGCAATGCCGGTTGGACAATGGATGCAGTAAGTTGGACCGCAGGCACCGAGCACTGGTTGCACAGGCACTATACCGCCATGAATAAACGGGTGCATGACGCCCATCACGACGGTATTCAGTACGCTGCGCAGAGCTTCCTGGATCAGTTACCAGGTCATTGGCAAGATTTTACAGGTAGAGACACATTACAAGACAGCATGCTCACGCTCAGGCTGCGCAATGGCCGGAAGTCATTCCGGCCCATCAACGTCGGGGTAGATCAGGCCGTGCACTCGGCAGCGGACTTGATGATGTGCAGCAGTGCCTCTGAGCGCATCGGCCTGTTTAGCAGATAGCCCTGAAAGTAAGGGCAGCCCATTTTGCGCAGCAGGTTGTATTGTTCCGCTGTCTCCACGCCTTCCGCCGTGATATCCAGATTCAGCGCTCGGCCCAGCGACAGGATGCTGCTGACAATGGCTTTGCTGCGCTCATACGTCATCATTCGGGACACGAAGGACCGATCGATCTTCACGGCATCGATCGGGTAACGGTCAATGTAGCCGAGCGAGCTGTAACCCGTGCCGAAATCATCCAGCGCCACTCTCACGCCAAGCTGCCTGATCTGCCGGAGAACCTCGGCGATCGCGTCAGGCTGATAGAGAAACACTGATTCGGTGACCTCGATCTGAAGCTGGCCCGCGGGCAGGCCGGTGGTGGCGATGATCCGTGTCACCTGATCGACGAATCCAGGGTGGCTCAGCTCTTTCCCGGACACATTGACGTTGAGCCTCAGGTCCAGGTGAGAGAACTCCTTGCGCCAGGCCTGCACTTCGCTACAGGCCTGATGCATGACCCAGGCTCCCAGCTCATGAATGATCCCGAGGTCTTCGGCAATCGGGATGAACGCATCGGGAGAAATGATGCCCATGGTGGCATGGTTCCACCTGACCAGCGCCTCGACCCCGACCAGGTGCTCACAGTTACCGCTGTAGATCGGCTGATAAAAGACCAGGAAATCCTTGTCTTCAAGTGCCTGGCGCAGCGCGTTCTGAATCACCAGCGTGTCGATCGCCGCTTCGCGCATCGAGGTGTTGAAGATGCTCCAGCGCCCTCTGCCCTGTTTTTTTGCGGAGTACATGGCAACGTCGGCGTCACGCAGCAACTCTTCGGGTTTGGTATGGCTGTCACCTGCGGTGACGATACCGATGCTGCACGAGATGAAAATGTCCTGGTTTTCGATCTGTATTGCCGTGTGCAATTGACTGACGATACGTTCAGCCATCTTTACGGCAGTCTCCGGCTGATCCTTGCCCATCAGCAGGATCGCAAATTCGTCGCCGCCGATTCGCGCTAAAACGTCATTAGAGCGAACGCAGGTCTGCAATCGATTCGCGACCGCCTTGAGCAACTTGTCACCGGCCAGGTGCCCCATGCTGTCGTTGACTACCTTGAAGCCGTCCAGGTCCAGAAAGAGTACCGTTGCCCGTTCGTATCGGGGGTCGCGGATTTCAAAGGCCGTGGTCAACTCGTTCATCAGGTAAGCGCGGTTGAACAGTGAGGTCAGCTCATCGTGAAAAGCGATATAGGTCAGCTCTTCGGAAATGCGTTCGCGCTCCTCCAGCCGGCTCTGTAGCGCAAGCTTTTCCTCCCACTCCAGACGGGCTCGCTGAGCCAGTTGCTGAGACTCCTTGCGCTCGGTGATATCGCGCTGCACGGACACCCAGTGGGTGAACCAGCCTTTTTCGTTGGCCACCGGCACAATGCTCAACTCGACCCAGAACTTGCTGCCATCCTTGCGGGTGTTGAGCAGTTCGACCTCAACCGCCCGCCAGTGACTGAGTGCCTCACGAATGACGTCCAGTGTTGCCCGACTGGTTTCCTCGCACTGCAGGATGCGGGGCGTGCGACCTATGACTTCCTCTTCAGTGAAGCCGGTGATCGCCAGAAACGCAGGGTTGCAATAGACGATACGCGGGCCTGGCAGATCGATGGGTTCCGCTTCGGTGATAAGAATCGCGTCATTGGCGTTGATGACCACCGACTCAAGCAAGCGCAGGCGTTCGAACGAGGTGACCAGCGGGTTATTGGCTTCGGGATCACGTCCCGGTTGCAGGTAAGTACGAATATGAGCCGCCTGGGCCTGCAGCGCATAGCGTTGCGCAGCGCTCAGCACCATTGCTTGATCGCTGTTGCGCAACAGCATTGCGCCGAGCAATTCATGCCTGAAGCCACGGATAGCAACGTAGATCAGCGTAGACCCCGAGCTGTTGGTTTCCATCGTATTCGCCGGGCTGTCCTGACCGACCAGCACCACGTCGCCATACGACGAGATCATCCTCAACCATGCCTCATCCGCTTTGGGCAGGCTTTGACCGGAGCTGACCAATTGCTCCCAGCCTGTTGCGCTGGATACCATCAGCAAACCGGCGGTGCACGAGGCGGAGTGAGCAGCGGCCTGCAATACCTTGGCAACACCTTCAATATTCGTCGGTATGACGTGGTCGTGCTCATAGCCCTGTGGGTTCATCGATCACTATTCCTGAGTGGTGCGCATGTGTGGCCCGGATCATGTTTGGCAGCGCATAAGCGGCGGATCCTTCCTGTGGACCTCTTCCAGCTGCGCGCAGACATGGCCTGGTTGACTTAGCAGTTTTCAGCTGCGACTACGTACAGACTTGAAGTTGCTCACGATGTTTGGTCGAGGCGACGACTGACCCATTGCATAACGAGCCAGACGGTCATTCACCGGCGAATCTGCAGTAGGGAGTAATGTGTCAATACATCGAATACGAGATGATGGTTAAGTGCCATTACGTACTAATGGCTAGGACAGGGCTGGTTTGAAAAGGTTGCATGGGATCATATCTATCCGCATGGAGTGCTAGCGCTACTGTGGCGTGATAGCGTCAGACGGAGAGTCGAAGTTGGCCTGCTCATATGAATGGCCAGTACGGGGAAGTTGGAGTCGTTCGCAGCCATGCTATTTGTAGCGTTACGGTGCTCCTAACGCTCAGCTTTAAAGACACCCGCTTTCTCAAGCGTTCTGACTAGATCATCCGGTTTGATGATTTCCGTCGTCGAGTTCAGTTCATGGGCGGACCACCACCGATGCTCCGTCATCACCTGAGTTTCCTGCAGCGTCCATTCTGATCGAGAGAGTACCTGGCTCTCTGCATATACAACGTAATAGCGTTCAACAGCGAGTACGCTCTCACCACTAGGGAGCAGCATTGGAAAACGTCTGTTGGCAATATGCTCAGCGACCGAGTTGACCCTGATACCGGTTTCTTCGCGCAATTCACGTATGGCGGCGGCCTCATAAGTTTCGCCGTCTTCGACGCCTCCACCAGGCGTTGCCCAATAATTGCTGCCGGCCAACGCCCCTTTTGTGTGCTGAAATCTGAAAAGCAGTATTCTCATCGACGGGCTGACGATTAACAGCCTCGATGATTTGCGCTCACGCAATGGTTTGTCTACCTGGAAATTTGACATGAAACCTCACGCCTCATACCGCCGCCGCGCATCACTGAGCATGGAAATCGTCAGTTTGCGTACTTCCAGCTTGCTGATCTCTACATGGGAGCGCAGCAGCAATAATGCTTCGTCACGTTTACGCGCCTGAAGGGCATTGAGGATCGCGGCGTGTTCGAGGTAGGTATGTTCGATACGCGCGCTTTTGAAGAAGTCCAGACGGCGCACGATCCGGATGCGCTCGGTCACTTCCTGGTGGATGCGGGCCATTTCCAGGTTGCCTGAAGCGGCCACCAGTTGGGTATGGAACTGTTCATCGAGGTCGGCGACTACTTGCATGTCTATCTGCCAGCTATCGCGATCGATCAACCAGTGTTGGCGCAGAACAGTGAGTTCCGGATGCACTTCGGCCGATGCACAGATGCGCTCGACCGCCGCACACTCCAGCACGATGCGCAGGTCGTAGAGCTGGTCGATCTGGTTGAAGTCCAGAGGCTTGACTGACCAGCCACGCCGGAACTCGACATCCAGATAGCCTTCGCGCTGCAGGCGGTAGAGCGCGTCACGCACTGGTGTTCGCGAGACCTGATAACGGTCGGCCAGTTGGGTTTCGGTGAAGCGGTCGTAGGGCAGCAGGTAGAAGTCGAAAATCTCCTGCTTGAGCCGCCGATAGACGTCTTCAGCCAGCGCGTTGGTGGTGTTCGGGGAATTCAAGGGCGTGGCTCCAGGCTGCTCAGGTCAATGCTGACATGTGCGGCAACGACTTTCCAGCCGCCCTCCAGTCTCGCCCAGGTCTGCATCTGCCGACCAAGGCGCTGGGTGACGCCATCATGAAACTCGGTACTGACCGTGGCGAAGTCTTCACCGAAGGTGCTCACCACGGTACGCAGCAGCGTGCGTCCCGGTCCGACCGGCTGACACTGGCGTCGATAGCGAGCGATCGTGTCCGCGCCCAGCAGGTTCTCCGCGACGCCGTAGCGGACGGTCTGTTCGGAATTCCAGAAATACGCATCCAGCATGCTCAGCTCATTGGCCAGCAGGGCGCGTTCGTAGTCGTGAAAGGCGTGGGTCACTTCAGCGACCACGTGGGGGAGGTTGATGTCCATCAAAGTGTGCTCCTTGTCAGCAGCGCCTGCTCCAGGTCCGTCAATGAGGCAACCCGGCCGACAATCCCGCCTTGTGCGGTGATCATCTCCAGCGTGGCCTGTTTGAACGCGGGAAAGTAGCTTTCGGTTGCGTCCTCGATCAGCAGGCAGCGATAACCCCGGTCATTGGCTTCACGCATGCTGGTCTGCACGCAGACTTCGGTGGTGACGCCGGCAAAGATCAAATGGATGATCCCCGCGTCGGTCAGCCGTTGTTGCAGGTCGGTGGCGAAGAACATGCCTTTGCCGGGTTTGTCGATGATCCACTCGCCAGCGCGCGGCGCCAGGGTGTCGATAATCTGATTGCCGGGTTCGCCGCGAATCAGGATTCGTCCCATCGGGCCAGGATCGCCGATGCGCAGGCCCGGCGAGCCATGGTCACGTTTGGCTTGCGGGCAATCGGCAAGGTCCGGGCGGTGCGATTCTCGGGTGTGGATCACCGCCATGCCCTCGTCGCGGGCCAGCGCCAGCAGGCGTTGCACGGACGGAACGATGGCCTGCAACGGTGCGACATCGTTGCCCAGCGCGGCACCAAAGCCGCCGGGTTCGAGGAAATCGCGCTGCATGTCGATGATCACCACAGCGGTACGGGATGTATCGAAGGCGAAGCGGTCAGGGCGCGCATTGACCTTGATCATGCCGGTTCCCCCGCGAGATGCTCGGCCCCGGCCATGTGTCGGCCCAGCTCGGTACGGTCGGCGTCCGCTGCGCTGGTTTCAAACACCAGCTCGCCGTCGTGAATGACCACGATACGGTCTGCCAGGCTCAGCAGTTCGTCAAGGTCTTCACTGAGCAGCAGGACCGCTGTGCCGCTGTTGCGAGCGTCGATCAGGCGCTGGTGAATGAGCGCGACACTGGCGAAGTCCAGACCGAATACCGGGTTGGCGACGATCAGCACCGCGACGTCGTGGGTCAGTTCACGGGCCAATACAGCGCGCTGTACGTTGCCTCCGGACAAGGTGCCGATCGGCCGGTTCGGGTCGTTGGGCGATACCTGAAATTGCTCAATCAGGCTGCGTGCCTGGACACCTGCTGCGCGACGATCCAGGCGCCAGCCTTGGCGGCAGAGCGGCGGCTGGTCGAAATTGCGCAGGGCCAGGTTGTCAGCCACGCTGAATGTACCGATGCAGGCGTTGCGCAGGGGTTCTTCGGGCAGGCTGAACACGCGCAGGCGCTGCATCTGTTCACGCCGCGCGTGGTAAGGCTGGCCGTCGACCGCTATCTGCCCGGCGCTGAAGGCGCGCTGGCCGAGCAGCGCTTCGGTCAGTTCGCGCTGACCGTTGCCGGAGATACCTGCAACCCCGACGATCTCACCCGGGTGAACCGCCAGAGACAGGTTTTTCACCGCCAGCGTGCCTTTGTCGCCAGGCACATCCAGGCCTGCCACCTGCAACTGCGGCGGGCGGGGCGCCATCGCCGGGCGCTCGGTGCTCACCCCGCGTACTTGGGCCTCGCCCATCATCCACGCCGCCATCTGTTGCGTGGTGGTGTCAGCCACTGCCGCGCTGCCCACCCAGCGACCCTTGCGCAATACAGTGACGTCATCGGCGTAGGTGCTGACTTCGCGAAACTTGTGGGTGATCATCAGGACGGTCAGTTCGCCACGATGTGCCATCGCCTGCATCAGCCCCAGCACTTCGTCGGCTTCCTGCGGCGTGAGCACCGAAGTGGGTTCGTCGAGAATGACCAGTCGACGCTCCAGATACAGCTGTTTGAGGATTTCCAGTTTCTGCTTTTCGCCGGCCGCCAGGCTGCTGACCGGCCGATGGATGTCCAGCCGAAAAGGCATTTTTGCCATGAACGCTTCCAGGCGCTGGTGCTCGCTGGCCCAGTCGATACGCCACGGCAGATCGCCGCGCGACAGCACCAGGTTTTCCGCCACGCTCAGGCCCGGCGCGACGGTAAAGTGCTGATACACCATGCCGATCTGCAACTGATGAGAGTCGCGCGGCGTGCGAATCTCGTGTTCGCGGTTGTTGATCAGAATGCTGCCCGACTGCAGCGGGCTGTAGCCGATGATGCCTTTGACCAGTGTGCTCTTGCCGGCGCCGTTCTCGCCGAGCAGGGCGTGAACAGTGCCGGCGCGGACCTTGAAGGACACCTCGTCGAGTGCGCGAAACGCACCGAAATGCTTGCTGGCACCAATCGTCTCAAGGCTCGGGGCGCGCATGTTCATGCTCCCAACAGGTCGCGAAGCATTGAGGAATGGCCGACGGCGCCGAACACGCCACCCTGCATTTTGACCATGCTCAGGGCCGCCGCATGGTTGCCAGGGTCGGTCGCCCCGCAGCAGTCTTCCAGCAGCAGGCACTCGAAGCCACGGTCATTGGCTTCGCGCAGGGTGGTGTGCACGCAGACGTCGGTGGTGATGCCGGTCAGGATCAGATTGTCGATGCCGCGGGTGCGCAGGATCAGTTCCAGGTCGGTGGCGCAGAAGGAGCCTTTGCCGGGCTTGTCGAGCACGATTTCGCCGGGCAGCGGTGCCAGTTCGTCGATGATTTCCCAGCCCGGCTCGCCCCGTACCAGAATCTTGCCGCACGGACCTGGGTCGCCGATTCCCGCGCCGATGCGCTGCGAGCGCCAGCGTTTGTTGGCGGGCAAGTCACTGAGGTCCGGGCGATGGCCTTCGCGGGTATGGATGATGGTGAAGCCCAGCGGGCGCATCGCGGCGAGCAGCGCCTTGATCGGCTCGATGGGCGCACGGGTCAGTGCCAGGTCGTAACCCATGCTGTCCACGTAGCCGCCGACGCCGCAGAAATCGGTCTGCATGTCGATCACGATCAAGGCTGTGTTGTGCGCATGCAATTGACCGTTCCAGGGCCAGGGGTAGGGCGCCGATGCAATATGACGTTCGCTCATGGCGTTACTCCTTCCAGCTGCTGGGGGTGGGGTTTGAAGTCGCGCTCCGGGGCTGCAAAACCACACGAGCTGCCATCGGTATGCACGACGTCGTCTTCCCACGGCAGACGGTACTGGCCTGCGCTCAGATCGTGCATGTAGGTGTAAGGACAGTCGCGTGCGCCGCCCTTGACCGCCACATAGCCGCGATGCCCGAATTGATAGATGTTGTTCTCCACGCCCCAGTGCACACGGGCCTCGCGGACCAGGTCGGGGCGCAGTTCGCAGCAGACGATTTCATCGGCCCGGCCACCCCCTTCAGCCATGATCGTGCCGTCGAAGTCGACAAACATCGCTTCGCCCATGGAGTCGAACGTGCCATCGGAGCCGCACATGCAGACGCTTGCGGTCTGCATCAGGTTGGTAAAGGCGTTGCTCTGATTGGTGATCTTCCACGAGTGGCGGATCGGTGCGGTGTAACCCGCAGTGCGCAGCATGATGTCGGCGCCCTTGTAGGCGCACTCGCGGGCCATTTCCGGGAACATGCCGTCGTGGCAGATGATCAGCGCCAGCTTGCTGCCGCGCGGTCCGTCGCAGACCGGAATACCCAGATCGCCCGGCTCCCACGGTTCGACCGGCACCCACGGGTGCAGCTTGCGGTAGTACAGGCGGATCTCTCCAAGGTCATCGACGATCAGGCCGCTGTTGAACGGGTTGCCGTGCGGGTTGGCTTCCATGATCGAGAAGCAGCCCCATATCCGGTGCGCCTTGCACGCCTCGCGCAGCGCGATCACTTCCGGGCCGTCGAGGCTGCACATGATCTCTGGTGCCGTGCTCATCGACAGGCCGTGCAACGAGTATTCGGGAAATACGATCAGGTCCATGCCTGGGTTGCTACGTCGCGCCTTGGCAACCATGCCGACCACTTTCTGTGTCTGCGCCCACAACGCCTCGCGCGTATGCGGATCGGGCAGCGCCAGTTGCGCCAGGCCGATCACCACGCCATTGGGCGACTTGTTCAAACCACCAAGACCACTGGCCATGCAATGCCTCCTCGAAAAGATCAGTTCATCGCGTCAGGCTGAGTTCGCCAGGCGCGCCGTTCAACGTGCGACCACGGCGACAGGTGGCGTACATCACCACCAGCGTCAGCGCATAAGGTGCTGCGGCAAACAGGTAATAGCCGCTGCTGATACCGACCGCTTGCAGGGCCGGGCCGATGGCACCGGCAGCGCCGAACAGCAACGACGCCCACAGACACGCCAACGGGCGCCAGCGGGCAAAAATCACCAGCGCCACGGCCATCAGTCCCTGACCGCTGGACAGCCCTTCGTTCCAGCTGCCGGGGTAGTAGAGCGACAGGTAGGCGCCGCCGATACCGGCCAGCCCGCCGCCGACCGCAGTGGCCACAATGCGTACCTTGAGCGGTCGATAGCCCAGCGCCTGAGCGGTTTCGGCATGGTCGCCGACCAGACGCAGCATCAGCCCCCAGCGCGTGGTGCGCAGCCCCCAGTGCAGAACGAACGCCAGTGCTGCACCGACGAAGAACAGCACATTGATGTTCAATGCCGAGCGCACCCGTTCTTCGCTGCTCCAGGCGCCCAGCGCCAGTGAAGGCAGCATGGGCGCCTGTGGCTGGATAAAGGCTTTGCCGAGAAAGAACGCCAGGCCGGTGCCGAGCAGGATCAGCGCGATGCCGAACGCGATGTCGTTGACCCTTGGCAACGAGCACGCCAACCCATGCAGCAGGCCCAGCAGAACGCCGACCCCGGCAGCCGCACCGACGCCCAGCCACGCCGAGCCGCTGAGGCATGCGACGGCATATCCGGACATGGCGCCAGCCACCAGAATGCCCTCCAGCCCCAGGTTGATCCGGCCGCTCTTTTCGGTCAGGCATTCGCCCAGGCTGACGAACAGAAAAGGTGTGCCGACGCGGATGGCTCCGGCCAGCAGAGCGAGCAGAAAGGTAGTCAGGTCGATATCAGCCATGTTGCAGTGCTCCCTTGTCGAGCGGCGCAGGCGCCGCCGTCAGCCTGATCTTCCAGGCGGCGATACGCCCACCCAGGGCTTCCCAGAGCAGCAGATTGGTGAACAGCAAACCTTCAAGAATCAGTGTGGTGGCGTCCGGCAGACCGAGCCGTCGCTGCAGCAGTCCGCCACTGGCTTCCAGCCCGCCGAGCAGGATGGCGCAGACGATAATTGCCAGCGGATGATGGCGAGCGGCGAAGGCCACGAGGATGCCGCTGGTGCCATAGCCTGCGATCAGCGCGGCGTTGGCGCTGCCTTGCACTGCGGTGACCTCGAACATGCCGGCCAGACCCGCCGCCGCACCGCCCAGCAGGCAACTGAGCATGATCAGCCGGTCCACGGGCAAGCCGATCATCAGCGCAGTACGCACGTTGCCACCGACCACGGCGAGGGCAAACCCCTTGACGCTGTGGCGCACCAGCACATACGCCAGCAGACAGGCGACGACGCCCGCCACCAGGCCCCAGTGCACCTCGAAACTGTCGCTGATCGTGCCGATCATATAGGCATCGTCCAGCGGCGGCGTCGAAGGCTTGTTCAGGCTTGCCGGGTCGCGCAGGGGGCCTTCCACCAACTGCCGGAACAGGGCCAGGGCGATGTACGAAAGCAGCAGGCTGCTGATCGTTTCATTGACCCCGCGCCGCTGGCGCATCCAGCCACTCAGGCCGATCCACAGGGCGCCCACGGTCATTGCCGCGACGGCCATGCAGGCGAGCATCAAAGCGGCTGGCAGATGGCTGAGCCACAAGGGTGTCACTGCGGCAGCCAGGCCGCCCAGTACCAGCGCGCCTTCACCGCCGATGATGATCAGCCCGGCCCGTGCGGGCAGGGCGACGCACAGCGCGGTCAGCATCAGCGGCGCGGCGCGTTGCAAGGTGTTTTCCAGGGCGAACCACGAGCCGAACGCGCCTTCGCCGACCAGCTGCAGCGCCTGCCAGGCAGGCTTGCCCTGAACCGCCAGAAACAGCCCGAACAGCATGCACGAGGAAAACACCGCCAGCACTGTAGGCAACCCTGGCAACAACGCGCTGGCCACGCGGCGCAGACTTGTCGATGAACTCATGAACGTTCCTCAGAGCTGGCCAAGCACGCCTTCGACCAGGTAATTCATGCTCTCCAGAGCAATGTCGGTCTGGCCTTGGGCAACACCATCGGCAATCACCACGTTGCCCTTGTTGTCCTTGAGCGGGCCTTTGAAAATCACGAACTGACCGGCCATCATCTGCGCCTTGATGGCATCGGCTTTCTGCCTGGCGTCGGCCGTGACAGCAGACCCGTAGGCAGACGTTTTCACGAAGCCTTCCTTCAGCCCGCCGCGCAGGAAGTTGATCATCGGCGCGCCGCTCTGGGCTGCTGCGACGTGAGCACGATAAGGCGTCTCCCAGTTCCATTCGGCACCGGTCAGGTAGCCCTTGGGCGCCAGCGCAGCCTGGCTGGCGTGGTAGCCACAGGTCATCACGCCGCGTTTTTCAGCCGTCTCGACGATCACCTTGGGCCCGTCGACATGGCAGGTCAGCACGTCACAACCCTGGTCGATCAGGCCGTTGGCAGCTTCTGCTTCCTTGACCGGCAGCGACCAGTCACCGGTGAAGATCACTGTGGTGACGATGCTCGGGTCGACCGAGCGGGCACCCATGGCGAACGCGTTCAGGTTGCGCAGCACTTGCGGCACAGGTTTGGCGGCGACGAAACCGAGCTTTTTGCTCTTGCTCATGTGCCCGGCGATCACGCCGTTGAGGTATTGCGCTTCGTCGATGTAACCGAAAAAGCTCCCCGCGTTCATCGGGTCGCGACCTTTCTGCCAGAGACCGCCGCAGTGCGCGAAACGGACGTCGGGGTACTTTTTGGCGACCTTGACCACGTGCGGTTCGAAATAGCCGAACGAGGTCGGGAAAATCAACGTGGCGCCGTCCTGACGGATCATGGCTTCCATGGTCTTCTGTACGGCCACGGTTTCCGGAACGTTTTCTTCCTCGATCACTTTGACGTTGGGCAGCGTCTTGATGATGGCCGCTGCCTGAGCGTGGGCCTGGTTGTAACCAAAGTCGTCGCGAGCGCCGACGTAGATGAAACCCACTACCAGCGGCGCATCGGCTGAATAGGCGCGACCGAAAGGCAGCGCTGCGCTCAGGCCGATAATGCCCGCCAACTTGATGAAACTGCGACGATCAACATTCGACATGTGTGCTACCTCGGGTCATTGAGCGATGGAAGATGTGTGCGCGGCGCGGTAGGCGCGCCAGCCTTTGTAGCCGGTGATGTCCAGCGCGCCTTCAAGGCCGCCAGGTTCACAGATGAAACCCTTGACCCACTGGCCGTCGGCCAATTGCAGGGAGCCGATGCCCAGTGGCGCGGGAATGGCCGCGACGAAAGCGCCGAACTGGCTCAGCGGCATTTCCCAGACTTCTATCTCGATGCTCGCGCCCTGTTCAGCGACGCGCACCAGTCCCGGCTTCGGCGGCGTCGTTTCTGCCAGCGCATACAGGCGGTAATCCGCGCTGGTGGTTGTGCTGCGCAGCAGACGCGCGCCGCCTTCGAGCAATTGCCAGTTGAGTGGCTGGCCAACGAGGTGGGCACCGACCACCGCAACCTGCACGGTCGGGCTGTTATAGGGCAGGGGGGCCATCGCCACGGCGTCACGCTGGTCAGCCTGGCCGAACAGCGGCTGCCAGGCGGCGGCGATCTCTGCCAGGCGCTGATCGGCACCGGCCGGGCCAATCAGCGTGATGCCCGCGGGCAATCCGTCCGCGCGACGATCTGTCGGGATGGCGATGGCGCACATGTTCATCAGGTTGACGAAGTTGGTGTAATAGCCGAGCTGTGAGTTAAGCGCGACCGGTTTGCCGAGCACCGCTTCGATGGTCGGCATGCACGGCGCGGTCGGCACCACCAGCACATCGATGTCGGTCAGCAACTGCTGCGCAGCGCGGGTCAGCTCTGCCAGGCGATAGCGCGCGTTGAACGTGTCCACGGCGTCGAATGAATCCGCGCTCTGCACAATGCCGCGTACCACAGGATGAATATCGGCCGCGTTGCTGGCGAAGAATTCGCCGATCGCAGCGCGGCGTTCCGCCACCCACGGGCCTTGATACAGCAGGGCAGCCGCCTCGGCGAACACGTCGAACTCGATGGTGCTGACCGTCACCAACGGGTCGTTCTGCAGGGCTTCAAGGGTTTTGAGGTAAGCCGCCTTGGCCTGCTCATCGCCGAAGAACTCGCAGTGCCGCGCGACGGCGACACGCCGAACCCTGCGCTGCACCGGCAATGCCTGCACGGCCACACTGGACGCATCCAGCGGGTCGTAAGCTGCAATGACCTGCGCTACCTGCCAGGCTTGCATGACATCCTTGGCAAAGATGGATGGGCAGTCCAGCGTGCGGCAGGCAGGCACGACTCCGCGGCTGCTGAACAGGCCGAGGCTGGGCTTGAGCCCGACGATGCCGTTGAAGCCGGCCGGCACGCGGCCTGAACCTGCGGTGTCCGTGCCCAGTGCAAAACTGACGTAGCCACGCGCTACCGCCACTGCCGAGCCGGAACTCGAGCCGCCGCTGACGTAGGCCGGATCATGCGCATTGCGCACCGCGCCGTAGGGCGAACGGACGCCCACCAAGCCAGTGGCGAATTGATCGAGATTGGTCTTGCCCATCAGTATCGCGCCGCTGTCGAGCAGCAGTTGCACAACGTGAGCATTGTCCTCGGGCACGTAGGCGAACGCCGGGCAAGCAGCCGTGGTCGGCATGTGCGCCACGTCGAAATTGTCCTTGACCGCAAAGGGCACGCCGAACAGCGGCAACCGGTCATACAGCGCATCGCCCAGTTGTTCGGCGATACTCTCCAGCGCCTTTGCCCGCTCGACAAGCTGTGCCAGCGGGACGCGATGAATCCAGACCTCTGCCCGGTCATCCGCATCGATGTGTGCGGTCAGGGTGTGCACCAGTGTCGTCAGCGTGGTGTCGCCCGAGCGGAGCGCCGACTGAAGTTCAGGGATATCGAGTGCAGTCATGGTGGTGTTCATTCATGTATACAAGATGAACTGACGGGTTTGCACGTTACGGGCCAAGCTTGGTCAGAGGGCGATTTACAGGGAGGTTACCGGCAATTGGCAGGGTGTTATTCAGCAGTCATGCGTCATGTTTGCGCTTGAACGTGTCTGTGTGCACAAAGATGGGTCGTGTCAGCCGCAGGGCGAATGTATCGCCGCACGGCTGACATCAATGCAGGTTTCTCAGCTCTCGCAGAACCTGAGCCGGTTACCGAACGGGTCGCAGACTTCCAGGGTTTTCCCCCAACCTTGCTGGACGATGTCCGGGCGGGCATAGCCGTACTGCTTGCCGATCAGCTCATCGCGCAATTGCTCGATATTCTGCGTCGGGATGAACACCGCCGCACCTGGACAGGCGTCACCGTGATGCTCGGAGAGGTGCAGGTTCAACCCGTTACGGCTGATGCCCAGATACAACGGCAGATCCGCTTCGAAGCGGTGCTCGAACTCGATGCTGAAACCGAGAAAGTCGATGTAAAACTCACGCGCTTTGCGTTCATCGAAGATCCGCAGGATCGGGATGGCGCTGGTGAAGGTCACGGTGGCTGGCTCGGTCGCGGGCATGGCTATTCCTTTATTTGAAATGATGGGCGTGCAGTCATTGATGCCAATGCACGCATTTATGCTATGCGGGCTGCTTTACCGGGAACGAGACGAACGGTTTTATTTCCTTGAGCACGAACATGCTCTGCATTTCCTTGATGCCGGGTAATCGTCTGACCACGGTCATGGCGAAGTCAGCAAAGGAATCCAGATCGGGCGCTACGACCTGAAGCAGAAAGTCCGCATCGCCACCGATGCTGTAGCACGCCACGACATCCTCCAGCTGCATGACTTCCTTCTCGAACTTTCTGGCCTCGGCCTCACTATGACTGTCGATGCTGATACGAATGAACACCATGACGCCAAGCCCTATCTTGCGGCGGTCCAGTACGGCTCTGTAACCCTGGATATAGCGATGTTCTTCCAGTTGCCTGACCCGTCGCCAGCAGGGCGAGGCAGACATGCCGATCTGGTCGGCCAGGGTCTGGTTGGTGATACGGCCATCCTGCTGCAGCGCCGTCAGGATCCTTACATCTATCGGGCTTAATGTCGGTTGGGTCATAAATACCGTTACTCCTCATGTTGCAGGAAATTTATACCGGTTTTAGCCATCCAGCTAGTAAGAACAGATGATTCTTTCCGCGTGGAAACACGTAATATTTTTCGACACAGGGGTTTGCCTTCTGGATCTCAAGCAAGCTCATTAATCAGCGTCAAGTCTCAAGGAGTGCAACATGCTTGATCTGACTCAGGTTCTTACGTATTCGGCAGCGTTGGGTATTGCCGCCGCCATTCCTGGCCCCGGTATGGCAGCGCTCGTCGCACGGAGTGTCAGCGGCGGGGCGGTGTCAGGCTTCTGCCTGCTGTCCGGGCTGATTCTGGGTGATTTGACCTATCTTTCATTTGCAGTGTTTGGTCTTGCCATGATCGCCGAGCACTTCAATGCGTTGTTTCAGGTCGTGCGTTGGGGGGCCGCGATTTATCTGTGCTATCTGGCCTGGCAGTTCTGGTTCGCAGATCATCAAGCCATCGAAATCGGAAAATCAGCGAAGAAAAAAGAGTTGCTGTCCGCGGCCGCGTCCGGACTGACCATTACCTTGGGCAACCCCAAGACCATTGCCTTTTATCTGGCGCTTTTGCCGTTGGTCATCAATCTTGAAACGGTCTCTTTGCAGACGTGGGGGCTGGTTCTGGTGCCGCTGACGGTGCTGGTACTGCTGGCGGTCGGGGCCGTGTTCATATTTGCCGCCTTGCGCATTCGACATTTGCTGTCGAGTGAGAGTGCGCAAAGAAAACTGTTTCGTGGTGCGGCGGCAATCATGGTCGCGGCGGCAGCTTCGATGCTGGTGCGCTGATCTGCCTGGAGGGCGGATGAGGCCGTTGACGACCTCATCCGGTCGCCGTTACAGCTCCTTCTTCAAATGCTTTTCGATCTGCTCCAGCGACTTGCCCTTGGTTTCCGGCAGGCACAGGAACACGAAAATCAACGAGCCAATGTTGATGGCGGCGAAGATGAAGAACGTCGGGTTGCCGATGGTATCGACTGCAATCGGGAATGTGAACGCTACCGATGCGTTGAACAACCACTGCATCGATACCGCTGTGCCGGTCAGCAAGCCGCGCACCTGCATGGGGAACAGTTCTGACATCAGCAGCCAGTAGACCGGCGAGATGCACATCTGCATGAACAGCAGAAACACCAGAATGCAGGCGAGGGCGGTGTAGCTCTGGGTCATGTTCTGCGGCATGAACTGCAACACGCAACCGAGCGCTGCCTGCATCAGAATCACGATGACCAGACCGGTCATCAGCAAATGCCGACGCCCGTAACGGCCGATGGCCCAGATGCCCAGCAAGGTTGCGATGACTGACACCACGCCGTTGCCGATCGTCGCGGTCAGCGCAGCGTTGGTGCCCATCCCGGTGTTCTTGAGAATGATCGGCGTGTAGTACATGAACGCGTTCACCCCGGTGAACTGCGCGGTAAAGCCCAGACCTACACCGATCAGCAACAACTTGATGACCCAGCGCTGACGCAGCAATTCTCTTGCTTTGGGACGATGGCGAGCTTCTTCGTCCTGCGCTTTCATCTCGTCGATTTCACGCTGCGCGTCCTGTGTGCTGGGGCGCAGTTGCTCCAGCACATCCTGCGCTTCGTCGAAACGGCCTTTGGAGGCCAGCCAGCGCGGCGACGCAGGTACGAAGAACGTACCGACCAGCAGCAACACCCCTGGCACCATGGCGACGGCCAGCATGTAACGCCAGATCCCCGGTGTATGCAGCAAGGCCGCCATGACCGCACTCAGCACATAGGCGAGTAACTGGCCGCTGACGATCATCAATTCGTTACGGCTGACCAGCCGCGCACGCCGTGACGGGCCTGCGATCTCGGCGATGAACACCGGCACTGTGGCAGAGCCGCCGCCCACTGCGATACCCAGCACGAAGCGCGCTGCAATCATGAACGGAATCGACGGCGCAATGGCGGTGCCCAGTGCGCCGGCGATAAACAGCACTGACAGCAGGCGTAATGTGAGGCGGCGTCCGAAGCGGTCGGAGATATAGCCGCTGGCAAGCGAGCCGAACGCGGCGCCGACAATCAGTGACGCGGTGACCATCCCTTCGCTGTACGCATCCAGACCCAGGCCTCCCTGATCGGCGGGCAGGCTCATGAACGGCAGGGCACCGGCGATGATGCCAGTGTCATACCCGAACGCCAGCGCGCCCATGGTCGCCACAAGCACAGAGATAAAGATGAGTCGATTCGATGCAGCGCGTTGCCGGCCTTGCTGACCCGCCGCTGCTGAGGTGCTACTAGAAGACATGAATCTGAAGTCCTTGGCTTGAAACCAGCGTTGCGCCAGTACGTGGATGTCACGCTTAGGGCGGTGTCGGCCGTGCTAGTTCCCTACAAACCCGCTCAGGATTGTTTTCCTGGCGAAAGCCTTGAGCGTGAGACTGCTGAAACGATTAACTTTTGCTTGTCATAACGCCCCTGTTTTCCCCTTTTGCTGTCAATGAAATTCAGTTTTTTTGACTGGTAAAAGATGCTTTTCATTGATTTACAAGCCGTTTTTATCTGGCACATACGCTGCTGTCATTACTCACTCTCTGCGCTGCTCATAAGCGCTACAGTAAGGCCGCAATTGTTCGCAGCCTTTTCAACGAGGCTGCGTCGGTATCGTTTGAAAAGGAGGGCGCCATATGAACCTGGCTGAGCAGTACCGTGCCTACATCGCCTGCCTCAATGACCGTCGCTGGCAGGACTTGGGCAATTTCGTCGACGACGGCGTGCACTACAACGGCGAGCGGATCAGTCTGGCCGGTTACCGGGCGATGCTGGAAAACGACGTCAGGATCATCCCCGACCTGCGTTTCAATATCGACCTGCTGGTGGTCGAAGCACCACAGGTTGCCGCCCGTCTGCTCTTCAACTGCTCTCCGCAAGGCCGTTTTCTCGGGCTGGAGGCGCTTGGCAAGCGCATTGCCTTCAGCGAAAACGTGTTCTACACCTTTGGCGACGGCAAGATCGTCGGCGTCTGGTCGATCATCGATAAAGCGGCAGTGGAGCGCGAGCTTCGTGGCGAAGCGGCGAGCGTTTCGAGTGATAGAGCTACCTGAACGATTCCAGTACGTTCATCGAAGTAAAATCATTTCAGGGCACTCCGGGGTGGTAGCGCAGTCTTTTTTAGACACTCTCACCCGGCGGAGCCCGACATGATCACTGTCCATCACCTGAACAACTCACGTTCGCAGCGTATTCTGTGGCTGCTCGAAGAGCTCGACCTGCCCTACGAAATCAAACGTTATCAACGCGACCCGAAAACCAACCTTGCGCCACCCGAGCTCAAGGCGGTGCATCCGCTGGGCAAATCACCTGTCATCGAAGATGGCCCGCATGTGGTCATCGAGTCCGGTGCCATTGTCGACTACCTGATTCGCCGCCATGGCGACGGTCGTCTGCAGCCGGACCCTGCCAGCGCAACCTACGACGAATACGTGCAATGGCTGCACTTCGCGGAAGGCTCGGCGATTCTGCCGCTGATGCTCAACCTGTACGTTGGGCGTCTGGGTGACGCAGGTGCGCCACTGCATCCGCGTATCCAGTCGGAACTGGCCAACTACCTGGGCTATCTGAACGAGGCCTTGGGGCTGACTCCGTATCTGCTTGGCGACGAGCTAAGTGGTGCGGACATTCAGATGAGCTTCATCGGCGAGTTCGCCAAGGCCCAGGCAATGCTGCAGCCGTACCCGAACGTGACCGCGTGGGTTGAAAGACTGCAGGGCAGACCTGCGTACCGCAAGGCTTTGGAGCAGGGCGGGGAATATTCTTTCGCCAAGTAACCGCGGTGCCTGATATTCGGGCTGATCGTTCCTCACGCTCCAGCGTGGCAATGCAGTTCCGTACGCTCTGCGTCGCACGATGGCGCTTACGTGGCGGGTCAGCCTTCAGACGGGCTGTTGGAGTCCTGATCCGCTTCGGCCGCCAGCTTCACGCGGTCGGCCTTGCTGATGTATTTTTCCTTGCTCTGCGGGGCCAGTTTGGCGCTGGCCTTTTTGGCATGGGCCTTGAGCAACTGCTGGATTTTCTTGCGACGATTCATGTTCTTCAACTCGCTTGCACAGGCGCGAAGCATAGCAGTTTGCCTGTCGCGCCATGCATGCGACTACCCGCCGTTCTGAACCATCTGCCACAACGAAGCACCAACGCCGGTAATGCTCTCGCCGGCAATCAGGCCAGCCGCTGCGGTGATGGCGAAGCGTTCGGTAAGCGATGGCCAGCGACAGTTCACCAGCCAGGTGAGCACTGCACCGAGCGCCATCATCAACGACACCGAGGCGGGTAGTACGAAGGCCAGGCCCAGTGCTGCGGCGCTGGGCAGGTACCGGGCGCGGTGCGCGGGCAGTGTGCTGTCGAGGATGCCCAGCAGCAAACCGGCCAGACCACCGATGAAAATTGCCCAGCGGATGCTCGCCGACAGCGAGTCCAGACCGTGCGTCAGCGTCTGCGCCACGGCTTTCCAGGTCGCCACTGCCGGGGCTGGCCACTCTTCGGTGAGCAGCATCGATTGCGGGTCCGGGATCAGCGCCATATAGGCCAGGACCCCGACGATACTGCCGACGAAAATCCCCAGGGTCTGGGCAATCAACTGTTTGCGCGGCGTGGCGCCAATCGCCCGGCCTACCTTGAAGTCGTTCATCAAATCGGTGCATTGCCCGGCTGAACCGCCGGCCGTGTTGGCGCTCATCAGGTTGATCGGCACCTGACCCGGCGCGACGATGCCGAAGCTCAGTTGCGATAACTGCCCGATTGCGCCGATGGGCGGAATACCCGTGGCACCGACCACGCGCGCCGCCACGGCCGCCAGGCAGATCGCCAGAGGAATGGTCAGTAGGGCCATCCACAGGTTGATACCGAACAACAGCGCCTGCAGGCTGACGACCAGCAGGATCGCCAGCGCAAAACCGGCGGCCGGCCCGGGCTTGGGCATTGACCAGGGTGTTCCGCCGCTGGCTTTGGTAGAAGCGTGCAGTGTCCACAGGCGGATGGCCAATGAGGCCAGCGTCGAACAGACCATCAGGCTAACGCCCGGCCACAGCAACCATTCCACCAGCGCGGCGAACTGCGGGCCGCTGCTGTCGGCCGGTAGCGTCACCAGCCCCTGTTCCAGCAGCCACGGCGCCAGGCCACCCCAGGCTAGCAAGGCTCCGATCAGCAGGGTCAAGCCGACGCGAATACCGATAATCGCCCCGAACCCCACCAGCAGCAGCGAGGGGTCAGCGCTGAAGGTCAGGCGCTCCAACTGAGCGCTCGGCGACCAGCGCGGGAACGCCCACACGAACGTGTCGACCCACTTGGCCAGCGCCGACAGCAACGCGGTACTGAGCAGCACCTTGAGGCGCGTCGCGGCTTCACGGCCATGATTGTAGATGTGCAGGAGGGTTTCCAGAGTGGCCATGCCCTCGGGAAACTTCAACGATGTGTCATTGAGCAGCGAAGGCCGCAAATACCAGGCGATCCAGATCCCCAGAAAGCTCACCGAGAAAACCCAGGCGATCATCGGGATGGCATCCAGTTGCTGGCCGGTCAGCAAGGTATAAGCCGGAATCGGCGCGACCAGCCCGCCGGAAATGATCGAGGCAGCGGCGGAGGCGACCGTCTGATTGATGTTGCTCTCATGCAGCGTCCACGGCAGCTGCCCGGAGGAACGCTTCGAAAGCCCTTGCCAGATCGCATAACCGATCAACAGCGCAATGATCGACATGTTGAACGACCAGCCGATCTTCAACCCGGCGTACACATTGGAAGGCGTCAACAGGATACCGAGCACAACCCCGGTAATGACCGCGCGTAGACTGAGCTCACGCTCGACAGGGCTGGCAAGAGGGGTCGATGGTGAGGTCGAAAGCATGCGAATTCCTTTCGGCAATGAGACAAGGCAACCTATAAAGTGAGCGCCATATCGGCCGAAGGTTCATATGGCAGGCATCGTTGGGTAGTGGCGTTAAGGCATCCGTTTGTTCCGGTTTTCGTCGACCGGTTACGCAGGGTGCCTGTTGCAGGAACATCAGAAATCAGACTGTTGAAAGGACGTCGTCACGCGCCCTCTGATGAATTACAGGCCGTGAACCAGAATATCCAGCCCCTCGTCAGTGTGTGGAATCTGGAAGTAGCGGGTGATGAGCCTGAACTGCGCATCTGTAGCCGCAAAGTCATGCTCGGCTCTTTCGTTGCGGGCATGCAGTCTGGCAAGGCAAATATCGTCCTCCACATCAAGATAGTGCAGTCGATGCTTGACCTGCGCGTCATCAGCCAGGCTGCGAAGCCACCGGCGGTCGGCGAGCGTATTGGCAGGGAAATCCAGAACCACGCACATGCCCGAATTCAGCATGTCGATGACCAGAGGGCCGATGATGTCGCGAATCCGATGGGCCAGGCGCACGTAGTCCGCCACTGATGTGATCTCGTCAGGGTAGAGCCGAGAGAGCCATTGATCTTCACTCAGCAGGATCGCTGAATGTTCGGTCGCGATTGATTTTGCCAGTGTCGATTTACCGGATGCGATCTTACCGCACAGGAGGTGAAGTCTGGTGGCGAGCATCAACGTGTCCTTACTCTATGGGTGCCTGTCAACCAAGCACATTCAGCCCATCATTGAAATGGCACTCGCGATCATCACCGCCAAGGTTTTCCGGCAGGAAAGCGGTGAGGTCGTAGGGCAAAAACAGCGTATCCAGCGCCAGAGAGAACGGCACGTCTATCAGCCATGGCCAGGTCGATGTCACATCTTTAGTACCCCATGCCCAGCCGTGTCGTGTGCCGGGATAGACGCAACGTTCACCATCGAGGTGATACATCAGGCTCCAACAGCCGCTCAGTGAGATGGCCGTAGCGAGTAACAGGCATTGCTTGAACATACATTCCCTTGTTTACGAATTGATGCAACATGTGCGTCATTCTAGTCGCATAACCCTGCGGCGATCATCCTGCGCATGGCGCGGGCAATATCTTGCGCAGCCTGCGCGGTCTGCTCGCCTGGCAACTGATCGAACATATGCGGCACGCCTGGGTAGACATGCAATTCCACAGGCACCCCCGAGCGCGACAGGGCCAGCCCGAATGACAGGTCCTCTTCCAGAAACAGATCGAGTGCGCCGACGCAGATGAAAGTGGGCGGTAGATCGCTCAGGTCGGTGGCCAGTGCAGGGGAGAACAGGGCCTTGCGATCATCGTCCACTGCGTAGGCACCGCGCAGGCATTCCCAGCAAAAATGATTGGCCTGACGCGACCAGCTGAAAGTGCCGGTAGTCGGGTTGGCTGGCGGAGCGTCGGGTGTGCCTGTGCGGTGATCCAGCATCGGGTAGATCAGCACCAGGCCGGCGATGGTCCGCAGACCTCTGTCTCTTGCCAGCAGGGCGAGCGCGGCAGCAAGCCCGCCGCCGGCGCTGTGGCCCATGATCACCAGATTGCTGGTGTTCATGCCCTGCGCCGCTCCGTTGCAGAATATCCATTCCAGCGCTGCGTAACAGTCCTCCAGCGGGATCGGGAACGGATGCTCGGGGGCAAGCCGGTAATCGACGGCAATGACGATTGCCTGGAGCTCGACGGCCAGCTTGACCAGGTCATCATCGGCCATCTCCGGGCTGCCCAGTACAAAGCCGCCGCCATGGATATACAAAATGACCGGGAGGTCAGTGTGAGGGTGTGAAAGGTCCGGGCGATAAAGACATAGCCTGATGCCATTGTCCGAATCGGAGGAGGTCCAGTGTTGCTCGCCGCGCGCTGTGGCGGCGGTGGCCCAGGTGGCGCTGACGCGAGCCCTGATGTCGGCAAGGGTGTGCAGCGTCCAGTTGCTCGACGGCTCGTCCATGAACCAACGATAGGCCGGGTCCAGTAATTCATCGGCGTTCAATACGTGCTCCCGAGGCGCAGGGAGATCAGCCCCTGCGCCTGCCAGTGCTTAAAGCCACGCCTTGATTTGCGTACAGACGGCGGGCGTGGAAATGCCATAACGGTCATGCAGTGTAGGCAGCGCGCCAGCGTCGAGAAAAGCGTCTGGCAGGGCGATCTGCCTGAACGTGGGCGTCACGCCATTGCGCAGCAGCACCGTCGCCACTGCCTCGCCCAGCCCGCCAATGACCGAATGGTTTTCGGCCGTCACCACCAGCCGGCCCGGTTTTCTGGCTTCAGCGAGTATGGTCTGCTCGTCCAGCGGTTTGATGGTGGGGACGTGCAGCACTGCCACGTCGATACCGTCAGCCTGCAGCTGCTTGGCCGCTTCCAGTGCACGCATGGTCATCAGGCCGGTGGCAATGATCAGCACGTCGTTGCCAGTGCGCAGTGTCTTGGCTTTGCCGATCTCGAACGTGTAGCCGTACTCGTCCAGCACCAAGGGTACGTTACCGCGCAGCAGGCGCATGTAAACCGGGCCTTGATGCGCTGCGATTGCCGGAACCGCCTGTTCGATTTCCAGTGCATCACAGGGGTCGACGATCATCAGATTGGGCATGGCGCGAAAGATCGCCAGGTCGTCGGTGGCCTGATGGCTGGGACCGTAACCGGTGGTCAGGCCCGGCAGGCCGCAGACGATTTTGACATTGAGGTTGTCTTCGGCAATCGCCATACAAATGAAGTCATACGCGCGTCGGGAGGCGAATACCGCATAAGTGGTCGCAAACGGTACAAAACCCTCCCTGGCCATGCCGGCCGCTGCGCTCATCAGCAACTGTTCGGCCATGCCCATTTGATAGAAACGTTCGGGATGCGCTTTGGCGAAGATGTGCAGGTCTGTGTATTTCGACAGGTCAGCCGACAGTCCGACGATGTCCTGACGTTGCTCTGCGAGTGCCGCCAATGCATGGCCGAACGGAGCCGGTCGAGTGGCCTGACCCTCGGACGCGATAGACGCGATCATCGCCGAGGTGGTCAGTTTTTTCTTCGTGGCGCCGGACGGAGCCGGTGTGTGATTGGCAGAGCTCATACGGTTTTCCCCTCGTCGAGGTTATTCAGTGCGACGTCCCATTCATGCTCATCCACACGGATGAAGTGGGTCTTTTCGCGGGTTTCCAGAAACGCCACGCCCTTGCCCATTTTTGTGTCGCAGATGATGACCCTGGGCTGCGTACCGGCGTGCTGGCGCGCGTTGTCGAAAGCTGCAACGAGCGCGTCCAGATCGTTGCCGTCGACCCGTTGGGTAAACCAGCCAAACGCCTGCCAGCGATCGACAATGGGTTCAAACGCCAGTACTTCACTGGAGTGGCCATCGGCCTGCTGGTTGTTCACATCGATGATCGCGATCAGGTTGTCCAGCTTCCAGTGCGAGGCGGACATCGCCGCTTCCCAGGTGGAGCCTTCGTTCAGCTCGCCGTCCGACAGCAGGTTGTAGACGAAGGCACTGGAGTTCTTGCGCTTCAAGCCCAGACAGGCCCCCACCGCAATGCCCAGCCCATGACCCAGTGAGCCACCGGTGATTTCCATGCCGGGGGTGTAGGTGGCCATGCCGGACATGGGCAATCGGCTGTCGTCCGAGCCGTAGGTTTCCAGCTCATCGAGCGGAATGATTTCCGCCTCGATCAACGCCGCGTACAGCGCAATGGCGTAGTGGCCGATCGACAGATAAAAGCGGTCGCGCTGTTCCCATTCAGGGTCTTCAGGGCGATAGTTCAGCGCGTGAAAATAGGACACGGCGAGCAGGTCCGCAGCGCCCAGCGCCTGTCCGACATAACCCTGGCCCTGAACCTGGCCCATGCGTAATGCGTGCCGGCGAATGTTATGAGCGCGCTGCGCCAGCGAGGTGGAAGGCGCAGATAAGGTAGTGGCTGTCATGGTGATTACTCCGTTGACTCAACGATTGACCGAGGCGGCAGGGATGCGCAGTACCAGATACGCGCCGATGAACAGCACGCCGGTAATCAGGTACATACCGATGGCGCTTGAGCCGGTCGTGGTGGTGATCCAGCCGATCAGATAGGGCGAACAGAAGCCCGCGAGATTGGCGAAGCTGTTGATTCCGGCGATCCCGGCGGCCGCCGATACCCCGCCCAGCAGGGTGGTGGGCAGCATCCAGAACATTGATGATGCCGAGAGAATGCCCGCTGCAGCGAGGCACAGGCTGAGCACCGACAGCAGCAGATTGCCGCCGAACAGCGCCGCCAGACTCAGCCCGAGCGCGCCTGCGATCATCGGGCCGACCAGGTGCCAGCGGCGTTCTCGATGCTTGTCGCCGCTGCGCCCTATCAACAGCATCACGACGATTGCGCACAGGTAGGGAAGGCTGGTCATCAGACCGATATGCAGCGGGTCGGAAACGCCTGCATTGCGAATCAGCGTCGGCAGCCAGAAGGTGATCGCGTACTGGCCCATCACCACGCAGAAGTAGATGCACGCCAGCAGCCATAGACGCTTGTCGCGAATGAAGGCGCCTACCGACGCGTGTACCACTTTCTGGCTGTTGTCCTCCTGCAGCTCTTTGTTGACCAGTTCCTTTTCTTCAGCGGACAACCATGTCGCCTGATGCACGCCATCCTTCAGATAGCTGAGTACCAGCAAGCCGACGATCACCGTCGGGATCGCTTCGAGGACGAACATCCATTGCCAGCCGGCCCAGCCATGAACGCCTGCGAAGCGGGTCATGATGTAGCCCGACAGCGGGCCGCCGATCATCCCGGACAGCGGGATGGCGATGAACCACAGCACGGTCATGCGCGCGCGGCGATAAGAGGGGAACCAGTACGTCAGGTACAGCAGCAGGCCGGGTGCCAGACCGGCTTCCGCCACCCCGAGCAGAAAGCGCAGGGCGTAGAACTGCCAGGCAGTTTCGACAAAGGCGAAGAGCGCGGAAATAATCCCCCAGGAGATCATGATGCGGGCGATCCAGCGTCTGGCACCGACCCGGTGAAGGATCAGGTTGCTGGGCACCTCACAGAGGAAATAGCCGATGAAAAACATGCCTGCACCCAGCCCGTAGACGGTTTCGCTGAAGGCCAGGTCGTTCATCATCTGCAGCTTGGCGAAGCCGACATTGACCCGGTCCAGGTACGCGCACAGGTAGCACAGCATCAGGAACGGCATCAGTCGCCAGGCGGTCTTGCGGTAGGCATTGGCGCGCGTGGTCGACACCGCGTCGAGGGTCATGGTGGTTATCATGATGGTCTGATCTCTTGTTTTTATAGATCGCCAGGCAACCGCCTGGCGTATCGTCGATCCAGAACAAACACAGGCTGTTTGCCAGCCCGTCCACTCGCGGTCAGTGAATCAGCATGCCGCCGTTCACATCCAGCGTTATACCGGTGAGGTAGGACGACAGGTCGCTGGCCAGAAACAGCGCCGCATTGGCCACGTCCTGCGCCGCGCCCAGACGACCCAGCGGGATGCCATCGATGATCGCGTGACGTCGCTCGTCCTGCATCAGGCCGCCGGTGATATCGGTATGGATCAGGCCGGGGGCGATGGAGTTGACACGCACCTGATCGGGTCCGAATTCCCGCGCCATTGCTTTGCCAAGTCCCAGCACGCCGGCTTTCGCGGCGCTGTAATGAGGCCCGCCGAAAATGCCGCCGCCGCGCTGGGCGGAAACCGAAGACATGCACACGATACTGCCCGAGGACTGGGCACGCATGGTCGGGATCACCGCTTGCGACATGAGCAAGGTGCCGCGCAGGCTGACGTCGAGCACCTTGTCGTAATCGGCAGGGCGGATGTCCAGGGTCTTGATGGGCTGTGTGATACCGGCGTTATTCACCAGAATGTCAATGCGACCGTAGTGCGCGATGATTTTGCTGACGGCCTCGTGAACCTGGTGTTCGTCGGCGACGTTGGCTGCCAGGCCCAGATGACCTTCGCCCAGTGCGGCGGCAGCATCGCGTGCTGCGGACTCGTCGAGATCGATGATCACCACACGTGCGCCATGGTTGGCGAAGGTGATCGCAGTTGCGCGACCGATACCGCGCGCCGATGCCGCACCGGTGATCACTGCAATTTTGCCTTGAAGAAGCATGAGGGTTACCTCTGATTATTGTTATGGGTTCGATTCGGGTGATCGATGACTTCAGAGTGTTCCCGGTGCCGGCCCTGAGCAATGCCGCAAAAATCACTGGATGCTGAAAAAAATTCACCTCTCGTCAATTCGGCAGGTGAGTGGTTGAATGAACGAAATTCAAATAATCGGACACAGCGGAGCATCCATGCGGCCTGATGACGAGGCACCTCTGAGCCTGCCACCGCTGAAAGCGCTTCAGGCCTTCGAGCAGACGGCGCGTTTTGGCAATCTGGCCAGAGCCGCCGAAGTGCTGGACCTGACGCCGTCGGCAGTCAGCCACCAACTGGCTCGTCTGGAGGCCTTGATTGGTCGCCAGCTGTTCGTTCGGGCCGCCCGTGGTGTGACCCTTACGCCGGTGGGTGAGCAGTATCTGAAAGATGTCTCTGGAGTGCTGCACAGCCTCGCCGTCGCCACCGAGCGTGCCGCCAGCGATGTCAGCCTCGATTGCCTGCGTCTGCATTCTGCGCCCAGTTTCGGGCTGCTGTGGCTGATGCCGAGGCTGGAAGCCTTTCGGGTAAGCCACCCGGACATTCAGATCAACCTGTCGTGTTCTTACGAGTCGCTGCATTTCAGCAGGGACAAAATCGACGTGGATATCCGGCATGGCAGGCCGAACTGGCCGAGTTATGAAGTGCGCACCTTGCGTGATGAGAAATTCGCTGTGCTGGCGTCTCCGCAGCTGTTGGCGCGCCGTCCGGTGGAGAGCGCCGCTGGCTTGCTCGACCGCGAATTGATTCTGTCCGAGGCCACACTGCTGAAGTGGCCTGAATGGTTTGCCCGGCATGGCCTGGCTCGCCCGGAAAAACCCTACGCGCTGAGTTTCGACCGCTCATACATGACACTCGAAGCGGCTAGCCACGGGCTGGGGTTCGCGCTGGAAAGTACGCTGCTGGCGCAAAAGTACTTGGCCACGGGCGAGCTGATCGAAGTTGCCCCTCAAGCCCTGACTGCACCGGTCGCCGCGCACCATCTGGTATTCCCCAAGGCGCACTCCAGCTTCCCCAGAGTCAGGCGATTTCTTGAATGGATGGAAAGCGAACTGGGGCAGGGATTTGTGTTTTGAACCGTGCTGCCTGCGGTCTGGCAATGGGATGCTCAATGTCCCGGATGGCGTACCGACGTTGAGCATCGGCACGCCAGTCAAGCGCTTCTAAACCACCAGCCGATGCGGTTGCCAGGCGCTGCCCTGCTGGTCTTGCGCGTCAATCACCAGACTTTGCCTTGCCGGTGCGTCAAACATCGAGCGCAGGTTTTTTTCGATGGTGTTGCACAGGTCTTCCATGCGGATCCGGTGCTGGCTGGCGCCGAATGGAGCTTGCAGGTCAGTGCCGATGCGGTCCATTGCCAGCAGCATGCAGCCGACCACCGTGGATATCGCCGGGGTGAACCAGCCCAGAGTGGTCACCATGCTCAGCGGCATGATGATGCAGAACAGCGTGCTGAACAGTCTGGGGAAATAGACATACGGGTAAGGCAGCGGCGTATTGGCGATACGCTCCATGCCGCCCTGGCAGTTGGACAGTTCGACCATGGTCGACTCCAGTCGCGCCAGACGGATGCTGTCGATTCGCCCTTCGGCAAATTCTTCGGAGATCATGGCCGCCGAGCCATTGAGGATGTCATTGGGAAAGTTATTGCTCTCCTTTGCGCGCTGAATCTCGGAAACCGGTAACAGCCCTTCGAGTTTTGCTGTGCTGACATCGCCTTTCAAATGAGCGCGCAGTACCCGCAGGTAAGCCACGTGACGATTGAACAATACTTCTTTCACCGGGTTGCCACGCTCGTTGGCATTGCCTTCAATCAAGGTCAGTACCTGGCGGCCATAGCTGCGCGAGCTGTTGACCATCGCGCCCCATAACGTGCGAGCTTCCCACCAGCGGTTGTAGGCGCTGGTGTTGCGAAAACTGATCAGCACGATCAATGCCGAGCAAAGCAGCGTGAGCGGCATCAGTGGGAGATCTATCCCCGCACCCTGGATCAACATGAAGTCCATGGTCACGGCCACGTCCCAGAGCAGAAGCCAGAACAGTGACCAGCCAACGTAGGTGACCGTTCTGCTGATGCACCGCCATTTTTTTTCAAAAGGACCAGGCATTGCGGCACTCCTTTGCTGGGTTGGAAGGGGTTTGGCGCGGTCAATCAACACACCACGCTGCAAACTTACTGACCGAGGCTTAAAGCTCGCTTAATTCTTCATGGTGGCGAAACAGTTACGCCTGTCTTGACCATTTCAACAGCTGGAACCCCCGGCACCCTTGCGACCACACAGCCTTGTCGGTCCTCTTCGCTGACGGGCTCCCGGACGTTTGCAATTGTTACCACTCTCGGACCGACGCCCCATTGCCTTGCCTGTTCGCAGGCCAGTCGTCCGGCCAGACCCGTCTCGTCGCGTTGCTATGCAACTTACGCAATAGAGAGGGAGTTTCAATGCAAATCAACCGAACCGGCAGCCCGCAGCCCAGCATCGAGCTGGAGCGCTTTTATTCCGCATCGCAATCATTGGCCTCCAGTTCCGTGCGCGAGCTCAGCCCTGCCGAGCAGACCATGTTGGATTCCATTACCGATTACCTGAAAGATCATGTGTTCGCTGCGCACAAACTGCCGTTGAGTGAGTCGGCCGTTGACCAGGATGCCGTTCATGCGCACAACGAGCAGATCGACAACATTATCGACTCTCGCGCCAGACGTTTGCTGGACGAGGGCGAAACGCCTGCCACCATTGCCGACACCTTCGCCAAGGCGGAGAAGTTCGACAGGATGGCAACCACCGCTTCGACCGCGTTGCGCGCCACGCCGTTTGCCGCTGCGTCAGTGCTGCAATACATGCAGCCTGCCATCAACAAGGGCGACTGGCTGCCGACGCCGCTCAAACCCCTGACGCCATTTGTGTCCGGAGCGCTGTCCGGGATCATGGATCAGGTCGGCACCACGGTCATGAATCGCGCCACGGGCAACCTGCACTACCTGAGCACCTCGCCTGAGAAACTGCATGATGCGATGGCGGCTTCCGTGAAGCGTCATTCGCCGGGTGTCATGCGTCAGGCGGTCGATCTGGGCATTGCCGTTCAGACTTACAGCGCGCGTAATGCGGTGCGTACCGTACTGGCGCCAGCATTGGCATCCAGACCCGCCGTGCAGGGTGCGGTCGACATCAGCGTGTCGGCGGCAGGCGGCCTGGTGGCCAACGCGGGGTTCGGCAATCGGATGCTCAGTGTGCAGGCGCGTGATCACTTGCGCGGCGGTGCATTCGTGCTCGGCATCAAGGACAAGCAACCCAAGGCAGACTTGAGTGAAGAAACCGACTGGCTCGATGCCTACAATGCGATCAAGTCAGCCAGCTACGCCGGCGCGGCGCTGAACGCCGGCAAGCGGGTGGCGGGTCTGCCGCTGGACGTCGCCACCGACGGCCTGAAAGCAGTGAGAAGCCTGGTGTCGGCCACCGGTCTTGCGCAAAACGGGCTGGCCCTGGCAGGCGGCTTTGCCGGCGTGGGCAAATTACAGGAGATAGCGACCAAAAATATCACTGACCCGGCCACCAAAGCGGCGGTCAGCCAACTGACCAATATGGCCGGCTCGGCAGGCGTTTTTGCGGCCTGGACCACCGCAGCGGTCGCAACCGATCCCGCAGTAAAAAAAGCCGAGTCGTTCTTGCAGGATACGGTTAAATCGGCGGCGTCGAGTTCGACCAGCTATGTCGCTGACCAGGCTGTCAAGCTGGCCAAGGCGGGCATTGACGCGAGTGGTGAAGCGATTGCTGCGACGGGGGCATCCTTGCGTGACACATTACGTCGTCGCAATGCTCGTGAGCCGGACATCGAAGAGGGTGGCATTGCAGCGGGTTCACCGAGCGCGGTGCCGTTCCAGCCAGGACGCGCATAAGCGTTTTCCACCATAGCCAGTAAAGGAAAGGGGCGCCCTACACGGAATGCGCCCCTTTGCTTGTTCCTCATGTATGCGTCGTATCAGAGCTCGGTGTGCTGGGTAGACGCCTTGGTCTTGTCATAGGCGTGCTTGACGTCGGTCATGGCGATGTCGCCAGTGGCCAGTTTCAGATCGTCACTGTCGCTTTTGACGAGTGCGAACTTGCCGTGGGTTGCGTCCACGCCATTGAGCTCGACACTCATGTCATCAAACTGCTTGCCACCATTGGTACGGACCAGCGTGCCGAAATCGGTGGCCTTGAAACCGTCGACTTTCAGGTGGGTATCGGCATTGAGCTGAATGACCTTGTCATCGGCACCGTTGGCGCTGCTGTTAGTGATGTTCAGGTTGGTCACTTTTGCGCCTCCTTCGCCCTTGACCGTGATCATGTCTTCACCGACGTTCTGGGCGTGCACGTTATCAATGGTGACTTGCTCCGAGTTTTTGGCATTCACGTGGATGCCGTCGGCTTCGTTCTCACCCAGGTTCACGTTTTTCAGCACAGCGCCTTCGGCCAGTTCGAACAGGGGCTTCTGATGTTCGTCCTGGTCGCCGGTGCCCATCGACTTGTCGGCGGTAAAGGTTGCACCGTGACCGTCAAACACCTGGCCAGCACCTACTTTGATGGTGTCTTTCACGACATTGACGTTGCCGGATTGCTCAAGGGATCCCGTTGTATCCGAAACCGTGCCGTTGCCCGAGCTGCGGCCAGGGTTGGCCAGTTGCGGGGTGACTTGAGGCGTTACGCCATCACCGCCACCGCCACCGCCACCGCCACCGGTTCCGTCCTCGGTCGAAGGCGTGCCGCTGCCGTCTGCGCCAGTCGACGCATAACTACCGCCGCCGTCACCTTCAGTGGTCGGGGATGTACCGCCACCATCGCCACCACCCGTCGCCGCCGTTGTACCGCCGCCGCCCTCGTCACCGCCTGAAGTCGCCTCAGTACCGCCTCCGCCGTCGTCCCCGCTTGAAGCCGCCTCAGTACCACCGCCACCGCCTTCGGTCGATGGCGTACCGAGTCCGCCATTGTTTTGAAACGGGTCTTGCCACTCGTTGGCGTCCTGACCCGTGTCCTGTTTTTTATTAAGGTTCATGAGCATTTGCAGCAGCGATGTGACGAGCGCGCTGAGCAGCTTGACGACGTTGGATTGAGGGTCAGTTGCAGCACTGCTGTCGGTGGGGCTTTGAACCGTATTGTCGGGTTTTCCGAAACTGACGTCTTTCTGGCTGGCAGTGTCGAACAGCAGGGCACTCGGGTCGACGGCCTGTGCAGTGCTCTCCTCGCTGAACGTATTGGTCTGCGGGCTTTTGCCGCTCAGCGCCGAGAAGTCCAGCTGGGTTGAAGCGGGTTGGTAGGAGGTGGAGGAGTTGATACCGATGCTCATGGTGCTTTACCTCGATGGGATGGACATATGAACCAGCGTCGTCTTCCGGAGTTACCGGCGTTGATCGCCGCGTCCTTGTCGGGTTCTATAGGTCGATGAGGACTCTGCCTTGGCGTTGCCCGAAGTGAGTGGCAGCACGGGGGGATGGGTTCCCGTTTGTGTGCGTTGACTGGCGATGACTCCGCTGCACCGGGCTGGAGAGGGCGACTCGCGCCAAGGAACCAAAACGCCTTGCCCTCCGACTCAGTGCGCACACGCCAGCAAAAAAATGGTGTGGACCCACAGCGCACCGAGAGGCTGTTAAATGAACAAAAATGATGAATATCAGACACTTATCAATGAGATTTGCACGCTCAGCCTGATCTCCGAACCCGAACGTTTTTACGAGTCAGCCAATTTCAAAATCAGCGACGTCGACTTCACCCTTCACTATCAGGACCGCGACGAGGGGCGTGCGATTCTGATCTACGGGGATATGGGCGCGCTGCCCGCGCGCAATCGTGACAGCGCCTTGCTGGCGTTGATGGACATCAACTTTCATATGTTTGCGGGTGCCCACAGCCCGGCTTTCTCCTGGAATGCCCAGACCGGCCGAGTGCTGCTGATGGGATCGGTAGGCCTTGAACGAGCGACAGCCGAGGGCGTGCTGCTGCTGATGAAGTCCTTTGCCGACCTGGCCAGAGAGTGGCGCGAGCACGGTTTCATGGGACCGGTGGGTACTGCGAGCGCCTCGGTCAGTACGCCTGCTTCCAAGGCAACCATGCGTGATACGCCTGCGAGCTCCGGGAGGTTCCAATGACTGGCATACGAGTCGGCGGATCAGGCAGTACCGAGATCGTTCAGGCGAACCAGCCGCAGCCGTCTGCCGCTGTCACCCAGGCTCATCCACACGCGGTAAGCCCGAGCAGCAACCCGCCGCTGACCGCCAGCCAGTCAGCCGCACAAGCGCCGGAAAGCTCGGCGGCCGGTGCCGCTCGCCTGCCAGTCGCGCCGCGACATCTGCCGACATTGGAGAAGTTTCGTGCCGAACAGCCCACCGTAAAGGGCACCTCCACGCCGACCATCAGCGCTAACGCGGCGCTGCTGATCGGTAGTTTGTTGCAGTCTGAAAAACTGCCCTTCGAGGTCATGGCCGCCCGTTTGTCGCCTGAGCGTTATGCGTTGCAACAGTTTCACGGCTCCGACCTGCAGCAAGCGCTCGGACGATTCGCTGAGCCAGGGCATGAGCCAGGCAAGGCCGAGACCGAACAACTGATCAAGGGCTTTGCCCAGTCGCTCGCAGACCAGCTGGAACACTTCCAGCTCATGCATGACGCGACGGCTGATGCATTCGGCCCAGGAGGGCTGCGCGACCGCAACACGCTGGCGGTCAGTCAGGCGGCGCTTGGCGAATACGCCGGTCGGGCGAGTAAGTCCATCGAAGCGGGGCTGAACCACAGTCTTGCAGTGCTGGACGAACGCATCGCCGCGCTGGACAGCCAGTTGGAGGGCGCCACTGAGGACAGCAGACCGGGTCTGCTGATGGACCGGCAGGCGCTGGAAACGGCCAGGGCGATGCTGAGCGACCTGCACGCCGACTTCTGCAAATCGCCTGAAGCCAAGCGGCTAAATGCCGTTGCCGCTCACACGCAAATGGATGCTCTGATCGACAAGCTGAACGTTGATCGCAACTCGGTCGGCGGCTGGAAGGGGTTCGGTCCGATCGTCGCGGCAGCGGTGCCGCAGTTTATGGTGTCCATGCTCCACCTGGGGTATATCCGCACGGCCACCGGTGACGCGATGAAAGATGCCGTTCCCGAAAAAAGCGCCGACGCGAGCATGAAGAGGGCCTTGGCCGTAGGGCTGACTGCCGGGGTGGCTCACGAGGGCGTTACCAACCTGTTGAAGCCTATGGTTCAAGCCGGGTTTCAGAAAGCCGGCCTCAACGAGCGGCTGAATATGGTGCCGCTCAAGGGGATTGATACTGACTCGGTGATTCCCGACCCTTTCGAGTTGAAGAACGACAACGGCGCACTGGTCAGAAAAACGCCTGAGGAAGCCGCTGAGGACAAAGCCTTCGTCGAAAGCGAGCGAGCGGTTTTGAATCAGAAAAAGGTTCAGGTTTCGTCTACCCATCCACTGGGTGAGATGATCCCCTACGGCGCCTTTGGTGGCGGGCAGGCGGTACGCCAGATGCTCAATGATTTCAATCTGCTCAATGGCCAGACCCTGTCGGCCAGAGCGGTGACCTCCGGGATCGCCGGGGCCATATCAGCCACCACCCAGACCATTGCACAGCTGAACTCGACCTATGTCGATCCGCGCGGGCGCAAGATCCCGGTCTTCACCCCGGACCGCGCCAATGCCGACCTGGGCAAGGACCTGGCCAAAGGCCTGGACCTTCGCGAACCGGCGGTACGCACCGCGTTCTACAGCAAGGCTGTTTCAGGTGTGCAGAGCGCAGCGCTGAATGGCGCGCTGCCACCGGTTGCCGTCCAGCCCCAAGGTGCATCCGGCACCCTCAGCGCGAGGAATATCCTGCGCAACATGGCGCTGGCGGCAACCGGTTCGGTGTCTTACCTGTCGACCCTGTATGCCAACCAGTCGGTCACGGCCGAGGCCAAGGCCTTGAAAGAGGCGGGCATGGGTGGCGCAGTGCCGATGCTGCCGCGTACTGAAAGCGCCTGGAACACTATTCGCCATCCGGACAGAGCTTCACTGCCGCATACGTTCCAGCCGGATACCCTGGGTGGTGTCCCCAGAGCCGTTGAAAGCGCTTATCACATGGGCAGAGGGGCGTTGCAATTACCGACCCAATTGGTAGTGGATACACTCCGCGGGGTGGAGGACGGCGTATCGAAAGGTGTTTCGGCCTTGCGCAATTCACGCAACGCGCCAGAGACACCTTTGCCTGCGGACAACGCTGACCCCGTCGATGTCGAACTGAGTTCGATGGAGGAGGGCCGTCGAGGCTGATAAATACACGGGGGGCTGTGTCCCTGGCGGCCCCTTTTTGTGGAACCGACAACGCCAGGCAGCCACTCACTGCCTGGTCAGCTCAGGCTTTTCTTAAAGGACTATGACGATGAATACCTCGCAACATGAGTTTTCCCGTTTCATCACTGCGCTGGGTGCCCAGCTTGGCACTTCGCTTACCTGGCAGAACGGGGTATGCGCGCTGTATGACGGCCAGGACAACGAAGCCGCCGTCATCGAGTTGCCCGAGCACAGTGAGATGGTCATCTTTCATTGCCGTGTCGGGCGCTGCCCTGAACGCTCTGCCGATTTGCAGCACTTGTTGAGCCTGAACTTCGACGTCGCCCGCTTGCACGGTTGCTGGTTTGCCGTCGATCAGGGCGATGTACGCTTGTGTGCGCAACGTGAGCTGGTGTCGCTCGATGAGCCAGCCTTTTGTGACGTGACACGTGGCTTTATTGCTCAGGCACGCGAAGCCCGCGCATTTCTGCACGCCTGAACAGGCGGGGCTGCACGTAAAAGCGTCGCTTCCATGCGGCGCTTTTGCGTTGTTTCAGCTATCAGCTTTTGACTTCGAAGCCCGACAGTTTCAACTCGCCTGCCGCCTCTTTCAGCGACGCCGAGGGCCGCGACAGCTCCCCGTCGAACGTGTAGCCGATGGGTTTGTCCTGGTCTTCGCCATAGATGAAATTGATCCGCCCGAGGGTCTTGTTCACGCTCAACGATGCGCCGCTGTTGTAGCTGATCAGTGGCGTGGGTGACGTGAAATTCTCGGTCTGCGGTGGGGCATGGAACACCACCAGCCTTTTGATCCTCATGTTATTGCGATTCTCCAGAAGGCCGGAGAGTTCGGTCTGCGTCAGCGTACCCCTGCGGCTGCCTTCGTCGATCTCGTCGATCAGCGAGTCTTTTGGTTCAAGGCGTACCCGGGCGAGGGTGCCCTGGCTGTTTTCAAGCTGCTTGACCATGGCGCTGAGCGTCGGGTCCTGACGCATGTACTCGGCGACCCTCGCCGCGTTGCCTGGCGCACTGGCTTCGCGTATCGAACCCATGATTCTGGTGAGTATGCTTTCCTTGCTCAGGCCGGACAGGCTGGTCTTGCTGGTTTCGAAGCGGGCATTGTCCAGCACGCTGTGATTGTTGACCGACGCTTCGTGTTGCACGACCGCCCGTTTCAGGTCTCGAAGCGCCTTGTATTGCGTATCGTTCTGCGACGGCTTGTCGGCAAACAGCGCTTTGAGCCCGTCAAGTCGAGCCTGAATGGCCTGCTCAGGGTTCATGTCGGCGTAAAGAGGGTTCAGCGGATCCTTCAGGTCTGCAAGGCGGGCGGTCGTGGCTTTATCCTTGAAGGCCGCACCGAGACTTTTCGATAGTTTGTCCAGGCTCTCGGTGGTCATCGGGGTCGCTACGTTAAAGCGGAACTTGACCCGTTTGACGGTTTTGTCATCAATGGTCACGTTCGCTGCGACCCCCAGGTTATTGGCTGCCGATTGCGTCGCTGGCGTCGGCCCGGCAGCGGAGGCGGGTGTCGCTGTGGCGTTGGTATGCGTGCCACCGATCTGACCGCGTACCTGTCCGCCGACGTTCAGGCTGTTGAAAAGACGCGGCCGGTTCTTGCCGCCTTCGCGCAGCTCTGTCTTGTCGTTCTTCTGTGTCAGTGAGTAATCGGTGTAGCTCAGCAGGTTGACCGTGACATTCGCCGCCACGCCCAGACGCGCAACTGCGGAGAGCGGCGCGCTGTCGGCCTCCGACAGACCGAAGCCGACGCGCATATCAGCGCTGAAGCCTGTTGTGATATCGAAATTGAAGCGCCGCGCTTCATAGGTTTCGTGGTCCTTGACCTTGTTCAGCAGCTGCAAGGGGTTGAGCTTGCCTTCGAACAGATCGTCGACGAACCCGTCGATTTCGTCGTCCGCCACATTGAAGATCACCCCGGCACGCTGGCTGGCGGCAGCGGTTGCGGTCACGTCTCCGCCAAGACGGAAGTTCGGGGTCATCTTGCGGTTGTTGCCGATATCGACGCTGCGGGCTGGGTGGTTGTCGTCGAAGAAGCCAGGCCAGTAGTCCTTGCCGCCGCCCACGCCGCCGCTGATATTTCCGGCCGCTTCTCTCATCAGGTACAGGGTCACGCCACCTTCGCAGCGTTCGGCACTGAAGAGGTAGTTGCGATTGCCGGTAGCGCCGGCGGTCGGCCACGGGCCTGTCGACTTGTCGGCAAGGACGGCGAACGGGCTGGTGAGGTTCAGCCCGTAACTGCGTTGCACGCCGATTTCATCGTCGCCATGCTCCAGGTTTTTGAGCATGGCCTTGAGCGTGTCGGCCAGTTCGGACTGATCCTGGCTGCCGGTTGCCGCGCGCATATTGACGCTGACAGCGTGGTCGGATTTCTTGAGCGCGTTCGAGAACGCCTTGACTGCGTCATACGCGCCTTCCAGTGCTGCGTTATCGGTAAAGCCCATGTCGGTGACCTGCTTGACCGGGTTCTCGCCATAGGTCACATCGCGTAACGAGGTCAATTCCGCTTGCAGCCTGGGCAGGTCGCTGCTGCGTGTCAGCAACTCAACCTTGCTGATCAGCGCACCGAGGTCTTTCAGGGTGACCAGATCCAGCGCCAGACGGGCCTTGCTTAGCCCGTGATCTTCGTTGGCATCGCGGCGCTGGCCCAGACCGATATCGGTTTTGGTGTGAGAAAGCTTCACTCCGTTGTCTTTCAGCCGCTTGAGCGTTGTGGCCGTCGGATTTTCTGCGGATGGGGCGACTTGCGTCAGGGCGTCATCCAGCTCTTTCACGAAATCATGGCCGGAGCTTTTGAAGTTGAGCATCGACCCCAGTTCAGCCAGCTTCTTGCCGAGCTGAGTGCGTTTTGAAGACTTTGCCACTGCGCTGTGCTGGTTGAGCACACCGTCGTTCTGCCTGAGGTTTTTGAGCTTGCCGTAGTCCTTGCCAATGTTCTCCAACGCAGTTCTGGCGTGCTTTTCCAGTTCGTCGCGGAAGACTTCGAGTTCTTTTGCCAGCTCAGCGCCCTCAGGGCCAAGCTGCAGGCGCGCAATGCGCGCTTTCAGATCGTTGCCCGGAGTCGGTGGTGCGCCGCCGGCTTCATGAATCAGTTCGAGTTGTTTGAACGCGATCAGCTCTTTCTTGTAGAGCTCCTTCAGGCCCTCGCGACCATGATAGCGATGCTGGATGTTGTTGCCGACGTTCTTCATCCAGCGAGGCGGTTCCAGCGTGTGCTTGTAAACGTTGGCGCGAATGGCTTCGCTGGCGGTGGGTCGATTGCTTTTCTCCATGCCGCTGCGCCCGAATGCATTGATGTCCAGCTTTGCTGTCAACCCGGTGCCTGGAATCCGCCAGGTCTTGTGCGCGCGCGTGATGCGGTTGTAAACGTCGTTCAAGCCGTTTTTTTCTACGGGGCGCTGTTCGAACGCTTGCCACTGCCCCTCTTTGAGTTGCATGAGGCCTTGACCGGCGGCGTCCTCGACCTGGACGCTCAAGCGATTGTCATCATTGCTGTACAGCGCTTTGACCGGTTGCCCGTCAGGCGCTGTGAGCGGCGTCCATTTGGCCGCCAGCTGGCCTCCGAATCGGGTTGCCTGCCATGCCTCTCGGGGCATGCAATACAGCTTGCCGGTGCTGCTCAGCGCGTAAAGGTTGTGCTTTTCGTCCAGTGCCAGTTCCGTGATGTCACCGTCAATTGCGGACGTATCCAGATCGATGGGTTTGTGGTCCTTGCTATGGGCCGTCAGCCTGTTCTGATCATCGAGCGCGACAAAGCGCTTGTCGCTGACCATGGCAAAAGCGGTCACGACCCGATTCTCCAGCCCTGCGATTTCCTTGCCCATCGCCACTTTGGTCGAGCGCGCTATCTGGGCCAGTGCCGTATTGTGGTCGAAGGCGACATTAGGGTGTTTAGGGGCCACGTCGAGCCTGAGCAACTTGCCACCTTTCAACACGTAGGCGTTGCTGTCGGCTCCGCGTTGCAAGCGATCGACATCCTTGATGCCTGCGTCTTTCCAGCACTGCGGCGTCGCGTCCCAACGCTGGATGCGACCGGCGCTCAAACCGACCAGACCTGCACGGTCGAGGTGCAGGCGGTCGGCACCGACGGGCGCCGGCATAACCGTCAGTCCGCGTGTGTTGTCCAGGACCAGCGCATTGGTCAGGTTCCAGCCGCTTTCCAGTTTCGCACCCTGCTCGTCGAGCGCATGGGAGTGCACCTCGCCCTGACGATTCCTGATCAGTGCGTGCACGCGACCGTCATCGCCGCTGATGAATCCGCTGACGCTGTTGTGGCCGCCCATTGGTTGGTCGTCCAGCCTGTAGCCGGCTCGTTCGGGCATCAGGCGCAACGTCGGGTCGTTGCTTTCGAAGGCGCTGCGATCAGTGCTGTAAAGCCTGCCCTGCGTGTCTGCAATAAATAGCCTGTCGTTGCTCAGGGCGACTTCGGCGGCCTGTGCCTGACCTCCGTCGAGTTCCAGGGTTTTGGTTTTTTTCGGGGTCAGCCCACCAATCACCGGACTCATGTCGGTCAGCAGGACGGTCTGTACATCCGAGCCACTGAGCAGTGCCGCGCTATCGTCAGGTGCGACCGAAAATGACTTCAGGTCTTTGAAGTCGGCATGCGGCATGAACGGGCTGGAGAGATCGACGACCACATCGTCACTTTTGGCGTATACCGAGCCGTTGCCTCCGGTTATCAGGCGGTTGAAAGCGATGTCCTCGATTTCATTCACTGGTTTCCAGCGAGCGTTGAGCGGTTCGAACTGGTACAGCCGGTCTTCGTGCACGCGCAGGCGGTCGCCGTTGGTGGTCTGATGGACGTCGGTGAGGTGAGCGATATGAGCCTTGCCCGGCAACTCCTGGCTGCGCCGCCCGTCAAGGGTGTCGAGATGAATGTGGTTTTCTTCACGCTGCATGTTCACCGGCGGAGGTTTTCCGCCCGGTACCGGCAGTGTTGGCTCACTGCTGCGGATGACGGCCAGCGAGCTGTCGCCCTGCGCCAGATGCAGCAGATGCCCGTTGGCTTGCAACAGTTGGTGGCCCTGCGCGCCTTGCTCACTCTGCTGCGCCAGATAGGTTTGTACGGGCTTGGCGAGTATGTCGTCCAGCAGCGCGGCCATGCCGGGCGTCTTGAACGAAGAGAAATCCGGCTTGCCGTCGGCACTCAGCCTGACAGTGGGCTGTGGTCGCGCATTGCGTATCAGATGCTCACTCCTGAGCTCGGAGCGCCCGCTGGTGCCATGTTCCAGCCCGGGGTTTCGCAGCACGAGCGGCCCGTCAGGATCGTCGGCTTTGGTGCCGGAACTGCTTGCCGTGTTCGTGTCGACAGGTTGCATTGACTGGCGTGTACCATCGGAGCCTTGCAGGCGGCTGCCGGGGTTACGGCGTTCGCGCATAGCGCTGGCGACGGCCTCTTCGTCAGTCATGGGCTCTGCGGAGATTTGCTCTGAAGCGCTGCGCGTGAGCTGATCCTGCGGAAGATTGAACGTGACACGGCGATTGTTACGGGGGGCAGTGTCTGTCCGCGTCGATTCTTCTTCTATTTCATGCGTCGTCGTTCCTGAAGCGTTCGCCCTGTTGGTACGGGTGCGCAGAATGGACTTGGGGAGATGATCGCTGTGCGGTGGCGGGTTATCCGGCAAACGAGTGCCACGAACGGTGTTTCTGCTGGCCTCGCGACTGGAGCGCGGCGCTGAGCTTGAGTTGGGTTGTGTACTGGGCGGCTTTGCTGCCGACTGCCGGGGTGCCCTGGATTTCTGGAACACCTTGCCGACACTTTTCAGCAGCCGTTTTCCCATATTCCCTAGCGAATGTGAGGAGCGCTGGGTCGGCTGTTCGGTTTGCTGCCGGAGATTTGAAGGGTTGTCGGCTCTTGCTGTCGCTTCTGGCGCAATGACGTTTCCGGTATTGCGGTTGACCGTTGGTACCTGCACGGTGCATCTCCCTTTCCTTTTGCCGCCCGACGACGGTGATTGTGTAACCCTTTGAAAAGTCCTTCAGTTCCTGTGTGGCATGGGAAAGGCACCGGTTCCAAAGAAAAACAGCTGGCTGAAACGTTTCAGGTTCGTGTGTAGGCAAGCGAAATATGCCTTGCAGGGAACTGGAAAGGCGGGCGTGCCACGTAGGGGGACACGTTCAGGACATTCCGCACATGGCCGCCGTTGCCCTCCACGTTTCGTCTCCTCGCTTGCTGGCGCGTTCGGTACAGATCGCCGTTCTGGCCCTGGGGGCGCTGTGCGTGGGCTGTCAGTCAGTCGATGACTCACAGTCGCGCCTTGACCGCTTGCCGCGACTGGTCGCCGGGCTGGGGCACAGGTCTGACGACGCGCAGGCCGACCCTCGAGCTGTAACGACTGTTTCCGATTTGCCCGTCTACAACGGTGAAGACGTTTGGCAACGGGTGGCGCAGCGATGCCGGCTGGTGGACGGGCAGGGCGTCAATGAACGTATCGCTCGCCAGCGTGACTGGCTGCTGAACAATCGCGGCTTCCTGACCGGGGCCAGCAAGCGCGCCACGCCTTACCTGCACTTCATTGTCGAACGTCTCGATGAGCGCAACATGCCATTGGAGCTGGCGCTGCTGCCCATGATCGAGAGCTCTTACAATCCCTTGGCCAACTCCCCGGCGGCCGCAGCGGGCCTCTGGCAGTTCATCCCGTCTACCGGTCGCCAGTTCAACTTGAACCAGAGTGCTACCTACGACGCCCGCCGCGATGTCGTCGCGTCAAGCAAGGCGGCGATGGACTATCTGACTCGCCTGCATGATCAGTTCAATAACGACTGGCTGTTGGCACTGGCGGCCTATAACGCAGGCGAGGGCACGGTTGCACGAGCGATCGACGCCAACCGTCGACGTGGCATGCCTGTCGACTACTGGCATTTGAATTTACCCCGGGAAACCCAAGACTACGTTCCGCGCCTGCTGGCACTTTCGCTGGTGGTGCGCAATCCAGGCGCCTACGGCGTGCAACTGACGCCGGTCGCCAACATGCCGTATTTCGATGTGGTTGAGCTCAACCACACGGTAGACCTGACTCAGCTCGCCGCCACAACCGGCGTAGATGAGGCGCAGTTGTTGCGCCTCAACCCGGCATTCCTGCGAAAAAAGACCCCGGATGGGCCGGGACGTTTGCTGATTCCCAAGACTCACACGCAGGTCTTGACGGCAGGTATCGAGCGGATCACCGGAGAGTCGCCGACAACCGCTGTGATCCCGGCAAGCCCCGGAAAGCGTGTGATCGAGCCTCAGCCAGCGTCACAGGTGGCCGAGCGCGCTCCGGTGCCTGGACCGTTGCAAGCAGCAGGGCGCGAGCAGACGGCAGGCCTGAGGCAAGTGCTTGAGCGCGAGCCTGCACCGGAGTCGGTACAACCGGTCAGACGTGAACCGCAACCGAAAGTCGTCCAGATTGCCAGGCAGGAGCCTTTGCCCGGCCCAGCGCAACCCGTTCAGGCTGCCGAACAGGTGACTGTGTCCGAATCCATCCAGCCAGCGCGTCAGGCGCCACCGCAGGCGACAAGCGAGCGTTCGCTGCTGGACCGTCGTATACAAAAGAGGCTGTACATTGATGACCGTTCGTCGCCACGCAAGCGCGACGAGATCGCGTACCGCGATGAGCCGCGTGAGCTGCCGAACGGTCCTCGTGTCGTGGTGTACGCAAGCGATCCACGCCAATAACCTCTCGATTTTTTTCTCCTGATCGCTTAAAGCACCTGAAAATTGCCCTTTTTTAGTGCTTTTTCGCGTTACCAGCGCGTGCCCGAAACCTGCGAATGAAAAATTCTGCTCCTTTTTTTGCCTTTATAGGGGCGTAAAAAGGGGGGCGGACCAAGCTTTACCAAATATGTTTCTCAATGGCTCACGCAAACTTTGTAAAGAATTGTAAGGAAATACTTACACATTTTTTGAAACAATCTCAGTGATGATGAGGTATCAGCACTGCTTATGGTGGTAGGCCTTCACAGCGCTATAAGCATGGATTGCCAGATTGTCCTACAGTGAATCCTTTCAGCTAATTAGCCATTTTCAAAACCTGCACATCCACATTCTCAAAAGGTGACGCGTTCGGTTTGCCGAATGCGAGGGTGGCAAAAAGCTATCGCGAGATGCCCCCAAAAACTGGGACACTTCAGGATCCAACCAAGCCAGAGATGCGACCTCGTTCGGAAATCCGACTGAGCTCTTGTTTATATCAGCCCAGTGGTCGAGTACTGTCTGGCCACCGGTACTCCCTATTCTGACGTGTGAAATAAGTTAAACTTGTAAAGGCTTTTTGTTTGAGTGCATTAGTTGTGAGTGTCATGAAAGTTAATACAGTCAGTTCGTGTTGCTGGCTCTCCTGTTTTGGAAAAATATAGTGCCGTGAATAATTAAGGTGCTGCGGCGCCTATTAAGTTCACCAGCAGGTTCGCGGAGTGGCTATCTGTTTTTTCTGCGATTGGCAAGTTACAAATTTTTCGATTTCATTATGACCCATGATCGGGCATACGGCTGGATTCCCGTGCAGCCACGGGGGCTGCAGCGACGATTAGCCAGCGTAAGTCTATGATAATTTTGGAATAAGGATATATTAATAGGGTCATTTCAAAGCGCTTGCGCTATACCGATTGGATCTTAAGGCGCTGTCGCTACTTGATAGTGATTCTCGAGTTTGTGAAATTTTTCACAGTCGCTGGGGAACTAAATGGCTATATGTGTGCCTTGTAAGACGTGGTATTAATATCCCGCCTTCCTCCCGCTATGAGAGTGATCGATGAGCACAGACATTGATAACGACGTTCGAACGTGTTGGAACGTAACTGCATTATCGGCTGGTCATCAAATTGCAATGAACAGCGCGCTACTGGATATGGACTTGCTTCTTTGCGGGGAAACCGGCACCGGCAAAGATACCCTGGCCAGCCGGATTCACGAGCTGTCGAGCAGGACCGGGCCCTTTGTCGGCATGAACTGTGCTGCCATCCCCGAATCGTTGGCAGAGAGCCAGTTGTTCGGCGTGGTCAATGGTGCGTTCACCGGCGTGTGCCGGGCTCGCGAGGGCTACATCGAAGCCTCCAACGGCGGCACCCTCTATCTGGATGAAATCGACAGCATGCCGTTGAGCCTTCAGGCCAAGCTCTTGCGGGTGCTGGAAAGCAGGGGCGTCGAGCGGCTAGGCTCGACCGACTTCATACCCCTGGATCTGCGAGTGATTGCTTCGGCCCAGCGTCCGCTGGATGAACTGGTGGAACAAGGACTTTTTCGTCGTGACCTGTTTTTCAGGCTCAATGTGCTGACACTGCAGTTGCCAGCCTTGCGCAAGCGTCGCGAGCAGATTTTGCCATTGTTCGACCAGTTCACCCAGGACGTCGCCGCAGAATCCGGCCGCTCCGTTCCAACGCTCGACAATCGACGTGTACAGATCCTGTTGAGCCATGACTGGCCCGGCAACGTGCGCGAACTGAAGTCGGCTGCCAAGCGATTTGTCCTGGGGTTGCCGTTGCTGGGCGCTGAGCCGGTCGAAGCGCGTGACCCGGTAACAGGGCTGCGCATGCAGATGCGCGTCATCGAGAAAATGCTCATTCAGGATGCCTTGAAGCGACATCGGCACAATTTCGACGCTGTGCTCGAGGAGCTCGAACTGCCCCGGCGCACCCTCTACCACCGCATGAAAGAGCTGGGTGTTGCTTCGCATATCGACCTGGTAGCCGAGTCCTGAATCGCTGCTGCGCTCGCGCAACGCTGATGCCATTGGAGTCATGAAATGAATCTCGACGATGAGTTTGACGATCACCTGGATGCGGAGCGCGTACCCAATCTGGGGATCGTCGCCGAAAGTATTTCGCAGCTCGGCATTGATGTCCTGCTGTCGGGCGAGACCGGTACCGGTAAAGACACCATTGCCCGGCGCATTCACAACATGTCCGGGCGCCAGGGTCGTTTCGTCCCGATGAACTGCGCAGCCATTCCGGAATCGCTCGCCGAGAGCGAGCTGTTCGGAGTGGTGAGTGGGGCCTATACCGGCGCCGACCGCTCCCGAATGGGCTACATCGAGGCGGCGCAGGGCGGAACCTTGTACCTGGATGAGATCGATAGCATGCCGCTCGCCCTGCAGGCCAAGCTGCTGAGGGTGCTTGAAACCCGTGCACTGGAGCGTCTGGGTTCGACCTCCACGATCAACCTGGATATCTGTGTGATTGCCTCGGCCCAGGCCTGTCTGGACGACGCCGTCGAAGAAGGCAAGTTTCGGCGCGACCTGTACTTTCGCCTGAACGTGCTGACCCTCAAACTGCCGCCGCTGCGCGATCAGCCCGAGCGTATCCTGCCGCTGTTCACCCGGTTTGTGGCGGCGTCGGCCAAAGAACTGAGCGTCCCGATTCCCGATGTATGTCCGTTGCTTCAGCAGGTACTGACGGGGCATCGCTGGCCCGGCAATATCCGCGAGCTCAAGGCCGCTGCAAAGCGCCATGTGTTGGGCTTTCCCTTGCTGGGGGCGGACTCGCAGACCGAAGAGCACCTGGCGTGCGGGCTCAAGTTTCAGCTGCGGGCGATCGAAAAGGCCTTGATTCAGCAAGCGCTCAAGCGCCACTGCAATTGCATCGACGCGGCCAGCCTGGAGCTCGATATCCCACGTCGTACGCTCTACCGCCGCATCAAGGAATTGAGCATCTGATTTTTTGCAGAAGTTCTGGAACCGATTCGCGGACGCATGCCACCTAGCTGTACCAAGCAATTACGCTGGTACAGACGAAGGGGTATGACGTTATGACTATCATGAGTTCTCTGGCGGGTGCAGGTCGCGGTGTCGTCAACACGATCGGTGGTGCCGCTCAAGGCATCAACAGCGTAAAGAGCAGTGCCGACCGTAATGCTGCACTGGTGAGCAACACCGGCAGCACTGACAGTATCGACGCTACTCGCTCCAGCATCAGCAAAGGCGATGCAAAAAGCGCCGAGCTTGACGGTACCGCGAACGAAGAGAACGGCCTGCTGCGCGAGTCGAGCATGCTGGCGGGCTTTGAGGACAAGAAAGAGGCGCTTTCCAACCAGATCGTCGCAAGCAAGATCCGGAACTCGGTCGTCCAGTTCTGATTTCTTGAAGCCCCTTCGCACCTGAGGGGGCTGCTACTTTGAGGAGGTTGTGATGCAGAGTCTCAGTCTTAACAGCAGCTCGCTGCAAACCCCGGCAATGGCCCTTGTCCTGGTACGTCCCGAAACCGAGACGACTGGCGCCAGTACGTCGAGCAAGGCGCTTCAGGAAGTTGTCGTGAAGCTGGCCGAGGAACTGATGCGCAATGGTCAACTCGACGACAGCTCGCCATTGGGCAAACTGCTGGCCAAGTCGATGGCTGCGGATGGCAAGGCGGGCGGCGGTATCGAGGATGTCATCGCTGCGCTGGACAAGCTGATTCATGAAAAGCTGGGTGACAACTTCGGCGCGTCTGCGGACAACGCCTCGGGTACCGGACAGCAGGACCTGATGACTCAGGTGCTCAGTGGCCTGGCCAAGTCTATGCTCGATGATCTTCTGACCAAGCAGGACGGCGGGTCAAGCTTCTCCGAAGACGATATGCCGATGCTGAGCAAGATCGCGCAGTTCATGGATGACAATCCCGCACAGTTTCCCAAGCCGGACTCGGGCTCCTGGGTGAACGAACTTAAGGGAGGCAACTTCCTTGATGGCGACAAAACAGCTGCGTTCCGCTCGGCACTCGACATCATCGGCCAGCAACTGGGTAATCAGCAGAGTGACGCTGGTGGTCTGGCGGGGACGGGTGGAGGTCTGGGCACTCCGAGCAGTTTTTCTAACAACTCGTCCGTGACGGGTGATCCGCTGATCGACGCCAATACCGGTCCCGGTGACAGCGGCAATAGCAGTAGTGAAGCGGGGCAACTGATCGGCGAGCTTATCGACCGTGGCCTGCAATCGGTATTGGCCGGTGGTGGACTGGGCACACCCGTAAACACCCCGCAGACCGGCACGGCGGCGAATGGCGGACAGTCCGCTCAGGATCTTGACCAGTTGCTGGGCGGCTTACTGCTCAAGGGCCTTGAAGCGACGCTCAAGGACGCCGGACAAACCGCTACCGACGTGCAGTCGAGCGCTGCGCAAATCGCCACCTTGCTGGTCAGTACGCTGCTGCAAGGCACCCGCAATCAGGCTGCAGCCTGACCGACAACCGCCTGACGGAGAACTCACGTGACCATTTCCCACCTTGGTAATGTTAAAAGCATCTCGCCGGAACTCGGGCAGGATGTGCCACAGGGGCTCGTTTCAGAACCGGCCCAGGCGGATGTCGACATCTTCACCGCTGCCACGCAGCCGGACGGCGTTTCGAGCGGAGCGCCGCTTTCCGAGCATATCGCCAGCGCAATTTCCGGCGGTCTGGGCGAAACCGAAAAAATGTCTCAGCAAGCGATGCGGTCGATGAAAAAAGCTTCCGGCACGGGAGACGCGCTGGATATCGCGGCGATGACCAGGACCCTGTCGCAATGTTCGTTGCAGACTGCGCTCACGACCAAGGTGGTGAGCAAGACTGCGCAGGCGCTCGACAAGCTGACTAACTTGCAGTAGAGGTTTCCGTGAAATTTCTGAGCGCAGGGCTGCTGCTGATTTGCATGGTGTTGCTCGGCGGCTGCAGTGATGAAACCGATCTGTTCACCGGCTTGTCCGAGCAGGACTCCAATGAGGTCGTTGCCCGTCTTGCCGATCAGCATATCGACGCGCGCAAACGCCTGGAAAAAACCGGCGTTGTCGTCACCGTCGCGACCAGCGATATGAACCGCGCCGTCAGAGTGCTCAACGCTGCCGGCCTGCCACGGCAGTCTCGCGCCAGTCTGGGGGATATCTTCAAGAAAGAAGGGGTCATTTCGACCCCGCTCGAAGAGCGCGCCCGCTACATCTATGCCCTGTCTCAGGAACTCGAAGCGACGCTTTCGCAGATAGACGGCGTCATCGTGGCCAGGGTGCACGTGGTACTTCCGGAACGCATCGCACCGGGTGAACCGGTGCAACCTGCCTCTGCTGCGGTGTTCATCAAACACTCCGCAGCGCTTGACCCGGACAGCGTGCGTGGGCGCATTCAACAGATGGTCGCCAGCAGTATCCCCGGCATGTCGACGCAATCGGCAGAGTCGAAAAAGTTTTCCATTGTGTTCGTACCGGCTACCGAGTTTCAGGAAACCACACAGTGGGTCAGTTTCGGACCGTTCAAGCTGGACAGCGCCAATCTGCCGTTCTGGAACCTGATGCTTTGGCTGGTGCCGGTTGGCCTGTCGGTGTTGCTGCTGATCATCGCGCTGCTGTTGCGCAGTGACTGGCGCGCCTCGGTGCTTCGGCGGATCGGTTTTGCCGGCCGTAGCCGCTCGACCGTACCGGCGCGCGCGTGATGGACCTGACCGCCGAGGACTATTGGACTCAGTGGTGGTGCAATCCCTGGCCATGGGCGCATGCGGGCTGGCAAAGCCGGTTCGCCGAGCGCTGCGGACTGACCGTCAGCGACTGTGAGGCCCTTATGGTCAGCCGTCACAGCGTGTTCCTGCAGAGTGTCGGCATCACGCCAAGTCAACCGCCGATGCCTGCCGCGCCGGTGTTGAGCTGGCTGGCACTGACGACCGTGCAGCGTGATCAGGCGCTGGATCTGGCGCAACGCATCTGTTTTTCCCGTAACGAAAGCGACGGACATGACGGACAGTGGTGCTGGTCGCTGACCAAGGCGTTGCGCCCCGGTGTCTGGCTGGATCTGGAACATGACGATGTGCGCTTGCTGTTGGGTGCCTGGCTCGGGCCTGAGTATTGGCCGCGATTGCGTCTGGCCTGGGCGCCCGATGAGGTCGCCGACAGCCCTTGCTCGGCCCCCGAAAATAAACTTCAGACGCTGTGGCAGGCTGTTCTATGGCGTGTCACTGCGGCCTGAATATCCGCTTTCCTCTGCACCAGGAATTTCCCCATGCTTGCCAAACGCAGTATTACCTTGACTGCCGACGCGGTGCTGCCCGAGCCGGTATTGCGCCGTGAAGACATCGCCAACAGTCTGCTGGCTCGCGATATTCTGATGGACGCGCAACGTCAGGCGGAGCAGTTGCTGGTACTTGAGCAGGCTAAAGCCGATCGTCGGCATCAGGAGGCGCTTGCGCAGTTCTGGGAGCGCGCCAATGCCTTTCTGGACGAGCTGCACGTCCAGCGCGAAGCCTTGCAGCAGCAAGCCATGACTGCTGTCGAGGAGTTATTGACTGAGGGATTGCGCCAGTTGCTCGACGAAACGACCCTTGCCGAGCGCGCTCGGGCACTGGTCAGGAACCTGGCAGCCAGTCAGCTCAACGAAGCTGTGGCCACGCTCAGCGTTCATCCGGAGATGGCCGAGCCAGTCGCCGAATGGTTGGCAGAGGGTCGTTTTGCCGAGCACTGGGAGCTCAAACGTGATGCGACGCTGGCCACTGAAAGCCTGCGCCTGAGCGACGCCAACGGCGCGTTCGAAATCGATTGGGCAACGCTGCGCAATGGGCTGGCAGGCACTGAGCCAGCTGCCTGAAACAGACTCTTGCGGCGAAAATGGAACCGCTCCACCTGTTTGCTCCACTCAAGGTTTGAACCTTTCTGCTGGAGCATCCGGACATGATAAATTTCAAATCCCTGCAAAATAACCTCGATTCCACGCTCACTCGCGCGTTGTCCGACGTGGATGACGTGCTGGACGGGGGCAATGGGCATTTCACCGCCGACGACATCGATGCCTTCAGTGAGGCGAGCCAGCAGGCTGCGGTCAGCTCCAACATCGCTGATCAATGCCAGCAGGCTGGTTATAAAATGACCAAAAATGTCATCGATGGATTTCAGTGAGTTCGAGGAGGTCGTCGGCCTGTGGCGTGATCAGCGTCCGGCGAGCCCGCTCGACTGCTGGGTCGACGACGCCAACGCACGGCTGGAAATGGTGGGTGGCGGAGTCCGTTGCAGCATCGAGTTACTCGACCCCTATGACGCCAACGACCCTCAGCGTATCGAAGCATTGCTCAGTCATGGCGGTGCCAGCCTGGCGTGTGCCTGTGACGGCGCGTTCGCCATTGATCCGCAAACGCGCTGCATGGTGCTGGTCAGCTGGATGCCTGGCCCCTGCAGCCTTGCCGATCTGCTGAACCGTCTGGAAAGCCTGGCCAATCAGCGCGCGGCCTTGCTCAGCCTGATGCACACCACTCTGGTCAATTCTGTGCCCGCCTTAGCCGGGCGCACGACCCTCAATCACCGGCAACCGGGAGTTTGAAATGCGCAAGGCCTTGATGTGGTTGCCTTTATTGTTGATCGGGCTGTCCCCCGCCACGTGGGCGGTGACCCCCGAAGCCTGGAAACATACGGCTTACGCCTACGATGCCCGGCAGACCGAGCTGGCGACAGCGCTGGCCGACTTCGCCAAAGAATTCGGCATGGCGCTGGATATGCCGCCCATTCCCGGGGTCCTTGATGACCGGATACGCGCTCAGAGTCCGGAAGAGTTTCTCGACCGTCTGGGCCAGGAATATCACTTCCAGTGGTTTGTGTATAACGACACGTTGTACGTCAGCCCCTCTAGCGAGCACACCTCGGCACGCATCGAAGTGTCATCCGACGCGGTAGATGACCTGCAGACTGCTTTGACCGATGTGGGGCTGCTGGACAAGCGCTTCGGTTGGGGTGTACTGCCGAACGAAGGCGTGGTGCTGGTTCGCGGCCCTGCAAAATATGTGGAACTGGTGCGCGATTACAGCAAGAAAGTCGAAGCGCCTGAAAAGGGCGACAAGCAGGACATCATCGTATTTCCGCTCAAGTACGCCAGTGCTGCGGACCGCACCATTCGCTATCGTGATCAACAACTGGTGGTCGCCGGTGTCGCCAGCATTCTCCAGGATTTGCTGGATACCCGTTCTCATGGCGGGTCCATCAATGGTATGGATCTGCTGGGGCGAGGCGGTCGCGGTAACGGTCTGGCGGGCGGTGGCGCCCCGGACGCTCCGAGTCTGCCGATGAGCTCCAGCGGCCTCGATACCAATGCGTTGGAGCAGGGCCTCGATCAGGTGCTGCACTATGGCGGCGGAGGCGGCAGCAAAAGCGGTGGAAAAAGCCGCTCTGGCGGTCGGGCCAACATCCGCGTAACGGCCGATGTCCGTAACAATGCTGTGCTGATCTATGACTTGCCCTCACGCAAGGCCATGTACGAAAAGCTCATCAAAGAGCTGGATGTTTCGCGCAACCTGATCGAAATCGACGCCGTGATTCTCGACATCGATCGCAACGAGCTGGCAGAACTGTCCAGCCGCTGGAACTTCAATGCCGGGAGTGTCAACGGGGGTGCCAACATGTTCGACGCGGGCACCAGCTCTACCCTGTTCATTCAGAACGCCGGCAAGTTCGCTGCCGAACTGCATGCGCTGGAAGGTAACGGCTCAGCCTCGGTGATCGGCAATCCATCGATTCTTACCCTTGAAAACCAGCCGGCCGTGATTGACTTCAGTCGCACCGAATACCTCACTGCGACGTCGGAACGTGTGGCCAATATCGAGCCCATCACCGCTGGCACCAGTCTGCAGGTGACTCCGCGCTCGCTGGATCACGATGGCAAGCCTCAGGTGCAACTGATCGTCGATATCGAGGATGGTCAGATCGACATCTCCGACATCAATGACACGCAGCCAAGTGTGCGCAAAGGCAATGTCAGTACCCAGGCCGTCATAGCCGAACACGGTTCACTGGTCATCGGCGGTTTCCATGGCCTTGAAGCCAACGACAAGATCCACAAGGTTCCGTTGCTGGGCGATATCCCCTACGTCGGCAAGCTGCTGTTCCAGTCCCGCAGCCGTGAACTGAGCCAGCGCGAGCGCCTGTTCATTCTGACGCCAAGACTGATTGGCGACCAGGTCAACCCGGCTCGCTATGTGCAGAACGGCAACCCTCACGATGTCGATGACCAGATGAAAAGGATCAAGGAACGGCGTGACGGCGGTGAGCTGCCTACCCGCGGTGACATTCAGAAAGTCTTCACGCAGATGGTCGATGGCGCTGCGCCAGAGGGTATGCATGACGGCGAAACACTGCCCTTTGAAACCGACAGCCTGTGTGACCCGGGCCAGGGCCTGACCCTCGATGGCCAGCGCTCGCAATGGTATGCACGCAAGGACTGGGGTGTGGCCGTTGTGGTAGCGCGTAACAATACCGACAAACCGGTGCGCATCGACGAGAGTCGCTGCGGTGGTCGCTGGGTCATCGGCGTCGCCGCCTGGCCCCACGCATGGCTGCAACCGGGCGAGGAGAGCGAAGTGTATATCGCGGTACGTCAGCCACAGATATCAAAAATGGCCAAAGAGAGTCGGCCATCACTGCTCCGGGGGGCAAAGCCATGAAGATCAGCAGCGTTGCAGTCGTGTTGGTGGTGTTCGCTACCCTGACCGGGTGCGCCACCCACGGTTGTTCGGGAACTGCCTGCAAACGCCCGGACTCCACCAGCCGTGAACTGGTCATCTGGTGGCCTCCGGACATGCGTGACGGTCTTGACGATCAAGACCACGAGCGCGATTACACCGTCGTGAAGTTAAGGGACTAGACATGATCGAGGTCGAGGAGAAAACAGCGTTCTACTACAACGTTGCGGCGCAGAGTCCTGCGGTGTGGCCGGTGGCAAACGGAGTCTCTTTCGTCAGCCGGCGCGAGCATCATGACTGGGGCATTGCGCTGCACATCGAGGGGCGAGCGCTGCGTCCCGAACAACTCAGAGAGGCGCTGCAACTGAGGTTCTCAGAAGCCGAACGATTCAATGACTACTTTCTGTTCCTGGATATGCGGCGTGATTTCGTCGTATGGCACGCGGTGAGCGACGCCCCCCATGCCGTCACCAACCTCGATGATATCCGGCGAAACGAATTGATACTGGCAGGCCTGGATCATCTGGTTTAGGAGATAACACCCGCATGAAAAAAAGACCGCCCCAGTGCAGATGGGGCGGTCTTTTTTTGCGCAGATGCAATCTACAAGCGTCAGGCAGTCACTGGTCGTGCGGAGCTCGGTCGGTTTTCGACACTGCACAGCGGTCACCCCGGCAGCGAGCACTGCCATCCGGATGGGGCAACCAGGCCAAATGCGGACGCCAGCGACAAAAAAGACGATAGCCGATATCAAGTAGCGGCCTGGTCAAGCGCCATGACAACGGTGCAGCCCAGACACCCAGTCCTGCTGCTCGCCAGCTCCAGAGCGTAGCGTCCAGGCCTGTGACCCATGTCCCATCGTCAAATCGGGCGTGCAATGATGATTCCATCTGCGCAAGCGTGAACCCCACAGATCCGGCATCAAACGCTTCACCACTGATATCGACAAAACGAAGGCGATCGGGTTTGGCGCGCGCACGCAGGATCTTGATTTCGCGCGCGCAGAGTGGGCATTCACCGTCAAAATAGAGGGTCAGGGGCCAATGGGTTATCTTGTGCATCGATGCTGTGTCCCGTACCGGTTGTGCACAAGGTAGTCCCAAACATCCAGGCCGACAATGGGCAATGCGGCCCGGTGTGACTCTGTCGGTTATTCATGCGGGTTTCGACGTTCACCAGATGACGTCGGTTCAGGTGACTTGGCCGGAAGTACGCCTGTGGCTAAACAGCCATCACAGCTCGACTTCGACCTGAATCACTTCATCGGTGACTTCGTCTAGTTGCCGAACCACTTTGTAGATGTGGCCGACAGCCTGCAGTGTGGGGCGGGGGATATATTTGCCGACCTTGGAGCGGTACAGCGTCCGGGTCAGCCAGATGCTCTGCACCACCGGGATGCCGGCTTTTTTGGCGCGGGCAATCAATGCCAGGGCTTCCTCGTCTTCACCTTTGCAATGAATCAGCGGCAGGGGCGTTTCGCCTGGTCGGTAATACAGGGCCACCGCGTAGTGGGTCGGGTTGACCAGCAGCATGTCGGCATCTTCCACAGGCTTGGGCGCAGCACTGGGCTCCTGATTGAGGATCTCCTGGGCAAGTTGCCGGCGATGGCCTTTGACGTGGGGGTCGCCTTCCGACTGCTTGTACTCTTTCTTGATGTCTTCGTGGCTCATGCGCAGTTTTTTCGCATGGAAGTATTTCTGCATGGCGAAGTCAATCATGGCGATCGCCAGCAGCAGCCCCAGTATCACTCGCAAAATATGCCTGAACAGCTCGACCAGGGCATGCCAGTAGGTCGTCAGATCGCTGTTGGCCAGCAACACCAGGGTGCCCAGCACAGGTTTGACTTGCACATACAGCGTCGCGCCGATGGCAATGGCCTTGAGCACACTGAGCAGCAGGTTGAGCAGGTTTTGCCCGGAAAACATCTGTTTGGCGTGGGAGAACGGGTTGATCTTGTTGGGATCGATTTTCAGCGCCTTGGGCGCGAACAGAAAGCCGATCTGCATCCAGCTGCTGATCAGGCGCATCAGCATCGCTATACCGACGCTGCACAAGGTAAAGCTGAGCAGTACGGTGAATCCTTCGCTGGCGATCAGCTCGACAGATGCGGCAAAGCTGCGGTCGATGCCTTTAAAGGACAGCGACAATAGCGCCTCCAGTCGGCTGACGCTTTCATCAGCCAGGGCCAGAGTGATTTCACTGACGGCCATCAACACCAGCAGTTTGCCGAGGTCCTGACTCTGCCCGACCTGACCCTTTTCCCGCGCGTCGCGCAGTTGCTTGGGCGTGGCCTTTTCGGTTTTTTCGCTCACGGCACTTGCACCAGAAGCGTCAGCAGCGACTTCAGATCAACCAGCTTCAACAATTGACCTGTGCCCAGTTCCAGCAGCGTCGGCAGATAGATCAGCAGAAAAGCGAGGCCGGCCATACTTTTGGCTGGCATGGCGAGGATCGAAACGTTCAGCTGTTGCGCATACAGGCCGATGATCGCGAACGCTGCTTCGATCAACAGCAGCAGCGCGATGAAGGGCGCGGCGTACAGCAGCATGTGCTGCATCGTCTGGTTCAACTGCTCCAGAAAGACATCCAGGCCGCCAGCGTTCATGCCCGGCATCCAGGCCGTCGGAGGCCAGACGCTGTAGCTGTCCCAGATGATCTGAGTCATCAGCGACAGCCCCCCGGTGAGGATTACCAGCATGATCAGGGTTTCTTGAAACAATTCGCCCAGTGGCGTGGCGTCAGGGCCCAGCGCCGGGTTCAACTGGCCGCCGCTGAGCGCACCGCGCTGGCTATCGAGCAGCGCGCCCACCGAGGCGAACATCCAGAATGGCGCATACAGCAACAGCCCCAGTAGCGTGCCGAGTACCGCTTCCTTGATCAGCAGGCCGCCGATTGCGAACCAGTTGTCGTCGAGGGACTCCAGAGCCTTGCTGATGGCCGGTGCCGGGATCATCGCCATCACCGCCACGACGGCATAACGCAACGGGCCTTTCAGGTATTTGAAGCAAAAGGCTGGCACCAGCAGCATGCAGGGCATCAGCCGTGCCATTGCCAGTCCCATGCCCAGCATGAATTGAAAGGCGCTGTGCGCGTCGAAGGGCATTTAGTGACTGACCCCGGAGCGGGCAATCAGGTCGAAGGCCATATTGATGAACTGGATCAGCTCGACGCCGATCCAGCGGCCGGTCATGGCCAGGGTCAGTCCGACGGCCCCCAGTTTGATGCCGAAGGGCAATGTCTGATCCTGAATCTGCATGAGTGCCTGCAGCAGCGAGGTGACCACACCCACGAGCACCGCAACGGCCAGCGGCGGTGCGGTCAGGATGACGACCAGAAACATGCCTTGCTTGAACAACGCCAACGCTTCCATGACCGCCTCACATGTAGGAATAGAACAGGCTGTCGAGCAGACGCGACCAGCCCGATACGAGCACGAACAGCAGCAGTTTGAGCGGCAGCGACAGTGTCATAGGCGAGACCATCTGCATGCCCAGTGCCAGCAACAGGTTGGAGACAATCAGGTCAATGACGATGAAAGGGATATAGATCAGAAAACCGATCTCGAAACCGGCCTGCAGCTCCGATAGCACAAAGGCCGGGATCGCCAGCAGAAGATCGTTTTTGTTGGCCTGATCGGCCATTTCCTTGGGCCACATGCGCTGGGTATTTTCCAGCAGATGGGCGACGACATCCGGGTCGGTGTTGCGTGTCATGAAGCGTTGCAGCGGCTCGATGACCACTTTGAGGCTGCTCTGCAGTTTGTCGGCGTTGCTCAGTTCCAGCGGGTGTTCATGAACCCGCTGCTGTATGTCGTGCGCCACCGGGGCCATGACAAACATCGTCGCGGCCAGGGCGATGCCATACAACGCCATGTTCGGCGGCACTTGCTGAACGCCGATCGCGTTGCGGGTGATCAGCAGCGTCATGGCGATCTTCAGAAAGGCGGTGCAGACGATCAACAGGAACGGGATCAGCGACAGCGAGCCGAGAAACAGCGCCAGCATGATCGGGTTGACGCCCTCCATGATCATGAGCGCGCCACCAGCCGGGTAATCTGCAAACCGAGGCGGCCTTCGACGTCGACCAGCTCGCCTTCGGCAACCACCTGCTCGCCATGGCACAGCGTGGCGTGGCCTGGCGCGATGCCGCTGACTTCGAGAATGGTTCCGGCGTCCAGTCGGCGCAGTTCGGCAAGGGTCAGTCTGAGCTCGCCGCAGCGCAAGGTCAGGGCCAGCTCCAGTGAGTCGAGCATCGGCGACTCGTTGTGTTCTCCCGACGCCTCTTCATGCTCCGCTTCGCTGTCCGCATAGCCGAATGCGTGCTCGGCGTGCTCGTCGTCACGCAGTTGCTGATCAGCCTGTTCAGGCACCGGTTCTTCATAGTCGTCGAGCATCTCGACGTCGTCCTGATACAGATCTTCAGTACTCATGGTGACTGTGCTCCTCATGACCGAGCTGCAGAAAAAGATGCTGGGCCTGTTGGTCGGTGCGGGCCGCCCATTGACGTCCAGCGAGTGTCACGGACCCTTGTCCGGCGCTGTCGAACCGGCAGCGGGCGGGTAGCACCACGTCACCGGGGCGTAGCGAGGCGATTTGTTCCCGAGTCAGTGACAGTTCGCCGACGATCAGTGGTGTCGCCACCGACCAGGATTCGTCCACGTTACGATTCAAGACTTGCCAGTCAGCCGAACCCAGAAGCCTGAGCAGGGTGGCGGGTGCGGCGTGCAGGTGGGCATCGAGTCGTTCGCTGCCCAGTCGCACGAGAACCCGGCAGCCGATGGCCGGCTCGGTCGGGGCGTCTGAAAACGGCGCAACAGGCGCCAGCAGATCGGCGATCACCGTGCTCAGGCGCTGGTTGAATAACTGCCAGTACCAGGCCTGGTACTCGCCGCCGAGCGTTAAGGGCACTTCGCCCAGCAGGCTGAGCAACGCTTCGGCATCGCTTAGCAACAAGGGGCCGACCGCCGTATTCAACCAGACACCGTCTGCCGGTATCCGCGCGTCTTCGTGCTGCGGCAGCAGGCTCAGTTCGGCGTGCTGACCGCGGGCGCTGAAGCCCAGGCGCCGTCCGGCGCCAAGTGCGCGTGTGGCTTGGGCCAGCAGAGCGTCGACCTTGCGCAGACGCAGGGCGCTCATGCTGTGAAGTCTTCATGCATGTCCAGCTCGACGTCCTGGCCAAGTGCCTGCGCCAGCGATTCCCGGCATGCGCCGACCTGGCCCTGCAAGCGCTTGAGAACGTCACGTCGGCCAAAGCCCAGTTGAATGCTCCAGCGGTTTTCGGATTTGCTGGCGTTGACCCGCACGCTACCCAGATTGGGCATGAGCAGGCTGAACGCCAGCGGACCGTCCGGCTGATCGGGCAAACGCTGCGCCAGCTCGTCGATCAGCTGAGTCGGTACGTTTTCGGACTGTGCAGAGAAGGCCACACCGCTGCCTCCGAAGCCCTGCTGATCCGGCTCTTCACCTACCTGCGGTATCAGCAGTTGCGAGAAGAACATGCCGTCGGCGCTCATCGGGCTGTCGGCCACTGAACGGTTCAGCGCGAAACGAACCTTCGGCACATCGCCCCGTGGCGCCCCGGTAAAGGCTGGTGGCTGGTCATCGGACCTGGCGGGCTGACGCAGCGAAGGCAGGGGGCGCGAGGTGGCTGGCGGGGCACTTGGCGCGGGTGGCGCTTTGGCAGGGGGTTTGATCGGTGCGGTCATCGTCACTTAACCTTCTTCGTTGAGCGTCTCCTCCATGCAGGCGAGTTTCTCGACCGCGCGCTGAGACGCCTTGGCTTGCAGCCGTTTCTGTTCAAGCAACGCCTGTTGTTCAGCTACTCGCATTTGCTGTTGCTGCACGTCCTGGCGGATGTAAGCCAGGCGGTCGAGCATGGTTCTTTCCTTTTCGTGCCAGCCGTCGACATCAGTCAGGCTGAGCGTCTTTTGCAAATGCGCATGGGACAGACTCTCGCGGCGGCGCTTGTGGTTGTCGCGTTCCTGATTCAGCGACGCCCTTGTCTCTGCTAAGTGGTCGAGCATCGATTTCAGTTCCAACTGCGCCTGGCGATGGGCACGCTCGGCACTGGCCTGACGGTGTTGGCGCAGTGGCGTGAGCAGACCGATCACCTGCTGCAGAGCGACCTGTTGCGGGTCGTCTTCCAGTGGTTCGTCCATGGCTACTCCGGCAGTTGAGAGGTGAGTTGCAGCAGCCTGTCGAGGGTTTCCTGCAACGGCACGGGTTCACGCAGGTCCTGGCGCAGGAACGCGTTTATGGCCTCGTTCAGTTGCACGGCACAGTCGGTGACCGGGTCGGCCCCGGCCTGGTACTCACCCAGGCGCAGGAGCATTTCCACTTGTTTATAGGCGGCCAGCAACTGGCGCAGGCGATTGTTCGCCCGTTGATGTTCGCGACCGGTGACGTTGCTCAGAATCCGGCTGATGCTGGCCGACACATCGATCGCCGGGTAGTGCCCGCGCTCGGCCAGTTTGCGCGACAGTACGATGTGCCCGTCGAGCAACGAGCGCACTTCGTCGGCGACCGGATCGTTCATCGAGTCCTGTTCGATCAGTACCGTGTAAAGCGCGGTGATCGAACCGTTCTCGCTCATCCCGGCGCGTTCCACCAGGCGTGGCAGCAGGGTGTACACCGAGGGCGGCAAACCGCCGCGCCCCAGCGGCTCGCCCGAAGCAATGCCGATTTCCCGTTGCGCGCGGGCGAAGCGGGTCAGCGAGTCGAGCAGCAACAGCACTTTCTGGCCTCGGGCGCGAAAGGCTTCGGCGATGGCGGTCGCGGTGAACGCAGCGCGGGCGCGCTCCATGCTGGAACGATCGGATGTTGCACAGACCAGCACCGAGCGGCGGCGCAGGTTTTCGTCCAGTTCGTGGTCGAGAAACTCGCGCAGCTCGCGGCCCCGTTCGCCAATCAGGCCGAAAACGATGACGTCACAATCCATGTTGCGCGCCAGTTCGGCCATCAGCGTGGTCTTGCCGCAGCCCGCACCGGCGAACAGCCCGACACGCTGGCCCTCGCCGAGCAGAATCGCACTGTCGATGGCGCGTATCCCGGTGGGTAACGCCCGGGTGATACGCGGGCGCTGGGTCGGCGGCAGGGCGTCGGCGATCACCGGCAAAGTCGTGCGGCGGTCCTCGGGGCCGGCGAAAGCGCCGAGGCAATCGCCCATCAGCGGGCGCCCGAAACCGTCCAGTACACAGCCGAGCAGGCTGTCATCGACGCCGATCCGGTGTGCCACGCCCAGCGGGCGGATCGGCGCGCCGACCTGAATACCGTCGGGTGGGCCCAAGGCACTGAGCAGCGTGCATTCCTGGGTGAAGCCGACGATTTCGGCCAGCAGCAACGAGCCGTCGGCTTTGCTCACTTCACACAGATCGCCGACCTTGGCCGATGGAATCTTGCACTCCAGCAGAATTCCGCGCACGGCGCTGACGCGGCCAATGACGCGCACCGCGCAGTACTGGCTCAAACGCTTGGCGTGCGCGTCTTTCCACAGGTTCAGTGCTGCATTCACCAGTTCACCTCGACATGGCGATTACCGTCGAATTGCAGGCGCTGATTATCGATTCGGGTGAGGCGCAGGCCATCCACTTCGTCACCTACGTAAACCCGTCGACCGTCGGCAGTCACCAGATGCGCATGCGGCCCGGTCATGATCTGAACCACCACAAAGGGCAGGGTGTTGCGATTGCTGCCCACGTTGTCCAGAACGGTTACCGGCGAGTCGTACAGGGTCTTGAAGCGCTGAAGCATGCGCTGGTAGACCAGCAGCGATTCTTCTTTCAGATCGCCGTTTAGGACCAGCCCGTCGGGCGTCTCTTCTACGCTGACGTCAGTCAGCAGGCGGTCGCTGAGCATGGTGCTCAACTGGTGGCGGACGTCATCCGCGCTGCTCAGACGTATGCGTTTGTCGGTCACAGGGTTTGCAGCCTTGGCTGGCGCCTTGGGTGTATCGGGCGAGGCCCCTGTCGTGGCGGCCGCCAGGTGTGCCGGGCTCTGATCCATAGCAATAGCGGGCGGGCGGGTCAGGCTCCAGGCGCTGCCGATGACGCCCACCAGCAGCCCGGCGATGATGCCCGTGGTGCGGTTGAGAAACTGCGAGCGGGACTTGACCTTCTCCAGCGGCACGTCGTTGCGTGCCGGCCCGGATTCGGCCTCAGGCTGTTTGGGAATCACGGCGGGCACGGAGGGCCATTCATCGCCCGCAGACGAAACGCACAGCCACACCGAACCCAGCATGAAGGCGTTGTTCAGCGTCAGGTCGATGCTCGGCCGGGCGTTGCCCTGTTCGTCGCAGACCGCGCCTTGTTCAGCGTTCAGTGTCCAGTTGTCGTCGACACGTTGCAGGCGGCAATGCAGGATTTCCACGCCCGCATCGTCAAGCGCCAGATCGTGTTGTCCGGCAGAGCCAATCGACCATTGCTCACCGATCAGCGGTAATGCCGCGCCTTGGTGCTGGCCGTTCAGTACGCGTAATTCAAACATCTGAAAGTCTCCGTGCGTTCAGGCCTTGCAGGCTCAAGCAGCATGCTCGTTGTCCAGCGGCTCGAGATCGTCTTCAAGGTCGAATCGACCCATGACCTTGACCTTGGCCGCATTGCTGATTTCCGCGAAAGATAGTACGGGTACATGGTAGAACTCCTCCCTCAACAAGGTACGCAGAGGGCTGCGCAGATCCTGTGCCACCAGCAGAACCGCCTGTTCGGGAGCTCGTACCGGGAAGGCAATGTGCAGCTGTTGCACGAGCATCTGGCTGATCTCGTTGCTCAGCGCGAAGAATGTTTCGGTTTGCGTCTGGCGCAGGCCATCCCGCAACAACCCCTCGCTTTCCGGCGTCAGCAGCCACACTTGCAGGCCTTCGGCACCGCAGTACTGGTGGTAGATCTGCGACTTGAGCGCAATGCGTACGTAGTCGGTCAGCACATTGGTATCGCGTTCATGCTGACAGTGCTCGATCAGGGTTTCGGCAATGACCCGGATCGCCCTCAGCGGCACACGCTCCGAGGCCAGGCGTTGCAGGACGGCCGAAAAGCGCGTCAGGGTGAGGACCCGTTGCATTTCCTGAGCGAGTTCCGGTTGCTCGGACTCTAGCCAGCTGAGGATGGCTTTGGTTTCCTGCAAGCCGATGAACTGCGGCGCGCAGGACTGCAATGTGCGCTCCATGCGTTCGATGATCAGGGTCGTGGAGCTGACCGGGTTCAAGTCGCCAGACTGCTCGGCCGGCAGCCATACCCATTGATCTTCCTGGCGGTCGGAGTTGCCCGGGATGGCCGCCGGAAGGTTTTCGCCTGCCAGCTGGCGTGCTTCCACGGCGACATGGCTCTGCGTGAAGGTGGCCTTGAGCATCGGTACGTCATAGACGGTGAAGCGAAACTCGTCCGGGGCAATGTCATCGACATGCTCGATGATGAACGAAGGCAGGGTCAGGCCGTACTGCACCACCAGACGGTTGCGGCGCTTGCGTATTTCGCTGACCAGCGCTTCGATCTGCGCGCTGTCCTGGCCGGGGTGGAATTGCAGCACAAACTGCCGGCTGGGGGAAAAGGTACGCAGGTCTTCCTTGCCGTTCATTTCTGGCGCCACAGCGGCTGTACGTTGCTCATCGGCCTTGGGTTTTGCCCGTTGCAACTGCAGCAGTCCACCGGCACCGCAGATAATCGCGATGGTGATGAAAACACCGGTCGGCATTCCCGGCAGTGCCGCGAAGCCGAGCATGGCCACCGAGGCGATTATCCAGGCCTTGGGCTGACTGGTGATCTGCTCGGCGATCTCGCGGCCGATATTGGCTTCCGCCCCTGCCTCGGTGTTGGGCACGCGAGTGATGATCATGCCGCTGGTGACGGAGATCAGCAGCGCAGGAATCTGGGCGATCAGGCCGTCACCGATGGTCAGCACGGTATACAGCTGCAAGGCGTCGCCCGCTGCCATGTTGTGCTGCAGCACGCCGATGGATATGCCGCCGATCATGTTGATGGCAACAATAATCAGGCTGGCGATCGCATCGCCGTTGACGAACTTCATGGCGCCGTCCATCGCACCGAACAACTGGCTTTCCTTATTCAGTTCGGCGCGTCGTTTGCGAGCCTCGTGAACGGTGATCAGGTTGGCGCGCAGGTCACTGTCGATGGACATCTGCTTGCCGGGCATCGCGTCCAGGGTAAAACGCGCGCCGACTTCGGCGACCCGTTCCGAGCCTTTGGTGATCACCAGAAAGTTGACCACCGTCAGGATCAGGAAGATCACCAGACCCACCGCCAGGTTGCCGCCCACCACGAACTGCCCGAACGCCTCGACGATGTGCCCGGCGTCCTGGTTGAGCAGAATCAGCCGCGTCGTAGACACCGACAGGGCCAGGCGAAACATCGTGGTCAGCAGCAGCACGGCAGGGAAGGTCGAGAACGCTAGTGGCCTGGGCAGGTGCATCGCCAGCATGATCAGCAGGCAGGAAATACAGATGTTCACGGCGATCAGCACGTCGATCAAGCCGGTGGGCAGCGGCGTGATCATCATGAACACGATGGCGATCACAAAAAACGCACCGACCAGTTCCGAGCGGCGCATGGCCGACAGCGCGACCATGTTCAGAAAGTTGATGACCCGGTTCATCAGGCAAGCCCCTCGTATAGTTGCTTCTGTTCCTTATGCGTGAGCTCGGCCATCAGCGTGAGTAGATTATTCAGCGCGGCCTGACGGCTTTTCAGGTCCCGCCAGAGCAGGATCGGCAACTGCATCAGCATCGGCCGCAGGCCATTAAGAAACGCCAGTTGGTGTTCGAGCCTGTTGCCCCCGATGTGCTGGGTCAGTTGCAAGGTCTGATTCACATTCATGCCATTGGCCGTCAGGGTCAGCATGTGTTTGAGGAAGGCCGGTGGGTCCACCGTCAGTTTGGGATTCTTTTTACGCATGCGCCCCAGCAGGTGTTCGCAGCCGCGCAACAGCGTAGTGACATGGCGCGCGGTGGTCAGGCCATGCATCAGCGTGCGCAATTGTTCATGAGAAGCCGACGGGGTAATCGCCGAAAGATCGTCGGCGATGGCGATGCGCATGTCGCGCAGGTTCAGGTCGAACTCGCCGGGTTCCTGTTGCTCGCCAATCAAGGCTTCGATCAAGCCCGTGACGTTGGGTTGTCCGGAAACCGCTACGCCATACAGATTGCGCAAGGCCGTGCGGCGCTTGTTATCGATGTTCTGGCGCCCGAAGGCTCTTGCGGTATTGATACCGGCGCGTGCGCGCGGGCCGAATCGGCGGCGCAGATGTTTGAGCGTCTGGGTCAGCGCTGCATATTCTGCTTCAGCCCCATCGTCTTCTGCCTGTTTGCGCGCTGCCTGCAACACCACGTGAGCCTTGGCAGCGTCGCCGTCAGCGAATTCCAGAACCTGTTCCAGATCGGCGTCGTTGTCCTGCAGCAGTTTTTTGCGCAGCAGTCTGGCGGCGTTATCCAGCCCGGTGTCGCTGGTGCTCATCAGCAACTGATAAAGCTCGCCCAGCTTGACGGCCCGCGACTGCAACGCGTTCCTGCTCGCGATCAGTTCTCGCTCACGCAATATCCGGCTGTGCTGCACCAGAGCCGCAGCGAAGCGCGAAACCTGCAGTGACGAGGTGCCTTTTTCATCAGGCAACCCGCTGCCGGGAATCGCTCGCGCAGCCGGTGTGATGGCGCGGATCGGCGCTACCGGACGAATGGGCAATGTAGGCGGGGCGACAATTTTCATAGGACGATTCTGGGCCTGGTGTGACCGCTGAGTGGGTCGTTGGCCCGGTTCGGTTCCCTGGTGCCGAAGGCTCATGCGTTTGTGCCAAAAGCTGCAGAGCTAAAAATCGTGTTGCGCAAAAAAATGTATTACAAAGAATTTCACATTTTAAAATATTTATATAAATCATGTGGTTATGATTATTTTTGGACTGGCATGGTTATCGCTATAGGACTTGCACTCCATCAATTGAGGCAAGCCCATGCTCCCGAATCTTGTGATCCTTGATGCAACCGAACCACGCCAACCATCGTCGTCTGCCGGTATCCGGCAATTGACGGCCGATCAGGTCCAGATGCTCAGAGCGTTCATCCAGAAGCGGGTGAAGAACGCTGATGATGTGGATGACATCCTGCAATGCGTGTTTCTCGAGGCGTTACGCAATGAGCACAAGTTTCAGCACGCCAGCAAACCGCAAACCTGGTTGTGTGGCATTGCGCTGAATCTGATCCGTAACCACTTTCGCAAAATGTATCGTCAGCCCTATCAGGAAAGCTGGGAAGACGAGGTCCATACGGACCTGGAGTCGAACGGCGATATCACCCATCAGGTAGACGGGCACCGACAGCTGGCACGCGTCATAGAGGCCATCGACTGCCTGCCGACGAACATGCAGAAGGTTCTGGAAGTTTCTCTGGAAATGGATGGCAATTATCAGGAAACCGCCAACATGCTCGGTGTTCCTATCGGCACCGTCCGCTCCCGACTGTCCCGGGCACGGGTGCAGCTCAAGCAACAGATAGACCCGTTCGCCTGAGTGAACATCTGTCTGGAACCAACTTGCGCGCAAAACCACACAGTTGCCATCCCTCACCACTTGGATGGCAACCATGCGTATATCCAGTTCTCCCAGTCCTGCCCTCGGCAGCATCGTGAATCAACCCACCTCTGGCGAACTGGCTGCTGAGACGCCATTGGCCAAAGCTTCGCTTACGCAGGGCAGCGCAGGTGGTGGTCAGGCTTTTGTGCAGTTCGGCCAGGCCAACGACAGCCCCTCTTCCTTTTCGGGAACCGAGCAAAGCGGTTCATCGCTGATGAGTCTGCTGACTCGCAGCAGCAGCAGTGAAAGCACCTCCAGCGTCGATCAGGACGGTGATCAGGTGTCCCCGATGACATCGGTCTCGGCCACAGCGAGCTCGGCATCCACGGCGGCCTCCAGCCCGGCGAATGCCCCAAGCGCTACCGATGCAGCGTTTCTCGATAACTCCGAATATTCTTCGCCCGAGGCGCTCAAGCGCTGGGAGCCGATGGTTGCCAACCTGCCGCCCGAGGAGCGCGAGCAGGCGGCCAAAGAACTCAACCGGCCCATCGCCGCAGCGTGGATGGCCAGAGAGGATGGTCCCAATGCCGAAAAGGCGATGGCGTTCATCAATGCCAACCCTGCGTTGAAGACGGCGGTGGACGTCGGCAAGGATGGCGGTAATGCGGATGGCAAAATCACCAACAAAGACCTCAAGGCGTTCGCCAAAAACATGGAGAAGGCGGCCGACAATGCCGACAAGGATGTGGCCAAGTACATGGAAGATAACCCCGGCGCTGATCCTCAATCCCTTGAAATGGTGCGCAGCGCAGCGGTGATGCGCGCCAATATGCCGTTGGCGACGGCAGCCGACCCTCATCATGCCGTCGGGGCGGCGGACAAAACCGATGTCGATGGTAATGTCAGCGCCGAGGGTCTGAAAGCGCTGATTAAAAGTAACCCCGGGTTGTCAGGTACGCTCAAACAGTCCTGCAACATGTGGTCGCAGGCGGGCTTCCTCAGCCAGGTGGATGAAGCCGGTCTGACCGGGCGCAAGAAGGCTGCGCATAGCCCCGACCAGGTGTTCGATGCGTCCAATATGAGCGAGTGGATCAGGAAGAGCGCCCCCAAAAATGGTGGCCAGTTCGCCAGCATGCTCAGCGATGCCGCGACGTTGAATTCGGTAGCCGGTATCGATATCAGCAAACTCAATGCTCAGGTTTTCGAGAAGCCCGAGGCTTACACCGGCGCGCAGAAAGCCGCTGTGATGATCAAGTTGCAGCAGACCCAGCAAAGCGTGATAGCCGGGCGGGATTTGCGCAATACCGAGAAGACCGAGGCGGGCCTTAACGACCGAATTGCCCGGTTGCAAGACGATCCAGACGTTCAGGAGTACCTCAACAAAAGCATTCCCGAACAGGAGCGCAGCCTGGTTCGCAGCGATTCGGCGCTGCAGAAGGCCGTGACTGAGCAGGCTCAAAACGTCAACAGCGGAAAGGCCTTGCAAGCCGACATGGCAACCGCAGACAAGGCCGTCGACAAACACAACCCCAACCCCGATTACAGCGGCGCCATCACCGGCTTGTCGGCCCAACTGCAACTGCAAAAAGACCTGTTTCCCGATGCCCAGGTGCCCACTGCCCAGCAAGTATTCAACAACCAGTCTGATGAACTGCAAACGAAGATCGCCGACTCCTACGTTCGCAATTTCAGCGAGGGGGGCGCTCTGAAACAACTGCTTGGCCAGAAAAAGTCTGACGCCGGCGAGTCTTTGCAAACCGCAGATAACCAGAAAGCGGCGTATGAAAGCGTGCTGCCCGCTGATTTCGTTAATGATGAGCGTGAGAGCTACACGGCCAGCACCTTGTCCGAACTGCAGAACTCCAAAAAAGGCCGCAAGTTGCTGGAGGGCAAGACCGATGAAGAGGGCGGCCCTTCGCTGGCCGAGCAGCTCGCCGAGCAAGGTATCGGAGGCAAGGCATTCAACTCGGTCATGGGCTTTGCGTCAGTGTCTGACAGGCTCGCCAGCGGTGACAAGCTGGGCGCTGCTCAGGGCATCATCGACAGCTCCAGGTTGGGCGCGGAGGCAATCAAGGGCGGCATAGACACCGGCGCGAAAATGATGGGCCGCGAGGCATCCGCCGGTCTTGGTCGTCTGGGCGGCCAGATGATCGGCCGCGCTGTCGGTCTGGTTGCCGGTGAAGCCACAGGGCTTGCCGCAGGCGCAGCGCTGGGTGCTGCAATCCCGGTCATCGGCTGGGCCATCGACGGCGCTATGGCGTTGGGTTTTGGTATTTCGGCGATTATCGACGCAGTCAAAAAGCACAAGGCGCAGAAGGCGTTTGATCATAACGTTGACCCGGTGCTGGATCAGTTCGGGATTGACAGGGCGCATTGATTGAATTGAATCGGCTCAGACGCCTTGAATGCTGAGCCTTCATTTCTACAGATCCGTGTGAGCTGTTTAATCGGCCGCATGAAAGTTTATGGACAGCGTTAGCGCTAGACGCTAAAAAACCGAGGCTATTTGACAAATATCGGCCTTTTGTCAGGCCTGACATTAAATTAAACAGTTAAAAAAGGTGAGCCCGAAGAGTTGCGTATCGTCAAAAGCATCTGTCATTTCTTCGGACAGCTTTCGCGCATCATATACAAACTCTCCAGAGGCATCCTCTGTCCATCAACGAGCCAGGACGCCAAGGTGCGGTGAGCTTCACGGGCCCCAAGTGAGCGGATTGATGCCTTGCCAGCAGGCGTTAGTAGGAGTGGCCCGATGGCCTGATCCGCATTTTAACAGCCTGCTGAATCGTGGGACGGTGGTGCCCTTGGTTTTCGGATTCGAAAAAGTCAAAGGTCTTTCTGCCCATGAGATCAGTACCTCTATACCGGGCAAGAATAATAGGTTTATGTACTAGGCAAATGAGCATCGCCTGGCCGGGGAGGCAGACGGTGGCAATCGAGGAAGTGGAGATCAGAAGCCTTGGCGATCTTGTAACGCTGTCTCTGGGATGTGAGCTCAAGAATATAAAGCTGCCTGAAGATCTGCTTGTAAGGCTGAAAATAAGCAAGAAAGAGAAAGCCGAGTATCTGGATGCGTCAGCTGTTGACAGGTTTCGCAATAATCTTCTTGATCAGGTCTCGGAAATGTCCAATGGTGCGCCCTTGAATACGCTGAGTCTTGAGGCGCTACAGGATATAAACGCGGAGTTGCGTGTGCGTGATCTGCGGACTTTTCTTCGGCAGTCCTGACAGCGTTGGCGCTCTTTCAGCAAAGTGACGCACGTCTTTCTATAACCTGATTCGTCTTGCAGTGGAGCTGAGGCCGCGATACACGGCCCCGGCTCCAATAGGGGGGCTGGCCAAACCCGTTACGCCAGCTTTTCGTTTGCTGAGCAAGCCGAGCCTCGACTCGTTCCTCCTGCCTCTTGAGGTGACAACCTTTATTCTTCTCGAACACCTGTCCTCGGACAAAACGCGCCAACCATAAGGCGCGTTTTTTCAGAGGACGTGAGTCAAGGCTTGGCCCGGACCCTGTTTGCGGCAAGGAAGTCACCTGCTCGCTTTATTTCCTGCATTCTGAAACCTTCAATAGAGGTAACGTGCTGACCGGCAGATCGTTGCGCCCGGTAGGCACGGTTTCTGTGTAATAGCGTTTCCATATGCAGACCGCCCTGGTCTTTAGTGACGGTGGTATCTTTTTTCGGGTGATTCTCCACGAAGCTTTTTGACTGAGCATGTTTCAAGAAGGTCGCCGGGATAGGTACCTGCTTTTCTCCATTGTGCAGACGGGAGGTATATTCTTCGTGATGTTTAAAAGCTTTCAGGGCGTTATTAAGCGCAAACATGGTGCAGTCAGTTTTCGAGTATTGAAGAAAATTTCCTACCATTTTGAGTTTGACGTTGCCTAATGCTGAAAATATTTCCCTTTCTGCAGCATCTATAATGTTCCCCGGGGCAGACTCAAAGCCGACAATCGACGGTCGATGGCCGTATCTCAGTTGGATATCCAAGGCTATATGGTGGTCTGGCATCTTTTTGAATGGGGGGTAAACAACTCGCATACTCAGCGATTGCTTGTTTTTTTGAATATCCCTGTTTTGCTCTTTTATCGCCTGGTAACAGTCTTTATGACTTTTGAATGTATGCAGATTCAAGCCGGGATTTCTTGTATTTTCCGCTTTGGCGAACAGCGGCAGTAACTTGATATCTCCTTGCGTAATATTGGAGTTCGGACCTTCACCCTTTTTCACTTGGTTACAGACCATTACGGCATATTCATGCAGATCCTTATCACGCAAAGCTAACTGGGCCAGGTTAATCGGTTCCATCTTCTCCAGTAGGCGCTTAGGTATTGCTTCGGGCTTCTCAGGTATAGCATCTCCCCGTGATGCTTTCGGTGAGTTCAGCATCATTGTATGAAAATCTTCCAGCTCAGAATGGTTCCGCCCGCCGGGGAGGCGAAATTGTAAAAAGGCGGACGACGAAGGCATTGAACCTTCAGCCTGCGGAGTATCATTCGCGCCGGATGAGCTGGCCCCTGATTCATATCTTCCTGCCGCGCGCGCGTTTTGCGGTGATGCCGCTGTCTGGTTGGCGTTGTATCTGATATCCGTTGGCAGCGCATCCTGACGTCGCAGACGTCTGCCCTCGCCACGCTGTAGCGGTGGGTTAGTTACCGATGATGACGAAGCGCTTTCAGTGTTCTCTGCCTGAGTCCCCTGACGTCTGTTCGGACCTGAGATATTCATCGAATAGTCCCCGCCATGGTTAGCATTAAACCGGCTTTCGTCAGCCTGGTTGAGGAGGCGAGCGGAGCAGAATGGCCATGCAGTAACTTTGCCCGCCATATTTTCGCAACTTCGATCATCTGAACGCAGGCGCTGACAAAGTGATCCTCATCAATCCGTAACGGATCAAACCGCTGAAAAAGCAGCACTTCATTATTTTTTTCGTCCAGCCCGAAGGCCGCACCATCGCTGGAGCCGTAATGAAAGAGGTTGGCGGCCAGAATATCGCTCAGAAGTGTGCTGCTGGCTGGAGTAGAAAGCGTGCCCACGCACAGATAAACAAACAGCGTATTTTGCTGTTCAATCCGTTCCAGCGTCATGTCCAGTTCGTTGACCTTCAGACAGCACAGGTGATTCGCATCCAAAGAAAGCGGTCCACTTTCAAGCCTTATCGCCAACGCATTCAGCAAGTCTTGTATCGTCATAATCGGAACTCTGCAGGTCAGGAAAATGTGCACCAGCCGCTATCGAGGCCAAACCTCGCCCTGTCATGGCCAGGTCCTGTCCGGCTGGCCCGGTGCTCTATTACTGATCGTTGAGTGGTTGAGGCCTTCAGTCAGTTCCCCAGGCATTGATCGACTCAATGAAAGATCTTTTAGGGGGCGCCTTAGAAAAAGGATTTTAAAGTACGTTAAGCTGAACTGATTTCAGCTGTTGTAATGGCCGGAATCTTGGCGACGCCAGCTAGGGCATTCCTAACCGGTCCAGCCTAGCAAGCTCTTCAGTGAATCCGTAAACGGCGTTTTTCAGCGCCTTGAATCGCTCATTCGCTGCCAGAATCGCTGTTTTCGTACCAAATCGGCGGGGTTGGCAACCACTTGGCCTAGTAGTCCGGTTCGAGAGTCGGCGGGCAGGCCCGCAGCGGCTCGATCGCGTCCTGATGGCTCATGCCTCTGGCCAGTAGCGTGTCGATTTCCTTCCGGATCTGATCGCGGCAGGCTGCCTGGTAGAGCAGGGGCCGGCTGTGAGCGATCTGGTTTAGCGCTCGCTGAATCGGCTTGGGTAGCGTTTCAGGTTTGGTGATGCTCATGGCGGTGGTGATGTCGAGAATCAGCGCTTTACCCTCGGGCATTCCCATGGTGACAACTACCGGCGTACCCCACAGGCTCGGTGGCGCTGGCGGGCGTCACGGTGGGGTAGGCGCCAAGCCCCATCATTTTGGCTTTGCCGCCGAGACGGTAACGGAACCGCCAAAGCTTCGAGCCCCACGTGTGATCTCAAGGCAAAGGCCAGCGGTATCCGTCAGACAGTAGAGTTTTTCGCGGGGCTTTGCGGTACGAACGGCTGTGTCAGTGAGAGCCAAGACAAACCCTCTGGGCTGGCGCTGGCGGGGGATTTTCCCGTCAGAGTGTGAGTAGAAATCTGGACCGAACTCGATCTACTCACAATAAACTGGGCTTACAAGGGATTCGCTGGGAGCGCTGGGCACAAAAAAACCGGCTCGTGGGCCGGTTTATCTGGTGTTCCGGGTCTGGTTGGGACCTCTGGATACTGCTATGTGGTGCCCCGAGGGGGAATCTTACTGCGGTGTACAGAAAACGGCGATAGGGTGTGTACGGCTGCAACTTACTGTTTTAATGGGGTTTCCTGCTTTGAGATATGTGCTGATAGAGGCATTTGGTTGCATTGGCGTGGTAGTCTTTACGCCATTTTTACGCCAATAGGGGGATGGTGTGGCCTCATACAGAAAGCGAAGTGGGGGATGGCGAGCCGAGGTGGTCAAGCTGGGGATTCGGGACTCTCAGACCTTCCCGACAAAGGCAGCTGCTCACGCATGGGCAACGCATCGCGAAGCAGAAATTCTGGCGGGAGCTGGCAAGCCAAAAGCTGGCAACCAAATGACGCTATCAGAGGCCCTGAGGCGATACAAGCGTGATGTATCTCCGACGAAGGCTGGGCAGCGATGGGAAGAACTGCGCTTGGATAAAATGGACAACGAGCTTACTTTTGTGGGCGAGATGATCGGGGATGTCACAGCTGATCAGATCGCGGATTGGCGTGACCTTCGGTTAAAAAAAGTGGCCAGTCCTTCTGTAAGGCGCGACATGACTCTGCTGTCCTCTGTATTCGAGATTGCCAAGCGAGAGTGGAAGTGCTGCAGTTTCAACCCTGTGCGAGAGGTTAAGCGTCCAAGTAACGGTCGCCCCCGAGATCGCCGCGTATCAGCTTCGGAAGAAAGTGCCCTCACTCGCCGAATGGGATTCGTTGAGGGCCTGGCACCTTCTACTTTGCAGCAGGAGCTGGCATATGCGTTTTTGTTAGCGCTTGAGACGGCCATGAGACAGGGGGAGATTCTTGGTCTAAAAGTCAGAGACGTTCGACTGAAAGAGCGATATGTTCGTTTAGCGATGACCAAGAATGGAGATAGTCGCAACGTCCCGCTGACAAGGCGTGCAGGGGAATTGTTGCAAATACTTGTCGGTGAGCGTGATGGGGACTGTGAGGTTTTCAGGCTGAGCTCGGCGTCGGCTGATGCGATGTTTCGGAAAATCAGAGATGAGCTAAAAATCGTGGATTTGCATTTTCATGACACTCGACACGAAGCTACAACAAGGCTTGCCCGGAAGGTGGACGTGCTGGATCTGGCCCGTATTACAGGTCACAAAGATCCTCGGTCGTTGATGGTGTATTACAATGCTACCGCCGAGGAGATGGCGGAGCGTCTCGATTGAGTTCGAAATGGATAATCGCCCAGTTTGATCTGGCCACGTTTGCTTGGGACACCAAGCACCCCGCTTGGTACCAACGACAGCTCATAAATGCTCATTGGAGGCTTCGTCTAAAAGTGTCAATGGGCTAGGGCGTGTTTACATTTCTGCACAGGAAATAGTAGCTTGTTTTCCACAGTGTGTCTCAAGCAAAAATAACGATCAGATGTCACCTGTCACTCTATACAGGTGGCCGCTTTTACGTCACGATGGACTCTTGAGTGTGGGTTCGTTGCAATCTGGCTGTCGTATGGTGACGACCCATTTGATAAGTAAATAGTATCGACTCACAAGGGATGTGCATTCAGCAAGTATGTCAGGGTCTGAAGGAACAAAAATAATCAAGAATTTAGTGGCGGCGAGTTTAGCAGTCAATAATCAATAATCAAGTATTAATATGACGATAAATCTAAAGAAGATATTGGCTCAATCAGATACTATTATTTTTGTCGGGTCCGGAATATCGCTGTGGTCCGGTCTTCCGACGTGGGGAGGAATGATTGAAAAGCTTGCCCAATTTCTGGAGAGAGGAGGTGGAAGCGCAGAGCTTGTTAGGTCCGAGGCAAGCAGGGGCGACTTACTGCAAGCAGCGAGCTATGGTTTTGACAAACTGACCAAGCAGCAAATTGGCGAGTTTATACGTGAGGCCTGTCTTTATGGCGTAGCCAAACCCCATCTAATTCATAAGAAAATTGTATCGCTGGGCCCAAGATGCTTTATCACTACGAACTATGACAATTTGCTAGAGGAAAGTCTGCGTACATGGCAGCCAGATAGATTTTATGGCTTGCCAATAACTAATAGGCAGTTAACTGCGACAGCTGGAATTGTCTTGGCAAGGGCTACCGACTTTGTATTCAAACCTCATGGCGACGCTGGGGATATTGAGAGTATAATTCTAACGAGAGAGCAGTATAGGCAATTATTGCCACAAGGTGAAAATCAAGCCGCTCTGGAATCTTTGAAAATTCTTCTTGCGAGCAGACCTGTTTTGTATCTAGGCTTTGGTCTTCGTGATCCGGATTTTATGTATGTCAGGGATTTGCTGGCAAATATATACAAGGGAGGGGTTCGGGATCATTATGCAATAATGGCGGACGTCCATGAGCAAGAAGTCGACTACTGGAGAAATAATTACGGCATTCATCTTGTAGGGTATAAAACACTCCCTGGTAAGCTTGGCTCAAGAGATCATTCTTCATTGCTAGAATTGTTGGATACTCTGTTACAAGTTCCTAAAGCTCAACCTATTCCCATCTTTGATCCTGAATCTGCTAGTACACTTTTATCATTGGCTCGACACGCCGCGATACTAAGCCGATATTCGATATGTGAACCTGAGTTTCCGATTCGGGTGAGATTCTCTGGCGGCCAAAGGAAAATGTTCGGAAGCGGAGTGTATCCATTTAGTTATAGTTTAGTTGAAACGCTTCTCGACTCTGGCCCTGAACGTTTAGTCTTGACTGGGTTGCCTGGGGCTGGAAAGTCCTACTCTCTCCGTCGTGCTGCTGCGAAGTTAGCGGATCAGCTTAACAATGTTTGCCTTTCTGATTCTCTTAGATCCGAAGACATTGTTGTTCCGATATTCGTTGATTTGAAGTTGTATAAAGGTGATTTGAATGCTTTGGTTAGCCAGTTGCTGCCCGAAAGCTTGCCTTTCAATGAGCTAATAAAGTCATACAAAGTTAAGATTTTTATTGATTCATTTAACGAAATGCCTCGGGAGTATTTGGAGAGCGGCTCGTATGAAGCTGATTTTATAAGTTTTATCGCATTGGTTGGTAAGGCCTCAATTATAATTGGGTCTCGAACTACAGATGGTTTATCTCGATTAGAGCTTCCTACGTTTCGCTTAGACTATATTGAGCGAAAAGCGGTAGTTGATTTGCTGTTGCCTTTGGGTATCAATTTTGAAGGTAGGTTTAGCGCTGAGGTATTGCGATTAATTCAAAGGCCCTTTTACTTTCAGTATATACTCTCAGGCAAAATAGAGTTGCCTGTGGATGCCCATCCTAGAGACTTTTATAGATGCTTGTTTGAGAACGTCAGCGTTGCATTTTTTGAACGCTTTCAATTTAATCTAGATCTCGAAAAAGCACTATCAAGTGCGGCGTACGCTGCACTCGATAAAGGGTCAGAGGCGTTTCTGATCTCAATCATTCTGAACAACTTGAGCGGACTGTTACCGTCTAGCAGTTCTGTTGCTCCATTAGATATCGCCAACTGGCTCGTATCCGAATCTATTCTGATTCCTTACTCTAAGGGTCGAATCGGATTCGTTCATCAGTCAGTTACGGAGTACTTAGCTGCTACCGAGCTAGCGAGACGTTATACGCTGGATCCTGGCGAGCTTAGAGATAAGTTGTCTTTGAGGCGGTGGGATCAAGCCTTGTTTCTAACTTTAAGCTTTCTGTCTGATTATCAGTCAAAAGATTTTATTGCGGATGTTATGACGGCCGATATGGCGCTCGCCATCAATGCATCAAAATACATCGAGTCAGGCCGAGATCAAGTAGTTTCAGAACTGCTTACTAAAGTGTACGAACTAAAAAGTGACGGCGTTGAACTGGGCCACATGGTTGAGTCGGCTTTAGATAATGGTTTGCATGTCTCAGATGTACATGAGCCTTTATTGAGGAGATTAATAAACTTTGGGGATTCTATAGGCGGCACTGCTACGACTTTATTGGTGTCCATAAGAGGGGAAAGTATAAAAGCTGAGGTGATTCAGATGCTCTATCAACATAGAGCGGACTTTAATTTTTGCTACAATGCTGCAGATGCTATTGTTCAATATGTGACTGATGAAGATATTACCTCAATAGCTTCTCTTTCTGATTTGGTCCAAAGTGAAGTTGAATCAGGTCCGAACTTGGACGAGGACGGATCTATTGGATTCTGTATAGCGCTTGGGAAGCTTCTAGGTAGCTTGGATTTGTCAATAGTTCTTCAAGGTTTTCCTGTCGAAAGTGAAGGGGGGCTGATAAATAAGTTTCGAGGAAAAATATTGTGTCATATGCTTGGCGACCATGTGGACACCGCGTCCCTCTTGGTAGCGGGAGACTTATTACTGAAAGGTCTAGATAATGCTGTGTCAGCAATAGGTAAAATTGCGGTGTTTTCAGTTAGAAATAAAAATCTTTCGTGGGGGGGGTTCAATCGTAGTCACGTCTCTCGCCTTAAAGAACTCATAGAAGACACTTGGGTGGTTGATGCTTTAAAAATCATGTGTGCCGCAAGCTCAGATATCGCGGAGTATCTTAAGGAAGAGGCGGCATTGAGCGAAGGCCTGCTTAAGGCTGCTTTGCTTTATTGCGTGGACCCAAAAAGTATGGAGCCTGTTTTTTCTGAACTCGAACAAATTCTCGCACTTGACGAAAAAGACCGCAAAAAAGTTTCGTTTGTTATTTTGTCTCATGTCGATTTAGATTGGTTAGGAAAAGAGGAGCTTTTCGTTAGGCTACTGAGGACTAAAGATTTTAGTCTTATTGACTCAGTCATTGGCAGCTCGCTTCCTGTGCGTATTCGTAATCTAGAGCTCCTAGATTTAGGAGATCTTACTTGGTGGCTAGAATGGATGCAGGTCTTATCTGTTGATCGGGCGAACTACTGGTTCTTGTTCAGGCTTGGTGATGTTTTAGCTAATCATACCAGTACCCAGTCTAAGCCTGATTTTTTGAATAAATTCAATTCTGAGCCTAAATATCGGCAGGTTATATTAGATTTTATTCTCCAGAGAATGGACTTGACAACTGATGTTATTGAAGATGATGCTGTTTCTTTTTTGTTGGCAGATTTGTCTCGGCAGAAAAATTTTAGCTTGATGCACTTAAACTTCTTGGGTGCGGCGGCGACTGAGAATTTCATTGCAGAACGATTGCTACCACTTCTGCTTGATGCCCAGGGGCCATTAAAGGAAAACCTTCTAAGTACATTAGAACAGGCAGGATCTAGGCATGGGCGTCGTTATCTCTTGGAAAATAGACTTGAGCAGTGATTTTAATTTTCACAATTATAACTTCCATCATGAGTAGCTGTTTTTATGTGGCCCTGATCACTAACTGATGTTAGTAATTACTGCTGTCGTTAAGGCAAAATAGCCCAACCTCTGCATGAATGCTATCGTGCAGAGCCTTTTGTCTAGGTTATGGGTGATTCTCATTGATGCAGCTGCACTCGATGAGTAAGGTGGTGATAAATACCACTTGCTCATGCGGCGCGTCGAGTTCCGCGACTCACTGGTACCTTGGCACGATTCTGTCGCGCCCATTTGATTATTTCACCTGCGAACCAGCGCTTTACGGCTTTTGAGCTTTTGCCGGTGGCACATGGCTGGAGAGCATCAGGGAAGCTTGGCTGGACGACCACGCGACGCTCTACAGTATATTGGGAAAGCTTAAGGTACCGAGCTATTTCCTCAAAGGTCCATAGCTCGTCATCTATTGAAACCTTCGGGGCTCTCAATTCTGATACTAGGTCGCGAAGCGTTTCGATCAGGTCTGCGCTGTTTGAATCCGTGGTCAAATTTCTCATGCCGCCTCCTTCATATGCGCGAGCATCTGATTTTCGGCGGTTGGTTCAGAGCCAGATAGGCCATAGGAGCTGACACAGGGGGTCGCAGCGGCCACTATCAAGTCGTATTGAACACCGTCTCTGGCCGTATTGGAGCACGCGATTAGGATAGTGCGGAGCAAAACGAAGATCGCTAGGCTGGTCAAAATGATGATCTGCGGTTCTTGCATGTGCTATTTCCTTGAAAAAAACTGTCGCTGGTTCGGTTGTGAAATGATGGCAACGGGGTAGTGGGTGTCGTCACTGAGAGGCAGTGACCACCTTTGAATCAGGCCGCTTTCAACTTGGCCTGTGCATCGAGATAGGCCGCGAGGTCGTGTAGGTACACCACTGCCTGGCCCTTATTCGATCCACCCAGCCGAGTCACCTTGAGGTTGATGCGGCCAGCGTTGATCTTGCGGAGCAGGTAGCGATCACTCGATATGTGCGAGAAATACCGCTCCCGCACAGTGCTCAGCGTGGGGCAGGGTGTTGCGAACTCTTCACGGAGCTGACTTAACGTCTCACTCACGCGGGATCCTCCCCGTGCCCCTCCTTTTGGGGCACCAACTGAAGGCGAATCAGCTCCGCTAGACCCTCTTTCGATTTGCCGGTTGCAGTCGCGCACAGGCGTCCTTTTAAATCTGCCACCACAGCGCCGTATGGCCGTTCTGGGCAGCGTGTTGGGGTGACATACGCGACCTGGCCTTCAAGCAAAACGGCATCGACCATCCGAAAAACTTCCGCCAGTTCGGCGGTAACAGTCGGCAAACCATCCAGCATGCTGAGTGCCTCTGACGTCGCTCCGATCAATGTCGAGCGACTGACGATGGTTGGGTGGTTCAGGTGCATAGGAACCAGTTTCAGCGCGCCTACGGCGTGAGTAATTGCGTTCAAAGTCATGCTGCGGCGTCCTTCTTCATGGTGGTGATTCCAAGCTGGTCCGAAAGCCAGGTAACACCCGCCTCCTTGACCATCACCACTGCATAGTGGCTGTAGGCGTGGATGTTCTTGTTCCAGCGGCTGCGCGAATCTTCGTACAGGTATCCTTGGTCGCGGTGCTTAGGTGCGAGCTCGCCTGCCTGGGTCAGCACGCCGATTTTTCGCAATTTCGCTCGAAATGTCCGAGGCTTCACGCCCAGAATCGTTGCTGTAGCGTCGAGGGTTCTGTTCATGACGAGTGCCTCAGGCCACGGCCAGCAAACCGCGTGAGCGGATGGCGCGATACAGCTCGTCCAGTGCGCCATACAGCTCTTGAAGGCCGCTTTCGTTGGTAAGTACCAAGTCGTCCGGGTGGACTGACACACCCGCTTCGCTGATGTGAGGATTAACTTCAGCTGCGTCAGGACGGGAAAGATGAATAACGGTCCCACCGCGTTTGCGGATGAAGTCGGCCTCGTTTTCGAAGCGGACATCGCTCACCACAAAGCCAGGCACGCCGTCGAAAACCGCACTGAGGCAATCAAGGTTTTGTTCGGCGAGGTCGATCCACAGGTTCGCGCTGATCATGTGTCGGCCCCACTCTGTGCCGAGCAGTTGCATCAACTGGCGAGGTGAGCGACCCAGCCAGTCAATAGGCTGTTCCTTCTTCTCGCCTTCGAGGTCCTCAGGGCTTAGGTTGAATATGGCCATGATGCCCTCGCGCAACGGGTCGGCGAATGCGTAACACTCGAATCCATGCTCGTGGGCCAGATGCTGGGCGGCCGTTGTTTTGCCGGAGCGAGCAGGGCCGGTTAGGCCGATAAGGATTTGCTTCATGCCGCATCACCTCCCCATGGACCGAAGTCATCGATTGCAGGCGCAGGTGCTGCTTTGGCGTCGCTGCTTTTTGGCGGGATGATCAGGGGAAGGCCGGTTTGGCGTTGAATGGTGGCGATAGATTCGCGGTTGGAGGCTGCTGCCGGGTGGAGATACACCCGGCAGCGGGTATTTCGCTGTGTTGTTTGCATGGCTCGTACTCTGTGGTGAGAGGGGTACGAGACAAAATTAGTACTACTGCTTATTTATGTCAACAGTATTACTTATAATTTCCTGCAAAATTAGATTTTCTGCTGATTTTTCTACAGCAGCACCGAATACCAGAAGACTTTGCCAATCACTCGGATGTGATCGCGCACGTAATCACCGTCGTAGCGCTCGTCAGGATGTTCTTCGGCGTTGTAGCTTCGAATGCGTAATCCTGAGCCTGGAAGCCGGTACAAGACTTTCACGCGAAGCTGACCGTCGTGATCAATCGCGTACATTTTCCCGTCTTGGATTGCGGTGACAGCTGTGTCAACCCCAACGGTGCTTCCATCGGGCAATACCGGTTCCATGCTGTTTCCGTGAACTGGAACGCAGCCGGCTGTGTTCGGATCGATGCCTTTCTTCTGCAAAGTCCGTTTGCCGAAGCGCAGCATCCTTCCGTTCGTTTCAAGCATAACCTCTGAGCCTTTACCTGCTGAAAGTTCTACTTCTTTGAAAAAAGGGAGTTCAACCTCGTCCGGGTCGAGAGGGGTCTTGTCATCCCATTCTTCAATGGGGGTCAACGCATGAGCGGACGTCGAAGGGGTACCTGTTAAGTACCCTTCTTGAAGGTTCATGGAAAAGGGTGCGCCAACCACTGGGTATTGGATGAACCTGGCAAGGCGTGGGCTCACCTGCTCGTAACTGAAGCCTAAGACGTTTGAAAACTTCGATAAAGCGTTCAAATTCAGCGGTATCTTCCCATTTAAATACTGACTCACAACGCTCTGTCCTGCCCAACCACACAGATCGGCGATCCTTTCCTGCGTGAGTGATTTGTCCTCACTTTTTTTAGCCAAATAGAAGTCTTTCAACCGCTTAGCCTCAGCGGCGCGGATTTCGGGGGTAGGGTTCAGCAGGTCATAGGTCATGGCTATCAATTTATAAGCAAAGCTTATTCTTTCCAAACAGTCGGGCTGATATTTCGCTTGCGCTAATTTAGAAGTATCACTAATATTTTTAAGGAGACGCCCTTCGAGGACACTAGGATGCCGGATGAAATTGGAGTGATGCTTTGCGAATTTGCTAAGGGCAAGACCCAGCCTGAACTGGCTGGCCTGCTTAACGTATCGCAGAGTGCCGTATCGCAAATGTTGAACTCTGATCGTGATATCAGGGTTCGAATCGGCTCTGATGGCAGTTGTCTTGCCTACGAGATCAGGCCCATAGGTAATAGAAAAAAACCTAAAGCGGCTTGACGAAAAAGTCGCAGGGCCGGGGACCTCTCACCACAAGATTCCCCCGACCCAGCAACGGCAGTGCAAAACACTGCCAACTCCGCCCACCAGGTCCTCTCACCACAAGATTCACCTGGTTGGCTCGAACGATGAACCGTGCCGCACAGCACGTTTAGCACAGCACATCGGTCGTGGTCGTAGGATAGGGGGTGCCCCTGCCTGTGGCTACACCGTAAACGGGGATTTTACGGTTATGAGTCGCATGGATCTTTTACCTGACGCTGGTCAGGTGCTTTCGTTGCGTCAGGCGCTTTACCGCGCCGGCCGCGACTACAAGGGCGGGGTTACCGCTCTTGCCCATGACATGGTGTTGGAAAACGACGCTCTTCAAAAAAAGCTGAAACTCGACGAGGAGCGGCGCTGGCTTAATCCGGATGAGCTGGAGGATGTCATTCGTCTTACCGGCAGCCCGCTTTTGCTCGACGCCTTGATGCGGCCAGCAGCAGCTGTTTGGTACCAGCCGGAGCCTGTCGCTGCTACTCAGGATGCGCTCAAGTCGGTAGGCAAGCTTCTAACGGAAACGGGCGAGTTCGTTTCAGGCATGCATAGCGGTGCTGCCGACGGTGTATGGGAACTGCACGAAGTCGCTCTGCTGGAGAAGCAGGGCAATGACATCATTCGTGCGGTGCTGGGCATCATGGCAGGCGCTCGTCTGGCGATGGAGGATCGTGCCAATGGCTGACGATATCGACCGCGCTACGGAGCAGGCTCAGTACCTGTTGGACGTCGCTCTGTTTAAGCATCGCCGAATCCCGACCAGTTTGGTCAGCTCACAGTTCTGTGAGGACTGCGACGATCCGATCCCGGAGCCACGCCGTGCCGCCATTGTTGGCTGCGAGACTTGTATTCACTGTCAGTCGCTGCGGGAGCAGCGTAGATGAGTGATCGTCCAATCCCGCTTTCTGCTTGGGCACGTCGCTACTGTGAGACATTTAATTTTGCGTTAGTACCGATTCAACCGGGCGAGAAAGGCCCGAAGGGAAGGGGATGGAACCAGCCCGGCAAGTACATTGTTGATCCAGCCAAGGCCGAGGCGTTCTGGACGGAAAATCCAAACCATAACCTCGGCGTTGTGCTGGGCCCGAGTCGGGTGTGTTCGCTGGACGTCGACGATGTCCAGTGGACACGATTCGTCCTGTACGAACTGTTGGGCGTTGATCTGGATGCGCTTGCCCTGGCTTTCCCGACTGTCGTCGGCAACCCACTGCGGTTCCGGGTTCTGTTTCAGGTCCCGGAAGGGCTAGAGCTGACTCGGCATTCTCTGTCTTGGCCCAATGAAAACGACCCGGACGGGGCAAAGCACAAGTCAATTATGCTGAAGGCAAACGCTGCTCGCGAGGCGGGCGATACGGCCAGAGAGGCCTTGTATCGAGCAGATGCCGAGCAGTACAAGCGGTTCACAGTGTTTGAATTGCGTGCAGGATTGGTGCAGGACGTACTGCCTCCTTCTATTCACCCAGGCACCGGCCAGCCATACACCTGGCGAACGCCGCCTGATGCTTCGGGGCTTCCGGTTCTGATAAGCGATCTGTTGAATGTCTGGAACAATTGGGACGTCTTCAAGCGGAGCGCGGAAGCTGCGTGCCCATGGCTGCCAAAGGACGCCAAGACTGCTGGCAAACGAAAGCCGAAACCGAAGCCAGCCCCTGCAGGCGGCAAGCGGCCCTCTGTCATTGACGAATTCAACAACTGCCACGACGTCGAAGAGATGTTGCGCAGCCACGGCTACACCAAGCGCGGGAGCAAATGGCTTTATCCGCAGAGTAGTACTGGACTCCCTGGGATCACCGTGGCGGAAGGCAAGGTGTATTCACATCATGCGGCTGATCCTTTGGCCAACGGTCACCAAAACGATGCATTCGAAGTGTTCTGCTTACTGGAGCATGGCGGTGATCAATCCAAGGCGGTGAAAGAAGCGGCGCGCATGCTCGGCATGCAATCGACCCGACCCAGCGCAAGCGATCTTCCCCCGGCCCCAACTGAGGGTAGCGACACGCCAGATGCAGCAGTCCCGGACAAGCCAAGCGAGGCGGCTCCTGTACCTGACGGGGGGGCGGGGGAGGAGCTGACTATCGAGCAGGTGCTGCGGCGTTTTGCGTTGGTTGAAGGCACCACCCATGTTTGGGACTTCGATAAATCTAGGGCGATGAAGAAGTCAGCCTTTGAAGCGCGTGTGGGCAAGCCCATTGCCAAGCTTTGGCTCGATGCCACGGACAAGAAGCTGATTGCTGACGATCAGGTGAAGGACATTGAGCAAGCCCGGAAAATGGCGGGCAAGAAGGGCGGGGCTCTCGGCATGCGCCCCACGGAACGTTACGTCTACATCGACGGCACCAAAGACGTTTGGGATCGAGAGAAGAAACGCCGTATCGCCGAGGGTGCCGTCAAGATGGCCTTGGGCGACACCTATGCGCTCTGGTTGAACAGCAGCGAGCGGCGGGTGGTGGACGTCGAACACATCGTCTTTGACCCGACCATGACCAAAGACCCCAGCATATACATCAACACTTTTGACGGCCTGCCGTTGGAGCCGGTCAATGACGATGCGGCGTGCGCCAACCTGCGCTGGCTGATTTCATTCCTTTGCAACCATGATGAGGCTGCTGCACTGTGGCTGACTCGGTGGCTCGCATATCCGTTGCAACACCTCGGGGCCAAGATGGACACGGCGGTGCTGATGCACTCCACCATGGAAGGTTCGGGCAAAAGCCTGTTGTTCGCCGACACCTTTGGCGCGCTTTACGGGCAGTACGCCGCGACTGTTGGCCAGACCCAGCTGGAGAGCAACTTCAACGCTTGGCAAAGCAGGAAGATGTGGGCCGTGTTCGAAGAGGTGGTCAGCCGTGACCAGCGCTACAACCAAGTCGGCAAGATCAAGCACTTGGTCACCGGCAAGACCGTGCGCATGGAGTCGAAGTTCATCAACGGCTGGGAGGAGGCCAACCACATGAACGCGGTCTTCCTCAGCAACGAGATCCTGCCGTGGCCGATCAGCGACAGTGACCGGCGCATGTTGGTCATGTGGCCAATGGAAACCTTGCCGGTCGCCCGACAGAAAGCCATCGGCCGCGAGCTGGAGAATGGCGGTGTCGCCGCGCTTTACGGCTGGCTGCTGCGTGTGGATCTGGGGGACTTCAATGAACGCACCCGCCCGCCCAGCACTGCGTCACGCGAGCGGCTGGTTGCGCTCAGCCGGGCAGGGTGGCAGACGTTCCTGCACCTCTGGCGCTATGGCGAGTTGGGCCGGGGCCTTTGGGGGGCATGCCTTTCGACTGATCTTTATGCGTTGTTCATCGAGTGGTGTCAGCGCAACAAAGAGCATGTCATGAGTCAGACGAAGTTTTCGCTATTCATCAGCTCGGAGGTGGAGAAGACCCGGTCAATACCCTGGACTGAACGCAATGATCGGCGCTTCGGCGCTTTCTTTGTGCCCGATGATCCTGAGGCTTCCCTTCCCCCATCAATGAGAGCGCCGGACTTGGGCGTTGCCGTCGAGGCCTGGCGGGCCAAGGCGCGCCTTGCGGGGTGGAACGTCGATAGCTGGGACCACGTGAAGGCGGTCGCAGCATGAGTACCTCTAAAAGTGTGTCGGGTGTGTTGGGTCTGTTTTGGGTTGGTTTTGGCAACCCGACACAGATCAAACGCCCATTTTTCGCGGGGTGCAGACGTGTGTGTTGGGTGTGCTGGGTTTGGCGTCGCGTGCGCGCATGCGTGACGTTATTTATGGCGGTTAAAGCGCAGTTATTTTTTCTCCATGCGAGGACCTATAAACCCGACAAACCCAACACACCTAACACACTCTTTATTAATTCATTGTTTTTAAAGGGTTTTAACTGTGTTGGGTCTGTGTTGGGTAGGGCGTTTTGTGTGTTGGGTTTAGATTTCGAGAGGAAAGGGCAGTGATCAAGGAAATCGAAGCGTTGATGGTGCATTGGGGCGAGCAGATGCGAGAGCGCGGCCAAGGCTGTGGATTGGGCAGCCAAATGGGGGCGATCATCGAATGGGGCGGTGCGCCGCCGCGTGGTACACCGGGTTCTCGGATACTTGGCGGTGCTGGGTGCGGAATTGATCACATTGCCAGTGAGGTTCAGGCAGCGGTGGCTGAATTGGACCGGTCAGGCCGTGCACCGCTGGCACGGTTGGCAATAGAGCGTTATTGCGTCATGGCGACGGTCCGCGATCAGATGAAAGCGGTCGGTATTGCCGAAGACGCTGATCGGACTTACCGCAACTGGGTAGATCGCCTGCATCAGCAGGTCCTGCTGATTCTCACACTGCGCAGCGGCTCGACACGTGGCTACCCGGTCTGCCCCCAAACCAACCGTCACCTGAAGGTCGCAAGCGGTTCCTCGCCAGGCTCTTCAATCCCTCGGGCGCGCTGACCGTTCGTCCGGGTCAGTTGTCGCATTGTGGTCGTATACTTGCTGTATTGCGGCCACATTTGGTCCAACCGTTAAACAGCCCTTTTCGGTTTTTCCGAACGCCGGTACAACGTGGGCACGATCTGCGATTTGCGCCTGAATCACAGTCAGAACACCCGCTGTGCATGCTTCACCCAGCCATCCCCAAGGCTGTCACCAACCCCGCTTCGGCGGGGTTTTTCATTTCAGCTCCCCCGGAAGGGTGGCAACCGGATGCGCACCATGCCCGACAAACCAGATACGTGGGCCAGGATCGTGGCGGCCATTTCAAATCCACTGTGGCAGGGCATGATCATGGCCATCGTCGTTTCTCTACTGCGCATCCTCTACGACGCCAAAGAAACCAGTAAGCGCCGGATCTTATTCGAAGCGCTGATATGCGGTTCGTTGAGTCTGGTCGCGTCCAGCCTGATTGAGTGGATGACCTGGCCGCCCAGCTTATCGGTAGCTGCAGGTGGAACGATTGGCTTTCTTGGCGTTACGGCCATTCGCGAATTGGTGGCCCGTTTCATAGGCCGGAAGGTGGATTCCCTATGAAGGCTATCGCCGCTGCAATCATCATCGCGCTGGTGGGTGTACTGCTCGTCGGCATTCAGCAGTACCGGGTCGTCGCATTGCGCGGCGAAGTGGAAGTGGAAGCGACGGCCAAGAAGAAAGCGCTCGACGCCAACCTCGAAAGCGAGGCCACCATCACCACGTTGCGCGCCGAGGCCCAACGTAACGCTGCCTATCTGAAGGACTTGAATCAACGGATCAAGGCCAGCGAGAACAAAGCCAAACAGGCGAGGAAAGAATTTGAAGACCTCAAGCGCAACAGCAAGCCCGTTCGTGATTGGGCTTCTCAGCCTTTGCCTGACGGCCTGCGCGGCAAAGCCGGTGGTGGTCACAAAAACGTCAGCGGTTCGAATCGAACCCCCTGAGCTGATTCCTTGCGAACGCATCAACGCCGATGAGGCTGACCTTCGTTCGAACGGCGACGTCTGGGAGCTGAAGGATCAGGCCATCAAGCTGCTCGACACCTGTGCCGATCAGGTCGACGCCCAGATCCTGCGCAGCCAGAGCAAGTAGTCGAGGTCACTGGGCTTCATGCCCCATTGGGGGGCGCACCAACCCCCTGTTTTTTGGGTCCTCCCTGAGGGGGGCTCCCTACACGGGTACGTGGACTCGCGGTTCTTGTGCAGCTGAGTTTTTTGCAGGGATGTCCGTCTTTCTAAAGGGTTGTGTATGGGCAGGAAAGTCAGCAAGGCCGACTTGAGCGAGATCGTTGGCCGGGACGAACGCACCCTAACTCGGTGGCAACACGACGGCATGCCGGTGGTTGAGTTTGGTCTGGGTCGTGGCAACGAAAACCAGTACGACACCGAAGCGGTGGTCCAGTGGCTGATGCAGCAGGCCTCGCTCAACGGCAAGAAGGAATCGTCCCGTGACAGGCTTGACCGGGTTCGGGCCAACCGTGAAGAGCTGGCGCTGGCCAAAGAGCTTGGGGAGGTGGTGATCGCCTCCGACATGATCCAGCGCTTCGAAGCCATGATCATGTCGGCCAAGGTCGAACTGCTCAATACATTTCCAGATGTGCTCGCCGCTGAGCTGTCAGCCCGGTATGGCATAGAGGTGGACGATCTACTGATTCGTGAGCCCATCGAGGCCATCCTGAGAAGGCTTTCGGACTATGACAATGATGCTGACTCAGTTGGAGATTCTGACGAATCGCCATACCCGGAGGGCCTTGAGGAAGACGGCGAGTGAGTCCCTGCACAAAGCCTGTTTAAAGTGGGCTCCACCACCGCGCATGAGCATCATCGAATGGGCAGACAAGTATCGCTGGCTGTCCGCCGAAGAGGCAGCTCGGCCGGGTAAATACCGGTTCGATGTGACCCCGCATTTGGTCTGGCCAGGTGGCCCGCTTGAGGCGCTGGACGATCCAAACGTTACAGAAATCGTCGGCCGCAAGTCCGCGCAGGTGGCCTGGACGTCGGGTGTGCTGGGTAACGCCTTGGGTAAGTGGATCGATATCGATCCGTCTCCGATCCTGGTGCTGTTTCCCAAAGCAGAAGCCGCCAAGCAGTATGTGGGCGAGAAGCTTGAGCCGATGATCGAGGCGACGCCCAGGCTTCGCAAGAAGGTCGATCTACGCAGTCGCAAGCTGCAGCAGCGTCAGGACTTCAAGCGATTTCCGGGCGGCTTTCTGAAAATGGTGGGCTCCAACAGTCCGGCGAGTGTGAAGTCCACGCCGGTGCCGAGAGTCGCTGTCGAGGAGCCTGATGACTGCAACCTCAACCTGCGGGGGCAGGGGGACAGCATCAAGCTGGCCAAGGAACGCTTGAAGACGTTTCGCCGCTCGAAAATCATCATCGGCGGCACCCCGACCATCAAGGGGCTGTCGGCCATTGATGCGGAGCTGGAGATCTCGGACAAGCGCGAAGGGCTTGTGCCTTGCCACGAATGTGGCCAGTCGCATGCGTTGAGCTTCGACAATCTGTTCTGCGCCGACGACCCGGATTATCACCACGAGGTGTATGGCAAGAAGCGGCCCGAGCATGCGTATTACGCCTGCCCGCACTGCGGCTGTTCGTGGGATGACAACCAGAAAAACGCAAACCTCAAAAACGGCCGTTGGGTCGCGACGGCCGAGTTTAGAGGCATTGCCGGTTACATTCTCAACGAGCTATACGCCACGTTCTGGGGATCGCGCTTCCAGGCGCTGATGGAGAAAAAGCTTCAGGCCGAGCACGCCGCGTCCCACGGGAACATCGGACCGATGATCGCCTTCGTCAACAGCTCCAAGGGGGAGAGTTACGAATACAAAAGCGATGCGCCCAAAACGGATGAACTGGAAAAGCGCGCCGAGCCTTACGCAGAGCTGACGGCACCCAACGGGGTGCTGCTGATCACGGTGGGCGTCGACGTTCAGGGGGACCGGCTGGCGCTGGTCGTCATCGGCTGGGGCCGAGGCGAAGAATCGTGGCGACTGTACTGGGGCGAGTTGTACGGTAATCCTATCGATCCGCATGACGCCGTCTGGCAGGAGCTGGATCGACTAATCGCCAAGCCGGTGGCGACAGAGGGCGGCCCGCAGTTGATCATTTCCGCCGTGAGTATCGACAGCTCGGACGGCAACACCAGCGACGCGGTCTACGGGTACGTTCGGGATCGGCAGCGTTACAACATCATGGCGATCAAAGGTGCATCGATTGACAGCCGTGATAAGGAAATCTTTACCCGGCCGTCCCCGTCGGTTGACTCGTCTCAGGACAACACCAAAGCGTCGAAATATGGCTTGCGCGTCTACATCGTCGGAACCCACAAGGCAAAGACGCTGATCGACGGACGTCTTCGACTCACCGGCGCAGGGCCGGGGCGGATGCACTGGTACAGCGAGATCCGCTCGGACTACTACGAACAGCTAACCAATGAAGTGCTGGCTCCGCACGCGCGCAACCCCAGCAAGATGGTGTGGCAGAAGAAAGCGGGCCGCCGTAACGAAGCGCTGGACTGTGAAGTGTATGCACTGCATGCGGCCAGAAGCTTGAAGACCCATCTGTTACGCGAGCATGAGTGGGATCAGTTAGAGCAACAACTGCTGCAACCCACTCTTTTCAACACCGAGCAGGCCGTCACTCCTGTGCCACGTAAAGCGAATGCTCGCGGTCGTGGCACGCGCAGCCGTGCAGGCTACTAGAGGTTCAATCATGACTGACGCACAAATGCGCCTGGAGCAAGTACGGGCGGCGATCTCTGACGTCCTTAAAAAAGGTCAGCGTCTCAAAAGAGCAGATCGCGAGATCTATCGGGCCGAGCTCGACAGCCTGCGCTTGCTTGAACAGCAATACGCCAAAGAGGTCGCGCTGGAACAGGCGTCGCTGCAGGGTAGGGGACGAAACCGCATCTCCTACATGGTGATCTGATTATGGGTTTTTTCCGCAAAGACCCTGCCGAGTTGTTGATGCGTGAGGCACTCAAGCTCGCCAAGTCGGTATCTGAAGGGCAGCCTGCCAAAGCGCAGGGGGGCGGTGGCGGAGTCGAAACCCGCTGGCGCGGCGCATCCCGTGTGCTGCGCAGCATGGCGGGCTGGATTCCTGGATTGGGCAGTGCCAGGCGCGACCTGCACCACAGCGAGCGACGCATGCTGGTAGCCCGGTCGCGTGATGCCATGCGCAACCATCTGATCGCTCGGGCGGCTATCACCCGTCTGCGCACCAATGTGGTCGGCACCGGCCTGGTCTGCCGTGCACAGATCGATCATGTCGCTGTCGGCATCGACGAGCAGCAGGCCGAGCAACTCAATGCTCAACTGGATAGGATCTGGTCGCTGTACGCCGATGACCCCCGCGAGTGTGATGCCGAAGCCACGCTCAATCACTATCAACTGCAGGCGCTGGTGCTCATATCGGCCATGGTCTGCGGCGACGTTCTGATCGCCAGCCCCGACGATGAGCGTCCGGGATGCATCTTCAGCACCCGTTTGCAGTTGATTGAATCGGATCGTGTCTGCAATCCCGACGGGGGCATGGACCGCGCAGATATGGTTGAAGGTGTCGAGTTTGACCGGTTGGGAGCCCCCTTGGCGTATCACGTCTGCAATGGCTATCCCAACGAGTATTTGGCAGGGCAGAGCCTGGCGTGGGAGCGACTGCCTGCTTTCGGTGATGTGACCGGCAGACGTCGGGTCATGCACGTCATGTCGGACAAGGAAAGGCCAGGCCAGAAGCGAGGTGCTCCTTATCTGGCTCCGGTGCTAGAGCCGTTGCAGAAGCTGGAGCGCTATAGCAGTGCTGAGTTGATGGCGGCAGTTATCTCGGCGATGTTCACCGTGTTCATCAAAAAGAACAACGACTTCAACGTCTCCAACTTGCCCATGTCCGCCATGGGTAACGAGGGCGCGGGTGGGGATACCAGCGACGATGGTGAGCTGGCATTGGGGGAGGGTGCCATTGTTGACCTGGGAATGGGCGAGGAGCCGGTGGTTGCCAATCCGGCTCGACCCAATGCCCAGTTCGACCCCTTCTTCACGGCGGTCGTGAAAGAGATCGGCGCGGCGCTGGAGCAACCGATGGAGGAATTGCTTCTGCATTACAGCAGCAGTTACAGCGCGGCTCGCGCTGCGATGTTGCAGGCGTGGCGGTTCTACAGCGTTCGGCGCTGGTGGCTGGCCTGTGACTTCTGTCAGCCCAGCCGTGAATTGATCATTGATGAGGCCGTGGCGAGAGGGCTGATCCACCTGCCGGGTTACGCGGACCCTGCAAAGCGTAAAGCCTACTGTCAGGGGATCTGGATCGGGCCGGCGCGAGGCGCTATCGATGAGCTCAAAGAGGCCAATGCAGCCGGTAAGCGAATCGAAATCGGGGTCAGCAACGAAACCCTCGAAACGGCCGCGATGACGGGCGAGCCCTGGCAGCAAGTCTACCGCCAGCGTGTTCGCGAAGTTGAGCAGCGACGCTCCGACAATCTGCACATGTTGCCCAAAGGCGGCGTCATCGCCGACCCGACACCCACACCATCCAACGAGGAATAACCATGCCCCGCGCATTGGAGCTGGCTGCGTCGCAGCCTTGGCTGATGCTGCCTGACGCCCTGGATAACCTACTGACCATTGCCGACCGCATGGGCGATCCGGGTGCGTTGGAGAGCAAAACCGGTATTCGGTTGGAGAACAGCCGCACGGTCAGCGTTCGCAACGGCGTCGCCATTATCCCGGTGGTCGGTCCAGTTTTTCGCTACGCCAATCTGTTTACCGAGATAAGTGGCGCGACCAGCACTCAGGTGCTGGCCACCGACCTGCAGTCGGCACTGGATGACCCAAGCATCAAGTCCATCATCCTCAACATCGACAGCCCTGGCGGAGTGGCTGCGGGCATCAACGAGCTGGCTGACCAGATCCATGCGGGACGTGCGCGTAAGCGCATTGTGGCCTACGTCGGTGGAACGGGTGCCAGCGCTGCTTACTGGCTGGCGTCTGCGGCCAGCGAGATTGTCATCGATGAGACGGCGTTGCTCGGCAGCATCGGCGTTGTGGTGGAAGCCGTGGTCGAGGGTGAGGCCAGCAGCGGCCGCAAGCGTTACCAGATCGTCAGCCGCAACGCTCCCAACAAGCGGTTGGACATGGCCACCGAAGAGGGGCGTGCCAAGGTCGGTGAAACCGTGGACGCGATGGGCGAGGTGTTTGTGGCCAAGGTCGCCCGCAACCTTGGCGTGGCATCCGACGCTGTTCCAGCAATGGGAGATTTTGGCGGCTTGCGCGTAGGTGCTGCCGCCGTTGAATCGGGCCTTGCTCACCGCCTGGGCTCGCTGGAAGGACTAATTACCGAACTGGCCAAACCGGCCGCGACACAACCGAGGACATTCACTATGACCACCGTTAACTCGACCGCTCAGCTGCGCGAAGCACTGGCCGCTGGCACCGACCCAAACACCATCGAAATTACCCAGGCCAGCCAGTCCGAACTGGAGACTGCACGTACGCAAGCCAGCACGCAGGCGGTCACCGCTGAGCGGGAGCGCATCAAGGGCATCAACGGTCTGGCCAGTAAGGGCTTCGAGGCTGAGATCACGGCGGCCATCGATTCCGGGGCCTCGGTCGAGGCAACCGCCTTGCAGTTGTTCAAGGCTGCCCAGGACCGTGGCATTTCGTTGAGCGCCATTAAGGCCGATAGCACCCGTGCATCTACTTCTACACCCGCCGATGGCAACGCTCAGGGTGAGCGCAAAGCCGTAGTCGGAGCCATTGTCGCGGGCGCTTCGCGTCGCTGATCAGGAGAACATCATGAGTAATCCAACCCGTCAGACCTACGTCCCCAGTCATCTCTCTGCAGGTGCATTCCCTGTGGTGATTGAGACCGGAATGATTGCGGCAGGCCAGAAGCTCAAGCGTGGCGCGGTGCTCGGCCAGGTCGACGCTTCGGGCGAGTACGTGCTCAGCGCCGCCGCTTCCGACAACGGCTCCCAGGCACCCAAGGCTGTGCTCGACCAAGACGTAGACACCACCGGCGGTGCTTTTCCAGCATCGATCCTTCTCACCGGCGAGGTGCTGGGCTCTGAGCTCATGTTGGGCGAAGGCCTGTCACTCGCCAAAGCAAAAGCAGCCCTGCGGCCGCTGTGCCTGTTCATTCGTTAACCGGAGCTTCTGATGGATATTTTTGACACCCGTACCATGCTTGAAGCCGTCGAGCAGATGCCCACGGCGCGACGTTTTCTGCTGAACACGTTCTTCAATGGCGGCAGCCCCGTGACGTTCCCCACCAAAACGGTGGACATTGATATCGTCAAAGGCCAGCGCAAAATGGCGCCGTTTGTTCATCCTCGCCTGCCCGGCAGCATTTCGCTTCGTGACGGTTACCGGACTGATTCCTACGCGCCGCCTTACATCCAGCCCAAGCGTGAAACGACCGCTGAGCTGGTCCTCAAACGCTCGGCAGGGGACAACCCTTTCTCCAGCCGGTCGCCGTTGGAGCGGGCAGGCCAGATGCTGGGCAAGGATCTGCGCGATCTGGATGACGAGATCATTCGTCGCGAGGAGTGGATGTGTGCCCAGGCACTGACCACCGGCAAGGTCCGCGTGCTGGGCGACGGCGTTGATGACACCATCGATTTTCTCATGGCTAACGATCACAAGATCTCGCTGGGCACCGGCCAGTGGGGCACTGACAACTCTGATCCGATTGGCAATCTGCGCGCTTGGAAACGCAAGATCGCCAAAGACTCTGGCCGCACTGCCAATACCGCTGCGCTCAGTGGTGAGGCGCTTGATGCATTCCAGTCCAATCTGACGGTCATCAAGCAGCTGAACACCCGCCGTGTGGACATGGGCCTGATCAAGCCGGAAGAGTTGCCGGACGGCGTCACGTACCTCGGCTACCTGAACGATCCGGGCGTCGACCTTTACGGTTATGACGAGTGGTATCTGGATGACGAAGGTGATGAGCAGCCCATGATTCCAGCGGGCGGCCTGATCCTGGGCGCGACGTCCACGCGTAACGCCATGCTTTACGGTGCGATTCAGGACCTGGAAGCCATCGAGAGCGGGCTGGTCGAAGCGGCACGCTTCCCCAAGAGCTGGACAACCCAAGAGCCGAGCGCTCGCTGGTTGAAGCTTCAGAGCGCGGCACTCGCTGGTTTGCTGGAGCCGGACGCATTCATCTACGCCAAGGTGGTGTGAGATGGCCAAGAAGCCCGGCTATATCGTGGTGGATGGCTGCATTCAGGAGGGGCGCAATGTCATCCTCAGAGGCAGCCCATACACCCCGGCCAGCAAAGAGATGGAGGATGCGCTGGTTGCAGAAGGGCGTATCGCCATGAGCACGGACCCTCGGGCGCAAGAGGCTATCCAGTCTCAGGCAGCAAGCCCTGGCGATACTGATGACGCCACCGACGGTGACTGACCATGAGCTTTCGAGAACTGGCGGAGGACATGGACGCCCAGGTCCTTGAGTCGCTGGGCGATATCGCAACCATTGACGGGCGCGATATCGCGGGGTTTCTTTCAATCCCGTGGTTGCAGCCCAAGCTCGGACGCATCAACACCGGCATCAGGGAACCGCACTTCACGATACGCGTTCATGACGCTACTGCTGTTGCGATTGGTCAGATCGTCTCCATCGACCTGCCTGAGCAGGACGGTGGCGGTCGGTATGACCTAGTCGGCCTGGAGCCAGACGGTACAGGCTGGGTGTCCCTTATCCTGAGGCTAAAGCGATGAGCATAGGCAGTTTCTACAAGCAGTCGGCCAAGGACGGCATGATCACCCTGCAGCCTTCTGCGGGGGATCTTGATGCCTTCAAGGACTTTGCGGCAGCGGTTCCCAAAGCGGCGGCAGCGGCCCAGCGGCGTGCCATCAACAAGACGCTTCGTTGGTTGCGTACGCATATCGCCAGGGCCATCGGCCGGCAAGAGCGCATCGCTGTGACCGCAGTGCGTCAGCGTCTGCGTGCTTATCCGGTCACTGCTGGCGCGATGCGGGGAAAACTCTGGATGGGTTTAGACGCGATGTCGGCCAGCCGAATTGGCCGGGCTCGGCAGAGCCGTGCCGGTGTAACGGTCGCGGGTCGCCGGTATCAAGGGGCGTTCCTGAAGACGGTGTATGGCGGTAGTCCCGACATATGGATCCGCACGGCGAGCAAGCATTTTGATGCAAGCGATTACGAGCAAACTCGTCAGGGAAAACGCCGGTCGGGTTTCATTGAAGAGAATGGCAGCCGCTTCCCACTCGCCAAGGCCAAGGTCTCGCTCGAAGGGGCGCGGCCGCATTTTGATGAGTGGGTCAAACGTGCCGACGCGCGTTTGATTGAGATCCTCAAGCAGGAATTCAACTTCGAACTGCAGAAGTATCTGAGAGGAACAGCCCGTGTCTGACGAAGCTTTTAGCCTTGATCAGCTCTATGCAGCGATTGAGCACCATATCCGCGACGCAATTGGCGGGCTGGAGTACGTCGGTACCATGCCCGACATGCTGCAACAAATAGCCGTGCCAGCAGTGCTGTTGGAGGTATCGGAGTTTGAGCCCGGTATTGATCAAGGCACTGGCGAGTCCGCATTCATCGCACGGTTCGAAGCCCGTGTCATCGTCGGTTCAGAGCGTGAGGAGTGCCAGAAGCAAGCGGCATTTGCCGCGACCCAACTGGCGGTGTTGTTGCGCGGACAGACGTGGGGCCTGCCTGTCAACGAAGCTGAGTTTGTCCGGGCCGCTCAGGACTGGTCCCGTCCCGAACTGGATGGGTACGCGGTCTGGCTGATTGAGTGGACGCAGGGCATCTATCTGGGTGACGAGGAGTGGCCGTGGCCCGATCAGCCACCTGGCAGCTTGGTCTGGGGTTTCAGCCCTGACATCGGGCCTGGCAGTGAAGAGTTCTATCGATCTGCGGAGGAGCTGAATGAGCTACGCGAGCGCAGCGCATGACCGAATGCTGGCGGCGCTCATCATTCCCTGCCGCGTAGAGGCCGTTGATCTCGGTGCCGCGATGGTCCGCGTGACCGATGGCGCTGGCTGGACCAGTGCCTGGGTGCGTTGGCACAGCCAGGCAGCTGGCAAGGCGCGCCATTGGCGGGTCCCAACGCTGGGCGAGCAGGGTGCCCTCATCAGCCCCAGCGGCGATCCTGCGCAAGGCACATTTGTTCCTGGGCTTTACGGCAATGCAGGTGCGCCGCCTGATAACCGCGACCACGTAGAGGTATGGCGCTTCGACGATGGCGGTTCTCTCGTCTACGACTGGCAGGCCCACACCTACACGATCAGCCTGCCTACGGGCACTGTAACGGTGAAGGTGGGCGCTTCGACGGTGGTCGTGACGGATGACTCCGCGACCGTTCAATCGCCCTCGATCAACCTCACGGGCAACGTGAAAATAGACGGGGCGCTGCTGGTCACCGGCAACGTAACAGGTATGGGTACGATCCTCGACACCCTGGGCAACAGCAATCACCACAAGCATTGATCCCATCGTTTGACCATCCCCGCGCTATGCGGGTTTTTTGCGTCTGGAGAAAAGCATGAGCAAAACCAAAACCGAGCCGTCGTCTACGGATCTCGTTATTACAGTGGCTCCGCGTGCGTCCTCGCCTGCAGCGGAACCTGCACAGATCGGCTTCCGTGACACGGTCTTCACTTCCCGAACTGTGGTGCTGCCCAACGGCGGCCTGGTCGACGTGGCGCAGGGCGTTGCCTCGGTGGATTCCTCCGATGCCGACGCGCTGGCCTACCTGAAAGCGCATGAAGAGTTTGAGCCTCTGGAGTAATCACGATGATCGGAATGGACCGCGAGACGGGCTTGCCCTTGTCGGGCCTCGATCACCTGCGCCAGTCCATTGCGGACATTCTGACCACGCCAGAGGGCAGTCGCAGAATCCGCCCGGAGTACGGCAGCAAGCTGGCCCGGTTCGTTGATTTGCCGGTCACGGCCGGTTGGCGCAGCGCGGTACAAGCCGAGGTCAGCCGAGCCATCGGACGATGGGAGCCACGGGTAAAGCTCGAATCCGTGCGGGCTATCTCGGTGATTGATGGGCAAGTCACGTTCGCTTTGAAAGGTACGTATCAGGGCGATAGCTTCACGTTGGAGGTCACAGCATGAGTGCGGTGGATCTGTCGGCGCTGCCTGCGCCGCAAGTGCTGGAACCGTTGGACGTTGAAACCGCGTATGAGGAAGCGCTGGGCATTTTCCGGGGCTGGATGGGTAACAACTGGACTGCTGCGCTTGAGAGCGATCCCGTCACGAAGCTGATTGAACTGGGTGCTTACAACAAGCTCGGCAATCGCGCCCGTGTCAACGATGGGTGCAAGGCTTTGCTGCTGGCTTACGCCCGTAAATCTGACCTGGATCAGCTGGCGTTCAACGTCAACCTCAAACGCCTGGTGATCCAGGCCGAAGACCTGACGACCTTTCCCCCAACGGCTGAGGTTAAGGAAGAGGACGACGCGCTGCGCGAGCGTATCCAGTTGGTCTATGAGGGTCTGACTACTGCAGGTCCGCGTAACAGTTACATCCTGCATGCCCGGAACTCGTCGGGACTGGTTGCTGATGCCACGGCCGAAAGCCCGTCGCCCTCTACGGTGGTCGTCACGGTTCTGGCTTTGAGTGAAACCGGCATTGCACCCCAGTCATTGCTTGACGAGGTGCGCGACTACCTGAGCGACGAGAACATCCGTCCGCTGGGTGATCGGTTGATAGTGCAGAGCGCTGAAATCCTGCCTTACACCATCAACGCGGTGGTGCACATGGTGGGTACTGGCTCGGAGAACGAGACCATTCTGGCGCAGTGCGAAGCGCGCTTGAAGGCCTGGGTCAATCCTCGGCGGCGTTTGGGTATTGAAGTGGCTCGCTCGGCCATCGACGCCCAGCTGCACATTGCAGGCGTTCGTCGCGTGGACCTGGGCGACTGGGTCGACATTCTGCCCAGCAAGTCACAGGCCGCCTATTGCAAAGGCTTCACGCTGACCAAGGGTGACTGACATGAATAGTCTATTGCCCAACAGCAGTACACAGCTTGAGCGTGCCCTTGAGGCTGCGATAGTCGATACCACGCCCATGCCTTTGCGCACGCTCTATAACCCGGACACCTGTCCGGTGGAGTTGCTGCCGCACCTGGCCTCGTCATGGTCCGTCGACCGCTGGGACGAGAAGTGGTCGGAGCCGGTCAAGCGTAATGCCGTCAAGGCTTCGTTCTATGTCCATGCGCATAAGGGCACCATCGGCGCGTTGCGTCGGGTGGTCGAGCCTTTGGGTTATCTCATCGACATCGTGGAATGGTGGCAGCTCAACCCGCTGGGCGAGCCCGGCACGTTCCAGCTGAAAGTAGGCGTGCTGGACACCGGCATTACGGAACAGATGTACGAAGAGCTGACGGCGCTGATCGATGACGCCAAGCCTGTTTCCCGCCACTTGATCGGCCTTGCCATCAGTCTGGAAGCCACCGGCAGCACCTACCTGAGCGCCTCTGTGCAAGAAGGCGACATCATCGACGTTTACCCACCGCAACAGCGAGACATTGTCGTCTCGGGTGTGATCGGTCGTGGCGGACGTGAAACAACTATCGACACCCTGGATGTGTATTCATGATCGATCAAAACTCGCAGTTTTACGCCATCCTGACCAATATCGGCGTCGCCAAACAGGCCAATGCCGATGCCCTGGGCATTGGCTGGAAGATTACCCAGATGGGCGTAGGCGATGCCAACGGCGCAGACCCGCAGCCGGACGCCAAGCAAAAAGCGCTGATCAACGAATGGCGTCGAGCGCCCCTGAATCAGCTCAAGCAGGACCCGACCAATCCGGCCATCATTATCGCCGAACAGGTTATACCGGCCGAAATCGGTGGCAAATGGATTCGCGAAATCGGCCTTTATGATGCGGACAACGATCTCGTGGCGGTCGCCAATTGCGCGCCATCATTCAAGCCATTGCTGGCTCAAGGCTCCGGCCGGACCCAAGTGGTGCGCATGAATCTGATTGTCAGCAACTCTGCCAGCGTCGAGTTGAAAATTGACCCGAGCGTAGTGCTGGCGACTCAAGAGTTCGTGCTTAGCGAGCTGGCGCGGCAAGACTTCAAGCATTCGGTTCTTGTGGCCACCACCGCTAACATTGCGCTCAGCGGCCTGCAGACCATTGACGGGGTGACGGTGCCAGCGGGCCGTCGCGTGCTGGTCACCAAGCAGGCGGCTGCGCGTGAGAACGGCATTTATGTAACGGCTGCCAGTGCCTGGGCTCGGGCGGCTGATGCTGACACCGACCTACGCGTCACGCCGGGTCTGCTGGTGCAGGTCGAGCAAGGGACTGTCAATGGTGACAGCGGTTGGCAGTTGGTTACGGACGGGCCTGTCTCGGTGGGTGTTACGGCCCTGAGTTTTGAGATGGCGTGGGGCCGCACAGGCGTCGAGCCAGGCACGTATCGCAGTGTCACCGTCGACAAGTATGGGCGGATTCTCGGCGGGACCAGTCCGACCACGGTTGCCGGTTATGGCCTGACTGATGTTTATACAGTCGGGCAGATGGATTCGGCTCTGTTGCGTAAAGCGAACGTCGATTCTCCGACTTTTACCGGAACGCCCAAAGCCCCGACTCCAGCTTCCTCAACGAACAGCGAACAGATTGCAACGACCGCGTTTGTTGTGGCGAAAATCGCGGCGCTGGTGGGTGGTGCGCCGGGGGCGATGGATGCGCTGAACGAGCTGGCAGCGGCAATGGGGAATGATCCCAATTTTGCGGCCAGTACGGCCAATGCTCTCGCGCTCAAGGCTCCCTTGGCGTCACCGGTTTTCACCGGGGACCCAAGGGCTCCAACTGTATCAGCGGGCGACAACGATACGTCGGTTGCGACAACCGGTTTTACCCGGCTGTGTATAGGGCTGTTCGGCCTCGGCACTGACAACGCGACTACGGTCGGAGACGCGAACAGTGTCGCCTTGGCAGGTCTGTTTCGGATGAATGCCGACGCGGCCAATATACCTCTGGCGGCGAACGCGACACTGTTGAACATGCGATACAACGACGGCGGGGCGTTTCAGCTGTTTTCGGCACTGGCGGGTAGCGGTGGGGTCGCTCGCCTGTTCTGGCGCACTCAGGCTGCAGCCGGCTGGACGGTCTGGCGCGAGGTGGGTGGGCTCGATAGTCCTGTGTTCACGGGCGATCCCAAAGCCCCGACGGCTGCGCTGGGTGATAACGATCTGTCCCTTGCAAATACAGCCTTTGTTCAGGCAACCCTCGCCGGGGTGGGCCTCGGCACAGTCAATAGTTCGTTGGTGTCGGATCTGAACACGGCCGTATTGGGCGGCCTCTACCGCACCAACCCGGCGACCGCCAATCAACCGGGTGCCACGAGTTGTTCGGTCGAGGTTGTGCCTTGGAACAATGGTGGTTGTTTGCAAACGTTGACGCAGTTGGGGGGAGGCAGTCGCAGGTATTGGCGGACGCAGGCCAGCGGCGTCTGGACCAACTGGCGTGAAGTTGTCTCTGTCGATGATCCCGGTCTTGTCCCTACCACCATCGTAGGCAGTGCCCGCAACGTGATCATGAGCGTGGCCAGTGCGTCGGCTTCTGCTGTCATCACTGCCGATGAGCTTATCGTTGAGGCAGGTGTGGGTGGCATGGGGTATCGCCTGAGTTATTTTAACAAGACGATCAACCTGACCGCAGTCGGTAGCGGAGGCATGGACACGGGCGCAGTGCCGGCGAATGGTTTCGTCGCGATCTACGCAATCTATAACCCCATCACCGGAGTGTCCGCACTGTTGGCTACTGACGCCACCTCGTTGGCGATGGGAGAGGTGTACACCGGAGCAAATATGCCCGCAGGGTTCACGGCGTCGGCGTTGGTCAGCGTGTGGAGAATCAAAAACTCTCTGTTTCAGATCGGATTCATGGAGGGAAGAGAGGTGATTTTTGCCTATGAAAAAGTGGCAGTGACGACCGCTCAAATCACGGTATTCAAGTCGCTGAGTGTTGCATCCGTGATTCCCTTGGCGGCTAAGGCCGTGACGGGTTGGCTGTCCGTCGCGGGCCTCAATACCTCAAACGCCCAGATATCGGTTGCCTCGGCTGCGTCTGGAATCGGTTTCCAGCAGGTCGCTGGCAATAGCATGTCCGAAACGGTCCAAAACATCTGTACCGGCTCGTTCTCGAACCTCAAGGTAATTACTGCTCAAACCATTTTCTGGCTGGCTGGTGTTCTGTCAGGCACCTTTAAAGAGGGTGCAGTCAATATTTCGGGTTACAGGTTCTGAGGTGATCAATGGTCTACGCACAGCTTTCCGATGACGGTGAAACAGTCGTTGCGGTGTTCTCCTGCGCTCAGGATGAAACCGACTACCCGAACCAAGCGCAGCTCCAGGATACCGACGAGCGCTACCTGCAATTCAAACGAAACAGTGAGGCCAACTGACGCCTGCAAGCGTTAATCCCTCAGATAGACCCCTCTACAACCGACCAACCCAATAGCCCGCCCTGTGCGGGTTTTCTGTTTTCTGGAGTTTGCTTTATGAGCTTTTTTCACGGCATCACCATGACGACCGTTGACACCGGGGCGCGCACCATCGCGCTGCCGTCGTCTTCGATCATCGGACTTTGCGACGTTTTCACCCCGAGCTCGGCACCCGAGGTCGCCCAGTTGGCAGCCGTCAACGAGCTGAAACTGATCACCAGTGAGCGCGAAGCCATTGCAGCCTGGGGTGCAGATGCGCCGATTACCAAGGCGTGCCAGGCGATCTTTACGCGGGCCAAGGCTGTCATTGTGGGGTGTGGCGTTGCAGCAGGTTCGACCGCTGCGGAACTGACCTCGGCCGTCATTGGCGGTGTTCTTGCGAACGGCAAGCGTACCGGTCTGCAGGCGCTCATCGATGGCAAAAGCTTGTTCAATGCCCAGCCGCGACTGCTGATCGCGCCCAAGCATTCGGCCACGCTGGCCGTGGCCACCGCGATGGATGGTCTGGCTGCCAAGTTGCGCGCCATCGCCATTGTTGACGGGCCAGGTACGACCGATGAAGCGGCGATGGCCTACGCGAAAAACTTCGGCAGTAAGCGCATCTTCATGTGTGATCCCGGCGTTCAGTATTGGGACACCACGGCCAGCGAGACCATTGATGCGCCTGCGTCGGCCTGGGTCGCGGGCCTCTTTGCCTGGACTGACACGGAGTACGGTTTCTGGGCATCACCGTCGAACAAGGATTTTGTCGGCATCACCGGCACCACACGGTCCATCGAGTACCTAGCCGGTGACGCGACGTGCCGGGCCAACCTGCTCAACAACGCCAATATCGCGACGATCATCCGCGACGACGGCTATCGCCTGTGGGGCAACCGCACGTTGTCCAGTGATGCGAAGTGGGCATTCGTGACGCGGGTCCGCACGCTCGACATCGTCATGGATGCGATCCAGGCAGGGCACAAGTGGGCAGTCGACCGCTCGATCACCAAAACCTACGTCAAGGACGTGACAGAAGGCCTGCAAGCCTTCATGCGCGACCTGAAAAACCAAGGGGCGATCATCAATTTCGAGGTCTACGCGGACACCGAGTTGAACACTGCCAGCCAGCTGGAGCAGGGCAAGGTGTACTGGAACATCCGTTTCACCGATGTGCCGCCTGCCGAAAACCCGAATTTCCGCGTTGAAGTCACCAATCAGTGGCTGACCGAAGTCCTCGAAGCCGCTTAAGGAGCGCTCTACATGATTCCGCAAACCCTCTCCAACACGAACCTGTTCGTCGACGGTATCAATTTCAGCGGTGACGTGCCGGGGCTGACGCTTCCCAAAATGACGCTCAAGACCGAGGAGTACCGCGGCGGCGGCATGGCCGGTCCGGTCGAGGTCGACATGGGCCTGGAAAAGATGGAAGCCAGCTTCACGACCAATGGCGTGCGCCGCGAGTCGCTGAAATTTTTCGGCCTGTCTGATCAGACCGCCTTCAACGGTACATTCAGAGGCTCTTTCAAGGGTCTGAAAGGCGTTGTCACACCGGTGGTGGCCACCTTGCGCGGCATGCTGAAAGAAGTCGATCCGGGCGAGTGGAAGCCCGCCACCGTGGCGGAGATCAAGCACAGCCTCGCCGTCTCCTACTACAAGCTGGAAGTCGACGGTCGTGTTGTTTACGAGATCGACATGGTGAACATGGTGCGCGTGATCGATGGCGTGGACCAACTCGCAGCAGAACGCGCCGCCCTCGGCCTTTAAGGAACGAACATGACTCAAGTAACTGGCAACAACGAACCCACTCCGCTGCCGTCGTGGATCGTCCTGACGGATTCAGGCGCGATCATCACGCTGAAGTACCCGGTGGAAATCAACACCGTGAAAGTCGACAAGGTAACAATGCGCGCACCTTGCGTCAGGGATACCCGCGCTGCAGCGGCCGCAGCCAACGGCAGCCCCGAGGCCCACGAACTCCACTTGTTCTGCAGCCTGATCGAGGCAGGCAGGGACGATCTGGACCGGATGAAACAGCGCGATTATCGCCGCTTGCAGGAAGGCTATTTTCGCCTGGTCGAAGAGGATGAATTGTAATCCCGAGACCATGAGACAGGCGGCGCGCAAGTTGGCAGCGGAGACGGGCTTTTCCGCTGCTGAGATCGAGGCGATGCCTTTCAATCGAATGTTGTGGTGGATCATGGATTGATCCCCCTTTGAACGCCTCGGGTGGTCTATGAGTGATAGTTTGAAGCTGGGCCTTGTCATCGGAGGCGCGGTCAGTGCAACTGTAGGCAAGGCCTTCAAGGACGTTGAGAGCCGTATCAAGGCGCTGGACGACAAAGGTGCCAAGGCTCGCGTCCTGCAGAGCACGATTGGCGAAACGATCAAGTTGCGCGATGAGTGGCGTAAAGCCCATGCAACGGGGCAGGCCGGCGCGACCGCGCTACTGTCACGTTTGAATTCAAACCTCGACAGCCTCAAAGCGCAGGGCGTCGAAATCGGGCGGCTGAGCAAAGCCTACAAGGAAATGGGGCGCACGGCCCGTTCTGCTGAGTTGCAGGCCAAAGGCCGACGGCAAATGAGCGAGGGCCGGGAGACGGTCAAAAGCTCGGTTGGCCAGGCCGTAGTAGCGGCGGGAGCCTTGGCGATTCCGACGAAAGTCAGCGCGGACTTCGGGGCGATTGTTCGCGACATCGCCATCAAGGCAGGCATTGCCAATAAACCGCAAGAAGCGGAGATGTCTCGAACCATCATCACGACCGCCCGTGATACCGGCATGGAGCGCAATCAGGTCGCTGACGTAGTCAATCAGCTGGTCGGTGCCGGTATGGAACTGAGCAAGGCGCTGGAGTACGCGCCGGTTGCCGCCAAATTCGTGGTCGGTCAGGGTTCCGAAGGGACCGACACAGCGAAGATGATCAACGCCCTGGGGCAAAACGCCAAGATCACCGACGCCAAGGAAATGCAGCAGGCTCTGGAGGCCATCGCCTATCAAGGGCAGGCGGGCAGCTTCGAAGCCTCCGACATGGCAAAGTGGTTTCCCGAACTGCTGGCCAACATGGGCAGTATCGGTATCACCGGCATGGACGCGGTGACGCAGCTCGGTGCAATGCTGCAGGTCCAGATGAAGACGGCGGGCAGCTCTGACGAGGCGGCCAACAACCTGAAAAACTGGATGGGCAAAATCGGTGCTTCGGATACGGTCGATGCCTACAAAAAGGCCGGTATCGATTACGAAGGCTCGATGCAAACCGGCCTGCAGAAAGGTATGTCCACGCTGGAGTCCAGCATGGCGTTGGCCCAGCAGTACATCCAGAAGACGGACCCGAAAAAGGCCGAAGCAATGGCGGCCGCCACGGCCAAAATCAGCAAGGAAACAGATCCGGCCAAGGCCAAGGCCATGATGGAATCACTGTCGCAGGCTTTGAAAACCGGCGACATTTTTGCGGATATGCAGGTCAAGGCGGCGCTTACCGCGTACCTGCAGAACAAGCAGCTGTACAACGATCTGAAATCGCAGTCCCGCAACGCGTCGGGCATTCTCGACAAGAACCTGGCCGAGCGCCGGGAAGGCTCGTCGCAGAAGTGGGCCGAGCTGTCGCAGGCGGCCAACGATGCCATGCGCAGCGTGGGCGATGCGATCCGCCCGGCAACCGATGCCGTGGCTCAAGGTTTGACGACCGTTGCCCAAGGCATCACCACAGTCAGTGACAAGATGCCGAACCTGGCTATGGGACTGACGGGGGCTATCGGGGCTCTGCTGGTTGCAAAGTCAGCCTTCGGTGCATTCAAAATCGGCAAGGGCCTGATGAACCTTGCCAGAGGGGCGGTCGGCGGCGGAGCTGGGAAGGTCCAGCAAGTTTTTGTCACCAACTCAAAAGCTGCAGGTGTTGGCAGTACCGCACGGGCCGCGCCTGGGGCTGCAGCCGCTGGGCGCAAAGCGCGTGTCGCTGCGCTGCTGGGCGTTGGCCTGACAGTGGCGTCCAAAGCAGGTGCGAAGCTGGTCGACAAGGACAAACCGGATGACGCCAAAGGTGATGATGCCAAGGACGCGGAGGCCAAAAGCGCTGATGCAGACAGTGAGACCAAAAGGCCTAAAGGGTTGCTCGGGGTTGGGTTCACCGCGTTAGAGGCTTACCGCGAAACGCTGGAGGCTGGTGCCGATTCAGATGGTGGCTCCAATGGTTCTGGCGAAGGGGGCGGCCTGCAGCGCGTCTTCGTGGTGAACGCCTCGGAGATAGGTGCGGGATCGGGTTTGCCGGGCCAGCGCGAGACATCACGTAGAGGACGGCGATCAGCCCGTGCGCGTCGTCGTGCAGGCGCTGCGTCTCGTCCGCCCGTCGTTTCACCGCGCCCAACTGGTGAACCGCGTACCAGGCCTTTTCCGCCGCGTCCGGTCGGTGAGCCGCGCATCCGCCCGGTACCACCAAGCCCGCCCGGTGAGCCGCGCATCCGTCCGATACCACCAGGCCCGCCCGGTGAGCCGCGCATCCGCCCGGTACCGCCAAGCCCGGCCGGTGAATCGCGTATTCGCCCGATGCCACCGCGTCCGACCGATGCTCCTCGTATTCGTCCGGCCTCACGTATGCCCATCCCTGTGCCGCCGCTTCCTGCGGCTGCTGAACGTAGCATTATGCCTTTACTGGGCAAGATGGCAGGCAAGGCCAAGGTTTTGCCTGGCGAAGCGGTAATCAGCGCTGGCCTGAAAGCGGTCGAGCTGTATCAGTCGGATGACCCTATCGAGAAAAAACTGGAAGGGGCTACCGAGGTTGCGGGCACTGCACTGGGTGGCTGGGGTGGTGCGGCGGCGGGTGCGGCGATTGGCACAATGATTTTGCCGGTCGTAGGCACGGCGATAGGCGCGGCCATTGGCGGTGCCCTGGGGTCTTGGGGCGGCGGTGAGGTCGGCGGCTTGTTGGGCAAAGAGCTGTTTGGCACGCCGGAGAAAGAGAACAAGCCGGTGTCGTTGCTGGCTGCGCCTCCGGTTCCGGTCGCACTGCCCGGCCCAGTAGTGCCCACGCTGGGTGCGACGGCCAAGGCTTTCGATAACGACCGGGTGCCACTGATGGCTCGGGGACCAGCTGCAGCGCTGGCTCCTACCGGGCCGCTGATGGGGGATGTAGGTCGGGCCATGACGGAAAAGCCTGCAGCGAGTCCTACCGCGCCGATTGTCATCAAGCCCGAGGCACCCAAGATGCCGACACCCAAGTACGAACAGCAGGTTTCGATAAATGCGCCAATAACACTGACCGTTCAAGGTGATGTGAAAGATCCGCAGCAACTGATGCGAGATCTGGAGCCGATGATTCAGCGAGCTATGCGTGACTCGGCGCAGCAGTCGCAACGGTCGAATCTGTTTGATGCTCCGCACGTCGAGTAGGGGGATACATGGCTTACATGGAACAACTGCAGTCGGGTATGAAGTACCTGGTGGCTGCAGGCGAGTCAGGTCGTCGCGATCTGGACGGCATGCTCTCGCCGGTCAATGGCGCGATCAGCGAAATCAGTGGTGCGACCGCCGAGCTTGAGGGCCTGCCCATCGTGGGTCCCGCCATCGGGGCCAAGCTTCAACGCGTGATGCGGGGTGTCAATGCGGCCCAGGCGAAGGTCGGAGCTGTGGTGTCGACGTACAGCCGTGCATCAAGGGCGGCGACGCAGATTGACGAGCGCTTGGGAGTGCTCAAAGAGCAGGCAGCAAAAGCCGGGACGGCCATCAACAAGGTGGCTGGCAGTATCAGTCCCGCGCTGGCCAACGTGGTGCCCAGTTCGTCATTTGCCGCGCAGAAAACCCCGGCTGTGGAAGCGGTCAAACCGTTTGAACATCTGCTGATCTTGCAGCCGCTAAACGCGAAAGCCGAGCCGTACTACTTCAATCTGGACACCGCTGCGTTTGACGAACTGAGCCGTTCCAGTGAGTTCCGCTGGGCGTCGCAAGAGCGTCTCACGCGTCGGCCGGCACAGCAGAACATCGGTCTGGGTGATGAGTCACTGACGCTCAAGGGAGCGGTATTCCCCAACGTCAAAGGCGGGATCAAACAGCTCGATACCTTGCGTGGCATCGCGGGTCTGGGCGTGCCTCTGGCCCTAACCACGGGGTATGGGGCAGTTTTGGGTAACTGGTGCTTGAAGAAAATTCAGGAAGATCAGAGCGCTCTGATGCAAGGGGGTATCCCTCGCAAGCAGGCGTTCACGCTGGAGTTCACACGCTATGGCGACGATATGCAGAACGTCTGACGGGGATATCCTCGATACCCTTTGTTTCAACCATTACGGCCATTTGAACGGCTCTGTGGAGGCCGTGCTTGATGCCAATCAGGGCCTGGCCGATGAGGCTCAACCCTTCCGGGTGGGGCTGATAATCATTCTGCCGGACCTTCCCGCATCCTCTGATGAAACCGTGATGCTCTGGGGCTGACCTAGACGTTACGTGTAACGAATTTTTCCTTTTGCCCAGCCCCGTCAAGTGCGGGGCTTTCTTTTGGTATCTGCGCATGAAACCCACTTTCCGGATCGTTGCCGACGGCACCGACATTACGGCGCTCATCAACGACCGATTGATCCAGCTGCGTACCACTGACAAGCCCGACATGGACTCAGATGAATTCGAACTTCGCATTGATGATCGCGACGGTGCAGTGGCGTTGCCATCGAGAGGGGCCGATGTTGAGGTTTATCTGGGCTATGACGGCCAGAAGCTGACCAAGATCGGTCTGTACACCATTGATGAGATCGAGGTGTCTGGTCCTCCGGACACTATGGTCATCAAAGGCAAGGCCAGCAGCATGCGTGGAAGTGGTAAGACCACGCGCAGCGGTAGCTGGGAGCATGTGCCGTTGTCGAAGATTGTCAGCGACATTGCCGCACGCAATGGCTGGGCTCCAGCCTGCAACGTAGCGACAAAGGTCCCACGTGCTGACCAGCTCAACGAGTCGGATTACCACTTCATTACACGGCTGGCAAAAAAGTACGACTGCACGGCCAAGGTCGCCGACGGCAAGTTGCTCGTTATGCCCAGGCAAGAGGGAGTCAGCGCGTCCGGGAAAGCGTTTGACGTTCTGGCCATCACGCGCCAAGACGTCAGTCGATGGCAGTTCAGATTGGGTGATCGTTCGACACACAAAGCCGTGTCAACGAAGCATCAGGACAAAAAGACCGGGAAGCTCCAGATCGTGACCCTCAATAACGACACGGCCCCGGATGGTCTCCCTCCCGTTCATACCGACCGGCATATCTACCCCAACAAATCTGCAGCTGAGCAGGCCGCGAAAGCGCGTCTCGCTGCTTTCAATCGCAGCACTGCAGGCATCCGTCTTGAAATGGTCGGGCGTACTGACCTTTTCGCGGAGCGCATGATCAGCGTGCAGGGGTTCAAGGAGGGGCTTGATGGCGAGTACCTGACCGATTCGGTCGAACAGGTATTTACCCAAGCTGGCTGGTCCACCACGGCCGAGTGCAATGGTGGCAACAAGGGCAAGGCAAAAGCCAAAGGCAAAAAGAAAGAGAAAAAACCAGTCAAGGTCGTGCAGCTCTGACCATTACCTCCATCACAAATCACCCCTATTCAGGAGATATCTGAATGTCGATTACTGTGCAGCAATTGCTGCAGATCCTCCCCAACGCCAGCTCCCGAGCTGGCGTTTTTGTTCCTGTCTTAAACGTTGCGATGAGCAAATATGGCATCGTCACGAAGCTGCGTATGGCGGCCTTCCTGGCGCAGGTGGGCCATGAGTCTGGCCAGCTTCGTTACGTGCGGGAATTAGGCAGTGATGCCTACCTCGAAAAATACGATACCGGACGGCTCGCCGAACGCTTGGGCAACACGCCAGAGGACGACGGCGACGGTCAGTTATATCGGGGCAGGGGGCTTATTCAAATTACCGGACGGGCGAACTACGCGGAGTGCGGCGAGGCATTGGGCCTGGATCTGCTACAGCAACCTGAACTCCTCGAGCGTCCGGAGCATGCCGCCATGTCAGCTGCTTGGTTCTGGCACCGTGCTGGGCTTAATACCTTCGCAGATAGAGGCGACTTCCTGACAATTACCAAGCGGATCAACGGTGGCACAAATGGCCTTGCCGACCGTCAGGCGCTTTACGAGCGGGCCCTGAAGGTACTGGTCTGATTGAGCTGAAGAGATAACGCAGCAGATTGAAAAAGAGCGACCAGTCGAGATGCGCCAACATCGCGACTGGTCACTGTTCCCGCAGATTACCCCTGCAAGTCCAGCCAAGGCTCCCGCTTCGTGCACAAAGCGGAGCGAGCCTAGCACCTGTTTATATATACAGTAAAGGTCTTGCTATTTATGTCCACACCCATCGTCCCTTGGATGGGCGGCAAACGCCGCCTGGCCGACCGCCTCATCCCGCTTTTCCCACCCCATGAATGCTACGTCGAAGTGTTCGCTGGCGGTGCGGCCCTCTACTTCATGCGTCCCCAAGCCGCTCCCGTTGAAGTCTTGAACGACATCAACGGAGATCTGGTGACGCTGTATCGCGTCGTCCAAAACCACCTTGAAGAATTCGTCCGCCAGTTCAAATGGGCACTCAGCTCGCGCCAGGTGTTTGAGTGGCAGAAGATGACCCGCCCCGAAACCCTCACCGACATCCAGCGCGCCGCCCGGTTCTTCTACCTGCAGCACCATGCCTTCGCGGGCAAGGTCAGCGGCCAGACGTTCGGGACCGCCACGACGGGACCAGCTATCAACCTGCTGAGAATCGAGGAGAATCTTTCTGCGGCCTGGCAGCGGTTGTCAGGTACGTACGTGGAGAATCTGCCGTGGCTCGAATGTGCCGAGCGCTACGACCGGCCTCACACGTTCCACTACATGGACCCGCCGTACTGGCAGACGGCTGGGTATGGTGTGGATTTTCCGTTTGAGAACTACGAGCGCATGGCTGATTTCATGCGGACGTGCAAAGGGAAGGTGATGGTCAGCATCAACGACCATCCTGATATCCGAGGAGTGTTTGACGGTTTTCATTTTGAGACAGTGGACATTCGCTACAGCACGGCCAACCAGAGACAGGGAAAGGCTGATGTCAGTGGTGAGCTGATTATCATGAATTGGGAGCCTGCTGCGCTGGGAGGGTTATTCTGATTTTTGTCCGAGGCTGGCCACTAGTGACTGCACTTACGGCGAAGGTTAATGTTAGAGTGTGGTTTTGCAAGCAGGTCATGGATGAACATATGGACGAATTTTGCACGCCAGAGTCAAACAACAGCCCCACTTGGACCCTGCTTGATGTAGTCATTTGGAAAGCATGGCCGGAGCGTCTAGGCGGCGGCCCCGGTTATTTGCAACGATTTAAAGATGCTTGGCTGATTCATAATAAATTATATATAAAGGCGGCGGCGGCCAAGTATTCTCTTCCTATTGAATTGTTGGCTGGCGTATGTTGGATTGAGGTTGGCGGCGACCCAAATTTTGTGGACAGGCTTGGCTTTGAAGTTAGAGCTTTTGACCGTTTGGGTAATCGGCCACATCTAATTACTAGCCCCCCACTTAAAACCAGTTTTGGTTGGGTGAGCATCCAGCTTCGCACAGCAGCTGTTACTTTGGGGATGAATCCCGATGAGATGAATATTAGTCAGCTTCGGAGTTTGGCTAACTGTATTGAAACTGATATTTATAATATCGATATTGCGGCAAAGCACCTACGTATGCTTGCTGATTATGATCATTTTTCTACCATTGGAATGGAGGAGGTACGAATTATCGGTGCTCGGTATAATTGGGGTACAAGTCGGTCTTTAGATGAGCTTAAAAAAGATCTGAGTTACGGTAATTTTATCGTCAATTCTTGGTCTCACCTCAAACAGCTTACGATGTGATGAATATGAAAATTAAAAGTGTATTTTTGCGAATTTTTTTGTACGGTATATTTTTTTTCTGTCTGCTAATGTATGTACTCTTTCAGGGGTCTGAATATGATTGGATGGATCCTAGTATGCTCGCTTCACCACCTGGACTCGCGCCATCACCTGATAATTTATCCTTACCGATTCACGATGAGTCTAATGATAGAGCGGTTTTTCGGGGCTTGATCGTAACTATATCTATCGTTGTGCAGTTGGCTATTTTCTTTTTCTTTTCTCGAAAAGAAGCAATAGTTACAGTTATTTTGCTTGGTGCTACTTTAGTGCTGTTCAGGTAACTCCGAAGCCCGCCTTTCCTTTGAGCGGGCTTTTATCTGTTAAGCATGACCGCTGAACTTCTAATGTTTTGGATTACGCAAATGGTTTGTTTGCGGTCCGGTCCCATCCCCCTGAGACGATACCAGCATTTCCCCCATCAGCACGCCGTTGCTGAGAATATTCGAATTTTATACGACCATAGTTGAGTGTGATCATTTCTACGGGGAAACCGGCATGCTCCGCGCCATTACCGCTGACGGTTGATATCAAGACTTCCTCAAGAACGATGTCTAAATATTTAAATTTTTCCGTACCTGCACGGTGTACACGAATAGTTACTTTTTTGATGTGCGAGCCACGGCAACAAAGTTCAAACAGTTTTGGTGTCGCTCTATCTATATATTTACTCACTCTAAAGTCGCCGAGGGTCACGCCCCCTGCAGTCGCGCCACCGCTAGAAGAAGCAGTTGTACTGATCGACTGCACCGCGTCGTAATGATAGGACAGCAGCTCTACCCAGCCCTTGTGGCCATCATCAAGAGATTCGCCCTCTACACCGTCCACCTGCATAAATGCGTCAAAAGACATATCAGCTTCCTGCTTTAAAAAATGAAGTGCTTAGCCTAGCTTACGGAGCCCACCGACTGCCAGCCCGGTTTAAACCAGCGCCCGCCGATTTAACTGCAAATAGTCCGTTTCATTTAGGCCGCGTCGCTGTCAGGACAAATGAGATCCTGCCCTTGATTCCGCACGTTGCCCACAGCCTTGCCAACCTTGTACCACTCGAATTCGTCAACTGGCGTGCAACACTCCCGAGCAATTTCGGCTGCGCGCGCGGGGTCAATTGACGAGTCCGTCCACTCGCGGGCCAGCTCCGGACTGAGCACTAAAGGTCGTCTGTCATGGATGTCGACCATCCCCTGATCACTGGCGGCGGTTATGATCACGAATCCGTCGCCCTCGTGGGGCTCAAGACCTGGATGAACCTGGGCAAGAGCTGCAAAGAACATAGGTCTCTGGCTTTTGAGGCGGATGAAGTACGGCTGCTTCTTTTTTGGGGCCGACGGATCTTTTACCCATTCAAACCAGCCGTTTGCAGGTGCAAGAGCACGGCCGTTCGGCCAAAGCTCCTTGAAAAACTTACCTGTCATGACGGTTTCCACTCGTGCATTGATTGGTGCGGGGCGTTTACCCTGTGCCCAGAAAGGAGCCCATCCCCAGCGAACCTTGTCGACACTGAGTCCGGCCTCCGTCGGTCGAATGATCTCTACGCGGGTGGTCGGTGCGACGTTGTATCGCTCTATCGGCCAAAGGTCATAGCCATTGATCACCATCTGCTCTGGCGCAAGCTCTTTGAGGTAATGGTCCATGGATTCGTAGATCGAGTAGCGTCCGCACATGATGTCACCCGTAATGTCACTCGTCGAAAATGCCTGCCTATACGATTGACCGCACGCGGGCTGAAGAGTTAACTGTATATGCATACAGCAATCTCAATCGAAAGGTTTCCCACATGAGCGTAGTTATTCTCGGCCCTTTGTCTGAAGGTGGCATCAAGCTCCCACTTTACTCATTCCAGGTGCCTGCAGGATTTGCTTCGCCCGCTGTCGATTACATTGAGAAGCACGTCTCACTGGATGAAATGGCTGAGGTTCGTGCGCCCCATGTGTACCTTGCGAAAATCCTCGGTGACAGCATGATAGGCGCTGGCATTTTCGATAGGGATTTGATCGTCGTCGACCGCAGCCGAGACGCAGAGCACGGGGAGATTGTCGTTGCGGCGCTGAATAACTCTGAGCCGATCTGCAAACGGCTCTTCATGATGGATGGCGTCGTCAAGCTCCAGTCTGAAAATGCCGCATATCCAGCTCGGCATATTCTGGAAGGTGACAACCTGGTCATTTGGGGCGTGGTGAATTACAGCATGCGCCGTCATGGAAAAGCGTGAGTCGGTTTTCGCGCTGATTGACTGCAACTGCTTTTATGCGAGCTGCGAGCGCGTCTTCCGTCCTGACTTGGAAAAGACCCCTATCGTGGTCCTTAGCAACAACGACGGATGCGTTATCGCCCGCAGCTACGACGCCAAGCCATTTGTGAAAATGGGGGCTCCGTATTTCCAGATAAAAGATGTGCTGCGCCGCAATGGCATCAAGGTGTTCAGCAGCAACTACGCGCTTTACGGCGACATGAGCGAGCGCGTGATGTCGATCATCGAGTCCATGGTGCCCGCCACTGAGGTTTACAGTATCGACGAAGCGTTCGCGGACTTGACCGGTATCCCTGGGGATCTCACAGCACTCGGTCGTCGCATACGGGCTTCCGTTCTCAAGTGCACGGGCATACCTGTAGGGGTCGGCATCGCACCGACGAAAACCCTGGCCAAACTTGCGAATCACACAGCCAAGCGTCTCCTCGCTCAAACAGGCGGGGTCGTTGATATCTGCGATCTGCACAAACGGAACTGGGTGCTGCGCAACACGGCAGTGTCCGAGGTTTGGGGTGTAGGCAGGAAGATGAAAGCACACCTGGAAGCCATGAACATCTGCACCGCAATGGACCTGGCCAACGCCGATCCTCGTACCTTGCGCGACCGGTTCAGTGTTGTCATTGAAAAGACGGCTCGTGAGTTGGCCGGTACTTCATGCCTGGGGCTGGGCGAGGCCGCGCCTCCCAAGCAGGAGATCTGCTGCAGCCGGATGTTTGGTCAGCGGCTGACTGCGATTGAGCCAATCAAGGAAGCGGTGGCCACCTACATGCAACGTGCTGCGGAGAAGCTTCGCTCCCAGAGTTCCCTATGCAAGAAGATCCGGGTCAGCATCCGCACTGGCATGTTTAACCCTGAAGAAGCCAAGTACGCCAATGGCGCGCTGGTCGAACTGCCGTATCCCACAAATGACGTGCGCTTGATGACGAAAGCTGCGACCGAGGCTGTCAGTCGCCTGTTCCGGCCGGGCTTCAAGTACAGCAAAGCGGAGGTGCTGCTACTGGATCTTCGTCAGCCAGGTGAGTTTACAGATGATCTTTTCGCGGCCTCGCAGCCGGTCGCGGCCGAGAAGGTTATGGGCGTGCTGGATCAGATCAATACGCGCTGGGGGAGGGGGACTCTTCGATCTGGAAGTGTACCTGCGGAGCCAGAATGGGCAATGCGGCGAGACATGTTGAGCCAAAGCTATACGACAAGACTGGATCAACTTTGGACTGTGAAATGTGATTAAGCTAAGACGATTGATTAATTCGTTCTGTGCGCCCTTAAGGCGTCACAGATAATTAGAGTTACTGGAGTCACCCGAGTGCGGCAGTGCGCTCTGCCACTACTATGTTAGGTTGAGTCGTTTTCTTAGGATCGCAGCTAACCACCCGATGAGTGATACTACAACAACAAGCAGCGTGACTAGTGCGTATTTATTGGAGTCAGTATAGTCTCGAATATAAATTATAGTCATTTTAAGTCCGCCAAGCGTCAATACGTAAAGTGCTGCGCTGAAGCAACCATAGATCGCTTTGCCTAATTTGGTAGTGGAGAGGAGAGAGTTTAATAAGTTAAATAGGAAAACTATTTCCAAGATTAATGTAAATAAAATGGTTACAGGCAGCGGAATAACGAAAATATTTTGTTCCAGAGTTTTACCCATATCGAGTAGCGATGAGTACTTTACGTAGAAACCACTGCGATCTTCCGGTATTAGCTCTACGAGCTTTGAAAGTCCAGAAGCTCGTGTAGTGACGTCCAAAACTTTTAAAGGTGCGCTTGAAAATATTTGAATTGCAAAGCCATCGTCGGGATTTAAAAGCAGTTTTTCAATTGATATGCCTTCATCTGTTGCACGAATTTTGACTTCAAGGTTTGTAGGGTTGAGTTCGACAACCTTAGATGAAATAACAGAAGCGCTATTCGATAAATGGATCGTGATAGGGCGTTCAAAGTCTTCGCTTTTGATAGGTATTTTACCAGTATTTACAATGGCGATCGTTAAAAAGGATCCTTTGCTTACATCTTTTCCAAGATATGAGATCTGAATATCAGGCCACTGTTCAGATAACGAGCTGCTGGTAGATATGTCGCGCTTAGAAAGGGTCTTATAGCTGAGCTCTTTTTTATCAGTGAACAAGGAGCCCCACAAAGGGCTGACGACGAAGAGTACGATTGGCAGGATTATCGATGAGAAAATCAGGCCGAGTTTTTTGTAGTCCATTCCGCAATGTCCTTGATCTGTAGTCACCGAGCACCCGGTCGCCGGCGTGATGGGGGATGGCTGCGGGGCTGATCAGGCTGAGATTGCTCGGTAGTATGAAACGTGCTTACGCCAAATTTACGCCAGACGAAAAAAAAGACCTTGAAAATCAAGGTCTTTCTTCAATTTGGTGGTGCCCCGAGGGAGAATCGAACTCCCACTTCTTTCGAAAACGGATTTTGAATCCGCCGCGTCTACCAATTCCGCCATCAGGGCTCAATGGCGGCGAAGTATAAGGATGAGTTTTCTGTTGGTCAACAGGGATTTACGCAGGTTTTTTACTAATGCCGTCAAACCGGATAAACTTCCCGGCCCTGCTAAACGAACCCGATCATGCGCGTCGCTGACTTTACCTTCGAACTCCCCGATTCCCTGATTGCTCGCCATCCGCTGGCCGAGCGTCGCAGCAGTCGTCTGTTGACCCTCGATGGGCCGACGGGCGCGCTGGCACATCGTCAATTCACCGATTTGCTCGAGCATTTGCGCCCGGGCGACTTGATGGTGTTCAACAATACCCGGGTCATTCCCGCACGCCTGTTCGGGCAGAAAGCCTCCGGCGGCAAGCTGGAGATTCTGGTCGAGCGCGTGCTGGACAGCCATCGGGTGCTGGCGCATGTTCGCTCGAGCAAGTCGCCCAAGCCTGGGTCGTCGATTCTGATCGATGGCGGTGGCGAGGCCGAGATGATCGCTCGGCACGATGCGCTGTTCGAGCTGCGTTTCGCCGAAGAGGTGCTGCCGTTGCTGGAGCGTGTCGGCCACATGCCGTTGCCTCCTTATATAGACCGTCCGGATGAAGGCGCTGATCGCGAGCGCTATCAGACCGTTTACGCGCAGCGTGCCGGTGCGGTGGCTGCGCCGACTGCCGGCCTGCATTTCGATCAGCCGCTGCTCGAGGCGATTGCCGCCAAGGGTGTAGAAACCGCGTTCGTCACCCTGCATGTCGGCGCAGGGACGTTCCAGCCGGTGCGCGTCGAGCAGATCGAAGATCATCACATGCACAGCGAATGGCTGGAAGTTGGCCAGGACGTGGTCGACGCCGTCGCCGCGTGCCGTGCACGGGGCGGGCGGGTGATTGCCGTCGGGACCACCAGCGTGCGCTCGCTGGAGAGTGCCGCGCGTGATGGCGAACTGAAACCGTTCAGCGGCGATACCGACATCTTCATCTATCCAGGCCGGCCGTTTCACGTGGTCGATGCCCTGGTGACCAATTTCCATTTGCCTGAATCCACGCTGTTGATGCTGGTTTCGGCGTTCGCCGGTTATCCCGAGACGATGGCGGCCTACGCGGCGGCCATCGAGCACGGCTACCGCTTCTTCAGTTACGGTGATGCGATGTTCATCACCCGCAATCCCGCGCCGACGGCCCCACAGGAATCGGCACCAGAGGATCACGCATGAGTCGCACCTGTCGTATGTCTTTCGAGTTGTTGGCCACCGATGGCAAGGCCCGTCGCGGTCGGCTGACCTTTCCGCGTGGTGTGGTGGAGACCCCGGCGTTCATGCCGGTGGGCACCTATGGCACGGTCAAGGGCATGCTGCCCCGTGATATCGAGGCGACCGGCGCGCAGATGATTCTGGGCAATACGTTTCACCTGTGGCTGCGTCCGGGTACCGAAGTCATCAAGGGTCACGGCGACCTGCACGATTTCATGCAGTGGAAGGGGCCGATTCTGACCGACTCCGGCGGCTTTCAGGTGTTCAGCCTGGGCGCCATGCGCAAGATCAAGGAGGAGGGCGTGACGTTCGCCTCGCCGGTTGATGGTGCCAAGGTGTTCATGGGGCCGGAAGAGTCCATGCAGGTCCAGCGTGATCTGGGTTCGGACGTTGTGATGATCTTCGACGAATGCACACCGTACCCGGCCGACGAAGAGGTGGCGCGGGTCTCCATGGAGCTGTCGCTGCGTTGGGCCAAGCGTTCCAAGATCGCCCACGGCGAAAACACCGCCGCGCTGTTCGGCATCGTTCAGGGTGGCATGCACGAGAACCTGCGCAAGCGCTCGCTGGAAGGCCTGGACGAAATCGGTTTCGACGGTCTGGCGATTGGCGGTCTGTCGGTGGGCGAACCCAAGCACGAGATGATCAAGGTGCTGGACTACCTGCCAGGCCTCATGCCGGCAGACAAACCTCGTTACCTGATGGGTGTAGGCAAGCCGGAAGATCTGGTCGAAGGTGTGCGCCGTGGCGTCGACATGTTCGACTGCGTGATGCCGACCCGCAATGCCCGCAACGGCCATCTGTTCACCGATACCGGCGTATTGAAAATCCGTAACGCGTTCCATCGCCACGACAATACGCCGCTGGATCCGACCTGCGATTGCTACACCTGCCAGAACTTCTCGCGCGCTTATCTGCATCACCTGGACAAGTGCGGGGAAATGCTGGGGAGCATGCTCAATACAATCCACAATTTGCGGCACTACCAGCTGCTTATGGCTGGTTTGCGCGAGGCTATTCAACAGGGTACATTGGCCGCCTTCGTCGATGCCTTCTATGCCAAACGCGGCCTTCCAACGCCGCCTCTGGGTTGAAACAGAACGAGTTTTTCCTGCTTTTTATACTAATTATGTAACTGGAGCGACAAATGAGCTTTTTCATCTCTCCCGCTTTTGCGGATGCTGCTGCACCGGCTGCCGGTCCTGCGGGCAGTGGTTTCGAGTGGATCTTCCTGGTCGGCTTCCTGGTCATCTTCTACCTGATGATCTGGCGTCCACAGGCCAAGCGCGCCAAAGAGCAGAAAAACCTGCTGGGCAACCTGCAGAAAGGCGATGAAGTTGTCACCAGTGGCGGTATCGCGGGCAAGATCAACAAAGTGACCGATGACTTCGTGGTCATCGAAGTGTCTGACACCGTTGAGCTGAAAATCCAGAAGGGCGCCATCGCGGCCACTCTGCCTAAAGGCACCCTGAAAGCGATCTGAGCAACAACTTTTTACCCATCGACGGGGCGCGCAAGGCGCCCCGCGTTTTAAGCGGGCGGCATGATGCTGAACAAATACCCTCTGTGGAAATACGTACTGATCCTGGCGGTGCTGGTGGTCGGTTTTATTTATTCCGCACCCAATCTCTACCCTGATGATTCTGCCATCCAGATCAGCGGCGCAAGCACTGCGCTGCAAGTCAATCAGGCGGACGTGGATCGTGCAGCCAAGGCGCTTGCCGATGCCGGCATCTCGGTCAAGGCTTCTTCTCTGGCCGAGAATGGCAAGGGCGGTTTGTTGCGTCTGAGCAAGCAGGAAGACCAGTTGCCAGCCAAGGATGTCGTGCGCAAGGCGTTGGGTGACGATTATGTCGTCGCACTGAACCTGGCGCGTACCACGCCGACCTGGTTGCGTAAGCTGGGTGCAAGCCCGATGAAGCTCGGCCTCGACCTGTCCGGCGGCGTGCACTTCCTGCTGGAAGTCGACATGGACAAGGCGATCGATGCACGTCTGAAAGTCTACGAAGGCGAAGTCAAATCCCTGTTGCGCAAGGAAAAGGTGCGTTATCGCAGTCTGCCGCAGCTGGGCAATGTGATTCAGCTGGGCTTCACCGACGACGCAGAGCGTGAACAGGCGCGTGCACTGGTACGCAAGACCTTTACCGATTTCGAAATCACGCCTGCCGAGCTGAACGGTATCCCGGTGCTGCGCATGGCGTTGACGCCGGCCAAGCTGGCCGAGATTCGCGAATACTCGATCAAGCAGAACCTGACCACCGTGCGTAACCGGGTCAACGAGCTGGGTGTTGCCGAGCCGCTGGTTCAGCGCCAGGGTGCCAACCGCATCGTGGTCGAGTTGCCGGGTGTGCAGGACACGGCCGAAGCCAAGCGTATTCTGGGCAAGACCGCCAACCTCGAATTCCGTCTGGGTGCAGGCCCGGATGATTCGAAAGGCACTACCGAGATGTTCGAATTCCGCGAAGGCGGTCGTCCGGCAGCGGCGGTGGAGCGTGGTCTGATCATTACCGGTGATCAGGTGACTGACGCCAAGGCCAGCTTCGACGAGCATGGTCGTCCACAGGTGAACATCAACCTCGATGGTCACGGTGGCGAACTGATGAGCCGTGCAACCCGCAGCAATGTGGGACGCAGCATGGCGGTGATCTTCATCGAACAGCGTCCGACCACCACCTACACCAAACAGATGGTCAACGGCGTCGAAAAAGACGTGCCGGTCCAGACCTTCAAGGAAGACAAGAAAATCATCAGCCTGGCGACCATTCAGTCGCCACTGGGCAGTCAGTTCCGGATTACCGGTCTGAATGGTCAGGGTGAGTCTTCCGAGCTGGCGCTGCTGTTGCGTGCCGGTGGTCTGGCGGCGCCGATGTACTTCGCTGAAGAGCGCACCATCGGTCCTAGCCTGGGTGCCGACAACATCACCAAGGGTATCGACGCATCCCTGTGGGGCATGCTGTTCGTCTCGCTGTTCATCATGGCGATCTACCGCTTCTTCGGTCTGATCGCGACCGTGGCACTGGCCCTGAACATGGTCATGCTGCTGGCACTGATGTCCTTGCTGGGGGCCACACTGACCCTGCCGGGTATCGCCGGTATCGTGTTGACCATGGGTATGGCGGTGGACGCCAACGTGCTGATCTTCTCGCGGATTCGTGAAGAGATCGCCAACGGCATGACGGTTCAGCGTGCTATCAACGAAGGTTTCGATCGTGCCTACACGGCGATCCTCGACGCCAACCTGACGACGCTGCTGGTCGGCGGCATTCTCTTTGCGATGGGCACCGGCCCGGTCAAAGGGTTTGCGGTGACCATGTCGCTCGGGATCTTTACCTCGATGTTCACGGCCATCATGGTGACCCGCGCTATGGTCAACCTGATCTACGGCGGTCGTGACTTCAAGAAGTTGTGGATTTAAGGGGCTGCCATGTTACGTACCATCAACTTCATGGGCGTTCGCAATGTTGCGTTCGCCATCACGATGCTCCTTACCGCACTGGCGTTGTTCAGCTGGTTCCATAAAGGGCTCAACTTTGGTCTGGACTTCACCGGCGGTACGCTCATCGAGCTGACCTACGAACGTCCCGCCGACCTCGGCAAGGTCCGTCAGGAGCTGGTTTCGGCGGGCTATCACGAAGCCGTTGTACAGAGCTTCGGCGCTACCACTGACCTTTTGGTGCGCATGCCGGGTGAAGACCCGCAACTGGGCACTCAGGTTGCCGAGGCGCTGCGCAAGGCCGGTGCCGATAACCCGGCAGTGGTCAAGCGTGTCGAGTTCGTCGGCCCGCAGGTCGGTGAAGAGCTGCGCGATCAGGGCGGCCTCGGCATGCTGATGGCGCTGGGCGGTGTTCTGATCTACCTGGCATTCCGCTTCCAGTGGAAATTCGCAGTCGGGGCGATCATCTCGCTGATCCACGACGTGGTGGTGACGATGGGTATCCTGTCGTTCTTCCAGATCACCTTCGACCTGACGGTGTTGGCGGCGGTGCTGGCGATCATCGGTTACTCGCTGAACGACACCATCGTGGTCTTCGACCGGGTACGTGAAAACTTCCGCCTGCTGCGCAAGGCTTCGCTGATCGAGAACATCAACATCTCCACCACGCAGACGCTGCTGCGCACCATTGCCACCTCGGTTTCGACCCTGTTGGCGATCGTGGCATTGTGGGTGTTTGGCGGCGACAGCCTGGAAGGCTTCTCCATCGCGTTGTTCATCGGTGTACTGGCGGGTACCTACTCGTCCATCTACATCGCCAACGTAGTGCTGATCTGGCTGAACCTGACCACCGAGGATTTGATTCCTCCAGTGGTCGTCGAGAAGGCTGACGACCTCCCGTAGGTCCGGCCATCATAAAAAAGGCGCGAGTGCTGAACTCGCGCCTTTTTTTATGCTCCAAGGCTAGGCATTGCGCAGCCATGCTGCGTTTCGATTGGTCAGGAGGTTCAAGTGAACAAGTCTATGCTTGTTGGTGCTGTGTTAGGTGCTGCTGTCGTGACTGCTGGCGGCGCCGTTGCCACCTATAGCCTGGTCAAGGGTGGTCCTGAGTATGCGGATGTATTGGCGGTAGAGCCGATCAACCAGCAGATCAAAACCCCCCGTGAAGTTTGCAAGGACGTAACCGTTACCCGTCAGGCGCCGGTCAAGGACCAGCATCAGATCGTCGGTAGCGTTATTGGCGCGGTTGCCGGTGGTTTGCTCGGCAATCAGGTTGGTGGTGGTAATGGCAAGAAAATCGCAACGGTCGCAGGCGCGCTCGGCGGTGGTTATGCCGGTAACAAGGTTCAGGAAGGCATGCAGGAGCGTGACACCTACACCACTACGCAGAACCGCTGCACAACGGTCAACGATGTGAGCGACAAGGTTGTGGGCTACAACGTCAAATACAAGTTGAACGAGAAAGTGGGTCAGGTTCGTATGGAGCGTGATCCGGGTAGCCAGATTCCGGTCGACAAGAACGGTCAGCTGATATTGGGTCAGGCGCAGTAACGCCAGCCGCTGGGCTTCACAAGACATAAAAAAACCGGCTTGCGCCGGTTTTTTTATGCCTGCAGCTTAACGCTTGAGTGAAGCTGGCAGGTGCGGTGCGATCGCGGTCAGTACCGCCTTGAAGCACTTGGTGTTGCCAGCAACGATGTGGCCTTTCTCAAGGAAGTCGTGACCACCGGTGAAATCGCTGACCAAACCGCCTGCTTCCTGAATCAGCAGGGCGCCTGCAGCCATGTCCCACTCGGACAGGCCTGACTCCCAGAACGCATCGAAGCGGCCGGCAGCGACATAAGCCAGGTCGAGGCTCGCAGCGCCTGCACGGCGGATGCCGGCGGTCTGGCCTACCAGGCTGCGGAACATGCCCAGGTAGTTCTCGATGTTGTCCATCTGGTTGTCACGAAACGGGAAGCCGGTGCCGAGCAGGGCGCCTTCCAGGCTCTTGCGCTGGCTGACGCGCAGACGGCGACCGTTCAAGGCTGCGCCACGACCACGGCTGGCGGTGAATTCTTCTTGGCGGACCGGGTCGAGAACCACGGCGTGCTCGAGGCGGCCGCGGTATTTGCAGGCGATGCTGACGGCAAAGTGCGGGATGCCGCGAACGAAGTTGGTGGTGCCGTCCAGTGGGTCGATGATCCACAGGTAGTCAGTACCCTCGCCGCTGCCTTCGTGCAGGCCGCTTTCTTCGCCGAGAATGCCGTGAGTCGGGTAGGCCTTGCGCAGAGCGGTGATGATGCTCTGCTCGGCAGCGCGGTCGATCTCTGTGACGTAGTCTTTGGCTTCTTTTTCGTCAACCTTGATGGTATCCAGGCGCTCGATGGAGCGGAAAATCAATTCGCTGGCGCTGCGGGCGGCGCGCAGCGCGATATTCAGCATGGGCTGCATGGATAATTCACCTAAGGTTGTTAAAGAGAGCCGGGCATTCTATGGGCTGATTCGAATTATTTCCAGCCTTGCGTTGTTACGGTTGTCGGGTTCGTGTGTGTTTTTTTGCGTCCGGTGCGGTCGCTTCTGCGGTTGCGCTCCGCACAGCTTCATAGCGTTAGCCGAGCCGTTTCTGTAAGATTTGCCCCCCTAATTCGTGTCAGTGAGCGTTCGCTTTGTTGCAGAACATTCGTGTTGTCCTGGTCGGCACTACCCATCCCGGAAATATCGGCGGGGCTGCTCGCGCCATGAAAAACATGGGGCTTTCGCGTCTGGTGCTGGTTGATCCGCGCATTTTCCCTTCGCCCGATGCCGATGCGCGTGCGTCCGGGGCTACCGACATTCTCGAGGGCGCGCAGGTGGTGGCGACCCTTGAAGAAGCGCTGGTCGGCTGCCGTCTGGTGCTGGGCACCAGCGCGCGGGATCGAAGCCTGCCGTGGCCTATGCTGGATCCGCGTGCCTCGGGTGAAAAAGTCATCGAGCAGGCCGGCGAGGGTGCCGAGGTGGCGCTGGTGTTCGGTCGCGAACATGCGGGCCTGACCAACGAAGAGCTGCAGCGCTGCCACTTCCATGTGCACATCCCGTCAGACCCTGCGTTTAGCTCGCTCAATCTGGCGGCTGCCGTACAGGTGCTCAGTTATGAGGTGCGCGTGGCCTGGCTGGCTGCCACGGAGCAGGGCGAGGCTTCCAGGCCTGCGTCGGCGCACAATGCCGAGCTGGCGACGATGGACGAAATGGAAGGTTTCTATACCCATCTTGAGGCCACGCTTGTGGCCATCGGCTTTCTTGATCCGGAAAAGCCGCGGCATCTGATGGCCCGGCTGCGCAGGCTATACGGGCGTAGCGAAGTCGAGCGATCCGAGCTGAGTATTCTGCGCGGTGTGCTCACCGAAACCCAGAAAGCCGCACGTGGTGAACCCTACAAGCGAAAGGATCAGTGATGTTCGAGCGTCTGCGAGAAGACATTCAAAGCGTATTCCACCGCGATCCTGCGGCGCGCAATGCCTTTGAAGTCCTGACCTGCTATCCGGGGATGCACGCCATCTGGCTGCACCGCTTCGCCCATATCCTGTGGCGCACCGGCTGGAAATGGCCGGCGCGTGTGGTGTCGAACTTCGGCCGCTGGATGACCGGTATCGAGATCCATCCAGGTGCGCGTATAGGTCGCCGTTTTTTCATCGATCACGGTATGGGCATCGTGATCGGTGAAACCGCCGAGATCGGCAATGACGTCACCCTCTACCAGGGCGTGACCTTGGGTGGCACCAGCTGGAATGCCGGCAAGCGCCATCCGACGCTGGAAGATGGTGTAGTGGTCGGGGCGGGTGCCAAGGTGCTCGGGCCATTCACGGTGGGGGCGGGCGCCAAGATCGGCTCCAATGCAGTGGTCACCAAGGCTGTGCCTGCGGGCGCAACCGCAGTGGGCATCCCGGGGCGGATCATCGTCAAGTCGGACGACGAGGTTGAGGCCAGGCGCAAAGCCATGGCCGAGAAGCTCGGCTTTGATGCCTACGGTGTCAGTGCAGATATGCCTGATCCGGTCGCGCGCGCCATTGGCCAGTTGCTTGACCATTTGCAGGCTGTCGACGGTCGTCTTGAAGGCATGTGTGATGCGCTCGGCAGGCTTGGCAGCGACTACCGCGCCAAGGAGCTGCCGGAGCTGCGCGATGAGGTATTCGACTGCGTGAAAGACCGTCAGGACGACAGGGTCGGCTAGGTATTGCAGCGGGCGAGCGCGTGCCATTACGCCGCACCTTTGCTATGATGCAGCCCGCACTTTTCGCTAATCCCGACTGTTTTACTTGGTCTAATAGTTGACTCTTTTACTCGGGAATAGCATACTCGCTCTCATTCCGAACCTCTGCGGTATACGCCATGCGACTGACTACTAAAGGCCGATACGCTGTAACAGCCATGCTTGACCTGGCGTTGCATGCGCAGAACGGGCCAGTGTCTCTGGCCGACATCTCCGAGCGGCAGGGTATTTCCCTGTCCTACCTCGAGCAGCTGTTCGCCAAGCTGCGTCGCGGCAATCTGGTTTCCAGTGTTCGTGGTCCGGGTGGTGGTTACCAGCTGTCGCGCGACATGAAAGGCATCCAGGTTGCTCAGGTTGTCGATGCAGTCAATGAATCGGTCGATGCTACGCGGTGTCAGGGTCTGGGCGATTGCCACGCTGGCGATACCTGCCTGACCCATCACTTGTGGTGCGACCTGAGCCAGCAGATTCACGAATTTCTAAGCGGTATCAGCTTGGCGGATCTTGTCACTCGCCGTGAGGTACAAGAAGTCGCTCAGCGCCAGGATATGCGCCGTGGTCATAACCACATGTCGCAACTGGGTAAGATCGAAACGTCCGCCGTCGAATGAACGCAGATGAATGAGCGGTGCGCCTGCCTGATAGGAGAGCTTCAATGAAATTGCCAATTTACCTCGACTACTCCGCGACGACCCCGGTCGATCCGCGTGTCGCGCAGAAAATGATCGATTGCCTGACCGTCGAAGGAAACTTCGGCAACCCGGCCTCGCGCTCCCACGTCTTTGGCTGGAAAGCCGAAGAAGCGGTCGAGAATGCACGTCGTCAGGTCGCTGATCTGGTCAGCGCCGATCCGCGCGAAATCGTCTGGACCTCGGGTGCTACCGAATCCAACAACCTGGCTATCAAGGGTGTTGCGCATTTCTACGCCAGCAAAGGCAAGCACCTGATCACCTCCAAGGTTGAACACAAGGCTGTCCTCGATACCACTCGCCAGCTGGAACGCGAAGGTTTCGAAGTGACCTATATCGAGCCGGGTGAAGACGGTCTGATCACGCCTTCCATGATTGAGGCGGCACTGCGCGACGACACCATTCTGGTTTCGATCATGCATGTGAACAACGAGATCGGCACCATCAACGATATCGCCGCGATCGGTGAACTGACCCGCTCGCGCGGTGTGCTGTTCCACGTCGATGGCGCGCAGTCGACCGGCAAGGTTGAAATCGATCTGGCCAGCCTCAAGGTTGACCTGATGTCGTTCTCTGCACACAAGACCTACGGCCCTAAAGGCATCGGCGCACTCTACGTCAGCCGCAAGCCTCGTGTTCGCCTTGAAGCGACCATGCACGGCGGTGGTCATGAGCGGGGCATGCGTTCCGGCACCCTGGCGACTCACCAGATCGTCGGCATGGGCGAAGCATTCCGTATCGCCAAAGAAGAAATGGCTGCTGAAAACGTGCGCATCAAGGCACTCAGCGATCGTTTCTTCAAGCAGGTCGAAAATCTGGAAGAGCTGTACGTCAACGGCAGCCTGACTGCCCGCGTACCGCACAACCTGAACCTGAGCTTCAACTACGTCGAAGGCGAGTCGCTGATCATGGCGCTCAAGGATCTGGCGGTATCGTCCGGTTCGGCCTGTACCTCGGCGTCGCTTGAGCCTTCGTACGTGCTGCGTGCCCTGGGTCGCAACGATGAGCTGGCACACAGCTCGATTCGTTTCACCTTCGGCCGCTTCAGCACCGAAGAAGAAATCGATTACGCCGCGCAGAAGGTTTGCGAGGCGGTTACCCGGCTGCGCACACTGTCGCCGCTGTGGGACATGTTCAAAGACGGCGTCGACATCTCCAAGATCGAGTGGGCGGCGCACTAATTTAAAGTCGCCTCCAATACAGGTCATGGGCAATTGCGCGTGACCTGCAGAGCGGCTTCCTGATGTGAGAGGAATAGAATCATGGCTTACAGCGAAAAGGTCATCGACCACTACGAAAATCCACGTAACGTCGGCAAGATGAACGCGGAAGATCCTGATGTGGGCACCGGCATGGTCGGCGCTCCTGCGTGCGGCGACGTGATGCGCCTGCAGATCAAGGTCAACGAGCAGGGCGTTATCGAAGACGCCAAGTTCAAGACCTACGGCTGTGGTTCGGCCATTGCGTCCAGCTCCCTGGCGACCGAGTGGATGAAAGGCAAGACTCTGGACGAAGCAGAGACCATCAAGAACACTCAACTGGCTGAAGAGCTGGCACTGCCGCCAGTGAAGATTCACTGCTCGGTACTCGCTGAAGACGCCATCAAGGCGGCCGTTCGCGACTACAAGCAGAAGAAAGGTCTGCTGTAAGCAGGCTTTTCAACAGAAGCTTGCGACAGAGTTAACTGCAACAGGCTAATGCAACAGGCTAAGGAGTTCCGATGGCTATCAGCATGACAGAAGCTGCCGCTAACCACGTACGACGTTCCCTCGAGGGGCGCGGCAAGGGTGACGGCGTTCGTCTGGGTGTTCGCACCACAGGCTGTTCAGGTCTTGCCTATGTGCTCGAGTTCGTCGATGAGGCGGCCAGCGAAGACACCGTGTTTGAACTGCACGGCGTCAAGGTGATCATTGACCCGAAAAGTCTGGTCTATCTGGATGGCACTGAGCTCGATTTCGTGCGCGAAGGGTTGAACGAAGGCTTCAAGTTCAACAATCCCAACTCGCGCGGTGAGTGCGGCTGTGGCGAAAGCTTCAACGTCTGAGGCTTTTATTGTGGGTACTCCCTGTCACTTCGCCCTGTTCGACCTCAAGCCCGAGTTTCAGCTTGATCTTGACCAGTTGGCCACGCGTTACCGTGAGCTTGCGCGCAACGTGCATCCGGATCGTTTTGCGGATGCCCCCGAGCGTGAACAGCGTGTGGCGCTGGAGCGCTCGGCCAGTCTCAACGAGGCCTATCAGACCCTGAAAAGCCCGCCGAAAAGGGCGCGTTATCTGCTGGCAATGAACGGCAACGAAGTGCCGCTCGAAGTCACGGTGCATGATCCCGAGTTTCTTCTGCAGCAGATGCAATTGCGCGAAGATCTCGAGGACTTGCAGGACGAGGCCGATCTGGCCGGCGTTGCGACCTTCAAGCGTCAGCTCAAGATCGCTCAGGACGAACTGAACCAGAGCTTCGCAGCCTGTTGGAATGATGCTGCACAACGCGAGCACGCTGAAAAGCTGATGCGGCGTATGCAGTTTCTCGACAAGCTCTCTCACGAAGTGCGCCAGTTAGAAGAGCGCCTCGACGATTAACCCCGCGCGGCTTCTGCCGCGCGCCAGTGATTATTCTGAACAGCATGGCTTTACTGCAGATCGCCGAACCCGGCCTGAGTCCTCAACCGCACCAGCGTCGTCTGGCTGTGGGTATCGACCTGGGCACTACCAATTCTCTGGTCGCTGCAGTACGCAGCGGCCTGTCCGAACCGCTGGCCGATGCAGAGGGGCAGGTCATTCTGCCTTCTGCCGTGCGCTATCACGCTGATCGTGTCGAAGTAGGGCAGTCAGCGAAGATCGCCGCCTCCCAGGACCCGTTCAATACCGTTCTTTCGGTCAAGCGTCTCATGGGTCGTGGTCTGACCGACGTCAAGCAACTGGGCGAGCAGCTGCCGTACCGGTTCGTCGGCGGTGAGTCGCACATGCCGTTCATCGACACCGTGCAGGGGCCGAAAAGCCCGGTCGAAGTGTCTGCCGACATCCTCAAGGTCCTGCGCCAGCGCGCAGAAGCCTCGCTGGGTGGCGAGCTGGTAGGCGCGGTGATCACCGTTCCTGCCTACTTCGATGATGCTCAGCGTCAGGCGACCAAGGACGCTGCCAGACTGGCGGGCCTCAATGTACTGCGGCTGCTCAATGAGCCTACGGCTGCGGCGGTCGCCTACGGCCTGGATCAAAAGGCCGAAGGCGTGGTTGCCATCTACGACCTGGGCGGCGGGACCTTCGACATCTCTATCCTGCGCCTGACCGGTGGTGTGTTTGAAGTACTGGCCACTGGCGGCGATACCGCTCTGGGTGGCGATGACTTCGATCATGCGATAGCCAGCTGGATTGTCGCTGATGCCGGTCTGTCTGCCGATATCGACCCTTCTGCGCAACGCAGCCTGCTGCAGGCTGCCTGCTCGGCCAAGGAAGCGCTGACTGACGCCGAGTCTGTCGAGGTCGCCTACGGTGAGTGGCGTGGCACACTGACTCGCGAAGCACTCAATGCGCTGATCGAACCTATGGTTGCGCGCAGTCTCAAGGCCTGTCGCCGAGCAGTACGTGATACCGGTATCGAGCTTGAAGAAGTCGAGGCGGTGGTCATGGTCGGCGGTTCGACCCGTGTTCCACGAGTGCGCGAAGCGGTGGCCGAGCTGTTCGGTCGTCAGCCGTTGACCGAGATCGACCCGGATCAAGTGGTGGCCATCGGGGCTGCGATCCAGGCCGATACTCTGGCCGGCAACAAGCGTGACGGTGGCGAACTGCTGCTCCTCGATGTGATTCCGCTCTCGCTGGGGCTGGAAACCATGGGCGGGCTGATGGAGAAGGTCATTCCGCGCAACACCACCATTCCTGTGGCACGTGGTCAGGAATTCACCACGTACAAGGATGGCCAGACGGCCATGAAGATTCATGTCCTGCAGGGCGAGCGTGAATTGATCAGCGACTGTCGTTCGCTGGCGCGCTTCGAACTGCGTGGCATCCCGCCGATGGTCGCGGGTGCGGCAAAGATTCGTGTCACCTTCCAGGTCGATGCAGACGGTTTGCTCAGCGTTTCGGCGCGTGAAATGGGCTCGGGTATTGAGTCGAGCATTCAGGTCAAGCCGTCCTACGGGCTGACCGATGACGAGGTCACTCGCATGCTCAAGGATTCCTTCGAGTATGCCGGCGACGACAAGGTCGCTCGTGTGCTGCGTGAGCATCAGGTTGATGCCGAGCGCCTGCTCGAAGCTGTTCAGGGTGCCCTGGACGCCGATGGCGAGCGTCTTCTCGACGAAGAAGAGCGCCTGGTTATCAACCTGCAGATGGACGAACTCCGTGAACTGATGCAAGGCACCGATGGTTATGCCATCGAGCAGCAGACCAAGCGTCTGTCGCAGGTGACCGATGCATTTGCTGCCCGACGCCTCGATTCGACGGTAAAAGCCGCACTGGCCGGGCGCAACTTGAATGAGATTGAGGAATAACTGATGCCGCAGGTGATTTTTCTGCCCCACGCCGAGCATTGCCCGGACGGGCTGGTTGTAGAAGTGGAGCCTGGCACGTCTATTCTCGACATTGCCCACGAGCACCACATCGAGATTGAAAGCGCCTGTGGTGGCGTATGTGCCTGCACCACCTGCCATTGCGTCATTCGCGAAGGGTTCAATTCGCTGAATGAAGCCGATGAGCTGGAAGAAGACATGCTCGACAAGGCGTGGGGGCTGGAGCCGCAGTCGCGTCTGTCCTGCCAGGCCATTGTCGGCAACGAAGACCTCACGGTCGAAATACCCAAGTATTCGCTCAACCACGCCGCTGAAGCGCCGCACTGATTCAAGGATTGCTCATGAGTCTCAAATGGGTTGATGTGCAGGAAATCGCCATCCAGCTGGCTGAAAGCCACCCGGAAGTAAATCCGCTCACCGTGAGCTTCCCCAGGTTACGTGGTCTGGTCATGGCCTTGCCTGAATTCGATGACCACCCGGACCGCAGCGGGGAAAAGGTCCTGGAAGCGATCCAGACATTGTGGATCGAAGAGCTGGATTGACGTTCAGTAACGCGCGCAGTTAGGCAATACACCAGAACCCGCGTATAATTCGCGGGTTTAATTTTTCGCTTCAATCACTGCTTCTGGAGTTTCACCATGGCTGTTCAACGTACTTTCTCCATCATCAAGCCTGACGCCGTTGCCAAGAACGTAATCGGCGAGATCACCACTCGTTTCGAAAAAGCCGGTCTGCGCGTTGTCGCTTCCAAGCTGAAGCAACTGTCCAAGGCCGAAGCTGAAGGTTTCTACGCTGAGCACAGCGCTCGCGGTTTCTTCGGCGACCTGGTTGCTTTCATGATCTCCGGTCCGGTTGTCGTTCAGGTTCTGGAAGGCGAAAACGCTATCGCTCTGAACCGTGAGCTGATGGGCGCTACCAACCCTAAAGAAGCTGCTGCCGGCACCATCCGTGCTGATTTCGCTGATTCCATCGACGCCAACGCTGTTCACGGCTCCGATTCCGAAGCAGCCGCCGCTCGCGAAATCTCGTACTTCTTCGCAGCTACCGAAGTAACCGCTCGCTAAGTCATTTTTGACTGACGAGTGAAGGGTGAATTCATGATTGCATCGACTGGTAAAACCAACCTGCTGGGGCTGACTCAACAGGAAATGGAGAAATTCTTCGACTCTATCGGGGAGAAGCGCTTCCGTGCCGGTCAGGTCATGAAGTGGATTCACCACTTCGGCGTCGACGATTTCGACGCGATGACGAACGTCAGCAAGGCCTTGCGCGAAAAGCTCAAGGCCTGTGCTGAAGTTCGCGGTCCTGAAGTGGTCAGCGAGGACATCTCCAGCGACGGCACCCGTAAATGGGTGGTGCGCGTAGAGTCCGGCAGCTGTGTCGAGACCGTCTATATTCCGCAGGGCAAGCGCGGCACCTTGTGTGTTTCGTCCCAGGCGGGCTGTGCTCTGGATTGCAGTTTCTGCTCCACGGGCAAGCAAGGCTTCAACAGCAACCTCACCGCCGCCGAAGTCATCGGTCAGGTGTGGATTGCCAACAAATCCTTTGGCAGCGTCCCGGCGACCGTCGACCGTGCCATCACCAACGTGGTGATGATGGGCATGGGTGAGCCGCTGCTGAACTTCGACAATGTCATTGCCGCCATGCATCTGATGATGGATGACCTGGGGTATGGCATTTCCAAACGCCGGGTGACCTTGTCCACTTCCGGTGTGGTACCGATGATCGATGAGCTTTCCAAGCACATCGACGTATCCCTGGCCTTGTCGCTGCACGCACCTAACGATGCGCTGCGCAACCAGTTGGTGCCGCTCAACAAGAAATACCCGTTGAAAGTGCTTCTCGAGTCCTGCCGTCGCTACATGTCCAGTCTGGGCGAAAAACGTGTGCTCACCATCGAGTACACCATGCTCAAGGACATCAACGACAAGGTAGAGCACGCGGTCGAGATGATCGAACTGCTCAAGGACACGCCATGCAAGATCAACCTGATCCCGTTCAACCCGTTTCCGCATTCCGGTTACGAGCGTCCCAGCAATAACGCGATACGTCGTTTTCAGGACCTGTTGCATCAGGCCGGTTATAACGTCACTGTGCGTACCACACGTGGTGAGGACATCGATGCTGCATGCGGCCAATTGGTCGGGCAGGTGATGGACCGCACACGTCGTAGCGAACGCTATATAGCCGTGCGTGAGTTGAGCGCCGAGGCCGATGCGGCCCCTGTCGCGGTGACTCGAACCTGACTGCGAACCTGATCGAGAGAGACTCCATGCCTGTGCGTGCCTCGCTGCTGCTCTGTGTTGTCGTTTTGCTGACAGCGTGCGTATCCACCGGCAATGTCAACCCGCTGACGACGGCCCAGGGGCGCGAGGAAGCGCGCAAGGCTTACGTGCAACTGGGGCTGGGTTATTTTCAGCAGGGCCAGACCGAGCGAGCCAAGGTTCCGCTGAAAAAGGCGCTGGAACTCGACAACTCGGATGCGCAGGCCAACGCCGCGCTGGCCCTGGTGTTCCAGACAGAGATGGAGCCAGAGCTGGCCGAGCAGTACTTTCGCAAGGCGTTGGCCGCCAGCAATAACGAAACACGTATCGTCAACAATTACGGCAGTTTTCTGTTCGAACAAAAGCGTTACAAGGAAGCCTACGAGCGTTTTGAACAGGCGGCTGCCGACAACCTGTATCCTGAGCGGTCACGGGTTTTTGAAAGCCTGGGCATGACCTCGCTGAAACTGGGCAACCGCGAGCAGGCTCGCGAGCATTTTACCAAGGCATTGCGCCTGGACCGTCAGTTGCCGTTATCCTTGCTGGAGATGGCTCAGTTGTCCTACGAAGACAAGCAATATGTGCCGGCGCGTGACTATTACGACCGTTTTAGCCAGCTCAGCGAGCAAAATGCACGTAGTCTATTGCTCGGTACTCGGCTGGCGAAGATATATGATGATCGTAACAAGGCGGCCAGCTTTGGCCTGCTGTTGAAAAGACTCTATCCCGGTACGCCGGAATATCAGCAATACCTGTCGGAGCAATGATGAAAGCGGCGCATCCCGAAGTTGTAGCAACCAATCGCGTGAATCCTGGAGAAACCCTGCGCCAGGCCCGCGAGAGCAGGAGCTGGTCGCTGCCAGATGTGGCCTTGAGACTCAATCTCACCGTGACCTCCCTGACCAATCTGGAGAACGGCCAGTTTGAAAAGCTGCCTGGGCATACGTTTGCCCGGGGCTACGTGCGTGCCTACGCCAAACTGCTTGAGCTTGATCAGGCGGCGCTGGTCGAACAGTTCGACCAGTTCACCGGCACTGACGGTAAAGGCAGTTCGGTTCATGCGCTGGGCCGTATCGAAGAGCCGGTCAGGCTGTCGCACAACATTCTGCGTATCGTCAGCCTGCTGTTGCTGGTGATTCTGGTCGGCGGTGGTTTCTTCTGGTGGCAGGATCAGGCGACCTTGCGCGGCAAGGATCAGTCCGGGCTGAACATGGAGCACGTCGAAGTCGAAAGCGCTGACGGCACCACGCAGATTCACCCGCTTGACGAACCGGACGAGCCTGCTGTGGCTGAAACGCCTGCCTCCGGGCAAACTTCCTTGCCGTTGAATACCGGTGCGCCTGCCAGTGAGGCGCCAGCTGCTGCGCCTGCGGCACCGGCTTCCAGCGTTACAGGTCACGCAACCGCCCAACCACAGACACCTGCTGCCGCTACGCCACCGGCGAGCGCGCCTCAAGCCCCCGTTGCTGCGCCGAACGTGCCGTCGATGCCGACTGCACCTGCCGAGCAACCAGCGCCTGTCGTGGCGGGTGCCGGTCAGGTGACCGTACAGTTCGTTGCCGACTGCTGGACCCAGGTCACTGACGGGAACGGCAAGGTGCTGGTCAGCGGCCTCAAGCGCAAGGGCGAGAGTCTGGATGTCAACGGCAAGCCGCCGTTGACCCTGCGTCTGGGTTACGCGCGCGGTGCGCAGGTCAGCTACAACGGTCAGCCTGTGGATGTGGCACCTTTTACCAGCGGCGAAACTGCTCGCCTGAAGCTAGGGCAATAAGTCATGCACGGCGAATCTCCAATCAAGCGTCGCGAATCCCGGAAAATATGGGTCGGTTCCGTACCGGTCGGCGGTGATGCGCCGATCGCGGTGCAGAGCATGACCAACAGTGATACCAACGATGTCGCCGCTACCGTGGCACAGATCAATCGTCTCGAAGCGGCAGGTGTCGACATCGTGCGTGTTTCGGTGCCGGACATGGACGCTGCCGAAGCATTCGGCCGCATCAAGCAACTGGTCAAGGTGCCGCTGGTCGCCGACATTCACTTCGATCACCGCATCGCCTTGCGTGTGGCGGAGCTGGGCGTCGATTGTCTGCGTATCAACCCGGGCAATATCGGTCGTGAAGACCGTGTGCGGGCCGTGGTCGATGCTGCGCGTGATCGCGGCATCCCGATCCGCATCGGCGTCAATGCCGGTTCGCTGGAAAAAGACCTGCAGAAGAAGTACGGCGAGCCCACGCCAGAGGCCCTGGTAGAGTCTGCGCTGCGCCATGTCGAGCATCTGGAACGCCTGAACTTTCAGGACTTCAAGGTCAGCGTCAAGGCTTCCGATGTGTTCATGGCGGTCGCTGCCTATCGACTGCTGGCCAAGGAAATTGTTCAGCCGCTGCACCTGGGCATCACCGAAGCCGGTGGCTTGCGTTCGGGTACGGTGAAATCGGCTGTCGGTCTCGGTATGCTGCTTGCCGAAGGAATTGGCGATACTATCCGCATCTCGCTGGCGGCTGACCCGGTCGAGGAAGTGAAGGTCGGGTACGACATTCTCAAATCGTTGCGCCTTCGTTCGCGTGGAATCAACTTCATCGCCTGCCCGAGCTGCTCGCGGCAGAACTTCGATGTGGTCAAGACCATGAACGAGCTTGAAGGTCGACTCGAGGATTTGCTGGTTCCGCTCGATGTCGCGGTCATCGGTTGTGTGGTCAACGGTCCGGGCGAAGCCAAAGAGGCGCATATCGGCCTGACCGGTGGCACGCCGAACCTGATCTACATCGACGGCAAACCCGCGCAGAAACTGACCAATGACAATCTCGTGAATGAGCTGGAACGCTTGATTCGCGAGAAAGCGGCTGAAAAAGCCGAAGCCGACGCCTCGGTCATCGTGCGCGGCTAACCCGGATTGCTAAGGATTTTCTGTGAGTAAGTCTCTACAAGCCATTCGTGGCATGAACGACATTCTGCCCGAGCAGACGCCGCTGTGGCGTCACTTCGAAGGCACTGTTGCCCGTTTGCTGGATAACTACGGTTACCGGCAGATTCGTATGCCTATCGTCGAATTCACCGAGCTGTTCAAGCGCTCCATCGGTGAAGTGACTGATATCGTCGAGAAAGAGATGTACACCTTCGCCGACCGCAACGGCGACTCTCTGACCCTGCGCCCTGAAGGCACTGCCGCGTGCGTGCGTGCAGTCCTCGAGCACGGCATCACTGGCGGCGGCCAGGTTCAGAAACTGTGGTACATCGGTCCGATGTTCCGTCACGAGCGTCCGCAGAAAGGCCGTTATCGTCAGTTTCACCAGATCGGTGTCGAGGTCTTCAACCTGGACGGTCCGGATATCGATGCCGAACTGATCGTCATGACCTGGCGCCTGTGGGGCCTGCTGGGCATTCGCAACGCCGTCAAGCTCGAGCTGAACAGCCTGGGCACCAGCGAGGCGCGTGCTCGTTATCGCGATGCGCTGGTCGAATACCTCTCGGCACGTCTCGACCAACTGGACGAAGACAGCCAGCGCCGCCTGAAAACCAACCCGCTGCGCGTGCTGGACACCAAGCACCCTGAAACCCAGGCTGTGCTGGTCGATGCGCCGAAGCTGGCGGACTACCTGGATGACGAATCCCGCGTTCACTTCGAAGGCCTGAAGGCCCGTCTGGACGCCGCCGGTATTCCTTATGTGATCAATCCCAAGCTGGTGCGTGGCCTGGATTACTACAGCAAGACCGTTTTCGAGTGGGTCACCGATCAACTCGGTGCCCAGGGTACGGTCTGTGCGGGCGGTCGTTACGACGGTCTGGTCGAGCAGATGGGCGGCAAGCCTACTGCAGGCGTCGGTTTCGCGATGGGCATCGAGCGACTGGTTCTGCTGCTCGAAACCCTTGAGCAGGTGCCGGAAGAAATTGCCCGTCAGGTCGATGTCTACCTGTGCGCATTCGGCGAAGCGGCTGAGCTGGCCGCACTGGCACTTACCGAAAAGGTCCGTGATCAGTTGCCGACCCTGCGCTTGCAGGTCAACGCCGGTGCCGGCAGCTTCAAGAGCCAGTTCAAGAAAGCCGACAAGAGCGGTGCGCTGTACGCGCTGATCCTCGGCGAAGAAGAACTGGCGGCGAAGGTCATTGGCGTCAAACCCCTGCGTGGCCAGGGTGAACAACAAAATATTGCCTGGGATGCTCTGTCAGAGCACCTGGCCTCCTGCGTCGTGCAGGGTTGAAGCTGATTTAACAGCCGTTTAGCGAATAGGAGTATTGGGGTGTCGGGTACCGAAGATGAAGAGCTGGCGGTAATGAAGGACTGGTGGCAGCGCAACGGCAAACCTCTGTTGACCGGCGGTCTGCTGGCGCTGGTCGTGGTTCTGGGTTGGCAGTTCTGGCACAGGTATCAGGCCAGCCAGTCGCAAGGCGCCTCGATGCTTTATCAGCAATTGCTGGAAACCGCACTGACGCCCAGTGGCCAGGCAGACACCGCACGTGTCGCCGAGATCTCCGGCAAACTGAAAAGCGAATTCGGTGGCACTACGTACGCACAGTTCGGTAGCCTGTTCGTCGCCAAGGTGGCGGTCGACGCCGGCAAGCTGGATGATGCTGCAGCCGAGCTGAAACCCGTGGCCGACAAACCTGCCAACGACACGCTGGGCGAGATTGCCCGTCAGCGTCTGGCACGCGTGCTGGCTGCGCAGAACAAGACCGATGACGCGCTGAAGCTGCTCGACGGCGATGCCGACAAGGCTTTCCTCGCCAGTCGTGAAGAACTCAAGGGTGACCTGCTGGTACAGCTGGGTCGTACCGACGAGGCGTATGCTGCATACCAAAAGGCCAAATCTGCTCTGTCCGAAGACGCAGCAGTGGGTGGCCTGCAAATGAAGCTCGACGATCTGGCGAAAGGGGATGCGTGACGTGATTCGTTGGAAACATGCAGCATTGCTGGCTCTGGCCATTCTGGCCGCGGGTTGCAGCAGCAACAGCAAAAAGGAATTGCCTCCGGCCGAGCTGACTGACTTCAAAGAAGAAGTGGTTTTGCAAAAGCAGTGGAGCCGTTCCGTTGGCGACGGTCAGGGCAAGACTTACAACATGCTCGTGCCGGCCATTGATGGCGACCGCATCTATGCGGCTGACGTCACGGGCGAAGTCGTGTCGCTGGACCGTCTGACCGGCGACGTGATCTGGAAGAAAGATCTCGACCTGCCCGTTTCCGGCGCAGTCGGCGTGGGTTATGGCCTGGTAATGATCGGCACCCTCAAGGGTGAAGTGATTGCCATGGACGCCACGTCCGGTGAGGAAAAGTGGCGCGCTCGTGTCACCAGCGAAGTGCTGGCTCCGCCTGCCACCAACGGTTCTGTGGTCGTTGTCCAGACTCAGGATGACCGCATCGTCGGTTTCGACGCTTCGACCGGTTCGCAGCTCTGGATCTACGAAAGTACTCCAGCGGTGCTGACCCTGCGCGGCACTGGTGCTCCGCTGGCAACCAACCGTCTTGCCGTAGCGGGTCTGTCGACCGGCAAGGTCGTCGCGCTGGATATCACCAACGGCGTGCCGGTCTGGGAACAGCGCGTTGCCATCCCGCAAGGTCGCTCGGAACTGGATCGTGTCGTCGATATCGACGGCGGCCTGCTGCTGTCCGGCGGTACGCTGTACGTCGCTACCTATCAGGGTCGCGTCGCCGGTCTCGATCTGGAAAGCGGTCGTGTGCTCTGGCAGCGTGATGCTTCGAGCTACTCGGGTGTCGCCCAGGGCTTTGGCAGCGTCTATGCCACTCTGGCCTCCGGCACTGTCGAAGGCATCGACGAGCGTTCGTCCTCTGCACTGTGGAGCAACGAATCACTGGCTCGCCGCCAGCTCGGCGCGCCGGAAGTGTATTCCAGCTACGTAGCGGTCGGTGACATGGAAGGCTACCTGCACCTGTTGAGCCAGGTGGACGGTCGTTTTGTCGGTCGCGAACGTATCGACAGCGACGGCCTGCGTGCGCGTCCGCTGGTGGTTGGGGACATGATTTACGTGTATGGCAACAGCGGCAAACTGGAAGCCCTGACCATCAAGCAATAAGTGTCCATGCCCGGGGCCATTGGCCTCGGGTGCCCTTGCTTCGGCAAGGCTGCGGTGCCTTTGTGGCATCGCCCCGAACTCCGGCCGCTGCCCTGCAGCGGCTTTTGTATTTTCTGAAATAACGAAGTGGAGAGCCGCATGGTTCCCGTAATCGCCCTGGTGGGTCGACCGAACGTCGGCAAGTCCACCATGTTCAACCGCCTGACCAGGACTCGCGACGCCATTGTCGGCGATCTGTCCGGTCTTACCCGTGATCGCCAATACGGAGAGGCGAAGTGGCAAGGGCGCTCCTATATTCTGATCGACACCGGCGGTATCTCCGGTGACGAGCATGGCATGGACGAAAAGATGGCCGAGCAGTCGCTGCTGGCCATTGAAGAAGCCGATGTGGTGCTGTTTCTGGTGGACGCCCGTGCGGGCTACACCGCTGCTGATCAGATGATTGGTGAGCACCTGCGCAAGCGCAACAAGCGTTCCTACGTGGTTGCCAACAAGATCGACAACATCGACGAGAACCTGGCGCGTGCCGAGTTCAGCCCGATGGGTCTGGGCGACGCCATTCCGGTGGCCGGTGCCCATGGCCGTGGCATCTCGCAGATGCTCGAAATCGCCCTGCGGGAATTCCCCAGGGACGAGGACGAGCCTGAAGAGGGCGCTGAGGTCGAGGAAGTCGCCGAAGGTCAGGAAGCCAAGCGCATCCCCGGCCCGAGCGAGAAAGACGGCATCAAGATCGCCATCATCGGTCGTCCCAACGTCGGCAAGTCGACGCTGGTCAACCGCATGCTGGGTGAAGACCGGGTTATCGTCTATGACGAGCCAGGCACCACGCGTGACAGTATCTACATTCCCTTCGAGCGTAACGAAGAGAAGTACACGCTGATCGACACCGCCGGTGTGCGTAAGCGCGGCAAGATCCACGAGGAAGTCGAAAAGTTCTCGGTGGTCAAGACGCTGCAGGCCATCAAGGACGCCAACGTGGTGATCTTTGTGATGGACGCCCGCGAAGGTGTGGTCGACCATGACCTGAACCTGCTGGGCTTCGCCCTTGAAGCGGGTCGTGCGCTGGTCATCGCGCTGAACAAGTGGGACGGCATGACGCCTGGCGAACGCGATTTCGTGAAGATCGAGCTGGAACGCCGCTTGTTCTTCGTCGACTTCGCCGACATCCACTTCATCTCCGCGCTGCACGGCACGGGCGTGGGCAACCTGTATCAGTCGGTACAGAACTCGTTCAAGTCCGCGGTCACACGCTGGCCAACCAGCCGCCTGACGCAGATTCTCGAAGATGCGGTCAGCGAGCATGCACCACCGATGGTCGGCAGCCGCCGCATCAAGCTGCGCTACGCCCACTTGGGTGGTGCCAACCCGCCGCTGATCGTGATCCACGGTAACCAGGTCGAGAAGGTACCCAAGTCCTACGTCCGCTACCTGGAAAACACCTATCGGCGTGTACTCAAACTGGTCGGTACGCCGATCCGTATCGAGTTCAAGGGCGGCGAGAACCCATATGAAGGCAACAAGAACACGCTCACCGACCGTCAGGTCAACAAGAAGCGTCGAATGATGTCGCACCACAAGAAGGCCGACAAGAAGCGCCGCGACAAGCGCTGAGTCAGCATCGGGAAAAAGGCGCTTCGGCGCCTTTTTTTGTGGTCGTTTAATGGGCTATCCTGCTTGACCCGTGCCGCCCGGTGCCGGGAGATTGCAGGGAAAGGGTTCCATGATCGACAGCAAGTTGCCCAACGTGGGCACCACTATCTTCACCGTCATGTCACAGCTGGCCGCCGAAACCGGGGCTATCAACCTGTCCCAGGGGTTTCCCGATTTTGACGGGCCGCAGGCGCTGCGTGATGCGGTCTGCCGACATGTCACCCAAGGCCACAACCAATACTCCCCGATGACCGGGCTGCCTGCGCTTCGTCAGCAAGTCGCGGCAAAGATCGCCCGCAGCTATGGGCGTACGGTCAATCCGGACAGCGAAATCACCATCACGCCGGGTGCCACGCAGGCGATTTTCTGCGCGATCCACAGCGTGATTCGCGCCGGCGACGAAGTGATCATTTTCGACCCTTGCTATGACAGCTACGAGCCCGCCGTCGAACTGGCCGGTGGGCGCTGCGTCCATGTGCAACTGGGGCTGGATGACTTCGCCATCGACTGGCAAAAGCTGAGCGATGCACTGAGCCCGCGTACCCGCATGATCGTCATCAACAGCCCGCACAACCCCAGCGGCGCGTTGATCAGCCGTGCAGAGCTCGATCGGCTGGCCGCGCTGATCGCGGATCGTGATATCTACCTGCTCAGCGATGAGGTCTACGAACACCTGGTGTTTGACGGCGCGCGCCATGTCAGCGTGCTTGATCACGAAGCGTTGTATCAGCGCGCCTTCGTCGTCAGCTCGTTCGGCAAGACCTATCACGTCACAGGCTGGAAAACCGGTTACGTGGTCGCGCCGCCTGCGCTGACCTCCGAGCTGCGCAAGGTGCACCAATACGTGAGCTTCTGCGGTGTCACGCCGTTGCAGTACGCGTTGGCCGACTTCATGGCCGAACACCCGGAGCATGTCGACGAGCTGCCAGGCTTCTATCAGGCCAAGCGCGACTTTTTCTGTGGTCATCTGGCTGAGTCGCGTTTCAGCTTCCGGCCGGTGGGCGGGACTTATTTCCAGTTGGTCGATTACTCGCAGATCAGGCCCGACCTCAACGATGTCGACATGGCCTTGTGGATGACCCGCGAGCATGGCGTGGCGAGCATTCCGATTTCTGTGTTCTACCAGAGCCCTCCAGCAGGCCAGCGCCTGATCCGCCTGTGCTTCGCCAAACAGGAAGAGACGCTGCGTCTGGCGGCGGAGAAACTATGCGCGATATAAGCGGGCTGCCAAACCTCAACCTCGCGCTGATCCAGACCACGCTGGCGTGGCATGATCGCGAGGCCAATCTCGAGCATTTCGAGCCATTGCTGGATCAGGCGCGCGGCGCGGACCTGGTGATCCTGCCAGAGATGTTCACCACCGGGTTCTCGATGGAGTCCGAGGCCCTGTCAGAACCGGAGGCCGGGCCTACATCGGTATGGCTATTGGCTCAGGCCAAGCGTATCGACGCCGTGGTGACCGGCAGCGTCATGATGCGCGCGGCCGATGGTAGTCATCGCAATCGCCTGCTGTGGGCGCGACCGGATGGTGAGCTGCTGCATTACGACAAGCGTCATCTGTTTCGCATGGCCGGTGAACACCAGCACTACACGCCGGGCGATCGCCAGGTGATGTTTGAACTCAACGGCTGGCGCGTACGGCCGCTGATCTGCTACGACCTGCGCTTTCCGGTCTGGAGCCGTGACGCTCAGGACACCGACCTGTTGCTGTACACCGCCAACTGGCCGGGTGCTCGGCGCCTGCACTGGAACCGCCTGCTGCCTGCCAGAGCCATTGAAAACCTGTGCTATGTGGCGGCAGTCAATCGCGTTGGGTCGGACGGCAAGGGCTTTGCGTACACCGGTGACAGTCAGGTCCTGGATTTCCAGGGCGAGAGCCTGTTGAGCGTGGGCGAAGCGGACGGGGTGTTCAAGGCGACGCTTGGCGCGGCAGACTTGCATGCCTACCGCACACGGTTTCCAGCGGGGCTGGATGCTGATTCGTTTAATATTGAATAAAAGTACTTCAGAATGTTTCAAGTCGGTCGATAGCTGTTCCAGACCTCCAGGAGACCGTTATGACTATTATCAACACCTCCACGCTGAACAGTTACACAAGCTCGTTGACCTTAGCGATCAAACCTACTGACGCTGAAACAGCCAAGGCCGCGACTGCTGCTACCACGACTACTGAAACAGAGAAAAGCTCTGATCAGGCGTCCACCGAAGGTGGCAAGGCCGGTGCGGCGGGTGGTGGTGGCAGCGTGGGTGGTTCCAGCGAATCGTCGCTCAATCAGACCATCGAACAGATAAAGCAGCAGATCAAGGACGCTCAGAAGCAACTCGCCGAGCAGAAGGCGCAGTTGGCTGCTGCTCAAAGCGGTAACGGCTCAGCGGAAGAAAAGGCTCAGAAATCCATGGCGATTCAGGGCCAGATCGCGACCATCAGCGCCAACCTGCAGACGTTGCAGGCCTCGTTGCTGCAGCTGGAAACCGGTGGCGGTGTAAACACCACCGCGTGATATCGCCTGCTTTGCGTCCGAAGTGACGCTCATCATGCCCGCGCACAGTGTTGCGCGGGCATCCAGCTGCTTGCGCCCCTGATCAGGTGGCGCAGCGTCCAGTGTTGCCTGTCACTCGTTGACGTTCATGAACTTGCGGGCCCACTCTACGTAGTCTTCAGGCTGCGTATAGGTGTGGGTCAGTTCGGTCGCGCTCATGTTCGATTCGCTGCCCAGGATCTGACGCTGCTCGCGCAGGCAGTCATAGGTGGCCTTGATCGCAGCGAAGTACGCCGCGTGACCATGCACGCAGACCCTCACGCCCATCTCGGCAAGACGCGCGTTGTCGTGCAGTTCCGGGTTGCCGTACGTCACCAGCATCAGCGGCACGGTCACGCCTTCGGATATCTGCGCCAGGTGATCGAAGTCACGAATGCCGACGATGGTAATACCGTCAGCCCCGGCAGCCTGGTACTGCTGAACCCGGCTGATGGCTTCCTGAACCGGAATGATTGCCGCGTTGGTGCGAGCGAAAATCGACATCTCCGGATCGACACGCGCTTCCAGCGCTGCGCGGATCTTGCCAACACCTTCTGCAGTGGAAATCAGGTCAGTGGATTTGCGTCCGAACTGCGCCGGCAGCAGGGTATCTTCGATCGTCAGTGCAGAAATACCGGCACGTTCCAGTTCGACAACGGTGCGCATGACGTTAAGGGCATTGCCGTAACCATGGTCTGCGTCCGCGATGACCGGGAGCTGTGCGACGCGGCCGATACGCGTGGCCTGTTCGACGAATTCGCTCAGGGTGATCAGGGCGAAGTCAGGGGCTGCCAGAACTTGCAGCGACGCCACGGAGCCGCCGAGGATGCCTACTTCAAAGCCCAGGTCCGCTGCGATTCGCGCTGACATGGGGTCGAACACCGAGGCTGTGTGAAAGCAAGCGTTCGACGAGGTGAGCGCACGGAAGCTGCGGCGCAAATCTTGATGGGAAGCCTTGGGCATAATCGCTCCAAATGTGATTGGATCAGCTCAGCGTACCGAGGCCGATGGTAATTTCAATGCACGGCGGGTCTGCCCGAGCATTCTTTTCGTCCGGAAATCAATGCAATAGTCGTCTTGGTTTTATAGGAAAGGTGCAGCTGGCAGGTAAGTCCGAGCAGGCATCGTCAGCATATGAATTGCTGTTGGATTGGGCGCGCTCTGGAGTAAGGGCAGCATGCTACCACAGCATAAATGAAAAAGATTATGCCGAAACAGGCAGGGTCATGCGCGGAATGCAAGACGCTGGCGCAGCGTGAGGCGGGGAGGGAAGAGTGCGATGCGGATGACGGACCTGCGTCCGCCATCCGGCTATCGAATCAGGCAGCCTTGGCTTGCGTCTGACTGATTGAACGATTCAGAGCACTGAACAGGGCGCGGAAGCTCGCCGTGGTGATGTTTTCATCGATGCCCACACCATGCACGGCGCGTTCGCCATTCACGCGCAGCTCGATGTAGGCAGCTGCCTTGGCGGTGGTACCCGAGCCGATCGCATGCTCGTTGTAGTCCATGATTTCCACGGCCAATGGCAGGCCGGCAACCAGTGCTTCCAGGGCGCCCTTGCCCTTGCCGCGCCAGTGCTGGGTTTCACCGTCGACGTGCACCTCGGCATCCACCGAGCTGTTGCCGTTCTCTTCCTGCAACTTATGGCTGATCAGCGCATAAGGAACGTTGGCTTGCAGGTATTCACGACGCAACAGCGAGTGAATCTGCTCGGCCGTCATCTCCAGACCCAGACGATCGGTTTCACCCTGAACCACCTGGCTGAACTCGATCTGCATGCGGCGTGGCAGGGAAATGCCATATTCCTGTTCCAGCAGGTAAGCGATGCCACCTTTGCCCGACTGGCTGTTGACGCGGATCACCGCCTCGTAGCTGCGACCGATGTCAGCCGGGTCGATCGGCAGGTAAGGCACTTCCCACAACTCGCCTTCCTTCTGCTGGGTGAAACCCTTGCGGATCGCATCCTGGTGCGAGCCGGAGAACGCGGTGTGAACCAGGTCGCCAACGTACGGGTGACGTGGGTGAACCGGGATCTGGTTGCACTCTTCGACGACCTTGCGCACGCCGTCGATGTCCGAGAAGTCCAGCCCGGGATTGATGCCCTGGGTGTAGAGGTTCAGCGCTACGGTGACCAGATCGACGTTGCCGGTCCGCTCGCCGTTACCGAACAGGCAGCCCTCGACGCGATCCGCACCGGCCATCAGGCCCAGCTCGGTGGCGGCAACGCCCGTGCCACGGTCGTTGTGGGTATGCAGGCTGATCAGCACGCTGTCGCGGCGGGTAATGTTGCGGCCGAACCACTCGATCTGGTCGGCGTAAATGTTGGGTGTCGCTACTTCCACGGTCGCCGGGAGGTTGAGGATCACCTTGTTCTCGGGCGTCGGGTTCCACACCTCGATTACCGCATCGCAGACTTCCTTGGCGAATTCCAGTTCGGTCGCACTGAAGGTTTCCGGCGAGTACTGGAAGGTCCACTGGGTTTCCGGCTGTTGTGCTGCGTATTTAACGAACAGCTTGGCCGCGTTGACCGCGATCTCTTTCACCCCGGCCTTGTCCTGATTGAAGACAATGCGGCGGAACGACGGGCAGGTCGCGTTATACAGGTGAACGATGGCTTTTTTGGCGCCGCGCAGTGATTCGAAGGTGCGGGCGATCAGGTCTTCGCGAGCCTGGGTCAGTACCTGGATGGTGGTGTCATCCGGGATGTGGCCGTCTTCGATCAGGGTACGCACGAAGTCGAAGTCAGTCTGCGAAGCCGATGGAAAGGATGCCTCGATTTCCTTGACGCCGACGCTGACCAGGGCTTTCCAGAAGCGCAGCTTCTTGGCCGCGTCCATCGGCTCGATCAGCGACTGGTTGCCATCACGCAGATCGGAACTGCACCAGATCGGCACTGCGTCGATGGTCTTCGAAGGCCAGGTGCGGTCAGGCAGATCGATGGTCGGGAACGCACGGTACTTCTTCGAGGGGTCTTTGAGCATGGTCATCAGGAAATCCTTTTGTATTCACGGGGCCGGGGTTGGGCGGCCTGCCGTTCTGGATAGATAGCACAGGGAATTGCGAACACAGGGACGAGGCACAGCATGCTAGCCAGGCAGTCGGGCGCTGACCAGGCTGAGGCACCGATGTTGGCGCAACAGAATAAGGGTTTGAGAGGTTTTCATGAGGCCAACCGTAACCATTGGCATGGATGATGGCAAGCATTTGAAAAAGATTGGAATAAATTCTCGAAAAGGCGTCTTTAGCGATTTTTTATAGCGGGATATGAAGCTTTATGTTCGGGTTATTGTTGGACGAAAGCGATGTGCGCAATGAGGGGGCAGGTGAGCGAGCGGGGTAACGCTCGCTCACCAACAGGCTCACGGCTGAAACGCGCCGATGAAGATAGCCGGGTCCACACGCGCATCGTTGAGGCTGACGTTCCAGTGCATGTGCGGCCCGGTTGCGCGACCGGTTGCGCCGACTTTGCCAACCACTCCGCCACGCGGGACGAGGTCGCCGACCTTCACGTCGATCTTCGACATATGGCAAAACATGCTGATGAAGCCTTGCCCATGATCAACGAATACCGTGTTGCCATTGAAGAAGTAATTGCCGGTCAGGATGACCTTACCCGCTGCCGGAGATTTGATCGGCGTGCCTGCAGGAACCGCGAAGTCCAGGCCCGAATGCGGGTTGCGTTCTTCGCCGTTGAAGAAGCGACGCACGCCGAACTTGCTCGACAACGGGCCGTTGACCGGCTTGTCCAGAATCAGATTGCTTGGCGTGCCTGGGCTGAAACTACGGTAGGCGCGCAGTTGCTCGGCCAGTTCGCCCTCGATGCGTTTGTTGTCTTCAGGGTTGGGATTGACCTGACGTTTGTTCTTGAGCGTGATGTGCTGCTCCGGGTATTTCTTGCTGCCAACGGTAAAGTTGAGCGTGCGCCCGCCCGACATCACTTGCTGGGTACCGGGTTTGACGCTCAGCGGAATGCCGACGATGGCCAGCCAGCGCGTGCCCTGTTCCTTGACCACCAGCACCGGTTTGCCTTGATAGGTGGCGGTCGGTGCCTGAGCGCCCGCGCCCAGATCGATAACCGCGACACCGCCGGGCACCGGCTTGTCGAGTGCGCGAGTGATGAAACTGTCGGCGTGGGCCGGGAGACAGAGCAGCAGGGCGAACAGCGGGGCGATAAAACGTAGCATCAGGCAGTCAGTCCAGAAGGGAGAGGGTCACGGGTGTGAGGTGATTGTCTTCGACGCGCACGTGCAGTTCGCCTTCGCTGAGCCTGGCGGTAAGCCGTTGGCCCGTTTGCGTCTGTGCAGCGTTGCGGATTGCGTGGCCGCGCTCGTCGAGCAAAATGCTGTAACCGCGTCCCAGTGTGGCAAGCGGGCTGACCACGTTGAGGGTCTGCACCTGACTTTGCAGTTGCAGCTTGCGCGCCTTGACCTGTTCGCGAATGGCTCTCGGCAGACGCTCGGCCAGGGCATCCAGACGCTGGCGCAAAAAGGCCAGGGTCCGGCCTGGATGCTGGGCAGCAAGGCGGCTTTGCATGTGCGCCAGACGCAGCTGACGTTGATGCATGTTCTGTTCAAAGGCGCGGCGCAGGCGCATGTCCAGGTCGTCCAGCCGTTGCGACTGCTGACGCAAGCGCTCGCCAGGGTGACGCAGACGCCGGGAAATACCCTCAAGACGCAGCCGCTCGCGCATCAGGCGGTCCTGCATGCGGCTGACCAGTCGCCGGTGCAGGTTGTCGACGCGTCGATGCAGGTCGCTGGAATCCGGGGCGAGCAGTTCGGCCGCAGCTGAGGGCGTCGGTGCGCGCACGTCGGCGACAAAGTCGCTGATGGACACATCGGTTTCATGCCCGACAGCGCTGACAATCGGCGTCACGCAGGCGTCGATGGCGCGGGCGACAGCTTCTTCGTTGAAGCACCACAGGTCCTCCAGCGAGCCGCCGCCACGGGCCAGGATCAGTGCATCGAAGCCTCTGCTGTCGGCCAGCTTCAGTGCGCGGACAATCTGGTTGATCGCCTCGCGACCCTGAACGGCTGTGGGAATCAAGGTCAGCTCGACCCGCGGCGCGCGACGGCGGAACACGCTGATGATGTCGCGGATTACCGCGCCGGTCGGAGAACTGATAATCCCGATACGTTGCGGGTGCAGCGGCAGCGCGACCTTGCGCTCGGCGCTGAACAGGCCTTCGTCGCTGAGCTTGGCTTTCAGCGCATCGAACGCCAGGCGTAACGCACCATCACCGGCAGGTTCCACCGTATCGAGAATCAGCTGATAGTCGCCACGGCCTTCAAACAGCGAAACCTTGCCGCGCACCTTGACCTGCAAGCCGTCCTTGAGCGCCTGACGCACACGCGCCGCGCTCTGCCGGAACAACGCGCAGCGGACCTGCGCGCCAGAGTCCTTCAGCGTGAAGTACACATGGCCCGACGCCGGGCGCGAGAGGTTGGAGATCTCGCCCTCGACCCAGATGCTGCTGAACACGTCTTCCAGCAGCACGCGGGCGCGGCCGTTGAGCTGGCTGACAGTAAGGACTTCCCGGTCGAGGCCGAGTCTTGCGAAAGGGTCTTTGATCATGTCGGGCATCATAATGGCAATGCCGGTCTGGCGCACAGGTCTGTCTCGTCGGTAAAGGCAGGATTGCTTCTTGACCTGAATGGCCAGCCCATTAAGCTGCGGCCTCGAACAGCTTTAAGCGACGCTCCGTTATGAACACCCAAAGCATCATCGTCCCGCAAATCTCCACCTTTCCCGGGCACGAGGCCAGGGCGCGGCTGATCCTGCGCTGGTTGGTCAAGCTCAATGTGGTCGAGCCAGAGCTGACCACGTGCGGACGCACCTATAACAAGATGGCCTACTCGGTGGCACCGGGCGCGAAGCGGGTGGTGAAGAATCCCGATGCGTTGCCGTTCGGACAGGTCGTCAACGGCCTGGAAATCGTCACCAGGCGCTGCATCTATACCCCGCTGAACGACTTTGCCGAAGAGGCCGGTTGCCCGGAGTGTCGCCGCGAAGTGGGGGAGGCGCTGTTCGACAGCCTGGAAGACTGGATGCCCGGTCACACCGATAATTTCACCTGCCCCGAATGCCGCCATGAAGATGACATCAACGGCTTTCTTTTTCTCGACGCCTGCGGGTTTTCCAACCTCGGTTTCATCTTCAATAACTGGCTGGATGCGTCGTTCACGCAGACCTTTCTGGATGACTTCGCCGAACGTCTGGATCGCCCGGTCTCCCGCGTTAATGTGCGTCTATAAACAGCTTTGATAATAGGCTGAGGTTTACATTGAGCCGGGCGGGGTCTGTGGGTATAATGGCGCGCTTCCAATTTCCCGCCCGGGAGCCCCCGCGATGCTGCGTATCAGTCAAGAAGCCCTTACATTCGACGACATTCTCCTTGTGCCCGGTTATTCCGAGGTACTCCCTAACGAAGTCAGTCTGAAAACCCGTTTGACCCGTGGCATCGAGCTGAATATACCTTTGGTCTCTGCTGCAATGGATACAGTCACCGAGGCCCGTCTGGCAATTGCCATGGCCCAGGAAGGCGGTATCGGTATCATCCACAAGAACATGACCATCGAGCAGCAAGCTGCCGAAGTGCGCAAGGTCAAGAAGTTCGAGGCCGGTGTCGTCAAGGACCCGATCACGATCGAAGCCGACGCCACTGTCCGCGATCTGTTCGAACTCACCCGCATGCACAACATTTCCGGCGTACCGGTCCTGCACAATGGCGACCTGGTCGGCATCGTGACGTCCCGCGACGTACGCTTCGAAAATCGTCTTGATGTCCCTGTCCGCGAAGTGATGACGCCCAAAGAGCGTCTGGTCACCGTGCGTGAAGGCGCCGACAAGAACGAAGTGCGCGAACTGCTGCACAAGCACCGCCTTGAAAAAGTCCTGATCGTGGATGCCAATTTCGCGCTCAAGGGCATGATGACCGTCAAGGACATCGAGAAAGCCAAGGCTTACCCGCTGGCCAGCAAGGACGATCAGGCTCGCCTGCGTGTCGGCGCTGCAGTCGGTACCGGCAAGGACACCGGCGAGCGCGTCACCGCACTGGTTGCGGCTGGCGTTGACGTCGTGGTCGTCGATACCGCTCACGGCCATTCCAAAGGCGTGATCGACCGCGTCCGCTGGGTCAAGGAAAACTTCCCGCAGGTGCAGGTCATCGGCGGCAACATCGCCACTGGCGAAGCAGCCAGGGCACTGGTTGCCGCAGGCGCCGATGCAGTCAAGGTCGGTATCGGCCCGGGCTCCATCTGCACCACGCGTATCGTTGCCGGTGTCGGCGTGCCGCAGATCAGCGCCATCGCCAACGTCTCCGCTGCCCTTGAAGGCACTGGCGTGCCGATGATCGCCGACGGCGGTATCCGCTTCTCCGGTGACCTGTCCAAGGCCATCGTGGCTGGCGCCTCCTGCGTGATGATGGGCTCGATGTTCGCCGGTACTGAAGAAGCGCCAGGCGAGATCGAACTGTTCCAGGGCCGTTCCTACAAGGCTTATCGCGGCATGGGTTCGCTGGGTGCGATGTCCCAGGCGCAAGGCTCGTCCGATCGCTACTTCCAGGATTCGTCCGCAGGCGCCGAGAAGCTGGTGCCGGAAGGTATCGAAGGCCGTGTGGCCTATAAAGGTCCGTTGTCGGCCATCATCCATCAGTTGATGGGCGGCCTGCGTTCCTCCATGGGTTACACCGGCAGTGCCGACATCGAGCAGATGCGTACCAAGCCCGAGTTCGTTCGCATCACCGGTGCCGGTATGGCTGAGTCCCACGTCCATGACGTGCAGATCACCAAGGAAGCGCCGAACTATCGCGTCGGCTAAAGCCTCCAGCTTCAAGCCCCGAGCAATCAGCTACAAGCGGTAGTTACGCACATGTAACTACCGCATTGATTCCGACAACTTGCCGCTTGCAGCTTATAGCTTGCAGCTGCTCAGAGAGTTTCCATGGCCCTCGACATTCACGCCCACCGTATCCTGATCCTCGACTTCGGTTCCCAGTACACCCAGCTGATCGCCCGCCGCGTGCGCGAAATCGGCGTGTATTGCGAGCTGCATCCGTTTGACATGGATGACGAAGCGATTCGCGAATTCGCTCCAAAAGGCGTGATCCTCGCCGGCGGCCCCGAGTCCGTACACGAAGCCGACAGCCCGCGCTGCCCGCAAGCGGTATTTGACCTGGGTGTGCCGGTTTTCGGTATCTGCTACGGCATGCAGACCATGGCCGAGCAGTTGGGCGGCAAGGTTGCCGGTTCCGAGCTGCGCGAGTTCGGCTACGCTCGCGTTGACGTAGTCGGCAAAAGCCGTCTGCTCGATGGTATCGAAGACCATATCGACGCCGACGGCCTGTTTGGCCTCGACGTATGGATGAGTCACGGTGACAAGGTCACCAAACTGCCGGAAGACTTCCACATTCTGGCCAGCACCCCGAGCTGCCCGATTGCCGGTATGGCTGACGACGCTCGCGGTTACTACGGCGTGCAGTTCCACCCGGAAGTGACCCACACCAAGCAGGGCGGTCGCATCCTGTCGCGCTTCATCCTCGACATCTGTGGCTGTGAAGCACTGTGGACCCCTTCGAAGATCGCTGAAGACGCCATCGCTCAGGTTCGCGCCCAGGTCGGTACTGACAACGTGTTGCTGGGCCTGTCCGGCGGCGTTGACTCCTCCGTGGTCGCTGCGCTGCTGCACAAGGCCATCGGCGATCAACTGACCTGCGTATTCGTCGACAACGGCTTGCTGCGTCTGCATGAAGGCGAGCAAGTGATGGCCATGTTCGCCGAGAACATGGGCGTCAAGGTGATCCGCGCCAACGCCGAAGAACAGTTCCTGAACAATCTGGCAGGCGAGAGCGATCCAGAGAAGAAGCGCAAGATCATCGGCCGCACCTTCATCGACGTGTTCGATGCCGAGTCCTGCAAGCTGGACAACATCAAGTACCTGGCGCAAGGCACCATCTACCCGGACGTCATCGAGTCGGCTGGCGCGAAAAGCGGCAAGGCCCACGTCATCAAGTCGCACCACAACGTGGGCGGCCTGCCGGAAGAAATGAACCTCAAGCTGGTCGAGCCACTGCGCGAGCTGTTCAAGGACGAAGTCCGCCGCCTGGGCCTCGAACTCGGCCTGCCCTACGACATGGTCTACCGCCACCCATTCCCAGGCCCAGGCCTGGGCGTGCGCATCCTCGGCGAAGTGAAGAAGGAATACGCCGACATCCTGCGTCGTGCCGACCACATCTTCATCGAAGAACTGCGCAAGGCCGACTGGTACCACAAGGTCAGCCAGGCGTTCGTCGTGTTCCAGCCGGTCAAATCAGTCGGCGTCGTCGGCGACGGCCGCCGCTACGCCTGGGTCGTCGCGCTGCGCGCTGTCGAAACCATCGACTTCATGACTGCTCGTTGGGCACACCTGCCTTATGAGCTGCTGGAGACAGTGAGCGGCCGGATCATCAATGAGATCGAAGGGATCTCGCGGGTGACTTACGACGTGTCGAGCAAGCCGCCGGCTACGATTGAGTGGGAATGATGGGACGTCCGGCATTGTCCGGCACGATCTAGCAAAAAATGCCATGGAGCCCGCTTAATTGCGGGCTTTTTGGTTCTGGCCGATTTTCTTTTTGAGAGTGAAGTGACTACTTTTAACGCAATATGCTCACCCCCAGCCTACCTGCGAGCCGAGTCAAATTCGCGCGATCCAGGTTCAGACTTCTAGCTGCAGCAGAAACATTGCCTTCTGAGCGCCTGAGAGCCTCTTCCAATATCGCTTTCTTGTATCCGTCCACAGATGATCTGAAGTCTTTAGCCAAGGGTTGCAGCGAAAGGAGAGGGCCTGATTCATTTGCAACCCTCTCGGAGGGCGATTCCAGGAGGTCAAGGTCCTGCAACTCCAGCGACAAGACACTCTGCCTTTTCAAAGACGCCGCTCTTTTTTTTGCCTTCAGCGCCGCCCTTGCCATCAGGTGTTCCAGTTCCCGGATATTCCCTGGCCACGAGTAGCCGACTAATGCTTGGCGGGCAGAGTCGGAAAATCGCAACGAAGGTACGCCGACCCTCCAGCGGTTTTCTTCCGCGAAAGCTCCGGCCAGCAACATGATGTCGTCCCGACGTTCTTTCAAAGAGGGGACGCGTAATGGGTAGACGCTTAGTCGGTGATACAAGTCTGCTCGAAAGCGACCCGCACGCACTTCCTCAATCAGGTCTCGGTTGGTGGCGGCAATCAAACGAATATCGACGACATGGAGCTTGTCGGAACCGACCCGCTGAAGCTGGCCGCCCTGAAGTACTCTAAGCAGGGTGGCTTGTGCGGCCAACGGCAGCTCGCCGATCTCATCCAGAAATAGTGTGCCAGTGCTGGCCACTTCAAATTTACCCAGCCGATTTTCGATGGCTCCCGAAAAGGCGCCTTTGACGTGTCCGAAAAGCTCGCTTTCAATCAGGTGCTCAGGAAGGGCGGCGCAATTGACCGTTATGAACGGTTTGTCCGCTCGCGCCGAGAGATCGTGCAGCCGCTGGGCAACCAGTTCCTTACCTACTCCGGTTTCGCCGGTAATCAAAACCGTGAGGTCGCTTGAAGCGACCAGATCGATTTCAGAGAGGAGTTGCCTGAAACTATCGCTGTTCCCAATCATTTCAGGCTTGGGCCTGCGTGCAGAGAGTCGATAGGCTTCTGCTCGTTTCCGTTCTCCGGCAACGGTGCGCAATAGATCATCAAATCGGGATGCCGCTACGACGGTCGCCGCAGCGAACATGGCAAAGGTCTCGACGGTTTGAAGATCCTGCTCGGAGAACTGCCCCACGGTCAGGGCGTCCAGGGTCAGAACCCCCCAGGTTTTGTCATTGATCCGCAACGAGCAGCCCATGCAGTCGTGCACGGGCAAGGCGCTTGAACCGATCAGGCCGTCATAGGGATCCGGGAAATCACAGTTTGTGGGGAATAGAACGGCCCCCTGCGCTTCAATGATTGCCTTCAGTCGAGGATGGTTTGCGACACGGTAGCGTCGGGCCATTGCGTCACTGGCCAAGCCATGCGCGGCAACCGGAATGAGTTCGCCCTGCTCCAGGCGCAGTAATGCCACAGCATCCGAGGGGACCAGCTCTCGCAATGCGTCCAGAACACGGTAGTAACGATGCTCTGCAGGCAGCTCTGCTGCTAAATCACCCAAGAGCGGAAGGAGGGCATGCAACGCCTTCAATTGATGAGTCGTAATGACATCTTTTTTCACGGATAAGGTCCTAATAACACAGTCATAAAGACTCTATACGCCTTTGGCTTGTTGTTTTACAAGGCTTTTATGCTTGGCATGGCGGTTGCTCTAACCAAGGGTATAGATTCCTATCCTCTGGAGCCCACCATGCTGACCTCAGCCCAGCGCGACATCATCAAAGCAACTGTGCCTCTGCTTGAAACCGGAGGGGAAGCGTTGATCACTTATTTTTATAAACTCATGCTCGATACGCACCCTGAAGTGCGTCCGTTGTTCAATCAAGCGCATCAAGTTAACGGGTCGCAGCCCCGCGCGCTTGCCAATGGCGTGCTGATGTATGCCAGGAACATCGACAGGCTCGAAAACCTGGGCGGGTTGGCGAGCCAGATAATCAACAAGCATGTGGCGCTGCAGATCCTTCCCGAGCATTACCCTATTGTCGGCTCCTGCCTTTTGCAGGCTATCCGCGAGGTACTGGGCGCAGAAACCGCAACAGATGAAGTCATCGCAGCCTGGGCCGCAGCCTATCAACAGCTCGCAGACATCCTCATCGCCGGTGAGCAGAGTGTCTATGACGCCATTGCTGCAGCTCCGGGAGGCTGGCGGGGTGCCCGTCAATTCACAGTCTTGAGAACGGTGGCCGAAAGCGCTGAAATTACGTCATTTTATCTTGCGCCCACTGATCATCAGCCCGTTATCCGGCATAAAGCCGGACAGTACATCGGCCTACGGCTCATGATCGATGGTAAGGAAGTGCGGCGTAACTACTCTTTGAGTGAGCAGGCTAACGGTGTTCGATATCGAATCAGCGTCAAGCGTGAGCTGGGGGGACTCGCGTCTACTTATCTGCATGATTATGTGGAAGAGGGAAGCACCCTCGATGTGTTTCCTCCCTCCGGGGATTTCACGCTTAACGACCATATCAAGCCACTGATACTTATCAGCGGCGGCGTCGGGATCACGCCAACGTTGGCAATGGCCGAGCAAGCGCTGGAGTCCGGGGAGCGACCAGTAACCTTCATTCACTATGCACGTAATGGTCAGGTGCATGCGTTCTCAGACCTCCTGCGAAGCTGGCAACAACGCTATCCGCTGTTCAGGGCTCATGTCGTTTATGCAGAGCGAGCCGATCATGAGGTCTACACGCCAGACGCCATTGGCTTTCCCTTAATCACTCACCTTGAACAATGGCTGCCGGCCGACCGCGATGTCGACGTTTATTTCCTGGGACCCAAACCATTCATGGCATTCATGAAACGAGCCTTAAAGGATCTGGGAGTACCAGAGAATCAGGCCCGGTATGAGTTTTTCGGTCCCGCAGAAGCCTTGGCGTGAGGTTGTAAGGCAAACGTCTAACCAGGCAACAATGCTGCTGATGTGCGGCGCTTCAAGCTCTATCTGCGCTGACCTTTAAGCGCACATGGATCCAGGTAAGCGGTTAGAGTTCGAACCTGTTTTGGCCTATTTGACTTTGCTGATCGCCGTAGGCGTTGGCCTACTGCTCTCAACACTGCTGACCGTTCGACTTCCTTCCCCACTCCAGACAGACAGGTAGTTAAATGAACACCACTAATTTCTGGTCCAGCATAGGGGTTCGACTACCCATTATTCAGGCGCCGATGGTTGGCGTTTCAACTCCAGTACTTGCTGCCGAGGTTAGTAACGCAGGAGCCCTGGGATCGATCGGCCTTGGCGCCAGCACCCCGGATCAGGCACGAGCCCTTATAAAACAGACGCGCGAACTGACTGACCAACCGTTCAACGTGAACATGTTCTGTCATAGACCTGCCTGTTTTAGCCATACGCAGAATGATGCCTGGCTGGCCTATACCGCAAAATGGTTCTCCGAATTCGATGCAGCGCCTCCTCAAGAAATACGCGAAACTTATAAAAGTTTTCTGAGTGACCGGGTGATGCTTGAAGTGCTGTTAGCCGAGCGGCCCGCCGTAGTCAGCTTCCACTTCGGCACACCCGACTCGGCCTGGGTAGCTGAGCTACGAGAGGCGGGCATTGTTACGCTGGGTTGTGCCACCACGCTTAAAGAAGCACAAATGCTTCAGAAGGCCGGCGTAGATGCCATTGTCGCGCAAGGCTATGAGGCAGGTGGGCACCGTGGCGTATTCGACGATGCGCCCAATCAGGACCACGAGCTTGGGTTGTTCCCATTGACCCGCATGCTGACAACGCACATACGCTTACCGGTGATCGCAGCCGGTGGGATCATGGACGGCGCAAGCATTAATGCAGCATTGGCACTAGGAGCCGCAGGGGTACAAATGGGAACCGCCTTTATCCTGTGTCCGGAGTCCTCAGCTACGCCCGAGCATCGCGCAGCGCTTATCTCCGCAAGAGCCCATGAAACTCGAGTAACCAGCTATGTATCCGGCCGTCCTGCCCGTGGCTTGGCGAATCGTTTGTACCTGGAAAGCACTGGACAGCAGATCCCTGTCCCAGCCGAATATCCCTTGGCTTATGATGTGACCAAAGCACTGCACGCCGCCGCTGTTCTAAAAGGCTGTCATGATTTTGCCGCTCAATGGGCCGGGCAAGGGGCGCCGCTCGCACGCGCACTCCCTGCAGCAGAATTGATCAAAACCCTGGTGGAAGAGATGCGTTCAGCGTCTAAATCCACAACCTTCCTGTAGAGAGACAATCAATGCCATTGCTGAAAATTGATGTAATAGAGGGCCGTTCGGATCAGGAAATCGAGACGTTGCTGGATGCGATCCACGACGCGATGGTGAACGCATTCCAGGTTCCTGAACGTGACCGATACCAGGTGTTGAATGAACACAAAAGAAATCGACTGATCATTCAGGATACGGGGCTTGGATTTACGCGGTCCGACAAAGTCGTTGTCATCACCGCCATTAGCAGGCCGCGTCCAGCAGAGATGAAAAAGCGGTTTTATGCCCTGATAGCAGAAGGATTGGAGCGCAACTGTGGCATCGCAGCAGAGGACGTCATGGTTTCGATAGTGATCAACAGTGACGAAGACTGGAGTTTCGGTCTGGGGCGCGCTCAATTTCTAACAGGTGAGCTATAAAGGCACTTCCGCCAATCACCACCTCGAACTTCACGCTACATGCTGGGCAAAAATCAATCAGGGTTGGGGCTTATGGGATCTATCAAACGGCCCGAGAACGCAAAGGAATCAGCGCTAAGTCAGCCGCTGGTGATACGTCCCAATGAGCACTTTCGCGTAAGAGGCTGCCGTCGTGACGGACGTCTCAGCTCCTTACCACCCCCAAAGCATCTCATTTGAAACTGGCTTGAAGTTCGAGGAAAATCCGCTCAAAGGCACCCCAAGCCCCAAGCCCCCACATCGACGCAGGGGCAGCCCAGCAAAAAGATTCGATATTCACATCCCCAAAAACCAAGGACCCCCGTTCATGAAATCCCGATTTTCTCTCAGTTCATCTTTCCTGATCCTGTTGTCGCTGACAGGGTGCGCAGCGAATATGGATGCCCCAAAGCACGATCAGCCTGGAGAAAGTGCGCTTTACGGCAGTTGGCATGTTGCAGGTGTAGCGGTATCAGACTCGGGCGTGCAGGCACTGGGGGATGATGATCCGAGCTTTATGGGGCGACGTCTCAGCTTCAGTCACGACCAGCTGGCATGGAAAGCGTCCACAGACTCTACGGAGGATGTGTGCAAGGGGCCTGTTTTTCATGAGCTTCCGGCGATGACTGGAGCTGAACTGGAGCCGCAACTCCACAAGCTTGGCATCGAAAAAGCTGTGCGCTATAGCGTTGAATGCAAATCTGGAAGCTGGGGTCCTTTTGATAAAGAAACGCCGGCATTTTTCCTGGCACAGGACGGGTCGTTAGCTCTTTCCTGGTATGACGGCGGACTGCTGAAGCTCGTGCGAGACTGATCACGGGCAGGCCCTTCGCATAGCGCTGTGAAGGGTCTACTAGAAAAGAAACCCGCGCTGTAACCAGATGCAGCCGTAAATCCACCTGCCACCTGAAAAGCTCACTGGACCCATGACGCCAAAGGTCCCGGTGAGCAAGAATATCGCTGTCGATACTTGCCTGACCGTTCGTGCGTCCGGATCGTAAATAGTGCTCATCTCGGCCAATAATCCTTTGGTGTGTCATCCAGCGTTTTGTCATGGCCAACTCTGGGCATTGCGCATCGCGCGAGCAGGTCGACCGCTGTAACTGTACTAGGCTATGACGGCTGCTCCCTGGGTGCCAGCCTGACCGGGTCCAAACGCCACAATATCTTCAGTGGCGAATTCAAAGGCTGACCCTCCGCACACGTTATGACCTGAAGCACCTGACGCCACTTGCCCATTAACCCCAAACCGCGGCGACTCCATTTATGTTCAAACGCATTCTGTCCGCCCTCAGCGGCAAGAAATCTCAAGCTTCAACAGATAACTCGCCTGCTGATACAACGCCGCCAGAAGTTAACGATGGCGAGTTGATCACCGTCTACGACAGTTACGGGCGCGAGATGAAGATCACTCGGAGCGAGTGGCGCGAGAAGGTGTTCCTGCCCAATCTGAAACAGCAGTGGGGTGATGCTGACGAGCTTTACAACCTCATTGTTTCGGGGCTCAACGATGGATTTGCGACTGACCTGATGCCTGCCGCCGAACGACTGGTCGAGATCGACGCTAATCCCGAGCGCAGTTATGTGGTGAACGGCATCGTGCTGATGCATAACGCCCGGCTCGATGCTGCAGAAGCCACGCTGCGCGAAGGGCTGGCTAAAGTCGGCGTGTCGGGAATCATTCTGACCAATCTGGCCAAGGTGTTTGCCGAGCGTGGTGATCAATCAGTTGCAGAGGCAACGCTTTGGCAGGCGGTTGAGGCCGATCCGAATCAGGAAAACGGCCTGTTGTGGTGGCTGAGCATCCAGCAGGAACGGGGCGGTGAGGCCGCCTATCTCGATGCTCTACGCACTGTAGCGGCGTTGCCGGGCAGTTGGCGTGCGCAGTTGTGGATGGCGCGGCATTACCTGCAGCAGCAGAACGTCGCGCAGGCGCGTGTGTTGTATGAAGAGGTACTGGCGGGCGGTCATTTCGACCGCAGTGCCTTGCAGATGATATCGGGTGACTTGGGCAACAATGGCCACATTCCGCTGATCATCGAGCTTGTCGGGCCTGCTTATGATGAGCACAAACATGATTCGACGGCAGGTCTCAACTTGCTGCGTGCCTATCAGGAATTGGGCAGGGTGGATGAAGGCGAGGCGTTGCTTACTCGCTTGTATGCACTCGGCTTTGCGCCAATCAAAAGTCACCTTGACCAGTTTGCGCGTGCTTTCGAGGACGTGCGCAGGCCGGAAGACAAAGGCATTCCGATTGATCCTGCCAGCGTGACGATCAGTACCTTGGCGCTGAACAAGCCGGTCTGGCACTACGGTTTGCGCAATGCTGACTGGCTCTTCGCGCAAAAACCGGAAGGTGCGCCAGAAATCGGTTTCTTCGCCTTGTCCAAAATCATGGAGAAAGCAGAGCCTGCCGAATCGCAGCGCGAGGATGATGTCGGGCGCTATACGCGTGCCATTCCTCTTTACATGGCGGAGTCGGTTCACTACTGGAACGACTATGTAGCCAATTGTTATGTTCAGGTCGCGGAGGGTGCGGGGCCGGTTGTTTCGGGGGTTGAGGTCGACGGCAACACACTGTTCGATATCGTCCCGCCAACGACGAAGTATTTCGTGACGGGCGAAGTGGGTTGTTCGGGTGAGGGCGATCAGGCCCAGTGGCGGATTTCACTGAGCCTATGGAATTGTGCGACCCGCACCCGGCAAACCGTTGAAAACGGTAGTGCAGGCAAGGCAGAACTTGGTGCGCTGGTACTTGATCTTCAACAGCGCTTGCTGGCCGGTATCGGACTCAAGCGTGAGCAGCCGCTGGATGTGTTTTACCAGCAGCCTGCAGCCGAGGTTTTGCCGGTGTATCTGACCCAGTTGGGCCAATCATTCATGCTGACGTTGCTTGCGAACGACCATTTGCCCAAGTCGTCAATGTGGGGTGAGCGGGCCATGCTCGAATGGCCCCTGAATATGGCGCTCCAGTGGCCTGAGATGGAAACCGCAAAACTGATGTACATCTCAGGGCTGGGAAAGGCGCTCGGTTACAAGTCGGAGACAGTGGCCGAGCACCAGCAACGATGCCTGCAAGTGCTGAGCGAACTGGAACGGGCAAACAGCCCGGCATGGCGCCTTGCACCGTTGGTATGGAAAGTGTTCGGCATGCAGGCAGAGCTGGAGGACTACCGCGCCAATCTTCCGCCTGATACAGAGCCGGCCTATATCGAATGGCTTGAGCGGGTGAGCCAGGCATAGCGGTTGATTGATGCAAAAAGCCGGAGCGGGCGTCACTGCCTTGCCCGGCTTTTTTACGCCTTGTGGTATCCACCCTTATCTTTACGCAAATGCAGGTGTATCGTATTCGCCCCTCGCATTTGCTCGCAGATGCGCTCAGTCGTCGTTTTCGAGGTTGTGCCGTTCATGTCCTTTACCCGTCGTCAAATCCTTACAGGCATCGCCGGTCTGGCCGTAGTCGGCCTAGGCGCGGGTGGTGCTTCGCGTTACTGGATGGGGCGTCGCGAGTCTGAAGCTGGTACGGACTTTGTGCTGATCGCCGCGCCGCTGGATGTGGAGTTGGTGCCTGGCCACAAGACGCCTGCCTGGGCCTTCGGCGGTTCTGCGCCGGGCACGGAGTTGCGCGTGCGGCAGGGTGAGTGGCTGCGGCTGCGTTTCATCAATCAGTTGCCGGTCGAGACGACCATTCACTGGCATGGCATTCGCTTGCCGCTGGAAATGGATGGCGTGCCGTATGTGTCGCAGTTGCCGGTCAAGCCGGGTGAATACTTCGATTACAAATTCCGTGTGCCGGACGCCGGTAGCTACTGGTATCACCCGCACGTCAGCAGCAGTGAAGAGCTGGGCCGCGGTCTGGTCGGGCCGCTGATTGTCGAAGAACGCGAGCCGACCGGTTTTGCCCATGAGCGCACGGTCAGTCTGAAAAGCTGGCATGTGGACGAAGTGGGTGCGTTCACCGAGTTCAGCGTGCTGCGCGAAGCGGCGCGTGAGGGCACGGCGGGGCGGCTTTCAACGTTGAACGGCATTGCGCAGGCGGTGATTGAGTTGCCTGCCGGGCAGATCACTCGCGTGCGCTTGCTCAATCTCGACAATACCGTGACCTATCGACTCAACCTGCCGGACGCCGAGGCGCAGATCTATGCGCTGGATGGCAACCCGGTGAAACCGCGTCCCTTCGGCGACGAATACTGGCTGGGGCCGGGCATGCGCATCTGTCTGGCAATCAAGGCTCCGCCGGCGGGCGAGGAGATCTCGCTGCGTAACGGCCCGGTGCGCCTGGGTACGTTCCGCTCGGTCGCCAATAATGACGCACCTGGCCAGTGGCCGCCCGAGCTGCCGGCCAATCCGGTGGCCGAGCCTGATATGGAAAACGCCGAGAAGATCAATTTCAACTTCGAGTGGGTGGGCTCGATGTCGGTCAACACCGACAATGGCAAGCCGCCGAGCCTGTGGCAGATCAATGGCGAAGCGTGGGACATTACCGACAAGACCTGCGCCGATCGGCCTATCGCCAGGTTGAAGCTGGGCAAGAGCTATATCTTCGAACTGAAGAACATGACTCAGTATCAGCACCCGATTCATTTGCACGGCATGAGTTTCAAGGTGATCGCCTCCAATCGGCGCAAGATCATCCCGTACTTTACCGACACCTTCTTGCTGGGTCGTAACGAGCGGGCGCGAGTGGCGCTGGTGGCGGATAACCCCGGTGTATGGATGTTCCATTGCCACGTGATCGATCACATGGAAACCGGCTTGATGGCCGCCATCGAGGTGGCATGATGCGGCAACCGCAGATCATCGACCGCAGCAATGATCAGTACTTCATGCGCGAGGCGCTGGCGCTCGCCTCGCAAGGCGCGCTGTTGGGTGAAGTGCCAGTCGGGGCAGTGGTGGTGCAGAACGGCGAGATCATCGGTCGTGGTTACAACTGCCCGATCAGCGGCAGCGACCCCAGCGCGCATGCCGAAATGGTCGCGATTCGTGACGCCGCCAAGGCGCTGGACAATTATCGCCTGCCAGGCAGCACGCTCTACGTGACGCTGGAGCCGTGCAGCATGTGTGCGGGGCTGATCGTGCACTCACGGGTGGCGCGTGTGGTCTACGGAGCGCTCGAACCCAAGGCGGGCATCGTGCAGAGCCAAGGGCAGTTTTTCAGTCAGGCATTTCTCAATCACCGCGTGCTGTTCGAAGGCGGAGTGCTGGGCGAGGAGTGCGGGACGATGTTGAGCGAGTTTTTCAGGATGCGACGGGCAGCTAAGGACGCTGGCAAAGGCCAAGGCAACGTTTAGAGCGCAGATTCGTCCGTGCTATTGCTGGACGAGGGGACGGGAGAGGCTGGCGGGACGGGCGGTTGGGTCTTGTCGACGCCAGGAACATGCAGGTTGCCGTCGGCGACCTGACTGCCTTCAAGCTGGGGCTGCGTCACCCAGGTCAGAATGTCGTAATAACGGCGAATGTTGGCCACGAAATGCACCGGCTCACCGCCTCGGGCATAGCCGTAACGCGTTTTGCTGTACCACTTCTTCTGTGCCAGACGCGGCAGCATTTTTTTCACGTCGAGCCATTTATCAGGATTCAGCCCCTCGTTCTGGGCCAATTTGCGCGCATCTTCCAGGTGACCGCTGCCAATGTTGTAGGAAGCGAGAGCTAGCCAAGTGCGATCCGGCTCTTTAATTGAGTCGTCCAGTTGATCCTTTATGTAGGCAAAGTACTTTGCCCCGCCCTGAATGCTCTGGCGCGCGTCCAGCCGGTTGGATACACCCATGGCTTGCGCGGTGTTCTGGGTGAGCATCATCAGGCCGCGCACGCCGGTTTTCGAGGTCACGGTTGGCTGCCACATCGATTCCTGATAGCCAATGGCGGCCAGCAGTCTCCAGTCGACCTGTTCTTTCTTGGCCGATGTCTGGAAGTGTTTTTCGTATTTGGGCAGGCGTTCCTGAAGGTGCTGGGCAAAGGTGTAGGCACCCACATAACCGAGTACATCGACGTGACCGTAGTAGCGGTCTTTCAGGCGTTGCAGCGTGCCGTTCTTTTCGACCTTGTCGAGGTAGGCGTTGATTTCGTTGAGCAGGCTGTTGTCTTCACCCGGCGCGACGGCCCAGCGCTGCGCGCGCGCTTCGCCCAGGTCGAAGGCGACGCGCACGTTCTGGAAGTAGACCTGGTTCATTGCCAGCTCATTGGAGTCGACCAGGGTCAGGTCGAGCTGGCCTTCGTCGACCATGCGCAGGAGATCAACGACCTCGACCGCGTCAGATTCTTCATATTCAATGCGGGGATTCTGCGCCTTCAGCGCCGCCAGTTGCTCGGCATGCGCGCTGCCTTTGAGCACCATGATGCGCTTGCCCACCAGATCGCCGGGATCGGTCGGCCGCGACTGGCCGTTGCGATAGACCACCTGAGGGGTGACTTCCAGATAAGAATGCGAGAAACGCGCCTGCGATTTGCGCTTTGGTGTCTCGATCAGGCCGGCGGCACCGAGTACCGGACCGCCTGGTTTGTTCATCTGGTCGAAAAGATCGTCGAGATTGTCAGCCGTTTCTATCTTCAATTCGACGCCCAGGTCCTTGGCAAAACGCTTGACCAGCTCGTATTCGAAGCCGGTTTCACCGTTGCGATCCTGGAAATAAGTCGCCGGGCTGTTGCGAGTGATCACCCGCAGTACGCCGTCCTCCTTGACTCGCTCCAGTGTGGTGGGTTTTTCCACACAGGCGCCGAGCATCAGGAAGAGTCCGGTTGCGATGAGCCATTTGGCGCAACGTGGGCGGAAGTCTGGTTTGAAGAACATCGGTGCAGTATACGCAAAGCGCACCGGGCGCCATATCTCGACAGTGAAGCTTGCGTCTGATAGGCGAGGGGCTTTTACCGGCATTTCCGGAGTTTTTTTGCCTGGGGCGACATTCGGGCGCAGCGGATGCCGCCGTTTTGGGTGATCAAATGCCCGGTTTAGGCTAGAATATGCGGCCTCAAAGCACACCCCCTTCTCGAGGCTGTCCCGAAGATGTTGATCCTGCGCGGTGCTCCTGCCCTTTCTGCTTTCCGCCACAGCAAATTACTAGAACAACTGAAACAAAAAGTTTCAGCTGTCAGTGGCTTGTACGCCGAATTCGCTCACTTCGCTGACGTCAACGACGTTCTGACCAGCGAAGAACAGCAGGTTCTCGACCGTCTCCTGAAATACGGCCCCAGCGTGCCGGTTCAAGAGCCGAGCGGCCGTCTGTTTCTGGTGTTGCCGCGTTTTGGCACCATTTCACCCTGGTCGAGCAAGGCCAGCGACATCGCTCGCAATTGCGGCCTGAGCAAAATCCAGCGCCTCGAGCGCGGGATTGCCTTCTATGTAGAAGGCCAGTTCAACGAGACCGAGGCTCAGGTAATCGCCGACAGCCTGCACGACCGCATGACGCAACTGGTATTGGGCGACCTCGAGCAGGCTGCCAACCTGTTCAGCCACGCCCAGCCCAAGCCGCTGACCGCGGTGGACATTCTGGGTGGCGGCCGCGCGGCGCTGGAAAAAGCCAACGTCGAGCTGGGCCTGGCTCTCGCCGAAGATGAAATCGATTACCTGATCACCAGCTTCAATGGTCTGGGGCGCAACCCGCACGACATCGAGCTGATGATGTTTGCCCAGGCGAACTCCGAGCACTGCCGCCACAAGATTTTCAACGCCAGTTGGGACATCGACGGCCAGAGCCAGGAAAAAAGCCTGTTCGGCATGATCAAGAACACCTACCAGATGCACAGCGAAGGCGTGCTGTCCGCTTACAAGGACAACGCTTCGGTGATCGTCGGCAACGTCGCCGGTCGCTTCTTCCCGGACCCTGAAACCCGTCAGTACGGCGCGGTTCAGGAGCCGGTGCATATTCTGATGAAGGTCGAGACCCACAACCACCCGACCGCCATTGCGCCGTTTCCTGGCGCGGCGACTGGCTCCGGCGGCGAGATTCGCGACGAAGGTGCGACCGGTCGCGGTGCCAAGCCCAAGGCGGGGCTGACCGGTTTCACCGTCTCCAACCTGCAGATCCCCGGTTTCGTACAGCCTTGGGAAGTGCCGTACGGCAAGCCCGAGCGCATCGTGACTGCGCTGGACATCATGATTGAAGGCCCGCTGGGTGGCGCGGCGTTCAACAACGAATTCGGTCGCCCGGCGCTGACCGGCTATTTCCGTACCTTCGAGCAGTCCATCACTACGCCGCACGGTGACGAGGTTCGTGGTTACCACAAGCCGATCATGCTGGCGGGCGGTATGGGCAATATCCGCGAAGATCACGTCCAGAAGGGCGAGATCACTGTAGGTTCCAAGCTGATCGTGTTGGGTGGCCCGGCGATGCTGATCGGCCTGGGTGGCGGGGCGGCTTCCTCAATGGCGACCGGCACCAGTTCTGCAGACCTGGATTTCGCTTCGGTTCAGCGTGAAAACCCCGAGATGGAGCGTCGTTGCCAGGAAGTCATCGACCGCTGCTGGCAGTTGGGCGACCGTAACCCGATCAGCTTCATCCACGACGTGGGTGCCGGTGGTCTGTCCAACGCCTTCCCCGAACTGGTCAACGATGGCGACCGCGGCGGACGTTTCGAACTGCGTAACGTACCGAATGACGAGCCGGGCATGGCCCCGCTGGAAATCTGGAGCAACGAATCCCAGGAACGTTACGTGCTGGCCGTGGGCGTCGAAGACTTCGAGCGCTTCAAGGCTATCTGCGAGCGCGAGCGCTGCCCGTTTGCGGTTGTCGGCGAAGCCACTGCAGAGCCGCAACTGACCGTCACCGACAGTCATTTCGGTAACAGTCCGGTAGACATGCCGCTGGAAGTCCTGCTGGGCAAGGCGCCGCGCATGCACCGCTCGGTCGCCAGAGAAGAAGAGATCGGCGATGATTTCGACCCGAGCACGCTGGACATCGAAGAAAGTGTGCAGCGCGTATTGCGCCACCCGGCCGTCGCCAGCAAAAGCTTCCTGATCACCATCGGTGACCGCAGCATTACCGGCCTGGTTGCTCGCGATCAGATGGTCGGTCCATGGCAGGTGCCTGTGGCTGACTGCGCCGTCACCGCCACCAGCTTCGACGTCAACACCGGCGAAGCCATGGCGATGGGCGAGCGGACTCCGCTGGCGTTGCTGGATGCTCCGGCTTCGGGCCGTATGGCGATCGGCGAAACGCTGACCAACATCGCGGCCTCGCGTATTGAAAAGCTTTCTGACATCAAACTGTCGGCCAACTGGATGTCGGCGGCTGGTCACCCTGGAGAAGACGCGCGTCTTTATGACACCGTGAAAGCGGTCGGCATGGAGCTGTGTCCGGAACTGGGGATCACCATTCCAGTGGGCAAGGACTCGATGTCCATGAAGACCCGCTGGAGCGACGAGGGCACCGAAAAGAGCGTGACCTCGCCGCTGTCATTGATCGTGACGGGCTTTGCGCCAGTGGTCGACATCCGTCAGACCCTGACGCCCGAGCTGCGCATGGACAAGGGCATCACCGACCTGATCCTGATAGATCTGGGGCGTGGCCAGAACCGCATGGGCGCCTCGATTCTTGCGCAGACTCACGGCAAGCTCGGCCGCGTCGCTCCGGACGTCGACGACGCTGAAGACCTCAAGGCCTTCTTCGCGGTGATTCAGGGCCTCAATTCCGACGGTCATATCCTGTCCTATCACGACCGTTCCGACGGTGGTCTGCTGGTCAGCACGCTGGAAATGGCTTTCGCCGGTCACTGCGGTCTGAACCTGCACCTCGACGGTGTTGCCGACAACGTCTCCGAACTGAGCGCGATCCTCTTCAACGAAGAACTGGGCGCGGTCATCCAGGTACGTCAGGACGCTACTCCACTGGTGCTGGCGCAATTCAGCGCGGCTGGTCTGGAAGACTGCGTGGCAGTGATCGGTCAGCCGATCAACAACGATGAAGTGTCGATCAGCTTCCATGGCGAGCCGGTATTCAGTGGCCAGCGCCGTCTGTTGCAACGTCAGTGGGCCGAGACCAGCTATCAGATCCAGCGCCTGCGTGACAACGCCGAATGCGCGGATCAGGAATTCGATGCGCTGCTGGAAGAAGACAACCCGGGCCTGACCGTCAAGCTGGGCTTCGACGTCAATGAAGATATCGCCGCGCCGTACATCAAGACGGGTGTTCGTCCTCAGGTTGCCGTTCTGCGCGAGCAGGGTGTCAACGGTCAGGTCGAGATGGCGGCAGCCTTTGATCGTGCCGGCTTCAACGCAATCGACGTGCACATGAGCGATATCCTTGCTGGTCGTGTCGACCTGAACGACTTCAAGGGTATGGTCGCCTGCGGTGGCTTCTCTTACGGTGACGTACTGGGCGCCGGCGAAGGCTGGGCCAAGTCGGCATTGTTCAACAGCCGCGCGCGTGATGCATTCCAGGGCTTCTTCGAGCGCTCCGACAGCTTCACGCTTGGCGTGTGCAACGGTTGCCAGATGCTGTCCAACCTGCACGAGCTGATTCCGGGCAGCGAGTTCTGGCCGCATTTCGTGCGTAACCGCTCCGAGCAGTTCGAAGCGCGCGTGGCCATGGTTCAGGTTCAGGAGTCGGCGTCGATTTTCCTGCAGGGCATGGCCGGTTCGCGCATGCCGATCGCCATCGCGCATGGCGAAGGGCACGCGGAGTTCCGCAATGACGACGCACTGCTCGAGGCGGACGTGTCCGGCACCGTGGCACTGCGCTTTGTCGATAACCACGGCAAGGTCACTGAAACCTACCCGGCCAACCCGAATGGCTCGCCACGCGGTATCGGCGGCATGACCACCCTCGACGGTCGTGTGACCATCATGATGCCGCACCCGGAGCGTGTATTCCGTGCCGTGCAGAACTCGTGGCGTCCCGAGGACTGGAACGAGGACGCTGCCTGGATGCGCATGTTCCGCAACGCGCGGGCCTGGGTTAACTAAGGCGCGTGTACAAGCTCGCCTTCTTCGTTCCACCGAGCCATGTGGACGAGGTCAAGAACGCCATATTCGCTGCTGGTGCAGGGCGAATCGGCGCTTACGATCACTGCTCGTGGCAAGTGCTCGGCCAGGGTCAGTTCCGCCCGCTGGATGGCAGTCAGCCATTTATCGGGCAGGGCGGTGTGGTCGAGTCGGTGGAAGAGTGGAAGGTTGAGCTTGTTGTCGCTGACGAGCTGATTCAGCACGTGGTGGTGGCGCTCAAGCAGAGCCATCCTTACGAAACGCCTGCTTATGAAGTCTGGCGGCTGGCAGAGTTCTGAAGCTGGACGCAGAGCGTCCGGAAATGCGTCACCACGCTGGAGCGTGGGGACGATAATCATCCTGTAACTATCGTGCCAATGCTACGCACTCAGACTTGTACATAAATCTTGTGGGAGCGAGCTTGCTCGCGAATGCGCAACGCCGCACATTCAAGGTCGAATTTCGATCATCGTCCCGTCTTTCACCAGATCCCATATTTCCCGCATGTCGTTGTTCTTCAGCGCAATGCAGCCGTTGGTCCAGTCCAGCGTGTGGAAATACCATTCCGGATACTCTTCATCCACCGGTGTGCCATGAAGCATGATCATGCTGCCCGGTTTCACGCCCTCGGAGCGTGCGCGTGCCGAGTCCGAGACATTCGGGTAGGAAATGTGCATCGACAGGTTGTAGTTATTGCTGGGTTTGCGCCAGTCGAGCCAGTAGAAACCTTCCGGCGTGCGCTGGTCGCCTTCCTGCAGCTTGGTGCCCTTGGGGTTCTTGCCCAGCGAGATTCGGTAGGTCTTCAAGGCCTCACCACCGCTGATCAACTGCAATTGGCGCGCTGACTTGAGCACCAGCACCTTATCGATCGGCTTGCTGGCGATACTCTCGGTATTGATGACCTTGTTATTGATGATTTTCTGTTCGCTGCCCTTGGGCACGATGGTTTGAGTAAACGCGGCCTGCGAAAGCGGCATGAACGACATGCAAAAGAGGGCGAGCAACCAGCGCATTACAATTTCCCTGAAGATACTTCTTTGACAAAAAGCGCCGATGTTGTGTGCGACCCTGGCGTTCAGGTGTGCAGCAACGGACGTGACGGGGGAAGGGCGCTGGTGTGAACCGGGTAGGCCTGGCGACGCCGATCCGCGAAGAAGTATTCTAGGGTACGCCCGACTGTCATGAAAGCCAGGTCCGACCATGGAATGTCTGCTTCGTCGAATAACTGCACCTCCAGGCTCTCGATGCCTGCGGCGAATGCCTCATTCGCCATCTCTCCACGATAGAACACATGCACCTGATTGATATGCGGCACGTCGATCAAGGTGTACAGATGCAGTTCGCTCAGGGTGGCGCAGGCTTCCTCCATGGTTTCGCGCCGTGCAGCCTGTTCGATGGTTTCGCCGTTTTCCATGAAACCCGCCGGCAGCGTCCAGAAACCCAGACGCGGCTCGATGGCCCTGCGACACAGCAGCACTTTGCCGCCCAGCGTCACCAGACAGCCCGCAACGATGTTCGGGTTCTGGTAATGAACGGTGTGGCAATGCTCGCAGACATAGCGCAAACGGCTGTCGCCTTCGGGAATGCGCTGGATAACAGGGTTGCCGCACTGGCTGCAAAATTTCATGGGATCAGTCGATAGTGAACGCAGTCGCTATCTTGGCCTGTCGTGCAGCGGCTCGGCAACCCTCTGTGTGACAGGAGTTGTCCTACAAGGGCTTGGGCGCAGCGTTGCTTTGGTGCATGATGCCAGACAGGCAACAGATCGAGATTTCCCATGCTGGATGAGCTACTTCGCCGTGTAGTCAGGCACACGCCAGAAACCCTCGACTCGGATCGACAATTCCCCGAGGCGGCTGTTCTGGTGCCGATTACCCGCAGCGAGCAACCCGAGCTGATTCTGACCCTGCGCGCCAGTGGCCTGTCGACGCATGGCGGTGAGGTGGCGTTTCCGGGTGGCCGGCGCGACCCCGGCGACCCCGATCTGATTTTCACTGCGTTGCGCGAAGCCGAGGAGGAAATCGGCCTGCCTCCCGGGCTGGTCGAGGTGATCGGGCCATTGAGTCCACTGATCTCCAAGCACGGTATCAAGGTCACGCCTTACGTGGGGGTGATACCTGACTTCGTCGAATACCAGCCCAATGACGGCGAGATCGCTGCAGTATTCAGCGTGCCGCTGGAATTCTTTCGTCAGGACACGCGCGAGCATACTCACCGCATCGATTACGAGGGTCGCAGCTGGTACGTGCCCAGTTACCGTTACGGTGAATACAAGATCTGGGGGCTTACCGCGATCATGATCGTCGAGCTGGTCAACGTGCTGTACGACACCAGAATCAGCCTGCATCATCCGCCCGAACGGTCGACGATCTGAGCCGCTGGCACCTTAACCGTCACTGTTTATAGTTCGTCCCCATGAGTACGACCCGCCCGAGGAGGCTGCATGAAATTTCGCCTGGGAGAATCCCGTGTCCAGACCGATCCGCAGAGCTGGGTGGCTCCCAATGCAACGCTGATCGGCAATGTCAGGCTCGAGGCCGGCGCAAGTGTGTGGTTCAACGCGGTATTGCGGGGCGACAACGAGCTGATTCACATTGGTGAAAACAGTAATGTGCAGGACGGTACAGTCATGCACACCGACATGGGGTCGCCGCTGAGTATCGGCAAAGGCGTGACCATCGGCCACAACGCCATGCTGCATGGCTGCAGCGTTGATGATTACAGCCTGATCGGTATCAATGCGGTCATCCTCAACGGGGCGAAGATCGGCAAATACTGCATCATCGGCGCCAATTCGCTGATCGGGGAAAACAAGGTCATTCCTGATGGCTCGCTGGTCATGGGCACACCGGGTAAAGTGGTGCGCGAACTCACCGACGTGCAGAAGAAGATGCTGGAAGCCAGCGCAGCCCATTACGTACACATTGCCCAGCGTTACGCCCGTGACCTGGCGGTGCAGGAAGAGTGATGAGCACTGATACCCCGATCGAAAAACCGGTCCGTTCCCCATGTGTAAGTATTTGTGCACTGGATGAGCAGGATATATGCACCGGTTGCCAGCGAACCGTCACCGAAATCACCCGCTGGAGCCGCATGAGCAACGACGAGCGCCGTGTGGTGCTCGGCCTCTGTGACGAGCGCGCCCGAGCCAGCGGCCTGATGTGGACAGTGGGCGAAGCACGCTGATGTTCCGATGGCCTTGTAGCCGCGAACTTGTTCGCGAAGGAGTCGATGCATTTCCTGCGTCAGGAATGGCGCTTTCGCGAACAAGTTCGCTCCTGCAGATTATCCGCGAGCTTTTGTAGGAGCGAACTTGTTCGCGAAGAGGGTGGTGCAGTCGATGCATTTCCTGCGTCAGGAATAGCGCTTTCGCGAACAAGTTCGCTCCTGCAGGTTATCCGCGAGCTTTTGTAGAAGCGAACTTGTTCGCGAAGAGGGCGGTGCAGTCGATGCATTTCCTGCGTCAGGAATAGCGCTTTCGCGAACAAGTTCGCTCCTACAGGTTATCCGCGAGCTTTTGTAGGAGCGAACTTGTTCGCGAAGAGGGCGGTGCAGTCGATGCATTTCCTGCGTCAGGAATGGCGCTTTCGCGAACAAGTTCGCTCCTGCAGGTTATCCGTGAGCTTTTGTAGAGGCGAACTTGTTCGCGAAGAGGGCGGTGCAGTCGATGCATTTCCTGCGTCAGGAATAGCGCTTTCGCGAACAAGTTCTCCTGCAGGTTATCCGCGAGCTTTTGTAGGAGCGAACTTGTTCGCGAAAAGGGCGGTGCAGTCGATGCATTTCCTGCGTCAGGAATAGCGCTTTCGCGAACAAGTTCGCTCCTACAGGTTATCCGCGAGCTTTTGTAGGAGCGAACTTGTTCGCGAAGAGGGCGGTGCAGTCGATGCATTTCCTGCGTCAGGAATAGCGCTTTCGCGAACAAGTTCGCTCCTACAGGTTATCCGCGAGCTTTTGTAGAGGCGAACTTGTTCGCGAAGAGGGCGGTGCAGTCGATGCATTTCCTGCGTCAGAAATAGCGCTTTCGCGAACAAGTTCGCTCCTGCAGGTTATCCGCGAGCTTTTGTAGAGGCGAACTTGTTCGCGAAGAGGGCGGTGCAGTCGATGCATTTCCTGCGTCAGGAATAGCGCTTTCGCGAACAAGTTCGCTTGTATGGTAAGACTTGAAGGGAGGAGGAGGGACTTAGTTCGCTTCTGACTGTTCGCGCAGTACAGACCCGTAGGAGATTTCACCCCTCCTCCTTTCACCCAAGCGCCGATAAAGAATGCTTAAGGCTCACAACCTACGATAGAAACAAGCCTGCGCCTCTGGGTGGCCCCTTCAAGTCTGTAAACCTTATCCCCGAGGAGGCGTTATGGCAATGCGGGTTACTCTGGAAAAACCGATCATCGGTGTAGATGTCGCCAAGAATGAGCTGGTGATCTACCACGATCAATATGATCGACTTGAGGCAATCCCCAATACCAAAGTCGCCATCACCCAATGGCTGAAGGCCTTGGCGAGCAGCTGCGCCATCGCCATCGAAGCCACTAACGTCTATCACGTCCTGCTCGCGGATGCCGCCCACGAAGCAGGCTGTGACGTTTATATGGTGGATGGCTATCAGCTCAGTCATTACCGTAAAGGCGTCAACATACGCGCCAAAACCGATGCCCAAGATGCTCGTTTGTTGGCCCGATACCTGAAAAACGAACTTGATGAGTTGCGGCCCTGGATACCTGCGAGCCCGCTTTATCGGCAGCTTCTGAGCCTGTTCCGACGTCGTGCAGCCTTGGTTCAGGCTCGTACTGGCCTGGTACAAAGCTGGACCAACGAGCCTTTTCTGAGAACAGCGTTCGCCAATCAGGTCAACTCGATGAAACGATTTGAGGCGCTCGTTGAAAAGAAGATTCGCGATGTACTGCAGGAAGCCGGGCTGATGAGGCAGTCA